>CAVVAR010000001.1:0-470308 GCA_963746315.1 uncultured Alphaproteobacteria bacterium
CGGGTAAACTCGCGCGCTCAAGCTCGCCTCGCTCACGCCCTGCCAGGATGCTCTCCCATCCGTCAGAGAACACGACTGTGACGAGGCCCTTCGCGGGCTCGACGGGCACGATTCGCCATTCTGGCTCCTGGCCCCCCTCTGCGAGGGTGAACCAGTAGAAGCCGTAGGCAGGTAGCGTCAGCATGTACGGCAGCTCACCGATTGACGGGAACGGCGAGTTTCCCGTGAGCTCGATCGCAACAGCTCCTTGATAGGCTGACAGATCAAGCTCAACAGCTTGTGCCGACCGGGAGAGGTTGAAGACACAAAGAAGGCGGCTGTCCCCGTGCTCGCGAATGAACGCCAGTACCTTACGATTTCGCGGGTAGAGGAAGATCAGCCCGCCGCGACCAAAGGCCGGCTGCAGCTTCCTCACGGCGATCATGCGGCGCATCCAGTTGAGAAGCGAGGAAGGGTCGCGTTGCTGGGCCTCGACGTTGATGGCCTGATAGCCGAAGTTGGCGTCCATTATGGGCGGGAGATAGAGGCGCTGCGGATCGGCGCGGGAAAACCCTCCATTTCGATCGACCGACCACTGCATCGGCGTGCGCACGCCGTCGCGATCGCCAAGATAATAGTTATCGCCCATCCCGAGCTCGTCGCCGTAGTAAATTACGGGTGTCCCTGGCATCGACAGGAGAAGCGCATTGAGCAGCTCGATCTTGCGCCGGTCGTTTTCGAGAAGGGGGGCTAGACGGCGGCGGATACCGAGATTGATGCGGGCTCGGGGATCTGATGCGTAGGTGCGCCATAGGTAGTCCCGCTCGTCCTCCGTCACCATCTCAAGCGTGAGCTCATCGTGGTTGCGCAG
This sequence comes from uncultured Alphaproteobacteria bacterium, assembly GCA_963746315.1. Lineage (GTDB taxonomy): Bacteria > Pseudomonadota > Alphaproteobacteria > Rhizobiales > Hyphomicrobiaceae. The sequence goes on from CAVVAR010000001.1 coordinate 851, forward strand.
GAACAGCGCCCATTGGCAAATCTCGGGGATCTCGGGCGTCTGGCGAAGGATGTCGGTGATGGGATATCGATCCTCCTGAGCCAGCGCCATGTACATGCGTGGCATCAGGGGGAAATGAAACGACATGTGGCACTCATCGCCTTCCCCAAAATAGGGTCGCGTATCCTCGGGCCACTGGTTGGCTTCGGCGAGAAGCATCCGGTCGGGATAGAGGCGGTCAACCTCGGCGCGGATACGCTTCAGTACGGCATGCGTTTCTGGCAGGTTTTCGTTATTGGTGCCCTCGCGCTCACACAGATACGGAACGGCATCTAGCCTGACGCCATCGACGCCTCTATCGAGCCAGAAGCGCATAGTCTTGATGACTTCGGAAAAGATCTGGGGATTGTCAAAATTGAGATCGGGCTGATGCGAATAGAAGCGGTGCCAGAAATACGCTCCTGCCTCCTCGTCCCAAGTCCAGTTCGATTTCTCGGTGTCGAGGAAAATGATCCTTGTTCCATCGTACTTCTCGTGTGTGTCACTCCAGACATAGAAGTTCCGCTCGCGAGAACCTGGAGAAGCCTTGCGAGCCGCCTGGAACCAAGGGTGCTGGTCAGAGGTGTGATTGATCACGAGCTCCGTAATGACCCGAAGGCCGCGACGGTGCGCCTCAGCAATAAAGCCCATGAACTGCTCGAGATCGCCATAGCTCGGATGAACGTCCAGATAATTGGCGATGTCGTAGCCGTCGTCACGCAGCGGCGAAGGGTAGAATGGCAGAAGCCAGATCGTATTGACGCCAAGCTCTTGGACGTAATCGAGCCGCTGCATCAGGCCGGCGAAGTCACCAACGCCGTCTCCGTTGGAGTCCTGGAATGCTTTCACATGAAGCTGGTAGATCACCGCGTCCTTGTACCAGTCCGAAACCGATCGGTCGATGGCGCCTGCTGAGGGATTATCTCGGCCTGGCTCGCTTGCGACATTCGCGGCTGTTGTCGAGGGCGTGGCTGTCATCACGCAGATGTCCCTTTCGGATCTATAAGCCTCCAGATGTGATAGGGGCGCCTCTGAGGGTCGATCAGCATGTGCTGCACCTTGCCTGACCAGCCAATGTGCTCGCCCGTGACGAGATCCTCAGCCTCGATCGAGGCATCATCGGCAAGGCCAAACTCCCAGAGCGGAACCTCGAAGTGGGCGCCATGGACATTGTGCGGATCGAGATTGACTGCAACGAGAACGAAGTCGCGCCGGTCGTCAGTAAATTTTCCGAAATAGAGGATGTTTTCGTTCCAGGCGTTGTAGAAGGACAGATTGGGGAATTGTTGAAGTGCCGCCCGCTCTCTCCTTAGCCGGTTGACCAGCCTGATGTCGTCCCGGATATGCGTCTCGCGCTCCCAGTCCCAGGCTTTGATCTCATATTTCTCAGAGTCGAGGTACTCTTCCTTACCCGGCAGAGGACGGCCCTCGCAGATCTCGAATCCATTGTAGATTCCGTAGTTGCCAGCAAGCATTGCGGCGAGGATGAGGCGCGCCTGGAAACCCGCGCGGCCGCTCGTTTGCAGGAAATATGGATTTATGTCCGGCGTATTGGCGAAGAAGTTCGGTCGGTAGTACTCGCGCGCCTCTGTGCGCGTGAGCTCGGTAAGATATTCTGTGAGCTCTGTCTTCGTGTTGCGCCAGGTGAAGTAGGTGTAGGACTGTGTGAAGCCAAGTTTTGCGAGGCGCTTCATCACCTTGGGGCGAGTGAAGGCTTCCGACAGGAAAATCGTGTCAGGATACTGTTCTTGCACCTCTTCGATCATCCACTCCCAGAATGGGTAAGGCTTGGTGTGCGGGTTATCCACACGGAATATTCGCACTCCTCGCTCCGCCCAGAATAAAACCACGTCGCGCAAGGCGATCCAGATCGACGGGAAAGCCTCGCGATAAAAATGGACGCTGACAATGTCCTCATACTTCTTGGGCGGGTTCTCCGCAAACTTGATGGTCCCGTCGGGACGCCAGTCGAACCACTCGGGATGCTCGTTGATCCAAGGATGATCGGGCGAGCACTGAATTGCAAAATCCAGGGCGATCTCGAGACCGTGCTCGTGCGCCGCCGAAACGAGGCGGGCGAAATCGTCCAGGGTCCCAAGGTGGGGATGTATCGCATCGTGCCCACCCTCGCTCGAGCCGATCGCGTAGGGGCTGCCAGGGTCACTCGGCTCGGCCCTGAGCGTGTTGTTGCGGCCCTTTCGATTCGTTCGCCCGATCGGGTGGATCGGTGTGAAATAGAGCACGTCGAAGCCCATGTCCCGAACGTAGGAGAGCCGCTGAATGACATCGTCGAACGTACCGTGGCGGCTGACGTCGCTCGATTGCGATCGAGGAAACATTTCGTACCAAGCGCTGAAGGCGGCTTGCGGGCGGTCGACCCAAGCTGTGAGCGTCTTCGGGTAGGTAGTCAAATGCGTGCGCGGCCCGGCGCGACGCATGAGCTGGGCGCAGCCCTCGCTGAGCAGGAGCTCGCGCTGGCGCGGCCTTTCCGCGCCATCTATCTCGTCGGCGAGACGGCGCAGCGCTTCGCGATCGTTGGCATGTCCGCGTTCGGCTGCATCCGCGGCGTGGCGAACGAGCACGCAGCCCTCTTCGAGCTCAAGCTCTACCGGTAGCCCGGCTGCCTGCTTCTTGTTGAACTCATCGAGCCAGGAAGCGAACAAGTCCCGCCAAGCGACGATCGAATAGTCATAACGTCCATTCTCCAGCAAACGAAAGCTTCCCCGCCAGCGGTCGTTGTCGACGGGGCGCATTGGCTCCTCTTCCCAATCCGACGCATCGGAACGTCTGTAAACGAGGGCTGCATCAATTTTGTCGTGACCATCCGCGAAGACGTCTGCCTCAACGACCAGAAGGTCGCCCGTGACGCGCTTGACCGAGAATCGACCACCATCGATCTCGGGCCACACGCCCTCGATGGCAACGCGCGCGCTGGCAAGCCGCTCAAGGGATCGATGAGGCCGTGGATCCGGTGTCCCTGTGGCCGGGCTCGTCGATGCGCTGCCCCTATCGATCATTTCTTGAGATGCCATCGCGGCCCTCCCCAGTGCAGCGGATCGTCAAGTCGAGATGCAAACGAGCAAATACGCGGCGGCACAAGCGCCACCCCCACATCGTTCGGCTGAAATGGTTGCTCACGGACAGGTAACGTCTCGACCGTCTTCGGGGTTCCCAGCGAGCTCCAATTTCAGCATCGCCGACCGTGGCGGGGGTGTCGGAGCGCATGGCTGGGCGCGGACGAGATTAGCGCTCGTAGACGATCTCCAAACGAATTCACAAGCACGCGGTTCGGATGCTGATGCTCCGAAAGCGTCAACCTAATGGAACCTGTCAGCCGGATGGCGGTTGCAGTTCCGATGACGGTTCTGGAGGAGTGATGGCACTTCCACGCATTTGCGGCGCACCACCAATTTCACCCGCTGTGGCCGTGACATTCCCGTTAATACTTGTCTGTGCTGGCTTCGCTCTCGTAGTGGCCCGTGCGTATTCAGGACCGCTGACGCTGACCGAGCACATGCTCGTACATTTCGCGCTCATGAGCCTTGTTGCGCCCATTGGTGCGTGGCTCTTGGTCAGCTTCGAGCTGGTTCGGAGATCGCCCCTTGTAACAATCACTACGGCGACTTGCGTTCAGGCTGCGTTGCTGTGGGTGTGGCATGCTCCAGCGGTGATGGACGCGGCTATGCTCTCGGCTGTTGTTAGAGTAGCCATGGCGGCCAGTCTTCTTGGCGGCGCCATTCTGTTTTGGCAGGCGATCCTTTCGATCCAGGACAGCGACCGATGGCGCGCAATTCTGGCCCTTCTCGTCACGGGTAAGGTCTATTGCCTGCTTGCAATTCTGCTCGTCTTCGCACCGCGGCCGCTCTACAGCCTCGCCTGCTACGGTGGCGCCATCGCGCCGGTCGATCAGCTGGCCGATCAGCAATTTGCTGGGTTGCTCATGATTTCCGCTTGTCCGCTGACGTATGTCGGTTCTGGTGTCGTCATCGCGGCACGCTGGATTAATGACTTGGCGGCTCGTATACCCGACGCACCGCCGGGGTGAGCGATGCCCAGGGCCTTCATAGTGCGCATCGTCCTCGCAACAACAGCAGGCTTGGCTGTGCTCGTGGTTTTCGGCGGACTGCTGGCTGCGTGGTCTGGAGTGTACAACATTGCGGCTAGCAGCGAACACTTCACCATCACGCGCTGGTTTTTCACATTCGCGATGCGAAACTCAGTTGGGACTCACAGTCTACTCATTTCGCCGCCTTCGAATCTCGATGATCCCGATCTGATTGCGCTGGGGGCCGGCCACTACCAAGGTGGCTGTTCACCCTGCCACGGGGCGCCGGGCGATCAGCCTAATCCGATAGTGATGCAGATGTTGCCGGCGCCTCCGCTCCTGCAAAGTCGTGTGAGCAAGTGGCGTGATCGTGAGCTGTTCTGGATCGTCAAGAATGGCATCAAATACACGGGAATGCCGGCTTGGGCTGGGCAGGCCCGGGATGACGAGGTTTGGAGCGTTGTCGCGTTCCTGAGGCATCTGCCCAGATTGAACGGCGAAAGCTATCAAGCGCTAGCCTATGGCAGTGCGGCGGCTGAGCAACCGTCGCCAGAGCAGATACTCAGCAGGGGGCCTGCTAGAGCAGCGCTTGCGGCATGTGCGCGGTGTCACGGCGACGGCATAGGTCCGCCGTCCTCGAGCCTCGTTCCGCGGCTCGCGGGGCAGAAGGAGCGTTATCTCGCATTGTCGCTCAAGGCCTATGCGAGGGGCGCACGACAGAGCGGGATCATGGAGCCCGTCGCGGCGTTCCTCGATGAGCAGGAGATCGCGCGGCTGGCCTCCCTCTATTCCCGCCTCGAACCAGCTGGCCACGGCAAGGCGGGTCGCCGCCAAGTCCAGCACGTGGTCGATCCCGACATCCTGGCGCTCGGCGAGACGCTCGCGACAAAGGGAGATGTCGATGCCGGTCTGCCTCCCTGCATGGCGTGCCACGACCGAACGACATCCGAAGCCTATCCGCTTCTTTCGGGGCAATCGGCCGCCTACCTCGTCAATCAGTTGAAGCTATGGCGCGCAGGCCAGCGGTCTAGCACGGCATTGGGCGCAATCATGACCAGCATCGGGAAGCGGATGGAGGATCGGCAGATCAAGGCTGTCGCGGCGTATTTTTCTAGCCGCGGCGCAATGGACCAGTCGATGGCCGTAGATTGGCAGTCGCGAGGAAGGGCAGTTGCGCCATGAGGCCGGGGCTCGCCATTCAATGGGTGCTCTTGGGTGCAGCACTCGCGCTTGCCGGCTGCAGTGGCCAACAGTCGGTGCTAGCTCCGGGAAGCGGGGAAGCTGCGCGGCTGGCTCATCTGTCGTGGCTTCTATTTGCTGGCGGCGCATTCATTTTAGCGCTGATGGTCGTCGCGATCGGGCTCGCGATGCTCGGTCCGCAGAGAGCCCGCACGATCCTCGCGCGCCCCTCCATGATTGTAGGCGGCGGCCTGATATTCCCAATGGTGACGCTTGCAGCGCTGCTCGGCTACGGTTTCGTATTGATGGTGGCGGGAGTGATTCCGTCATCGGTCGCTGGTGCTGCGATGCGCGTGTCCATGGTGGGAGAGCGCTGGTGGTGGCGTGTCATCTACATCGACGATGATGGCCGGCGAATAGCGTCGGCAAATGAGCTTACCATCCCGGTCGGGAGGCCTGTCAGGATCGAGCTGACGACAGCAGACGTCATTCATAGCTTCTGGGTCCCGAGCTTGGCCGGCAAGGTCGACATGATTCCGGGCCGCACCAACATCACGACGATATCGGCCGAGACGCCAGGACGTTTCCGCGGGCAATGTGCGGAGTATTGCGGCGGCGCGCATGCGCTGATGTCATTTTTCGTCGTCGCGCTGCCGCCAGCCGACTTCGAGGTCTGGCTCAACAACGTCCAAGCACCAGCAGCGCCGCCTTCCAGTCCGGAGGCGCTACGGGGACAGAGGCTGTTTCTCGCCAAGGGGTGCGGGGCGTGTCATGCGATTCGGGGGACGTCAGCGAAAGGGGAGATCGGGCCAGATCTGACCCACGTCGGGGGGCGGATGACTTTAGCAGCGGCGACGCTACCCAACTCGCATGCCGCCATGGTGCGGTGGATCGCCTTCAATCAGCAGATAAAGCCCGAAAATCTGATGCCGCCATTCCTGAGTCTGGAGCCGAGCGAGCTGGCAGCGATCGCGACCTATCTTGGAGGGCTCAAGTGATGCCTGATCTTGCCGAGATGAGTTTGGCCGTAAATTTTGCGATCTTCGCCGCAGCTGCGGGTGTGGTCTGGTTCGCTGGATATCGGATTGCGCACTACGCAGACGTGATCAGTGCACGCACGGGGCTCGGGCATGCGCTTCTCGGTCTTCTTCTCCTTGGTGGGGTCACATCGCTACCTGAGCTGGCCGTGACTTTGACGGCGAGCTTGAGCGGAAATCCCAGCTTGGCGATCAACAATATCCTCGGGGGCGTGGCCATGCAGGTTGCCATTCTCGCGATTGCCGACTTCTACATTGGACGACGCGCGCTGACATCGGTGGTGCCGGACTCAATTGTCCTTCTGCAGGGAGCGCTCAACATCGTGCTGCTTTCGATCGTGGCGGTGGCAACGATCGTCGGGGATGTGGCGCTCCTGGGAATCGGTCTCTGGTCCTGGTTGATCCTGCTCCTGTTTCTGATCGCAATGCGCATGCTTTCACTGGCCGATCAGCGACAGCCTTGGCTCGCCAACGTCGGGAAGAAAAGAGACGGCGATGATCAAGAACCGGGCGAAGCGCAGGATGCCGCTAGATCTGAGGCGCCGCTCTCATCCGTGATTGCGAAGGCGACGGCGGCGGGCGCGATTATTCTCGTGGCAGGATACTTTGTGTCGGATAGCGGCGAGGCGATCGCCGAAAAGACCGGCTTAGGCTCCAGCTTTGTCGGCGCCGCATTCGTCGCGATCTCGACGTCGCTACCGGAGTTGAGCACGGTGCTCGCCGCGGTACGGCTTGGCTTCTTCACTATGGCGATCTCGGACATCCTGGGCACAAACCTCTTCGATGTCGCACTCCTGTTCTTCGTTGATGTCGCGTCACCGGGGCAAGCCGTTATTGCGTCCGCGGGACGATTTGCCTCGGTTGGTGCTCTGCTAGGTATTCTTGTGACGGGATTATTCCTTGTAGGTCTCGCGGAGCGTCGCGACAGAACAGTGTTCCGGTTCGGCGTCGATTCTCTGGCTGTCATGGTCGCCTATATCGGCGGATTGATCCTTCTTTTCAGCCTGAGGTGAGATGATGAGCCTCAATGTGAAGGATCAGCGCCACTTCTTGAGCCCGACACCGCGGCCGGAGGGCGAGCGGGAGAAATTGAAAGAGATCTGGGCAACCCCGCGCGGATTTCGGTTGGTGACGGCCATAAACAATAACGTCATCGGTCTTCTCTATATTGGGGCCGCATTTCTGTTCTTTCTGCTCGCCGGCGTACTCGCGCTGCTGATGCGGACTCAGCTCGCGGTCGGAGACAACACGTTTCTGTCCCAAGACCTTTATAACCAGATTTTCACGGTGCATGGCACGACGATGATGTTCCTCTTCGCCGTGCCGGTTGTGGAGGCGCTCGGCGTGATGCTGCTGCCGCAGATGCTCGCGGCACGAGATTTGCCATTTCCGCGGCTCAGCGCCTTCGCAATCTGGGCGTATGTGATCGGAGGACTCGTATTCTTCTCGACGGTCTTCTACGACTTGGCCCCCAAGGGCGGTTGGTTCATGTACCCACCCCTGACAACCTTGAAATATTCTCCTGGCGACAATGCCGATTTCTGGCTGCTCGGAATTGGCTTCATCGAGATCTCGGCGATCGCTGGTGCGGTCGAGATCGTGGTCGGTACGCTCCGGACCCGTCCGCCCGGGATGTCGCTCGACAAGATGCCGATCTTCGCCTGGTCCATGTTGATTTTTGCGGGGATGATCATCTTCGCGTTTCCGGCGGTGATTCTTGCTACGATGATGCTGGAGCTCGAACGCGCATTCGGGTGGCCCTTCTTCACGGCCGCCAAGGGCGGAGACGCCCTGCTCTGGCAGCACCTCTTCTGGTTCTTCGGGCATCCCGAGGTTTACATCATCTTTCTGCCGGCGGCTGGGCTGGTGTCGATGATCGTGCCGACAATGACTCGCACTCCCCTCGTCGGGTACGAGTTGATCGTGATTGCGCTGATCGGTACGGGCTTCTTCAGTTTCGGGCTCTGGGTGCATCATATGTTCGCAACCGGTATACCTGCCCTCAGCCTGGCGTTTTTTTCAGCGGCGAGCATGGCGGTCGCCATCCCGTCAGGCATCCAGGTGTTCGCATGGATCGCCACTATCGCTGCGGCACCGAACGGCTTGCGCATAACGACGCCATCATTGTTCGTTCTCGGCTTCTTGTTCATTTTTATTATCGGCGGACTTACGGGCGTGATGGTGGCGATGGTGCCGTTCGACCTCCAGGTTCACGACACGTACTTCATCGTGGCACATTTCCATTATGTACTGATCGGTGGCATGGTTTTTCCTCTGTTTGCGACATTCTATTACTGGGCGCCTATCTCCAGCCGGAACCCGATGTCCGAGCGGTTGGGACGTTGGGTGTTCTGGCTAATGTTCATCGGCTTCAACGTTGCGTTTCTACCGATGCACGTGACCGGACTGCAGGGCATGCCGCGGCGCGTGTGGACCTATTCCACGGACATGGGATGGGATACGCTGAACCTGATCTCTACGGTGGGTGCCTATATATTCGCGGCCGGGGTTGCGCTGTTCGTGCTCGATCTGATGTTCCGCTTCAGGGCGGGAGAAGGTCCGCTCAACCCTTGGGATGCAGGGACGCTCGAGTGGCTCCCGAACGACGTATATTGCACGCGTACCATCCCCCACGTCACGAGCCGTGAGCCACTCTGGGAACAGAAATGCCTCGCGGAGGACGTAGAGGCAGGAAGGCATTATCTTCCTGATGCGCCGACTGGCGGCCGCGAAACAATCGTGACGACCGCGATCGATGCGCGTCCCGACTATATTCTAAGAATGCCCGGGCCGGGTTGGGCGCACTGGCTCGCGGCGGTTTTCACGGCTGCGTTCTTTCTGCTTTTGACAGTCAAGCTGGTGGTTCTGGCCACTATTTGTGGGCTGCTCGCAATCGCGTCTTGCATCGCCTGGACCTGGGAGCTTGACCCAGAGCCGGGTAGTCCAGTGGATATCGGTGGCGGTATCAGGCTTTCGACGTACCGCGCGGGACCCACCTCCCACGCTTGGTGGGCCATGATCGTGCTCATGTTCGTCGCAGGCTCGCTCTTCCTCGCCTACGTGTTCTCCTACCTCTACCTGTGGACGGTGTCTCCCGCGGTCTGGTCAATCTCTTATCCGTCGATCGTCTGGCCGCTCAGCTCGGCGGGACTGTTTCTGGGCTCAGCCGCAGCGTTTCGTTTTGCCGATCGCTCGCTCGGACGACCTGGGGACCGCCACTGGCCGACGCCGCTTTTTCTGATGGCAGGGGCTATGCTCGCTGTTGCGGCTGTGGCCGTCGATGTCGTCGGTCATATGCAAAGTGGATTGAAGGCCTCGCAAAACAGCTATGGCGCGCTCGTTTATCTCGCCGACTTCCTGACAGGTCAGATCGTGGCAGCGGTTGCGATCATGACATGCTTCACGGTCGCTCGCCATTTTGCCGGCCAACTCGATCGAGATCGGCGGATTACTTTCGAGAGCACGGCGTTGCTTGCCTATTATGGAGCCGGTCAAGGCTTACTAGGACTTGTGCTCGTTCACGGTTTTCCGCGTGTCATCTGAAGGTCAAAGTCAATGCAGAGTTCCGCTCGCAAGCCCGTGCAACACAGATCAACGATCGGGACGCTGATGCTCATGGTCGTTGGTCCGACCGTGTGGGCGCTGCACCTCGGCGTACTGTATGGCTACCAGTCAGTCGCCTGCGAGGTAAGCAGTCGCGGCGTGCTCGGTGTGGCAAGCGTTCTGCCTGTCATCGTGCTCGCGACACTGGCTGCGGGGCTCTCACTTACATTGTTCTTTTTGTTCTTCGAAACCTTTGAACGGGTCCTCGGCGCTGCCAACTGGGGCCCCTCGCAGAGCCGCTTTCAACGTACCGTCGCTCTGTGCCTCACAGCCTTGTCACTATTCGGCATCCTCGGCGCCGGCGCGGCATCCGGCTTCCTAGGTCCATGTGTCGACCTGGGATAGCCGAAGCCGACACTCGGCTACACAGCCCGATGCAGCGATCAGTGACCCTAGGCCGGGATGCCGTTTCGACGACGTGCCAGCCAGGCATCACGCTCTCGCGCTAGATCGATCGAACGATTGGGCTCAGGAGCCGTCGACCGGTGTGTACTCTGCCGGGCAGCCATCGCCTCTTGTTGTTCACGGATGGCTTTACGGATGGCGACGTGAAGCTTGCCTTGTAGATCTTGCAGTTCCAGGAGTGTGAGTTCGCTGAGCTGCTTATCGTTCATGCTGAGCTGACCTGTTGAGTCCGAAAAGTCTCGCCTGTCGAGTCGCGCGGAATTGTTAGCACGGCTTTATGCAAGGATGGGAGTGTTGTGGCAAAGATGTGGAGATGGTGGGGAACAAGCCTTGACACAAGGTTGATTGTTTCGATCCGGGGTGTTGGGAGGGCCATTCCAGGGGCTCCCAAAACGGGACCTGATCGGCGTGAATATCTATAGCCAAGGGAGCTTTAATGCAATCTATGGTTGCAAATCTTTTCGGCTCGTCACACGGGCGTGCTTTACTAGAGCATGTTCACGTCTGATGGAATCGAAGGGGATTCCCATGAGGCCGCGAATATGATTCACGATGGATGCTGGGCAGGGGGCCAGCATCCATGGCGAAGCCTCTCGACAATGACTTGCGTGCTCGCATCGTTGCCGCCGTCGAAGGTGGCATGTCATGCCGCGCCGCAGCGGCACGGTTCGACGTCTCCGAGTCCGCTGCCATCAAGCTGATGCAGCGCTATCGTTCCACCGGCTCGATCGAGCCGGGGCAGATGGGTGGGCACAAGCCGCTGAAGCTCGCGGCCTGGCGCGACTGGCTGATGCAGCGCCTCGCCGAGAAGCCGGATATCACGACGCGAGAACTCGCCGACGAACTGGTCGAGCGTGGCATGACGGTGAGCCACGTGTCGATCTGGAACCTGTTCCGGCGCGAGGATCAGAGCCACAAAAAAAAGCGTGCTCGCCTGCGAGCAGGATAGGCCCGACGTCGCGCGCCATCGCTCTCGCTGGAAGCAGCGGCAGGCGACGATCGATCCAGAGCGCCTCGTCTTCATCGACGAGACCTGGACCAAGACCAACATGGCGCCCCTCAGGGGTTGGTGCCTGCGCGGCCGTCGCCTGAAGGATCAGGTCCCGCACCGCCGCTGGCAGACGCTCACGTTCATCGCGGCGCTGCGCCACGACGGGATAGTGGCGCCGTGCCTGTTCGACGGCCCGATCAACGGTGAGAGCTTCCTCGCCTATGTCACCCAGGTTCTCGTTCCAACGCTGAGACCCGGCGACATCGTCGTCATGGACAATCTCGGCTCGCACAAGAGCAAGGCGGTTCGCGATGCTATCTGGTCCGTCGGCGCCCGCCGCCTGTTTCTGCCGGCCTATTCCCCCGACCTCAATCCGATCGAGCAGGTCTTCTCGAAGCTCAAGACGCTGCTGCGCAAGGCGAGAGCACGATCTCGAGAGGCCCTCGCAACCGCTATCGGCGAACTCCTCCCACACTTCCAGCCGAGCGAATGTGCCAACTACCTCCGCAACGCCGGCTATGCGTCCATCTAATGTGAACGTGCTCTAGGTGCCGCTTCGGCGTGGGGTGGGGAGCCACACCAAAGCGACCTGTGGCTCTCGGGCTGCTTCTTAAGCGGCCGTCGGAGGTGTGAGCGTGTGCCAGTCGGTCAGGCTCTGGTAAGCGTCGGCCACCTTCAAGATGCGAGCTTCCGCGAACGGCCGCCCCTGTATCATCAGGCCAATCGGCAAACCATTACGATCGAAGCCGCAGGGCACGCTGATGGACGGCAGGCCAAGATAGTTGATCGGGCGTGTATTGGCGGAAACCGCGTTGAAGGCGTCGATGGCGCTCGGTCCGGCTCGATCGATATCGGTCTCGCGCAGCGTCGGCACGGCTTTCCGCAAGCCTGGTGCGAGGAAGACGTCGACCTTGCCAAAAACCTCCGTCGCGAAGGCCTTGAGGATCGGTCCACGTCGGGCCAAGGCTTCCACGTAATACGCAGCCGGGATCGCCATGCCACCGTAAATGCGTGCCGATAGGTGGACCGCGTAGTCGCCAGCCCGCTCCCGCATCCACTGGCCGTGAATGGCAGCCGCCTCGGCGCGCGACAGCACAGAACCGTATGTCGACACGGCGTTCATGTGAGGAAGCGCTACGTCGACGATCTCGGCTCCGGCATCCTGCAAAACGGCAGCGGCTTTTCGAATGGCCAACACGATCTCGTTCTCGGCATCCTCGAAGAAGTAGGTCGTCGGGATGCCGACACGAAGGCCCTTGATATTCCCGTCCAGTGCGGCCTCGTAGTCGGGGACTGGCTCGCGCGCTGAAGTCGGATCGCTCGGGTCGTAGCCGGCGATGACGCCGAGCATGAGCGCGCAATCGCGAGCGGTGCGGGCAAGGGGGCCGACATTGTCGGCGGAGAACGATAGCGGCATCGCCCCGTATCGTGACACGCGGGTTTGCGTCGGCTTGATGCCACTGACGCCGCACATGGCTGCTGGCAGCCGGATCGAGCCGCCCGTGTCGGAGCCGAGGGCGCCATAGGTGAAGCGCGCGGCTACGGCGGCCCCCGATCCAGACGACGAGCCGCCGGGGCAATAGTCGAGCCCCCATGGATTGTGGCAGTCGCCGAAGTGCGCATTGTGGCCGGTCGGGTTCTGAGCAAACTCGGCCATGTTGAGAGCTGCGACCGTGACGGCGCCGGACGCTTCGAGGCGCGCCAAGGCCGTCGACGTATATGTCGGGACGAAGCTCGCACGGATTTTCGAGCCCGCCGTACAGGGCTTGCCGGCGCGGTAGTACATATCCTTGTGGGCGAGAGGCACGCCATGCAGGGGCCCCAGAAGTCGGCCAGCCTTGCGTAACCGATCGAGGCCTTCGGCTGTCTCGAGGGCGGCGTCGGCGTCGAGGCTGATCAGGGAATTGAGGGGGGCATCTTTCGTCTTGAAGGCGGCGATGCTGGCCTCGGTCAATGCAACTGAGGTGAGCTCGCCTTTGCGGATCGCCTCGGCCGCTTCGACGAGAGTGAGACGCAGAGGATTAGCTGGAGCGGTTCGTTGCATCGCATTACTCCTTCGTCGCCTGGAGTGCAGCCTCGAAGCTCGACGGCTCGTCCTCGAAAGCAAGCGTGCCGTGCAGAGCCTCGAAGCCATCGATGAGCGCCGCCAGCTGAGCCGCCATGGCGCTTGCCGCCTCGTTGGGGACGGCGACGGCCGACCACGCCAGCACCTGCTTTTCAATCTGCTCCACGAGCGGGTCGGGCATTTCGATCACTCCTGTCATGTGCCTCGAAGGGGCGTCGTCCGATGGCAAGATTAGGCGCCTGAGGGTGCGGACGGCAATGGGATCAAGATCCCGAAAGTCGGGCTGCATTGCCCGAAAGGGCGACACGCCCAAACGAGTTGACGGGTGGGCCGCTACTGCGACGGCACTGAGGCGCAACGTCACTGCGTAGCGCTGCGAACATTGTGGGCGATTGCCTGCAAATTGCGCAATGGAGATCCCCAGCCAAACCATCTCAATTCCGAGAATGCTTGTTTTTGCGACGTTTCTTGCGCTTTCCGGAACTGGCACATGCTTTGCCATCTGGTGACGGTGGCACTGCGCTTTCCCATCGAAACCAGCCCAGCTCAATAAAGGGACTATGGCATGAGCTTCAGCGATCCGTTCGATCCCAACCGGCCGCTCAGTGGCTCCGGCTGCGCCTGCGGCCAGCATTCGTCGACAGCGGAGCACGATGCCGCGGTGGCTGCCGACGAGGATGCGCGCACGCGGCGTGTGATCGAGGGCGCAGTCGTTCGAGCGCTCTTTCCGGATGATGTGAAGCGCCGCGCGTTCCTGCGGGCGGTCGGGGTGACTACCGCCGCGGCTGCGATCAGCCAGTTCCTACCGCTCGGCAATGCCATGGAGGCCTTCGCCGAGGCAGGAAAGCTCGAGAAGACCAAGCTGAAAGTCGGGTTCATTCCCATCACCTGTGCGACCCCAATCATCATGGCGCACCCCATGGGCTTCTATTCGAAGCAGGGTCTCGACGTGGAGGTGATCAAGACGGCTGGCTGGGCCGTGGTGCGCGACAAGACCATCAACAAGGAATACGACGCCGCCCACATGCTGTCGCCGATGCCGCTCGCGATCACGATGGGTGCCGGATCGACGCCGATTCCGTACACGATGCCGGCGGTCGAAAACATCAACGGGCAGGCGATTACGCTGGCGATCAAGCATAAGGACAGGCGCGATCCGAAATCCTGGAAAGGGTTCAAGTTCGCGGTGCCGTTCGACTACTCGATGCACAACTACCTGCTGCGGTACTATCTAGCCGAGCATGGCATCGATCCCGACAAGGACGTGCAGATCCGCTCGGTGCCGCCGCCCGAGATGGTCGCGAATTTGCGGGCGGACAATATCGACGGCTTCCTTGCGCCAGATCCGGTCAACCAGCGTGCTGTCTTCGATGGTGTCGGCTTCATTCACATCCTGTCGAAGGACATCTGGGATCGGCATCCGTGCTGCGCATTCGCGGCCAGCCAGCAATTCGTCAACGAGATGCCCAATACCTACAAGGCTCTGTTGAAAGCGATCATCGATGCCACCGCGTTCGCGACCAAGCCTGAAAACCGTAAGCAGATTGCCGAGGCGATCGCACCGGCGAGCTACCTGAACCAGCCGGTCACCGTGGTCGAGCAGGTGCTGACTGGCACGTTCGCCGACGGCCTCGGCAAGGTGCAGAAAGTGCCGGATCGGATCGATTTCGACCCGTTCCCATGGGAAAGCTTCGCGGTGTGGATCCTGACACAGATGAAGCGCTGGGGACAGATCAAGGGCGATGTCGACTATGAGAAGATCGCCAAGCAGGTCTATCTCGCGACGGATGCAGCCAAGCTGATGAAGGAGGTCGGACTAACGCCGCCCGAAGCGACCTCGAAGACGTTCTCGGTGATGGGCAAGGTTTTCGATCCGTCCAAGCCGGAAGCGTATATCGACAGCTTCGCGATCAAGCGGACCTGAGCGGGATGGGCCATTCTCTTGGACTGAGGGCTGCGATCGTATCGATCGCAATCCTCGTGACTTTCCTCGCTCTATGGCAAGTTGCCGTTTCGGGCCGGTTGCCAACGCAAGACCTCGATCCTGAATACGCAAAGCTGATGGGCTTGACGGCAACGCAGGGCAAGTCTGCGATGCCAGGTCCGTTCGAGGTCGGCGAAAAGCTGTGGGAGCATCTGCGGCGGCCGTTCTACGACAACGGTCCGAACGACAAGGGGGTCGGCCTTCAGCTCGCCTATTCTATCGCGCGGGTAGCGCTGGGGTACTTGGCCGCCATGGCGATCGCGGTGCCGCTCGGCTTTCTGATCGGCATGTCGCCGCTGATGAACCGTGCACTCGACCCCTTCATCCAGCTGCTGAAACCGATCTCGCCGTTAGCTTGGATGCCGCTCGCGCTCTACACGATCAAGGATTCCAACACGTCGGCAATCTTCGTGATCTTCATCTGCTCGGTCTGGCCGATGCTGATCAACACAGCCTTCGGCGTGGCCTCGGTCCGGCGTGACTGGCTCAACGTCGCCAAGACGCTGGAGCTGGGTACGTGGCGCACCGCGTTCCGGGTGATCCTGCCGGCCGCGGCGCCGACAATCCTGACCGGCATGAGGATCTCGATCGGCATTGCATGGCTGGTCATCGTGGCGGCCGAGATGCTCGTGGGAGGGACAGGCATCGGCTATTTCGTCTGGAACGAGTGGAACAATCTGTCGATCACCAACGTGATCAACGCAATTCTGCTGATCGGGCTGGTTGGAATGGTTCTCGACCAGATCATGGCGCGGCTGCAGCGCTTCGTCTCCTACGCGGATTGAGGGTGACGAACATGACGAGAAAGCCACTGATCCGCATCGAGGGTCTCGCCCGCCGCTTTGGAGGCCCGAAAGGCAAGTCGACAACGACGGTCTTCGAGAACCTCTGGCTCTCGATCGATCCAGGAGAATTTGTCTGCATTATCGGTCACTCTGGATGCGGAAAATCGACGATCCTTAATATTCTCGCTGGGCTCGATCAGCCTAGCGAAGGGGTCATCATCGTCGGGGAAAAGCTGGTCGACGGTCCGAGCCTCGATCGTGCGGTGATCTTCCAAAGTCACGCGCTGATGCCATGGCTATCGGCGGCGCGGAACGTCGAGCTTGGGGTTGCGTCACGGCACCGGGACTGGAGCGCGGCGCGGGTGCGTGAACATGCCCGCCGTTATCTTTCGCTTGTGCATCTCGACGGGGCTGAAAATAAGAATCCAGCCCAGCTTTCCGGCGGCATGCGCCAACGCGTCGGCATCGCGCGTGCCTTGGCCGTCGAGCCGAAGATTCTGCTCATGGACGAGCCCTTCTCGGCACTCGATGCGCTGACACGGGGGTCGCTGCAGGACGAGGTGCTCGCGATACGGCGCGCAAGTCAGCAGACGATCTTCATGATCACGCACGATATCGACGAGGCGATGCTGCTCGCCGACAAGATCGTGCTGATGACCAACGGTCCTGGCGCGCGCATTGCCGAGATCGTCGAGAATACGCTTCCAGAACCGCGCTCGCGGACGGAGCTGCACAAGCATCCGAATTACTATCCGCTGCGCAATCATCTGCTCGAGTTTCTGGTGACGCGGTCGCGTGAACTGGCCGGCGGAGACGGGATGGCAGGCAATCGCTCGCCGACGGTCGTCCGGCCAGTTGCCTCGAACGAGATGATAACGGCGGCGGTGGATGTGACGCACGTCTCGACGCCACGCCGATCCCGGCCGCCTGTCGCCCGGGTCATCACACGGGCCAACGGCCACGCGACAGCCGGTGCCGGTGACGGTGTTCACAGCCGAAATCGACCTTTCCCAGATCGCACATCAAAGTGGAGATGAAGCCATGACGCGCGACCAACTCACAGAAAAAATCCTCGACATCAAACGGGACAAGAACTGGACGTGGGAATTCATCTGCAACGAGATTGGCGGAATGAGCCCCGTTCTCGTCGTCGGGGCGCTGCTTGGCCAGCACAAGCTGGTGAAGCCTCTGGCCAGCAAGGCAGCTCAGTTGTTCGGACTTTCGGAGAGCGAAGCGAAGATGCTCAACGAGGTGCCGATGCGCGGTGGCGGCACGCCGATGCCGCCGACGGATCCCCTGCTGTATCGCTTCTATGAGCTCGTGCTCGTCAACGGTCCTGCCTGGAAAGCGCTCATCGAAGAGCAATTCGGCGACGGCATCATGTCGGCGATCGATTTCGACATGCAGATGGAGCGGCAACCCAACGAGAAGGGCGACCGGGTCAAGATTACGATGTCGGGCAAGTTCCTGCCCTTCAAGTACTACGATAACGAGCAGGGCGTTCCGGCCTATGGCTTCAAGGAGCCGTGAGCTGCCGACGACGCAGGGCGGATCGAGGGCGACGTGCAGGGCGGTCGCATTGCGGCAGGACACGGCGACCTCGACCGCCCGTCGGCTTCGTATCAGCGCCCGAGGGGGGGCGTTCCCTCAGATTCGGGAGTTGACCGGGCCAGACGAATTCCGACGAAGATTCCGGCGACCGCACCGATCGCGGAGCAGATCGCGAGATAGCGCAGAATGCAATGATCGGCGAAGCATTCCGTGGAGACGATGCTGGCTAATACTATCGATAGCATCCCGCCGAGGACGGCACCTCCTAGAAGGCCCAGAATCGCGTACGTGATGCTTTGACCGACATTGCCGGAAGGTGGCGGGGCGGGGTCGTCCGCGAGTATCGGATCGTCGTTCTGATCCAGCCAGCTCAAATCAGGCCGCTCGCTCTTGGGAATGGAGCTGCCACTGCTTACGCGTCGCGAGGCAGGCGAGGCTTCAAGCGCATGCAGGGACGGTCGGGCCGAGCTTTGTGCGGCGGGGACTGCGCGTTGCGAGTTGGCGGCCCGTGAGCCGATGACCGAGGCCTGACGCGCAGCAGGCGAGGGGCGCGAGCCAGATGCCGCTGACGGGGGCGGCGGCTCGGCAACCTCGTTGCCACCCCGCTCAGGCTGCCTGAGGGGCTCTGGCTGGAAAAGCAACTCGCGCCATTCGACGATCGATTGAGGGCGCTCCTCGACCTTCATGCGCAATCCGCGATCGATGGCATTGAGGAAACTAGCCCTATAGGGCGCGCGCGCGAGCCGAGCGAGTGGCTGTACCTCGTCGCGGACGAAGCGCTCGGTGGCATCCGGCGGCAGCTTGCCGCTGATGGCGCGATACAACGTGGCCGAGAGCGCATAAATATCCGTCCAAGGCCCCTGCAGCTCTGGCTTGGACGTGTACTGCTCAGGCGGCGAGTAGCCGTGCTTGACGATCGCCGACAGTGCCCGAGCGCGACCGCGGATCGATTCGCGCGCGGAGCCGAAGTCAATCAACACGGGACGGCCATCCTCGCGGATCAGGAGATTATCCGGCGAGATGTCGCGATGCATCATATTGTGGCGATGCACCTCCTCAAGGGCGCTGAGCAGCGGCATCAACAGGCGATCAAGCTCGTCCTGCGCGGGGGGACGGCCGAGCTGTTTGAGCCATTGGGCCATATCGAGGCCGGATTCGTAGGCCAGCACGATGTAGGCTGTGCCGTTTGCCTCGAAAATGCTCGTTACGTCGACAATGGCGGGGTGCTTGAACTTGGCCAAGGCACGGGCTTCGGTCACGAAGCGCTCGAGCCCCCATTTGTAGGTGCCGTCGCCGGATGCGCTCGGCAGAACGGTGCGGCCGCTGCGATAGCTGAAGGCGTGGGGAAAGTACTCCTTGATGGCGTACTGTTTGCCCAAGCCTTCGTGCTCAGCGAGATAGGTTATACCGAAGCCGCCGGCACCCAGAACCTCACGGATGACATAGTGATCAACCCGCGTCCCCGTGGGCAGCGGGTAGCGCAACTGGGCATCAGAGCCCGGTGGCCTTTGCTGCTCGGAGTCATTCATGACAGCGTCTAATCCCGCTCAAAATAGTCTCGGGGTGTTTTCCCCTCACAATGAGTAACCCAATTCGGGTCTCGCTTCAAAAATGAAAGTGCTCCCGGCAATGCCGTTCCGCCGACTTCGCGTCAACGGCGTCGCGGCTCGGCAGTCTGAGCCGACCAATTGATTACCTGGACACGCCTGTTCTCGGGAGCAAGGGGGTTGCGTCGATTCTTGAGCTGGGCTTCACCGAATCCGCGCGCGACGAGGTTCTCCGGCGCGAGCTTGAAGTGCTCGACAAGGAACATGCGTACGGACTGCGCCCGACGATCCGACAGCGCCACATTGTAGGCTCTCGCACCCCTGGCGTCGGTGTGGCCCGCTATGACGAAGCGCTGTCCAGCAAGGCGTGGATCGGCCAGTGCGCGTCCCAGATTCATCAAATTCTCGGCGGCTGTCGGGGTGATCTCGCTCGAATCGTAGGAGAAGAAGACCTCGATATCGACGGTCGGCAGCCCTTTTTCGCGAGCGATTTCAGGTGCGCGCGTCATTTCCGTATCCGACGGACCGATCGGTGTCGGGAATGCTCCCTGCGGGCCGATCGGAGCGCCCACGGGTGCGGTTTCCGCTGTGGCGGGCGTTGCGGCCACGGGGGTCGGTTGGGGCGATGCGGGTGACGGCGCTGGTGCAACGGGTGTCGCGGCTTGCTCGGGTGCGGCAGGTTGAGCCGGTGGAGTGACGACCGCGGTGGTGTCGGGGGCTGCGGCTGGCGCGGTCACGGTGGCGCTCGCGGCACCGGAGGAGCTGGCGCCGATAGAAGGCGCCGTTCCGACCGATGTCGGGGCTGAGGATGGGTCGGTTGCCGCAGGTGTGGCAACGGTCGCGGCTGGCTGCGCCGGTGTCGGGGGCTCCGGTGCCGGCGCGGCGGCGGTGGCGGGCGGTTCGGGTGACGCCGGGGCGGCAGTGGACGGTGCGGTCGGCGGTGGCGCCGGCTGCTCCGTAATGGCAACTGCCGGCGGAGCAGCGGTCGGGGGCGTCGCCGCCGGAGGTATGTGAGCTGGGGCCGCGACCGGCGGCACGGCCTGCGGCTGGCCCGGAGCAGGTGGTTGCGCCGGGGTCGCGCCCCGGAGCTTACCGATGAGGTCCTCGACGGCCTTGCGATCGGACTGTGACTGGGCGCGGTTCAGAATGTCGCGAACACTCTGCCCACTCTGGCCCGTCTGAGCAGCCAGCGGTGTGCAGGCAACAATCGTCAAAGCTGCCGCAGTCACCATCGATCTGACGTTCATGACGAGCATCCTCAGGCTTCCTTTGAGCAATAGCGTCGAGATTAGCTGTCGCGGGATTGACCCGCAACGCACTGCGGCAGCGGAATATAACATAGCAATATGTCTTCGGCTCCCGCTGTCGCGTGAACATCACCAACGAGACGGCGGACACCAGGCTCGTCCAGGGACATGACCATAGAACCGGTGCGACCGGACAACGATCGGTCGGTCAGCACTCGATGAAACCACAGGCAGCTCGCGGGCGGGGGCGACGGCCGGTGTGGGGGGTGCCGGGCTCACGCGGGGTAGGGATGCCGCGGGGGTTGATGTCACCTCCGCCGCGCCTTCGCGTGGCGCGTTCGCCGTCGCAGGTGCGGCGTCGGCGGCTGGGGCCGCGGCTCCACCCGGAATGGTGACAATCATGGTCGGATCTACCGGCGTGCCGCTACCACTCCGGGAGCTGCCCGCCGATGCGGGGGCGGCGGCTGGCGCTTGGCTGCCTGCTGTTGTCTGAGCAACACTTATCGCTGGGCTTACCGGACTTGGCGCTGAGGCTGGCGCTCGCGGAGCATCTGTAACGGACCGCTCAGCAGCAGGTGCCGCAGGGGCTGTTTGTGCTTCGGCGCGGGAAATTCCGGCGATGCCGCCCAGTACCTCGCCGATCGTACGGCGCCGGGATTCAGTTTCGGCACGGCTCAGGATCTCGCGAACGGATGGGGCGCTCGGGTCCTGGGTTTGAGGGACCGACTGGGCGAATGCGGCGGCGCCGGAGGCCAACAGTGCAAATGTGGCAAGGGCCGGCAGCTGGAAGGTGATTGTTCGAGACATGAGCGGCTTCCTTCAATGCACAAGCAAACGATTAATAATGATCCGGTTCGTTCCGGATATTAAATCGATCGCCAGCGCTTGTGCAACCCGTTCGCGCTCGCCGCGTAGACACGAATTCGTGTCCGGGCGGCGCCATGGCCGTTCCGCCGCGCACGCCAACGGGAACGCGTCCGGCAACTCAGGCGCGTCCGGCGATGGCCGAGAGTGCGGCCTCAGGTCTAAAGCCTAAGGCTGATACAAGCCCGAGCGCCCGTTCGGTCGGGCCGGCGCTCCAAGGTTTTTTGGCGGAGATGAAGGGCCTATTCCGCGGCTGACCGCTTGGCCGTCGCGGAGGGGCGGTAGGCGGTGCGCCGCTCATCCCAGGCCGCGGCGTCGAAGCGGGCGAAAATGCCGCCGGGGCCGATCTGGGCATAGGGCTGCGACAGGTCGCCGGTTTGCTTCACCTCGGCCAGCATCTTATCGCACAATCCGATGATCGACGAGATCAGCATGCCTGGCAGGATCGTGATCCGGTAGCCCATCCGCTCCGCGTCCTTGAGGTTCACGTGCGGGGTCTTGCCCTTCAGCACCATGTTGAGCAGGCACGGCGCCTTGACGACTTGCGGCACCTTGGCAACCTCCTCGAGCGTTTGCGGCGCCTCGAGAAAGATCAGATCGGCGCCTGCGTCCGCCGCAGCGTTGGCGCGGCGTACCGCCTCGTCGAAGCCGGCTACCGAGCGGGCGTCCGTCCGAGCGATGATCAGGAAATCCTTTGAACGGCGGGCCGCTGCGGCGGCGCGGATCTTGGCCGTGTAGTCCTCGAGGGAGACGAGCTCCTTATCGTCGAGGTGCCCACACTTTTTCGGGAAAACCTGATCCTCGATGTGGATGCCCGAGACGCCGGCGCGCTCGAACTCCTGCACCGTGCGATAGGCGTTGAGCTCGTTGCCGTAGCCGGTGTCGCTGTCGGAGACGAGGGGCACGGAGATGCAGCTTGTGATGCGGCGGGCATTCTCGACCATCTCGCTCATGGTGACCAGACCGTAGTCGGGAAGGCCGTGAGCTGCCGATGTACCGGCGCCGGTCATGTAGACCGCCGGATAGCCCGCCTGCTCGATCAACCGTGCCGTGATGCAGTCATAGGCGCCGGGGGCGACCACCATGGGGCCCGAGCGGATCATCTCGGCGAGTGATTTCGTCGGGGCGGACGTGGCGGACATGCGAATTCTCCGTTGGGTAGCTTCGAGCGCGTGCCAACGATAGGTTCGCTGCGCGTCTCCGGCAAGCATACGGCCAAATCAGGTCGTCGCTGCCGGCGGCGGTGGGGTACGCAAGCTCGGCCAATCGGAGAAGGCCAGCCAATAGAGAAATATCACGTTGATGATGGGAATTAGCACCAGCAGCGATGCGATTCCCGGGTAGCCTGCCTTCGTGCAAATCCGCCAAAATGGCCAGATCAGCACAGCTGCAAAAATCAGCATGCCCACGGGGCCGAAATGCCCCCAGCCGTAGCTCCATTCATGCATCATGGTTGCATCCTCGTCCTATTGCCGCTGCCCAAAAATCGCGACGGCAAGCGGGACCGGTAAAACGCCCAGTGCCACGGCCGCAGAATAGCCCGGAAGCGAAAAGAGCCCGCTCAAACCGGCCAGGAGTGCAATGCCCCCGCCGCCGCCAAGCACGGCATTTCCCGGCATGTTGAGCACCAGGATAACCGCCAGATAGCGATATTTTAGAAGGACCGGCAGGAGCCGGCTCGGGGCGCTCTTTACGAGCAGGTCCACTCTCTGCTCCGCGCTGAGGGGCTCGAGCCGCAGCATCAGGTGATGCGCCTTTTCGAAGCCCATGGACTTGAACGCACCGGAAATTCTCGGTAGCGGGACAGTGCGGCCAATGACGAAAGGGATGATCAATGCTGCGATCGTAGCGAAATAGATGGGGATGGCCGCCGCGCTTCCGAATGCTGCGAACAATGCGATGCTGATTTCCATGCCGGGAACGAACGGAAGCGCCAGCAGTCCGACGTAGAGCGCTAGCCCGACCCACATTACGATGTCACGCATTCCCGTCGATGCGCCCGCGGCGTCGAATGCGAGCGCATCCACCAGCCAACTTCCGAGCAACTTGCCGCCCGCAAAGATCAGAGCGTAAAGCCCGATCAGGAACAGCAACCGCCGCAAGACCGGCAGCCATGTCGGCCGATTCTCTCGATTTGGCACCGACACGCCCCATGCTCCTGAGATCTGCTGCGATGCGTCCACGCTTATCCTCTCGATCAGAGGACGTTTTAGGCGCAACGCAATGTCGGACGGTAAGTTGCCTGGCGATGCGGGTTCAGTCGAGACACGCCGAGCGAACCGGACAGGCTGATGGCACGTAGCCTGGGCCTCACGTGCCGACCACGAGCGGTGCGACCAGCCTGCGAAGCGCCGCGACGGCCGACAGGGCCGTGACCTTGCCGGTGGCAGGGTTTTCAACGGACGGAATATTGGCGATGGTCATTGTCAGGTCGGAGCTGTCGGAGCGGACCTCGATCGTGTGGACGTTGCGGTCGACGCCTGGATCGGCCCAGATCTCGATCATGGTCCGGTCTGGGCCGATGCCGGCAAGCGATAGCGCCACAGCAACGTTGACGTTGGCGGGAAAGCCGATAATGGCTTGCCGCGCCGTGCCCTCGAAGACCTTCAGAGGAGCGGTCAATCCCTCGACCGAAATCGCGTTCGTCACGAGATGCGGCGCACCGGAGAGGCCCCGTGGCGGCTTTCGTGTCGTGATGCGCACACTCTCGACTTTGCCCTCGGCCACCGCGCGGACGGCGTCGAGGCCGAGCAGTGCGCCCGTCGGTACGAGAATGCGTGCGCCAGTCGCCTTGGCCGTCTCGACGAGATGGATGTGGGTGAGCAGTTGCCCGACCGACAATGGCATGAGGATTTTGCCCTTCGCGATGGTCGGCTCGGCGATCTCTGCGAAATGGCGAGCGGGCACACATTCGAGCACGACGTCGGCGTGATCGGCCAGCGCGCCCAACGGCACCAGAGCGGGACGATTGCGAAGCCCGGCGAGCTTCGCCTGGGCCTTCGACTGATCGCGAGCGGCGACAGCTGCGAGCTCGATGCCCGGAATCTCACCACTGTCGATCTTGTGGGCAACGGCCATTCCGATGGCGCCCAAGCCACCGATCGATAGTTTCATCGGCTGGTTCATCGCAACTCCTATCGCGCGGCGTTTTCGGCGCACGGGGCTGAATTTCGCTACTGGACCGCGGCACGAGATCGAGGCAATCTCACAGATCTCCGCTTTTCGACAAGCGGTAACGACAAGCTCGCAAAGAACTTCTGCTCAAGCAGATCAAGCGGGCGGACAAAGTCAAAGGGAGACCGGTTGCCCGGTCAGGGAGTGAAACGACGCATGCCGGGGTCCGTCTCTCCGCAGGCCGCAGGTGTAGTTGCCGGCGCGCCCCTGCTGTCGGTGCATGATGTCACGGTCCGCTTCGGCGGCATCGTCGCGCTGGATGGTATCTCCTTCGATATATCGACGGGCCAGATCGCGGGCCTGATCGGACCTAACGGTGCCGGGAAGACCACCCTGTTCAACTGCCTGTCGCGGCTCTACGTGCCAACCTCGGGCGACATCGCGTTCGAAGGCCGATCGATCCTGTCGGAGCCGCGTCATCGCATTGCGACGCTCGGGCTTGGCCGTACGTTTCAGAACGTAGCCCTGTTCGACAGGCTCTCGGTGCTCGACAACGTCAAGGTCGGTTGTCACAGCGGGTCGCGCGCGGGTTTCATTGCCTCGGCGCTGCGCTTGCCGGGCACGGCGGAGGAGGAACTCCGGATCACGGAGCGGGCTCGTGAGCTCATAGCATTCATGGATCTCGAGCCCTTCGCACACATGCCCGCCGGGCCCTTGCCGTTTCCGATCCGAAAACGCGTGGAGCTTGCTCGCGCCCTAGGCTCCAAGCCCAAGCTGTTGCTGCTGGACGAGCCTGCGGCAGGGCTCAATCACGACGAGGTCGATACGCTGGAAGGCCAAATCCGGCGCGTCCGCGACCTGCAGCACGTCACGGTGCTGCTTGTCGAGCATCACATGAGCCTCGTGATGTCGGTGTCGGACAAAGTGGTCGCGATCGATTTCGGCAAGAAGATCGCGGAGGGTACGCCGGCCGAGGTGCAGCGCGACCCTGAGGTGATCCGCGCCTATCTCGGCACGGGGGAGTAGTCATGGCGATGCTGCTTGAGGTCGAAAATCTCTCGGCATTCTATGGGCAATCGGAAGCGCTGCATGGCGTCAGCTTCCATCTTGACGACGGCGGGATCACGACATTGCTCGGCGCGAACGGAGCCGGCAAGACGACGACTCTGCGTGCGATCTGCAACATGGTGCGCACCGCCGGCGAGGTGCGTTTCGACGGCCGGCGCATCTCGGGTCTTGCGACCGAGCGTATCGTCAAGCTCGGCGTAGCGCATGTGCCGGAGGGCCGAGGGACGTTCACCAGTCTCTCAGTCGACGAGAACCTCAGGATTGCCTCCTACACGCGCGGCTCCGGTCCCGAAGTGCGGCGCGACCGGGAGATGGTGCTGACCTATTTCCCGAGGCTCGGCGAACGTCTCACGCAACAGGCCGGCACGCTCTCCGGTGGCGAGCAACAGATGCTGGCGATCAGCCGGGCTCTGATGCTGCGTCCGCGTCTCATGCTGCTGGACGAGCCTTCGTTCGGGCTCGCCCCGCTGATCGTTCAGGAGATCTTCCGGATCATGCGGCGGATCAACGAGGACGCGAAAGTGTCGATGCTTCTCGTCGAGCAGAACGCGGCGCTGGCGCTCGATCTCGCATCTCATGCCTATGTCCTCGAGACCGGCCGGATCGTGATGTCGGGCGATGCGGCGACGGTGAAGAGCGACGAGCAGATCCGCAAATCCTATCTGGGCTACTGACGCGACAGAGGAGGCTCATGGAGCAACTGATCCAGCAAGTGGCCGCGGGTCTGGCGAACGGCGCTATCTATGCGCTGGTGGCGCTGGCGCTGGTCATGATTTTTGTTTCCACGGACCACATCAATTTCGCCCAGGGCGAAATGGCGATGTTCTCCACCTACATCGCTTGGGCGCTCGTCCAGACCGGCATGGGGTTCTGGCTGGCGCTCGCCCTCGCCATGACCATCTCATTTCTCGCGGGGGTTCTGATCGAGCGGGTCATTCTGAGACCCTTGCATCACGCACCACTCCTGTCGATCGTCGTCGTATTCATCGGTCTTCTCGCCATCTTTCATTCGATGGCCGGGGCCATCTGGAGCCACACGATCAAGGAGTTTCCGTCTCCGTTCCCGAAAGTCACGTTCATCGGCTCGGGCTACATCGGGCCGCACCAGATCGGAATGATCGTGGTGACGCTTGTCCTGCTGCTGGCACTGTTCTCCTTCTTCCGCTTCACGCCGCTGGGGCTGGCGATGCGGGCGGCTGCACAAAATCCTGTTTCCGCGCGGCTCGCGGGCGTTCCGGTCGATTGGATGCTGGCGCTCGGCTGGGGCCTCGCGGCGGCGATAGGCGCGGTCGCCGGAGCGATGGTGGCACCAGTCGTCTATCTCGAGCCCAACATGATGGCCGGGATTCTGCTTTACGGCTTTGCCAGCGCACTCGTCGGTGGAATTACAAGTCCTGGCGGAGCAGTGGCTGGCGGGTTCATCGTCGGCGTGCTCGAGAACATGGTCGCCTTTTTCGGCAATCTCATCGAGAAGACTACCGGCATGTACATCATCGGTAACGGCGAGAAGCTGACCGTTGCCCTCATCATTGTCATCACGGTGCTGACGGTGAGGCCTTCGGGTCTCTTCGGGCACGTGACAGTCAGGCGGGTCTAGGCGATGGCGAGCACTGTCGAGGGCCCGATCACAACTCCAGGTGCGATTGAAGAGACAGGGCGCAGGCGCATTCATCCGCTTGTGATCGTCGCTGTCGTTCTGGCGGCATTGCTCCCAGTGCTGACGCTCGCGACCGGAATGATCAGCAGCTTCATGTATCTGCAGCTCTCTTTGATGCTGGTCTTCGCAATCGCGGTTCTGGGCCTCAACCTGCTTACCGGGTTCAACGGCCAGATCAGCCTCGGACACGGGGCGTTCTTCGCGGTCGGGGCCTATGTCGCCGCGATCATGATCGAGCACGGTGGCCTTCCCTACTGGTCGACCTTGCCGGTGGCCGCGATCTTCTGTTTCGCGGTCGGCTATCTGTTCGGCTTTCCGGCCCTGAAGCTCGAAGGCCACTATCTCGCGCTCGCCACGTTCGCGTTGGCGATTGCCGTGCCGCAGATGCTGAAGTACCGGCATCTCGAGCCGATCACGAACGGCGTGCAAGGGCTCAACCTGCTCAAGCCGGACGCGCCGTTCGGGTTGCCGTTTACGCCGGACCAGTGGATGTATCTGGTTGTTCTTGCGACGGCGGTGGTGATGTTCTGGCTGGCGCGCAATCTGCTCGACAGCCGTGTCGGCCGGGCCATGAGGGCGATCCGAGACCACGGTCTCGCCGCCGACACGATGGGCATCGATACCCGCCAGATCAAGACGATCACGTTCGGTGTCTCGGCTCTCTATACCGGCGTCGCGGGTGCGCTGCATGCGATCATCTTCGAGTTCGTCTCGCCCGACAGCTTCCGTTTCGAGCTTTCGATCGCCCTGCTCGTCGGTGCCGTCGTCGGCGGGATCGCGACGCTGCCCGGGGCCCTCATCGGCGGCATCTTCGTGCAAGTGATCGAGAAGTATGCCGATGCTTTGACGAAAGCGATCTCGAAGAGCGTGCATCTGCCGATCGAGCTAGAGCCTTGGACCATCTACGGCATCGCGCTCATTGCGCTGATGTACCTCATGCCAACTGGAATTGCCGGTGGCCTTGCCGCGCTCTGGTCTCGCGTCTCAGGGCGAGGTGGCGGGCCATCGGGTTAAAGAGGCTGCCGTGATGCCGTTCTCCGAGACGGCTCGAAAGCAGCTCCACAAAAGAGGAGGAGGCAAGACCATGACGAGCTTCACACGCCGCTCGGCGCTGACGACGACGGTCGCGGCGACCGTTTTTCTTGCGGCGCCTGCACTTGCGCAAAAGAAATATGACGCAGGTGCCAGCGACACCGAGATCAAGATCGGCAACACCAATCCGTATTCGGGCAATGCGTCCTCTTACGGAGCGATCGGCAAGACGATCGAGGCCGTCTTCAAGATGGTCAACGACAAGGGTGGCGTAAACGGTCGCAAGATCAACTTCATCACCTACGACGACGGCTACTCGCCGCCGAAGACGGTCGAGATGGTGCGGAAGCTCGTCGAGGAGGACAAGGTTCTCTTCGTCTTCAACACACTCGGCACGCCGCCGAACACGGCGATCCACAAGTACATGAACGCGAAGAAGGTGCCGCAGTTGTTCGTGGCGACCGGCGCCTCGAAGTGGGGGCAGCCGAAGCAGTTTCCCTGGACGATGGGCTGGCAGCCTGACTATGCGACCGAGGCCGCCATCTACGCCAAGCACATCCTGTCGACCGTCAAGGAAGCCAAGATCGGCATCCTGATGCAAAACGACGACTACGGTAAGGACTACTACAACGGCTTTCTCAAGGGGCTCGGCAAGGAGAACGAGAAGCTGATCGCCCATCGGGCGACCTACGAGGTGACCGATCCGACTGTGGACAACCAGATGATCGCGCTGAAGAACTCCGGCGCCAACGTGTTCTTCAACATAACCATCCCGAAGTTCGCCGCCCAAGCCATCAGGAAGGCCAATGAGATCGGCTGGAAGCCGGTTCACTACCTCAACAACGTGTCGTCGTCGTTTGCGAGCGTGCTGAAGCCAGCCGGCATCGAGGCGTCGCAAGGCATCATCCTCGCGCTTTACCGCAAGGACGTTTCCGATCCGCAATGGAAAGATGCTGCCGACGTGAAGGCGTTCAAGGAATTCATGCCCAAGTACATGCCGAGCGCCAATATTTCCGAGGACTTCCACAACTACGGCTACTCGGTCGCTCATACGCTGATCGAGGTGTTGAAGAAGGCGGGCGACAACCTCACCCGCGAGAACATCATGAAGCAGGCTGCGAGCATCCAAGGCTTCGAGGCGCCGATGTTGCTGCCGGGTATCAAAGTCAGCACCAGCCCAACGGATTTCTATCCGATCGAGTCGGTGAGGCTTGCCCGCGTGAAAGGTGAAAGCTTCGAGCTCTTCGGCGAGATCATAGCCAACGAGAGCAAGTAGTCCTCCGAGAGATCGCCTGCTTTGTCGGAGGCCACCGGGGCGCGCTCCGGTGGCCTCTTCTTTCCAAGGCTCAAATTCGGGCGCGCCCCGGTTTTACGGGCAAGCGCGAGAGGCCGCGCGCGATCAGGCTGTCATGCCAAATGGGCGGTTCGGCGCCGATGGAAAGATCGGGGAAGCGCTCGAACAGGCGAGGCAGTGCGATGCGGGCCTCGAGGCGGGCCAACTGGGCGCCGATGCAGAAATGCGCGCCCTGACCGAAGGTGAGGTGCCGGTTCGGCTGCCGACCGAGGTCCAACTGCTCGGGCCTCGCGAAATGGGCGGGGTCGCGATTGGCGGCATTGATCATCGCGAAGACGCGATCGCCCTCGCGCAGCTGCTTGCCGCCGATCTCGTGCGCGGTGCGGACAACGCGGCTCATGGAATTCGACGGCCCGTCGAAGCGCAGGAACTCCTCAATGGCAGTGCCTGCGCTCTCGGGCTCGGAGACGAAGCGATCTCGTGCTTCCGGATTGCGCAAGAGCATCAATGTCGAATTCGAGAGAAGGTTCGTCGTGGTCTCGTGGCCAGCGAAGAGGAGCAGCATGGCGGTAGCCACGAGCTCGTCCTCGGACAAGCGGTCGTCCGCGTCCCGGGCGGCAATCAGAAGGCTCAGCAGGTCATCGCCAGGTGCGCTCCTGCGCTCCTCGATCAGGCCGCGGAATAGACCCGACATGGCGACGGCACCGCGGCGCGCGCGCTCGTACTTGTCGGGGATCTCGCGGGCGGAGAAGAGAAACGACATGATGTCATCGGACCAAGCCTTGATGTCGTGCAGGTGGTGATCCGGCACATTCATGACGTGCATGATCACGCGAGCCGGCAGCTGCATGGTGAGTGCGCGGACGAGGTCGGTCTCGCCCGGGCCTGCGGCAGCGAGCTCGTGCAAGAGCCGTTCAGTCAGCTCTTCGATGGCAGGGCGCCAGCCGTTGATGGTGCCGGGCAGGAAGGCCTTGGCGACAAGCGTTCGTACACGGGTGTGGCCTGGCGGATCGCGAAAGACGATCCACAGCGACAGATAGCGCATGGCCTCGGCGAGCGTTGATCGGCTGGGCTCGGGAAGGCTCGCGTAGAATGGCGTCAGCCGATCCGGCGACATCTCGTCGGCTGAAGAGAGCGCGCGAGCGACGTCGTCGTAGCGGGTGAGTATCCACGACTTCAGGGTTGGGCTCCAATGGACCGGGTCGTGCTCGCGGAGTGCAGCAAACTGGGGATAGGGGTCAGCGCGGGCTACTGGGTCGCTCGGTGTGTATCTCACGGGCATGTGCGATCGTTTCCTCGTCCTTGCCATTGACCAACGGCTTCTGGTGGCACGGCACAAATTCGTCTGGCGTCGCAAAGGTGCCTTGTTGTCGCAGCGGACGCCCGATAAGCTCAAGCTCTAAGCGGACAAGGAGCCGCGACTAAAGAGATATTGGGAGGACGTTCGATGGCCAAGATCACACGTCGAAAGTTCGTTGCGGGCGGAGTTGGTGGTGCGGCTGCTGCCGCATCTGGCGGACTGGCCGGTATTCTCGCGACCGGGCGCGCACCGGCGATCGCCCAGACAACCACCGTGCACTGGCTGCGCTGGAATGACTTCGTGCCGACGTGCGACAAGCTTTTGCGCGAAAAGATCATACCCGACGCGCAGAAGGCACTCGGGATCAAAGTCAACTTTGAGACGGTGAACGGCAACGACCTGCAGCCGCGCATCACGTCGGGCATACAGTCCGGGGCCGGTCCCGACCTGATCATGCTGTTCAACAACCATCCGCATCTCTACGCGGCGAGCTTAGCGGACCTGTCGGATGTCGCCGAGGAAGTCGGCAAGGAGCAAGGCGGCTACTACGGCATCTCGGAAGGAAACTGCAAAGTCGGCGGCAAGTGGCTGGCAATGCCTATGGCCATCATCGGCGCCTTGAACGCTTACCGGAAATCATGGTTCGCGGAGGCCGGCGCAACCAAGTTCCCGGAGACCTGGGACGAATTCCGGACGCTCGGTAAGAAGCTCAAGGCCAACGGCACTCCATTTGGGCAGGCGCTTGGTCAGTCGTTCGGCGATCCTCCGACATTCGCCTATCCACTGATGTGGAGTTTCGGGGGGATGGAGGTCGACGATAAGGGGAAGGTCGTCATCAACTCCAAGGAGACCGTCGACGCCGTCAAGTTCATGACCGCGATGTGGAAGGACTCCTTCGACGAAGGCGGGCTCGCCTGGGACGACGCCTCAAACAACCGGGCGTTTCTGGCCAGCACCATATCTAGCACACTGAACGGTGCCTCGATCTACCTGCTCGCGGCTCGCGACAAGGGCAAATACAAGACCGACAAGGGCGCCGAGCTATCGAGCGACATCCTGCACGCCGAGCTCCCGGCTGGACCGAAGGGCAAGTTCGCCTTCCACACGTTCCAAAGCCATGTGATGCCGAGCTATTCCAAGAACCAGAAGGCGGCGAAGGATCTGCTCCGTTTCCTGCACAAGAAGGAGAACTACGAGCAGTGGTTCACGACCGGTCTCGGCTTCGACACGCCGGGCACGAAGTCCTGGGAGACGCACCCCATGTGGGACAAGGACCCGGTGATGAAGCCTTACGCCGTGGCTGGAAAGCTGGGCGCGACGCCCGGCCGACTGGGACCGCCGAATGCGAAGGCAGCCGAGGTGCTCTCGAAATACCTGATCGTGAATATGTTCGCTTCTGCCATCAAGGGGCAGAGCGCCGAGGATGCCGTCAAGGCAGCCGACGCCGAGCTGAAAAAGATCTACGGCGCGTGACCCCGCTCCGGGTGGCGGCGTGCGTTGAGCGACCGCTACTCCAATCGAACCCGTCATCGGCACGCCGTGGCAAGCTTGGTCTTGCCGCGGCGTGCCGATGACAGACCGTTTCCCCCTGGATGCTCGGACCTTGACGGCCTTGCTTCTGGCCTAGCGTCAGGTCGCCCCGACGAGGACCATGCCGATGGCAGTAACTGCGCCTGCAGGCGCCGCAACGGGCGATGCCAAAGGGCCGCGGCCAAAGTGGCGACCGCTCGAGGACGAGAGGTGGCTTGCGGCGGTGCTGTTGTTGCCGACAATCACCCTCCTCGGATTGTTCATCGCCTATCCGTTCATCCGCGGAATCCTGCTGTCGGTGTCGGATTCACGCGTGGGTGTCCCGGGCGAGTTCGTCGGCCTCGCGAATTTCGAGCGGCTGTTCAGCGACCCGATCTTCAAGCTCGTGGTCTGGAACACGTGCTGGTACACGCTGGTGACGACGATCTTCAAGCTGGCGCTCGGGTTGTGGCTGGCGCTGCTGCTGAACCGCAACTTCAAGTTCAAGGCGTTTACGCGTGCCTTCATCCTACTGCCGTTCATCATCCCGACGGTGTTGTCGACATTCGCATGGAAGTGGATGTTCGACCCGACCTTCAGCGTGCTCAACTGGATGCTCTTCAAGGTCGGGGCCATCGGGCGCTACGGTGGCTTGAACTGGCTGGGCGATGGCGATCTGGCGATGTGGTCAATCATCATCGTCAACATCTGGCGGGGTGTACCGTTCTTCGCGATTTCTCTGCTTGCCGGCTTGCAGACGATCAGTCCGGATCTCAACGAGGCTGCTGCCATCGATGGTGCGAAGCCCTGGCAACGCTTCATCCATATCACCTGGCCGCTTCTGCTGCCCGTGACGATGGTCGTCGTGCTGTTCTCGGTCATCCAGACCTTCGCGGACTTCCAGATCGTCTACGTGATGACGGGCGGAGGGCCGGCGAACGCGACACACCTCTTTGCCACCTACGCCTACCAGCTCGGCGTCGGCACGGGGCTTCTGAGCCAGGGCGCTGCGATCTCGCTCGCGATGTTTCCGATCCTGTTCCTGATCGTGATCGTCCAGCTTCTCTATATCCGCCGCGTCGAAACGCGCTGATCGAACCGCCCGGAGACGAAGACGATGATCGAAGGTGCAATCTGGCGGCGGTGGGTCTTCTTCCGCATTCCGCTCGCCCTGTTCCTGATCTTCCTGCTGTTCCCGTTCTACTGGATGGTGATCACCACCTTTCGGCCGGACAACGAACTCTATATCGCGTGGCAGCGGCCGAACTACGCGCCGTTCTGGACGTGGAATCCGACCCTCGACCACATCAAGTTCCTGTTCCGCGAGACGGCGTTCGCGACGTGGCTCTGGAACACGATGTTCATCTCGATCATGTCGACGATCATCTCGCTGTTTTGCGGGGTGCTGGCGGGATATGCGCTGTCGCGTTTGAACTTTCCCTATGCGGGTGGGCTCGGAACCGCGATCTTCATTACCTACCTGGTGCCTCAGACGCTCCTCTTCATTCCGCTCTCGGAAATCATCCGGAGCTACAACCTCGGCGACACGCCGTGGGCGTTGATCCTGACCTACCCGACATTTCTCATCCCTTTCTGCACATGGCTGATGATGGGCTACTTCAAGGCCATCCCCAAAGAGCTGGAGGAGTGCGCCAGAATCGACGGGGCGTCCCGGTGGAAAGCGATGATGTACATCGTCATTCCGGTCGCCGTTCCTGGCATTCTCTCGGCCGGCATCTTTGCCTTTACGCTGTCGTGGAACGAG
This sequence comes from uncultured Alphaproteobacteria bacterium, assembly GCA_963746315.1. Lineage (GTDB taxonomy): Bacteria > Pseudomonadota > Alphaproteobacteria > Rhizobiales > Hyphomicrobiaceae. The sequence continues at coordinate 34,911 of CAVVAR010000001.1, forward strand.
TTCATCTACGCGCTGGTGTTCTTGTCCTCGCCGCAAGAGAAGACGGTCCCGGTCGGTGTGGTGTCGGAGCTCATCCGAGGTGATGTGTTCTTCTGGGGTGCATTGATGGCGGGCGCGCTACTCGGCAGCATCCCGGTGGCGATCGCCTACTCCTTCTTCGTCGAGCACTACGTGTCGGGACTGACGGGATCGGTCAAAGGCTGAGGTTGAGGACAGATGGCAAACGTATCGATCCGTGACGTCCACAAGCGCTATGACGACTTCCATGCGGTCAAAGGCGTGTCGCTCGAGATCAAGGACAAGGAGTTCCTGGTTCTCGTGGGGCCGTCGGGGTGCGGGAAGACGACGACTTTGCGGATGGTGGCGGGGCTCGAGAGCATCACGCAAGGCGATATCCTGATCGGGGACACAATCGTCAACGAGTTGCCGCCAATGGACCGGGACATCGCCATGGTGTTCCAGAACTATGCGCTCTATCCGCATATGAGCGTCTACGACAACATGGCCTTCGGCCTCAAGATGCGGAAGTTCGACAAGGCCGAGATCAAGAAGCGGGTCGAGAACGCAGCCGGTATCCTCGGTATTACGGATCACCTGACCCGCAAGCCCAGGCAGCTCTCGGGCGGTCAGCGCCAGCGCGTCGCGCTCGGGCGTGCGATCGTGCGCAATCCTCAGGTGTTCCTGTTCGACGAGCCGCTGTCGAACCTCGATGCAAAGCTGCGCGTGCAGATGCGCGTCGAGATCAAGAAGCTGCACCAGCGATTGGCGACGACATCGATCTACGTCACGCATGATCAGGTCGAGGCGATGACACTCGGCGATCGTGTGGTCGTCATGAAGGACGAACTCATTCAGCAGGTCGGAGAACCATTGGAGCTCTATAATCATCCGGCGAACAAATACGTGGCCGGTTTCATTGGCTCGCCGGCGATGAATTTCGCCGACGTCACGATCCGCAGCGTCGGTAACGGCTTGGTTGCAGAAAACGCTGCTATGCGGCTCGCGGTGCCTGACACGTTGAAGGGCCGCATGGCGGCGCATGCGGGCAAACCGGCGACGCTGGGCATACGCCCTGAAGACTTGAGGATGGCAAACGGCTCGGACCCGGCGGAGCTGACCTTCGAGGCGGTGGTCGAGGTGGCGGAGCAGCTCGGCTCGGAAGTGATCCTCGATTTGACGGCCGGCTCGGCCAACATGGTGGCGAGCGTCGAGCCGACGGTGAAAGTGCGACCTCAGGAAAAAGTGCGGCTTGCGGTCAATCCGGCCGGCCTCCGGTTCTTTGATGCGGTCAGCGAGGCAGCGATCTAGACGCCTTCACTCGCTTGCGCGGCGTCAACGCCTTCGATCGTGCTCCCACTAACGTGGGGTGCCGAATGGGAGGCATGAATGATGATGCGCGCTTTGGCTCTTGGACGACTGGCCGTCGTTGCGGGTCTCGCATTGGGCGGTTCCATTGCCGCGGCATGGAGTGAAGAGGGCTGGGAAGCAACGCTCAAGCTCCAGCTCGAAATCGAGAAGAAGTGCCAGCTCGAGCGTCTTGTCTCCGTGCGACAGCTGCCGGTCGAGGGATTGGGTGGCCTCGAGGGACGAGCGCGGTGTCACGATGGCCGGGAGTTCGACTTCTCGCGGCAGAAGGCGCACCAGAAATTCGAAATCCACCTGTGCATGCCGGCGGTTTGCTGAGCGTCAGCCGCGACCGGGTTTCTCGCCAGTGGGCTGCTCGCTGGTGCCGAGGGCGTCGGCGAGGCGCGTGCCAGCCGAGCCAGGGCGAAGCGGCTTCGGCTGACTTTCGTCGGGAGCCCATCCGGTGAGCGTAATCACCTCGAAGGTGGCACGGACGCGTCCGTCGGGACGACTGTGCCGTTCCTGGTAGATCTCCAAGGCTCGGGCGAGCGTGCGTCGCTGGAGCGGAACGCGACGACGTTCCACAAGCATGTTGGCCCAGCCCATCGATTTCAAGTCGCGCATCAGGTGGAGCGCGCTCTGATAGCCGACCTCGACGATCTCGCTGTCCGCAACGGGGAGCGTGAAACCCGCCCGCTGCAGCAGGCCGCCGAGCTCGCGGACGTCGGCGAAGGGGGCGACACGCGGCGAGGCGCCGCCCGTCGTCTCGGTCTCGGCAAGAACCAGGGCCTCACGAAGCTCGTGGAGCGTGGCGCCGCCGAGCAAGGCGACGAGCATCAGGCCATCAGGCTTGAGCGCGCGGCGGATCTGGAGCAGGGCTCCCGGCAGATCATTGACGAGCTGCAAGGCGAGGCTGGAGACGACGAGGTCGAGCGAGCCGTCGCGAAAAGGGAGCAGCTCCTCGTCGGCGACGATGCGCGGCGGCTCGGCACGGGCGACGAGCGTTGCGGCGAGGTCGGATGACACAAGGAGACCGGTGCCGATGCCGGCTTGGCGGAGCAGACGGCCGAGAACGCCGTGGCCGGCTCCGAGGTCGAGCGCGACCGAGAAATCGCGACGAACGATCGAAAGGCGATCGGCGATGTCCTCGGCGACGCGCCGATGCAGGAAATCCGTCCCGACGACAGAGTCCGCCAAACGATTGCGCCGTGCCGTGAGCAGGGCTCGATCGAAAATCAGGTGCGGGTTTTGCGTCTCACTCAAAGGCAACGTTCTCCGGGCTGGCTCGAGCACAACACTGAACGCTGGACCACAGAAGCTCGGTAGGCGTACCGTCCGGCGAACCAAGTCTGCATCCTTTAGCAGAGATAACGCAGATGACAGGCCCGGCGGCTCATTCTCGGATCAGCAACGTGTTGACCGGTCTCGCGGACCTGATCGTGCCGCCGGTCTGTCTTGCCTGTCATGCACGAGTCGACGGGCAGGACAATCTATGTGGGCGGTGTTGGCAAGGTATCGCCTTCATACGTGCCCCTCTTTGCGACCGCCTGGGCGTGCCTCTGCCCTTCGGCCCGGCGGATGGTGGGCTCGTCTCCGCTGCCGCATCAGCCGATCCGCCGGCTTGGGGACGGGCCCGGGCCGTTGCCGTCTACGAAAGCGGCGGAGTAATTGCGGGACTGGTCCACGCGATGAAGTACGGGGACCGGCACGACGGCCGGCGCATGCTGGCACGGTGGCTCGTCGAGGCAGGGCGCGAGCTGTTGCGCGACGCGGACCGGATCGTACCGGTGCCATTGACGCGACGGCGGTTGATCCAGCGGCAATTCAACCAGTCGGCGCTGCTGGCACGCGAGGTCTCGAGATCGAGCGGTGTACCGTGGTCGCCTCAAGCTCTGGTCAAGATCCGGGAGACGCAACCGCAGGTCAGCCTCTCCGGCACCGCACGACGGGATAACCTCAGAGGGGCGTTTGCGGTCTCGCCGCGCTCGCGGACCGAGATCGAAGGGCAGCGTGTGCTGCTGCTGGACGATGTCATCACGACCGGGGCAACAGCGGAGGCGGCTACAAAGGCATTGCTCGCGGCTGGGGTTGCCGGGGTGGACGTACTGGCCGTCGCGCGCGTGGCGACGCCGCCCATTGTGGCACCGTAGGCCGAGGGCCGCTTTGCAGACGAGGTTGCACGCGGGCGCAGGATTCCTACATTAGGGTGCCGCTTTCAACCGATCCGAGGACGCTCCATGTCCAATGTGACGATCTATACGTCGTCTTATTGCCCGTACTGCATCAGCGCCAAGAGGCTGCTCGACAAGAAGGGTGTCCGTTACGAGGAGATCTCGGTCGACGGGCGCAGCAGTGTTCGCGCTGAGATGACCGCCAAGGCGGGTGGTCGATACACCGTACCGCAGATTTGGATCGGCGACCGTCATGTGGGCGGTTGCGACGACCTCTACGCGCTGGAGGATGCAGGTCGGCTCGATCCCCTGCTTGCCGCCTGAAGTCGCTGTCCGGGGCAGGTCCGGTGGCGTGAAACCTAAAAAGCAGAGAAAATTCATTATCTTGTGCATGCGGCGCTGGCCAAGCGGCCAATGTATGCGTCACATGCACGAATTGTTTCCGCCGATTATCCGACACTGGAGACGGCGGGCCGTGCTATCGAATCGGTGAGCCTTGCGGCGGGGCGAGTTGCCGCGTCCTTACCGGGCTTCGCGACGGAGGCAGAGGTTAAATGATCCGTTATCGACTGGCTTGTCCCAAGAGGCACGAGTTCGAGGCTTGGTTTCCGTCGAGCGATGCTTGTGATGCGCAGGTCAAGAAGAAGCTCGTTGCGTGCCCGAATTGCGGGTCGACCAAGGTCAGCAAGGCGCTGATGGCTCCGAACGTCGTTACCAGCGAGCGCAAGGCAAAGCGCCCAAGCCGGCGGCGAGGCGTCACGGAGACCGATGCGCAGCCGGCGCCTGCTCCGGCTGCGGCTCCAGCTCCGGTGGCGACCCATATGCTAAGCGGTCCGCAACGCGAAATGCTTCAGCAACTCAAGGCGATGCGTGACAAGATCCTGGCGGATGCCGAGTACGTCGGGCCGCGTTTCGCCGAGGAAGCGCGCAAGATCCATCACGAGGAACCTGGTGGACGAGGCATCTACGGCGAGGCCAGTCCGGACGAGGTCGAGGAGCTCGCGAACGAGGGTATCGACGTCTTTCCGATCCCGGTGCTGCCGGAGGATCACAACTAGGCCGACGAGACGCAACGCGACGGCGTGGTCGTAACGGACCAGTCGCGCCATGCGGCCGTGCGCGATGACGGTTGTCTTTCTGCCGGGCTGCGGTGAAATTCGTGCGAAACCGCTCATTGAGTCCCTTCCCGCGCGGCCATTCTGCGCGCTATAGTTCCGTCATGCTCCAGTCGCGTACAGAGGTGAGGGTGCGGAAGGGAATGCAGCGTGATGCTGCCGCCCTTGCTGCGGTGTTTCGCAAATCCTGGCTCGTGGCCTATCGCGGGATCATCCCGCAGCTGCATCTCGAAAGCATGATCCGCCGACGCGACAAGGCGTGGTGGCAAAACGCGGCGCGGGGCTCGGACGGACTTCTCGTGCTCGAGGTTTCCGGCAAAGTTGCGGGATATGCCACGTTCGGCCGGGCAAGAGGGCGTGGCAAGCACCAAGGCGAGATCTACGAGATCTACCTGACGCCGAGCTACCAAGGGCTGGGCCTTGGCGAGCATCTCTTCGAGGGCGCGCGCTATGCGCTCGACGAGCGCCGGCTCAACGGGTTGATCGTATGGGCCTTGTCCGGTAACGAGATCGCCGCCGATTTCTACTGGCGTCGGGGCGGGCGCCCGGTCGGCAAGACGACCGAGAAAGTCGGGGGCGTGATGCTCGAGAAGATCGGGTACGGCTGGTCCTGAGCGTGGCATTTTTCGTCGCGTAGTGCTGGCAGATCCAAAGCTCTGGCCTACATCGGACTTCGGCCTTGCTTGCCGACGCGTTTCGGCTCCGCACGACAATCGAAACTGCGTGCCTCCTTGTCGGCAACTGCGCGTGCCAACACGATGGCTTGAGGGTTGGCCAAGGCATCGATGTGGGCGACGTGGCAATCCTCTGTCGGTGTCACCTTGGTCACAACGAGGACCTGACCGGAGTCGTGGTCACCGCGCGTGAAGTAGCGCTGAATGGTGGCAAACGGTAGAATCTTGCCGTCACGCTTCACAAAGCGCCACTCGAGGGTGGCGCGTTTGGATTTGTCGCTGAAGAGCGAGTTGGACGCTTTGAGTGACTGGTGTGCGGCGCGGCGCGTCTCCGGTCGCTGCCCCACGCTTACGAACGTGCGCAGATCGCCTTCCCTGATGTGGACGGGATAGCCGTCGAGACCATTGCAGAGCCAAGCGCCGCCGTCCGGGCCAGATCGAACCTGCCGGCATTCCGCGAGATCGATCGTCGTATAAAGGCTCTTCAATGGATTGGCCCCGGCCGCTCCTGCCAGAAGCAGGGTTGCCAGCGCGGCCATCGTCAACTTCGAGCGCATCGTTGTCTCGCCTCCGTGGCGGCCTCCCAAAGCACTTTGTCTGCCGGTGGCATACCACTCAGCACGACCCGGTGCGGTCTGGCGGAATGGCGCTACAGAGCGGGATTTAGCATGCGACGAAAAGCGGAATATGGCAGTGCCGAGGAATTCAGTTGATCGAGCAGTCGCCAGAACGGAGCCTCTACCATGCGCATCGATGCCATTCCCATCGGGAACAACCCACCGGACGACGTCAATGTGATCGTCGAGGTGCCGGTTGGCGGCGAGCCAATCAAGTACGAGCTCGACAAGGCTTCGGGGACGCTGTTCGTCGACCGCTTCCTTTATACGCCGATGCGGTACCCAGGTAACTATGGGTTCGTTCCGCATACGCTGGCCACCGATGGCGACCCGATCGACGTGCTGGTCTGCAATACGCGTGCAATCGTGCCCGGCGCGGTGATGAACTGCCGGCCGGTTGGCGTGCTCCTCATGGAGGACGATGCGGGTGGGGACGAGAAGGTGATCGCGGTTCCCTCGGCCAAGATCACGAGGAGATACGAGCGTGTCCACAGCTACGCCGATCTGCCGCAAATCACGATCGATCAGATCAGGCACTTCTTCGAGCACTATAAGGATCTCGAGCCGGGCAAGTGGGTGAAGATCAGGGGATGGGGTGATGCCGATGAAGCCCGCCGGCTGATCGTCGAGGCAGTCGATCGCGCAAAAGGCGTTTGACGGTCGTACTTCGGGGCATGTGGAGCGAATGGTGATCAGCGTACGAGAGAGGTGCCAGCTCCTGCTGGCACCTCGGGGTAGCCTTGCGGGTGTCCAGCGCTACCGGGCCAGCTCTTCTTTCACTTTCGCCGCAAGCTGGGGAAGCGAGAAAGGCTTGGCCAGGAAGGCGTAATGGGCGTCAGGGTCGAGGCCCGTCTTGAAGCGGTCGTCAGGGTAACCCGACACGAAGATGACCTTGAGGTCGGGGCGAGATTTGCGCATCTCCGTAAGCATCGTCGGGCCATCCATTTCCGGCATGACCACGTCGGAGACGACGATATCGATCGGCTCTTTCTCGGTTGCGTAAAGCTCGAGCGCCTCGAGGCCAGTCGTCGCCTCTAGCACCTCGTAGCCTTGGCGTTTAAGAGCACGAACCGCGAAGTTGCGGACCGAGTCCTCATCCTCGACCAGGAGCACGCGCCCGGTTCCGGTCAGGTCACGCGAGCGCTCCGGCTTGGCCGGCGGCTGGATCTCGGCTGGCTCGGTGGCAACTGTCGCCTCGCGCAGGTGGCGCGGCAGGTAGAGGCGGAACGTGGTGCCCTTGCCCGGCGTGCTCTCGGGGAAGATGTAGCCCCCCGTCTGCTTGACGATACCGTACACCGTCGAGAGGCCGAGCCCGGTGCCTTTGCCGACGTCCTTGGTCGAGAAGAACGGCTCGAAGATCTTGGCCATGACCTCGGGGGTCATGCCGCTGCCGGTGTCCTCGACCTCGACGAGGACGTACTCGCCGGGCTGTACCGACAGCGAGCGAAGCTTCAGTGATTCCCGCTCGGTGATATTGCGTGTTTTGACGGTGAGGCGGCCGCCGTTCGGCATGGCGTCCTTGGCGTTGACGGCAAGGTTCATGATGACCTGACCGAATTGCGTCCGGTCGGCCTTGATGAGCCACAGGTCCCGACCGGTGACGAGCTTCAGGTCGATCTTCTCGCCGATCAGGCGGCTGACCAACACAGAGAGGTCGGTGAGAACCTCACCAAGCTCGAGCACCTCGGGCGTCAGGGTTTGGCGCCGTGAAAAGGCAAGAAGCTGGCGCACCAAGCCGGCGGCACGATTGGCCTCCTTCTTGATGTTCATGATGTCCTTGTGCGCGGGATCGAATGGCCGGTGGGTCTGCAGCAACAGATCCGAGAAGCCCAGGATCGCGGTGAGCACATTATTGAAATCATGGGCAATACCGCCCGCGAGCTTGCCTACCGCCTCCATCTTGGTCGACTGGGCGTACTTTACCTCGAGGGCCTTCTGCTCGGTGGCGTCGATGGCGTAGAGCATCGCTGACTCGTCGGGCCCGAGGCCGCTCCGTGTCGGGCTGACGAACAGCCGGCGCGTGAACTGCCGGTCCGGACCGAAGGAAACCTCGATCGGGGCAAGAGTCGCCCGTCCAGACCGCGCCTCCGTCAAGGCGGCCTCGACCGCTTTCAGAGCCTCGGCGTCACCTGCGGCCCCGATCAGAGCACGCAGGTTTCCCGCGGGCCCCAGCCCGGCATCGAAGAACATGCGGGCGAAGGCGGCATTGAACGTCTGGATGGCGCCATCCTGGCCGAGTGTGGCAATGCCGAACGGAGCTGCATCGAAAAGCCGCTCGAAGCGGGGGCCACCATCAGCAGAAGCGCTGGCCGAAGTGTGGGGCCGCGCCAGCACGAGCGCGGAGATGTCGACGCCACGCTCGCTCGAGCCACCGAGCCGTGCCACGATCTCGACAGGGATGCCGATGCCGTCCTCGCGCACGAGATCGAGGTCCAGCCGCACGATCTCGCCTGAGGCTTGCGCCAGGGCGGCGCGAAGCAGTGCGTCGCCGTCGCCAGCGATGATGTCGGACAGGTCCAGATCGCGGGCGCGGGCGGCTTCGGTGTCGAGGCCGAGCCAGCCGGACAGCGTCGCGTTCAGGTGCGTGATGCTGCCGTCGAGGCTGCAGCCGAACAAGCCCACGGGCATCGCCTCGTAGTGGCCGATCTCGGCCTCGAGATTACGCACGGCCTCGGCCTCGTGCGCGCGCTCGCCGGAAATGTCCGTGAGTTGCCAGAGGCTCGAGGCACGCCCAAAGCGACTACCGCCGGATCGGATTGGGCGCACAGAGAGACGCAGCCAGCGGCCGGATCGGTCGCGATTTTCGAGATCGCGGATACGGAACTCCTCGCTGCGCTCCTCGCCGAGCTCGGCCGCACGCATCAGGCGGAAAATGCACTCCGCGGCGTGTGGCTCGCCGGCAAAGGCGACCTCGAGGCTACGTGCCTCGCCGTCCTGGTCTGTCCCCGCGAGGTCGCGGTATGCGGCGTTGGCGTAAACGATGCTGCCGTCGCGCCCGGTCATCATGACGCCAGTTGCGATCAACTCACCGGCGATTGCCGCGACGCCGCCATCGATCTCGTCGCTTGGACCGACGCGGATGTGTCCGGCGGCGAGGCCGAAGAGGAAGAAGCTGCCGATCATGCCGAGCACGGACAGGATCGCGAGCAGGATCGGATCGCTGGCCCTGGCAGACACAACAACGAGAGCCCCGAGGCCGAGGGCCGTCAGGATCGCCAGCACAACGAAGAAAATCCCAATCCCCGGCGACTGCTCCGTGGAGGTCGTCCCCAACGGAGCTGCGGGGCGGCGCACATCTGTCCCGATCATGCGAACAAACATAGACTGATTCTGAAGACCCAAAGCCAAACCCAGGACTTCGACCACAGAAGAGTACAGCACGCGAACCGATACCACTTCGTCACCCCCGCGCATTCAATACCAGGCATCGCTGCCTCGAACCCGTCAACAACTCGATCATTAGAGTTAAAAGTGCGCTAAACATCTGCTAACGACGCGATTGGGCGAGGCGCTCGCGTGCGCTCGAGTGATGCGGCCCGGACGAGGACAATCGGACCATGGTCGACGTTCTGCTCTATCTACTTCTGTTCGCTGCACTGGCGCTTGTCGTGCTCGCCGGCCTTTGGGTGATGCGCAATTCCTCCGGTGGGCAATCGCCAATGAGCGGGCTGTTCGGTGCGAGGCCAGACAAGCGCCTGGCCGTCGTGGAGCATGCCAGCGTCGATGGACGGCGCCGCCTGGTGCTCGTTCGACGCGACAATGTGGAGCATCTCATCATGACCGGCGGTCCGGTGGATGTTCTGATCGAGACTGGGATCGATGGCGGGCGCAGCGAGGCTGGTGTCGCTCGGATTCCCATGGCGGAGCGCGACGAGTCGCGAGAGCCCCCTGTGTTCGGCCGACAAAGCCGCAATGGTGCGCGAGCAGCGCAACCGATCGCGGAATAGCCGTTGACCGTCGTTGCGTGTTGATTTGCCCGAAGGGCACCCACGCCAGCCTGTGCTGGAGCGCCGCAGGCTGAGAGGCGGACACAGGATCGCCGCATTTTCGGAGTGCCGAGAGCGGTGTAACGGGGAGATCAAGCTGCACCAGAGCCGGCGGGATGGTGACGGTGCTGCAAGATTGCCTCCAGGGGGTGGTCCGACGCCGCAATGGCGGGTGGGTACGCCGAACCATCAGAATTGAGACATCGTTTCCGAGGGACGTCCTTGCGCACTCCGTCGAAGCCGTTTGCTGTCCTGATGATCCTGGTTGGGCTCGTCATCAGGGACAGCATTTTACCTGCCGTCGCTCAGGCACCAGCGCCGAATACCACGTCGGCCGGCGGAGCTCCGGTTGCGGCGCAAGCTCAATCGCCGGCTGCTGCGCCGCTGGCTCCGGCCGCGCAACCCGTCGCTTCGGCGCTGCCTCGTGAGGCGATGGAGCCCGTCGAGCGTCTAGCGCGGAACATCGAGAACGCCGAGAAGGCCATTCAGCAGCTCAAGGAGCTCGAGGGCGAGTTGGCGCGCCTACGTGGCGAAGTCGAGCGGATCATCTACAATTCGACGGCAGCCGCGCAGACGCTGCGGCCCCAGCTCGAGGAGGTCGAGAAGCAGATCGAGCGGCTCGGACCGCCGCCCGGAAAAGATCAGCCGGCCGAGTCCGCAACAGTCGCGGCCGAGCGTGCGCGGCTCGGTGCACTCAAGGGCAGTCTCGACGGCGCGATCAAGACGACCGAGCTGGCGTGGGTGCGCGCCAAGCAGCTGATCGATCGGATCACGGTGATCCGCTATCAGCTGTTTACGCGCAATCTGCTCGAGCGCCGCGACAGCCCACTGTCCCCTTCGGTCTGGCATAACGTCATCGATCAGATGACAACGATCGAGGGGCGTCTCAGTTACTACGGCGGCGACTGGCTGACGTGGGCCAGCAGGGTCGGTGGCTGGCTCGCGGCGCTGGGAGCTGGAATCATCGTCGTCTATCTCGGGCTGACGATCGGCATCGGGCGATTTTTAGCGGGTCGGCTCTCAAGACGTGAACCGTCGCCCAGCTTCTTCGAGCGCGCGTTCAAGGCGGCCTGGGTCGCGCCGCTGCGGATGGTGCCGCCGGCGCTCGCGGTGTCGATGCTCTACTACGGGCTCGCCAGTCTGGATCTGCTGTTCTCGCCCTGGATCGGGCTCGCGACGGCGGCGCTCGGCGGTCTTCTGGTCTATGTGGCGTCGGCGGCACTGCTGGCGGTGTGCCTTGCGCCTCGCCAGCCGGGGTGGCGCCTCGTGCCGGTTGCCGACCAAACGGCACGACGTATCCTGCTCATTCTCGAGGCTTTCGTCGCGGTCTATGTGCTCGACGTGGCTCTGGTCGAGCTGGGCCGCGCGCTCTACGTGCCACTTTCCGTCACGGTCGCGCAGTCGTTCATCACGAGCCTGGCGTTCACGGCTCTGCTGGCGCTTCTGGTGCTGACACCGTTCGTGCCGCAGACCGGACCCGATCGGCCGGTCAATGGGCACGCGTACGTGCCGCGGCCGGTGACGCTGATGAGCCCGATTTGGATCAAGCTGCCGCTGGCGATCACCGCGGCGGTGATCCTGATTGCCACGATGCTGGGCTACATTGCGTTCGGACGCTTCGTGGCGCATCAGGTCGTGCTTTCGGGAACGGTCATTGCGGGCTGTGGGCTTCTGTACTTGGCGGTCAGGGCTGCGACGAGGGGGCGGGCCGACAATCGGGATCTGGTCGGGCGGGCGCTCGAGAGCCGGTTCGGGCTTGTGGATCCGGCTCGGCGCCGACAGCTCTCGCGGCTGATCGAGGCGACAGCAACGCTGATGATCGCCACGGCGGCACTCCCGCTGCTCATGCTGCAGTGGGGTTTCTCGGGAGCCGACATCCGTGACTGGCTGAAGGCGCTACTCTTCGGATTCGAGATCGGGCAGTTCAGGATCTCGCTGGCGCGCATCCTGATCGGCATGGCGCTGTTTACGGGCTTGCTGTTCGTGACGCGGCTTCTGCAACGGTGGTTGCGCGAGCAGGTGCTCACGCAATCACGCATCGACGTGGGCATCGCCAACTCGGTCGATACGGCGATCGGCTATGCGGGTATCGGGCTGGCACTGCTGATCGCGCTCTCCTACGCGGGGCTCGACATCACCAGCCTTGCCATCGTGGCGGGCGCGCTTTCGGTCGGAATCGGCTTTGGCCTTCAATCAATCGTCAACAACTTCGTTTCCGGCCTGATCCTTCTGGTCGAACGACCGGTCAAGGTCGGCGACTGGATCGTGGTCGGCAACGAGCAGGGAAACGTTCGCCGCATCTCAGTGCGATCGACGGAGATCGAGACGTTCGACAGGGCCAGCCTGATACTGCCGAACTCGGAGCTGATCACTGGGCGGGTGCTCAACTGGACGCATCGCAATCCCATGGGCCGAGCCGTCGTCAAGGTGCAGGTCGCGCCTACGGCGGATCCCGAGCAGGTGCTCGCGCTGCTGCGCGCCTGCACGGATGAGAATCCGGACGTCCTCAAGACGCCGGCACCCTTCATTACCTTCGATCATTTCTCGGGGACGTCCCTCGAATTCACTGTGCGAGCTGTACTCGGCGACGTGTATCTGGGTGGCAAGGCCGGGACGGAGCTGAGGGTCGCCATCCTCAAGCGGCTTCGAGAGGCGGGCATTCAAATGGCAAATCCCCAACAGGATGTGCATCTCAGGGACCTGGAGTGGGTCAAAGCCGCCGCCATTCGCGTCGTCGATCAGCGGGCGCCGAGCGGTGAGGTGGCAGGCAGCACCCCGGCAGGGTCCAATGATAATTCCTGACCTTGCTCCCGGACTGTGTCAGGCGGGCGCAGCAAATTCGCAGATGCATTCAATTGTGACAATCCAGCGCAAGAAAACCTTAGCGGAGTTGGTGTTGAGTGCACTGCAACAACAATGAGTCGCCGGTCGCGACGATGCAAATCAGATCGCGGCCGGACGGAGCATGAGCGCAGGCACGAGGCCATGATCAGAAAAGCGCTGGACGGCCTCTACCTCGCGGCAGGATACCTCGCGGGGCTATTTCTGATCGCGATTTTCCTGCTGATGATGTCGCTGTCCGTTGGCCGGGAGCTGGGCATCAACGTCAAGTCGGGAGACGACCTGGCTGCGTGGTGCATGGCCTCGATGGCGTTCCTCGGGCTGGCGCATACGTTCAAGTCGGGCGAGATGGTTCGGGTCGGCCTCCTGACCGAGCGATTGCCGGTGCGGCCGAAGTGGATCGCCGAAGTCTTCGCGCTGACGATGGCCACGCTGTTCATCGGCTTCTTCGCCTGGCAGGCGGTCGCAATGACCTACACGTCGTGGCTGATCAACGACACCTCGACCGGTGTTCTGGTGGTTCCGCTCTGGATTCCGCAAACCGGATTTACGGCGGGCATCGTCATCCTGTTCATCGCGATCGTCGACGAGCTCGTGCACGTGCTGGCGGGACATAAGCCTCGATATGAGAAGGAGCCTCCCAAGACTCCGGATGAGTTCATCGAGCGCGCCGCTGCGAGCGGGATCTAGGGCAGCACCATGGATCTCGTCTCGATCTCGCTGCTGATCGTGTTTCTGCTGGTGCTGCTGCTCGGCTCGGGCGTGTGGATCGCCATCGCGTTGCTGGCTTGTGGCTGGGTCGGCATGCAGTTCGCGCCGGGATCGATTCCGGCGGGCTCGGTGCTCGCAACAAAGATCTGGGGTAATGCCGCCTCTTGGGAGCTTGCCGCGCTGCCGCTTTTCATCTGGATGGGCGAGATCCTGTTTCGCACTCGCCTCTCGGAAGAGATGTTCCGTGGGTTGGCGCCTTGGCTGGGATGGGTGCCGGGGCGTCTGCTGCATGTCAACGTCCTTGGTTGCGGGATCTTCGGGGCGGTATCGGGCTCGTCGGCGGCGACCTGTGCCACGATCGCCAAGATCGCGTTACCTGAGCTGAAAAAGCGCGGCTACCCCGAAATGATCGCGCTCGGCTCGCTCGCGGGCTCGGGCACACTCGGCATTCTCATTCCGCCGTCGATCATGATGGTGATCTATGCGGTGGCAGCCGAGGTTTCCATCCTGCAGGTGTTTCTGGCGGGGTTTCTGCCGGGCATGCTGGTGATGGCGCTCTACTCCGGCTACATCGCCGTTTGGGCGCTGCTGAACTCCGACAAGATGCCGGCCCGAGAGCCTCCGATGCCGCTCCGGGATAAACTGCGCGAATCGCTGAACCTCATCCCCTGCATGCTCTTGATCCTGCTCGTCTTCACCGTGCTCTTGACGGGATGGGCCACGGCGACGGAGTGCGCTGCCTGGGGTGTCCTCGGGTCACTCGCGATCGGCTGGTGGTCGGGAACGCTCGACAGGCACTCGTTCTGGGAAAGCGTGATGGGGGCGACCCGGCTCACCGGCGCAATCATGCTGATCCTGGCTGGTGCATCGTTCATGTCGACCTCGATGGGATACACGGGCATACCGGTCGCCCTCGCCAATTGGGTTGATAGCCTTCAGCTGTCTCCGTTCATGCTGATCGCGGCGCTGACGGTGATGTACGTCCTGCTCGGCACATCGCTGGATGGCATCTCGATGATCGTGCTGACCACGGTCGTCGTGCTCCCGATGGTGCAGAAGGCGGGTTTCGATCTTGTCTGGTTTGGCATCTTCGTCGTGCTGCTCGTCGAGATGGCGCAGGTTTCGCCGCCGGTGGGATTCAATCTCTTCGTCCTACAGACGATGAGCGGTCACGACAGCAACACAGTCGCCTGGGCATCGCTGCCGTTCTTCTTCCTGCTGGTGGTAGCGGTTGCGTTGATCACGGTCTTTCCGCAGATCGCGATGTTTTTGCCCAGGTTGGTTTTTCCGAGTTGAGACAGAGTAGGCACCGACGGAGACGAAGAATGGCGCTGAGATCAACGTGCCTCGCCTGGCTGGCGGCCGTGGCCGCAGCCGGACTGGCCCTTACAGGACCAGCAGTGGCGCAGACAAAATGGAACCTGCCGGCGGCGTACCCGCCGACGAACTACCATTCGGAGAACCTTGCCTGGTTCGCCGAGGAGGTGAAGAAGGCGACGGGCGGCAAGCTCGAGATCACGGTGCATCCGGGTGCGTCGCTGTTCAAGGCGCCGGAAATCAAGCGCGCGGTTGCGACCGGACAAGCGCAGATGGGCGAGGTCCTGATCTCGATCCACGAGAACGAGGATCCCGTTTTCGGGCTAGACACCATTCCGTTCCTGGCTTCGAGCTTCGCCAATTCCTACAAGCTGTGGCTGGCGCAGAAGCCGGCAGTGGCCAAGAAGCTCGATAGCCAAGGCGTCATGGTTCTCTACTCGGTCGCCTGGGGCCCGCAGGGCATCTACTCCAAGAAGGAGATCAACGTTGTCGACGATATGAAGGGCCTCAAGATGAGGGCCTACAACGTTGGCACGACACGCATCGCCGAGCTGGTCGGTGCGCAGCCGGTTACCGTCCAGGCGGCCGAGTTGCCGCAGGCGTTGGCGACTGGCGTCGTCAACGCGTTCATGACGTCCGGGTCGACGGGCTACGACAGCAAAGTGTGGGAGACGATGACCCACTGGTACGACGTTCAGGGCTGGATCCCGAAGAACGTCATCATGGTCAACAAGGCAGCTTTTGCAGGCCTGCCCAAGGACCAACAGGACGCCCTCCTCGCGGCCGCGCAAGCAGCGGAGGCCCGGGGCTGGAAGATCGCCGAGGAAAAGGCGCAGTGGTACGTGGAGCAACTCACGGCCAAGGGCCTCAAGGTCGTACCCCCGAGCGCCGAGCTCAAGGCAGGATTGAAGAAGATCGGCGATCAGCTCGCCGAGGATTGGACGAAGCGGGCCGGAGCGAGCGGCGCCGAGGTGCTCGCGGCTTTCCGCAAGTAACTGGGCCGCAAGTAGTCCGGGCCGCAAGTCGTTCGGGCCCATGGCCTGCGACGTGCACACGCCCTAGCCGATGCCCTGGTCGCAAGCCGACCAGGGCATCCCTGGTGCCTGGAACACCGTTTTTCCCGCGCCAGCCTGCCGCAGGGCTCAGCAAAGCCTTGTTGGTCCGGGCGGAATGTGGCATCTAGCCGCCATCGGGTGCATGGGATCGGCCTATTCAATCGCCCCGTTCTCGATGACACCACCTTCACGAAGCCTACCGAGCGCTTTCGCCCAGGCCCGTGCCATCGACCCGCCCCTGCGCTCCGCAGTGCCCCCGTACATCCGCCAGTGGGTGAATCGGGGGTGGCAAGAGTTACGGAGACGTCTTTTTGCAACCGACCACGTTCGCTGAGCTCGGCCTCAGTGCCAAGGTGCTCGCCGCCATCGACGCGGCAGGCTATCCTGCCCCGACCCCAATTCAGGCGCAGGCAATTCCCGTTGCCGTGACGGGACGCGACGTTCTCGGCATCGCTCAGACCGGCACGGGCAAGACCGCTTCGTTCGTGCTTCCGATGATCACCCGTCTCGAGACGGGACGCGCGCGCGCGCGGATGCCGCGCTCGCTCATCCTCGCCCCGACGCGCGAGCTTGCCGCGCAATGCGCTCAGAGCTTCGAGAAGTACGGGGTCAATCACAAGCTCGACGTGGCACTGCTGATCGGCGGTGTCTCGATGGACGATCAGGTGCGTAAGCTCGACCGGGGCGTCGATGTTCTGATCGCTACGCCCGGACGGCTGCTGGATCACTTCCAGCGTGGCCGCATCATGCTGATGGGGGTCGAGATCCTCGTGATCGACGAGGCCGACCGGATGCTCGACATGGGCTTCATCCCGGACATCGAGAAAATCTGCAAGCTGTTGCCGCCGAAGCGGCAGACGCTGTTCTTCTCAGCGACGATGCCGCCCGAGATCACGCGGCTGGTCGATCAATTCCTCAACGATCCGGCGCGGATCGAGGTGGCACGACCGGCGACGACGGCGAAGACGATTACGCAACGCTTCTGCTATTGCGACAGCGCCGAGGACTGGGCCAAGCGCGAGGTTTTGCGCGAGCTATTGCGAACACTCGACGTGCGCAACGCCATCATCTTCTGCAATCGCAAAAAGGATGTGGCGATCCTTCTCAAATCGCTGACCAAGCACGGCTTCAATGCCGGTGCGTTGCATGGCGACATGGATCAGATCAGCCGCATGGCGACGCTGGACAAGTTTCGCGCCGGCGAAATCGCATTCCTGGCCGCGTCCGACGTCGCGGCGCGTGGGCTCGACATCCCGGACGTGAGTCACGTCATCAACTACGACGTTCCGTGGCAAGCCGACGATTACGTGCACCGCATCGGGCGTACGGGACGCGCCGGTAAGGAAGGCTTCTCGGCGACCATCGTCACGAGCGACGACATCAAGGCAATCAATTCCATCGCCAAGCTGATCGGCGAGGAGCCGCAGTGGATTGGCGAGCCGCCGGACGAGGCCGCGCTCGCCGACGGACGGAGTCGCAAGCGGCGTGGTCGCGGTGCGCCGGTGCGCGGACGGCCCGATGCGCGTAGCGGACGGGGTGGCGAACGACCTGATCGTGGCGCCCGGCGCGACGTGCCAGAGCGCCGCGAAGCGTCGCGGCGAATCGCGCTGACGGATCGGCCGGATATGGCCGACCAGCCCGAGATCTCCGACGATGCGATCGTCACCTCTCGGCGGCCGGTTCGCCGCAGGGAGCGCTCGCCGCACGAGGGCGAAGCGCGGCGGAGCGAGCCCGTGCGACGGCAAGAAGCTGCGCCTCGCGACACGCTTCCCGAGCGCGTCGAGCCGCGTGGCGGCGAGAGGCAGCAAGGCGAGCGTCGACCCGAGCGTCCGCGGCCCCCGCAGCGCGGACCAGCGGCCGGTGGAAGTGAATCGAGGGGCGGCAGTGGCCGCGAGCAGGGTCGGGGCGGCCGTGGTCAGCAACGGGGTGGCGACGAGGCAACCCCGCAGGCATTCGGTGATCACATGCCGGCGTTTCTCAAGCGGCCGGTGCGCGTCACCGTCGATTGATCGACCCCCGGTTTCTGGTTTCGGGCAGCGGCGGTCGGAGAGTCCTCAGTGGGCTTCGCCGATCGCGGCGCGGTGGTGTGCGCAATTGGGGCCTGGTCGCCAAGCCGGACTTGGGCGAGCAGCGGTGCAGCCTCGTCCAAGCCAGGAGAGTTGGGGGCAACTCGATCCGGCTGTTGCGGTTGGGCAAATCCAGACTTGAAGTGCTGCTGCGATACCGACAGTTGCGCTGACGGTCTCAAGGGCTGCGTGCCCCGAGCGTCAAGGCGATGTACTTCGGCTAGGAGAGGGCGGCTATGTCACCAGCGGAAGCGACGGCGCACATCTGGCAACTCGCGGGCGGGCCACTTGCGGCACTCGACGGCGTCGCGCTTCGAGGACAAGAACCTGCTTTGCCGTCGACTTTCGCCGTTGGAACGATGGCGCAAGCGACAATTGCTGCCAGCGCGCTGGCAGCAGCGGAATTCTGGTACGCCCGCACGGGCCGCCGGCAACTTGCCGCGGTGGATATGCGACACGCGGCGGCCGAGTTTCGCAGCGAGCGCTATGTGCAGGTCGAGGGCAAGGCCCAACGCGAGATCTGGAACAAGGTGGCGGGAGTTTACCAGACGGGCGATGGCCGCTATGTGCGTGTGCACGCCAACATGCCTCATCACAGGGAGCGGACGTTGCGTTTTCTCGGCGCGGACTACGAGCGCGCCAGCGTCGCGGCCAAGCTACAGGACTGGGGCGGCGAGGCACTCGAAACGGCGGCTGCCGAGAACGGAATGGTCATAACCATGATGCGCTCGCCGGAGGAATGGCGCGCGCATCCTCACGGGAAAGCGGTCGGGCAACTGCCGCTGTTCGAAATCATCCGGATCGGCGATGCGCCGCCGAGAAAGCGCGAAGCGGGCGCGCAGCCGCTTTCCGGCATTCGGGTTCTGGATCTCACGCGCGTGATCGCTGGGCCGGTTTGCGGACGGACGCTGGCCGCGCACGGAGCCGACGTGCTGTCGGTGACGGGACCAGGTATTCCGGACATCGAGACGCTGATCATGGATGGCGGGCGCGGCAAGCTGCGCATCGAGATAGATCTTGCACAGGAGACCGGCCGAGACACGCTCAGGAGCTTGGCCCGAGGGGCGGACGTCTTCGTTCAGGGCTACCGTCCCGGTGCAATCGCGGCCAAGGGTTTCGCACCAGAAGCGGTTGCCGAGTTGTCGCCAGGCGTCGTTTGCGTCTCGTTGTCGGCCTGGGGACACGAGGGGCCGTGGGCGCATAGGCGTGGTTTCGATAGCCTCGTGCAGAATGCGAACGGCTTGAACGCGGCTGAAGCCGCTGCAGCCGGTGTCGAGGGGCCGAAGGAGCTGCCTTGCCAAGCGCTCGATCATGGCACGGGCTTTCTGATGGCCACAGGGGCCATGATGGCGCTGAAGCGGCAGGCAGAAGAAGGGGGCTCGTGGCTGGTGCGTGTCTCGCTGGCCCAAACGGGCGAGTGGCTCTGGAAGCTCGGCCGACTTCCGGGGGAGTGTCTGAAGGGTCCCGATCCTACGCGAGACGACCTCGCCGATCTTATGGAGGTGTCCGAGTCCGGCTTCGGTCGCATGACGGCCGTGCGGCACGCAGGACATCTTTCAGAGACGGCAGCCCGGTTTGCGCGGCCAGCGATGCCGCTTGGATCGCATCCTGCGCGATGGCCATAAAGTGCGGTGTTGTAAGACATCGTTAAGGGGCGACAGCTAGCTTCCTCCTATTGCGTCCGAATCGGGGCGCGTGGCTGCGACGGCAACGGACTTATTCATGGCCTTCGGAAAGCGCTCCTCTGCGCCTGTAACCATTCCTGTTACCGTTGCAGGTTTGGCCCAAGACGGGACTCCTGCGGCCCGCCTGGGAAGGCTGCGAGACCATCTCATGGCTCTGTTTGCCACTGCGCAACGGATCGCGGATGCCGTGCAGCAGCAAGGCGTCGTGCCAGTCCCGCTGATCGTCGAGGATACGGATCCCGAGGCCGGACCGCTGGTTCTGAAGGGCTTCAGCGAGCACTTCGTGACTTACGGTCCGGGTGGTCTTGGCCATGTCGTCTACGGCTACAGCAATCCGGAGGGTGACGGTACCGTCGACCCCAACGCGCAATATCACCTCCAGCAGATGGCGGGCCAGATCCTCGCGTTCAATCTCTACTGCCAGAGGGCTGAGCTCGAGGATGCGCTCGGTGTGGCGCTTCAGGCGCCGGACGTCGGGCCGATCGTTGACAGCATGCTGGTGAGACTGGGGTTCTTCGCGGCATTCTTCGACAATCTGATTGCCATTCAGCCGCGAAACGGCTTGGTTCCGCGCCTCGATGTACAGCGCCACCGCGCCAATCTCGATCGCCACCTCCTCATGGCGACGGATAAAATGATCGACCCCAACCGAGTGAACGCGCTGCTGCCCATCAAGGGCTGGCCGCTCATTGGCGTCGAAATCAACTATCGGCCGCATGACGGCGATTATTTCATCAACGGCGTCTATTTCCCGGCAGAGCACGCCCAAGTCCTGCTCGCCGCTCAGAAACAGGCGAATTCACGGCTCGCCGAGGTCGCGTAAATTCTTGCACAATTGGCACCGGCCGCCGCGCGTGCGGCTGACTGATCGCGCAAGATTTTCAGTCTCCGATCAGCAGCTGCCGCAAACATGACGTCGCGTTGGGTGCTAGCATTCCGGCATGCGGGAACGACCGCATGGGCTGGAATCGAAGCCGCTCGACGAGGAGTGCCATGGCCAAGCTCAATATCAACGGGAAGCCGATCGACATCACCGTCGACGGCTCGACACCGCTCTTGTGGGCTTTGAGGGAGCAGGCAGGTCTTACTGGCACAAAGTACGGGTGCGACATCGCGCAGTGCGGGGCGTGCATCGTGCACATCGATGGTGTCCCTGTGCGGTCCTGCGCGATCTCGGTCGACAGCCTGAAACCCGAGCAGAAGATCGTGACGATCGAGGGCCTTTCAGCCGACGGGTCGCATCCGGTGCAGAAGGCATGGCTCGCATTGGACGTGCCGCAGTGCGGGTACTGCCAGAGCGGCATGATCATGGCGGCGGCGGCCTTGCTGAAGCAAAAGCCGAAACCGACCGATGCCGACATCGACGCGGCGATGACCAATATCTGCCGGTGTGGGACCTATCAGCGCGTGCGCGCCGCGATCCACCAGGTGGCCGGCGGCAGCAAGAGCCAGGATTGAGGAGGCGACGATGACCGGGCAATCGTTGTTTCCCGGCGCGGATACAGCGATGGCGCCCTACCAGTGGCGACGACCGGCCTTACGGTCTGTCGGCTTCCATTTTCTGCGCGGTGCGCTTGCCGTCTAGTGTTCCGGCGCCGAAACGTCAGAGGGCGTCCGCGGTCGAGCGGTCTCAACCCGCCTCGGCCGGGCCGAGGTCGAACTCGCGCTCCCATGCCTCGGGTATGCGACCGACGCGCTGGCGGACGGCCTCCGCCTGGGCTCGGCAGAGCTGGCGCATATGGGCCCGGATGGGCTCAGGGAGTGCCGCCTGCTGGCTGCGATTGAAGCGACGTCCGAGCTCAGTGAAGTAGCTGGCTTCGAAGCGTGCGCCGATGAATTGGCACACTTGGCGCAGGGCAGCGAGGCGGTCGGCGTGCATGTCCTCATAAAAGAGGACCAGGGTCTGATCGTGGCGGAAGACGGCGGCCATGTCGTCGAGCGTCTGGGCGTAGTCGGCCAGCTCGCCGAAGCGGGGCTCGGCCAGCATCGCGGCGATGGCTTCCGTCGATTGACGGTTGGCGTCGATGCTACGCGACCGGCACTGGTGCAGAACCTGGCTCCATAGCCGGTCGACCGGGTTGCGCATGATGAAAATGACGCGCGCTTCGGGCGCCAATCGCTTGATGTGGCTCAGCCCATCGAGACCGAGGATGGCATACTCCGGCGTGATCTCGCCGGCGAAGGTCGCCGCTCCACGATTCCGAAACAGGCCGCGGTACCAGTTGTCGTCGATTGGCGAGGCCATGTAGTCGCGCCACCACTGGCGCTGGCTGCGATACTCGGCGAAATGACGCCACTGGGTCCACATCCGCTGGAAATACTTGCGGTAGCGTGAGCGGCGCTTTTTCGGAGACAGGTGCTGGGTCAACCCGCGAATGTGATCGAAGTAGTGGATCTCCTTGACGGGCGTGACGAAGATGTCCGGGTGGCTGGCCAGCATGCGGGCAAGCCACGTCGTCCCCGACTTCTGGGCGCCGATCCCGACGAAGAAGCTCTCGATGCCGTTGCTGCTCAAGGTCGCTGGTCCCCAATGACCGTTCGCCCGCCGTCCCAATGCGTTGCTTAGCCTTCCGAACGGAGGCTGACAACGGGCACGCGCGCGACTGTCCCAAGACTTGGTCTGAGACCAGGTCAGAGAGCGGGGGCGAGGTCACTCAATAGCGGAACTGCTCGGACAGGATGCGCTCGTCGAGGTTGTGGCCGGAATCGAAGAGCATCAAGATCTCGGTCTGCCGCGCTTCCTCGACGGTGACGCGGATGACGGAGCGGGTCTCGATGTTGTCGGCGACTGCACTGACCGGCCTCTTGTCGGCCTCCAATACCTCGATCTCGATGTGGGCGGCGGCAGGCAGGAGAGCACCGCGCCAGCGCCTCGGGCGGAACGCGGATATGGGTGTCAATGCCAGCAGGCGGGCATTGATCGGCAGAATGGGACCGTAAGCCGAGAGGTTGTAGGCGGTGGAGCCGGCGGGTGTGGCGACCAGCAGACCATCGCAAGCGAGCTCGTCGAGGCGCACCTTGCCGTCGACCGAGATGCGGAGCTTGGCGATCTGGTGGGTCTCGCGGAACACCGAGACCTCGTTGATGGCGAGCGCCGAATGGGTTGTGCCTTGCTCGTCGATGGCGGTCATCGACAGGGGATGGATGCGGCTCAGCTCGGCGCGCTCGAGGCGCTCGAGAAGACCATCCTCGTGGTATTCGTTCATGAGGAAGCCGACGGAGCCGCGGTTCATGCCGTAGATCGGGATCGCATCGTGCATGTGGCGCTGCAGCGTCTCGAGCATAAGGCCGTCGCCGCCGAGCGCGACGATGACTTCTGCCACGGCGATGTCGGCATTGCCATATCGCGCGGTCATTCGCTCGAGCGCCGCGCGGGCCTCCGGCGTGTCGCTCGCAACAAAGGCGATCCGCTCGAATCTGGCGTTGGGCTTTGGCATTTATCGGGCATCCGGATATGCCCGGCTGACCAGGCGGTTCCTCGGCGAGGAGATCTATTGCAGTGCCAGAAAACACAACGGGAGTAAATGTCGAGGGGGACGGTGAACATCGCTTGGGGGGTGACCACGTCGTTTTGATGTATGCAACCTTTCCAGATGCGAAGGCCGCGGAGAGGATTGGAGCCGAGCTGGTGGCGGCCCGGCTCGCGGCGTGCGTCAATGTCATTCCGGGGATGCGATCGATTTATCGCTGGGCTGGGGAGATCCAGCGCGATCAGGAGGTTGTGGCCATCGTCAAAACGCGAACGGCGCTCGCCGAGCGCGTGGTGGGATGGATCCGCGTGGCTCACCCCTACTCGAATCCGGCGGCTGTGATCGTACCCGTGGCCGGGGGCTCGGCGGATTTCCTGGCGTGGATCGTGGCCGAAACGGGCGGTGCCGGAGCGGATTAAGGAGCCTGGACCGTTGCTTAGCGGCGACCGAGAAGGACGCGCTGAAGGATGCGCCAGCCCCAACGCATGACGACGAAACGCACGAGCCAGCCAACGATGCCACGGTTGCCGAAGCCTAATGCGCTGCCGATGACACTGCGCACGACCGACCAGAGGCCGCCGCTCGACCCGTTGCCGGCCGGTGCGCTTCCGCCGCGGCGCAGAATATCGGACAGATCGCCGTAGGGGTTGTTGCCGCTGTCGCCGGCTCCGGGGCCGGGCAAGGGGAACGGGAAGGGAAAGCCTCCGCCATTGCCGGTCTCATCACGGGGTTGTGGCAAATCGTTGCCGCTGCCGGGCGAACGGGGAATGGGCGGCATTGGATAGCCGCCCGGGGGAGGGCCCTCGGTCTCGGGCAACTCGAAGCCGGTGCGATTGCCCGGTTCGCGTTGTTGGGGGTGGTGGCGACCGCTGCCGGGCCAAGGCAATTCGAAGCCGCCCGGCTCCCGTTGCGGCTCGGCAGTGGTGGTCGAAGGTGCCGGACGTCGGCTTGCCTCAGGTGAGCCAGGGATCGGGGGCATGGGAAAGCCACCCTGCGGCAGGTCGACCCTGGGCAGCTCGAAGCCGGTTCGGTCGCCGATGGTGCCACCGGTGTCGAAGCCACCGCCGCCACGGCGGGGCTCCGAGGGTGGGGCGCTGCCGCCTGGTATGGGAAGTCGCGAGAGGATGTCGCCGAGGCCGCCCTTGGCGTATTTGGCGATGGCGCCCATGAGCAACTGGGCGAAGATCGGGAGAAGCATCTCGATGATGCCGCCGCCTAGGCCGGACGCCCGAGCGGCACGGGCGGCGAGCGTGCGAACTTTACCTTCGGAGCCCAGGATGTGGGTGAGAACGGCCCGCCCGTCCGCCGCAACTCGAGGATCCGCCCAGGCGCGCGGAGTTACGAGGATCTGCTCGTGGTGGCCCTGCCCGAGCGCATAGACCAGATCGGCAAGGCCGCCGCGCGAAAGCGTATTTCGCTCGAGTGACAGCGCGAGCTCGGGGATGACAACCTGAGCGGCGGCGCGTGCCTCGGCCTCCGTAATGCCGGCCACGCGGGCAAGGTTGGCCATTGCCTCGCCCGACTGCGACGACTCGATGATCTCCAGCGCCTGCATGGCCTGCCCACGTCCTCGTCAATCGGCTCTCGCGTGACCATATTCGCATATGGTCCAAGGTCAATTTCACGCGAGGCGCGTCCGGTGCGGCACAATCGTGGCACACTTGGAGCGACCGTGCGAAGCCGAATGGGTGCCGATATGTCTCGTGATCGTCCGCCGATAAGTTCCGTCAGGGCGTTTCTGGCCCTTCTGGTCGGAGCGTTTCTGCTCTTTGCGCCGGGGGCGGCCGCTCAAACGCCGATCGACCAACTCGTTTCCGGCGTGGTCAAGATCAAGGCCTTCATCAACCCGGACGGACGAACGATCGGGTCGCTCGGCTCGGAGAGATCGGGGACGGGGGTCGTGATCGACAGCGACGGTCTCGTGCTCACGATCGGCTACCTGATGGTCGAGGCGCACGCGGGCGAGATCATTCTGAACGACGGCCGACAAGTGGGGGCGGAGATCGTCGGCTACGACTACGATACGGGCTTCGGCTTGCTCAGGGCCACGGCGCCGCTCAACGTGAGTCCAGTGCCGCTCGGCAGCTCGGAGGCCTTGAAACCGGGTGAGAATGTGCTGGTCGCGCTGGGCGGCGGCACCGATCGGCTCGGGCCGGCGTCGGTCGCGGCGAAACGCGAGTTCGCGGGCTATTGGGAATATCTGCTTGCCGAAGCGATTTTCACAACGCCGCCTTATCAGGATTGGAGCGGGGCAGCGCTGATCAATCGCGAAGGCCGTCTGGTGGGGGTCGGCTCGCTGGTGGTCGGCGATACGTCGGGTACGGGGTCGGCAGGTCCTGGCAACATGTTCGTTCCGATCGATCTACTGCCGCCCATCCTGGGAGAGCTGATTGCGGGCGGTGCGCGTTCCGGCACCGCCAAGCCTTGGTTGGGGATCACGACCGACGAGAAGGGCGGTCGCCTCGTGGTGCGTCGGGCAACCGAGGCTGGACCCGCAGACAAGGCCGGGATCAAAGCCGGTGACCGCATCCTCGCAATTGGTGAGGAGCTTCCCCGGAACTCTTGCGCAACTCTATCGTGCGATCTGGGGACGTGGGGAGGCCGGGGTCGTGGTGCCCGTCGTGATCGAAAGAGACGGCGTGAAGCAGACGATCGAGGTAAAGTCTGTCAACCGGCGGGAGCATCTGCGGCTGAACTCGAGTCTTTGAGACGAGATCTCCGGGTGCACGCCAGGCTACTCAACGAAGGATCACAACGATGAAAATCGAGATCGAATACTGTGGTGCGTGAAACTACGAGCCGCGCGCCCGTGAGGCGCGGGAGGTCATGTTGCGCTCCAAGCCGTTCGCGGACGTGAGCTTGCGACGTTCCGGCGGTGGCGCCTTCGAGGTGCGCGTCGATGGCCGCCTCGTCTATTCGAAGCTGGCTATGGATCGGTTCCCGAGTAACGACGAGCTGCTCCGGGCCATCGGCTGAGCTCGACGAGAACCCAAGTGGCGGGCTGACGTCACGTCATCTTCGACAAGGCCGTCAGCTTGCCAGGTGGGTCTCAGCGGCCCATGCTGATGCTGCGAGCGGCGATGACCGGCTCGCTGGAGGATAGCGAACCGGAGGCAAGTGAAATGGCCGGCACACATGATCTCGTCATTCGCGGCGGCACAGTGATCGACGGAACCGGAGCGGAAGCGCGGGAGGCGGACGTCGCGGTCGAAAACGGGCGCATCACGGCAGTCGGCAAAGGGCTCGGACAGGGACGCGAGGAAGTCGACGCGAAGGGTCGTATCGTGACGCCGGGCTTCGTCGACATCCATACGCACTACGACGGCCAGGCAGTGTGGGACAAGCACACCGCCCCCTCGGCATGGCACGGCGTGACGACGGCGGTGATGGGCAACTGCGGCGTCGGCTTCGCGCCCTGCAAGCCGGCGGATCGTGAGAAGCTCGTCGAGCTGATGGAAGGCGTGGAGGACATCCCGGGCCCAGTCATGCACGAGGGCCTCAAATGGCAATGGGAGACGTTCGCCGAATACTTCGACGTGCTCGACAAGCAGCGCCGCGACATCGACCTTTGCGCACTGCTTCCGCATGCGGCGCTGCGGGTCTACGTGATGGGTGACCGGGCGATCCGGCACGAGAAGGCGACGGCTGCCGATATCGCGGCAATGCGCAAGATCACGGCAGAGGCCATCCGCGACGGCGCTTTCGGCGTGTCGACGTCGCGTACGATCAGCCACAAAAGCCTCACAGGCGAATATACGCCGACGTTGCGTGCCAACGAGGAGGAGCTGACCGGCATTGCGCTCGGCATGAAGGATTCACGATCAGGCTTCCTCGAGATGGTCTCCGATTGGAACGAGCCGGATGCGAAGTCCGAGTTCGGCATGCTGCGACGTGTGGTGGAGGCGTGCGGACGGCCGGCGGTGTTCTCGCTGACGCAGCGTCACGAGAAGGAGCGCATGGGCGTCTGGCAGGAGCTTATGGGTTATGCGGACGAGGCCGTGAAGGCCGGACTCTCGATCCGGCCGGTGTTCCCGCCGCGCGCCATTGGCATTCTGCTCGGGCTCGAAGGCAGCCAGAACCCGTTCTCGGGCACGCCGACCTACAAGTCGATCGCGCATCTGCCGCTCAGCGAGCGCGTCAAGGCGATGCAGGATCCCGAGGTGCGGGCCAAGATCCTGTCCGAGGATCCGATCGTGGGCTCGACGTTCCCGCTGATCCGGCGGTTGAGCTACGCGCAAATGTTCCGCTTCGGCAACCCGCCGAACTATCTGCCGAAGGGCGAAGATTCGATCGAGGCGACAGCGGCTCGCGAGGGGCGGACGGCGGCAGAGGTCGCCTATGACGTTCTGATCGAGGATGGCGGGCGGAATTTTCTCTATACGCCGATCGTCAACTATGCGGGCTACAAGCTGACAGCGCCAGAGACTCTGTTGCAGAACAAGAACGCGATCATGGGGCTCAGCGACGGCGGCGCGCACGTGGGCTTCATCCTCGACGCGGGCTTCCCGACATGGATGTTCACGTACTGGGGGCGGGAGCGTGGACTGCTGACGACCGAGGAAATCGTGCGGCGCCTCTCTTCGGACACGGCTCGGGCTGCGGGCTTGCTCGATCGCGGTGTCATCGCAGTCGGAAAGAAGGCTGATCTCAACGTGATCAATCACGACCGGATCTCGTTCGGACGGCCGTATGTCACCTACGATCTGCCGGCGGGCGGAAAGCGGCTTCTACAAAAAGCCGAGGGTTACGACGCGACGATCGTCTCGGGCAGGATCACGTATCGCAACGGCGAGGCGACCGGCGTTCTGCCAGGGCGCATGGTCAAAGGACAGCAACTGGCCGCTTGAGCCCAGACGAAATGTGAGGCCGGTCTCAGCGGCCCGTCGATTGGGGAAGCCCGTCGACGGGCCGCTCTGCGTTTGGGGGAACGATCGAGCCAGGTCGCTGCGAACGGAACCGCGTCACGCGGGGGTCGTTTGAGAAGTCCATGACGCCCGCGGCGACGCGAGCGGTCAAGATGGTGGTCCGCTCACGCGAGCGTACCTCGCGACCAGCAATGGAGCCGTCCGATGGCGACGGACAAGACCGTAAAGAAGGTGAACTCGACGGCGTCACCCCTTGGCGACCACGGCCAGACCTATCTGGTATCTGGCAAGCGTGTCTCCATGCGGCTGTGGCAAGACGAGAAGCCCCAGGAGAAAAGTCCCACCAAGCGAGACTACGAGACGGTCGGGCTCGTGCTGGCCGGCAAGGCAGAGCTGACCGTCGAAGGGCAAACCGTCATGCTCGAGACAGGCGACAGCTGGCTGGTCCCGGCTGGTGCCCAGCACAGCTATCGCATCATCGAGCCGTTCACTGCCGTAGAGGCCACAGCTCCGCCAGCAGGCGTGCATGGCAGGGACCTCTAGCCGACCTGGTAAGGCGCGCGATGCGCTACCCAAGACCGGGCCGGGACAACCGCGTCCGGTAGGTTGACGATCACTTGAAACCTCCAGAAGGTCGTCGATATGAAAGCGCTTTGCTGGCACGGGAAAAACGACGTGCGCTTTGAAAC
The DNA here is from genome assembly GCA_963746315.1 of uncultured Alphaproteobacteria bacterium. Classification (GTDB taxonomy): domain Bacteria; phylum Pseudomonadota; class Alphaproteobacteria; order Rhizobiales; family Hyphomicrobiaceae. Next base: position 63,517 of record CAVVAR010000001.1, read on the forward strand.
GGTGCCAGATCCCATGATCGAGGATCCGCGCGACGCGATCATCAAGGTCTCGGCCTGCGCCATCTGTGGCTCGGACCTGCACATCTATGACGGGATCATTCCGGAGATGGAAGCAGGCGACGTCATCGGGCATGAAGCCATGGGCGAGGTCGTCGAGGTCGGGCTCGGTAATACCAAACTCAAGATTGGTGATCGCGTCGTCGTGCCGTTCACAATCTCGTGCGGCGAGTTCTTCTTCTGTAAGCGTGGCTACTATTCGGGCTGCGAGCGATCGAACCCCAACTCCGAGCGTGCGGAGAAACTCTGGGGCCATTCACCTGCGGGACTGTTCGGCTACTCTCACCTGCTCGGGGGCTATCCAGGAGGCCAGGCGGAGTTTCTGAGGGTGCCCTATGCCGATGTCGGGCCGTTCAAGGTTCCGAGCCATATCAGCGATAATCAAGCGCTCTTTCTTTCCGACATTTTCCCGACCGGGTTCATGGCCGCAGAATTCTGCGGTATCAAAAAGGGAGATATCATCGCGATCTGGGGAGCCGGACCTGTTGGCCAGTTCGCGATCCGGAGTGCATTCCTTCTGGGTGCCGAACGCGTCATTGCCATCGATACGGTTGCCGATAGGCTGACGATGGCCGAGGCGGCGGGTGCCCAGGTTCTCGATTTCATGAAAGTCGATGTTCCCGAGGCGATTCGCGAGCTTACAAAAGGTCGTGGAGCCGACGCGTGCATCGATGCGGTGGGAACCGAGCCGCATACCACCGCCAGTTTCAGCTCGATCGTCGACAGAGTGAAGGTGGCGGCTTACCTCGGCACCGATCGGCCCCACGTTCTTCGGCAAGCCATCGAATGCTGCCGGAATTTCGGGGTCGTCTCGATTGTCGGTGTTTATGGCGGCTATCTCGACGGCTTGCCGATGGGGTCTGCCATCAATCGTGGATTGACGTTCCGGATGGCGCAGACGCCGGTGCAACACTATCTGCCACGCCTGATGCAACTCATCGAGGACGGCAAAATCGATCCCTCATTTGTGATCACCGACAACGCTGGCTTGAACGAAGGGCCCGAGCTCTACAAGAAGTTTCGTGACAAGAAGGAGGGGTGCATCAAGGTCGTTCTGCACCCCTGAGCCGATCATCGACGAGCTGTGGTCGCTGGTTGGCTGCTGCGCAATTGATCGAGCTTGTCCTGGACAGGTTGATAACGACGCCAACCCGGCACAGGTGCTGCCAGGTTGACGTTCTTCCAGGCTGGATGGAATGGCGGTTTCTGGAGTGAGGGCAAGCGATCGAAGATGAAGTCGACAAACTTGACCATGCGCGCATGGCGCTGCGACCCCTGCTGCCAGTTATAGACGGCGAGCACGGCCGGCACGGCGATGGTCGAGATTTTCTGGCCAGCCGGAATCAACTTCGGGTAGTCGCCACTTTCGAGGGTGGCGGGGAGATAGAGTTCCTCCAGCTCCTTCGTGAAAGGCACGGAGAGCATCTTGAAGCCCGGCGGCCAATCCTGCTGGGCGATGCCGCCGACCGGCTTTGCTGTAACCCAGACGGTGGCAGCGTATTTGTCGCTGGTGCGAATCTGGCGCATGACATCAGGGTGACGATCGAAGCGTTCGACCACCTTGATGCCGAGGCGTTGGAAGACGATCGGACCGGTGTAGGCAGCGGCTGTGCCCTTGTTGTTGAAGTTCACCCATTTCCCGGCGAGATCCTCGAGGGCATTGATCTCGGGACGTACGAAGATCTGCAGCTCGGAGGGAAACAAGCTTGCGATGTAGTGGACCTTGGCGAGCACGTTCGGGACCTTCTCGACCTTGTCGAAGTGAAGAAGGGTGTCGCCGTAGATGATCGCCGCATCAACGCCGCGTAGCTGCAACAGGTCGGCGAAATTGTCGAAGATGCCGCGCGTCACAATCGGCAGAATGCGCATCTCGTCACCCTGATTGAGGGCGCGCGCCAACTCGGCGCCGAAGCGCAAAGGGGCACCTTCAGGGAGACCGGCAGCCAAGCCGATAGTGAACTGGTTGATGCGGCTTTTTCCGCCTTCACCCCAGCGATCCGCCTGCGCGCTGGCGGAGGACACGGTCCATAGAGCCGCAACAATGCTCAGCAGCGTCGCGGCAGCGCGGGGCGTTCTACGCATACTCTACTCCTCACGAATGAATACAGAGGCTGTCGGACCGGGTGGCTCGGGCTCATCGCTGGCCCAATTTGGCCAGCCGCTCGGCGGCGACTGTCGAGCCGAGGATTGCGGCGCGCTCGTACCAGCGCCGAGCGATGGACAGGTCTGCCGCGACGCCGATGGCGCCCATCCGTTGCAGCGTGTCGGCATCGTAGGTCTCGGCGAGCAAAAGTGTTGCCTCGGCGTTGCCGGCGTCGCTGGCGCGTTCGAGGAACAAGCGGGCGCTGGCGAAATCCCCGTTGGCAAGCAATTGCTGGCCGCGCGTCAAGTGCCGCTGAGCGTCGACTGGATTGCCTGTGATGTTCAGCGCCTTGCGCTTGGCCTCGGCGTCGGCGGCCTTCCGGGCGGCCTCGGCTTGGCGCTTTGCCTCGGCCTTGCGGGCTGCCTCCTCGGCTTCTGCGGCCTGTCGGCGGCGGGCTTCCTCGGCGGCCTCGGCTTGGCGCTTTGCCTCGGCCTTGCGGGTTGCCTCCTCGGCTTCTGCGGCTTGTCGGCGGCGGGCTTCCTCGGCGGCCTCGGCTTGGCGCTCGGCCTCGGCCTTGCGGGCTGCCTCGGCTTCTGCGGCTTGTCGGCGGCGGGCTTCCTCGGCGGCCTCGGCTTGGCGCTCGGCCTCGGCCTTGCGGGCTGCCTCGGCTTCTGCGGCTTGTCGGCGGCGGGCTTCCTCGGCGGCCTCGGCTTGGCGCTCGGCCTCGGCCTTGCGGGCTGCCTCGGCTTCTGCGGCTTGTCGGCGGCGGGCTTCCTCGGCGGCCTCGGCTTGGCGCTCGGCCTCGGCCTTGCGGGCTGCCTCGGCTTCTGCGGCTTGTCGGCGGCGGGCTTCTTCAGCGGCCTCGGCTTGGCGCTCGGCGTCGGCCTTGCGGGCTGCCTCGGCTTCTGCGGCTTGTCGGCGGCGGGCTTCCTCGGCAGCCTCGGCTTGGCGCTCGGCCTCGGCTTTGCGGGCTGCCTTCTCGGCTTCTGCGGCCTGTCGGCGGCGGGCTTCCTCGGCGGCCTCGGCTTGGCGCTCGGCCTCGGCCTTGCGAGCTGCCTCTTTCTCTTCCTCTGCCTTGGCTTCTGGCTTTGCCGCCGGCTGGGTGGATGCTCGTCGGTGTGCGTCCTCTTCCGCTTTTCGGCGTGCTTCGCTCTCGGCGGCGAGGCGCTGGCTGTGTGCGGCGGCCTCGGCTTCCAGACGTTTTCTGTGCTCGGCGGCTGCTGCCTCCAGCTCGGTTCGCAGCGCGGCGGCCTCCGCTTCGATGCGCTTGCGCAACTCCTCGGCCGCACGGCGCGCCTCGTCCTCGGCGGCTCGCTGGCGATCGTCGGCCTCGCGAGGCGCAACAGGGAGACGACGCTCATCGACAAAAGCCGGCTGCTGGATGACTCCCGGCGCGGGTGTCTGCGCGCTCGCGGAGTCAAGTAGCCCGGATAGCGTGATGGCGCACAGCGCCACGACGATCGGTTGCAATCTGGTGCGATGGGTCATGGCGCTGCCTTCTTCAGGCGGGTGATGGCGTCGTCGATGTCGCGGCAGCCGCCGCGGGCCTTGGCCTGCTCGTAGAGGGCGAGGGCCCGGCGGGCGTCCTTCGGGGCACCAAGACCATTTTCGGTGACCGAGGCCAGGAAGCAGAGGGCGATGGGGTCGCCCTTGGCGGCGGCAAGCTCCCAGAGCATGCGAGCGGATGCGTAGTCGGGCGGGCTGCCATCCGGGGTCGCATAGAGTGTGCCGAGCTGGGTCATGGCCCACAGCAGCCGCTCGTCGCCGAGACCGAGTGACAGTGCCTTGCGCAGCCAGAACTTTGCCTCGAGGCGATCCTTGTCGCGGTTTTCGCCGTAAAGGCTGCGATCGGCGCGCTGCAGAGCCTCCTCCAGCGTGACGCCGGCTGCGGCTTCGCCAGCCGGTGACATTTCGGAGACGGCCAGGATCTCCGCGAGGCGGGGAGCGGCGAACGCGCCAGTGCGGTCGCCGACGATCGCTGCGGCGTGCGATGGCAAGGCACCTGCCGGCGACTTGGAGACACCGGAAACCGGGCGTTGCTGTATCGCGGGAAAGACGACGGCTACCGTGCCGGCGAAGATGCAGCCGAGTGCAAACGGCAGTGCGGCCGCGATCCAAAATGAGCGTCGACGGGGCGGCCCGGCCGAAGGACCAGCGTCCAATGGCTTCGCACCTGCCGCGCGCTGGGCGATGGCGCTCGCTGCCGTTCCGGGGGGCGCCACCGTCTTGGATGCGGGGGCCGGCGCCGGCATGGCCGGCTTGGGCTTCAGTAACTCCGGCTTCGTCGGCTCTGGTGTCAACTGCGATCGCGCGGGCGGCGCAATCGGAGCGGGGATCGGTTTCAGCTTGGCAAGGGGGTCGGGGCCGGGCGGCTCGGCTGGCTGGGTCTCAGTCGGACTCGCGGTCGTCTCGGGCGTGAGTGAGAGCCTCGAGAGTGCAGCAGCCTCGCCCGCCTCGAGAGCGGCCTTCTCCTTCAGGAGCTTGGCCTCGGCCTGATCAGCGGCCGTCCTGGCTGCGAGCTCGGCTGCGCGCTGCTCGCCGCTGACGACGACGGCAGGGCGACGCTCCGGACGGGCGACCGGCAAACTGGGCCAGCGCAATTCCGTGCGGGCGCCGACGGCGGGGACGGATATGGTCACGGGGGTGCCGGGCATCAGCGCCGCCGATTCGACCACGTCCGCGCCGAGTACAAGGTCCACGCCGTCCTTGGTGATGCGTTGCCCACCCGGCTTCAAGTCACCGGCAGGCCAGCCCTCTGGGATATTCGTAGCTCCATCGTCGTCGATCGGGTCGATCCTGAAGGTCGAGCCCGGCGGCACGAGAGCGACGCCGGTCAGGCGCAGAATGGCCCCGCCGCCGGTGCTCGATTCCGGGTCGCTCATGACGCTGATGATGACGTCGGTCACGAGGTGGCCTCCAGAATGTCGAAGGGCGAAGGCGCCAGTCTGCTTGCCAGCTCGGTTGGCAGGCCAGGCGCGGACCCATGGCCAACAGCCGCGATGTTGCCGTCTATGAGTGCGGCGAGTGCATCGGGCCAAATTTTCGAAAGCGGCCGTGAGGCCGAAAGAGCTTGGACCAACATTGGCCGAGGCCTGTGACTCGAGATCGCGGGGTCGGGACCACGCGCGAGGGACGTGCCGTATGCGGTGGTGGTGCGTGGCGACGCGGCGCGTCCGCCGGACGGAACGGTTGCGACGGCGTCGAGCGAAAGGCGTGCGAGGAAATCGTTGATGACGGCGCTGGCGCAGCTCGCAAAGAGCCGCTCGGGCTGACGGGACGGGCCGGCGGAGAAAGCCTGATCGAGCACTGCGCGCAGGCGGCGGCCGAGGCCCGATCTATCGGCACCTTCGGTGAGCTCGCCGACGATCCGATCCAGCAGGAGCGACGACAATCGCAACTCGTGAGCGAGACGGCTCGATCGAGCGGTCCAGTGCATCGCGTTGCACCACGTGTCGATGGCGCTGCTCGCGAGCGCCGTCAGCTCCTGGGCGTCGGGGCGGGCTACGGTGGTCTCTGGCAGATCGGAGGACCAAGCCTTGAGGCCGTAGGAAGTGGCGGCGCTGGTGTGTGCCGGGGTGCGTGCAACTCCGGAGCGCAAGCGCCAGTAGGCGCACTCGAGCTCGGACTCTCGGATCGAAAGTGCGTCGAGTAGAAGGCCAAGCTGGCGACGCTGCGCGAGGCCAGACACTCGATATTGGAGCATCGTCCCGGCGCGACGCCGCCATTGGATGGCATCCTCATCGGCATCATTGGTGACGAGGGGCCCGATACGGGCATGCAACGAGCTTCGCGCGACCGCGAGCCGGCGCCGGAGCTGGCGATGCTTCTGGCTGGCATCGCTGAGTGGGATCGAAGCCTCCAGGATGAGGCTTAAGCCGCCATCCGTCGAGGCGAGTGCGTGCTCCAGGGTGGCAATCTCGTGGGGAAGGTGGCGCAGATGCCGCGCCATTGACGCGACCGCGCGCAGCATCAGCTTGGCGCCCATACGCATTTCGGACGGATCGGCCATGGATGTCGCGCGCTCGGCCGGGAATGCGGGCCGCAGCGTGCTGGCTTGCTGATGGAGATACAGATTGTCGAAGGGCTGGCCCGGCACCCATTCGAGGGGCCAGCCGAAGCCTCCGCCGATGCTGTCGACGAGTGTCGATGCGAGACGCGTCCCCCAACCACGGGCGGCCTCGTCCGCCGCGGTTGGATCGTGGGCTCGCTCTTCGACGACCAACGTGCGAACGGCGGCGATGAAGAGTTGAGGACTGTTGGTCTCGCGAGCTGCAGCCGTCGGTCCTTGAGCGTGAGCGATCCATCCGGCGATCGGAGCCGCCAGCACATCGTCGGCGGGGCTGTCCGGATCGACGGCGACGAGGAGGCTCGTCAATTCGTGACGGCGGATCGCCTGCTCCAGGAGGTGCATGGCCTTGGCGCGGGCGAAGGCACGCAGGAGGCTCGGTTGCGGAAGCGACGGGGCTCGGCTCATCGCCGTCGCCGCAGGCAGTACGAAATCGTGCGGAGCTGCGATCGGCGGGAAAACGAGTAGATCCGTCTCGGGTGCGAGACCGAGCAGCGGCGGCGGCACGGGAAGCGTCACCTCGGCGGCGAGCGCCGAGAGCACCGAGCGGGTCAGAGCCGAACGCTGACCAAACCGGCCCACGATCCGAACGGGCTCGTCCGCTTCATCGGCAAGACCGAGCAAGGTATTCGCTGCCAGGATGCTGAGCGGATGGGGAGCCGGCCAGCCTGAGGCGCTGGCACGATGGACGAGCGCCTCGCGCGGGCAGAATATCTCCGTGACGTTGCCGGTGCGCGATAGCGCATCCGACAATTGGCCGGCGATACGCGTCAGCCCTGCATGCTCTCCCCAAAGGAGTGCCAGCACGCTCAGGCGCTCGGCGGCAGGAAGGTGGCCCGCGACGGCAGCCAGGTCCTCCCAGTAGCCGTGTGCGGACAACACTTTCAAGGCGGGACTGTCCGGATGAGCGATGGCGAGGTTTTCGCGCAGATCGCTGACGTCTCGGTCCGTCAGCCCCGGAATCGTGGCGGAGGAAAGCGAGCGACCGGCGTCGGCGTAAACCGTTGCGAGACGCTGGTGATCCGGAGCCCGCGCCCGTGCGCCGGGAACGATCGTGTAATAGCAGCTGACCAGAATGGCTGCGATGTCGGCGAGACCGAGCAGGTTCACCGCGACGGGGAATTCGTCCGGGCCAGCAGCAAGCGCGGCGGAGGCGGAAAAGCGGAGCACGGCGAGATGACCGCCGGCTCGCTCGCCGGGCATGAGGGCGGCGGCGGCGCCACGTGATCGCTTTTCGACGTCCGGCCCCTGGGCCGCGTGGGCGACGATCTGGCCGACCAGCGTCGGGAGATCGATGCCTCCGCCCGCTAAGATGGCGAGTGCGGGGGGGCGATCCAATGCCTGTTGAATCAGTCCAAGGTCGGCATTCAAGGAGGCTAGGTATTGGCTCAAGCTCGCCGTGGCGGGACCGACCGTGTTGCGGCGACTTGCGATCCAGTCTGCAACGCTGGCGGTGTGCTCAAGGGTCTGGCGGAGATCGAGGGCAAGCTTTTGGCGCGGCGTCATTGCGCGTCCTCGACAAGCAGGGACGTGGGCACCGCAGGGGGTACAACCAAGGCGCTGACCGGTATGTCGAGGGTCAGAGGGCGTATCTCGGCAATCTGGCGTAGACCGGCGTCATTTACCCTGGCCGGGGCAGGCGCGCCTGGCTCGAGCGGCTGCAGAGATATGGCGATTTCGGCCAACGGGCCGGAAACCGCGAGGGTCGCGCCGATCGCCGGCAAAATCCGTGTCGCGGACGCATGGTCAACGAGCGCGTCACGATCAACGAGCCGGTCGACAAGGGCGATGCGTCGCTCGCCAAGATCGATCATGCGGTGCGGCGCGAGTGGCAGTCTGCTCAGGAGCTCTGATCTTACGCCAGCGAGGCGGGCGTAGGGACCCGAGAGCAGGATTATATCGCAGCTCTGCTCACGGACGATCTCGGCAATGCGGGAGACAAGAGGATCCAAGTGCTCGGAGAAAAGCCGCACGAAGGCACGTGGGAGAAGGGGCACATTGACGTCGGCAAGCCGGAAATCGCGGGCGCCGTCGCGGATCGCCAAATCGTCTATCCGAGCTGCCAGCGGTTCAAGCCGGCCACCACCACGAACGACCAGGGTTGCCAACGAGAATTGGCGCAAGCCGCGGGAAAGCCGTCCTTCGGCCAGGTCGCTATATAGATCGAGTAGGGCATTGGCGGCCGGCGTCAGGATCGCATGGCGTGCGCGACACGAGAGGTGTGGATCGGACGTGCCTTGGCCGTGCATCAAAGTGGCGATGATCGCAGCCGGGTCCGGGTGCCTGGCCACTGCCAATCCATCAGCAATGGCGGGTAGGACGATCTCGGCGAGGACGGCATCGGAGAGGCTCGTCCTGCCGATGCGGCAGCGGTCGGTCATCGAAAGGCGAGGCTGGACGGTGCCGCCCGCGCTCAACTCGTAGTCGACGATGGTGAGGCTTGTCGACAGACCGGCGAAATCGAGCGTGGCAATCGAAAGGGCACCGGTACCGCCGCTGGCTCCGTCGCCGCCCCGGTTGAGCCCCATGAAGTGGCGCATGTTGCCGGCAAAGCGATTCTGGACCTCGTCGTAGAGATAAATCAGCTGGGCGGAGAGGCCGGTGCCGAGACCTAGGGCGACCTGCGGCTTCCGGGGCGTGACGGCAGCATCGCCCGCGTTCCAGCCGTAGGCGCTCCAGACGAGCTCGATGCCGGCTGCGATACGCTCGAGAAGGCGCTGGCGCGTCAGGTCGTCGGCCTCGGCCGGGCAGGCGACGACGATCTTGTGGAGGCGACGCACGTCCCGGTCCGGGGTGTCGATCGAGGGCGCGTTGATTTCGGAAAGGGCATGCAGAACCAGCTCGGCGATGAAAAGCGACAACAGGGAGGATGGCGAGAAGCGGGGCCGGAGCGCTGGAGGGGCAGACGCGTCGCCGGGGCCGAGCACGCGTCCATCCTCGGTGAGGTGAGCGAGAACCTCGCCGGCCACGACCGGACCCGGATCGGCGCCGTACATGTCGTCGCGGCTGAAGCGCCAGGGCGTGTCGCGAGAGGTGGTCTCGGCCAGTAGCGAGCCGAGGTTGCCGAGCCCGGTGACGCCCGGAGCAGCGCTGGCGCGGAGCGAGAGGCGCGCGGCTTCAGCGCCGATCCGAATGGGGCTCGGCCAAAAGAAGGCATCGGGGCGCCCGCTCAGACGCGAGATCGCGGCGTTGCCTAGCGAGAGACCGTCGAACTCGCCGTAAGTAGGGAAAGGTCCGGCATGCAGGATCGTCGGGCTTGACAGATCGCGCAGGCTCAGCATTTCGACGTGAGCCGGGGCATCCCCATCGGCGGATGGCAAGCGATCTGCGAGGAGCGCGGTGGTGCGGTCATCGCCCAGGTCGACGTAGAGGTCAACTCCGTTGCCGCGGGCAAGCGGACCGGACGGAGCAAAAGCATCGTAGAAGCGAATCGCGGGCAGGCGTGCCGTGCACTCAAGGGTGCGCAATAGCGTCAGGTAGCGAGCGATGTGCTCGAGCGCAAACGGGCTGGTGCGTGGTGTGGTTGCGGCTGCGCCGTTGTGAGCGGTCGCGGTCAGTTGCCAAGCCGAGAACGCTCTGGCGAGCCAAGTCTCGATCCATTTCTCGGCCAGAAGCGCACCAAGTTGCGGTGGATCGGCGACGAGGCGGAACTCGGAGCCGTGGCGTACGTCGTCGAGATTGGGAGCAAGATAGGCGTCCTGGTCCAGGCGTCCGGACTCCGAAAGGCGTGTATCGAAGGCCAGCACGCCTTCAATCGAGCTTGCCTGGCGCAAGTCCAGCGCCGGTGCCGCCAAGAAGATGCGCGCCCAATTCATGGGGCCGCTATCGAAGCGGCTCGCGCCGGTGTCGTCAGAACCGATCTGGCGCAAATAGGGAATCGGCAACCACGATCCGAGGAACGGCTCCAGAGCGCCAAAACCGGTCAGCCAGATTGTCTCGTCGGGACGAAGTGCACGCTGGGGAACGGCAGGATGCCATTCTACGCCATCGTAGTCGGGCCGGTCGTCGAGCGGAATGAGCACGGGGCCAGATGCTGTGTCTGTCTCCTCGATGAAACGGCCGAAGGTCTGTGACAGGGCGTCGGTGGAAATTCCGAAATCGATGAATTGCAGACCCGAACCCGCAACGAGGCGCGTGGTGGGAGCATCCTGCTTTCGCGCATTCAATGGCGCCTCGACCAAGATGGTGGAGACGCCGTCCGGTAGTTGCCGGGTCGGCTCCATACGCACACGCTCACAATTCGGCAGATTCTGCCGTACGCACAGCCGTCGCGGATGCTAAGAGACGAAAACTCGAGACCTCGCGCCCATCTTCGACGCGGCGAAATCACCCCGAACCTTCACGCCCCCGCGTGACAGCCCACACGCCAGCCTGTCGCATTCGCGGCCCGCCAGCGGTCGAGTGCTACCCCGTGGTTGTAACATTGGCAACCACAGCCTCACGTTTCATCGATCGCCGTGGTCGTGGAGCAACAATCCGTCGAAGTGCAATTTGTGAGGATTTCGTGACAAGGCAGTCGCCTCGAGTCGAACCATAATGTGGAGCGCGGTGGGTCACGAGGCCTCGGCGTACAGACGTGTCGTCGTGTGCTTTGTCCAAATTTGCGGCAATTCGTCGCTGATGTGCGTCGCGCGGATGGACCCCGAGCAGCGCTTGCGTTTGCGGGTGGCGGTCCTACCCGGTAGTCTGGAAAAAGACGCTTCAGCGGAGCCGCCCCATGTCCGAGACACCCACTCCCCATACAGCCCGCGACGAAATCGGCGTTCTGGAAGCTGCGCGTGACTGGCTCGACCGAGACGGCGCCGTCGCGATCGCGACCGTGGTGGATACGTGGGGCTCGGCTCCGGTGCCGGTCGGCGGACAAATGGCGGTTGCGGCCGACGGGCGGTTCAAAGGCTCGGTTTCCGGTGGTTGCATCGAAGGGGATGTCATAGCGGAGGCGGACGATATCCTGGCGTCGGGCGAGCCGAAGCTCTTGGAGTTCGGGGTCGCGGATGAGACGGCTTGGCGGGTCGGCCTGCCCTGCGGTGGAAAGGTCAAGGTCTATGTCGAGCGCGTGAAGGCGGACGGCGGCGGGCGGGAGCTCATCGAGCGCGCGGTCGAGGCGCAGCAGGCGCGGCGTGGCCTGGTCATCGAGACGCGGCTGAAGGACGGCGCAAAAGCCATCTTCGCGCGCGACGACGCCAATGTGCCGGATGACGTGGCGCAGCGGTTCGCGACTGCGAAAAGCAGCCTCAAGGAGACGCCCGAGGGCGAGGTTTTCCTGCACGCGCTGGTGCCGCCCGCCCGGATCGTCGTGGTCGGCGCTTCGCACATCGGCCAGGTGTTGGCCGAGATTGCGCGGCTCTCGGGCTACGAGGTGCAGGTGGTGGATCCGCGCAGCGCTTTTGCGGCTCCAGATCGGTTTCCGGGTGTCAGGATCCATGCGGAGTGGCCGCAGGACGTGCTACCCAAGATCGGTCTCGATCCCTATACCGCGGTCGTGGCGCTGGCACATGTCGGGCACATCGACGACGAGGCGCTGAAGCTCGCGTTGAAGTCGGATTGCCTCTACGTCGGGGCGCTGGGCTCCTCGCGCAATCATGCAAAGCGGCGCGAGCGACTGCTGGCGGCGGGTATTACCGAAGCCGAGATTGGGCGTATCCGTGCACCGATCGGTATCGATATCGGGGCGCAGACGCCGGCGGAGATCGCGGTGTCGGTGATGGCCGAGATCATCCGGGCCGTGCGCGGGGCCAAGCGCAAGACTTAAAGCGTCGGCGTCCGCTCCGATCAGCGAGCGCGAAACGGAACGCGGGGAGCCATGGACGAGACCAAGATCGACCGCGCGACAATGGGACGGCTCGCCAAGGCCGTGGCGTTCGTGTGTGGCAAGGACCATCCCGCCGTTGCCGCGTTGAGCGCAGCCTCGGAAAGTGGGCTCGAGCGTGACATCAAGCAGGCGCGGACGCTGTTTCTCAGGCTGAAGCCCGGAGACAGGCGCGCGGCTCTCTCGATGCTCGACGACTGAGGCGCAGGCCGGCAGCTTGTGCAGGGCGCAGAGACGGTGTGAACTTGCGGGCCAATGCTCAGCGAGGAAGCACATATGGTCGGCGCGGCGGGACGGCAAGGCGGGATCGTCAGTGGGGAGCGGCATCTCGCCAAGGACGTGTTCGAGGACCGCATCGCGCGTGCCGCGACGGCGCTTGCAAAGCTCGGCGCGGGTCCAGGGCAGTCCGTTGCGATCCTGCTGCGTAACGATATCGCCTTTCTCGAGGCCTCGCTGGCAGCGCAGCGGATCGGCGCCTATGCGGTGCCGGTCAATTGGCACTTCCATTCAGAGGAGGTGGGCTACGTGCTGGCCGACTGCGATGCGCGGGTCGTGGTTGGACACGAGGATCTCCTGGCGGCACTCGGTGAGCGCATACCGGCGACGGCCGCGGTGGTCGCGGTTGGCGTATCGCCGGACATTCGCGCGGCGTACGGGACCGAGGGCGGCGCGGCTCGAACCTCAGCTGCCTACGACTGGGAGGCACTGATCGCCGGAAGTGCGCCCTACGACGGGCCCGCGGTGCCGCAGACGATGAGCATGATCTACACGTCGGGCACGACCGGGCATCCCAAGGGGGTACGCAGGGCGCCGCCAACGCCGGAGCAGCAGAAGGGTCTCGACGAGCAACGGCGGCTGATCAACGGGCTGGAGCCCGGCGTAAGGGCCTTGCTGCCGGGGCCGCTCTATCATTCGGCGCCGAACTCGTTCGCGCTCAGGGCTGCGCGGGTCGCGGACCTTCTGGTCGTGATGCCCCGCTTCGAACCGGAGGCATTTCTGGCTGCGGTAGAGCGGCACCGGATCACTACGCTGTTCATGGTGCCAGTGATGTTCGTCCGGCTGCTCAAGCTGCCGGAGGACGTTCGGCGCCGCTACGACGTCTCGTCGCTGAAGTTCGTGATGCATGCGGCGGCGCCGTGTCCGCCAGACGTCAAGCGGGCGATGATCGATTGGTGGGGGCCGATCGTCTGGGAGTTCTATGGGGCGACCGAGATCGGGGCGATCACCATGATCTCGAGCGCGGAATGGCTCGCGCGGCCAGGATCGGTTGGCAAGGTGACTGCGGGGACGAGCCTCAGGGTCTATGGGGACAATGGGCGCGAGGCGGCACAAGGCGAGATCGGCGAGGTTTATTCGAGGGTCGGGTGCTATCCCGAGTTTACGTACAACAAGGCGCCGGAGAAACGCGCCGAGGTGGAGCGGGACGGTCTCATTACGTGCGGCGACATGGGCTACCTTGATGCTGACGGTTATCTCTTCCTGTGCGATCGCCGCCGCGACATGGTGATCTCGGGCGGGGTCAACATCTATCCGGCCGAGATCGAGGCTGTGGCCATCGGCATGCCGGGGGTGAAGGATTGCGCGGTGTTCGGCATCCCGGACGAGGAGTTCGGCGAGGCGCTGCTGATGCTGGTCGAACCGCAGGACGGGCAGGTGCTGGAGCCAGAGGCCGTACGCCGGCATCTGGCGGCGCATCTGGCGGGCTACAAAGTGCCTCGCCGCATCGAAATTCGCACAGGGTTGCCGCGCGAGGAACTCGGGAAAGATCTTCAAACGGCGTCTACGGGAGCCGTACTGGGAGAACGCCGGACGCCGTATCTGAGATACGATGGGCAGAAGTCGGCCGGTCTTGAGACAGATCAATCACGCCAAGGGCACGACCCCTTAGAGCAAGACGGTGGCCCAGTCGGCAGCGGGGTCGGCATGGTCCGCGTGGTGCGAGAGGCTCGGGGCGATCGAGGCGCGATTGCTTCCTGGCTTCTTGCTGCCGTCTTCGTGGGAGGGGCGAGGTGACACTTGGCGACGTGGTCGAGCAGATCGGCGACGGAGCGGTGCTGGCGGTCGGCGGACTGGCGGTCGGCCTCGCGTTCGGTGCCCTGGCGCAACAGAGCCGGTTCTGCCTCAGGGCCGCGACAGTCGAGGTGTCCCGCGGAGCCCTCGGACCCAAGCTTGCGATATGGCTGGTGGCGTTCGGCGCGGCCGTGGTCGCCACGCAAGGGCTCATTCTCGGTGGAGCGCTCGACGTCTCACACGCGCGCCAGATCGTTGCCCGGGGATCCATATCGGGGGCACTGCTCGGCGGCGCGATGTTCGGGGCAGGAATGGTTCTCGCGCGCGGTTGTGCGAGCCGGCTGCTGGTTCTTTCGGCTACGGGAAATCTTCGTGCGCTCGTCACGGGGCTGATCGTGACACTCGTGGCGCAGGCCTCCTACCGGGGAGCGCTCTCCCCGGCGCGCGAATGGCTGGCGCAACTGTGGGTGGTGGAGGGCGGGGCGCAGCGCAGCCTGCTGGCTCCTTTCGGCGGTAACGCAGGGGCCGGGTTGGCGATCGGCTTGGCATGGCTTCTGCCGGGCCTCTGGATTGCTCGCCGGCATGGTGTCGGTGTCTGGAGGTGGATCGCGGCTGCCGGGGTCGGGCTTGCTGTGGCAGGCGGCTGGGCTGTGACGTTCTGGATCTCGCAAGCCTCGTTTGAGCCTGTCGCCGTCAAGAGCATCAGTTTCACCGGGCCCTCGGCAGATACCCTGATGGCGCTGATCAACATGCCGGCGATCCCGCTGGGGTTCGATGCCGGGTTGATCCCCGGCGTCTTCCTTGGCTCGCTCGCCGCCGCTGCCGCAACCCGCGAGATCGAGCTGCAGGGCTTCGAAGGTGGTGCCAGCATGATCCGATACATCATCGGCGCAGTAATGATGGGCTTCGGCAGCATGCTGGCTGGCGGCTGTGCGGTCGGCGCGGGCGTAACGGGCGGCGCGGTGTTTGCGCTCACGGCGTGGCTTGCGCTGGTCGCGATGTGGGCTGGGGCCGGCCTTACGGATCTCGTAGTCGACCGCGGCCTCAGCGGGCCAGCGATCCGGCAAGGAGGCTTGCGCCCGTCAAATTGACGAGCGCGGCCGTGCCGAGGGCAGTGAACGTGAGGCCCATTCCCACGACCCGCAATACCATCCGCTCGGGGTCGCCGCTGACGCCGACCGCGTGAACCGTGCGACCGACGACCAGGAGCAGCCCGATGGCGTGCACGATCAGCGATGGGGCTCCGCCCTGCTCGGCCAGCATCATCAGCACGACGGCGAAGGGGACGTACTCGGCGAAATTAGCGTGCACGCGCTGGCGACGCAGGAGGGCCGGATCGCCGCCGTCGCCAAGGGCAACGCGCGCGCCCCGCCGGGCACCGATCACGCGGACACTCAGGACGATGAAGAGCAGGCCGAGCAGCCCCGCGTAGGTCGACGTAATCACCATGAGCGCAATCCCCGATCTCACCGCAATGCGGTCAGCTCGACTACGGTCAGGCCATCGAATCGGATCTCGACTACCCGATCTCCTCACCGACCATCACGATGATCACGGTGGTGTTGTCCTGGTGCGGATGGCCCGCCTCAACGACACCGCGGATCAGAGCGTCGGCGATGGCATCCGGACCGTTCGGGGCGTAGCTGGTAACGAGGTCGCGGATAGTGTCGGGCTCGAGCGTGTGAATGCCGTCGCTGGCAATCACTATGATGTCGCCGGGGGCAAGGAGGAGCGGTCTGTCGGGAGCATCGACGAGCTCGATGTCCTCACCGGTGATCGCCGAGCGCAAATAGTGGCGACGGGGATCGGCGCGCGCCTCGTCGGGCGTCATCTTGCCTTGCTCGACGAGGCGATCGATGACTGGCGCGAGGGAATGGTCCTCGTTCAGCTGGACGAGCTCGCCGTCACGATAGAAGTACATCGGGCTATCGCCGACGCTGATCCAGCTGAGGCCTGCGTCGCCAACCGTGACACCGACGAGCGTGGCGCCCATCCCTGCAAGCTGGGGGTTGGCCGAGACCTTGTCGCCGATGGCGTCGTTGGCGGCAACGAGTGATGGCTTCAAGCGCGAGCGGCCTTCGCCGCCAGCCGCCGCGAAGTGAGCCAGAAAGGCGCTACAGATGGTCGAGGACGCGAGTGCGCCGCCCGCGTGTCCGCCCATGCCATCGGCGAGAACCGCTACGAGCGCAGTGCCGTCGGGTGGGTCTGCCAATCCGGACGGCGTCACGGCGCGCGACCCCTGCCACACGGCAGAGGCGTCCTCCTGATAGGCGCGCGCACCCTGGGTTTCGCGACTTGCGTGCCTGAACTTGAGCATCAGCCCTTCATCTCGGAGAGCTCGGCCCAGTCGAAGTCATGTCCGCAGAACGGCACGAAGACCAACTGGGTGTGGCCCATTGTGATGACATCCATCGCCGTAAGCTCGACCGCCGACGTCGGCTTGCCATCATTGACTGCAACGATGTTCGTCTTAGCCAGATTGGGCACGAGGAGGAAGCGGCGGTCAACCAAATCGTAGCGAATATATGCCTGCTCTTCGCTGGAAATCGTCTCGTCGCCGAAGTCGACCGGGATGCGCTGTCCCGAGGACCGGCCGATGGTGTTGTTGCCCTCGAAGATGGGCCGGAAGGCGCCAAGGCCCGGTCCGCCGATCACGACGAGCCAGCCCACCACCGGATCCTGGTGGAACTCCGTGCGCTTGACCAGCGACTTGCCGCGCACGAGCTGGGTTCGGGAGCTTCCGTCGGGAGTTGGCTGGCGCGAGACGCCGGGGCGCATAACGCGGCTCTGGGGCACATCCTCGCTCGCGGAGGCGCGGACCTCGGCAGCGGCCTGGGATGCGCTGGGGACGGTCTTGCGCTCGGTGGTGATCGCGGGCGGCGTCAGCATCGGTGGTGACGCTGGTAGCTGTAGGACCTTCGGCTCCTCCTTCTCGGCACTTGCCGCCGGCGAGCCTTCGCTTCTCGCGGCGGCGGCCAGCGCATCGCGCAGCGATCCAATCAGGCGCCGCTCGCCGCCGCCCATCGCATCATCCCCGATCTTGCTCGACATTCTTCCCTCCTCCATCCGGGATCAAAGCCCAGAACGCCCCACCTCGAGGCCGCAAACCAAGTGCTGCCAATATTCATCTGCACACTCTGCGTATCTCGACACTCCGGCGTGAACTCGGAGTCACTACCAGTGACCACGACGTCAAGTCATCGAGTATGGTTCATTGACGGCGGCAACCGGCAAACTCCCCGGCGCAGCGCCGGGACCCGCGGTTCTGAAGACCACACAAGCGGACCCAATCTCGATGCGATCGCCGTCGCTGAGGCGACATCGGCGGGCTGGAGCACCGTTGACGGCGAGGCTCATCGTTCCCGAGCTGACATCGAAAAGAATGAACTCGCGGTCCGGCGTGCGCTCGATGACGGCGTGCATCTCGGCGAGTCCATCATGCTCGAGAGCAAGGTCGCATTCGTCGCTCCTGCCGATCCTGACGAGCTCGCCGACTGCGACCGGATTGGCGGCCCGGCCGGCGACCTCGATCCATGCCGTGCCGGCAGAGACGGGCTCGCAAGCGGGCATGGTCGTCGACGATCGCCTTGCGTGGTGGCGGCGCGCAACGAAACGCGCAAGCGCCGCAACGACAGCCAGGATCGGAACGATCAATGCGGCGGCGCCGGCAAGCTTGATGCTTGGATGGCGCTCTAAGCCCCGTTGCAGCGCGTCCAGCGCGGCGGAGGCGCCATCGAAGGCCGACCCCGTGCCGAGGCCCTCGGCAAATGCGGCGCTACCCGTCGCCGCGACGACGATCGCGGTTGCGACGGCGCGCGCCGATGCTGACCGGGCAGCAAGCCAGGAGGCACAATGGTTTCGTGGCCGTGGCGCAGGCATGACTCCTCCGTCGAGTTCGCAAACTGGCGCGGGATGACGGCCATAACATGGCCAAACATCACCCGGGCGGCGTGCGGATGGGAGGAACTCGGCCGACGTCGGAGTTTATCGAGGGCTCCCGACGACACCTTTGCCTCATGCTTTCGCCATATTGATGGCGACAGTGCGCCGTGGGAGTCGGCGCGCTGCCGCACGGCCGTTTGCCGGCCGCGAAACGGGGAGGGCTGCGTGGTCCTGATCGGAGGATTAGACGCCGCCGGGGGGTGCACTGTCCGGGAGTGCAAGCGTGCGGGCGTGACGCCATGAGCGATCTCGTTGCGCTGCGCCCGGGGACGATACTCGCCGACGAGTATCGCATCGAGCGTACACTCGGCGCCGGCGGTTTCGGCATCACGTATCTCGCCGAGGAGATTGCGCTCGCGCGGCAGGTGACGATCAAGGAGTATTTCCCGGTCGACTTCGCTGCCCGCGATGCCGCAGAGGACGTGGTGCCGCGTTCGCGGGACAGCGAGGGCGACTACTCGTGGGGGCTCGATCGATTTCTGGCCGAGGCGCAGACGCTTGCCCGCTTCAATCATCCCAACATCGTGCGCGTCTATCGATTCTTTCAGGCACGGAACACCGGCTACATCGTGCTGCACTACGAGGACGGTGCAAGCCTGAAGGGGTGGCTAAAAGGCCTGCGGCGCGCCCCGCGCCAACCCGAGCTCGACCGGTTGCTGGTGCCCTTGCTCGATGCCCTGGAGACGGTTCATCAGGCCGACTATCTGCATCGCGACATCGCCCCCGACAACATCATGATCCGGCGCGACGGGCAGCCGGTCCTGATCGACTTCGGGTCAGCGCGCGGCGACATCGCCAAGCACTCGAAGACGATCTCGGCGTTGGTCAAGCCAGGGTACAGCCCCTACGAGCAATACGCAACGACCAGCCGGCAGCAGGGTCCGTGGACGGACATCTATTCGCTCGCCGCGACGCTCTACGAGGCGGTGACAGGGCGACGCCCGCCGGACGCTCCAACGCGCATGGTGGCCGACGAGATGGTGCCGCCTGCGGACGCGGCGCTTTCCTCCTATCGGCCACGTTTTCTCGCTGCGATCGACAAGGGGCTTCGGCTGGAGATCGGCGAGCGGCCGCGCAGCGTCGCGGACTGGCGCGCGGAATTGCTCGCGCCGGCACCGCAACGTGTCGAGGCGGCAGGGAAAGCGGACGCAAAGCCTGAGGACGCGGAGCCGGCTGGCGCGGTCAAGGTAAAGGGTAAGCCGAAGCCGAGGACGGCGGAACGGTCCGAGGCGCGACGTGAAGAGACAGCGGCGCCGGCGCCGGCCGAGCCAAGGTCCGAGAAGGCGGGAGCCGGGGACGGTGGATCGCGAGGCGGGCTGGCGCAGGCTTTTCTGGAAGGATGGCGCAAGGGAAATCCGGCAGCGGCGCAAGCGGCGCTAACGCCTGTCGAGCCGGAGCGTCCGGTCAAGCCGGCTGCCGTTGTTGCAAAGGCGCGATCGGTGGAGCGAGCCAGTGCCGTTGAGCCGGCGAGGCGGTGGCGGATGCTCCCTTGGCTGCGCCGGGCGGAGCCGCTGCCTGCCGAGCCGGGTGCGCGCCGGGCCTCCCCGCGCTCCGTGCGCAAGCGTGCCGGCGCATACGGTCGAGGCCTGGTTCTCAACCTGATGCTGGCGCTGTTCGTCGCCGCTGCCGTCGTGTCGGTGCAGGACCATATCCCACGCATGGAACTCCAGCGGGAAGGCGCGGGCGTACTGACGAGCCAAGGTCATGTCGATGTGCCGCTCGCCGAGCTCAAGGGGCATCGCGGAGCGATCAAGGGGCTCGCCTTCACGAGCAACGGCCAGCAGATCGTAACGGCCTCTACCGACGGCACGCTGAAAGTGTGGAGCGCTGTGAAAGGCAGCCTGATACGAACGCTCGAGCTCGACGCAGGCGGCGCGAGCGCGCTGGCGCTCGAGGGTAGGCGGGCCGCAACGGGGCATGCGGACGGTTCGATCGCGGTCTGGGATATTCAAACGGGCGCAAAACTCGCGACGGCACGGCGAAACGAGGCCGCGATATGGGCCTTGGCGTTTGCTGGAAGCGATCACCGGGTGGCAACTGGATCGCACGACTGGGCCGTGTCGGTGTGGGACACGGACAAGCCGCAGGCGCCGATACTTGTGCTCGAGGGCCATGAGAGCGCCGTGCAGGCGATCGCCTACGCATCGCGAGGGCCCTTCATCGCGACGGGGGGCGCGGATTCGAACGTCAACCTGTGGAACGCAGCAAAGGGCGATCTGGTGCGCACCTATCGTGGGCATCGCGACTTCATCACCGCCGTGGCGTTCGACGCCAAGGGCCGCGTGCTCGCCTCGGGAAGTGTCGACGGTGAGATCAGACTGTGGTCGACCTATGCTAGGCGGCTAAAGCGCCAGCTCAAGGGACACGAGGGCAACGTGGCGGCTCTGGCCTTCGCTCCCGACGGCTCGCATCTGGTGTCGGGAGGCGCAGACGGCATGGTGCGGCTCTGGGATGTGAACAGGGGCAAGCCCGTGCGTACGCTCGATGCGGGCGTGGGTGCCATCGGTGCGCTCGCGGTCTCGCCCGATGGGCAGCGCATCGCGATGGGGGGCAGTGACGGCAACGTCCGGGTGCTCGCAGCGGCGCTACCCAAGGAAGGCTCCTGAGCCGGAGAACGCCAGCGGCTTGCGGTGACGGTACGGGCTCTGCCTATACTGGCGGGGCGCGCAACCCTTTGATGTCATCCGAGGTCTCCATGTCCGTTGCCAATCCGCTCGACGCCGTGACTCTGGAGATCGTTTGGACGCGGCTGATCTCGGCGGTGGACGAAGCGGCAAAGGTGATCGTGCGCACGTCGTTCTCGACGCTCTCGAATGAGGCCAACGACTTCGCCTGCGTGTTGACCGATGCCAAGGGCGGGTCGCTGGCCCAGAACTCGGGGAGCATTCCGTCGTTCATCGCCTGCCTGCCGGCGACGGTGCGTCATTTTCTCGATCGGATGGGTGTCGAGGAGATGCGGCCGGGCGACGTGTTGATCACCAACAACCCATGGGACGCGACGGGCCATCTCAACGATATCACGCTGGTGAAGCCCATTTTTCGCGGACAGCGTCTCGTCGCCTTCGCGGCGTCGACGTCGCATGTTCCGGATATCGGCGGGCGGGTGCGGTCGGTAGAGCCGAGGGAGCTTTACGAGGAAGGCTTCCACATTCCGCTGATGCATCTGATCCGCGAGGGAAAGCCGGACGAGACCTTGATCCGGTTGCTCCGAACCAACGTCAGGACGCCGGACCAGACGCTCGGCGACGTGTGGGCGCAGGCGAGCGCGTTGTCGGTGATCGAGGCGCGGCTGGTGGCGACGATGGACGACTACGGGCTCGAGGATCTCGAGGCCTTCGCCGACGATCTTTTCCGTCGCTCAGAGACAGCGATGCGGGCGGCGATACGGACAGTCCGGCCGGGCACGTATCGCTACGCGATGAAGACCGACGGTCTCGACGAGCCGTTCGAGTTCCACGTGGCCGTGACGATCTCTGGCGACGAGGCGACGTTTGATTTCACCGGTACGTCGCCGCAGCAGCCCCGCGCGATCAATTGTGTGTTGGCCTACACGTTCGCGATGACGGCCTATGCGATCAAGTGTGCGCTGCTTCCCAATCTGCCGAACAACGAAGGTGTGCTGCGCCCGATCAAGGTGATCGCGCCGGAGGGCTCGCTGCTCAACCCGCGCTTCCCAGCGTCGTGTGGCGGGCGGGCGGCGACCGGCCACTATGTGCCGGCGGTGATCTTCGGCGCGTTGCATCAGGCGATCCCGGAAAAGGTGATGGCGGCGCCGGGCTCGCCGCTCTGGATTTTCACGCTGGCGGGCCTCGCCGACGACGGCAAGCCGTTCGCCACGGTGCTGTTCTACAACGGTGGGCTTGGGGGACGCGCGGCCGGCGACGGCGTTTCGGTGCTGTCGTGGCCATCGAACATCTCCTCGACACCGGTCGAGGTCGCCGAGCATTCAGGCCGATTGTTCTTCCGCGAAAAGGCGCTGAGGCCCGGCTCAGGCGGCGACGGCGAGATGCGCGGCGGGCTCGGCCAATCGATCGAGATCGAATGCCTGTCGGAGCGCGAGCTCTCCGCCTGGTTCGTGACGGAGCGGACCAAGATCGCGGCGCCCGGCATCGGCGGCGGAATGGACGGCGGCCTCGGTCGGGTCGCCATCAATGGGCAGGACGTCGATACGCGTCGGATGCATCTTTTGAAGCGCGGCGACGTGGTGACGATCGAGACGCCCGGCGGGGGCGGCTACGGAGATCCCGGACGGCGTGTGGCTACGGCACGCGAGCGTGATCGCGCGATGGAGTATGTTGCGGGCTGAGCCGGCGATCGCCCGACGCTGGCCGTGGCGCAGCGGGTCGCCAGGACCAGAAAAGGACGCAGGACCAGCTGAAATGGCGCCTCGTTCGTCGGGTCAACCCGGAGGTGGCAGCAGGAGCGCTAACGATATCGCACCGACGGCGATCAGGCTCGCGGCCCAAAGGGCATCGAGGTTGAACCAGCTGCGGGCGATGAGCGTCAGGCCGAGATAACGATAGACGAGCCAAGCCATCAGGCCACCCGCCGCGAGCATCGCAGCGGTGTGCACCATGGCGACGAGAAGGGCGATGCCCAGGCTGCTGCCGGCAAGGCTCGCTGCGGCCGCGTGGGTCGAGGCCGTTGCGCCCGCACGGCAGAGCCCCAGATAGATCGGGACCAACATCAAGCCGGCCCCGTGCGCAATGGCGACTGCGAACGACCAGAGGCCGAGCCGAGCGGGGCTGATGCGGGCCAGCAGGCGGGGGTGGCGCCCGCGCGGGAGTTGCGCGATGCCAAACGCAACGAGCAGCAGGCTCGCGGCGACGCGGATCTGCCACTCGAACGCAGCGACGGTCGCCAGCAAGGCGAACGGGACGACCGCTGTGAGCATGCCAACGAGATGGCCGAGCGCGAGGAAGCCCAATGCTTGCGCCAGGGCGCGAGGACTCTTCTCCAGCATCCCGGCGGAGACGGCGAGCGGCCAGCCCATTCCAGGATTGATGCCGTGGTAGAGACCGCTCGCGCCGACCGCCAGCCAAAGGCCAAGCACAGTCCAGCTGGTGTCGCTCATCACACCGAGGGATAGCAGAACGAATCCGTCGAGCAGTCGCCCCCCTCGAGGCGGATCTGGTGTGCACGGTATCCGTCAGGCACATCGACCCAGAAGTCGTTTGCCAGCTCGAGGCCGCCGTCCGAGCCCGCCCGGGCCATCACCTGAGCGCCGGGCACGCCTTCGGGATAGAACTGGTCGTCCCAGGTGGAATAGAGCGAGTTGGTCCAGTAGACGCGCTTGCCGTCGCGGCTGATCTCGACCATCTGGGGGCCGCCGGCGAACCTCTTGCCAGTGGGATGGGGCGTCCGGCGTGTAATGCCGCCGAGGTGCACAGAGCCGGCGTGCACTGGTTTTCTCGGGTTGGAGACGTCGTACTGGCGCAGCTCACCCGTGCCCCAGCAGGACACATAAAGATGCTTGTCGTCCATCGAGAGGTCGATGTCGGTAACCAGTGGAGGAACCGCGCCGAAGCCTTGGAGCAGTGGCGGAAGCTGGTCCTTCTCGGCAGGCTCCGGAGGAATCGTGGCGGTTTTCTCGATGTGGAAGCGGCCACCTTCGCGCCACCACGTCCAGATCGAGCCCTCGAGATTGCTCGTGTCGACCACGACACCGAGAAATCCGTACTCGCGTGCCGGATCATGGGCGGGACGCACCTCCAGCGCCATCTGGTGATTGGCGCCGAGATCGATGGTCTGAACATTGCGGCGGGCGCGCAGATCCCAGAAATGGATGTGGTGCCCGTATTTGTTGGAGAGCAGATCCTCTGGAACAATGCCATTCTCGAACTGCGGCGG
This sequence comes from uncultured Alphaproteobacteria bacterium, assembly GCA_963746315.1. Classification (GTDB taxonomy): domain Bacteria; phylum Pseudomonadota; class Alphaproteobacteria; order Rhizobiales; family Hyphomicrobiaceae. The sequence goes on from CAVVAR010000001.1 coordinate 87,334, forward strand.
GAGGGCCCATTCGCTGGTCACCATGTAATCGCGCGGCAAATTCCACCAGAAATCGTAATGCTTGGTCTGGGGACCCCGATCGATTTCCCAACGGCCAAGAATTTCGAAAGTCTGGCAGTCCATGATGAACACGCCGGGCGGTCCATCGGTACCGTCGGGGCCGGCGCCGCCGAGTGTGCTGATGTAGATCCCTTCCGGGCCGCAATGCACGGTGTGGGGCCTTGAGTAGCCCGTCTTGCGCCACACCTCTTCCGGCTCGATGATCTTGTGGATCTTGGCCTCGGTCGGATCCGGCTTGGTGTCGATGATGTAGATGCGGGACGATCGCAGGCCTGGCACGACCAAATAGCGCCGCTCGAGAAACGGGTGTCCGCTCAGGGGCGAAAGCGCCGAGGAGCAGGCGTTCCAGCCGAAATGATGCAGCTCGTCGCCCGCGTAAGGCATTGGGACAGTGTGTACGATTTTCGAGTAGGTAGGCGACTGGGGGTTCACGTCGACGACGGCAAGAGCGTCCGGTTGGGAGCGATCGCTGCTCAGCATCAGAGTATAGGCGAAGTTCTCGACCGGCGCTTGCATGGCCAATCGAGGTGACGCATGGAATGTGGGGTCTGGTCTGATATTCATTGGAAGGCCTCCCGATTAATCACACGAGTTTTGTCTCGATTTTTTTATATCGTGAACGGAACATGCGACGGCAGTTTATTCCGTGCTCATTTTTATGATAATTCAATGATGTTTCGTGTGCAATAATCTATTTGGTTTTTTGCGTCTGGAGAGCCGGGCGATAATGCAGTCTGCCCGGTCGTTTGCGGTTGCGAAATTGCACGGCGGCATGGCTCGTGGCTTTGCCGGAGGACTGTTGGGGGATCGTCTCCGCTCATCGTATAGTCGAGAGCCAGGAGATCCGCATGAGCCGCCCGAACCCCATTCTCGCCTTCATCCAGCGCAGCGGCAGTGCAGGCACGCAGTCGCCGAAGCTTCCTCAGCGAGTGCAGCGGCTTGTCGAAGCTCAAGAGGCCGAGAGCGAGCGCCTGATCGGTTGGGTGCAGTTGCTCGTCGTCGTGCTACTGGGGTTGCTCTATTCCGTGTCGCCTCGGCCTCACGACGCGCCGGCGGCGATGCTCGGCGAGCCGGTGCCGATGGCACTTGCTGCCTACCTGGTGTTTACGGTCGGCCGCCTGCTTCTCGCATATCGGGGACCGTTGCCGGCGGCGGTGCTGATCGCCTCGATCCTCGCCGACGTCGGCCTTCTGGTCGGCCTCATATGGTCGTTCCATGAACAATACGGACAGCCGGCGCCGTTCTCCCTGAAGGTGCCGACGTTCGTCTATCTGTTCGTCTTCATTGCAATTCGCGTGCTCCGCTTCGATGTGCGCTACGTCCTTGCTGCAGGGCTTGCCGCTGCACTCGGATGGCTCGGGCTGGTGATGGCCGTGATCTGGAGCGGGGGGAGCGAAGTCGTGACACGCTCCTTTACCGAGTATCTTACTCAGAGCCGGGTGCTCATCGGTGCCGAGGTGGACAAAGTGGCGACGTTGTTGCTCGTCACCGGCGTGCTGGCGCTCGCCGTTCGGCGGGCGCGCCTGCTGTTCGTGGCGGCAGTGCGAAGCGAGGCGGCTGTCGCTGATCTTCGCCGCTTCTTCGGACGCGGCGTTCCCGACACGGTGGTGGGAGCGGAGGCAGAGGCCATCGCGGGGCTAGCGGACGAGCGCGAGGCGGCGATCATGATGCTCGATATCCGCGGTTTCACCCAACTCTCGGCTCGGCTTAGTCCGCAGCAGGTGGTCGGCGTGCTGACGCGGCTTCACGCGCGGATCATCCCGCTGGTGCGGGTCCATGACGGGATCGTCGACAAGTTTCTCGGCGATGGCGTGATGGTCACGTTCGGGGCGCTACGACCTTCGGACCGGGCGGCCGCGGATGCGCTCGGATGTCTCGAGGCGGTGCTCATCGATGCGCGGGTCTGGGAGGACGAGATCGCGGAGGAGCTCGGTCAGCGGCTCGTCGTCAACGGGGCCGTGGTGGCGGGGCCTGTCGTTTTCGCGGTCGTCGGCGCGCTCGATCGACTGGAGTACACGGTGATCGGGGAGGCGGTTAATCTCGCCGCGAAGCTGGAGAAGCATAACAAGACCGAGGCGACGTGCGCGTTGACGACAGCGGCCACGGCAGACCTCGCGCGGGCTCAGGGGTGGGTGCCAACGAGCAGGAACGAGCCTCTCTCGGCGCGGCGCGTGGCCGGCGTGGGCGAGCCGATGGATCTTATCGCGGTCGCGTGAAGCCGCAGCCGAACGTGCCTCAGGGTTCGAGTGCGGCCAACGGCAATCACTTGCCGCGTTTCTGGGCGAGGTCCTTTTTCGTCGCCTGCGCCTCCGGGAAGACCCACATGGCGATCACGGCGAAGACCGCGAAGCCGACGACCAGCCAGAACAGGTGATCCTTTCCGATGGAGGTTTCCCAATAGCCGACCGCTACGCCGACCAGCAAGGTGATGACCGAAAGGATAGCTTTGACGTCATTGGGCATGGGTCGGGCTCGTGGATGGCAAAGTTGCGTCGGCGGACATGGACAAGACTGCAGCTCGATCGGGACGAGGGAGTGGTTGCTCCTCACTCCGCGCCACTCCCCATCCGCGTGCAGGAATGGGGTGTGGGATTTTGAGTGCTCAGTAGTTTCCCATTGGGGCGGCGGCTGCCTCGTCCGGCCGTTTGGGCCGACCGCGCAAGTTCGACTTCAAGTGCCTCGTGTCGTAGCCGTTGAAGAGATGGCCGATCAGCCCGCGGTCGAGGTCCGACGTGCCGAACAGCCAGTCGGCGATCGGAAACGTGAGGTTCATGTTCGTCTCCATCATCAGGCGCGCATTGTGGTGCGCGGTGTGATGGCGGCGCAACGTGTTGACGAACGGACAATTGCGGACGAACCAGTTCTCCTCGACGTGGCAGCAGAAGTGCATGAACTCGTAAAGGAGATACATGCCGGTCGTGGTGCACATGAAGAGCCAGCCGACGTTCGGCGTGAAGATCTTGCCGAGGATGATGCCGGCGGGGATCGACATCAGGATGAAGACGACGAGGGCATAGGGCGGGAAGACGGTGACGCGCCAATCCTTATGGTCGCGGAAGCGCATCTCCTCGTCGGTGAAGAACTGGTGGTGATTGAGGGTGTGGCGCTCGTAGACCGCGCGCAGGCCACGGATGTTGATCGGCCGGTGCATGATGAACTTGTGCACCCACCACTCGAACAGATTGGTGAAGAGGAACGTCAGTGGGATGGTCATCAGCTCGAGCCAGCTCGGCGCGGAGAGGTGCTCGAGGTAGATGTAGAACGCGGCGGCGCCCATCGCGTAGATGATCGCGATGTGGAGGTAGCCGTCATAGAATCCCATGATCCGGGACCGGTACTCGTGCCGGAATGCTTTCTGGCGCTCGGTGATCATTCGTCTCGTCTCACTGCGTTCGACTTTTGCGGATGTCATGCCAGCGGAGCGATCGTGGTGGAGCGCTCCGCAGGGTCGTTTCAGGCCGTTACCATGGCTGCCCTCAAGATCCCGTCGTCGGTGCCGATCTCAAGTGGCGTCCAATTGCGAGAGCGCACGTAATCCGGGCGCGGCTTCTCGACGTCGCGCGGGCGGTTGGCGACGGTGTTGTAGCAGAAGTAGGCCTGCCACCGGTCCTGGGCCGAAAGGTTATGACCGGACGCATGGACGAGGTTGCAGTCGAACACCGTGAGGGAGCCGGGTTTGCCGGTGATGGCGACGGGCTCGCCGTACTCGGCGATGATGCGCTTCATGTCGGTCGGCGTCAGGGACCAGACCTTGTAGGCCGTCGAGGTGTCGAAATAGGGATCGACGCGGCCGATGACGTGTGTGCCTGGGATAAAGTAGAGGCAGCCGTTCATCTCCTTCGAGGCATCGAGACCGACCATCATGGTGAGCATGGTCGGACGCTCGATGCCATCGTTGAACCAGGAGCCGTAGTCCTGGTGCCAGGGCCAGATCGAGCCTTCGATGGCAGCCTTGATGTTGACCTTGGTGTGATGAAGGTAGAGCGCGTCGTCGCGAAGAAGCTGCTGGGCGACGCCCAGCGTGCGGGGCAGACGCACCGCGGCGTTGAACACCGGCGAAGCGGTGGCGCCGCCGGTCTCGTGCATGCGGAACATGATTTTTGGCACTCTGCTGGTGCCTTCGCGCACGACCATCTCGGTGTCGATCTCGGAGACGCGCTGGACCTCGCGGCGCATCGCCTCTACCTCGGCCGTGGAGAAGAACTCGGGGAAGTGCAGGAAGCCGTCGCGGTCGTATTGGGCGATCTGGCCGGAGGTGAGCTTCATGCGGATACTCCTTGTCGATGGCGGGATGTATCGGCTCAGCCGAAGTTGTGGCGATCAGGCAGCATTTCGAGAAGGCGTTTCGTGTCGTACTCGCGCTCGATCAGATGGCGACGCTTGTCGGAGCCTTCGTCCTCGTCGTCAATCTCGGCGAGCAGGAGGTGCTTGAGCATGCGCTGGGCGAGTTGCGATTCGGTCGGATGCGGTGCCATGGTTGCCTCGATCAAATCCTCCGGGTTGTCGCCCATGGCCTTCATGGCAATGACGCGACCGGAGGTGTCGAGGGCAAAATAGCCGCCTTCGTGAAGGTCGACCGCGCGCATATCGCGGATCAGAGCGTCGACGCTGGCGTACGTGTCGACATCGTCCGGCTCCTTCGGGGCGGCTGGATTGTGGTTCAGGATCACGAGCACGTCCGGTCCCTTACGGGGGAGGAGGCCCGTGCGGCGTAGACCCCTCATCAGGCTATTGAGCACGTGGTGCCTCCGTTTCCGGCGTGGGCTTGCATCACATCATGCCGCCACGGGCCTTCAAGTCCTCGCCTTGTTGCTTGGCGAAGATCGAGGAGTAGCCGCGGGACCAATCGGGTGGAATGAGGCAGGGGCGGGGATCGTGATAGGCCCATCGCGCGGGCTTGCCGCGGACGATCTCGCCAGCGTGGGGCGAAGGGATCGGGTTGAAGGTGTAGGGCATCGCGTTGGCGTTCGAGTAGACGTTCAGCAACAGCGGCCGTGCTACGGGCGAGTTGTTCGGCTCGGAATAATGAAGCGAACGGCAGTTATGGATCGTGATCGAGCCGGCTTTTGCCTCGAGCCACTGCACTTTCGAGGTGTCGAGCTTGGCTGTGTCCTCTTTCGACAAGCAACCCACCCACTCGCCGTTCTCATCGTACTCCGAGTAGATCGGGCCGTTGTGGCTGCCGGGGATGAAGCCCATCGGACCCTGCTCGCGGCCACAGTCGTAAATGTATGTGCCGGCCGTGCAGGGGGTGTAGTTGGTGTGCGGCCAAGCGGGAATGTCCTGGTGCCACTTCACCTCGGCGCCGCCCTTCGACCATTTGAAGTTCAGCTTGGAGTGATGAAACTTTACGTCCGGTCCGACAAGGTCGGCGATGATGTCGGGGAGTGGCGATTGCCCGGAGGCGGCGTACTCCCAGAAGACGGGATGGTGGTCGACCGGGCTCGACAAGCGGCGCAGACGTGGATTGTCGAAGCTGTGGCCAGCCTCCATGTCCCACTTGGCATCGCGCTTCGTGATGCTGCGGCTCTCCTCGATCATGGCGTTCGTGGCGCCCCGGAGGCGCTCGACCCAGGCCATGGAGATTGCGTTCTCGACCAAGAGGTGGCCGTCCTCGAAATAGCTTTCGCGCTGCTTCTGCGTGAGAACTCGCGGCGGTATCGAGAGGATCTCTTCGGGCGTCATGGTGTCCTCCGGTGAATAGGCGGCTCCCATCGACGCCGGGCGCTTTTCGTGCGGCTCTTGCCGAGGGGCGTCTGCCCAACGGCGGCGTCTGTGATATATCAGACTATGGGGTGCGAGAGCCGTGGTCAATGTCGGCGACGGCATTGTGATTGAGCCGGGAGGCGGCAACGGCCAATATACGGGCTGCGAAAGTGGTCGACGGAGCGTTGCGATGGCAAACGACACGGTGCTGGTGGAACGAAGCGGCGGCATTGTGCGGCTGACGCTCAACCGACCGGATAAGTTGAATGCGCTCTGCCGCGAGATGGCGGAGGCCTTAGGGCCTGCTCTCGAGGCGGCGGCTAAAGACGCCACCTGTCGCGTCGTGGTGCTGACGGGGGCCGGTCGTGGGTTCTGTGCGGGACAGGAGCTTTCGGACGAGGTCTATGCCAAGAGCGGGCCGCAACCGGATCTCGGTGAGGTCCTCGATCGCTACAACCCGATCATCGAGCGCATGCGCGGCATGGCGAAGCCCATCGTCGGCGCGGTCAACGGTGTGGCGGCAGGTGCGGGCGCCAGTCTGGCGCTCGCATGCGATATCGTGATCGCGCGGCGGTCGGCGAGCTTCCTGCAAGCGTTCGCCCGGCTGGGGCTGGTGCCGGACTGTGGCTCGACGTGGCTGCTACCCCGGTTGATCGGCGAGGCGCGCGCGCGGGCGCATGCGATGCTGGCGGAGCCGATCAAGGCCGACCAGGCCGAGGCCTGGGGTATGATCTGGAAGGCCGTCGACGACGACAAATTCGACGCCGAGGTGACGGCTGTCGCCGAACGGCTGGCCTCGGCTGCGACGTACGGGCTGGGACTTCAGAAGCGTGCGTTCGCAGCGGCGGCGGGTAACGACCTCGGTGGACAATTGGCGCTCGAGAAGCTGCTGCAACAGCAGGCCGCAGCGTCAACGGATTACATCGAGGGTGTCACCGCGTTCCAGGAGAAGCGGCCGGCGAAATTCGTCGGGCGATAGCGGGAGCGACCATGGGCAGCCCTGATGCCGTTGCCATTGCCCGGGCGAGTGCCGAGGCGATGTGGGCGGAGGACAACGCCAGCCGAGGGCTCGGCATGCGGCTCGAGCGGGTTGGGCCCGGCTCGGCGGTGTTGTCGATGGAGATCACGGCGGCGATGGTGAACGGGCTCGGTGTCTGCCACGGCGGCTTCATCTTTACGCTGGCCGACAGCGCGTGTGCGTTCGCGTCCAACAGCTACAATCAACGCATGATCCTGCAGTCGAGCCAGATCACGCTGATCGCTCCGGCGCGGCTCGGCATGCGGCTCGTTGCGGAAGGCGTCGAGCGGCATCGCGTCGAGCGGAGCGGCATCTACGACGTGACAGTGCGGAGCGAAGCGGGCGAAGCTATCGCGGAATTTCGCGGGCAGGTGCGAAGCATTCCGGGAAAGCTGCTTGGGTAGCTCTGCTCTCGGGCGGATAGCGAGCGGCCGCGGGTCCCTCGCGCTCCCCGGCCAGAGCCACAGGCCTGCGACCGGTTATGGAGGAGAAACGAGATGCAGGAGCTGACGCCGGAGCGGTTCGAGCTCGACCCGATCGAGGTGGCGCCCGTGGAGGTGATCCGGGGGCTTCAGCTGCACCGGCTCAAGTGGTCGCTCAGGCACGCCTACGAGAACGTGGCGCACTACCGGCAGGCGTTCGACGCGGCAGGTGTGAAGCCTGAGGATCTCAGGTCGCTGGAAGATCTGCGGCGCTTTCCATTCACTGCGAAGGCGGATCTGAGGGCCAACTATCCCTTTGGCATGTTCGCGGTGCCGCAAGCTCAGCTAGCTCGTATTCACGCGTCGTCGGGGACGACGGGGAAGCCCACGGTGGTCGGCTACACCAAGCGCGATCTGGCGACTTGGGCTCAGATGGTGGGGCGGTGCATTCGGGCGTCGGGCGGGCGGCCGGGAATGAAGCTGCACAACGCTTATGGGTACGGGCTGTTCACGGGTGGCCTCGGCTATCACAGCGGTGCGGAGGACTTCGGGCTCACGGTGATCCCGGTTTCGGGCGGGATGACCGAGCGGCAGGTGCAACTCATTGCCGAGTTCGAGCCGGACATCATCACGGTGACGCCATCCTATCTGCTGGCGATCCTCGACGAGTTTCGCCGCCAGGGGCGCGATCCGAAAAAGACCTCGCTCAAGGTGGCAATCCTCGGCGCGGAGCCGTGGACCGATGCCATGCGGGGCGAGATCGAGGCGGCGTTCGGCATCCATGCAGTGGATACGTACGGCCTTTCGGAGGTGATCGGCCCTGGCGTCGCCAACGAGTGCGTCGAGACGAAGGACGGGCCGCACATCTGGGAGGATCATTTCTATCCGGAGGTGATTAACCCGGAGACGGGCGAGCCGGTGGCGGAGGGGGAGCTAGGCGAGCTGGTGTTCACTTCGCTGACCAAGGAGGCGATGCCGGTCATCCGCTACCGAACCCGCGATTTGACGCGCCTCATGTCCGGAACGGCGCGGTCGATGCGCCGGATGGAGCGGGTCACGGGTCGCTCGGACGACATGATGATCGTGCGGGGGGTCAATGTATTCCCGACGCAGATCGAGGAGCAGATTTTCAAGGTCATGGGGCTCTCGCCGCACTACCAGATCGTGCTGACGCGGGCCGGCCGGATGGACGAGATGGAGGTGATCGTCGAGGCGGCGGACCCTGAGGAGAGCAGTGGATTGCGAGCCAAGGCCCAGGCAGAGCTCGGTCATCACATCAAGAGCGTGATCGGCGTGACGGCCAAAGTGACGGTGGCGGATCCCGGCGGCGTGGCGCGCAGCGAAGGCAAGGCCAAGCGGGTGGTGGACCAGCGGGGACAGGGGTAGATGGGCCCGGAAAGTTTACGGCGCGGGTGTATGGGCGTCGCAACTGGCCCAAAGTCCGCTATAGTGTTGCGCAAAATTCGTGCAACGTGACCGCGAGGTGGCGCCAAGAGGGTGCCCGCGCGCATGACCCACAGCTGAACGTCCCGACGCCCACGAGTGTGCCGATGCCCGATACGACCTATGTCGACTACTCGACGAAGATCCCGAACAACGTCAACCTGGCGTCCGACAACCGGGTGCTGAAGGCGCTCGAGCAGTGGCATCCGGGGTATATCGACTGGTGGATGACGATGGGGCCGGAAGGCTTCCAGACGTCGGACGTGTATCTGCGCACCGCCGTTTCCATCGACCCCAAAGGGTGGGCGAAGTTCGACTACGTGAAGATGCCCGACTATCGCTGGGGCATCCTCCTGGCGCCGCAGGACGAGGAGCGCCGGGTCAACTTCGGTGCGCACAAGGGCGAGAAGGCGTGGCAGGAGGTGCCAGGCGAGTATCGCGCCATGCTGCGCCGTCTGGTGGTCATCCAGGGTGACACGGAGCCGGCCTCCGTCGAGCAGCAGCGCTTCCTCGGCAAGACGGCGCCGTCGCTCTACGACATGCGCAACCTGTTCCAGGTCAACGTCGAGGAAGGCCGGCACCTCTGGGCGATGGTCTACCTGCTGCAGAAGTATTTCGGTCGAGACGGCCGCGAGGAGGCGCAGGGCCTGCTCGAGCGGCGCTCGGGCGACGTCGACAAGCCGCGCATGCTCGGTGCCTTCAACGAGGAGACGCCGGACTGGCTCTCGTTCTTCATGTTCACGTTCTTCACCGACCGTGACGGCAAGATGCAGCTCGAGAGCCTGGCGCAATCCGGGTTCGATCCGATGTCGCGCACCTGCCGGTTCATGCTGACGGAGGAGGCGCACCACATGTTCGTCGGCGAGACGGGTGTGGGGCGCGTGATCGAGCGGACGTGCGAGGCGATGAAGGCAGCCGGCATCGAGGATCCGTTCGATACGACGCGCATCCGGGCGCTGGGCGTCGTCGACCTGCCGACGATCCAGAAAAAGGCCAACCTGCACTACTCGCTGTCGCTCGACCTGTTCGGGTCGGAAGTCTCGACGAACGCGGCCAACTTCTTCAATGCCGGGCTGAAGGGCCGGTTCATGGAGACGCGGATCGAGGACGATCACCTGCTGACGAGCGCGACCTATCCCGTCCTGAAGCTGGTCGATGGCGAGATACGCACGGTCGACGAGCCGGCGCTGACGGCGATCAACATGCGGCTGCGCGACGACTACACGAAGGATTGCCAGGGCGGCGTGTCGCGGTGGAACCGGATCATCGAGAAGGCCGGCATCAAGTTCCAGCTGGCGCTGCCGTCGGTGGCGTTCAACCGGAAGATCGGCGAGTTCAAGAGCATCGAGGCCTCACCCGAGGGCAAGCTGCTTTCTGCCGAGCAATGGATGAAGATGCGCGACCAGTGGCTACCGTCGAAGGCGGACGGCGATTTCATCGCCTCGCTGATGCAGCCGTGCTGGGATCGGGGCCAGTATGCGCCTTGGATCGCCGCACCGAAGATCGGAATCGACCAGAAGTCGGGCGACTTCGAGTACGTGAAGATCCATCGGGGCTGAGGTCGGGCGGGGCCGACTGGCGACGGTGAAAGGCGCCGCTTGGCGCCTTTCGTGCTCGAGGGGCTACTTTTTGGCGTCCTCCACGAGGTGTTTCTTGATCACGTCGCGATAAGCCTGACGCCAGTCTGTCACCTTCACGAACTTTCCGCCTTTGACCTGCCAGATTTGAGCCCAGCCGCCGCCTTCGTGATCCTCGGCTGTGATCTTCAGCGGGGGGGCGAGACCGCCGAGCGTGAAGTTGTCGACGGTCTCGAACGCGTCGCGGACATCCTTGCCGTTCGGCTTCTCACCACCCTTGGCCTTTATGGCCAAGCGGATTGCCTCGAGCTGGATCGCGGCCTGGAACACGCCTCTATTGTACATCACCGAATTCGTGTCCATAGTCTTCGGAGGCTCCTTGCCGTCCTTCTTGTAGAGGGCCTGGATCTCTTTCAGCACGGGATAGTCCTTGCCGACACCTGCGTACTGCACCGTGTAGTAGCCTTCGGCTGCGGCAAAGCCTCCACCGGCGACAATGTCGGCCTCGGACGCGGCCCAGACGAAGCCGATCACCTTGGAGAGCGGCCAGCCCTTGCCCTTGAATTCCTTCAGGGCGACCGAGGGGGCTCGACCGAACAGGTGGGCGATGACGAAGTCAGGCTTGAAGCGCTGGGTGATGTCGAGCACCTGGGCGCCCATCTCGAGCCCGGGGGCCGGGACGGCGAAAGTCCGGTAAGTGAATCCCTCGATCTTCGCGAGGTCCTCGAGCACGCCGATCGGCTCCTTGCCAGCCGGATTATCGTAGAAAATGTAGGCGATCTTCTTGCCCTTGAGGCTGCCGCCAAGCTTCTCCTTCACGAACTGAACGGACACCGTCATCTGCGACCAGTAGGTGGCAGCGACCGGGAAAATGTAAGGGTATCGCTTGCCGTCGGCGGCTGCAGCGGAGCCGAAGCCGGGAGAGGTTGCCGCCATCTGGTCCTCCTCCAGCTTCCTGGCAAGGGCCGCGATCTGGGGCGTGCCGTAGACCGAATGGAAGATGGCGCCTTCCTTCTTGAAGCGCTCGTGCGCCTCGATCGCCGGCGGTACCTTGTACTCGTGGTCAATCTCGAGAACCTTGATCTTGAAGCCCTCGAGGCCGCCGCGACTGTTCATCAGCGAGACGTAGTCGTGGTAGGCAGGGCAAAGCGTCGTCCCGACGATCTGTGTCGGGCCGGTGCGATCGCACTGCATGCCGATGATGATTTCTTTCTCCTGCGCGAATGCGCCAGCAGGTCCACCCGCGATGGCTGCCATAGCCAAGTAGATGCACCAAGCCCGTGCCTTGGTCATGTTTAGCTCCCTTTGACGTCGTCTTCTTTTTTGTGACCGCAGCGCCGACAGTTTTTTTGGACGGATGACGTGCGCTTGCGGGCGTACTTTTCGTGACGGAGGGGCGGGATGACGTTTTGATCTGAAGCCAAATAGATCGACTGGTTGCAAAAATAGAATGAACCGCCCCTGCGGAGGTTTTTGCCTGCCGCAGTGGGAGAATAGTCCTGAAATGGCATCGGCAACAAGGCTACGGCAACGGCGGCGCAGCATTGGCGCTTTGCCGGTCGCGAGACGGAAGGCCTAAACCGCCTCGGCCTCGCTCTTTCGCTCCATGCGTTTTCTGACGTTCGGGTCCAGCCAGCGCTTCCGGAGACGGATGGTTTCCGGCGTGATCTCGACCAGTTCGTCGTCCTGGATGTAGCTCATCGCCTTCTCGAGGGTCATGCGTACGGGCGGGGTCAGGATGAGAGCCTCGTCCTTGCCGGACGCGCGCACGTTGGTGAGCTTCTTGCCCTGGATGACGTTGACGACGAGGTCGTTCTCGCGGCTGTGCTCGCCGACGATCATGCCCTCGTAGACCTTGGTCTGAGGGTCGATCATCAGGGCGCCGCGCTCCTGCAGATAGAAGAGCGAGTAGGCAGTCGCCTCGCCGACGCCGTTGGAGATCAGCACGCCGTTGCGGCGGCCGGCGATCTCGCCCTTGAAGGGCACGTAGTCGTGGAACAGGCGGTTCATGACGGCTGTGCCGCGGGTGTCGGTCAGCAGCTCGCCCTGATAGCCGATCAAACCGCGCGTCGGCACGAAGAACACTAGGCGCGTGCGTCCGCCGCCCGAGGGGCGCATCTCGCGCAGCTCGCCTTTACGCTCGGAGAGCTTCTGGACGACGATGCCGGAGTGGGCCTCGTCGACATCCACAATGACCTCCTCGATCGGCTCGAGCCGCTGGCCGGTCGCCTCGTCGGTCTTGGTTACGACCTGCGGGCGGGAGACGGTCAGCTCGAAGCCCTCACGGCGCATGTTCTCGATGAGGATGCCGAGCTGCAACTCGCCGCGCCCGGCGACCTCGAAGCTGTCCTTGTCGGCGTTCTCGCGTACGCGGATGGCGACGTTGCGCTCGAGCTCCTTCATGAGCCGGTCGCGGATGACGCGGCTCTGCACCTTGTCGCCTTCCTGGCCGGCGAATGGACCGTCGTTGATGCGGAAGTTCATCGCCAGCGTCGGCGGGTCGATCGGCTGAGCCGGGATGGCGGTCTCGACGGCCGGATCGCAGAGGGTGTCGGCAACCGTTGCATCGGTCACGCCGGCGATGGCGACGATATCGCCAGCCTCGGCAAGGTCGACCGATGTCCGGTCTAGGCCGCGGAAGGCGAGAACCTTGGTGACGCGGGTGGTCTCGATCAGCTTTCCGTCGCGGGAGATTGCCTTGATAGCTTGGTTCGGACGGACGCTGCCCGAGCGGATGCGACCGGTCAGGATGCGCCCGAGGAACGGATCGGCCTCGAGCGTGGTCGCGAGCATGCGGAACGGGCCTTCCTCGGCGACGGGCGGCGGCACATGGCGCAAAATCAACTCGAACAGAGGTGTGAGGTCACCCTTGGGGCCTTCCGGCGTTTCTGCCATCCAGCCGTCGCGGCCGGAGCCGTAGACGACGGGGAAATCGAGCTGCTCGTCGGTGGCGTCGAGCGAGGCGAAGAGGTCGAAGATCTCGTTCAGGACAGCGTCGTGGCGCTGGTCGGGGCGGTCGATCTTGTTGATGGCCACGATGGGCCGCATGCCCTGCTTCAAAGCCTTGGAGACGACGAACTTGGTCTGCGGCAGCGGGCCTTCGGAGGCATCGACGAGCACGACGACGCCGTCGACCATATTGAGGATGCGCTCGACCTCGCCGCCGAAATCGGCGTGGCCGGGGGTGTCCACAATGTTGATGCGGGTGTCGTGCCAGAGGATCGAGGTGCACTTGGCGAGAATGGTGATGCCCCGCTCGCGCTCGAGATCGTTCGAGTCCATGGCCTGGGACTCGACCTTCTGGTTCTCGCGGAAGGCGCCCGATTGCTTGAGAAGGGCGTCCACGAGGGTGGTCTTGCCATGGTCGACGTGGGCGATGATGGCGATGTTGCGCAAGTTCATTAGGGGGTCCTGGAGTCGGCCCCGGCCGCCGAGGCCGTGGGAGCGCGCAATTGTGCAGCGCATCATGAAAGCTCGGCCGGGGCGTAGCACATCCGGGGAGAAGCCGCCAGTGCGGCTGTACCGAAGGCTGATCCCGGCCTTCGGCAACGGGGGGCGTGCTCAAGCCTCAGGCCTGCTTTCGATGGGCGTCTCGCAGTGCTGGTCCTTGGGCTGCTCCGCTTCGGGATCGTCGGGCGGGATGACCAGTCGCTCTGGCGGGGGGGGCTCTCGTAACCGGGCGATGGGCCGGTCGCGCCTGGCCGGAAACTCCGGCCGGAGGCGGCGCCGCTTCGGACGTCGACGCGGATGGAGCCTGTTGCCCGCCCGTCTTCAGGCGTTGGGTCAAGACGATCTGTGGGTCGGTCGGGTCGATGCCATTCGCCTGGAATGTCTCCTTGATCGCTTGAACGACCCGGCTGCGCCCCGCCACCTCGTCGGAACGCTGGGATTTCGTCCACCAGCGAACCCTCAGGGCGAGCGAGGTGGGGCCGAGCTCCCAGCACAACACTTGAGGTGCGGGGGTCTTCTCGACCTCGTCGAGGCTGGCGAGCGCATCGGCGACAAGCTTGCGGACGAGGGTGACCTCGTGATCGTAGCCGACCGTCACGTCGAGAGTGAGCCGGCGGGTCGGATAGGCGGTCAGCACGACGACGCTCGACGTGTAGATGTCGGCATTCGGTACGACGACGATGCGGTTGTCATAGGTACGGATCAAGGTGGCGCGCTGGTTGATGCGATGGACCGTGCCCTCGATCTCGCCAACCCGGATCTGATCGCCCCGGCGGAACGGCTGCCGAAGCAGGATCAGTAGCCCGGCCAGCCAATTCTGCAGAATGTCCTTGAATGCAAAGCCGACGGCGATCGAGCCGATGCCGAGGCTGGCAACCAAATCGCCCGGGTTCAGGGTCGGCAGAATTATGGTGAGGCCGATCAGCGTGCCGAGCAGCGTAATCAACCAGAACGAGAAGCTGGAGATCATCTCGCCGAGGTCGTGGCGCTCGCGACGGCGGAAGGACGAGCGGAGCGCCGAGCTGGTCAACTGCGCGATGAGCAGGAGGAGCGCGAAAACAACGGCTCCGACAATGAGGTTGGGCAGCAGTCCGAAAAAGCCGTCGATCCAGGCGTCGATGCGGGACCAGGCGACCTGCCAACCATCGACAAAGCGTGTCGTCTTGTCCAATTCGCCCCCACTCGCTGGCGTCGTTCCATCGTTCGGGCGCGAACGCACCCATCCCAGGGAAGCTGAATTCGCGAGGGCTTGAATTGTTCCGCAGACGGGGAATTGAGCGGGCGCGGCGGGTGTGCACGGTTCTTGCGAGGTCGGTGGGCAGAGATGAACCAGTGTTCCATCCTGGGACGCGGAACGAGACGAGCGACATGTTCGAGCGCAACAAGATCGATAGTGTCGAACAGCAGAGCGTCGCGGTCGATCTGACACTCGACGGCGGCGACACGCTGAGCGGCAGGGCTCTCGTCGGGATGGGGCGGACGCTGATGGGCTCGCTCAACGGGCCGGATATGTTCATCGAGTTCGAACCCTGGGGCGGAGAGCGCGTGCTCATCTCGAAGTCGACGATCCGATCGGTGAAGGTCGTGCAGGCTGCGAAGCCGGAAAGCCTCAAGACCCGTGTCGCGTCACTGGACGGCTTCGATCCGCACACAATTCTGGGGGTCAAGGCCAGCGCCAGCCTCGAGGAGGTCAAGAGCGCCTGGCACCGGCTATCGAAGGCTTATCATCCGGATCGCTATGCCTCGGCCGAGTTGCCGACCGAGGTGCTCGATTACCTTGCGGCGATGGCACGGCGCGTGAACGCGGCGTATGCCGCCTTGGAAGGACCGTTGCAGGCGCGGCGGCGGGCGGCCGCTCTGCGAACGGATGCGGTCTATACGTCGGCGCCGCGGGGGTGAGCCAAGGGGATTGGCTCACGCTGCGTTGAACGAACATCAGATTGCCTCTGGACAGACTGCCTCGGCCTAGCCATATCCTTTGGCGCGAGCGTTATCGACGCGTGGTTTCGACGACAAAGCCGGACCCCATCGATGCATACCGAGCAACTGAGCTATGCCTCGGAAAGCCTGCCGCGATGGCAGCGCCAACTCGTTCGCGCCGTCGAGAATGCGTCTGGGCGGCGGAGGCTGCTCCCGCTCTATGAGCGGTGGAGATTGGAGTCCGCCGGTAAGAGCCCGCGCATGATGGCGGAGATGCTCGAGCTGATCGGCACCTCGCTCGATCTGAAGGGGGCGTGGCCACCCAAGCTCGAGGCAAGTGAGCCGCTCCTCATCGTTGCCAATCATCCATTTGGTATCGGCGACGGCATTGCGCTCACGGTTCTGGCCGAGGCGATCGGACGGCCGTACCGTATTCTGGTCAATCGGGATTTCCTCAAGGTGCCCGAGGTTCGGGATATTGTCCTGCCGATCGATTTCGCAGAGACCGAGGCGGCGCTCGAGACCAATCTCGCGACGCGGGCGGCGGCACGACGGCTGCTCAAGGACGGCGTAACGCTGATCATCTTTCCGTCGGGCGGCGTCGCCACGGCGGAACGGCCATTCGGCAAGGCCGAGGAGCTTCCCTGGAAGCACTTCACGGCGAGGCTCGTGCAGCATTCGGGTGCCAGCGTGCTGCCGGTCTATTTCGAAGGTCAGAACAGCTGGATCTTCCATCTCGTGAGCCGGATCAGCCTGACGCTGAGACTATCGCTTCTGGTGTCCGAATTTCGCAAGTTCGTCGGGTCGAACGTCCGGCTCCACGTCGGAGAGGTCGTGAGGTTCGCCGCGTTAGAGCACAAGGGCGACAGGCGTCGTCTTACGGACGAGCTTTATGCGCGCGTCCATCAACTGTCACCGGACAATAGGGGGAAGCCGCTTGCGGCCCTGCAGCCGCGATCCGCCGCGGAGCGCGTCCGGTTTCCCTGGGATCCACCGGGCGAGGCGCCGCCGCGCGCGTCGGACGGGGCGAGGTCTCGTCATGCAAATGAAGCAAAACCGTCATTCAAGATCACTACGAAGCAGTCACTTTCGCGCCAACTCGGATCAGATACGACGACTGTAGAGAAAGGTCATGATCGCTGAAGCGTTGCTCGTGCTTTTGACTGCCGGTGCTGGCGGCATTGCTTTCGGACGCCATCGCCGGTCACAGCTTTATCGGTTGCTCGAGGCTCGCATCGAGACCATCGCGTCGACGGTGGGTGTGGATCTCGGCCAGGTATCGCAGCGGCACGCGCCCTCGTTCGAGCAGAGGCTGGCGCGGATCGACGAGGTTTTTCCGGGCCAAACACTGGAGCTGCTCCGGGGGCAGGCGCTCAAGCTTGCCGGGCCTGAGCGCAGCTACGTGCCGACGCACAAGAAGGGCGGAACGGTCGCCTACGAGAGCCTTTTCGAGGCGGCGCCGGCGATTGTCGCTCTCTACCACTCGAGGGAGATGCTGAAGCTGATCTCGAAGATCGTCGGCGAACCGGTACGGCCTACGCCGATCAACGATCAGAGCTCGCTGTCGGTGCTTTTCTACGAAAAGCCCGGTGACCACATCGGCTGGCACTACGATCACAATTTCTATCGTGGCCGTCATTTTACGGTTCTGCTGCCTATGATCAATGAAGGCAGTGGCGCCGGCGGGCTCAGCCATGCGACCCTGAAGGCGAAGATCGAGGGCGAGGAACGGGACATCGCGACGCCGCCGAACACGCTGATCGTGTTCGAGGGGGCGACGGTCAACCACAAGGTGACGCCAATTCTCGATGGCGAGCGGCGCCTGGTGATCTCGATGACCTATTGCACGGACCCGCGTGCCAATGCCGTTCAGGGAGCCGTGCGGCGGATCAAGGACGTGGCGTTCTTTGGTCCAAGGGCGCTCTGGACTTAGCATTGTGACCGATTTGGGGAAGGCACCGCCCCCGGGTGGGGGGTAACGATCACGCAAACGTGCGTGGCGATGACGCGAAATCCTGCGTGGTGCCGGGAGCTGGGGCCTAAGGTCCGTCATTGCTCATTTCACCCCGCTCGAGGTATTCCGGATGACGACTTCCATCGCAGACTCATCGATATTTTCGGCCACCAACTTGGCGAAGGCGTTCGTCGCCGGGTTCGTCAGCGTGCTGGTGTTCCAGTTCGGGCTCGCGGCAATCCTGTATTTCGCAGGTCTTATTCCGAATGCGCCATATGGAATGAGGCCCGTGCCGCCGTTCGGGGTACCGCAGACCTTGAGCTTGGCCTTCTGGGGTGGACTGTGGGGGATCGTTCTCATGGGCGTACTTCGGGGACGGTTCGGGAGCAGCTATTGGCTGACGGCGGCACTGTTCGGCGGGATCGTGGTCAGCGCGGTGGCGCTGCTGATCGTCGGGCCGATCAAAGGGCGACCGTTCGCGGCCGGCTGGAACATGCGGATCTGGCTGACTTTGTTCGTCCTGCATGCCGCCTTCGGGCTCGGGACGGCGCTGCTTCTGCGAGGCCTCAAGGCCGGCGAAGGGCGCAGCCAGATCAAGTGAGAGGGCCGTCGGGATCGTCGGCCGTGGCGTCCTGCAGTGGGCGAGCCTTGCCGCGCATGGGGCCGTTGGCGAGGTTGCGCCACGGCTTCTCGGTAGTGTGCTCCTTCTCGTAGAGCTCGCGCAGGAAGGCGTCGATGCGCGGGTCGGGAGGGGATGCGGTGTCGGTGTCGCGGCGCTCGGCGGACTGGCGCTCGCGAGCCCAGTCGGGGGCGCCGGTTTTCTTGTGGCGGCGGCCACCCCAGGCGAGCAGCGGCCGATCCGGTGGCTCGAGGTCTAGCTCCTCGAGGAAGGTCTCGCGGAGGGCGTAGAACGACTGGAGGATGGCGTCGCGGGCGAGACGTCGGTCTTCGACCGAGATCGGATTGGCCTTTGCGGGATCCAAGGTCTGCAAAGCGCGGCGCATATCGTGGAGGGGCGCGAAGGGATAGATGCCGATCATGCCGTCGGTCTCGCCGACGTTGGCGTAGACGGTGCGCATGTTGTCGAGCGTGGCGGAGATGGCGAGGAATGCGTCGAGGTAGTCCTGCTGGGAAGGGCTGTCCCGGCGCGTGAAGGCGTAGAGCTTGGACTTGGCGTCGACGATCTCCCGCCATTCCTCCTTCAGCGCGGCGAGGAAGCTCTGGCGGCGCTGATAGATGCCGGCAAGGACAGTGGCCACCACGGTGACGAAGACCAACGCCATGTCCTTCAGGTACTCGTAGACGTCCGCACCGATACGCTCCCATGGCGTGCCGGCGATGCCGGGAACGTGCGGCGCCAGCTTGGTGACGAGCGAGACGCCGAGCACGACGAAGAGTGCGACGTAGGACCATCCGAGTGTCTGGCGGAGCGTGGAGCGGGTCATGCCGGATGCCCGTCAAGCCGGGGCCGGGGCCGAGGTCGCGAGCTCCCGGGCCTTGGGTGGCGGGGTCGGCTCGCGGGCGGCCTCGGCGATCAGGCGCCAGGACGCCTGCTCGATGGCTGCCTCGACGGTGCGGCGCATCTCGGCGCGGGGTTTGCCGGCCGGTATGGGCTGCAGGATCTCGACGATGATGGTGCCGGGATAGCGCGTCAGGCTCTTTCTCGGCCAGTAGAGGCCTGAATTCAGCGCGAGTGGGACGAGGGGGACACCGAGCGTGTCGTAAAGTGCCGCGTAGCCGGGCTTGTAGTCGGGCTCGGCGCCCGGCGGACGGCGGGTTCCTTCAGCAAAAATGAGCACCTCGCGGCCGGCAGCGGAGCGGGCTTTGGCGTCGGCAAGCATGGCCTTCAGCGCGACGGCGGCGCGATCGCGGCGGACCAGGATGTGGTCGAACTTGACGCAAAACCAGCCGTAGAGGGGGATGCGGGTCAGCTCGGCCTTGAGCACGATGGCGGGGTCACGAAACAAGGGAACCAGGGCGAAGGTGTCCCAGGCGGACTGGTGCTTGGCGACGACCAGGCAGGAGCCGGGAGGAAGGTGCTCGCGGCCGCGCACCTCGTAGCGGGTGCCGCAGATCACGCGGAGCAACCAGAGACAAACCAAGCCATGCCATCGCAGGCCCTGCATGGCCCAGGACCGGGGACCGATGAGCAGCCATATACCGAGCAGCATCATCAGCGCAGTGACGAGATAAAAAGTCACGTTGAACACGGCCGAGCGCACGGCCACTCCCAGCGGTGGGCTCATTGTTCGGACCTGGGATTGGCGGAGGCCGACGGCAGGCTGCCGGGCGGAAGGGGAGCGCGAGGCGACGGAGGCGCGGGCGTCACGAGGCGTGCGACCGACAACCGGGCGCTGGAGCCCAGAAACTTGACATACTCACCGATCAGTAGCCGGGCGGTCGGCCAATGGCGCCACCAGCTCTCCAACTGCAGATTGCGGCCAACGCGGACGGGATGGGCCACGAGATGGATGTCGGGCATCACGCGCGCGAACTCGACCTGGCTGCGAAGCATATGGTAGCTCGACGTGACGACGATCAGGCTCCGGAAGCCGTTGCTTCGCGCCCAGCGATCCGCCTCGTCGGCGTTGCCGCTGGTGTTCATTGCCTCGTGGCCAATGTCGACGCAGCAACGCACCAAGGCCTCGCGGGTGGCGTCCTTGCCTCGGATGCGGCGTTTGAGCTCGGTTGGCATGCGAGTGGTCGGGTGAACGCCCGAAATCAAAAGTCGCTGGGCGCGTCCCTCCACCATGAGGCGCACTCCGGATGTGATTCGCTCCTCGTCACCGGTGAGTACAACGATGGCGTCGGCGCGAGGATCAGGAGTTGGGGAAAGCGAGCGGATGTTTTCGGCGAAGGCCCAAAAACCGGCTCCGCCGGCCAGTGAGCCGACGATTGCCAATGCGATAACGGAGCGGATGAGCTTCGCCATAACGACCCGCCGGAACCCCTGGAATGGCTGCTCGCGGATGGCCCGGGTCGGTCCGCGAAGCAGGCGTTCAGCAAAAGTGATTGTGCATTGTGCCGCGACCAAGGCAAGCGGCTCGGGGCGGCTTGGTGGACAAGTCCTTCGAGCCTTTCAGCGTACCCCTACTGACAGTCTGGTCACGGTCTGGCGACGCGCGGCTACGTAATCGGAGAAGGGAACGGGGGCGTTGCCTGATACCGCAGAGTTTCACCGGTCCCAAATGCGCTCGTTCATGGTCTCGAAGAAGTCCAGGGCTTCCTCGCGGAGCGTCCGTCGGCAACTGCGCTTGCAGCCGATCCAGGTGCCGCCGGGCATGCGGACCTGCAGGCCGACCGGGCCGTGCCGGACAGGTCCACGAACGCAGCCGTTGCCATAGTGGCTACAGGCGACCACCGAGCCTTCGCCGCTGTGGCGCGGCCGAGCCTCAGCGGAGGGTATGAAGACGAGGGCCAAGGCCGTCACTGAGAGGACGTGCGCGCGCCTGTCACAAAGAGCGCGCCAGAATGGCGTCGTCATGGGGGCCTCTTCGGATGGAATCGTGACTCGGCTACACGGTCGGGAGGTAACGCATCGCTGCATCCGGGGCAATCGACGCATCGGGATGCTTGCGTCGACCACGGGTGAGGAGGAGGGTCGTTTTGAGCTGGCTCGAGCAGGTCTTCAACTATTGCGAGCGCGGATTGGATCCCTCGTTCTGGGCCGAGCCGGTGAACGCGGTGACCAACGGTGCCTTTCTGGTGGCGGCGGCCGCCGCGGGGACGAAGCTCCTGCGCCGCACGAAACCAGACGCGGCGAGCGGGATTGGCGAACGGCTGGCCTTGTGGTCGCTGGTTGCGCTCGTGGCGGCCATCGGGATCGGCAGCTTTCTCTTTCACACGTTCGCGACCCGGTGGGCGCTGGTTGCGGACATCGCGCCGATTACGGTGTTCATGGTCGGCTATCTCGCCTATGCGCTACGGGCTTTCCTGGGGCTTGGCTGGTTGGCGATCGGCGTCATCCTGCCGGCGTTTCTCTATGCCGGGTCGCTGGCGTCGAGCGTAACGTGCGCGGCGAGGGAGATCGCGGGGGCGACGGGCGGGAGCGGTGGCGTCGAGCCCTGCCTCAACGGCTCGCTCGGCTATCTGCCGGCGCTGGCGTCGCTCTTGATCATCGGTCTCGTGGCGGAGCGGCGAGGCTTACGTGCCGGACGGCTGCTGCTCGCGGCGGGGGGCATCTTCTTCGTCTCGGCGGTGTTCAGGACAATCGACAGGGATGTGTGCGGGGTGACGCACCTGCTCGGTCATGAGCGGGGAACGCATGCGCTGTGGCACGTGCTCAATGCGACGACGCTCTATCTGCTGCTGAAGGCTGGGATCGAGCGGAAGTCCAGCGGAGGCTGATCAAGGCCGGCCGTCGGCCGTTGACGGATGCAGGGCGGGCATGAAGCCAGAGGCGAGGATCGCCACGATGGTGCGGGGGGTGAGGACCTCGGCGATGCCGTCCCGAGGGCGGTGCCGGGGAGGCGTGTAGCCGTCCGGTGTCCAGGGATGGAGGCTGGCGCCCCGGACGAGCAATAGCTGGCGGTCGTAACGGACGAAGGCGCCGTCCGGTAGCTCGGCGAGAGGCGCCTCGTAAGTCACCTTGTCGCCGTGGGCATCGACGCGCTCAGTCTGCAGGATCTCGTCCATCTCGGGTGCAGATGGACGGCCTTCCCGGCCGTGGACCTTGGCCCATAGCGTGGCGAATGCGACAGCGTCGGCGCGACGGCACTCGAAACAAGGGCGGTGGCCGGCCGCCAGGGCTGTCGCCTCGTCGAGGAAGAAGAGCTCGGTATACTGCCCAGGCGCCATGACCTGACGGTGGCGGGCTTTGAAGGCCAGCCGGCAACAGATCCACTGCTTCGAGACCCAGCGGCGGCGGCGCAGCGTACGATGCTCGTCGTGCAGCGCGCCGCCGCGATTGCCCATCATGAGGCCGCGGGCCGCATGGGCGACGATGTCGCCTTCGGGTGTCACTCGGTTCTGGAGCGGCATGGTGGGATCTGCCAAGTTGCGAGCATCAGGATCTTGTGGAGGACCGACCATGACCGAAGCCGGCGTCAGCGTGAAGATAGTGCAGCACGGGGCGCTCGGCCCGGTGGCGCACGTCACGATCGACAATCGCCGCCGGCTCAACGTGCTTTCGACGCCGATCGTGGTGGCGTTGCGCGAGACGTTCGAGAGGCTGTCGCGCGATAGCGAGCTCAGAGCCGTGGTGCTGACGGGGGCGGGCGACCGCGCATTCATCGGCGGCGCCGACTTGAACGAGCTCGGCGGGATGTGCGCCGATAGCGCGCGGCTCTTCATCACGCGGCTGCACATGGCCTGCAAAGCGATCCGCGGGTGCCCCGTGCCGGTGATCGGGCGGGTCAACGGGTTCTGCCTCGGCGGCGGGCTCGAGGTAGCGGCCTCGGCGGATATGCGGGTGGTGGTCGAGGGCGCCGTGCTCGGCATGCCCGAGGTGGTAATGGGATTGCCGTCGGTGATCGAGGCCGCGCTGCTGCCGGGGCTGATCGGCTGGGGCAAGACGCGCGAGATCCTGCTCACCGGCGAGACATTCGGGGCGCAAGAGGCATTGGCCATGGGCTTTGCGCAAAAGGTCGTGCCCGCGGCGGGCCTGGATGCGGCGGTCGAGCACTGGGTGGCGTTGATGCTGAAGGCGACGCCGCAGGCGGTCCGGGCGCAGAAGGCGCTGATGAACCGCTGGCAGCGGGTGTCGGTCGACGAGGGCATCTATGCCGGCATCGATGCCCTATCGGATGCCTACAGAACCGGCGAGCCGCAGGCGGCGATCGCTACATTCTTCGCGGAGAAGGCCAAGCGGAAGGCCAAGTAGGGGACGGGCGATGAGAGACGATCACTTGCGGGGGATCGCGCGGCGCCGCCGTTACGAGGAGCTTGCGCGCGACTTTCGCTGGGACATTCCCGAGACGTTCAACTTGGCGACGGACGTGATCGATCGATGGGCCGCGGAGCAGGATGGGATAGCGCTCATCTGGGAGAATGCCGCGGGAGCGGCCGCCGCCTATCGCTATTCGGACATATCGCGGCTTTCGTGCCAGCTGGCTTCGGCGCTGGCGGCGGCGGGCGTCTCGAAGGGCGATCGGGTGATCGTGATGCTGCCGCGTGTTCCTGAATGGCAGATCGCGCTCATTGCCTGCGTGAGGATGGGCGCCGTCGCCATACCGTGCATCGAGATGCTGACGGCACGTGACATCGCATACCGGGTTAGAAACTCGGGGGCGAAGGTAGCGATCTGCCGGACCGGGCAGATCGAGAAATTTGCCGAGGTCGAGGCTGAGGTTCCGGTGCGGATCGCGGTCGAGTCGCTCGTGGTCGCTGGCGACTCCCCGGCGGCGAGCCCGCCGCCAGCCACGGCAGGCTGGCGATCGTGGGAGCAGATGGTGCGGGAGGGCTCGGACCGGTTTGCCTCGCCTCGGATCGGGATCGAGGATCCGGTGGTGATGTACTACACGTCCGGATCGACGGGGCATCCGAAGGGGGTTTTACACGCGGCTCGTGCGCTCTATGCGTGGCGGATGCAGGCCTATCTCTGGCTCGATCTCGAGCCCGGAGACCGGATCTGGTGCACGGCCGATACGGGGTGGAGCAAGGCCGGGACCAGCGTCATCTGGGGACCGTGGAGCGCAGGGGCCACCGCCTTCCAGTACGACGGGCCTTTCGAGCCGTCCGAGCGGCTCAGGCTGCTCGCCAAGCACCGGATCACGGTGTTCTGCGCCTCGAGCACGGAGCTTCTACGGCTCGGAAGCGAGCCGACATCGGCCTACGATCTCACGACACTGCGGCGGACGGTGTCGGCCGGCGAGGCGGTGAGCCCGGTGGCGGCGGAGCGCTGGCGGGAGGCGACGGGCTGTCTCGTCTCGGAGGCCTACGGGCAGACCGAAGCACTGATGATGGTGCTCAACTATCCGTCCGAGCCCGTTCGTCTAGGCTCGATGGGGAGGCCACAGCCGGGGCTGGACATCGACATCGTCGATGATAGCGGTCGCAGGCTCCGGGTTGGAGAGGAAGGCCATGTGGCGCTTCTGACGCCGAGCCCACAGCTGATGCTCGGGTACTGGCAAGACCCTGAGCGGACGGCCGAGTGCTTCGTCGAAGGTGCCGAGGGCCGATGGTATCTCTCCGGCGATCGCGGCACCAAGGATGCCGACGGCTATCTCTGGTATGCGGGCCGGGCCGACGACGTGATCAACTCGGCCGGCTACAGGATCGGCCCGATCGAGGTGGAGAACGCACTGCTGGAGCATCCCGCGGTCGCAGAATGCGCGGTGGTTCCGAGCCCGGATGCGCAGCGGGGCGAGATCGTCAAGGCGTTCGTGGTGCTAAAGGCGGGGTTTGCCAGCTCGAGCGGCCTCATGCGCGAGATGCAGGAGCATGTCAAATCGGTGACGGCGCCCTACAAGTATCCGAGGGCGGTCGAGTTCATCGACGAGATCCCGAAGACCGTGACGGGGAAGATCCGTCGTCGATCGT
Source organism: uncultured Alphaproteobacteria bacterium (assembly GCA_963746315.1). Taxonomy (GTDB): domain Bacteria; phylum Pseudomonadota; class Alphaproteobacteria; order Rhizobiales; family Hyphomicrobiaceae. Next base: position 112,363 of record CAVVAR010000001.1, read on the forward strand.
TGAAGGATCTGGAGGCGGAACGGGCCCGCCAGCAGGCGGGACGCGAGGCCAATTGACTATTCGGTAAACACTTTTCTCGTTCATGGTGGTGCTCAGTAAATGTGCGGACTGGACGAAACGAGGGCGTGCCCTATATCTGTGTCACGTCCGTCCGGGCCCGCGTTCGCGGGCTTCCGTGGCCCGTCGCAACACTGAGGGGCAAGATGAACACCCGTTCCAAGCTGTTTTCCGGCAAGGCTCTCGCAATTTTGGCTGTGCTGGGCGCAGGCGCCATGGTGACCGCCGATTTCGCCGAGGCCCGTAGTGGGCGCGGCGGTAGCTTCGGCAGCCGCGGCAGCAAGACATTCTCGGCGCCTCCGGCGACCAAGACGGCGCCACAAACCGCGCCGATCCAGAAGTCGATCACGCAACCCGGGCGTCCGGGTGCGGCTGCAACCGCCCAGCAGGCCACGCGCGGCGGCAGCATGATGCGCAACCTTCTGCTCGGCGGTCTGATCGGCGCCGGCCTCGCCAGCCTGTTCGGCATGGGCGGCGGTCTGGCTGCAGTTCTGGGCTTCGTGCTGCAGGGCCTGATGATCGCCGGCATCGTGATGCTGGGCGTGATGCTGTTCCGCCGCCTGCGCGGTGGCAACGGTCAGCCCGCCATGGCATCCGCGGCGGCTGGGTCTGGTGCGGGGCCGACGCCGGGTCAGCAGGCCTATCGGGCCAGCATGGGCGGCATGGGTGTCGCGCAGCCCGAGCTGGTGATCGGTGGCGACGACTACAACGCGTTCGAGCGATTGCTCAAGGAGGTCCAGCTCGGCTACGCCAACGCTGACATCCAGGCGCTGGAGCACCGGCTGACGCCGGAGATGCTGTCTCAGTTTGCTCATGAACTCGAGGACAACAAGCGCCGTGGCGTCTCGAACGACCTCTCGGAGCCGACGCTTCTGCAGGGCGACCTCGCGGAAGCATGGCGCGAGGGTGCGAGCGAGTACGCGACCGTCGCGATGCGCTATGAGTTGATCGACGCGCTGGTCGATGTGAAGAGCGGCCGCGTGATCGAGGGCTCGACGACCGAGCCGCAGCAGGTGACCGAGCTTTGGACGTTCTATCGTCCATCCGGTGCTGGTCCCGACAAGTGGGAGCTTTCGGCGATCCAGCAGGCCTGAGGCCTGCTGACCATCGACGGTCCATCAGCCGGAAGGCTCCGTCACTCGTGGCGGAGCCTTTCGTATGTCCGGCGGTTGCCCGATTGTCGACGGAACGAACTTGGCCTAACTCTCGCGACGAGCGATTGCACGGAAGCCATTCTGCATGATCATCGCCATCGACGGACCGGCCGCCTCGGGGAAGGGCACGCTCGCGAAGCGGATCGCGGAGCATCTCGGCTATGCCTGCCTCGACACGGGTCTGCTCTACCGGGCAGTGGCGCGGGATGTGCTGGCGCGGGGGCAATCGCTGGAGGATGAAGCGTTTGCGGCTCAAGCTGCCCGAATGCTGGACACGGCGACCCTCGACGATCCCGATCTGAGATCGCCAGGCGCGGGAGACGCGGCCTCGGTGGTGGCCAAGTTTCCGGCGGTCAGGCAAGCCCTGCTGGCGCTGCAACGGGCTTTCGCAGCGCAACATCCAGGTGCCGTGCTCGATGGGCGGGACATCGGCACGGTGGTGTGTCCCGACGCGGACATCAAGATATTCGTAACGGCCGACCTAGCCGTACGTGCGCAGCGCCGCTTCGAGGAACTACGCCGACGCGGCGACCCGGTCACGCTCGAGGCGGTGACAGAGGTTCTGCGGCTGCGGGACGAGCGGGATCAGAGCAGGGCCGACGCTCCTATGCGCGCCGCGACCGATGCCGACTTGCTCGATACGACAGAGATGGATATAGAAGCGGCATTCGACGCTGCCGTCGGGTTGATCAAAAGGAGGATCGCCCGGCTGGGGTGACCCAAAGGGCTGCCCCAATCCGAAGCCGGTGGGATTTGCTTCCCGCTCACGGTAGCGAGCCGAACTGACACAGCTTGGGCGCCTTTCGAGGCGGCGTCGGCAAACCGCGGGAGAGAACCGTGGTCGGTCGGCGCCATTTGTATTGGGCGCCAATCCCCTGAAACCCGAGGTTCGAGCCGGCCATGGCGCCGGTCGCCTCCTCTTACACACTTGCGAGCAAGGACACTTGATGAGCACCGAGGCTGCCACCAGAGAGATGAACCCGTCCCGCGGCGATTTCGAGGCCCTCCTCAATGAGATGATGGGCGAGGATAACGCCTTCGAGGGCACCGTGATCAAGGGCACGATCACCGCGATCGAGAAGGATCTCGCGGTCATCGACGTGGGTCTCAAGATGGAAGGCCGCGTTCCGCTGAAGGAGTTCGGCGTCGGCGGCAAGCCAGCTGATCTCAAGGTCGGCGACGAGGTCGAGGTCTACCTGGAGCGCATGGAGAATGCGCTGGGCGAGGCCGTGCTTTCGCGTGACAAGGCGCGGCGCGAGGAGAGCTGGAACTCGGCTCGAGAAACAGTTCGAAGCCAACGAGAAGGTCGAAGGCGTCATCTTCAACAAGGTCAAGGGCGGCTTCACGGTCGACCTCGATGGCGCGGTCGCGTTCCTTCCGGGCTCGCAGGTGGACATTCGTCCGGTGCGCGACATCGGTCCGCTGATGCACCAGCCGCTGATGTTCCAGATCCTCAAGATGGATCGCCGCCGCGGCAACATCGTCGTCTCGCGCCGGTCGGTGCTCGAGGAGACCAGAGCCGAGCAGCGGTCGGAGATCGTGGCGCGCCTCGGCGAGGGCCAGGTCATCGACGGCGTGGTCAAGAACATCACCGACTACGGTGCGTTCATCGACCTCGGCGGGATCGACGGCCTGCTGCACGTCACCGACATGGCGTGGCGCCGGGTCAATCATCCCAGCGACGTCGTCAACGTCGGCGATACGGTGAAGGTGCAGATCATCCGCATCAACCCCGAGACACAGCGCATCAGCCTCGGCATGAAGCAGCTGCTGTCTGATCCGTGGGAAGGCATCGAGGCGAAGTATCCGGTCAATGCGCGCTTCAGCGGGACGGTCACCAACATCGCAGACTATGGTGCCTTCGTGGAGCTCGAGCCCGGCGTCGAGGGTCTGATCCACGTCTCGGAGATGAGCTGGACGAAGAAGAACGTCCATCCCGGAAAGATCGTGTCGACCAGCCAGCAGGTCGACGTGCAGATCCTCGAGGTCGATCCGAACAAGCGGCGCATTTCGCTCGGCCTGAAGCAGACCCAGGATAACCCGTGGGATTCATTCCTCACCGTGCATCCGAAGGGCTCGATCGTCGAAGGTCCGATCCGCAACATCACCGAGTTCGGACTGTTCATCGGTCTCGACAACGGTATCGACGGGATGGTCCACCTCTCCGACCTCGACTGGAACAAGGCCGGCGAGGAGGTCATCAAGGACTACAAGAAGGGCGACAACGTCCAAGCTGTCGTCCTCGATGTCGATAGCTCCAAGGAGCGCATCTCGCTCGGCATCAAGCAACTGGCCGGCGATCCGCTCGACACGCTCGGCAAGTACAAGAAGGGCGACGCCGTCACCTGCGAGGTGACCGCCGTCGAGCCGAACGGCATCATGGTCAAGATCGCCGACTCCGACATCACCACCTACATCAAGCGTGCCGACCTTTCGCGCGACCGCTCCGAGCAGCGGCCCGAGCGGTTCAACGTCGGCAACAAGGTGGATGCCCAGGTGCTGACGGTCGACAAGGCGGCCCGGCGCATCCAGGTTTCGATCAAGGCGCTGGAGATCGCCGAGGAGAAGCAGGCCGTGGCGCAGTACGGCTCGTCGGACTCCGGCGCGTCGCTCGGCGACATCTTCAAGGCCGCCCTCAAGAAGCGCGAGGGTGGCGACGGCTGAGGCCGTTTCCGACCGCGAGGTCAGTAGGCTGGTTTTGGAGGGGCGGTGCCGATGGGTGCCGCCCCTTCTACATTCGAGAGTCGCAGTGCGCGCCCGGCATTCACGTCATCGGCCCCGTCGCGGCATCGCGGCCGTCGATCTCGACGCGGCGGCTCGCGGGCAAAGCATCGGCTGGCGAAACCGCCGAGGGTGTCGCCGGGGTCGACTGCGCGCGTGGCCTCGTCGACCCGATGAGGACGACGGCCGTGGTGACGACGACGACACCAGCGAGCTGGACGAGGTCGAGGCCTTCGCCGAGCGTGAGGTAGGTCATAAGGGCGGTGCCGGCAGGGATCAGATAAAAGACCGAGGCGGCGCGGGCGGCGCCGTGGGCGCCGAGCATGAGCAGCAGGAGAAGCACTGCGCCACACGACACGGCAACCGCCTGCCAGGCGAGCGAGCCGATCAAAGTCGGCGTCCAGTCGACGACGCGGCTTTCGAGGAGCCAAGCGCCGAGGGCGACAACGGCGAGAGCTCCGACATGCTGGAGGCACGTCGCCGATGCGACGCCAAGATCCGAGGCGAAGCGCTTCTGATAGACCGTGCCACACGACATCGCCGGCAGCGCCATAAGGCATAGCCCGATGGTCTCGGCGCGGATGCCGCTCGAGGCCAGGTCGAGCTTGGGCCACAGCACGAGCATCGCGCCGACGATGCCTAGTGCGAAGCCGACCCAGCCGAGTGGAGAGATCCGTTCGCCGAGAACGAGATGGGCCAGGACGGCGGTCGTGATCGGGTGCAGGCTGACGACGAGGGCGACCACGCCTGCAGGCATGCCGAGATAGATGCTCCACACAACGCAACTGAGATAAAACCCCTGCATAAGCGCGCCGGCGATACCGGAGTGCAGAAGGCGGGACGGCTGTCCGAGCCAGGTCGCGCGGTTGGCTACGGCGAACGGCGCTAGAAGGGCGATGACGATCGCGAAACGCATCGCCAGAAACGTGCACGGCTCGGCGAACGGCACGGCCAGCTTGGCGGCGACGAAGCCGCTCGACCAGAGCAGCACGAAGAGAGCCGGGGCCAGGGCCAAGATCATCTCGCGCTGCCATCCGTTGGATGCGTAGAAAGTGCACGGGCCGGTGGGTCGGCGAGCGGCAGAACGGCCAAAAATGCCAAGCCGCCCATGGCGATCGTCAACTGGATGGCGAGCTGGTAGTCGCCGGTCGCGTCGACGGCGAGCCCCGCAACGAGGGGCCCCAAGAGACCGGCTATTCCTGTCGCAGTAAAGAAGACACCGAGTAACGCACCGAGATCCTTCAAGCCGAAGAAGGCGATCAGAACGGGCGCGACAAGTGCGATGCGAAGCCCATAAGCGAGGCCCAGGACGCCAGCGAAGACGACGGCCCCGTCAAAGCCGGGAAGGACCAGCCACATCACGTAGCTTGCGGCCATGGCGAGCACCGAGGCCTTGTAGATTGTGACAATCCCGACAAACCGCTGGAGAAGGCCGATCCCGAGCCGCCCAACGATGCTGGCCCCGCCAACGACGGAGAAGAGCCAGGCGGCCCGGACCGCATCGACGCCCTGCTCGACGGCGAAGGCCGGCAGGTAGACCAGTGGCACAAACAGCGCCATGGTACCGAGGATCCACGAGATATAGAGGGTTCGGAACGTACCCGAGCGCAGTGCGCTGCTCAGCGAGACTTCGGTGCGCGTCTCTCGCGCGGCGGGAGGCGGCGCTCAGTAGAATTCCACTGCCGAGACCGAGGATGATCATGGCCTCGCGCCAGCCGGTCTGCTCGATCAGAAGAGCAGCGAGCGGCGGCACGACCAGCATCCCGCAGCCCGTACCGGCGACTGCGATGCCGAGAGCACTGGTTCGGTAGCGATCGAACCAACCGCCGAGTATTGCGAACGTCGGGATATAGGCGCAGGCCGCGCCCAGGCCGACGCCCAGCCCGTAGGTGAAAAGCCCGACCCGGACGTCCTGGACAAACGCGGTGGCTACGAGGCCGCCGCCGAGCGCCAGCGCGCCGATCGCCGCCAGCGCGCGCGGACCGAAGCGGTCACCTGCCCGGCCGGTCAGGGGCCCCAGCATATAGAAAGCGAGGGACGAGACCGCGTAGTACGACGACGTGGTCGTCCGGCTCGCGTCCAAGTCGGTCATGATCGGGCTGAGGAACACGCCGAAGCTGTAGACGATGCCAAAGACCACGAAGCCGACGACAAAAGCCGCAGCGAGCATGGCCCAGGCCATGCCAGAGTCCACCGATGGCCTGGCGGCAAGGGGCATGCAGCGATCCTCGCGGGCGGTTGGCAAGACGCAAGCGTCGAACATCTCAGAGCATCCTGTCGCGCTGCTTGCCACCCGTTTCCGGATCTCGGCGTGAGAAAAGGCGGCGACGACTTGCTGTGCGACAAGTTGTCGTCCTAGCATCCAGAACCGGCCGTCATTGCAAAACAACAGGCCGGATCTGGAGGAATGCCCATGTCCTATCGAACCGTCGTGGTCGGCGTGCTCGCCGCGGCCGGCATTGCGCTGTGCACAGGATTGCCGGCGTCGGCGCAGGACGCTGCCTGGCCCTCGAAGACCATCCGGGTGATCGTCAATTTCGGGCCGGGAGGCTCAACCGACAATGCTATGCGGCCGTTCGCCGAGCGGCTGACCAAATCCATCGGCCAGCAAGTGGTCATCGAGAACCGAGGAGGCGCGTCGGGTGCGCTCGGCCTCGAGGCGCTGACCAAGGCCGCTCCCGACGGGTACACGTTCGGCGTGACCCCGGCGCTCAGCGTCGTGATCCTGCCGCATCTGCGAAAGACCCCTTACGATCCGCTCAAGGATCTCGTGCCTGTCGTCAACCTGACCAGCGGCACGTTGCTGCTGGCGGTGCATCCCTCGCTGCCGGTGAAGACGGTGCAGGAGTTTGCGGCTTACGCGAAAGCCAACCCGGGGAAAATCTCGTGGGGAACGGCAGGTGTCGGCTCGTACGGCCATCTGATGTGCGAGGCGTTCAAGCTGCAGGTCGGCGCCGATATCCTGCATGTGCCCTATCGGGGGGGCGGGGAGTCGCTCGCGGACTTCCTCGCGGGTGTGCACCAGGTGCATGCCGACCCCAACACGCTGCCACACGTGGCGGCGGGCAAAGCGCGTCTACTCGCGGTGAGCGACCTGAAGCGACATCCGGACTATCCTGATGTCCCGCTTCTGAAGGAGATCTATCCGGAGCTCGACTATGTCGTGTGGTTCGCGATGTACGCGCCGGTTGGTACGCCGCCGGCGGCAATCAAGGGCATGAATGCGGCGATCAACAAGATCATCGCCGAGGACAAACCCCTCGCGGCGCAATTCCTGAAGTCGGCGCTGGCTCCAATCGGAGGCACGCCCGAGGAACTCGACGCTCTGATGCGAAAAGACTACGCGCGTTACGAGGCGCTAACCAAGAAACTGAAGTTGCGGACCGAATAGCGGTCGCCCGGGGCGCGGCAGACGCTTGCGAGGCGCATGACTTCCTTCACGAGGTCAATAGTTTGCGTCAGATGGGCGTGCCGCGCCTGTTGCCGAGCCGGCGGGTTCGGCATAACTTCGCTCAGCGAAGCCGTCATCTCAAAACGCCTTGTCCCGAGCTGCACTCGCGTCTCGGGCCGTCAGCGAAGTGCCAAGGACAGTCAATGTCTCTCGAAACGGAAGCCCTGCTCGATCGCCGACGGTTGAGGCGCTCGATGTCGTTCTGGCGGGCAGCGGCCGTTCTGGCGGGCGTGCTCGCGATCGGTGTGCTGGGGCTTCTCGGGTCGGGAGGTGCGGACGGAACGCTATTCGAGAAGCGGCAGATCGCACGCGTCTCCGTCGAGGGGATGATTACCGAGAATCGAGATCAGCTGGCGCTGCTGCGTAAGCTCGCGCGGAAGGACAGCATCTCCGCGGTGATCCTCTACGTGAACAGCCCGGGTGGCACGACAACGGGCGGGGAAGCGTTGTTCGAGGCGATCCGGGACGTTGCGCAGAAAAAGCCGGTGGTGGCGCAGTTCGGCACGATCGCGACGTCGGCCGCCTACATCGCCGGCCTCGCGACGGATCAGATCTTCGCCCGCGGCAACACGATCACCGGATCTGTCGGTGTCATCTTCCAATGGGCCGAGGTTTCCGAGCTGCTGGGAAAGCTCGGCGTCAAGATGAACGAGGTGAAGAGCGGGCCATTGAAGGCCGAGCCTTCGCCGTTTCATCCGCTTGGACCGGCAGGACGCGAGACGACCGAGAAGATGGTGGCCGAGAGCATGAGCTGGTTCCGCGGTCTGGTCGCGGATCGGCGCAAGGTCGAGACGGCTTCCATCCCAGGGCTCGAGCAAGGGCGGATCTTCTCGGGACGGGAAGCATTACAACACAAGCTGATCGACGCCATCGGTGGCGAGCCGGAGGTGGTCCGCTATCTGGTCGAGCAGAAAGGCGTGCCGCGCGATCTCAAGGTGGTCGATTGGAAACCGAAGAAGGCCGACTCGCTCGGCGTGCTCGGAATGCTGACGCAGGGTGCGATCCGACTCCTCGGGTTCGATGGCGCCGTCTTCGATTGGCTGGCAGACGATCCGCGCCTTGCGGCACTTCGGAGCGGCGGGCTGGTTTCCGTTTGGCAGCCGAGCGAAAAATGAGTAACAACAAGAAAATGTTAGAGCTGCGACTGCATCGAGGGGCGGTCGTGAGCGAGCATAGTGGGAGGGGTCAATGATCAAGTCGGAGTTGATCGCGAAAATCGCGAGCGCCAATCCGCATCTTTACCATCGCGACATCGAGCGCATCGTGAACGTCATATTCGATGAGATCGTGGACGCGTTGGCGCGAGGCGACCGGGTCGAGCTGAGGGGGTTCGGAGCTTTCACCGTGAAGCACCGGCCACCACGTGTCGGGCGCAATCCGCGCACGGGTGACTCGGTGACCGTGGATGAGAAATTCGTGCCCTTCTTCAAGACGGGCAAGGAATTGCGCGAGCGTCTGAACGCCGACGAGAAGGCCGAGAAGGCGGCGAAGAAGCCGGCTGCCAAGCGGCGCGCTCCGCAACGGACGCCGCGCACGGCGAGGGCGGGAACGTGACGGCGGGCCGGATGGCAGGCTGGCATGATTGAAACTCTGGACGATCAGGAGATATCGCCGTGCTGAAGCGGGTGGTTCGGCTGCTCATCGCCTTTCCGGCGGCCCTCCTCCTCATAACGCTGGCGGTTTCGAACCGGCACAGCGTTCGCATGATTCTCGATCCGTTCCGGCCCGAGAGACCGGCGCTGGCGGTGGACATGCCGTTCTATTTCTTTCTGTTCGGTGCCCTCGTGGCCGGCGTCGTGCTCGGCGGATGGGCGACGTGGATAAGCCAGAGCCAGTGGCGCAAGACCGCGCGTCAACGCGCACAAGACGCCATGAAGTGGCGTGCCGAGGCCGACCGGCTGGCGCGGGAGCGCGACGCCCAGGTTGCCGCAGCGGGACCCCCCGCCCGGTCTCTTGCCGTGGTGCGATAGCGAAGCTGCTCGGCCCGGGCCTTAATGTGGGCGCGGGCGATGCCGCGCTACTGATAGGCGCTTTTCGGCGGTGACGGGGGCTGGGCCACCTGCTATGGCGTCGGCTCGGCCTCAGGCCCCTTTAATGTCCATGCAAACACGGATCGATCGTGCCGACGCGGGTCAAAATCTGCGGACTTAACACCGCCGAGGCGATGGCCGCGGCGCTTGATGCCGGTGCGGACGACGTGGGCCTGGTATTGTTCCCGCCGAGCCCCCGAAACGTGTCGATGGAATCGGCCAAGGAGCTTGCGCGTCAAGCGCGGGGACGGGCTGGCATCGTGGCGCTGACCGTCGACGCGGACGACGGGTTGCTGGAGGCGATCGTGGAGGGCGTGAAGCCCGACGTCCTGCAACTCCACGGCAACGAGAGCGCAGAGCGCGTGGCCGATATCCGGCGGCGTTTCGGCATCCCGGTGATGAAGGCGATCAAGGTCGCAACGGCCGAGGATGCGGCGCAGGCGCTCGACTTCGCAGAGGTGGCCGACCTGATCCTGTTCGATGCGCGGCCGCCGAAAGGGGCCGACCGTCCGGGTGGACACGGGGCGGTGTTCGACTGGCGAGCGCTCAACGATGTGAAGGACCGGGTGCGCTACATGCTATCTGGTGGACTCACCTCCGAAAACGTGGCCGAGGCGATCCAGGCGACGGGTGCCACGGCCGTCGACGTCTCGTCCGGCGTCGAGCGGGCGCCGGGCGTCAAGGACAATGACCGCATTCGCGCTTTTATCGCGATTGCTCGCGCCGCCGACGCGAGCAATCGCGACGTACCGAAACACCAGCCCCGAGACGGGAGCCAGGCCTCATGACCACCGCTTCGATCGACACCGGCACGCCTCCGAACAGCTATCGCACCGGCCCGGACGAGCGCGGCTTCTTCGGCATTTTCGGGGGGCGCTTCGTCGCCGAGACGCTGATGCCGCTGATCCTGGAGCTGGAGGAGGCCTACACCGCGGCCAAGGCCGATCCGGAGTTCGCGCAGGCGCTGACTTTCCTCAACACGCACTACTCGGGGCGGCCGTCGCCGCTCTATCTGGCCGACCGCATCACGAGGGAGCTCGGCGGGGCCAAGGTCTACTTCAAGCGGGACGAGCTCAATCACACGGGCTCGCACAAGATCAACAACTGCCTCGGCCAGATCCTGCTCGCCAAGCGGATGGGCAAGACGCGGATCATCGCCGAGACCGGGGCGGGTCAGCATGGTGTGGCCGTGGCGACGGTGTGCGCCAAGTTCGAGCTGCCGTGCGAGGTCTACATGGGCGCCACGGACGTGGAGCGGCAGGCGCCGAACGTGGCGCGCATGAAGTTGCTCGGCGCCAAGGTGAACCCGGTGACGTCGGGCGCGGGCACGCTGAAGGACGCGATGAACGAGGCGCTCCGCGACTGGGTGACCAACGTGCGGGAGACCTATTACATCATCGGCACGGCCGCGGGGCCGCACCCCTATCCGGAGATGGTGCGCGATTTCCAGTCGATCATCGGCAAGGAGGTTCGCGAGCAGATGATGGCCGCCGAGGGGCGCCTGCCGGATACGCTCGTCGCCTGCATCGGCGGCGGCTCGAACGCGATCGGTCTTTTCCATCCGTTTCTCGATGACCCGAGCGTGCGCATGTATGGCGTCGAGGCGGGCGGCCACGGGCTCGAGGTGGAGAACGGGCATTGCGCATCTCTGACGGGCGGCCGGCCGGGCGTGCTGCACGGCAATCGCACCTACCTCCTGCAGACCGAGGATGGGCAGATCCTCGAGGGCCACTCCATCTCGGCGGGGCTCGACTATCCAGGGATCGGGCCGGAGCACTCGTGGTTGAAGGAGTCGGGCCGGGTCGACTACGTGGTCGCCACCGACAAGGAGGCGCTGGACGCCTTGCAGTTCTGCACGCGGATGGAGGGCATCATTCCGGCATTGGAGCCGAGCCATGCGCTGGCGCACGTGATGCAGATCGCGCCGAAGCTGCCGAAGGACCACCTGATCGTGATGAACATGTGCGGTCGCGGCGACAAGGACCTGTTCACGGTGGCGAAGGCGCTGGGGATGAAGATTTGAGAGGAGAGGTCTGAGCAGGGGTCACGAAGTCCCAAGCGACCCCGGCTCTGCGCCGAGCGACCTGATGGTCGCCTGGCTTCGGCCGGGGACGCAAGTGAAGGGGTGGGCGCTGGGGAGGAAGAGTGCTTGGCGCTGGTGAGCGCGGAGCCCCGGCGATGCTCCAGAAGGTCTGCGTCCCCGGCCAGAGCGCAAGCGTGAGCGTAGCGCGGCGAGCCGGGGTCGCTTCGTCAATGGTGGCGAAGTTTGTTTAGGGGTCGAAGCCGGCCCGGCGGACGACATGATCGAATAGGTCAGCCCAGGTGGGGTTGTCGCGCTCGACAAGCTCGATCTTCCAGTCCCGGCGCCAGCGCTTCATCGACCGCTCTCGCCGGGCGGCAACGTCAGCCTCGGAATGCTCTTCGAAGTAAACTAGGCGATCCACGTTGTAGCGCTGGGTGAATCCTTTGAGCAGCTGCTCGCGGTGCTCGTGGGCACGTCTCGGCAGATCGCTGGTCATTCCTACATAGAGGACGCCACGCGGCTCGTTCGTCATGATGTAAACGCTGTAGGTCTTGCTCGCGTACATGGGCGGTTGAGTGGGAGATTGTTCTCTAAGCGACCCCGGCTCTGCGCCGAGCGACCTGATGGTCGCCTGGCTTCGGCCGGGGACGCAAGTGAAGGGGTGGGGCTTTGCACGGGGCGTTGCTCGAAGAAGGTGATGAGCCTCGTTCTTTCAACGTGCTGGATCGAGGCTTGATCGGTTGGTAGAAGCGCCAGCAGCGAATTTCCTGGCGCCGTCTCAATTCGGCGCCCGACCGGACGAGAGCCATGGCGAACGACAAGAAGTCCCCTAACAACGCGCCTTCCGGCCAGCTTGCGGAACGCGGGTCGGAAGGCGCCTCACCAACCGGGTCGCCAGCTGCCACCGAAAGAGACTGGGGACAGACGCTGTTCCTGCCGAAGACGGATTTCCCGATGCGGGCGGGACTGCCGCAGATGGAGCCGAAGCTGCTCGAACGTTGGCAGCGGATCGACCTGTATTCCAAGTTGCGGGCGGCGTCGAAGGGGCGGGCGCGGTTCACGCTGCACGACGGGCCGCCCTACGCCAACGGCAACATCCACATCGGGCATGCGCTGAACAAGATCCTCAAGGATCTCGTGACGCGCAGCCAGCAGATGCTGGGCTTCGACAGCAACTACGTGCCGGGCTGGGACTGCCACGGCCTCCCGATTGAGTGGAAGATCGAGGAGGAGTACATGGCCAAGGGGCGGCCGAAGCCGAACTTCAAGGACCCGGCCGCGATGCAGGCGTTCCGGGCCGAGTGCCGCGCCTTCGCCGAGCATTGGATGGGCGTGCAGTCGGCCGAGTTCCAGCGGCTGGGTGTGGAGGGCGACTGGAAGCACCCTTACACGACGATGACGTTTCCGGCCGAGGCGCAGATCGCGCGCGAGCTGATGAAGTTCGCCGAGACGGATCAGCTCTATCGCGGCTCGAAGCCGGTGATGTGGAGTGTGGTCGAGAAGACGGCCCTGGCGGAGGCCGAGGTCGAGTACCAGGACTACCAGAGCGACATGGTGTGGGTGAAGTTTCCGGCGTTGGGGCACGTCGCCTACCTGGGCGAGCAGGCGGCGGTGCATCATGCCGACGGCGCATTCGTTGTGATTTGGACCACGACGCCGTGGACTTTGCCGGGCAACCGCGCGATCTGCTTCAACTCGAAGCTCGACTACGGGCTCTTCAAGGTGACGGGCGCGCCAGAGAACAACTGGGCCAAGGTCGGCGAGACCTACGTGCTCGCCGACAAGCTGGCGGCCGATGTGATGAAGGCAGGCAAGGTCGAAGCTTTCGAGCGCCTCGGCTCTGTCAGCGGCGAAGAGCTGGCGAAGCTAGTCTGCGCCCATCCGTTGCGCGGCCAAATCCAAGCCGCCGTGCAAGAGGCCGCCCCTCACCCTAACCCTCTCCACGCTCAAGCGCAGGGAGAGGGGAGAGGGGACGCGTACGCCTTCGACGTGCCGCTGTTGGACGGCGACCATGTCACCGACGACGCGGGGACGGGGTTTGTGCACACGGCGCCGGGGCATGGGCGTGAGGATTTCGACATCTGGACGGCGTCGACGCGCAGGCTGATCGCGATGGGTGTCGATCCGGCGATCCCCTACACCGTCGACGAGAATGGTGCCTTTACGAAGGATGCGCCGGGGTTCGAGGGTGAGCGGATCATCACGGACAAGGGCGAGAAGGGTAAGGCCAACGACGCGGTGATCAAGAAACTGGCCGAGGCCGGCATGATGGTCGCGCGCGGGCGGCTCAAGCACCAGTACCCGCACTCGTGGCGCTCAAAGAAGCCGGTAATCTTCCGCAACACGCCCCAGTGGTTCATCCACATGGACAAGGAGATCCCGTTCCTCGAGCAGGTGAGCCGTGAGCATCGCGAGAAGCTTCGGGCGGCTGGGCTGACGGACGGTCACAACTCCGCGATCCCGAAGACGCTGCGCGAGGTGTCGCTGCAGGCCATCCGCGAGACGGAGTGGGTGCCGGCGTCGGGCGAGAACCGCATCGCGGGCATGATCGAGGCGAAGCCGGATTGGGTGATCTCGCGGCAGCGGGCGTGGGGCGTGCCGATCACGGTGTTCGTGAAGAAGGGCACCAACGAGGTGCTGGTCGACCCGGAGGTGAACGCGCGTATCTATGAGGCGATGTACGCCGAAGGTGCGGATGCCTGGTTTACGGACAGCGATGGCGCGCGGTTTCTGAAGGCGCCAACCAAGATGGCGCCGGAGGGCCGTAATCCGGCAGACTACGAGAAGGTCAATGACGTTCTCGACGTGTGGTTCGACTCGGGCAGCACCCACACCTACGTGCTCGAGGACAAGGAGCATTTTCCGGGGCTCTATGGCTTCAAGCGCAAGGTGGATGGGGGTCGGGACACCGTCATGTATCTCGAGGGCTCGGACCAGCATCGCGGCTGGTTCCATTCCTCGCTGATCGAGTCATCGGGGACGCGCGGGCGGGCGCCTTACGACGTGGTGCTGACGCACGGCTTCTGCCTCGACGAGAAGGGGCAGAAGATGTCGAAGTCCGTCGGCAACGTGACGGCGCCGCAGGACGTGATCGCCAAATCGGGCGCCGATATTCTGCGGCTGTGGGTGGCGTCGTCGGACTATGCGGACGATCTCCGGATCGGGCCGGAGATCCTGAAGACGTTCTCGGACAACTACCGAAAGATCCGGAATACGCTGCGCTGGATGCTGGGCACGCTGGCGCATTATTCCTTGGCGCCTTCGGATGCCCGGCCTTTGGTGGCGCCTTCGGATGCCCACACGGCATCCGGCGCGTGGATACTCGCGCCTTCAGGTGCGGGTGGTGCTGGGATGCCGGAACTCGAACGGCTGATGCTGCACCGGCTCGCCGAGCTGGATCAGGTCGTGCGCAAGGCTTATGCCGAGTACGACTACAAGCGCGTGGTGGCGCAACTCTCGCAGTTCATGAACACGGAGCTTTCGGCTTTCTACTTCGATATCCGCAAGGACGCGCTCTACTGCGAGCCGCCGTCATCGGCGAAGCGAAAGGCGGCGCTGGCGACGGTCGAGCAGATCTTCCGGTGCACGACCGTGTGGCTGGCGCCGATCTTGTCGTTCACCACCGAGGAAGCGTGGCTCGCGCGGTATGGCGACGAGGACGGCCGCTCGGTGCATCTCGAGACGTTTCCCGAGATACCGGCTGGCTGGCGTGACGATGCGCTCGATCAGAAGTGGGACAAGATCCGGCGGGTCAGGTCGGTTGTGACGGGGGCGCTCGAGATCGAGCGGGCGGCCAAACGGATCGGGTCCAGCCTCGAGGCGGCGCCGCTCGTTTATCTCGCGGACCAGGGGTTGATGGACGCATTGGACGGGATCGATCTGGCGGAAATCTGCATCACGTCGGGCATCGGGATCACGGTGGATGATGCGCCGCCGGCGGAGGCGTTCAAGCTGGCGGACGTGCCGGGTGTCGCGGTCGTCTCGCAGCGAGCGGCGGGTAGCAAGTGTGCCCGCTCGTGGCGGTTCACGATGGATGTGGGCAGCGATCCAGATTACCCCGAGCTATCGGCGCGGGATGCAGCGGCAATGCGGGAGATCGACGGTCGGGCGTGAGGCCTCGCTAGAGAGAGGCGAGAGTGCTGCTTGCATTCTCGCCCGGGGCCCGTCTTCGCGGTGATGACGTCAAGAGGGTAAGTCTCGAGCGAGAGGACAGCCGATGCGCACGATCAGCGGGGACCTCATAGCGCTTGCCAAGGCCGGGCGGTTCGACGTGATCGTGCATGGCTGCAATTGCTTCCATACGATGGGCGGGGGCCTCGCGGCGCAGGTACGGCGGCATTTTCCCGAAGCGTACGAAGCGGACCTGGCTACACCACACGGTGACAGGGCCAAGCTCGGGACATGCTCGTTTGCCGTGGTGGAGCGCGATGGGGTGCGATTCACGGTCGTCAATGCCTACACGCAGTTCCACCCGAGCATGGGTGGCGGCGTCGATGTCGACTATGACGCGGTGCGTGATGCCATGGGATGCCTCAAGAGGCGCCATGCGGGCGCCCGAATCGGGGTGCCCCAAATCGGGGCCGGGCTCGCGGGCGGAGACTGGGCTCGGATCGAGGGCATCGTCCGCGACGTGCTCGGCGATGAGGACGTGACGATCGTCACATTCAGCGGGGCGGCATGAGCGAACGTTCGGCGAGCGGATTGTTGCGATGGGCGTGGGGGCCGGGCTCGCGGTTGGGCTTGTGGGTGATCGTGGTCACGTTCATCGTCGACCAGGCGCACAAGTGGTGGATGATCAACGTCTACCAGATCCCGAAGGGGCAACGGATCGCGGTGACGCCGTTCCTCGATCTGGTCTACGTCATCAACCGGGGCGTCTCGTACGGGTTGCTCGATAGCGCCGGACCGTGGCTGCTGACGTCATTCGCGGTACTGGTGGCCGGCGTGCTCTGGGTCTGGTTGTCGCAGGCGGACACGAGCCGACTGTTGGCGGCCAGCCTCGCACTGATCATCGGCGGAGCGCTGGCGAATGCGCTTGATCGCGTGCATCTGGGCGGGGTTGCCGACTTCTTCTCATTTCATGCCTTCGGATTCTACTGGTACGTGTTCAACATTGCGGACGTTGCGATCGTTGCCGGTGTGCTAGGGCTTCTGTATGATTCTTTTGGGACGAGTCGCAATGACGCCTCGAAGGCCGCTTAGACGGCCAAGAACAAGCGACGGGGGATGCGGCACATGACGCAGGCACTGCAGCGAGCAAAGACGTCGGTCGGACGGGTGATGGTTGCCATCGCGTTGCTTGCGCTGCCCGGATGCGGCGGCGTCGACGGTGTCCAATTCGAGGGCAAGATGTTCGAGGCCGTCGGGTTGACGGGGGCGCTCGGAAAGCGAGCCGAGCCGAAGACCCAGGCGCGGGCGCCGCTCGTGCTGCCGCCCACCACCGAGACGCTGCCCGAGCCGGGTGCACTGGCCGCCGCGCCGACACAACCGCACATCGCCTGGCCGGACGATCCCGACAAGAAGCGGGCGGCGAACGAGTCCGCTAAGAAGACGGCCCAGACCGAATTTTGCCGCGACGGTAACTGGAAAGAGAAGGCCATGGGCGACGAGATCGCCGCCCGGGAAGGGCCAAGCGGTACGTGCGGCAGCATCTTCTCGGTGCTGGGCAAATCGCTATTCGGCGAATAGGTCGCCAGTCGCTCAGGCCACTGGCTCTCGGCGATCCAGGTGCGCGCCGTCTGTTGAAGGTGCTCGGCGAGGAACGACCTATTAACGGTCTCGCCTGCTAGGTGCGGCGGATGCCTGTCGCGGGCCTGCATGAACCCGTTGTCATTTGACATTCATGCTGCGAGCCCCGACATGGAACCCTTGAGCCTGCCGGCAGTGGCGTGCACTGCGGCGCCCTTCATGGGCGACCGGGCGCAGAGCCGTCCGAGGTGAGGCCGGTCCGGGGCAACGTGGTCCCCAAGTCGTGTGCCGAAGGGATGTCGCCTATGCTTTGCAGAGGTTTTTTCCTCTCCCGTCCGCTCCGTCTCCCAAATCCTGTCGCAGCCGTGGTGGTCCTGATGCTCTCCTTCTCAGCCTACTTTTCCGAGGCTCATGCGACGCCCCGGGCGACCGAGTTCGAGCTCAAGAACGGCATGAAGGTGGTCGTGGTCGAGGACCACAGGGCACCGGTGGTGACGCACATGGTCTGGTATCGGGTCGGCGCCGCCGACGAGCCGCCGGGCGTGTCGGGTATCGCTCATTTCCTCGAGCACCTGATGTTCAAGTCGACGGAGAAAATCGCGAGCGGCGAGTTCTCGAAGATCGTGTCGCGGCTCGGCGGACAGGACAACGCCTTCACGGGACAGGACGTCACCGCCTATTTCCAGCGGATCGCCAAGGACCGCCTGCCGATCGTCATGGAGATGGAGGCCGACCGGATGGCCAACCTTCGTCTCCAGGAGAAGGAGGTGCTGACCGAGCGTAACGTGATCCTCGAGGAGCGGCGCTCGCGCACGGAGAACAACCCGGCGGCGCTGCTCGACGAGCAGATGAACGCAATGCTCTATCTTTCGCATCCCTATGGGCTGCCAGTGATCGGCTGGGAGCACGAGATGGCCAAGCTCTCGCCGGAGGATGCGCTGGCTTTCTACAAGCGGTTCTATGCCCCGAACAATGCGATCCTGGTGGTGACGGGTGACGTCACGCCCGAGGAGCTGATGCCCCTCGCCGAGGCGACCTATGGCAAGATCCCGGCAAATCCCGAGGTGATGGCTCGCCCACGTCCGCAGGAGCCGCCACATCGTGCCGCCCGCCGTATCGAGTTGAAAGATCCGCGGGCGGGCAAGCCGTCACTGCATCGTAGCTACCTCGCGCCAGCCTATCTCGGTGCCGAGCCGGGTGAGGCCGAGGCACTCGACCTGTTGTTGAAGGTGCTCGCCTCCGGTCCGACAAGCCGCATCTACAAGAGCCTCGTCATCGACGCGAAGGTCGCCTCCTCTACCGGCGGCTACTATTCCGGCTCCGCACGGGACAGCGGTAAGATCTCGCTCTATGGCGTGCCGATCGATGGCGTCTCGCTCGAGCAACTCGAGGCGGCGCTCGACAAAGTCGTCGCGGAGGTGCGGACGAGCGGCATCACCGAGGCGGAGCTCGATCGCGCGAAGAAGTCCTATCTGGCGGACTACATCTACGAGAGCGACAACCAGGCGACACTGGCGCGGCGCTACGGCTGGTCGCTGACCGTCGGCCGGACGGTCAAGGATATCGAGGAGTGGCCCGACCGCATTGCGAAGGTGTCGCTCGCGGACGTCTCGAAAGTGGCGGCGAGGTATCTCGACATCCGCCGCTCAGTGACTGGAACGCTGGTGCCGGCGCAACCGGACGTACCGGCCGAGGTCGCCGGCACGCCGCCCAAGGGGGTACCGTCAACTCCGTCTCCAGCGGCAAAGCCCGGCGGGCGCACCTAACGAAGGACGAAGCTCTCCCATGTTCATGCGTGACGGCAAACGTCTGAAAGAGTGGATCGAGGCGCGGTCTCCAGCGGGACGGCTTTGGCTGTTTCTCGGTGTGATCGGCGTGCTGCTCGGCGGATTCTCGCTACTCGGCGGGCAACCTGTTTCGGCCCCTGCGGCGGTAGCCAGCGTTGCGGCGAGCCAACCGGCAACGGCTTCGTCCGATGCGGGCCGGCCGGCAAACGACAAGGCGGTGGCCGCAACCACGGACAGTCTCGGGTCGCTGGCGGACAGGCCGGGTGCCTCGGGCAAGCCCGTGAAGACGATCACGGTGCCGCGCAGCGCGACGCCGCCGGTATCCCCACCGGTCGAGACGCAGGCTCCGGCGGCCGTCACGGTGGGCCAGGCTGCTGCAGTGACAGGATCGCCTGTTTCTGGGGCTACGGGCGCCGGGTCCGGCTCTGAGGCGGTGCCTCCGAGCAAGACGTTGCGGGTCGCCGAGGCGCCGCAGCCGATCGCGGCTCCGAAAGAGGCGATTGCACCGGCCAAGCCGGCCGCCACGGAAAAAGCGACCCCCGCACTAAAGGCGACAGCGACAAAGATGAACATCCAGGACGTCAAGAGCCCCGGGGGAATCTCGGCTTGGCTCGTCGAAGAGCACAGCGTTCCGCTGCTCGCGATCCGTTTTGTCTTCGACGGCGGCTCGAGCCAGGACCCGGCGGGCAAGGAAGGTCTTGCCAACTTCATCACGGCGATGATGGACGAAGGTGCCGGCGATCTCGATGCGACGCGCTTCCAGGAACGGATGGAGGAGCTGGCCGTCCGGATGTCGTTCGAGGACAGCAAGGATGCGCTCTACGGCAACTTCGAGACGCTGACCGTCAACCGCGAGCCGGCGCTCGAAATGCTGCGTCTCGCTGTCAACAAGCCACGGTTCGACGCGGATGCGGTGGATCGCATCCGCAAGCAACTGCTCGCCAACCTCGCGTATGCCTCGAAGAATCCACAGCAGGTGGCCGGTAAGGCCTGGAGCGAGGGCGCCTTTCCCGGGCATCCCTACGGCCGGCACGCGAACGGCACACCGGAGAGCGTGGCGGCGATCCAGTCGGCGGATCTCGAGGCGTTTCGCAAACGTACGTTTGCGCGCGACACGCTGAAGGTCGTTGCAGTGGGCGATATCGACGCCAAGACACTGGGCGAGATCCTGGACAGAGTGTTCGGCGATCTGCCGGCCAAGGCCGAGCTGACGCCTGTGGCTGAGACGGCGCCAAAGCCGGTGGAAAAGCTGCAGATCGTCGAGATGGACGTGCCGCAGTCGGTCGTGCAGTTCGGCATGCCGGGGCTGGCACGGAAGGATCCCGATTTCATTCCGGCGTTCGTGATGAACCAGATCCTCGGCGGCGGGGGTTTCGCGTCTCGCCTGACAGAGGAGGTGCGTGAGAAGCGCGGCCTCGCCTACTCGGTCTACAGCTACCTGCAGCCGTTGCGTTACGCGGCGACGTTCGGCGGTGGCGTGGCGACCAAGAACGACGCGGTGAAGCAGTCGATCGACGTCATCCGGGCCGAGCTGGAGCGCATGGCCAAGGACGGTCCGACCGAGACGGAGCTGGCCAACGCCAAGAGCTATCTGACAGGCTCGTTCGCGCTGAGGTTCGACACGAACTCCAAGATCGCAAGCCAGCTGTTGTGGATGCTCCACGAGGACATGGGCATCGACTACCCGACGCGGCGCAATGCGCTGATCGAGGCGGTCACCATGGAGGACGTCAAGCGCGCGGCGGAACGTGTGCTGAAGGTCGACGATTTGTTCATTACCGTGGTCGGCAAGCCGAAGGGTCTCGGCAGGGGCTGACGGCGTCTCGAAGCGAGACGCCGTGTGGAGGGAATGGGAATGACCGGTTGGGTTGAACGGCTCGGAGCCAGCGGGCCCGGAATGCCGGCCGAGGGGCCGGTGGGTGAGACCGGCCGGCGGCATTCCGATTACGTGCAGGAGACAGATCGGTGCTTCGATCGGCGGATCGGGGCGTCCGGGCTGACGACGGAGGACGTCTGGAAACGGCTTCAGCGCCTGGACCAGCCGGTTCTCGATCTCGGCGCGACGGTGCGGGCCGGCACGATGGAGCATTTCTCCATCGTCGATCGGGATGACGACATCGCGGCAGCTGAGGCGGCGCTGGCGAAGCTCTCGCGTGGCGCGCACACGGTAGTGTTCTACGGCACCGGCGGATCCGGGCTCGGCGGTCAGACGCTGGCGCAACTCGCGGGCTGGAACATTCCCGGCGGCGCGGATGCCGCTCAACGGATGCGCCCGCGCACGCGGTTCTACGACAATCTCGATCCCGTCACGCTTTCCGGCGCCCTGGAAAGCCTCGATCTTGCCTCGACTCGCTTCGTGGTGATCTCGAAGTCGGGCGGCACGGCCGAGACGCTCTCGCAGATGGTGGCGACGCTCGCCGCAATCCGGGCGGCTGGCCTCGAGGCGCGTGTCGCGGAGATGTTCCTGGCGGTCTCCGATCCGGTGGCGCCCGGCGGCCGCAATGCTCTGCGCCAATTCTGCGGTGAGCTGGGCATTCCCGTCCTAGACCATCCTCCGGGAATCGGCGGGCGGTTCTCGGGGCTTTCGGTCGTCGGACTGCTGCCAGCGATGGCCAGAGGCCTCGATGTGCGGGCGGTTCGGCGCGGCGCGCGCTCCGTGCTGCTGCCGCTGATCGAAGGCAAGATCCCCGAGACCAGCCCCGCCTCCTGGTTCGCCCCGGCAATCGGGGCCGCGGTGGCGGTAGCGCTGGCCGAGACGCGGGGCATCAGGGTCAACGTGATGATGCCTTACGCGGACCGTTTGCAGCGGTTCGGCGCATGGTACGTGCAGCTTTGGGCCGAAAGCCTCGGCAAGGGCGGCAAGGGCACGGCACCCGTCGCGTGTCTCGGCCCGGTCGACCAGCACAGCCAACTGCAGCTCTTCATGGACGGCCCGCGCGAGCACTTCATCACGCTGGTGACCGTGCCGACGGAGGGGACAGGGCCAGTGCTGCCCGACGATCTCGCACAGCGTGCCGGACTCGGCTTCCTCGGGGGGAGGCGGGTCGGCGATCTGGTCGCCGCGCAGGCGGAAGCGGTGGCGGATGCGCTGACGCAAGCCGGCAGACCGGTGCGGATCATCCGACTCGCGCGACTTGACGAAGCCGCTCTCGGCGCGTTGTTGATGCACATGATGCTTGAGACGATTCTCGCCGGCCGGCTGCTCGGAGTGGACCCGTTCGACCAGCCGGCGGTGGAGCTTGCCAAGGTGCTGACGCGGGAGCGTCTCGCGGCCAAGTAGCTCCGAGGCCGTCGACGGCGGCGGAGATGTCTCGAGCCCTGTGCGCGCGTTGTCCCACGGAGCGAGCCTTTGGCCGTCCGCCAGCTCAGACCGGAGACCGTCAACCGCATCGCGGCGGGCGAGGTGATCGAACGTCCTGCGAGCGTCGTCAAGGAGCTCGTCGAGAACGCGCTCGATGCGGGCGGGCGCTCGATCGAGGTGGTGACGGCGGCCGGTGGCTTGGCGCTGGTGCGCGTTACCGACGACGGCTCGGGCATGGACGAGGCGGACCTCGCGCTGGCGGTCGATCGGCACGCGACGTCGAAGCTCGCGGACGACGACCTTTTCAACATCGCAACGCTCGGCTTTCGCGGCGAGGCGCTGCCGTCGATCGGATCGATTGCGACGCTGTCGATCAAGACACGGCGACGGGAAGCCTCGTCCGGGCTCGAGATCGTCGTGGATCGAGGCGACAAGGGCGGCATTCGCCCCGCCGCGCTCAATATCGGGACCAGCGTCGAGGTCCGCAGCCTGTTCTCCGCGACGCCGGCCCGGCTCAAGTTCATGAAGTCGGAGCGGGCCGAGAACATGGCCATCTCCGAGACCGTGAAGCGGCTCGCCATGGCGCACCCGGAGGTGGCTTTCTCGGTCACGACGGGCGAGCGGGCCGGGCTGGTGCTGCCTGCGCAACCAGCGGGGCCGGACGGACTCCTGGCCAGGCTGGGGCGCATTATGGGGCGGGAGTTCCTGGATGATGCGCTGGCGCTGGATGGCGAGCGCGACGGGGTTCGAGTATCGGGTTTTGCAGGTCTGCCGACGCTGCATCGGAACGATACGGGGCTGCAGTTCCTGTTCGTCAACGGGCGGCCTGTGCGCGACCGGTTGATGCTGGGCGCGGTGCGGGCGGCCTACGGCGACTTGGTGCCGAAAGGGCGGCATCCTCTGCTGGCGCTGTTCGTGACGCTCGATCCGCGCGAGGTGGACGTCAACGTGCATCCGACGAAGGCCGAGGTGCGGTTTCGCGACGCCGCGACTGCGCGGAGCCTGATCATCGGCGGCTTGCGGCATGCTCTCGAGGCCGCGGGGCATCGCGCCAGCATGCTGGGTGGTGCGCGCACGCTCGAGACGCTGGCGCGCGGTGGGGCAGAAGGGGCCTGGGGGCATGCCTCGGGTCAGAGCGAGGCGGGGTGGCAGCCTGCCGCGGGGACGAGGGCCGATCTCGGGGAGCGGCCCTCTCGAAGTGGAAGTTCGGCGGTCGGATCGTGGGCGTCACGCACGCAGGGGCGGCCCTACTCGGGTGGTTTCGGCGAGGCGATGCAGGCGCCGCTCGACATGGGGGTGGTTCCTTCGGCGGATACGGCGGCCGCGAGGGCGCCCGTGCCGGAAGCCTTGCTCGACCGACCGCTGGGTGCGGCTCGGGCGCAGCTGCACGAGACCTACATCGTGGCAGAGACGCGCGGCTCGGTGGTGATCGTCGACCAGCACGCAGCGCACGAGCGGCTCGTCTACGAGCGCATGAAGTCGATGCTGGCTGCGGGCGGGGTGGCGCGGCAAGGCCTATTGATTCCTGAGATCGTCGAGCTGGAGGAGGACGAGGCCGCGCTGATCGTGGATTGGTCGGACGAGCTGGCGGAAATGGGCCTCGCGATCGAGGCGTTCGGGCCGGGCGCCATTGCGGTGCGCGAGGTGCCGGCGCTGCTTGGCAAGGTCGACGCCGTGTCGCTGGTGAAGGACCTGATCGCGAACGTGCTCGCTGGCAACGGCACCACGGCGCTGAAAGACCGGCTCGAGGCGGTATGCGCGACAATGGCCTGTCACGGCAGCGTTCGGGCGGGGCGGCGGCTGACGCCGGAGGAGATGAACGCGTTGCTGCGCGAGATGGAGGCGACGCCGTTCTCGGGCCAATGCAACCATGGGCGACCGACCTATGTCGAGCTCAAGCGCGGCGACATCGAGCGGCTGTTCGGACGGAAATAAGGGGGGCGTCCTCGGGGCGCCAGCCGACTCCCCTGCGGGGAGCCGGCGGGTTTGCGCGGCGGGATAAGGTTGGCGCAGGAGAGATCAGCGGCGGCGACAGGGGCGGGCCGTGACGTTGCAGGCCCAGGAATTGCCGCCGCCGGAGCAGTTGATGCCTTTGCTCTCGGCGAGCTTGAAGCTGCCCCAGGCGCCGCCGTACTCCCAGCCGGTGAAGCCTTGCCAGACCTTGATCGCCTCGATCTCGGCCGCTTTCCGAGAGGGCTGGCCGGCGCTCGTGCCGTCGTGGAAATGGTCTTTCATGCAGACCTTCTTGCCGACACGGACGTGCTCGTGGATGTCGGCGAGGCCTTGGGCTGCTGCGGTGGTTGCGCCTAGCGCTAGAAGGCCCGCGGCTCCAATCAATACGCTCCTAATGCTCATCTGCTGGTCTCCGGTTCTCGCGGCGGCTGGGAGCCGTTCGAATCGGACATGCCTGATTTGAGCATGCAGCGGCTAGGGTTCAGGTGCCGCAGCTGTGCGTTTTTGGCAGACCATGGCACGGGGGCATCATGGCACGGGTGTCACAGGCGTATAGAACGTGCCGATGTTTGATCTGGGTCATTGTGGCGGGATGACGAGGCGGGCAAGCGCGCCGCGCATCGGCTCGGGGATCGGGGTCGGACGCTGGCTGGCGCGCTCGACAAAGACGTGGATGAAGTGGCCCTCGGCGCGGGCCTGATCCTCGCCCTCGGCGAAGAGGCCGATCTCGTAGCGCACCGAGGACGAGCCGAGGCGGCCGACGCGAAGGCCACCATCGATGATGTCGGGGTAGGCGAACGACCTGTAGTACCGGCACAGGCTTTCGACAGCGAGGCCGATGACGGGGCCGCTGTGGAAGTCGAGGCGGCCCTCGTCGATCAGGTAGCGGTTAATCAGCGTGTCGAAGTACGAGTAGTAGTTGACGTTGTTGACGTGGCCGTAGACGTCGTTGTCCATCCAGCGCGTGGGAATTTTCGCGAAGTGGCGGTAGTCGGCGCGGGTGCCGACCTTGGGGCGCTCGGTGCTCATGATGTGTCCGCTCGTTGACGGGTCGTACGTTTCGTGCGCGCCGGTGTGCGGCTCAATCCTTCGAGGCGACGATCTGGATCTCGAACAGGCACTCGGCGTCAGCCATCTTGCCTTCGACGCAGGCGCGCGCCGGCAGGTTCTCCGGATCGGCCCATTCGAGCCAGGCTTTGTTCATCTGGTCGCGCAGGCGAATGTCCGACAGCCAGATCACGCACGACAGGACGCGCGATTTCGACGAGCCGCAGAGGGCGAGGAACTTGTCGAGGTCGCGGAAAGCCTCGCGCGCCTGGCCGGCGACGTCGAGGGTGAGGTCGTCGGCGATGGCGCCAGCCGTGAAGACGAACGGGGCGGCCTCGACGACATTGGCCAGGATCGGCTCGAGCTCGCGGCGGATGATGGCCATGTGTAGCCTCGAGAGGTGAATGAGTGAGTGAGAGCGCAGGTCGGGTCCTGCCAAAGGCCAGACCCGACCCGCGGCGGTTACTTCGCGGCGACGACGGCGATCTCGACGAGGATCGCGGGGTCGGCGAGCTTGGCCTCGATGCAGGCGCGGCCCGGGAGGTTCTGGCCGCCGTTCCACTCGGTCCAGGCAATGTTCATCTTGTCGCGCAGACGGATGTCGGGGACCCAGATGGTGGCGGAGATGATCTTGGTCTTGTCGGTCCCGCAGAGGGCGAGCAGACGGTCGATCTCTTTGGTCACCTGGCGGGTCTGGCCGGTGACGTCGTCCTTGGTGTTGTCGGGCGTGATGCCGGCGGTGAAGACGAAGCCGTTCGCCTCGACGACCTTCGAGAGAATGCCTTTGGACTCGTGACGCGTGATGGCCATTCTGGGGGTCTCCTCGGATGATTGGGACGGGCAAGTCTTAGCACGTGAACGGCCATCCGCCACAACTACGGTCAGTGTCGGCTCGCATTGCGCGGCGTCCGGGACGGGCTTAGTCTCGGGCCAACGGTCGACAGACCGATCAAGCCTCGAGGGAACTCCCGATGAAAGAGCCGAAGAAGCCCGCAAGCGCGGCAAAGAACGGGACCAAGGCCAATGGCGCGCGTCGGCGGGTGAAGCCCTCCGAGCTGCGCTCGAAGGCATGGTTCGACAATCCCGCCAACGCCGACATGACCGCGCTCTATGTCGAGCGGACGATGAACTTCGGGCTGACGCTCGACGAGCTTCAATCGGGCAAGCCGATCATCGGCATCGCGCAGTCGGGCTCGGATCTTTCGCCGTGCAACCGGCATCATATCTTTCTGGCCGAGCGCATCCGCGAGGGCATCCGGGAGGCCGGCGGTATCGCCTTCGAGTTCCCGCTGCATCCGATCCAGGAGACGTGCAAGCGGCCGACGGCGAGCCTCGACCGCAACCTCGCCTATCTCGGGCTCGTCGAGGTGCTCTACGGGTATCCGATCGACGGCGTGGTGCTGACGACCGGTTGCGACAAGACCACGCCGAGCCAGATCATGGCCGCGGCGACCGTCGACATTCCGGCGATCGTGCTGTCGGGCGGACCGATGCTGAATGGCTGGTTCAAGGGCGAGCGCACGGGCTCGGGCACCATCGTCTGGAAGGCGCGCGAGATGATGGCGCGCGGCGAGATCGAGTACAAAGAGTTCCTGGAGCTGGTCGCGTCGTCGGCACCCTCGGCGGGGCACTGCAATACGATGGGCACGGCCTCGACGATGAACTCGCTCGCCGAAGCGCTGGGCATGTCGCTGCCGGGCTGCGCGGCCATTCCGGGGCCGTATCGCGAGCGCCAACAGATGGCCTATCTCACGGGCAAGCGGATCGTCGAGATGGTGTGGGAGGACCTGAAGCCGTCCGACATCCTGACGCGGGAGGCCTTCGAGAACGCGATCGTCGTCAACTCGGCGATCGGAGGCTCGACGAATGCGCCGATCCATCTCAACGCCATCGCGCGGCATATCGGGGTGGAGCTCGACAACGACGACTGGGAGCGGACGGGCTACGACATTCCCCTGATCGTCAACCTGCAGCCGGCGGGTGAGTATCTGGGCGAGGAGTATCACCGTGCGGGCGGCGTTCCGGCCGTGGTCGCGGAGTTGATCGCCGAGGGCAAGATCAACAAGAAGGCGCTGACGGTCAACGGCAAGACACTGCATGAGAATTGCGCGGGCAAGCTGTCGTGGGACCGCAAGGTGATCAAGCCCTACGACGAGCCGATGGTGAAATCGGCGGGTTTCCTCAATCTCAAGGGCAATCTGTTCGATAGCGCGATCATGAAGACGTCGGTGATCTCGCCGGAGTTCCGGGAGCGCTACCTGTCGAACCCGAAGGACCCGAACGCGTTCGAAGGGCGCGCCATCGTGTTCGACGGGCCGGAGGACTATCACGCGCGGATCGACGATCCGAAGCTGAAGATCGACGGGACGTGCCTGCTGTTCATGCGGGGAGCCGGGCCTGTCGGCTATCCGGGTGCCGCCGAGGTGGTCAACATGCGGGCGCCGGACTATCTCCTGAAGAAGGGGATCACGTCGCTGCCGTGCATCGGCGACGGGCGCCAGTCGGGGACGTCGGGCTCGCCGTCCATTCTCAACGCGTCGCCCGAGGCGGCGGCTCCGGGCAGTGGCTTGGCTATTCTCAAGACCGGCGACATGGTGCGCATCGATCTCAATCGCCGCTCAGCCGACATCCTGATTTCGAACGAGGAGATCGAGAAGCGCAAGGCGGCGCTGGCGAAGGCTGGCGGCTACAAGTACCCCGAGAGCCAGACGCCGTGGCAGGAGATCCAGCGCGGCATGGTCGACGAGCTTTCCGAGCGGCATGGTGCTGAAGCCGGCGGTGAAGTACCAGCGCATCGCCAAGACGAAGGGGCTGCCGCGGGACAATCATTGATCTGGAGGGGAAGGGGGGAGCTGCATCTTTGCAAGCGGCTTGCCCCCTCACCCTAACCCTCTCTCCGAGGGGAGAGGGGACGAGTTCCGTATCCCCGAGGGGAGAGGGGACGAGAATGCGGCTCGTACATCGCGCGCCTTTTCTCTCTGTCTCCGCATGAAGAGAGCATGGATGGTGCCTTGCGACGTGGAGACCCGCGGGCATGGCACGCCTCGTCCACATCACGGCGGATACGGATGCGGCGCGGATCAGGCGGCATGGCATCCGGCCGCGGCGCATCCGGTGGCTGGTGCCGGGCGAGGATCGCTTCGTGTGGGCGTTCCCGGTGCTGGAGAGCTACACGCTGACGCATCAGTGGGCGCGGGAGCTGAAGCGGTGGGGGCGGCACACGATGGCCGCCGTCACGTTTACGATCGACGACGAGGAGACCGTCTACGTTCGCCACTACCTGGGCGAGCCGATCGCGGTGACGGCAGCCGGGGCGGTGGGCCTCATTCGTGCGGTCGAAGATCCGCGCGGCTACGAGATCCTGGTGCCACGCCGGATCGAGGCGCGGGAGGTCGTGGCGGTTCGTA
The DNA here is from genome assembly GCA_963746315.1 of uncultured Alphaproteobacteria bacterium. Lineage (GTDB taxonomy): Bacteria > Pseudomonadota > Alphaproteobacteria > Rhizobiales > Hyphomicrobiaceae. Next base: position 140,982 of record CAVVAR010000001.1, read on the forward strand.
CGCTGCCGCAGGCGGTCGGGTGGCGCTACGCACCGACCTTCAAGAACGCGGAGCGCTTCCCGTGCGAGTGCCCCGTCTGCGCGCCGCGCGGTGAGGTCAAGGCACGGCGCTATCGTGAGCGGATACCAGTGATGCAGAGAAGGTGGGAGGCAAAGAGGGGAGGGGGGTGAGGTGGGCTTGGGCCATTGGCTGATATTTCTATGGTGACACATGATGCTAAGCGCGTGTCAGCCATTCAGAGCCAGAGTGGCCTACATGAGCGCGGCGGCGGGCATGGGGTTTGCCAAATTATAATTCAGAACGCGTATCCTCAAGCCAAGGATAAGCCTTCGAAGGTATTTCCAAGGTGTCAGCTGCCGTTTCAAACTTGAGCAAACCGCGCCATATCGTCATTGGCGGAGGCAGCGGCTTCATCGGCAGCGCGCTGACGCGCGTATTGCGCGCACGTGGCGATCGCGTCACCTGGATTTCGCGAACGCCCGGCCCCGATCGCATCACTTGGCGTGATTTGGCGGCACACGGGCTCCCGCCATGTGATGTCGTCGTCAACTTGGCAGGGCAGCACATACTTGATCTCCGCCGACGCTGGAACGCCGATTATCGCGAAGAAGTGATCCGTTCACGCGTCGACACGACCCGGACCTTGGTCGCCGCAATCAACGACAGTGTTACTCCGCCTTCGGTGTTCGTATCGACAGCCGGCAAATGCTTCTACGGCACTCGCGAGCTCGATGCGCGCGAAATGCATCCGGAACTCGACGAGGAATCGAAGCCCATGGGCCTCGATTTCCCGGCCGAGCTGGTCGGGCAATGGGAAGCTGCCGCCGACGGCGTCGATGCGAGTCGGATACGGCACGTCAAGCTGCGGATCGGCGTCGTACTCGGCAAAGTCGAGCGAAAATCGGCGATTGGCCGCCTATGGCGCATTGGGCGCGAGCGAGGTTTCCTGCCGATCATTCGGTTGCCCTTTTGCCTCGGCTTGGGCTGTGTCATCGGCAAGGGCACGCAGATGCTGCCCTGGGTGCACATCGACGACATGGTCGGCATTCTGCTGCACGTTATCGACAATCCGGAGACGCAGGGTCGCTACAATGCGGTGTCGCCAGGCATCGTGACCAACCGTGAGTTCATCACGGAATTCGCGGCCCGTCTTCGCCGCCCGGTGCTGTGGTCTGTCCCAGAGCGCGTCGTTCGAGCGATCGTCGGCGACGAGCGGTCCTCGATCCTGCTGCGCGGCCAGCTTGTGCGCCCCAGGCGCACGCTCGAAGCCGGCTATGCCTTCAAGTATCCTGAAATCCGAGGCGCGCTCGCCGATCTCGTTCAAATCACGATCTGAGAGAGCGCGGGCCACATGCTTCGCAAGGACATCCGCAAGTCCGCCTTCCAGGCCGCTGCCGATGACATGGCAACGGCCGATCCGGTCGAGGTCGAGCGGTTCAATCGCCTCGCCGATGAATGGTGGAAGCCAGATGGCGCCTTCAAAGTCGTGCACGCGTTCAATGCGACCCGTGTTGACTACCTTAGGGAGCGCCTGCCGCGCCTTTTCGATCGCGATCCCGCAGCGGCAATCCCCCTCGCGGGCCTGTCGATCGTGGACGTGGGCTGCGGCGCAGGAATCGTGACCGAGCCCATCTCGCGCCTTGGCGCTTCCACGCTCGGCATCGATGCCGCAGAACGGAATACGTTGACTGCTGCTCGCCATGCCACAGCAAATCATGTCTCCGTCAGCTATCGGCATGCCCTACCCGAAGAGCTGGTCTCTGAAGGCCGAAAGTTCGACATCGTGCTTTCGCTCGAAGTCGTCGAGCACGTTGCGAGTGTGCCTGCATTCCTCTCCGCCCTCTGCAAGCTGGTCGCACCAAGGGGAATACTTGTCATTGGCACCTTGAACCGGACGCCGATCTCATACTTGAAGGCGATCATCGGTGCCGAGTACATCCTCGGCTGGATGCCGAGGCGAACGCACGATTGGCGCAAGTTTGTCACGCCGGCGGAGCTGGAATTGCACGTGTCGCTCCATGGCTTTGGAGTGATCGAGACACGCGGCATCGAGCTCAACCCGTTAACGATGCGCTGGCGGATCGCACGTTCGGCGAACACGACTTACATTCAGGTGCATCGTCGGGGGCCTGACGAAGCGTGAAGGTACGCTCGGTGCGCTCGCCGCTGACGATCTCATGCCGCAGTTCCATGTCCGTTGCCGACTATGGCTGCCGTCACAGCGGACAAAGTGACGATGACGGCAACGGGTCACAACCGACGTTTCGTGCGTTACGCGTACCCGCTGAGGCTTACCTCCCCTTCACCCGCATCGCCCCCGACGCTTCAAGCGCGGTTATCTCCTCGTCAGAAAGCCCGGCTTCGGCCAGCACCTCGCGGCCGTCGGCGCCGAGGTGGGGGGCGTGGGTGCGGTAGGTGGTTGGCGTGCCTGAAAACTCGAAGGGGCTCGTCATGGTGCGGATCGGGCCTTCGGTCGGGTGCTCGCGGGTGGTGAAGAAGCCGGTTGCCTTCAGGTGTGGATCGTCGGCGAGCTGCTCGAGATCGTTGACGACCATGGAGGGAATGTCGGCTCGCTCGAGAAACGCCAGCCACTCGGCGGTCGTGCGGGTCGGCATCACGTCGGCGATGATCGCCTGGAAGGCCGGGCCGTTGTCGGAGCGGGCCTTGGGCGTCGCGAAGCGCGGATCGGACATGAGGTCGGGCCGGCCGATCTCGGCGGCGAAGGCCTGATAGTGCTTCTCGTTGTAGGGCAGCGCGCAAACGTAACCGTCCTTGGTGCGGTAAGGTTTGCGGTCAGGCGAGAGCACGCGGGTGTAGCCCATGCTGCCGCGTGGCGGCTCGTAGGTGTGGTTGAACATGTGCTCGACCAGCCAGAAGTTGGCGATGGTCTCGAGCATGGGCACCTCGACCATCTGGCCCTCGCCGGTGCGCTCGCGATGAAGCAGCGCCGCGAGGATGGCCATGCCGAGGTGGAGGCCGGTGGTCTTGTCGACGATGAGGCTCGGCAGGAAGCGCGGGGGGCCGCCATCGACGCGGGAGGCGAGCATGGCGGCGCCGCTCGCGCCTTGCACGAGATCGTCGAAGGCGGGCTTCTTGCCGTAGGGCCCTGAGTGTTTGTAGCCGACACTGTAGGCATAGACGATGTCGGGCTTGACGGCTTTCACCGCCTCGTAACCGAGGCCCAGACGCTCGACCGCCTCGACACGCATGTTGTGGACGAAGACGTCGGCGGTCGCGATCAGGCGCTTAAGGGCGCTGATAGCCTCGGGCTTCTTGAGGTCGAGGCAGAGCGCGCGCTTGTTGCGGTTGATGCCGAGATAAATGGGCCCCATGCCGGGTGACGGCGCGTTGCCGGCGTTGCGCATGATGTCGCCCTCCGGCGGCTCGACCTTGATGACGTCGGCGCCCATGTCGGCAAGGTGGAGCGTGGCGATCGGCCCGAGCACGACGGCGGTGAGGTCGATGATGCGGTAGCCGGAGAGTGGGCCTGGCATGGGGGCATCCGTGAGTGGCGGAGGGAGAGCGGTGCGGACGAGCTATTGCTCGAGATAATTGTGAAGCGCGAGTGTGGCGGCCAGATAGATGCAGGCGAGGAGCGAGCCGAAGATGAGGCCCAGCGGCCAGAGGTTCGACTGCTGGGCGAACGCACTCGCTTTCAGGCCGAGGATCGGGATCATAATCGCCACGGGGACAGCGGCGGCGTACCACCAGCCGCCCCTGAGGCGCTTCAAGGCGACGACTTGGAGAAACGGATAGGCTGGAACCGACGCCATCACCAAGAGGCCCAGCAGAAAGTCCATAGCCTGTTCCCCCAATCTGACGTGATCAGCGTCCCTTGAACTGAGGCTTCCTCTTGTCGAGCATGGCGTTGACGGCCTCGTGCTGGTCGTCGGTGGATTGGGCCAGCGCCTGCATGGCGGAGGCCATCTCGAGGGCGACGGGGAGGGAGACGCCCTGGCTTTCGCGCAGCAGGCGCTTGTTGAGGCGGATGGAGTGCGGCGGGAAGGCCGCGATGCGCTTCGCCAAGGCGAGCGCCTCGTCCATCAGCTTGTCGTCGTCGACGACCTTGGAGACGATGCCCCACTTCTCGGCCTTCTCGGCGTCGATGACGTCGCCCGTCAGCGTCATCTCGTAGGCGCGCGAGAGGCCGACGACACGGGGAAGGAACCAGGCACCGCCGTCGCCGGAGACGAGGCCGACGCGGAGGAAGCTCTCGGCGAACTGGGCCTTCTTGCCGGCGATGCGGATGTCGCACATCAGGGTGGTGTCGCAGCCGGCGCCGATTGCGGCACCGTTGACGGCGCAGATGGAGGGCACCTCGAGGTCGTAGAGGGCCTTCGGGATCTTGTGGATGCCATGCTGGTAGGCGCGGCGCATGTCGACCGGGGCGCCACCGAACAGGCCCTTCTTCTCGCGCATCTCTTTGACGTTGCCGCCGGACGAAAAGCCTTCGCCGGCGCCGGTCAGGATCACGCAGCGGACGCTCGTGTCGGCGTTGATGCGGGCACAGGACGCGACGATCCCGTTGATGATCTCGTCGCCGAGGGCGTTGCGGGTCTTCGGATCGTTCAGCGTCAGGACGACGATGCCGTCTCCCTTGTCCTCGTAGAGAACGGCGTCGGTGGCGGCCATGGGTGTGCTCCTCGGCGTGTTGTGTTTCGGCCGGGAGACTATGCGGGGTTGGGCGATCCGTCCAATGGGGGAGGGCCATAGGAGGGGCGATTGGGCAATTCAATTCTCGAGTTCCCGGACGGAACGACCGAGGGCAGAGCCGGAGGAAAGTGCAGATCCGAGATCCTCACGCGTTGCGAACCTTGGCCTGACGTGGAAGGGCCCCGGCTCTGCGCTCTGGCCCTTACGGGCTGCGCTCCGGCCGGGGGTTCGGCAGCGGGATGTGGCAGACGTGTCGGGTCTCGCGAGGGCAGGGCGCTCGACCCGAGCTACATTCTACTACAGCCTACGCGGCCACGGAGGGTGGGGGCGGGTTGGGCCTCGGTCGATGGGTGGTGAGACGTCCGGACAGGCCGATTGACTGCGCTCATGTCGCGGGCGGCGGCCGGCTCGTATCAGGATCTGGTCGAGTTAGCGGATGAGGCTTCGATGTGGTGGCTCAACGTCTTTTTCCTGGTGAACGGGCTCTGGGTGCCCGGGCACCAGATGTCGCCGGACGGCTGGAGCCCGCGATCCTATCCGACGGAGCAGGAGTGTCTGGAGCGGCGCACCTACGCCGAGCGCCAGTGCAAGGAGCAACCGCTCGATTTTCCGGCTGCGTGGATCTGCTCGCCGAACGCGCCGCTCAAGGAGCCTCCCGTCCACATGCGCGGACGGGATTGCTGATCGGGAATGGCGCCGGATGGGCGGTCGTGTCGGGTTACGCGCGGTCGCGATGCGTTCGCCATGTCACAAGTTCCCGGGCCGCGCTAACCCAACCTACGGCTACGGCGCATGGGGTGGTTGACAGGCAGGCACGATGCTCAGCGCATGACCACGGCGACCTGTTTGAACGAGTAGCCGATGTAGTCGTAGGCCTTGCCGGTGCGGGCGACGTACTCGCGGAAGGCTTTGTGCTCGTGCGTCTGCCAGGCCGGATAGTTGAAGTACTCGTCGAAGACGATGACCGTGCCCGGCACGATGCGGTCGGCCAGATGCTCGAAGATGCAGGCCGTCGACGAGTAGAGATCGCAGTCGACGTGCAGGAAGGCGACGGGGCCCGGGTTGGCGGCGACGAACTTCGGCAGGCTGTCCGAGAACCACCCCGCATGCAGTCGGACGTTCTTCGGCACCTTGGGCAGCTTGCCGCCACGGTTGAAGTAGCCGGCTTCCATGGTGTTGCCGGACCAGCCTTCGGGCAGGCCCTCGAAGCTGTCGAAACCGTCGACGGTGCGCTTCGGCATGCGCTTGGCGATGTAGGAGATGGAGCCGCCCTCGTTGACGCCGAACTCGGCGACGATGCCGTCGAGCGTCGTCTGCTTCAAGGCGTAGTCCATCAGCTCACGCGGGGTGTCGAAGGCGAGCGCCTGCGGCATCTCGGCGGTGATGAAGTCGAGGGTTTCGTTGAGGGCGCGCTGCTGCAGGGCGCGATAGGGATGGAAGGTCGAATAGTCGAGCGGCAGCTGGACGAACATCATCGCCTTCTGCACGAGGGACTTCAGCGGATAGTTGGCGATGAACATGGCGGGACCTTCCTGGGCGGCCTCACGCGCGCTCGGGCGCCGGGGCGTTGAAGACGAAAACGCGAAGGGCTGTGAAAACGGTTGCGAACGAGAAGCCGGTCGCGACGAGCTTGGCGAGCAGCGGGTGCAGGCCCATGACGTCGGCGAGGATGCCAACCGTGGCAACGGTCACGACGAGGCCGGTGCCGCCGGCGACGAAGAACTTGGCGAGCACGGGCGCTTCGGCTGCGATGCCGCGGGCGCGAAGCCGTCCGGCAAAGACGATCCGCGAAGACAGCGCATAGTGGACCAGAACCCCGAAGACGTAGCCGCCGGCTGCCGCGAAGGCCGCGATGTGAAGCACCTGCAGAAGGGTCCAGTAGATGGCGACGTCGACGACGAGTGCGGTGCCGCTGACGGCGAGATAGCCGATCAATTGGCGCGCGATCGGACGCAGCCGCTCCGGCACGATGCGCAAGAGCACATCGAGCGGGGCCAGCAGCGTGTCGAGCGCGAAGGTCATGCCACCTTACCGACGGGGCGTGGCACGAGACGGACGCTCTTCAGGGCCTCCTCGGTCCCCGAGGCACCGGCCTCGTGGTACTCGGCGTCCTCGTTGACGTTCCAGATGTCGAACTGATCGGTGCCGGCCACGATGTTCTTGACCGTCAGCATGGCGGTCATCATGGCGTGGTCCTGGTTGTTGTACTTGTGCATGCCATTGCGGCCGACGAGGTGCAGGCGCGGGTAGTTGGCGGCGATGTCCTCGCGGATCGTGTCGACGTTGAAGCGGTAGGCCTCGTCGTAGACCGGGTAGGCCTTCTTCTGGCGAACGACGCAGCCGTCCTTGATGTCGTTCCAGGTGGCGAGGCCGATCTGCTCGAGCTCCTTCTTGGCAAGGCCGATGAGCTCGCCGTCGCTGGCGCGCCCACAGACCGTCACCCTCGAAGCAGAAATATTCGAGGCCGAGGCAGGCGAGCTTCGGGTCCGGGACCATCTCGGGCGACCAGGAGCGGAAGTTCTGGATGCGGCCCACCTTCACCGAGGGCTCGTGGATGTAGATCCAGTTGTCGGGGAAGAGATCGGGCTTGTCGACGATGAGGGCGACCGTGATGAAGTCGCGATAGCGCAGCTTCTCGGCGACAGGCTTGGAAACCGGCGTCGGCGTGATCGAACCCATCAACTCGCGGATCGGGGCTGACGAGATGACGTCGCGCGCCGTGAACGTGCGAATTGTGCCGTCGGTCGTCTCGGCGGTGATGGTCCAGATGCCCGCCTTGGCGTCGTGGGCGAGGCTCTTGAGGGTGGTGCCCATGTGGATGGTGCCGCCCTGCGCGCGCGTCTTGGCGGCGGCGGCGTCCCACATCATGCCGGGGCCCTTGCGGGGATACTGGAAGCTCTCGATGAGGGTCTTGATGACCTCGCCATCGTGCGCCTTGGTGCCGTCCTTGAAGCCCTTCGGCGCGATCGAGTTGCGGAGCGCGTTGGCCATGGCGCTCCACAGGTCGAGACCCTTGATGCGCTGGGCGGCCCAGTCGGCGGAGATGTCGTCGCAGCTCATGCCCCACACCTTCTCGGTGTAGGTCTTGAAGAAGATCGAGAACAGGCGCTCGCCGAACTGGTTCGCGACCCAGTCGTGGAAGTTCACCGGCTTCTCGTTCGGGAAGGCCTGCTTGTACATGAAGGAGAGGACGCAGAGGCCCGATTCGACGACGCCGAGGTTGTTCAGTGCCTCGAAGGCCTTCAGCGGATACGAGTAGTACTTGCCATCGTAGTAGATGCGCGACAGGCGTGGGCGCTCGATGAAGTCCTGGGGAAGGATCTCCTTCCAGAGATCGACGACCTCCTTCGACTTCGAGAAGAAGCGGTGGCCGCCGATGTCGAACAGGAAGTCCTTGTAGCTGGCGGTGCGGCTGATGCCGCCGACGTAGATCGGATCGGCCTCGATGACGGTGGTCGACACGCCCTCCTTGGTCAGGAGATAGGCGGCCGTGAGGCCTGCCGGGCCGGCGCCGATGATAAAAACGTCGGAATGCGACATGGAACCCCTCGACAAGATACGCGTGGTTCGCAAGGACCGACGGAATGCCGGACGCGCTTGCATGATCGATAGGTTTATGCGGCAAGGCTTAAGGAAGCCCTTTCGAAACAACGACATCGCATTAAGTTTTTGTAGATTAATTGGGGTGCAAGGCCTGTCGGGCATTCTGGCGAAAGACGACAGTGGGGGACGACCGGACGATGACGACTGCACTTTCCGTTGGCGCGCCTTGGCGCGCGAGCAGATTCCAGGTGTCGTCCGGCCTCGTGTGCCTCGCCGCCGTGGTGCTGATCGTGTGCCTGCGCCTCAACTCGCATGGGGCAACGCTGCTCTCGTCGCTCGGGGATACCGACGATGCGACGCGGCTGGTGCAGCTCAGAGCATTTCTCGAGCATGGCCGCTGGTGGGATCTCACGCTCGAGCGGATCGGGGCACCGGAGGCGGTGATCTCGCACTGGTCGCGGCTCGTCGACCTCGGTCTGGCGGTCTTGTTCAGAGCCGGTAGCGTGGTGCTCGATCCAGGGCAGGCTGAGCTTGCGATGCGCATAGTCTGGCCGAGCCTGATGCTGCTGGGACTGCTTCTGTTGACGGCGCGCGATGCCGAGCGCGACGGCGGCGTCCTCGCGAGTGCCTTCGTGGCGGCGTTGGTGGTCATGTCATCGTCGGCGCTCTACCAGTTCCGGCCGGGGCGGATCGACCATCACAACGTGCAGATCCTGTGCGGCGTCGGCGGCATCCTGCTCCTGGCGCGCAGTCTCGTCGCGCCGAAATTCGGATGGTGGGCAGGAGCGCTGGTCGCCTTGGGGCTGACGGTGGGGCTCGAGGCGGCGACGTTGCTCGGGCCGGCGCTGGTGGTCGGGATTTTGATCGGGCTCGGGCGCCGCGACGGTCTCGAGGGCCAGATGCGGGCCGTCGTGGCGATGGCGGGCGCTCTGGCGGTGGGTGCGCTCGTCTCGGTTGATCCGCAACGGCTCGGCGAGATGGCCTGCGATGCGGTCTCGCTAAATCTGGTGGCGCTGGTCGGGCTCGGTGCGGCCGGTGTGGTCGGCGCGGGACTGGCGGCTCGGCGGCTCGAGGGGCGGGTGCTGGTCGCGACGCAGCTCGGCTGGCTCGGCGGCTGCGGTCTTGCGGGACTGGCCGTCTACGGGCTGTTGGAGCCACGCTGCCTCGCGGGGCCGTTTGGTCAGGTGGCGCCTGAGACATGGCCGGTATGGCTGTCGCGGGTCACTGAAGGGCAACCGATCGGATACCTGTTCTCCCTGTCGGCCGGGAGTGCGCTCGGTTTCGTTCTGCTCGTCGTTTTTGGCATTGCGGCCCGGGCCTGGCTGGCACTCCAGGAGCGAGCGCGGAGCGGCGAAAGCGACGGATTGCGGCGTCAGATGCTGCTGCTGGCCGTGCAAACGCTCGCGTTCGTCGCGGCTTGCTGGCAGGTGAAGATGCTGCCTTATGCAGCCTGGCTGGCGTTTCCGGCGCTGGCCGTGGCGATCGCACGGCTGCCGGGCACGGGCTCGCTGAGTGCGCCTGTCGTGCGCCTGGGTGTGCTTCTGCTGGTCCTCGAAAGTACGCTCGCGACGCTTGCCGGCGGAGTTGCGGCGATGGTCGCCAAGCCGGCCAAGGACGCGGTGCCGCCAGTCAGAACATCGTGCTCGGAGACGCAGACGATCTCGGCGCTGGCCGGTTTGCCGCGGGGCCTCGTGCTCGCGGACATCAATCTCGGGCCCTACATCGTGGCGCTGACGCCGCACCGGGTGGTGATGGCTCCCTATCACCGCCTCGACCGCAGCATCGTGGAAGGACATGCGCTGCTCGGCGGGACACCCATGGCTATCGAGGGCCGTCTGCGGAAGCTCGGCGTCGCGTATGTGGTGGCGTGCCGGACAACGGACTCGGCATCGCTGCCGGGCGGTCTCGCGCCAGCGGATAGGTCAGGAACGCTCAAAAGCGCCGTCGCGACAGGCACGGGAGCAGGGTTCCTTGCGCCTGTACCGTTGCCGTCAGCGCCGACGCTCAGCGTCTATCGCGTGCTGCCGCCGAAAGGCTGAGCCGCATCAAGCCGTCCCCAACAGTTGCCACAATCCACTCGTGTCGCCCATCTCGGGCAGCGAGCGGATGAGGCGGGCGAGCTCCGTCGCCTCGGCCGAGCTGTAGCGGGCGGCGGCATTGTCGAGGAACTTGGCGCCGATCTCGGCCGGTGAGAGCGGCTCCTGAGGGTCGCCCTTCGGGAAGTCGCGCTGGCTCGCGAATTTGCGGCCGTCCTTCAGGGTGACCGTCACGCGGGCCGGGAATTTGGTGGGGTACTGGGCGGTGAGCTCGTCGACGGCTGCGACCTCGGTGACGGCGAGAAGCCGTTGGACGTCGTCGCGCATCACGCGCGCTTCAGCGAACTGGGCCTGGCCCACGGCACGATCGATGGCCGCGACGGCGCAGCAGTAGGGCACGGAGACGCGGGCGCCCATGCCGGTGGTGACGGTCTTCGCGGAGAAATGGGATTTCACGGTCGAGTAGGTCTCGTTGACGATCGAGGCGATGTCGGCGGCGCGGATGTCGTGCCTGGTGACCACGTCGAGGGTGGCCTGGATCGGCGCGTGGCTGGCGAGGATCGACGGGAAGAACTTGAAGCCGTTCTCGAGGATCTCCCATTTCTGGCCCAGGCCGGCGGTGAGCGCCTGGGCCTTCGGCTCCAAGGAGAATGCGTTGATGTAGCCCTTCTCGTGCTCGAGGATGGTCGGCGGGCTGGTGCCGCCGATCTCGGCGAGGCGGGCGGACACGATGCCGTTGAACGAGGCCTTGCCGGGGTGCAGGCTCTTCGTCAGATCGCCATAGGTGAAGAACGTGTTGAGGCCTGCGGCCTGCGTTCCCGCGAAGCCAAGGCTCATCAGCGCGCCCCTGGCATCGAGCCCCATCGCGGAGGCGGCGCTGGCGGCAGCGCCGAAGGTGCCATTGGTCGCGGTCGAGTGCCAGAAGCGGTAGTGGGTCGGCATCACGGCCATGCCGACGCGGACGGCGACCTCGTAGCCAGCGACAATGGACGTGATGATCTCGGGTCCGGTGAGGCCGCGCTCCTCGGCGAGGGCGAGCACAGGCGGCACGACGACCGAGCCGGTGTGCAGGAGCGCGCGCTTGTGGGTGTCGTCGAAGTCGGCGGCGTTGGCGAGAATGCCGTTGGCCATGGCGGCTACGGCCGCGTCGGTGCGCTCGCCGCCGCCCCAGATGGTGGCCTTCGGCGCGGCGTGGAACGAGCGGGCGAGGCCGCGGGCGATCTCGGCTTTGTCGCGATCGTCGCGCCAGGCGGCGATGCCGCAGCCGACCGTGTCGAGAATGATGTCGGCTGCCATCGCGACGACCGGAGCGGGAAGTTGCTCGAACCGGAGGTCGGCGACGAAGGCAGCCAGGGCTTCGGTCGGGGCGGATGGCGTGGCGGACATGGGGGCTCCTCTCGGCGCGATGCGTTTCTGGCGCAGAGAGTGGCGTATGCGACGAGGCTGGTCGAGCGGAGGCGATCGCGGCTATCGGTCTCGGCGAATGACTTTCAATCTTTGGCCCGCATTTGTCACCGCGTGCGCTGGCCGAACTGGGCCCTGACCGGGAGCCCCGGCGGCACGCCCACTCGTGTCACCCGTTGGGGGGCGCCAGCTGCCCGGGAAGTGGCTCCCGAAACTCGTTGCGGCATCTCGCGGAGCGCGGCGATCCGATCCTCGGTTGCGGGGTGCGTCGAGAACAGGTCGAGCCAGCCTCGGGGACGATCGATGCACATCTGCATCACGCCCGCCGGCGCGCCGATGTCGCAATCGTCGGAGATCTTCTGCAGCGACGTAATCAATGCCCTGGGATTGCCGGTTATCTCGGCGGCCCCGGCGTCAGCAAGATATTCCCTTGAGCGGGAGAGCGCGAACTCGATCAGGGTTGTTACGAGCGAAGCGAAGAGGACGAGCACGAAGCCGACCACCATCGCCACCCACCAACCAATGGTATCGCCTTCCTCGTCGCCGCATGCCAAGCGAGCTACCGCGCATACGCTGCGGGTCAAGGCGAAGAACAGCATCTGCGCCAACAGCGCGACGCCGCCCGCGACGGCGCCGGCTATCACAGCGAGCATCACGTCCTTGTTCTTTATATGCGCCAACTCGTGCGCCATCACCGCTTCGACCTCTGAGTCATCGAGCTTGGCGGCAAGTCCGCGCGTCACCGCGACCAGATGGTCGCTCTTGAAGATGCCGGTCGCGTAGGCATTGAGCTCATCGCTGTCGATGACGCCGAGTTGGGGCACGTCCATCCCGGCCCTTTGGCAGACGCGCTTGAGAATGCCCTCGAGCCGCGGCTCAGTACCGGGCTCGACGATGCGACAATTCGAGGACCAGCGGATCAGGTAGCCTGACCAAATGAGTGATACGGCAATCCAGACGATGCCGGCGACGACGACGTAGGGCGTGAGCCACAACATTGTAGACTGGGCGCGCTCGGTTATCAGGCCCGTGTCGGCCTTGAACGAAAGGCGCGCTGCTTCGACTAGCCATGTACCTGCGAAAACGAGCCCGAAGAGGATGGCAAACAGGAGGGCGATAAGTGCGATCGAGCGCACGACATTGCCCACAATGTGCAACGGACCGGCCATGATGAATATCTCCCGGACGCATCAATAGACTGACGGTGATCTGTCGAGAGAGCATCCTGCCAGGGACATATTGCTGTTCTTTTAACCTTGAGGCCGGCTCAGACTTGCGGCGCCACCACCACGGTCCCCCGCTTGCCGCCGGCTTCGACGGCTTCGTGGGCGAGGTAGGTGTCCTCGAGGGGATAGGGGCCGACGGTGCGGTGCAGGCGAGGGGCGGCCTCGAGCCAGGCGAGGATGTCGGCCTGGGCCTGACGGCGGGAGGTGTGCGGCGAGGTCGGCAGCAGGACACCCTGGACGGTGATATTCTTGCGCATGAGGATCGGGAACGGCACCTGGGGCAGCGGATTTCCCTTCGTGGCGTAGGCGGAGATGGCTCCGTTCGGTGCAACGGCGTCCTTGGTCCACTCGATGTTGCCGCCGAAATCGACGTCGACAATGCGGTGGGCGCCGACCTCCTCGGTCTCGGCCCAGATGCGGGCGGCGAGGTTCTCGTCGTGGCGGTCGAGGACGATGTCGGCGCCGGCCGCGAGCGCGTCCTCGCGCTGCCAGGGATGGGCGCGGCCGACGGTGGCGATGACGTGGGCGCCGCCCCACTTCGCGAGCTGTATGGCGTAGTTGGCGACAGCGCCGCCGCCGCCGGTGACGACGATCCACTGGCCATCGACCGGGCCGCCCGAGAAGACGCAGCGATGGGCGGTCATGCAGGGTATGCCAAGGCAGGCGCCGGCCTCGAAGGGGACGTCGGAAGGGAGCGGCGTAACGAGATCCTGGGCGAGCGCGATAAATTCGGCGCCGGTGCCGAGATTCCGGCCGTTGCGCTGCCCATTGTAGAGCCAGACGCGGTCGCCCAGGCGGAAGCGGGTGACACCGGGGCCCATCTTGTCGACGATGCCAGCGCCGTCGCTGTGAGCGATGACGATGGGGGCTTCCATCGCGTAGCCGATGCCGCCGCGACGGTTGCAGTCGGCCGGATTGACGCCCGAGGCCATCAGCTTGATACGGACCTCGCCGCGGGCGGGCTCGGGCATCGGCTGCTCGCCGACGATCAGAACCTCGGCTGCAGGACCCGTCTCCTCGTACCAGACCGCGCGCATCGGCTTCCTCATCCCACATTGCTCAGGTCCGGACAATTTGACCCTTGTCGCCCGAGGCGACAACGGCATACTGCGGCCGACCCCCATCGACCATCGATCGCGAGCCCCCAATGCCGCAATTCAGTTTCGAGCCTGTCGTGATGCCGCCCGAGGCGACCAAGCTGCGCCAGGAGGTGCGGTCCTTCCTCGCCGACGAGATCCAGAAGGGCAGCTTTACCCCGGCTGTCGGCTCGATGGTCGAGGGCGACGAGGCGTTCTCGCAGAAGATCGGCGCCAAGGGCTGGCTCGGCATGACGTGGCCGAAGGAGTACGGCGGCGGAGGGCGGTCGTCGCTGGAGCGGTATGTGGTGGTCGAGGAGCTGCTGGCGGCCGGCGCGCCGTCGCTCTGTCACTGGATCGCCGAACGGCAGTCTGGACCGCAGATCCTGCGGCACGGCAGCGAGCGGGCCAAGAGGATGATCCTGCCGGAGATCGCGGCGGGGCGGTGCTACTTCGCCATCGGTATGAGCGAGCCGGACACGGGCTCCGACCTCGCCAGCGTCAAGTCGCGGGCGGTGAAGGCCGATGGCGGTTGGCGGATCACCGGGCGCAAGGTGTGGACCAGCTTCGCGCACCGGGCGCACTACGTGATCGCGCTGGTGCGCACCTCGGGCACGCCGGACCAGCGCCACTACGGCCTCAGCCAGTTCATCGTCGACATGAAGACGCCGGGCATCACGGTGCGCCCGATCTATAACCTCTATGGCGGCCACGACTTCAACGAGGTGACGTTCGACGACGTCCTCGTGCCGGACGACATGATCATCGGCGGCGAAGGGCGCGGCTGGGAGATGGTGGTCGGCGAGTTGGCCTTCGAGCGGTCGGGACCAGACCGGTTCATGTCGACCTATCCGCTGCTGGCGGAGGCGGTGGACGAGCTCGGGCCCGATCCGGAGCGGATGCAGGCGGCCGAGGTCGGGCGGGCGGTGGCGCATCTGGCGACGCTCAGGCGGATGTCGGCGTCGATCGCAGGGATGCTGAACGACGGCAAGTCTCCGGTGACGGAGGCGGCGCTGGTCAAGGACCTCGGCACGTCGCTCGAGCAGGAGATACCGGAGATCGTGCGGCGCATCCTGCCGGTCGAGCCGCGGGGCGTGTCGAGCGACAATGGCTATGCGGACCTGCAGCAGCTCGCCCAGATGCAGTGCGTCTCCTATTCGATCCGTGGCGGCACGCGCGAGATCCTGCGCGGCATGATCGCCCGCGGCCTGGGACTGCGGTGAGAGACGCGCCGGATGCGTCCACGCGGAGCATGGCTTCGCCACGACGCGGGCGTCCGTAGGCGCAACGGAAATCACGCGCCGGATGCGTCCATGCGGAGCATGGCTTCGCCATGACGTGGGCATCCGAAGGCGCAACGAAAATCACATGCGAAGGCGCAAGGAGACCATCATGAGCGACATGCGCGACGAGATGCTGAGGACCCTCGACCGGATCGTCGAGGATACGGTGACGACAGCGCTGCGGGAGGCAGCCGACGAGAAGGCCAGCGGGGGCGGTGGCGCCAAGGGCGACGCGACGGCGCCGTTGTGGGCGGCGCTGGTGGATGCAGGCATTACGGCGATCGGCGGGGGCGGCGAGGACGACGTCTCTTTCGCGGATGCGATGGAGCTGGTGCGGCGGGCCGGCTATCACGCGCTGCCGGTGCCGCTGGCTGAGACGATCGTCGCGCGGCGGCTGCTGGCGAGGGCTGGCATCGCCGGCCCAGAGGGTGCGATCACGCTCGCGGTGCCGGGCGCTGGCGCGTTGCCGGCCGAGGCAGGCGGGAAACTCACAGGTGTCCTTCAGAGCGTGCCGTACGGGCGTGTCGCAGCGCATGCCGTGGTGGCGACCGAGGGGCGATTGCATCTCGTCGACATTCGCGACGCGCTGATGACGCGTGGGACGAACATGGCGGGCGAGCCGCGCGATGCGATCGATATGTCGCGCGGCAGAGTGATCGGAACGGCCGAGATGGCAAGCGCGATCGGCGAGCTCGAAGCGGCTGGAGCGCTGGTGCGCGCGGTAGCGATTTCGGGCTCTCTTGCAGCGTGTCTCGATCATTCGCTGACGTGGGTCGCGGATCGGGTTCAGTTCGGCAAGCCAATCGGCAAGCACCAAGCGGTGCAGCACCTGATGGCCCAACTCGCGGAAGAAACGGCTGCGGCCGGCGCGGCTGCGGATCTCGCGATCGAGGCGAGCGCGAAGGGACCAGCGCGCTTCGAGGTCGCGATTGCCAAAGCTCGCGCCGGGGAGGCGGCTGGCAAGGCGGCAAACATCGCGCACGCGACGTTTGGCGCGATGGGCTTTACCAGAGAGCACATTTTGCACTATACAACTCGAAGGCTGTGGGCGTGGCGGAACGAGTTCGGCTCCGAGGTCTATTGGCAGGCGGAGATTGGGCGGGTTGCGACTCGCGGCGGAAGCAAGGCGCTGTGGCCACTGCTCACCGGTGAGTTGGGCAGGGGATAGGCGCGACTGTCGATGTTCCGACGATGCGCGGGGGGGCGACGAAGGCCGAGCCTGTGTGGAAGCCGGATGCGCTGAGCGCTGAGTTTCGACGGATTGACACATTCGGGCCGTACGAAAGGTATTTTCGCATTCGAAGTTCGATACTCCAGGTCTCCGCGCGCTGCGGAGATAACGGGAGCGTGCATTCTTTTCGGTGTTACTTTCTCGACACGAACATTGCAATTGAGCCGCCGGCACCACATTTCATATTTAATCGGAACGAGAATCGGCGACCTTCGGTGGAAGGCTCTGTCTCGTCATGACTGGCTGAGGCTGGTCGAGGCGGGTTCGTGCCCAGGGGAATGGGTCCCCAATAGACTGATTCGTCGAGACGCGCACCGGTTTGGCGGCGCCCGAATCCGCGAGCCCGCCAATGGCGGGCGACAGTGCCGCAGATAGGACCTGAGGCCAGTTCCCCCGCTCAAGCGTTGTGTAGCCGCAGAACGAACGGTGCCAAGGAAGGCGCCATTCGGCGGCCAACAATTTTAGCAAAGTCTCTGAACGCGGGCAGGACATGACACATTTTGAGGCAGTTCCGGCCATCACGGGGACTTCAAGTTGGGATAGGATGTATATGTCGAGACGAGAATGACGGGACGGATGGCATTCGGCCATGGAGGGGCGGGCTAACGAAGCGAGATGAAAACCTGAGATCCAACCACCGCAGGGCAATGAAATGGCGACGGGCAGCGAGATCTTCGACCTTTACTCTCAGACATATGACCGGCAAAAGCAGGTTGTGATGTCGATCCGGGAGTACCTCGAGGGGTGTAGCAAGGACCCCACGATGTACGCCAGTGCCGCTGAGCGGATGCTGGCCGCAATCGGCGAGCCCCGCGTGGTCAATACTGCAGACGACCCGCGACTCGGCCGCATCTTCATGAACCGGACAATCAAGGTTTATCCGGCATTCGACGACTTCTATGGCCTGGAGGAGACGATCGAAAGGATCGTCGGCTACTTCCGGCATGCCGCGCAGGGGCTCGAGGAGCGCAAGCAGATCCTCTATCTGCTCGGGCCAGTCGGCGGCGGAAAATCCTCGCTGGCCGAGCGGCTCAAGGATCTGATGGAGCAACGTCCGATCTACGTGCTGAAGGCCGGGGACGAGGTGAGCCCGATCTTCGAGAGCCCGCTCGGATTGTTCAACCCCGACACCATGGGGCAGATGCTCGAGGAGAAGTATCAGCTGCCGCGCCGGGCGCTGACCGGGTTCATCAGCCCTTGGGCGGTGAAGCGCCTCGACGAGTTCGGCGGTGACATTTCGAAGTTCACCGTCGTCAAGCTCTATCCGTCAAAGCTCCGGCAGATCGCGATTGCGAAAACCGAGCCAGGCGACGAGAACAACCAGGATATCTCGGCGCTGGTCGGCAAGGTGGATATCCGGCGGCTGGAGCATTACGGCCAGAACGACGCCGATGCCTACTCGTACTCGGGCGGCCTCAACCGTACGACCCAGGGCCTGCTCGAGTTTGTCGAGATGTTCAAGGCGCCGCTGAAGATGCTGCATCCGTTGCTGACGGCAACGCAGGATCGTACCTACGTCGGCACCGAGAACGTGGGCGCGCTGCCCTACCAGGGCATCATCGTCGCTCACTCCAACGAGAGCGAATGGCAATCGTTCCGAGCCAATCGCACGAACGAGGCGTTCCTCGACCGTATCTGCGTGATCAAGGTGCCGTACTGCCTGCGTGTCCAGGAGGAGCGGCAGATCTACGAGAAGCTGATGAAGGCGTCGGAGTTGGCGAACGCGCCGTGCGCACCGTTCACGCTCGAGATGCTGGCGCAGTTCTCTGTGCTGTCGCGGCTCAAGGAGCACGAGAACTCGCAGCTTTACTCGAAGATGCGCGTCTACGATGGGGACAGCCTCAAAGACACCGATCCTCAAGCGCGCACCATGCAGGAATATCGCGACGCCGCGGGCGTAACGGAGGGCATGGACGGTGCCTCGACGCGTTTTGCCTACAAGATCCTGTCGGAGACGTTCAATTTCGATAGTCACGAGATTGGTGCCGATCCCGTCCACCTGATGTTCGTGCTGGAGCAATCCATCAAGCGCGAGCAGATGCCGGAAGACACGGAAAGCCGCTATCTCGAGTTCATCAAGGAGGAGTTGGCGCCGCGCTACGCCGAGTTCGTCGGGAACGAGATCCAGAAGGCCTATCTCGAGAGCTACAACGACTACGGGCAGAACCTTTTCGACCGGTACGTGGCTTATGCCGACTCGTGGATCGAGGATCACGACTTCAAGGATCCCGACACGGGGCAGTTGATGAGCCGCGAGCTGCTCGACCAGGAGTTGTCCAAGATCGAGAAGCCGGCCGGGATCGCCAACCCCAAGGACTTCCGCTACGAGGTGGTCAAGTTCTCACTCCGGGCGCGCGCCCGGAACGGGGGCAAGAATCCGGATTGGACGAGCTACGAGAAGATCCGCGACGTCATCGAGCGGCGCATGTTCAGCCAGGTCGAGGATCTGCTGCCGGTGATCTCGTTCGGTGCCAAGCGCGACTCCGACTCCGAGAGGAAGCATCACGATTTCGTCGAGCGGATGGTGTCTCGCGGCTACACGCAGCGCCAGGTGCGCCGTCTCGTCGAGTGGTACATGCGGGTGAAGAAGGCTGGTTGATGCGAGGCAATAGGCAGTCGGGCAATTGGCAATAGGCAGTGGGGCGCCGCGGATACGGCAACCCACGTGCCACTTGCCCGTCCCGACTGCCTATCGCCTACTGCCGTCTCCCTCGCGAAGCGGAGCTTTGCCCTCCATGAACATTGTCGATCGCCGCCTCAATCCGAAATCCAAGAGCCTCGGCAACCGCCAGCGTTTCGTCCGGCGTGCCAAGGCCGACATCCGCGATGCGGTCAAGGACGCGCTCAAGAAGCGCAAGGTCACGGAGGTCGAGGGCTCGGAGAAGATCACCATTCGTTCGAAGAGCGTGCGCGAGCCGTCGTTCAACCACGGTCGCGACGGGGGCGTGCGCGATTACGTGCTGCCCGGCAACCAGGACTATAAGGCCGGCGATCTCATCCCGAAGCCGCAAGGCGGCGGTGGCGGTGGACGCGGAGGAAAGGCGAGCGCCGACGGATCGGGCGAGGACGATTTCGTCTTCACGCTGTCGAAGGACGAGTTTCTCGACGTGTTCTTCGAGGATCTCAAGCTGCCAAATCTCGTAAAGAATCGGCTCAAGGACCTGAAGAACCCCTTGCCGCAGCGCGCTGGCTTTACGTCCGATGGCCCGCCCGCGAAGCTGGCACGTATCCGGACACTGCGACGGAGCCTTGCGCGGCGCATTGCACTGAAGCGGCCGAAAACCGAGGACATGGCGCGACTCGAGGAGGAGATCGCCCGACACGAGGCAGAGACGCCG
The DNA here is from genome assembly GCA_963746315.1 of uncultured Alphaproteobacteria bacterium. Lineage (GTDB taxonomy): Bacteria > Pseudomonadota > Alphaproteobacteria > Rhizobiales > Hyphomicrobiaceae. Next base: position 160,772 of record CAVVAR010000001.1, read on the forward strand.
CCCAACGAGGTGTTGATCGCGGAGCTGAAGGCACGACTGGCGCGGATGACGCGCATGCGCCAGACGATCGCCTACGTCGACCCGATCGATCTGCAGTACAATCGTTTCGAAAAGGTGCCGCGCCCGACGACGCAGGCGGTCATGTTCTGCATGATGGATGCCTCGGCCTCGATGACGGAGAATCTGAAGGATCTGGCCAAGCGCTTCTTCATGCTGCTGCACGTGTTCCTGTCGCGGCACTACAAGGAAGTGCACGTGGTGTTCATCCGGCATACGTCGACGGCGGCGGAGGTGGACGAGGACACGTTCTTCCGCGGCGTCGAGACCGGTGGCACGGTGATCTCGACGGCACTTGAGGAGATGGACCGGATAGTCAAGGAGCGATACTCGCCTGCCGACTGGAACATCTATGCGGCGCAGGCCTCGGACGGCGACAATATTCCGGACGACATGGGACACTGCATCGATCTCGTCGAGAATGCGTTGCTACCGGCAAGCCAGTACTTCGCCTATATCGAGGTGAGCGAGCATTCGGGGCCGGGCGAGACGATCGTCTGGCACGGCTACACGGAGCTCGCCCAACGGCACAAGCATTTCGCCATGCGGCGGGTGACCAATCCCGGCGAGATCTTCCCCGTGTTCCACGAGCTGTTCTCGAGCTCGGCCAGCGCCTGAGGGCCGAACAAGGAGATTTGACGCATGGTGGCGCTTGCGAACAAGCCCCTCTTCGACGGGCCCGAGTGGAACTTCGAGCTGATCGGGCGCACGTACGATGCGATCGAGGAGATCGGCGTCGGCGAGATGGGGCTGTCGCTCTACAAGAACCAGATCGAGGTGATCACGGCCGAGCAGATGCTCGATGCGTATTCGTCGATCGGCATGCCGCAAATGTACCGGCACTGGTCGTTCGGCAAGCGCTTCGCGCGCGACGAGATGATGTACAAGAAGGGCGCGCGCAGCCTCGCGTTCGAGATCGTCATCAACTCTGATCCGTGCATCAACTACATCATGGAGGAGAACTCCATGACGATGCAGTGCCTGGTGATGGCGCATGCCGCCATGGGGCATAACCACTTCTTCAAGAACAACTATCTGTTCAAGCAATGGACCCAGGCCGACGCCATCCTGGAGTACCTCGCGTTCGCCAAGCGTTTCGTTGCGGAGTGCGAGGAGAAGGTGGGGCTCGGGCCGGTGGAGGCGGTGCTCGACGCGGCGCATGCGCTGATGAACCAGGGCGTGAGCCGCACAGCGGGCGCGCGCCGGCGGTTCGATCCGCGCAAAGAGCGCGAGCGCGAGCAGGCGCGGCGCGACTACGAGATCGAGATCTACAACGAGCTGTGGCGGACGCTGCCGAACGCGCCGAAGAAGGAGGATGAGCGGGAGGACGAGAACAAGGCCGAGCAGCGCGCGCTGCTGCTGCCCGAGGAGAACCTGCTTTATTTCCTCGAGAAGAATGCGCCGAAGCTCGAAGGCTGGAAGCGCGAGCTGATCCGTATCGTCCGCGTGCTGGCGCAGTATTTCTATCCGCAGCGGCAAACCAAGGTGATGAACGAGGGCTGCGCCACGTTCTGCCACTACGAGATCATGAACCGCATGTACGAGAAGGGGCAGGTGACCGAGGGCTCGATGCTCGAGTTCGCGCACATGCACGCGGCGGTGGTCTATCAGCCCGGCTTCAACGATAAGCACTACGGCGGGCTCAACCCGTATGCGCTCGGCTATGCGATGATGCGGGACATCAAGCGGATCTGCCTCGAACCGTCGGACGAGGACATGCGCTGGTTCCCCGATATCGCCGGCAATCAGGACCCGATGGGGACGCTGCGCGAGGCATGGGCCAACTACCGCGACGAGAGCTTCGTGCTGCAGTTCCTGTCGCCCAAGGTGATGCGCGATTTCCGGCTGTTCCACTTGAAGAACGATGCGGACAACCCCGCGATGCGAGTGGAGGCGATCCACGACGAGCAGGGCTATCGCAAGGTTCGGCGGATGCTTGCCCGGCAGTACGACGTGTCGACGCAAGACCCGGATATCCAGGTGACAGATGCCGATCTCGCGGGGAGCCGCCGGCTGGTGCTCACGCATTTCGTGCGCGACGGCATCCTGCTCGACAAGGAGGAGTGCGACCGCACGCTGATGCATGTGGCGCGGCTCTGGGGATACCGGGTGCGGCTCGTCGAGCAGGATGCGGCGAGTGGCCGGAAGATCCGCGAGCACGAGACGCTGCCGCTGCCGTGACGGCTTCGTTTACGCCGTTAAGATCTCGTTAGCCGAATTGCACGACCTTTCCGCGAGCGAGCGGTCACGGCGGCCGCCGAGCAGGCGGGGGCGGATGCGATGGCGCTGGATGGGCTCGATCGCGCGGATTTCCTCGGGGACGACCGGCTGAGGGGACGGGCAGACGTCGACGGGCGGTGGACGGCCATCAATCGCGATATCGCGCAGGGCGCCGAGACGGCCGCGCTGGCGGCGGGGCTGCACCATCAGGCGGCGGCGTTGATCGGGGCGATCGAGGACGAGGTTGCGGCGATCTCGGTGCTGCTTGGGCGAAGTCGGTAACGAGGCGGCTCGGTCCCACCATTACAGCGGGACGACGATGCCGCGGTGCGCGAGGTAAGCCAGACCGAGCGTGACCGTGACGACCGACAGGACCGTCGAGACGGCAACGGCGGCCGAGATGGAGCCGACGGCGCGATCATAGCGGGCGGCGAAAATGAAGGCATTGGCGCCGACCGGCATCGCCACATAGATCACCAGGGCGCCCGCCCAGATGCGCGGCAGCTCGAAAACCTCGGTCGCCAGCCAGAAGGCGAGCGCCGGGTAGAGCACCAGCTTCAAGATGCAGAGCGTAGCGACGCTCGAGGCCTGCCCGCGGATCTCGTAGGCGGCGAGCGACATGCCGAGCGCGAACAGCGAAACGGGAATGGCGGCGCCGGCGAGAAGGTCGATCAACCGCGCGGCGACGGGTGGTATCGCGATGCCCGTGGCGTTCCAGGCCAGGCCGGCGGCGAGCGCGAGAATCAACGGATTGCGGGCGACGTCGAGCAGGACGGCGCCGAGGGCGCGGAGACCGGCGCGGCCCTTGTCGCGGGTGAAGAGGCCCATGTGCAGCGTGCCGAACAGCCAGAGCAGCACGGTCTCGCAGGTCGCGAGAAAGGCCATCGGCGTCGCGGCCTCGGGGCCGAGGGCGAGCAGGATGACGGGGAAACCCAGCATGACGCCGTTCGAGAAGCAGGCGCCCATGGCGAAGGACGGGGTGTCCTCGGCGGGGCGTCGCAATACGAGGCGGGTGGCGAGCACGGCCAGGAGCCATGTGGCGGCGATGCCGGCGACGTAGGTGAGGACTAGCCAGAGCGGCGAAACGGGCACCTCGCCGACGCCGGCCATGGCGCGGAAGAGCAGCGCCGGCATAGCGACCTTGTAGCCGAACATGGCGAGGACGCGCGGCGCCGCGGCATCGAGGATGCGGCCTTTCGCAGCCAAGAAGCCAAGCCCGATGAGCCCGAAGACGGGCGCTATCAGGGCGATGATTTCGAGCATGGGAGGGATCGATTCGGGCGAGGACGGACCCTTCTGTTACCAGGGCCCGCCGCCAGATGCCATCACTCCGCTGCTTCGATGCGGGCGGGGGCTTCGGTGTCTGGTCTCGAGGTGGCGCGCTCGCGGACGAGTGTGGTCGCGGCCTGATAGTCGGCCTTGCCGGAGCCGAGCAGCGGGATGCGGTCGACAATCATGATGTCGGCGGGCACGGACAGCTCGGTGGCGCCCTTCAGCCGGGCGTGGCGGAGGAACGCTGGGCGATCGGCGCCGGCCTGCTGTGTGAGAAGGACGAGGCGCTCGCCCTTCCTTGCATCCGGCAGCGACACGACGATGGAGAGCGCCTGCGGCCATAGCTCGGCGGCAAGTGCCTCGACGGCGGAGAGGGAGACCATCTCGCCCGCGATCTTGGCGAAGCGCTTGGCACGGCCCTTGATGCGGATGTAGCCGTCGGCGTCGATGGTGACGATGTCGCCCGTATCGTGCCAGCCGTCGGCCGGGGGCTCGAGCACGCCGGGGTTCTCCACGCGGTAGTAGCCGAGCATGACGTTGGGGCCGGCGACCGACAGGCGACCACCCTCCTCGATGCCGGGGACGGGGTCGAGGCGCGCCTTCATGAGTGGCGAGAGGCGCCCGACGGTGCCGGGACGGTTGGCGAGCGGGGTGTTGATGGCCAGGACGGGGGCCGTCTCGGTGACGCCGTAGCCCTCGAGGATGCGGACGCCGAAGCGCTCCATGTAGGTCTGCCGCGTGCGGTCCTTGACGGCCTCGGCGCCCGCCATGATCAGGCGGACGTTGTGGAAGTCGTAGGGGTGCGCGGTGCGGGCGTAGCCGGAAAGGAACGTGTCGGTTCCGAACAGGATGGTGGCGTTGGTCTGGTAGACCAGCTCGGGAACGATGCGGTAGTGCAGCGGCGAGGGGTAGAGGTAGACCGGGATGCCGCCCATCAGAGGCATGATCATGCCGCCGGTCAGGCCGAACGAGTGGAAGACAGGCAGGACGTTGAAGACCTTGTCCTCGCCGTCCGCCGCGATACGGGCGAGGCACTGGGCGGCGTTGGCAAGAAGATTGCGATGGGAGAGGACGACACCCTTGGGCGTGCCTTCGGAGCCCGACGTAAAGAGCACGACGGCGGGATCGCTCGGCCTGCGCTCGACGAGAGGACGGGAGCCGCGAAGGACGGCACGCAGCTTGTCGACGAGGCCGATCGAGGCGCGGATGTCCTCGAGATAATGGATGGCGATGCCGTCGGCCTCGAGGCGGGCAATCAGGTCGCCGAGGCGGCCTTTGTCGACGAAGGCGCGCGATGTGAGCACCACCTTGGCCTCGGCGGCCCGACAGGCGGCAGCGACGTTCTGGGGGCCGGCGGTGAAGTTGATCATTGCCGGTACGCGGCCGATCACCTGCAGAGCAAAGAAGGTGACAGCGACGCCGGCCGAGTTCGGGAGTAGCACGCCGACAGCCTTGCCCTCGGGTGCGAGGGGCTCGAGCTTCTCGGCGAGAACCTGCGCGCCGAGGATGAGCTTGCCGTAGGAAAGGCGCGTGCCGAGCGGGTCCTCGACGGCCGGTGTCTTGCCGGTGGCCTTGACGCGCTTGGCCTCGACGAGGGCGGAGAAGAGGGTCTGGTCGATGCGGGCCGTCTCGACGGCGGTGTCGACCATGACATCCTGCAGCCGGGCGCCGGCCGCCTGGCGACGGGCCTTGCCTTTGAGCTCGGGCGGAAGCGAGAGCTTGCGCGGCTCGAGGATGGTGACGGTAGTCTTGGGGAACCAGGCCTTGAGGATCTGGGTCGGGCGCATGTAGCTGAAGCCGGAGCGCTCGGGGCCCTCAATGCGAACAGGAACGACCCAAGCCTCGGCCTTGTCGGCGATCATGGCGGTGCCGTCGTAGACCTTCATCAGGCCGCCGGTGACGGTCAGCCGACCCTCGGGGAAGATGACGATGGTCTGGCCGCCCTTGACGATGTTGACCAGCGCGCGGGTGGCGAGCGGCTTGGTGGGATCGAGGGTGAAGGCGTTGATGACCTTGAGGAACGGCTTGACCCAGGACTTCTCGGCCATGCCGGTGTCGATGGCGAACGCGGCGTGACCGGGCAGGATCGCGTGCATGATCGCGCCGTCGAGAAGGCTGACGTGGTTCGGCGCAATGATGGTGCGCTCGCCGGCCTTGGGCAGGTTCTCGAGGCCCTTCACCTCGAGGCGCAGGAAGAGCTGGAAAACGAAGCGGCCGACGTCCTGGACGCCGTCGCGGCCCCAGGCCCACATGACGAGACCGGCGACGACGAGGCTGGCGATGCCAAGCGCGAGGAAGAGCGCGGGCAGGCCGACGCCGTGGGCCTGGAGGATGGCGACGGCAAGGCCCGAGAGCGTCATGTAGAGGGCGTTCAGGATATTGACGGCGGCGACCGAGCGGGCGCGGCGATCGGGCTCAGCCCAGGCCTGGACGGCGGCAAAGGCCGGCACGATGAAGAGGCCGCCGGCAAAGGCGAGGCCGGTGAGGGCGAGGAGCAGGGGCCAGCCGGAGACGTCGGCGAGAAAAGCGGCCGGCCCGATGACGGTGGTTGCAGGGGTTGCGGTCCAGGATAGGAACGCCAGCTTCACGGCGAAGACCGACATCAGGACGGCGCCGACTGGGACGAGGGCCAGATTCGGGCGGTGATGGCTGGCGCGGGCGGCGACCAGGGAGCCCAAGGCGATGCCGACCGTGAAGGCGACCATTGCGAGCGTGACGACGCCCTCCGAGCCTCCGAGGTTGACCTTGATGAGGGTGGGCAGAAGCGACAGCGACACCGCGCCGACCAGCCAGAACCAGGAGACAATATGGCCGCCGATCCAGAGGCGGCGATCGGATTTCAGCTCGCCGAGCAGGCGGAAGGTGGAGACGAGCGGGTTGCGGGTGACCGCAAGATCCGGGGCGCCGGCCTTGGTCGCAGGGATCAGGCGGGCCGACAGCCAGCAGGACAGCGCCAGCGCGATGACGATGGCGGAGATGGTGTAGCTGCTCAGCTCCTCGCCGATGACGTACCCGGCCGCAACGGCGCCGCCGAGGATGGCGAGGAAGGTGCCGCCCTCGACGAGGGCGTTGCCGGCGGTCAGCTCCTCGGTCGTCAGGTGATCGGGAAGGATACCGTATTTGATGGGGCCGAACAGGGCGCCGATGACGCCGTAGAGGCCGAGGGCCAGGAACAGAATCGGCACAGAGCTCAGGATGAAGCCCAGGCACGCGATCAGCGCGACGCCGATCTCGGCGAGCTTGACGCGCTCCGCGACGCGGGCCTTGTCGTGCTTGTCGGCGATCTCGCCGCCGAGCGCGGAAAGGACGAAGAACGGCGCCATGAAGACGGCGGTCGCGAGGGTGACGAGGGCGGCTCCATGCTCGGCGCCTAGCTTGTAAAGCACGAGCAGGCCGAGCGCCGTCTTGAGGAAATTGTCGTTCAGAGCCGAGAAGAACTGGCACCAGAAGAGTGGTGCGAAGCGCCGCGACGACATCAGCGACTGAAACATGGTCGGTCCTCGTTGAGCAGGCAGCGTACCGCGCCAGAATCTCGGTTTTTTTCTCGTGGTCTAGAGCAACGCGGTTAAGATTCCCGCCGAATTGGTGGCGGGTCGGCCCGCCGTTCGATGGCGGCCACCGGTCGGCCGGGGGCCCCGTCGGCGCCGGATGAGCTGGCGCCTCGCCCACCTTGGTAGACGAGGAAGGCACCTACGCGGCGGGGCGGCGTGGTCTCCGGCGGAAGCGGCTGTGGGTACAACTCAGTTTCCAGCGTCCGCGGCGTCATGGCAAGGCGCGCGTCGCCATCCAGTCGCTGGCGGGGGGCCGATGCGGCGAAGCCGAGCATCAAGCGCGAGACGTGTTGAGCAAGGGCACACAGCATTTGGGCATCCATACGGAAAACGGTGATCACATCGGTTGTGATGATGTATGGCTTATAATTGAACATCGGTCAATTTTAAGGCGGCAGCGTGCGACACTGTGGTGAAGGGCAGGTTCACGGGTGGGTCGGATCGGATCGTTCGGACGGATCGACCTGGACAAGCAGAACGGTCGCGTTTGCGGCGGCGATGCGGACGACCGTTCCGACGGGCATGTCGGGCCCTTCGGCCGTCCACAGCGTATCGCCGAGGCGCACCTTGCCTCGGCCGCCCGCGATGGGCTCGGCGACGATCGCCATGCGTCCGGCGAGCTGATCAGTGCGCCGGTTCAGATGCGGCTGGTCGCTCGTGGAGATGCTCGGATGGGCCCACGCGAAGTCGATCACGACATCGAGCGCGATGGCGGCGACGCCGATGCCGAGCCAGGTCCAGGCGTCGGCGTGGCCGTGAAAGATCATCAGGCCGCCGAGCAGACACAGCGCGATGCCCACGATCGGCAGAACGAGGCTAACGGTGGCGACGATCCAGCCGAGAGGGGTCGGATCGCCGTTACGCAGCCAGAGGCGCTGTCGAAATCGTTGTCTCACGGGCCTGCTCGCTTGCGGTCGGGCGGCTCCGTCAGAAGCACCACACATTGCCGGCGAGCGTCGACAGGTCGACTACCATGGCCTCGCCCCGGGCCCAAATCAGATAACCCGCGCCCGTGAGCGCCACTGCGAGCAGGGCGATGCCCGCGCGGCGAACGAGGCGCGGTATGATGTTCTCGGCGGGGGCGGCCGGTTCGGTCGTCGTGGACAACATCGGAGGCTCCCTTTCGGACTCCGTCAGGCTGCGACAGGTTTCGCGGTGCGCGTGACCGGGGCCTCCTTGATGGGGAGGTGCACGAGGGCTGCAAACAGCGCGAGCGCGATCGAGATCCACCACATCATATCGTAGGACTTGGTCTGGTCATAGAGGACGCCGGCAAGCCAGAGGCCCGAGAACGAGCCGAGCTGGTGCGACAGGAAGACAAAGCCGAACAACATGCTCATCCACTGGGGGCCGAAGAAGGTGGCCACCATGGCGCTGGTCAGCGGCACGGTCGAGAGCCAAAACAGGCCGAGCACGACGCTGATGCCGATCACGGTGGTGGCGTTGATGGGGAGGAAGAGCAGCCCGAGGAAGGCGAAGCAGCGCATGAAGTAGATAATCGAAAGCCCGTAGCGCTTCGGGATCCACTTGGCGGACTGGCCGGCGGCATAGGTCCCGATGATGTTGGCGATGCCGACAGCGGTGAGGGCGGCGACCGCTACGGTGCCGTCCAGCCCCTTGTCGGCGACGAAGGCCGGCAGATGGACCGCATAGAACGCGACGTGGAAGCCGCAGACGAAGAACCCGAGAATGAGCAGCCAGAAGCTCGGGTGGGCGAATGCCTCGCCGAAGGCTTCGCCCAGCGACTGGTTGTGCGTGACACCGGCGGCCGCGCGTGGCTTGCCGGCCAGCACGGCGGCGAGGGGAATGATGAGGGCAAGCGTGGCGATGATGACGAGGAGGCTCGTCTTCCAGCCGACGGTCTCCATGAACAGATGCACGTAGGGAAACGCGATGAACCCTCCAATGCCGGCGGCCATGCCGAGCGAGGCGAGGGCTTGCGGGCGCTTCTCGGGCGGAGCGGCGCGGCCGACGGCGCCGACCATGGCCGTGATGCCGGTGCCACCGATGCCGATGCCGAGCAGGATGCCGCTGATCAGCAGATCATGGCCGGACTGGGCAGTATACATGAGGTAGATGCCGCCCATGGTCGCGAGCGCGCCCGCGGCGAGGACGCGGCCCGCACCGTAACGGTCGGAGATGGCACCGAGGGGAACGGCGGCGAAGCCCCACACGAGATTGGCGACGGCCATGGCGAGCGAGAACGGCTCGCGGCCGATGCTGAGCTCCGTCGTCATGGGTTTCAGAAACAGCCCCATGACCTGACGAAGGCCCATCGCGATGCCGACGATCATGCCCGCGGCGAGAATCACCAGCCACAACGGGCGCACCTTGACCGGCTCTGGCGAGCCGGCGCCAACCTTCTGCTGCATGTCATCTCTCCGGTAGGCTTTTTTTTGCTTATGGCATGGTTCGGAGATGGACGCGCACTGAGAAAATCAAATGGTGCGCATTCGATTTCCTCATGTCGTGGCGGGGAGGGCGCCGTCCAACCAACGCCGGCCGATCTCCACGACGGGGCCGCCGGGAAGCGCGATGCCGCGCTCGATCAGCTCGATCGGGACGCCGGGGCGGGAGGCAATGCGGTAGAGATTGTAGCGGGCGAGCGACTGGTGACCATACGCGAGGCCGATGGACGCGGAAGGTACGCCGACAACGGGAATCGGGCGGTCCGGACCGTCGGCGAAGGAGAGCATGGCCCGGTGGTTGTGGCCGTGGAGGACGAGCTCGGCGCCGTGCCGGCGGAGCACGTCGGCCAGGGAGGCCGCGTCCTGCAAGGCGCTCCGGGGGTGGGCGAGGCCGGGCAGCGGCGGGTGGTGGATCAGCACGACGCGGACGAGCCCCTCGGCCCCGAGGAGAGACAGAGCCTGGCCGAGGCGATCGAGCTGATCAGGACCGAGAAGGCCATAGGCGTGAAAGAGAGGTGTCGGTAAGGCCGAGTTGAGGCCGACCAAGGCGACGTGTCCGAGGCGGCGCACGAACGGAAAAGGGTCCTTGGCGGAAACCGGCTCGTCGTCGGCCATGAATGCCTGCCAGTGACCGACACCGCGGGCCAGGGCCATGTCGACGTAGATGTCGTGGTTGCCGGGCACGGCGGTGACGCGCTCAGGGGGGCCGAGCGTGGTGAGCCAGAGCTTGGCGGCCGCATGCTCGGAGGGCAGGCCGACGTTGACGAGATCGCCGGTGACGGCGATGTGGTCCGGGGCCTCGCCATGGAGATCGGCGACGATCGCGGTCAGCGTGGAGGCGAGGTGCTGGCGGCGACGGCGGCGGTGCCAGTTGAGCATGCCGAGCACGCGTTTCGCCTGATAATGGCCGAGGTAAGGGCGAGCCGGCGGCAGGTGAATATCCGACAGGTGGGCGAGAGTGAGTGTGGTTGCGTCCATGCCGTCCTGATCCGCTGCCTCGATGGTCGTCCGGCTGACTGGCGATGCCGGGGGAAGCCGTGGGCTCGCGGCCAAGTTCCGCTTGCCACGGCCGACGCGAGATTGCAAAGGGCGCGGGGTCCGAGACGCGCAGCGACGCGCCGGCTGGAGAGGGGAATGAAGGTACAACGGATCGTTCGGGGAACGCTGCAGCGCTACTGGCGCTGGCAGCGTGGGCTGACGCTCGGCGCGAGAGGGATCGTGATCGACGCGGGGGGGCGCGTGCTGCTCATACGGCACACGTACATGCCTGGGTGGACGTTTCCGGGGGGCGGGGTGGAGCACGGCGAGACGCTGATCACGGCGTTGCGGCGAGAGCTCCTGGAGGAGGCCAACGTGGAAATCACGGGAGCGCCGCGGCTGTTCGGGATCTACTCCAACGAGCGGGTGTTCCCTGGTGATCACGTGGCGCTCTACGTGGTGCGGGAATGGCGCCAGAGCCACATGCCGTTGCCGAACCGCGAGATTGCCGAGGCCGGATTCTTTGCTCCCGACGATCTGCCGGCCGGGACGTCAGCAGGAGCGAGACGGCGGCTCGAGGAAGTACTCCGCGGATTGCCGCCGGGCGAGTTGTGGTGACGTCATGGTGCGCAGGCGAACTCGACGGGGCGAGGCACGCGTGATAAGCGGGCCCGCCCCGCCGGATGCGTCCGCGCCACCGGTGCCGGGACCCTTCGACCGGAGCCACCGATGACTGCCGCGCTTCAAGCTATCGCGACCCGACCCGCGACATCGGCCGACATGCCGGCAATCTCCGGACTGAGCGCCCGCGTGTTCGGACCGGGGCGGTTCGTGCGGACGGCCTATCGGGTCCGCGAAGGAACGCCCGACGTCTCGCCGTTCTGCCGGGTGGCCCTGCTCGGCGATCGGCTGGTGGCTGCAATCCGCATGACGGACATCGCAATCGGTGGACGGGATGGGGCGCTACTGCTCGGGCCGCTCGCGGTCGATCCGGAGTTTGCCAACCTGGGCTATGGCCGGCGGCTGATCGGAGAGAGCATCGAGGCGGCCCGAGAGGCTGGGCGCGAGATGGTCCTTCTGGTCGGCGACATGCCCTATTATGGACGGCTCGGCTTCGTGCCGGTGCCGCCGGGGCAGATCGAGATGCCGGGGCCGGTCAATCCGGCGCGACTGCTGGCGCTCGAGATCCAGCCGGGTGCGCTGACGCGGTTCCACGGGCCTGTGACGGCCGCCGCCGCGGCAAACGAGGAAGCCCCCCGGTCATGAAACCGAGGGGCTCTCGAGCGGGCCAGACGCGGGGCGCGGGAGGTTTAACCTCGTCCAGCCGCGCCGATTACCAGAGGCACTTCCAAACCTTGTAGCCGTGCCGGTATCCCCAGCCGTAGTGCGAGCACGCCGGCTTGTAGTAGCGGCGATAGCTGTAGACCGGCTTGTAGTGGCGGCGATAACCGTAGCTGAAGTGCTTGTGGCCGAAGCTGTGGACGTGCTTGTGGCCCCAGCCGTGGTGGTGACGGTGTCCGGCGCTGGCGGAGGTGGCGGACGTTACGAGACCGGCCGTGGCGACAACCAAGGCGGCGGCGACTGCGAGGTTCTTCATCATGGTGACTACTCCGATTTCGGTTTCGATCGTCGTCTGGTGGTTTGTGCTCAGAGCCGGGGAGGCGTCGCTTGGTCTGTTTGGCCGCCGCCGTCTCTGATCTGTGTTCAATATACATGAAACCGAGCCGGTGTGTATCGTTTTATTCTCACATGTCTGTGATCGATGTTCAGAATAGATGGTGGCGCTTCGGATGCCACGCAGCATCCGCGCGGGCGACCTCGCTCGATCAATTCTCCGTCGAGTCCCCGGCCGGAGCGCGCGACAGCGTGCGCAGAGCCGGGGCCTTTCCACGCCGCGGCAATTCTCAAGGTGGAAAGATCCCGGATAACCGCGCTGGTCGGTGGTGACGAGGAGGATATTGCGACCCATGCTGTCCTCGTCGTGTTCGCCTTTGCGTCGGGCGGCATCGACTAGTCTGACATACTCACGGCGTCGCGAAACAGGGGAAGTGGAGGAGCGGGATGGCAACGCGGGACATGACGAGCTGGGAGACGGCGATCGCCAAGGTCGTCAGCGAGGGCGAGACCGAGGAAATCATCGTCCGGGGGCATCGGATGAGCGATCTGATTGGACAGCTCAGCTTCGCGGAGATGATGTTCCTGATGCTGCAGGGCCGGATTCCGACGAAGCCGCAGGCGCGGGTGCTCGACGCGCTGCTTGTCGCCTCGATCGAACACGGCATCGCCCCGCCGTCGATGATCGCGCGGTGCTATGCCTCCTACGGGACGACGATCCAGGCCGCGGTCGGAGCCGGGATCAATGCATTCGGCGACCGGATGGGCGGGCTCGGCGAGCAACTGGCGCAATTGCTGGTGGGCCGGCTCGGGCCAAGGCTTGCTGGCGGTGAGCCGAGCGAAGCCGAGCTGACGGTGATGGCGGAGGACATCGTCGCCGAGGCTATGGCGGCGAAGACGCGGGTGCCGGGCTACGGCATTCCATTGCATGCGATGGACCCGCGGGCGCCGAAGGTGCTGGAGATCGCGCGGCAAGAGGGCGTCTACGGGCCTTACTGCCGACTCGGGGCGGCGATCGAGGATGCGATCGCCCGGGCGCGGTCGGGTCGAGGCATCCCGATGAACGTCGACGGCGTGAGCGCGGTGGTGGCACTCGATCTCGGGTTCGACTGGCGTGCGACCCGACTATTCCTGCTCACGCCGCGCACCGTGAGCTTCGCAGCGCACTATCTGGAGGAGTTGGACCAGGACACGACGTGGCGGCATCTGCCGGCGGAGCAGATCACCTATGTGGGGCGAGAGCCCGGAGAATAGGGCCGATCTGGCGGTTGCCAGAAGGGCTCGCGCGAGGTCACGGGGACTCGCGCCGGGTCACGGGCGCGGGATTTCAGATCACTGTTCATCACCCGTCCGTGAGGGGCACTGGTCAGAAGCAGACCGGGTCACATATTCAAGCCCAGAGCAGAGGCGGCGCAAATGCTGAAGTCTCTTCAAGCCTCTGATCAAGCAATATAAAAACTCTGGAGTCATGCCATGAAGACCCTCGCAGCCAGCCTTCTCGCCCTCGGTCTCCTCGCCGGTGCAGCCCAGGCGGCCAGCCCCGCCGTGTTCGCGGATCTCGGCGCCTCCGCCCCGCGCAGCGCCTTCGGTGATCTCAACGACAGCGCCCCGCGCGCGCCCTTCGACCAGATCCGGGACAGCGCGCCCCGCTCGCCGTTCGACGAGATCCAGACGAGCGCGCCGCGCTCGACGACGTCCGGCGGCTTCTTCACGCACCTCGGCCGCACGGCACCTTGATCCAACCCGGCGCCCGATGACCCTACACAATGTGGCCCGGTTGCCTCGGCGACCGGGCCTCGTCGTATCGGAGGGCCACCATCCACAGGCGTTCCTTGCGGATCAGGGAGGCCTCGTACAAGGTCGCGCCGAGATCGCATGCCGTGGATGAACGATGACTGCCGAGCTGAAGGCGCAGAACTGGCAAGACGTCTACTACACGTCGCAAGACGGGCTTCGGCTCTATGCGCGCTACTATCCCGCACCGGCCTCGCGCCGCCGGACGGTTCTCTGCCTGCCTGGCCTGACGGGCAACAGCCGCGACTACCATAGCCTCGCCAGCTTTCTTTCAGACCCGCACAATCCGAATGCGCGTGACGTGGTCGCGGTCGACTACCGGGGGCGGGGGCGATCGCAATGGGCCTCGAATCCGCGCAGCTATACGCTCCAAATGGAGATGCAGGACGTTCTGGACCTGCTGACCATCGGGGGGCTGGCCGACGTTGCCGTGATCGGCGCGTCGCGTGGTGGTCTCATCGCCATGATGATGGCGTGTGTCCGGCCGACGGCGCTGGGTGCGGTGGTGCTGTCCGATATCGGCCCGGTGATCGAGCGGGAAGGCCTCGTGCGCCTGATCGCTCTCGTCGGGAGGGTGCCGCTGCCACCGACGTGGGAGGATGCCGGAGAGCTCGTGCGCGGGATCAATGCGCGTTCGTTTCCGGCCATACCCGACCAGGACTGGCCGGAGATCGCGCGCCAATGGTTCAACGACGATCATGGGCGGCCGACGCCGGGCTATGATCCAAGGATCAGCGAAACGCTGTCACTGATCGACGGTCCGATGCCAGAGCTGTGGCCGCAATTCCAGGCGCTTGCCGGCCTGCCGGCGATGGTGATCCGGGGCGAGCTCTCCGATCTCCTGGCGGAGTCGACGGTGAACGAGATGCGCTCGCGGCATCCGAGGCTGACGGCGCTGACGGTGCGGGGCCAGGGACACGCGCCGCTGCTGCGCGACAGGTCGACGCTGGTTGCGATCGACGATTTCATCACGCGCACCGATCGCGTGGCCGAGCGAGGCCCGGACAGAGCCCGCCTGATCGCCTAAAGCCTGTGTCCCAGCGTTGCCGGGATTTCCGCCCGCTCTTCATCAAGCGGTTGGTAAAACAATGGCGGGCCTTGCCACATGCCTCGGCGAGGGCTAAGAGCACGGCTTTAATGAACATGCTCGAGCCAGCGCCGGTATTCTTCTCGCGTCGTCATCTCCTCACCTGCGAGGGGCTGTCCGCAGCGGAGATTTCATCTCTGTTGGATCTCGCCGACAAGTCGGCGGACCTCAATCGACAAGTCAACAAGAAGCGGGACGTGTTGCGGGGGCGAACCCTGATCAACCTGTTCTTCGAGGCTTCGACGCGCACCCAGGCGTCGTTCGAGCTCGCCGGCAAGCGTCTCGGCGCCGACGTGATGAACATGAACGTCTCGACCTCGTCGGTGCAGAAGGGCGAGACGCTGATCGACACGGCAATGACGCTCAACGCGATGCGCCCCGACATGATCGTGGTGCGCCACTACGCGGCGGGCGCCGTCGAGCTGCTGTCGCAAAAGGTCGATTGCTCGGTCATCAACGCGGGCGATGGGGCGCACGAGCATCCGACGCAGGCGCTCCTCGATGCGCTGACCATCCGGCGGGCCAAGGGGCGGGTCGGCGGGCTGACGGTCGCCATCTGCGGCGACATCCTGCACAGCCGCGTGGCGCGATCGAACATTCACGTGCTCAACGCGCTCGGGGCGCGGGTCCGGCTGGTGGCGCCGTCGACGCTGCTGCCGCCCGGCATCGAACGGCTGGGCGCGGAGGTGTTCACCGACATGTGGAAGGGGCTCGAGGACGCCGACATCGTGATGATGCTGCGGCTTCAGCGAGAGCGCATGCAGGGCAACTACGTGCCGTCGACGCGCGAGTACTATCACTTCTTCGGGCTCGACCAGGAGAAGCTGGCGCTGGCGCGGCCGGATGCCCTGATCATGCACCCGGGGCCGATGAACCGCGGCGTCGAGATCGCATCGGCAATAGCGGACCATTCGCGCAGCGTGATCCGAGACCAGGTCGAGATGGGCGTCGCCGTGCGTATGGCCGTGCTCGAGGCGCTGGCGCACAAACTGCCGAACCATTGAGGCGGCCATGAAGCGATCGTTGCAGCCGACCGAGGCACCGGGGGCCACGGCCTTCATCAACGCGCGGCTGGTCGATCCGGCCAGCGGGCGAGACGAGCCGGGCGGGCTGGTCGTCACCGGCAGCGAGATCGTGGACCTCGGGCCGCACCTGAGGCGCAATGCGCCGCAGGGGGCGGCCGTCGTCGATTGCGATGGCCACGTGCTGTGCCCCGGGCTGATCGATGCGCAGGTCTACACCGGCGATCCCGGCCAGGAGCATCGCGAGACGCTGAAGACGGCGAGCTTCGCGGCGGCGGCGGGCGGTGTCACGACCATCGTGTGCATGCCCGACACGGACCCGGTGATCGATCAGGTGGCGCTCGTCGACTACGTGCAGCGGCGAGCGCGCGAACGCGCGATCGTGCATGTGCACATCATGGCAGCCGTGACGCGCGGGCTCAGGGGCGAGGAGATGGCCGAGATCGGTCTGCTGCAGCGGGCCGGTGCGATCGCCTTCACCAACGGCAAGTCGTCGATCGCCAGCACGCGCGTGATGCGCAACGCGCTGCTCTATGCGCGCGATTTCGATGCGCTGCTGGTGCACCATACGGAGGATCCGTACCTTTCGAACGGGGCGGCCATGAACTCGGGCGAGCCGGCGACGCGGCTGGGGCTGCCGGGGGTGCATCGGTTCGCCGAGGTGATCGTGCTGGAGCGGGACGTGCGCCTCGTCGAGATGACGCGCGGGCGCTATCATGCGGCTACGATCTCGTGCCTTGAAAGCCTGGAGGTGGTGCGCCGGGCCAAAGCCAAGAAGCTGCCCGTGACGTGCGGCGTGTCGATCAACCACCTGACGCTCAACGAGAACGACATCGGTCCCTACCGTACGTTCTTCAAGGTGCGTCCGCCGCTCAGGTCCGAGGAGGACCGAGTCGCGATGGTGCGGGGGCTCGCCGTCGGGGATATCGATCTCATCGTGTCGAGCCACGATCCGCAGGACGCGGACGTCAAGCGGCGGCCATTCGCCGAGGCGGCGGATGGGGCTGTGGGGCTGGAGACGCTGGTGCCGGCGGCGTTGCGCCTCTACCACTCAGGCGAGGTTGGGCTGGTGCCGCTGCTCAAGGCCATGACGATCAATCCTGCGCGTCTGCTCGGGCTCGACAGCGGGCGGCTCGAGAAAGGTGCGCCCGCCGATCTGGTGCTGATCGATCTCAACACGCCTTGGGTGGTCGACAGAGACCATCTCCGTGCACGGTCGACGAACTCGCCGTTCGACGAGCAGAAGATGCAGGGGCGTGTGCTGCGGACCATGGTTGCCGGACGTACGGTGTATCAATACGGTGTGCCGGATCGGTCCTGAGGGCGGGTGCGACGCCGTTTCTGCAGGCCGGTGCCGAAGGGGGGAACGTGCTCTCAAATCCGATCCTGCTCAGCTTAGCGATGCTGGGGCTCGGCTATGTGCTCGGCTCGGTTCCTTTCGGCCTGCTGCTGACGCGCGCGGCGGGGCTCGGTGACGTGCGCAGCATCGGCTCGGGCAACATCGGGGCGACGAATGTCCTGCGCACGGGCAACAAGAAGCTCGCGGCGCTGACGCTGCTCCTCGATGTTCTGAAGGGAACGGTGGCGGTTCTGCTGGGCGTATGGCTGGCCGCGGGGCTCGCGGCGGAGGCACACCTGGCGACGGCGCCGCTCGGCTCGGCGGCGGGAGGACTCGGGGCGGACATCGTCGTGGCCAGGGCGCGGGCACAGCCGCTGGTGGTGTCGGCCGGCCTGATGGCGGGTCTCGGGGCGTTTCTCGGGCACATCTTTCCTGTCTGGCTCGGCTTCAAGGGCGGCAAGGGCGTCGCGACCTACATCGGCGTGCTGATCGCCTTCTCGTGGCAGGCGGCGCTGCTGTTCGCCGCGGTCTGGCTCGCGGTGGCGGCCCTCCTGCGATACTCGTCGCTGGCGGCGCTGGTCGCGACGACGGCGGTGTTCGTTTTTCTCGCAGCGGTCAGCGGCCCGTTCGTGACGCCGATCATCGCGGTCATATCGGCCTTGCTCTTCTGGAAGCATAGGGAGAACATCAGGCGGCTGACGGCGGGGACGGAGTCGAAGATTGGCGCCAAGGGATAGCACTGGGGATTTGTTCACGCCGGCGCCGCTGCCCGTGGCTGCTCTCAATGATGCCGAGCGACTGGCGTGCCTGCGCCTGATCCGTACCGAAAGCGTGGGGCCGGTCACATTTCGCGAGCTGATCAATCACTATGGCGGCGCAGCCGCAGCCCTCGAAGCACTGCCGGAGATCGCGCGCCGGGCTGGGCGGGCGAAACCGATTACGGTCTGCCCGAAGTCGCGGGCCGAAGCGGAGCTTGCCGCCGCCAGCAAGCTGGGTGCGCGGCCGCTGTTCACGATCGAGCCCGGCTATCCGGCTGCTCTCGCGCATCTGCCGGTGCCGCCGCCTTTGCTCTATGTGAAGGGCCGTCTCGAGCTGTTGCAGCGCGACGCGGCGGCAATCGTCGGCGCGCGCAATGCTTCGGCGGCGGGCATGGCGATGGCGCGGCTGATCGCGAGCCGGGTCGGAGAGGCTGGCTACGTGATCGTGTCGGGGCTGGCGCGCGGCATCGACGGGGTGGCGCACGAGGCGGCGTTGTCGACCGGCACGATCGCTGTTCTGGCGGGGGGGATCGACTTCATCTATCCGCCCGAGCATGCAGACCTGCACGCCCGGCTCGGGGAGGAAGGCTGCCTCGTTACCGAGATGCCGCCCGGTTTCCAGCCGCGCGGCCAGGATTTTCCGCGCCGGAACAGGATCATCAGCGGGCTGGCGCTGGGTGTGATCGTGATCGAGGCGGCGCGGCGGTCGGGTAGCCTGATTACAGCGCACGCGGCGACCGACCAGGGGCGGGAAGTGATGGCGGTGCCAGGGCATCCACTCGATCCCCGATCTGAGGGGCCGAACTCGCTGCTGAAAATGCCGGGAGTGACGATGGTGACCTCGCCGCTGGACGTGCTCGAGGTGCTGGCGCCGATGCGTGGAAAGGGACCGCGGGGTGCAACGCGGGTCGTGCTCGAGGAGGACGCGCATCCGGCGGAGATGGCGGTACCGTCCTCGGAGGCTCCGCGCGTGCCGGCCTTACCCGAGGCGGGCGGGGGTGGGGTGGAGCGCGGGCAAGCGGCGCCGGCGACCGCGACAGACGCCGTGCTGGCGGTGCTGGGTCCGGCTCCGACGACGCTCGACGAGGTGGCGCGGGCCGCGGACCTCAGCCCGCAAGTGGCGCGGGTCGCGATCCTGGAGCTGACGCTGGCGGGCCTCGTGGAGCGACACGGGGCGCAACTGATCTCGCTGCGCGTGGCAGCGGATCAGCGATAGGCGGGGCCGAGATCGTGAATGCCGCCGCTCAGGTGCGCGATCTTTCGAGATGGGCCTCGCCCTTGGCCAGATCGAGGATGCCGGCCAACGTCGAGCACCCGAGGCGATCGGCCATCGTTCCCAGCTCGTCGATCATGTCGGCCAGATAGGCGAGCTGGTCGCGCCTTGTGGCCCGGGGCAGAGACGGTTGGCTGGCCGGTAGCGCTGCCGGGAGGTTGTCCAGTTCAGCTTTCGCCTGTTCCGCCAGAATCTTGTTGCTGGACGCACTTTCCCATTTCCGCATCGGCTTCCCCCTGGCAATTCCCTACAACACGTATCGTCCGTCACCCTAATGTGTTTCAGCGGACGTTGCAATCTATGGTGGTAATAATTCATAAATACACTTTGGTGTGGGTTTGACAGCGCGTCACGCGTCAACCATATGCTGGGGCCGATTATGAGCGGACGACCCCAAAGCGCCGACCGTCATGCGCAGCAGCCAGGGGCAAACCAAACCGAACGGACGTCAATGAACGTTGTCATCGTCGAATCCGCTGCCAAAGCTAAAGCCATCAACAAGTATTTGGGCTCGGGCTTCAAGGTTATCGCCAGCTACGGCCACGTGCGCGACCTACCGTCGAAGGACGGCTCGGTCGAGCCCGACAACGACTTCGCCATGCACTGGGCGTCGGACGACGACCGCTCCCGCAAGGTGATGCGCGAGATCACCGAGGCGGTGCGCAAGGCCGACAAGCTCATTCTGGCCACCGACCCTGATCGCGAGGGCGAGGCCATCTCGTGGCACATCCTGGAGCTGCTCAACGAGAAGAAGGCGATCAAGAAGGGCGTTCCGGTCGAGCGGGTCACATTCAACGCGGTGACCAAGCAGTCGGTGCTCGAGGCCATGAAAGCGCCCCGGCAGATCGACGCGCCGCTGGTCGAGGCCTATCTGGCGCGCCGCGCACTCGACTATCTCGTGGGCTTCACGCTGTCGCCGGTGCTTTGGCGCAAGCTGCCGGGTGCCCGCTCAGCGGGACGGGTGCAGTCGGTAGCGCTGCGCCTCGTGTGCGATCGCGAGCTCGAGATCGAGAAGTTCAATACGGAGGAATACTGGACGATCGTGGCTCGCCTCGCGACGCAGAAGAGCGAGGAGTTCGAGGCCCGGTTGCAAGCGATCGACGGCAAGCGGCTCGAGCGGCTGTCGATCAAGGACGAGACTTCGGCGAGCGCCATCCAGGCCGCGGTGCAAGGTGGCAGCTTCAGCGTGCGCTCGGTGGAGAAGCAGGCGCGCAAACGCAATCCCTATGCCCCGTTCTCGACGTCGACGCTGCAGATGGATGCCTCGCGAAAGCTCGGCTTCTCGGCCAAGCAGACGATGAACGTCGCGCAGCGGCTCTACGAAGGCATCGATCTCGACGGAGAGACGGTGGGCCTGATCACCTACATGCGAACCGACGGCGTGACGATCATTCCGGAGGCTGTGGCTTCGATTCGCCGGCAGATCGAGGCTGATTTCGGCAGGCGCTACGTGGCGCCGTTCATTCGCGAGTACAAGGCAAAGGCCAAGAATGCCCAGGAGGCGCACGAGGCGGTGCGGCCGACCGACGTCAGCCGGCGGCCGCAAGATGTCGCCCGGTTCCTCGATCGCGATCAACTCAGGCTCTACGAGCTGATCTGGAAGCGGTCGGTGGCAAGCCAGATGGCCTCGGCCGACGTCGAGCAGACCACCGCCGACATCGACGTCAAGGGCCGCGACGGCAAGGGCTACGTCTTCCGCGCGACGGGCTCGGTGATCCAGTTCGACGGTTTCCTGAAGCTCTACGAGGAAGGCCGTGACGACCGGCAACGGGTGATCGACAAGGGCAAAGAGGACAAGAGCGGCGACGAGGACGACGCGCGCCGGCTGCCACCGCTTGCCACCGGCGACAAAGTCACCGAACGCGGCATCGACACGAACCAGCATTTCACGCAGCCGCCTCCGCGGTTCACGGAGTCCTCGCTCGTCAAACGGATGGAGGAGCTCGGCATCGGGCGGCCATCGACGTATGCCTCGACGATGGCGACGCTGGTCGAGCGTGACTATGTCCGAATGGACAAGAAGCAGCTCGTTCCCGAGGACAAAGGCCGCCTCGTCACGGCGTTCCTGGAGAGCTTCTTCAAGCGCTACGTCGAGTACGACTTCACGGCGAGCCTCGAGGAGCAGCTCGATCTTATCTCCGACCACAAGCTCGCCTGGAAGGACGTGCTGCGCGATTTCTGGCGCGAGTTCATGGGCTCCGTCACCGAGACCAAGGAGCTGAAAGTCTCGGACGTTCTGGACGCGCTTAACGAGTTGCTCGGACCGCACATCTTTCCCGACAAGGGCGACGGATCGAACCCGCGCGCCTGCCCGAAGTGCGGCACGGGGCAGCTCTCGCTCAAGATCTCCGGCAAGAACGGTGCTTTCGTCGGTTGCGGCAACTATCCGGAATGCCGCTACACGCGGCAGCTCAGCCAGACGGGTGAGGGGGGTGACGGGGGGCTCGTCGACGGCAAGGTACTGGGTCTCGACCCGGCATCTGGCGAGGAGGTGACGCTCAAGAGCGGTCGGTTCGGCACCTACCTGCAGCTCGGCGAGGCCAAGTCCAAGGACGAGAAGCCCAAACGCTCGTCGCTGCCGAAGGGCGTGGACCCGAACGACGTCGATCTCGAGTATGCGCTGAAGCTGCTGGCGCTGCCGCGCGAGGTGGGGCCGCATCCCGAGACCGGCGAGATGATCCTGGCTGGACTCGGCCGCTACGGTCCCTACGTGCAGCACGGCAAGACGTACGCCAACGTCGAGTCGATCGAGGATGTGTTCTCGGTTGGTCTCAACAGGGCCGTCACGGTGCTTGCTGAGAAGGCGGCGGGCAAGGGCAGCCGCTTCGGGCGGGGCGCGCAACAACGCGATGTGCTGAAGGATCTTGGGCCGCATCCGAGTGGCGAGGGCAAGATCGAGATCCTCAACGGCCGGTATGGCCCGTACATCACGCATGGTGGCGTCAACGCCAACGTGCCGCGCGGCAAGGAGCCGGCCGACGTGACGGTCGAGGAGGCGGTGATGCTACTCGCCGAAAGGGCTGCGAAGGGCGGTGGCAAGTCGCGTTTCGGCAAGGGCAAGGCCAAGAAGTCGGCCGCACCCAAGGCTGCAAACGATGCCGACGCTCCGGCAAAGAAAAAGGCCGCGAAGGCGAAGAAGCCGGCTGCGAAGTCGGCTCGTAAGGATGCCGCCGAGTAGTATCGAGCGAGCTCAGGTCCGGCGGCGCAGCGCGCCGTCGCGGTTCCCGGTCGTGGTCAAAGCTCTGCGCTCACGCAGGCGGGGGCTGCGAAGTGCGGCAGGCCCGCCTCAGTCGGCCGAGGCCAAGGGCTTCGCGACATCCTCGAGTGGACGTCGCTCGGCGGCGACGCTCCAGCGCGCGGCGATGGCAGCGGCGATCAGCATCAGTGCAGCCCCCAGGGCGTAGCCGAGGAAGACGCTGGAGCGCGATCCGGTCTCGATCAGCGCGCCCATCAGCCATGGGCCGATCACGCCGCCGATGCCGGTTCCGACGGCGTAAAAGAAGGCGATCGCCAACGCGCGGATCTCGAGCGGAAACGTCTCGCTGACCGTCAGGTAGGCGGCGCTGGCGGCTGCCGAGGCAAAGAAGAAAATCACGGACCAGCCGAGCGTCAGGGTCGTCGCTGTCACGAGGTCGGCGGCAAAGAGGTAGCCGACGCCGAGCAGCAGGATGCCCGAGGCAGCGTAGGTCAGCGTCAGCATGGGGCGGCGGCCCCAGGTGTCGAACAGGCGTCCGAGCAGCAGCGGGCCGAGGAAGTTGCCGGCGGCAAAAGGCAAAATGAACCAGCCGATTTTCTCGGCCGGCACGTTGTAGAAATCGGTCAGCACCAGAGCGTAGGTGAAGAAGATCGCGTTGTAGAAGAAGGCCTGCGAGGCCATCAGCGCCAGTCCGACAAGGGTGCGTTGCCTCTGGGTACGGATCAACGTCCTGGCGACGTCGACGAGGGGCGTGTGTGTGCGGCACTTCAGGCGGATTTTCGGAAAGGGCCCGTCCTCGAGATGGTGGCCTTCCGCGCGAAAACGGCGCTCGATGCCCTGGACGATGAATTCCGCCTTTTCCGGGTGGCCGTGGGTGATCAGCCAGCGTGGGCTCTCGGGCAGCCAGAGGCGCATAAAAAAGATCACGAGGCTCAGCGCCGACCCTATCGCGAAGGCGACGCGCCAGCCCATGTCGACCGGCAGCAGCGACGGATCGAGGAGCACGATCGAGCCGAGCGCACCCAAGGCGGCGCCGATCCAGAAGCTGCCGTTGATGACGAGGTCGGTCCAGCCGCGGACACGGGCGGGAATCAGCTCCTGGATGGTGGAATTGATGGCCGTGTACTCGCCCCCGATGCCGGCGCCGGTGAGAAACCGGAACAGTGCAAAGCTCCAGAAGCTCCACGAGAATGCGGTTGCGGCGGTGGCGAGAAGGTAGACGGTGAGCGTGATGAAGAAGAGCCGCTTGCGGCCGAGGCGATCGGTCAGCCAGCCGAAGAAGAGGGCGCCGAGCACGGCTCCGGCGAGATAGGCGCTCGCAGCCAAGCCAATCTCGGCACTGGTCAGCTGCAGCACGGGGCTTTGCTTCAGGGCGCCGGCAACAGACCCGACGAGCGTCACCTCGAGGCCGTCGAGGATCCACGTGATGCCGAGAGCGGCGACCACCAGCGTATGGAACCGGCCCCAGGGGAGGCGGTCGAGGCGGGCGGGGATGTCGGTCTCGACCACCGTGGCGTCGGTGGCGTCTGGGCTCCGTGGTTGCATGGCGTGGACGGTAACGGCTCGGGCCGGTGTTTTCCACCCTACGTTCGATCAGGTCTCCTTCGGGATCACCATCTGCGTCTGGGTGATCATGGCCAGGAGCTTGCCGTCCTTGTCGGTAAGGCGGGTCTGCCAGACCATGGTGCGGCGGCCCTTGTGGAGCGGCGTCGAGACGCCCGTGATCACGTCGCCGGTGCGCGCTGGACGGAAGAAGTTGGTCTTCGATTCCATGGTGGTGGTGGAGGCGCCCTTCGGCAGGTTCACAACCGTGCCGATGGCGCCGAGGTAGTCGGCGAAGCTCATGTAGACGCCGCCGTGCAGGATGCCGGAGCCGTTGCCCATGTCCTCGCGGACGACGAGGCGTGCCTCGATCCGGTCGAGCGTTGCCGAGACGAGCTCGGCGCCGAGCAGCTTCATGAAGGGCGGCACATGGCGGCTCAGCTTGTCGATCAGCTCGGTCACGGGGTGTTCCTCGATCGGTTTTGGGGTTCGGGCGGCGGAGAGTGGTACGGCATCGGTGGGCCGAGGCTCAACGACGTTGAAGGTCATGCCGGTCGGCTGGCGGGAGGCGGGCGCATGATCCAGGCCAGGGGAACGGCAAGCGCGGCCGTGATCGCGAACAGGTAGAAGGCGTTGATGTAGCCGATCATGGCGGCCTGCCGCTGGATTTCGCCGGCGAGCACCATCAGGCCGCGGGGCGTGGCGGTGTTCCACAATCCGACCGCCTCGGGCAGGGCCAACGTCTTGTTGAAGTGCGTGACGACCTCGGTAAGCCCGGCGTAGTTGGCGGCGCTCGAGCGCACCAGCAGCAGGATCGAGAGCGAGATAAAGATCGAGGAGCCGAAGTTGCGCACGAGATGGTAGATCGCCATGCCTTCGGTCATCTGGCGCACGGGCAAGGTCGCGAACGTCAGCACCGACAGCGGTGTGAAGGCGAGGCCGAAGCCGAAGCCCTGGACGAAGTTGGTCCAGAACACGAGGCTCTGGGTCATGTTGATGTCGAGCTTGGCCATGGCGAAGCCGGAGATCGCCTGGGCGGCGAGCCCGATGGCGACGGTCAGGCGGGGGCAGTATTTCGTCATCGGCACGATGATCAGGAAGCAGGCCCAGTTGCCGAAGCCGCGGCCCGCGAGCAGCATGCCGATGGCGGCGTCGGGATAGCCGCGCAGATCGTGCAGGAGGCCCGGGAACAGCACCATCGGCGTGAAGCTCAGCATGCCGAGCACGAAGACGAGCACGAGGCCGATCGAGAAATTCCGGTCGAGCAGCACGCCGAGATCGAGGAACGGGCGCTCGGCGGTCAGGCTGTGGGCGATAAAAACCCAGAAGGCGATCCCGGCAATCAGGGCCTCGATCATGATCTCGGGGCTGTCGAACCAGTCGAGCCGGTGGCCGCGGTCGAGCATCAGCTGGGTGGCGCCGATGGCGAGGCTCAGCGCGATGAATCCGGTCCAATCGAAAGCGGCGGGCGCGCGCTCGGTGTGGTCGCGGAGCGCGATCCAGACCATCGCGGTGGCGACGAAGCCCGGTGGCACGACCATGAAAAAGGCGCCGCGCCAGTTGGTGGCCTCGCTGATGATCGAGCCGAGAACCGGTCCGCTGACGGGGCCGATCACGCCGCCGATGCCCCACATCATCATCACGAGGGGGTGCAGGTGGCGGGGGAAGGTCGCCAGCAGGATGGCCTGGCCCATGGGCATGATCGGGGCGCCGAACAGGCCCTGGCCGACGCGGAACAACACCAGCGCCTCGAGGCTCTGTGCGATGCCGCAGAGGAACGAGAAGACCGTGAGGCCGATCACGGCTGTGACCATCACGTTGCGCCAGCCGAAGCGGCGCGCGAGCCAGCCGGTCAGCAGTGTCGCGACGGCGGTGGCGACGAGGTTGAACGTCACCACCCAGGCGATCTGCTCGGGGCTTGCCGCCATCGCGCCCTTGATCTGCGGCAGCACCACGTTGGCGAGCGTGATGGTCATGCCGTTCAGCATGGTGGCGAGTTGCACCATGAGCAGGATCAGCCACTGGCGGGGGCTGATTCCAGCGAAGCCCGAGGCGACGGGCGCGGGTGTGCTCATCCCGTGGTTGCGGCCTGTCTCGGCCAGCCGAGGGGGAAGTCGGGGCCTTGGAACGGGGCACCGTCCTCGAAGGTGAGGTGGGGGAACGGTGGCGACGTGCGGCCCTTCCGCTTGGCGAAGCGGGCGTCGTCGCCGACCCAGCGGAACGACACGGCGCGGCGCCGGCTCGCGGTGTGGTTGGCGGGAGCCCCGTGCAGCGTGCGGAAATCGAACGCCACCGCGTCGCCCGGCTGCATGGCGAAGCCGACCACCGGCCAGTCCTCGCGCTTGGCCTCCACGTCGGGCACGGCCTCGCTCTCGTCGCCCTGGTAGAGCGATGTGCCGTCGAAGCGCTGCGGGCGGAAGTCCTTGCCCCACTTGTGCGAGCCGGTCACGTACTCGAGCGCGATCTCGCGCGGGATCGCGTCGAGCGGCACCCAGAAGCTCACCGACTGGCGGCCTTCGACGAGATAGTACGGCTGGTCCTGGTGCCAGGGTGTCGGCATGGAGTTGCCGGGCTCCTTCACCAGCACGTGCTCGTGGAAGATGCGTGCGGTCCGGGACCGCATCAGCAGGGCGGCGGCCTCGGCCATGTCGGTGTCGAGCATCGCGGCACGGTAGGCCGTGAAGCGCTGCCAGTTGCAGTAGTCCTGGAAAAACGGCGCGGAGCCGTCGGCGGGCTTGTACGACCGGTTTACGTCGCTGGGCGCGGCGATATTGGCCTCGACGTCACGCGCGAGCTCATCGACCCGGTCCGCCAGGAGGCCTGGGATCAGCACGAAGCCGTCACGGGCGTAGGATGCGACCATCTCGTCGGTCACGAAGCGGCGGGCGGACATCGGCGGGGCTCTCTCCTGGGTGGGATGCCAGCATATCATCATGCAGGCGGAGGCGAGGCAATCGCCGGGGCAGTTTCGTGCTCGTGCGTTTCATTCAGTGTTGATGCAACCCATTGAAGCCAACAGGATCATCGCGACGCCGAAGGGCGCGGAGCGGGACGACCTCGCTCTTTTGCATTTGGATTGGGATGCGGTCCTCCCGCTCCACCGCGCGTGACGGGAGTGGGCCCCCTTTACGAACGACCGGCCCGCGAGCCACCGCGCATCCGTTTTCGAACGGCGGCTCCTGCCCCTCGGGGCGTCTCACGACGGCCTTGGGGCTGCGGCACCTTCGGCGGAGGCTGAGTTCTGCCTAAGTCTGTCCGACGCGCGCCCGTCTCCCGCAGTCTCCCAGCTCGAGCCCGAGTGCCCTCGCGAGACGGACGCCGGGAGGATACGAGCGGCGTGAGGGGAGGGGGATAACTTTCTGTCCTTGCGCCAAATACGGAGCCCGCGTGCCCCACGCCCGAGGTCCCTGACGGAGCCGCGCGCCGCGCGAGCGCAGATCCGGGATCTTTGCCCGTCTAAGAGGTGGAAAGGCCCCGGATCTCCGGACGCCTAGCGGCGCCGCAACTGTCATCCCAGTGCTCGTGCCCATCACCGTGACCCGGGCCTCGTGCCCCACACTGTCATCCCGGTGCTTGTCACCGGGACCCATTTCTCCGCTTGCTCGGTGCGAGAGGCAAACTGTGCCGACCGTCAAATCCCGATCACGAAGCACGCCGCCAATGAAGCCGGGAAATGATCCTTGCCAGCGAATGAACTTGTCCAATTTCGAGATCCGAACTGTTCCAGTGTCACAATAGTGGCTTATTAGTTTCTTTCGTCGAATATTGCATTTTAAGTAGGAACCATGGCGTATGTCGAACGGTCATGAAAATTCGAGAAGGCCAGAAGGAATTGCAAGGCTGCCACGTGTCACAACCGTCGTGGCGCAAGACAACCGAAGCCGTTCGGCGCTCCTCACGACGATCGGCATTGTCACGATCGCCGTCGGGCTCGGGATAGCAGGCGCGTTCTTGAGCGGGATAGAGGCGCCGTCACCGAATTCGCGGAGGGCATCCCAGCCCGTTGCTCAGGATTTGGGGCCTGTCGGAGAGAGTTGTGCCACCCCGGCCCGTCACGTCGCCCCTATGAGCCGAGGGCGCGATCCGTTCAGCCAGACTGAGCTCATGATTTTGGCAGAAGTCACGGTAACCGAGAATTTCGCACAGCATGTGCGCTGCATCATTACCAATGACCGCCCCCGATTCTGTAGCAGACCCGGGCGTGCCGCACTTGCGGCTGCAGTGAACGATTACCTGAATACGCGCAGGCTGGCTATTCGACGGCTGCAGCAAATGGGAGCCGCGATCTTGACCAATCCGGCGCACCGGGAAGCAGAAGCCACGTTTCAGGCACTTGCGCAGCGGCCCGGCGTGCCTCGCATGGCTCCTGTCGCTCCTTCACTGGACGCAGTGCAAGAGGTCGATCCCGGTGTCATTCTCGACATCCAGAACCTCATTCGCGAGGGTTATGTGACGGCCAGTGACTTTGGTGGGTTCCTCGGCTTTTTTATGCCGGAGGAGTTGGCGCCGCACCTCGAAGGACTTGAGGTCAGAGAGAAGGCCTGCGGTTGAGCCGTCACATCTCCTCGCTTCGGAAAGCCCGTTCGCTGCAGATCCATCACGCGGTCGGATGGTAATACTCTTCGCGTACGTCAGTAGCGGCCAAAAATCGGAAAAAAGTAGAATCGGCCGCTGCAACGAGAGTAGCCACACCCACACGATGCGCAGTCTGGAAAGTTAGGCCCGTGCAGGAATCTCTGTCGCCGAGCAGCGGGAGTGTTGTATTTCTCCTGCGCCGCCTTGTTATTGGCAAACCACGCTTTGACGCAGGGGTCATCGGCAACGCGCTGCCGATTTCTGTTATCCACGAAGAGTGTGCGACCGTCGTTGCAATAGAAAATCTCCCCCGCGTGCGATTGCAGTGGAGGGATAAAAAAACAGAGACACAGTACCAACGCTTTGCGCATACATCGACTCCTGAAAAGCAATGTATCAGCCTCCATTGCGGTGTAAAGCTGAGGCTTGTCCCCTGCTGCTGTGCCGCCACCCGTCGTGCTGCACCAACCTCACCCCCTCTGCAAATCTGTTCGGCAGGCGTAGGTTCTGCAAGTTGATGGAATTGAAGGCCTCTACGGACGAATGGGGGCTGGCGCGTCCGCCGATGCACGGCCGGTTTCTGATTCGATTTCTGGTGGAACCTTGAGCCCCTCAGCCACTTCGTTGACTAGCCCTTCTGCCAAGGCATCGTCGGCAATCGGCGCACTTACTGAGATGAACAGAAACCTGTCGGCATGGAACACAATCGCACAGTGGACGATGGTCATCATGCCTTGCTTGTTGGGCAGCGTGAGGCTCAACCGGTAGCCAGTGGTCGGCCCAACAGTTGCGCGACGCAGATGTGTGTCGCGCAACTTGCCTCGCAGGAAGAGCGTCAGGTCGAGAAGCGCTGCGGCATCGTCGGCGCTTGGTAGTACACCTAGCTCGGCGCGCATACCGGTCGGCAGTCGGCCGTAGAGGCCTGTTCCGATTGCGTGGCGACCACATCGGTCGAATCGACATTCGAAGCGACTCGCCTGCTGGACGAAGTCCGGCACCGGCTTGACGTCACCAGCACTCTTCCATTTGTCGGGGAAGGTAATGAGGAAACCAGTCTGGGGATTGCCAACCATGCGGACGAAATCGCATCCGGCCACCGAGACGGTAACGAACAGCATGACCAAACACAATAAGCGACCCATGTCCTGTACCGGCAATGCTCCACATTGGATGCTCTAAGCGAGGAGCAATAAGCATGCCGTTCGAACCTTAATATCCGATATTACATCTATCCCCTGACGGAAGAAGCTTGCGGCGCGATGGGTCCCGGTGCCGAGCACCGGGATGACACTTGCGAGGGACGGACGGCCAAGCCCCCGGGTCGTCCCCACCACACCCCGCCTACCTCCCCACCTTCTCCGTCGCTGCCTCAAGCCACGAGCGATCCTCGGGGCCTAGGTGCGGGGCGATCGTGGTGCGGACGCGGGCGTGGTAGGCGTCGAGCCAGGCCAATTCGTCGGCCGTCATCAGCTTCGGATCGACGAGGCGGCGGTCGATCGGCACCAGGGTCAGCGTCTCGAAGGCCATCATCGGCCGCTCGCCGCCGGGGATGTCGGCGGGCTCGGCAACAAGCACCAGATTCTCGATGCGAATGCCGTAGGCGCCGGTCTTGTAGTAGCCGGGCTCGTTGGAGATGATCATGCCCGGCTGCAGCTCGACGTGGCCGCGCTTCGAGATCGACTGCGGGCCTTCGTGCACCGAGAGATAGCTGCCGACGCCGTGGCCGGTGCCGTGGTCGAAGTCGAGGCCGGCGTCCCAGAGCGCCTTGCGCGCAAACGCGTCGATGTGGGCGCCGGTCGTGGCCTTCGGGAAGCGCAGCCGCGAGATGGCGATCATGCCTTTCAGCACCAGCGTGAAGCGCTCGCGCATCTCCTGCGTGGGCTTGCCTATGGCGACGGTGCGGGTGACGTCGGTGGTGCCGTCCTGATACTGGGCGCCCGAGTCGACCAGGAACAGCTCGCCCTTGGCCAGCTTTCGGCTCGTCGCCTCCGTCACGCGATAGTGCACGATGGCGCCGTTCGGGCCGGAGCCGGAGATGGTGTCGAAGGAGATTTCCTTCAGCGCCTGCGTCTCTGCGCGCATGGCTTCGAGACGTTGCACGGCCTGGATCTCGTCGATGCGGCCGGATGGCGCCTCGCGGTCGAGCCAGGCGAGGTAGCGGGCCATGGCGACGCCGTCGCGCTCGTGCGCCGCGCGGCTTCCCTTGATCTCGGCGGCGTTTTTCCGGGCCTTGGGCAGGATGCAGGGGTCGCGGGCGTCGCTGACGAGGGCGTTCTTCACGCCGAGCGTACGGCGGAACCAGTGCGCGGCGGTGCCCTCGTCGAGCTGAACCTTGCGCTTGGCGTCCTTCAGGGCTTTGACGCGCTCCGCGAGATCGCCCGGCTCCCGGATGCGAGCCAGGCCGGCAAGGTGGGCTTTCGTCTCGGGGCCGAGCTTGCGCTTGTCGACGAACAGCTCGGGCTTGCCGGCGGCATGGACGATGGCGAAGGCGAGCGGCGTCGGGTTGTGCTTCACGTCCGTGCCGCGGATGTTGAAGACCCAGGCGATCGAGTCCGGCAGGGTCAGGATCACGGCGTCGCGGCCGTCGGCCTTGAGGCCCTTCTGTAGCTCGGCGATCTTCGTCTCGGCGGTCGTCCCGGCGTAGTCGATCGGCTGCACGGTGACGGCGCCGAGTGGTGGCGCGGGGCGGTCGGCGCCCCAGAGCTGGTCGACGGGGTTGCGCGTCACGGCCTTCAGCTTGACGCCGGACTTGGTGAGGGCAGCCTCGAAGGCTTTCACCCAGGCGGTCGGGTGCAGCCAGGGGTCGAACCCGACGACCGCGCCGTCGCCGAGCTTGGCCACCAGCCATTCGCCAGGACTGGTGTCGGGGATCTGGACGATCTCGAACAGCTTCGCGTCGACCTGCGAGGCCGCCTGTAACGTGTAGCGGCCATCGACGAAGAGCGTGGCGAAGCGGCGTCCGACGATGGCCATGCCGGCCGAGCCGGTGAAGCCGGTGAGCCACATCAGGCGCTCGGCGGAGGCCGGAACGTACTCGCCCATGTGCTCGTCGGCGCGCGGGACGACGAAGGCATCGAGGCCGAGATCGGCCAGGCGAGCCTGGAGGCCGCGCGTGCGGCTGGCGCCCTCGAGAGGGTTCGCCGAGGAGGTGAAATCCTGGAACATGAGGATTGTGTAAAGGGTGTGACCGGAATGAGCAATTGGCGGATTGCTGTTGCGCTGCAACATGTTTCCCATATTCGCAAGGTGATGAAATTGTGACGAAGTTCCTATGCGTCTAGCGCAATGCTGCGCTGCGATAGGACGGCTACCAGTCGGCGATCGGTTCGCTTATCTCTCGTTCAGCAGGTCGGACCCACAACAGTGGGGCGGCCCGCACCGGCAGCCACCAACGAGCAGCCGGTCAACGGAAACCTCACGCAAGAGTTGAGGGGATATCATGAGCACCACGACCGCCACTTTCGGGCACCATACGGCGACTGTCGACTCAGCGCCGCGCAAGGGTTTCTTCGAGCGCTTCATCGAGGCACGCATGCGTCAGGGCAAAACGCGCGTTGGCGCCACCTTCGTGCGCATGTCGGACACGCAACTCGCCGACCTCGGGTTCAATCCGGACCAAGTGCGGCACGTCCGCAAGACGGGCACTGTGCCGGACAGCTACTGGACCTACTGAGGCCAGGGCTAAGTAAGCTCACGCTTTTGAAACGGCTGGCGCCCTGCGCCGGCCGTTTCGATTCGGGGGCGTCGAACAGTGGCTACGTTCTGACCAGCACCAGCGTCGCCCAGTTGTAAGGCACGCGCTTCTCGGCCAGCCGGAAGCCCGCCAGCGCGTAGGTGGCTGCGACCTCGCGCGCCTGCTCGCCGAGAATCCCGGAAAGCACCGCGATGCCGCCCGGCCGAACGGCCCGCGACAGCCTGGGTGCGAGGCGGATCAGGGGGCCAGCCAGGATATTGGCGAGAACCAGATCGTAGGGCTGCAGATCGCGCAGGCGGGGATGGTCGAGGCCGGGAGCCGTGACCAGCAGGATACGGCCGCGTGCGCCATTCAACGCCACGTTTGCGGCCGCGACCTCGACAGCGACTGGATCGATATCGCTTGCGACGATGCGTGCCGACGGCCAGACGCGGGCAGCCGCGATGGCGAGCAGGCCGGAGCCGCAGCCGAGGTCGAGGATCGTTCGCGGGCGGTAGCGGCGGGCGAGGCGGTCGATCGCCGCGAGGCAGCCTTGCGTCGTCGCGTGGTGGGCCGTGCCGAAGGCCTCGCCGGCATCGATCTCGATCGCGGACAGGCGCCGCCCGACCGTCGAGCGGTCGTGGCCGCCGTGCACCAGGAAGCGTCCGGAAGCCACCGGCGGCAGGGCTGCCTGGCTTATGGCGACCCAGTTTTCGTCCGGCACCTGCTCGAGGGTCGGCGGCGAGGCGGCATCGAGCCATGGACCGATGCGCACCAGAATGCCGGCCAGGTCTGGCTCTTCCGTATAGTAGGCGTCGACGTGCCAGCAGCCGGTCGCAGGGTCGTCGAAGGACGACGTGGCCAATGCCTCGCTGCCGTCGTCGCCGGGCTCGGCAAGGCGCTCGGCCATCGACCGCGCGGCAAGCGAATCGGCGGCGGTCGCTCTCAGTCGCATCATCGCTCGGTCAGTCCTCGATATCCGTGCGCCGTCGCGGGTGCGGTGCTCGTCACGACAGCTGAGCCGGCATTTCGCCTTCATACTCGACACCCTCGGTGGTCGCGATGTTGGCGAGGCGATCGAGGTAGCTGTCCCAGAGCTCGTCGATGCGCGCGGCGGCGGCCGCCGGCTGCAGCGCGACGAGTGTCCCGTCGGACGTCTCGTTGACGAGGCCGTCCGCGACCAGACGGTCGAGGGCATCCTCGACATCGAAATTGGTGTCGAGCCCGAAGGTCGAGGTCAGGTAGCGCTCGATGGCGCGGTCGGCGTCGCGGAGCTCGCTGACGTGGACGCGCTCCTTGGCGAGGAGGCTGTAGAGCAGGATCTCCTCCTTGAGGTCCTCCTCGGCGGCGCGCTCCGCGAGCAGCGTCATGACACCACGGTTGTCGGCCAGTGCGTGCGAGTAGAGGTTCTGGGCCATCGTCACCATGTACTTGTTGCGCTGATTGAAGAACGCGAAGACTTGCCGAAGTGCGATGCCCCCGAGGCCCATCAGAGCGCCGGCCAATGCTATCGGGTTCGAGGCCACGGCGATCTTCGAGACCGTGCTCGCCACGCCGACGCCAAGGCCGCCGCCGGCGGTGACGCCGAGCTTGATCTTGTCGAACAAGCGAAACCGGATGCGGGTATTCGGGAACACCATCTCGAGATCGGCGCGAGGGATGTTCTTGAACAGCTTGATGTAGATGTATTCCGGCTTGATTTGGTCAGCGATCAGACCGCGCATCTTGCGGACGCGGCGCCGGGCGACGACGGGGTCGATCTTCTCCTTGGCCACGATCTCGGCAACGCGCCGGGCTTCGGGCTTCAGCTTGAAGAGGATGGCGAGGCGCTGGAAGACCGGAAGATCGAACTGCTCCTCCCGCAGATAGAACTTACGGGCGGTTCGTCGCGAGCCCTTCTGCATGACGGCACCGCGATAATAGATCTCGAGCTCGTCGAAGGCGCCGAGATCGACGTGCAGGTCGAGGCCGTAGTGGCTTTCCTTGGTGAGGATGATGTCGATCTGGCTCGGGTCGATGCGCGTGTAGTTGGCCTGCTGCAGGAGACTGCGGACGCCTTCGACGAGTTGCCGCTCGAGGACTTTCTTTTCGGGGTCGCTGAACTTGCGCGTTACCAGCAGATCACTGTCCGGGCTGAACGGCTCGTAGGCACGTCCAAGCTCGAGCAGACGCGCGCCGTAGCTCTGCTGGCGCCAGTTGGCGAGATACATGAAGAAGCGGCGAACGTCGGCGATCTGCTCGGCCGGCCAGGCCGATGGCTGCGATAGCCGATCGATCAGAGCTTGTGGTGTGACGGGAATGAATTTCTCGCGACGGTCAGCGGACGCGAAGATCTCATTTTCGACGGCATCCGCCAGCTCAGCCTTCGCCTTGCTCGCCGCGCCGCGCATCCCGCCGCTGCGGGCCTGTTGGGGCGCTGCAGCCGAGCCATTACCGCCGGTTGTTACGCCCCGAAGCCTGCCTGTCGCCTGTGCTGTCGACATGGTGCCTCCCCCAGTACACGAACCCACACCCTGCCGGCCGCCCCAAACAGCGGATCAGTAAGCTTTTTAACGTCTGCTTGTCGAGGCTATCCGAGACTTGTGCCGGCTTTGCGGCAAAGGTCCATACGTTTACGTGGCCGTAGGCATGTCCATCGGCCGCAATTGACTGTCGCGGTCGCTTCGCGTAGTGCCACGCGCGGGACACCTCCCCCCAACGGGAGGCTTCTATCTGTGAGGATAGGCACGATGACGAGCATACCGAAGCCCGGGAAGCGCCCGGAGCGCGCTTATTTTTCGTCCGGCCCCTGTGCCAAGCGGCCTGGCTGGGCCCCGCAAGCCCTCGAGGACGCTTTCCTCGGTCGCTCGCATCGCGCGAAAGAAGGCAAAGCGCGGCTCAATCTCGCCATAGACAAGACCAAGGCCATGCTCGGCCTTCCTCCCGGCTATCTTTGCGCGATCGTGCCGGGCTCAGATACCGGTGCCTTCGAAATGGCGCTCTGGACCATGCTGGGCGCTCGCGGAGTCGAGGCGCTCGCCTGGGAGAGCTTCGGCAAGGGCTGGGTGACGGATATCGTCAAGCAGCTCAAGCTCGAGGACGTCCGGGTCACCGAGGCCCCGTACGGAGAGCTTCCCGATCTTTCGAAGGTCGACTTCGCGCGTGACGTGATCTTCACCGCCAACGGAACGACGGCGGGTGTTCGCGTGCCGGACTACGAGTGGATTCCGGCCGACCGTCAGGGCCTGACCTTCGTCGATGCCACCTCGGCCGTGTTCGCGCAGGCGGTCGACTGGAGCAAGGTCGATGTCCTCACCTTCTCCTGGCAGAAGGTGCTCGGCGGCGAAGCCGCGCACGGGATGCTGATCCTGTCGCCGCGTGCCGTCGAGAGGCTCGAAAGCTACACGCCGCGCTGGCCGCTGCCCAAGGTGTTCCGCCTGATGAGCGGCGGCAAGCTGATCAAAGGGGTGTTCGAGGGCGAGACGCTCAACACGCCGTCGATGCTGTGCGTCGAGGATTATCTCGATGCTCTGGCGTGGGCAGAGAGCCTGGGTGGGCTTGCCGCGCTGCAGGCGCGTGCCGACGCCAACTCCAAGGTTCTGTTCGACTGGTGCGAGCGGACGCCGTGGATCGCCAATCTCGCCGCGGATCCCCGGACGCGCTCGAATACCAGCGTCTGCCTGAAGATGATCGATCCGGCGTTGGCCGCGCTGTCCGACGACGCGCAGAAGGATTTCGTGAAGCGCGTGGCGGCTCGCCTCGAGAAAGAGGGCGTCGCATTCGACACGGCGAACCATCGGGACGCGCCGGCGAGTTTCCGGATCTGGGCGGGCGCCACGATCGAGCGCA
Source organism: uncultured Alphaproteobacteria bacterium (assembly GCA_963746315.1). Classification (GTDB taxonomy): domain Bacteria; phylum Pseudomonadota; class Alphaproteobacteria; order Rhizobiales; family Hyphomicrobiaceae. Next base: position 196,959 of record CAVVAR010000001.1, read on the forward strand.
CCGATCTCGAAGCCCTGACGGACTGGCTCGACTGGGCCTACGCCGAAGAAAAAGGCGCGCTCGCCAAGGCTGCTTGAGCCCGCGTCGCGGTTTCCCGTCCGTTGCTGCTCGACAGCGCGATCAAGTTCCATACGTCAACGTTCCGCGCTAGCGCGGGCGTGAGCGTGCACATCCGGAGCCATAGCCATGCCCGCACCCAAAGTTCTCATTTCCGACGAGCTGTCGGCCGCCGCCGTTGCCATCTTCAAGGACAACGGCATCGACGTGACCTTCGAGCCGAAGCTCGGCAAGGACAAGGAACGGCTCGAAGCGCTCATCCCCGAGTTCGACGGGCTCGCCATCCGGTCGGCGACAAAGGTTACGGACAAGCTGCTCAAGGCCGCGACCAATCTCAAGGTCGTCGGACGGGCCGGCATCGGTGTCGACAACGTGGACATCCGGGCGGCGACGGCGAAAGGCGTAATCGTCATGAATACGCCCTTCGGGAACTCGATCACCACGGCCGAGCACGCGATCTCGATGATGATGGCGCTCGCCCGGCAGATCCCCGAGGCCGACCGTTCGACACAGGCGGGCAAGTGGGAGAAGTCGCGCTTCATGGGCGTGGAGCTGTTCGGCAAAACGCTCGGCGTGGTCGGCTGCGGCAACATCGGCTCCATCGTCGCGGACCGCGGTATCGGTCTCAAGATGAAGGTGATCGCCTACGATCCGTTCCTTTCCGAGGACCGCGCGGTCGAGATCGGGGTCCGAAAGGTGGAGCTCGTGGAGCTGTTTTCTCGGGCCGATTTCATCACGCTGCACACGCCGCTCACCGACCGCACGAAGGGCATCATCGGCGCGGCGTCGTTCGCTCGCATGAAGCCGGGCGTGAGGATCATCAACTGCGCGCGCGGCGGGCTCGTGGACGAAGCGGCGCTGCTCGAGGCGCTGAAATCCGGCCACGTCGCCGGAGCGGCGCTCGACGTATTCGAGGAGGAGCCGGCGACCGCCAATCCGCTGTTCGGGGCGCCTAACCTCATCTGCACGCCGCATCTCGGGGCCGCGACCAGCGAGGCGCAGGAGAACGTCGCGCTGCAGGTCGCCGAGCAGATGTCGTCCTACCTGCTCAAGGGCGCGATCTCTAATGCGGTCAACTTCCCCTCGATCACGGCCGAGGAAGCACCGCGCCTGCGGCCGTTCGCGAAGCTCGCCGAGCAGCTCGGCTCGTTTGCCGGGCAGCTGACCGAGAGCACCATCAAGGGCATCCATATCGAGTACTCGGGCGCGGTGGCCGAGCTCAACGTCAAGCCGATCACGGCTGCGGCTGTCGCGAGCGTGCTCAAGTGGCACATGGGCGATGGAGTCAACATGGTGTCGGCGGTCAGCCTCGCCGAGCAGCGCGGCGTGCGCATCGAGACGACCACGCGTGGCCAGGACGGCACCTACGAGAGCTACGTGAAGCTCACCGTCAAGACCGACAAGTACGACCGCTCCGTCGGTGGCACGGTATTCTCGGACGGGCGGCCGCGCTTCATCCAGGTGCGCGACATCGACATGGAGTTCGAGGTCAGCCCGCACATGCTGTTCGTGCGCAATGCGGACAAGCCGGGCTTCATCGGGCGGTTCGGCTCGCTCATGGGCGAGGCGGAGGTGAATATCGCGACGCTCAACCTCGGTCGTGACAAGCCGGGCGGCGACGCTATTTGCCTCGTGGCGCTCGACGAGCCGATCTCGGACGCGGTGCTTGGCAAGGTGCGCGATTTGCCGATGGTCATTCGCGCAAACAGACTGCAATTCTGATTTCGCGCGGGAAAACGGTCTAAAATTTTTTCTGGATCGGTTGTCGGCCGGAGCTTCTGCTTCGGCCGACTGCTTTCCAGGAGTGCTGGAGCAACTATCACGAAAAAGTAAACCCAAGCATCACAATGGTTTACCGAATATTCGCACAACCTCCCTAGAAAGAACCCAATGTGCCCCAAATCTCAGGGGCGTTTCCTCTGGATGGGTGGATGTCATGGGGCTACTCCTGAGCGGGATCGAGTTCTTCGGTCTTTTTCTTATTCTGTTGGCAATTCTGGCGGTCTGGTCGACCGTCAAAGTCGTGCCTCAGGGCTTCAACTGGACGGTCGAGAACTTCGGCCGCTATACGCGAACGCTTTCACCCGGCCTGCATATCCTCATTCCTGTGATGGAGCGCATCGGCGCCCGCATGAACATGAAAGAGCAGGTGATGGATATTCCTTCGCAGGACATCATCACCCGTGACAACGCGATGGTGAAAGTCGACGGCGTCACCTTCTACCAGGTGCTGAATGCCGCCAAGTCGGCCTACGAGATCGACAATCTCGAGGGTGCCATCATCAACCTGACCATGACCAACATCCGAACGGTGATGGGCTCGATGGACTTGGACGAGCTCCTCTCCAATCGCGACCAGATCAACGCCAAGCTCCTGCATGTCGTCGATGCTGCGACGGAGTCATGGGGCGTGAAGGTGACGCGCATCGAGATCAAGGACATCGCGCCGCCGCGCGATCTCGTCGACTCGATGGCCCGCCAGATGAAGGCCGAGCGCGAAAAGCGCGCCCAGATCCTGGAGGCCGAGGGTCATCGGCAAGCCGCGATCCTGCAGGCCGAAGGCGAGAAGCTGAGCGCGGTGCTTGAGGCCGAGGGCCGCAAGGAAGCTGCGTTCCGCGACGCCGAGGCGCGCGAGCGTGCGGCCAAGGCCGAGGCTGAGGCGACGCGTATGGTGTCCGACGCCATCGCCAGCGGCAACGTGCAGGCGATCAACTACTTCGTCGCGAACAACTACATGAAGGTTCTCGAGTCGGTGGCCAAGTCGCCGAACCAGAAGATCCTCATGATGCCACTCGAGGCATCGGCGATCATCGGCTCGCTGGCCGGTGTCGCGGAGATCGCCGGCGAGGCATTTGGCAACAGAGGTGGCGGCGGCGAGCCTCGGCGGCCGCTCGGCAGCGTGCCGCGGACGTAAGGCTAGTGTTCCGGTTCTGACATTTGCCTCCCATGGCGGCTAGGTCGCGAGCAAATGTCAGAACCGTGAGGAACACTAGTAAGCCTATGTTTCTAGTGTAGCTTTTGCATCTGACGTTTGGAGGAGAGCCCAGTCGCAAGCGGGTACCAAACGTCAGATGCGCTACACTAGTCAGGTGGAGTGGCCGGGCCTCGTGCCCGGCTCAATCGTGGATGCCCTGTCATGTCGCTCGCTTCCTATCTCGCACAACTCGGTGCCTGGAACTGGCTGTTCCTCGCCGTCATCCTGTTCGGACTCGAGGCCGTAGTGCCGGGCGTCCACTTCGTCTGGTTCGGCGTCGCGGCCACGCTCGTCGGACTGCTGGGGCTGGCCACCGGCTTCGTCTGGCAATGGCAGCTGGTGGCGTTCGCCGTGCTGGCGATCGCCAGCGTTTTCGTGGCGCGGCGTTACGCGCGTGCCGACAACTCGCCTAGCGACACCCCGGACCTCAACCTGCGCGGCGCGCAATACGTCGGGCGTATGGTCACGGTCGAGGAGCAGATCCGGGCCGGTCGCGGCAAGGTCCGCGTCGGCGACACGCTCTGGCAGGCCGAGGGGCCCGATACGCCCGTTGGCACGCGCGTCAAAGTCATAGGCGCGCGGGATACGGTTCTCCTCGTCGCGGCCGACTGAGATGGATCGCAGTGGCTCAGGTTCTCGGTGACCTTGACAACTCCGAGCCGCTATCGCACCAGTTGCGTCATGGGGCAGCCGCGATCGCCCCGTGAGGCGCCAGCCGAAGAGTCGCGTCCAACGACCTCTCGAGAGGATGGACGCCTATGCCTTCGCCCACCGAAATCACCATTGCCCAGCTTGCGCGCCTGATCGGCACACCGGACGCGCCGGACATCGTCGATGTGTGCATCGACCAGGATTTCGCGGCCGATCCGCGTCTCATTCCGGGCTCGCGCCGTCGCCCGCACACGACTGTGTCCGAGTGGGCGCAAGAGTATGCCGGCCGCCGTGTGGTTGTGACCTGCCAGAAAGGCCTCAAACTCAGCCAGGGCGTCGTTGCGTGGCTGCGGCACCATGGTGTAGCGGCCGAGGCACTCGAGGGGGGCTTGCAAGGCTGGCGCGACGCTGGCCAGATGCTCGTCAAGTCCGACAAGCTGCAGCCACTCACCACAGGCGCGCAAACGCTCTGGGTCACGCGCGAGCGCCCGAAGATCGACCGCATCGCCTGCCCGTGGCTGATCCGCCGGTTCGTCGACCCGAGGGCCGTGATCCTTTTCGTCAAGGCCTCCGAGGTGGCGGGCGTGGCGGAGAGGTTCGGTGCCACACCGTTCGATATCGACGGCGTGTTCTGGAGTCATCGCGGCGACATGTGCACGTTCGATACCCTCATCGACGAGCTCGGCCTCGATTGCGAGCCGTTGCGGCGGCTGGCGGCGATCGTGCGTGGCGCAGATACGGCTCGCTTGGATCTGGCGCCGGAGGCGGCCGGACTGCTGGCTGTGTCCCTCGGGCTGTCACGCTTGCACAAGGACGACCTCGCTCAGCTTGATGCAGGAATGACGCTTTACGACGCCTTGTATCGGTGGTGCCGTGACGCGACCGATGAGACACACAACTGGCCGACGCCTGCCAAATCGGGTCGCTGAGGGAATAGATCATGGATGGTATTGCAGCCTCGAAAGGCGCAGGCGACGCGACGGCGCCGGCCCCTTCCTTTTCCGAAGCCCTCAAGGAATGGACCCGCATCGGCCTCTTGTCGTTCGGTGGACCAACGGCGCAGATCGCGCTGATGCACCGGGTCATCGTCGACGAGAGGAAGTGGCTCACGGAGAGCCAGTTTCTCAATGCCTTGAGCTTCTGCATGCTGCTGCCTGGTCCGGAGGCGATGCAACTCGCGACCTATGCGGGTTGGCGGCTGCATGGCGTCGCCGGCGGGCTTGCTGCGGGGCTTCTGTTCGTGCTGCCGGGGGCGGCTGTCGTTCTGGCGCTGTCGCTGATCTACGCGCTTTATGGCAACGTGCCGTTCATCGCGGCGATCTTCTTCGGCATCAAGGCCGCGGTGCTCGTCATCGTGGTCGAGGCCCTGCTGCGCATCGCGAAGCGCGCACTCAAGAGCTGGGACCAATGGGCCATTGCCGCCGCGTCGTTCGTCGGCATCTTCGCGCTGGGTCTGCCGTTTCCGGTGATCATCATCGTGGCGGCGGCAATCGGCTTCCTCGGCAGCCGGCAGAGCGACGAGGGGGCCGCGACGCCGCTGCCGGCCGTGCCGCTGTCACAGACGCTCTCGACAATCGCGATCTGGCTGGCAGTCTGGATCGTGCCTCTGGCGCTGGTGATGGCGGCATTCGGCTGGGACCACGTGCTTTCGAAGCTGTCGCTGTTCTTCTCGAAGCTGGCGGTGGTGACGTTCGGCGGCGCTTATGCCGTGCTCGCCTACATGACCGATACGGTCGTCAAGACGCACGGCTGGCTGCAGCCGGGGCAAATGCTGGACGGGCTCGGTCTCGCCGAGACGACGCCTGGACCGCTCATTCTCGTGACGGAGTTCGTCGGCTTTCTCGCGGCGTTCCGCTGGGGCGGTGGCGAGCCGGTGGTGATGGGCCTGCTCGGCGCGGCGGTGGCGCTGTGGGCGACGTTCGCTCCCTGCTTCCTGTGGATCTTCGCCGGTGCGCCCTACATCGAGTGGCTGAACACGCAGCCACGGTTGAAAGCGGCGCTGACGGCGATCACGGCGGCCGTCGTCGGCGTGATCCTCAATCTCGCGGTCTGGTTCGGCCTGCACGTGTTCTTCGGCTCGGTGGACCGGCTCGAGGCCGGGCCGTTCCGGCTGTCGGTGCCCGACCTCGCCACGCTCGACTGGCGCGTCGTCGTGCTGGCGGCGATCAGCGGCTTCCTGCTTCTCCGCCAGCACTGGAGCATCCCCGCCGTACTCGGTGTCGCCGCGGGGCTGGCACTGGCGATGCGATTGGCTGGGCTATAGATATCGATAGGACGTCGCCCTTGAGGAGTGGAGGTCCGTCGTGAGCGGAGACGTGCACTCTGCCGAGATCTGGATCAGGCTCGGGATTTTCGCGGCTGTCCTCTGTGTCATGGCCGTCTGGGAGATGGCTGCGCCTCGACGCCGCCAGATGCTCGGCCGGGCGTGGAGATGGCCGGCCAATCTCAGCATCGTCGTGCTCGACACGGTGGTCGTGCGCCTCCTGTTCCCGCTGACTGCGGTCGGGCTCGCCCTTCTCGCCGAGAGCCGTGGCTGGGGGTTGCTCAATATATGGCCGATACCTGGATGGCTTGCCGTTCTCGTTTCGGTGGTCCTGCTCGACCTCGTGATCTACCTGCAGCACGTGATGTTTCATGCGGTGCCGGCTCTCTGGCGCCTGCATCGCATGCATCACGCCGACCTCGACTTCGACGTGACGACCGGCAGCCGCTTTCATCCAATCGAGATCGTGCTGTCGATGGTGATCAAGTTGACCGTGGTGGCCGCACTTGGTGCACCAGCCCTCGCCGTCCTGATTTTCGAGGTCCTTCTCAACGCGACGGCTATGTTCAACCACTCCAACGTGCGGTTACCGCTCGGGCTCGACCGCATTCTTCGATGGATCGTGGTCACGCCCGACATGCACCGTGTGCATCACTCGGTCATCGTCGGTGAGACGAACTCCAACTTCGGCTTCAACTTGCCATGGTGGGACCGGCTGCTCGGCACCTACCGGGACCAGCCGGCCGCCGGACACGAGGGAATGGTGATCGGGGTCTCTGACATTCGGGACCCACTCGAGCAGAGTCTCGGCCGGATGTTGACCCAGCCCTTCAGGATCGGGTCCGACCGTTACGACCTCAGGCGCCGCACGGAGCGGCCGGCGGCAAGGCAAGATGCCTGATCGCCTTGCCCGTGCGGATTACAGCCCGTTGATGCGCATCAGCGCCTGGAAATGCTGCTCGGCCTGGAAGTCGATCACCTGCATATACTGACGCGCGGTCTCTGCGACCTGCTCGTCGGTCATGATCTGCAGGGGCTTGCCGGTCGACATGGCGAGCACCTGCTGCTTGGCGGCACGCTCCAGGTAGTAGAGGTCGTCGAAGGCGAATGCGATCGACGGGCCGCCGATCGAGATGCCGTGGTGGGCGAGGAAGAACACGTCGGCGTGCGGGTTCTTCGTCTGCGCCTCGGCGATGCGCTTGCCCTCGGCCTCGTCGAGCGCGATGCCGCCGAACGACTGGTAGGCGACGCGCCCGTGATAGCGCGCGGCCGTCTGGTGCGCCATCTCGAGGCGTCCGCCCTGTACCATGGTCAGCGACGTCGCCCACGGCATGTGGACGTGCAGGATGCACTGGTGGCGCGGATTGGCGCGGTGGCCCTGCACGTGGATGTGCCGCGCCGTGGCCTCGACCTCGCCTTCGCCCTCGACCACGCGGCCCTCGCCGTCGATCAGCAGCAGGTGCTCGGGGCGCATCTCGGACCAGTGCATACCGTAGGGATTGATCAGGTAGCGCTCGTCCTCTCCCGGCACGACCACGGAGAAATGGTTACAGATGCCCTCGGAATAGCCGAATTTCTCGGCGAGCCGGAATGCGGCCGCCAGCTCGCGGCGCAGCTTCATCGGGGACGGGGAGGCAGTGGCCATGGGGGAGCTCGTGTGTGAGGGCGTGGATGTTGCGGACGCGAAGATAGGGGCACGGAAAAGGCGGGTCCAGAGCTATCCCGCCAACTACCGCCGGGACTTGCCCCGCTCGTAGGCGGCGACGGCAAGGCCGTAGAAGGCGATGTCCGCCACGATCTTGCCGAGCACCAGCCCTAGGGCCAAATTGCCCGTCAGCTGCGGCAGGGCGTACATGCAGGCCGGCCGCACGACGAAGCTGTCGAGCGCCTCCGCCGCACCGAACTCGGCGAGGAGGGACCGCGACGACGACAGCAGCGCCGGTCGGGCTGCCGTCATCGAGAGCGGCGCGCCGGTGAGTCGCCCGTGCATCTCGCGCGCCAGGGCGTAGCCGTAGAAGCCGGCGTTCTCGGCCCATGTGGCGGCATAGGCGACGATGGCCGCGTTCATGCCGATCGCGGCGGCGCCGAGCCCACCGGCAAGCGAGCACGCCGTCGCCGCGATCTCCAGCGGCAGATAGCGTGCCAGCCACTCGATCAGCTTGGCCCTCACGGGTTGCGCCTCATCCTGCCGCCCCGACGCTGCTCACGTCATTTCCGCGGTGGTGGCGCCGTTTTCTTGTAGGAGGGCAGCTCGGTCAGCTTGGCGATGTAGGCCGACAGGCTCTTGTACTTCGAGAGCACCTCCTTCGCCGCCGGGAAGCCCATGGCCGTGTCGAGCATGGGGAGCACGTTCATGTCGGCGTAGGTCAGGCTCGAGCCGGCGAGGTAGGGCGATTTGGCGAGTGCGTCGTCGAGTGCCTTGGCGCACTTGTCGATCTCGGGGAGGGACGCTTCGATCCGCGCCGTGTCGGGGCCCTTGGACTTGTCGAAGAACACCGACGGCACGACGAACTCGCGCATGATCCACTTGTCGACCTTGGCGTTGCCGTAGCTCACCCATTGCTCGACCATCGCCGCGCCGAGGGCATCCTCGGGAATGAACTTGGGGCCGGGGAAGGCCTTGTCGATGTAGGTGGCGATGGCCTTCGATTCGAACAGCGCGACGTCGCCATGGCGCATGCACGGCACCTGGCCCGCCGGGTGGATGCACGTCACCTCCGGCGACTGCGGGCGCGCTGATGTCGACGTATGGGCGACGCCCTTCTCCTCGCAGAGCATGCGTACGGAGCGCACATAGTTCGAGAAGGGAATACCGATGATCTCGAGGTCAGCCATGGATAGCCTCCGGTTGGGAACCCGGGCGGCTGCCGGGCGGATCAACCTACGACGGCATCGGGTACGGCATCAATTCCCGGACGATAGGGCTTCACGTCGACGAGGGGCGTACCATCCAGAAAATCGATGGCGTCGATCTCGACGAAGCCGGCATCCCGATCGACGCGGAGGATACGCGCGACCGACAAGCCGATGGGGTTCGGCCGTACTGGCGAGCGCAGCGCAAAGACCCCGCGAGGCGCTTCAGCGTGGGGTGGCTGTATCACCAGCGGGTCCCGACGGGCATCATGCAGCCAGGCCAGAACCACGACATGGGAGTATTTCTCAAGGCCTTGAAGCGCTGGCCGGTAAGGTGGCGCGATTTCCAAGCGTGCGATGCCGCCCCGCTCGCGCGCCTCTCGCGGATTCTTCGGATGGGGCGCGTCCTTCGTCCACGGCGACCGTATCCGGCCGATGAAAACCAGGTGCGCGTCGCCTTTCGTCTGGGCCGGGTCGTCCGGCAACATGATCTCGCCGGGTCTCGACGTCTTGCCTGTCATGCTCGTGCCTCTCGATGGGGCCACTGGATCATACCGCGCGGTTGTGGCCAACCGGCATCGCCAGGGTCGTGGCGGCGCCGGCAGCAGACGCGGCGTTCGCCGCGGAGTTGGCCCAGCCATAGGCGATCATCGTCATGACGGCCGAGGCCGCGAAGCAATAGACGCCGGGTAGAACCTGGGCCTCGGTGTAGCCCGAGGAGTTCATGTAGAAGATCATCAGCGCCAGCACCATGACATCGGTCATGGAGTAGCGGCCGAGCCACTCCATGGTCGAGATCGAGCGCTCGCGAAAATCCCGGCTGACGTTGGGCGAGAGGCAGAGCGTCAGCAGATAGAGCAGCTTCAGGAATGGAAACAGGACCGAGAATACGGTGATGACAGCGCAGAGGAAGAATTCCTGGGTGGCGTAGAGAGCCCAGATGATCGACGCGATCGAGTGCTCGTTCTTCCAGACATAAACGGTGGTGAAGCGGATCGACGGCAGGATCACGCCGAGGGCAAAGCAAATCGCGGCGACCAGGATGAACAGCGCGAGCATGAAATTGCGTATGGCCGATGGCGGGCGGGCCTCGCTCGCCTCGATGCGGCGGGCGCGAGCCTTGATGTCGTTCAGGGCGAAGACATTGAGCCAGGCGTAGGCGAGGATCATGAACACGACGGCGGCGGTGAAGAAGTAGACGCCGGAGAGGCTGGTTGCGTCATAGATGCCCTGGCTCTTCACGAAGAAGATCATCAGGGCGAGAACGAGCACGTCGTGCATCGACCACTTGCCGATCCATTCGAGCGCGCGAAGGCGGCGATACTGCCGCTCCAGCGTGTCCGGCGGCATGGTGGTGAGAATGACGAGATACAGGATCTTGAATATCGGCAGCAGGATCGAGAAGACGAAAACAAGGGTGCCGAGGAAGATCTGGTTGCGCTTGATCAGGCTCTCGACGGTGGAGATCAGTGAATACTCGGTCGAGAAGAAATAGAACTTGGTCAGCTTGATCGACGGCATGGCGATGCCGAGAGCCAGCGAGATCGAGGCGCCGATGATCGCGAGGCCGAGAAGGAAGCGGCGCCCGCCCAATGTGCGGGCGGGGCCAGCCGCGTCGATCGTGGAAGCGGCCGACGGTTGGCACCGCGCGTTGGCCGACGGGTTCAAGCCGGTGACTTTGCCGTCCCGGTCGCTCGGATCAGGTATCGCTCGCAAAACCCCATCCACCGCCCGCCCCCGCCTTTCGTCCGAGCACCGCGCCGGACAAGCGTAGACCTGCCCTCTGTCGCAGACTAGTGAGGCGTCGCGCCTTGGTTGACCAATGGTGCGGCGAGGTTTGAGTCAACTAAGGCGCGATGAACGCGTCACTAAGCCATTGATGTTGCTAGTGGACCTGATGTCGCGCCAAAATCGGACGAGGTTGCGGCTATGTTGCGATTTTGGCGCGACAGGCCACTAGAGGGCCGGAGACGCGGCAATATCATGGCTGATCGCGAGCGCGGGCCGCTCAGGCCGTCATTGAGCGCTCATTGTGGCCGACGCCCTTCTCGCTCAGCATCTCCTGGAGCTCGCCGGCCTGGAACATCTCCTTGATGATGTCGCAGCCGCCCACGAACTCGCCCTTGATGTAGAGCTGGGGGATGGTCGGCCAATTGGAGAAGGCCTTGATGCCCTCGCGAATCTCCATCGTCTCCAGAACATTGACCGGCTTGTAGTCGACGCCGAGGTGCTGGAGGATGGCGTCCACCTGATGCGAGAAACCGCACTGGGCCGCGCTCTTGGTGCCCTTCATGAAGAGAACGACGTCGTTCTCGGCGACGAGCTTGGCGATGTGGTCGTTCACGGCCTGTTGATTGTTCATGGTGACGTCCTTCCTGGGTTCCGGCGGGTCAAGGCCGCCTGACGCTCCTCTGATGTGCTGCGGCGGGGGCAACAAGTCAATCCGTCGTGCCTGCAACACATCCGGTTCAGTGGGATAATGCCTCGGGTACGCTATTGCGTCGCCGTCGTCAGAGCGAGGGCATGCAGCGTTCCGCCCATGCGGCCGCCGAGCGCGTCATAAACCATCTTGTGCTGCTGGACGCGGGTTTTGCCGGCGAAAGAGGGCGAAACAACGTGGGCTGCGAAATGGTCGCCGTCGCCAGCGAGATCCTTGATCTCGACCTTGGCATCGGGCAGCGCGGTCTTGATCAGGCGCTCGATCTCATTGGCATCCATCGGCATGGCTGAACTCCTCCTGGGGCGTCGCGATCACGTTGCCAACTCAGTAGCATGCGGCCGGGACCGGCGGAACCGGTGCGCTCGCCGGGACGTTGTCGGCCCCATGCAGGCACTCATCATCATCAACGCGCGGGCCGGGACAGTGGTCGGCGCGGACGTCGAGGCGGTCGCTGCGAACGTCACGCAACGTTTCCGGGACGCTGGCCATGAGGTGACGTGCCGGATTGTCGAGCCGTCGAGGCTCGGGGACGTTCTCGCGCGCGTCAGGGGCGAGGAGCCCGAGGTGCTGATCGTCGGCGGGGGTGACGGCTCGATCCGCTGTGCGGCCGCAGCCATGCTCGGCACCGCAACGGCGCTGGGCGTTCTGCCGCTCGGCACCGTGAACCGGCTGGCGCGCGATCTGGCTATCCCGCTCGACATCGATCAGGCCGCCGACGCGCTGGCACAGGGACGAATCACGACCATCGACGTGGCGGAGGTCAACGGTCGGATCTTCCTGTGCAACGCCATCCTCGGCCCAACGACGCGGTTCTCCGAGCAGCGCCAGAAGCTGAGAGGCAAACCGGCGCTCGAGCGGCTGTCTGGCTATCTCGAGGTGGCGCGCGATATCTTGAGGCGACACCGGCGGCGGCGGGTGAGCATCGACGACGGCACCGGTGCCCTGCATCTCAAGGTGTTGTCGCTGGTGGTGACCAACAATGTCTATGCCGACGAGACCCGCCTCACCCTGCGGCGCCCCGAGCTCGACGGTGGTACGCTCGCGGCCTATGTTGCGCGACATTCGTCGGGGTGGGGGATCGCGGCCGCTAGTCTGAAGGCGGCTCTCGGGCGCTTGTCCGGCGATCCCAACGTCCTCCAGATGCAGGCACCGAGGCTCACGGTCGATGTGGTCTCGCGGTCCAGCATGACGGTTTCGATCGATGGCGAGGTCGAGCAGCTGAAATTGCCACTCGAGTTTGCTATTCGTCCGAAGGCGCTCAGGGTGCTCGTGCCCGCCAACGCGGACTGACGCCGCCAATTGGGTTGCCTTGGGACGCAAGATATCGTCATGGCCGAGCCTGTGAGGCGCCGCATCTTTCCGATTTTTCCGATTGAGCTTGGGGCGCTTGCCGGCCTCGGGCTGGCCGTGACGGCGCTCGGCTTTTTTCTCCTGGTTGCGATCTGGGTGGAGCAGGGCCGGCTCGGCCGCGTCGACGAGGCGATACTCCTTGCGCTCCGTGTGCCCGGCAACCCGAGTGATCCGCTCGGACCGGTCTGGTTCGAGAGTTTCATCAGGGATGTGACCGCGCTCGGCAGCCGCGGCATCCTCGGGTTGTTCGTCGCTGCCGTGACGGGCTTTCTCGCTCTGAACGGCCAAGGCGGCCGCGCGCTCGCCGTGCTCGTATTCACCGCCAGCGGCAGCCTCGTCGGGGAGCTGGCCAAGCTTGGCTTCGCCAGGCCGCGGCCCGACCTCGTGCCGCATGGCGTCGACGTGCTCTCGCTCAGCTTTCCCTCCGCGCATGCGCTGCAGGCCAGCGTCGTCTACCTTACGCTCGGCGCGCTTCTCGCGGCGAGCCAGCCTCGGCGGCGGGTGAAAGCCTATGTGCTGGGGGTCGCGGTGCTGCTCGCGCTGATGGTCGGCGCGAGCCGGGTCTACCTAGGCGTCCACTGGCCGTCCGATGTGCTTGCCGGCTGGGCGCTCGGCACGGCATGGGCTGCGGGGTGCTGGATCATGGACCGGCACTGGCGGCGGAGCTAGCGCAATATCCGATCTGACGGAATCGCCTCCGGCGATTCACAGATCGGATGAACTTGCTCTAGATTCACGAGTGTAGAGCACCTTTATCCGATCGCCCGGTCGCGAAAAGCGACCGCATGCGATCGGATGATGCTCTAGGCCCTCTGCGCGCGCGACGTCGCCACGTCCTTATCTCCTCGCTGCGTAAACCGCGCGCTCGAACTCCGCGTGGAGGGCCAGCACCGTCGGATCGGCGAATGGGAGGAGCTGCGTGATGATGGTGCCGCCGATGCCGCTTTCCGGGTCGATCCAGAAATAGGAGTTGCGCAAGCCCGCCCAGCTCAGGCTGCCGCCCCGGCGCCGGCCCGGCACATCATCCGGCGTGATCATGAACGAGAGGCCCCAGCCGCAGCGCATGCCGGGGAAGAGATCGACATCGAACGAGTTCATCGGATTGGCGGTCTTCAGGACGCCGGCCGGCAGATCGCCGATGTGATTGCGGGACATATCGGCGACCGTTGCGGGCTTCAGGACCTGGGTGCCATCGAGCGTGCCGCCATTCAGGATCATGCGGATGAAGCGGGTGTAGTCGCCGGCCGTCGAATAGAGGCCGCCGCCGCCGAGGAAGTCCTCGGGCCGTTGCGGTGGCTCGAAGGTCACCGCCTCCAGGTGTCCGTCTGGAAAGCGCTGGTGGACGCCGGAAAGGCGCTCGCGGATGTCGGGGCGCAGGAGATAACCGGTCGAGCGCATGCCGAGGGGGCCGAGCAAGCTCTTCCGCATGTAGGCATCGAGCGTCTCGCCGGTGACGGCCTCCAGCACCTTGCCGGCCCACTCCATGTTGATGCCGTAGTGCCAGCGCTCGCCGGGATCGAACGACAGCGGCTGGCAATCCTCCGGCCGGGCGAAGGTCTGCGTTCGCGTGAGTCCCGTCATCTTGTTGTAGCGGAGCATGTCCGCGTTCCAGTTGTCGTACACGAAGCCGGCGGTATGCGTGAGCAGGCGACGCAGCGTGATGGCGCCGCGGGCTGGACGAAGCCTCGGCTTTCCCTCCGCATCGAAGCCTTCGAGCAGCTTCGGATTGGCGAGCGCCGGTGCGAGGCGGCCGCAATCGTCGTCGAGGCCGATGCGGCCCTGCTCCACGAGCTGCATAATGCAGGCGCCCGTGATGGCCTTGGTCATCGAGTGGATCCAGCACACCGTATCGACCTGCATGGGGCGACTGCCGCCCAACTCGCGGACGCCGAAGGCTCCTTCGTAGATCGTGCCCTTGGCATCCGTTGCCATGGCGATCACGCCGGGTACGTCGCCCCGCTCGGTGGCGGATTTGAGGAGAGTGTCGATCGTGGTGGTGCTGCTCATGCGAGGCGTCCCCGTTCCGGCGCTGCGGTGCTGGGTCGGAGCATAGCCCAATCGGCCGGCGTGTCAGGAGGCCGCTCGCGAGGTGCGCGTGGCCATGGGTCGCTGGCGCTCAGTGGCACTCGAATGTCATGGCCGCGGTTGCCCAATTTCGCTTTGCCAGTTCCTCTGGCGAGATCCAGAACTGGTAGACGCCGTTGTCCCCGAAGCTCCAGTGCATCAGGTCGTCGTAGCTGAGTTGCAGGAGGAGATAGTCCTGCTCATGCTCCCAAACGGCGTTGCCCTGCACGTCAGTCGGTTCGCCGAACATCTGGTGGCAGCCGCCAGTGGGCAGCAAATATTCCGTGTTTACGAGATCGCGCACGGGCTCGGGAAGCGTCGCATAGCCCCGCTCTTCGGCCGAAAGCAAGGTCACGATCGTCATGTCCTCGAGGCTTTCGGGGGAGTATGGCAACACCCAAGCTGCGAAGGCCTTGAACTCGTCTTTGCCACGCTTGAAGCGCGTGGAAAGTTCGTCCCACTCGTCGGTGGTCATTTGTCGCCAGGGATCGCGCTTCCTCGCCCATTCGGTCGTCTCGAGCACGAACTTGTGGAAGGTTTCGGCAAGCGCGCTGTGTGCTGCAAGCTTTGCTTCCTTCTCGACAAGACCGGCTTCGAGCTTCGTCACCTCCTGGGACTTGCCGCCGAGCATCGACCAGAGCGGTGCCAGCGCCCCTCCGGGTGACAAGCGTCTGAGCCGCGTGCGATCGGCGTCGATCTCGGAGGTCAACTTCTCGACGACGCGCGGCACGTTGGTTTCGGCGGCCTGGCCCAGTTGATCGGCCATAAGCCACGCGGAGTGCCACCATTTCGGTCGTGGCGCTCGCTTGGCGCGGATCGGGGTCTGCACCGCTTCGGGGAGGCTTTCGAACTCTGGTGTGCCCTCCTTCGGCAAAGCATCGAAGGTCTTTCCCCGTAATTCCTCGATGCCGGGATCGCCCCAGTATTGCGTGAAATCACCGAATTCGGGTTGTCGGGCGCGATAGGCGACGAGCTTCTGCCAGTCCGCGTCGGACATCGGCGTCCAGGGGTCGCGATCGGAGGTCCATGCCAGAATCTCGTCGACGAGCGCGAGGAAAGCGGGCTGCAGACGGTCGTAAGCGGCGAGCTTCTGCCTATTCATCTCGATGTAGGACTGGAACTTCTTGATGTCGTCCTTGGCTGTCGCGTCGGCGAGTTGTGTCTCGGACCAGTCGAGGGACTTTTGTGCCTGAGCGAAGACTGTGGGCATTTGCTCGCGCCGATCGGCGAGATGCCTCGCAAAGTGCAACGCGTTCTGCCACCAGCGCGGCAATGGCGGACCGGCAAAAGCGGCCTTTGCCGTCAGATTATACTTGCGACGAACGAAGCGCTTCGAGATGGCGTTCTGTTGTGCCTCGCTCCGCGTCTCCCGATCGCTATCCACCGGAAGCTCGATTGGCGTGAACTCGATCGGCCAAAACGGAGACAGCGGCTCGCCTTTTGTGTTGCCGAAATAGTGGGACGCGCCGCCGACCTCGCTCAGCGGTGGCAGGTCGGAGGGCGGCGCAGTCGGCGTGAACGCCTGGCCGTCGGGAACGAAGACGACTGTCCCAGCGAAGAATGCCAGCGAACCGGTATCGGGAAGCGGGGAGGGTCCGAGAGCTGCGTAAAGCTCGGCGAGGTCGAGTTGGGCGAAGAAGTGGAGCGATCGCCCGCTATTGTCGCGTGGCCACGGCATGTCTCCCAGCCGAGGCGCCCCTCCGAGCCAACTGCGAGCCTTCGCCCAATTGTCGCCGAGGTGACGTGAACGGCGCGAGATGACAACCGTGGGGAGTTGATCAGGCGACATCAGGTTCGTTCCGGAGCTGAGACTGCCGGCTCGAAGCCCGCGGCCGGCTGTGACGGAGTTAGGCTATCGCACCAACAGAATGATGGCCAAGGTCACGAGCATGAGCAGTGAAATGCCGGCGCTGGTCAGCGCGAAAGCGTACCAGCCGCGGCCCGCTTTCCCGTTCGGGGGTGTGGTATCGTGTAGAACCATTTTCTGGCCGGCGAATTTCTGCATCCACGCGGCCTGCTCCGCGGGAACGATCAGTTTCACCTCGGGTGCATTGCGGAACTGGATCTCGACGGACCGTGAATCGAGATACCAGGTCGTCCTCCACCCCTGGATATCGTCGTAAGGGACGAACAGCGGATCGCGAAACAAGGCGAAGGGCGGCATGATGCGGAAGGAGATACCCGTCGCGTGCACGCCGATATTCAAGATGCCCTTTACGGTCTCGTAACCCCTGAGGCCGAGCAGCACGCCGTTCTGCATGCTGCGCGTCTCGATCGCTCGGCCGGGTTCGCGGGCATAGCTGGTCGCCAGATAGCGCCAGCGCACTGCCTGCAGCCGCAGCATCCCGAAAAAAAGGAATAGAAACACGCCAATTCCGAACACACTCAGCACGGCTCGTCACTCTCCCGGGCGAGCGGTCATTGTGATCCGTGCCCGACCGAGCCCATCGAACGGGCGATGCCGTGGCGGCAGGCGCACACTGTGCCGCTGAAACCTGTATCGAGTGGTAGTTTAGTACAATCCGCTGAACACATCGTAACGCGCAGGGTCGTGCGGATGCCGGCCGCGTCGTCGGCAGTTCGTTTCGATGTCAATCTGCTGAAATAGCTGATTTGTTTCTAGCCGATCTCGCCCGCCATAAATCCAGGTAGCCAGGCCTCGTGCGCCTTGCGCAACTGCGCCAGCGGCAGCGCGCCCTCGCCCTTCAGCGTCAAGCCCTCGCCGCCGACGCGGCCGACGATGCGGACCGGGAGAGCGAGCAGTCGGGCGCGCTCGGCGATCTCCTCGGCCGTCGAGGGCTGGCACGCGATCAGATAGCGGCCCTGGTCCTCGCCGAACCAGATGGCGTGCGCTGGCAGGCGGCCCTCGTAAGGGAACAGCTCGACGCCCTTGCCGCCCGCCATGGCCATTTCCGCGACCGCGACCAGAAGGCCACCGTCCGAGACGTCGTGCACCGTCGTTGTCTTGCCCTCGCGGATCAGCGATCGAACAAGGTTGCCCGCTTTCAGCTCGTCGGCGAGATCCACCGGCGGCGGGGCGCCCTCGTTCTTGCCGGCCTCGATCAACTGATACAGCGACTGGCCGAGGTGGCCCTGCTCACGACCGATCATGACGATCAGCTCGCCGTCGTGCTTCAGGCGGATGTCGGCGGTTCGCGTGATGTCGCGTACGAGGCCGACGGCGCCGATCGCGGGCGTCGGCGGGATGCCTTTGCCGTTGGTCTCGTTGTAGAGCGAGCAATTGCCGGAGACGACGGGATAGGAGAGCGCGAGGCAGGCCTCTTTCATGCCTTCGACCGCACCGACGAACTGGCCCATCACCTCGGGGCGCTCGGGGCTTGCGAAGTTCATGTTGTCGGTGATGGCGAGCGGCTCGGCGCCGACGGCGGTGAGGTTGCGCCAGGTCTCGACGACGGCCTGCTTGGTGCCCATCACCGGATCGGCCAGACAATAGCGGGGCGTCACGTCGCACGTCGCCGCGATGCCCTTCGTCGTGCCGTGGACGCGTATCACCGCCGCATCGCCGCCGGGGCGCTGGATGGTGTCGCCCATGACGGTGTGGTCGTACTGCTCCCAGATCCAGCGGCGCGAGGCGAGCTGGGGGCTGCCCATCATGCGCTCGAGGCAGGCGAGGATCGCGCCTTGCGCCGGTTGCGGGTGGGTAACCGAAGGCGCAGGAATAGACGGTGCCGGGACCCATTCGGGCAGGATCAGCTTCGGCGGTGTCGTCGGCACCCACGGGCGCTGATATTCCGGCGCCGAGTTGGCGAGCTTGTCGACGGGCAGGTCGGCCTCGACTTGGCCCCTGTGCCTCACGATCAGACGGCCGGTGTCCGTGGTCCGGCCGATGACGGCGAAATCCAGACCCCATTTCCTGAAGATCGCTTCGGCCTCGGGCTCGCGGCCGGGCTTCAGGATCATGAGCATCCGCTCCTGACTCTCAGAGAGCATCATCTCGTATGCCGTCATGCCGGTTTCGCGCTGGGGCACATGGTCGAGCTCGAGGTCGATACCGACGCCGCCCTTGTCGGCCATCTCGGATGTGGACGAGGTGAGGCCCGCCGCACCCATGTCCTGGATGGCGATGATGACGTCGGTCGCCATCAGCTCGAGGCAGGCCTCGATCAGCAGCTTCTCGGTAAAGGGGTCGCCGACCTGCACGGTCGGGCGTTTCTCGGCGGATTTGTCGTCGAACTCGGCCGAGGCCATGGTGGCGCCGTGGATGCCGTCGCGGCCGGTCTTCGAGCCGACGTAGACGACGGGCAATCCGACCCCTTTTGCGGCCGAGTAGAAGATCTTGTCGGTGCGGGCGAGACCGACGCACATGGCGTTGACGAGAATGTTGTTGTTGTAGGCCTCGTCGAAGTTTGTCTCGCCGCCGACCGTCGGCACGCCGACGCAGTTGCCGTAACCGCCGATGCCGCGCACCACGCCCGACACCAGATGGCGCGTGCGCGGATGCTCCGGCGCACCGAAGCGCAGCGCGTTGAGATTGGCGACGGGCCTCGCACCCATCGTGAACACGTCGCGCATGATGCCGCCAACGCCGGTCGCCGCGCCCTGATAGGGCTCGATGAACGAGGGGTGGTTGTGGCTCTCCATCTTGAAGACGGCAGCGTCGCCATCGCCGAGGTCGACAACGCCGGCATTCTCACCGGGTCCCTGGATCACCTGCGGGCCGCTCGTCGGCAGCTGCTTCAGCCAGTAGCGGGTCGACTTATAGGAGCAATGCTCGGACCACATCACCGAGAAGATGCCGAGCTCGAGGAACGACGGCGCGCGGCCC
Source organism: uncultured Alphaproteobacteria bacterium (assembly GCA_963746315.1). Lineage (GTDB taxonomy): Bacteria > Pseudomonadota > Alphaproteobacteria > Rhizobiales > Hyphomicrobiaceae. Next base: position 216,397 of record CAVVAR010000001.1, read on the forward strand.
AGGATGCCGAGCAGGCGGTCGTACTCGTCGCCCTTGAAGCCATGGGCTGCGATGACCTCGGGCGTGATGGCGGGATATGTGGTGGCGCTTTTGGCGTGCATGGGCTCGACTGCATGGCGAGGGTGAGCGGGTCTGGTGCGCTTATAGCGGTGCGGACGGGTGTTGTCGCGGTGGCGGCGAGTGGCCGCAGGCGGCAGGGGCAAGTCCGGCGGCACTGCGCATGCCGCAAGTGCGAAGCGGTGTGGTTGCCACCGGCGGTCGTAAGGACGCACATTCGGGACCGAAACGACCAAACCAGACATCGATAGGGTGGTGGGAATGACGGGATTGCTATCGGGCCTGCGCATTGTCGAGGGCTCGGCATTCGTGGCGGCTCCCCTCGGTGGTATGACGCTCGCCCAACTGGGCGCCGACGTTATCCGCTTCGACGACGTTGGTGGCGGGCTCGATGCGGACCGCTGGCCCGTGACTGCGGAGGGCCACAGCATCTACTGGGCGAGCCTCAACAAGGGGAAACGCTCGATTGCCGTGGATCTCAAGTCGGCGAGGGGGCGGGAGCTCGTTCAGGCGTTGATCGCAGCGCCCGGGGCGGATGCAGGCATCTTCTCGACGAATCTGCCCGCCAGGGGCTGGCTCGCCTACGACACGTTGAAGGCCCACCGCGCGGATCTCATCGCGCTGAACATCGTCGGTGCCCGGGACGGCTCGGCGCACGTCGATTACACGGTCAACGCCGTAACGGGATTCCCGATGATCACGGGGCCGGAGGGGCATGAGGGGCCGGTGAACAACGTGCTGCCGGCCTGGGACATCGCCACCGGTTACGCGGCGGCAGTGGCGCTGCTGGCAGCCGAGCGGCACCGATCGCGGAACGGTGAAGGGCAGCTCGTGCGGCTGGCGCTTCAGGACGTGGCGCTGGCGGCCACTGCGGCGCTCGGCTTCCTCGGCGAGGCCGAGATCAATCGCGTCGATCGCGCGCGGCACGGGAACCACGTGTTCGGCACGTTCGCCCACGACTTCGCCACCAGCGATGGGCGGCACGTGATGATCTGCGTGTTCACGCAACGACAGCTCGAGGCGCTGAAGCAGGCAGGCGGGTTCGATGAGGCCTTCGCCGGGATCGAGCGGCGGCATGGCGTGGATTTGACCCGCGAGGCGGATCGGTGGCTCGCCCGGAGCGCCATCGCCGCCGTCGTCAAGGCCTGGGCCGGCACGCTGACACTTGCCGAGGTATCGGAGCGGCTCACGGCTGCGGGCGCGCTGTGGGGACCCTACAAGACGCCCCGCGAGTTGGTCGCCGGTGACGCGTTGATTGCCGCCAACCCGATGCTGCAGCGCGTGGCGCAGCCCGGCATCGGCACGCTGTGGTCGGCGGCCTCGCCGTTCGAGTTCGGCGCTGCCGAGCGAATGGAGGCCCGGCCCGCGCCACGACTCGGCGAGCACACCGACGAGATCCTCGCTGGCGTGCTGGGCCTTGGCGACGGGGAGATCGCCCGTCTGCACGACCGGGGCGTCGTCAAAGGGCCTGTCGCAGCCTGACAGAGGCGCTGGGGCAGGAGGGCCGGCGATAGGCATCGCCAGTGGCAGCGGCCAATGGGTGGCCGTGATCGTGTTTTTTGCGTCGCCTCCTGCATCCTTCAGCGGTTTGCGCTATATTGCAGGTCAAATCATCGGCCTTGAACCGAAGGATTTATCTGAACCATGTCCACTACCGCACCGACACGCTCGCCTCGCCCCCGACCCAAGGTCATGACCATGACGCCCGCCGCGGTCGAGCGGGTGCGAAAATTGATGGCCGCCAAGGGACCGTCCGTCGCCGGGCTCAAAATCGGCGTCAAGAAGGGCGGTTGCGCCGGCATGGAATACACCATGGACTGGGTCGAGAGCGTCTCGAAGTTCGACGAGGTGGTGGAGCAGGAGGGCGCCCGGGTCATCGTCGACCCGCAGGCCGTGCTCTTTCTGCTTGGCACCGAGATGGACTGGAAGGTCGATACGCTGGCCTCGCAGTTCGTCTTCAACAATCCGAACCAATCGAGCGCCTGTGGCTGCGGCGAGAGCGTCAACCTCGTGCCGGCATCCAAGGACAAGCTCGACGCGCTGGGCCAATGACGGGCGCCGGGGCCTCGGCTGGAGAGCCGGCCTGGGTGGACGACGTCATCCGGTTCTGGCTGGAGGAAACGCCGCCCGAGGCACGCTTCAAACGTGACGATGCGCTCGATGCCGAGATCGCGCGGCGCTTCTCGGCGGTGCACGCCGAGATCTGCCGGCGCTCGCTGGCGGATGCCACGGCGACAGCCCGGGTGGCGCTGGCGACGGTGATCGTGCTGGATCAGTTTTCCCGCAATATGTTCCGGGGCACGCCAAGGGCCTTTGCGAGCGATGCTGCGGCGCTCGAGACTGCGCGGGCGGCCGTGGACGCAGGGCTTGATCGCGGGCTCGACAAGTATGGGCGGCTTTTTCTCTACCTGCCCTTCGAGCACAGCGAGGATATTGCCGACCAGGATCGTTCCGTTTCCCTGATCGCTCAGCTCGGTGACGCGGAGCTCGATCGCTATGCAGTCGCCCATCGCGACATCATCGAGCGGTTCGGCCGTTTCCCGCATCGCAATGTCGCGCTCGGCAGGACCTCCACGCCGGAAGAGATCGATTTCCTCAATCAGCCCGGAAGCTCGTTCTAGTGTAGCGCATCTGACGTTTGGTACCCGCGCTCGACTGGGCTCGTCACCAAACGTCAGATGCAAAAGCTACACTAGGATCATGATGTTGCTAGTGTTCCTCTGGCGCCGACATTTGCTCTCGACCGAGCCGTGACGGGAAGCAAATGTCGGCGCCGGAACACTAGCCGGTCGGTTTTTGCGGCGAATTTCGGTGTCAGGATGATCGATAACGATTCCAGGGCCCTATTCGAGGAAATTCTGGCGCCGCTCGGGCCGGTGGTGATCAAGCGCATGTTTGGCGGTGGCGGTGTTTTTCTCGATGGCCTGATGTTCGGGCTCGTTGCGGACGGAGTTCTTTATTTCAAGGCCGACGAGGAAAGCCGGCAGGCTTTCGAAGATGAGGGCATGAAGCCTTTCAGCTACGAGAAAAAGACCGGACAAACGACGGTCATGAGCTACTGGCAGCTTCCGGATCGGCTGCTCGACGAGCCGGATGAGCTCGTCACCTGGGCGAAAGGCGCCTTTGCAGCGGCCCGGAGGGCGCAGGGCCAGCGCTCGTCGCGGGACAAGAAGCGAGCCCGGTCCGCGCAGAAATAAGAGCAGAAATGATAAGATCTTCCGGCTGATGCTTCGTGGAAGAAATTTTCGCTCTCGGATTATCTTGTAGGCTCACTGTTGGTTATTCAGGTCGTCGCCTGGTGCGGTAACGAATAGTTGAATTAGATTATTTGATTGGCTTGTTGACGATCTCGTTTCATGGGATTATTAGATCGGGATCGTCCATGTATTATTTTGCATGGAAAAAGTGAGTTTTCTGTCCGTCTAAAATTGTTCTGAAAATGTTTGAGGTGTACAATGAAATTCTTGCTTACATATTCCGCTATCACCGCGCTCGCGTTCGGGATTGCCTCTGCGGAGGCGAAGTCGGTGTGGGACGAGTTGAACGAGACCGCGCCACGCGGCGTGTTCGAGGATCTGCAGGACACAGCGCCAAGAACGGTCTTCGACGAGATAGCAGACACGGCTCCCTTGCAGCCTCGCGAGGCGGAGCCGGCGGATCTCGTCGGCGAGTAGGCATTCTCGTGGCGCGCGCAGTGTGCCGCCAAATCAACGCGGCAGCGTGAGCCAAGCGACGGGTGATCTGGTCCGGGCAGCGTCGATGCGCGCTGTCCGGCTTGTCACGTCGAGCGCGATGGCTGACGAACGCGCGCAAGGACTGGTAGCTTGGCCCAACATCTCCGAGGAGCCAGCGCCATGCCTGCCGATGAGCTTGCCTACGTTTCCGCCGCCGACATTGCCCGCATGATCAGGGAGAGGCGCGTCTCGGCAGTCGAGGTCATGCGCGCGACGCTGGCGCGGGCGGAGAAGGCGCAGCCGATCCTCAACTGCTTCATCACGATCTGCGCCGACGAGGCGTTGAGGGATGCGGCGGAAGCGGATGCACGACATGCCCGCGGCGAACCGCTCGGGCCGCTGCACGGCGTGCCGTTGCATGTGAAGGATCTCGTCAACACGGCCGGGGTCCGCACGACGTTCGGGTCGTTGATCCACGAGAAGAACGTGCCAAGCGCCGATCAGGTGTCGATCGCGCGGCTCAAGGCGGCCGGTGCCATCCTCTTCGCCAAGACCACGACGCCGGAGTTCGGACACATGTGCTGGACCGAGGCGCCGCTGTTCGGCCGGACGCGCAACGCCTGGGACGAGACGCGCACCTCCGGCGGCTCGTCGGGCGGCGCGGCGGTTGCCTGCGCGACAGGAATAGGTCCGCTCGCCGTGGCAACGGATGCAGGCGGGTCAACGAGGATCCCTGCGGCCGCCAATGGTCTCGTTGGGCTCAAGCAGTCGATCGGGCTCATTCCGCACGACACGGCGCCCGATGCCTTCTCGAACATGAGCTACATCACTCCGACGACGCGAACGGTCATGGACACCGCCCTGATGCTCGAGGCGATGGCCGGCTGGCATCCGTCCGATCCGCACTCGTTCGGCATGTCGGCCGCGGGCTCGGTGGAGGCCGCGCGCGGAGAGGGCGACCTCAAGGGACTGCGCGTTGCGTGGCGTCCGTACCTCGCCAACACGATCTGTGACAGCGAGGTGCTGGCGATCTGCGAGGCCTCGGCGCAAGTGCTTGGAGATCTCGGCGCGGTCGTGGAGCCGATGGGCGACGATCTCGAGCCGACGGAGCCGTACTGGCTGACGCTCTCGACGGCGCTGTGGAACGCGCGGTTCGCCGACGTGGCGCCGCAGTGGAGGGACCGGATGAGCCCGACGCTGATTGCGCAAATGGAGCGCGGCACGGACGCGAAGGCCGAGGACGTCGGGCGCGCCCTGATGCTGCGCACGAAACTTTACCGTCAGGTTCAAGACTGGTTCGAGCGCTTCGACGTCATCGCTATGCCGGCGCTCTCGCGCACGGCGCTCGGCATCGACGCGGCGCTGTTCGAGCCCATCGTCATCGAGAACCGCAAGGTCGATACCGTCCGCCGGGCCTGGTATCCCTACACGCACCCGTTCAACCTGACCGGCAACCCGGCCATCGTCCTGCCGGCAGGCATGCACTCGGACGGCTTGCCCGTCTCGATCCAACTCGTGGGGCGGCGCGGCGCGGATCAGCAGCTCTTGCGGGTGGCGGCGCTCTTCGAGGCGGCGCAGCCGTGGGCGCATCTGAAGCCACATGTCGCCGGGCTCGACTGAGACCGACCACGTATTTCTTCCGGTGAAGTCTTCTTGACCGTTTGCGACATTCGAGCGCACGATGTGTCGGAGCCACAAGAGCTCAGCCGTGATGGGGCGCCCGGTCCAGCGTGGGGGCCTGACATTCGGAGATATGTCCAGGGAGGTTACCGATGCCGATATTCCGGCGCGTTGGTTCGCGCATTCCCCAGTTGGTGGCGACAGCCGGTTTGCTCGCTGTGATGGCGGCCAGCTCAGCTTTCGCCCAGGGCAAAGAACTGTCGATGGGCAACGCGAACCCGCCGAAGCACGGGACCTCGCAATCGGCGCAGGCCTTCGTGGACAAGCTCGCCGAGATCTCCGGGGGCAAGCTCAAGACGATCCATCATCATTCGGCGGCGCTCGGCGGCGAACGCGAGGTGGCCCAGCAGATTCAGCTCGGCGCGGTCGACATGGGGCCGATCACGACGGCGCCGCTCTCGACGCTCGTTCCGGAGCTGTCGGTCTTCCAGCTCCCCTACATCTTCCGCGACTACGACCACGTCTATAAAGCGCTCGACGGCTCCGACAAGCTGCAGAAGTACTATTCGGACGTGCTCGACAAGAAGGGCTTCAAGCTGATCGGCTTCTTCGCTGCCGGCTACCGCGGCATCTATGGCCACGGCAAGATCGACGGGCTCGCCGACCTCAAAGGCAAGAAGGTGCGGGTGCAGGAGGACAAGATCCTGGTCGCCACCTTCAAGTCGCTCGGGGCGATCTCGACGCCGATCGCATGGCCCGAGGTCGCGACGTCGCTGCAGACCAAGGTGATCGACTTCGCCGAGGGTGGCGTCAATACATTCTACCACAACAAGTTCTACGACCTGGTGAAGTTCGTGGCCGACGTGCGCCATACGCATCAGTGCATCGCAATGGTGATGTCGAAGGCGTCGTACGCGAAGCTCGATGCCGCAGGCAAAAAGGCCGTCGACGAGGCGTGGGTGCATGCACGGGCTTTCAACAGGAAGTTCATCCTGGACGAGGACAAGAGCATCCAGGATCTCGTCAAGGCGAAGGGCGTGACGATCACAAAGCCTGATCCGGCGCCGTTCCTTGCCGCTGCCAAAGGGGTCTACGAGGATTTCTATGCGACGCCCGCCGGCAAGAGCGCCAAGGTGATGGTCGAGTACATCCAGAGCATCAAGTAGCCCCATGGCGTCGCCTCATCCCGAGGCGCCCACCGGTCCTTCCGGTGGGTCGCCCCTGTCGCGCGGCCTCGACATGCTTTTCACGCTCTGCGGCTATATCGCGGGGCTGATCCTCGCCGTAATGGCGGGGAGCGTTTTTCTCAGCGTCGTCATGCGGTTCCTAGGCTCGCAAGCGCTCGAGGGCCTCGATGAGCTGCCGCGCTTCCTGTTCGTGTGGCTGGTCGCGTTCGGAGGGGCCGCCGCGATGCACCTCAACGAGCACACGGTCCTCGATTACTTCGTCAAGAAGCTCGCACCCCGGCCCCGAGCGCTCGTCGAGGCGATCGTTCTCGGGGCGATGATCGCGGTTTTTCTCTACCTGTTGAAGCTCAGCTTCACGCTGGTGCCGAATGCAGCGCTGCAATCGTCGCCGGCACTCGAGTTGCGCCTGGACTACGTCTTCATGGCCGTTCCTGTCGGGGCGGTGCTGATCCTGATCCCGCTCGTTCGCCGCTTTCTCGAGTCGCTGGCTGAGGTGATATGGCCGAAACACTCCTGATCGTCTTTCTCATCGCCATCATCGCCGGCATGCCGATCGGCATCGCGTTGGCTGCAGGTGCCTTCGCCACGTCGCTGCTCTTTCCGATCGTCAACCCGATCATCGTGCCGACGCGGTTCGTCGGGCTCCTGTCCGACAGCTACCTGCTGCTCTCGGCACCGCTTTTCATCCTGGCCGGCAACATCGCGGCGCGCGGTGGCGTGGCGCGGGTGCTGATCGACTTCGCGACGGTGCTGGTCGGGCGGTTTCGCGGCGGCCTCGCCTACGTCAACATCCTCGCCAGCATGTTCTTCGGCGGCATCTCGGGCTCGGCCGTCGCGGATGTCTCGGCGAACGGCACCTTCCTCATTCCGCAAATGGAGCGAAAGGGCTACGACCGGGACTTCTCGACGGCCTTGACGGTATCGTCGGCGGTTGTCGCGCCGATCATCCCGCCATCGATTATCGCGGTGATCTTCGCGTGGATGGCGGACGAGTCGGTCGCGGCGATGTTCGCTGCCGGCGTCGTGCCGGGCCTGCTGATCGGCCTCGGAATGGCGATCCCGGTTTATACGATCTCGAAGGCCCGCAATTATCCGAAAGAGACGCCGCCGACACGCGCTGAGTTCCTGTCGGCCCTGAAGCGCGCCACGCCGGCGCTCGCCATTCCAGCGATCATCATGGGCGGCATCCTGCTGGGCATCTTCACGCCGACCGAGGCTGCGGGGGTCGCCGTCGTCTATGCGCTTACCATTCCGCCGCTCTTCTACCGCGAGCCGAGGCTTCGCGAGTTGCCGCAGATCTTCATCGACAGTGCCCGTCTCTCGGCCGTGATCGGCATGATCATCGGTTTCGTCGGCGCGTTCGGCTGGATCCTCACCTTCTCGAAATTTCCGCTGGAGGTCGCCAATGCGATCGCGGCGCTCGGGCCGTCGTGGTGGATGTTTCTTGTGATGATCATCCTGCTCTACGTGACGCTCGGCACGTTTCTCACGCCATCGGAGATCATTCTCGTCACCGTGCCGGTGCTGTTGCCGGTGGCGGAAGTCGTCGGCCTGCATCCGATTCATTTCGGCCTCGTCTGCGTCGTCGCCTCGGCGATCGGACACATCACACCGCCGGTCGGGCTGTGTCTCTTCGTCGGGATGGCGATCAGCGGCCTGTCGATGGAGAAGCTGGTGCGGCCGCTGTTGCCGTTCCTCGCGGCCATTGTTGCCACGCTGCTGCTGGTGGCTTTCGTGCCAGAGATAAGCCTCGGTCTCCCGCGGCTGCTCGGCTTCATCCAGTAGGTTCAGCCCGCGAAGAACCGGTTCGGCGGTCGGGGCAGACCGAGGTGATCGCGGAGCGTAGTGCCGGTATAGGCGCGGCGGAACAGGCCGCGCCGCTGCAACTCGGGAACGACCTTGTCGCAGAAATCCTCGAGCCCCGCGGGCAGGTACGGGAACATGATGGTGAAGCCGTCGCAGGCGCGTGCTTCAAGCCACGCCTGCATCTCGTCAGCGATGGTTTGCGGTGTGCCGACCATGGCGAGGCCGGCATAGCCGCCCATCCGCTGGGCGAGTTGGCGGACGGTGAGGTTGTCGCGCCGGGCCAGGCGAATGGCGCGCTCGCGGCCCGACTTGGACTGGTTCGACTCCGGCAGGCTCTCGGGTAGCGGCGCGTCGGGATCGAGCTTTGACGCGTCGTGGCCGAGCGCGATCGACAGCGACGCGATGGCATTGGCCTCGTCGACCAGGGCGTCGAGGCGGGCGCGCTTCTCGCGGGCCTCGTCCACGGTCTCGCCGACGACGACGAAACAGGCGGGCAGGATCTTCATGTGATCCCGGTTGCGACCGACGCGGGCCATCCGGCCTTTCACGTCGTCATAGAATTGCCGGCCCGCCTCGATGTCGCCTTGCGACGTGAAGACGGCCTCAGCGGTTTCGGAGGCGAGCTTCCTGCCGGCCTCGGAGGCGCCGGCCTGGACGATGACGGGCCAGCCCTGAACCGGCCGCGCGATATTCAGCGGCCCGCGCACGGAAAAGTCCGGGCCCTTGTGGCCGAGGACGTGCATGCGCGCGGGGTCCATGTAGATGCCGGTTGCCTGGTCGCGGATGAAGGCGTCGTCGGCGAAGCTGTCCCAGAGCCCGGTGACGACGTCGTAGAACTCGCGCGCACGCTCGTAGCGCTCGCCATGCTCGACGTGCTCTTCCAGGCCGAAGTTGAGCGCTGCGTCCGGGTTGGACGTGGTGACGATATTCCACCCGGCGCGGCCTTCGCTGATGTGATCTAGGGAGGCGAAGCGCCGCGCGATATGGAAGGGCGTGTCGAAGGTCGTCGAGCCGGTGGCGATGAGGCCGATGCGCTCAGTCGCCTGGGATAGCGCCGAGAGCAGGGTGAAGGGCTCGAACGAGGTGACGGTGTGGCTGCGCTTCAGCGCCTCGACCGGCATGTTCAGCACAGCGAGATGGTCGGCCATGAAGAATGCATCGAAGCATGCGGCCTCGAGCCTTCGGATCATCCGGCGAAGGTGACCGAGGTTGAAGTTGGCGTCGGGCCAGGCGCCCGGATAGCGCCAGGCGCCGGTGTGGATCGAGGCTGGCCGCATGAACGCGGCGAGGTGCATCTGTCGTGGTGCGTCCATGGGCTCGGTCCATCTTAGGTCGTCAGCGGTCGACCAGGTCGAATACGAGGCGGTCTCGGCGGTATGCGGTAATCTTGCAGTCGGGCCCATGGACCGGCACTTGACCTTCCAGCGTGACGCCGCGCTCGTCGCTGGCGACGTTTCCTGCAACAGGGTAGCCGATGCGGCCGCAGGCCTTCGTGTAAATGTAGGCCGTGCCTTGGTACGTACCACCTTCGCGCCGGCCTTCGAACACGGTGTCGCCCGGCTTGGCTCCCGCCGCAAGGAGGCCGGGGCGGGGGACGGCATAGACGAAACGGCGGCTCGATCCGTCAGCCTCCAGGCGCATGACCGAGCCGTTGTGGCTCCAGCTAGTCCCCCCTGCACCGGCCGCGATGTCTGCCTTACTTTCCGGCGATTTCGTTTCGTGGGTGACGACCTCCTTCTCGCACGTGAGGCTGGCTGGGAGCCCGTCGGCCGCCAACTCGCAGAGAACGGTCAACTCGACCGTCTTGCCATCATCGGTGAAGCGGATCCGCTGGCGGTAGGCTCGCGACTGGAACTCGTAGCGGCGACCCTTGGCGATGCAGTACCCGCGCCGCTCCGACAGAGTGATCTCCTCCAGCGTGTCGTAGGGAATCGACCGGCGGTTGGCGTCGGACTTGTGGAGCAACGTCCCTTCCTCGACCTCGTAGCGATCGCTCGATGGACGGCACACGTGCGCGTAGTCGCTGGCCAGGGCCGGCTCGCTCGTCGCCAGGAGCAACAGAAGACCGGCGCCACCGAAAGTCGACCGACGCATGGCGATACTCTGGTTCATGGACATGGGGTCTGTCTTACGCAAGATGGCGGCAAACTGCGAGTGTGACGGACCGAGGCTCGGCCGAAGCTGTCGTCGTGGTCCCCGTGCACATCCGCGACATGATGAGCCGAGGCGTGAAAGCGGCAGTGCGCTCGCGCAGACTTGCGTGGGCACTCAAGGCAGCCCTTAACGTCGTCCAAAAAACTGTGCTGGCATATAATAAGCGTGCCTGCTACTTTTGTGACGCAATGACGACAGACCCTTATCTCACACGGTCCCTCGGGTTTCTCCTGGCCGATGTCTCGCGTCTGGTCCGGCGACGCTTCGACTCGCGGGCGCGTGGGCTCGGTTTGACCAGGGCGCAATGGCGGGTTCTCGCGCAGCTTCGGAGGCGTGAGGGCATCAACCAGACCGCGCTCGCCGAGATCCTCGAGATCGAGCCGATCACGCTCGGCCGGCACATCGACCGGTTGGTCGAGAAAGGGTTCGTCGAGCGCCGTGCCGATCCGGCAGATCGACGGGCGTGGCGTCTGCATTTGCGGTCGGAGGTGCAACCCGTTCTCGACCAGTTGCGTGACATGTCCGGCTTTACCAGCCGAGAGGCCCTCGCCGGGATCTCGGAGGCCGACGCGAACCGTCTGATCGAGCTACTGCTCACCATCAAAGGGAACATGCTGGTCCTCGACGCCGCGGAGACGGACGCGAAGGACGACAAGGCGACAGGATGAGGAACGGCCATGCAGAAGTTGACGGCCGAGCGGGAGGCCGGATCGGCTGACGCACAGGGGGCAAAGCCGAAGCGGCGACGTCGGATGATGTGGCCGACGCGGAAGTTTATTTTGACGGTGCTGATCGCGGTGCTCGGCCCTCTCGCGGCGGCGGCGGTCGGCGGCTATCTGTGGCTTGCAAGCGGTCGCGTCATGACGACCGACAATGCCTACGTGAAGGCGGACAAAATCGCGGTCAGCCCCGTTGTGGCAGGGCGGGTGGTCGAGGTCATGGTCGATGCCGATCAGCCGGTCGGCCGCGATCAGGTGCTTTTCCGGATCGATCCCGAGTTCTTCCAGCTGGCGCTCGACAAGGCCGAGGCCGAGCTGGAGCAGACCAAGACGCGCATCGAGGCGATGCGCGCCGAGTATCAGGAGGCCACATCCGAGCTGAAGGAAGCCGAGGACCGCCTGCAGTTCTACATTGCGCAGCGCGCACGTCAGAAGCAGCTCGCCGACAAGGGTGTCGGTAGGGCATTCGTTTTCGAGGAAGCCGATAGCAACGCTGATGCTGCGCGCGCGCGGGTCGCCACTGGGCGGCAGAAACTGCAAAGGGTGCTGGCGCAACTCGGCGGCGACGTCGACATCAAAGCCGAGGCGCATCCGCTGGTCCGCGAGAAGATGGCGGCGCGCGATCGTGCCAAGGCGGAGCTGGCGCACACGGTCGTCCGAGCGCCGGTGTCGGGGATCGTGACCAATTTCGATCTGCAGCGGGGCGAGTACGTTGCCGTAGGTCGGGTAGTCTTCAGCCTGGTCGGTACCGAGGACACCTGGGTGCAGGCCAACTACAAGGAGACCGAGCTCACCTACGTCCAGGTCGGACAGAAGGCGACCGTCCATGTCGACACCTATCCTGACCACATCTGGACAGCGCGTGTCTCGAGCATCAGCCCGGCCACGGGCGCCGAGTTCGCCATCCTGCCACCCCAGAACGCCACTGGGAACTGGGTGAAGGTCGTGCAGCGCCTGCCGGTCAGATTGCGCCTCGAGCCGCAGCTCGGCGCGCCGCCGTTGAGGGCCGGCATGAGCGTGATCGTGGATATCGACACGGGACACGAGAGGCCGGTGCCGCGCTGGGCGCGCGGTCTGATGAGCTGGGCCAAAGCCAGTCCATGAGCACGGCGTCGGCGGCAACAGCCGGAGCCGTGCCGCCGGTTGTCCCGGTGAGCGCGGCACGGCTCAAAGTGATCACGATCGCCCTGATCCTGGCGCCGCTGCTGCAGGTGCTGGACACGACGATCGTGTCGATTGCGCTCAGGCAGATGCAAGGCGAGCTTTCGGCGACGCAGGACCAGATCTCGTGGGTGCTGACCTCGTATCTGGTGACGCTGTCGGTGACGACGCCGCTCTGGGGCGTGCTGGCTGGCACGTTCGGGCGCAAGCCGCTCATTCTGATCTCGATCGTGGGCTTCACGATTTTCGCGCTGCTATCCGGTCTTTCGCATTCGCTCGAGGAGATCATGGTGTGGCGGGCACTGCAGGGCATCTTCGGTGCCGCGCTGCTGCCGATCGCAATGTCGTGGCTGCTTTCGCTCTACCCGCGCGAGGATTTCTCGATCGCGATGGCGTGGTGGGGCGTCGGCATGATGTTCGGGCCGGTGTTCGGGCCGACCATCGGCGGATATGTGGCCGAGTATCACAACTGGCGCTGGGCGTTCTTCCTCAACGTGCCAGTTGGTGTGCTGGCCTTCGTCATGGTGGCGTTCGTGGTGCCGGAGACGGCACGCCGGCCGCCGCGGAAGTTCAACTACTTCGGCTTCGTCACGCTCGGCATCTCGATTGCCGCGCTGCAGTTCATTCTCGATCGCGGGCAGCGGCTCGACTGGTTCGAAATCGTGGACCATCGTCGTCGTCACGCTGGTCGGCGCGTCGGCATTCTGGCTGTTCGTCGTCAACTCGCTGGCGTCGGCGACGCCGTTCATCGACCCGGCGATCTTTCGCGACCGCAACTATCTCGGCGGCACGGTGCTTCGGACTTTGTTCGGCGTGCTGCTGTTCGGCAGCCTGGTGCTGCTGCCACCGTTCGTGCAGGAGATCGGTGGCTACACGGTGATGGACAGCGGGCTCATTCTGGCGCCGCGCGGGGCCGGCACGATGATGGCGTCTTTCCTGACGGGCTACTTCATCAAGAAGATCGATCCGAGGAAGGTGATCGCGCTTGCCATGGCGACGATCGCCATCACCATGTGGCAGATCTCGACGTTCACCGAGGACATCGACCGGACGACGCTGGTGATCAACAATTTCATCCAGGGACTGGCGTTCGGGACGTTCATGGTGCCGCTGAACGCTGTCGCGTTCACGACGATGCCGGCCGAGCAGCGGGATGCGGGCACGGCGTTCTATTCGCTGTTGAACAACATCGGCCGCGGGTTTGGTGTGGCGCTGTTCTCGACCTATCTCGCCTATGCCAACCAGCGCTTCCATGCAGGTCTGACCGAGCACATCTCGCCAGCGGTCGAGACGCTGCGGCACGTGCCGCTGCCGCCGCAATGGAGCCTGACGGACCCGGCCGGCATCGCGGCGCTCGAGCGCACACTCGCCAAGCAGGCGAAGCTGCTCGCCTATATCGCCGACTTCCAGTTGCTGGCCATCCTGATCGCGGCCTGCATTCCGGTGCTGCTCTTCATGAACAACCCGCACAAGCTGGGCAAGCCGGTGGAAGCCGGGAGCTGAGTCTCCGGCCGTGCCTTGCTCCTCAGCGCCGAGCGCTCGCGGTTCGGGGTGTCGCGCTGCGCTGCTCCGCCTCGAGGTCCGACAGCAGTGCTTCGGCGATGGGGCCGAGAAGCGCGCCAGCGTTGAGGCGCTGGCCGAACGGCTGCTCGGTCGAGCCGGTGCCGATCTGGACGACGTAGGAGTAGGCGGCGCCCGTCTCGAAGCGGATGCCGCCGGCGATCCAGGTGTCGACCGACTGGTTCGGATCGAGGTTGGTGTCGGTGCCGGTCTTGGCGAAGTGCAACGAGACGCCGGGGCGGTCGGTGGCACACCACGCTCGCATCGATTTCAGGGTTCCGTGCGCCGCACCGTTGGCGCGATAGCACAGGGGGGCTGACAGCACCGATTTCAGGAACGGGACGGCATGCGGCTTGATGAGGCGGCTCGGCACGAGGGCGCCGTCGGTAGCCGGCTCGCTGGCGAGGGTCGAGAGATCCCAAGCCTTGATGAGCGAGGGCGACGGGACAGGCCGGGAGCCACGCCCGGTCATGGCGGCGAGGATGACGCCGGCCATGTGGTGCACCCGGCGGGGGGAGCCCGAGATCAAACCACGCGCGGCGGCGGTGGAGGGGGGTGTTTCCTCGCCATTGGCATCGGCGGGCGGCATCACGAAACCGAAGCCGTCGATGAGGCGGCGAATGCGGGGCTGGCCGAGACGCGCGCCGCGTGCCTCGACGGTAGGGCTGAGCGAGCAGGCGAAGGCGACGATGGCGCGCCGGCCCTGGCGCAGCGAGCCGTCGCCGCGGGCGCAGGTCTCGAGGCCTCGGGCCGGGGCCTGCGGGTCGACGTAAAGCGTGTCGGCCGTATCCCTGCCGGCGTTACCGGCAGCGATGGCGACGAGCATCTTCCCGGTCGAGGCGATGCGGCGTGGCTCGCGGGCGGGATCGTAGCCGCCTGTCGCGGGATCGCGGGCGTAGGGCGAGCCGAAGTAGGCTGCCGTTTCGCCGGCCTCCCAATAGCGGACGATCCGGCCCGAGGCGTCGGCCACGACCACCGAGATATTGGGCGTCTTGAGGCCGCCCGGGGTCGCGCGGGCGGGGTCGAGCGAGAAGCCGGGATTGAGGCGGGCGTGATGCTGCTGGTCCAGCTTGGAGAGGACTGCCTTGACGCGGTCGCCGAAGGCCAGGTTGGTCCCCACGTCCAGTGTTGTCGTGACGCCTCGAACCTCGTCCCGCCAGGCGTGGCCGAAGCGTTGCTTCATCTCCTCGCGGACGCCGAAGCGCGCCACGGGAAGCAGCGCGTTGGCGCGGATCATGGGGTTCGCGGTGGCGCGGCGGGCCAGCGTCGGTGCGTGTCTCTCGAGCGCCTCCTGCAGCCGGGGCTTGACGCGCGGGTCGGGCGGGCCATTGGCTAGGCTGACGAGCTCGAACAGCACGTCCTTTTGCTGGGCCTCGTCAGCGATCAGGCGCTCGGCACAGGTCCGGGCGCGAACCTCGATGATGTAACGCCAGGTCTCGTCGCGCGCCGCGTTCAGCCGCTCGTTGCCGTCGAGGAGGATGATCGGCTTGTTGACGGCGGACGCAAGCACGAGCTGCTCGGCGATGCTCAGGTCCTTGGCCTCCTTGCCGAAGACGACGCGAGCGGTCATCTCGACGCCGTGCAGCGACTGGCCTCCCGTGCGCTGGGCGAGCCAGAGGTGGTTGGCCGCCCATTGCTTGAGCCGCGTGTCGTCGCCACCTTTGGTCAGGCCGTAATAGATGACGGGGGCGAGCCACCACTCGGCAAACTTCCGGCGCAATTTGCCCATGCTGCCTTCGCGGGCGCTGGGCGGGGTCTTGTAGATGACGCGGGCGAGCTGCATCGGCAGCGTCGAGCCGCCGACGCCGACCGATGGCCGGCGCAGTGCGATCGATCGGGTTATGGTCGAGTACGGGATCTTGAGGACGCCGACGAGGTCGATGCCGAACGGATTGAGCGGACCGCCGATGTAGCGGTCCTCGTGGTGGGTGAGGCATTGCCAATAGTGCTCGGGCACCTCGCGGACGGGGATCGACTTGTGATCGGGGTTGGCCTCGTAGCCGTCGAGCTCGATCGGACGGTCGGTCCAGTTGACGTCGCGCTGACTGTCGAGGGCGCCGTCGTAGGTGCCGACGAAGCTACCCGATGCATCGTAGAGAGCGGTCGCGAGCCAGCGCTCGGCGTCGTAGGTCAGCTTGTCGCCCAGGTAATGGTGGCCGATATAGCCGCGCACGGGAGCAACCACATAGACCAGCGTCAGGGCGAAAACGACATAGACGGCGGCAAGCGTGAAGACATGACGGAGCGGGCCCAACCGCGGATTGAAGGCAACCGAGACGAAAACGAACCGTCCGAGCCGGCGCACCGAGCCGACCGTCATCTCGAGCGTCAACGTGAAGAGGCGCAGCAACGCGATCATGGGGCCCCGATGGGCGCTCGCGAGACGGCGCCGCGCCGCCTCCGCTCATGAGAAAGCTATCGGCGCAATAAGGCGCGGCTTCGACCCGATTGGGGCAAAACGTAAGATGCCGATCACCGCCCGGCCACTGCCACCAGCACCACCCCCGGCACGATGAGAGCGATGGTGACGAGGGTGCGCGTCGAGATGATCTCGCGGCCGAACCAGAGGTAGCCCATCACCATCGTGAACACGGGCGTCGCCGAGACGATCGGGATCACCGAGACGAGGTCGCCGACCTGGAGCGCGCTGTTGAGGAACTGCAGGGAGAGCGCGTTGGCGATGCCGGATGCCAGGAACCAGAGCAAACTGGTCCGGGTGCCGCCGAAGGGACGCGCCTGGACCTTGAACGCGACGAGGGCCACGGCGAGCGAGACAGTATTCGAGACCATCACCGCGAAGGACGCGCTCGGTACCTCGACGAGGCCGGTCTTGGTCACGGCGTGGCCGACGGCGCGGATCAGCGATGCCCCGAGGGGGAGCGCGAGCGCCCAGAGCGGCCAGCTCCGCTTGACGCCCTGCGGGCTCCAGGCGCCGACCACGGCACCGGCGATGACGGCGAGCGTACCGACGGCGATCGGCACCGTCAGGCGCTCGCCGAGAAACGTGATGGCAATGAAGGCGCCGAACAGTGGTGTTGCAGCCGTTAGCGCGCTGGTCAGCGTCGGCCCCATCACCTTGATCGACGAGGTGGCCAGCACCGAGGAGAGCGACGGCCGGATGATGCCGACGGCGGCGAACAGCAGGCAGGCCCACGTCAGCCAGTACCAGCTTTCCACGAAAAATGGCGCGAACACCCAATAGATGGCCGCCGATGCCGCGATCGAGACCAGCGTGCCGGAGCGGGCGTCCGTGCCTTCGAGGCCGATGTTGGTGAAGTGGTTCGAGAGCGCGAACAGGAACGCGGAGCAGAGCGCGTAGAGCGGAGCCAGGTAGGGAAAGCTGGTCATCCGTGACCGGGCTCCGGCGCGCGATCCATGATCTCGCGGAGCATGCTCTCGGCTTTGCGCTTGTAGCGGCGGGCGCCGCTACGCAAGCCCATTGGGATGGTCATTCGTGAGATCCAGTGGCGCGGGCTCGTCTCGCGCGTGAGATCGAGGCGGGTCCCCTTGTCGGTCTCCGTGAGAACGAAGCCTATATAGTCGTCGTCGCCCTCGACCAGCACCGGATCCGTCCCTTCGGGGAGGAGATGATAGAGGATGGCGGCGCCAGGGCGCTCGTCGATAATGCGGGTGAGCATCTCGAGGCGCGACTTGCCGGCCTGGATCTGGACCTTTTCGACCCCTGGCTGACCGGGGACAGGACTGCCGACGATGCGCAGCGGCAGCGCGCCCTCAAAGACGAGATCACGCGATTTCAGCATCTCCCAGACGATCTCGCGCGGCGCACGGATGTCGATGCAATGCTCGTAGCGGCGCCGGTCGCGGCCAAAAAGCGAGTCCGCCAGCGCAACGACGATATCGCGACCGATCTGCAGCAAGCCCTAGCTCTCCTGTCCGTTGCCCGCGTGTCGTCAGCGCCGGCCGCATGGCTCAGCCACCTACATCGTCGCGCCGATGACCCACGGCACATACTCGGCGTCACCATAGCCGAGCTGCTCGGACTTCGACGGCTCGCCCGAGGCCATACGTAGCATGTAGTCGAAGATTTCCTGGCCCTTCTGCTCGATCGTCACGCCGTCGACGATGTCGCCGCAGTTGATGTCCATGTCGTCGAGCATCCGATTGTAGATGTCGGTGTTGGTCGCGAGCTTGAACGAGGGTGTCGGCTTGCAGCCGTAGGCCGAGCCGCGGCCTGTCGTGAAGGCGAGCACGTTACAGCCGCCGGCCACCTGTCCCGTCGCTGCGACGGGGTCGTAGCCGGGCGTGTCCATGTAGACAAAGCCCTTCTCGGTGATCGGCTCGGCGTAGCGGTAGACGGCGTTGAGCGTGGTCGACCCGCCCTTGGCCGCGGCACCGAGCGATTTCTCGAGGATGGTGGTGAGCCCGCCTGCCTTGTTTCCGGGCGAGGGGTTGTTGTCCATGCTCATGCGGGCGCGGGCCGTGTAGTCCTCCCACCACCGGATGATCTCGACGAGCTTCTCGCCGACCTCGCGGGTGCGGGCACGGCGGGTCAGGAGATGCTCGGCGCCGTAGATCTCGGGCGTCTCGGAGAGGACCGCCGTGCCGCCGTTCCTGACGAGGATGTCGGCCGCGACACCGAGGGCCACATTGGCCGTGATGCCGGAATAGCCGTCGGAGCCGCCGCACTGCAGCGCCAGCATCAGCTCGGAGGCGGGCAGCGTCTCGCGGTGGGCCTTGCCGGCGATCGGCAGCATGTTGCGCACGGCCTCGACGCCGGCGGCAATGGTCTTTTTCGTGCCGCCCGTGTCCTGGATCGTCATCGTCCGGAAGGTGTCCGACTCGACGATGCCGTAGGCGTCCTTCATGCGCGCGATCTGGAACCCTTCGCAGCCGAGCCCGACGACGAGGACGCCGGCCATGTTCGGGTTCGAGGCGTAGCCCCAGGTGGTGCGCTTCAAGACCTCGAACGTCTCGCCGTCGCTGTCGATGCCGCAGCCGGTCGAATGAACCAGCGGGATGACGCCGTCGATCGTTGGATGGTCGGCCAGGATGCCGGACTTGTTGACGGCCTCGGCGATGAAGCGGGCGACGGTGGCAGAGCAGTTCACCGATGTGACGACGCCGATGTAGTTGCGCGTGCCGACCTTGCCATTGGCGCGGCGGAAGCCCTGGAAGGTCGCCTGCTGATCTACAGGCAGGATCTGGCTGGGGCGCGCATCCTGGCTGAAGGCATAGTCGCGCTCGAAGGCGGCGAAGGTGCAGTTGTGGGTGTGGACATGGGAGCCCGGCTGGATGTCCTCGGTGGCGAAGCCGATGATCTGGCCGAACTTCAGGACCGGTTGCCCCTTGGCAATGGGCGCGCACGCCATCTTGTGGCCGCGGGGGATTCGCGCGGCGGCCTTCTGGCCGCGGGCGGCCACGCCTTGTGGCACGGCGTCGACGGCGACGAGGACATTGTCCTTGGCATTGAGCGAAAGGGTGCGGGGCTCTGCACCGGAGGTCCGTTCGGTGGTGTTGCTCATGCTACGCTCTCCCGTCGCGCTCGCTGCATCGGCCCGGTCGGGCCTGCCGACCATTCGGGCCGGAATGTGCTATACTTTGACGGTTCTGACGACAGGAGAGTTGGATGCCATGCCGTCATCGACAGCCAAGCTCATGACGATCGAGGAGCTCCTCATCCGGCAGAGCAGCCAGCCGGACCGTCACGAGCCAAGGTAGACGAGCCTCGGATGGTGACGGTATTCCTCGATCTTCCTCTGCCAGCCCATCCTCCTGTTGGAGGGCGAGAGCACCACGAATAATCCAGAGACCGGAGGACAGGCCCGATGAAACTCACCGATGCACAAGTCAGGCAATTCAACGAGGAAGGCTGGCTGTTCCTGCCGGAGCTGTTCACGCTCGACGAGATCGCGGTGCTCAATGCCGAGGCCGAGGAGATCTACAAGCAGACGCGCGAGGAAGTCTGGCGCGAAAAATCCGGAGCGCCGCGCACAGCCTTCGCCGCGCACCTCTACAACGAGGCGTTCGGCATCCTCGGCCGCCATCCGCGCATGATCGAGCCCATCGAGCAGCTGTTCGGTGAGCAGGTCTACATGCACCAGTACAAGATCAACGCAAAAGCCAAGTTCAGCGGCGACGTGTGGCAGTGGCACCAGGACTATGGTGTGTGGGCGCGCGACGACGGCATGCCCGAGCCGCGTGCCATGAACATCTCGATCTTCCTCGACGAGGTGTTTCCCTACAATGGTGCGCTGATGCTCATTCCCCGGAGCCACAAGCAGGGTGTTCTGGCGGCCGAGCACGACAAGTCCACGACCAGCTACCCACTCTGGACGCTCGACGAGGCCACGGTTCAGCGGCTCTACGACGAGGGTGGTCTCGTGGTGCCGACGGGCAAGGCCGGCGGCATGCTGCTGTTCCACGGCAATCTGGTGCACGGGTCGGCCGGCAACATCACGCCGCTGCCCCGCAAAATCGTCTATCTGACGCTGAATGCGGTCTCGAACTACATCAGGAAACCGACGCGCGCGGAGTGGATCGCGCACCAGGATTTCCGGCCGATCGAGCCTTGTGCCGACGATGCACTGCTCGAGTACGCGCGGCGCTACAAGCAGGCGGCGGAGTAGGCTCGAAGAGGCGGGGTGCGGCACGCGGCAGGCCTGGGCGAGCCATGAGCTTCGGCGCCGCCACTCCGCGGGTCTGGCGAGGGGGCGCCTCGGTCGCTGGCTACGCGTCGAAGCACTCTTCGGCGCACAGCGCACAGCGCACAGTGCCTGCCAGGGTCTGCCGCATCAGTACGTGAGTGCGGCGCGGATGGCTGTGAGCTCCGCCTTCGGATCGGGGTATTCCTCGTAGGAGTGTCCGGAGCGGCGGTACCAGTAGCGGCTGTTCGCCTCGTCCGGCTCCATCTTGTGGAGACAGGCATGTAGCCAGCAGCCGGTTGCGTCGCTTTCGTGCTTCTGGGCCAGCGCATGGGCGTCGTCCCAGCGACCGGCAAGGGCTGCGTCGACGGCGGCTATGAGGTCTTCGCGGAGTGCCATTCCTGCCATCCTTTCCGGCGGAGCTCGCAAGAGGGGCATTGGCCGCACCCCATGCCCCAGCCATGCGCGTTCGTCCTGTCTCCCTGATAGCAGGTGACCGTCTCGGCGACGATCAAATCGACCAGAGGCTGACCACCGAGAGTGTCGGCGAGCTGCCAAGTCTCGGCTTTGGTGAGCCACATCAACGGTGTCTCGATGGCGATTGGTCGATCGAGGCCGAGGCTGAGTGCCCGCGCCATGGTCTGGACCGTGTCGTTGCGGCAGTCTGGATAGCCGGAGAAATCGGTCTCGCACATGCCGCCGACGAGGACATGGAGGCCGCGACGCCAAGCGAGGGCGGCGGCATAGGTCAGGAAAAGGAGATTGCGACCGGGCACGAAGGTGTTGGGCAGGCCACTGGCTGTCACCTCGAATGCCATATCGCGCGTGAGGCTCGTCTCGCTGATGGCCGCGAGCGAGGGGAGGGCGAGCAAATGGTCCGGCCCGAGACGAGAGCTCCAGGTCTTGTCGAGGCGAAGCAGTCCTTCGCGGATCACCGGACGCTGATCGAGCTCGGTGCGATGGCGCTGGCCGTAGTCGAAACCGATGGTCTCGACGGAGACGAACCGATCGAGCGCCCAGGCAAGGCAAGTGGTCGAGTCCTGCCCGCCCGAGAACAGGACTAGCGCGCCGCGCTTATCGAGGCCCGGTTGATCGAGGCGCGACGACGCCAAGTCGGCGATGGCAGCTCGATCGGTTACGCTCACAGCTTCTCATCCCGAACATCAGAAGACCGCGATAATCCTTCCGTCCGGCGCTGCCCAGCTCGGGCCGCGCCGTCGGACGGCTGGTGTTTAGCGGCGGGCGCGGCCCTTCGCCGGCGCGTCGTCGACGTCGGGCAGGACGCCGTCGGCGTCCGGACCTTCATCGGCGTCGTTCGCCTCGTCGCCTTCAGGGTGTGCCAGCAGCTTTTCCGTGACAATGCCGGCATTGGCGCGGATCGCCCGCTCGATGTCGTCGGCCATGGCAGGGTTGGCCTTGAGGAAATTCTTGGTGTTCTCGCGGCCCTGGCCGATGCGGTCGCCCTTGTAGGCGAACCAGGCGCCCGACTTGTCGACGATGCCGGCCTTGACGCCGAGGTCGACGAGCTCGCCGACCTTCGAGATCCCCTCGCCGTACATGATGTCGAACTCGACCTGCTTGAACGGTGGCGCCACCTTGTTCTTGACGACCTTCACCCGTGTCTGATTGCCGACGATGTCCTCGCCATTCTTGATCTGGCCGATGCGGCGGATGTCGAGGCGGACGGAGGCGTAAAACTTCAGTGCGTTGCCGCCAGTCGTCGTCTCGGGATTGCCGAACATGACGCCGATCTTCATGCGGATCTGATTGATGAAGATGACCATGCAACCGGATTTGGAGATGGACGCCGTGAGCTTGCGCAAGGCCTGAGTCATGAGGCGCGCCTGCAGGCCGGGGAGGCTATCGCCCATCTCGCCTTCGAGCTCGGCCTTCGGCGTGAGTGCCGCAACGGAGTCGATGACAAGGACATCGACCGCACCGGAGCGCACGAGCGTGTCGGCGATCTCCAGGGCCTGCTCGCCCGTGTCCGGCTGTGAGATGAGCAGCTCGTCGACCTTGACGCCGAGCTTTCTGGCGTAGACCGGATCGAGCGCGTGCTCAGCGTCGATGAAGGCGCAGATGCCGCCCTTCTTCTGTGCCTCGGCGATGAGCTGGAGCGTAAGGGTCGTTTTGCCGGACGATTCCGGTCCGTAGATCTCGACCACGCGGCCTTTCGGCAGGCCACCTATGCCGAGCGCAATGTCGAGGCCGAGCGAGCCCGTCGATATGGCCTCGACGTCGATCGATTTATCGTTCTGGCCGAGCTTCATGATGGAGCCCTTGCCGAACTGCTTCTCGATGTGCGCCAACGCGGCGTCGAGTGCTTTCGACTTGTCCATCGTCTCTCCCTCGACGAGCCTGAGCTCGGGTGCAGCCATGGTGCGTCTCCTCTTATTCCACGGTGGCGGTGTGTCTGCAATTAACCGTTAATGTACGCGTAATGTTCTCTATGCGCAATCTAAATGTTCTCTGATGTTCCGCCTTCGAGGGCCTTTCAGCCGGGAGCGATTCGGTAGTGGTAGCGGTAAGCCTCTGTGAAACCGAGCGAACGGTAGAGGGTGATGGCCGGATGATTGGTGGCAACGACCTGGAGGTAGGCGTTGGAGGCGCCGCGGGCGACCGCCCAGTCCAACAGGCCGACGACGAGGCGCCGGCCGGCACCTTTCCGCCGAGCATGGGAGGAGGTGACGATGTCGAACAGGCCGACCATGCCTCGCTCGTATGCGGCGAGGCCCCAGGCCGCCGGTGCCCCGTCCAAATCGAGCTGGGCGAATGCGGCTGGAGGCGGAATAATCGATACGATCCGGTCATGGATGGCGCGGCGGACGGCCGGCACGTCATTGGCGGTGGCGAAGCCATCGAGCCACGGCCCGGATGGTGCCGATTCAACGTAGACGCTTGGCTGAGGGTCGTGTTGCCCCGGCGTCAGGCTGGCAGTCATAACGATCGTCTCGTCGAGCCGGGCGAAGCCCCGCCGCGCCAGTGCCGCATCATCCGCATCGGAAGCTAGCGGCGAGAGACGCACGACGAGAGGCAGGCCGCGCGCAGCATAGAGCGCTGTCGCATGGTCGAGGATTGCCTCGAGCGGCACGGTCGGCTGCCAGGCGTTGAGCGAGTTGGCGCGCTTCGTGTAGCCGTCGGCGAAGCGCAGCAGCCAGCCATCCGTCAGCAAGGTTTGGAGGGCGGGCCAGGCGTTGAATGCGCGTTCCTCGATGGCGCGGACGAGCGATGTTCGGCCGGGATTAGGCTCAGCCATCCGTGCCCGCACGAGCGAAACCGAGCGGCAGCTCGGTGGTGTTCTTGATCTCCTCCATGGCGAAGGCGCTGGAGACCTTGGAAATGTCGATGCGCGAGATCAGCCGCTTGTAGAATGCATCGTAGGCGGCGATGTCGGGGACGACGACGCGCATCAGATAATCGACGTCGCCGGACATGCGATAGAAGCCGACCACCTCCGGCATGTCCGCGACGGCTGCGTGGAAGCGCTCGAGCCAGGCGAGGGTGTGCTGATCGGTCTTGATCGAGACAAAGACTGTCACGCCTGCGTTGACTTTACCGGCGTCGAGCACGGCGACCCGGCGTTTGATGATGCCGGCCTCCTCCAGCTTCTGGATACGGCGCCAGCACGGCGTGGTGGACAGCCCGACGGATTTGCCGATCTCGGCTACGGGCAGCGTGGCGTCCCGCTGGACAATGGCGAGAAATCTTGAGGTCCATGGCATCGAGCACGGCAATGCTAGCTCCGGAAGGGACGTGGCGTTAAGCGGACTCCTATTGAACTTTTGTGCCCAATTCTAGGCGGCATCGGCGATTCTAGGGAAAAAATTTTCAATCCGCGCCGCGCGGGCCGGTGGTTGCGCTAGATGTTCAGGAGGATGACGACGCCGATGATGATGAGGAAAATCCCGACGCCCTCGCGCGAGGCAACGCCCTCCTTGAACAAGCTGCGCGAGAGGAGGCCGGCGAAGAAAATCTCGACGAGGGCCAACGTCCGCACCTTGGCGGCAGTGGCCAGGGCGAAGGCAAGGAACCACATCTCCGAGGCGAAGGCGCCCATGAAGCCTGCGACGAGCGACGGCCGCCAGGCCGCGAAGATCGCACGCAAGGTTTTGCGGTCGAACGCCAGCAGGTAGCTCGTCAGGAAGGCGACCTGGAGCGTGAGGCCGGTGACTACGGTGACGGTGGCGGCCACGATGAAATTCGGATGCTCGAGAGCAAGGATGCCGCCGCGATAACCGACCGCAGAGGCACCGAACATGGCACCGGCGGCAAGGCCCAGCACGATCGGCCGTGTGCCGAGCGCCTCGCCGCCGGTGCCCTTTGGCCAGGACATGATGAGGACGCCAAGGGTGGCTATGAGAATGGCGATGGCGAGGCCGGGCGTGAGGCGATCGCCGAGAAAGAGCAGCCCGAACAAGGCCACGTGAACCGGCTCGATCTTGTTGAGGGCCGTGATGAGAACGAACGACTTGTCGCGCATGGCGGCGAGAAGCATCGCGGTGGCCGCGATCTGAGTAGCGGCGCCGACGAACGTCCAGCTCAGCATACCGGCCGAGAGGGCGGGAAAGCTCGATCCGGTCGCGCCGAGCACCATGGCGAGAAAGACGAGGGCGAAGGGCAGGCCGAAGAGAAAGCGAACATGCGTTGCACCGATGGTGCCGATCTTCGCCGTCAAGTCACGCTGCATGGCATTGCGCAGCGTTTGCCCTCCGGCCGCGAGAATTGTGAATACGGCCCAGAGCCAGCTCGTCACGTCGGTCGTCCCCCATCGAAGTCTCTTGCAATGGGAGCGTAAGCGGCTCCTCGAGGCGCGTCACCGGGCATTTTGTCAGCAACGCACTGCAAAAGGGCGCGGCTGCAACTGGCGCTTCGCCTGCAACATGGCTCGGCGGCTTGGGGAAAGCCGGTGGATTGATCGAGACCGGCCACCGCGAATCCGACTAAGCAGACACTTGCGTTTGGATCGTTGGCACGCGTGCGTTCTCAGGTGACCTGTCTGGAGACCCCGCATGACCAACTCCCTCTCGACTGGGGACGCGTCGCCGATTGATTTGATCGCCGAGGCCCGTGATCTGGATGCGGCGGCGGCGGGGCTCGCCGGCGACGAGCAGGCAGGCGACGAGTCGCTCGATACGGTCGAGCTCGTTCGTGTGAGATTGGAGATCGAGGACAACGTGCCGGACGTGACAATTGCTGCAAGCCTGGCCCAGATCGGCGCTCGCAACGCCCAGCGAGAGCGTTGGCTAGCTGCGTTCGGCTCGCCGCTCGGCAAGCATCTCGCCTTGCGGGGCGGTGATCTGACGGCGGCACTCGATGTGCTGTTGGCGCTCGCGCCACGGCAGCAATAACAAGAACAAACTGGATCAGATCATGATCGGCATCCATCCTGATTGTCCTCCGAGTGTCGCGCTTCTCGCCGACCATCTCGATGCTGCGCTGGCCGCCGGCGAAGACTTGATGGCTGCGTCGCTCCCGGCTCGCGCGGATCTCGACGAGATCGATTGCGAAGCCGCTCCGGAGGCGCTCGACGCCTTCGTGAGGCGTTTGCAGCAGCTCGAGTCGTCGCTGCTGCTTCGCGTTCTCCATGCGCGGCGGCTGGCTGTAGAGATCGGTCGGGCCGATACCTCGCTGAAGGCAATCGGCGCCTTGTTCCGCGCACAGACGGAGGCGCTGCACGAGCTGATCCTGCGGGCCGGGCGTACGCCCGAGGGCGGCCTGGTCCGTGCCGGCGACAGCCATGCCTATTTGAGATCGCGCGGTCTAATCGCGCCGGAGGCGGCTGCGCCATCTCCGTTCGAGAGCCTTGCGGTCAGCGAGGGATTCCGGGTCGGCGGCGTGGGTGTGCTCAGCCA
This sequence comes from uncultured Alphaproteobacteria bacterium, assembly GCA_963746315.1. Taxonomy (GTDB): domain Bacteria; phylum Pseudomonadota; class Alphaproteobacteria; order Rhizobiales; family Hyphomicrobiaceae. The sequence goes on from CAVVAR010000001.1 coordinate 242,789, forward strand.
GAATTCTCGACCTCGTTTCGTCCGTCCTGGATCTGCTCGATGCACGCTTCGGGCTCTACGCTCCCGATCTGGCAGATGAGACTGCACCAACTCCCGTGGAGCACGGACCCGTGGCCCTCGCTGGTGCCGATGGCGAGCCGCTCTCGCTCAACGCCGTGATTGCTGCCGTAACGGGCAAGGAGGCGGCCTCTGAGCGCCCGGCCGGGCTCGACGAGCCGGCGACGGCGGTCGCCGGGATGCCTGTCGACGACGGGACAGCCGTCAAAAAGGTGAGGGCCGCGGAAGCGGAGGCTGCGAAATCCGACAAGGCACCCAGCATTGAACTCGAGCAGGCGAAGCCGGCCGTCGCCGCAGCAGAGGCGAGTGACGGTGCGACCGGCACGATGTCTGACACTGCCGGTGCCGCGACGGCCCGAGATGAGAAGTCCTCAGGCGGGACCCGCTCACTGGTTTCTCTCGTCGCGGAAGTTGGGCCGCAGCCCTGAGCCAGGGCGGGAAGCCCCGGCCCCCATGCCTTCCTAGCATGCCGTATTGCAACGCCGTCGGATGTGCCCGGCTTCCTGCCAGTGCATGGTGTTTGCTTTTCCTGTGACGGCGCGGCAGTGTGTGCCGCTGCTTGGGGGGCCTCGTCGCTTGACTGGGTCAGTCACTGCCGCCGTGGTCGCCGATAGCGACGGACGGGGGCGGCGAGCAGACGGTTTTGGGCGAGCAGACGAGTTCTATGCCTCTGCATCATATTGTGGGCCGCTCAGGCGGCGCTCAGGCCAAGTCCGGCTATCCCCCGAGTGTCGGGGGCGCCGCGCGTTCACCGGCGGTTTCGGAGCTGGGCCGGGACGAGCACTTGGTCCTGTTCGCCACGGCGGCGCACCGGGCCGTGAGTGACGGCGCCTGGATCGTGCCCATTCACGGCCGGGTCTTCCGGCCGCCGGATGGCCGTGCCGCCAAGGCTGCGCTGGCGATCGCGCTGAAGACCGGCTTCGGCGTCAGTCCCGATCATCTCAGCCGGATCGTTTTCGACGAGCGCTGTGCGCTGATGCTCGGCGACAACTGCCAGGATCGACGCATCGTGGTGACGGTCGCCGGCGCCGACTTCCAACTGGCGCCGACCGATCGATACGGCCAATTCCGGGGCACGATCCTGATCCCGGATGCCTTGGTGGCCGAGCATGCGAAGCCGGGTGGGCTCGAAATTTCAGCCCGTCTTGCCGCACGCGATCACCGACGTTTCACGTCGAATGCTCTGTTGGTCGGCCCGGAGGGGCTTGCGGTCATTTCCGACATCGACGACACCGTGAAAATCACGCACGTCGCCAGCCGGCGACGGATGATGGCACTGACCTTTCTCGAGGCATTCGAGGCGGTCAGGGGGATGGCTGAGCGCTATCGGGCCTGGAGCGCCGAGGGTGTCTCGTTGCATTTCATCTCGTCGAGTCCCTGGCCGCTCTACGAGCCGCTGGCAGCGTTTCTCGCCGAGGCCGGCTTTCCGCCCGCCACGATCACACTCAAAAACGTGGCGTTGAAGGATCGCTCGATCCGCAATCTGCTGGCCAAAGCGACCAAGACCAAGCCGCTCGCAATCGATGCCATCCTGACCGATTTTCCTCAACGACGGTTCGTGTTGATCGGGGATAGCGCGGAGGACGACGCCGAGATCTACGCCGATGCGGCGCGCCGACACGGTTCACAGATCAAACGCATCCTCATTCGGGATTGCGGCGGGCGGCGGACAGGCGCCGAGCGTGCGAGGAAGGCGCTCAGTGATCTCGATCCGGGAGCTTGGCGCATTTTCGAGCGGGCGGACGAACTGCCCGCGTCGCTGGCTTAAGTCATTGCCAAAGTCCGGGGCATGGCGCCTCAGGCGGCGGAGGCGCTGCCAGTCCTTGCGACGGCCGTGCGCTTGTGGGGCTCGGGAGCTACGTCCTGGGGCATGTCCCCGACGTCCAGCGGAGCGGTCAATTTCCAGACGACCCCGGCGGTGTCGATGCGATACTCGCTCGTGCCGCCGACCAGGCTGGCCGCGATCCGTTCCAGCAACGTGCGACCGAAGCCGGAGGGAGCGGGTTGGCTCACCGGTCTGCCCGGCACCTCGATCCAGGTCAGGTTGAAGAGAGGACCGCCATCGCTTTGCCGCAGCGACCATTCGACCTCCAGGCGGCCGCCGCTCGCGCTGAGGGCGCCATACTTCGCCGCGTTGGTCGCCAGCTCGTGGATCGCGAGGCCGACGCTCTGCGCGACCGACGGTGTCAGCGAAATGGACGGCCCCGATGTTGCGACATTGAGCGGATTGAGTGGGCCGAACGGCTCGAGATGGGTGGCAACGAGGTCGCTCAGGCAGGCCCCCTGCCAATTGCCACGAACCAGCAAGTCGTGCGACAGGGCAAGACCCTGCAACCGTTCGGTGAACGCCCGCACCTCGGGATTGACCGCCTTCGCGGACAACGTTCGGCGGGCGATCGACTGGATGACCGACAGTAGATTTTTGGTCCTGTGGCTCAGCTCGCGCATCACGACCTCGAGGTGATGCTCGCGCTGTTTCAGGTCGGAGATGTCCTCGTTGACGCCGACCCATTCGACGACGGCGCCGGCGGGATCGCGCAGGGGGACACCTCGGGCGCGGGTCCAGCGATATTCACCGCTGACATGGCGTACGCGATAGGCCACATCGTAATTGGCGCTCGATGCGATGGCGACCTGCCACGCGGATGCGACGTGGTCGCGGTCGTCGGGATGGACAGCATCGAGCCAGCCATTGCCGCGCCATTCGTTTAACGTCTGGCCGGTGAACGCACGCCACGTCGGCGAATCGTTGACGATCGCGCCATCCGGGGTGGCGGACCACTCGATCTGCGCTGATGCCTCGACCAGTGCCTGGTATTTGGCCTTGGCCGCTTCCAGCTCGTGCGCGCGCTCGAGGCTGCGCTCCTCGGCGAGGGCCCGGTCGGTGACGTCAGCGACGATGTTGACCAGGGTCCATGGCCGACCGTCGGGGCGCCGTGCCGTGACCTGCCCGCGTCCGGCGACGTGGCGCACCGAGCCATCGGGACGGACTATCCGGTATTCGGCGTCAATCTCGTCCTGGGTTTCAACCAGGGCGTGATAGTGGTCGAGGAGATGCCGGTCGGCGGGGTGAATGACCGACCTGAGCTCGTCGCCGGTGGTGCCGATAAATCCTTTGCCCGCAGGGATCGACAGGCCAAACAGCTCGATCGCCTCAGGCGACCAGGTTCGCGTCCGCTCGACGAAGTCGGTTTCCCAGCTTCCCATACGCCCGACCTTCAGGGCTGTCTTGTAGCGTGCCTCGTCCGCTCTGAGCGTCTCCTCGGCGCGGCGCCGGAAGGTGATATTCTGGCCGGTCCCGCGATAGCCGATGAAACGACCGCTCGCATCGAACACGGGATCGCCGCTCGCGGTCATCCAGATCACCTCCCCGCGCTCGCTGACGCGGCGATACTCGAAATTGCGGAACGGCTCGTGGCGCTCGAGCGTGGCGCGGTGCTCGGCCCACTGCTCCTCGCTGACACCGATGGCGGGCAGCTCCCAACGGGCCTTGCCGATGTGCGAGGCGACGCTGGAGCCGGCGAGGCCAGCCACCGAGGACGAGAACTCGGTGAAGCGGAGATGCTCGTCCTGCTCCCAGTACCAATCCGACGACAGCGAGACGAGGGCTCGAAAGCGGGCCTCGCTATCGCGTAATTCCTGCTCGATGTGCGTCCTCTGCGCCTCGCCGCGAATCCGATCGACGGCGAAGCCAAGCTGCCGGCCGATGGTCATGCCGATTTCCACCTCGAGCGGCGAGAACTGGTGGGGACGATCGACGTAAGCCATGAACTTGCCGACGAGGCGGCCGGCATTGACGAGGGGGAAGAAGGCCAGAGCGCGGATCGCCTCGGCGCGGACCGCCGTCCGCAAGGATTTCTCGAAATCGGCCGTTTCCACGTCGGTAATCAGTATCGGCACTGGTGCGGACTCGTCCGGTGACCATGGCGAGTGGCCGTCGGCCACGCGCCGATAGGGCTCGGACAGGCCCGACGAGGCGACAAACCGCATCCGGCCGGCGTCATCGAGCAGGAGGATCGCGGCGCGGTCGCACGGCAGGGCCGTCCTGATGGCCGCCAGGGTCGAGCTGTAGGCCAGCTCCAGCGTCCCCGCGTTGTGAAGCTCGTCGGTCAGGCGGTGCAATGCGGCCTGCTCGGCCATGCGCTTCATCAACGACTGCTCTACCTCCTTCTGAGCCGAGATATCGACCAACATGTTGACGCCGCCGATGAGCGTACCGTCGGCGTCGAACAATGGAGTCGGGCAGGCAAGGAAGGGGATGCGTGTGCCGTCGGGGCGCTCGGCGATGGCCTCAATGCCACGAACCGGCCGTCGCTCGCGAATGGCGATGGCCATCGGGTAGAGATCGTGCGCGAGAGGGGTGCCGTCCGGTTGATAGAGGCGCCAAGAACCGCACCACTCGGCGGTCCCGAGCTCCGGTGCCGCTCCCCACAATGCAACCGCCGCGGTATTGTATCCGGTCAGCCGGCCTGCGGCGTCGACCGTGTAGATCGGGGTCGCGACGGCATTCAGGATCATGTCGGTTGGAATTGCGGCCGCCGCAGCGGAAGCAGCGTCGGACGCCGTGTCAACCTCGAGCGGCGGTGGCACCTTGCCAGTCGTTCGGATCATCATCCGTCTCTGGGGTGGTTGGGAGGGCGCAGCCAGACCCACGGCCGCTCGTACCCCCCACAACGCGCTGGGCTCCGCCTGGTTCCATTGCCTTCGCGCCCACCCGCGCCAGTGCCGCTCCATGGACAGAGGAAAAAGACCGGACGCGGGCCTGTGCTATCTCAAGCTCTGCGAGTTCGAGGCGTCTTGTCAGCGCTTCGAATTCGGCCTCTCATTCGGCAGCCTTGTGAGCCACCAAAAGGAGCAATCATGCAGAGCGAGTTGAACCGTGCGCTGGCGGATACGCTCTACCGGGCGGCGGTGGTTCCTGTACTCACTCTCGAGACCGTCGAGGATGGCGTCGAGGTCGCGCGGGCGCTCGCACGGGGCGGGCTCGACCTGATCGAGGTGACGCTCAGGACGCCCGTGGCGCTCGAGGCAATCCGGCAAATCCGGCTACAGGTTCCGCAGACGCGGGTCGGAGCCGGCACCGTGCTCGATCCCGACCAGGCGCAGCAGGCGATCGCGGCGGGCGCGCGGTTCATCGTGTCGCCGGGGATGACGCCGCGGCTGATCGAGGCGGCACAGGTGTGGCCGGTGCCGTTCCTGCCGGGCGCGGTGACGGCGAGCGAGGCGATGGCGCTATCCGATCTCGGCTACCAGTGCCTCAAGTTCTTTCCGGCCGAGGCGGCCGGTGGGGCGCCCGCGCTGAAAGCCCTGGCAGCACCTCTGGGCGGGATCTCGTTCTGTCCGACCGGTGGCATCGATCTCGACAACGCTGCCGACTATCTGGCGCTGCCGAACGTGGTTGCGGTCGGCGGGTCGTGGGTGGTGCCGCGCAACGTCGTGGTCGAGCAGCAGTGGCAGACAATTACGGTTCTCGCCGAGCAGGCCGTGGGGTTGAGGCGACGGAGGTGAGCTGCCGTCGCCAAGCTATCTGGCCGCTGGCGCAGGGACCCTGATTTACATCATCCGATCTTCCGGCGGCACCAGGAAACGGGGAGGGTCGCCAGCGAGGACGCGCCGAATGTTCTCGGCGGCGCGGGTGAGCGCCACGTCACGCCATCCGGCTGCAGATGCGGAGTTGTGCGGCGAGGCGATGACGTTCGGCAACTCCGTGAAGGGATGGCCCATCGCGAAGCGGCCGTGGCGCACCGGCTCGATCCACCAGGCGTCGATACAGGTGGTGAACGCTGGGTGAGCCTGGAGATGGGCGTAAAGTGCCGCCTCGTCCACGATCTCGCCTCGCGCCAGGTTGACGAGAACGGCGTCGGGCTTCATGAGGCCGAGCTCGCGGGCGCCGATCCGGCCTTCGGAGGCTGGGGTGAGCGGCAGGCTCAGGATCAGCACGTCCGCGGCGGCCAATAGCGTGTCGAGGTCGGCCTCGGAGCCGATCCAGTCGACGGGCTCATCGGTGGCGCCGCGCCGGTTGATGGCGTTAACCTTGGCGCCAAGCGCTCGCATCAGTCGGGCCGTTGCGACGCCGATGCCGCCGAAGCCCAGAATGCCGACGGTGGCGCCCGCCAGCATGCGGTTGAGGCGGAACTGGTCGAAGTTTCCGCTGGCGAGCTTGGCGTTCTCGATGAACAGGCGCTTGAGAGCGGCCAGCGTCATGGCGAGGGCGTGCTCGGCCATGGGCTCGGCGTAGGCGCCGCCGTTGTTGGCGATAGGTACATCCGCGGGCAGGTCGGCGAGGGGGATGTAGTCGACCCCGGCGGTGACGAACTGGATCAGCCGGACCTTGCGAATGAGGGTGGCCTCACCTGGATGGAGCTCTTTGGCGGTATTCCGGGCCAGGATGACGTCGGCGGCGGCAAGGGCCGCTGCGCGATCGGCCTGCGACAAATCGGCAAGGTAGGCGATCTCGGCCGTGGGGCCGAGGGTTCGCTCGATGACGGCGCGGCCATGGGCTCCGGGCTCCAGGGTGACCAGAAGCTTGGGTCTATTGGGAAAGTTGGTCATTTTCTGCGCTCCTCGGCCGGCTCTGCGGGGGCAGTTAACAGCCTTTCGCGCTCGGAACGAGCCTTGTCTCGGGGCGGACGAGGCGCGATGCGGCAACCCGCCCTGTGGACATAAGGTTGAAGCTTGTCCGGCTGCATGCTAACTCGGCGCGCGATCCAGGTTGAGAGGCCATGCGGTGAACCCGTATGGTCTGGCTTGGGTCGTCTCCTCCCTATACTTGGGCACCCGCACCCGGGTTGCCAGCCAGGCGACGGCTTGTTCAGGCCGGGAGCCGACCCGGCGGTCCCAGACAATTCGGCGAGAGCGAGAGCGACGTGGCGACAGACGAACCCATCATGGCAACCGTGGCCGGACGCTATGCGTCGGCGCTATTCGAGCTCGCCAAGGACGAGCGACAGCTCGAGGCGGTCGAGAAGGACATGGTTTCTCTCGAGGGTATGCTGAAGGACAGCAGCGACCTCGTACGGATGGTGCGCAGCCCGGTCATCTCGGCCGAGGCGCAGGCCAAGGCCATCGGGGCGATTGCTGCCAGCGCCGGCTTCTCGGGTCTCAGCAGCAACTTTCTGCAGCTTCTCGCCAAGAGCCGGCGCCTCTTCGCGCTCGGTGACATGGTCAAGCTGTTCCGTCAGATTGCCGCTCGTCATCGCGGCGAGATTACAGCCGATGTCGTATCGGCGCATGCTCTCGACGAGGCGCAGCAAAACGCCCTCGAGGATGCGCTGAAGAGCACGGCGGGCGGCCGCAACGTTCGTATCGAAACCCGGGTCGATCCGGCGATCCTCGGTGGTCTCGTCGTCAAGATGGGCAGCCGCATGATCGACAGCTCGCTCCGCACCAAGCTCAATTCGCTCAAGACGCGCATGAAAGAGGTTCGCTGATGGACATCAAGGCCTCCGAGATCTCATCGATCCTCAAGGAGCAGATCAAGAACTTCGGCAAGGAAGCCGAGGTTTCCGAGATCGGACAGGTTCTCTCGGTGGGCGACGGTATCGCCCGCGTTTACGGCCTCGACAACGTCCAGGCCGGCGAGATGGTCGAGTTCCCGGGTGGCGTGCGCGGGATGGCACTCAACCTCGAGGCCGACAACGTCGGCGTCGTGCTGTTCGGCGACGACCGCGGCATCAAGGAAGGCGATACGGTCAAGCGCACGCGAACCATCGTGGACGTACCCGTGGGCAAGGGACTGCTCGGGCGCGTCGTCGACGCGCTGGGCAATCCGATCGACGGCAAAGGCCCGATCCAGTCCGATATTCGGGCCCGCGTCGACGTCAAGGCTCCGGGCATCATCCCGCGCAAGTCGGTGCACGAGCCGATGGCGACCGGCCTCAAGGCCATCGATGCCCTCATCCCGATCGGCCGCGGCCAGCGCGAGTTGATCATCGGCGATCGCCAAACCGGCAAGACGGCTGTGGCGCTCGACACGATCCTCAACCAGAAGGCGCTCAACGTGGCTGGCGCGCCCGAGGATCAGAAGCTGTACTGCGTCTATGTCGCCGTCGGGCAGAAGCGATCGACCGTAGCGCAGTTCGTGAAGTCGCTCGAGGAGAACGGCGCGCTCGAGTACTCGATCGTCGTCGCAGCCACGGCCTCCGATCCTGCCCCGATGCAGTTCCTGGCGCCGTTCTCGGGCTGCGCCATGGGCGAGTTCTTCCGCGACAACGGCATGCACGCGGTCATCATCTACGACGATCTTTCCAAGCAGGCCGTCGCCTATCGTCAGATGTCGTTGCTGCTGCGGCGTCCTCCCGGCCGCGAGGCCTATCCGGGCGACGTGTTCTATCTCCACTCTCGCCTGCTCGAGCGCGCGGCCAAGATGGGTGACGCGGCCGGCAAGGGCTCGCTGACGGCGCTTCCGGTCATCGAGACGCAGGCCAACGACGTGTCGGCCTACATCCCGACGAACGTCATCTCGATCACCGACGGGCAGATCTTCCTCGAAACGGACCTGTTCTACCAGGGCATTCGTCCGGCGGTGAACGTCGGTCTCTCGGTGTCACGTGTGGGCTCCTCGGCCCAGACGAAGGCGATGAAGAAGGTCGCCGGCAAGATCAAGGGCGAGCTGGCGCAGTACCGCGAGATGGCGGCGTTCGCGCAGTTCGGCTCGGACCTCGACGCCGCGACCCAACGGCTGCTGAACCGCGGCTCGCGTTTGACCGAGCTTCTCAAGCAGGCGCAGTTCTCGCCGCTGAAGATGGAAGAGCAGGTCTGCGTGATCTGGGCCGGCACCAACGGCTACCTCGATCCGATGGCACTCGGTAAGGTTCGCGACTTCGAGACGGCGCTGCTCGACAGCCTGCGCGGTCCAAACGTGGCGATCCTGGACGACATTCGTTCAACGAAGGACCTCTCCGACGCGACGGCAGCCAAGCTCAAGGGCGTCGTCGAGACGGTGCAGAAGCAGTTCCTCTAAAACGAGGCGGCGCGGGCAGGGTCGAGCCTACAGCGACCTGGCACGCGCCTTCCACTGGCCCTCGTTGGGTCTTTTCGGCTCCGCCCTCATCGACCCAACCCACGGATCGAAGCCATGCCGTCACTCAAAGACATGCGCAACCGTATCGCCTCGGTGAAGGCGACGCGGAAGATCACGAAGGCCATGCAGATGGTCGCCGCGGCCAAGCTCCGCCGGGCGCAGGATGCGGCGACGGCGGCGCGGCCGTATGCCGAGCGCATGGACCGGGTGCTGGGTAATCTGGCGCGCAGGGCCAACCCGGAAGGCGCCTCGCCGCTGCTGGTCGGGACCGGCAAGGACGATGTGCACCTCCTGGTCGTGATGACCGCGGAGCGCGGGCTTTGCGGCGGTTTCAACTCGAACATTGCGCGTCTGGCGCGAAACGACGCGTTGCGGCTGCTGCGGCAGGGCAAGACGGTCAAGATCGTGTGCGTCGGTCGTAAGGGCGGCGACAATCTGCGCCGGGATCTCGCGAGGAACATCACAGAGCGCCGCGACCTGCGCGGCGTGAAGCAGATCGGCTTTGCCAATGCCGAGGAGATCGGCAACCGCGTGCTGTCCATGTTCGAGGCCGGCGAGTTCGACGTGGCGACGCTCTATTTCTCCGAGTTCAAGAACGTCATCACGCAGAAACCGACGGCGCTGCAACTCATCCCGACGCGGATCCCCGAGATCGAGGACAGTGCTCAGTCGGCCGGAAGCGCATCCGTGGTCGAGTACGAGCCGAGCGAGGACGAGATTCTCGCCTATCTCCTGAAGCGCAACATCTCGACCCAGATTTTCCGCGGCTTGCTGGAAAACGCAGCGTCCGAGCAGGGTGCGCGGATGACGGCGATGGACAACGCCACGCGCAACGCCGGCGACATGATCAACAAGCTGACGGTGAAGTACAACCGTCTGCGTCAGGCCAACATCACCAAAGAGCTCATCGAGATCATCTCGGGCGCCGAGGCGCTCTGATCCCCCGCATACCGGAACGAGGACGACAGCAATGGCATCGAACAAGGTCGGCAAAATTCGTCAGGTGATGGGCGCGGTCGTCGACGTCCAGTTCGACGGGCATCTGCCAGAAATCCTGAACGCGCTCGAGACGCAGAACCAGGGCAACCGTCTGGTGCTCGAGGTGGCGCAGCATCTCGGCGAGAACACCGTGCGCACCATTGCCATGGACAGCTCCGAGGGTCTGACGCGTGGCCAGGAGGTGACCGACACTGGTCAGCCGATCTCGGTGCCCGTCGGCGACGAGACGCTCGGGCGGATCATGAACGTGATCGGCGAGCCGATCGACGAGGCTGGTCCGATCCGGACGGCGACGACGCGGGCCATCCACCAGCCCGCCCCCACCTTCGCCGAGCAGTCGACGGAAGCGCAGATCCTCGTCACCGGCATCAAGGTCGTCGACCTGCTGGCGCCTTACGCGAAGGGCGGCAAGATCGGCCTCTTCGGCGGCGCGGGCGTCGGCAAGACCGTGCTCATCATGGAGCTGATCAACAACGTCGCCAAGACACACGGTGGCTACTCGGTGTTCGCCGGTGTCGGCGAGCGCACCCGCGAGGGCAACGATCTCTATCACGAGATGATCGAGGGTGGCGTCAACAAGAAGCCGGTCGACGGATCGGCTGCCGGCTCGAAGGCCGCGCTGGTGTACGGCCAGATGAACGAGCCGCCGGGCGCCCGTATGCGCGTGGCGCTCTCCGGTCTTACGGTGGCCGAGCATTTCCGCGAGCAGGGCCAGGACGTGCTGTTCTTCGTCGACAACATCTTCCGCTTCACACAGGCGGGCTCCGAGGTGTCGGCGCTGCTCGGCCGTATTCCTTCGGCGGTGGGCTATCAGCCGACGCTCGCCACCGACATGGGCGCGCTGCAGGAGCGCATCACGTCGACGCAGAAGGGCTCGATCACCTCGGTGCAGGCGATCTACGTGCCGGCCGACGACTTGACCGACCCTGCGCCGGCAACGTCGTTCGCCCACTTGGATGCGACGACCGTTCTCTCGCGCTCGATTGCCGAGAAGGGCATCTATCCGGCGGTGGATCCGCTCGAATTCGACCTCGCGCATGCTCGACCCGCGCATTGTCGGCGACGAGCACTACGGCGTTGCTCGCCAGGTTCAGTCGATCCTGCAGAAGTACAAGTCGCTACAGGACATCATCGCCATTCTCGGCATGGATGAGCTTTCCGAGGACGACAAGATGACGGTGGCTCGCGCCCGCAAGATCGAGCGTTTCATGTCGCAGCCGTTCGACGTCGCGCAAGTGTTCACCGGCTCGCCCGGCGTGCAGGTGCCGCTCGCCGAGACGATCAAGGGCTTCAAGGGGATCTGCGCCGGCGACTACGATCATCTGCCGGAGCCGGCTTTCTACATGGTCGGCACCATCGAGGAAGCGATGGCGAAGGCCGAGAAGCTCGCCGAGGCGGCCTGATCGGATGGCGGGGAGAAGCGCGAAGGCGGGCGATGCGTGCTGCTCGGCCCTCGATGCGGTCTTGACCGCCGACGATTACGAGCCGTGCTTCACGGTGGACGACGACGGTGTGCTTTGTCTCACCGTCGGGATCACCGACATCGACGAGGACGAGCCGACACTCGTGCTCGAGCCGATCATCTTCTGCCCCTTCTGCGGTACGCGACTGCAGGCGGGCGGTGAGGACAGTCAAACCGGCGGCGCTGCGGTATCCTGATCGCCGCTCCGGCGAGGTCAGAGGCAAGCGACGGAACGAGAGCAGGTCGAGGCGAGCATGGCGGGCACTTTCAAATTCGAGCTGGTCTCTCCCGAGCGCGTGCTCGTGTCCGAGGACGCGAGCGAGGTCATCGTGCCGGGCACGGACGGGCAATTCACGGTTCTTCCCGGGCATGCTCCGTTCATCTCTTCGCTGCGGCCGGGCACCATGCTGATCAAGCTCGCGACCGGAGAACGGCGCGTCTTCGTTCGGGGCGGTATCGCAGAGGTCGAGCCGGACAGCCTGACAATACTCGCGCAGCATCTGATCGACCTCGAGGACGGGGGGCGCGGCGCTGCGATCGAGGCGGAGATCAAAACGGCCGAGGCCATGCTGGCAGCGTCGAAGGACGATGCCGAGCGACTGGCCGCAGAGGATACGATCACGCAACTCCGCGCCGTCGCGGGGCGCTGAGGCGGGGCCTCCTCCAGAGCTATCGGTATTTGCAGGCCGTCCCCGGATCGGGGGCGGCCGTATTTTTTGCCGCGATAACGCAGCGCCTGCCCGGCCCGGCCGGCATGCCCCGGCTCGCCCAGCTTCCAAATTGTCTCGCGCGCTTAATGGTTTGTGAGCGCGGCTAGGCTAAGCTCATGCAATCCGCGTCGGGTCCGGTAACCAGATTTGGCGCGATTGTGATCGGCGCGTTGCGATACCCTCTAAAATCGGACGATGTTCAATCGCATATTGCTTCGTAGTGTGAACAAGGGGTCGCCTTGCCCGGACGCAAGGTCGTCGAACATGCCGACCTGAAGAGGCCGGCACCCGGCGATTTGCTGCAACGGGACGCCGGCGACTGTCGGTGGAGGACTATCTCATGACGGAAGGGCTTATTTCCCGGGTTCGCCGGTTGGTATCCGGCACAGTGAACGAGTGGGTCGACAGGTTAGAGACGGCGGCCCCCGAGACCGTGCTGCGTGAGGCTATCCGTGAGGTCGAGCGGGCCATTGACGAGGTCCGGGACCGGCTGGGGACGGTGCTCGCCAATGCCCACCACGCGGAGAAGCGCCGCAGCGAGACTGACGCCAAGCTGGTGGAGCTTGCCGAGCAGGCCCGCTTCGCGGTTGGCCAAAGCCGGGACGATCTCGCCGAAGCGGCCATTGCGCGTCAGCTCGACCTCGAGGCCCAGCTTCCCGTGCTCGATGCGGCGCGCCGGGACGTCGCCGCGGAGCAAAGCGAGCTCGAAGGCTACATTTCGGCACTGCAGGCACGCAAGCGCGAGATGGAGGCCGATCTCAAGGTCTATCTCGAGCAGCAGACGGCGGCCGGCACGGCACAGCCGGGCGCAGAGCCACCGGCCAAATCAGGTCTCGACGCCGAGCGGCGCGCCGACAAGGCCGAAGCCGTCTTCAACCGCGTGCTCGAGGCTCGCACCGGCATCCCAGCGACGCCGAGCGGCGACAAGTCGGCCGCTGCCAAGCTGGCGGAGTTGGAGAAACTCGCCCGCGAGCACCGTGTGAAGGAACGGCTTGCCGCCCTCAAGGCAACGGGCGGAGAGACTTGATGTTCGACGCCCTGCTGACGCCAGCTCTTGCCCCGTTCACAGTCGCGCTCGGCGTCATGCTGCTTATCGCGCTGGCGGAGGCCGTGGGCACCCTGCTCGGGGTGTCGCCGGCAGGGCTCGTCGATCAACTCATGCCGGACGCAGACGTGGACGCCGACATGCCCGTCGACGGTGGCGTTCACGGCGTCGCAGCAGGCGGCGGCTGGCTATCCGGTCTCCTCGGCTGGCTGTGCGTGGGGCGGGTGCCGCTTCTCGTCCTCCTCGTGGCCCTTCTGACGAGCTTCGGCTTGGCTGGTTTCGTAGTGCAGTCGTTGGTGCGCTCGCTCACGGGCGGGCATCTGCCAGCCCTGCTCGCCGTCGTGCCCGCCGTGATGCTCGCGCTACCGCCGACACGGTGGCTGGCGCTCGGGCTATCCCGGATGATGCCCAAGGAGGAGACCGACGCCGTCTCAACCCGGACCTTCATCGGCCGGGTCGCCACGATCACGCGCGGCGTCGCGAGCCCCGGCATGCCGGCTGAGGCTCGGCTTCGCGATGCTACCGGACACACCCATTACGTGCTCGTCGAGCCGGACGAGGCCGACGACCGCTTCGAGCAGGGCGTCGAGGTGCTGATCACCGGCCAGACGAGTGCCAGCCGTTTCAAGGCTATTCGCAACAGCAACGCATTCCTTTCTCATTGAGAACCATCGGATAACGCCATGTCATCACTTACAAGCCCGAGCCTCGGCCTCATCGATCTCCTGATCGTCATCGGCATCGTATTCGCCGCGCTGCTTGCGATCGGGCTCATCTTCGCGCGTCTCTACCGGCGCTCGTCGAAGGAGGTCTCGTTCGTGCGCACCGGATTCGGCGGCCAGAAGGTGATCATGAACGGCGGCGCCATGGTCCTGCCAGTGCTCCACGAGATCATTCCCGTGAACATGAACACGCTGCGTCTCGAGGTGCGGCGTGCCAACGAGCAGGCGCTGATCACCAAGGACCGCATGCGCGTCGATGTGCAGGCCGAGTTCTACGTGCGTGTGCAGCCGACGTTCGAATCGATCGCCAACGCCGCGCAGACGCTCGGGCGCCGCACCATGGAGCCGGCCGCGCTGAAGGAGCTGATCGAAGGCAAGTTCGTGGACTCGCTGCGTGCGGTCGCCGCCGAGATGGCGATGGAGGAATTGCACGAGCAGCGGGTCAACTTCGTGCAAAAGGTGCAAGCCGCAGTCTCCGAGGACATCCTGAAGAACGGTCTCGAGCTCGAGTCCGTGTCGCTCACCGGCCTCGACCAGACGAACAAGGAATACTTCAATCCCGACAACGCGTTCGATGCCGAGGGCCTGACCAAGCTCACGCAGGAGATCGAGGAGCGACGCAAGAAGCGCAACGACATCGAGCAGGAGACCGAGGTTCTCATCCAGAGGAAGAACCTCGATGCCGAGCGCCAGCGGCTGCTGATCACACGCGACCAGGAGTACGCGCGCATGGAGCAGCAGCGCGAAATCGAGGTGAGAAAGGCCGAGCAGGCCGCCCAGGTCGCAACCGAGCGCGCGCTGAAGGAGCGCGAGGCCGAGCAGGCCAAGATCGAGGCCCAGCGGCAGATCAAGGAATCGAACATCCTTTCGGAGCAGGCCGTCGCGGAGCGCCAGATCTCCAAGGATCGCCTCGTCCGCGAGCAGGAAATCCAGAAGGAGCTGGCTCTCGAGGCCGCCGCTGTCGAGAAGGCCAAGCAGATCGCACTCGCCGAGCAGGATCGCGACATCGCGGTCGCGGAAAAATCGCGCGCCAAGTCGGAGGCCGATGCCGAAGCCGACGAGGCCCGTGCCATCGCCGTGAAGGCGGAGGAGGCCGTTGCCACCTCGCGCCAGACCGAGGTTGCCGAGCGCGAGAAGGCGATCGAGTTGATCGAAGCGCGCAAAGCTGCCGAGCAGCAGGCCATCGCCATTCGCATCGCTGCCGAGACGGAGAAGGCGGCGGCCGTCGACAAGGCTGCGGCCATCCGGATATCGGCCGAGGCCGATGCCGAGAAGGCCCGCATCGCCGCCCGCGCTCACGCCGACGCCGAGAAGGCGCGGGCCGACGCCCAGCAGGCCGTCTACCTGGTCGAGGCCGAGGGTAAGCGTGCGGTCAACGAGGCAGCCAACATTCTTTCGGTCGAGCAGATCGCCATGCAGATCAAGCTCGAGTTGATCAAGGCGCTGCCCGAGATCATCGCCCAGTCGGTGAAGCCCATCGCAGCCATCGAAGGCATCCGCATCGTGCAGGTGGATGGACTGAACGGGTCGCATGGCGCGGCCGGGGAAGCCGGAGCAGTTGCGGGGGGCGGCGGCAATCTGGCCGAGCAGGCCGTCGCGGCGGCACTGCGCTACCGCACCCAGGCTCCCATTCTCGACAGCCTGATGAAAGAGGTGGGGCTCAATGCCGGCAGCCTTGCCGGTCTGGCCGGGGATCTTCTCGACAGCAAGGCCAAGGATGCGATCCCGGCAGCAGAGCCTGTCCGTTCGGTTCCCCCGGGCTCGAACGGAAACGGGACCGCCGGCTCGCACGCGTGAGCCGAGGCGCGGCGGCCGCGGTGAGGGGCCTTTCTCAAGGCGCTCGCCGTCACGCGCCGCCGTCGACCGACCTCGGCTCGAACACGGTGCCGTCGAAGGCTTGCAGTGAGCGCCAATGCTCGGCGAGGTCGGCGGCGAAGAGGCCGCGGGTGATGCCGGCGACCAGCTTCGGCACGGCGATATTCATGGCGTTGATGGAGCAGCCGAACGGTCCGAAGCTCATGGTCGTTGCGATCGTGAAATCGTGGATGTCGGCGAGGTGGGGTGCCGATCCGGCGACGCGCTCGATGAATGAGCCGTCAGGCGCGTGGTAGGGGAAGCGGGCGAGGCGCGGCTCGGCTTCGTGCGGGGGCGGCTGGTAGCGATCGCCCCAGGTGGCCACGTGGCTGGCAATCGAGGCGAGCTCTGGGCGCCGCGCGAGATCGATGTCGATGCCGGTGCCGCAAACGAGAAAGTCGGCCTCGAAGGGACCCTTCGCGGTCGCGATCCGGACGCGATCCCCGACAACCTCGGCACCTTGCCACCCGGCGCCGCGATGGATCTCGAAGTTGGAATGCCGACACATGCGGTCGTAGGTTTCCTGCGGGAAGCTCTCGCGCAGCGACAGGATGTGGCGCATGAAGCGCCAGCGCCATTCGTCGGGCATCTCGCCGATGTGCCGAAGGAAACCGGCGAAGGTCAGCCACAGGTAGGGCTGCACGCGCTGCAGCTCAGGCCGGCGAACGAACATGTCGACGCGCGCCGCACCGGCCTCAAGGGCGGTTCCGGCATTGTCGGCAGCTGACGCCCCCTGTCCGAGCACGGCGACGGACTTGCCCTTCAGCGCGTCGAAATCGATGTCGCTTTCGCACGTGGCGCGGAACCGCTCGGGCAGAGCCTCGACGAAGTCCGGCATCCACCAGCGCCCGGTGCCATCCTGGCCGGTGGCGAGCACCAGCTTTCGAGCGAGCAACTCCTCGGTGCCGTCCGGTGTCGCGATGGCGAGGCGCAAGCCGCCGCCATCGAGCGGCGCGATGCCTGTCAGCGCCGTCTGGTTGCGGACCGGCAGATCGAGCACGCGGCGATACCAGGCGAGGTAGGCGTTCCAATCGTCCTTCGGGATGCGGCCCAGGGCCGTCCAGGACTCGGCGCCGTAGGTCGCCTCGTGCCACGACTGATAGGTGAGGCTCGGGAGGCCCAAGTCGGGCCCGGTGAACTCCTTCGGCGAGCGCAGTGCGGGCATGCGCGCGTACTGGACCCAGACGCCTTCGCCGCCGACCGGTGCCTTGTCGATGACCAGGATGTTTTCGACCTGCTCACGGCGGAGTGCGTGGGCGACAGCGAGGCCGCCCTGGCCCGCGCCGACGACGACGACATCGTGAATGAGAGCGCCGTCCGGCGTCGTCCGGCTGGGCATCCAGGGTCGGGATGGGTGGGCGGTGCGGGCGAGGTCGTCGCGGACGCGAGCCTCGAGCGCGAGCAGAGCGGAGAGCGATTGCCGGTTGGTCATCCGACATCGATGGCAGAGCATCGGATGCACCACAACTGGACGAGACAGCGCTGCCAGGGGCGCGTTCAGCCTTGCATCACGAAGAAGTGACCGTTGCTCCAGATGCCGAGGTGGCCGGCCTCGTCGGTGACGGCGAGTTCGACCAGGTCATAGTAAAGCGCGCGGGTGACCAATGCCTCGAGGCGGCCGCGCACGAGGAGATAAGGTTTCAGGCCGCCGCTGCCGGGCTCGATCTCGAAGCGCAGGGGGTGCTCGCGTCCGCAGGCCACGACGTCGTCGACATTGGTACGAAAGACCAAGGCCTGCTCGCGGCCCTCGCCGGACACCTGCATCTCGACGGCGAGAAACGGGGCATCCTCGACGTCAACATCGACCTTTTCCACGGGGGTGACGAGGTAGAATTGATTGTCGGGGTCGCGGCGGAGCACACGCGAGAAGAGGCGCACCAAGGGTTTACGCCCGATGGGGCTCGACTGGTAGGTCCAGGTACCATCGCGGCGGATCGCCATGCCGATGTCGCCGCAGTAGGGCGGGTTCCAGCTCTCGACAGGCGGCGGCCGGTCATCGGCCTGGGCCTTCAGCAAGGCTTCGAGCCCGCTCAAACCCGATGCTGCCGATGTTCCGGTCTCGTCGTCTCTCATCATGGAGCCCCTTTTCTCGTAGCCTCATGCCAGCACATTACTCATGATTAATATACCCGGCTTCCACGGGCCTGCTATGCTGCCAACACGTTCACATTCTGAACACTTTCGGGCCTTCCCTGTTCCTGATCCGGCCCTAGCCAGCGTATAGATGAGCGCATGAGCACAGTCATCGATACAGACCACGACATCGTCGCCCGCGTCGAGGCGGCCGGCGAACGGATACAAAAAGTCCAGAAGGCCGTTGGCACCGTCATCTTCGGACAGGAGCAGGTGATCGAGCACACGCTCGTCACGATCCTGGCGGGTGGTCACGGACTGCTGGTCGGCGTGCCGGGCCTTGCGAAGACGCTGCTGGTCGAGACACTCGGGCGCACGCTCGGGCTCGATGCGAAGCGCATCCAGTTCACACCGGACCTGATGCCGTCCGATATCATCGGCTCCGAGGTCCTGGAGGACCAAGGTGGCGCGGCTGGTGCGCGGCGCAGCTTCCGCTTCATCAAAGGGCCGATTTTCGCCCAGCTGCTGATGGCCGACGAGATCAACCGCGCCTCGCCCAAGACCCAGTCGGCGCTGCTGCAGGCCATGCAGGAGCACCACGTCACGGTGGCAGGGCAGCGCCACGACATTCCCGCGCCGTTCCACGTGCTCGCCACGCAGAACCCTCTCGAGCAGGAAGGCACCTATCCGCTGCCCGAGGCGCAGCTCGACCGGTTTCTCCTCGAGATCGATGTCGGCTACCCGGACGAGGCGGCCGAGCGGCGCATGCTGTTCGCGACGACCGGGACAGAGGAGCGCCGCATCGAGAACGCTCTGACGGCGCAAGAGCTGATGGCCATCCAGCGGCTGGTGCGTCAGATTCCCGTGCCGGACAAGGTGGTCGAGGCCATCTTGAAGCTGGTTCGCTCGGCGCGACCGGGAACGGGTGGCAGTGCCGAGGTCGATCGCCTCGTGGCATGGGGGCCGGGACCGCGCGCCAGTCAGGCGCTGATGCTGGCGGTGCGTGCCAAGGCCCTGATCGACGGTCGCCTGGCGCCTTCTGTCGACGACGTACTCTCGCTGGCAGAGCCGGTTCTGAAACACCGCATGGCGCTGTCGTTCGCGGCGCGGGCGGAAGGCGAAAGCATGGCTGGCGTGATCGGCCGCCTCGCCTCGGCCGTGGCTTGAGCTCGGACCGGGACCAGCGCGTGGCAACAAGCGATCGCGACAAGGCCAAAGCAGGCCACGAAGGCTGGAAGGGCACGAGTGTCCGCGGACTCGAGTCCGAGGCGCACCGGCTCGCCGATCGGCTGCCCGAGCTCGTGCTGGACGCGGTGAGGATCTCGAGCACGGTCGCGCATGGGATTCACGGTCGGCGCCGCGCCGGCCCGGGCGAGACGTTCTGGCAGTTCCGCCAGCTCGGCACGCTCGATGCGGCCACGTCGATCGATTGGCGCAGGTCTGCCAGCTCGGACCACCTCTATGTTCGCGAGCGCGAGTGGGAGGCGGCACACACCGTGTGGCTGTGGCCCGACCTCTCGGAGTTGATGAATTTCAAGAGCCACCTGTCGGCCACGACCAAGCGGGATCGAGGCGTGGTGCTGGCCTTGGCAGCGGCGGAGTTGCTGGTGGCGGGCGGCGAGCGCGTCGGCCTGCTCGGGCTGACCCGGCCGACTGCCGCCCGGCGCGCCGCGACGCGACTCGCCGAGGCGCTGGTGCTCAATGGCGACAAGCCGGAGGCGACGCGGAGCCTGCCGCCGGAGGCTCGCCTCGCGCGTTTTTCAGGCGCGATCCTGATCAGCGATTTCCTCGATCCGATCGAAACGATCGCGGCGCGGTTGAGGGGGATCGCCAGTAGCGACGTCGCAGGGCATCTCGTGCAAGTGCTCGATCCGGCGGAGGAGACGCTGCCGTATGACGGGCGGGCGGAGTTCGTAGGGCCAGAGGACGGC
This sequence comes from uncultured Alphaproteobacteria bacterium, assembly GCA_963746315.1. GTDB lineage: Bacteria > Pseudomonadota > Alphaproteobacteria > Rhizobiales > Hyphomicrobiaceae. The sequence continues at coordinate 262,664 of CAVVAR010000001.1, forward strand.
GCGCACTGGATCGCGGACCGGGCGGAAAGCCTGCGTGAGCGCTATCAGGCGAAGCTCGCGGCGCATCGCGAGGCGCTCGCCGAGGTCGCGCGGCGACTTGGCTGGACGCTGCTCGTCCACCATACCGACAGGCCGGCCGCGGAGCCGCTGCTGGCGCTTGCCATGCGCCTCCGAGGGGACGCGGTGGGCTATCGCAGCGCGCCGACCGGTACGGCGTCGCCTTGGCACGAAGGCAGCGAGGCGGCGACGGCGACTCGACGCGAGCCCAGGGACGGTGCGACATGAGTCTCGGAGCCCTGGCATTCCTGAACCCGGCCCTGCTCGGCGCCCTGGCGCTGCTGCCGGTGATCTATTGGCTGCTCAGGACCGTGCCGCCGAGGCCGCAGCGGATCTCGTTTCCTGCGACGCGGATTCTGGTCGGCATCGAGAACCGCGAGAAGACACCCGCGAAAACGCCTTGGTGGCTGACGCTGATCCGCATGCTGGCGGCAGCGCTCGTCATCCTGGCGCTGGCCGAGCCGGTGCTCAATCCCAATCGCGAAGGGGCCTTGAAAGGCGCGGGGCCGGTGGTGCTCGTCGTCGACAACGGTTGGGCGGCGGCGAGCCGCTTCAACGACCGGCTCGGGCTGGTCGACCGGTTGATCGGTGAGGCGGAAGCGCAGAGCCGCCCCGTGATGCTGGCGCAAACGGCGCCGCCCGCGCGGACGCAGACGCTACGGATCGAAGCGCCGGCAGCCGCGCGATCGACGGCTGCGGCACTCGCCGCGCAACCGTTCGCACCGCGCCGTCGCGAGGCCGCCGAGCAGATCGGGCGGGCGCTCGCCGGCCAGACTGACGCGACCATCGTGTGGCTTTCCGACGGCATCGACCACGACGAGGAGGCCAGCGCGTTCGCCAACCGGCTGGCAGAGCTGTCGGGCACGGCTGGGGCCTTCGTCGTCGTGCAGCAGCCGGCTGGACAAGAGGCGGTCGGCGCGGCGGCCGGTCTCGGACGCGATGGACGTCTCGAGGTGACGGTGCTCCGCGCGGGAGGCCCGGCAAAGAGCGGCATGGCGCTCGCCTACTCGGCGCGGGGACAACGGCTCGGTGAGGTGCCGTTCTCGCTGTCGGCCGGGTCGATCACTGCGACAGCGCCGTTCGCGCTACCGCTGGAGCTCAGAAACCAGGTGACGCGGGTCGAGTTGGCGGGCGAGCGCTCGGCGGGGGCTGTGCATCTGCTCGATGCACGCTCGCGATGGAACCGGATCGCGCTGATCTCGGGGGAGAGCCGCGAGCAGGCGCAACCGCTGTTGGCACAGCTCTATTATCTCGACCGTGCGCTCGGTCCATTTTCCGAGCTGGTCAAGCCCGGACAAGCCAATCTCGAGGCGGCGACGCGCGATGCGTTCCGGCAGAACGTGTCGGTGATGATGCTGGCCGATATCGGCACGCTCGCCGGCGAGATCGAGGGCGAGGTCGACCGCTGGGTCAAGAAGGGCGGCGTGCTGGTGCGCTTTGCGGGGCCGCGCCTCGAGAAGGGTGGCGATGCGCTGCTGCCGGTCGCTCTGCGTATCGGTGGCCGGGCGCTCGGCGGGGCGCTATCGTGGTCGACGCCGCAACCGCTGGCTCCGTTCGATGACAAGAGCTTGTTTGCCGGGCTCGAGACGAAGCCGGAAATCACGGTCAACCGGCAGGTGCTGGCCGACCCTGGCGCGTTGGGCGCGGACGTCGAGATCTGGGCCCGACTCAAGGATGGGACGCCGCTCGTCACGGCGAAACGACACGGCGAGGGCCGCATGGTGCTCTTCCACATTACTGCAAACTCGGATTGGTCGAATCTTCCGCTGTCCGGCCTCTTTGTCGACATGCTGCGGCGGATCGCGACTCTGGGGCAGCCGGGCGGCGTGGCCGCTGGTGGCGTCACGGTGGCGGCGAGCGCGGATGAGGGCCGGCCGGCTGCGGTCAGCAGTGCCGAGGTTCTGACGCCGCGACAGGTGCTCGATGGGTACGGCGTGCTCCGGTCGCCGCCCGCCACTGCGCAACCGATCGAGGCGAATCGGATCGCCACGCTGGTGCCGGGTGTGGAGCATCCGCCCGGCTTCTACGGCCCGGAGGCCAGTCCCCGCGCGCTCAATGTGCTCAGCTCGAAATCCGTGTTGAAGCCGCTGCCGGCACTTCCCGCCAAAGCCGAGCAACGGGCCTATGAGGGGCAGACGACCGAGCCGCTGAAGCCGACGCTTCTCGCGCTGGCACTCGGGCTGCTGTTCCTCGACATCGTCGCCGTTCTGCTGCTGCAGGCAGGCACGTTCTGGCGCCGGCAAAGGCCGGCTGCAGCTGCGCTAGCCGGTCTCGCGGTTCTGGGGCTCGCGGCGCTGGCGCCTTCGCCGGCAACGGCGCAACGGTTCGGCGATCCGCCGCTCGAGGCGACGCGCCGGCCATTACCTCCGGGGCTGTCGCGCGACCTGCAGATCGCGATCCAATCCACGGGACGTGTGACGTTCGGCTATGTGCTGACCGGAGAAGCGCAGACAGACGAGGCGAGCCGCCAAGGACTGGCGGGTCTCGCCAAGGTTTTGCAGGCTCGCACGGCCGTGGAGCCGGGCGAGGCCTATGGCGTCAACATCGTCACGGACGAGATCGCCTTCTTCCCCATTCTCTACTGGCCCGTCGTCGCGACCGCCCAACCGCTCGGCGATGCCACGCTCGCCAAGATCGATGCCTACATGAAGCAAGGGGGCATGATCATCTTCGACACGCGCGACTACGGGCAAGGCGTGCCGACAGGACAGCGCCTCGGCCGAGATGAGGGCACGCCACTGCAACGACTGCTCGGCCGCCTCGACATCCCGCGCCTCGAGCCGGTGCCCGAGGGGCACGTGATGACGAAGGCGTTCTATCTGATGAGGACCTTCCCGGGGCGATGGGACGGCGGGCAGCTCTGGGTGGAAGCCGAGAGCGCCGAGGACAAAGCCAATCCCGGACGGCGGGCGCGCCGCTCGGATGGAGTGAGCTCGATCCTGGTCACTTCCAACGATCTGGCTGCGGCCTGGGCGCTGGACGAGTCCAATCGACCGATCTACCCGACAGTGCCCGGCGGGGAGGCTCAGCGCGAGCAGGCGTTTCGCACCGGCATCAACATCGTCATGTATGCGCTGACCGGCAACTACAAGGCGGATCAAGTGCACGTGCCGGCATTGCTGGAGAGGTTGGGGCAGTGAAGGCAAGAGGCAGTTGGCAGTAGGGAAAGGTGAGCGGGCAACCGGAAGTGGCGCTTCGAGTAGCGATAAGTCGCTCGCTCCAGACCCTACTCTCTCGCGAACGGAGTGAGCGTTGAACTGGTCCATCGACATCCAGCCCATGATCCCGGGGCCCCTGTTCTGGGCGGCGATCGTTGCCGCGGCGGTCCTCGTCGGGCTGCTGGTCTTCCGGCGGACGCGAGGCGCCAGTCTCCGGGCGTTGTCGCTCGTCGCGCTGATCGCTGCGCTCGCCAACCCGACGCTTCGGCAAGAGGAGCGTGAAAGCCTTTCGAATATCGCCATCGTCGTCACCGACGAGTCGACCAGTCAGACCATCGGCGGCCGGCCACCGCAAACCGCTGCGATCCGCGCCGATCTCGAGGCCAAGCTCGGCAAGGTTCCCAATCTCGAGGTGAAATGGGTCGCCTCGTCACGTCCGACAGGTGAGGGGACGTCCGGCACCAACCTTTTCACCGACCTCAACCGGGCGCTCGCCGACGTCCCGCCGGATCGGCTGGCAGGCGTCATCACGATCACCGACGGACAGGTGCACGACGTGCCGCAGGCCGTGGGCGCGCTCGGCTTCGACGCGCCGGTGCACGCGCTTCTGACCGGCCGGCCGGACGAGTTCGACCGCCGCATCGAGGTGCTGAAAGCGCCGAAGTTCGGCATTGTGGGGCAAACCCGCGAGATCGAGATCGCCGTACGGGAAACCGGCCGACGCGGTCGATCTGGCAACGATCAGGTGGCGCTCAAGATCCGCCGCGAGGACGCTGCCGACGAGACGCGCCGGGCGCGCATCGACGAGCGGCTGCGCATCCCGATGCGGTTTCCGCACTCGGGCACGAATATCGTCGAGATCGAGCTCGAGCCGGTCGACGGGGAGCTGACGGCGGCGAACAACCGGGTCGTGGTCGCGGCCGAGGGCGTGCGCGAGAATCTGCGGGTGCTGCTCGTCTCAGGCGAGCCGCATGCGGGCGAGCGCACGTGGCGCAACCTGCTCAAATCGGACGCGGCCGTCGATCTCGTGCACTTCACGATTCTCAGGCCGCCCGAGAAGCAGGACGGCACGCCGATCCATCAGCTGTCGCTGATCGCGTTCCCGACGCGGGAGCTGTTCTCGGAGAAGATCAAGGACTTCGACCTGATCATCTTCGACCGCTACCAGCACCGGGGGATCCTGCCGCTGCTCTATTACGACAACATCGCGCGCTACGTGGAGCGTCACGGCGGAGCGCTGCTGGTCGCAGCCGGCGACGATCTCGCAGGGCGGATGAGCCTGTTCCGGACGCCGCTGCAATCCGTCTTGCCTGTGGTGCCGTCGGGGCGTGTGATCGAGCAACCGTTCAAGGCGGCCGTCGACGGTGATGGCCTGAAGCATCCTGTTACGCGGGGGCTTCCGGGGGCTGGCGCGGCCGGCTCCGAGGCGAGTTGGGGCCGCTGGTTCCGGCAGGTCGAGGTCGAGCGACGCCGTGGGCGCACACTGATGACGGGTGCCGAGAAGAAGCCGCTGCTGGTTCTCGATCGGATGGGCAAGGGGCGCGTCGCGCTGCTCACCTCGGATCACGCGTGGCTCTGGGCACGCGGCTACGACGGCGGCGGCCCACACACCGATCTGCTGCGCCGCATCTCGCATTGGCTGATGAAGGAGCCCGATCTCGAGGAGGAGCGTCTCCTGGCGTCGGCGCGTGGACTGAAGCTGTCCGTCGAGCGCCGCTCCATGGAAGCGACAGTGCCGCCGGTCACCGTTCTGGCGCCGGGGGGAGAGACCAACAGCGTCACACTCGACAAGTCCTCCGACGGCGTCTGGCGCACGACGATCGATGTCAAGACGCCAGGTCTCTACAAGGTCGAGACGCCCACGCCCGACAAAGAGGGCAAGCTCACCGCCGTGGCGCATGCCGGCATCGAGGATGCGCGCGAGATGAGCGAGGTGACGGCCACCGACGAGAAAATGAAGGGGCTCGTCGAGGCGACCGGAGGCGGAGTGTACTGGACGCGCGGTGGCGGCCTGCTCAGCTCAGTATCGGCGAGCGCCGTGGACGTGCCGCGGATCTCGATGCTGTCGAACGCGCGCGTGCTCTCGGGCTCCGGCTGGCTCGGCCTCAAGGATCGTGAGGCGCACGTCACGCGCGGGGTGTCGCTGACGCCAATGTTCTCGGGGCTGCTGGCGCTTGCGGCGTTGCTCGCATTCATCACGCTGGCGTGGTGGCGGGAAGGGCGGTGAGGCTTCAGCCGGGCCTCACCCGGCAGGGCGCGAGCGGCAGGCCGGCGACGTCGACACGGGTACGATAGATCGTGCCGCATTTTTCGTTCGGGCCGCCACGGGAGCCGGTGACGACGTAGAGGTCGCGGAGGTCGTCGCCGCCGAAGCAGAGGCTCGTCACCATCGGTAGCGGCACGGCGAAGTCCATGCGGTGTCGGCCGTCCGGCTCGAACACCGCGACGCGGGCGCCGTGGGCATCCGCCACCCACACCGAGCCATCCGCCGCGACCTTCAGCCCATCCGGCACGCGGCCTTCGCCCATGGCGCAGAAGGCCTTCCAATGGCCAAGGCCGCCGTCCGCCTCCACGTCGTAGACGCGCACCAGGCTCCGGCGCGCGTCCGAGTGATAGAGGCGCTTGCCATCGGGGGAGACGCCGAGGCCATTGGTCAGCAGCACGCCGTCCGAGACCTTTCGCGTGTGGCCGTCCACATCGATGCAATAGAGGTTGCCCGGCTTCATCGGCCCGCCACCGAACACCTTGAAGCCCAGTGAGCCGACGTAGATGCGCCCCTGTTGATCGGTGGTGAGGTCGTTGAAGCCTTCGGCGCCATCGGCCGTGGCGCTGTCGAGAAGGGTCGTCACCGGCGTGCCGCCTTCGCCGATCCAGACGATCTCGCGGCCGCCCGCAACGAGACCGCCGTCGGCATGGAGCGCCATGCCGCCGACACCGCGCCGCCGCTCGACCACGGTGGAAACGCAGTCGTGCCGGTCGAGCAGGTAGATGCCGCCGCCGGTCACGTCACTGAAGTAAAGGCCGCGGCCCGCGTCCCACACCGGGCCTTCAATCAGCCCGTATCCTGTAGCGACCACTTGCATGGACATTCCTTCTCGCGGTTTGCGGCTGGACTTCAGTCGCGTTTCCACTGCACCAGCGTGTAGGGCGTCTTTGCGTCGTCGTGGGGCTCGAAGACGGCTGTAACGGGAGCGCCGATCCGGACGTCCTGTTGGGGATCGCCGAGCAGGTTGCCGAGCATTCGGATCTTGCCGGCGTGCGGCAGTTCGACCACCACGGCGATGTAGGGGCCGAAGCCCTTCAAGGCGGGATGCACGGGGTGCCAGCAGCGGGTCCACGAGTAGATGGTGCCATGCCCCTCGACCTCGACCCATTTCATGTCGAAGGAGTGGCACTCGTGACAGAGCCATTCCGGGCCCCATTGCCAGGTGCCGCAGGCGCCGCAGCGCTGGACCTTCAGCTTGCCTTGGCGGGTGCCCTCCCAATAGGGCTTGTCGAGGCCATCGTTCTCGGGAGCCGGGGCTGGTAGGCCGGCGGGAAGGTAGGTCATCACAGCGTCTCCTCAGAGCCGAGGATCATGGTCGAGACGGGGGTTACCATAGGGCCGGCGATCACGCCCGCCACCTTGGCGTCCGGTACCTGCGAGGTCGAGGTGCCACGGAGCTGGCGGACAGCCTCGATCTGCAACTCGAGGCCGTGCATGTAGCACTCGGCAAGATTGCCGCCGGACGTGTTCATCGGCAGCTTGCCGCTCGGGGCGAGCAGGTTCTCGAGCTTGAGGAAGTCGTTCGCTTCCTCGGCCTTGAAGTAGCCGTGCTCGACGAGGCTCATGAGGACGCCCCCGGTAAAGTTCTCGTAGGACTGCAATACGTCGACGTCCTTCGGCCCCAGCCTCGCCATCTCCCACAGGCGCGGAGCGACAGGACCGAAGCTCGACGTGCCGAGGTCGGTGGCGTTGTAGGCGCGGGCGGCGTGGCGGTGGTTGGAGCCTTGGGCGACGCCCAGGATGTAGGCCGGCTTGTGCTTGAAGTCCTTGGCGCGCTCGGCCGAGACGAGCACGAGTGCGGCGGCGCCGTCGTTCTCCTGGCAGCAGTCGAAGAGGCGGCTCGGCTCGGCGATCCAGCGCGCGTTGTCGTAGTCCTCCGCGGAGAGGGGACGGCCATGCATCACGGCGCGCGGGTTCGCCTGTGCGTGATGGTAGGAGGCCATGGCGATGGCGCGCAATGCGTCGCGTTTGATGCCGTGGTCGTGCATGAAGCGCATCATCTTGAAGGCGTAGCGCTGGGCTGGCACGAAAATGCCGTAAGGGTTCACCAGCGCGTTCTCGCCCGCTACCGTGCCGCCTGCGGCTGCCTGCCCGAAGCGTTGGAACTGGCCCTGGGCGAGAGCGCGGTAGACGACGGCGATGTCGGCCTGGCCAGAGACGATTGCCGCCGCCGCATTGCCGACGGCCGCCGCGCCGCCTCCCCCTCCGCCGCCCCACTGCATGTTCGAGAACCGGAGCTCCTTGCAGCCCAGGGCCGAAGCAATGCGCGAGGGATCGTTCCTGTCGTTCGAGTAGGACGCGAAGCTGTCGACGTCCTTCGGGTTGATGCCGGCATCGGCGCAGGCGGCCAGAATGGCCTTGAGCGCCAGCACGAACTCAGGGTCCGGCGACTGACTGTGCTTGTAGTAGGTGGTCTCGCCGATCCCGACGACGGCCACCTTTCCGCGCAACGTGCGCTCTGTCATGGCTTCGCTCCCGTTCCGCCTCCGAGGGCGTTGAAGCAAGGCTAGACCACGTTCGCGGGGGAGCACAATGAAACAGCCGCGCAGGGGGGGCGACTTCAGAGGCCGTAGGTCTTCCGGATGATGGTCTCGAAGACGCGGGAGGGCAGCAATGCCTTCAAGACGACGCCGGCCCGCTCGCTGGGCGTGCCGACGACGACGCGGACAGGTAGTGTGCGACGCGCCAGGAGCTTCAGCACCGCCTTGGCGATGACGTCGGGCTGCCTCGCCTCGCGGACGGCTTTGTCGTAGGCGCCGACCGTCGCCTTGAAGCGGCGATGATAGACGGAGCCGTGGCCGGTCCTTTCGCCTTCCATCTGGTTCGTGGAGATGTCGGTCTGGATGTCACCGGGGTGCAGGACCGTCGCCTCGATGCCGAACGGCGCGATTTCGATCCTGAGTGCCTGAACCATGCCGTCGAGCGCGAACTTGGATGCAGAGTAGTGGCCGATGAAAGGAAGGCCGATCAAGCCGCCGATCGAGCCGACGACGATGATGCGCCCCTTTCCGGCTTGCCGCATGGCGGGAAGCACACTCTGGAGCACACGGATCGTGCCGAGATAGTTGGTCGCCAGCTGACGCTCGGCCTCCGGTATGCTGACGTCCTCGATGGCGCCGGCAACCGAGATGCCGGCACAATGCACGAGAAGGTCGATGCGCTGCCCGGCCGTGAGGACGGACGAGACTGCGGCCTCGACCGAGGTTTCGGAGGTGACGTCGAGGGGAACAGGCGTCCAGGCTGTGGGCTCGGCGGACGCCGGAGCCGCGGAGCGCCGGCTGGCGCCGAAAACGCGCCAGCCCGCCGCCGACAAGCGGTCGGCGACAGCCTTGCCAATGCCTGACGAGCTACCCGTCACGAGGGCGACGCCCGCGTGCTCATGCGCCGTCACAGCACAGCCTCCCTAGGCTTTTGCAGGTGACGGAGGCCCAGTGATGGGCCTCCTCGTAGCCAGCTGTCAGAGTTTCGCTATTTCCTCGGCGGTCACGTCGAGCGCCTGCTTGATCTGCGCCTCGCTGTGAGCGGACGTCAGGAAGAAGCGCAGGCGGCCGGCCTTGAGCGGGACGCCGGGGTAGATGATCAGCGAGGGATTGACGCCACGCGCGAAGACGCCGTGCCACAGCTTGACAGCTTTCAGCACGTCGCCAGCGATCACCGGCATCATGCCATAGCCGCGACAGATGCCCGTGTTCAAGCCGCGCTCCTTGGCCAGGCTCAGGAAGAGCTGGCCGTGGGCGTGCAGCTTGGCCACGCGCTCGGGCTCGGCCTTGATGATGCGCAGGCCGGCAAGGGCGCCAGCCGTCATCGCGGGCAAGAGGCCGACGGAGTAGACGAAGCCAGGAGCCGTGTGCTTGAGGACACTGATCAGGTCGTGGTTGCCGGCGATGTAGCCGCCGCACGAGGCGAGCGTCTTCGACAGCGTGCCCATCCAGATATCGACTTTACGAGCGTCGACACCGGCATGCTCGGCGATACCGCGGCCGGTTTTGCCGAGGACGCCCAAGCCGTGGGCATCGTCGACCATCAGCCACGAGCCGAAGCGCTCCTTGAGCTCGATGGCTCGAGGCAGGTCGGTGACGTCGCCCTCGGTGGAATAGAGGCCTTCGATAATGACGAGACAGTTCCTGTGCTTGGCGCGCTCGCGCTTCAGGATCGTCTCGAGCTGGTCGAAGTTGTTGTGCGGGAAGCTGATCGTCGTGGCGCGCGAGAGGCGCATGCCGATCACGGCGCTGTTGTGCACGAACTCGTCATGAATGATGAGGTCGTCCTCGGTCATCACAGAGCCGATGGTCGACACGTTCGCAGCGTGACCGCTGACGAAGAGAAGCGCCGCATCGACGCCAAGGAACTCGGCAACTTCTCGCTCGAGCTCGTGATGCAGCGGCGTCTCGCCAGCGACCATGCGGCTTGCCGACGTGCAGGGGCCGAAGCGATCGATCGCGTCCTTCATTGCCTGAGCGACGGCCGGCTCCTGGTTCAGGCCGAGATAATCGCACCAGGCGAAGTTCAGCTTCTCCTCGCCCTTGATCGTCGTGTAGTTGCCGTGGGCCTCGTCAATGGTCCGGAAGAACGGCGATTTGACGCCGAACATGTTTCCGACCGATTCCCAGTTCTTAAGGGATTTATAGGCCGGCAGATCCGAGAACTTGCTGCCCGGGTAGCTGACGACCTCGCCATCGGCACGGGCGCCGCTCCACTTGCCGACAGTCGCAGCCAACCTTTTGTTCCAGGACGTTGTTGCCATTCGTTCCTCTTGCCGACGCGATACCGGGGCGCACGTTCTCAGTCTCGCTTTGCGTGAGACCGCTAATCGTTCGCTCCATTCAAGACGTGTGCCATGCTTGTGTGGGCCTGCTGGCCCGCGGGCACGGTAAATTGGCGACCCTCAACGGGCCACTAACACCCGCGAGGCATCTCACAGGCAAATCGAGTTTCGATAGAAGGTTAATGCCCCCGAGGACCCGTATCCCGCCACCGTCAGCTCCCTCCTGCTGCTCCGACCGCGACTGATCCGACGTGCCGCCGATCCGCGGAGCCGTCGTCTGAAAAACCCGAAAAACGGGCGGCATCAGACACCAATCGCCGAACGTCGAGCCGACACCACAAGATCGGATATAGGAAGTCCTCGCAGGAACGGCAAAGGGCCGCGACATCTTGGAACTCTCCCTTTACCGAGAAAACAATCGATCCGGCGAGCGCGAGCGGCAGGTTCTGCGACGGGTGGCGAGGGTCAGCGGGTTGGAAGTGGGTGGCGCCCCGTAGGGGGATCGAACCCCTGTTTTCAACGTGAGAGGCTGACGTCCTAGGCCACTAGACGAACGGGGCAGCGCCGGGTTCGTATAGGGAAGTGTCACGCAGGTGGCAAGCACTCTCTTGAAGCACTGTCACGACGGCAATCGGAGGCCCGACTGGCCTGGCAGGCGCGCCTTGCGGGGTACCTTCGTGAGGGCTCAGCGGCGGCCTTCCTCGATGATCGGGATGCTCACGTCGCCGCCACCCGGCACCAAATCGACGATGCGAATCCCGCTTCCGGCCGGCCCCTCATAATGCACCGCAAGGCGGTTGCCGGACAAAGCGAGGTGCCTGACGACGGCACCTTTCGGCAAAGCGAGCGACGCCGGGGCGGCCATCGGCGCTGTGGTTGGGATCGTGGCGACGGCAGCCGGGCTCGGAGCCTTGTTGACAAGGTAGAGGATGCGGCCGATCACCGTGGCGAAGCCCACCAGCAGGATCACGCCCATGGCGATGACGGCGATCTTCAGGAGCCGCAACTGCGACGGGGTGTACATCTGAGGGATGGCGGGATCGGCATCCGGATCGTCGCTGGCGGGGCGTTGCATCGCTGTTTCCGGACTCCGTTTGATCTGGCCGCTGCCCCGTGCTCGACAGCTTCCGCCCATTCTGGCGCATCACCGAGGGGCTGTATCATATGACGACGCCATCGACTGATCTACCCGAGGCCGGCCCGATCGAGGTCGCCGTCTCGCCGGAGAACAACGGCCTGCGTCTCGATCGCGTTCTTGCCGGTGCGGTGCCGAACCTGTCGCGCTCGCGTCTTCAAGGACTGGTCCGAGAGGGCGCAGTGTCGTGCGATGGCGTGACGATAGGTGACCCCGGCCGGAGGGTCAAACCGGGTGAGCGCTACACCATCGTGGTGCCGGAGCCGGAGCCCGCACTGCCGGCGCCGGAGGCGATCGCGCTGGCCATCGTCTATGAGGATGAGCACCTGATCATCGTGGACAAACCGGCGGGCCTGGTCGTACATCCGGCGGCGGGGCACGAAAGCGGAACGCTCGTCAATGCACTGATCGCGCATTGCGGGGATAGCCTCTCGGGGATCGGTGGTGTCAGGCGACCCGGCATCGTGCATCGCCTCGACAAGGACACCAGCGGCCTTCTGGTCGTCGCCAAGCACGACCGCGCGCATCAGGGTCTGTCGACGCAATTCCATGCGCACGGAGCAGATGGCAGGCTGGAGCGGCGCTATCTGGCGCTGGTCTGGGGCGGACCGTTGCGGCAGCACGGCACGGTCGATGCTCCGCTTGGCCGCAGCCGCACGAGCCGGACGAAGATCGCCGTCACGCGTGGCGAGGACGGGCGGCACGCGATAACGCATTTCGAGGTGCTCGAGCGGTTCATAGGCTCCGACGGGAAGCCTCTGGCCAGCCTGCTCGCGCTGACGCTCGAGACGGGACGAACGCACCAGATCCGGGTGCACATGGCGCACGTCGGTCACCCCGTGATGGGCGACCCGGTCTATGCAACCGGCTTTCAAACCAGCGCGAGCCGCCTGGGGCCCGCGTCCCGCGCGGCTTTAGCCCACCTTGACCGGCAGGCTTTGCATGCGGCATTCTTGGGATTGGAGCACCCGGCGACGGGGGAGCGACTGGCGTTCGAGAGCCCGCTCCCGGGAGATATTGCGTCCCTGCTGGATGGTCTCCGCCTTGATGCATCGCGAAAACCGCCAGCGCCATCGCGAAAGCGACGGATTTGAACTTGAGGCCTCGTTAAGCTTTCAATCGATTTAACGGAGCAGGGTGAACCGAATGCTCGGTTGGAACGTCTTGAGAAGCATAAGGGGGCTTAGCCGGTGGATTAGTCCGCCTTAGGCCTTATTACTCTCACGGGTCCGTGATGGGTGATGAGGTCCATACACGGGAATGTGGTTTGTGATTGATGTTCAGCAGGACTAGAGCTTGTCCTGCCTTCCGCGGCATGTCGCTGCGGAGGAAAAATGGCTCGAAGGGAGCAGCCACAGACCTTCAAATGGGGGCAACTGGGCTGAGTGCAAGATGGCAACCAAGGCTCTTCCGACAATTGCCGGTGGATCCGGCGGCCTCGCGCGGTATCTCGAGGAGATCCGTCGTTTTCCCATGCTGGAGCCCGGCGAGGAGTACATGCTAGCCAAGCGCTGGCAGGAGCATCAGGACTCAGAGGCGGCCCAGAAGCTCGTCACATCGCATTTGCGGCTCGTCGCACGCATTGCGATGGGCTATCGCGGCTACGGGCTGCCGATCGGCGAGGTGATCTCCGAGGGTAACGTCGGTCTGATGCAGGCTGTGAAGCGCTTCGAGGCCGACCGCGGCTTCCGGCTTGCGACCTATGCCATGTGGTGGATCCGCGCCTCGATCCAGGAGTACATCCTGCGCTCGTGGAGCCTTGTCAAAATGGGCACGACGGCGGCCCAGAAGAAGCTCTTCTTCAATCTCCGGCGCGTGAAGGGGCAGATCCAGGCGCTCGAGGAGGGCGATCTGAAGCCCGATCAGGTGAAGCAGATCGCGACCAAGCTCGGCGTTCCCGAGGAGGACGTGATCTCGATGAACCGCCGCCTTTCGGGCGACGCACCGCTCAATGCGCCCGTGCGCAACGACGGCGAGTTGGGCGAATGGCAGGACTGGCTGGTCGACGACACGCCGAACCAGGAGGAGCGGCTTGCCGAGAGCGAGGAGCTGTCGCGGCGCAGGGCCTATCTGGCGAATGCGATGACCGGTCTCAACGACCGTGAGAAGCGCATCTTCGAGGCGCGTCGGCTGAGGGACGACCCGGCGACGCTCGAGGATCTCTCGACGGAGTTCGGGGTCAGCCGCGAGCGCATCCGCCAGATCGAGGTTCGCGCCTTCGAGAAGGTGCAGCGCGCGGTGCAGCAGTCGGCCAAGGGCGACGAGCTCGCGGCGGTCTGAGCCGACCAACTGCGGCATGACATCGACGCCGGCCTCGCAAGGGGCCGGCGTTTTGCTTTGTCGGCCTTGCCGCCTGTTCCCACGCCCGTCGGAATGGCGTTACGCTTGGCCCAGGGAGAGACGCCAGCATCGACAGGCAATGGAGTAGGCAGCATGGGCAAGCTCGACGGACGGATCGCAATCGTGACGGGGGCCAGCCGCGGCATCGGCGAGGAGATCGCCAAGCTTTTCGCCTCGGAAGGCGCGCGGGTCGTGTGTGCGGCGCGGACGCTCAACGAGGGCGACCACAAGATGCTGACCGGCTCGCTGGCGGGCACCGTCGCGCAGATAGAGAAGGCCGGCGGCAAGGCGGTTGCGGTGGCCGTCGACGTCTCGCGGGTGGAAGAGTGCGAGCGCCTCGTGATGGCGGCCGAGACGGCGTTCGGCGTGCCGGACATCCTCGTCAACAACGCGGCGCTGACCTATTACAAAAACATCATCGATTATAATCCGAAGCACTGGGCCAAGGCCTTCGAGGTCAACGTCCACGCACCGTTCAACCTGTCGCGGCTGGTGCTGCCGGGCATGCTACGGGTCGGGCGGGGCTCGATCGTGAACATCTCGTCGGGCTCGGCGATCGGGCCGGGGCGGGCGCCGTTCGTGGGCGCACGGCCGGTGCAGGGCGGCACCATGTACGGCGCCACCAAGGCCGCGCTCGAGCGCTTCACGCAAGGCCTCGCGCAGGAGGTGGCCGAGAACGGCCTCTCGGTCACGGCGCTCTCGCCGTCGCAGACGGTCGCCACGCCCGGCACCGTCTATCACAAGCTGATGGCCAGCATGGACGACCCGCGCGGCGAGCCGATGAGCTACATGGCCCGCGCCGCGCTTCTGCTCGCCAGCGAGCCCGCGTCCAAGATCAACGGCCGCGTCACCTACAGCCAGCAGATCCTCGGCGAGTACGGTCTGATCGAGAACCCCAAGGGCCGCGGCGTGGATACGAAGGGGTCTGGGTACAGCCAGATTTGAGGGGCGGGCGGGGGGGCGAAGCCGCCGGGGTCGCTATTGCTCGCGTTCCCGGACGAAGCCGCGCGTAGCGCGAGCGCAGATCGGGGATCTTTGCCCGCCTCGGATGATCACCGGCATGTAAAGGCCCCGGATCATTGGACGCCTGCGGCGTCCTCCGTCCGGGGACTTGGGGAGGGGGCCGAATCCGGAGAGGATTCTTCGCGCAAGATATGAACCGGGCTGAGGCCTGACACTTCGGACCGGATTGAGACGGTCCGGGTTGAGACCTGAAACCCCACCCCTGCCCACTTCCCCGTCACCACTGCCGGTTGAAGCGTCAACGGGGTGTCGTGCGAATCGACTATTGTCACACTCATGGCCGCTTCGAGGCCGTCACTGGGGAAATGGGCTCATCGGCGCTCGGATCCCACGTGAAAAGTCCGCGTCGAGACGCGAGGCCTATCGCCTCGCGGGAACCGGGCGAGGGAATGCTGGCACCAGGCCTCAGGCCTCAGACGAGCAGCACGGCGGCATGGATGGGCCGCTCGCGCGAACGTCGCGGATCGCCAGACCGTTCCGGCTCCAGCCGAGCCCATCCTGACCTGGCCATGACCTGCACGAGCGATGCCGCCGGCTCTCCGTCGGTGCGCTGCCGTGTGCGGGAACGGTCTCAACGACGATGGAGTGGTCCATGCCGACACGCCGTCATCCACGAGTTCAGCCAGTGACTGTGACTGTTGCGGAAGAAAGACAGGCCCGAGGGACCGGCGGGCTCGAGACAACGAATTGGAGGCTGCTCGTCCGGCGTGTCAAACCGCTCGTTCCCCCAATACGGGGCTGATTTGAGCTTCGCCGGCAGGCGTGCGAGCCCGAGCCGGCCACAAACAAAAACCGGCCCTGATAGCAGGGCCGGTTTTTTTGTTTGTTCTTTCGTGGCGCTGGCGACTCCCCTGCGGGGAGCCGGCCGCCAGCGCGGAGTGGGGCCATGATCAACCATCCCACATGACGACAGCTTCCGATCGGCTATAGTGTGGCCGGGAAACGTCAGCGGTCGAAGCCGCGTCATTCGGAGGAAGCTCAATGTCGTCCGTCACGCTTACCGTCAATGGCCGATCGGTCACGGCCGATGTCGACCCGCGAACGCTGCTCGTCGATTTCCTGCGCAACAACCTGCGCCTGACCGGCACCCACGTCGGCTGCGACACCAGCCAGTGCGGCGCCTGCGTCGTGCATGTGGATGGGCGCGCCATCAAGTCGTGCACCACGCTTGCGCGTATCGTGTGACGGCGCGACCGTCACCACCATCGAGGGCATCGGCACGGCCGCCAAGCTGCATCCGATGCAGGAGGCCTTCCGCGAGCATCACGCGCTGCAGTGCGGCTTCTGCACGCCCGGCATGATCATGGCCGGCATCGACATCGTGAACCGCAAGGGCGCGAACGTCGACGAGCACACCATCCGCGAGGAGCTCGAAGGCAACATCTGCCGCTGCACGGGCTACCACAACATCGTTCGCGCCATCGAGACGGGCGCGGCCGGCATGGCCGCCACGAAGCAGGCCGCCGAGTAAACGAGATCCGGGAGAGGACACCCCATGACCGACCAGGGCATCGGCGCTTCCGTCAAGCGCAAGGAAGACCTCCGCTTCATCACCGGCAAAGGCCAGTACGTCGACGACATCAATCGTCCCGGCCAGAGCTACGCCGTGTTCGTGCGCTCGCCGCATGCACACGCCAACATCAAGGGCATCGACGCCAAGGCGGCGCTCGCCGCACCCGGCGTGCTCGCCGTGTTCACGGGCGAGGACCTCGCGGCCGACAAGATCGGCGGCCTGATCTGCGGGTGGATGATCCACTCGAAGGACGGCAGCCCGATGAAGGCGGGCCCGCATCCGGCGCTCGCCCAGGGCAAGGTGCGCTATGTCGGCGATCACGTCGCCGTCGTCATCGCCGAGACCCTCGATCAGGCCAAGGACGCGGCCGAGAAAGTCGAGGTCGATTACGACGTACTCCCCGCCGCTGTCGATCCGGCCAAGACGCAGAGCGCCGGCCAGCCGCAGGTGCACGAAGAGGCGCCCAACAACACGGTCTACCAGTGGCACCTCGGCGACAAGGATGCGGTCGACGCGGCGTTCTCCCAGGCCGCGCACGTGACGAAGCTCGACATCGTCAACAACCGCCTCGTGCCGAACGCGATGGAACCGCGGGCTGCCATCGGCGAGTACGACTCCGGGACCGACAACCTCACGCTCTGGACCACCAGCCAGAACCCGCATGTCGCGCGCCTCGTGCTGTCGGCGTTCGTCGGCATCGCGCCGGAGCACAAATTGCGCGTCATCGCGCCGGACGTCGGCGGCGGTTTCGGCTCCAAGATCTTCATCTACGCCGAGGAGACGGTCTGCATCTGGGCGGCGCGGAAGATCAACCGTCCGGTCAAGTGGACGGCAGATCGCTCGGAGGCGTTCTATTCCGACGCGCACGGCCGCGATCACGTGACGACAGCAGAGCTTGCGGTCGACAAGTCGGGCAAGATCCTGGCGCTTCGTGCCAACACCAAGGCCAATCTCGGCGCCTATCTCTCGACCTTCGCGTCGTCGGTGCCGACCTATCTCTACGCGCCGCTGCTGTCGGGCCAGTACAACATTCCGGCGATCTACTGCGAGGTCGACGGCGTCTACACGAACACGACGCCGGTCGACGCCTATCGCGGCGCCGGACGGCCGGAGGCGACGTTCGTGATCGAGCGCCTCGTCGAGGTGGCCGCGCGCGAGACCGGTCGCGATCCGGCCGAGTTCCGGCGGCAGAACTTCATCACCGAGTTCCCGCATCAGACGCCGGTGATCATGGCGTACGATACGGGTGACTACGCGGCTTGCCTCGACAAGGCGCTGGAGATGGCCGAGTACAAGTCGTTCGGCCAGCGCAAGGCGGCGAGCGCGGCCAAGGGCAAGCTGCGCGGCATCGGCTTCTCGGCCTATATCGAGGCGTGCGGCATCGCGCCGTCGCGGGCGGTCGGCTCGCTCGGTGCGGGCGTCGGCTTGTGGGAATCGGCGGAGTTGCGCGTCAATCCTGTCGGTACGGTCGAGGTGCTGACTGGCTCGCACAGCCACGGGCAAGGCCACGAGACGACCATGGCTCAGATCGTCTCATCCAAGCTCGGCGTGCCGATCGACACCATCTCCGTGGTGCACGGAGACACCGACAAGGTGCAGATGGGCATGGGCACCTATGGCTCCCGCTCGGGTGCGGTCGGCGGCTCGGCGATCGTCAAGGCGGCCGACAAGGTCATCGCCAAGGGCAAGCGGGTGGCCGCTGCCTGCATGGAGGTGCCCGACGACCAGGTCGACTTCGAAAACGGCGAGTTCTCGGCGCGCGGCACCAACAAGAAGATGACCTTCGGCGAGGTGGCGCTGCAGGCTTACGTTGCGCACAAGTTCGATCCTGAAGTGATCGAGCCGGGCCTCAAGGAGACCTCGTTCTACGATCCGAAGAACTTCACGTTCCCATCGGGTGTGCACATCGCCGAGGTCGAGATCGACATGGCGACGGGCGTCACCAAGGTCGACCGCTGGACGGCCGTTGACGACTTCGGGGTGCTGATCAACCCGATGATCGTCGAGGGGCAGGTGCACGGCGGCATCGCGCAGGGCGTCGGCCAGGCGCTGCTCGAAGGCGCCCGCTACGACGAGACGGGGCAGCTCGTCACGGCGAGCTTCATGGACTACAGCATGCCGCGCGCCGCCGATGTGCCGTCGTTCAACGTCGCCATGACCAACACGCCGTGTCCGTCGAACCCGCTCGGGGTGAAGGGCTGTGGCGAGGCTGGTGCCATCGCGGCGCCGGCGGCCATGGTCAACGCCATCACGAACGCGCTGGGCCATGAGGGTATCGCCATGCCGGCGACACCGCAGGCGGTCTGGCGCGCCATCCAGAAAATGCCCCGCAAGGCGGCCGAGTGAAGGGAGAGAGCACATGTACGCATTCGACTATCGCCGGCCGCATTCGCTGAACGAGGCCGATCTCGCGCTGAAGGCCCATCCGGGTGCGAAGCTCCTGGCGGGAGGGCAGACGCTGATCCCGGCCATGAAGCTGAGGCTCGCGGAGCCGGGGCAAGTCGTCGATCTCGGTGGGATCGGCGACCTTAAAGGCGTCACGCAACATGATGGCGCGGTTCGCATCGGCGCCATGACAACGCACGCGGCGGTCGCCGAGTCGACAGTCGTGGCGGCGGCGCTGCCGGGTCTCGCGGCGCTTGCCGCGGGTATCGGTGATCCGCATGTGCGCAACCGCGGGACGATCGGCGGCTCGGTTGCCAACAACGACCCAGGGGCGGACTACCCGGCGGCGTTGCTGGCACTCGGGGCAACGGTGCACACGTCCAAGCGGGCCATACCTGCGGATCAGTTCTTCGATGGGTTGTTCTCGACGGTGCTCGAGGACAGCGAGATCATCACGCACATCGACTTCCCGGTGGCCGAGCGCTTCGCCTACGCCAAGTTCGCCAATCCCGCCTCGCGTTACGCGCTGGTGGGCGTGGCGGTCGCGAAGTCGAAATCCGGCGTTCGTGTCGCGGTGACGGGGGCAGGCGCGTCAGGCGTCTACCGTCTGGCTGAAGCGGAGAAGGCCCTTGCGACCGACTTCTCGGCGAAGGCGGTCGATGGTGTGAAGATCGATGCCTCGAACCTCATGTCCGACATCCACGCGGAAGCGGACTATCGCGCGCATCTGATCGGCGTGATGCTGCGACGCGCGGTTGGCTGAGGCGCGCGTTCCAGTCCAGGCAGACAGACGAGGCGGCGTGACAGGCTCACGCCGCCTCGATTGTTTTCAAGATGATTTACGCGACTGCCGAACCGCTCGCGGTTGCTGCATCGCGTGGGGCTTCAGCACCCGGGACAGTGCGGCGACTACTCGCAATAGCTGCCACGACCGCCGCGATCGGCAAGGTCGAAGTGGAAATGATTGCGGTGCGCTTCGTTGGCCTCGGGCCCGAGGGCGGTGGAAAATCGGTTGCAGCCCGACACGTGGAGCAAGCGCAGGAAGCGCTGGCGCGCATTCTGTCCCTTCGCATCGACCACTGGGGCCGGCACGGTCGGAGTGGCGATAGGTTGCCGAGGTAGAGTGGCCTGGTGCTCTTTTGCCTTCGGTCCGCCGAGCCGCGATGGCTGTCCGAGAGACAGAGTGGAATTCCCGCTGTCGTCCTCCTCTCCCGCGCCCTTGAGGGTCGGAGCACCGACGATGCCACGCAGTGCCGTCAGGCCATCGGCAGAAGGAATAAGCCCGAGGCTGTTCTGGCGTGCGTTGCGTTCGGCGAGTGACAGTCCAGGTGCTGAAAGCCCCTGCTGCTTGCGTTGCTGGGCCCGGGCGATCGCTTGAGCACGGGCTTCGGCGTCGGCTTTGGCTTGCGCGACTGCACGAGCGCGCGCGGCAGCCTCCGCGGCTGCGATGCGGGCCTTGATGTCGCGCTCGGTCATCCCCCAATCGGCCAAGAGGTCGACATCGTCCTTGCGATCCAGCTGAAAGCCCTTGATGTCGATGGCGTTGGCGCGACCATGCTCGCTCAGCCGGCTGCGCTTTCGACCATAGGCGTTCCGGCAGGAGTAGGAGCTCAGAACGCCGATTCCCACGACCTGGCGGCCGAGCATTTTCTTGGCTGCGGGCTGTACGTCGATCTTGAGCCAGTCGCCGAGTGCCGCCACCATCTCACAGTTGACGATGGCGGGCTGAGATAGGGTGACCTTGCCAATGCTGGTCAACTGAACCGGGTAGGGCGTGCCACATTCGCCTTCTCGGATCGGCTCCATAGGGGTCGCAGTCGCATTGTAGCGGGCCAAAATAGCGTTGCAGCGCGCGCGGGCGGTGGCGATCTCGCTCTCGGTCCAGCCGGGCTCTACCGGTGCGGACTGAGGCGGCGGAGCAATGCCACCGGGTGTCGGTGCCGACGCTTGCGGCACCCCCGGCGCGGCGCGGAGCTGACCGGTCGCTTGCGCCATTAGCGTGGGTCGGACGTCCTGTAGCGTGAGTGGCCACTGCGGTGTCTTGGCCGGCGACTGGGCGCGTGCCGTCGTTATCGGTGCTGCGATTGCGGCTACGGCCAGCAGCGCGACTTGTCTCAACGGCAATTGCAGCATGACGACCCCAGTCTCAGCACATGAACCGCGCGGTCGGAGACGCCAAGCGCCGAGCCGCATGCGCAACGAATCATCAGCATAATGCTGGAATCGATGCCCGTTTGGTAGCGGCGTATTGCCCGTTGGATTGTGGCGGTGCCGGGGCAACGCAGCGAACTGCCGACAAATCACCGGGCGTGCTGTAACGATCGTGTGCCGGGTGTTGTTCCGGCAGCACTAGAGAGGCGCGCGAAGGCGGAGTTTCGAGATGACCACTGGCGCGATGGGCCCGGGCAGCGGCGCGGCTGGCTTGACGCTTGGCCGGAGCAACGCGCTCGGCATAGCGACGTTCAATCGGCCCGAGCGCCGGAACGCGATCACCCGCGACATGGAAGTCGATCTGGCCGGGTGGTATCCGCGTCTGGCCAAAGACCCCGGGATCTACGCGGCTTCGCTTGTCTCCGAGCTCGATCGCGTGTTCTCCGTCGGCGGCGATGTACGAGACATTCTGGAGCTGGCACGGCACGACATCGGCGCTGCGCGGGCTGCGCTCGGCTTCGAGCTGCGTCTCTGCTGGCTACACGAGTGTTTCTCCAAGCCGACAATTTCACTGATCGACGGCGTCGTAATGGGCACGGGCGTCGGGCTCACGCTCTACGGGACGCATCGCGTTGCCGGGGACGGGTATCGCTTCAGCATGCCGGAAACGGCCATCGGCTACTTTCCGGATTGTGGCGTCTCGCATGCGTTCGCGCGAATGGCGAAGGGGATCGGGCTCTATCTGGGTCTGACGGGCGCGGAGGTCGGGCCGGCGGATGCCCTGGCTCTCGGCCTTGCGACGCATACCATCCCACGCGAAGCGTATGCGGCTGTCTCGGCTCAGATCGCAGACGCAGATCCGGTGGACCCAGTGCTCGACGTGCGGCACCGGGACCTTGGCGACGGCCCGTTGACGACGCATGCGGCCCGCATCGCCCGGTATTTCGACGCGCCGTCCCTGATCGACATTCTCGAGCGGCTTGAGAAGCCGCATGTCGAGGATCGCGAATGGGCGTCCGAGACGGCGGCCGTGATGCGGTCAAGGTCGCCGTTGGCGCTGGCACTGACGTTCCGCTCGATCGTCGACGCGGCGGGGCTCGATATCCGGGAAACGCTCATCCAGGATTTCCGGCTGGCGTGGCGTCTGGTCGGCGATGCCGATTTCCACGAGGGCGTGCGGGCAGCGCTGATCGACAAGGACAGGCAACCACGCTGGCGGCATCGGCGGGTGGAGGACGTACCGCCTGATCTCGTCTCGGACTATTTTGCGCCTCTCGGCCAGGACGAGCTCGCGCTTCCGACGCGACGGGAGATGGACGCGGCACGCTCTTAGCGTCTCTCGCGTCGCCCGGGGCAAGCGTTTGGCAATATCGATGCCGTATGGCTCTGCCCGTCGCACGAGGCGACGGAGCGTGCCTGTATTTGCGAGCGAAGGCTCGCTCGGCCCACTGAAATACAGTGCCCGGCAGTTGTTCGATCTATTAACCTGCTGTTTAGTATGTCTTTTAGGGTAAGATTTAATTTCCTCGTCTAGGTTCAGTCCACGACCCGACCAGACAAGCAAAAGAGTCGGGCTGAGCGTCAGGCAGAACCGAAGGCAGGAACAATGACAGTTGCGTTGGATCTCGGGCGTGCTCGCGCGCCGGCGAAGGACGAGTTGTTTCGTAGCGACTATCTCCAAGCACTGCGGCTGATCGAGCGGCTGCACCGCTTGCTTCTCGATGTGATCAAGGACGAGTTCGATCGCGTTGGTGGGGCGGAGCTCAACAGCGTGCAGGCGCTGCTTCTCTACAATATCGGCGAGAGCGAGTTGACGGCGGGTGAGCTCAAGACGCGCGGCTATTATCTCGGCTCGAACGTCTCCTACAATCTGAAGAAGCTCGTGGATATGGGCTATCTCCACTATAAGCGGTCCGAGATCGACCGCCGGTCCGTGCGCGTCAGCCTCACCCAGAAGGGCAAGGATGCGTGCGACGTGGTGAATGCTCTTTATCAGCGGCAGCTCGGCTCGATCGAGGCCGTTGGCGAGGTCAATCGCCGCGACGTGCAGGAGCTCAACAAGTCGCTCGTGCGTCTCGAGCGATTCTGGTCCGACCAGATCCGCTATCGGCTGTGATCGCGCGGGCCTGGCGTTTCCTGTAATGCTGGAATTGAGAGAAAGGGGATCGCCTGTGCGGTCCCTTTTTTTTGTTGGGCCGGGGTGATCCTGGACGGATCGTCGCTGTTGCCGCCGCGCACCAGCCTTTCGCATCCCGATGCCACCGAGCCAGACGTGAATTGAGCCGCCTCGGTTTTTCCCCCATGACAGTTTGGAGAAGGCAGCGTTTGGCCCCGATCCAGAAGGCGACGAAGGTTACCACCTCGTTAACCCTTGGCCGCTAGACTGCGCTTCGATATGCAGCACTCCGGAGACGAGACCGGCGTGCCGAATCTTCTTTGGGCAGGACTTGGGCGATGACGAACCGCTTTCGCTTCCATCGGTTGTCGGCTTTGAGCTGCTTCGGCGCGGCGTTGGCCGCGGCGTCGCCGGTCCTCGCCTACGATGGCCAGCAAAGCTGGATCCGTTTCGATCCTCACAACACATCCACAGCAGCGTTCAGCCAGCCCTACGATCACTCCTTCGCGCGTCAGTGGGAGGCGAACCCGCCGAAGGGCTTCCCGACGCTCGCGCCCGAGAACGTGGCGGCGATGCGCGCGGCTATCACGCGTTACACGGACATCGTCGAGAAGGGCGGCTGGCCGGCTGTGCCGGATGTGACGCTGCAACCTGGCTCTAGTGGCCGTGCCGTCGAGCTTCTGCGCCGACGCCTCGCGATCTCGGGCGATCTCAAGGGCGCCGACGACAGCCTGTTCGGCTACGACTACGACAATGCGGTGGAGCGCGCGGTCAAGCGGTTCCAGGCCTCGAACGGGCTGACGCCGACCGGCCTCGTCGATAAGCGCACGATTGCGGCCTTGAACATTCCGGCCGCGGTTCGCCTGGCACAGCTCAAGACCAACCTGAGCAGGGTGCAAGAGCTGGCGCGGTCCGCGGGCAAGAAATACGTCGTGGTCAACATCCCGGCCGCTCAGATCGAGGCGGTGGAGGGAGACCGCGTGGTATCGCGACATGCCGGCGTCGTCGGCAAGATCGACCGGCAGACGCCGCTGCTCAAGTCAGCGATCCATCAGCTCAATTTCAATCCTGTCTGGCACTTGCCGCCGACGGTTATCACGAAGGACCTGATGCCCAAGGGCCGGGACATGCAAAAGCGCGGTCAGGATGTGCTGGCGAAGTACGGAATCGAGGCCTTCGGCGCCAATGGCAAGAAGCTCGATTTCGAGCAAGATCAACTGGAGCAGCGTCGGCACCGCTTGGTTGACCTATCGCCAGCAACCGGGGCCGGAGAATCCGCTCGGCTTCGTCAAGATCAACTTCCACAACGCGCACTCCGTCTATATGCACGACACCCCTTCGCAGACCTTGTTCGGGCGCAATTTTCGTGCGGCAAGCTCTGGCTGTGTGCGCATCTCCGGTATCGAGCACCTCGCAGCCTGGCTGATGAAGGACCAGGGCTGGACCGAGGAAAAGGTCAAGGAGATGAAGAAGTCGGGTGAGCGTCTCGACGTGACTTTGAAGAGGTCGGTGCCTCTCTACTTCGCCTACATCACGGCTTGGGCGACAGAGGACGGCGTGGTGCAGTTTCGCCGTGACATCTACAACAAGGATGGCGTCGGCACGGTGGCGTCGGCCTACTGAGCCGAGTGCCGCCTGCGCACCTTCATATTCACCCGATCACTCAGCAGCTTGAATTGGCGCTGGTTGAGGGGCGTGACTTGGCTCGGACCGCCTGAACATGCCTTGCAGCCGATCCATATACAGGTAGATCACGGGCGTCAGGAAAAGCGTGATCACCTGGGAAACGGCCAGTCCACCGACCACCGTGATGCCGAGCGGGGCGCGTGCCTCGGCACCTGCGCCGTGTCCCAGAGCAATCGGCAATGCGCCCGCCAAAGCGGCGAAGGTGGTCATCATGATCGGGCGGAAGCGCAGGCGGCAGGCCTCGTAGATTGCCGCCTCAGGCGACTTGCCTTCCGTGCGTTGCGCCTCGAGAGCGAAGTCGATCATCATGATCGCGTTCTTCTTGACGATGCCGACCAGCATGATGATGCCGACAAAGGCATAGAGCGTCAGCGGCAGTCCGGCCAACGTCAGGGCGAGCAGGGCGCCCAGGCCGGCGGCCGGCAGGCCTGAGAGGATCGTGAGCGGGTGAATGTAGCTCTCGTAGAGAATGCCGAGCACGATGTAGACGACGATCACGGCCAGCGCGAGGAGGATGCCCATATTGGCCATCGATTCCTCGAAGGCGGCGGCAGTTCCGCCGAACGATGTCGTGAGGGTGGATGGCAAACCTACCCGGCGCTCGAGAGCGCGAACGGCGTCGATTGCCGTTCCAAGCGAGACGTCCGGTGCGAGATTGAACGACACGGTCACGGCCGGGAGCTGGCCCTGATGGTTGACCTGCAGTGGCGCGACCTCACGGCGCTGCGTTGTCAACGTATCGAGAGGCAGCAACTTGCCGCTCGACGAGCGCACGTAGATCTCTTTCAGGCTGACCGCGTCCCGCTGCATCTCCGGTAGAACCTCGAGGATCACGGCATACTGGCTCGACGAGGTATAGATCGTGGAGACCTTGCGAGATCCGAACGCCGCGGCGAGCGCCTGCTCGACTTGGCGTGCGTCGACGCCCAGGGCGGCGGCTCGGTCGCGCTCGATATCGACCATGACGGCGGGGCTGCCGATCTTCAGGTCGCTCGTGACGTCCTGGAAGCCGGGCAATCGGCGCATCTCCTCGGTCATCGTGCCGACCCAGCGATACAGCGTGTCGAGGTCGAGATCCTGCATCGTGTACTGGAAATCGGCATTGGACAGCCGCCCGCCGACGCGGATCGCCGGTGGGTTGAGGACGAAGGTGCGGATACCGGGAACGGTGTTGAGAGAGCGGCGCAGATCCTGGACGATCTTGTCGATGGAAGGCTCCGGACGCTGGTCGCGGGGCTTCAGTGTCAACAGCAGGAAGCCCTGGTTGTTGTTCGAGGACGATCCGGAGGCGCCGACCCGCGACATGATCTGCTCGATGTTGGGATTCTTCTCCGCGATGCGCGTCACCTCGGCTTGATAGCCTTTCAAGGCCTCGTAGGAGGAATCGATCGAAGCCTCGGTGCGCGCCAGAAGACGGCCGGTGTCCTCGGCCGGCAGGAAATCCTTCTGGATCTGGCCGTAGAGATGCACCGTTGCCCAGATCGAGGCGAAGAACGACAGCAGTACAATGAGCTTGTGGCGCAGACACCACCGGAGACCGACGTCGTAGCACCAGAGCATGCCGTCGAAGACGGCCTCGCTCATCCGATAGAGCCGCCCGCCGGAGCCATGGTTGTGATCGCCGGTCAGCATGCGCGAGCACAGCATCGGGGTCAGGGTCAGCGACACCACGCCGGAGACGAGGATGGCGACCGAGATCGTGATGGCGAACTCGTTGAGCAGGCGACCCAGCATGCCGCCCATGAAGATGACGGGAATGAACACAGCCACGAGCGAGATGGTCATCGAGATGATGGTGAAACCGATCTCGCGGCTGCCCTTCAGCGCCGCCTCCATCGTCGACAAGCCGTTCTCGCGGTGTCGCACGATGTTCTCGAGCACCACGATCGCGTCATCGACCACGAAGCCGACCGCGAGAGTAAGGGCCATCAGGGAGAGATTGTTGAGGCTGAAACCAAGGGCGTACATGGCCGCGAATGTGCCGACGATCGAGATCGGCAAAGCGACGGATGCGATGAAGGTCGCCCGCAGATTGCGCAGGAAGAGGAAAATCACCATCACAACGAGGCTGGCGGCAAGGCCGAGATGGTTCTGGACCTCATTGATGGAGGCGCGGATCGTGCGCGAGCGATCATACATGACCTCGAGCGTGACCGAGGCCGGGAGTTGCTGGCGAAGTTGCGGGAGGACCTTGTTGATCGCGTCGACCGTCTGCACCGTGTTGGAGCCGGGCTGGCGGTAGACCGCCATCATCATGCCCTGCTCGTTGCCAAACCAGGTCGACACCTTGTTCTGCTCGACGTCGTCGACGGCGCGGCCGACGTCCTTGATCCGCACGGGAGCGCCATTTCGCCAGGCCACGACAATGTCGTTGTAGCCCTGAGCCGAGGCGAGATTGCCCGTGGTCTTGATCGACATCTCCTTCGAGGGGCCGGACAGAGAGCCAGTCGGAAGGTTGGTGTTTCCGCCCCTGATCGAGCGCTCGATATCGTCGAAGCCGACATTTCGGGTCACGACCAGCCGGGGATCGATCTGGACGCGAACCGCGTATTTCTGCTGTCCCCAGAACTGGACCTGGGCGACACCTGGTATCGTCGACACCTGCTGCTGGAGGATCGTCTCGGCGTAGTCGCTCAAGGTCGCCATCGGGAGCGTCGCCGAGGAGAGGCGCACATAATAGATGGCGAAGTCGGCCGGGTTGATCTTCCGGAATGACGGCGCGTCCAGCATCTCGGGCGGTAAGCTGCGCTGGGCCGCGGAGATTGCAGTCTGCACGTCGAGGGCCGCCGCGTCGATGTTGCGGTCGAGATCGAACTCGACGGTGATGCGGCTATTGCCCGTCGAGCTTACCGACGTCATCGTCTTGATGCCGGCGACGCGCGAGAGCTGGTTCTCGATCGGGGTGGCGATGGCTGACGCCATCGTCTCCGGGTTGGCGCCCGGCAACGTCGCCCTGATCTCGATGGTCGGGAAATCGACACTCGGTAGCTCGGCGACCGGCAGCGAGCGGTATGCAACCAAACCGAAAAGCACAATGGCGGCCATGACGAGCGTTGTCATGACCGGCCGGCGGATACAGGTCTCGGCTGGGTTCATGACTGTCCCTTCGCCTTGGCACTTTTCGGCGCGCCGCCGACCGGGGCGACCCGGGATCCAGGGAACAGGCGCAACTGCCCGTCGACGACGATGCTTTCGCCGACCTCGAGGCCGCGGCTTATGACGATCTCGTCTCCGACCGTGGGGCCGATGGTGACCGGCCTGAGCTCCGCCGTCATGTCGGGCTTGACCACCCACGCATAATGGCCAGCCTGATTGATCTGGATGGCCTTCGAGGGAGCGACCACGGCCTCGGGCAGCGTCGTCATGCGGACGCGGGCTCTGACGAACTGGCCGGGCACGAGCCGCTCCTCCGCATTTGCGAAACGGGCCATGACCATGATCGTGCCAGTCGCCGTGTCGACGGCGTTGTTGATGAAGAACAGCTCACCGTTCTCGCGCGCTGATTCGTCGCCCTGAACGCTGGCCTCGACGACCAAGGGCTCGGCCGCCTTCATGCGCGTGCGAAGCTCACCGATGTGCTGCTCGGGGAGGCCGAAGGCAATGTTGATCGGCTTGATCGCGGTCAGCATCATGATGGCTTGCGTGTCGTTGGCTTTCACCATGTTGCCGGGGGCGAGGAGAATAGAGCCAACGCGTCCCTCGATCGGCGCCTTGATGGTGGCGTACTCCAGGTTGAGACGCGCTATCTCGACGGCCGCCTCTGACGCCTGGATTGCGGCTCCGAGAGCGGCAACTGACGTCTCGGCCTCCTCGAGCTTGGTTCTCGGCGAAATACCCTTCTGGGCAAGGCTCTCGAAGCGCTTCTCGTCGGTCAGTGCCTTATCGAGATTGGCGCGGTCGCGCGCCACATTCGCCTCGGCCTGGCGTAGCTGTGCCTCGAACGGGCGGGCATCGAGGCGAAAGAGAAGATCGCCCTTCTTGACCATCTGCCCTTCGGAGACGACGGCCTCCATCAGCTGGCCATCGACCCGGGCCTTGATCGCGACGGTGGAGCGGGCTTGCACGTTACCGACGCCCTCGAGCACGATCGGGACATCGCGCCGCTTCGTCTGAGCGAGGCGAACGGGCGCCGGAGGCAGCGATTTCGCCTTGGCTTTCGGCTTCTCGCCGCCGAGGCGCTCAGACAGCCATTGCCGCACCCGGGGATCGCTCTGGTGCGCGTACCAAGCCGATCCTGCCACGGCCAGCAGGATCAGGAGCGTCATGAGGCGTCGCATCCGCGGGAGGCCCTCTCGTTGCGCGACACTGGGGGAGTTGCCAAGCGGAGGCTACAGCACAACCGCCCGGGATTGAAGCGCAGGCACGCTTCTGTTCACGGCTTCGTCAACGGCCGGCTCCACCATGATCCGTCGCGCAGATGGAACCGGCGCGCGACAAATCAGATCACTTTGCACACCCAATGCCGGCGATTGCGCGTAAACGGACGGACGCCGCCCGGCCAACGGCCCTTCTCGCCAGCCTCGGCCCATTCCGGGCTCAGGAGCACGCCTGGATTGTCAATCTCGTAGATGGCGGTATAGGCGGGGCCGTCGTGCTGCTTCTCGATACGCTCGCCGCCGAGTTGCATGGTGAAGGCCTCGCCCTTGATGCGGGTGGCGCCGCGAACGCCGGGCACCTTCGAGATGTAGGGTACGTGCTCGGTGTCGTAGACCTCGTTGAAGAGAGCCTCCTTGTCGGCGTCGACGTCCATGCTGACGATGAAGAGGTACTTGGTTGCGATCGGCATCGGCGTTGTCCTCGGCAAACTTGGTCGGATCGGGTGGCGCTCAATGTAGGCCGCCTCGGGGCCAGTTGACCATGCCCGGGCGCAAATTCGGCTCAGGGCCGCAGCATCACCTTGCTCGCCACGCGCTGGCGGGCGAGCTCGAAGCCCTCCAGGCCGCGCTCGAGCGGCAAGCGGTGCGTGATCATGGGGCGGAAGCTTTCCGGATCGCGTGCCATCAGCGATACGACGCGGTCCCAAGTCCGCCGCTCGGTGCTGTGAGATGCGCGAAGCTGGTGCCGGTTGCGCACGAAAACCGTCAACGGAAGGGTGAGCGGGCCGGGATGAATGCCGGCGACGACGAGGACGCCGCCTTTCTTAAGAACGCCGAGGCCGTCGACGATCGACGGGGGATGGCCGGTGGCCTCGAGCACGACATCGACGGGCGTGCCGCCGGTCAGCGC
This sequence comes from uncultured Alphaproteobacteria bacterium, assembly GCA_963746315.1. GTDB lineage: Bacteria > Pseudomonadota > Alphaproteobacteria > Rhizobiales > Hyphomicrobiaceae. The sequence continues at coordinate 292,485 of CAVVAR010000001.1, forward strand.
TATGACCTGCTCGCCGAGCGGGCCTTCGGCCACGTCGACGATATCGGGCAAACCAAGCTTGCGGAGAACGTCGAACCGGGGACCGTCGGCACGGCCTGCGACGATGACACGGCCGGCACCGGCGGCTCTGGCCATCAGGGCGATGCCCTGGCCGATGGTGCCGGGCCCGAGCACCAGAATCGTGTCACCGAGCGTTATCTCGCCGACGAGCACAGCGTCGGCCGAGACGGAAAGCGGCTCGACGAGGGCTCCGAGCTCGGTGTCCAGGGCGGCGGGGAGCACGAGCAGGTTGGACGCGGGCACCAGCACATGACGCGCGAAGCCGCCATCTCGGGTCAGGCCGACCGCGCGGCGATTGGTGCACGTTTGCGGCGTGCCGCCACGGCAGCCGGGGCAGGTGCCGCAGAAGACCGTCGGCACGACGGCAACGCGCGTGCCTTCCGCGATCCCGGCGTCCGACCCTGCGACGGAGACATGACCGGCGAATTCGTGGCCGAGCGTGGCCGGGAGATGAGGAGCCATGAAATCGTAGCCGTCTGTCCATTCGTAGATGTGGACGTCGCTGCCGCAGACGCCGACGTTCTCGACGCGGACGAGCACCTCGCCCGGGCCGGGTGGGGATGGCTCGGGCACGTCGACGGCGTCGAGGCCGAAGCCGGGCCGCAGTTTGCGGATTGCGTACATGTTCGAGGTCTCCGAGGGGCAGCGAGGCTCGTCTTATCTCTGCATTCCGGGCATTGGCCGTAAAGCGGCAATCAGGGCCGGGCACCCCGGCTGCACGACCCGTCCGGCATTGCTGCGGCTCGATCTGTCCGGCACGTGCCGCGAACGGCAAACCTTCGCGTTGACCATGGTGGCGATCGAGCGGGTTGCCACGTTGGCGCCCCTGTGGCACCGAATGAGGCAACAAATCTGTCACCTGGGAGCGGAGCGTCATGGCGAAGGACGGGCACGAGGCGGGCGAGGCGAAGGGCTTGCGGAAGGGCGGCGGCGCGCTCGCGGGCGTCAAGGTGGTCGATCTGACGCGTGTGCTGGGCGGGCCGTACGGTACGCAGCTTCTCGCCGACCACGGCGCCGACGTAATCAAGCTCGAGCCGCCGCAGGGCGACGAGGTTCGCGACTGGGGGCCTCCTTTCCACGACGAGGATGCGGCCTATTTCATCGGCATCAACCGCAACAAGCGCTCGGTGGGCCTGGATCTCGGGAAGCCCGAGGGCCGCGAGGTGCTGTTGCGGCTGCTCGAAGGCGCGGATGTCGTCATCGAGAACTTCAAGCCCGGCTCGATGGAGGCCTGGGGCATCGGCTACGAGGAGCTGAAGAAGAAGTTCCCGCGGCTGATCTACTGCAAGATCTCCGGTTTTGGCTCCGACGGACCGCTCGGCGGGTTTCCCGGCTACGACGGTATCGTCGGCGCGATGACGGGTCACTACAGCGTCAACGGCTCGCAGGAGTCGGGGCCGATGCGGCTCGGGCTGCCCGTCGTCGACATTTCGATGGGCCTCTATTGCGTCATCGGCATTCTGCTCTCGATGCGTGAGCGCGAGATCTCCGGCGAGGGCCAGCAGATCGAGGTGACGCTGTATGATGCCGCGATGTCGCTGATGCACCCGCACTTCCCGAACTATCACCTGTCGGGGAAGGTGCCGCAGCTGACGGGCAACCAGCACGCCAATTTGGTGCCCTACGGCATGTACCCGACCAAGACGGTGCCGGTGATGATCGGGGCCGGCAACAATCGCGCCTTCAAGAAAGTGTGCGAGGTGCTTGGACGGCCAGAGCTTGCCGACGATCCGCGCTTCAAGACCAACGGTGACCGGCAGAACAATCGCGATGCATTGAACGAGATCATCACGGCCAAGCTCGGCGAGGTGGACGGCATGACGTTCGCGCTGGAGCTGCTGGCAACCGGGCTGCCGTGCGGACCTGTGCTCAACACCAAGCAGGTGCTCGAGAGCGAGCACACCAAGGCGCGCGGCATGGTCTACGAGATGGACTGGTACAAGGGCACGGGAACGCCGGTGCGGCTGTCGCGCACGCCGGGCGGCCTGACCTCGCCGCCGCCGAAGTTCTCGGCCCATGCGCGAGAGGTGCTGCGCGAGCACGGCTTCGACGAGGCGGCCATCGAGCGGCTGGCGGCGGCCGGCGTCGTGGTCGAGAAGCGGCGGACGTAAAGCGGCCAGTTCCTTGGTGCGATCGAATGAAGGCCCCGCCGCTGCCGGTCGGGGCCTTCGTCTTTTCTACGGTCAGGAGTGGCGGACGGGCACGTGGACGCTCATCAAGGGAGACCGACAAAACCCGTCCACCACTGGTATTTGTCGCCGACGTCGCCGTCGTATTTGCGCGCGAACGCGAGGCTGCCATCGTCGGCGATGCGGAATACGGTGAGGGCGGCGGGGACATGCCGGACCGTCTCGCCGTCGCGCACGTCGAGCCCCGCGATGCTGGCCGCGACAAGCAGCTTGCCGCTCGGATCGATGCTGAAGGTGCGTACGTGGTAGCTCTGCGGGTCCGCGTGCTGGATCGGCTTGGGCTCGCCGGTGGCGGGATCTATGGCGAAGACGGCGATGTTGTTCTCGCCACCGCGGAAGACCCGCTTGCCGTTGAAGTCGACGGTCGCGTTGGCCCGGTTCGAGACATAGACGGTGCGGCCGTTGGGGTGGACGTGAATGCCGCCGGCGGCTTGAGGGAAGCTGATATCGTAGGTGCCGACCGTCGAGCGCATCTGATAGAGCGGCTCCGCTGAGAGGCCATCGCCGTCCAGCCGATGCATGTGGAGCTCGTTCTGCGACTCGACGGAGACGTAGACCCAAGGCTGCGACGGATGGAAGTCGAGGTGGCGCGGGCCGTAGCCGTGGCCGCCCTTGCCGCCAACAGGAAGGTTCGCGAGCGGGGATAGGCGTCCGTCCTTGAAGCCGTAGATCTTCAGGGCGCCGGGATCCTCGGGCTTGCCGCCCTCCGGGCGGTTGCCGCGGGTGACCAAGATGACGGCACGGTTCGATGGCGTGGCGAGGACCTGATGGGCGTAGATGCCGAGGTCGAGGTCATGCGGCTGCTCGACAAGGCTGCCGACGGTGCCATCATCGTTGATGCGGTGGACGGTGAGATTGCTCGGCGTGTTGTAGCACGTGAGTGCGTAACGACCGCTGATATCAAGACTGTGGTGGATGGGGCGCTGGGGAAGCGCTGCCGGCTCACCGTGGAGCGAAAGGGCACCTTTCGTATCGATGCGCAACGCGCACAGGCGGTGCACACTGCCCGGATTGGGGGCGTTGCCGGAGGCAGCGTCGCTGGTGGTGACGGTCAGGAACTTCCGCGAGGGATGGGGCCACACGTACTGGACGTTCGACGGGAGCTCGACCGAGGCGCGCGGTGTCAGGGTTGCGGCCGCAACGTCGACGTCCCACTGGGTCAGGCTATTGCCGACACTTTGATAGAAGACGGCAGGCATTCTCGATCCCTTTCTGGCCATCGCATGATCGCGGCCGGCTCGCGTGAGGGCCGGCAGGGTAGGCGCAGAGAGCCAAGCGGCCGGATTGCGCTGCGCTCCTTCATCCCAGCCGGACCGGCACGGTCCGCGGCCCGCGAACGGGGCCTTTCGACCAGGCGATCCTGGCGCCGTCCTGCAAGGTGAACCTCGGGAATCGCCTCAGCCACTCCTCGAGTGCGATCGTGATCTCCATGCGGGCGAGGTTGGAGCCGATGCAGCGGTGGATGCCGAGGCCGAAGGCCGCGTGGCGGTTGTCCTCGCGATCGATGATCACCGTGTCCGGATCGGGGAATACATCGGGGTCGCGATTGGCCGCGGGGAAGCTCAGCATGATCCATTCGCCGGCTTTCATTGGGCAGCCGGAAAGCTCGGTGTCGTCCTTGACCCGACGGGCCATGGTCACGGGCGCGTAGGCGCGCAAAAACTCCTCGACGGCCAAGGGCATCAGCTCGGGCTCTGTGACGAGGCGGTCGCGATCGGCGGGGTGGGTGGCGAGATGCAGCAAGCTCGCGCCGATCGCCGACCAGGTGGTGTCGATGCCAGCGATCAGCAGGAGCCGCAGCGCCCCGTAGAAATGGCGCTCGGTGAGCGGGGCTCCATCGTGCTGGGCGGCGAGCAGGAAGGAGATCAGGTCATCCTTGGGCTCCTTGCGGCGCAGCTCGGCGTAGTGGCCGAAGAATGCGTCCATCTCGCGGGCGGTGGCGACGAGCCGGTCAGCGCTGGTGCCGTCGTCGACAATGGTGTCCTCGATGAAAACGTGGATCCATTCGCGGAAACGGTCGCCCTCGGCCTCGGGGATGCCGAGCATCTTGGCGATGACTTTCACCGGGATGTGCTGGGCGTAGTCGATCGCCGCGTCGACGTCCGTGCGTCCGGCGAGGCCGTCGAGCAACGCGTTGCAGATGCGGCGGGCGTCCGGAATCAGCGGGTCGATGCGCTGCGGGGTGAAGGCTGGCAGCAGCAGCATGCGTGCCGGCTTGTGGTGCGGCGGGTCCGACGTGATGGGCGGGGAGGGCAGCGGCACATTCGGCGGGTTCTCGCGAATGACGACGCGCTTCGAGGAGAAGTGGTCTGTGTCGTAGGCAATCGCGCGAACGTCGGCGTAGCGCATTGGCGCGTGCAGACCGCCGTATCGCTCGGAGCGGGCCATGGGGCAACGGCCGCGCAGCTCGGCCATGATGGTGTAAGGGTCCTCGGTCCAGCGCGGATCGGTGTGGTCGAAGTCGGTTGCCCAATCGGCAACGGGGGGACGCCCGGTCATGGCAGCGCTCCTATCGGTCGTCGGTCTCGAGACGGAGGGCGAACTCCGGGCAGTTCTTCACCGCGAGGCGCGCCTTCTCGGCCTGCTCCGGCGGGACGCTGCCATCGCCCTTTGCATGGGCGAAGCCGAGATCGTCGATCTCGATGAGGTCCGGTGCCAGGAGACGGCAGCGGTTGTGACCCTGGCACTTCTCGTCGTCGACGACGAGGCGGATACGCTTTTCAGTCATGGGCTCTCGCGTTGTCCAGCCTGATGCAGGACTGCCGGCGCCATGGTGGCCTTGTGGGCGGCCTCGTTGGCGTGACATCCTCCGGGTCTGCGCCGTTCTCCGGCAGCTCGTTCTCGTTGCCAGACGATAGCGGCGTCGGACGTGGAGAGGCAAGTCCGCCGCGCATGCGGCCGAGCAAGGAAGCGCGCGATGCAACGCAAGGCCGATCCGGGGCTCTACGATTATCTGCCGTATTTCGACCGACCGGCGATCACGTGGCCAGGCGGGGCACGGCTTGCCTTCTGGTGCGCGCCGAACATCGAGCACTACGAGATCGATCCGCCGATCAACCCGATGCGCACGCCCTGGGCGCGGCCCGTGCCGGACGTCCTCGGCTACTCGTGGCGCGACTACGGCAACCGGGTCGGTGTATGGCGCATGATGGAGGTGATGGACCGGTTCGGCATACGCGGTAGCGTCTCGCTCAACGTCGCGGTGGCGGACCACTATCCGGAGATCATCGAGGCGTGCGTCGCGCGCGGGTGGGAGCTGTTCAGCCACGGCGTCTACAACACGCGCTATACCTATGGCATGAGCGAGGATCAGGAACGGGCACTCATCACTAACGTGCGGGATACGATCAAGCGCTGCTCAGGCCAGGACCTCAAGGGCTGGCTCGCGCCTGCCATCACGCTGACCGACCGCACCATCGATCTCCTGGCCGAGGCTGGCCTCGCCTACACCCTCGACCTCTTCCACGACGACCAGCCGATGCCCGTGAAGGCGGCAAAGGGGCGGCTCGTCAGCGTGCCCTACTCGCTCGAGATCAACGATTTCACGGCGCTCTATCAAGGTGCGGCCTCGCCGACCGATTATACGGACATGATCATCGCGCAGTTCGACCGGCTCTATGCCGAGGGTGCCGATGGCGGCCGCGTCATGTGCCTGCCATTGCATCCGTTCCTGATCGGACAGCCTCATCGGGTTCGGGAGCTCTCGCGCGCACTCGACCACATTGCGAGCCACGACGGCGTGTGGCTGGCGACGGCGGCCGAGATCGCCGAGCATTTCAATGCGCATCACTACGACGCGTTTACGGCTGCGATAGCCGAGCGGACGGGAGCCTGAGGTCATGAGTCTGCCGGACGACTATCTCAAGTATCCGCTGCGGCGGCGCGGCATGGATCATGATCGCTATGCATATTCGCCGCTTTTTGGGCGGAAGCCTGTCTTATGGCCGGGTAACGCGCGTGTTGCGCTCTGGGTCGTGCCGACGCTCGAGCTTTTTCCGCTCGACATGGCGATCGGCAGCGTCAAGCCGGCGGGGGCGCTCGATCGGCCCTATCCGGACCTGTGGAACTACACGCTGCGCGACTATGGCAACCGGGTGGGGGCTGCGCGCATCCTGCGGGCTCTCGAGATGCGTGGACTCAAGGCATCGGTGGCTATGTCGGCGGGGCTGGTGATGCGCTATCCGCATCTGGTGCGCGACTGCGTGCGTCTCGGGCATGAGGTCGTCGCGCATGGTCTCGACATGGGGCACGTTCACGCCGGTGATCTCGCGCGGGAGGTCGAGCAGGGCTGGGTGGAGCAGACGCTGGCGACGTTGCGGGCGGCATCGGGGCAGCCTGTGACCGGGTGGTACTCGCCGGGGCACAGCGAGACGATGGCTACGCTCGATCTCGTGGCGGAGGCTGGATGTGCCTATGTATGCGACTGGGTGAACGACGACATGCCCTATCGGCTGCGAACGGCAAGCGGCGGTCTGCACGCGATGCCGCACGGTTTCGAGGTGAGCGACCTGCAGCTGTTCCACCTCTATCGACACAAAGCCGCGCAATACGTGCGTCAAGTCACCGATCACTTCGACCTGCTGTATCGCGAGGCGGCTGATCATGGCGGGCGTCTCGTGACGCTCTCGCTCAGGCCGTGGGTGTCGGGGGTGCCGCATCGCATTGCGGCGGTAGAAGCCGTGCTCGATCACATCCTCTCGCACGCGGGCGTCTGGAATGCGACTGGCGCCGAGATCCTGGAAGCCTGGACAGCTCGGCAAGCATGATCACGCCTCCATGACCGGCGCCTAACCATGACAGAAAAAGAACTGACGGAGCCCACCGGGCTTCGGCAATAGTGCGCGACATTAGATGTAACCCCCTACTGCCAATCGCTCGTCCACGCTATGCCAAGCCGCGTCCTTCGAATGACCGATACCCTGCCGCCGGGTGCCCTGAACGTGGTGCCGTCGCTGGCCGGCTATCTCGCGTTCCGTACATTCTGCACGCCGCAAGTCTCGCGGCATCGCAGCCCGGATCACGAAGCTTTGGTCGAGCGGGCGCGGTTCCATCTGCGTGGCGCTGATCGGCACACTATCGAGACGCGGTTCGGAGACCTCGTGGCGCACGTCCTGGAGCCAGATGCGGGGGTGGCACGCGCCAGCGTTCTCGTGGTGCACGGCTGGACCAGCGAGGCGTCCTTCATGATGGCCATCGGCGACTATCTTCGCCGGCGGGGGTACCGTGTCGTCCTGCCCGATCTGCCGGCTCATGGGCTAAGCCCAGGTACGCGTACCAGCCTGATCGATTGCGCGCATGCCGTTCGAGAGGTGGCGGTTGCTACCGGGCCTATCGCTTTCGCTGTAGCGCATTCGATGGGCGGCCTCGCGACACTGTTGGCGGGTGGTGGCGGGACACCCATGCCGGCGGCCTATCCGTTTCGTGGCTATGCCCTACTCTCGATGCCCAATCGCTTTCAGGATGTGACGCGGCGGTTCGGGGCAGAGCGGGGGCTCTCGGAGTTGGCGCAACGCGACTTCGAGCGGCGCCTCGAGCGCATCGCGAAGCGGCGGATCGACACGTTCACGGGCGTCCAGCTTCTGCGGGATGCGGGGCGGCCGGCGCTCCTCATGCATGCGCGTGACGACGACGAGGTGTCATTTGCCGATGCGGAGGCGATCGCAGCGGCCTGCCCGACAGCGGAGTTGATGGCGTTCGATGGCCTCGGGCATCGCAAGATCCTCTACGCGCCGCCGGCAGCCCGGGCGATCGGAGGGTTCATCGAGCGTCAAGCGGACACCGCCGCGACGTAGTCTGGCGCCGGCCGAGCGTGCTGGGTTCAGCTTTCCGCCAATCGAATTGGCCGCCACCCTGCTATGAGCCGCGCCGACGCTGCTGCGGCGCCGAGGTGACGTGCTTTTCGCGGCAGCTTACCGGACAGCGGGGCGGGCGCCCGAGCAACGCGCCGAGCGCGTGATGGATCGTCGCCCGGCAGAAGTGCTCGAGAAAGACCGGAGCCTCGAAACCGTAATCGGGTGTCCGGCAGGAATTGCCCATGACCTCCTCCGACTGCGCCCAAAGCGTCGCAACGGTCCGCCGCAGATCGGGTCTCTGCAACTCGCGCCACGTGTCGGGATGATGTGTACGGGCCTTCTCGGTATAGGCCGCGACAAAGGCCATGAGCGCTGCCAGGCCGTCGCGGTGATGCACGCTTTGCCCGGGAACCGACAAGCTCTTGAGCTGCACGGCGGCATGCAGATCGTGGGTGTAGGCGTTCAGCTCGTTGAGGAGGTAGCCAAACTCCTCTGCCGACGTCGCGGCGCCGGGCTTCATGTAGGTCTCGACGTAGGTGCTCGCGGGATCGAAGCTACCGGCGGCCAGTTTCGGTGGAAACAGCGGCCGGCGCTCGGGAACGCGCGGCAGGCGGCGCCCGTCGATAAGGGGATAGGCGTTCTCCTCCTCGGTGATCATGTGCACGGTCTCGTGCACGGCCGTCGTGAGGCCGAGCTGGACGTTGTCGCAGGAGATCCAGCTCATGAAGAACTGCTTGTCCTTGGCCTTTCGGTAGACCTGATAACCTTCCGGCGCGAGGCGAGACAATCGCTCGAGGGCAGGCGCGTGGCAAGGTGCTGCTGTCACGCTGGAGATGGTACTCGAAAAGGCGACGCACAGGGCGACGATGGCGCTACGCAAGACGCGACACTCCGCACAATTCAAGTGAACGACTGCGGGTAACATGCCGCCTGAAAAGGCCAAAACTTGGAACTATCTGTGTCTCAATAGTGACATTGTCCGTGCAAAATTCATCCGGGTAAGTTGAATTGTCTCGCAAAATCAACGTTAACCCGGAATTCGTCTTAATGCTGATCACTTGCAGCCATTGAGCTGAGCAAAGACGCTGCGTAGTCGTCTTATGCCAACGCGCCGGAGAGGAAATGCGGGGATTGAGTCATCCAGTGGTAGGAGTGGTGTATGAAGTTTCTCGTCAAGGCCCTTGGGGCCATTGCGCTATCTGTCGGTCTGATGTCGTTCGGGGTGACGGGTGCCGAGGCCGCTTGCAAGAGCTGCAAGCCCGCGTCCAGGACCGTCATGAAGACGAACACGGTCTACAAGAACGTCTACAAGCATAAGCGCGTGACGAAGTACAAGGACGTGCGCAAGACCCGGTACGTCAACGTCGTCAATCGTACGATCGTCGTCAACCGCGTGATCCCCGTGACGCACGTTCGCACCGTGACGCGCGTGCACAATCACACCGTCTATCAGCACAGCCGCCAGCGCGTGGCGCGCACAGTGATGGGCAAGGGCCGGGTGACACATTCCGCAGCCGTCGTAACGGGCAGGTCGACCTCGAGCCGGATCGCCTGCGGCTGCAGGAAGTGATCGGACTGCGCCGCGAGGGCGCAGCATCCTGATCGAGACGACAGCCGAGATCGTATCCCGGCTGTCGTCCTCGCAGCGCTTAGCTCGTCAGCGCTGCCGGCGCCCCAGGATCAGCGCCAGCGGAATGGCGCAGAGCGAGGCGACCATGTACATCGAGAACGCATTGAGATAGCCGATCAACGCTGCCTGCCGATTGATCTCGCGGGCAAGGCGCGCCATGTCGGGCAGGGTCTCGACCGACCAGGAGCCAACCACCCAGGGCAGGTCGAGCGATCGATTGAAGGGCGACACGCTTTCGGACAGACGGCTGTAGTTGGCACCCGTCGCGCGCACGATCTCGGCCACCGAGAGCGAGATGAAGAAGCTCGAGCCGATGTTGCGCATGAGATGGAAGACGCCCATCGCCTCGGCACGATAGCTCGGTGCCAAAGTGCGGAAGGCGGCGAACGACATCGGCACCCATATGATGCCGATCGCGACGCCCTGGATGAAGCCATTGGCGGCCAGCACCCAATCCGGCACGTTCAAGTCGATCGACGAAAGCCAGAAACCGGATAGCGCATGCAGCGCGAAGCCGCCCGCCATGCCGATGCGCGGATCGATCCGTGCCAGCTTGTCGGAAAGGAAGAAGCCGACCACGGCGCCAAGGCCGCGCCAGGCGATGACGAAGCCGATGAGACTGTCGGGATAGCCGGCATGGGCCTGCAAGAGTTGGGGAAGGAGGACCATCGGCGTGAAATTGAGCATGCCGAAGACGGTCACGAGGATGAAGCCGAGCAGGTAGTTGCGATCGGTCAGGATGCTGGGCGACAGGAATGGCCGCGGCGACGTCAGGCAGTGGGCGACGAAGACGTAGAGCGCGATGGCTGACAGGGCGGTCGCGGCGATGATCTCGACAGACTCGAACCAGTCGAGGCGCTGGCCTCGAGAGAGGACGATCTGGGCGAGCGCGAGTGCAGTGGCGAGAGCCAGGAAGCCTGTCCAGTCGAGGCTTGGACGCGCTCCGCCCGGCTCGTCCTTCGGCATCGTAATCCGGAAGGCGATGAAGGCTGCGGCGCCGAAAGGCACGGTCAGGTAGAAGACCCAACGCCAGCTCCAAATCTCGGCGATGTAACCACCGAGGGACGGTCCTATGACGGGGCCGGCCATGTTGGCGACACCGAAGACGGAGATCGCCATGCCGTGCTGCCAGCTCGGGAAGACGTTCAGGAGTATGGTCTGTCCGAGGGGGACCAGTGGCGCGCCGCCGCCGCCTTGCACGATGCGCCAGAAGACGAGGCTTTCGAGCGAGCCGGCGAGGCCGCACATCAGCGTGCCGACTGTAAACGTGAAAACGCTCCAGACCATTACGTTGCGGGCGCCGTAACGGGCGGTCAGCCAGCCGGTCATCGGGGTGACGATGGCGGTGGCCAGGATGTTGAACGTCACCGTCCAGGCGATCTCGTCCTGGGTGGCCGACATCGCGCCCTGCATCTGCGGCTGCAGCCCGGACGCGACCAGGATCGTGGCATTGTAGATCGTCGATCCGAGCACGACAGAGAACAGGATCATCCAGCGTCGTGTCACCGAGACGTCGACGACCGGGTCATTGACGGTTGTTGCGGTCATCGGCTCGCGGGCTGGTCGTGGAGGTCCCCTTGCCGACCGGCAGGAGTTGCCTTCGCGTTCTAGCGTGGTGGTCGCGTCGCGTCACGCCTCGCCAGACGTCGACCTTGCCGGTTTGCCGGGCTTGTGCTGCTTTGCCGCTCAATCGCAAACCCACGAGCCCACGAAGGGGACCTGTCCCATGAACCTCTCCCGGATGCTCGCCGAGCGCGCCTCGGCCGGCCGGCCCGTCCGTATAGGCCAGATCGGCGCCGGTAAATTCGGCACGATGTTCCTATCGCAGTGCCGCTTGACGACCGGGATGCATCTCGTTGGTCTCGCCGACCTGTTGCCGGCGCGCGCCCGCGAACGGCTGGAGGGTGTCGAGTGGCCGCGGGAGCAAATCGATGCGGGCTCGTTCGACGAGGCGGTCAGCACGGGCAAGACATACGTCACCGACAACGCGCGGGCGCTCATCGACGACCCGCGGATCGAGGTGATCATCGAGGCGACGGGCGACCCTGCGGCTGGGATCCGGCATGCGCTGGCGGCGATCGATGCCGGAAAGCATGTGGTGATGGTGAACGTCGAGGGCGATGCGCTGGCAGGGCCGCTGATCGCCAAGCGGGCGAGCGCCAAGGGGGTCGTCTACTCGATGGCGTGGGGCGACCAGCCGGCACTGATCGCGGAGCACGTCGACTGGGCGCGGACATGCGGGTTCAAGGTCGTGGCGGCGGGCAAGGGCACGCGCTACATGCCAGCCTACCACCAGTCGAACCCCGACACGGTGTGGGACATTCTCGACAAATATCTGAACATCACCGATCGCAGCCATATCAACCCGAAGATGTTCAACTCCTTCATCGATGGCACCAAGTCGGGCATCGAGATGACGGCGGTGTGCAATGCAACCGGTCTCGAGGCGCAAAGCGGTGGGCTGTCGTTTCCGCCGGCGTCTCGATTCGAGCATGCCGAGGTGTGCAAGCCGCGCGAGCAGGGCGGTGTGCTCGAGAAAGCCGGCGTGACCGAGGTGACGTCATCGGTCTATCGCGACGGGACTGACGTGCCGCATCACCTATCCATGGGGACGTATGTGGTGATCGAGAGCGATAGCGCGTACGCGCGGCAGTGCTTCGCCGAGTACAATATGCTGCCGGACAAGAGCGGTCGCTTTGCATCGCTCTACCGGCCAACCCACATGATCGGTCTGGAGCTGGGCGTCTCCGTCGCGTCGGCGGCGCTGCGACGGGAACCGACGGGGTCGGCGGTTTGCTTCAACTCGGATGTCGTTGCGACCGCCAAGAAGGCTCTCCGAAAAGGCGAGCTTCTCGATGGAGAAGGCGGGTTCTGCGTCTGGGGAAAACAGACGCCGGCGCGCTTGTCGCTGGACGAGGGCTATCTGCCGCTGGGGCTCGCGCACAACGTCAAGCTCAAGGCGGATATCGCCGAAGGACAGCGTCTCAAGTGGACGGACGTCGAGATCGACACGAGCGACGACGTCTACAAGTTCCGGCGCGAGATGGAGGCGCAGTTCGGGCGACCGAACAGCCGCACCAGCTAGTCAGGCAGCTAGAACGATCGTTTCAATCTTCGGCGATCCCTGATCGCAAGGTTGGTTTGCCGAGGAGTGATATTCTGACGAGGCTTTGGACCTCACCGTTACTCGGAAAGGCGCGAGGGATCGGGCTTGAGGCCCGTCACACGCTCGAGCGCGATCGCGGCCAAAACGCGATCCGCCATCGTCTTGCGATAGGCCTGCTGTGCTTCCGGAGCCGGTGCAACTGTAATGGACGCCGGTGTTGCTATCGCCAAGGCCGATGTCGAGGTGAAGCCGGCCAAATTCGGAGCGTCGTTGGCACAACCGGCCGCCGCTGACGCGAGCATCAAAACCGCAGCGCTTCGAGTGAGCACGTTCATAGTCCCCCGTCCTCACGCGGCTCGCCGAGCCGCCGGTGCACCCTGTCCCCGAACGCACCATTCGCTTATTCCCAGAGGCCATCTAGCCACGAACGGCACAGCTGGCAACCCCTCAAAGACCGTAAATATTCGCTATTGCGCCATACGATCGCCACAAGTCCGCGGTGATCGCGGCTGCATCAAGGCATTCTGCGGTCTTGGCTAACCGGAGGTTGACGGGTTCCCTTCTAATCTGTTGATCTTAGTGCGTATTTGCGTCGTTTCGTTCGTTTTTGCGACATTCAGCCTCGTCGCCTTAGCTCATGATCCCCATCGGCGACGCACCGCAGTCTTCTGCAATTTACCAGTTCTCATCCGACAGCTGACATTGTCCGCGGAGGCGACGCTCCAGGCGATGTGGACCAAACCCGCGAGCCGGGTGTGGACGCGGCACGGGTCGCCAGTTGGGACTGGGGAAGAAAAGGGGAGGGCGGACATGGCCCGTTACGAAGCGCACTCACGGGATATGGTGGAGCTGGCGGCCGAGGCCGGGATGCCGGATGCACTCTTCGAGCTCGGCATGATGTACAGCAGCGGCCGGGGCGTGGACCTCGATCTCGTCGAGGCCCACAAGTGGTTCAATCTCGCTGCAGCCCGCGGCAATGACGATGCGCGGCAGTATCGCAGCGAAATCGCGCGGGAGTTGTCACGCGCCGACGTCGGAGAAGCGCAGCGCCGGGCCCGCGCTTGGCTGGGGCGGGCGTGAGAGCGTAGCGCGACCGTTCTCTCGATCCGGCGGAGCACTGCCTCTGGCGACGCTCAACAGGACTTGAAGAATGATTTGACGCAATCCCACGCCTTGCGCGTGGTGCCGCCGATGGCATCGCCGGCCTTGCCAAGCGCCTGGCCGGAGCTGCGGGACAAGTCTTTGGCCATTTCCTCGACGGTTCGAGGGGCGGAACCCGGCTCAGGCTTGGCTTGCGGCTGTTGCGATTCCTGTCTGGGTGGCGGCGCCGAGGTATTCGACGATTTGAGCGGCGGCGGCTGTGCGGCGGCTGGCGGGAGAGGTGGCGCGCTGGGCGGCGGCGTTCCGGTGGTCGCTAGCGGAGCGGTTGCCGGTTTTGAAAGAACGCTCGCGGCTGAGCGGGCATCGATGCGCCGGATTGGAGCATCGCAGTCGAAAACCGTGCCGCCGCGGACTGCGCAATTCGCATGGCGCCCCTGGCGCGCAAGGGTGCCGACGCAGAGCTGCTTGAGCGTCACGCCAGTCGGTGCGGCCTTCTCGATCACACACCGATAAACGGCGTCAGGCCCTGTGCACGATACGCAGTATTCCTGCCCCAAGGCGTGGGAGCCAATGCTCGCGTCCAGGCAAAACGCCAGAGCGGCTGCCGAGAGCGACGTCGTGGTGACCGAGTTGCTCATAGCGACGGTAGTCCCCTTCCCCATGGGACAGAACCGCCAGCTGCCCCATGACTCGTCGTGAAGCATCACGAAGGGGCAACGTCAACCGTTTTCGGCTCAGGGCGTCCCGTTTCGGCCGTGGGTGCGGTAGGCGGGCCGCTCCGCGAGACGGTCGTAATAGGCAGCGAGAGCGGGCAGCCCAGGCTTCTCGAACGGGATTGAGAACCAACGGTTCACGATCAGGCCAACGGGGATATCTCCCACGGTGAACGCGGCCCCGGTGACGAATGGGCCAGAAGAAGCCAGGTGCGTCTCGAGGCGCTGCATCTGCCGGGTCCACTCGGCGATACCAGCGCGAATGCCCTCGGCGTCGTCCTTGAATGGCGCCATTTTTACCTGGAGGCCCAGAAATACCGGCCGAATACCGACGTAGGCATCGGTGGCGGCCCAGTCCATCCATTGCTCGCACAGCGCGCGGGCCTTCAACTCCGTGGGGTAGAGATCGGAGCGGGCGTGCTTGCTGGCGAGGTAGCGCACGATCGTGTTCGACTCGCGCAGGACGAAGCCGCCATCGTCGACGACCGGCACGACGCCGAAATCGGAAACGCTGCGGAACGGCTCCTCCTGTGTGGAGCGGTAGCCGCGTCCCCAATCCTCGCGCGTGAACGTCTCGCCGACCTCGTCGCACATCCATAGCACTTTGCGGACATTGATCGAGTTCGCGCGACCGTAGATCCGCAGCATGGACGATCTCCAAATGACAGATGACAGAGGGGCTGTGCCCGGACCACCCGGCGACGAATGTCCGGGACGCCGTTGGGGCAGCGCATCCTCGCAAGTGTACGAGGTGGCGTCAAAAGCGTAAAGTCTGCGCCGCGATGCCCAAGTCGGCTAGTGTCCCGACCGCGAAGCTCGTTTTATCGAGCTGGCGGGTCGGGACGAACTTCGCGGTCGAAAGGACACTAGCTAAATCATGAGCTTAGTGTGGCGTTGTGTTTGGAAGTCCGCTTTCAGAGACTGCCGGGAGAATGAATCGGACTTCCAAACTGCCACACTAGGCGGCGGCCGCCAGGGGCTGCCGCGCGACGACGCCGACCGACTGGCCAGCGTGGGGGACGAATGCGTGCAATCGGCATCAGGACATTCGGCGGGCTCGGTGTGCTCGAGGCCATGGCGATGGAGCCACCGGAACCAGACAGCGGGCTGGTAAGGGTCAAGGTTGCGTACTCGGGCGTGAACTGGATCGACGTGCACGTCCGTCGGGGAACCTTTCTCGGGCGCGGCAAAGGGATGCCGGAATGGCCACTGATTCTCGGGTTCGAGGGAGCCGGGACGGTCGAGGCGATCGGGGAGGGTGTGCAGGATCTCGCGATCGGTGACCGGGTGGCATGGTGCGGCGTGCCCAGAGCGCATGCCGAGCTGGCCGTGGTACCGGCATGGCGGCTGGTGCCGGTGCCCGATGCGATGCCGCTCGATGTCGCGTGTGCGCTGCAACTCGACGGCGTCATGGCGCACGCGCTCTCGGTCTCGGTGTTTCCGATCAAGGCAGGTGATCGCGTTCTGGTCCACGCAGGTGCCGACCCAATGGCTTTGCTGTTGATCCAGATCGCCAAGGCGCAGGGCGCAGTGGTCATTGCGACGGTCGCGACGGCGACCGACATCGGAGCACCGCGTGAGGCTGGCGCCGATCATGTCGTGGTTCTCGAGGTGTCGGGTGCGGGTGAGCAGATCGCTCAGATAACGGACGGCCAAGGGTGTCACGTCGTGTTCGATCCGATCGGTCGGGAGACAATCGATCTCAGTCTCGCGAGTTGCCGACGGCGCGGGATGCTAGTGCTCTACGACGGGCGCAGCGGGCCGGTGGAGCAGATCAGCCCCGTCGATCTTGCGGCGGCGGGGTCGGTCTATCTGGCGCGGCCACATATTGCCGACTTCCTACAGGATGCAACGGAGGTGCGCTGGCGGGGCGGGGGGCTGTTCGAGGCCTGGCTCAGCAAGCGCCTACGGGCCGACGTCGGCCGCATTCTGCCGCTGGATGCGGCTCGCGAGGGGCATCTGGCCTTGGAAAGCGGGGCGGCAGCGGGCAAGATCCTGCTCGAGATCTGATTCATATCAGGGAAGTGCAGCCACGGCAGTTCTATCGACAAGCGCGCGACTTTTCTGGTGCCGAGTGGTGCACGCGGCCGTTGATCTATCCTGAACGTTGATCAATAGTTCGTGATCTTGCTGTCTTGGGATTGGATCAGAGATAATCTTTCCGATATCGGTGGGGCGGCGAAAATTGGCGCCGTTCTTGCTATACTCTCCGCGACAGGCCATGGGATTTGCGGCGCATGAATGACAGGATCTATCTCGGTATCAAGAACCACGATACTGGGGATTATTATGTCGCCGCCTGCACCCTTCCGGCGCAGATCGGCCGCCAGCACGACATGCGCAATCAAGTGTTGCTCGATCCGCGCTACCGCACCGTGTCCCGCATCCACGGGATGATCGAGCGAACCTCGCGAGGGTTCGTCTACACGGACAGCTCGACGAGTGGCAGCCGCGTCGGGGGGCTCGTGGTCCGCGACAGTCGGGTGGCACTCTCGCCGAGCTTCGAGATCGAGATCGAGAACTATACCGTCAGCCGGGTGGAGATCACCCCGTTCGTCATTCTGAGCACCACCGCCAAGCTCGACGAGGTCCAGCGCCAGGAAATCCTGCCGGGGCGGGGCATCGGGGTGGCCGAAGTCGATGCAATCGTGAGGCGGTACCCGGATCGCAAGCCCGTGGCGAAATCCCTCGGCGCGGCCTTGGAGCTGATCGACCTCAACCGCTGGACGAACTGGGATATTGATAGTGTCGGCCGTTTCGAGCTGAGCGACAACCATCCGGTGTGGGTCGCCTCGGAGCGATCGCGGGTCGCCGTCAGGCGGAACAAGTCGCCGGTGCCGGCCGGACAGGCGCGGACGCCACTCGTCGCTCTCGACGTGATCGAGGTCGGGCCGATGCGCTTCGAGGTTCTCCATCCGCATGAGCCGCGCGTGGTGTGCGGCTACGAGAGATGTCACCTGCTGAACCCGCCACCGCTCGAGGCCAACTGCCGGTTTTGTGGGCGCCACCTCGCGAACGCCGGTGGCTTCTCGCGAATTTTGTGAACTTGCATAACAGTGTGCCTACGGCCTCGGCCTGTCGCCTCAAATCCAAGCCTCAAGGTTCCTTAGATGCCGATCGAGATTTCCTGGCAGCACTCCGGCAAGGCCGAGCGGCGTTCATTCGACGGCCGCGGACCCTTCCGAATCGGCCGCTCCCAAAGTGCCGACGTGGTGCTCGACCATCCGCAGGTGTCGCGGAATCACGTGGAGGTGACGGTCGACGGCGCCTCGGTCAGGATCGAGGACAAGAACAGCCAGAACGGCACCCGGATCGACGGACGAGCGGTTACGGCCGCGACGTGGTCGCCCGGCCAAGCACTGCAGGTCGGGCCATTCTCGCTGCAATATTCGTGGGTCGCGGCCAGGGTGGAGGCGACGCGTGTCGAGCCGCAACCGGCACCGCGTGCGGAGCAGCAGCCGCCGGCCGCCGATGAGCCGGAAGCGGCGGCGGGGCGCGGGCACTTTCCCGGGGCCCTGTTCGAGAGCCGCACGGTCGCAATCGCCGCCATCAAGGCGTCAGGCAAGCTCGCGGCGGAAACCGAGTATCTTGCGATCGGCGGTGGCTGTGGCAGCTTCTGCTGGGTCGATCACTTGCGGATCTACGGCGTACCAGCGTCCGCGATCCGGGTGCTGGGGGTGGCTCCAGACAAGAGCCCCTATGCCAAGTGGGGCCGACTTTGCAGGGTCTCCCAGATTCCCGAGCACGAGCGGATCCGGTCGAACTCGATCTCGACGCCGGACAACATCTGGGGCTTCCCGGGCTATGCCAGCCGCGAGCTCGTGCGCGATGTCGTGCATGGCCGGATGGTGGGGTTCAAGCATGTGCTTCAGGTGTTCGGCGAGCCGGTCTTGACCGAGAGCTACACACCTCGCCTCGGTGACGTGTTCAAGTCGTTCGACGTGGAAGCGAAGCGTATCGGCTGGGACGATATGTGGGTGCACGGACAGGTGCTCGGCATTCGCAAGACCGACGACGAGCGCTTTGTCGTCGCGTACCGCGTTCCCAACGAGTTCGCACCGGGCGCTGCGCGTGCCGATCGCGAGCGCTTCATGGTGGCGCGCTATCTTCAGCTCTCGACGGGCTATCCGGCGTCGAACTTCCTGCCGGACCTGCAGGACTTCAAGCGGGCCCACCCGGACGTCGCAGCGGTGGTCAACGCCTACGAGGAGCATGACGATCTTTACCGCGCGCTCGAGCAGAAGGGCGGCACGGTTCTGATCCGCGGCCGTGGCATCGTCGCCTCCCGCGTGATCCAGAGGATCTATGAAGCCCGCCACAAGAATCCGAACATCCGGGTTCTGCATCTCAATCGGTCGGCGGTGACGGAAGGCGCGAAATACGACTTGGCGCGGCGGCCGGTGCGAGCCGATGTCCAGCAGCAGCCGTTCAATTGGCCGAAGGCTTGCTGGGGCGGAACGTTGCGCAAGCTGCTCGAGGAGGCCACTCCCGAGAAGCGGTCCGAGCTGATGGCTGTGTGGGGTGGCACCACCACCGCCGATCGCGACGACTGGAACGTGATCATTGAGGATGGCACTCGCGCGGGCTGGTTCAAGAGCTTCTACGGCAGCGTGCAGTCGATGACCTACCAGGACGGCCAGGTCGTCACGCGGCTCGAGGGGCGGGAGAAATTCCAGGAAAGCATCGACCTGACGGCGGACTATGTGGTCGATTGCACCGGTCTCGTCGCGCGTCTCGACGAGACGCCGCTGCTGTCCGACCTCACGCGGATCTATGACCTGCCTCGCAACAAGGTCTCAGTCGGCGGTGCGCCGGAATCGAGCCTCGCGGGGCTTGCGGTGACGCCTTCGTTCGAGGTGGCTGGTCTGCAGAACGGGCGTGGACGGGTTTGGGCCGCCGGCGTCGTGACGGCCAACGGGCCCTACGCTGCCGTCGACAGCTTCCTCGGGTTGCAGTACGCGGCGCTCAGGTCGGTGGACCAGCTCGGTGTGCTGCGTGCCCCAAGTGTGTCGCGCTTCGGTCCGCTTCGCTCGTTCCGGCAGTGGCTCAGATGGTGCATGGGCCGCTCGCCGGGGTGAGCCGGCGGGATATTTCCAGTCTGCCCCGGCCATGCCGGCGTCGATGATCACGCGCAACTTCCAGATTTCCGCCACGAGAGACACGAGCCCATGACCCCCACGCTGCTCGGCCGCTGGCACACCCGCCTGCTCCTCTTCCTCTTCATCGGCCTGCCGGTGACGTTCCTCTATGCCTGGTACCTGGCGGCATGGGGCCTCTCCAACGAGTTCACGCTCGCATGGCCGTTCTCCGAGGTGTGGCTCCGGCTGCCGCCGATCGAGTTGTCGATCTTCCAGGACCCATTCAAGTTCCTGCTGGCCCTCCTCGTCGTTGGCCTGATCCTGGACGTCGCCTACATCCAGATCCAGCGCTTCCACTGGGATCAGGACTGGCCGTTCGCGTATCAGTTCTTCTTCTCGTGGGTCGAGTTCTTCATCGTTTTCTACGCGATGGACTTCGGGCTCCTGGACTTCATGTTCCCGGACGGTCGTATCCCGTTCTCGACGGCCATCTGGCACTTCACGTGGGTCTTCATCCCCTCTTTCATCGGCGTGCTGGCGCTCGTCCAGATTTTCCTGGTGCGCTGGCGGTTCAAGGGTGGCGAGCTTGGCCGCCATCCGATCCGGTGAGATCAGCGCTGGCGTCGATGATGGGGCGAGGCTTGGCGGATGTGGCTCGGTGGACGTGCGGGCAGCGGCCGCCGCCGGCTTTCGACAGCTACGTGAAAGAAGCTCTTGCGCTCGCCGATGACGCACACTAGGAAAGCGTGGCGCAGCAGCTTGCCGCTGCGCATCCCATCAGGTTCGGGGCCGTAGCTCAGCTGGGAGAGCGCGTGAATGGCATTCACGAGGTCAGGGGTTCGATCCCCCTCGGCTCCACCAATTAAATCAACAAGTTAGACGCATTGTGGCGAGTCGGCCACGGGGCAAAAAGAGCAAAAGGTAGCAAATAGGTAGCAACAGCCCTCTGGCTGTCGCGGCCATTCTCCCCGTGCGCGACACGGCGCGACAGCGCTCGCCTAGACGCGACAACGTACGACATCCGGCTGTCGCGCCCCAGGCCGCATGGTACTCATCTCGCAAGCTAACTGCTTCCATTCGAATTATATAAATACGATACGTATCGTAGTTATATATACACGGCGGTTCGGCATCGCGTAGAAGTCGAAGGATTATCCCATTAGCTGCCATCGTGGAGCGTGCGTAGCGCGCCGGAAACGTTGCCGTAGACCGTGTCCGCTTGTTGGGGTATCGCGCCATAAAAGTGGCTCGGTCACCATACAAGGCAGAGGGCCTTCCGGTCACGGCACCAGGACCTGAATTTTCTGCCGCCCCCGCGCCGACGGTGACTTCGTGGATTTCGCCGAACGGCTCCGACTGGCGGGCTTGCCTTTCGTTGTCCGGCCGGCTCGGGCGGGTTTGCTTTGGGCCGCGCCTTTCGGATCGCGTCCGCTCTTCGTGTTGCTCTTCGCCACGCGACGATCTGATGCGGATTGCCGGCGTGTGCGGGTGCTCGTTGTCACCTCCTTCTCGGGCGGCGCCGCCGGTTGGTCGATGTCGAGGCCAAACAGGGCTGCGAGGTCGGCATCGCCAAGGAGCTTGTCCGTGTTGGCGGGCGCCGTTCCTGCAGCCGCCTCCGGCATGCTGCTCGCTTGTTGAATGAGCTGCTGCTGGTCGACGTCGCGCAGGGCAAACAGCAGCTCCGGCTGGCGGTCCAGTCGCGCGCCGACGCCGTACAAGGCGGCAGCCACGTGCTTGCACATGTAGGCGCCGTCCGGGCAGCTGCATGAAAGCTCGATCGATTTCGGCTCCGGAAACAGTCCGTCGGCAGCACGGCAGACGCGATCCATCACCGCCTTCGAGAGACGCCCCTGCAGCAGCTCGACCATCGAATCAATGCTACCGGAGCAATCGCGGCAGATGGCGCGCCAAGCCTTCTCGTCGAGCGGGGCAACCTTGATCGAGATCCTGTAGAGCGACGAGCCGCTGACCTGGGCCGTGATCGTGCCGCTGGCGATCTGCAGATCGATGACGCAGCGGTTGCGGACGTAGCTGCGGCCACGCGGCAGCCGATTGGCGTAATCGCTGTAGCGCTCGAGGTTGTCGCACCAGGCCTTCCCCCAGAAGCTCGAGGCGATCTTGTTGCCTTCGATCACGACCGGCGACAGGCCACTACTCTTGCCTGACTTGGCAAGCAGCTTCTCCGCTTTGGCTCGCTGCTGAGCGACGCTGAGCTTTCGTCCCCATCGAAAGAAGCTCATGTCAGTCCTCCTTCTGGGCCGAAGCCAGATCGAGCGCGACGACGGACAACAGCTCGTCGTCCTTCATTTCCGTCAGCAGCGTCTCGGCGCCGCCGCCCAAGATATCGCCGGCGAGCTTGGCCTTCTCATCGATCATCTGATCGATCCGCTCCTCCACGGTTCCGCGGCAGACGAACTTGTGCACGAGAACGTTGCGCTTCTGACCGATGCGGAAAGCGCGGTCTGTCGCCTGGTTCTCGACCGCGGGGTTCCACCAGCGGTCGAAATGCACGACGTGGGAAGCGGCCGTCAGGTTCAAGCCGGCACCGCCTGCCTTCAGTGACAGCACGAAGAACGGAATCTGCTCGTCCTCTTGGAAACGGCGCACGAGGTCCCGGCGGTTGCCCACCGCCGTCTCGCCCGTCAGCACGAGGCCGTCGCGCCCGAAGGCGAGGCCGAGGAGCGAGGCGAGCTGCGCGGTGATCTCCTTGAATTGCGTGAAGACCAGGACCTTCTCCTGGCGGCTGGCGATCTCCTCGATGATCTCGCCGAGACGCACGAGCTTGCCGCTGTCTGCTTCCTTCCAGCAGCCATCGCCTAACCATTGCGAGGGGTGATTGCAAATCTGCTTCAGCCGCATCAGCGTCGCGAGCACCAGTCCCTTGCGCTGGATGCCGTCGACCTCCTTCAGGCGCTCGGCGAGCTCTGCGACCGTCTCCTGGTAGAGCGCGGCCTGACGCTTCGACAACGTGCAGAACGTCTTGACCTCAGTCTTGTCCGGCAGGTCAGCAATGATGCTCCTGTCGCTCTTCATGCGGCGCAGGATGTAAGGCCGCACGAGGCTGCGCAGCGGACCGTAGTCCGATTTAGCGGCGCCCGGCGCACTCTCTGCTTTCTGCCCACTGTCGGCCAGGCGCCTGGTGAAGGTGGTGAACTCCTTGGCAGTGCCGAGCAGGCCTGGATTGATGAAATCGAACAGCGACCACAGATCGCCGAGGCTGTTCTCGACCGGCGTGCCGGTCATCGCGATGCGGGCATCGGCCTTCAGCAGTTTCACCGCCCGAGTCTGCTTGGCGCCCGGGTTCTTGATCGCCTGCGCCTCGTCGAGAATGGCGAGGCGCCACGGCATCGACTGCAGCACAGATGTACGCAGCAGCGTGCCGTAGGTGGTGATGACGAGATCAGCACCGGCCATTTGCGCGGCCGTCAGCGCGCGCATCTCGTCGACCGGCAGCACCGACGGATGCACGACGAGCGGCACGAGGCTCGGGGCGAAGCGTGCGATCTCGGCCGACCAATTGCCGATCAGCGAGGCCGGCACCACGAGAATGCTCGGCTTCTTAGTCACGCTCTGCTGTTCGCGAGATCGCTTCGTTCGTCCGCTTGCCGCATGGGCATCCTGCTTCAGCACGAGCAGCAGCGAGATCACCTGGATCGTCTTGCCGAGCCCCATGTCGTCGGCAAGGCAGGCGCCGAGGCCGAGGCGGGCGAGCAGCGCCAGCCAGGCGACGCCTTCCTGCTGATAGGGCCGCAGCGTCGCCTGCAGCGCCGATCCCGGATGGCTCGCGGCGCCGCTACCTGGCTGGCGCAGCGCCGCCAGCGTCTCGGCGAGCCATGGCCCTGCCGCCGTCTGGCTCCAGTCCGCCGTCGGCGCGCCGGTCCCGGAGGCAGCACCGATCTCGGCCCCGGCGACTAGCCGCATCGCCTCGGCGAACGACAGCCCTTCCTCGCCGGCCCGGCGCTCGATGTCCTGGAACCTCACGAGCGTGCTCGACAGACGCTCGCGGTCGATCTCGACCCACTTGCCGCGCACCAGCGCGAGGCCGGCGGTTTCCGCCAGCAGCCGCTTCACCTCGGCGGCCGTCAACGTCTCGCCGTCGAGCGACACGCGATAATCGAAGTCGAGCATCGCATCGAGGCCCAGCATCGACGGCGGCTTGCCGCCGACCGAGGCTTTCACCTGGGGGCGGGCGGGGCGTCCCATGCGCCATGTCGCGGGCATGCGCACAACGATGCCGGCGCGCTCGAGCAGCGGCACGTCGCGCAGCAAGAGCTGGGCCTCGGCCGGCGTCCAGCGCAGTGGATGGTAGATCTCGCCCGCATCGACCATGGCCTTCAGCCACCCGCACGCGTCGGCCGCCTTCTGCACCGGAAGCAGCAGCGACAGCAGCCGGTCCTTGTTGGCGGCCCCGGCATACTCCTTCAGTGCCCGTCCCAGCGGCAGATGCTGCGCCTGCTCGGCTGCCGTCAGCCGCGTCGTGTACGTCGCCATGAAGGCGAATGGCGCGTCCTCGTCCCGGCGGTTCTCGGCTAGGTTGAAGTGCACGCGGCCGACGAGGCTCCAGGCTGGACTGCGCTGCTTGAGGAAGGCCGCCAGCCCCAGACCGCTCTGGGCAAGCTCTGCCTCGAGCGCAGTCGCCATCGCCTGCCACAGATCAGCCAGCACGGCAGGTGTGAGATATTCGCCGCCATGCATCGGTGGCGCCGCATCGACGAGCGCCGTCAGCATCGCGTGCGCCGGCACGACGAGGGCAGCAGCCGGCGCGGTCGTGGCCTCGCCCAGCTCCGGGCGGGCGCATACGGCCGTGACGAGTTGACCGGCGAAATCGCGCCAGAACGCGAGGTCGGACGGCATCGCCGCCGTTGCCGCGTCAAGCGCCAGCGCCAGAAGTCCGTGACCGGCCCCGCGGGCGAATTGAGCCCTGATGCGATCCACCAGGGCCGCATCGGCCTCACCGGTCCCGACGTGCAGATGGCCCTGCGGCGTCAGACGGACCAAACGGAAGCCGGCGCCCGTGCGCTCGGTGGTCTTTGACTGTATCGGAGCAATGGCAGTCGGCATGCCCGGACGCTATGACAGCAGGCTGCGCCGAGCCAACGCAATATCGCCCTGTTCCACAAAATCAACCGCCAGCTGCGGCCGAAACGTAACCACAGACAGTCCAACCTCGAGACATCCCACAAGCTGCCATCGAGGGCGCCACAATCGGCGGAGCAACAAGCGCCGCCGACCGTGTCTGCTGTCAGGGGTATCGCGTTATAGGATCAGATGTCGATCTTTTCGGCGATCTCGAGCGGTTTGCTCTCAACTGCGCCCAACGCATCACGCCTGATAGCCTCGAAGGGCAAACGCAGTCGGGTAGCCGAAGAGGCCGACCGAACCACCGGTGTGCAGAAACACGATGTTGTCGTACGCGCGCATCTCCCCCTTCTTGATGAGATCGATGAGGCCAGCCATGCCCTTCCCCGAGTAGACCGGATCGAGGAGGATGCCCTCCGTTCGCGCAACGAGCTTCAAGGCCTCCACCATGCCCTCGGTCGGGATGCCGTAGCCCTGACCAACGTAATCGCAGTTCGCGACCACATGCTCGCGCTTCATGATGCCCGCTAGCCCCAGGTGCGCGGCGGTTCTCTCGGCGAGCGCCAGCACATTCGCTTCCTGCCGCTCCTTCGGGGCGCGCACGCCGATGCCGAGCACGGGAATGCCGCTGTTGAGCGCGACGAGTCCCGCAACGAGGCCGGCCTGCGTGCCGGCGCTCCCCGTCGCATGCACGACCAGGTCGATCTTGAGGCCCATGTCGTTAGCCTGATTGAGCAGCTCGATCGCGCAGTTCACGTAGCCGAGCGCGCCGACTGCATTGGAGCCCCCGCCGGGGATCACGTAAGGGCGCCCGCCCTTCTTCCTGAGATCGGCGGCGACGATCTCCATCTCCGCCTGCATGTCCGCGCCGCCCTTGCGCTTCGAGATCGATGCACCATGCAGTTGGTCGAGCAAGACGTTGCCGTTCAAGGTGTAGGCCTCGTCAGTGTAACCGGTGCGGTCCTCGAGCAGGATCATGCACGCGATACCGAGTTTGGCGGCGGCAGCAGCCGTCTGCCTCGCGTGGTTCGATTGCGTCGCGCCCTGTGTGATGACGACGTCGGCCTTCTGCGCCTGTGCCTCGGCCATCAGAAACTCGAGCTTGCGCGTCTTGTTGCCACCGCTCGAAAGACCGGTGCAGTCGTCGCGCTTCACCCAAATGCGGGGTCCGCCGAGATGCTTCGACAGGTTGTCCATCGGCTCGAGCGGCGTCGGCATGTGGCCGAGCCGGACGCGTGGATAACGGGCGAGGTTCATGAGGGTCTCCACTATAGGGGCGTCGGCAGAACACGCGATGGCGAGGTCGGGCACCGAAGGCTGGGCGCACGATGAAGTCGTCTGTTCCTATCGGCAAGCAAGGATACCAGCAGGCTGGCGCTATTGTACCTTCCGATCGCGCGCTCGTCGGCGGACCTCGACACCAATCTCTCCGACATGGTGGTCGGTTCGGGCACGGCCACGCCGCAAATTCGCGTCATCCCACAAGGAGACATCGCGGGGCGACAGATCGGCGGCGCATTGGCCGTTGGCGACCACGTCCGCTTGCTGGTGTATCATGTCGTCATGATTGTCGCGCGACAGTCTGCTGATCGTCTGGCAGCATCACGGATGATCGGCCGTGACACCCGTGCAGCCCGCCACTTCGCACGGATCGCTTGGCCGACTTATTCGAATGCGAGTGGATCGATCGCAATGGTGAAACCGCGAGAGGTGACTTGGAGCGACGTCAAGACCGCATTGGCACAGTTCGATCGCACCGGACTGCTCGCGCTACTGAAGGACATGCACGCGCTACGGCCCGAAAATCGCGCGTTCCTCGCGGCTCGGCTCGGCGTCGGCAGCGATCCACTCACACCGTACAAGAGGGTAATTTCGCGGTGGGTGTATCCCGACCTGATAAAGGGCCAGGACGTTTCAGTGGCCAAGGCCAAGAAGGCGATCGCCGAATATCGCAAGGCGATCGGCCGGCCGGAGGGCATGGCTGAGCTGAGCATCTATTACACTGAAGAAGCGGCCCGATTGATCGTCGACTGCGGCATGGAGGACGAGGCGTACTACTCGGCCCTCGTGCGCATGTTCGAGCAAGGCCTGGCGCATGCCATCGAACTGCCTTCTACCGAGCGCAACGAGATGCTCGAGCGCCTTGATGCCGTCCGTGTGTCACTGCGCGGCGTCGGTTGGGGCGTATCCGATGCCGTAAACGAAATCTGGCATGACCGGGTGGATTGAGGTGCCGTCGGCTTCTCTGTTGGCGCAAGTATAGATAGCCGATTGAACCAACAAGTGTCGGCGTCGATTTGCACGCCGGAGACCCGTCCGTCGGGCATTGATGGTCGCGCTCCTCCTGTCTTCGCCGGCTCGAGCCCCTGTCTCGGTGTCGGCTTTTCGATCACATCTTCCATCAATCAGCTGGCGGCCGACGAGAATGACCCATCTCGGAACTCGGCGATCGGCTGGCCTCTTGACGCTGGTGCGTCCGGTCCCGAGAATAGCCGACGAGGGCTGCGGTTACGTGATGGGCCAATCGCGTCGATTGGCGGCCGAGCGAACTGGAGTTTGTGCTCCGGCAGCTGATTGAATAGCAGTCTGCAACAAATGGGACGGTGGTGGCCGACCCGTTACCCTGAGCAACTGCAGCATCGCTACACAGTTCTGCTTCGGGCCTTAAGTGGAGGGACAGATGCGCAAGTGGCTAGCCGGAACCCTGCTTCTAGTGTGCGCGGCTCAGGCTCAGGCGCAGGGTGTCAAGCCATCATGCGCAAGTGCCGTGAACTTCCGCGACGGTTATAGTGCCTAACGCCGCACATGCAATGCATCGACCTGGGAAGGTCCGGTGGCCGCAAACTTGTGGGCGCTTTCGACGGCGGCGCCAACCCGTCCAACGGCGGTGTCGTGCTGCTTGCAGCCGCGGACCGGGCCATCGGGCTCAGCCGTCGTCTGGCTGCCTGCTTCACCGATCTGCGCATTGCCGACGCCGTCCGCCACTCGGTTCCCGACCTGCTGCGCCAGCGCATCTTTGGTATTGCGCTCGGGCACGAGGACCTGATCGACCACGATGCCTTGCGCGATGATCCAGCCCTCGCCGCCGTGCTCGATCCCATACGCGACCTGGCGGCGACCAAGGCCGGCTCAGACGAGGAGCGGTGCGCTGCGCGCAAGCAATCGCCTTGCTTTTGCTTTGCGGGAGGCGCTGGCGGCACTCGGCAGCGCGCGCTCGGCCCTCGACACATGACGCGTGCCGCGGCGCCTCACTTTCTCGGCGCAGAGTTCTTGATGAACTCTTCCATCTCGCGGTCGAGCCTGTCCGCTGCTTCGATCGCCCGTCGCTTCGATCGATCCGACTTCTGCTGCCGCAGCCGGTCTTCTATCCCGTCGGCCAGCTTCCTGGCGGACCGGCGCGGCGCAACAATCGACTTGCGTGGCATGACGCAACTCCGAATTCCACTCGATCTGGCGATGGCACGACCGATCGGCATCGCCCGTCAAGGCGATAGACCCGTAGATCATTGAGATCCAGGCATTTCCTGCTTCCACCCGCGCATGACGGCAGCGACCGCCAAGCCTGAGATCGGGACGAGCTTGCTGACAAGGATTGGCTGCCGGCGCCGTGGCAGTGAAGCTGCGCCCTGCTCGCGCCTGTTGACATCGCCGCAAGTGAGGCGGCAGATTGTCGCAAGTCCGGACAAACGCCGCCCTGCTGCAAGTGCTGAAACAGCGGCTCGCCCCTTGTCACCGGAGAATTCTGATGCAGGTCCGCCATAGGTTCGGGCACGGCACCAGCGCGCAGCAGAATGGCACGCATGATGGCACTGCGCGCCTCTATTCGGCGGCGGACACTTGGGCGCGCGGATGCCCACCCCAATCCTCCCCCTCTCGCCTCTTGCAGCGGAGCCGGCACATGAGCTGGCACGGTGCATCTAGTTCGGCCAGTTCATAACCAGGAACCGGAGACTACTGATGGCACACCAGGAAGACATTGCACTCATGGCGCACTTGATGCGCAGGGCCGGCTTCGGCGCCAGCCGCGACGAGATCGAGACGCGTCTCGACAAGGGCTACAAGGCGACCGTCGAGGAGCTGCTCGCGCCTGAGGCACAGCCGCCCGTCGATCCCTATACGCTGCTGCGCCACCAGCCGGCAGCCCTTCTGCCCGGCGGTGTGCCGCCCATGGGCAACGTCAACTACATGTACTACCTGGTGACCACCCGGCGTCCGCTCGAGGAGAAGATGGCGCTGTTCTGGCACCACGTCTTCGCCACCGGCAATTCCAAGGTCGACAACTACGACCAGCTGCTCGAGCAGATCCAGCTCTTCCGCGAGCGCGGCATGGGCAACTACCGTGACCTGCTGATGACGCTCGCCAAGAACCCGACCATGATCTTCTGGCTCGACAACAACCAGAACCATGGCACGGCCGTGAACGAGAACTGGGGCCGCGAGTTGCTCGAGCTCTTCAGCCTCGGCGTCGGCCACTACACCGAGAAGGACGTGCGCGAGGCCTCGCGTGCCTTCACCGGCTGGACCTTCGCGACCAAGGTGCCGCGCCTGCCCTACGGCCGCTTCCCCTGGAAGTTCGAATACCGGCCCGAGGACCACGACGACGGCGAGAAGACCTTCCTCGGCCACACCGGTCGACTCAACGGCGAGGACATCATCGACATCGTGCTGAAGCAGCCGGCCTGCGCCACATTCATCTGCCGGCACCTCTACAATTTCTTCGTCGCCGACGAGCCCCAGGTCCCGGCATGGAGCATCGAGCCCCCGCGCGATCCGGCCACGGTTGCCATGCTCGCCGACACGCTGCGCAAGAGCAACTACGAGATGAAGCCGGTGCTGCGCGCCCTCTTCAACTCCGAGGCTTTCAAGAAGGCGCGTTACACGCACCTCAAGTCACCCGCCGAGGTGGTCGTCGGCACGCTGCGCCTGATGGGCGGCTACGAGCTGCCGAAGCCCGGCTACGGCGAGCTTTCGATGCAGCCTTCCTACATGGGCCAGGATCTCCTCAATCCGCCGTCGGTCGAGGGGTGGCACACGGGCTCCGAGTGGATCAACTCGGGCTCGCTGATGGCCCGCATCAACTTCGTCGCGGAGCAGGTGGGCAACACCAGCCTCCCCGGCTTCCAGGCGATCCTCAGGCGCCTTGAGCGGATGGGCGTCGTCGAACCGGAGCAGCTCGTGGACAGCTGCCTCGATCTGCTCGGGCCGATCCAGGTCGGCGCCGACACGCGGAAGGTGCTCGAGGAGCAGGCTAAGCAATGGGGCCGCATCAGCTTCGACACGCCGGCACATCGTGAGGAGGCGGCCAAGCACACGAGCGCGCTGCTGCAGCTCATCGTCGCCACGCGCGAATACCAGTTCGCCTGAACCGACCTTGGAACAAGATATTCTGGAGGAAACAAGATGGCCGCGACTGCCAAGGATCCCGTCCTCGTCGTCGTGCAGCTCTCGGGCGGCAACGACTATCTCAACACGGTGATCCCCTACAACAACCCGCTCTACCGCGACAACCGCAAGGCCGTATCGATCGGTGACAACCAGATCATCCAGATCGACAAGACCTACGGCATTCCCAATTACCTCGCCCCCATGAAGTCGTTCTGGGACGAGGGCAAGCTCGCCATCCTGCACGGCGTCGGCTACCTCGACAGCCCTCGCTCGCACTTCCGCTCGATGGACATCTGGCACACGTGCGAGCCTGACAAGGTCGGCACCGAGGGCTGGCTCGGCCGCGTCGTGCGCGAGTTCGACCCGAAGAAGGAGAACGTGGTCACGGCCGTGAGCTTTGGCCCGTGCCTCTTCCGGGCGCTCGCGGTGCCCGGCGTGCCGGTCGCCTGCGTCGCCAGCGGCCTCGAGACCTACGGCTTCCTGCCCGGCATCGAGAACCAGCAGCAGCGCCTCGCGATGCTCGAGCGCTTCGCGCGCATGTACAAGCCCGAGCCCGGCTCCGGCGTCATGGAGTACATGGGCACCACCGGGCTCGACAGCCTCAAGGGCGCCGACATCCTGAAAGTGGCGCCCGGGCGCTACAAGAGCGATGTCAAGTACCCGAACACGCCGATCGCCAAGAAGTTGAAAGGCATCGCCCAGGTGCACTTCGCCGACCTCGGCACGCGCGTGTTCTACTGCGACCAGGCGAGCTACGACACGCACGCCGGCCAGAACCCGCTGCACGCTCAGCTCTGGTCCGAGCTGACGGCGGGCCTCGAGGCATTCATGACCGACTTGAGGACGCACAACCGCTCAGACAACGTCGTCGTGCTCGTCTTCTCGGAGTTCGGCCGTCGCGTGCGCGACAACGGCTCCGGGACGGACCACGGCGCGGCGGGCGTCACCTTCTTGCTCGGCGATCATGTCAAGGGCGGGCACTACGGCGACATGCCGTCGCTCGACGATGCCAAGCTCGTGCAGGGTGACCTCAACCCGAACTTGGACTTCCGCGGCATCTACTCGACCATCCTCGAGAAGTGGCTGAAGCTCGACGCCAAGCCGATCGTCAACGGCCGCTTCGAGCAGCCGGCTTTCCTGCAGTGAGCCATTTGCCCGCCGGGCTCGACGCGGCGGGCTTTTCCAGGATCGAGCGGAGACCCTGGCGCCGCCCGGCAGCCAGGAGATCCAGTCAAGGAGTGCGCCATGGCGCTATCGACATACGTGAAGGGACGAGCCTACGAGTGGAGCCACGCCATCGGCCGTGCGGCGGCCAACGGCACCGGCTTCAACTACCCGCAGACGATGTGCCTCGACGGCAACGGTGGCGTCTACGTCGCCAACCGCGGCAACGAGAACAACTTCGGCATGCGGGTCAATCACATCAAGGTCGGCGGCCCCAACGAGGAGGAGCTGCTCGCCGAGTTCGCCACCTACGGCGAGGCCGACGGCAACACCGTTTGGCCGTTCGGCGTTGCCGTCGGCAAGGGCGGCGAGGTGTTCGTCACCGACGAATGGGCGAGCACCGTCTCGGTCTTCGACGAGAAGGGCAAGTTCCTCAGGAAGTGGGGCAAGCCCGGCAGCGGCAAGGGCGAGCTCAGGATGCCCGCTGGCATCGTCTGCGAGAAGAACGGCAACGTCATCGTCGTCGACAGCGGCAACAACCGCCTGCAGGTGTTCACGCCCGACGGCAAGGTGGTCGCAGAGTGCGGCAAGGCGGGCAGCGGCCCCGGCGAGTTCAACAAGCCCTGGGGCATCGCGCTCGACGGCGACGGCAACATCTACGTCGCCGACTGGAAGAATCACCGGGTGCAGAAGCTGTCGCCGTCGGGCAAGCACCTGATGTCGATCGGCCGCCACGGCGAGTTGCCACGGCCTTCCGGCGCCTTTGCCGTCACCTACCTCGGGCCCTTCATCGGCGCGAGCCCCAACGAGGAGCGCGTCCCGGCCGGCATCCTCAACCATCCCACGGGCGTTGCCGTCGACCCGGACGGCGACATCTACGTCACCGACTGGGGCAATCATCGCCTGTGCATCTTCGACAAGAATGGCCAGCCGCTCACCAACCTCGTCGGCGACGCCCAGGTCATGTCGAAATGGGGCCAGCAGTCGATCGACGCCAACCCCGACATGATGAAGGCCTATCGGCGCGTGCCCAATCCCGAGCAGATCTGGCGCTTCTGCTTCCCGACGGCGGTCGTCTTCAACGCGAGGACCGACCAGATCATCGTCGCGGACAGCCAGCGCAATCGTCTGCAGGTCTACAAGAAGGTTCGCGACTACGTCGACTTCCAGGCGAACCTCTAGCGCCGGACGCCGCGAGGGGCGTGGCCCACACGCCCCTCGCTTCCACTCCTCTTTGTGGCCATTCGACAGCAACGGACAGGCGGCATGATCGGCGTGCTCACACACCACTGGGCCAAGCCCGACAGGATCGAGGCGGCAAGAAAGCTGCTCGACGGCAATGGGCAGGCCCAGAGCCGCGCGCCCGGCTTCGTGAGCCGCCAGACGCTCATCGCGATCGCGGACCCCGCCAAGATCACCACGCTCGTCGTGTGGAAGGACAACGCCATATACGACGCCTGGCGCGCGAGCCCCGAGCGTACCAAGGCCATGGCCGGTGCGGAGCAGCTCTGGGCAAAGCCGCCCGAGTCGGAGCGCTTCACGGTCGACAGCTGACCGCATCCCCGGCGCGGTCGCAGATTTTCCGGTCCGTTGCCTTCGGCGTGGCGCGGCATGCTTGGCGCTGAATGCCAGCACTTGAATTGAAGCGGTACTTTTGCTGGCTGGCTTTTTGCCCCCGAGAGGCCCTCACGCCGTCACCAGGGCCATGACAAGGGTGACGAGAGCCTGGGCATTCCGAACGCGACGGTTCACGATCCTCGCCGCACGGTCGGCACCAACCTCGCCCGGCTCGGCATCACCAAGGACATCCGAGCCCGTGTTCTCAATCACGTTGATGGCGCCCGCAGCGTGACCGATGCCGTCTACAACCAGCACGAGTTCTGGGCAGAGAAGCGAGCGGCCTTGGAGCGGTGGGAAGCCGAGCTACTCCGGATCGCCGGGTAGCAGTAATTCGCCGGACGCTTCAGGTGCAAAATCCCCAAGCCGACTTCGACCGAGTCCGTCATGACGTGCACGGCGTTATCAGCGAGCGGTTCCGCTATCGGAGGCATCGCGTCGGCGTTCTCGCTTCGTGCCACTCTCGGCAGGTTCTGGGCGTCGAGCAGGAGTGCAGCAAACCATCTGCACTCATCATGCTGACCCATCTCTGCCGTCGTGCCGGGGTTCAACACAGGTGTTGCCAGAGCGCAGATGACGGCCACCGGTGACGTGTGCACCGCAACAGCCTCGGCTTTGACACTGTTCAGCGGTGACGGCATCTTGTCACCCGACACCTCTTTCGTTCTCATTTTCGAGGAGGGGCACAAGGGGAAGTGGGCCTTGCCCCTGCTTGTGGAGCGAACAACGGCGGGTCATCGAGGGCACAGCGGACCTTTGGTTAGGCGGTGGCTTCCCGATACGGGCCTTGACTCTTGGAATGCTCGACTGGAACTTTAGCGCCTCGTCGCCGTCCAGCATAACTCAGCATTTCGGGCTCACTACGAGTTTGCCGGAAAGGTCTTAATGGGTCTGAAGCCAACCGATCCGGGGTGGTGAGATCGAACGTCGAGGCATCACAACGACCTTGCAGAGACCAACAAGAGGAACCGTGCAATGCCGAAGGGATATTTGATTGCCGAGGTGGAGATCACCAACATGGCCGGATACGAGGAATATCGTCGACAAGCGCCGGCGACGGTCGCGGCCTATGGTGGGCGCTACGTTGTCCGAGGCGGTGAGGCAAAGCTGCTTGAGGGCAGTGGCGGGGCGGGGCGCATGGTGGTGCTGGAGTTCGAAAGTCCCGAGAAAGCACTGGCGTGGTACAATTCGCCCGAGTACCAGGCGATCCTGCCGCATCGGCTGAAAAACTCCACAGCGCGGGCAATCATCGTCGCGGGCCACGACGGCTAAGATGGCCATGCCTATCCCCTTGCGTCAGGTGGCCGCTGGAAATCCCACGGTTTCTCAGAGGTATAGATGGCTGGGCAGAGATCATGCCGGCAGCAACGCACCCGATTGATCTCGCAGCAGTTTCTGCGATCCCGCCTGAGGCAAGGGGATAGGTATGTAAGATGGCGGGGTCACGCGTGATCGTGGCAGATCGCCTCTGCCGCCTGAAGCCGCATCGTAACCGGCCCTTCCGTGATGACGGGCGCCGGGGCGTTGAATCCAGATGCGTTCTTCCCGATCCACTCGCGGGCAACGGTGACGCTTTGATCGGCGCCCGCCCTTCTCAGGTCGCAACGAGATTCTGATATCACGCGGCGTCTCTGATGAATATAGGCGTTCTCCTGGCCCCCTCCCCGATGCGATTGAAGGCCAAGCGGACAAGCTACAAAGGAATACATCCGCCCTCATCATGTGGCGCTCTGGGTCAACAAGAACACTTAACGGTGTTCAATGAACTTCAGAACGTCCCCAGTAACCGACCGGCGTCGGTGAAGTTGGCCACCGGCGACGCGATAGACTCAAGACCGACCGTCATGCTGCAGCGCGGCGGATTTTCGAAGAGGGCCATCCACGGACGCACAGAGATGCGGATGATCTGACCAAGTGTGCTTATTGTGTACGCCGCCATGATTGCTGGGCAATGCTTGCTGCGCCGCAGTCGGAACACCCCTGCCATTGGCAAAGACTGGTCGGTCTCGCCCTCCGCCGCCGCCGTGCGAAGCTAAGGTACCAGCACGATCTTCCCATATGCTCCAGATGCTAGGACCGCGACGTGCGCCGCCGCCGCATCAGCCAGCGGCATTTCACGTCCAATAATCGGCCTCAGATTACCCAGACTGATCCTCGTGCTGCCACAAGCCGTTGATATGATTTCAGCATCGGCAAGTGGCGGGAGGCAACGATGGCGCGCAATCCGGTGCAGTTCCAGAAGGGTCTCGGCATGGCGGAGTTCATGGCGGCGCTACGGCACCGAGGAGCAATGCCATTCGGCACTCGTGGCCATGCGCTGGCCGGACGGCTTCGTTTGTCCGGCATGCGGCGCAAGAGGACACGGCATCTCCGGCCCGCGGCGGCTTTTCCAGTGCAAGCACTGCCGGGCGCAGACCTCGGCAAGGCCGGCACCGTCTTCCACCAGTCGAAGACGCCGCTTACGAAGTGGTTTCTCGCCATGCATCTGATGACGAGCGCCAAGAACGACATCGCGGCGCTGGAGCTTGCCCGGCAGCTCGACGTCAAATGGGACACGGCGTGGCTCATCAAGCAGAAGCTCATGGAGGCCATGCGCGAGCGCAACGAAGGCTACAGTCTCTCCGGCGACATCGAGATCGACGACGCCTATCTCGGCGGCGAGAAGCCGGAAGACGGGCCGCGGCGCGGGCAACAAGGTCCCTTTCGTCATCGCCGTCGCGACGCGTGACGGCAAGCCGATCTTCACGCACCTGCGCCTCGTCGAGGGCTTCACGAAGGCCGCACTCAAGGCCTACAGCGAGCGCTCGATCGCGCCGGGATCGCTGGTCGTGAGCGACGGTCTGTCCTGCTTCGACGGGATCGGCGAGGCTGGCCACATGCACATCGCTCTGCCCACCGGCGGCGGGCGGCCCAAAGGTGAGCGCTTCAAGTGGGTGAACACCGGGCTCGGCAACGTCAAAAGCGCGATCATCGGCACCTGCCGCTCGTGCGATGCGCAGCACGCAGCGCGCTATCTCGCCGCCTTCGAGTGGCGCTTCAACCGTCGCTTCGATCTCGCAAGAAACGTCGAGCGGCTGGCTCGCGCAGCGGTCAGCACAGGCCCGAGACCCTACAAGACCATCGCCGACGTCAGGC
Organism: uncultured Alphaproteobacteria bacterium; assembly: GCA_963746315.1. GTDB lineage: Bacteria > Pseudomonadota > Alphaproteobacteria > Rhizobiales > Hyphomicrobiaceae. Next base: position 328,534 of record CAVVAR010000001.1, read on the forward strand.
AACGCGAGGAACAGTCGGGGTAATACGAACCTTCTGCCACTCCGGCCATAATGTCTTGCATCATTGGTTTCACTTGCTCTGGTTTCGCGTTCCAGAGTGCGATCCCCCGAATGTCCAACTCCTTCATCATCGCCACGCGTGGATTTATGGTGATCTCGCCGCGATTGCCGACCACGATGACCCGCCCGTATTTCGCGGCAAGATCCATATCGGCAGCCAGATTGACATTTGCGAGCATCTCGAGGATCAGCTCGGGACCGTTGCCGCCGGTGTAGCTCTTCACCTCGTCAAGATAGCCCTTTCGAGTATGGTCGACAGCCAAATCCGCACCTTCGTCGGCAATCAGTTTGATACCTTTTGGGCTGCCTCCACTGCCGACAACTCTCAATCCAGCCCGCTTGGCCAGTTGAATAGCCGCCGTGCCTACGGAGCCACTGGCACCATGTATGAAGACTGTCTCTCCCGACCGAGCGCCACCTCGTTGGAAGAGCGCATAATGGGCGGTTGTGTACGAAACTCCAAAGGCTGCTGCAGCAGCGAAGTTGACGCCATTGGGAAGGGGCAGGACCTCGCCGGCCCGTCGCTTCACTCTTTCAGCGTAGCATCCGGTAAGGTCGAAGCTGAGAGCCGTCCCGACAAACACTCTGTCGCCAACCGAAAATTCTGAAACATCGGCGCCCACGGCCGTTATCACGCCGCCAGCGTCGCCTCCGGGCGTGTAGGGGAGTGATGGCAGGATCGCATAGGCTCCGTTCCGCATGTAGGTGTCAGCGGGATTGACACCAGCGGCGCGGACATCGATCACGACCTCGCCCGAACCAGCAACGGGGTTGCTCACCTCTTCAAGCCGCATTACCTCCGGTCCACCGAAAGAATGCACACGGATTGCTTTCATTGGGCTCTCCTATCGAACCGGATATTCCAACGGCAGGTCTTCGTTACAAAGGCAGCGTAATCGTCAGCGCACAGCGACAGCCGACGCGATCTGCTGGTGGAAGTGTTGAAGGGCGGGTTCGTTGCGGCCGAAAACGAAGTGCGTCTGCCCGCCGCCGGCGATCGACGCCTGGATGTCGCGCGATGCGATCCAGTCCTCCTTCTCGACGGTATCCATGAGGATCTTCCAGTTCTTGTCCCATAACGGCTTTGCTCGCGCGCCGTCTCGGCCGACGGCGCCATCAGCCAGGCTGTAACGTGGGAGCGCAGGGGATCGTGCCGGTCCGGCAGGAAGGTCCACAATTCGAAGTGGTCGTTCTGCCAGACGAGCACGGAAGCCGGGAACAAGGAGGATACGATCGCCGAGCAAAGGCTGAGATCGACCGCGTCCGGCGTCTTCTGCGTCAGCTTGGTGATGTTGGCACGCGCCGCCACCATGCAGCCGTTGACGCCGTGGCTGCGAAATGTGTGCAGGTTCGGCTGGAAGTAGGGCCCGATCGTTGCCTTGTGCAGGATCGGCAGGTGATAATCCTCCAAGAAACCGTCGACGAGCAGCTTCCAGTTCACCGGCACGTCGAACTTCTGCTGGCGCTCGAAGACGTAGCCGCCGAGACCCCAGCTGGTTAGCTCCGCATCGAGGCTCTTGCCAAGATGCGTGGCGACGTCGAGCTTGGCACCCGGCGTTGGCACCACCCAGATCATGCCGTGGCGCTCCTCGACCGGCAGGGCAGTGAGGCCGCGCGCCGCCCGATCCATACCGGAGAACCCTTGCGGGAATGGCATGTTGCGCAAGCTGCCTTCGCCGTCATAGCTCCATGCGTGGAACGGGCATACGAACAGCTTGCGGTTGCCGCACGCGGCTGTCTCGACCTTGGAGCCGCGATGCCGGCAGACGTTGGCGAACGCTTTCAGGCAGCCGTACGTCTGCCGCACGATCAGTGCGGGCGTACCGACGAGGTCGACGGTGACGAAGTCGTTGGCTTTCGGTAGCTCGGTCGACAGGCACGCCACCAGCGGCATGTGCTTAACCAGCGTATCGCGCTCGCGCGCGGCATGCTGGGTGTCCGTGTAGACCGACACCGGCTGGTACATCTCCTCCGGCGCCAAATCGGTCGTGCCGGCGGCAAGGTGGGAGAAGAGCTTGCGAAGGATCTCGGTCTGCAGCGTGCGATCCATGTGTTCTAGTCTCACCGGCGTGCGTAGCGATTGCCCTTGGCAGTCGCCTTCATCATTGTCAGCAAATCGGTGTGGCCCCGAGGGAGATCCCTTGGGGCCGTTTTGGTTATCTCGGGATAGCTGCTACGCCTTAGTCGGCGCGCTGTAGTTTAGTCCGTGCGCTTTCTTCTGTGCAGCGAGGAACTCATCTGCGGATAACAGCCGCGTTGTCTTGTAGCTTTTGAGATGCCCGGGGGCGTTGACCGCCAAAGACATTGCAGCCGCAGCCGTGTCGTCTGGCAGCGAACCAATAGCAATCACGTCATGATCGCCAAGGCAGAAATCAAAGCTTTCGAGCTTGCCGCCCAGCTTCTCGACGGTAGCTCGAACTCCGGCCACTCGATCCTGAGGATTACTCACGAACGCGGCGGCGGCGGCGGCAGTATATGAAGCCTGAATGAGATAGCGCGGCATGATTGAGGGTGTCCTTTCGCAGTTGGTGGTGAAATCGCCAGATCGCCGACTGCCGTAAACGATTTCGCCAGTAAGCGAGAAGACGACTGCGGCGGTGATCCCATGCCCAAGTGACTGACACGCGAACTCCGAATTTGACCCTAACCCTAGCAGCCTCACGGGCCTAGGCCTTATTCTCAATGACCTACAATGCCAGGGAAAGCCATTCTACCGAGTTGAAGCAAAGCAACTCAGCGTCGCTATCGTGATCGGCAAGCAGTCCTCTTCGCCGACACGCTCCTGAAGCTCACGGTCATTGCCAAGCCGTCATCGGCGCTCGAACGGATCGCTGGCATCCCAACTGCTTGTGGCCCCGTCGGGCAAGTACCAACGGCCCCCGGTAAGCGAGATTGTTGCCGCGCACATGTTGGCAACCGACGTGCCGGCACGGCTGCAACACAGGTGTTGAGCACCGGCGCGATGCCCGAGTCGGGTCAACCTCGGCCGGAATCGGCATGAGGTCAATCAAGGCCGTGACGCTTGATGATCACCCGAGACCGCTTCCGTTCTCATTTTCGAGATGGGCCAGCTCCAGACATGGCCACGATAGTCGGGGCAGACAGCGGCGGCAGGTGCCTTGTTGATCTCATCGGGGGGTGTTGCGATTGATCTCGTAGGCCTGAAGATTGCAAAGGGCAGCGCTCAGGATCGGTGCGCTTACGTTAGCTCGTGCCGCGTGTTCCACCATATCACCGATCGTGTGTTCACCCTCCGTCGGTCGGCCATCCTCCATATCGATCAGAATGGACGGACCATAGGTCGAGCCCGTTTGGGAGAAAAGACCGCGGAGAATGCCCGCCGTATCGGGAGCTGGAGGAGGAGCAGGTGGGTAGCCCGCCGCCGTCACTACCCGTGCGCATTCCTCGATCACGGCAGTTACAAAGGACGCGCCGGAAGCTGACTTTGCGATCACTCCCGCCCGGGACCTGGTCAATGTCGCTACTGTCGCGCTACAGACAAAACCGAAAAACTTCGCCCACATCATTGAAAGGATGTTGTCGCTGATCTGGATGGGAATGCCGCCAGAGTCCAGCGCGGCTTTAATTGCGGTGCAGCGGGTGGATGCGCGACCGTCAAGTTCTCCAATTACGTTTAGGTTGACTCGCAGCTGGCTCTGTTGGATCGTCCCGTCCGGCATCAAGGCAGCATTGATGGTCGTGAGCCCACCCAGCACGCGCCCGGGACCGAACCTCGCCTTCAGAACGTCGATATGGCGTACGCCGTTCAGCACGGGTAAGATCACGCTCTGTTCGCCCATCGCCGGAGCAATGGCGTCCAAGGCGCCATCAAGATCGTAGGCCTTGCAGGAGAGCAGAACGACATCGTAGGTCCCGTCCAGCTGGCCTTGCTGAACGGTCTTGACCTGGGTGCGGAGTTCGCTGCCGTCCTGCGTTTTGACGACCAGTCCATCGCGTTTCAATTGGGCCGCGCGCGCTGGCCGCACGAGAAACGTAACGTCAGCCCCGCCCTTGATGAGCATTCCGCCGAAATATCCTCCGAGCGCGCCCGCGCCCAATATTAAGTATCGCATCTGCTCTCCTCGAATGAGCTGGGCATCATGGCATGCCGAGTTACAATCGGCCAGCCCCAGTCCGGTCAGCCTCCCCCGGTGACAGATTGACGTCGACCTACGCGACGGCGGTCGGTGATCACCCTAAAACGACCGTTTGCTGCCATGAGAGCGTCAATCCAGTTGCATCGCAGCAAAACTAGGTACGCGAGCCTGCAGGTTGGTGAGCACGAAAAACACAGGTAGGCAGATCATCCGATTCTTCGTTCGTCTGCAGCTGGCCCAGGCTGTGCGAGAACTCCTCAACTTTGCGTCAGCCGGCCAGAACCGCGCCCGTGAGCCGGCTTTTCGGGGTAGGCGCGACTATTCGGCGCCAGATCGCTTCCTGTGGCCGCCTGAAGTCGCCCTGGAGCCACCGTACGCGCGCAGATTTCGAGCGAGGCTTGGCCATCACCGCCCGCATCGCCTCCCGCAGTTGGTCGACACCTATGATGTTCATCACGCGCTTCATGTTGTAGGCGAGCACGTTGAGCGCCATCTCCGTCGCCACTTTCGGCAGCGTCATCGTCAGGAAGTGCGTTGCGCCCATCCAACATTTGATGGTTCCGAACGGGTGCTCGACGGTCGAGCGGCGCATGGTCATGGCTTCAGGCGTGCGATCGAGCCTGGCCTGGACTTTCTCCAGCACGGCCTCGTGCTCCCAGCGAAAGATGCGCCGCTCCTTCGACGGTGTGCAAAGAGGCTTCAGCCGGCAATCTTTGCACGCGCTGGTCCAGTAGCGATGCACGGTCTTGCCATCCTGAACGTTCGTGAATCGATACGGCAGCAGCTCGCCTGCGGGGCAGACGTAGGCGTTTTCCTCCGGTTTGTAGACGAAGTCCTGCTTGCCGAAACGGCCTTCCGCTTTGGCGCCTGACGTCTGCGGCTTGGGCAGCATCACCGAGATGCCGGCGTCCTCACAGGCCTTGATCTCGCCGCCCTCGTAGTAGCCGCGGTCGGCCACCACATCGAGCGTCTTGGCTCCAAGCTCCGCGCGCGCCAGCTTGGCCATGTTGGCGAGCTGGTGCCGGTCGCTGCCGACGTTCGTCACCTCGTGCGCAACGATCAGATGGTTCTTGGTATCGACAGCAGCTTGCACGTTGTAGCCGACGATACCGGTGTCCCGGCCGCTGGTCGCCATCGAACGCGCATCAGGATCTGTGAGCGAAATCTGCTCGTCCTGGCTCTTCTGCAAGTCTTTGTTGATCGCGTTGAGGCGCACCACCTCCTCCTTCAGCTTGGCGAGCTTATCCTTCAGCCGATCGACCTTGGCCTGCGGCACGGCATCGTTGCCGCCCGCGATCTGACGATCGGCGGTCACCAGCTGCTCCATGTAGCGCGTGATGCTCTCGTCGATCCGCTCGAGCCGGCGCTTCATCTTTGCCTGGGTGAAGTTGTTGTCGCGCGCGTTGACCGCCTTGAACTTCGAGCCGTCGATCGCAACGCTCGCCTCGCTCAAAAGATTTAGCTGCCGGCACAGCAGGACGAACGCGCGGCACACTTCGCGGATCGCCTTGCCGTTGTCCTTGCGGAAGTCCGCGATCGTCTTGTGGTCCGGCGCCAACTTGCCGGTCAGCCAGATCAGCTCGATGTTGCGCTGGCACTCGCGCTCGATCCGGCGGCTCGAAGGAATGCGGTTGAGATAGGCGTAGATGTAGATCTTGAGCATCGTGGCGGGCCGATAGCCCGGCCGGCCTGTTGCCAGCGGCTGGGTGGTGAAGCCGAGCTTCGCGAGATCGAGACCGTCGACGAACGCCTCGACCGCCCGCACCGGATTGTCATCGGCCACGTAGTCGTCAAGCTGTGCCGGAAACAGGCTGACCTGCCCGCGCCCCACGCCGTCCACGAAACCCGCCATCGCCGCCCCCGCCTGCGATTCAATGCGATGAGCATAGCACGATGGATTTTACTCAGCTTACGAATGAGTGGGCGGCGGGGTTTTCACACATGGCGTAATTCCTGGTCGGTGCCACACGATGGCACGGCGAATCAGCTCTCCAGAGTTCACGGGCCTTCCGATTGGGCCGAGCGACAAGGGAGACGAGAGATGCAAAGCTATGTCGGCCTCGACGTTTCGCTGAAGTTGACCGCCGTGTGCGTTGTCGATCAGGCAGGCAAGATCAAGAGGCAAGGCATGGTTCCATCCGATCCTGATGCCATCGCAGATTTTGTCGCTGCCAATGCACCCAACCTTGTTCGCATCGGGCTCGAGACGGGAGCCACCTCCACCTGGCTCTGGACAGAGCTGAAGAAGCGGGACCTCCCTATCATCTGCATCGATGCCCGGCACGCCAAGGCGGCGTTGAAAATGCAGATCAATAAGAGCGATCGCAATGATGCCGCCGGGATTGCACGCATCATGCAGTGCGGTTGGTTCAAGGAAGTTCGCGTCAAAGATCTCGACAGTCACGCCGTTCGCGCTCTGCTGGGTAGTCGCGCTTTCCTTGTCGAGATCAAGCGCGACATCGAGAATCAGATCAGGGGCTTGCTCAAGAACTTCGGTCTCGTCATCGGGCGAGCCAAGATGAACACATTCAAGGATCGCGCCTACGAGCTCATCGAAAGCAAGCCCGAGCTTGCCGATATGATCGTGCCGCTTCTCAATGCTCGGGGCGTCATCGAGCAGCAGATCACCGATCTCGATCGCAAGGTCTTGCGCTTGGCGCGAAGCGAACCGCAAGCGCAGCGCTTCATGACCGTGCCGAGCGTCGGCCCCATCACATCGCTCTGCTATCTGGCAACAATCGATGATCCAACGCGGTTCAAGAAATCACGCAATGTCGGCGCCTATGTAGGCCTCACGACGAGGCGATACGCATCCGGCGAGACCGACCGGACGGGGCGGATCTCGAAATGCGGAGACAGCATGTTGAGGGGCTATCTCTATGAGGCCGCCAATGTCCTGCTCACCAGAGTCACCCGATGGTCTGCTCTCAAGGCTTGGGGCATGCGAATTGCCAAACGTCGAGGCATGAACAAAGCTCGTGTGGCGGTGGCTCGCAAGCTGGCCGTCATCCTCCATCGCATGTGGATCGATGGCACCGAATTCTGCTGGACTGCCGAGGGTACCGCCATGTCGCGATCCTGAGAGACCAGCAAGCGAGATCCCGCCGAAACGCGGGAGACGGCGTCCCTGCCGGGACGTGGCGATGGCGAGATCGCCCCTGGCTTTGCGAAGTCCAATCGGACCAAGCGCGCTTCACACATTGATCCGCCAAAGTCACGACGCGCCATCATGCGAAGGGCAAGACCCGAACGCGGAGAGAACAGTGGGCCCGGCAAGGATAGTCACCGAGAGCTTGACGCAGGACCCGGAATTAGAGAACAGCCTGGGCCCAGACCCCTTTCGTTCCGGTTGTCCGCTATCTGATCCTTCGTGACGGGGGCGTCAAGCGTTCGCGGAGTCAGGGACCCGCGGTCCGAACTGGCCGAGGCAGGTGGATGTCATGGCCTTGCTGGCGCTCTGAGAGCGCACGCCATTGCTCGGCGAGGGAGCGCTGATCGCTCAGCGTTAGATGGGCAACGAGCGGGTGGCACCGTCGACCAGATGACGGTACCGTCGTGACGGAAAAGCCTCTTTGCGTGCCCACGGGAGCAGCGAGCCCGCAGATGCGACGCCTTGATCCGAGCCAGACGGTGGCCGCGAAGTCGAATGCGGCGGTCCAGCTCACGCTGGCGGGGCCGGGCTCGGGCAAGACCAGTACGCTCACCGGGCGCTTCTTTCATCTCGTGCGCCAGGGCGTCGACCCGGGCCGCATCCTGGCGGTCACCTTCACACGCAAGGCTGCCGACGAGATGCGCCAGCGCATCGCCACGTTGCTCGGGCTCGAGGACGCGGCACGCCTCGAGGTGATGACGTTCCATGCCTTCGCCTATCGGCTGCTGCGGCGCAATCCGTCGCTCGCCGGGCTCAATGAGCGCTTTGTTCTCTGGAACGATGCCGAGCAGCGGCGCGTGTTCACGAGCCGGCGCATGTTCTGGAATGAGGACGACGACATTCTCGACATCATCGGCGGTGCCAAGGAGCGATTGCTCGACGCGCGGGCGTTCGCCGCGGCCATCGACCAGAGCGACGATGTGATGGTGGAAGCCGCGAGGTATTTCGAAGTCTACGAGGAGGCGCTGCGTGCGGCCGGCGCCATCGACTTTGCCGACATGGTGCCGCTGGTCGCCAACGCCATGGCCCGCGACGAGGCCTATTACCGGGCGATCGCCGGCGCCTACGATCACGTGCTGGTCGACGAGTACCAGGACGTCAATCCTGGGCAGTTGAAACTGCTCGATCACTTCGTGCGCGCCCGCGTGGCTCTCTGGGCGGTCGGCGACGACGACCAGACGCTCTATTCGTTCCGCGCCTCCGACGTGCGGCACATCATCGAGTTCAAGCGTCGGCATCCGGATTCGGCGGTGCATGTCCTCGACCGCAACTACCGCGCGGCCGCTGGCCTCGTGGGGGCAGCCCGGCGACTCATCCGCAACAACAAGGCTCGGGTCGATAAGGACTACGCCCCAGTCACCGGCACCCCAGGCGAGGTCGTGATCCGAGGCTACGCCGACCCGGATATCGAGGCGCGGCAGGTCGCGCTCGCCATTCAACAATTGATAAAGGCAGGCACATCGCTCGGCAGCATCGCCGTGCTCTATCGGACGGGCGCCATCGGCCTGCCGTTCCAGAGCATCCTGAAGGAGATGGGGCTGCCCTTCGAGGTGCGTGGCGGCGGCGACCTCTGGCAGAGCGTGCCGGCGCGGCTCGTCGTCGGGGCCCTGATGTATCTGTGCGACGGCGACAGCAGCGAGGCCCTGAGCCGCATCGGCAGCAACAAGCGCGGCGAGATCGTCCGCGAGCAGCTCGATCAGGTGGCGCGGGCCATTGCAGGCAGCTTCACCGCAGGCATCCCGCACGTGCAACGCATCGTCGGCAGCGCGGTCCCGTCCCGGGCCTCCGAGCGAGAGAAAGCCGAGTGGCAGGCGATCGTCGATGCGGTGATCGAGCTTGCCCGTGGCTCGGCCTCATTGCATCAGCTCGAGAGCAGAATCGTCGAGCAGTCCCGGGCGCTGCGCAACCCGCCCGAAGATGCCGTTGTCCTGTCGACCGTGCATTCGGCCAAGGGCCTCGAATGGGACACCGTGTTCCTTGCCGGGCTCGAGGACGGTGTGCTGCCGCATATCAACGCTGAGGATCTCGAGGAGGAGCGCCGGATCGCCTACGTCGGCATCACGCGGGCGCGCCTGCGGCTGGGTCTGACCTATGCCGCCTGGCGCTACGGCGAAACTGCGCGACCCTCGACGTTCCTGCGGGAGATCGGCGGCCGACACAAGGACGAGCACCATTGCGTGTGGACCGGTCCGAACTCGAAGGGGGCCGACGACCTCCTGCCGCTCGTCACGGCGGACGAGCTACACCGTCTGGCCGAGGCGGCGATCGCACCCGTCGCGCCAGCTGCACCGATGAAGTCGATCAGCGCCGCCAAGCCGAGGGGCCGCCGCAGCCGGACGCAAAGGGCGGCGGACAATACGTGACCTGGCGATCACACGATGCCGAATGCTGTCCGAGCACACTGTTGAGCCCGATGCTTGATCCCATAAGGAGACGTCGGGCGCTGCCACCATGATGATAACGGATCATCGGACTTCGCATGTCCGGTATCTGGCCTATGGCGCTCCATCCCCGAGCCGAGTGCTGTTTACTCGGGCGCGCGTCGTGGTGCGGGAAAGTCTACGCGACCACCTCACTCTGCTGCCGACAGCGCCCGATCGACGATCGCCAGCGTTTCGAGGCACTGCTCGCATAGTTTCTGAAAATGCGCACTGTAGCGGCCGTGCTGCGCGAGGACTTCCTCCCGCTTCCGGCGTGCACTGTCTCCAGTCGGGTGCCCCTTCTGCTCGCTGCGCAGATTGTGCACCTCGTGCAGGGGTCCCAGCAATGCTCGAGCATGATCAGCCTCAAACTGGCAGCCGATCAGGCATTCTTCCAGCAACTTCAATCGGCGCATTTGGTCCTTGAGCGAGCGACCGAGCGCCTTCGCCTTTACCCGAAGCCACTTTTCCTCAAGACCCTCTACCACCGCCTTGTCAAGCGTCATTAGGTCATTGGCCCACTCATCGGCGGCCGCTGTTACCGGTGTTGTCAGCTGCCGCAACAAGTCAGCATCGCGCAACCGCCACCACCCGACCCTGCGTCGGTCGAGGTCAGCCAATGCCCCACGCAGGGCTTCGAGCGGATCATCGAGGTCACTGAACTCGCCCTTGATGTCGGTCTGAAGCGCTCGTTTCGAGATTGGCGCCTTCGGTGCTTCGTTGAACGAGCGCCAGTACAGCTGCTCCTGGTACGGCAACTGTTGCAGATAGACCAGATACGTGTGCACCTGACCCGCTTCGTTGATGTCGTAGCTCTGCAAATGCCACGCGCCGCGGCAAGAGATTGAGCGACTTTCCACCGTGTACTTCTGCGTATCCGCCTTATATTTCAGCAACACTTCCGCTCGGAAGAACGCTGGCGTCACCTCGAACGGCAGGTCCGATTTGGTGAAATAGTTTGCGAGCGCCTCGGGCGCGCAGCTGATCTCCTTGATCCGGTTGTTCTTCCAATCCTGCGCGATAAACGACGCGAAGCGACTGTTTCCCGGCTTCGCCTGATGATCGTCCTCCGCCAACAGGTCGGCCTGTGTCGTGCGCGATGCGATCAGCTGCACGCCGCGCGAAAAGCTCGCGTCTACCTGAATCCACTGCCGGTAGATCAGACCTTCGCGCACTACTGACGTCTCATCACGCTCGCCCTGCCAGCCTGAAAATCGATCCGGCGTGAAACAGGTGATATCAGCCATTCGCGCCAATCCAGCACGCGTCAACGTCGCGTAGCGATCGAGCAGACTTCTATCTATAAGCACCGCACGTCCGCGGTCTTCCTCCTCTGAGGCCTCGAACGTCACGATCCGGGCGACGTCGGCGACATCGCCGTTGCCGTCGAGCACGCACCAAGCGTTGCGCTCGCGCACGAAATGAATGCCGGATGCATGAACGAAGCGCTGCAGCAGTTCGATCGAGATACGTGATCCGCTGAGGCCTTCGAATTCACGCACGAACACCAGCTGCTCGGCGCCCGGCACTGGCTTACGCCACATACCGCGCAACGGAGCCTCAATCGACACGTTTCGCGTCGCGCCATATGACGTGACGACACCCCATGACGAATAGGCGTTTCCGTTCCATTGCGCCAACGCCTTGGCCGCAGATCCCTTCATGTGACGTTCCGGCACGAAGACCGTATTGAGGAACACACACCCGATGGTCGCGTAGACGACGAGATACCGATCGGCTGCGTTGTCCTCAAGGAACCGCATGATCTCATGCTGCCGCAACCACACGTCGTACGCGGGGCCTGGCATCTGCGGACGACGCGCCAACGTTGCGAGCCGCTTTTTCACCGTGTCCATGGCGCTTATACCATTACCAGTTATCGAAATGGCACTGGAGCGAGACTGTGTGCTCCGCGCTTCTCGGAGCTCCGACAATCTCGTTTCGGAAGAACCCCCGTCGCTGGTTGACGCGCTGGTCACCGAACACGATGATGTTACCGGTTCTCACCGTTGGGCCGAGCGTTGCGACCGCGAGCTGAAGGACGTCTCCGCTGTTCAGGACGAGGTTTCCCTGGCGATCGTTGCGATCCCGGTGGCCCAAGTCAACAAGGTCGAGGCGGAGCGCACGCTGCTGAAGCCGCCGGAGACCTGGTAGCCCCGTCGGCCGGCCAGTCCCTGGAATGGCGCAGGGCCAGATTTTCCCGAGCGTCTGAAGCTCAGAGGAAAGAGTGAAACGGTCGTAGCCCCTCCCCGATGCTTGGCGACTCGACTGATCGGCGCACACGTGTGAACCTGGACAAGTGCTCAGTACGGGAGGGGCCCATGCGAACGGTCGCGAGAGGTTTCCTCAGGGTCTTCGCGTTCGCCGCGTGGATTGCATTGGCATGGGGCGGTGCCCTGGCCGACGACGAACTTCGGCGCGCGGATCGGGCCTTCAACGCTGGACGGTTCGAAGAGGCCGAAAGCAGATATCGAGCGCTGTTCGACGTGGCCCGCGCAAATGGCGACGAACTGCTGGCCGCGGAACTCCTGAACAATATCGCTGCGTCAGCATCCGAGCGCGGCAGTTACAATGAGCTCCTGCAGATCAGCCGAGGCGCCGATGCGATCAAACGGCGGGCCGCGGGTAGAAGCGCCGCAGCCGGCAGTCCTCGCGACAACAACCTGCTGATGCACGGCGGTTTTGAAAGTGGCCTCGTTCCGCCCTGGGGTGGAGGTCAGTATGAGGCCGGAACTCGATACAACGCGTCAGGCGCGTGGCATCTGGTGGAACAGCGGCGGTGCCCGCGGCCATGTCAAGATCGACACTGATATCCGTCTAGAGGGATCGCGGTCGTTGCGCATCACGATGCACTCGACGCCTGCACCCCACGTCTTCGTGACGACATCGCAGCGCATCTCGCGCCTCAGGCCGAACAGCGTCTACCGCATTTCTCTCATGTACACAGGAAGAAGCTACAAAGGGGGGGCGACGATCGCACACGACGCGGGCTGGACCGACAGACGCGGGCTGCCGGCTGTCGAGATGCCGTTGCAGTGGCGGCGTTTCACCAGAACCATCAATGTTGGACCCAGTACCTACATCGATTTCAGGATCATTCTCGAGCAGCCCGGCACGCTCTGGATCGACGACGTTCGCGTCGAGGCCGTCCCACCCGGCGAGGGCGAACCTCTTCAGGAGGCTTCGGCTCTTTTCGGAAGGGGCCTCTGGACCGAGGCGCTCGAGAGGATCGAAGCCATGGAGCGGGGCGCGCGAACTCAGAATGGTCTTCTCAATGAAGCCAAGGCGCTGCGAGGTCGGATCGCGCTTGCGCGCGGAGACTACACGACAGCCGAAAGGGATTTTCGTGCGCTCTCGGTCGCCCGCTACCGGACGGCCGATCTCGAGCTGGGTCGGCTTAAATCGTTGCTCGGCGATGACGGCGGTGCCGTTGCGCATTTCGAGAGTGCTCTGCGAGACGTGCGCGGTGATCAAGCGACGGAGGCGCTCATAGCCCGCGAACTCGCGTGGTCGCGTTTACGTCTGGCGGAGGGCGCGGCAGAGGCTAGAGACCGCACAGAACTTCTGGAAGCGGCGGGCAAGTGGTTCGATCAGTCCCATCTCGTGATGCGTCACATCGGCGACGCATACGGGGCTGCCCGCGCACTGGAGGGGTTGGCAGCCGTTTCAGCGGCCAGAGGTCGATACGACACGGCGCTTGCGCAATTGCGTTCTGCGGCCAACATTGCAGCGATACTTCAAGATCCACTTCTCGACTCAGATCTTCGACTTCAGACTGCAGAATTTGGACTGGCGAGAGGTGACATCGAAGGAGCGGTCGCCGAGGCACAAAGGGCTCTTGCCGCAAAGATGCAGCTTGGCGACGCTATCGGGGCCGCCCGCGCGCACGCTGCGATCGCAAGAGGCCTGAGCGCATCGGGTCGATGGTCCGATGCCCGCGCGTCATACGAGCGCGCGGTCATCGCGCTCGAGAACCGTTTTGACGGTCTCGCGCGCATGCCGCCCGATCTCTTGCGCGCATTCGCCGATCGCTTCCGCCGGCTGCATCTGGATCATGTCGCCGCAGCTTTCGAGGAGGCGGCGGGGTCGGCTACTGCCGCATCCCAAGTCCCGGACCGCGCCTTCAGGAGTGCACAATGGGCTTCTCTGTCGGCTGCCGGCCTCGCCATGGCAAGAATGGGGGAACGCTACGCGTCAGATGATCCTGAGCTGGCCGACCTCATCCGAAGGAAACAGGAGAACATCGCGCGGCAGGCCGTTGCAGAACGAGACTTGCTCGACGCGCGATCGGCACCCCAGGCGCGCTCGCACCTCTTCGACCTCGAGGCCGCGCGAGATCGCTTCACTGCCCTGCAAGACGAGCTCCGCAAGATCGAGACCGAGCTGCGTGGCAAATATCCCGCAGCGGCCGACTTCGCCGCACCAAAGGCCCTGGGAATAGACGACGTCCAGCGGCTCCTGCAGCCGGAAGAGGTCTTGATCAAGATCCTTGTCGACGACGCCGCGACTTTCGTGTGGGCCGTGACCAGCCAGGACGCGAGATGGGCACGCGTCGCGGCGCCCGCCCGAGTGATAGATGAGCAAGTCAGAAGATTGCGCTGCGGGCTTGATCGCGATGGAGAATGGACCTGGTCTGAGCAGAAGCAGTCATGGATCGCTCGGAAACCGCATTGCGCGGCGCTGCACGACGGATCGCAAGGGCAGGATGATCCCCCGCCTTTCCCGGCGCGCACTGCACACGAACTCTATCGACTGCTTTTCGACAAGATCGAAGGCTTCATCGGCCAGAAACAAATGCTGGTCGTGGCGTCGGCGCCGCTTGCACGTTTGCCGTTGCAGGTCCTGGTGACGGTCCCGCCGGACCAGCCGGTCATCTCTCCACCCGAACGTCTCGCCGAGTTGGCCTGGCTCATTCGACGCCAGCCAGTGACGGTGCTGCCGTCTGTCGCGAGTTTGCAGGCAGTCAGGCGCTATGCGAAGATTTCGCACGCCAAGCGGTCTTTCGTGGCCTTCGCCAATCCCCTTCTCAATGGCGACAAGTCGGATCCCTGGCAGCAAGAGGCAGCGGCAGCGGCAAGGGCCGTCCAAGGTTGCGCCAGCGTGGGCGGCGCCCGAACAGCTTGGCTGCGTGGACGCCGAGCCGTATCCATTCCCCCCTTCGGGCCTGGGCGTCTAGCCGACGCCAACCACATCCGTGGCCAAGCTCCCCTGCCGGAAACGGCCGACGAGGTCTGTTCGATCGCTCGCGCCTTGGGTGCAGACCTCGACGCTGACGTTCATCTCGGCAAGACGGCCACTGAGGCGGCAATGAAGAAGCTCAGTCGAAGCGGTCGATTGGCAGAGTATCGAACAATTGCTCTTGCAACTCACGGCGCAATGGGCGGCGAGATCGTCGGCAACAGTGAACCGGGGCTGATCCTTTCGCCGCCAGCCGCGGCGACCCAAGAAGACGACGGCTATCTTGCCTCCTCCGAGATTGCCGGACTGAGGCTCGATGCCGATATCGTGCTGCTTTCGGCCTGCAATACGGCTGCTGGTGCCGAAGCAGATGCGCAAGCGTTCTCCGGGCTTGCCCGCTCGTTCATCTATGCTGGCGCGCGCTCGTTGCTCGTATCGCACTGGTATGTCGACAGCACTGCCACCGTCGCGCTGATGAGCAGGTCTTTCGGGTCCGCGAAGGTGCAGCGCGGCTTCCAGCGCGCCGAAGCGGTTCGCGCGGCGATGGTCTCGATGATCGACGAGCGCAATAGGCTGGCCCACCCAGCGTACTGGGCCCCGTTTGTGCTTGTCGGCGAGGGCTCCCGAGAGGTCCGTTGAAACGGACGCCCAGAATTGATGCTCTTGCCAGCAGCACCAAGGCGACCCATGAAGACGACGGCAATGTTCCGTCCTCTGATGCCCGCTTCCGAAGGTATCTCGACCACTCCTCGCCGCAACTCTTTGGCCTGAGCAATGCAGATGTTCGAGGTCAGCTTCCTCTGCCTCGCGACGTCGCTCGCATTCGGTTACCAGATCGATACCATTTTCGATAGCGTGAGTGGCAACGCCGACCGCCCTATCTCTTGGTGACCCTGGCTGTGAAGTGACGGGCTCGGCGCGCTCTGCTATGGTTCTCCCGCTGAATTGGCGGGGATGACGACGACGCGGTTTATTCGAGGGGGCGAACCGGAGCCAGTCGACGCTGTTGAGGATGGCCTTTCGCGAAGCTATGTGTGCCTAGCCTTCTTGGTCATCGGTTAAACTGCTCCAACAGCGCCTTGGGTGCCATCGCGCGGTCAGCAATCCAAACGAAGACGTCGCTGCCTCCAGCGGCAGCGCCTTCTTGAAAACGCGGATTGTCCTGATAGGCCAAGGATCGGCGAACGAACATTGCCGCCTCGGGATCGGCAGGGTCTGCAAAGAGACCCAGGAAGCCAAGTGTGATGAGGCTGAAGACGTGATCGTCATCATCAAGTTCGGCTTGTTGAGCAAGTGCGTCGAACACGCCGAAGCAATACCCGAGCACCCAACCGCTTTCGAGGGCTTGAGATGGCGTTTCCATTGCCATCGCCAACTGCGTTGTGATGAGGTCCTGGCCAATTGAGGCGATTTTTCCGAGGCGTTCCGCATCAACCATCGTTGTAGGCCCTTCTATTGCGAACTTAATTCGCCGGCCTTGGACGAAGCTCCCTTTGCGCGACAGTGCCGATGCGGCTCGCACCTTGCACGTTCAGATGTGGCTCAGTCCGTTCCGTTCATCGGCTGAAAACGGTGGCATTGCGAACCGCTGCCGCCGCCCTTTGGGCTGAACGCTACCTTGGGCCGCGATGTCTGCAAAGTCAGCTGTGCAGCGCACATTGACTTATTCGTCCAGCAACTTGATCGAGACGGCCTCTCTGCCTTTGGGGGTCGTTACGGCCTGTATACGCAGGCGCTGCCTCTCTTCCAGCGTCGCCAGACCAGCCGCACTGACGACCGACGCGTGGACGAAGATGTCTTTGAGCCCGTCGTCGGCCTGAATGAAATCCGAAGCCCTTGGTCGGATTGAACCACTTGACCTCGCCCAAGACACTCACCGCAGACGAGCTATCGATGCGCGGACGCCCCTGCGACCGGGGCGTGGCATCCCCGAAGCGCCGCTGGGTCCCGCGAGGCGGCGGGCTCTCGGCTGTCTCGCCGATCTTCAACACAGAGGACACCTGAGCGCCCTTGGCACCCTTGCCGATCTGGACGACCAGCGTGGTGCCGGGCGAGATCGTATCGACGCCTGCGGCCTGGATGGATTGACGTGCAGGAAGGCGTCGCCGGAGCCGTCGGATAGCTCGACGAAACCGAACCCCTTCTCGGGATTGAACCACTTCACGACAGCGTCCTGGGGATCGCCGACATTGGCCGGGGTCATCGGTCTCGCAGGTCGCGACTGGGGCCGGGCGGGCGGCCTGTAGTCGTCGTCGAAGTCTCGTCTGCGGGGTTCGCGATCACGTCCTTTGCCCATGTCAACGGTCGCTTTCGTGTAGGGGATAGGAATAGACGTCCATTTATGCCAATCAGCGGTGATCGTCATCGCCCTCGAGCCGATCGCGTCAAGCCTTCCAGGATGATCGGTGTGCCCCCGCGGCATCAGAACGAGAACGACATCTGCTCGCCCGCGTAAGCGGGTCGGTTCGTGCGCCCCAGCCACGGCGATCTCTCGTGCTGATGTGCCAGGGTGAGCCGCGAGGCGATCCTCTGGTCCGTGTCGAAGAGGCGACGCACGAGATGCGGGCAATTGCATTCTTGGCTGCGATGCAAGAGCACGATGTGATCCGGCAGGCGACGCGCGCGGTCGAGCAGCTTGCGTGAGGGCTGCGAGCGCCTGGATATTCGAAAGGTGGCCACGCGCCTCCCATGATGCGCCGCTTCAAAAACAAGGGGCGCCGAGCTCTCGGCCTGCATCTGAGGATCGTAATTGCTCTCCAGCGCGATGGTGTCGAGGTCGCGGAAGCGGTCGAAAAAAGCGCGGGGAACGTGGCCGAGGTCAGTGGCGTAGCCGATGCGATAGTCGAAGCCATCGATGACGAAGCCATGCGATCCGAGCGTGTCGTGCGCAAAGCGAACGGGCTCGCAAGTCACGCCGGTGATCGGCGCGAATGTCGCGCCATCGAATGGTCGGATCAGATGTACGAGGTCGGGAGCGCGAGCGGAGAGGCCGCCGACCTTGTCGACATGACAGTAGATCGGGACGTCGAGGCGCAGAAGAGTTGACGTCCAGGTGGGCGAAAAGTGATCCCCATCGAGGTGAGTTAGACAGAGAGCAGCAGATGTCGTCGAGGCGTACACCGGTACCGACGAGGCGGTCGGCGAACGTGCGCGGGCCGATGCCGGCGTCGATGAGCAGCACGCCACTGGGAGCACGCACGATGCTTGCGTTTCCGGCGGACCCGCTGGCAAGGACGCAGAGTTCCAGAGTCATCACCCTCTCGCGACTTGTGACGTGGTGGTGCCTTCTTCGAGGAGGCTACCCGTAGTCGGCAGGCCCGCGCTACGCAACACTTGCGCAGGCTGGGGCAGATTCGCTGCCGGGTCTTGCGGTCGATCTCGAAGGACGACCGGACATCACGAGCAAAGGGGTGAGAGCTTTGCTCCCGCACTGGCCGATGGCAGTTTTCTCTGCTCCCCGACCGTCAATCCATCGACCTTCCATGAGGATGTTCCGAATAGCCCTGTCTGGACCAGGAAGCCAGCTCAGCCAAACGCGTAAGGGCTCGCTGCGAGAAGTATCCGCGCTGCACCGCATGCCCTTCAATGCCGCTCTCGTCGCTACGAGCCCGTTCGGCCGGCGGGCCGGCCTAGGTGTCGACTGTCACGCCAGTGCCGCCGCTGCCGCGCTCGTACCAGCCCTTGCTGGCGTTGACGAGTTTGACGAGCGAGAGCATCACCGGCACCTCGATCAGCACGCCCACGACGGTGGCGAGTGCGGCGCCCGACGAGAACCCGAACAGGCTGATGGCGGCAGCGACGGCCAACTCGAAGAAGTTGCTTGCTCCGATCAACGCCGAGGGGGCAGCGATGCAATGCACCTCCCCGCTGACACGGTTCAAGAGATAGCCGAATCCGAAGATGAAGTACGTCTGGATCGTGATCGGCACCGCGAGCATCAGAATGATCAGCGGTTGCCGCAGGATCTGCTCGCCCTGAAACGCGAACAGGAGAACCAGGGTCGCGAGCAACGCCATGATCGACAGCGGCTGGAGCCTGGCGAGCAGAGCGTCCAACGCAGCCTGCCCTCCTGTCGCAGAGTCCGCGTCCGGATCGCCTGCGCGATGATCACGGGCACGACGATGTAAAGAACGACCGAGAGCAGACAGCGTGGCCCACGGCACGACGATCGCGGAAAGCCCGAGCAGAAGGCCGACGATCGGCGCGAACGCGAACACCATGATGATGTCGTTGAGCGCGACTTGGCTCAGCGTGAAATGCGGCTCCCCCTTGGTCAGGTTGGACCAGACGAACACCATGGCCGTACACGGCGCGGCACCGAGCAGGATCAGTCCGGCGATGTAGCTGTCGATCTGGTTCGCCGGCAGAAAGGGGCGAAACAGCCACCCGATGAACAGCCAGCCCAGCAGCGCCATCGTGAACGGCTTGACCAGCCAGTTGGCGACGAGCGTAACGCTGATGCCGCGCCAATGCTGAGCGACACCGCGCAGCGCACCGAGGTCGATGCGGACCAGCATCGGAATGATCATGAGCCAGATCAGCACGGCGACCGGCAGGTTCACCTTGGCGATTTCAGCCGCGCCGATGGCCTGGAAGAGGCCCGGCATCAGCCAGCCGAGGGCAATGCCCAGGACGATGCAGAGGGCGACCCAGAGGGTGAGATAGCGCTCGAAGAGGGACAAGGGCAGCTCCATCGTCGTCGTCGAGCGAGGCGACAGACGCCATCGCAATTCAATTTCGAAACTTCTAGAAATACCATTGCGACAAGTCAAGTCTCGTGCTATGAGAGGCGCCATGAAACTCGATGACGCAGCAGCGCGCCTGGAGGCGCTCGGCAACCCGACCCGGCTGAGGGTCTATCGTGCCCTCGTGAAAGCCGGCGATGGAGGACTGGCGGTCGGAAAGCTGCAAACGAAGCTCGACATCGCCGCCTCGACCCTCTCGCATCATCTCAAGACGATGTTGATCGTCGGACTGATCTCCCAGGAGCGGCAATCCACAACGCTGATCTGCCGCGCGAACTACGACGTGATGCGCGATCTCGTCGGCTTCCTCGTCGAGGAGTGCTGCGCTGACGACGTCTGTGCGCCGGGCGCATCGAAGAAGAACGCCGCCTGATCGATTTGTCTTGAATTTCGAAACTTCCGGAAGGATCGTGACGATGACAACGCAACCCAAGACCGTCGCCATCATTGGCGCGGGCCCCGTCGGTCTCGCGGCCGCAGCTCACGCACTCGAAAGAGGCCTTGAGCCGGTCGTGCTGGAGGCTGGACCAGAAGCGGGACATTCCGTTCGCCAGTGGAGCCATGTGCGGATGTTCTCGCCGTGGGAGTACAACATCGACAAGGCCGCGGAGCGCTTGCTGATCACAGCGGGATGGAATACCCCGGACCCGACGATCTATCCCGACAGGTGCCGACTTCCTGGCGCTCTATCTGGAGCCGCTTGCACTGCGCACGGCCCTGAGAGCGCACATCAAGACATCGTCGCGCGTCACGGCGATCAGCCGGGTCGGCTTCGACAAGGTCAAAACCAAGGGTCGCGAGGCGGCACCGTTCGAAATTCGTTATCAGAACGGCAAAGGTCCGGAGAGGATTACCGCCGATGCGGTCATCGATGCGTCCGGCACGTGGTTCACACCCAATCCGGCCGGCGCCAACGGCCTGCCGGCGCTGGGAGAGCCGGAACTGGTAGACCGGATCGCCTACGGCATGCCGGACGTGCTGGGGGCCGAGCGCACGCGCTATGCCGGCAAGACCGTCGCCGTCCTCGGCGCCGGCCACTCGGCCATCGGAACGCTGATCGATCTGGTGCGCTTGGCGGACGAGGCGTCGGGCACGCGCGTCGTCTGGCTGCTGCGCGGCGACCGACCCGAAAAGGCCTTTGGGGGTGGCGCCAATGACAAGCTGGCGGCGCGCGGACAGCTCGGATCGACATTCTCGACGCTGGTCCGGGATGGCAAGATTCAGGTCGAGACGAGTTTCGGGGTCACTCATCTCACGGAGAAGGACGGACGCCTGCGAATCGCCGCCGGATCGGTCTGCTGCGGTCGCCATGTCTTGGCCGACGAGTTGATCGTCGCGACGGGCTTTCGGCCTGATCTCTCGATGCTTTCGGAGTTGCGGGTCGGTCTCGATCCCGCGCTCGATTGCCCGACCGCATTGGCTCCATTGATCGATCCCAACGAGCACAGTTGCGGCACGGTTCGGCCACACGGCGCGCGCGAGCTCTCCCACCCCGAACCCGGATTCTACATCGCCGGCATGAAGGCCTACGGGCGCGCGCCGACCTTTCTGACGCTGACCGGCTACGAGCAGGTCCGCTCCATCATTGCCGAAATCGCCGGCGATAAGGAGGCCGCCGCCCGGGTCGAACTCGTGCTGCCAGAGACCGGGGTCTGCAGCCGATCACCGGTTGGAGAGGTCGAGAGCTGTTGCGGCGCACCAGCCGCGCCGGACGTGTCGTCATGCTGCGCCACTGACGAGATCGCCAAGGTCGGAGGTAATTCGGAATGGGGCTGCGGGCCGACCGTCAAGGTACCTCAGGCCCGGGTTTCAACCTGCTGGGGCTGAGGTCCGAGTTCGCCGTGGCCGGTGACTGCCGGTCGCGGCGCCTTGCCACCGCCGACTCGATCTAACTCCGGTCTGCTGCGCTTGCGCCGTCCGTCGTGCGAGGCTTGAGCGACTGGATTCCGCTCCGACCGTACGTCCGCTCTCGGAAGTCGAGCGGTCCCTCGCTTTGAACTGCCGCGCACGGACGCACATCCGGTTGCAATGTCTCTTTTCTCTGCACTGCGTCGGTCAAGAAGCTGAATTCACAACGCGATTGACCCACAACGGCCCTGAGCAATTGCAGCATGTACCGCGGGCAGCAGAACGCCTGCGCAGGTGAAGCAGACAGGGCTCGGCTGACGAGCGGAGGCAGATCCACCCGAATGCACCGTGCCTGCTAATCACCTAGAAGCAGCCGAATTGCAATTTCAGACCCGCCGAGGCACACGAGAGGCAAGCAGGCGGCCGGGCTGGCGCGCTCGATTTGAATGGTCTTGTGACAAGCAAGCTGACCCTACTGCGCTCCACGGGGCGCCTGCGCAGAGCCGGTGAATTCCTGCCTCGGACCGACGGTGGACTCGATCGGCGACAATCGGCAGGATCGCAACCGCAGTAGTCCCGACGGCGTCAAGCCGATCGCGATGCGGAGGAGCGATGATGCCGTCAAATCTCGGCGATGCGGTTCGGATCGATGGGTTGGTGATCGCGCGCTTCTCCCGCGCGGTGTTCGAAGACATGCACAAGGGCGGCATTACGGCCGCGAACTGCACGTGCTGCGTATGGCACGACTTCCGGGCGACGATGGCCAACGTTGCCCAATGGAAGCACTGGTTCCAGGAGCATTCCGATCTGATCACACAGGTTCACTCGGCCGCCGATATTCGCCGCGCAAAGAAGGAGGGCCGTGTCGGTATCATTCTCGGATGGCAGAACACCAGCGGCATCGACGACGACATTGCCAATCTCGTTCTCTTCCGCGATCTCGGTGTGAAGGTCATGCAGCTGACCTACAATACCCAGAACCTCGTCGGCTCGGGCTGCTGGGAGAGCCGCGATGGAGGCCTCAGCGACTTCGGACGTGACGTGGTCGACGAGTTGAACCGGCTGCGAATCCTGATCGATCTGTCCCACGTCGGACCCCAAACGAGCGACGATGCCATTCGCCATTCGAAGGCGCCGGTCGCCTACACGCACTGCTGCCCCATGCTGAAGCAGCATCCGCGCAACAAGACGGACGAGCAGCTGCGCACGATTGCCGCTGCAGGCGGCTTCGTCGGCTTTGCGAGCTACACGCCGTTTCTCCCCAAAGGCGACGAAAGCACGCTCGATGACTGCATCGCGGCCATGGACTATCTTATCAATCTGGTCGGCGAGGAAAGCGTCGGCATCGGAACCGACTGGGTCCAGGATCAGGACATCGGCTTCTTCCGCTACCTTTCGGCCGACAAGGGACGCGGGCGACCGACGACGAAGCCTTACGCGAAGGTGCCGCCGATGCCGAAGGGCCTCGAGACGCTGGCTGATTTCAGCAACTTCATTCCGGCCATGGAGCGTGCGGGCTGGTCCGAGAGGCGCATGCGCCGCGTGCTCGGCGAGAACTGGCTGCGCTTTCTTGGCGACGTGTGGGGGGCACTGACGTGAGCGATTCTATCGCGGAGGCGGCTGCACAGGCGACCCGCCATGCTCGGACGCTCGAGGCGCTCGGTGCCTCATTGGTGGCGTCACTCACCGGCCGCATCGCATTCGATCGATTGAACATTGGAATGATCGACACGGCGTGCGGCGTGTTCCATGACGCGTACGTGCACGGAAGCAACGTGCCTGGGCGAGCCACAGGTCATCGACGGCCGCTCGGCGGATCTGTCGTCGAAGCGGCCGATCGCGCCGGCGACGGTTTCAGTTTCGGCTCCGAGGATCGCGCGCGATGGGTGGCGCGGTTCCCGCGCTTCGGGCCGGTGTTCGACTCAGGCATCCGCGCCATGCTCGCCGTACCGCTGCGGGAAGGCGGCACCTTGACCGCTGCCCTGGTGCTGGCGTCGCGCGATCCTCACGCTTACGGGGAAAATGAGCTCGCGCAGGCGATTTCCGTCGGCCGCGGCATAGGACCGGCGATCTTCGCGCTGCGGGAGGCGGCGGTGCCAGGGCAAGGGACCGGCGCCACGCCGCCGTCCGATACGAGGCCCAACGTGATGCAGATCGACCTTGGGGCGATCGATCACAACCTGGCGCTGGTTCGGCGACTGTCGCAACCAGGGAAGGCCATCATCGCCTCGGTGAAGGCCAATGCCTACGGTCACGGCATCGTATCTGTGGCCCGGCGATTGTCAGCGGCCGGCGTCGAGGTGCTGGCGACAGGCTCGTTCGCCGATGCGATCGCCATGCGCAATGCCGGCATCGAGACGCCGATCCTGATGATGGGCGGCGCATTGCCATCAGCCGTTCCCGAGTTGCTGCGCCACGGCCTCATGCCGACCGTGCATTGCCGGCAGCTGGCTGAGGCCGTCTCCGCTTTAAGTTCGGCATATCGCGCGCGCATCTACATCAAAGTGGATTGTGGTTTCGGGCGGCTTGGCGTCCCGCTTCGCGATGCGCATCGTTTCGTCATGGCTCTCGCCCGCATGCAAGGAATTGAGATTGCGGGCCTCTACACGCATCTGCCCTTCTCCGATCCGGCCGGGCGCGAATGGGCACGCGAGCGCATCGCACGCTTCGATGATCTCGTGGCTGCGCTTGCGAGGGACGGGCTCGCAATTCCGGTGACGCAAGCGAGCGCCAGCGCCTCTCTTCTAACCGGGATTGCCGATCGCTGTACGGCCGTATCCCCTGGCGCGCTGCTTTATGGGTTGGCACCGATCGATCAGGGACTTGTCGATCTCCCAGACTTGCGGCCTGTCATGGCGAGCGTTCGCACACGCGTCATCCAGGTGTCACCAACGGCAGCCGATCGGACACGGGACTTCGAGGGGCGCTATGCGTCACGCGTGCGCAGCACGATGGGCGTCGTGCCGTTCGGTCGTGTCGATGGTCATCGCGCGCCGCTTCCGGACAGCGGCGCACACATGCTCATCGGCGGTGTCAAGGCTCCGATCCTGGGCGTCTCGCTCGAGCATACCATGCTCGATCTGTCCGACGTGCCCGATCCCGAGGTCGGCCGGGAGGTCATTGTCCTCGGGCACAGCATTGGCGCGCGCATCACACTCGAGGATGTCGCGCGCTGGCAAGGCATCGGCGTCAACGACATCCTGATGTCGCTCAATGGCCGCATACCGCAGGTGGTCCAGGAAGCCTGAGCCACAAGCCTGTCGATGGATCGGATCTGGCGTCCGAAGTCGTCCAGAAAGACATCGGAGAGGCTTCGAACTTCGTCCAGCATCACCATCTTGCGGGCCAGCGTAGCCAACCTCGCGAAAACGATCGCCATCGCCAATCAGGATGCGCGCCCATCCTCGAGCACCATCGCTGCGCACTTTTCGCCGATCATGATCGAGGGCGCATTGGTATTGCCGCCGACCACTTGCGGCATGATCGAGGCGTCGGCGACGCGCAGCCCTTTGATGCCATTGACGCGCAACCGCGGATCGACGACCGCGTCGGCACCCGTGCCCATGCGGCAGGTGCCGACGGGATGTAGGTTGGAAACGCCGCGGTTGCGCAGATCCTCGATCAGATCCGCCTCGCTGCTGACGGAAGCGCCCGGCACCGCCTCCTCTGCGATGTAGGGCTTGAGCGCCGGCTGCTCGGCGAGCTTCCGGCAAAGGCGAAAACCGAACAACATCGCTTCGACATCGTAAGCGGTTTCGAGAAATTTGAACTCGATCTTCGGCGCTGCCAGCGGATCGGGAGACTTGAGGCTGACCTTGCCGCGACCTTCGGGGCGCAGGTGCACCGGCGTGATCATGAAGCCCGGCCAGGCATGCGGAATGATGCCGTCACGGTCGCGCCGGTCGATCGAGTAGAGCGTGATATTGAATTGCATGTCGGGCCGGTCGAAGCGCGGGTCCGACTTCGTGAGGATTCCGGCGAGCGTGCTGCTGCCCGCGAGCAGGCCGCGCCGACGGAAAATGTACTCCATCCCGGCCTTGACCTGCTGCACCGGCGAGCGGGCTAGATCGTTGAGCGTCGCGCGCTTCGTCGCCTTCCACGCGATGAACGAATTGAAATGATCGTGCAGGTTGGCGCCGACGGGGAGATCGCGCTCGACCTTGATCCCCATGTCCCGCAGGTGCGCGCCCGGTCCGATGCCCGAGAGAAGCAGGAGCTGCGGCGAGCCGTAGACGCCGCCCGAAGCCACGATCTCGCCACGGCAGCGCGCCGTCCGTTTGCCGCCCGGCGTCTGATACTCGACACCTGCTGCGCGACCGTTCTCGATCAGGATGCGGGTGGCGTGGGCTTCGGGCTCGACAACGAGGTTCCGGCGATTGCGCGCCGGCTTCAGATAGGCCGTCGCAGCACTCCAGCGTTTGCCGTCGCCGATGGTGGCTTGGTAGTAGCCGACGCCTTCCTGTGTCGCGCCGTTGAAGTCGTTGTTGCGCGGGACGCCGGCCTGCACGGCCGCCTCGATAACGGCATCGATGATCTCGTTGCGCACGCGCTGATCGCTCACACGCAAAGGACCGCCGATGCCGTGGAACTCGTCCTCGCCGCGTTCCTGGTCTTCGGCCTTGCGGAAATAGGAAAGCACGCTCGTGTAGTCCCACCCGGTGCAGCCCAACTGGCGCCAGCCGTCGTAATCGGCCGGTGTGCCGCGCATGTAGACCATGCCGTTGAGCGAGGAGGTGCCACCGAGCATTTTGCCGCGCGGCTGGTAGGACGTGCGTCCGTTTAGGCCGGCGACCGGCTCGCTCTCGAAACGCCAGTTGTAGGTGTCGTGCGTATAGAGCTTGTGATAGCCGATCGGGATGTGGATCCAGGGGTAGTTGTCACGCCTGCCAGCTTCGAGCAGCAGCACGCGGTAGCGCCCTGACTCCGAGAGGCGGGCTGCGACCGCACAGCCGGCCGAGCCCGCGCCGGTCACGATGTAATCGAATGTTTCCGCGTGCATGCTGCTCCCACCGCTCTTTTCTTGAAGGCCCTGGACGCGCGCGCAAGGGCTCGATGACTGCCGCCTGCCGGCCATCCGCGAACGTCAACGGAAGCTGATTTCCTTGTAGCCACCTTTGGCCACGGCGTCGGTCGTCTTGCGATACGTGACCGCATGTCCGTTGTAGCCGAGCACACGCCGAACGAGGCGGCCGTCGACGTTGCGATTGACTCCCGTTTGCCAGGAATCGACTTTCTGCGCCAACAGCGGCTCGGAAATCTTGAGCACTGTCTTCGTCCATTCATCGACCGGCTCGGGCTTCGGCTCGACCCGGCTGTAGCCATGCTCGCGCATGAAGCGGACGAGCCCCGTCTGCCAT
This sequence comes from uncultured Alphaproteobacteria bacterium, assembly GCA_963746315.1. Lineage (GTDB taxonomy): Bacteria > Pseudomonadota > Alphaproteobacteria > Rhizobiales > Hyphomicrobiaceae. Next base: position 355,389 of record CAVVAR010000001.1, read on the forward strand.
TCGACGCAGTGCTCGATGCCGTGCGGGACGTTCCCACGCGCGGTATGCGGACCCAGCACCATGAGGAGGTTCGGAAACCTCTCCGCCAGCATACCGAGGAACGTGCGCGGCTGCCCGTCCACCCAAACGTCCCGGAGGCGGACACCATCGGACCCGCGAAAATCGATGCGATCGAAGGCGCCGGTTACGCCGTCGAAGCCGGTCGCGTAGATCAGGATGTCGAACTCGTACTCCTGCTTCGCCGTCTTGACGCCCTTCGGCGTGATGCACGCGATCGGCTGATCGTTGATGACGTCGACGAGGAGAACGTTGTCGCGGTTGTAGGCCTCGAAGTAGCCGCTCTCCAGCGGCACGCGCCGCGTGCCGAAGCCGTGATCTTTCGGAATCAGAAGCTCGGCAACATTCGGATCCTTGACTTGGCCGCGGATCTTCCTGGCGACGAAGGCGCTCAGCTCGGAGTTGGCCTTCTCGTCGATATAGCTGTCGCGGAAATTGCCGACCCAGATGCCGAAGCCAGGCTCGGCATAGAGCTTCTCCCAGAAGGCTTCGCGCTCTTGCGGGCTCACGTCGAACGTCGCGCGCGGATCCGCATTGTGGATGAACGAGGTCGCCGTGGTGCGGCAGTGCGCATAGATCTTGATCGTAGCGCGACTTGATCTTCTCCATCTCCGCCTTGCTGATCTTGGAATTGTGCAAGGGCGCCGCCCAATTCGGGCCGCCGCTGGAACACGGTCAGTTGCTTCGCCGTCTTGGCGATTTCCGGGATGGCCTGGATGGCGGTGGCGCCGGTGCCGATGACGCCGACGCGCTTACCCGTGAAATCGACCGGCGTGTGAGGCCACAGGCCCGGATGATAGGACTGTCCCGCGAAGCTTTCGCGGCCGTGGATCTTCGGCAGCGTCGGCGTCGACAGCACGCCCATTGCGGTGAACAGAAACGTCGCGGTCGCTCGGCTGCCGTCCTCGAGCGTCACGGTCCACGCCGTACGGGCCTCGTCCCAAGCAGCGGATTTGACGCGGCTACGAAATTGCATGTCACGACGCAGATCGAACTTGTCGGCCACTTGGTTCAGGTAGGCGAGCGTATCGGGCTGCGGCGAGAAGTGCTCCTTCCAATCCCACTCCTGCAACAGTTCCTTGGAGAAGGAGTAGCCGTAGGTCCAGCTTTCCGAATCGAAGCGGGCGCCTGGATATCGGTTCCAGTACCAGGTGCCGCCGACATCGGAGCCGGCCTCGAACACGCGCGTCGCCAGGCCCAGCTCGCGCAAGCGGTAAAGCATGAACATGCCGGAGATGCCGGCACCGATGACGATCGCGTCAAAATCCGTGGTCCGCGTCGTTGTTGGCCGCGCCGCCTCCACGCCACCGTCATTCATTGCCGTACTCCCCCTTGAGATGCATCAAGCGCTAGCGTGCGGGCCGAGCCGCTTCCTGACTGCCATATCACGCAAGTCTGCCCCCACGACAATGCGCCTCGAACACTTCGAAGTCGCACTGTCCGGATCCGGTGAGCACAGCTCGTGGTTGAAGCAAAGTTCGGGGGCGACGAGGGCAATTGGCTGTCCCAGGAGCAGTGGGACTGACCAGTCCGGCTTCGTGATCGTCATGACCGCGACGCCACGCTCCTCAAGCCTCGAGCTTCAATCGATAGAAGCTGTTCGCGTTCCCAAACACGGCCTTGCCGATGGCCTCACGTGAGATCCCGCGCCGCAGCATCTCGCGAATGGCCTTCGGGATCGCCATCATGTCGTTGCCGACGTAGGCGATGTGATCGGAGTTGATCATCAGCCGCTCGGGCCCGTGCTCCTCGACGACGTCAGCGAACCAGATTGGATTGGTGTGGCGCAGTGTCTGTCCGACACCGATGCCGAGGTAGGCCTTGGTCTCCTTAAGACAGTAGTCGAGGATCGTCTCATCAACGTGGTCGATGACGAGCCGCTTATGGTCGAGGCCTACGCGGTTGATGATCTCCATGTCCATGTCGAGGTAGTGACGCTTGTAATCTTTCGCCGGCAGACCGGCCTCGGCCAGCTTATGCATGAAATCGCGCGCCTTCTTGGGCGTCGGCGTATGCAGGATGAAGGGTACATCCAGGGTCTTGGCGAGCCTGACCTGCGCTTCGAACGCGCGCTTCTGGTCCTCGAGCTCCCAACCCATGTTGAAGTACTGAACCGGATCGATGCCGGTCTCGCCGATGGCCACGACATAGGGGCTCTTCAAATAGGTCGGGATCAGCTCGAGCGCCTGCTCCCACTGGTCGACTTTGGTCATCATCGAGATGCCAACGCCGACGAACACTTTGAAGAAGTGCATCGCCTCGGCCTTGGCCGCCAACCGTATCGGCTCGTCCCAGTAGCGGCGGACGTCGGCGAGATCGGGCACCTCCTCGTGGATCTCCCGGTGCACATGCGGGTTGCCGGCCGAGATGATTGCCGCGGCAATCCCCGTGGCGCCCACCGTCTCCCACGCGTCATAGGGAAAGCCGTGCGTGTGACAGTGCGAGTCGATGTAGGGAATGACTGCGCTGGCCATGACAGACTCCTTCTGTCTCGCAACTGGAAAATTAAGGCAGTCTCTCTCGTGGCAGGCGAGTGTATCGGTGCTTGGCGGCCCATGGACTTGATAGGCTAGGCGACATCGATCAGGGATGCAATTGGCACTGAGCGTTGAGGGCCTTCGTACTGGAACGGGTCGACGGTAGTGCAAAGTTGGAACTATTGTCGGCTCCTGCAAGCAAATTGACGGAGTATTGGCTGTGACCGCATTCTTTCCAGGCTTCCAGAAGCGACGGCTGACCAGCAACGGCATCGAGATCAACCTGGTGCATGGCGGGAAAGGCCCCCCGGTCCTGCTGCTCCACGGCTATCCGCAAACTCATGTGCTCTGGCACAAGGTTGCGCCGAAGCTCGCCGAGAAGTACTCGGTCATCTGTCCTGACATGCGCGGATATGGGGACAGCGACAAGCCTCCGTCGGCGCCGGAGGATCACAGCGTCTACTGCAAGCGCTCCATGGCGCGCGACATGGTCGGCGTGATGGACGCGCTCGGACACCAGCGGTGGCACGTCGTCGGTCACGATCGCGGCGCCCGCGTCGCGCATCGCATGGCCCTCGATCATCCCGATCGCATTCTGAGCTTCACCTCGCTCGATGTCGTCACCTCGCAGGCGGCCTTCGAGGGGATGGATGCCGCCCTCGCATTTGCATGGTTCCACTGGAATCTGATGCGGCAGCCGTATCCATTGCCGGAGACACTGATCGGGAATAGCACGCGCACCTACTTCGATTTCCTGATGGAGCGCTGGTGTGCGACGCCGGGCGCGCTGACACCAGAGGCTTACGCCGAGTATGCACGGTGCTTCTGCACGCCAGACGGAGTGCGCGCCACCTGCGCCGAGTATCGTGCGATCGAACTCGATCTGCAGCACGATGATGTGGACCGAGGCCGGAAGCTCACCTGCCCCATGCTGGTGCTCTGGGGCGCCAACACGACGAAGCGGCCCGGCTGGCAGACTGGGCGGAAGCTCGACATGCTCGCAACATGGCGTGAGCGCGCGACGGACGTGCGAGGCCGCGGGCTCGACTGCGGGCACTTCCTCCCGGAGGAGAAGCCTCAGGAGGTCGCCACTGAGCTGCTCGACTTCTTTGCGCGCACGAAAGCCTGACGCCAACGCCGATAGTCCCGCGTCAGCCTCGGTCCGGTGGGCGGGCATGTCGCGAGGCGCCCTAGGCGCTGCCGTGCTCCGCCGCACTAGATGTCCATCGCGCGCCGCGAGTAATTGGTCGAACTCCAGCCGCCGTCCACGGCGAGGATGTGGCCGTTTATGAAGCCCGCCCTGTCTGATGCGAGGAAGAAGATGGCATCCGCGATATCTTCGGGACGGCCGAGCCGCGGGAATGGCGTGACGTCCTCGGAGAGTGCCATGAACTGGCGATCCTTCTCGAAGCGTGCCTTCGTCAGGGGCGTCGCAATCAGGCCGGGGGCAACGGCATTAACGCGGATGCCCTTGGGGCCATAGTCGGCCGCCATCTGGCGCGTTATGCCGATCACGGCTGCTTTGGTGGCCGAGTAGGGTGCCGATTTGACCGGCCCGAAGATGCCGAACACCGAGGCGATGTTGACGATGGCGCCGACCTCGGAAGGGAACGCCTTCAGCACCTCGCGCGAGTAACGGAATACGGCTGTCATATTGATGTCGACGTAGCGCTGCCAGTCCTCGTCGCTGGTATCGTGCGCGGCCTTGGCGGCGCCGATGCCGGCATTGTTGACGAGGATGTCGAGGCGGCCGAAGGTCTGCAACGCAGCTTTGACGGCGTCCTCGGGAGCAGATTTGGCCGTCACGTCCTGGGTGAGCGCGGTGACGAGGTCGGTTCGGTTGCCGCAGAGCGCCAACGTCTCTGCCAGTCCCTCGTTGTTTCGGTCTGAAGCGACCACGGCGACGTTCTCCGACACAAACCGCTGTGTGGTTGCTCTACCGATTCCGGATCCGGCGCCGGTGACAATGGCTACCTTGGTTGTCATGCTCACTCTCTTTCAGTGATGATGGTGCGCTCGCGCCGGAACTTCAGCCGAGGCACGCCGTATTGCAAGGGGCACATGTTGATAGGGACACACGCAGTACATGGCCGGCCGGCCACGTCAGGCCAATTCATTCAGTCGACCAACAAACGCCTCGATCAGCGCATTGGTCTCCATCGGGCGCTCGAGCTGGGGATAGTGACCGACGCCGGCGACGATCTCGATCTCGACGCTCGGCACCGTCTCGCGCAACATGTCGAGATAGGGCGACGTTTGACCCCGGGATAGCGACAAGCGCACGCCCTCAGGCGTTATCATTGTCGACTGGATCGCAAGCAGCGGGACGCGGACGGCGGCCAGCAGCGTATCCATATGCTCGGCGTCGTGGCGGCCGATATCGGCCAGCAAGGCTGCTCCGAACTCCGGTTCCACCTGCATGGCCCGCGCGGTGATCGCTTCGATCCGCGACTTGTCGAAGCCCGGACCGAACATCTCGGAAAACATGCGCTTTGCGGCGGCCTGATAGCCAGCCGCCGAAGCTCCGTTGCCCAGGGCCGCATTATTCGCCTGGCCACGCTTCCCTAGCCGACTACCGTCAACCAGGATGAGCGCCTTGGTGCGTTCGGGAACTCGTGCGGCAACCTCCAGGGCCACCCGACAACCCAGGCTGTTGCCGATGATGACGGACGGCGGCAGCTTCAAGCTTGTAAGAAGGTCAGCGAGATCGCAGCCATGCGTCTCGACGCGCCTGTGCTCAGTGCTGGCCGGCGTCATTCCGTGGCCGCCGAGGTCAACTGCCACGCAGTCGTGTTGCGGCGAGAAATGCGCAATCTGGCCGGCCCAGTCCGTTCGATCACAGCCGAAGGCGTGTACGAAGACCAGCGGCGGGGCGCCATTGCCTTTGCGCGCGTAATGGATCGGCGTCATAAAGCCCCTCGCAGGTTCAGCTTGGCTGTGCATTGTCATTTGTTGCCATCGCACAACTTCATACTGCATCCGAGAGCGCCAGCCCCTGCATGCTGATTGCGGGTTGCCGCCCTGAGATCATGTCGGACAGGATCCGAGCCGAACCAAGTGACATCGTCCACCCCATGTGCCCGTGGCCCGTATTCAAGAACAGATTGGCGATCGGGCTTGGACCCAGGATCGGCGCGCCTTTAGGGGTCATAGGCCGCAGTCCAGCCCAGTGCGTCGCACTCTCGTAATCTGCTCCGTCAGGGAATAGCGACCGGATTGTGCCCAGCATGTGCTCGAAGTCCCTGGCTGAGTGCGACCGATCGAACCCCGCGAAGTCCGCTTTCGCAGTGACCCGTAACCGATCACCCAATCGAGACCAGGCGATCAGGTAAGTCTCGTCGACGCCGGTCAACTTCGGCGCCTTGTTGCGGGTACCGACGGGAACCGTGATTGCATATCCTTTCACGGGGTGCACAGGCAGCTTGAGGCCGAGATCTCTCGCCAGGAGTGGTGAGTAGCTCCCGAGTGCGAGGACGTAGGCGTCCGCGGCGTGCTCTCCCCGATCGGTGATGACCTTGGTGACCCGCTGGCCATCTGACACGATCGATTTGATATTGGTTTCGTAATGGAATGCGACATTCGCCATGCTGGAGAGGCGATCAGCCAACGCGCGCGTGAATTTGTGACAGTCACCCGATTCGTCGGTCGGGCAGTAGATCGCACCGGCCAGCTTGTCGGCCTCATCCGATAAAGCGGGCTCGATCTCTACGATGCGGGATGGTGGGAGCGCCTCGAGCTTGACGCCATTGTTCGTGAGCACGGACATTGCTGCGACGCCGCGCTCGAGATGTCCGGCATCACGGTAGAGGAACAGCGCACCGCCGGAGTAGCGATCGAAGTCTATTCGCTCCGTCCGCACGATGTCATCGAGGAGCGATTGCGAGTACAGGCACAGTCGGACCTTGTTCGCGGTATTGGCGGTCGCCCGGTCCGCCGGGCACTCTCTGAGAAACCTGAGAGCCCACGCCCACATTGCCGGATCAAGCCTGAAGCGAAACTTCAGCGCCGTATCGTTACGAAAGAGCGATTGCAGCAGAAGTTTCGGCGCCCGTGGGCTGGCCCAAGTGTAGGCGTGACCTGGCGTAATCATTCCGGCATTGGAAAAGCTGGTCTCCATGGCAGCGCCGTGCTGGCGATCGATCACTTCGACCTCATGCCCCTCCTGCGCCAAGAAGTATGCGGTTGTGATGCCGATGACGCCCGCGCCGAGGACGATGATCTTCATGGTCGGACGTCCGCTTCTCGAACGGTGAAAATGGTATGATCGGCCGCGCACACAGTGCTAGGGTGCCAGGAGCGCTTTGCGAGGCTATCGGCTTGGTTCCTTGCCGATATAGGTGATCTGATCGACAGGCAGGTGGCGCCATGTGGAGTCCTGCTCCTGCTCCTCGAGGAAGTGGGCACCAAAGCTGACCGTGCGCGGCGTTATCAAGAACATGCGCGTCGCCCGCCAGTCGAAGCCGAGATCGAGCGCGACGACGGCACTCACACCGTCGACGTTCATCGGAATCGCCTGCCCACCTCGCGCATGGGTGATGGCGTCCTCGATCGCCATGCCAAACCGGCAGTAGGTGCCGAAAACCCCCTGCTGCTTCGCGACGTCGAGAACTTTCGGCGCACGCGGGTCCATGCTGTGCAGCGGAATGCCATAGCCGGGAATGCGCGTATTGGTCTGGCGCGCGTGCTCGACGATCACCTTGGCTTGTCGCCGCAACAGTTCGTCAGAAGGCGAGCCGTCCTTGAGGTGCGGCGACAGTTGCTCGACGAGCAGCCGGGCCATCTGCTCGCCGAGGCCGCCCATGCGGTCACCGAACGCCGTGACGCCGGCGCCGATGGCGGACTGGATCGACGTGCCGTAGGACGCAAAGCAACGCGCAATCATCGATGGCGGTGCAATGCCGTGCTCGATCGAAGCGACGAGCAATGCGTCAAGCGTACGGGCCTGCTGCTCGGTCGGCAGCCTGCCTTGCAACATCAAGAACATCATCTCGGCGAACGAGATCTTGCCGATCAGCTCGCTCATGCGATGACCGCGAATGACGATCTCCTCAGTGTCGCCTTCGCTGACAACCTTGCAGATGGCCGTTTCCCAGCTGGCCATGTCTCGCGTCGGCATCCTAGCCTCCCAATCGTCAGCAACTTCGATAGGCATGCCTCACTGAGCGCAGCGGAGTGCGCCGAAGAGCAAGGCGTCGATATCAGTTGGCAGTCATGCCACCGTCGATGACGAGTTCACTGCCCGTGACCCACGATGACTCGTCGGACGCGAGATACAGGCAGCCGGCGGCGATGTCCGCGGGCGTTCCGAAGCGGCCGAGCGGGGTTACCTCCAATCGTTTCCTGGCGACGTCGGGATTGGAGTGACCGGGCTTGGTCATCGGCGTGTCGACGAATCCGGGATGTATCGAGTTCACGCGGATTTTCTCGGGCGCGTATTGGATGGCAGCGGCCTTGGAGAAGATCCGCACGGCACCTTTCGAGGCGTGATAAGCTGCGTTCGCGTGTGAGCCGATGATGCCGCAAATCGAGGAAATGTTGATGATGGAGCCGCCGCCTGCCCGCTGCATGGCTGGGATTGCGGCCTTGGTGCCGAGAAATACGCCCGTCGCATTGATCTCCATGACGAGGTTCCATTGCTCGAGCGTCTGCTCGGCGAGCCTGGGGCCCGCCGTGTGGCTCGCTTGAATATTGAGTTTCGGGTCGCGGCCCGAGATGCCCGCGATGTTGCACAGAATGTCGAGCCGGCCGAAGCTCTTCTCGGTCGCTGCCACGATGGCGGACCATCGGGACTCGCTGCGCACGTCCTGCTCCGAGAATTGAGCTGCCCCGCCGGAGTTGGTGATCTCGCGAACAACGCTTTCCCCTTGCGCGACATTCGCATCGGTCAACATGACCTTCGCACCGTGCAATGCAAAGATCCGGGCCGTCTCGGCGCCGATACCGGACGCTCCTCCGGTCACGATGGCAACCTTCCCCGTCAGTCTCTTTCCCGGCTGCATGTCCACCTCCATTTCGCTCCGACCGCCAATGAATAAGTCGCAATGCCAACTCGGGGTGCGCCGGATCGGGGACCACGTGCGACCACGGCATAAGTCATTGCCGCTCATCTCATATTGGCTTCGATCGCCTTCCGAAAAGCCTACAGTCCCTTCCGGAACTCCTTGCGATCCGTGCCGGCGTAAAGGATGCGCCGTTGCGCGTCTGCCGCCTTCTTCTGCAGCTCGGCATCGATCGGATCCCGGTCCGACGTCGGGCGTCGCTCCTCGATGAAATGCTTGAACGTGTCCATGCCTCGCACCAGCGCCGCGCTATCATCCGAGATGGCGATCTGGCGGACGTGGGTCGGGATGTAGCGGATCGCCAAGCCTATACGGCGGTCGTTCGACTTGTTGGCATGCGACGCGTGAAAGATCTTGTGGTGATGCAGGGACATCTCGCCAGGCTTCAGGACGACGTCGATGGCGTCGGCCTCATTGACCTCGACCGCGATCTCCTGGCCACGCGTGAGCATCGCACCCTCTTTCCAAGTCTCCTTGTGCTCGACCACCTCGCGCGTCTGGGTGCCCGGCACCATCTTCATGGCACCGCTCTCGGCCGTCGCGGGTGAAAGCGCGATCCATGCCGTGATGGCATCGTCCGGCGTCAGGTTCCAGTAGGTGGTGTCCTGGTGCCAGCCGACGTAACGCCCGTCATGGGGCTCCTTGATGAACCAATGGCTGTTCCAGGCGAGCAGGTTCGGCCCGAGAATATCCTCGACGGCATCAAGCACTTTGGGATGCCTGATCAGTTCGTCGGCCCATTGAAACATGAGATGTGTCTTGAACATCAAGGTTCCGCGCATCGGCCCACCCTGCTGACGCTCCTGCTCCTCGAGCTTGCCGCGGAAATACGCGACTTCCGTCGCTGACAAGACGGGGACGGGCGAGAAAACACCGTCGCGCTCGTAGCGCGCGACATCAGCTGCAGACAGGATTTTTCCCATGGTTCGATTCTCCCGGTTCGCTGTTGATATCCGTTGGTCTCGGCTGCCTGCCGTCACGCCGCGATCGGTCGCCCCTCTCCGACCAGCGTGACGCGATGCATGATGCGGCGGATCGTGGCGTTGTCGAAGGGCTCGACCGCATGCATCGTGCAGCGGTTGTCCCACATGATGACATCGTCCTTCGTCCAGACGTGCTTGTAGACGTACTTGGGGCTTGTCGCGTGTGCGATCAGGTCGTCGAGCAGCTTGCGCCCCTCGGCCTCGGGCAGCCCGTCGACATTTACCATAGTATGCGGCGACAGGAACAGGCAGCGCCGGCGCGTGACGGGATGGAGCTGGACCAGGGGATGGCGCACCGGCGGCAGCGCGTCGTACTTGCCCTTGTCCTGCTTGGCGGAGAGTTCCTTCGACTGCTTGATGATGAAATCGTGGTCGTGGATCACACACTTGCCCTCGATCCGCCGCTTGGTGACGTCGGATAGATCGTCATAAGCAGCGTACATGTTGGCAAACAACGTGTTGCCCCCTGCGTTCGTCGTCTCGATGCCGTGCAGGATCGAGCCCTTGGACGGGATCTCGCGGAACGAGCTGTCGGTGTGCCAGAGCCATGACAGGTTCAGATATTGCCATGCCGTCTCCTTCGACGGGATGATCTGGCCGGCCTCGTCGACGTTCGAGACGCGATAGATCTCTTTGTTGCGCGAAGAGCGGTGCGCAAGCGAAGGATGAACCTCCAGTTCGCCGAAGCGTCGGCCGAAGGCGATGTGCTGCTCGTCCGTGATTGGCTGATCGGGGAACACCAGCATCAGATGCTCCATCCAAAGCGCGTGCAGCTCTGACAGTGTCGCCTCGTCGAGCGGCCTGCCGAGGTCGACGCCGCGCACTTCCGTCCCGATCAGCGGGTGGCGACGCTTGATGGTGAGCTTGCTCGACGAGGTTGCAGTCGTGGCCATGAGGTGTGCTCCCGGTTCGTGGTGCCCAATCGAGAGCTTGACGCAATCTCTCCAGAACTTCCAATTATAGTCCTCACTCGTGGCCATTAGACGGGATGATGACCATGTTGTCGCCAGCGAACATGCGGACCTTCACGGCAGTGGTCGAGGAGGGCTCGTTCACGGCTGCGGCTCGGCGATTGAACGCAACCCAGTCCGGCGTCTCCCAGCAGGTGGCCAAGCTTGAGCGCCATCTTGGCGTCGCGCTTCTCGTGCGTGGAAACCAGCGTGCGACGCCGACGCCCGGGGGCCGCCAACTTTACCTCCGCTCAATCGCCATCCTGCGGGAGCTCTCCGCGACGGAAGCTGCCCTGAGAGAGTATGGTCATGGCATAGCCGGGTCGGTGGCGGTCGGACTCATGCCGGCGATGACGCGGTGCATTTCGGGGCCGCTGCAGCGAAAGTTCATGCTGGATCACCCGAATGTGCACATTCGCCTCATCGAACGGACAAGCAGCGACTTGATCGAGGAAGTGACCTCCGGCGAGATCGACTTTGCCATCGTGCCTGCATTCGATGTCCCGGACTCCATCCGATGCCGACCGATCGGTACGACCGGAGAGGTCCTCGTGCATCGGGGACGGCGTCACAAGTCGCATATGATTCCCATCACACTGAACAAGATTTCGCCAATTCGCCTGATCTTGCAGCCGCCCGGCAACCTTCGTCGGACACGCATTCTGACGAGCCTGAAGGCCGCACAAGTGGTGATTGTCGAAACGCTCGAACTGGATTCGACACTTGGGATGCTCGAGTTCGTCCAGCACAGCGATTTTGCGACGATCTTGCCGGCGATGGCCGTGATACCGGAGATCGAGCGCAAAGATCTGTGCGTGCGACCAATTCGGTCGCGGTCCCTCCAACTCGACCTCGTTGCGATCGAGCCGAACCGCCGTGAGCCGTCGCCGATTGCCGAGCTTCTGACGGCGGCATTCGCTGACAGTGTCGCCTCTGTCGATCGATTGGTTGCGGCGCGAAGCAGGATATAGCGATTGGCCATACCGATTCGCTACGCTGCAAGCCCGTACTCACCGCGACGAGTTACGAGCCCGGCACGACGCCTGCGGGCAAACCGGCGCAATGCTTGGCAATCTCGCCGGGCGTCGTCAGCCATAGCTTGTCACGTTGCAGCATGACGTGATCGAGCGCGCGTCGCAATGCGGCCAAGCGGAACGGCTGGCCAACGACGAACGGATGGCACGTGATTGCGAACACCAGCGGATACTTCTCCGACTGACGCAACATTTCGTCGAACTGGTCCTTGATCATCTGCTCGAACTCGACGCCGGTGTGCTGCCGCGTCACCATTGCCGGCGCATCGTTCAGTTCGACCGGATAGGGCACGGATAGGATACGGCCGCGCCGTGTCTTCATCCACAACGGCTGATCGTCGGCCGGCCAATCCATCATGTAGGTGTAACCGGCCTCCTGCAGCAGATCTGCCGTGACGCGACCCTGCGCGAGCCAAGGCCCGAGCCAACCCTTCGGCGGTTGACCGGCATGCTTGGCGATGACCTCAGTGCACTCGTTGATAAGTCGCGCCTCATCCTCCTCCCACAGAACATCCTGGCGCTCCGAGTTGGTGCGGCCGTGACCGATGAACTCATCCCCGCGCGCCCGCATGCGGGCGCCGATCTCGGGACAAGCGCCAAGAACGGTCGAGTTGACGTTGTGAGACGCTGGCAGCTTGTACTCGTCGAGCAGGTCGAAATAGTACCAGATGCCGACGCGATTGCCGTAATCGCGCCACCCATAGTTGCGCTGGTTCTGTGCCGGTGATCCGGGCACCGCCTGATCGACACCGAGGCCGGCCATGAAGGCAAAGTACTCGATATTGTTGTTGATGCAGAACGCAAGGCGTTTGCCGCCCGGCCATTCATAAGTCTTGCGTTTGGGCAGAGGGATGTAGTCGTAACGTCCGTGCTGCGGCAATTTCATTAAGGTGTCTGTCATCGGCTGGCCGAGTGCAGCGATCGTCCGCTACATCCCCGACCGCGGTCAATTCGAAAGCGCGTCATCGGAGGCGAGCGCTTGCCGGATTACCTCACGGGCCGAAGCTCGACCGCGCCAGGACGTCCCAGCGGCAGTCTTTATGCGTAAGGATGTAGAGCGAGTCGTAATCGCCGATCACGCTACCGTCCTGCCGCAAACGCGTGTAGCGAACGGCAACATGGACCTTCTTGCCATCGCCCTGCACGATCTCTTTGCTGATCCATGCGCTGCGATGCCAGCCATCCTCTCGTTGCAGCCGCTCGAACAGATCGAGAGGGTTTGAGCCCGAAGCAGCGTAAGTTACAATCGTACCGCCTGCGATGCGCACGTGCGGGAAATGCATCTCCCGTTCCATGGCGGTGACGTCGTGGGCATTGACGGCGTCCATGAAGCGGTCGAGGCAGGCCAGGCACGCCGATCCGGCTTCAACGCTGATCGCCATAAAGCGTCTCCTCTGATTTCGGGCCAGATGCAAGCAAATCGACTGGCCCAAGCGTAGACCGCACTTGCCTGTTGATCCAGCGGCGAGCATGTAACACTGGTTCGTAGTCAGCCCGCACTTCTCGCAGCTGAGGTCCCGCAACAGAAAAGCCCGAACCATGGTTCAGATCACGTCGAGCCTTGCGCTCTATCATGCTTGGGTGTCCAGCGCCTCGCGGCGGGTGCGGTTCGTGCTCGAGGAGAAGCAGACGCCTTATCAGAGCATTCTCGTCGATCTGCTGCAGTTCGAGCAACACTCGCCCGAGTACTTGAGGCTCAATCCTAACGGCTTCGTTCCGACGCTCGTCCACGACGGCGTGCCGATCATTGAGAGCAGTGTCATCTGCGAGTATCTGGACGACGTATTTCCCGCCCTTCCTCTACGTCCCTCCAATCCGCGCGATCGCGCGCGCATGCGCGTGTGGTCCAAGTGGACCGACGAGGTTGTCATCCGCGCCTTTCAGGTGGCCAACTGGAACCGCATGATGGCACCGACGGCACGCAAATGGAGCGACGAGGAGGTCGAGCGGCGATTGGAGGCAGTGCCTGTACCTGATCGCCGGGAGGATTGGCGGCGCATGGCGCGCGAGCCGTTCAGCGAGACCGAGATCGCCCACGCCGTTGCCAACATCCGCCGGACGCTGGAGCGGATGGAATCCGATCTCGCGCTTGGTCCATGGCTGGCGGGCGATACGTTCTCGCTGGCCGACATTCACTTGTCGCCATACATCGTACGCATCGGCGAGCATGTCGGGCGCGGCATTCATCTCGAAGACTATCCGCGCTGCGCCGGATGGTGGCAGCGATTGACAGCGCGTGTGGCCTTTCAACGAGCGCGGATCGATCCAGTCGTGTTCAAAGATTGAACCTCAAAGCCTGCCCGTTCGGTTTGCGGGCGCGGATGGATCGTCGAACTCGAAGAGCTCCAGCAAAATGCCGTCCGGAGCCTCGATCATGACGTACCGCCAGGAACCGTGCTCGCGCAGCCCGCCGGGTGAGATGATCCCCTCGCTCTGCAGGCGCGCCCAAGTCTCTTGCAGGCCCACCACACGTAGTCCGAGGTGGTGGACGGCTCCCCGCCCCCGATCTTTCGGCGCCTGATCGTAGATGTGCAAGCGACCGGTGCCCACCCCGACGAAGACATTGCGCGCGCCCGCAAGCACTTCATCAAAGAACACTTTCGCGCCCAGATGCCGGCACCACCAGGCAAGTGTCGCATCGATGTCGACGGCGAAGAGATGTGCATGGTGGAGATCGATGGTTGCTTCAACTGGCTTGCTCATTGGAGCCTCGATGCACGGGAGCGCTGCTGCTTGCGTCGCTGGGACCGCTCAGGCGAGTCTAAGAAATGTTCTCGGTCTCGGGAACACGGTCAGCGCTGCCGGACCTCGATGCCGCAAAGTAAGCCGAGCTGATGGCCATGAATTTGCGCGGCATGTTCCTTACGATCAAGCACGTGCTTCCCGTCATGCGCCGCCAACAGTCGGGCGCCATCGTCAATATCTCGTCCACATCCTCGTTCACGAGCGGCCAGACGCTCACTTACAAGACGTCAAAGGGCGCTGTGAACTCCATGACCCAGCACATGGCATTCGAGAATGCGTCCTACGGCATCCGCATCAATGCGATACTCCCCGGCCTGATGAAAACGCCGACGGCGATCGAGCGACGCGTCAGGGAGCGACACGTTCCCCGCGAGCAGGTAAGCGCGGGGCGCGCCGCCCAGGTTCCGCTGCGCCTCGCCGAGAGTGGCAACGCCTTTGATGTCGCCAACGCTGCCGTGCTTCTTGCCTCCGATGAGGTCCGCTACATCACGGGCGTACTGCTGCCGGCCGACGGTGGCTTGCTGTTGAAGATTGGTTAAGGTTTCCGAACCGGGGAATGGGGAGCGCTCATCCGAGTTCATGCGACTTCCGGAACCATAACCGGCTCGAGCGCGGGCTTGCCGAGCACGAGGTCGGAGCCCTTCTCCGCAATCATCATTGTCGCCGCGTTGAGGTTCGCCGACAGCATCGCCGGCATGATCGATGCGTGGATCACGCGCAAGCGCTCCAGGCCCCGCACTCTGAGCTGGTCGTCGACCACGGCGGTCGGATCGGACGCCGGTCCCATGCGGCACGTGCCCATCAGGTGATAGGTGGTGTTGCCCCATTTCTTCGCGGCGTCGAGCAGCTCGTCGTCGGTCTGCACATGTGCACCCGGATAGTCTTCTGCGAGAAGGAAGGGCTGCATGGCCGGCGTGGTCATCAAGCGTCGCGCCAGCTTCATGGCCTTGATCGTGACCTGCCGGTCGAACTCCTCCGTCAGGAAGTTGGGTTGGATCGCCGGCTTCTGAAACGGGTCGGCCGACCTCGCGCGCACGTAGCCCTTGCTGATCGGCCGATGCTGCCAACAGGCAACAGTGAACCCCGGGTGATCATCGAATACGCCGTGCTGGCCGAGCTTGAAGCTTGCCGGGGTGAAGATGAACTGCAGGTCCAACGGGCGGACTGTCTCGTCGGAGTGCCAGAAACCGTACACCATCGACGGGCTGAGATTGACGATGCTTTTCGCTCCAGCCAGGTACTTCACGATCTCGCCCATGCGCCGGAGGCCGCCTGCCTTTTCATTCAACGTCTCGATCCCTTTCACGCGCCTGCTGAACCGCGGTGCATAGTGATCGCGCAAGTTCTCCCCGACGCCGACGAGATCATGTCGCACCTCGATGTTCAGCGATTTGAGCAGCGACGCTGGACCAATGCCCGAAAGCTGGAGGAGTTGCGGTGAATTCACCGCGCCGCCGCTGACGATCACCTCCTTAGCGGCACGCACTTCGACCGTCTGGCCGTCGCGACCGCCCTTCGCATACTCGACGCCGACGGCGCGCTTGCCCTCGAGCAAGATGCGCTTCGCGTGCGCACGTGTGCGAACGGTCAGATTGGAGCGTGACTTGGCAGGGTTCAGAAAGGCGCGGGCCGTGCTCATGCGGCGGCGCTTGTGCACGGTGCGCTGCACATAGTTGAGACCTGCTTGGGAAGCGCCGTTATAGTCGGGATTGCGGGGAATGCCGATTTGTCCGGCGCCTTCGATGAACGTCTCGCAGAACGGATGCACGTAGTCGAGGTCGGTGACAGTGAGATTGCCGTCGCGACCGCGAAATTTTTCGTCCGCCGCGCCGATCCTCTGCTCACAGCGCTTGAAGTAGGGTAACACGTCGAAATAGCCCCAGCCGCGGTTGCCATTTTGCGCCCAGCCGTCGAAATCCATGCGCTGGCCGCGATTGTAGATGTGGCCGTTGATGGAGCTCGAGCCGCCGAGAGTTTTACCTCGAGGCACAGGAATGGCACGACCGCCGGTCCACTCAGACGCCTCCGACTTATACATCCAGTTGAGGCTGGAATTGTTGAGCGTCTTGATGAAACCCGCCGGGATATGAATGTAAGGATGCCAATCAGGTGGGCCGGCTTCGAGCAGGCAAACGGTGGTGCGCCCATCGGCAGTCAGCCTGTTGGCGAGGATGCAGCCAGCCGAACCGGCGCCTACGATCACATAGTCGAATGTATCCGCCATCTGTCCCTGCCTCGCGTGGCCATTGCATGCAGAAACGAGGCTTGCACCAAAGCTGCACGTCGGAAAGCTCGGACTTCGTCCTGTGCAGTCGTGAACCGGGGATATGCCGACCGGAAGCCGGCCCGATGCATCTGGCTATGGCGTCATCGACTTGCCGCTCCTTGGCATCGCGTCACAGACTGGGGTCAAAGCAGCAAAGCAGGACGAAGCAGAGATGGATCCGAACCATAAGGCTGTAATCGTAACGGGAGCCGCGAGCGGCATCGGCTTGGCGATGACCATGGAACTCGCCATCGAGGGCCATGACGTGACCGCGGTCGATCGAAATGCCGCGGCGCTGGCGGAACTCTCCAAACAAGCTGCCGGTCTCAAGGGTCGCGTGCAGACCGTCCTCGCCGATTTCGCGCATCCCGACAGTTTTGCGCATGTCGTCGGCGCGGCCTTGATCAAATACGGGCGGATCGACGTGCTCGTGAACAACGCGGGCATCGGGCAGGCCTCGGAGCGCAATGGCGATCGTTCGCCGATCCGCTTCTGGGAAACCACGCCTGAGCAATGGGGGCGCTTCGTTGCGATCAACGCAGCAGGACCCATAAACATGGCCCGCGCCGTGTTGCCACACATGCTGGCAGCGAAACGAGGACGGATCGTCACGGTCACGACGAGCCTTGGCACGATGGTTCGGGAGGGGTTCTTGCTCTATGGGTCGTCTAAGGCAGCGGCAGAGGCGGCGATGGCCGTGCTGGCGGCGGATTTGGCCGGCACAGGCGTGACATCCAACGTGCTGGTGCCGGGCGGCACCACCGACACACCGTTGGTCGGGGTGGCTCCGAACCGGGATAAGATGCTGAAACCCGCCGTGATGGTTCCGCCGCTGCTTTGGCTGCTGTCGGACGAGGCCCGTACCGTCAACGGCCGGCGCTTCATCGCGGCAGACTGGGATTTGAAGCTGCCGCCAGCAAAGGCTGCAGAAAAGGCCGGCGCACCGATCGCCTGGCTCAGCATTGCGCCAATGCCGATCGAACCGTCCTGACTCCGCCAGGACCGCAAAGCCAACACGGCGATGCGTGCCTCGCAGTGCAGGAAAAGGCCCCCCACCTGCCTCACTTCGCGCCGGTCGGGATCTTGCGGAAAGGCATACCTTTGTCTGCGCGCACGTCCGACGGCAGTCCGAGCACTCGCTCGCCGATTGTATTGCGCAGGATCTCGTCGGTGCCGCCGGCGATGCGATAGGCGGGCGAGTTCGAGGAAACTCTCCTCGAAAATCCCCTCGAGTGGCATGTCCGGCCCGGTCGCCGCGCCGGCAGCCCCCAGCAATTCGAGACCGTAGGAGGCGGCTTCCTGGATCTTGGTCGCAGCGACCAGCTTGCCGATCGACGCCTCAGGCCCCGGCGCCTCGCCGCGCGACAGCGACGTCATGATCCGGTAGCGCGTATAGCGCAGCCCTTGTGCCTTGACGTAGAACTCGGCGAGCCGCTCCTGCACGGCCGGGTCGGCGACGGCTGCGCGGCCGTCGATACGCAACGCGCGGGCGAGGGCAAACAGCTCCTTGAACGACGGACCGAAGTCGTCGGTCAAGGCGACGCGCTCGCCCATCAGCAGGCTCATGGCCACCTTCCAGCCGCCGTCGACGGGTCCGAGCCGCTGCGAGTCGGGGATGCGAACGTCGTTGAAGAACACGGCGTTGAAATGCGAGGCGCCCGACATCTGCTTGATGCGGCGCATCTCGACGCCGGGCGTGCGGGTGCACAGATAAAAGAAGGACAGGCCCTCGTGCTTGGGCTTGTCGAAGTCGGTGCGCGCGAGCAGCACGCCCCAGTCGGCTTCATGGGCCAGCGAGGTCCAGATCTTCTGCCCGTTGACGACCCAGTCGTCACCATCGCGCTCGGCGCGCGTGCGAATGGCGCCGAGGTCGGAGCCGCCAGCGGGCTCCGAGTAGAACTGGCACCAGACCTCCTCGCCGCGCAGGGCCGGTGGAGCGAAGCGGTCGCGCTGCGTCTGCGTGCCCCAGCGGCAGATCGTCGGCACGCAGATGCCGAGCTGCAGGCCGATGGCGTTGACGGTCGTCTCGTAGTCGGCCTCTTCCTGGTCGTAGATCATATGCTGGATCGGCGTGCCGCCCTGGCCGTGCCACTCCTTCGGCCAGGAGATGCCGGCAAATCCGGCTTCCCACTTCTTGCGCTGGAAGGCGCGGGCCTGTTCGACGACGCCGGGCGCATCCTCGCCACGCCGGTAGCCACGCACGTGGCCGGGACGGCGGCGCTCGGCGGCGCTGTCGAGGAAGGCGCGGCAGCGGGCGCGCCAGGCGGCTTCTTCGGGTGAGTCCTCGAAGTCCATGGAGTTATCCTCTGCCGGTCGCGGCTGGTGGCGTGGCCATGTCCGCTTGCGCGCTCAGGCGCGTGATCAACTTGCGCTTCCATTCGGTGGCGCTGCCGAGCGCGAGCCCGAGCAGCTTGGCGCGGCGATAGTAGAGGTGGCAGTCGAGATCCCATGTGAAGCCCATGCCGCCGTGCGTCTGGATGTTCTCCTTGGTGGCGAGCCAGGCGGCCTCGCAGGCAGACACGCGCGCAGCGGCAGCGGCCACAGGCAGTTCGGGAGCATCGTGGGAGAGCGCCCAGGCGGCGAAGTAGGCGTTCGAGCGGGCGAGTTCGAGGGCGACGTAGACGTCGACCAGTTTATGCTTGATCGCCTGGAACGAGCCGATAGGCCGACCAAAGGCGTAGCGTTGTTTGGCGTAGGCCGTTGCCATGTCGAGCGCCGCCGAGGCGATGCCGATCTGCTCGAAAGCCATCACAACGGCAGCGCCGTCAAGCAGCGCGGCGAGAGCGGTGTGATCGGTCGCGCCGGGCAGCGGCTCGGCAGGATGCCCATCGAAACACAGGTCAGCGTGTCCGCGCGATGGGTCAATTGTGGTGCGCGTGCTTCGCTTGACTGTCGGGCCGGATAGTTCGGCGAGATACAAGCCGGGTGCGCCGTCCGTCGCGCGCGCCGATACAATGGCGATGTCGGCTGCGGCGCCATCGGCAACAACGATCTTGGTACCATCGATGCGCCCACCGGCGAAGCGGGTCACGTGGGCTCGGGGCTCAATGGCGCCGAGGTCCTCGACCCAAGCAAGCGTACCAATTGCCGAACCGTCAGAGAGCTTTGGGAGGTGACTCCGCTTCTGCTCGGAGCTGCCGAAGCGCAGCAGAGCCTCGGTAGCAAGGGTAACCGACGACGAGAAAGGCACGGGTGCCAGCGCCCGACCAAACTCTTCGGCCAGGACACAGAGCGCCAATGGCCCCAAATCGACGCCACCGTGTACCTCGGGGATCGTCGACGCCAGCCATCCGAGCGCGCCGATCTCTTTCCAAAGATCACGGTCCAAGTGGTGCTCATTATCGAGCACCTTACGCGCAGCGGCAGTAGGAGCGTGCGCGGTAAGAAAGGCGCGTGCCGTCTCACGCAATTGCTTTAGCTCGTCAGGGAAATCGAAGTTCAAGGCAGGTTCCTTCTCAGGAAGCGTAGTCGGTCGAACCGCCGAAGTAGAATTGCATCAAGGAGCTTGCTCGTCGAGCCACGGCCGCTCACGCGCATGGACTCGAGAGCCTGGATTGACGCGATCCGGGCCGCAGCACACAGTGCCAGCTCCCCCAAGTTGAGACTTTCTGGAGGTAAAGACTGCCATGCAGACCTATCTTTAAGACGATCGCAACGTGACGTGGCAGTTAGTTGAGGCCATCGGTGCGCAGATCTATGTACTGGCGATCGACGAAGCACGCGGCCTCGTGGACGTGCTCATCAGATTTCAACCGAACGCACGGGGGAGGGTGCACAAGCACCTGTGTGATTTCAGTACACTCGTTCTGCAGGGAGAGCTGCTGTTCCGGCATCCGGATGGCTCCAAGAAGGAGGTTCGCCCGACCGGCAGCTACGTCCAGGGCAAAGCCCACGGCGATCCCCATTCCGAAGGCGCCAGCGATCTGACGGCCATCGTTCTGTTCAGCTTTCGCGGCGCCGACGGTGACATGGTCCTATATCTGGACACACCAGAAGACGAGCCGTTCCGGCTCAGCTTCGCGGATTTCAAGGCGGCTCTGGCCCATCAGATCGCGACAGGGGCGACGGCGAAACTCGGCGCGCGAGCGGCGACCTGAGCGAGACGCGTGCCATACGTGATCTCCTGGGGCAGAGCAGCCAGATGAGTGCAGGATCGCCCGTTTCTGGCGGTGCGTGAGCTGCTGGAGTGGGGACGGAGTTGGGTGTCAGAGATGAGCGCGCTCGAAGCAGCCATGGCCGATGCGGCGAAGTCGGGCATCCGATTTGACCGGGTGCCGCTGAATGGCATTCGCATGCACTACGCTCGGAAAGGGCCACCGAACGCGCCCAAGCTTCTGCTTCTTCATGGCTGGCCTGAGTTCTGGATGCTCTGGCGGCCGCTCTTTGATCGATTGGGTAACGAGTTCGACCTGATCGCTCCTGACCTGCGCGGCTTCGGCGACACCGGCAAGGCTCAACCGGGGCCAGACCCTGGCGTCACCGCAGTCGCGCATGCCGAGGATATCCGCGCCTTCGTCGACGCGCTCGGCCTCACCCGCTTCGGCCTGGTGGCCGGAGACGTCGGGTCCTACGTGGCGCAAGCCTACTCGCGGCGACACGGTGAGCGCATTGCCGGGCTCGTGAGCTTCAACTCGCCGTATCCGGGCTTTGGCGCGCGCTATGGCGCCCCCGGCCATCTGATCGAGGTGTGGTACCAGTACTTCAATCAATTGCCTTGGGCAGCTGGCGTCATCGGCGCAACGCGCGAGTCCTGCCGCGCCTATCTCAAGCACTTTCTGGATCACTGGTCTGGCGACAACCCCGCCGTGTTCGCCGATGTGCTCGAGATCTGGGTCGACAACTTCATGAAGCCGGGCAACATCCAAGGCGGGTTCGACTGGTATCTGAGCTCGGCGCCTGTTCGACGCCTTTGGCTCGAAGAGCGGCTGCCGCCGGAGCCGCCGATCACGGTTCCGACCCGCATGCTCTGGGGAAAGCGCGACCCGCTCGCCAAGATCGAATGGGCAGACCGACTGGGCGAGTACTTCGCCGACTACACGATAGATTTCGTGGATGCAGGCCACTACGTGCCGTTCGAGCTGCCTGATCTGGCCGCCACGGAGATCCGCAAGTTCTTCGCCGGTCGCCTCGCATAGGCTGAGCGTCAGGGAAACCACGATGTGCTGCAAGCAGGGGAGCACCGACCGATGATCCTGAAAGACAAGATCGCGCTTGTGACGGGGGCCGGACAAGGTATCGGCGAGGCTTGCGCCAAGGCACTGGCAGAAGCTGGTGCCACTGTGATCGTCGCCGATATCAACGGCGCAAATGCCGAGAAGGTGGCTGCCGCCATAACCTCGTTTCAGCGTCGGGCCGTCGCGGTCACGGCCGATGTCGGCGACGTCGCAGAGATTCAGCGCATGGTCGACAGAGCCATTTCAGAGTTCGGCCGTATCGACATCCTCGTCAACAACGCGGGCGTCACGCGTCGAGCCGACATTATGGACATCACTGAGGCGGACTGGGACCGCATTCATCGCGTCAATGCGAAGGGAGTCTTCTTCTGCTTGCAAACGGTCGCACGCACCATGATCCCGAACCGCAGCGGCCGCATCATCAACATCGCCTCGATCTCAGGCAAAGGCTATGCGGGCTTGTCGAATGCGGCCTATGGGGCCAGCAAGGGCGCCGTCATCAGTCTGACCAAAACTGCTGCGCAGCAACTCGGGCAACACAACATCAACGTCAACTCGGTCTGCCCCGGCGTAACGCGCACGGCACTTTCGGAGGCGAGCCTCCGCGTGCGTGCCAAGGAGCAGAACGTCACCGTCGAAGTCATGGAGCAACGGCGGGCCGAGGTCATCCCCCTCAAGCGGGTCAATGAGCCCGAGGACATCGCAGCCATGGTCGTGTTCCTCGCCTCACCCGGTGCGCGCAACATGACTGGGCAGTCGTTCAACGTCGATGGCGGCATCATTCCGGATTGATCAAGCGCGCTGCACGACATGCGTCGGTGTCTGGGTACGGCTCGACTGGCTTCTCCGTGCGCCGACAGGAAATTCGAAGGTGACGCGATGCCCTACGAGGTCGATGAGATCGGCTCATTCCATATCGGTGGCCGTGAGGTCGCCCTCGATGGGCTCGCACCGCGCGAGGTGTGTTGGTCGCCGAGCATGGCGCCGACCACAGTTGACCCCAACGGAGAGTTCCACGTCGAGCAGATGTACGTGCAGTACATCAAGCTCGCGAAGCCGAAGGCGCGGTTTCCGCTGCTGCTGTGGCACGGCGGCGGCCACACTGGGGCGCTATGGGAGACCAAGCCCGACGGGGCACCTGGATGGCAGAGCTACTTTCTCAACGCCGGCCACAACGTCTACGTCTCGGACGCCGTTGAGCGCGGGCGCGCCTCGTGGGCCCGGTACCCCGAGATCTTCCGAAGCGAGCCGATGTTTCGCAGCAAGCGGGAAACGTGGGAGTTGTTTCGGATCGGACCGACGGGCGGCTATCATCGGGACCCGGCCAGGCGCATCGCGAACCCGGGACAGAAGTTTCCGATCGCTGCGTTCGACCAGTTCACCATGCAATGCGTTCCGCGTTGGATCGACAATGACGTCGCGACCGAGGCTGCCTATGACGCGCTGATCGCCAAGGTTGGGCCGTGCGTTCTCGTCGCCCATAGCCAAGGCGGCAATTTCGGTTTGCGTGCGGCAGTCCGCAATGCCCACCGCGTCCGCGCCGTGGTTGCAGTCGAGCCTTCCGGTGCGCCCCAAGCAGCCGACCCAGGCCTCGCGCGGCTCAAGGCGATGCCGCACCTCTTCATCTGGGGTGACTACCTCGACCAGTACCCCGTCTGGCAAGACAACATCGTCAAGGCTTCGGCGCGATATCACGCCGCCTTGTTCGCTCAAGGCGCGCCTTCCGAGTGGCTCGATCTGCCTCGCCGGGGTGTGAGCGGGAATACACACCTGCCGATGTTGGACACGAACTCGGACCAGATTGCCGGATTCATCCAGGACTGGATGCAAAAGCACGGCCTCATCGCGCCATAGGGTGGCGCTCACAGCGTCATCGATCACACCTGACACGACGGCAGCTACGTGGATCCCGCCGACATCTCGTCCAGTCCAGCACGCAGAATCGGGTTGAACGCCTGTGGCACTTCGACGTTCGAGAAATGCCGTTGGCCTTCGATGACCGCAAGCTTTTAGATCCGGCAATGCGTTCGTAGATGGCTTGCGACTTTTCAATCGGTGTCGCCGGATCGGCGCCAGCCGCAATGATGCGCGTCGGGCAGGCAATCCGGTGCAGGCGATCGCGATACGCCAGATCGGCGACGGCTGACGTGCCACCGAGATAGCCCGGAACCTTGGTCGCAACGAACACGTCGCGAATAGCTCGATAATCCAGTCCCTCGGCATCGACATACGAATCCGTGAACCACAGCCGCTTGGTCATCTCCCAGACGGGCACCATCCCCTCGCGCCGGACCACGGCCTGCCGTTCGGCAACCCAGTTGCGATACCAGTCATCTGACTGAGAGGTGGTGTTGCACAACGTCAGGGAGGCAAGCCGATGACCGTGATTGATGCCGAGCCCCTGGCCAATCATGCCGCCAGTCGAGATACCGACCCAGTGCACTTTTTCGAGGCCAAGTGCATCCATGAGACCAACGGCATCGGCTTCGAACTGAGCGAGCGTATAAGACCCTTCCGGAGCGTCCGTGTCGCCATGGCCACGCCAGTCGTAGCGCAGCAACCGATACCGATCCGCGAGCGCGGGCACCTGCAGGTCCCATATGCGATGACTGGTGCCCATTGCATGCGCCATCATGACGGTCGGTCCGTCGGACGCACCGTCCCACCGGTAGGCGATGTCGATATCGCCGACGCGCTCCTTTTGTATTCCGGATGAGATCGTCATCATGAAACTACGATCTCTCCATACCGAACCAGGACTTTACCTGTGAATTGACCGGATAGCATCCCGCGCAAAGCGTCCGGCGTCTCCTCGAAACCAACGACTTCATTGTGCTGGGACTGGATCAACCCCATGCGGCAAAGCGTCTGCATGCGTTCGCGCGCAAACGACCAGCGCTCCGGATAAGAATAGCGCGAAAACCCCTGTATCGATGCTTCGCGCGCCCAAAGCTGGCGCATGTTGATCGGATCGAGTTGGGGGCTGTCGCTGTTGTTAGACGCGGTCCGTCCGACGATCAGAACTTTGGCATACTTGGCGAGGTTGTCGAAAACGGCGTCCGCAATGGGACCGCCCACGGTGTCGAAGACCAGATGAGCGCCATCGGTCAGCGCGGCGGCGAGATCGCGGCCAAACGTCCCGGCGCGGTGATCGAGGCATGTGTCGGCGCCGAGTTTTTCGACGACGTGCCGGCATTTCGCAGCGCCGCCAGCCACGCCGACGACGTGCATCCCGGCGAGCTTGCCCAACTGCACGGCATAGCTGCCCACGGTGCCAGCTGCAGAGGTCACAACCATCGTTTGCCCGGGCATGGGGCGGCCAAACAGGTCCATGGCGCAATAGGCCGTCAGACCTGGCGAACTCAGCGCTGTCAGCCAGAGCGTTGGGGTAAACTCGTTTGATACCGCCGCCAACTCGTTTGGCTTTGCAACGGCAAACTCCTGCCAACCGAGGCGCGCCGTGACCAATTGCCCGCATCTCATCGTGTCAGAAATGCCGTCGCCGACCTCGATGATTTCGCCCAGGACGTCACAGTCGATCAGTTCTCCGATGGCAAACGGTTTCGTATAATTCTTGAAGTCTTTGAGCCGCTGGCCTTGCCACGGCGAGAGCGCGACGTAGGTGATCCGAACGCGCACCTCATCCGGGGCGAGTGCGGGATGAGGCACCTCTTCAAGCTGGAAGTTGTCGCGCTCCGGCAGGTCGACCGGGCGTGACTTGAGCACGAAACGACGATTGAATGGCGGTCGCATGAATGGCCTCGCACGCGACCAGATCACACCGCCGAGTCGCATTGCGAGCCTTTGTAGGGACGGGGGCCGCACATGACAAGACAGACCGCTCAGGTGGGTGGCGTCGAGATTGCCTACGCGATCGATGGACCGGCTCAGGCGCCGACCGTCATGCTCAGCCATTGCTTTTGTGCCGACCATCGCTTCTGGGACGCGCATTTGCCGGCGTGCGACGGGTTTCGCGTCTTGCGCTACGACACGCGCGGCCATGGAGCCTCGGACCAACCACCAGGTCCCTACTCGCTCGACATGCTGGCCGGCGATGTGGTCGGTCTGCTCGACGTCTTGGGGATCGGCAAGGTTCATTTCGCTGGCATCTCGATGGGCGGCATGATCGGCCAGACCGTGGCGATCACTAACCCGGAGAGGCTCGTCTCGCTCGCTTTGATCAACACGACGCCGAGCTACAGCCCGTCGCAACGCGTCGCCTGGCGAGCGCGCGCCGAAGTGGTGCTGCGTGATGGGATCGCGTCCGTCCACGAGGACTTGATGCGACGCTGGTTCACGGACGCGGCCATCGTCGGCGGGAATGCCGGGTATCTTTATATGGCGGATGTGGTTCACCGCTTTTCGCCGCGAAGTTTCGATGCGATCACGGCGGCGATGTGCCAGCTCGATACGACGAAACGCCTCGGCGAAATCTCTGTCCCAACTCTCGTCGTCGCAGCCCCCGATGATCCGGGCGTGCCGCCCGAGCTTTCGCAAATGCTCGCCCGAGATATCCCGCATGCCACATTGCATTGGCTGACGCCGGCACGTCATCTCGCGACCCTCGAGCACGTCGAGACCTTCAATCGGCTATTGCGGTCCCATTTGATGAGCACTGCACACGCAAAGTGAGGCGGCGAGTCTGCAGGGCGAAGGCGAATCAAGTGGCGACGATTACATGGCCATCACTCTCCTCGGCCATTGTCCTCGTAGCGTCCAAAGCAGTATCGCCAACACTGACAGCAGTTCGTAGCGCATGTGGGCGTGACGTGACGGCAAACGACTGCGGCCAGCAGGAGCCGTTATGCTGGTCCGCTTATTCCTGAATGATGGCAGCAGGCCGCGACGATTTCACACAGATGAGAAATAAGACGACGCGGAGCCACAATGAGCGGACTCGGACGGCTACGGCGCCCGCGTCACTGTCGGCGCATCTACCGATGGCCGCTTATGAAATCGCACAACATTTTTGCGGTGCGATACTTGGTGCGCTGCACCAGTCTGCAGCTGGCCCATGACGTCGAGCACCCGTTTTCCCCTTTCGGAGGTGCCTCTGCCGTGGCCCTGAACCTACGATAGAGCGTGGCTCCGCAGTCGGTCCATGTCGGCTAACTCCGCATCTCGACCGAACGACGGATGCAAAGTTAGCAGAGGCTAAACGGAAGCTCCGGGTCACATGCACGCATGCGCGACCGGAGAGCGCACTCCTGCTCCTCACCCGGGACCGTTCCTCGGTGCCAGAATGTTCCTCGACCGGCAGCTTAGACCCCAGTCGCGTCGGCAACCGCTCCGTATACCCCCGGCAGCCCAGGGCCAATAGGGTGCGAAAACCACAGCTCGGTTCACGACGTCCGCTTTTCCCGATACCAGTCATATTGCATAAGGCGCACTGCGATTACAGCAGCAGGGATCGGATGACCACCTATCCCATTGAGGCTGACGTTGGCATGAACTCGGCCACCTGAAGCTGATATGGATTGCAGCATGACCGGGACATCAACGTATGACTTGGCGCAGGCGCTCCTATTGTTGCGCACGCGGCGTTCGTTCAAGCCGCGGCATCTCGCTCTGCCAGCTCCGACTAACGATGAGATCGGCCTCTTTGCGGCTGCGGCGTTGACGGCTCCCGATCATGGCAAGTTGCGGCCATGGCGCTTTCTGCTGATTGCACCGAGCAGCTTCGCACGCCTTGCCGATGCCTTCGGACGGGCAGCTGTCGAGATCGATGCGGCCGCCACCAGCGAAGCCATCGCGTCAGCTCGCGCCAAGGCGATGGATGCCCCGTGCGTGGTCGCGCTGATCGCTGTGACAGTGCCCGACCATGCCTTCATTCCGCTGTCCGAGCAGATGATATCGGTTGGCGCCGCGATGCAAAACTTCCTGATTGCCGTCCATGCGGCTGGCTTCGGCGGGACGGTCCTCAGCGGCAAGCGGGTCGGCACCCGATCATTGCGGTGCGCACTTGGCTTGAGAGCCAATGAGGAGCTCGTCGGCTTCATTGTTATTGGCACGCCCGTCGACCAGCCGAAGCCGAAGCCAGACATCGAGGTCACCGATCACCTGTCGGTCTGGTAGCGCTGCCGCATCGATGCCCAGTGCCGTATGAAGCTCTCAGTCACGAAGCTACGTTGACGACGTGCTATTCGGGGTATATGCCCATACCATGAAAACCGACATCCCATGCCACGGCGTGCAGCTGCGCCGAGCCGCTCAACATGTCACGCGCATCTACGATACGGCGCTGGCTGAAAGCGGGCTGAAGCTCACGCAGTTTTCGTTGCTGAGCAACATCCGGAAACTCGAAGGACCGAACCTGATCGATCTCGCAACCGCGATGGGACTCGATCGCAGCACGCTGGGAAGGAATGTGCGCGTGCTCGCGCGCTCCGGTCTTGTGCAACTCGTCGGCGGAGACGACGAAAGGTCGACGATTGTCCGGTTGACCAGCAATGGCGCAAAGGTTTTGTCACGCGCTCGTCCGCAATGGCTGGATGCCCAGAGAGCCGTCGAGGATGCGCTCGGAAAGGATGGTCAGGTCATGATGAGAACGCTTCTTGGCCGCCTCGCAAGGCTCGAAGCCTAATTTTTCATTCCAATAGGGGTACATACCCCGAACATGGTGGACGTCACGCTGCGCATCTCGTTGCTCTGACAGAGAAAACAAGTTCAACAGGAGGAATGCCCACATGCTCGACAGCTTGCCCGACGGCAAATCGCTGCAGACGGAAACGACGAAGAACGTCATCTGCGGAACATGCGACGGTTTTTGCCCGGTTCAGGCGAAAGTCAAGGATGGCCGCGTGGTCAAGGTGACATCGCGAGACCATCCCCTCTTGAAAGATGTTCTTTGCATGAAGGGTGCCTTCGCGCCGAAGGCGCTAGCGCATCCTGATCGCCTCCTCCATCCCTTGAAGCGCGTTGGCGCGCGGGGCGACGGCAAGTGGCAACGCGTCACCTGGGACGACGCATTGGACGACATCACCGATCGCCTGAAGACCGTCATCAACCGTTACGGCCCGGAGGCTTTCGCGGTTTCGCACAGCGGCGGCTGGCTGCTGGGCGACAACGGCACGACGCGACGCTTCATGAACCACATCGGTTCCCCGAATTTCATAACGGGCGTGGCCTATTGCGCCGGCAATACGGCGGCGGTCAACCGCTTCGTTTACGGCTGGTTCCCGCGCGCCGACATCTTCAACTCCAAATGCATCGTGCTGATCGGCCATGACCCGCGCCGCCACAGCTGGACGATGGAGTACAAGGCCATGCGCATGGCCCAGGCCAGAGGCGCCAAGCTGATCGTCCAGGACCCGCGCAAGAGCGAGAATGCCGAGCGGGCCGACATCTGGCTGCCGCTGCGGGCCGGCACAGACGCGGCCATGTCGCTCGGCTGGTTGAACGTCATCATCAACGAAGAGCTCTATGACAAGGCGTTCGTGCGCGACTGGACGGTCGGCTTCGAGCAGTTGGCCGAGCGCGTGCGGCAATACCCGCTGGATCGCGTCTCGCAGATCACGGGCGTGGACGCCGAACTGATCGCCAAGGCGGCGCGCATGTACGCGACCTCCGGCGTTTCGAGCATTCCCTGGACGCCGATCACGGACCAACAGGTGTCGAGCACGTCGGCCATCCGGCTGCAGTGCATGCTGCGTGCGATCACCGGCAATCTGGACGTCAAGGGTGGCGACACGTTCGTCGGCTTCAATCCGGCCGTGCGGTCGGATTCGGAGATCGAAGCGCACGAGGTGTTGCCCGAAGCGCAGAAGGCCAAGCAGCTCGGCTCCGAGCACACGCCGGTCTACACCTATCGCGGCATGCGTCCCATGGAAGACGCAACCGAGCGGGTCTGGGGCGTGCGTTACGCCAACCTCGTCAACGGCTGCTACATGGCCAACCCGATGCGGGTGTTCAAGGCCATGACCGATGGCGACCCCTATCATATCAAGGCCTTGTTCGCGATCTCGCAGAACACGCTGATGGCCTTCGCCAATACGCGCCGCGTCTACAATGCGATGATGAAGCAGGACCTCATCGTCACCTACGAGCACCACATGTCGCCGACGGCGGCGCTCTCCGACTATGTCCTGCCGGGTGATGGGTGGTTGGAGCGGCCGACCATGCAGGCCGGCATCAGTGAGCAGGCGATGGAGCCACCTGGCGAGTGCCGCAACATCGTGACCTTCTGGCACGAGATGGCCAAGCGCATGGGGTTCGCCGAGAAGTTCCCCTGGAAGAATGCTGTCGAGATGCTCAACTATCGCCTGGAGCCAGGCGGGGTGACGTGGGACCAGGTCGTCGCCACCCAGCGGACGCCGAATTTCAACCGCGGACAGGTCGGCGAAACGCCGGAGCGCCAGTATCTCAAGAGCGGCTTCGCAACACCGTCGGGCAAGGTGGAGCTGTACTCGTCGACGCTCGAGAGCTTCGGGTTCGATCCGTTGCCCTACTACCGGGAGGCTGCCCAGCCCAACGAGCAATACCCCATGTCGCTGTTCGTCGGTTGGGCGGACGACGAATACTTCCGCACCGGCCATCGCAATATCCCGGAGCTGCGCAAGCGCGCGCAGGATCCGAGCTTCTTCGTCAATGCCGATGAAGCCGCTCGCCTCGATATGAAGGAGGGCGACTGGGCCCGCATCACGACCTCGACGGGTTCGATCGTCAGCCGGGTCTACACGCGCTCGGGCATGCCAAAGGGGCTCATTCGCGTGGCGCACGGGTGGTGGAAGCCTGAATCGCTGGGTGGGTTGGACAAGATGTCGGGCATGTGGGACTTCAGCGATGCCGTGATCACGGCCGACGATGACCCAGATCTGATCGACACGGAACAGGGTGTGCCGCATATCAAGGGCATGCGCTGTGCGCTCACGAAGTTGAGCGCCGAAGAAGTGGCCAAGCTCGAGGCCCAGTACGGCCCGACCGAATATATGCCCAAGGGCCCCGAAGGCAAGGTTTCACGGTCGAAGTCCGATCCCAAGGATTTTATGTACGACGAATTGGCGGGTGACGGCGTCGAGTTCGAAGCGATCGAGCTGTCCATCTACGGGCGCACGTCGAAGCTGTGATCGACGAACGGCGTGCGGCGCAATCGTGCCGCACGCCGGCCCTGCTGCGGTCGCGGGATCACTCTACGATCATTTGCGGGTTCACTCCGCTCAATCAAGGAGGATACACCATGCATGAGCAGTTTTCCCTGCGCACCCTAAAGACGAATGGCATCACCGTCCGGGCCGCCGTCGAAGGCCAGGGACCACTGGTCATCATGGTGCACGGATGGCCGGAGCTTTGGTATTCCTGGCGTCATCAAATCAAGCCTATTGCGGACGCGGACTACCAGGTGGTCGTGCCGGATTTGCGCGGTTATGGCGGCAGCGACAAGCCCTATCCGGTGGAAGCCTACGACATGGCGACCATGATGGCCGACGTCGTCGGCCTTATCGATGCCATGGGGGCGGAGCAGGCGATCTTGATCGGCCATGACTGGGGCGCGCCGATCTGCTGGAACACCGCAGCGCTGCACCCGCAGCGCATCGCCGCGGTGGCAGGCCTGAGCGTGCCCTACCGCAAGCGCACCCCGGTACCGGCCATTGAGGTCTGGCGTCGACTCTACAAAGATAGATTCTTTTACCAGGTTTACTTTCAACAAGAAGGCGTGGCTGAGCGTGAAGTCGAAGCTGACGTGCGAGTATCATTGCGGAAAATTTACTACAGCATTTCCGGCAATGCGCCTTCGCTGACGAGTTGGCTACAGCGCCCGCCCACACCAACCTTGCTGGAAGCGTTTGTCGACCCAGAGCCCTTTCCCGCTTGGCTCAGCGCTGCAGATCTCGATTACTTCGTAGACAACTTCCTGCGTAGCGGTTTTCGTGGTCCGTTCAACCGCTACCGCAATTACGAGCGCGATTTCGCCAACCTGCCAGACATGGGACTGAAACCCGTCGAGCAACCAAGCTGCTTTATTGCAGGCAGCAAAGACGTGGTGCGCGGCTTTGTGCCAGGCTTGGACGCCTACGCCGATGCGGGGGCACTGTGCAGGGATTTTCGCGGCACAACGCTTATTGAAGGCGCCGGGCACTGGGTGCAGCAGGAGGCTCCGGAGTCGGTGAATGCAGCATTGCTGGAGTTCCTGCGGGGGCTGGGGTAGCGGCTCAAGCACGGCATCTGCGCCAGCGACGCGAAATCGATCGGTGGACTCTCAATCGCGCGCCCCTCAATCCCTCAAAGGTGAAGCCATGGCAACTGCACGCAAAGAACCCGTCTGCGTGATGACCGGTGCGGGCGAAGGGACGGGTGCCGCCATGGCGCGTCGCTTCGCGGCCGGCGGCTATCGCGTGGCGTTGCTGGCGCGCACGACCGATCGGCTGAAGCGCCTGGAAGGTGAGATCTCGGGATCGAAGGGTTACGCCTGCGATGTCGGCGACCTCGATCAGCTGAAAGCGATCATCGCTCAGGTGAAGGCTGATCTCGGGGCGCCGCGCGTCGCCATCCACAACGCAGCGATGGGCCGTCCGTTCAAGCCAATTCTGGACTCCGATCCGGTCTTGTTCGAGAAGATGTTTCGGGTCAACACAACAGCGCTGATGGTTCTGGCTCAGGCGGTCGTTCCCGACATGATCGCGGCCGGCGACGGCGCTATCATTGCGACGGGCAACACGGCCGCCTGGCGCGGCAGGCCGAATTTCGCGATGTTCGCGCCGACCAAGGCGGCTCAACGTATCCTGGCCGAAGCCATGGCCCGCGACCTCGGGCCGAAAGGTGTCCATGTTGCCTACGTGACCATCGACGCGGCCATCGACACGCCGAACACGCGGCCGCACCTTCACCCCGACAAGCCCGATGATTTCTTCTGCAATCCGTCGGACATTGCCGATGTCGTCTATCACGTCGCGCATCAGGCCCGGTCCGCGTGGTCGTTCAATGTCGAGTTGAGGCCGTTCGGCGAGGCGTGGTGACGAACGACCGTCATACCAATCCCAGTCATTCGGCCAAAACTGGTTGCTTCGGCATGTCTGTTTTGGTCGCTGCGCACCTCGCTCCACTCGCGCAGTTGCCCAAGAAGAGCGATCTGATGGCCTTCGCGACAGCGACCTCAAACCTGCGCCATCATCCCGTGCGAACTCGCATCTTCATTTGGCGCGGCGCTCAGCCGCCGGCGGTAGTGCCATGATCCGTTGCGCTTCGGGGTCGTCCAGAAGCGACGGGTCGCCGAGCCACTCGAGCATGAGATCGAACATGTCGTCGCCCCAGAAGATCTGGTCGCCGATCAGGAAACTCGGCACCCCATAGATGCCATGCGCCACGGCGTGCTCCGTGTTGGTCCGCAGCGCGTCCTTGACCGCTGGCTCGCTGGTCGCCGCGTTCAGGTCTGGAACTCCGAGTTTTCGCACCAAGGCCGACAGGCTTGCAGGATCCTGGCCATCCTGCCCCTCGGCCCAGACGTGGTCGAAGATGACGCCGATCGCGGTTCTGTCCGACCCGAGCGCCAGAGCGAGCCGCAGGAGCGACAACGGATTGAACGGATGGCGCGGCGGCGCGCGGAACGGCAAGCCGAGCTTTTTCGCCCTCCAACGCGTCAACAGGAAGGTGTGCCGCTTCTTCGCCAGGATTTCGGCCGGCCCCAGTTGCCCCCAATGGTTCAGCAGACCAGCGAACAGGACGGGGCGGAAATGCACCTCGATATCGGCCGGCAGCCGATGCAGTTGATGGAACTGCAGATAGGCATAAGGTGAGATGAAGTCGAAAAACCAGTCGGCACGACGCATGGCGTTTCTCCCGCTCTTGTTCCTGGCGCAGTCCCTGGAGGAAAGGCCTCCGCAACCAATTTCGGATCGCGTCATCAGCGCCCCCTAGGGCGGTTTCAAAACCGCTCGACCCAGGGGCGCAACTCCACCTCCCACGTCCAGGCACTGCGCGGCTGCTGGACCACGTGCAGATAGCTCGCGGCGATCGCGTCCGGATCGAGATAGCTGTCGGCACTCATGTTCGCGCCCTCGAACCGTCCCTTCTCGGCATTGCGGACGCCGCCATCGATCACGAAGTGGGCGACGTGAATGCCCTTGGGCGCCAGCTCCCGGGCCATCGATTGCGCGAGGCCACGCAGGCCAAATTTCCCCATCGCGAAGACTGCCGACTGCGGGTAGCCTTTCACGCTGGCCGAGGCGCCCGTCAGCAGAATCGTGCCGGCTTTTTGCGGCAGCATCCTCTTTGCAGCTGCCTGGGCCACGAGGAAGCCGCCGTAGGACGAGATCAACAACGCGTTGCGCGCCTGCTCACGGTCGACATCCTCGATGGACCCCGGTGCGCGCGCCGATGCGTTGAAGAGGCAGACGTCGAGTTTCGGAAACTGCCGGTCGATGTCCTCGAACATGCGATCGACGCTGGCCGGATCGGCGGCATCGCAGGCATGTGTCGTCGCGTTGGTCTCGGCGGCGAGGCGGCCTAGTTTGGCGGGATCGCGCGAGGCAAGCGCGACCCGATAGCCATCCTTGGCCAGCAGACGCGCGAACGAGGCGGAGATGCCGGATCCGGCGCCGACGATGAGAGCGGTCTTGGTCACAGAAGTCTCCTATACGCCTATCACTGAAGCAGGGGATGCTCGCGCCGTCGGCGGGAGAAGCGAGCGGGTCGAGGCTACGGACGGCCGATCGTCAGCGTTGCCGGCGTCCACACCTTGCGCCGCCGTTCGGTGCGATCTTCGCGAGCCTGATCGTCGTAGATCTTTGGCACCGGCGCCGGGAAACCATCGCGCTTGTCCAAGGCGCTGATCATCAACGTGGCAAATCCCTTGTCGTCGGTCGGGATCGGGCAGGAAACCGGCGACGTAGACACCGCATTGGCGACAGACGAGGAACTCGATCGATTTCATTCCGAATTGGTATCGGCTGAGCAGATCCCCGTCGACGACCGCAATGCGCAATCGGCCGTTCGGATCGGATATCGCGCGCGATTGGTGCTGTCGGCAAAACGAGCACTGGCAGGCTCTGGGCTCGAAACTCGACGGGGCCAAATCGGTCTCGAACTCAACTCTTATGGTCTTGCAGTGGCATCCACCGGTCAATTTGGCCATTTGGGGCGTCCTCTCGGGTGCGGGCGTCCATCATTCGATGATGACGAAGGTGCGGATTTCGATGCTTTCGCGGGGCGGGGCGAAGCCGGATCCTGGTTGGGCAACTGGAATGCACCGTGCGGTGCGCAGCGCGAGCCTGCGGGATCGGTGGAATCCCAGCCGGCGATCAGCAGCACTTCGTCGCGCTCCATCCGGGATACGTAGTACCATTTCTGCTTCGGACTGTAGGCGAGGTGGTAGATTTCGCCAACGCGGTCGGGAAAGACCTGATCGGTCGCGACAAGCTCGTCCTTGGCAATCGACGAGGCGTCGGCCACGGCGAGCGGCGCGCGCAGCACAGGCCCTTTGATCGGGACGCCAGACGTTGACCTGGATGACGCGGGCGCCGCGTTGCGAGCAGGCGCTCCGCCTCAGCCACGCCAATGGTGTCCTTGAGCCGCTGTGGCCCGCTCTTCTGCGTGTAGTCGACGTGGACGCGCATGGCGGGGCCTCGCCTGCCATCCGGATTGGCCGCGCCCGTACCGCTGTCCGAGCGGCGGGTCGCATCGAAGATCGCGACCCGGCTTGCGCCGAACCGCTTCTTGAGCAGGGCTTCGATCTCCAGGTAATAGGCGTTCTCGACGGCATCGTCGCTGTTGAGATCGGCGACTGCGGTCGGCGCGTGCAGCAGTTCGAACCCTTCCCGCTCGACGGCGGGCTTCGTCCGCCGAGGTGCGCAGGTCGGTGATCGCGACGGTGCGGTTCTCGATCTTGAAGAAGATTTTCGGATCACCGCCCGTGTAGGCCGCGCTCTGGAACACAGGCTTTTCCGCCTGCGGGACGATGAAGCACAATTCCGCCTCGACGCGAGACGGGTAACCGGTTGAGCCTTGAGACACGGGATTGCTCCTTCCGTTACGAGTGTTATCTGCTCTGACAGCGCTTAGTCGAGTTCGGTGATGCAGATCTTGATGACGTCTCCGAGCCAAACGCAGATCAGGGGCAGTTGAACCAAGCCACTCAGCGCGGCGGCAGGCCTCGCACAACCGTCAGAAACTCCAGCCGCGTGCCGGCGCGACGATGCTCGGAGAGTGCTTGATACTCTGGGTCGGCATACCAGGCGCGGACCTGCGCTTCGGACGGGAACTTGAAGATGATCATGCGGCCCGTGCGCGGCGACGTGCCCTCCAGCGTGAAGGCCTTGTCATCGTAGGTCACGAACTCGCCGCCGTACTTTTTCAGCAGCGGGAAGAAACCCTTCTCGTACTGCTGGTAGGTGGTGGCGTCGGTGATGGTCAGGTTCACGACGGCATAGACCGGAACGTCGGACATGTTTCAGCTCCTTCAAGCGAGTTTGGAGAGCCAGGCCGCCACGGCTTGGCCGATGGCGGCACCTGAGTCTTCCTGGACGAAATGCAGGCCGGGCACCGTTACCTCTTGCTGGTTCGGCCAGGTGCGACAGAACTCGCGCTGCTTGCCGACCAGGATGGACCCCGGCTCGGCGTTGACGAAGAGCTTCGGCACAGGGCTGGTGCTCAGCCACTGGGCGTACTGTTGCACGAGGGCGACGACATTCGGCGGCTCGCCGGCGATGGGGATCTGCCGTGGCCAGTTCAGCATCGGCTGGCGATCCTCTTCCTTGACGAACGGCGCGCGATAGGCAGCCATCTCCTCCTCCGACAACTTGCGCAGGATGGCACTCGGCAGCACGCCTTCGACGAACATGTTCCGCTTAAGAACGAGATCTTCGCCCTTGGCCGAGCGGAAGCCCTGGAAGATGCCGCGCGCCCTCTCCGGCCAGTCGTCCCATGAGGGCAGCGGCGTGACAATGGCTTCCATGTATGCGATGCCGCGCACTTGCTCCGGGTGCAGGCGGGCCCAGTGAAAACCGAGCGCGCTGCCCCAATCGTGGATCACAAGAGTGACGCGCTTATCGGCGCCGAGAGCGGCAAGTTGGGCGGCGAGCAACTCGTACGTGCGCTCCAGCGTGTAGCGGCCGGGGCCTTCGCTTGCCGGCAGCTTGGCCGAGTCCCCGTGACCGATGAGATCGGGCGCGATGACGCGGCCGAGGGCTGCCAGTGGCGGCATCACGTTTCGCCAGAGATAGCTGGACGTGGGATTGCCGTGCAGCAGCACGATGGGGTCACCACTGCCCATTTCCACATGCGCGAGGCGATGGCCTTTAACGGTGGTGAATTTCTTGGGCGGCAAGGACGTGGCGGCAGTCATGCGATAGCGCTCCGGATGAGACGGAAGGTCGTGGCGATGGGCTGCAGGTGCTGCTCATCGGGCAGCCGACGGCGACTGGAGACGCGGATGCCTTCGTTGAACAGCATCAGCATGGCGGCCAACTCCTTGGCGCGCGCCGGTGCTGCGCCGGCATCCTCCAGGCAGGTCTGAAAGAAACGCTGCATCTCTGTGAGGTGATTGCTGGCGCGGGCAGCGAGTTCGTCGTCAACATCAGCCAACTCGAGCACGGTGTTCACAAGCATGCAGCCCCAGTGTGCTCGCACCCCGCTGGCGCCGCGCGCGCTGACCAAGTTGCCCTCGAAGAAGCTCTGCAAAGCATCGACCGGCGGCATCTCTGCGCGAGCGCGTTGCAGCATGTCCTGCGTGCGCGCTGAGAACAGGTCCATGCACTCCACGAAAAGGCTGCGCTTGTCGGTGAACGCGGCGTAGAAGCTGCTGCGGCTGAT
Source organism: uncultured Alphaproteobacteria bacterium (assembly GCA_963746315.1). Classification (GTDB taxonomy): domain Bacteria; phylum Pseudomonadota; class Alphaproteobacteria; order Rhizobiales; family Hyphomicrobiaceae. Next base: position 392,875 of record CAVVAR010000001.1, read on the forward strand.
GCCCATGGCCACCAACAGATCGGCGAGCGACGTCGCCTGATAGCCCTGGCGCCAGAACAGGACCATTGCCTTGTTCAGGGCTTTCGATCGATCGAATTCAAGAGGACGAGCCATGCTTGCGTTATGGACCGAATGGTTCATAATGGCAAGACGCTGTCGATCTGTCGGCTTTCAGGGCAACGGACCATGAAGATCTTCCACGCACCCAACACGCGCTCCGTCCGCATCGTCTGGTTGCTCGAGGAGTTGGGGCTGCCCTACGAGCTGGAGAAGTACAAGCTCGGCGATCCTGCCATGCGCTCGCCGGAATACGCCAAGGTGCATCCGCTCGGCCGCGTGCCGGCACTCAAAGACGGCGACACGACGATCTTCGAATCGGGTGCGATCGTTCAGTACGTGCTCGCCCGGCACGGCAAGGGGCGCATGGTTCCGGAGACATTCTCGCCGGAATTTCCGCAGTATCTGCAGTGGCTGCACTACGCCGAGGGCATGATCATGCCGCCGGTGAACATCATCGTGGTCGAGACCATTCTCCTTCCCCCGGAGCGTCGAAATCAGGTCAACGTCGACCGCGCCACCAAGCTCCTGTCGCGCATGCTGAGCGCCGTGGATACGCATCTTGCAGGGCGCGAATTCCTCGCCGGCGACTTCAGCGGCGCCGACATCATGACCGGGCACGCCTGCACCGTGGCGCGCAAGCTCGGCGCCGATGTCTCCGACAAACCCAATGTGGCCGCCTACATCGACCGCTTGAATGCGCGTCCGGCCCTGCAGCGCGCGTGGGCCGCTTGAAGCCATCGTTCGGCGAGAGGAAACACCCATGAAACTCTATGATCTCAAAGCCGGCATGAACCCGCGCCGCGTCCGCATTTTTCTGGCCGAGAAGGGAGTGACGCTTCCGCGCGTCGAGGTCGATATGGCTGGCGGCGAGAACCAGCGCGAGCCGTATCTGGCGATCAATCCCATGGGAACGATGCCAGTTCTGGAATTGGACGACGGCACGCATCTCGCGGAGTCGATGGCCATTTGCCGCTATATCGAAGAGCTGCATCCCGAGCCGAATTTGTTAGGCGCGACGCCTCTGGAACGGGCCAAGATCGAAATGTGGAATCGGCGCATGGAAATCGAGATCATGCGCCCGATACAGGACGTATTCCAGAACCTCTCTCCGTTCTGGGTGGGCAGACGGGAGCAGGTGGCAGACTACGGCAAACTCGCGCAGAAGACGGCACCCGAGCGCATGACGTGGCTCGATAGCGAACTGGCCAAGCGGGCGTTCATTGCGGGCAATCGCTACACGGTAGCCGACATCACCGCCCAATGCGCGGTTCTACTGGGCAAGAATACCGGCACGCCCATTCCAGCAAATCTGGCGAATCTCACGCGCTGGTTCGGCGAGGTCTCGAGCCGCCCGACAGCGCGGGCTTGAGCGCTTCAACATCAGTTCGGAGACGCGCCTATGACCAAACCTGTCTGTCTTATTATCGGCGCTGGCGCCGGCATCGGTGGCAACGTGGCCAAGCGCTTTTCTCGTGAGGGCTACCACGCTGTCCTCGCGAGACGCAGCGACAAAGCGGGCCTCGACCGGCTCGTCGACGAGATCAAGGCGGCGGGCGGCGCGGCGACGGGCTTCATGCTCAATGCCGTCGAGGAAGGCAGCATCGAGCGGCTGGTCGAAAGCGTCGAGGCCGATATCGGCCCCATCGAGGTCGCGGTCTTCAATCTCGGCGCGCAGATCGGCAACCGGGCGCTCGCCGATACGACACTCAAGGCGTTCGAGGTCGGCTGGCGGATGGCCACCTTCGCCCTGTTCCGGCTGGCGCGCGTGCTGTTCCCGTTCATGGAAACGCGGGGCAAGGGCACCTTACTCGTCACCTCTGCCACCGCCGCCATGCGCGGCAACGCAGGGCAGCACTCCCACGCATCGGCCATGGCCGGACGCCGCATGCTCTGCCAATCTCTCAATGCCGAGTTCGCCGCCAAAGGCATCCACGTCGCGCACATCGTCATTGATGGCGCCGTCGATGCGCCGGATACGCTCGGCAAGATGCTGGGACCGGAGCGCTATCAGCAGCTCAGGGAGCGCAAGGGGCTGGAGAAGGACGGGCTCTTGCTGCCGGCCGAGATCGCCAACACCTACTTCTACGTTGCCCATCAGCATCGATCGGCGTGGACGCACGAGTTGGACCTGCGCGCGTTTTCGGATCAAGCTTGGTGGAACCATGCCTCGGGCAGCTCAGCCTAGCAGAATTCAGGCCGCATAGGGCATCATCGTTAAGCGTGTTCTGTTCGCCACGTTCCAAAACCAGGAGTCTCGTCATGGCCAACTGCATCGTCGTCGTACAGTTCGATCTCCCGATGCGCACCGAGGAGCAGGCCATCAAGGGCGGCACCGGGACAGCGCCGACCTACCGCGACCTTGGCCCCAAAGGCCTCATCCGCAAGGACTACCTCAACGGCGAAACAGGAACCGGCGGTGTCTATCTGTGGGAGAGCCGGCAGGCGGCCGAGGCCTGGTACACGGAGGAGCGGCTGGCGGACCTGACCAAGCGCTTCGGCGTGCGTCCGCGGCTCACCTGGTACGACACCCACGTCACCGTCGACAACCTGAAGAACGAGACCCGCGTCAACGGCAAGGCACTTGCCGAGGCTTGAGATCATCCGCCTCATTTCGAACTCGACCGCCCAAATGCCGTCACCGGCGAGGAAGGATCACAGATGCCAGGACCACTCGCCGGTGCTCGCGTTATCGATTTGACGACTGTGATCTCGGGTCCGGTTTGCACCATGCTGCTGGCGGACCAGGGCGCCGACGTCATCAAGATCGAGCCCCCTGGCGGCGACATCGCGCGGCGCACGGCAGGAACCGGCGAATTCACGCCGCTGTTTGTTTCGTCGAACCGCGGCAAGCGCTCGATCGCGCTGGATCTCAAGCAGCCCGCGGCCATCGACGTCGTGCGGCGGCTGGTGGCGGGTGCCGATGTCCTCGTGCAGAACTTTCGGCCCGGAACCATGGAGCGACTGGGTCTCGACGAGCCGACGTTGCGCGGGCTCAATCCGCGCCTCGTCTATGTCTCGATCAGCGGCGTTGGCGAGACCGGGCCTTACGCGAGAAAGCGCGTTTACGACCCCATCATCCAGTCGCTGTCCGGCCTCGCCGACGTGCAGGCCGATCAGGCGACCGGCCGACCGCGCATGGTGCGCACGATCGTCGCCGACAAGACGACCGCAGTGCATGCCGCACAAGCCGTATGCGCGGCGCTATTCGCGCGGGAGCGAAGCGGCGAGGGTCAGCACGTGCGGTTGTCGATGCTCGATACGATGGTTGCCTTCATCTGGCCGGAGGCCATGACCCAATACACGATCGTCGGACGTGAAGGCAGCGGCACCAATCCGACGGCGCGGCCGGATCTCATTTACGAGACGCAGGACGGCTACATCACTGTCGGCTCGGTCTCGGATGCCGAATGGCGCGGCCTTGCGAGCGTGATCGGCAAACCCGAGTGGATCGATGATCCGCGCTTCCGCACACCGGCACAGCGGTCGGCGAATGCAGCCGAGCGCATTACGCTTGTTGGCGAGATCCTGAAGACGAACGCAAGCGGCTACTGGCTGAAGCGGCTCGACGCGGCAGACGTGCCGTGCGCGCCTGTTCTTGCCCGCAGTCAGGTGGCGGCCGATCCCCAGGTTGTCCATAACGGCCTGATCGAGACGCTGGACCAGCCGGGCCTTGGGACCCTGCGGCAGCCGCGACCTGCCGCGCGCTTCGAGCGAACGCCGACGGCGATCGGCGGTCCAGCACCGCGCATCGGCGAGCACACCGACGAGATCCTTGCCGAACTCGGGCTTTCGGCCGAGCAGATCGCCGCGTTGAAGACCACGAAAGCGGCGCAGGCCGCCGCCGCGACCGTGATCAAGGGGGCCTGACATGGCAGCAATACCGGTTGGCCATGGCCGTCTCGTTCTGTGGGGGGCTGGCACAGGGCGCGCGATGCGGGCCCACTGGGCGCTCGCCGAACTGGGCCTCGACTACGAGAGCCGCCCGATCCAGCCCCGAACGGGCGAGACCAAGACGCCCGAATACACCGCGCTGACGGCCCGCCAGAAGATTCCGCTGCTCCAGGATGGCGATTTCACGATCACCGAGAGCGCCGCGATCGTCACCTACCTCTCGGACACCTACGCTTCCGAGGCAACCGCGTTGGTTCCGAGCGGGGCGAAGGAGCGGGCTCGCTGCCTCGAGTGGTGCTTCTTCGTCATCAGTGAGCTCGATGCCGCATCACTCTACGTGATACGTCGCCATCACTATCTGGCCGAAACCTATGGCCCGGCGCCCGAGGTCTGCGAGCAGGCGGCGGCCTACTTCGGACACCAGATGCGCACGGTCGAGCGCCAACTGGCGGAGAGCCGGCCGTTTCTGCTGGGCGACCGACTGACGGTGGCCGATATTCTGCTGTCCACCTGCCTCACGTGGGCGACCAGCTACGGCGTGCCGGTCGATGCGCGTGCCGTGGCCTACAATGCCGGCCTGACGGAGCGAGCCGCCTACCGCCAAGCTTCGATCCGCAACACGCCGCCGAAATCGTGACTTCATCGCGCCGGATGCCGTGTGGGCATCTGAAGTCGCAACGAAAATCGAGGAGCCGCGCAAGCCATGCCCCAAAAGGTCGAGTTTCACTTCGATTTCGGCAGCCCCAACGCCTATCTCTGCCACAAGGTACTACCAGCGATCTCGGCACGGACCGGCGTGCAAATCGCCTATGTTCCCGTGCTGCTCGGCGGTGTCTTCAAGCTCACCAACAACCAGCCACCGATGGTGCAGTTCAAGGGCATCAGGAACAAGAGCGAATACGCGCGCCTCGAGACCGATCGGTTCATCCGCAAGCACGGTCTCACCCAGTACCAGCGGAATCCGCATTTTCCCGTCAACACCGTGCAGATCATGCGGGGCGCGGTGGTCGCCGAACGGGATGGCTTCTTCGACCGCTACGTCGATCAGATATTCCACCACATGTGGGAGGAGCCGAAGAAGATGGACGAAGCCAAAGTTATCCGAGAGGCGCTCGATGCCTCAGGCCTCGATAGTCGAGCGATCCTCGAGGGCATCCAGGAGCAGGCGATCAAGGACAAACTGATCGCCAACACCGAGGCGTCGGTCGCGCGCGGCAACTTCGGCAGCCCGACGTTATTCGTTGGCGAAGAAATGTTCTTCGGCAAGGACCGGCTGCGCGAGTTCGAGGAGGAGATCGTCGGCGTAGCGCATCGAACGCCGTGAGCGGTCGGGCGGTCTCCGGGTCCAACGGCTGCAGCATTCCCATTGAAGAGAACTCGCATGAACGTTCTGGAAGCCATTGAGAGCCGCAAGTCGATCCGGGCCTTCCGGCCCGATCCGGTCTCGAAGGAAACCCTCGAGAGGATCCTCGCGATCGCGCAGCGCGCGCCGAGCGGCACCAACACGCAGCCATGGCACGTCTACGTGTGTACTGGCGCCGTCAAGCAGGCCATTACGGACGACGTGCTCGCACTCGTGCGCAGTGGCGGTGGAGAGAAGTACGAGGACTACGACTACTACCCTGCCGATTGGAAGCCTGTGCACCGCGACCGCCGCCGCGGTGTCGGCTGGTCACTCTACAGCCTCGTCGGCATTCCAAAGGGGGACCGCGTCGCCAGCGCCAAACAGGCGGCTCGCAATTTCTTGTTCTTCGATGCACCGGTCGGCTTGTTCGTGACGACGGACTCCTACCTCGGCCGCGGCAGCTGGTCGGATACCGGCATGTACCTGCAGACGATCATGCTCGCCGCGAAGGGCTTTGGTCTCGACACCTGCCCGCAGGCAGCTTGGATTCCTTATCAAAAGCCCGTCTTCAAGCACCTTGGCATACCCGCGGACCAATCGCTCGTCTCCGGCATGGCCCTTGGTTTCGCCGATCACTCCAAAATCGAGAACACGCTGGTGAGCGAGCGTGAGGATGTGGCCAACGTCGCCCATTTCCGCGGCTTCGATTAAGTCGGTCGCGCGCGAATCACGGCAAGGAAAGGTGACTTCGATGACGGAAATCGTTTCGTACGCGCTGCACGATGGCGTCGCCACGCTTACCATGGATGATGGCAAGGCCAACGCGCTCTCGTTGGCCATGTCGCAGGCGCTCGACGCGGGTCTGGATCGTGCGGCCAAGGAAGCCAAGATCGTCGTCATCAGAGGACGGTCGGGCGTCTTGTGCGGCGGCTTCGATCTGAAGGTCATCCGAGGCAACGACCCCGCGCAAGCGGCAACCATGCGCGCGGCCGGCATGCGGCTGCTCTCGCGCCTTTATCTGCTCCCCCAGCCGTTGATCTTCGCGTGCACCGGCCATTCCGTGGCAGCCGGTGGCCTGCTCCTGCTGACGGGCGATGTCAGGATCGGCGTGCGTGGCGAGTTCCGTATCGGCCTCAATGAGGTGGCCATTGGACTCGCATTGCCACAGGCTGGAATCGAGTTGGCGCGGGATCGGCTGGTTGCCACGGCCTTGACGGAAGCCGTCGTCCGGTCGCGGCTCTACAATCCCGATGATGCAGCCAAGGCCGGCTACCTCGACGCGGCCGTTGATGCCGCCGCGTTCGATGCAACGGTTGAGCAGCATGCTCAGGATCTTCTCAAGCTCGATCCCGTTGCGTTTGCGACAACGAAGCAGCGCCTGCGCCAACCGACCTTGCATCGCAATGCGGCCGCGACGACTTGATCGCCGCGAACGTGGTTTGCTGCGGTTCAGAAATGTTGTGACGTCGCCATTGGCAGCGAGCCTATGTAATGTCCGCTCCAGCCCTAGTAAGCTGCCGGGATATCGTCCGCTTCAGACTTCCGGTCGAGGACCGCTCTGGGTCACTCGGGTCGATCACGGCTCCGGCCAGGGACGGACGGTCATCCTCCGGAACCGACCGGCAGTCTCGATTTGTTCTCCGATCGACAGCTTCGACCCCGATCGCGTCGGCGAATGCTCCGTTCACTGCGTATTCCGACGAAGCCGGACACTGAATCCGATCGAAGCCGGACAGTGATCCGAGCGATTGCGGACAGCAATCCGACGAAGCCGGACAGCCCCACCCATCGACAGGCTCAGCGGGTCACGCGGCAGCGTCCGTGTCAAGTTTGCCACGCTTGGCCGTCTTATTCTTGGGATCGCGCAGGCTCTCGCCGACGAGGTTCAGGCGATGGGCGCTGTGCACGAGCCGGTCGAGGATGGCGTCGGCCACCGTTGGATTGGCGATCATCTCGTGCCAGTGCTTCACGTCGACTTGGCTGGTGACGATGGTCGAGCCGCGTCCCTGCCGGTCGTCGAAGATTTCCAGGAGATCGCGGCCCTGATCCGCCGTCACATTGGCGAGCCCCCAGTCGTCGAGGATCAGCAGTTGCGCGCGGGCGATGCTCTTCAAGAGCCGCGCGTGACGGCCGTCGCCGCGAGCGAGTGCCAAGGCATCGAACAGCCGTGGCACGCGATAGTAGAGCACCGAGCGATCGTCCCGGCACGCCTTGTGAGCGAGCGCACAGGCCAACCAACTTTTGCCGAGCCCGGTCAAGGCAGCGTCACAATGCCGGGTGTCCGGCGTTCGAGGTGCGGATCCACTATCCGTTTCATCCACGGGCTGGGCAGATGGTGCAGGTCGAGCACCGCAAGCGCTTCGCGGGTGCGGACCATCTGGTCGTGGTGCAGCCGGACGGCACGCTCGCGCTGGTCCCGGCCTGGATGAGCGAGGAGACGGCTCGCTCCGCGGCAATCACCGCCTCCCCTTGTTTATCTGTCGATAGGCTCGTCGAGCTGCGTGCTCGGCTCGATGCGCTTTTAGCCTCGTCTGGCGGGGAATCGGCCCTGCGAGATGGAGGCGATCATGCGACCACCACGGAGCCGGCAGCCAGATCTGTTCGAAGTCGAGAGCAAGACGTCGGACATTCCAAGCACGCAGAAGACCCTGGTTGTCAGTCTGATCGAGCGCCTGCTGATCGAGGCCCTGGCCGACGAAAACTCCCCGGCGCCAGCGACCGACGACAAAACAAGGGAGGCTGCTCATGAGCAAGATCACGCCTGAGCACCTGGCTCGTCAGGCCACCGTCTACATCCGTCAGTCAACGCCTGATCAAGTCGCCAACAACCTTGAAAGCAAGCGGCGCCAGTACAATTTGCCCGAGCGCGCTCGGCACCTCGGCTGGAGCGACATTGCCGTGATCGATGACGACCTCGGCCGCTCCGGTGGCGGTGTCTCTCGGCCCGGGTTCGAGAAGCTGCTGGCTGGCATCTGCGAGGGGCGTGTCGGCGCCGTCATCTCGATCGAGGCGTCGCGCCTGGCCCGCAATGGCCGCGACTGGCACACGTTGCTGGAGTTCTGCGGCCTCGTTGGCACGCTGATCGTCGATGAGGACGGCGTCTACGATCCTCGCCATCCCAACGATCGCCTGTTGCTCGGCATGAAGGGCACGATGAGCGAGATGGAGCTGTCGGTGCTGCGCCAGCGCTCACTCGAAGCCCTGAAGCAGAAGGCCCGCCGCGGCGAGCTGTTCATGACGGTTGCCATCGGCTACGTGCGGGTCGGCAACAACCGCATCGAGAAAGACCCGGATCGCCGCATTGCGGAAGCAATCTTGCTGGTGTTCGCCAAGTTCGCCGAGATGCAATCGGTGCGTCAGGTGCACCTGTGGCTCAGGCATGAGCGCGTACACTTGCCAGCCGCCACCTATGGTGCGGAAGGCCGCGCGATCGAATGGAAACTGCCAGTCTACAACACGATCCTGCACATCCTGACCAACCCGATCTACGCTGGCGCTTATGCCTTCGGTCGCACCGGTAGCCGCGTCAGCATCGAAGCCGGCCGCAAGAAGGTCGTTCGCGGTTTCAAAAAGGAGCGCAAGGACTGGGAGGTGTTGATCCCGAATCACCACGCGGGTTATCTGAGCTGGACGGACTACGAGAGGAACCTCAGCCTGATCGCGGACAATGCCAATGGCAAGAACCCGATGAGCCGCGGTGCATTGCGCCGGGGTGAGGCGCTGCTGGCCGGCCTGCTGCGCTGCGGCCATTGCGGGCGCAAGCTGCACGTCGCCTACTCCGGCAAGGAGGGCAATACCGGCCGTTATCACTGCCAGGGCGGCTTTATCAATCACGGCGGCGATCGCTGCATCTCGTTTGGCGGCTTGCGGATCGATCGCGATGTCGGCGCCGAGGTGATCGAGCGCGTGCAACCGCTCGGGATCGAGGCGGCGCTCGCAGCGCAGGCGACGCGCAGCCGTGCCAGCGATGACAAGCGGCGGCAGGTGGAGCTGGCTCTCCAGCAGGCCCGCTACGAGGTCGGCCGTGCACGGCGCCAATACGATGCCGTCGATCCCTACAACCGCCTTGTTGCCGCCGAGTTGGAGTCGCGATGGAACGAGCGGCTGACCATTGTCCGCAATCTGGAGACCGAACTCGAATGCCTGACGGCCTCGCCCGCGACAGAGCTGACGCCGGCCGATCGCGAGCGGCTGATGACACTGGGCGCCGATATCCAGCTGGCCTGGACCAGGCCGGGTGTGACGCCGGAGACCAGGAAGCGGATTGCGCGAACGCTAATCGATGAGATCGTCGTCCGCGTCGATGACAACGCGCTCGATCTGGTGATCCGCTGGCACGGCGGCGACCACTCCGCGCTCAAGGTCAGGAAGAACCGCTCAGGCCAGCATCGCTGGAGCGTTGCGGGCGAGACCGTCGATCTCCTGCGCGTGCTGGCGCGGCAGATGCCCGACAAAGCCGTCGCATCGGTGCTCAACCGCGCCGGCAAAACGACAGGGCGCGGCAACGGCTGGACCAAGTCGCGCGTGTGCAGCCTGCGCAGCAACAACGACATCGCAGCATATCGGGAGGGTGAGCGCCGCGAGCGCGGCGAGGTCACGCTCGACGAGGCTGCGGCGGCCCTGGCTGTCAGCCCGTCGACGGTGCGCCGTCTAATCAAGGACGGTCAACTCTCGGCGAGCCAGCTTTGCAAGGGAGCCCCTTGGATCATCAAGGCGGCCGATCTGGAGCGGCCAGCCGTCAAGGGCGCGGCAACCGCTCGGCGCCTGCGTCGTCCGCCGTCCGCTGATCCGCTACAAAAAGTGCTGGAATTATAAAGAGATGGAAAGGTGAGCATTATGAAGCGGGCTCGGTCTTGCCGGTGATGAGCAAGTCCTGCCGCCGCGCGATCCAGTCGCCGGTGGCGAGCTTCGCGAACAGCGCCCGGTCGAGGCCGCTTGCCGCCTTCGTGTTGAGATCCTCGATGGTCGCGTTCTGCCGGAGATTGGCGAACTTCAGTCGCGTGACGAGCCGCTTCGAGCAGCGCTCAGTGGCCTCGCGATCGACGAGCAGGCCGAGCCGCTCCTCGAATGAAAGCTCCTCGACGTTGCGTTGCTCGCGCTGCTCTTCGAGCGCCTTCGCCATGCCGGTGAGCCCGAGGGCCACCAGGCGATCGTGAGTGGGATGTGGAAGCATGCGTCGTTCCTCGTTCTTGCTTGCGCTTCAGCTGTGGAAGACCTCGACCGTCGCGCCAGTAAAGCGGGCGTCGACCGTCTCGCGCAGCAGGGCAAACGGCACCGAGTAGTAGTGATCCTCGACCTCGACGTGATAGTCGGGCGCCACCGTGCAGCGCTTCCACTCCGCATATTGATAGCGCTCGCTCGGAAGCCCTTTCAGCGCCGGTCGGTCGAGGTTGACGAACAGATCGTTGCGGCTCTGCTTCAGCCGCTTCATCACCTTGGCGTTGATCTGCGTTACGCAGTCACGCACGGCCTCGTTCAGCTCGGCGAGCGACAAGAAGCGCCGGTTGCGCATCTTGCCGAGCACGAAGCGCGAGACGATGCCGACGGCCGCCTCCACTTTGGCCTTGTCGCGCGGGCGCCGGACGCGGGCCGGAAGCACGACGAAGCCATAGTGATCGGCGAGGTCCTGGTAGGTACGATTGACTCCAGGCTCGTAGCGCGACGGCTTGGTGATGCCCGCCTTCAGATTGTCGGGGACGGCTGCCTTCGGCACACCGCCGAGAAAGTCGAGCGCGTTGACGTGTGCGCCGATCCAGTCGGCGAGCGTCTCCGTCCAGCGCGCCTCGGCGTAGGTGTAGCTCGACGCGCCGAGCGCCGCGATGAAGAGGTGCGCCTCGTGCACCTCGCCCGTCATCGGATCGATGATGTCGACGGTATCGCCGGCCCAGTCGACGAACAGCTTGTCGCCGGCGACGTGCGTCTGCCGCATCGTCGGCGACAGGCGCTTCCTCCAGTCGCTGTAAAGCTCGCAGAAGCGCGAGTAGCCGTGGCCGTCCGCGCACTCAGCCCGATGTTCCTCCCACAGAAGCTGCAGCGTCACGCCGCGCCGCTTCAGTTCCTCGTGCACCTTCGTCCAGTCGGGCACCGGCTTGGTCGGGCCGTCATGGAAGCCGGCCGGCACGAACAGCCGTCGCTCCAGCTCGGCGTCGCTGATCTCCGGCGGGATCGGCCAGGTGATGCCGATCACCTTGGCGCGGGCGATGTACTCGGCCACCGCCGTCTTGCCGACGCCTGTCGCTGCCTTCACCTGACGGACGCTGAGCTTGAGCTCGTGCGTCAGCCGCAGCACCTCACGGATCTTCCTCATCGACACTCTCATCTTCGCCATCGGTCGCCCCTGTTTTTGTTGACAGGGGTTGCCGATCTGCTGATTCGGATGTCGAAGGGGGCGCTGTCTAAACGCTCATCAGAAACTGTCCGCAATCACCGGAATGCTGTCCGCAATGCGCCGGAATGGGTGTCCGCGATGCGCCGGAATCTGCACTGTGCACAGCCCGCAGGAATTGACGCCCCTTGTCGGACATGACGACCAGTTTCGCCGAAGTCGCAATGATGCGATCCAGGACGCGTCGCTGGGCGGGCGATGGCGCTGCGAGCACCGTATGCAGCGTTGTCACGACCGGCATATTTAGGCGCGATAGTAGCTCGAGAATGTTTGCGCCGGCCTCGCCGCCAAAAATCCCATACTCGTGTTGAAGCGACGCGACGTCGACGCCGACGTCATTCAAGAACGTAGCTGCGTTCCGGTAGTCCTGGACGATCGCATCGCGAACCTCAAATCGAACCGGCTCGGGGTATGCGTAGACGCTGTTGGCATCCGACATCGCTACGACGCAGGTATCGAGGTGCTTGCCGGCAGTCGCAACGGCCCGATGGAGGTCGTGAGTGAACGTGGCGATACCGCAACGGCGAGGAAGATGATTGCCGATGAAGGCAATTCTGTGCAGTGGCTTCATGGGCTCATTCCATTCGTCCGTGCCTGTGTTGGCTGGTTGCCAAGTGTCCGAGTGCTTGGGGAATTCTGCGGTGCCATCCGGAGCAGGAGCCGGGGAGCCGGTCCACCGCCTCCTTCGTAGGCAACGAGACAGTTCACACCGCCTCGGCCGGCCCGAATGTCGACGTGCTCGGCTTGCGCAAAGATGCCACGTCCCTGTGTTATCTCGAATGGTCCGACCTTGGCGTCGCCGTTGATAGCAAGCAGCCATGTCTCGCCAGCAGCATCGAGGCTGCAGTGCGATCCCGGCTGCAGCGCAATGCGCTCGAATACGAAGTGGGCATTGGACACCAGCAGCAAGCGCTCATCGCTCAGCTGCCGCGGCGCGATCTGGAATGCCGCGGCTCCAAGATGTGCGACAGAAACGCCGTCATCGGCGTGCAGCCCGCGGTTGCGCCCGTAGTCGAAAAGACGGAACGTTGCGTCGCTCCGCTGCTGGATCTCGGCAATGACCAGGCCGGCGCCGATCGCGTGGACCGTGCCGGCGGGCACGCTGATGGCATCGTGCTGGTCCACGGCCTGCCACCGGACCAGCTGCTCGATCGAGCCGTCGTCGATGGCTCGACGCAATTGATCCCGCGTCACGGCCCTGGTGAGCCCGAGGGCGACCCTTGCACCGGGCGCGGCATCGAGCACATACCAGGCTTCGCTCTTGCCATTGGGCAGGTCGATCGACTTTGCGTAGGCGTCGTCCGGATGGACCTGGATGGACAGGGGCGCGCTTGTGAACAGCAGCTTCAGAAGAAGTGACGCGGCGGGTGCGGCAGCATCGGCTCGTTCGTAGGTGAGCTCGCCGATCGGTCCGGAGCCGTGGTCCAAGCTGCACCACGGGCCAAGGTCGGCGACACCCCAGGGCTTGTGCCGGACCAGAACACGAGCTCGCTCAATCGTCATCGTTGGACATCTCATGTCAGGGTTTCACGACCGACAGCCGATTGGCGGCAGATCTCAGAGAGGCAATAGCGAGTCATCCGTACGACGCATCGTTGCGGCAAACGCGCTTGATCGCTGGTGCGCGGGCGCAGCTATCGGCGACCTTCTTTCAGCAAAGAAGTGCCACGCAGACGAAGCCTCAAGACGCGTTCTGCCGCGGCAGTGGGTAGGCGTCGCAATCATACAGCCTTCGAATTGCAGCGGCGTCGAAGCGGGCTTCATCGACCTCCATCACCGTCGCAACCAACTTCTCCGCGCCCTGCAACTCGATGGCATACCGGACGGCCTCGGCTCCGGTCGCAAATCTCCTGTAACTCATCGAAAATCGACTTAAGATACGGCTACCGCCGACGAATAGGTCGGCCGGATCCATGAAGTTGAATTGTTCCATCTGTTCGATATGGTGCTTCCCGGGTCGGGTTACATCGTCGTCGACAATCAGAAATGGGCGCAGATCTATATTGCTGCCATTTCGCGGCGTTACGCCGCGTGCGGCTCGACACGCGAGGTGGGCCGCATGCCCTCGATCGAAGCCTGCAGTTGTACGGTGAGAGCGGACGCCACGCCCCTATCGACCCGCAAGCCTGCCGTCGGAATGGCCGCGCCGAATGTGACGCTGATGCGAGGCCGCCCGAGCAGATGGGTCACCTGCATGCCCTTGGGCCCTTCATAACGCGCCGGCACGATCGGAACCTGGGCGTGCAGCGCGATCGTTGCGGCGCCGCGTTTGAACCGCGCATTCTCCTGTCGCGTGCCAGCGGGAAAAATCAACAGCAACTCGCCTTTCCGAAGTAGCTGGACCGCCGATTTTATCGTGCTGGGAGACGGATCGGCGCGATCAATCGGAATGGAGCCACTCTGCTCCAGGATCCAGCTTGCGATAGGCGAGCAGAAGAGCTCGCGTTTCGACATGTGCCGCAGCCGTCTCGGGTAGACGGCGTAGGACATCCACAGGCTGTCCGCCCAGCCGCCGTGATTGCAGACGATGACCGCTCCTCCTCCGCCGAGTTGAAGGAGGTCCGGCCGGCAATGGACCTCGGGCCTGCCGACGCGCTCGAACAACACCTTGAGGGCAGGAGAGGCAACCGCGAACATGTTCATGTGTCGTCCTCGCTCTGAGCCAGCACGCCTTCATCATGCCGCCCTAATCATGACTAGCGTGCGAATCCGGCTTCTTCTGCGCTTCCGCAACGCCAGCCTCGGTTGTGATCATCAAGCCGGCGATCGAGGCCGCATCCTGAAGGGCAATGCGAACGACTTTGGCGGGGTCGATGATGCCTCGCTCGATCATGTCGCCGTATTCGCCGGATTGGGCATCGTACCCATAGGAGATCGATCGCTCCTCCAGGACCTTGCCGACCACGATGGCGCCCTCGACGCCAGCGTTCTCGGCTATCTGGCGGATCGGGGCCTGCAGAGCCCGGCGTAGGATGTTGATGCCGGCCTCCTCGTCCTCGTTGTCACCCTTGATCGTGATCGCCTTGATGGCTCTGAGCAGCATGACGCCGCCGCCGGGCACGATTCCTTCCTCGACCGCGGCGCGCGTGGCATTCAGCGCATCGTCGACGCGGTCCTTGCGCTCTTTCACTTCGACTTCAGTGGCGCCGCCGACCTTGATGACGGCCACACCGCCAGCGAGCTTGGCCAGCCGCTCCTGCAGCTTCTCCTTGTCGTAGTCGGATGTCGTTTCCTCGATTTGCGCCTTGAGTTGAGCGCAGCGGGCCTCGATATCCTTCTTCTTGCCGGAGCCGTCGATGACGGTCGTGTGGTCCTTGGTGATCGACACGCGCTTGGCTTTGCCGAGCATGGCAAGGGTGACATTCTCGAGCTTGATGCCGAGGTCCTCGCTGATCACGTGCCCACTGGTCAGCACACCGATGTCCTCGAGCATGGCCTTGCGGCGATCGCCGAAGCCAGGAGCTTTGACGGCTGCGACCTTCAAGCCGCCGCGCAGCTTGTTGACGACCAGCGTCGCCAGCGCCTCCCCTTCGATCTCCTCGGCGACGATCAGCAATGGTTTGCCGGTTTGCACTATGGCTTCCAGCACAGGCAGCAGGGCCTGCAGACCCGATAGCTTCTTCTCGTGGATGAGGATGTAGGGCTCTTCCAGCTCCACGGTCATCTTCTCGGCATTGGTAATGAAGTAGGGCGAGAGGTAGCCGCGATCGAACTGCATGCCTTCGACGACCTCGAGCTCGGTCTCGAGGCTCTTGGCTTCCTCGACGGTGATGACACCCTCGTTGCCGACCTTCTGCATCGCCTTGGCGATCATTTCGCCGATGGCGTTCTCGCCGTTCGCGGCGACCGTGCCGACCTGGGCGATCTCGGCTCCGTCCTTTACCTTCTTGGACTTCTTCTGGATGTCCTCGACCACCTGATTGACGGCCTTCTCGATGCCGCGCCTCAAATCCATCGGGTTCATGCCGGCAGCGACCGACTTCATCCCCTCGCGCAGAATTGCATGCGCCAGAACCGTGGCGGTGGTGGTGCCGTCGCCGGCCATGTCGTTGGTTTTCTGGGCAACCTCAAGCACCATCTGCGCGCCCATGTTCTCGAACTTGTCCTCGAGCTCGATCTCCTTGGCGACAGTGACACCGTCCTTCGTCGTGCGCGGCGCACCGTAGCTCTTGTCGATGATGACGTTGCGCCCTTTGGGGCCGAGCGTCACCTTGACGGCGTTGGCGAGAATTTCGACGCCGTGCATCATGCGGTCACGCGCATCGGCACCGAATACCACTTCTTTGGCTGACATTTCGCGAATTCCTGGCTGGGAGAACGTGAGAAGGGAGCGGGGAATTGGGAGTAGGCCCCGGGAAAGCGCCGAGTTGGCTCCAATCCCCACTCCCTATTCCCCCGTGCAGCGCGCGCTTACTTTTCCAATACGCCCATAATGTCGCTTTCCTGCATGATGAGCAGTTCCTTGCCGTCGATCTTGACCTCGGTGCCGGACCACTTGCCGAACAACACATTGTTGCCCTTTTTGAGGTCGATCGGAATAAGCTTTCCGGCCTCGTCGCGACCGCCTGGGCCGACTGCAACCACTTCGCCCTGTTGCGGTTTTTCTCCTGCAGTATCGGGAATGATGATGCCACCGGCCGACTTGGTTTCCGCGTCGGCGCGCTTGACGACGACGCGATCGTGCAAGGGACGAAAATTCATGGGTAGCTTGCTCCAATGCCAACAGGGCTCTCGCGGAGCGGAGCCTTGCCTGCGCACATTTTGTGATTTTATGGATTTGGCAGTCGACATGAGTGAGTGCCAATCCTAATTATGCGTAGGCTATCCGGCTTGAGTGGTCAAGGAATATCGCCAGAATTATCCGTGAAATGTCCGGACGAAACCCGAGTTTCGTTCAAGCACTTACAAGCAAGCGAAAAATCTCGTCGCAGCCAGTAGTCGCCTGGCGGGTGACGGACCGACGCGACGTCGGACGCTCCGCGGATCGGCAGCGGTTCACGCGGCAATTCGTTCAACAATCAAAATTTCGACGAGGCGTCCGTTTCCGGGCGCCTCGAGAAAACGCTCATGCCTGGTGTCGTCAGTGGAGCGAAGCCCTCGTCATTGCTTCAACGACAGGATCATCTCGGCGCAGGCTGTCGCCATGCCCGAGGCGATCGTTTCGGCTCCGGGCATCTTGGCCCAACCGGCTTTTTCCACGAATGCTGCCTGCTGCCAGGAGCTGACCTTTTTCAGCTCGGCAAGTTGACCCGATGAGTCCGCCGCACGTTTGAAGTTGTCGGCGCAGATGGGCGCCAGAGCCGTAATGACGGCCTTCGTAGAGCCTTCTTTCACCAGCTTGTCGACGGTGCCTCCGCTGACCCAGCCGCCCCACGTAAAGCCGATGACGGCGAGTGCGATTGCGCCTGCAGCTGCACCCCAGAGGGCCGGCTTGGTCTCTGCGGGAAGTTCCATTTTGGTCTATCTTTCCTGATGTTTCCGAGCATAGGGATGGTTTGCGTCCCTCTCGCCCTGTCGAACCAGATTAGGCCCCTCAGCTCTACTTCGTGCTGATCTGCATTAGTGTGGCGATCGCTCTTCGGCTTCTTGGGCAATCGATCCTGCGCAGCAGACGATCAACTGGTTTGATAGCCGGCCAGCGACTTCAGCGCCGGCATGTCCTGAATGATGACCTTGCGCCCCTTGAGTGTGAGCAGGTGGCGTTCGCGCAGCTGGCGCAGGACGCGGTTGACATGGATCGCGCTGAGCCCGAGCGCATCGGCCAGAACGTACTGGTTGAGCGGGCAGATGAATTCTCGCTCGGTTGCGAGGCCAACAAGTAGCAGCCGCTCGTGAAGTTCCAGGAAAAAGTGGGCCGTCCGCTCAATGGCGCTACGCCGCCCGATGCTGACGAGATGCTCCACGACCATCGCCTCGTCCCGCGACGCCGCCCATAGGATCGCGGCGCCAAGGCGCGGAAATTCGGTGAAGATGCGCATCATTCGTGTGCCTTCGACACAGCTGACGACAGCGTCGGTCAGTGCTGAGAACGAATGGTCCGACGTGCGCAGCAGCACGCTGCGCAGGCCGACACAGTCGCCGGGCAGTGGGAACGCGATGATCTGGCGTCCGCCATCTGGGAGCAGCTTGTAGCTGCAGGCCCAGCCGGCCTGGAGAACGTAAGCGGTGTGGCCGGTTTGGCCCTCATGCACCAGTTCTTTGCCGCGCTTCACGCGCACCGGCACGGACTGCAGGTCTGCAAGACAGGCCAACTCGCGTTCAGACAGCTGCACGAAGGCGTTGAGCTTGCGGGCCAGATGATTTCCGATTTTGGGCATGTCAGTCGACCTTGCGATGCACACGCCGACATTGCCACGCGAGCGATCTCTCCGGAATTCCGAGTATCGCGAATGTCGTCCAAGCGTGCCGCGGATGATCAGGAGCTTCAGGATTTCGACACTAGCCCAGGTTAGCCTCGACGCCGCACCATTAAGCTAGGCAATTCATCATCTGCGCGGCGAATCGATCGCCACCTGAGAGTGGGTTCCAACGCATGGCCAATTCGACAGACGTGCACGGTCCTGCGGCCGGCCTCGCTGCGCTCGCGATCTGCAAGTCGCTGCTGCTGGCGCTGAGCGACCTGAATATCATCGGCGAGCGGGAGGCGCGGGGCGTGCTCGAGGACGCCGCTGCCGCCCATCGCAATGGTGGCGCATCCGTCCAGGAGCCTGACCTCAATCTCGCAATCGTTGCCATCCTCGAGCGCATCATCGCCGGCCGCAACTCGATCCCGCACCCCTGAGCAGCGCTAAGGCCAATTGTGCCTTGTCGGTAGTCGATCGTCCGAGCACCTGATCATGGGGGCGACGGCGGCCTCGGGGAACGAGGCGATCGATCTGGATGTGCGCGCGTCGATACCGTTTCGCGTGCATTTGCGTTGTTTGATCCGCGACCCGCTGGTTCCTCACGGCCCTGAGGTTGCTTCAGATCGACATACAATGGAGAGAGAATATGACGAGAAGGCTGGATCCGTTCGCCAAACCCCTGCGCGCGAGCGAGATTGGGATGCGGGGCGAAATCGGCGGCAAGTGGAGCAAGCTCAGCGTGCAGGAGATCCTCGACCTCAAGACCAACGACGACCTCGTCAAGCAGGTCCAGTCCAAGTATCGCCTAGGACGATCGCAAGCTCAGAGCGAGGTCGACGCGTTCGCCAAAGGTCGGCAACTCTGAGATTGCGTCCTGCGAACCGTTGATCACGACCTATGCCAACCGACGCTCGGCGCGTGCGTCGGTTCGCGGTCACACCATGGAGAAACCAGATGGTCGAACGCTTGACGTCCAAGTCTGTCGAGTTCGCGTTTCCGTTTGTGCTTGGGGGTGTCGATGGGCGGCAGCCTGCCGGCGTCTACGAGGTGGAGACAATCGAGGAGCAGATCGAAGGCCTGTCGTTTATGGCCTACCGTCGCCTTTCGACCACGATCGTACTTCGCTCGGACGGCAGGTCGATGCGCTCCCGGCAGATCACAGAGATCGACCCGATAGACCTCGCGGCGGCACTCGAGCGCGATGCAAGCACGTCTCTTGCAAGCCCCAAATCATAAGCCGGCGCGACTGTAATATACGATGCGCCACCTGTTCTGCGACGATACTGAGCCAAGTCAGGAGATCAAGATGGCCAAAGGCCAAATACGTTCTAACCGCGAATTCAGGAAGCCGAAGAAGGCAGCCGCACCGAAGGGCGTTCCAGCGACATCGACCGTTTCAACGACTTTCGCCAAATCAGGCCAAGGCGGTGGCAAGCCGATCAGGAAGTAATCCGGCATGTTGCCGACGGGTCCAACTGTCACGCGGGTCGCGCCTGGAACAATCCAACGCGGCTTGCGTGGCGCATTGCGTCGCTAAATTGCCACCCGACGTCTGAAGAACTCGTCCATCACTTGTCCGGAATTGGCCCTGACCGACGTTGCGCTGCTCTGCAGCAAGTCGGCAGCTATTTGGTCCATCGCGTCGGCGGCGTCCGATGGTCGCGCGAACCTTCTCGAACGAAGGCATACCGGACGCAGGCTGAACGTCGCTCAAGCCTGCCCTTGACCCACTGCAGTCATCGTGCCGGTGCTCAACACCGATGTTGCGACTGAGACCGAGGCTCGGTTCATCACCGCGTGCATTGCAGCAACTCACGTACTACCGCTCATCTGGCGCGTTCGGCAGCTCTACACCCGTGACCGCCTTGTTCTCGTTTGGGAGAGAGACGAAAGCAGTTGCACTACTTCAGCCTGGGGTGCGCGATGCCAAGGCCCGCAAGTCTGGCGCGGGTAAACCACGTTGCATACCAAGCAGGTCCAAAGGAGGTGGCTCTCGGCCTGTGCAAATCGAGATGATGGTGTGAGCCTGTCCTCGATGATGGGTTTGATGATTAAAGAGGTGCGAGAGGATTTCCGCTCGCACTTGCTTGAAAGGCTTGCCAGAAGTGGTCGAATACTCCAATGCCCCGCATAGGACTGTCTCGTCTAGGGAGCCGACGAAGCGAGCGATGCGATCATCCTCGTCTGCCCGCGCCAAAGCAAGTTGCAGTCGATCATCGTGAATTATCGCATTCAAGCGGTCTGGATGCTGGCCTTCACCCGTCAGTCGCTTCATCCAGATGCGGTCAGTTAGCAAGAGATGGTTCAGTGTTCCATGGAGGCTCTTGAAGAAAGCTCCTACGTCTCGCCGGTAGGTGACCTCGTCCAGAGCGAGTGCGGCCTCGTACAGCCGGGCATTGGCCCACTTGTTGTAGAACGCAAACTGCACGAAGTGAGCTTTCATGAGGTGCCTCCATCCATTGCAAACGCGCTGTGGACAAAGACTAGTTCGAAAGCACTGGAATGTCCCTTGCAGGTCGCGGGCGATCTCGATCGGCGTTCAGCCAATGCCCGCAGTGCCTCCGATTTCGACCGTTCGCTCGGCGATGGGCGACGGCAGACGCTACAGCGCACAAACCGACCGTCGCACTGCGTTGCAGCGTAACGTCGAGACGGGCCATGTCCGGAGCTCTCCAAGATCCCCGCTGGCGCGCGATTGCTGCGATGCGGTGGGTTTTCGGCCTAGGGCTGGAGTAAGCGCCTCACCTGTTGCACGATTTCAACGATGTCGATCTGGCCGATTGCCGCAAGCGCTGCGACACTGGCGAGAGCCAGTCCCATGAAGGCGAGTACCAACCACCGACCCAAGGAGCGAGGTCGGCGACGCCGAGCAGGGGGAGCTGCCTTACTGGTTGAACGCGCGGTGGACGCGGCAGCAGTCGTAAGCGATGCAGCAACCTGCGTTGGCTCTTCTGACTCCTCAGCTGCACCCACCACCGCGAACTTCGCGGCCATCTGCGTCGGCGAGAGGTAGCAGTTGGGGTGCAGCGGTGCGCGCAGGCTTGCTGCGACCGTGGCAATCACCGGATCATCTTCTGTGCAGCCAAGCTGGGCCAGCGCTTCGCCGTAGAGATCCTCGAACGCGTCCTGCATCGTCTCTCTCCGGCGAGCGCCGCCTTGTTGTGATGCCAGGGTTGGTGGACTCTGCTTGCTGATGCGAGGCAGCGCGGGATGTGGATGTGTCCACAAAGGCAATCATGGACACAAGTGGGAAGCGGCGGAACAAGCGCTGGCCAGTGGCGCTGAAGCGCGAGATTGTCGAGGCGACGTTGAAGCCGGGTGCTTCAGTATCGGTGGTGGCACGTCAGTACGACGTCAATGCCAACCAGGTCTTCGCGTGGCGGCGGCGCTATCTGGAAGCGGCTGAGGCGTCTGTGCCCGCCCAGTCGCTGCCGGGGCTGGTGCCCGTGACGATCGTACCTGAGCCGGAGTGCCAGAAGTCTGCAGCACCCGCGCCGACCCCGTCCGACATTATCGAGATCGCGGTTGGCGGCGACTGCCGCGTCCGCGTCGGTTCGGACTTCGATGCCCGTGCGCTCAAGCGGGTGCTCGACCTTCTGAGGAAGCGATGATCCCAGTGCCGTCGGACGTGCGTGTGTGGCTTGCTGTCGGCAAGACCGACATGCGGCGCGGCATGAACGGGCTGTCCCTGCAAGTGCAGGAGACGCTTGGCCGGGACCCGTTCTTATGTGGCGGCTGTCGTTATGTGGCGGAGGCGACCGAAGGCCGTGCGGGGACGGGCGACGCCCGTCTTTCCCCGCCACATAATATTCCGTGCCTCTGGCGCAGACGCGGGATCCCCCTGTGTCGCACCACAGAGGGGGCACGATGCTCGAGTTTTACTTTTCGTATCGCGGGGTGCTCAAGCGCCTGCGCAGTGGGGCGCTCGGCGCCGAGATGGATCGCATCGCGGGGGACCTGCACTCGCAAGGATACAAGCCTCGATCCGCCAAGGTTTATCTGAGCCGACTTGCCCGGTTCAGCCAGTTTGCTGACAAGCGCTGCGGCTCAGAGCCGATCAGCGCGACCATCGTCGATCGGTACCTGCGCACGCTCGGCGCCGGCTCCCCGCGGATCGCGGCAGCGACTGCGCTCCAACACGCTCGACGAGTGGCGCCCGACCGTTTCGTGACGGCGGTGGCCAGCGTCGTCGACGATCCTGATGCTGCGCTTTTGATGTCGTTCTCGAACTATCTGAGCAAGGTGCGTGGCCTCGAGCCGAAGTCCCGCGATGGCGCTCTCCTGGGTGCGCGGCGCTTTCTGCAATGGTTGCGCATTCGACACCCGGGCCAAGACCTCGGAACGTTGACGGCGCAGCATGTCATTGCCGCCGTCGAGCACCAACTATCGCTGACCGCGGCTTCCAGCACGCGCACGGCGGCGACGTCTCACATCCGAGGGTTTCTGCGCTTTTTGCATTGGGCTGGTCATCACCATCGGGATCTTTCACCCGTCGTTCCAAGAACGCCCCACTGGCGGTTGGCCCATTTGCCGCCGCGTCTGTCCTGGACAGAGGTTCGCCGTGCCATCGATGCGATCGGCAGGGCAACGCCGATCGATGTTCGCGATCGGGCCATCCTTCTCCTGCTCGCCACGACAGGCATTCGCAACGGCGAGCTGCGCGCTCTTCAGCTCAAGGATGTCGACTGGCGAGCCGGTGAAGTCTTCGTCCGGCACACGAAGGGCAAGCGCGACCGCGTGGCCCCGCTACTCGAGGAGACCGGCGCCGCAGTTGCCGACTACATCCTGCGGGCGCGACCGAAGGCGGATAGTGCGCATCTGTTCCTGACGTTCACAGCGCCCGTAGGGCCGATCATGTACGCGGCGCCGGTGTCGCGGATCGTGCGGAAGCGTCTGCGGTGCAGCGGGATCGAGCTTGGTCGCTTCGCTGGTGCCCATCTTCTGCGCCACAGCCTGGCGACTGAGCTTGTCGAGCAACGCAGGCCGATCAACGAGATCGCCGACCTTCTCGGGCATCGCAACATCAACACGACGGCGCTCTACGTGAAGGTCGCGACCTCGCAGCTGGCCGATGTTGCGCTCCCCTTTCCGGGAGGTGCCGCATGACCGCCTTCGTCACATTTCTCAGCGAGAAGAGCGAACGCTACATCGAGCTGCGCCGTTCCCTCGGCTACACCTTCGACAAGCAAGCCGGCACGTTGCGGGCATTCGTGCATCACGTCGAGCGCTCCGGGCTCGATGGCCCCGCCACCCGGACGATGGCGCAGGGTTTCGTCCTGTCGTTTCGCGGCGCCGCCAACGGTCGCGCCATTCGTCACGGCGTTCTCCGCCGCTTCTACGAGTACCTCGCCCTCTACGACGCCCGGACTGAGGCCTTGGAGCGCAAAGCGTTCCATCGGTCGAGGGCGATCCCGCCGCCGCGCATCGTCAGCGACTCCGAGCTTGCGTCGCTCATCGAGGCATGCAGTGCCCTTTCGCCTGGGCTGCCTCTCATTGGCTGCACGATGGCGACGTTGATCGGGCTACTCGCGAGCACGGGGTTGCGATCAGGCGAGGCGCTCAGGTTGGATTGTGGCGATGTCGATCTCACCCGTGGGGTCATTCTCATTCGCAAGACCAAGTTTCGTAAGGATCGCCTGGTTCCTGTTCACCCAACGACACTGGCCGCTCTGCGCCGATACGTACGCGATCGCGACGCGGCGTTTCCCAGCGCCCGTGGATGCGGGCTTCTTTCTCAGCTCGCGAGGCTGTCGCCTCTCGGCGTCCGGCTTGCAATGCAACTTCGTAAAGGCCCGCAAGCACGCCGGTCTCGACGATGGCAAGCCTCTGCGACCGCACGATCTGAGGCATCGGTTCGCAGTGGAGAGGCTCAGGCTCTGGCACCAGCAGCGCGCGGACGTCCAAGCTTTGCTGCCGCTGCTCGCCACATATCTCGGCCACGCCAACTACAGCGACACGGCGTACTACCTGACCGGCTCATCAGATCTCCTCGCCGCCGCGGCCGAACGCGCCTTCACCGACGGGGGTGCGGCATGAGCGAGCAACTTTGTCTGGCACCACTTCTGGAGTCGTACTTCCGTCGACGACTGGCCAAGCAGCGTAACGCCACGCCTGCGACCATGGCCACCTATCGCGATGCCTTGCGCATGCTGATCCTCTTTGCCGCCGGTCGATTGGGCAAGGAGCCAGCGGCGCTGGAACTCGAGGAGCTCGATCGGGACCTCGTTCTCGCTTTTCTCGACGATCTGGAGGAGAAGCGGGGCAACTCCGTAGCAACGCGCAATGCCCGCCTTGCCGCTGTGCGATCCTTCTTCCATCACGTCGCAGCCGACGATCCCGCTGCGTTCGGCATCGCTCAACGCATCTTGGCCATCCCGACCAAGAGGGCCCACATCGAGGTGACGCACCACCTCACCGATGCCGAGGTCGATGCCATTGTCGCCGCCCCTGATCAGACGACGCACCGAGGTCGACGCGATCGGGCTCTTCTGCTCTTCCTGGCGAGAACCGGCGCCCGCGTGTCCGAAGCAGTCTGCGTCAACGCGAGCGACCTCCACTTGCAGCGAGGGCGTCCGCAGGTGCTGCTGCACGGCAAGGGGCGGCGAGATCGTGTCGTTCCCATTCCTCGGGATCTGGTGCGATCACTGACGGAGCTGCTGAAGGAGCGTGGGCTCGGCTATCACGAGCTGCAGCCGATCTTCGTCGGTGCCCACGGCGAGCGTCTGACGCGCTTTGGAGCGACGCACGTCGTGCGGCGGGCCGTGGCCCGAGCGAAGTCGACAGCACCGAGCTTGGGCGGCAAGCCGATATCACCGCACATCTTCCGGCATTCTCTCGCCATGAAGCTCCTCCGATCGGGCGTCGATCTCCTGACGATCCAGGCCTGGCTCGGCCATGCCCAGGTCGCCACAACCCACCGCTATGCCGCCGCGGACGTCGAGATGATGCGGCGCGGTCTCGTAAAGGCGGGTGTCTCGAGTGATCGAAGTGCTCGCTTCCGACCGAAGGATGCTGTCCTGCGGCTCCTGGAAAGCATCTGAGATTATGTGGCGGGGAAAGCCGAGCGTCGCCCGTCCCCGCACGGCCTTCGGTCGCCTCCGCCACATAACGACAGCCGCCACATAAGAATGGATCACGGCCGAGCGTCTCCTGCACCTGCAGCGCCAGCCCGTTCATGCCGCGCCGCATGTCGGTGCGCCCGACCGAGAGCCACACGCGCACGCCCGACGGCACCGGGATCATCGCTTCCTCAGCACGTCGAGAACGCGCTTCAAAGCACGGCCGTCGAAGCTCGATCCTACGCGGATACGGCAATCGCCGCCGACCTCGATCTCGATGGTGTCCGAATCGAGCGGGCGTCGGTCGCGTGGCGCCCTCTCGCTCCGGCTCTGAGATTATCGTCACAGGAACGAGCCCGCACGACGACGACCCTGGGGTCGGCGAACCCGACTTCTCCGCCAGCCGGCGCCAGCGGAAGACCTGGTTGGCATTGACGTCGTACTGGCGCGCCACGATCGAGACCGACGATCCAGGCAGGTACGTCGCCGCCACGATCTCGCGCTTCAGCGCCGCTGGCCAGCGCTTGTTCCGACGTCGCTTCGGGCCATTTGTGTCCACATCCGGCATTGTGGGCACTTCCTCACTCGCGTTGATCCAAGACGAGCGTGGAAGACTTGATCAGGGATCAAGCCCCGACAAGGCGGTGCCCACCGGAGGAAGACGCTTCTCTTGGGCCACACCAAGATAGAGAGCACCGTTCGCTACCTTGGCGTCGAGATCGACGACGCCATTGAGATTGCGGAGAAAATCGACGTCTGAAGTACCCGGGCAGAGCTGTCGCGCTCTGCCCGAGCACGCAGGGAGAAGTCGGGCCATGTACGGACGTCCTGAGACACGGACGATCAGACGGCATGTGCTTTCTGTGCAAAACGAGTCGGTTGTCGTCGCGGCAAAAATCGCTGCGGCGCAGCACGTCCGTGCTGAATTTCTGCGTCAGCCGACTTGCTTTCGACCCTACCGGATCGGTTGGCAGCCAGTCGCCGATTTGTATCCGGCCTCGTCGTGGAGCGCTCACCACTGGCTTGGGGCCACGATGGATGTCAGCGCGCAATAGGTCTGATTAGCGGCTAGGCCAAGAGGGCCAAATGGGTCATCTGGAGTGATGGCCGCGCGTCGCGTGTCGGTCAGATGGAAAATTACTGCATTGGACTCTTGCTGCCGCGCGAGAGGAAGAGCGTGGAGCCGATCGCGGCCGAAATGCCTTGCGCGAGGCTTCAGCGGATGCCTACGCTATGCTGAAATAGTATCAAGTACTGACGAGGATCGCTCAATGGAGATTGTTGAAGTGCGGGGCACTCCCGTGCAACTTTTCAGCGCGGGCTCCGGTCCTCCCTTACTCTATCTGCACGCCGAGCAGCTCTTCGCTCAGACCGTGCCACACCTTGACGCGCTGGCACGTCATTGGCAGGTGATCGCGCCGCGTCACCCTGGCTTCAGCGCTTTGCCACTGCCGACGACGTTTCGAACGGTCGATGATATCGCATACCTGTATCTCGATCTTCTCGAGCAACTCGATGTGAAAAATGCCGTTCTCGTCGGTGCGTCCTTCGGCGGTTGGGTTGCCCTCGAGATGGCCGTCCGCAACACGAGTCGGATCACCAAACTCGTGCTCGTCTCCTCCGTTGGGTTGAAACTCTCCGGGCGCGAGGAGCGGGATTTTGCCGATCTCTTCTACCTGCCCGAGGCTAAGCTCTACCAAACGGTGATGGCCGACGCCGAGCGTTGGGCACCGCGCTACGACAAGCTCGATGTCGAAGCTGTCGAGGCCATTGCGCGAGAGCGGCAGGCGACCGCCTTCTACGGCTGGAAGCCTTATCTGCACAAGCCCGGCCTAGAGAGCTGGCTGCACCGCGTGGACGTTCCGACGCTCGTGCTCTGGGGCGAGGAGGACAGGTTCGTGGCGCCATCCTATGGGCGCAAGCTCGCCGGCCTCCTGCCGGCCGCCGAGTTTCGCACGGTCGCAGGCGCCGGCCATTATCCCCACATCGAGCGATCGGGCCAGGTCGTCGCAGCGATAGAAGCCTTCGCCGGTCGCTGAGCGCGGCCTTCCCGGATGCTCGCGCCCCTTGCGGCGCATCGAGGAATGAACCCATGCAGGTCTGGCACTTCAGTGAGATGGCCTATCACCCCGGCTGGCAGGAGCTGGGAGATCAGTTGCGCAATGTGATCCCGAGCAGGGTTTGCGACCCGAAGATCGCGGCCGACCTCTATCACCGCTACTTGGATGAGTGGGCGCTGTGCGACGAGCTTGGCCTCAACATCATGACGAACGAGCACCATACGACGGCAACCTGCATCGACTCTGTCGTCACTATCCCGATGGCGATACTGGCGCGTGAGACAAAGAAGGTCCGCCTTCTCTGCCTCGGGATGCCCATCGGTAACCGCATGGATGCAGTGCGCGTTGCCGAGGAGTACTCGATGCTCGACGTCATCTCGCGCGGCCGCATCGAGATGGGTTTCGTGAAAGGCGCTCCGTTCGAGGTCACGCCCGCTAACTCCAATCCTGCGACGCTCACGGAGCGGTTCTGGGAGGCGCACGACCTCATCCTGAAGGCGATGACGACGCACGACGGGCCGTTCAACTGGGAAGGCAAGCATTTCCATTATCGCCAGGTGAACGTCTGGCCCCGACCCTACCAGCAGCCGCATCCTCCCGTATGGCTCACCGTCAACAGCCCCGAGTTGGCCTACATCGGCGGCCAGAAGGGCTATGTCATCGGCGTGCTCAACAGCGGGTACCAGCGGACACCGGGTATTTTTGAGGCCTATCGAAAGGGTGCCACCGAGATGGGGCGGACGGCGCAGCTGGACCGCCTCGCCTACATGGCGATGATCGGTGTCGGCCGGACCCGGGAGGAAGGCTATCGCCGCGCCGACCAGGTACTCGATTACAGCCGCACGTCGCGAAGGGTCGGTGCGCAGTTTGCGTTTCCGCCCGGCTACCAGGCGCCGCAGGCACTGGCCCAGGCCTTCCGCATGCCAGGCTTCGGCACAGGTGTCGCAATGCGCAATATGACGTTGCGCAACGGCAAACAGGCCGACGTGTTCGAGGCCTCCGTCGACGAGTTCATCGATGCAGGCATCTGTTTCGCGGGGACCCCCGATGACGTCTTCAGCCAGATGAAGGCATTCTACGACCACGTCGGTGGCTTCGGTCATTTGCTCATGATGGCGCAGGGTGGCCACATCACGCACGAGGATACCGTCGATAATCTGACGCTCTTCTCGAAAGAGGTGCTGCCGCGGCTCGCTGAGCTGGCGCGATAGTGTTCGAGCACCGGAAACCCGCCTGCAAGCGGCAAAACGCGGGGGCAGCTTCCGGCCATTCTCTTGAGCGAGGCGGCGACAAGCCTCGAAAAAGAAAGTTTTGACGGTCCCTTGGTCAGCGACGGACTGGCGTCGTTGGTCCGCCCATAGCGTCAACGTGCTGGCCACGTGGCGAGGTGGTCGAGAAAAAAGAAAATCGGGGGAGAAGCGCTCAGCTGAGGAGGCGTAGCATGTTGCGTGAAGTCTTGAGCCTTTCGCTTGCTGTCGGAATTGCGGCTTTCGGTTTCCCGGAGGCGGCATCGGGCGAAAAACGTGGCGGCATTCTCCGCGTCTACAGCCTCGGCAATGCACCGTCCGGATCGATGCACGAGGAAGGCACCATCGCCACAGTTGAGCCGTTCAGCGGCATCTATAACAACCTCATCATGTTCGATCCGGCCTCGAAGCAGAATCGGCCAGACCGGATCGTTCCCGACCTCGCGACGGAATGGTCGTGGAGCGAGGACCGCACGAAGCTGACCTTCAAATTGCGTCAGGGCGTGAAATGGCACGATGGCAAGCCGTTCACTGCCGCAGACGTCAAATGCACGTTCGACGCCGTTGCCGGCCGCCGCGACATCGGCATGAAAAAGAACCCGCGCAAAGGCTGGTATTTCAACCTGACCGACGTGACAACGAACGGCGATCAGGAGGTCACGTTCCATCTCGGCCGGGCGCAGCCGTCGTTGCTGATGATGCTCGCCAGCAACGTCTCGCCCGTCTATCCGTGCCACGTCTCCGGACGCGACATGCGCGTGAAGCCGATCGGCACGGGGCCCTTCCGGCTTGTCGAGTTCAAGCCGAACGACAAGATCGTGGTCACACGCAACCCTGACTACTGGAAGCCGGGACTCCCGTTTCTCGACGGCATCGAGTGGAAAATCATCCCGAACCGCTCAACTCGCGTTCTCGCCTTCGTCGCCGGCAATTTCGACAAGACGTTTTCGCAGGACGTGACCATTCCGCTCCTGAAGGACATCAAGATTCAGAAGCCGGACACCTATTGCGAGGCCAATCCCTTCAACATCCAGGGGCAACTCCTGATCAACCGCGAGTCCGCGCCCTTCGACAACGAGAAGATTCGCCGTGCGATGATGCTGACCATCGACCGGCAGGCCTTCATCGACATCCTGAGCGAGGGGAAGGACCTGATCGGTGGGTTCATGCTGGCGCGCCCCGAAGGCTTCTGGGGTCTCGATGCCGACCGGTTGAAGGATGTGCCCGGCTTCGGTCGCGACGTCGAGAATAACAGGGCCGAGGCGAAGCGGATCATGAGCGAGCTCGGCTACGGGCCCGATAAGCCGCTGGCCATCAAGGTCGGGACGCGCGACCTCGCGATCTATCGCGACCCGGCTGTCATCCTGATCGACCACCTGAAGCATGCCTATATCAAGGGCGAGCTCGAGGTCATCGAGACGAGCCTCTGGTACACGCGCCTTGCGCAGAAGAGCTTCCAGGTCGCGATGAATATCGGCGGCTCGGCGACGGACGACCCGGACATCACCTTCTACGAGCACTTCTCGTGCGGCTCCGAGAGAAACTATACGAACTATTGCAACAAAGAGATGCAGGCCCGTTTCGAGCAGCAGTCGCTGATGACGGATGTCGATAAGCGCAGGGTGGCCGTACAAGAGATCGATTTGGCGCTGCAGCGCGAAGGGGCACGCTCGACCATCTATCAGCTCCGGACGGCAACCTGCTGGCACCCCTATGTCAAGGGAATCACGCTGCAGCAGAACTCGCAATATAACCATTGGCGCCTGGAGAATGCCTGGCTCGACAAATAGCTGCGCCCGGATCTGGCGCTAACAAAGTACGACATAAAAGTCCGACGCTCAAAAACAAACGAGGACCGTATGCTCTCGCGAATATTCCGATTTCGAACGGCAATCGCCGCGCTGGCCATTGCAGCGACCGCCTGGCCAGCCGTTGCCGAGAGATTCGGCGGCACGTTGCGCATCTATCACCGGGACACGTCACCTGGCGCCTCGATCCACGAGGAGGCGACCATCTCGACGCTCATTCCGTTCATGGGCGTCTACAATAATCTTGTGATCTTCAAACAGGACGAGCCGATCAATCGCTCGGAGACCATTATCCCTGACTTGGCGAGAAGCTGGTCGTGGAATGCGGATCAGACTGTCCTCACGTTCAAGCTCCGGGACGGCGTCAAATGGCACGATGGGCAGCCGTTCTCGGCGAAGGACGTCGTGTGCACCTGGGACCTTTTGATGGAGAAGAACGGCCCCAAGTTCCGCAAGAACCCGCGCAAGCAGTGGTACCATAATCTGAAAGAGGTGGTGGCCATTGGCGACAGTGAGGTGACGTTCAAGCTGGGCCGTCCGCAGCCGTCGTTCCTGGCACTGCTGGCATCGGGCTTCACCCCGGTCTATCCCTGCCACGTGCCAGCGCCGACGATGCGCACCAAGCCGGTCGGCACCGGGCCGTTCAAGGTTGCGGAGTTCAACCCGAATATCGTCATCAGGCTGGTGCGCAATCCCGACTACTGGAAGAAGGGGCGGCCCCTTCTCGACGGGATAGAGTACAAGGTGATTACAAACCGGGCGACGGCGATGCTCGCTTTCATGGCCGACGAGTTGGACTTGACGTTCCCCGGCGAGGTCTCCATCCCGATATTCAAGGACCTGCGAAAACAAGCGCCAAGTGCCGTCTGCCAAGTCCATCCGACAAATGTCAGCACGAACCTGATCATAAATCACGGCCGCCCGCCTTTCGATAATCCCGAGTTGGTCAAGGCGTTGATGCTGGGTCTTGATCGCAAGGGTTTCAACGAGATTCTCTACCAGGGCGAGGCGACCATCGGTGGTGCCATGCTGCCAAGACCGGAAGGCGTTTGGGGTATGCCCGAGGGCCATCTCGACGACGTGCCCGGCTACTCTGGAACGGCGGCTGAAAACCGTGAGAAGGCGCGAGCCATTATGAGAAAGCTCGGCTACGGGCCTGACAACCCGCTCTCGGTGAAGCTGACGGTTCGGAATGCTACGCTGTTCCGGGATCCCGCGGTCGTCGTGCAGGGTCAGCTCAGGGACATCTGGGTCAATGCGGAGATGGATCTTGTCGAGACGCCCGCCTATGCGCCGAAAATGACCCGCAAAGACTATGTTCTGAGCGCCGGCATGGTCGGCAGCGGCCTCGACGATCCCGACCAGCAGTTTTACGAGAACTATGTCTGCGGCTCGCAGCGCAATCTCAGTCAGTACTGCAATCCTGAACTCGACAAGCTTATCGATCAGCAGTCGCGCGAGATCAACTCCGAAAAGCGCAAGCAGCTCGTCTGGGCAATCGATCGAAAGCTTCAGGAGGAAGGTGTCCGTCCAATTCTCTCACACTATCGAGCGGCGACATGCTTCCAGCCGCGCGTGAAAGGGCTCACCGTCATGCAGAACAGCCTCTACAATGGCTGGCGCTTTGAGGATGTGTGGCTCGACCGCTGAGAGCTGCCTTGAGAAACTTAGCAGGTAGGGGGCCGATGCCTCTTGAGGCCTTGCCGGCTAACGCATCCCGGACAGCGGTCTATCGCGCAGCGGCTCCGTGCCCTGGCCACCTCGAAAATGAGAACGAAAGAGGTCTCGGCTGACAAGCTGTCATCACCGCCGGGACCTGTCAAAACCAGGGTTGTTGCGGCGCACAATCCGCGCGGGGTAGTTCTCAGCACTCTTGCAACACGAGTGTTGAACACCGGCACTGAGTCCGGAACGGGTCAAAACTCCTGATTTGCCGACCGAGTGCTGGCCGACGCGGTGAGGCCGAAAGCGGTCACCAGACGCGAGATTCACGTCGACCGTGGTGCGCTGCAGCGATCTTCGCGGTGTCGACCACCGACTTGCTGTGCATGGAAAGCACATCACGTCTGATCGTCCGTGCTTGCGTGCGGCCGCTTGTGGCCCTCAACGTCGGAGCAAGGACGGTCGGTCTCGGGTCACTGCGACGATAGATGGGAGCACGTTCGATTCCGGGTGTCCAGACGAGCCTGCACAGGGGTGTCCGCTGTCGGAGGTGGACCGGCCGCGTCGATGGGACGATCACGGGGCGGATGACGGCCGTGCCTCGATGACGGCTTTCTCTGCCTATCGACTTCCAGGGTCACACGACGCCATCGGTGTCGACCTGTGTGTACATCCATCGTCGCGCCCAGATCATTTGATATACTATATTCATGCCCGACACGTCCGGACCGGTCGCGACAGGACGCGACAGCCGTTACACCCTTACCATCGACGATGTCGTCGATCGCTACGCCCACGCCGGACACCCGCGCACGCCGCGAACCATCCAGCGCTACTGCGCCTCCGGCCACCTCGACGGCATCAAGGCCAGCACGCTGATCGGCGACAAGTATTTCATCGATCCCAACTCGGTCGCGCGACACATCTCGCAGATCGAGGAGCTGGTCGCGCTGCAGACGCGCCCGACCGGTCTCGACGTGTCGCGACAGGACGCGACGCCAAAACCCGCGCCGCTGACAGACGACAATGCGCGACAGGGCACGACGATGTCGCCACCCGTCGCGGTTGCTGCATCAACAGAAAACGTTGCAATGGCTGAGCCCGACCAGTCGCGACCAGTCGAGACATCGTCGACGCCATCGCCCGACACGTCGCGACAGGACGCGACCGAGACCGCTTTCATGTCGCGCCACGTCGCGTTGCTGGAAAGGGAAGTCGAGCGGCTATCCGAGGACAAGGAGTTTTTGCGCGAGCAGGTGAGAACAAAAGATCATCAGATCGCCGCCCTGCTCGAGCGTGACAAGGAGACCAACTTCCTCGTCCAAGGCCTCCAGAAGATGCTGTCGCCGCTGCTCGGTTATGGCCGCCGCAGGGAGCCCGAGGAGACTCCGCCACCCTCATTCTGAACAGCGTCGATGTGTTGATAAGCCGACCTTGACACCGCACACCGACGTATACTGAGAGCGATGGATCACATCGCCGCCAACCTCGCCACCATCCAGCGCAACATCGAGATCGTCGGGGCCGATCCGGTGACGCGGCACGGCTTCACGCAGGTACCCAACGTCATCCTCACCGACAAGGCCCTGTCGGTCGGCGCCAAGCTCGCCTACGCCATGCTGCTCAAGTACGCCTGGTCGGAGGCCGCCTGCTTTCCCGGCCAGCAGACGCTGGCCGTCGACATGGGCTCGGGCGAGCGCAGCGTCCGCCGCTACCTCGACGAGCTGGAGCAGGCCGGCTTCCTGGAGGTCATACAACGCGGTCTCGGCAAGACCAATCTCTACCGGCTTCATCTGACCGTCAAACAGGCGATAGCCCGCCGATCCAGACCGGCCAAATTGGCCGGTCTGGATCGGCCATAGTTGCCGTTCAGGAACGGCCAAATCGGCCGATCACTCTATATAAGAATATGCATTCAATAATATTCATAAAGAAGAAGACCCAGCGGGGAATTCGTTTTGAAAAAACCAGGGAAGGGACGGGCTCATGTCGCACAACATTTCTTTCGCGACGTCAAGTTTCGTGGTCTAATCTTAATTGTACTTTCGGCTTCTCATATCACGCCAGCGGTATTTCTTTCCACGACCGCCGCGTCGGTCGGACGGCGGGCGCGATGATCCGTCATGTTCCATGGCGCTCCGCGCGTCCGACCTCATCACATCTTGCCGCTGCCGTGATATAGTCTTTTAATATGGTACTCAACACTGACCAGAAGCTCGACGCCCTTGCCGCGGCGCTCGAGACCGGCTTCGCGGCCGTCGCCGGCGACCTTGCCGAGCTGCGCCAGGATGTGCGCGACGCGCGCGAGGACGTGAACGACGGGCTCCGTTCGCTGCGATCTGACGTGGCTGAGCTGCACAAGCGCCTGGACGCGCTCGAGACCGCGGTGGGCAATCACACCGGCTACCGCAAGGAGATCGACTATCTGCTCGAACGTCTCTCGGACGTGGAGAAGCACCTCGGCATCAACCGCAAGATCGCGGCGTGATCGACGAGAAGCCGGTCTCGAGCGATCCCAAATCTCCGTCGTGTCCCCTATGTTCCCAACTGTTCCCTTGCGTTGCAAAACGTTTTGATATATTCTGTATAGGACATTGGCTATATTCATTTAAGTCGAGTTCAAGTTACCCCCGAGATACGCCGGGGGAAACAGGGTATCCCCCGGCAGCCGAAATGATAATGACTTGATTTGTCTCGTTCTCTCGCGTGTCCGCCATGCCGGGCGTACCGCCCGACCCCGCGCCTTTTCGGGCCACAAGGCGAACGAGCACGAGCCATAATGGCCCGTCCTTTCGATCAACGCGCGAAGAGAAGAAATCGCGCGTTGATCGAAAGGAACAAAGGCACGGGGTCGGGCGGTCCGCTGACGCTGGTGACCGAGCCTCGATTGATTCTCTGAGTAACAACGATCGGCTCGAGACAGCAGCGCCGACATGGCGGACTCGGGCGCGCGACCTCGTTCAACTCGTGCGAACGGAATTCGGTTCGCGCGTCAGCGCGCGTTTGCAAAAATCCGGAAAACTGATCTGGCGAGAATCCGTTGCGCGGCGTCGATCCGGACGTGGCGATCGCGTGCCCACTCGCGACCCACCCTCACCTCAAATATGGTGGCCTTTGTTGATGTATGTGCATCATAGTCCGCTATCACCCTATGTCTTATGCGCCCACGGTCCTTTTCGGCTCGCCTGCTACAATGGCCATGAGGGAAGTCGTCAGCCGTGGTCAGCGGCCGCCGTTCGCCCCCGGCTTGGCCGCTCCACACACAAGCAGTGCCATGACCCGCGCGCCGCGCTGAGCGATGCGCCCCGGCTCGGACGGCGACCCATGCTCGGGGAGCTTTCAGTTGAACTCGGCACCTACAGCAGCGGCGCATCCGCTCGCCTCTCGGCTGCCGATCGCCGCCGCCATCTCTATCTGATCGGCAAGACGGGTACCGGCAAGTCGACGTTGCTGAAAAGCCTGATGCTCGCCGACCTCCATGCCGGGCGCGGCTTTGCCCTGCTCGATCCGCACGGCGACCTGGCCGAGGCGGTTGCCGATGCGACGCCGGCCTGGCGCGTCAACGACATCGTCTATCTCAATCCGGCCGACCTCGCCTTCCCCATCGGCTTCAATCCGCTGGCCGGCGTCACGCCCGATGCGCGGCCTCTGGTGGCCGCCCAGGTCACCGGGGCCTTCCATCACATCTGGGGTAAGTCCTGGGGGCCGCGGCTCGCCTACATCCTCATGAACAGCCTGCGGCTGCTGCTCGACGCACCCGGCTCGACCCTGCTCGGTCTTCCCCGCCTGCTCGCCGACGACCCTTACCGCCAGCGCCTGCTCGCCCACTGCCGCGACCCGGTCGTGCGCGGCTTCTGGCAGGAGGAGTTCGCCGGCTATCACGACCGCCTCGCCAGCGAGGCCGTCGCGCCCGTCCAGAACAAGGTCGGCACGCTTCTGAGCCCGCCGGCGCTGCGCAACATGCTCGGCCAGCCCCGCAGCACGTTGCAGATCCGACGGCTGATGGATGACGGCCACGTCCTGATCGTCAACCTCGCCAAGGGGCGCCTTGGCCCCGAACCCGCGCATCTTCTCGGCGCCTTCCTGGTCACTGCCTTCGCGCAGGCGGCCGAGGCGCGTGTCGACACGCCCGAGGCCGACCGGCGCGACTTCACGCTTTACGCCGACGAGTTCCAGAACTTCGCCACCGACAGCTTCGCGTCGATCCTGTCTGAGGCGCGCAAGTACCGGTTGGCCCTGGTCCTCGCCCACCAGTTCCTTGGTCAGTTGCCTCCCTTGTTGCGCCAGGCCGTGATCGGCAATGCCGGCTCGATCGTCTCCTTCCGCATCGGCGCTGAGGATGCGCCGCTGCTGGCCGACGAGCTCGGCCTCGAGAGCCGCAGCGCCTTGACCGACACCCCCAACTTCGGCGCCTGGGTCAAGCTCGTCGACGGCGGCGTGCCGACGGAGGCGCGGCGGATTACGACGACGGTGCCCGAGGAAGTCGGCGTCGGAAGGTTGGCTGCGGTGCGACGGCGCACACGGGCACGCAATGCAAGACCGCGCGGAGCGGTCGAAGGGCGGATCGAGAGGTTCCTGGCGGGCCAGTGACGGTGCACAATGGCAGTGCATCGATCGGAATCAACGCAGTAGAGGCAACAGCCGACGCGCCAGGCTCGGGAGAACAAAGTGAGTTTGGGCCATGTGTGGACGGCCCCAGGTTGTCAAGGGAAACGAGCGTGAATGCAGCGGCGGTCGTGGCAGCCATGTGTCCGGCCTTTCGATGCGGCGCGGTGGCCGCTGGCCATAATGCCTTCCGCGGATCGGGTTCCGGTCAACTTCGCGCGCTCGAGGCGCCCTGGCCCAAGTGGATTGTCCCGATCACCGGATCGACCCGGTCTGCATTACGTGCTGTCGGCCCTCTCCAACCGTTCGGTTACGCCGTCGCCGGCGAAATCCTGCTCTTCATTGCCAAGCCAATTCGCAGACCTGACCTCGCATGACCACGCTTGTGGTGGCCCCGCTCATCGCGCCAGTGCCGCCGGTTCGCGATAGGCCTCGCCCTTGGCCATGATTGCCCACGCCATCCTGGCGAGCTTGTTTGCAAGCGCGATGGCCGCAACCTTCGCCGGCCGCCGCGCGAGCAGGCTCGTGAGCCATGGCCGGTGGATCGTGCCGTGCTTCTGCGCATACCGGATCACGGCAAGCGCGCCCGCGCAGAACAACGATCGCAGATATCGATCGCCCTCCTTGGTGATGCTGCCGAGCCGCTCCTTGCCGCCGCTGGAGTTCTGCTTGGGTACGAGCCCGATCCAGGCGGCGAAGTCGCGCCCAGACCGGAAAGCATGCGGATCGGGAATGCTGGCAACAAGGGCAGTTGCGAGCGCCGGGCCGACGCCGGGCATGACGTCGAGACGCCGGCACGTCTCGTTTGTGCGGCTCCAACCGTTGAGACGCTTGTCGAGGATGGCGATCTGCTGGCTGAGGGCGTCGAGCTGGATCGATAGAGCGTAGAGGCACGCGCGTGCCGGCTCGGGAAGTCGGTCGCTCTTGAGGTCCTTGATGATGGCGACAAGCTCGGCAACGCCCTCGCGTCCCTTCGCAGCGACGATGCCGAACTCGGCCATGTGCGCCCGCAAGGCGTTCACGACAGCCGTCAAGTGCCGGACGAAGAGGTGGCGCGTCCGATGCAGCACAAGGCCGGCCTGGTCGTCGGGCGTCTTGACTGGAACGAACCTCATGGACGGCCGCTGCACCGCCTCGCAGATTGCCTCGGCGTCGGCGGCGTCGTTCTTCTGTCGCTTGACGTAGGCCTTGACGTACTTCGGCGGCATCAGCTTGACGGTGTGGCCGAGGGCGCCGATCTCGCGTGCCCAGTGATGCGAGGTCGCGCAAGCCTCGATGCCGACGACGCAGGGCTCGAGCTTCCCGAAGAACTTGAGCACGCGATTGCGCTTGATCTGCTGGCGGAAGACGACACGCCCGTCGGACGCGATGCTATGCACCTGGAAGACGTTCTTTGCAATGTCGAGGCCGATCGTTGCCGCTGTCTGCATGCCGTGCTCCTCCGAATCATGGTCACCTCATCGGCAACCACTCGTGTGGCGCTCTCGCGCCGGGGGAGGAGCCGTCCACAGCATCAACTCCGGACTCACAGCCATAAGAGCATGCTGCAACGCAAACAGTCCGTTCTGTCCGTCGAAGCGGACTATCACGTGCTCAGCACGAGTGTGGCCATGCACTTAGGGTGCAAAAGGAAGGCTGATGAAGGCACCGGTAGACGCTGCCATCTATCCTGCGTAATCCGATCTTCTGCCAGGCGTAGGATGCGAGTTACCCAAAACCTGTAGCTTCGCTTCGATAAGGGAATGCGCGAACGAACTTTATCCGAAGAACATATTCGGCGTTTTCGCAATCTTCGA
Organism: uncultured Alphaproteobacteria bacterium; assembly: GCA_963746315.1. Lineage (GTDB taxonomy): Bacteria > Pseudomonadota > Alphaproteobacteria > Rhizobiales > Hyphomicrobiaceae. The sequence continues at coordinate 431,136 of CAVVAR010000001.1, forward strand.
AGTCAACAACGATTCCGTCATTCGTTCACGCAAGGTCGCCCAACGGATCTTCTGGACTATTGACCTGCGGCGTAATTTCGCACCTAATCCACAATTGGCGAAACCGGAACGATGTCGCCACGCAATATTTTCGAACTGAATATGGAGGCGAGGATGGCCGGCAAAGATTGGTCCATCGAAGGTCGTTACATGGAGATCTGCAGCTGCGACTTCGGCTGTCCGTGCGAATCCATGGCACCACCGACCAAGGGGCACTGCGAAGGCCTCGTTGCTTTCGCGATCGACAAGGGGCACTGTGACGGCGTGAGCCTCGATGGTCTAAAGGTCGTAGCTCCCTTCTTCTTCCCGCGTGCCATCCATCACGGGGGTGGCCACATGCAGCCGATCATCGGTGATGCGCCGAGCGAGGACCAGACCAACGCAATATTCTACATCCTTAGCGGCGAGGATCAGCGCGTCGGCACCATGTTCCAGATCTTCAGCACGATCGTGGAAAAAATCCACGATCCCATTTTCACGAAGATCGACTTCGACTGGGACATCAAGGCACGCAAAGCAAGGATCGACGTTGCGGACGTACTCAAAGCTAAAAGCGAGCCGATCCGCAATCCCGTCACGGACACCGAGCATCGACAGATCACGGTACTGCCGGACGGTTGGGTGTTCCACGAGGCCGAGAGCGCGGCAGGAACGACCAAGAGCCTCGCGCAGTTGAAATTCGACCTGAGCCAGTCGCACAGTTCGCTCGCACACGTGGCCTGGGGGCCGAACGGCCTGAAATATGACCTTGCCGAATCGCGACGGAGATTCCCGCTCGGCTGACAAGCCTTCCTCCGTAGCGAAACGGCGCATCTTATCGATTGCGGCTGTCACCCCGCGCGGTGGCCGCCGCCATCAATACGGGGTCAATCCCTTGAAGACGTCCGAAGGTAATACGACAGCCGCAGAAGCCCTACTGCTGCGCGACCGCTGGATCACGATTACCGGCGTCGTCGTGCTCACGTTGCTTGCCTGGTGGTACGTGCTTGCAGGCGCCGGCACGGGAATGAGCATTTGGGACATGACGACGTGGCAGTTCCCGCCGCCCGAGGCGGCACTGATGGCCATGCAGTGGAGCGCTACCTACTGGCTAGTAATGGTGCTGATGTGGTGGGTCATGATGATCGCCATGATGACGCCGAGCGCCACACCACTGGTGCTGCTCTATGCGCGTGCTACCCGCCACGCCCAGGCCAAAGGACAGCTTGCAGCCGGCGTTGTGCCGACCGGCGTCTTTCTCGGCGGCTATCTTGTCGCGTGGCTCGCCTTCTCCATCGTCGCGACGTCCGCACAATGGGGCCTCGAGAAGTTGGGCCTTGTGCATGGCATGTTGATGTGGTCGGTCGACCGAACGTTCACGGGCGCGCTTCTCACCATCGTCGGTCTCTATCAACTCACGCCGCTGAAAGCGGCTTGCCTCACGCACTGCCGCTCGCCGACGCAATATCTGTCGCAGCACTGGCGGGCGGGCTCGTGGGGTGCCTTCGTTATGGGCCTAGAACACGGTGCTTACTGCCTTGGCTGCTGCTGGTTCCTGATGGCGCTCCTCTTCGCCGGCGGCATCATGAACCTCGTCTGGATCGCCGGCCTCGCCATCTTCGTGCTGATCGAGAAGGTTGCGCCATGGGGTAATTGGGTCGCACAGGGTGCCGGCGTGGCGATGATTGCAGGCGGGGCGTGGTTCCTCGTGGGTGAGCGGCTGGTGGGTTGATTGCCGCCCTTCTGCGCTACCGCCTTATCAAAGGAGATTTCGTGTCATGTACCAGCCGACCCATGTCATTTCTTCCGCCGAAGAAATCAGATCGTTACTCGGCGAGCCGAGCCACGGGCAGAGATTCAAGATCATCGATCACATCGACCAGCATTGCCGCGCCTGGATTGAGCGATCGCCGTTCGTTGTCATGTGCACGGTCGATCGTTCCGGCAAGATGGACGTTTCGCCAAAGGGTGATCCACCAGGATTCATAAGAATCCTCGACGAAAGGATGCTCGCAATTCCCGACCGGCTCGGCAACGCCCGCGCCGACACTTTTCTCAACATTATCGAGAATCCGAGGATCGGCCTTATCTTCATCGTACCGAAACGTAACGAGGTGGTACGTGTGAGCGGCAGCGCACAAGTGGTTCGTGACCCGCCGCTTCTGGAGGCGATGGCCGTCAATGGTCGCGCACCGCGGATCGCCACGCTGGTCCATGTCGAGGAGGCGTTCTACCACTGCGGCAAGGCGATGCTGCGCTCCCGCATGTGGCAGCCCGACCAGTGGGGAGCCACCGATGGTATCCCGTCCTATGCCCAGGCCCTGATGGATCACGCCAAGCCGCCGCTCACGCTCGACGAGATGCAGGAACGCATAGACCGCAACGAGCGCGAGCGAATGTATTGAGCGGTGTGCCGGCAGAACCGCGTGCATCCGCGGCGTTTATCGGCCGTGGCTCTCCCAAGCGATATGGAGGCGCACGTTGAAGCCGACTGCTGCAGCCTTCAAAACTGGCTCAGAAAGACGGCCCGGCGGTGAGTACAGGCTCTCGTGATGCCCGATGTCCGGATTGGCCCCAGTTCCGTCGGCGCCTATCTTGCCTTTGCTGCGCTTGCTCACAGCCGGAATGGGCCAATAGTGACCTAACCGATGCTCTCGCATGGTGCGCCGCACAAGCGGAGCCTACTTCGTTCGGCAAACCCCGGGGCGAGGGGTGACCGCGGCGCGGGATCCGCCCCAAAGCATGTCCGTAGGTGAGAGTGGTTCGACCGTCTTCAACGTTAAGCGGTCGGCATCCCGGCCCAATGGCGACGCGCTGCGCGCCATGTTGGCAGGACGGACGATGGGCAAATGATTGGCCAATGGAAACGCATCAGCCCAGCATGGCGGAGCCCCTCCGCCATGAAAGCTCAAGCCAGGCTCGAACGGCCTTGGCAAGCTGGTTGCCAATGTTGGCTCGCGGCTTATAGTGAACTCGGGACAAGAAGCCGCACCTGCGGGTAGCAGCTCACCCCGAATCCGTCAGTCTAAAGACAAAATCTGGGAGGATCGACCGTGTCACACGCTAATTCACGAAACGCCACCCGCCGAAGTTTTGTCGCAGGCGCTGCCGCCGGCGTCGCTGCGCTCGCCATGCCAGGGACAACTGCGGCCAAACCCAAAACTGGCGGCACGCTGCGCTTCGCCACCCGCAATGACGGCCCGGGCCTCGATCCGCACAGACACATTGTATATTACGTTTCGAACCCGATGGCGGCGACGACGCAGGGCCTCCTCGACATTGATCAGAAGATGGACGTTGTGCCGGGGGTCGCTAAGTCCTGGGACATTTCTAAGGATCTAAAAGTCTACACCTTCAAGCTTCGCAAGGGGGTCGAATACCACAACGGCCGCACGGTCGACGCCGAATCCGTCAAATGGAATTATGAGCGGATTCTCGACCCAAAGACAGGCCACGCTTTCACGCGCTCAAGCCTCGCAGAGGTCGAAAGGATCGAGGTGCTCGACAAGCATACGCTTCGGATCTCGCTGAAGGGTCCGTCCGGCGTGTTTCTCGCCAATACGATCTACTACCCGTGCAACCTCATCGCTCCGGACAGCGTCGACACGGTCGACACGCATCCGATCGGCTGCGGCCCGTTCAAGTATGTTTCATGGAAGCGCTTCGCCAAGACCGAGATGGTGCGATTCGAGAACTATTTCGAGACCGATGCCGACGGCAACCGACTGCCCTACCTTGATGGCATCGAAGGCTACCCGAAGAAGGAGGACAAGGTCCGTCTCACGTCATTGCGGACCGGCGAGGTCGATTTGATCGAGAACATGTCCTACGCCGACGCCGCGGATTTCAAAAAGAACTACACGAAAGAGTTCAACACCTGGGATATCCCTCAGGTCGGCACGGCGATGATGCTGTTGAACTGCAGGAACGGACCGTTCGCACAGAGCCACCCGGACTCCAAGCTGCTGCGCCAAGCCGTGGCCCACGCCATCGACCGCGAGGCGATCCATCAGGCCGTGTTCAACGAACTCGGCTACAAGATCTCAAGCTACTACAGCGAGGCGAGTCCCTGGTACATCAAAGGCGTCAAGAATGGCAAGGAGTACGACCCCGAGAAATCCAAGTCCATTCTGCGAAAGCTGAACGCCACGGGCATGCCGATCGATGTCGTCGCGCGCGACGACTATCAGTACATGAACCAGTCAGCCGAACTCGTTCACGCCATGCTGACGGATGTCGGTTTCAAGGCCAAGAACAACGTGTTGGACAATCCCGTGCTGCGCGAGAAGTTGAAGAAGGGCGAGTTCATGCTCGAGTTCGTCGGCCTTCAGCTACCGGTTCGAGCCTGACGGTTGGTTCTCGCGGGTGATCCACTCGGAGGGGGCCGAAGGCAAGCTGCGCCACGGCTTCAAAAGCGAGAAGGCCGACAAGCTGATCGAGGAGGCGCGCCTAACCGTCGATCGCAACAAGCGGATGGAACTCTATGGCGAAGTGGAGGCAATCGTCAACGACGAGTGCCCGTTGATCTACACGCACGCCGTGCCGCTTACCTCGGCAGGCAACAAGCGGCTCAAGGGCTATAAGCCAGCATTTGCTGGCCCGTTTAGCATCGCCGGCGGCGGCGTGCGAACGGCTTGGCTCGAATCCTGACGCCCGGCAGGCCAAGGCTTCCGCGCTCCCAAAACGAGCGCGGTCGCATTGGCGCCCCGTCTCGGATGTCTCGCTAATACGCAGACAGTTGAGGGCTCGCCGTCGTGCTCATCTATACACTCAATCGCCTTATCCAGCTGATCCCCGTCCTCTTCTTCCTGTCGGTGATGGTGTTCGGCTTCGTTCATGCTTTGCCGGGCGACGTGATCGACACGCTCGCTGGTGAGGAAGCCGCCGAGGACCCGGAGGTCCGCAAGGCGCTCGAGAAGGAGTTCGGCCTTGATAAGCCGATCTACGTGCAGTACGGCCTCTGGCTCGGCAAGGTGCTGAGCGGCGATCTCGGCAAGTCGCTGGTCACGCGGCGGCCCGTGACGCTCGAGCTGCTCGACCGCATTCCGGCGACCATTTACCTCGCCGTTGTCGGCATTACGCTCTCAATGCTGATTGCCGTACCTCTCGGCACGCTCGCCGCAGTGCGACGAAACACGCGCGTTGACCACGGCGCGCAGGTCACCTCTCTGCTCGGCATCTCGATCCCCGAGTTCTGGTTCGCAATCCTGAGCGTCCTGCTGTTCGCACTTTATCTGCGCTGGCTGCCCTCGTCGGGCTACGTGAGCCCCTTCGATGACTTCTGGGCCAGCCTGAAGTACATGGCGCTGCCCGCCCTCGCCATCGGCTTCCGTCAAGCAGCCTTCACGACCCGGCTGACCCGGTCGAGCATGCTGGACGAGGTGAACAAGGACTATGTCGACACTCACCGTTCGCTCGGCTTGCCCGAACACAAGGTGATCTACAAGTACACGTTGCGCAACGCGCTAATTCCCACCGTCACGATCGCGGGCTTGCAGCTCGCCAATCTACTTGGCGGCACCGTTGTGCTCGAATCCATATTCTCATGGCCAGGCATCGGCCTCGCCATCTTCCAGTCGATCCAGTTGCGCGACTTTCCCATGATACAGGCCGGCATCCTGGTGCTGGGCGTCATCGTCGTCGTCATCAATCTGCTCGTCGACCTGCTCTACCGCGTGCTCAACCCGCGCGTCGGGCTTGGGTGACTTCTGCCCGTTGGAGTTTGCCATGGACAAGCCCGTCGTCGACAAGCCTCTGCTCACCCGCCGCCGGCACGACACGCTGCTTGCCGACGAGGAGCGCCCCTGGAGGGTTAAGGCGCGCCGCATTCGCGCTTCGACCCGGAACGCGCTGCAGGAGCTGCGCAAGAGCCGCACCGCCACCATCGGCGCCATCATGCTGGTCTTCTTGACGCTGACCTGCGCCCTCACCCCGCTGCTCGCAACCCACAATCCCATCAAGCCCAACTACCGCGAGCGCCTCGCACCCATAAGTTCAAAGCATTATTTCGGCACCGACAAGTTCGGCCGCGATATCTACTCGCGCGTCCTCTACGGCGCCCGGCGCACCATTGCCATAAGTGTCGCGGCGGTTGCCTTCGGCTTGGTCCTCGGCGTACCATTTGGCATTCTATCGGGCTTCTACGGCGGGCGATTCGACGCCTTCAGCATGCGCTTCGTCGACGCTCTGCTGGCCTTTCCCGGCTTGCTGCTCTACCTGCTGATCGTGACCGTGGCGCGGGAATGGAAGCTCGAGGGCTTCTGGAACGACGCCATACTTGTCTTCGCGCTCGGCTTCGCATTCATGCCCGAGGCAGCTCGTCTCGCCCGTGGCGCGGCTCTCGTCGAGGCCCGCAAGGAGTACGTCGAGGCCTCTCACGTGATCGGAGAACGGTCCATCGCCATTGCGCTCGGGCAGATTCTGCCGAACTGCGTCTCGCCGCTGATCGTCAATGCCACGGTCAGGCTCGGCTTCATGATCCTGATCATAGCTGCCCTGTCGTTCCTCGGCCTCGGCACGCCGCCACCGACGCCGGACTGGGGCGCCGATCTCTCAGCCGCGCGCGACCATATGGAATCTCACCCAATGATCGCCGTCTTCCCAGGCCTCGCCATCTGCTTCTCGGTGCTGGCCTTCAACCTGTTCGGCGACGGGCTGCGCGACATCCTCGACCCCCGGCTGGCCGACCGCTGAGCCGCACGCAGCCGGCAATCAACTGCAGGCCCTCGGTCTTTACGCCACGTTGTGGCAGGCGACGTGATGGCCGCCGCCGAAGTCCCTGAGCGGCGGCGGCTCTACTGCGCAGTTGGCCGTGGCCAGTGGACAGCGCTTTGCGAGCCGGCATCCGGGTGGGGGGTCGATCGGGGTTGCCACCTCACCCGAAAGCGTCAGCTTCGGCGGCGGACTGTTCGGGTCTGCCACAGGCACCGCCGCCATTAGCGCCTTCGTATAGGGGTGCCGCGGCGCCGCGAAGATACGCTCCACCGGCCCCGTCTCGACGATCTTGCCGACATACATCACTGCCACGCGGTCCGAGATGTGCCGAATGACACTCAGGTCGTGGGCGATGAACAGGTAAGTGAGCCCGAATTTCTCTTGCAGCTCGCGGAAGAGGTTCAGGATCTGCGCCTGGATCGACACGTCGAGCGCGGAGACCGGTTCATCGCCGATGACAAGGTCCGGCTCTACCGCCAGCGCCCGCGCGATGGCAATGCGCTGGCGCTGCCCGCCGGAGAATTCGTGCGGATAGCGGTCGATGTGCTCACGTCCCAGGCCGACGAGGTTCAACAGCTCGAGGATGCGCGCGCGGCGCTCTGCCCAGCTCGTCGCCAGCTTGTGCACGATCAGAGGCCGCTCCAGGATCTGCATGATCGTCTTCCTCGGGTTTAGCGAGGAGTAGGGGTCCTGGAAGACGAGCTGCAGCTTCTTGCGCGACGCGAGCAGATTGTGGCCCGAGAGTGCCAGCAGATCCTCTCCGTCGAGCGACACGCGTCCCGAAGTCGGCTCGATCAGCCGCGTGATGAGCCGGCCCGTGGTCGATTTCCCGCAGCCCAATTCCCCGACGAGGCCGAGCGTCTCGCCACGCGCAAGCTGGAAGCTGATGTCATCGACGGCCTTCAGCGTCCGCGTTCGTCCCAGCATCCGCGAGACTGGATCGTTGCTGAGCTTGAAGTGCTTGGCGAGGTTGTCGACGGCGAGCAATGGCACGGCCGTCGCCACTGTGGCGGGGGCTGAGCCAGGCATCGGTTGCGTCTCGCTGGTGCGAGTGACAGGTGCCATTGGGATCATGATTGGTCGTTGAGGTGGCAGGCTGCGAGATGGCCAGGCGCGACTTCCCTGAGACGCGGGATTTCTACCCGGCATCTCGGCATGGCGTGGGCACAGCGTGGATGGAATTTGCAGCCCTGCGGCGGGTCCAGCATGTTGCACACGGTTCCCTCGATCGGCGTCAGGTAGCGTTGCGGGATGTCGAGCCGCGGGATAGAGGCCAGAAGTCCGACGGTATAGGGATGCTGTGGGTTGGCAAAGATGTCGCCGCGCGAGCCCATCTCGACCAGGTGCGAGGCATACATCACTCCGATCTTGTCGCAAGCGTGCGCCACAACGCCAAGGTTGTGCGTGATGAACAGCAACGACATGTCGAACCGCTCGATCATCGACCGGATCAGCTCGAGGATCGTCGCCTGGATGGTCACGTCGAGCGCAGTAGTCGGCTCGTCGGCGATCAGGAAGGCGGGATTGCAGCTCATGGCCATAGCCAGCATGACACGCTGGCGCATGCCGCCGGAGAACTCATGCACGTAGCTCCCGAGCCGCGACTGCGCCGACGGGATCCCGACGAGGTCGAGCAGCTCGGCCGCCCGCTCTTTTGCCTCGCTCCGCGACATGCCGAGGTTGGTCCGCAGCACGTCCGTGATCTGCGCCCCGACCGTGTAGACCGGGTTGAGCGCGCTCATCGGCTCCTGGAAAACCATGGCGATGCGTCTGCCTCGCAACGCCCGGATCGCCTCGTCGTCGAGCTTTAGGACATCGGCGCCATCGAAGACGATGCGACCGCTCGAGATCTCGCCTGGAGGCGAGGCCACAAGGCGCATGAGGGCACGCGCCGTGACAGTTTTTCCGGAGCCTGATTCGCCGACGAGGCCAAACGTCTCCCCCTTATGAACGGCGAAAGAAATGCCGTCGACGGCCGTTAACACTCCTCGCTTCAGATGAAAGCGGACGGTGAGTTCATCAACGGCGAGGATCGGATCGGACATGCGCACACTCCCATCGCACGTGAGAGTGAATGGAAACAGCAGTTCAGTCACTACATTTTCCTGATCGGGGCCGAGAGCGGTCTGCCCTACAGGATCAAGCGGTCATCGCAATAATCGCGTCCGACGTCGAGGTCCGCTCGACCGTACAAGAGTCCGCTGTCGGATGTGATCGGTCTCTTTGCTTTTGCAAGTCTTGCGCAGATCATCATCGAGCGGCGACGGCAGCTTAATTTCTGGGGTGCTCGACGGTGGGCCGGCAATGCTGCAACTGCTCAGGACCGGTTGGGGTCACGGGCGTGAATTTGGGCAACCCGGCCGACTGGCAGCCCTGCCCTCAGCAAGAGACATTCTGCGACGAACGTGCCGCGTTTCGGCAGCTCACCCTCCGGTCGCGTCGCGGTAAGCTCCGCCGCACGACTGGAAAGGGTGGGCCAAGAACGAACCCGCTCTCGCGGGAGTGCGCTGCGCGCAGGCTGCGGCTTGGGGTGGCGGGAGAGTAACCAACTGAAGATAGGTCGATAACGGGCCGGGAGGCCTGTCTTGAGGATCGAGGGGTCTAGCACTCCAACCTCAAGACAGGAGCCTCCGATGAAGGACCCCGTATTCGACAAGCCCCTCAGCGATCTGCGCCGCCGCATGCAAGAGGACATGGCCGTCCGCCGCTTCGGCGAGAAGACGCAGCATGACTATATCCGGCACGTCGAGAACTTCGTGAAGGTTTCTCGGCCGCTCGCCGGAGACGGCGACGGGCGAGGATCTGCGTCGCTATCAGGTGCATCAGGTCGAGCGCGGCGTGCAGCCGCCGAGCATGAACAGCTCGACGGTAGCATTGCGCTTCTTCTTCACCTTCACGCTCGGTCGCGGCAACCTCGCCCAGCAGCTGACCCGTGTCGATTATCCGCGCAAGCTGCCGCGGGTCCTGTCACCGGATGACGTGGCTCGCCTGCTCGAGTCGGCACCCGGTCCAGGCCTCAAGTACAAGGCGGCGCTGTCTGTCGCCTATGGCGCGGGGCTCAGGGCCATGGAGGTCGTCAACCTCAAGGTCTCCGACGTCGACAGCAAGCGGATGCTGATCCGTGTGGAGCAAGGCAAGGGTCGCAAGGACCGCCACGCGATGCTCTCGCCGCAACTTCTCGAAGTGCTGCGTGCTTGGTGGCTGCAGTGCCGGTCACAGGGTTGGCTGTTTCCGGGCCGCGATCCGATCCTGCCGATCACCACACGCCAGCTCAACCGCGCCTGTCACATGGCGGCTAGCGTCGCCGGTCTCGGCGCCTGGATCTCGCCGCACACGCTGCGGCACAGCTTCGCGACGCGCCTGCTCGAGCACGGCACGGACTTCCGCTTGATCCAGGTCCATGCTCGGCCACGACAAGCTCGACACGACGGCGCGCTACACGCGGGTCGCGACCAGGCCGATTGCGGCCTCGTAGTGAGCCCGCTCGATGAGCTGTCGCTGCCACCCGCACGTCGCATGAAGCGCAAGACCAAGAAGAAGACCGCGCCATAGTCGACGGCGATGCGTTCGACGCTGGAGGTCGCGGACTGTATCTGGATTTTACTCGATCTGATGGTGGCCGAATCACCGGATGTTCGGGTTCGCGATGTCCGGTGGCCACTGGATGTCGCGGGCGGCGAGCGGTCGTGTCGCGGACAAACCCTCGCGGTTGCAAGATATCTCTGACCCTCGCCGCTCTGTTCCGTGGTCATCCGAACGGTAGATAGGCCTCAACGGCCGCATACAATCCAGGATAACGGACGAGCCTAATGACAATAACTCCGGCACACGAAGCATATGGGCATATTGTTGCTTTCGAGGTTTCCAAGAACACACTCGTCGTTCACACGCTGCCCGCCGATGAGCAGTGCAGCATCGAGAATGATGCGAAATCCGTGCGAAAATTGATCAAGGCCGAGATAACGCGCAACCGTAAATCTCAGCTTGGACGACTTCTGATCATTTGCGAAGCCACTGGTGGTTATGAGCGCAATGTTCTCGCAGTCGCCGTGGAGATGGGGCTTGCGATTCACCGAGCTCATGGTACGCGCGTTCGTCATTTTGGTCGGTATCGCGGTCTGTTGGCCAAGACCGATCCAATCGATGCCAGGCTGATCGCTCAATATGGCCTCAGGACGGAGGACCTGCGTCTCTATGTGCCGCCGTCTCCTGAGGCCGTGGCTCTACGCGCTTTGCACGCCCGCAGAACCGAGTTGCAGCAGATGATCATCGCAGAGACGTGCCGCCTCGATCACGCCCAGCATGGAAGTGTCCTGAGGAGCATCAAATCGCACATCTCATCGCTCGAAGTTGTTCTGGCTGCCATTGAGGCCGAGATCACCGATCTAGTCCAGGAGGACGAGGGTTTGAGAACGAAGGTCTCGCTGATGCGTACTGTCGTCGGGATCGGCCCGATCTCCGCGATGGTTCTGTTGGCTCACCTGCCGGATATCGGACGGCTCACCAAAGGGCAGGTCGCCCGTCTGGCGGGTCTCGCTCCGATCAATGATGATAGCGGCAAGAAGAGAGGGACTCGGCATGTCGAGGCGGGCCGCACGGCCATCCGACGAGCATTATATATGTCAGCCGTTGTCGCAATGCGCAGAAATTCTCTCATAAAAGAATTCTCGGATCGGCTGCGAAGCAAAGGGTATCCCTTCAAGTACGTCGTCACCGCAGTCATGCGGAAACTCGTCGTCATTCTCAACGCGGTTTTGCGCGACGGCCAGCCGTGGAAAGGCGCGCAACCGGCTTAGAAATCGTCTTTGTTGAAATGGGTACGCTTTAAGTACCCTATTGAGACTTTTCGGGATGGAAAGCCATTGCTGTCGTGTCGAGTGGCGGTCAAGGACGGCCGGCACGCAGACGGCGACGCTTGCGCCAACGTTTCCAGGCCGCTCCTTGACGGTCGCGAGCACGGCTGCACACTCACAACATCCGGACGTTTCAGGCGAACGGGGCCCTCACAAATTGCTTGACGCGAGAGACGGTAGATATCTTCCGCGACCACGGCCCCGCTTGGCGTGACGCCAATCGCGGCCACGTCAGCCTCGACCAGATGAAGGTGATGAGTGCGATCGAGCGCTGCCGCACGGCGGCGCTCGGCGGCCATGTCGCGCGCTGCGAGAACGCTGCCTGCGGCCACACGAACGTCAGCTACAACAGCTGCCGCAACCGGCATTGCCCGAAGTGCCAGGGTGCCGCGGCGTCGCGCGAGTGGCTCGCCGATCGGGAGGCCGAGCTTGCTGCCCGGTCCGCTACTTCCACGTCGTCTACACGCTGCCGGCCGAGCTGCGCGACGTGGCCTTCCAGAACAAGCGCGTCGTCTACGACCTCCTCATGAAGGCGGCAGCCGAGACGACGCTGCAGATCGCCGCCGATCCGAAGCGCCTCGGTGCCAGGATCGGCATCACGGCCGTGCTGCACACCTGGGGCTCTGCCATGACGCATCACCCGCACGTGCACATGATCGTGCCGGGCGGCGGGTTGTCACCCGACGGGACGCAATGGATATCGTCGCGCGGCAACTTCCTCGTCCACGTCAACGTGCTGGCGCGGCTCTTCCGCGGCAAGATGTTGGCCATGCTCGGCGACGCCCACGACGCCGGCCGTCTGAAGTTCTTCAACGGTCTTGCCGGCCTCGCTGACCAGCGTGCCTTCAAGCGCTTCCTCGGGCCGCTCCGGCACACCAGGTGGGTCGTCTACGTCAAGCCGCCGTTCGGCGGGCCCGAAGCCGTGCTCGCCTACCTGTCGCGCTACACCCATCGCGTCGCCATCTCGAACCGGCGGCTCGTCGCGGCCGACGACGGCGGCGTCTCGTTCCGCTGGAAGGACTACCGGGAGGACGGCCTCGCGCGCTGGAAGACCATGACGCTCAGCTCTCCCGAGTTCATCCGGCGCTTCCTCATCCACGTGCTGCCGAAAGGCTTCCACCGCATCCGCCACTACGGCCTCTTCGCCAATGGCAACCGTGCCGAGGCAATCGCCAGGGCCCGCGAGTTGCTCGGCGTGGCGCCTCGGGTCGAGAAGCCGGCGGATACGTCCGGCGACGATGTCGAGGGCGATCAGCCTGAGCCGACACGAGTCCGTGCCCCTGCTGCGGCTCGGCCATGCGCATCATCGAGGTCTTCGCCCGAGGCTGTGAGCCCAGGAACAAACCCAAGCCGGGCGCGATCAGGATCGACACCTCATGAGCCGTCAACGCCGCCAAGCCACGAGTGCCGACCACCACCCAGCCAAGCCGAGTGCTGGCGACGGCGAGGCACGTCCGAATGGCCGCCATTCAGCTCGAAGAGACGCTCGTGAGGGGACCGAGCAGGCTTGGCGCCACACTTCGCGCGCCATCTGTCGTGGCTTACCAATACGACCGCGCTTGGCGTTCGCTCCGCAAAGGCGTCACCGCGACGACTACGCACGATGCTCAATCCCCATAGAGACCGCGGCACCGCCTGAGCGCCACCTCCCGCGACTTCGTGCCTTGGCGCTTCTCCGACGCCGGCCCGGAGAGCGGGGCCAAGCCGTCGTTGGCCGGCGTCCGAGAAACCTGCACAATAGCAGAAGTCGCGTCGTCAGCGAGAGTTCCTTGTTGAGTCAAATGGGAGTTTGTCCGCTTCGGGAGGGATCTCGAAAAATGCCGACGCAGTAGCTGTTATGCAGAAGCTGCCACTTGTTTCGCGTCGAGTTCAGTGTATTTGCACCGGCACCGGATTTACTATTTACGCCACAAGCCGAAACAAACCACGCACCTATTGTGCCGTTCGCCGATGAAGATGCTCTTTCGTTCATCCGTTGTTTGCGCCAAGGTCATTAATGTGATCGCGCAGCCTGTTGCAGGCTGGCGCCAGCATAGCGGCAATGTCGCCGCCTTTTTCGAACCGGTAAGGTATCGTCGTCAGACCGCTGAGGTCAGTCGGCAGCTTCACCGCCTCATCCCTCGGCTCCATCAGAATGGCGCGTGCACGGCCGAGACGCCCCATGAACAGACCAAGTTCGAAGATGACGTTGTCGCGCGGCGTCGGCCAAGATTGACCCCGGCATTGGGTCAGATCGTCGGCGTGTGCGATCGCGACGGCGAAGTCCGACGCATCGATCTGCTCCTCCAGGTTTTGCAGCGTGTAACTCGCCACCTTGAAGCAGCCATCCGTCCAGAGCGTCATGACGAATGGATCATAGGCGAAGGCATTCTGTATCGCTCGCGCCACTGGCAATGCCTCCACCGATGACATGATAAAAACCTGGATCTTCTCGCGATAGGCGCCGACATGTACGTTTCTCTGCAACAGCCGCCGCGCCAGCTCCTGGGCAATGCGACGATACAGCTCCGGATATCGCCCAGCGATGTCGCTGAACGCCTCCTCAGTCAGCTTGGCCACAACCGCTGACTCTGCCGCCACCGCACTCGCCGACCGCTTCTGTGACGGCTGGATCGCCGCCATCTCGCCGACATGATCGCCAGGACCACGTCGCGCAATTCTCCTGCCGTTGACAACGACGTCGAATGAGCCGCTCACGATGAGAAAGACGTCATTGTCCTCACCTCCCTGCTCGATCAGGCACGAGCCGACCGGCGCCGCCACCAGCTCGCAGCGATCTGCCAACAGCTCTGCCAGCGCCAGATTGCCGCCAACCAGCTTCTGCGACGCCAGCGCATCCACCAAAAGGCGCTTGCCATTTTCGCCACTGAATTGAGCAATCATAGATCATTCCCCTTTCCAGAATTGAAACAACTGCGTCAAAATGGTGCCTTTAGTGGGCACACTTTCATCGCTCCACAGCATGTTTTCCCACGCTGCTTCAGTTCTTCCCAATACCTGCGTTCGGAGCCGATGCGCAGACGCTCGCTGCGCACCAGTTCGACGATATCCGACTTGTGACAGCACTCGCGCCGCAGTCGCGGCCTGCGCGATCGCAGGCAACCGACGGGGCATCTCGAACGGCCGTTGATCAGCCCATCGCCGGCCTTGTTCAGCACCGTGTGACGGCTATTCAGCCAATGCTCTGCGCCGTCGAGCATGTCTAGGTATTGCTCCAGAATGCCGATGCGATCGGCCGCTTCCTGTGCATCGAGTTGATGCCGTCCGGCCTCACCGTGAGCCAGCGCCTGTCGAGGCGGCCAGCGCCGCGTCCGCGACGCAGTACGCTGCAGCGACAGGTATTGCCGCAGCAAGCCCCACCAGACCGCCGCATCGTCGACCGAACAGATGTTCTCGCCCACTCGGTAGCCGAGGCAGAAGCTGCCGTTCTCATTGACGTGCCGCTGCGGACAGAAGCGTGGCAGCAACACTCCGATAGGCTGCTCTCGCGCCTCGATCACGCCGCCGCTTTCGTTGATGGTCAAGCCGATCTTCCAGTCGCGCGCCGCGCCGCTAGCCTGAACCGTAGCCTCGCCAGTCAATGGTGCCGTGAGCCCATCTAGCTCCATCCACTCCGGCTTGGCCGCGACGATCAATGACAGCGGCGACGTCATTGCGTATGCGGCTGCGCCGTCCGTGAAGCGCTGCCGCTGCTCACGACAGCCGGCGCGGCGACGGTCCCGACCACGACCGTCTCGTAATCCAAGCCTTGCGCCGTGCTCTCGTGATCGAAGAGCTGACGCACGGCGGCCGGGGCCAGCGCTAGAGCCTTCGGTCCGATCGCCGTCTCTGTGCCTTCGCAGCCCGACTGCAGTTCCTCCGAGCCCGACACCGCCTTGCTGACAGCGCAACGCACGCTCCGCTCCCCACGCAACCCAAGGCGACAGATCGGCGTAGCGCCGTACTCCAGACCAACCGCCAGTCCGAGGTCGCCGATCCCGGGCAGGTACGCTTGGCACAGCTCGAAGCTTGACCTCAGCCCGCCTGCCGCGTGCACGGCCGCCTTGACGGTGGCGCCTCCGTCGGTCTGGTAGCGGGTACCCTCGGCCAAGAGACCGTGCAGGCAATCGCCAATGAAGCGAACCTTTTTCCCTTCGAAGTCCTCCCGCAGGGTGGCGGCAAGCTCCTTTCTCAGCACGTGCAAGTTGGCGACCATTTCGGCCACCTGTCTCGTGCGGATGCAGTTGTCGACATACTTCGTGAACCCGCTCAGGTCGGCGAAGATCGATACCAGCTCCATGCGGATTGTGCGGCTTGCTGACACCTCACCAAAGTCGATCGAGCGCAGCGGCGGCTCATGACGATGGAATACGAAGCGGGGCGTCTCGACGCCGTAGCTTTGAGCCATCAGGCTCTTCAGGCCGTTGACCGTCGCGCCGACTTCTGCGTCAGTGAATCCGACGCCCGCCGGGCCCGACCCCAGCGACTTAATCTGTGCGCCCATCTCGACATGGCGCTCCTGCGAACCTCCGACAGGGCTCAAATGCGTGATGGTGCGCACGCGATCACTGACAAAGACGCCTTCATCAGCCCCCTCCGCCAGCTTCGCGGCGTAGTTGGCGGGCCTGCCGAGAAACAACGGCTCGGGCTCGCTGCCGCGTCCACTGTTCACGGCGACCGCCATACCCGAGTCGATGCCTATACGGACCCGGGTCGCGAACTCGCCGTTGCCGATCGTTTGACTGGCAGTCTCGATTGTACGCTTGAGAGCGTCCGCGAAGGCGAGCGCCCGCATGACCCGCGACTGCTCGCCGGCCGCGCCCGCTGGCGCAATCATCACGGCGTGCAACCGTGGCCCGTGGAAATCCACACGCTGGGCTTCGAAGCGCTCCGCCAAAGCGTCGCAGGCGCCATAGTGCAGATGCAGCATGCCGAGGACGCGCCCATGCGCCGCTTCGGTCTCCCGCTCGCGCTCAAGCATCTTGTCCTGGTAGTCGAGCAGCTGCGCGTAGATGTGCACGCCGTCGACCAGGATGGCCTCGCTCGGCTTCACCTGGAAGATCAGGTCCTCCGTGCGTCCAGTCGCAGCCTTGGTCGCCGTGACGCTCCGCTGCCGCACCGCCAGGGCGGCCGCATCGAACGTCTTGACGCTGACCGCTCCGCTAGGAACGGACTGCATAAACCGCTGGATGCGCGCGCTGCTTTTCTGCCTCGTCCACGACATTCGATCAAACCTTGGAGTTGGCGATGAACCCCTTGTTGCTCAAGTGCGACCAATGGCACACCCGTGGCATTGTTATGCGCTTGCTCAGCCCCGGGGCGGATTCGGGTCACGGCCATGACTGTCACTGGAAAAGATAAGGCCGTCGCGATTGTGGATGCGAAGCTCGGTTTCCTGGTTGCGACTCACGGCGCGCCCCTTGTCTATAGCCTCCTGTTTCGTATCGTGATGGCTGCTGGCGCGCTGCGACCCGCTCCGCTTTACGTCCCAGCCACCGTCTGGGTTCGGGACGACGTGATGAGTCTTCGGGCCCTTGGTCATGTTTTGCCTCTCGAGGTCTCGTGGATTGATCCGGCTAGCCATCGAATCGGCGCCATGTTACGGTTACACGTGGTGGAACACCTATGCAGATGCCACATTGCGTCGAGATTCGCAAGTACATGGTTCCATCATGTGGAACGCTATTATGTGCACGGTCGAGGGTGTGCGACGCAATGAAACTGATGGGGGCATCGATGCTGAGCAAACTTGCCGCGAGGACTGGTGCTGAGATGCCGAGCGGCGCCGTTGCCGCCTTGCGTGCCGAGTTGGAAGCGGCGACGTGGGACGCGCCCACCGATGTGCTGGACCAGTATCCTGCAGCCGTGATCGAAGGTGACGCCGTCACAATCCCGCTGGAAAGCGGGCATTGCGTCCGTTTCGTGGTAAACTACGAGTCAGGGATGATCGTGTTTGAATATGCTGGGAGAAAAAGATCGCGGGGCCACGCCACGGCAGGGAGGAAGCCGTCGTGACTATTAAACCTATTCGCTCGGACGCAGATCTTGAAGTCGCTTTGGCGCGCGCACGCGAACTCATTCGCAAGAGCGATCCCAAGTCGAAGGACGAACTTGAGGTGCTTCAGGCGCTAATTGAGCGATGGGAGCGTACCAGTCACCCGATCCCCGCTGCGACGCCTGCGGAGGCAATCCGGTTTAGGATGTCGCAGAACGGCATGAAGCCGCGCGACTTGGAGCCGTACCTTGGCGCAAAATCGCGTGTTTCCGAAATATTGAATGGCCAGAGGCAACCGACCGTCGATCAGATCCGTGCGCTGAACCAGCATCTCGGCATACCTGTCGAATCTTTGATTGGGCTTACAAAACTCGAAGCCGTGTCACGACCGTCCGGTGCCGTGATTGCCGCAGAAAGCGAGCTGAAGCGACTAGGCGTAATGAGGCAATCCGAAGTGTTGCCAAACTTTGTCGCTAGGGCGAGAGCTGCGCCAAGTGTCGCGCTGTTACGCAAGACGCGCAGTGAAAGAACCAATGCGAAGACGGACTTTCGAGCGCTAGAAGCCTGGTGCGCAGCAGTTCTAATGAAGGCGGACAAACTCCGCGTGGCAAAACGCGGCTCGAAAGATGTCGAGGAGGCACGAACGCTTGCAAAACTGAGTGTTCGATCTGATTGGGCTGCCAAACTCAGTGGTTGGCTGGCCGATGTCGGAGTAGCATTCGTTACACTTGATCACTTGCCAGGGACTTTTCTCGATGGAGCCGCGATCCGCCGTGAAGATGGAACTCCGGTGATCGCGTTGACGCTCAGGCATGACCGGCTCGACAATTTTTGGTTCACATTGCTGCACGAGTTCGCGCACGCGAGCCTCCACCTGAGCCTCGATACTCCCCTTATTTTCGATGACCTTGACGTTCGAAGCACAGACGGCATCGAGGCTGAGGCTGACGCGTTCGCTCGCGACGCGCTAATTCCAAAAGCGCTGTGGACCGCTCGACGTTCACCTCACATGACCATCGAAGACGTGGAGAACTTAGCGCGAGATGCCAGCATACACCCCGCAATAGTCGCCGGCCGTTGGCGATATGAGTACGGCGACTATCGGCGATTCAGCAGGCTAGTTGGCCGCAACATGGTTAGATCACAGTTCAAAAGATGAGCACGGCTTGGGAAAATACTCTCAACAGGTTCGATCGGTAGCCGGAAGAAGGTGTTCAGCGTTGCCGATTCATCGCAAGCGAAGGATGAGCGGACATCCATAAATCGTTCCCTTCAGTGTTCGGAGGTCGCAGCCGCACTTCCGCAATCTCTGCACTGCGTAGAGCAAGCAATTGAAGCCTAACGCTTTTGACCCACTCCGGACCAATCACGGTTCGTTCTGAGACCGTCCGGACCTCCTCAGTAAGCCGACGCTGATTACATTGACAGACCTTAGCATCCGTGACCGGATTGCGTGTCACGAACCTCCATTATTGGGTTTCTTGCCATGAAGTATCGCTTTGCGCATTGCGAGCTCGATACCGAGCGTCATCAATTTACAGCGAGTGGCAAAATCCAGCCGCTCGAGCCCCAGGTCTTCGATCTGCTGGCCTACTTCGCCAGCAACCCTGGGCGACTGATCACCAAAGATGAAATTGTAGCGGCCGTGTGGGAAGGCCGAGCGATCAGCGATTCCGCCATCACGACACGGATTAATGGCGTGCGACGCGCAGTGGGTGACGATGGCATCCGGCAGGAGGTCGTTGCGACCGTGCCTAGGCGCGGTTTCCGATGGGTTGCCCCCGTCGAGATGGTTCCGAATGGTTCAGCCGATGGGATTGACGTGGGGACTCGGCTACCAATCCTCCAGGTGACGGCCAGTTTTGAATGCGCGGTCCCTCGCACAACGCTGCCGACGGTCGGGGTCGTCCCGTTCGCGCTGCAGACCGCTGACCCGGGCATGAATTATCTCGCGACTGGGTTGACCGACGAGATCATTACTGAGCTAGGACGCTACCACTCGCTCGCCGTGCTGGCACGCCACAGCACGCAGCAGGTGGCGCCGTCCGAGGCGAGCGATATCGGCGACCTGAAAGAGCTTGGCGCGACGCACGGCGTGCGTGGGACAATCCAATTTCGCCAAGACAAGTTGCGCATTGGGGTGCAACTTGTGCAGCTCGCCTCCCAGCGGTTGCTGTGGGCCGAGCGCTACGACATCGGACGCGAAGAACTCTTCGCCATGCAGGACGATGTGGTCGCCCGTATCGTCGAGGCGATCCATGGCCGTGTAGCCGACGACCGCCTCGCCGGCGCATGCTCGCGCCCCACAGAGAACCTCGATGCCTACGACTGCGTCTTGCGCGGCATGGCGGTCCATCGCGGCGGCGGGCTCAACAGCTGCACCGTAGATGACGCGCGCGCGGCGATCATCTGGTACGATCGCGCCATTGCACTCGATCCCAGCTATGCGCGTGCTCATGGCTGGAAGGCGTGCGCCAGCGTCGTACTTTGGCCAGCTATACCGGAACAGAAGCATTTCGATGAGTGCCGGGCCATGTGCCGCAAAGCGCACGAGCTCGATCCCCTTGATGCGGAGCTGCACCGCCTTTTGGTGGGGAACTATCTCTACCAGCGGCGCTTCGATCTCGGCCAATATCATCTCGACAAGATGCAAGCACTCAATCCGAACGATTGCCACATGCTCATCAAGGGTGGCCACTGGTTGAACTTCCTCGGTGACCGGGACCGCGCCTTCGCCAACATCGAGCTATCGATGCGACGAAATCCACTGCATCCCCCCTGGTACTGGCGCGATGCGGGCATCGTCATGTTCGACAAAGGCGACTACGAGGGGGCATGGACGGCACTGAACCTGGTTCCGATCCTTCGCCACACTGATCTGATCTATCGCGCTGCCACCCTCGTGGGGCTCGGCGAGCATCATGAGGCCAATGCCGTCGTGGCGCGCCTGCAGCAGGAGTATCCGGATATCTTGCTGGCCAACCTCGGCAACTTGATGCCCTACCGCTGCTACAAGCAGGACCAGGACATCGTGCGGCTGCGTGATCATGTGGCACGCGCCGGTCTGGCGTGATCGGCGCATCGTTATCGCGGTTCGTTCGCTTTCGCGAAAAGCTAAACCAATTCTGGACGGTTTCTGAAGGCTTTCTTCAAGCGGAGCCCCGCAGGCGGCCGTAACGTCTCGTCGTCCGCCGATGTGGCCGACATGGGCGATTGAAACGACACATGCTCTGCGATCCGGGAGTGAGCCAGCCATGAATACTGTCGACCAGGATAAGCTCAACCATTTTATTGGACAGATGCTCGGCGATTTGGGAGGTGCGTCGAGCATCGCCATGGTGCGGCTCGGCGATGCGCTCGGCCTTTACCAGGCGTTGCATACCAATGGCCCAATGACGTGCGCGAAATTGGCCGAGACGGCAAAGGTCAGCGAGCGATACCTGCGCGAGTGGCTCTCGCATCAGGCCGCTTCCAACTATCTGGCGTATGATCCGGGCACGGCCCGCTTCTCCCTGCCGCCAGAGCAAGCCATGGTATTCGCCAACGAGGACAGCCCCGTCTACATGATGGGCGGCTTTGATGTCATGGCGGCCATGTTGGACAACCAGCCCAAGGTACAGGCGGCCTTCAAGACCGGCGAAGGCGTGGCCTGGGGCGATCAGGCCAACTGCATGTTCTGCGCGGTCGCGCGCTTTTTCCGGCCCGGCTACCACAATCATCTTGTGAAAGAATGGCTGCCGGCGCTCGATGGCGTGGTTGGAAAATTGGAGCGAGGCGCCAAAGTTGCCGATGTCGGCTGCGGGCACGGCTGGTCCACCGTCCTCATGGCGAAGGCGTTCCCGAAGTCGGAGTTCATCGGCTACGACTTCCATGCCCGCTCGATCGAGCAGGCGCGGGCGCACGCCAAGACGCATGACGTATCTGGCAACACGCATTTCGAAGTGGGCCAGGCCAAAGATTATGCCGGCAACGAGTTCGACCTCGTCACATGCTTCGATTGCCTGCACGACATGGGTGACCCGGCGGGCGCAGCGGCGCATATCCGCAAGTCCTTGAAAAACGACGGCACATGGATGGTCATCGAGCCCATGGCGGGCGACAGTCTCGAACAGAACCTCAACCCGGTCGGTCGGCTCTACTACGCCGGGTCCACGATGATCTGCGTGCCGACTTCGCTGTCCCAGGAAGTCGGCGCGGCCCTGGGGGCGCAGGCCGGCGAGACGAAGCTTCGCAATGTCATCACATCGGGTGGGTTCGCCACCGTGCGGCGGGCCACAGAGACGCCCTTCAACATGATCCTCGAGGCGAGACCATAGCCGAGAGGGCGTGCCATTTGCGATCAACGAGGTTTCCAGCGCCGTCCGTAGTTGCGCGCGCCACCACGAAGGTAACTGGGATCGTTGTCAGGAGGAATGAGATGAGTTCAGACGTGACAAATTCATCAGGGAGGCGCTCGAGCGCGTCATCGCGACCTTCAAGAAGCGCCCTGCTGCAGCCCAGAAGCTGCAGAAGGCGTCGCTGCGGCTCGAGGACGGGCTCGTTTGTGAGTTCAAGCAGGGGGACCACACCCTTGTTCTGGACCAACCAGCACCCATGGGTGGTGAGGGCAAGGGACCGACACCGGGATTCTTCGGCCGCGCCGCGATTGCTGGGTGCCTCGCGCAAGGCGTCAAGATGACGGCCGCGCGCCGCGAGGTTCCCATCTCGGCGATCACGCTTCATCTCGAGCAGGATGTCGACGGTCGCGGCGCGCTTGCCATGGATGGTATCTATGCCGGCGCGCTCGATCTCCGCATCGAGATCGACATCGAGAGCGAAGCGCCGCGCGACGTGATCCAATCGGTCATCGACGATACGATCGAGTCAGATACCTGGCTGCTGAATTATCGGGACGCCCAGAAGCTTTCCACCACGGTCATGGTCACGGCACCGAAGGCCAAAGACGCAGCGGAGTAGACATGGACGCAAAACTGCAGCTGCGCGTCCAGCGCTATGGCTGGGACGCAGCCGAGCCACACTACGAGGAATGCTGGTCAGACGTGCTTGTCGCGGCCCATGACACGCTGCTCGGTATCGCGGACGTCGGCGCCCGGCCAGCATGTAGTCGAGATTGCCTGTGGCACGGGGATGGTGACCGCTCGTACGGCCCGGATGGTGGAGCCCGGCGGATCGATTCTCGCGACTGATCTCTCAGGCAGGATGGTGGAGCGCACCTATGCGCGTTGCCTTGCGGACGGCATTCGATGCGTGACCGCCACTCGCATGGACGCGCAGAAGCTTGAAGTCTCTGACGGCACTTTCGACACCGCCATCTGTGCTCTCGGGCTGATGTATGTGCCGGATACGCGTGCCGCCATCGCAGAGATGGTCAGAGTCGTGAGGCCCGGCGGAACCGTCGCCGCAACGGTATGGGGCGAGCGGAAGAACTGCGGCTGGGCCGAGATCTTCCCGATTGTCGACCGACAGGTGGCCTCGGAGGTGTGTCCGATGTTCTTCGGACTGGGCGCGCCCGGAGCTTTGAAAGGTCAATTCGAGGAGGCGGGACTTGTAGACATCGAAGAAGTTCGTCGGCAGGAGACCATGATGTTCTCCGACGAGCAGTCGATACTTCGCGCAATGATTGACGGCGGTGCCGTCGCGCTGGCGGCAAAGCGGTTCACGCCCGAAGGGCGCAGCGAAGTGGAGGCCTCTTTTCTAGCATCCGTGAGCGAGTGGCGTGACGAATCGGGTGCTTATGCCATCCCAGGAGAGTTCGTCACAGTGAAGGGGCTCCGGGGCCGATGATCCGCTAGCGTCTGGATACTCACCGCAATCGACGCAAGACCTTGGATTGTCCGCTCTGTACCGATCACCTTCCGCGAACATTTCAGCGTCGCTGCTTGCAGTCGCGACCGGGATTGGCCCTCTTCGACTGCTGCCCGTCGGACGACGTTGGTCCGGAGCTGAGGGCATCGCGTCGAAGTTCTCGGTTCGTGCCTCGAACGGTCGGTAACGGGTGTCGAGCTGTCGCTTCCGGCGCTGAACGGCACTCAACAAAATGACCCAGAGCGCCATAGGGTGCCGGCGGAGCGTCCCAATTCCAAGGTGGTCCGCTTCCGACGGAAAGCGACCGAAAGGAACTCGGCCCTAACGATCGCGGCGATCGTTCACGACTTGTTCGTCTTCACCCAGTCAGCGTAGGCGATGCGCTTCATTTCGAAGACCTCGGGTTTCCTCGTGTAGAAGCTGTAGTAGAGGCGGCCGACCGGTTGATAGGCGGCGAAGTCAACATTGAACTTTTCGTCCATGACGCCGTCGCGCGTCCAGGCGCGCACCACCTCGCCGAGCAGCAACTCGCGATCGTCCGCGATGCTTACCGATTGCACCCACCTGCATTCGAGCGCTGCAGGTGCCGAGGCGATGCGCGGTACCTTGACGTCGGTGGATGATGCCAACGTCAGGTTGGCGGCGGCGATCTCGCTCTTCTCGGGTGGAAAATCGATAGCCGTAATGTTCATAGCCGCAGCGAGCGGCTCATCCACGAGATTAACAACGAACTCCCGCGTCGCGTGAATGTTCGCGGCGGTATCCTTTGGGGTCTTCTCCGGTCGCAGATGCAGTCCGAGTGCGATGATCGGCGGCGTGTTGCGTATTCCGACGAAGCCGGACACTGAATCCGATCGAAGCCGGACAGTGATCCGAGCGATTGCGGACAGCAATCCGACGAAGCCGGACAGCGCCACCCATCGACGGGCTCAACGGGTCATGCGGCAGCGTCCGTGTCAAGTTTGCCACGCTTGACCGTCTTGTTCTTGGGGTCGCGCAGGCTCTCGCCGACAAGGTTCAGGCGGTGTGCACTGTGCACGAGGCGATCGAGGATGGCGTCGGCCACCGTCGGATTGGCGATCATCTCGTGCGAGTGCTTCACGCTCGACTTGGCTGGTGACGATCGTTGATCCACGTCCCTGCCGGTCGTACGAAGATTTCCAGGAGATCGCGGCCCTGGTCCGCCGTCACGTTGGCGAGTCCCCAGTCGTCGAGGATCAGCAGTTGGACGCGGGCGATGCTCTCAAGAGCCGCGCGTGACGACCGTCGCCGCGAGCCAGTGCCAAGGCGTCGAACAGTCGTGGCGCGCGATAGTAAAGAACCGAGCGATCGTCCCGACACGCCTTGTGGGCGAGAGCACAAGCCAGCCAACTTTTTCCGAGCCCGGTCTTGCCGACGATGATCAGGTTCTGGTGCTGGGCGATCCAGTCGCCGGCGATCAGCTTGGCGAGCAGCGGCTTGTCGAGGCCGCGCGCCGCCTTCATGTCGATATCCTCGACCACGGCGTTCTGTCGGAGCCCGGCGAACTTCAAGCGACTTGACGAGCCGCTTGTTCTCACGCTCGATCGCCTCGCGGTCGACGAGGAGCGCGAGCCGGTCCTCGAACGGCAGCGCGGCGATGTCGGGCTGACGCCGCTGCTCTTCGAGCGCCTTGGCCATGCCAGCGAGCCCGAGTGCGACGAGACGCTGGTCGGTTGGATGAGTGAGCATTGCAAAGTGCTTTGTCTTCATTGCCCGCTTGCTATCGCGCGTGCCGCCGTGCGGGCGGGCCAGTGGCCGCGCATCTGGTGAGGCGGCTCAGTGGTAGGTGCCAGGGCCACGAATGTTGTCGTGCCGGAGCGGCGGAGTGTCCGGCGCTGCCTCTTGCGCGAGACACCGTGTCGACCCGAGCGTCAGGATGGGCGATCGAGCCGTGGGTGGTGGCGCCACATGTTGACGCGCCGGCAGACAACCTCACGCGAGCAGGGCCGAAGCTCGTCACGAGGCTGATGATGCCGAAGCGCGAGCGGAAGCCTTGCTCGGGATGCGGCTTGCACTCAAGATCGTTTCGAACATGGCGACTGCCGCCGGGCCGACCTCGGAAGCCGCGCGTCGTCCGCGCCGGCGTCCATACAGCGTAACGGCGATGTGCTCGCGACCACCGGTTACGGCGGTCATGGCGTACCAGAGCAACTCCTCGCCGCATTGGAAAAGCGTTTCACTGAAACAGGCTCACCAAAAAACCTCACGCTGGTCCATTCCACGGGGCAGGGTGATGGTCGCGGCCAGGGCCTCAATCGGCTCGCGCACCCCGGTCTGATCAAACGCATCATTGGTGGATATTATGGCTTGTCGCCAAAGCTGACCCAAATGGCTTTGGACAATCAGCTTGAGGCTTACAATTTCCCGGAAGGCTGCATCTTACAGCTCTATCGCGATATCGCGGCCGGCAAGCCTGGTACGTTTTCGAAAGTCGGCCTCGGCACCTACATCGACCCTCGCCTGGAAGGCGGAAGGATGAACGACCTAACAGTCGAAGACCTGGTGTCGGTCAGCAATATCGACGGCCAGGACTGGTTGTACTACCGTGGCTTTCCGATCAATGTTGTGTTTTTGCGCGGCACGACAGCCGACACGAACGGAAACATTTCAATTGAGCGCGAGGCTCTGGTGTTGGAAGATCTCACGTTGGCAATGGCGGCGCGGAATTCCGGTGGATACGTTATCTGTCAGGTCGAGCGGATCGCAGATGCAGGGACGCTGCCATCACGTTCGATCAGGATCCCGGGCATGATGGTGGATTGCGTCGTCGTCGCGGAGCCCGCACAACACATGCAGAACTATGGAACGGCCTACAATCCGGCGTTTTCGGGTGAAATCCGCGTGCCTGCGGGAAGCGTCGAACCGATGCCGCTCGACGAGCGCAAAATTATCGCGCGCCGCTGTGCGACGGAACTCAGAGCAAACAGCGTCATTAATTTGGGCATTGGCATGCCGGAGGGCGTTGGTGCGATTTGCAATGAAGAGCGGGTCTATCGTTATGTCACCCTGACAGCCGATGCGGGGATCGTTGGCGGTGTGCCCATGAATGGATTGGACTTTGGCGCAACGACGAATGCAGAAGCGTTGATGGACCACACAACCGCTTTCGATTTCATCGATGGCGGCGGTCTCGACATTTCCTTCCTGGGAATGGCGCAGGCCGATAAGCATGGCAATGTCAATTCGAGTAAGTTTGGGGATCGCATCACCGGATGTGGCGGCTTTATCAATATCAGCCAAAACAGCCGCAAGGTTGTCTTTGTGGGTACGTTCCGCGCCGGCGGCCTCAAGGTTGCTGTCGAAAACGGCGCACTTGAAATCAGGCAGGAAGGCAAGACAAAGAAATTCCTGAACGCCGTCGAACAGATAACGTTCAGCGGCCAGGTGGCAGTCGAGAAGAACCAGCCCGTGTTGTTCGTCACTGAAAGATGTGTTTTCGGCCTGACCGCGCAAGGGTTCGAACTTCAGGAGGTTGCTCCTGGCATAGATATTGAACGTGATATATTGCCGGGCTTGGAATTCGAGCCGCTTATCAATAAGCCGAAAGCGATGGACATTCGCTTGTTCTGTCCGGACGTGATGGGACTAAAAAACGAAATGCTTTCGATGAGTCTGGCCGATCGCATTTTCTATAATTCTTCGATCAACACCATCTTCCTGAATTTCGCTGGTCTGCGCGTGCGAACCAAGAAAGACGTACAGGATATTCAGGTTGCCGTCGAAATCCGAATGAGTGCCGTCGGCCAGCGAATGCATTCGGTCGTCAACTATGACAATTTCATTGTCGATGAAGATGTCATGGATGCCTATGCCGATCTCGTAAAGCACATCGATGAAACGTACTATCTGAGCGTGCACCGCTACACGACCAGTGCCTTTCTACGTCTCAAACTCGGTAAGGAACTGGGCAAGCGCCAGTTGTCTCCGAGAGTGTATGAAACCGTCGCAGAAGCCCGAGATAACCAACCTGAAAAGTGAACGGCACTTACAAGAGGTTTGTAAGCGGTGTCCCGCCCGCACCTTGACCGCTCAGGCTGCTTCGGCCTTGGCGCAAGCCCAGGGCATCAGGTCGTCGGTGCGGGATTGCGGCCAGCCGTTCACGAGCTTGGTCAGGGTGTCGGTGAGCGGAGCGTTCGGATTGACACCGTTGAGCTCGGCGGTCTCGATGAGCGAGGCGATGGTCGCCCAGTTGGCGCCGTAGTGCAAGGGGCGACAAGGGCCAAGCCGGTTGCTTAGGGTTCGGCAGAACCACCCTCATAAGCTGCCATGGTCGGATCCAGTGACTGCCCAGTCAACGCCCGGTTGCCCGTGAGCGCTTCTGCAAAGGGCGCACCCATGTGCAGTGGATCACGTGCCGCGGCACGTGAGGTCCGCAGGTGGCCCGACCCTTCCAGTCGTAGACGGAGCGATGTTCAACGCGAACGAAGGAAGAGCTGCCGAAGTGCGCCAGTCTGTCACCCAACGTCTCTTGCTGGGGGTTGGGCAGCCGGTCGGCCGGCCCGTTCGAACTCACCCCCTTGACCCATATGTATGGTCCGGCCGTGCGTCGCAAGTGAAAGCTTCGGGTCTGGCGACAAGCGGTCTCGCAACAATGTATCCGGCCTCGTTGTGGGGCACTTCATTGGCCCCGGGCCATCATGGATATCAGCGCGCAGTCGGTCTGATTAAGAGATAGACCACGAAGGCCAAATGGGTCACCAAACTCACGATGCGCCGGGAAGACCGGTCCTCCATGTCCTTGGCATTCTCTCGCGGACCTCGGCGGGAAAGCTCGTCACGGGTGCTGGTTACACGGCGCGCAACTCCTCATGTTTCGCTTGTTCGATCTGGCGCCTTTCCCTCGTCTCGACCTTGCACCATCTCGGTGGCTCCCGGTCGAGGGCTGGTCAAGGTTCGCCGTGGCTCCTGGCTCGCCGCAGTCACCGCGCTCTCCAGGCGACGCCTTGACGGGTCCGAGCCGGGTGCCAGGCTCAAGCAGGTTGGGGCGATGCTGCATTGAGTTTCCTCACCTCGTAGTCTTTGCCTTTCGTGAGCAAGGCCCAGGCGATGCGGGCGAGCTTGTTGGCGAGCGCAATCGCCAGCTTGTTGTGGTGTAGCCGTTTCCTCTTTGCCTCGATCCAGGCTTTGAGGCCGTAGCGCTCCCACATCTGCGGGCGCAGCATCACGACGCGCGCCGCCTGACAGTAGAGCGTGCGCAGGTAGCGGTTGCCGCGTTTCGAGATCTTGCCGAGGATCGTCCGGTCGCCGGTCGAGATCTGTCGCGGCACAAGGCCAAGCCATGCCGCGAAATCACGGCCGCGCTCGAAGGTGTGCCCGTCGCCGATCGCGGCTACCGTGGCGGTCGAGATGATGTGGGCGACGCCGGGCATGGTCATCAGCCGGTCGCAGGGACCCTCGTCCTCGGCCAGCGCCTGGATCACGATCGACACCTGCTCGATGCGGTCGTCGAGGTGGCGCCACTCCTGTGCAAGATCCTCGATGGTGTGGCGCATCCTGAGCGACAGCACATCTTCGCGCGTGGCGAGGATGTCGGGCAGTGCCTTGCGCAGGCGCTGCCAGCCCTGGGCCACCGCGATGCCGCGCTCCAGCAGGAAGGCGCGGATCTCGTTGATGACGGCCGTGCGCTCGCGCACGAGGCGGGCTCGAACGCGATGCTGAGCCTGGAGGTCGAGTTGGTCCTCGGTCTTGGTGGCAACGAACTTCATCGTCGGCCGCTGCACGGCCTCGGCGATCGCCTCGGCATCGCGGAAGTCGTTCTTGTTGCCCTTGAGGAATGCCTTCACGTACTTGGCCGGCATCAGCCGCGCATCGTGGCCCATCCGGATCAGCTTGCGCGACAGGTGGTGCGCACCGTTGCAGGCCTCCATGCCGATGAGGCAAGGGGCCATGTTGGCCAGCCGTGCATCGAGTTGGCTACGGCTGAGCTTCTCCTTGAGCACGATGCGGCCGTGCTTGTCGAAGCCGATGAGATGGAAGACGTTCTTGCCGATGTCGATGCCGATCACGGCGACGGCGTTGAGGTCGGCCTTGGCTGTCCTGGGCATGGGCGTGCTCCTCGATTGCAGCCCCAGTCCAGCATGCGGCGCTGATGGGGCGGGAGCACGGCCGGACCATTCCATTAAGAGAACAGGGCGACGACGGATCTTGCTTGCAGGATGTGGGTCCGCTTACGATGAGAGCGACCGTAGGGACCGGCACGGACATGCTAATTCTTGGCGATCACCAGTAGCGAGTTCTTCAGGCCGCGCAAACGCGCCGTGATCCGTTGCAAGATCGCGGAGTCGCATGGCGGTTGGTTCCCAACGAGCACTGGATTCATTGGCTCTGCTTGTGATCTTCGCGCAATCCTGCTTTGCGTAATCCTTCGAGATAGTGTTCCGACGAACTCCTTTCTCTGTAGTAATAAAGATGTTCCCGAGCGAACTCAACGCTAAACTTGGGATTGTGGAGTAGCAACTCCTCAACTATTTTCCGCGCCTCTTCTTTCGCGCCGCCGTGCCCAAGTGCGGATGCCAAATGTGAATATGCCCAGTACTTTGCATGGCGCTTTTGCACTGCTTCCCGACCACAATCGATGGCCTTGTCGTATTCCTGAAGCTCGATGTAAGCCGCCGCTCGAATTCCGAAG
The DNA here is from genome assembly GCA_963746315.1 of uncultured Alphaproteobacteria bacterium. Classification (GTDB taxonomy): domain Bacteria; phylum Pseudomonadota; class Alphaproteobacteria; order Rhizobiales; family Hyphomicrobiaceae. The sequence goes on from CAVVAR010000001.1 coordinate 461,149, forward strand.
AAGGCCCAGACATTAGCATCATGTGGACTCAGTGCATAAGCCATCTCCAATAGCGGGATCGCCTTCCTTGGCTGTCCTCCATAAGTGTAGGTGAATCCCAGCGCATGATAGGCGTCCGCGAGGCTCGGGTTCAGCCGGACCGCAAACTCCAGCGCCGAGATTGCTCTCTCATATTTGAACTGAATGGAATTCACTCTCCCCAGGACGAAATGCGCAAATGCGTCCTGATCATCCAGTACCACCGCTTTTTCCGCCAATTTGAGTGCCTCATGGAGCTCCCGCTCCGGAGACTTTGAGTAACCATCGGTCACATTGTAGAACTTCACGTATGCGAGAGCTGCATACGCCCGGCCAAAGCTATTATCGCTATCAATCGCGTTTTGTAGCCAGATTGACGCTTCTCTCAGATCCTTTGCAGAATGCTTGTAGAAATGCCACATCCCTTTGATGTGCATTTGCCACGCGCTGAGATTTGATGACCTGCTTGTTTGCGCCCGCTGCCACTCGGCCTTCTCGAGTTCGGGCGTCAGGCTGGCCGCTACACGCCGCGTTATATCGTCCTGCAGATCAAAAATATCCTTAAGCTCACCATCATATCGCTCCGTCCATAACTGCGCATTTGTAAGCAAGTCCACGAGATGAGCGGTTACCCTAATGCGGGTGCCTGCCTTGCGAACGCTGCCTTCAAGCAGATAGCCAGCGTTAAGCTGTCGCCCAATCTCGGTGGTCGCGACAGTTTGGTCTCTGAAAGCAAAGGATGAGTTTCGAGAAATAGTTGTTAGCCACCGAAAGCGTGAAAGCGCAGTAATAAGTTCTTCTGTAATTCCATCGGCGAAGAATTGTTCACTTTGATTGCTTGAGATGTTCTTGAAGGGCAGGACGGCGATAGACGGTCTTGTTCCTGAGGTCGACGTTTGATGATCACGGGACGGTCGGGCTCCAGCGTCAAGCTCTCCTAATTGATCCTCACGACGCACTGCTGTCGTATTGGCTCCAGAGCTGCGAAATGTCTCCGCTAATCTCATGGTTTCGCCGTCTGGTGCCGTTCCTAGTTCGGCTTTCAAGAGCTTCTGGTGCTCTGCAAACCATCTCAGTGCTTCTGCACGCCTGCCGAGGCGGTGGAAGCTGCTCATGACCAGTCGACATAGATCGTCACGAAATGGTTCAACCGCACTCCCTCGGCGAGCGAATGACAGGGCACGATCTATAGAACCGCATTGTAGACTGTGCTCTGCAAGATCGTGCAGCGCATCAACAAGCGACTCTCTGACCCGTCGGCGCCCCCCGTCCAACCAAGTCTCGAAGCTGGGCTCATTGATGGAAAGTCCCGACAGCAGGTCGCCTCTCCACAAGTCGACCATCTTGGCGAGAGACCCGGGCGTGTTCCTCGCCTTGAGCCGAACGAATTCGGAATAATCGCTAGTCCATCCTGTTTCGGCCAATCCTATCTCCGTGCCCTCGACCACAATAAGCTCGAAGCCCACTGTCGCGCGAAGCTTGGATATTGCCTGACGCAGACTTTGGCGTGCCTGGGTCTCAAAGCTCCTTCCCCACAGCAGGTCCTGCAACCTCTCTCGCGGTTGTCGCGCTGGCCCTTCACAGGCAAGGTAGGTCAGTAAAGCAATCTGCTTTGCCGACGAGACTTTTATATCTCGCCCCCCCCTCCGGAGACGGAACGCGCCTAGCAGTTCAACGGAAAGCATGCCTGTGACCTGTCGATCTACGCCCTGCGCATGGGGTTGAATCCTCCAGTAAGCTGGCATTCACAGAATTTTCACAGCAATACATATCACAGCCCCACTGGCAAGTAGGGTCCTGCTGCGACCAGCGGAGACTGCCAAGATTCCGCCCCTCTTGCGTCAGCCGCGCATGGGATCGCCGCCCTGGGCAACGCTGATAGGGCCCTGCCTCAGGGCGGATTGATCAATCGCTAGTTCAGCATCCACGTTCACGTCAACCTCGGCATATTCACCCACAATTCACAGCGGATAGCGGGCGCATTACGCATCTTTTCCCACAGCATGAGTAGCCTCCCGTTGTCAGAACCCGAGCGCATGACTTTCGCTTGAGAGTTCTTGGCAAAGCAGATTCTGAGAGGCTTGAAATCACCATGAACGACGAGAATAAACGAGATGTGAGCGCTCGTTCGCAGGGTAGGCATCACAGGCCCCTGTTGTCTGTTCTGGTCGGCGTATTGACCGCCGGCGCTGTCTGTCAGCCGACGTCGGCCAGTACCCTCGATGACAAGATCATCACACAGCTGCTGCAGGATAAGACGTGGCACATAAATTGGGTTGTTCCATAGGTTCGTTTTGCCACAAATATAATGAATTACCCAACAGTTTGGAGGCTACCATGAAAAGTTTCGCTATAGGATTATGTTTGCTGTTCGGCATCGATGCCGCGAGCGCAGCCACGCCCCTAGTTGGTGTGGATTGGATCAAGGCTCACTCCTGTGATGCCGATGTACGGGTGCTGGACATCCGGAATCGGATAGACGACGGCTCCAAGGCCGCCTATGTCGCCGGGCACGTGCCGTGCGCCGTGTACAGCGACTATATGGCAGCAGGCTGGAGCAGCGTGGTCGACAAGGTTCCTGGCCAAATCTCGCCAACGTCGAAACTTGAGAAACTCATCGGTGATCTCGGGATAGACAACAACACCCATGTCGTCATCTATCACGCCGGCAAGAGCGCCCTCGATGCGGGCAGTGCGACGCGCGTCTACTGGACCTTCAAGGTACTCGGTCATGACAACGTCTCGCTCCTAGACGGCGGTTGGGCGGCGTATCTAGGCGACCCGAAAGCGCCGAAGAACACTATCGAGAACGGCGAAAACTCTCCAAAACCGAAGGCGTTTAAGGCGAGCCTTCGCAAGGATATGATTGCGAACAAAGCGGAAGTCGCTGCGCTGATCGACAAGCCTGTTCCCTTGATCGACATGCGCCCGCCAGACCAGTTCGTCGGAGTCAACCGGCATCCCAAGGCAGCGCGCAAGGGCACCATCCCGGGTGCATCAAACCTTCCGGAAAGCTGGGTAACCGAAAACAATGGTGGCCGCTTTCGTTCGACGCAGGTCCTGAAATCACTCTATGCGTCCGCGTCAGTGCCGACCAGCGGCGAGCAGGTGTATTTCTGCAACTCCGGCCACTGGGGGTCACTTGGCTGGTTCGTGGCAAGCGAGCTCTTGGGCAACAAAAACGCGAAAGTCTACGATGGATCCATGATCGAGTGGTCCGCCGATAAATCGCTGCCGGTGGCCCAGCAGGTCAAGCTAGACTAACTGTGAAGATGCAAGAGGTTGTCCATTCGATCCGATTGGCGCAGCTGATGCTGGCAAACCTCAGTCATTCGCAGGGATCGAACCGAATGGACACCCACAACAATGCCCACCGATGCGTCCCAAACCCTGCGCGGCCCCCTAAATAGGGGGGCGGTGCTGGCTTGAACTTTGCGCCCTCGTTGCTTGGGTTTTCCGGTCCTGAGATCGGTTAGTGACGGATTCTACGATCATGGGCCAACAGGCCGACCACGTTGGAGCGGCTTCGTCGACGACAGTGTCGGCTCAACTCCCCCAGAGCTGCCATGGTGCCGGGCGCTTGCGTGGCCAACGCGATGTCTCTCAATGGCCCGGACCGACGAGTGCGGTCCGCCTTGCGCATGCTCGAAGCTGAGGTAAGCTGCCAGTCGTCGAGTGACTGGCAGCTCCTGGGGGTGGACCGTCCTCCGCCAGCGGCTGAGGCAATGATCGAGTCTGACCCAGAGCTGCCGGTCACCCGAGCGTCCTTTCGCGTCCGGATCAAGATACAAGATACTTATGAGAAGTCGGCTGTCGCATACTATCAAGCGACGCGTGCAGCTACGGTGCAGTCTTCGGCCAAGGGACAAGGTGCTCCGCCTTCAAAGCAGTGCTCACAGCCAGGCGCGCGCCGATGCGACCATGGTACCGTACGAGGTCTGGATAAGCCTCAATATCAATTCCAACCCAATTCAACCAGCTCAGCATCACGAAGCAGTGAGTGTCGGCGATTGAGTACTCTTTCCCCATTAGGTAATCGTCTTTTGCAAGGTGCTTGTTCAAGTGTGCAAGCCTAGTTCCAACCCGTGACCTGAAAAGACCCTTTGCTTCTTCGGGCATTGCGGGATTGAACAGCGGGGTGAGGCCGCCCTTATGTATCTCTCCGGTGAGAAAATTGAGCCATGCTTGCATCCTCGTGCGAGCAATTGTGCCGTTCGGAGGCGCAAGTTTTTTTTCCGGGACTTGATCGACCAAGAACTGTGAGATTGCCGATCCCTCAGTGAGGATCGAGCCATCATCGAGCTGCAAGGCGGGCACATAACCCAACGGATTGATCGTCCTGAAGTCGCCACCCTCACGCATGACTTTGGTGTGTTCATCGATTTCGATTTCCTCGAAAGGAAGCCCGCATTCCAAGAAAACAATTCGCGTTGCAAGCGATGACGATCCGCGTGCGAAATAGAAGTCTCATAGCGTGCTCCCATGCGACGGTGATGTGCAGCTCGAACATTCTAATTCGACTCGGGGGCATGTCTACCCCTGGCCCGCTGCTTCCTGTCGTCGAATGGAAGCTCCCGAACCTATCGCGTCGCCGTTCTGGGTTCGTGCCCCGAACGGTAGGTCTGGAGGGGGATAGCGTGAGCGCTACGCGATCCCGCCGACGCGGGCACATGACCCATCTCTGCCGTTCCCTGATCTGCTACATCCGCGTCCGCTTCGCACCACATCGCGAACGCGCCCATTCCGCACGGCGGGCGGCGTCCCGGGGCGTGGTGTAGGAGGCGGGGCGGCGGCGTTCGTCGGAGGGAGGCCGTAGGCCGACCGGAGAGGAACGCCGCGTGAAGCCTTTTCCCCAGGTCGTCCACAGCGGCGCCGAGCGGGAAGCGGTCATGGTCCGAATCGAGGTTGGCTCGGGTTGCGAAGTCCAAAACGCAACCAGGAGAACGAACCATGACGATCGACAGAATGGACCTGAAGGCCCTGATTGAGAAGGGCGTCTGACGCCGATCTCCTCAGGGAGATGATCGAGCTCATCGTCGAACCGACTGATGGAGATGGAGGTCGAGAGCCTGACCGGCGCCGGCGCACGGCGAGCGCTCGGCCGCCCGCACCAACCAGCGCAACGGCTATCGCGAGCGGACCTGGGAGACGCGCGTCGGCACGGTCGATCTGGAGATCCCGAAGCTGCGCAAGGGCAGCTACTTCCCGGCGTTCCTGGAGCCGCGGCGCACGGCCGAGAAGGCGCTCACCGCCGTCATCCAGGAGGCCTACGTGCACGGCGTCTCGACGCGCTCGGTCGACGATCTGGTCAAGGCGATGGGCATGACCGGCATCTCGAAGAGCCAGGTCTCGCGGCTGTGCGCGGAGATCGACGAGCGCGTGCACGCGTTCCTCAATCGGCCGATCGAGGGCGCGTGGCCGTATCTGTGGATCGACGCGACCTACGTGAAGGTGCGCGAGGCCGGGCGGATCGTCTCCGTTGCCGTGATAATCGCTGTCGCGGTCAACACCGACGGGCGGCGCGAGGTGCTCGGGCATGGAGGTCGGCCCGTCGGAAGCCGAGCCGTTCTGGACCGTCGTTCCTGCGCTCGCTGACGCGGCGCGGGCCTGCGCGGCGTCAAGCTCGTGATCTCCGACAGCCACGAGGGCCTGAAGAAGGCGGCGGCGAAGGTGCTGTCGTCGACCTGGCAGCGCTGCCGCGTGCACTTCATGCGCAACGCGCTGGCCCACGTCGGCACGAAGCAGCGCCCGATGGTGGCGGCGGCGATCCGCACCGCCTTCGCGCAGGAGACGCAGGAGGCGGCGCGGACCGAGTGGCGCGCCGTCGCCGATCGGCTGCGCGAGCGCTTCCCGAAGCTCGGCGCCTGATGGACGAGGCCGAGGACGACGTGCTCGCCCACCTCGCCTTCCCGAAGGAGCACTGGCCGCAGCTGCACTCGACCAACCCGCTCGAACGCCTGAACGGCGAGATCAAGCGGCGCACCGACGTCGTCGCGATCTTCCCCAACGAGGCCGCGATCGTCCGGCTCGTCGGCGCGCTGCTGCTCGAGCAGAACGACGAGTGGGCGGCGAGCCGCGCCCGCTACATGAGCCTGGAAAAGCTCGCCCAGTTCAGCGATGATCCACAGGCCAGGCCCAAGCGCATCGCAGCGGCCTGAGCATGTGGCCCGAGCCAGACATCGAGCTCAGGCCATGACCAGCCAGCTACACCACGACCTGGGGCACGATCCAACGGCGGCAGTTATCGTAAGCTCAACCAAATTCGGGCTGGTTATTGAGTTGGGGTCAGACGATGGCGACTGCGGAGCAACGTCCGGGAATTGCCCAGACGCGCAAACTCAAGGTCTTCATCTCCTATTCCCGCGCCGACGAGGCATTCGCCGACGAGCTGCGCCTCGGCCTGGAGGATAAGGGCTACACCGTAACCATCGACAAGCACTCGATCCGTCAGGGCGAGGAATGGAAGCCGAGGCTCGCCAAGCTGATCGCGGATTGCGATACGGTAGTCTTCGTGTTGTCGCCGGACAGTGCACGCTCGCCAATCTGCGAATGGGAAGTTGAGGAGGCGCATCGGCAAAAGCGCATCGTGCCGGTGCTGCACCGCGGGCTTCATGAGCGGCCAAAGGGCACGCAAGCCGACGGAACGCCGTGGCCACCCGGCGCGGCGATGGCTCCAGAGCGCTTGACGCTCATAAACTACCCGCGCTTCGACGAGGGTCGCTCCTTCATGGCGGGTCTGCGCGGACTTGTCGAGGCGCTAGAGACTGACCACGACTGGATCGAGCGCCACAGTCGCCTCGCTAGCAGAGCCCGCGATTGGGACGAAGGCGGCCGGCCGACTAACCGGCTGATGTCGGGTGTGGATATCAAGGTCGCAAAGCAACTCGTCGAATCCCGCAAGCCGCAATCGCCGCCCACACTGCCCGTTCAGATGGATTTTATTCAGGCTAGCGAGGCGCACGAGGCGGCGCAAACGACCGCGCGCGAGCGGGACCTAGAGGAGCGCCGGAGACTTGCCGAAGAAGCGCTCGCCCAGAGCCGAAAGGCCGAGCTACGCACGCGTGCCGGGCTAGCCGCCGCCCTGGTGCTGGCGTTGACGGCAGGATTGGCCGGCCTCTACGCTTGGTCTCAAGCAGAACTGGCAAATGAGCAGGCCGCAGTCGCCAAAGCAGAAACAGAAAAAGCACGTGCTGCCAATGCCAAGGAGCAAGAGCAGCGTCGCCTTGCTCTAGAACGAACGAAAGCAGCAGAAGACGCCGAAAGACTAGCGCGCTCGAACCTCGCCAACGGATTGAAGCAGCGCGCGTTAGAGCGCCTTGGTCAGGCAAGATACGTTGAAGCGATGGTGCTGGCGTCTCGTGCGCATGAACTGCATTCAGATCCTATCGCAAGAAATATTCTCCTGCAATTGCACAACCTAAACCCGATCCGTTACCAAGGCTTGACCAAGGGTGAAGACCAGGACGCCTCAAGTTCAACAGAACGTTCACGGGAAGCGAACCTAAGCTCTCTCACCAAGCTCACTGCGGTTCCCTGTCCCGCAGCGTTACGGGTAAACCTAGTCAAGATTGCTTTAGTTTCTGATTGTCCAGACAAACCGTACAATGACTTGCAACAAATCGTCTGGTGGATCCCAGAGAGAGGCACAGTTGTTATTGGAGGAAGCAACGAGAGGCAGCTCGAAGAATATAATGTCTCAGATGGTCAACTCCGAGGCGAAATCGAGATTCGCACACAACTTGGCGCTTTGCGTGAGCTGTGGGTTAGCAGAGATGGCCGCTTCCTTGTTTACGGCACAAACTACCACACCGAAACCTGGACCGGTGAGACTGACGACGCGTCGAGAACAGCAGTGTACGATTTCCACAAAAACACACAGATCGGCTTCTCTCACGAGAGGATCGTTTCGATACGCTTCTTGCAGCACGAAGATGGGGTGGCAGCGTTAACGGACTCCGGCATCGTAAAGACGTATGATTTGCGCAAGTTGTCTGACGAATTCGAACGTTCCGACGATAAAGCGCCGGTTGAAATGAAACCTGAATTGATCCTTAGGTCAAGCGTTCATTCAATTGAACGGCAATCGCGGGTGTTGGGAGTTAGGGAGGGTTTTGGACTAATCGTTTTTGATGGCTTTATCGTCGGCCTATTGAGTTGGGGCATGACTATTTGGGATTTGGGCACCGGTGGTGAAGTAGCGCACGCACCTTTGCCCAGTGGAGAGTTCTCAGATTTTGAGTTGGAACGACGCCTGGGCGACACTCTTGAGCTAACTATTTATCGAGGCTACAGCCCTGCTGCGCCAGCGGAGCATGCGAGCAGGATTTCCGTCCAAATCAATCTGAAGTCTGCCCCTCGCCTTGTGCCGATTGAAGAGGCGGCCTTTTCAACAAGAAAGTTGCGGGAATTGAAATCCAGGACTTGCGAATTTCTCCTGACGGTCAGTGGGTGTCTGTGGTGTTGCCGATTCAATCACACAGGGCGGCGCGATTCAGCATGTCCTGCATCTTTTCCGTGATGCTGGAGGCAGCTATGTTCACGTAGGCCATGCATCAGCTTCGAGAACGATACTCAATGGAGTGAGGACTTCCTTTGTTGAAATGCAGGATTGTGCGTGAAGGTGGACAGCAAGGAAATGCCGGAAGGCGTAGCAAAGTGCGCGAGCCTAAGCGTCGCTGCAGTCGACGAAGAGAAGAATCGCAGGTCGCGTGCTTTAGAGTTCGGCGAGGGCAATCGCATAGGATGGATTGAAGGTGGGTAACCAATTGCGCGTTAAGCAGTTGCACGATTTTTCTGAGTTCCTGCCCAGCTCAGAGGAAGTTCGGCGGGGGCGCTGGTTCCTATTTGTTTGACTGTAGTAGGTCATCCAATAGTGTCGCCATAGCATTAATTAATGCTGGAATTGCTGACGCAACAATTTGTCGACTCCCTTCGGCAGCCGATACCCTAGAGATGTATAGCGAGCAGGCTCGAATGTCAGGGCTCGTCGTCGGAGACGATCTTGAGGCGAGATTTAGAGTCGCACTTCGGGGCGGCACGACACTGTCTGATTGTCTGGAGAACCCCAATTAACTCCGTACATGAAGGAGCACTTCATCGCAGCAGCTCGACCGCTTATGGCCCGCTGCTGCCTGTCTGGGCT
>CAVVAR010000002.1:0-160276 GCA_963746315.1 uncultured Alphaproteobacteria bacterium
AAGAAGGTCGGTCGCGCCGCGATCACGTCACGCTCGAACCTCATCCGGAAGCTGCCAGTCCGGCACTCTGGCAGCTGGTCCCCCACCTCACTTGTTGCCATTTCACAATCCGACATCCAATGTCGAGCCAAGCCTCTGGCTTAGATGGACCACCTTGTTGAGATGGATGAAGTGATGGCCCCGAAGGAGACGAAGAAGGGAGCTGCGCGTCCGAGGCGCAGCAAGGCAGAAACGCTGCAGGCTTTTGAGGATATCCGAGAGGAAGTCGAGGCCGCACCCACTGCCGACGCAAAGACGGCTGAGATCACCCTCCTGCGCGATGCCGACGTCCGCCGGGTCGTGGACGGGGTAACCGTGGACAATGTGGTCCATAAGATCTCCGGCCTTGGGCTCGAAGTGTCGCGTGCACTCGCCGGAATCTCCGAGAAGTTGTCTCAGGAAGTCGAGCTGCTGGCAAGCGTGCGCGAGGCCGTGGCCCTGGAGCGCAAGGAATTGCAGCAACTGCACAAGATCGATGTGGCGGCCACGGCGCTGGATCAGCTGCTTCAGGACTATGCGCGCGAAAAAGAAAAGCTCGAGAGCGAGATTGCAGTCCAGCGAAGCGCTTGGGAGGAGGAGGCCGCTCAAGTTGCGCGCGAGCGGAAAGAGCAGGAGGAAGCTCAGAAGCGGCTGCGCCAGCGCGAAATCGAGGACTACGAATACAAGAAGAACCTCGATAGAAAGAAGGCACAAGACAAGTACGAAGAAGAACTCCGATTGAGGGACAAGAAGAACCAGGAGCAGCAAGAGGCCCTGGAAAAAGACTGGCAGAGACGGGAGGCGGCGATAAAGGAGCGGGAAGCCGAAATGGCTCGCTTGATGAAAGAGACGGCAGAGTTCCCGGCGCGACTTCTCAAGGAGACAGAGACTGCAGGCTTGCAGGGACGCAAAGATGCTGAGGCCAGGCTTGAGCAGCAGATCATCGGGCTCAAGAAGGACGCCGAGACCGAGAAGCGGCTGGCCCAATTGCAGGTCAAGACCCTGGAAGACGCTCTTGCCCGTAATGCCACGCAGATTGTTGCCCTTGAGAAGCAGCTCGCTGACGCAAAACAGCAGGTTCAAGACATTGCCGTGAAGGCCATCGAGGGTGCGTCAGGCGCGAGAGCCCTTTCACACATCAATCAGATCGCAATGGAACAGGCAAAGAACCGACCGCAGGGTTGAAACGAATTGACAAGTTTGGCGCCGATCTTGGAAATCACGCCTCGCGATAGCTTGGGGCTCCATTCAGCCGGCGCAAGGAATTTGCGCGGGGCGTCGCAACCCAGGCGACCGTACGGCGTTCCAGCCACATTCGTTGCTGCCCGGCAACTTGGGCCGCTTTGGGCCAATAAGAGAAGTCACCCTGACTGACGAAATCTCGGGGCCTCAACGTCGGCTTGATAGGTGGACAGCAGACGAGCTTGGCCCTGTGTCGGTTGGCCTGCCGAAGGCGCTCGGTACCGCGGATGGGCTTCTGCTTCCCATCCGTGAACTAGCGCGCTCACAACAGCGGCACTCTGCTTCGCCCGGAAACGCGAGCAAGCAGCAAGGGACAGCACTACCCCGACTTCGTCGACTGCCAGGCGATCATCTGCCATTGGCCGTTCCGCCTAGCCCAGACGTCGGTGAAGCGAACCCCGAATTCCATCGCTGTGCCGCCATAGTTCAACTTGGTGCGGGCATGGCCCGTCAGTACGACGGCGTCACCCAGATCCTGGGCCTTCACGTCGGACGGAACGAGGGACAGATAAACGATCGATCCTGAAATCACGCTGTCGATCAGACTCGCTTTGGTGTCAAGGCGGGCCGAGGAATGGCAGTAGATCACGTCTTCGGCTATTAGGTCATTGAGTGCGGCGATATCCTTCGACACCATTGCATCCATCCGCTTCTTGTCGAGCTTAATGATAGTGCTGGGATTTCCGGCCATGGGCGCCTCCTCCGTTCGTCTTAAGCGGTCCGATTGCAGACAGGGGCCGAAAAGAACGACACCCATCTGAATCATCCAGCAGCAAGCGGATCTCCACTCGCTTCAAAAGGCCTGATGTTGCATGCGTTTGCTCGATGTTCTGGGGTCCCGCTGATCGGGTCCAGGATGCTTGCATCGACCGTAAGATTGAAGTTCGCCCCGTCTTTGGAGAAGGGGTCATACGCTGCCTCGCCGAGTTCATCGCAGGCTTGCCACCAGCCATGCTCGCCTATGACGACCCGTGGATCGAGCTTGTCGTTGAAGCGGGCTCGCGCCCGCATGCCGCCTGTGCGTGTCTCGACGAGGAGCCAACTTCCGTTCGCAATGTTCCGGCTCGCAGCTGTCTCGGGATGGATTTCGACTTCCGGGTGCCTGGCCCGTTGTCGTAGCCTCGCCAGATGACGGTGCTGAGTTTGGCAGAACAAGTTGGGCTTGGCACACGTCAGTACGAGCGGGAAGCGATCAGAGAGCTCTGTCGCAGCAATGGGGCTCTCGCTCGATTCGGCGAAGTCTGGCATCGCCGAGTACCCGTGGTCAGCGAACGTCTCGGACCAGAATTCAACCTTCCGCGTCGGTGTCGGAAATCCGGTCGCTGTGCCATTCGAGTCGGGCGTGGAATACTTCCTGTATTGGTCAGTCAGCGGGACACGAATGCCCGAAGGCTTGGCTCGTAGCGCGTCCAGCGTCAGACCACTTGGCGCCAGCTGATACCGATGCGCCGCGTCGATATCGCCATTCCAGAAGTGGTCGGAAAGCCCAAGACGTGCGGCAAGCTCGAATATGTACTCCGTATCGGACTTCGATTCCCCGACCGGCGGTACGACGGGCGGCCTCAGTTGGACAAGGGACTGAGCATCCGGGCTGATCTCAAATCCCAACCTCAGTGCCTCACGCTCGAAGCACGATGCTATCGGCAAGACGACATCAGCGAGCTCTGCCGTTGGCGTCATGAACAGATCTGCGTGTGCATAGAAATCCAGCTTGGAAAGCGCCTCGCGGCCACGCAACGGATCAGCGTGTGCCAGCAGGAGATTGGCCCCAAAGCCGATGAGGCCGTGAACCCGATAGGGTATGCCTTCCAGCACGGCCCTGTAGAAGTCGCCCGTCGTGACCGATCCGCCTCTGGCAGGTCCGAGCGGACGCTCACTCAGGCCGATCGTGGGTGCGAGATGCCTTGGCTCCAGGCAAGTCCTCTCCACTGACGGAGTGCGACGGTACCGTTGGAAGGATCACATTTCCTCCGGGCGCGTCGAAGCTTCCCGTCAGGGCATAGAGCATGGCAATCGCACGCGCCGTCTCAGTGACGTTGGCATGCTGCTCATGTCCGCTCCAGGCATAGTAGGCCGTGGGGCGAGCCTCCCATATGAGGCGCGCCGCCTCTTCGAGCTCCGCACGGGGAATCCAGCAGATCTCTTCAATCCGGTCCGGGGAATACTTTCGGCACAGTTCTGAGAAGTGGTCGAAGACCGGTCTGCAGGGTACCCGACCGGCTTTCGTCGGAACCAGGAACTCCCCGACGAGGGCCAGCGCATCGCTTCCGCTCTCGTAGCGCCCGGATCGCGGAGCATAGGCGACAGGGCTATCGGTGCTCGCATTCCACGCCACGAAGTCTGACGCGTCGCCGCCCGGCTCGATGTCGGACGCCCGCAGCAGACGCCCCGTGTCACCTCGCACGAGCAAGGGCCCGTTGGTCCAATCGCGTATGAAGTCTCGGTCAAACCACTCCCGCTGAATGAGTATATTGGCGATCCCGAGCGCAAGCACCCCATCGGTTCCTGGCTTGACGCGTAGCCAGCAGTCTGCCTTGTGCGTGAAGCCGGTGTTCCTTGGGTCGACGACGATGAGCTTCATGCCACGCTTCAGCGCGTCGGCCGTAGCGGTGGCGTGCGTGATGCGGGAGTTCGAGGGGCTGTAGCCCCAAAGAATGAGGCAACCCGCGTTGGCGATGTCCGCCATGGCACCCGGCACACCGCCGGTCGCGACACTGCCGACACCGTAGACGTAACGGGTCGCAAGGGCGCGTCCCCAGCCACACAATTCGATGCTCGCGACCAGATTGGGACTGCCGTAAGCGTTCATGAGCCGCCGAACGATACGGTACCGAATCGGAAATGGCAGTGGTCGAGGGCGAGGACTGGCTGAAGGCAACGGCTTGAGGTCCGTGCTCGGCAGCAATGCGCTTCAGGGCCGAAGCGATTTCGTCGAGCGCCTCATCCCAGGAGATCTCTTTCCATCCAGGGTCTGGGCTGCCTTTCGGGCGAGTGCGGCGCAAGGGCCGCGTCAGCCGGTCCTTGCTGTAGACGATGTCGGGTGCTGCCCGGCCCTTCGCACAAATCGCAGCACCTGTCGGATGGGCCGGGGTCTGGATCGAGCTTGACGAACCGACCATTCTGGACCGTTGCAACGGTACCGCAGCGGGCAACGCATAACGCACAATAGCCATGGACCTGTCGCGTGTCTTCGGTCGGCATGGGCCTACTCCAAACGTGCGAAGCTAGTCTGAGGGCGCCGGAACGGAGATCCCTGAGATGGCGAACATCTTCCAGCCTTCAGGCGTCTTCGTGAACGCATAGAACGCCGATGCGGTCTCTATCAGCGAGCCGTCTTTGCGCCAGCGCTTTGCTCGTGGCAGGACGACATGCGCTTTGGTCTCCGATATCCCGACGATCTCGATCTCGGTGTTCGTACTCGTGTGCCATTGCTTCTGGGCCATCAGGTCAGCTGGCTTTATCGGATAACTATCCATCAAGATGACGTCGTCGTGCCTGATATAGGCGATTGGGTATTTCACCAGCGCGTTGATGGCTTCTATGTCATTGGCGAGGAAGGCGCGTGTGTAAGCCTCGTAGGTGGCCGACACTTCCCTGATGAGCTCCGCCCAATTCATTCCTGGTCTCCCTCGCGAAATCCCGAGCCTACGTTGCGGGGTGCTGTGTTCGTCAAGCGCGTCTCACCATCTCGCGGCAGTGCGGCTCGCGGTTTCGATCAATGGCGTGTCGATCTGTTTGGTCCTCGTCGCGTCGAGTAGAAGCAAGACATCCTTCCGAGCCATAGGTCCGAGATGTTTCCAGCGCGGCTCAAGATAGCTCCAGTTTTCCAGCACCCAGCTGGTCCCCGTCGACTGGCCGATCACGTCCATGAGCAGCTGCAGGTTCATCCCATGGGCAGATGCCATCTCCCGGATTTCCTGGATGAGGGCGAATTGGCTTGCTACGAGACCATTGTTGGCCAATTTCACGACCTGGCCCATGCCGAGGGGACCACAGTATGAGATGCGCCCCATGGTCTCGAGTACCGGCCGGCATTGTTCCAGGATCGGGATGTCGCCGCCGCAGATCAGCGTGAGAGCACCTTGTTCTGCGCGAGGCCGTCCGCCTGCGACCGGACAGTCAAGCACCTTGATTTCAGCGTCGGCGGCTTCTGCTGCCAATGCCTGGCAGTACCCTGGAGACACCGTGCTCATCACAATGATCACCGAGCCTTGCGCCAATCCAGCTAGCGCACCGCTTGTCCCTCGCAAGACGTTGTCCGACTGTTGTTCATCAACCACCATGGTGATCAGGATGTCCGACTGGCGGGCCACCTCCAACGGGCTGCCAGCTTCGATCAGGCCAGACGCCTTTAGCGTCTCAATGGCTTCGCGACGCCGATGGGCGCAGCTTGCGACCTGATAACCAGCATCAAGAATCCGGCGTGCCATCGGCATTCCGATGTCACCCAGCCCTATGAATCCAACCCGCACTTTCGTCACGCTCGTTGACTCCGAAGTTTGGCTGGCGGCCCGTCATGCCTCCTTCAATCCCTCGAACATGACGACGTTCTCTTGGGCGGACCGCAAGCGAATTGGCAAGATTTCTTGATACTCAGGAGAATGATACCAAGCCCGCGCTGCTTCGAGAGTGGGGAATTCCAATAGAAGTATTCGGTTGGGTCGCCAGCCGGGACCATGAGTGGCCTCCAGCACCTCAATGTTGTTGGTGCGCGCGACTACCTTTCCGCCAAAGGGCACGAGGGTCGGAAAGGCCTTTTCGCTGTATTCCTTCATGGCCTCAGGATCCATCCGGGGACCTGGGTCGAAGAGTATGTAGCCGATCATAATCGCCTCCATCGGGCATCGCGCGTTCAGCAACCGATCGCTAGGGCGTAAGCTGAGGGGCCCCTCCGGCAAATGGCTTCAGCGCTGCGTAGATTATCCCATTGACTGGCGTGGCAATGTCCAGCTCTCTTCCGAGCTGCACAACCTTGCCGGCGAACCATGGTAGCTCCAGCTTGTTGCCTGCTAGCAGGTCGGTGGTCATTGATGGCGTCCAATTGGCCGGGACGCTGCGGAGGAACGCGAGTCGGGACTCGACGATGTCTTCTGGCAGGTGCACTCCGCATGCACGCCCGACACTCTGGACCTCGTGCATGGCCTGCCCAAACAGCGGCCAGATGTCAGGATCGTCCCGCAGCTTTCCAATCGGACTTCGCGTTATCGAACACACACCGCTGGCTGCCACGAGAAGGACGAACTTCTCCCAGCGATCGCGTTGGATGTCGCTCGAAGCGATGGCTTCTATTCCTGCCGTCCGACACACGTCCCGAATCTGCTCGACACGAGGCGACATTCCGCCTTGAAGCTCGCCAAGGATGATCGAATGATGCGTGCCCGACTGGCGAACGACACCCGGTGCGGTGATCGTGCCCGTCACCGCGGCGACACCGCCGAGCATATGATCTTTGCCCAGGATCGGGGCGAGACGTTCGCTGGCGTCCATACCATTCTGTAATGGGAGAACGACCGTTTCGGCGCCAATGAGTGATTGGATCTGCTCGCCGGCGCTTTCGACATCCCATAGTTTGACGCAGAAAAGCACGAGATCGGCTGGACCGATTTCGGCAACATCACTCGTCGCTTGGACTGGTCGGACGATACATTCGCCGCGGTCACCCTCAATGCGCAGCCCGTTCGCCTTCATGGCGTCGAGATGCGCCCCCCTCGCGAGAAAAAAGACGTCTTCCCCCGCGAGGGCAAGGGATGCACCCAGAATGGCACCGATGCCTCCGGCGCCAACGATCGCGATCCGCATGGGCGAGTGCATCCCTTTTTCTTGTTCGTGCGCGGCACCAGGGCGAGGTCGTCTGAAAATGGCTCAAGCAAACGCGAAGCCGGGATAACCGTTGACCGCGATCTCGGCGCAACGTTTGCGATAACCGCCGACCCCCTCGGGATCGAGGTAAGGAAGGAAGACGCGTGGCTTCCCCTCTATGTTGGCCCCCATGTACCAGGAGTTCGCTCGCGGAATGAGTGTCCCACTTACGACTTCGTTGACGTGCGCACCCCATTGCTCTTGCGCCTCGGGAAGCGCCTCGATGATGGACTTGTTAGAACTCCCTCATCGAGGCGATGCAATCCGTGATCCATTCGACGTGTTGCTCAATGGAAACCGGCATGTTGGAGAGAACGGACGGGCTCTGAGGCCCAGTAATCATGAATAAATTCGGGAAGCCCGCTACCGATAGCCCGAGATAAGTCCGCGGTCCCTGCGCCCATTCCGTGTTGAGAGACCGATTGCCGCGCCCGCGCAAATTGAGCGCCTTGAGTGGACCTGTCATCGCATCGAAGCCCGTTGCAAAGACGATGATGTCGGCCTCATATTCCTTGCCGCCCGCCCGAATGCCATGCTCGGTGATCTCGTCTATGGCACCATCCGTTTCGGCGTCCACAAGTTGGACATTGGTCTTGTTGAACGTCTCGTAGTAGTTCGAGTCCAACGGCTGGCGCTTCGTCCCGTAGAAGTGCTTCTTCGGCATCAAGCGATCCGCGATCGACTGATCCTTGACGGTAGCGCGGATCTTCCGGCGGATATAATCCGCGCAGATCTCGTTTGCCTTCTCGTCAGCCAGCATATCTTGATAATTGGCGAGCCAGAAGCTGAACCCGCCCTCATCCCACATGCGGTCGAACTCACGCTCCCTTTCTTCGGGCGTGGTTTCGAGGACCGGCTTTCCAAGGGGCACCAGTTCGTTGCCGAACAAGGAACCACGGATCCGCTCGATAATTCCCTCATAGTCGGCTTTGCGAGCCGCCACGACAGCCGGATCGACCTTGCCGTTGCGGGCCGGAACACAGTAGTTCGCCGTCCGCTGGAACACCGTCAGCTGTTTTGCTTGCTGTGCGATCTCAGGAATTGCCTGAACGGCTGTGGCGCCAGTGCCAACAACGGCCACTTTCTTAGCGGTGAAATCGACACCGCCGACGGGGAACCGGCTGGTGTGGTACCATTTTCCCTTATAATTCTGGAGGCCCTTGAACTTCGGGATGTTTGTCGTGCTCAAGGTGCCAACTGCCGTGATCAGAAAGCGGCACGTGACGGTCTCACCACAATCGGTCTGCACCTGCCAGACGTTTGCCGCCTCATCGAACCGGCCGCCAGTAACGCGTGTACCAAACTGGATGTCACTCTTGAGATTATGGCGCTCGGCTACTGTCTCAAGATATCTCAGTATTTCCGGCTGCTCTGGGTATCTCTCCGACCACTCCCAGGTTTGCAGCAGTTCCCGATCCCACGTGCAGCAGTAAATGTAGGAATCGGAATCGCAGCGCGCCCCGGGGTATCGGTTCCAATACCAGGTTCCCCCGACGCTATCGCCGGCCTCGTAGGCGCGCACCTTCAGGCCCAGCTTGTCACGCAGCGACTTCAGCATGTACATGCCGGAGAATCCGGCGCCCACCACCACTGCGTCGAAATCACAAACCGTATTTGGCATACTTCTCTCCTGCACTTGCGTATTGAAATAATTCAACCCACTGGTTCTCGCCGGCAGCATGGGACAACAAGCTTCCGATTGATGGCCTACCCCGCCCTCGCCGTGATCATGTCGGCCGCTTTCTCAGCAATCATGATCGTTGGCGCATTCGTGTTGCCACGGATGACACTGGGCATGACCGAAGCATCGACGACGCGCAGGCCCTCGAAGCCGAAAACGCGCAGCGACGGATCGACGACCTTGCCGATCGCGCACGTCGAGGTCGGGTGATAAGTGGTATGGACCGTTCTCTGGACGTGCTCCCAGATATGCTGATTGCTCCGCGAGGCCGGCACGAGATGCGGATTGCGCGTCACCTCGAGAAGGGCCGGCTGTTCGGCAATCTCCATGGAAAGACGGATACCGTCGATCATGCTGCGGCGGTCCTCCTCGGTGGCAAGGTAGTTGTGCCAGATCCTCGGCTTGGCGTCGGGGCGGGCCGTGCGCAGAGAGACCTTGCCCTTGCTGGTTGGCTTGAGAAGGCAACTGCCCAATGTGAAGGCGTGGTCGAAAGGCGCGGTTAGACCTTCCTCAAAGTACATGGCTGGCAGGAAGAAATACTGGATGTCGGGTGCCTTGAGTTCGGGACGCGTGCGCACAAATCCACCGGCTTCAGCTGCGTTCGACGTCAACGGTCCGCGTCCCTCCTTCTGAAGGAGCTCGACATTCCCGGCTGTCGCCGCCGCCATCAGGGTCTCGACATCTGTGAAGTAGGTGATGCCTGCCACCGGGTGGTCTTCCAGGTTCAGCCCGACGGGCAGGTCCTCGCGTACCTCGATCTGGAGCTTCGCGAGATCGTCCGCCGGACCGATGCCGGACAGCAGGAGCAGGTGCGGCGACCCGTAGCCACCCGCCGAGAGGATCACCTCGCGGGCGGCCTTGATCTCCTCAATCGCCCCGCCACGGGAGATCTCGACGCCGACGGCGCGCTTGCGCTCGAACAATATCCGTGTCGTCAGCGCGCCCGTCAGCACAGTGAGGTTCGGCCGCTGCATCGCTGGGTGGAGGTAGGCGACGGCTGCGCTGCAACGCAGGCCGTTGCGCTGGGTGAACTGGTAGGCACCGACGCCCTCCTGCTCGGCCCCGTTGAAGTCCGAATTGCGAGATCGACCTATCGCCTCCGCTGCCGCCACGAAGTTCTGGCAAAGCCGGTGGTTGGAGCGCCCCTCGCTGACCGTCAACGGCCCGAGATTGCCGTGGAACTGATCAGGACCGCGCTCGTTGCCCTCGGCTTTGATGAAGTAGGACAGCACATCGCCGTAGGACCAGCCGGTGGCCCCTTCCGCGGCCCAGTCGTCGTAATCGACCCGGTGTCCACGAATGTAGATCATGGCATTCATCGAGCTGGAGCCACCAAGCATCCGACCGCGTGGCAGGTAGACGCGGCGATTATTGATGTGCGCCTCGGGTTCGGTGATGAAGTCCCAGTCGTACTGTGTCTTGAAGAGCTGGGGGAAGGCGAGCGGTGTGTGGATTTCTGGCGCGTCATCGGGGCCGCCAGCCTCAATCAAGGCGACCTTGACATCGGGGTCCTCGGAAAGACGCGCAGCCAGTACACAGCCGGCAGAGCCGGCGCCGACGATGACGAAATCGAACATGACAAATCTCCTATGGCACCGGAGGGCACCGAGAAGCTCATGTCATCGCCTGTGCGAAGTTGGAATATTGGACCCGGCAGTCACGACGGGTCCCCTTGATAACGACGCATTCCAGTAGCCTTGGCAAGACGGTTACTTTGCACTTGCAGTAAGCTTCACTGGCGTCGCCGTTGGAGGATGAGCTGACATCGCGCAAGCGAGTGGCGTTCGACATGTCCACTTCGGTTTGGGGTCTTGTGTCACGAGTTCCGCCGGTCCACACGGCGGTACGCAACTGTATCAGAGATGGAGGTGGGCCCTCCGGGTTCGGCGATCAGGAGCCGATCCCAAGCCACCGCGAGCGGCTTTGGTCAAAAGCCAAGGTCGTGAGCGTCGCGGAAACGTCGGGACCATGATCCCGACAGGCACGGTCGAGAGAGGTGAGCGCAAGCAAACTGCCGTCGAAGCGTCGAAAGCGGATTAGGCGGTGTCGAAATCGCGGGTTGACCCTACCTGCGAGAAGAGCTCGGGCGATACCCTGAGACGGACCGAGCGGCACCCGGCGTGTAGGCAGCACGAAGCTCGATCAGGCTCTGATATGGAACGTGAGAACCTTGCCGGTGATGCCAAGGGAAAAGGCGCAAGCAGCTACAACCGCGAGGCCGAAAGTACCGATGCACCGGAGAGGGGCGGACTGCCTCGTAGTAGTGACGAAGGTCCTGTAATGGGACTGGAGCGAAGGGGGCAAGCCATCGTCGCTGATTTGGGCCAACGGGTTCGCCAAGGGTTCGCCCAGGGCACGCTCGGAGGAGCCTTTCGTTCAGTGGAAGCCGGCAGGCTTCATGCGATGGCACGAGCCGGATTAATCGAGAGGTTCAAGTCCGGATCTGTGAGAGGCTCGGGGTGAAATTCCCCGGGCCTACTCGGCATGTGTGGACGACGCCCGCGGTGCAAGAGGAATTTGGCGTTTGGCTTGCGGTCGGGTGCAAGTCATGTGTCTGGCCTGTTTGCGCGGCGCCATGACCGCTGGCCCTGATGTAGTCCGCAGACCGGATCCCTATCAAAATCGCGGGCTCGAGGCCCTTGACCCACAAACGGGTTCGCCGATCTACAGTTCGACCGCCTCGCATCACGCCATCATCACCCCCGCATCTGCGCGCCCTCGGCAGTACCGTGCCGCAACCGACGCGTCTGAAGCTTATTCGCCAGCGGTGCTCCGCGCTCCCATTGCCAAGCCTCTTCAGGCCGCTGCCGCTAGTGCCGGCGGACGATAGGTCCCGCCTCGTGTCATGATCACCCAAGCGATCCGCGCCGTCTTATTGGCAACGGCGATCGCGACGACTTTCGCTGGCTTCCTGGCCAGCAGCTTCGTGATCCAGGGATACTTTTCCGGCTGGCGACGCGCATGCTGCACGACGGCCGTGGCGCCAGCGACCAATAGTCGACGCAGATACCGGTCGCCCTGTTTGCTGATGCCGCCAAGGCGCTCTTTGCCGCCGGTCGACTTCTGTTTCGGCACGAGACCGATCCAAGCGGCTAGGTCGCGACCGGACTTGAAGGCGCTTGGGTCCGCGACGGTCGCGGTGAGCGCCGTCGCGCCGAGCAGGCCGATCGAGGGGACGGTCTTGAGACGCCGGCTTACGTCGCTCGCGCGATGCTGGTCGCGGATCGAGCGGTCGAGCTCGGCGACCTGGGTCTGCAGCGCTGCAAGCGCTGCCACCATTGCGCGCAGAGCCTGTAGCATGGCGGCGGGAAGCGACTGCAGCGTGGCCTCGTCCTTGAGAATGGCGATGAGCCTGGCAAGGCCGTCGCGACCTTTCTCGGCAACGATGCCGAGCTCGGCGAGATGGGCCCTGAGCGCATTGATGAGCTGTGTGCGCTGGCTGATCAGCAGGTTGCGCGTGCGGTGCATGGCGAGCGTTGACTGCTGCTCGGCGGACTTCACGGGCACGAAACGCATACTCGGTCGTGTCACCGCCTCGCAGATGGCGGCGGCATCGGCAGCGTCGTTCTTTTGCCGTTTGACATAGGCCTTCACGTAGGCCGGCGGGATCAGCTTCACCTCGTGACCGAGCTTCGTGATCTCGCGCGCCCAGTGATGAGACGTCGCGCACGCCTCCATGCCGATCAGGCACGGCTCAAGCTTGGCGAGGAACGTCATCATCTGGCCGCGCCGCAGCTGCCGGACGAGCACAACCTTACCCTCTGCGTCGACGCCGTGAACTTGAAAGACGTTCTTGGCGAGATCAATGCCGATGGTGCTAATCTGCATGTGGACGACCCCCTCAAGTGATTCGCTCTTCAACGATCACCCTATGGCACTCCGATGCCGGGAGCGGGCGTCGTCCACTGCATCAGAATCGACGCTTCTGTCCCTGATAGGTCACGGCGGGTGAGCGATCGTCAGCCGACATTGGCACGCGTCGGATTCGCTGGCCGCTCCGTATCTTGGTGCTGGTGTGTTTGCGATTCTGGATTGGAGACTCATAATTGCTCTGGGTGGGACGGCGCCGACCGTCGATCCAGCTCGGGCTCGCCCTCGCCCTGCGTTCACCTGCTGCCTGCGCGGTGGAGCTATCGCCGAACTCCAGTGACCAGCCGGCCTCAAGGGCAATAGGAGCTTTCGTAGCGTGCTGCGAAGGCTCCTTTCCGATGATTGAGCGAATTCGCTGCTCGACGGAGGCTGCTCCCATCCTACCGCCCCGCCTGCCACGGCCGTCAAGCGGAGTAACTGTTCTCGGCGGCTTCTCTTCGCTTGACCGCCGCGGCACGGGACGGATCGGCGAAGGCATGTCGGCTCCGGAAATCATGTCGAGGGTGTCTCACCAGAAATCATACCGGACACGGTCTCGGCATCATTTTGCGAACCGGAATTTGACAGATGACTCGGGGCGCGTAGGCTGATCACAGCGACCACCGACCAGCTCCCATCCCCTTCTCATCCGCAGGCCACGGGCCACGTCACGACGTGCCTCGTACCTGCGCGTGCAGGAGGATCAGTGCCAACCGGAGCAACCACCATGGCAACGATGTATCGCGTCTACACCATCATCGAGCGGCCGAAGCAGGACGACTACTGGCTCAATATCGGTGTCGCCTTTCCCCACGACGACAAGAAGGGCTTCAACGTCATCCTGCAAGCCCTGCCGCTGCATGGCAACGGCAAGATCGTACTGCGCGAGTACGACGGCGAGAAAGAGGACGCCGAGGAGCCGAAGGTTGCCTCTGGCAAGAAGAGCTTCCGCGCGCCGTAACGACTCAGCCTCGCCCCGCACGTCATTGTGCGGGGCATTCTGCTTTCGATCCTGCGTGTTCGTGGTGGACGCACTTCATTCGGGCGCCTGCCGCGCTGCGGCACCGGGCTCTATCACCGCATTGCGGTGACCGAGCCGACCTGCCGTCTCGGCCCCGTGGGTGACGATCCCTGGCGCAGGTTCGCATTGGGCCACAATGAGTCTTGGTAGGCGTGCTCGTGTCACTCGAAAGACTCGGCGCCGTCGAATTCGGCCGGAGTCTCCACGCGGTTTGTTGCGCGCCGATAGAACCCCGATCACGCTCACTCCACAACTGATTCGCGGGGCGATGCCATGCACCGTGTCTGCTTTTTGCTTTTCCTTTCTATTGTCGCCGTCTCCCCTGCTGCCGCCCAGAACGGACAGCAGATCTTCGATACGATCATTAACGCCGTGGATGCCGAGCTCAAGCGCCAGCAGCAGCGCGAGAACCAACGGCAATTCCACGAGCAGCAACGCCGCGCCGAGCAGCGACGGCTGCAGACCCTTCTCGCCCACTATTGGGAGCGCTGCTTCGGCGGCGACCTGTTCGGGTGCGACGAGGCCCTGCACTCCCCCTTGATCGATGAGCATAGCCGGCAGCGCCTACGGGCGCAGCGTCAGGCGATCGTGGTGGCCGCAGAACAACAGCGCGAACGCGCGCAGCGGATGCAACGCGAACAGGCCGAGCGTGAGCGCGCGGCAGAGCTTGAGCGCCAAAGGCAGCAGCGCGATGCCAGAGAGCTCAGCGAGCGAGATCATCGCGCGTCACAGGAACGGGAGCGCCAGGCGCAGGCTGCAGAGAGCGCGCGTCAACAGGCGGTCTTGCCGGTGCAGCATACAAGCAGCATCCCGGTGCAATTCTCGGCAACGCGGCCCCCATTGCAAGCTTTCGCTGCGACACCGATTCCGCCGACCGGCTACATCATCGCAATTCTGGTTCTGGCGAGCGCGCTGATGGCGACGCTCGCCTCGCTCTTCCGCGAACGCTTGATCGCGGAACTCGGAACCATTCGGCAGATGTTCTCCGTCTCGGCCGCCGACGCGACGGCTCCGATTCCGCCGCCATCCCCCTCGACAAGCCCAGGCTCTGCGGAGATGGACGAGACGTCAGCAGCGCAAGCCGACCCTGCCCCCGATGCCGTCACCGCCGCCCAGGCGCTGCGCCTCGCCCACGCCTACCTCGACGAGGTTCGCCAGAGCATCGCTCGCGATCTCGACGATCCCGCACGCCTCGCCAACCACCGCACGACATTGGCGCTGGCTGTGCGCCAGCTGGATATTGCCGCTCGCGCGGATGCGAGCGTCAAGCTCGAGCTCGCCGAAGACGGCGACACATTCGTCCTTTCTCAAGCCTATCTGCGGGCGACCGCGCTGACGCAAGAAGCGCGCACCTTCCTCATCGAAAAGCCGAGCAAAGCGATCCACCTTCTCGAGCAGGCGACGACCCTCGACGCGGAGCACTTGACCGCGCTCACCCTCCTCGGCCAACTCTACTTCGACCGGCGCGACAAGCTTCGCGCCATTGCCGCGCTGGAACGTGCACTGGCATTGGCGCCCGACGACATCGACATCATCAAGACCCTCGATCGAGCCCGCAACATGACCGGCGCCGAGCGCGCGGCACATGCCGCGACCAAGGCGGTCACCGGCACCATCGATGCTGCGGTCGCCACCGGCCGGGCCATTCAGATGTTTGCCCTCCTCGTCCTGATCGGACTCGGCATTGGCTTCGTCGTCTGCCTGATTTCCGGCAACTATGTTGGCGCGGTCGGCATCTGGATCCTGCTCAGCATCCTCGGCCTCTGCCGCAAAGGATTGGATGCTGCCCGGACGCGCGTGCGGACGTGGATCGCCGCGCAATGACCGACATCCGATACCTGTTGCGCGCCATTCCCCCGATCGTCGCCGACGGCGTGCGCAACGTGGTGCTCTCGCCGTGGTATCCGCACCGCACACTTCACGGGCGGCCGGAGCCAATCGCCGCCTATCATGCGCGGCTCGGCGACCTCTACGCCCATTCTCTCTACGGCGATACGAGCATTCTGGCCCGCCATCTGGCCGAGGTCGTCGACAGTGCGGTCGACGCCGCCGAGCGGCGCCCGCGGCAATCCCTGGTTCTGGCGCTGCTCAACCTGGCGGCCGAACTCGCGGAGCAGAACAGGCTCTCGTGGAGTTTCCTGTTTCCGACGCTCGATGCGGCTCGCGCAACCGACCCGGTCTATGCGCTAGGCATCCGTCGCCAGCTCGACGAACTCGAACCGCTGCTACTGCACGAGCAGCCGATCCGTGCCACTTTCGACGCCGTGCTCGGCAATGTGACTGCGGGGTTGGCCAGCAGCTTTCTTCCAGAGTGCGCCTTTCCCAACGGCTGCGAAGATGACGATCACTTCACGGCAGCGTCGCGCCTGACCGCACCACTCATCGATCTGGTGCCCGACGCACGCGATCTCGTCGGCAGTCTTCTCGGTGTGTTCTTCGGCGAGGATGCCCACAACCGCGATCCCATAACGTTCCGCGCCTTCCACGCAACGCGCAACCGCCTGTTCGACAACCTGCTGGCGGCCTCGGGTCTCTCGCAAGAACAGGCAGACAAGAACCCATACAAGGTGATCGGCCCGGCCGACAGTGAACTCACCGGTGCGGCGTTGGCCGAGGCCTATCTCGCGGGCACGCCGTTTCTGGCTCTCCTGCAGTTGCCACTCCCCTTCGCCATCCCGAAGCCCGTGCGCTTCGAGCACACGCACATCATCGCGGGCACCGGCCACGGCAAGACCCAGCTGATGCAAACCCTTTTGTTGGGCGACCTCGACGATCCCGAGCGGCCGGCGGTCGTCGCCATCGACAGCCAGGGTGCGATGCTGAAAACCATCGCCCGCCTCGACCGCTTCGATCCGGCGCTTGACGATCGCCTCGTCATTCTCGATCCCGCCGACATCGAGTGGCCGCTGCGCCTCAACATCTTCGACGTCAATCGCGATCGCCTCGATGCCCTGCCACGCGCCGAGCGCGAGCAGATCCTGGCCGGCGTGGTCGAGCTCTACGATTACATCTTCGGAGCGCTGCTCGGCGCCGAGCTGACGCAGAAGCAGTCCGTCGTATTCCGTTTTCTCGCCCAGTTCATGCTGGCGATCCCAAACGCCACCATTCACACGCTGCGTGAGCTGCTCGAGCACCCAAAACCCTATTTCCAGTATCTCGATCGTGTGTCGCCGACCGCGCGCGCCTTCCTGACCGATCAGTTGTTCGATCCCAAGAACCGCGAGTACGAGCAGACCCGCCGCCAGGTGCTGCGCCGTCTCTACGGCATCCTGTCCAACCCGACCTTCGAGCGCATGTTCTCGCACCCGCGCAATGCCGTCGACATGAAGCGCCTGCTTGACGACGGCAAGGTGCTGCTCGTCAACACCGCCAAGGACGTGCTCAAGGGCGAAGCCTCGGCCATCTTCGGCCGCTTCGTGATCGCACTCATCATGCAGGCGGCGTTCGAGCGAGCCGCCGATCCCGTGCACAAGCGCCGGCCGGCCTTCATCTACATCGACGAGGCCGCCGAGTATTTCGACGACAACATCGACACGCTGCTGATCCAGGCGCGCAAGTTCAACATCGGACTCGTCTTCGCGCATCAGTTTCTCGATCAGCTGACGCCGGGATTACGCGGCTCGGTGATGACCAATCCGGCGATCCGCTTCGCCGGGGGGCTCTCGCATCGTGATGCCAGCGCGCTCGCCCCGGACATGCGCACCAGCAGCGACTTTCTGCTCGGCTCGAACAAACGCCGGCACGACACGCAGTTCGCCACCTTCGTAAGGCACACGACACCGTCGGCAATTCGTCTCGCGGTACCGCTCGGGGCGGTCGAGCGAGAGCCGCGTATGAGCGATGCCGCCTACGCGCAGCTCCTGGCGCGCACGAGAGCGGCCGTTGCCGCGCCGATCGATGAGACCATTACCCCCGCCGAGCCTGCGACCGTGGCAGCAGCATCGGCTAGTGCATCGGACGATAGTTGTCCCCAGGAGTTCGCCGACCGCTATTGACGGGCGCTACAATGGATAGATGCCGCCGATGACCCTCACTCCCCCGACCCAGCTTCGGCGCTCACGCTACAAGCGCGAGGCCCCTGAGCCCATGCGGCTCACCGACGACGATCTCGCCGTCCTGCGCTTTATCGCCCGCTATCGCTTCCTGCGCTCGACGCATCTCGTCCGCCTCTTCCCCGAGCGCAGTGCCAAGAAGCTGATCGAGCGTCTCGGCGTCCTTTATCACAACCAGTACCTCGACCGGCCTCGTGCGCAACTCGACTACTACGCCACCGCCGGTTCTTCCCCGATGGTCTACGCCCTCGGCAACCGCGGCGCCGACGCGCTCGCCGCGCACGACGGTGCAAGCCGCGCTCACGTTGACTGGACCTGGAAGAACCGCGACGTCGGCCGCCTCTTCATCGAGCATTCCCTGCTCATTGCCGACGTCATGGTCGCCGTGCACGTCTCGCTGCAGCAGCGCCCCGACATCAAGCTCATCGAGCCCGAAGACATCATCCCCAACGCGCCGGCTGCGACGCGCGCCATGCGCAATCCGTTCTATTTCAAGGCGCGCGTGCGCCACGCCGGCGCCTATCACGACCTCGCCGTCATCCCCGACCGTGTGTTCGGCCTCGACTTCACGGTCGAGCGCAAACGGAGCTACTTCTTCGTCGAGGCCGACCGCGGGACAATGCCGATCATGCGCTCGACGCTGCTGCAGACCTCGATCTATCGGAAGCTGCTGACGTATGTGGCAGGTGGGGCTCCGGAGAATGCGTTCGGCAAGCAGCTTGGGATCGGAAACTTTCGCTCGCTCTTCATCACAAGTAGCGAGGAAAGAGTGGCGTCCATGATCGATGCCCTCAAACTGGCCACCAGCGGCGCGGACTCTCGGCAACTCATGTTCACGAGCCAGGATGCTCTGGCGCACAAGACTGGAGCCATCGGATGCGAGTGGATGACGGGCCGTGGAGAACGGGTGCGTGGCCTGTGATCGGAAGCCTGGCTGCATCCGCTTTTCGGATCCGAGCGGGTGTGTTCGTTGCGACGGTCGTCGACGTAGTTGACCCGGAGCCACCGTTTAGCCTCGGCTAACTTCGCACGCGCCGGACCGTCGAGATGCGGAGATAGCAGAGATTGACCGGTGGCGCCGGGCCGCTCTAGCCTACGATTGGTCTGATGGCAGAGGTACCCCCGTTACCGACCGTCGGGGCGCCGACGTCATGGGCCATAAGCGACATATATTGTTCAAGGACGATCTGCGGTCGTGTGTTCTTCTGATCACGCAGATGTCTTACGGCGCGCCATGAATTCCGGCAGCCCAACTCTGTCGCCGGCTCCGATTGGCGACAATGACCGCTTGTATGGGGCAACGCCTGCTACTTCGTGGCCGGCTTGCTCTGTGCCTTGCGGATTTCCTCGATGCGCTGGCGGATCTGGTCGAACGTCGGTTTCTCCTTCTCGATCCAGCCCTTGAGGTCGTCGAACACCTGCTTGTCCGACTTGCCCTGTACGGGCGGCGCCGGAGCGGGTGACGGTGTTGGAACCGCCTGCGCCTTTATAATCCGCGATTGCACATCGAGGGCGCCGCTCTTGGGTGCTGGCCAGCGAGGGCCTCCGAACAGCACGCCGGCATAGAGCACCTTGGTCAAGGACTTCAGGCGTGCCGCGCTTGGCGGCGGCCTCGGCGAACACCTCGTGCACGTCCTCCCACTTGCGGTCTTTTTTCCAGCAGAAGTAGTCATGCACGACGGCCGCATCGCGATAGGGGCCAGAAAACGGACCGCCGAGAACGGCCCACAACTCGACGGGGATGGATGCACCGTCAGACAGGAAGCCCGCCGGGACGTCCCAGTCCACGCCCTTGGCGTCCTTGTACCCAAAGGGCGCCAGCAGCTGGAACAGCTCCACACGCTTTCCGTCGCCCGACACTACGCTCATGAAGCGCACGTCGAGGTCGCCTTTAAACGTGCCCTTCTCGTAGACTTTGCCGGAGATTGCCTTGTTCTGGAACAGCGCGCGCACGTAGTCCGGCACATAATCACATCCAGCTGCGCCGACGCTGAGCATCGCTACGACCGTCATCCACTGCCAACGCATGTCCGCCCCCGTTTCCGTAGCCGCTGCCACCGGCCCCGACCGGGGCCAAACCGTGCGCTCACCAATATCATCGGTTGACATCACAGAACAGCCTGACGTGGGCGGCTGGGACTGGCGCGCGCCATGCGCTGCTTCCGGCGTCAAGAGGGGGAAATTGTGCTGTGCATCGAAGTTGATCTGGAATTTCGCGCCGCCCGGCCATGCAACTTCGAGCCAATCCGGTGTCCGGACGTGGCCCTCAGTGACAACAAGAACTATTGGAAACAACAACCACAACGGTCGCGGAGGCCAACCGGATATGCTGGTGGCCCGCGCCCCAATCAGGACAATTTTGCTGGCCACCTGCTCAAGCGCTCACTATCGAGCTTCATTGCAAGCTTCCTTGCAACGAGAGTGTTGCGCACTGGCACTCAGTCCGGTTGAGTTCAAACGGGTAGATCAAGGTCCGGGCTGGCATGCCTGTAGCTCCCCCGGGAGCAGACGCTGCCGGCCCTTACCTAGTAATTCTTTCCGTAGCTACTCGGACCCAAAGGAGGCCTGCAATGGAGATATCATTGACGACGGCCAATGAAATCACCAGCGGCGGTGATCGTGCCGCGTGCCGGGGTGGTCCTCGTGGAAGTTTTTGTGCGCGCGGCCGAGGTACCGATGATAGTCCCGGTGCTCTCGTCTGCTGTGGAAACCCTCGGCGTGCGCACGGTCGTGGACTTTGTCGATCCTCCGATGCAGTTGCCGGTGCTCTGCATGGTCGCGTGCGTGTTTGTTGAAGTAGTAGTCGCGTTCGTGGGCCAGGGCCGGCGTGGCGGTTACGGTCACCGTCAGTGCCGCGGCCGCCATCAGGGCTTTCGTCATGGTCATGGTGGGTCTCCGATACGGGTTTGCGCGAACCAACTCACCCAGAACCATACGGTTGAAAATCTGAACACAGGCAGGCGGCCTCGTTCATCGGAGGTTCAAGCTGAAGACACATTTTCTTCACACTTGATCATCGAAACGCTTAACTGCAGGTCAATTTCGCGCCCTCCCCTCACCGAAGTGTTCCGACCATATGCAAGCAGCGATCTTTGCACTGAGCGCGAGAAACGAATGACAGCCGCTCTCTGCGAGGCGTTCGTTGGTGCGCAGCCCTTGGTGAAATTGCTCAGGACGGCTTGAGGTCAACCTCGACCGGAATCGGGCTGAGGTCTACGAGCGCGGCGGCGCTTGATGAACAGTTAAGACCAACCGTTCTCACCTTGAATCCGCGCCAATTCGTTTGCGGTGCAGCAAAATCCCCTCAGCCACCCGGCGAACGGCGGACACAAAAAGCACATGCTATCTGATGATCCGTGAGTGAATTCGGGCGCTATTGGCCCTAACGGTGAGTGGCGCGACGTCCGAGATCACGGAGGGTCTCTGGGGGATTCCTGACGTGACCGGCCGGTGTCGTACCGACCACACGAGTTCGCCTTCCGTTCGGCGACTTTCTGCTTGTGAGGGTAGGGCTGTCGCGACAAGATGATGCCGGCGACGGGGAGTGCTGCCCCGGAGCTGCCGGATGAGGCAGCTACGAACCGGCCCATTTTCGTCAGCTCCTTGGGGGTTGAACGGAAATTTCTGGGACCCGCAGCGCGGGTAATACCGGCTTCGCCGCCTGCCTGGGTTAATGACTATCCCGCAGCCTCCCGAGCGTGCTCTCCAAGGACCTCTTCAGCTTATCCGCCGCACCTTTGGCCGCGCTGTCGAGCGTATCTGCGGCATGCGTAACAGCCGTTGGTTGGCGCCCCTCTACCCGCGCCTCGATCATGCAATGTTTATCATCCTGACCGCTCTTGCCGGCGTTCGCGTCGCTGAGGTGCACTTCAACCCTCGTGATTTGATCGCCAAAATGCGCAAGGGACTTTTCCACGAGTCCCTTGATATGAGATGTGAGGCCATCGCTCCCGCTGATGTTGTTGTCCGTGCTGATCTCAATGTGCATCGTGACTCCTTTCCAGCCTATTGCTTGTTCGCTCCGTCGCGGTTGAATCTGACGACTGCGCCAGCCACCTTGGATCGCGGTTTTCCAAGACCAGAGCGTCCGTAGCGTTCAGGCTATGGCGTTTGTGCCTTTCCCAAGGCTACAGGGTTGCGCGGACCTTCTACTTTTGCTGCGGCATTCCCCATCCCTTTGAGGTATTTGAACAGCTCGCTGTCTGTGGAGAGGACGATCGTCGTATCCTTGGCAATCATAGACTTGTAGGCCAGCATCGTTCGCGTGAACTCGTAAAAGTCGGCGGCTTGTGGACTCTGATTGTACGATTTCGAATAGATCTGAGTTGCCTTCGCATCTGCAAGGCCTCGAATTTCCTCGACGGCGCGATAGGCCTCAGATTGGATCTTGTTCAAGTCGCGCACGCGATTGCCTCGGATTCTTGCCGCTTCACCGTTTCCCTCTGCAAGGAACCGCTCTGCTATCTGTCGACGCTCGCTGATCATTCGATCGTAGATCTTGGGTCGCACACTCTCATTGTAGTTGATCCGTTTGAATCGAATATCGAGCAAGCTGATGCCGAACACACGAAGCTTATCGGTGGCTTCCGAGAAGATTTCTTGCTCCACTTTCACTCGCCCCTTCTGGATCGGGACGAGCAATCCCATGTCCAGCTTGCGCTCGGCGGTGGAAAGTATGGCGTCCCGCAATGGAACGCGATCCTTCGTGGTGCGGATGATCTCAATAAGTTCGTGTTTGGCAACGGCATTGCGGATCTCGCTGCCGAGAATGTCGTCCAGTCGCGACTGTGCGCTGCGCTCGTCGCGAAGCCGGAGGAAATACTGGAGTGGGTCCGTGATCCGCCAGCGGGCAAACACGTCGACGGAAATGTAGAGCTTATCCTTCGTCGGCATGTCGGACGGCGACCCGTCCCACTCGAGTATCCGCTTGTCTATCGAGTGCACCTCTTGGATGAACGGGAGCTTGAACTTCAAACCAGCTTCCGTAACTGGCGCGCCGACCGGCTTGCCGAACTGCGTTATGATCGCCTGCTCGGTCTCGTCGACTGCGTATATTGATCCCGCTGCCAAGAAGGCCAGCAGACCAACGAGCGCTAGAATTATGGCCGACCGATTGAGATCATGGCTGAACCCCTTTCTGGTTGTCGAGGTTCAGCAGCGGCAGAATGCTACGTGTCTGCTCGTCCACGATGATTTTCGACCGGATCCCTGGCATCACGTCCTGAAGCGTCTCGATGTAGATTCGACGGCGCGTGACCTCGGGAGCCTTTGCGTATTCCTCGAGCAACGCATTGAAGCGCGCGGTGTCGCCTTCGGCTTCGTTGACCCGTTTCAACCTGTAGCCATCGGCCTCGCGGATGCGCTGATCCTTCTCGCCCTCGGCCAGCGGAATGACCTTGTTATAATCACGCCGCGCTTCGTTGATCAGCTTCTCCTTCTCCTGCTGGGCTTGGTTCACCTCATTGAATGACTCCTGAACCGGCTTTGGCGGATTGATATTCTTCAACTGCACCTGATCTATGCTGATGCCCATGGCATACTTTGTCGAAAGCGCCTGCATCTTGGCGAGTGCTTCGGTCTCAATCTCCTGGCGGCCAATGGTGATCACCTCATCTACGGTCCGATCGCCGACGACCTCCCGCATGACGGACTCGGAGACATACCGAAGCGTCTCTCTCGGTTCCCTGACCTCGAACAGGAACTTGACCGGATCGGAGATGCGATACTGAACAACCCATTCGACGAGAGCCGCGTTCAGATCGCCAGTGACCATCTCGGTTTCCTTGAGCGAGTCGTTGGGTCGAGGGCTCTGGAAAGGATCGCTGGCGCCAGCGGTGATGAAGCCGAACTCCTGCTTGAGCTGTCGTTTGACAGGAACGATGGTCGCGGTGTCGATGTTCAAAGGAATCTTTGAAATGGAGACCGGGGGGAACGGTCTGCTGGTATTCTCCAAACCTGCGCACAACGGCAACCGAGTCGCTCGGAACCGTGTAGTAGGAGGTCCAAACACCAAGGCCGACCAATGCGAGCACGCCCACCGCGATGAGGCCCCGCGGACTGCCTCCAGGAAGGATGCTCTTGTAGTTGGGCCTGGCCCTGGCGGATCAATTTTTCCAGATCGGGTTGGTTCTGGCCGCTCTTGCCCCAAGGGCCGCGGTCACCTCCTTGGCCATCAGTTGGCATTGGTATTCCTTGTTGTCAGGTCTAGTCGTTGCCGCAGTGGCAATTCGCTTCGCCTAATGTGCCCTGTCGCTACCGAAGGATAGGGCCTTTGAGGCTCAAGTTAGAGCGTCTGCCTGCTTGCCGGACTAATCTGGATCAGCCACATCATCTCGCGCCTCCAGCGTCATCCTTGTGGTCGTGAAGAAATCGCCCCATCCGCTTCTTCAGTTGAGCGACTTGGCGTGGTGAAACGACACCGAGCGCCTGCGTGAACAGCTCGCGCTGAAGGCGTGTCGGCAGGCCATTCCATAGTGAAAGCACGGCCGAGCCGAGGCACTGGAGGATAAATGCTTCCTTCTCGGGCAGTCGCGTCGGCACTTCGCTATGCTGGTTTGCCGGCGGGCCGATAGCACCCCCGTCCGTCTCCCACCTTTGCAAGCCAACCGCATGCGATGCGGACGAGCGGACTTCGCTGTGTGCTACGTTGGGCATTGAATTCATATGGTGATCACACCTGCCAATTACCACCCGGGCTGCCCCGCAATTCCTACCGCTTGAAACCAGCGAGCACCGTTCAGATTGCCGCCGCAAAGCTGGACACTCCCGCCTGGGGTGCTCTCTTTGGGTTGAGGTCAGCTTGTAGCTCCGCGACGCCAGCCTCCGTTGTAATCATCAGGTCCACGATTGAGGTCACCCATTCTGCAATCCGCATGCTCGACCTTTGCAGCGACTTCCGGCAAGTGTGCAGGCTATGTCGGGAGCCAGGAAAAGCTGACCTTGACGGAACCAGTCCTAACTCGTCAGCACCTGGCCCGGACCGACGAACGCGGGCCCACTTGCGCACGCTCGAAGGTGAGGGGTAAGCTGACAGTCGTCAAGTGACTGGCAGCTATCTGGGGGTAGATCGTCCGCCCTTCGTTGGTGGCTCTACCGAACCGATTGACCCACAACGACCGTCACCCGGAGATCTTCCATCATGTCCGGATTTTCCAGCTCCGGACATGAATTGCACCACTGATCGGGCTTAACGTCAGCCTGGCCGCACAACGGGGGCCAAGTCATGCACCTCGACACGGCCTGACTTGGCGGCGAGAAGAGACATGCAAGCTTGGCGCTCCTGCTCAGGGGTCGCAACATTCACCCACAGCAGGAGCCGCCCTTGGCGGATGTCATCGGCGAAGCGCTCGGCCTGCCGTTTCATCATCCAGAGGGAGAGAGCCTCAGCAAAGCTAGATATCCCCTGGTCGATGCGCCGCGCGATCTGATGAACGAGCTGGCCATCGGCACATCCCAGCTCTTTCGGCTCTTCAAGAAAGGAGAGCTTGGCGGGCTTGATCAGCGCCTGCCTGAGTGGATTGTTCAGGAAGCTGCTTAGCGGCGGCAGCGCCTTTGCATCAAATGCGGCCCAGGGAGCGAGGACGGCCAAACGACAAGATTCGCCGACGCCGTGCTCTAGCCCCGTCGACGAGGCAATTAGCGATGACCAGTCGTTCGTTTCGGCTACGACATACCGGGGTGCAGCCACGCTCGCCATTTTGCATCGGCCCTACCGTGATGAGCCACCACCCAACCGCAATCGCGAAAGGTCTCTCTCAAGTCGCCTTTTTGGACGAGAGGGGACTGGTCGGCCTTGACGGGCGTCAAGAGGTCGGCGGGTCGACGAGGGCGCGTCTTAATGCCTTTGCGAGATCGACCATTCGATACGGCTTCTGGAGAAGCTGGGCGGGCAGAGGCGATCGTCCGTCGGGGCTCACCATCTCCTCTGAATAGCCGGAGGTCAAAAGGAACGGGATCGACGGCGCAATTCGCCTTACTTGCTCCAGAAGCTCTCGGCCCGAGACACCGCCGGGCATGATCATGTCAGTGAACACGAGATCCGGGCGCAAACCGTCCTTGATGAACTGAAGCGCCTCGACCCCACTCGATGCTTCAACGACCTTGTAGCCTAGATCGTGCAGCCGCTCGACGTTCAGATTGCGCAAAGCAGCATCATCCTCAACGAGAAGCACGAGCCCGCCGGTCGTCTCCTCATTCGCTTCCGGTACTTCTTCCGGTGTCGCCTTGACTGCTGCGCCAACCAAACGTGGCAGGTAGAGCATGAAGGTCGTGCCGTAGCCTATCTCGCTGTAGACGGTTACGTGCCCGCCTGACTGCTTCGCGAAGCCATAGATCATGGCGAGGCCTAGCCCCGTGCCGCGCCCTTTGGGCTTGGTCGTGAAGAATGGCTCGAAAATGCGCGGCCGGATCTCAGGCGGGATACCGGTTCCGGTATCGGAAACAGAAATGATCACATATTCACCTGGACTTAGGTCCAGTCCCGCTGCGACAAGCTCAGCATCAACTTTCTGATTTCGGGTCTCAATGACAATCCGTCCCCCGTTAGGCATGGCATCCCGCGCATTGATAGCGAGGTTCGTGATCGCACTTTCAATCTGGCTCGGATCGGCTCGAACATCCCAGAGATCATGGGCAAGCACCGTACTAAGATTGATATGATCACCGAGCGTTCGACGCAGAAGCCCGAGCGTGCGCACGAGGAGATCATTGAGCTTCACGTTCTGGGGCTGGAGCGGCAGCTGGCGTGAGAAACCCAACAGGTGCTGGGTCAGCTCCGCGCCGCCAGCTGCGGCGTCCTGCACCTGTCTCAGCAAACGGCGCAGATTGTCGTCCCGCAGGCCAAGCTCTATCAATTCGAGATTGCCTACAATCACGGTGAGCAGATTGTTGAAGTCGTGCGCGATGCCTCCGGCAAGCTGACCAACAGCCTCCATCTTTTGCGCATGCGACAAGCGCCGCTCGGCCTCGCTGAGTGCATCCTGGACTGCGCGCCGCTCTGTCCGGTCGCTGATGATCCCAGCGAACCTGCGCTCGCCATTGGCCTCGAATTCGCTCACTGCGAGGTGCATCGGGAACGTCGAGCCGTCCTTGCGCCGTGCCGTCACCTCACGGCCGAGGCCGATGATCTTCCTGTTCCCCGTGCGCAGATAGCTGGCGATGTAGCCGTCGTGCTGGCTGGAAAACGGCTCGGGCATCAGGATCTTGACGTTCTGACCGATCAGCTCGTGAGCGGCATAGCCGAACATGGCCGCCGTAACTGAATTGACACTGTCGATCGTCCCGTCGCTGTCGATCGTCACGATAGCGGTGACAGCCGTATTTAGGATTGCTTCGAGCTTGGCCAAGCGAGCAGTGACCGATGTCAACTGGCTAGTCGGTGCCGGCATCTGCCGCTCCGCTCAAAAACGACGGCTCTGCGCCCACCAAACCAAGCCTCCAAACGCTGCCATACCAAGATGACAGGCCATAGTAGTCGAGTGCAGAGCCGGCACACTATCCGAATTTGCTTGGCTCCTGCAAACCCGACCTAACCGGCTTGGAACCATGACCGTACAGTCTGACGACTGTGGGCAGCGCAGCTGGACTTCTCGCGCCTGGCTCATCGTCGCCCCTGGTGCACCACTACCCAGGACACGCCCCTTGGTGTCCGCTCGTCTCCCCTCGGGCTGCCGAGAAATCTGCATCATCGTCAATGCGGTAGATGTGCGAGAGTAGGCCGGTGGGATTTCACCACCAGCCTCTCGCAGAACCGGGGCGCTGAGCCCCATGCTGGCGGCCGTCTCGGCGCTGCGGCGCAGGGCGTCCGACGAGTTGCGACAGGTCGATGCGGTCGCTGCCCGCACAACCGATGAATTGGCGCATCGCCGGTCTCGAGATATCCCCACACGGGAGCTGGAGCGGCAGCTCGGCCGCAAGACCCTCGAGGTCGGATGCGGACTTCGAGCTTGCGTATTTCCGAGGCGCCGACCACCTCTTCATCCGATCCCACGGCCGCCGCGCCTCCGTCTGCCAACAGTTTGCGCCATCCGAACAGAAGGTTGGCGGCCACGCCATGGCGGCGTGCAACTTCTGACACCGAAACAGGACCGGCACGACGCCGGCGCTGGAGCACCGAGCAGAAGCTGCGTATCATCGAGGAGAGCTACGAGCCCGGGCCTCCCTGCTTACGCCGAGTGTCCGGTCAGAACGGGGGCCAGTTCACGAGCTGAACTGCGTCGCTGACGCCTCCTGCAGCCGGGCCAATACCAAGCCGACACCAAGCTAGGAGATGCGATCCGCGTCCGTCGCTCCGGCGCGGTACATCGTCACCGCCATCTACGACCCGAGGCAGAACGGGACGGGCCAACGGGACTGCTTATTGAGGCTAATCAAGGAAGTCTTCACGACTTGCGCTAGGAGGGGATGCGGTACAGAGGCGGGAGCATTTGACACTGTTCCGATCCGCATTGGACGGGCCTCTGTGCATCCTATGCAGGCAGTATGGGAGTATCAGATGCAATCATGCCTTTGCGGATCTGAGGTGCAGTTTAGGTCGTCCGGCGAGCTTCTCGTTAGCCAGTTAGTTGGCTTCGCGATCGATTTTATTGAGCCTCGCGGCTCAAGGAGACAGCAATGAACAAGATCCTGCTGACCACGGTGGTTGTCGTCACTCTAGCGGGCCCTGCATTCGGGCAGTCGCCGCAAGAACACTCGCAGCATCACCCAGGAAGCACTACCTCCGCGCCGGCCACCTCTCCACAGCAGGTCTCCCCGCCTTCAACTGGGCAGCTGCAAGGTCGGATGGAGCAAATGCCGCAGGGCATGCATGGCATGATGCACGGATCACCCTCGCAAGGCTCCACCGGCGGTCAGCCCGGGATGATGATGAACTGCCCCATGATGCGGGGCGGCATGGCAGTTATGGGAGGCCGTGGCATGGGTGCGATGTCCGGCCCCGCAGGCCAGCATCAGAGTGGCGACCAGAGCGTGCCGAGCCTCGCCTTCCGAGCGGTGAATGACAAGATGCATCGGGACATGGCCATCGAACTAACGGGCAATGTGGACGCCGATTTCACGAAGGCCATGATCGCTCATCACCAAGGCGCTGTCGACATGGCAAAGATAACGTTGGCGTTTGGCAAAGATCCCGAAGTGCGTAAACTTGCAGAAGAGGTCGTGCGAACCCAAGAAGCTGAGATCTCTGTCATGCGAGGATGGCTCGCCAAACAGCCCAAGTAGGCATGCTCGGACCCAAAACCCAACATCAGCTCTTATCCAGCAGATCGCTCCGATCTCGGATTTCCGGAGTGTCATAGTAGCCGCGATCGGCAACCTCGCCGGGCAGCGGATGGAAGGCAATTCGCTCGGCGCCAACGCCGGAAGCGGCAGCACGCTGCAGAATGCGGGACCAGTCCAATTCCAGGGCAGCAAATACGGCTCGCAACTCGGCTCAACTGATGCACTGGCATATGCCATCTGATCATCCGTGCCTCGGGACCGCAGAAGTTGGCCGTGTGCCCCGAGGGCGCGAACCAAACAGTGAGGGAAAATATCACCCAGAGAATTGTCGACAGGGCCAGTCGAGCGTCGAGGCCGGGTAACGCCAGCGGAGCAAAGGGCCCTGACTTCTGGCACGCTTTCGAAGAAGGCAAGGTGAAAGTGATTGGCGATGAGCCTCGCAACATCTGAGAAGATCCGGAGCCTTCAGAGGAAGCTCGACGCGAAGGCGAAGGCGGAGTCCGCCTTTCGCTTCTGCGTGCTCTACGACAAGATATGCCGCGAAGAGATTCTGCTCCTCGCCTACAGGCTGGCCTGCGCCAATGCGGGTGCGCCGGGTGTGGATGGGGTGACGTTCGCGCAGATCAAGGGGCAGGGTCTTGGGACGTGGCTGGCAGGGCTCGCCAGGTCGTTCAGGATGCCTTTCCAGGCAACGGCTCGATGACCCGGCGGTAAAGATGCCAAGTGGCATGTCCGAAAACCGGCACAACGACGACGAGCCCGAGGAAGAACGGCACCATCCCGGTGACCAGCGCCACGATGATCAGCGCCGCGAAGCCGAGCATTGGTGCCAGGTTTTTGGCCACCGCCGCAACCGAGGTGATCATCGCGGTCATGAGGTCCACCTCGCGGTCAAGGATGAGCGGGAAGGAGACCACTGTAACCGAGAACAGGACCGTCGCCATGATCGCGCCGACAATGTGGCCGATAGCCAGGAAGGCCAAACCGTTGCTGGTCGAGAGCACGGCGTTGACGAACTCCGAAAGCGTTGCGCCAAAGCCCAACATCCCCAGCAGCACCGCCATCAGCAGACGAACTTGATACATCCAGATCAGCAAGATGAAGACCGTGACGAATGCCATCCAGCGGATCTCGGACCGGCCAATGATCTCCCGCCAGATGTCACCGAGCGGTGGTGCATTGCTATGCGCTTCG
Organism: uncultured Alphaproteobacteria bacterium; assembly: GCA_963746315.1. Lineage (GTDB taxonomy): Bacteria > Pseudomonadota > Alphaproteobacteria > Rhizobiales > Hyphomicrobiaceae. Next base: position 30,134 of record CAVVAR010000002.1, read on the forward strand.
AGATCGCGGCTGACCACGTAGTGCCCGGTTGCAAGCAGCGGAGCAAGAATGGCAAAGCCCATCGCCAGCGGATAGGCGAAATAGGCCATATCGAGCCATGTCAGCAACATTACCAGCGTGATGCCGCCCGCGGCACAAATGCCGCCGACCAGCAGACCCAGCCGCGGTGCCTTACGGAAATCGCCGGCACCCTCGCGCATCGCCGAGACCACGTCGTCCCAGGAGATAGTTCGGATCACTGGATCGGTCTTGCCCGAGATTGAGCGCGCGCCGGGAGCTGAACTCTTGGTATCTTTTCCCTCGGTCGTCATAATCGGGGTCACTCCAATGAAAAGCCAGACGCGACGACATTGGAGAGGCGGAATAGAATCGTCGGACGCGGACGTTGGCTCGGACGCTCCTCGACCGTTCCTTCCCACCTCAGACAGTCCACTATGCTACCAACAAGCTACCGTTCGGCAAACCCGCGGCCGTCTGGTCGGCGACGGTAGAAAGTTCTCCTCAAAATACGAACAGAAACGGACCCAGGTCGAAAGCTGCCATTGAGGCTTCGAGCCGCTGCAACCCTGAAGATTGCGGCGCACCACGTCGGCCGAACCACAGAAGGCCGAATGGCAACACCAGTGTTGAGCGCCGACACGACGGTCGATGTGGGTCGATGCTGTCGAGAAAGTCGGCGAGCGTCGTGATTTTACATTCGGCCTTTGACGTCGAGGATCACGTTCCGGCAGCGACACTCGAGGCTCCGGCCTCGGGGCCTCGCGCGCCGACGCCACGGCTTGGACGCTGCGCCACGCTACGCTACCCAACGCAACTCACGCGGGTTTCGGTTTCGGCGGCGGGTGGATCAGGCGCAAGGCCATCGTCTTCAGGTTCTGCACGATGGCTGCGAGGTGGAACTCGTCACGGGCGCCGGTGAGGCCTCGCAGTCTCATACGCTCGAAGCCGTGATGGGTCTTCAGATGACCGAAGCGCATCTCGACCCGTTTTCTCTCGTCGCGTGACTTGAGGAAGGCCTTGGTCTTCATCTTCCGGCGCGCTACGTCTCGCGCATCTTCATCAAGATCACGCGTGATGTATCGATTTTTTCCTTTGGGGCAGCACTGCTGTTTACCAGAATGTGACTGCCGCTCCCTATCCTCTTGATCCGCAGTCAGCTTTCTGGCCACATCTGTCGTGGAATGGTTAGCAGGGGCGGCGGCCGGCGACGCGTTTTGACCCGGAGCCGACGAAGTTCTCACTTTGAAAGCAGGACCTATTGGCGCCAGCTCAGGTGGTCGTAAGCGGAACAGCAACAGGCATGGCCCCACGCCTGTGAACTCCTAAGGCATGACCGCTCGTGCTGCCGCGACGATGACAGCGAGCGCATCAACCGAGCCGTCTGCCTCGCCCTTCTCGAAGTCGCCCTCGAACTCGGGCCATCTGATTGGTGACGTGGGCGAAGCATAGAACAGGCCGCTCACGGGCGTGGGCGAAAGCATATAACGCAGCTGCCTCCATCTCGACGGCGTGCAGCCCTTTTGCCTTCATCGCGGCGATGGTCGTCGGAGTTTCTCGATAAGGCGCATCAGTCGTCCACGTCGCCCCGCGCATCACCGGCACACTCAGTGCGTGGAATGCCCCCTGCAGAGACGCAAGGAGCTGCGATGGGCCCTCGCTGAATTCCGACGGTGGGAGATAGTGATAGCTCGTGCCTTCGTCTCGCAAGGCCCGCTCGATGAGGACAAAGTAAGGCGGCGGCCGCAGTTCCACCAGCTGCCCCGACGACGTCACGCTGATGAGCAGGCGGCAGCCAGATGCAAAGAGCTGCTCTGCGATGAGGACCGCGAAGGAGGCACCCACGGCGCAGGGGACAATCCCCAGTTCGATCCCGTCGTGTGTCAGCCTGTAAAGGTCAGTGTGATAGCAAGCCCAGTCCGGATCTCGGGCAGTCCTGCCGGCGGCTCGGGCTTGCCGGACGATATCTCCGTCGGGATCGAGTACGCAGACGCCTGGAACCGGGCGATCGGCAAGCCGCTTTTGCCGCCGCGCCTCGCGCAGGAGGTTCTCAGGCACAAACGACGAAGCCTCCTCGTAGTGCTTGTCGGTCAGGATCGGCGGAAACTTGCGCGTCGTCATCCGTGGTCTCCGTGAGCCGGTGCACCCGCGACGAGTTCAGACGTCATTCCATTCTCTCCCCCGTCCGAGCGGGTATGCGCTCTCCTTTTCGGAGTGGCTGCGTCAGCATGCGGTCGAGCCGCTGCTCGGCCGGATCGCGGATTTCTCTAACACCGATCGTCATGCCTTCGTGCCCAGCCTCAGGCTGCGCACGGTAGGTTCCGAACAGGCTGATCCCACCACGGCAGGTTGAACCCGAAGTTGGAGTTGGTCTCGCGGACGACGACGGAGTGGTGCACGCGATGCATATCCGGCGTCACCACGAGCCAGCGCAGGACGCGATCGACCGGAGCCGGCAGTCGCACGTTCGAGTGGTTGAACATCGCGGTCGCGTTGAGCAGCACCTCGAAGACTAGCACCGCGACGGCGGGTGCTCCGAGACCACCGATGACGGTGAGCTTGATCAGCATCGACAGCAGGATTTCGATCGGATGGAAACGCGCGCCCGTTGTGAGATCGAACTCGAGATCGGCGTGGTGCATGCGATGCAGCCGCCACAGCGCCGGGACGGCATGGAACAGGACGTGCTGCAAGTAGATGACCAAGTCGAGGATGACTACGGAGACGACGATCGCGATCCAGTCTCGCGACCGTGCCAGGCGTTGAACAGCCCGAACCCCTTCGCCTCTGCCAGAAGTGCGAGCCCAACAGCCGTCGTCGGAAACAGAATGCGCACGAGCACGGTATCTAGAACGACTACGCCCAGGTTGCTGGGCCAGCGCGTCGATCCGCCCGATCGCCTGGAGTCGCCGAGGCGCCAGCACCTCCCACAGCGCCATGACCATGAACACCCTGCGAAGGCCGAAAGGCGAACGATCGGCTCGTTGTCGAGCAAGAATTCGCTCATCGACTGGTTTCCCGCATGCATCCGCCGATGCGGATTGACGCCAGCGCATCATTCAAGCAATGTCTTGATCGATAGTGGAGACCCGAGATGGCGTCAAGCGGAAGCCCGAAGCGCCTGCTGTTCCGCCAGTTTGCCGAAGTGGCCAAGGCGGTCGCGCACGAGCATCGTCTCGAGTTGCTGGAGGCGCTCGCCCAGGGCGAGCGTAGCGTCGAGACGCTGGCCGACTGCACCGGCTTGTCGATCGCGAATGCCTCACAGCACCTGCAGCGCATGCGGCGGGCCGGTCTCGTCGAGACGCGCCGGGACGGCAAGTTCGTTTACTACTGCCTCTCCGGCGCTGGCTGTGCTCGATCTCGTTGCGGCGCTCACCCGCATCGGAGAGAGCCACGTCGCCGAGGTCGACACGATCGTGCGCACCTATTTCGACAGCCGCGACGACATGGAGCCTGTGTCGCGCGTCGAGCTCCTGGCGCGCATGCAGAAGGGCGACGTCCAGGTTCTGGACGTGCGACCGGCGGACGAGTTCGAGATGGCGCATATTCCGGGCGCCGTCAGTATCCCACTCGCCAGCTTGAAGCGAAAGCTCGCCACTGCTCGACCCGGCCAAGGAGGTCGTCGCCTACTGCCGCGGCCCGTGGTGCGTCCTGTCGTTCGAAGCCGTTTCCCTGCTCAGGGGCCAAAGGCTTTCGGGTGCGCCGGCTGGAGGACGGTCTGCCGGAATGGAAAGCCGCAGAACTTGCCCGTCGCCACAGGCTAATCACGTTGGATACCGCCAACGCTTGAGGTCAGGACCGGCCGGCGATTTGGGCTCAATTGCAAAATCGATGTCTGCACCTGGGGAATGGAGACATCGTAGTCGTTAGCGGTGATCTCGGCAGCTACTGGCCCATCTCGACGGTTCTAAACTTGGCGCCGTGGGTGAATGCATCGTGTCACTGTTCATCCGAATGCATTCAACCGTCACCAGGAGAATCACTTTTTCATCAAAAGGCCCCCGGCGTTTCGCGCCGGGGGCCTCTCGCCTATTCCGCCGGAATTTGTCCACCGCGCAATGAAGCACACTGCGCGACCCAGGCCTCGATCTCCGATAGCAGCCAGCCGACGCGGCGAGCGCCGATCTGGATGCGTTTCGGAAACTTCCCGGCCTTCTCCAGGCGAAGCACGTGTTGACGTGTAAAAGGGATCATCTCGGACAGCTCCCGCGCCGAGATGAACTTCGTAGCGGTCGGACTGTCGTTGCCATGGGCGGTGAAGTTCGCTGAACCCTCCTCGTTGATCCCGACGACAAGATAACCTGCTTCGCGCCATTCGATTGTTGCTAGTTCGACACGGTCGCTGCGAATTCAGTGAGATGCTGATCAACGAGTGCTTGCACGTGCTCGGCCCAAAGGGCGAGCGCAGTGCGCATCTCGGGAAGATAGCCGAAGCGATTGTAGACGCCGGCGACGCCACCGAAGGTGCCGCGTGTGTGATTGAGCAGCCGCTCGATCACGTGCGGCGCTACGCCGAGACGCGCCATGCCCGTCGCGGCAGAGCGGCGCAGGTCATGCACGCGCCAGTCCCCAACGCCTGAGCGCTCATCGAGTTCTGTCTTCCACTTGCTGAAACCAGACACAACCGCATCACGGCCGCGCGCTGGAAACAGGAAGTCGTCATGAATATTCGGCAGCTTACGGACGATGTCGGTGGCTGCCGGAGACAGCGGCACCACATGCTTTCGCGCGGACTTTGTTCGGTCGGCAGCGAGCGACCACTCCCCTGCCCTCAGATCGATCTCACTCCAGCGCATACCAGCGACCTCATTGCGCCGCTGGGCCGTCAGGATAAGGAGCCGGATCATCGGCCCGTACGGATAGTGCATCGCTTCTGCTGCAACCAAAATGCAGCGAAGCTCGTCGTCGGCGAGCACGCGGTCGCGATCCTTCGCTTTCGGCGGCGGATTTAGATTCGCCATTGGTGAGGCATCGAGATACCCGCGGCCGACACACCAATTGAAGAAGTGCCGAGCGTATACGAAGCGGTTATGTCCAGTCGCCGACGAGCTGCGGACAACCACGTCGTCGACGACACGCATGACGTCGTCCGCCGTGATCTTTGTGAGCGGGCGTTCGCCCCACGCCGCGACGTACTCGCGTCGCAGGATGTCGCGCGTTGTGGCCCAATCCTTATTTTTCTGGCGTGCGTACTTCTCGATGTACTCGTCCACGGTCGATGCAACTGTACGCTCGCGTGACTTTGCCTCCGCGATCCGCGGTTCGATTTTCTGGGTGGCCGGATCGGTGCCGAGCGTCACCTCCCGCAGCGCCTGGCTAGCAAGCTTGCGCGCATCGGCGAGCGACAACGCTGGATAGCGTCCGAGCGTCAGTCGGCGCGCGCGGCCGTGAAAGCGGTAGACCAGGACAAACGACCGTGTGCCGGCAGCAGAGACGCGAACGCCGAATCCCGGAATGCGCGAGTCCCACGTCTCGGCCTGGCCGCGCAGCGGGATTGTCAAATTACGAATGGCCATATCGGTAAGTGCGGTCGTCGCCATGTCGCGCCTCGCGCTGCTACCTGGGAACCGATTTGATGTGTCTAGACAAACGAACAAATCACGAAGTCTCGTAGGTAGCATCTAGGTAGCAAAATTTGGTGCGCTTGTAGAGGCTGATATGTGCCACTATGTTCCCAATGATCGACTAAGCTACTGAAATAGAACACTTCATGGGTGCGGCAGAATTGCACTTGTGTCGTGAAATTACCATAGACCTTGTGAATGGCATTCACGAGGTCAGGGGTTCGATCCCCCTCGGCTCCACCAATTAAATCAAGTACTTAGACGAAACCCTGCCTCCCCGTAAATCAACGCGCTTCTAATGCACTCCTGCTGGAGGCTAAGCGGGGCGTCTTTTGTGCCTGTGCAGAGCGATAAATTCCCATAGGGGCGAGCGCCGCGACACGAGGTGCAACCTTTTCCCGCGACTTTTCGTTTGCCCGGAGGACTGACGGCGATCGAGAGCTGTCCCTGGACTTGCGGAGACGGACCCTCTTGCATCCGCCCGCCTTAAAGCAAACGGAGGACCGATGCTGCGTCCGGAACGACGTGATCGGGTCAATGTCGGTACTGTCCTCGTCGTGTTGGTCGTCATTGGAGCCGTCCTCGGTTGGGCGATCTACGACGACCAGAACACTGTGGCTGTCCGCCAAGTCCCGACAGAAACCATCACAGCCCCCAAAGCGGCAGACACGAGCGCACCCACCGACGCCACGACCAAGTAGCACGAGCGTCTTGTCGAGGATTACGTGCGTTGCGTTGACGCTCGGACGCGCCCATGCGGTGTTCAAGGGATCACACCTGGAGCGGTTGTTCCGTGATGGGCCCCTTGGGGCTATTCACGCACCACTGTCGGATTTCTGCCTCCGGAACATGGGCGTCCATGAACTGAACCTCGACCTTTACAGAGGTGCTGCCACCCTTGAAGCCCGACGCCGTTGTCGGCTTGCCTCACCCGCCGAGCTGGTCGTTGTCGCCTCTGGGATTGTGCGCCCGAGCGCGATGCCACATCATTGTCCTGGCCGAGTTGGGCGCCGGATCCGATGAATATTGGGGGCACACCATGCATGATCTCGTTGTTCGCCGTGGCACAGTGATCGATGGCACGGGCGCGCCGCGACGGGTTGCCGACATTGCCATCGATGCCGGCCGGATCACGGCCTTGGGCGGCGATATTGGGCCCGGACGGCGCGAAGTGGCTGCCGAAGACATGCTGGTCACGCCAGGGTTCGTCGACATTCACACCCACTACGACGGACAGGCTACCTGGGACTCACAGCTCGCCCCCTCCTCACTGCATGGCGTCACAACGGCGCTCTTCGGCAATTGCGGCGTCGGATTTGCGCCGGTGAAGCCCGGGACCTCCAACTTCCTGATCAACTTGATGGAAGGCATCGAGGACATTCCCGGCACCGTCCTGGCCGAGGGTGTCAAGTTCGACTGGGAGTCGTTTCCCGAGTACATGGCGGCACTGGAAGCGGTGCCTCACTCGATCGATATCGGGACCCAGGTGCCGCACACGGCCTTGCAATTCTACGTGATGGGCGAGCGCGGTGCCGTGCACGACGAGGCGCCGACCGAGACCGAGATCCGAGCCATGGGCCAGTTGCTCGAGGAGGCGCTGGCAGCCGGCGCGCTCGGCTTCACCACCTCGCGGACAACCAAGCACCGCGCCAAGGATGGCCGCCTCGTCCCGAGCCTGTCGGCGCGCGAGCCCGAGCTGGCTGGCCTTGCCCTGGCGATGAAGCGGGCTGGCCGCGGCGTGCTCGAGGTCAATTCCGACTTCGGGCCGGGAGAGTTCGAGACCCTGCAGGAGGCCGCGGCCTTGTCCGGCCGGCCGCTCTCGTGCCTGCTCGTGCAGGTCAAGCAGCACCCTCGCCTGTGGCGTGAGACGCTCGACTGGATCCATGCGATGCGGGCCAGCGGGATGGATGCGAAAGCGCAGGTGTCCTGCCGCGGCATCGGCGTGTTGATGGGGCTGGAGACGACGCTGCATCCGTTTGCCGGGCATCCCGCGTGGCTGGAGCTGAGCGCATTGACGCCGGACCAGCGCTATGCGCGGCTCGCGGCCGATGCAACATTGCGCCGGCGTTTGATCGAAGAGCCATCGGACGACGAGACGACGCGGCGCGTCGAGGAGATGCTCCCGCGCACCTTCAGGCTCGGATCGGATCTGAACTACGAGCCCGATGTGTCGACCAACATCGTCGACCAAGCCAAGGCGCGCGGCCAGACCGTGAAGGCGTTCGCGCTGGAGATCCTGCTTTCCGATGGCGGCAAGGGGATGATGATGCATCCCTTCGAGAACTACGCTCGTGGCAACCTCGACGACGTTCGGGAGATGTTGACGGATCCGGCAACCGTAATGGGCGTCGCCGACGCCGGCGCGCATGTCGGCATCATCTGCGATGCCAGTCAGCCGACGTTCTTGCTGTCCTACTGGGGCCGTGATCGCAAGTCCGGTCGACTGCCACTGGAGACGCTTGTGCGCAAGCATGCACACGATACGGCGGCGAGCTACGGATTAACGGACCGGGGTACACTGGCGCCCGGCAAAAAGGCTGATCTCAACGTCATCGATTTCGACCGGCTCAGCCTGTGCCCCCCGGAGGTGATCTACGATCTGCCGACAGGTGGAAAGCGCATCATGCAGAAAGCCCGCGGCTACCGGCACACCTTCGTTTCCGGCATCGAGACCCTGCGTGACGACACGCCGACGGGCGCCCTGCCGGGGCGGCTCGTCCGGTGACTTGGGCGTGAGACGGCTTCCATGGAAGCTTGACCGTTACCAATTGCCGAGGTCGGCCGGACACTTGTCGAGCTTGCCAGCCGTCGGTGATCCCTTGTCCGCTTTCGAACATCCCGGAGCTTGAAACCATCCCGGGCAGGACCAGCGCCGCCGCGTTCAAACAGGCACACTCTCCAGGTTCTTCATCCGTATTGTGCACGAGCGATAATTGGACCACCTTCGCGTACTGCTTCTTGTCCCTCCTTGACCTGAGGATACGTCGTCATGCGGCACAATCGCCTGCGCGCTCTGCTCGATGCGAACCAGCCCTCGATCGGCACGCATTTGCTGTCCACTTGGCCCACGCTGGTGGAGCTGGTCGGCGACGCCGGCAACTACGACTATGTCGAGTTCACTGCCGAATACTCGCCTTTCACGATGCACGACCTGGACAATCTCGGCCGTGCGCTCGAGCTGAAAAACCTCGGCGGCATGATCAAGGTCGAGCAGACGCAGTTCACGCATCAAGCCATGCGGGCCATCGGCTCGGGCTTCCAGAGCATTCTGTTCGCCGATGTACGCACCGTCGCCGACGCGGAAGGCTGTATTGCTGCCGTGCGCGCGGAAACGCCGGGGACGGGCGGACGTCTCGGCGTCGGCATGCGGCGCGACGTCGGCACGGTGCTCGAAGGTGGCTCGCCGGCCTATGTCGAGGCGCTCAACGAGGTGGTGATCGCCATCATGGTCGAGAAGCGAGAGTGCGTCGAGGATCTCGATGCGATCCTGTCGGTCAAAGGCATCGACATGGTGCAGTTCGGAGCTTCCGATTATTCGATGAGCCTTGGTCTTACCGGTCAGCGGAATCATCCCGATGTGAAGCGGGCAGAACGCAGGACCATCGAGACGGCGCTGAAGATGGGCCTTCACCCACGCGTGGAACTGGCCGACATCAAACAGGCAGCGCCCTATCTCGAGATGGGCGTGAAGCACTTCTGCATTGGCTGGGATGTGCGCATTCTTCACGAGTGGTGGCGCGTCAACGGCGAGGGCATGCGCGGCATGCTGACCGGCGCCGAGGCAGGCACCGCCAAAAAGAAGGAAGCGAGCACGTACTGAATCCGAATTGGACCTCGAGACACTTGGTGGCGGCGGCGATACACCGCCGCCGACCATGTCTGAAATCCGATGGACAGCGTCAGCGATCAGATGTCGACCTTCTTGGCGATCTCGATGCCGGGATGCGATGCTTTCACCTGGGAATGTCTCGCGCTTATGCTGATCGATGCGACAGCGTAAGCATGGCCCGCTTGGGCGGAGCGAAATTGTTGCAATCTCACGCCATCGAGGCAGGGAGACCCTTCTTGAGCATCGCTGACAGTTCCGCAGGCCGACGCTTTACGGCAGACGCGCTCGCACGCTTCATCGAAGCTGCCTACTTGGCCGCCGGGGTCCCGCTTCAAGACGCCGGAACGGCCGCTAGCCTTATGGTCGAAGCAGACCTCGTCGGCGCGGACGCGCACGGCATCTTCCGATTGCCGCAGTATGTCGAGCGGATCAAGGCGGGCGGTCTCAACCCTCGCCCTGAGATCGCGGTCACACGCACAGCTCCGGCGACGGCTCGTATCGATGGCGACAATGGGCTCGGCAGCCTCGTCGTCAAACGGGCAGCGGACACGGCAATCGCGCTCGCTCGCGAAACCGGCGTCGCCTGGGTTGGAATTCGCGGCTCGAACCATGCCGGTGCCGCCTCCGTCTACGCGGCATTGCCCATGCAGGCCGGCATGATCGGTATCTACTCGGCCGTTGCCAGTGCCAACCACATGGCCCCGTGGGGCGGCACCGAACTACTCCTCGGCACCAATCCGCTCGCGGTCGGCATACCGATTGCCACGAAGGCATCGCCCGGGGCCGATCCGGTGGTCATCGATATGGCGACGACTGTGGTCTCGTACGGCACCGTAAAAAACTACGCGCTCACCGGCCGCGCCATGCCCGAGGGATGGATGATCGACCGAGCGACCGGAGCGCCGCTGACCGACCCGGCCGACAGTGCTCGTGGCATGTTGCTACCGATCGGCGGCTACAAGGGGGCGGGGCTCGCGTTGGTGCTGGGGCTGCTTGCCGGCACACTGAACGGCGCCGCGATGGGGGCGGACGTGGTCGACTTCAACGCCGACAGCAGTACGATCACGAATACCGGACAATTCATCGTCGCACTCGACGTGGCGCGCTTCGTCGATCCTGATCAATTCGCGGCGGAGACTTGCCGGCATCTGGAAGCTCTCCGCGCGTCAGCGCGACTGCCGGGTTTCGAGCGAATCCGCCTGCCGGGCGACGATCGGGCTTTACGCCGCCGTGACCGTGCTGCCAATGGCGTGCCGCTGTCACCGCAGGTTCTCGCGCGTTTGAATGCAATGGCCCGCTCGCTTGATATCGCGCCGCTTTCGTCGGATTAGGCTTCGACCGGCAGCGTCTTGGTAGACTTGACGGTTGATCCCGTTTGCAGCCATCGGCGACGGGGAGTGCGCGTCGGTTTCCGTCGGGAAACTGCTGCAGGGTGACAGGCAGAGTGCCGTTCATTCTACAACCGCTTCAAGCCGTACCTGTATGAGCCGCCGGAATCTTCCGGTCGATTGCATGGACGTGGCACGCGGGATGTGCGCTATCCTCGTTTTTCGTCGTCGCAGGCGACTACGCGCGTCCAATCTCGAACAAGGAGACCCGCCATGCCCGAGAACACCATCCGCGTCGGCTTGATCGGGGCCGGGGGCAACACGACCAAGCTGCACATTCCGGGGCTGAAGCAGCAGGCCGGCGTCGAGATCGTCGCGGTCGCGAACCGCACGCGCGAGTCGGGGCAGCGGGTGGCATCCGAGTTCGGTATCGCAAAGGTGCACGACGACTGGCAGGCGCTGCTCGACGACGACGATATCGACGCGGTGTGCATCGGCACATGGCCCTACATGCATTCGACCTTGCTGATCGCGGCGCTGGAGGCGGGCAAGCACGTGCTCTGTGAAGCGCGCATGGCCATGGACCACGACGACGCCCGCGACATGCTCGACGCGGCGAGGCGGCATCCGGCGCTCACGGCCCAGATCGTGCCGGCGCCACATACGCTCGCCTTCGACCGCACGATCGCCGAGATGATCGCCGGCGGCGCCATCGGTGACCTCATCACCATCGATGCGCGCATTGCGGCCAACCGCGCCTATCCTGACGGCTCGGCCAAGCGGCACTGGCGGCAGAACCGAGAGCTGTCCGGTGACAACGTCATGAACATGGGCATCTGGTACGAGGCCATGATGCGCTGGGTCGGGCCGGCGAAGTCGGTCATGGCAGTCGGCCAGAACGTCGTGCGTCACCGCCTCGATGATAGCGGCCGCCGCGTGGCGATGGAGATTCCCGATCATATCGACGTCATCGGCGCCATGGCGCAGGGCGGACAGATGCGCTTCAACGTGTCGAGCGTGCTGGGGCACGTACCGGAGCTGGCGGACGTGCTGATTGCCGGCACGGAAGGCAGCATTCGCCTGCACCAACCGGTGGGCGGCTCGCTGCAGCTGTCGGCCGGCAAGCGAGGACAGGCGGCGCTGGAGCCGGTGGCGATCGATCCGTCGAAGCGCGGCGGCTGGCGCGTCGAGGAGGAGTTCATCAACGCCATCCGCGGCAGGGAGCAGGTCACACACACGGACCTTGCGACCGGGGTCAAGTACATGGAGTGGACCACGGCTGTCAGCCGCTCGCTGGCCGACGCGCAGTTGGTGACGCTGCCGCTGTAGCAGGGCTCCAGGCGCCAGCAGGCTCGCCCCGCATGGTTTAGAGTGCGTCAGCACAGCTTGCACCGGGGCGTGTCTGCATATTCCCATCGCGTCGTCGACTAATCGTCGCGCTAACGCTCGGCGCTCACTTTGCCGCGTGCCAGCATCTCGTCGCTCGGCTTCACGTCTGCGGAGCGGCTGTAGATCGCAACTGCGACGCTCAAGACGACTGCGAGCACTGCAAAGAGCGCGCAATAGGCAGTCTCCGTACGAGCGCCGCCGGGCAGTGGCTCGAAGGCGCCGACGATGAACCCGGACAGCGTCTGCATGCACGCGACCCCAAGCATGACGGCGGTGTTCATGGTGGCAATACCGCGCCCGATCAGCCGGTCGGGGAAGATGCCACGGCCATGCGTCATCACCATGGTGCTGGACGCACTGAAGAAACCAATGCAGCAAATGGCAACGACGGGCAGCCACGTGGGTGGCTGGCGCACGAGTGCCAGGACGGCAAGTAGCGTGACGATGACGAGACTGCCTGCGACCGCGATCCATTTGCGTGTGTCGAGGCGCCGGTCGAGCGGCCCGAACACGAGCATGCCGATCTGGTAGGCGACGACGGCAGCAAGCAGGACATTGCCGGCGGCGATCGAGCCGAGCCCGTGCACTTCCCGCAGGAAGGGACCGCCCCACAGTCCTTGCACGGTGAAGGTACACGCGTAGTTGCAGAAATTGAGTGCCAAGATCGGCTTAAGGCGGGGCTCGCGTAGAACCTCGACGAGGCCTTGGAGCATTTGGCGCGGCGATTCAGGAGCGCGCGTGAGAAAAGGATGCCCAGAGGGGGCGTCACGCACGATCAGCCAGACGGAGATGGTGGCAAGCGCAGTGAATACGACTGCGGCGGCGAATACCGGTCTCCATCCTATGACCTCGGACGCCCAGGCCAGTGGCGTCGTGGCGGCAAGGTTGCCGAGCAGGCCGATCGACAGAACCGTCGCCGCGAGCGTGGAGAAGCGGTCTGGCGGAAACCACCGCGAGATTACGACCATGCTGCCGATCAGCATGACGCCGAAACCGGCGCCCAACAGGACCCGGCCGGCGAGAAGCATCGGCCAATTCTGAGCCAGAGTGAAGATCATGCCGCCGACCGTGGCGAGCACGAGCATGCCGACTACGGTCTTGCGCGGGCCAAAGTGATCGAAGAAGAGGCCACAGGGGATCTGCATGGCGGCAAATCCAAAGAAGAATGCACCCGTCAGCACACCGAGCGCCTCCGGCCCGATTTCGAGATCGCGCATTAGATCGAGGCCGATGGTGACATTCGAGGCACGGAAAAAGTGGCTCGCGACATAGGCGATAGCCATTGTGGCGACGATGGTCAGCCCGCGGCGCCGGAAGCCCCGCTGGGATTCGATGGGGCACCGCTCTGTGGACTGCATTGAATGAGGTTTCGCACTGGGCATCGAGGGATCGTCGGCCAATTCCCACCGTATGAGCCGAGCGTTCCCAATTCAAGCTCTGGCGGCCGGATTTGCTGTCAGGGGTATGGCGTCGAAACAAGTGGGCACACGCGGACATCCGGCCAGGGCGATCAGGCAAGGTCATCCCAGGCGGGCCGCTCGCCGAACCGGGCGGCCAGGAAATCGATCAGCAAACGGGTCTTGGCCGCGAGGTAGCGGTTCGGGGCGTAGAGCGCGAACACGCCGAGCTCCGTCGGCGGGTACTCCGGCAGTATGAACATCAGCCGGCCGGACTTGATGTCGGGTCCGACCAGGAAGGTCGGCAGCTTGGCGATTCCCTGCCCGGCGAGTGCGGCTGCGCGCAGTACGTCGCCGTTGTTCGAGCACATCACGGAATTGATTGGGAGGCTGATCGACTGGCCTTCGCGAGTGAGCTGCCAGCGCTGTAGTGTCGTCGTGTGTCCGTAATTCAGGCATCGATGCTGCAGGAGATCGTCCGGCGCGCTTGGTGAGCCGCTTCCCTTCACATAATCGGGTGCTGCCACCAGCACACGACGGGCCGGCGCAAGGCGACGCGCGATCAGGCTGGAGTCTGCGAGGATGCCAATCCGGATCGTGACATCGACGCCCTCCTCGATCGGGTCGATGAACCGGTCGTTGAGCGTCAGCTCGATCTTCAGATCGGGATATTGAGCCATGAACGCGCCGATCAGTGGTCCGAGGTGGAGCACGCCGAACGAGACCGGCGCGTTGATCTTGAGGACGCCCTTCGGCTCGTCGTGCAGCCGGGAGACCTGCATCTCGGTCTCCTCGACGCGCGCGAGGATGTCGACGCAACTCTCGTAATAGGCGAGGCCGGCCTCGGTCGCGCTGACGCGGCGCGTCGTACGGTCGAGCAGGCGCGCCCCGAGAAGTTGCTCCAGCTCCATCACCGCCTTGCTGACGGCGGAACGGGTAAGACCCAGTGCGCGCCCCCCCTCGGCGTAGCTGCCGAGCGCGACGACCTTCACGAACGCATTCATGGCTTCGAGCTTATCCATAAGCCCATTGTAGCGAAATTGGATACAGATTGCTCACTATATCATGGATTGCCCTCGCCGGGGCATCGTTCTACCTCTCCGGTCAACAGGCGGCCTTCGCCGCCGGCAAGGAGATGAGCCATGACACTGACGGTACGGAAATCAGAGGAGCGCGGCCGGGCCAACTTCGGCTGGCTCGACAGCAAGCACAGCTTCTCGTTCGGGCACTACCATGACCCGAAGCACATGGGCTTCGGCCCGCTGCGCGTCATCAACGACGACCGCGTGGCGCCGGGCGGGGGCTTTCCCGCGCACCCCCACAGCGACATGGAGATCATCTCCTATGTCCTGGACGGCGCGCTGGAGCACAAGGACAGCCTCGGCACGGGTTCGGTGATCCGGCCCGGAGACGCGCAGCGCATGTCGGCCGGCTCAGGGATCCGGCACTCCGAGTTCAATGCCTCCAAGACCGACCCGGTCCACTTCCTCCAGATCTGGATCATCCCAGATCGGAAAGGGATCGAGCCCGGCTACGAGCAGAAGGCTTTTCCGGATGCGGAGAAGCGCGGCCGGCTGAGATTGATCGGCTCGCGCGACGGACGGGACGGCTCGGTCACGATCCATCAAGACGTCGATCTCTTTGCGACCTTGCTCGGGGAGGGTGACGTCGTCGAGCACGCCATCGCACCGGGCCGCGGCGGCTGGGTCCAAGTCGCCCGTGGTTCCGTGGAGCTTAACGGCGAGACGCTTCGCGAGGGCGATGGCGTGGCCATCTCCACCTCGGGGATACTGCGCATCGCAGGGCTCGGAGAAGCCGAGGTTCTCCTGTTCGACATGGGAGCCTGACCGCGGACACCAAAATGCAAGACGGAGGCGGGGCTTCTCGGCGCCGCCTCCCCCGACTGCTTCAGACAAGGCAGATCATGATGATCAATTACCTCGGGCTCCTCACGCCGCAGAACGGCCAGCTCATCATCATCGACCACCAGCCGCAGATGGCCCTCGGCGTCCAGTCGGTCGACCGCCAGGCGCTGCAGGACAATGTGACCGCGCGCAGCTTGAAGTGACCGCCGCTCCGCTTGTTCTCGTTCGCGCGGCCGCTGACACTATAAAGCAGTAATCACAATTGGATAGCTTCGCTGTTGTGCTCCCAGAACGCCGGCGCGGTTAATGACAGATGAACACTAAGACATTTCACAGACCGTCGAACCGTTGGCCCAACGTATTGCTGGGGCCGCTCACTCTGGCATTCGGCTTCACCGCGTGGATCTGGATCCAGGTTTGTCTCCTTGCCTGGCAGCAGGCAACTGGCACTGCAGCCATGGGCTTTGGCGGCTACCTGCCCGACCTATCGGCCAATCTGCAGGCACCTTTCTCGGTCATGATCCTCGTCGCCAGCATTACGACGATCGGCATCTTTGGGCTCGCGATGCTAACCTTGCAGCGAGAACGCCAGCTCCTTTCCAAGGAGCGCGAGGCGCGGCTTGCCAAGCAGCGGCTCATCGATGCCATCGAGGCAATTCCTGACGGGTTCGCCATGTATGATTGCGACGATCGCCTCGTTGTTTTCAATGAAGCCTATCGCTCGATATATGCCCACAGCGCCGATGCAATTGCGCCCGGTGCAAAGTTCACAGACATCCTGCGCTACGGCGCCGTGCGTGGGCAATACCCGGCAGCCTTGGGGCGTGTCGATGCTTGGATTGACGAAAGGCTACAAGCCCATCGCAATCCGTCCGGACCCTTCGAGCAGGAATTGCCGAACGGACGCTGGCTTCACATCGAGGAGCGCCGCACCGAAGCCGGCGACATCGTGGGCATTCGGGCGGATATCACCGAGCTCAAGCGCCGTGAGCTGAAGCTTCAGCAGCAGACGGCGCTGCTCATGACGACGTTCGAGCACATGTCGGAAGGCATCAGCGTCATCGACACCGACGGTTGTCTCGTCAGGATGAACCGCGAGCTGCAACGCCAGCTCGCCCTTCCCTCCGGTTTCCCCGGGGGCAGCATCACATTCGCCGATGGACTCGACTTCGTCTGTGCCAAGGACCGAACCTTCGATGGCCAGGAGGTCGAGGACATCGGAGATCTCGTCCGCAAGGTCATCGGCGGATCACGCGACCGCTACACTTGGCACTCCGACAGTGGCCTCATCCTGGAGATTTCGGGCAGCCCACTTCCAGGCGGCGGCCACGTGATCACCTATGCCGACGTCACCAACCTTCATGCGACCCTCGAGCGGCTACAGGCGAGCGAGGCGCAAAAATCGGCCATCATCGGAGCCTCCACCGACGCCGTGATCACAGCCGACGAACGAGGGCGCGTCATCGAGTTCAACCGCGCGGCCGAGACCATCTTCGGTTACACCGCCGAGGAAGCGGTGGGTCAGCTCCTGCAGCACCTCATCATTCCCCCGGATCTGCGTGCGTCCCACAGCATGGCGCTCGAACGTTTCCTTAGAACGGGCGAGAAATCCATCATCGGCAAACGCGTCGAGGTCCCCGCCATCGACAAAGGCGGACGCACGTTTCCCGTCGAGATCACGATCTCCGCGACCAGGCTGGGACGCCGCTACGTCTTCAGCGCCTTCATGAGAGACATCACCGACCGCAAGCGCGCAGAAGCGGAGCGCGAGGCCGCCCGCGAGGCCGCAGAAGCCGCCAATCGGGCCAAATCAGATTTTCTCGCCATGATCAGCCACGAGTTGCGCACGCCCATGAACGGCATCATCGGGCTGAGCACGCTCCTCCTCGATTCCCAACTCGACCACGAGCAAAAGCGCTTCGCCTGCGGTATCGACCAGTCGGCCAATCATCTGCTCAATCTGATCAACGAGATCCTCGATTTCTCGCGCATGGAGGCGGGCCGCATCGAGATCACCCAACAGAACTTCGACCTCGCCCGCCTCGTCGAGACCGTAACCGAGACCACCCGCATCCTCGTCCGTGCCAAGCCGATCGAGGTGGTAGCCATCGTCGACCCGGCGCTTCCGAAAGCCCTCATCAGCGACCCGGGCCGCATTCAACAGATTCTACAGAACCTGCTCGGGAACTGCGCCAAGTTCACCAGACGCGGCCGCATCGAGCTCAAGATCGAGCATATCGGCGAGGACAGCGACGCCCATCGCCTCCGGCTTACCGTTGCCGACACAGGTATCGGCATCCCTCAAGACATGATGGGCCGCCTGTTCCAGCCCTTCGAGCGCGCCGAAGCCACCATGGCTCAGGCCGAGCCGGGCACGGGGCTCGGCCTCGCGATCACCAAGAAGCTCGTCGAACTGCTTGGGGGTGCCATCACCGTTGAAACGGAGGTCGGCAAGGGGACACGGTTCACGATCGATATCAGCCTTCACGTGCCGAGCATCGCGACGGCTACCGCGCTGACGCAAGCACCCACGAGCGAGCGAGAGGCATCCAAAGCCAGCCCGCCGCGCCGCATCCTCGTTGCCGAGGACACCCCCGCGAGCCAACTCGTCGTGCGCACGATGCTCGAACGCAGCGGTCACACCGTCCACCTCGTCGACAATGGCCAGGACGCCGTGGCGGCCATCGCCAGCGAGAGCTTCGACATCGCCATCCTCGATCTGCAGATGCCGATCATGTCCGGCTGGGATGTGCTTGCCGCGGTTCGCGCCATGCCGCAGGCAAAGGCCCGCATCCCTGTCATCGCGCTCACCGCACAGGCAACGGCCGCCGACATCGAGCGCACCCGCGCCTGTGGCTTCGACCGGCACATCTCGAAACCCGTAAGGCGTGTAGACCTGACAACCGCGATAGACGAGCTGATGGAGTTCGGCCAGCAGCTGGAGCGCTGACGGAGTGGGTGTCCTGGCGGCCGGCTCGGGCGGAGACAGCCCCGTCGATGCCGCCGTGCTCGCAGAGCTTCGTGAAGCCGTGGGGCACGAGACCTTCAACGAGCTGATCGAGCGGTTCTCGATCGATGCCGCCCGCATCCTGAAGGAGATGGGCGGCATGCTCGAGGCAGGCGATCATCACGGCGTCAGGCAACTTGCCCACCGGCTGTCCGGGCTCCTCGGTCAGTTCGGCTGCCACGAGGCGGCCGACATCTGCCGGGCCATCGAGGTGTCCCCGGAGCCCGCAGCCGAAGCGCAGGCCGTACGGCGCGCAATCGGCTTCGGCGAGACGGCAGTCGAAATCGTCAAACGTTCATCGGTGGCATGACCAGGGGGCAATAGGTCTTGCCCTGTTCAAGGACGCGCACAGTCACGTTTGGCCCGGAGCGCGTCGCTCCGTCACTCAGATGGCCTGTTGCGTTCGCGCCGTTCGCGCACCCAATCGCCGGTAGAGCGTCGACGGTGACACCTTGAGTGCTCCCGCTGCCCTCGGGATGGAGCCGCCGCAGCGCGCGATGGCATCGTCGATCGTTCGGTCGATCATGGTCTCGAGGGGAACGATCTCATCGTTCTCGCCCTTGCCTTGCGCGCCCGCCGACATCTGCGCCGCCCCGACATCGCGCCTCGGCCTGGTCAAGCCTGAGGTACTTCGAAGGATTTCCGGTGGCAGACTGGCCAGCTCGATGCGCCCGCCGGAATTCAGCACGACCGTCTTGCGGATCACGTTCTTGAGCTCCCGCACATTGCCGGGCCAGCCGTAGTTGATGAGCGCTTCCTCTGCCTCCGGCGAGAAACCATCGAATACCTTGCCGTCCTCGCGGGCAAATACGTCCAGGAAATGCCGGGCGAGCAATAGCGCGTCGGCTTCGCGGTCGCGCAACGGCGGCAGCTCCATCGGAATGACGTGAAGACGATAGAAGAGATCCTCGCGGAACCGTCCGGAAGCCACCTCGGCCCTCGGATCGCGGTTGGTGGCGCAGACGATCCGGACGTCGCTTGGAACGGGCATGTCCGCACCGACCCGGCTGACCTGTCCGGTTTCGATGAAGCGTAGGATCTTGGCCTGGAAGGCCAGATCCATCTCCCCAATCTCGTCGAGGAAAAGCGTTCCGCCATTGGCCCGCAGCGCGGCTCCCTGACGGTCCGTCGTGGCGCCGGTGAAGGATCCCTTCACGTGGCCGAAGATCTCGCTTTCCAGAAGATCGCGCGGGACTGCAGCGCAATTGATGGCGACGAACGGTCCATGCGCACGCTTGGACAGCCGGTGCAGGGCCGCTGCACAGACCTCCTTGCCGGAGCCACTCTCGCCCGTGATGAAAACCGTCGCCTTCGACGGCGCCACGCTCTGCAGGATCTGGTAGACGGACTGCATCGCTGCCGACTGACCGATGAAGTCGCAGAAGCGCTCACGCCCAACCTGCTCCTGTAACTTGTCGAGAGTCGTCGCAAGCCGGCTACGGTCGATTGCATTGCGCAACGTCACCCGCAACCGGTCCGCCGCGAAAGGCTTCACGATGAAGTCGAAAGCGCCTTCGCGCATCGCCTCCACCGCGAGGCTGATGGAGCCGTTGGATGTGATGACGACAACCTCCGTCGGGCAGCCGCTCGCTCGCATCTGCCGCAGCACGTCGAGCCCACTCATGTCAGGCAGATTGACGTCGAGGATCAAAACGTCGGGAGGAGCCTTCGCCACCGCATCGAGTGCAGCTTGGCCGTTCTCCACATGCGCAACCTCGACCCTCTCTCGCGCGAGATAGGCCATGTAGGTCGCGGCGAGCGAGCCCACGTCTTCGACGAGAAGGACACGCGGAGTCTGACTGCTCATGGTCGTAACTCCGTTGCTGCCGCGACACCGGCCGGCAGATCGAATCGCGAAGGAATTGCTTGCTTCATGCCGCCGCCAGCCTGCTGCGACGTACGGCAAACACATTGATGAAGGGCTGGGCGCTGGCGATGCCGACCATAATCAGCCCCGGCCACATCAGGTAGGCGAGTATCTCGACGTTCTCCGTGAAGGTGAAGAACGTGAACAGCAGCATGAAACCGAGTGCCACCCGGGCATGACGGCTCACCTGTGCTCGCAAGATCAGCTCGCCGAGCGTGAACACGAGCGGCACCAGTAGTGCGCAGAATCCCACGAGCCCCTTCACGAACAGCAGGCCGTACCAGGAGTGATGCGAGCCGATGGGCATGAACTCGACGAGGTGCGGTCCGGGCTCGACGATCCCGTGCCCCCATATCGGAGCCTCGGTTTCCCAGCGATGCAGCGCGATCGAGCCGAGCACGTGGCGCACGTAGGTCGAAATCCGGACGCTGGGCATCGATCCGTGCCTTCTGCTCCACGGCATAATCCACGATCATGTCGGCAGAAAGCGCCAGCACGACAAACCCGAGCGCGGCCGACAGGATGAGAGCGGGACGGTTCAGCGACGCCAGTCCGTAGCTGAGCAGAATGGCGAGCGGGATGGCGACGAACCCGAGCCGCGACTTGCACATGAAGGCAACAGCCACGATGGCAACAAGGCCCGCACAGCGCAGCCCCAGCGAGCGGTCGCGAAGCATCAGCAGGCATAGCATGCCGTAGGCGACGCCGGCGGCCGGTGCCCACGGCGTGAAAAAGCGCCAACGCAAACCCTCGCTCGGGTCGAGACCGTAGAGTTGCACTTCGAAGAACTCTGGCCCCGGTCCGCCGACGATCTGCAGCGGCGAAACGAACAGCGTCCCCGGCAATCCGACCAGCGGTGCCACGAGCATGATCGGCACGAGGATCAGGGTATGCAGGGTCACAATTGCAGCCGCGCGGTAGAGAACCTCCGCCCGTATGCGCAACACCGCCCCGATCAGCGGAAAGATTGCCAGCAACGCCCATCCCTTCATCCAGCCGATCGACGACTTGATGAGCTTGGCGACACCGAGACCGAAGTTCAGATGGCCCATGACGAGCGCCACCTGCATCAGCACCATTGCGCCGATCCAGATCCAGACCAGCGGCGAGACGGGACGCGGATAGTCCGGGTGATCCGGTGCCAGAGCCAGGCCTCGATAGACGGCAAGCGCCAGCAGGCTCCAGGCGATAGCCGGAGCCAGGATGTAAAGGGCGCCGATCGCGTACCAAACCCATGTCAGGCATAGCGCATGGTAAACGATCGCCTCCTCGAGCGTGCGAAGGCGAACCACTGGTGTAGCCATGCGAAGATCCAAGCGGTCGAGGCCAGGAAAGACCCACCGACGGCACCAACCGCCGCAAACAGCAAGCGCGGTGAAGAAGGCTTCTCGGGGAGCGTCGGCTCCTGCAGGACCTGCAAGAGTGGGTAGGAGGCGAAAATGTCGGATTTCGTCGAGTCGATCCGTGCCATCGCCGAGCTGAACACCGCGTTCGCGATGGAATGATCGCGCTGCAGGTCGTCGAGGCGTGCGGCGACGATGCCAAGCTCTTGCCGGCGCGTTTCGTGCTGGACGAGCAGACGGCCGATCTCATCGACCCGCGCAACAAGACCGGCCCGCTCCGTCGAGCGGGAGATGAGATCGGTCATCAGGGCCAGGACCCGGTCGTTGTCAGAGCTCAGGATCGCGTCGTTGAGGAACTCGGAGCTCGTAATTCCGCGCGCAGCGAGATGCTCGCGCAACACAGCCGCGATCGAATCCATCTTGCCGCGCGGGTCCATGACGCGCGGATGCGTCGGGCCGAACCGTAGCGCATTCTGCGCGAGGGTGCTCGAAGCCTCCGCATAAGCCTGCCAAAGGCGCTTGAACTCTGGATCGGCACTCAGACCGATGAGCCGTGCCGCAGCCGTCGCGTCGAGTCCGAGCTGGCCGCCGAGCGCCGCCACCTGGGCATGGCGCTCAGCCAGTTGAGCCTTGGCGCTCGCCTCGTCGCGTTTCAGCGCCTCGATGGATTGCACGAGCTGATTGTATTGCTCGATCGACGCCAAGCCCGAGCCGATCTGCAGCTCAAGCAAGCGTTCGCGCGCTGCCTTGAGCCCGCCCTCGATTTCACCGACCGTGTCGCGGATGGCTTGGTTGCGCCAACGGATCTCGTCGGCACGCAGATCGTCGAGCATCTTTCGAAGGGCCGCAAGATGCGCCCGCGCCCGCGCCTGGGCGTCCTCGGGCGACGCGGCCTTGACCTCGAACCACATCAGTGACGACTGGTCGATCAGCTTGATCTTCGGGGTGCCGAACTGCTCGAGACTGATCCCCATAGTCTTGGCTGCCATCTCCAGAACCGGCCGGCTCAGGCTGATCTCCTTGTAATTGACCTTGGGGCTGAGCGCCTTATCGGAGAACGGTGACGCGGCGCTGAGTTGTGTCTGTCCTATGCGGTCGAGTGCGAATCGCGCCTCGACGCCGGCGCCCGGCAGGATGACGCCCCAATCACTGGTGTAGACGCGCGGCGCGAGCATCATGTAGGCCGCTGCGAGCGCGACGATGCCGGCAACCGACACGAAGCCACCGAGGATGTAGCGTCGCCAGTGATGGCGCGGCTTTCCCGCTCCGGACAGCCAGTGCCAGGCATTCTTCGCAATCTTTTCTAAACTGCTGCCCATACACCCGCGCACTCGTCATCGGCCACTCGCAAACGATTGGCCTTACCGACGCATCACTCTGACAGGGGGTGGTGAACAAGGCATTGCCGAAGGGACTATTTGCCGCCCACACGCACCTGTTGCATAAGCCGGATCGGGGCCAGAACGGTGTCGATGCTCCGGGCAAGGTCGACGCCTTCGGCGATCGGGCTGTCGTAGCAGGCAACGCCGTCATCCGGCATCAGGTATGGGTTGATGTGGTCACGATCCTTGTCGCGCAGCAGGTCCTCGACGCTGCGTTGAACGACCTCGGTCTCGCGCGTGACCGGGTTGGTGCTGACGAGCACGATCTCGCGATGGCCTCGCGTCGCCCGTGCACCGCCGATGCAACTCGCCATTACAGCCGCCTGGAGCAGCCGCAGCCCGTAAGGTATTTTTTCGTCGTAGCGCGCGTCGGCACCGAAATGGATTTTCGACACGTAGATGCGTATTCCGCGCGGCGTAATGTGCGAAGGCCTAGCCAGCTCCGGCTGGAAGCAGCCCTTCAGCGGCACCACGATCTCGTCGCCATCCTCGAGCGTCGGGTCGTTGATGAAGTAGCCCCGGACGGCGCCCTTCATATCGACGCGATAGCTTTTGCCGCGCCGCCGGATCTCCACAGCCGAAATGTCTGCGTCCGGCCGCACACCGGACGCGACCCGCAACGCCGCCGTCAGTGTTCGCCGGAACGTGTAGTCGCCGAATTTCCGAACATTGTTCTTTGACGAGCTGATGTCGACTGTTTCCTTCTCCGCACTCTCGTTCATGGTGAAGCGGCCCTCCTGGAACACCGCTCCCCTGACATGCACCTCGATTGCCGAGTATCGGACGACGCGTACAGCCACCCGCGACGACGGGGGCGTGAACAAGCCCTTGCGGACCAGGGCCCGCTCGATGCTGCGCGCGACCTCCTCCTCGGTCAGACCAGTGGCCTGGACGCGATTAACGTAGGGAAGGCCCACCGTCCCGTCCGGTCCGATGGTGTAGTCGCCGTTGAACTCCTCGCCGTCGCTCAGCATGATGTTGACGGCGTCGCCGCGAGACAATCGGATGCGTGTGCGGGGCGATAGGCTTCCAGCCGCGCGCGGCTCGCGCCAAGCCTCGGGTTCAGGAGGATCGTCCAGCAAGCATGAACGCGCCATTCCCGACCAGGACGAGCGCGCCAAAGCCAAGCGGCTAGGCAAACTCGCCGAGGGTTCACGCTGCGGCATGTAGGCAACGGGCGCCGGGTTGTCGAGGCGCGCAGTGGCAGCGCAGCCGCCCGTTACGCACGCCACGACGACTGCAGTGATAGATGCGCGAACGTCCATTTCCGGATACGGCCCCGTTCGCTGCCAGTCGCCTCGTTCGATCGGGCCAGTCTCACCCCCGTCGTCGGCCCCCCTCTTTCCACAGAGATTCGTGGCGAGGGGCAACGCGTACGCTTGGTCCGCCCATAGATTGTTGGGGATGAGACTGAGTTTGCCTCGCAATCGCCCCGCTGCACCGCCAATGCAGGCTCCGCGGGGCGTGTCGCTCAAACGCCAACCTTCCTTCGGGACCGGAAGCGAGGTGAGGCCCTTCGCGGGGCACGCCCCGGGCTCACGCGTCGGAGAGCAACCGGAACTGAGCCACGTCGACCTCCTTCCGCACATTTGCCCTCAGGCCGAAAAGCTCGGATTCAGGCCACACGCTTCAACTGGCGCGGTGCCGTACCGATCGGATACCCGTGAAGCGTAGACAACGCACGCCGGAGCGAATCGGGCCGGTACTGCAGCAACAGCGTCACGAGCTCGTCCGTGTAGTCGTCGGCGATGGCCTCGTCGGAAAGCGCCAGCGCGGCATTCGCCGTCAGGAAGCCTAACCGCGAGCCACAATCGAAGCTCTGCCCATCGAAGGCCAGCGCATAGATAGGTTGGTCACGCAGCAGCGCGCTCATGGCGTCCGTCAATTGTATCTCGCCTCCGGCACCGGGCGCCTGGTCGGCAAGGAGCGCCATGATCTCGGGCTGCAGGATATAGCGCCCGGTCACGGCCAGGTTCGACGGAGCATCCTTCGGTGCCGGTTTCTCCACCAGACCACGAATTCGGCTGACGGCTCCGACACTCGCAGGCTCGACGTCGACGATGCCATACTTGCTCGTCTCGCTCGGCGGCACAGCCTCGACTGCTATGTGATTGCCGCCGAACCGGCGGTAGGCATCGACGAGTTGCGCAAGCCCGCCACGACCCGGCGAATGCACGATCACATCGGGAAGCAGCACGGCGAACGGCTCGTCGCCAATGAACTCACGCGCGCACCAGATGGCGTGGCCGAGGCCGCGCGGCTCCTGCTGGCGTGTGAAAACCGCTTCGCCCGGATTGAGCCCCTGTCTGTCCAGAAGCTCGAGCAGCTCGTGCTTGCCCCGCAGGGCGAGCATCGCTTCCAGCTCGTACTGCCGGTCGAAGTGGTCCTCGATCATGCCCTTTCCGCGGCCGGTCACGAAGACGAAGCGCTCGATGCCGGCCGACCGGGCTTCGCGAACGACATGATCGATGATCGGTCGATCGACAATCGTGAGCATCTCCTTGGGGAGGGCCTTGGTCGCAGGAAGGAGGCGGGTTCCAAGTCCGGCAACAGGCAACACGGCGGTACGTACGGGTTTCATGGCAAGCCCTCGAGACTGGCTGAATGGTGACAGCGCGCCGATCCACATGGGGAGAGCAATGCGCAGGGGGCGTGTGGATCAGGCGCTGCCTTGCCCCGACACGATCAAATGCCATGCCAGATCCGGATAGAGAGAGATTTCAAGGCCACAACAGATGCTTAAAGGATTTATCGGGTGATCCGATGCCGCCAAGTTCGCATTTCGCAATTGCACTGCGCGAAATCGACCATTGCATACTGCGAAATCGGATCTCGACGTGTTTCATTCCCGCGAATTGCAGTTTGCAAAGGCGCATAGCCCGAGGTTTTGCACTCTGGCAAAGAAAGACATTTTATTAGAATTGAATATTTATGTAACGTTTTGATATGGAATGATTTTTTCATATTGGTCGTGCTGGCATACGACTTGAGTGTGAGGGCAGCAGAAAACACTAGCCCGCGCTCAGGAGCTTTACGATGTCCGCCACCGCCCTTGCCCACGCCCCCGACGCCACCCGCCACACCGCCGAGTTCTTCTATCTCCCGACAGCCGCGGCTGCCCAGGCCACGCCTCGAACCGACTCCGGCGCCCTAATCGATCTCTTCGGCCTCTCGATTGCCGACGCAACCCTCGAAGAGGCTGCGCGGTGGCTCGTTCACCAAGCTACGATCGGCCGTCGAACTCAACACCGCCTTCATCAACGCGCACTGCGTAAACGTCTCCTACCACAACGCGGCCTACCGCACGGTTCTCGCTGCGATGGACGTGCTCTTTGCCGATGGTGCCGGCCTCCGAATTGCTGCGAAAATCACCGGCCAGCGGTTCAGCGACAACGTCAACGGGACAGACCTGTTTCCACTGCTGTGCGCGGAGGCGGCCGCCGCTGGGGTCTCCGTCTACATGCTCGGCGGTGGCCAAGGCGTTGCGGGCCAGGCAGCCAAGGCCATGTGCGGAGGCACCCCGGGACTTGGCATCGCGGGAACCCAATCGGGCTTCTTCAAGGACCCCGCGGAGGAGGCCGACGCCATCGATGCCATCAATCGCAGCGGCGCCCGCATCCTTCTCGTCGGCATGGGCGTACCGCTCCAGGAGCAGTGGATCGCGCGCAATCGTCATCGCATCAAAACCCCGGTGATCATCGGGGTCGGCGGCCTGTTCGACTACTACTCGGGCCGCATCCCCCGAGCCCCGCTGCCGCTGCGTCGTCTGGGCCTCGAGTGGACCTGGCGCCTCGCCATGGAGCCGAAGCGCCTCGCGCGCCGCTACCTGCTCGGCAACATCGAGTTTCTCGCCCGCCTGGCTGCTTTCCGCACGCTCGCCCCGACCGCACTCAGCGCCGCCAGCGCACGCTGATCCGAAATAACGAGCCAGGAGAAGTCCGACCATGACCAGCCTCGCTGCCGTCCTGGAACAACCCGCCGATTCCGCTGCTGCACTGTCGGCGGTGACGGGACCCGCAATCGCTGCCCGCCGCAACCCCGGAGCCGCGATCAACCCTGAGATGGCCCGTGACCTGACACTCGCGGCAACCCTCCTTCTATCGATGGCCTTCGTGACCGGCGCATATGCCATCGCCGTTGCCGCGTTGCCCAGCATCGCAGCCGCTTCAGGGCAGGTTGCAACCCCCATTGCAACGGCTGCCATGGCTCTCGCCGTACTCACGGCCCTTACCCGTCCGAGCTTCTCTGTCTTCGCGTCCGAAAGCGATGCCAAACGCCTCGCCGTCATCGCCTCCATGGCCGCCTGTCCCGGCGCTGCCGGCCTCGCTGCCACGGGAGCGGCATCGATTACCTGGGCCCTCTATCTGATCGCCGCGACTACCGCGATTTGCGCAGTCGCCGGCAATCGCCTCGCTCTTCAACGCCTGGCCCGGAGATTTGGGGCGGACAAGCTCGCGCAGCGCCGCGTGGCTGTCTTCGGCGCTGGTCCCATCGCCGACGAAATCGCCGCACAGGCCTCCGAACCCGCCAGCCCGATCCGTCTCGCCGGTGTGTTCGACGACCGCAGGGACCCCTCCCGCCGCAACGGAATGCAGGCGCTCATCTCGGGCACCGGAGATGATCTCGCGAACTCTCGTTCAGGACGGCTACATCGATGACGTGGTCGTCGCGCTCCCCGAATGGGCAAAGAGCCGCGTCGACACTGTCGTCGAACGACTGAGCCACAGCGCCGTCAACGTCTACTCGCCCGTGACCCTCGTCGAGGCGGCCGGCCTGCCAGTCGAGGACGGCAGCGTCACCCGCATGGGCCGTCTGGTGCTGATTTGCCTCTATCGCCGGCCGATCGACGGCTGGGGGGCCTGCGGCAAGGCGCTTTTCGATCGGGCGGTCGCTGGCTTGGCTCTGATCCTGCTCCTTCCACTGTTCGCCGCTGTCGGTCTCGCCATCAAGCTCGAAACCCGTGGGCCCGTCTTCTTCCGTCAAACCCGCCACGGCATCTCAGGGCGGCCGATCAAGGTCTGGAAGTTCCGCTCCATGCGCACGCAGGACGACGGTCCCGTCGTCAAGCAGGCGGTGAAAGGTGATCCCCGCATTACACACGTCGGCGCGTTCCTGCGCAAAACCAGCCTCGACGAGTTGCCGCAACTCATCAACGTGGTCCTCGGCGAGATGTCGCTGGTCGGGCCCCGTCCACACGCCGTCGCACACAACCAGCACTACGAAAAAATCGTCGAAGGCTACAATCGTCGCCAGCGCGTAAAGCCGGGGATAACGGGTCTGGCCCAGATTAGCGGCTTCCGAGGCGAGACCCAGGATCCGGCGCTTATGCAGGCACGTATCGACCACGACCTGCGCTACATCCGCGGGTGGTCCCCCGCGCTCGACCTCAAGATCCTGTTCCTCACGCCCACGCTAGGGCTCGTTCACCCCAACGCTTATTGAGCGCGCCATGCACCCCATAGCCGACACAACGCCGCGTGGGATCATGCCCTCACGCACAGCCAGCACCGTGTCCACGGCACCCCTGGGTCTGATCAACGCCTACTCGAGCCGCAACCTCGGCGATGCCGCCATCATGACGGCGATCGCCAACATGGCGCCCTCCGGACACGCCGTTGTCGCCCTCGCAGAGAAGCGCCCCTTGCCGCTCAAGCGGGTCGGCTTTCGTGGTGCGCTCGAGGACTGCGAGCACTTTGTCAGCGTCGGTGGAGACATCTTCAACAATGCCCGACCTCGCCTGGTGACCCGCAGTTTCCTGGCCAACGTCGGCGAGTTGGCCCGTCATCGGCGGAACGCCATCGTTTTCGGCCAGACCCTGCCCGCGTCGTGCCGGGGACCGTCGCTGGCTCTGTTGGCTTCGGTCCTCAGGCGAACCCGCGCCGTGGTGGTCCGCGACCGCGAAAGCCATCGCATCCTCCGTTCCAGGGGCGTCGAGGCTGAGCTGTCGTTCGACGCCGCCTTCGCGCTGGCGCCACAGGTCGAGGACATCCGCGCCGCGGCAGCATGGCTCGAGGCCCAAGGCCTGATGCCGACCAAGCTGGCACTCCTGTCGGTTCGCCCCTTCGACGCGCTCTATCCGCAGGACAGCGAGCGCTTCGTGGCGCGCATGGCGCGCCTCGCCGGCATGCTTGCGGACCGTGGCCTCCAGGTCGGCGTGCTCATCCAGGCCGCGGTCGGGCAGAGCGACGGCGACCATGAGGTAGCCGGGCGGATTGTTGCGGCCGAGCCTCGCACCCGCGTCGTGGACTGCTTGTCAGACGAAGGCACCGCGTACGATCCCGTCGGCCGCCTGATGGGCGTCATGGCCCTCGCGGAGATCGTGGTTGCCGTTCGCTACCACGCCGCCGTCCTTCGAACTCGCAGCGGGACGCATGCCTTACCACATGCCCTATTCGCGCAAGGGCGCCGACCTGACGACCCGGCTTGATCTCCCAGGCGCCTCGGTCAAGGCCTTCGACCCCGTGGCGCAGATCGACGACATCGTCGGCACGGCCGCGAAGGCCTTCGATCCGCGGCCGCTCGAGGCGGACGTGCGAGCCAGGTTCCACTCTGCGCTCTCGAGGCTGTCATGACGATGCTCGGCGGCGTTGGACGCGCTTGGGCGGGGCGCTCGTCGGCAGGTGTGAGCAGGCTCGCGAGAAGCGGCGGCCTGCTCACAACCGCGGAGGGCGTCAATCGCGTCACCCGCATCATCACGGCGATCGCGCTCGCGCGTTGCCTTCCCGTCGCCGAGTTCGGACTTGCCGCAGCCGCGCTCACCGCGCACGAGCTCACCCGCATGTTCGTCCAGAACGGGCTCGGCACGCGCATCGTGACTGCCCGCCCCGGCGACATGGAAGCGACCGCGACAGCAGTCCATCGCATGAACTGGGCGCTCGGACTCCTCCTGGCCTTCCTGCAACTCGCCGCCGCCTATTCCGTCGGCCAGTACTTCGGGTCTCCTTCGCTCGCGCTCGCCGTCGCCGCGCTGGCCGTCGTGCATCTCGTCTATCCGGCAGCCATGGTCCGGGTCTACCTCGCCCAGCGTAACGGCAACTGGAACACCGTCGCCATTGCGATCGCCGGCACCGCAGTGATCGACAATCTCCTTACCGCTGTCCTGGCCTTCGCGGGCTTCGGGCTCTGGTCGGTCGTAATTCCCAAGCTGGCCGGCGCGCTCGCGTGGATCGTGTGGCACCGACGCCGCACTCCGTGGTCGCCGGGTGCGCTGCCCTCTCGAGAGGACTACCGCAGCCTTGCCGCCTTTGCCGCAAAAGTGCTGGGCGTCGAGATCCTGGCCAGCCTGCGCAACCACGCCGACAAGGCCTTTGTCGGCCTGATGATGGGACCGGCGACGCTGGGCCTTTATGCCTTTGCGACCAACATCGGTCGCGGCATCGCGCTGAGCATCTCGTCATCGCTGGCAAGCGTTCTACTGCCCCACATCGCAAAGAGCCGCGAAGCAGGTAACGTCGCCGCGGCCTATCGCCAAGGGCTCGTCATGGCAGCGTTGGCCACGGCGCCATTTGCGCTGCTGCAAGCAGCTCTCGCACCCTGGCTGGTGCCGCTCGTGTTCGGCGCCCAATGGGCGCCTGCGACAGGCCTCGTCGTCGCACTCGCCATCGCTTCCATTGCGCATCCGGTCCTGCTCGCTACGAGCCAGCTGCTACGTGCGCTCGAGCGCCCCACGATGGACCTCGCGATTAGCGCCGCCGCAACAGCCGCAAGCTTCGCCGGTCTCGCCCTTGGTCTCCCGTATGGGCTCATGGCTGCCGTTTGCCTGTCCTCGGCGGGCCTCGCCTTGGTCACGGTCGCTGCGGTGCTCGTCGGTCTCGCGCTCGCCGAGCAGGAGGCGCCCGCAGCCGTAGCCGAGGTCAAGCTCGCATGAACGCCACAACCTCGAACCGAGCTACCGTCCGAGTTGCGGTGGTGATGGCCTGCTACAACGGCGAAGCGACGCTCGCCGAAGCCATCGACAGTGTGCGACGGCAGTCGATGGAGGACTGGGAGCTAGTCATTGTCGACGACGGATCGACGGATGAGAGCCCGGAGATCGTCGAGCAATATGCGGGTCTCGACGCCCGCGTCCGCCTCGAGCGGCAGCCCAACCAGGGCCCTTCGCGTGCCCGCAACCGCGGCGTCGAGCTCACATGTGCGCCTTATGTGGCCTTTCTCGATGCCGACGACGTCTGGGACGAGAGCCATCTGGCCCTGACCACCGCCGAGCTCGACTGCGATTCCCGCCTCGGCATCGCATTCGCACCGAGCCGCATCGTGAGTTCCGACGGTACCTCCACCGGAGAGACAACGCGGGCTTTCACCGGCAACGTCACGCGCGAGGTTCTACTCTCGTGCAATCCCACCGCCACCTGCTCGGCCGTGGTCGTCCGCCGCGAGGCAATTGAGCGCGCAGGCCCAATGCGCGAGGACATGATCCACGCCGAGGACCAGGAGTGGCTGTTCCGCATCCACCACAGCGGCTGGGCGATCCGTGGCATCCCGCAAGCGACGGTCGGCTACCGCACCAGCCCGAGCGGCCTCTCCGCAAACGTCCCGAAGATGATGTCCGGCTGGCAAACCTTCATCGGCCATGCCCGCGCCCTCGCCCCCGACATCCGTCCCGACGAGCTGCTACGGGCAACGGCGCGGATGCAGCTCTACTACGCTCAGCGCAGCATGCGCGCCAACGACGCGCCCAGTGTTGCCCGCCACATGCTCGCAGCCGTCAGGGCGTTTCCCGGAATTCTGGCCGAACGCCCGCGCACCGTACTCGCCGTCACACTCACGACCGCCATGCCTAACCTTGTCGGCGGCCTCATCGACCTGCTCAGGAGCTTCACCCATGCGCGAGATCCCGCACGCACCAGCATTCAGCGTCGTCGTACCGCTCTATAATAGCGATCGCTATATCGCCGACACCCTCGACAGCATCCTGGGTCAGACCTTCGTCGATTTCGAGATCGTCGTCGTCAACGACGCCTCTACCGACAGCGGCCCAGCGATCGCCGAGGACTATGCCAGCCGGGATCCCCGCGTGCGCATGATCACGCAGGAGAATCGCGGGCTCGCCGGAGCGCGCAACACGGGCATCCGCAATGCCCGGGGGCGCTACATCGCGCTGCTCGATGCCGATGATTTGTGGCTGCCGCGAAAGCTCGAGCTGCATTTCGCTCACCTCGAGGCCGCACCCGAGGTCGGGCTCAGCTATGCGCCATCCCTGTTCGTCGATGACGACGGCAACCGCATGGGCCTTGGCCAGTTCCCACGCCTGACCGACATCGACGCCGCCCACGTGCTCTGCCGAAATCCCGTCGGCAACGGATCCGCCGCCGTCCTGCGACGGTCTGCACTCGATGCCATCGAGTTCGAGATCATGGCCCCCGAAGGCCGTCGCAACTGCTGGTTCGACGAGACGTTCCGGCAATCGGAGGATATCGAGCTGTGGAGCCGCATCGCCGCCACGACAGACTGGAAGCTCGAAGGTATTCCCGAGCCATTGACGCTTTATCGCGTCAACAGCGGTGGGCTCTCGGCTGACACA
Organism: uncultured Alphaproteobacteria bacterium; assembly: GCA_963746315.1. Lineage (GTDB taxonomy): Bacteria > Pseudomonadota > Alphaproteobacteria > Rhizobiales > Hyphomicrobiaceae. The sequence continues at coordinate 62,622 of CAVVAR010000002.1, forward strand.
TCGAAGCAGCTCGCCACCTGGCGCCGGTTCCGCACCAAACTATCCGGCCTGGCGCCTGATCTCGTTGCGCGCCATGGCAACCGCGCCGAGGCTTACCAGCATCGCTATCTTGCGCGGCGCTGTGCCATTGGCGGGCGCGGTTGGGCTTCGATCAACCATCTCGCCCAGGCGCTGAGTGTCTGGCCTCGGCTCGTCCTCGAGGCTCCCCGACCTTTCGTCGAGACCGCGACTCTGGCTCTCATGGCCGGCATTCTGCCACCCGGCATTTTTACCCGTGTGCAGTCGATGATTTTCAGCCGATTGCAGCGGAGCCGCAAGCATATCCAGCACGCCGCCAGCCAACCACAGCGGCTCGCGGCCTGAGTGGTGGGCACCCACCCTGCTATGGAGCCGCCGAAATTCGTTCTCCCGACTCCCTTGCGATGGGTCAGCTCAAGGTTGGCGGGTATGTCTGCGGCCCGGTCGAGATGACCGAGCCGCTTAGGTCGTGAGGCATCTCGTGAGGCCGGGCGTGCTCAGCTAGGCCGCGCGGGACGGCAACTCGACGGTGCCGGTGCCGAGGACGGAGAGCTCGTCGTCCTGGTTGACCGCCTGCTGCTCGATGTCGACGAGGTGGCGGCCGTTCTCGACGCGCTTGCCTGTCACCTTGCCGTCGATGAAGAGGAGATCGCCTTCCGGGTTGTGGCGGCGGATCTTGCAGGTGGCGCGGCGCAGGAAGCCGGCGTCGCCCATCCAGTTGGTCATGTGGTGGGTGAGCCAGGAGCAGCGCTCGGGGCCGTAGTCGTAGGCGCCGGGTGCGCCGACCATGTGCGCGAACTCGGGCTCCCAATGCACGCGCTCGGGGCAATCCGGGATGCCGAAGCGGTTCGGGATGCCGAGGCCCTTGTGGCGGTGGATCATCTTCCAGGCAATCTTGTTGGCGCGGATGTAGAGGCCGCCCCAGCCTTGCGCGAAAGCGATGAAACCGGTCACGGTCATCGGCCCCTTGGCCATGCGGGGCAGGGCCTCGCCGACGGCGACATCCTCGAAATAGCGCGGTGTGGCGCCGCGGATCTCTTCCTTGGCGTAGAGGCTATAGACCTTCTCCAGCTCGTCAGGCGTATAGACGCGCGGCGGCTTAGCCTTGAGCTCCTTGTATTTGGTGCCTTCCTCGCGGGCGTGATCGCGATCGGTGCGGAAGCACCAGCTGTCGGCCTCGGCGACGAGCTCGTTCCGCTGATTGTAGAATTTGACATGATAGATTTGTTGTACGGCGCGGCCGGCGAAGCGCGTCTGGTGCTCGACCAGCTCCTTAAGGTGGGCCTCGGTGCGCAGCTCGTCGTTGCGCAGCAATGGCAAATGCCAAGTCCAATCGGCACCGGCCCACATGGCGTGGACGCCGGGGAGGCCGCCGACGTAGCCCGAGATGATGCGGTCGCAGGCGAAGAGGAACGAGGGCGGGGCGACGATGGTGCCGAAGCGGGTTTTGGCGGCGTAGTCGGGATCGCACCAGAGCGGGTTGTCGTCGCCGATTCCATGGGCGTAGTGGCGGATATTGTCGCGCGTCGCCTCGTGGCACCAGGGCTCGAGCGTGTCGGTGATCGGCACGCCGATGCGGCGCCGGAGCTCGCCGAGGGTCTCGTCGGTGATCTTGGGGAAAAGCCGTCCGGCTTCGGTCATGTGGATGTCCTCATGGCTGCTGGTTGGCGCTCGGCGCGGTCTCGCGCTCGCGCAGGATCTTGCGGTTGACCTTGCCGGCCGGCGTCTTCGGCAGCTCGGCGACGAAAGCGATCTGGCGGGGGTACTCGTGGGCGCTGAGGCGACTGCGCACGTTCTCCTGGATCTCGCGGACGAAGGCGTCGTCGCCCAGGCGCGGGGAAACCACGAAGGCCTTGACGATTTGTCCACGGGTCGGGTCCGGGACGCCGATGGCGGCGGCCTCGCGCACGTCGGGGTGCTTGAGCATGGCATCCTCGATCTCGACGGCGCTCATGGTCCAACCGGCCGAGATGATGACGTCGTCGGCGCGGCCGCCGTGATAGAAATACCCGTCCTCGTCGGTCCATCCGAGATCCTTGCTGGGGATCCATTTATCGCGACGCCAGATCTTGATCTCGCCGATGGCTTTCGGCGGCAGTGGCTGGCCGTCCGGCCCTTGCACCTCGACGCGACCGCCGGGCAGAGGCTTGCCAAGCGCACCCGCGCGCACAGGGAGATCCGCAGCGCCCGGATAGCTGGCAAGGACGACACCGACCTCGGTGGTGCCGTAGAAGCTGGCGGGCAGGCTGCCGAATGTCCGCTCGGCGAAAGCGGCGGTCTCGCTGTCCATCGGCTCGCCGGTGAAGGTGAGCTTCTTCAGGTTAAAGGTGTAGCGCGCGGCGGTGCCGGCGTTGCGCATCATGCGGTAGTGGGTGGCGGCGGCCGAGAGATTGGTGACGCGGAAGTCCTGGAGGGCGCGCATCAGGCGATCGGCGTCGAAGCGGCCGGAATAGGCGCCGATGGTGAGGCCGAGGGCGAGCGGGGCCAGCGTGCCGTGCCAGAGGCCATGGCCCCAGGCGGGCGACGAGGGACAGAAGAACTCCTCGCCGGGCCTGACGCCGGTGCCGTAGAGCGCCGCGATCATGACGACGACGATGGCGCGGTGGGTGTGTCGGACGGCCTCGGGCAATTCACGGGTGGTGCCGGAGGTATATTGGAAGCAGGCGAGGTCGTCGGATATCGAGTCCCAGGCGAACTCCGCCGGAAAGCGCTCCAGGTCAGCGAGGAATGCATCGTCGGCGATGACGACGTCGAGGCCCGTCATGCCCTCGGCGATGGGGGCCTTCTCGGGGTTGGTCAGCAGCACCTTCGGCGTGCAGTCGTCGATGCGGAGGCGCAGGCCGTCGGGTCCGAACAGCGTGAAGAGCGGGACGGCGATGGCGCCCGCCTTGATCGCGCCGAACAGCCCCGCGTAGAAGGCGAGGGACGGCTCCAGCATGATGGCGACGCGGTCGCCCGGCTGAACGCCACGAGATCTCAAGAAATGGGCGACGCGCGAAGAGAGCACCTTCAGGCGCTCGAACGTGATGTGCTCGTCGTGGCCGTCGGCGAAGGCGATGCGGACGGCGACGCGATCCGGCGACATGGCGTGGCGGTCGATGCACTCGTGGGCCAGATTCAATCGCTCGCGCGAACCGTCGAACAGCTCCCATAGCTTCGGGATCGAGAAATGACGCTGGGCGTCCGCGTAGGTCGAATACTCGGTCAGCTTCACCGGCCCGGTCCGTGATTGCGCGTCTCGGCTCGCCGATCCGACATCGACAGCCTTGTTGTCCAGGTACAATAATTATTGTATCCGTGCAACATGGCGAAGCGAGCGACAGTTCTCGATCGAGGCGACAGCGTGGACGGGCATGCTAGCGCCCCGGTCATGGCGGATGCCTCGGCGCGCGCCGTGCCGGCAGTGACGCGTGGCATCGCGATCCTGCGGTTGCTGGCCCGCAGCAGCGAGCCCCTGGGTGTGAACGCGATAGCGCGCGAGCTCGAGATCGTACCGAGCACGTGCCTCCATATCCTGCGTGCGCTGGTGGCCGAGGAGATGGTCGCGGTCGACCCGGCGACCAAGCGGTATGTGCTGGACGCGGGCGTGCTGACGCTGGCGAGAAGCGCGTTGCGCCAGGACAGTTTCGCGCAGATCGCACAGCCGGAGCTGGACAGCTTGTCGGCGTTGCTTGGCGTGACGGCGATTGGAGTCCGGGTGATCGGGCTGCAGCATATGATCGTGGTCGCAATCTCCCGGTCAGAGGTTGCATTCCGGCTGCATGTCGACGTGGGCAGCCGGTTCCCCGCCTTGATCAGCGCGACGGGACGCTGCCTGGCAGCTTTCGGCCAGCATTCCGCAGGCGATATCGAGCGCGCGTTCCGGGCTCTAAGGTGGGATGCTGCGCCGAGCTACGAGGACTGGCGGGCCGAGGTCGCCTCGACCCGGCGCGCGGGGTTCGGCGTCGACAAGGGCAACTACATCCGCGGCGTGACGATCGTTGCGGCGCCGGTCATCGGCATCGAGGGCTGGATGACGCACGCGCTGGTGACGGTGGGTCTCAGCGATCAGATGCGCCGACCTGGGCCAAGCGAGGTTGGTGCCGGGTTGCGTGCGGCGGCAGCGCGGGTTTCCGCGCAGCTCGGCGGCTTCGACGGGCTGACAGGTGCGGCTGTTGCGCCAGCGGGTCCGAATGGCAACAATGAGCGCAAGTAGCATTCACACAGGGAGCAGCCGCATGCCGGGAGCACTCGAGGGTCTCGTCGTTCTCGATCTGACGAGCCTGTTGTCTGGGCCCTACGCGGCGATGATGCTCGCCGATCACGGTGCCGACGTCATCAAGGTCGAGCGTAAGGGCAAGGGCGACGATGCGCGCCGGATGCCGCCGTTCGTCGAGGGCGAGAGCGCGCCATTCATGATCTGGAACCGCAACAAGCGGTCGGTGGAGCTGGATTTCAAGGACGAGGGGGACCGCGCGCGGCTGCTCGACATGGCCGACGGCGCGGACATCGTCATCGAGAACTTCCGGCCCGGAACGATGGACCGGCTGGGACTCGGCTACGAGGTGTTGAAGGCGCGCAATCCGCGGCTGATCTATGCGGCGATCTCCGGCTTCGGGCAGACGGGGCCCTATGCGAGCCGGGGCGGCTTCGATCTGATGACGCAGGGCATGTCGGGCTTGATGAGCACATGCGGGCCGGAGGAAGGGCCCCCGCACCGGCTGCCGATCGCAATCTCGGACGTGGCCGCGGGCATGTTTCTCGCGTTCGGCATTCTGGCCGCCGTCGAGGCGCGGCATCGGACTGGGCGCGGGCAGATCGTCGAGACCTCGCTGTTGGAGGCGGCAACCTCGTTCGGCGTCTATGAGGCGGCGCACTATTCGGCGCTCGGCACACGGCCGGAGCGGATCGGGCAGGCGCATCGGGGCAGCGCGCCGTATCAGTGCATCGCGGCGTCGGACGGCTACATGACGATCGGTGCGGCGCAGCAGAATTTCTGGGAGCGGTTCGCGGACATCATCGGGCGGCCAGAGCTCAAGGACGATCCGCGCTTCCGCACAAACGCCGACCGCGTCGCCAACAACACCGCGCTGATCGAGATGATCGAGGCCGTGATGCGCACGAAGCCCAAGGCGCACTGGCTTGCAGCGATGGAGGCGGCAGGAATTCCGTGCGGCCCGGTGCTCAACTACGACGAGGTTTTCACCGATCCGCACATTCTGGCGCGCGACATGTACGTGCCGACCGAGCATGCCCGCGCTGGCACGTTCAATACGCTGGGCGTGACGGTGAAGCTCTCGGAGACGCCGGGTGCCGTCAGGTCGGCGGCGCCGACGCTCGGCCAGCACAACGACGAGATCCTGCCCGGCGGATTTACTGCCGCGCGCAAAGCCTGACGGGCGCCTTCTGCCCGAGATTCGATCCAGACCAACCGACGGAGCAACGAGATGTCCGCAACCTATGCCGTGGTATGGCCGCGCAGCGCGCGGTCGGTCGAGGTCAAGGCGCTCGCGCCGCGGCTTGCCTCGCTCGAGGGGAAGACGGTCGCGTTCCTCTGGGACTACCTGTTCCGGGGCGACGAGATCTGGCCGACGCTCTCGGAGGAGCTCGGGCGGCGTTATCCGGGCATGCGGTTCATCGGATGGGAGGAGTTCGGCTCGACCCACGGTGACGAGGAGCACAAGGTGCTGGCGGAGTTGCCGGCTAAGCTCAAGTCCTTGAAGGTGGACGCTGTCGTCTCCGGCATGGGCTGTTGAGGCTCATGCACCCCCGCCGTGTTGCGGGTCAGCGCAATTGCCGAAGCTGCCGGAGTTCCCGACCTCGTCGCTCTGCTGCGAGGGGTTCCTCGGACAAGCCAAAACGACATCGGTCGGGCTCGGATACCCGAACCTGCCACTCGCCACCGTGCCCGGTCACGTCGACGTGCAGACGGAAGCCGATCTCAGGAAGAACGTGCTCGAGGTGACCGCCGATCTGGTCGTCGGAAACCTCACGGGCGAGGCCCCGGCAGTGGCCGTGACACGCGATCCCGATCCGAAGGAGATCGTGCTCGAAGGATCATTCGAGGACGTCAATCGTCTGTTCCTCGAGAACGGCTGGTCGGACGGGCTGCCGATCGTGCCGCCGACGAAGGAGAAGATCGCGGAGTTCCTGGCGTTCACCGATCGCGATCCCGACGCGGTGATCGGGACTTTGCTGCCGGATAATCGCAAGGCGACGGTGTGGAACGTGGCGGTCAATGGCGTGATGGCCGGGTGCCGGCCGGAGTACATGCCGATCCTCGTCGCGGCCGTCGAGGCGATGGCCGATCCGGGCTATGGCGTCGAGCATTCGGGCAACACGCCGGGGGCCGACACGCTGCTCATTCTCAATGGTCCGCTGATCAAGCAGCTGGGCTTCAACACCGAGCAGGGCGCGTTACGCGACGGGTTCCAGCCGAATACGTCGATCGGGCGGTTCTGGCGGCTCTATCAGCGCAACGTCGCCGGATTCATGCTGCACCAGAACGACAAGGGCACGTTCGGCAACACGTGGCGGGTGGTGCTGGCCGAGAACGAGGACAGCCTTGCGAAAATGGGCTGGCCGAGCATCGCCGCCGACATGGGGCATGCCGGCGCGAAGGACGGCGCCATCACCATCTCGCGCTTTACCGGGAGCAATGCGGTCGTCTCGGTGTTCGGCAATTCAGCCGAGAAGCTGGTGCCGTATCTGGGACAGGCCATCGTTACGCACACGACGTGGGAGGTGATCTTCACGGTGGGGCTTGCGACGGGGACGTACCGGCCGCTGCTGCTGCTCTCGCCGCTGATCGCCGAGGCAATCGCGCGGTCGGGCTGGAGCAAGGCCGATCTCCAACGGGCTCTGTTCGAGCAGGCGCGCATGCCGGCGCACCAGTTCGAGAAGTACCTCTGGGGCTGGACCAACCTCGTTCCAGGCAAGCGGACGCTCAACGACTGGGTGCGGCTCGGCAAGGCACCGAAGGTGTTTGCAGGAAAGGATCCCGATCGGATGGTTCCAGTGGTCACGGAGCCCGAGCACATCATGATCGCAGTGGCGGGCGATCCGATGCGCTCGAACTGCCACCTGCTGGTGCACAACGGCATGCTCGGTTTCCCGACCACGAAACCGATCATATTGCCGGAGGGCTGGCGGCAGAAGCTCCGGAAGGCGCAGGCCTAGGCGCATGGCGGTTGGCAGCGACAGCCTCTGGCTCGTGATCCCGGCTGGGGAGACAGCGGCCGGAGGCTGGATCGACGACACGCTCCGGGAGCGTGCGGCGGAAAGCGGCCTCCTTTCGCGGACGCCGCTCGCGGGGCAGTTTCCGCGACAGCGGGTGGAGGTGGTGGCGGGGCCGGACAGTGGGGCAGTCGCGCAACGGCTCTATCGCGCGCGCGGGTGGACGGACGGGCTGCCGATCGTGCCGCCGACGACGGCGCGTGTGCGCGACATGCTGGCGTTCACGGACAGGAAGCCGAGCGACGCCCTGGGCGAGGTCGAGCCGCTGAAGGGGATAGCCACGATCGAGAAGGTCGCGAGCAATGCCGTGATGGCTGGTTGCCGGGCTGACTATTTTCCGGTCGTGCTGGCAGCGGTCGAAGCCGTGCTCGATCCGGCCTTCAATCTGCGCGGCCTCCAGACGACGGACGAGAACGCGGCGCCGCTGATCGTCGTCAACGGGCCGCTGACGCGGGCGCTCGACATCAACGGCTCGTTCGGGGCGCTTGGACCGGGCTGGCGGGCCAATGCCGCGATCGGTCGTGCGGTGCGGCTGGTGCTCAACAATCTCGGCGGCGGGTGGCCCGGGTCGGTGTCGTTTGCGGGCCTAGGGCATGCCGGGCGCTACACGATGTGCATCGCCGAGAACGAGGTGCAGAGCCCGTGGGAGCTGCTGCACGTCGAGCAGGGCCTCGCGAAAGAGACCAGCGCGGTGACGTTGTTCCGGGCCGAGACGGCGATCAACGTGACGGGAGGGCTGGCGGAGATCGCGAGCGTGATGGGCTCGGCGGCGTCGGCCTTCCAGATCCTCTGGAACGGCATCGCCACCGTGCTGCTGTCGCCCGCCACGGCCAATGCACTCGCACGTGATGGGATGTCGAAGAACGACGTGGCAGCCTGGCTGTGGAGAGAGGGGCGCTGGCCGGCGGATCAGTGGCGCGCGTCGTGGCTCTATCGCACGGTCGAATCGCCCGAGCGGTGGGCGCCCTGGGTGCATGCGTCGGCCGCGGACGGCGCAGTGGCACCGACGGCGCGACCGGAGGACATCACCGTCGTCGTGGCCGGCGGCGATATCCCGATCGCGCAACATGTCTATTGCCCGTCGTGGGGTTTCCCGCCGGCACGCGTGGCGCGGGCGATCGCGTTGCCACTAGACTGGGAGAGGCTCCATGCCGAAGCACGCGAGGGAGAGAACGCAGCATGAGCGGTAAGTGCGACGTGGCGGTGGTCGGCGGTGGGATCACCGGGCTCACGGCCGCGCATCATGCGGCACTGGAGGGCGCCTCGGTGGTGCATTACGTCGGGTCCGGTGTTCCGGGCGGCCTCGTCGCCAACGTCGGTGAGCTCGAGGGATTTCCGGCGGCGGGTAGCGTGGCCGCGCTCGACGTGGCGCTGCGGCTCACGGAGGAGAACGAGCGGCTCGGTGTCGAGGTGGTGCCCGAGGATGTGGCGCGGCTCGAGGCGACCGGATCGCTGTGGCGGCTCGCGACGGAGGCGGGTACGCGCGAGGCGCGAAGCGTGGTGGCGGCCACCGGCGCGCGGCTTCGGATGATCGACGTGCCGGGAGCGGCGCGGCTCACCGACAAGGGCCTGTCGCAATGCGCATGGTGCAACGGCAGCCTTTATCGCGGGGCCGAGGTCGTGGTGATCGGCGGCGGCGATAGCGCCCTTCAGGAGGCGCTCCATCTCGCGAAATATGCATCGCTGGTGACGATCGTGACACGAGGGGAGACGCTGAAGGCGCGGCGCTCGCTGGTCGACCGGGCTGCCGACAACGAGCGCATCGCGTTCCGGTGGGAGACGGATGTCGTCGAGGTGCTGGGCGGCGACAGCGTGACGGGGATCAACGTACGCGAGCGGACCGCGGGAGAGGTGGAGCACATCGGCTGCGCCGGTGTCTTCGTCTATATCGGGCTCGCGGCCAACGCCGACTGGCTCGCGGGGCAGATCGATCGCGACAGTGACGGGTGTGTGCTGACGGATGCGAGCCTTGCGGCGTCGGCAGCGGGAGTGTTCGCGGCCGGTGCCGTGCGCCGGGGCTATGGCGGGCGCCTGACACATGCCGTCGGTGAGGCAACGACGGCCGCGCTCGCTGCGGCGCGCCATGCGGCGGCTTGATAACGGCTGCGAAATCGTGAATGGCCGTCTACGGCTCTTCACTAAAAATCAACCAATCTCATTCAGGCTCGACGGTCGCGAGAGGGCTGCCCGGGGATCACTTGCCCCGCTCCAGCCCAAATCGCGTCGCAATCCGGCCGTCGCCCACCCGTATCCACAGAAGTCGGGGAGCGACCGGATGCGATCGGACCGGGGTAGAGCGTGTCATGCGGCACAAGACAATGATCGGAGCGCTGCTCGTCGTGGGCGCAGGAGTCCAGGGGGCAACTGCGGCACCACTCGGCGACGAGGAGCTGAAGTCCCTGGTCGGCGGCAAGACCGTCACGATCGAGACGCCTCTCGGATTGCCCATCACTGTCAATTACGGTGCAAACGGCATGATGACCGGCACCACAGGTACGGCGCTCGGCGTCTATCTCGGGGCCGTGAAGGACCGTGGACGCTGGCAGATCAAAGGCGGAAAGCTTTGCCAGAAGTGGTTCAAGTGGCTGTCGGGTGAGCCGACGTGCCTGACGCTACGCCAGGAGGGCGCCAAAATCGCCTGGAGAAGTGACGAAGGCCAGACCGGAATGGCGATGATCGAGTCGGGGCCGCCGGCTTTCGACGGCGTGACCGCGTCCGGTCTCGGGCTTCCGCCACCAGCTCCCCCGCCGAAAAAATCCTCTGACGTGGACCGTGTCGATGGGACCGGCTCGAAGCCTGTCACATCCGTTCCGCGGGCCAGCGTCGTGCCGGCGAGGCCGGCAGCAGCGAGCCGTGAGTCTGACGAGAAAAGCGTGCGTCCAGTGGCTCGGCCGGCACTGGTCGAAGCGCCGCGTGAGGTGCCGCGCCCGATGCGCGCGGTCGCGGACGGGGCCCGGCCACAATTCGCGCTGGCGAGCCTGGCGCCGGTCGGACCGGCTCGGCCAACTCAGCCTGTGCCGGAGGCGCCGTCATCGCAGGTCAGCTCTCCACCCAGCGACGAGCCGCCGGCCGATCCGCTGTCCATGCGCAGTGCCGGGGATGCCGCGGCGATCGCGGCGCTCGAGTATCGCTGGTGCCTCTCCAACGCATTCGCAAAAGGCCCCGCGCTGCCGACCTACGCGACGATCGCTGCTCCCGAGCTGGTGAGCGGGCCCAGTCTGCTGGCGGTGGCGCAGGAGCAGGCCTACGACGGCGAGCTGCCGTTGCACGAGGCCTCATGTCTCACGGAAGAGCCAGCGATCGCACTGTTCGGCAACCTCGGTCCGGCCGAGCACTGAGCCAGGCCTGACGGTGGTTTGCGATCCGGCTGGGCCGGACACGCCGGCCGCCACGGGCCGCCATACTTGGCGTCGGCGCGTCTTCCTCGTTACCATCCGCGCCTGTAGCACCGACGGAGAGCGGTGACGTGGGAGGCAGGAGAGGCACATGGATCGCGCGTTGGGCGTTCCCGTCATTCGGCGGATACTTAGCTACATCGACGCCAACAGCACGGCCATGGCCGAGCGGCCGTGGAAGAACGATGTCACCGCCTATTACTCGCCGGATCATCTGAAGGCGGAGACAGACGTCCTCTTCCGGCGTCATCCGCTGCTGATGGGTTTGTCGTGCGACTGGCCGAAGCCCGGCGACTGGCGCACCGACGATCTGGCCGGTGTGCCGATCCTGATCGCACGAGGCGGCGACGGTGTGTTGCGGGCATTTCTCAACGTCTGCCGACATCGCGGGGCCAAGGTTGCACAAGGTTGCGGCCACGCCAGCGTGTTCTCATGCCCCTATCACGCTTGGACATATGGCCTGGACGGCCGACTGCGCGGCATTCCCGACGAGCAAGCGTTCGAAGGCGTGAGGGCGGAGCGACCGGGCTTGACCGCGCTGCCGCTGGCCGAGTGGAACGGCCTCGTGTGGGTGATGCCGACGCCGGCGGCGGACGGCGTGACGAGCCTCGACATCGAGCCCTGGCTCGGCGGTCTCGGACGGGAGCTCGCGTCCTACGGGGCGCAGACCTATCACCTCTACGAGAAGCGTCTCGTTCCCGAGACGATGAACTGGAAGGTGCTCGTCGACACGTTCCTCGAAAGCTACCATATCGGCTTCCTGCACAAGGACAGCCTGACGTCGATCCTGATCGGCAACGTGGCGGACTTCGAGGCCTTCGGAGCCAATGGACGCATCGTTTTCCCGCGCCGAAAGATCGAGCGGTTGCGAGGGATGCCCGAGAGCGAATGGGACCTGATGTGGAACTCGGCCACGGTCTACTGCCTGTTCCCGAATACGCTGTTCGTGACGCAGGGTGATCATCTCGAGATTCATCGCGTTTTTCCGGCAGAGGGCCGGCCCGACCGGGCGGTCATGGAGACGTCGTTCTATATTCCAAAGCCGGTCGCCAATGACGACGAGGAGCGGCACTGGAAGGCCAACCTCGACCTCCTGATGCAAGTGGTGCTCGGCGAGGACTTCCCCACCGGACGCACGATGCAGATCGGCTTTACGTCGGGAGCGCAGGATCACACGATCCTCGGCCGCAACGAGCCGGCGATGATCCACTATCACCAGTCGCTGAGGCGGGCGCTCGGATTGCAGGTGTGATCTCGAGCGGGCGGCTTGACAATAAATGTCGGCCACTGCGAAACTACCCAGAGAAAAGTTCCAGGCCGTCGGTCATCTGGTCGCTTGCCGTAAGGCAAATCCGGAAGCCGATTTGGGGTGATGTGATCGTGACCGGGGCGGTCGCGCTCGAAGCATTCGCCGCATGAGCCGACAACAAAAACGATGAAACCCGGGTCAACCGGTCCGTTTCGGGAGGAAGGCACCTTGAGGCTCGTCAACAGCCTGCGCGAGGCTTCGCGCGCGGCCGGTTCATCACGCCAAATCTCTGCTGCTCGGCTCTCTTCTGCACGGTGCCGGCCCGCGGGCCTGACAGGCGGCGCCCGTTCATGAGCGAGGCGACGGCGGGAGCCAATACCTCGTCCCACATCGACCTCGCGGTCGACGGTGTGGCCAAGCGCTTCGGCGGCGTGGTCGCCTCGGCGGGCGTGTCGATGGACGTGCCGAAAGGCAAGATCGTCTCGGTGATCGGCCCGAACGGTGCGGGCAAGACCTCTCTGATCAACATGATCTCGGGGTTCTACAAGCCCGATACCGGCCGAGTGGTGTTCCAAGGGCGCGATATCACCGCGCTCAAGCCGTACGAGATCGCAGCGCTGGGCGTGGCGCGCACGTTCCAGAACATCGCGCTGTTCTCGGGCCTGACGGTGCTCGACAATCTCATGCTCGGACGGCACGTCCGCATGCGCTCGAGCGTGCTGGCGAGCCTCGTCTACTGGGGGCCGGCGCAGCGCGAGGAGATCAAGAACCGCGAGGTCTGCGAGGAGCTGATCGAGTTTCTCAAGCTCGAGGACCTGCGCAAGCAACAGACCGCTGCACTCGCTTATGGCTTGCGCAAGCGCGTCGAGCTCGGCCGGGCGCTGGCGCTCGAGCCGAAGCTGCTGCTGCTCGACGAGCCGATGGGCGGCATGAACCAGGAAGAAAAGGAGGACATGGCCCGCTACATCCTCGACGTGAACGGGGAACGCGGCGTCACCGTCGTCCTGATCGAGCATGACATGGGCGTCGTGATGGATATCTCCGATCATGTCGTGGTGCTCGACCGTGGCCGCAAGATCGCCGAGGGCACGCCGGCCGAGGTGCAACGCGACCCGGCCGTGATCGCGGCCTATCTCGGCACCAAGCGGGAGAGCGAATGATGAGCCTCTTGGAAACGGCGGAGACCTCGACGCTCCCCAAGCTCGTCGTGCGCAATGCCCGCCACTTCGGCTCCGAGCCCGCGATGCGCGAGAAAGACCGCGGCATCTGGCAGACCATGTCGTGGAGTGATGCGGCGGCATTCCTTCGGGACTTGTCGCTCGGCCTCGGCACGCTGGGGTTCGGGCGTGACGACAAGCTGTCGGTGGTCGGCGACAACAGACCGGCGCTCTATCTGGCTCAGCTTGCCGCGCAGGCGGCGGGCGGCGTGGCGATACCCGTCTACCAGGACGCGATCGCGACCGAGCTCGTCTACGTGCTGAACCACGCCGAGGTCTCGGTGATCGTCGCCGAGGACCAAGAGCAGGTCGACAAGATCCTGTCGCTGCGGGACGAACTGCCCAACCTGAAGTGGATCGTCTACGAGGACCCGCGCGGGCTTGCCGGATCGGACGAGCCGCTCCTGATGTCGCTCGAGGACGTGCTCGCGGCAGGGCGGAAGGTCGAAGGCGGAGCCGCCAAGTTCGAGCGCGAGCTGGCCCTCGGTGGCGCCGACGACGTAGCGATGATTGCCTACACGTCGGGCACGACGGGGCGGCCGAAGGGTGCGCTGCTGACGCACCGCAATATGGTCGGCACAGCTGAGAACTACATCAAGGGCGAGCGGGTGGATCGTGGCGACAACTGGCTCGCCTTCCTGCCGATGGCCTGGGTAGGCGATGCGATGTACTCGCTGGCCGTCGCGCTGGTGGCCGGTGCCACTGTCAACTGTCCGGAAAGCCCGGAGACGGTGCAGCGGGACCTACGCGAGCTGGGGCCGACCATCGTGCTGGCGCCGCCGCGGATCTGGGAGACGCTGCTGACGCAAGTGCAGGTGCGTGCGGGGGATTCGTCGTTCCTCAAGCGGCGCACGTTCGAGTATTTCATGAAGCTCGCGGAGAAGCGCGAGCTGCTGCTGCAGGACGGCAAGCCGGTGCCACTCGGGACGCGGCTCGGCTATGCGCTCGGCGAGTGGCTGGTCTATGGGCCGGTTCGCGATCTGCTCGGGTTCCGGCTGACGCGCTGGGCGGTCACGGGTGGGGCACCACTCGGTCCGGACACATTCCGCTTCTTCCGCTCGATCGGCATCAACCTGAAACAAGTTTACGGGCAGACCGAAGCGTCGGCGCTCGTCGCCTTTCAGCGCGACGGCAACGTCGATCCAAACACGGTCGGCGAGCCGGTGCCGGGGCTCGAGTTCCGGATCGCGGAGAATGGCGAGCTGCAGGTGAAGGGGCCGGGCGTGTTCATCGGCTACTACAAGCAGGATGACGTCACGGCCGAGACCAAGACCGCAGATGGCTGGCTCAGGACGGGCGACGCGGCGGTGATCTCGCCGCAAGGGCAGCTGGCGATCATCGACCGTGCGAAGGACGTCGGCCGGCTTGCCGACGGGACGCCGTTTGCGCCGCAGTTCATCGAGAACAAGCTCAAGTTCTCGCCATTCATCCGCGAGGCGGTGGCATTCGGTGATGGCATGGACTTCGTCGCCGCGATGATCGCCATCGACATGGAGACGGTGGGTAACTGGGCCGAGCGCAAAGGGCTCGCCTATACGAGCTTCATGGATCTGGCGCGCAAGCCCGAGGTGGCCGGCCTGATCGTGCAGGAGGCGGCGAAAATCAACGCGACGCTCCCGGAAGAGACGCGCGTGCGGCGCGTGCTGCTGCTGAACAAGGAGCTCGACGCCGACGATAACGAGGTGACGCGGACCCGGAAGGTGCGTCGCAGCTACGTGGCGGAGAAATACAAGCCCGTGATCGACGCCTTCTACGGCGGCAAGGACAGCGCCGCAGTGTCGATCGAAATCACCTTCGAGGATGGGCGCAAGTCGACGCTCGACGCCACGATCGCCATACACGACGTGCCGCCAGCCGGCTCGGCGAAACAGGCGGCTTGAGGAGACGGGAATGCAAGAAGAGCTTGAGTTCCTGTTCGCCCTGTTGATGAGCGGCTTATCGATCGGCATGATGTACTCGCTGATCGCGCTCGGCTTCGTGCTCGTCTACAAGGCGACCGACGCCATCAATTTCGCGCAGGGCGAGTTCGTCATGCTGGCGGGCTTCATGTGCGCGACGGTGCTGACCTACAATTTTCCCCTCTGGCTCGCGATCCTGATCGCGATCGGGCTCATGGTGGGATTCAGCTTTGCCCTGGAGAGGGTGGTGCTGCGCCCCCTTCTCGGGCGACCGGTGGTGGCCGTGATCATGGCGACGATCGGCCTGGCGGCCATTCTGCGCGGATTGCCGCCGATCACGATCGGCGCGCAAACCAAGACCATTCCGCTGCCGATCGGCGACGAGCCGGTGCAATTCTTCTGGGCGTCGCTGCCGCCGATCCAGGTGCTCGGCATCGCGGTGTCGGCGCTGTGCCTCGCCGGGTTCACGTGGTTCTTCATGAAGAGCCGGATGGGTGTCGCGATGCGCGCCGTCGCCGACAACCAGCAGGTCGCCATGGCCATGGGTATCAACGTCGAGCGCTACTTCGCGATCGCGTGGGCCATGGCGGGAATCGTCGCAGCGCTCGGCGGCATCATCTGGGGATCGATGCTCGGCGTCGACACGCAGCTGGCGCTGGTCGGCCTCAAGGTGTTTCCCGTGGTCATCCTCGGCGGGCTGGATTCGATCATCGGCGCGGTGGTCGGCGGTCTCATCATCGGCGTCGTCGAGAGTATCGCGGCTGGGTATCTCGACCCGGTCGTCGGCGGCGGCACCAAGGATTTCGCGCCTTACGTGATCATGATCATCGCGTTGATGTTCAAGCCGTACGGCTTATTCGGCAAGCGCAAGATCGAGCGCATCTGAGGTCCATCCGACCAGAGGGAAGAGCAGCCCGTGTTCTATCGCGAAGCCGGAAACTTCAAGACCTCGTACGCCGACGACATGGCGCTGTTCCCGCTGCCGTTGACGCGGTGGAGCGCCTGGGCCCTGCTGGTGCTGTTCGCGCTGATCGTGCCGCTCGTCCTGCACGAGTACTATCTGTCGATCTTCAACCTGATCTTCATCGCCACCGTCGGCGCGCTAGGGCTCAACATCCTGGTCGGATGGACGGGCCAGATATCGATCGGGCACGCGGCCTTCATGTCGGTCGGGGCCTATACGGCGGCCAATCTCGCGACGAAACTCGGGCTGCCGTTCTGGGTGACGCTACCCGCGGGCGGACTGATGGCGGCCCTTATAGGTGCGATCGTCGGCATTCCATCGCTGCGCATCAAGGGTACCTATCTCGCGATCGCCACGCTGGCGAGCCAGCTGATCATCGAGTGGATCATCAATCATACGCCGGCGATCTCGGGCGGCGCCTCGGCCTCGATCGAGGTCGCGCGGCCGTCGTTGTTCGGCTACGATCTCAAATCGCAGCGCGACCTCTATTTCTTCACGCTGTTCTTTGCGGTCGTGGCGATCGTCGCGACCATGAACCTGGTGAGGAGCCGGATCGGGCGGGCGTTCATCGCCATCCGCGACCAGGACATCGCGGCCGAGATCATTGGCATAAATATCTTTCGCTACAAGCTGATCGCGTTCGCCATCTCGTCGTTCTACGCGGGCGTGTGCGGGGTGCTCTACACCTACTATTTCGGGATCGCGAACTACGAGGCGTTCCAGATCGTGGTGTCGATCGACTATCTCGCGATGGTGATCATCGGGGGGCTCGGTTCGGTGCTGGGATCGGTGCTCGGGGCGGTTTTCGTCACGGCGCTGCCGGTGGTGATCCGGCTCGTGGTCGAAGCATTCGGCGGCTACATCTGGGATACGGCCGCGCTGTCGGCGGTGGCGGCCAGCATGCGGCTGGTCATCTTTGGCGCGCTGATCATCTTCTTCCTGGTGGTCGAGCCGGAGGGACTCGCGCGGCTCTGGCGCAACATTCGCAATTATTTTCGGACCTGGCCTTTCTCGTACTGAGGGGGCCGGCAAGGCGTAACGACAATAACAAGGCGTAACGACAACAAAGTGTGGAGGAGGTAACGCATGAAGATCGCCAGGACGCAGTGGCTGGGCGCGGCGGCGGTAGCCGGATCGCTCGGGTTGGGAGGGGCAGCACTCGCCCAGGACAAGGAGATCGTGATCGGCGCCCAGTGCGACCGGACGGGTCCGACGCAGATCGTAGGGACGGTTCTGTGCCCGGCGTATCATCACTACATGGGGCTGGTGAACAGCCGCGGGGGCGTCGAGGGCTATAAGATCAAGGTCGTCGAGATCGACCACGAGTACAAAGTGCCGCCGGCCATCGAGGCGCATGAGCGCTTCAAGAAGGAAGGCGCAATCATGGTCAGCGCGTTCGGCACGCCGCAGCTGATCGCCCTTCTGAAGAAATACGAGGAAGACAAGATTCCGGTGACGTCGCCCGGCATCGGCTCCTCGGCAGCGGCGGACGGCAAGGCGTATCCCTACGTCTTCCCGATCGCGGCCACGTACTGGTCGCAGGCCGGCGGCGCGCTGAAATTCGCCAAGGACCGTCTCGGCGGGAACCTCAAGGGCAAGAAGATCGCCTACATCTTCTTCGACAACCCGGCGGGCCGGGAGCCGATCCCCTTGCTCGAGGAGCTGGCGAAGCAGGAAGGCTTCCAGATGCGCACGTTCGGCGTGCCGTCACCGGGAATCGAGATGGCGGCGCAGGTGCTCGACATCACGTCGCGCTTCAAGCCGGACTTCATCGTCGCGCATCTGTTCGGCCGGGCGCCGTCAGTTGCGATCAAGGAGTTCAAGAGCAAGGGCTATCCGCTGTCCAAGGTGGTCGGACTGGTGTGGGCCGGCGCCGAGGCGGACATCATCGCCGCCGGCGGGTTCGGTATCGCCGAGGGCTACAACACGATCCAGTACGCCGGCGTCGGTGCCGACTTCAAGGTGATCAAGGACATCCACGCCCTGCTCAAGGCCGAGGGCAAGACGCCGGGCAAGGAGTTCGAGAGCACGGTGACGTTCAACCGCGGCGTTTACCAGGGGGCCGTGCATGTGGCTGCGCTCGCCAACGCGATCAAGGCGAAGGGTGGTGCAAAGCCGACCAGTGACGAATTGCGCAAGGGCTTCGAGAACGTGACCGCACTCGATCCCACGCTCGACGGATTGGCGCCGCCGCTCAAGCTGACGGCCGAGGATCACGAGGGTGGCGGCTGGGTGCAGATCTGGTCGGTGAAGGGTGGCAAGTTCGTCAAAACGACCGATTGGTTCCAGGGATACCGCCCCGAGGTTCAGAAGCACGTCGCGGCCGAGAACAAGAAGTAGGCCGGAAGGCTGGCGGTGGTCGGGTGGTGCCTTTGGCTCGACCCGACCACCGGAGCTGGGGGCGCAAGGGCGCAACGACGAAGGTCGGGCACGACCGCGAACGATAGCAGCAGATCATCGCCAGGAAGAGACCGATGCAGGATGCCGCGCAGCACTCGACGAAGATGCAGGGCTCGGCTCCCATGCTGGCCATCAACAACATCGAGGTCGTCTACGATAACGTGGTGCTCGTGCTGAAGGGCGTCTCGCTCGACGTCAAGGCGGGCCAGATCACGACGCTGCTCGGCGCCAACGGTGCGGGCAAGTCGACAACGCTCAAGGCCATCTCGGGCATCCTGTTCACGGAGCGTGGCAGCATCACCAAGGGGTCGATCGCGCTGGAGGGACAGCCAATCCATGGCCGGCGGCCATTCGAGGTGACCAAGCTCGGCATCGCACAGGTGTTCGAGGGGCGGCGTGTTTTCGAGAGCTTGAGCTGCGAGGAAAACCTGATTGCCGGCGCGCACATCGTGTCCGACATGGGGAAGATCCGCGACGGCATCGAGCGGGTTTTCACGTATTTTCCGCGGATCAAGGAGCGCCGCAACCAGCTCGCCGGCTATCTGTCAGGTGGTGAGCAGCAGATGCTCGTCATCGGCCGCGCGCTGATGTCGAGCCCCAAGGTCGTGCTGCTCGACGAGCCGTCGCTCGGCTTGGCGCCGATGCTGGTCGAGGAGATTTTCGGGATCGTGAAGCGGCTGGTCGCCGAGCAGAGCCTCTCGGTGCTGCTGGTCGAGCAGAACGCGAACATGGCGCTGACGGTCGCCGACCACGGCTATGTCATGGAGAACGGGCGGATCGTCCTCGAGGGCTCGGCCGAGCAATTGCGCTCGAACTCGGACATCCGGGAGTTCTATCTCGGCATCAACGAGGGTGGCGCCAAGAAATCGTACCGGGACGTCAAGCACTACAAGCGGCGCAAGCGCTGGCTGAGCTGACCGACCACGATCCCGGACTTGCTGTGCTGCAAGCTACTCGGCAAGCCGAAGCTCGACGCGGCGGTCGGCCTGGTAGACCTTGTCGATCGCTGCGGCATTGCGGTCGATACCGACGTAGGGCTCGGACTTGCCCTTGGCGAGCAGGGACAGGCGCCCCGAGTAGGCGTGCTTGCGCAGGTAGGCCTCGATGGCAGCGAGGCGCTGGCGCGACAAATCGAGATTGTACTCATCGCTACCGCGCTCGTCGGCGTGCCCCGACAGCGTGATCGAGCCCGGTCGCATGATGCGCACATACTCGACAAGCAGGCCGGCGGCGCGCAGGCCATCGGTGGTCATCTCAGCAGAGCCGGTGACGAACGTGATCGGTAATGGCAGAGCCGGTGCGTCAGGGCCGGCGTTGCTTTCGCTGCGTCCGCCAGAGGCGCGTGCGCGCTCGACGACGGCAGCGAACTCTTTCACCGCGCGGCTCTCAACGGATGGGGTGCGTGGAGGCAGGATGGGGCGCGCACTCGGGGTGGCGGCGGCGAGCTCGACGCGACCCGTGCCTTTGGGTACGTCAAGCGTGATCGTGGGGCTCTGAGCGCCGGCAGAGCGGGGTGAATCCGACGTGATCGACAGGCCGAGAGGACCGGGTGCGAAAGCCCGCGTCACGATTGCCGACCACTGGCCGTCCTCGGATGCCGTTACGACCGCGACGACCTCGCCATTGGCCATGATCGAGACGCGGCTGCCCGCTGGCGCCCGACCGCCCAGAACGGATGCGCCTTCGGCGTCGATGCGCGCGAACTCGATCCGCAGCGCATCTGCACCACGCGCATTGGGTGCGGATCCGTCGCCTGACGGAGAAGCTCGCCCGACAGGTGTTGCGCTCGGCGCCGGGGGAGTGGACGTGGCCGCGGGTACCATCGCCCGAGGTGTGGCCGGCGTGCCTTTGTGCCCAGCCGTGACTTCCGGCGCGTTTGTCCGGCCGAGACTCGCAAGATCGAGTTGGGGTAGCGTCAGCGATCCTTGGAACGCCAAGGCGACGAGGCCGAAGAACAAGAGCAAGGCGACGGGAATGATGACGCGCATGGCTCGGCGCATGGTTTGCACCTCGCTAACAGGTGAATTCTACTTGTAGCTATATCCTCTCTAGACCTGTTGAGACGGCTCCGCAAGGCGGGTCACATCCTTGATGCGTTAAGCATTTTTAGTTTTGAACTGCGTTTTTTCGGTTCGTGGGGCGGTGCATCGACGTTAAGGGTGACCGTTTCAGCGGGGAACTAGAGGTCTCTCGGCCGCGATATCGGCCGAACGTGAGCAAAAGGTGAAACGAGTTTGCGGTGCGCGCGACACGGTTTGGATCCGATCCGTCGTCTTATGATGCTCTTTATCGTGTCGGTTGCTCTGGTGGGACAGTTGGCGCCTCTCGCTCGCGCCGATGCGGTATCAGATTGCAACGAATCCCTCGATGCAGGGGCGAGGATCGCGGGCTGCGATGCGATTATTGCCTCAATGCCGGCTGCGGACGTGCTCGCGGTCGCATTGATGAACCGGGGCATCGGACATGCGCAGAGAGGCGAGCTGGACCTCGCCCTCGAAGACCTAGACAGTGCGCTGCAGACGATGCCCGGGATGCTGGCGGCGCATTACAATCGTGGCAACGTCAATCTGGATCTCGGGCGGGTGGATGCCGCCATCGCCGATTTCACGGTGGTCATCGAAGGTGCCCCGGATTTCGCGCTGGCGTGGCTCAATCGCGGCTTGGCGCATGAGCGGGCAGGCTCGATCGAGGCCGCAAGAAGCGACGTCAAGCGGGCCCTGGCACTGGAGCCAAACCTGGAAGCTGCGCGCAGGGCTCTCGCACGGTTACGGCGGGCGCGTTGATCAGCCGCCGCGGCGGGCACGATCGCCTTTGACATAGCCGGCGTTGCTCAGTGCCTGCCGGCAGTGTGAGGAAAGCGACTTCCCTTTGGCCTCCATGCAGCGGCGCAGCTCGTCAGAGCCTAGAGCATAGGGCGAGCAGTAGCGGAAATAGTCGTCCTTGCATTGATTTTCGACCTCGGCCGGGTATGTCGACTGGGTCCGAGCAGCCTGGGCTGCGGCCCGATCCACAATGAGCGGCAGGCTTGCAATCAAGAGACCGAACACAAGTGCTGCCGCAGGCTTCGCCTGCGTCCAACGACTGTCCCGCTTCATTTCCGCGCCCCCTCGAGGAAAGATGGACTTCCGGGGCGGCTCGAGCCGGCAGCTAGTCTGCGCCGCACGCATCGAATCTCGCCCACGCGGAGACACTATGTGAGGTTACGTGGGGGGCTCCAGTGCAACCGAGCGTATCCGGAGATGACAAGGCGATCGTGTTGTGCTCGGGACACGCTTTTCCGGCAGCTCAGTCCTTGGCGTAGGGATTTGCACCCTTCCGCAGCCCGAAGCGGATCGGCGTGCCGGGCAGATCGAATGCGTCGCGGAGGCTGTTGACGAGGTAGCGGATATACGACGCCGGCAAATCGCCGGGCTTCGAGCAGAAGGCGACAAATGTCGGCGGGCGGCTCGAGGGCTGCGTGACGTAGCGGATGCGGATGCGGCGACCGCTCGAGGCGGGCGGGGTGTGCCTGTCGAGTGCCTCCTGAAGCCAGCGATTGAGGGCTGCCGTGGAGACACGCTTGTTCCAGACGTCATAGGCGGCGAGGACGGCATCCATCAGCTTGTCGACGCCGCGTCCCGAGAGCGCGGAAACCGGCACGACCGTGACCCCGGCCGCGTCGGCGAATTTCTCGTCGACGGTCTCGCGGAGATCCTTGAGGGCTTTCTGCTTGTCCTCGACGGCATCCCATTTGTTGACGGCGATGACCAGGGCGCGTCCTTCCTCGACGACGCGGTTGCCGATGACGAGATCCTGCTGCTCGAAGGGATGGCCGGCGTCGACCAGGAGGACGACAACCTCGGCGAAGCGGATGGCGCGCATTGCGTCGGAGGCAGAGAGCTTCTCGGCGTGCTCGGAGATACGGGCCTTGCGCCGTAACCCTGCGGTATCGAACAGGCGGACGCTGCGGCCCTTCCAGACGAGGTCGCTCGAGATCGAGTCGCGCGTCAGGCCGGGCTCGGGCCCTGTGATCATGCGCTCCTCGCCGAGGATCGTGTTGACCAGGGTCGATTTGCCGGCGTTTGGACGACCGACGACGGCAATGCGGATGGGCCGGGCCGGCTGCCCGAACGTGTCGGCACCATCGCCGGACTCACCCGAGTCTCCGGACAGCGTGCCCGTGTCGTCGTCTGGATCGCTTTCTGCCGGGAGGTCATCGTCGGCTTCGCGCCGGCGCCGACGGCGGCGGCTGACGACCTTGGCCTCGAGGCCGAGGCCCTCCAGCATCTCGCTTTCGAGGTCGGAGAGACCTTCCCCGTGCTCGGCGGAGATTGCGACCGGCTCGCCGAGGCCCAGCTCGAAGGCTTCATAGTAGCCACCGGAGCCGGCCTTGCCCTCGCACTTGTTGGCCACGAGGATGACCTTCGTGGAGGCGCGACGGGCCAGGGCGGCAAAGGCTTTGTCGGCCGGCGTCAGCCCGCTGCGGGCATCGATCACGAACAGCACCAGGTCGGCGGCGGCGATGGCCTGCTCGCTCTGGGCTCGCATGCGGGCGGGAATGGTATCGGGGGCCGCTTCCTCGAGGCCGGCCGTGTCGATGAGACGGACGGGATTGCCGCCGACGAGCGCCTCGCCTTCACGACGGTCACGAGTTCAGGCCAGGGAGATCCGATACGAGGGCTGTCCGCTTTCCGGTCAAACGATTGAAAAGCGTTGATTTTCCGACGTTCGGTCGTCCGACGATGGCGACAGTCGGGGGCATAGTGGGAAGGTCTCCGGGAGGCCGATCTGGCTCTGTTTCTCGTCACTCCTAGCAGAGTTGGAGCAAGGTGGCAGCCGAAGGGAGCAGGCGGGCGCGGTCCAACGCGGCACAATGCCTAACGAAATGGCAACCCGGCCTCGTGAAACTCAGCGATATCAGTGCATTGACGTAGGCTTAAAAGTTTCCTGCGATAAGCGAACGGTGCGCGAATGGTCGGGTTCCGGGGGACGCCGTGCGAGTGAAGTTCTGGCGAAAAAAGAACGAAAGACTGGTCGCCCGCGTCAATTCCGTCATCGAGACGTCGGAGCGCGTGCGGAAGTCGCTGCCTCCCGCTCCCTCGCGGGTGACGATCGACACTTCCTATGTGGAAATGGCCGATTATGACGAGGCCTACGACGACCAGTGGTCGGACGACGATCAATTCGACGATGCCATCGTAGAGACCGAGGCCGGGGCGGACGAGGTCGCCGGCTTGCAGGCTTGGGACGATGTCGAGCCGGCGTCAGATGCGATGTCCGGCGAGGATTCCCCGCAGATTGCCGAGGCACTGAGAAACGAAGCTGCGCAACGTGCGGCGCAAGCCGAGCTCCAATTGCTGGCGCTGCGCGAGGCGGAAATGGCTCGCGAGCGCGACGAGCGCATCGAGGAAGCTCGGGCCGAGGCGCGAGCGCGGGAGGAAGCGGCACGACAGGCGGCGGAAGCCGAGCGCGAGGAGATGGTTCGCAAGGCGGCCGAGGCCGAGCGCGAGCTGGTGGAGATGCGCGCGGCGGCGGCGGAGCGCGAGCGGATCGCACAGGCCGAAGCGGAGGCACGGGCTCGGGAGGAAGCGGCACGGCTGGCGGCTGAAGCCGAGCGCGAGGAGATGGTTCGCAAGGCGGCCGAGGCGGAGCGCGAGCTGGCGGAGATGCGGGCGGCAGCGGCGGAGCGCGAGCGGATCGCGCAGGCCGAAGCGGAGGCACGGGCTCGGGAGGAAGCGGCACGGCTAGCGGCTGAAGCCGAGCGCGAGGAGATGGTTCGCAAGGCGGCCGAGGCGGAGCGCGAGCTGGCGGAGATGCGGGCGGCAGCGGCGGAGCGCGAGCGGATCGCGCAGGTCGAAGCGGAGGCGCGGGCGCGGGAGGAAGCGGCATGGCTGGCGGCTGAAGCCGAGCGCGAGGAGATGGTTCGCAAGGCGGCCGAGGCGGAGCGCGAGCTGGCGGAGATGCGCGCGGCAGCGGCGGAGCGCGAGCGGATCGCGCAGGTCGAAGCGGAGGCGCGGGCGCGGGAGGAAGCGGCACGACAGGCGGCCGAAGCCGAGCGCGAGGAGATGGTTCGCAAGGCCGCTGAGGCCGAGCGCGAGCTGGCGGAGATGCGCGCGGCAGCCGAGGAGCGTGAGCGGATCGCGCAGGCCGAAGCCGAGGCGCGAGCGCGGGAGGAAGCGGCGCGGCAGGCGGTCGAAGCCGAGCGCCAGGAGATGGTTCGCAAGGCCGCTGAGGCGGAGCGCGAGCTGGCCGAGATGCGGGCCGTGGCGGCGGAGCGCGAGCGGATCGCACAGGCCGAGGCGGAAGCACGGGCGCGGGAGGAAGCGGCGCGACAGGCGGCCGAAGCCGGGCGCGAGGAGATGGTTCGCAAGGCGGCCGAGGCCGAGCGCGAGCTGGCCGAGATGCGCGCGGCAGCGGCGGAGCGGGAGCAGATCGCGCGAGCCGAGGCCGAGGCGCGGGCGCAGGAGGAAGCGGCGCGACAGGCGGCCGAGGCCGAGCGCGAGGAAATGGTTCGGGAAGCTGAGGCGGCCGAACGTCGTGTGGCAGAGATGCGGGCGGCAGCCGAGGAGCGTGAGCGGATCGCGCTTGCCGAGACCGAGGCAGTCGCGCGTCACGCTGCGGAGCTCGAGCAACACTTGGCGGAGGTCAAGCCGGCGGGGATTGATGAGTCGGCCGAGAGCGAGCCGAGAGAAACTGCCGCGGATCCGTCTGAGCCCGTTACGGGAACTGGGAAATTGGAGCCCTCGGCTGCAGTCGCGCTGAAGTCGCGTCTGGCACAATCGAGAGCCGCCACAACCGGAAACGCGCAGAAAACGCCTGGAAGCGCCGCACGAAGCACAGGACAAGCAAGCAGCGCGTTGGGCAGCGTGGGAGAGAAGTCAGCCCGGTCAGCGGAATCGGTGGCGGCGCACGCCGACCGTCAAACACAGGCTGATGCCGCGGCCGCTCCCGCGGGGGCTGCCACTGCGAACAAGCGTCGCGACCGCCGGGTTTCGTCGCAGATGCCCGCGACGCTCTGGCGAGAGGGTGTCGGGCATCTCGCGTGCACGCTGCGCGACCGGTCGTCGAGTGGCGCGCGTCTGGAATTCCGCCGCGACCAGCTGATCGATGGCCTGTCGGAGCTGGTGGTTGGCGACACGCTGACACTTCACCTGAGCTCGGCCCAGGAGAAAACCAGTGTCGCCTGCGTCGTCGTCTGGGTGGCAGGAAACCGATGCGGAGTTCGCTTCTCCGGGCAGTTCAGGACCGAAGCGCCTGCTCCGCGCCGCTCGTTGCGGGGTAGCGCGGACAAGGCGCAGCCAAAGCCGGCGTCACGCTGGTCGCTGCGTTGACCGTGGTCGAAGGCCGATCCCGAGGAGCGACTGCCGAGTGGCGGGCGCTCCCCGAGCGGGTCGATGCTACGGCAAAGGAGTAAGCTCGGGCTCGACGCCGCCGCTCGTGTGAGTGACATTGAGGATCATCGCGAGCAGGCTGTAATAGCCGTGAATGCCGATGAGATCGATGACGCCCTTCTCGCCGAACATGGCGACCGTGCGCTGGTAGGTAGCCTCAGAGACGGTGCGCGTGCGGCAGAGCTCGTCGAGAAAATCGTAAATCGTGGCCTCGTCCATGCCCATCGCCTCGGGCCGCCGGCCGTCGGCGATCGCGGCGATGATGTCCGTTCGCAGGCCTGCTTTCTCGGCGATCGGGCGGTGGTGATGCCATTCGAAATTCTGCGACCAGGCGCGCGCCGTGATGAGGATGGCAAGCTCGGACAGGCGGGTTTCGAAAGCCGAGTTGAAGCGCAGGTACTCGCCGGTCTTCTGCAGCCGGTTCATGAAGTCTGGGCTGCGCAGCAGCGGGATGAAGGGGCCGACCAGCGAGCCGCGCGGCCCCGCCACGATATCGGCAATGGCCTTGCTCTGCTCGGGCGAGAGCTGGCTTTCGGGTAAGGGGGGCATGCGGGACGGCTTCGACATGAGGCGGTGGGCTCCTGACGGCGGATCAATTGCGAACAGGACGCAGTCTAGAGCAATATCCGATCTGACGGAATCGCCTGCGGCGACTCACAGATCGGATGGAATTGCTCTAGATTCATGCGTGTAGAGCATCTTTATCCGATCGCTCGGTCGCGAAAAGCGACCGCATGCGATCGGATGATGCTCTCGTTGGGCGACCGGCCGGCGACCACCGCATTCGGCAGCTCGTGGCGAGCACGAGCGGCTATGCCGGGAGCGCGGCCGTTTGGGAGCCGCAGGCGCCTGAGACGGGAGGCTTTCGGACTCAAGGCGCGCGTTTGACGGTCGAAGCGACGACGGCGGAGACGGCGCCCTTGTCCTCGGACGTCGGGGGAGATTCGGAAGGCGCCTCGACCGTGCCGGGTGTGCCCTCGATCTCGGCGAGCCATTGCGCCGTGCTTCGATAATCGGGGTGAGCCTTGAACTGTGGGCTCGGCTCGAAAGCCTCGGCGCGCGAGATACTCTGGGCGACGAGCCGGCGGAACTGGGGCACGTCGAAATAGGAGCCGTGGACGAGCTCCTTCCAGGTGAAATAGGTGGTGATGGCGCTTTCCGCGGTGTGCTTCGGCTCAGCGGATGCCAGCTGGCCGATGGCGCGGCGGAACTTGGCGAGGGACTGGTTCGCGATGCCGTTCGAGTAGTCTGTGACGAGATCGGCGATGCCGGACGGGAGGCGCGGCGGCGAGCGCTCGATCCAGGTGGGGCGATCGACGGCGCCGACGGCAATCTCACCTTCCGTGTCGTTGCCGAACGCCGCGCGCTTCACCTCGGCGTTGGTGATGTTGTTCAGCAAGGTGCTGGTGCCGTGGCTCACGACACGCGCAAGAGTGCGGATGATGAGCATCATGAGGAGCGAGAACACGCCGAAGATGATCGGGACCAGCACGGCCGGTACCAGGAGCCGGACGATGCCACGCTGGGTGGGGCTCGCCGCGTCCTCTCCGCCGATGATCGAGGTCAGCTCGTCGGTCACGAGGTGAAGCAGCAAGCCGCTGTTGATGCGCAGGTCGCGCCCCTCGCCGCAGAGCTTGCCGTCCTGACATGGCTTGCCGGCCGCCTCGAAGAAGCGCTGCTTGAAGCGCAGCGTGCGCTCCGCCTGGCGCAAGTCGGGATATTTCTCCTCGAGCTGGTCGCGAGCCGCGCGATAGCTCGTCCATAGCTCGCTGCGGCCGGCGCTCGATGGCGCGGTGCTGCCTTGCTGCTGCGCCTGTTGCTGGCGTTGTGCCCGGCGCATCTCGGCGAACTTCTCGCGAAGCGCGCGGATCTCGCGCTCCGCATCGGGGTTCATGCGGCTTTCGTAGACGTTGGTTTTCAGCCAGTCGCCGATGCCGACCATCAAGGATGGTGACGTCAGCAAGAGCAGGTACATCAGCGGTAGTGCGAAGATCGAGAGTGTCGTGATCGCGGAGACGGCAAACGATTTGTCGAAGAAGTAGAGCTGGGCGCCGGGCAGGAAGGAAAGGCCTTGCACAGCCTCATCGTCGGTGTGGGTGAGCGAGACCCATTTCGGACCGAAATTCTCGGCTGCACGCCGACGGACGGCACGCCGGTAATGAAGGAGCGACCTGCCGTCCAGATAGCGAAGAACGAGGTAGAACACGATGATCGGCAGGCTCATCATGACCGCCGTGATGACAAGCACCGCGGGGAACGTCGCGCCGAAGAGCATGCGGCCGCCCGATGCGGTCTCGGCGGCGATGTAGACGAGGAACATCAACAGCAGGATCAGCGAGGCAACGAAGATCACCTTGCGCATGAGATCGAGGCGCTGGAACAGCAAGCGCTCCTTTTTCATGCTGACGAACGGCGTGCCGACTGTGATCCAGCGCCTGAGGCCCGGCAACGCCTGCCTGCGGGCGGCAGCCTCCAGGAGCGCCCAGCTCACGACCGAGCCGCCGTGGCTGTGCCCGACGACGCAGTAGGGCTCGTCTCGCGCCTCGAGTGCCTGGAGCACGCGGAACAGGCGTACGCCGGCTTTGCGGCGCGAAAGCTCGCTGTTCAAGCCGTCCCACTCGAACCGCGAAACCTCGATCTTGCCAGAGCCCTCGGCGGGTGAGGCGTCGAGCAGGTCGCGCATCTCGTTGTCGAACGTGGAGCCGGCCTGCCACCAGGACAGGCTATCGGGCGATGCCGGGGCATCTCCGGCGGATGCTCCCTCGGCGTGGGCGAACGTTCCGTGCACCGTGACGATCGTCGCCATGATCCCCTCTCCTCCAAGGCGATCGGTCGATCGCCCCCCAGCTTCGAGAGATCTGCTCTACAACGAAGCTGTGATGGCTTTTGGGCGGCTGTGGACAAAGCCGGGCGAGCGGAGCGGGACGGTCTAATCCTTCTCGCGCTTGGCTTCGAGGATCTCGACCATGCGTTTGTCGACGTAGTCGCCGACGAGACCCTTCAACTCGTCGAGCTCATTGGCAAAGAAGTGGTTGGCGCCCGCGATCACGGCATGCTCGATCTTGATGCCCTTCTGGGTCTTGGTCTTGGCGGCGAGCTCGCCCACGGATGCCCAGGGGACGACCTTGTCCTTCTCGCCACTGATGACGAGGCCCGAGGAGGGGCAGGGGGCGAGGAAATTGAAGTCGTAGATGTTGGCGGGCGGTGCCACGCAGATGAAGCCGTCAACCTCAGGCCGCCGCATGAGCAACTGCATCGCGATCCAGGTGCCGAACGAGACACCGGCGATCCAGCAGGAGCGCGAATCCGGGTTCTGGAGCTGGAGCCAGTCGAGCGCGGAGGCGGCATCCGCCAACTCGCCCGGGCCATTGTCGAAGAAGCCCTGGCTGCGGCCGACGCCGCGGAAATTGAAGCGCAATACGGAAAAGCCGCGCTCCAGAAAGGCGTAGTAGAGATTGTAGACGATCTGGTTGTTCATCGTGCCGCCGAATTGCGGATGCGGATGAAGCATCAGCGCAATCGGGCTGTCGATACGGCCAGCGTGGTGGTAGCGGGCCTCGATACGGCCTGCCGGGCCATTGATGATGATCTCGGGCATCGGTCGACTTCGCCTCGTCTTCGAGCTGTGGTTCCAGCCACGGACACTCCCGCGGCCCAGATGGTGCCGGCGCCAGCGCGCCAGACCTCAGGATTGCTGCCGCCCAGGTCCCTCGCGTCCATTCAGTCGGACGTCCGCGACAACGGTCGCGAAAATACTTGACTGCCTCGCTCGGAATTTCCATATACGGGGCAACTTGGAATGGTTCCAAGCACGAGGCAGCTTGCTTCGGATGCGGGACCGTCCAATCCCCCGGCGGTCGGGCTTCATAGCATGGTGGCCGCTTTGCTGGGCAAGCACTTTCGGCAGACTGTCGCCCTTGCCGGGCGATCGCATGCCGGGGAATTGGCCGGATTGGCGCTGAGCCTCAGAGCAGCGTCGCGCGGGCCTGCACGTGGCGTTGGTCTTGGAGTGGCGACTTGGAACTGAATACGCGTGGTCGATATGCCGTGATGGCCATGGCCGATCTCGCCCGTCAGGGCAGCGATTCCGCCGTGCCGCTGTCTCAGATCTCCGAGCGCCAGAAGATTACGGTCGCATATCTCGAGCAGCTGTTTCAGCAACTTCGCCGGGCCGGACTGGTGGAGAGCGCGCGCGGCCGCAGCGGCGGCTACCGGCTCGGCCGGCCCGCACGCGATATCAGCGTGGCCGAGGTGATGGCGGCCGTCGAGGAAGGCGTCCGGATGACGCGCTGCATGGGGCACGCCGGCGAGACGTGCATGGCGGGCGAACGGTGTCTCACGCACAACCTATGGGAAGCACTCGGCACTGAGATCGCGGCGTTTCTGGGCCGGATCAGTCTCGAGGACGTGGTCAATGGCATTCCCGGACAACAGCCGGCCGCGGGCGAGTCTGCATGGTCGAGCGCTGGTTTCGAGGGTCGCACGTGACGAGCGGGCGGACATATCTCGATTGGAACGCGACGGCGCCGCTCAGGTCCGAGGCGCGGAGCGCGATGCTGGCCGCTATGGACGCGATCGGCAATCCGTCTTCGGTGCACGCGGAAGGCCGGCGGGCACGGGCCATCGTGGAGGCCGCCCGTCGCGACGTGGCGGATCTCGTCGGAGCGTTGCCGTTGGAAGTTGTGTTCACGAGCGGTGGCACTGAGGCGAACAATACAGCGCTACGGGCCGGCTGGGACACCATCCTGCTCACTGCGACGGAGCACGAGTCGGTGCTGGCGCCGGCCCGGGCGAGCGGCGCCCGCGTGGTGCTCATCCCGGTCGACCGTGATGGCGTGATCTCACTCGAGGTGCTCGAGGAGCGACTGGCGGAATTGGACGGGAGCGGATCTGCGCTGCTGTCGCTGCAGATGGCAAACAACGAGACGGGCGTGCTGCAACCGGTGGCCGTCGCTGCAGGCTTGGCGTGCGGTGCGGGTGTCAGGGTGCATTGCGACGCGGTGCAAGGTACGGGACGCGTCGAGATCGATCTCGGCAAGCTTGGTGTCGATTTCCTGTCGATCAGCGGGCACAAGCTCGGCGGACCGAAGGGCGTGGGCGCGCTGGTGATACGCGACGGCGCCGATCTGCCGACGCTGATGGCGGGCGGCGGGCAGGAGATGCGTCGCAGGGCGGGGACCGAGAACGTGGTCGGGATCGCCGGTTTCGGCGCCGCTGCGAAGGCGGCGACGGCCGAGGTCTGCGACATGGGCCGGGTCGCGACGCTCAGGCTGGACGTGGAAGAGGCCATCATGGCGACCGTCCCTGGCAGCGTCATCATCAGTCAGGCGGCGGCGCGACTTGCGAACACGGTCTGCTTCACCTGGCCGGGCAAGACTGCCGAGATGCTGCTGATCAAAATGGACCTTGTCGGCGTCGCGATCAGCTCGGGCGCTGCGTGCTCGTCGGGCAAGGTAGGGCCGAGCCATGTTCTGGCGGCGATGGGGTTATCGGACGAGGCTGCCCGATCGGCGCTGCGCGTGAGCATCGGTGCGACGACGAGTGGGGCCGACATCGAGCGGTTCCGTAATGCGATCGCTGCGGTTGCCGGGCAGGCAACCGGTGAGGCGGGCGCAATCAGACACATGCCGAGCGGCCAACGGCCCAGGCTCGAAACGATCATGGGAGAGGCCTGACATGGTGGCAGTCCGGGAAACGGTCGAGCAGGTTCGTGCGCTCGACGTCGACAAGTACAAGTACGGCTTCGAGACGACCATCGAGAGCATCAAGGCGCCGAAGGGCCTCAACGAAGGCATCGTGCGCTTCATCTCGGAGAAGAAGGGCGAGCCGGACTGGATGCTGGCTTGGCGGCTCGAGGCGTTCGAGCGCTGGCAGGCGATGACCGAGCCGACGTGGGCCAAGGTTCACTATCCGAAGATCGACTTCCAGGATCTGCATTACTACTCGGCGCCGAAGTCGACGGCGGGGCCGAGCTCGCTCGACGAGGTCGATCCCGAGTTGCTGGCGACGTACGCGAAGCTCGGCATTCCGCTGAAAGAGCAGGAGATCCTGGCCGGCGTCCGCAAGCAGGGCGAGCCTTCGTCGCTGGATGCCGCCGATGGCTATCAGAGCATGGCGGGGCGGGTTGCGGTTGACGCGGTGTTCGACAGCGTCTCGGTGGTGACGACGTTCCGGAAGGAATTGGCGAAGGCCGGTGTGATCTTCTGCTCGATCTCCGAGGCGCTGAAGGAGCATCCGGATCTGGTGCGGAAGTACCTGGGCTCGGTGGTGCCGCAGTCCGACAACTACTACGCTGCGTTGAACTCGGCGGTCTTCTCGGACGGGTCGTTCGTCTACATCCCAGAGGGCGTGCGGTGCCCGATGGAGCTGTCGACCTATTTCCGGATCAACGAGCGCAACACCGGGCAGTTCGAGCGAACACTGATCATCGCCGAAAAGGGAAGCTACGTCTCGTATCTCGAGGGGTGCACGGCACCGATGCGGGACGAGAACCAGTTGCACGCGGCGGTTGTGGAGCTAGTGGCGCTCGACGACGCCGAGATCAAATACTCGACCGTTCAGAACTGGTATCCGGGCGACAAGAACGGAAAAGGCGGCGTCTACAACTTCGTGACCAAGCGGGGCGATGCCAGGGGCCGTAACGCCAAGATTTCCTGGACACAGGTCGAGACCGGGTCGGCGATCACGTGGAAATACCCGAGCTGCATCCTGCGTGGCGACGGCTCGAGAGGCGAGTTCTACTCGATCGCGATCTCGAACGGCCGTCAGCAGGTGGACAGCGGCACGAAGATGATCCACCTTGGGCGCAATACCTCAAGCCGCATCATCTCCAAGGGGATCGCGGCCGGATATTCGCAGAATACCTACCGCGGCCTCGTTACAGCGCACCGGAAGGCCAGCAATGCGCGCAATTTCACCAATTGCGACAGCCTCCTCATCGGCAACCGATGCGGCGCGCATACCGTGCCCTACATCGAGGCCAAGAATGCCTCGGCGCATTTCGAGCACGAGGCGACGACGTCCAAGATCTCCGACGACAAGCTCTTCTACTGTCGCCAGCGCGGGCTTTCCGACGAGGAGGCCGTGGCGCTCATCGTCAACGGCTTCGTGCGCGACGTGCTGCAGCAGTTGCCGATGGAGTTCATGGCGGAGACGCAAAAGCTCATCGGGATCAGCCTGGAAGGGAGCGTCGGGTAAGCCCGCAGCGGGCAAGGGAACCAGGCCACGCAGGACGTGTGCCTATGCAAGCTCGGCGGTCGATCCTCGGATATAGGATCTGCCGCAGTTTGTCGGGGATGCCAGCCGGGTGGGGTTTAGCCGGCGTGCGACGGGCATCCCAGGCCAAGGGGCGCGAGCCGTCGGCTTCGCAGCTCTCGGGACCAAGGTGAACCTTGGCCCAATTTTCGGGAGTGAAATCAAGGGGCCAGCCAAGAGGGCGGGGCTCCCGGTGATGGAGATTTAGTATGAGCGACGCGGCTGGTTTCGGAGCCATGATGAAGACGGCGAAGCTTCTGCGGGAGATCGATATCGACGAGTGTCAGCGCCGCAACGCTCTCTCCAACAAGCGCGGTGATCTGCGCTTGCGGCAGGGTTCTGTCGTGACGGTGCTCGAGAGCCTCGACGAAGGCCGGGCGTTCCTGGTCGAGTTCGGAGAGCGTTCGCCGGAGACCTGCGACTGGCTCGGCGTTCTCTATCCTTCTGAGATCGAGTTTCAGGCGGGTCGCACCTGATCGTGTGAGGCCCGGCGTCTCGCGATCCGCGGTCGCACGCGGAGCGTAGATGCCAAGTGGACGAGCCCTGAGCGGGGCTGTTGGAAAAGGGGGAGCGCGATACCTCGGTTCGCGCAACCCACTGTGCTGCCGGGCCCATACGGGACGGCAAAGAATGTCACGCGTCCCGCGTTCCGCCCCGTTGGGCTCCGTCGGGACCTCGAGGAGAGAATGATGCTGGAGATCAAGCACCTTACCGTTCGGATTTCCGATGAGGACAAGGAGATCCTGAAGGGGATCGACCTCGCCGTGCCGAAGGGCGAGGTGCACGCCATCATGGGACCGAATGGCTCGGGCAAGTCGACGCTCGCCTATGCCATCGCGGGGCGCGACGGCTACGAGGTGACCGGCGGCGACATTCTCTGGAACGGCCAGTCGCTGCTCGACATGTCGCCGGACGAGCGGGCCGCGGCGGGCGTGTTCCTGGGCTTCCAGTATCCGCTCGAAATTCCCGGCGTCGCAACGATGACCTTCCTGCGCTCGGCGCTCAACGCGCTGAAGAAAAAGCGCGGTCAGCCGGAGCTGACGACGCCGGAGTTCCTCAAGCTGATCCGGGCGAAGGCTGGCGAGCTCGGGATCAAGGACGACATGCTCAAGCGGCCGCTCAACGTCGGCTTCTCGGGTGGCGAGAAGAAGCGCATGGAAGTGCTGCAGATGGCGATGCTCGACCCGCAGCTGTGCGTGCTCGACGAGACGGATTCAGGCCTCGACATCGATGCCATCCGCATTGTCGCCGAGGGCGCCAATCGTATGCGCAGCCCGGATCGCGCGATGCTGGTGATCACCCATTATCAGCGGCTGCTGGACTACATCGTGCCTGACAAGGTGCACGTGCTCTCCGGTGGCCGCATCGTCAAAACGGGTGGCAAGGAACTCGCGCACGAGCTCGAGAAGTCCGGCTATGCGGAGTTCGCGGGCAAGGCGGCCTGACAAGCACGCCGTCGTCACGGGAAGGTGCCGCCGGCATGGGCGACTACTGGTTCAAGCCGAAGACACACGGCTACGGAGCAACGCCGATCAACTGGAAGGGATGGGCGCTGACGTTGGGGCTCCCTGTCGTGCTCACTCTGGCGGCGCTCCCGCTCATGATCCTGCCAGCGGTGGCAGGCGAGCTGAGCGCCATGCGGATCGTGCTCTGGGTGGTCGTGAACGTGGTGGCTGTGATCGGGTTCCTGCGCCTCTGTCGCGCCAAGACCGATGGCGAGTGGCGGTGGCGCTGGAACGAGAAATGACGACCTCAGCAACAGAGGTCGCGGGAGAAGTGGTGGCGAGATGAACGTGGTCGCGACGAGAACAGAGGCCGAGGAACAACTGGCCCGCCAGTTCGCGAAGGTGGCGCCGGAGCTGCCAGGAGGCGCGTGGGTTCCCGCTGCACGCCAGGCGGCGATGCGCGCATTCGGCGAGGCGGGGTTGCCGCATCGGCGGATCGAGGAATGGAAATACACAGATCTGCGCACCGGCCTAAAGGCGGCTCATGCGCGGGCCGGGTGCTCGCCGCGCAAAGTGGATGCGAGGCTGCTTGGTGAGGCCCTCGGCGAGGAGCTGGCGAGCCTTGCGTGCATCAGGCTGGTTCTGGTCAACGGCCGCTATGTCTCGAGCTCCGTGCCGGTTGGGCACGAGCCCGGCGAGAGCTGGCAGTTCAACTCGCTCGCGGCCGTGCTCGGCGATCCTGACTATGTTTGGATCCGTGAGAGCTTCGAGACGGAGAACGATGCGGGTGGCGGGGCAGTGCGGTATCTCAATTCCGCCTTTGTCAGCGACGGCATCGTGCTGAGGGTGAGCGATGGCGCGAGGCTGGCGCTTCCGATCCACATCGTCTCGATCGTCGATGCGGACAAGCCCGTCGCGGCGGCAACGCGCAACATCGTGCGCGTCGGTGCAGGTGCCAGGGTCACGGTCTTCGAGAGCCACGTGGGCGTCTCGGTTGCCGAGACCGAGCGACAAGTGACGGCGTTGACCGAATTCTCGGTTGGTGAAGGAGCCGAGGCACACCATATCCAGCTGGTAGCCGGTGGCACCGACGTGATCCATCTCGGACAATGGGATCTGTCACTGGCTGCCAATGCCGAGTATCGCGGCT
Source organism: uncultured Alphaproteobacteria bacterium (assembly GCA_963746315.1). Lineage (GTDB taxonomy): Bacteria > Pseudomonadota > Alphaproteobacteria > Rhizobiales > Hyphomicrobiaceae. The sequence goes on from CAVVAR010000002.1 coordinate 98,197, forward strand.
TCCAGCTCACGGCTGGTGCAGGCCTCGCCCGAAACCAGTCGCATATCAGCTTCACCGGCCCCGATGCCAAGCTGGATCTTTCCGGCCTGATGCTCGGGCGTGGCAGCGACCATATCGACACGACGCTGGTGGTGGATCACACCACGACGGGGTGCGAGGGGCGCGAGCTGTTCAAGGCGGTGCTCGACGACCGGGCGCGTGCGGTGTTCCAGGGCAAGGTGATCGTCGCTCCGGAAGCGCAGAAGACCGACGGCAAACAGATGGCGCAGGCGCTGATGCTGTCCGAGGATGCCGAGTTCGATTCCAAGCCGGAGCTGGAGATCTACGCCGACGACGTGGCGTGCGGGCATGGCTCGACGGCGGCCGAGCTCGATGGCGACATGCTGTTCTACCTGCGCTCGCGCGGCATTTCACTGGCGGAAGCGCGGGGGATGCTGATCGAGAGCTTCGCGACGGAAGCGCTCGACAAGATCGAGGACGAGGCCGTGCGTGAGGCGGCGCGTGCCGTTGCGGTCGCGTGGCTCGGGGCGGCGGCGTGATGGATATGGACTATGAGGACGCACGCATGAATGGTCCCGGACCGGACAAGACGGCGGCACTCGACGTGGAGAGAATTCGCGCCGACTTCCCGATCCTGTCGCGCGACGTCTATGGCAAGCCGCTGGTCTATCTCGACAACGGCGCGTCGGCGCAGAAGCCGAAAGCGGTGCTCGACGCGCTGGCGCGGGCCTACGGGCACGAGTACGCCAACGTGCATCGCGGGCTGCACTATCTATCCAACACGGCGACGCAAAAGTTCGAGGAGGCGCGGGAGACCGTGCGCCGGTTCCTCAACGCGCGCTCCGAAAACGAGATCATCTTCACGCGCAACGCGACAGAGGCGATCAATCTGGTCGCGTCGAGCCTCGGCGCGGCGTTCAACGAGGGCGACGAGATCATCATTTCGGTGATGGAGCACCACTCCAACATCGTGCCCTGGCATTTCCTGCGCGAGCGCAAGGGGTGCGTGCTGAAGTGGGCGCCGATGACGGACACGGGCGAGCTCGACATGGAGGCGCTCGACGGACTGATCGGGCCGCGGACCAAGCTCGTCGCGATCACGCATATGTCGAACGTGCTCGGCACCATCAACCCAGCCAAGCAGATCGTGGCGGCGGCACACGCGAAAGGCGTGCCGGTGCTGCTCGACGGCAGCCAGTCGGCGGTGCATCTGCCGGTCGACGTGCAGGATCTCGACTGCGATTTCTATGTCTTCACGGGACACAAGGTCTACGGGCCGACCGGGATCGGCGCGCTCTACGCCAAGGCGCAGCACCTCGAGCGCATGCAGCCCTACATGGGCGGCGGCGAGATGATCGAGCTGGTCTCGATGGACAAGATCACCTACGCCCAGGCGCCCCACAAGTTCGAGGCGGGCACGCCGGCCATCGCGGAGGCGATCGGCCTCGGGGCGGCGCTGGCCTACATGATGGACGTCGGGCGGGAGCGCATCGCGGCGCACGAGGCCGACTTGGCCCATTACGCGCACGAGCGGCTCGGGGCCATGAACTGGCTGAAGATCTACGGCCGGGCGCCGGGCAAAGGGGCCATCGTCGCGTTCAATATCGACGGGCTGCATCCGCACGACGTCTCGACGATCATTGACCGCTCGGGCGTCGCGGTGCGCGCGGGTCATCACTGCGCGCAACCGCTGATGACGCGGCTCGGGGTCACCGCGACCTGCCGCGCGTCGTTCGCAATGTACAACACCCGGGCCGAGGTCGATGCGCTTGCGGAAGCGCTCGTCAAAGCCCACGATTTCTTCGCATGAGCGAGGCCATGGACACCAAGCACACAGACAGAGACGTGATGGACGTGGCCGCCGCCGATCTCGCGGCGCCACCGTCAGCGACACCGCCGCCGTCGGTGGCCGAGGGCGGCACGCCGGTAGAGGGCTCGCAGCTCAGCCAGGAGGAGCTCGACCAGCTCACGGCGGAGATCGTGCTGGCACTGAAGTCGGTCTACGATCCGGAGATCCCATCGGACATCTACGAGCTGGGCCTGATCTACAAGATCGACATCGAGGACGACCGCTCGGTCGCGGTCGAGATGACGCTGACCGCGCCGGGGTGCCCGGTCGCCGGCGAAATGCCGATGTGGGTGGAGAACGCCGTGAGCGCGGTCCCGGGCGTGCAGGGCTGCACTGTGACACTGACGTTCGATCCGCCGTGGGACCAGAGCCGCATGTCGGACGAGGCGCGCCTCGCGCTCAACATGTTCTGAGCCACCGGCGGGTATCGGCGCGCAACGACCCCGCGAGAGTGATTGCGTCGCGCGGTTACTGCCGGCCGCCTTCGATCACGCGAAAACGGCGCGAATGGGCGACTTCGCTGTCATCGTCGGTGTCGTCGAGCAGGAATGCGGCGATCTGCTGGGCCGCTTTGCCGAGATGCTCGAGCGAGACATCGGGATCCTCGGCCCCATGCGCCAAAAGGTGGCACATTTGCGCGGCCAGCATCCGGCGATCAGTCGGGAAAGGCTCGGCGCTCATCGTCGTTCTCCATACCGGCGGGAGACATGGGCTCATCCGAGAAGGACGAGCGTCTGTAGCTCGGATGGTGCGCTGATTTGTGCGTTTGGTCTCACGTGGTTGGGCGCGTTCCACAGCATTCTTCGCTCGCCGGTGGCGATGGATCGGTGCGTGGGACCGATCTGCAACAGCGCTGCCCCGGAAAGCAAACAGGCGCACCGGTCTCGCCGCTGCGCCTGCGCTGCTCCGAGAAGAAAATTGCAGCTTACTTCACGCCGAGAAGCTCGACGTCGAACATCAGCGTTGCGTTGGGCGGGATGACGCCGCCAGCGCCGCGAGCTCCGTAGCCGAGCTGGGGCGGAATGATGAGGGTGCGCTTGCCGCCGATCTTCATGGTGGCGACGCCCTCGTCCCAGCCTTTGATCACCCGACCTGTGCCGATCGGAAACTCGAAGGGCTCGCCGCGATCGACGGAGCTGTCGAACTTCTTGCCCTTGGTGCCATTCTCGTAGAGCCAGCCGGTATAGTGCATCACGCAGGTCTGGCCGGTTTTGGGGGAGGCGCCGGTGCCGACCTGCGTGTCGATCACCTGGAGGCCGCTCGCTGTGGTCACGGGTTGTCCTTTCGTCTGGGCGGTTGCGGAAGTCGGTGCGCCGCCCATCGAGGCGGCAACGGTAACTGCAAAGGCTAGAGCGAGGCTCGCGCCGGCACGTGTCAGCCGATTGATCAACGTCCATCTCCGTCGTCGATTGCAGTGGGTGGACATAGCGTGAAGATGGGGCCGGGGCCAGCACGGCGGCGGATTATCGAAGCTCGGAGCGGCGCAGACGCTCGCGGTACCAGGCGTAGAGGCCGCTGGCGATGACGATGGTGGCGCCGAAGACGGTCCAGGCATCCGGCACGTCGCCGAACATGACGAAGCCGAGCACGGCCGCCCAGACGAGCAGCGTGTAGCTGTAGGGCTGGAGAGCGCCGGCTTCCGCGTAGCCGAGCGCCTTGATCAGGGCGAGGTGCGAGAGCGTACCGAGAAGCGCGATGGCGAAGAGCAGCGCCCAGCCTTTCGCGTCCGGCCAGACCCACACGAAGGGGCCGACAGTGGACGTGGCGACCAGACCGACCACGGCGGTCCAGGCCCAGGTGGTGTCGCTCGAATCGGTCCTGGCGCACATGCGGACGAGGATCTGGTAGACGGCCCAGAGGAGCGTTCCGGTGATGGCGACGGCGAAGCGCCAATCGAGCGCCTGAAAGCCGGGACGGACGATGACGAGGACGCCGACGAAGCCCGCCAGGACGGCGAGCCAGCGGCGCACGCCGACTTTCTCGCCGAGCATGGGCACCGACAAGGCAACCACGATCAGTGGCGAGGCGGCAGCAATGGCGTGCATGTCGGCGAGCGGCATCAGCGTGAAGGCGAGCACGAAGACGGCGTTCTCGACGATGATGAGCAGAGCCCGGCCGAGTTGCAGCCAGGGCTGACGGCTGCGCAAGGTGACGCGAAGACCGGTCCGGCGAAGCATGAGGGCGACGAAGGCGGTGTAGAAGATGTAGCGGACCCAGAGGATCTGCGGGATCGGCAGGCTCTGGGCCAGGATCTTGCTGACGCCGTCCATGGCCGCGAAGGCGAACATGGCGGTCAGCATCAGAGCGATGGCGAGGCCAGGCCGTTGCACATCGTGCATCGCGGGCGAAGCGGACTTCGCGGCGGTGGTGTTGGTCACGCGGCCTCCTCCGGCGAGTTCGAGGTCTTGGATGGGTCAGCGTCAGATCTGGCGAGGTGCCTCGGTAGCCGAGGCGCCCCGCGTCACATGCCACGCCAGAAGCAGAGCGAGCCCGAGCAGCACGGCGGCGACGAGGTATGGCGCACCCGGCAATGGTGCGCCCCACTCGGGCCGAATGCCGAGTGCGAATGCGCCGGTGAAGAGGGCTGGCCCGATGAGGCTCGCGACACCCATCAGGCTGGCGCCGGCGCCCTGGAGCTGGCCCTGCCGCTCGGGCCCGACCAGACGCGTCATCAGGCCTTGTGCCGAGGGCCCGATGAAGCCCCAGAGCGCCATCAGCGGCATGCCGAGCCAGAATGTCGCCGGGTCGGACGCCAAGGTCAGCAGGATGAGGCCCGCGATGCCGACGCTCATGCCGAACAGCAGCATGGTGCGCTCGCCGAAGGCATTGACCGCAGGCTTGATGAGAGCGCCCTGGACGATGGCCGAGCACACGCCGAAGCCCGCGAGCGCCAAGCCGACCATGCCCGGGCCCCAGCCGAAGCGATAGCCGGCGTGAAGGACGAACACGGCGGGGAAGACGGCGTGGGCCACATGGTAGAGGAAGACAGCGCCGGAAAGGCCCATGAGCGCGCGGCCGGACCGGATCAGCCGGAGCGCGCCGAGCGGATTGGCCTGCCGCAGCGCGAACGGCGAGCGCCGCTCCGGCGGCAGCGATTCGGGAAGCACGAAATAGCCGTAGGCCGCGCACGCCAAGCTGAGCGCCGAGGCGACCCAGAACGGCAGGCGCGGATCGCTCTGGCCGAGGAGGCCGCCGATGGCCGGGCCGAGAACGAAGCCGAGCCCGAACGCAGCGCCGATGAGGCCAAACTTGGCGGCGCGCTCGGCCGGTGGCGTGACGTCGGCGATATAGGCGCCGGCGGTCGCGAACGTCGCCGCTGTGATGCCCGAGATGACGCGGCCGACGAAGAGCCAGACGAGATCGGGCGCGAGAGCCATCAGGATGTAGTCGAGGCCGAGCCCCAGGCTCGACAGAAGCAGCACCGGGCGGCGGCCGTAGGCGTCGGACAGGCCGCCGAGGACCGGGGAAAAGACGAGCTGCATCAGGGCCCAGGCGGTGCCGAAGAGGCCGAAGATCCATGCCGCGCGCCCGGTGTCACCGGACATCTGCTCGACGAGCTTCGGCAGGACCGGGATCACGAGGCCGAGCGCCATGACGTCGAGGGCGACCGTGACGAGCACGAAGGCGACGGCGGCGCGGCGGGGCTGGGAGGGATCAGGCATCGGGTAGCAGCGCTCCTCGGGTGGTGTCGCCTCCCAAGGGCGGCAGGCCCCCCGTCTGCCGCAATGCCTCGCCGAGCGCAATGGCTGCGGCGACAGCGATGTTGAGGGAGCGGAGGCCCGGACGCAGCGGGATCGCGATGCGGGCGGCCGCGAGCTGGTGGACATCGGCCGGCACACCGGCGCTTTCACGGCCGAGCAGCAGGGTGTCGGTCGGCGCGAACCGGAAGTCCGTGTGGCTGGTGTCGCCGTGCGTCGTCAGAAGGACGAGGCGCCCGTGCTGGCGCAACGCGAGGAAAGCCGCGAACGAGACGTGCCGGCGCAGGTCGACGGCGTCGAGATAGTCGAGGCCGGCGCGGCGCAAGGCGCTGTCGCGCATGTCGAAGCCAGCCGGACCGATGACATCGACAGGAACGCCAAAGCAGGCCGCCATGCGCAGGATGGTGCCGGTGTTCTGCGGAATATCGGGTTGGTAGAGGGCAAGTCGCATGGGGTTCTCCGCAGGCTGCCGGAGGCTTAACATTGCGGCGATGGCAGGGTCACCGAGCGCGATGCGCCAAATTGCCTCTTATCAGGGCAGCGGCGCCGTCTTGTCGGGCCGTGCAATCGATGCAAGAACGGGCTCGCGTCATTACGTCCTGTCAAGCTCGGCGCGGCCTGCCTCTAGAATCCCCAGTCCCGTCGTTCCGATCCCGGTAGGCATTGCCGCCGGACTTGCGAGTGGCGGAGCTCCGGAGCTGGCGACGGCCAGACGGCGGAGCAGTGGTGAGTGTGCCGTGGGCCAAGGCTCGCGTGGCGCACGTGAAGATCAGGGAGGCCCCATTGGCGTCTGAGGCGGAAAACCCGAATCGTCGCGATTTCCTCATGGTTGCGGCAACAAGCTGGGCTGCGGTCGGCGCGGCAGCGACTCTGTGGCCGCTCGTGCAGCAGATGAACCCGGATGCCTCCACGCAGGCGCTGGCTTCGGTCGAGGTCGACCTGGCGCCCGTCAAGGAAGGCCAAGCCATCACCGTGATGTGGCGCGGCAAGCCGATCTTCATCCGCAATCGCACCAAAGCCGAGATCGAAGCGGCGGCCAAGACGCCGATCGGCGAGCTGAAGGACGGCAGGGCGCGCAACGGCAACTTGCCTGAGTCCGCGGCCGCGACCGATCAGAACCGCGTCAAGAAGGATCACCCCAACTGGCTGGTCCTGGTCGGCATCTGCACGCACCTCGGCTGCATTCCGAAGGGGCAGGCTTTGGCCGACGCCAAGGGCGACTACGGCGGCTGGTTCTGCCCATGCCACGGCTCGCACTACGACACGTCGGGACGAATCCGAAAGGGACCCGCTCCGGAGAACTTCCCGGTGCCGCCGTTCCAATTCGTGTCCGACAGCAAGATCAAAATCGGCTGAGGCAAAGGCCCCATGGCACAGCACGAAGACTCATACAAGCCGGGCTCTCGGTTTGAGCAGTGGCTCGACGAGCGCCTGCCGCTCGCGCGGATGATGCACGGGCAGTTCGTGGACTTCCCGACGCCGCGGAACCTGAACTATCTGTGGACGTTCGGCGGCATCCTGACGGTCTGTCTCGTTATCCAGATCGTGACTGGCATCGTGCTCGCCATGCACTATGTGCCGTCCGACAAGCTGGCGTTCGACTCGATCGAGCACATCCGCCGTAACGTCAACTACGGCTGGCTCATTCGCAGTGTGCATGCCGTCGGCGCCTCGATGTTCTTCGTCGCCGTCTATGTCCACATGGCGCGCGGTCTCTATTACGGCTCGTACAAGGCGCCGCGCGAAGTGCTCTGGATCCTGGGTGTCATCATCTACCTGCTGATGATGGCGACCGGCTTCCTCGGCTACACGCTGCCTTGGGGGCAGATGAGCTTCTGGGGCGTGACGGTGATCACGAACCTGTTCTCCTCGCTGGACGCCATCATTCCCGGGCTCGGCACGAAGATCGTGACCTGGCTCTGGGGTGGCTACTCGGTTTCGGGAGTGACGCTCAACCGCTTCTTCTCGCTGCATTACCTGCTGCCGTTCGTGATCGTTGGCGTGGTGGCGCTGCACATCTGGGCGCTGCACGTGGTGGGCCAGAACAACCCGACTGGCATCGAGATCAAGACCAAGTCGGACTCGGTTCCGATGGCGCCATACGCCGTGATGAAGGACATGTTCGCGATGTTCGCGTTCATGCTGGTGTTCGGCTGGTTCGTCTTCTACGCGCCGGACTACCTCGGGCATGCCGACAACTACATCGAGGCGAACCCGCTGGTGACGCCGCCGCACATCGTGCCGGAGTGGTATTACCTGCCGTTCTACGCGATCCTGCGCGCGGTGCCGTCAAAGCTCGGCGGCGTGGTGCTGATGTTCGGATCGATCCTGGTGATGCTGTTCCTGCCCTGGCTCGATACGAGCCGGGTGCGCTCGGCGCGCTACCGGCCGATCTTCAAGTGGCTGCTGTTCCTTTTCTTCTTCACGTTCCTGGCGCTGGGCTATCTCGGCTCGAAGCCGGCGGAAGGCGTGTACGTGATGTGGGCGCAGATCTTCACCACCTACTACTTCCTGTTCTTCCTGGTGTTGATGCCAATCGTCGGCGTGCTCGAGACCCCGTCACCGATGCCACGCTCGATCACCGAGGCGGTGCTCGGCGAGAAAGCGGCCGGCTCGGCCACACCAGCCCGTCATTGATGCGCCCGACCGGAGATACGTCCATGAGCCTATCATTCAGGATCACCGGCTTCGTCAAGGGCGCGATCGCGATCGGCGCAGCGCTCGGCACGATGTCGCTCGTCCCGGCTACGCCAGTGGCGGCTGCCGGTGGCGACCCGATCCATATCGAGCGACAGAGCTGGAGCTTCGCCGGCGTCCGCGGCACGTTCGACAAGGATCAGTTGCAACGCGGCTTCCAGGTCTATCAGGAGGTTTGCGCCGCCTGCCACGGTCTGAAGCGTGTGTATTTCCGCAACCTTTCCGAGCCGGGCGGACCCGGCTTCAACGAGGAAGCGGTGAAGGCGCTGGCAGCGTCGTGGCCGAACCAGATCTTCGCCGGTCCCAACGAGAACGGCGACATCGCCACCCGTAAGGGCGCGATCATCAAGCGCCCGCCTCTCCTGTCCGACCCGATCCTCGGACCCTACGACAACGACAATCAGGCGCGTGCGGCACAAAACGGTGCGCTGCCGCCGGATCTTTCGATCATCACCAAGGCGCGCGGCGTGGAATACCACGGCGGCGTGATCGGCCACATCGGCTACATGCTGCGTGACATCGTCAACGGATACCAGGAGGGCGGTGCGGACTATATGCACGCGCTGCTGACCGGCTACACGAAGCCACCGGCTGATTTCAAGCTGGCCGACGGCATGAGCTACAACAAGGCATTCCCCGGCCATCAGATCGCGATGGTCGAGCCGCTGTCGGAAGGCCGGGTGAAGTACCAGAACAAGGATGTGCCGCAGACCGTCGAGCAGTACTCGAAGGACGTGACCGCGTTCCTCGCATGGGCTGCCGATCCGCGGCTCGAGGAGCGCAAGAGCATGGGTTGGGTGGTCATGCTCTACCTGCTCGTCACCTGCCTGCTGCTCTATGCAGCGAAAAAGAAGCTCTGGTCGAGCGTGCATTAGAGCACGTTCACATTAGATGGACGCATAGCCGGCGTTGCGGAGGTAGTTGGCACATTCGCTCGGCTGGAAGTGTGGGAGGAGTTCGCCGATAGCGGTTGCGAGGGCCTCTCGAGATCGTGCTCTCGCCTTGCGCAGCAGCGTCTTGAGCTTCGAGAAGACCTGCTCGATCGGATTGAGGTCGGGGGAATAGGCCGGCAGAAACAGGCGGCGGGCGCCGACGGACCAGATAGCATCGCGAACCGCCTTGCTCTTGTGCGAGCCGAGATTGTCCATGACGACGATGTCGCCGGGTCTCAGCGTTAGAACGAGAACCTGGGTGACATAGGCGAGGAAGCTCTCACCGTTGATCGGGCCGTCGAACAGGCACGGCGCCGTTATCCCGTCGTGGCGCAGCGCCGCGATGAACGTGAGCGTCTGCCAGCGGCGGTGCGGGACCTGATCCTTCAGGCGACGGCCGCGCAGGCACCAACCCCTGAGGGGCGCCATGTTGGTCTTGGTCCAGGTCTCGTCGATGAAGACGAGGCGCTCTGGATCGATCGTCGCCTGCCGCTGCTTCCAACGAGAGCGATGGCGCGCGACGTCGGGCCTATCCTGCTCGCAGGCGAGCACGCTTTTTTTTGTGGCTCTGATCCTCGCGCCGGAACAGGTTCCAGATCGACACGTGGCTCACCGTCATGCCACGCTCGACCAGTTCGTCGGCGAGCTCTCGCGTCGTGATATCCGGCTTCTCGGCGAGGCGCTGCATCAGCCAGTCGCGCCAGGCCGCGAGCTTCAGCGGCTTGTGCCCACCCATCTGCCCCGGCTCGATCGAGCCGGTGGAGCGATAGCGCTGCATCAGCTTGATGGCAGCGGACTCGGAGACGTCGAACCGTGCCGCTGCGGCGCGGCATGACATGCCACCTTCGACGGCGGCAACGATGCGAGCACGCAAGTCATTGTCGAGAGGCTTCGCCATGGATGCTGGCCCCCTGCCCAGCATCCATCGTGAATCAGATTCGCGGCCTCATGGGAATTCCCCTTCGATTCCATCACTCGTGAACATGCTCTAGAGCACGTTCACATTAGATGGACGCATAGCCGGCGTTGCGGAGGTAGTTGGCACATTCGCTCGGCTGGAAGTGTGGGAGGAGTTCGCCGATAGCGGTTGCGAGGGCCTCTCGAGATCGTGCTCTCGCCTTGCGCAGCAGCGTCTTGAGCTTCGAGAAGACCTGCTCGATCGGATTGAGGTCGGGGGAATAGGCCGGCAGAAACAGGCGGCGGGCGCCGACGGACCAGATAGCATCGCGAACCGCCTTGCTCTTGTGCGAGCCGAGATTGTCCATGACGACGATGTCGCCGGGTCTCAGCGTTGGAACGAGAACCTGGGTGACATAGGCGAGGAAGCTCTCACCGTTGATCGGGCCGTCGAACAGGCACGGCGCCACTATCCCGTCGTGGCGCAGCGCCGCGATGAACGTGAGCGTCTGCCAGCGGCGGTGCGGGACCTGATCCTTCAGGCGACGGCCGCGCAGGCACCAACCCCTGAGGGGCGCCATGTTGGTCTTGGTCCAGGTCTCGTCGATGAAGACGAGGCGCTCTGGATCGATCGTCGCCTGCCGCTGCTTCCAGCGAGAGCGATGGCGCGCGACGTCGGGCCTATCCTGCTCGCAGGCGAGCACGCTTTTTTTTGTGGCTCTGATCCTCGCGCCGGAACAGGTTCCAGATCGACACGTGGCTCACCGTCATGCCACGCTCGACCAGTTCGTCGGCGAGCTCTCGCGTCGTGATATCCGGCTTCTCGGCGAGGCGCTGCATCAGCCAGTCGCGCCAGGCCGCGAGCTTCAGCGGCTTGTGCCCACCCATCTGCCCCGGCTCGATCGAGCCGGTGGAGCGATAGCGCTGCATCAGCTTGATGGCAGCGGACTCGGAGACGTCGAACCGTGCCGCTGCGGCGCGGCATGACATGCCACCTTCGACGGCGGCAACGATGCGAGCACGCAAGTCATTGTCGAGAGGCTTCGCCATGGATGCTGGCCCCCTGCCCAGCATCCATCGTGAATCATATTCGCGGCCTCATGGGAATCCCCTCGATTCCATCACTCGTGAACATGCTCTAGGGCTCAGCCCAGCCGCGAGGGTGCAATGTCGTGAAGGGCCCCTCTGGGGCCCTTTCTCCTATTGGACGATGCACAAAAGTGGGGCCGGTCGCGTGACGACGCTGCTTGCGGCCGGTGAGCCGCATGCGTCGGCGGTGGTGTGCACGGCGAGCAACGTGTGGCGCAGGCTTGTTGCCGGCCGAGCGGCCTCGAGCGCGGGCTGGCGGTGCTGCCACTAAGCCGGCGGGACAGAGCCGGACCTCAGTTCGGGGCTGGAAGATTGATGGCCGGGGTTCAGACCACGACCGGCTGGGCGGTCTGCTCACCGACCCTGAAGACGCGGCGGTAGCGGTTGATCTCGTCCTCGGGCCCGACCGCTTTGGTGGGATTGTCCGAGAGCTTGACCGCCGGACGGCCGTCGGCCGAGATCACCTTGCAGACGATGGAGAAGGGATCGAGCCGGCCGTGCGAGTCGAGCTTGCGGAAGTCGTTGGTGAGCATGGTGCCCCAACCGAAGCCGAGGCGGATGCGATCGTGGAATTGGCGGTGCAGGCCCTCGATGAGCTCGACGTCGAGGCCGTCCGAGAAAATGGCCAGCTTGGTGCGCGGATCCTGGCCGCGGCGACGCCACCAGTCGATCGCCGCCTCGCCGCCGACGAAAGGATCGCCGAAGTCGATGCGGACGCCGGTCCATTGCGTGATCCAGTCCGGCGCGTCCTCGAGGAAGCCCTCGGTACCGTAGGTGTCGGGAAGGATGACCCGAAGGTTGCCCTCGTAGTCGTCCTGCCAATCGGCGAGAACGGCGTAGGGAGCTCGAGCCAGGGTCTCGTCGTCGGTCGCCAGGGCGGCGTAGACCATCGGTAGCTCGTGGGCGTTGGTGCCGATGGCCTCGACCTCGCGGCGCATGGCGATCAGGCAGTTCGAGGTGCCGAGAAAGGCGGGGCCGAGGCCTTCCTGCATGGCCTGGACGCACCAGTCCTGCCACAGGAATCCGTGCCGCCGACGCGTGCCGAAATCCGCGATACGAAGGCCGTCGAGACGTTTGAGGCGCTCGATCTTTTCCCAGACGCGCGTCATGGCACGGGCGTAGAGGATCTGGAGCTCGAATTTGCCCATGCCCTGGGTCACAGCGCGCGAGTGCAACTCCATGATGACGGCGAGTGCCGGGATCTCCCACATGGTGGTCTCGATCCAGGGTCCCTCGAAGGTCAGCTCGTACTGGTCGCCGCGCTCCTCGAGGTAATAGGGGGGGAAGCGGAAGTCTTCGAGCCAGGCGATGAACTCCGGCGCGAACATCTGGCGCTTGCCGTAGAACATATTACCACGCAGCCAGGTGGACTCGCCGCGCGACAGCGACAACGTGCGGATGTGATCGAGCTGCTCCTTGAGGGCGCCCTTGTCGATCAGGCGCGCGAGCGGCACCTCCTTGGATCGATTGATGATGCCGAAGGTGACGCGGACGTTGCGATGGCGGCGGAAGATGGTCTGGGCCATCAGCAGCTTATAGAAGTCCGTATCGAGCACCGAGCGCACGATCGGATCGATCTTCCAGTTGTGATTGTAGACCCGCGTGGCGATGTCGGTCATTGGGCTCGTTGGACTCGGGGCTCGTCTCGGGGGCCGCAGCAAGCGGCTCCCGGCGCCGGGCGCGATGGATCGAGCTGTGAGTCTAGCGGCGAGCGACCGGTGATGTCACGCCCGCATCGCCGCTCAGATGACGCATGGCTAACCCGGCCGTCTGCCGTCGACCGCGGGATGCAGCGGTCGGCGGGGTCGTGATGGCGGGATTGCGCCACGACTGTTCATGCGCGGCCGATCAGTTGGTTGCGCGCGGCTGCTCAGAGACGGTCTCGGCTTTGGCGGTCTGAGCCGACGCGGTGTCGGCTGTTGCGGCGGCGGTCGTCGCGGACTGGGCAGGCTCAGTCGCTTGAGCAACCGGCGGCGGCGAGGCCGCCGCAGGCGCCTCGGCGGTCACGTCCGACCTCATGCTGTAGTCGCAAGCGTGAGCGGGGGCGATGGCGAGCACGGCGCCGACGGCGGTGAGAAGGGCAACTCTGGTCAGGCTCATGGCAGGCTCCTTCTGGCGAAACGGGGCGCGTCTCGCGGGCGAGCGGCCCAACGCCAGAATGGCACAGGAACTGATCGACGCATCCGGCGCGTCGATCACATGCGCGTGCGAACGTGCTCCGTGGGCATGAACGAAGGAGGCCGCCGCGGTCTCCCGCGACGGCCTCCGATGTTGCGAGCCCGCGTTGGCGGATCAGAAGTCCATACCGCCCATGCCACCCATTCCGCCCATACCGCCCATGCCACCGCCGGGCATGCCAGGCATGCCGCCATTCGAAGACGGCATGTCGGCGATCATGGCCTCGGTGGTGATCAGGAGACCGGCGACGGAGGCCGCATCCTGAAGTGCACAACGCACGACCTTGGCCGGGTCGATGACGCCAGCCGCGACGAGGTCAACGTACTCGCCGGTCTGGGCGTTGAAGCCGAAGTTGTACTTGTTGCTGTCCAGGATCTTGCCGACGACGACGGAGCCGTCCTCACCGGCGTTCTGGTAGATCTGCCGCGCGGGGGCTTGCACGGCCTTGCGCACGATCTGAATGCCGACCTTCTGATCGGCGTTCTCAGCGGTCAGGCCATCGAGGACCTTCAGGGCGCGCAGGAGAGCGACGCCACCGCCCGGGACGATGCCTTCCTCGACCGCGGCGCGGGTGGCGTGAAGCGCGTCGTCGACGCGATCCTTGCGCTCCTTGACCTCGATCTCGGTGGCGCCGCCGACCTTGATCACCGCCACGCCGCCGGCGAGCTTCGCCTGGCGCTCCTGCAGCTTCTCGCGATCGTAGTCCGACGTGGTCTCCTCGATCTGGGCCTTGATCTGCTTAACGCGGGCCTCGATGTCGGCCTTCTTGCCGGCGCCGCCGACGATCGTCGTGTTCTCCTTGTCGATGCGCACGCGCTTGGCCTTGCCGAGCATGTCGACCGTGACGTTCTCGAGCTTGATACCGACGTCCTCGGATATGACAGTGCCGCCAGTGAGGATGGCGATGTCCTCGAGCATGGCCTTGCGGCGGTCGCCGAAGCCCGGGGCTTTCACGGCCGCGATCTTGAGGCCGCCGCGCAGCTTGTTGACGACGAGCGTCGCCAGCGCCTCACCCTCGACCTCCTCGGCGATGATGACCAGCGGCCGGCTGGTCTGGACCACCGCCTCGAGCAACGGCAGCATGGACTGCAGGGAGGAGAGCTTCTTCTCGTGAATGAGGAGGTAGACGTCCTCGAGCTCGGCGATCATCTTGTCGGCGTTCGTTACGAAATAGGGCGAGATGTAGCCGCGATCGAACTGCATGCCCTCGACGATGTCGAGCTCGGTCTCGAGGCTTTTGGCCTCCTCGACGGTGATAACACCCTCGTTGCCGACTTTCTTCATTGCCTTGGCGAGAATTTGGCCGACCTCGGGATCACCATTCGCAGAGATTGTCGCGACCTGGGCGATCTCATCGTTGGAGGTGACCTTCTTGGCCTTGGACTTCAATTCGGCGACGATTGCCGCGACGGCGGCGTCTATACCGCGCCGCAGATCCATCGGGTTGGCGCCGGCGGCCACGGATTTGGCGCCTTCGCGCACGATCGCCTGGGCGAGAACGGTCGCCGTGGTGGTGCCGTCACCGGCCATATCGCTGGTTTTCGAGGCGACCTCGCGCACCATCTGCGCGCCCATGTTCTCGAACTTGTCCTCGAGCTCGATCTCCTTGGCGACGGTGACGCCGTCCTTGGTGATCCGAGGCGCACCGAAAGATTTTTCGATGACGACGTTGCGGCCCTTCGGACCCAGGGTGACTTTCACTGCGTTGGCGAGAATGTCGACGCCGCGCAACATTTTCTCGCGCGCGTCCTGGGCAAACCTGACGTCCTTGGCAGACATGGGCGGACAACTCCGATGGAGATTGACGATGGGGGTGGAGGGAGTGACGTTCGAGTGAGCTCGCGGGCCTTTCTGAGCGCCGCATCTTTCACGGCCGAATACCGTTAGCCTTCGTGACGATCAGGTGGCGGTGCGTCCCGCGGATGCACCTGTGATTACGCCGAGGATATCGCTCTCTTTCATGATGAGAACGTCCTTGCCGTCGATCTTGACCTCGGTGCCCGACCACTTGCCGAAAAGAACACGATCACCGACTTTCACAGTCATCGCGACCATGTTGCCTTTTTCGTCGCGACCGCCCGGGCCAATCGACAGGACCTTGCCCTCGCTCGGCTTTTCCTGGGCGGTGTCGGGAATGATGATGCCGCCGGCAGTCTTGCTCTGCTCCTCGATGCGGTGAACGACGACGCGATCATGCAGGGGCCTGAAACTCATGGTCGTCCTCGTGATCGTGCTTGCCCAAAGGCAAGAAGGTCATCACTTGGAAGGCCGCATCGCTCACCGCCGTTCGCCGCGGAATCCGGACCTTCCCAGTAGCTGCGCCGTATATGTCGTGCCCGGTTAGCAGTGTCAAGGCTCGAGTGCCAGATGCCGGGCTGAAGCAGTGGCAGCGGCGGTTGGCACGCAGCTCGATATTCTCAGAAGCCGGCTCGGCGACCAGAATATACAATGCAACGAGCGACACCTACGGCCGGGGAGAGAAAGAGCCCTATAAACGAATGTATCCGCGCCCATTCCGGGCACGGATACATGATCGGTCAGAAATCCTGCTGCGCGGGTATCAGACGGCGAAATCGTCGATCTTGGCGCCCTTCTTGAGCGCGGCGACGAGCCACTTCGGCTGACGGCCACGGCCCGTCCAAGTATCATCGGGGCTATCGGGATTGCGATATTTCACTGCAACCTTGCCACCCTTGGAGCTGCGCGTTCCACCGAAGACGTCGGTAATGGAAAGGCCGCGCTTTGCTGCAAGCGCCATCATCTCCTGGCGGACTTCGGCCTTTTCACGCTCGCGGGCGGTAACGATCGCCTTCTTGACGCGGGCGTCGAGATCGAGCAGCTCCTTCAGAGGAAGCTTATCGACATTGATTGCGGCCATCTCGAATGTTCCTTTGTGTTCTTGGTCCGTTTAGTCTCGGATCGCGGGTGACATAGCATCTGATGTCGGCGCAGGCAATTGCTCAAATCGACGACCAGCTATTCAATATGAAACCTGCGGCAAGGGAATTAAAATTGAGTGCACTGGGTTAAGACCGGCTGGTAATCGGCTGACTGCGGCTCTGTTTACTCTGGCATTCAATCCGGCAAACAGATTCGAGATCGCGACATTCGGCTCTCTTCGTGCACATGGTCAGGGCGGCTGCAGCCCTTGCGAAGATGTGATGAGGAGGCGCTGTTAGCAGGGATGGTACTCTGCTGCCAGGCTATTGAATTGCAAGGCGAATTCTGTTTTCCTGGGAACTGGAGCGTGATTTGCGCCGTTTGGCCATGCACAGCATTTGCCGACAACAAGCGGAGGCTCGAAACAATGGCAAGCCGGGACTTTGCGGACGAGCTGGCAGGATATAGCCTGACCACTGCCGAGATTTTATATCGGCTGCCCGATCATCCCTCGCTGCTGCAAAGCTACGTCTGGCAGGACTACGACCTGCATCCCAACTTTCCGCGGCTCAGGGACTTCCTGGACTTCTGGGCCGGCAACCTCGATGGACACCTGTTCGGGGTGCGGGTTGCGAGCGCGCGGCTGCTGACGCCGCGTGAGCTCCGTTGCGTGGCCGGCGGTTTCAGCATCAACTGAGCCACGGCCCGGTCGTACCAGCCGCCCTTGTCGACTTGGCACGGCGTGCGCTGCAAGGTACCTGTGACCGTAAAGGAAGCGGGAGGTCAGCGCAGTGCCGTATTCGGATTTTCGGCCCGAGTTGATGGGATCGGCGATGCTCGAGCCGAGCGGCGCGTTCGAGGCGGGCTCGATGCAGTCGTTCGCGTTGACCTACACCGCGGGACGGTTCGGCGTCGACGATACCGGATCGATAAAGATCGGGTTCAGGTTCGCGACAGACTTCGGGCCTGTGCAATTCGATGATCCGCAGGGGCAGGGGTACACGACGGCGGAAGCCTCGAACGGAGCAGTTCTCGAGCTCAAGTGGGAGTTCAAGCGGAATATACGTCCGTGGAGCCGGTCGCTCTATGTCGGTGTCGCCAAGCACTTTCTGAAGCCGGACGACACCATCACGATCCGCTTCGGGGACCGGCGGTTCGGCAGTCCAGGCATCCGCCTGCAGACCTATGCCGAGAAGCGGTTCGAGTTTCACGTCCTCGTCGATGCCATCGCGACATACGATTATGTGCCGCTGCCGGAAAGCCCTGCGATCGATATCGTGCCGGGTCCCGGCGTGCGATGGCGGGCGGTCATGCCGACGCGGGTCCGGCGCGGTGAGCCGTTCCGGCTCGCGGTGAAGACCGACGACAAGTGGGGCAATCCTTCGGATCAGGTCGGGAAGGACGTCCGGCTTTCGGCCATCGGGACTGTCATCGGGCTGCCGCCGACCGTCAGGCTGGAGCGGGGAAAATTCGCGGCGATTGTCGAAGGGCTCACCGCGGAAGGCTCCGCCACGGTCGAGGTGCGCGACGACGAGGGTACGCTGCTCTGCCGGTCGAACCCGATCGAGATCGTCGACGGTGCAAGTGCGCCCCGGCACTATTGGGGAGATACGCACGGACAATCGGATGAGACGCTCGGCACGAATTCGGCGCGCGATTATTTTGTTTTCGGTCGCGACAAAGCATTTCTTGACGTCATGGGTCATCAAGGAAACGATTTCCAGATCACGGGCGCATTCTGGGGGGCGCTCAACGACCTGACGCGCGAGCTCGACGAGCCGGGCAGGTTTGTTTGCATTCCAGGCTACGAGTGGAGCGCCAATACGGCCGTCGGCGGTGACAGGAACGTATTCTTTCGGCACGAAGGCGAGACGATCCATCGCTCGAGCCACGCGCAGATCTTCGAGGGAGCGGACCGCCAGGACGAGGGCACAGACGCACACACCGCGGGCGAGCTGTTCGAGAAGCTCAAAGGTCGCGATTGCATCGTCATGGCGCACGTCGGAGGACGCTATGCCGATATTCGACTGGCGCACGATCCCGTGCTCGAGACGGCAGTCGAGGTGCATTCCGCGTGGGGCACGTTCGAGTGGCTGCTGCAGGATGCCTTCGAGGCGAATTATCGCGTCGGTGTGGTGTGCAACTCCGACGGCCATAAGGGGCGTCCGGGTGCCTGTTATCCCGGGGCATCGTTCTTCGGAAGCTACGGCGGGCTGACCTGCTTCGTCGCGCGCTCGCTCGACCGTGACGCGATTTTCGAGTCGATGCGCCGCCGGCATCACTACGGCACGACCGGCAACCGGATGGTGCTCGATGTCAGTGCGACAACGACGGGTAAGCCCGAGGTTTTCCTGCGCGACCCAGACGTTCACATCGGCGCGAGGTCCGACCGGGCGGACCGGATCGAAATGGGCGATATCGCGCGGGTCGACTGCGACGAGGCGGAGTTTCACGTGCGGGTGCGGGGATCGGCGCCGATCGAGCGCGTGGAGGTGTTCGACGCCGAGCGGCTGATCGACTGCTTCAGGCCCTACTCGACATCCGATCTCGGGGCGCGGGTCAGGCTCGTCTATCAGGGAGCGGAGTATCGCGGCAGGGCGCGGACCACGAACTGGGACGGCGAGCTGGTGGTCGACGGCAACGAGATCGTCCGGGCCGAGGTGATCAACAATTGGAACCTCGACCGAGGCCTGCAGAGCCAGAGCGCGACACGGCTGACGTGGAAAGCGGTGACGACGGGCAACTACGGGGCGATCGACATCTGGCTGAAGAACGGCCTCGAGGGGCGGCTGTCGTTCGAGACGCGGCACGCCCGGGGGCAGAGGGCAGTCGACTCCCTCGGCTACGAGCGGCACGTGTTCTCGGCCGGCGGTCTCGACAGAGCCGTCAAACTCTATCGACTGCCGGAGACGATGACCGAGACCCGGGTCGACATCCGGCGCCGTGTGAAGGTGCGCAGCGACGGCGATACGCGGCTCTTCGTGCGGGTGACGCAGGAGGACGGCCATCGTGCGTGGTCGAGCCCGATCTATCTGTTCCGCTGAGCGACCATAGCGAGACACCACCGATGCGCGCGATCCAGAGGTTCGAGGTGAGCCTGAAGGCCTTCATCGTTCGCGATGGGCGGGCCTTGTTCGTGCGGGAGGCCGACAGCGGCTACTGGGAGCTGCCGGGCGGGCGGATCGACGTCGGCGAGGAGTGGGAGCCTCACCTGGCGATCCTGGCGCGGGAAATGCGCGAGGAGCTGGGGCCAGGGGTTTCGGTCGAGCTCGGCGCCGAGGCCGTCACGTGGACGCGGCAAAGGCCGACGGACGGGGCGTTTCTGTTCTTGCTGGCACGGGTCGGCCGCATCGCGGCAGGCGAGCCGGTGCTGTCGGACGAGCACATGGAGATGGCGTGGCTCGATGCCACCGAGGCGAGCCGGCTCGCATTCCCGCCAGCCTCCGGCTACCCGGATGCGATCGCGGCGCTGTGGCGGCTGGCGGCCTGAGACGTCTGCAGCGACGAACGTTCCGAAAGGCGCCTGCGCAGCATCGTGCTTGACCCCATTTGCTCGCCGTTGCCTGCTTCAGGCTCGCTTGCGTCCGATGGTTGGGCGCGGGCGGCGCGAGAACAGGAGACGAGGTATGGATATCGAGGATCAACGCAAGAGCGGCCGGGCGATCCTGGGCGAGGTGATCGGCAAGGCCTACTTGGAGCGGCGGGACGCTTCGACCAACGATTTCAACAGGCCGCTCCGGCAGTTCTCGGAGACGTATGCGTTCGGCGACATCTGGGCGAGGCCCGGTCTCGAGCGCAAGACGCGGAGCATGTTGTGCATGGCGATGCTGACGGCCTTGGGCAAGCCGGAGGAGCTGCGTCTGCATGTCAACTCGGCGATCAACAACGGGTGCACCGTCTCGGAGATCCAAGAGGTGCTTTATCAGACGGTCGCCTATTGCGGCATTCCGGCGACGATCGAGGCCTTCAAGGTGGCCGAGGCGGTGCTGACCGAGCGGGGGCTGCTGCCCAAGGCCTAAAGCGGAGCCTGCATGCGAAGGGCGGGGCGGTGCGACAATGGGTTGAAATCGCATCGCCCGCCGCCTATACGAGTGCTTCGCTGGAGACGTGGCCGAGTGGCTTAAGGCGGCGGTTTGCTAAATCGTTGAACTGGGAAACTGGTTCCGGAGGTTCGAATCCTCTCGTCTCCGCCATTACTCTCTTGAAACATGCAGTTCCAAGACGTTGCGGGGCGCTTTCTCGGGGAGGGGGCTCTCGGGGCGGCGTGAGGTATGATCGGCGGCGGACTTCCTATGCAGGGCGCCAAGTGGCAAGGTCGTGCCTGGCGGGCGCTCAGCGAGGGATGACGGCATGGCGGTTAAGATCTTGATCGGCGGCTTCAAGCACGAGACCAACACCTTCTCGCGGCTGCCCACGGGCCTCGATGCCTATCGTGCGCGGGGCTTCCATATCGGGGATGCGATCGTGCCCGCCTATGGGGCCACCAGGACGGAAATCGCGGCGTTCCTCGATGCCTGCAAGCGCCACGGCTGGGAGCCGGTGTGCTCGGTCGTGGGCGACGCGACACCGTCTGGCCTCGTGACGAAGGAGGCTTTCGATACGGCCGCGGGGCATATGCTCGAGGCGATCGAGCGGAGCGGGCCGATCGACGCCGTGCTCCTGCAACTGCACGGGGCGATGGTGTGCGAGCACACGCCCGACGGTGAAGGCAGCCTGTTGCGGATCATTCGCGAGAAAGTCGGGCCAAAGGTGCCGATCGGCGTGACGCTCGACCTGCACGCCAACGTCACGCACGCAATGGCGCACCATGCGGACGTGATCGTCAGCTACCGGACCTACCCCCACATCGATACCTACGAGATCGCGACGGAGTGTGCGGATCTGATCGCGCGTACGCTGGCGGGCGAAATCCATCCGACGGTGACGCTGGCGCAAAGTGCGATGATCGATGGTCTCGATCATGGGCGCACGACGACGCCCGGACCGATGACGGAAGCGCTTTCCATGGCGCGCGAGATGATGACGGCACCGGGCGTGCATTCGGTGTCTGTGCTCGCCGGCTTCGCCAAGGCGGATATTCCCGATGTCGGGCCTTCGGCGCTGGTCGTCGGCGAGAGGCATGATCCGCGCTATCGCGACATGGCGACCAGGATCATGACGTATGCCTGGGAGACGCGGCACAGGACCTCACTGAAGCCGCTTACGGCTGCCGAGGCAGTGCGCATCGCAAAGGAGAGAGGCAAGGTGGGTGCCCCGGTGGTGATCGCTGACTACTCGGACAATCCGGGGGGCGGCGGCTACTCGGATTCGATGGGGCTCGTGAAGGCGATGATCGATGCCGGGCTCGAGAGTGCCGCGATGTCGCCGATCTGCGATCCGGAAGCGGCGGCTGCGTGCCACAAGGCGGGCGTCGGTGCGCGGGTTCGTCTCCCAGTGGGCGGCAAGATTGACCCGCTGTTCGGGCCAACGATCGACGCGGAGGGGACGGTGACGGCGCTCGGCGACGGCCGCTTCCGCATCGAGGGGCCGATGCAGAACGGGGTGATGGTCGACATGGGGCCGTCCGCCGTTCTCAAGGTCGGCGGCGTCGAGATCGTGATCGGCTCGAAGCGCTATCAGAACTATTGCCTGGGGTTCTTCACGTCTCTGGGTATCGATCCGAGGCAGCGATCGGTGATCGCCGTGAAATCGATGCAGCATTTCCGGGCGGCCTATCAGCCGATCGCCGGCGAGGTTCTGATCGTCGACGAGGGCAACGGCATCACGTCGAACGATATCAGCAAGCTGCCGTACAAGCATGTCAGGCGGCCGATCTTCCCGCTCGACCTGGCGTAGACGTGTCCACATGAACCTCCCGACGTGGAGGCCTTTCCCGCGCGCCACATTGCGCTAAGCTCGTGGCAACGAGCAGCGAGAGCAGGGAGACGGGACATGGCGAGCCACGCGACCGGTGATGGCGGCATTCCGCCGAGAGACGCCGGCAAACGGGGTCTCAAGCGCGTCATGACGCTCGGCGGGCATTATGGGACGCGCAACTATACGGTGAAGGATCTGCGCGACCAGAAGGGCCGCCGCGTGCTGGTCGAGACGCTGCCGTTCTCGCCCGAGGAAGCGGCCGCGGCCGAGGAAGCCGGCATCGACACGATCAAGGTGCGCTTCGATCCTAAGGCGCCGCAATCCGCGGCCGAGATCCGCCGGGCGGCACCCAATACGTTCATGGCATTCTCGGTGCCGCTGATCGCGGCGGCGACGCCGGCCGAAGCGGTGCGGGTCGGCTACGACGCCATGGCGATCGGCGCGGATGCCATCATGTGCCAGTGGGCGCCGCGCTTCGTCGAGGCAGCGGCGGAGGCCGGCATTCCCGTGCAGGGACACGCGGGCCTCGTGCCGCGCAAGAGCACGTGGACGGGCGGCTTGCGCGCCGTCGGCAAGACGCTGGACGAGGCGATGCAGGTCTATCGGGACATCAAGGCGCTGGAGAACGCGGGCGCCTATGCGGTCGAGGTGGAGGTGATCCCGGAGGAGCTGCTGCGCGAGGTCAGCAAGCGGACCAGCCTGCTCACGTCGTCGATCGGCGGCGGTGGTGGCGGCGATATCCAGTTCCTCTTCGCCGACGACATTCTCGGCAACAATCCGCCGCCCTATCCGCGGCATTCGAAGCAATACCGCAATCTCTACAAGATGAAGCAGGAGATGCAGCGCGAGCGGGTCGCGGGTTTCAAGGAGTTCGTCGAGGAGGTGCGCAGCGGGCAGTTCCCGAAGGCCGAGCACGTGATCAAAGCGACGGGCGACCTTATCGAGACGTTCGTGGCGGCCGCCGAGAAAGAAAAATAGAGCGCTCAGCGCGGATCGGTCGCCATGACGAGGAAACGCTTCGACGCCGTCGTGTGCGGGGCCGGCATTGCCGGCATCGCGGCGGCACATGCGCTCGCCGAGGCCGGTGTGAAGCGGATCGCGCTGGTCGAGCCGGGACCTCCGCTCGGGCTGACCAGCGACAAGTCGACGGAATGCTATCGCAACTGGTGGCCCGGCCCGGGCGACGCGATGGTCGCGATGATGAACCGCAGCATCGACCTGATGGAAGGACACGCGCGGCGCTCCGGCAATCGCTTCCACATGAACCGTCGCGGGTACGTCTACGCTACCGCGCGGCACGAGACGGTCGCATTGTTCGAGCAGCAGGCCTTGGAGGCGGAGGGGCTCGGCGCGGGTCGGCTCAGGCGGATCACGTCGCCAGGCCAGTATCGCCCGGCGGATTCGGACCGTTTCGACGCCGCCGTCGATGGCGCCGACCTTCTGCTCGACAAGGCCACGATCCGCGAGCACTTCGGGTATCTGAACCCGGATGCTGTCGCGGTGCTGCATGCCCGGCGCTGCGGCTCGCTCAGCGCGCAGCAACTCGGCATGTACCTGCTCGAGGAAGCACGGGCGAACGGGGTGGAATTGATCGTCGCCGAGCTCGCCGGTGCGGAGACGAGCGGTGGCCGCGTCAGCGGGGTGCAGTTGCGTCAAGGCGATCGGGAGCTCGCGCTCGATACGGATGTGCTCGTCCTGGCGACGGGGCCATATCTCAGATCGACGGCGGGCATGCTCGGCGTAAAGCTTCCTGTCGTCGTCGAGCGGCACATCAAGATCAGTCTTGCCGATCCGCTGGCTGTCGTGCCGCGCACGGCGCCGCTGATCATCTGGTGCGATCCGATCCGGCTGCCATGGTCGGCGGAGGAGCGCGAGGCATTGGCACAATCCGAGGAGACGCAGGCGCTCCTCGCCGAGTTTCCCGCCGGTGTGCACGGGCGCCCAGTCGGCGCGGGGGATCAGGTGCTGATGTATTGGACCTACGATTGCCACAGCGAGGACGAGCCGACGTTCCCGCTGACGTGGGACCCGAATCTGCCGGAGATCACGCTTCGAGGCATGTCGGTGCTGGTGCCGGGGTTGCGGTCCTATCTCGATCCGATGCCGAAGCCGTTCGTGGATGGCGGATATTACACGAAGACACCCGAGAACCGCCCATTGATCGGGCGGCTCCCCGTTCCTGGCGCCTATGTCTCGGCTGCCTTCTCGGGCTTCGGCATCATGGCGTCGCTGGCGGCAGGCGAGCTTCTGGCGCGGCACGTAACCGGGGGGACATTGCCGCACTATGCGGCCGCCTTCAGCCCGAGCCGGTTCGATGACCCAGCCTACGTCAAGCTGATCGAGACGTGGGATGTCTCGGGGCAGCTCTGAACGAGGATCGTGGCACGGCTTCAACGTCCGTGCGGGGTGCGACGGCCGCCTTCAATCAACGTAAGTGTGGGCTTTGGCGCGACTGGCATGGGCGAGGCCGCTGCCTCGTCGCGGAGGTGCGCGCCGATCCGCTCGGCAAGGGCGGCCAACTCCTCCGCCGATACGCTGGTGTCGGCGGCGGTATCGGCCAACACTCGAAGCAGCAAGGCGGCATGCGCACGGTTATCCAGCAACGACCCCATCGTTCCCCCACGAAGCGCAGCGTCAATGTCGTGCCTTTTTGTTTCATCGATTGGTGCGATCTGCAACCGATGCAACATCTTGTGCACAGCTGAAAGCCGGGCAGAAGCGTCCCGGCTTCTGCCTATTCTGAGGTCAGCGATGAGGGCTCTCTGACTGGCATGAGCCGGCCAGAAAGATAGCCCAGCACGATAGCTGTCGCGCCCGCCATGTCCGTATAGAGACCGGGGACCAGAAGGAACCCGGCCCCGATGAGCAGGAAGGCGCGGGACACGATGTTGATCCTGCCGACGCCGTGCAAATAGCCCTCGAACGCGCAAGCCATCAGCCAGACCGCGATGAGCGCCGTCGAAACGTTGTGCAGGATCGCCATGGGGTCGCCGCGCAGGATGAGCGTGGGATTGATCACGAACAGGAACGGCAGGATGAAATTGATCAGGCCGAGCCGCATCGACAGGAACCCGGTCTGCATCGGGTTCGAGCCTGCAATGGTCGAGGCCGCGATCGCGCCGAGGGCGACGGGCGGTGTAATGAAGCTCAACACGCCCCAGTAGAGAATGAAGAGGTGGCTCGCGACCGGATCGAGGCCGGCGTTGATCATGGCGGGGCCCATGACGACGGCGAGGAAGATGTAGCAGGCGGAAACGGTCATCCCCATGCCGAGAATGAACGACGTCACGGCGCCGAAGAAGAGCAGGAGGTAGACGTTGCCGCCGGCAAACTGGACGAGCTCGCGCGAGAAAGCGCCACCGACGCCCGTATAGGAGAGCGCGCCGACGATGAGGCCGATGCCCGCCAGAATGCCGACGATATTGGTGACGTTCTTCACGCCGTCGTCGAGCATGTGCACGAGGCGGCCAACGTTGAACTTGTTGACGCCGGTGATCCACCCGTTGATGGCGCTGGTGGCGAGCAGGACGAGCGTCGCATAGAAGGGCGCGTGCGCCTCGTTGCCGACCCAGACCAGCATGTAGATCAACAGGATGAGCGAGAACAGATAGTGCCAGCCTGTCTTGATGGCGGGCCACAGTGGCGGGATCTCATGCGCGGGCTGGCCTTTGAGACCATTCTTGGCAGCGTAGCAGTCCGCCTGCAACAGCAGCGCCACGTAGAACATGAGCGCCGGCACGGTGGCCGCGATCATGACCGTGGCATAGGAGACGTTGAGGTACTCGGCCATGATGAAGGCGACGGCGCCCATCACGGGCGGCATCAACGCGCCACCGGTCGAGGCGCAGGCTTCCACCGCCGCCGCATACTGGGGCGGATAGCCGACCCGCTTCATCGTGGGGATGGTCATCTGGCCGGTGGTGACGACGTTCGAGATAACGCTGCCCGACAGCGATCCGAATAGTCCCGACGAGAGGATCGAGACCTTTGCGGGGCCGCCTCGCGCGCGCCCCATCAGCGCGGTCGCGAATGTCATGAAGAACTCCCCGCCGCCCGTGGCGACGAGGGCCGAGCCAAACAGCAGGAAGCCAATCAGCAAGCTGGCCACTGTTCGCATCGGCACGCCGATGATGCTCTCGGTGCCGAGGGCGTGCTGGCGAACGAGGGTCTCGACGTCGCTCGAAGGCCCCCAGAGGAAGCCCGGCATATGGTCGGCGAAGAGCGGGTAGAGGAAGAAGAAGAGGCTGATGCAGAACAGCAATGTCCCGCCGACGCGCCGCATCGCCTCGAGGACGAGCATGCACACGATGCCGGCAATGATCGTCGGGAGGGTCGGCGCGATGATGTCCCAGCCCTCCTGCACGATGCGCTCGCCGTTGTAGGAGAGGTACGACATCGTGCCGAGCGCAACGGCGAAAAGGATCCAGTCGTACCAGGCGACTCCTGCCTTGCTGCCTTCGCGAGCCGGGTAGACGAGAAACACCAGCGACAGGAAAATGCCGGCAAGCAGGTAGTAGTACGATGTGTCGATCAGCAACTTGCCGATGAAGAACTGGATGTTGAACAGGTTGTTGATGTTCAACAAGATGCCCACCAGTCCCAGCGTCATGACGAGCCAGAGTGTGAAGCCGCTGAGACGCCTCTCGGCGGGTCCCTCGGTGATCATCGGCTTGTCGGTCGTCGTGTCGCTCATGGCAGGAACTCGAGTAAGGCCGCCGGGAATGCCGACGTGCCGGGGGCTCTTTCAATCGCGCCGGGGCGGTCGGGGCCTGCCGGCGTCGGGGGTGAGTATGGCCGCCGCCGAGACCGTCGAGCCTCGGCGTGCGCTATGGAGGTGAAGGGCTGAGGTCTTAGTGGGTGACCCGGTCATCCCGAGAAGCCAGAGATGGACGACGAGGTTCGCCAGCCGCGTCGGCCGCGCCTCGCCGTCCACCACAGTACCAGGCTAGTTGCTCAGGTTCTTCTCGATGTAGGCTTCCCAGAAGGCCGGCCATTCCTTGTCGGCGTCGAACTTCTCCTTCTTGGCGCCTTTATCGGCGATGAGCTTGCCGAACTCCTCCTGCGCCTTGTCCCAACCGGCCTTCACCGCCTCGAGGCGTGCCAGGCGCTTGTCATGCCAGTCCTGGGCTTCCTTGGTCCAGTAGCCCTTCTCCTTGGCATACTTGATGGCCCCCTCGTGCCAGGGGGCATCGGCGGGCGGCAGGATCGAGCGCTTGACGTCCCAGTTCACCGAGCTGCCGGTCGTGTTCTTGAAGAGATCGAACGACTGGTCGATCGCCTTCACGAGATTGTAGACCTCGTCCTCCGGTGTCTTGGCGTAGGTGACGATCATCGGGTAGCGATACCCGACCATCCAGACCGGGTTCTCCTTCGAGATAGCGGCGCCCGTTTCCTCCTTGAAGGGCTCGGCGAAGCTGACGACCTTGGTCAATGCCTCCCAGCCCTTCTTGTTTTCGGGGTCGAAGGCTGGCCACACCAGACCACGAGGTGAAGCCTCGATCTGGCGCATATTGGCCGAGGTCGTCACCGAGCCCATGACATCGAGCTGGTTGGCGATGATCGCGTCCTTCATCGCATTGTAGCTGCCGAACCAGACAACCTCGACATCCTTGCGGGTCAGCCCGCCGAAAGCCAGGTAGGCATCGTTCTTGACGTTGACGGACGGGTTGCCTTTCACGTAGCCGACGCGTTTGCCCTTGAGGTCGGCCATTGTCTTGACGCCGGTATCCTTGGCGACGGCGAAGCCGACGGAGGAGGGGCGGCCGAGAACGACGCGAAGATCCTGTGGGCCCCAGGACTGGACGCCAAAGTCATAGGTGCCTTCAGCGGCGAAGAAGGCCTCGTTGGCGAGGAAGCCGTACTGCACCTTGCCGGTCAGCATGGGCAGAAGGCGCCCGATCGACGTGCCGGCGGGCACGATGCGGATGCGAGTCTTGAACTTGGTTTGCAGCGCGTTGGCGATGCCGGATGCTTCTGCATAGCCGCTGGAGCCGAGATCGTAAGCGCTCCAGACCATGGAGGGCGGCAGCTTGATGTCCTGGGCGATCGCCTTGGGGCTCGTTAGAAACACCAATCCAGCCGCAGCGGCCCCCATCGAGGCCGCGCGCCATGTTACCTTCATCATCGTCTCTCCCTTCGTTGTCGTGTCTTACGTTAACGGCAGACTGCAAGGTGCCGTTGCATCGGCACTCTGGCCTGACTGCAATGGTGCCCCGACCGGTCGGCGGTCACAACCCCAAAATCACCCCAAAATCACGGATACCGTCCGAGGTCAGGCTTGGCGGTCCGCCCCAGGAGATGTGAGGGTGGCGTCGGCGCCGCGAGACCAGTGTGGCGTCGCGCCTTAATTGCCTGATGGCGCGGCTTGCTCAGTGGCAACTAAGGCGCGATCAACGCCACACTAAGCCATTGGGATCTCTAGTGGCCTTTACGTCGCGCCAAAATCGGAAGAGGGTGCCACTATGCTGCGATTTTGGCGCGACAGGCCACTGCGCGGCGAAGCGGGAGGGAGACTGCCATGGCGATGCGGATCTGGCACCAGAGCTTCACGGTTCTCGAGGACCTACCCGCCTATGCCGATGCGATGAAGGTGCATGCGGCCAAGGTGCTCAGGCCCGATACGGAGGTGGCGTGGCACGGTCAGATGAAGGGCACCTATCCCGCCAATTATCCCGGCGACGACATCGGCTACGGCTATCTCGTGCAGATGCACGGCAATCAGTGGATCGCCGCGGGGCGGGCCGCCGAGGCGCAGGGTTTTGACGCCTATGCGATGTGCACGCTGCCCAACCCGATGCTGCGTGAGGTGCGGTCGATCATCGACATTCCCGTCGTCGGGCTCGGCGAGGCGACATTCCACATGGCGACGATGTACGGGCAGCGGTTCGGCGTGATGCTGTTCATCGATCGCATGGTGCCGCTCTATCGCGAGCAGGTGCGTGGTTATGGCCTGGCCGAGCGCTGCGCCTCGATCAAGGCCTCGGGCATCACGTTTCGCGAGGTGCTGGCGGGCTACACGGACCCGGCGCCGGTGATCGCCAAGTTCGAGGCGGCGGCGCGGGCGATGATCCGGGACGACGGCGCCGATGTGATCGTGCCGGGCGAGGTGCCGCTGAGCCTGCTGCTCGCACGGAACGGCGTCACGCGCGTCGACGACGTGCCGGTGATGGATACACTGGCGGTGGCGCTGAAGACGGCGGAGACGATGGTCGACCTCGCACGCGCGACCGGTATCCGCCACAGCCGCCACGGCTACTTCAACTCGGTGCCGAGCATCACGCGCGTCGACGAGGTGCAGCGCTTCTACGGCGTGGACAAGCTGGAGTTCTGACCTCCGAAAGGCTCGATCGATCGTCATGCAGGATCCGCGCGCCGCCACCAATCCGATGCTCGGGCCGAACAGGATGAAGCTCGGCATCTTTTCAGCGAATTGCGACGGGGGGCTCACCATGAGCCTCGCGCCGGATCGCTGGCGGGCGAATTGGGACGACATCGCCGCCATGTGCCAGCTCGCGGATGCGGCCGGCCTCGAGTTCATCCTGCCGGTCGCCAAGTGGCGCGGCTACCAGGGCAAGGCCAACATCTACGGCAAGTCGTTCGAGACGCTGACACACTCGTCGGCGATTGGGGCGCTTACGAAACGCATCTGCGTCTTCTCGACGATCCATGTGCCGCTGGTGACGCCGGCGTTCGCGGCGAAGGCGCTGGCCACGATCGATCACGTGACGCACGGGCGGGCCGGACTCAACATCGTGTGCGGCTGGAACCAGGAGGAGTTCGATCTTCATGGCGTGACCATCGAGCAGGACACACGCTACGATCATGGGTTCGAGTGGTTCCAGGTCTGGTCGAAGCTGCTGGAGGGTGGACCCGAGTTCGATTGGGACGGGCGGTTCTTCAAGCTGAAGCGGCTCGAGACCAATCCAGTATCGGTGCAGCGGCCGCGACCGATCGTAATGTCGGCGGGGTTCTCGCCAAAAGGCCGTGACTTCGCGGCGGTGGCGGCGGATGCGCTATTCACCAACATGACCGAGATCGAGCAGGCGCCGGGCATTCTCGACGATGTCGCAGCGCTCGAGCGAAGGCACGGGAGGACACTGCGGGTCTTCACGATGAGCCATGTCGTGTGCCGGCCGACGCGGCGGGAGGCGGAAGAGTTCTTCCACTACTTCGCAGAGGAGCATGCCGACGCGGAGGGGCAGGCCTATTACCGCAGCAAACGTGGTGCGACGGCCGGGACATCGACGGGCGCCAGGATTGCGCGTCCGTTCGTCAATCGCTTCCAGCGCGCGACGGGCAAGAGCTTCGACGGCGCCTATCCCGGTGCGTTTCCTTTGGTCGGGACGGCGGACGACGTCGCCGATGATCTGGCGCAGATCAGCCGCGCCGGATTCGCGGGTACGTCAATCGCGTTCCTCGACTACCTGAAAGAGATCCCGTATTTCATCGCCGAGGTGCTGCCCCGGCTGGAGCGAATGGGGTTGCGCGGGAAGGTTGGGGCGGGGCCGTCCGCTTAGACTTCAGCGGCGATCCGTTGCAGCACCGGCCGCAGATATCCGAGGAACCGCTCGGGCGCCTCGGACATGGGGAAATGGCCGAGGCCTTTCATCACCTCGAAGTGGCGCGCGTTGACCTTCTTTGCGAGGTCGGCGGTGAGCGCGGGCGTTGCCGAAAGGTCGTACTCGCCGGTGAGCAGATAGAGCGGGCACTGCTGCGACTTGAGCGGCGAAAGGTCGAGGTTCCGCATGTCGCCGTCGGCCATGTAGTAGACGAGATCGCCCATGAAGACGCCCGGGGCGCTTTGCGAATAATGCCAAAGCGTCTCGGCGCGGTCGGCTTGTGGCGAGGTCGGCGAGATCAGGCATGAGACGAACGCCGACGAGGCGTCGCCGCCGTGCACATCTGGCCGATTGATCAGCTCGAGCTCGCGGAGCGCGGGATTGGCGCCGGGGTCGGCATAGATCGCCGACTGCAGGCCGATGGCGGCGCGGAAGTCAGGGGCGTGCTGGAGTGCCAGATGGAGCACGGCGCGGCCGCCAATGGAGCAGCCCATCACGACGGGCTTATTCAGACCGAGGGCACGCGAGACGGTCATGACGGTGTCGACGTAGAGTTTCGTCGTCAGGCGATAGATGTCGGTCTCGAAGCCGGCCGGTGGCGACGACTTGCCATGATAGGGCAGGTCGAAAGCAATGACGCGGAAAGTCCGGGTGACCTCGGGATCGTTGAGCACGCCGCGGTACTGGCGGCCGTCTGAGCCGGCAGTGTGAAGACACAGCAGCGGAATACCGTCAGCGGGACCAGCCTCCTCGAAGTAGATCCGGTGCGGACGGCCGTCGAGGTCGGTGTGGAGGTAGCGTCCGACGATAGCCTCGATCCACGGCTTGCCGACAGGCGCGGGTTTCCCGCGGGCTGGTTTCGGTCCACGAACGGCGGCGAAGACGTCCTCGATCAGGGTCATGTGGCGCCCGAACTGGAGCATGTCGCCGCTGACGGCGAGATGGCCCATACGCATCATGCCGTTGAGGCTCTGATAGCCGACCGGCGGTATGGGCATGGCGAAAGCGGCCCATGTCTCGGGGCTCGCCTCGAATGTTAGGTCCGCCGGCCCGGCGGCGCCTTTTGCGACAGCGATCGGATCTGTGCCGAACTGGACTGTCCAAGCATCGCTTCCCGCTTTCACAGCGACGGCAATGGGGGCGAAGCGATTGCGGCGAGCGAGTGCTCGATTGCCGTCGAGTGCCTGGGCGAGTGATTGGAACATGGAGCCTCTGCGTCGAGAACCGTGAGATCGTGATGTGTCAGGATCGCACGAGCCTAGCAGCGTTTCGCGCCGCCAGCGACCGCACACGGATTTGCCGCCTCGCGTGCATGCACGCGAGGGGTTGGGTGCGGGCATCCGAAGCGCTCACGCGGCGCGGATGCGAAGTGGGCATCCGAAGCGCCCACGCGGTGCGGATGCGAAATGGGCATCCGAAGCGCCCACGCGGCGCGGATGCGAAGTGGGCATCCGAAGCGCCCACGCGGCGCGGATGCGAAATGGGCATCCGAAGCGCCCACGCGGCGCGGATGCGAAGTGGGCATCCGAAGCGCCCACAAGAGCGAGAGGGACGGGGCGGCAGCGCCATCCGATGGTTTGGTTTGAGCGGCGAGCCGCCCCGTTCTTGCCGCTCGCTTTCTCCACCCGCTGCGGACCGTCGGTGGCGGCCTTGCGCGGGGCTCTCGCCCCAGGCAGCGGCAGGCCGAAGGCGCTGGGCATCTGAGCCGACCAGTGAGG
Organism: uncultured Alphaproteobacteria bacterium; assembly: GCA_963746315.1. Classification (GTDB taxonomy): domain Bacteria; phylum Pseudomonadota; class Alphaproteobacteria; order Rhizobiales; family Hyphomicrobiaceae. The sequence goes on from CAVVAR010000002.1 coordinate 130,549, forward strand.
AGGACCGCCGCCCGACATGACCCAGGCGACTGCGACCTCCGGACCCGGGAACGGTGCCGAAGTCGGACGCCGCTCTAGCTCCGCGCCCCTCTTCGGGAGCGGCACTCCGATCCACTGGCGAACGCCTCCGGCAGCGCCCTCTCGTCGATCCGAGCGAGGGCGACAATACCGCACCGGATCACACCGGGGATAAGTCCGTGTACTATCCGGACACCGGCATCCGCATGATCGCGAGAGCCATGGCCTGCGCCCGCGGCACCAGAGTCTCGACCTCCATGAACTCCTCAGGCGTGTGCGCATTGCCGCCGACCGGGCCGGTGGCGCAGATGGTCGGACACCCGACGGACGTGGTGAAGCCGGAATCGGCGCATCCGCCCGAGAACTCGCCCGCGACCTTCAGGCCTGCCGTGGCGGCCGCCCCGACGTAGGTCGCAAACAGCTCCTCGCTGCCGGCCGGTTTCGTCAGCGGCAGGAACTCGCCCAGGATCTCGAGCGTCGCCGTCGTGCCAGGAACCGTGGCCTTGTCGACGATCCGGTTGATGGCGTCGAGAGCGTAGGCCCGGTCGCTCGGCTTCACGTAGCGCAGATCGATGCGGCCTTCGGCGAGTGGTGCCGTCGTGTTGACCGACTGGCCGCCGTTGACGAGGCCGACGTTCACCGTGATGCCGCGCGGAAGGTCGGTCAGTGCATGGAGCGCCACGATCTTGTGTGCGATCTCGCCGATGGCCGAGATGCCCTGCTCGAAGTTGCCGCCGGAATGCGCCGCCTTGCCCCGCACCTCCATTCGCATGAAGACGCCGCCCTTGCGTCCGGTCACGACATTGCCGGAGGGCCGGCCCGGCTCCGAGTTCAACACGCAGCGGGCGTCCCGCGCCGCTCGCTCGATCACGCTGCGACATGCCGGCGAGGCGATCTCCTCGTCCGAGGTGATCAGGCCGGCGAGCGGCACTGGGTTGCCGCCAAACCGCTTGAAGGCGGCGAGCACGAAGGCGTTGAGCACCAGCCCACCCTTCATGTCGCCGACGCCGGGGCCATAGGCCCGTCCATCCACGATACGGAACGGCCGGCGCTGCGCCTCGCCCTTCGGAAACACGGTGTCGCGATGGCCCATGAGGAGGATGGGCTTCTCGTTGGAGGGCGCATCGTCGAGGCGTACATGGATGGCATCGCCGTAGGTCTCGTGTCTCTCGATGTCGACAAGAAGACCCTCGCTCTCGAAGAAGCGGACGAAACGCTCGCCGACGGCATCGACACCGGCCTTGTCGTAGCTGCCGCTGTCGATGTTCACGACCTCCTCGAGGAGGCGGAGCATCGCCGGCTTCTGCTCGGCAAGCCAACTCGTGATACGTGCCTCATCGGCCGTCAGCGTCCCGCGTTCTACCGTCGCCGCCATGCCTGCCGCCTCCTGTTGCTGCTCGGCGCAGTTAAGCAAGGCGCTGCTCGTCTGCCAACAGGCCTGCGTGGTCACGAGGGCCGGCCGTGTGCTAGGAACTGTCGCGCGCCGGGACATCCGCTCGGGATCCGGGCGCCAGGTAACGGCCCATGATCAACGCGCTGCCCGACCGCCCGTCGCTCTCTTTCGAGAAACGGCACGCGTTGGGGGCGTCGTGGCCGCGGGCAATTGGACACACCGCCCTGGGCTGCCTGATGACCGTTGCATTCGTGCCGGCGGCGCTCGCCGTAAAGAGCGCGCTGGGTGTGGGCTCGGTCCATATCCTGTTTCTCATTCCGGTGATCATCGCGGCAACGAGGCTGGGTCTGATCGCGGCTCTCGCGGCAGCCTTCAGCGCAACGGCAGCGTCGGCCTACCTGTTCTACGCACCGATCTACAGCCTGAGGGTGCTTGTCCCGGACGACGCCGTCGCGCTGGCCATGTTCGTGTCGGTCGCGGCCATAACCAGCCACTTGTCGTCGACCGCTCAACGCCACGCCGACATCGCCGCGCGCAACTACCGCCAGATCGAGCTGCTCTACGCCTTCTCGCGTAAGCTCGCCGTGGCGCAGGGCCCTGCCGACATCGTCGCGGCGATCCGGGAGCACGCGAGCGCCCTCGTCGGGCACGAGGTGACGGTCATTGCTCCCGAAGCCGGCGAGGGACGACCCGACGTGTCGGGGGAGCTCGCCCGCTTGCCGGCACCGGTGCACCAGGCCGTCCTGGGCTTGAGCCAAGGCGGGGAGCCGGCCGGCGGCCGGCTGGTCTCGGACGCGGCCGGCGAGCGTCACTGGCTGCTCAGGCCGTTCTCGCGGAGCGCGAAGTCACCAGGTGTCCTCATCGTCGAGCTCGATCGCGCCGCCGTTACGGATATCGACCGGCTCGCCGCCAGCGTCGACATGCTGCTGCAGGAAGCCGCCGTCACACTGGATCGCCTGGACCTCGCGACGACGGTCGCCGAGGCCGAAGTTCGCCGCCGCTCGGAGGGGCTCCGCGACGCGATCATCGGCTCGGCATCACACGGATTGCGCACGCCGCTCGCCTCGATCCTGGGCTCGGCCTCCGTGCTCGCCGGCGCTCCGGCTGTCGCCAGCGACCCCCGCCTCGCCTCGCTAGCCCAGATCGTCGTCGCGGAAGCCGAGCGGCTCAATAGCGACATCCAGAAAATGCTCGATGCGGCTGCGCTTTCCAGCTCACGGCTGATGCCGGATCTTACCTGGATAGAGCCTGTCGACCTGGTCAATGCATCCTTGGACGCAAGGCGCCGCGAGCTCTCCGGCCACTCGGTCGACCGGGACTGCCCGCACGATCTCCCCCTCCTCAGAGCCGATGCCGCCCTGGCGAGCAGCGCGCTCGGCCTGGTTCTCGATAATGCGGCCCGGTATTCCGAGGCGGGCACCGAGATCCGTGTTTCGGCCCGCGCGTCCGAAGGCTTTGTCGAGATCGCGGTCGATGATCAAGGCACGGGCCTTGCGCCCGAGGAGTTGCCGCACATCTTCGAGAAGTTCTATCGGGGCGGGCTTGCGCGCGCCTCCACGCGGGGCACCGGTCTCGGCCTGTGGATCGCCAACGCCTTCGTGACCGCTTGCGGCGGTCGCATGTCGGCGGCGCCACGAGGTGACGGGACAGGCACTCGCGTGACGATCGCGCTACCGGCCGCAACGCCGGATCAAATGCAGGAGCTGGGTGGTCACGATGAGTAGTCCGAGGCAAAGCGTGCTCCTCGTCGAGGACGAGCCGCAGACGCGCCGGTTTCTGAGGGCCGGCTTCGAGCTCGACGGGCTCGATGTCGATGAGGCCGACACCGCGCTCGCGGGCATCCGGCGGGCGACGCTCAAGCCGTTCGACCTCGTCGTCGTCGATCTCGGGCTGCCCGACCACGACGGCACTCACGTCATCGAGCGGCTGCGGGCCTGGTCGACCGTGCCGATCATCGTGCTTTCGGCTCGTTTCCACGAGACCGAGAAAGTCCGCGTCCTCGACCTCGGGGCGGACGACTACGTGGTCAAGCCTTTCGGCATGGCCGAGCTGCTCGCCCGGGCCCGTGCCGCCCTTCGGCGCAAGGCTCCGGGTGCCGCATTGCAGCCGGTCGTCAGCGTGGGCGCCCTCTCGATCGATCTCGCCCATCGCCGCATCGAGCTTTCCGGCAAGCCGGTGCCGGTCACCCCCAAGGAGTACCGCCTGCTCGAGATCCTGGCCCAGCACTGGGGCAAGGTGGTCACGCACCAGCATCTCCTGCGCGAAATTTGGGGCGCCGCCCACACGGACGCATCCCATTACCTGCGCATCCTGGTGCGCAAGACCCGCCAGAAGATCGAGGTGGACCCGGCCCGTCCCGAGATCCTGACGACGGAGCTCGGTGTCGGCTATCGCCTCGCCGCACCGCGGGATGGGCCAGCCCCACGCGATTGACGGGCACTGCCGTGAAGTGGTCCGTCGCCGCGAGTTTATGCGAAATTTACGCCAAGCGACCGCGAGTTTACTGCGCGCGTTGCCGAGCCTGCGCCTAGCGTCGTGAGATGAGGGCGAGCGGCGCGCGGGGCGCCGTTTTGCCTCCTGGCAACGGGGCAGAAGCACAATGTTTCATGGCGCATTCAACCTCCTCTTGGGTCTCGGCAGCGCCGCCGGGATCGGGGCCATTCTGTGGATCGCCGCGCGCGGCATCCGAGGGGCGAAAGCGGGCTCGTTCTGGGATCGCGACGGCGTCGCCAGCGGGTTGTCGCTGGCGCTGGTCGGCGGACTCCTCATCGTCATGGCCGTCACCGTGAAGGGCGCGATGGACCTCGTGTCCGAGCCGCTGATCGGTGCCGCGCTCGGTTTGGCAGCCTCGATCATCGCCCTGTTCATTCCGGTCAGGCTGTTCGGCCGGCTACCGGCCGGCTGATCGCGCTGCGCCTTATCGCTTGCGCGGCTCGCGCTGCCCGCTAGGCTCCGGCAAAGCCACAACAATGGAGCGGCAGGCATGAAGCTCGGTCTCGAGGGCAAGACAGCGCTCGTCACGGGCGCCAGCATGGGGATCGGTCGCGGTATCGCAGAGGCTTTTGCGCGCGAAGGCGTGCGTCTTGCGATTGCGGCCAGGCGCGGCAACTTGCTCGAGGACGTCGCTGCCGGCATCGTCGCCGCCGGGGGCGTCCGTCCGGTCATCATCGTGCAGGACGTGTTGGCCGAGGAGGCCGCGGACCGGACAGCCGGCGCGGCGCTGGAGGGCCTCGGCTCGGTGGACATTCTCGTCAACAATGCCGGCGGTAGCCGCCAATTCGGCAAGGACGCAACCGACGAGCAGTGGCACGAGGCGATGACGCTCAATTTCACGCGCCCCCGGCAACTCGCTCACCGGCTGCTCGACCAGATGATCGCCCGCAAGTGGGGGCGCATCGTCAATATCACCGGAAAGTCCGAGCCCGAGGGCGTGAACGGGGCGTTCTCGGCCAAGGCCGGCATTCACGCCTGGGCCAAGGGCCTCAGCCGCGAGGTCGGCAAGCACGGCATCACCGTGAACTCGATCCCTCCGGGCCGCATCATGAGCGAGCAGATCCGGCGCAACTACAGCCCCGAGTATCGCCAGTGGCAGGCCGATAACGAGATCCCCGTCGGACGCTACGGCGAGCCGGAGGACGTTGCCAATCTCGTCTTCTTCCTTGCCTCGCCCATCGCCAGCTACATCACCGGGACGGTCATTCCCGTCGACGGTGGGCTCCGCCGCTATCAGTTCTGATGGGCCAGCGTCATTCGGCGCTTTGGCGTTCGACGGCGCGTTGCGGCTCCTTTCGCTGCGCGCGTCTGGCGAGGTGTCTCACGTGGGTGCTGACGGCCTCGCGCAGCATCTCGCGCACTTCGGCGTCGTGATTCTGCTCGACGAGGGCAGAGACCAGGAAATCGACCTGGATGCAGCAAATCTCGGGCTCGTCGCTCGGCGAATTGACGATCCTCAGGAAGAGCGCGTCCAGCTCCTCGCGAATCTGGCGACCGTTCGCCGTGGCGCCCGTATTGGCCTGATCGCTCAGCTCGTGGGCGAGCCAGCGATAGGAGGTGATGAGGCGGGCAAGCTCTTGAGCGGTCATGACACCCTTGACGCTGCGATGAATCATGCCTTGACGGTAGGCGCATCGAATGCCGCTCAGTAAGTAGGCTCCGGTCGAATGACTGTTCGGAATTACGCCAACGGCATACCGCTATGTCGTTGAAAGTCTTGTTCAGGAGCGTGGGCAATCGGCGGCCGCCCGGGCGCAAGCGATCCGGAAAGCCGGAAGGGTGTGCGCCCTCCGGCCTCTCGCGGGCGTCGACTCAGGCCGAGGTCTTGCCGAAGCCCGCCTCCTTTGCCTTCAGGAGCGCGACCACGATCGAGTTGACCGGCGTGGCGACGCCCACTTTCGAGCCCTCGCGCGGGATGGCGCCGTTGATGTTGTCGACCTCGGCCGGCCGGCCGGCCATATGGTCCAGCAACATGGAGGGCCGCGCGTTCGGGATCTTCTGGCCGAAGTCGCGCACGTAGCGGACTGGATCGTCGAAGTCGAGCTTGATGCCCTTGGCCATGGCGACGAGGTAGGCCTCGTTGGCGCAGGCCGCCGCGATACTCCAGGCGCTCGGATTGGCCTGGACCTCGCCAACGCGAAGCCCGGTCAGCGCACAAGGTCCGGAATACGTGCAATTGCAGATCAGCTTCTCCCAGACCATCTTGTGGATGTCGTCGAAGGTGAGGACCTTGAAGCCGCCGGCTTCCCAGGCCTGCTTCACGGTCTCGAGGCGTGGTGTGAGGCCGCCGTCCATCTCGCCGAGGCGCAAGAACTCCATGCCATTGTGATGGGCATGGCCGGGCCCCTTCATCGAGGCGCCGAAGCCGCCGACCACCCCCATCAGAATGCGTTTCGATCCGACGATCTCTGCCACCTTGTCGGCCGAGCCCAGGCCGTTCTGGATGGTCAGGATCGGGGCATCGGCCTTGGCGATCTGGAGAGCTGCCTTGGCGGCCCCCGCGACGCCATCGTCCTTGGTCGCAATGATCACGAGATCGGCGTCCTTGACGTCGGCCGGGCTCGTGGTCGCGTTCATCTTCACGGTGCGGTCGCCCGAGGCACCCTCGACGCGCAAGCCCTTCGACTTGATCGCCTCGACATGATCCTTCCAGGTGTCGATGGCCCAGACGTCGTGCTTTCCATTGTCGGCGAGCAGGCCCGCATAGACGGAGCCCATGGCGCCGACGCCGATGATCGCGATCTTCATCGCGGTGGTCCTTTCGGTGAGCGTTGAGATGCGCGGGACTGTGCGGAGCGGCGGGGGCTGCGTCAACGGGGGTGCGTTTTCCGCCCTATCCCCATCTTGAAGAGCAGGAAAAGGGGAGAGGGGGATTCACGCCTTGGCCAGCGCGCCCCCTGTGATCGGCGCCGGCACTCCCGTCGTGCCGGGAAACGAGATCGGCAGGCCGTCGAGCGACCGCACCGCGAGATAGGCCCAGGCCTCCGCCTCGAGCGTATCGCCGTCGAGCCCAACGCCTTCGGCCGGCACAACGGCATTCTCGACGCGTGCGGCGAGCATGCCCATCAGCGTCCGATTGCGGCGTCCGCCGCCACATACAACCCAAAGCGCCGGCTCGGCCGGCATGTGCTCGCGCGCCTTGACGACGGCCTCGACCGAGAACGCGCTCAACGTCGCGGCCGCATCCGCCACGGGCAACTCCTCGACCAGCTCCGGAGCAAACGTATCGCGGTCGAGCGACTTCGGCACCGGCTTGGCGAAGAAGGGATGCATCAGGTAGGCGTGCACCACGCGCTCGTCGACCTTTCCGGTCGACGCCAGCTTGCCGTCGGCGTCGTGGGAGCCGCCGCCCGTGCGGCGCACCAGATCGTCGATCATGGCGTTGCCCGGGCCCGTGTCGAACGCGAGAAGCGTCTCGTCGGCCCCGATCCAGGTGACATTCGCCACGCCACCGACGTTGAGAAAGGCGATGGGCCTCTGGGGCAGCTTCGCGGCGAGCGCCCGGTGGTAGGCCGGCGCCAGCGGTGCACCCTCGCCACCCGCCGCGCAGTCGGCCGCGCGCAGATCGTAGACCACGTCGATGCCCGTCCTGTCCGCGAGAATCGATCCATCGCCAAGCTGCACCGTGAGGCCCTTCTCGGGTCTATGCAACACGGTCTGCCCATGAAATCCTATTACGTCGACCGCGCTCGGCTGCAGCATGCGGTCACCGAGGAACCTCAGCGCGGCCTCGGCGTGGCGTTCCGTCAGCTCGCGCTCGACGGCGGCGAGGCATCCAGGGCGCTCGTCGCGACGTGTGAGGCCCTTGGCATCGGCGATCGCCTGCCTCAGTCGACCCCGGACATCGTCCGGATAGGCGATGGTCGCCGCTCCCAGACGGCGGACGTGTGTGCCCCCGTCGGTCTCGATCAGGGCAATGTCGATGCCGTCCATCGATGTGCCGCTCATCAGACCCAAGGCGCGCCTGATCTTGCTCATGGGGTCACTCCCGTGCAATTTGCGCCGATAGAGGTCGCTTCGCGCGAAGGGCTCCGCCACCCTCAATTCGAGGGTTTCCAAAGGGCCCCGCCCCTTGGTGGGAGCGCGAGGGTGAAACCCTCGCACTTGGTTCTATGACGGCGAGCCTAACCCATGTCGACGCACAAGTCAGACTTCCTGAACATTCTTGCCGAGCGCGGCTACGTCCATCAGTGCTCCGACTTTGCCGGCCTCGATGCGCTGGCGGCCAAGGGTGAGGTCGTCTCCTACGTCGGCTACGACTGCACGGCCGCGTCCCTGCATGTCGGCCATCTGCTCTCGATCATGATGCTGCACTGGCTGCAGGCCTCGGGCGCCGGCAAGCCGATCGCACTGATGGGCGGCGGCACCACGCGCGTCGGCGATCCGTCGGGCCGTGACGAGACGCGGCGGATTCTCCCCGTCGAGACCATCAACGCCAACAAGGATGCCATAAAGGGCGTCTTCTCGCGCTTCCTGACCTTCGGCGACGGCCCGCGCGAGGCCATCATGGTCGACAATGCCGAGTGGCTGGCCCCGCTCAACTACATCGAGTTCCTGCGCGATGTCGGGCGCCATTTCTCTGTCAATCGCATGCTGTCGATGGATTCGGCGAAGCTGCGCCTCGACCGAGAGCAGGAGCTGTCCTTCATCGAGTTCAACTACATGCTGCTGCAGAGCTACGACTTCGTCGAGCTCGCCCGGCGCTATGCCTGCAACCTGCAGATGGGCGGCTCCGACCAGTGGGGCAACATCGTGATGGGCGTCGATCTCGGGCGGCGCATGGGGACGCACCAGCTCTATGCGCTGACCTGCCCGCTGCTGACCACCGCCTCGGGTGCCAAGATGGGCAAGACGGCGGCCGGTGCCGTCTGGCTCAACGACGACCATCTCGGCGCTTATGACTACTGGCAGTTCTGGCGCAACACCGAGGACGCTGACGTCGAGCGGTTCCTGAAGCTCTTCACGCTGCTTCCCATGGCCGAGATCGCCAAGCTTGCCGCGCTCAAGGATGCGGAGATCAACGAGGCGAAGAAAATCCTGGCCACGGAGGCGACGGCGCTCGTCCATGGTCGTGAGAAAGCCGATGCTGCCGCCGAGACGGCTCGCAAGACCTTCGAGGAAGGTGCGCTCTCGGAAAGCCTACCGACGATCGAGGTGCCGACGGCCGATCTTCAGAGCGAGATCGGAATCCTTGCTGCCTTTGTCACGGCCGGCCTCGTCAAGTCGAACGGTGAGGCACGCCGTCAGATTCAGGGCGGGGGTCTGCGCGTCAACGACGAGGTCGCGAAGGACGAGAAAGCACGGCTCGGCACCGCCGACGTCAAGGACGGCGTCATCAAGCTCTCGCTCGGCAAGAAAAAGCACGTCCTCCTGAAGCCAGTTTGAGGGCGTGGCCGTGACCAAACCGACGAAGAAGGGCGCGACCGTCCTTGGAAGCTTCGGGGAGCGGGTCGCTCGCGAGCGGGCTGCCCGCCGTCGTGCCGCCAAGGAGCGTGCCGCGCGCGAGGAGGTCGTGGAGCCTGTAGCCGAGACCGATGCGCCCCCGGCGACCGGTTCCGAAACCATCGAGATCCCTCAGTCCGATCTGATGAACCAGGTCAGCGTTCTGGCCGCTCTGATCGCATCGGGCCTCGCCCGGTCGCACCCGGAGGCCCGCCGCTTATTCCGCGAGGACGGCATCAGCGTCAACGATCAGCGCGTGCTCAGCGACAAGGCCAAGCTTACGCTTACTGACGTGACGTCCGAGGGCACCATCAAGCTCAGTCTCGGCTCCGACCGGCATGTCTTTCTTCGGCCGGTCTGACGGGAGCCATCAAGCCAACGGGGGATGCCATGGCTCGCACAGCGCACGCGCTCGCTGATTTCGCTGATCAGTTGTTCTCGCCCGAGTTGGCCGATGCGGTGAAGGCCGAGATGCGCGAGGATGTCGCGAGGCGCAGTCTGCCGAGCCATTTCCCGGTGTCCAGCGAGGTCCAGCCCAAAAGCATCGCGACCGGCTACCTCGGCGACGCCCTCTACGATCACCTGGGCTCAGGCGTTTTCTCCGGGCGCCCTATCGTCGAGTGGAACGGCTACGACTTTGCCAACGATCGTCCGACCTTCGTCTTGCGCCAGAACCCTGCGAGCCCCTTTCGCTATACGACGGCGAAGGGCCGCGTGATCGAGCCTCGCCTGATGGACACTGACGGCGGCACCATTCCGCTCGCCCTCCACGGTGTCGCCAAGTTCTCCCCGTGGGGCTATGGGCCGGCCTACATCATCCACGACTGGCTGTTCGTCGCTCACAAATGCGGTCTAGCGCCCGACAACGACATCTCGTTCGAGGAGTCGGCCGACATCCTCGGCGAGGCAATCAAGGCGCTGACCGTCTCCGGCTACGAGACCTGCGATGGGGCGCGCCGGTTCTTCCCTAAGGCCGAGGACACGCTCTATCTCATCCACAAGGCTGTCGGCAGCCGCATCGCACGGGGCATGTGGGACGATTTCGCGAACGTCGTCTGCCGGACCTGAGCCCCGCCGGCCCGGGCGTCCGAGGACGTGAGGATGCACCCCCACGAACCCGGACGCGCGCCAGACAGGATCAATCCCTCAGCTCGGCCGGGACCACGCCGCCGTTCTGGGCGAGCTTGGTCATGACCTGCTTGTGCAGCCAGACGTTCATCGCGGCCGAGTTGCCCATGTCGCCGGTGTACCTCAGCTCGGTCGCCAGCTCCTTGCGTGCCTTGAGGCTGCTGTCGAGCTTGAGCAGCTTCATCAGGTCGACGATCGACTTGCGCCAGTCGAGATCCTCGTCGGTCGCCTCGTCGAGCTTGTCGAGCACAGCCGCGACGTCGACCGACGACATGCCCGCTGCACCGCTGGATGCGGCAGCGGATGAACCAGGCGCCGACGTTTGAGACGAGGATACCGGAGCCTCGGCGGCATTTACGGGACTGCCGAAGATCGCTTCTGAGATGCGGCCGAAGATGCTCATGACTGCCTCCTGTTGCGGCGCCGGACGGCGCGACGAAACGATGTTTGAACTCTTTCCCTCCACGGATCAATGGACTTGCGCGATAACAGATGTTCCGTCCGATCTCAGGGGCGATCGGCAACAGCCGCCACGTCTCCGTGGCGGGCGCTGCTCCCGGCGCGTAAAGTCTGGGCTCGATCGCCCCAATCGCCGACACGGAGACGAGCCTTGTCCACCCTCCTCATCGATCCGTGGCATCTGGGCTTCGTGCTGTGGGACGTGCTCGATGCGGGTGCGCTTTTCGGTTTGGCGGCGTTCGCCGACCACGATCGCGCCGGCGCGGAGGCCATGATCGAGACGGCGTCCAAGCTCGCCGAGGACGTCTTCCTGCCGAGCTACCGCCAACTCGACGACAATGAGCCACGACTCGAGAACGGCCGCGTCGTCCTTCCCGTCGAGATCGAGGAGGCGCTGGATGCATTCCGCGACGCCGGCTTCGTTGGCATGGCCGCCCGACCCGCCGACGGCGGTCTCGGCCTGCCGCGCGTTATCGCCAATGCCGCCTTTCTGCAGTTCCAGGCCGCCAATATCTCGATCGCCAACTACGCCATGTTGACGGCCAGCGCCGTCGAATTGCTCGCCCACCACGCCACCCCCGAGCAGAAGGCGCGCTACATGGCGCCGATGCTCGAGGGCCGCTTCCACGGCACTATGGCGCTGTCCGAGCCGCACGCCGGATCCTCTCTCGGCGACATCACCACCACCGCCCGGCCGCTACCCGACGGCCGCTACGCCATCCGCGGAACCAAGATGTGGATCTCCGGCGGCGAGCACGACATGGGCGCGAACATCGTCCACCTGATGCTGGCCCGCATCGAAGGCGCACCGGCCGGCGTCAAGGGCATCTCGCTTTTTATCGTGCCGAGGAAGCGCCTGGATGCCGACGGCTGTGCCTCGGTCTGGAACAACGTCGCGCTGGCCGGTCTCAACCACAAGATGGGCCAGCGTGGGACCGTCAACACCGTGCTCAATATTGGCGAAGGCGGGGAGACCCTTGCCGAGATCGTCGGCGCTCCGGGGCAGGGCCTCGCCTGCATGTTCACGATGATGAACGAGGCGCGCGTCGGGGTCGCCATGGGGGCCGTCGCCCATGCCAGCGCCGGCTATCGGATCTCGCTCGACTATGCGCGCGAGCGGCGCCAGGGCCGCCATCCCGACGCCAAGGATCCGACGAGCCCGCAAGTCCCTCTCGTGGCGCATGCCGACGTGCGACGCATGCTCCTGCAACAAAAGGCAGCGGCCGAAGGTGGCATCGCGTTGACGCTCTACCTCTCGAAGCTCGCGGATCTGAAGGCCGCCGCTCCTGGGGAAGCCGCCCGTCGCGATGCCGGGCTGCTGCTCGACTTCCTCACGCCGGTCTTCAAGGCCTGGATCTCCGAGGAATGCCTTGCCGCCAACGATCACGCCATGCAGGTGCTCGGGGGAGCCGGCTACACGCGTGATTTCCCTCTCGAGCAGCACTACCGCGACAATCGTCTGAACCCGATCCACGAGGGCACCAACGGCATCCAGGCCCTCGACCTCGTCGGCAGAAAGGCCGTGATGGCGGAAGGTAGGGCGCTCGATCTCTTCCTCTCACGTCTTGCCGAGACGTCGTCGGCGACGTCGGGTGAGACCCAGCTGGCGCCTATGGGGCACCGCCTTTCGGCGATGGGTGCTGCGATCCGCGCCTCGTTCGAGCGCTTTGCCGAGCTGACCCGCACGGAGGGCCCGCGCGCGGCGCTCGCCCGAGCTCACGACGCCATGGAGTTGGTCGGCGCTGCAACCTTCGCCTGGATCTGGCTCGAGCAGGCCCGCGCCGCGCTCAGGGGCGGCGAGGTCGCGAGCGTGCCGGACGGCCCGCGCCGCGAGGGTATCGTGCTCACCTGCCGCGATGTTTTTGCCCGCGTCGTCCCGCGCGCTGAAGCCGCCGCTGGGCGCATCATGGGCGAGCCACCGCCCAGCCTCGACATTGACGATGCCATGCTCGGCTGAGATCGGGCTCCAGGCGGGCATCGCTCCAAGAGCCTCAGCGGTGTCGGACCCCGGCCGGCCGGGCGTGTCGCGCTCTGTCATCGGACGAAGGCGTGGATCGATCCCTGCACCAGAAAGTTGCAGGGCACGGGCCGAGCGTGGAAGGTGTCTGCTGATCCGGGAGCCCTGAATTGCCAATTGGCTGATAGCCGGTCGCTCCGGGGCGCCAGGCACTGGATTTTTTCAGCGTGAAGCGCCGAGATGGTTGCCCTAACACCGACAAGCGGGTAGGACAGTCGCTCGTCCGAGGAGGCCGCAACCCCAGCGTCCCATCACGGGCGGGGCGCCGTAACGTCGGCGTCGCCTACGGCTCTCTGGTCGCCTTCACCCAAGGTCCCGGTCGCCACCAAAAATCGGAGCGTAGCGCAGCCTGGTTAGCGCACCAGTCTGGGGGACTGGGGGTCGCAGGTTCAAATCCTGCCGCTCCGACCAATGAAATCAATGCCTTAGTCTGCGATCAGCGTTGTCGTCGACAAAAGCTGTAGGAACCGCTGTCCACTTCCATGCTTGGCGGGCATGGCCGTGGCCGAAAGAGGGCGTTATGCCCGATCGGACCCAGTGTCCATAGCGGATGCCGTCTAGCGCTACCTACCTCCACCAGCCCACCGAGTTCGACGGCTATCAGCCGCTACCTTTCCTCCACGGCCTTCACATGGCGCGAGACGGTAATGTGTCGACCGAAGGTAACCGTATCCAATGCCGTCCCCAGGCGCGGCCATTGAGTGAGAAGCGAGTTTCGCTCAGCCAGAGTACCGCCTTGCCCCGCTCGCCCATGCACAACCCAGACCTGTTTGCCAGCTGCGATCGCCGCGTCGATGTCCGCTCTCGAGCGCGGCGCGATAAGTTTGTACGGGGCACCCGCGTGACGCTCCATGTATGTCGTGAGCATCACCCGCGCGAGCCCACTGCTCGTTATCATCATATCGTCGTCCTGGGCATGCGCTGCGAGATAGGCGGCCGCAGCGTCCCATCGGGGTTTCGTGTCGGAACTGTAGTACGGCAGCAGCGACATCGCCGCTGCGCCGCAAACGGCGGCCGTTATCACGAGGCGAGGCCACCATATCGGCGCGGCAGCCAAGCCGATGCCCGCGAGGACGAAATAAGGCCCCGTGCTCCACAACAGATAGCGCGGAATGAACAACGGCTTTGCGATCGAGATCAGCGACAGCGTCACGGGCATGACGAGCGTCATGAAAATTAGCAGGCTACCAGTGGACGAGTGCGCGACCCTAGCCGCACCAAGGGCAACCAGAACCATCACCGCGAGTCCTGCGAAGGGGAAGGACGCGGCCACTGGCTCGAATGTCAGCAAGTCGGTTACCCGAAGCAGATATAATGCGGCGACGACATTGCCTGCGAGATCCAGCGACAGCGGTGGGATCCAGTTCAAGCCGCGGGTCGGAGCCACCGCGTTGGCGTGTAAGAGCCAAACGAGGCTCGGGAGCCAGACGACGAGAACGCCGAGATTGACCAACAGCCAGCGCCGCATCGACCAATGCGGCAAGAGCCTTCCCGACATCCAATAGATGGCAACGATCATGTTGGTCGCGATAAAACATGGGGCTGCCGCTCCGAGCGAGTTGAGCGAGATCGCCATCCCGCTCGCATAGAGAAGCCAAGCCGTAGATTCTGAGCGACGGGTATCGCTAGACCGATGGGTGGGTAGGCCTACGAGCCGCAGTAGCCCCCAAAGCCCCATCAGTATGGAAGCGGAGGCCAGAGTATAGGGGCGCGCCTCCTGTCCGAATTGAACCTCAAGCGGAGCCATTGCCATCAGCACGCCGGTCGCCAGCGCTGCCCAGCGGCCGGCCATGTCGTGGGCGATCCGCGCCGCAAAATAAACGGCGGCTGCACCGAGCACAGCGGCGGGTAGTCGTAGCCATGCCTCCGACCAATCGGCAGTGGCAAACGGCTTCGTCAGCAGGAAATAGAGCGGGTAATGTTTATTGTGAAACGAGTCCGCTAAGAGATCCGCGAGAGGGAGCGCAGCCCGCTTTAACGTCAAGACTTCATCATACCAGAGCGGCTTGCTTCCGAGGCCGTGAATTCGGGATGCCAGCGCCAGTGCGGCCATCAGGGCTGGCACAAGCCACGCAGCCGCGAACGTCCCCACGGTTTGGCAACGGGTCGAGCTGCGATCAGAGTTCGACAACGGACATGCCTGCTGGTCGTGAGATGGACAACATTCAAGGAGCCGAATGCGGCGCTTCCAAGTCGCGAGGTCCCAACGTCGTGCTTCGCCTCTATCGAACTGGCAAGCGTTGCCTCCAGAAGCTACCCCCTCACTGGATTGGTCCGCGAGTGCTTGCGGAGCTACGAACAGGTGCCAGGTGTCTGGCAACTGCCAGCGTCGGCCTCAGCAAACCGCGCTGTGAGAGTGGGGTTCGTTCTGTTGCGACGCCAATGGTGCTGGACGATCGTGGTGGACCGCCAGAGTGATGCCGCGCACCGTTGCGCGGTGTCTGCCAACCTGTCATAGAGCAAGCGGTTTTGGGTTTCGTCTCCCGGGTTCTGCCCCTTCGACCTTACCCTCGATCAATGCAGTTCAAGACCAAAATGACGGCTCAGTGGAAAGGCATCACACTGTCGCCGTGGGAAGCACCTCGACCCGAGGGAAAGTAATGCGGCTCGTAAGGAAGCGACGCGAGTTCCCTCTTGCACTGCTTGGATGGCTGATCACAGGGGTGACTTTGCTCCCCTTCCTGCTTCTGACCGGCTATGGGGTAGCTTACTGGCTCGGGGCTCAGCAGCGGGCTGAGCGCGAACGTCTCTCCCAGAGCGCGGAGGCCCTCAGCCGGGCCGTTGACCGTGAATTGAGAGGGCATTTCGAGACGGCTCGCGTGCTCGCCATGTCTCGTCAGCTCCAGTCGGGAGACATCGCAGCCTTCGAAACCCTCGCACGTGACGCGGCGGCAGGAACCGAAGGCCATTTCGTTCTCGTTGATCGAAACGCTCAGCAACTCGTCAACACGCGCTCTCCACCCGGCGCAGGCCTGCCAAAAACCGCCGATCCCCTCGGTGCCGCTCGGGTTTTCGAAACGGGCCGTCCCACGGTCACAGACCTGATTGTGGGGGCTGTCGCGCAGCAGTACCTGTTCGCGGTACGCGTGCCCGTCGAAGTCGGTGGTGAAGCCCGGTACGTGCTGGCTTACGTACCCCGCCCCGGAGCGGTTCTCGATGTCGTCAAAGAGAACTACCTTCCAGATGGCTGGTTTGCCGCGGTTGTGGATGGGAAGGGTCGGATCGTCGCCAGATCAGCAGCCCCTGATCAGTTCTACGGCAAGCTTGCGAGTGCTGATTTCCGCGAGCAGTTGAAGGCCAAGGTGGGCCTAGTCGAGACGACTGATCTCGAAGGCCGCGCGACATTCACAGCATTTCACGCATCTGAGCTCAGTCACTGGCGAGCTGTCGTCTGGGCCCCGAAAAGCGTCATCACGAGGCCTATTGAGCAGGCCACGACGTGGGCCCTCGGCATCGTGCTCTTGACGATTTTCGCTTCGGGAGGGGCGGCCTGGCTCTCCGGTCGGACCATTCATGCGGCTGCGCAACGGCTGGCCAGGGCCGCCAAGGCACTTGGCGACGGGCGGCAGGTCCAGTTCAAGCCAACCCTCGTGAAAGAGGTGAATGTCACAGGACAGGCCCTCGTCGACGCCTCTCAATCCATCGCTGACCGCGAGCAAGCGGTTCGGCTGAGCGACGAGCGGTTCTCGGCAGCTTTCCGGTTGGCGCCAGTTGCAATGGCGATAGCGACCATCAGCGACGGTCGGCAGGTTGCCGTGAACGAAGCTCGACTGAAGCTCACGGGTCATGCCCCGGACGAGATCATCGGGAAAACACCGCAGGAGATCGGCTTTTATTTCGACCACGAGAAAGACTACCCGCGATTGCGCAAAGGGCTGGCCCGGAATGGTGAGGTTGTTGCCGAAGAGTTCGAGCTGCGACGTAAAAACGGGGATCGCTACACCGGGCTCATATCTGCCGCCACCATTCCGCTCAATGGGATACCTCATCTTCTGGCCATCATCGTCGACATCACCGAGCGGAAGCGAGCCGAGGAGCATACGCAAATGCTGCTCCGCGAAGTGAACCACCGCTCGAAGAACCTGCTTGCAGTAGCGCAAGCCGTCGCCCGGCAGACCGCGAGAAAGTCGGACCCGTCCAAGTTCGTCGAGGCTTTCATCGAACGGATCCAGGCTCTTGCCGCCAGCCACGACCTTGTCGTCGGTGCCGAGTGGCGCGGTGTCGACGTGGAAGCGCTCGTTCGGGCGCAGCTCGCGCACTTCGAGGACTTGATCGGGACACGCGTCAGGATCCAGGGCCCTCCAATCAAGATCACGGCACCGGCCGCCCAGGGCATCGGGATGGCGATCCATGAGTTGGCGACGAACGCGGGCAAGTATGGCGCCCTGTCCAGCGACGACGGCCGAGTTGAGGTGAGCTGGGAGATGCAAGAGAGCCAGGGAGACCCCCTCTTCAAGATCACCTGGCTCGAAAGCGGCGGCCCCACCGTGTCACCACCAAAAAGACGTGGCTTCGGCCACACGGTGATCGTCGATCTTGCTCAGGCTGCCGTCTGTGGTGAAGCGCGGCTGGACTTCCTCGACGCAGGGATCGTCTGGGAGTTGAAGGGGCCTGCGGATGAAATCTGCGAAAGCCTCGCGGCGGCGGCTTAGGGGATTTTGTCATCGTGGTTCGCGAGCGCTGATCGCAAGCCGTCGCTCGGGAAAGCGGCGACGACGCTGAGGGGCGTCGACGCTCGGCATCTCACCGCTTCTTGTAAGGCTCGACACCGAGTTGGGCGCGACCGCGCTCCGCCAGCGTCTCGTAGGTATCCCCGAGGCGGAACATCATCGCCCTCAACTCGGGGACATTCAGTTCCTCGGCTATCGCGCGAGCCTCGTCGGCACGTTTATGCAGGTCGTCGACCTTGGCCTTGTCCATGTTGGACGCTCCGGCGACAGAGGTCTACATGAGATGTGAACTTACTCGGCGCCAGGTTGTTCCTGGGACATCGACGCGTATCCCTGGCGCGGGTGTCGGGTCAGAGCCGTCGCCGAACGCCACGGAAGGCCATGTAGCCACCAACTGCCACGGCGGCCGCGGCGATCAGGAAAAAGAGGATCAAGACGCCAACAGCTCCGAGAATGGCTCCGAGCGTGTCCCAGAACCCGATCTGAGCTATCAGGAGGGCGATCAGCACAATGAGTACGATAGGCATCGGAATTGCTCCCTTGAGTCAGCTCTAACATTGCTCGAGTAGCTTCCGTTCCAAGCTGATGCCGGCATGCCCGTGACTTGGCATGGTTCTTCGGACCATGGACGTGAGGGCCGATGCGGGTCTCCACGCCTCTTCAGACGTACTGATTTCCAAGCGCGCCGCGAGCTATGCTGCGGACAGAACCGGATGCAACGGCGTCGACAGTTGAAATGCGAATCCGTCGGTTCGTAAGTGAACTCGGTCCGAGCTTGTTTGCTCACCAACAGACGGCCGATCAGCTCAGTGCCAAATCCTGAGCGTTTCGGGCGCTACGTCCTTCGCGCTCCTGCCACCGCAGGTTCAGCCGTGGCATCTGTCCCTCGGTAGTTGCCCAAGAGACGGTCGATCGACGCGGCTTCGTCGAAAACGCACCGTATTTGACGGCATTGGTGGCCAGCTCATGAAACGCCATGCCCAAAGACCAAATGCGCTCTGACAATGTTGCGAGCGAAAATCGTCCCTCTGCATTTCATGTCGGGTCAGTGTCGGAATCGGAAATGTGCCCGCAGACCATTCTGTGCGTAATCCAGCTCGACCGAGCCGCCAAATTGATCTGCGCTGGCCGCAATCAATCGCGAGCCGAAGCCCGCTCGGGATGGCTTGACGACCGCGAAGTCGCAGTGCTCATCCCATTTCAGGGTCACCATTTGGTCCTCCACGGACCAGGCTATGTGTATCTGGCCTGCGGTCCGGCTGAGGGCGCCATGCTTTACCGCGTTTGTAGCCAACTCGTGGAGCACGAGGGCGAACGTGACGGCAATGCTGGTCCCAATTACGGTCTCAGGCCCCGCTGCCTGGATCCGGTTCGCATCCATCTTGAAGGGTGTTAGTGCTGTCGCGACCAACTCCGAGAGAGGAACCCCCTGCCACGACGTCCGAGTGAGAAGCGCGTGGGCGCTGGCGAGGGCGTCGAGTCTTTGCGTGAACGATGATGCGAACAAGGTGGGATCGGGTGTGCGCCGTAGCGTCTGAGACGCGATGGACTGGACGATCGCCAGTGTGTTCTTGGCGCGATGGTTCAGTTCGTCGATGAGCAGGTTCTTCTGGCGCTCGGCACGTCGGCGTTCCGTAATATCGACAAAGACCGCCACGCAGCCTCGTGCACGGCCCGCCTGATCGAACAAGGGTATGGCCGACTCGTGAAGCGACGTCGTAGAGCCGTCCTGGAATTCGACATCAACCTCTTCCCCGAGAACTGGAACGGCGAGCCGGCAGGCGCGCTGCATCGTGAGGTCGCACGTGGCGAGCTCGCGCCCATTCTTCAGCAGGCGGAACGGCAGAGTATCACCATAAGGACCTGTCTTGGACGCATTCGCCGCCTTGGGGAGACGAAGCATGGCAGCGCCGGCCGCGTTCATGGTCACCGTGGCGCACTGCGGATCGTGGGCGATGAATACTCCGACCGGCAGCGACGTAAGCAGCGTCTCGTGCTCTTGTAGTTTATGCTGCAGATCGTCGTTGAGCTTCTTGATCCGGTCCTCGGCGGCCTTGTGATCGGTGACATCTATGGCAACCCCGCCAACCAGGCCTTGATCGCCGTCGGAGCCCGGAATGGCAAATTTACTGACAATTGAGTAATGCACCAATCCATCCGGCTGCGGCAGGGTCTCGATCACGCGGATACCGGACCTGCTTGCCCAAGCTTTTGCATCGTTTTCAGCGAATCGGGTTGCCACTTCACGCGGGAACAGATCGCCATCTCTCAGGCCGAGTACTTGCTCTTGTGGTCGGTTGAACGCCTGAGCGGCTGCCTGATTGACGAACACATATCGACCGGCGATGTCTTTGATCCATGCAAGCCCCGGCAAATTGTCCATAAAGCGCGAGAAGCGTTCCTCGCTGCGCTGGAGGGCGTTGGTCACCGCGACCTCCTCGGTGACATCGACGTTGACGCCTATGAAACCGGCAAACGCGTCGGGTGGATCGAAGTGCGGCTCAGCCTCGGTGCGCAAGACACGATACTCACCCGTCCGATTGCGATATCGCGCTTTGAGGAAGAAGCTCTTCCGGCTTTGCAGCGCCTCGCTCACCACGGCGCCGACCTGAGCCGCGTCCTCGGGATGCAATGTGGCTCCCCAATCAAATGATGCCAATTCCTCGTTGCCAATTCCCCAAAACTCTCGGAGGCGCTTGTTGAGGTGAATACATCTGCCCTCGGCATCGCTCATCCAAAGCATGGTAGGAGCACCGTCGGACAGAATCCGAAATCTCGCTTCGCTAGCTTGAAGTGCGGCTGCGTGTCTTTTTTGCTCGGTCATGTCAACACAGGAGCCAACATAGCCGTCGAAGCGACCGGTCTCGTCTGAATGGGGGGTGCCGTTGTCAAGGATCCACCGATACTCACCATCATGGCGACGGAGCCGATACTCGATGCTGAAGGCGCGTCTTTCTGCCGATGCGGCTTCATAGGTCTCGACGCAAGCGGCTCGGTCCTCGGGATGGACGTTCTCAACCCAACCCCAGCCGGCCTCCTGATCCAGGGTGCGGCCGACGAACCTGAGCCACGGCCTATTGAACCATGTGGCCCCTCCCTTTGGACCGCTCATCCAAATCATCACGGGGGCGCTGTCGGCGAGCAGCTGGAGGGCGGGGGCCTTGGCAGCCATGCGAAGTCGGTCAGGCACCGGGCCGCCCCCTGAATGCGGAAAGCAACGGAAGAAGCTTTTCAGCCGTGCAAGGTTTGTCCAGCACCGGCGCAGCAATCCCCGGCGGCAAGGTTCGTTGCCCATAACCGGTCACAAAGATAATCGGCAGGCCGCGTGCCGCAATCAGCTCAGCGACTGGCTCGATACGTTCTCCGGCGAGGTTCATGTCGAGGAGGGCAACATCAAACTCGGCCGTCCGAGCTAGATCCAGAGCCTGTTCGAGCCTGGCTGCCGTGCCGACCACGATGCACCCGGCTTCTTCCAGCTGGTCCTCCATATCGAGAGCGAGGAGCGCCTCGTCCTCGACGATGATGACACGGACCCCTGCGGCCCCCATGGCATACCCCTGTTGGTGACTAGACTTCCCCGAGACAACTCAATTCAACGCAGGTTCATGCGATCGGTTCCATAGGAGGTCCACAACTCGACTGGCGGTTGCAAATGCTGGTCCGCCCTTTGCGGCGCACCTCGTGACGGCGGCGCGCGCGCTCGGCGGCGGCGCGACCACACACGAGCCTTCAAGAGCTCACACCGGCCGAGTTTGCAAAGAGGTCCCGCCGGAACGAACCGCGAGCAGAACTAACTTATGAGTGAGTACCCGTCGGGGGCTGGGTCGCGCTCCTTGACAGCCGCCTGCCGAACACCCGCTCACAGAAGCGGTCGACGCTCGCCGGGTCAAGCCGTCGCGAGGCCGGGACAATGCGACGACATTGCAGGTCTTCACCAGAACGACGTCTCGCTCACTGTCGAGACGTGAGCTGCGACGACCTTCCAACCATCATCGGGGAATCTCACCCAGGTCTGGCTTTGGCGACCGACGAGATCGCGGCCCCGTACCTTGAACTCTAGGTTGACCGTCGCGAAATCGTGCCCGAGCGTCAAAATCTCGAGGCGAATGCGGCGCTCCTTGATACCGGGGCCCCGCGGGCGGGCCACCCGGTGGCCGTGAATGGCTTCGAAGCCGTAGCCGTTCTCGTGCAAAGCGTAGCGAATGGTGTGCGGGCTATTCCAGAAGGTCGCATCAAGCACCGCCACGTCCTTTTCCTCGAGCGCCTTCTCGTAGCGCTCGAAGAGCTCTCGCACTTCGGCAACGACTTCGGGGATATTGGGAATGAAGTCTTTCACGCCGTGACCTCCATAGCTTTGGCGACCGCAACCAGCATCGCATCACTTCCATGAGCACCGATGATGGACAGACCTACGGGAAGGCCATTGACCGTCGCGCCGGGGATGCTCACCTGTGGCACACCAGTCAGCCCACCATGCGCTGCGAGGCACGTGATGCGGTCACGCACGATATCCAGCGCCGGCATCGCCTGGCCTTTCACCGGAGCCGGGAAGGGGGTAGTTGGCAGGCAGAGTATGGCGCCGCCCTCCAGGAGATGCACGAGACGAGCGCGGGCTTCCCTCCTCATGAGATCGGCCCAATTGCGATCGGCTGTCGAGATCTGCGAACCCGCAATCAGATTGCGCGCTACAGCAAATGCCATGCGCGGGTTCGTTGCCGCGATCCAGGGCCGGAACGTTTCCCAGGCTTCTGCCGGTTGCAGCGTCCGCTGCGCGCGCGCCCAGACCGATAGCCCCGGCGGCGCCATGGTCTCTTCGCGGACCGGTCCGATGAGCGAGGCAAGGCGTGAGACCATCGGTCTCAGCGCAGCCTGGACATCACCGTCGGCGAAGCCGAAGGCGTCGACGGCGACGATGAGGCCTTTCGGCAACTCGTCGGGCAGATCCTCGCCAAGCATCACCCGGCTGACCTTATCGAACGTCGTTGCATCACGCGCAAACCAACCGGTCGTGTCGGACGAGGGCGCCTGCGGCAGCATTCCATCCAGCGGAAGACGGCCATGCGTTGGGCGAATGCCGTAGAGGCCGCAGAAGCTTGCCGGTACGCGCACCGAGCCGCCCGTGTCCGTTCCGAGCGCTGTATCGGAGAGGCCGCTTGCGACCGCTGACGCTGAGCCTGACGACGAGCCACCGGGCACGCGGTCGGGAGCCTTAGGATTGAGGGGCGTGCCGTCGAAAGCATTTTCGCCCAGGATTCCCAGCGAGACCTCGTCGGTAATCGTCTTGCCGATCAGGGTGGCGCCGGCATCGAGCAATGTTCCAACGGCCCATGCGTGCTTGTCCGGTACAGGATACCAGCGGGCCCAGTCATGATTGCCGCCGCCGGTCGGCCGGCCAGCAACATCAAAGAGGTCCTTGGCAGCGAAAGTGAGACCTGCCAGTGGCCCCTCTGATCGGCCCTTGATGGGGATCTGCGATCCCGGAACGAAAGGTGCGGTCGACGGATGCATACGGCGGCTCCCATCCCCAATCTCACTGCATGCGCCGATGCACCGTGCGTTATTCCGTGAGGGAAGTCGATGGTCCAATCGAGATCGCCAACAAGGGGATTATAAACGTGGTATGCGATGGAGCTGCGGCGATTGGCGGAACTGAGGTTTCCCCACTTTTGGGGTCAAGTCATCGCATAAGCTGTATGCGCGCCAGCTCCGGTGCGGCGGCAAGTGGCGAACGGCACGTGGTCCACCAGCCAACACTCCAGCTCGTCTGGCGGAGGGTTGTGATGTCGCCTCGAGAGACCTTGCTGTTTCACCCTGCGGAAATCGGGATGCATCGGAGATCACGCGCTACGAGGTGAGAGCGATTGGCGTCGCGACGAGCCGTGTCGCCCACCGTGCAACAGCCATTATGCAGCGCCTCCGCAGCATCATGACGTGCTGCGCCGGCACAAGGGATGTGAATGCCGGTACTCCCGCAAGTGTTGAGAGACCGTGCTCGGCATCGAAGCCTGCCCGGTTGTGGACGTGACTTGCGCCGCCGCAGTAGGTTGCGGCCGTCGTGAATAACAATTGCTCTGGATTATTAAATTATTTTGGCTATATAAGCCGCATGAGGTCTTCTTCGACCTCCCACTCCCCTTCATCATGAGGATGCAATGGCCAAAGTAAATGGCTTGGACAAGATGTCCTATGCCGAGCTGTCTGAACTCCGTGACCGGGTCGATGCCGCGATGGTTGCTGCAATGGCGGCCGAGAAGGAGGCTCTTCGCGCTGAAATGGAGGCGCTGGCGGCGAAGTCGGGGCTGACCCTGGCGGAGGTGCTCGGCAACGGGACGCGCTCTTCGAAGCTCAAAGGGAGCAAAGTCGCCATCAAGTACCGTGATCCCAAGAACCCCGCGCAGACGTGGACGGGGCGGGGACGGAAACCGAACTGGCTTGTTGCACTTCTCAAGAAAGGCCAGAAGCTCGAGAGCTTGGCAGCCTGATTGGCTTCGCGACCGGCTGAAAGAGGCACCCGATTCGGGTGCCTTTTTCATTTCACGCGCCTTTGTTGCGGTGGCAGCCAGCTGCCGTCTCATGCAGCACGTGCCTCAGTCGACGGATCGGCTGCCTCGCGGTGATACTCAAGCAACGGACATCGCTGCATAGAGGCATGGGCTCCTCGGGTGGAGCGGCCGGCCAGGCGTCACTCGGGTACGTAATTTCGTCCCATACGAAGCGTTGGCCGGATTGTGCGCAAAAATTGAGTTGACGACGAGCATCAGGAATTTACGCTCTGAAGGCAGTAAATGAGAGAGAATGATCCGTCTGTTATCGGAGGGTATTGTGGAATATTTTGACCTCGGCTCGTATGGCCGCAAAGTGACAACATCGTCCCCGGAAGCTCAGCTTTGGTTTGATCGAGGCCTCAACTGGCTATTTGGCTTCAATCACGGCGAGGCCATCAAGTGCTTCGAAAAGGCGCTGGAGCAAGATCCGGAATGCGCGATGGCGCACTGGGGCGTGAGCTATGCATCAGGCCCGAACTACAATCTGCCCTGGCATCTCTATGACCCTCACGGCAGGCAAATGGCGCTCGGGGCGTCCTATGATGCGCTGCAGAAGGCACTGTCGTATGCGCAGAAGGCGAGTCCCGTTGAGCAAGCCATGATCATGGCACTGAAGGCCCGATACCCCGAGCGGCAGGCCATTGACGACATGACGCCGTGGGATAAGGCCTACACGGTGGAGATGCGAAAGCTCTTCGAGATCTATCCGATGGATCTGGAGGTCCGCACCGTCTTTGCAGAAGCGATCATGAACGAGACCCCATGGCAAATGTGGGATCTTGCATCGGGCCGCCCGGCAGAGGGGGCGCGAACTGATGAATGTATGAAAGCTTTGGAGCATGCATTCAACCATATCCCGTCATCCTGGGATCATCCCGGCCTCCTGCATCTCTATGTCCACCTAATGGAGATGTCGCCCTTCCCGCAGAGGGCTCTGCGCATGGGTGACAGACTGCGCGAAATCGTACCAGAGTCCGGTCACCTCATTCACATGCCAACTCATCTCGACGTCCTGTGCGGTCACTATCATGACGTCCTCGTCTACAATCAAAAAGCGCTCGTGCCGGACCGCAAATTCCTCGCCTATGCCAGCGACCCCGGTGTCTATCTCATATACGTGATCCACAACTTCCACTTCGCCATTTACGGAGCGATGTTCCTCGGCCAGTTCACACCGGCCATCGCAGCAGCGGAAGAGCTCATTGCAACGGTTCCCGAAGCCGTGCTTCGCATTCAGTCGCCGCCGATGGCGGATTTCGTCGAAGGCTATCTGACGATGAAGCAGCACGTTCTTGTGCGCTTTGGCAAATGGCGGGAGATCATTGCTCAGGATCTGCCCGGAGACACCGAGTTGTACGCGTCCAATGTCGCTATGATGCATTATGCCAAGGCGGTAGCTCATTCGGCTCTCGGCAATGTGGGTGAAGCGGAAAAAGAGAAGGCGCTTTTTCTTGCAGCCAAGCTGCGCGTCCCTGAGTCTCGTCGGGTGCACAACAACACGGTCGTCGATCTCCTGGGCGTTGCCGAAGAAATGCTCAATGGCGAATTGGAGTATCGCAAGGGTAACTTCGAGATCGCATTCGCTCATCTGCGCAAGTCCGTCGAGCTCGACGATAACCTGCCCTACGACGAGCCGTGGGGGTGGATGCAGCCGACGCGGCATGCGTTGGGCGCGCTACTGATCGAGCAAGGGCGCTTCGAAGAGGCCGAAGCTGTCTACCGGTCCGATCTCGGCCTTGACGGTAAACTGAGCAGAGCTTGTCAGCATCCCGACAACCTCTGGTCATTGCATGGGCTCTATGAATGTCTGGTCCGGCGCAATGACAAGGTCGAGGCGCCGTTGATCAAGCAGAGGCTCGACCTCGCCGTCGCGCGCGCGGAAGTGCCGATAAAGGCCTCTTGCTTCTGTCGGCAGGTGGCGATGGCCGCCTGAGCGCTTCCGAGAACCGTCGGGCGCGCTCTGTGGATCGTAACGGTAGCGGTGGCCATCGGGTTGCGCGGCTTCGTCCTCGAGCTGGAGAGACTTGGCCTGCTGCCGGTTTCACGGACACGAAGTATGGGTGTCATGGTGAAGCCGGGGGTAGCGCATAAAGAGGCGGAGTTTCAATCGTGAGCTCATGGTCGAGGCTGTGCGGCTCGTCTGCGGCGTGGTGTCTCGGTGGCGCGGGCGTCACACGATCTCGATGTGCACGGCGAGCAAAGGTAGCATCGTCCCAGGCCCACATGGATCCGGACCGAACCCTGTGGAATTGTTCTTTGGGGGCGGCGAACTAAGCTCGCAAAAGGACGTGCAGCGATGGTTGATGCGGAACGCCTCGGAAAAATCGCCTCAATTGGTCAAGACCTCGTCACAACGCAGTTGGCGATGGCAATGGAGACGCCATCTCAAGCCCTCGAAAGCGGTTGGGTGCTCGGGTATTGCTTCGGCGTGTTCGACGCACTTGCTCAACAAGCGGAACTTGATGATGACGATGAAGTCTTCAGCCTCATCACCCTAGGTTTCCTCGGTCTCTTTGCGGACCCTGCCGATCCCGAGGCGGCAATGTTCGTTCGCCGATCCTTGGACTATCAGGACAATCCGCGTTTTCAAGAAGGTGCTGCCGCCGGAGGCAGCGACGTTTTCGTTTGGATTGCCGACCGCGCGAAGGCACCCAAGGCGCTGTTCGAGCAGCTCAACCGATGACCAAGGAGACCAGGCACGCATAGCTGCGCGGAAGGGCACCCTCGGACACTGTCTGGTAAGCCCGTCCGGGTTCGTGCCGCCGATGGCTGGAATGTCTCTGGCGGGTCATCAAGAGGCAGGACGGTCGGCGTCGTCATGCACGCTTGCGAGTCCGGACGCTGCCGATCAGGGAATAGAAATCGAGCGACGTCGCGAGGCAGAGGAAGCCGACCTCGGTTGCGTTCCGCTGTCTCCCTCGGTTCGTTTCTGCTCGCATTTCGATGAGGGTCAGCGCTCCAGACGAGCCGATACGCGCATCATCAGGCAGCATGTGCTTTTCGTGCGCATCGACTGGCAGAGTAAGCCTGCGGTGAGCGCCGCAGGTGCCGTCGGTTTCAAGCGGCTTGGCTGACCACCGCGCCTGCTGGGCGCCAGTTCCACGGCAACAACTCGTCGAGCTTCGACGCCGGGTGGTCGGCAATGCGCGCGAGCACGTCGGCCAGCCACGCCTGCGGGTCGATGTCGTTCATCTTCGCCGTGACGATGAGGCTGTACATGGCGGCGGCGCGCGTGCCCCCGCGATCCGAACCGGCAAAGAGCCACGACTTTCTTCCGAGTGCGATACCGCGCAGCGCCCGCTCGGCGGCATTGTTGCTCAGACAGATACGGCCGTCGTCAAGGAACCGCGTGAACGCGGGCCAGCGCTTCAGCATGTAGTCCATGGCCTTGGCGAGATCGCTACCGCGCGAGAGCTTCGGCCGCTCGGCGCGCATGCGAGCTTCCATCTCGTCGACGAGAGCGCGGCTCAGTTCCTGTCGAACGGCGCGGCGCTCGTCGGCGCTTTTGCCATTGATGCCGCGCTCGATCTCGAACAGCCGATCCATACGCTGCACGATTTCAAGCGCCAGGGGCGAGGTCGGCATCGGCACCTTGCCTTCAGCCTTGCGGCGGGCGCTGGCCTCGACGTCGGCGAGAGCGAAGAACGGACGGCGCGCATGCGCCCAGCAGCCCGCTTCCAGGATCAGGCCCGGCTTGCGATCGATGGCATACAGGCGATTGTACCCGGCATAGGCGTCGGCCTGGAGCACGCCAGACCAGCGGGTGAGATGCGCCTCGACATGCGCGCCGCCGCGATCGCGCGAGTAGTAGAACATGGCCGCAGGTGGAGCGCCGCCGCCGAACGGGCGATCATCGCGCACGTAGACCCAGCATCTGCCGGTATGGGTCTTGCCCTTGGCCAGCACGGGGACCGTGGTGTCATCACCGTGCAATCGGTTGGCAGCGAAGACGTGCGTCTCGACGCGCCTGAGCAGCGGCTCCAGCACCGCGCAACCGGCACCGACCTGATCGGCGAGTGTCGACACGCTGAAAGGCACACCCTCGCGGCCGTAGCGCTCCGCCTGCCGGTTTAAGGGCTGGTGCTGACCGAACTTCTCGAACAGCAGCATGGCCATCAGGTTCGGCCCAGCCCAGCCACGCGGCGTGACGTGGAACGGCGCGGGCGGCTCGCTGATCTTCTCGCAATCCCGACAGGTCATCTTCTCGCGTACGTGCTGGATGACCTTCCACCGGCGCGGGACCACCTCCAGCGTCTCGGTGACGGTCTCGCCGAGCTTACGCAGGCGCGCGCCGCCGCAGCACTCGCAGGTCGTGGGCGAAGGAACGACGACGCGCTCGCGCGGCAGGTGCGTCGGGGAACGGCTGTCGTGACGGGCGCCTGCGCGTAAACGGCGCGACGTTCGTCGTCCTGGCGGCAGCGCGCTCGGCGGCGATCTCGTCCTCGGTGGCAGCCGGCTCCAGCTCTTCGAGATCCAGCTCCATCTGATCGAGGAGGCGCGCCGTACGCTCCGAGCGCGGCCCGTAGATCCGCCGATTGAGCTTGGCGATCTCGAGGTTCTGACGTGCGATCGTCGCTGCATCGTCGGCGGCCTTGGCACGGGCCAGCGCCAGCTCGGCCTCGATACGCGCGGCGCGATCGCGCTCGGCAGCCAGTGCCGCTCTCAGCGCCTCGATGTCGGAGGTCGAATCCATACAACGAGAGAATCACAGAGCGTCCTGCATCGCTCGCACAATGTGCAGCTATCCCGCGCGTTCCGGGCGGAATGTGTGAACCGGGTTACGCCAGTCGATCCCGTCGAGCATGTAGGCCAGCTGCGCGGATGATATCGATACGCTGCCGCTGGCGACCGCCGGCCAAACGAACCGGCCGCGCTCCAACCTCTTGGCATAGAGCGAGAGCCCGAGTCCGTCGTGCCAGAGGATCTTGATCAGGTCGCCACGCGCCCCGCGAAACACGAAGAGATCGCCGGCGAATGGATCACGGCCGAGCGTCTCCTGCACCTGCAGCGCCAGCCCGTTCATGCCGCGCCGCATGTCGGTGCGCCCGACCGAGAGCCACACGCGCACGCCCGACGGCACCGGGATCATCGCTTCCTCAGCACGTCGAGAACGCGCTTCAAAGCACGGCCGTCGAAGCTCGATCCGACGCGGATGCGGCAATCGCCGCCGACCTCGATCTCGATGGTGTCCGAATGAGCGGGCGCCGGACGCGTAGCGCCCTCTCGCTCCGGCTCTGAGGTTATCGTCACAGGCACGAGCCCGCCCGACGACCCTGGGGTCGGCGAACCCGACTTCTCCGCCAGCCGGCGCCAGCGGAAGACCTGGTTGGCATTGACGTCGTACTGGCGCGCCACGATCGAGACCGACGACCCAGGCAGGTATGTCGCCGCCACGATCTCGCGCTTCAGCGCCGCTGACCAGCGCTTGTTCCGACGTCGCTTCGCGCCATTTGTGTCCACATCCGACATTGTGGGCACTTCCTCACTCGCGTTGATCCAAGACGAGCGTGGAAGACTTGATCAGGGATCGAGCCTCGACAAGGCGGTGCCCACCGGAGGAAGA
>CAVVAR010000003.1:0-1194023 GCA_963746315.1 uncultured Alphaproteobacteria bacterium
GAGCTGAAAGACCGCGGCGTCATCCGCGGTGCTCGACCCGATCAGCACACGCGGATCCACTACCTCCGGGAGCCCGGCCAACAGCGGCAGCAGATATCCCGGGGGATGCTTGGCGGCACAACCGGCCCGCTTGGCGGTCCGGGTCAGACGGATATCGGTGCTATCGGATGCTCGGGAAGGAGTATTCAAAGTGCTTCTCCAGAGGGTGGCAAGGTGGTTGACGGCGGCCGCTCCGCCCGGTTTGCTATCGACAGTCTACGCGAAGTGAGCCGGGTGGCCAAACCGACCACCGGGCTCGCGGCCGAAACCGGGATTTGCTTCCATCGCCCGGAGATGCAAGACTCCCCCGGCATGGAATTGCCGGCGTCGATGCGGGCGCCGATCCCTTCACTCTGACACCAGGACAGGTCGCCGGACCGGCGGATGATCCCGCTCCGGCTCTCCGGGAGGCCATATGTCACGCCGTGCAGCAAGGATGGGCTTCGCCCTCGCGGTCTCACTCCTATCCACGACCATGATCCTCGGCTGTCAGGGCGGCCGGCAGACGGGTGATGATGCCGCGCTGCCGTCCCAACCCGTCGCTCTCGACTCCCCCGCCGGTGCCGGGAGCCGCTACCCGAACCTCTCCGTCGACTCCGAGAACCGCGTCTACATGACCTGGTTCGAAGAACGCGGCGAGAAGGTTCAGGCTCTCCTGTGGTCGCGTCTCGATGGCGATCAATGGAGTGCGCCGCGGGTGATCGCCGAGGGTGACTCCTTCTTCGTCAATTGGGCCGACTTCCCCAGCCTGCTGCCGCTCGGCGGAGGTCGCCTGGTGGTCCACTGGCCGTGGAAGAGCGGCGGGGATACCTACGCCTATGACGTTCGCATGGCGTTCTCGACCGACGATGGGGAGAGCTGGCGCGGACCCTTCATCCCCCACGACGACGGCACTCCGACCGACGGCTTCGTCAGTCTGATCGCCGAGGGCGATGGGGTGCGCGCCGTCTGGCTCGATGGCCGCAATTTCGCCGGCCACGACGGTCACGGGGAGCACGGCAGCGACGAGGGCGCCGGACCGTCGATGACACTGCGCACGGCCGTGATCTCACCCGATGGCAGCGTCGGCGGCGGCGAGCTCATCGATGAACGCACCTGTGATTGCTGCCCCACCGCGGTGGTTGCCACCTCGGATGGCGTGCTCGTGGCGTACCGGGACCGGGGTGAGACCGAGATCCGCGACATCTCGGTCCTCCGCTTTGACGGCTCGGCGTGGAGCGATCCCATGCCCCTTCACACCGACGGCTGGAAGATCGCCGGTTGCCCGGTCAACGGTCCGGCGCTGGCCGCAAGCGGAGATCACGTGGTCGCGGCGTGGTACTCGGAGGCCGGGGACGAGCCGAAGGTGATGGCGGGGGTCTCGGCCGACGGCGGTAGAACCTTTGGCGAACCCCTGCGGCTGGACGGCGGCGACCCGGTCGGCCGCGTGGATGCCATCTATCTCGAAGATGGTTCGGCGCTGGTGACCTGGGTGGAGGGCGGAGAGGACACGGCGATGATCCGTCTACGCCGGATCCGGCCCGACGGCACACTCAGCCGGCCGGCGACGATCGCGGCGGCCAGCGCGGCCCGCGGCGGTGGATTTCCTCGCATGGTGAGGGCCGGGGAGCGGCTGGTGTTTGCCTGGACGGAAGTCGGCGAGCCGCCCAGGATCCGGCTCGCCGAGTCCAGAATCGCTGGCTAGCTGTCGTGGACGTCTAGCCGCTGTTGTCGATTATCTCGGGTTCGTTCAGCACCTCACAGTTGACCGAACGAGTGATGAAACAGTGTTTGTGCGCCTTCTCGATGAGGGTAAGAGCGGTCTCACGTTCACCCGACGCCATCTCGATGCGGGGCCTGGAGCGTGACCGTGGAGATCCGCCACTTGCCATCATCCACGGTCAGGGTGGCCTCGGATTCATCGCTGTAAGCGGTGACCTCGATCCCCGCGCGGGCGGCCAAAGCCAGATAGGTCAGCATCTGGCAGGCCGAGATGGACGCCAGAAAAAGCTCTTCGGGATTGGTGCGTTCGGGATCGCCGAGGAACCCCGGAGCGGCCGAACCGGCGATGACCTGCTGGCCCGGCATGGTGATCTCGTACTCTCTCGAATAGGTCTTGATGTCCCTGGTGGGCCCGTGAACGGCACCGGTCCAATTGAGCTGTGACTTGAAGGAGTGGGCCTGGGCAAGCTTCATGATAGCCTCCATTTGGGTCGACAAAGCGGCATTCCTCCCCTTTTGAAACATATTCGCGGGAATGGTTTCAACCGTATGCTTTCGGGCAGGGGGTCTTCCGCCCATATCTTGACGACGGCGGAATTATCGGGTTTCCTATTCAAGCGGTTTCAATTCACGGCCCGCCGGGCTCCGATGTGACAGTGGCCGGGTTCCCGGTCCATACCGACATTTCGAAGAAGAGAAGATGACCGAAGCCAGACTCGTACTCACCGACAGTCAGGGACGACGCACCATTCAGTTGACCGGAGATCTCTTCACCATCGGCCGGCGCAACACCAACGATCTCCAACTCAACGGCATGGACATCTCGCGCAACCACGCCGAGATCATCCGCAAGGGCGAGGGTTATGCGCTGCGCGATCTCGGATCCCGCTTCGGCACCTTTGTCAACGGTGAGGCCGTCAGCGATGAGAGACCGCTGGTCAACCGTGACCGCGTCCGTCTCGGTCCCTCCGATCACATCCAGATCGTCTTTCTTCTCGGCGAGGAAGCAACCGAGGGACAGTCGGGCATCACCAGCACGACCTCGGTAACCGGTGGTGACTTCCGATCCGTGGCGGCCCTGCTCAAGGGGCTTCGGGCACTCGGCTCCGGCAAGGTCCTGGACGAGGTTCTGCACATGGTTCTGGACGCGGCCCTCGAGCTCTCGGGCGCCGATCGCGCCTTCATCATGCTCGCCAACGCCGAGGGCAAGCTCGAGTTCAAACTCGGCAGCACCCGTGGCGGAGTACTGTTGCCGGGCGAGGAGTTCCGCGCCAGCCAGCAGATCCCCGAGCGAACCTTCGCGACCGGCGAGACCCAGGAGCTCGCCGATCTCCTGGAACAGCCCGAGCTGGCCAAGAAACACGAGGGCACACTGCAATTCGGCATACGCGGCGCGCTCTGTGTGCCTCTCAAACTGATGTACTTCGCCGAGGAGGCCGCTCACGCGGGCAGAGACTCCAGGATCGTCGGCGTCCTCTATCTCGACCGTAAGGGACGCGGCTCGCTGCTTTCCACCACCTCCCGGCAGGCACTGGAAACACTGGCCACCGAGGCCACCGTTGCCATCGAGAATGCGCGTCTCTACCGCGACTCGCTGGAGAAGGCCCGTCTCGAGCAGGAACTCGATTTCGCCGCCAAGATGCAGCAGGCCCTGGCTCCGCCACGCCAGCGCACCTTTGACGCCTATGAGACGGCGGGATCCACCCTGCCCTGCCGCGCCATCGGCGGTGATTTTCTGGATTACTTCGCCATGAGCGGCGGCGGACTGGGTCTGGTTCTGGGTGACGTGGTCGGCAAGGGTCCGCCGGCCGCCATTCTGGCGGCTTCGGTTCACGGTATGTTCGAGGCCCAGGCCGAGGCGAGCGCGTCTCCATCCACGATCATCCGGCGGGTCAACGCCGCTCTGATCAAGAGAAATCTGAACGGCCGGTTTGTCACCTGCTTCTTTGCCATTCTCTACCCGGACGGCAAGCTCACCTTCTGCAACGCGGGCCACAACTTCCCCATGCTGCTCAAAAGGAACGGAGATCTACTGGAATTGGAGACCGGTGGGATTCCTCTGGGGATCTTTGAAGAGACGGATTTTGACGAGGAGACCATCGAACTCGGTGCCGGTGACAAGCTGGTCATATACAGCGATGGCATCACCGAGGCGCGTAACCATGCAGCCGACGAGTTCGGTGAAGAGCGGCTGCGTGAGCTGATGAGATCCACCCCAGAGATGGCCGCCGAACCACTCCTCGACCGCCTCCACGAAGCCGTGCTCGAGTTCACCGACGGCTATCCGCAGGCCGACGACATCACGGTGCTCATCATGCGCTACTTCGGGGTGCAGGCCGCGCCGGCCGCGCCACCCGCCGACACCCCATCCTGATCCCACGGCATCAATCCAGCTCGACCCGGTCCTGATACTCGGGAACCTCTACTTGCCAGCCGAGTTCATTGCTGATCCGGCCGGCCAGCTCAAGCGAGGATTCGGGCTCGCCGTGAACCACGAACACCTTTCGCGGGGCCTCACCGGCCGTGCCGAGCCAGCGCATCAAACCGTTGGAGTCGGCATGCGCGGAGAGACCGTGAAGAGTCTCCACCGTCGCCCGCACCGGGATATCGTCGCCGAAAATGCGAATCGTCTCCTCGCCGTCCTGAATGCGTCGGCCGCGAGTTCCACGGGCCTGATAGCCGACCAGCAGGACCGTGCTCTTGGGGTCCGGCAGACGGTTTTTGAGGTGATGGAGGATGCGGCCGCCGGTCGCCATGCCGCTGGCGGAGATGATCACAAAGGGTCCCTTCCTCTTGTTGATCGCCTTGGACTCCTCCTGGGAGCGGGCAATCGTGAAGTCCTGCGTCTCTAGCGGGCACTCACCGCTCTCCACCCGGGCACGGAGATCCTCGTCGAAATCACCCCGGTGCTCGCAGTAAATCTCGGTCACATCGATGGCCATGGGGCTGTCGATGATGGTCGGAACGCGCGGTATGCGGCCGGCCAGCTCGAGTTGGGCAAGGTGGAGCACGATCTCCTGTGTGCGCCCCACTGCAAAGGCGGGTATGACCAGCGCTCCCCCGCTCTTCACGACATCGAGAACCACCCGTTCGAGCTGTTCGGGAATGGACTCGAAGTCGCGCACCCGATCGCCGTAAGTCGACTCCACCAGGATGTAGTCCGCCGCCGCCATCGGTTTGGCGTCGGGCAGCAGCGGCGAACTATAGCGGCCCAGATCACCCGAGAACACCACGTTGCGAAGGATATTGTTCTCCGCGTAGCTGATCGTTATGTGGGCGGAGCCCAGAATGTGGCCGGCGCGTCGGAAGGTAGCGGTGACCCCGCCACCGAGGTCGATGTCCTTGGCGTACGGGACGGGCTTGATCCTCCCGGCCGCGCGGCGTCCCTCATCCTCGGTGTAGAGCGGCTGGGCGGGTTTGTGCTTGGAGGTTCCACGCCGGTTGTGATAGGCGGCCTCTTCCTCCTGCAGATGACCCGAGTCGGGGAGCAATATGCCGGCGATCTCCGCGGTTGCCTGTGAGGCGTAAACCTCACCCGCGAAACCCTCGCGGATAAGCCGCGGCAGGTACCCCGTGTGATCGATGTGCGCGTGCGTGAGAACCAGGGTGTCGATCGATGAGACATCCTGCGGCAGCGGCTCCCAGTTTCTCAACCGGAGCTTCTTCTCACCCTGGAAGAGACCGCAATCGACCAGCACCCGTCGGTGCGGCGTGGTGAGCAAGAATTTCGAACCGGTTACCGTCCCCGCCGCCCCCAGGAAATCGAGGTGTGCCATCCGTCCCTCCTCCGTGGATATCCAGGTCCACCGCGGTCACGAGGACCCTACGCGTCCGGGGAGATGTTTCCAAGAGCTTCTCCCCCGCCGGCCATACCACTGAAGAGGATTGGCGTGGCTTTTGTCAGGAGCAGAAATCCCGTAGCTAGCTTCTTCATTCGGCCGGAAATCTGCCGATGAACGAGGCAGAGGGTGAGATGGATCCCTCGGGGGGGAAAACCCGCATGATGGAAGGCGCACTGGCAGCACTCCTACCTTCGCTTCTCAGTGAACTCGAGGGGAAGCCCGGCATCTGGCGGGGCACGCGGGGAGATACCCCCGTTTATCTGCTCTGCGACGAAGAACACAACCGTATCCGCGTCATGTCCCCGGTGGGCGAGATGCGCGAGCTCGATGCCGAGTTCCTTTCACTGCTGCTGCAGGCCAACTTTGACCGTGCCCTCGATGCCCGCTATGCGCTTCGCGGTAGGGAGTTGTGGTCGGTGTTCGTGCACCCCCTCTCCACCGTGGCCTCCGACGATCTGGGTTTGATCATCGATCAGGTCGTGGCCCTGGTGAAGAACACCGGGTCGACGTACGCCTCCACCGATCTGGTTTTCGGAGATGACTGCGAAGGAGAGATGGTAGACATCCTCGATGAGTACGAGATGGAGATCGAAGAAGAAGAGGAGGAAGACGGAGACGCGGGTTGACCCCGCCGCCTTCGCTAGTCCCCCCCCCGATGACGGACCCGGAAGAGTCTTCCGGCCGCGTCGTCCGAGATCACCAGACTGCCATCGATGTCGACCAGCACGTCCACCGGGCGCCCTATTGCCTTTCCCTCGGGGGGAAGGAAGCCGCTGACAAAGTCCAGGATCTCCACCGGCTTACCCTCCTCAGCCACCACCCGCACCACCTTGTAGCCGGTCGGTTCGCTGCGGTTCCAGGAACCGTGATAGGCGACAAAAAGATCCCCGTGGTACTCCTCCGGGAACTGGTCCCCGGTGTAGAAAGCACATCCCAGCGGCGCGGAGTGCGCGGTATCGGTGATGGCCGGGGGAATGGTGGCGTCACATCGGGACGGGTTCTGCATCTCGATATCGGGATTCGGCACCCGGTCTCCATAGCAGTAGGGCCAGCCGTAGTCGCCGCCTTGGATGACGATGTTGACAATCTCCTCGGGTGGCAGATCATCTCCCAGCCAATCCCGGCCGTTGTGTGTTGCCCACAGTTCGTGGGTAACGGGGTGCCAGGCCAGACCGACCGCGTTTCGAAGCCCGGTGGCGAATCTCTCCTCACCGCTGCCATCGGCGCGGTACCGTGTGATGGCCGCGCGGCGCGCATCGTCCTCGATGCAGACGTTGCAGGTGGAACCCACCGAGACGTAGAGCATGCCATCGTCGGGGCCAAAGACGATGGTGCGGCTCCAGTGGTTTCCTCCCCCTGGCAGGTCTTCGACCACGGTGACCGGATCCCCCGCCCTGCCACCCGGGTAAGCGGGGAACTTCACCACCGCATCGGTCTCAGCCACCCATAGCGCGCCGTCGTGAAAGGCGATTCCATGCGGGCGGTTCAACTTCTCCACCACCGTCTCGATACGATCCGCGGGTCCTTCGCCGTCGCCGTATAGTGCCACCACCTTCCCCGCTCTGGGGATGGTGAGATAGACCGCGCTGTCGGGACCGAGGGCCATGAATCTCGCTCCCTCGAGACCCTCGGCAAAGATCTCGATGCGGAAGCCATCCGGCACCTTGAGCCGCGAGGTTACCGGGTGATCGTCCGCAGCCGCCGTGGCTGAGATCAAGCCGGCGAGGAGAAACGCCCGGCTAACCGAGATGACGCGAGATGAGCGGCAGCGAGACATCGAAACGATAGGAGATGTCCATGTGGCCATCATCGAATTCCTGGTGGGTGTGTTTGATGCCGTATTTGTCCAGCTCGGCGGAGAACATGCGCGCACCCCAGTGCAGATTCCACTCATCACGGAGACCACAATCAAGATAGATGTAGCGCAGTTTCTTGAGCTGGCTCCGGTGGCTGCTCACCATCCTCACCGGATCGTGTTTGAGCCATCGCCGCCACACTTCGGGCTTCATGGCCCCGGTGTTGAGATCAAAGGGGAAATCGATTCCCAGGTGTTCTCCCTGGCCTTGGGGTTGGGAGAGTAACAGGCTGACATGGCCAGGATGTTCATGCCCTTGAGGAAACTCTACCAGGTCTTCTTCGGCGCTGCCTCGAAGGCCCGGAGGAACCGCCGCACGCTCCCGTGAATCCGGACTTGGTTGAGAAAGTGTGGAAAGTCCGGCAGGTAGCCGTATTCAGGAACCGGCATCCCCGGAGTGGCTGGCGATCACACCAAAGACATCCGGATGCCTCATACCGAGGACCAGGGCGCCGTAACCACCGCTCGATTTGCCGGTCACCGCGCGGTGCTTGGCCCGTGGCATGGTGCGGTAGCTGTCATCGATCCAGGGGACCAGTTCGCGGGTCAGATGGGTCTCGTACTTGCCCGTCGCCGAGGAATCGATGTACTGGCTGCCACCCAAGCGGGTAAAGCAGTCGGGCAGCACGGCAATCATCGGCCGGGCGCGGCGGGTCTTGATGAGCCGATCGAGCCGCCGGTCGAAGGATTCCCCCCATCCGGTGGCGTTCAGCAACATCCGGCCCCGACCGGTGAACCCCGAGAGCACATAGACAACCGGGTAGCGCTGGCTTCTATTGGCCTCGAGATCGTAACCGGGCGGCGGCGGCGCGGAGATCTGCCGCGGCGGGATCCTTCGGCGCGAGTTTTCCCTCCAGAACTGTGGACTTGAACCGGACCATGTCGATTCGACTGCTACTGGTTCTGGCAACCGCCATCGTCTCCTCCTATCCCAAACCCGGAGTACCCGGACTCCGCACACTCGCCAGGGAGCGATCTTTTCCCGGGCAGGTTGGCGTGGAGTTCTGATGGTTCCAAGGAAAACGGTCCTGGTTCCGGCGCACGATAGGCGACCCGGGAGGCGGCGGTGTGCGCTATGATGTTGCCGCCCCCGATCCACCGGTGGCACGGATCTGCCACCCGGGCGGTACTCGCATCGGAGTTCGATCCGCGGAGCCGAACCATGGAGGACGAAACCCGCTACGAGCTGGAACGGGTGGGGCAGAAGATCCAGTACCACTGGGTCGATTCGGAGTGATACTGATTCTGATTCTGGGCCTGGCCCTGTGAACGCCGAGCCTCCTAACGGCGCCCGCCACCTGCAACGCCGTCTCGATCGTGTCCACGGCACACTGGACAGCGTACGGGAGGTTCAGAGCGAACAACTACCTGCGCGAGGCGCTGGCGGCGCGGAAAATCACCGAACTGGAAGCTCTGGAGAGCGTCACGGTGCCGACCAAGGCCTCGATCGCCGCGGTGTCCCCGTCTGGACCGCCGTGTGAGAAAGCCTGGCCGAACTTACCGCCAGACTCGACAGCGCACTCGTCGCACCTCCGACAAACTCGTCAATCTTGATGCCCTAGCCGGCGCGTCCACTCCTCGAGCGCGGCCTCACGCGCTTCCCGGAGGCGCGACTGCCAGGATCTCCTGCACCGCCAGGGTGAACCCCTCCGGGTCATCAGCGAGGATGTTGAGACCGGCAAGCCGGGGGACAACCAGAGCCCAGTTCGTCTCAGCCTC
The DNA here is from genome assembly GCA_963746315.1 of uncultured Alphaproteobacteria bacterium. GTDB lineage: Bacteria > Pseudomonadota > Alphaproteobacteria > Rhizobiales > Hyphomicrobiaceae. The sequence goes on from CAVVAR010000003.1 coordinate 9,157, forward strand.
GAAGACCTCTCTGAACAACGGCAGTGCCGCTTCCTTCTGACCGACCTTGTAGAGCGAGGCGGCCTTCCAGAACTGCAGCTCGATGTTTCCCGGCGATAGATCGGTGGCCTCGCCGTAGGCGGCCATGGCCCGATCGAAGTCCTGGCCGCGACGAACTCATCCCCCCGGTTGGCGAGATCGTAGGCGTGGTTCAGCTTTACCAGCCGCCTCAGTTCGGTCAGCGGCAGCGGATGGTCTTCGACCCGAAGATCGACGACCTTGTGGGCCCAGGCCGAATCACTCTTGACCCCATCGACGACCAGAATGGCGGCCGACTGCTGACCCCGGATGTCTCCACCCACCGCCTGGGCCGCATCGAGTGCCGCCAGCAGACGCCCCGTCAGGTCCCCTGTGGCGCTTCCGTAGGCCTCGGCCATCGCACCCCAGACCTTGTCGTTGAGCATGAGGTTGGCCTGTGCGGAGAACTGATCCCCGGTGATGTGGCCGGCCTCGGCGATGCACAGCTTGCCGGTGTGAACCGCCACCCGGCCCCGGGCATCGATCATTGCTACCTGTCTCACCTCGCGATCGGGATCCTCGGCAAGAAGCTGTTCGAGGGCCTCGGGAGCGGACAGCCCTTGGCGCATCAGCGCCAGACCGCGCGGACCGTAGGAGACTTCCACCAGCGACTGGGTGGCCACCGCACCCACACCGGGCTCGGCCCAGGGGACAATGGGACCGACCGAGAACCAGTGGGACTGGACCGCCACGCCGATCCGGCCGGACTCCGCGTCGCGAGCGACGATGGAGAAGGTGTGTACGAGAGGTCCTCCCGCCGCGGTCGGTGCAGCATCCACATAGGTGGACACGAGCAGGAGTGCCGCGGTGACAAGAAGGGTATTGCGTCCCTGCCGATGCCCGGTTCTGTTCATCATTCTCCCTGGCCTCCTCCGAAGTATCCACGGATCCCGAGCAGGATGCTGGCACCCGAGAGATCGATATTGAACCCGGTTCCACCCGTCTGGGCATCCACGGGATCGGTTACCTGAGCGGTGCGCGCCACCCCCTGCAACGAGAGACCGATCGCGGGGGCGGCACGGAACTCCAGCTCGCCCCCGAGTTGCCCCATGAATCCGGTCCCGTTGAGTTCGACACCGAGGTTGTTCTTCAGCTGACCGTTGAGCATCGCACCGATCCCACCCACAAAGCGAAAGACAATACCGGCATCAGGCCGCGTCGAGGTGCCGGCGATGAGAATCAGGGGATTGCCGCTAGCCTCCAACCGCTCGCCGGAGATGGGATCCTCCGCGGTCACCCAGATGCGCCCCCCCTGGAGCCCGAAGAAGAGCTTGCTCGTTACCGCGTAGCGGACATCGATCTCGATGTCCCGCCCGGTGCTGAATTCATCGAAGCGGGTGCCCTCCTGCAGGTTTCTGAACTGCAAGAATTGATTGATCTGATCCATCTGGACGATGGCAACCCCACCGCTGACCCCGAACGAGATGCCCCCCTTGGGGAAGACAGGTTCGCTGGCGCCGGTGGCGGGAGAGATCGCCGACATCCCCGCGACGGTCAGGGCAATTACCGCTAAGAGATGTTTCGATCGCACGGGCTCTCCTCGTTTACCTTGGCGGTACCGGCCAGCGGAGAATCACCTGAAGTATGCTCTCAATCCAAACTGAATTGCACCACCACTGAGATCGATGCTCCCGCCATCGGGGAATACGTCAGCGGTCTTGGCGAGCTGCCCCTGCCCGCGCAGCCGCACCGACCACAGTTCCGAGAGGAGCTGCTCGAACTCGAGACCGAGCTGGGCGACAAACCCGTTGCCCTTGAAGCTGGTTTTCCCCAGCGGATCGTCCCCCGAGTACCTGGCCTCGATCAGCACCCCTCCGCCAGCTATCGCTGATAGGGATCTCGACCTGGCGGAGATGAGAAAGTAGACGAGGCTCAGGGTGACGGGAAAGGAACTCAGCTTGCGGGAGACGCGGCCATCGACGCTGTCCTGCCAGAAGGTAACCGATCTGCAATTCCCCGCCGAGAGAGTTCGAGAAACCATAGCGCAACTCACCGATGATCTCGGTAAACGTATTCATGTCATCGAGGGCCACGGCAAAAGTGAGATTGTCGAACTGGAGCTGGCGGTTCACGTCATCCGGGGACATGAAACCCCAGGACATCGCCCCCGAGATGGAGAAGAGACCGGCCCGGTCCTTGGCCTGAGCGGTTGATGGGCAGAACCCCCAGGCCAGGACCGCTGCCGCTGTGGCCACCAGCAAACCGGCGAGCCGGCTTTTCCGATTTCAACTCCTAGCTCTTGCCCACGCTCTGGAAGATATCCAGCGAGGCCCGGCTTCGATTCGCGGCCTTCTCCCCGAAACGCTCCAGCACGGCCTTGGCGAGCAGAGGGAAACCGACGGAGGCCTCGAGGAAGACCTGAACGCCGTGAAAATCGTCGACCATCTTGTCCCACGACTTGGCTTCGTCAAAGGTGCAACCGGAGAGACCACCCCCGTGCGGTGCGTCCGTCGTGATCTGGACCGCATAGCGGTGTCCCGGTACACGCTCCCCGGTCATCACCTCGAGTAGGGGCTCGATCTGCTGAACGTAGTTCTTGGGTACCCCGCCACCGATGTAGACGGCCCCGGATTCCTTGCTGGCTTGTCTTAGCCTGGCGATCTCCAGGTTGTCCCTGATGAGATCGATCACGGCGTGCGGCTTTCCGGCCTTCTCTGCCTGGTCGTACATGCGGGCTATTCCGATGCCGTATCCGGAATCGTGAAATGTGGGGGAGAAGATGGGCACCCCTTCTTCATGGCAGACGCCGACGATGCAGTCCTTGGGCGTGAGCTGCCGGGCCACCTCGACAAGAAATTCCCTGGTAGAGTAGCTGCGCGGCTCGAGCGTTGCCCCCATCGTTGCCAGCTTCCTGTCGAGAATGTGGAAGGCCCTGTCGTCGGCGAAGGTGTCGAACACCCGGTCCACATCGAGCTCGGCCAATTCGACATCATCGACGTGCTCAGACCCCTTGTAGTGGAAGCCGCCCATTCCCTCGTGGAGATCGTGATAGAGGTTGGCCCCGGTCGAGACGATGGCATCCACCAGACGGTGGCGCACCAGGTCCACGACCACCTTTCGCATCCCTGCGGGTACCATTGCCCCCGAGAGTCCGAGGAAGATGGCACACAGGACTCCTCCTGCAGGGCCTGACCCCAGATGTGCATCGCCTTGTGGAGATTCCGGCTCTGGAATGAGGTGCCGCCAAAGGCTTCGACCAGATCCCCCACGGTCTTGATCTGGGTGAGTTCGAGTGGCTTGGTGGGGTGCTTGAGGAGATCTTCTCGCTTCAATTCAATCCCTCCCGGGGGCGGACGCCCCGGTGCTGAGTAATCCTGGGCCGCTCGGAACAGGCGCTGCAGACGGCGGCGTGCGTCCCGCACGAGATGATCTCGAACGGGCTGGAGATCCTACCCTCAGGAGCCCGGGAGGGTATCACCGGTCCCGACACTACTGGACCCCAATCGGCTGCTCAAGGGCTCCGATCGAGAGCCTCGGAAAGAGCCCTAAAGTATTGTTATTACATCGTTTACAGAAAACGCGCCTGAATCCGCACAGGGACGTACCAAAGGACCACTCTCCCCCCTCTCTGCAGCGGCAGGTGGCAACCTCGTGGTCTCTCACGAACCCCATGACCGGAGGCTGAAGCACGCAGATCGACTGCAGATCAGCCCGCGTCCAGCGCGGCCCGTCACGGGGTGACCTCAAAATAACTCAGAACGGTCGCGGTTTCTGCTTGCACGACCCTGACAAAGAGCGCGATATTCGCGGCGTCCGGCGACTTCACTGACGTCCGCTCTCCGCCATGCGGAGCAGTTTCCCGATCGGGGACATCCCGGACAGGTATCCGATCCTGGGGATCACATAACTGTTGGGTTCGAAGGATCCGAGGAGAACAGGGATGGCCAGTAGAACTGTGCGTTCCATGTCCAAGGCTCAGATCGCGTCCCATCTCGCCGACACGTTCGACTTCACGAAGAAGACCGGCGCGGGCGTCCTCGAAGAGATCGCGAAGCTCGCCTACAAGGAGGCGAGGAAGGGCTTCACGCTGCCCGGCATCGGCAAGCTCGTGGTCGTGAAGCGGAAGGCCCGCAAGGGCCGCAACCCGCAGACCGGGGAAGAGGTTGTAGATCGACGTCAAGGAGATTGGCAACCAGCCTACGGTTTGCGAATTTTCACGGATGAAACCATTGCAAACGAAAATGCAAGGGCCGGGGGGAATCGCAGAATCACAACAACAACCAATGGAGCCGACAAACCACGCAGCCTACGGTTTGCGAATTTTCACGGATGAAACCATTGCAAACGAAAATGCAAGGGCCGGGGGGAATCGCAGAATCACAACAACAACCAATGGAGCCGACAAACCACGCGCTAAACGAAAAGTGTCGTAAGGTTATTTCCCGAACAAAACCAGCAAGGAGCAATGTCCATGACCGCAACTGCCACCGAAACAAAAACCAAAACGCTCAAGGGTGTCAACGACATTCGTTTGTTTTTTCACCGCAACGAAACGCCGATCTATTTCATCAGCGCGACCAATTTCAACCTGCTCGGGATCGACGAGTGGGTTCGCAACTTTCGGTACATCAGTTACATCGACTGTTTCGACGGGCAACACCCGAACGTTATTTCGCCTTCCGAAATGCCGCACCGGCCGTTTACGTCGATCGAGGATATCAACAACTACTTGCTGGAGCACAAGGAAGTCGTCGATTTGATCCGCCGCCGTTCGCGTGACGGCGATGCCGGAAAAGCAGTCTTTTTGTTTTTCGACGAGCAAACCGAATATCTGTGCGAACAACTGGGACTGGAAGTCTGTTTTCCGAAGGCCAAACTTCGACAGGAAATCGACAACAAGATCATGACGACGCGGATCGGCGACCGGGCCGGTATCTCCAGCGTGCCCAATGTTCTTGCCAAACTGGAAAGCTACGAGCAAATGCGACAGCTCACCGGCCACCTCGGTGATAACGTCGTGATTCAAACGGCTTATGGCGATTCCGGACACACGACGTTCTTTATTTCCAGCCAGGCGGACTGGAACAAGCACGCCGACGAGATCATTGCCGATCCCGAAGTGAAGATCATGAAACGAATTCGCTGTCGTGGCTCTGCCCAGGAAGCCTGTGTGACGCGGCACGGCACGATCGTCGGTCCGTTGATGACGGAACTGGTTGGTTTCAAGGAACTGACCCCCTATCGAGGGGGCTGGTGTGGCAACGAGGTTCTGGCGGAGGCGTTTTCGCAAGACGTTCGTAACAAGGCTTGCGATATGACGTTCCGATTTGGCGAAGAGATGCGCAAGCTCGGTTATCGCGGCTACTTCGAACTCGACTTCCTTCGCGATCTCGACACCGACGAACTGTATCTCGGTGAAGTAAACCCGCGTGTGACCGGTGCCAGTGCGATGACGAATCTTGCCGCGTTTGCTCACGCCGACGCGCCCCTTTTCCTTTTCCATTTGCTGGAATGGGCCAATGTCGATTTCGAGCTGAATGTTGAAGAATTGAATGAACGCTGGTCGAACCCGGACAACATCGACAGCTGGGGACAACTGGTGATCAAGCATACTTCCGATTCGGTCGAGCTTATCACTTCCGCGCCGCAAACCGGGATTTGGCGTTTGAAAAAAGGCGGCAGCGTCGAGTATGTCCGTATGCAGACGCATCGCCGAACGGTTGAGAATGAGCAAGAGGCGTTTTTCCTGCGTATTGCCAAACCGGGCGATTACAAATACGAAGGCGCCGATTTGGGCATTCTGATTACGCCGGGTCGACTGATGACAGACGATTTCGAATTGACTGACCGGGCCAAGGCGTGGACGAGCGGGATTTTGTCGCAATTCGTCTCACGTCCGCTTCAGGCTGCGGAAACGGTGGTCGCCGCCGAAGTGGCGGAAGTCGGCAACTTCAAAATGATGTAGGATGCTGGGTGTTTGTAGCACCTCCGGCAGGCGGAATTCAGGCTTGTCGGATCCGGCGAACGACGGTGCTATAATTGATTGCTGGAACTCCGCTTCAGGAAAACACTACTTGGTCTGTTCCCAATCGAAAGTGCCAGTCGCACGTCGCGCATCCAATGGAAGTCCTTTTTCAATCCGTTTCCGAATCGCAGCCCGGTGACAAATGGCGTCGCCGATACGAGCACTTGTGGCCCGGCTACAAGAAGTGGTTTCTGAAGGAAGGTGACAAGGCTCGTCCGACCTTTTTGGCCTGCGAGCGGCGCTACGCCAGTACATGCCCGAGTTGTTGCCGACTTACGAGCGCCTCATGGAACTTGCCGGTGGCAAGGATCAATCGGCCCGCTTCCTCAGTCTGTACCAGCCCACTCCTTACATGACCGGCTGCTCGCAAGCGGTGTGGACGCGCAACAACCCGATTCTGGTGCGTAACTACGACTATGCCGTGAACCTGTGGGAAGCCACATTGTTGCACACCGCCTGGAATGGCCGTCAGGTAATTGCGATGAGCGATTGTTTGTGGGGTGTTCTGGATGGAATGAACGACAGCGGGCTGGCTGTTTCACTTGCCTTTGGCGGGCGGAAGAATGTGGGAGATGGTTTTGGGATTCCGTTGATCCTTCGCTACGTCCTGGAGTTTTGTGAGACCACCGCCGAAGCGACGGCGGTCCTGCGTCGAGTGCCCAGCCACATGTCATACAATGTGACGGTGCTCGACAAATCAGGCACCAATGCCACGGTTTTTGTTTCGCCAGATCGGGATCCGATCGTGTCCCGCCATCAGTTGGCTACCAATCATCAATCGTCGATTGAATGGCCGGAACATGATCGGGCTACCGGCAGTCTCGACCGGGCGCATTTTCTGTCGCTGCGTTTGCACGATGAGAACGAATCGCGCGAACGTTTCATCTCGCGCTTTATGGAACCACCGCTTTACCAATTCAAGCATCATCACGGCTGGGGCACGTTGTATACGACGACGTACGAGCCATCTACCGGCAATTTCTCATGCCGCTGGCCCGGATATTTTATTGAGTCGAATGTTCTGGGTTTCAAGGAACAAGCCGTTGCCTTGCGGTTCATGTAGGATCGCAACGAACGGGTCCGGTTGTTTTTTTTTCAATATTCGGATTTTTCGCGAACCAATTCTGTCTTGCATCGTCAATATCCATGTGCACAGGGCGAAAATCCATCGTTCGTGGCATCATGAATCGGAAAAACAATATCCGGGACCTGGAATCATGACTTCAATACGGCTGAATACCAAACGATTTAACGAGCGCAGGAGTTTTGTCGCATTGCAAGACGCGAAGGCGCTCCCACTGCATTCGTATCGCGAGTGACGCCAGGGCCGTAAAGACGAAAAAAAATCGTTGGCAAGCCCGGTGTGACCTCAAGTGACACCGGGTTTTTTCGTGCCCGGGTTCGGGCGAAAGGCTTGAGGCCCATGGCTAAAGGAAGAGGGAACACGATTGCCGTATTCGGTTCTTCCTTAAGTCTCCAGTGTTTAGCCTGAAGCCTTCCCCCCCGGACTGGTAGCTGAGACGGCATAGCGGCGGTCTGAAGTACCGCAGACGAGGGTTCGAGCACCTCCCGGTCCACTTGGTAATTTGAGATTTGAGATTTGAGATTTGAGATTTGAGATTTGAGATTTGAGATTTGAGATTTGAGATTTGAGATTTGAGATTTGAGATTTGAGATTTGAGATTTGAGATTTGAGATTTGAAGATTCACGTTTGATATTTTCATACTTCAAACTTCCTGTTTCAAACTACCTTTGGCTCGTTCGACTTCTGGTGAGGTCGCTGGTCTTTCAAGCCAGTCAGGTAGGGTTCGAATCCCACACGGGTCGCTGGGGGAAGGCAAAAGGCTAAAGACTGAAGGCAAGCGGAAAAGTACTGAAGCCTTCTTCAAGGGCTTGCCGACGGGTCGGCGCTTTGGCTTGCAACCAAGGTTACCGGGTTCAACTCCCGGCGGGTCCATTTGCGGAAAGGCTGGAGGCTTCAGGCTGCAGGCTAAAGGAAGACAGAAGAAAACGGGCGGTGGTTTGGAGTTTCTGAATTCTGCCTTAAGCCTGGCACACGGGTAGAGGTGCAGATGGGAGCACGCCTGCTTTGGGAGCAGGAGGTTTTCGGTTCGACTCCGGGGTACCCGACCTGGACGAAGGCTAAAGGCTTCAGACTACAGGCTTCAGGAAGAGTCCCTGAAACCTGTTTGCGGTAGTCGCGGGCTGGTGCCCAAATCCGTCTGATATGCGGGTCGCGCTGAGTTCAATTCTCAGGTCTACCACTGGAAGGAGGCTACAGGCCTCAGGCTTCAGGAAGAAACGAATAGAACCAACACAAAGGATAACGAATGTTTTGCCTGCAGTCTAAACCGCTACAGCCTATTTCGAGGTTGTGGTGTAGCGGCAGCATCCCTGGCTTTTAACCAGGCGGGCGAGAGTTCGAATCTCTCCGGCCTTATTTTTGTACGCGGCGTGTAGCTCGATGGTCCGGGTAGCGTCCTTATAAGACGAAGGTCGAGGGTTCAATTCCCTCCGCGCAACTGGATAAGACAAACAACACGGGATTGTGGCAGACAGGGTAATGCACCGGTCTCTTAAACCGGGTCATGTGGGTTCGATGCCCACCGATCCCACTGAATCATGCTGCAGGCTAAAGGCTACAGGCGTCAGGAAGAATGAGAGAGTTTCTTCCTGTGGCCTGAAGTCTTGGACCTTGAGCCTCAACCAGCTCTTTGACAATTTGGTTAATCCGAAAACGCGCCTGTGGTGTAGTGGTAACCCATCTGCTTGCCATGCAGAAATCGTGCGTTCAATTCTCACCAGGCGCTTGGGAAAAGGCTAAAGACTACAGGCCAAAGACTTCAGGAAGTGCGCAGGGCGCGAATCAGGCCCGACAGGACTCGTGTGAGTTCGTCGGCGCAGGATAAGAGTTCGCCGCTGGAATGGGCGTCAAGGTAACCCGGCCGCAGGCTCAACGTGATCTGATATTGTGCTTAGGCAGCAGAACCGCAGGCGATATCGAGAAACTTGACATAGTCAGCTTGCGTCGGTCGCGCACAACCTTCGACGATATTCGAAGGAACGGAAACTGCCGCCGGTCGAAGATGAGAGGTCAATCCGAATTGCTCTTCACGCGAAAAGTCCTTCGTGTGTTCATAAACGAGTAACGCAAGTTGATCGGCAAGTTCGAAAGCCCGCAGCCCGTTGTGATCGCGCATTCCGTCATCCTTTCGCCTCAATCCTGCCACCCCGGAGTAGCAACTGTTGGTCGTTGCGTCTGGCTCTGAACCAGAAGGTCGCAGGTTCGATTCCTGCCTCCGGTACTGTGGCCGTCCTGCATTGGTTTCAGGAACCTGGCTGTGAACCAGGTCCATGTCGGTTCGATTCCGATCGGTCACCTGAGGGAAGGCTTCCGACTTCCGACTTCAGGAAGAGAAAGTCGTCCCAACAACTCTTCCTTTAGTCTTAAGCCTTCAGCCTTTCTCCTGGCCCATTAGTCCAGCCTGGAGTGGACGCCACCCTGTCACGGTGGAGATCACCGGTTCAAATCCGGTATGGGTCGCTAGTTAGCGAATTAGGCTTGAGCGGTTAAGGTGTTTAGTGTTTCCTGCAGCCTGGAAAGCTACAGACTGATTTCGGTGCGGTACGCCAACGGCTTGAGCGGCTTGTCTTAGGAACAAGTGATTGTGGGTTCGAATCCCACCTGCACCACTGGGGAAGGCTGAAGACTGAAGGCTGAAGGAATCAGGAACGGAAACGTTGGTGGCATCATTCAGGAATCTCAAATTTGAGATTTGAGCTTTGAGCTTTGAGCTTTGAGATTTGAGATTTGAGATTTGAGATTTGAGATTTAGATTTGAGATTTGAGATTTGAGATTTGAGATTTGAGATTTGAGATTTGAGATTTGAGATTTGAGATTTGAAACGTAACAGTGAAAACCCCAAACCTGAATTGATTTTTATCCTTGAGGTGTAAGGGACAGCATGCAACTTTGCGAAGGTTGCGGACCAGGTTCAACTCCTGGCAAGGATACTTGGGTTCCCGAAGTTTGAAGTGAGAAGTTTGAAATCTGGCGCTGAGACCTTCCCTCTGGCCCGCGAGTGTGATGGATTCGCACGACTGTCTTCGAAACAGTCAGACGAGGTTCGATTCCTCGGCGAGCTACTTTTGTTTGGTGCGGTGCGCTAATTCGCATAGCGGCTGAGCTCAAACATGACAGGCTACAGGCTTCAGGTATCAGGCTGCAGGAAGAAGTATATTTGTCAATGAAGAGCAACTGACAAGTAACAACATATCGAAAGTTACGCGTCAGTGATCCTTGCCGAAGCGGACCAATGCACCGAGTCGGGTGAGCTTGGTGAGTTGCTGCGGCGCGAAGGGCTTTACTCGTCGAGTCTAGCACGCTGGCGACGGCAGCGGGATGCGGGAACGCTGGCACACCAGGCAACGCGGTCGCAAACCGAACCCGAACAAAAAAGAAACTCAGGAACTGGCCAAAGCTCAAACGTGACAATGCCCGGCTCACGGAACGACTTCGGCAAGCCGAGTTGATTATCGAAGTTCAAAAAAAAGTATCGGAGATGATGGGGATCAAGCTGCCCGAGACAAGACGATTGATCGCCGCTGAAGAGCTTGGCCGACAAGTCGGAGTGAGCAACGCCTGTGACGCTTTAACCGTGTCTCGGGCAACGCTCTACCGACGACGTCAGCCAGCACACGAAAACGACCGGTCGCATTCCTCCGCCTCGCGCCTTGAGCGCGGAGGAACGCGACAATGTTCGTCAGGAACTTTACAGCGAGCGTTTTATTGACCAGTCACCGTACCAGGTTTACGCCGCGCTGCTGGACGAAGGCAACTACCTTTGCAGCGTGCGGACGATGTATCGAATCCTGGCTCAAAACAACACCAACCGGGAACGGCGAAACCAACTCACGCGACCCAACTATCGCAAACCTGAACTGCTGGCCACCGGCCCCAATCAAGTCTGGTCGTGGGACATTACGAAGCTCAAAGGCCCCGAAACGTGGACTTATTATTACCTTTACGTGATCCTCGACATCTTCAGCCGCTACACCGTCGGCTGGATGCTGGCTCATCGCGAACAAGCCGACCTGGCCAAAAAACTGATTGAGGAAACGATTGAGAAACAGAACGTCGAGCGTGATCAATTGATCATTCACAGTGACCGAGGCCCTTCGATGACATCGCACAGCGTCGCGAATTTACTGGGCTCACTGGGCGTTACCAAATCGCTGAGCCGTCCTCATGTATCCAATGACAATCCGTATTCCGAAAGCCAGTTCAAGACGATGAAGTATCAACCCGAATTCCCCGATCGATTCGGAAGTTACCAGGACGCGCTACTCGCATTGCCGTCAATTCTTTGGCTGGTACAACAACGAGCATTACCACAGTGGAATCGGCTTGGTCACACCGGCGTCGTTGCATTACGGACTTGCCGAAGGAATCATTGCCTCACGAACGAGCACTTTGAGTCTGGCGTATGCGGCCAACCCCGAGCGTTTCGTCAACGGCGTTCCCGACCCAGCCAAACTGCCGACCGCTGCGTGGATCAATCCACCGGCACAAGTCGCCGACCAAACGAAAAAAGGCCTCCAGAAATTCATTGTCCTGAAGGCCCACAAGAAGCGTCTTTGACGCACCCTCGATTCGGCTATCCCTTGGCTGGTTGCGTCCCCGCAGAGCCAGCTTCCGTTTCACCGAACGAAACAAACTTACCACACAACAAATTCTTTGAACACCCGAGCCATGCCTGAAAAAATCCCGGGGGTTCGGGGGCTGGCCCCCGACACGGTACCAGACTCATACTCTAATTTCGAAAATATGTTGTCTCAAACTCATTGACACATTCCGACTCACTGCAATGTCAGTTATCTTTCTGAAGTCGGAAGCCTTTGGCCTGAAGCCTCACTTTGATTCGAACCCCGCCCACGTCATTTGAAAACAACTCGGGTCGATTCGACCTGGAAGTCCAGGCTGTTTGTAAAACAGTCGCTCAAAGTAGCTACGCAGGTTCGATTCCTGCTCGACCCATTGATGAAGGCTTCAGGTTTCAGGTATCAGACTGCAGGAAGAAGGAGATTTTTCAATAAAGATCAACTGACAAGATGCAACAAAACGAAAGTGATGCCCCAGTTTCGACTCCTTGCGGTGTCAGTCCTCTTCCTTAAACCATTAGCCTGAAGCCTGACGCTTCCTCTTGCAATTGCGGGTGGGCCAGTGCCCATCTGAGCCTCATAAGCTCGGACGGCCAGGTGCGACTCCTGGACCCGCCACTTTGACAGGTGTTTAGGTGTTAGGAAAACAGGCTGCAGGAATTCAGACGTCGGGATAGTCATTAGCAAACTTTTCTTCCGTAAGTCTTTGGCCTGAAGCCTTCCCGGAAGCTTGCCGGATAACCGATTCTCGCTTACATTTTTTGTTTCTGCTGGCTTTTGTTAATGGTCGGATGGAAGAGTTTCCCCATCGGACTGGCCAGGATCGCCGGGAGCATGACGAGTTCCGCAATGACTCCTGTAATAAGTATGGTCAACATCAACCAGCCGAATCGCTGGGTCGGGGTGAACGTACTGAATGCGAATACGGACAATCCAAGCCCGCTGATCAATGCGGATTGCAAGGTTGGTGTACCGCATTTGGCGTAAGCATCGATGATCGCCAGTTTGCGGTCATGCAATCGATCCAGCGAATCACGGTACCACGACAAAAAGTGAATGGTATCATCGACAGCGACTCCCAAAGCAATACTTGCTGTCATCATGGAACCGATATCAATGCTTAGACCAAGCCATCCCATTCCGCCAAAAACGAAAATGACCGGAAACACATTGGGAAGCATTGCAACAAGGCCCGAAAATACACCGCGGGAAACGAACATCAGCAATGGCGTGATGGTGATAAAAGACAGAAAAGCGCTTTGCATCAGGCTATTGAGTAATTCCCGTTGAGCCTTGTAAACAATCGGGATCACGCCAGTATAGAACGCGTTGATCCAGATCGGTTCACGAATATCCCAGGGATCTCTTGTTGACGTTTCGGGCCATCGCTCATCAACGGGGCTCAAACTCAAATTGACTCGCTTCGAATTCACTTCGTTTGCCAGCTCGGGTGCAAAAACCGATGGTGGACCCAGCATCACAATTGCGTCTGTCGACTTGAGAAGTTCGACTTGTTGTTCCGACGCTTTGGCAGGGTCTGCTTGACTAACGACTACCCTCAAGCCCGCTTGAAGCAACAAAATTCGTAGCGCTCGGCATTGATAGGACGGCCTGCCCTCAGATGCAACTTTTGGGACTCTGCCGGTGCCTTGCTTTTTTATTTGGCGTTTTTCAACCTTGAATTGTTCAGATCGCAGTTCCTCAATCGTTGTTTCCAGCTTTGGTTCCCAAATCATAATTCTGGACCCGAACACGTTACCGGGTCGTTGTTGGGCCAGCCAGCTGAGAATTTGAACGCGATATTCCTGGGCGGCGATGATCGGTTGGACTGTGCTCCGAATTTCCCCCACAAATGCCCCGTAGTCCACTCCACGAAACGCTGCGGCGCGCAGGCTAATACGCCAAAGCTCACTTTTGTCGGTGGAATCGATGGCCAGGAAGCCGGAAGAAACTAATTCGCCACGTGCCATCGTCAATCGATCATTGAATGCGGTACGTTCGAACTCGGTCAGCATGTCCGCAGTGTTACCGGGAAGCCTGCGCGTGAAAGTCGCGATCGACATGCTTTGACCAATCAGGCCACTCCCCTGTTCCCCAAACTCGGCATCGATTGCGCGCTGAATGAGCGACACAGTCTCCAGTCTTTCGAGTAACGTCAAGCGGTTTGTATCCGCAAGATTCCGCTGCCCTTTCGACTCGGTTGGTGCTTGAGACTCGGGAGAAAATCGAACCACAACTTCCATGGGGACAAGTTTTCCGATGTTTGCCTCCAGCCAGCGGTAATCCTGGAGAATTCGGGCCCGGTCGTCGAACAACTCCATTAGATTGACACTGGTTTGTGTCATAAACAATCCAAATGCCGCCAGTACCGTGATGCTGGTGCTAAGGGCAAGAACAATGTCGTACTGTAAAACGATCCTGCGCACTATCGAGCCCCAAAATAAAGAATGGGCTGGCGTTTCAACGGACGATTGCCAGTCGTTGTCATTCGCTTCGCCGTCGGACAAGCGCGGCTTGATCCAGCGGCGGCCGACCTTGCTGATTTGTAACGCCGAAGGCAGGAGCAGAAAAAGGATCAACAGCATGACCATGACACCTGCCGCCGAATAGACCCCAAATTTCCGAATTGGGTGCAAGTCACTTGTGTATAACGAAACCAGGCCGATCGCGGTGGTTACGGAGCACAGGATCGCTGGCTTGATCGAGTGAATTACCGCGCGCTGAACGGCCCCTTCTATTCCCTGTTCCAGAACCGCACCTCGATAATAATTGATCACATGAATCGAACCACTAATTGACAATACATAAATCAGCGATGGCATTGAAAGCATTATGGCGTCCATGGTATCACCACAGATCCATACAATCGCCAGCGACGTCACTGCGCTGAGAATTCCGCATGAAAAAACAATGGCCGTCAGTGTCAGGCTGCGTAAGGACCACCACGCCAAACCCAGTCCCAGCAGGACCGATAGTCCGGCCAGTCGAATCAGAGTTTTCTCACCCTCTTCGTCAATTGATATTGAGTCGACGGGTGGACCACCGATATGCATCGACTCAACAGGAATTCCACATTGTTCGGCCAATCGAAACAATAGTCCGGGTCTGGCATTGGGTTGCAAAAGCCGCTTCTCGTCGCGCCCTAGAACTTGCCGGAGTTCCTTGCCTGCCTCCGGAGTCAGTGTGACAACCAGACACCCCTGGCGGGTAAGCGAATGCAATCGCCCCGGCCCAACCATGGTCCCCTCCAGTCGTGAGACCGCATCATCGATTGACAAGTCGAGGTCGGGATCGGCCAAATGATCCAGTAATTGACGACTGGTCAGAACGGACTTGATGTATCGAGCGACTGCCGCCTGGTCTTCTTTAGAAAGAACAGGTGCATCGATAGTATTGGTTTCCGAAGGTCGATCTTCATCGACACGACTGTCAGCGTTTGATCCACCAAGGCAGGCTGCCAGGCGAGCAAGCCGGGGATCATCCCCCTCAATACCGGACAACCTATCCTCATGTATTCGCAGTCGACACCCCTCCCAGCTGACAAGTACGAATTCGTCCGTCGGAAAGTACTTTTTGTAGGCGACTAGTTGGCGCGTTTCGACAAACGATGCCGGTAACCAGTCTTCGACCTTGTTGGAATTACTTTGAACAGCCTTGGCCGCCCCGTAAAACATAAGGGGTGTCAACACAGTCCACGGCAATAACAAAAACAACGACCACCGTTCAAAAAAAGTGGCGGAGGAAAAACGGTCAAGCAACTTCATGAAATTACTCGTTCATCACCCGATGGTTGCCGGGTTAATTTTTTTTCAGATTACGGCAACCATTTGCCGCTTCTGGCAATGCATTCTCAAATAATCATTCAAGCAAACGGGACGAAATCAGGCTTGTCGTTTCGAATAGCCGGGAAGGTGAGTTTCGCGAGGATCTTGAGGTCGTCAGGAGATTCTGTTCGACGGACGTTCACAAAGTAAACCTGTCTGAAGATGAGAACTGAAAATGAAGACCGTTGGTTCTCTGGATTCAAATGACCAGAAAAACCAGTCGGCCAACAGGGGTGAGTCGAATTTTTCTATTCGTAATCGTCTAATCGACGAATCGCGGGTGAATAAAATCGATGAGTGTATGAATGTTCTGTCGGCAATTCCCGAAGTGGCAAGGTACTGCGGGAGTCGGTTTTCCGAGGTCCACGCTAAAATCCGGCATCGAGATCCCGGAGGGAAATATTTAACGATGGCGACGAAAAAACGCCGGTGTGAAACATTGTCACACGACACGCCGCCGGATTTGACCCTTCGGGGGCATTGTTCGCCCTGAAAGCGCTGCGGCAGGAAACTCTATTGCCACTAACCTGAAGCACTCTGTTGCCCTGCGGTTCGGAACGGTAGAAAACCATGACGACGCTCCATTTGACTGCTGCCATTGAGTTCATCGTCATACTTTGCCAAAAATTGTTGCCGGTTTCTGTTACAAGGCAACGCGTCGGGTTTTCTGGTTGCATTTCACGGCAAGCAACGACATGAAATCGCTCTGCATGTTGACATCATAAAACAAAGGCACGCCAGGAATTTTCAAGCGAACGGGTGCTGTGCGGAATCCGTATTTGACGTTGACAGCAGGCAGCTTCCCGAACGGATCATGATAGCTGGTACAGGTACTCACTCTCTTCCAGGTCTGTTACCAGTCCACCAAAAAACAGATCCAGCCCCCGCATGCTCCTCGAGTCCAGCGTGATGGTATGATCGGGTATTTCGGTTCAGCTATCGACTTTCACCGTCGTGTAGCCCCCACGAGCGGATTGCTGATGTCAATCGAGCCGTTGATTTGATTAACCCGGCCGCTGGCACCAATGTTAACTTTGTCCCTGCCACCGCCGCCATTGATTGTCAGCGCGCTGTGGTTTGCCCAACATTCACATCGTCGATATTGCCCAATCCCAGGGCATGACCCAGTTCATGGAGCACAACTGAATACAAGTCATAGCCGGCCGGCCCGCTGACTGACGCGAACGGAGTGATGGCGTTCGGGAACTCGTAATCGTTCCAGGGACTGGCGTCGAAAGACCACATTCCGTTGGCCGCGTTGTCGTCAATGGTTATGTATCCGGAAAACGGCTTGCCATCTCATCGATTCCAACAGGTTTTGCCGACGCAAGCGTGGTCACTGAATTGGGATCGGTCTGCAAATCGCGTACTCCGGGATTGAGCACGTAGTAAGGGTGTGGTGCCCGGCCATCCTGGCCAACGTTCCGGTAATTGAACGATTCAATCGCGGCCCGCCAATCAAGCAGGGCCTGATCAATCACCTGGCGAGCCGCCGCAGTATTGTCACCGAATTCAGTGTCGAATTCGGCCCGGTTTGCCCAGAAGAGCTGCGCCATCATCTTCCGGTCCTCCAGGCGTTCCATCGTTAACTGATTTTCCATCCGGCGACATTTTCGACTGCGAACATTGCGGTTAGGGAAGCTGAAGTATTTTTTTGCAAATTGGTTGAGTGCCATTGCCAAACTCCTGGTATGGAATACCCCCGCGTATAGTATGATCGCGACGAAACTTGACTTTTTGTTCCAAAGATCCGTGATTTGAGCTCGGGCTTTCCAGGTCCCATGGGTCAATTGGGATCGTTCACTGCATGTTGTCGCTGAGCCGTTAAGTAGATAACTGCCAGGAAAAAGCCGATGCTTCAGGAAAAAATGAAGTTTTTGGACCAGCCTGACAACTTTGCGAGCCGACCACGTGAACGCGGTAAATTCAATACCGACGTGTTTATCCTGATCTGGTCGTTACCGCGAGATAACCATCAGTGTCGCGCAATATGTGAACTTTTGCGGCGGTTTCTATTTGCCGCCATAAACGCACAGCAGCGCAATAAAAAGAACGGATTCCGGCCCAGGAATTGAATATTCTCCTGTTCCGAGTTTTTCCCCCCAATTCCTGTCACAGGTCAAAACGTCGGGTGTATTGGTTGCAATGCACAGCAGGTAACGACGAGAGTTCGTTCTGCGTGTTGTGAAACTGAACTTAAAGGAACTCAAAAAATGGTCAAGCGAACGGTTGCTGCCCGGAATCCACTGTTGGTTGTTGTCGGTCTGGTCGCCGGTGTTGCCGCGATTTACATGGGCGTTCGTCAAGTGGCGAGCGGGCTCAACGAGATGGGTTCAGGCTCCAGCCTGGTTTCCCAAATCGAGACAGCCAGTGTAGCCGCCTTGAAAGAAATGAAAGCATTCGACGGTGCGCCCTCAGTAGCACTTGACTATCCCGCTGACTGGGAAGTCGCACCCGTCAACCCGCCATTCGCGTTACAGGCATCTACGCTCAAGGGAACCATCAACTTCTCGCTGATTCACCAGGTGATGTCGGGCAAGGAATCAGTGACTTTGGAACAGTTCACGGCGATCAACGTCGAAGAGATAAAGAACATGGACCAGCCCGGTTTGAAATTCGAGCGAATTCACTCAAGCGAAAATGTAACCGTCAATGGAATCCTGGTTGTCAAAACGTTATTTGGAACCGTAATCACGTCCGGTGAAAAACCAGTGCAAGTCCGCCAGTTGATGGCGACGTTTATCGTCAATCAGGATGCATTTATTCTGACCTGCTCAGTTTCCGACGGCGGGTATGACGCTGCCTCAAGGGTTTTCGATGCGATCATCGGATCGATTCGACGAAAGTAATTGTTTCCATAACCGGGTCATAACGATTCGGATTTACTGGATGGGCTGGCAACTCGGAAACCGGTACAATTGTTGTTACAAACTGTTGACAGAGCAGCGGGGCGATTGATGCGATAATCGTCTCAAACGACGAAAATGAGTTTCTGGAAAGATTCATGCTCAAATCATTGGTTGTTGCAACACTCGTTGGCACATTGTTGACCGCAACGTTGGTGGCGCAGAACGAACTCGCCGAAGCAATCAAAAAAAACAGTTTGATGTACCTCGAGCAAGTGCTTGAGTCGAACCCGGAGTTGGCCAACCAATCACTGGGTGAGAATTTTGGGAACCACTCTCCACCGGGATATTGCGTCAGGCGCAAGAACGTGGAATTCTGCCAACGACTCATCGACTTCGGGGCCGATGTCAATCGCCTGGACCTCAACGACATGAGCCCCTTGATGATTGCCGCATGGGATGCGAATTCGGAGTTTATTTCGTTTCTGCTGGATCGGGGTGCCGATGTGAACCTGGCGGCCACCGGTAACATTCATGGCCGATCAGCAATTGACTTCGCCGCGAAAAGCGGTGATATAAAAATTGTCGAGTTGCTCTTGGATCACGAAGCGGACCTGTCGCAATCGCAAGCACTGGAGTATGCGCTGCATGGGGACTACATTGAAATTGCGGAGCTCTTGCTGGAGCGAGGCACCGATCCGAATTACTTGCATGCCATGTTCGTTGCCGCTGAACGGGCACCGCTTGATCTTCTGGAGAAAATGATCGAGTTGGGCGGTGACGTAAACGCGCAGCAATTCTACGGCAATGTACTTGGACGCGCGGCCGCGAGTGCAGAAAAAACGGAACTGCTGATTCGCCACGGTGCGGACGTCAACGCGTCGAAACAGAATGGCCATCGGGCACTTCACAATGCGGCATTCAACGGAAACCTCGACGTTGTAAAGCTCCTCGTCGCCAGTGGTGCCGACATTGACGTTCAGAAAGTTGACGAACAGCGTCCCCTCGATATTGCAATTTGCGCGGCCACTTGCCCCTTGTCCGTGTCCTTGTCGAATCAGGTGCCCGACCGAACATTCATTCGATGATTGCCCTGAACCAAATAGATGATTTGAACAAGTGGCTTTCTGATCGACCGGACGATGTCGCGATACTAATTCCGGGATCCAGCGGAACGGTACCGATTCACACCGCTATTCGATTCGGAAACATCGATGCCCTGAAGATCCTGATGAGCAATGGAGCAGACGCCGATGCAGCAGAACTGGATGTTTCGGCATTGCATTTGGCTGTAACCCTGGACAACGTCGTGGCGGCCGAACAACTATTGAAGTTCGGAGCCAATATCAATGCGACGTTGACACCTGAACGATACGGAACGGGTTTGCAAACGCCACTCCATTTTGCCGTTTCCGGTTTTTTCAAGGACGATGAACAACCCGTCAATCTCCAAATGGTGGAGTTGCTCTTGCAAAACGGTGCCAATCCGCTGGCAGCCGATGAAATGCACAAAACGCCCCTCGAAAACGCCAGGAGCCTGAATAACGAGCCGTTGATGAGTCTGTTTCGAAAATTCGAAAAGTAGCCGGTCCAGGTTCCTTGCCTGACCTGAGCCGACGGGCGCCAGCCGCGGGTGTATTGCGGGCCCCGTTTGATAACCAGGTGTTACCCTGCGCCAGTGCGTTCAGCTCGGATTTTGGATGGCCTTCTAACGGGTTTCCGCAGTCTGCTGAAAACGAATTTAGTTGGCACCGATGCGTCATGTAATCGTTTTGAACAGGATAAAACAGAGGAAACCGAGTGTTCTCGGTTGTCTCGGTTACCTCCTGTTTCATCAAGTCTGGAATTCCGTGCCAGGCGATATTAAGAACCCGTTTCTGAAACATTGGGATTTGCCAACCCTTCAACGGGCCAAACGGGATTACGTCCCCCGTCATTTTATTGATGTCCTGCAACTGAAACTTCAACTTCTGCAAATAAAGAAATTTTCCTGCCGGATAAGCAACAAGTCATTCGACTATTGCGGCAACAGACAATTAACCTGCGTGTCACTGCGGCAATTTGCAATCAAGTCCGGAAACAACGATGCTTAAACTTTCAACCCTATTGTGCGTTTTAACGGCGATCTTGCCGGTATCAACCCATGCCCAGGAAACCGAACCGGCCCTGTTTGATAACGTTGTTGCGAAATTACAAAAGAACTTTGTTGACAAAGACTTTCGGACGAATCAGTTGCCGCAAATTGTCGAGCGGTATCGGGAGCGGGCGGCGAAGGCGATAACCGTGAACGAGCAGCGGCAAGTCACTCACGAGTTTCTGTCCAACGTGCCGGCCACCCATATGGGGCTGATGTCGAATAACACGTACCAGCACATGGTGAACGAACTGGGAAACAAACCGCGACCGATGTTTGGATTCGAGTTAATGAACCTCGACGGAAAGTTTTTTGCGCACAACGTCCTGGAAGGAGGGCCGGCATGGAGTGCCGGGCTCAGGCGGGGAGACCGAATTACCTTGATCGACGATGAGGAAGTGGCGGGTCATACCCGGCTCGATCTGCGCTCGGACGATTCGTACCTGGCCGATCCGCCGACGCATCTGTTGCTTGCCGAAGAAGGCGATTCGATTCAATTGCAATTGGAGACTCAATGGGGCAAGTCAAGTGAAATCTCGATTACCGCCAGCCCGTGGTCGTCGTTCCAGTCGGCCGAAGCGAGTGCGAAGATCATCGAAGATGGAGATTTCAAATTCGCTCATATCCATTTCTGGTTGATCCATATGACAGGTGTCGCCGACTTGCTGAAAGAAGAACTGGAAGGGGACTTTGCCGACTGTGACGCCCTGATCATCGACTTAAGAGGTCGCGGCGGGAATGGAATGGCGCTGCCAGGCATCTACGACGTGCTGACGGTGCGCAAAGTCGACCTGGGATAAACCGGTGATCGCCCTGGTTAATGAATATTCGCGCTCGGGCGAAAGAAGTGATCGCTTACGAAATGAAGGCTCGGAATATTGCATTGGTGGTAGGCGAGGGCACGGCCGGTGCCGTCATCCCCGCCAGCTTTACCGACGTCGGTTTTGACACCATGTTGATGTACCCGACCTTCCGAATGGGTAAGTACACGGACGCAATCGAGGGAATCGGCGTCGAGCCTGATGTGCTGGTCAAGGACGCCGGCCCCTACAGCCACGGTGCCGATCCGTTACTGGAAGCAGCGATCGAACAGGCTCGTACGTTTGTCGCACAATAGTCCCTGATCTGTCAGAAACTGTCACCAACTTCGTGAACGTTGTAGTTCAAAGGGCGTTTGCCGCATTTGGAATCGCGGCACTTGCCCTCGTCGGGACAACTGGCTGCGCAACGATGATCGGTTCCCCTACCATTCGACGAAACCAGTATCAACCGTTCCCCATCGGATTTCGGTTCCGGCAGATCACACCAATTCGTCACCTGCCCAGGCAATTGTGAAGGAGCCGATGATCCTGACGGTATCCCGCTGGTCGGGGGAACCGGCCGGCGCATCACCATATGGCTTTTTCGTTGTCGCAGCGACTATCGCCTCGCGCAGTAGTATTAAACCGTCCAGCGGCGGAGACTGGTTGGCCTGGAAGTCATCAAGCTTATCAACGATTAACAAGGTTTGGCATGCAGTCGAGTCAGGAATTCCAGTGAGCACGACTAACAGCGAACCAGGTAGCATCAATGAAAACAGGGTTTGACAGGACCGGATTCCGAATTGACGAGTACGGTTGATCCCAGCTGCTGCCTGCTGTTGGAAAAAAGGAAAGCAACCATGCCGGGCCCCGCCTGAATGCTCGCTTTCAATTTCAAGAGACGCCAAAGCGCAGACATTTTGCCGCGTCGCCAACATTTTTTGAGGAAGTTCAAAACCAGACAGAAATAACGTATCATTTCGATTCCAGACCAAAAGAATCTTGTCCGGTGACAATGTCATTGGTCGGATGGAATCGCAGATCGTTCGTCAGAAATGGCTTCCTGTTCCTTGTTCAGAAGCAAGTCGATCTTTTGCCGGAAATCACCAACCATCGGCAGATCTTGCATTTCGGAAGGCAGCGAATTGATCGTCTTGTTCGCTACGTCGACCGCCGTTTGGGCTTTGGGAATATCGTTGTTCCTGAGACAGGATTCGGCGATGAACCGGCTCGTTTCCAGATAGCCAAAAATGTAGTTCGGAAAACCGGAGTTCGATTGAATGAGTTCCAGATAACGATCACGGGACTCGATGTACTTGTCGATAGCCGATTCGAAGTCTCGATTTTCATCGGCCAGCTGTCCGGCGACGAGAGCGACCTGCGCAACATGTTCTTTCAGGAATGGAGAGTCCGGGAATATCGATTCCATGTCCGGTACATAGTTTTCGGCAAGTTGAATGTCAGACGCCGCCTCAAGCAATTGGCCGAGCCTCATCTCGTCATTGGCAAGACCCAAATGCAGGCGACTGGCTGTGAGCGCCCGGGTCCATTGACATTGTTGCGTATCCGGCCAGTCGGCTTTCGCAATATGTTTCAAACCCTTCTTGATGGCAGCCGCCGATTCATTACGATTTCCCATGGCCTTGTGCAGGTTGGACTGTCCACGCAGATTCTCTGCCTGAATCCCGGCCGCGCGCCAGGAAGGCATTTCGTCCGGTATCGGTTCAACTTCATTTTCCTGCAGAAATGCTACGGCTTCGTCAAACCGACCTTGCTGTTGCATGACACCAACCATATTGAGTCGTTGTCCTATACGCGTTGAATAAAGGTCGTTACGCGTTACGTCTTCGGGAAGGTCCGTTTCCAGTCCCTCCAGCAAATTCAGGACAAGTGTGATATTCTCGATCGCCCGGTCAAACTCACCCAGGTTGATCAACAGCGGAGAAAGTTCACGAAGCGCCAGTGCGCTGTCATGACGGATTTTGGCGGACATGCCTTGTTCACGTTCGAGTATGCCCATTTGCAATTCGGCCGCACGAACCACAACGGCTCGACGAACATCGGCAAGTTCTGGCAAATGCCGCAGCTTGCTCTCCAGCGCTGCAATATCTGTAATCATGGATTCGGCGGTCGACAGATTTTCATTGGCGCGTCGAGTTTCCATTTCGGCCAACTCGAGATTCTTCACGGCCTCGTTACGCTGCCAGACCGAAACTGCCAACCCGGTGGTGAGCGACAGAAATGCAAAAGTCAGCGCGGCCGCAGTCACCGGGTTGCGATTGGCCCACGATCGCATTTTTTGAAAGCTGGAAACCGGTCTGGCCTCAACGGTCTGTCCGCGCAACCAGCGATGAAGATCCTCTGCCAATTGATAGGCCGATTTGTAGCGATTTGACGGGACTTTTTCGATGCACTTTTCGCAAATCGCCGCCAGATCCTTCGGTACGTCTGGGTTAAGCCGTCGAACGGGAACGGGGTTTTCGCTTTGGACCGCTTGCAACGTCGCTATCGTTGTTGACTTGCGAAATGGCACCTGGTGCGTCAACAACTCGTAGAGAATTACTCCCAAAGAGTAGATATCTGCCAATTCGGTAATGCTGCCGCCCGATGCCTGTTCGGGTGACATATATACAGGCGTTCCAACCACGGTCCCTTCGTGAGTCAGCGATTGTCCGTCATTCTCGGCTAGTTGTGCCAAACCAAAATCGGTTATCAACACGCGTTGGGCAAGCGGCAGTTGTGATTTATCGGGACTCGAATCCAGCAAAATATTGGACGGCTTGATATCACGGTGAATGACACCTCGCTGATGGGCATGGGCGATCGCTTCGGCCAGAGTTGCCACGGTCTCGGCGGCATCCCGACAGGAAAGTGATTTGCCGTTTTCATTCAGCCACTGGGCCAGATTCAAGCCCGGGATCGAGGCATAGGCTATGAACGACAATGGCCCAAATCGTCCATATTCAAACACGGGCACAATGTTGGGATGTGAGAACAATGCCGCTGCCCTGGCTTCGCGTTCGAATCGTGTTTCAAAATCATTGCCTGGCAAGCCGGCAAGAGCGGCACTTTCAACGCGACATCGCGGGCCAAATCGTCGTCTTTCGCAAGAAACACTTCGGCAAAGCCTCCGCGTCCCAGTGACTCAACGATTCGGTAACGTCCGATATGAGTTGGAATCTCATGCGTGGATAAATCGGGCGAAGTCACTTGCCCGTCCGACGGATTTTCAGATTCGGTGTGAGCCGATCGAATCTCCTTGAGAAACTCCAGGCGCGGAGAAATTTCTCCTGTTCCTCGCCGCTCAAGGCGGTTGCGTTCCGTCCATCCACCGGCGGCGTTTCCAGGTTCTGGTCAACCGCCGTGTCCGGAGAGGCTGTCAAATCGGTTTTCAGGTCTGGTTTACGAGATGGATTCATCGAGTACGGCCAGTTCTTCGGAGAGTTTGATCAAGGCTCGACTCCATAGCTTGTAAACCGAATCTACCGTTCGCTCCATTCGTTCGGCGATTTCGTCGAATGCCATTTCCTCGATACCACGAAACTGTATGACGGAAGCATAATCCGAGGGCAGCTTGTTGATGATCTGGTGAAACCTCGAAAGCTTCTCCTTCAGCAACAATTTTTCTGCCGGGTCGGAATGGCGTGCCGGATTCTGTTCGCCTGTCCCGTTTTCAAGCGGCCGGTCACGACTGACGTCCCTGCGCGCACGGTGCATATCGCGGCGCAAAGTCAATATTTCATTGCGAAGAATCGAATTGAGCCAGGCGTAAAACTCCGCCGAAGTCGAACCGCGAAAATCGGCAAACCCGTTGACCATTCGGGTCATCGCCAATTGAACGACATCGGAGGGATTCACCCGCGCTCGTAACCCGGCGTCCAGTTTAACTGCTGCCATTGCATTCAACCGGGCTTGCACCTGTTGGCATATTCGATTCTGTGCGGACTCATCGCCGACTTGCGCAGCTCAACGAGTTGGCTCATGGTCGTCAGGTCAATTGACTCAGGTGAATCATTCACGCTTGTTCCTTTCCAGAAGCCCTTGGCAATAACAATCCGCCGCGCATTCTGCCCCGCACGGAAGTTTTCCTGCAAAAATATAGTTTAGCCTGCCAGACGATAGTATTTAGGCAACTGACGGGGTTTTTGCCTGAATTCGGTTAAAAGCAACACATCGCATACTCAAATCAGGTGCGAATAGTCATCGTCGAGTCTCAGAGGACGAGTTGTGCGTTTCGGTTGATTGGCATTCCCGATCGACGAATCCCCAATAGACCATCGGGCGTTCTCGAGAAAGACTTCTCTTCAAACGTCCGCTATGATTGCCGATCGAAAATGGCGCTTGTGGTTTGCCGTTAAACTATTTTCATTCAGGAAAGATCACTCGTCCCAGTCGACCAGTCCTTCGCTGACTTTGCGGAGTTGGGCGAGGACTCGGGATTTGGCGACGTAGATGGCGTTGGGGGTCATGCCAAGTTCCCCGGATGCCTGCTCGGGGGTCTTGCCGTCTATGGTGACTGCAGAGAACGCCGCCCAGGTTGCTTCACGAACGGAGGGGCGGATCTTCTCCATTAGTCGTTGCAGTACGTACCGGTCATGTTGCTGGTCCCATTGTTGCGACATCTGGCTGACGGGATCCTCCAGTGCATTGATCGTTTGCCCGAAATCTGTTCCGCCAACCGCTGTGACCTTCTTCAGGTTCTTTCGGCGGTAGTTTTGCCACGAGTAGATCGTGATCGTTTTGAGCCAGTTGCGAAACGAGCCTGTCCGCTGTCGCTGGAACTCGGGCAACTTGCGGAGGACCGTCGCCATGACCTCCTGGGCTACATCCTCACATTCCTGCTCGTGAACGTGTTGGGACCGGAGCCAGATCCGGATGAGCGGCGAATAGAGATCAACGAATTCATTCCACGATCGGGAGTTCCCGTCCGCTTGCAACGAATTCAGAAAGCTGACCGATGTGTCACTCATTTTTTGGGAATCAGTATATCGGAACGAAAGGCGTTGGCCGTTGTCAGGCGCGGGCGAAACCGACAGGCAACATTAGACGTCAATGCCTCCGGGCCAACATAGTCGAAAATCCGGTTCCCAGACACGGAAACCGCGTCCACAACCGGCAAGACGGTTAAAAGCCTGACCGCAGATCAACCGGATATCTGCAGATATGAACATCACCGAATCAAAGTTACCACTGGCCGACGAACAACCTGCCTAAATCTGCGAATATCTGCGGTTAGCCCGTTTCGCTCGACAAATAGAGGATTGCAAGCATTTATACTCGCCGGAATCCGATTGCCCCAGTCGAGACCTTGACGGCTCAGGCGGCGGCTCTCTTGGCGTAGGCCCAAGGCAACAGTTCGTCGATCCGCGATAGGGGCCAGCAGTTCACGAGCTTGGTCAGGGTGTCGGTGAGCCAGGCGTGCGGGTTCACGTCGTTGAGCTTGCAGGTCTCGATCAGCGAGGCGATGGCGGCCCAGTTGACGGCGCCTTCGTCGCTGCCGGCAAAGAGTGCATTTTTCCTGCCGAGAGCAATCGGCCTCATCGATCGCTCGACCGTATTGGAATCGATCTCGATGCGGCCGTCTTCGAGGAAGCGGCCCAAGCCCTGCCAGTGGTTGAGGCCGTAGCGGATCTCCCTGGCGAGCGTCGAACCCTTCGAGAGGCGCGCCAGCTGTTCCCTGAGCCAGACCCCCAGCTTGTCGACGAGGGGCTTTGTGCGCGCCTGCCGGACTGCGTGGCGGTCATCGGCGCTCAGCCCTCGGATCTCATCCTCTACGCAATAGAGCGCCGCGATGCGTACGAGCGCCTCGCTCGCGATCGGCGCGTCGCCGCCCTTCGCGATGTCGTAGAACAGCCGCCGGAAGTGGCACCAGCAGTTGGCGAGCACGAGCGGCCCGCCGTCGCGCTCGGGATCGCCGAGCTTCTTGTAGGCGACGTAGCCGTCGACTTGCAGCGTGCCGGCGAAGCCCGCGAGATGACGCGCAGCATGGATCTCGCCGCGCCCCGGCGCATACATGTAGGCGACGGCCGGCGGATCGGTGCCGCCCCAAGGTCGATCGTCGCGCGCCATGGCCCACAGATACCCGGTCTTGGTCTTTCCGCGTCCCGGATCGAGCACGGGACATCGGGTTTCGTCGGCAAAGAGCTTGGTCGAGGCCTTGAGGTTGGCGACGAGCCGGTCGTAGAGCGGCATCAGCTCGAAGGCGGCAAAGCCGACCCAGTGCGCGAGCGTCGAGCGATCGATGTGGATGCCTTCTGCCATCATCATCTGCGACTGGCGGTACAAGGGCAGGTGCCATGCGTATTTCTGGACGACGACGTCGGCGACGAGCGCCTCGGTCGGCAAGCCACCTTCGATCAGCCGGGCCGGTGCCGGCGCCTGGATGACGCCGGCGGTCTCGTCGGCGCCCGTCCTTCTCGCAGGACCGGCATGCGTACTTCGGTCGGCGTGTGACGATCACCCGGTACCTGGCGGGGATCTTGTCGAGCCGCTCGGAGCGATCCTCGCCGATGACGTGCAGATCGCCGCCGCAGCAGGGGCATGATCTTGCTCGTCGGCTCGATGACGATCTCCTCGCGCGGCAGGTGCGCAGGCAGGTTGCCGCGATTGACTTTGCGCTCCCGTCCTGCGCGACGCTGCCAGCGTCGCGTCGGCCTTCTCGGCCGCGGCTTCGCCGGACGCGATCGCCGTCTCCAGGTCTTCGAGCCCGAGATTGAGCTGGTCCTCGTCGAGCTTCTCCGACTTCCGACCGAAGTGATTGCGCCGAAGCTGGCGCAGCATGTGGGCGAGACGCTCGTTCTGGGCCGCATATCGGTCCCGCTCGGCGACAGCAGTATCGCGCTCACCGCGATCTGCTGCTTCTCGGCGCGCTCGGCCGCGAGCAGCGCCTGCAGCCGCTCGATTTCGCCGATGAGATCGCCTGTCGAATCCGTCATGCAGCGGAGCAATGACCGAAGGCGCCACGGATCGTCAGCGGATCATCCTGTCGCGAGTCAACTTGTCCCGAGCCGGATTACTGCGTCGCCTGAGGCGCACGCACGCGCCGCATGTGGACGCGCGACCATTGCAGCCCTTCGAGCAGGGCGGAGAGCTGGGCCGGCGACAGGCGCATGACGCCGTCCTCGATCGCCGGCCAGCAGAACTTGGCCCCTTCGAGCCGCTTCGTCACGAGGCAGATGCCGGTGCCGTCCCAGAACAGCAGTTTCACCTTGTCGGCGCGCTTGGCCCGGAAGACATAGATGACGCCCGAGAACGGATCGGCCAGCAGCTGCTGCTCGACGTAGGCGGCAAGCCCGTCCATGCCCTTCCGAAAGTCGACGGGCTTCGTCGCGACGAGCACCCGCACGCCGGTCGGCGGCACGATCATCGAAGTGTCCTGAGTGCCTTCAGCACGGACGCGAGCATTTTGGCATCGACCGGTCCGGACAGGCGGAGCGTCGCTCCAGGCAGCTCGATCTCAATCGTCGCCGGAGATGCGCTCGTGGCAGTCTTCCCCGGCAGCGGCATCACGACATGATCCGGGGGCGTTTCCGCGACGGCGATCGGGACGAAGTCTACTTCTCCCGTGGGATCTGCGCGTTCCGGACCAGGCGCGCCGAGAACCAGGTCGCGGATCTCGCGACGCCAGCCGAAGAGCTGCTGCGGCGAGAGGCCATGCCGCTGCGCGACGTGGCTCACGACAGCGCCCTCCTCGAAGCTTTCCTTCACGATCGCGACCTTCCTGGCCAACGGCCAACGCCGCCTCCGCTCAGGACCAGCGAGAACCTCGCCGCGCCGCGAAGGCACAGGCTTCGTGTCATCACTAATCACATCACGAAGGGCATCACGATCCGAGCGCATGGCGCACGAGGATCAAGGATCACGGTGAGCAACGGAAGGTGGGGGCAGGACTGCGCTTACGAGCAGCGGCCACTGCTCGTCGTTCCTCGAGATGGCAGCCACCGGCCGCGGCCAGCGGATGGCGAGCCTGGGATCGTCGTAGCGAACTCCGGCCGCGGCGCCGGGCACGAAGGGCACCGAGATCAGGTAGTGCACGGCCGCATCGTCGCACAGCGTCTGACAACCGTGCGCAAAGCCCTTGGGCACATAGACTTGGCAGCCGTTCTCAGCGGAGAGGTCGAAGGCCTCCCACTGCAGGTAGGTCGGCGAATCCGGCCGCAGATCGACAATAACGTCGACGATGGCGCCCGACACGCAGCGGACGACCTTGATCTCGCCGTGTGGTGCCATTTGAAAGTGCAGCCCGCGCAAGGTCCCGGCCAGCTTGGAGACCGAGATGCTGTGCTGGGGAAACCGCGTCTCGAGGCCGTGCTCCGCGAACTCCATCTCGCAGAAGGCGCGCGCAAAACGCCCCCGCTCGTCGACGTGCGGTGTCGGCTCGATCAGCCACGCGCCGGCAAGCCGCGACGGTTTGAAGATCATCCGACGTCTCCCGCTATCGCTACCGCCCAAAGCCGATCAAGCTGAAACTCCGCCAATATAGGAGCAGATCGACATGCCTGATAGCAGGCACGCTCTGGCAGCCGTAGCGAATGGCGGCAGGACGGTTAGCCGGAATGGTAAAGTGGTCGCGCGGCAACGGCCCGCCCGGACCTGATGCAACCGGCCGATCCGGCCCGGATCAGTGGCTCTGGGCGAGGCTGCTGGGTGGCTGCGGTGCGAAATGGGAGATGAAACCCTCGGCGGCGAGTTGTTGCCGAGCCTTCTCGATGGCAGCAACGTCCCCCAGGTGCTCGACGACCAGGACCGGCAGCCCCTCACTGCGCGCCTGCCTCAGATAGCGCAGACTGGATTGCAGCTCGGCTGCAGCATTCTCCCGCCCGGCGCCATCGACACCGAAAAGCAGATCTTGCTTGGCAACCCCGTCGAGGACGCGCCGAAGGCGTCCGCTCGCGAGCAATTCCTCACCATTCTGCAGCATCACAAGGAAACCCGGCTTCTTCTCGCGAGCGTAGGACGCGATCTCGACGAGGAGATCGATCATGTCCGCCTTCGCCGACGGCTGCTCTCGGCGCCAGTGGCTGTAGATGTCGGCGCGGTCCAGATAGACGCCGTCGAACCCAGCCGCGATGATGCGGTCGAGCGCCGCGTCGGGATGCCCGAGGAGGATACTCTTCCAGTCCGGGTGCCAGAAGCGCACGCTGAAATTGCCGCGTCGTTTGACATTCTCGACGCCGAGCCAGGCTGGTGCCTCTGCACTCGGCGAATGCGGCGACGCATCCGCTTCAGCCGACACAACCTGGATCCGCGCGCTGGAGGGCGCCGCGTTGACCGTTGTGAAACCGCCCAGCCCCAGGCTGCCGCTGGCCTTCGTGGCAGGAGCCGCCCAACTGGCACGCCAATAGGAACGCGTCTGCTCGGCCTCTCCGACGGAGAGATAGGCCATCACCAGGCGCCGGCCGCCGTCCGTCCTGCGCTTCAACTGCTGCAGCGCCTTGTCTCTAGCATCCGCGCGCTGCAGCCCGTCGAGTGTCTCGTCAACAACGACGAGATCCAGCCCCGACGAAGCCGCGCGCGCGATATCGAGACGCTCGATCTGAGAGCCCCAACTCTTCACGGCGCCAAGCTTGCCGCGACCATCGGCAGAGGCACCGATCGCGCCATCCACTTGATCAATCGAGGCGTCGAGCAACCACGCACTACCCATGGCAACCACGATCATCGTGGTAAGGCCGAGAACGGCACGTCGCATGATCGAGCGCCAGCCCGAACCAATCGGCATGGCGGCCGCCGCCGGATTTGGCGCCGATGTCGCGATCTCTGCGGACCGGACATGCCGAGGCGTGACCCTGGGAAGCGGTGGTGGCGTTGTGCGTGGTGACAAGGTGGACTTCCTTGACGGTATCGTCTTGCAGACTGCGGCTGCGGCGAGATCAAGCGACAACGCTCACGGGCGGATTGTGGTTTCCGACCCCGTGCGTGCCCTCGAGTACCGCGTCCGGCGGTCAGATCCGCATCTGCGACCGATCCGAGATCGGCAATTAGTAGGGCAACGTCAAGGCGGCGCGTGGTCAACACTGCAAAGCAGCTTTCGCGCGTGCTGACGGGGCCACACTTCTCGACGCATCGCGCACATTGTGCGAGACTCGTGCACCAGATTGGGAGAGTAGCGCGGATCGCTTGCCGCGGAGGCGCGCACCGCGTCAGGGCAAACCTCGATGGTGGCCGCCCCCAGCTCTCATGAACGTCAGGAGTTCGGCATGCAGTACATTTGCGATGCCTCTCGCGATACGTGGTTCCGCCTCGAGACCCTTCCCGAGGCGCAAACGGAATCACAGCTCATGGATCACGCCGTCGAGCGCTACTTCCGCGAGGCTTACGAGAGGGCCCAGCGCAGCTACGTGCCGCCAGCCGGTGGCCGCTTCATCGAGCAGAACATCGGGCTCAAGGACTTCATCCAGCGATCGATGCCGATGTTCGTCACGCTACGCAGC
Source organism: uncultured Alphaproteobacteria bacterium (assembly GCA_963746315.1). Lineage (GTDB taxonomy): Bacteria > Pseudomonadota > Alphaproteobacteria > Rhizobiales > Hyphomicrobiaceae. The sequence goes on from CAVVAR010000003.1 coordinate 40,879, forward strand.
AACGACGGGACGCCCCTGGTGACCGGGATGCTACCCCCGGGCGGGAAATCTCAACCGGGCTTCCGGCCGATCATCGTCGGCCGGTCGAACGGCGATCCCTATCGCGAGCACGGCGAGGCCATTGCGGCGCTGGCCAAACACCTTGGTCTCGCGCTCGATCGCGAGCGGTGCTTCCCCTACCAGCGGGGATGACCGGCGCGGCGAAGAACAGCCGCCCGCGAGCCGCCTCACTCGGTGATAAGGAAGAGCGAGATCTGCGGGAAGGCGATCAGCAAGGCAACGATCAGCAGTTCCATGACTACAAATGGCCAGCAGCCTCGGAACACCTCGCCAATCGGAACGTCAGGCACCATGCTCTTCACGACGAAGGCGTTCAGGCCGACCGGCGGAGTGATTGCACCGATCTCGATCATCTTGGTCACCAAAAGCCCGAATAGAACCCCGTCGAACCCGATTTTCGTGACGATCGGATAGACGATCGGCATGGTGATCAGGATCATTGAAAGCCCATCGACGAAGCAGCCGAGCAACAAGTAGGGAATCAGAATGATCACGATCGTCGCCGTTTGCGACAGGTTGAGGTCGCTGACCATCGTCGCGAGTTTTACCGGGAATTGGGTGGTCGAAAGGCCCAGGCTGAAGAGACCGGCGCCGATCACCAAAGCGAAAATAGAGCACGTTGCCGTGCCCGTCTCCTTGAGGCCCGACAGCACATTCGACATACGCCCGGGCCGCCTGAGCACGGCGATCAACGAGAAGAACGCACCCATGGCAGCCGCTTCTGTCGGCGTGGCGACGCCGAGATAGATCGTGCCCATGACGGCCGCGAACAGGATCAGCAGCTCCCAGGTCTGCGCGAGCGAAACCAGCTTCTCCTTCATCGAAGGCCGTTCGGCGAGCTTGGGGTCGGGCGCGAGGCCAGGCTGCAGCTTGACCCAGATGTAGATGCCGATGATGTAGATCACGGCCGTCATCACGCCCGGCACGAACGCCGCAATGAACAGGCGCACGAGCGAAACGTCCGTCATGATCGAGTAGATCACGAGCACGCCGCTCGGAGGTATCAGAACCCCCAAAGTACCGCCTGCCGCGACGCAACCCACCGCAAGTCGCGGCATGTAGCCCTGTCGCAGCATCTGTGGAATCGCAACTTTGGCCATGGTCGACGCAGTGGCCACACTCGAGCCGCAGATTGTGGAGAATGCGGCACATCCGAAGACAGTCGCTGCCGCCAAGCCTCCAGGAATGCGGCCCAGCCATTTCTGGCCCGCGTCGAAAGCGGCTTTGGAAAGCCCGGCTGAGAATGCCATGTGCCCCATGAACAGGAACAACGGCAGAACTACGTAGGCGAAGTTCGCCGTCGTGCTGTAGGCGAATGTTGAAAGCAGGAACTCGACGGCCCTCCATGGGCGCGCGTATGCGAGAGCCACGATGCCCGCCCCCGCCAATGCGAACGCAATGGGGATCCGCAATAGCAGCAGCACCATGAGGAGGCCGATGATCGAAAGGCCTGGACCAAGCTCACCGATCATTCATGGCTCCCGGGAGTCGATGCTGCCGCACGCGGCTGGCCAGTCAAATGGCGCAGGATGTCGCAAACGAGTTGTAGCGCGAGCAGCCAGAACCCGAACGCCAGCACGAAGCGCGCCGGCCATATCGGAAACGGAATAATTCCGAACCCGGCCTCGCCACGCCCCCACGAGACGAAGGCCTGATTCGTGCTGAGCCAGGCCAGTATGACGACGATGCCGAGACAGACGATATAGCCCAGCAGATCGACGAGGCCTTGCACGGAGGCCGGCAGATGCCGGGTCGCAATGTCGATCGAATAGTTCTGGCGACCCTGTTGAGCAGCCGCAAGCCCGAAGAAGACCATCCCGACGAGCAGGAGTTCGGCAAGCTCCGTCGCTCCGTGGATCGGATTATTGAAAATCGATCGTCCTGCAACGTCGACGACGACGACCACGGTGATCAGCAGGGTAGCTATGCCGCTCGCCACACCTAGGCGCATAAGCAGAGTTTCGATAGCGTCGATGAGCTTTATCATGAGCCCTTCTAAGCAGCCAAGTTGCCGAGGAAGGAAGTCGCGCTGCGATCTCCGCAAACAAGAGACCAGGAGGGCTGCCGCCAATAACAGCAGCGCCCTCCGTCTGCATTTGCATCAGCCCTTGCCGCATGCCTTCGCATAGCGCTCGAAGCCCGGCACGTACTTGCTCTGCGGCTCGTACTTGCGCACGTAGCTCACGAACTCGTCCATCATGGCCTTGCCATTGGCCTTGGTCTCCTTGCCGACGCGGGCGACCCAGTCGCTCTGCATTGTAGAGGCGACGAGTTTCTGCACCGTGGCCTTGTCCTCGTCGTTGAACTGCGTGACCTTGAGCCTCTCCTTAGCTGCGCACAGCTTGGCGACGGCGGCGTCGAGGCTCACGTCGCTGAAGTGAACGGCCTTTACGGTGGCTTCGGCGGCAACCTCGTCGATCACCTTTCGCAACTTCTCGCTGAGTCCGTTGTACCGTTGCAAACTCATGCCGACGACAGTCACAGCAAAGATTCCCGATCCACCGAGATCGGTGCCGAACTTCGCCACGTCCTGGGCGTTGCCGTGAACCGCGGAGTCGAAAGGCGCGCTCGAGAAGGCGTCGACGACGCCCCGTTGCAAGGCCTCCAGCCCTTCGGTCCATGCGAGCGCCACCGGCGTGGCGCCGAGCTTCAAAAGGGCTTCGGAGATGGGCGGCGGAGCGCGCACTTTGAGCCCCTTCAGATCAGCGATCTTGCCGATCGGCCGCTTCGTCCACAGGGTATTCTCGGCCCACGCGAAACCATAGAGCCCCTTCACCCCTTTGCTTTCGAACTCAGCCCGGAACTCCGCATTGTTCTTGTAGAGGTCTCGCCACGCAAACATCATGGCGTCGCTCTTGTCGGAGATGAATGGCAGCGCCACGCCGGCGATTGGATATTCTTTGACGTTGTAGGCATGAGGCGCGCTGTGAGCGACATCGACGGCGCCATTCTTCAAGCCCGGAAAAAGATCCGCGGCTTTCAAGAGAGAGTTGGCCCAGTAACGCTCGAACTTGATCTCTCCCCCTGACCGCTTCTCCACTTCCTCCATGAACCAGATGTCGGTTTTGCTACCGGCGTAGATGTCCGAGAAATAGGTCGCGTAGACCAGTTTCTCTACCGCGTTCACCGGCGTCGCCAACGCCATCGTCGAGATTGCCGAGAGGGCTGCAAGCGCTGTCGGCCACTTCCATGGTCGCATTGTGGATTGCCTTTCTGGGACTTTGACTGCTGTCATTCGCCTGACGGGTCGAGCAAGAGGACGCGCTCGGCCACCGACCCGGGCCGCGGTTCTCTTCCGGCTACTCTCGAGCTCACTTGCCGCACTTCTTCTCGTAGCGCTCGAAGCCCGGCACATAGGTGCTGGTCGGCTCGTACTTCTGGATATAGCCGACGAACTCGTTGAGCAGCGCCTTGCCATCGACCTTCGTCTCTTTGGCAATGCGAGCCAGCCATTCGTCCTGCATACTCTTAGCGACGATCTTTTGGACCTGTTCTCGGTCGGCCTTGTCGAAGTAGGAAACGGTGAGCTTCTCCTTCATCTTGCAAAGCTTATCGACGGCGGAATTGAGACTTTGGTCGTTAAAGAAGGCGGCCTTGGCCGGCATGCCCTCAGACACTTCGTCGATGATCTTTCGGTGCTTTTCGGACAGCTTCTCGTAGCGCTGCTTGCTGATCGCAACCACCGTCACGCCGAAGATGCCGGACCCACCCAGGTCGGTACCATGCTTGGCAACGTCCTGCATGTTGCCATGGACGGCCGAGTCGAACGGAGCTGAGGAGAAGGCATCGACTACGCCCCGCTGCAGAGCCTCGATGCCCTCAGTCCAGGCGATGGCAACCGGCGTGCCACCGAGCCTGACCACGGCGTCCGAGATCGGCGGCGGCGCGCGCACCTTGAGACCTTTCAGGTCGGCGATCTTCGACACTGGCTTGCGCGACCACAGGGTGTTCTCGGCCCAGGCGAAAGGATAGAGAACCTTCACGCCCTTCGATTCGAACTCGGCTCGGAATGCGGCATTGTTCCTGTAAAGATCACGCCACGCGAGCATCACTAAATCGCCGCGTGTCGATAGGAACGGCATCATGACCCCGGCAAGCGGGTACTCCTTGCCGTTGTAGGCGACCGGCGCTCCATTGACGATGTCCGCTGCACCACTGCGTAGGCTCGGCAACAGATCGGTCGCTTTGACCAAGGAGTTCGCCCAGTAGCGTTCGAACTTGATCTCACCGCCAGAGCGCTTCTCGACCTCTTCCATGAACCATATGTCGGTCTTACTGCCGGCATAGACGTCTGAAAAGAACGTCGCATAGATCAGCTTCTCGGCGGCTCGCACTTCGCTGAGACCAACGCCCAGCATTGCTAGCAGCGCGAGGCCGATCGCATAGAGCCGACCGGGATGCTTTACTGGCATCGAATACTCCTCCGCGTGCATTTCCCCGCAGGTCTCTGGGAATTCTCATTTTTTGATTAGCGCCAAGTCAGCGACGCCGTCCCTTGCAACCCTGCAGGACCAAGCGTGCTACAAAAGCTGCTCGGCGAGCAAGCGGTATCTACCTCTTGCCGACGCGTTCCTCACGAACGCGCGATCGACCTCGGCAGGGAGCCTCGGATGATGACCACGAAGAGCAGCGCCCCACTGTCTCCCACAGCGGCCGTCGATCGGCTCGAGGCTCTCTACCAATCGGCATCCGCCGGCCTCGCGACGGCGCTCGATGCATTTCTCGCGAGCCGCCGTCCGCCCACACCCGCCGAGCGCGCGCAGTTCCGCTATCCGCTGCTGCGCATCCGCTATGCCGGCGATGGCACTCCGCCGCCCGCGACCCGCCGCGCCTATGCCAAGCTGCAGCGTCCCGGGCGTCTACGAGACCACGGTGACGCATCCGCGCGCCTTCCGCAGCTATCTGCTCGAGCAGCTCGGGCCGCTCGTCGCCGACTACGGCGCCACCCTCGAGGTCGCGCTCAGCGATCAGGAGATCCCTTACCCCTACGTGCTCGAGCGCGCCGAGGAGCTGGCCCGCGCCGGCGTCACGTCCGCCGAGCTCGCCCGCCACTTCCCGACTCCGCATCTGTCGGTCGTCGGCGACGAGATAGCGGACGGCGACTACGATCTGGTCGAGGGCGAGCCGCGCCCGCTCGCACTGTTCGACGCCGCCCGCGTCGACTTCTCGCTTCGCCGTCTCGTCCACTACACGGGCAGCGACTGGCGCCACGTTCAGCGCTGGATCCTGCTGACCAACTACCACCGCTACGTCGATCAGTTCGTGCGCAGGGGCAGCGCCGAGCTGCAACGCCCAGGCGCGACCGGCCGGCTCGTCCTCCCCGGCAATGTGACCATCGAGCCCGGCACCTCGCCGGAGGAGGCGGAGCGCCTTGTAGCCTCGTCGGTCTGGCACCGCTACCAGATGCCGGCCTACCATCTCACCGCGCCCGACGGCGGCGGCGTCACGCTGATCAACATCGGCGTCGGCCCGTCGAACGCCAAGAACATCACCGACCACCTCGCGGTGATCCGCCCCAACTGCTGGCTGATGATCGGCCATTGCGGTGGCCTGCGCGAAAGCCAGTCGATCGGCGACTACGTGCTGGCCCACGGCTACCTGCGCCAGGACCGCATCCTCGACGCGCTGGTGCCGCCCGAGGTACCGATCCCCGCTCTCGCCGAGGTGCAGGTCGCGCTGCAGGAGGCCGCGGCGAGCGTCACCGGCCAGTCGGGCGACGCGCTCAAGGCGCCGCCTGCGCACCGGCACGGTCGTGACCAACGACGACCGCAACTGGGAGCTGCGCTTCACCCAGGAGCGCCGCCGCATCAATCTCTCGCGCGCCATCGCCGTCGACATGGAGAGCGGCACCATCGCCGCACAAGGGTTCCGCCTGCGCGTGCCCTACGGAACGCTGCTCTGCGTCTCCGACAAGCCGCTGCACGGCGAGATCAAGCTGCCCGGCGCGGCGAACGCCTTCTACGAGACGGCCGTCGCCCAGCACCTCGAGATCGGCCTCGCCGCGCTCGAGCTCCTGAAGAAGCGGCTGGACACGCTGCACTCGAGGAAGCTGCGCTCCTTCGACGAGCCGCCGTTCAGGTGAGGCACCCGAGGGCAACGACCGAGACGCGCAAGGGACGTGCAAATATGACACGCTGGCGGAGTTTGATGCCGCGCCACCCCGCCGTGCGGCCTCGCAGGCTTGTCCCTCCGCGTTATGTTCAGTACGTACGCATCAAGGGGCCTTGGGACCGATGCGGCGCGTTGCGTCGCGAGGGGGAACGATGAAACTCGCTCACGCTGCGCTCGCTGCCGCGCTCGCCGTCATGGCTGGATCGGTCTGGTCCCCGCCGGTGGCCATGGCGCAAAGCTACTTCTCCGGCAGCACCCCGGTCTTCCAGAGCGACATCGAGAAGCGCCAGCGCGAGGCCGAGGCGCAGCGCGCCGCCCGCGCCAAGTCGCACACGCCGACCAGATATCCGGCCTTCATGAAGGGCGGTGAGAAGCCCGAGATCGCGCCCGAGAAGCCGCCGATCGTCTACCTTGATCGCGCCGAGGAGCCGGGCTCGATCATCATCGATACCAACGGTCGCAAGCTCTACTTCGTGCTGCCCGACAAGCAGGCCTACGCCTACCCGATCTCCGTCGGCCGCGACGGTTTCACCTGGACCGGCACGGAGCGCATCAGCCGCATCGCCTCGTGGCCCTCGTGGACGCCCGCCGTCCGAGATGCGCCAGCGCCAGCCGGGCCTCCCCGTCACGGTCACCGGCGGCCTGATCAACCCGCTCGGCGCCAAGGCGCTCTATCTCGGCAGCTCGATCTACCGCATCCACGGCACCAACAACGACCGCTCGATCGGCCGCGCCAACTCGTCCGGCTGCTTCCGCCTGACCAACGCCCACGTGATCCACCTCGCCAGCATCGCCAGGGTCGGCACGAAGGTCACCGTCGTCTCCAACTACGCCGGCGGCGTCAGCCAGGGCATGCCCCTCTCCGCCCTGTTCGGCGGCTTCGGCGCGAGCGACGACAAGCCGGCCGTGAAGGGCAAGAAAACCAAGGTCAAGTCGAAGGCGACCAAGGCCAAGGCGAAAAACGTGAAGGTTTCGGGGGCGCAGTAGGGGCGGGGGGGGGGGGGGGACACCCAAAGGTGTCATCCTGGTGCTTGCTTCCCTCGAATGCGACCCAATACAGGCTGAGTTGTCGCAGCGATTGCAGGCAATTGCGCGGAGGCGAAAAAGCGCGTCCGGGGAAACGAGACTGCGCTATGGGGCCCCGGCACAGCCTATCCATTGTCATCATCGGGCTTATCCCGATGACCCATCCCTCCGCGAGTTTCGACGATGCAGTTGCCCGGGAGCGCCTGAAGCGCAGGATAGAGATCTAACCACTGCGGATTGTCGCGCTCGATCAGATTGATCTTCCACTGCCGCACATAGCGCTTCAGCGTCTTTTCCCGCTGGATCGCTGGGTCGATATTGGCAAATGGCTCGTAGTGGACCAGCAGGCGCACGCCATACCGGCTCGTGAAGCGCGAGCCGCCACCGTCGCGATGCGCCTCGATGCGGCCGAGTAGATTGTTCGTCACGCCGATGTAGAGCGTGCCGTAGGGCTTGCTCGCGAGGATGTAGACCCAGTAGGTGAAACCGCTCATTGCGAAAAGCTCCGCGACCGCCTGAGCTTGCTGCGCGATGGGTCATCGGGACAAGCCCGATGATGACAACCCGCGAGTTGAGCGACCAAGGTCCGCTCGGCGCAAGGCCGCCTGTGTGTTCTCACATCCTGCTTCCTCCCACCCCCTTCCCCACCCGCACCACACCGCCTACCCTCGCCACACCACAACCACCACCGAAGCAACCACCCATGACCGAAACCACCGGCGGCGAGACGACGACGCTTTATGAGGCGATCGGGGGCGAAGAGACGGTGCGCCGTCTGGTCCGGCGGTTCTATGAGCTGATGGACACGCTGCCCGAGGCCAAGGCCTGCCGCGACGTCCACCCGCCGAGCCTCGACGGCAGCGAGCAGAAGCTGTTCGACTATCTCAGCGGCTGGCTCGGCGGCCCGCCGCTCTACGTTACGAAGCACGGCCACCCGATGCTGCGCCGCCGCCATTTCGCAGCCGCCATCGGCCGCGAGGAGCACGACGGCTGGATGCTCTGCTTCGAGCGGGCACTCGCCGAGACGGTCGATGACCCGGCGCTGCGCGAGGCGATGCTCGTCCCCGTCCGCCGCCTCGCCGCCCACATGCAGAACAAGCCCTGACCGCTCCCTCTTTTCTCGGGAGAGGGGGCGGTGCGCACGGCGCGCCCAGACGAGGCGGCTCCCGGGCATGTCGTGGTCAGAGACCTCGAGACTACCACCTGACACCAAAAGACGGGTGGTTTGGCGGGTGTCCCGCCAATGGGGTGCGGGGCTAGCCCCGCTCGCGCCGGAGGCGCGATCCGTCAGCCCCGCCCTCGCGGCTGCGCGCGCTCGGCGAACGGCCAGCCCGGTCCAATACGCCAAGCCGCGAGGTAGAAGTCGCCTCGGTTTTTGGTTGCCGCAGACCAAACTTATCCCCGGTCCCTCGAGCTGTGCCTATTCTCTCGGCGTCCGTCTCGCGAGGGCACTCGGGCTCGAGCTGGGAGACCGCGGGAGACGGACGCGCGTCGGATAGACGTAGGCAGCACTCAGCCGCTGCCGGAGGATTTCGCCGCCCGGAGGCCGTCGTGAGACGCCCCGAGGGCAAGAGCCGCCGTTCGAAAACGGATGCGCGGCGGCTCGCGGACCAGTCGTCCGAAATGAGGGCCCACCCTCGTCACGCGCAGCGAAGCGGGATGGTCGCATCCCAATCCAACATGCAAAAGAGCGAGACCGTCCCGCTCCGCGCCCCAACCCAATCAGGACTCCGGGTCCCGTCGGCCGCGGAGAGGTCAGTCATGCTCGCAGAAAACCGGCCACCACGCTTACGCCGCCAGCGACTTGGTACCGAGGTAGGCGTCGAACGCAGCCCAGAAGCGCTGCCGGATCTCGTCGCGCTCCTGCAGCAGCTCGTGCTGCGAGCCGGCGAGCGCCACCCGCGCCCCGATCTTGAGACGGCTCGCGAACGTCTCGATGGCCGACGACGACACGATCCGGTCCGTGCCCGCGGCGACGAGCAGCATCGGAATTCGCACCCGCTGGCCCATCTCCGGGTCCATCAACTGCGCACAGGATGCATAGGCGGCTTTGAGCCAGCGGTTGGTCGGCGAGCCGAGGGCCAGGTCGGGTCGCTGCTCGATCAGCTGCCGGTTTCGCTCGAACCGATCGCGATCGGACGTGAAGGGATTGCCCTCGAAGGCACAGAGATCGACTGGCTGGTCGCTGCCGCCCGGAACGTAGAGCCGCCCCGGCGGTCCGATGCCGACCACACGCGCCAGCATCGCGGCGAGCCGCGGCGGCACCGGCAGCCGCTCGCGCGCAATGTCGAGCAGCGGCGCCGAGAGAATTATCCGATCGAACCAAAGCCCTTGCACCACCGACAGCCGCAGCAGCACATTGCCCCCCATCGAATGACCGATGGCGATGAACGGCGCCGGGCAGTCCGGCAGCACGATCTCTTTCATGAAGCGATAGACGTCCGCCTCGTAGTCCGCGAAGCTCTCGACATGCCCCTTGCGCGGATTGTCGAGCAGCCGTTCCGATCCGCCCTGGCCACGCCAATCGCAGATCGCGACCGCGAAGCCGCGCCGCCGGAGATCCGCGATCGTTTCGAAATATTTCTCGATCGGCTCGGCGCGTCCGGGAAAGAGGCATGCCGTGCCGCGCCGCGGCCCCCGCGTCGCGTCCCAGCGCGCGAAACGCAGCAGCACGTCGCCCTTGCCCGGCAGCATGCCGACGACGGCACCGCTCGGAACGGGATTTCGCGCAAGCGAGGCGAGCGAGGCTTCTGGTGTCACGGTGCGAATTCCAGTGCGAAGGTGCGCGAGGCGGCTGTGTTGCCGATAGCGCATATCGGATGCCCGATAAAGGCGCGTCGCAAAGCCAGCGATATCGGCATGCTTGCCGGCTGCCACAAAAAACTCTTGAATCGGTGTCACTTGGAAGGTCGCAGACGCCGGAAGAGCAAAAATCAAGATACCCAATTAGCGCACCGAATCATATAGTTAATGAATTTAGTTCACAAAATTTGGTTGACCTCGCAACCCTCTCGGCTTCTGCTTCGCGCCGCTTGACCCGGCCTCCTGGCGGGGGGTCGCTGACAGGCAGAAAGCGCGCGCTGTCGCGCGCACGGCGGGCGGTTCGGGAAGCACCCGGGCTGGGCCCCGCACGATAGGGGAGCTGGCAGCGGATCGCACATCGTGGCGAGCCCGGCCAGCACAGAACGGACCGCTTGGCGGGCCGTACCGACGACAGGAGGTCACGATGCTTACCATCTTCCGCGCCGCCACGATGGCGGCCCTTTGTCTTTTTGCAACCGTAACGAGCGCTGCAGCCGACGGCTGGGCCGACAGTACGACCTACCGCGGCAATGGCTGGGCGGGTCCCTCGATCAGTGTCCGTCCCAGCCGCCTCTCGGCCGAAGGAACCACACCCCGCCAGCGCGCATCTCGCGTTTCGGTGGCCAACGACGACGATCGCCCGCAGCGCCGCTCGCGCCGCACCCGCGCCGCGTCCGTCGACACCGGCTCCATCGGAGGCGGTGGCGGCACCACCGGCATGGCGTCGTTCTACTGGCAGCCGCAGCGCGTCGCGTCGGGCGGCTGGTTCAACCCGAACGCTCTGACGGCCGCCCACAAGACGCTGCCGTTCGGCACCCGCGTGCGCGTCACGCATCTCGGCAACGGCCGCTCGGTCGACGTCACCATCAACGATCGTGGCCCCTACATCGCCGGCCGGATTATCGATCTGTCGAAGCGCGCCGCTGGCGTGATCAACATGACCGGCCAGGGCGTCGCCCGCGTCAGGATGACCGTGCTCGGTCGCTGATGGCGCCCCCGACTATGCGTCCCCGGCCAGAGCGTAAGCGACAGCGCAGCGCGTCGAGCCGGGGTCGCTGGGATTGTGTCTGAAAAGAACGATCCTCCAAGCGATCCCGGGTCTGCGCACGCACCTGACGGTGCCTGCTCCGCCCGGGAACGCAGCCCGGTTTGGTCGAGGCAAAAAAAAGCGGCGGGTGTCTGGGCACCCGCCGCTCTTTTGCTATCGCCTGGGCAGAATTGAATTCACGCCTATCACGAGCAACCGCTCGTGCCGCCGCACGTGTCGCACTTGAGGCAGGTGCCGTTGCGAACGAGCGTGAAGTTGCCACACTCCTGGCAGCTCTCGCCCTCGTAGCCGCGAACCTTGGCCTCGCGCCGCCGCTCGGCGACCGTCAGCGTCGGCCCTGCGTTGACCGCCACCGCGGCCGTCGCACCAATCGTCACCCGCTCCTCGGCGATCTCGCGCACCAGCAGCGTCGTCTCGTTGCGCTGGAACGCCTTGCTGACGGTCTGCTGCATCGCCGTCACCGAGTTCGAACTCAGGGACGCCGACCGGTTCCATGGCCAGCGCCGTCGAGCCGCGCACGACGAACACGTTCGGCTGGATGCCGCGCGTCAGGCCTTTCGACATGAAGCGGGCAGCCGGCATCGCGGGCGGTGTCTCCTCCTCGAGCTCCTCGTCCGAGGTACCGAGCCCGGTCTCGCCGACGATCTCGCGCGGGTCGACGTGCGCCAGGTCGTGACGTCCGAGATACGACACGGCGAGCTCGCGGAAGATGTAGTCGAGGATCGACGTCGCGTTCTTGATCGCGTCGTTGCCCTGCACCAGGCCCGCCGGCTCGAAACGCGTGAACGTGAACGCGTCCACGTACTCCTCCAGCGGCACGCCGTACTGCAAGCCGAGCGAGATCGCGATGGCGAAATTATTCATCAACGAGCGGAAGGCAGCGCCCTCCTTGTGCATGTCGATGAAGATCTCGCCGAGACGTCCGTCCTCGTACTCGCCGGTGTGCAGGTAGACTTTGTGCCCGCCGACGGTGGCCTTCTGGATGTAGCTTTTGCGCCGCGCCGGCAGCTTCTCACGCTCACGAGCCCGCTCGACGATCCGCTCCACGATCCGCTCGGCCGCGAGCGCCGCCCGGTTGTTCGCCGGCTTGTCGGCGGTGAGCTCGGCCGCGATATCGTCGGCCTCCTCGGCATCGTCCGACAGGATCTGCGAGTTCAACGGCTGCGACAGCTTCGAGCCGTCGCGATAGAGCGCGTTGGCTTTCAGCGCCAGCCGCCACGACAGCATGTAGGACTGTTTGCAGTCCTCCACGGTCGCCTCGTTCGGCATGTTGATCGTCTTCGAGATGGCACCCGAGATGAACGGCTGCGACGCCGCCATCATGCGAATGTGGCTCTCGACCGATAGGAACCGCTTGCCTTTTCGTCCGCACGGATTGGCGCAGTCGAAGATCGACATGTGCTCCGCCGACAGGTGCGGCGCCCCTTCGAAAGTCATCGAGCCGCAGACGTGCTCGTTGGCCAGCTCGATGTCCTTCTTCGAGAAGCCGAGATAGCTCAGCAGATCGAAACCCGGCTCGTCGAGCTTCTCTTTCGGCACCTTCAGCGTCTCGAGCAGGAAGGCCTCGCCGAGCGTCCAGCGATTCATCGCGAACTTGATGTCGAACGCACTTTTCAGCGCGCCCTCGAGCTTCTCCAGCGCCTCGTCGGTGAAGCCCTTCGCCTTGAGCGTCGTGTGATTGATCGCCGGCGACTGACGCAGCGTACCGTGGCCAACGGCGTAGGCTTCGATCTCGGCGATCTTGGCCTCCGAGTAGCCGAGCGTGCGCAACGCTTCCGGCACGGCTCGGTTGATGATCTTGAAGTAGCCGCCGCCGGCCAGCTTCTTGAACTTCACGAGGGCGAAGTCCGGCTCGATACCGGTCGTATCGCAATCCATCACGAGGCCGATCGTCCCGGTCGGCGCGATCACCGTCGATTGCGCGTTGCGGAACCCGTAGGCCTGCCCGAGATCGAGGGCACGATCCCACGCCCGCATCGCCGCCGTGACGAGCTCCTGTTCCGGGCAGAGCGCATGGTCGAGCGGAACCGGACGCGTCGCGAGCTTCTCGTATCCGTCACGATGCCCGTGCGCCGCGCGCCGGTGATTGCGGATGACCCGCAGCATATCGGCCGAGTTCGGCTCGTAGCCGGGGAACGGCCCGAGCTCCGACGACATTTCGGCGCTGGTGGCATAGGCGACGCCGGTCATCACGGCCGAGATCGAACCGCAGATCGCGCGACCCTGAGCCAAGTCGTAGCCAATGCCCGATGCCATCAGTAGTCCGCCGATGTTGGCGAAGCCGAGGCCGAGCGTGCGGTAGCGGTACGACAATTCCGCGATCTGGCGGCTCGGGAACTGCGCCATCATCACCGAGATTTCGAGCACGATGGTCCACAGGCGGCAGCAGTGCTCGAAGGACGCAACGTCGAACGAGCCGTCCGCCTTGCGGAACGTCATGAGATTGAGCGACGCGAGATTGCACGCCGTGTCGTCGAGGAACATGTACTCCGAGCACGGATTCGACGCGCGGATCGGTCCCGATTGCGGGCACGTGTGCCAGTCGTTGATGGTCGAATGGAACTGGATGCCGGGATCCGCCGACGCCCACGCGGCGTGGCCGATCTTGTCCCAGAGCTCACGAGCCTTGAGCGTCTTGACCGTGCGCCCGTCGAGGCGCGCCGTCAGGTTCCACTCGCCGTCCTCGCCGACCGCCTTGAGGAACTCGTCGGTGACGCGCACCGAGTTGTTCGAGTTCTGACCCGAGACCGTGAGATAGGCCTCCGAATCCCAGTCGGTGTCGTAGGTCGCGAAATCGATGTCCTTCTGGCCCTGCCGCGCCATCTGAATCACGCGCAGGATGTAGTTCTGCGGAACCTGGTCGCGCTTGGCTTCGCGAATCGCCCGCTTCAGCGCCGGATTGCGTGCCGGATCGTAGCAGCGCTCGTCACGGCCTTCGGCCGTATCGGCGCCGTCCGTGTCGCATGTCGCAATGGCCGACAGAATGCCCTTGAGGCGCTTCTGGCAGATCTTGGAGCCAGCGACGAGAGCGGCGACCTTCTGCTCTTCCTTAACCTTCCAGTCGATGTAGGACTCGATGTCCGGATGATCGACGTCGACCACCACCATCTTCGCCGCCCGACGCGTTGTACCTCCCGACTTGATCGCGCCCGCCGCCCGGTCGCCGATCTTGAGGAAGCTCATGAGGCCAGACGAGCGACCACCGCCCGACAGCTTCTCGTTCTCCGAGCGCAGCGCCGAGAAGTTCGAGCCGGTGCCCGAGCCGTACTTGAACAGGCGTGCCTCGCGCACCCACAGATCCATGATCCCGTTCTCGTTGACGAGATCGTCGTCGACCGACTGGATGAAGCAGGCATGCGGCTGCGGGTGCTCGTAGGCCAACTCGGAGCGCGTCAGCTGCCCCGTGCGATAATCGACGTAGTAGTGACCCTGGCCCGGACCATCGATGCCGTAGGCCCAGTGCAGACCGGTGTTGAACCACTGCGGCGAGTTGGGCGCGCCCATCTGCATCGCCAGCATGTAGCAGTGCTCGTCGAAGAACGCGCGAGCATCCTCCTCGCTCGAGAAGTAGCCGCCCTTCCAGCCCCAGTAGGTCCACGTCCCGGCGAGCCGGTCGAATACCTGGCGTGCGTCGCTCTCTCCCGTCGTACGTTCTTTGGCCGGGAGGCCTGCCAGCGCCGCTTCGTCGGGAATGGAACGCCAGAGCCACGATGGCACCTGCGTCTCCTCCGAACGTTTCAGGCTCCGCGGCACGCCGGCCTTGCGGAAATACTTCTGGGCGAGGATGTCGGCCGCCACCTGGCTCCAATGCTCGGGCACCTCGAAGCCCTCGAGACGGAACACCACCGAGCCGTCCGGATTGCGGATCTCGGACGTCGCGCGACGAAACTTGATCGTCGCATAGGGAGATTTGCCGGCTTCGGTGAATCGCCGCGTGATCTTCATTAGTGCCCCGCTCTTGGCATTTGAGCGGTAGTCGGGCTGCACCTAATCGATACGAGTGCGTACAGCGATCCAACGACCGCTGGCATTTTTTCTATTGCTTTGCTCCGCACACTCCCTCGAATGCGCGACTACGCCACCGGACCGTCCGCAACAACGGGCGATCGAACGCTATGCAACTGGGGCACACTTGCGGCGACGTGGATCTGGACGCACGCCTCCGCCCCGGTCGATGGCACAACTCCGACCGGCTATTCACGCACTCGCCCACAAGGGCATGATCTCGTTTCAGGAATTGGCGCGACGTCCCGGGAGGGGTGCACCCAACGAGACCTAAACTATGACAATTCGCGGCCCTCGTCACGAGCCCTTGGGGTTGCCCATGCGACCGCACCACTAGATGTAGATAGTTCCGCAAGGCATTGCATGACCGGTGGATCGACCCTGGCCACAGCCGCATGATTGCTGGCGAACCAACCGCATGGGCTCCGCGCCGAGCGTGTTGAAAACCCCATCACGCACTCTCCGATGTGGTACGGAGGTAGTCGCGCAACTGTCACAAGCCTGTCTGTCAGTTGCACAATTGCATCAGTCGGCATGGCGAGCGCCCCTCGCTGCCTCGATTGGGGACATAAGCGACCGCGTCGCGCCGCCGTCTGGACAACGCGACGATGCCGATGCGATAAGCCGTTGCAACAGCGCATCGGCGCTTGGAACCGGCCAGACGGGCCACGGGCAGGGCAATGAGCATCTTCAGCGAGATCTTCAGCTGGTGGGGCGGCAACACATGGTCGCTGCGGCTGACCACCTGGTGGCGCGGCGAGCACGTCGGCACGGACGAGATGGGTAATCGCTACTTTGTCCAGCGCTCCGGCGTCGGGCCCCTCGGCGTGCCACGCCGCTGGGTCGTCTACGCCAACGGCGCCGAGGCATCCAAGATCTCGCCCGATTGGCACGGCTGGATGCACTATACGGTCGATACGCCGCCGACCCGGGAGACCTACGTCGCACGTCCTTGGCAGAAGCCGCATCAGCCCAACATGACGGGAACGTCCGAGGCCTACCGGCCATCCGGCTCGATTCTGGCGTCGGGAACAAGGCCGAAGGCGACCGGCGACTATACCGCTTGGCGGCCGGATTGAAGGTTCGCCGCGACCACGCTCGCGCCGAAGTCTGGTTGCAGTGTGTCGCCCGATGAGGCCCGTTGCGGCCGATGTAGCACTCGGCCGGCAAATGAGGAGCAGGGGAGCTTGGCAGATCGCATGCGGCAGAGCGCTGACGGCACCTCCCGAGCATTTGCGCCGCGCGGCGGCACAGCCCTGCGCGTGACGTTCGCGCTTGGCCTTGCCCTCTACTCGGCGATGGCACTGGAGCCGTCCATGGCTCACGCCCAGCGCCTCGAGAATAGCAAAGCGGTCTTCGCGGCGCTCGACAAGGTGACGGCCCGCATCTCCAAGCTCGAGATCAAGCTCGGTGAGACGGTGAAATTCGGCGCACTGAAAGTGACGCCCCGCGCCTGCTACTCGCGTTCACCCACCGAGCCCCCGAAAACCAGCACCTTCGTCGAGATCGACGAGCTGCTGCTCGACGGCAAGGAGAAGCGCATCTTTTCGGGCTGGATGTTTGCCGAGAGCCCCGGCCTCAACGCCGTCGAGCATCCCGTGTTCGACGTCTGGCTCACCGATTGCGCCGAGCCGCCGTCCGCCGCCGCGCAGAGTTCCGCCGCCCGGCCTCGGGGCGATGCTGCGACCGGAGACGGCGAGTCCGACGTGCCGCAACGCCGAGCCCGTCCGCGGCGCTGACGGACCGTCACCACCGCTCGATCACCTCGCCCGTTTCTCGTGTGATTCGCCCGCCGTCCTGGCTGAGATCCATTGTTAGCAACGCTCGACCGCGGCCTCGCGAGACCCGGGCAGCCCCTCCGACGTCGAACGTGTACTCGAACGTGACGTCGTAGATCTTTTCCGGTCCCGGCCGCCGGTCCACCCGAAGCGTGTCGCGCAACAGCGCGTAGCTGCGCCGCGACCACCGCGCATAGTAGGAGCGCTTGTCGCCGATCACCCGGGCGCGCAGCCAGCGCCCCTTGCCGAAGTAGTCGACGCGCGCTGCATAAAGCCTCTCGAGATCCTCGTCGGAGCGCCGCTCGCCCGACAGATAGAACTCGTTGATGAAGCTCGCGACGCGATCCTCGAACGAGAGCTCGGCCTCGCCCACGCGTTCCTGCCCTGCAGCCGCACCGGCAGCCGCGCCACCGGCCTGCGCCACCTCGACCGGGCCCTCGCCCGATGCCGACCCGCTGACCGGCGCCGCGAAAATCAGCCCCAGCGACACGACGAGCGCGCATTGAAGTTTCATGCTCGATCCTCCTGCCTGAGCCAGATAGCCCGCGTCCCGACGGTCGGCAACGAGGCTCCAGCCTCCACTATGAAAGCGACCGCCGGACGAAATGGGGAGTTGTCCGGCGGTCGCACCCGCCACCTGACCCCCACTAGGCAGGTGGCAGGATCGCCATGTCCCAGGTCGTGCCCGTCAGGCCTTTGACGTCGCCGAGGGACTTCGAGTTACCGGTCTTCAGATCGATCTCGTAGAGCTTGCCATCGGCGAGCAGCCACGCCGCGTTGCCGCCCTTGCCGTCGGCCAGGATATCGAGCGCCATCGGGCCTTTGGCCTTGACCCCCGTCGGCCCCACGGTGACGAGGACACCGTCGTTCGGCGGCGCCTGCTTGAGAAGCCACCCGTTCGCCGCGTCGATGTCGTAGAGCGCCGTCGTCTTGGTGCCGGCGACGCTGTCCGTGTAGGCTGCCGCCGTGACCTTGGGGGTGAGCCCCTTGCCCTTGTCGCCTTCGGCATACTTGAGCCGCCCGTCGACGATCGCCTTGCCGTCCGCGACATTGACCCTGAGGTTCGTACCGTCGCTCGCCATGACCCTGAGCCGATCCGCAACCGGATTGAAGTCGACGACGAAGCTCACGCCTTTTCCAGCTGGCAGCGTCTCGCTGAGCTGGCTCACCTTGCTCCACTTCCCGGTCTTGGGATCAACCGTCACGATAGCCCCGTCCGCGGCGAGCCCGTAGAGCTTGCCGTCCGCCGGTCGGACGTCGATCCCGACGAGACGCGCACCCCCGTCGAGTTTTGCCGAGCCCGTCACCTTTCGCGACCGCGTATCGATCCACGCGATCGTCGTTCCGTCCTGCAGGGCGGCGACAGTTCCCGCCTGCACCGCAGTTGCGGAAACCGTAGCGACGAGACCCGGTGCCAGAAATGCAGCACCGAGAACGGCGGCCAGTTTAGCTGTTATGTGTTGCGTCATGCTCATCTCCCGAGAGTGGCGGCCCGGACAGGATCGGTCCTGATGCGGACCCCGGGCACGTGGCAGTTACGGGAGATCGCGGCACGGGTTTCAGCCGCAAGATCACGGATGCGTGACCGCTCGGCGATCAGCCCGGGCAGGGCTCGATCTAAAAGGCCGCTACGGATCTGTCCGGGCACGCAATAGGGCCTCCACAGATGCTCAAACTGGTTATAGTCTCATGGCGCGACGGTACGCTCTGCCGATACCCGCAATGCGGGGCTGGACGTCGCGCGCGTCTGTCCAACCGGACGCGAGGCGGGCCTGCGGCGTCGCCCCCATGCGCCGCGGGCCCGCCTGTAATTCGCCCTTGAGCTCGAGCAACCGTCGCCCTGCCGACCGCCACCCGTTAAGGCGACGCTGGGATCAGCCGCCCGTGCAGTGCCGGTCCGGTCGGGCGCCCTGTCGGCGAGCCGCCCGGCGGCTCCTCGCTGATGCCGAACGTGGCGCGCTTGAGCACGGCAGGATCGATCGCGGCGACCGTCTTCCGCGTAGGCTCCTTCAGCGAAGCGTCGATCAGACCCAGCGAGCGAGGCACCGGTGAAACCTCCTGATCGAGGATCCAGAGCTGATAGGTCCGCTGCTGCAGCGGCTCCGCTGTCACCGGCCGGATGACCAGCTCGCGCGTCTTGAGATCGATCGCCAGCAGGAACGCCGGCTGCCGATCGTCCTTCTGGAATACAGCCACGAAATTCTGCGGCGGCGCCGGCAGCAGCGTGTCGCGCAACACAATGACGAGCGCCAGCATCGCCGCAATCGCCCCGGCCAGCGTCGCCGCCCGGCGCCAGAACGCCACTCGTCGCTCGAGTGCCGCCATGTGCAAAACCTCGGCCGCGACGCTCGGCGCCGTCGGCACATGCGATCCGCCGATCCGTGCCACGATCTGCGCATAGACGTCGTCCGGCGGCAAGACCGGCGCGACCTTGTCGTCCAATGGCGCCATGCGCCGCTGCCAGGCCTCGATCGCGGCATCGAGTGCCGGCTCGCGCTGGCGGCGCGCGGCGACCGCCGTCCTCTCGGCGGCGTCGAGCGTGCCGAGCACGTACTCGGCGGCCAGCATGTCGATGTCGTCGCGCTCGGTCATCCTGAGAGGCAGTCCTTGAGCTGCTTCAAGCTGCGATGCAGCCAGGTCTTGATCGTCGCCACCGGCGCACCGAACCTTTGCGAAAGCTCCTCCCGCGAGAGCCCCTCGAGATAAGCCAGCCGGACGATCTCCTCCCGGTTGCCGTCGAGCTCTCCCAGGCACTCCGAAAGACGCCGGGCGTCCTCCGCCAACTCCAAAATCTCCAGAGCTGGTCGTGCCGGATCCACGATTTCACCCGCCGCCTCGATCGGTGCTCCGTTCTCCACGATGGGCTTCCGCCGCACGTCGTCCAGCACCCGATTACGAGCAATGGCCGCCATCCAGGCGATTGGGGAGGCACGCGACGCGTCGAAGTCGCCAGCCCGCTCCCAGATTCGAACGTACACCTCCTGAAGCACCTCGTCGGCCAGATCCCGCCGCCTGGAGATACGGAGAATGATGCCGTAGAGTTTCGCCGAGGTCAGAGCGTAGAGCGCCGCGAAGGCGCTCCGGTCACGACCTGCAACCTTGGCGAGCAGCTGGACGAGATCGCTCTGTCCTTCGGTCATGGGCCTCGGGGCGGTGCTGCGGCTGCTACGGTCGGCTTTGCCATCGTAGCCGAGACCGGCCTCAACGGTCGAGGCCCGTCACGAACTCGATCACTGCCTGATCGAATCCCTGAGCCGCCTCGATGTTGATCGAATGCCCGCCCTCGAGATCGACGATTCGCACGCCCGGCATCTCGGCCGCCACCTTGGCCCGCATCGGCTGAAAGCGCTTCTCCCACGTGCCGTTGACCAGCAACGCCGGCACCTTCACCTCTCCCAGCCGATGCGCGATCGACAGATCCGGCGACGTGAGCTGCATCGACCGGATAATCCCTTCCGGCGCGATCCGCTCGGCGTCCGCCACCATCTCAGCCTTGATGTCCTCGGGAAACCGCTTCGCATGTCGCGGATGGATCCTCAGCGCCTCGAGCGCCCCCTTGCCGCCGTGCGTCACCTGCTCCATGCGCTCGGCCTGCACCTTCGCCCGCTCCGGATCGTCCTTCGGCGACAATGCCGAGATCGAGTTCGTGAAGATCACGCCCATCACGCGGTCCGGACGCTCGATCGCATACTGGATCGCGAGCCCCGCGCCGAACGATTGCCCGCATACCACCCAGCGCTCTGCGCCGAGCTCGGTCCGGATCTTTTCGAAGGCCGCGATATACGAGGCGACGGCATAGGGTTCCGGGTCCTCCGGCGCAGGCGACCGGCCATGCCCCAAAAGCTCGAGCAGAACCGGATGCGCCACCTGCTTGAGCGCCGGCAGGTTCACGCGCCATTGCGATCGGCTCGACAGGAAACCGTGTACCATCAGCATGTGAGGGCCGCGCGCGCCCCCATGGGTCTCGAAATAGGGCATCATGGCGGGGCGAGATCGCTATCGGTTGGAGGCCTTGCGGCCGGGTGGCACACTTCCCGGCCTACCGGTCCGGACATATACCGGCTGGAGCGACGGGTTATCGCGCCCATGCTGCCCGGAAAACAAGGAGAGTGGAAGATGCGTCAGATGGTTCTCGTCGGGTTCCTGCAGGCGCAGAACTGCTCGAACTTCTCCGCCTCGTGGCGCCATCCCGCCAGCCGCACCGACTTCATGACGGCCGATTTCTACCGCCACATCGGCCGCACACTGGAAGCCGGCAAGTTCCATCTCGCCTTCTTCGACGATCGTCTTTCGATGCCCGAGTTCCAGTCCGGCAACTATCAGGAGGCCGTCGCCAACGGCGTCCGCTGCGTCAAGATGGACGCCTTCACCTGCATGACCGCAATCGGCATGGCGACCGAGCGCCTGGGCCTCGGCGTCACCTACTCGACCACCTACTACGAGCCCTTCCACGTCGCACGCACCTTCGCCACACTCGACCAGCTGACCGGTGGTCGCGCCGCCTGGAACATCGTCACGTCGCTGAATGACGCAGAGGCCCGCAACATGGGCCGCGACTCGATGCCGGACCACGACGAGCGCTACGACCGAGCCGACGAGTTCCTCGAGGTGGTGATGAGCCACTGGGACACGTGGGACGACGATGCCCTCGTCATCGACAAGACGACAGGCTTCTTCGCCCACCCGGAGAAAGTCCGTCGGGCCGACCACCAGGGCCGATATTTCAAGTCGCGCGGTCCCTTCACCGTCCCACGCTCTGCACAGGGGCACCCTGTTCTGATCCAGGCCGGGCAGTCGGGCCGCGGCAAGCGCTTCGCCACGGAATGGGGCGAGTTGATCTTTGCCTACAACATCGGCGTCGAAGGCGGACAGGCATCCTACAAGTCCTACAAGGCCGCTGCCGCTGCAGCCGGCCGCGATCCCGAAAGCATGAAGATCGGGACCCTGGTCTATCCCGTCGTCGCCGAGACCCGAGCCGAGGCCGAGGACAAGCGCGCCCTTCTCGAGACGCTCCCCAAGGAGGTGGACAGCCTCTTGCTGCTCACTGAGGCCATGAACTTCGACTTCGGCTCGAAGCCGCTCGACGAGCCCTTCACCGACGAGGAGCTGAAGAGCATTCAGGGGCTCCACACCATGCGCGACCGCGTCGTCGCCGAGATGGGCGGGCGTAACCCGACGATCCGCGATTTCATTCGCATATCGGGCCGTGGCCGGCTGCAGAACCCCTGGGTGGGAAGCGCCAGGGACGTCGCCGACAAGTTCGAGGAATACTTCACGGCGAAGGTTTGCGACGGCTTCGTCGTCGGCGCCACGTCCGTGCCCGGCACCTACGAGGATTTCGTCAGGTTCGTCGTGCCCGAGTTGCAGCGCCGTGGACTGTTCCAGAAGGAGTATCGCGGCACCACGTTACGCGAGAACCTCGGCATTCCGTGTCCCGCTGTCGGCGATTGGCGCAACGTTCGCCGGGGAGTTGCAGCCGGCTGAAAAAATCGACCAAACAGGGAAATTTCAACCTGTGATTGTTTGAAGGCTCTGCAGCAGCGCCCGATACTGATCGTCAGTCGACATGGTGTTCACCTGTCGGTATGGCGTAGCGTATCGGATTCCCCATCGTGTTGCGTATCAGCGCGTTTCTTGCCACCCGCGAATTTTGGACCGTCGCCGTTGGGTTGATGGCTGCGGCCATGTCTGCTTCGGCCGCGGCCCAGACTGCCGCTCCCGGTGCCGCCCCAACCGCGAGGCCCGCTCCGGCCAAGCTGACCTACGAGGCCAACGCCGGGGCCGACGGAGCTGGGCATTCATGGTCGGTCTACGGCGGACTCACCGCAGCCTTCTTCGGCGACCTCCGCGAGGACGGTTTGCGCCTTCGCACGGGGGGCGGTTACGGCCGCTACCGCTACGCCCGCCCCTATTTCGACCCCACGAAACGACGCTTCGTATGGCCCGAGTTCTTCGGCGAGCAGACCTCGGCGGATCTGCTCGTCGGCTATCAGTTGAGCCTCGGCCCTACCACCCTGAAGACCTATCTCGGCCTGACCGAGGAGAGCCACAGGATCTCGGCTGGCTCCGACAGCCCGATCGCAATCGACGACGAGAACGGGGTGCAGGGCACGAAGCGGGGCGTGAAGGTCGTTCTCGAGACGTGGACCCGCTTGTCGGACTGGGGTTTCCTCCAGGCCGATGCCAACTGGAGCCAGCCATTCGAATCCTACGGCGGCCGCGTTCGTCTCGGCTATCTCGTGGGCTCCGGATGGTCGACCGGCCTCGAGGCCTCGGCTTTCGGCAACCTCAACCATGACGGCGGCCGCGCCGGCGGCTTCCTCCGCTACGAATGGAATCGGGGCGAGATTTCCGTGTCCGCTGGAGCCGATGGTGACCGCGAGCACGTCGGCGGCGCTTACGCCTCGGTCGGCGGCCTTCTCCGATTTTGACCCAGTCGGCTTGAACGGTCGAAAATTAGCCGGAAACGGCCTGCCGAGAATGCTTTGGCCGACCGCGAACCGTGTTACCTTGTTTTTCAATGAGCCGGAATTGGCCTTGGCGAATAGAGCCGCAGAAAGGGGAGCATGCCATGAAGTCTATCCTGGTTCCCGTCGACCAGAGTGAGATCATGCCGTCGGTGATGACCTGCGCGGCGCTTCTCGCGCAGCGCTTCGAGGCTATCGCCGAAGGTGTCGCCTTGCGGCCGGTCCACGTCGAGATTGTCGCACCTGATCCCATTGTCGCCGTTACGTTTCCGCCAGCCGACTGGAACGACGCCGAGTTCGTAGGCAAGGTCCGGTCGCGCTTCGAGACGCATTTCAAGGACTTGACGGGGTTGCGCTATCGTTGGCGCGCCGGCCCCTCGATCGACGATGCCGAGCTGGGCAGCCTCGCCCGGGTCTACGACGCCACCGTCATCGGCCGCCCCTCCCCGAGTGGACGCGGCCCCCGCATGACGACGCTCGAGAGTGCCCTCTTTGAAAGTGGCCAGCCCATCCTGGTCGCGCCGCCTAAGCCGCCTGCGACTCTGGGCGAGAACATTCTCGTTTCCTGGAACTGCAGCACCGAGCAGGCGCACGCCACCGCGTCCGCCATGCCACTGCTCAAGCAGGCGAAAACCGTCACGATCATGACCGTCGAGGGGCTGACGGTGTCTGGCCCCTCCGGCAAGGAGGCCCAGAACTGGCTCGCGGCGAACGGTGTCAACGCCCGCGAGGTCAGCCTCGCCGCCGATGGCCGCAAGCCGGGCGAGGTGTTGCTGACCGAGGCCCAGAAGCTCGGTGCCGATCTCATCATCAAGGGCGCTTACACCCAAAGCCGGCTCCGGCAGATGATTTTTGGCGGCGCCACCAGCCACCTCCTCGCCCACAGCACGCTGCCTATGTTGATGGCGAGGTGACGCTTGCGGCACCTACGTGCCGTGCCTCATCAAAGTCTTGGCGCCAGGACCAGCTAGTCCCGGCGCCAAAATGCTATTATGGCTTCGCCTCGCTCCAGCGCTCAGAACTTGAAGTTCACGCCGGCTCGCACCAGTTGCACCTCGTTTTCGATGGAGAGGTCGCCCCCCGTGGCGCTGACGCCGGCAAGGCTTCCGAAATCCATGTAGAGATATTCGGCCTTGATCGACATGTTTTCCGACAGTGCATACTCCGCACCGGCGCCGACGACGTAGCCGGCTCGAAAATCATCGGTCAGCGACGTGTCCCCGCCCGTGGTTCCGAGCGAGATCTCATCGACCTGCATGAACGCCGCTCCGCCCGTCGCATAGACCAGCATCCGGTCGGTGAGCAGCATGCCGAGCCGGGCGCGAACCGTACCCCACAACGGCCCGAGTTGCGTTTTAAAGACGCTTCCGTCAGACGCGATGGTGTCGTCCGCGGTCACGTCCATGAGCCCGAGGTCACCCTCGACGCCGAAAACCGCGCCGGAGCCGATCTGCCAGTTGTAGCCGGCTGTCACGCTGCCCACGAAACCGGACGGCTCCGTGGTGGCGAGCGCAGGACTGTCGTCCAGGTCACTGAAGAGCGACGACTGTCCGAAACCGAAGCCCGCACTCAACCCGTAGTAGAAGCCCTGCCAGATAGACGGCCTGAAACCCGGTGACCACGACTCTTGTGGCAGCGCTCGCGGTGGCGGCCCATCGAGATCTGCCGCACCGGCTTCGAGCGGCATGACGCTGATGCAGGCAAGGCAGGCAGCCGTCGTCGCGATCAGGCGAGTTGGCAGCGTTCGAGTTGGTGTCATACGGCTCTCCACGTTCCGCGGACCAGCCGATCGGCTTGGCCGCAAGCACCAGCACATCCCTTCCGCACAAACGGACGTCCCCCAGTCCGCCGCTATCGGACCAGACCTTGCTCACAGCGTGGCCAGACTTGGGAATGATCGTGTTGTCTCAATGCTTTGCATAAGACGAATGCACGTAGCGCGGGGCGCCCGTGGCCTACGGGGCGCCGCAAGATGACCCAACCCGACGGCCACCCCCACAGCGGCGATTGCGCCGGCATCACATCGAAGAGAGACACCAACGGCGGTGGACACCTCGCCGGCTCTTTGCTACATGTGAGCCCAGATAGGTCCGCGCTGCCCGGCTTGCCGGGCGATACCGTTTGCGGAACCTGCACAAGATCCTTAATCAGGCCAATCCGATTTGGCCTCACGCTTGAGGAAGGCATCCGCTTGCAAGTACTCGTCCGTGACAACAACGTCGACCAGGCCCTGAAGGCGCTCAAGAAGAAGATGCAGCGCGAGGGCATTTTCCGCGAGATGAAGCTCAGGAACTATTACGAGAAGCCCTCGGAGCGGCGTGTCCGCGAGAAGGCCGAGGCCGTGCGTCGCGCCCGCAAGCTCGCCCGCAAGCGCGCTCAGCGCGAGGGCCTGATTCCCGGCAAGCCCGCCAAGCCGACGGGTCCCGGTGCATCTGGCGGCTTCGGCGGTGGCGGCGGCGGTGCCGGTGGCAGTGGCGGCTCCAGTGCCGGCGGTCAAAGCCGCTGATCTGGCGCCTTACAACCCTACATGTCTGATCGAGAAGCCCGGCTCCATGCCGGGCTTTGTCGTTTAAGCCCCGCGGCCGGCCTTCGTTCGGAAAACGTCGTCGATCCATTCCATGACCACATCGACGGCACCGTAGCCGTCCAGATCGACGTGGCCGCCGTCGGGAAACAGCACCAGCTTCCTCGGCCCTGGCACCATCTCGTACAGCGCCTTTCCCATCCGCACAGGAATGACCGCGTCCCGTTCCCCGTGCAGCACCAGCACCGGCACCTCGACCTGCTTGATGTGGCGATCGCTCTCGTACCTGTCGATCAGCAATGGCCGCACCGGCAAATACGGATAGCTCAGCAGCGCCACATCTACGATCGACGTATAGGGTGCGTCCAGCACCAGCGCCGCCACCTTGCGCTCGACAGCCAGTTGAATGGCCACTCCCGAGCCGAGCAACTCGCCATAGATTACGATGTCCTCGGGCCGCACGCCCGATTCCACCAGCGCGTCGTAGCCGAGCCGCGCATCGGCGACATTCTTTGCCTCGGATGGCCGGCCCGTGCTTCCGCTGTAGCCGCGCCAGCTCAGCATCATCAGACCGACACCTCGCGCCTGGTAGCGCTGAAAGCGATCGGCCCGGCTCGCCAGGTTTCCGGCATTGCCATGCAGATAGAGGAGGTACGGCCGGCCCGGCACGGCCGTTGTCCGCCACGTCATCACGCGGGCTCCGTCCG
This sequence comes from uncultured Alphaproteobacteria bacterium, assembly GCA_963746315.1. GTDB lineage: Bacteria > Pseudomonadota > Alphaproteobacteria > Rhizobiales > Hyphomicrobiaceae. The sequence goes on from CAVVAR010000003.1 coordinate 67,407, forward strand.
GCGCCTCGAGCACGTGCTCGTCGACACCCGTCAGCCCTGCCGCCGTCGGCGTCACCCGCGCCGGGTCCGGGACGTACATCAGATGTCGCTGCCCGAGCCACGCAGCCGCGACGACGAGCGCATAGAGCGCCACGCTCATCCCGGCGACGTTCATGAGCATCGCCATCCAGCCCTCCATTCGGCCTCTGCCTCTCGATCCGCTTTCGCGCCCGCTGTGTTAGCACGTCGCGGCCGCAGGCGGCACGAGGAACACGGGCAGAGTGTCAGCGGCGCCAGTCCGTCCTGGTTCGAAACACCAGCTGCGCCCCGAGGATAACGATCGCGAGCCGCGTCAGGTGGTGGAGCGCGACATAGGCGACATCGAGCCCGAGAACATAAGCCAGCAGATTGAGCTCCGTTTGCCCGCCCGGCGCGAACGCCAGCAGCACCGACACCGGATCGAAACCTGTCGCGCTCGACACCCCTGCCGCGACGCCGCCAGTCACCACCAGCAGCACCAGAGCGTTGGCGATGCCCCACGTCATCGTCCCCGTGAACTCCTTCAGCGTCAGCCCGCGGAACTGGCAACCGAGCATCACGCCGACGCTGATCTGCGCCACCACCAGAACCTCGAGCGGCACCTTGGTCGCCGTGTAGCCCAGCGCATGCGCGATGCCGCTCACCAGCATCGGCCCGACGATGGGCGCGCCTGCCATACCGAGCCGGCGTGCCAGCCACCAGCCGCCCCAACCCATGGCGATCATCACCAGCGCATCGAACGGCCAGATCTCCCAGATGCGAACCCGGCTCGCGAAGGCCTGCCCCACCGACAGCCCGTCGTGCCACTGCAGCCACAGCGGCAGCGCGAAGACGATCACCAGAATCCGGCTCGCCTGCACCAGAATGATCGCACGCACATTGGCGCCGCTGTCCTCCGCCATCGTCGTCATGTCGGTCAGCCCGCCCGGCACCGCCGAGTAGAACGCCGTCGGCCGGTCGAACTTCGCCACCCGCTCGTAGAACGCCATGCCCAGCACGATGATCACGCCCATGAACGGGATCAGCAGCAGCAGGCTGCCGATCATGCTCGGCAATCGATCGAGTAAGGCCGGCGTATAGGCCGATCCCACCGCCACGCCGAGCACGGCCCGCATCGGGATCGACAAGGGCGACGGCCGCTTCACCGGCAGCCCAGCGACGGAGGCGACGAGGCACGCCGTCAGCGCGCCGAGAAACCAGGGCAGCGGAAGCCCCATCCACACGAACGCGACCGAGCCGCATGCCCCGACGAGCAGCGCCAGCGCGTAAGCCCCGTATGGCGACGGAATGAGCTGCGGCATCGGTGGCCGCACCTGAGACGTGCCCGCGACCGCCTTGTCGCCGCCATCGCTGCCGTCAGCCATCCACGGATTCCCTGGGCTTCACCCTCATATGCCGGCGATGGTGCCGATCACCGCGCCCGACAGCAACGTGGCCATCAGCCCCACGGCCAGGGCCAATGGAGCCAGCTCCACGATGTCCCCGCGCCGTTCCGGCGCCATGGCCGTGAGCCCTCCGACCATGATCCCGAGCGAGCCGAGATTGGCGAACCCGCACAACGCGTAGGTCAGGATCAGTCGCGAGCGCGGCGAGAGCGCCTCGGCTGGCAGCTTTGCGAGATCGAGGTACGCGACCAGCTCGTTCAGCACCACCTTCTTTGCGATCAGCGCCCCTGCCGTCGCCGCCTCGCCCCACGGAATGCCGATCGCGAAGGCCACCGGCGCCGCCAGCCAACCGAGCACCTGCTCGATCGTCAACGTCAGCCCGAACGGCTGCACGGCCGCTCCCAGGACGCTATTCACCAGCGCGACCAGCGCCGTCGCCACCACCAGCATCACCGTCACCGTCACCAGCAGCCGCGCGCCGTCCATCGTGCCCACCACGATCGCATCCATGCTCGATCGAGGCCCGTCACCGATCTCCGACACCGCGATCTCGGGCCCACCGTCGAAACCCACAGGCATCGCGAGCCGCGACAGCAGCAGCGCCGCCGGAGCATTCATCAGCGACGCCGCCAGCACATGTCCCGCCGCGCCGGGCACGACCGGCTCCAGGATCGCGGCATAGAGCGCCATCACTGTCCCCGCGATCGTGGCCATGCCGACCGCCATCGTTGCGAGTAGCGCCCCGCGCCCCATGCCGGCGAGATACGGCCTCACCAGCAGCGGCGCCTCCACCATCCCGACGAAGACGTTGGCCGATGCTGCCGTGCCGAGCGCGCCACCGATTCCGAAAACCTTCTGGAAAACCAGCGCCAGAGCCTGGACCACGCGCTGCAGCACACCCCAGTGGTAGAGCAGCCGCGTCAGCACGCTGACCAGCAGGATCAGCGGCAATCCGCGGAACGCCAGTAGGAACGTCGTCTCCGGCCGGGCGATCTCGAATGGCGCGGGTCCACCGGCCAGATAGCCGAACACGAGTTGCATGCCCCGCTCGGTCGCCTGCTGCAGCGCCGCGACGACGGACGCTGCCCCGTCGAACACGATCCGCGAGGCTGGAAGCTTGAGCAGGACAAGGCCGATTCCGACCTGAAGTCCGATGCCGGCAGCAATTGCGCGCAACGCGACCCAGGGCGCGATACGCTCGGCCCGCGCCGCCAGCGCATACGCGACCAGCGGAATGAGGGCGACCCCGATTAGGCTTTGCAGCGCCAGCGCCGTCCCCATACCCGCTCCGACGTTGATTCGCTCGAGCGAGTCTATCGCCCTCCGCGGACGGCGCCTCGACGCATTTTGCAGCAGACCGTCAGGCGCCTGGGCGATTTTCCAGCCGCGACGCGTGTGCACCCGCCAGCTTGCCGAACACCATGCCCTTCAGCACCGACGTCGCCCCCGTGTAGTGCCGGTAGTACGTCCCGATGATCTCACCGGCCGCATAGAGGCCGGCGATCGGCCGGCCGTCGCTGTCCAGCACACGGCCATCGGTATCCACCTTGAGCCCGCCGAACGTGAACACGTTGGCCGAGATGATCGGATAGGCGTGAAACGGCGCTTCCGTCAGTGGCATGGCCCAGTTGGACTTGGGCGGCACCAGTCCGCGCGTCGACAATCCGTCGAGCTCCAGCGGCCGCCACCGTGTTTCGTCATCGATGCACGCCGCATTGTAGCGCGCCACCGTCGCCGCCAGCGCCTCTGTCGAAATGTCGAGCTTCTCGGCAAGCTCGCCGATGGACGCGGCCTCGATTGGCGGCTGATCCGTCCGGATCGCCAGGCGGTAGCTCGGAATGCGCATGTGCCGGGCGTCGAGGATCACATAGGCGACGCCCTCGCGCTGCTCGTAGATGCGCCGAGTCACCCGCTCATAATAGGCGTCGACCGTGCCCGGCGCCTCGTCGGCGAAGCGATGTCCGTCCTTGTTGACCAGGATGCCGTAGGGAAAGATGAACACCGATGGCTCCGAGCCGCCGGCTCGCGGATCGATCGGCTCCGCATGATAGCTGCCGAACTCGCCGGCACTCGCCGCTCCGATGTCGAGCGCCATCCGAATGCCTTCGCCCCGGTTGAAATAGCCGCCCCGGCAGATCGGCCTGAGATAGACCGAGCGCGGCCCCACATAGCGGGTCATCATCTCCGCGTTGCCCTCGAAGCCACCGCAAGCCAGCACCACTTTGCCCGAGAGCCGCACGCTGCCATCCCGCCCCCGCGCCACCAATCCAGCCACCGCCCCATTGTCGTCCAGGACCAACGACTGCGCCGTCGTCTCGTAGAGGAACGTGACACCCAGCGCCTCCGCCCGCGCCGCCAGCGCCTCGACCAGTGCATGGCCACCACCGACCGGCAGCAATCGCGGCTGCGACTTCGTCAGGAATTGCGTCGGCAGGAAATCGAAGCGCACGCCATGGCCCTTCATCCAGGCGACCGTCGGCCCTGCCATTCGCGCGAACGTCTCGATGAAGTCGGGGTCCGCCAGACTCAGCGCCCGCGCCGCGGCAACCCGGCTGTCTCGGTCGCGCCCCGTCTCCGCCACTAGCTCCGGATCGAGACTACCGGCACAGTTCTCGGCCAGATGAACCTCGAAATCGTCCGTCACCTCGCTCTCGCTCTTCATGCGCAGATAGGCCTCGGTGTACCGGCTCTGCCCGCCGCGCTCCTCCACCGGCGCTCGCTCCAGAACCACCACCCGCGCGCCGTTCTCCGCCGCCGAGACAGCCGCCGAAAGGCCCGCGACCCCGCAACCGGCAATCACAACGTCGAAGGCTTCACGTTTCATGGTGTCCGTCCACTTCGCTGGGCGCTGCATGTCTCGACGTTCGTGTGAAACCAAGAGCGGCGAGCTGTCAACTCTGGCCGCCATCCGGCGGTTGCGCACCGGCCTCCAGTGAGACAGCCTCGTTCCCGTGCGGTATGCCGACGGAGGGTCCAATGCGCATCTGGCATCAAAGCTTCACCGACCTCGGCATGGTTCCCGTTTATCGGCGCACGCTCGTCGACCATGCCGCCTGCGTCGTCGATCCCGGCACGGTCGTCACCGTGCACGGCCTGAGACCCGGCACCTACGGCCGGGATTTCGTCCCGATCGACGCCATCCGCCATCGCTACCTGGAGATGTTGAACGAAAGCCAGATCATCGAGGCCGCCGTCACGGCCGAGCGCGAAGGCTACGACGCCGTCGCCATTGGTTGCTTCTACGATCCGGGCCTCAGAGCGGCCCGCTCCCTTGTCGACATTCCGGTCGTTGGCCTCTCCGAGACCGCCATGCTGGTCGCCTGCTCGCTCGGGCAGCGCTTTGCACTGATCGCTCTCAACGAGGACCAGAAGGCCCAGCACGAGGAGGTCGCCCACGCCTACGGGCTCGAGCGGCGGCTGGCCGCCTCCCTCGCCATGCAGCCTCCAATCGACGAGTACATGCTCGAAGGCGACGACGCGGCGACGCGCCCCATCGTCGAAGGCTTTCACGCTGCCTGTCAGCGGGCGCTCGACGCTGGCGCCGACGTAATCATCCCCGGCGACGGCGTCCTTAACGAGTTCGTCTGGCGCAAGCAGCTGCTCCACTTCGGAAAGGCCACCGTCATGGACTCGCTCGGCGTCCTGTTCCGCTATGCCGCCTTCATGGCTGGCAGCCGCGCCAAGCTCGGCCTCGAGACCAGTCGCGTCCGTCACTACGCCAAGCCATCACCCGCCATGCTCGACCACGCCCGACGCTTCGCCGGCACCCGCCCCATTGCAGAGGATGAATTCTCAGGGCGCTGAGGACGAGACGGAATGCACGTCCGCGGGATCCCCTACCGCGACCCCCTCCCGTGGCGCCGCCGGAAACCCCGTGTTATTCGGATTCTCAAACCAAATCGGCCTGGCTGACCAGGCACGGAGGAGCCCGCCCGATGGACCGACCCGAGCTCGCCAAGACTGCGGCCAACTACGTACCTCTCTCACCGGTCAGCTTCCTCGCCCGCGCCGCGGCCTTCTTCGGCGCCCGCACGGCCGTCGTCCACGGCGCCCGCCGCATCAACTACGCCGAGTTCTACGCCCGCGCTCGCCGCCTTGCCCACGCGCTCGCGAAGGCCGGCATCCGCCGCGGAGATACGGTCGCGATTCTCGCGCCCAACGTGCCGGCCATGCTCGAGGCCCACTATGCCGTGCCAATGCTCGGGGCCATCCTGAACCCGATCAACATTCGCCTCGATCCCGGGGCTATCGCCTTCTGCCTCGAGCATGGCGAGGCCCGTCTCCTCCTCGCCGATCGCGAGTTTCACGCCACCATCAAACCCGCGCTCGAGCGCCTCGGCGCCAAGGCCCCCATCGTCATCGACATCGCCGACGCCGAGACCACCGACGCCCCGCATCTGGGCAGCATCGAGTACGAGGCCTTCATCTCCGCTGGCGATCCGGGCTTCAATTATCCCGGTGCCCAGGACGAATGGGATTCGATCTGCCTGCTCTACACGTCCGGCACCACCGGCAATCCGAAAGGCGCCGTCTACAGCCACCGCGGCGCCTACCTCGGCGCCATGTCGAATGCGCTCACCTTCAAGATCGACCACGAGAGCCGCTATCTGTGGACGCTACCCATGTTTCACTGCTCGGGCTGGACGTTCACTTGGGCCGTCACCGCGGCCGGCGGCACCCACGTCTGCCTCCGCCGCGTCGAGCCGAAGCGCATTTTCGACCTCTGCGCCGAGGAGCGCGTCACCCACATGTGCGGTGCGCCGATCGTCCTGAACATGCTCGTCCACGCCCCGGCCGATACGAAACGCACGCTCCCCACCCGGCCCAAGGTCGCGACCGGCGGCGCCGCCCCGCCCGCTATCGTCATCGAGCGCATGGAGGCCATGGGCTTCGAGGTGCTGCATCTCTACGGCACCACCGAGAGCTACGGCCCCTCGACCTTCTGCGCCCACGATGCGAGCTGGGACGCTCCGGGCTTCGACACGAGCGAGCGCTACGCCCTCATGGCCCGCCAGGGCGTCCCCCTCGTCATGATCGATGACATGATGGTGGCCGCCCCGGACACGCTCGAGCCCGTCGCGCGAGACGCCGGCCACATCGGCGAGATCATGCTGCGTGGCAACACGATCATGAAGGGCTACCTGAAGAACGAGCCCGCCACTGCCGAGGCCTTCGCCGGCGGCTACTACCACTCCGGCGATCTCGCCGTCTGGCACCCCGACGGCTACATCGAGGTCAAGGACCGCTCCAAGGACATCATCATCTCGGGCGGCGAGAACATCTCGTCCCTCGAGGTCGAGGAAATCCTCTACCGCCACCCCGAGGTGATGGAAGCCGCAGTCGTCGCCAAGCCGGACGAGAAATGGGGCGAGAGCCCCTGCGCCTTCGTCACGCTCAAGCCCGGCGCCAAGCCCACCACCGCCGACGACATCATCGCGTACTGCCGCGCCAACATGGCCCACTACAAGATCCCCCGCACGGTTGTCTTCGGCCCCCTCCCGAAAACCTCCACCGGCAAGATCCAGAAATTCGTCCTCCGCGATCAGGCAAAAACGCTGTAGGCTCCACTGGTTGGGCCGGGCACCACTTCCACCCACTCCCCTTGGGGAGAGGGTCGGCCCCGGACACTTGATCCGGGGGAGGGGCGTGCCGCGCGTCGAGACCTTCGAAAAGATCGGCGGCCGGAGTCCGGTCCGAGCCGACCAACCAGTCCGCATCCCCCAAGGTGAACCCATGTCGCGTGCGTACAAGACTCTCCTGGCCACCGCTTGCCTAGCCTTTGCAGCGTTCGCCTGCACGATCCCCGACGCACAAGCCCAATCGAAACGCACCAAAGCCAAGCCGGCCCCGAACACCGGCCGCGCAGCACAACAGATCATCGCGCTGACCAACCGCGAGCGCGCCCGGCGCGGACTGAAATCCCTCGCCGTCGATCGCCGTTGCATTTCGGCGATCTCGGGCCACGTCACCGACATGGCGAGAGGCGCCTTCCTTAGCCACAGCGGAAGCGATGGACGCGGCCCCAACCAGCGCTATCGCAAATACGCCCCCTCGAGCCTCGGTTCCGGCGAAAACCTCGCCTACAACACGCACGGAACGGGCGAGTCCTTCATGCGCCAGTGGATGAACTCGTCGGTCCACCGCAGCAACATCCTGAACCCCAGGTACAGGGCCATCGGCGTTGCCATCCGCGCCAATTGCAAAGCCCCCGGCGAGCCCGGCAAATGCTACTACTACGCTGGCCAGTGCTTCTCGCTCTGACCCGTCCCCTTTGTCGGGGCCGCTCGAATCCGCTGCAGCTGGTCGAGCTTGCACGTCCCCTCGCCCCTCGGGGAGAGGGTTAGGGTGAGGGGGCCGTCAGCGTGAGCGGGCTATCAGCCCTCAATAGCTCCGCGGCATCCCGAGCACGTTCTGTCCGACGAACGCCAGGATCATGTTCGTCGAGATCGGCGCCGTCTGATAAAGCCGGCTCTCGCGCCACTTCCGCTCGATGCCGTATTCGCGTGCGTAGGCGAACCCGCCGAACGTCTGCATGCAGGCCTCACCCGCGTGCCACGCCGCTTCCGCCGCCAGCATTTTGCCCATGTTGGCCTCCGCCCCGCAGTCGCGGCCGGCCTCGAACAGCGCCGTGCCCTTCGCGACCAGCAGCTCGGCGGCACACAGCTCCGCATAGGCCCGCGCGATCGGGAACTGCACACCCTGGTTCTTGCCGATCGGATTGCCGAAGACGACGCGCTCCTTGGCGTACTCGGTCGCCTTGTTGATGAAGAACTTGGCGTCGCCCAGGCACTCGGCCGAGATCAGCAGGCGCTCGGCGTTCATGCTCGACAAGATGTACTTGAAGCCCTGCCCCTCCTCACCGACCAGCGCATCCGGCGGCACTTCGAGGTTGTCGAAGAACACCTCGCAGGTGTTGTGATTGATCATCGCGTCGATCTTCTTCATCTCGACGCCGCGTCCCTTCGCTTCGCGCAGATCGACGAGGAACACCGAAAGCCCATCCGTGCGCCGCTTCACCTGATCGGCGGGCGTCGTGCGCGCCAGCAGCAGCATCAGGTCCGATTGCATGACGCGGCTCGTCCAGACCTTCTGGCCGTTCACGATGTACTTGTTGCCCTTCTTCTCGGCCTTGGTCTTGAGCTGCGTCGTATCAGAGCCCGTCGTCGGCTCGGTGACGCCGAACGCCTGCAGCCGGAGCTTGCCCGACGCGATCTCGGGCAGATACTTGCGCTTCTGCTCGTCCGTGCCGTGTCGCAGCACCGTGCCCATCGTGTACATCTGCGCATGACACGCCGCCGCGTTGCAGCCCATCTCGTGGATCGTCTCGAGCACCGCGCATCCGGCCGACAGCGGCAAACCCGACCCACCGAATTCCTCCGGAATGAGACATCCGAGATAGCCGGCTTCTGTCAACGCGTTGACGAACTCGGTCGGATACTCGGCCGCGTGGTCGAGCCGCACCCAGTACTCGTTCGGGAACTTCTCGCAGACGGCGCGCACGCCATCGCGGATCTCGCCCCACTGCGGCTCGAGCGGCATGGAGATGGTTTCGTCGGTCATGGGGCTACCTCGGCGTGATCATCTTGAGCTTTGTCGCCAATTGGATAGATGCCAGCCCGCAGCCGCGCAAGCGGCACCCGCGCATGTTGGATTTGCATCATGAGCATCATGAACATTCCCCGAGACAGACGAAGAGCGCCACCAGGGCGTTCGCCGTCGTTGGCCTGTTCGCACTGGCAAGGCGGCCTTCTCGACTGACGCCTGCAAGCGCGTCACCCCAGCCCTATCTCCTTGGCGATCTCATCTGAGGCGCGGCCCGACCTCCTCGCCGAGGCGGCGCAGTGAAGCCATCACCTTCTCGTGCGGGATCAACCCACCGCAATTCGGCTCCGCAAGGATGCCGTCGATGCCGAGGCTTTCCTTCAGCTCCAAAAGGCGATCGGCGACCTCTCCGGCCGAGCCGACGACGACCTTCTCGCGCAGCGCCTGCTCCCACGTGACCGACTGCATCGCGGCGCCGCGCCCCGCTCGAGCGGCGCTGTCGTCGACGCCGGCCGACGTTGCCGACTTGGCTATCTGGGCGCCGAGCTCGCGATAGAACGTCATGATTGAGTGCTCGGCGTCGTCGCGGGCGCCTGCGGTCGAGGCACCGACGAACACCGGAATGCGCAGGTAGAGCCGGCCGCGACCCGGTTGCCCCGCCTCCGTCCACGCTCGCTGGTAGGCCGCGATGTGGGGTTCGAGCTCGGCGAGCTCACCCTGCCGGACGGCGATCAGGATCGGATAGCCCTGAGTGCCGATCTGCGGATAGGTGTCGTAGGCCGAGGCCGCGATGCGGATCTCCGGAAAGGGCTTCTGCAATGGCTTCGGCACGAGGTGCACGTTCGTGAAGGAATGGAAACGGCCCTCGTAGGAAAACCGCTCCTCGGTGAAGGCCTTCTCGAGAATTGCGAGCACCTCTGCGAACCGCTCCCGACTTTCCGCATAGGGGATGCCGTACGCCTCGTAGGTGCGCGCGAAGCCCGAGCGGCCGACGCCGAAAATGAGCCGTCCGCCGCTCACATGATCGACGGTCGCGATCTCCTCGGCGAGGCGCAGCGGATGGCACAGCGGCAGCACCTGCACCGCGATCCCGATCCTGATGCGCTTCGAGCGTGCCGCGAAGGCACTGGCGATGTTGAGCGGCGCCGCCAGAACGGACCGCTGCGGCGCGAAATGGAGCTCCGCGAGCCACGCGACGTCGATGCCGGCCTGCTCGGCCATGTCGAGCTGGGCGAAGGCGTCGCGGAAAGCGCCGTCTTCCGTCTGGCCTTCGCGGCGCCAGAACTCCTCGAAGATGCCGAGTTCGAAGGCCATGCGTGTCGCTCCCTTCGCTCGGGCGGATTGGTGTGGCCCGCCACGCGAGCAATGCTAGGCAGAGCGAGCGGGCGGCGTCGAGGGTGATGTGTCTGTCAGTTTACGGGAAGGGGCCAAATGCCTACGCCCCCGCCGCATCCGCCAGCACCATCGCCGCGCACTTCTCACCGATCATGATCGACGGTGCGTTGGTGTTGCCACCAACCACGGCCGGCATGATCGACGCGTCTGCGACCCGCAGCCCTTGCATGCCGTGTACCCGCAGCCTCGGATCGACGACGGCATCCGAGCCGACGCCCATGCGGCAGGTGCCGACCGGATGCAGGTTCGATATGCCGCGATTGCGCAGGTCCTCGATCAGGTCCTTCTCGCTCGTGACGGCCGGGCCGGGCTGCGTCTCCTCCGCAATGTAGGGTTTCAGCATCGGCTGCTCGGCGAGCTTCCGGCAGAACTGGATGCCATAAAGCATCGCATCGACATCATAGGCCGTCTCGAGAAACTGGAACTCGATCTTCGGAGCGGCCAAAGCATCAGCGCTCTTCAGGCTGACCCGGCCGCGCCCCTCGGGTGCCAGATGCACCGGCGTGATCATGAAGCCGGGGTACGGGTGCGGCACCACGCCATGTCGGTCGCGCCGCTCGATCGAATAGAGTGAGATGTTGAACTGCAGGTCCGGACGGTCCAAGCGCGGATCGGAGCGGATCAGGATTCCTGCGAGCGTGCTGCTGGCCGAGAGCGGACTCCCCTTGCCGAGCAGATATTTGAGCCCGGCGCCGACCTTCGCAATCGGCGAACGCGCCAGATCATTGAGCGTCACCGCCTTGGTCGCCCGCCACGCGACGAACGAGTTGAAATGATCGTGCAGGTTGGCGCCGACCGGTAGATCGCGCACCACCGGCAAACCCACTTCCTTGAGGTGTGCCCCGGGCCCGACGCCCGACAACATCAGCAGTTGTGGCGACCCGTAGACGCCGCCCGAGACCACGATCTCCCCGCGGCTTCGCGCTGTTTTCACACCCGCCGGCGTCTTGTACTCGACGCCGACCGCACGGTTGCCCTCGAGCAGAATGCGCGTCGCATGCGCTTCCGGCACGACGACGAGGTTCTTGCGTCCGCGCGCCGGTTTCAGATACGCCGTCGCCGCGCTCCACCGCCGCCCTTTGCCGATAGTTGCCTGATAGTAGCCGGTGCCTTCCTGCGTCGCGCCGTTGAAGTCGTTGTTGCGCGGCACACCCAGCGCCACCGCCGCCTCGATCGCCGCATCGATGATCTCATTGCGGAAATTGTTGTCGGAAACCCGCAGCGGCCCGCCAACCCCGTGAAACTCGTTCTCGCCGCGCTCCTGATCCTCCGCCTTGCGGAAGAACGGCAGCACGCTCTGATAGTCCCAGCCCTCGCAGCCGCGCTGGCGCCAGCCGTCGTAGTCGGCCGCCGTGCCGCGCATATAGACCATGCCGTTGAGCGAGGACGTACCGCCCAGCATCTTGCCGCGCGGTTGATAGGAAGTCCGCCCGTTGAGGCCCGCCACCGGCTCGCTCTCGAAGCGCCAGTTGTAGGTGTCGTGCGTATAGAGCTTGTGATAGCCGATCGGCAGGTGGATCCAGGGATCGCTGTCGCGCTTGCCCGCCTCGAGCAGCAGCACCCGATACCGGCCCAACTCGGAAAGCCGCGCCGCCACCGCGCATCCGGCAGAGCCTGCGCCGGTGACGATGTAGTCGAACGAATCCCCGTCCATGCCCAACCCCTGAATGGCAGGGCGGCCCTCTACTCCGCCGCCTCGGCCATGGTGGGGGGCGTGAAGCCCTTCGGCAAGCCCACACGCAGAATGGTGCCGTAGAACTTCTCGTCGGGCAGCGCCTTTTCCGCGATCTCGCGGGCGATGCGATACTTCTCGAGGTCGATGCCGGTCTTGAGGCCTTCCTTTTCCAGGAGGAACACGAGGTCCTCCATCACGATGTTTCCCGACGCGCCCGGCGCGAACGGGCACCCACCGAGCCCGCCGGTCGAGGCATCGAACGCCCGCACGCCAGCTTCGAGCGCCGCGTAGACGTTCGCGAGGCCGAGCCCGCGTGTGTCGTGGAAGTGGGCGTAGACGGGCTTTCCGGCCGCGAGTTGCACTGTGTGGTGGAACAGGTTCGAGATCTCGCTCGGCGCCGCATAGCCGACCGTATCCGCCAGCAGGATCTCGTCCGCACCCAACGACAGGTAGCGGTCGACGCACTTGAGCACGTCATTGGGATTGACCTTGCCGCGGATCGTGCAGCCGAACGACGTCGCGAGCGTGCCCTGGATGCGAATGTCTTTCCACTCGGGCCGCTCGTTGCGCAGCGCCACCACGTTCTCGAACTCCGCGAACGACTGGTCGACCGTCTTTCGCACGTTGGCGAGGTTGTGCTCCTCCGAGACCGAGAGCACGAAGTTCACGTTGCGCATGCCGGCCAGCAGCATGTTTTCAGCGCCCTTGCGATTGGGCGCCAGCGCTATGATTTTCGGTCCCTGGATCGTGAGCGCACCCTTCGCCACCTCGCTCGCATCGGCGAACTGCGCGATCACCTTCGGCGGCACGAAGTTGGTGATCTCGATTTCCGGCACGCCAGCGGCGGCGACGGCCTTGGCCCAGGCGAGCTTGGTCTCGGTCGGCACGAACGATTTCACGAGCTGCAGGCCATCGCGCAGGCCCACCTCGCGACAGATGACGTCGGGATTTTTCATGGTCGGTTTTCCTATCGGCACGCGGCGCAATTAACGGCCCTTATACACAGGCTTCCGCTTCTCGTTGAAGGCGTTGATGCCTTCCTGGCGGTCCTCGGTGCCGACCGTCCGGTTGTAGCTTTCGATCTCGAAGGCGTAGCCGGAGGCGCGGTCGAGATCGCCCGCCTTGTCCATGGATTTCTTCGCCTGCCGCACCGACACGGGCGCATTGGATGCGATCTTGCGCGCTGTCTCCATCACGGCGGCCATCAGCTCCGGCCCGGGCACGACCTTGTTGATCATGCCCCACTCGTAGCCGTCGGCGGCCGTGAAGGGCGTGCCCGTGAGGATAATCTCCTTGGCCCGCCTCACGCCCACCGCGCGCGGCAGGTTCTGCGTTCCGGCCGCACCCGGCATGATACCGAGCGTCACCTCCGTCAGCGCGAACTTGGCGTGCTCGGCGGCGTAGACGAAATCGCAGGCGAGCGCGATTTCCATGCCGCCGGCATAGGCCGCGCCATTGACCGCCGCGATCACGGGGATCGGGCAGTCGTGCATGGCCTTGACTGCCTGCTCGATGATTGCGTGCTGCCGGCGCCACGTGGCGTCCGTCATGCCGCGGCGCTCTTTCAGATCGCCACCCGAGCAGAACGCCTGGTCGCCGGTGCCGGTCATGACGAGGCACGCCGCGGCATTCTCCTGCACGTAGAACTGCTGGAAGCAGTCCCTCAGGTCCGTCATCATCTGCGAGTTCATCGCATTGCGCACCTCGGGCCGGTTCAGCGTGATGAGGCCCACCCTGTCCGCGCCGATCTCGAGCTTGAGGGTGGCGAACTCGGTACGAAGGGGCACATTCAACGGCATGGCGGGTGATCCTCGGGCAGGAACGCGCGGCGGACGCCGCGCTGGATGGATGGTAGGCTGCAACGTTAGGACGCTGAGCCGCGGGAGGCTAGCCTCGCCCCCCTCACTCCGGCGCGTCGAATGAGCCCGCTGCCTGTTGCCTCGGCGGCAAGCCGCGCCCAGGATAGCGTCGTGGATCGTCTGTAGGTGAAGGAGTCCCATCGTGGCGAGCGCAAACCAGGGCCCGGACGCGGGCTTGCAGATCCGGAAGCTCCATCCGTCGCTCGGCGCCGAGGTACGCGGCGTCGACTTCAACCACCCGCTGTCAGAGGCGACCGTCGCGGCCGTCAAGCAGGCCTGGGCCGACCACCTCGTGCTCGTGTTCCCGGGCCAGCAGGTCACCGACGAGCAGCACGTCGCCGTCACCCGCTACTTCGGCGAGCCAGAGGTGTTCCATCAGGACATCATCAAGTCGAAGCGAGTGCGTGAGATCTTCCGCGTCGCCAACACCGACGACGACGGCCGGATCATGCCCCCGTCCCACCCGACCATGCGGCAGCTCTCCGGGGCGCAGAAGTGGCATACCGACTCGAGCTACCGCCAGCGCCCATCCATAGGCTCGCTGCTGCACGGCATCGAGGTGAGCCGTACGGGCGGCATCACCTGCTTCACCAACATGTACGCGGTTTACGAGGCGCTGCCCGAGCACCTGAAAGCCAAGGTGCAAGGCCGCCGCGCACGCCACGACTTCGGCATGCTCGCCCGCGAGCTCGGCGCCCGCCAGCCGACCGAGGCCGAGCGCAAATCCATGCCGGCGGTCTGGCAGCCGATGGTGCGGATCCATCCGGTCACCGGCCGCAAATCCCTGTTCATCAGCCCGATCTACAACGACGCGATCGAGGGCATGGACGACACCGAGGCCGTCGCCCTGATCCGCGAGCTGACCGAGTTCGCCGAGCAGAAGCAGTTCGTCTACGAGCACCGCTGGGAAACCGACGACATCCTGATGTGGGACAACCGCTGCACCATGCACTACGTGACGCCCTACGACCCCACCGAGCGCCGCGTCATGCACCGCACCACCATCGCCGGCGACGCCGAGGTCGTGGCGGCGTGAGGCCAGTCAAGCGGAGGTAGCTGCTCTCGAATCGCGTGCGCGGCCAACCCGCCCTTGACCCCGCCCGCTGCCCCTGCCACAAGCCCTGTCCGGACAACGATCTTCCACTCACGCCACCGGAAAGCATCCCCATGGCAGCGAAGGCAGCGGCGACGCCGGTCCACTGGTCCGACGACGTCTTCCGCGAGATGAAATCGCGCGACATCACGACGGTCTGCACCATCCCCGATGGCGGACTGACCCAGCTTCTTCTGAAGGTCGAAGCCGACCCGGCGATGCGCCTCGTCACCCTCTCCACCGAGGAGGAGGGCATGGGCGTGGTCACCGGCCAGTGGGCGGGCGGCAAGCGCGCCATGATTGCCATGCAGTCGTCCGGCGTCGGCAATTGCATCAATGCCTTGGGCTTTCCGGCCGCCTACAAGGCGCCCTGCCTGATGCTGGTCACCATGCGCGGCCAGTGGGGCGAGTTCAACCCGTGGCAGGTGTCGATGGGCCAGGCCGTGCGTCCCGCGCTAGAGGCGGTCGGCGTACGCTGCTTCCCCGTCGACAAGATCGACGAGATCGCCGAGACGTTCGCCGCCGCGGCCGACATGGCCTTCAACAGCTCCATTTCCGCCGCCGTGCTGGTCAGCCAGCGCGTCATCGGCGCCAAGGGCTTCGGGCAGAAGTGAGGGGACGATGACCAAAGCACCGTCGAAGGCCTCGGCCGCGCCGAACCCGACCTCGAACAAGCTGCAGCGCCGGCCGTTCGTGGCCGACATCATGAAGCATCGCGGCAACGGGCTGGTCGTCACCGGCCTCGGCAGCCCGACGTGGGATCTGTTCGCGGCCGGCGACCGTCCGGACAACCTCTATTCCTGGGGCGGCATGGGTCTCGCCGTTCCGACGGCCCTCGGCCTCGCCATGGCCCAGCCCGACCGGCGCGTCCTCGCCATGACCGGCGACGGCGAGATGATGATGGGCATCGGCTCGCTCGGCGTCGTCGCCGACCAGGCACCGAACAATCTCGCCATCCTCGTGCTCGACAACGAACGGTTCTCCGAGACTGGACGCCAGCGGGGCCTGACCGGCAGCCGGGTGGACCTCTGCGCCGTCGCCAAGGGCTTCGGCATCCGTGAGACCATGCTGGTCACCGAGGAGAGCCAGCAGGACGAGCTGGCAAAGTTCCTGTTCGAGACGCCCGGCCCGGTTCTCGCGGTCGCCAAGATCGCGCTCAGCGAGGATCCCTGGCGCCTGCCGGAGAAAGACGGCGCCGCCATCGCACGCCGCTTCAAGATCTCGCTCGGCCTCGAGAACCCTTGAGCCGCTGACGGGTGTCTTCCCGGGCCGAGTGCCCGGGAGCTAAGCCGAAACCAGCTCCTGAGTACCGATCTGTCTCGGCACCGCCCGTTCCGCCATGCCCGCTTCGGGGCCGGTGCGCGGGCGATCGTTGGCTCGCGGACGATCCTGCCATCCCACGCACTCACGCATTCGTGATCGCCTCAGGCAATTTCTGTTCTTGCATTTTGAACATCGTACAGGCAAATTCGAGACGTAGCGAATTCAAACGGCCAAAGCCAAGGCCCGAACCCGACACAGGAGCACGAGCATGCGTAACACACTCGCCATCTCCGCGGTCGCCCTGATGCTCGGCGTCGTGGCCACCCCCAGCGATGCCCAGAACTTCGGCCGCAACGGCGGCCAGCGGGGCTTCAGCGGACCGTCTCAGGGCGGCTTCTCCTCGAACCGCGCGTTCTCCCAGCGCTCCTTCCAGGGGCCCAGCCGCAACTTCGACAGCCGCGCGTTCAGGAACAATGGCCCGTCCGGCAATCGGTTCGGCAACAGCGGCGGCCGCGACAACCGGCGGTTCCGCTCGGTGCAGCCACCGTCTCCCGGCAATCAGGTCGGCAACGCAGGCAACCGCCGGACGTTCGGCGTCCAGCCTCCGGCTCCGGGCAATGTCGGCAATATCGGTAACGGGTCCCGGCCGCGCTCCTTTGGTGTCCAGCCGCCTGCACCAGGCAATATCGGTAACGCCGGCCCCCGTCGCTCGTTCGGAGTGCAGCCTCCCGCTCCGGGCAACGTCGCCGGCAACGGTGGCAACCGCTCCATCCAGAGCGTCGGGCCGCCCCCCGCCGGAACGACCCAGCGCTCGGCCCAGCCGCCGATCGGCACCTCGATCCGTCCGCCGGTCGCGTCCCCGATCATTCCCTCGGCGACCACGACGGCCACGGTCGCCACGATCGGCGCAGTAGCAGCGACGAGCGCTGTGGCTTCGACCTCGACGAGCGCCAGCGCTGCCCCGGCGTCCACGTCGGTCGCCACCTCGAACGATACGGCGGTCGTCGGACAGCCGATCGGCCCCTCCGCGACGACACCGAACGGCGACCTGCCGCCGCTCGAGATGCTGGCCTCGGTGGGCGAGCCCATCATGCCGCTCGCCGAAGCCCCCAAGGCCGCCGAGGTTGTGGCCACGGCAGGAACGCAGCGAGTGCACGCCACGAGCCGCGTTGTCCGGCGGGTAGTCGCCGAGGAATCCTGCAACGTCCCGAGCCACCGCCGCTGGTACGGGTACCGCCGCTGGTAACGCTGCGAACACGACAGGCAGACCGAGCCCGCCCGAAAGCGCCGCTCGGTCTGCCGAACGTGCGATACTATGGAACCCGAGTGGCGCCTCACATAGAGTCGCCGTGATCAGACCCGTCGACGTCGAGACCCGATATGCGCGCGCCATTGACCATATCTTTGCTCCTCGCCTCGGCAGCCTTCGTTGGCGCTGCCCATGGACAGACCGCACCCGACCGTGGCGGAGCGGGCGTCCCACAGACGCAGCCGCAGGCAGCTCAGCCGGCGCCACCAGCGCAGCCTGCCCGGCCCCGTCGCAACTTGAGCCAGGACAATCCCGCACCCGGCGCCCCCGCTCAGGCTTCGACGCAACCCGCCGCCACCACACCCGCCCCACGGGCCTCGACGCCTGCTCCGGTTGCGACGCCGCCCGCCACGCCACCAGCGGCAACGGCTCCGGCCGCTCCGGCCACGGCCGCCGGTGCACCGACGCCTGCCCCGGCCACGCCCTCACCCGCAACCGCGGCCCAACCCGCAGCGGCGAGCCCGCCGGCGTCACCAGCACCCGCGCAGCCGGCGACCACCGCACAACCCCAGGCGACCCAACCCGCCGGCACCCAACCCGCTGCAACGCAGCCAGCCGCGACGCAACCCGCGGTACCAGTGGAGATGGCCGAGTGCACCGGCGCTGCAAGCGACGCCGCCGTCCGCGCCTGCACCCAGGTGATCGAAGGTCGACGCGTCTCCCGCGACATTCTC
The DNA here is from genome assembly GCA_963746315.1 of uncultured Alphaproteobacteria bacterium. Lineage (GTDB taxonomy): Bacteria > Pseudomonadota > Alphaproteobacteria > Rhizobiales > Hyphomicrobiaceae. The sequence goes on from CAVVAR010000003.1 coordinate 85,620, forward strand.
GTCATGGCCTATGCCAACCGCGCAGCCACCCATTTCCAGCGCGGTGACGATGCCAGGGCGATCGCCGATCTCGATCAGGCTATTCGCCTCGACCCGCGCAACTTCGAAGCCATCGCGCTCCGCGCCCAGGCCCGTGCCCGCCAGGGCGACTTCGACCGTGCCATCACCGACATGACCGCCACGATCGGTTTGCGGCCGGACGAGGCTGTGGGCCTGCGCGAGCGGGGCGCCCTGCAGCAGCGCAAAGGTGACGCCGCAGCCGCACTCGCCGACTTCAACGCGGCGCTGGCCATCAATCCGAGCGACGCCGTCGCCCTTCAGCGCCGGGCAGCATTGCATCTCGCCGCAAACCGTCTCACCGACGCACGCGCCGACATCGACCGCAGTCTCATCGTCGACCCGCGTGGAGTGGCAGCGCTCATGACACGCGCCGAGATCCGCTCTCGCCAGGGCGATCGCACCGGGGCGCTCGCCGATCTCGACGCGGGCCTCGCCATCGAGCCCGGCAACGCCGACCTGCGTCGTAGCCGCGATCAGATCGACCCGCCGGCACAACAGGCAAGCACTGCTGGTGCCGCGGCGACGACGGCCCAGCGCGCCGCCCTCGACGCGGCAGTGGCCCAGCAGCCGAACAACGCCCAGGTCCGCATGCAGCGTGCGCAGGCCGCGTGGGCAGCGACCGACATCCAGACCACCATCATCGACCTGAACGAGGTGATCCGCCTGCAACCGCGCAACGGCGAGGCTTTTCGCATCCGCGGTCTCGCGCATGCGCGGCGCGGCGACGCTGTCCGCACCATCAACGACCTGACTCAGGCGATCAATCTCAACGTCCGCGACGCCAACACCTACCTTTTCCGGGCCGAGGCCCACGTGCGCCGCAACCAGCGCCAGCAGGCGATCGCCGACTATCGTCAGGTGCTGCGGATCGAGCCGCGTAACCAGTTCGCACTGAATGGGCTGCGCCGCTACGGTCTCAACAATTGAGACGGACCGCGAGACCATCGATGCGCTTTGGATCGTCACAGTGGGCCGGCGCGTTGCGAGCAGGGCTCTGCCTCGCTGCGTTGGCGTCCATGACGACGACCGTCCACGCCCAGCAGGCGATTGCCCCGTCTGCTGCGGCGTGCTTCTCGGCGACCGACCTCGCCGCGATCGTCACCGCTTGCGATGCCCTTCTCGCCGGCGAGCGCCGGGGCCTGAGCGCCGATCAGACAGGCCTGGCGCTGCAACGGCGAGGCGGTGCGCGTGCTGCGCTCAACAGAACCGACGAGGCCATCGCCGATTTCCGCCAGATGGCGGCCAGCGGCTACAAGGTCCATGAAGCGCATGCATCCATTGCGAGTCTCGAGTTCCGCAGGCAACGACTGGCGCAGGCGGAATCCAGCTATCGCGAGGCGCTGAAGGTCAATCCGAGCTACGCTCTCGCACAGATTGGGCTTGGCCATACGCTGATCGCCCTCGGCCGGCCGGCCGAGGCGATTGCGAATTTCGATCGCGCCCTGGCCATCGCCGACAACGATCCGGACACGCACATCGGAAAGGCGGGGGCGCTGGCTGCGACCGGCAATCGCGATGCCGCCATCCGCAGTCTCGATGCCGCCTTACGGCTCGATTCCCGCCGTCTCGGGGCGCTTTATCAACGCGCACAATTACACCACGACAATGGCGACATGCCGAAAGCGATCGCCGATGCCGACTCTGCGGTTGCCCTGGCCACTGGTGAGGAGCGGATCCGGGCTCTCGTCTATCGCGGACGCCTGCGCAACAACGCCCGATCCCATGACGCGACGATCGCGGACTGCACCGCCGCCGATACGGAAGCCGGCCGCCTCAACGTAACGGACGCACGTCTCCGGGCGGCGGTCCACGTTTGCCTCGGCTTGGCGCGTCAGAGCAAGGGCGACCTCGCCGCCGCTCAGCAAAGCTACGAGCAGGCGCTGCGTTTCGATGCGCGCGACGTCGCCGCGCTGGCCGGCCGCGGCTACGTTCTTCTCCAGCGCGGCCGCTACGATGCCGCCGCCTCGGACTTCCGCGCCGCGCTCGCCATCGACCCGCGCTCCCAGGACGCCCTGCGCTTTCTCGGCCTCACCTACGCCGACAAGGGCGACCGGGTCAGAGCGGAGCAGGAGTTCAAGCGCGCGATCGAGACCGACCCGAACGACCCCTGGCCGGTGATGATCCGCGCCATTGCCGCCGCACGGGACGGCGACCGCACTCAGGCGCTTGCCGACGCCAACCGTGCGCTCGAGATCACCGGGCAGCGTTCATCCGACGGCTTCCTGGTGCGCGGCGCCGTGCACTACTTTCTCGACGATTTGGACAAGGCCCGCGCCGACGTCGACACGGCCATCCGCCTCAACGGCGATAACGGCCAGGCGCATCGCATGCTCTCGCGCCTGCTCATTCGCCAGGGACGCCTCGACGAGGCGCAGCGAACGCTCGACACCGCCGCCCGCTTGTTGCCGAACGACGTCACCGTGATTCTGCAGCAGGGCCTCATCGCGCTCGGCCGCCGAGATTTCGGCTTGGCCGTACGCGAGATCTCCCGAAGCCTCGACATCAACGACGTGCACGCGGAGGGATTTGCCGCCCGCGGGCAGGCTTATGAAGGCCAAGGCCTCGTCACCGCCGCCATCGCCGATTATCGCACCGCCGCGGGCAAGCTCGCGATCGATGGCGACGGCCGCAGAGCCAAGGCGCTCGCGGCCACGCGGTTGGCCGCCCTCACCGCCCCTGCGCCCTCGGCCACGACAGCACCGGCGCAAGACACGCCGGCTGCGTCACCTCCGGTGCCGGCTACGACGGCAGGCCGCACACCCGTCTCGTCTGAGCCCAGGACAAAAGAGGCGCGCACGCCGCCAGTTGCTGCTGCCGACCCGGCCCCTCGTGCTGACGAATCGGACGCGTCGCTCTACTGCCGGCTCTTCGAAGGCATGTTTGGCCATTCGCGGAAGTATACGGGCGTCGACTTCGACGCGGGCTGCCGTCGGCAGGACTGATCCGCGCCGCCGCCCCCGTCCGCAACGACGCCGCCGTCAGATCCAGTCCGGCGTATGAGCGAACCGGCCGGGACGCGGCAGCGGATGGTCGACCGGCAGCGCGTCGATCCGCAGCCGCGTCAGCCGCATGAATGTGAATTTCCAACCGTCCGGAGTGCGACCGTACTCTTCCTCGTAGTGGCCCCAGCCGACGAAGCCCCGGCTGCCGGGCGCCTCGTGCGGGCCCTCACCCTCGGGAAACTCCAGGTAGTCCATCATCGGCCAGATCCCCCGCGCCGTGTCGCGCCCGGTGAGCGCGATCTCGGGGCTCGTGACGTGATGGATCGAGATCACTTTGCCGAGACGCTTCGCGAGGCCCGCTACGAACTCGGCGGGTGTGCCGCCGTCGCCGACCGAGCCAAAGCCATAGAGCCGCGTCTCCGGCGTGAACAAGGTCGCGAGGCGTTCCCACTGCTTGGTGTCGACGAAGCGACAGTAGCGCGCCTTCAGGTCCTTGATGGCCTCGATGGCGATGAGATCGTCCAGGGTGGTTGGCGGCATGAGAGGGCTCCGAAGCTGTCCACCGACGAGGATAGCGCGTCAGCGCGCCATGCATAGAACGGACGCGTCGCGGTACGCCCCTCGCACAGGATCGCCAAGCTCTTCACCGCGCCACCGGTACACCCGTCACCTCGAAGGCCGCCCGCTGCCGCTCCGCCACCTGCTCGAGATCGAAGCCCTCGATCGTTTCGTTGAACATCCGGTAGTAGTTGAGCCGCGCATCGAGGTGCAGGAACACGCCGCCGAGCCCGATCGCCGCCCGATCCATGAACACGAACTCGCGCGGCACTTTCACCGGCCCCTTTTGCTTCAGCGCCTCGTGCACCGTGAACGCCTCGCGCCGTCCATACTCGCCCGGCGTCGTTCCTTCTGCGATCGAGCGCACGCGATCGTCGAGCAGCGGCCCGTAGATGAAGCGCGCCCAGATGTTGAGTACCTCGACCACGTCCTTCGCGAGCCCCTTGAAGCCCCACGTCTCATAGGCGTGCACGATCAGCGCCTCGTCGCCCCGCTCGAGCCCGCGATAGAGATCGATGACGCCCTGCACGAACTTAGGCTGGAACGTCCGCATGCAGCCGTAGTCGAGCAGATTGATGCCACCCGGCTTGGGGAGCGAGCCCGGTTGCTGGTGGGCAACTGAAGGGCCATCCGCAAACACATTGTAGTTGCCGAGGTGAGGATCGCCGTGGATCACGCCATAGTGCGAGAACGGAAACCACCACGCCCGGAACATGGCACGCGCGATCTGGTTGCGGTCCTCGAGTCGGCGCTTGCTTGTAGTCGAGCAATCGCCGCCCCTCGAGCCAGCTCATCGACAGCAGCCGCTTCGTCGACAGCTCGGGAACGATCTCTGGCACGCGGATCAGCGGATCGTCCTTGAAGATGAGCCCGTAGAGCGCCGTGTGCCGCGCCTCCAGCACATAGTCGAGCTCCTCCTTCAGCCGCTCCGAGATCTCCTTCAGGATCTCGCCCGTCTCGACCGCCGGATCCATCCGCGCATGCAGAGCAAACACCATCCGAAGCTGCCCGAGGTCCGCCGCCACCGCCGACTGCATGTCGGGATACTGCAGCTTCACCGCCAGCTGGCGCCCATCGTGCGTGACGGCCTTGTGCACTTGCCCGAGCGACGCCGATGCCGACGACGTCGCCTCGAAAGACTTGAACTTCGTCTGCCAGTCCGGGCCCAGCTCCGCTTGCATGCGCCGGCGCACGAAGCCAGGTCCCATCGGCGGCGCCTGCGACTGCAGCTGCGACAGCTCGCGCGCGTACTCCGGCGGTAATGCCTCGGGGATCGTCGAAAGCAGCTGTGCCGCCTTCATGATCGGCCCTTTGAGCCCGCCGAGCGCCTTGGCCAGCTCGGCAGCGTTCTTGCTGCGGTCGAGCTCCATCCCGAAAAGCCGGCTCCCCGCAACGCGAGCGGCCACGGTGCCCACGCCCGTTCCCACCCGCACGTAGCGCGCGGCCCGCGCGGAAAATCGGTTCTGCTCGTCGTCTGGCACGGAGTGTCGCCTCGCCGCCTGGTTGCAGCGCATCATATCGGGTGCCGCAGCGCCCACGTCCAGTCCGGAGGGCCAGTGGCGAGCTGTCGCCTCACATCGCGTCTGCGCATATCGCAGCGACCGTGCATGGACACATTGCCGCCTGCTCCGATTTGAGCTTACATTTGTCCGGACAATCGCGCACGTCGGTTGCGCCACAGACCACCGGAGGAGACCCCATGAAAGGCGTCGTGTTCCTAGGCGACCGCAAGCTCGAGCTGCGCGACTTCCCCGATCCCACACCCGGCCCGCGTGACGTCGTGCTCGAGATCAAGGCCTCGGGCATGTGCGGCTCCGATCTTCACACCTACCGCGCACCGCCCCCCTCGGCCGACACGGTCACGGGCGGCATCAAGCGCGAGGCGGGTACCATCGCCGGCCACGAGCCGTGCGGCGTCGTCGTCGCCGTCGGCTCAGCCGTCAGCGAGCGCGAGGCCAGGATCGGCCAGCGCGTCATGTGCCACCACTATGACGGCTGCGGCGGCTGCAAGCATTGCCGAGGCGGCTGGACCCAGATGTGCCTGGAAGGCACCACGGTCTACGGCTCCGGCGGCCACGGCGGCCACGCCAAATACATGAAGTGCCCGGCGCACACGCTCGTCGCCTTGCCTGACACCCTCTCCTTCGAGACCGGCGCGGCCATCTCGTGTGGCACCGGTACCGCCTGGGGCGCCTTGAAGCGCCTGCAACTGCAGGGCGGCGAGACCATCGCCATTTTCGGCCAGGGTCCCGTGGGCCTGTCCGCCACGCAGCTCGCCGTTGCCATGGGCGCCCGCGTCATCGCCCTCGACGTGTCGGAGGAACGCCTGCAGCTCGCCAAGGACTTCGGCGCCGAGATCACCATCGACGGCCGCTCCAACGACGTCGTCCAGGCGATCCGCGATCTGACCCACGGCGAAGGCGCCCACAAGACGCTCGACTGCTCGTCGGCACCCGACGCACGCGCGGCCACGGTCCGCTCGGTCCGCTCCTGGGGTACCGCCTGCTTCGTCGGCGAGCGCGGCAACGTCACGCTCGACGTTTCGCCCGACATGCTCCGCCGGCAAGTCACGCTGGTCGGCTCCTGGACCTTCTCCAAGCAGGGGCAGGCCGATTGCGCCGAACTCGTCGCCGACAAGAAGATCGATGTCGACAAGCTCTTCACGCACCGCTGGTCGCTCGATCAGGCCGACGAGGCCTATAAGCTCTTCGACAAGCAGACCACCGGCAAGGCCGTCATCATTCCGAGCTGAGGCCGGTACCCTCTCCCCATTCCTGCACGTCAATGGGGAGAGGTTTAGCCCCGGACTTGATCCGGGGGAGGGGCAGCCGCACGTGCTGCCTCTACCTTTTCGCCATGACTTTCTGCGGTTCGCCGAAGGTCGGAGAGGAGGGTTGAGCACCATGGTCACGAAGGACACCCCCCGCCAATCGGCGGCACCCGGCGACGCCGTCCTTGCGCCTGTTTCCTTCCGCGATATCGGCGGCGCCATCGAGGCCGGCGTCAAGGACTTCGCCGCCGCTCCGGTCGTCAGCATCTGCATCGCGCTGATCTACACACTGGGTGGCTGGCTGCTCGCTGCCCTGCTGTGGCAGTTCAACATGCCCTTCCTCGTCTATCCCGTGGCGATGGGCTTCGCACTCGTCGCGCCCTTTGTCGCCGTCGCCTTCTACGAGGTCAGCCGCTCCCTGGCCACCAACGTGACTCCAACCGTCTACAAGGCTTGGTGCGCGGTCTGTGACGCGAAGAACCGCGATATCCGCTGGATGGCCCTCATCACCAGCTTCGCCTTCTTCCTCTGGATGGACATGGCGGCGATGATCACGCTGTCCTTCTTCGGCGCCGCCGCGCTCGACCTCGGCGAGTTGCTGACGCAGATCCGCACGACGACGCACGGCTGGATCTTTCTGGTCGTCGGCCATGTCGTCGGCGCCGCCATCGCGCTCCTCGTCTTCTCGATCTCGGTCATCTCGATCCCGATGCTGTTCGACCGCGACATCGACATCGTCACAGCGATCCGCACCAGCGTCCGCGTCGTGAAAGCCAACCCGCTCCCCCTCGCGCTTTGGTGCGCCGTTATCGCCGCGGCGATCGTCGCCTCGATCGCGACAGGCTTGCTGCTGCTCCCCGTCGTGCTCCCCGTCCTCGGCTACGCCAGCTGGCACCTCTACCGCAAAGCCGTCGGCCCTGCCTGAGGCGCCAGCACCCAGTCTCCGGCATGGCGCACGAGCAGTCCCAGCCACGCGCCAGCCCCGCCTCTTCTCCCTTCCCTTGACGGGTCGGGGTCAGGGGTGGGGTGACAGTCTAGCCCCGCCGGTAACGGCGAGGACCCCAGCCAGGCCGAGCGAAAACGAGGCTCGCCTCAATACTCGTAGACGTCCGGATTACCGCTGAAGAACGCGCGCTTCATCCTCTCCATCCGCATCTGGTCCATCGCGCGCTTGACCAGGAACGCGTAGTTCCGCTCCCACTGCATGTTCATCTTCGCCGAGAGCGACACGCTCTTCAGCGAAGCGATGTCTGGATCCAGCGTGCGGCTGCGGCGCGCGTCGGCCTTCAGGTCCTCGTGCTTCCAGTCGGGCATGCCGACGTCGCGGATGAAGTCCCACAACCCCCGCTTCTCCGGCATCGGATCGGGCACCGGGACGTAGGACGGAATCGAGTCCGCGAACGTGCTGATGCCGGCCGCCTCCATCTGCGCGAGGCGCGCGGCTTCCTCCATTGCCTTCTCGGCAGCCTCACGCGCCGTCAGCGGCGACATCGCGGCAGCACCCAGGAAGAAGCGGCGGTTCATGGTTGTCATGGTTGAGGCCTCCACGCTGATGCGCCCCGATGCACACCGATTGGGACCGCAAGATTGGCCCTCCGCCCCCTGAATCAAGACCCACCCCGAAAAATGTTCCGACCCCAGCGGAACATCATTTATATTGCAGACGATAAATGACACGGAAACGCTGTATCTCCGCGAGCCCGAGACCCACGTTAGTCGAGAGCTGGTGGCGCCTCGCCGCAAGCAGCAAGTGTCGTTACACAAGCTCCAGACGCTTGCTCGCCCCCTCTCCCCTTGGGGAGAGGGTTAGCCCCGGACACTTGAGCCGGGGGAGGGGCTTGGGCTCCGCAAAGGATCGTCGACGAGACCGCCTAGCTCTCCACCCACCCAACCCTACATCCGGAACACGCCGAACTTGGTCTCCTCGATCGGAGCGTTCAGCGCCGCCCCGAAAGCGAGCCCCAGAACCCGCCGCGTCTCCCTCGGCGTGATGATGCCGTCGTCCCAGATATGCGACGTGCCGTAGTAGGGGTGCCCATCGCGCTCATAGGCATCGATGACGGGTTGCTTGAACTTGGCCTCGTCCTCCGCGCTCCAGGTCTTACCCTCGACCTCGAGGTTGTCGCGCCGGACGGTCGCCAGCACGCTCGCCGCCTGCACGCCACCCATGACCGACACCCGCGCGTTCGGCCACGTGAACAGGAACCGCGGGCTGTACGCACGCCCGCACATCGCATAGTTGCCGGCGCCGTAGCTGCCGCCGATCACCACCGTCACCTTCGGCACGCTGGCGTTGGCCACCGCCATCACCATCTTGGCGCCGTTCCGCGCGATGCCGCCAGCCTCCGACTCGCGGCCGACCATGAAGCCGGTGATGTTCTGCAGGAAAAGGAGCGGGATCTTGCGCTGGCAGGCCAGCTCGATGAAGTGCGCCGCCTTTTGTGCCGTCTCCGAGTAGAGAATTCCGTTGTTGGCGAGGATCGCGACCGGAATGCCCTCGATGTGCGCGAAACCCGTCACAATCGTCGTGCCGTAGTTGCGCTTGAACTCGTGCAGCTCCGAGCCGTCCACCAGCCGCGCGATCACCTCTCGCGTGTCGTATTGCGTCGCCAGCGACGCCGGCACCACCCCGTCGATCTCGTCCGGATCGAACGCCGGCATCCGCGACGCTCGTGTGAGAACATCCGCGCGGCGGGGCGACGTTAGCGTCGCGACGATGCCCCGCGCGATCTCCAGCGCATGATCGTCGTTGACCGCATAGTGATCAGCCACGCCTGAAAGCCGCGTGTGCACCTCGGCGCCCCCCAGATCCTCCGCCGACACCGTCTCGCCGGTCGCCGCCTTCACCAGCGGCGGCCCGCCGAGAAAGATCGTCCCCTGCCGTCTGACGATGATCGTCTCGTCCGACATGGCCGGCACGTAGGCGCCGCCCGCGGTGCAGCTTCCCATCACAACCGCGATCTGCGGAATTCCCGCCGCCGACATCTGCGCCTGATTGTAGAAGATGCGCCCGAAGTCGTCCTTGTCCGGAAACACGTCCGTCCAGTGCGGCAGGTTCGCCCCGCCGGAGTTGACGAGATAGATGCACGGCAGGTGGTTCTCGGCCGCGATCTCCTGCGCGCGCAGATGCTTCTTTACGGTCAGCGGATAGTAGGTGCCGCCCTTGATCGTCGCGTCGTTGCACACGATCACGCACTCGCGCCCCGACACCCGCCCGATGCCGGTGATCACACCCGCGCCGTGGATGTCGCCCGAGTAGAGCCCCATCGCCGCGAGCTGCGAGAGCTCGAGGAACGGCGAGCCGGGATCGAGGAGCCGCATCACCCGGTCGCGTGGCAGCAGCTTGCCCCGTGCCAGATGCCGCTCGCGCAGCTTCTCGGGTCCCCCCTGCGTCGCCTCGGCGCGCTTCGCCTCGAGGTCGGCGACCACCGCCTGCATCGCGGCGCGGTTGGCACGGAACTCGTCGGACTGCGTATTGATCTCGGATGTCAACGTCGGCATAGGCTCTCCCTCGGCGCGAGCGAACCCTAAGTCCGGCCCAGCCAAGCGGCAAGAGGCGGCGGCGCTGGGGGGCGAGCTTACCGGTGCTTCGGTTGGTGACGGGCAGCGAATCCCATCCTCGGAGTTGACCCCGCGATGGCGGACCGCCCTGCCAAGAATTGCAGTAGCGGCCGACATCCCCTCATGCCAGGATCGGTCCTCTCTCCACATCCATCCGGGCCGTCCCTTGACCCAGACCGACCCTCGCTCCACCGAGCTGAAGGCCATAGCCGTGGCCGCACTCGGCTCAATTTCGGTCGGCTTCGTGCCGATGTTCGTGTCCGGCCTCCAGAATTCCGGCATGAGCACCGTATCATCGCTCGTCTGGCGCTACCTCGTCGCGCTGGCGATCCTCGTCCCGCTCGCCCTATGGCGCCACAGCCTGGTCGACGAGTGGCGTCGTGGCGGCAAATGGCTTGCGCTCAATGGTCTGACTCTGGGGACGCTTCAGGTTTTCTGCTACTTCAAGGCCATCGAGACGCTGCCCACCAGCGTCGTCGTCACGTTGTTCTATTTCTATCCCGTGATCGCCCTCGCACTCGACCGCTTCCTGTTCCATATGCCGATCCGCCTGACGACCGTGCTCGGCATCATGACCATCGTCGCGGGCATTGCCTTGACCAGCGCGCCAGGGTTCGCCGGCGCCACCCTCGACCCTCGTGGCGTGGCCTTCGTCGCGATAACCGCCCTCGCCTACTCGTTCTATATAGCCGCCGCCTACCCCATCACGAAGAAGGTGGCGCCAATCGCCAGCGCTGTCTTCATCTATGGCTCCTACGCCGTCACGTTCGGCATCGCGGCCTATATCCAGGGCTTTTCGTTCCCCGCTTCACAGCACCTCTGGCTCAACGTGCTGTTTATCGGCAGCCTCGGTGGTGCCTTGCAGATCCTCTCGTTCTCCTACGCTCTGCCCCGCCTCGCCTCGTCGGGTTACGCGGCCATCGTCTGTCTCGAGGTCGTCACCGTGGTTCTCGCCGGCGTGTTCCTTCTCGGCGAGCGCCTCGTCACCATTCAGTGGCTCGGCATCGCCCTCGTCATCGGCGGCATTTTCCTGTCCCGCGCCAGCCGCGGCATGAGCCGTGCCGTCCCACCGCCGTCACTCGTCGAGGCAAAGGCCGAGCCTCCTCAGTCCACCGGCCAGCGTCCCTGATAGGGCTTCTTGAGCGCGCGCTCGACCATCTCCAGATGGTCCTGCCCGTAGAACATGTCGCCATCGACGAAATAGGTCGGCGAGCCGAACACTGACCGCCGGATCGCCTCGTCGGTGTTAGCCGCGTAGATTGTCCGTACCGGCGCGCTGTCCGCAGCCGCGAGCAACGCCTCGCCATCTGCCCCGACCCCGCGCGCGAGCCGCGCCAGCGTCGGTCGGTTTGCCAGGTCGGCGTCGTCCCGCCAGTGCGCCTCGAGCAGCGCATGCGCCAGCTCGTCCACGTGGTCGCCACGCTCCTGCGCCGCGATCAGGACGCAGTTCGGCAGCCCGATATCGTTGTCGTGGTACGTCGGCCGATGCCCGATCACCGGCGCATTCCGCTCCTCGGACCATCTCTGGATCTCGCGGCCGAAGTAGTAGGCGATATGCGCCTTCGAGCGCTGGCGCGTCGGGACAGCACGTACCCCGTCCATGCCCCTCCTTAGATCGTAGGGCTTGTGCCGGATCGTGCGCCCGGCCGCCTTGGCGATCTCCATGAAGCGCCGCGACCCCAGATACGCGAACGCCGAATGCGCCGCATAGAAGTACTCGATCTCAGCCATGTGCGCGCTCCGATCCATTGTCACGAGTGGGAGAGGGTAAGGGTGTGGGGGAACAACGGTGAGGGGGAATAGGCAGTCCCATAGCTAGAACCGACTCACGCCAGCCTCTCCCACGCCTTCACGAAGAAATCCGGCGCACCGAAATTCCCGCTCTTCAACGCCAGCACCAGCTCACGCCCGCGACTTGATTGGCCTTCGCTTCCCCAGTTCCAACCAGCCACGCGCGTCCACGGCACCCCCGGATCGATCTCGGGTCCGATCTCCAGCGCCGTCACACCGAGCCCATTCACCACAGCCCCCGACGTCTCGCCGCCGGCCACGATCAGCCGCGTTGTCCCTGTCGCCACCAGCTCCCGCGCCACCGCCGCCAGCGTCCGCTCGACAACCGCGCCCGCCTGCTCCCGCCCGAGCTTGTCCTGCACGGCCTTCACTGCCGCCGGCTCCGCACTCGAATAGACCAGGAACGGCTTGTCCTTAGGCTGCTGCCCGATCCACGCCAGGATCGTCGCCTCCGACTGTGCTCCGCTCGAAAGCGCAAGCGGATCGACCTCGAGCGCTGGCACTCCCGCCGACTGCGCCGCAGCCACTTGCCCGCGCGTCGCCTCCGAGCAGCTTCCGGCCAGAATCGCAGCCCGACCCTTCGGAGCCGTCATCGAGGTCGGAGCCTCGGCGGCCTTCATCAACCCCTTCGCGATGAAATTCGCTGGTAAGCCGAGCGCCACGCCCGAGCCGCCGGTGATCAACGGCATATCCGCCGCCGCCGCACCCATCTCGATCAGGTCGCGATCCGAGATAGCATCCACCACCACGAAGCGCTCGCCCCGCTTGCGCGCCGCCGCGAACGCCTCGGCAATCGCGCCCCGCCCCTTCTCGACCACCGGATAAGGCACTAACCCGACCTTGCCCTTCGACTGCCGCTGCATAACCCGGACGAGGTTCGAATCCCGCATTGGCGTCAGCGGGTGGTCCTTCATCGGGCTCTCGGCAAGTGGCACCTCGCCGACGAACAGGTTGCCCATGTAGACGGTGCGCTTGTTGGTCGGGAACGCCGGGCAGACCAGCGCCAGATCGGCGCCGAGCTTCGCCATCAGCGCCTCGGCCACCGGACCGATGTTGCCCTCGTCCGTCGAGTTGAATGTCGAGCAATACTTGAAGAACAGCTGCTTCGCGCCCAGCGCCAGCAACGCATCCGCGCTCCTGAGCGACAGGTCGATCGCTTCCGCCACCGGGCATGTCCGCGTCTTCAGCGCCACCACGATCGCATCGTAGCCGGCGAGCCGCGCGTCCCCCTCCCGCGGCACCTCCATCACCTGCAGCGTGCGCATCCCCGCCCTCGTCAGCATGATGGCGAGGTCGGTCGCTCCAGTCAGGTCGTCGGCAATGCATCCGAGCAGCAAGGGATCGCTCCATCATGGCGTGTAGATCCCCACACCATGACAAGCCGCGCGGCGCTTGGGAACCCGGCACGCGTAGACCGCATGCCAGACGCGCTAGCGGGACGAGCCGATGCGAAGCGCGCGGGTCCGTGTCAGCGTCCGCCGCCAGGCCAGGCGCAAGAGCATCGGCCCCCCATAGACGAGGGCTGCGGCCACGACCCAGATGATCCAGGCTTCATGGCTCGTCGCAAGCCACCGCGGCGCATAGCCCGTGAGCACGAAGCCGGTGAAGGCGATCAGGATCAACCGGGCCGTCATGTCACGGTTCTCCGCTCGTCGGTTGCGCGTCAGACGGCCGAGACATCACGCTTGCGGCGGAGCGCAAGCGCGTAAACGAATGTCAGCGGCGCGAAGAACAAGAGCGCGATCCACATCGCCACCGGATCAGCGATGTCGGGCGCCACCGGATAGGCAAGAAAAATGGCTGCCGCCAACGCCATGCCTCCAGACGCCCAGAGTCCAAACAGCAGGAACGGCTGTCCGAAACGATCCAGTGACCCCGTCATCGCGCCCAGGAAGGATAGTCGCTCGCTCGAGCGAGGCAGCCCGCGTGCGAGCCACATGGGGTAGATCTGACTGGCGAAACCGAGGACGCCGCAGCCGAGGAAATAGAAGAGAAAATTAAGCCCCTTCAATGGAACGAGCGCCTGCACCATCGCGATGAGCGGGACTAGCACGACGAACGTCGCGATCATGAGCCGACGGCTTCCTGTCCGCAGGGTTGCCTCGGTCTCTGCGACGGGCACGATGCGTCCCGACCCGTAACCCATCGGATAGAACACGAGGCGCCCCTCGCCATCACGCTTGAAGCGGGCGTCGACCGTCTTGTCGAGAAAACCATTGATTGCAGAGCGTAGCGTCATTGGTCGACCTCGAATTGAGCGATCGGGACCAACAGCTTGAACGACGTTTATCAAAAGTGCAAATCAAACGGCCGTGAGCCCTGCGACCTGAGCGCCGGACCGCCACACGAGCGCGACGATCCGATCGCCTCAATGCCGGCTAGCCCGCCTTCACTAGCTCGACGATGGCGTCGCCCAGCTCGGTGCACATCGCCTTGCCGCCCTGGTCGCGCGTCCTGATGTCGGTCGTCTTGAACAGCTTCTCGATCGCCGTCACGATCGCATCCGCCGCATCCTTGTGCCCGAGATGCTCGAGCATCATCGCCCCCGACCAGATCTGCCCGATGGGGTTGGAGATGCCCTGCCCCGCGATGTCCGGCGCCGAGCCGTGCACCGGCTCGAACATCGACGGAAACTCCTTCTCCGGATTGATGTTGCCGCCCGGAGCGATGGCGATCGTGCCCGTCGTCGCCGGACCGAGATCCGACAGGATGTCGCCGAACAGGTTCGAGCCGACAATGACGTCGAACCACTGCGGATTGCGCACCAGATGCGCGGTCAGGATGTCGATGTGATACTGGCTCGTCTTCGCCTTGGGGTACTCCTTGGCGATAGCCGCGAAGCGCTCGTCCCAATAGGGCATCGAGATCGAGATGCCGTTCGACTTCGTCGCCGACACCACCTCGTTGCGCGACCGGGTCGCCGCCAGATTGAAGGCATAGCGCATCACCCGGTCGCAGCCGCGCTTCGAGAAGATGGCCTGCTGGATGGCCATCTCCATATCGGTGCCCTCGTACATGCGGCCGCCGACCGATGAGTACTCGCCCTCGTTGTTCTCGCGCACGATCCAATAGTCGATGTCGCCGGGCTTGCGTCCCGCCAGCGGGCATGGCACGCCCTCGAACAGGCGCACGGGACGCAAGTTGATGTACTGCTGGAACTCGCGCCGGATCGGGATCAGCAGCCCCCACAGCGACACGTGATCAGGCACGCCCGGGAAGCCCACCGCGCCGAGATAGATCGCGTCGTGCTTCCGAATCTGGTGGAGCCCATCGTCCGGCATCATCTTGCCGGTCTTCTTGAACACCTCGCACGACCAGTCGAACGTGTCCCACTGGAACGCAATGTCGAACTTTCGGCCAACCGCCTCGAGCACCTTAATGCCCTCGGGCACCACCTCGTTACCGATGCCGTCCCCGGCAATCACCGCGATCTTGTAGGTGTTCGGCTTCTGTCCTGCGGCCACGGCCATGTGCGTCCATCTCCCGTATCGGTTTCGACACGAGAGAAGTCACCCCGCCTCGGAAAGTCAAGGCGCGGTGCAACAACCTGAAGGGCAACCGTGCGATCCGTCAGCCCTTCACCTCACGGTGAGTTGTGATTGAGCTCCGAGAAGGTGCGGCTCAGTCGCGACCGCCGTGTCGGAGTACTACGCTCGGGGCGGCTACGCGCTGTCGCCACCGGTGCCGGTCGCGACCGCTCCCGTTGCACCGGGCGCGCATCAGAAATATCCGTCGCCGAGCCCGAGCCCGGTCGCGCCTCGGGCGTCGGCAGGGCACCTACCGCCATGCGGCCCGGAATGACCGGCGGCGGCTTCTCCGCAACTGCCTCCGTGGCGCGGCTGTCCGCGCTGCCGGTCGACGGCGCAACCGGCACAGCCACTTTCGTCTCGGACACCCAACGGCCAGCGGGGACCGGGGCCACTCCCAGCGAGTTTGCCGTCCGAGCAGGCACCGGCGTCTTGGACAAAACGATGGGTGCCGACACGGTCACCGACGAGGTCCGCGCCTCGCCACGGCTCCGCTCGGCCACGGTCCGCGTTGCCAGCGTCGCGGGCGGCAGCGCCCGTGCTTCGATAGACTTGTCGATGCACGCCCCGCCATTCGCGGCAGCCGTATCGCACGAGCGTGAGCACGCCTTGGAGCTATGCCCCTGCAGCAACGTTAGCAGGATGTAGTCGGGTTTGTCGATGCCGAGATTGACGTGAACGCTCGTATTGAAGGCGCGCATCGCAACGCGCGTACGCTCATTCCACACGCCGTCCACGTCACCGGAATAGCAGCCGACGCGGCGCAGCTCGCTTTGAATCGATGTCGCGAGAGTCATCGGCCGCGCAGTCGGCAGGGCGCCCGTGACGACCGGGCTCGTCGCCGTCCTGCTCGTCGCAACATCATCTAGCCTCGACGGCCGCCCCCCGACTTCCGAGGAGGCCGTTGCCGACGCGCTACTGTTGGCTGTGGCATTCAGGTTGCTGCCGACCGCTGAGCGTGCAGCATCTCCACCACCATAGCCGCCAGGGGGCGCGATCAGATAGTCGACCCCGAGAAAGGCGATCACGGGCAACGCGGCAAGCATCAAGCCGTGGCTGAATGATCGCACATGAGTCCGATGTAGCCGTCGCATGACCATTACTCCCAACGCGAGGTCAATCCACTGAAAGCACTACAATATTTAATCACCCTGCCGCCACGGCCGCCCAACTCGACTCGTCCGTCCGCCGACGACTCATATGGCTGCCCGAAAGGCGATCCGCAACCGGCAGTCGCAACAGTATCTATAAGCAACGTTCTCATTGGTACCCGCCCCCCGCAAGGCGCGCACCGAGTAGTGGTTACGCCCGCCCCTTCATCATGCGCAGGGGACTGTATATCAGGACGGTCTCCCCCTTTTGATTGACGATGGTGTTGCGTGTACGCACTAATCCACGGTTTCCTTTCGACGCGGCTCGGCTTTCGGTCACCTCGAGCATCACCGAGATCGTATCGCCGACGAAAGTCGGCCCCTTGATCTCGAGATTCATGCCGAGGAAAGCCATCCCCGTGCCTTGGATCGTGGCGCCGATCACCAGCCCTTCGCCCATCGAGAACACCAGCGCACCCGGCACCAGACGCCCCTTGATGGCGCTTTCGGTCTGCCGGTAAACCTCGTTGGTGAACAACAGTTCCAGCATGCCGGTGCAGGATATGAAGTTCACGAGGTCCGGCTCGGTAATCGTCCGCCCATAGGTCTTCCAGGTCTTCCCCACAGGCATATCCTGCCAATAGAAGCCCTTGCCCAGCAGTTCCGGCTCTTGCGCCATGGTCGCGCTCCTCGTTTCAGAAGCGCTCGACCCAGGGTCGCAACTCGACCTCTGTGCTCCAGGCCGAGCGCGGTTGGCGTATGACGGCGAGATAGGTCTCAGCGATGGCATCGGGATCGAGCAGGCTATCCGGCGCGTCGGTCGCCCCCTCCACCCGGCTTCGATCCGCATTGCGTACCCCACCGTCGATGTTGAAGTGGGCCACATGAATGCCCTTCGGCTGCAGCTCGCGCGCCATCGACTGAGCAAGACCGCGAAGTGCGAACTTGCCCATCGCGAACGGCGCCGAGAGCGCATAGCCCTTCATGCTGGCCGAGGCGCCCGTGAAGAGGATCGTGCCCGAGCCGCGAGCCGACATCCGGCGGGCCGCTTCCTGCGCGACGAGAAAGCCGCCGAAAGCCGTGACCTCGAGCGTCTTCATGACATCGCTGGGCACCAGATCGACAAGCGGTCCCCGCGTCCGAAAGCTTGCGTTGTAGACGACCACGTCGAGATGCCCGAGCGTACGGTCCAGATCGGCGAACATGGCCGCGACTGCGGTCGGAGACACGGCATCCACCGCGAAGGCATGCGCTCCCGTCTGCTCGGCGAGCTCGGCGAAGTGATCCGGCCTCCGCGAGGCCAAGGCCAGCTTGTAGCCCTCGCGAGCGAGCAGCCTCGCAACCGACGCACTGATTCCGCTTCCCGTGCCGACGATCAATGCTGTCCGTGCCATGACGCTACTCCTCGCGATAACGAGTGAGCTTCGCAAAGGCCCTTCCGGAAAGCAACCGAGCCGCCGATCAATTCGGCGGCAGCAGAGCCAACAGCGCACGTCTCCATGCGACGCGACTAGTCGACCGGTGTTACCTCGTAGCCGGACTGCCGTAGCAGCGCGACCAGCCCGTTCTCACCGATCAAATGCAACGCACCGACGGCAATGAACGCCTCGCCCTGCGCCAGGATCGGCAGCGCGGCGTCCCGCATGCGCGGATTGCGCACCGTGAGCAAAGCATGCCGAAAGCTCTCCATGACCTCGGGGTCGAATCCCTCCGCCTTGATCATCTCCGCTTGCATCGGCAGAACCTTGCCCATGTCGCGGGCCAGATAGCGCTGGAGCATCGTTTCGACCGCATCCGCCGTGCGCGCATGCGTCTTCAAGGTCGCCTTGAGGATGCTGATCTGATCACTCTCCGGCACACCGGCCATCACCATAAGCTGGCCCTCGAGCGTCTCGAGCCCAAGCACGGGAACCCCGCGGCTGCGCGCATGCTGGCCGATCAGCAGGTCGAGCGGCTCTTTCCCCGCCTGCATCCGGGCACGCTCGCAGTCCGTCACCGAAAGCAGCATCGTGACGAACCATGGCCTGAGCCGTGCCTGAGCTGCGGGCGGAAAACCCACGCCGGTGAGCGCGGCCTGCGCCGTTGAAAGCTCCGTCGCGTCCAGCAACCCCACCAGCCCCTGGCCATCCTTGAAGACGACATGGCCCTGCACGCGTCCGAGAGCAGCCGCGAAGGCCTTGGGCGACAGATCAGCGACTTCGAGCGCCACCCTCTTTGCGGAACCGAGCGCAGCTTCGACGGACGGCGGCAGCGCCGTCACGCGCGGATCGCTGAGATGGATCGTCCCGAACAAATAGCTCGGCTTTGTGCCCGGCCGCGAGACGCGCCACAGCATCGCCTCCGCATTCTCGACCTTGGCTGCCGCAGCTTCGATACGCGCCGCAGCCCCGGCATCTCTGGCAGTGATCTCGGCAAGCATGTCCTGCCCCCGACACTGCGGCGCCGCTTTCGGCTCTGCCTTCCCCGATACAGGCGCGAGCAATCCGCCCGCAAGGGCCAGCACGAGCGCGGCTAAGAGACGATGACGCATGCTTCCTCCATCGGCCGCGAGGGGCGCCCATGACAGTTCATGACCGCCATCGTAGCGTACAACTTTCTCAGCCCGATTAACGGGCCTCGGAAGTGGCCGAAGAAGCCGAAAGATCGTCCTAGATCAGCTTCTTGATGCCATCCTTGAGCATCGGCGCCAGATCCGGGCGTTCCATCGCATAGGCGACATTGGCCATCAGGAAGCCGATTTTGGAGCCGCAATCGTAGATCGCTCCGTCGAACCGCACCGCATGGAAGGGCTGATCCGCCTGTCCGGCCATGGTGATCATCGAATCGGTAAGCTGGATCTCGCCCCCCGCCCCGCGCTCCTGAGTTGCCAGCAGATCGAAGATCTCCGGCTGCAGGATGTATCGGCCGGTGATGTGCAGGTTCGAGGGCGCGGTCCCGCGCGGCGGTTTCTCGACCATCGACGTGATCCGGCTGACCTTGGCGTCCCGCGCCTCGACACCCACGATCCCGTATTGATGGGTCTGATCGTCCGGCACCGGAGCCACGGCAATATGGTTACCGCCATGCATGTTGTAGGCCTCGATCATCTCGACGAGGCAAGGCCTGTCGGCGTGATGCAGCATGTCCGGCAGCAGCAGAGCGAACGGCTCGTCACCGACGATATCCCGCGCGCACCAGACCGCATGGCCGAGGCCGAGGGGAGCCTGCTGACGCGTGAAGCTCGCCTGACCGGCTCCCGGCACCTCGCGCTGTAGCGTCTCGAGCTCGGGGATCTTCCCGCGGTCGGCAAGCGTGCGTTCAAGCTCGAACGCCATATCGAAATGATCCTCGATGACACCCTTGTTCCGTCCTGTGACGAAAATGAAATGCTCGATGCCCGCCGCTTTCGCCTCGTCCACGACGTGCTGGATCACGGGGCGATCGACAACGGTGAGCATTTCTTTCGGCACTGCCTTCGTCGCCGGCAGGAATCGTGTTCCCAGGCCAGCAACCGGAAACACGGCCTTGCGGATCGGACGGGGCTTGGCAGTCATGAAGGTACTCCGGGAAGCTTGACTTGAAATCCTATGCATTCGGCGTTCTGCAAGAAGCCTGCCTCATCGTGAAGCAAAGATGAATGCGCTCACGTCGCGACCTGTCGTCCCCGCGATCGCGATCTTCCGGCTAGCCGCGCCGTCACCCGTGACAAACGCACGAGCAAGGCCGGAAGGGCAACCAACGGCAGGAAAAATGCCGAAAGCACGATCCCCCGCGCGAGCCACGCCATTGCGAAGCCACTGCGGCTGCCATACTCCGCTTCGACCTCGGGTGGCCACAGCCGACGCCACCATTGGTTGACGACAGGTAGAGCCAGGAGACCGGCTGCGACGAGCGCCAAGTATCCAGCCTGCACGATCGAAGGTATCCCTGGAAGCAGTCTTCGCTCGATCTCCCGCTGGCGAGCGACGGTCAGGAGCGACGCTCTCAGCCCCCGCGTCGCGATCGAGCCCGCCGTCTCCGACACGATATTCGCCCACGTTCCGGCGACCGCTTGCGTCAGGCTGGCCACCGGCGCGGCCGCTGCCGGAACGAGCGGCCTCAGCTCGAGCTCGATACGGCCATCGGCCATGGTCCCGCCTTTCACCACCAGCTTGTCCGGCTCTCCCGCGAGCACATGGAGAAACGCTCCGAGCGACGGCCCACCGAGCGCCTTGTCGACGTTGGAAAGCGCCATCCGCTGCCAGAGCCAGTTCCTCGTTCCCGGCTGCCGCGCCGACGAGGTCTCCAGGATAATGAGGTTCACGTCGGCGCGTGCCGCTCCTTCGGCGAGCTTCCCGAGAGCCAGCGCGCCTTCAGGGGCGGAAGCCGGCTTGAACGCCAGCCGATCCCCTTCGAGGCGCCCTGAAACCAGCACGACCTGCCCTCTGGCACCAACGAGGCCGCGCTCGAGGTGGCCCGGATCGAGAAAGTCCGGACGCGCGCGCCGAGAGCCCGGCTCGACTGCCGGTGACCGCGCCAGGCCCGTCGCCCCGCCCGGCTCCAGCGCCAGAATGCGAACCAGAGCCCGATTCACCGGCCGCTCGATTTGACGGATGATCTCCGCCAGAGCCTCGCGATCCTCCGCCTCCACCAGGAAATCCCGCGCGACGACAATTCGAGGCGGCCCCGCCTCCACGGTCGACTGCACCATGGCATAGCGGCGCCCGCCCATCACGATCCACGTTTCCGCGTCGGCGGGCAGCGCCCGCAGCGAGGCGCCCCGCCTCAGGACCGTATCCGCCGTGAGATGGAGGTGAAGCTTCGCTTGTCCCGCTCGAGCATCGGGAGCCAGAGTGCGCAACCCCTGCGTCAGCTCGGCGGCATTCGCTGCTGTGAACGCCTCTCCGGCCCGATTGACGATCCGCCAGTGGCCGACCTCGGTCAGCTCTGCGGCGAGCGCCACGACCCCGGCTTCGACCGGAGTATCCGCAATCTGTCGGTTGACCGCCTCTAGCGTATCGCCGTCATGGCTGACACCGGCGTTCAACAGGCTACCAAGCCAATGATCCCACGCCTGGGCGCGCGCTTCGACCGCGAGCATGGCCAGCCCGAAGGCAAGCACGGCCACCGCGTTCCGAAGTCGCATCCACTCACCTCCAGCCCCTTGTCCCCACATCACATGTCAAAATGTCGAAACCGGGACGAACGCCCCGCGCACGGCTGCCAACTGCCCCACTTCACGCGCACGGCGGCCGGCTCCCCCGGGGGAGTCGCGGCGCGCAACCGAAAAACAGAGCTAAACGCTCTTCTTCCGATAGACGTCCTTCAGCGCGATGCGTCCGTCCTTGAACGTATAGCGCTCGAGCCCGGCCTCCTCGCGCACCGCACCTGTCGCCTTGTCCGTCTCGATCAGGCGAAAGGTCATGAACGTCGCGTCCGGCGCGTGATGATAGACCACGTCCTCGAAACGCCGCTGCACGTCGCCCGAGCCCGTCGCCGCCAGCGCCTCGGCAACCGCGCCCTTCCCGGTGATCCGCTTAACGCTGCCGTCACCGTCATTCGCCTGCCAGACGAAATCCGGTGAGACGGCCTGATACAGCAACTCCGCATCGCGCTTGAACCACGCGCGTCCGAAGGTCTTGAACAGGACGTCACGCTCTGCCGCAGAAGGGTTCATGGCTCGTGCTCCTTGAATGGCTGATGTGGTCCCTGAGTGTAATCTACTCTGCCGCGACCATAGCCTCCGCGGCACCGCGATCGGTCATCGCGATCGCCTGCTGCCCTGCCGGCGGCGCACCGTAGAACGTCGTGCGCTGGCGAGGCGTCCGGCCGGCCTGACGGATCAACGCCTCGATCGCGGTGGCGACCATCTCCTGTCCGTGCGCTGCCCCCGCGGCCCGCGTGATGCTTTCGTTCATCAGCGTGCCGCCAACATCGTTCGCGCCAGCTGCGAGGCATGCGCCCGCCCCTTCCGGGCCGAGCTTCACCCACGAGGCCTGGACGTTGGGGATGTGGGCGTCGAGCACCAGCCGCCCGACCGCATGCATAAGTACCGCCTCTCGGAACGTCGGCCCGCGCCGCGCCTGGCCTCGCAGGAAGATCGGGCTCTCCATGTGCACGAACGCCAGCGGCACCAGCTCGGTAAAGCCGCCCGTTCGCTCCTGCAGATCGCGGACGCGGATCAGATGCCGCGCCCAGTGCTCGACCCGGTCCACATGCCCGAACATGATCGTCGCCGTGCTCTTCAGGCCGACGGCATGCGCCGCCTCCATTACCGCGATCCATTGATCGGTGTTGATCTTGTCGGCGCACAGCACCTGCCGCACCTCGTCGTCGAGGATCTCTGCAGCCGTCCCCGGCAGGCTTGACAGCCCCTGTGCCTTCAGCCGCGCCAGGTAATCCTTGAGATCGAGGCCCAGCGTCTCCGCGCCATGCCAGACCTCGAGCGGCGAGAAGGCATGCACATGAACGTCCGGCGCGCCGATCTTCACGGCCTCGACGATCCCGAGATAGGTGTGCCCCGTGTACTTCGGCGCTATACCGCCCTGCAGGCAGACTTCTGTCGCCCCTCGCTCCCAAGCCTCGCGCGTCCGCTCTGCCACCACCTCCAGCTCGAGATCGTACGGCTTGTCGCGCACGTTTGCCGACAGCCGCCCCTTCGAGAACGCACAGAACTTGCAGCCGTAGGTGCAGATGTTCGTGTAGTTGATGTTGCGGTTGACGACGTAGGTCACCTCGTCCCCGCACCTCGCCCGGCGCAGATCGTCCGCTGCCCGGCAGACCGCCGAGAAGTCGTCACCCCGCGCCGAGAACAGTGCAGCGATCTCTCCCTCGCCGAGCCGCCGTCCCGATAGCGCCCGGTCCAGCGTCCGCGCGATCGGTGAGCTGATCGCCGCCGCACGGCGCGCCACCAGCCCGAGCTCTCGTGCAGGGGGAAGGCGTCCCGCGTCACCGGGCGCCCAGTCGTCCTCGCGCGCAAGGCCGCCCGTGTCGATCTTCTGCAGCACGGGCGTCAGCAATTCCTTCGCCAGCCACTTGCGCGGCTCGAGCGCTTGCCGAGGCGCAATCGCCGTCCGTTCCGCCTGCACGCGTCCCGCTGCCGCCGTCGCATCCTCGAGTCGCGCCAGGTGCGGCCACGGCGCCTCGGGATTCACATGATCCGGCGTCACCGGCGACACGCCGCCCCAGTCGTTGACGCCAGCGCGCAGCACGGCGCCGAGATCGCCCATGTCGTGCAGATTGGGCGGCGCCTGCACGCTCATCCCCGGTCCGAGAATAAGCCGAGCCGCCGCGATGCTCCACACATGCTCCTCGAGCGACGGGTCCGGCACATCTGCCATCCGCGTTCCCGGCTTCGCCCGGAAATTCTGGATGATCACCTCTTGGATGTGGCCGTGCTCGTCCTGCAACTTCCGGATCGCCAGCAGTGCATCGATCCGCTCGCGCCGCGTCTCGCCGATCCCGATCAGCAGACCCGTCGTGAACGGCACGCCAGCCCGGCCCGCCGCCGCAATGGCCTCGAGCCGCACGGACGGCAATTTGTCCGGCGATCCAAAATGCGGCCTGCCCCGCTCCGACAGTCGATCCGACGCGGTCTCGAGCATGATCCCTTGTGACGCCGATACCGCCTTCATGCGGCGCGCCCACGCCTCGTCCATGATGCCGGCGTTGATATGCGGCAGCAGCCCAGTCTCTTTCAGAACGAGCTTCGCCATCGCCTCGAGGTAGTCGAGCGTGCTGGCATAGCCGAGCTTCTCCAACGCCTCGCGTGCCGCCCGGTAGCGCACCTCCGGCTTGTCGCCAAGTGTGAACAGCGCCTCC
This sequence comes from uncultured Alphaproteobacteria bacterium, assembly GCA_963746315.1. GTDB lineage: Bacteria > Pseudomonadota > Alphaproteobacteria > Rhizobiales > Hyphomicrobiaceae. The sequence goes on from CAVVAR010000003.1 coordinate 109,699, forward strand.
TTGCAGCCCGCCTCCGCACCGGCACGCGCAATGGCCAACACCTCGTCCGGCGACAGGAAAGCCGGCGTTCCCTGCTTGGGTGTGTGCGCAAACGTGCAGTAGTGGCAGACGTCCCGGCAAAGCTGCGTCAGCGGTATGAACACCTTGCGCGAGTAGGTCACCGTGCGCCCGAACCCCGCCAGCGTCATCGCCTCGGCGCGCGCCAGCATCGGCCCAAGCTCGGCCGTCTCCAGCGCATAGGCGCTTTCCTCGTCGAGTCGCCCGTGCTGACCGATCCCGAGATGCGCATACCGAGGTGGCAGGTCGAGCCGCGCCAGATCGGCCGGCAGATCGATGTCGTGCGACAAGCCCTCCAGCTCCACCACGGCAAGTCCGACTCCCGCCTCCCGCGCGAGCCTCTTGTGCGCCTCGAAGCTCGCCGGCCCGAACGCCGGCTCGAACGGCGCCGGCAGGGGCAGCAGCAGCGCATTCGTCCCTTCGCCACTCGCGTCCGGTGCAATCGCACCGCCGGCGCGCGCCGGGGCTCGAAGCACAGCCTCGATCTCCGTTGGCGTTGCCAGCGGCACGTCTCCGGGGACCACCAGCGCCCGCGCCGCGCCGGCAGACGCGGCCTCCGCCAGCCCGAACGCGATGGACTGATTGAGATCGGCGCCGTCCTGCTCCCTCACCACGCCGGCTCCCCGGACCGCGGCGACGGCCGCCACCTCCTTGTCGCGCGTGATCACGATCGTCCGCTCGATCGACGGCACGAGAGCCAAGCTTGCAAGCACATCGTCCAGCATTGCCAGCACCAGACGGCGGCGCGTCTCTGGCGCCATCGCCGCACCGAGCCGCTTCTTGGCTTCACTCAGCCGCTTGACGGGCACAAGCGCGAACGTGCGGGGCATCCCCTGGCTTGGCGAACGCGACGCAGACGTCATCGGGCGGCCTCCGGCCCGCACTCCCGAATCCGGCGACAAAAGCCGAGAGTAGCCTCGGCGAGAGCGATCCGATCCTCGAGCGTGCGCATCATGGTGTTGGTGACGAGAGTTGGCAGCTTGAGTGCACCGGCACGATCCTTGTCGACCGCGTCGAGCACGAAACCATCGATCAGCCCGGCATAATGATCCACAATCGCGGCAACGTCCAACGGCAGACCCAGCTCGGCCATGATCTTCGCCGTCGGTCCCTTGACGGCCTGTCCTCCGACCAGCGGCGTCACCGCGATGCACGGCACCCGCCGCGCCGCCAACAGGTCTCGCCAGCCGGGTATCGCCAGCAATGGATCGATGCTGAGCCACGGGTTCGACGGGCAGATGATGATCCCGGCCAGATCGTCGTCTGCCATGGCCTCGAGAGCGCCACCCGCCGGCCGCGCCTCGTCCGCCCCCTCGAACCGGATCGCCTTGACCACCGGCTCAGCCCGTCGTCCCACGAAATACGTCTGGAACGCGAGCGTGCCCTCGTTCGTCTCGACCTCGGTCGCGACCCTCTCGTCGCTCATCGGCACGATTGCCGGCCCAACGCCGAGGCTCCGCGCCAGATAGGCCGTGACCTCCGACAGGCTTTGTCCCTCGGCCAGCATCGCCGTCCGAATCGCATGCGTCGCCAGATCCTGGTCACCGAGCCGGAACCACGTCGGCCCGCCGAGCCGCTCGACGCCCTCCATGAACCGCCACGTCTCACCCGCTAGCCCCCAGCCGAGCTCGGTGTTCGACAGCCCCGCCAATGTATAGAGCACCGTGTCGATGTCCGGCGAGACATGCAGCCCCAGATGCCGGAAGTCGTCGCCCGTGTTGACCACGATCGTCAACTTTTCTGCCGCCAGCACGCGCGCCAGCCCCAGGGCCAGCTTCGCCCCGCCGACGCCGCCGCACAGCGCCACCCATCGCTCGCCGGACCGCGCCGCGCCGCTCACCGGAACATATCCTCGCTCTTGGCTCTGACCAGCGCGCTCGCCGGCTTCTCAGGCGCTTCCCTAACCGGCAGGCGTACCAGTGCCGCCGGCGTGGCTTCGGCCGCCTCGCCCATCACCAGCACGGCCGCCGTCGCAACGCTGTCGGCGAACGCCGTCTCCGTCACCATCAAAACCCGGCCGTTCATATCGGTATCGCCGCGCTGGTCGATCAGCGACGGAACGCCGGCCGCGCCGATGGCCGTGCCCGTCGTTCCGAGCCGCCACGCCCGCCCGATGCTGTCCGAGATCACCACGCCGAGCGACACGCCGAAATGCCGGTCGAGCGTCGTCTTGAGCCGCGCCGCGCTCGCATCCGGATCGACCGGCAGCAGCAGCGCCGGCTCGGCCATGCCATCGGCCTCCACGTTCGACTGGTCGATGCCCGCATTGGCCATGACCAGCCCCAGCCGATGCGCTACCACGATCACGTTCTTCTTGGCGCGCAGCACTTCCGTCGATTCCGCCAGCACCAACTCGAGCAGCCGCGGGCTCTTGCCCGTCACCGCCGCCAGCTCGCGCGCCCGCTCCGACGGCTCCACTCGCGCCACGTCGAAAATACGCCCCTCGGCCTTGGAGACGATCTTCTGTGCCACCACCATGATATCACCGCTGGACGGCCGCACGCCCACTCGCTCGATCCCCGCGATCAGCAACCCCGCAAGGTCATCCCCCGGCTTAACCCGCGGAATCCCGTGCAGCGGCCAGACACTGAGGGAAGGTGAAGACGTCATGCGAATCCCGAACCCAAGAGCCTAAACGCGTTCCCGGACGAAGCGAGCCATAGGCGCGCGCAGATCCGGGACCCTTCCACATCACCATAGCCGCAATGGTCGGGGACTTGCGCTCACGCAGGGCTGCATATCGCCCGACCTGTCATGCGTCCCTTATTTCGGCGCAAACCCCGTGATCCGGATCGACGCCCCGTCAACCTTGTAGGTTCGGTTGATCCCGATGATTACCGACGTCAGCGCCTCTGCCGCCGCCGAGTTCGCGAGAGGGCCCGCATGCAGCCCCCGCACGCCTAGCGCCTCGGCGAGCTTGATCACCGGCTCCCGATCCTCGGCCTTGTCGCCGAACACCAGCACGTCGCAGTCGAGCACCATCTCCACCTGCTCGAGCTTGTGCGCCGCCACATTGTGGAACGCCGAGACGACCCGCACGCCTTCGCCGAGCCGCATCTGCGCGAGGACCGCGGCGCAACCCTCGGCCGGCAGCTGTACGCGCGCGACGCGCGGCGGCATCAGTGGCACGGTCGTGTCGACGAAGAGCTTACCCGCGACCGCCGGCTTGACGTCGTCGAGCACCGCCGCCGCCGTCGCAAACGGCACGGTCAGCACGACGATCTCGCCTGCCTCGGCCGCCTGCCGGTTGGCCATGCCGCGCGGCTTCGGCCCCGTAGCCAGCTCGGCGAGCGCCGCCGCTGCGGCCTCGGCCTTGTCGGCCGTTCGCGAGCCGATCACCAGAGGATAGCCGGCCTTGGCCCAGCGCCGGGCCAATCCCGTGCCGAGATCGCCCGTGCCGCCGATGATGGCGAGTGTCGGAAGTTTGTCAGTCATGCGGTCTCGTCTCGTTTGAGCCTGATGGCTGGTGAGTTCGGACCTGCATGGTATGTGGACCTGGCCGCGGTGCCAACGCCTTCCCGCAACGGGGTCCAATGCGAGGCTCCCATTCGGCGCTGCCAATCGAGAATCGGCCGGCTTCAGGGCTTGGGCAGCGGCCGCTCGACCCCACCCGGCCCGGTGACGCGGGGTTGAGTTGCGTCGCTGAGGGGGTACACGGCGCTGAAGGCAACCGCCAGAACAACGCCAATCACCAGGGCAGCCAGAATACCGATCTGCCAGGGACCGAAGCCCCCAACACGACGATCTCGACGGTAAATTGGCATGTAGCGCTCCTTGAGTTGCACCGCTCGTTGCGCAACCGGCCCCGCCGAATCTCGTTCCCCTTTCGGTCCTGCGCGAAACCCTGCATCCCCGGAACTACGGCACAGTCTGAGCGGTTGCTGCCACATCCTTGGAAGCGAGAGGCCATGCCGATGTTGTCAGCCCGCTTGCTTTGCATGCTCTATGCTGTCGCCTCTGCCGCGGGCGCGCCCGCAGCCGCATGGGCTCAGACCGTAACGATCGCCCCGGAGCAGGGTGAGCACCTGCGGGAAATCCGCTGCAATGAGGACGCGCAGACCACGCTCGACCAGCGACTTCGTCTCACCCGGGAGCAGTGCCTCATGCTCGGGCGCGAGACCAGCGTACTACCGCGCCACACGGTGCGAGACCGTCGGCAATCAACCTTTGGTGCGATGACGACCGCAACGCGGATCGGCCAAGTGGTACCTCGCTCGGTCGAGCTCTCACCGCTCCCTGCGCGCGTAACCGAGGCCTTTCCGGATCTGTCCCGGTACCGGTATTTCGTCTCGGGCGACGATATCGCCATCGTGGATCCCGGCGACGACATCGTCGTTGCGATCATCGACGTCCACGTTCGGCCCTGGCCGGAGCAGGGAGCGCTGCCGTCGAAGCGTCCTTCACAGTGATTGGGCCATCTCCGGCAGGGTCACCACCTGCACGCCAGCCTTGTCGAGTCCCGCCCGCACGGCCTTCGCCACCTCGACCGCGCTCGGCTCGTCGCCATGCACGCAGATCGTGTCCACCTCGACCTTGATCACCTTGCCCGAGCGCGCCACCACCTCGCCCTTTTCCACCATGCGCAGCGCCTGCTCGACCGCCTTTGCGGGATCGCGGAAGACCGTCCCCGGGATCGAGCGCGAGGCAAGGTTGCCGTCTTCCTCGTATTGCCGGTCGGCAAAGCCTTCGCGCGCCACCCTGAGCCCGAGCTTGCGCCCGGCTTTCTCCATCTCCGAGCCCGCGAGCGCCACATAGATGAGGCTCGGATCGACAACCTTGATGGCGCGCGCCAGTGCCATGGCGTAACCTTCGTCGTTGGCCGCCATGTTGCTGAGCGCGCCGTGCACCTTGAGGTGCGTCACGGGTAGCCCCGCGTAGCGCGCGATCGCCTGCAGCGCTCCGATCTGGTAGGCCGTCATGTATTCGAGATCAGCTGGCTTCATCTTGATCTCGCGACGCCCGAAGCCCCAGAGATCGTTGAAACCGGGATGCGCGCCGATCGACACGCCCAGCTCCTTGGCCAGCATGCAGATTCGATGCATCGTGTTGTGATCGCCGGCATGAAAGCCGCACGCAACGCTCGCCGAGGTGATGATCCGCATCAGGGCCGCATCGTCACCGATATCGTAGGCGCCCCATCCTTCCGCGAGGTCGGCGTTGAGATTGATCCGCCGCGACATGACTGCTCCCGCATAGTTGTTGAGACCCGTCCGCAGACGAACATTTTCGCGGGCGCCGCCACACCCGCCGATGCTATGTCCTTTGACAGGCCGCGACAATCGCTGTCTGTATGAGTTGCGCCGAACCCATCGCCGACCGCTTTAGCCCGTCTCGCATTTCAGGACCGATGCCCGTCTCGACCAGTCCCGCCCGATTTCTCCCCGCTGGCGACACCGCTCTCGTCGTCGAGTTCGGCAACGAGGTCGACCGCGCCGTGAGCGACCAGGTGATCGCGCTCGCCGATGCTATCGATGCCGCGGTGATCCCCGGGGTCGTCGAGCTGGTCCCGACTTTCCGCTCGCTCATGATCCACTATGACCCGCTCCGACTCGACGCCACGGATCTCCAGGCGGCCGTCGAGCCCCTTCTCGGCGGCAAAGGCGCCGTCAGCCACCGCGCCAGGCTTTTTACGCTACCGGTCGCCTACGGCGGCGATCTGGGACCGGACCTTGCGGAGGTTGCCGAGCGCACGGGGCACTCTCAGGAAGACGTGATCCGCCTGCATGCGGCCGTCACCTACCACGTCTACACACTCGGATTCCTACCCGGCTATCCGTATATGGGCGATGGCCCCGCCGAGCTCGCCCTCCCCCGGCGCCAGACGCCGCGCCTGCGCGTGCCCATGGGCTCCGTCTGCATCGCCTTTCGCCAGGCCGGCATCTATTCGCTGGAGAGCCCCGGCGGATGGCATCTGCTCGGCCGGACCCCCGTACGCCTGTTCGATACCCGCCGTGAGGATGCTGTCTTGCTTGCCCCTGGCGACAAGATCCGCTTCGAGCCCGTCTCCCACGACACCTTCCGGCAATTGGCCGCGGAGGCCGCCGCAGGTCACCTCGACATCCGACCGACCGGGGCCGCGCCATGACCGTTCAAAGCGGCGCGGGCTTGCGCGTCATCCAGCCGGGCCTGCACACGACGGTCCAGGATCTGGGTCGCATTGGCTCCCAACGCCTCGGCATCCCGGTCTCCGGTGCCCTCGATCCGGTCGCTCTGAGAGCAGCCAACGTCGTCGTCGGCAATTCTCAGTCAGTCGCCGGCCTGGAGATCGCGGTGCTCGGCCCCACCCTCGAGGTGGCTGCGGCAAGCGCACGGGTCGCCGTCTCCGGCGAAGGCGCGCGCCTCACGATCGAGCGCATCGACGGCGCTCGTCGGGAGGTGCCTGCGCTCGAAAGCACCCGCCTCGTCGAAGGAGACCGCCTTCGCGTTGTCGCAGCCGCCGGGAGCGCCGTTGCCTATCTTGCCATCGAAGGCGGCTTGGCCCTGCCGCCGTTCCTCGGCTCGCTCGCGACCTATGTGCGTGGCGGCTTCGGCGGTTTCGAGGGCCGGGCACTGGCCGCCAGCGACCTCCTACCCCTCGCGCGCGGCGAGACCGACAGCCGCCAGGAGGTACGGCTGACGGACTTCGATCTCGCAGCCGTCGAGGAGGTCCGCGTGGTCCTCGGTCCGCAGGATGACTATTTCTCGCCCGCCGCTATCGCCGATTTCCTGTCCACGCCCTACACCGTGACCCAGGACGCCGATCGCATGGGGATACGGCTCGAGGGTCGCAAGCTCGAGCATGCCAAGGGCTACAATATCGTCTCCGATGGGATTGCCCCGGGCTCGATCCAGGTGCCCGGGAGCGGCCAGCCCATTGTCCTGCTCGCCGACCGCCAGACCACCGGCGGCTATCCCAAGATCGCGACTGTCGCCTCGGCGGACCTATCAGCCCTCGGCCGCACCCGCCCCGGCATGGCCTTGCGCTTTCGCTCGGTGACCGTAGCCGAAGCCCAGGCAGCCCGCCGCGCACTTGAGGCCCGGATGGCCGCCCTGCCAGGGTGCCTTGTCCCCGTCCGTCCCGACGGCCCCGACCTCGAGCGCCTCTATGACGCCAACCTCGTCAGCGGTGTCGCCCACGCTCACGACCACGCGACGTGGCGGCATCACCCGTGATGTCCACCCCGGCCATACGGTCGAAATGAGGCGACCTTTGCATCTTGCTGCTCGGGATAATTCTGTGCGCAGCACAGGCTTTTCGGCGCGTCCTGTCGTGCTGTGTCGTTGAATACGAGAGGGACCGGCGCCCGGACGAAGCTGACAGCTGGACGTCAAGAAATCGCGCCGGCATTACCGGGACCGGAGGGACCCATCGTCCTGGTCCACGCCACCGCCTCGAAAAAGGCGATCGGGCACAAATCACGTTACTGCGCCGGGCGCACCAAGCTCCCCACGCCCAAAAAGGTCCTACACTCGGACGAACAACTGCTCCGGTCACGAGCCGCGCCCGCAACCGTCACGCTGTCATACGCCCTTGGTCGCAGTCCCCTAATGATGCATGAGGAGGAACAGACCGACCCCGAAGGCCGGGCCTGCTAACGAGCAGAGCACGACCATCAACACTGGCTTGACCAACATTACACAATGTCCCGCTAGCGGACGAAACCGCCGTCCTTACTCGCGAAGCTTGCTCTCGTCCCACCCTCATGGGAGCAAACCCCTGCTACGCAAGAATACGCATACTCAGCCCTGGCGTCACTCCATCCAGGGACCGTTCACAAAAATGTTACTAGACCATCATGAAACACCATTGAGGCGGGAATCAGACCGCCCACAGAAACTACAGCACCTGCTCCCAAGCCATTGGAATCAAACGATAACCAGTCCCTGCGCGTACGACGTGCGCAAAGCCGGGGAAATGCAGATGCATCCCGGTGACCATCAGCTTGTCGGTCGTGACCATGTCGAAAACGCGCCGCCGCGTGGCTTCCGCTTGCTCCTTGTCGCTGTCGAATGCCATGCAGACCTCGGGTCGCGCCGTCTGCACCTCCGGTACGTGCACGATGTCGCCCCAGATGAGCAGGCTCTCGTTTCCCGAGCTGATCAGGTAGCCTGTATGGCCGGGCGTATGCCCATGGAACGGCATCGCCGTCACGCCGGGGAGCACCTCGCCCTTTTGAAACAGGCGCCAACGGTCCCGATAGGGCTCCGTCTGCTCACGACCCGCCTGGAAAAAGAGCTTCTTCTCCCGATCATCGCCCTTTGCCATGGCCGCGTCGTCGAACCAGTGCCTCGGCTCGTTCTCGTGCATCACGAGCTCGGCGTTCGGGAAATTCTGCTTGCCCGTCGTCATATCGGTTAGGCCAGCCGAATGGTCCGGATGCATATGCGTCAGCAACACACTTTCGATCGATGCTGGGTCGATACCCGCCGCCGCGAGATTGCCGAGCAGCTGCCCGCCCGTATTGGCCATATAGCGCCCGCAACCCGTCTCGATCAGCGCCAGCTTGCCGGCCGTGTGGATCAGGAAGCAGTTCACGGCCGTGCGCCGCGCCGGTCGGAAGTTGTCGGCGAGGATCTGCCGCGCCTCCTCCTTGTCGATGTTGCGCAGCACGTCCAGGTTCCCGTCCAGGAACCCGTCGCTGATGGCGGTCACCGTGATATCCCCGACACGCCGGTGATAGACGCCGGGGATTTGCTTCTCGGGTGATTTGGTCATTTGCCTGTGCCCTCGCGCGCAGCTAGCCCTGAACCGGAATAGCACGCTGATTGTACATAATTTTTCGTATTCTCGCCTGCTCCTCGGCCGGCAGCTTCTCGACGTCGACCCGAAGATCCGCCCCCACTGCCATGCCCTTCTGTACGGCAGGTCGAGCGGCCATCGCCTCCTGCCACCGCTTGACGTGCTTGAACTCTTCGATGTCCTGGCCTTGCAGCTTCCAGTTCAGCGTCCAGGGGTAGCAGATCATGTCGGCGATTGTGTAGTCCGCGCCCGCCATCCAGGACCGCTTCTGCAGCACGTTGTTCATCACACCATAGAGCCGGTTTGCCTCGTCCCGGAAGCGCCGCAGCGCGTACGACTGGTCGCCTTCCCGATCGCCGAGCCGCGTAAAGTGACCGCACTCACCGAGCTTGGGTCCTTGGTTGGCCATCTGCCACATGACCCACTGGTTGACCTCGTATTTGCCCCTGACGTCCTGAGGCCAGAAGCGCCCCGCTTTCTCGGCGATGTACATCATGATCGAGCCGGACTCGAACACGCTCAGCGGTCCGTTCCCGTCGGCCGGCGCCGTATCCACAAGCACGGGCATCCGGTGGTTGGGGTTCATGCGCAGGAACTCCTCGGAGAACTGCGCGCCCTGTTGGATGTTGAGCGGCACGATCCGGTACGGCAGGCCGCACTCCTCGAGTAGGATCGTGACCTTTTTTCCGTTCGGTGTCGGCCAGTAGTGAAGCTCGAGCACGGGCGTCTCCTGGTTAGCTGCTTTTTGTCCAGGCTAGAGCGTGATCGCCCGCTAGGGAAGCGCAACCGCCCGTGCCGCCGCGATCACCAGCGGACGCTTCCCATGCACCCCGTCGCCGGTGCATAACGGCGCCAAACAAACCCTGAGGAGACGCCCATGCTGTTAGCCGAGAGCCTCAACCGGCTCGGCACCGAGACCGCGTTCGACATCCTGGCCCGCGCCGCCGAGTTGCAGCGGCAGGGCAAGGACATCATCTCGCTCGGCATCGGCCAGCCCGACTTCAAGACGCCGCCACACATCGTCGAGGCGGCGATCAAGGCGCTCCGTGACGGCGAGCACGGCTACACGCCGGCCCAGGGGATCGTCCCCCTGCGCGAGGCGGTGAGCCGCGATCTCAACCGCCGCCATGGCGTCGACGTCCATCCCGACAACGTCGTCATCATGCCGGGTGGCAAGCCGACGATGTTCTTCGCCATCCTGATGTTCGGCTATCCCGGCGTCGAGATCATGTACCCGGATCCCGGCTTCCCGATCTATCGCTCCATGATCGAGTACACGGGCGCCAAGCCGGTGCCGATCGTGCTGCGCGAGGCGAACGAGTTCGCCTTCTCTGCCGACGAGGTGCTGGCCGGCATCACGTCCAAGACCTCCCTCATCATCCTCAACACCCCCGGCAACCCGACCGGCGGCGCCGTGCCGGAGTCCGAGATCCGCAAGCTCGTCAAAGGCCTTGAGAAGCACCCGCACGTCACCATCATGGCCGACGAGATCTACTCGCAGATGCTCTACGGCGGCCGCGAGCACGTCAGCTTCCTGCGCTTCCCCGAGATCCGCGACCGCCTAATCATTCTCGACGGCTGGTCCAAGACCTACGCCATGACCGGCTGGCGGCTGGGCTTCTCGATCTGGCCGAAATCCCTGGTCGAGAAGGTGGTTCGCCTCGCCGTCAATTGCCACTCGTGCGTCAACGCGCCGACCCAGTTCGCCGGCATCGCAGCCCTCGACGGCCCCCAGGATGCCGTCCACGAGATGGTCAAGGCCTTCGACGAGCGCCGAAAGGTCATCGTCCCCCTTCTCAATCAGCTGCCCGGTTTCAAGTGCGTCGATCCGGGTGGCGCCTTCTACGCCTTCCCGAACATCACGGGCACAGGCATGACCTCGAAGGACCTCCAGAACAAGATGCTCGAGAAGGCGGGCGTCGCCACCGTTGCGGGCACCTCGTTCGGCATCCACGGCGAGGGCTACATCCGCTTCTCCTACGCCAACTCGACCGAGAACATTCGCCGCGCCGTCGAGCGCATCGGCAAGTTGCTGATCGAAGGCTGAGGCCACGCTCACGCGCACGGCGGCCGGCTCCCCCCAGGGGGTGTCGCCGTGCGCCACAAAAAAACACACCTCGCAACGCTTTCTTCACCGCGAAGTCCGAGACTCTGCCCCGCGCCCTCGGCCAAGCTGAGCGCGCGTGGAGCCTGCTATGAGAGTTCTCGTCCTTGTCCTGACGTTGCTGGCCGCTGCCAAGATCGGCACGCAGCAGTACCTGATTGCGTCCGCCAAGACCGACATCATCGTCTCGGCATACCGCGACCGCGCCGTCGGGGCATGTCGGGAGGCGGCGCGCTCGAAGCGTATCGAGGTGCCTGCGTCCTGGTCCTCGAGCGGGGCCGTCCGCCTGGTCATCGGCAAGAGCAATCTAGACGTGTCGCTCTGGCAGATCGACCACAGCCTCTGGCAGACCCGCTACAAGAGCCCCTATTTGATCTTCACCATCAGCGAATTCCCCCGCCGCATCTATTGCGAGTTCGACATCGCCCAGGGCGCTGCCTCTTTGATTGCGATGTAGTCCACGTCGGCAGAGCGGACGTTAACGGAGCGCTGTCGCTCGTGCCGCGCTGACGCATTTCCCAAAAAAACTCAGCTCGACGATATAAACACGCGAATTGCATCGATCTTTTTAAACGTCGCTTTACTGAAATCGCTGAAAGCTGACCTTTGCCCGTCAAGGTTGACGACCTCGGGGCAGCGTCAGGATTAGCGTTCTCGTGAGTGATCGAGCCATGTCTTCGCGTCGTGTACGGGTTACTCGTGCCCTTCCGGCCTTAGTGGTCGGCGCCGTCGTTTCCGTTGGAGCCTGCTCCGACGGCTCGGGCGTGGGTCCATCTCTCCCCGAAAGCGCGCTCACCGCCGGCAACCTGAAGGTCTACCGGCTCGGCGTCGGCGACAAGATCCGCCTCACCGTATTTGGCGAGCCTGAGCTCTCCGGCACCTACGAGATCAATGCGCTCGGGCAGGTTTCCTTGCCCCTCGCCGGCGACGTCCAAGCGGCCGGCCTCGACACCGGCGCCTTCAAGGAGGCGGCTGTGCGGCGCCTCTCGGACGGTTACCTCAAGCACCCGCGACTGACCGTCGAGGTGGTCGGCTATCGTCCGATCTACGTCCAGGGTGAGGTTCGCACGGGCGGCGAGTTCCCCTTCAAGACCGGCCTGCGGCTGCGCGACGCCATCGCACTGGCCGGCGGCTACACCTATCGCGCCAACAAGAGCTACGTGCTGCTGTCCCGGGCCGGCCAGAAGCACGAGGCGACAGTACGCCTGCCGACCGACCTGTTGTTGATGCCCGGCGACAACGTCCGCGTTCCCGAGCGATATTTCTGATGCACCCCCCGCTAGCCGAAGCGGCGGAGGTGGCACGCCGATGACGCAGTCCTGGGTCCTCGCGACGGCGAGCATGGCCACTGCGGCCCTGTGCATTGCCCCCATCCCGGTTGCGGCCGAGGACCTGCCTTGGGACGTCGCCAAGGAGTATGGCGCTGTCGCCGTTCGCGAGCGTCCACGCACGGCCTACGAGCCCGAGGGCATTCGCGTCGGCAACTACGTCATGTTGCCCGAGATCGGCTTTCGCACCTCGCTGACGAACGACGACGTGGACGGCCGGGCGCGCGATTTCAAATACGATCTGGTCACCGCCCTCGAGGCACGCTCACAGTTGCCGCGCCACCTGCTCGATTTCAGGGCCGAAGGCCGCGCGACCGCGCATCACGATCGCGAGGAGCTGCGCTACATCGACGGCAAGCTCAAGGTGATTGGCCGGTTCGACATCGACCATCGGACGAGCCTGTTCGGCGACGCCTCCACCGAGATCGTTCACGAGGAGAACGTCGACGAGGAACGCCCGGCCGGCATCAGTCGGCCTCCCGCCGTCTGGGTCAATCGCGCGGAGGGCGGTCTAAAGCATCGTATGGGCCGCATTGATGCTTCGATCGGCGTCCGCTACACGCGGTTCGACTTCCAGGACGCCGAGGCCAACGATGGCACCATCATCCGGCAGGACTCGCGCAACTCCTCGGTGATCGAGCCGTTCGCCATGGTCGGCTACCGCTTTTCGCCGGGTTACCGCGTCTTCGCCGAAATGTCGGGCAGCCGCCTCGACAACCAGGGCGATGCGACCATCGACCGTGATTCTACGGGCGCCCAGGCCGGCGTCGGCGTCGAGTTCGAGCTGTCGCCTCTGGTTCGCGTGCTGCTGAAAGGCGGCTACGCCCAGCACCAGTTCAGCCAGCCGGGCCTCACCGATATCGCCGCCCCCGTCTACGAGGCCCGCGTCGATTGGCTCGTCTCTCCGCTGGTCTCGCTCAGCTTCAATACTCGCCGCAATGTCTACGCAACGTCGTTCGGCGAGGCGTCGGGTCGCCTCGTCACCGCCTATGGGGTGAAGGCCGACTACGAGATCTGGCGCAACCTTCTGCTGTCGGCCGAGGGCACACTGAAGATCGCCGACTATATCGGCGACGACCGCTCCGACAAGATTTGGATCGGCAGAATCGGCCTCGACTACATGGCTTCTAAACACTGGCTCTTTAATGTCGGTTTCGAGCATCAGGAGCTCGTCAGCTCCGACAGCCAGTTCGACCGCCGCTTCGACCGCGTCATCGTCGGCGCCAAATACCGGTTCTAGTGGGAGAACGATAGTCCGCGATGAGTAACAGTAGCGAGCATACGGGCGACGAGGAGAGTGGTCTCGCGATTGGCGACCTGCTTGGCGCGTTGTATCGCCGCTGGTGGCTTATCGCAGCCTTCGCCGTGACCGCTGGCGCCATCGCGGTGGCTATAGCGCTCTACTTGCCGAACGAGTACGAGGCGACCGCAACCGTCCAGATCGATCCTCGCAAGAAGACGATCGTCTCTCTCGACGCCGTTTTGCCGGATATCGCCGGTGATACTCCGACCATCGAAAGTCAGGTGGAGATCATTCGCTCTCGCGTCATCGCCCTCAAGGTGATCGATGCACTCGGCCTGCGGCACGACCCTGAGTTCGGCGGCGTCCCATTGCCGAGCGCGGGCACCGCTAAGGTCGGCCAAGCGTCGTCCGCCGAGTCGGCAGCGGCAGTCGCGGCTGCCGCCGAGGACCGGCGCCGCATCGATATCGCCACCACCACGCGAAGCGTCCTCGGTCCCGACGCCGCCTCGATCGGCAACGACAAGCCCGAGCGCGATATCGTGGCGGCGGAATTTGCCGGCAGGCTGAAAACCTTTCGCGTCCGAAACTCGCTCGTGGTCGAGATCAACTTCCGCTCGCGAGACCCCGTCAAGGCAGCCCGCATCGCCAACACCATCGCGGAGGTCTACATCCGCGACCAGATCGACATGAAGATCAAGGCGACCGGCCTCGCAGCCGAGCTTCTCGAGCCCAAGCTCGACGGCTTGCGCGCCAAGGTCGCAGAGGCCGAGCACGGCGTGGCGCGCTTCAAGGCCGAGCATGGCATCGTCGACACGGAAGGCCAGCTCCTTTCGGAAAAGAAGCTCGCACGCCTCATGGAGGCGACCGTCGCCGCCAGGGGGAGCACCGCCGAGGCGAAGGCCAAATTCGAGCAGTTGCGCGATCACCTGAGACGCGGAGAAAGCCGCAACATCGGCGATGTGCTGACCAATCACACCGTCAGCATGCTCAAGGATCAGCTCGCCAAGTCGACCAAGCACGAGGCCGAGCTTCTCACCAGGTACGGCCCGAAGCATCCCGAGATGGCCAAGGTCCGCGCCGAGATCGCCGATATCGAATCCCAGATCTCACGCGAGACCGATCAGATCATCGCCAACGTAAAGCGCGAGTACGAGGTTGCCATTGAGCGTGAGCGCACGTTGGATGCCAATCTCGCTCAGCTGAAGGAGCAGCAGTCGGTCACCAAGGAGCTGACGGTCAAGCTCCGCGATCTCGAGCGCGAGGCCGACACCTCCCGCCGTGTCTTCGAAACTTTCCTTGCCCGCTATAAGCAGACCGTGGAAACGCAGGAGCTGCACCTTCCCGACGCCCGCATCGTCGAGAAGGCCGACGTGCCGTTCAAGCCTGTCTCGCCGAAACGCAAGCAGATCGTGTTGATCGGGTTCATCGCCGGTCTCGGCCTGGGTGCCGGCCTCGTCTTGCTGCTCGAGTTGCTCCACACCGGGCTTGCCAAGCCCGAGGACGCCAAGGCGCTGCTGGGTGTACCCCAATTGGCCGCCATTCCCATGCTGAAGCGCGAGTCCGATGGCCTGACAGATCCTTTGCTCTCGCTCCGCATCGTGCTCGCCCAGCCGCGCGGACCGTTCGCACGCGCCATAGCCGAATTGCGCGATCACCTCGACCTTCAACGCTCGGATTCAGGTCCCCGCGTAATTCTCGTCACGGCAAGTCTCCCGAACGAAGGGACTACTGTGATTGCCGCGAACATCGCCCTTTCGCTCGCCGCACGAGGCGACCGGACGCTGCTCATCGACGCCGACCTCCGGCGCTCGAAGCTGACCCAGCAGCTTGGTCTGGAGCAGGCTCCCGGGCTGGTCGACGCGATCGGGTGCGGTCAGGACTTCGAGACGGTGCTCTTGAGGGATAGCGTCTCCGGCCTGACTGTCATGCCGGCGGGACACGTTGGACGTTTTGCCCTCGCGCCCCAGGACACGCTCGAGGCGCCCGGCTTCGCGCACCGTCTGGGCCGTCTCAAGACGCATTTCGATACCATCGTCATCGACGCGCCACCGCTGCTTCCGGTCGTCGACTCGCGCATCCTGGCCGGCTAC
Organism: uncultured Alphaproteobacteria bacterium; assembly: GCA_963746315.1. Classification (GTDB taxonomy): domain Bacteria; phylum Pseudomonadota; class Alphaproteobacteria; order Rhizobiales; family Hyphomicrobiaceae. The sequence goes on from CAVVAR010000003.1 coordinate 125,240, forward strand.
GCCGACCAGATCCTCTTCGTCGCCGTCTGGCGAAAGACCCCGCGCGATATGATTCGCAAGGCAGTGCGATTGCTCGGCAGCAACGCGGCCCTCCTACGCGGCATCGTGCTCAATCAGGTCGATCCGCAGGCCCATGCCAAAGAACGGAGCAAGCGCGAGCCGCGCTTGTCCACCTTCGCATCCCGCCCGCCTCGACGCGCCGCGTGAGCCTTTACGAGACATTGACGCAAGTTGCGAAACTAGACTGTCGAAGCGAAGCAAATATTTGTTGTTGAAGGAATTTTCATCGCCTTGGTGTTCAATGAAAAGCGTTTCCCGGCGTAGAGTCAGTAGATCGGGATAGGGGGCACCACCAATGACCACGACGACAGCCGAGGCTGTGTTGCGCGAGAGCGAGCAGAAGGCGCCTCATGTCATCGAGCGCAAATCCGAGCAACGCCGCTTGTCGCGCCGGATTGCCGTCGACATCGTTGGCTTTGCCGATGCGGCAGCCGTCGTCGCCGGAGGCATGATCCCTGCGGTCATCTACTCGGTCGGCGGCGGGCTCGACGTCGATTGGTTGAAGCACCTTCAAATGTGTCTCATCTCCGCCGTCATCACCTACGGATGCATGAAGAATTTCGGCATGTACGACACCGATCGCATGCACGACCTCCCACTGCGCCCGACCCGCCTCGCCGCCTCGCTGGGCATAACGTTCCTCGCTGTTCTCGGACTCGGCCTCCCGTTTGCCCCGAAGGAGATGCATCTCTGGATCTGGTACGCGGTCTGGCTGGCGATGAGCTTCACGCTCCTTCTGGACGTCCGCTATTTCGCACGCGTCGTCCTCGCACGCCTGACTCGCGAGGGCGCATTCGACACGCACGTAGCTGTCTACGGTAGCGGACTCGTGGCGCGCCGCGTCGAGGAGCACCTGAGCAACCCGAGCCTCGGCATCCGTTACGCCGGTCTCTTCGACGACCGCACCGATGCGAGTTGCTCCGACGCCAGCCGTTCCGAGGTGTCCGTACCCCAGATCTCCGGCCGCCTCGAAGAGCTGGTGCGCATGGCTCGCCTTGGCGAGATCGACCGCATCATCATTGCCCTTCCCCAATCGGCCGATGCCCGCACCCAGCAGATCGCTCGACACCTCGAGCATCTGCCCGTCTCTCTCCACATCGTGACTCACATCGCCTCGGATCTCGTCGAGGCCGGTCCCGCCCACCGCGTCTCGAGCGTTGGCCCCGTCGGGCTGATCGACGTCAAGTCGAAGCCGCTCGCCGACTGGTCGCGCGTCGTGAAAGCCTTCGAGGACTATGTGCTCGGCGCCATCCTGCTCGTCGTCCTCCTGCCCGTCTTCGCGCTGATCGCCCTTGCGATCAAGCTCGACAGCAAGGGCCCGGTCCTCTTCCACCAGCGCCGGCGCGGTCTCAACCATCGTGTCTTTGAGGTTCTGAAGTTCCGCACCATGCACGTCCTCGAGGACGGAGCCGACCTGAAGCAGGTGACGCGCGATGATCCTCGCGTCACCCGGGTCGGCCGCGCCTTGCGCTGGCTGGGCCTCGACGAGCTGCCGCAGCTGGTCAATGTGCTGCGCGGCGAGATGAGCATCGTCGGTCCGCGGCCCCATGCCCTGGCGCATGACGATCACTTCGGCGACACCGTCGAGCGCTACGCCAACCGCCATCAGGTCAAGCCCGGCATCACGGGGCTCGCCCAGATCTCCGGCTATCGCGGCGAAACCGAGACGAAAGAAAAGATCGAGCGTCGCCTCGCCCTGGACCTCGAGTATGTGAACATGTGGTCGCTTTGGCTCGACCTCAGAATTCTTGCCCTGACCGTATTCCGCGGCGTGTGCAGCAAGAACGCCTACTGAGCCTGTACGAGCCGAAAGCCTCCTCGCGCAGCGCTGCTGCGCGAGAGTAGGGCCGCCGAGCGCAGCACCGAAAGTCGGATCACAAAGGGATGTTGAAAGCCCTCAGAGATACGCCCTGGCCGGTGCTGCTCCTGGTGGCGAGCTTTCTTTGCCCCACCGAGCTGTCGGTTTACGTCGGCAGCGCGCGGCTGCCGCCGCACCGTGCATTACTGTTGCTGCTCTTGCCGTGGGCGCTGATCGCCCTCTTCGGCCGCAGCCGCGTCAAGCCTCGCATGTTCGACGTCGCGTTCCTCGGCTTCGCCGTTTGGACTGTGATCGTCTACATTTATCATCACGGCCAAAGCGATGGGTTGCAGACCGGCGGAGCCCTCGCGCTGGATGGCTTCGGCAGTTTCCTGGTTGCTCGCGCCTTCGTTCGCGACGAGCGCGCCTTTGCCGGAACCGCTGTCGCTCTCCTGATCGCAGTCGCGCTCGCCGGTTTGACCGCGCTTCCAGAGACGCTGCTCGGCCAGCTCTTCATTCATGACTTCTTGCGCAAGGTCACGGGCTACGTCCATCCGGTAGGTATCGAGCGACGTCTTGGCCTCACCCGCGCCTTCGGCCTGTTTGATCACCCGATTCATCTTGGCACTTTCTGTGCCGGCAATCTGGCCCTCGTCATCTATGCCACGCGCCGCAACGTCGATGCCGGCATGCGCGCATTCGTGATCTCTGCCAGCGCTCTGACGAGCATTTCCTCCGCCCCGATGCTGAGCCTGGCCGTACAGTTCGGTCTGATCGGCTTCGATCGCGCAACTCGCGGTATCAAGGGACGCATTACCGTCGCTGTGGGAGCCATCGTTGCGCTTTTCGCAGTCACCTCCATGATCGCCACCCGTTCCCCCTTCGCGATCATCGCGACCGGCTTCACGCTCAATTCATGGACCGGCTACTACCGGCTCATGATCTGGGAGCACGGCCTGTGGAACGTCTGGTGGAACCCTTGGATGGGCATCGGCCTCAACGATTGGGTCCGCCCGCTGTGGATGGCCTCACCCACCGTCGACGCCTTCTGGCTCGTGATCGCCATGAAGGGCGGCATTCCGTCGTTTTTGCTGCTGGTCTGCGGGATCGCTTTTATCGGTCGCGGCGTCGCCGTCAGAATGCGCCGGGCGAGCCCCGAGTTGCGCCGCCTGGCCACGGGCTGGATGATTTCCCTGATTACGCTGTCGCTGGTCGGATGCACCGTTCACTACTGGAACGTGCCCTTCGCCTACTTCTTCTTCTTCCTTGGCCTCGGCGGTTGCCTCGCCGATCCCCTGCGCCAAGCCGCTGCCGTCTCCACCAAGATCGCTGCACCGAAGACGTCCCCGCGTCTCCGGTGGGTGGCGCCGGGCAGCGCGCCCGCCATCCCAGGCTACGGCACGCCGAGCTGGCCCGTTCCAGTACCCATCGCAGCGCCGCTGCGCAGCCGGCGATAACCGCTCCGCCGCAAGCACCCGGACAAACCTCTGGTCAACCGGCGGTCGGCAATCAAACCGCTCGGCGAGCCTCCTCTTCGGGAGCCACAGTCCCGGCATAGCTGATGCCGAGCGCCTCGATGTCCTGTCGCAACACCTCCGCCTTGACTGCCCAGGTCTGGCTGGCGAGCCGGCCAAGCACCTTCGCATGGTCGACCTTCGTTGCCAGCGCCCTCTGGATCGCCGCCGCGAACGATTCTGCCGTGTCGGCGACAGACACCAGGTCGCGCCAACCGTCGAGTGCTGGAAAGTCCGTCGTGATCACAGGCCGCCCGGTCGCCAGGTACTCCTTGAGCTTGATCGGATTGCAGGCCTTGATCCAATCGCTCTTGTTCCAGGGCATGATCAGCGCATCGCACGCCGCCATATACCCGGCCACCTCGTCGTAAGGCTTGCGCCCGAGAAAATGCACGTTGGTGTGGGGACACCAGCCTGACGGCAGCGACACCCCCCCGACCATCACGAACTGGCAATCAGGTAGCCGCGTGACCACGCCGAGAAAGAGCTCCGGATCGAAGGTGTGCGCATCGATCCCGCCGACGAACCCCACCCGCGGACGTCCGAGGCTCGAGAGATCGGCCGGCTCGGCGTGCTCGCCCCGTCCTGCCGCCGCGAAGGTCTGCACATCCGCGCCATGCGTCAGGAGAAGGCTGCGGCGCACCTCGCCACGCTCTTCCGCCTCGAGATGAGGCGCGCAATAGACAACGAGATCGGCGCGCGCCTTCAGCGCCTGTATTTGGCGCTCCACCAGCGAGCCGTCCGCCTCGGGAAACGCCTCGAAGCGGTCGGTTCTTTGCAGAATGACGGCCGCAGCCGGGATCTGGTCCACGAGCTCGGCCCCGGCCGGGCAATGCACCCAGAGTAGCGGTCGCCGAATGCCTGCCGCCGTCGCCGCAAGGCGGATTTGTGGAGCCAGCGCCCAGCTAGTCAGCCGCCGCCCACGCTCCCCCGGAACCGACAGCGGAGAGAAGACGAAGAAATTGTTTTCGACCCGGACAAGTCCGCGTCCGAGACTACGGGCCTTCCGCCCGATCCGCGCCAGAAACCGCACGCCCTCGGCCGGGCTCGGCATACGAACACCGAGCGAGTTGACGAACAGCACCGGCCAGCGCTCTGCCAGTCGCCGCATGATCTGGAAATCGAAATGCCCGCGATTGTGGTACCACCAGTCCTCGCCGCCGATGCAGATCACGCCGTCGAATGCTCGTGCCTCTGCGTCCAGGTCCACTATAGCCCCCAATCCCTGCGGCCCGGCGGGCCCCTCGCGGACGCGGATTATCCACGGGCTTGCTTAACCAGCCCTCACTGGCCCCGCCGAAAGCGCTCCCCGGTTAATCGGGCCTTCAAGGGTTTCGCGGTAGCAATTGATCCAGGCCTGTCGCGGGCCAGGCCTGTCGCGGGTATGAGCCGCGGTGCACCGGGATCGCCATGTCGCCGAGCGTCTCCATCCTGATCGTCAGCTACAACACGCGCGAGCTGACGCTCGCCTGCCTCGACTCGATCCTGGCCGAGACACGCGGCGCATCCTTCGAGGTCATCGTTGTCGACAACGCCTCGACCGATGGCTCCCCCGCCGCCATCGCCGCCCACCCATTGCAACCGACGCTCCTCGCGCTCCACTCCAATGTCGGCTTCGCTCAGGGCAACAATATCGCCGCCGCCAAGGCCTCCGGCGAGCTCATCCTCTTGCTCAATCCGGACACGGTCGTCCTCGACGGCGCCATCGATCGCCTCGTTGCTTTCTCCCGCAGGCATCCCGAGTCCGGCATCTGGGGCGGCCGCACCCTTTTTGCGGACGGCCGGCTCAATGCATCGTCTGCCTGGGGTCGCATGACGCCGTGGCGCCTGCTCTGCCGCGCGGTCGGGCTCACCGGATTGGCGCCCCGCTCCGCTCTGTTCAACGGCGAGGCCATCGGCGGTTGGCAGCGCGACACGGAGCGCGAGGTGGACATCGTATCCGGATGCTTCCTCTTGGTATCGGCGGCCCTCTGGCGCCGCCTCGGCGGTTTCGACCCGGTTTTCTTCATGTACGGCGAGGAAGCCGACCTTTGCCTCCGGGCGCGCGCTCTAGGCGCCCAGCCGCGTATCACGCCGACCGCAACCATCGTCCACCTCGGCGGTGCTTCCGAGGTCAATCGCGAAGACAAGATCGTCAAGTTGTTGGCCGCCAAGGCCACGCTGATCGCCCATCATTTTCCGGCCGGCACCCGCAAGCTCGGGCTTTTGCTCAACGCCACTTGGCCACTCGGCCGCTACATCGCGCTGGCACTTGCATCTCGAATCTTCCGCAACGGAGATTGGGGCAAGCACGCCGCCAAATGGCGCGGCGTTTGGCAACGGCGGGCCCAGTGGCGCAACGGCTGGAGTAGCGCACCCGAAGGCGCGCTGCATATGGCGGCACGACCTGAAGTTGCCTCCACCGCACCTCTCGCGTCCCCAATGCCAGCATCGACCGGAGCGCGCCCCGCATGAGGATCTCTTCTGCCACTGAGCCTGGCATCGGTGCGCGGCCGCGCTACACCATTGCGACGCTGGTAAACGACGAGGTCCAGTACCTCGCAATGCTGTCCGCTTTTCGCGTCGGCGGCTTCGCCGAGCCCGAGGTCGAGTTCCTCGCCGCGCGTGGCGCCACCTCTGCATTCGAGGCGCTGAATGCCCTACTGTCCGTAGCTCGCGGCGAGTTCGTCATACTCTGCCACCAGGACGTTCGCCTGCTGGCCGACAACCGCGACAGCCTCGACCTCCGTCTGGCCGAGTTGAACGCGCTCGATCCCCACTGGGCGCTCGCCGGCAATGCCGGTGGCATGGCACCTGGCAACCTCGCGATGTCGATCACCGACCCTCACGGCTCCGGCCGCAGGATCGGCCCGCTACCCGCCCGCGTCATGAGCCTCGACGAGAACTTCATTGTCGTTCGTTCCGCCGCAGGACTGCGCTTTTCCCGCGATCTCGCCGGGTTCCACCTCTACGGAGCCGATATCTGCCTCGTCGCCGACGTCCTTGGCTACTCGGCCTGGGTGATCGATTTCCATCTCGAACATCTCAGTCCGGGCCGCAAGGACATCACGTTTGCAGAGGCCGAGGATCGCTTCCGCGCCAAATGGTCTCGGGCTCTCCGGCCTCGCTGGATGCAGACGACCTGCACGTTGCTTCGATTGTCGGGCAATCCGTTGGGCCGCGCTTTGGGGTGGCTTCAAGAACGCCCGGTGCGCGGTATCGTCCGCCGTCTACCGCGCGCAAGGGCTTGAGCCACATCACTATCTGAGGTGGCTGCCCCGCGTCCAGGCTGAGGTGGGTGCGGCCCGCAGCCAAGCCGCCATTCCACCGCTTCGGGATCCAGCGGCAGCCGTGGCTCGAAAGCCTCACTATCGCGTGACCCCTGCAAGCCTGCCTTGAGACTGCTCGAATCTACATGTTACGAGAGAATTACTCTTATCTCGATCATGAGAGGAGCACGCGCAATCGTGGGTTGCGCGGCAAACGGTTCAGGGGATCACATGAAGTTCCTGCGTACTCTGATGCTCGGCATTTTTGCCGTCGCCACGTCGATCATGCCCGTCGCGGCCCAGGCGCCGAAGGCTGACGGCACATACAAAGTCGCTCTCCATGTCAGCGAGAACGACCCAGGCAAAATGACGCTGACACTCAATAACGTGCAGAATATCGTCAACGACTTCAAGAAGTCGGGACAGAAAATCGCGATCGAGGTCGTCACCTACGGTCCCGGGCTGCACATGTTCCGTGAGGACACCAGCCCCGTGAAGGCCCGCATCCAGGAGATGTCGCTGGCCAATCCGAACCTGACGTTCGCCGCCTGCAACAACACGGCAGGCAACATGGCGAAAGCCGAGAAGAAAGAGGTGAAGATCATCAGCGAGGCCAAGATCGTTCCGTCTGGCATCGTTCATCTGATCGAGCTGCAGCGGAAGGGCTACGCGTACGTGAAGCCCTGACCGGACCTGCCAGGATCCATTGTTGTTGCGCACGAGGCTCCGGGAGGAGCCTCGTTTCGTTTGCAGCAGAGGCCTTTGCAGGCGCGCCTCGGGAGGGCATGATGCAGACTTGACCGTCGCTGCATCTGTCCGAGAGGCCCAATGACGACATCCCCCAGCCGGAATACCTTCATGCGCGACGGCGGCCACGGCCGCGCCGTTCACGATGTCGGCGGCCTCGATTTCGGCCCCATCGACCGCCACGAGCACGATTTGGCGCTTTGGGAGAAACGCACCGACGCGATGCTGATCCTGCTCGCCTCGAGCAAGAACGTCTTCAAGATCGACGCCATGCGTCGCGTCATCGAGGACTACGGACAGCAGGAGTACGACCGCACCACTTATTACGAGAAGTGGATCCGAGCCATTCGCAACCTTCTCGTCGAGCAGGAGATCATCTCCGCCGACGAAGTCGACGCTCTCATGAAGGACGTTGCCGCTCGCCACCGGGCAGCGGGTCGCGACGTTACCGGCGATGGCATCGACTGGACTGGGAGCGAGCCCCGATGAGCGCCCACTCCAGCATCGCCACGCGCTTTGCAGTTGGCGACAGCGTCGTCGTCGCCAATCGCCCGATCCTTGGCCACTGCCGGACCCCCTGGTATTTGCGCGGCCGGACAGGCAAGATCACCGAGGTCCAGGGCGCCTACCACGACCCCGAGCGCCTCGCGTATCACAAGCCGGGTCTGCCACTGCAGGTGCTTTACAAGGTCCGCTTCCTGCAGCGCGACCTCTGGCCGGCCTATCACGGCCCCGCCAACGATCATCTTGAGGCCGATATCTACGAGTACTGGCTGGAGCCCGCGCCATGATGCACGACGACCACGATCACGACCATTCGGGCGACGGCCATGACCATCATCACGGTCATTCCCACGAGCCCGGCCACGTCCATCCACCGCAGAAGGATCATGATGCTGGGCCGATGAGCGCCTACGAGGTCCTGGAGGAGGTCGTGCGCACGCTGCTCGTCGAGAAGGGCGTTATGACCGCCGATGAGATTGCCGCCCAGATCGACCTGATGGACAGTCGCACTCCGTCTCTGGGGGCCACGGTGGTGGCCCGCGCCTGGACCGACCCCGCATTCAAAGCACGCCTCCTCGCCGACACCAAGGCAGCTCTCCTCGAGATGGGCATCGACATCGGCACACTCGCCGAGTTCCGCACCATCGAGAATACCGCCGATACGCACAACGTTGTCGTCTGCACGCTGTGCTCCTGCTACCCGAAGCTGCTGCTCGGCATCCCGCCGGCCTGGTACAAGAGCCTCGCTTATCGCAGCCGCGTCGTCATCGACCCGCGTGGTGTCCTCGCCGAGTTCGGCGTCCATGTCCGCGGCGATAGCGAGGTCCGCGTGCACGATTCGACCGCTGATCTTCGCTATCTGATCCTGCCGCGCCGTCCCGAGGGAACCGAAGGATGGAGCGAGGACCGGCTCGCCGCTCTCGTCACGCGTGACGCCATGATCGGCACCGCCATTCCCGAGGTCGAGCGTAAGGCTGCCGCGGAATGACATCGCGCCGCGCGGGCTCCGCTGACGATCCCGCGCGCTCAAGCACATCAACCGACTGAAACCGCTTCGAGGGAGTGACGGGTATGGCGAGGATGCTACGCAAGGCTGGTCTGGCGATGGCGGCGTGGACGGCATTTGCCTCGTCCGCTCTGGCCCATCACCCGATGGGCGGCAAAATACCGTCCACGTTCACCGAGGGTCTCTTGTCCGGATTGGGCCACCCCGTCATCGGCCCCGATCATTTGGCCTTCATCATCGCAATCGGCATCGCCGCAGCGCTCGTGCCCGGTGGCGTTGGCGTCATCGGCGCCTTTCTTGCCGCCTCGACTTTGGGCGTTCTGGTCCACTTCGGCGCATGGGATCTGCCGTTTGCCGAAGTCCTCGTTGCAGGCTCGGTCGTCATCGCAGGCATTCTCGTTGCGCGCGGTCGTAGTGCCGGCAGTGGCATGTGGCTGGCCCTCGCCGCCGTGGCCGGCATCGTCCATGGCTACGCCTTCGGCAAGTCGATCGTCGGCGCCGATCGTGGCGTGTTGGGCGCCTACCTCGTCGGCCTCGCCGTCATCACCGCCACCGTTGCGACTGGTATTATGCTCATGACACGCACCGTGGCCGCCCCGGCAACCGCCTCCGAGGCACGTCTGCGCGTCGCTGGCGCGGTCCTCGGATCGGTCGGCCTCGCCCTGCTTGCCGGCAGCCTCATCGCCTGACGCTTCACCTGCGGAACACGAAATGACGCAATCGTCCGCTTTCGCGGAAACGGCGGCTGAACGAGTCCTCGCTGCCTTCCAGCAGCTGCCTCGTCTCGCCGCCGTCGACTCGGACCTCATCCGACGCGGTCGTTTCCTCACTTGCGAGTTCGAGATTGGCGTCGGCAGCACGTCCCTCGGCGTGGCAATCGTCGAGGGTCGCGTTGTCTCGGTGACGCGCGGCCCATTCCTGCTCAAGCCTTTCACATTCTCGATCCGCGCCGAGCCCGACGTCTGGCTGCGCTTCCTCGAGCCGATGCCGGCGCCCGGGTTCTACGATCTCCTCGGCATGAACAAGGTCGGACGGGCGCGCGTCGCAGGCAATCTCGTGCCGCTGATGGGCAACCTTCAGTACGTCAAGGATCTCGTCGCCCTGCCCCGCACCCTCGCCTCATCGAAAGCCAACCTGTGACGCCTCGCTTCGAGCCGATCGTCGGTCGCTATCTCCACCTCGAGCTGTCCGGCCGCCCACACCGCCTCTACGTCGAGGAAGCCGGCCAGGGCATCCCTCTCGTCTGCCTGCACACGGCCGGCGCGGACGCTCGTCAGTTCCGCCACCTCCTCAACGACGAGGCCATCACGCAGCATTATCGCGTCATCGCCTTCGACATGCCTTGGCACGGCAAGTCGCTGCCGCCCGAAGGCTTCGAGCGCGAGGAATATCGCCTGACCACCGCGGCCTACACAGGCATGGTCGTCGACCTCTGCGAGGCGATGGCCCTGGAAAAGCCCGTCGTCATGGGCTGCTCAATCGGCGGCCGCGTCGTTCTCAATCTGGCCGCTGAGCACGCCCCCCGATTCCGCGCCTTGATCGGCCTCGAGTCCGCCGATTACCAGCAGCCTTGGTACGACACGGAATGGCTGCACCGTCCCGACGTCCACGGCGGCGAGGTCTGCGCCGCGCTGGTCTCCGGCATGATGGCCCCGCAAAGCCCGGCAGCGAGCCGGCACGAAACCCTCTGGATGTACAAGAGCGCCGGCCCCGGCGTGTTCAAAGGTGATCTCTACTTCTATCGTGTCGACGGCGATCTGCGCGAGGTCGTTGCCAAAATCGACACCGCGAAATGCCCGCTGTATTTGCTCACCGGCGAGTACGATTTCTCGTGCACGCCGGAGGATACGTTGCGCACGGCGTCGCGTATTCCGGGTGCCGAGGTCACAATTATGGAAAAGCTCGGTCACTTCCCGATGAGCGAGAACCCCGCCCAGTTCCGCAGCTACATCCTGCCCGTGTTGGACAAGATTCGGCAGAGCAGCTGAGAGCGTCCGTCGAATTCTCCGACGTATCGCAGCGCGGCACCGATGCGAGGTCGCCCTCCGCGTCCGACGCCCCCCACTCCGGGTCAGCCGAGCAGTGCGCGCGCGCCTGCGGCGGAGGAAAGGCTACAAATTCACGCGCGCCGAGACGGCGGCCGTATTGCCGAACGACGGAATGAACATCGAGTGCTTTCCCGGCCCGCCCGCCACGACAACGTTGATGTGGTCGGGCAACTCCGCCGGATAGTAATGGCCGTTCACCGGATGCCGATCCTGCCCCGCCCAGCTCTCCAGATTCTCTTTGGAGATCCGCGACACGTGGATCTTGGACCTCTCATAGAGAGCCTCTTGAATACTCTGAGCCGTCCAGCCGTCGCGCGCCAGCGTCTGCGCATGCTCCGGCCCCAGTACAACGAAGCTGGGCCCCTGCAGATAAGCGTTATTCGAGCCGACCTGGCTCATCGTGCCGGAGATTGTCGCGATCAGCCCCTCACCCGTGTTCGACGCATGATCGTTGATGTTGTGCGGCGCTTCGGCCGCCATCGTCGTCACCACGCTATCGTCCGCCGCAAACCCGCGACGTACATGGAACGGCGTGAACGGGCTCTCTTCCTCGTTCTCACCGAAGCAATAGGCGAATTTGGCCGGCGAGCCGTGCGTCGCACGGTCCATGTCGCCCGGTTTGGCTCCCCCGACGTTCAACAGAATGAGCTGCAGCGCCCGCCCGATCGTCGCGTTGGCGCGTCGCCCCTGCCCAAGACAGTTCGAGCCGCAATTGATGTCGATCGCCTTTCGGATCGGCCCATTGACCACCATCAACTGCCCGCAGGGATGCGTCGTCGCCAGCGTGCCATGCAGGTTGTAGGCCGGGTCCAGAACGGCGCGCAACCCAGCTAGCACCACCGGGAAATACTCCGGCTTACAACCCGCCATCACGGCATTCGCCGCGAGACTCTGCATCGTGGGAACGACTTGCCGCGGTGAGATCGGCGCGAACGTCTCGTTGTCGGCCTTCACCGAGCTGGTGAACCGCGCCACTTTCTCCTCGGTCGGCGCGATCATCGGCAGACCGTCGCTCCAGCCTTGCTCCACCGCGAGCTCGTTCCACGCCTCGGTGTCGATATCGCCGACCTCGACCAGCTCACCCTCGATCTTGTCCGTCATGCGCGTCCTCGGTGCCCGTCACGGGCTACTTGGCTGGAGTGGCGAGCGGCTTTCCCGCCTCGACCACGTAGGTGGCGATCACTTTTGCACCGTTGGCGCCAGAGCGGGCATCATGCACCGTGCCGGCCGGCACGACATAGCTGTCGCCCGTCTTCAACGCCCTCGGCTCCTGGCCATCGATCAGCAGCGTGAAGTCGCCGGCGAGCACGTAGCCCGATTCCGGGCCCGGATGCGTATGTCGTCCGATCGTCACGTTGGCTGTGATCTCGGCGATCCCGATCACGGTCTCATAGCTGGTCCCCGGCACCGCGAACTTCTGGAGCGGGGTACGCTTGATGTTGCCAGCACCTTTCGTAATCGGGGCGGGTGCGGCTTGCTGTGCGAGGGTCGGACCCGTGATCGCCATTCCGGCGAGCATCACGACCGCCAGTCTGAAGGCACGGATCACGGTTGTCCTCCAACACGCAAATCGGACCGCCCTCGTAGCGCAGGCGGTCCCAGCAGCTCTCAGCCGACGAGATCCTTGAGGCTCGCCCAGGCCGTGTCGATACGATCCTCGAGTTCCTTGGCGTTGAGGCCCCCGACGGGATGCTTCACGACAAGGATTCGAGGCTCGACCTTTCGGGCCTTGGCCTGAGCCAGGATCAACGGCTTGAATGTTTCCGTGGCGATAACGTACGCCGTCACGCCGCGCTTAGCGAGTTCGATGCTGTCGTGGAAACTCCACGATGAACAGGAGCCTCAATCCCCCAGCGCGAGCAGCGCCGCTCGATAGCGGTGTGCCGCGCCGTCGATCTGGTCGGCGGTGGCGGGTTGGCTGGCCGACGGCTTCCATACGAAGTCGATACCGTCGGTCGAGCGAACGCTGCCGAGCTTGGCTTTGAGGCCCTCGAGCAGCTCCTTGGCGTTGGGCTTCGAGTTCGAGAACAGCAGGATCGGATCCCGCTTCCAGTCTACGGCGCCGGACTTCAGCGTCTCCGCACCGGCAGGCACGTGCCCGAAGCTTGGATTGACGATGCGCATTAGGACCATTTCCGTTGCTTGCGTCATTGCACGCGATGACGGCTCACGCACGCTCTCGGGCGCGAACCCACTCGACGGCATTGTGGCCTGCGCGCGCGCCGTCCGCAATGGCTTCCATGATCGTCCGCGCTGACCCGTCGCGCACGTCGCCAGCCAGAAACACGCCGCCCGCGACCTCGGCCCCCGACGTCAGCATCCCCCGCGCCGGCTCACGCCCGACCTGCAGGAACAAGCCACGCGCATTAAAGTGCCGATCCCCGGCCGGGCCGCGCACCGTGACCGCCTCGAGGCCGTCGCTTCCCTCCAGGCCGGCGATCCGGCCATCCGCGACCGTCACGTTACCGAGCCCCCTCAGCATCCCCAGTCGATCAGCCGACCCGACCAGCGGCCCCTCCGCGATCAGCACCACTGCCGAAGCATGTCCCGCAAGCTCGATCGCTTCCTCGATCGCCCAGGCGTCGCTGCCGGCCACCGCAACCGGCTTCCCGGCGTAGAGCGGCGCATCGCAGTGGGCACAGTGCGATAGCCCTGCCCCCTCGAAGCGCGCCTCCTCGGCGAGTCCGGTGGTGCCCGGGGTGCGGCCGGTCGCGACAATGACGGCTTTGCCCTCATAGCGGCCATCGAGCCCTTCCACGACGAGCCCGGCATCGGCCTCGATGCGCGCCACGTCGTCGATTGCGATCTCGGCTCCCGCTGACATCGCACGGTCGACCAACTGCCCCAACAGAGCCGGCCCCGTCGCGTCGAGATCGAGATCTGGCACGTCGATCAAGGCGCCGAGGTTCATCAACTCGCCACCCGGCCCCATCTTGTCGATGACGACGCACGAAAGCCCCGCTTCCGCCACGGCGGCTGACGCCGCGAGCCCCGCCGGCCCGGCGCCGATGACGATCACGTCGAGCTTTTGGATGTTCATGCGAAAATCGCCGTCGCCTGCATGGCCACCGTGCCGGCGGGCGTCAACGCCCACACCTCGGCCCCGCGACCACCTTCCGACGGCCGCCCAACCAGCTCGAACGGCTCGTGCTCGAACAAAGGCGCACGAGCCCGCATGTTGAAAGTCGCCATTTTCTTACCCGGGTTCATGTCACGGATGAAGTCGCTGAGGCAGTGCTGCGAGTAGGGCCCGTGCACGACCAGCCCGGGATAGCCTTCCACGCTCGTTGCATAGGGCTTGTCGTAGTGGATGCGATGCGGATTGAACGTGATCGCCGAGAAACGAAACAGCGAGACGGCGTCGGCTTTGATCGTGCGCCGCCAGGGCAGCCCGGCGGGAACCTCTTCTCGCTTCGGAATGCCGCTTTTCTGCCCCTCCTTCACCTCCTCACGGAACGCTCCCTGATAGTCCTCCGTGATCGCCAGGCCCCGAGGTGTGGAGATGCGCCGCGTCTGCGTCGCAAAGATCAGCGTTCCCGTGCTCCCCTGACGCACCTGCAGATCGGAGAGTGTCGTTTCTCTTACCAGCTTGTCGCCGACGCGAATGTCGTCGTGGAACGTGATCCGGCACCCCGCGTACATGCGCCGCGGCAACGGCATCTTTGGTAGCACGCCGGCTCCGGTAGGCAGACCGTCGGCTGCGAGTGTCGCCTGCGGCGCCATGTTGAGAAAATACCCGATGTGCCATCCCGGCGGAATCGGCGCCCCCTCGTGGGGGGCTGGCTCGGACCGGTCGAATGTCGCGATCAGCATCGCAATGGGCGCGGCCGTCGCCGTATCCTCCTCGGTCATTCTCTTGCCGATATGCCGGCGGAGCTCTGCTTCGTCGATCGCGGTCATGGCTGCCTCGTCGTCTGCCGCTGTCCGAGAACGATCCGGCGCGACCGTCACGACGTCAAGTCTGACGTATCCTGTCGGCGAGTCCGCGTGACGCGCCCATCGGGCTATGGCAGAAAGCCACTGGCAAGCAAAGTGATTGGCAAGGACGATTGACAAGCATGGCATGGTTTTCACGCGTTCCCGTCATTCCCGTCCTTCGGCTTGCCGGGCCGATCGGCATGGCTACGCCATTGCGTCCGGGCCTTTCGCTGGCGACGGTCGCAGGCGCTCTGACGCGAGCATTCTCCCTGTCTCGTCACCGTGCGGTCGCGATCTCGATAAATTCACCCGGTGGCTCGCCCGTGCAGTCTCATCTCATCATGAGGCGCATTCGCCAGCTCGCGAACGAGCGGGAGAAGCACGTGCACGTCTTCTGCGAGGATGTCGCCGCCTCCGGTGGCTACTTCTTGGCATTGGCAGGCGACGAGATCTACGCCGACCCATCCTCGATCGTCGGCTCCATCGGCGTCATTTCCGCAACCTTCGGACTGTCAAAAGCCATAGACCGGCTGGGCATCGAGCGCCGCGTCTATACCTCGGGCGAGATGAAGAGCTTCCTCGACCCCTTTCTCCCGGAGCAGCCGTCCGACGTGGACCGTTTGCGAGCCGTCCAGCGCGAGATTCACGACGCGTTCATCGGTGTCGTCAAGGAGCGCCGGGGCCAGAAGCTGCGCGCGCCGGACAGCGAGCTTTTCTCTGGCGCGTTCTGGTCGGGTCCTCGCGCCCAGGAGTTGGGCCTGATCGATGGCATCGGCGATATGCGCGCCACGATGCGGTCGCTCTACGGCGACAAGGTGCGGCTGCGCATGGTGCCGATCGGCGGCGGCGGGCTGCTCGCTCGCCTCCGTCGGTTGCCGTCGCTCGGCTCGGACGGCCTCGGCGTGGAGTTGCCCGCCGGACTGCCCGATGATCTGATCACGGCGCTCGAAGCCAGGGCCATGTGGGCACGCTTCGGTATCTGAATCCACCAATGGGAGAAAATAGTCATGCCGCCGCTGATTGCTGCCGTTCTCATCGGTGCGGGCGCCTACGCGGGCTTCAAGGCGGTCCGGCATTTACTGTCCCGCATCGACACGCCCCCCGGTGGCATGCCGCCGGATGAGGACGAGGTCGCCCGCCACATGGAGACCGAGAAGAACCTCGGCCGGCTCGAGCTGGACCCGGCCACAGGCGTCTACCGTCCGGCTCCGCCTGCCATCTGAGCATCAGCTCAAGGAGCACGCCCGCAGTTTGCCGACGGCGGAAATGATTTCATGCTTACGAAAGTCTTTACTTATCTCCGCTACAGTTACCAAACTCGAAGACCAAAAAATATCGAAACTATTTATTCACGGCTCTAGTATTTCATCATCCCTTGAGCGCGGTGTTTGGCGTAGCGAGGCGATGAGTTATGAGTGAAACTCCGATTGCGGGCAGCGGCAGCCCTTCGTGCGGCAATCTGTTCGCTCGCTGGCGCAGGGACGCTCAGGGTGTAACAGCTATCGAGTTCGCGATGGTGGCGATGCCGTTTCTGATGCTGCTCTTCGGCATTATCGGCGTCGGCCTTTACTTTTTCACGACTTTCACCCTGGAGAACGCCGTCGAGCAGGCGGCCCGCGTGCTGCGCACCGGCCAGGGTCAGGAAGCCGGCATGACGGATGTACAGTTCAAGGCCAAGGTTTGCGAATTTGTGCCCGGCCACATCGACTGCACGAACAAGCTGAAAGTCAACGTCCTCAGCTTCGCCGACACAGCGAACATCACGCCGGGTGCCCTTCCGACCTGCCTTAACGGCGACAACACCCTTGCGGGCGCCACGCAATACAACCCCGGTGCCGCCAGCGAGGTGGTCGTCGTGTGGATCTGCTACGAGTGGGAGCTCTCCTCCAAGATCCCGTTCTTGGACCTCGGCAACATGGCCGGCGGCTCGCGGCTCATTCAGGCGACGTCGGTCTTCCGCACCGAACCTTACGGCAGCTGAGACAGCAACCGCGAGGCTCTGAACGGCCTTGGTCGGCTCGAGATATGGAGTTGGTAATGCGTTGCATCATCGAGACATTCAAGGCAGCGGCAGCCGGGCGCGCTTCCGCCGGGCTTCGTCGCCTGCGCAAAGACATCCGGGGCGTGGCGGCGGTCGAGTTCGCCATGATCGTTCCGATCATGTTCTTCCTGTTCGTCGGCGCCATCGAGTTCAGCCAAGCCTTGACGGTCGACCGCCGCGTCACTCAATCGGCGAGCGCATCTGCCGACCTGATTGCGCGCGCACCCAGCCAAGGCCTCACCGCCGCTCAGGTGGACAACGAGCTCCTCATCATCGAGCAGCTGATCCGCCCCTATGACGTCAACGCCCTCGACGTTCGCGTTGTCAGCGTTCGCGCGGTGGCCGTCGCCGGCAATCCGGGCGCCGTAAACTACGTGGTCGACTGGTCGCGCGATAATCATGGCGCCACCCCCTACTCCCGCAACGATACCTATCCGGGCATCCCCGACGGCCTCCTCGTTGCCGGAGAGAGCGTCATTGTCTCCGAAGCGAGCTACAACTATACCCCACTGATTTTCCACTATTTTATCAAGAACGCCTTCAACCTCGAGGAGCGCTTCTTCTTGAAGCCGCGCAATGCCAGCTGCGTGCATCTGCAGCCGATCAACTGCGTGACCGGCGCCAACCTCTAACTTGGTTTCCGTTGTCTGCTGAACCCGATCCCGCCGGCCCCGCGCCCGGCGGGATCGAGCGTTTGGATCGTTTCAGCGGCGAAAGTGTTTCGTCACCGTTCACGACATCGGCAATTGCGGACAGGTCCGCGACGAACGTAATCTGTACGTCGATCAACATCTTTTCACGACATCGAGCGCGCCATGGGACGTCGGTCCACCCACACACCCGAACAGCTGCGACAGCTCATACTCGATGCGGCGCAGAGCATTATCGAGACGAACGGTCTTGCCGGCTTGTCGGCCCGCGAGATTGCGCGGCGCATCGGCTACTCGCCCGGCACGATCTATAACATGTTCCAGAACCTCGATGACGTGGTTCTCCACATCGAGGCGCGTGTTCTCGATGCCCTGGACGAGCGCCTGACCGCATCCTTGGCTGACGGACCGCCAGAGGAGAAGGTCTCCCGTCTCGCCGACGCCTACCTGGCCTTCACGCAGGAGCGTCCGAAGCTTTGGAACTTGCTGTTCGAGCATTACATGCCGGCCGACTCGCAAGCGCCCGCTTGGTATCAGCAGAAGCTCGAGTCCCTGATGAGCCGCGTCGAGACGGCGATGGCACCGCTTTTCCCGCCCGGCGCCGAGATGGAGCGCCAACGCGCTGCCCGGGTCCTCTGGGCCGGCGTCCACGGCATCACGTCCTTGGCGACCGCGAACAAGCTCTCGAACGTCACGAACGAGGCCGCGAGCCTTCTGGTGCGCGATCTCATTCAGAACTACCTCGCCGGCGTCGCGGCCCACGCCAAGAAAGCGTAGCGCCGCAGCCAGCGGCCTCGGCCTCGTGTAGGCTCCCGCGGAAACCCGTGGCAAGCACGCGCAACGTGCGCGTGATGACGCGGCTTGGCTATTGCGGAGCGAACTTGATGTCAGACCGCCTCACCTTGTACGGCAGCTTCACCTCGAGCTCGACCTATAAGCCAATGCTCTACTTGACCCTGGCGGGCCTTCCATTCTCGTTCCGTACGGTCAACCTCAAGAACGGTGTGCAGCGGGAGGCGGCTTATCTGTCGGTCAACCGCTACGGCCAGGTCCCTGCCCTACGTCATCGCGGCCTGACCATAGTTCAGTCGAACGTGATCCTGGATTACTTGGCCCGCACCACCCGCCATTTCGAGGGCGCGACCGAGCAGGACCGCTGGACAGCCCGCGAATGGCTCTCGTGGGAGGCCGACGCCATCTCCAACGTCGCGAAAGTTCGTCATTTCTCGCGATTCAGACAGGTCGATCCCGCCGTCATGGAGCATTTCCGCCCACCCGCCGAGGCCGCCCTGTCGTTCGTCGACAGTGCGCTCGACGGTCGCGATTGGCTGGTCGGGGACGCCTGCACCATCGCCGATATCGGCTGCTGGGGCCGCATGGTCTTCATGGCCGAGGGTGGGTTCGACATAGCTCGGTGGCCGCGGCTTCTCGCTTGGTCCGAGCGCATCAAGGGCATGCCGGGCTTTGCGCTGCCCTACGACCTGATCCCAAAGAAGGATGCAGAGCTCGGTCCCGGTCCCGGCGCTACCGCTTAGGCGTAATCGCAGGTTCGGCGGCCGGAGCCCCGTCGGGCCTCGCAATGGCCCCAGTGGTCACGTCGCTGGACGTCCTGGGAACGACAGAATTGGCAACCGGCTCCTGGGCTCCGCTTTTTCCGGCCCGGAGCCATGCCATATCACCGATCAGACCGAACCATTTGTCCTCCGGTAGCATCTGCTTCTTCAGGCCAGACCAGAGCGCCGGTGACGAGATGCCGTCGACGAAGGTCTTCGACGAAGGTGTCAGGAGAAACAGGGCCACGGTTGCCGCCGCCATCGTCGCCGAATGACCGAGATGGTTGCCGTCCCAGAATTTAAGCGCTGTGCCGAACGAGGCTTTGATGCGCGTGTCCATGACGTCGACGCTGTAAAGCTCGTCGAGCAACAGATGCACGAGATAACCCGCCAGCATGAAACCGCCCGCGAGCCAGGCGACGCCTTCGTGGCGGCCGAGGATGTGCCGATACACCAGCACTGTCAGCAGAGCGAAGAACACCGCCGCCAGGATGGAATGGAAGATGCCGCGATGATAGGAGACCCGATGAAAAATCCCGTGTGCCACGTAGCGAACGAGAAGGAACGTCGCCCCGGCAAGGATCCATAGCTCGACGATCGAGTAGTGTCCTGCCCCCAGAAACAAGGCGACGAACGAGAAGAAGGCGCCAAGCCCGAAGAACAGCGCCCGCCCTGGCCGCGAGTCTTTGAGGTCGATATCCGGCAGCACGCTGCCGAGGACGCCCGCCGCCGTCACGGCCACGAGGCTTTCCGGCCCCACCACGTTCGCTGCCAGGGTCAGCGTAGCGAGCATGCCACTGGCCAGTGTGCCGATGCCGATATGCGTCGGAAAATTGGCCATGTAATGCTCTCCCCGGGGCTCGCGCGATTGCACCATCCCGAATCCGATTTCGCGGCATCCAGGGAATTGCCTGCCGGTGGAAATTCTGTTGATAAACATCCCCCCCAACCCATCCGAGGAAATCCGCATGAGCAAGTGCGCCGGCAGACTTGCCGAGCTGATCACCGTCCGCGACTGGTTGCGCTATGCCGTCAGCCGCTTCAACGCGGCTCAGCTTGCCTACGGCCATGGCACCGACCGCGCCCTCGACGAGGCTGCGTTCCTGATCCTCGCGTCCTTGTCTCTCGACGTTGCCGAGCTCGATCCGTGGCTCGATGCCCGCCTGACGACGCCAGAACGTAAGCGCCTCGACGACCTGATCGAGGCCCGCATCGCGACACGCAAGCCCGCCCCCTATCTCGTCGGCGTTGCCTACGTCCGGGGCCGTCGTTTCCGCGTCGACGAGCGCGCCATCGTTCCCCGCTCGTTCGTGGCCGAGTTGCTGTGCGACCGCATGGACGAGGGAGACGAGCATTTCCCTCCCCTCCCGTTGGGCGCTCCCCCCTCACGAATCCTAGATCTGTGCACAGGCGGCGGCTCGCTCGCCATCCTCGCCGCGCTCGCATTCCCGGAAGCGAGCGTCGATGCCGTCGACCTGTCGGCCCAGGCCCTGGCACTCGCCCGCGACAACGTCGCCGACTATGGCCTTGGGGACCGCGTCCGCCTGCTCGAAGGCGACCTCTTTGCTCCGCTTGGCGATGCGAAATACGACCTGATCATCTCCAATCCGCCCTACGTGACCGATGCCGCAGTCGCATCATTTCCGCCCGAGCACCGTGCCGAGCCCGAGCTCGCCCATCGAGGAGGCGCTGACGGCCTCGATATCGTCCGCCGCGTTCTGGCCGAGGCTGGCCGTCACCTGACGCCCACGGGGCAGATCGTCGTTGAGGTCGGCCAAGCCGGGCCAGCCCTGATCAAAAGCTATCCCGACCTCCCCTTCGTCTGGCTCGAGACGGCGACCAGCACCGGGGAGGTGGCAGCCATTCCGGCCTCCGCCTTGCAATCCCCCTCGAGCCCGCGCCGCGACACCTCCCGCCGCCCGAGACGCTGATCGAGCATCGCGCCGAGCCCGATCGACAATCCACGGGAACCATCAAATTGCCCCAAGCGGGCGGTTGGGCGTATAAGCGCCCCTCGATCGGATCGACGCGCGCACCGCGCCTCTGGCCCCTCCGTCGCAACAACGTAGAGATATGGCAGGCATTCCCGAGGAAAGGCTCGAGCGTCTCATCGAGCGCTGGCACGTCATACAAGCCGAGCTGACCAAAAGTCCGCCCCAGTCGGTCTTCGTCGCCCTGTCGCGCGAGTTCGCCGGGCTCGACCCGCTGGTCGGCACGGTCCAGGCCGTGCGCAAGGCGCGTCGCGAGGCGGAGGAGCTCGAGGCGATCGTCGCCGACCCGGCCTCCGCCGGCGAGATGGCAGAGCTTGCGGAGACCGAGCTCGACGAGCTTCGCCAGCGCATCAAAGACCTCGAGCAGCGGCTTCGAATCCAGCTTCTACCCAAGGACTCGGCCGACGAAGGCAGCGCGATCCTCGAGGTGCGCGCCGGCACGGGCGGCGACGAGGCCGCATTGTTCGCAGCCGACCTGTTCCGCATGTACAGCCGTTACGCCGAGCTGAAGGGTTGGAAGGTCGACGTGATCTCCATCTCCGAGAATGATCTCGGCGGCTACAAGGAGGTGATTGCTGCAATCAACGGCAAGGGCGTCTTCGCCCGCCTGAAATTCGAATCCGGCGTCCATCGGGTTCAGCGCATCCCGGTCACCGAGACCGGCGGTCGTATTCACACCTCCGCCGCGACGGTAGCCGTGCTGCCCGAGGCCGAGGACGTCGACTACGAGATCAAGCAGGACGAGATCCGCATCGACCGCATGCGGGCCGGCGGCGCTGGTGGACAGCACGTCAACAAGACCGAGTCGGCCATCCGCATCACACATTTGCCGACCGGCATCATGGTCGTTTCGGCCGAGAAGTCGCAGCACCAGAACCTGCGCCTCGCCATGCAGGTCCTTCGCTCACGCCTCTACGAGCTGGAACGCCAGAAAGCCGCGGACGAGCGTGCCCAGTCGCGCAAGGACCAGGTCGGCTCTGGTGACCGCTCCCAGCGCATCCGCACGTACAATTTCCCCCAGGGGCGCGTCAGCGACCATCGCCTGAATCTGACCCTGCATAAGCTGGATCAGGTGCTGGATGGCAGCGCACTGGACGAGTTGATCGACGCCCTCATCACCGACCGCCAGAGCAGCCAGCTGGCGGCCTTGGACGAGCGGGCCCGCGCATGACACGTCAGGGCGAGGCCGGAGCCGCCGATGTCATGCCCCTTGACGCCTCATCGACTTTGGCCGACGCCGTCGCCGTCTTGGCCGCAGCATTTGCCAAGGCCGGCCTCGATACACCTCCGCTCGACGCGCGCCGTCTGGTAGTCGGTTGCTTGCGCCTCTCGCCGGCCGATCTCCTGCGTGCGCCCGAGCGGGCCATCTCCCCCGATGAGCGACGCCAACTCGAGTCCGCGGCCGCTCGTCGCCTCGCCCGCGAGCCCGTCTCTCGAATTCTCGGTGAGCGCGCATTCCATGGTCTCGACTTCGAGATCGGCCCGGCCACGCTCGATCCGCGTCCCGACACCGAGACCCTGGTTGATGGAGCACTCGGCCTGATCGAGCAGGGTCTGGTCCCGGGCGGCGACAGCCCGCGCATTCTCGACATCGGCACCGGCTCGGGCGCCATTCTGATAGCCCTTCTTCACCGTCTCCCGGCCGCGACGGGCCTCGCCATCGACATCAGCGATGCGGCCCTCGCGATCGCTGCGCGGAACGCCCGTCGTCACGGTGTCGCCGACCGCGCCATGTTCCGTCGCTCGAGCTGGCTCGAGACAGTCGAGGAAGAGTTCGACCTTGTTGTCTCGAACCCTCCCTATATCCCGACCCGCAACATTGCGGCCCTGGAGCCGGAGGTTGCCGCCTACGACCCTTCGGCGGCCCTCGACGGCGGTCCCGATGGTCTAGACCCTTATCGCGCCATCGCCGCCCAATGCCCGCGCGTCCTGGCACCAGCCGGTTGGCTTGCGGTCGAGGTCGGCCTGGGCCAAGCTGAAGACGTGTCCATCCTGCTGACCGAGGCTTTTGAAGTGACGCGCGCCACAGACGTCCGCATCTGGCCAGATCTCGCCCGCACGCCCCGCTGTGTTGCCGTCAGGGCACGTCCCTGACCAAAGCCGTTCGAGCGACCCGGTCCAGTTTACCAACCCAAAAAAAAGGCTTGGAATTGAGCAACATTCGCGTTAGCGTCCGGCCAAGCCTGGATGCCGAGGGCAAGCGGCACTATGTAAATCCTGTCGTCGCCCTCGATGCAACGCTGAGTGCTGAGAGCGTAAGGCGGGCAATCGCATTTGAATTCGCGGTCGCTTGGCCCAGCTCATTCCCGATTGACGCAAAGGCCGGAAACCAGAGCGGATCCTCTCCCGTCCCGCCGGACTGGCATCGAGCTTCAGTGTGCCGCCCGCGCGGTCTTTACCAGCGCGATTTCGGCCGCTGAGTGTGGGGCAAAGGACGAGAACGGACCATCAGCTCTCCATAGAAGAGCGCGGGCACAGACCTAGCAAAACTGCGCACTACGCATGTCCTGCAGCACGCGGGCGTGCGCGAATGATAGAAAAGCCAAGTTGTGAGATTGGGAGCCCATGAGGCAGGGACAACAGCATCGCCGTGGCCGTGGCCGCAACAACGTCAACAACAACAACAACAACAATCACCCCGGCAACCGCAAGGGGCAGAACCCCCTCACCCGAAGCTTCGAGTCGAACGGCCCGGACGTAAAGGTGCGCGGTACCCCTGCTCATATCGCAGAGAAGTACCTCCAACTCGCCCGAGACGCTCAGGCTTCCGGCGATCACGTGCTCGCCGAGAACTACCTGCAGCATGCCGAGCACTACAACCGCATTATCCTCGCGTATCGTGAGCAGCAAATTCAGCAGTCCGGCGAGCCGATGAACGGCAGTGGCCGTCACCAGCAGGGCTCCGACGACGGCTCCAGCGATGATATGGGGCAGGGTGACGACTCCGGATCGGAGCAGCCGATGTTCGCCCGCCATCCCGGCGAGCGCGACATGCAGCCTCCGCTCGACGAGGGTCGGCCTCAGCAGCAGTACCGGCAAGACCGGCAAGATCAGCCTTCCCGCTTCCGTGACCGACATCCCCGCCACGAGCGGCAGGATCGCCAGGATGGCTACGATCGCGGCGAGCGGCCCGAGCGTCAGGCCGGAGAGCGTGGTTTCGATCGCAACCGCGATCGCCAGTTCCGCAATCCCGAGCAACCGGGCGAAGCCCGCGAGCCGCGCCAGCCGCGCGAGCACCGAGAGCCGAGAGAGCAACGGGAGCCACGTGAGTTTCGCGAGCCGCGCGAATTTCGAGCACCGCGCGAGCAGCAATCCCAGGAGCACGGCGAGCCACGCGAGCCGCGTCACGCCCCGGAAGTTGCCCGTGACATCGCGCCGCCCGCTATGCCGATGGAAAGCGCGGCTGTGCCAGTCGCGGAGGAAAGCCCGGCCCCGTCTCGGCCCGAAGCCGCCGCTCCCCGCCGCCGCGAGCGCTTCGGCCTGGGAGCCGATCAGCCCGAGTTTCTGCGCCGTCCCGTTCGCCGCCCGCGGCGCGATCCGGACCAGGAATTCGCTCCGGAAGCACCCCAGGCAGCGCCACCGGCCGACGAGACCCCTCGCGAATAAGATGTCGTCGCTGTCCGCAAACCGGCGCGCAGCCGCGGTTGCGATCACGGTAGTCCCATAAGCCAGCTGAGCCGCCGGCCTCCGCGCCGGCCGCTCTCAATGACGAAGCGTGAGGTCGTGACCGCCAACGCTCTATCATCTCTGACGGCACTTTCGGTCGTGGAGACCGATGGTTTCGCCGACTATCGGCTTCTCGACAGTGGCAACGGACGCAAGCTCGAGCGCTTCGGCAAGATTGTCGTCGACCGTCCCGAGCCGCAAGCTCTGTGGCGCCCCTTGTACGATGCGCGCCGATGGGGTGACGCGCACGCGGTCTACACGGGTCAGGACGACGAGGAATCCGGCAAGTGGCGGCGTGACAAACCGATCCCCGAAAGCTGGCCGATCGCCGTCGAGGACGTGACGATGATCGCGCGCCTCGGTGGTTTCCTGCATCTCGGCCTGTTTCCCGAGCAGGTTCCGCACTGGCAGTGGATGCTCCGTGCGATCGCTGGCGCACGCGGCGAGCTGGGCAACGAGCGCCCGCGGGTCCTCAACCTCTTCGCCTACACCGGTGCGGCAACCCTGATCGCCGCTCGAGCGGGCGCCGAGGTCGTCCACGTCGATGCCTCGAAAAAATCGGTCGCTTGGGCCCGCGAGAGCCAGGCAGCGTCCGGCCTGTCCGATGCACCGATCCGTTGGATCGTCGAGGATGCCCGCAAATTCGTTGCGCGCGAGGTCCGGCGCGGTCGCACCTATCACGTCGTGCTGGTCGATCCGCCCAAGTTCGGCCGCGGCCCAGGCGGCGAGGTGTGGGAGCTGTTCGAGCATCTCCCGCCCCTTCTCCAGGACTGCGCCGCATTGCTGGCTCCAAGATCCAGCCTTGTGCTGACGTCCTATGCGATCCGCGCGTCCGCCCTGTCTTTCGGCCAGCTCCTTGCCGAAGCGCTGCAGGGCCGCGCCGGCTCTTTCGATGTCGGCGAGCTCGCCATCCGCGAGCACGAAGGATCGCGGCGGGTCCCAACGTCGCTGTTTGCACGCTGGTCGTCCAACCATGACGCGTGATCCCAGCTCAGACGCCCGCACCGGCACTCACCGCTCTGTCACGAGCCTCCAGAACGACAGCGTCAAGCTCATCCGCTCGCTCGCGATGCGAAAATCTCGTCGCGAAACGGGATTGTTCGTCGCCGAAGGCGCGTCCGTCTTGATCACCGCCCGCGACAACGGCTGGTCGCCGCGCATGCTCGTCGCCGGCCCGGGTGCCGATCAAGGTCCTGTCGGCTCGGCACTTCACCGATGGGCCGAGGCTGCGGGCGCCGACCGGCTCGACGTCAGCGCCGCCGTCCTCGAGAAGCTCGCGGCCAAGGACAACCCGCAAAGCGTGCTCGGGGTCTTCGACCAGAAATGGGCGGACCTTCCCTCTCCCGCGCTCGTAAGCTCCAAGCGGGCAAAACCCCCGCTGTGGGTCGTGCTCGAGGCGATCCGCGATCCCGGCAACCTCGGCACGATCATGCGCACAGTCGACGCGGCAGGCGCCTCCGGCATCGTCCTCGCTGGCGACACGTGCGATCCGTTCTCGCACGAGGCCGTCCGCGCCAGCATGGGCTCGATCTTCGCCGTCCCCGTGTCCCGGACTGACCGCGCCGGCCTCATTGATCTGGCACGCGCCTGGCCCGGTGACGTCGTCGGCACACACCTTGCCGGCAAGCTCGACTATCGCTCCGCCGCCTACCGCGAGCCGGTTCTCCTGATCATGGGTAACGAGGGTGCCGGCCTTACCGAGGAAGTCGCGGCCGCCTGCGGCAAGCTGGTCCGCATCCCCATGGCAGGTCGTCTCGACAGCCTCAATCTCGCCGTTGCAACCGCGCTCATGCTGTTTGAGATCAGGCGGCCGCATCTCGCCCTTGAGCTTGGGCAAGGCGCGATCTTGCCCTCATGCCCGCTGCAGCAACCCGTCTCGCCGCATCTTGAGGAGCATCAAGCGGTGCTCAGCCCACGACGATAGCCTTCTTCGACTCGATCTGTCCGGCTGAGGCATCATCCGATCGCCTGCGGTCGCATTTCGCAGCCGGGCGATCGGATGAAATGGCTCTAGGGGCCGCGACGGGTGGAGCCCAGAAGAATGGCCGCGAAATGCTCAAGATCGCCCTCGTTATCTGGATCGTCCTCGGAACGATGCTCGCTGGCGTTGCAATGGCCGTCATTGTGTCCATCCCGCAGCTGCTCGACCAGGGCATGTATTACATTCCGATCCTCTGCGGCGCTGGCTTCGTCGCGGCAATACCGGTCGCTTACTGGATCGCCGTCCGCATTGCCGCAACGGCACGAGCCTGAGCACAGACCCGTCGCGGGGCTCACATCCGCGCTATGATCTTGTCGAGCAGCGCATCCGGCAGCAGTCGTTTCAGCGCGCTCGCCCCCTTGGTCATGATGCCGATGCGGTAGCGCGCACGCGGCCGGGGGCTTTCCAGCGCATGAACCAGCTTGGCCACGACCGCCTCCGGTCCGAGCTTGAAATAGCTGCCCTTCGCCTGACCGGCCTGCATGTCAGACAGCCGGCGCTCGTACGCCTCCCGGTGTGGCGAGCGCTCCATCTCGATCTGCGACGTGAACGTCGACAGCGTTGTTGCCAGGAAATGCGACTCGATCGGCCCCGGCTCCAGCAGCGACACATGGATGCCGGCTGGCCGAAGCTCGATCCGGAGCGCATCCGACAGCGCCTCGAGCGCATACTTCGACGCGCAATAGGCACCCCGATAGGGACCACTCACGAGGCCGAGCACCGATGAGCACATGACGATGCGCCCACGGCCCGAGCGCCGCATCGCCGGCACCACCTTCCGCGTCAATTCGCTCGCCGCCACCACGTTCACCTCGAGCTGATCGCGCAGCACGCTCGCCGGCACGTCCTCCATGGCCCCGATAACGCCATAAGCCGCATTGTTGTAGAGCGCATAGAGCTTGCCGTCGGTGCGCCGCAGCGCTTCCTCGGCGCATCTCGCAATCGAGCTCTCGTCCTTTAGCTCGAGAGGCAACGCTTCGAGCCCGTGCTCTCGCTCCAGCCTCTCGAGATCTACGGGGCGGCGCGCGGTCGCAAGCACGCGCCAACCCCTTGCCTTGAGAGCGCACGCCCCGGCGAGCCCAATTCCTGTCGAGCAGCCGGTGATGAGTATCGATCGTTCTGATTGGCTCATATCGGCTGCATAAACAAAACCGCGCTGACTGAGAAGCCGCGCCACTGACGCGGGCACCGTGACATGAATTTCGCCTGAACGTCAGGTTCAGCCAAGGTTCAGTGGCTCGGCGTCATCTTCATCCCACCCTGCATCAACACTCCCCCGGCGTGATCCCCGGGGCTCCGCGCGCAGGGTCGTGGAGCCCCACTTAATCTCGCACCCGCAACTCGCCATTTTCCCCGCAGCCGACACGAGCTAGCTTGGTTCCCTGGTCTGAGGCAGGCGCGGGAGACGACGGCATGGACGAGGCAAAGCTCGACGCTCTCCGGGCGAAGTATGCTGGCGCGAAGGGCGGGGATATCTATGACCCGACATTCTCGGCCGTAGCCGCAACCGTTTTCACCTCGCCCGACCGCCGTAAATGGCCCTTCGCTGGCGTCGCCACGTTTCTCGACGCCGACTACCGGCCCGACGCCGCGACCGGGAGCTTCGCTGGCCTGGACGTGGCACTCGTCGGTGTTCCTATGGACCTCGGCGTCACCAATCGCTCAGGCGCGCGGCTCGGCCCACGCGCCGTCCGCGACGTCGAGCGGATTGGCCCCTACGAGCATGCACTGCGCGTGGCTCCGGCCGGCGCCCTGCGCGTCGCCGACGTCGGCGACGTACCGATGCAAAGCCGGTTCTCGCTCGAGCAGTGTCATGCGGATATCGAGGCTTGGTACAAACCGCTGGTTTCAGCGGGCGTCATCCCCCTCTCGGTTGGCGGCGACCACTCGATTACGCTTCCCATTCTCCGCGCGCTCGGCGCCACGCGCCCTGTCGGCCTGGTGCACATCGACGCCCACTGCGACACGTCCGGCGCCTACGAGGGCGCCAAGTTCCATCACGGCGGCCCTTTCCGTCTCGCCGTCCTCGACGGCGTCCTCGACCCGGAACGCACCATCCAGATCGGCATTCGCGGACCCGCCGAGTATCTCTGGGAGTTCTCGGCCGAAAGCGGCATGACGGTGATCCACGCCGAGGAGATCGACCGCCTGGGGCTGGACGCCGTCGTAGCCAAGGCTCGCGCCGTCGTCGGCGACGGCCCGACGTACGTCTCCTTCGACATCGACAGCATCGACCCGGCCCTGGCCCCTGGCACTGGCACACCCGAGGTCGGAGGCTTGCTTCCGCGCGAAGCCCTCAGCCTCGTCCGTGGCCTCGCCGGCATCGACATCGTCGGCGGTGACGTGGTCGAGGTGGCTCCTCAACACGATGCGACGACTGCAACCGCCCAGATCGGTGCCCAGATGCTGTTTCAACTACTCTGCCTCGCAGCCTTGCGACAGCGCCCAATCTGACCCGCAAAGGCTCGATCACTCGGCTTCAACTCTCCGTGTCAAGCGCTTCCGCACGGACACCATGCATCGTAGCCATGCTCGGGTCTTTCAGCTGGCCCATCGGGAGCTTCGACATGCGTTACATTTTCGCCCTGTTTCTCGCCGTCGCCTTGCCGTCTCTTGCCGGCACTCCGGACGCGCTCGCCCAGGGCACCGTGACCACCCTCACCAGCAAGTACCCCTTCGACGAGACCGTTGCCCGCCTGACCAAGGCCATAGAGGCCAAGGGCATCAAGGTTGCGTCCAAGTTCGACCACGCAGCAGGCGCCAAAGCAGCCGGCCTCGAGCTTCCTCCCACCGTCGTGCTCTTTTTCGGCAACCCGAAGCTCGGAACGCCACTCATGCAGGCCGATCAGCGCGCCGGACTCGATCTGCCGATGAAGATGCTTGTTTGGCAGGACAAGGCGGGCAAGGTCCAGGTTGGCTACGCGCCGCCCTCGGGCATCCAGGCCCGCTACGAAATCAAGGGCGAGGGCCCGGATAAAGTCCTCAAGACAATGGCAGGCGCCCTGGACGGTTTTGCCAAGGCAGCCACCGGCGCTGAGTGATATCACGTCCACGGCGGAGCAGCGGGCGGCTACGGACCCCGCCCGCGATCCCGTCGCTGTTGCAAAAAACAGCCTTCAAAGTCATAGTCTCAGCTGGTCCGCGTGAATCGAACGCTTTGGGCTTGGCCGGACGCGCATGCAGCGACGAGAAGACCGTGAACTTCGGGAGCTTTTGGTCAAGCTCCGCGACGAGCATCGCGTGCTCGACGACGAGATCGTTGCGCTCGAGATGGCGGTCGACGCCGATCAGCTCACCATAAAGCGCCTGAAGAAAAAGAAGCTGCTCCTCAAAGATCGCATTACTGATGTTGAGGACCAGCTGACCCCCGACATCATCGCCTGAGGTCAGGAGTGCGCGGCGGGCGGCGTCCTCGCCCGGATCTCACGTAGCGCTTGCCAGGCCCCCGCGATAGCCGATAGAAGCTCGGGCCTTGACGTCGAGCCATCGCAGTGCACGGCGAAGGCATCCCGAAAGGTTGCGGCAAGACATGCCCAAAGCGGACGCGGCCCCGCCCGGAAGCAGACATCCCGACGCGAGCACCGCCAAGCCCGTCGTGGCCATCATCATGGGCAGCCAATCCGATTGGTCGACGATGCGCGCCGCCTCGGTCGTGCTTGCTGAGTTGGCTGTGCCGCACGAATGCCGGATCGTCTCGGCCCATCGTACCCCAGAGCGCCTCTATACCTTCGCCCGCACGGCACGCGACCGGGGCTTCAAGGTCATCATCGCGGGCGCTGGCGGCGCGGCGCACTTGCCGGGCATGGCGGCGTCGATGACGACACTTCCCGTACTGGGCGTGCCCGTGCGCTCGGCTGCCCTCAGCGGCCAGGATTCGCTGCTTTCCATCGTCCAGATG
This sequence comes from uncultured Alphaproteobacteria bacterium, assembly GCA_963746315.1. Lineage (GTDB taxonomy): Bacteria > Pseudomonadota > Alphaproteobacteria > Rhizobiales > Hyphomicrobiaceae. Next base: position 155,863 of record CAVVAR010000003.1, read on the forward strand.
CCCGCAGGAGTTCCCGTCGGAACGCTTGCGATCGGCGAGGCGGGTGCCACCAACGCCGGGCTTCTTGCGGCCCAGATCCTCGCCTTGTCTGATCCCGCCCTGGCGTCGAGGCTGGACGACTGGCGCAAGCGGCGGACCGAGGCGGTTGCAGAGCACCCCAAGGATGATGGCTGAGCCCGCCCGCACATCCCCCCTGCCGCCCCGCTCCGTGATCGGCATCCTGGGCTCGGGCCAGCTTGGCAAAATGCTGGCCCAGGCCGCGAGCCGGCTCGGCTTCAGAACCCACGTCTACGGCGACGATGCCGGACCCGCTTTCGATGTCGCAACCACGCACTCGGTCGGCAGTTTCACCAGCTTCGGACGCCTCGACGAGTTTGCGCGCGGCGTCGATGTCGTCACGTACGAGTTCGAGAACGTGCCCGTCGCCGCCGCCGAGCATCTCGCGCTGAGCGTCCCGGTGCGCCCCGGCGCCCGCGCGCTCGCCGTGTCCCAGGATCGCATCGCCGAAAAGACATTCATTCGCGATCTCGGCATCGCCGTGGCGCCTTTTTCCACGCTTGCCTCGTCCGCCGACCTCGCCTCGGCCGGCATAGCTCAGACCACCTGGGGAACACGCGCCATCCTCAAGACCGCGCGTCTCGGCTACGATGGCAAGGGCCAGGCCTCTATTGCCACCCCTGGCGATCTCGAAGCCGGCTTCCGCGGCCTCGGTAATGTTCCGTGCGTCCTCGAGCAGCGCCTGGACTTCCGCTGTGAGGTCTCGGTGATTGTCGTGCGGGCCCTAGATGGACACACGACGACCTACGACATCCCGCTGAACGAGCACGAGGGGGGCATCCTGCGACGGTCGACCGTGCCCTCCGGCCTCCCCCCTCCCGTCGAGACGCGTGCCCGCGAGATGGCGAGTTGCATCGCTGAGGCCCTCGACTATGTCGGCGTGCTCGCCGTCGAGATGTTCTACCTTGGCGACACGGCGGCCGACCCGCTCGTCGTCAACGAGATCGCCCCTCGCGTTCACAATTCCGGCCACTGGACCATGGACGCCTGCGCCGTCGGTCAATTCGAGAACCACATTCGCGCCGTTGCCGGCTGGCCCCTCGCCGACACCACCCGCCACTCCGACGCCGTAATGCAGAATCTCATCGGCCACGACGTCGACGCATGGCCGGACATCGCCGCTCGGCCCGGAGCCTGCCTCCACCTCTACGGCAAGCGCGAAGCACGCGACGGCCGCAAGATGGGCCACGTCAATCACCTGAGCCCACGCTGACGGCGAGGCCACGCTCTGCCCATCGCCCGGATTTCCAATCCCTTGCGACCACACGCCATCAAAGCCTAATCTCGCGAGCAGAGGCCCCCTGTGGCCCCGAAATCCACCCCAAGGGAGACGCCGATGGCCGCCACCGCCGCGCCCGCCACCATGTTCGAGAAGATCTGGCGCTCCCACGTCGTGGTCGACCGTCCTGACGGCTACACCCTCCTCTACGTCGACCGGCACCTCATCCATGACGGCTCCTATTTCGCCTTCCAACGCTTGAAGGCCCGCGGCTTGAAGCTGCGCCGGCCCGACCTCTCCTTCGGGACGCCCGACCACTACATGCCGACCGACACGCGCCGGAAGGAGGACATCGCCAACCCCGACAGCAAGCGGATGGTGACCGGCCTCGCCATCAACGGCGCCGAGACCGGTGTGACGGTTTTCGACATTGGTGATCGCCGCAACGGCATCGTCCACGTTGTCGGTCCCGAGCAGGGCATCACGCTCCCCGGCGTCACGCTGGTCTGCGGCGATAGCCACACCTCGACCCACGGCGCGCTCGGCTGCCTCGCGTTCGGCATCGGCCAGTCCGAGGTCATGCACGTCATGGCAACCCAGTGCGTTTGGCAGAAGAAGCCCAAGACGATGCGGATCGACATCGACGGCGAGCTCGGCTTTGGCGTCACGGGCAAGGACGTCATCCTCGCCATCATCGCCAAGATCGGCGCCGCCGGTGGCACCGGTCATGTGCTCGAGTATTCGGGCTCCGGCATCCGCGCCTTGTCGATGGAAGGCCGCCTCACAATCTGCAACATGTCGATCGAGGGCGGCGGCCGCGCCGGCATGATCGCACCCGACGACAAGACCTTTGATTACATTGCCGGGAAGCCTTACGCGCCGAAAGGCGCCGAATGGGACAAAGGTCTCGCTCGCTGGCGAGCGCTGCCCACCGACGACGGCGCGATATTCGACCGCGAGGTCACACTGAAAGGCCCAGACATCGCACCGATGGTCACGTTCGGCACCAGCCCCGAGGACGCCGTTCCCGTCACGGATGCCGTGCCCGACCCATCCACGGCCATCGATGCCGTGAAGCGCGAAGGCCTCGCCCAGGCGCTGCGCTACATGGGCCTCAAGCCCGGCACTCCCATCACCGACATCCGCATCGATCGGGTTTTCATCGGCTCCTGCACCAACAGCCGCATAGAGGATCTGCGCGCCGCCGCTGCCGTCGCCAAGGGCCGCAAGGCTGTGGTGCCGAGCTGGATCGTGCCTGGCTCCGGCATCATCAAGGAGCAGGCCGAGGCCGAAGGCCTGGACAAGATCTTCAAGGAGGCCGGCTTCGAGTGGCGCGAGACGGGCTGCTCCATGTGCCTGGGCACGAACGGCGAGATCGGTCGCCCCGAGGAGCGCATCGCCTCTACGTCAAACCGCAACTTCGTTGGCCGCCAGGGCAAGGGCGTCCGCACCCACCTGGTGAGTCCTGCTATGGCTGCTGCCGCGGCCGTCTCCGGCCATTTCGCCGATGTCCGCAAGCTGATGGCCTGAGAGGAGCCGACATGACCCAGGAGAACGTCCCAGCCCGCGTACCCTTCACCTCAGTCTCAGCCGTCGCCGCGCCAATCAGCCAAGCCAATGTCGACACCGACCAGATTATTCCCGGCCGCTACCTGTCACTGCCGCGCCAGACGATGGTTCCCCATCTCTTCCGTGACCAGCGCTACAACGACAATGGCACACCGAAGCCCGAGTTCGTCCTCAATCGGCCGGAGTACGCCAAAGCAGGCATCCTCGTTGCCGGACGGAATTTCGCCTGCGGCTCGAGTTCGAGAAATGGCCGTCACTGTTCTGGTAGACAACGGCTTTCGAGCGTTCATTGCGCCGTCGTTCGGCGACATCTTCTTCAACAATTGCTTCCAGAACGGTGTCCTTCCGATCACTCTGCCAGAAGCGCGCGTCAATGAGCTTCTGCGCTTTCTTCTCGAGCTTCCCGGAGCCGAGATCACAGTCGACCTCCCGTCGCAGACGGTGAAGGGGCCCGACGGCAAGACCGACGCCTTCGATATCGACCCGTTCCGCAAGGATTGCCTGCTGCGCGGCATCGACGAGATCACGATGACGCTCGACTACGAGGCCGAGATCAAGGCCTTCGAGGCTGACGCCATCACGGCTCGCATGTGAGACGAGCCCACCGGCGACGACGCCAGCACGACTGGGAGCAATGCGTCCAGTCGCGTCCGCATCAGCTGCCTTGCTGGGTCAACGAGCGCACATAGACGACGTTGGCCTTGGCTTTGTCCTTAGGCAGCACTTTCGTCGCTAGCCGTTCGGCCTCAGCGTACTTGCCGGAAAGGGCTATCACGAGCGCCAGGTTCTCTTTCATCTGGCGCGGTGACTCCGGCTCTCCGCTCCCCGCTGCACGCAACGTTTTCTCTGCATCAGCGAGCTTGCCGTCGAGCGCATAGGAGAGCGCCAGGTTGTTCAGTGTCGGCCTGTGATTCGGGTTCAGCTCTAGCGCGCGCTTGAGTTGCGCTTGCGCCTGCGTTTGCTTCCCCGCCGCTGCGAGCGCCGTGCCGAGCGCCGACACGCTGCGCCAATCTGGTCGGGCCGGATCGATCGCGGCCTCGAGCAGTTTCCTCGCCTTGTCGGCTTGCCCGAGCTCGAGCGCCACCAACCCGGCTTCGCCAGCCAGCTCGCGATTGCCGGGGGCCTCCGCTCGCCCACGCTCCAGCTCGATCAAGGCCTTGGCCCGATCGCCCTTGTCACGCAGTGATCGTGCAAGCGCCAGACGGCCCGCACCACGGCTATCGGCGGTCTTGGCCCCGGCAGCGCTGCTGGCGCCGCTTCCCTCGGGCGCTGCCAGAGCAGTCGCGCGTGCTGGCCCTCCATCGATGCTCGATGTGACGACACCACCCTCAGAGGTCAGCGACATGGGCGTCGCAGCACAACCGGCGAGGAGCATGGCACCTGCGACCGCAAGGACGGCAATGTTCGCTCGGCAAGGGGTGGACATGATGTGCGACCTCTTCAATCACGACTTTGGCCCTCTGCCTGCTGGAATGCATGCGCGGCCTTCCAATCCAGCTAGGGCGATTCGCGAGCTGAGCGGCGCTGTCCGACGGCTTCAGTGCACTGCTATCCCCAGAATGCACCGCGCTCTCGACAAGCGTCTCGCAGCCCAATTGCGGGATGCATCGACGCCGAAGGCACGCAATCGTCTCTAATTTTAGCGGCCGTTTTCACGGTCCACAAAAACATAGCCGTTAGTTTTTTCTCTAGAATTCTTGCCAAATGGGGCCGATCATGGCGACGACTGATCAATCTCTGTCTCGTGGAAAGTACGCCATCCACGCCGACAACACCGCTCGCTTTCACAGCGATCGCTCTGGGTCCGTCGGCATAATGTTCGCTGTGACGTTCATGATGGTCTTGCTGATTACCGCAGTAGCGATCGACTACGGCCGCACGGAGCTCGAATCGCAACGCATTCAGAATGCCGCTGATGCGGCAGCGCTTGCGGCCTCCCATCGCCTCGGCACCACCGACCAGGACGAGACCGGTATCGCGGTCGCCCAGCGGTTCTTCAACGCCAATACGGGAGGGCGCAACCACGAAGCTCTCCAGCAGATCATCCTCGATGCCGACAGCGGAGAGGTGCGCGTCGTCGCCAGCGGCTCTGTCGGCACGAGCTTTCTCAATGCTATCGGCGTGCGCAGCCTGGCCATCAGGGCCTCATCCCGCGTGGTCAAGGGTGACGGCACGGTTGAGGTCGCTCTCGTGCTCGATAACTCGGGCTCCATGGCCGGCCAGCCGATCGCCGACCTGATCTCGGCGGCCAAGAGTCTCTCCGGTGTCGTCATGAGCGGGAGCGACAACAGTGAGCGCGTGAAAATCGGCATTATCCCCTTCTCGGGCGCCGTCAATGTGGGATCTCAGTACCGCGACTCGGACTGGATCGATGCGTCGGGCGCCTCGCCGCTGAACGGAGCCAACTTCGCGTCGAACGTCCCGCGCCTGGAGATGTTCAACCGTGTCGGCGTTTCCTGGCGCGGTTGCGTCGAGGCACGCGGTGGATCTCTCGACGTGACTGATACCCCAGCGGATCCGTCCGATCCCGCCACACTGTTCGTACCGATGTTCGCCCCCGACGAGCCCGACAGCAATAACGATGGTGGCTCCAACTATGCCAACAACTACATCGCCGACGACGGCGGAGCATGCACCCCCCAGCCCGTCGTCTGCGTGACCTATGATCGTCGCGGACGCTGCACCAAATCGCAAAAGTCGCCATTGCCCCCTGCAGAGGCTCAATCCCGCATCTGCAAGTACGATGGCGCCGTTGTTTCCCAAACCGACGCTGGCCCGAACTACATGTGCGACAGCCAGTCGATTCTCCCCCTGAACTCCGACTTGGGTGAGATCGAATCCACGCTCTCCGCGATGACGGCTAAAGGCTCTACCAACATCGCTGAAGGCGTCATGTGGGGCTGGCGTGTCCTCTCCCCGGGCGAGCCGTTCGCCGAAGGCCGATCCTATGACACGCCCAAGAACGAGAAGATCATGGTCGTGATGACCGATGGCGCCAACACCTACTCGGCGTATTCCAACCACAACAAGTCCTGGTATGCAGCGCACGGCTATGGATCGTCGGGCAGGCTCGGAACGACGTATTCCTCCTCCGCCTATGTCTCGCGCATGAACCAGAAAACGACGGCGGCGTGCACCAGCGCCAAGGCGGCTGGCGTCAAGATCTACACGATCGCCTTCCGGCTCGAATCCGACCCCACCACGCTCGCACTGCTCCAGTCTTGTGCGAGCGAGGCCAGCATGGCCTTCCGTGCGGCCGATGGCGCATCCCTCATCACCGTGTTCGAGCAGATCGGCGGTCAGATCTCGAAGCTCCGCGTCGCTGGCTGATTGCTGACCGGCCTTTTGCCTGCGGTTGTCGAGTGCCGGAATAGGGTTCCGAGCGGGGTTCTCCCTCCACCGCAGGTTGCCAGTTGTCTTTTCTCAACATGCGAGTTGCAGATCGTGCCGCATATCCGCAAAACAGACCGTAACGAGTTACTACTACTCAGATAATTAATTGGCCTAAGCTGTGAGCATCACGGCACGGATAGGGTGGATATCCTGTCGAAAGAATGTGGTGAGTTCACACGCTCAGCCCCCTGCCGCGTGGCGCATCGAGCGCGAATCGTGCTCCGAAGTCCCTTGTCGGCACAAGTTGGTCGCCGGCGTCGGGGGTACCCCTTACGTGCGGGGTAGTGGGGCAACATGAGCTTACCTGGTGCGTGGCGGAGAGCGTCACGGTTCACGGTTCTGCTATACGGGCTGCTGGGGATGTTGGTCCTCATGGCAGCCGCTTGGTCAGGCGCCGAGGCTGGCTCCGGCAATCGCCGCAGCGGCTTTGTGGCACCGCCCGAATGGGGCGAGCATCGCTCGGTCCTTTCGATACCCGAGCACAGCCGCCTACCGATAACGCGCAAGCTTTCCATCGGCCTCGACAAGTCGATGATGATCGAGCTGCCAACCGACGTTTCCGACGTGCTCGTTTCCAATCCTGAGGTCGTTGACGCCGTCGTACAGACCTCGCGCCGGATCTATCTGCTCGCCAAGGACGTCGGCGAGGCCAATGCCTTCTTTCTCGGACCAGGTGGCCAGAAAGTCCTTTTGATCGAGCTCGTCGTGGTCCGCGACGTCGCCCCCCTCGACGAGATGCTGGCCCGTCTCATCCCCGGCTCGAAGATCAAGGTCGATACTGTCGGCACGAACGTCGCCTTGACTGGCAGTGTCCTAACCCCAGCCGACGCAAGCCGCGCAGCCGACCTCGCCACCCGATTCCTCAAGCTCAAGGACGGTGTGGTGAACATGCTGTCAGTCGCCTCGAAAGAGCAGGTGCTCCTCAAAATCAAGGTTGCCGAGGTTCAGCGCGACGCCATGAAGCGCATCGGCGTGGATCTCCCGCGAGCTCTGGTCCAGAGCGGCAATTTCACGTTCCAGAAAATCATCACGAACGGCTTCCCGGTCACCAGCCCATCGGTGCCCGTAGGTATCGCCGGCTCTGCACTCGCGGCAGGCTTCCAGAGCGGCAAGCACGACATCCAGGCCGTCATCGAGGCACTCGAGCGTTCCGGACTCGTTCGAACGCTTGCCGAGCCGAGCCTCACCGCTATTTCCGGCGAGACGGCGAAATTCCTGGCCGGTGGCGAATTCCCAATTCCCGTTGCGGCGGCCGACAAGCAGATCTCAATTACGTTCAAGCGATTCGGCGTGGCGACATCGTTCAAGCCAGTCGTACTGGACGCGGGCCGGATCAGCCTCAACATCGAGGCCGAGGTCAGCGAGCTGTCCTCCGAGGGCGCCGTCACAACCGAGCTGATCACCGTCCCGGCACTCAAGGTCCGGCGGGCCGAGACTACGCTGGAACTCCCCTCGGGCGGCACCATCGCCATGGCAGGCCTCCTGTCGGATGAGACTCTGTCAGAATGTCGATGGGGTGCCCGGTTTGAAAAATGTCCCGATCCTCGGAGCGCTGTTCCGCTCGAACGACTATCGTCGCCGAGAGACGGAGTTGATTATCCTTGTGACGCCCTACATCGCGTCGCACATGGAGCCGGGACAGGTCGCTTCACCTGAGACCCACTTGATGCCCCCGAGCGATCTCCAGAGCCTGTTCTTGGGCGCTCTCAATCGCATCTACGGCAAGCCGGGCGCCAAGCCGCGCGGCCAGTATCAAGGCACGCCTGGCTTCATCATCGAGTACCCCGACCGCGGAGTGAAGGGATGACGACCATCGACGCCGCCCGCAGGCCGGGACGCGCGCGCCTCGCCGCGCTGGCCTTACTCACCGTCGGCGCAACGGCTGTTGCCTCGTGCAGCGAGAACTCATCGCCTGACGAGCGAGGAGGCATGGGTCGAGACCAGCGCCGCCCAAGGCCACCCGATCGAGTTTGTCGAGAAGAACGAGTTTCTTGATGTCGAGCTACCACCCACCCGCCACGGCTTGAGCCGCAACCAGTTTGCAGACGTCTACCGTTTCGCCGTCCGCTACAAGGAGGAGGCCACCGGCCCCATTGCCATCTCGCTCGGCGGCGCCCGCAGTCGTACCGAGGCTGTCGCCGACGTCCGCCGCGCGCTCGAGGATGCCGGTGTCGACCCATCCCGCATCGTACGCGGCCCCGGTCGCGATCACCGCTTGCTGACCCTCGCCTACCATCGACCCGTCGCGGTAGCACCCCAATGCGGACATTGGCCTCGCGATGTCGGTCAGGAGCGCGAGCGCGTGCCTTATCCCGATTTCGGATGCGCAACTCAGCGCAACCTGGCCGCCATGGTCGTGAATTCGCGCGACTTGATGGGTTCGCAGCCGGAGACGCCAGCATCCAGCGAGCGTCGCGGCAGGGTCTGGTCCAAGTATGTTGGCGGCGACGCCGCTGCCTCCAGCAAGCAGAGCAGCGGCGACGCTGCAAGCGACGCACCCGCCAAGGCCTCGAAGAAGTAGATGTTGGCGCCTGCTTCTGCAGCAGGTTCAATTCCGGCAGTGTCTCGGCAGCGAGCGGAAGCGGACTCCGATCGTGTCGCCACGGCGCCAGACCATCTCGCAGTCGACCTCGGTCTTCTCCAGGCGGAAGCCCAGGGTGAACTGATCCGGAATACGCTCTTCGGACGCAAACACCTTGCGCTCGGTCCTAACCAGCTCGATACGCGCCCCGGTCGCCGAGAGGTTGCGAATCACGCAGCCAACCGGCTCTGAAAGCCGGTCCGATTCAATAACGGCCTGCAGACAAGCGGTTTGCCGCCGAGAACGCCGGTTCTCGTCGGAACCTGCGGTTTCGATTGGCACCCGGGGCTGCGGCTTCACCGGCCTGGGTTTCAACCGGGCGATGAGGCTTGCCGCCGAAGCGGAGGGGGCCTTGCTCTCCATGATACCCGTGTCGTGTGCTGAAGACTGAGGAACGGCCTCAGTCTAGGGGCACGCGGTTAATCTCGGGTAATCATGGCGCGTCGCATTGTTCTTAGATCAGCCATCGTCGGATCTCGAGCTTTTCGCCTTCCTCCGCCAGCTGCTGTTCCATCGCCGCTTGCGACAGGAGGCCTGTTTGCGTGTCGACATGGCTCACCACCGCCGCCGCATTGAGCGAAGCCGCCTTGAGCGCCCTGTCGAGCGGCGCTCCCAGCGCTGTATACCCAGCGAACGTCGAGACGAACGCGTCACCGGCTCCGGCCGTTCCTGCTACCTCTACCAGCCTCGGAGCGGCGTGCACGATCTCTCCGTCACGTGCCGCGTAGGCGCCCTGACCACCGTCCGTGATGAGCACTATCCGCGGGCCGAGCGACAGCACCGCACTCATCAGCGTCCTGAGTCCCATGTGAAAGCCCCCGCCGGTGAAGCCCCGCGCCGCGAGACGTGGCAGTTGCTCGCCTTCGAGCGCCGCGCCACCCTCGCCGAAGCGGGCCACGAGCAACGGCACCAGCACCTCGGCTTCGGACCTATTGATCGAAAGGATATCGATCGAGCCGAGGCATTGCTCGAAAGCTGCGCCACGCGCGGCGAGCTGGCGAGGCCCCGGGTTCACCGAGACCAGCGCCCCCTGCGCCTTGGCTTTCCGCACGATGCTCGGGAACTGATCCGCCGACGCATTTGAAAGCGACGCCACGTGGACGAGATCGACCGAGAACGCATCGTCCTTCAGATCCTTCTCCTCGAGCAGGGTATTCGCGCCCCGGAAAGTGAAGATTGCCGCATTGCGGTCGTGCGACGAGACCAGGACCGATGCACCGGTTGGCGCCCGTCCATCGCGGACAGCCCATCGCGGCGACACACCTTCCGCCATCAATCGCGCGAGAACCGTCTCTGCACGCTGATCCTGTCCGAGCTTTACGAGTGTCGACGCGTCGAAGCCGAGCCGCGCCAATGCCACAGCCGAATTGACGGCACCGCCTCCGCAATGTGTCGAGATCTCGAGCGCCTCGGTCTTGCTGCCCTCCTGCAGGAGCAGGAACGACGCGTCGGCATTCAGCATCGTCATGCGCTCGATGCGATCGCTGGCGATGATGGCAATGGTATCGATCGTGGCGCTGCCGACAGTGAGGCTTTTCATCGCGTATCGCATCCTTCCGGGTCGTTGATGGCTTTTCACACGCGGACCGGGTACCCCCGTCGGTCGATCCTCTCCGCTTGGATCTTCGCCTACCCCGGAAATGTAGGTTAGGATCGAGACAACAAGAGAACGGAGGAAACGAACATGAAGCTCGGCCTGCACATCGGCTATTCGGGCGCACACTATCAGGCCCCCGTGGAGCTCGTCCAAAGAGCCGAGCAGCTCGGCTACGATAGCGTCTGGACCGCCGAGGCCTACGGCACCGACGCCATGACGCCACTTGCTTATCTCGCCGCCAAGACCGAGCGCATCAAGCTTGGCACGGCCATCATCCAGCTCGCCGCACGCACGCCCGCTAACGCCGCCATGCAGGCTGCGACCATCGACGCCATGTCCGGCGGCAACCGCTTCATTGTCGGCATTGGCGTTTCGGGCCCGCAGATCGTCGAGGGCTGGTACGGCCAGCCCTGGGGGCGCCCTTATCATCGCATCAAGGACTACGTCGCAATCATGCGCAAGGTCCTCAAGCGCGAGGAACCCGTCACCCATGAGGGCGAGGAGATCAGCCTGCCCTACACCGGCCCCGGCGCCATGGGAGTTGGCAAGCCGCTGAAGTCGATCCTGCACATGAACCCGAACATTCCGATCTACCTCGGCACCGGCAACGAGGCGACGGTACGCCTCACCGGCGAGATCGCTGACGGCTGGCTCCCGCTCGGCTTCGTGCCGGGCTCGCTCAAGGAATACCTCCCCTGGCTCGAGGAAGGCTTCCGCCGCGCCGGCAACGGTAAGAGCCTCGCCAACTTCGACATTCAGGCGTCCTGCCATGTCGAGGTCAACGACAACGTCAAGGAGGCTCTCGACAAGATGAAGCCCGAGGTTGCCCTCTACGTTGGCGGCATGGGCCACAAGGACAAGAACTACCACAAGGATATGCTTGTTCGCCGCGGCTTCGGGGATGCCGCCGACCGCATCCAGGAGCTGTTCCTGGCGAAGCGCAAGGACGAGGCTGCCGCCGCCGTTCCCGACGAATGGGTCGATCTCAAGTCTCTCGTCGGCCCGCCCGCCCGCATCAGGCAGCGCTACCGCGCCTGGGAGGATAGCGGCGCCACGGCCCTTACAGTCCGCACCAAGCAACCCGAGGCGGTCGAGGTCATGGCCGAAGCGGCACGGCTGAACCGGGCGGGATAGCGACTGGCGAGCAACTCGTAGGTCGGGCTAACCGGCCGAGGCGATGTCGAGAGGCACGATGCCGATACCGGCGTAACCCGACACGGCAAGCTCGGTCTGAGCGTGTCGGGTTACTCGCGGTTTGACCGCTTCACACCAACGCAGTGCATGTGCCCGCGCCAACCCGACCTACATCGATCGCTCTGGCCGCATTCGCATCTTTCGATTTGCCACCCCATCCAACCTGTCGCAGTCTTCGATGGCCATCCTATTTCATGCGAGGCAGGGGTAATCGCACATGAGTTTCGAGAAGCCCTACGAGGGCATCCGCGTCGTCGACCTGAGCCAGGGCGTCGCTGGTCCCTACTGCGCCTATCTTCTTGCTCGTCACGGCGCCGAGGTTATCAAGGTCGAGCCGCTGGAAGGCGACTGGTCCCGCTCGCTCGGCGCACGCTATGGCGACCACACCGCCTTCTCCGTCGCGGCAAACCTCGGCAAGAAGAGCTTGGCCATCGACCTGAAGACGGACGCCGGCAAGAAGATCGTCGAGCAACTGATACCTGGCGCCGACGTCTTCCTCGAAGGGTTTCGCCCCGGCGTCATCGATCGCCTCGGCTTCGGCTACGAGAAACTGAAAGCCATCAACCCCGGCCTGATCTACCTTTCCGTGTCCGGCTTCGGCCAGATCGGCCCGCTCCGCGAGAAGCCGGCCATGGACCCGATCCTGCAGGCCTTCACAGGCTTCATGTCGGAAAACAAGGGCCCCGACGGCATCCCGCACCGCACCCCGACCATCATCGTCGACATGGCGACGGGACTCTTCTCTCACCAGGCTGTCGTCGCCGCCCTCTACGCCAAGGCCAAGGGCGCGCCCGGCCGTCACATCGACTCGAGCCTGATGCAGGCCGCCGCCAACTTGCAATCCATTCGCATGATGAGCGCGGTCCGCGACGGCCCCTTCCGCAACGTCGCCGGCCCAGGCGGCACATACCTCGCCTCGGACGGCGGCTGGATCCAGATCGCAGCCGTCAAGAATCACGAGTTCGCCGGAGTTTGCCGTGTGCTCGGCAAGGACGAATGGATCGAGGACCCGCGCTTCAAGACGACGACCGACCGCTATGCCAACGCCCCGTTCCTCGGCGAGCAAGTCAAGGCCATCATCGCCACGCGCCCCGCCACTGAATGGCGAGATAAGTTCACGGCCGCCGGTCTTCAGAACGAGATCGTCCAGTCCTACGACGACTTCGTGAGCCATCCGCATACCGAGGCATCCGGCGTCATCTCCTGGACCGAGCATCCGGGCGGCGGCGCCCCCTGGGCCACACCAAATCCGGCCGGCACGCAACGCCTCGAGTCCGGCGCGGTCGATGCCATTGCCCCAACTCTAGGTCAGCACACCGGCGAAATCCTTGCGGGCCTAGGCTACTCCGCGGGGGATATCGCCAAGCTCGCCGAGCAGGGCGTGGTGAACAAGGCGGCCTGAGCGTCAACCGTCACGCCCCGAAGCTTTGTACTCGTCTCCGTGACGATAGAAGACGCGCCACTGGCCATCCTCGATGCGATAGCCCTGCGTAACCCGCAAGGCGCGCTCAATTTCCTGTCCATCGACAAGTCGGATCATGTGCTCGAGGTCGGCGGTGATCGCCATCTCGCCATGCACGGCCGTCATCAGGTTCTCGATGCGTACCAATCGCGCACGCACCTTCGTTGCGGCCCATCTGAGCCGATCGCCGACCTCGGGCCAACCGCTCTCGCGACCGCCGAGACCACCGAAAATCGTGATGTCCGGCTTGTGCGACCAGAGCGCCAGGTAGGGCTCCGAGTTTCCCTCGAGCTGCGCCGCGATGGTGGCTTCGTGCCGCCTCCGAAAGTCCTGGAAATCCTCGAGCATGGTCAGGCCTCCCATTTCAGGCGGTCCTCCGGAACGCCTACGCCTTCACCCCCCGCGTGCCGAGAAAGCGCGGGTTTCTCACTTTCAGCTCGTTTGCCAAGTGCGCCTTGAGCCGCGCCCGCAGCTCCGGATACGACGTGTCGTTCACCGTGCCGCTGCGAATAGCGCGCGCAAGCTCCTGCATTGTCCCATCGCCATCGTCGTAGAAATGATCGAGCAGCTGAAACCCCAGCGCCTCCTCCTCCACCGCCATCTCGCGCCGCGCAATGTCGAGCGCATTCCCGATCATCGCCGCGAGATAGCGCTTGTCCCCGGGCAAAGACGGAGCGATCTCGCCCCTGAACGCCTCCGCCACCAGATCGAGCAGCGCCTCTGCTCCGAGTCTGCGATGCTCGCTCATGGCCCAACTCCAATTCTCTCGGGAGCACTCGTCCCCTCTCCCCTCGGGGAGGGGGTTAGGGTGAGGGGGCTGATGCGGGTGAGGAGGCTCATGAGAGTCCAATCCGTTCCATCACGCGCAACCGAAAACGAGGTCATCACGTCACCCTCCCCTTGGCTGCGAGGCGATCGATGATGTCGAGCGCATCCCACTCCATTTCCGGCGGCATCAGCCCCGTCAGCGCCAGCTCCAGCGAGCGCTCACCGCCCTTGATGAAGCGATCGCCCTGCAACAGAGAGATGGTCGCCCACCGGGCCGCTGCCAGCACCTCGAAATAAGCCAGCTCCGCCGCCCCCACCTTGATGTCGGCAACCGCATTGTAGCCTTCGAGAAGACTCTGCGAGCTTGGCGATACCGCCGGCCACCTTGTCATCGTTTCCGAACCGCCAGCAGCGCGCAATGAACCAGCCGATGTCCTCGCGGGGATCGCCCCAGTGGCAGAACTCCCAGTCGAGCACCGCAGTCAATTGGCCATTGTCGACCATGTAGTTGCCCGTGCGAAAGTCGCCGTGCACCAGCGTTATCGCCGCCGGCTCCGGCGCATTCGCATCGAGCCAGCTCAGCACGTACTCGAGTGCGGGACGCGCCTCGCTGGCGCCATCAAGCCCCTTCCGCATCGCCGCCACCTCGCGGCGCGTAGGATTGGACATGGGAATTGGCAAGAACGACAGCACCCCCGCCGTCGGTCGCACCGAATGGATGCGGGCCAACTCGCGACCGATCTCGCGCGCCAGATCCTCTCCGAACTCGGGCAACGCCGGATCTCGTACGATACGACGGCCCTGCGCATTGCCGGGCACCAGCGCCTGGATCGCGAACGGCCGGCCGATCAGCGCGAGATCTTCTGACGCCGCAATCGGCTCGGCGACCTTGACGCCCGCCCGGTACGCTGCCTCGATGCACCTGAACTCGGACAACCGGTCGAGACTGACGTCGAGGCTGGCGGCTGCGTCCGTCCGCAGAACCCAGGCGTGCTTTCCAGTGCGCGCGCCGCCCGTCACGTCGACGTCGAGCCGCCAGTTCTGTTGAACCGCACCGCCCGCCAGCAGCGCCGCTGAGACGACGCCCACATGCTCCGCACCAAGTGCACCCGCCAACCACGGCTCGAGCGCCGCAAAACGGCTCGACTTCGAGCGGGGTCCGCCCCATGGTCTCTGTACCGCCAGTTGCCTGAGCCATGCTTACTCCGTCGGCAGCAGATGGCCGCCATCGACGACGATCGTCGAGCCGGTCATGAACGATCCGGCCCGCGACGCCAGCAACAGCAGTGGTCCATCGAGCTCGCCAAGCTGCCCCAGGCGCCGCATCGGCACGTGCGCGATCATCCGCTTGCCCGCATCGGTCTCCCAGAAGTCGTCATTGAGCTCCGTCGCGATATAGCCCGGCGCAATGGCGTTGACGCGCACCTTGTCCCGCGCCAGCTCCAGTGCCCAGTTACGTGTAAGCGCCAGCACCGCCGCTTTCGATGCCGCGTAGGCCGAAAGAGTCTTGATCGCCCCCAACCCGACGATCGACGCGATATTGATGATCGAGCCACCCTGACCACTCGCCACCATTCGCCGCGCAGCCTCCTGGCCCACCCGGAATACGCCATCGAGGTTGACGTCGAGCACCCCGCGCCATTGCTGCTCGCTCATCCGCGTAAAGAAGGCCGGATCGGTGACCCCGGCATTGTTGACGAGCACCGTGACGGTACCGAGCTGCGCCTCCGCGCCATCGAAGCACGCCCTCACAGACGCCGGATCTCGCACGTCGAGCGCCACCGCCGCAGCCTGCCCGCCATCCGCCTCGATCTGCTTCGCCAGCGCTTCGAGGCGATCCGTGCGCCGGGCCGCCAGCACCACCTTTGCACCAGCCCGCGCCAGCGTCACAGCGAAGTGCGCCCCAAGTCCGGACGAGGCGCCCGTTACCAGCGCGACCTCGCCATCGAGTTCGAAACTTGCTTGTTGTGTCAGTGCTCATGCCATCCATCACATGCGAAGTTTTTCCCCTCTCCCCGGTCCCTGCACGCGAACGGGGAGAGGGGCCGGGGTGAGGGGCAGAAACAAGCCGCCGGCCTACCACTTGGCCCCGGCTGTGGCCATCAGAACGTGCCCACCCAGTCACGCTTCCCGATCTCGACGCCGTTGTGGCGCAGGATGTCGTACGTCGTCACGGTGTGGAAATTGAAATGCGCGTAGGCGTGATTGAGCAGATACATTTGCCCCTTGAGCACAGCCGGTTGTCCAGCGATCGTCAGCTTGATCTCTTTATCCTCGCTGCCGTCGATCTGCTCCGGCTTGAATTGCCCGAGATAGTCGATCGCACTCTGCAGTCGCGCCTTCAGGTCCGCGAATGTCTTGTCGGTGTCCTGCGAGGTCGGCACCTCCGAGCCCGAGAGCCGGGCTGCCGCTGCTTTGGCCATGTCAGTCGCGATCTGCACCTGGCGCCTCAGCGGAAACATGTCGGGATAGAGCCGCGCGTTGATCATCACCTCTGGGTCGATCTTCTTGGCCGTGCAGTGCGCTTCGGCCTTGTCGAGAATGCCGATCAGCTGGCGCATCCGCCGCTGCATCACGGGAACGGACGCCTGGTACATCGAAAGCGACATGGGGAACCCCTCGGACGAATGACCGGTTGCCGGCCATCTCGGCCGGGCGCCGCATATTGGTCCGCCGGGACTGGAAGCGCAATCGAACCTCAGCCGCCGCTACACGTCCAGGTTCGCCACGTTGAGTGCATTCTCCTGGATGAATTCGCGCCGGGGCTCGACAAGATCGCCCATCAGCTTCGAGAAGATGTCGTCCGCCTCATTGAGGTCGCCGACCTTCACCTGCAGAAGCGTGCGGGCCTCACGGTCTAGCGTCGTCTCCCAGAGCTGCTCGGGGTTCATCTCGCCGAGACCCTTGTAGCGCTGTAGCGAGATGCCTTTGCGACCCGCCGCGAAGACAGCGTCCAGCAGCGTCCGCGGTCCAAAGATCGGCGTCTCGTCATCCTTTCGCCTTAGCGTCGCCGGCGTCGAGTAGATCTCCATGAGATGCTCGCGCCGCTCATTGAGTCGCCGGGCCTCGAGCGAGCCCAGCAGAGCCCGGTCGAGCATTTGCACCTCGGCCACGCCACGCACGAGCCGCTTGAACACGAAACCGTCGTTGCCGAACCGACCTTCCCAGCCCTGCTCCGTTTCCTCGGCAAGCGTATCGAGCCGTTTCGCCACGCTCTCGGCGACGACATTCGCACGCTCTGCCGACTGCAGCAGATCCGCGTCGAATGCCCCGCCGATGGCAGCCTGCTCCACGACGAAGCGCCCATAGCGCGAATGCAAGTCGTCGATCAGCTTCCTGATTCCGCGTGCCTGCTCCAGGATGTCACGCAGATCTCGCGCCGAGCGCGTCTCGCCCGATCCGAGTTGCAGCACCGCTCCGTCGAGCCCTCCGTCGATCAGATAGTCCTCCAGCGCGCGCTCGTCCTTCAGGTAGGTCGAGGACTTGCCCTTGGCCACCTTGTAGAGCGGCGGTTGCGCGATGTAGAGGTGCCCCTTCTCCACCAGCTCCGGCATCTGCCGATAGAAGAACGTGAGCAGCAGCGTGCGGATGTGGGCGCCGTCGACGTCGGCGTCCGTCATGATGATGATCTTGTGGTAGCGCAGCTTGTCGAGCCGGAACTCGTCCCGCCCGATGCCCGTGCCCAGCGCCGCGATGATGTTCGTCACCTGCTCGGACGAAAGCATCTTGTCGGTGCGCGCCCGTTCGACGTTGAGGATCTTGCCACGGATCGGCAGCACGGCCTGGTACTCGCGCTTGCGCGCCTGTTTCGCCGAGCCGCCGGCCGAGTCGCCCTCGACGATGAACATCTCCGTGTTGGTCGCATCGCGATCCTGGCACTCGGCAAGCCCGCCCGGGAGCCTCAGTCCATCGAGCGCTCCCTTCCGCCGCGTCAGCTCGCGCGCTTTGCGTGCAGCCTCTCGCGCGAGAGCCGCCTCGACGATCTTGGTGACGATAATCTTCGCCTCGCGCGGGTGCTCCTCGAAATACGCCGCGAGGTACTCACCGGTCACGTTCTCGACCACCGGCTTGACTTCCGAGGAGACCAGCTTGTCTTTGGTTTGGCTGGAAAATTTCGGGTCCGGCACTTTCACGGACAGCACGCACGTCAACCCCTCGCGGCTGTCATCGCCGGTCAGGTCGACCTTCTCCTTCTTCGCGACGCCGGACTCGTTCGCATACTTGTTGATCACCCGCGTCAGCGCCGCGCGGAACCCCGCCAGATGGGTTCCGCCGTCGCGCTGCGGGATGTTGTTCGTGAAGCACAGGACGTGCTCGTGGTAGCTGTCGTTCCACCACAGTCCGACCTCGACCGTGATGCCGTCCTTCTCCGACGTGATCATGATCGGCTCGTTGAGCAGAGCCGTGCGGTTGCGGTCGATGTAGCGCACGAATGCCGCGACTCCACCATCGTAGCGCATCGTCTCAGCCTTGACGTCGGCATGACGCGCGTCGCGAAGAGTGATCCCGGCGCCGGAGTTGAGGAACGCCAGCTCCCGGAGACGGTGCTCCAACGTGTTGTAATCGAATTCGATATTCGTGAACGTGTTGGGGCTCGGCAGAAACGAGACCTCGGTTCCGCGCCGGCCGTCCGCGTCCCCCACCACCTTCAGCGGCGCCACCGGATTGCCGTCCGCGAACTCGATGACGTGCTCTTTCCCGCTGCGCCAGATCCGCGCCCTGAGCCATGTCGAGAGGGCGTTCACCACCGACACGCCGACGCCATGCAGGCCGCCGGAGACTTTGTAGGAGTTCTGGTCGAACTTGCCGCCCGCATGCAGTTCCGTGAACACGATCTCGGCTGCGGATCGCTTCGGATCGTTATCGTCGTCCTGCTTGATGCCGGTCGGAATGCCGCGACCATTGTCGCTGACCGTGACCGATCCATCTGCGTTCAACGTCACGACACACTCGGTGGCATGCCCTGCGAGGATCTCGTCGATACCGTTGTCGACGACCTCGTAGACCATGTGATGCAGTCCGGAGCCGTCATCGGTGTCGCCGATGTACATGCCGGGGCGCTTGCGAACAGCGTCCAGACCCTTCAACATTTTGATGGAGTTGGCGCCATAATCCTCGGCCGCGCTCGGCTTGCTTGCGGGCGTCGCGTTCATGTCGCTAAGTTCCTGAGAGATAGGGTTCAATTTCGAATTGCGACACTAGCACGAACCGCCATCCCGGGCCCAGAAAATCGACCACTCACAGGCCTTTTTGACTGATTTTTTCTATAACAAAATCAGATGCTTGCAAGATCATCGGTGGGGTGCGGCAAAGCAGCCCCGGAAGCGATGCCGGCGTCGTCGATCTGGATGAATTGTGCTTTGTTCAATAACGGCTCGAACGGGTGTCGATCCGTACCCGTCAGCCAGGCTTGACTGCGCAGCCGCAACAACTCCGAAAACAGCCCATCGCGACGTCTCGCATCGAGATGCGCCGCGATCTCGTCGAGCAGCAGAAGCGGCGCGGCGCCACTTCGCCGCTCCGCGAGTAGCTCCGCATGCGCCAGCACCAGTCCGATGAGCAGTGCTTTCTGCTCTCCCGTGGAGCTCGCGTCAGCCGGCATGGCTTTCGGTCCGTGCCCAACGACGAGATCGCTGCGATGCGGCCCTTCGAGCGTCCGCCCCGCCGCCCTGTCACGCTCCCGGCCCTGGCGGAGCGCAGCAAAATAACGATCCTCGACCTCGACCGCGGGATGCAGGCTAAGCGCCGCCTCGAGTCCGCCTTCGAGCGCCAGACTGGCCCACGGAAACGCCGCGTCCGGCTCCCGTGCGCGCCGAGCCTCGATGACCTGCGCAATTCCGCCCACGGTTTCGGCGCGCGCCGCCGCGATCGCAACGCCCGTCTCCGCCATGATCCGCTCCAGGCCGGCGAATCGGGCGGAATCGCGCACACCGTCCTCCAGCAACCGATTGCGCTGGCGCATGGCCCGCTCGAACTGTCCCGAGCGCGCGGCATGAACTTCGCATCGAAACCCAGCACGAGTCGGTCCAGAAAGCGGCGCCGGTCGCCGGCAGGCCCCGTGAAAAGCCCATCCATGGATGGCAGCAGCCACGCCATGTCGACCAGTCCGGCAAGCGCCCCGGAGCCAGCTTGCGGCTCGCCGTTGATGCGCACCAGGCGACCACCCCGCGCCGCCTCGGGTTTCAATGGGTCGAGCCCCGTGCCGACTTCGACCGGCCCCGCCTCGGTCTCGACCGTTGCGGCAACCGCCCATCCGCCTACGCCTTGCCGCCGCGCCAGCTCGGCATAGGGCACGCGCCTCAAGCCCTGGCCTGCCGCCAGCAGCGACACCGCCTCCAGCACGTTCGTCTTCCCGGCACCGTTAGGCCCCGCCAGCACCACAGGCCGCCGGTCGAGCGACAGCGACAACCGGGAATGGTTGCGGAAATCGGTCAGGACGAGACGGGAGATCCACATGCGTCAGCGATCGCCTTGTGCTGGCAATACCGCGTCCCGGCGCGACAGCTGTACTGCAGGAAGCGACAGCGCCTCACACGCGCATCGGCATCAGCACATAGAGCGCGCGGTCGTCGCCACCGTCCTTGACCATGGTCGGCGAGCCTGGGTCGGCCAGTAGGAACTGCAGCGTGTCGCTCTCCAGCTGGCCCGAAATGTCGAGCAGATAGCGCGCGTTGAAACCGATCTCGAGCCCCGCCGCGCCGTAGTCGACAGCAAGCTCCTCGGTGGCGCTGCCGCCGTCCGGATTGGTCACCGACAGCACCAGCTTCTCCGGCGCGATCGCCAGCTTCACGGCGCGGCCGCGCTCGCTCGCGATTGTCGACACGCGGTCCACGGCCGACATGAATTGCGTGTTCGAGACCTTCATCGACTTGTCGTTCGATTGCGGAATGACGCGCTGATAGTCGGGGAAGCTGCCGTCGATCAGTTTTGAGGTCAGAGTAATCGGCCCGATCTCGAACCGCACCTTCGACGCCGAGACCCCGACCGCGAGCGGCGCGTCCGTGGCCTCGATCAGCCGATGCAGCTCGTGCACGGTCTTGCGAGGCACGATCACCCCCGGCATGCCTTCCGCTCCCGGCGGTCGATCGACGTCGAGCTGCGCCAGCCGATGGCCATCCGTCGCCACCGCGCGCAGCGTCGGCTGGCCGTTGCGCTCGGCCGTGTGCAGATAGATCCCGTTGAGATAATACCGCGTTTCCTCGGTCGAGATCGCGAACCTCGTCTTTTCGATGAGGCTCTTGAGGTCGGCCGCCGGCATCTCGAAGCTATGGGTCATCTCGCCAGCGGCGAGGTCCGGGAAGTCGTCGGCGGCGATCGTCTGCAGGGCGAACCTGGACTGGCCGGCGCGGATGGTCAGCCGCTCGCGCTCCGCGTCCCTCACCATCTCGACCTCGGAGCCCTCCGGCAGCTTACGCACGATGTCGTTCAGCATGTGAGCCGGCACCGTGATGGCACCCGGCTGCTCCACTTGCGCCGACACGGCCTCAACCACCTCGCGCTCGAGGTCCGTTGCTTTCAGCTCCAGCGAAGAGCCGATCGCTTTCAGCAACACGTTCGATAGGATGGGAATAGTCGTACGGCGCTCGACGACGCTCGTGACGTGTCCGAGCGCGCGCATCAGCTCGCTCCGTTCGATCACCAGCCGCATGTCTCAGGCCTCATCAAGTGTCGAATGATCCCTGCAACCCCTGTTGCCTGGTCCCTGGCTCCGGGGGCAGTTTTCCAGCCGCCGCCCTTGAACTCGGGACGACGCTGGCACCACGGCACGGTCAGGAGAATCGTTGTAGGGCAACTTGAACCGAACGCGCTCGTTTGGCAAGGGAAACCGTGCTTGATCGACGTTCAGATATGTTGCGCATTGGACTCGAAAGTTGCAAATGCACTGTCTCAAGCTGCCTTGAAAGTCATAGTTTTTCCGACAGCTAACGGCGTCAGGCAACCGTCTCCAAATGCGTTCATCAGCGCCGCCATCGCGCGCCAGCCCGTGCAGTGACCGGCTGCGATTGTGGCGAGTCCGAACTGCCCGATATCGCGCACGGTCTCCGGAATGATCCGCTCATTCGTCCCCGAAAGGTGCAGTCCCCCCATCACCGCATGCAACGGCACGCCAGTGTGCGCCGCTCGCGCATGCGTCAGCACGTTGACGACGCCCGCGTGCGAGCACGCCGAGAGCACCACAAGCCCCATGCCCTTTACGTGAAACGCGACGCAGCGCTCGTCCATCAGCAACTCGTCCGGCTCCCAGCCGGTGCCGTCGTCCGTGCGTCGATGTTGCCCGGGCAACCCCGTCTCATACGGCGTGACGCGCGGAATTTCGCCGCTCACCCAGACGAAGCCGTCGAGTGCGCTTTGCGGTTCCGTCGTCTGGATCACGCGGGCGCCGTGCAGCTCCAGCGACCTCGGCTGCGGCACGTCCTCCATCAGCCGGAACGAGCCGTCCGGGAGCTTCGACGACCGCTGCCTGAACATCCCCGGATGAGCGTAATACGGCACCTCGCGCGGACCTCCGGCACCCCGTATCAGGTCGAGCGCTCTGAGCATTCCGCCGCCGTGATCCCAGTGACCATGGCTGAGCACGATCGCCCCGACCTTGCCCAGATCAGCGCCGAGCCTCTGCACGTTGCGAGCAAAGACTTCCTCCTCCGGCCCCGTGTCGAACAGCAGCGTCCGCGTCTCGCTGCCCCGCCTCAGGGTAACCAGGCACGATAGCCCGTGCGCCGCGCAGCAGAGGCAGTCGCCCGCGATCAGATTGACGCCGCGTCGTGCCAGCCGTGAAAGCTCCGTCTCGACGAATTTCGGCGTCGACGACAGATTGTCCGTGACGTTGTCGACCAGGATCAGCACCTCGGCGCTGTCGACCTCGAGCAATCCCGTCATGGCAGCCTAGTCCCTCTTCTTCATCAGCGCCCGGTAGGTCTCGATCACTTGGCTGTCGTCCTCGTGGCCATGCCCCATGCCCGACGCTGCCAGGAACAACTGGTGCGCGGCAGCCGAGAGCGGCAACGCCATCTTCGCGGCTCGCCCGGAATCGAGCACCAGTCCGAGATCCTTGACGAAAATGTCGACCGCACTCGTCACCATCGTATCGTAGTCGACCATCCGCGGCCCGCGTGCCTTGAGCATCCAGCTCTGCGCCGCCGAGCCCGAGAGCACCTCGAGCGCGATCTTCGGATCGATTCCCGCCCGCTCGGCGAAAGCCAGCCCTTCTGCCGCAGCCGCGATATGCACACCGCAGAGCAACTGGTTGACCACCTTCATCGCCGCGCCTTGCCCCGGCTGCTCACCCAGGTGGAACAGGCTCGAGCCCATCGCAGCGAGTACCGGCTTTACGGTCTCGAAAACCGGTTTCTTCCCCGCGGCCATGATGGTCAGCGTCCCGTGCGAGGCTCCGGCCACACCGCCTGAGACCGGCGCGTCGACAAACCCGCGCCCCGTCTTTTCCACTCCTCGCGCAATCGCCTCGACACGGTCGGGCGCGCACGTCGAGCAAACGATCACCGTCGCATCCGGCTTCAAGGCCTCGAGCGCCAGCTTGTCGAAAAGCGCATCCTCGGCCTGGTCGGCGTTGACGACCATCAGGATGAGGATATCGGCTCCGCGGGCCGCTTCTTCCGCGCTCGCCGCACCGTTGCCTCCGTGCGAGGCAAGCCGGGCAACGGCCTCGGGATGCAGATCGTACCCCGTGACCTTGTACTGCTTCTTGACCAGCGTCTCCGCCATGGCGCCACCCATGGCGCCGAGCCCGATGAAGGCAATCGAACGGTGCATCGCATGCTCCAAGCGTCGCGTCTCATGCCCGGTGCCAAGCCGGGAAATACCTAGCCCGACTATGCCCGCAACCTCGCCAAAATGTAAGCACAGCCTCGTGTCGCGATCCGCTATGGTCGCACCGCGCCATCGCCTCGCAGGTAACCTCCGTGTTTACATCGTTCTTTCCAAGGCCCAGGATCTTCTTCCTGTCGGTGATGGTGTACGCAGCCGTCGCCGTCGCGATCTGGTATGCGGCAGGAGAGACGATCGGAGTCCTCTTTGGCGTACCTGTCACTAGCGCCAGCCAGGACCCCGTTCTTGGCCTAGCCTATTTCGTGACCCCCCAATTCATCTGGTTCTACGTCTACTATGCCGTCTGCTGCGCGGTGTTCGCGGCGCTCTGGTTCCTACTCTCGCCTCATCCTTGGCAGTGGTGGTCGATTGCCGTCTCGATGGTGATAGTTTTCTCCACCTATTTCTCGGTGCAGGTGACCGTCGCGATCAATAACTGGCGACGCCCCTTCTTCGACGCCGTCCAGAACGCGCTTTCAGGCAGCTCGACGACGACGACCGCGCAGCTTTATCAACTCATTTGGATATTCGCACAGATCGCGTTCCTCTGGATCGCGATCTATGTCGCAACGCGCTTCATTGTCAGCCACTACATCTTCCGCTGGCGAACGGCCATGAACAATCACTACATGAGCCGCTGGCCAGAGGTCCGCCATATCGAGGGCTCAGCCCAGCGCGTGCAAGAGGACACCATGCGCTTCGCCACCATTATGGAGGATCTCGGTGTCTCGGTGATCGACTCGGTGATGACCCTTTTCGCCTTCCTGCCTGTCCTTCTTGCCCTTTCAGCCCACGTCGTCGAGTTGCCCCTCGTCGGCGAAATACCGGGGTCGCTGCTCGTCGCCTCGATATGCTGGTCGCTCTTCGGCACAGTCTTGCTGGCCGTGGCCGGCATCAAGCTGCCCGGCCTCAATTTCCGCAATCAACGCGTCGAAGCCGCCTACCGCAAGGAGCTCGTCTACGGCGAGGACGATGTCGCACGAGCCCAACCCATGACGGTCGCCGACCTATTCTCGAATGTCCGAGCCAATTATTTTCGGCTTTATTTCCATTACACCTACTTCAACGTTTTTCGCGGAATGTATATTCAGGCAGACAATATATTCGCCTACCTCATTCTGATACCGACAATCGTGGCTGGAAAAATTACGTTCGGCATCTTGCAGCAGATCCTGACGGCATTCCAGCAAGTATCCAATTCATTTCAGTATCTCGTCAACTCCTGGACGACGATCGTAGAGCTGTTGTCGATCCGCAAGCGTCTGCTCGCATTCGAGGCGGCCTTCGCGGGCAGCGTCCTGTCCGACATCGAACACGAGGTCGAGGCTCTATCCGACGACGCGAAGGGCCACGCATAGGCCCCCCGATCGCAGACGCATCCATTACCGCTTTCCACCCGCGTCGATCGCCAGAGCCTGGGTGATGAACGTATGCGTCGGCGTTGGCACACCGTGTTTCTGGCCGAGGCGCACGACGGCCCCCGAAAGGTAGTTGACCTCGAGCGGCTTTCCGGCCCGCCGGTCGTGCGACATCGACGACGTCATGGCTGGCGGGTTGGCTTCGATCGCCTTCCACACCCCGGCGACATCGCCTTCCTTCAGTGCGACACCTTCTGCTGTGCCGACAGCCACCACCTCGTTTACGGCCGCCTCCATCAACGCACGTGTGCCGGGCGTCTCCCGAATTGGACCCGCCGTGCTCCCCGTCAGCGTCGTCAGACCCGAGAACGGCGCCAGCATGGCGAATTTCATCCATACAGCTCGCCGGATGTCCCGCGACAGAATCGCATCGATGCCGGCAGCCTTGCAGGCCGCGTAAAACGCCTCCAGCTTCGCATTTGCACCGCCATCCGGCTCTCCGAACTCGATCCGGGCGAACGGCCCGCGCTGCTCGATGACGCCCGGCCTCGGGATATGACTGGCGATCCGCGCAACGCCGGGCACAACATGTGCTCCGGGCAGGGCCTTGCCGATGATCTCCGGCCCGTCGACCCCGTTCTGGAATGTAACGATGATCGTCTCCGGCCCCACCACAGAAGCGAGGCTCTTGGCGGCGCTCTCCGTGTCGCCGAGCTTCGTCGCGAACATCACGATATCGACCGGCCCACCCGCCTCGGCTGGCGTCGCGACAGCGCGAGCCGGCTTGACGGCGAGGTTCCCGAGCTGGCTGTCCAGCATCAGCCCATCACGCTGCATCGCTTCCAGGTGCGCACCGCGCGCCACGAACACCACCTCGTTGCCGGCCCCCGCGAGGCGGCCACCGAAGTAGCCGCCGACGCCGCCCGAGCCCATGACCAGGATCTTCATGCTCTGCCCTCGCCGATTCTGATTGTCGTCTGCCGCACCATTGCCTCTACCGCCCCTTGGCTGCAACGGCCTCGGCCAGTCGTCGAGGTCCATCTGCGTCGGCAGCGACATACCAGTCCGCGATCCGGCTCGACGTGACGAAGACGGTATCGTTGCGTTGCGCCAGTAGATCCAGCGCCTTCTCGACGTAGTAGGCTCTGTGTGGCACCCCGACGATGTGTGGATGCAAACCGAACGTCACGATCCGAGGCCCTCGTGCCAGCTCGCGCTCCAAGACCGCCAACGTCACCTCGAGCCGCTTGAGCAGCTCGTCCGAGCCATGACTATGCACCACCCATGCCGGCACATCGTTGAGCTCCCAGGTATAGGGCAGGCACAGCAACGGCCCCTCTGCAGTCGTCATCCAGACCGGCAGATCGTCCACCAGCCAGTCGTGGATGAAATCGAGCCCCGCCCGCTTCAGATGCTCCGGCGTATCGTTGGTCTCGCCACCGCCGGCACCGAACCACCCGCGCACCCGCTTACCCGAGAGTGCCTCGAGCCGCTGGAGGCACTGCTTGATCTCCGCCGCCTCGTCCTCGGACTGCTTCAGCGTGCGCTGGAACCAGCCGTGCCCCACCAGCTCCCAGTCGAGATCCACGACCTTCCGGGCGAGCGTCGGATAGACATCCGCCACCTGCGCGTTCATGAACGCCGAGGCCTTGATTCCGCGCGCCTCCAGCATGTCGAAAAGACGCGGCATCCCGCAGCGCATGCCATATTCGACCCACGAATAGTTCGGCACGTCCGGCGGATCGACCTTGGCCCCATGCGGCGCCGGCAGGATGCCGCGCGGCATCGGCCGGTCGAACGGCCAGTACTCGATGTTGACCACGACATTGACGATCAGTGGCTTGCCATCGAGCAGCGACAGCTTCGGCCGCTCGCTCGACATGGCGAAGGGAATGCGCGGATTGGGCCACATGGCTCGGTTCTCCTCGGCCGCCCGCATGTCGGGGCAGCTGCTACAATAGTACGATCCGCGCCGATTATGACACGGTCTCGCCGCTCGAACGCGAGCATAGCGTCAGCATCGACTGCAGAGAATTCGTGCGCCAGCGAGCGCCGCCGGCCTCATGCCATATGGCCGGCGTGCTGCCGACCCGCGGTCAGTTCAGCCTAGCGCAACACGCCGTGCCGCGTGATGTCTACGGCTATGGCTTCTGCTAGGCTCTTGCGGTGCCGCACAGGCGCAGCTGGGGGACGGACGGATGGCCTACGAGAACAGACGCCGCACGGGCGGCATGACGAGGCGCCAGCGCCGGCTTCTGGCACGTTTGGCCCTCGCCGCCGCCGTCGCGACCCTCATCGTCGTCCGCTACACCTCTCCCCGCTCGCTCTTCAACCCTGTCGAGACGAATGAAGCATCATCGCCGCGACGCTGAGGTCAGAACCCTTACGGCCGAGGTTGCCTTGGCGGCGCCCTCGCGATAGAACGCGCTCTGCCGCCGCTGCCGCATGAAGCTTTCGAGTCTTCATCGCGCAGAGCCGAGGCCGCGGGTGTAGCTCAATGGTAGAGCAACAGCCTTCCAAGCTGATGACGAGGGTTCGATTCCCTTCACCCGCTCCAATCCTCAGTTGCTTCTTACCGTGGCGGCCCATCGCCGGCTCCAGGCCGCGCATTACGGCCAGCTGCAATCGCGGCCCCAGTGCAGCCCTACCCCCCACAAATTCCGGTCTATTGCAGTGTCGGACTGGCCGCTGGCATTGCAGCGAGCGCCGAGACGATCGAGCCGGGCGACAGCACTTGATCGAGCCGCAACAGGGCATCGGCAAACCCCTGCGCCGTCTCTGTTACCGCCTCCAAACGCATACTTTCCGCGAGCGCGAACGCACAGGCGCGCAGCGCGGGACACGTCTGATGCTGGCTGGCGGCAATCATCGAGACGGCCAGACATTCGTCGCGGCAGAAGCTGCCGCAGGCCGCCGGGAAAACCTCGATGCTCCGATGGGCTGCGCTGTCGACAGCCGAAACCCAGAGCGAAAGCTGGGTGACGGCCAGTTTGGCACCAGCCACGCCGAAATGCCCGGAGTAGAGATTGAAGGCGCGCTCCCAGCACGCGATTTCACCACTATCCCTCCCGAGCATCCAATAGCGGAACCCGAGGGCGACGAGCCGCTCGGGCCCGGGCAGACAGGGGCCGAAACCAAGCCGGCATCGGCCAAGCTCGTCGTCGCGGCGCAACCTAACGAGGCGCTGCTTGCTGTGCATGAAACGCTCCGTCCGACCATGTAGGGGCATCCGAGAATGGGACGCGGTGACCATCAGTCGCCGCGTCCGGCGGTCCGCCTTAGGCTCCGGGACCAGCGTCGAAACCCACCTTGTCCATGATCTGCGAGGCCTTCTTGCGCAGCGCCCCGATCTTGTCGAACGCGAGGGCGTCGGGCTTGAGCTTACCCCAGCTATCCACCGTCTTGGAGACTGCGACACCCGCCTTCAGCGGATACTCGTTGACGCGCTCCGCATAGACGCCCTGACCGGCATCCGAGGACAGGAACTCGATCAGCTTGACCCCGTTCGCCTTGTGCGGCGCGTTCTTGGCGAGCAGCGCTCCCGAGATGTTGACGTGCGTGCCACGACCGGAGGCGTTGGGAAACAGGATCTTGATTGCCGCCGCCCACTGCTTCTGCTCAGGGTTCTTCTCGTTCGTCTGCATGGCCGCCATGTAGTAGGTGTTCGCGATCGCCAAGTCGCACTCACCCGCAAAGATCGCCTTGGCTTGGTCGCGGTCGCCGCCAGACGGCTTCTTTGCGAGGTTGGCCCTGACGCCACGCGCCCATGCCTCGGCCTTTTCCTCGCCGACGTGCGCGATAATCGATGCAAGCAGCCCGATGTTGTAGGTGTGTTGGCCCGAGCGTGAGCAGATCTTGCCCTTCCATTTCGGGTCCGCGAGTTCCTCGTACGTGATGGCGTCCTGCTTCACCCGTTCCTTCGAGGCGTAGACCACACGGGCCCGCTGCGACAGCCCGATCCAATGTCCCTCAGGGTCGCGATACTGCGACGGCACATTGGCGGCGACATTGCTCGAGGTCACCGGCTGCGAGATCCCTTTGGCTTTCGCGGCGGCAAGACGGCCGATGTCCACATCGAGCATCACGTCCACAGGGCTGTTGGCGCCCTCTGCTGCAACACGCTCAGCGAGCCCATCCTTTACGAAGACCATGTTGGTCTTGATGCCTGTCTTCTCGGTAAAGGCCTTGAGAAGCGGCTCGATCAACGCCGGCTCGCGCGACGAGTAAATGTTGACCGCTTCCTCCGCACGGGCGGGCGCGGCCATCGCCATTGCGAGAGCCGCGACCGTGGCAATTCCTGGAAGTGAGCGGCGATAGGTGCGTGGCATCGGTGGTCTCTCCTTCACGTGCTCGAACAGGCGAAGATCCGAATTATTCGACTCCGTGAGAGTACAATTGCCATCGAATGCCTAACTGTCAAGCCACCACGAACTCCAAGCAACGCATTGGAATTACTCTAATTTCAATCTCCGCCCCGTGCGTTTCGAGAGCCTCCGGAATGTCCATCAATTTCCGCTGGATCGCGCGGCGACTCGCGCTCGCGTCCCTCCACGGACACGTCCAGCCTGCGTCGATTTGCGTGCTACGGCGCCACGCTCGACAATCGCCGGTTTCGTCCTCGCGGAGCCAGCCATGTCGGCAAGTGTGTGCTGGTCGAGCACGCCGACGAAGGCTTCGAGGGCGACATCCAGAACTCGGTTGACGCCGTTGACGGCCGTTTTCCGTGCGCCAGCGCGCAGCGTCTCGGTATCGAGACCGATATCGGTTGATTCCATCGCGCGCACGATCTCGCCCATGCGAATCTGGTCGGCCGGACGTGCCAGTCCGACGCCGCCGTTCCTGCCGCGCGATGCAGCGATCAGTTCGGCCCGCGAAAGGAGATGCACGATCTTGAAGACATTCTGCATCGTGAGATCGAGCCTCTCGGCGAGGTCGGCCACTTTCACGAGCCGCCCCTGGGATCGCGCGCACTCGATCAGAATACGAATGGCATGACCGGTCGATTTATTGAGTTCGCATGTGCGCGGTGCCTAGCGGTTGCTGGGTGTGTTCGGTGAGTGATCTAGCACATGGCAGGCTGGACCGAGAACAAAGCTAGTTGGTGGTTGACGACGCGATTCCTTACCAGCAGCGTGATCTTGAGCCCGCCGCGCAGTCCTTGCCGAGTCACATTGCCAGCATGCCCCGGCCAACCACCGGGATTGACCGATGTCAGTGTTTTCACCCACAGTCCTGCCATTCTCCGTCCGCTCGTCTTAGGAGAACACCATGTCGATCGATCGCATCGTGCTCGCATTCGCCGGATCGGTGATCCTGCTCAGTCTCTTGCTCGCCCATCAGCACAGCCCGAATTGGCTTTGGTTGACGGCCTTCGTCGGCGCCAATCTCTTGCAGTCGGCCTTCACCGGCTTCTGCCCGCTGGCCACGATCTTGAAGGCCCTCGGAGTCCGCCCCGGCGAAGCCTTCCGTTGATCGACCGGCCCCGACCCGCGCGATCCGACTGCCGCCACGAGGCCGCGTCCGGAATCGCACCAGCAAGGTGAGAATGACTGCATGAGCCAGCGCGAAGTGACGGTCGTCGAAAGCGGGAACGGGCCCTACGGTCAGTTCATTACAGCCGGGAGCCACGTCCTCGGAGCCGATGAGCCCGGAGCTGTCGGCGGCAAGAATACGGGCCCCGATCCTTACGAGCTCGTGCTCGCCGGTCTGGGCGCCTGTACGGCGATGACCATTCGCATGTATGCGAACCGCAAGGAATTGCCGTTGATAAAGGTCGAGGTCCGGCTGCGCCACCTGCAGCGCGCCGCCGCTGGCAAAGACATCAAGGACAAGTTCGAGCGCGTCGTTATCCTCGAGGGTGACCTCACCAATGAGCAGCGACAACACCTGCTCGAGATCGCCGACCGTTGCCCGGTTAGCCAGACACTGAAGCGCAGCTCCGACATCGCCTCGTCGCTGGCGGAATAGCCGGAGCCGCCGTCACGGGCTTACTCGGCAGCCGGTTGCGGCGCCGGCGTAGCTGAGCCTGCGCTCACATCGCGCTGCCGCCCCGCCAGCCGCCGGCTCAGCACATAGAACGCCGGCGTGAAAATAATCCCGAACACGGTCACCCCGATCATCCCCGAGAACACAGCCGTGCCGAGCGTCTGTCGCAACTCGGCACCTGCGCCTGTCGCCCAAACCAGTGGCGCGACGCCCAGAATGAAAGCGAGTGACGTCATGATGATCGGTCGCAACCGCAGCTTCGCCGCCTCGACGGCAGCCGAGAGCCTGTCCTGCCCCTGATCTTCGAGTTGCTTTGCAAACTCGACGATCAGAATCGCATTCTTGGCAGCGAGACCGATCAGCACGACGAACCCCACCTGCGTCAGGATGTTGTTGTCCTGCCCTCGCAGAATGACACCCGTGATCGAAGCGATCAGGCACATCGGCACGATCAGGATGACGGCGAGCGGTAACGTCAGACTTTCGTACTGCGCCGCCAGAACCAGGAACACGAACACGACAGCGAGCGCGAATACGAACAGCGCCGTATCGCCTGCCCTGAGCTGTTGAAAGGCGAGCGTCGTCCACTCGAACGCGAACCCCGGCGGCAACGTCTCCGCCGCCATCCGCTCCATCGCCTTGATCGCTTCGCCCTGCGAAACGCCCGGCGCGGGCGCTCCATCGAGCTCGGCCGCTGGATAGAGATTGTAGCGGGGCACGCGATAAGGTCCCGACACGTCGCGCAGCGTCGCGAACGATGCCAGCGGCACGGACTCGCCCGCCTGATTGCGAACCCGGATCTTCCAGATGTCGTCGGGCCTGAGCCGGAAGCGTTCATCGGCCTGCGCGGTCACCCGGAAAGTTCGACCGAGCAGATTGAAGTCGTTGACGTAGGACGACCCTAGATACGTCTGAAGCTCGCGGAACACATCGGGCAGGCGCACGCCGAGAAGCTGTGCCTTGGTGCGGTCGATGTCGAGAAACACCTGCGGCGTCGATGTCTCGAACAGCGAGAACACGCGGCTGACCTCGGGCGCTTGCGCGGCCTTCCCCATCATCGCGAAGACCGCACGTTGCAGCTCCTGCGATCCGGCACCGCCACGATCCTCGATCATCATCCGGAATCCGCCGGCCGTGCCGATGCCGCGCACCGGCGGTGGCCGCACGACGAACACCGCACCTTCCTGGATCGAGGACAGCTTGGCCGTCAGCGCGCGTTGGATCCCCTCGGCAGATTTCGCCGGATCCTTGGCACGCTCATCGAATGGATCGAGGACGGTGAAGATCGCACCTGAGTTCGGCGCCGTCGTGAACGTCGCACCCGAGAAGCCGACGATGTTCACGGCGTGTGCTACGCCCGGGACTTGAAGGGCCAAATCCGCCACGCGGCGGTTGACCTCGTCCGTACGTGAAAGCGACGACCCGCCCGGCAACTGCACGACGATAATGATGTAGCCGAGGTCGAGCTGCGGAATGAACCCGACGGGCGTGCGCCTGAACTCGCTCAGGCCGAACGCGATGACGCCGCCGTAGACGACGAGCATCAACAGCGAGATCCGCACCAGTCGAGCCGTCAACCAGCCGTATCCGGCCGACAGGCCATCGAAGGTCCAGTTGAAGAGCCGAAAAAAACCGTTCACCGGACGCATCAGCCAGTGCGACCCGCGATGATCGTGCGGCTTCAATAGCAGCGCGCACATTGCGGGCGACAGCGTCAGCGAGACGATGAGGGAGATGATCGTTGCCCCGGCGATGGTCAGGGCGAACTGCCGGTAGAACTGGCCCGAGATACCGGTGATGAAAATGGTCGGCAGGAACACCGCGCACAGCACCAGCGAGATGGCCACCAGCGCCGAGCCGACCTCGTCCATGGTTCGTCGCGTCGCCTCGCGCGGGTTCAGGCCCGCAGCGATATTGCGCTCGACGCTTTCCACGACGACGATCGCATCGTCGACCACGATACCGATCGCCAACACGAGCCCGAACAGCGAAAGATTGTTCAGCGAGAAGCCGAACGCCGCCATGAAGAAGAACGTCCCGATCAGCGAGATCGGAATGGCGAGGATCGGGATGACCGCGGCACGCCAAGTCTGCAGAAAAAGAATAACCACCAGCACGACGAGGATGACAGCCTCGGCGATCGTCGTCAGCACAGCGTCGACGGACTGCTGGATGAACTCGGTCGGATTGTAGATGATCGTGTACTTGAGGCCGTCCGGAAAGCTCTTGGCGAGCTGATCCATCTGCACCTTGATCGCTTCCGACGTCGCGAGCGCATTGGAGCCCGGCCGCTGGAAAACGCCCAATCCGACCGCGGGATCGCGATCGAGATAGGAGTTGCGGTTGTAGTCGAGCGCCGCCAACTCCACACGCCCAACGTCCTTGAGCCGCACCACGGCGCTGCCGACCTGCTTGACGACGATATCGCCGAAGTCATCGGCTTCGACCAGACGCCCGCGTGTGCGCACCGTGAGCTGGAACGCGCCCGCCCGCTCGACCGGGGGCTGATTGAGCACCCCGGAGGCCACCTGCACGTTCTGGCCTTGCAGCGCCGTCACTACGTCGGCCGCGGTCAGATCCAGGGACTGCAGCCTGTCCGGATCGAGCCATATTCGCATCGAGTATTCGCGATTGCCGAACACCGTGATCGAGCCGACGCCTTCGATGCGCGTCAGCGCGTCCGTCACTTGGATCGACGCATAATTCGAGATGAAGAGCGTGTCGCGTGACTTGTCCGGCGAATAGAGGTGCACGACCATCATGAGGTCGGGCGACGCCTTGTTGACGGTGACGCCAATATTGCGCACGTCCGCCGGAAGCCGCGGCTGGGCTGTCGCGACGCGGTTCTGAACCTGGACCTGCGCGACGTCGAGGTTTGTCCCGAGCTCGAACGTCACCGCAATGGTGAACTGCCCATCCCCGGTGCTGTTCGACGAGACATAGAGCATGTTCTCGACGCCGTTAATCTGCTGCTCGAGCGGCGCCACGACAGTCGCCGCGACGACGTCGGCGCTGGCGCCCGGATACTGGCCCGAGATGTTGATGACCGGCGGCGCGATCTCGGGATACTGAGCGACCGGCAGGCGCCCGAAGGAGACCCCGCCGAGGATCACCATCACGACCGAGAGCACGGCCGCAAAAATCGGCCTATCAATGAAGAAATGCGAGATGCGCATACGCTGGACGCCGTCAGTTGGCTTGTGCGGGCGTGGAGGCCGCCGCTGCCGCGATAATTCCGGCCTTGGGCGTCACTTTCACGCCGGGACGTACGCGCATCAGTCCTTCGATCACGACCCTATCGCTGGCCGTTAGCCCTTCCTCGATCACTCTCAGTCCTTCGACCGAGCGCCCCAGCTTGACGTACCTCGGCTTGGCGACGTCATCGTCGCCGACCACCATGATGAGCTTGCGCACTTGCTCCGACCCGATCGCCGCCTCAGGGACGAGGAGAGCCTCCGACGGCGCTGCAACCTCGATCCGGATGCGCCCAAAAAGCCCCGGCGTGAACAACCCCTTGGGATTGGCGAACTCCGCCCGCCCTCTGATGGTCCCGCTCGACCGGCTGATCGCGTTGTCGACGAAGTCCATCCTGCCCTTGTGCACAAAGTCGGCCTCGTCGATCAGCTTGAGCTTTACAGATAGGGCGTCACCGGGCGTCGGTGCCGCGCCATTGCGCCGCTGAAGCCTGAGATAGGCAGCCTCATCCAGGGTGAACTCGAACCGGATCGGATCGATCGACTGGATTGTCGCCAGAACACTGGAGTTCGGGCTCGTCGCGGCCGTCACGAGATTGCCCACGGACACTCTGCTGTCGCCGACCCTGCCACCAACTGGCGCCTTCAGCTGAGTAAACTCGAGATCCAGCATCGCTTGCCGGACTGTAGCCTTCTGGGCGAGAACCGCCGCCTCGGCCGTTCGCTTGGCGGCCGAACGCTGATCCATCACCTGCTGAGTGATGCTGGCGCCCATCACCAGCTCCTTCGCGCGCGTCAGGTCGCTATTGGCCAAAACGAGGTTGGATTCAGCCTGTTGCAGATTGGCGCGCGCCAGGTCGAGAGCGATCTCGAACGGCCTCTTGTCAATCCCGAACAGCGGCTGCCCCTTCTCGACGAGTTGCCCATCCCGGAAATGCACGGCCTCGAGATATCCCGACACGCGGGCCTTAACCTCGACGGCATCCACGGCGACGAACCGTCCCACCTGCTCGTCCTCGTTGGCCACCAGTTGCTTGAGGGGCTTGGCAACCGTGACGATCGGGGGCGGTGGTTGCGGCCGCTGCACATTCGATTGCTGACGCTCGCAGCCAGCCAGCAGGATGGCAGCTATGGTCAGCAACCACGGAGCACGAAGCAGCGGCGAGACGGGCATGCGTTTGGATCCTCGATGCAGGATCAGAGCGCTTGTGCGACTTTGGCCGGCCTGGACCGCCGCCCAGCGAGCCGGTTGGACAGCCTAGCTGCTGTCTCGACCTATGCCTCGCGCTCTGCCGTGCAGAAGTCGCCACGGCTAGCACCCGATCGCCCGGATGTCTACTTGAGGCAACGCCGCATTGCGCCCGATCAAGCGACGAATCGGATCTTGCCGGTCAAGCCCGGCCGCCCAACGGTCTCGGTCGAATTGGTCGATTCATACTGGCGCGCTCGGCGAAATGTGGCGCAGAATGCCACCAGCAACGCGTTTTTGGAGCGAGCTCGACAATCAAGAAAGTCTCGCATTCATCCCGGGAGGCAAGAGCCATGACCGCCTACAAGAATATTGCCGTGAAGCCCCTGGCCGGCTCCCTTGGAGCCGAGATTTCCGGCGTCGACCTCAGACAAATCAGTGACGAGACCTTCGAGGAGATCCGCAAGGCTTGGCACGAGCATTTGGTCGTATTCTTTCGCGATCAGAAGCTCACGCCCGATCAACAGATTACCTTCTGCAAACGCTTTGGCGAGATCCACCACCACCCCTTCGTGAAGGGAATGGACGACTATCCCGACATTCTCGAGATCATCAAGGAGGAGACCGACACCCGCGCCTTCGGCTCCACCTGGCATACCGATCAGATGTTCAACCCGAAGCCGGCGAAAGCGACCATTCTGTTCGCCAAGGAGACACCGGACTCCGGCGGCGACACAATGTTCACGAACCAGTACATGGCCTACGAGACGCTGTCGGACGGCATGAAGGCCATGATCGAGAACGTCAAGACTTGGAATGTCGGCAGCCGCAAGAAGCTCTCGGCGAGCGACGGCATGGGCAGCGTCAACGAAGGTCGCTACAAGGGCAACGACAAGATGGCGGCCAAGATCCGCGACCCCGGCGACCTCGTCACCGAAGCAGCCCATCCCCTTGTCCGAACCCACCCCGAGACCGGCCGCAAGGCGCTTTATATCGGCAATCACTCCGTCGGCCTGCACGGCTTCAGCGACAAGGAAGCGCGCCCCGTGCTCGACTACCTGATGGCCCATTCTGTGCAGCCGGAGATGACCTGCCGCTTCCGCTGGGAGGTTGGCTCCATGGCGATCTGGGACAATCGATGCACGATGCACCGGGCGCTGAACGACTACCCCGGCAAGCGCCGCCGCATGCACCGCATCACCATCTGCGGCGACCAGCCGTTCTGAGGTTCTGGCGACCGTGCTGGCGACCGTCGGGGAATGGACCCGCCATTGCTGAGATGCGCCCGGCGCCCACGCCTCCGGTCGCCGACGTCGTCCGGTCGCCACTCCGGTACCACAAATTGGGAATCAGTAGGCGTCCACGTGCGCCGTCGCGACAATCGACGGCCGCGTCGCGATGCTCCCGGCGAAGGCCGCCAGTCTCGGACGCCCATCGCGCCACCGTTCCGCGCCATAGCGGAAATCGGCATAGCCCGTCACAGCCGCAGCCGCGATCTCGGCGAGGCCGAAGTCGCCCTTGCCGAGCGCGGCCGCTTCGCCCTCGAGCGCATCGAAGCCTGCCTTGAACTTGACCGCCAGCGCCGTCTTGAGCTCATGCGACTGCTGCGCCTCGGGTCGCGCCCTCTCCGACAGGCCGACGAGCAGGAAATCGAGAATGCCGTCGCAAAGAGCCTGCGTTTTCAGCGCTGCGAAACGCGCCTCACCCTGTCGCGGGATCAGTGACGATCCGCCGTGCAAAGTGTCGAGATATTCGACGATGACCCGGCTGTCGTAGAGCGCGCTCCCGTCGTCACGGATGAGCGTCGGCAGCTTGTTCAGGGGATTGAGCTGCATCACGTCGACGTTCGGCTTCGTTGGCGCGACGACGGTCCGCTCGCAAGCGATCCGGTCGACGAGACCTGCTTCATGCGCGAAGATCATGACTTTTCGCACGAACGGCGAGCGGGAGGACCAAAGCAGCTTCAATTTGCGCCCCGTGTGTTCAAGAGAGAACGAGCACTGATGGTAGGGTGCGCCCGCCTCATCGTGAAGCGGAAAGCGCAGAGCGTTGCAGCCGTCAGAGCCGTCATTGCGAAATCCCGCGCCGTTTCAGTGCAGCACGGGCCCCTTGAGGAACTCCCGCCGGTCGGCTGACCGCAGGTAGACCTCCATCGTTTGCCCGCTCCGGTTGATCCTCAGTGGAACCTCGACGCCTGCCTCGCCCAGTGACCAGACGCGGCGGAAGAACCCGGCAAGATTGCGAACGTCCTTGCCGGCCACGCCGACGATGATGTCGCCGGTTCGCAGATCCGCGCGCTTCGCAGGCCCGCGCGCCGCCACGCCGGCAACCGCGATCTGCCTGTCGATCTCGGTCGCATAGAGCCCGAGCCAGGGCCGGGGAGGGCGACGCGGCCGTCCAACCAAGAGCATATCGTCCAGGATCGGCTTCAGGAGATCGATCGGAACGATCATGTTGATGTCTTCCGAGCGCCCGTCCTTCAGCACCTGCTGCACCTGCAGCGATCCGATGCCGAGCAGCTTGCCACCCTGCCCGATCATTGCCGTTCCACCCCAATGCGGATGACTCGGCGCGGTGAAGATGGCCTGGTCCAGTACATATTCCCAGTAGCCGGCAAACTCCTGCCGCGCGACAACCGTTGCTGCAACCGAGTTTTGCCGCCCGCCGGTGCCCGCGACGACGACCTCGTCGCCAACCGCAACCGCACCGCTGTCCCCCAGCGGCAAGCTCGAAAGCTCGACGCGGCCCAGCGCCTGCACGAGGCCGAAACCCGTTTCCTGGTCGAAGCCTATGACGTGCCCTGGCAGCACCCGACCGTTGGCAAGCCGAAGCCAAACAGCCTCCGCCTCCGTGACGAGATAGCCGATCGTCAGCACCACACCATGATCACCGATCAGCACGCCATGACCGAGACGCTCGGTACCCAGCGTCTCCGCAGTGTAGGCATCGCCGGGAATCATGGTTTTAAGTCCGACGACCGAGCTCAAGGCCTTGTCGAGATCGAACTCGTAGTTCTCTGGTCGTGGCTGCACGGCCGCACCTCCGTGAGGGCCAAAACGGGTTTCGATCTTAGAATAGGCCTTTCCGCCACCGCTCACAATCTCGGCGGCGCCATGACCGAATTTGTCCGCACTCCACCGACCCCGAGCCTCGCAGAGCACGGTGTCAGCCGCGGCGCTACTCGAGCAAGCCTGCCCCCGGCCTCTCCAAGGCCTCGCCCGTATCCGCGTGCACCACGTCGCTGATGACCCGTTCGGTCGTGCTCATCAGATAGCTGGTCAGCGCCTCGTTCAATTGGCTGAACTCAGGCCACAAGACCCCTTCGACGAACGAGCGTGGCGCCTTCACGACCAGCGACTGGCGCTTCATGCGTGGATATCGGTAGGGCTCGATCCCGTAGCGACGGCTCAAGGCGAGAAACAGTTTTCGCGACCACGGATCGTGAATCGCAAAGCGCATTTCCACGGCCGTCTCCCGCGCCGCAACGTCGGCGAGCCTCGCACGGATGCGTTCGGCCGCGGCCCCTGCCGCATCGCGCTCACCATCAGTCTTGGCGCCGGCGAAGAGCGCCTCGATCTTTCGGAGTTTTTCCCGCAGCTCGTCCTCGTCGACCATTCAGGCTCCCCCCGGAACCGCTCGCCCTGCGGCGGCTTGCTCTCCTTCGCCAAAGATCGATCAGTCGAGCACCGCAATCTGCTTGCGTTTGATCAGATCGAAGTCGATCTCGGCCCCGAGCCCCGGCTGTGTCGGCGCGTGCACCAGCCCCTTGGCGTCGACCTCGATATCCTTGATCAACCCGTACTTCTGGGCGCCGTCGGGAAGCAGGACCTCGAAATACTCGCAGTTTCTGATCGCCATGATCAGGTTCAGGTTCGCGACGTTGTTGAGCGAATTTCCACCGTGATGCACCTCGTAGCTCATGTGGAAGCACTCGGCGAGGTGAGCCGTCTTCAGACAGGCCGTCAGGCCGCCCTTTACGGCCACGTCGCCGCGCAGGTAGTCGGT
The DNA here is from genome assembly GCA_963746315.1 of uncultured Alphaproteobacteria bacterium. Taxonomy (GTDB): domain Bacteria; phylum Pseudomonadota; class Alphaproteobacteria; order Rhizobiales; family Hyphomicrobiaceae. The sequence continues at coordinate 195,256 of CAVVAR010000003.1, forward strand.
CGCCCCCGCCATCAGCCAAGGCGCATAAGCGGTATGGCCACCGGGCGCGTACTCGGTCGCCATGATCGGAATTGAAAGCTGCTGTTTGAGCTTCACATACCCTGACATGTCGTCCTCGACGAGCGGGTCCTCGTACCAATAGAACCCGAGCCGCTCCACGGCCTTGCCGACCCGCAATGCAGCCACGTAGTCATAGGACCAAGTCGAATCCAGCATGATCCGATAATCGTCACCGACAGCTTTGCGCACGGCCTCGCAGACCTTGATGTCCTGCTCCCATTGTGTCGGGGGATGGATCTTGTAAGCCCCCCAACCCCGCGCCTTGAACGAGGCAGCTTCCTCCGCATAGGCCTCCGGCGAGAGCATCACCGCCGACGAGGCATAGGCGGGCGCACTCGTACGATAGCTGCCCATCAGCTTATGCACGGGCAGGCTCGCCGCTTTTCCGGCGAGATCCCAGAGCGCCACGTCGACGGCACCGAGCACCCGCAGCTGGTTGTTCATTCGGCAACGGCCCCACATCCGCTGAAAGTGCCGCTCGCGATCAAGCGGATCCTCGCCGACCAGCATGGGCTTGAGAATTCTCGCGATGAGTTGCGCGTCATTGCTGGCCGGGCGGCTGGCCGACCCGAGGAACGCGTGGCCCTCGAGTCCTGCGTCCGTCCGGATCGTGACGAGACCGAGATCGCTCCGCCCCGAAAACTTGCCCGTGTGTCGCCCGTACTGGGTGGCCGGGATGTCATCCCAGGCGAATAGCGTAACGCTGACGTCGGTGATCTTCATGGGCTGTGCCTCAGCTTGCGCCAACCGGCTCTACTCTTGCCGCCAACGTCGGCTTCGAGAGAGGTGACGATCACACCGTCGTCGCTCTGCCGAGCCGGCAACGCGGATCGTAGCCGTCCTCGCCCACCACGCAAGGCATCCCGACAACGGCCTCGGCTGTTCGGCATCCGAGCCCGCGTTCGCGCAACGTAGCGAAGGAAGGTCAGGCGCCGGCCAGGACCAGGTAGAGCGCCGCACCCGCCATCAGGGAAAGCGAGAAACCGACCGCCAACCCCGGCAGCGGGCTCGCACGCATCGCGTCTGACTGCCTGGGGACGAGACCCTGGCTCTGCTCTGCAATGGCCCGCTCTATGATCATTGGCGGTCGCTCGAGTGGCTCGTCGGCAGCGAGCTGAAGAAGCTCGGCGGGCGTTCGCTCGGTCATGCGCCCAGCCGTTAAGTTGGCCTCCGCCAGCGCGCGCACGATATTTGCACCCGTGTCATCGTCGTCGGCCAGAGCGAAGTCGTCCCAGCCCGCGATCCGGGTCTCCGGGTCGCCGCCATCCTGAGCGATGGTGGATGGCTGTCGTAGAGGACGTGGCGGCGGTGGCAGCTGAACGCCGCCTTGGCTGACCGAGTCGAGGTTGCTCGCAGTCGCTGGACTGGTCGTGGTCGCGTGGGAGCTTGACGCTTCTTCCGCCAACGCGCCGTCATCGTTCGCTGGCATCGTGGGCGTAGGAGCATCGGAACGGGCAACCTTGCTCCGCGACCAAGGCTCTCCAGCAACCCGTGCGGTTGGGCGCACCGGCCCGAGATCCGCAAGCGCGTCATTGAGCTTGCGTCGCGGCCAGGGCGGGACCGGCCCCTCAGATGAGCCCTCATTTGAAGCTCGAGCATTGCTGCTGCGCCCCTCGGACGCCCGGCTGCTGGCTCCTGCAGCGTTCGGCGATGGCTCCCAATCGTCCACTGTCAACGCGTCGATCGCGACCGTGCCCGACATACTGAACTCCTACGCAACGCAACTCTTACCCGACACACGGGAGCACAAAGCAACACTACGGCCAAATTGCGAGCAGCGCCAACGGCCATGCTGCCGGCGAGGGGCGGCAGCCATGGCGTCGTGAAGGTCCAGGGATTCTGCTCAGGATGTGCGCGAGAGCCCCGCGATCCGGTCGAGCAGCCGCGGCCGCCCCGCCGAGCCTCGCCGGGCCTCGGCGTTGCTCTCGACTTGAGCCTCGGCCGCGGAAGGCTCCGCGCCGACAGTGTCCAAGGTCCCGACCGAGCGTACCGCCTCCCCTGGAGCCGGTTGAGCATTCTCGTCTGCCTCGTAAGAGGCCTCCGCAGCCCCGGGTGCTGCGGCTTCGTCCAGGTCGAGCCCCGCCATTGCCACGCGATCAGCGAGCGTGGGCCGCGATGCGGCGGCCGCACTGCGTCGGCGATCCTGGGTGCTGCTGCCACCTGTGCCGAGCCGCTTCAACTCTCCCGTAAAATGAGCGGCTTGTCGTGCCAGCCTCTCGTTCGCGGCGGCAAGCTCGCTGCGGAGTTTGGCAACCGTGTCGCTCTGTTGCACGGCCTGTGCCTCCAGCGACTGCACCCGCGCTTTGAGCGCGAGCCGGCTTTCCCGGATGGAGCCCAGCATTTCGCCGTCCGCGTTCTTCTCGAAAACAGCGATCGCCGCCTTCAAGCGTGCGATCTCGGCACTCTGGTCCTCGCCCCGAGCCCTGAGAGCCGCGATCTCCCGCTCGAGCTCGGCGTGCTGCTCAGCCGCCTCGGAGCTGACCGCGGTGGTTGCCTCTCCAAGCTCGTTTCCGACGAGTGCGACACCGGGCCGCCCAGCCTGGCTCTGCAAGCGTTCGAGCAGTTGCGCTTGCTCGCGCGACTTGGCCCTCAGCGCTTCCAGCTCCGCGCGGCCGGCCGCATCACGGTCGCCCTGGCGAAGCCCGCGCGAGCCTACGATGTCGTTCAATCGCTCGATCTCGGCCTTCTGCTCCGCGTTGATCGAGCTGGCTGCGGCTAGGGCCTGTACCTGACTCGCTGCTGTCTTCGTGAGCTCACCGATTTCCCGCTCGCGCGCGTGCAGTACCTTTTTCGCTTCCGTCAGCCGGCTCTCGACGCGGGGGAGGCGATCGGCGATTGTCTGCTCAAGGACCCGCTTGGCGTTCTGGACCTCCTCGAGGCTCGCCTGCAACCGCTCCAGATCGGCTTCGAGCATGTTGACGCGGGCGTCGCGCCGATTGATATCGATCTGTTGCCGTGCTCCGGCGAGCTTGACCTGCTCCACCAGCGTCTCGAGCTTGTGCATTTTGATGGCATACTCGGCCCGGATGCGGTCGCGGTCGGCCGCGATCTCCAGCTCCGAGAGCGGCATCGTTTCCTTGATCCGCCGCGTTGTCAGCCGCACGGCTCTGCGCCAGAAAGCTGGAGCAACCAGAAGTCCAAACAGCGCCGCCGCCAGAAAACCGAGCGCAATCAGCATGCCGGACTGAATCGTGATCACACTGTCGTCCCCGGCTGTTCCTCGAGTTGCACCTCGACATGATCGAATCGAGCATGACCGACGCTAATCGGCTACCAGATAATCCCCAGGTCTGCCAAAACGCTCTTGGTGTGGTGCGTCACCGTTCCCACCGGCGTCAACTACAAATGCGGCCGATCGGAGCGATGACGGGGGATGTGTGACACTCGCAGCCCGATGCTGGGCATGACCAGTGAGCCAAGCTACGCATGGACTCAGAATGGGTTCCAGGTTGGCCGACGAGTATACTTGAGATAGCCCACGTTCGCACCGAGACGAAAACCGATACCGGCGCGGATGGGCGCCAGCACGACATGATCGCGCTTTTGGAAGGTCAGGCCGACGCCCCCAACGACGTAAGCCGAGCCGGCGACACCGCCGAAGCGTTGGTAGATCTCGGACGGATCCTGGATGTTGTAGACGAGCACCATCACCTTGGAGCCCTCGGCACCCGCATCGTAGCCGATCGAGGGTCCCTGCCAGTAGACGGGGTGCGTACCCGCATCGCGGGTGTGCAGTCGTCCCTCGCCATAGCGCAAGCCCGCCACGAATGCGCCGCCCACATCCTCCCCGAGGATGTATCCGTTCGGCCGCCCCTGCGTCTTGAACGCGTACTCGATGACGCTGGCGAGGCCTTCGCTGACGGACCCGAAAAATCCATGACCAGCCCCGACGATCTCCCGCATCGAGAACGTACCGTCTCTCGGAGGCGGCTCGCGGTCATCGTAAGGCGGGACGTTCGAGGCATGCCGATTGCGGCCATAACCATTGGTTCGGTCTTCCTCACGCCATTCCGGCTCGTCGCGCTCCTGCGCCGGATAGGGTCGGGGATACGTCGACGAAGGCGGGGGCTCATATCGCGCTGGTGGACGATAGGCATCGTCGCGTGCGTGACGCCGAGACGGATGGGTATCGTATTGCGCCGGAGGAGAGCGATAGGAATCGTCCCGCGGAGCACCATAGGCCTCGGTGGCCCGGGGGGCGCTACCGTAAGGCGAGACCGGAGCGCGGCTGGCATCCTCCCGCGGATAGCCATAGGCATCGCCCGAGCCTGAAGCGCCTGAGTAAGGAGACGGCTCGGGCGCCGGCAATGCATCACGGTCCACGTCGCCCGATGGATCGGCGCGCCGCGCAGCGTCGGGGTTGTCTCGCAGCCAGGGAAGGCGCTCCTGAGCCGCTGCGGTGTCTGCACACCCGAGCCCGCAGAGCACAAGGCCCACCAAGAGCACCATTACCCCCATCGGGGCGAACGACTTTGTCGGCATGACTTGGCTTGTCTCGCAGCTGCGACGCCTTAGGCGATGACCCTGCGGACAAATCGGCGAGCGATACGGCAGGGCATGCTCAACAAAGTCTTTACGCAAAGTGTTACCAAAGTATGGCCGGGCTGACGATGCGCTGCGGCAGACCCCCGCTAAGCCGGCCGGTCAATCCCGCCGCGGCATCGGCTCAGACGTGCCCCAAGCAACGAAATGACCGTTGCGGAACCCGCTTTCGACTTTGCCATAGCGCATCGGCGCGCCGTCAGGGCTGGTCACGGTACCGCCCGCCGCGACAAGCACCGCATGGCCTGCCGCGATGTCCCACTCCATCGTTGGCGCGAGACGGGGATAGATGTCCGCATCGCCGCGCGCAATGGCGCAGAACTTGAGTGAGGACCCGCTGTCGCGCCGTTCGGCGATGGCATATCGCCCGAGGAACGCCTCTGTCTCGGCTGTCATGTGTGAGCGGCTGGCGACAGCCACGAGTGCGCTTTGGTTAGGCGCCCGCGTCTGGATCCGCTCGAACTGACAGTCCGCGATACGCGAAACGGCCGCGCCAGGGGCGAGCCGCGCGAACCCCGCGCTTCCAGGCTCGAGCGTGACGTAAAGCTCGCCGATCGCTGGTGCATAAACCAACCCGAGGGTCGGTGTGGCGTCCTCGATCAGCGCGACGTTGACCGTGAACTCGCCACGCTTGTTGATGAACTCCTTGGTCCCATCCAACGGGTCGACCAGAAAGAAGGATCGACCGATGGCTGGAACGCGGCCAGCCGATACCAACTCCTCGGCAATAACCGGGATATCGGGCGCGATCGCGGCCAGCGCTGCGAGTAGGATCTCCTCTGCCTCACGGTCGGCAATCGTCACAGGCGAATCGTCCGCCTTCGCCTCGACCGTCACCCCGGCCTCGTAGTGGCGCATCTCCACCGCGCCCGCATGTACGACCGGCGGGATCAGAAGTGCTGCCATCTCCGCCAGACGTTGTGGATCGAACTTCGCCATGGTGTCTGCCGCCTCGGAATGCCCAACGACACAGCTCGCTGGAGCCCCTGTGATTCGGTCGTTCCCCGCGAGTGGTCTGCCGGGATGATCTCGGGCCACCGGCACATGGCGACCGCAAAGCCACATTCATTTCGTATTTACAGCGAGATGCTACCCAGATCGGTGCGGGCGCTTGGCATGGTTGCCCGCAACCGTGTAACAGCATGCTTCGAGCCGTTGCAAGCGGGACCGATTCACCCGCCCGATACGCAAGATCAGGCTTGGTTGGCGTGGCCACGATCAACTCTCTCGGGTCGGCGGGCGTACACATGACTCACCCTAGACAGGGATCACGCAACCAATGACCCAGACCGCAAATCCGACCGATCTCGAGCTCGCAGCGCTGATCTCGAGCAAGATCTGCCACGACGTGATCAACCCCGTCGGTGCCATCTACAACGGCCTCGAGATCCTGAACGAGGAGGAGGATGCCGAGGCAAAGTCATATGCCCTCGATGTCATCCGCAACGTCACCGAGCAGGCTTCCGCGCGGCTTCAATTCGCCCGTTTCGCATTCGGCGCTGCCGGATCGGCCGGCTCCGTCATCGATCTCTCGACTGCCGAGCAGATCAGCCGCGGCTTCATCGGCAAGAGCAAGCACAAGCTGGCGTGGAAAGGCCCGGCAGGGCATCTCGGTAAGGACCGAGCGAAGCTGCTGCTGAACTTGGTCGCGTCGGCCGTCAGCGCCCTGCCCCGTGGCGGCGAGATCCAGGTCGACATCAAGGGACCGTTGGACAACGCCAGCTTCACCGTCCGCTGCCGCGGAACCGGCGCACGCCCGCCGCATCATCTCGTCGAGTTTCTGACCGGCGCACCGACAGTCCCCCTCGATACGCAGACCATCCAGCCGTACTACACGGCTCGCTTGGCCGCGAACGCCGGAATGCGCCTCGACGTGCTGAAGGACGGCGCCGATATCCTGCTGGCCGCAAGGTCTTGAGGATGGGCGGTGGGAAGGCCACTCGCAGAATATTAACGTTTCCTGGCCACATTCGCTTTTAGGTTGCGCTGAGATAAGTCGCGGCGCCCGAAGAAACTGGCCCGCGCTCGCGGGTACGCCTGGTTGCGCTGGAGCACGTCATGAGACATTGCCTCGTCGTCGACAACTCTGAGGTCATCCGCAAGATTGCCCGCCATATCCTCGAGAGCATGCACTTCGAGGTGACCGAGGCTGAAAATGGCCAGGAGGCCGTCGAGCGGTGCGTGCAGCGGATGCCGCACGCCGTGCTCCTCGACTGGCAGATGCCGGTCATGAGTGGACTGGAGTTCCTCGGCGCCCTGCGTCTCGCGACAAAAGGCGAGCGGCCTCACATCATCTATTGCATCACCGAGAACGATCCGAGCGAGATCTCGCGCGCCTTCATGGGCGGTGCCAACGACTACCTCTTGAAGCCGTACGACCGCCAGTCCCTGTCGGCAAAGTTGTCAGCCGCTGGGCTTGCCTGACGTCCGCAAGGCTTGCGGTCGGCGTCGCGCACCTTGACGACGCGGTTCCAGCGGTGCTGAAGCTCGGCCCATGAACTATCGTCACGCCTTTCATGCCGGCAATTTCGCCGACGTGCTGAAACACTCCGTCCTCGCGCTGGCGCTGCGCCGCCTGACCGCGAAGCCGAAGCCGTTGCGGGTTATCGACACCCACTCCGGCATCGGCACCTATCGCCTCGACGCATCCGAGGCAGAGCGCACCGGCGAATGGCTGAACGGCATCGGCCGCTTGTTGGGGCCCGAAGCACCCGCCATCCCGCCCGACATGGACGCGCTCATCACGCCCTATCTCGACATTGTACGCGCCGCCAATGCCCCCGGACAGCTTCTCGTCTATCCGGGTAGCCCTGCCATTACCCTCGCCCTGCTTCGCCTCGAGGATCGGCTCGTCGCGAGCGAACTTCACCCCGAGGATGTCGCGCTGCTTCGCCAATCTCTGCGCGGTGATCGCCGCGCCAAGGTGCTCGCTCTCGACGGCTGGCAGGCGCTGCGTGCCCTGCTGCCTCCGAAGGAGCGTCGCGGCCTTGTTCTGGTCGATCCCCCCTTCGAGGAACCAGGCGAGTTGCAACAACTCCGCGATGGCCTCGTCGACGGTTTGCGCAGATTCGCGACGGGGACCTACATGCTCTGGTTGCCGATCAAGGACGAACATCAGATCGCTGGGTTCGAAACGGCTGTCCGAGAGCTCGAACTGGAGAAAGAGAAAGTCCTCTGGGCCGAGCTCCGCGTCGCGCCCATCGCTGCCATCGGCCCCCTGGCCGCAACCGCGCTGGTGATCGTCAACCCGCCTTTCGGCCTCGCGGAGGAGTTGGCAAAGCTGTTGCCGTTCCTGGCGGATCGCCTCGCCAGCGAGCCCGGAAGCGGCAGCTGGCGGCTGCATCCGCTCTGATCCCCGCGCGCCCATTTGCGATCATTATCCCCCGTGCGGTTGCGCCCCCTCGACCTGTCACCGCTTTTCGGTGTTGAATAATGTCCGGACAAGTGATCCAGGCATCCCGAGGCCGCGCCGAAGTGCGCCGGCACGTCCAAAGAGGCTCAACCCATGAATGACGTCGATCGGTCCTCCCTGAGCGCAGCCCTGAGCGAAAGCCTCGAAGCCGTGGTCTCGGGTTGGCTCGCCAGCTTTGAGGCGGCCCTGGTCAGCCGGGACGCCACTGCGATCCGAGAGCTATTCGTCGACGATAGCCATTGGCGCGACGTGCTCGCCTTCACGTGGCACATCACGCCAACCATCGGCGCCACTGACATCGGCCGCATGCTGGCTGACCGGCAGGCTGTGACGAAGGCGCATGGCTTTACGCTCGCGGCAGGCCGCACCCCACCGCGCAAGGTCCGCCGGATCGGCGTCGAGGTGATCGAGGCCATCTTCGATCTCGAGACGGCCGTTGGTCGTGGCAATGGCGTCGTTAGGCTCGTTCCCGACGAGAAGACGGGCGTGCACAAAGCCTGGGTCCTGCTGACCACGCTCGAGGAGCTGACCGGCTTCGAGGAGAAGATCAACGAGCGCCGTCCCACGGGCGCCGCCTACTCACGCAACTTCGGCGGCGACAACTGGGAGGACGTCCGGCGTAAAGCCCAAGCCTACACCGACCACGACCCGACCGTGCTCGTCGTCGGCGGTGCCCAGGCCGGCCTCTCCATCGCCGCGCGCTTGAACCAGGTCGGAATCGACACGCTGGTCGTGGAGCAGTGGCCCCGCATCGGCGATAGCTGGCGCAGGCGCTACCACTCCCTAGCCCTGCACAACTCCATCCACGTCAATCACTTGCCGTATATGCCGTTCCCGCCGACCTGGCCGAACTACATCCCGAAAGACATGCTCGGCATGTGGTTCGAGGTCTACGCCCAGGTGATGGAGATCAACAACTGGACCAACACCGAGTTCACGAAGGGGTCATGGGACGCCAAGGCCAAGCGCTGGACTGCCCACTTGAAGCTCGCCGACGGCAGCGAGCGCATAATGCACCCCAAGCACATCGTCTTCGCCAACGGCGTGTCCAGCTATCCTCTGATCCCCAAGATCCCCGGCCTCGATGAGTTCAAGGGCAAAGTCGAGCACTCCGAGGGCTTCGACAGCGGCGCGCCCTACGCCGGCAAGCGGGCCCTCATCATCGGCACCGGCTCCTCCGCCAACGACATCGCGCTCGACCTGCACAGCTTCGGTTGCAAGACGAGCCTCATCCAGCGAGGCTCGACGACGGTCGTCTCCATCGATCCGAGCGCCAAGTTGAACTACGCGCTCTACGACGAAGGCGCGCCCTACTGGGACTGCGACTTGCTTGCGGCCGCCGCAACTCCGCCACTGATCATCAAGGCCTACCAGGCTGGCGTGAAGCGTATGATGCAGCTCGACCACGACATGATCGAGGGCCTCAAGGGCATCGGCTTCAAGTTCGACATCGGCGACGACGATACCGGCCACCAGATGAAATACCGTCGTCGCGGCGGCGGCTACAATCTCGACGCCGGCAGCTCCGACCTGATGATCAAGGGCGAGATCGGCCTCATCCAGTACGAGAATATCGAGCGTTTCTGCGCCGAAGGTGCGCTGATGAAGGACGGCTCGATCATCCCGGCCGACCTCGTCGTGCTCGCAACCGGTTACTACCCGCAGGCCGAACTCGTCCGCCGCGCCCTCGGCCAGGATATGGCCGACCGCATCGGCCCTGTCTGGGGCGAGGACAAGGACGGCGAGCTCAACAACATGTTCCGCCGCACGCCCCAGGAAAACGTCTGGTTCATCGCCGGCAGCCTCGCCCAATGCCGCGTCTACTCGAAATACATGGCCCTCCAGATCCGCGCCACCGAGCAGGGCTACGTCGGCAAGCTGGAGGCGTGAGGCGGCAAAATCCCTCGATATGTCATCCCGGTGCTTGTCACCGGGACCCATTCCTCCACTTGTTCGGATGTCTCGATCAGCTACGCTTCTACAGGCCAGTTGCGCTCGAGGATTTGGCACGATGGGTCCCGGTGACAAGCACCGGGATGACACGTGAAGCCTCCGCGCTATCCCCGGAATTCACAGTCGGGCACATGCCGAAGTGATCCGCCACCTCGGCAATCGAGTAAGGTCAGCGCGACGACAACTCGCACGCCGCGACCCGAGACCAGACCCATGCCCCTCCACTTGATCAAGCTCAGCGTCGGCACCGACTCGATCGAGGATCTCGCCGGCTGGCAGGCTGAGCGGTTGCGGCAGCTGAAGCGCGACGGCCAGAAGCCCGACCTGTTCCACCGCACGTTCCAGATGCCGAAGCGCCGCGACGACCTGCTCGACGGCGGCTCGATCTACTGGGTCATCAAGGGCATCATCCAGGCCCGCCAGCGCCTGCTCGACCTGCGCGAAGGAACCCGCGAGGACGGCACGCCGTGCACGCTCCTGATCCTCGACAAGACGCTCGTCCCCGTCCGCCCGACACCCCGCCGCGCCTTCCAGGGCTGGCGCTATCTCGCCCCCGACGACGCCCCCGCCGACCTCACCGCCGGCAAGCACGACGCCATCACCGCCATGCCCCCCAAGATGCGCAAGGATTTGGCCGAGTTGGGGCTGATTTGAGGGGACGGAGTTACCCCAACGGTGACTATGAGCGAGGATCTGCCGCAGCGACGGCACGCGTCCCCTCTCCCCGTTGCTCTGCACTCGCAACGGGGAGAGGGTTAGGGTGAGGGGCGGCGCCGGGCTCGACTTTCCTGGCCCGGGCAGGCGACGCGATTGACCCAGAGCGCTTTTGTTCTCATTGTCAGCGTCGACGATAGCTATTTTCAGTAGCGGACATTTCGCAGAGCTGTAGGCTCCTGCTGTCTGCTGGCATTTTTACGCCAAGCCGTCGCCTCACCATTCGCCATCTCAAATGCGGACTTGGCGATCCAAAACTAGCATGGCGATCGAGGTAATCAGCGATCCAGCCGCGATGACACCGATTGTGATCTGCCAAGCGATGATCGAAGCCTTTCCTCCCGCGACTTCGAGCACGACGCCGCAAATGGTGACACCGGCCCAAGCCGCGCTGTTCGCTGACAAGGCCATTAGCGCGAGCGCCGCACCACGATCGGCCTGAGAGACCCGTGCGAGCAATGCAGGTGGCAAGGAACCAGCGTCCGAAAAGATGGCGCAGACGTAGGCGATACTGAGCACAAAGACGATTAAGAATGGCATGCCGATGCTGACGGCGAGCGCTGCTCCGGCAACGACCGAGGCTCCGGCCGCTGCTGCAATCACTTGATGCCGGCGACCCATATTGGCCCGGTGGGCAACGAGCGAGCTTAGCGGCATAGCCAGAAGGCCGGTAAAGGCCGTGGCCAAAGCGAGATTCCAACCCGTGTAGTATTGGTTGCCTGGTAGTGTCGCGACGAACGAGAGGAACGCGACCCACCATGTACGAAAAGCCATGCCTTCCCAGCTGTTGCCTGCCACTGCGAGCAGAACCCAGCCTACCCCTCCCGTGCGCATAACACCCCTCAATCGTCCGAGCAATGCACCTTCGGCGCGGGGCAAGAATGGGGATCGCATCGACAGTCCGACAAGACCGAAGGCGATCCCTGACGCAATTGCAGCGGCCCAGAATGCGCTCGGCCAATCGAAGAGCCATTGCGCAATCCCGGAGACCGCAAACGATGCGGAAAGCCCAAGTGTGAGCCCCGACACGTGAATGCCGGCCACCCTCGCTTGCTCTTGGGCTGGAACCGAACTCGATCAAAAGCCGCAAGCCCGGCATATAAATGCCGGCCATGCCGATTCCACTCGCAATTCGGCTGAGCATCAAGGCTTCGAAACTCGCGCTGACTGATGGAAACAGCATGCCACCAGCGATGCCGAGAAAACAGCCGATTGCGTAGAGCAGTTTCGGGGGACGCGAATTGGTCAGTGCCGCGAAAATCGGAGACGCAATCGCATACGCGAAGAAGAATGCGCCCCCCGCGATGCCCGCTTGCGTCTCGGAGATGCCGGTGCTGCCCATCACTGCCGGCAGGACGGCTGCATAGTTGGCAAAGCCGATGGTGTTCAGAACCAGGGCGACCGTCATGATGATGAGTGGCGACATGGGCAGAATATAAGATCGCGCCCGGTTCGACACGAAGCGAATACCATTCATGATAGTTGAAACGAATTCACCTATTCACGGGCGCATGGCGGTGCGGCTCAATCACCCTGGCTAGCCAGCGGCGCACGGTCATTATGCGATCCAGCGTCTCCTCGCCCTGCCGGCATTCGAGGTAGTAGGTGCCGAGGCTAGGTATGGTCACATCCGACAATCGCCGGAGCCTACCCTCGCGAACGTGGCCAGCAACCATCTGGAGCGGCGCTAGCAGCAGTCCCTGACCATCGATTGCGGCTCGTACCGCGCCAGGGAAGCTATCAAAGACCAGTGTCTTGCGAGGTTTCCATCCGCTGTCTAATCCCGCTGCACGCGCCCAGACGAGCCAGGCGTCGGGGGCTGGGTCGTGCAGGATAATCGTCTGGCGAAGAATCGCGTCCAGAGGAGTCGATCCGACGCGCAACGCTGCTTTCACAGGACTCGCGACCGGGCTAGACACAGGCTTGAGTAACGCTTGAGAGAATGCGCCCGCCGCCGGCTTGGGCCGATAAGTGATCGCAAGATCGACGGGATCGCGCTGCACGTCGGCTAGGGTGGTGCGAACCTCAACCCTTAGGTTCAACTTGGGATGCCTCTTCTCGAACTCATCAAGGGCGGGCAACAAGATTTCGCTAGCAAATGTCGGCAGGGTCAGTATCCGCATAGCCTCGTGTGCTGCGGACAATGCCGTGGTCGCGGCCCGCAACCGGTCGAACGCCTCCTTCACAACCATCGCGTACTGCTGGCCGGCTGACGTCAGGCTGATCGAGCGACCTCGGCGAACGAAGAGCCGCACCTGCATCTGTGCTTCAAGGCTGTGGATCTGGTGGCTGATCGCCGAGGCCGTGATTCCAAGTTCGTCAGCCGCCGCTCGCATGCTTCCCAATCGCGCGACGACTTCGAAGGCGCGCAGCGCCGTTAATGAAGGCAGGCTCACGTTCGCGGCTCCAGAGTAAAGATCACAAGATGGTAATAGATGAAATCGGGTCACCTATGAATAGGAAAGCTCACTTATCGATAGAGGGCACGGAAGGCATGCTCACCATCCTGCAAATTGCACAGGCAGAGGGACTTCTCATGAGCAGCAACATGCTGGTACGTGCCCGCAGCGCACTCTCGGAGCAAAGATTCTCAGTCTTGCTGGGTACCGAGATCGAAGCTTTCGACGGCGCGACCATCGACATGCGGTTGCGCATTACGGAATCCCTTGAGCAAAATCACGGCTTTGTCCACGGCGGTGTGATCAGCTACCTCGCCGACAACGCAATGACTTTTGTCGGTACGGCCGCGCTTGGTGGCGGCGGCGTCGCTTCCGAATTGAAGATCAACTTCGTCCGTCCCGCCGTCGGCCAAATCTTGGTGGCCCGGGCCACGGTACTCGCGGCCGGCAGATCTCAAGCGGTCTGCCGTTGCGATGTCTTCGCTGTAAGCGATGGCGTTGAGAAGCTTTGCGCGGCCGCACAAGGTACGGTCGCCAGAATGAACTCCCCAAGGCCCATCGATGGGAGCACCACATCAGTCCCGCCATGACGGCAGCTTCACCTCCGGTGAGCCGCTGCTGCGATCACGTCACGCAATAGTAGTGCAGTGGCGCTCTTGGCCCATCGCCCCGCTTCTGCCTGACCTCGTCCGTGCCCTTGGGCCGCCCCTCACCCCGACCCTCTCCCCGTGCAAGCGCAGGGCACGGGGCGAGGGAGTTCGCGCGCGATCACCGCGCCAGCCTCACATTGGTCTCGGTAGAAATCCCCCCATCGACAACCACCCCAAAACCGTCCCATCATTCCGTCGTCACAGCGACGGAGAACATGATGGATCACGTCCGCTATATTGATCGCACGCGCGACGACTACATTCGCCAGGGCTACGAGAAGTCCTATGAGTGGGCGCACTTCGACGAGGTGCCGTTCACGCCCCTCGAGAAACCGCTGAGCCAATGCCGCGTCGGCCTGCTCGGCACCAGCGAGGTCGCGGTCCGCTTCGACCCCGCGACGGAGCCGAACCCGATCAGCGAGGAGGACTTCCGCGGCGTCTACCCGATCCCGGGCGATACGCCGACCGTGAAGCTCTACTCCCGCACGCTGTCGTTCGACCGCAACGCCACCCACCTCGACGACGTCAACGCCTTCTATCCGGTCGACCGGCTGCGCGAGGCCGTTGCCGACGGCCGCGTCGGCTCCATGCCGAAACGCATCCTCGGCGCCTACAACAACTACAGCCAGCGCAAGGTCCTGACCCAGGAAGCACCGAAAGCCCTCGCCGTCTGCCGCGAGGAGGGGCTCGACGCCATCGTCATGGTCCCTGTTTGACCGGTATGTCATCAGACCGTGAGTCTGATTGCCCGCTACCTGGAAGAAAACGGCATCTCCACCGTCGTCATCGGCGCCGCCCGTGACATCGTCGAGCACTGCGGCGTCGCCCGTTTCGTGTTCGTCGACTTCCCCCTCGGCAGCCCCTGCGGCGAGCCGTGGAACGTGCCCCAGCAGCGCGAGATTTTCCAAGCCGCGCTCGATCTCCTGTCGAACGCCAAAGGCCCCCGCACCACGGTTGCCCCGAGCTACCGATGGAGCAAGGGCGACGACTGGAAACGCCTCGTCTTCTCCGAGGAGCAGCCGTGGCAGGACCCGGACACCAAGGCAAAGTGGCTCGCCCGCAAGGACGAGTACCGGCGCCTGAAATCGGAAGGAAAAGTCTGATGGCCGACCCCGCACGCGACGTGATCGTCTACACGTCGCCCATGTGCGCGCCGTGTGAGCAGCTCAAACGCTTCCTCACGGCGAACGGCGTGACCTATCGCGTGCGGGATCTCCTGATGGACGAAGACGCCCAGGACCGGCTCGACGAGGCGAGAATCCGTTCAACGCCCGCCCTGGAGGTGGATGGCCGGATCTTCGCCGGCGACGCCCTGACCCAGGAGAAGGTTCGGGAGTTGCTCGGGCTCTGACGGACGGGCTACCTCCGATAGGGCCGCAAAGGCCAGTGGCACGCTCTTTGCTCGGAAGGTTGGGCAAACAACCTTCCGAGCCTGGCGAGCCCCCCATGTCGACTGCAGCAGCGCGTTCCTCGACACTGAAGATCGCAGACCGTGTCCGGAACGAAGGGCTCACCTCAGCGTGCGCTCATTATCGCACGGTCGCACTCCATCACGCTTGGTCGACTATCGACCGGCACAGGCACCCGTCGGCCCGCGACGACGGCACCGCCGACAAGGTCGAACTCGACACGGTGACCATCGCCAGCCCGAACCGGTCGATCGGCGTCCACTATCTGCCGACGCCATGGCGCGTTCTCGACTGGGTCCACGCGGCCCTGCCCGAGCCGATGCCGGGCACCACGTTCATCGACTACGGTTGTGGCAAGGGTCGTGTCGTCCTCTCGGCCACGGCCCGTCCGTATCAGCGCGTGGTCGGGGTCGAGTTCGCAGTCGAATTGGCGGAAGCGGCCCGCGAGATCGTCGCAAATCTGAACCAGCCCGCGGCGGGCTCAGTTGAGATCCACCAAGGCGATGCGACCCTGTTCGAGATCCCTGAAACGCCGATTGTTGCCTTCCTGTTCAATCCATTCGGCCCGCCGGTCATTGAACGCGTCGCAGCGAACCTTTCACGCTCATGGCGCAAGTCACCTCGCCCGATGATCGTGGCCTACCTCAATCCAGTGCATGAAACGGCATTCGCCGCGGTGCGAGGGTTTTCGCGCCTACGATTGCCGCTAATGAGTGAGGCGCGGTTTCGCTGCCTCAGCCCCTATCGCTTCGCCGTCTACGCCACGCCGGAGGCCCTTGCTGTGATGGCCCCCGAAAGCAACTGAGGCGGCCTCGGAAGCCGCCCCAGATCTATTCCCCATCTCTCACCAAGACCGGCATTGCCGATAGCGCCGCCACCAGTAACTGCTGCCCGTGGCGACGGCCCGACGTCTCAGCCACTCGCAGTCGCCATAGTAGTATCCATCGTAGAACCAGAACGAAATACCTGGACCCCACGAATAATGGCGTCCGTGCCTGCGCACATGGCGACGATCGTAGCGCCGTCCACCATCACCGACGCGCCGTCCCGGCCTGTCGCCGACCCGCGGGCCACGCTCTCCACCGCGGTCGCGAGCGCGCGGCCCGGCATCGCGTCGACCCGCTCCGTCGCCCCGACCGACCCTCGGTCCACCACCATCACCGCGACCGAATTGGCGGGTTCCACGCCCCTCGCCACTTCCGCGGAACCGATCGCCTCCGCCCGAGCGAGCGCCCGCACGCGGTCCATCACCGCCACCCGATCGTGGCCCTGGCGCGAAAGTCTGCCCGCCGCCGCGCTGGCCAATCGACGGTGATCCACCACCGCCACGTCCGGAGCCCGGACCTCCACCGCCGCCGGACGCGGCTGGAGGCGGGCCTCCGCCGCCACCGCGACCTCCACCGCCGCCGCCTCCACCACCCCGGCCGCCGCCGTCGCGCTGCGCCAGTTGAATGAAGTCGCCGGACGATTTCGAGGGTGCCGACTGCTGCGCCAACGCCGGTCCCATCAGGACCAACAAGCTCGCCGCGCACGCTGAGATGTAGAAGGAATTGCGCATGGTCACTCCACTGCGGCCGCTGGGCCTGTGGCTATAACGTAGCCGGTCGTCGATGGTTCCGGTTTGTTCCGCCTCAAACGGCGGCAACTCAACCGCCCGTGACGCTCATGTGCCGCTGTACGGCTGGCCGCTTCGTGCGACGGTCGATGATGAAATCGTGCCCCTTCGGCTTCCGGACGATTGCCGCATCGATCGCCGCCGACAGCAGCGCATCGTCCGCGCTGGCCCTGAGTGGCCCCCGCAGATCGGCCGCATCCTCCTGGCCGAGGCACATGTAGAGCGTGCCCGTACACGTCAGCCGCACACGGTTGCAGCTCTCACAGAAGTTGTGCGTCATCGGCGTGATGAAGCCGAGTCGCCCGCCCGTCTCGCGAACCCTTACGTAACGGGCCGGCCCACCCGTCTTGTACGGGATATCCTCCAGCGCGAAGCGATCCAGCAACCGCGCCCGCACCACGGACAGCGGCAGATATTGATCCGTCCGATCGCCGTCGATGTCGCCGAGCGGCATCGTCTCGATCAACGTCAGATCGTAGCCACGCCCGTGCGCAAAGCGAAGCAGATCCTCGATCTCGCCCTCGTTGACACCCTTAAGCGCCACCGCGTTGATCTTTACGGCCAGTCCGGCCTTGTCCGCAGCGTCCAGCCCCTTCATCACCGCCCCGAGCTCACCCCAACGCGTGACCGCGCGGAACTTCGCCTCGTCGAGCGTGTCGAGCGAAACGTTGATCCGACGGACACCTGCTGCCTTGAGATCAGCCGCATACTTCGGCAACTGGCTGCCGTTCGTCGTAAGCGTCAACTCCTCGAGCGCACCCGTCTCCAGATGCCGCCCGAGCCGCTGAAACAGCCAAAGGATGTTCTTCCGAACTAGCGGCTCGCCACCCGTGATCCGAAGCTTCTGCACGCCTTTCGCGACGAACGCCGAGCACAGCCGATCCAATTCCTCGAGGGACAACAGGTCCTTCTTCGGCAGGAACGTCATGTGCTCCGACATGCAATAGACGCAGCGGAAGTCGCAACGATCCGTCACCGACACACGCAAGTAGGATACGTGACGGCCGAAGGGATCGATCATGGAGGCCGGTAGCGGTCGGCTTGCCGGCTGGAGTTCGGTGATCTCGGTCATGGTGTCTCTGATACGATAGCGGCGTGCTTACATATAGCACGGCTGCCCTAAATTCCAGAGTCTGGAAGTTGGAGATTGCGTAACCAGCGCCTTCGCCGATCCGCCCTACTCAACCTTGCAAGAGCCGTCCGACGGCATCAGCATAAACCTGGGCGCCGAGAACGATGTCCTCGTCGGAGGTGTTCTCGGACCAGTGGTGCGAGATCCCGCCAATCGACGGCACGAACAGCATCCCGGCAGGCATGACCGCGGCGAGGATCTGTGCATCATGTCCTGCGCCCGACGGCATCCGCGTATGACGGCCGGGAGCGCGGGCCTCTGCCGACGTTTCGATCGCCGCCTGGAAGCTCTCCGCCATGACTGCTGGCATGCCCTTGCGGTTCTGATCCAGCGTCACCTTACACGGCCCTTCGCGATTTGCATCTTGAACGAGATCGCGTAGCGCCACCTCGAGACGGTCGAGCAGATCCGCGTCCGTGTCGCGGAACTGGAACAGCATCTCGGCACGCCCGGGAATGATGCTCGGATCTCCCGGAGAGAGCGTCACACGCCCTGTGGTCCATACGGTGCGCGGCCCGCAGATGGTCGGGAACAGCTTCTCGATGGCCATCACAAGGCGCGCGCAGGCGACACCCGCATCGCGGCGGATAGCCATTCGCGTCGTACCGGCGTGATTTTGGGCACCCTCGAACGTGATGCTGAAGTTGCGGCTTCCGACGACCGCCGTCACCGCACCGACCTTGAGGTTGTTGGCCTCGAGCCAGTCCCCTTGCTCGATGTGCGCCTCGAGAAACCCCACGTAGCGCTTCGCGTCGACCGTAAGGCGCGGCCGCCCCTGGAGCCCCGCCGCCTTCAGCGCATCCCGCATTCTCGTTCCGCTCGTCCGGTCGACAGCCGCATCGATATCGCTCTCGGAGACCTGACCAATTCCCGACCGGCTGCCGAGGAAATGCCCGAAATGCCCCTCCTCGTCACACCAAGCAATGACATCCACCGCGCAACCGGCAAGCGCAGGGTCGGCCTTCACCGCGCGCGCCGCTTCCAGCGCGTAGACGACCCCCAGCGGCCCATCGAGCCAGCCGGCGTAGTTCTGGCTTTCCAGGTGCGATCCCCCGAGCAGCTTCCGCCCATTGACCGGTGCGATCCCGAGCACGTTGCCGATGCCGTCGATCGTTGCTTCGTGCCCAAGCGCCTCGAGCTCGCTTTTCAACCACGCCATCGAGGCAAGATGCTCCGCCGACAGCGCCGGTCGGTGCACGCCCGTCTTGTAGGCACCCATGGTCCTGAGATGGCGGAGGTCGCGCAACACTCGCTCGGCGTCGATCGTCGGCATGGTCTCGTCTCAGCTCCGTGGCTTCAATGCGTCAAGGTTGGCGGAGTACTCGTCAGCGCAGAACGTGCCGCCCTGGTAGAATTCCGCTGCTGGATGCTTGCCCGCCGTCGGCTCGGCCGCCAGAACCTCTGCGGCATAGTCCTCCGAGCGGTGCTCGGGCTTGTAGCCCAGCGCCGTTGCGCGGCTGTTGTCGTACCATGAGCGTTGGTTATCCGAGACGCCGTACATCACCTCATAGACGAGGCCCGGCCGCTCCAGCCCGATCCGGATCAATTGCACCAGATCCTCTGGCTGGATCCAGATCGCGAGCCGCCGCTCGTCGAGTGGCTTGTCGCCGACATTGCCGATCCTGAGCGACGTGACGCCGATCCCGTGCTTGTAGGCATACATTGCCCCGAGACCCTCGCCGAACAGCTTCGAAACCCCGTAGCGGCTGTCCGGCCGCGGAATCACGGCGGTCCCGATCGTGGTCGAGCGCGGATAGAACCCGACGGCATGGTTGGAGGTCGCAAAAACGACGCGCTTGGCGCCGACCTTCCGTGCCGCCTCGAAGAGGTTGTAGCAACCGACGATATTCGCCTCGAGAATGGCCTCCCAGGGCGCTTCTCCCGAGCGGCCGCCGAGATGAATGATCCCGTCCACGCCCGCGCACGCCCGCTCGATCTCGTCGGGCTTTGATATGTCCGCCTGGACGAACTTTTCGCCGGGCTGCAGGTCTTTCGGCTCACGGACGTCGGACAATACGAGGTCCGGATAGATCGGTGGCAACAGCTTGCGCAGCCATGTCCCTATCCCGCCTGCCGCTCCAGTCAAAAGAACACGCTTCATGTCACGCTCGCCCATGCTTGATTGGCGCCCCGTCGAGGCTAGTCAGATCAAGGGCAAAGCCAAAGCCTGAAAACGAGGCCGTCGCCGCCCGGATAGTCACGTCTCACCGTCCCAGCTTGTAGAACTCGTCGTTCGGCCGCATGCCCGTCACATTGGCCATGCGATTGGACATCGCGAAGAAGGCCGCGATCGCGGTCATGTCCCAGACGTCGTCCTGCGTGAAGCCATGAGCCTTGACGGCGGCGATATCTGCCTCGTCCACATCGGCCGACCGCAACGCCACCTTCATCGAGAACTCGAGCATGGCCCGTTGGCGCGGCGTGATGTCGGCCTTGCGATAGTTGACCGCCACTTGATCCGCGACAAGCGGGTTCTTGGCCCGGATACGCAGGATAGCCCCGTGAGCCATGACGCAATATTGGCACTGGTTGGCGGCGCTGGTCGCGACCACGATCATCTCGCGCTCGGCCTTGGTCAGACCGCCGGGCTTATCCATCAGGGCATCGTGGTAGGCCATGAAGGCGCGGAACTCGTCCGGACGATGCGCCAGCACCAGAAACACGTTCGGGATGAAACCGCTCTTCTCCTGCACAGCCTCGATGCGGGCTCGCACGTCGTCGGGCAGATCAGCCAGCTTCGGCACCGGAAAGCGACTGATGGGAGGGGTGGACATGGTCGGCTCCTGAGTTTCGATGCCTCCACGATAGCCGCTCGTGTCGGCGCCGCCACCAAGAAGCGATCCTCAAACGCAAAAGGTTCTGCCTCCACCGCCCCGCGATGCGGCATCCCCGCGAAGCCTACGGCAACACGTCAGCGCGCAAGCATGTAGCGCCCAAAGCGCTCGCTATGGGCGATCAAGCCGTCGACATCGCCGAGGTATTGCACGACGTAGTCCGCAAAGCTGCGCCAATGTGCAATCGCATCCTCCCGGCTCGCCCGCCCCCGGTAGTGATCCTCGACGACCTTGAGGAGGTCGAGAAGCGCTTCCTTGTGTTGGACATCGGCGCGCCGGACAAGGTCCATGAGAGCCATCAGCTCTTGAGAGCCATCGTCGCGAGCGAGACCGGCCGGCGGCGCAGTGGGAAGCGCCAGTTGCTCTCTCCCAGCGGCCTGAGCCACTGGCTCGCCACCTGGCAACCGGCGTTCGCCGCCACCGACGCCAGCCCCTTGCTGAGGAAGTGTAGATCCACCCGCGCGTCGATAGGCGCCAGCCGAAGGATCGCCCATCGAAAGACCTTCCGGCGTAGTGGCACTGCCGCCGAACGACCCGCGTCCCGCGTGCCCGTTGGCATACCCTTCGCCACGCCGCCCTGAGGGGACGGTCTGCGGCACCCCAGGATCGACAGAGATCTGCGGCCGCGTCGCTGACGGGGGCAGCTGCTGCGGAAGTCCTGCCGGCGCGCCCGACCACGGGATTGCCGCCTGCGATCCGGCACCTGGCTGCAATGCTGGCACCGACGCCGAGCGAACCCCGGGGTGGCCTCCCAGCTCTTCCATCGCATGCCGGATGCGCAGGATGAGGGCCGCTGACGCTTCGTCGCTGCTGGAGGGTAGCTCCACCCGTCCTCCATCAGAGGTCCGGATCATCAACACCCGTTTTGCATAGAGTAGAAGAAACAGGCCGATGCCTGTGGCTCCGAACCCCAGCCACAACGGCAGCGAGCCTCCGCTTTGCAGCCTGAAGGCGAGCAGCCCGCGCATGGCCAGCTCGTTGCCGATCAAGCCGAAGCCAGCCAGGACGAGGAGCCCCCCGAGCGGCCGGAACGGATAGAGCGCCTGACGACCGACACTGACCACGTGGTGCAATTGAATGACGCGATCGCCGAGGTCCACGACCCTCGGCGTGATATCCAGCCTGTCCTGATGCTCCGTCATCGGTGCGCTCTTGCCCCGGGGATCGCGACTGGCACTGAAAACGCTATCGCCCCAATAAACTCAGAATAGGTAATTTGACGGGACGATGCTAGGGCTAGGTCAGAAACGCGACACAAGAAAGACTTGTGACCAAATTCATCCATTGCTGGTCACTGCGACCCAGGCTTCATCGTCTTGGGCGCGTCGTTCGAACATCAGAAAATCGTAGTAGCCGCAGCGTCCCTCGCCAGGATAGCGCCGACAGATGCCCGGGCGTGCGTTGTAGATGGTGCAGCGTCTCGCCTCGGTGTCGAAAAATCGGCAGATCTTGCCGAAATGCGGATCGGCCTTGCGGCGCATGGCATACTTGGCCCCGTGCGCAACCTTCGTGAACTTGGCGCGCGCCTCCTCGAAACTGAGACCGTGATGCTTCGCCAGGCGCTCCACGTCGCGCCGCTCCAGGCGGATCAGGGGATAGCTGCAGCAGTAGCCCGGGCATTTCTCACAATTATAGGAAGGCATCAGCTGCAGAACCGCTCACATTCCAGCGTTGTCTGGACCGCCGTTATCCCGCGTGCAGCGCGAGGACGACCCTTCGCTTCCGGGCTCGCACCTTGAGCAGAGCCCACGTAAGGTAGATGGGCAGCCGGCAGCGTCTGGCGAACTCATAGCACGAATTTTCTCAGGAGGCTCGATGTCGATGTTCGATCTGAAGGGGCGCGTGGCCCTGGTCACCGGCGGCAACGGAGGCATCGGTCTCGGCATGGCGCGCGGAATGGCTGCCGCTGGTGCGGACATCGTCGTGGCCGGGCGCCAGGCCGCCAAGTCCGAGGCCGCCGCCGCCGAACTGGCCCGCCTCGGCGTTCGCACCGCCGTCGTCGAGGTGAACGTGGCCGACGAAGCCTCGGTAAAGTCCATGATCGACCAGGCCGTGGACCGCATGGGTCGCCTCGACATTCTCGTCAACAATGCCGGCATCAACATTCGCAAGCGGCCGGAGGAGTACAAGATGAGCGAGTGGCGCGAGGTCCTTGCCATCAACCTCGACGGCGCCTTCTACTGCTCCCACGCGGCACAGCCCGCCATGAAGTCCGGCGGCGGCGGCAAGATCATCAACATCGGCTCGATGATGTCGATCTTCGGCGCCCCGTTCGCCGCCCCCTACGCGGCCTCGAAGGGAGGCATCGTCCAGATGACGAAGGCGCTCGCCACCGCTTGGGCCGTCGACAACATCCAGGTCAACGCGGTGCTTCCTGGCTGGATCGACACGGAGTTGACCCAGAAAGCACGTGAGCAAGTGGATGGGCTCCACAATAATGTGCTGCGCCGCACGCCTGCGGGACGGTGGGGCGAGCCGACAGACTTTGCCGGTATCGCGGTCTTCCTGGCATCGGAGGCATCCGACTTCGTCACGGGAGCGGCGATCGCCGTCGACGGCGGCTTCTCGATTCAGGGCTGATCTGCTTCCAAGCACAGGACCCGGAACCCGGCTCACCACATGTCGCGCCTGAGATCACGCCCGCCCGCACCGCGTCGTACACCCGTCGCGGTGCTCAGCTCGGCCGATTGAAGAACTCCGGACCAGCCCCCGTGATGCGCGGATCCGTCCCTCCGATGACCTTCGTGTCCTTGCCGTCGTAGTCGACCGCGCAGAGCACCAGTCGTATCGCCTCCAGCCGGGCTCGCCGTTGATCGTTGGCCAGGATCACGGTCCACGGCGCAACCGCGGTGTGGGTGAACCGGAACATGTCCTCTTTGGCCTGCGTGTACTCGTCCCATCGTTTCATGGCCGCGAGATCCATGTCCGTGATCTTCCACCGCTTGAGCGGATCATGGCGGCGCTCGTGGAAGCGCAGGAGCTGCATTTCCCGCCCGATCTCCAGATAGATCTTGAAGAAGCGAATGCCGTCCCGCACCAGCATCCCCTCGAACGCCGGAGCCTCCCGCAGGAAATCGGCCACCTGATCGGGCGTGGCGAAGCCCATCACTTTCTCGACCCCGGCCCGGTTATACCAGGACCGGTCCAGCAGCACGATCTCTCCTGCGGTCGGCATCAGAGCAGCGTAGCGCTGGAAATACCATTGCCCCCGCTCGGTCTCGGTCGGCTTGGTCAGCGCGACGACTTGTGTGCTGCGCGGGTTCAAATGCGCTCGGAAGCGTCCAATGCAGCTTCCCTTCCCGGCCGCATCGCGCCCCTCGAACACGACCACGATACGCTCGCGCGACTTGGCGAAGTGGAATTGCAGCTTGACCAGCTCGACCTGCAGCAGCTCGAGCTGCCGCTCGAAGTCCTCCCGATTGAGCTTTTTGTCGTACGGGTATCCCCCGCTGCCGAGCGCACCGTCGTCGATGGCCTTCGGCAGCTTGGGGTTGTCGATGTCGAAACCATCCGTTCCGCTGCCGACGCGCTGGCCACCTTTGCTTTTGTCGACCTTTGCCATTGCTATGCATCCTTGCACTCTTTGTCGGCAGTGTGCGCCGGCTCGGACGCAAAGCGCAAATGCAATGCTGCCCCCATGTCACGGAAGCGTAAAACGAAAACCGGCGACGCCCCCCGCGAGCGCCGCCGATTTTCCCCCCGCTTCACGAAGGAAGCTGAGCCGTGCCGTGTCTGATCCGGCCCTCGGGACGCGAGCGCCCCCGGATCAGGCCCCTGCCGGCTCGACCTCCTCCGCTGTATTTGTTTCGGCCACCTTTGCAGGCTCGGCCCTGATCGCCGGCGTCGGTAGCCGCTGCCCCTGTCCGCCTCCCGCGCCGCGCCGTGACTGCGGCGGCTGGAAAGCCCGTCTTGCATGGAATTCGCAGTACGGCAGACCTGCGACCTTGGTCTTGCCGCAGAAGTGGAAGTCCGCTTCTTGCGGGTCTCCGATCGGCCAACGGCAGCTGCATTCCTCGAGTGTCTGAATTGACCGGCGCTCGGCCATCGGAATGACCAGCTCCTCGACCGGCGCCACATAGGGCTCGGCTTCCTGATAAAGGGCTCGAAGCGCCGTGTTGCCGACATTGGCGAAACGAGGCTTTGCCGCCGGCCGCTTGGCAGCCACCACGGTCCGCGTACGCGGTCGGTGGCTCTTCATCCGGGTAGTCGTTGCGCGGCCCGACAGACCTAGGCGATGAACCTTGCCGATCACCGCGTTGCGTGTCACGGAGCCGATGCGCCCTGCGATTTGGCTCGCGCTGAGGCCTTCGGCCCACAGCTTCTTCAGGAGCTCGACTCTCTCGTCGTTCCAACTCATTTTGATCGTCTTCCTTGCGGAAAGCGCGATGAAGTGCGCAAGGCGCACTCCAACCCTCACCGGCAAGGCACGAAGCCCGATGACCGGCGCGCCTTGCGCGCAACAGGACACCTGGGCCGGCCTCAAGCCGGACACGAACGCAGACAGGAAGGGACGCTTGAACTTTTACAGGGGCGGCTGGACTATACGGTCCGCCCTTAGTCGGGGCCGAAATGCGGGAAAAGCGACGCGCCAACCGACTGAAGACACTTGACACTCTGGCGAACAACTACGCGCCATATCTCGTGCCTGACAGGCCTATGAATACTATGGGCTGTTTTCATGGCACAAGTCGTGTCGTGATATAGAAACCGATTGCAGTATTCCGTCGTTGCCTTTTGGCCACGTAACGATTCGTGGTTCGCTGTATGTTTTTGCGTAGTTTTGGGAACCCGAACGGGGTCCTTGACAGTTGCTCTCGAGCGAGCGTCCAGCTGCCTCTCAAACCCGACCAACATGCACCGCCAATAGCAATGAACGGCGGTCGCCTGCGCCATCGAGGACATGGTTTGCTTGCAGCTTCGCTCTCACGCCGGGCGCAGACCGGATCATTGACAGGAAGTCGCACCACACCTTATCGTCCACTTGCTCGAGCCGCCGGCCTTGGCGGCTTTTTTCGTTCGCACCGCGGGTTTCGCACCCAGGGGTTAAAAGCCATGTCTGCAACGTCGTCTTCGAACGTCACATCGTCTCACGCTTCGTCCTCGACCGGCCCCTCGCCGGCTGTCATGTCCACCTACGGGCGACAGGATGTCGTGTTCGAGCGAGGCGAGGGCTCATGGCTCATCTCCACGGATGGCGACCGCTACCTCGACTTCACGAGCGGTATCGCCGTGAACGCCTTGGGCCACTGTCATCCCAAGCTCGTCGCCGCGCTGACGGAGCAAGCCAACACGCTCTGGCACACGTCCAATCTGTATCGGGTCAAGAACCAGGAGCGCCTCGCCGAGCGCCTCGTCGCCGAGACGTTTGCCGACTGCGTCTTCTTCTGCAACTCCGGCGCCGAGGCCTGCGAGGGTGCAATTAAGGTCGCCCGCAAGTACCACGCAGCCGGCGGCCATCCCGAGCGCTATCGGATTATCACGTTCGAAGGTGCCTTCCACGGCCGCACCCTGGCGACACTGGCGGCTGGAGGTAACGCCAAGTACCTCGAGGGCTTTGGCCCCAAGGTCGAGGGTTTCGACCAGCTCACCGGCTACGATCTCGACGCTGTCGCCAAGGCGATCGTGCCCGAGACGGCCGCCATTATGATCGAGCCCGTGCAGATGGAAGGCGGCGTCCGTGTCGTCCCGGATGAGTTCCTCCGCGGTCTGCGGAAGCTGTGCGACGACAACGGCCTTCTGCTGGTGCTCGACGAGGTGCAGTCCGGCATGGGCCGTTCGGGCAAGCTCTTCCACTACGAGTGGTCGGGCATCAAGCCGGACGTGATGGCCATTGCCAAGGCGATCGGCGGCGGCTTCCCGCTCGGCGCGTTCCTCGCCACGAAGGAGGCCGCGCGCGGCATGGTGCCGGGTACACACGGCTCGACGTTCGGCGGCAATCCACTAGCGACCGCCGTGGGCAATGCCGTACTTGATGTCATGCTCGAGCCGGGTTTCCTGGAGGAGGTCAAGCAGAAGGGCCTGCGCCTGAAGCAGCTCATGGCCGCCATGAAGGACGAGCACGCCGACGCAGTCGAGGAGGTCCGTGGGGTGGGCCTCTTGGCCGGTGTGCGCTTGAAGGCCGAGTTCCCGGCCGGCGATGTCATGAAGGCGGCCACCGCCGAGAAGCTTCTGACGGTCTCCGCCGGCGACAACGTCATCCGTATGCTCCCCTCCCTGACCGTCAGCGAGGACGAGATGAAGGATGGCATCTCCCGGCTCTCACGCGCCATCTCCTCGCTGAAGAAGAAGGCATAAGGCTCGTACCGTGCTGACCCGCTCGCAGCCCAAGGCAAACCGGACGCGCCAGAAGGCCGTCCGGCACTTCCTCGATCTCGATCAGATTCCCGCGGCGCAGCTGCGCCGGATTGTCGACATGGCGCATGCCATGAAGAAGTCCGGCAAGCGCACGCCGAAAGAACTGCGTCCGAAAGGAATTTCGGACGCCGTCCTCGCCATGATCTTCGAGAAGCCATCCACCCGTACGCGCGTCTCGTTCGACATTGCCATGCGCCAGCTCGGCGGCCAGACGATTGCGCTGAACCATACCGATCTGCAGACGGGTCGCGGCGAGCCGGTCTCCGACACTGCCAAGGTGCTGTCGCGCTACGTCGATTGCATAATGCTCCGCGCCAACAAGCACGAGACGCTGCTGGACTACGCCGAGCACGCGAGCATCCCCGTCATCAACGGTCTGACCGACCTGTCGCACCCATGCCAGGTTATCGCCGACATCGTGACGTTCGAGGAATCGAAGGGCCCGATCAAAGGCCGCAAGGTGGCCTGGGTGGGCGACGGTAACAACGTCGCGACATCCTGGATGCACGCCGCCGTCCGCTTCGGCTTCGAGCTTCGCCTCGCGTGCCCGCCACAGCTGAACCCCGAGGCCCGCGTCCTTCAGTGGGCACGGGCCGAGGGCGGCGATATTCTCCTGACGGATGAGGCTGACGAGGCCGTCAAAGCCGCCGACTGCGTCGTTACGGACACCTGGGTTTCTATGGGCCAGTCCGACGCAACACGCAGGAAGCAGCTCCTCTCTCCTTACGCGGTGGACGACGCATTGATGAAACGCGCCGCAAAGGGTGCGGTCTTCATGCACTGCCTTCCGGCCTACCGTGGCCACGAGGTTTCCGCGAGCGTCATCGACGGTCCCCAGTCCGTCGTCTTCGACGAGGCCGAGAACCGCTTGCACGCGCAAAAGGCCATTCTCGCTTGGTGCCTCGGGGTGTAGGAGTCCGGGCCGCTCACGGGCCTGCTCAGTGCATGGCATCGTGATGCAGGCGCCAACGCTCTGAACGACGAGGCATGCCCATGGTGGAAAGAGCTATCGAGCCGTCCAGGCTGGCGCGCGGCACCAGCGCCGACGATATCGTGCTGCCGTTCGGCACCGTGAAGTCTCGCGTGTCTGGGCGCATCGTCCGCCTCGGCCCCGCGGTCGACAGCGTCCTCGCTGCTCACGATTACCCGGATCTCGTCAGCGCTACGCTCGGCGAGGCCTTGGCGCTCACCGCGCTGCTCGGTCAGCCGCTGAAAGCCGGCGGTCGTCTCATTTTGCAGACCAAGACCGACGGCCCAGTGGGCTTCCTCGTCGTTCACTACGACGCGCCGGGCACCATGCGCGGCTATGCGAGTTTCGATCGCGACAGGATCGACACGCTGACCGCTAGTGAGAGCATGGTCGACCCAGGTGACCTGATCGGGAAGGGTCGCATGGCAATGACCATCGATCCCGGCGCCAACCTCTCGAGCCACCAAGGCATCGTCGCGCTGGACGGAGGATCGCTCAGTGACGCCGCGCACGCCTACTTCCGCCAGTCTGAGCAGCTTCCGACGTTCATCCGCCTGGCCGTCGCACGCCAGATGGTTCCAGGGGCTGCATCCGCGACAACTCCGTGGCGATGGCGCGCTGGCGGGCTCATTGTGCAACACGTACCAAGCCTCGGCGGCGATCCACGTCCCGACGAGACGCCGGAGGAGCGCGATGCCCGCCTGCACGGCGAGGACGACGACGACTGGCTCCGCGTGGCGACTTTGGCGTCCACAGTCGAGGGCCATGAGTTGATCGACCCGTCGCTGTCGCCCGAGCGCCTGCTACTGCGCCTGTTCCACGAGGAAGGCGTACGTGTCGCCGACGAGACCCCGGTCGCCGCGCGTTGCCGTTGCTCTCGCGAGCGCATCAGCGGCTTCCTTCGCGGCTTTCCGCCGGGAGATCTCGCCGACATGCGAGAGGCCGACGGCGCCATCACAGTCACATGCGAGTTCTGCTCCACCAAATACCGGTTCGAGGACGGCAAGCTGGATTGACGGGACGACGCCTGAAACGCCGCCCCCGTCGTCTCAGTCGGCGACCGGAATGATCTTGCCCGGATTGAGAATGCCCAGCGGATCGAGGGCTTGCTTGATCGCCCGCATCGGCTGCAGCGCCGCGCCATGCTCCGCGATCAGGTATTTTCTCTTGCCCTGGCCAACCCCATGCTCCCCCGTGCAAGTGCCATCCATCCGCACCGCTCGCTCGGACAACCGTTTGAGGAAGATCTCGATCGCCTCCATCTCTTTCGGGTTGCTCGTATCGACCATCGGTTGAGTATGGAAGTTGCCGTCTCCGACGTGCCCGACAATTCCCGCCGGCACCCCCATTGCCTTGATGTCGGCTTGCGTCTCCATGATGCACTCGGTCAACCGAGAGATGGGCACACACACGTCGGTGGCGATCGAGTCACGCCCCGGATAGAGGGTGCGCATGGCCCAATACGCCTCGTGACGCGCCTTCCAGAGCCGACGCCGGTCCTCCTCGCGCCCCGCCCATTCGAAACCGGTCGCCCCTTCGGCCTCAGCGATCTCCTTGAACCGGGCGATCTGCTCGTCGACGGCCGCCTCCGTTCCATGGAACTCGAGGAACAGCATCGGGCTCTCGCGCAAGCCGAGGTTCGAATGCTTGTTGAGCGCTGCGACCTGCACCTCGTCGATCAACTCAGACCGCGCCAACCCGAGATTGAGCTGAATGGCCTGGATCACCGAGTTCACGGCGCCGTCCAGTCTCTCGAAAGAGCAAACGGCAGACAGGATCTTCTCCGGGATGCCGTAGAGCCTGACCGTCAGCTCGGTCATGATGCCGAGCGTGCCCTCCGAGCCGACGAGCAGCTTCGTCAGGTCGTAACCCGCCGACGACTTGCGAGCGCGCCGCGCCGTGCGGATGATGCTGCCGTCGGCCATCACAGCAGTCACGTTGAGAACGTTGTCGCGCATCGTGCCGTAGCGCACCGCGGTCGTACCGGAGGCTCGCGTCGCCGCCATGCCACCGATCGTCGCTTCCTCGGCACCAGGATCGACGGGAAAGAAGAGCCCCATGTCCCTGAGATAATCGTTGAGCTTCTTGCGCGAGACACCCGCTTGAACGACGCAATCGAGATCGCTGTCGTTGACCACCAGGATCTCGTCCATCCGAGACAAATCGATCGAAATGCCACCCTCTGGCGCATTGAGGTGCCCTTCGAGAGAAGTGCCCGCACCGAACGGGATGATCGGCACCCGGTGCGCCGCCGCGATCTGGACGATCTCCTGGACCTCCTCGGTCGCCATCGGCCACACCACGGCATCAGGCGGCTGGTTTGGCAGCCAAGTCAGCGTATGGCCGTGCTGACGGCGGATAGCCTCGCCTGTTTGCACACGATCACCGAAACGCTGCCGCAAGATCGCTATCGCCGTTGCGATCTCGCCCTTGGCGCGGTTTTCCTCAGCGTTCATGCCCATAGGGCCTCCCGACTTGTAGACTTGTTGCGTATCACACGTGCAGAGCAGAAGCGTGGCAGTTCTGCCACGCAAATCGGGCGCAACTCCGTGGAACTGCCGCGGCAATAGCCTTTTTTTCGGCGGCTGGATAGGTTAACCGCCGACGATCATCCGGGGCATCGTCAGTAACCACTGGGAGTACAAGATGTACGGGAGGCTGCTTGCGCTGGCCCTCGCGCTCGTCGCGATGGTACCGGCCACTGCCGCGTTGGCACAAGTCGAGGTCACACTGGGTGAGGAGAAGGCACGCCGCGTCCTCAGTGAGGTCGATCGGCTCGACGCTCGGGGCATTCCGGGCAAATTCCGCGGCATTCGCGTCTATGCCCTGGACGGCACCGCTGTCGACATCGCCAAAATCGATGTGCTCTATAGCGATGGCACGAAGTTCACCGAGGATCGTGGCCGCCCGATAAGGCTCGACGAGCGTGACGTCCGCACGCGCATCCTCGGTCCGAGAGACGGCAACGGGCCCGAGAAGTTCATCGACGAGATCGTGCTCTACTATAAGACGGCACCCGGCGAGGCTCGCCAAGCTCCAATTCGGGTTGTCGGCGTGACCAGTAAATCCGGCGCACGCGCAATCCGTCCGCCTAGCTCGGCCACTCCCGCAACCATCCCTTCCCGCCCCACGTCGCCGACACCTGTGTCGGCCGCCCCCGGCACAATAACGGCCGGCGGAGACGTGTTGTTCGGTGTCCAGTACGTCGGTTTCGGCATCGATCGCGACGTCATCAAGATCGGTCGAAACTTCGGCAAGTTCGACAAGATTCGCCTCCGCGTCTTGGACAACGATGTTTTCATCAACGAGATGCGCGTGGTCTACACCAACGGTGAGCCCGACGTGCTTGCCGTTTCGTCGAATGTCCCAGCCAATTCCCGAACCAAGTGGTTCAAGCTCAACGGCGACCGCTTCATCAATGAAATCCAGCTCGTCTACAAGAGCCGCCCCGGATTCCGGGGTCGGGCTCGCGTCGAGGTCTACGGCGAGTTCGCCGAGGGTTGGTTTGCACGCCCCAAGACCTCCGATAGCGGCGAAATCGTCGGCGAGGGTGAGGCGTTCAAGTACGGCGGCAATCGCGGTTGGCTGTATCTCGGTGGGCAGCAGCCGAAGTTCTTCTCGGTCAGCCTGAAGCGGGGCATCGGGTACGAGACGGACACCATCTCTGTTGCCCGCAACTGGGGCTTCAATCGCATGCGTCTCGACGTGAAGGATCGTGCGATCACCTTGAACCGGGTGACGGTCGTCTACGGCGACGGCACCACGGACGCGATCCCAGTCGGCGAGAAGGTCGAGGGCGGCAGCTCCTTCGGTCCCGTTCAACTCAAGCGCAAGCCGATCAGCGAGATCCAGGTTCGCTATCGCTCGCGCGTGTTCGACAAGAGCGCAACCGGCAAGGCGCAGGCCTTTGTCGAGTTCTGGGCTCAGTAGAGAAGCCCGTCGAACCGACACCCGCTCGCGGGACATGAAAACGTTCTCAAGGGGCGCCACGAGCTGGCGCCCCTTTTGCTTTTGTTTCGGGGGATCGTAGCCGGTGTCAGATCGCGCCCACAGACACGTAAGCGCGAATTCTAAGACCTCACGGCCGCCGGGCAGCCTGTGCATCGTCGACGAGGGTGAACTGCAACAGAAGATTGCGTTGCAGAAGCGTGTTGAAATTGTTGTCGGAGATGATCGTCAGCACGGTTTCGCCTCTACGCCCCCGATGCGCGGCGATCCCTTCCATATTGTCGATTGTGCTGGACAGATCTGCCTCCAGCAGGATCTCCCCGTCGAGCGAGGCCCCCGGCTTGATCGCAGTCGCAGCCAGGCGCCGGATCCGCATCTTCACGCCCTCGGTCCAGCGAAATCGACGCTCGAGTACGATCAGCGTGCCATCCCAAAGCGAGACGGCATCCGTGATGTCGAACCCACCATGATCGGCAAGCGTCAGCCGGTGCGCGACATTCTTGATCCAGATCCAACCAGTATGCTGGGTGCTCGGCCCCGGATATCGCTCGGAGAATGCCACGACACTACCCTTGAGCGGCCCTCCTTTGAGAGCCGCGACCGCTTCGAACCCACTGTTTCGACGCATCCGTCGGGTTTCCGGGGGCAGCCGCAGATAGCGAAGCGGCGCCTGCAGAGCGCCATCGATGACAGGAAACACCCCGATGCGGTGGTTTCTCTCGAAGCCGATCAGCACCATGCCCCGCGCGATGCTGCCTTCGAGGGGCGACAACGCCTCCGCATCGAGATCGCGCTTCCTCTCGATTTTCCGGCCTTTTAGGGCCCGGATAGGCCCCATGCTCACTTTCGACAGGCCAACCGGAGCGTCGTCGAGATACGTGATCTCAGCGGAAAGCCATGTGCCTTCATCCGACACCGCCAGCAGTCGCCGCCCGTCTTCATCGACCGTCAATCCAGATAGACCGCCAAACGACCCGGTACTCGAGGACAGCACCAAGCCGCCCCGAAACTCCAGCTTTCCGAACCGACGGATGCCTGGATTGGCTCTTTGGAAGTGTGTGATCGCCCGCGCTTGGACTTCAATCGGGTGCGTCTCGGACGGGATTGAAGGGCGCGACGACTCGGACGCTGCCGGTCCAGACAGCGCTAGCGCCGTAGCCGCGACAAATGTGGCGCGCCCCAACCAAGCCCCAGCGCGAGCCGAGCGGCAAGGAATGTCCAAAGAATCCAGCAACGGGGCGCCCCACCTCTATAGTGCTGCGGGATTAAGCCCGCACGCGCCGCCGGCCACCCATTGCTCGACCCATCGTCGGCGCCGCTTCGACCTGCTCGTCGAAAAGCTCGACGAGCTTGTCGGTCATCGCGCCAGCAAGCTCGGACGGATCCGTGATCGTCACCGCCCGTCGATAATAGCGCGTTACGTCGTGACCGATGCCGATCGCGAGAAGCTGTACCGGCGACTTGGTCTCGATCTCCTCGATCACCTGTCGAAGATGCCGTTCGAGATAGCAGCCCGAGTTCACGGACAGCGTCGAATCGTCGACCGGTGCACCATCAGAGATCATCATCAAAATGCGGCGTTGCTCGGGCCGGCCAAGCAACCGATGATGCGCCCACGCCAGCGCCTCGCCGTCGATGTTCTCCTTGAGCAACCCCTCGCGCATCATCAGGGCGAGAGCACGCTTCGAGCGCCGCCATGGAGCATCCGCCGTTTTGTAGACGATGTGCCTCAAATCGTTGAGGCGGCCCGGGCTCGCTGGTTTGCCAGCCGCAAGCCAAGCCTCGCGCGATTGACCGCCCTTCCAGGCCCGCGTCGTGAAGCCGAGAATCTCCACCTTCACACCACAACGCTCGAGCGTCCGGGCCAGGATGTCAGCGCAGCAGGCAGCCACCATGATCGGCCGCCCGCGCATCGAGCCCGAGTTGTCGAGAAGCAGCGTAACGACAGTGTCCTTGAAGTTCGTGTCGTGCTCGCGCTTGAAGGACAGCGCGTGCATCGGATCCATGATGATTCTGGGCAGCCGCGCGACATCCAGCATACCCTCCTCGAGGTCGAATTCCCACGAGCGGTTCTGCTGGGCCATCAACTTGCGCTGCAGCTTGTTGGCGAGGCGCGATACAGCGCCCGATAGATTCCTCAGCTCCTTGTCGAGGAACGAGCGCAGCCGCTCGAGCTCGTCGGGCGTGGAGAGATCCTCGGCCGAGATCTCTTCGTCATTCGCTTTCGAGAAAACCTTGTAGCCGAACCGCTCGGGGTTATCGAGCACGGAGGTGTTCGGTCGCCACGGCTCGCGAGTCTCGGCCATCTCGTCGCCTTCGGCATCGGCGTCGAAATCGTCCGTGTCGCCGTCCTCCGAGGCCTCCGCCGTCTCGCCGTCCTCGCTTTCGGAGCGCTGCTCGTCAGACTCCTGATCCTGCTGCTCGGAGCCGTCGGAGCTGTCCTGCGCCTCCGACTCACCCGCATCCGGCTGTTGCTCCTCGTCGCTGTCGCCTTCCTCGCTCTCGCCCTCCGAGCGCTCCTCGGTCAGCTCGAGCGCTCTGAGCATGTCGCGCATCATCCGGCCGAAGGCAGCCTGATCGTCGGCAACCTTGTCCAGCCGCTCGAACGCCGGCCCAGCTTTCTCCTCGATGAAATCCCGCCAGACGTCGACGAGGCCCTTGGCGGTATCCGGCGCCTTGAGCCCGGTCAGCCGCTCACGCACCAGCAGCGCGAGCGCATCCTCGATTGGAGCGTCCTGCCGCTCGCTGACCTCGGCATAGCGCCCATGAGCATATTGATCCTCGAGCTTGGCCGTGAGGTTGTTGGCCATGCCGGGCATCCGCATCGCGCCGATCGACTCGACACGCGCCCGCTCGGCGGCCTCGAACACTGATCGTGCCGGTCCGGCGCTCGGAGCCAGCCGGTTGTGCAACCTCTTGTCGTGGCGAGCAGCAGTAAGCGAAAGACTATCGGCCCACCCGCGAATGACCGCGATCTCCTTTACCGAAGGCACACGCGACGGCTCTGGAAGCTGCATGTGATTGCCGTCGAGCTCGGGCTTCCCCGGCGCGAACGACACCTGCATTTCCTTCTCGCCAGCAATCGCGCGCGAGGCCAGCCCGAGCACGCGCTTGAACGGCTCGGCGGGGGATTCCTTGTTCTTCTTCGGTGGCTGGGCCATCTGTCTGTCATCCCGGGCCTTGCCTGCACCGGCCTCAGCCGATGTGCCCGCGATCCATCTAGCCGCGGGCGCCAAGCGTCAAACTCAGTGCAAGCGGCGAGACTGCGGGCATACTCCGCAACTGCCTGCCGTTCGATGGCCCCCGGAGGTTTACCCCGAGGGCCTGATCGTCAGCTCAACGCGACGTTCGCAGCAGACTCCGGCAGCTCCTCGCCGAAGCACCGCTGATAGAACTCGGCAACCAGCGGCCGCTCCAGCTCGTCACACTTGTTGAGGAAGGTCATCCGGAACGCAAACCCGACCGAGCCGAAGATCTCGGCGTTCTCGGCCCAGGTCAGCACGGTGCGCGGGCTCATCACGGTCGAGAGATCGCCGTTGATGAACGCCGACCGCGTAAGGTCGGCAACGCGCACCATGTTGTTCACGACCTTCTTCTTGGCATCGCTCTTCGCAAAGGCTTTCGCCTTCGAGAGGATGATGCCGACCTCCTCGTCGTGCGGCAGGTAGTTCAGCGTCACCACGATCGACCAGCGGTCCATCTGGCCCTGGTTGATCTGCTGCGTCCCGTGATAGAGGCCGGAGGTGTCGCCGAGACCGATCGTATTGGTCGTCGAGAACAGGCGGAATGCGGGATGCGGCCGGATCACCTTCGACTGATCCAGAAGCGTCAGCTTGCCGGACACCTCGAGGATGCGCTGAATCACGAACATCACGTCCGGCCGGCCGGCATCGTATTCGTCGAAGCACAGCGCGACGTTGTTCTGCAGCGCCCAGGGCAGAATGCCCTCGCGGAACTCGGTCACCTGCTTGCCGTCCTTGAGGACAATGGCGTCCTTGCCGACAAGGTCGATGCGCGAGACGTGGCTGTCGAGATTGACGCGCACCATCGGCCAGTTGAGCCGGGCTGCGACCTGCTCGATATGGGTCGACTTGCCGGTCCCGTGATAGCCTTGCACCATCACGCGGCGATTGTGTTTGAAGCCGGCCAGAATGGCGAGCGTCACCTCTTTGTTGAAGAGGTAGTCCGGATCCAGGTCCGGCACGTGCGGGTCGGGTTCCGAGTAGGCCGGCACCTCGAGGTCGGAATCAATGCCAAAGACCTGCCGCACAGAAACCGTCTTGTCTGGCATGCCGGAGACTCCGGCCTCAGCTTGGGCGCGCATTTCGTGATTAGTCCCGATCGTTGTTGCGTTCTGGGCGAGCATGGCACGCAGTCAGTGCCGGCGCCAAGTCCCGAAGACAAGGGAGGGTGCAAGCTCAAACCAAGCCTGCCTGTTTAAGATAATTATAGGCCTGGATGATCTCGCGCAACCTGTCTTCCGAGCCACGGTCACCACCGTTGGCGTCGGGATGGTGGCGTTTCACGAGCTCCTTGAAGCGCGCCTTGATCTCGCCCTTGCCCGCCGTCTCTGGAAGATGGAGCGTATCGAGAGCACGACGCTCCAAAGCCTTGAGTGGGCGCTTTTTTTCCGCTGCAGGAGATCCAGCATCTTCGGCGCCATCCGCGAAAAGTCGGTGCGAATCCAACTTTGCAAAACGAGCGTACCGACGCGCCGGATCGCCGGCAGTGCGACCGGGAATGTCGGCGCTGCCGCCCATCCGCCATGTCGGCCGGTGCCCTGTCTCCGAGCTTTTCTGGAAGCGCTCGACCTCTGCGTTGCTCATGCCTTCGAAATAGTTGTAGCTCGCGTTGAATTGCCGCACGTGATCCATGCAGAAGCGATAATAGCCCTCCTGGCCACGTCCGCGCGGCGCGCGATGCGTGCCGACGGACGTGCAGCCCTTCCACTCGCACGGTTCCTCACGCGGTGCCGCCTTGGGCTCCGTGCCGCGCGCGATGCGGATGCTGTCGAAATATTTCGAGTCGAGCTTCATCGCCGTGAGTATGATCCGAGTTGGGCCGGGCGCACAAGAACAGCTCGGGTCTTCGAGCCGCGGCGTTGCGCGCTTGCATCGAGCAGCAAAGGGGCAAAGTCTCGCGAGCCCCGAAGCTGTTCCATCTGAGTTGGCTCCCCGACCAGCCGTTATCGCATAGAACCCGCGAGGAATCGCTTAATGACTGTCGAGCAGCAGATCCGCGAAACATTGATGATAGCGCTGGAGCCGACCCGGCTGGACGTCGTCAACGAGTCGCATCTCCACGCAGGCCACGCGGGCTCGCCCGGAACCGGATCGAGCCATTTCCGCGTTCTCATCGTCTCGCAAATTTTCGCAGGGCAGAGCCGCATCGCGCGCCATCGCCTTGTCAACGACGCCCTCGGCGGCCTCCTCCGAGATAAGATACACGCCCTCGCGATCAAGGCCTACGCCCCCGGCGAGTCGATCGGCTGAACGGCCGTACGGGCATCGCTGACCAGGAGAAAGAGACATGACCGAGCAACGCTTGCAAGCCATCGCCACGCGCCTCGCGACCGCACGCCGCGAAGGCTCCCGCATCCGCCTCGACGATCCACCTCGTGATTTCGAGGAGGGCTTCGCCGTCCAGGATCGCGTCGTGGCCCTGCTCGGCGAGCCGGTTATCGGCTGGAAGGTAATCGAGGTTCCGGCGGGACCAGTCGTGTTTGCGCCAATCCTTGCTGGAGGTGTCGTGCCGGCCGGCGGCAATTGGCAGCTGAAGGGGACGGAGCCCGCCGGCATCGAGCTGGAGATAGCCTTTCGCATGGCACGCGATGTGCCCGCTGGCGCCAGCCCGAATGAGATCATCGAGGCGGTCGCCTCCGCTCACGTCGTCTTCGAGCTGTGCCAGAGCCGCAATGTCGAGCCAGAAACCCTGCCACGGCATGTCAGCCTCGCCGATTGCATTTTGAACGCCGGCATTGTTGTCGGTAGCGAGATTGCAGGCTGGCGCACGAAAGAGCTGAAAGCCGTCCCGGGCCGCCTGCTCGTCGACGGCAAGACGCACATCGAGGGCAAGAGCGTCGATCCTTTGCGTGCCCTGACCGTGCTAGCCCCGGCCCTGAGCGCACATGGCAAGGCACTGAATGCCGGTCACGTCGTGATCACGGGAAGCCTGATCGGCATGAACTGGCTCACCGGCCGACATGCCATTCGGGGCGAGATAGACGGCTTCGGCTCTGTCGAGGCCACTGTTACCGCGCGATAACGACGTCGCCGCGTTGCCGACAAGCCGAGGGCCGCCCCGCAACTGCGGTGGCGGCCCTCGCGCTCGTTGTATGCGCCCTGTTTACTGCTGCGGTGCGGGGCCCGGCGCGGGCGCTTCCTGCGCCCCAGGACCAATCGGCGCGCCCTGCTCAGCCGGCGCACCTTGCTCGACCTGCACTGACTGGGCGGCGTCGGAAGCCTCGATCGGGGCCGTGCTGACGGTGGCCTCGGCCGACTTCAGAATCTGCTGCGGGGCGCCCTGAACGACCGGCTTCGCTGCCGGCCGTACGATCACCACCCGCCGGTGACCATGGCCATGGCCGTAACCGTAGCTGTGGCTGTACGTCGGCGCGTAGCTGTAGACCGGCGCGTGTCCGTAAGAAGGCGCCCGATACGTCGGAGCATACACTTGGCGGTGACCGTAGCCATGCCCGCGGTAGGCATGGCCATGGCTGTACCCCCGATGACGATAGCCGTG
Organism: uncultured Alphaproteobacteria bacterium; assembly: GCA_963746315.1. Lineage (GTDB taxonomy): Bacteria > Pseudomonadota > Alphaproteobacteria > Rhizobiales > Hyphomicrobiaceae. The sequence continues at coordinate 233,989 of CAVVAR010000003.1, forward strand.
GCTGTGATGACCGTGACCGTGGTTGGAGGCGTGATAGCCATGGCCGTAGCCGTGGCCGGAGGAGCGATATCCCGCCTCGGCGGCAGTGACGGAAGCGAGGCCGAGAGCAAGAGCGATGGCGAGCAGGGCTTTCATAATCGTAATCCTTTTCGATGGTCAGGCGCTGGTGTCCGGGGCTCCGGCTGCGATGGCGCCCGCTGATGTCCGTGCTTCATGTCCATCGTTATAGAACGTCGTTCAAAATACAGCAATAAGAAACTGACCGTCTCGTTATAACGAGTCCGTGACTACGCTTTCGGGCGTGGAAGCGGTCGGGCGCCAGGCGTACGTGCCGTCATGGTGCGCTTGGCCTTGGGTCTTCGGCAGCCGCGATCCGCCGCACGCGCACGCCCGTCACCCTGTTGCGCTGCTTTCGGACGACCTCGAAACGATAGCCGTGGAAGGTAAAGGCCTGCCCGATCTCCGGGATCATCTGAGCCTCGTGCATCACGAGACCCGCAATCGTGGTCGCCGCCTCGTCGGGCAGATCCCAACCCATGACTCGATTGAGATCCCGAATGGCCATCGTCCCCTCGACGCTCACCGCGCCGTCGGCCTGGGGTCGGATCTGCGGCTCCGTATCGTGCTCGTCCGATATTTGCCCCACGATCACCTCGAGGATGTCCTCGAGGGTCACCAGGCCTTGCACCTCCCCGTACTCGTCGACCACCAGCGCGAGCTGGATTTTCCGTGCGAGGAACTGACCAAGCTGCTCTTTCAGGCTGGTGGTGTCCGGAACGAACCATGGCGGCGTCAGGATCGCGGGGATGTCGACGGCATCTACTTTCCAGTCGCTTCGCGCCAAGGCCGCCAGCAGATCCTTCGTATGCAGCACACCGATGACGTTGTCCGGCCGCTCTCGCCAGACGGGCAGCCGCGAGTACTGTCCCGCCAGGACATGATCCACGATTACTGTCGCAGGCTCGTCCGCGTCGATTGTCTCCATTTTCGTCCGGTGCACCATGACATCGAGCACCTGCATCTCTTTCAGATCGAGGATTGCGCCCAGCATCTCCGCGTCCGCCTTGGCGACAGCCCCGCCCTGCTCCCCGAGCGCGATGCTGCCGCGAAGCTCCTCGTGGGCGGCAAGAATGTCGGCCCTGTCGTCGCGTTGGGACGGCGTCATGCGAAGCACGATCTTGATGACGAAATGAATGGCCGCCGTGAAGGGACGCATCACTATGATCAGAATTCGCATCGTCGGCGCCACCGCGAGAGCGAACCTGTCCGAGTAGGCGAGCGCGTAGGTCTTGGGAAGAACCTCTGAGAAAATGACCACCACGATAGTCATGGCGATCGTGGCATAGGCCACGCCGACCTCCCCAAACCAACTTATGAGGAGGCTGGTCGTCAGCGCGGAAGCCAGAATATTGACGAGGTTGTTTCCGACCAGGACCGTACCGATGATTCGCTCGGGCGAGGCCAGCAGCCGGTTCACCAGCCCGGCGCGAAGACTGCCCTCCTGCTCCATCGCGTGCATCCTCGCCCGCGAGACGGCCGTCAGCGCTGTCTCGCTACCGCTGAAGAATGCCGACAGCACGAGCAGCACGACGACACAAAACAAGATCCAGACTTCGAAAGGCATGGTCCTACCGAAAAATACGCCGCAGCTGTTTCTGGTCGCGAACGGGACACGCGTCCCGTCTCAAACCGTACCGGAGTTTTGGCCGCTGACCTCGCGCTCCATGAAATCGGCGAGCCGATCCATTGGCACCTCGCGTGTGATGAACGCCTCGCCGATGCCCCGAGCGAGTATGAAGGTGAGCTGACCGGCACGGACCTTCTTGTCCTGGCCCATGAGCCGGACGAGCTCCGTGGCAGTCGGTTTGTCCCGTCCGGGAATGTCATCCACCCGAGTGGGCAGACCGACCGATTTCAGATGCCGGACGACCTCAGCCGCCGTCCCCGCTGCAGCAAAGCCCATCTCTTCCGAGAAACGGAACGCTTGTGCCATGCCGATTGCGACAGCCTCGCCGTGCAGCAACCGATCCGAGAATCCCGCCCAGGCCTCGAGCGCATGCCCGAACGTGTGGCCGAGATTGAGCAGCATCCGATCGCCGGTCTCGGTCTCGTCACGGGCGACGATCGCGGCTTTTGCAGCGACCGAGCGCCTCACGGCCTCGGTTAGTGTCGATGCATCGTTGCCAAACAGACTACGCTGGTGCGCTTCGAGCCAATCGTAAAAGTCTCTGTCACCCAGCAGACCGTATTTGACCACCTCGGCATAACCAGCCCGAAGCTCGCGCGCCGGTAACGTCGACAGGACGTCGGTGTCGGCAAGGACCAGTGAGGGCTGATGAAACGCGCCGATCAGGTTCTTGCCGAGACGGCTGTTGACCGCCGTCTTGCCGCCAACTGAGCTGTCGACCTGAGCGAGGAGGCTCGTCGGGATTTGCACGTAGCGCACGCCACGCCGGATCACGCTCGCGGCGAAACCGGCCAGGTCGCCGATCACCCCCCCGCCGAGCGCGACAACGGTATCGGATCGCTCCAACCCCATTTCGAGCAAGCCGTCCGTGAGCTCGGCGAGCCGCGCCATGCTTTTCGTCGCTTCGCCCGGCTCCAGTACGATGGTGCCGGCGTGCCGCCCGGACGCTTTCAGACTGGCCTCGAGCGGTGCCAGATGCCGGGTCGCCACGTTTCGGTCCGTGACGATCCCGCAGCGCACAGAGCCAAGTCGATCCTCGATCAGCCGAGCCGCGTCTTTCAGCAGCCCCGGGCCGATCAGCACCTCGTACCGGCGCTCGGCGAGCTCGACCGGCACGCTCGTACCACTCACGTGATGGCTTTCACTGCGTCGACTGGAAGGATCGGGATCGTTCAACTCAGGTTCCTCGAATTCATGACTGCGAGCGGTCTGGTCGACCGCGAGGCCAGAGGGCTATCGTGCAGATGACAAGCCCCTAGATGCGCCCTCGATCCTCGTGTCCGACGATCAGGGGATGCGTTTCCAGCATAGCCAGGATCTCGTCGACAATCACCTCGTGCGGGACATCGCAACTCTCGACGACGAGATCGGCCTCGGCATAGACAGGGTAGCGGGTCTCCATGAGACCCCTCATGACGGCCTCCGGATCCGCCACTTTGAGTAGGGGGCGATTGTCACGCTTCATCACCCGCCGCATAAGTACCGGCAACTCGGCGCGCAGCCAGATCGCGATGCCGGCGCTCCTGATGGCTGCCCGGGTCTCCGGGGTCATGTAGGCGCCACCACCGGTCGCCACCACCTGCGGTCCGTTCTGCAGTAGCCTTCGAATGACCCGGCGTTCTCCGTCCCTGAACGAAGCTTCGCCATGATCCGCGAAGATTTCAGGAATGGTCTTCTGCGCCGCCTTCTCGATCTCGTCGTCGGCATCGAGGAAGGGCACATCCAGTCTTGCCGCTAGACGACGCCCCACTGAGGACTTGCCGCAGCCCATGAGGCCGACCATCACCAGAGATCTGGCACCCAGCCGCCGCTTGATTCGCGCAACCGTCATGCCACCCGCCGCCGCCCCCGTGCAGGTGCCCTGTGGACAGACGGAACCAAAGCCCAAGTCTTTGGCCAAACACGAAAAATTGAGCGCCGCGACAAGCCCGGCCTGCGCCCCGCCGCAACCCTGCGCTCGCACCGGCTTGGTTTAAAGGCCATCATGGTCATATTGGAGACAATATGGCTCATCATCAATCGGGTTCCACGGGGTCGACAGATGCCGAGCTTGTTCCGTTTCCTGTTCGTGGTCAGCCTCCTGTTCGCAGTGACGGCAGGTGGGCTGTACGTGCTCGCCGAACTGTTCGAGCCGGTGCCGAAGGAAGTATCCCAGACGGTGCACGGCGTAAAGATTCGCAGATAACCACCTGGGGAGCAGGCATGCGCCGCCGACGCCAAGACCGCGTCGGGCCGCTCGCAATCCCCACTGAGGCACGAGGATAGCACGACCATGGCCCGCTTGCCCGTCGCTGCCTCCTGTTTCGGCCTTGCGCTGCTTCTAGCCACGTCGACAGCTTCCGCTGACGATGGCTGGAATCCCTTCAAAGAGCGTGATCAGGCCCGCAACGCGGCACGCGCGGCGCGCGCCTCGGCCGAAGATTCGGGCGGCCGGACCGATGAGCGTTCACCACTTCCGCCAATGAGCGGCATCGCGGACAAGCCCTGGCTGGACGCAGCACGACCGACCGGCGGTCCATTCGACCGAGCCGAGACCAGCCTTACAGTGCAGCAGCCAGCCCCTTGGTCGGAGGCGCCCCCGACGAGCGCCGGTCCGACGGCGGCGGCCTCGGGGTCGGACACCGTCCAGCGCTCCGAGTTGCAGCCGCTGACGGCACCCCTTGGCGCTGATGTGCCGCAGGGACTTTGGCAGAGCATCGACCGGTCACGTTTGCAGGCGCTGATCGCTCCGTTGGCATTGCCGCCGCGCTCTGCCGCGATGGGCCGGCTCTGGCATCGCTTGTGGTCCGACGCCCCCGGTGCTCCTCCCGCGAATGGGGCAACTGGATCCGGCCCCTCCTCGGGCGCTTCGTTCGAGGCGATCCGGCTCGAGGTGCTCTACCGGTCTGGCCACTTGGCCGGCCTCGCCAAAGCCGTTGCGGCCATGCCCGCCGGGCAGGCCGAGCCGCTGACAGATCTACTGATCGCACGGACGCGGCTGATGGTTGGTGAGCCCGGACCCGCTTGCAGCTCGATCAAGGACCTCCAGCGCCACCAGGCCGCTTTCCCGAAGCCGGCGCGCCAGGAGTTCATGGTCCTGGCTGCGCTCTGCGGCATGCAAAACGGTGACTCCGGCACCGCAGGGCTCGCTGCAGACCTTTTGCGCGCAGAGAACATCACGGCTCCAGTGCCCCTCGCTGTACTCGACGCAATGGCATCTGGCACGTCCGACGCCCTCGCGCTCCCCCCCGCGAAGTCGATCGGCCTTATCGACTATCGCTTCATCGAGCTCACCCGCGCCGGTAGCCTGGCCGGCATTGTAGCGACCGCTGAGCCGGCCCTTCTCGCCCATCTCGCCTCAGCGTCCACTGACGCCGAGACACGCATCCTCGCGGCCGAGGCAGCCGTGGCCGCAAACATTGTCGGTCTGCCCGAGCTCGAGGCGGCCTACCGGGCCGCGTCGTTTTCCCCTGATGCGCTCGCCAGCCCGCTCGCCGAGAGCCAGACGCCGGCTCTGAAGCGGGCATTGCTGTTCAAGGCGCTCGAGGCGGAGCGCACACCGATCAAGAAGGCGCGGCTCGCGCGAGCTTTGCTGGATGAAGCCCGCCGGGCGCAGGGGCCGTACATGCAGGTCGCTGCCATGCTCGGGCCCGTCATTAACGATATTCGCCCGGCGCAGGAGATCGGCTGGTTCGCCGAGACCGCAATCGAGATCGGCCTCGCCTCCGGTCGAACCGAGGCTCTCATGGCCTGGACCAACCCTCCCTTTGGCGAGCGCTACGGCGGTCTGAAGCACTGGCTTGTGCTCGCCGACATCGCCGATCCCGCCAGCCGCGGCCGTCGCGGCGAGCACTTGCCCGCGGTCGAGAGATTTGCCGTCAGAGGCCGCCTCTCGCCAGAGCTGATGCACCGCCTGGTTACGGTGCTCGACGCCCTCGACTACCAGATTCCGATTCCGCTCTGGGAAGCCGCGAGCCGCTCGCCTCAGCCAACCACGGGTCACCTGCCGGAGACCGGCGTTTTGAGCGAGCTCCAGGACGCGGCGAAACGTCAGGAGCAAGGCCTTGTCGTTCTCACCGCCATTCGTACCCTCGGTCCCGACAGCAGCGCTACGGCTCACATGATCGCCCTCGGCGACACGATCCGAGCCTTGAAGCGCGCAGGTCTCGAGCCGGATGCGCGCCGCCTCGGTCTCGAAGCCCTCTTCGTAGGCTGGCCCCGCAGCCAAAACGACTAGACAGGGACGAGCCATGCCGGAGAACACGTCTCGTCCGGGCGACCCGATCGAGGGCTTCCTCGAGATGATGGCGGCCGAGCGGGGCGCGGCTGACAACACGCTGGCGGCCTACCGTCGCGATCTCGAGGATTACGCCGCATTCCTGGCACGGATCGGAACCCCGTTGCTTGCGGCACGCCCCCAGAACGTCGCAGCCTACCTCAAGGCAGCAGCCGCCTCCGGACTGGCGGCCACGTCCCGGGCCCGCCGTCTTTCCTCGATCCGCCAGCTCTATCGCTTTCTCACCGCTGACGGCATCGTGGCCGACGATCCGACCACCGGTTTCGCCGGCCCTCGTCGCGAAAGACCCCTGCCGAAAATCCTTTCCATCGCCGAGGTCGAGGCCCTCCTGGATCGCGCCGCGAGCCGTATCGAAGGGCTGACGGGTCGCGACCGGTTCCGCGCCCTGAGGCTGAAGGCCCTGCTCGAGGTGCTCTATGCGACCGGCATGCGCGTCTCCGAGCTGGTCGGGCTGCCTCGCAGCGTCCTGACCGGCGACGACCGCGTTCTCACGATCAAGGGCAAGGGCGGTCGCGAGCGCCTCGTCCCGCTGAATACGGCCGCTCGCGAGGCGCTGTTTCGCTACCTGAATGTCGGCACCGACGGCGATGACGACCTCGCCCCGATGCTGCGGAACCGCTACCTTTTTCCCTCCCGCGGAGCCGAAGGCCATCTGACCCGCCAGCGGCTCGGCCAGGAGCTGAAGGAGCTGGCGATCGAGACCGGCCTGGACCCCGAGCGCGTCTCGCCTCACGTCCTTCGCCATGCCTTCGCCAGCCATCTCCTCGACCGCGGCGCCGACCTCCGCGCCGTTCAGCAGCTTCTCGGCCATGCCGATATCTCGACGACCCAGATCTACACCCATGTGCTCGAGGAAAGGCTTCGCCAACTGGTCCGCGACCACCACCCTTTGGCGAATGCGCGCCTCGATGATCGTTGAAATTGCCCACCCGGTGCGCCCGCCGCTTGACTTGACCGCCCCTCGTCGTGAATGTCCGGCGAAATCCGAGGGATAGCCGAAGGCCCCGCCAGATGCGCACATACATCGAATTCGAGAAGCCGATCGCCGAGCTCGAGGCCAAGGTCGCCGAGCTCCGCTCCCTCTCGGCCGATGGCGGCAACGTCTCCATTGGCGATGAGATCGGCCGCCTCGAGCAGAAGGCGAAGCAGCTCCTCGCTGACACCTACGCCAAGCTCAACCCCTGGCAGAAGACGCTGGTCGCACGCCACGCGGAACGGCCCCATTGCCTGGACTACGTCGGGGGCCTCATCGAGGGCTTCACCACGCTGGCGGGCGATCGCTACTACGCCGAGGACGCCGCCATCGTCGGTGGCCTGGGCACATTTCGCGGTCGCGGTGTCATGGTTATCGGCCATGAGAAGGGGCACGATACGGAAAGCCGGATCAAGCACAACTTCGGCATGGCGCGCCCTGAAGGTTATCGCAAGGCCGTCAGACTCATGGAGATGGCCGAGCGCTTCGGCTTGGCGGTCATCACGTTGGTCGACACGGCCGGCGCCTATCCGGGTGTCGGCGCCGAGGAGCGCGGCCAAGCCGAGGCCATCGCGCGCTCGATCGACTGCTGCTTGTCCCTCGGCGTTCCGATGGTGACCGTCGTTATCGGCGAAGGCGGCTCTGGCGGCGCCATTGCCATCGCCACAGCCAATCGCATCCTCATGCTCGAGCATGCGATCTACAGCGTGGCGTCACCCGAGGCAGCCGCCGCAATTCTATGGCGCGATAAGGCCAAGGCTATCGACGCCGCCACCTCGATGCGCATCACGGCCCAGGACCTGATGGATCTCCGCGTCATCGACGAGATCATCCCGGAGCCAGTCGGCGGCGCCCACCGGGACAAGGCCGAGACCATCTCGCGTGCCGGCGCCGCAATTCAGCACGCTTTCGAGACTCTCGACCCTATGTCTCCCGACGAGCTCCGGGCCCAGCGCGCAGACCGCTTCATGCAGATGGGTCGAGGCATCTGATCGGGCGGGAAAGGACGCTAGGGTGTTCGCCCTCCGCCATCGGTGTCGGTTCGACCACCGCCACGGCGCTCGACCTCATCCCGGGCAGTTTTCGCCGCTTCTCTTCCAACGTCTTTGATACGCTCTGCGACCGGCCGTTGATCGGTGGAAGTAGCCGTCGCACCCGGCACCAGGCCTTTTCTGTCAGCTTCCCGCGCCGCGACATCGCCCACCTTCGACGCGATATCCCCGGCGCTCTTCATGGCCTTCTCGCTCTGCGCGCTCACGGTCTCCTTCATCTTCTCGCTGGCGTCACCGAGTTGTTCATCCTCGAGATCAGTCCGCGGAAGTGCTGCGCCGATGGCGGCGCCGAGCGCGAGAGCCACCGCGCCCACCACGAGCGGATGACGCTCGACCATGTCCTCCCCGACGCGCTGTAGCTGGTAGGGCGCCTCGGCCATGGCGTGCCCGACATCTCCCATAGCCCGGCTTGAAGCGTGGGCGGCGGAGGCAACGCCACCGGAGACGGACTCTCCTGCCGATGCAGCAGCGCTGCCCGCGCTGGAAACGGCGGAGCCCACACGGCCAGCCATATCGCCCGAGGCGTGCTTGGCAGACGCGGTCATATCGCCGAACTTGGCGCCCATGCTGTTAGTCGTGTGCCGGGAATAGTCGACGCTACGGGAGCCACCGGTCCGTCCATTACCGCTCATCATGAGCCACGCGAATCCAGCGCCGATCATCGCGATCGCCATTGGATTGCTTTGTGCTTGGCGCGACAGGTTGTTCATCATGTTCGACATGCTTCCGCCGTCGCCGAGGTAGGTCTGCACCTCGGAGATCAACTCGCCCATCGAAAGCTTCTGCTTCAAGGCATCTACCGTCTCGCCGAGATCCGCACGCGCACGGCGGACATTTTCTTGCGCGGTCGTCGTCGCGTCGGTCATTGCATCTTCTCCTTGGCCATTGTGGCCGTCTTTTGCGCTTCAGCGGCACTGCGGCGCGGCACGATACTGGGGGTCTTTCCCCGGCCGTATCCAAGCAAGGCCATCCCGATCAAGCCGACCACGACGCCCACCAGCAGCGACGCCCACCCCGCTCCCATGCCGGCATTCGTAAGCCCGACCACCAGAGCCTGAAGAAGAACGAGAAGAGCCGCGAAGAGGCACATCCCTCCCGCCGCCATGCTCCCGGCAGCAGTTTCCAGGCGATCTACCTTGGCGTTCATTTCAGCGCGGAGAAGGTCCGCCTCGCTCTTCATGAGCGCGACGACCTCGCTGCCGAACTCCGGCAGCAGCTCGCTGATGTTGCGATTTCCGGGGCCGGTGTTCGGCGTCTCTCCAGAAGTCTTCATAGCGGCACCTCGCTCGTCGGATGGTGATCTGACGTCGGACGGCGATCCGGGTTGCTAAGAGGCTCCGCTCGGGACGGTGGCGACGCCACGGCAAACCTTGCCAGCGCAATTCCGATCAGCATCGACCCTCCGATGTACGCAGCCGGATTTCTCCGTGCGAACTCCGTTACGTCGGAGACAATCTCCCCCACGCTCTTTTTGTCGAGCGTCTGGGAGATATTCGTGAGCCCCGACCCAATGGCGTTCGCATACTGTGCGGCGGCCGAATGATCTCGTGAGCCAAGCTCGCCGGCAGCCGAGTTCACGGCCTCGGCGATGTCGCCGATCAAGGAGCTGACCGCGCCCTTTTGCTGCTCGGCGGTCTCGCCGGCTTTTTCGCGCGCCTCCTGAGCCAGTGACTGGGCCCCTTGCTTGATGTCACGAGCTGCAGTGCTCGCACTGGCGCGAGCGGCATCCGCCTCCCGCTTCAATCGGTCGGTCGCGTTTTCGTGGCCCGCCATGGCGGACCCAGGTGGCGTTGTCTGGTTCATTGTCATCCTCTCGAGTCAGCCTATTCGCCGCTAGCCAAGACCCAGAACGTTCAGCAGGAAGACAACGACCACAACCAAGCCAACGAGATAAATGATGCTGTTCATGCCACGCTCACAGTCTCTAAAGCGGTTTCTTTCAAAACCGAGCTGAAGAGGTCCCGTTCCGCGAGAGCGTGCTATTTTTTGTTCCAACTCCGCCGTCGTGCGACTAGGGACGTGAGTTGACGGCACTTCCAGTCGAGCCGCGCGGCCTAGCTTGGTCGCTTCCGCAGATAGACGAACCAGTAGACCGCCCCCACCATCAGGCTCCCGCCGACGAGATTGCCGGCAGTGGCGACAACGATGTTGTGAAGGATCGCGCCCGGCGTGAGCCCCGCAAAATCCGTCGGCGCCTTGCCGATTGCCGCCCACAGCTCCGAGCCGGCCAGAGACTTGAGGGCGAGCGCATAGGGCAGCAGATAGAGATTGGCGATCGAGTGCTCAAAACCCGCCGCTACGAACGCCGCGACGGGTGGCACGATGACCATCACCTTGTCGGTCGTGGTGCGCGCGCCGAACGTCATCCAAACGGCGAGACACACGAGCACATTGCAAAGCACCGACAGGAAGAAGAGCTGCACCGTCGGCAGCGCCGCCTTCGCAGCCGCTATCGTGAGCGCCGTCTCTCCCACAGCCCCCGCGGCCAGCCCATGTTGGCCGGACAGAAGCACGATCCCCGCAGTAGCAAGCGCACCGATGATGTTGCCCGCATAAACGAGCATCCAGGCCCGGAGCAGCGCCGCGACCGTAATTCGACGGCTCGCACACGCAACGACCATCAACGAGTTGCCCGTGAACAGCTCCGCCCCGCCGACGATGACCAGGATCAGCCCGAGTGAGAACACGAGGCCGGCGAGAAGCCGCGCGACGCCCCAATGCATGTCGCCCGCCCCGGTCAGGACCACCGTCATGAAGATGGCGCCCATGGCGATGAAGGCGCCGGCCAGGACACCGAGGACGAGCAACGTGATCGCGTCGCGCCCCGCTTTGCCGGCCCCGGCGGCCTCGCAGGCGAGCGCCATATCCACGGGAAGCAGGGCATCGATCCGAGCGGCGGCGGGCGTCGAAGCACTGCGGTCGGTCATTGGTCGAAAGTCTCGTTGCTCATGCCGGCACGACTGTAGTGAGCGTGCAGCGCCGGCCCATGATATATGTCATAAGCCGTCTGACAGACTTAGCATGTGCCGGACGCCCGGCTCACCCGTCCGATGCAGGTGCATCCAGCACACCTTCCCCCGAAGCCGGTTCATCGCTAAATAGCGGTCGAAACATCTTCAAACGCCGAGTGCCATGGTCCTCGTTCTCGATACGACGCCCGAAATTGCCGTTGCGGCCTCAGACGCCGCCAAACCGACGCTGGCTGGCCGTGGCGACGAAGGTCTGCGCGCGGCCTTGGCCGAGATCGGCATTCCCGAGAAGCAGCTCCGCATGCGCGTCGAGCAGCTTCGAAGCTGGCTCTACGTCCGCGGCGTGACCTCCTTCGAGGCCATGACCGACGTCTCTAAGGATGTGCGTCGTCGCTTGTCCTCGGCCTTTACCTTGGACAGGCCTGAGATCGTGTCGGAGCAGATCTCCGCCGACGGCACACGCAAATGGCTCTTGCGCCTTCCGCGCCGAGGTCACGAGGCGACAGCCCCAGAGATCGAAACCGTCTACATCCCCGAGTCCGACCGTGGCACATTGTGCATATCGAGCCAGGTCGGCTGCACGCTCACCTGCTCGTTTTGTCATACCGGCACCCAGCGCCTCGTTCGCAATCTCGAGCCGGAGGAGATCGTCGGACAGATCCTCGTCGCCCGTGATCGGATCGGAGACTGGCCAGGCGCCCAGCCCCCCGACGACGGGGGCATGCTGCCGGTCGCCGACCGCAAGATCACCAACATCGTCCTGATGGGCATGGGCGAGCCGCTCTACAACTTCGGCAACGTCCGCGCGGCCATCGAGGTTGCGGCTGACGGGGACGGCTTGGCCTTCTCGAAGCGCCGCATAACGCTCTCCACGTCGGGCGTTGTTCCAGAGATCCCGCGATGGGGGCTCGAAGCCGGCACCATGCTCGCCATATCACTGCATGCCGTGACCGATAAGCTCCGCGACGAGCTGGTCCCGATCAACCGCAAGTACCCGATCGCAGAGTTGCTCGAAGCTTGCCGCCAGTACCCCGGGCTGTCGAATGCACGCCGAATCACTTTCGAGTACGTCATGCTGAAGGGCGTCAACGACAGCCTCGCGGACGCCCGCGCCCTCGTCCGCCTGCTCTCCGGTATTCCGGCCAAGATCAACCTGATCCCCTTCAACCCTTGGCCGGGCAGTCGCTACGAATGCTCTGACTGGGAGCAGATCGAGAAGTTCGCCGACGTCGTCAATCGCGCCGGCTACGCGAGTCCCGTCCGAACGCCGCGCGGTCGCGATATCCTTGCAGCATGCGGTCAGCTCAAGTCGGAAAGCGTCAAGCTCCGCGCCCGCGATCGCGCCCCAGCCGCCGCCGACGACGCCGACGATACCGGTGAGGAGAGCCCGTCGTCGTGATCCTTCGGGCGCTCGGTCGGCTGATTATGGTGCCGCTCGGTCTTTTGCTGGGCATCCTCGCGGCGTTGGCCGTTCTGCTCACGCTGGGCCTCGAGTTGACGACGCACACCCTTGCCAATCGAGCGGATGATGTCGACAAGCTCGAGGTGCTTGTCGACATGGGGCTCGGCTTCATCACCGTCGCAGCAGCAGTAAGCCTGCTCCCCGCGCTGCTCGTCGTTGTGGTGGGCGAGATCGCGCGGATACGATCCATTCTCTACTACATGCTCGGCGGCGGTGCGGCACTGGCGCTGCTGCCGCTTCTCGTTCGGTTCGGGAGCGCCGCCGAATCCGGGCCGTTACCGACGCGCGTATGGACTGTCATGGCCACGGCCGGGTTCGCCGGGGGCCTGATTTATTGGCTCGTAGCCGGTCGGCGCGCGTAGCCTAGACAACACACTTTACCAACTGTCGAGCCTCCATCCTTGAGGATGCCGAGCCCGGTCTATAGCTTGAAGCTGCACACACCGCAGCGCGCGCTCGGAGAACGAAGCAAGCATGGCGATACGGCTCCTCGGTATCTTGATCGCATTCGCCGCGGGTTGCCTTGCGGCGGGGTTCGCCATGGTGCTTTTCGTGCTGACCCCCGCCGAGGTCATCGGATTGCCGCCCGACGTGCGCGCCGACCGTGTGGCGAAAGGCTTCGAATTGGCCGGCTTCGTCGCAGCCCAAGTTGCCCTGTTCTCGACGCCGTTCGCGCTGGTCGCGGCTGCTGTCGGCGAGATGCTGCGTAATCGCAATTGGACCTACTACGTGCTCGCCGGCCTGATCATCGCCGGCCTTGGCTTCTTCGCCCAGCACACCACCGAGCAGATCGGCCAGCCGACCATCGCCAACAACTACGCCCTGACTGCCTTCCTCACGTCTGGATTTGTCGGTGGCCTGGTCTACTGGGTGTTCCGCGGCCGCTTCGCAGGTGGCCGCCAGGGAGCGTCGGTTGCTCCCACGCCGCCGCCGCACGTCGAGACGGCGTCCCCGCCCGACAAGCCAACCACGGCCATTGCGTCCAAACCCGCGGAGCACCCACTAAGCGCACAGGCGGAGATCAAATCCGAGCATTCTGCCGCTCCCCAGCCCAGCAAGGTGTAGCCGCAAGCTGCACAATCCCTGGAGCGCGCGGATCGGATTGCTGCACTGCACAAATTCTGCTAATATCTCAAAAGTGCAGGGCTTGGAGGTCGTAGACGCATGAACCCATTCGAGTTGCAGGCCGAATTTGCGCGTCAGTGGTTCGCCCTCGTCGGGGGCATGGCCGCGACGATGATGACGGCATGCACGAGCATGGGTCGTGAACAGGCATCATCTTGGACTGGAGACTCGGCTCCGCGAGCCACTCCCTCGCCCACGCCGTTCTCGCCTTTTCCGTGGGAGATGAGCCCAGCGACCATGGACCTGTCCGCCTTCGCCGTACCGTTTGCGCCGACAACCTCGCTATTCCATCCGGCGCTGGCCTTCGCGCCTTGGGCACCACTCTTCACCGGTGGTTTTCCGTTACCGCTATCGCCGGGCTTATTTCCGTTTGCCACCTCGATGTGGCACCCACTGGCAGCGACCTGGGCATTTCCGCCGAACGCCTTCAATCCGTGGGCCTCTTTCTTTACGCCGCGCAATCCCGGCGCCGAGCTCGTCGAGCAGGTAGCATCCAACTATCGTTCAGCCAGCGGCTATGCCGTCGCGGCCATCGTAGGGCCATTCGGGGCCGCGCTCGGCCCTCGCAAGTTTGGTGAGCCGTGGTGGCAGTCCGTTCCCGCGCCCAACCGGCTGAACTAGCCGCCGAAGGCTCGCCTATTCTGCTGCGGTCGTGACCCACGAAAATCGGGCCCGACTTGACCGCCGGGCCCTTTGTTTTGATGTCCGAGAACGTGGTAGCGCGAACAACCTGAGTGACAATTCCCCGAGTGAAAATCTCGCGGCGTGGATGCTCCTCGCGTCAAAGCGACGAGCCGACCACCAGCGTCCAGAAGGTCTTGAACTCGCTCTTGGGTTCGTGGACGAGCGCAATTCCCATATGCTCGGCGTCACCCAGAAGCAGATTTTTGTTGTGGCCGGGGCTGTCCTTCCAGCCCTTTAGCACTTCTTCGAAACTGACCTGACCCGTGCCGACGTTCTCCGCCGCGAGCTTGGCGTTGTAGCCGCTCCTCTTGACGCGGTCCCATGGATTGGAGCCGTCGGATCCAAAGTGCGAGATCCTGTCCCATTTCGCGAGATCGCGCGAATGCGCCTTCGCCGCCGCCGTCAGCGCCGCATTGAGTTGCAGCGGCTTCAAACCCTTGCCCTTGCGGTATCCGTTGATCTGATCCCGCGCGGCCTCGGTGTTGAGTAGAGTGTTGGAGAAGTCGCGGTCGGCAAGCGCACCCCTGGGTGCTGTGTCATAGGACCCGCGTGGTGCTCTATCCGCGAGGCTCGCCAGTCGACCATCCTTGCCCTGCGACCTGGATTTTGCTTCGCCCGCAGGTTCGCCGCCGAGTGCGCTTTGGCGGCCGCGAGATCCGGCCAGAACTGATGTCGAGCCGCCTCCGCCATCCGTTAGCGCAAGGGACGGCGATTGCCCCCCCTGGCTGCATCCGGTGACGGCCAATGCCAAAGCCGTTGCTATTAAAACGCGAGACATGTCGTTTGCCTTCGCCATGAGACGATGACTCTCCCTGGACGAAGCATCGCGCCAACGAGTTAACCCGGCGTTAAGGCTGACGGACGTTTGATGATGGGACAATTCGATGTGCGACGCAGAAACTGACGACACAGCAAAACCCTTTCCCCTCCGTGGCGATAAACGGAGTCGACACGACCGCCGAAGCGGCCATCTTGAATGTTGAGGAGCGCGTTCAGCTCGAGTGTCAGAAGGCACCCGATTCTTGTCGTGAATTGGGCAAGCCCGGCACTTCTGTAAAATTCCGCTGGCGTCACAACCCGGCACCACGGACAGGCTTTCTCAGCCGGCCGGGCAGAACATGCTTGGCCGGACGCCCATCATTCCGCACTATGCACGGACCCTCCGGTGATTCGCGCGTCCGGCAGGCCCCTGAGGCGGCGGCCAGCCCAAGGTCGTCATCGATCTCAGATCGGTCCCACACGTGCTGCGGGAGTGGCCCATCATGACGGAGCAAGGCCCGCAAGGCTTGCCGCCCACCGAGCTCGCCGACGAGGCCCGCCGCCTCGCCGGAACCGTGCTTGTGCGGATCGCGACCGAGGCCGCCGAAGAATCCGCCGTAATGCGCGACCTCGGACAGATCCTGGGACCCAAAGGCGGCACCGACGTCTGGCGTATCGAGGTCAGCCGTCTCGTTGCGGCACTTGTCGCTGGTGGTCTCGTCGAACGCGACGGAGATCTGTTGCGAGCGACGGGGCAAGGGGTCGCCGCAGCGGTGGAGTTTCTAGGCGCCAAGAAGGGCTTGCCCAAGGACTGGTCCACCGCACGCGACATCCACCTCATCGCCGTCGCCTTGGGTCTCACGAACGCCCCGGCTTCGAAGCTCAGGCTCCTGCGCAAAGCCGATGGACTACGCGCTCTCGTCGTGGTCAGCCACTGGCGGCTCGAGATCAAAGGCCTTCCCTCCGCCCCTCGTATCCGCTCGGCGCTCGCAGCCCGGGCCTTGGATCGCGCATTCGGCAATCAGATCGGCGCTGGCCTTGGGCCGGGCTCAGAGCTGCCGGCCAAGGCGGCCAGGCTTCTGGCCGCACAGCTATCCGCCTCAGGGCGGGAGTTCGGCTCGGATAGTCGGCTCATCGCGGCCCTGGCTGCCGAGGCCGTCGGATCGCGGCGAGGCGACCTGATGAGCCTTCAGCTCGCCATTCTGCGAAAGTTTCTCGGCCGCGAAGCAGATCCCGTCCGCAGCCGCAAGCCATCGCGTCGCGACAAGCTTCGTGCGCGCAAGCGGTCGCCGCTCGCACCGGAGCGTCGGAAGATGCGCGATGCAGCCCTGCCGGCTTTGCTCGAGTCCGCACCCCCGTCGCCAAGCCAGACGGATTCGGCTCCCTCACTGCTTCCCCAGGCTGGCGACGGCGGCCTTCGTCCGGACCCGTCGGCCTTCGCGTCGGCGGTTCATGCCGCAACTGCCGAGACTGCCGAAGGCTGGGCCGGCAACAGAAGAGCATTCATCTCCAAGGTGTGGTCCGTCATCCAGGAGCGCCATGCGGCTTGGGCTCTCACCGAGATCGAGTTCAAATGCATGTTGACCGAGGCTCATCGGACCGGGCTCGTCATGCTCGCCAATGCCGACCTCAAGGACAAGAAAACGCTCAAAGAGCTTCAGGACTCGGCCGTGGTCTACAAGAACACGGTTTGGCACTACGTCCGGGCAGCCGACTGAGCAGCAGTGTCGTTACGTGACCGAGGAAAGAGACCAGATGAATTCTGATGTCGAGAAGGCATTGCCGGTCGAGGGGCTAGCGTCTGCCTTCGAGCATTCCATCACCTGGGAAGATGACATCTGGCGGGCCGATCCCGTCGACGTCGAGCTTGTACACCAGCAGGCGCGAGCCAAATTCGCCGACACGTTGAAGGCGGTCACGTCGGGGCGTGGAGCACCGAGCCAGGCTCGGATACTTCTGTTCCACGGCCAGTCTGGCGCCGGCAAGACTCATTTGATTCGGGCCCTCCGCACGGCGTCGCATCGCGAAGGCACGGCCTATTTCGGCTATGCGCAGATGACGCCGGATATCTCCAACTACGCCGACTACTACCTCAAGCGTCTCATCAATTCGCTCGAGAAGCCCTACGATCCGGACCGCGTCGGCGAGAGCGGTCTGTCGCGGCTCACCAACCGTCTCGTCGAGGACGCGGCGGTCCTGCCTCACGAGCAACTGGAGCAGCTGCGCGAGTTGCAATTCGACGACGCCTCGCTCGCCCGTCTCGTCACCGAGATCGCAGACACCCTGGTCGGCAGCCCGCGCTTCGACGCCCAGGAGCTGGACATAAACATCGTCCGCGCCCTGCTTTATCTTCAGCGCTCAGATCCACGCATCGATCAACGGGTTCGCCAGTTCCTGCAAGGTCGCCCGCTCGCCGACCTCGCCCGTGAGGCTGTATCCGCCCTCGACCCCACCTCGGGCGATGGCCGCGCATTCGATATCTTCGAGAGCCTCGGGAAGCTCGCCTGGACGGTCGATCGTGCCGCGCTGGTCTATTGCATCGATCAGGTCGAGGACCTGCGCTTCTTCCCCGACCCGGAGGAGCGCTTCCAGAAGGCCGTGCGCGATCTGATTCAGATCGCAAACCGAGTGCCATCCTCAATAATTGTCATCTCCTGCCTTGGCGACTTCTACGACCAGGCCCGCGGCGTTCTCGCCCAGTCCTACATCGATCGCATTGAGAAATCCGGCCCCGTAGCTCTTCTCGAGGCACGTACGCCAACCGAGGCGAAGCTGATCATCTCGAAGCGGCTCGAGCACGAGGCGGCGCGCCGCAACATCACTGTCGATACGGACCCGACGCACTTCTTCGGTCCGCAGTTCTTCGAGGAGTTCGGCGGCCTCTCGACGCGCCGCCTCCTCGAGCACGCCCAGAGCCGGCTCCGTGCAAAGCTCGATGGCACTGATTCCGAGCCTGAGGAAAAGAGCGAGCCGGAGGATGCCGGCGCCGGCTTCCTGTCCACGTTGGCCGCGGCCCTCGGGCTCGCCGATCCGGCGAAGCCGGTCGCAGGTCAGTCCACGGGCCTCGGCGGGTCCGGTGGCGGCATCGATTTCCAGCGGCTTTGGGATCGCTTCCAAGGCGAGTCCGAGGCCGAGATGCCCTCGGGCGATCACGATCTTCTGGACGTCCTGTCCGGCGCACTCACCGTAGCCGGCGACGAATGGCCGGACGAGGTCCGGATCACCGTCACGCGGCTCTCACTCGGCGAGGAGCTGCCCGGCATCGACATACAGGTCACCCACGGCAGCCACGTCGTGCAGGACGCACGCGTCTTCATCTGCAACAAGCCAACCCAAGGCGGGGGACTTAAGCGGCAGCTCGACAAAGCACTGCTATCGATGAAGAATTGGCAGTGCTTCATGTTGCGTGCATCGGACTTTCCGCCGAACCGCAAGAATCAGACCGCGCAGGCCTTCCGCCGCTTCCGCGAGGCCGGCGGTCGTTCGCTGCTGGTTCCTATTCCCGAATGGGAGCGCATGTTGACCGTGCGCGAGTTCCATGTCCGCAATCGTCATCAGATCGGTTTTGCCGAGTGGATCGGCGACGCCAAGCTGCTGTCGGGTCTGCTGCCGATCGTCCAGCTCCTGCGCCTCGACCTCCTCGGCCGCTCGGCTACGCGCTTCGGCGACGTCGAGCCGCCGAGATCAGTGATGCGGTCTAACGACGCGATCAACGTGGTGCCGCAGCATCCGGCACGCGCCTTCCCCACCGTTCCGGCCGGCGCCGCCACACCGATGCATCCGACCCCCGCCGATCTTCTGGCGGATTGGACGGGTTGGGCGAGCGGCATGCCGCTCCCGACTCTTCCGGCCCCTCAGGGTGCAGCCGTGCCCATCGATGGAGCCGACGAGGAGCTGCAGCTGACGGACATCCTCGACGAGAATGCCACCGACGAACTCGAGCATCCTGGCCGGCCGTGAGCTGAATGGTCGCGGCAAGCCGATTACCTTGAACAAGAGTATCCTCAAGCGTCACGCAGCCGTGCTCGGTGGCTCCGGCTCGGGCAAGACCACGCTCGCCCTTTCGCTCATCGAGCAGCTTCTTCTGCGCGGTGTCCCCGCCATCCTGATCGACCGCAAAGGCGACCTGGCATCCTATGCCAACCCCGAGGTCTGGCGGTTCAACGACAACGACATGAGCGAACGGCGCGGCGACCGTGAAAAGCTCGCCGACTCGATCGACGTCGCCGTCTATACCCCTGGCCGCGCCTCGGGCCGTCCCATCTCGATCACGCTCTTGCCGAACGGCATGAACGAGCTGCCCGAGCACGAGCAGCAATTGCTGGCCAATCTCTCGGCGGCCGCGATGGGCGACATGCTCCACCTCAAGAATTCGGCAACCCACCAGCGCCAGTCTGGCACGTTGTCCGTGGCGCTGAAGATTCTCGGCAGCCGGTCGTCGAAAGAGGTCACGCTTGGGGATCTGATCAACCTGCTCGAGGAGGAGGATCCGGAGCTGACCGAGCTCACGCAGCGCATGGATCCATCCGGCCGGATCCGCCGCGACCTTATCGGCCAGCTCGACTCGCTGCGGCACCGCAACTCGTCGCTGTTTGAAGGCGGCGGCGAGGCACTTACGATGGAATCGTTGCTCGGTCTCGGCCCGTTTGCCCGCCGCGACGGCCGTACACGCCTCTCGGTGATCTACACCGGCTTCCTCGGCGACAACGAGAACATCCTGTTCTGGGTTTCGCAGTTCTTGTCCGAGGCGCTACGCTTCTGCCAGCGCAACCCGAACGATCAGCTCCAGGCCGTCGTGATGTTCGATGAGGCCGATCTCTACATTCCGGCCAACTCGAAGCCGGCGACCGCCGAACCGCTGCAAAGCCTGCTGAAGCGAGCTCGCTCGGCCGGTCTCGGCATCATGCTCGCGACCCAGTCGCCGGGCGACCTCGACTACAAGAGCCGCGATCAGATCACCAGCTGGTTCATTGGGCGCGTCCGCGAAGACACCGCCTTGAAGAAGCTGAAGTCCGCTTTCCAATCGGAATCCGGACTCGACGCCGCAGCGGTCTTGCCGAGTCAGACGGTCGGCGAGTTCCACTTGGTTCAGGAGGGGCTTGTACGCCCGTTGAAAGCCCAGCGCTCGCTCATTCAGGCCGAGCAGGTGCCGTTCGACCGTATCGAGCAGCTGGCCCATGAGACCAAGGGCGCCGACGAAAAGCAGCTCAAGCTGTTCGCCTGACGCTGAAGGCGAATGACAGCGATGACGATTATCAGGTGATCGACACTAGCGTCCGGCCGGAGCAATCAGCTCCGGCCGGACGCATCACGCTTCGTTCTTGCTGTCTCGTTCGCTCGCCTCTGATGCAGCCAAGGCTTGCACCAGCGTAGCCAGGCTATCGATGAACGCATCGCGACGCGCTTGTGGCAGCGTTTTCAGCAGTCGATCCTCGACCCGCTCCGAAGCAGGCTCAGCCGACTTCAGCGCATCCTTGCCGGCCTGGGTCAGTCGAACCGCATAAGCCCGTGCGTCTGCCTTCGACCGCCGCCGCGCGATCAGCCCTCGCGCCACGAGACGCTTCACGATGTCCGCGAGTGTCGACCGGTCGATCCCGGTCTCATTGACGATGTCCGTCTGGCTCGCTGTCTCGAGACGCTGCAGGACGCGCAACACGGCGAACTGCCGGGGCGTAAGATCGGAGCCCTGCATTTCCTCGGAGAACATCTCGTCAGCCACCTGACCGGCGCGATGCAGGAGATGCAGCATCGACTCGCTCAGGGAGCCCGCATTCAAGTTAGGCATCTATCTGCTCCCAACTACTGGGGACACTCTCGTGAGTTCTGATCATCCGAGTGCCTCATTTAAGCCGCGTCGTATAGAGACCATGCTACAATGAAGCTTGACCTTACGCTCGCGGAGATTGATCTTGGAAACGAGGTTGATCGTGTTTTTGGAAATTCTGTATTGATCATTCTGCGGGCAACGGAGGCGGAACATGCCGGCGTCCGAGCCGACGATCCGATCGAATATGCTGGCAGGGCTCGAGCAATTGCTCGCATCCCGATATAAGGTACGTCTCCCTGACTTGCTGCCTGAGTGTGGACTCTCGGCCGATCTGAGGCCCGATGCTGCCACGGCGATTCCACTCAATTCATTTGCAAGGCTGCTCGACCTCGCCGCCATCCGGACGGGCGACGAATGCCTCGGCCTCCGTTTTGCTCGTGCCTTTCCACGTGGCGGAATGCACGCCCTCGGTTTTCTCATCCTCAACGCACCGGATCTCCGAACGTGCCTCGAGTGCTTGGCACGGTATGTCCGCCTGCAGTGCGACGCCGTCGATTTCCATCTTACCGACGAGAACGGCGTAGCCCGCTTCGCGGTCGAGTGTGGCCCGGCTTTCGTCGCACCCAGAAAGCAGTTCCTCGAGTTTGTCATGTCTCTGACAGTCGTCCGCCTCGGTAACGAGTTCGGCGCTGGCTGGGTTCCTCTACGCGCTGAATTCTCGTACCGGGAGCCCGGCTGCGGAGGTGACTACGAGACGCTTTTTGGCCGCCACCTCCACTTCGATACGCGCGAGACGGCGCTTTGGTTGCGATCCGATGTCCTCAAAAGCCGCAGTGAAGCGGCTGACGTGACCCTGTTCGCAGTCCTGAAGGGTATCGTCGAGCGCGAGCTCGCCAGCATCGAGAAAAAACAAGGAATCATCTGGGAAATCGACGAGTACCTCGTCTCTTCACTGGCCCTTCGCGCGGTCAGCCTGGAAAGCACCGCGACAAAGCTGCAACGGTCGCCACGTCAGCTTCAACTCGAGTTGAAAAAGCACAACACGACCTTCGAGGACGAGGTCGGCCGCGTTCGCCGGTCGCTCGCTGAGCGATACCTGCGCGACAGCAACATGCCTCTCACCGAGATCGCGCTGCTTCTCGGCTTTTCAGAACTGTCGGCATTCACACGCGCCGCGCGCGGTTGGTTTGGCATGCCCCCGTCGCAGTGGCGCCAGCAGCAGCGCGGCGACAGGCCTTCCGCCTGAGTGAGCCCGGATCGTCATTGAGCCTACGGCGAACTGAATGCCTCAGTCCGTCAACATCAAGCGTCGCGCGCGCGAGAAGAAATCGCGTCGGATGAGAATCCCAAGCACCCACGCCGTCGCCGCGATCAACGCCAGCGGATGGAAGAACCACGCCATCGCGGCGATCGCATAGTAGAAGCCTCTGAGCCCCGTGTTGGCATGCTCCGCCGCCAGACCGATGAGGCGCGCCGTCCGCCGCGCATGTGATGCGCAAGCGTCTTGGTTGCTCTCATCGAGAATGGGCGTCGCGCCGATCATGATCGCGGTGTAGTGCGAAAGTCGGAACGCCCACGCGAACTTGAAGAACGAGAACACGAAAATGGTGATCATCAGCAGAAGCTTCGTCTCGAACAGCGCTGGTGACGACGACGCCACGAATGGCAGGCGCTCGAGCAGGATTTGTACTTTGTCTCCGGAGCCCAGCATCGCCGCCAGGCCACCGATGATGATCGCCGAGGTCGATGCGAAGAAGGCATTGCCCTGAGACAGCCCGCCGAGCAGTTGCGCGTCGACGATCCGCACGTCGCGCACCGCCATGTTCTGCATCCATTGCTCGCGCTGGCGCTGTACGGCCCCAACGATGCTGCGACGCTGTAAGGCGTCTATCCCCGAGATGTAGCCATACCCAACGAGCGTCACGACGTAGATGGCCAAAGCAACGACGTCGAGTGTCCACGAGGAGAATTCAATCACGGATCGTTCCGGCGCTGTTGGCGCAGCACGATGCGCCCCAACTCCTCGTTAGCAGCCTTGGGGCTGACCCGAAAGGCGCTCCGTGCTCGCGCTATCTCTCGCCATCGCCCTGAGCCTGTCCAGCGAACCTTGTAGGATCAGGGTGGCAGCCAGCTTGTCGATGACCTCCGCCCGCCTCCGTCGCGACGTATCCGCTTGGATGAGCATCCGCTCGGCCTCGGCAGTAGTCAGGCGCTCGTCCCAGAGCAGGATCGGCGCTCCAGACAGCGTCGCGATGTTCCGAGCGAAGGCGCGCGAGGCCTGCGCCCTCGGACCCTGCGTGCCATCGAGGTTGAGCGGCAGGCCGACCACATATCCGCACACACCGAGGGTGGAGGAAAGCTCGAGCAAACGCGCCGCATCCGCTTTGAATTTGCTCCTGCGGATCGTCTCGAGCGCCGAGGCGATCATGCGTGACACATCGGAAAGCGCCAGGCCCAGGGTCTTTGTGCCGACATCGATACCAATCAGCCGACCCCCTGGCGGCAGCGCAGCCGCGAAGGCCTCGATCGATAGCACGCCAACTGTGTCAGGCCTCGCAGCCGGCTCGGGAGCGGCGCCGGCCTCTTGCAGTTTATCCTCGTCCATGAGCCCCTTATAGTGCGCCCGGCCACGTCAAACCATCGCTACGTTTTTGGAGACCCGAAGATGAAGATCACTTGGTTCGGTCATTCCTGTTTTCGCATCGAGACCGGCGCGAGCGTCATCCTGATCGACCCGTTCCTGAAGGGGAATCCGACCTTCCAGAAATCCGGCATCGCTTTCGAAACGGCCACGAAGGGCGTCACCCACGTCGCCCTCACCCACGGCCACGACGATCACATCGGCGATGCCGGTGAGATCTGCAAGTCGACCGGTGCCCCGCTGTTCGCGACCTACGAGCTAGCCCTCCATGTTCAGGGAAAAGGCGCCGAAAAGATCCAGCCCATGAACACCGGTGGGACCGTGTCGGACACGGATTTCGACCTCACCCTCGTCGATGCCCTTCACTCGTCCTCCTCGGGCGGCATCTATCTCGGCAATCCCAACGGCATTGTCATCAAGGCGAAGGAAGGCAAGACCGTCTATCACATGGGCGATACCGACATGTTCTCCGGGATGGCGCTCGTCGCGGAGTTCCACAAGCCCGACATAGGCATCGTGCCGATCGGCGACCGCTTTACGATGGGTGCCAAGGCGGCGGCCTTCGCCTGCAAGAAGTTCTTTTCGTTCAAGACGATCCTGCCATGCCATTACGGCACGTTCCCCGGCATGCTCGACCCCGATGCGTCGAAGTTCCAGGCCGAGATGAGCGGCCATAATGTCGTCGCCCCGCCGCCCGGCGAGGCCGTAACGGTCTGAGTAACGGAAATTTTTCCTGCCACGGCGCCGCAGGGTAGATCGCAACGGGCGGTGGACGCGTTATAGCAGCGCGTCCGCCGCCCGTCGGTGCCTGGAGTAGGGTTCATGCAGGATCAGGTGAAAGCTGGCGGAGAGCCCGCGGGCTCCGCAGTGTCAGCCGACGTTCAACCTTCGGCCGGGCCAACGTCCACTGGCTCGATTGCGCTTCTGGTCTTCACGGTCACCACGTTCCTATCGGCACTGCTTCTGTTCTCCGTGCAGCCGATGTTCGCCAAGATGGTGCTCCCGATCCTGGGTGGCTCTCCATCGGTTTGGGCCGTTGCCATGGTGTTCTTCCAGGCAACGCTTTTGGCCGGCTACTGCTATGCGCATGTGCTGATGCGCTTGACGCGCCCTCTCCTCGGCGGACTGATCCATCTCACCCTCAGTGCCGCAGCTCTGCTAGCGCTGCCCATCGCCATCCCGGCCAATTTCGGCGAGCCGCCCGCCGGAGATCCGGCCGTCTGGCAGCTAACTCTGTTCGCCGCCGGCGTAGGTCTTCCGTTTCTCGCGGTCTCGGCCAATGCACCGCTGCTGCAGGCTTGGTTCTCCGCCTCCGGACATCCCCATGCCCGCGATCCCTATTTTCTCTACGGCGCCAGCAATCTCGGCAGCCTGATCGCTTTGCTCGCTTATCCGTTCGTCCTCGAGCCGGCCTTCGGGCTGGGCGCCCTCTCGCGCGTCTGGGCCGCGGGCTTCGTCACTCTCATCGCCTTGCTCATGCTGTGCATCATGGTGATCCGCCGATCGGCGAGCTCTGCGTTGGAAGACGGGGACTTGAAGAGCGAAGCCGACACCGTCGCGCCGACACTCGGTCGCCGCCTCGGCTGGGTCGGCCTGGCCTTTGTCCCATCCGCCTTGCTGACCGCCTTCACCACGCACATCACGATGGACGTCGCGTCCGCACCGCTTCTTTGGGTGCTGCCGTTGTCGCTTTACTTGCTCACCTTCGTCCTGGTTTTCCGAGACAGGCCGATCGCCCTGGTCCCCGCCGCGCTCGTCGTTGCCCTCGGCGCGGCAGCGTTCTGGCCCTCGTTCTCGATTGCCCTGTTGGGCAGCGACGCCACCTCGACTGGCCGGCTTTTCGCAGCCGCAGCCGCAGCCCTGGCTTTCATGGCCGCCGTGCGATGGGTCTGGCGCGTGCCTTCCATGGAAGGCATGCGCGCCGTCCACATCGGAGCCCTGATCCTGGCGCTCCTGGCTCTCTCGCAGACCGAGCACGAAGGCTGGTTCGTCACCGCCTCGACCGGTGTCGCCGTGTTTTTCGCATCTACCATGGTCGCGCACCGCACGCTCTACGAGACGCGGCCGCCGGCCAGCAGGCTGACCGAGTTCTATCTGCTCATGTCGCTAGGCGGTGTCCTCGGCGGTCTCTTCGCAGCCCTGGTGGCGCCACGCATTTTCCCCCAGATCTTCGAGTATCCCATCCTTCTCGCACTGTCGGTGGCGTGTCGTCCGGGCGCATTGTCGATCAGCTTTAAGCGAGAGCACCGCGACAACCTGCTGGGCCTCTGGCTCGTGATCGCAGCCGGAATTCTCGCCCTGGTTTGGATTCCAAAAGCCGTTCCGCTGCTGCCGGCGCTCGATGGCGCTGACTTGCCCGGCTCCGCCTGGTGGGCACGCGGCCTCGTCGAAATCTACATGTCCCTCCGCCTGGCCGCGATCGAGTGGGGCAGCACGGCCGTTGTTGCGGCCTTGTTCGCAGCGATGATCTTGATCCTCTGGCGCCATCCGTCGCGACAGCTCGTTGCAGCTCTCGGCATGTGCGCGGCCATCGTCCTCCTGCCCTCCGGCGTTCGCCGCGCCGATGCCCAGCGCAGCTATTTCGGCGTCTACCGCGTCTATCCCTCGGGTCAGTACAACATCCTCACCCACGGCACGACGTTGCATGGCGCCCAGAGGATGCGCGACGAGTTCGGAGCAGCGGCGCCGGACACCACGCCCGGCACCTACTACTATCCCGAGAGCCCCATGGCGCGCTCGATCAAGACGATCCGTGAGAATGTCACATCGAAGGGTGGGACCGGTCGCTTCGGCGTTATCGGCCTCGGTGCTGGCTCGCTCGCGTGCCTCGCTGCCGAAAGTGAGCGCTGGCGCTTCTTCGAGATCGACCCATTGATGGTTTCGATCTCCCAGGACACCGCCAACTTCACCTATCTCGACAAGTGTCAGCCCAAACCGCCCGACATCGTCATCGGCGACGCCCGCCTGACGCTGGCGAAAGAGCCCGACGGCGCCTTCGACCTCATCATCGTCGACGCGTTTACGTCGGACGCCGTGCCGATCCACTTGATGACCGCCGAAGCCCTGCGCATCTACCTCGCCAAGATCAGCAGGAACGGCGCGGCCGTCTTGCACATCTCGAACCGCTATCTCGACCTGGATGCCGTGCTGGGTGCCACCGTGAAACTCGTCGACGGCGCCCGCGGCATTCTCGTGTCCGACAACTCGGCCGACGGCAGCTACGGCCAGACGTCCTCGACGATCGCGGTCTTCGCCAAATCGGCCGAGGCCCTGGCGCCGTTCGAGTCGCTGAAGGGGGCCGCTCCCCTCGACGCGAAGACGCTTCGACCCTGGACCGACGATTACTCCGACATCATCGGCCCGTTCCTGTCCAAGATGAACGATTGACTGCGCCCGCCGCTGGTTTCGTTACGACTTGACGCCGATCCATGATTGGTCGGACGCTGACGGCTGCACATGGATGGAGCCCAGCATGGCCGCTGCTACCCCTACGCAATTCCGCGACCGCGACGTGATCCTCGCCAACGGCATCACGGGTTCGAACCTCGATATTCCCTCGGCCTCGCCGTCGAACTACTACGAGGCCATCTCGCGGCCGTCGGCCATGGCGCCGATCACCGTCGACGGTAAACTGTTCTTGCCGCGCGCCGCCTCTCTGGATTCCGCGGGCAAGCTACCGCTTGTCCTCATCATACCCGGCAGCCTCGGCGTCACCGCCGCCAATCTCACCCACGCCTCGACACTGACCGATGCGGGCATCGCCGCGTTTGTTCTCGATAGCTTTGGCGCGCGCGGCGTCACCTCGACGGTAGCCAAGCAGACGCAGTTCTCTTTCGCGGCCAGCGCCTACGACGTGCTCGCCGCCTGGAAAATTGTTGCGGCACGACCGGAGATCGACCCGTCACGCATCGGCATGCAAGGCCATAGCCGCGGCGGCGCCGCAGTTCTGACGGCCGCGACGCGGCGGTTAGCTGATGCCGTGATCGGCCCTGGCCGAGGCCCCATCGCCGTCCTCGGCGCCTATCCCTGGAGTGGGCACCAGTTCCTGGATCCGCGCGTCGGCTCGGCCGAAATCCGCGTTCTGATGGGCGATCGCGACGAGTGGTGCTCGCCCATGCAGGTCCAAGGGCACTGTCAGGCCATCAGGCAATCCGGCGGCAAGGCATCCATGCGCCTCGTGGGGGGCGCTCACCACAGCTTCGACCGCGGCACTGGCGTCGTCGATATTGCCGAAGCATCCGTCTCGCCGCATGCCCCGACGACCTACCTCGACGATGACGGCGCCTTCATCCACCCCCTGAGCGACAAACCCGACCCGGCCCTGGTCGACCGCGATGTAATGATTTACTCGCTCAAAGCCGGCTACGGAAAGAAGGGCGCCAAGCTCGGTAGCAACCCAGGCGACGCCGAGACCTTCCGCGAGGACATGCTGGCCTTCTGGCGGCGCGCACTTGGTGTTGCATAGGTCTGAGCCGGATTGTCACACGTGAATCAATTTGGTGACATGAGCTGCACAAGACTTGCCAACATCTTGACATCGAGACGTTTCTGCTGCCTTGCGAGCTCAGGGCAGCCCCCTACAGCGTAGTGGCCGCCTTGCTGCGATAGGTCTCCGGCGCAAACATTGCGAAAGCCCCGCCGGACGCCATCACCAGAACGGCGGCCACGACCAACGCCGTGACGGCGCCAAACAGATCGACGATCAAGCCGAGCAACAGCGGCCCCGCCACATAACCGGCATCCGCGATCATTCGGAACGTGCTCATCGCTGCCGCATTCATGCCCGGCGGGGCCGAATCCGCCGCATATGCGGCCGGCGCCGTGCCCAACGCCGAGATGGCCACGCCCCACACGACGCTCGCGCCGATGAACCAGGAATACGTCGGCGCAAAGCAATACAGCAGCATCGATGAGCCGGAGATGATGGTCGCTGGAACGATCACCGCCTTGCGCCCGTATCGGTCCGTTACCCAGCCCAGCGGATAGGCAGCGATCAGACCTGAGACGCTACCGAGCATCAGCGCGAATCCGATCGCCGATACCGAAAGATCGAGCCGCTCCTTGGCAAGGATCGGGATCAACGTGAACAGACCTCCGGTCCGCACCACGGCCCCCATCAGCACGATCACGCTGATCAGCGCGAACCCGATCTTCGACGTCAGCAGACGCGTTTGATCGAGGAACGACAGCTTCGGACCAGCCGTCAGCGCTCCCGCGTTCTTGCCGATGTCGCGTGTCTCGCTGACCGCGAACCAAGCCACCGCCGTTGCCATGAGCGCCGCCACGCCATAAGCCCAGAATGGCGCCGCCAGCCCGTAGTGCTCGGCGAGCAGCCCGCCCGGAAATGGACCTATGCCCACCGCGAAGATGAATGTTCCCTGATAGAGCGCTAGCATCCGTCCACGCCGCTCAGGAGTCGTAATGTCCGCCAGCACGATCTGGCCCGTCGTAACAATCAACCCCGCCCCGGCACCGGCCACGAACCGCGCGATGATGAACTCCGGAAAGCTGTCGGCAATGGCACACCACAAATTGCCGACCGCCGAGATGATCCCGCCGATCGCAAGCGTCGGCCGTCGCCCAAGTCGGTCGGAAAGCTGCCCGGACGGCACCGCAGTAAAAAACCGCGCGAGCCCATAGACCGCAACCGCCATTCCCACCGCCGACGCCGGCACGCCGAACGATTGTGCATAGAGCGGCAGCGACGGAATCATGGCCCCGAACCCGAGCTGGTTTACAGCCACGAGCACGCACATCCAGAGCAGGACCCGATTTTCGAGCGACATGGGCTGTTTCGGTCCTGGTCCGGTTCTCGGGTGAAGCAATTCGGATGAAGTATGGAGCCGCCCAGGCAAAATGTACGCGCTTGGGCAGCATCGCTTTTGTATCGATCAGCACTTTGGAAGCAAAGGGCAGGATCAGCCCTTCAACTCCGTCACCACGTCTTTGAGCGTGCGTCCGACCTGATCGATGTCGGCCTGCGACACGTCAAGGTGCGTCACGGCGCGGATCATGTTGCCGTAGGTCAGTCCCATCCGCACGCCCTTCCTCAACAGTCCATCATGCACCTGCTTGGACGTGAGCCCCGCGCCGGCTGGATCGAAGAACACGATGTTGGAGGCGATCTTGGGCGTGTAGAGCGACAATCCCGGAACACTGATGATGTGCTCGGCCAAACGGCGCGCATTGGCATGATCCTCGGCGAGCTTCTCGATGTTGTGATCGAGCGCGTAGACGCCGGCCGCCGCCACGATTCCTGACTGCCGCATCGCACCGCCGAGCCGATGCTTCCACCGCCAAGCCTCGTTGATGAACGCCTTCGACCCGGCCAACACGCCGCCGATCGGGCAGCCGAGCCCCTTCGACAGGTCGAGCCAGACCGTATCGACATGCCGCGTCATCTCAGTGGCCTTGACCCCGGACCCGACCACCGCATTCAGCAGACGCGCCCCATCCATATGCACGAGCAGCTCATGCTGACGGGCCACCTTCGCGACATCCTCGATCTGCGCGCAGGTCCAGATGGCCCCACCGCCCCGATTGACCGTCTGCTCGATCACCACGACCTTCGAGATCGGGTTGTGCCGCCCATCGCCGGTTCGGATCGCCGCTGCCAGCTCCTTGCCGGTGAAAATGCCTTTGTCGCTCGGGATCCAGTTGGTTTGAGCTCCCGCCAGAACCGAGGCACCGCCCCCCTCTGACGTGAACACGTGCGTCTCTGCCGATCCGATGATCTCGTCCCCGGCCCGGCAATGCACCAGCATCGCAATCTGGTTGCACATCGTCCCCGACGGCAAAAAGACGGCAGCCTCTTTGCCGACCAGCTCCGCCACCCGCTCTTGCAGCCGGTTGGTCGTAGGGTCCTCGCCACGCTGCTCGTCGCCAACCTCGGCCTCGGCCATGGCTTTTCGCATGCCCGCCGAGGGCTTGGTTTGCGTGTCGCTGTAGAGATCGATCAAGCGATTGGTTGCGGTCAAAGCCAAGGCAGGCCTCCTGGAGGATAGTTGCTCATGCGCTTTACCGCGCCAGCCGCGAAACGTATGACAGCGCCCATCGCGCTTCAATCGCCCAATCGCACGAGGAGACCCCCATGCAGCTCGGATCGAACATTACAGCCATCGTCACGGGTGGCGCGTCCGGTCTCGGCGGCGCGACGGCAGAGGCATTGGCCGACAAGGGTGTGAAGGTTGCCATCTTCGACCTCAACGCGAGCCTCGGCGAGACCCACGCCAAGGCCATCGGCGGGAAATTCTTTCAGTGCGACGTGACCGACGAAGCGAGCGTTGACGCCGCCCTCACAGCCTTCCGCGAGGCTCTCGGCGGAGAACGCATTCTGGTCAACTGCGCTGGCGTCGGCATTGCCAAGCGCATCACTCGCAAGAACCGCGAAACCGGCGCCATCGAGCCCCACGACCTCGCCACCTTCACCAAGGTCATCCAGGTCAATTTGATCGGAACCTTCCTGATGACGGCCAAATGCGCGGCCCAGATGCAGACGCTGCCCCCCTGGCGCCCGACAACGAGCGAGGCGCCATCGTCTGCACCGCTTCGGTTGCTGCCGAGGACGGCCAGATCGGCCAGGTTGCCTATTCCGCGTCAAAGGGCGGCGTGATGGCCATGACCCTCCCGATCGCACGCGACCTCGCCCAATCCGGCATCCGCATCGCGACCATCATGCCTGGCCTCTTCCACACCCCGATGTTCGATGGCCTGCCGCAGGAATCGCGCGATAGCCTGGCCGCATCGGTGCCGTTCCCGTCTCGTTTAGGACATCCGACTGAGTATGCCGCGCTTGCGACCCACATCTGCGAGAACATCATGCTGAACGGCGTATCTATCAGACTGGACGGCGCCCTTCGCTTGGCACCGCGCTGATCCGATAAGGAACTTTCTGAATTCACGCGACGTTGATGACGAAACCTGTTGGAAGCACGCGGTTTTGGCGGTAGGTAGGTGCCCGGACGAATTGGGTTGTAGGTAAGCTTCAGGTAAGTGCAGCGTATCGCGATGTGGACAGATCGTCTCTGGCTGGGGACTGCCGTGCGCTTGAGCGCATATGCAGTCTGCGCGGCCCTAATTGCCCTGGCGACCGGCTGGAGCACCTATCGTGTTGGTCTGACGGTTGTCAGCTTGCTCGATACAAAGATTATGGACGGTAGCGGTCGCGCTGGCCCTCAGCCGGTCTGGACCGCGCCGCCTCTCGCGACTGGCCCCGAGACGGTTGGCCCCTTAGATGGCAATGGCGCCTCAACCGTCTTGACCGCAGGTGCACTCAAGCCTTCGCTGACCGTCCCTCCACGGGCCTCGACCGATGATCCGATCGACGACCCGGCGGCTGATTTCCATAACGGCGCGGCGGACACCTACCGCACCTACTGCGTCAGGCTTTGCGACGGATATTATTGGCCGATCAGCTTTTCTACGACATCGGATCGGTTCGACGCCGACAAATCTGCCTGTAAATCAGCCTGCGGCAGCCCAGCGAAGTTGTTCGTCCACCGCGTACCTGGTGGAGGCCCCGGAACGATGGTTTCGATTGATGGCCTCCCATACTCGGCCTTGAAGTCCGCGTTCCTCTTCCGATCGCGCTACGATGCTCAATGCAAATGCCAGGCACAGCCTTGGGAGGAGGCGGCAAAGGACCGTCACCGGTTATTCGCGGCAGCCGACGCGGCACGCCGGGGCGATCGGGTGGCGGCAGCCGAGGCCAAGCGCCTCGCCGCCAAGGTAGAGGCAGACCGCCAGCAGTCCCTGACCGCGTTAGCGACCGCAAATGCCGACGCGGAACGCGAGTTGCGCGTCGTGACGGCAAAGGCCGATTTGGCACCGCCTCACCGCTCGGCACGCCGCAGGACCGAAACCTCGGCTCTCCGACTGGGCGCCCTGCCGGTCGAGGCTTCGCCGCGGCGGGGTTTCGTCGCCGCCTCGGGCTCGAGCCGGGGGTGGAAAGAGCGAGCATTCGGCGACAACTGATCCGACGTGTGATCGGAAACCCGATCGTGTCGCTCCGAACGGCCTTGTTCAGAGTTTTTTTGCCTTCCCAATGCATAACGCTGATGTGGCTCCCTCGATCGGGGGCCACTGCAGTAACTGTTCCCTCCAGTAGCTGAGCGTCCATGTCAGCAGCGTATCGCGTGGCACTACTTGCCACCGCCCTGGCGTTCGCCTCGGGCGTCACCTCCACGCGCGCCCTCGCGCAGGGCTTCTTCCAGAGCATTTTCGGTTTCGGCGGATCGCAACCCTCAGCTCGGTCGGCGAACCGTCCTGCATCCATGCCCCGGCCGGACTTCCGCTATCGCCAACCCGCCGCCCCGCCTTCGAGTGCGATGAGCCGACCAGAGCCGTCGGTTCAGGATGGTGGCAAATACCGCACCATGTGTGTGCGCATGTGCGACGGCTATTACTTTCCGATCAGCGCCTCGGTCACCCGCCGTAGCTTCTATCGGGACGCCCACATCTGCAAAAAAAGTTGCGGCACCGAGGCAGCGCTCTTTTATCATCGAGGCTCTTCGGGTGATGCCCGCACGATGATCGACCTAACAGGCCGCGCCTATATCCGGCTGCCAAATGCGCTCCGCTACCGCAAGCAGCTCGTGTCCGGCTGCAAATGTCGACCCGAGCCGTGGACCCCGAGTGAGATGGCCCGTCACCATCGCTATGCGATAGAGGCGGCCCGCGAAGTTGCGCAAAGCCTGGCCAACACCGAGGGCACCGAGGCTGCGTCTCTGACCGTCGCGAAGGTAAACCTCGCGACCGAGGGGAACGGCCAGCCGACATCGCCGGCAGGCGACGTCATAAACACTCGATCAGATGACGAGGTAGAGGCGAGAGCCGATGAAGCGATCTCAGCCCCGCAATCTGAGCATCCGCCGGCACCGGTCGACACCACCCTATCGCGCAAACCAAAGGCCATTGCGCCCAAACCTTCAGTCATGCGCCCGAGTCGCCCGCCCGCGGTGCGGCAGGCCGAGACCCCACGCCGTCCCCCGCCTCGCGCGCCTAAGCTGGCTCATAAGCCAGCTCAACCAGCGCCATTCGGACTGGGGCTCGGCGGTCAGAAGCTGCGCTGGCCTGGCGACTGAACGCTCTGGCTTTCCATCAAGTCACCCGGCGATCTCGTCCATCAATTTGGCGAGATCGACATCCCGTTGCGTCAGCCCTCCCGCATCATGCGTCGAAAGCACGACGTCGACGGTGTTCCAGACGTTGCGCCATTCGGGATGGTG
This sequence comes from uncultured Alphaproteobacteria bacterium, assembly GCA_963746315.1. GTDB lineage: Bacteria > Pseudomonadota > Alphaproteobacteria > Rhizobiales > Hyphomicrobiaceae. The sequence continues at coordinate 267,610 of CAVVAR010000003.1, forward strand.
ATCCATCCGTTCGGCGGCCAGGGCAACCCGGCTCATGAAGCCGAAGGCCTCGTTGAAATCCTTGAATTTGAACGTCTTTTGGATAGCTCCGCGGCCGGAAACCTCGTTCCACCCGTCGAGCCCGACCATCGCGCTTTGCAGCTCGCTCTCTGTTAGTCGCTGAGCCATTTCGACTTGCTCCTTCACAGGCCCCGGCACCATCACCGGTCCGGGAGATCTGGAGGGAGAATGGGCTATCGATCAATGGCCTTCAACTCACCGGGGCAACGGTGAGCCGCTTCCAGATCGCCTTTTCGCCGAGCCCATCAACGAACGCCTGATGCGCGGCGACGTCTTCCTCCGACAACCGCGTCGGCAAGGGGACCGGGCGCGATGTGGCCGCGGCCTTTGTCGCCGACCGGGAAATTGCGCGTTGACCGCTCGTAGCCAGCTCGAGGGTCGTTTGCCGCTCGCCAAGCAGCTCGACATAGACGCCTGCCAGCAGCAGGGAATCCATCAGCGCGCCGTGCTTGGTGCGCTTCGAGTTGTCGACCCCATACCGCCGGCAAAGCGCATCGAGTGTGTTCGGTCCTGCCGGATGCTTGCGTCGCGCGATCTCGAGAGTATCCACCAAGCGGTCGCGCGGAATCAGAGATCGCCCAGCCCGCCCGAGCTCCATGTTGATGAAGCCGATGTCGAAGGAGGCATTGTGGATGACGAGCGGCGCATCCCCGATAAAGCTCAACAACTCATCGGCAATCGCGGCAAACAACGGCTTGTCGCGCAGGAAGTCCGTCGAGATGCCATGGATGTTGAACGCCTCCGGGTGCACCTCCTTGTCCTCGGGGCAGATGAACGCGTGATACTCCACGCCCGTCGGGATGCGATTGACGATCTCCACACAACCGATCTCGATCAGCCGATCTCCGTTTTTGGCATCAAGGCCGGTGGTCTCGGTATCAAGGACGATCTCGCGCAGCATTCGGTATCCCCCGTCGTTCATCCCCTCCTGCCGCGATTGCCCCACAGCAGCAAGTCGAACGACCATCCTGTCCACTATGAGGACGTCCAGCCGATGGCATAGCGCCGCGGCACCTGTCCTCGCGCGACCTCACCCTTGCGCCACGCGCCGGTCGGCGTAGCCTAGCGGCAAGCGGGGATTCGGACCCTAAAAGCCGAGCAAACGAGACGGGATTGCCCAGACATGAAGACCGAAGCTGCGATTCAAACCGAGGTTGGCGGACCACTACGCATCGCTGAGTTGGAGCTGCCGGACCCGGGTCCCGACCAGGTCACCGTCAAGCTCTATTCGAGCGGCGTCTGCCACTCCCAGCTCCACCAGATGCACAATGCAGCTCTGGGACGGCCCCTTCTGCTCGGGCACGAAGGAACAGGCGTCGTAACCGCGATCGGCAAGGGCGTCACACACGTCAAGGCCGGCGACATGTGCCTCGTGACCTGGGTGCCGCGCACGGAAGCACGTGGTCGCACAGTCTGGCAGCCGACCGGCGCCCGCTATCAGGACAAGCTCGCCCAGGGCCATGTCTACACGTGGGCCCGCGACCTGCTCACCAGCAAGGAGCTGGTGGTGCCGATCCCGCATGATCACCCTAAGGACACGAGCTGCATCGTCGGCTGCGCGGTTCTCACTGGCGCCGGCGCCGTGATGCACACGGCCGGCGTCCGCCCCGGCAAATCAGTGGCCGTCTTCGGCGTCGGCGGCGTTGGCCTGTCCGCGATCAAGGCCGCATCGATCCTGGAGGCCTATCCGGTCATCGCCGTCGACCTATCCGACGAGAAGCTCGAGTTCGCCCGCCAGTTCGGCGCAACGCACACGGTCAACGCATCGGGTAACACCGACCCCGTCGAGGCGATCCGCGATTTGACCGGCGGTGGCGTCGACTACGCCTTCGACGCCATCGGCAAGCAGCGCACCTGCGAGCAGATCCTGGCGGCAACCCGCGGTGGCGGCCAGGGTGCCGGCAACATTGGAGGCATGTCGGTGCTCGTCGGTATCCCGCAGGAAAAGATCACGCTCGACCCGAGCCTGATCATTCACGGCCAGCGCATCTTCCGCGGCAGCCTCGGCGCGGCCTACCCCGATCGCGACTTTCCCATGTACCTGCGCTGGCACCAGGAAGGTCGCTTCCCGCTCGACAAGCTGATCACCCGCCGCTACCGGCTCGAGGACATCAACGAGGCCTGCGACCACCTCCACCACGGCCAGATCCTCGGCCGCGCGATCATCGAGTATTGATCGACCCTCCCGCAGACCTGTCTCACCGTCACGCCATCGCCGAGGCCGAACAGTGGTTCGCATGGAATTCACTGTAGGTCGGGTCGAGCGCTCTGCACTCGCGAGACCCGACACAGGTGGCACAATTCCGTCGGGTCTCGAAGCGCAACCTCGACCCCATCTACGCCCAATACTTCGCGAACGCCGTCCCCGTCCGCCCCTTGAGTACCGCGACCACCCGATCCACCTCGGCCTCGGTCTCAGACATCGTCACACCCGTATCCACCACGAAATCCGCACGCCGACGCTTCTCGGCATCCGTAACCTGGCGCGAAAGAATCTGCTCGAACTTCTCCGCCGTCATCCCCGGCCGCTGCAGAACGCGCTCGCGTTGCAGATGCGCCGCGGCGGACACGACGACGATGACATCGACCTGCATGTAGCCTTTGCCCTCGAACAGAAGTGGGATCTCCAGAACCGCCATCTCTGCCCCGCGCGCCGCCTCGCGCCGCAGAAAATCCCGCTCTGCCTCGAACACGAGCGGATGCACGATGGCTTCCAGCCGTTTGAACCCGGATGGGTCGGCCAACAGCGCCGCCGCGAGCTTTGACCGCTCGACACCGTCCGGCCCCGTCACCCCGGGAAACGCTGCCTCTATCGGTGCGACCGCGGCGCCGCCGGCCGCATAGAGCTTGTGCACCTCGGCGTCCGCATCGCACACCGCAAGGCCGTTGGCGGCGAACCGCTTCGCCACGGTCGACTTCCCCATGCCGATAGAGCCGGTCAAACCGATGATCAGCATCAGCGCCCCTCGATATCGGCGACGAGAATGTCGCGCAGCTCGTCCGTCACGTCGGGCGTGACACCGAACCATTTGGCGAAGCCGGGCACGGCCTGATGCAACAGCATGCCGAGGCCATCCACGACAACCAAGCCGCGTGCCCGCGCCCGCCGCAGGAGCTCCGTCTCCAACGGCACATAGACGATGTCCGCTACGGTCGCATCGCTCGGCAAACACCCCACGTCGAACTCCAGGGGCCCCGTCTTCGCCATGCCGAGCGACGTCGTGTTGACGGCCAACCCGCAGTCGCCGGCCGCACGCTCGGCATCGGCCCATGCGAGCGGCTTCACCCGTGACCCGAAATGCCGGGCGATTTCCTCGGCTCTCGCAAGCGTTCGGTTTGCGACGCGGACCTCGCCGACGCCCGCTTCCAGCATCCCGTAGACGATCCCACGCGCCGCCCCGCCGGCACCGAGCAACAGCACCGGCCTGTCCTTCGCCCGCCAGGCAGGCGCCGAGACCTCGAGATGCCGCATGAAGCCGTAAGTGTCCGTATTGGCCGCGTGCAACCGCCCGCCTTCCAGCCACAGCGTATTCGCCGCGCCCACCGCTTCGGCCGACGCCTCGCGCACGTCCGCCGCCCGGAACACTGCCTCCTTGTGAGGCAGAGTGACGTTGCAGCCGGCGAGCGCACGCTCGGCCAGCGAGTTCACGAAGGCGGTGACGTCCTCGGGCTTCACCGCGATCTTGGTGTAGGAGCCGTCGATCCCGTAGGTCTTCAACCAATACCCATGGATCATCGGCGATCGCGAATGCTCGATCGGCCAGCCGATCACTGCCGCCTTCTTCATGTCTCGATGATCCCTCGCGCACGCAACGCTCCGAGCAGCGCGATCAGCGGCAGCCCGAGAATTGTGAAATAATCGCCGTCGATGCGCTCGAAGAGCTGCGCCCCGAGCCCTTCGAGCTGGTAGGCCCCGACGGACAGGCAGACATCCTCACCTGCCAAGGCCAGATAGCGATCCAGAAACTCCGGTGTGAAGGCGCGCATCGCCAGCTCGGCCGTCTCGGCGTGCTCCCAGACGACTTTCCCTGATTGAGCCAGCACCACTGCCGAAACGAGGACGTGTGTCCGGCCCCGCAGCTCCATAAGATGCCGGCGCGCCGCTGCCATATCGGGCGGCTTCTCGAAAATCCGCGGCCCAAACGCCAGAACCTGATCACCACCGATCACCAGCGCGTCGGGATGGGAACGGCTGACCTCGACCGCCTTGGCGGCCGCCAGCGCTCGCGCGATGGCCTCGGGCCCGACGATTGCACCGCTCGCCTCCAGTTCCTGGCGCAGCCGGGGCTCGTCGACCGCCGATGCGATCGCCTCGAACGCGAGCCCCGCCGCCTCCAGCATCCGTCGGCGGCTTCGGCTCTGCGATGCGAGGATGACTTGGGCCTGTGCAGCATCAGTCGTCATTGTCGGGACCGCCGGTCTCTGCCAGACGCCGCTCGCCGAGCAGCTTGATCACCGTCGCCGCCGTCTCCTCCACCGAGCGCCGCGTCACATCGATGATCGGCCAGCCATGCCGCTGGAAAAGCTTTCGCGAGGTCGTCAGCTCTGCTGAGATCTGCGCCCGGTCCACATAGTCGTCCAAGTCCTTGTCGGCGAGGAGATGCACGCGGTTGCGCCGCACCTCCATGATCCGTTCCACGCTCGCGATCAAGCCCACGACGAACGCCCGATGCGGCGTTGCCAGCACGGCGGGCGGATCGATACCCGGCACCAGCGGCACGTTGGCGACCTTATACCCCCGCTGCGCCAGGTAGATGCTCGTTGGCGTCTTGGAAGTGCGCGAAATGCCGAGAATGATGATGTCGGCATGGTTGAGATCCTCGGGCAAGCGCCCGTCGTCATGCGCCATGGCGAAGTTCAGCGCATCGATCCGCTGGAAGTAGCCTGCATCGAGAACATGCTGGCCCGCGACGATCGGCGTCTGCGGCGCCCCGAGGTAGGACTCGAACACCTTCATAACCGGCTCGAGCACATGCAGGCACGGCACACCCAGCTCACGACACCGCGTCTCGAGCACCCTCGTGAGCTCGCGCTGCACCAGAGTGTAGAGGACGATGCCCGGTGCCGAGGCCACCTCCTGCAACACCCGGTCGAGTTGGCGCTGCGTCCGAACGAGCGGATGCACGTGCTCGATCGGGCGCACCTGCGCGTATTGCACAGCCGCCGCCTTGGCGATCGTCGTCAGAGTCTCGCCCGTCGCATCCGAGATCAGATGCAGGTGAAAATAGCTCGGCGAGACGTTGGGCATCTGTTGACAAAACCCCGGGTTATCCCGGCCGGTCAGGACCGGCCTCCGATGCGCCAGGACAAACCTGCCGCTTCTCCACCAACTCATCAACAGATGAGCCCATGCTCACCGCGATGGGTCGCTCCATATTCGTCTGGAGCCATCCCATCCGTTGTTCCGGCCTTCACGACAGCTTGTCAACAGCCAGCCAGCCTCCAAGTGACACGGCAACGTGCCATCAAGCCACTGACTCATTGCCCCTTTACGTCGCTTGTGGCTCGCCGCGTCTGCCGCTACTTGATCTTGAATGCCTGCATCAACACCCCCGCTACGCCACCGTCTCGCACCGGCGCCCAATCGATAGCCGCAATCCACCGAACTAAGAGTCAAAACAGAAACTTCATAGAACCTTTGGGAAGATTGAAGTGGCCAAGCCCTCTCGCCCTGCCCCCAAGCGATCTTTTCGCCTGCTCGATCCCTTCAAGGGCGTGACCAACACTCCGCCACCCATCTGGCTGATGCGCCAGGCTGGCCGCTATCTGCCCGAGTACCGTGAGGTGCGTGCCCGAGCCGGTGGTTTCCTCGACCTGTGCTACAACCCGGCTCTCGCTGCCGAGGTCACCTTGCAGCCGATCCGGCGTTACGGCTTCGACGCCGCGATCCTGTTCGCCGATATCCTGCTCGTCCCTGACGCGCTCGGCCAGGGTGTCCGCTTCGCCGAGGGCGAAGGCCCCCTGCTCGACCCAATCACGTCGGCCGCCGACCTCACCCGCTTGCAGCCGTCCGCGACTCGGCCCAAGTACGAACTCGTCGCCGAAACCGTGGCTCGCCTCCGTCAGGATCTTCCGAAGGAGACCGCTCTCATCGGTTTCTGCGGCGCGCCATGGACTGTCGCGACCTACATGGTCGAGGGCCGTGGCTCGAAGGATCAGGCTGCTGCTCGAACTCTGGGCTTATCGCGATCGCGAGGGCTTCCAGAGTCTGATTGACATCCTTGTCGAAACCTCGATCGACTACTTGGGGCTGCAAGTGAAAGCCGGTGCCGATGTCCTGCAGATCTTCGACACGTGGGCCGGCGTCCTGCCCGACGACGAACTCGACCGCTGGGTCGTCGAGCCGACCAAGCGCATCGTCGAAGGCGTCAAGTCGGCGCATCCGGACATCCCGATCATCGGTTTCCCGCGAGGGGCCGGCGCCGCCGCCCTCTGGTACGTCTCGGAGACCGGTGTCGACGGCGTCGGTTGCGACACCGCCATGCCGCCCTACATGATGGGCGAGGCTTTCGAGGACGAGCCCGTGGTCGTCCAGGGGAATCTCGACCCACTTCTACTCGTTGTCGGCGGCGAGGCACTCGAGGATCGCACCCGCGAGATTCTCGACCTCATGGAAGGCAAGCGCTTTATCTTCAACCTCGGCCACGGCATCGTGCCGCAAACGCCGCCTGAGAACGTCGCACGTTTGGTGGAGATCGTCAGGGGCGGATAGTTTGCTCAGGTGTAATTCTCGGGCTTGTCCCGAGGACCCATCGCGCCGCAAGCGCAGCAACCAGAGATCAGGAGTTGGCCTAACCCCTGCCTCCTGGCCGCAATGACGGAACAAGCCCAGAAATGGGTCCTCGGGACAAGCCCGAGGATGACAAGCTGAAGGGCCCCGACCGTGTCCTCACCCATCGTCCGCGCTGCCGCCGCCCTCGTTGTTACCGCGCTCGCATTCGTGGTCATGGCCTGGCTCGCCGGCCCCGCCGCCTATGACTGGCTGAAGGCCCTGCACGTCATCGCCATCATCTCGTGGATGGCAGGGATGTTGTATCTGCCGCGCCTGTTCATCTACCACTGCGATGCTGAGAAGGGCTCGGTTCAATCCGAGACTTTCAAGGTTATGGAGCGCCGGCTGCTCCGGGCGATCATCAACCCCGCCATGATCATTTCATGGGTTGTGGGACTGTGGTTGGCTTGGCAGGGCGGCTGGTTCAAGGCCGGCTGGTTCCACGGCAAGCTCTTGGCTGTGATCGCCCTCTCGGCATCGCACGGCTATCTTTCGGCCGCCGTCCGCGCCTTCGCCGAGGACCGCAACACCAAGCCCGCATCACACTGGCGGCTGGTCAACGAGGTCCCGACGGTCCTGATGATCGTCATCGTCGTTCTCGTTATCGTGAAGCCGTTCTGATTTCGCACTTGCTCAATTCGCTTTGCATCGGGAACCCGATTGCGTTACATTCGTTGTCGAATCGACAGGCCTTCCCCGGGCGCCCGCCCTTCTTCGGAAAGCTTTCAACGATGGACATCGCCGACGCGAGTTCGGCTGACGCTCCACGCATCGATCGATCTACCCCCCACCTGCCCGCGCCATTCGTCGCGACGCTGTCTATCCCCTGTGACGGCAAGTCCAGAGAGTTTCACATGCAAGAGATCATCAAGCAGATCAAGCTTCAGGATCTGAAGGTCAAGACACCGACGGAGCTGCAGAGCTTTGCCGAGGAGGCCGGCGTCGAGAACGCGAGCACGATGCGCAAGCAGGAGCTCATGTTCGCCACCCTGAAGCAATTGGCTGCCAAGGACATCGAGATCACCGGCATCGGCGTCGTCGAGACTCTGCCGGACGGGTTCGGCTTCCTGCGCTCGCCCGACGCCAATTATCTTCCTGGCCCCGACGACATCTACGTCTCACCCTCCCAGATCCGCCGTTTCGCGCTCCGCACCGGCGATACCGTCGAGGGTCAGATCCGTAGCCCCAAGGAGGGCGAGCGCTACTTCGCGCTCATCAAGGTCAACAAGATCAACTTCGAGGAGCCCGAGGCCCAGAAGCACAAGGTCAACTTCGACAACCTGACGCCGCTCTATCCCGACGAGTGGCTGAAGATGGAGATAGAGGACCCGACGCTGAAGGATTTCTCCGGGCGCGTCATCGACATCGTCGCTCCGATCGGTCGAGGCCAGCGCGCCCTGATCGTGGCGCCGCCACGCACCGGCAAGACGGTGCTCTTGCAGAACATCGCCAAGTCGATCACCGCCAACCATCCCGAGTGCTTCCTGATCGTTCTGCTCATCGACGAGCGGCCCGAGGAGGTCACCGACATGCAGCGCTCCGTGAAGGGCGAGGTCATCGCCTCGACCTTCGACGAGCCACCATCACGCCACGTGCAGGTGTCGGAGATGGTCATCGAGAAGGCCAAGCGCCTCGTCGAGCACAAGCGCGACGTTGTCATTCTGCTCGATTCGATCACACGCCTCGGTCGCGCCTACAACACCGTCGTGCCGTCCTCCGGCAAGGTCTTGACCGGCGGCGTCGACTCCAACGCGCTGCAGCGCCCGAAGCGCTTCTTCGGCGCAGCCCGCAACATCGAGGAAGGCGGCTCGCTGACCATCATCGCGACGGCGCTCATCGATACCGGCAGCCGCATGGACGAGGTCATCTTCGAGGAGTTCAAGGGCACCGGTAACTCGGAAATTATCCTCGACCGCAAGGTCTCCGACAAGCGCGTCTTCCCGGCCATCGACGTGGCCCGCTCCGGCACCCGCAAGGAGGAGTTGCTCGTCCCGCGCGATCAGCTCAAGAAGGTCTACGTGCTGCGCCGCATCCTCAATCCGATGGGGGCCATGGACGGCATCGAGTTCCTCATCGACAAGCTGAAGTCGACCAAGACCAACGGCGATTTCTTCAACTCGATGAATACGTAAGAGGCGGGGCGTTACTCAATGCCGTAGGTTGGCTTAGCCGGCCTACGGCGCTCCGGTTCTCGCAGATGCGCTCGTTAGAGCGTAAACTGACACGTTGGCCAGTGCCGAGCTTAGGGCTGCCCGCCCAATTTGGGCTCACCCCGGCCTGACTTGCCCGTCGCCGCGCACCACGTACTTGAAGCTCGTCAGCTGCTCGACGCCGACGGGACCGCGCGCGTGCATGCGGCCCGTCGCGATGCCGATCTCGGCGCCCATGCCGAACTCGCCGCCGTCGGCGAACTGCGTCGAAGCGTTATGCAGCACGATGGCACTGTCCACCCGCTTCAGGAACCGCTCGGCCGTGCCGTAGCAGGCCGTCACGATGCAGTCGGTATGTTGCGAGCCGTATCTGCCGATGTGCGCGATCGCTTCGTCGACGCCGTCCACGGTCTTCACCGCGATGATCGTGTCCAGGAACTCGCGGCCGTAGTCGTCCGCTGCTGCCGGCTTGACTCGCTCATCCGCGGCCGCCGCCTCGCCATCGCCCCGCACCTCGCATCCCGCGTCGAGCAGCGCTTTCACCAGCGTCGGGAGGAAATTTTCAGGCGCCCGCCTGTCGACCAGAAGGCACTCGGTCGAGCCGCAGACCGATGTCCGCCGCATCTTGGCATTGACGACAATCGCGACCGCCATGTCGAGGTCGGCACCTCGATCGACATACGTGTGACAGATGCCCTCCAAGTGCGCGAAGACAGGCACTCGAGCCTCTGACTGTACGCGCCCGACGAGGCTTTTGCCTCCCCGCGGCACGATAACGTCGACGTTGCCGCCCAGGCCTGTCAGCATGTGGCCGACCGCATCCCGATCCGTCGTTGGCACGAGTTGCACGGCCGTTTCGGGCAGCCCAGCCGCGCGCAGACCTGCGGCCAGACACGCGTGAATTGCGCGGCTCGAATGGAAGCTCTCCGAGCCGCCGCGCAGGATCGCCGCATTGCCCGCCTTGAGGCACAAGCCTCCCGCGTCGGCGGTCACGTTTGGCCGGCTTTCGTAAATGATACCGATCACGCCGAGAGGCGTGCGCACGCGCTCGATCAGCAATCCATTCGGCCGGCGCCACTCCGCGAGCACCGCCCCGACCGGATCCTCGAGTGCCGCGATCTCATCGAGCCCTTGGGCGATAGCTGCGATCCGCTTTTCGTCGAGTGCCAGCCGGTCGAGGAACGACCCGCTTGTCCCGCGAGCCTTTGCGGCATCGAGATCCTGCGCATTGGCCGCCAACAACTCTGCTGTGCGGGCCCGCAACGCCTTCGCCGCCTCGCCAAGCGCTAGATTCTTGGCATCCGTTGGTGCCAGCGCGAGCTCCCGGGCTGCCTCCCGGGCCTTTGCGCCCATGGCGAGCATCAGGTTCTCGATGTCAGTATGGTCGATGCGCTCGGGCCGGTTCATGGGGCTCGTCCGTTAGTCTCGGCTGCTCACTGTGTTTGAAGAGCCTTCTTATCACACTCCGGCCGTAGCGCGTGACAGGGCATTGCCCGGGATCGTGTCTCGAGCTGAAGGAGCACAAGTGTCGGCGTGCTCTGGGACAACGAGCCAGTGCCTAGCGGCCGGCGCTGGCCGCCGAGAATGCAGTTCCGGACGCTGTCGCGATCTCGGCCTCGGTTGCGACCTTCTCGCCCTGCGCGCCTTCAATGGCCCGGAGGTGTCGGATAAGGTCCACCTCCCATAAAGGCCAGCTTGCACGGTCCGCAACCAACTCGTGGCCATCGGCTCCGTAAGATGGCAGTAATTTGAGATCGACATGCCCACCGGCATTTCGCCAGGCCTGAGCCATGGCGTCCGCCAGCTGAGGACCGAAATAGCTGTCATTCCGCGCGTAGAACCACACGGTCGGCACTCTTGCGCGCTCGGCGAGCCGCCCCGCGGTTTCAATCAGGCGCTCGCGTGCGCAAACCGCATGTGGCCTGCCGTAGGCGTGACCACCACGGCCACCTGCAAAGTTCACGACAAGCCGGACCCCCGGGATGGAACGCCCCGCGACGGCGAGCGATGCCCATCCTCCGGTCGATGTACCAGCCACGACGATATGCTGCTCATCGACGAATGGTTGTTTGCTCATGAAGCGCACGGCGGCTTCGATGTCGTCCGCCGCGCTCTGGCCGGCCATCCAGTGGTCGGGCCGAGCGCAGCTGTCGCGACCCTCCGCGAATGCGCCCCCAGTGGCCCCGTGTCCGCGCCTCTGCGGCACGAGCACCACGTAGCCGCGCGCGACGAACCAGCGCGACAGCCAGTAGAACACGGGCATCGACACGGCCTCGCGGGTCGAAGCATCGCTGCCGTGATTGATGACAACCAGTGGCCGTCGCCCTGGCGCATCGGCGTCGGTCGGCCTGAACACCGTCGCACGCAAGGGACTGGTCGGGTCGCCACCTGGAACGATCCAGAGCTGCTCCCGCATGCGCGGACCCTCCGGTCCGAAAGCGCCGTAGGTCGGTTCCGCTGCGAGCGGCTGCGCAGCGACAGTCAGAAACGCCAAAGCAGCCAGGCCGATAATCCCCCACCGGATCCGGCCCCGCCCGCCTGGGCAATTGAACAGCGTAGCCATACCTGTCCCCCGTCCCTATCCATTGGGGGAGAGATACCAGACCTTTGGCCATCCATTCGGCGCGACAAAAAGGCACGCGAATTAATCACTTTTAATGAAATTCCGGATACCGCGTTATAAATTCAGCAGACGGCGGGAATTCTTTCCCCGCCGCCCTTTCTTCTCGCTCGGTTCCCGAAATCAGTAGCTCAATTCGGCGCTACAGTTCGATATGCCGATCATCAGCTTATTCTCTGTCCGGTCACGCTGGATCAGTTGCGTGCAGTCGGCGATGGCATTGAACGACATCGACTGACGCCTAGTCTGACTGTCACGTTGTTGTGATCCACTCTGCAGACCGCTTCCCGCGCCTGTCGCCGCCGTCTGCTGGTCGAATTGCGCGGTGGATGAGGTGCCCGCGCGGTTGAACGATTGGCGGTTCGGCGCATCGGTCGACGTGGCGACCTGCCGCGATCCCAAAGTCGCCAATTCGCTAATCCGCGTTTTCACGACCGCAGCATTGTCTCCAATCGGCTCGACGTCGAGCACACGAATGCTGAGATCGTAGTTCTGCACCATATTGAGCATATCCGGCATGAGGCTCATCATGGCCGCTTGGCGCCGAAGCATGTCCTGCTTGTCGGCGACGGACGTGCGCATACCCTTCGGTGTACGCCCGCTTCCGGAGACTTGCATCATGACGGCGAAGTTGGCCGAGTCCGCCACATGGTTCTCGGTCATGTCGCGGAGAGCACCCTCGTCGCCTTGCTGGACCGCGCGTGAGATCCTCTGCTCGGTCTGCTGCAGAAACGCCCGCACCTCCTGCTCAATGCCCTGGTTACGTGACGACTGCTGTTGGCCTTGGCCTTGGCTTTGCCCTGTGCCTTGCCGTTGCTGCCACTGCTGCGCCGACGCTGCCGCCGGAAGAAGCAGGATGGCCACGGTGGCCGCCAGCCGCACTGCGCATGTTGCTGTCATTTTTACGGACTCCTTGATGTTCCGTAGGTGATGCCCTCCCCTCAGCAGCGAACCCATCGACATTGGGATTGTTCCTGCCCACGCGGCGAAATGAATAGTCTTTGCGCGAACGCCATCCGAAAATGCGCTAACGAATAAAGCGTCACAAACTGATCCCAGATAATATATGGGACACGAAGCCGATCTCGGCTGTGACTTTGTATGAGCTACGACGTCGATCTCAATCGATTGTCAGTTCGGAGCGAGCGCCATATCGTCCCGGTGAATGAGCTCGGCCCGCCCAGAATGTCCCAGGATTTCCGCGATCTCGCTGCTTTTCTTGCCGACGATCTGCGCCGCGTCAGCCGAGCCGTAGGCGACGAGGCCGCGTCCGAGCTCGCGCCCAGCGGCATTGCGTATGACGACCGCATCACCGCGTTCGAACTCGCCATCGACGCGACGCACGCCGGCCGGCAGCAAACTCTTGCCGCTGACGAGCGCTTTCTCGGCTCCGGCGTCGATCTCGACAACGCCCCTTGGCTCGAGATTTCCGGCGATCCAGCGCTTGCGGGCCGTCACGGGATCGGACGACGCCAGAAACCACGTGCAGGGCGCACCGGCACTGATAGCCTGGAGCGGATGCAGCACCTTCCCCGAGGTGATCACCATGTGACAGCCCGAACCCATGGCGATCCGCGCGGCCGCTACCTTGGTCACCATGCCGCCTTTGGACAGCTCCGATCCAGCATCCCCGGCCATGGCCTCGATCTCAGGTGTCACAGCTGTGATCACGTCGAGCCGGCGTGCATTTGGATCGAGGGTAGGAGGCGCCGTATAGAGGCCGTCGATGTCCGACAGCAGCACGAGACAGTCGGCGCTCATCATCGACGCCACCCGCGCCGAAAGCCGGTCGTTGTCGCCATAGCGGATCTCAGCCGTCGCGACGGTATCGTTCTCGTTCACGACCGGAACCACTCGATGAGCCAGCAGCGTGTCCATCGTTCGCCGGGCATTCAGATAGCGCCGGCGCTCCTCCGTGTCGCCGAGCGTCAGCAGCACCTGCGCAGCCGTGAGCCCGCGCGTCCGCAAAGCGTCCTGCCAGGCCGAGGCGAGGCTGATCTGCCCGACGGCCGCCGCCGCCTGGCTTTGCTCCAACTCGAGCACGCCTCTCGCCAGCCCCATCACATGGCGGCCGAGCGCGATGGCTCCCGACGAGACGAGAACCACCTCCCGCCCTTCCGCGACCAGCGCGGCGATGTCGTCGGAGATCGAGTTGAGCCAAGTCGCGCGCAAACGCCCGCTCGTTCGGTCGACGAGCAGCGCCGATCCGATCTTGACGACGATCCTTCGGGCATTGCGCCACTCGGGACGGACGGGTGAGGCCTCGGCTGTGGTCATGGCGGCGGATTCAAACTCGAGAAGTTTCGACGGTGCTCGTTTAGCAGACTTCCCCCGCGCCGTCCGCCGATCCTGCAGGCCGGGATTGCGGCGAGGGCCGTTGCCGTTCTTCGCGGACGGGTGCTAGCCTTCTGCGCACCACGAACAAGGCGAGGGCCATACCAACCGCAAGCCACTCGCCACCGAGGAAACACCTTAGGAGATTTCACATGCAGCGATATGCCCGCTACCTGGCGGCGATCGCCGGCGCGGCCCTGCTCGGCTCAGCCACGATCGTGCAACCGGCGCTCGCCCAGAAGAAGGGCGGCACGCTCCGGGTTTACAACAGTACCAATCCTCCGAGTGCGTCGATCCACGAGGAATCGACCATCGCGACGAACATGCCGTTCATGTCCGTCTATTCGAACCTCGTGATGTTCAATAGCAAGGACGAGAAGAACAGCTCCGAGAACATCGTTCCCGACCTGGCGGAAAGCTGGGCCTGGGATGAAACGAAGACGAAGCTGACGATGAAGCTGCGGCAGGGCGTCAAGTGGCACGACGGCAAGCCGTTCACGGCGAAGGACGTGCAGTGCACCTGGCATCGCTTGAACGGCAAGGAGCCGAATGTCTATCGTCGCCTTCCCCGCAAGATCTGGTGGGAGAACCTCGTCGAGGTGACCACCAATGGCGATCATGAGGCGACCTTCGTTCTCGCGAGCCCGCAAGCGTCATTCCTCTCGATGCTCGCGTCCGGCCTCACGCCGGTCTACCCGTGCCACGTCGAAGCCAAGGACATGCGCACCAAGCCGATCGGCACCGGGCCATTCAAGTTCGTCGAGTTCAAGCGCAACGAGAGCATAAAAGTGGTCCGGAACCCGGACTACTATAAGCCGGGCCTGCCTTATCTCGACGGCATTGAGTGGCGCCTCGTCTCGAACCGGGCAACCCGCGTGCTCGCATTCGCCACAGGTGAGTTCGATCTGACGTTCACCGCCGACATCACCCCGCCGATCCGAAAGGATCTGGCTCACCAGGCGCCGCAGGCGATCTGTAAGACAGTATCGACCAACGTGCCGACTAATATCCTCGTCAATGCCAGCCGGCCGCCGTTCGACAATCCGAAGCTGCGACGCGTCGTATCGTTGGCCATCGATCGCCAAGCCATGATCGACATCGTGAGTCATGGCGAGAACACCATCGCCGCCAACATGATGAGCGATGGCAATTGGGCGATGCCGAAGGAGATGTTGGCCAAGCTTCCCGGCTACGGGCCCACCGCCGAGCAGCAGGCCGAGGCGCGCAAGATCATGGAAAGCCTGGGTTATGGACCGTCCAACCGGCTCAAGGTCAAGGTCTCGACCCGCGACTTCAACGCCTACAAGGACCCGGCCGTAATCCTCGTCGACCAGCTCAACAAGGTCCACTTCGACGCCGAGCTCGACATCGTCGAGTCGAGCGTCTGGTACGCGCGCGTCACCCGCATCGACTATGCCGTGGCGCTCAATCTGTCAGGCGTCGGCATCGATGACCCCGACGCCGTCATGAAGGGCGCCTACGCCTGCAAATCCGAGGCGAATTACACCAAGTACTGCAACCCGAAGGTCGAGCAGCTTCTGGTCGATCAGGCGAAGGAGTTCGACGTCGGCAAGCGCAAGCAGTTGGTCTGGGAGATCGAGCGCATCCTCGCCGAGGACGTTGCGCGGCCGATCATCTATCACGGCAAGGGATCGACGTGCTGGCAGCCTCACTTCAAAGGCTACACGCTGCAGTCCAACAGCATCTATAACAACTGGCGCTTCGACGAGGTCTGGCTCGACAAGTAGTCCGCACGCCACTTGCTTTTCTATCGCGCTGGCATCTCGCTGCTATGGCAGCCAGCGCGATTTGCCCTCCGCCGCCTCTAACTCGGCCTCGGCCTTGTCGTGGCGGCGCGAGATTTCCCGCGTGATGGCGTAGAGGGCTTCCTTCATGCCTTTGCCCGAGACCGCCGATAGTATCAGTGGCTTCTTGCGTGCGGCCTTGGTCAGCTCTGCCGACTTCTCCTCCAGTGCCTCTGCGGTGACCGAATCGCACTTGGACAAGGCGACCAGCTCCTTCCGCTTTGCCAGCTCCGGCGAGTACGCCCGGATCTCGCGGCGCACCGTCCTGTAGGCCTCGGCGACGTCGTCTTGCGTCACGTCGACCAGATGCAGCAGCACCGAGCATCGCTCGACATGCCCGAGGAACCGCGTCCCCAGGCCCGCGCCTTCGTTCGCGCCCTCGATCAGTCCAGGAATATCGGCCAGCACGAAGTCCACGTCGCCCACCCGGATAACACCCAGATTGGGATGCAGTGTCGTAAAGGGATAGTCGGCGATTTTTGGCTTTGCCGCCGTAACCGCCGCAAGAAACGTCGACTTGCCGGCATTGGGCAATCCGATCAGTCCCGCATCGGCGATCAGCTTGAGCCTGAGCCAGATCGTCAGTTCCTCGCCCGGTTGACCAGGATTGGCATGGCGCGGCGCCCGGTTCGTCGACGTTTTGAAGTGAGCGTTGCCGAACCCGCCGTTTCCGCCGCGGGCGATCACCGCCCGGTCGCCGGGATTGATCATCTCGGCGAGCACCGTCTCCTGATCCTCGGCGAGCACCTCAGTCCCGGGCGGAACCTTGATCACGATGTCGTCGCCATTCGCGCCCGCTCGGTCGCGACCCATACCCGCCTCGCCATTCTTCGCGAAGAAATGCTGCTGATAGCGGTAGTCGATCAAGGTGTTCAGGTTGTCGACACAATGCACGACGACGTCGCCACCCTTGCCGCCATTGCCGCCGTTCGGTCCGCCGAACTCGATGAACTTTTCGCGGCGAAACGAGACGCAGCCGTTGCCGCCGGCACCGGAGCGCACATAGATCTTGGCTTGGTCGAGGAACTTCATGACAGATGTGCCTGCTGGTCTGACCGCAATCGCCGCGCGCTGGTGGCCCGATAGCGATGCTCGTTACATTCTAGTGTGTTCCCGACGCGAGTCGCATCTGGCCCGTCAGGGCCGCGCCGGGTCTCTGAGGGCCTTTCGAGCCTGATCGAGCCAGCGGCCGATCCTGCTGCCGCCTACCCGCACAGGCGCCAGGGTCGTCTCCGCCATGGGCCCGATCGCAGATTCCGCGCGTTCGCGCGTCAGCCACAAACCGAGCGCCTCGACCTCGGTGCCGCGTGCCGAGCACCACATGCGCGACCGTCCCACCTCCTCGAAGCCGAGCTTCGCCAGCACCCGGCCCGAAGCCGGATTGTCGACGAAGTGCGCGGACGAGAATGCCATATGCCCGTCGGCATTGAAGCCATGACGCACTGTCGCCGCGGCCGCTTCGGAGGCGAATCCCAATCCCCAATGGTCGCGGCCGAGCCAGAAACCGAGCTCGGCCGCGCCGGAGCGCCGACGGAAATAACCCGTGCTTCCGATCATCCGGCCGTGCAGCTCGATGGCGAACCGCACGTCGCTTCCATTTGGCCGCAGCCACGCTTTTGCGTGCGCAGGAAGCAGCGGATAGGGGATGTCGCTCGTCATCCGCGCAACGTCCCAATCGCCGGCGAGCGTCAGGAACTCGGGCTCGTCGCCGCTGCGAAGCGGTCTCAGGATCAGCCGTTGCGTCTCGATGATCGGCAGTGACATCGCTCGGAACGGACCCCTTGCACTTGGTTCTCGCCACATCGCCAACAGCTTACGCCCGGGCCTTCTTGACCATCCAAGGCTTATCGTAATCGCCCGCCATGATCGAGCCCTTAGGCACGATCACGCCGATCACGTCGGCAAGCCCGAAGCGCTCGATCTGCTCGCGCACCTGGTCGGCCGACTTGTAGGCGATCGGTGTCTCCGACACGTCGGGTCGGTCATAGAAGAAGCGCACGTCGAGGCCCTCCGTCTGCTGCTCGAGCAGGGCGCGCGACCGCTCCAGAAACGCCTCGGGCTCGAGCCCGATCAGCCCATGCTCCCTAAGAAGGGCGGTTCGGCTCTTGTTGCGCCCCGCCCCATGCGGAGAGAAAGACGCAAACTCCGTCCGGTCGTTGCCGAGCGACAGCAGCACCGGCGCCGCCATGTTCAGCGGAATGAGCCCGAGCAGAGGATGGCCGTCGTCGCCCTTCCACGCCGGGGTCGCCCCCTTCCCGTGGTAGAACAGGTCGCCCCGCTTCCACACGAAGTTGTGCTCGTTGCCGAACGCGGCCAATGGCTGAATGCCGAGCCGCGCGAGCGTCCGCTCGTGAACGAGTTGATGGTTCCGCTTCGTCCAACGTGCGACGTAGGCAAGCGCGTCCCAATACTCCGCGCCAGCCTCGCTGTCGGGATCGATCCAGGCCTGATGCGGCTTCGTCTCCGGTGAGACCACCTTGGTGTGCTGCACCGCGGCCGCGATCCCGCGCTTGTAGACCTGCGCCCCGAGATCCCGGCTGCCATGATGCGTGATGAGCACGTTCACCCGCGTCGCACGGCCGAGGGAAGCGGCAAGCGCACCCTGCCCGTTGTCGGCAAGCTTCTGCACCAGCGCCGGAGCCACGTCGAGCGTGCCGAGATAGGCGAAATGGTTGCCGTCGCCTTGGTCGCAGAGCTGCGCCTTGGCGCGCCCCACGAGCCCGTGCAGGAACGGGTTGCGCGTCGCCTCGATCTCATCCGTGATCGGGTCGACGATCTGATCCGCAGGCGCACGTCCGCCCGGCCCGAAGCGCGTCGTCGCCTTCAACGCATCCATGAACGCGCCCGTCTCGACGCCCTCCGCAAACACCGTCGCGTACATCGAGCAGCAGATATCAGCCGAATGGAACGCAGGGTGGATCGCGCGCGAGATCACGGCCCCGCCAACGGGAATCGTCCCGGGCGCGCTGCCCGCCGGGCAAGCGTCGGGCATAATCGCGCCGTGCTCGAGCACAGGGCAGCGCATCAACTCGGCCATGTGGGCGCGGACAGCCTGAATGTTGGCCTCGTCCTCCGGTGTCTCAGCGGCGATGGCCTCGGCGAAAACCCCGTGCGTCCGCCGCGCGATGATCGCCGGCTTGGGAAAGAGCGCGGTCACCGCCTCTCGGATCTCATCCAGATCCTTGCCCTCGGCCTGCAGACGGCGTGCCTCGGCCAGCGCATCCTTGAAGCGCGGCCCGGGCTCAACGCCCCACGACAACAGCAGTCGGCCTCCAATGTTGCTCACGAGTTGCATCTCCTATAACGCCACAAATCATGTTTCACGTGAAAAAAACAAGTCACCTCAAAACACTACGGGGGAGGCGAACCGCCTCCCCCGTGCAATTGCGATGGGATCGGGCTTTCGCCGGACCCCGTGCTGACGAGATCCGATTACTCGGCGGCTTCCAGCTTGGCCGGCTTGACCGAGATAAAGGTACGGCCATTCCGCTTGGTCACGAAGTCGACGTTGCCTTCGACAACGGCAAAGATCGTGTGATCCCGCCCCATGCCGACGCCGGTGCCAGGGTGCCATTTGGTGCCGCGCTGACGGGCGATGATGTTGCCCGGGATCACGTTCTCGCCGCCGAACTTCTTGATGCCGAGACGACGGCCTGCTGTGTCGCGGCCGTTGCGGGACGAGCCGCCTGCCTTTTTGTGTGCCATGGATCGTAGTCCCTAGTCTGCGACCGCCCGGCTCAAAGCTGGTAGCGGCCAATGAGTGAACGTCTTCGCATCGGCTAGGGCTCGCGCAGTGCGAGAGCCCGGACCGGCTTACATGCCGACGATATCCTTGATCAGGACCGTCGTCTGCTCCTGACGATGCCCCTTCTTCCGGCGCGAATTCTTGCGGCGGCGCTTCTTGAAGGCGATCACCTTCTTGGCGCGGCCCTGCTCGACCACCTCGGCCGTCACTTTTGCCCCGTCGATCAGAGGCTTGCCAATCTTGGCCTCGCCCTCTCCGCCGAGCATGAGCACTTCGGTGAACTCCACCGTGGCGCCAGCCTCGCCCTCGATCTTCTCGATGATCAGTTTGTCATTGGCAGCGACGCGGTATTGCTTACCGCCCGTCTTGATGACGGCGTACATGGCAATCTCCTTCGTGTTGTACGCGCCCTTCGGCGCCGCCCTGCCCTTTCAGGCTGGCGGACTTCGCGTGGCAGCACCGGAAACGGGCCCACCAAAGCCTCGGACAGCGAATTCGAGCGCGGCAGCCAAGCCACCGCGCGAGATGCGGCTTTATGGTGCGGGAGGTGGCGAAAGTCAACGGATTTGGGGAGGTGAGGTGGTGGGGTGCGAGAGGGTAGCGGCGGAGAGTTGTGGTGGGCGAACGTCGGGTTTCGATGGCTCGAAAAACCGCGACACTTCCCCCTCTCCCCGTCCTTCACGGGGAGAGGGTCGGGGTGAGGGGCGGCCGCTGGCACGCGCGCCAACGCGCGATCTGTTCCCACGGACTGCTCGCGTGGTCGACTGGGGCGGGACACATCAGGGATCGACGTGCGAGAGCCGATCAGACTTTGCGCAGCGCCGCCACTTGTCATCCTCGGGCTTGTCCCGAGGACCCATGGCGCCGCAGCCGCTGGTCGTCGATTAGGGTCAGGAGAGGCCGAGCTTCATCCGAAGCCCGCCGGTTTCGCCTTTCTCAATGACTGGTATGATGAGTGGCCAACTGGAGACTCCCATCCGTAGAATGGGGTCGCATGGAGGGTAGCGTCGTGTCGGCAGACAACTGCTTCAATTTGGCTGGTGACGGTGACGACGTCGACGTCTTGGAGGCGGTCGAAAAGGCCTTCGGCGTGAAAATTTCGGATGCAGAGGCTGAGGACTGCGAGACGTTCGGGCAGCTCTTTGATGTTGTGTGGGCGAAGGTTCGAGGGCCAAATCAGATCGGACTGAAGTGCCCAAGTGCGATTGCCTTCTATAAATTGCGGGCGGGACTCCGGAAATTCGGGTTTGAAGGAAAAATCACTCCTGCTTCCGACCTCAAAGCATTCTTCCGCAAAAGGGGCGCCAAGCAATTGCGCAAAGAACTCGCCGAAGAAGTAGGACTTGAGCTTCCACATCTTTGCCTAACAGCGCTAAGCGCCGCGGCGCTGGCGTGCATCTTGGTAGTTGGCGTAGTTGCGTCTGTCACACAGTCTTCATGGCCGCCTATTCTGGCCTCAGTTATTCTGGCTGCGGGGGGTGCTTTCATTGTTCCAAGGCAGCTTCCCCACAATGTCACCTCTATGAGGGATTTCACCTCTGCTTGCACGGCATGGAATTATGGACTTCTTGCCCGAGAGAGCGGTGGTGCACGATCGCACGATCTTTGGCGTGCGCTTGCAATAGTTGTTCGCGAAACTTGCGGCACTGGCTTCAACGGCTCGATCGATCGAGAGACGAGATTTTTTCCGTCAAGGGCATGATGCTTCGGAGGTGCCGCTCCTCCCCAAGACATGACTAGGTGTCTGCAAGCTGCCTAGCAGTCATAGTTCTATCCGCTGCACACGCAGGACCGACTGAAAATTCATACGCTGGGGCCATCGGCCGGGAAGCGGTTCCGGCGCGCAACCGACTATCCGAACCCTCCGCCCGATGGATCCTCGGGACAAGCCCGAGGATGACAACCGGTAGGCTGGCCGTGTCTCTGCCCCCACACCCTCATCCCCGATGATACGGATGCCCCGCGAGGATCGTGCTCGCGCGGTAGATCTGCTCGGCCAGCACCGCGCGGGCGAGGCCATGCGGCAGGGTCATCGCGCCGAGCGAAAGCCGCAGAATTGCAGCGGCAAGCACCTCCGCGCCGTGCCCATCCGGCCCGCCGAGCAGAAACGCCATGTGCTTGACGCCGCGGTCGCGCTCGGCGCCGATCCATTTCGCGAAAGCGTTGCTGGTCAGAGACTTGCCCTGCTCGTCGAGAACGACAAGCGAATCCGCGCCATCCGCCAGCTTGAGCAGGCGCTGCGCCTCGAAGCTCTGCCGCTCGGAGGCCGTCGGTTGCCGCGCCTCCGATAGCTCCTTCTCGGCCAGCGGCCCGAGCCCAACTCCGCGCGCACCTTTGAGGCGCTCGAGATAGCGATCGACCAGCACGCGCTCGGCGTCGTCCTTCAAGCGACCGACGCCGATGATGGTGATCCGCATCTCCGAAGCGCCCAATGATTGTCATCCCGGGCCTTGTGCCCGGGACCCATCGCGCGGCCGGCTCAGCGCGTGACGCTACTCTCGGCGGCGCGGCCACCACTTGTTCCCGACCGCGGCGCATGCAGCATCAAGGATCCTGGGCTCACGGCCCGGAACGCCGCCAACCAAGCCGCCAACCCTCAATGAGCGGTGACGTCGCCCGTGCGATCCGCCGACCACATCTTCTCGAGGTTGTAGAACTGACGCACCTCGGGACGGAAGACGTGCACGATGATGTCGCCTGTATCGATCAGCACCCAGTCGCACTGGGGCATCCCCTCGGCGCGGACACGTCCGTGACCCTCGTCCTTCAGGTTGCGCTGCAGCATGTCGGCAATCGCGCCCACATGGCGGTCTGAGCGTCCGGAGGCGATGATCATGAAGTCGCCGATCGACGATTTATTCTTGAGGTCGATCGTGACGATTTCCTCGGCTTTGGCGTCATCGAGCCATGCCAGGATCCGCTTGAGCAGGTCTTCCGAGGTCCTTGCGGTGGACATGACCTCGGCGGGAGGCGTGCCCTCGCGGGCGGCCCCTGTGGCGGTTCTCATCTTTGGCTGAATATCCTATTCGGCATCCCACCCCGTCGGAACGAACCGTTGGGTTGTTTTGCTGACGGCCGCCCGACCATCGGGAACGGCCTTGCATTGGCACGGACTCCTGTCCCTGCCAACACGAATCATATGCTGACCTTGCCGCACCTTTCAAGTGCCCTGCGTCCGAGCGGTTTCCAACTTTCTGCCCGGAGTGCTGCCGGTCTTGCTCGCGAGGCGAATTTGCGTCGACGACAGGCGCATCGTCGGACCAGTCAGGAACGTCCACCGAGGCGGGGCCGAGACGGCCAGATGACGCGCCTTGCTCTCGGGCATCCTGCGGTTGGCGAAGGTTCGGCCGCATTTGGATGACAGGGCAGCCAGGCGCCAGCCCGGGCGATCGACGACGGCGATCGGCATCGTCGCGAAAATCTCACGCCAGTTGCGCCAGCGATGAAACTCGGCAAGGCAGTCCGCGCCCATCAGCCATACGAAATGGACGCCCGGCCGGCGCAAACGGAGATAGCTCAGCGTGGCCGCCGTGAACGTCGTGCCGAGCCCCTTCTCGAAGTCCGTTACGATCACGCGCGGATCCTCCACAAGCGTGCGGGAAAGAGCGACGCGCTCCGCCAGAGGCAGCAGCTCCGCTCGGCTCTTCAACGGGTTCCCAGGCGTGACGAGCCACCAGACCCTTTCCAGCCCAAGTCGCTTCAGCGCGATCTCCGTGATCAGCCGATGCGCCGCATGAGGCGGATTGAATGAGCCACCGAGCAGCCCGATTATCTGACCGGGCTCGGCGTGGGGCAGTCTGACATCGGGAGCAGCGAAGGGAACGGGAGCGGATCTGCGCATCGCGCGATTTGAGCCATTCCGGGTGCGCCAATCAAGTCGCGCGGCTGGTCATAGCCAATATCGCCACCTATTGGGAAAGAGGAGAGACCCGCCAAGCGCCGCCGGAAGAGGCCCCGATGACCGACCACCCAACCATTTTCGCCCTGTCGAGCGGTCGCGGCCGGGCCGGCGTCGCCGTGATCCGGATCTCGGGGCCGTCCGCGCGCCTTGTCCTGGAACGCATGGCCGCACCCTGTCCGGCGCCCCGTCGCGCCGCGTTCCGCAGGATCGTCGACCCAGCCTCCGGCGAGCTTCTGGATGCCGCCCTGGTGCTGTTTTTCGCGGGTCCATCGAGCGAGACGGGCGAGGATATTGCCGAGTTGCAGCTCCACGGAAGCCCGGCCGTCGTTTCCAGCGTGTTGCGATCCCTCGCCACGCTACCCGGTTGCCGGCTGGCCGAGCCGGGCGAGTTTGCCCGCCGCGCGTTCCTCAATGGCAAGATCGATCTGACCGCCGCCGAGGGCCTCGCAGACCTCATCGACGCCGAAACCGACGCGCAGCGACGCCAGGCCTTGGCCCAAGCGGGCGGCGCGTTTGCCCGCACGTGTGATGCATGGCGTCAGCGCCTGCTCGAGGCACGGGCACTGACGGAGGCAGCAATCGACTTCTCGGACGAGCCGGATGTCGCCGCGGATGCCCTCGAGCGCGCCCGCCAGATGACGCGCCCGCTCCTCGCCGACTTGCAGAACCACCTCTCAGGCGCCCACCGTGGCGAGATTATCCGGGATGGCTTCCGGGTCGTCCTGGCAGGCGCCCCGAACGTCGGGAAATCGAGCCTTCTGAACGCGCTGGCGAAGCGGGACGCCGCCATCGTCTCGTCCGAGCCCGGTACAACCCGCGACGTCATCGAGGTCCATCTTGATCTCGGCGGTTACGCCGCTCTCGTGGCCGACACCGCCGGATTACGAGAGGCTGCGGGCGCCATCGAACGGGAAGGAATGCGCCGGACCCGTGAAAGAGCCCGCGCCGCCGATCTCGTCGTTTGGGTCAGCGACGCGACAGCGCCGACTGCGCCGCCTTCTGAGCTGACCACCGGTGAAGCGAGCCTGATCGTCGCCATGAACAAGTCGGACCTGTTGGAGACCGGAACCGATCGAACGCTGCCGGCGTCGGCCGCCTCAGGGGCTGCGCCGATCTACCTGTCCGCCCTGAACGGTGCGGGCATCGCCGAGCTGCTCGAGCACATCACACTATCGCTGATCGCCTCGATCGACGGCCCGGCGTCCGCGGTCGTGCCGACCCAGGAACGCCATCGCGTGGCGCTGCAGGCCTGCTCTGAAGCGTTGGGCCGTTACCTGTCGCCGGAGCCGCCGCCAGCCGAGTTGGCGGCCGAGGATCTTCGTGTCGCCGCCAATGCCTTGGGCCGCATAACGGGCCGCATCGACGCTGAGGAAATTCTTGGCCAGATCTTTGGGCGCTTCTGCATCGGCAAGTAGATCGATGATTCTCGCGCCATGTTTCACGTGAAACGTCAAGAGTCATTCTTATGGGTCTTCGAGTCACGCACTCGAAGTCTGTGTGTAATCGATGATTCACGTGAAACAACTTGTGGACAAGCGGGCACGTCACGATTGATTCACGTGAAACAGGTCGTCGTGCGGCCCTGAGTCCGACCAATGATAGCGTCGGTCTCACGACGATCGGGTGCCACGAGAAGAGGTGCGCGGTCAGCGCCACTCGGCTAGAACGCACGCATGACCGAGATCTCGACCAGAATGCTCGACCGATCGCACTTCGACGTCGTCGTCGTCGGCGGTGGTCACGCCGGCACCGAAGCCGCTGCGGCGGCCGCCCGGATGGGCGCGCGGACGGCACTCGTCACTCATGCCGTCGCGAAAATCGGCGAGATGTCGTGCAACCCGGCCATCGGCGGCCTCGGCAAGGGGCACTTGGTCCGCGAGATCGACGCCCTCGACGGCCTCATGGGCCGCGTCGCCGATGCCGGCGGCATTCAATTCCGCCTGCTCAATCGATCCAAGGGTCCGGCTGTCCAAGGTCCACGCACCCAGGCCGATCGTAAGCTGTATCGCCAGGCAATGCAGGCCGCGATCCGGGCGACCTCAAATCTCACTGTGATCGAAGGCAGCGTCGAGGACCTCGTCGTCGACGCTGCCGAGGCGACAGGCATCTGTCTTGCCGACGGGCGCGAGATCCGCGCGGGCGCAATCGTCCTCACGACTGGCACGTTCCTTCGCGGACTCATCCACTTGGGCGAGACGCAAATCCCTGCCGGCCGCGTCGGCGAGGCGCCGGCCGTCGCGCTCGCCGAGCGCATCGAAGCCTTGGGCCTGAAGCTCGGCCGCCTCAAGACCGGAACGCCGGCACGTCTCGATGGCCGCACCATCCAGTGGGATCGGCTCGAGATGCAGGCCGGCGACGACCCGCCCGTGCCCTTCTCCTTCCTGACGACCCACATCACAACGCCACAGATCGAATGCGGCGTGACCGGAACCACCGAAGCGACGCACGCGATCATCCGCGCCAATCTCGATCGATCGGCCATGTACTCGGGCCGCATCCGCTCCACAGGCCCGCGCTATTGCCCCTCCATCGAGGACAAGGTCGTCCGCTTCGCCGACCGCCCTTCGCACCAGATCTTCCTCGAGCCCGAAGGTCTCGACGACCACACTGTCTATCCCAATGGAATCTCGACCTCGCTACCTGCCGACGTTCAGGACGCCTTCTTGCGCACAATCCCCGGACTCGAGGGGGTGGCCGTGATCCGGCCGGGCTATGCCATCGAGTACGACTACGTCGATCCGCGCGAGCTCGACCCGACCCTGGAGGTCCGCCGCTTGCCACGGCTCTATCTGGCAGGCCAGATCAACGGCACCACGGGCTACGAGGAGGCCGGAGCCCAAGGCGCCGTCGCCGGAATCAATGCCGCTATGCGAGTCTCGGGGAGCCGCGCCGGGTTCGTGGTGTCCCGCGCCGATGCCTATGTGGGCGTAATGATCGACGACCTCGTCACGCGCGGCGTGAGCGAGCCTTACCGCATGTTCACATCTCGCGCCGAGTTCCGCTTGCGTCTGCGCGCCGACAACGCCGACCAGCGCCTCACGCCTCTGGGCCTCGAGCTGGGGTGCATCGGCGCGGAGCGGGCCATGGCTTACGCAGCAAAATCGGCTGAGTTGGTCGCTGGCCGCGCCCGCCTCCGCGCTCTGTCGCTGACGCCCAACGAGGCCGCGCGCCACGGCTTCGAGGTCAACCGCGATGGCCGCCGCCGCACGGCCTTCGATTTGATGGCTCTGCCCGGCATCGATCTCGCCCGCCTCGCGTCCGTGTGGCCCGAATTGGCCTCTATTCCCCCCGCCATCGCCGGTCAGCTCGAAACTGATGCGCGCTACGCCGCCTACGTCGAGCGCCAGGACGCTGACGTCGCCGCGTTGCGCCGGGACGAGGCAACCGCCATTCCGCCGGAGTTGGACCTCTCGGCTATCGCCGGCCTCTCCGCCGAGATTCGCCAGAAGCTGGTGTCGCGGCGCCCTGCCACACTGGCAGAGGCGGCTCGGATCGACGGCATGACCCCAGCCGCCCTGTTCCTGCTCCTCGCTCACGCCAAGCGTCCGCAGCGCAGATCCGCATGACCAGGAGCACGGCGCCTCTCGCGCACATTACCGGGCCCGACGCATTTGCGGCAGCCTTCGCTGTGTCCTCGGTCACGATCGATCGCCTGGTGGCCTATGCCGACACCCTCGCCCTCTGGCAGAAGCGGATCAACCTCGTTGCCCCGAGCACCGTGGCCGACGTCTGGCATCGCCATTTTGCCGACAGCGCGCAAATCGTCGAACTTGCCCCGCCCTCATTCGAGACTTGGCTCGACCTTGGAAGCGGGGCCGGGTTTCCGGGTCTCGTCGTCGCCATCCTCCTTGCCGAGCGCCCGGTGCCGCTGCGCGTCGTCCTCATCGAAAGCGACCAGCGCAAGGCGGCATTTCTCGGCGAGGTCGTGCGGCGCACCGGTCTGGCCGCGGCGATCTCTGTGGACATCCTGTGCATGCGCATCGAGTTGGCGGCGACTCGCGGTATGCTTGCATCGGCTGATGTTGTGTCGGCACGCGCGCTGGCGCCACTCGATAAGCTGATCGGGCTGGCGTGTCCTTTGTTGAAGGCGACGGGTCGCGGTCTCTTTCTAAAGGGTCGCGGAGTTCGAGGCCGAGCTGGTTGCCGCCAAGCGTTCCTTCGAGTTCACGTACGAGCTGGTACCGAGTCGGACCGATCCAGACGCGGGCATCGTCGTGATGCCGGCTCCTGCGGTCAGAGCGGAGGACTGAGACCGTGACAGGAGCAGGCAATTTGGCGCCCCGCGTGCTTGCGGTCGCAAATCAAAAGGGCGGCGTGGGCAAGACCACGACAGCGATCAATCTCGGCACGGCCCTCGCGGCCGTGGGCGAGCGCGTCCTGATCCTCGACCTCGACCCCCAAGGCAACGCCTCGACCGGCGTCGGCATTCCACCCGAGCGGCGAACGGCGACCACCTACGACGTCCTGATGGGCGCAACCTCGCTTGCTGGTGCAAGTCTGCGGACCGCCGTGCCGGGCCTCGCTATCGTCCCGGCGAACTCCGACCTCGTTGGTCTCGACACCGAGCTTTGGGGCGACAACTCGAAGCCGTTCCGTTTGCGCGATGCGATCGCGGCCCTCGCGGCCCATCCGCCGGCAGAAGGCGCGTACGGCTACGTACTGATCGATTGTCCGCCGTCCCTTAACCTGCTGACCTTGAATGCCCTGGTGGCGGCCAATGCGGTGCTCGTCCCGGTCCAGACCGAGTTCTTCGCCCTGGAAGGCATCTCGCAGCTCTCGGATACGATCGAGCAGGTTCGCGCCACGCTCAACCCGACGCTCGACATCCAAGGCGTGGTTCTGACCATGCACGACGAGCGCATGCAATTCTCGCGCGAGGTGGCCGACAACGTCCGGGAATTCTTCGGATCGAAGGTCTACGGCACCATCATTCCGCGCAACATCAAGGTCGCCGAGGCGCCGTCGCACGGCATGCCGATCCTCGTCTACGACCATAAGTGCAAGGGCTCGGAGGCCTACATGGATCTCGCCCGCGAGCTGATTGCGCGCGAGCGGCAGATGCGAGCGGCATGAGTCGCCAGCAAGTCCAGGGTCTCGAATGAACGATTGGGTGGGGAGGAGAGACGGCATGTCGTCGGCGCCATTGCCGGTTCAGAGGAGCAGGCTCGGTCGCGGTCTGGCATCGTTGATCGGGGAAACGACAAGCGCTGGTCAGCAGCCGCGCTTGCCCCCCGAAGGCGAGCAGAAGGTCGTGGCCATCGACATGATCGCCTCGAGCGCGCTGAACCCGCGCAAGGACTTCGACGAGGGGGACCTCACCGAGCTGGCGGAATCGATCCGCCAGAAGGGTCTCGTCCAGCCCATCATCGTCCGCCAGGCAGAGACGGGCGGGTACGAGATCGTCGCCGGCGAACGCCGCTGGCGTGCCGCCCAACGGGCGGGGATGCATACGATTCCTGTGATCGTCCGCGAGCTCAACGACCAGGAAATGCTCGAGCTCGCCATCATCGAGAACGTCCAGCGGTCCGACCTCAATGCCATCGAGGAAGCCTCGGGCTACCACGATCTCATGGACCGGTTCAGCTATACGCAGGAGCGCTTGGCAGAGGTCATCGGCAAAAGCCGTAGCCACGTGGCGAATACCTTGCGCCTCCTGAAGCTGCCGGACAAGGTCCGGACCTTCGTGCGCGAAGGCAAGCTGACCGCCGGTCATGCGCGTGCGCTCGTCGGCCGTGAGGATGCCGAGGCACTAGCCGATCGCATCGTTGCGAGGGACATGAACGTCCGCGAGGTCGAGGCTCTCGTCCACGCCCTGGAGAACCCCAACGAAGGCCGTGGCAAGCGCGAGAAGGATGCCGACACCCGCGCCTTCGAGAAGGAGCTTGCCGATAGCCTGGGTTTGAAAGTCGAGATCAAGCGCGGCTCCGGCGAGAGCGGCGTTTTGCATATCAAGTATGGAAACTTCGATCAGCTCGACTATCTGCGCCTCCGCATCCTGGGTGCGAACGGCGGCTGACGTCCGGCGTGTCGAGGCGGTTTCATGAGGGGCTTGCATCGCGAGCCCCTTTCTTTTTTGTCATCGGTGCTTGACGATAGGGGCGCGTGTCGTCTCGATAGCGCCTCGGTCGTCGGGCGATCCGAGGCGGGAGAGACATGGCACGCGATACACTTGAACGGCTCGAGGCGACGATACGATCCCGGCGGGACGCAACCGCGGACCGGTCCTATACGCGCCAGCTTCTGGACGCGGGTCCGGCGCGGTGTGCAAAGAAGCTCGGTGAGGAAGCGGTCGAGACCGTCATTGCGGCCGTTCACCAGGACGACGCTGCATTGAAGGCGGAAGCCGCCGATCTCCTCTATCATCTGCTTGTGCTTCTCGAGTCGCGCAATGTGAGGCTTGCCGATGTCTTGGCGATCCTCGATGGGCGGACTGGCACCTCTGGTGTCGACGAGAAGGCGTCACGTGGGTCGTGATCGGCGTTGAAGCAAGCAAGAGGATCGAGTTCGTGCAGGATCTGCTCCAGGCGGAAGCCATGCGACCGGACCAGATAGCCGGACTGCAGTACTCTCCCTACCGCCACTTCACGCGCGAGGAGTGGGCACGCCTGCGCGCGGACACGCCGATGACGCTCGTCCCGCGTGATCTCGAGTCTCTATCGGGTCTGATCGAGGAGCTGTCGATCTCGGAGGTGGAGGACATCTACCTGCCTCTGTCGCGCCTCCTGAACCTTTACGTGGCCGCGTCGCAGGAGCTGCACGCAGTCACGTCCCGCTTCCTCGGCCGGAAGGATGGCCGGGTGCCGTTCATCATCGGCTGCGCTGGCTCCGTCGCTGTCGGCAAGAGCACGACGGCGCGCGTGCTCAAGGCGCTGCTCGCCCGCTGGCCCGATCATCCCCGCGTCGACCTGATTACCACCGACGGCTTCCTGCTCCCGAATGCCGAGCTGGAGGCGCGTGGCATCATGCATCGCAAGGGCTTCCCCGAGAGCTTTGATCTGACCCGCCTCCTCAACTTTCTCGGCGATGTGAAAGCCGGTGTCGATCGGGTCAGCGCGCCTGTCTATTCCCACTTCCACTACGACATCGTCCCCGGCCAGGAGACGGTGGTCGAGCACCCCGATATCCTGATCGTCGAAGGCCTGAACGTCCTGCAACCGGCCCGCCTGCCCAAGGACGGAACCGCGATCCCCTTCGTCTCGGACTTCTTCGATTTCTCGATCTACATCGACGCCGATCCGACCGTGATCGAGAGCTGGTACGTCACGCGCTTCATGCGCCTGCGCAAGACGGCGTTCCGCGACCCGGCCGCCTACTTCCACCGGTATGCACAACTCACCGATGATGCAGCCGAGGCGCGCGCCTTCGAGATCTGGTCGACCATCAACAAGGTCAATCTCGAAGAGAACATCCTGCCGACCCGCCAGCGCGCCAAGTTGATCCTCAGGAAGGGCGCCAGCCACCGCATCGAAGGCGTCGCCCTTCGCCGCATCTGACCGGCCGGCCTGAACCCGCGAGACCTCAGGTCTCACCTCTCGACGCGCTGGCCGGCTCAAACGCCCCTGGCTGCCGCAAGCTTCGCGAGCGCTGTTTCGGGCCTTGCGCCAACGTGGCTGATGATCTCCGCGGCCGCGAGACTGCCAAGCCTCCCGCAAACGTCCAGCGGCTTGCCTGACGTGTAGCCATAAAGGAAGCCAGCCGCATAAAGGTCGCCTGCGCCGGTCGTATCGACGACCCGGGCCACGGGCTCCGGCGCCACCGAGACGGCCTTCTCGCCGGACAGGATCAGCGAGCCTTTCGCGCTGCGCGTCAGAACTGCAAGCTCGCTGTCGGCGCGCGCGAGTCGCGCAGCCTCGTCGAAGCTGGCAACGCGATACAGCGCGGTGATTTCCAACTCGTTGGCGAACAGGATGTCCACGTCGCCCCGGATCAGGTCCAGGAACTCGGCCCGGTGCCGCTCGACACAAAACGAGTCCGAGAGCGTCAGCGCCACCTTGCGCCCGGCTTCCTTTGCGATCTTCGCGGCCTGCCTGAACGCGGCCTTCGCTTCCGGTCGGTCGAACAGATACCCCTCGAGATAGACCACCTGCGCCGCCGTCACCATTGCGGGGTCGACTTCACCGTGATCCAGCTCTGGGCTGACACCGAGGAACGTATTCATGGTCCGCTCGCCGTCTGGCGTGACCAGGATCAGCGAGCGCGCGGTCGGGTTTCCACCCTGGGTCGGCGGTGTCTGGAACGTCACGCCGACGGCTCGGATGTCATGGCCAAAGATGCGGCCGAGCTCGTCGTCGGCCACCTTCCCGATGAATCCCGCCTTGCCACCGAATGAGGCGATGCCGGCCATCGTATTTGCCGCCGACCCGCCCGAGATCTCGATGGCCGGCCCCATCGCCTTGTAGAGTGCCACGACCGTGTCGGCGTCGACCAGCCGCATATGACCTTTGGTGGCACCATGCTCGGTCAGGAAGGCGTCGCTGCAGCGCCCGATGATGTCGACAATTGCATTGCCGATGCCGACGACGTCGTAGGTGGTGTCCGCCATTGATGTGTCCCTCGTTTTCCGGCGGGCACTATAGGGGCGAGTGCGCCCGGAGCAAGGCGCGCTGGTGTCCCGGGCGGGTCGCGAGAACGGCACTCGCGGCTACGGAGCCTGCTTGTCGTAAGGGACTTCTCTGTCCGCACTCCGCGCCGAGGGCGGCTATGGGGGCGGTAACCGACACGGTGAAGCGGCCAGGTTACCCTCGACCGGAAACCCGATCGTGCTCAGCCGGGCAGCTGCGGACGATGCGACGAGTTTGCAAACGGGAGCGTGGAAGTTGGCCTGCGTCGTGACCTAATTTCGATTAATAAACGGTGTCTTGCAGGTCAGCACTGCCCGACATTCAATTCATGATCGATTGATCCGTGGGTGCTACAAACATCACATGTTTTCAGGCGACGGTGCATCGCGATATGAGTACGGTTCTTCAGTTCAAACACCCGAGGACGGGCTATCCCCGCGAGGAGCAGCGCCTGCTGACACGCCTGTGTGGCAGTGTGCAGGTCATGTGGCGCGACGGATGGGCTGAGCGTGGCGACCCGGACGGCGTTGTGGTGCTGAAGAACCGGGATTGCATCGGCGTCTGGCTGCATTCCAAGGGCTGCTTTGCGTTCGTTCCCGCTGAAACTGGTGTAGCGCAGATGAGGGCCGCCAATGTCGACGAGGCCTACGAGGCGACTCTCGCAATCCTCGGCGAGTTGCCGGCGGAATGAGTCTGTGACTGCCTGCCAAGCGCTGCAGTTTGTGCCTCCAAAATCGGCGAATGGGCAAAATGAACGCCGCGGGGGTGGCAGCCTCAGGTACCTTCAGGCCGTAAGCTTTTCAGAAATCCCGTGTGACCGATCGTTGCTGTGATCCGTCTCGACGCTACCGTGGGCTTTCACAAGGCGAACACCCAGCTCTTTTGAGCCTCGCCAAGCCACGACACAGTCGACCTCGAGTTCGGATGACAGGAGATAAAGGCGGAACCTGTCGGGGAGACGCTCAGGAAAGTATGTAGCGATGCAGGCTTCGTCGCTTGAGATCATCCTGACGATGCACGGTTTGGCCTGACCGGACGCAAAAAGAGTGCCCCTCAAGGTCGGCGTATTTTCATCCATCACGCCATTTCCGCTCGGCAAGACAACTCTGCCTGACGCAGAATCGATCTTACAAAACTGACGCTTATTCCCTCAATTTTCGTAAAGGTCGGACCATCGATCCCCCCGAAATCGCTACCTCCGATAGCAAAGTGTCAAGTTTGACGCCTGAGCAGAGCGCGCGACGCCGAGCTGCCGCCCCCTATCGGTCGCGTGCCCGAAGGTCTTCTAGCTTCTAGTGTGACGCATCTGACGTTTGGTACCCGCGCTCGACTGGGCTCGTCACCAAACGTCAGATGCAAAAGCTACACTAGAATAATGATGTTGCTAGTGTTCCGGCGCCGACATTTGCTTCCCCTCGCAGCTCGGTCGAGAGCAAATGTCGGCGCCAGAACACTAGCCAGCCCGCCGCGCGGTCGCCATGCCGGCCCTCCCGAGTCGCGCGATCTCCATCAGCAGCCTCTCGGCGAGCACCGCCTCGTCGGCGCCTGTCGTCCTCGACTGGCGGACGGCTTCGGCGATGCGTCCGATAGCCGTCGTGGCGCGTTGGGTCGTCCAGGTCCGCGCCTGGCGCTCCAGCTCAGCCTTGATCTTGAACGGCAGTGGTGGCCGGATGAAGCGCGTCAGCTCGTCCAGCGAGCGACCCGCGTCGACGCCAGATCGCAGCTTATGCAACCTGTGCAAGTAGCGCTCCGCCGCCAGGATCACCGACTGGGCGCTCTCGCCGCTGGCGACGGCCCGATCGCACTCCGCCAGCGCGCGCGCGATATCGCCCGATGCCGCCGCCATGACGGCCTGATCGACCGTCAGATCCGCCGCATCCCCGACGATAGCCTCCACGTCCGCGAGCTCGATCCGCCTCGATCCATGCACATAAAGCACAAGCTTCTCGATTTCCGCCCGTGACAGCACGCGATCCGCGCCAAGCCGCGCAAGCAGCTCCTGGCGTGCCTCCGGCGAAATGTCGATCTGGGCAGTCTTCAGGATGTCGCTCACCAGCCCGTCGAGCGAGGCATTTTCATCCGGATAGCAGACGACGGCGGCCGTGATGGGGCTCTTCTCGAACAGCGCCTTCAGCTTGTCGTCGTTCCTGAGCGCCCCCGCCTCGACGATGAGGGCGCCGGCCAGATCGCCCCGCTCGACGAGCGGCTGCAACGTGGCAGTGTGAACGCGCCGTCCCGTGCTCGTTCGCACGATCTTGGCCCCGCCGAACATGGGCACCGTCAGCAGCTCCACACTCAGCCGCTCTGGGTTGCCATCCAGATCGCTGTCGTCGAGCCGTACGATCTCACCAGCTGGTGTCTCTCGCGCCGCGAGGAGCGCGGCCAGTTTCTGCGCCCGTTCGCTGACGAGACCCGCGTCGGGTCCGTAAAGCAGCACGGCCCTGACTTTGGCATCTGGCTTGGCGAGGAAGCTGTTGGCCTGGGCGGCCTTGATCGCGACCATGGCGGGGCCCCATTATTGACGCCGCGCTCGTGCGGAGGCACGGCGGCGGCCGAGGCGACAACCATGCCGGATTGAAAGCAGGCTGGCCATGCCACTAAATGATCGATCAGGTGCGGTTGCTCGAAAGGACCGCTGCCAGTCGTGTCTTGATGTCGTCTGCGACCGTGCGAGCGGCGCAATTCTCGGCATCCTCGCGGGCGCGCACGTTGGCATAGATCTGCTGGAACCGCTCGAAGCCGGCCCTGCCATGACTGGCGCCCTGCAGAACTACCTGCTTGTCGCTCAGGCGGACGAGCTTGAAGTTGGCGTCCAGCGTGTAGATTTGGCTGAGCGCCTCGCCCGTATTCTTGACGAGCGTCGATGCGAGTGCCTCGCGGATCGTGATGTCGAGCCGGAATTCCGGCTTCTCAGCCTCTCCGCCGCCTGTCTTCTGAAAGATCAGCTCGTTTCGCACGCGTTGGCCGACGCGACTGGGAATAGGCGCCACATCGACCTTCGCCAACCGGGCCTGTACGCCCTCGCCGGACGCACCGGGCGCATACATCGGGCGAAAGCCATCCCCTCCGGCACAGCCGGCGAGTGAGATGAGTGTAAGGGCCACGGCAACGCGTCCAGCCACCCGAGAGATCGGGGGTCGGTCGAGCGAGGCACGCGGTTCACACGACGACATTGACGATCCTCTGCGGCACCACGATCACCTTCTTCGGCGTACGCCCTTCAAGGGCTCTTACGACCAACTCGAGCTTCATCGCAGCGGCTTCCACTTCGCCATTGCCGGCAGTGCGGCTGACAGTCAGCTCATCCCGGCGTTTACCATTGACCTGTACGGCAATGACGACAGTATCGTCAACGAGCAGCGCCGCTTCGGCCTTGGGCCAAGGCTCTTCTGCCAACAAGGTGTTGTAACCAAGTCGCGACCAGCACTCCTCGCCGAGATGCGGCATCATCGGACCGAGCATTTGCACCAGCAACTCGGCCGCCTCGCGCTGCGCCCATGCCAGCCCATCGCCGGACTTGCTGAAAGCCTCGGAAAGAGCATTGGACAGCTCGTAGAGCTGCGCCACGGCTACGTTGAAGCGCAGTGCCTCGATGTTACGTGCAACTTGATCGAGTGCCTTGTGCGCCGCACGTCTCACCGCCACGGCTTCTGGGCCGAACGATGCCGGTTTCGCCGCGCCTTTCGCCGCCGCCTTCTCCGTAGTCAGGTCGACGAGACGCCAGACCCGCTGCATGAAGCGCCCGGCACTGGCGACGCCGGCCTCCGTCCAGATGACGTCGCGCTCGGGCGGGCTGTCCGAGAGCATGAACCAACGCGCGCAGTCGGCACCGAAATTGGCGATGATGTCGTCCGGGTCGACCAGGTTCTTCTTCGACTTCGACATCTTCTCGATGGAGCCGATCACGGCCGGCCTGCCGGTGGCGAGCTCGATCGCGTTGCGCTTGTCCCCCTCGCCAGTGATGTCGACCTCGGTCGGCAACAGCCACTGCGGTGGCTCGATGCCGGCACGCCGGTAGGTCTCGTGCACTACCATGCCTTGAGTAAACAGCGCCGCGAACGGCTCGCGCAGGTTCTTGCCTCCGCCGTGACCGGTCTCGCCCATCGCCCGGTAGAAAAACCGGGAGTAGAGCAGATGCAAAATCGCGTGCTCGATCCCGCCGATATACTGGTCGACCGGCATCCAATAGTCGAGCGCGGCCCGATCGGTTGGCGTCTCGGCATCGGGCGCTGTGAAGCGTGCGAAGTACCACGACGAATCGACGAACGTGTCCATCGTGTCCGTCTCACGGGTCGCTGCCTTGCCGCACGTCGGACAATCGACATGCTTCCACGTCGGATGCCGGTCCAGCGGATTGCCGGGCAGGTCGAAGCTTGCGTCCTCGGGGAGCTTGACCGGCAGCTGGTCGCGCGGCACCGGCACGATGCCGCAGTCGTCGCAGTGCACGACCGGGATCGGGCATCCCCAATAGCGCTGGCGCGAGATGCCCCAGTCGCGCAGCCTGTAGTTGACCTTGCGCTCTGCGACCGGCTTGCCGCCGAGCTTCTCGGCCTCGAGCCGCTTCGCGACTGCGTCGAATGCAGCCGTGGGGCTCAGTCCGTTCAGGAACTGTGAGTTGATCATCTCGCCGTCGTCGAGGAACGCCACGCCTTCGTGGATCTTCGCGACGGCCTCGCTGCGGCGTGGCTCGGCCTTGGGCGCCACGACCGGGATGATGGGAAGGCCATACTTCTTGGCGAATTCGATGTCGCGCTGGTCGTGCGCGGGGCAGCCGAAAATGGCGCCTGTGCCGTAGTCCATCAGGATGAAGTTCGCCACGTAGACGGGCACCTGCCACTCGGGGTCGAACGGATGGATGGCCTTGATGCCCGTGTCGAAGCCCATCTTCTCGGCGCTCTCGATCTCGGCGACTGACGTGCCCATGCGCCGGCATTCCTCGCAGAACGCCGCAAGTTTCGGATCCTTGGCCGCCGCTGCCTTCGCAAGCGGATGATCCGGCGCGATCGCCATGAACGAGGCACCGAACAACGTGTCCGGGCGCGTCGTGAAGATCTCGAGCTCGTCGTGCACCGCGGGTGCTGAGTGGGCACCCGAAGCGGCAGGAATGGCCGCCGGCGCGGTCGCGGCGTCGAGCCGCCAACGCATCATCAGCCCCTCGGACCGCCCGATCCAGTTCTCCTGCATCAGGCGCACTTTCTCGGGCCATTTCTCCAGTGTCCCGAGAGCTTCCAGCAGGTCCTGTGTATAGTGTGTGATCCGGAACGCCCATTGGGCGAGGTCGCGCTGCTCGACGAGTGCGCCCGAGCGCCAGCCGCGTCCGTCGATCACCTGCTCGTTGGCGAGCACGGTCTGGTCCACCGGATCCCAGTTGACCTTCGCCTTGCGACGGTAGGCGAGATCCTTCGCCAGCATGTCGAGGAATATGCGCTGCTGATGCACGTAGTAGGAGGAATCGCACGTCGCCACCTCGCGCGACCAGTCGAGCGACAGCCCCATGCTCTTGAGCTGGCTCTTCATCGCCGCGATGTTCTCGTAGGTCCACTTCGCCGGATGCGTCTTGCGCTCCATCGCAGCGTTTTCTGCCGGCATGCCGAACGCGTCCCATCCCATCGGATGCAGCACGTTGAAGCCTTGCGCCCGCTTGAACCGCGCCAGCACGTCGCCCATCGTGTAGTTGCGCACGTGCCCCATGTGGATGCGGCCCGATGGATACGGGAACATCTCGAGCACGTAGCACTTCGGCCGCGACGTATCGGTCGCCGTGCGGAAGGTCTCCTTCTCCTCCCACACCTTCTGCCAGTGCTGCTCGCGCTCGGGCGCGTTGTAACGTTCGGTTGCCATGGGGCGTTCCCGTGTCGATCCAGTGCTTTGGCGCCGTAATGCGGCCGAATAGGGGTGCCGGTCAAGGCGGGCGCCACGAGCCGCGCCTCTTCACGCTGCTGGAATTCGTTGACTCGAGACACCATGAAAATCGAGAATCATCTTGGATCGATGCGTGGATCTCGGAGCAGTTGCCCATGTTCCACGTGAATCGGCGGTCTGAGCACATCCCGAAACGGCACCCGCCAGCCTGACGGAGCCACCCATGTCCGATGTCGAAGAGCTGAAACGATTGATCGCCGATGCCCGCCGCATCGTCGCCTTCACCGGCGCCGGCATCTCGACCGAGAGCGGCATCCCGGACTTCCGCTCGCCGGGCGGCATCTGGACCAAATACCGGCCCATCGAGTTCCAGGACTTCCTGGCCAGCGAGGAGATGCGTCGCGAGAGCTGGCGCCGCAAGTTCGCCACCGACGAGACCATGCGCAAGGCCGAGCCCAACGCCGGCCACCGTGCCCTCGCGCGTCTCGTCGAGCAGGGCCGCATGCTGGCCGTGATCACCCAGAACATCGACGGACTGCACCAGGCTTCCGGCATCCCGGACGACAAGGTCATCGAGCTGCACGGCAACTCCACCTACGCCGCCTGCCTCGACTGCAAGCGCCGCCACGAGCTCGACTGGGTCAAGCAGATCTTCGACGA
The DNA here is from genome assembly GCA_963746315.1 of uncultured Alphaproteobacteria bacterium. Lineage (GTDB taxonomy): Bacteria > Pseudomonadota > Alphaproteobacteria > Rhizobiales > Hyphomicrobiaceae. The sequence goes on from CAVVAR010000003.1 coordinate 306,080, forward strand.
CAACGAGACCCTGCCGAAGTGCATGGCCTGCGGCGGCATCCTGAAGACGGCCACGATCTCCTTCGGCCAGGCCATGCCCGAGGACGCCATGGAGCGCGCCCACGAGGCCACCCTCGAGGCCGACCTGATGATCACCATCGGCTCGTCGCTGGTGGTCTACCCCGCCGCCGGCTTCCCCGTCATGGCCAAGCGCCTCGGCGCCAAATACGTCATCGTCAACCGCGAGCCGACCGACCAGGACGACATCGCCGACGTCGTCATCAACGCCGAGATCGGCACGACCTTGAGCAAGGCGGTGGGGGTGAATTGAGTGCCGGACGGGCCGAGGCACACTTTCGTATAGGAGCCTTCAGCAACCGATTCAAATCTGAATTTCGAGTAAGGGTAGGTTTCAATGTCAGGCTGGATGCGTATTGGCGATGACGAATTTGCTAAATTCGGAAAGAAAAAAGTTCGAATCGAAGCTGCCGGAGAATATTATTTCATATTCGTGGATGAGCGCGATCAAACATCCGTTCAAGTGAGCTATGATAATCTGGAAGTTTATTGGAGGATAGAATTGAAGCTTAAAAAGGGAGGCGACTTTAAATTGTGTGGAATTTCTCGTCCCCTACCTGGCATCCTGAGCGATGTGCATTGGTATGAGTTTGTGCTAAGTCCAAGCATCGTGATTACGTATTGGGGAGACCAAGCGATCTTCAGGTCAGATCGAGGAATTCAGATCGCCTAAATGCGCAGTCTCCATCCGGATTATGGAGCCTGCGCACTGTCGGTCGATATCGAAAACATCTCATCTCCGTAACACCCCCTCACCCAATCCCATAAAACCTGACCGCATTCTCCGCGAACATCTTCTTCCGGTCAGCCAGAGGCATGTCCGCTACCGCCGCCTTGAAACAGGAATAGAGATAATCCCACGAGCCCTTTAGGCCATCGACGGGGAAATTGGATGCGAACATACAGCGGTCGGCGCCGAAAATGGAAATCGCATCGCGAATGATCGGTTTGTTGGCTTGAAGCGTCCACGGCTCTCCGAGCACGGTCAGGCCGGAAATCTTGCAATGCACGTTGTTCGGTAGCGCCGCCAGCGCCTCCATGCCGCGCCGCCAGACCTTCAAGGCCTCCGGCGAGCGATCGAGCGGATAGCCGGTATGATTGAGCACGACGCGCAAGTCGGGATGCTCGCGAACCACGTCCGCCGCCTCTTCCAGATGCCACCACGTCACGCGCAGATCCCAGGAGAGGTCGTGCTTCGCCAGCAGCCCGATCCCCTTCCGCCACTTCGGGTCCTGCATGCTGCGCGGTTGTCCGCGCACGCTGCCGTTCGGCCCCTTCGAGATGATCGGCTTCGTGCGGATGCCGCGCACCAGCGGAAATTGCTTGTGGGCGAGCAGGATCTCCTCGCTGTTCGGCTCGTCGATCCACGCATGCGCCACGATCGCATTCGGCATTCCGAATTCCGCCGCGACCTTCGTCAGCCACTCCGTCTCCCGAACCTGCTTGCTGCGGTCGCACTCGGCCTCGATGTGCACCGTTGCGATGACATTGTGCAGCGCCAAGTCTCGACGGAACTCCGGCGGCATATACGTGCGCCGCAGCGCCGAGTTGTCGCCCATGTAACTGTGCTCGGTATTCGTATGCCACGGGTAGGTGAGATCGCCCGCGAGGTCCCACAGGTGATGATGGGCGTCGACGATCGGCAGGTCGTCGTTGAGGGCGTTGAGGCGGTCGGCGGACATGGCGTGTGGCTCCTCGGCGCGGTCGCGGTCCGAGGCTGCCACGATGCTCGTCACCGAACAACCACACCGGACGAAAGCCGCGCAGTTTTGCGCCACGCCCGCCGCGTGCACACCTGTCAGGCCGCCTTGACCCGTTCGATGGCCTCGCTCACCGCGTCGAACCCAGCATCGTAGGCCGCCTGGTAGAGGGCGAGAGCTTGCTCCGGATCGCGCGTCACGCCGCGTCCGTGTTCGTAGCACTCGCCCAGCTCCGCCATGCAGCCGACATCGCCTTGCTCCGCGCCTTGCGCATAGAGGTCGGCGGCCTTGGCAGGATCGGCCGCGACGCCGTGCCCGCCCGCATAGCATTGGCCCAGGATATGCAAGCCATGTGTCATGCCTTCGTCCGCGGCCAACGTCGCGTAGCTGAATGCGGCTGCCGGGTCCTTCTCGCAGCCGAGGCCTTCCAGCAGGCACGCGGCAGCCTTGACCATTGCGAACGTGTGCCCGGCCTGCGCCGCCTGATCGTAGAGGGCGAAAGCCATGCTGTCGTCCGGAGTGACGCCGACGCCGGCCTCGTAGGATTCCGCCAGCGCGACGATCGCCGCGATGTCGCCCTTTTTCGCCGCCTCGAGCAGATCGCGCAGGATTTCACCGTCTGCGGAGCCGTCCGGATGGTAGGCGACGGTGGTCCCGGCGCCGTCGATATCGGCATCGGCATCGACGAACCTGTCGCCGATCGAGGCATCGTCGCCGTGCGCATGGCGTAGCGCCATCGCGAGGGCCCGCGACAGAACTTCGCCGTGCTGGTTGCTGAAGGAGCCGCTGCCGAGTCCGTCGGTCCAGTGGCTTCTCACCGCTGCGACCAGGCGCGCCCGTTCCGTCTCGGCGAGATCGCGCGGCGTATCGAATGTCGTTGTGATGGAGAATTGCCCGCCATCGCTGACGAACCGCAACCGCCCGCCGCCGGTCAGAAGCGCGATCAGTCCCGGATCGTCGAGCGTGTCGAGCACGGAATCCATCGATACGAGGCCATGCAACTCGGAGAGCAGGCGTGGATCAGTGCTGGCTGGCGCAAAGACATTGCCGAAATGGGCAGTTGCTGGTCCCGAGACGACAATCCGCGGCATCGGTTTCTCCGTCGAATAAAAAATCTGTTGGGCCTCGGCCCCGTTCCTGCGCAATCATCCAGGCGAGAAGGCGCCGTGCACGCCGTAGGCGGATTATGCGCTCAATTCGTTAGCCGTTGGTATCGGCCGGCATGCAACTGCCGCAGGAACAACCGTGGACCGCACGCGGGCTCCATGTCATCGTTTCGCTCAGAAACAATTGAAGACTGCGGAGCGTCACGATGCCCACCGTTCTTTATCCCGAGGACCGCTACCCCGACGACGCCATCGAGCGCGAGGTCTTCGGCGGCGGCATCACCGTGATGCGCCGCGCCGTGAACTCCCTCGCCGACCTTTCCCCGGAGGATTGCGCAAAGGTCGACGGCCTCATGATCTTGCGGTTCTTCGTTGGCCGCGAGGATATCGCCCGCCTGCCCAACCTGAAGTGCATCGTCCGCATGGGCGTCGGCTACGACCGCATCGATCGCGCCGCGGCTGCCGAGCGTAATGTCATCGTCTGCAATGTCCCCGACTACGGCACGTCCGAAGTCGCGGACCACGCCATCACGCTGGCGCTCACATTGCGTCGCGGCATCATCCACTATCACGACACGCAACGCGCCGAGCCGGTGGCACCCTGGCGCCCGCTGACGACCGGTGGCCTCGTGCGCCGTCTCGGCGTGCAGACTTTCGGTATTGTCGGCCTCGGACGCATCGGCACGGCGGCAGCGCTGCGGGCCAAGGCGCTGGGCTTCCGCGTCATGTTCTACGATCCGCACCTGCCGAACGGGTCCGAGCTGGCCATCGGCGTCAATCGCGCGCGAACGCTCGAAGCGCTGCTCGCCGAAACCGACGTTCTCTCGATCCACACGCCGCTGACGCGCGAAACCCGCGGTCTGATCGGCGCCGCCGAGCTGGCCCGCCTGAAGCCGAGCGCCGTCCTCGTCAACACCGCACGCGGGCCGATCGTCGACATCGACGCGGTCTATGATGCCCTGAAGAGCGGCCACCTCGCCGCCGCCGGCCTCGACGTGGTGCCGGTAGAGCCGCCGGTGGAGCCGATCCCGCGCCTGCTCGCCGCCTATCGCGCCCGCGAGCCCTGGCTCCTCGGCCGGCTCGTCATCACCCCACACGCCGCCTATTACTCGCCCCAGGCGGAGCACGACACCCGCGTGAAAGCCGCCGAGACCATCCGCGCAGCACTGCTGTCCAACAAGCCGCAGAACGTCATCACGCCGGAGATGGACTGAGCTGCTCGCGACGTGCTGCATTCCCGGGCGGAGCTGGCGGCCGATCGGCCGCCTCGCGAAGACCCGGGATCGCTTGGTCGCTGAAGGTTCTCGAGTTCTGGCGATTGCGCCCCGTCATTGCCAAGAACGCGGGCAAGAGCGCATGTTGCGCCAAGCCGAGCGACCAACCTATCGAGCAAGCCGTGACCCAAGCCGCCACCCTTGACATCGCCACCGCCGCCGCCCGCCTCGCCACCGTGCGTGAGCACATCGCCGCCGCTGCGCGCGAGGCCGGTCGTGATCCGCAATCCGTCACGCTCGTCGCCGTCTCGAAGACCTTCGACGTGGAGCATATTCGCCCAGCTTTGCAGGCCGGCCAGCGCGTCTTCGGCGAGAACCGCGTGCAGGAGGCCAAGGCCAAGTGGCCGCTCCTCAAGGGGGAGTTCCCCGACGCCGAGGTTCACCTGATCGGCCCGCTGCAGTCGAACAAGGCCCGCGAGGCCGTCGAGCTGTTCGACTGCATCCACACCGTCGACCGTCCGAAGATCGCGCACACGCTCGCGACAGAGATGCAGAAGGTCGGTCGTCGCCCGTCGCTCTTCGTCGAGGTCAACACCGGTGAGGAGCCGCAGAAGGCTGGCGCCCTTCCGCGCGATGCCGCCGAGCTTGTGCGTCTCGCCCGCGACGAGCTGAAGCTACCCGTCATTGGCCTGATGTGCATCCCGCCCCAGGACGAGGAGCCGGCGCTGCATTTCGCGCTGCTCGCCAAGCTGGCCAAGGAGCTGGGCCTCGACAAGCTGTCGATGGGGATGAGCGCCGACTACGCGATGGCGGTGAACCTCGGCGCGACCCACGTTCGGGTCGGTTCCGCCATTTTCGGCCATCGTGCCTGAGCGCCGTCCACAGCCCCGTCCCGGTTTCCGCCGCCAAGACTGCTAAACTGCAACCGAATCGATTCGGCGCGACCGTCGCGCCAAGCGTCTTCCCGTCTCGTACCTTGCGTCCGACGCTGCTCGAGAACGGAGACAACCATGGCCGATGGCAGCGGAAAACCCGACACCATCCTGCGTGAAGCTGATGCCGCCGCAGCCGAGGCGGCCAGCGAGGCGCGCAATGAGGTTCTCGAGCGGGCCGGTGTCGACGCACCAGGTCCGCGACACAACCGTGCCTCGCGTCAGGTCAAGGCTGGCAAGGCGTGGCACGAGTTCGAGGTCAATGTCTGGTTGACGGACTTCAATACCGTCGAGTTCGGCATCTACCGCCACAGCCGCAACAAGGCCAAGTCGCGCCAGTTCACGTCCGACATGGACATCTATGCCGAGGTCGTCGAGAACGGCGAGCGCACCGGCCTGATCGGCTATCGCCAGGAGCTATGGCAGAAGAGCGCCGGCATGGAGCGCCGTCTCGTCATGAAGCTCTTCAACGAGAGCCTCAATTGGCGCGCCTCGATGGACCTGATGGTCGCGCGATCGCTGCAACAGACCCTCGGTGCGCGCGGCACGCCCGTCGTCTCCTACGCCATGAACATCGGCGACCACGAGTACGTCGTCCACCTGGAGAGGTCGGCCAACAAGTGGCCCTTGCTGCCTGAGAACTATGCCTTCTTCCTGATGGACGAAGGTAAGCCGCGCTTCTATCGGCTGCGCCGAGCCCTCATCAACCTGGGTGGCGACTACGCGCTTGTCGACGAGCGGGACAACGTCATCGCGCGCATTTCCGGCCGCCTGTTCACGCTGACGGGCTACTGGAATTGCGCCATCCGAACCGAGCATGCGAGCGCGCGGCTGGTGATGGTCCTGCAGATGTTCTGCGGGATGCTGATCTTCAATCGGAGCGCCCGTCGGCACGTGAAGAACCTCTACTATGAGGTGATGCACGGCAAGCACGTGCCGAAGCTCCAGCGCCAGGAAAGCGACCTCTACATGAACCCGCGGCGCGTCAGGTAGGCGCCGCGGCGTTCTGCTCTTGGATGCGGACTGCCTGAAAAATAGGCGACAAACATCAGGCGATTGCCGGGATTTTAGCCGGTGATCTCGCCATGTCATTCCGTGTAATTGATATCAAGACATTGAAATTACAGAATTCTGGTTGGCTGTCCCGTGTTGGCACGAAAATTGATCATATCGTGCCATGCCTGGGCAACCTGCACACCAACCCGGCATCCCGCTAGCCAGTCAGGCAAAGGCGGCTCGCGAGAAAAACTCCACCGGGGGAATGTCGTGTAATGGAGCAACTTCAGAACAGCGCGGATGTCTTTTTCCTGCTGATAGGCGCGATCCTGGTCTTCGCCATGCATGGCGGATTCGCATTTCTCGAGGTCGGCACGGTCCGCCACAAGAACCAGGTCAACGCTCTCGTCAAGATCCTGGTCGACTTCGCGATTTCGACCGTCGCCTACTTCTTCGTCGGATACTCGATCGCCTACGGCGTCTCGTTCCTCGTCAGTGCTGAAGGTCTCACCGGCGCGGCCAAGGGCTTCGACGCCCAAGGCTTGTCGCTGGTCAAATTCTTCTTCCTGGCCACCTTCGCCGCCGCCGTACCCGCGATCGTCTCCGGCGGCATCGCCGAGCGTGCACGATTCCTGCCGCAGTGCGTGGCAACGGGCCTCATAGTGGGACTCTTCTACCCGTTCGTGGAAGGTCTGGTGTGGAACAAGAACTTGGGTCTGCAGTCGTTCTTCGCGTCGGCGTTCGGCGCCGAGATGAAGGATTTCGCCGGCTCGATTGTGGTGCACGCCTTCGGCGGCTGGATCGCGCTCGCGGCGGTCTGGCGTCTCGGCGCGCGAAATGGCCGCTACTCCAAGGGCCGCTCGATCGCCACCCCGCCGTCGTCGATTCCCTGGCTCGCCATGGGCTCGTGGCTGCTCTGCATCGGCTGGTTTGGCTTCAATGTCATGAGCGCGCAGTCGCTCAAGGCGGTCACGGGATTGGTCGCCATGAACTCGCTGATGGCCATGTGTGGAGGCATCCTTGTGGCTCTCCTGGTGGGCCGCAACGATCCAGGCTTCGTTCACAACGGAGCGCTGGCAGGACTGGTAGCCGTTTGTGCCGGCTCGGACATCATGCACCCGATCGGCGCGCTGGTGGTCGGCGGTGTCGCCGGCTTCATCTTCGTCCAGATGTTCCAGATCATGACCAACACCTGGAAGCTCGACGACGTGCTCGGCGTCTGGCCCTTGCACGGGTTGTGCGGCCTCTGGGGCGGCATCGCCTGCGGAATCTTCGGCTTGAAGGCGCTGGGCGGCCTGGGTGGCGTCAGCCTCATGACGCAGATCGTCGGCAGCTTTCTTGGCGCAGGCGCGGGACTGCTGACCGGGTTCATCGTCTACACGGTGGTCGACTTCCTCTTCACCTTCCGTATGACGCCGGACGACGAGCGCATCGGAGCCGACCTCGCCATCCACAAGATCGGCGCAAACCCAGAAGAGGACGTCCGCACCGGGCGCATGTAGATGCCCGGCGGCGACCATGGCCGCGGGCTCATGAGGCGTCGGCGCCTGCCGCAGCTCACATCAGCTTCAGTCCCTTGAGGCTGGTGTGACCCGCTCGCCCGACGATGACGTGGTCGTGAATAGCGACGCCGAGCGGTTTCGCGGCCTCGACGATCATGCGCGTCATGTCCACGTCCGCGCGCGACGGCGTCGGATCGCCGGATGGGTGATTGTGGACCAGGATCAGCGCGGTCGCGGAAAGCTCCAGCGCCCGCTTCACCACCTCGCGCACGTACACAGGCGTATGGTCGACGGTGCCTTCCTGCTGCACCTCGTCGGCGATGAGCTGATTCTTCTTGTCGAGGAACAGGATGCGGAACCGCTCGCGGTCGTCGAACCCCTGTGCTGCGCGGCAGTAATCCAGAACCGCGTTCCAGGATCCGAGCACCTTGCGGCCCTTGATCTCCCCCTGCATCAAACGCAGGGCCGCGGCGCGGATCAGCTTCAACTCGTCGACCGCTCGCTCGCCGACGCCCTCCACCTCTCTCAGCCGGTCGGGAGCCGCATTCACGACATCGGCGAACGTGCCGAACCGCGCCAAGAGGCGCTTGGCGATCGGCTTAGTGTCGCCCCGCGGAAATACGCGGAACAGTACCATCTCGATAAGCTCGTAATCGGCAATCGCGTCAGCGCCGGCAGATCGGAATCTATGCCTGAGCCGCGCGCGATGGCCGCTCCTGTCGTCCGGCTCCGGTTGTGACACCGCCTGCTCGAGAAAGCTGCCTTGCACAGGCTGCGGGTCGCTCGGGCGATCCTTTCCCCGGCCCCCCGTGCCGCCGCGTCCCCCCATGGCGCCGACCTCAGGAGTGCAGTTGCTCGTAAGGAGGGCGATGCAGGCCAGCGGGCGAGTACGTGAACACCTCGCAGCCGTCTTCTGTCACGCCCACGGTGTGCTCGAACTGCGCCGACAGCTCCCGGTCCCGCGTCACGGCCGTCCAGCCGTCCGGCAGGATCTTCACGGCCGCCTTGCCGAGATTGATCATCGGCTCGATGGTGAACAGCATGCCCGGCTGCAGCACGACGCCCTCGCCTGGCTCGCCGTAGTGCAGGATGTTCGGCCGGTCGTGGAAGACCCGCCCAAGTCCGTGGCCGCAGAAGTCACGCACGACGCTGCATCGCTCCGACTCGGCGAACGTCTGGATGGCAGCGCCGATATGACCCGTCGTATGGCCTGGCTTGACCGCGGCGATACCCCGGTGAAGTGCTTCGAACGTCACGTCAATCAATCGCTCCGCGCGACGCGATATGGCACCGACCGTGTACATCCGGCTGGTATCGCCATGCCATCCGTCGACGATGAGCGTCACATCGATATTGACGATGTCGCCCTCGCGCAGAGGCTTGGGCCCCGGAATACCGTGGCAGACGACGTGGTTCACGGACGTGCAGATGGAGTGCGTGAAGCCCCGATAGTTGAGCGTCGCCGGTAGCGCGCCATGATCCATCGCGAACTCGAACACCAAGTCGTCGAGCCGCTCTGTGGTCACGCCCGGCACGACATATTTGGTCAGCATGTCGAGGGCCGACGCAGCCGCTTGTCCCGCCTTCAGCATGCCGGCGAAGGCTTCGGGCCCGTGCAGTTGCACCTTCCCTTCCTTCTCCCTCTGCTGAACGGTGCGATTGTAGTCGAGGTTCGACATGTGCGGCCGCCGATCGTTCTGGTCTGTAGCTACGAGACGAATGTAGTCGAAAAGGCCAATCGGGCAATCGCTGCGGTTGCAAAAAAGAAAAAGCGCCCGGCCAGCGGTCGGGCGCTCTTCTGCGATTGTCGAAAGCTCGGCGTCAGCTGGCGGCGGCCTCGTCGGTCGCCTCGCTCACCGTCGTCTCGGCCATGAGCCGCTGCGCCTGTGCAACCCAGTCGCCCTTCTCGATGGCGCCCTCGAGCTTCAGCGCCTCGTCGACGTTGGCGATGTCGTCGTCCGAGAAATTCGCGATCTGATCGAACTTGATGCAGCCAAGCTGGTTCAGCCGCGCTGCCAGATCGGAGGAGATGCCGGTGATCTTCGTCAGATCATCGGTCTCGCCCTTCGGCTTCTTGAAACCCTTCCAGGCGGCGGCGAGGCGACGCGCCCGCGCATCGGTGCGCTCCAGGATGCGGGCGGCCTTGCCGCGACGTCCACGCAGATAATAGAGCTTCGCGCGCCGCACGCGGCCGCGACGAAGCACCTCGATCTCTGCGATGAACGGCGAGTAGATCGGGAAGACGCGCTCGACGCCCTCGCCGTAGGAGATCTTGCGAACTGTGAAGCTCTCGTTGAGCCCATGACCGGCCCGCGCGATGCACACGCCCTCGTAAGCCTGAAGACGGAAGGTCTCCTTCCCCGCCTCGCCGGGCTTCTTGCCCTTGGGCGGTGCTTTGCCCTTCACCGCCTCCGGTGCGCCTTCCGACACCCGCACCATCACCTTGAGCGTGTCGCCAGGTCCGAATTCCGGAACGCCGCGCTTTGCCAGCACGGCTTTCATCTGCTCTTTTTCGAGCTCTTGAATGATGTTCATTGTTGGTTGCCCTTGGTTTACATCATAAGCAGAGGAGCCGGCTGCGGCACCCGTCGAGCGGGCGATGCGGTCGGCTCATGCAGGCCTGCCAAAGCAGGCTCACCCTGTGAAGGGCTGTAAGCGAAGGCCGGTTGATAGCCGAAAGTGCTCCGCTTGTCGACGCCTCGTTGGCTCGTCGGCCCCTCTCACATCACCAGCACGATCTTGCCGAAGTGGGCGTTGGCCTTCATGTGCGCGAGCGCGGCAGCGGCTTGGTCGAGCGGGAATGTCCGGTCGATCGGCAGCGCGATCTTGCCCGCCTCGACGTCGCCCCAGATGTCGGCGCGCATCAGGCGGTTGATCTCGCGCACCTCTTCCACCGATCGTGTCCGGAAAGTGACACCGATGTAGTCGATCCGCCTCAGTGCGTGCGTGTCGAAGTCGAAATCGCCGTGAAATCCACCGAGCCGGCCGACATTGACGATGCGCCCGAGAATTTTCGTTGCCTGCAGGTTCTGGTTTGCGACGTAGCCCGAGATCTGGTCGACGATCAGGTCGACACCTTTGCCACCGGTCGCCTCGAGCACCTGCTCGTGCCACTTCGGATCCTTGGAGTCGATCGTCAGGTCAGCGCCGTGCTCTTTCAGCTTCTCTCGCCGCTCGGGGTTCGTCGACGAGCCGATGACGAGCTTGGCACCCTTGCTTTTGGCGATCTGTTGCGCGATCAGCCCCACGCCCGAGCTGGCGCCCTGGATCAGCACAGTCTCGCCATCCCTCAGGCGTCCTGCCGTCACAACGGCATTGTGCATAGTCTGCAACCCGACCGGCAGCGTCGCTGCCTGTTCGAAGCTCATGTTGTTGGCCGGGATCTTGTGCACGCGGCCCATGTCGGCGACGGCGTATTCGGCATAGGTGGCCCCGGCTGACGTCATCACCCGATCGCCAGGTTTCACGTGAGTCACGGCACTGCCGACCTCGGCGACCTCGCCCGAGCACTCGAGCCCGAGGATTGTGCCCGGCCCGCCCGACGGCCCATGCATGCGCCCGGATGCCACGATCAGGTCCGCCCGATTGAGACCGGCGGCACGTACCTTGACGAGCACCTGCTCCGGCCCGGGCTTGGGCCGATCGACCTCGCGAACCTCGATCCCGTTCGTGCCGAGTACGGCTGCTTTCATGGCGCGTCGCCCTTCTTCAGATGGATTGAGATTGAATTCGGCCTACTCGCCGCGGAACAATCCGCGCGGTCCTTCGACCCAGAGGACGATCAGGAAAGCACAGATGCCGAGCGCCGCGAAGCCCAGTGCCAACGGCAGCGGTGTCCCGTCGAAGGTCCGGCCGATGATCGTGCCGCAAAGGACGCCGGCCCCGGTCACGAACGCGCCGAGCAGCGAGGACGCCATGCCCGCTACATGCCCCACCGGCTGCATGGCGATCGAGTTGAAGTTCGATTGCATCAGCGCGAAGAGATAGAAGCAGAGCGCCAGCATCGACATCAAAGCCCACAGGGGCGGCCGGCCAGCAAGGCACAGGCCGACCAGCATGATGCTCGCGGCGATGAAAACGACCAGTGCCGTATGCGACAGCCGACGCATACCAAGCCGCCGCACCAGCATCGCGTTGGTGAACGCAGCCACCGCCATCGCCGATGCGATCGCGCCGAACGCCAGCGGGAACATGTTTCCGAGCCCGTACACGTCGACGAAGATCTGCTGCGCGCTCGAGATGTAGGCAACCAGGCACCCGAACATCAACCCGGCCGCTAGGCCATACCCTCGCGTGAGCGGGCTCGACAGAACGGCGATGACCGACCGCCCGAGACTGAGCCGTCGCCCGGTGCCCGCGGGGCCCCCTCCGTGCCACGTCTCCGGCAGGCGCACTCCCACCCACACGATGGCGACGATGCCGGATAGCAGGAGGGCTGCGAATCCCCACCGCCACGTGCCGACGTGGAGCAATCCCTGTCCGACAGCCGGCGCCAGCATCGGCACGATGATGAACACCATCATCACGAACGACATCGTGCGTGCCATGTCGCGCCCCGAGAAAGAGTCTCGCACGATGGCCGTGCCGATCGTCCGCGCCGCCGCCCCGCCGAAGCCCTGGCAGGCGCGCGCTGCGATCAGCATCAGGAACGACGGCGCGAGGAGCGCGGCGATGCTTCCAACCACATAGATCCCGAGCCCGACGAGAAGCGGCATCCGCCGCCCGGCGCGGTCGGAGAGATGGCCCCAGATCAGTTGCCCGATCGCCAGCCCGACCAGATAGGCCGTCACCACCATTTGCCGGTCGTTATCGGTCGCGATGTTGAAGCTGCGCCCGATGTCCGGCAGCGCCGGCAGCATGATGTCGATCGACAGCGCCGTCATCGCCATCAGCCAGGCGAGGAGGGCGATGAATTCGCGAAAGGGGAGAGGTGCGCCGCTTTGATCGGCGGCGGGTGCGGCGTTCGAGCTCAAGAGGGCCTCGGAGGTGGTTCGCGTTGCGCGTGTCCTGTTGGCGGCCGCACAGGCGCGGCTGTCAAGACACTGCTCAACAAATGATTGCGACGAAAGGTCTCGAATCGGGCATCTTGAAACTGGCAAATAGCCCCATAGGCAACCATTCTTAAGTTGAGTACCATGTTTCTTACTGTGGCCGAATTGCTGCACGAATCTGATCTCGGTCACGGTTCGAAAGCCAGCGACGAGGGAGCACACCCTCGCGCCACAACGGGAGAGACTAAAGGATGGCTCAAGAACCCGCGGACAGGCACTGGTCGCGGACCAGTGGCCTGATGTGGACCATGTTCGTCCTGTGGCTGATCTTCAGCTTCGGAGTCCACTTCTTCGTCGACAGCTTGAATACCATCACGTTCCTGGGCTTCCCGCTCGGGTTCTACATGGCGGCTCAAGGCTCTCTGATCGCTTTCGTGGTCATGCTGTTCGTCTTTGCTCACCGGCAAGATGTCATCGACCGTGAAGAGGGTCAGGCTGAGGACATGTAAGGGGAGGATGTGATGGCAACGACAAAAGATACTTCAGTCGGCGGCAAAGGCTTCCTCGATAATCTTGGGAAGATCTACGCCATCTACACGGGTGGTTTCTTTGGGTTTGTGATTATTCTGGCCGTCCTCGAGCAGATGGGCGTGCCCAACAAGCTCATCGGCTACGGCTTCGTGTTCCTCACGATCGCCGTCTACGCGATCATCGGCATTCTGTCGCGCACGTCTGAGGTCGGCGAATACTACGTAGCCGGCCGCACGGTGCCGGCATTCTACAACGGCATGGCGACGGGTGCCGACTGGATGTCGGGCGCATCCTTCGTCGGCATGGCGGGTACGCTCTTCCTCCTCGGCTACGACGGCCTCGCCTTCGTGCTCGGCTGGACCGGCGGCTACGTTCTGGTCGCGATCCTGATCGCACCGTTCCTGCGCAAGTTCGGGGCCTACACGGTGCCGGATTTTTTCTCCGAGCGGTTCGGCGGTAGCTTCGCGCGTTTCCTCGCCGTCATCGTGCTGATCTGTTGCTCGTTCACCTACGTGACGGCGCAGATCTTCGCGACCGGCATCATCGCCTCGCGCTTCCTCGACATCGACTTCACAGTGGCCGTCTATGTCGGACTTCTGGGCATTCTGCTCTGCTCGATGCTCGGCGGCATGAAGGCGGTGACCTGGACTCAGGTCGCGCAGTACATCGTGCTGATCGTCGCCTACCTCATGCCGGTCGTTATCCTGTCGGCGAAGAAGTACGGCATCCCGTTTCCCCAGCTCACCTACGGCCAGGCTCTCCAGGACATCACCAACCTCGAGAACCAGATGGCGGCCAAGGGCCTGATCGCCGCCGGGAAGGATGCGGCGGGCAACGCGATTGCCGCCAAGCCGCACGTCAAGCCGTTCACGGACTACGATCCGCTGAACTACTTCGCCCTGATACTCTGTTTGATGGTCGGCACGGCGTCGCTGCCGCACATCCTGATGCGCTACTTCACCACCCCGTCGGTGCGTGAGGCCCGCTCATCGGTGGCGTGGTCGCTGTTCTTCATCTTCCTCCTCTACTTCACGGCGCCGGCCTATGCGGCGTTCGCGAAGCTCGAGGTTTACTCGCTGATCAACAAGGGCACGCAACTCGCCGATTTGCCGGCCTGGATGTACACGTACGGCAAGTTGGGGCTGGTCAAGGTCTGCGGTATCGACGTTCAGATCATTCAGGACGTCATCGCGGCTTGCGGCAAGATCGCCAACCATCCGGGCGTCCTGCGCATGCAGGATCTCGCTATCAACACGGACGTGATCGTGCTCTCGACGCCCGAGATCGCGGGCATGCCCTATGTCATCGCCGGCCTGGTCGCCGCCGGTGGTCTGGCCGCCGCGCTCTCCACCGCCGACGGTCTTCTGCTCGCCATCGCCAACGCGCTCTCGCACGACATCTATTACAAGATGATCAGCCCGAACGCGTCGACGACCACCCGCCTCGTTGTCGCTCGCATCCTGCTGGTGCTCGTCGCGCTCGCAGCAGCGATGACGGCATCGACCAAGCCAGCCGATATCTTGTCGATGGTGGCGTGGGCGTTCTCGCTGGCGGCGGCTGGTATCTTCCCGGCGCTCGTCATGGGCATCTGGTGGAAGCGGGCCAACACGCAGGGCGCGATTGCCGGCATGATCCTCGGCTTCGGCGTCTGCATCTACTACCTCGTCGGCACGCGCTACTTCGCGCCGTCGTTCTACGAGACGTGGAGCTGGCTCTCGAACGCGGGCCCGGCCAAGGCTGCCGAGTTCGCCAAACTGAAAGCGGCATGCTCGGCCGACGTCGCGAAGTGCGTTGCCTTCGACAAGTACGCGCAGGGCATCGCCAACTGGTGGGGCGTCCGCAACATCTCGGCAGCGTTGTTCGGCCTGCCGGTGGGCTTCCTCGCCATATGGATCGTGTCGCTGCTTACGCCGGCGCCGTCACAGGCGGTGATGGACATGGTCGACGCAACGCGGCGTCCGCGCGGCGACACCATCATCAAGGAGAAGGGCGCGGTCGCTCACTGAGGCGGTGTGTCCGCAAGACATTGGAAGGCGGGGCCTTGTGCCCCGCCTTTCGTTTAGGCACAGTCCGCCCCGTCCCGCGAGGCTCCGGAAGGGATCCATGACACCCACCCAAAGCTTCTTCGAGCACTGGTATTTCCACGTCCCCAATCTCTTGATGGCGGCGATGATCTACACTCTGATCGGCCGCTACGTACTCGAGCTGTTCCTCGCCAAGAAGCCGGACGCCGTGATCCTCAAAGTATTTCGCAGCGTCACGGATCCCATTGTGCGCTTCGTCAGGCTGGTGACGCCACGCATCGCCCCTGACGGCCTCGTCGTGGTCTTCGCCGTCTTCTGGCTGATGGCTGGAAGGATGTTCTGGTTCCTCACCTGCGTCGCGGCCGGTATGCGGCCGAGCATCGGAGGCTAGACGATGGATGATCTGCACCACCGCGAGCAGACCATGCAGCGCGATGTCCTGCTCGTCGCAGCCGCCGCTGCATCCTTGCTCAATGGCATGCACTTCTCGCCGCTGTTCGACCCCGTCTTCTTTCTCATTCGGCCGTTCGTGGTGCCATTGCTCTCGAGTCCGCTCGTCCTGTTTTATCTGACCTCCATCTTCATCTCGGTGTTGACGCTGCTGATCGCCGGCGTTCCAGCCGCAATTTACGAGCGTGTTCGAGGCCACGCAGAAAGCACGCCCGTCTCGATCGGCATCTGGCTGGTCGCGACGCTGGTGCTCGCACTTCCCGGGATATTGGGTGCGACGGGCTACTTCGAGATCGAATAGCCGGAACTTCACCGCGTGAGGGCAATTCTAGCAACGACGCCGGGAAATTGACGTTGCTGACCTCGCGTCTGCCGCGTCAGTTTGTGGCGACGAGAGGCAACGGCGCCGAGGTGGCAGCGCATCCATGATCGACCGGATCGAGCATCTCGCTCACATCAGCGTTGCGCGAGGTTGCGGCTTCGCGGCGCTCGGAATCCTCACTTTTTTCATTGGCATGTCGCCGGATCTGGTCGCGGCATTCAAGAGCGCCGGCTATCTCACGCTGCTGGCTTGTGCTGTGCTGCTGCTCAAAGCGGGCTTTGCCCCGCGCCAGCACTACCGGCGCACCGAGCTATGGGTCATGCTGAAGCCCGACGAGCGACCCGACGCCTCGATTGCCCAGCGGTTGATCTCCACAGTGCTGCGCGAGGCCTACCTGCGCTTCGCAAAACAGGCTGCGATCTTGTCGGCCATGTTTCTGGCTTGCGGTGTGGTCGGTGGGGTGATCCAGGCCTGAAGCGGTGGCTACGAATGGCGCCGCAAGAGAGGTGGCGTCAGCCGGCAACGACCGGCTTCAATGCCTCTCCGAGCAGGCGTATTTTGGCACTCTCGTCCTCTACGGCCAGCTGGGCGGCGAACCAGTCCTGAACCATCTGGCAGACCTTCTCGGGCGCCGCACGCGACAACGCCCGCGCATCCGTGAACAATTGCAGGTCGGCGGCGGACCAGCCTCGCTTGCCGAGCTCGCCGGATAGAACATCGTAGTCCTCACGCCGCGGCGGATCGCGGGGTGATGGCGACTTCCGGCCATCGGCGACGGCGTCGAAGATGGTGGCGAGTTGGGCGTCGATGGCGGCACGTTGCTCGGCCGACTTGAGGTCCGCGACTGCGGGGCTCGCCTCTCCTTGAGAGATATAGCCGTAGCAAGCGGTCGTGCTGACCCGGGAAAGCTGCGCCAGGTTCTCGACGAACGCGGCGGCCATGGACTTCAACCGCGCCGGACTCGCGGCCAGGGCGTCCGCGTGATGCCGCCGACGCAACTCGACGACCGCGCGGATCATGGCAGCGTTGATTTCGCGCTCGCTCCTGCTCTCGCTCGAGAGCTTGGCGATCTCGGTGACGCGCTCGTTGTACCACTCAGGAAAATCGCGCTTCAGCAGCTTCCACAACGACGACCTCTGAAGGCTCTCGTCGACGGGCGAGCCCGAGCTGACGACAGATGGGATCGAAGCCGTTGTCGCTCCACCGGCCTCTCTTGACGCCTCGGCAGGCCGGTTGACCACCGGCACGCTGTCCGAGGTCACGGGTGCGGCGAGGAATGGCAGCTCGGAGAGCGCCCCGGACCGGTAGAGCCCCAGCCCTCCGGCAGCGAGACCAGCCAGAACGACGAGGACGGCAGCCGTTCGCCACGGAAATCCGCGGCGATCCGGCTCGGCGTACGTCTCGTCCGGCTCCGCTGGTGGCAACTGCGTCTCGCGCACGGGCCGCACGGGAGCAGGCGCAGAGCCTCTTGCCCCATCCGGGCCGCCAGGCTGCTGGCCGTATCCAGGATGAGTGGGTGCGGCCGGCGATCCGTGGTGCCCTTGAACGTGGGCGCCGCCGGGCTGCCCGGCGCGCTGCTGAGGTGCGCCGGGCCCCGAGCCACCGTGCGCAACCGGCGAGCCGCCGGGATGCCCGTGGGATATTCTCGCGCGCTGAGCCTCACCTCTCGGGTCGGGCGGCGATCGGCGATTGGCGTCGACGGTGACCGGTTCTGGACGCGGCATGGGCCGGGATAAATCCAGCACGGACTCCGCAATAGCCCATTCAGGCATACCTTCGCGCCAGACCAGATCGGTCGGCTGAAGATAGCCGAGCTCGATGATCTTCTTGAGCTCGATATCGGATACGGGGCCGTGCTGTTGGCCGTCCCGTGCCAGATACCACTCGATCGGCTGATTGTTGTCCGCCATGCTGTCCGTTTGCTTGGCCGTCGCGCCGAGCCGTTGGCCTGACCTAGCGCAACAGGTATGCGCACCCTACTAGCACCGAACGTGCCCGGCACTTGATGTCAATTGCGCGCGAGCAGTTATCCTCATTCTAGAGGGTGCTAGCGGCAATCCCAAGGCAGTTGGCGCTCCTAGTGCTCCAAATGATCCTCCCGCAGTGCGGTAATGACGCGTATCGCGGCTTGTTCGGGCTGCCTGCGCCCGGCGAGACAATACCGTTGGTCGCATCCCTGCTCAGTCCCGCTTGAACGCCTCGTCGACCGGTACCTTGTAGGCGTTCGCGAGCCTGTTGGTCATATTGGCGAGCCCAACGACCGCGTAAAGCTCGTTCAGTTGCGCCTCTGTTGCACCCTTGGCACGCGCCGCTGCCGAATGTGACGCCATGCAGTACTCGCAATTGTTGGTCACCGAGACGGCCACATAGATCAGCTCCTTGGTCAGCGGATCGAGCGCGCCGTTGCCCATGATCGCCTTCAGGCTCTCCCAGGTATGCTTCAGCATGCGCGGCTCGTTGGCGAGATAGAGCCAGAAATTGTTGAGCTCATCCACTTTTCGGGTGGCCTTGATGTCGTCGAAGACGGCCTTCACCTCTGGCGAGGCTGTTGCTGGATCGATCGGCTTCATCGTGTACCGTGCCTTCTGGATTGGGCGAAAAGTTTCGTCGGACGCCTTGGTCAGGTCGCTCATCTCGCGCGAGACGCTTGATCCCTGGACCCGCCTCTATCGATAATGCCGCCAGCCATCCTCATCGCAAACGGATTTCCATGACCCCGAATGACCCGCTCGCCGAGCTTCTGTCCAGCGGCCTTGCACCCGCAGCCATCGCCGCCGAGATCGCCTCCGACGCCGAGATCGTCAAGACCCCCTGCGGCGATGGCGACCTTGTCTGGCGGCGCTGGGGTAAGGGGCGTCCCCTCGTTCTGGTTCATGGTGGATCGGGCTCGTGGACCCATTGGGTCAAGCAGATTCCTGTCTTCAAGCGGGATTACGAGGTGTGGGCTGTTGACATGCCGGGGCTGGGCGACAGCGACATGCCTCCCGTCCCGCAAATTCCCGCGACCTCCGGTACGATGCTGGCGCTGGGCCTGAAGAGCCTCATCCCGAAAGAGGCGCGCGCGCATGTCGTGGCGTTCTCCTTCGGTGCCCACGTCTCGACGCACGCCCTGCTCCACCTCCAGGATCATGTCGCCGACTTCACGCTGACGGGTGCCGCGGCGCTCGGCCTGCCTCAAGGCCCCGGCAAGGAGATGCCGCGGGAGATGGAGGGCATGACCGAGGAGGAGCGCATGGAGGTCCATCGCGGCTTGCTCGAGGTGCTGATGTTCAAGGAGCCGAGCCGCATCGATCCGTTCGCCGTTTATCTCCAGTCCGAAAACATTCGTCGCGCCCGCTTCCGCTCGCGCCCGTTTGCCCGCATCCCCGAGATCGCCCAGCACCTGCCCGAGGTCCAGATCCCGGTGAAAGCCGTCTGGGGAGCCGAGGATCAGACGGCCTGGCCGTCGGTCGAGGCCCGCTACGATGTCATTCGCCAGAGTCATCCCGAGCTCGTTACGCGGACGGTACCGGATGCCGGCCATTGGGTCATGTACGAGCAGCCCGCAGCCTACAACGAGGCCCTGCGCGAGGTGCTGGCGGGCTGATCTGCCCTCATTCATGTCATCCCGGGCCTAGTGCCCGGAACTCATCCCTCAACCCATTCGGATTGCTGAGGTCGGGCAAGGGCGGCGCGGCCGGGCGCCATTTTCCGTGCATTGCGCCAGCTGGACGATAGGTCCGGTGACAAGGTGACAAGCACCGGGATGACATTCGAGGGGGCCCCTTGAACGCCCGCGATCGGCACCTAAATCAGGGAATGCGCACGCCACGTACGGGTGCGCACTGAAGATGCCGGGCCCCTCGCGGGACGGCAAAATGATCCACGTCGCTTCCTCAGGAGGATGTGCAATGCGACCCTTCGATTTCGCACCGCTCTACCGTTCGACCGTTGGCTTCGACCGCCTCGTCCAGCTTCTCGACAACGTCTCCGGCCCTGACGCCGATGTTCCGGCTTTCCCGCCCTACAACATCGAGCGCACGGGCGAGAGCCAGTACCGCATCACCATGGCGGTCGCCGGCTTCTCCCAGGACGACATCAAGATCGAGGTCAAGGAGCAGTCTCTCACCATCAAGGGCGAGAAGAAGCCCGAGGACAAGGAGCGCCAGTTCCTGCACCGGGGCATCGCCACGCGTGCCTTCGAGCGCCGCTTCCAGCTCGCCGATCACGTCGAGGTCACCGGCGCCGATATGACGGATGGCCTTCTCAACGTCGATCTCGTGCGCAACGTGCCGGAGCGCCTGAAGCCCCGCACGGTTGCCATCGGCAACGGTACGGCGAAGCAGATCGAGGCCCAGGCTCAGCCTTCGGCCTGATCGCCGGGACGCGCGCCGCGGTTTCGGTACGACGCCGGCCATACGTCGGCTTGAACCGCGGTAGCGCATTGGGCGGCTCCGGAAACGGGGCTGCCCATTGTTGTTTTCTGCCTCCCGCTCGCGGGAGGACGGAGACGTCACGCCGCCTTTCGATGCAGCTTCGCGCCGGTGCGCGCCTGCAACGCCTCGAACGTGATCTCGGGGTTCATCTCCACGAGCTCAAAGCCCTTCGCCGTCACGTCGACCACCGCGAGGTTGGTGTAGACGCGCTTCACTACGCCCGGTGCCGTCAGCGGCATCGTGCACGTCTCGAGAAGGCGCGGCTTACCGTCCTTCGACGTGTGCTCCATGATCAGCCAGATGCGCTTGGCGCCGACCGCGAGGTCCATGGCGCCGCCAACCGCCGGCACGGATTTCAGCGACACCGTCCAGTTAGCGAAATCGCCGTTCGCCGCCACCTCGAACGATCCGAGCACGCACAGATCCAGGTGCCCGCCCCGGATCATCGCGAAGCTGTCCGAGTGCGACACGATCGAGGCGCCTGTGCGCAGCGTCACGTTCTGCTTGCCGGCGTTGACAATCCATGTGTCCAGGTTATCCGCGGTCTGCAGCGGTCCCATGCCGACGATGCCGTTCTCGGACTGCAGCACCACTTCCCGGTCGGACGGAATGAAGTCGCCGACGGCCAGCGGAATGCCGATGCCGAGGTTGACGTACCAGCCCTCCGGAATGTCGTCGGCGAGGCGCTTGGCCATCTCCTTGCGGCTCCAGCCGCGGACGTTGTCGGCGGTGGGGGTAGCGGTGGCGGCTGCGGCGGTGGTCATGGGGATGTCTCCACTCTTCTCCGAGTTCCCGGACGGAGCGCACCGCAGGTGCGTCGAGATCCGGGGTCTTTACCCATCTCGGCCGGGAAGGTCCCGGATCTACGCACCCGCGCTTCGCGCGTGCTCCGTCCGGGAACCCCGCCGAGTATCGATCAACTCTCGTTCTTCATCGCCGGCGGCGGGTCGCCGTAGGGCACGTGGATGACGCGGTCGACATAGATGCCGGGCGTGTGGATGTCGTCGGGTCCGAGCGCGCCCAGCTCCACGATGTGCTGCGTCTGGCAGATGGTGAGGTCGGCGGCCGTCGCCATCACCGGATTGAAGTTCCGCGCGCTGGTCCGGTAGCGCAAGTTGCCCCAGCGATCCGCCTGCCACGCCTCGATCAACGCCACCTCGGCCTTGATCGCCTCCTCCATGATGTACTTGCGGCCCTTGAACTCGCGCACCTCTTTGCCTTCGCCGATGTAGGTGCCATACGCGGTGGCCGTGTAGAACGCCGGAATGCCGGCGCCACCCGCGCGCATGCGCTCGGCCATCGTGCCCTGCGCGACGAGCTCCAGCTCGAGCTTGCCGGCTGCCTGCAGCTCCTCGAACACCACCGACCCGGCCGAGCGCGGGAACGAGCAGATGATCTTGCGCACTCGCCCCGCGGCCATCAGGCCGGCAAGGCCTTTGCGCCCGGTCCCGGCGTTGTTGCAAACGACGGTCAGGTCCTTGGCACCCTGCTCGGTGAGCGCGTCGATCAGCTGGTTCGGTTGGCCGACGGCGCCGAAGCCGGCGACGAGCACGGTCGACCCGTCCTTGATACCGGCCATGGCGTCGGCCATGGATTGAACGATCTTGTTGATGGCCATCGTGTCTCTGTGGGCGTTTGCGACTGAGCCGCGAGGTTGTTGTCCGCGGCTATTGTGACCGGATCGGCGGGGAAGGCAACTGGCCGGTCGATCGGTCGCTGCCAAGTCCCGAAAGGGTTGCATCATTCCGCTGCGGGTGAAGAATGGTCGAACGGCTGTTCTCAGGTTGGAAGGAAACGCGGCACATGCAAGTCGGAATTCTCTACACCTCCCACCCCGATCCGAAGACCGAGCCCTATCCTCACCAGAAGGTGCACGATCGGGTCACGCGCGAGATCCTCGAGATCGAGCAACTGGGCTTCGACAGCATCTGGATTGCCGAGCACCACTTCTCCAATCGCTACGGCATCATGCCCGACCCGTTCAGCTACCTGGCCTATCTCGCCGCCCGGACGAGCGTGATCAAGCTCTGTGCCGGCGTGATGGTCGTGCCGCTGCACCATCCCCTGCGCATCGTCGAGAACGCGGCCTTCGTCGATATCCTGTCGAACGGACGTTTCCAGCTCGGCCTCGGCTCCGGCTATCGTCCCTATGAATTCGACGGACTGGGCGTCTCCTACGAGGAGCGTCGCAAGATCCAGGCCGAGGCCATTCCTCTGATCCTGGACGGCTTCCACAAGAAGCGCGTTTCGGCGAGCGGCAAGTATTTCAACTTCGATGTCTCGGGCGAATGGGAAATCTTCCCGCAGCCGATCCAGCAGCCGCACCCGCCGATGTACATGGGCGCCGGCACCAACGAGTCCATCGCGGCTGCCGCGCGGTACGGTTTCGGCCTCATGCAGTCGACGTTGCCGAACGTCAGGGTCATCGGCGAGCATATCGAGCACTATCGCACGCACACCAGGGAGACGCCCGCCCACCTGCGCCAGAACCCGGCGTTCGGCGACGTCGACGTGGCCCGCATGACCTTTGTCGCGCCAACCGACGCGAAGGCCAAGGAGCTGAGCGAGCAAGGCATCACGCACCACATGAAAAGCTTCATGGCCGGCGGCTCGAAGACGGGCGGCTACCTCGGCGATGTCTCGGACAAGAGCGGCGACGAGCAGTTTGCCTATGACAACCTGATGGACGGCACGATCCTGCACGGCTCGCCCGATACGGTGCTGCGCAAGATCGAGGCGTTCAAGGCCGTGGGCACGACCTCGCTGATGCTCCACTACCCGCCCTACTACGGGCAGGAGCGCACCGTGGAGATGCTGCGCCTGTTCGCCAAGGAGGTGCTACCCCACGTCCAGGCCATGAGCGCCCCCCGCGTGGCGGCGGAGTGAGTCTGGCGTCAACAAGAAGGGCGGGGCCGACGAGTTGACGGCCCTGTCCCCAACCTCGCCCCGCCGAACGACGCGCAGTGAGAATAGGGTGGCTCCTTCTACACGAAGCGGAAGTTGGCTGTTCACGCGTTAACGCTGCTGGCGGATCAAGACCGCAGTCGGAGACAGAGCGACCGTGGCGGCAGGACTGTTATGCGTGCAGATGACCCAAGCACTAAGTCGCTGCGCGACAGCCCGCTGAGGCGGGCGCTTGGCCGATGGGCCGGTAACCAGTTGAGACGACATGTGTAACGGGGCGGGGAGCCCCATCCTGAGGATCGAGGTCTTGGCAACCTCACTCAAGGACAAGTCTCCCCATGACGAACTCTACCGGCATTTCCCCACTGCGCCAGCGCATGATCGACGACATGGTTGCGCGCGGCCTCGGTCCGCAGACGCAGAAGGGGCACATCCGCGCCTGCAAACGGTTCGCGGCCTATCTGAAGCGCTCGCCCGAGCTGGCCACCGCCGACGACGTCAAGCTGTTCCAGCTCCACCTGATCGAGAGCGGCCTCACCATCCAGAACCGCAATCGCACGATGACCGGCGTGCGCTTTCTGCTGAAGGTGACGATGCGCCGGCACGATCTCGCGGCCGAGATCTTTCACATCAAGGAGCCGACCAGGATTCCGCAGATCCTGAGCGCCGACGAGGCCAAGCGGCTGTTGATGATGGCCGCGCCGCAGCCACGCGTGCTGCTCAGCATTGGCTATGGCGCCGGCCTGCGCGTGAGCGAAGTCGTCAAGTTGAAGGTCAAGCACATCGACAAAGACCTTGGCATCATTCGCGTCGAGCAGTCGAAGGGCCGCAAGGATCGCCAAGTGATGCTCTCGGCGGAGACGTATGAGCTGCTCAAAGAGTGGTGGAAGGTGCGCTCGAACAAGTACGATCTCGGCGTCGAGCCCGGCGAGCGCTGGCTGTTCCCCGGCCGGCGCAAGGGGCTGCATCTGACGCCGCGGCAAGTGACGCGACTGTTCCACGAGAGTGTCGAGGCGGCAGGCCTCAAGAAGAAGCTCACATTGCACGCACTGCGGCATTCGTTCGCGACGCATCTCTACGATCGCGGAGTCGATATCCGTACGATCCAGGCGTTGCTGGGCCACGAGAAGCTGGAGACGACGGCGCGATATACGCGCGTTGCGACCGGCTTGATCACGTCGGTCGAGAGCCCACTCGATCAGCTGTCCGTGCCACGCAAGAGAGCCAAGCGCAGCCGATCAGCGTAATCGCCGGTGTCACGGCCGAGTCTGGAGATCGCGGATGTCTTCCGCGATCACGGTGCTGCGTGGCGTGATGCCAACCGCGGTCACGTCAGCCTCCAGCAGATGAAGGTGATGACGGCGATCGAGCGCTGCCGGACGGCGGCGCTCGGCGGCCATGTCGCGCGCTGCGAGAACAGCGCGTGCGGTCATACCGTCATCGCCTACAACAGTTGCCGCAACCGCCACTGCCCGAAGTGCCAGGGGGCTGCGGCGCGCGAGTGGTTGGAGGAGCGACGGGCCGAGCTGCTGCCGGTGCCGTACTTCCACGTCGTCTACACGTTGCCGGCGCCGATCGCCGACATCGCCTACACCAACAAGGCCGTCGTCTACGACATACTGTTCAAGGCGTCGGCGCAAGCAACGATCACGATCGCCGCCGACAAGAAGCGGCTCGGGGCAAAGGTCGGCATCACCTCGGTGCTGCACACGTGGGGCTCCGCGATGACGCACCATCCGCACGTGCACATGATCGTACCGGGTGGCGGTCTGTCGGACGACGGCGATAAGTGGATCGCCTGCCGGCCGGAGTTCTTCCTGCCCGTGCGGGTACTCTCGCGGCTGTTCCGCCGTCTCGTCGTCGAGATGCTGGCGACGGCGCACGCGAGCGGCAAGCTCGTGTTCTTCGGTCAGCACGCCGGGCTTGTCGACGAGGATGCGTTCGCGGCCTTCCTTGCGCCTCTGAAGAAGTGCGAATGGGTGGTCTACGCCAAGCGGCCGTTCGCCGGGCCCGAGGCCGTGCTGGCCTACCTGTCGCTCTACACGCACCGCGTTGCGATCTCCAACCGGCGCCTCATCACTGCCGACGCCGGCACCGTCACGTTCAACTACAAGGACTATCGCGCCGACGGCGCAGCGCGCTTCAAGACCATGACGGTCGCGACGGGCGAGTTCATCCGCCGCTTCCTGATCCACGTGCTTCCGAAAGGCTTCCACCGCATCCGCCACTACGGGCTCCTCGCCAACGGCCAGCGCGCCGACAACATCGCCAGGGCCCGCGAGTTGCTCGCGATGCCGCCGTCGATGGCCGAGCCCGCGCCCGAAGACGCGGACGGTGACGCACAGCGGGTTCACCCGCGCCCCTGCCCGTGTTGCGGTGGCCGCATGCTCATCATCGAGGTGTTTGCGCGGGGATGCGAGCCGCGCCACCGGCCGATGCTGGCCGCGATCCGGATCGACACGTCATGAGCGCAGACATCGACTGCACCGACGACTGCGCCGATCATCCCTGCCGAGCCGCCGCCGGTAGCGATGCCGCTCGCCAACTCCCGGGCCGTGCCATGCCAACGAGGCTCTCAGCGTCGCCACCCGTGCCGTCAGAACCAAAACGGACACCGTCACCGACGCCAGGGAACGCGTATCGATGTTATGCGGCGATCACCGCGAGCTCCTGCGTCTGCGGCAAATCCCCATAGAGATTGCGGCACTGCCGCAGCCAAACTCCCGCGACTTCGTGCCTGGGCGCTTCTCCGACGTCGGCCAGCGCACGCGGCACCGCCATCATGCCGACGTCCGAGAAACCTGCACCAAGGCCGAAGTGGCACCGACGGTCGGTTCCGGGTGGGCTTCTGCCATGACGCTCTGCTCACGTTGGAGCCAAGCCCCACCGCCGGTCGATGTGCGCCCTTCTGCAAAGTAGCCGCGACCCTCTCGAAGTGCGGTAAATATGTTGTTCGGTCGGGTCAACTACCACCCCCCTCACGCCACCCTCACCAACCTCACCCCTCTTCCCGCCGGCGCGCCGCGCTCGGCGAGCTCGGCCTCCTCCTCCTCGGCTGCTGCAATCGCCCGGTCCAAGGCCGCTCGTAGCTCCTTCGCCGTCTCCAGCGTCAGCTCCACGGCCGCCCGTGCGCCGGGCTCCATGGTCGTGTTGGTGAAGTCGAGGGTGATCACGTCACCCAGGTTGGCGTGTCGCGCATGATCGTAGGCGACGACGGACTGGTTCAC
Source organism: uncultured Alphaproteobacteria bacterium (assembly GCA_963746315.1). Lineage (GTDB taxonomy): Bacteria > Pseudomonadota > Alphaproteobacteria > Rhizobiales > Hyphomicrobiaceae. The sequence continues at coordinate 332,451 of CAVVAR010000003.1, forward strand.
CTCGAACCAGTCCTCGCCACGCTTCGCCATGCCCTCCGCGCGCACCACCTCGACGATCGATGTGCACATGGGCCGCTCCTTACTTCGCGAGGTGCTTGCCGAAGAACGCGAACACCTTGCCCCAGCTGTCCATTGCGGCTTCCGGCCGGTAGAGCGGACGGTGCCAGTAGGTGAAGCCGTGTCCGGCGCCGTCGTAGCGGTGGAACTCGTACGACTTGCCGGCCTTCTTCAGCTCGGCCTCGTGCTGGTCCACCTGCTCCGGCGACGGCGCGCGGTCGTCGTTGCCGAAAATGCCGAGCAGCGGCGCGGAGAGCCCGGCCGTCATCTCGATCGGCGCTTTCGGTGTCTTGGCGTTGAGCTCGTCAGCGCCCATCACGACGCGACCACCCCACTGCTCGACGATCGCGTCGACGTCCTTGCGCTGGCAGCCGTAGATGAAGGCATGGCGGCCACCCGAGCACGAGCCGATCAAACCGACCTTGCCGTTGTGGTCCGGCTGCGCGCGCATCCACGCGACGGCCGCGGCCGTGTCGCCGACCATCTGTGCGTCGGGAATGCCGCCATCGGCGCGCACCTTGGCGGCCACGTCGTCCGGGTTGCCGTCGCCGGCCCGCTCATAAAGGTTGGCGCAGATTGCCATAAAGCCGTGATGAGCAAAGCGGCGGGTGGTCTCGATGTAGTACTCGCTCCAGCCCGGCAGATGGTGGATCAGCACCACGCCCGGGAACGGCCCCTTGCCCTCGGGCTTGGCGGTGTAGGCCGTGATCGGCGTGCCGCCATCGCCCTTGATGGTGACATTGGCGCAGGTCATGCCGCGATAGAATGACATTGGGCTTCCTCCTTGGACGCTTTGACTTGGAAGGTCGTGGAACGTGCTGGCGCGAGAGATGCGGGCGGCGAAGAGACCGCGCCTGCTCAGCCTCGCAGGCAATCGATGTTGGCTAGTCTTTGCGGTTCGGCTTGTCGCATGCCTAGTATTCTCTGGATCGCACACGAGACGCAACGCCCAACCGCGCGCAACACTTGCCCACGCGCGAGGCGGCCGGCTCCCCGCAGGGGAGTCGCCTCGCGCAACGAAGGACGCTCCCATGAAGATCATCAAGGTTTCCGCCATTCCCATGTCGGTCCCCGTGCCCGAGGAGAAGCGTCACCGCACCGACCTCGGCACCAAGGTCAAGAGCGACGCCACCCTGATCCGCGTCGAGACCGATAACGGGCTGGTCGGCATCGGTGCCGCGCTCGGCTCGCCACCCGTCGTGAAGGCCATTGTCGAGCACGAGTTGGCCCCCGAGGTCGAAGGCGAGAACCCGCTCTTCTCCGAGCTGATCTTCGAGAAGATGTACAACGGCTCGCGCGCCGAGCCCGCACTCGCACGCGGCGTCACCCAGGCCGACGAGAGCCGCCGCCGCGGTATGGCCATGGAGGCGATTGCCGGTGTCGATATCGCCGTGTGGGACGTCAAGGCCCAGGCGCTCGGCATCCCGCTCTATCAGGCGCTGGGCGCGGTGAGATCGTCGGTGCGTGGCTACGCCAGCGGCGGCTGGGCCCCCGGCGACGAGGCAGAAGCCGAGCTGGGCGGTTACGCCTCTAAAGGCTTCACCGCCTGCAAGATGCGCGTCGTCGGCCGCGACGGCTTCTCCATCGAGAAATGCCTGAACCGCGTCGAGGCGGCCCGCCGTGGCATAGGCTCCGACGTCGAGCTGATGGTCGACGCCCACGGCTCGCTCGAGGTCGCGGTCGCGATCAAGCTGGCCAAGGCTCTCGAGCCCTACGACATCGCCTGGTTCGAGGAGCCCGTCACACCAGACGATCACGCCGGCCAGGCCGAGGTGCGTCGCGCCACCACCATCCCCATCGCGTCGGGCGAGCGCGAGTTCACCCGCTTCGACTTCGCCGATCTCCTGGAGAAGCGCGCTCTCGATATCGCCCAGCCCGACGTCGCCCGCGCCGGCGGCCTCACCGAGATCCGCCGCATATCGGCGCTGACCTCGACCTATGGCGTCCGCCTCGCACCCCACGCGTGGGGCAGCGGCATCCTCTTTGCGGCGTCGATCCACACCGCCATGTCGTCGGCCAACTGCCACATCCTCGAGGTGACTCAGGGCTACATGCCGATGATGTGGGAGCTGCTGAATGAGCCCTTCGACATTCGCCCGGACGGCACCGTCCACGCCCCCGATCGCCCCGGCCTCGGCTTCACCTTGCGTGCCGACGCACTCGACAAGTTCAAGTATCTACCCGGCCCGGAGTTCGTTTTCTGAGGCACGCTGTAGGTTGGGTTGGCGCGGCTGGTGCCTGACGATCGGCAAGGCGTCCAGTCGGCGCGTAACCCAACGGCTTCGTGATTGTTCGTGTTGGGTTACGCCGGCGTTGGCTCTCTGCAAATCTCGCGGATCGGATTTCTGCCGGCTAACCCAACCTACGGACTGCGCGATTCTCTCGTACCACGCGTAACCCACCACCGGCGCTGCCCTATCTCCCGGCAACCTGCCGGGAGCCGCCAGTTGCCTTGCGCCATGCGCCGGTCCACTTTCGGAGCTTCCGGGAGCCAACGAAGAGGAAGCCATGGCAGCCGCACGCGACGACCTCACTCCTCCGCCTCCATCGAGCAGCACGTGTTGCCACGCGTCAGTCGATCCATCGCAAGCCCGCCACCCGCTCGATCCCTTGGACGGCGCCGAGCTCAGCCGCGCGGCCACCATCATCAACGAGGCCTTCGCCAAGACCGAGCCGGTGCGCTTCGAGCGCATCGAGATCGCCGAGCCCGACAAAACCCGTCTGCGCAATTGGAAACCCGGCGACGCGTTCGACCGGCAAGCCCGTTTCGTCATATTCCGGCGCGGTCGCATCGGTGTCACTGAGGGCGTGCTGTCGCTCGACAAGGGCCGCGTCCTCTCATCGCGCGATCTTCCGACGGCTCGCCCGATGATCATGCTCGAGGAGTTCCTCGAGGTGGAGCAGGCGGTCAAGGCCGACCCGCGCTTCATCGCGGCCTGCAAGCGGCGCGGCATCGATGATGTGAGCATGGTCTGCGTCGACCCCTGGTCCGCTGGCTCGTTCGACATCCCCGGCGAGGAAGGTCGGCGCCTGTCGCACACGTTCTCGTGGCTGCGAACGCGCCCCGACAGCAACTATTACGCCCACCCGATCGAAGGCGTGAACGCAGTCGTCGATGTCGACAGCATGCAGGTGCTCCGCGTCGACGATCACTACGAGGGCCGCGAGCCCCTGCCCGTACCCATGACGCGCAACGAGTACGACGCCCGCTTCAAGGAGCGCTTCACGCCGACTGGGAAGGCGCTGGACATCGTGCAGCCGGACGGCCCGAGCTTCACGGTCGAAGGCCGCCGCCTCCGCTGGATGGGCTGGGATGTGCTCGTCGGCTTCAACAGCCGTGAAGGCCTCATCCTGCACGACATCGGCCATTCGGTCGATGGCGCCCGTCGCAAGATCATGCACCGCGCCTCGATCGCCGAGATGGTCGTGCCCTACGGCAGCCCCGAGCGCGCCCACTACAGGAAGAACGTATTCGACATCGGCGAGTACGGCCTCGGCAAGCTCGCCAACTCCCTCAAGCTCGGCTGCGATTGTCTCGGCGCCATCCACTACATGGACGCCTGGGTGAACGGCATCGACGGAACCCCCGTCAAAATCGAGAACGCCATCTGCATCCACGAGGAGGACCAGGGGCTCGGCTGGAAGCACTGGGACTGGCGCACGGACGTGGCCGAGGTCCGCCGACTGCGCCGCCTCGTGATCTCCTCGATCTCGACCGTCGGCAATTACGAGTATGCCTCGTACTGGTATCTCTATCAGCACGGCGGCATCGAGTTCGAGATGAAGGCGACCGGCATCATCAATACGGTGGGTTGCGAGCCGGGTAAGCCCAGCAAGTACGGCAGCGAGGTGATGCCGGGCGTGATGGGCCAGATCCACCAGCACCTGTTCTGCGCGCGTCTCGACATGGAGGTCGACGGCCCGGCGAACTCGGTCGTCGAGTGCAACGTCGTCGTGCCCCCGGTCGGCCCCGAGAACCCGTACGGTAACGTCTTCTATGAGGAGCAGTCGGTGCTCGCGACCGAGAAGGCAGCGGCGCGACAGGCGAACCCCGCCACCATGCGCTACTGGAAGATCGTCAACCCGAGCACGCGCAACGCGGTCGGCAAGCCCACCGCCTACAAGCTCGAGCCGACGCACGCGGTGACCACGTTCACCGACCCCGGTAGCCGATCGGGCCAGCGCGGCGGCTTCATCTACAACCACCTGTGGGTTACCCCGTTCGCCCCCGACGAGCGCTATCCCGCGGGCGACTACGTCAACCAGTCGGAGCCGGGCTTGGGCCTGCCGCAATGGACCGAGGCCGACCGCCCGGTGGAGAACACGGACATCGTCGTCTGGCACGTCTTCGGTCTGCACCATCCGGTGCGCCTCGAGGATTTCCCCGTGCAGCCCGTCGTCATGTGCGGCTTCAAGCTGATGCCATCCGGCTTCTTCGACAGGAACCCGATGATCGATGACGCGCCGACGCGCAATGCAGCGAGCTGCTGCGTCTGAAGGGTCGAGCGGAGCGCGGCGCGAGTCGCCTTATCCCCGGTCCCCCTGGGCTGGGTTACGATCCCTCCCGTCCGCATCACGAGGGGGCGCTTCCGGAAGCGTCTGGCGAGTGGATGCGGATGCCGCTCCCGGTGAGGGGTCGGGCCTGAACCGCGGAGGTGCTCCGGCGTGCCGTCACGCTCCCTCGGTAGGCTCGGCCAGCACCCGGCCTGCCGCTGCCACGGCATCGCCCGTGAGCCGGACTGTTTGCCGACGGTCCCGCAGCGGTTTGGCAAAGCAAGCGGCAAGACGGGGCGGCTCGCCGCCACCTGAAAGCACGACCCATCGGACGGCGAGAGCCCCGTCCCCCTCTTCCTCCTGGCGCCTTCGGTGCCCACGTCATGGCGGAGCCATGAACCGCAGGGGGCATCCGGCGCGTGGAGGGACATCACTCGAAACAGACCCTCGTGCGGCAACGCGGCGAGGACACTCCCGCGTCTTCCCCGTCCCCGCGTAATCCCTGACAGTCCGCGCGTGAGCGTGAGCGGAGGTCGGGGATCAACGCCCCGTCGACGCATCAGGCCTGGACAATCATCCTCGGAAGTCCCGATCATGGGCACCATCATAGACGCCCCCGACACGAGAGCGCCCTCATGAATATCACCGGAACCTGGAAGCTCGTTCGCAGCAAAGCCGAGGCGGAGGACGGCTCGCCTCTTCCCGCCCCGTTCGGCGGCGAGCACGTCATCGGCCGGCTCGTCCTCGGAGCGAACGGTCGTATGATGGGGGCCATCATGGACGGCCGTCCCGAGATCCCAGCAGGCGAGCAGCGCCAGCGGTCATTCTACAGCGGCATCTATACCTACGACGGGAAACAACTCGTGACTCGCGTCGACACGTCGATCGACCAGGACCGCATCGGCTCCGATCAGGTCCGGGATGTCAGCTTCGAGGGCGACCTCATGGTCCTCCGTCCGCCGCTCCGCAAATACCACGGCCGCATGGAGAAGCATTCCCTGTGGTGGGCGAAGATCGACGACTGAGAGTGAATTTCATCCGAGGACATCACATGGCCCGCGTCAAAATCCTGAACTCCCCCGACGAGCTGACCGGCGACGGCCGCCGCATCGCGGAAAAGATCGTCGATACCCGAAAGTCGCTCGAAGGCCCCTTCTCGGTGTGGATGCACGCCCCCGAGTGGGCCGAGCGCGTGGCCCATCTCGGCACGCTAGTGCGCTGGGAGGGCACGCTCGACCTTCGGACGCGGACGCTCGCGGCCCTTGTCACCGGCCGGCACTTTCAGGCGCAATATGTGTGGGGCATCCAGGGCGTGATCGGCGCCGAGCGTGGCGTTCCCCGCTCGACCATCGACGCGATCCGCGACGACCGCTCGGACGGCATCCCACCCGACGATCTGCAAATCATCGACTTCACGCGCCAGTTGCTGCGCAAGAACCGTGTCGACGAGCCATTGGCACGAGCCGTGCTCGCGCGACTAGGCGCGGATCAGTACGTCCAGCTCACCACCTGCATCGGCTACTACGCCATGCTCGCCATGACCGTGAACGCCGCCGAATTGCCACCGAACCCGAAGCATGAGGCGTTGAAGGTGTGAGGAGATGCGTAGGTTGGGTTAGCGCGGCCCGATACGTCGTGTCGGGCACCAGGTCTCATTCCGCGCGTAACCCAACAGACTGCATTCTCAATCAATCCGAGTCCCCGGATGGAGCACACCGAAGGTGTGCCGACATCCGGGGCCGTCACACGCCTCGATAGGTGAAAGGTCCCGGATAACCGCGCTTATGCGGTTTCCGGGAACTCGAAATCGCGTCAGTCGCAATCTGCCTCAGGCTGCCGTGAAGCACGGCAGCTTGTGGCCGTCGTCCATGTCCTTGAAGACGACCTTCACCTTCTGGCCGACCTTCACCTGGTCGAACGGCATGTCGACGATGTTGGTCATCATCGACACGCCCTCGTCGAGCGTCACATAGGCGATCACGTAAGGCGGCTTGCCCGCATGCATGATCGAGTACGTGTAGACCTCGCCCGTGCCCTTGGCCTGCTTCCACTCGAGATTGGTCGAGAAGCAGTGCGGACAGATGCCGCGCGGATAGTGGTGCGGCTTGCCGCAGTCCTTGCAGACCTTCACCATCAGCTTGCCCTCTTTGGCCGCGTCCCAATAGGGCTCGGTGCCGGGCGTCGTGCCGACGAACTGGTAGACTTTCTCGCTCATTGGAATGTTCACTCCCGCTCGAGGATGACGGTGGAGCCGACGTGCCGCGTGCCGAGCGAGCCGCCCGTGCCGTGCGCCAATACGAGCCCGTGGTCCTTCACCTGCACCTTCGGATGCGCCTCGCCGCGCGCCTGCCGAACGGCCTCGATGACCTTCGTCATGCCGCCGCGGTTGCCCGGATGGTTCGAGCAGAGCCCGCCACCGTCCGTGTTGAAGGGCAGCTTGCCGACGCCCGAGATCAGGTTGCCGTCGGAGACGAACTTGCCGCCTTGGCCCTTTTCGCAGAAGCCCAGATCCTCGAGCTGCATCACGACGGTGATCGTGAAGCTGTCGTAGATCGACGCGTACTTGATGTCGGACGGCTTCACGCCGGCCATCTCGAACGCAGACTTGCCGGACTCGCGGCCAGCCGAGTAGGTGAGGTCGAGATCGACGCCGCCCCACTGCGCCTTGTTCGCTTCGCCGACGCCGATCACTTTCACCAGCGGCCGCTTCAACGTCTTGGCGATCTCCGGCTTGGTGATGACCAGCGCGCCGCCGCCGTCCGAGATCACGCAGCAATCGAGACGATGCAGCGGATCGGAGACCATCGGCGAGTTGACCACATCCTCGACGGTGACGACCTTCGGCAGCATCGCGTGCGGGTTGTGCTGCGCGTGATGTGAGGCCGCGACCTTCACCCAGGCGAGCTGCTCCGAGGTTGTGCCGTACTGGTGCATGTGTCGGCGCGCGGCCATGGCGTACATGTTCGCGGTGGCGGGACCATAGGGAAACTCGAACTGCAGGTCGGCTTGGTGCACGTTGCCCATGCGCGGCGCCGTGCCGGTCTGCACGCCTTCCGAGCGGGGACGGCCGGCCAAGGTCACGAGCGCGACGTTGCACCGACCGGTGGCAATCGCCATCAGCGCGTGGCCGACATGGATATTGTAGGAAGAGCCGCCGCTGTCGGTCGAATCGTAGTGCTTGAGCCTGAGGCCCATGTACTCGGCCATCGACATGCCGCCGAGGCCGGGCGTGTCACCGGCCGCGCAGAAGTACCCGTCGACGTCCTTGACCGAAAGGCCGGCGTCGTCGAGCGCGCCCTTGGCGCATTCGGCGTGCAACTGCATGAGGGAGATGTCGGGCGCTTTGCGCGTGGGATGCTCCCAGGCCCCGACGATGTAGGCCTTGCCTTTCAGTGACATGTGTCCTCCGAACCTCCCTCGAGCGTGTCGATGTCATAGCAAAAGCCTGGACCGAGCCTGAAGGGCTCGGCCAGACAACGGCCAAGGGTCGCGCGAACGAGGCAGGTAAGTCAATCTGGTCCGGAGGATGGTGCCTGCCAGGGTCCACGGTCGGGTGCGTGACAGGCCGGCGTGCATTTACGGTTTGTTGAGCGAATCGACGTCAGCTCTCCCTCTTGAACGCTTGCGAGACACGATGCCGCCGCACACTATCGAGCCATCAATCTCTCCCGCGGCCCCCGATTTGGCCGTTCTCGTCGGCCAATGGCTCGATCGACTTTCGTTCGAGCGCGATGCCTCGGACGCAACCATCGTCGCCTACCGTCGCGACATGGGCCAATTTCTGGGTTGGCTCGCGCACGAGGTCGGTCGCGCCGTAACTCTGACCGACGCGACCAGTCTCGACATGCGCGCCTTCCGCCGTTTCATGGCGAGCCGACGCCGGGATGGCCTCGAAAGCCGCTCGCTCGCGCGCTCGATGTCGGCGCTCCGCGGCTTCTACCGATACCTCGAGCAGCAGGAGATCGTCGCGTCCCGCGCCGTTTTTTCCGTCGCCATGCCCAAGGTGCCGCGCGGCGTGCCGAAGCCCCTGACCCGCGATAGGGCCGCCGCCTTGGTCGAGAACTCCATGACGGCCGAGCTCGACTGGATCGCCGCTCGCGATATGGCCGTGCTGCTGCTGCTCTACGGCTCGGGTCTGCGCATCTCCGAGGCGCTGGGCCTGCGCCTGAAGGACGCTCCCACCAAGCTCCGCGATGTGCTGCGCATCGATGGCAAGGGCGGCAAGGAGCGCCTCGTCCCCGCGCTGCCCATCACTGTCGAGGCCGTCGACCGGTACCGCCGCCTCTGTCCCTATTCCCTCGCGCCCGACGGCCCGCTGTTCCTCGGCGCCAAGGGCGGTCCGCTGTCACCGCGCATCATACAACTCACCATCGCCCGCGCCCGTGATGCCCTCGGCCTCCCCGAGACGGCGACGCCGCACGCGCTGCGCCACTCGTTCGCGACGCACCTGCTCTCTGCCGGCGCCGATCTTCGCCAGATCCAGGAGCTGCTCGGACACGCCAGTCTTTCGACGACGCAAATCTACACCGAGGTCGATCGCGAGCGCCTGCTCGAGGTCTATGATAAAGCTCACCCGAGAGGTTGAGAGGCTGGCCGGCGCCACCAATCGAGTGTCATCCCGGGCCTTGTGCCCGGGACCCATCGGTCAAAACACGCCAAGCCCGACGACGACACTGATGCCTCGCCGAGTGCAAGTACTGCAGTGCCCGCGATTGCGGAGAGATGGGTCCCGGTGACAAGCACCGGGATGACACCGAGAGCAAACCCAGTGCCGAGCCCCGCACCCGCCGCGCCCGTCTCACCTTGCACAAGCTGCGGCGCCTGTTGCGACTACGACGCCACATGGCCTCGTTTCTGGACCGAGACTGACGAAGAGATCGCCGCGATCCCGCCCAACCTCGTCAACGAGGAGGGCACCGGCATGGCGTGTGACGGTGACCGCTGCCAAGCCCTCGTCGGCATCGTCGGCGAGGCGACGCAATGCACCATCTACGGCGTTCGCCCCGAGGTTTGCCGGTCCTGCATGCCCGGAGACGAAGCCTGCACCATGGCTCGCGAGGCGTGGGGCCTCGATCCGTTGCATGGCTCCGACGAGGAGGAGTAGAGCCGGTCAGCAGCTGTAGGTTGGGTTAGCGTGGCCCGGTAGAGTGCAATCGAGTCCGGGCGGCTGGTCCGCGCGTAACCCAACATCTCGATGGTCCTGCCGTTGTTGGGTTCAGCGCGGCTCCATCGACCAATCTCACTTCAAGCCTTGCCGCTGCCTGACCCGACCCACTCAAGCCTTCGGCAGTGGCGGCGGCATCATCTCGAACCGGGGAACGTCGGTTGGCGTGACATCCCAGGCTGGCTGATCCTTGACGTAGACGACGCGCTGGGCCTTGAACCACGAGGTGTCGTCGATCGCTCCTACTGCGATCCCAACCATCCCCGGCCGCGCCGAGTTCTCGCCGTACACGCGCCCGCCGCACTTCGGGCAGAAGTGGCGGGTGTTGATATTGCCGCTGTCGGCGGTTGCCGCGAAGCTGGCGGTCTGGCCCCGAATGTCGACGTCCTCGCGCTTGAAGAACGCCAGCGACATATGACCGGTGCCGGAGGCCCGCTGGCAGTCCTTGCAATGGCATTGGCCGGTCATCTGCGGCGCCGCCTTGATCGTGAAGGCCACATCCCCACAAAGGCAGTGCCCGGTCGCAAAAGGCTTGTCGTTCATCGCCGATTCTCTCTTCCGTTTAGGCATGTCAGTGCGGTATCGCGAGTACCGCGGCTCATGCGCCGTGCTGATAGTTTTGTCCAGATCGCGGCAGATGGGGAAGCATACGCGTTATGGTCTCGGCATTTCAGCAGTTTCTGGTGTGCTTCGCATTCCTACTGGTGGCCGCCTATCTGGTGCCGGCAGGCATCCTCGATTGGATCCTGCGCGTAAAACCGACCGCAGAGATCGAAGATGCGCGCATTCAGAGCCGCCGCCCGCGTCGCAGCGATGTCGCGCGCGAGGTTCGCCAGTCGCTCATTGCCCTCGTCTTGTTCGCTGCCTACTGTGTGCCGCTGCTGTGGGCCTATGAGGCTGGCCTCACTGCGGTCTATTGGGATATGTCGTCATATCCGCTCTGGTGGCTGCCCGGGAGCGTGATCGCGGCGGCCATTCTGCACGACACGTGGTTCTACTGGACCCATCGCGCGATGCACATGCCGGGCGTCTTCCGGTTCATGCACGCCGGCCACCATAAGTCTCTCACGCCGACGCCCTGGGCGATCCTCTCCTTCGATCCGCTCGAGACCGTGCCTCAGTTCGCGTTCTTCGCCATGCTGATCTGGCTCGTGCCGATGCACCCGGCGGCACTTTTCGCCTATCTGATGTTCGACGGATTGGTCAATGCGGCGGGCCACTGCGGCCACGAGCTGGTGCCGCGCGCGATCCGGCAGAACCCGCGCCTCTGGTTTCTCGCGGCCGTGGTCCATCACGACCTGCACCATTCCCGGTTCAACTACAATTTCGGCCAGTACTTCACCGTTTGGGATCGGCTGATGGGGACGCACCTCGATCGGCCCGCGCAAGACGGGAGGATACCGCTGGAGCCCGAGTCCGCGAAGCGGTCCGCGTCCTGATACGCGGCATCTTGGGGAAGGCTAGATCCCGTACACCAGCTCCGGCGACGGCTTTGCCTGCCCGCGCTCGATCTTCCTCACGGCTTGGATGATTCCGAGGTTGGCCGGCACGTCTATACCGGCCTCCTTGGCCTTCTCCGCGACCAGACCGTTGATGTAGTCGATCTCGGTGCGACGCCCCTTCTGGATGTCCTGACCCATCGACGGGCGCTGGTCGTCGTTCCGGAACAACGTGTTGTCCAGCAGGATCTTCTCGCACGCGGCCATCGCGGCCTTGTCGCCGTCGACCGCCGAGATCAGCTGCTCCGGCGGAATGCCGTAGACTTTCTCGATCTGGTAGCCGTGCGCCTGGCCGACCTTGCACGCCTCAGCCGCCAGCCGGATCGCGAGAAGCCGCGTTTTGTCGTCCTTGTCGTTGGCGTTCCCGCCACGACCTGTCGCTGCGGACACCGGATTGCGCATCGCGTTGACAGCGAGCTTCGACCACCGCTCGCCCCAAAGGTTCTCCGTCGCCTTCGAGCTGTCGACGACGCGCAGCATGTCCGCAATCTGCTCAACCCGTGGAGTGATCCGCCCATGTGGCTCGCCCACCCGGAAGATCAGCCGCTTGTCGCCGCCGAGCGCCACGTTCCGTCTGATCAGAGCCGGCCCCATCAGCTCGACCGCGATCGTGGCCGCGATTACGCCGACCGTCCGTCCCCACCCGACAACCGAGGCGATGCGCTCTTCGTTGATCGAGTTCTGCAGCGAGGCGACGAACCCTTCGGCCGACAGATACGGCTTGATCATCTCCGTCGCCCACACTGTGTCGTAGGACTTCATGGAGACGAACGCGAGATCGAACGGCTCACCCTTGATCGTGTCCTGCAGCTCGGTCAGGTGGATCGCCTTCACCGGCACCGTGAAGTTCTCCGGCCCGGTCTGGCCGCGCAACGTCAGCCCCTCGCTTCGCATTTTCTCCACGTGCTCGGGCCATGGATCAATGAACGTGATGCGCTGTCCGGCTCGGGTGAGATAGGCGCCGACATGCCCCCCGAGCGCTCCTGCGCCGACGATCGCAATGTTCCACTTGGCGCTCATGGGCGTCCGCTCCTGCACGGGTTGCTTGATGCAATGGGGATCTGGACGAGAGGGGACTGCAGCCGCGAAGCCCTGTCAAGCAGGGTCATTGCGCCTCTGAGCCTGGAACGAGCCCGACCGGCCCGGAGTCATGGCCGTTAGGTCGGCGGGCGACCACGACCTGAGCGAGCGCCTCGATTGCAGTCTCGCCGCGGGTGACATGGGCCAGCCGCACGCCGTAGGGTGGCGGCTGAGCGATCTCTCCGGAGCCCACACCATGCCAAGCCCCGTTTCGTCCGGCCACTTCAACATCTCCACCACGGAGCGCATCGTTTTCGGTCAGCCGCTCGAGGAGGCGATCGTTGCCGAGGCCAAGCGTTACGGCGCGCAACGCATCTTTCTCACTTCGACACGGTCTCTGGCCAAGCTCGAAAACGGTCCGCTGCAACGTGCCGTGCGGGCGCTCGGTGCCATGCACGTCGGCACCCACGCCGAGATCGCCTCCCACAGCCCCCGCGAGGACGTGATCGCGGGCGCCGCCAAGGCCCGCGCGGCCCAGGCCGATTTGCTCGTTGCCATCGGCGGTGGATCCGTCATCGATGCCACCAAGGGCATGCTCATGTGCCTCTGGCTGGACCTAGGCACGATCGAGGAGATGGAGCCCTTCCGCGCCGGCATCGATGGCGCAGAAGGCCGTCGCATCACGGCCCCGGCCGAGCCCATCCGAATGTTGGCGGTATCGACGACCTTCTCAGCTTCCGAGTTCACCTCCACCGCCGGCGTCACCCTCTCGGCCACCAACACCAAGCAGTCCTTCCTGCACCGGCAGATGGCACCGCGCTCGGTCATCCTCGATCCGGCCGCGACCCTCGACACGCCCCTTTGGCTTCTGTTCGCGACCGGCATCCGCGCCGTCGATCACGCCGTCGAAAGCTACTGCAACCCGGCTGCCAACCTTGCCACGGAGGCGCATTCTCTGCAGGGCCTGCGCCTGCTGTCCCGCGCGCTTCCTCGGATCAAGCGTGAGCCGATGAGCCTCGAGGCCCGGCTCGAGGCGCAGTTCGGTATGTGGCAGGCGATAGCGCCGTCGGTCTCTGGCGTGGGCACTGGCGCCAGCCACGGCATTGGCTATGCGCTGGGCGCTACGTTCGGCGTGCCGCACGGCCATACGTCGTGCGTTATGCTGCCGGCGGTGCTGACATGGAATGCGACCGTCAACGGCGAGCGCCAAAAGGCCCTTTCGGTGGCGATGGGCGCTCCGGACCGTCCCGCTGGTGAGCTGGTCAAGGAGCTGGTCGCCGGCCTCGATCAGCCGACCAGCCTGCGCGATGTCGGCATTACCCGAGATCGTCTCGACGAGATTGCGACGCGGGCACTGACCTATAAGCCCGTTCGTATCAATCCGCGCCCGATCCGCACCGCCTCGGATGTGAGTGAAATTCTCGAGATTGCCTGGTAGACGGCACGGCGCCGAGGGGCGGTGTGCCGCCCCCCGAGCCGTATCGCCAAGTCCTCAGAGCTTCGCTGCCGGCGCTGCGGACGTCGGCAGGACGAGCGGCCACGCGCCCTGGCCGGGCCTCGTTTCCCACTCGGCCTTGGCCGCGCGAATGGCCTCGCCATCGATCTCCTGGTCGATCGAAGCGCGCTGGCAATGGTGGAATCGAACCCGCGGCCCGTTGTCGATATGGATGTGATGCATGCCGCAGCTATAGGTCCCGACACCGCCGCCATGATTGGCTTTCAACCAGCTCGCGACCTGCGAGTACTTGCCCCGCGGAGGGTTGAAGTCCACCGCGCGGCACGAGGCATGGAAGCTCGAGCGGCCGTTCGGCATCCTTGCGCCGCCCCGGTACGTCGAGACGACAGAGACCTTGCCGAACTTCTTGCTGACCTGTGCGAGGCGCGCTTTCAATTCGCTGGGTAGGCACGAGCTCGACGCGTCGAGTTCGTTGGGAATGAATGTGAGGGTGCCGACGGCAACGGCGGCAACGGCGAGCGCGAGCACGCGCGGACGAGGTCCATGCATGGGTTCGCTCCTTCTGGCTAGAGGAGTGCAGCGCGCACTCCGGTTTCCCCGTTGACCCGAGCGGGTCGACAAGCTGGCTAGCTGGAAGGCGTTGTGGATAAAACCCTTAAACCAAGCAGATGGTTAACAGGTATGAAGGTTAAGGGCGATGTCGGATTATGCGCTGGCGGCGCATTTCGCCTCGATCGAATCCCAGATCATGGCCGCAATATCGTTGCCGCCGAAAGCCTTCACCTGCCGGATGCCGGTCGGCGACGTGACGTTGATCTCGGTTAGGTAAGGTCCGATCACGTCGATACCGACGAAGATCAACCCACGCTCCTTCAGGTGCGGCCCGAGCCGGGCACAGATTTCCAGATCGCGCGGCGTCAGCTCCGTCGGCTTCGGTGTGCCTCCGACGTGCATGTTCGATCGCGTTTCACCCTCTGCCGGCACGCGGTTGATGGCGCCGGCCACCTCGCCATCGACCAGGATGATCCGCTTGTCGCCGCCGCGAACCTCGGGTCGGTATTGCTGCACCATGAATGGCTCACGGAACACGGTCTGGAACAGCTCGACGAGCGAGTTGAGGTTGGAATCCCCGGGCTGGATGCGGAATACGCTCGCGCCGCCATTGCCGTAGAGCGGCTTGATGATGATGTCCTTGTGGCGCGTCTGGAAGTCCCGGACGTCCTCGAGATTGCGCGTCACCATGGTCGGCGGCATCAAATCCTGGAACTCGAGAACCCACACCTTTTCCGGCGCATTGCGGACGTGCGCAGGGTCGTTGACCACCAGCGTCTTGGGATGAATCCGCTCGAGCAGATGCGTCGTCGTGATGTAGCCCATGTCGAATGGCGGATCCTGCCGGAGCAGCACCACGTCCCACTCCGCGAGGTCGACGCGTCTCGCATCCGACAGCCGATAGTGGTCGCCGGTCTTGTCCTCGACGGTCAGCGTATGGCCGCGCGCCACCAGATGCCGCCCGTCCAGCGTGAGGTTGGGGGGCGTGTAGTAGAAGAGCTCGTGGCCTCTCTGCTGCGCCTCGAGCAGCATGGCGAACGTGGAGTCGCCCTGGATGTCGATGCGGTCGATCGGGTCCATCTGGCAGGCGATTCTGAGGGGCATGGGGCTCTCGCGAACGGTTCGATGCTTCTCCTGCATCGAAGGCGGGAGCGGCAGCGAAAGTCAACCCGTCAGCCGCATGGCCGTTGCGTCAGCCCGAGGTCTGGTCGCGCGAGACCCGTTTCAGATCGAGCTCGCTCGCCATCAGCGGATGCCCGAAATAGAACCCCTGCATGTGCGTGATGCCGCACTCGGTGCAGATCCGGGCCGTCTCCTCGTCCGCCACCCATTCGGCGACGGTGTCCAGTCCGAACGTCTGCGCGATCTCGACCAGCGTCTTGATGAAGACGCGGTTGGTCGGCTCCTCCAGCAGATTCTTCACGAACGAGCCGTCGATCTTGACCATATCGACGTCGAGAATTTTCAGGTTTTTGAAGGACGTATAACCCGCCCCGAAGTCGTCGATGGCGACGCGGCAACCAAGCTCCTTCAGCGTGTCGACGAAGTTGATCGACAGGTCGAGATCGTGGATCGCCGCCGTCTCGGTGATCTCGATCGTAAGGCGCTCGGTCAGCGCCCGCCGGCCCCCGGTCAACCGATGCAGCGTCACCAGCCACTCGTGGTCGCTCGCCGTCAGGCTGGACACGTTCACCGAGAGGTGGATGTCGGGGTGCTTGACCAGCACGTCGATGGAAAGCTCCAGCGTCCGCCGGTCGATCAGCCGTGACAGCCCCAGCTGCTCGGCCACCGCAATGAACTCGCCGGCTGAGACGAGCATCCCGTCCGGGCGCTCCATGCGCAGCAGGCACTCGTAGAGATCGGGTTGGTGGGTCTTCGTGGAGACGATCGGCTGCAGCGCGATCAGCATTCGGTTCTCGTCGAGGGCCGTGATCACTTCCTCGGCGATCGTGATGTTGCGCTTGCGCGTCGATTCCTTCGCAGCGCTCGGCTCGTACGCCGTGAAAGCCTCGGGACGGCTCCGCTTCGCCTGGTCGAGCGCCTGCAGCGAGTGGCTCAGCGCCTCGTGTGCTGTCCGTGCATGATCCGGCAGCAGCACCGCGCCGATTGCGATAGAAGCCGACAGCGGACAGGCGGACGTGTCGATCGTCGCCTCGCGCACGGCCTTGATGAAGCGCTCCGCCGCGATCCGCATCGCGCCGGGTCCGCACTCGTTGAGAATGATCCCGAACTTGTTCGACGAGTAGCGGCCGATCGTGTCGCCACCCCGTAGCTTGGAACGGATGACGCGGGCCACGGCCGCGATGACCTCGTCACCGACATCGAAGCCGAAAGTCTCGTTGATCACCGCCAGATTGTTGACGGAGGCCATAAGAAACGCGCACGGCTGCCTCGTGCGCTCGGCACGGGCCGCTACGGCGGTGAGGGCATCGGTCAGTCGGATCCGGTTGAGTTGCCCGGTCAGCTCGTCATGGTCCGAGCGATAGAGGAGGCGCTGCTCCTCGAGGTAGCGCTCGTTGATGACGCGAATGATGCCGCGCGCCCGGATCGGCTTGCCGGCCTCGTCGAACCAGCATCTGCCGTGGTCCTCGAGCCAGAGCGACGTTTCGCTGCGCCGGCCATGCGGCGTGAATTTGTACTGGACGCGATAGTGAGCACCTCGGCTGGCGTCGATCGCGGTAGCATCCGAGATCGCGTCGTAGCGCCGTTGCACGTGCTCCGGAGCGACCAGGAAGTGAAAGTCGGAGCTCGTGGCGATCTCGACGATGGAGCGCATGCCGAGCACTTCGGCCGCGTTGCTTTCCCACTCCATGCGGTCGGCGACGATATCCCAGAGATAGGCTGTTTCCTGGACCGACGAGAGAATACCGACCAGATCGAGAGAGCACCCTTCGACGGGTACGTCGGCATGCGGCTCGACCAGCTGGGTGGGGTGTTCGGCTCCGGGCTCGGTCTGCGCCAGGACGTGCGCGACCAGTGCCTGATTTTTGATTTCGGAAGGCGAAGGCACAGTTCGTCGATCCCCTCGGCTTGGGACGCTCACATCGCCCCTTGCCGCCGTCTGGCAGCACGCCTGATGAGAACGGTATCGCTAACGGATTAACAACGTCTGAAACCCGGTGCCGACCCGGCTCGTCACAAACAAAAGGGGCCGCCTGAACGACGGCCCCCGCATGGGATCTCAGCCACGTGCCTGCGCTGCAGCGCGGGCTACTCGCCGCCGATATTGAGATCGCGCCGTGCTGTCCGGATGCCGATCAGGGCGCCGGCGACAACGTCGATCAAAGCGGCAATGAGTATGAAGAAGAAGACCGACGAGGTTGCTTTTTGTACGAGCAGGAACTCGACGAGGCAGGCGATGAACACGATCATCGAAAGACCATGGTCGACCATCTGCGAGCTGGAGGTGTAGGTCGATTTGATGAGCTCGGCGAAGAGCAGCACCATCGTCAGCAGAATGATCAGGTCGCCGATGGTGAAAACCCAGCGCGCGCCGCTGACCATGGGCATCGAGAAGAGTGGCCTGGAAAGAATGTCGTGCGCCGTGGCGTCGCCGCCCAGGAGAACGACGACGTTGTAGACGATGAACGAGATCACCAGCAGTGGAATGACACGAAGCGACATGCGATCCTCCCCCTCTCGACTGCCCGGACGGCCGTAGCCGCAGGACCCATCCCCATCAGGCACGTCTCTACAGGCGAACTATATCCGTGGTCCGCACAAAACTGCGATGACGAATTTTACAGGCAGCCGCATTGAGGCGCTACGTCACGCCTCGGTCTTCGCAGCGGCCAGGATCTGTCGCTTGCGGTACTTGCCGGACTTCAGGTCGATGTGGTGCGGACGGCGCAGGTTGCCCAACTCCTTGTCCTCGACGTAAACCGGTGCCGAAAGTGCATCGGCCGAGCGGCGAAACCCGCGCTTCATGCGCGATGTTTTGGATCTCGGGACAGCCATTCTCGTAACTCCTTCGGTGCTCTGCGGGAGAGCGTGGATGCAGCGTACCTTCCCGGATCTGACCGTCAGGTGACGCACAGTCTGATGTTGATCCGCGCTCGCGCACCCACCGATGGGGGACCGGCGCGGAAGAAGCGCCGCTTATAGCGGCATTCCCAGCTTCTGACCAGAGTCTGTATCAGATCGCGGGGGCGCCCCGTGACGCCACTGATAAAGTGTAGTCGTTGGGCGCGCTGCCATCCCTGGTTGTCGGCAGCCGGATGTACGCCGCTTCCCCCTTTAGGGATTGTGGAGTGGAGGGAGGCACGATATCCGGGCTGGAGCAGCGCCCGCGTGGGCGTCAGGGAGCAGGCTATGACGGCGACCGGACATGCCCAATTCGCGGCAGGGCTCACCCAGGCAGCTGCCGAGGTGGAGGCGCAACTGGTCCTGCATCTCGATCGCGCGGGCGAGGCAGGTACGCCGCCCCGCTTGCTGGCGGCCATGCGACACGCGGTTCTGGCAGGGGGCAAGCGGTTCAGGCCGTTTCTCGTACTGGAGATGGCCAGGCTCGTCGGGGGGCGAGAGGCCGCAGCCCATGCCTTGGACGTCGCCGCGGCTCTCGAGTGCCTTCATGCCTACAGCCTCGTCCATGACGATCTCCCGGCCATGGACAACGACGAGCTGAGACGCGGACGGCCGACCGTCTGGAAAGCGTTCGACGAATGGACGGCAATTCTCGCCGGCGATGCCCTGCTCACACTCGCGTTCGAGATCGTCGCCGGCGGTGCCGAGGCCTCCTCGAGCCATGCCGCGGGCCCCGCCTTGTCGCCGGCCATCCGCACCGCGCTTGTCGCGCGTTTGGCGGCGGCCGCCGGTCCGGCCGGCATGGTCGGCGGCCAGATGCTCGACCTCGAGGCCGAGAAGCTCGGCCGGCCCGCGAAACCTGACGAGCGCCACGTTCGCCGCCTTCAGGCTATGAAGACCGGGGCGCTGATCGCTTTCGCGGCCGAGGCGGGGGCGATCTCGGCCGGTGGCTCGCCCGATGTGGTCCGCGCCGCACGCGCGTATGGCGAGGCGATCGGCCTTGCGTTCCAGATTTCCGACGATCTTCTCGATGTCACCGGCGACGCAGCCACGGTCGGCAAGGCTGTCGGCAAGGATTTGGCACTCGGCAAAGCCACTTTGGTGGCCGTCGCCGGCGTGGAGACAGCGCGCCGGCATTTAACAGCCGCAGTCGACGAGGCGATCGCCGCGCTTTCTGCCTTCGGTCCGGCCGCCGACCCACTTCGTCAGGCGGCATTCTTTCAGATGGATCGAGAGCACTGATCCGATCGTGGCGGTTTGATGTCCGCTGTTGCCTGACGGGTACATGAGCCCGCGGGCAACCATTCTATATTGCCGCCAAGCGCGCCTTTCTGGGTCGCGCATGTGTGACGAAAGTTTGCTGCGTAGGGGGTATTCGTGGGGAGTTCGGGCGAGCTTTGGTCCTTGCTGCGAGTGAGCGCCGGGTCGGTGCTCACCATATCTGGCGCGGCCCTCTTGTTGGCCACCTCGGCCGAGTTTGCCGATGCGGCTGGCCGGTCGCGCGAGGCGCGATCGTCGCATGTCGCGCCAAGTGCCGGGCCGTCTCGTGCCGGACCGCCGGAGCCATTGATCACCATCGTATCCATTGCCGACCAGAAAATCGACGTCTACGGCCCCCAAGGCCGTATCTCGGGGTCGCGCATCTCCAGCGGCAAATCCGGCCACTCCACGCCCACCGGTGTGTTCAGCATCCTTCAGCGCAATCGCTACCACGAATCCAATCTCTACTCGAATGCGCCGATGCCATTCATGCAGCGGCTGACGTGGTCCGGCATCGCTTTGCACGAGGGGCATCTTCCGGGCTATCGCGCGTCTCATGGCTGCATTCGGCTGCCGCGCGCGTTCGCCTCGTCGCTCTGGTCGATGGGGCGGATCGGCATGCGCGTTGTCGTCTCGCCGACAGCCGTGAAACCGGTCGGCTTTGCCCACCCGAGTCTGCCGGCCCCGCTGAGTGCGCCGCAGCCGCAGCTGGCGGCGCTGATCAAGGTTGCGACCACGGCAGACGACGTAGGCGGGGTCACCGATCGCGCACTGTCGCCGTTCGAGACCGCGGAGCTGCGCCTCGCGAAAGCCGTAGCCGACAAGGCCGGGACGGCAAGGGCCGTGAAGCCGGCCTACGAGATCGCCGCCGCCAAGTCTGCGGAAGCGCATCGAGCCTCTGCTGCACTCCAGGCTTCAGCCGGTATTCTCGCTGATGCCGAGGAGCATCTCGAGATCGAGAAGCTGGCCATGGTCACTGTCCAGACCGAAGCCGCCGAGGCCGCGATCCTCACTCGCATTCGAATAGCGCAGGCGGGCGCCGACGCTGCGCGCGAAGCTCATGAGAAGCTGAAGCGGATCGAGGCGACCGTCTCGAAAGAGGCATTCGCCGCAGCATCCGCCGCCCGCGAGGCTGATCAGGCGGCGGAAGCCGCCAGCGAGGAGCTGGCGCTTGCCCGCAAGGCGACATCACCGATCACGGTCTTCGTCTCTCGCAAGACCGGCCAGGTCTACGTACGCCAGGGATTCAACGAGCTTCACGCGGCGCCGATCACCATCGCCGACCCGGATCGCCCATTGGGCACCCACGTCTACACGGCGGTCGAGGAGTTCGGCGCCTCCGAGATGCGCTGGGTCGCCGTCTCGGTTCCGACGAATGGCGGCGACACGGCCTCGCGATCGGCGTCACGCCCGGATCGGGGTGAGACCTCCCCATCCGACGCTCTCGACCGTATCGATCTTCCGGAGGACGTCCGCCAGCTCATGAGCGAGCGCCTGTGGCCCGGCGCCTCGATCATCGTCTCCGACTTCGGCTTGGGAGAAACCGGCGTCGGCACCGACTTCGTCATCATCACGCGGTAGCTGCGGCGGGCGTCGCGTCTACGACTCTACCGGCTTCGAGTGAACGTCGCGTATGCTCGATCGAGAGCGAATGCGTCGTATGATTTGGCGAAAAAGAAGGTGGTGAGATGAAAATAGAAAACTCGGCGGCAGCCATCATGACATTCGGCTTCGTGATGATCGCAGCGGTGCCGGCATCGGCGCAATCGAGCAGGATTCCGCCGAGCGATGTCACCCGACCAGCGGGGACGGTTGCGTTCAAGGCCGACGCTGCCAAACTGCTGGAGGTAGGCACGGCTCGTCACGGCGACACCAGCCTCAGTCCGGCCGGGCGCTCGTGCAATACCTGCCACTTGGAGGCCGATAGCTATAATGCGACGTTCAACAAGCCCTGGCCGCACTTTGTCGAGTCCGTGAAGGCGAAGACTGGCCTCGATCGGATCACCGCGGAAGGCATGGTTCAGTTCTGTATGATCTCGGCTATGGGCACGCGACCGCTCGCCTGGGACAGCGAGGCGTTGGCAGCGCTGACCGAGTTCGTTCTGGACCGCCACAGGAAGGTCGTGCCGAAGTAAACGATAGCAGTATTCTCACGTTAAGCTTTGGCCCGACGGCATCTCGTCGAACACTCCGCGCGGGTGACCGGAGCATGAGCAGCTTACGTCGTGGATCGTCGGCAGGTTTGCGCAACAAGCTTGTCGTAAGCCCGACCCGTGCCGACGGTCGATACCGGCCCACGACGTCCCCGCCTGCGCTCGGCTATGAGGCGCACGCCCCAACACTACCGAACTCCGACCTACGCAGGCTCCTTGGCGCCGGCCCCGAACCGCTTCTCGATGTAATCTTCCACGATCGTCTTGAACTCGGTCGTGATATTCGGCCCGCGCAGCGTCATCGCCTTTTTGCCGTCGATGAACACCGGCGCCGCCGGCTGCTCGCCCGTGCCCGGTAGTGAGATGCCGATGTCGGCGTGCTTCGACTCGCCCGGGCCGTTCACGATGCAGCCCATGACGGCGAAGTTCAGCGCCTCGACGCCCGGATACCGCTGGCGCCACTCCGGCATACGGTCGCGGATCATGTCCTGGACGTCCTTGGCCAGCTCCTGGAACACGGCAGACGTCGTACGCCCGCATCCAGGACAGGCCGTCACGATGGGCGTGAACGAGCGCAACCCCATTGTCTGCAGCAACTCTTGCGCCGCCCGAACCTCGAGCGTCCGGTCGCCGCCCGGCTCCGGAGTCAGCGAGAAGCGGATCGTATCGCCGATGCCCATCTGCAGCACGATGCCCATCGCCGCCGACGAGGCGACGATGCCCTTCGAGCCCATGCCCGCCTCGGTGAGCCCGAGATGCAGCGCATAGCGGCACCGCTCGGCCAGCATGGTGTTGACCGCGATCAGGTCCTGCACGGCCGACACCTTCGCCGACAGCACGATCCGGTCGGCGCCGAGGCCCATTTCCTCCGCGCGCCCGGCCGAGAGGATCGCCGATTGCACGATTGCCTCGTGCATCACGGCACGGGCTGGCTTGGGTGCCGCGCTCTTCGCGTTCTCGTCCATCAGGTGCGTCAGCAGGTCCTGGTCGAGCGAGCCCCAGTTGACGCCGATGCGCACCGGCTTTCCGAACCGCAGCGCCGTCTCGACGATGGCGCCGAACTGGCGGTCCTTCTTGTCCTTGAACCCGACGTTGCCCGGATTGATGCGCAGCTTGTCCAAAGCCTCGCCGCATGCCGGATGGTCGCCGAGCAGCTTGTGGCCGTTGTAGTGGAAGTCGCCGACGATCGGCACATTGACGCCACGCTTGGCCAGCCGGTCGCGGATGTGCGGCACCGCCGCGGCAGCCTCGTCCCGGTCGACCGTGATGCGCACGATCTCCGAGCCGGCCCGCGCCAGGCTGGCGATCTGGCTCGCCGTACCTTCGATGTCGGCCGTGTCCGTATTCGTCATCGACTGCACGACGATCGGCGCTCCCCCGCCGATCATCACACCGCCGACGTCGACCGGCACGGATTCGCGTCGCGGGGCGATGAGGCTCGTCATGCTCTAGCTCTCGGCTCTCGTGTTTAGAGGCACAGTCCAAACAGCGCGCGGCCCCGGCCCTGCGCTGCGCGACCGAATGGTCGCTGGCTCGGGCCGGGGGACGCAGTAACTTTAGAGAGCGCTTATGACAGCTGCAATTATGCTGCGCTCTCGCCCGACTCGGCGGCGGCCTTCGCCTTCTCGGCGGCGGCGGCCTCGCGCTCGAGGCGCTTCTTGCCGGGCTTCGCCTTCTCCGGGTTCATCTTCGCGGTGCGCTTGATGATTCCGGCCTTGTCGAGGAAGCGAGCGACCCGGTCGGTCGGCTGCGCGCCGACGGAAATCCAGTGCTTGGCGCGCTCGAGGTCGATCTTCACCCGGTCGGCATGGTCCTTGGGCAGCATCGGATTGTGCGTGCCGATCTGCTCGATGTAGCGGCCGTCGCGGGGCGCGGTCGCTTCGGCAACGACGATGTAATAATAGGGCTTCTTCTTGGTGCCGCCGCGCGACAGCCGGATCTTCACGGACATCTTCTTCTCCTGGTTAGACTTTAGCTTTGGTTGATTGGTTTTGGTGGTGCGGGATGCCGGTGGATCGCCACCGTCTGCCCGCGAAGTCTAGTTTCGCCGTCGGGCCTCGTGCCGAGACGCTCGGCTACGCGTCGGGAGGCATGGTTGTCGGGATGAATGAGGCTGATCGCCGTCATCCACCCGAGCGTGCGGTAGGCCCAGTCGCGGGCCGCGCGGGCCGCTTCGGTCGCGTAGCCTTTGCCGTGGAAGTCCTGATGGAGCCCCCACATGATCTCGGGCTCGGGCCAGCCAAAGGGAAACCACGGGCCGGCATATCCGGCGAAGCGTCCTGACGCGCGGTCCTCGATGGCGAACGGGCCGTACCCCCGTAGCACCCACTGCCCCGCCAGCAGGGAAAGGCGCCGCCACGCATCGTCGGCCGCTACGACTCCGCCGACGAACCGAGTCGTGCCCTCGTTGGCCAGGTAGTCGGCAAATGCCGTGTGATCGACGGCACGGAAACCGCGCAGCGTCAGCCTCGGCGTCTCTATGGTCGGGACCTCGATCATTTCTTCTTGCTCGGCAGGCCTGGAAGCCGTGGCATCGAGCCGCCGCCCAGCCCGGGTAGCCCTGGCAGACGCAGACCGCCGCCGAGGCCGGGCAATGGCCTCCTCGCCGGTCCCGGCGCTCCGCCGCCACCCTTGCCGCCGGCCCCCGGCAACATCTCGCGCACCTCCGGCGGCAGCTGCTCCAGCGCCTTTGGATCCATGCGCGCAAGCTCGGCCTGCATCCGTTCGATCTCGGCTGCACTCGGTGCCGCCCCGCCCGGTCCGAGACCCAAGGCTCCGGCCATGCGCTGCATCATGCCGCGATTGTTGCCCATCATCTTCATCATGTCCGCCATCTGGCGGTGCATCTTGATCAGCCGGTTGACGTCCTCGACGCGCGTCCCCGAGCCCGCCGCGATGCGTCGCTTGCGCTTGGCGTCGAGCGCCTTCGGGTTGCGCCGCTCGAACGCAGTCATCGACGAGATGATGGCGCCCTGCCTTTTGATGACTCGGTCATCCAGGTTGGCGTTCTTCATCTGCTCTTTCATCTTGCCCATGCCGGGCAGCATGCCCATGACGCCGCCCATGCCGCCGAGCTTCTGCATCTGCTTGAGTTGCTCGCCGAGGTCCTCGAGATCGAAGGCGCCCTTGCGCATCTTCCGCGCGATCTCTTGCGCCTTCTCGACATCGAGGTTCTCGGCCGCCTTCTCGACGAGGCTGACCACGTCACCCATGCCGAGGATGCGGCTCGCGACACGGCTCGGATGGAAGTCCTCGAGCGCATCCCACCGCTCGCCGACGCCCATCAGCTTGATCGGCTTGCCCGTTACTGCACGCATCGAGAGCGCGGCGCCGCCACGGCCGTCGCCATCCACGCGCGTCAGCACGATGCCGGTTACACCGACGGTCGCATCGAACGCCTTCGCCGTGTTCACCGCATCCTGGCCGGTCAGCGCGTCGGCCACGAGTAGCACCTCGTGCGGCTCGACCATCGTCTTGACCTGGGCGACCTCGCCCATCAGCTCCTCGTCGATGGTCGTGCGGCCGGCCGTATCGAAGATGATGACGTCGTAGCCGCCGAGCCGCGCCGCCTCTTGGGCCCGCCGTGCGATCTGCAACGGCGTTTGCCCGGCGACGATCGGCAGCGTCTCGACCTCGACCTGCGTTCCGAGCACGCGCAACTGCTCCTGCGCTGCCGGCCGCCGCGTATCGAGCGACGCCATCAGCACCTTCTTCTTGTCGCGAGTCTTCAACCGGTAAGCGATCTTGGCCGTCGTCGTCGTCTTGCCCGAGCCTTGCAGGCCGACCATCAAAATACCGACCGGCGGCGCCGCCATCAGATCGATCGTCTCGGCATCGGAGCCGAGCATGGCGACCAGCTCGTCATTGACGATCTTGACGACCATCTGCCCGGGCTTGATCGAGCGCAAAACCGCTGCGCCAATTGCCTTTGCCCGCACCTTGTCGGTGAACGAGCGCACCACGTCGAGCGCCACGTCGGCCTCGAGCAGCGCCCGGCGAACCTCGCGCATCGCGTCGTTGACGTCGCTCTCCGAGAGGGCGCCGCGTCCGGTCAGCTTGTCGAAAACGCCTGACAAACGGCTCGACAGCGATTGGAACAGCTCGGCCATGGGTCTCAGGCTCCCGGCATTCCGGTTGGCAATTCGTATGGCGCGGGCGTCGGCGAAGGCGCCACACGGCGGTCTATGGTCTTAGCGGATGTCACGCACCGTCCACCAGCATCGGCTTGAAATCGATCATGACGTGCTGGCGGTAGGCGGGCCGCGCCACGAGCCGCTCGTACCAGCCCTCGACATTCGGCAGCGGCGGCCGCGGTAGTTTCAGGTTGAAGTAGCGGTACATCAGCGTGCCCACGGCCACGTCGGCGATAGTCGGATGCTCGGCCACGATGAAGGCGCGCCCCGCCAGCTGGCGGTTGAGGATGTCGAGCTTCTGCCCGACCCGTCGCGCCGCCGCGTCGACTCCCGCCACGTCACGCGACTTGGCGGGCGTGCGCACGAGCTGCAGGAAGCAGGTCGTGATGATGTCGCTGTAGAGCGACGTCAGCGACCAGTCCATCCATGCATCGGCCTTGGCGAACGTCATCTCGTCGGCCGGTGACAGTGTGCCCCGCCCATAGCGCTGCGAGAGATGACGGACGATGGCGTTCGACTCCCACAGGATGAACCCGTTGTCGTCGATCGTGGGCACCAGCCGGTTGGGATTGAGCATGCCGTATTCGGGCGTGTCGAGCTTGCCGAACGGTCCGCCGACGTCGTAGCGTTCGTGCGCAAGCCCCAGCTCTCCAACGGCAAACATGACCTTCTGCACGTTGATCGACGTATTCCGTCCCCACACCTTGAGCATTCCAAGTCCTCGATAGGGCCACACCGCGCCCAAGTAGAACGCCTGATTGTGGCAGGCGCAACACGACGGCGGGGCCTTCCGTCCGGCTCATCGCGACGCAAAACGCATACGGCGTCCGCGAGCGAGCCTTCGCTGGCGGACGTTGACCGCAGTGGCGAAGGGGCGAGCGCCCTCCCGACTCGATGCGGTTGCTCTGGTCGCAGTGATCCAGATATTGCCGCGCAACATGGTGGAGTGTTGCCGCGATGTCAACGCCTTGCATGGCGACATCGCTCAGATCCCGGCGCCGGTCTCTACCTCCGGGAGCGGAATTCCCTGTACCGGCCCGTTCGCCAACCTTAATCTATCGCCACCCAGTACTTGAAGGCACGCGGTACGGCATCGCGGCCCGCCATATCCGGCCCATTCCGAGGAGAGCACCTGATGGATGACGCTCAGAGAAACTTCCCCCTCGAGGACATCGATCGCGAGTGCCTGTTCCACCCGAACACGTCGATCGCCGACCATATGAAGAAGGGCCCGGTAATCTTCTCCGACGGCCGCGGCGTCCGCATTCGCGACCAGAAGGGGCGCGATATCATCGATTGCGGCGCCGGCCTCTGGTGCGTGAATATCGGCTACGGCCGCCCCGAGATGGCCGAGGCCGCCAAGAAGGCCGTCGAGAGCCTCGCCTATCATCACATCTTCGGCGGCGCATCCAATGAGCCCGCCATCCGGCTCGCGGAGCGCGTCCTCAAGCTGTTTCACGAGAAGTCCGATGCCCCACACCTCTCCAAGGTGTTCTTCGGCATGGGCGGCTCGGACGCCAACGACACCAATTACAAGCTCGTCCGCTACTACAACCATCTGCGCGGCAAGCCCGAGAAGAAGAAGTTCATCTCGCGCCTCGGTGGCTACCACGGCCTCACCTTCGCCGCGGCCAGCCTCACCGGCATCCCCGTCTATCACAAGGCGTGGGACCTCCCGATGCACGACGTCATCCATGTCTCCTGCCCCCACTATTACCGGTTCGGCAAGCCGGGCGAGAGCGAGGAGCAGTTCACCGACAGGCTGATCGCCGAGATCGAGGCGGTCATCACGCGCGAGGGGGCCGACACCATCGGCGCCTTCATCGCCGAGCCCATCATGGGCACCGGCGGCGTGCTGATCCCACCCAAGGGCTACTTCGAGAAGCTGCAACCGCTGCTCCAGCGGCACGACATTCTCTTCGTCGCCGACGAGGTCATCACCGGCTTCGGACGGACCGGCCACTGGTTCGCGACTGGCGGCATGAAGCTCAAGCCCGACATCGTCACGCTGGCCAAGGGCATTACCAGCGCCTACTTCCCGGTCTCTGCATCCGTCATCTCATCGCAGATCTGGGACGTCCTTGCCGCCGCCTCGCCCGAGTTCGGACCCGTGATGCACGGCTTCACCTACTCGGGCCATCCGGTCGGCGCCTCGCTTGGCCTCGTCAACATCGACATCATGGAGCGCGACGAGCTGGTCGAGCAGGCGGCCGAGGTGGGTCCCTACTTCCTCGATATCCTGCGCCAGCGGATCGGCAATCATCCGTTCATCGGCGACGTGCGCGGCGTCGGTCAGATGATCGCGGCCGAGTTCGTCGCCGACAAGGGAGCGAAGCGCTTCTTCGACCCCAAGGTCGGCGCCCACCGCATTGTCTCCGCCAAGGCCTTCGAGCACGGCGTGCTGGCCCGCGCGCTACCCTACATCGAGGTCACGTCGTTCTCGCCGCCGCTCTCGATGACCAGGGCCGAGGCCGACGAGGCCGCCGAGCGCTACACTAAAGCTCTGACCGAGTGCACCGACGAGCTCGCCAAGCTGGCGAAGGCGTAGGGCTACTGCTGTCCCTCTGGGAGAGCCATCACAGCTCGTTCTCCCCTCTGGAGGCTTGCCTATCCTCGGGTGCTGGCTCGTTCCCTCTCCCCTCGGGGAGAGGGCTTGGGTGAGGGGGCTGCCAGCGAGTCGCGACGCCCGCCGAATGACACTAAATCCTTACCACCCGCACGTTGTTGGTGGAGCCCTGCCGGCCGAAAGGGATCCCGCACACGATGACGATCCGGTCGCCGGTCTTGGCGAACCCCTCCTCCTGCGCGTGCGCCTTGGCGCGGTCGACCATCTCGTCATAGTTGGTGATTTCTGAGGTGACGACGCTGTGTGAGCCCCACAGCAGCGCCAGTTGTCGCGCCGTAAGCGCGGTCGGCGACAGGCTGAGGATCGGCACCTCGGGCCTCTTGCGCGCCGCCCGCATCGCCGTCGTCCCGCTGGCCGTATAGGCCACGATCGCCGTCGCCCCGATCGCGTCGGCAATGTCGGCCGCGGCCGCGGCGACTGCATGCGGCGTCGTGCTTTCCGGGCTGGGTTGCAACGCGTCGATGATCGACCGGTAAAGCTTGTGCTGCTCCGTGTGCTCTATGATCCGGTTCATCATCGACACCGCCTCGACCGGCCAGTCGCCCGAAGCCGACTCGGCCGAGAGCATGACGGCGTCCGCGCTGTCGTAGATGGCGGTCGCCACGTCCGAGGCTTCGGCCCGTGTCGGCGACGGCGACTTGATCATCGATTCGAGCATTTGCGTCGCCACCACCACCGGCTTGCCGGCGTGACGGCACAGCCGCACCAACTCCTTCTGCCGGCCCGGCACGTCCTCCGGCGGGATCTCCACGCCGAGATCGCCGCGCGCTACCATCACGGCATCGACTAGGGCCACGATGTCGTCCATTCGCCCCAGCGCCGCCGGCTTCTCGATCTTGGCCATGACGCCGGCACGCCCCTTGATCAGGGCCTGCGCCTCGATCACGTCCGAGGGGCGCTGCACGAATGAGAGGGCGACCCAGTCGACGCCCATGTCGAGGCCGAACGCCAGGTCCTCGCGATCCTTCGGCGTCAGTGGTGAGATGGCGAGCTCGGTCTGCGGCAGGTTCACGCCCTTCCGGTCCGACAGCACGCCGCCCACCACGATTCGCGCGCGGATTCGGTCGCTTTCGCAGCCAATGCACTCGAGCTGCAGCTTGCCGTCGTCGATCATGATGCGGTGACCGGGCATCATGTTCTCGAACACTTCCGGGTGCGGCAGCGCCACCGACTTCGCGTCGCCCGGCTCGCGGTCGAGCCGAAACTCGAGTTCTTCGCCCGTGACCAGCGTCACCGGTCCGGCTTTCAGCGTGCCGACCCGGATCTTCGGCCCCTGCAGATCCTGCAGAATGCCGATGGGCCGGCCCTTCTTCGCCTCGAGCGCACGGATGATGTCGAGGCGTTGCCTGTGATCGTCCCGAGTGCCGTGGCTGAAATTCAACCGGAAGACGTCCGCGCCGGCATCGAACAACTTCTCGATCATCGCCGCATCGGAGCTGGCTGGACCAAGCGTTGCAATGATCTTGGCTTTGCGTTCACGGCGCATTTGGCCCTCCCGGCTTCTCATTGCGGTGCACAACGGCTCGTCGATAGCACGCCTCCCGTGAACTCCCCAACATCGCATTTCCCGGCCCACGAGAGTGATGCTAGCCTTGCGGCAAAACTCTCGAGGAGACGCCGATGCTGACGCCCGAGCAGGTCGATTTCTACAGCGAGCATGGCTACCTGATGGTGCCTGATGCACTCAACCCGATCGAGGTCGCAGAGTTGCGACGGATCGTCGACGAGATCGTCGCGGGCGCCGCCGATGTGACCGGACATACGGATATCTATGACCTCGAGGACGGCCACACCCGCGAAAGTCCCAAGGTCCGCCGGATCAAGACGCCCCATAAGTATTTTGATTATTTCAAGCGTCTTGTCCGTCATCCAGGCATCACCGCGACTTTGGCCGCGCTGATCGGCCCGAACATCCGCCTCCATGGCTCGAAGCTCAACATGAAGTCCGCTGGCTACGGTGCCCCGGTCGAGTGGCATCAGGACTGGGCGTTCTACCCGCACACCAACGACGATGTGCTTGCCACCGGCATTCTCCTCGATGATTGCGACATCGAGAACGGGCCGATGCTCATGATCCCCGGCTCACACCGGGGCCGCATGTACGACCACCATGCCGACGGCGCCTTCTGTGGCGCCATCACGGGTGAGCTCAACCAGATCGCGTTCGACAAGGCGGTTCCGTTGACCGGCAAGGCCGGCTCGATGTCGATCCATCACGCCCGCACGCTGCACGGCTCTGCCCAGAATACGTCGCAGAAGCCGCGACGCTTGTTGCTGTTCGAATATGCCGCTGCTGATGCGTGGCCGCTCATGGGGGTTTCCGATTTTTCAGAGTTCAATAGCCGTATCGTGCTCGGCAGTCCGACCGTCGAGCCGCGCGTCAGGCCCGCACCCGTGCGCATGCCCTTGCCGCCGGCCAAGGATCAGGGCTCCATCTACGAGAACCAGCGCGGCGCCAAGGTGCGCTATTTCGGCACCCAGGCGGCGGAATAGACGCCGGCTCCAATAGGCGCGGGCCCCGGGAGGGCCAATTCGGCAGGAGGCGACCAATGGAAATCCAGTCGTTCGGCTACTTCGGTGTTCGCTCGCAGAATCTCGACGATTGGGCCGAGTTCGGGCCCAAGTTCCTGGGGCTCGAGGTGGTCGAGCGCACCCCGACCACCCTGAAGCTCCGGATGGACGATCGGCGCCAGCGCATTCTCGTGTCCTCCACGGACGCCGATGTGACGGCGTTCGGCTTCGAGGTGACCGACGCGGCAGCGCTCGATCAACTGGCGGCGCGGCTCGAGGCGCGGCAGGTTAAGGTCCGCCGCGTGTCCGATGCCGCGGCCGAGCTGCGGGGCGTCGCCGCGGCCATCCGCTTCTCCGATCCTGTCGGCAATGCGATCGAGGCCTTTCACGGACCCATCGGCATCGAGGAGCCGTTCAAGCCGGGCCGGTCGATCTCCGGCTTCCGCACCGGTGCGCTGGGCATGGGACACGCCGTTCTTCATGTGAAGAAGGCCGAGGATCTCGTGCCCTTCTACCGTGACGTGCTCGGTTTTCGCATCAGCGACTACATGATTAAGCCGTTTACGGCGTACTTTTTCCATCTGAACCCGCGCCAGCACAGCCTCGCACTCCTCCAAACCGGCCGCGAGGGCATCCACCACATCATGATGGAGGTCGGCATGCTCGATGACGTCGGCCAGGCGCTCGACCTCGCCAACCTTCAGGATCGGCTCGCGGTCAGCCTCGGCCGTCACACCAACGACCTCATGACCTCGTTCTACGCCCGCACCCCGGACGACTTCATGATCGAGTACGGTTGGGGCGGGCGCCTGATCGACGTTGAAGGCTGGTCCCCGTCCGAGATGACCTACGGCGGCAGCCTGTGGGGCCACGATCCGGTCTCTGCATCCCCTGAGGTTCTAGCCGCCCGGCGGGAAGCCCGCGCCCGCGCTGCCGAGGCCGGCCTGCGTCAGCCTGTGCAGGTCGCCGAAGGCAACTATCATCTCGGCTCGAGCGGTCAGTGCGCCTGGTGGGATGCCTTGAAGCAGGGCCACTGAAGCATCCGTCTCGCCGGCCAGCGATCTGGATGGTAGAGGCGACTTGGACGTATGAATTTAGAGTGATCTCATCCGATCTGTGACACGCCGCAGGCGACTCCGTCAGATCGAATATTGCTCTAGTTTGGCGGTTTGGAAGTCCGCTTCATTCTCTCGGCAGTCTCTGAAAGGGGGCTTCCAAACACAACGCCACACTAAGCTCATGATTTAGCTAGTGTCCTCTCTACCGCGAAGCTCGTCCCGACCCGGCAGCACGATGAAACGAACTTCGCGGTCGGGACACTATTTTCGTTCAGCTTCGAAAGCGCGACTGGGTCTGCGGGGCAGCGGCACGCCGTTGCTCGACGGAGCGGCCTTGGTCTGTCCAGGAATGCTTGCGGTATCGATCCCCGCTGTCGGCTCGATCGGCAACGGCCGCGAGAGTTGGGGGTCGAGCGCCGGTTCGGGGCGCGGCCATGGCATGTCGTCGGACCGACCCGGCTTGGGCGGCATGCTCTCGCCGCGAAGCAAAACGCGATGCAGCGGCGTCGTCTGGTCCGAGCCGGCCCGCCGCCGCTCACCCGACTCGCCCAGCGGCGTGACGGATGACACCACCGTCAGGCCACCCAGGATTTCCGTCATCACCGAATCGCCGACGTGGGTCGGCTTGTCGTTGGATTCGCGCCGCGTCAGCAGTGAGATGACGGAAGCGGGAATGGCCGGCCTCAGGATCTCGAGGGTGACGCTTTCCTCGCGCCCCTGCGCACCGATCGTGCGTAGCGTCACCCGGCTGTTCTCGGCCTTTACGCCGTCA
Organism: uncultured Alphaproteobacteria bacterium; assembly: GCA_963746315.1. Classification (GTDB taxonomy): domain Bacteria; phylum Pseudomonadota; class Alphaproteobacteria; order Rhizobiales; family Hyphomicrobiaceae. Next base: position 365,229 of record CAVVAR010000003.1, read on the forward strand.
TCCGCGCGTGCATGTCCCGCATGCGCTGGCCGCGACCCGACAGAGCCCGGCGTACCCGACGGAGAGGACTGGGTGGCGAGCGGCGCCAGCTTGACTGTCGGTGGCGGCCGCACTTTGGCCTGCTCGGCTTCGTTGCCGGCCAAAGGGATCATTCTCTCGTCCCAAGCCTGCGTCACCGCACGTTTGAGCTCGCGCCCAACGAAGTAGGCGAGCTTGCTGTATCCCGCCTCCGTGAAGTGCACACCGTCCTGATCCCGCAACAGGCGCATCTTTCCTGCGAGATCCGGTCCGTGCGAGCTGTACCCTCGATCCGCATCGGCGAAGCTCGCGAAAATGTCGATGAAGCGAACCCCGTTGGCGAGCGCGCGATTGCGGACGAGCTCGTTCATCATCTCGGCGTCGTCCGTCGCATCCGAGCGCCGCATGACTGGAAGACCGACCCAGAAAACGGCCACAGACCTCTTTCGCAGCGCGCGCATGATCACGTCGATGCGGCGCGCATACTCGGCCTTCCATTCGTCGCTGCCGACAGCCATGCGCCGGCCGTTGGCGCGCCTCAACGTCAGGCGGTCCTCCGCGCCGAGCATGAGCAACGCAATGTGCGGCGCCCCACCAGCGAGAGCTTGGTCGATTGTCCGAGCCTCTTGGTCGACATCGACTCTGAGTAGGCCGTTCAGCCACCTCTGCTTGTTGTCGATCTGCAGGCGCGGCTCGTCGGCAAGCTGCTCGGTCATTCCCTCGAGCAGGCCCTCGGCCATCCGGTCGCCCCAGACTTGGACGCGATAGCGATCGTTCGGCGGAAACGGATCGAGGAAGCTACCCGCCTCGTTGCCTTGCGCCCATGCCGACGTCACCGGAAAACCGAGCCCGGCAAGGATCACCAGCAATATGGCGAGCGCGGTCGTCATGACGTCCCAGTCCGTCGCGAGGTAGGCCGGCGGCGCAATTTCGTCCAATCCGCCGCCTTGCACAAGGCATCTGGCAGCGGCTCACGAAGAAAGCGTAACGCATGCCGCCACGACGCCGTCGCGAGACAGCGTTGCGCGCTGGGGGAGCGGTCAACCCGCCTGCGCGAGACGCGGCCGCTCGGGCGGGGTCGTGGCCTTGCCCGTCTCGCCAGTGGCGGCTGGCGATCCCGGCGGCGCCAGGATGCTGTCCCAGCTTTCCTGGAAGCGCCGCAGGTTGCGCCGCGTCATCTCCGCGAGATCGTCGGCGCCCTGTTGCTCGAACACTTCCAGCGCCGGCACCAGGGCTGCCGCTGCGGCGAGCCAGTGGCGGCGCCGGTCCTTGCGCTCGCCCAGTCGGATCAGCGCCGTGCCGAGGTTCATCTGCGTGATCGCCCACTTCAGCGGCTCCGCCTCGCGCAGCAACTCCTCGAGAGCGAGGTTATAGGCCTCGATCGCTTCGTCGAGCAGCGCGGTACCCGTCTCGTCCCGGTCGCCGAGGGCGGCCAGCGCGTTGCCGAGGTTCATTTGCGTAAGTGCCCAACGGCGCGGCGCCTTGACGCGCGGAGTGGCCTCGATCGCGGCTCGGAATGCACTGATCGCCTCTTCGAGCTGCGGTGCTGAACGCGTCTGCTCGCCGAGACCCAGCAGCGCGAGGCCCAGGTTCATCTGGACGTCGCCCCAGCGATCCGTATCCGTCTCGCTGTCCATCAGCCCGGCCGCGGTGCGGTAGGCCTCAGCCGCCTCTTCGAGCAGGGCTGCGCCGCCTTCGCGTTCCTCGATGGCGAGGAGCACACTGCCTAGGCTCACCTGAATGCTGGCATGGTCGCTCGGCAGCTTGTCGGCCGGGACCGCACTTGCCGCATCCCGGAACGCTTGCGCCGCCTGCTTTAGCGCCTCGACCGAGCCGTCCCGCTCGCCCTGCCGTGCCATTGCCCGGGCCAGTGCGATGCGCGCGCGCATCAGGCTGCTCTGGTCTCGTTCCCGCTCGAGTAGCTGAATGGCCTTCTGATAGATCGTGATCGCGTCCTTGAGCCGATTGCTGCCCGGATCGCGCTCGCCGGCGGCAAGCAGCGCATCGCCGTGCCCGAGGCAGGCTTCCGCCAGCGCTTTCGTGTTCGTGGTCTCGGCCGCTTGCCGCACCAGTCCGCCATAGGCAGCGAGCGCCTCGGAAAGCGCCGCCCCATCGCCGCGTTCCCGCGAGTGCTGAAGAAGTGCCTCGGCCCGCTGCAGGTTGAACCGCCATGCCGTCTCACGCTCGGCCCTCGGCAAGGCCATGGCGGCCTCGGCGAACAGGTCGGCGGCCTGCGCCTGCTCGCCTCTGGCAGCCAGTAATTCCGCGAGACGCGCCGTGGCACGGGCCTCCTCGACCATCTGCGTCCGAAGCGCCAGCGCCTCGTCCTGCAGCCGCTCCTCGGTCCGCCGCCGGGTCTCGCGCAACTCGCGCCGGACCAGCCGCAGTGCATCCATGGCCGCCTCGAAGTCGCCGTCCGCAAGCGCTGCGGCAGCCGCGGTCTTGAGGCGCCGGATCTCGGCGTCGTCGTTCGATGGCCGCATCAATTGCGCGCGGACGTCGGCGAGCCACTGAGCGAGCGACTGCAGGCGGGCGATGCGCCCCTCGGTGTCTGCGGCCTGACTGTCGACCAGTGCGACGGCACGGCGCACCGATCGCTCCGAGAGCCCAAATCGCTCGGCGATGCCTGCCAGGAAGCCGGTGCCTCCCGCCTGCTCGATCTGCGCCACGAAGGACCGGGAAATGCCAAGACCGGCGAGGCCGCCTGCGGAACCCTGTCGGGCCTTGCTCGCGCCCGGCGATTGGGCGTCGGCGAACTCGGAAAGCGCTGGTCCCAGCCGCATCAGGCGGCGCTCGTCGTCGACCAGATGGGTAAACGTGCGATCGAGCAGAAAGAGTACGACCTCCTCTCGCAGTGGGATGTCGGCAGGTAGGGCGGACAGCCCACCCGCGAACGCACCCCCGCTGCGCGCGCGCGCCACGATGTCGCTCGCAATGCGCCAGGCAATGGTTTCACCCGGATGTGACGTCGCCGGCTTTGCTGCCCGGGCGAGCGCCGCGATCTCGGCGATCAAAGCAGCCGACGGCCGATACTGCGTCACGAGGCTGGCGGCTGCACGTACGTGCTGGTCGAGGTCGCGTTGCGCTAGTCCGCGTGTCTCGGTGCCGACCCAGATTTCGCCTCCGATAGCCTCGACGATCGCTCGTAGCTCGCGCATCTCGTCACGGCCGGTGATCCAGCTGGCGAAGCCTGCCCGGTTCTCGATCGTCGTGTCTGGGAGTGCCAGGTCGCAAGCCGGCGCAGAGGCCAGTGCGGCGCCTCCGACGAGCTCGCTCAACGCTCCAAAAAGCGACATCGCATCCCCCTTTAAATCACCACGCCTCATTGCAGAGGCGCGTAACGGTCCCCTTGAGCAGGGCTTAAATGATTCGCACGCGATTGACGGATGCTCTGCGGGCCAAAACGGGCCGCGCACGCGGTAACCCACCGAAAAATTTCCGTCCGGATGTATTGCCGGCTGGTGCGGGGGAGGCCATGCCGGTCGGCGCCGGGCGAGCCGCGGTCGTCAGGCCTTGGCGCCCTGTCGTCCGGAGCCGAGCGCGGGGGCCGAATGCGGATCGAGCGGCCATCGGGCCCGGACCGCCGCGTCCAGTTGATCCGGCTCGTCTCCACGGGCGAGCCGCTCGGCGCCGGCCCAGGCGACCATCGCGGCATTGTCGGTGCAAAGGGCGATGGGCGGCAGCGCCAGCCGCCATCCACCGGCAGCGGTCGCCTGCTGAATTGCCCCTCGCAACCGGACGTTGGCAGCAACCCCGCCCGCGACCACCAGCGTGTGGCCGTGCGGTGGCTTGTCTCTTCGCCCCTCGACGAGGGCCATCGCGCGTCGCAACCGATCTACAACCGCCGCAGCGGCCGTGGTCTCGAAGGCGGCCGCGATGTCGGCAACGTCGCGCTCGCTGAGCGGTGCAATCGCCGTCGCTGCCGTGCGTACTGCGGTTTTCAACCCGGCGAACGAGAAGTTCGGCTCGGCCCGCCCGACCATCGGTCTCGGCAGCGCAAACCTCCGGCTGTCGCCCTGGCGCGCCGCCGCCTCGACAGCCGGTCCGCCGGGAAACCCGAGCCCCAGCAGCTTCGCCGTCTTGTCGAACGCCTCGCCGAGCGCGTCGTCGATGGTCGTGCCGAGGCGCACGTAGCGACCGACATCGAGAACATCGATCAATTGTGTATGCCCGCCCGAGACCAGTAACATCAGGTAGGGCGGCCTCAGCCCCTCGGTGAGCCCCAATGTCAGGGCGTGGGCCTCGAGATGGTTGATTGCAAACAGCGGCAATCGGTGGACCAGCGCGATCATCTTGGCGGTCGTCAGCCCGACGATGAGGCCACCGACGAGACCGGGCCCCGCCGTCGCTGCGATGCCGCTGAGCGCCTGCCATTCGACGCCCGCCTCGGCCATCGCGGCGCCGATGATGTCGTCCAGGCACTCCACGTGCGCCCGCGCTGCGATCTCGGGGACCACCCCGCCATAGGCACGATGCGCGTCCCATTGCGAGCGGACGATGTTCGACAGGATCCGACCCGTGCCGTCCGCGCGCCGCGCCACCACGGCCGCTGCGGTCTCGTCGCAGCTCGTCTCGATGCCGAGCACGAGTGCCTCGTCTGGACGTGTCTCCTCGATCGTGCGCGCGTTCGTCACCGGGGGGGCCTTGGGGGTTTGCGATCCAGCTTGGGAGCGCGCATAAGCGTGTCGGAGGGCTCGATCGCGAGCCTCGCCACGTCGGCTATACTCCTGGAGAGGCAGTTTGCAAGCACGGACGGCTCGCATCGGTACACGCGGTTCGCCGCTGGCCCTGGCCCAGGCGCACGAGGTTCGCCAGCGCCTGATTGCGGCCCACGCTCTGCCGGAGGCGAGCCTGGAGATCGTCGTCATCAAGACCACGGGCGATCGCATCCAGGACCGTCCCCTGTCCGAGGCTGGTGGCAAAGGCCTTTTTACCAAGGAGATCGAGGAGGCGCTCTTGCGGGGCGACGTCGATCTCGCGGTACATTCGATGAAGGACATGCCGACTGTGCTGCCGGACGGGCTCGCGATGGCGGCTATTCTCCCGCGCGAGGACGTTCGCGACGCCTTCATTTCGCTGGCGTGGCCCTCGCTCGCCGCCATGCCAGCCGGTGCACGCGTCGGCACCTCGTCCCTGCGCCGGGCCGCCCAGGTCAGGCGTCTGCGCCCCGACCTGGAGATCGTCGGCTTCCGCGGTAACGTCGAGACGCGCCTTGCCAAGCTTGCCGACGGTGTGGCCGACGCGACGTTTCTCGCCTGTGCCGGCCTCCGCCGGCTCGGGAAGGCCGATCGCATTACGTGCGCCATGCAGCCGGGTGAAATGTTGCCGGCCGTGGCCCAGGGCGCCATCGGCATCGAGATCCGCGCTCATGACCAGGTCACGGCTACGCTCGTCGCCCCACTCGACCACGAGCCGAGCTCCCTGGTCGTCGAGGCGGAGCGCGCCTTTCTGGCCCGCCTCGAAGGCTCGTGCCGGACTCCGATCGCAGCACTGGCCACCCTCTCGGGCACGGACGTCGTCCTCGGCGGCGAGATCCTGACGCCGGATGGCACCGTCTCGTTGCGAGCAGAGCGCCGAGGACCCGTTACCGACCGCGTCCGGCTCGCGATCGATGCCGCCGACGAGCTCAAATCCAGGGGCGGTCCCGGTTTCTTTGCCGCCTGAGATACGGCGCTATCTCGAAAAGGCTGGAGGCCTGTATGCACGTCCTCGTCACCCGCCCGGAGCCCGACAGCATCAAGCTCGTCGGCCTGCTCCAGAAGCGTGGCCACGAGGCGACGGCGGCCCCGCTGTCGTCGTTCACCTCTCTTGGCCTCGATCCCGAGGCGCTGGAAGGCGTCACCGGTCTTATCGCCACGAGCCGCAATGCCCTCCGCGCCCTCGTCGGGTCGGACGCATTGGCCGATGCCCGCAACCTGACGGTGTTCGCCGTCGGACGCGCCACGGCCGATGAGGCGAGGCGGATGGGATTTCTGAGGGTCGTCAAGGGTCCGGGCACGGCAGCAGGCCTCGGCCCGCTGATCTCCTCGATGGTGGACCCCGCCGAGGAGATGCTGTTGCATCTCGCCGGAGACCGCCTGGCGCACGACCTGGCCGGCGAGCTGAGCGAGGTCGGCATCCGGGTCGATAGCCGCGTCGTCTACCGCATGGATCCGGCACGAGTCCTGCCGCCGCGCGTGGTGTCTGCCATCGCTGGTCGGAGCATCGATGCGGTCATGCTCATGTCGCCTCGCGCGGCGAGCATCTGGACACGTCTCGTCGCCGCCCATCGATTGGAGGAGTTTGCGCGCGAAATGCTCCATTTGTGCCTCTCGGAAGCGGTCGCCAGCCGGCTCGCGCCGCTGCGTGGCGCCAAGATAGAGGCGGCCCTTCGTCCGACTCTCGAAGAAATGCTTGCCCTAATTGATCTCGCTGCGGCAAAATTAGGGGAATAGCAGTTTAGCCGTGGAAACTGCTTGGCTTTCCCAGGCCGCTCGGTAGACGCATGCGCAGTGCGGCGATCTTGAGCCGATGGTTCGCGTAAAGGCAGAGGATCAAGCCTCGATGACCGACAACAAAGACGGCCCGGGCCAGAAGGAAGGGCCCGTAAAGGCCGGTGAGCGCGCTGCAGCCGACAGCGCTGCCAAGCGCCCGCATGCGACGATCGACCTTAGGGCGGTCGAGGTCCCTGCCGACACCGCGAAATCGGCTCCGGTCCCACCCAAGGCAGCCGAGCCTGTGAGTCCGAAGGCTCCGCAGGCGGCGCCGCCGCGCACGCAGGCGGAGGCCGCACGCAAGGTATCGGCGGCAGCGCAGGCGTCCGCCGCGGGCGGCAGCGTCCCGTCCAGCGGTTCCGCCGCGGCCAAGCCAGCGGCTGCCGCAGCAGCGGCGGCATCGGCTGCGGGCACGCGCGCCGCCAGCTCTCCACCACCGGCGGCAACTGCCACGCGCGCCTCGAGCGGCGGCTTCGGCTCGCACCTGCTCTCTGGCGTCGTTGGCGGTGTCCTGGCGCTCTTCGGCGCCCCCTTGGTCGCCCCGATCGCCACCCACATGTGGGAGCAGATGGGCGTGCCACCGCAGGCACCCGCTGTGCCGCCGGAGCTGACCCAGCGTCTCGCCGCTCTCGAAAAGAAGGCAGCCGAGCCGGTTGCCCCGCCGCCACCCGAAAGCGACCCGGCCCGTGCCAACGCGACCGCCGAGGCCAACCGCAAGCGCATCGACGCACTTCAGGTGCAACTCGCGACCGTCGGCGAGACGCAGGCGCGCGCCTTGAAGCGCGCCGGTGACCTCGAGGCGCGCCTCGCCAAGGAGCCGCCCATCGCCGACGTGGGCGAGCGCTTGGTCGCGCTCGAGCAGCAACTGACCGAGCTCGGAGCCGCGGCCCGCGCCGAGCCTGATCGTGCCGGTCGCATCCCGCAGCTCGCGGCGATCACCGGGCGCCTCTCCGATCTCGAGACGGCTCTTTCCGCCCGCTTGAGTGAGGTTCGCAAGGACGCGGTTCGCGAGATCGAGACACGCGTCGCCCCTGTTTCCGAAGCGAGCGAGGCGGCGCGGTCTGCGACGCAGCGGATCGATCGCGAGCTCGGTGCCATGAAGGGCGAGACCAATCGCCTTGCCGCGGGCCTGGACAAGGTCAAGTCGGATGCGGAGCGTCTGCAACTCGCCCTAAAGGCCGCAGGCGACGAGACTGCGAAGCTCGGCGGGTCCGTCGACGCCGTGCGCCGCGACCTTCAGGCTCGGATCGCGGCTTTGGCCAAGCCGGACGATGTCAGCGCCGCCGTCGCGCCCCTGGCGAGCAAGCTTGGCGCCCTCGAGCGCAATCTGACCACGGTGGTTCAGAGCGAAGGCGAGCGCAATGCCACTGCGGAGCGCATCGTGCTGTCGCTCGAGCTCGGCAACCTGAAGCGGGCCATGGAGCGCGGCGCCCCCTACGACCGCGAGCTTGCCGAGGTCGCCAAGGTGTCGGGCTCGCGCATCGATCTGCGTCCCCTGGAGCCATACCGCAAGAAGGGCGTGCCAACCCTCGCAGAGCTGACCAGCTCGTTCCGCCCTGTCTCGCACGCCATCCTCGACGCCGAGACCGAGAAGACGGACGGATCGGTGGTCGACCGTCTCTTGTCGGGCGCCAAGACCTTCGTCCGCGTCCGCAAGACCACGCACGCGAGTGGTGACAACAGTCCGGAGGCCGTGGTCGCGCGCATCGAGGATGCCTTGAAGGCTGGCCGCCTGGGTGATGTCGTGTCCGAGGCGAAGGCACTCGAGCATCGCCCCGAGATCGCCAAGCAGTGGCTTGCCACGGTCGAGGCGCGACAGACCGTCGATGCCGCGCTGAAATCGATCGACGCGGCCCTGAAGGCCTCCCTCGGTGCCGGTCCCGCCCCCTCGCCCTCGCCCGCCCCGGCCGCGCAGAAGAAGGGCCAGCCATGATCCGCGTTGTTCTGTACCTGGTCGGCGTAGCGGCCCTTGCGACAGGCCTGTCATGGCTGGCGGATCGACCCGGCAGCTTGGTCATCAACTGGGAAGGCTACGAGGTCGAGACCAGCGTCTTCCGCGCCATCGTCCTGCTTGCGCTACTGCTTGCCACGGCATTGTTCGCCTGGTCCCTGCTGCGCCATGTGTGGACCAGCCCTGCGATGCTCGGCAACTATTTCACCCGTCGCCGCCAGGAGCGTGGTCTCGACGCGCTGTCGAGTGGCATGATCGCGATCGGCGCGGGCGATCGCTCGCTCGCCACCAAATTTGCAGTCCAGGCCCGCAAGTCATTGCCGAACGAGCCCCTGACCCACCTTCTGCGCGCCCAGGCAGCTCAACTCTCAGGCGATCGCGCCACCTCGCGGCGCATTTTCGAAGCCATGCTCGGACAGCCCGACACCGAGCAGCTCGGTTTGCGCGGCCTGTTCCTCGAGGCCGAGCGCGAGGGCGAGGCGGAGGCCGCACAACAGTTCGCCGAGCGCGCCATGCGCCTGAATCCGCGCCTCGGCTGGCCGGTGGAGGCGCTGTTCAGCCTTCAGTGTCGCGAAGGACGCTGGGACGAGGCGATGGACACGCTCGCGACGGCGAAAAAGCACGGTCATTTCGACAAGGCCGTCGCCGACCGCCGCCGCGCAGTTCTGCTCACCGCGCGCGCGCAGGAGCTGGAGGACACCAACGGCGCCAAGGCGCTCGAGCTTGCGGGCGAAGCGCACAGCCTCGCGCCGGACCTCATTCCGGCCGCGGTAATTGCAGGCCGTCAGCACGCATCGCGTGGCGCGACGGCCAAGGTCGCCAAGGTCATCGAGCGGACCTGGAAGCTGGCCCAGCACCCGGATTTGGCGCTCGTCTATGCTTATGCCCGGCCCGGCGACAGCCCGCGTGATCGCCTCGAAAGGGTCCGTCGCCTCGCCCGCATGGCGTCGCACTCGGAGGAGGCGCAGATCGCCTTGGCTACGGCCGCAATCGAGGCTCGCGAATGGCGCGAGGCTCGCCAAGCCCTGGAGCCACTCCTCGAGGACGGCCCGTCACAGCGCGTCTGCACCCTGATGGCGCGGATCGAGGGCGAGGAGCACAACGATGCCGGTCGCGTTCGCGAATGGCTCGGCCGAGCTGCCGATGCGCCGCGAGATCCCGCATGGACCGCCGACGGCATCGTCTCGGATCGCTGGTTGCCGACGTCCCCCGCGACCGGCGCTCTCGACGCCTTCCAATGGAAAGTGCCGCCCGAGGCGAGCGGCGAGAGCGATGCTGCCCTGGCGTTGAAGAAAATCGAGGAGCTCGTGCTTCTCGGCACGCGCCCCTCCGCCGTCTCGACGGACGCTTCGGAGGCGAGCCCCGAACCTCGGCGCGAGTCGCGTGACGCCGCGCCTTCTGGCTTGAGGGTGCGCTCGCCAGATGCAGACCGGCCGATTACGGTCGAGGTGGAGCCGGTCATGGCGCCCAAGCCGGCGGTCGCTGCACCTCCGACGTCCACGACAGCATCGGAATCGGGCATACCCTTGCATCCACGCCGATCGAGCCTCGGCGGTGGACGTGAAGCCGCCAGCGACGTCGTCGTCGTCGAGCCTGCGGAGGCCGGCAAGACCAAATCCTGATCGACCCGGAAAATGGAGAGACCGATGGCCGACTCCGATACCGCCGGAATGCTGGAGCGGCGGCGCGTCGAGGCTAAGCTCCTCGCCCACGTCTATGCGACGCTCCGCGAAAGTCACGGCGCCGAGACGGCTGCGCAGGTGGTCGGCGAAAGCGTGCGGCGCGCGGCGGTCGAGCAGGGCGCTGAGATGGCCGCAGCCCTCGGCGGCAAGACCTCGCTCGAGACCTTCATCGCCGCCCAGGAGCTATGGACGCGAGGCGGCGCCCTGGCTGTCGAGGTCGAGGAGGCCGGCAGCGAGCGGTTCGCCTTCAAGGTCACGCGCTGCGAGTATGCCCGCATGTACCGGGAGATGGGCCTCGGTGAGATTGGGCATCTGCTCTCGTGTCAGCGCGACGGCACCTTTTGCGAGGGCTACGACCCGAAGTTGAGGCTGACCCGCACGCAGACCATCATGCAGGGCGCTAGCCACTGCGACTTCGAGTACACCTACGAAAAATAGGTTTGGCGGGGCGGAAGCTTGGCCGCCGGCTGCTAGAGCACGTTCACATTAGATGGACGCATAGCCGGCGTTGCGGAGGTAGTTGGCACATTCGCTCGGCTGGAAGTGTGGGAGGAGTTCGCCGATAGCGGTTGCGAGGGCCTCTCGAGATCGTGCTCTCGCCTTGCGCAGCAGCGTCTTGAGCTTCGAGAAGACCTGCTCGATCGGATTGAGGTCGGGGGAATAGGCCGGCAGAAACAGGCGGCGGGCGCCGACGGACCAGATAGCATCGCGAACCGCCTTGCTCTTGTGCGAGCCGAGATTGTCCATGACGACGATGTCGCCGGGTCTCAGCGTTGGAACGAGAACCTGGGTGACATAGGCGAGGAAGCTCTCACCGTTGATCGGGCCGTCGAACAGGCACGGCGCCACTATCCCGTCGTGGCGCAGCGCCGCGATGAACGTGAGCGTCTGCCAGCGGCGGTGCGGGACCTGATCCTTCAGGCGACGGCCGCGCAGGCACCAACCCCTGAGGGGCGCCATGTTGGTCTTGGTCCAGGTCTCGTCGATGAAGACGAGGCGCTCTGGATCGATCGTCGCCTGCCGCTGCTTCCAGCGAGAGCGATGGCGCGCGACGTCGGGCCTATCCTGCTCGCAGGCGAGCACGCTTTTTTTTGTGGCTCTGATCCTCGCGCCGGAACAGGTTCCAGATCGACACGTGGCTCACCGTCATGCCACGCTCGACCAGTTCGTCGGCGAGTTCTCGCGTCGTGATATCCGGCTTCTCGGCGAGGCGCTGCATCAGCCAGTCGCGCCAGGCCGCGAGCTTCAGCGGCTTGTGCCCACCCATCTGCCCCGGCTCGATCGAGCCGGTGGAACGATAGCGCTGCATCAGCTTGATGGCAGCGGACTCGGAGACGTCGAACCGTGCCGCTGCGGCGCGGCATGACATGCCACCTTCGACGGCGGCAACGATGCGAGCACGCAAGTCATTGTCGAGAGGCTTCGCCATGGATGCTGGCCCACTGCCCAGCATCCATCGTGAATCATATTCGCGGCCTCATGGGAATCCCCTTCGATTCCATCAGACGTGAACATGCTCTAGCTCGCGTGCAGTCCCGGGGCGTGCTCTTCGGTGCGGCTTGGCTGCCGTGGAAAGCAGTTGCGGAGATAAATGCTCGACTGGCGCCCCCAGAACCGCCAGGTGACGTGTCCTATCGTGCTCTCCGGCACCCAGTCGCCGCCATCCTCGAGCCGCTCGAGTGTCCACCGCCAGCGGCGGCCGGACAGCATGTCGACCCGGAGCCGAGCCTTGCCCGCCAGAGCTGCTTCGAACAGTCCCCGCGCAATCGCTTCGCACTCGAACTCCTCGACCCAATTGTCGAAATAGAGCGCGAAGCGGCCATCCTCGACCATGGCCGTCATATCGAAGCCGTTGGGTCCTGAGGCCTTCACGGAAACGCCCGACTGAAAGCGCGTCACCTGTGCCCCGCCGCATTCGCGGATCACAGCCTCGATATCCTGCAGGAACAAGTCCTCTTGCTTGGCAAGCATGGATAGCTGCTCTCGGTTGCCTTGACTCCCTTTCGGCGCCCGTTCTGATTTGCGAGCGTAGCGAAATTCATTTGTTACGATCAGAGTTGCACCGGTCAACTTGAAGGTCTGTGGGCAGAGGCGAACTTGTTCAAAATGTGCGCAAAGGTGTGGCTCAATTGCGACAGTTCTGCGACACAATAGGGCAAAAGCGCTGCCAACCGATTAATGCGCAAAGGGCGGCCCAGCTTTCGCCGGTCCGCCCCTACCTTTCCGTTCGACCCCGATCACCCGGCGCCGACTATCACGCGGCTTCCTTGGCCGCCTCCGTCGCGACGAGGATGGCCCCGTCCTGCACGCTCAGGCGAACGGTATCGCCATCCTTCACCTCGCCCGCCAGTATCCGCTCCGCGAGCGCATCCTGGACGTTCTTCTGGATCACCCGTTTGAGCGGTCTCGCGCCATAGGCTGGGTCGTAGCCGCTGTTCGCGAGCCAGGTCCGCGCGGCATCGTCCAGAACCAGCGTAATCTTCCTGTCGGCGAGCAGCTTCTGCAGGCGGGTCATCTGGATGTCCACGATGCGCCCCATCTCGTTCCGCTGCAGACGATGGAACACGATGATCTCGTCGAGCCTGTTCAAGAACTCGGGGCGGAACTTCGTTCTCACCTCGGCGAGCACGTATTCGCGGGCTTGCTCCATGTCGCCGCCGTCCTTCACCGCGACGAGGTACTCGGCGCCGATGTTGGACGTCAGGATGATCAGCGTATTCTTGAAGTCGACCGTTCGGCCCTGACCGTCCGTCAGGCGCCCGTCGTCGAGCACTTGCAAAAGGACGTTGAACACGTCCGGATGCGCCTTCTCGATCTCGTCGAACAGAATCACCTGATACGGCCGGCGACGCACGGCCTCGGTCAGCGCGCCGCCCTCCTCGTAGCCGACATAGCCCGGAGGCGCGCCGATCAGACGCGCGACGGAATGCTTCTCCATGTACTCCGACATGTCGATGCGAACCATCGCGCTCTCGTCGTCGAACATGAACGCCGCCAGCGCCTTCGTCAGCTCGGTCTTGCCGACACCCGTCGGGCCGAGGAACATGAACGAGCCAATCGGCCGGTTCGGATCTTGCAGGCCCGCCCGGGCACGGCGCACAGCGGTCGAGACGGCCTTGACGGCCTCCTCCTGCCCGACGACGCGACGCCCGATTGCTTCCTCCATCCGCAGCAGCTTCTCTCTCTCGCCCTCGAGCATCCGGTCGACGGGAACGCCCGTCCAGCGCGAGACCACGCCGGCAATGTGGTCGGGCGTCACGGCTTCCTCCACCATCACCGCGGCCTTGCCGTCATCGCCCTCCATCGCTGCCAGCTTCTTCTCGATCTCCGGAATGCGCCCATAGGCCAGCTCGCCCGCGCGCGCGAGGTCGCCCCGGCGCTGCGCCTTGGCAAGCTCCGTCCTGAGCCCGTCGAGCTCCTCCTTCAGCTTTTGCGCATCCCCCAAGCGGCCCTTCTCGGCCTCCCAGCGACGCGTCATGGCGGATGACTGCTCCTCGTGCTCTGCGATCGACTTCTCGAGGCGCGCGAGGCGGTCCTTCGAGCCGGGATCGCTCTCCTTTTTGAGGGCTTCACGCTCGATCTTCATCTGCATGAGGTCGCGGTCGATCCGGTCCAGCTCCTCGGGCTTGGAATCGATCTCCATCTTGAGCCGCGAGGCGGCCTCGTCGACGAGGTCGATCGCCTTGTCTGGCAGGAAGCGATCCGTGATGTAGCGGTTCGACAGCGTCGCCGCCGACACCAGCGCCGCATCCGTGATGCGCACGCCGTGGTGCAGCTCGTAGCGCTCCTTCAATCCGCGCAGGATCGAGATCGTGTCCTCGACCGTCGGCTCATCGACGAACACTGGCTGGAAACGCCGTGCCAGCGCCGCATCCTTCTCTATGTGCTTGCGATACTCGTCGAGCGTTGTCGCGCCGACGCAATGCAGCTCGCCGCGCGCCAAGGCCGGCTTCAACAGGTTGCCGGCATCCATCGATCCTTCGGTCTTGCCGGCGCCGACGATGGTGTGCAACTCGTCGATGAACAGGATGATGCGGCCTTCCTCGGCCTGCACCTCCTTCAGCACGCTCTTCAACCGCTCCTCGAATTCGCCACGGTACTTGGCGCCTGCAATCAGCGATCCCATGTCGAGCGAAAGCAGACGCTTCTCCTTGAGGCTCTCCGGCACGTCGCCCTTGATGATGCGCTGCGCGAGACCCTCCGCGATGGCCGTCTTGCCCACGCCCGGCTCGCCGATCAGCACCGGATTGTTCTTCGTGCGCCGCGACAGCACCTGGATGGTGCGCCGGATCTCCTCGTCGCGCCCGATCACGGGGTCGATCTTGCCTTGCGCAGCCGCCTCGGTGAGGTCGCGCGCGTAGCGCTTGAGCGCGTCGTAGCCTTCCTCGGCCGACGCGGAATCGGCCGTACGGCCCTTGCGGACGTCGTTGATCGCTTGATTGAGCGCCTGGGCGTTGACGCTGGCGTCCTTCAGCGTGCGCGCCGCTTCAGATGAGCCCTCGATGGCGATCGCCAGCAACAGGCGCTCGACGGTGACGAACTTGTCGCCAGCTTTGTCGGCAACCTTCTCGGCCTGATCGAGGACGCGCGCCAGCTCCTGCGACAGGTACACCTGCCCGGCTCCGCCGCCGGAAACCTTGGGGCGCCGCTGCAGCGTGCGCTCATTGGCTGCCGCTGCCTGCGGCGCGTTGCCCCCGGATTTATCGATCAGCCCGGAGGCCAGACCTTCCGGATCGTCGAGCAGGACTTTGAGCAGATGCTCGGGCGTCAGCTGCTGATGCCCTTCGCGCAAGGCCAAGTTCTGAGCAGCTTGAATGAAGCCCTTGGCGCGGTCTGTGTACTTCTCGATATTCATGCCTGCCTCCACCCGCCGACCTTGCCCCGAAGCGGCAGGTCCAGCCGTGATCCTCGTCAACCGGAGCCCCCCGAAGGCTGGCTCCCCGACTTATCTAGGAAGCGGCCCCCGCGACGGGAAGATGTCAGCCTCCAAGTTGTTCGCCGGCGATCTCGAGGCCGGCGCTGCGTCGCGTCTGCGCCCCCTCCACCGCTGGGCCATAATTCGGCCGTTCACGCCCTGTTGACGATCGTCTCGGAGACCGATCCGGCCGCCCGTGCGTTAGGAGGCGGGTCTGCGGTCGATCCGCTGCGAAATCGAGTGAGGGTATCAATGCCGGCGATGAGACTACGGCCCATTGCGATTGTGACGCCTCTGGCGGCAGCCGCAGCGGTTTGGCTGGCGCTCGGCATGTCGTGTGCGTCGGCCGAGACCCCATCCGTTCGCCAGCACATCGAGGCCGCACCCCGAACGCTTGTCCGAACGGCCCGCGCGAGTGACCGCTATCGGTCGAAGCCGCGACCAAACCCGCGCCCCGCCCTCGAGCGATCAGCCCCGGCATGTCCGACGTGCGAGTCCTATCCCGTGGCCACCTCCAACCGGCAGCGCCTGATGGCGCACATTCCGCGCATTCGCAGCGTCACCTTCTATACGAACTATCCCGAGTGGAAGCCCGAGGTTTACGCGGCCGAGTTCCGCACCGAGGCCACGCGCATCGCCGCTGCGGGCTTCAACACTGTCGCCATCGTGGCGACCGCGTCCTGGTTCGACGCCAAGCCGGACCAGCTCTTGAACCCGCGCCACGTCGAGCTCCTGGAGGACATGCTCCAGACGGCCCGACGCAATAATCTGAAGGTCATCCTCACGCTCGGCCAGCTCGGCAGGGGATACGCGGCGCATTACCTTCTTCCCAAGATCGCAGTTCGCAAGGGCGACCAGGGCGCCCGCCACGATTTCTGCACCTGGTACGATCATCCCGCAGCCTGGGAGGAGTACCTGAAATACACGTTGGCATTGTTGGAAGCGACGTCACGCCACCACGATAATATTATCTTCTATCTATTCTCCGAGGCAGGCTACGACGACACTGGCAAGCGCTGCGCCATGAGCAAGGCTGCCTACCGGCGCAATGCCCGTCTGATGCGACGGACGCTCGGCAGCCTGCCGGCCGAGATCCACGCACGCGATCCGCGCTTGCGCGCCGGCGTCGCCATGGTCTTTCACGACGACGGCTACCTGCGTTTCGGCCACGTCGGGCGAGACAATCTGCCGTTCCGGCCCCTCGATCGGGACAACGAGCTGAACAATTTCGATGGCTATAGCACGCACCTTTACTGGGACGGCGCGCGACGCCCCGACGACGCGCGGCTTGTCTATTTCGACCAGCTGTCGCCAGCCTCCATTCGCCGCCGCTTGACGGCCATTCGCAAGCGATACATGGCGGTCATGCCGGGTAAGCCGTTCTATTTCCACGAGGTCGGCGTCTCCGAGTGCCGCACCGGGAAACGCTACGACCGCATGGAGCGCACGTTCCGGACCATTGCCGAATGGGCGGACGAAAACCGGGTCGGCTGGAACATCTGGATGTGGACGCCGATCTATTCGTCCAGCACGACCTGCGACGGCGCCACCGGACATGGCGGCTATTTCCTGACCCAGCCGATCGGCCAGAAGCCGCAGGAAAACGGTTACCGCGAGGCGACGCCCTACCTGAAGGCGATCGCCCGCTACCTCGATGAGGAGAAGGGACGCCGGCACCGTCCGGTCCTGACGTCTGGCTTCGCGAAGAAGGACGAGCAGCACGTCCTCGTGCGCTGCGACTACGGAACCCGGTTGTCTTGCATCGCCGCGTCGGCTGAGGGTCGGGCTTGTGATTTTCTCGGCTTCGGCAACGGCTCGTTCTCCACGTTCGCCTACTTCTCCTGCCCCGTTTCGCCGAATCCCAAGGCGCGGCTCATGTGCAGAACCGAGTCGCAAAGTCCACGTTGTCCAGCAAGTCCGCCGGTGACCGTAGGCACCATGGGCGAGCTCTGACCTCGGGCATTCGCGCCGCGTCTCACAGCATCCCGAGTGGCCGTTTTCCCCGCGGTGGAGGAAACGCTTTGTCGAGCTCGGCCAGATCGTCGGCGTCGAGCACGAGATCGGCCGCCGCGAAGTTCTCCGTCACATGTGTGAGGTTTGAGGCCTTCGGGATCGACACGACGTGGGGGTGCCGCATCGTCCAGGCGATGGCGATCGCGGCAGGCGTGACCCCGTGCTTGGTCGCGATCGTGGCCAGCGCCGCATTGCGCAGGATCGAGCCCTGCCCCAGCGGCGAGTAGGCCATGATCATCTCGGCGTTTTCCCGGCAGTCGGCGACGAGGTCGTGGTCGATGCCGCGCGACCCCAGGTGGTAGAGCACCTGGTTCGAGACGCAGTTTGTCCCGGACTTCACGTCTCGCAACTCCTCCATGTCGTCGACATCGAAGTTCGATACGCCCCAGTGCCGGATCTTGCCGTCGGCCTTCAGCTTCTCGAAAGCGGCCACCGTCTCGGACAGCGGATGCGAGCCGCGCCAATGCAGAAGATAAAGGTCGATCCGATCTGTTTTGAGCCGCTTCAGGCTGCGTTCGCAGGCAGCGATGGCTCCGCTCCGCGAGGCGTTGTGCGGATAGACCTTGGACACGATGAACAGCCCATCCCGACGCCCGGCCGTCGCCTCCGCGATCACCTCCTCCGCCCCGCCCTCGCCATACATCTCCGCCGTGTCGATCAGCGTAATGCCGAGGTCGAGCGCGGCCTTCACGGCCTTCGCCTCCGAGGCCCGGTCCCCTCGCCGCTCCCCCATGTGCCACGTGCCGATCCCGAGCTGGGGGATCGTCTCTCCAGTCTTGAGGGTGACGGTGCGCATGGCTTTGCTCCAGGATGCGAATGGGCAGGCTTTTACAACGCTCGCACACCTCGCCCGTTGCCGGTAGCCTGAACCAGACCGATCACGCAAGCGGAGGCGGATGATGACACACGGCATGGTCTCGGCGGCGCAGCCGGAGGCGGTGGAAGCTGGGCTGGAAGCGCTCAAAGCTGGCGGCAACGCGGTCGATGCGGCCATCGCGACGGCGCTCGTCCAGACCGTGGTGGACCCGCAGATGTGCGGCATCGCGGGCTTCGGCTCGCTCCATGTCTACGATCCGCGCCGCGGCATTCACGAGTGCCTGGATTTTCACGGCCGCGCGCCGCTCGCCGTGAAACCGGATATGTGGGAGCACCGCCTCGTCGGCGAGTCCGAGGACGGCTTCGGCTTCCAGCTCGAGGGTAAGGTCAACGAGATCGGCTACGGCGCCATCACAAGCCCGATGACGCTGCGCGCCTTCGACGAGGCGCTACGCCGCTATGGAACACGCAAGCTCGGCGATGTCCTGGCTCCGGCCATCTACTACGCCGAGGAAGGCTTCATGGTCCGCCCGCACGTCGCGGCCTATTGGGCACAGGTGCCGACCGAGGGCCGTGCGCCGCACGCCGAGATGCTGACGACGCTGCCCGCGACGCGAAAGATCTACGCCAAGCCCGACGGCACGCTTCGCAAAATGGGCGAGACACTGAAAAACCCCGATATGGGAGCCACGCTGCGCCGCGTTCGCGATCACGGCGTCGACGACTTCTATTCGGGCGAGATTGGTCGCCGCATCGTGGCCGACATGAAAGCCAATGGCGGACTTCTCTCCGAGGCGGACCTCGCCGAGGCGAAGCCCGAGGCCAACCCGCCCGTCTGGGGAACCTACCGCGGCTTGCGGATTTCCACCAACCGTCCGCCCGGCGGCGGCCTCATGCTGCTCGAGATGCTGAACATCCTCGAGCACTTCGACCTGAAGGCCATGGGCCACAACTCGCCCGACTACATCGCCACCGTCGCCGAGGCCATGAAGATCGCCACCGTCGACAAGGACAGCAAGGTCGGCGATCCGCGCTTCGTTTCGGTCCCGCTCGACGAGCTGATCTCCAAAGCCTACGCCGGGCCGCTCGCTGCACGGATCAAGCGCGGCGAGAAGACCAGCGTGCCCCGTCTCAAGTCCAAGCAAAAGGAAAGCGCAGACACCACGCACGTCGTCGCCGTCGACGAGAATGGCGTCATCGCCACCATGACGCACACGCTCGGCACGCCGTCCGGCGTCGTCACCGAGGGGCTGGGCTTCATGTACAACGGCGCCATGGCCGTCTTCGACCCGCGCCCCGGCCGGCCCGGTTCTCTGGCGCCTGGCAAGTCGCGCTTCTCGTCCTTGGCGCCGACCATCGTCTTCAACGGCGACAAGCCTCTCCTCGCCATCGGCGCCCCCGGCGGCACCTACATTGCGATGGGCATCCTGCAAGCGATGCTCAACGTCATCGAGTTCGGAATGACCGCTGCCGAGGCCGTGTCCGCCCCGCGCTTCAACGCTACGTCCGACACGCTTGACATCACCAACCGCATCCTCCGCTCGACCGAGACCGAGCTGAAATCGCGCGGCTATGCTGTCCGCCGCTGGCCGCTGAACTTCCACTTTGCTGGCGTTCATGCCATCCGCATCGTTGACGGCAAGCTCGACGGCGGCGCCGACCCCGGCCGCGACGGCATGGCGATGGCGGTGTGAACACCTCAAGTGTCATCCCGGTGCTTGTCACCGGGACCCATCGCACAACAAGCTGGAACGGTTGCTCTGTGATGCTGAAGTGCCAAATGCACTTTCCTGATCCCGCGCTTGCGGAAACATAGATCGCGGGAACAAGTCCCGCGATGACATTCGATCGGTTTAACCCATGACCACCCTCTACCCCCATCTCTTTGCCCCCGTCCGCATCGGCGAGCGCGAGGCCAAGAACCGCATCATGCGCGTGGCCACGACCGCCAACCTCTCCGACCGCAACCGGGTCGGTGACCGGGTGCTCGCATTCTACCGGACGCTCGCCAAAGGCGGTGTTGGCACCATCGTGACGGAGGCGCTGCGTGCCGACGCCCGAGATCCGTTCGGGCCTGGCGCCATGACCATTTTCGACCGCGAGGGCATTCCCGGGCTCAGGCGCCTCGCGGATCTCGTTCACAGCGAGGGCGCACTCCTCATCGGTCAGCTCAACATGGGCGGCCGGCAGCACTTGGCCTCGCGCGTCGTGCCGTACCTCATCGCGCCGTCCGCAATCCCTTGCCCGCGCTCGGGCGGCGTGCCGCACGCGCTCACCAACCGTGAGGTCAAGGAGACGATCGAGACCTACGTCATGTGCGCGGTCCATTGCATTGAGGCCGGCATGGACGGCGTCGAGATCCACGGCGCGCAAGGCCATCTGATCCAGCAGTTCCTCTCGCCCTTCACCAACCGCCGCGAGGACGAGTACGGCGGCTCGCCGGATAACCGCATGCGGTTCGCGCGCGAGATCCTGGAAGGCGTCCGCCGCCGCGTCGGCAGTCGCGCCATCGTCGGCTATCGCATGGGCGTCGAGGAGTTCACCGAGGGTGGCCTTGCCATCGACAATACGGTCGAGATCGCGCGACAGCTCTGTGCCGACGGCCTCGCCGACTATCTCTCGCTGGCGCAAGGCAACTTCAACTCCATCGAGCAGCACCTTCCAGACCGCCACTGGCCGATACTGACGTTTCGCGGACTGCACGGCCGCTTCAAGGAGGTCTCCAACGGCGTGCCGGTCATTGCCTCGACGCGCATCCAGGGCCCCGAGCAGGCCGAGAGTGTCATCGCATCCGGCGAGGCCGACATGATCGGTCTCTGCCGTGCTCTCATCGTTGATCCCGACTGGCCCGCCAAGGCCAAGCGCGGTGAGGCGAAACGCATTCGCCGCTGCATCGCCTGCAATCAGTGCTGGGCCTGGATCTCGACCGGCGAGCCGATCGGCTGCGCGACGAACCCCGTAACCGGCCGCGAGCACCAATGGGCCCCACTCGAGCGCGACAAGGCCGAGATCATCCGACACGTCGTCGTCGTCGGCGGCGGTCCGGGCGGGTTGGAGGCCGCTCGCGTAGCCGCCGTGCGCGGCCATCGCGTCACCCTTCTCGAGCGCGATACCGTGCTCGGCGGCCGCATCCGCCACGCGAGCAGCGTGCGCCACCACGAGGAGATGCGCCACGTCCTCGACTTCCTCGTTCCCGAGGTCGAGCACGCTGGCGTCGAGGTGCGTTTGGGCGCCGCCGCAGACGGCCACGCCGTTGCCGCCCTTTCGCCGGACGCGGTGATCGTCGCAACGGGCGCCACCCCCGGCGTCCCCGATCTACCTAGCGACGGCTCGGTGCCGGTGATCACGGCCGATGGCACGGTTTCGCTCGAAGGGCTGGCTGGCCGCCACGTCGTCATCATGGACGAGGACGGCTACTACTGGACGAGCGCCGTCGCCGAGAGCGTCATGGCGCAGGGTCGGGTTCCGGTCATCGCCGCGCGCTTCTTCGAGGTCGTGCGCGAGATTCCCGTCGTCTCGCGTATCGCGTTCCTGCGCGAGGTCGACAAGGCCGGGGGCAGCTTGAAGCCCAACACCTGCGTCAACCGCGTGGCAAATGGCGGCGTCGTGCTGGCAAACTACCTGACCGGCCGCGAGGAGCGCATCGAGGACGTGGCCGCCGTCGTCTGGGTCGGCCTGGCGATCCCCCATGGCTCCGCCCTCGCCGCCGAGATCGAGGCCGCTGGCATCGAGCGGCGCAACATCCACGTCATCGGCGATGCCTTCCAGCCCCGCCGCCTCGCCAACGCCCTCGTCGAAGCGCACGGGGTGGCAAGGGGTATCGGGTCGAAGGTGCGGTGAGTAGAAAGCCCCGTAGGTTGGGTTAGGCGACCCCTGCCCTCGGTCGCCGTAACCCAACACCATAGAGCGCCGACGGTCGGTCCGTTGGGTTACGCCGGGATCTGCTCAGCGATTGGAGCAGCGCCGCCCGGGCCGGCTAACCCAACCTACGCCTTCGCCTCCGCCGTCACCCGGATGTGCAACTCGCGCAGCTGCTTGTTCGACGCCTCGGCCGGGGCGCCCATCAACAGATCGCTCGCCTGCTGATTCATCGGGAACAGCGCCACGTCGCGCACGGTCTTGCAGCCCGTGAGCAGCATCACGATCCGCTCGATACCTGCCGCCATTCCACCGTGCGGCGGCGCGCCGTACTGGAACGCGCGGTAGAGTGCCCCGAACCGCGCCTCCACCTCTTCCGGCGCAAACCCGGCGATCCCGAACGCCTTGACCATCGCATCTGGCCGATGGTTCCGGATGCCGCCCGACGCGATCTCGTAGCCGTTGCACACCATGTCATACTGGTGTGCCTTGAGCCGGAGCAGCGCCTCGGGCCCTTCCTTCTCGGCCGCTTCCAGCGCAGCGAGCCCGCCCTGCGGCATCGAGAACGGGTTGTGCGAGAAGTCGATTTTCTTCTCGTCCTCGTTCCACTCGTAGAATGGAAAGTCGACGATCCACGCCAGCGCGAACCGGTCCTCGTCGATCAGCTTCAACTCGCGGCCGATCTCGTCGCGCGCCAGCCCCGCGAACTTGTAGAACTTCGCCGGATCGCCGGACGTGAAGAAGCACGCGTCTCCGATTGCGAGGCCCATCTGCTTGAAAATCGCCTCTGCCCGTTCCGGTCCCACGTTCTTGGCGATCGGCCCCGCTCCTGCCGCGCCTTCCTCGGCCCGCCACATGATGTAGCCGAGGCCCGGCTGCTTCTGCGCCTCGATCGCCCATTTGTTCATCCGGTCGCAGAAGGCCCTGGAGCCGCCACCCTTGGCCGGGATCGCCCACACCCGCACCTTCGGGTCGCGCTCGATCATCTGCGCGAACACCTTGAAGCCCGAGCCGCGGAAGTGCTCGGTCACGTCGGCCATCTCGATCGGGTTGCGCAGGTCCGGCTTGTCCGTGCCGTACTTCTGGATCGCCTCGTCGTAGGGAATGCGCGGCCAGTCCTTGGTCACCGGCTTTCCCTCGGCATAGTCCTCGAACACGCCCGTCAGCACCGGCTCCATCGTCGCGAACACATCGTCCTGCGTGACGAAGCTCATCTCGACGTCGAGCTGATAGAACTCGCCCGGCAGGCGGTCGGCGCGCGGGTCCTCGTCGCGAAAGCACGGCGCTATCTGGAAGTAGCGGTCGAAGCCCGCGATCATCAGCAGCTGCTTGTACTGCTGCGGTGCCTGCGGCAGCGCGTAGAACTTGCCGGCGTGAATGCGGCTCGGCACCAGGAAGTCGCGCGCACCCTCGGGCGACGACGCGGTGAGGATCGGCGTCGGAAACTCGTGGAAGCCCACGTCGTGCATCCGCGCCCGGATCGACTTGGTGATCGCCAGCCGCTTCATGATGACGGCGTGCAGGCTCTCACGTCGCAGATCAAGGAACCGGTACGTCAGCCGCAGGTCCTCCGGATAGTCCGGCTCGCCGAACACCGGGACGGGCAGCTCCTTTGCCTCCGACAGAACCTCGATCTCGGCTGCATACACCTCGATCTCGCCGGTCGGCAATTCGGGGTTGATGGTCCCCTCCGGCCGCTGCCGAACCTTCCCGTCGACCCGGATCACCCACTCTGAACGCACGCGCTCGGCCATTTTGAACGCCGGTGAGTCCGGATCGGCCACCACCTGCGTCAACCCGTAATGGTCCCTGAGGTCGATGAACAGCACGCCTCCGTGGTCGCGAACACGATGCACCCAGCCCGAAAGACGCGTGTCGGCGCCGATGTCGGTGGCTCGAAGCGCGCCGCAGGTGTGCGAGCGATAGCGGTGCATGGCAAGTCTCCGGCTGGGCGGCGGCGGGCAAACCTGCCCGCAAAGAAAGCCCGGCCGTCATCCATGGCTGCCGATGGCTTGTCAAGCATGCCGCACGACGCTACGGACCACGCCCGGTGCCTGTCTCGCACGGCGTCGGCGAGGAACGCGACCCTGGACACCCAGCGTCGGCAATCGGGGTCCGTTGCAATTCAGACACGACAGTGCCCCGCCCGCTACGCTATACCCCACTCATGCGCGTCATTACATCGACCCCCGACCTCACCGCACTCTGCGCCGAGCTTGCCCGCCACCCGTTCGTGGCGGTCGATACCGAGTTCATGCGCGAGACCACCTTTTGGCCCAAGCTGTGCCTCGTGCAGCTCGCTTCGCCCGGCGTCGAGGCGATCGTCGACCCGCAGGCACCTGACCTGGATCTAGCCCCTTTTTTCGAGCTGATGGCCGACGAGCGCGTGGTCAAGGTCTTTCACGCGGCGCGCCAGGACATCGAGATTGTGAAGTACAAGGCCGGCCTCGTGCCGACGCCCGTCTTCGACACCCAGGTCGCCGCCATGGTCTGTGGCTTCGGCGATTCGATCTCCTACGTGAACCTCGTGAAGAAGATCACGAACCGCGATCTCGACAAGTCGTCGCGTTTCACGGACTGGAGCCGCCGCCCTCTGTCCCAGCACCAGCTCGTCTACGCTCTGGGAGACGTAACGCACCTGCGCGACGTCTATCTCCATCTCAAAGCTGAGCTGGAGAAAAGTGGCCGCACCCACTGGCTGAGCGAGGAGATGGCGGGGCTGACCGACCCGGCGACCTATGAGTTGGAGCCGGAAGGCGCTTGGCGCCGCCTGAAGCTGAAGGTTCGCAACCGCAAGGCCCTCGGCGTGTTGATGGAGCTGGCCGCCTGGCGCGAGCGGGCCGCGCAGTCGCAGGACGTCCCGCGCGCGCGCGTGTTGCGCGACGAGGCCCTCTACGACATCGCCAATCAGCAGCCGACCGAGACCGCGAAATTGTCGGAGCTGCGTACGCTGTCCGATGGCTTCGCACGATCCGCACGCGCCAAGGAGATCGTCGAGGCTGTGAAGCGCGGGTTGGCGCGCGATCCGAAATCGCTGCCGTCACTCGACCACGGACCGTCCCTCCCGGCCGAGGCGGGAGCTATGATCGACCTGCTCCGCGTGCTCTTGAAGGCCGCCGCAGGTCGTCATGGCGTTGCCCCGCGCCTGATCGCCGACAGCGAGGACCTCGAGCGGATCGCTATCGAGAAGGAGCCCGACGTGGGCGCCTTGAAGGGTTGGCGCCGTGAGCTGTTCGGAAACGACGCCATGCGCTTGAAGCGCGGCGAGCTCGCACTGGGTATGAGCCACGGCGAGGTCGTCGTGATCGAGACACAGCGCGAGCCCTAGGGATTTCGTCGCGGCATGCGACGGAAGGGTTCGTTGGCTGCGTTAATCACACCGAGCCCGCCTCAACCCGCTCGCAGGCGCGAGCCGCGTGCCTCCACTGCCAGGGAGTTCCCCATGTCCGTGCTGCTTCGCCCGGTGCTCGGCGCCGCGCTGCTGTTTCTCGTTCCTGCTGTCGCGCTGGCTCAGGGCTCTCCGCCGGCAACGACCCCTGCCGAGGCTGCTAAGCCTGCCACAACCGCCGACGGCAAGAGCGAGACCCAGCCCGGCAAGGAGGGGCGCGGCCGGCGCCTCGCCGTCTGCCGAGCCGATGTCGCGAAGATTTGCCCGGACGCCAGCCAAGGCAATCGCACGTCGTGCTTGAAGGAGAATTCGGCCAAACTGTCGACCGAGTGCGCAGCAGCACTTGCCGACGTCGAGGCAAAAGCCAAGGCGATGCGCGAGGCGTGCGCCACCGACGTCAAGACGCATTGTGCGACAGCCGGGAAGGGCAAAGGAGGCTCAGGTATCGTCCAGTGCCTGCGGACGAACGAGGCCAAGCTGTCGGCTGCCTGCGATACTGCCGTTAAGGCGCGTTACGGGAGCAACTGACCCCGATCCAATAAAGCTGCAGAGCCGCGTTCTCGTTCCTTCTCCCCTTGAGGAGAGGGTTAGCCCCGGACACTTGAGCCGGGGGAGGGTGATTTAAGCGAGTCCGAGCTTCGATCCCAATCTCCGCCTCAGCGCCAGTCGAAGCGGTAGGACACTCCGACGCCACCGGTCCACTGATGCTCGCTCTCGACCAGCGGGCTGTCCCCGGCGTCCCCTATCAGATGCGCATAGCGCGCGCTCATGTGCAGGGTCCAAAGCTCGCTCAGCGCGATCTTGGCCGTGGCGCCGACGAAAACATCTTTGAACCCGGCGTCGGCCTGATACACACCGAGCCCGGCCACCGAAGCCGCGCTCTGTCCCGGCGTGACCGAGAAATAGGCCTGCATGTAGTCGTCGTCGGCATAGCTGGCGCCGATCGTGCTGACCACCTCGACCCCGGGGGCCACGTCGAGTTCTGGCCTCCGTGCCGAGCCTGAGCACGCCGGACGTATCATCGCCGGTAACTTGGTGGTGATACGAAACGAACGGCTTCAGCATTCCGATCCGGTAGGCCATGTAGCCGCCGATGACGAGGCCCCCGTCGACGTCCCCGATGCCACGGAGCCTCGCCCCATCCTCCTCGTCGCGGCCAAACCGCCAGCCCGCGAGCGGACCCGCCTCGAAACCGCTGTGCTCGAACAGGCGGAACCGGACGTCGTCGATGCCCTTCACCTGAAAACGCCCTTCCGAGCCCCCGAACGAGGGCGCGATGATCGGCACTCCCAGCACGCGATAGTCGGACGAGCCCTCGTACTTCGGTGTCACGATGGCGAGCGCGCCAAGCGCCACGCCACCGAAGGCGGGCTCCTCCTGAGGCGAACCCCAGCCACCCGCGCTTGCCGGCGATAGGCAGAGGGCGGCGGCCGATATGGCAGCTGCTGCACCCGCGCTGAGCCGTCTGAAATGCATGTCGTCCCCCAACCCGCGAACGCCGCCAGCATCCTGGCTTTGAAGGGTTTACGGAACGTCAACCATAGCAGATCACCGGTGCCCTTTGGCCCGGGTACTGCCGGAATTTGACGTGTGTTGCTTCGAAGACACCCGTGTGGGGAGGAATTGCCCCCTTTGCCATCCTACCCCGGCCCGATCATCAGCTCCGGCCGCACGATGGCATCGAAGTCGTCGGCGGGGATGCCGTCCTTGATCGCCTCCTCGCGCAAGGTCGTGCCGTTCTTGTGCGCGGTCTTGGCGATCTTGGCGGCACGGTCGTAGCCGTATTTTTCCTTTAGCGGTGTGACCAGCATAAGTGAGTTGGCGAGTCCCTCGGCGATGTTCTCGAGGCGCGGCTCGATACCCACCACGCAGTTGTCCGTGAACGACACGGCCGCGTCCGCCAGCAGCCGCACCGACTGCAGGAAGTTGTAGGCCATCACCGGATTGTAGACGTTGAGCTCGAAGTGGCCCTGGCTGCCCGCGAACGTCATCGCGGCGTTGTTGCCATGGATCTGCACGGCCACCTGCGTCAGCGCCTCCGACTGCGTCGGGTTCACCTTGCCCGGCATGATCGACGAGCCCGGCTCGTTCTCCGGCAGCGACAACTCGCCGAGACCGGCTCGCGGTCCCGAGCCGAGGAAGCGGATGTCGTTCGCGATCTTGAAGCAGCTCATCGCCACCGTCGTGATCGCGCCGTGCGTCATCACCATCGCGTCGTGCGCCGCCAGAGCCTCGAACTTGTTCGGCGCCGACGTGAACGGCAGTCCCGTGATCGCGGCAATCCGCTCGGCCACCTTCTGGTCGAAGCCGATCGGCGAGGCGAGGCCCGTGCCGACCGCCGTGCCGCCCTGCGCCAGCTCCATCAGCGCCGGCAGCGTGCTCTCGATTCGCTTGATGCCGTTGGCGATCTGCGTCGCGTAGCCCGAGAACTCCTGGCCGAGCGTAACCGGCGTGGCGTCCTGCGTGTGCGTGCGGCCGATCTTGATGATGTCCTTCCAGCTCTCCGCCTTCGCATGGAGAGCCCCGTGCAGCTTCTTCAGCGCCGGAAGCAGGTCATGCACGATCTGCTCCGCGCACGCGATGTGCATCGCCGTCGGATAGGTGTCGTTCGACGACTGGCTCATGTTGACGTGGTCGTTCGGGTGCACAGGCTTCTTCGAGCCCATCTCCCCACCCAGCATCTCGATCGCCCGGTTCGAGATCACCTCGTTGGCGTTCATGTTCGACTGCGTGCCGGAGCCCGTCTGCCAGACGACCAGCGGGAAATGCTCGTCGTGCTTCCCGTCGATCACCTCCTGGGCGACCTTCACGATCGTCTCGCCGAGCTTGGCGTCGAGCTTACCGAGACCCATGTTCGCCTCCGCGGCCGCCCGCTTGACAATGCCGAGCGCCCGGATGATCGGCTTCGGCTGCTTTTCCCAGCCGATCTTGAAATTGCCGAGGCTGCGCTGGGCCTGCGCGCCCCAATAGCGGGTGGCGTCCACCTCGATGGGTCCGAAGGTATCGGTCTCGATGCGCGTCTTCCCGGTGGTCATGGGGGCGTCCTCGGCGGCTGCGGCGATTGTGTGCTCGGATTAAAGCCGCCCCAGCCCAAGTGCAAGCGGCGGCGCGAGATGCGAGGACGACCCGTTCGGGCTATGCTTCGCGGTGCACGGCGCGACAGAGGCGGAAAACGGATTTGCGACGCGGCTATCACCACGGCAACCTGAAAGAGGCGCTGATCGAGGCGGCCCTGTCGCTGATCTCGGCAAAAGGACCAGGTGGCTTCACTTTTGCGGAGGCCGCGCGCCAGGCTGGCGTCAGCCCCGCCGCGCCCTATCGCCATTTCCGCGACCGCGACGCCCTGATGGCCGAGGTCGCCCGCCGCGGGTACACACAACTCGAGCGCGAGTTGGACGAGGCCTGGAACTCAGGTCGCCCCGATCCGACGCGCGCCCTGATCGCGGTCGGTCGCGCGTTTCTCGCCTTCGCCCGCACCGAGCCGGCCTGCTATGCGGCAATGTTCGAGTCGGGCCTCCCCGTTTCGTCCGATCCGGATCTCCATGCTGCCGCCGAGCGCGCCTTTGGTGTATTGCGAGGTGCCGTCGAGACGGTGGTCGCCGCCATGCCCCCCGGCGTACGCCCGCCCGTGACCATGATGACTCTGCATCTGTGGGCGCAAGCGCATGGTATCGCGAGCCTTTTTGGTCGCGCCGACGGTGCTCGCCGGCCCATCCCGATGACGCCGGAGGAATTGTTGGAAGCCGCCACTTTGATTTATCTGCGGGGGCTGGGCGAGCCGGGCTGAGCACACCATGTACCACTTCGCGATCATCATTCTGATGCTGGCTTTCGCAGCGGCTCTTGCCTGGGCCAGCCGCGACGAGTGGCGGCTGTCGTGGCTCATGTGGCGCCATCCGTCCGTCATGACCGTCACCGACCGTGAAGTCGCGCGGAGCGAAAGCTATCTCGCCGGCGAGATGCAGCGCCTTCTGAACCGGGGCGGGCTCGATCAGGATGACGTGTGGGAATCGTGGTGCTTGATCAGGGACGCGTTCGTCGAGGACGACGTGCTGCCGGCCCTCGAGCCTAGCCTTCGGCCGCTCGTAGCGCAGCCGCAGTCGGCGATTCGCTGGAAGGTCAACGCCCGCATCGACGGCCACATCGTGACGAGGTGCCGTGAGCTCGAATCCACTGCGGCGGCGGCTCGCCCGGACCCGAAAGATTAAATCGCATCCCTCCAGTGCTGATGCACCCTTGACCGCATGTAAATGTAACTTACATTCACATCGACGAGGCAGCGGTCTCGTTCGGCAATGGACACGTCGGGAGCAGGGAATGACCGAGATGCTGGAAAGGATCGATGACTACGGCAGGCCGGCGTGGATCGCCCTGATGGTGGTCGCGTTCATCCTGTTCTGGCCGTTGGGCCTTGCAACTCTGGCCTTTCTTCTATGGAGCGGACGCATGGGATGCGGTGGACGAGCTTGGGGTGGCAGCGCCGACCGGCGCGAGCGGTTCGAGCGTAAGATGGAGCGGATGAAGGAGCGCTTCGAGGCGTGGGGCGGCAGCTCCCGCCATCGTGGGTTCCCGTCGAGCGGCAACCGCGCCTTCGACGAGTACCGCACCGAGACGCTCCGGCGCCTCGAGGAGGAAGCCAACGACTTCCGCTCGTTCCTCGAGCGGCTGCGCATGGCCAAGGACAAGGCCGAGTTCGACCAGTTCATGGCCGATCGCCGGTCGCGCCCGTCGGGCCAGGAGTCGCAGACAAATCATCAGCCCGCGCCCGGCAACAGCTGAACGTTCGGCTGGACAAGGCGACACAAAGCAAGAAGGCGGGCCGGTGCCCGCCTTTTTCGCGTCTGCGGCAACCGCGCAGGCTCGTGAGACGATCTTAGGTCTCGCCCGGCACGGCGAAGGTATCCGTGTGCCCCACCACGGCAGCCAGGCGTGCCACCCCAGCCCATGATGCAATCGTGGCAGCATCGACGGCCCCGGTCTCCGCGACCGCTGCAGCAAATCCGCCCGCAAGATCGGCGATCAACTGCCGATCCGCCTCGCCCAACAGCCACGGACTATCGCCCTCGTGCACCACATACCCGGCCGATTGGAACGTGGCACCGAGAGCGGGCGCGGCAGCCGGCCCGGCGGACGCGCCAAAACCCTTGTCGCCCACTTGATGCTCCGTGAATGCCAGCAACATCCGCTGGTCGGCCGGATGCCGTGGCGACCAATCCTGCTGGCCGTTGTAGGTCAGCACCGTGAAGAACGCCGCACGCCGCGACGCGACGGCCGCAGCAAGTCGCCCGATGAACTCCGCTGAGCACAGATCGAAGAAGGCCGATGACGTGACGAGGTCCGGCGCATCGCCGAGCGCGCCGTCGAGGTCGGTATTGAGATCGGCTTGCCGGAACCGCAGCGAAAGACGCTTGCCACCCTTCGTCACCACCAGATCGTTGCCATTCGCCCCCGCGGCATCCGCGCACGAATCGGCCCAAGCGGAGATCGTCTCGCGCGCCGCCGCCAGCAGCCGCCGATCGTAATCGACGAGGGTCCAGTGCTGCTCGTCCGGCAGGAGATGAAACGTTCCGCGCAGGTTCGATCCCGTCCCGCACCCCAGATCGACCACGCGGATCGCGCTGCGGCCGGCGAAATGCTCACGCAGCTGCTGTGCGACTCCCTTATCCCGCGACCGGTGATCGACCGGCTCGCGCAGCGCGAGCCATTCCGGCGAGAAGCCGCTCATGGGGCAACCTTTCTCATGACGCCCGCGACGATACGAGCGGTGTCCTCCCAGCGTGGCAGATGAAGGCCGGCAACCCAGGACGCCTTGGCCATGGATTGCCTGAGAGGACCACTGTCCATGACACGGGAAAGCGCCTCCGCCAGCGCAACCTCGTCCCCCGGCGCCACTTTGATGGCAGCGTCATTGGGCGCAGTCTCCGAGGCCGCGCCACCGGTCGTGCATACGATCGGCAATCCACGCGCCATGGCTTCGGCCAGCACCATGCCGTAGCCCTCGAATAGCGATGGCATCACGAAAACATCGGCCCTCGCGTAGAGCTGCATGAGATCGCGATCCGGAATGGCGCCGGTGATGACGATGCGCGAAGCGAGTTGCTTGTCAGCGACCAGCTCCCGCACTGCTGCGGCCGTCGCTGGGCTGCGGTCGTCGGCACCCGCGATGGCCAGGCTCCAATCCCGGTCGCGAAGGCGGTCGAGGGCTCTGACCAGCACGTCGTAGCCTTTACGCGGCACGAGCGATCCCACGGCGAGAAGCTGAAGAGGGCTTCCGGTCCCATGCGCCCTGGGCGCAGGATCGGTTCCCGGCACAGCGACCGTGATTTGCCCGGCAGGCACTCCGAAGTCGCGCATCAGCAAGGCCCGTGTCGACGGGCTGGTGACGATGACGGCCGAGGACTGCGCAAGGGCGGCCGCCTCGCTCGCCTTCAGCAAAGCCTGCCGCTCAGGCGTGAGTCCGGCTTCGAGCGCCAGTGGGTGGTGGCAAAGCGCGACCACAGGCCGATTGAAACCCTGCACCAGATCTACCGGCATAGCCCCGAGCGCCAAGCCATCGATCAGTAAGGGCATTCCCGCCGGCAGCCCTTCGACGATTCGCGCCGTTTCGGCGAGGTCCTCTATAGACGGGCTGGGGTAGGAGTCGGGCAGCGTCGCTAGGCGCGCGGACACGCCATGCGCCGAGAGCAGATCGAGCGTTCGTCGGTCATAGGTATAACCGCCTGTTGGGAGGTTAATGTCTCCGGGCACGAGAAAGGCAATGTTGGCCATGCAGTCCGTCAAAGGTACGAGGATGAAGGCGCCATCGAGAACAGGCGCGCCGTGTAGGAAACGCCCCCGCCTCTATCGATCATCAGGCCGCAGATCAACATTCATCTTACCGCAACCGTCCTAGCCGACCGCCCCCTCGAACCATGCCCGCGCCAAGTCGGTCTCGTGCAAGGTCACGCGAATGCGGGACAATCCCTTGCCGTCCTCGCCGAGCCCGCCCGATCTCGCCGCCTCGGCGATGCGATCGAAAATGTGCTTTGCCAGAAACTCGGTCGTGGTCAGCTTGCCTTTGAACTCGGGGATCTCGTCGAGGTTCTTGTAGGCGAGCGGCTTCAGCGTCTTCGAGAGAACGTCGAGCGCGGCCCCGATGTCCACCACCACGTTCTGAGCTGTCATCGTCTCGCGGAAGAAAGCGACATCGACGACGAACGTGGCGCCGTGCATGCCCTGAGCCGGGCCGAAGAACGGGTCGGGCAGCGAGTGGGCGATCATGATCCGGTCGCGGACCTCGACGGCGAACATGGTGTTGCTCCTGGCATGATGTGGCGTGTGGGAGGTAGATGCGGGACCGCCGCGAGGCAAGTCCTATCGGACGGTCAGGTGTCGAGGCGAGCGTAGACGTCGCCCGAGTTGGCCGAGTGCGGCAGGCCCGCGATGTGCGCGATCATCGCTGCCGCATCGATCCACCGATCGAACGTCAGCGTCTGGCTCTCGCCCAAAGCGACGTCGAACCGGTAGGAGCCGATTTCCGTGAGCCGCTCGATGCAGCGCCGGGCAACATCCCTCTGGATGGTCGTGAACTCGAACGACAGCGCCTTCAACGGTTGTGTCAAACCAGCCAGAACATCGGCCTCGAAGCCTTCGACGTCGATCTTGGCGAAATCCGGCGCGCCGTGCTGCGCGATGAGCGCGTCCATCGTCGTCACTGGCACGTCGATGGCGCGGTCCCACTGTTGCCCTTCCCATCCCGCCGCGCCGTCTGCCGCTTTCACGAACTCGGGCGACGCCGTCGTCACCGTGGGATTGGCCGAGTTGATGTGCAGCGTCAGCGAGCCCGGTCGCGGGCCGCAGGCGGCTTCCACCAGCGTGACCTTGTCGTCTCCCGCATAGATTTTCTGAATGGCACGCGCACAGGCCGGTTGCGGCTCCAGCGCGACGACCAGCGCGCCGAGCCGCCGGAACGCCCCGATCCTGTCGCCGACGTGACTGCCGACGTCGAAGGCGAGATCGCCTGGTTTGACGAAACGCGCATAGAGACTGTCCATTGCCGCGTCCCGCGCCGGATCGCCGTAATAGACCTCCAGCGACCGCCGGATCGAGGCGAGCTCCCGGTCGGATTTGAGCTCCGCCACTACGCGCTCGACCGCTGTCGACACTGCCATTGCCTCGTTCCTCCCGCGTCATGCCGTCGTCCGGGCGGCGCGCTCCGCCTTGTCCTCAAATCATTGAATTCACGTGAATATCGAATGAATGAGGCGTTCCGTTGCGGTTCATCCCCTAGCACCTAGACACGGCATCGTCACGTCGCGTGACACCAAACCTCGGATCTGAGGAGAAATGACATGAGCAAGCTCGCCGGTCTCGCCGCCGCCCTCGCCATCGGTTTCGTCGTGGCGCCCGCCTTCGCGCAATCCAAGCTGCCGAATCCCGTCGACGCCAGGTTCGTCGCCGCCGACGCCGACAAGTCGGGCCACATCGATGGCAAAGAGCTCGAGCCCTTCAAGGTGCAGATGGTCAAGATCGACATGGACAGGGACGGCAAGATCTCCCGCCAGGAGCTCGACATGGCGGTCATGACCGGGCTGTTGAAGTAGCGCCCACTCCCGCGCGATCCGGCTGGTTTTCCGCGCGAGAGTCCGATTGTGCCCCGTGCAGTCCAAAGGTCGCGCCTTTCCAGGCGCGGCCTTTTCCGTGCTTGACCCGCGGTCCCAGTCTTGTCGGTATCTGGCGTCGGCAAGAGGAGACCTGCAATGACACCGGCAGCCAGCCTGAGGCGCCTGATCGAGGGCGGTAAGATCGTGATGGCGCCCGGCGCCATGGATTCGCTCTCCGCCCGCCTTGTCGAGCGCGCGGGGTTCCCGGCCGTCTACATGACCGGCCTCGGCGCCACCGCCAGTCGGCTCGGCACCCCCGACATCGGTCTGCTCAGCCAGACCGAGATGACCGAGCACGCCCGCAATATGGCGCGTGCCGTCTCCATTCCCATTATCGCCGACGCCGACACCGGCTACGGCGGCCCCTCCAACATCCACCGCACCGTGCGCGAGCATGTGCAGGCCGGCGTCGCCGCGATCCACCTCGAGGATCAGGTGGCCCCGAAGCGCTGCGGCCAGCTCGCTGGCATCAAGCTGATCGATGCCGAGGAAGCGGCGGGCCGCTTGCGATGCGCCGTCGA
Source organism: uncultured Alphaproteobacteria bacterium (assembly GCA_963746315.1). GTDB lineage: Bacteria > Pseudomonadota > Alphaproteobacteria > Rhizobiales > Hyphomicrobiaceae. Next base: position 399,506 of record CAVVAR010000003.1, read on the forward strand.
GGCGCGCGGCAAGGACGATCTTCTTATCATCGGGCGAACGGATGCGATGCCCGCCGCCGGCCCCGAGGAGGCGATCCGCCGCGCCAGGCTCTATCAGCAGGCCGGCGTCGATCTCGTCTTTGTCGACGGCATCAAGACGATCAAGGAGGTCGAAGCGGTGGCCAAGGGTCTCGCCGGTCCCAAGGTCGTCTCCATCGTCGACGGCAACGAGACGGTGAAGCTCACGGCGCGTGATCTCGAAGGAATGGGCTTCCAGGTCGTCCTCTACGCAGTGACGGCCCTGTTCGCCGCCATCAAAGGCGTCGAGCTGGCCCTCGCTCACCTGCAATCCTCAGGAACCCCCGCCGGCGCCCCATCCGCCGCCACCTACGCCGAGCTCTGCGAGATCGTCGACCTCGGCTTCCATCAGGGGCTCGATGAGCGGTTCGGCCGCGGCTGAAGGTCCGAACCCCTCACCAGCCTAACACGACCGCCGACATGATCGGCCCGGGCAGCAGCGTGAACAAGCCGGCCACGACCAGCGCGCCCACGAACATGCCGACCATGCTGAAGCGGTGCCGGCGGATGTTGCCGCGCCGCGCCGCCAGCAACGCAATGGGCAGTGTCACCAGCACTTGGATCGACAGCAGATGGATCAGGCTGAACCCGTTCCACTGGTTGATCTCGCTGATCCAGAACGACGACGCCGCCACGAGCAGCATCTGGTGCGAGCGTCATGCTGCCCCCTGCACCGCCTTCACTTCGCTCGGCGTGGCGAAATCCTCCGGGATGCCGGCGATGCCATTCCGCTGCATCCAACGCCCTAGGGCCGGCGACGCGGTGATCACCGCGAACGGGATCGCGAGCAGGTAGCCCGCGGTCAGCGGCAGGCTCCACCAGAACGCGGCCGGCGAGATCCAGTAGAGCAGGCTGCACAGCACCACGCCGAACAGCGTCTGCGGCCACAAGTTTTCCGCAGCCGTCAACCACGAGATGCCGTAGGCGTCGCGCGACTGCCCGCCCCAGACCACCGACTTGCCGAATGCCAAACCGATCATGAACACGGTCGTTCGGAAGCTCGAGACGGCGCCCTGCAGGAACGAGAAGACGATCTCGATCACAGCGGATACGGAGAACCGCAACGGTCCACCGAACGTCGCCATCCCGCCCTTGGTCAGCACCGCATCGATCAAGCCGGCGATCTTCGGCGAAAGGTACATCGCGAAGAACACGACATAGAGGCCGATCGCCAGCGTCGTCGGGTAGTCGGCAACGCCCTGCGCCTCCCAGGCCGAAAGCGGCAGCGAGCCGATCATGAACGTCCACGCCGGCAGCCCGAGAAACATCAGCACGGCCCACACTAGCTGGAACCGGCTCATCGGCTTCAAGCCCGGCAGGTCGAGCAGCTTCACGTACTGCATGTTGCCCTGGCACCAGCGCACGTCGCGCTTGGCGAAATCGAGCATCGTCGGCGGGTTCTCCTCCCACGAGCCGCCCTCGAACGGCAGCACGCGCACCTCGTAGCCGGCGCGGCGCATCAGCGTCGCCTCGACCTGATCGTGCGACAGCACATGCCCGCCGATCGGCGGTTTCCCGGGCAGGATCGGCAGCTCGCACTCCTCGACGAACGGCTTGATGCGCACCACCGCGTTATGGCCCCAGAACGGCCCGCAGTCGGCCGTCCACCAGGCCTGACCCATCGTGTAGGAGCGCATGCCGTGCCGCATGCCGAACTGGAAGATGCGCGCGAACGCGCTGCTCGAAGGCATCCCGACGACCAGCGTCTGAATGAGCCCCATCCGCGGATGCGCCTGCATCATGCGGACGATCTTCACGATCGCCTCGCCAGACATCACGCTATCGGCGTCGAGCGGCACCATAAGCTCGAAATTGCGGCCCCACCGGTCGCAGAACTCGCGCACGTTGCCGGCCTTGAAGCCGGAGTTGTCGGTCCGCCGGCGATAGGTGATGCGGTCGCCGTCCTTGTCCTCGGTCTGCCACGCCGCGACGCCTTTCGCCTCGGCCTCGGCCACATCCGCGACGTTGGTGTCGGAGAGAATGAAATAGCTGAAGGCGCCACCTTGCCCGGTCGCATCGACCGAGGCCTTGATCGTCTTCATCCGCAGGATGGCGCGCGCCGGGTCCTCGTTACGCACCGTCATGAAGATGGCGGTCTTGGTGGTGATCGGCGTCGGCAGGTCCCCGGCCGCGGCGAACGGCGCGACCTCGCCGGCCGGGTCCTTGTGCACGTGCAGCAGCCAGAGCCCGATCGCGGCATTCCAGAAGCCGAGCACCGTCCATGGCGTGCCGATCGCGAAGCACGCGAGCAGCACATAGTCGAGCAAGGTCCAGCCGCCGGCGCCCAGAATTTTGGCGGCGACGGCCATCATGGCGACCCAGGTGGTCACGTTGAGCGCGATCACCAGCCAGCGGCGGCGGGAAAGCTCGGCGTTTGCCTGCAGGCCCGTGGGTACGCTATGGCTCGCTGAGGCGAGAATGGCGCGTCCAGGAAGCGGGCGTGCGGTGTCGGCGCTGTCGGTCATAGGGCGCGGGCCGTTGGTTGCTGCGGGGGATCGGGTCTCTGGTCTCGGTCTCGAGAAGCGCGCTCTTCCATCATAAGGCCGCTGAACGACCCATGAATGAGGATGCGAGCATACCCCAACGCCGCTCGACGGGGATAAGACGCATGGCACGGTCGATTTGGTATACGCAACCGGGCGTGGCGGAAATGCGGACGGCCCCACTCGCGGTGCCGCGCGAAGGCATGGCCTTTGTCAAAACATTGTTCACCGGCATCAGCCGCGGGACCGAGCGACTGGTCATGTCTGGTGCCGTGCCCGAGGCCGAGAAAGCCCGAATGCGCGCGCCCATGCAGGAGGGTGAGTTCCCGTTTCCGGTGAAGTACGGCTATTGCGGTGTCGGCGTCGTCGAGAGCGGCCCCCCAGAATTAATGGGCCGCACGGTCTTTTGCCTGCACCCGCATCAGGACCAGTTCATTGCCCCTGTCGGCATGCTGGTGCCGATACCCGACGGCATACCCGCCCGCCGCGCCACTTTGGCCGCGAACATGGAAACGGCGCTCAACGCGTTCTGGGACTCTGGCGCGGGTCCGGCAGACCGCATCGTTGTCGTCGGCGCCGGCATCGTCGGCCTCATGGTGACGGCCCTCGCGGCCCGCATCCCCGGCGCCGAGGTCACCGTGATCGATGTCGCCGGGGATCGCCGCAGCCTCGTCGAAAGCTTCGGCGCGCGTTTTGAAACCGCCCCCTCGCCGGCCTCGGCAGGCGCCGACGTCGTCTTCCACACCTCGGTCTCGGCGGCTGGCCTGAACACGGCCATCGCGTGCGTCGGCCTGGAGGGCACAGTCGTGGAGATGTCCTGGTATGGCGACCGAGACGTGCCCGTGCGCCTGGGTGGCGCCTTCCACAGCCAGCGCCTGAAGCTCGTCTCGTCGCAGGTCGGCCAGATCTCGCCCGGTCACCGCCCGCGCTGGGACTATCGCCGCCGTATCGAGGCCGCGCTGCGCCTCCTGGCCGACGACCGCCTCGATGCTCTGGTAGCCGACGAGATCGCCTTCGCCGACGCCCCGAGCGAGCTTCCCCGCATCCTCGGCCCCGGCGCCAGCGGCCTTGCTCCTGTGATCAGGTATTGAGATCAAACCGTCGCTGGCGGCCGGCTCCCCGCCCGGGGAGTCGCCAGCGACCACCAAAAATCCCCCTACCCCTTCTTCGGCTCCCACCGATAGGCCTTGGCGCAGGCGCCGCCCATCAGCATGGCCCGCTCGCTGTCCGAAAGCCGCTTGGTCTCGACGAACGGTCTGACCGCCTGCTCGTAGTTGACGACGGCTGCCGCCCGCGTCCAGTCCGTCCCCCACAGACACCGCTCGAAGCCCCATGCGTCGAACACCCGCGCCAGCGGGTCCCAGATGTCGTTGAACGGATAGGGCTCCTTCGACAGCGTGCACGCGCCGGAAACCTTGATGACCGCGTTCTTGCGCTTGGCGAGCTCCACCACCTTCGGCAGATCGGCCCACGGCTTCTCAGGCGCCGGAGGTACGCGCGGCTGCACCAGAGCCAGATGATCGATGATGAACCGCGTATCCGGATGCCGATCCACCAACGCTGTGCCGACGTCGAGATTCCCCCAGCACAGCATATTGAGCGGCAGGTCGTGCTTCACCACCGCCTTGCAGATCCGGTCGAGCCCGGCATCGGTCGCGGTGCGCTTGCCTTCCGGATACATCATGATCCGCACGCCGACCGCGCCCGGCACCGTCTTCCACTCCGCGATCACGTCCTCGACAGCCGGATCGTCCGGATTGACCGGCTTCACGATCGCCATGCGGCCCGGATATTTGCGCTGCACCTCGCGCGCGTAGCTGTCGTCGTACTGGTAGAGCGAGAACGCCGAGATGAAGATCGCGCCGTCGACGCCCACCGCGTCCATCGCTGCCACCATCTCGTCACCCGTGACGTGCTGCGGCCAGTTCGGAACGCTATGCCACGGCCGCTTCGGCGTATTCGCCTCGTAGGCATGAACCTGACTGTCGATGATCATGGGCAGCGCGCTCCTGTGCGAGGGATCGGTGATCCCTATCGCAGCAGTTTGGGCAGGAGGAGTCTAGGGCGAGGATGCAGATCCGAGTGCCAGCTGCAGACCTCGGCCGCGAGGCCAACGTGGCAGCATGAGCCAGATTACATTCTTTGTCATCCCGGTGCTTGTCACCGGGACCCATCGGTCAACAAGCTCCAATTCACGAAATGAGCTCACGCCCTTTCAACTCGGACTGATTGGGCGAAACAACCCAAGCACCGAGCAAGCGGATGAATGGGTCCCGGTGACAAGCACCGGGATGACAAGAACTCGGGTCGGGGATGCCGTATGGTTCCCGGGCGGCACGTATAGGTTGGGTTGGCGCACCTGGGATGAAGGCGCTTCACATTGAAACCATGCTGTGTTCCATTAGTGCCCGGCGTCGCTACTTCTGTGTCGCGGGAGCATTAAATTGAGCGCCGCGCATGCTTGATTATATATGTGCATCATCTTTTTATCATTTGTAATCAAGCCATCAAAGAAAGTCCCGTAGGCCACAATCATCATGTCTACCTTATCGTTTCTGAGTTTTCGTGAGCTGACATTCGAAGGGCTTCCGACTAGGATCCAGTCAAGGACCAGAAGGTGCATACATAACGATACCCGAAATGTCAGGGTATTGCCAACCTCGGAAAGCGATGGAAACTTGGGACCGCCTCGGCCGTGCTAACCCAACCGGTACAGCTCGCGGACGCCGGCGCCGACCATGCGGGCGAACCAACTACGGCTGTGGCTCGCATCCTTCGCCTACGTGCTCATGTGCGCGGTCAGGCGCATCGGTCTGGCCGGCACCAAGCTCGCAGCGGCGACCTGCGGCACCATCAGGCTGAAGCTTCTCAAGATCGGCGCCCGCGTCACCATCAGCGTGAGACGCGTGAAACTCGCCTTCGCAACCGCCTGCCCGGATCGCGAAGTCTTCATGCTCGCGGCGCAACGACTATGAGGCGCCGGCGGCCAAGCCGAGCCTGAGCCCTGGGATCAACAGAAGAGGATCATCGTCGAGCCTGCCCATGCTGCCCGACCGGCGGCGACCACCGGGCTCGGCCGTGAGAGCCCCAGTACCGGCGGCTCCCACTCAATCGTCAAACGATACCCGCGTCAGCGCGGCTGTGAGAAGTGCAGGTTAGCATCACGTTGGCCATAATGGCACGATAGAAATCGTCAGACCAGCTTTCGCCCCGACGGAAGCGAGATAAATCGGAGATCGAATATGTGCCCTGAACCTCTCTGAATATCTCGGCCAATCCTTCGGACTCGGTGAGCATTCGCTCCAAATGCTCTGATGCGGATCGGCCCAGGTTCAATAAGCGGGTTTTTGTCTTAATATCCCCGCGGGCCGCCCCTTCTAGCAGGCGGCAATAAAAATAGAACTCTCGTGTTTGTCGAGGGTCAACCATTCTCCTTCGTAATCCAGAGCGTCGGCCGCTTAGTGCGCATATCTCTTGGGTACCCTTCAGAATTATCACTTGATGAGGATGTTGGGATAAAATGCACATTGACTTGAAAATAGAGGACAAAGTGTCACCCTTGTATGCCTCCATGGAAACATAATCTGGAAGAGCAATCCTGTTGTTCTTCTTTAGCAGATAATTCTTTAGTTGATCGGTTTGCAGTACATTGCTGTCGGCTACCTTGATCATTGCCACAGCCTCATCTCGATTCTGGATTAACGCCCTCTACCCCACCTCCGCCAACAAACACTTCAACACGCCATAGCTGTACTGCCCGTCGAGCGCCGCGTGCGCTGACCCGAGCTTGCCGCTGTCCACGGTCCCGCACCGCTCGAACGCAGCCAGGATCTCGTCGATCTCGGCCTCTTCCAGTCCGATCACCGCGCGCGCCTCCACGAGCCCTGCCTCGATCGCCTCGGCGAAATGCCCGAGCACAGTCGACACCTCGATACCGCGCCGCGTGGCGATGGCCTCCGCGTCGAGCTCTTCCAGATGCAGCGCCAGCGTCTGGTTCACCGTAGGCGAAAGCCGGTTCTCCAGCATCGGATGCCGCTTGAACTGCCCGATCACCTCGAGCAGCGCCGCTCCGTATCGCGCGATCTTCCGCGTCCCGAGCCCTATGATGTCGCCGAGCTGCGCCTCGGATGCCGGCCGCTTTTGTGCAAGCTCCACCAGCGTCCGGTCGTGACAGATCACGTAGGGCGGCAGGTTTCCCTCCGACGCGAGCCGGAGCCGCAACGCCTTCAGCGCCTGGTACAAGGGCTCGTCCGCCCCCGCCACGCGCGTCGCCGCATCGCTCGTGCCCCGGCCCGAGCGCGACGCCTTCTTGCCAGGCTCGCCTGGCGCCTGCCGCCGCATCCGGAACGTCTCCTCGCCCCTCAGCAGCGGCCGGGCCTTCTCGGTCAGGCCGAGCGTTCCATGCCCCTCCTCGTCGGAAGCGAGGTGCCCCGCCGCGACGAGCTGTCGGAACAACAGGCGCCACTCGGTCGCGTCCACCTCCCGGCCGACTCCGAACACCGAGAGCTTGTCGTGGCCGTTGCGCCGGATGCGCTCGTCGTCCTTACCCGTCAGCACGTCGGTCACGTAGCCGACGCCGAAGCCCTGCCCCGTGCGATAGACCGCAGACAGCGCCTTCCGGGCCATGTCCGTCGCATCGATGGTCGCCGGCGGGTTGAGGCAGTTGTCGCAGTTGCCGCATGGCTCCGGCAGCGTCTCGCCGAAGTACGCGAGCAGCGCCTGCCGCCGGCACCCGGCCATCTCGCCGAGCCCGATCAGCGCGTCGAGCTTCTGGCGCTGCACCGCCTTGTGCGCCTCGCTCGCCTCGGATTGAGCGAGCCATTGCCGCTGCGTGACGATGTCCTGCAGCCCGTAGGCCATCCAGGCGTTCGCAGGCTCGCCGTCGCGCCCCGCGCGCCCCGTCTCCTGGTAGTAGGCCTCGACCGATTTCGGCAGGTTGAGATGCGCCACGAACCGCACGTCCGGCTTGTCGATGCCCATGCCGAACGCAATGGTCGCGACGACGATCAGCCCGTCCTCTTTCAGGAACCGCTGCTGCGCCGTCCGCCGCTCGTCCGCCGCCATGCCGCCGTGGTAGGCGACCGCTTGCCGGCCCTTGCGGGACAGCCACTGGGCCGTCTCCTCGACGCTCTTCCGCGTCAGGCAGTAGACCACGCCCGCGTCCGCCGGGTGCTCGGCCGAGATGAACTGCCACAGCCGCTCCCGCGCCCCCATCGAGCCCATCTCGGCGATGGTGTAGCGAATGTTCGGCCGGTCGAAGCTGGCGACGAACCGGCGCGCGCCTTCCAGCCGCAGCTCGCTCGCGATCTCCTCGCGCGTCCGCTGGTCCGCGGTTGCCGTCAGCGCGATCCGCGGCACGGTCGGGAACCGATCGGCCAGGATGCCGAGCCGCCGGTACTCCGGACGGAAATCGTGTCCCCACTGCGAGACGCAATGCGCCTCGTCGATGGCGATCACCGAGATCGTCGACCGCGCCAGCATGTCGAGCGTGCGATCCTGCACCAGCCGCTCCGGTGCCACGTAGAGCACGTCGAGCGTGCCCGAGGCGATGGCACCTTCCACCTCGCGCTGCGCCCGTGCCTCCAGCGACGAGTTGAGGAACGCCGCGCGAACGCCGAGCTCCTTCAGCGCGTCGACCTGGTCCTGCATCAGCGCGATCAGCGGCGAGACGACGATGCCGACGCCGGGCCTGACCAGAGCGGGGATCTGGTAGCAGAGCGATTTTCCGCCGCCGGTCGGCATCAGGACGAGCGCGTCCGAGCCCGCCACCAGCGTCTCGATGATGGCGCCCTGCTCCAGCCGGAAGCTTTTGTATCCGAAGACACTTTCGAGAATCCGCTGGGCCTCGTGCATCGACGGAGTCTCCGAACCGAAGCGGGGCTTTGCGAGTGCGAGCGCGCTGCGATTTGCCATGGGCTCTGGAGGCGACCTTCGATTGTCCGTTGAGATCGCCACCCTAGGTGATTCGCACGTCCCGCCTCAGCGCGCCAGGGTCGCGCGGCGGCCATCGCGGTGGACAAGATTGCAATCGTCTGCCTCGCGCCGGTCTTGTCGACCTCGCAATTTGCGCCGCCCTGGCCCAGTGCGGCGTCGCGCCTTGGTTGCCTGATAGTTCGGCTCGCTCGTAGGCAACTAAGGCGCGATAAACGCCACACTAAGCTAATGAATTCTCTAGTGGCCCTTGTGTCGCGCCTAAATCGGAAGCGGTTCCGGCCATGATGCGATTTAGGCGCGACGGGCCACTAGAACGCCCGTCGACCAGCAGCGGTGACCAGATTGCCGCCCGCGAGGAGAGGTGAGCCGATGCGCCGCGCGATTTTGGTTGGTTTGGCCCTGGTTCTGGCGCTGGCCGGCTTCTATGTGATCTGGCCGGCATGGATGGCCCGCCAGATCCGCTATGCCATCGAGACCAACGACCCGCCGGCGCTGGAACGATATGTCGACTTTCCGGCTGTTCGCGCCCGCGCCAAGCCGTTGGTTGCAGCCGAGATGCAGCGCTCGCTCGAGCGTCTGAAGCGTGAGGCCGGTCCCATCGGCGCGGCCATCGCCGGCCAGTTGAAGGAGAGCCTCGGCGCCAGGATCGCCGATGCGGCCATCGAACTCGGTGCTGACGCCGGCGAATGTCGTTCGCATGGTGCGCCAGGGCAAGGACCTGCGGCGCGTCTGGAAGGATGTGACCGGCAAGGTCGGTGCGCGACAGCGCGGCGGCACGACACCGGACGCGGACCCGCCCGCGGAGCCCGCACCGGACCAGCCGCAGGGCCGCGACGCCCGCCCCCGCAAGCTCACCCTCGCGAATATCAAGGGATATCGCCTCACGGGCCCCCTGTCGCTCGCCGTCGGCATCGCCCGCGATCCCGCCCAGGCCGGGTCCGACGTCGTCGCCGAGCTGGCCTTCACCGGCACCGGCTGGCACGTCGTTGGCATCGTGCCGCAGCTCTGAGCGGCCGATCTTAATCCGATCTTTGTCTTGCGAGCCTATGCTGGCCGCGGCTGCCGCCTTGTGCGGTGCGAGGGGAGGAAAGAATTGAAAAAGCTCGTCTATTTCCTCGGCATCGTTGCCGTGCTCTATTTCGGCTCGGCATTCTACATGCGCAGCCAGACGATAGCGCTGGTTCAGCAAGGCTGCGCGGCGGGTGAAGCAGCGGGACGGAATGCCGATCGCTGTCGCTGCTTCGCTGGCATCCTCGAAGAGGAATTGCCGATTCTCACGTTCTGGATCGACATGACCGGGCCGGATCTCGGCACCGGACATGCCTACCGCGCCGAGTCTCGCGCCCGTCAGGAATGCCCGGTCGGCTGATCGGCGCCTGCGCGAACTCAAGCCGTCGGCGTCTCTTTCGGTTCGGTCGCCTTCATCGACGGTAGCTCGGCGAACCGCTGGTACCACGTTGCGAGCCGCGGCCGCCCTGGTCTGAAATCCTCCAGCCATTCGCGCCAGTCCTGATAGCCGAGCGCGACGCCCGTCGTGATCTGCGCCAGATCGAGCGGTCCCTCCAGGTGCGCCACGTCGCGCTCCAGCGCATCGAAGCACCGCCGGATGCGCACGCGCTGCTTCTCGAGGAAGCTCTCCGACCGCACCTCCGCCGGCCGCAGCATCTCCGCCCGCATCGCGATCTGCGCCTCGAGCGCACCATCGGCGATCGCATACGCAGTCCACATCCGCTGCCGTGCGACTTTCTCCGCCGGAATCAACGTCCGCGGCGCCGCCACCTCGTCCAGGTGCAGGCAGATGATCGTCGAATCGCCGAGCGCCACGCCCTCGTCCGTTACCAGCGTCGGAATGCGCGCCACCGGGTTGGCCTCGGCTAGGCCCGGCGTGAACGGTGGTGTCGTGTAGCCCCAGTCGAGCGTCCACGTCGTCGGGCGAACCTCAATTCGCTCCCACAGCCCGAGCTCGCGAGCGGCAACGCAGACCTTGCGCGTAAACGGAGAGGCTGGCGTCCAGAAGAGCTGCATCGTCGATTCTCCAAGCAGGCCGGTGACGCGGCCCTTATCCAGGCTACACTCTTTTTCAGAGCGCTCATGTGCGACGCGCGTACCACGGGAGCAGGGGCCATGCCCAGGATCAGACTGTCCGAGAATTTCCGCGCCGTCTTTTATGCGCCATTCTATGCGACGTTGGCTCTGGGCCATTTCGCCCGCGAGGGCGTCGAGGTCGAGCTTGTCGAGTCCCCCTCCCCCGGCGCTGCGGCCGCAGGCCTGATCGACGGCAGCCTCGACGTCAGCTGGGGCGGGCCCATGCGTGTCATGAAGGCCCGTAACGAGCCAGGCGGTCCGCCTCTGATGACCTTTTGCGAGGTGGTCCGCCGCGACCCGTTCTATCTCGTCGCCCGGGCAGGCCTGGATCGCTTCGGTCTCGGCGAGCTGCCCCACCTGCGTTTCGCCTCCGTCTCCGAGGTTCCGACGCCTTGGCTCTGCCTGCAGCACGACCTGCGCGAGATCGGCATCGACCCGGCCTCGCTGTCCCGCATTCCCGATCGCAGCATGCCCGCCAATCTCGCTGCCCTGGCCGACGGCTCGCTCGACATCGCCCAGATGTTCGAGCCGTTCGCCGCCCGTGCCGAGCGCGAAGGCGTCGGCCGTGTCGTCCACGCCGCCAGTGCCCGTGGCGAGACCTCCTACACCACCTTCCTCGCCACTCGCGACAGCATCGCCCGTAACCGTGACGCCTTTACCGCCATGACGCGCGCGGTCGGGCACACGCAGGCGTGGCTTGTCGCGCACGGCGCCGGGGATCTGGCGGGCGCGGTCCGCGAGTTCTATCCCGACGTCGAGCCAGCCGACCTCGTCGCCGCCTTCACCCGATATCGCGACGCCCGCCTCTGGGCCACCGACACGACCGTCTCGCGCACCGGCTTCGACCGGCTCGCCCAAAGCCTGCGCTCCGGCGGCTTCATCGCCGAGATTCCGGCTTACGAGGACTGCGTGGTCAACCTGATCTGACGCCGTTCGCCGACGCCGGCCGTCATTCGTTGGACGCGACGAGGCCGACCCGCTACGACCCTCGCCATGGCGGAAATGGCGACAGAGAGAGCAGCGAGCGGCAAAGGCTGGAGACGCGAGCTTATCGCGTTGTCAGCGCTCGCATGGCCTATTGCCGCGACCAACCTCGCCCAGGTGGCCATGAGCGCCACCGACGTCGTGATGATGGGCCGTCTCGGTCCGGACACCATGGCTGCGGGCGCCCTTGGCGCTAATCTCTACTTCATTCCACTGGTCGCCGGCATAGGCCTCCTCAATGCGGTGGCGCCCATCGCGGCGCGGGCTCTCGGCCGCGACCCGGATGCCAGGGACGATGTCGCTCGCACGGTGCGGCAGGGCCTCTGGTCGTGTGTTCTGTTGGCTCTCCCGTGTTGGGCAATCCTGTGGTGGAGCGAGGCGCTGCTGCTCGCCATGGGGCAGGATGCTGCGTTGGCCGCCGAGGCCGGCATCTACGTGCGAGCCCTTCAGTGGGCGCTGCTCCCGTTCTGGGCCTACCTCGTCCTGCGCTCGTTCATGAGCGTCCTGGAGCGCCCCTTTTGGGCGCTCGTCGTCGGCATTGTCGGTGTCTTGGCCAACGCCGCCGGCAATTGGTGCCTCATGCTCGGCCATTGCGGCCTCGAGCCCTTGGGCATAGCCGGCTCTGGCCTCGCCACGACCCTCGCCAGCATCCTCATGCTCGCTGCGGTCGCCCTCATCGTCCTCTACGACCGTCGCTTCGCGCTGTTTGCCGTCCTCGGGCGGCTGTGGCAGCCCGATTGGGCACGCCTCGCCGACCTGTGGCGGCTCGGATTGCCCATGGCGGCAACGCTGCTCTTCGAGGTGACGATCTTCAACGCCGCTGTCTTCCTGATGGGGCTGATCGGCACATCGGCACTGGCCGCGCACACCATCGCCATCCAGATCGCCTCGCTGACCTTCATGATCCCGCTCGGCATCGGCCAGGCGGCGACCGTTCGCGTTGGACTGGCCTACGGCCGCCACGATCGAGACGGCATTCACCGTGCAGGCTGGACGGCCTTCTGGCTGGCGACCGCGTTCATGGCCGCCACCTCGCTTCTCATGATCTTCGCACCGCGTCTCCTCATCGCGGCATTCCTGGACACGGAGATCCCCGCCAACGCCGAGGTCGTGAGCCTCGCCGCGACCTACCTCCTCCTGGCGGCGCTGTTCCAGATCGTCGATGGCGCGCAGGCGGTCGGCGGTGGCATGCTGCGTGGCCTGCACGATGCACGCGCGCCCATGCTGTTCGCACTCGTCGGCTACTGGGGCATCGGCCTGCCGCTGGGCGTCGTGCTGGCGTTCGGCCTCGGCTTCGGCGGCACCGGCATCTGGATCGGCCTCGCCACCGGCCTCGCCGTCGTCGCCGTCCTCATGATCCGCCGCTGGCAACGCCGCGAGGCCCTGGGACTGGTCGACCTGCCGAGGTAACGCCGCCGACACGCATCGCCGTAGCGGTCGCCTCTTGCAACCGGCGACAGAAGATCGGATCGTCAGGTGAAATCGCTTAAGGCGCACACGGGAGGCAACATGCAAGGCAAGGCACTGGCCGGGCTGAAGGTCGTCGATCTGACCACCACGATCGCGGGGCCCCATTGCACGCGGCTTCTCGCCGATCTCGGCGCCGAGGTTGTCAAGATCGAGGGCCCCGAGGGCGACATGATGCGCACTCGCCCCCCGCTGCGTTCCAATGCCTCGACGAGCTTCGGCCAGCTCAATGCCGGCAAGCGCTCCGTCGTCCTCGACCTCAAGAACCCGCTCGCACAGAAGGCCGTGCGCAATCTCGCCGCCAAGGCCGACATTTTCGTCGAGAACTATCGCCCAGGCGTCACCAAGCGGCTCGGCCTCGCCTACTCCCAGCTCGCCGAGCTCAATCCGCGCCTGATCTATGGCTCGATCTCGGGCTACGGCCAGACCGGCCCCTCGGCCGAGCTTGCAGCTTACGCCCCGGTTATCCATGCGGCCTCGGGCTACGATCTGGCCCACATGTCCTACCAGCCCGGCCGCACCCAGCCGGACAACTGCGGCGTCTACATCGCCGACGTGCTCACCGGCACCTACGCCTTCGGTGCCATCATGGCCGCCCTCAATCAGCGCCACGCCACCGGCAAGGGCCAGCAGGTCGACGTGTCCATGCTGGAAAGCATGCTGACCCTGACGCTCACCGAGATGCAGGCCGCCCAGTTCGCCGTGCCGCCACCGCCCAAGCGCCATATGTTCAGCCCCGTGGCGACCAAGGACGGCTACATCCACATCGCCATCGCCAGCGAGCGCACCTTCCAGGGCATCGCTGAAGCTGCCGGCCGCACGGACTGGATCACCGATCCCCGCTTCGAGAAATATCTCGACCGCCGCTCGAATTGGGCCGAGTTCATGGATGAGCTCGAGAATTGGTCGCGCACGCTGCCGTCCAAGGACGTGCTCGCGGCACTCGAGCGCCAGTCTGTTCCGGCCTCGCCGTACCGCACGGTGAAGGAGGTCATGGACGATCCTCAGCTCGAGCATCGCCAAGCCTTTTCCGAGGTGCACGACAAGGGCGGCACCTTCAAGGCCCTCAACCCGCCGTTCCGCCTGACGCAGTCCGAGACCAAGGCCGGCGACTTTGCGGCATCGCTCGGCGAGCACACGGCCGAGGTTCTCGCCGAGGCCGGCCTTTCCGGCGACGAGATCGCCAAGCTGACCGGTGGCGGGAAAACTTGAAATTCATCCAGGGCGTAGCCCGACTGGAGCACGACGCATGAAGTTCAGTTTCTCGGATGAGCAGCAGGAGTTCCGGTCGGTCGTCCGCCGGTTTCTCGAGGACAAGTCGCCGTCGACCGCCGTCCGGCGGTTGATGGAGACGGACAAGGGCTACGACCCGGAGGTCTGGCAGAGCCTGAGCCGGGAGCTGGGCCTGACCGCCGTGCACATCCCGGAGGCCTACGGCGGCCAGGGCTTCGGCGTCAGCGAGCTGGCCATCGCCGCCGAGGAGATGGGCCGGACCCTCCTCTGTGCACCCTACTTCGCCTCGACGGTCCTTGCCGCCACTGCCATCCTGAAGGCCGGAACCGAGGCCCAGAAACAGGCACTTCTCCCTGCCATCGCGTCCGGAACGACGATCGCGGCCCTTGCTGTCACCGAGGACGATGGCCGCTGGGATGCAGCCGGCGTCGCCACCACCGCCACCCCCTCCGGCGGCAAGTATCGCCTCGACGGCGCCAAGAGCTTCGTCATCGACGGCCACAACGCCGGCCTGATCGTGGTGCTGGCCCGTAAGCCCGGCAGCGCTGGCGACGACGGTCTCTCGTTTTTCACCGTCGAGGCCGACGCCAAGGGCCTCGATCGCCGTCTGCTGCAGTCCATGGACCCGACCCGCAAGCTCGCCCGGCTGACTTTTTCGGGCGTCGAGGCCGAATTGCTCGGCACCGAGGGCGCAGCCGCCGCACCCCTGGCTGAGACGCTGGACGTCGCCGCGATCTGCCTGTCGCACGAGATGGTCGGTGGCGCCGAGAAGCTGCGCGAGGACGCCATCGCCTTCGCCAACCAGCGCTATCAGTTCGGCCGTCCCATCGCATCGTTCCAATCGTTGAAGCACAAGGCCGCCGACATGCTGCTCGAGGTCGAGCTGGCGAAGGCCGCCGCCTACTACGCCGCCGCCGCCGTCGACGAGGGTGATGCCGATGTGCCGGCGCTGGCCTCATTGGCCAAGGCCGCCGCATCCGAGGCCTACATGCAGACCGCCATCCATGCCGTCCAGATTCACGGCGGCATCGGCTTCACCTGGGACAACGACACCCATCTCTGGTTCAAGCGTGCCAAGAGCTCCGAGGTCTTCCTCGGCGGCCCCGAGCACCATCGCGAGCGCCTGATGCAGGCCTGGAACGTTTAAAGAGGCGCCACCATGAGCGACATCACCGCAGACACCGTCCGCGCCGAGGTTCGCGCCTGGCTCGAGGCCAACTGGGATCCGGATCTTGGCCTGATCGAATGGCGCAACAGATTGATCGATTCCGGCTGGGGCGCGCCGAGCTGGCCGAAACGCTGGTATGGCCGCGAGCTGCCCGTCGGCCTCGTTCCGATCGTCGACGAGGAGATGGAGCGCATCGGGGCCGTGAGTGTTGCCCGCATGGGCATTCGCACGCTGGCCGCCGCCACCATCCTGGCCCACGGCACCGACTTGCATAAGGAGAAGTTCCTGCGTCGCATCCTCACCGGCGAGGATACCTGGTGCCAGCTCTTCTCCGAGCCCGGCTCGGGCTCCGATCTGGCGGGTGCGCTCACCAAGGCCGAGCGGCGCGGCAACAAGTGGATCGTCAACGGCCAGAAGGTCTGGAACACCAGCGCCCACAAGGCCGACTGGGGTCTCCTGCTCGCGCGCACCAACATGGACCTAGTCAAGCACAAGGGCCTCGCCTACTTCATCATCAACATGCGCCAGCCGGGCGTCGAGGCCGTGCCGCTGAAGCAGATGAACGGCCACGCCTCGTTCAACCAGGTCTTCTTCACCGACGCCGAGGTCGAGCCCGAGATGCTGATGCTCGACGACGGCGACGGCTGGAAGGTCGCGACCACCACCCTCATGCACGAGCGCCGCGGCGCCGACGGCATGCGCCGCTACAACATGCAGAAGCGCGAGCGGCCAGGGCGCATTTATGTCGAGGAGGCCGACGAGATCGCTAGCGCCCTGGCTCCTTACACATGGTACCCGCAGCGCACCGGTCGCACGGACCTGCTCGTCGAGCGGGCGCAGGCCACCGGGAAAAACACCGACCCCGTCGTGCGGCAGGAGATCGCCAAGGTGCTCGTCATGGCGAAGTGCGCGGAATGGACCGCGCGCCGCGCCCGCGCAGCCCAGGAGCAGGGCCGCCCGCAAGGCCCCGAAGGCTCGCTCGGCAAGCTCGCCGCCAGCTACGTCGCCCGCGCCGCCAACCGCGTGCACACTATGATCAGTGGCGCCGACGCAATGCTGACGGGCCCTGAAAGCCCGATGGGCGGTGTCATCGCCGAGATCCTGATCTCGACACCCGCCATCTCCATCGCCGGCGGCACCGACGAGATCCAGAAGAACATCATCTCCGAGCGCGTGCTCGAGATGCCGAAGGAGCCCCGCACCGACACCGACCGCCCCTTCCGCGACGTCCCGAAGAACGCCGAGCGGAAGTAGGCGATCGGAGCACGCCCTCGTCTTTCATCCCGGGCCCTTGCCCGGGACCCATCCATCCGCGAGTCCGGTCGGTCGTTGATCGCACGAGGTAGTTCGGCTGCAGCCGCGCTAAACCGCCCGGAACATCAGCACGCCGCCGACGATGAGCGCGATGCCGACCAGCTCCATGGGCCGGATCGTCTCGCGGAACCAGTAGCGCGAGATCAGCAGCGCGAACACGATCTGCACTTGCGCCACGGCCGCCACATAGGATGCGTTCGTCAGCGCCGACGCTGTGAACCAGCCGACCGTCCCTGCCGCGCTCGCAAACCCGGCGAGCGTACACAGCCACGGCCAATGCCGGATGCGGGCCAGCTCATGACCCTCGCGGCATGCCAGCCAAAGCCCGATCAACACGAACGAGATCGAGGTCATCGCGACGGCCGCCGTCGCGCCCTTGACCAGCGGGTTGACCGCCGGATCGAGCGTCAGGATCGCCTCGCGCAGCGCCAGATACGAGATCGCCGCGCACAGCGCGCTGGACAGCCCGAGTCGCGTCGCCGGCCCGAGCAGAATCTCTGAAAGGCCAGCACCTTTCCCCCCAATCTTACTGCCCCATGCCGATGGCGCCATGCGCGCCGCCGACGCTGCGAGCACGCCCGCCACCGTGATCCCGATCGCGACCCAGCCGAGACGGCTGATCGCCTCCGAAAACAACACGCTGCCGATGATCGCCGTCAGGATCACGTCGGCGCGCTGGATCATCAGCCCGACGGCGAAGTTGCCGTGATGGAAAAGCCGCACCACCAGCAGCGTCATGCCGAACTGCAGGAATGCCGTGAGCGCACAGTAGCCCCAGAACCATGGATTGGTCTCGGGCAGCGCCACGCCCTGCGCAGACAGCACCGCCAGCAGATAGGCGACCAGGAACGGCAGACCGAACAGCATCCGCACATAGGTCGTGACCGTCGCCGAAAGGTGCTGGTTCAGCTCCTTTAGGGCCGCATAGCGCAGCGCCTGGAAAAACGCTGCCGCAACGCTCGCCACGATCCACAGATGCTCCATGCCGAGACGTGCCCCGCCCGCTCTGATCCGCCGTCGGCGAAGCTACTGCGCCGCATCGCGCGGCTCGGTGTCGGCGAGCTGCGTCGTCGCAAGTCTGGCATAAACCCCGCTGCGCGCCATCAATGCGGCATGGGTGCCGAGCTCGACCAGCCGACCGTCGTCCATCACCGCGATCAGGTCGGCGCCCTGTACGGTGGAGAGCCGATGGGCGATGACGAGCGTTGTCCGCCCCTGCGTGAAGCGTGCCAGCGCCGCTTGAACCAGCCGCTCGCTTTCGGTGTCGAGCGCGCTCGTCGCCTCGTCGAGCAGCAGAATCGGTGCATTCTTCAGGAAGGCCCGTGCCAGCGCGAGACGCTGCCGTTGCCCGCCCGAGAGCCGCGAGCCCCGATCACCGATCACCGTGTCGTAGCCCTGCGGTTGCTCCAGGATGAACGCGTGCGCCGCTGCCGCCTCCGCCGCCGCGACGATGTCGTCCTCGCTTGCGTC
Source organism: uncultured Alphaproteobacteria bacterium (assembly GCA_963746315.1). Lineage (GTDB taxonomy): Bacteria > Pseudomonadota > Alphaproteobacteria > Rhizobiales > Hyphomicrobiaceae. Next base: position 417,701 of record CAVVAR010000003.1, read on the forward strand.
CAGCCGGCCGAGCGCGATGTTGGCCCGGATCGTATCGTCGAACAATGTCACGTCCTGGCTGACCATCGCGATCTGCCCTCGCAGGCTCTCGAGCGTCACGTCGCGGATGTCCTGCCCGTCGATCAGGATGCGGCCGCCGTCCACGTCGAACAGCCGCGGTACCAGATTGATCAGCGTCGACTTGCCCGAGCCCGACCTCCCGACGAGCGCCAATGTCTTGCAGCCTGGCACGGTGAGCGACAGGTCTCGCACCGCCTGTGCGTCGGGAGCAGCCTGATAGGCGAATGTGACGCCGTCGAAGCGGATCTCGCCGTTGCCGATCGCCAGCGCGCGCGCACCCGGTTTGTCGACGATGCTCGGGGGCTCGTCGAGCAGCGCATAAAGCCGCTCCGCCGCCGCCAGCCCTTCCTGGACCCGTACCGAGAGGTTCCCCAGCCCGCGCGTCGGCTGTGCCGCCAGCACCAGCGCCGAGACGAACGCCATGAAGTCGCCGATCGTCGCGATCCCGGACGCGATCCGCCACGTCGCGAGTGCGATAACTCCCGCCACCGCCACCCCGCCGAGTGCCTCGAGCAGGGGGTCCAATCGCGCCCGGCTGCGCACTGCCTTCATGCGTAGCCGCAGGATCTGCTCGAACGAGCCGATCATGCGGCCCGCCGCATAGTCCTCGAGCCGGAATGTCTTGATCAGCCGTGCTCCGCCGAGCTTCTCGGCGAGCTGCGACAGCATCCCCGCGAGTTCCTCCTGCGTCGCCCTTGCCACGCGCTTGAGCCGCTTGCCGATGCTCATGATCGGCAGGATCGCGAACGGATAGACGCCCAGCACGATGAGCGAGAGCAACGGATCGCTCCACACCATGTAGATCACCAGCGCCAGGATCACCAACCCGTCGCGTACCGCCGTATTGAGCGCGGCCTGGAGCGCGACCTGAATGCGGTCGACGTCGTTGGTCAGGCGAGAGATGAGCTCTCCCGGCGCATCGCGCGTCAGCCGCGCGAAATCGGCCTTGAGCAGATGCGTCACCGCTGTCTTCTGCATGTCCACCGTGATGTCGAGCACGATGCGGCTCGACGCGACAGTCGTCAGGTAGAGCAGCACGGCGCGCGCGCTGGTGGCGATCACGATCAGCCCGGCGACGAAATAGAGCTGATCCATCCGGCCCTGCGGGACCACGTCGAAGGCATACTTGATCAGGCGCGGATAAAAGCCGCTCACCGCCGCAAGCGCAGCCATCAGCAGGAAGGCGCCGGCGAGCGGGCGCCATCGCGGCCACACCCAATCCGCCAGCACACGCGACAGCAGGCTGCGCTGGGCCGCGTCGAGGCGCAAGGCCGACTTGGCGTCCGTGCCGTCTCCGCCGCTCGCTGTCGATCCTTTGCCCAAGTGCGCCCCTGGTGAGTTGAGTTCGCGCCAAGCGCCCCCATGGCGCACCCGACGACTGCCTACCACCCTGCCTCAGGCCACGCCAGCGCGGCACCTCGCCCCCGGTTGCCCGGTCATAACGCGATGCCGCCGCGTCGTCCGCCTTCGCCCTCGGGCTCGACGTGGATCAGCACCTCGGCCCCCTCGACCTCAGCTTCGATCGCGGCCTCCAGACGGTCGCAGATGCGGTGTGACGCGGCGACCGTCATGTCGCCCGGCACCACCAGATGAAACTCGATGAACGTCACCGGTCCTGCATTGCGCGTCCTCAAGTCGTGCACCTCGATCGCACCGAGCCCCGTGGCGCTGGCCGTGATCGCCTCGCGAATGCGGCTGAGGTCGGACGCGCTCACGGATTCGTCCATCAGACTCGAGACGGACGCGCGCGTCATGCGCCAGCCCGTCCAGAGGATGTTGACCGCCACCGCAGCCGCGAGCAGCGGGTCGAGCAGCGGCCAACCGGTGGCCTGGGCCATGATCAAGCCCGCGATCACGCCAATGCTGGTGTAGACGTCCGTCATGATGTGCCGCCCGTCGGCCACTAGTGCCGGCGACCTCCGGGCTCCACCCCACCGGATGAGGAACACCGCCCACCCCGCGTTCAGCGCCGTCGCTGCGCCGGAGATCGCGAGTCCGAGCCACGGCTCGGTCAAGGTGCGTGGCGTCTGAAATGCTGACCACGCCTCGCGCAGAATCAGCACGGCCGCGACCAGGATCAGCAACCCTTCGATCACGGCCGAGAAGTATTCGGCCTTATGGTGCCCGAAGGGGTGGCGCTTGTCCGGCGGCCGCGAGCTGATCCGCACCGCGAGCAGCGCCAGCAGCCCCGTCATCACGTTGACGATGCCCTCGAGGGCGTCCGAATAGAGTGCGACGCTCCCTGTCACGACGAAGGCGAGATACTTGATGCCCATCGCAATCAGGGCGACCACGACGCTCGCCGCTGCCACCCATGTTACCGCCGCGCGCTCGTCTCTCATGTCGCTGCGCCGAGGGCGGCAACGACCGTCTCGGCTTCCTTGATGGCTGGTTTCGGTCTCACATGGTCTCCGAACGGCAGTCTAACGTTTGTCCGCCACGAGGCGGGTGCTAAAGGATGACCGCGCATCGCGCCAGGGTGATGCGGCGGTGCGCCGTGTCGGGGCGCGCCCCGGATATGACAGGAGCCTTCCGATGAGCGACCGCGAGGCCGACCGGCTCAAGGGCAGCGTCAAAAGCGATAGCGGTCGCGCGGAGCGCCTAGCGGCCGAGCTGCGACGCAATCTCCACCGGCGCAAGGACCGCTCGCGGGCCGTCGCTGCCCGATCGGCCGCCCAGCAGGACAAGCCCGACCGTGGCGACGACGAGCAGCCCGGCTGAGCGCATCCACACGATCGGAGTCCGCCTGCGGCTGAATTGTCGCAGCTATTGTCGCCGTCCCGCCGATTTGCGACAGCAACACGAGACGGGGCGCGGGTGATTCGCAGCCCCACTGCCTGCCCGCACGCCACGAGGAGACCCGAGATGGATCGCATCAGAATCGCCGGCGGCCACAAGCTCGAGGGTACCATTCCGATCTCGGGCGCCAAGAACGCGGCGCTTCCCTTGATGATCGCGAGCCTGCTGACGGCCGACCGCCTCACTCTGAAGAACGTGCCGAACCTCGCTGATGTCGCCCTGCTCGCCCGCATTCTCCGCAACCACGGCGTCGACCATTCGATCGAGGGTAAGCGCGCCGCCACACCGCACATGGGCGAGACGTTCCACCTGACGGCCCGCGATATCGTCGACACGACCGCCCCATACGAGATGGTCTCGCGCATGCGAGCGAGCTTCTGGGTGCTCGGCCCCATCCTGGCGCGCATGGGACAAGCCCGTGTGTCGCTGCCAGGCGGATGTGCCATTGGCACCCGTCCCGTCGATCTCCACCTATCAGGCCTTAAGGCGCTCGGCGCCGAGATCGACATCGACGCCGGTTATGTCGTCGCCAAGGCGCCCCGCGGCGGCTTGCGTGGCGCCCGCGTCGTGTTCCCCAAGGTCTCGGTCGGCGCGACGCACAATGTCCTGCTGGCAGCTGCCATGGCCAAGGGCGAGACCGTGATCGAGAACGCCGCGCGCGAGCCCGAGGTGGGCGACGTGGCCAGCTGCCTCGTCAAGATGGGCGTCACGATCGAAGGCATCGGCAGCTCGACCTTGCGCATCCAGGGCCGTGACCGGCTCGAGGGCGCCGTTCACACCGTTCTGCCCGATCGCATCGAGACCGGCACCTTCGCCTTCGCCGTCGCCGCCACTGGCGGCAATGTGTTGCTCGAAGGCACGCGCAAATCACTGCTCGAGACAGCGCTCGCAGCCCTCGAGCAGACCGGCGCCGAGATTACGGAGGAGGATGGCGGCATCCGCGTCCGCCGCAATGGTAGCGGCGTCGAGCCGGTCACCGTCGAGACGCAACCCTTCCCCGGCTTCCCCACCGATCTGCAAGCGCAGCTCATGGCGCTGACGACGACGGCGCGCGGCACCAGCGTCATCCGCGAGACCATTTTCGAGAACCGTTTCATGCACGTCCAGGAATTGGCGCGCCTCGGTGCCGATATCCAGCTGCATGGCGACACGGCCACCATTCGCGGCGTCAAGCACCTGCGCGGCGCGCCCGTCATGGCGACCGACCTCAGGGCTTCTGTGTCGCTCGTCATCGCCGGCCTCGTCGCCGACGGGGAAACCACCGTCAATCGCGTTTATCACCTGGACCGCGGCTTCGAGCGTCTCGAGGAAAAGCTCAGCCGCTGCGGTGCCGCTATCGAGCGCTTGTCCTCGGGTTGAAGGAGTTGCCGTGTCCGATGTCGAGGCACCGGCACGGCCGGATAGCCGTGCGCCGCTCGTTGCCTCGCTGTTCGCGGCGTTCGCGGCGCTTTGCTGGTCCGGCAATCACATTGTCGGTCGCGCCATCGCGGGCGAGGTGCCGCCGCTCGCGACCGGCTGTATCCGCTGGATCGTGCCCGCATTGATCCTGGCGCCGTTCGCCGGCCCCCATCTCCGCCGCGACTGGCCCGAGATCCGCAGAACGTGGCCGACCATCCTCGTCCTGTCGCTGGTCGGCGGTGCGCTGTTCGGTACGCTGCAATACGTCGGCCTCACCTACACCACCGCGCTCAACGTCTCGGTCCTCAACTCGGTCGCCCCTGTATTCATCGTCGCAGCTGGCTGGCTGCTGTTCTCCGACCGAGTCGGAGCCGGGCAGACGGCGGGAATTGCCGTCTCGTTCGCGGGCGTCCTGGCTATCATCACCAAGGGCCGGCCCGAGGCGATATCGAGCCTCGGCTTCAATCGCGGCGACCTCGTGATCCTCTTCAACATGGGGCTGTGGGCGATCTACTCGGCCTCGCTCCGTAAGCGCGGCACCATGCACTGGGTGTCGTTCACGTTCATTTTGGCAACCATATCCGCCCTCGCCACGTTGCCGTTCTGGCTGGCCGAGCACCTTTCGGGGAACGTCTTGAGCTTGACCCCTGGCGCCCTGGCCGCCTTGGCTTATGTCGCGCTCTTCCCGAGTTTGCTCGCCTATGCCGCCTGGAGCCGCGGCGTCGAGATGCTGGGCTCGGGACGCGCTGGCGTCTTCCTCCACCTGATCCCGCTCTACAGTGCCCTCATCGCCGGCGCGGCCCTAGGCGAGCGCATCGAGGCCTATCATCTCGCCGGCTTCGTCCTCATCCTGGCGGGTGTGTGGCTGGCCTCTCGGCGCGCCTGAGGCCGCACACCTGTTGCGCCCATGCTGCACCGCTTATATCAGTGGGGCGGAACAAGCTCGGAACCTTCGCCCTCCCGGGCATCGGCGATCATGACCCAACTCGCGCTCATAGCCTTCGACAACGATGATCTGAACGTCGTTTCAGCCCACTTGCAGGACGCGATCCTGCGTGTCGGCGATATGGCCTTGTTGCCCCGCGACAAGCGCTTCGCGGCCGTTTTCAATCGCTTCGACTGGGCGCGCCTGCTCGGAGCGGGCGACGGCGCCGGCGAGAGCGCGACCGAGATGGCCCGGATGCGCACGGCGCTCCGCTTCGAGCGCGTTCTGGGTGCCCAGCTGACCGGCATCGACTTGACCCGTCCAGACGACGTTCTCGTCCTGCTGGCGCTGTCTTTTGAGAAGAAGGGCTCCGACGACCCATCCGGTACGGTGATGCTCACCTTTGCCGGCCAGGCGGCCGTCAGGCTCGAGGTCGAATGCCTCGAGTTGGAGATGAAGGACCTCGGCCCGTCCTGGGCGGCACGCGCCCGCCCCAGCCATCCCGACGATGACGAAACCGGTGAGCCGCGGTCCGGCTGACGTGCCGCGCCAGTTGGAAAGATCAATCCGCGCTGGAGGCGCGTCATCAGGATGCCGATCAGACTGAGCACAGCCGACCCGTCCTTCGAAAGCGGCTTCAACGGCTTTCTGGCCACCAAGCGAGAGGCGTCCGAGGACGTCATTGCCGCCGTTGCCGCTATCCTCGCCGATGTCCGGAGCCGCGGCGACGCCGCGTTGTTCGACCTGAGCCAGCGTTTCGACCGTTGCGATCTCGCCCGGATCGGTCTTCGCGTCACTGATGCCGAGATCGATGCCGCCGTTGCCGCTTCCGATCGGGAGGTGCTGACCGCGCTGGGCGTCGCGCGCGACCGCATCCTGGTCGCCCACCAGCGCCAGAAGCCCGAGGCCGAGGTGCGCTGGCGCGATGCCGTGGGCGCCCAGCTCGGCCACCGCTGGACGGCAGTCGAGTTCGTCGGCCTCTACGTGCCGGGCGGACTGGCGTCCTACCCGAGCTCCGTTCTCATGAACGCCGTGCCTGCCAAGGTCGCGGGCGTCGAGCGCGTCGTGATGGTCGTCCCCGCGCCAGGTGGCGAGATCAATCCGCTGGTTTTGGCCGCGGCGCGCCTCGCCGGCGTCGATGAGATCTACCGCATCGGCGGTGCTCAGGCCGTCGCTGCCCTGGCCTACGGCACCGAGACCATCGCGCCGGTCGCCAAGATCGTCGGCCCCGGTAATGCCTACGTTGCCGCAGCCAAGCGCCAAGTCTTCGGCACTGTCGGCATCGATTCCATCGCCGGGCCGTCCGAGGTGCTGATCATCGCCGACCGCGACAACGATCCCGAGTGGCTGGCAGCCGACCTCCTCGCCCAGGCCGAGCACGACACGGCCGCCCAGTCCATCCTTATGACCGACGATCACGACCTGGCGCGCGCCGTCGAGGCGGCGGTCGTCCGCCAGCTCGCCGATCTGCCCAAGGCCGCCATCGCGGGCGAAAGCTGGCGCACGTTCGGTGCGGTCATCCTGCTCCGCTCGCTCGACGAGGCGCCCGCGCTCGCCGATCGTATCGCCGCCGAGCATCTCGAGATCGCGACCGCCGACCCGGAGGCGCTCGCCGCTCGCATCCGCAATGCCGGCGCAATTTTCCTCGGCAATCTCACGCCCGAGGTCATCGGTGACTACGTCGCGGGATCGAACCACGTCCTGCCGACCGCCCGCAGTGCCCGCTTTTCGTCGGGTCTGGGCGTGCTCGACTTCATGAAGCGGACGTCGCTCCTCTCTCTCGATAGAGACGCGCTCGCTGCCCTTGGACCCACCGCCATGACGCTCGCCCGGGCCGAGGGCCTGGAGGCACACCGTAAATCGGTCGCGATTCGCCTGGGCAACGGGAGCCCGCGATGACAGCCGCGGACGACGCCGGCGATCCGTCTCCCCAAGCTGAGCCTCCCGCCGGCGGCAAAGCGGCCAACCAGAGGCTTGCCTCGATTACGCTCGACCAGAACTCGATCCGGCGCTCCAATCCGAACGTGCAACACGAGCGCGAGGTCGCAATTTACGACATCCTCGACGCTAACCACTTTGTGGTGGAAGGTCGTGACGACGGTCCCTACGCGCTCAATCTTGGCTTGGTCGAGGATCGGCTGGTCCTCCACATCGCTGGTGAAGGCGGCGGCGGAAGCGTCCCTCCGGTCACCTACATGCTCTCGCTGACGCCCTTCCGGCGTATCATCAAGGATTACTTCATGGTGTGCGAGAGCTACTACCAGGCCATCCGGACGGCCCCCCCTTCCCGCATCCAGGCCATAGACATGGGCCGCCGCGGCCTCCACGACGAAGGCAGCCGTGTTCTGATGGAACGCCTCAAGGGCAAGGTGGAGATCGATCACGACACCGCGCGTCGCCTGTTCACGCTTATCTGTGCCCTTCACTGGAAAGGGTGATCTCGGATGGTCGGGCGCGCGCTGCCGGGATCGGTACTGTTCGCGTGCACGATGAATGCCGTCCGTTCACCGATGGCCGCGGCAATTCTACGCCATTTGGCCGGCCGTCAGGTTTATGTCCAATCGGCTGGCGTTCGGGCTGGTGAGGTCGATCCCTTCGTCGCCGCGGTGATGGACGAGATCGGCATCGACCTGTCGGAGCATGTGCCGCATTCCCTCGCCGACCTCCACGACACGTCGTTCGATCTGATCGTCACGCTCTCGCCGGAGGCGCACCACCAGGCGCTCGAGCTCACCCGCACCATGGCCGTCGACGTCGAGTACTGGCCGACATTCGACGCCTCGTTGATGATCGGCCAGGGCAATCGCGAGCAGACCCTCGAGAGCTATCGTGCCGTGCGCGATCGCCTCTTCAGCCGCATCAAGGAGCGCTTCGGCATGACCGGCGGTCCGACGGTTTGACCCGGAACGACGCTCCTGTCGGCCCGGCCTACGCCTCACACCCCGTCACGCGCTCGCCATCCGTGCCACCGCCTGCATCACCTCGTCCACATGCTCGAGCACCCAGAAGTGGCCTTGCCCCTCGAGGCGATGCACGACGCACCCCGGCAGGCTGCGCCCGAGCTCGAATGCCGCCTCCGCCGGGACGATGTGATCTGCCGTGCCTTGCCACAGCACCGATCGGCAAATGATCGACCCAAGGTCGACACCCCATGGCCGCCCGTAGATCGCCATGTCCGAAACCGCCCCGTCGACACCGTCTCGCAATGCCTCCCGCGTCATGTCGACGACAACGCGCTTTGCCTCCGGCGCAGCGAGCACCCGCCGGTCCGCTTCCGAGAGCATCGCCCGGAACGTCGCGAACGAAAGCTCAGGCGCTGCCAGGAAGGCCGCTCGTCCTGCCGCCGCGCTCCGGCGCAGAAGTATGGGATGGCGCGGGAAGCGCAGGAAAAAAGCTCGCTGCGCCCGTGCCATTGAGGGCCATGCCCGCTCGGCACCGACCTCTCCCAGCGGTGATACCAGCGCAAGGCCCGCGATGCGCGGCCCCAGCTGAGCAGCCGTCGCCACCGCGTATGGACCCCCGCCCGAGATCGCAATGATCGGGGCGCGGTCGATCGCCAGGTGATCCATCAATTGCGCGACGTCACCCGCCCAGTCGCCGAGCATCCGGCCCGGCATGGCGTCTGACATCCCGTAGCCAGGCCGATCGGGCGCGATCAACTGCAGCCCAAGCCGTGCCGCTGGCCCGTTGGCCGGCTCGAACAGCAGCCGGCACGCCGGCGCCCCATGGAAGGCGAGCACCGGCGAGCCGCCACCGTCGCCGAAAGTCGTCCACCCGAGGGTGCGGCCGTCGCGAAGTCTGAGTTTCTGCGACGGCCCCATGCTGTTACTTCGTCCTTCTAGACGCGGGCCGGTATTGGAAGCGCAGCTGCGGCCGCCGCCTGCAGCTTGGCTTGTATGCCGAGCCGCTCCTCCGCCGCCGCCAGGATTTGCCCGAGAAGCTCCGCATAGCGCATGCCCTGGAAGCTCGCCATGAGGTTCAGTTTTCCGTCCCAGCACCAGCCCGGGTTCGGATTGACCTCGAGGAGCTTGATCTCGCCCTTGGCATCGGCCCGAAAATCGAAACGGGCGTAGTCGCGGCAACCCAGCCGCTCGAAGAGCCGAGCGGAGTTTTCGATGAGTTGCTGCTGGATGTGATCCGGCAGATGGGCCTCGTGATACTTCACCTGCGTCCAATACGGACTGTCCGGCTGCCACTTGGACTCGTAGCCGAGAATCCGCGGCAACCCCTCTTGCAGCCGGGAGTAATCGACCTCGAGGATGGGCAGCGCCCTGAGGCCCTGGTCCGGATTGCCGATCAGGCTGACCGAGTACTCGGCGCCGGTCAGGAACTCCTGAACCAGCACGCCGCGCTTCGGGAACTGCGCCTTGAGCCGCTCCAGGTAGTCGATCAGGGCTCGCTCGTTGTCGACGACGGCATCCTTGGTGATGCCTTGCGAGCTGTCGCCCGTGTTCGGCTTGAGCAGCGCTGGGAACACGCTCGGCAGCGTCGCGCCCTGGTCGCCGGGACGCACATAGGTCTCGAGCGGCACCGGCACGTCGAGCGATTGCGCCACCGCCCGCACCAGCCCCTTGTCGTAGCAGGCGGCGAGCGTACCCGGCCCGGCACCCGTATATGGGATCTCCAGCATCTCCATCAGCGCCGGAACGTGCAGCTCCTTGAACGGGTCGTTGTTGAACCCCTCGTCGCAGAGGTTGAGCACGAGATCGGTCTTCAGCTCGGAGAGATCGCGGTCGAGCGTGGCATGGTTGTCGAGATAGCGAACCTTGTAGTTCGGCATCTCCGAGAGCGCATCCTTGAGCCGGCGGATGGTCTCGTGGTCCTCGTCGTTGAACTGGCCGTTGAGTTTGACCGTGTCGGGCAGCCGCGGATCGCCCATCACCACGGTGAGGTCGATCTGCCGGACCTTGCCCCGGGGCTTACGGGCCGGCAGTTGTGGCGCATCGGCCGAGATCAGCAGCCGCCGCGCCATCATCCCGAGATCCTGGTCGCGGTCCGACAGCGCTTCCGTCGTGCCGTGATGGCGGATGTTCCGGAAGCCGCACTTCTCGAGTAGCTTGGTGATGCTCGTGCGGGTGTAAAGCCGCTCTGCGTAGAACTGGTCGGCGATGACGCCCGTCTCGTCGTTGACGATCACCTCGCGGCTGATCAGCCGCTCCTTGTCCTGGCTGATCGAGCGTTCGCGGCACACGAAATGGTGCTCGTCGATCCACTCCCAAGAGCGGCGGTCGAAATGCTCCGCCATGTAGCCGCCGTCGGTGATGTCGAGCACGATCTGTCCCGACGGACGCAGCAGCTTGCCGACGGTCGTCAGCACCTTCTCGTCGTCCTGTTGGTTTGAGAAGTAGCCGAACGAGTTGCCCATGATGGCGACGCAATCGTAGCTCGCCTCGTTGAGCCGTGGATTGCGCGCGTCGCCCTCCTTGAAGACGACCTGCAAGCCTTCCGCCTGCGCCCGCTTCCGTGCAAGCCGGATCAGATACCGTGACCGGTCGACACCCGTGACGTTGCGAAACCCCCGGCGCGCCAGCTCGAGGCAATGCCGGCCCTGGCCGCAGCACAGGTCGAGAATCTGGCTGTGCGGTTGCACGGCCGCCGCCGACATGATGAAGTCCACGTCGCGCCGCGTGTTCTCGGCGTTCTCGACGACGTCGCCGTCGGTCTTGACGTAGAGCGCGTTGAACAGCTTGCGCCACCACTCGGACGGAAGATGAGACTCGAGGTCGGCGACAGGGCCGAGACAGGAGCGTGCGGGCGGCGTCCGGCGCGGACGCTTCGGCTTGGAAGCGATGGCCATGATGGACGAACAGTCTCCCGAAGGATGAGCCTCAGCCTTGCCGGTGGGTGTGCCGATTGCCCAACCGATCAACTGCGGCGAGGGGCCCCACTCGGCCCCGGCGGCGGATCATTTAGAGCGGCCCAAAAACGAGTCAAACGGGATCTGGTTGCAAACGACGGATCGTAACAGTTTTTGATCGCAAACCTCGGTTTGCGATCGAGCCAAAGGTAACCTGCGCCCGCATCCACCGTTCGGTCGCCGCGCAACCCCGCCGACGTGACACAATTACGACGGCGCGCGCTCGAGGATGGCGATGAAGAACCCGTCGGTGCCGTGGCTGTGCGGCGTCAACAGCAGCGTCTCGGTGCTGCCGTCGGCCGACGCCTGCGGCTCGCTCTTGAGGACTGCGCGCCAGACCTCGCCATAAGGCACCACGCGGAACGACGGATGCCGGGCGACGAAAGCCGCAACCTGCCCGGTGTTTTCCGAAGCCAGCAGCGAGCACGTCACGTAGACGAGCCGGCCACCCGGCTTCACGTGCCCTGCCGCCGTGTCGAGCACCGAAACTTGCTCGGTCATCCGCGTCTCGACATTCCCCGGCTTCAGGCGCCACTTGGCCTCGGGCCGCCGCCGCCAGACGCCGGTACCTGTGCACGGCGCATCCACCAGCACGATGTCGAAACGGTCGCCGAGCGCCTCGAGCGCCGCCTTGTCCCGTGCGCGAAGCACCTGGATGTTGCGCGTCCACGCCCGCTTGATCCGCTCGTAGATCGGCTTGAGCCGCTCGCGGTCGTCGTCGTAGGCGTAGACCTGACCGGTATTGTGCGTCGCAGCCGACATCGCGAGCGACTTGCCGCCGGCCCCCGCGCACAGATCCAGGATCTGCAGTCGTGGCCCCGCTCCCGTCAGCAGCGCGGCGAGCTGGCTGCCCTCGTCCTGTACCTCGAACCATCCGGCCTGGAAGGCAGCCTCGGCCTGCAGGTTCGGTGTCCGTGACGGCCCCGTCGGCGCCGGAATGCGCACGCCGATCGGCGAGAATGGGGTCTCCACCGCGCCGAACGAGGCGAGTGCTTTCAACACGCGTTCGCGCGTCGCTTTCAGCAGATTGACCCGGATGTCGGCCGGCGCCCGCCGGGTAAGCGCCTGACCCTCGGCCACGGCCCGGTCACCGAACGCCCGCTCGAACTCGGGCCAGAGCCAATCGGGCACGTCGGCAGCCACATGCGGTGGCGCGCCGTCAGGTGGCCCCTCCAGCCCCGCCGCCTCCCGCGCCTCCAGCGGCGCCGGCGTGTGATCCTCGCCGGTGCACATGCCCGCGATGGCCGATGGCTCGACGCCGAGCGCCTCTGGTGCCGCCCCGATCGCGATCGCGCGCGGCGTATCGGCCCCCATCGCCCAGCCGAGCGAAGCTCGTCGTCTCAGCGCGTCGTAAACGAGATTGCCGATCGCCGACCGGTCTCCCGAGCCGGCGAAGCGGTGGTCCTTGCCCCAGTCGGCGAGCGCGAGCGACACCGGCCGGTGCCGGTCGATGACCTCTTCCAGCACCTCGATGGCAGCGGATATGCGGGCGCCTGGGCGCATCGGAGCAGAGCCTTTCGAGCGTCAGAGTCAGATAATGTGAATGGCGAGCCGGAGCCACATCAGGGCGAGCGCCACGAAGCCGACGAGAAACGCCGTCCCGCGCCACATCACGACGTTGGGTCCGATATGGATCACCGTGTGTGCCACCCGCGATAGCACGAAGATCCACGCGAGTCCGACCATCGCTACATCGACGGCGCTGGTGATCATCGCGAAGGCCGCCACCGCGTAGAACAGCACAGGCAGCTCGAACTGGTTGGCGTAGTTTTTCGCGACCTTTACCGCCTGCGCCGACCATACATTCTGGCCGATGCGTACGTCGTCGTCGGTCAGCTTCTGGCCGTTTTCCCTCATCGACTGCGCCCGCGCCGGCCCCATCGCGACCAGCACGCCGAGCGTCAGGATCACTTGCACGAGCACAGGCCAAAGGATCGCGGTAGGTGTCATTGGGGCACTCGGATTGGTAAGCGGTTGGCAGCGGCTAACGCCGCATAGAGCACGCGGCGCCACCCGTCGAGGTCTCTGGCGGATCGAAGGCTACTCGTAGCCCTCGGCGATCGACCGCTCGATCGCCTTGGCGCGCTCCGCCACGTCGATGATCCCCGCCGGGTTGTCCCGCATCGGCCCGAAGCGTCGCGTATGCACGAACATCGTCCGCGCCACCGCCTCGAGTTGCGCCAGCTCGTCCAGCGGCTCGGCATGATCGTCGACGCGCAGGTCGAGCGCCGGATGATCCTCGTCGTCGTGGATCAGCAGCGCGGCCGACTGCTTGCCGCGCTTGTCGCCGCCCGCTGCCTGTCCAGCCTTGAGCGCCGCGATCAGGCGCCGCGCGAACGGCAGCTCGCCGCCGGCCTCGTAGGCCTTGGCCGTCTCCTGGATCACGGCCTCGCCCGACAGCATGTTGCCCGCCACCGAGAATGTCGCCTTGACCAGATGCCCACACCAGGGAACGCAGGCGTCGCCGGTACGCGCCGCGAAGCGCCCCTCGCGGTCCATCGCGTGCACTTGTCTATGGTCCCGCCCGTCGTCGGCCTGCAGCAGCATTCGGACGCAATCCTCGGCCGATGCTCCTGCCGCCAGCAGCGCCAGCCCGCGTGGTCCGAAGAATTGATTGGTCGTCGCCTGTGTCGCAATGGCGCCGACGCCTGTCCTGATGTGCGGAACGCGTGCGCCGACGGCGAACGCGCACGTGGTCACTGCGATTCCCAGGCGCCCTGTCTTCTCGTCCCTCGCGATGATCGACCAGGTCATGGCTATCTCAGAACATTGCCGGGTGGACGCGGTCGGGCGGCGAATGTCCGTCCAGGAAGGTCTTGATGTTGATGATCACCTTCTCGCCCATGTCGATCCGGCCCTCGATCGTCGCCGAGCCCATATGCGGCAGCGCGACGACACGATCGGACGCCAGCAACTTCGGATTGACCGCAGGCTCGTGCTCGAACACGTCGAGGCCCGCGCCCGCGATCGCACCCGCATCGATCAATCGCGACAGCTCGTTCTCGTCGATCACCTCGCCGCGCGCCGTATTGACCAGATAGCTCGTCGGCTTCAACAGCTTCAGCCGCCGCGCCGAAAGCAGGTGATACGTCGCTGGCGTGTGGGGGCAGTTGACCGATATGATGTCCATTCGGGCCAGCATCTGGTCGAGGCTCTCCCAGTACGTGGCCTCGAGCTCCTGCTCGATCTCCTCACCGAGCCGGCGCCGGTTGTGATAGTGGATCTGCAATCCGAAGGCCTTCGCTCGCCGCGCCACCGCCTGCCCGATGCGGCCCATGCCGATAATGCCGAGCCTCTTTCCCCAGATTCTATGGCCCAGCATCCAGGTCGGCGACCAGCCGGCCCAGTGGTTGCGCGGATCCTTGAGGTAGGCGGTGCCCTGTGCGAGGCGCCGTGGCGCCGCGAGGATCAGCGCCATGGTCATGTCGGCCGTGTCCTCGGTCAGCACGCCGGGCGTGTTGGTGACCGTGATGCCGCGATTGCGCGCCGTGTCCAGGTCGATGTTGTCGACGCCTGTGCCGAAATTGGCAATCAGCTTCAAGCCCGGTCCGGATTGCGCCAGCACGGCCTTGTCGATTCGGTCCGTGACCGTCGGCACCAGGACGTCTGCCGTCTGCGCCGCCGTCACCAGCTCAGCCTGCGTCATCGGACGATCGTCGACATTCAAACGAGCGTCGAACAACTCGCGCATACGCGTCTCGACCACGTCCGGAAGCTTGCGGGTGACGATGACGAGGGGTCGCTTGGCGCTCTGGGGCATGGTGGCGGTCCGGCGTGGAGGGTACGGTCTTGGCGGCGCCGGAGAGGCTCTGGCGCGCGCACAAGGGCTTGATCGGTCACGAACCTGCTGTGTCTAACAGATGCCGGCGCCAATCTCCATTGCCGTGCTCACCCCCTTGGCCGGAGTGATTGCCTCGCCTCCACGGATCAGACACAGTCTTGCATGAGATTCGCGGCAAGGCTCCTGAGGGGATGGGGAGGCGATGATGACAATTCGGCTCACCCGGGCAGGGAGAGTGGCCGCCGCCGTTTTGCCGGTACTGGCAGCGCTTGCAACGCCCGGTGCTGTCGCCCAGGTGCGCTCGGCAGATGCAACCCGATCTGCGCAAGCCGTCGCCGGCAGCGGCCTTCCCGTCCCTCGGTTCGTCAGCCTGAAGGCTGACCGCGTCCACTCGCGGCAGGGCCCCGGAACCGATCACAAGGTGCTTTGGGTCTATCGCCGGGCAGGCCTCCCTGTGGAGGTCATCCGCGAGTTCGAGGGCTGGCGACAGGTGCGCGACAGCGAAGGAGCCGAAGGCTGGGTGCTCCAGTCCCTCGTTTCCGGCCGGCGCACCGCGTTGGTCACGCCCTGGGAGCTGAAAAGCGGGAACGCGCCCAAGGTGGCGTTGTTGGCGGATGACCGGGCCGGCGCGGCGCCGATCGCCATCCTCGAGGCGGGCGTCATCGCAAACATCAAGAGTTGCGACACGCGCTGGTGCTACGTCTCGATCGGAGAGTACCGCGGCTACCTCGAGCAAAAGCTGCTCTGGGGCGTCTACCCCGGAGAGACGGTCCGCTGACCGCCACTCACGGCTCAGCCCCAAGACCACCCGCGCCACCTCAATGGTCACGCGGCGGCAGCCCGGCGTCGTCCTCTGGCTTGCGCTTCCCACGCGCCCGCCGGTCCATCATGTTGAGCCCCTCGACCAGCGCCGAGAACGCCATCGCCGCGTAGATGTAGCCCTTCGGGATCTCCGCCCCGAAGCCTTCCGCGATCAGCGCCGTTCCGATCATCAGCAGGAACCCGAGCGCCAGCATGACGATGGTCGGATTGGAATTGATGAAGTTCGCCAGCGGCGTAGCGGCAAACAGCATCACCAGCACCGTGAACACCACCGCGATCACCATGATCGGTACATGCTCGGTCATGCCCACCGCCGTGATGATGCTGTCGACCGAGAACACCAGGTCGAGCACCACGATCTGTCCGAGAGCGGCTGCAAAGCCTAGGCTGACCGTCTTGCGGTTGAATACGTCCGGGCCGGGATCAGGATCGACGCGATGGTGGATCTCCTTCGTGGCCTTCCAGACGAGAAACACGCCGCCGGCGAGCAGGATGATGTCGCGCCACGAGAACGACTGCCCGAGAACCGTGAGAACCGGCTGCGTCAGCTGCACGATCCAGGCGATCGTGCCAAGCAGAACGAGCCGCATGATCAGCGCCAGCCCGATGCCGATCCGCCGAGCCATCTCCCGCCGCTCCTCGGGCAGCTTGTTCGTGAGAATGGCGATGAAGATCAGATTGTCGATGCCGAGCACCACCTCCATGGCGATCAGCGTCAACAGCGCGGCCCAGGCTGCGGGATCGGAGGCAAGCGTCATAAGCTCGGTCATGGCTGGGAAATGGCCCGTGGTGGAAGACGATGCACCAAAAGACAAAGGCCCGCCGCGATCGCGACGAGCCCCTGATATTCACCTAGATAGTGCGGGCTTGCCGGCTTCCAAGCCCCCGCCGGGCATCAATCGGGCAAATCCGGGTCGATCGCTTCGAAGATCGGTGCATCGGCCCACTGACGCGCGGTGGCCAGGTCCTTCTTCGAGCGAACCGTCCAGGTGAACAGTGGAATGCCGAGGCCCTCCCGAAGGAAGCGCGTCACGGGAGTCGGCAAGGCCTTGACGTGATAAGCGAAAAAATCAGGCTCCGCCGCCCGGCTCTCGATCAGGTGCGACAGCCGGAACGACCGGTCCGCATCGAGCTTGCCGCCGGACCAGCTCGGTTGGTAGAGCCCCGATACGATCCCGCGCGGCACGCCCGGTAGAAGTGGCTTCAGCACCGCCACCATGCTCGGGTCGAACGACATGATGGCGAAAGGCCCACGGTAGGCCGCGAGCTCGCGCGCAATCGATGCGATGAACCGCGGGTCCGGTGCCTCCCATGCACTCTTGACCTCGACCAGGATCGGGGCTCGCCCCGCAACGAGATCCAGAAGATCGGTGAGCCGCAGGATACGTGCGCCCGGATCCCCCTTGTAGGCAAGGCGCGTCAGCGCCGTCGGCGTGTGGTCCGTCGTATTGCCATCCGCCTCCACCAGACGCGCCAGCGCACTGTCGTGGAATACCATTGCCGTGCCGTCGCTGGCCGGCTGCAGATCGCACTCGATCCCGTAGCCTCCAGCGATGGCCGCCTCGAAAGCTGGGCCCGAATTCTCGATCACGCCGGCTGCAGCATTGTGCAGGCCCCGATGCGCGATCGGCCTGAGGAAGGTCGATCGGTCTAGCATAGTCACACCTGCCTTCGAGTTCAGGCTGGCTTGACGGCCAGGATGGCCTCGATCTCCACGGCGGCATCGACCGGCAAGGCAGCTACGCCCACCGCCGAGCGCGTGTGGCGACCCTTGTCGCCGAGCACCTCGACGAGGAGGTCGGAAGCGCCGTTGACCACTTGCGGATGCCCATTGAACGTGGGCGATGAGTTGACGAACCCCGTCAGCTTGACCACGCGCTCGATGCGCTCCAGCGAGCCCAACGCCGCTTTGGCCTGCGCGAGGATGTTGAGCGCACAGACTTTCGCGGCCTCCCGTCCGGCCGCCACGTCGAGCCCTTCGCCGAGCTTGCCCGTCAGCACCTGCCCGTCGCCGCGCCGCGACACCTGCCCGGAAATGAATAGCAGCCCGCCCGCCAGACAGGTCGGCACGTAATTCGCGACTGGCGCAGGAGCATCAGGCAAGGCCAGTCCGAGGGCCGTCAGCTTCGCCTCGATCGTGTCCGTCATGTGTGCCCCTTTTCCGCCGCGGCCTGCTGGGATAGTCTGGTCCCCCATTCTTGGCGCGGGCGGTTTGCGTTTGCAATGGGCGCCGCGGGTGCCCAGGCGGCACGCGGCAGCCGACGATTTCCGCACCGATAGGAGCAGGTATGCCGCGAGGCAGAGGCGTAAGGCTGACGGCAATGACGGCGACGGCGGGCCGAACGGTCCCGGCTGCGCTCGTCCTGATCGCGGGACTGGCCGGTGGCGTGTCGGCTCAGAAGGTCCCGGCAGGCTCCGGCGAGCAGTTGGCGCCCCATCGCGCCGTCTATGAGATCACTCTTGCGGACACGCGCGGCGGAACTGGCGTCACCGAGCTGACTGGCCGCATGGTCTACGAGCTGACCGGCTCGACCTGCCAGGGCTACACCCAAAACATGCGTTTCGTCACCCGCATGACCAACCAGGAGGGCGCCACGACGGTGAGTGACATGCGCTCGTCCAGTTGGGAGGATGCCGTCGCAAAGGCGTTCCGCTTCAACTCGAGCCAGTACAAGGACACCAAGCTCGAGGAGACGACCGACGGTGACGCGGCCCGCTCAGCGCCCGATGGCGAGGTCAAGGTCGTGATCACCAAGCCCGCCCGCAAGGCGATCAGCCTCAAGGGCGACACCTTCTTCCCGGTCCAGCACTCCATCGCGCTGCTGACGGCGGCGCGCAAAGGCAGCCAGTTCTTCATTGCCGACCTCTACGACGGCTCCGAGAAGGGCGAGAAGGTGTTTACGACCGCCTCGTTCATCGGACGTGCAAAGGAGGCCGGGTACAATCGCACCCTTCCCGAGGCGAAGAACGGCAAGCCGCTCGATGCGCTGCGAAGCTGGCCGATCTCGATCAGCTACTTCGAGGAAGGCGTCGAGACCAAGGACGCTGTCCCGACGTACGAGCTGGCCTTCCTCTATTTCGAGAATGGCGTCTCGCGCCGCTTGTTCATCGACTATGGCGAGTTCGCTGTGCGCGGCAGCCTGCACAGCCTGGAGTTCCTCGAGCCTGCCAAGTGCAAGGGTTGACCCTTAGCCTGCCTTAGCTGGATCGCCTTCAGGGCGACCCAGCTTTGAGCGCGCCTTACGAGTAGGCGAACGCCGCGTCGTCCAGATTCGTCGCCGGAATCTCGTCCTTCTCCGCCCAGTAGTCCTGATTGTGCATCCACTCGGGCTTGTCGCCGCGCTTGGGCAGGATCGGCAGGGCGCGCTGGAGATAGCCCGGATTGAAGTTCTCGCCGTCGATGAATGGCAAGAGCGGCATGTTGTGGTCTTCCGGCCGAAGCGTCGGCGTCACCTGCGCAACGCCCTTTTCCTTCATGTGGTTCAGCATCTTGCACACGAAGTCGCCGATCAGATCCGAGCGCAGGGTCCAGCTGGCGCGGAAATAGCCGAACACCCACGCCAGGTTCGGTACGCCCGTGAACATCATCCCGCGATAGGTCACGGTATCCGTCCAGTTGAGCGCCTCGCCGTCGATCGTGAAGGCGATGTCGCCCATCACGTTCATGTTGAAGCCGGTCGCCGTCACGATCAGGTCGGCCTCGAGCACCTTGCCGGACTTGAGCAGGATGCCGTTCACGACGAACCGCTCGATCTCGTCCGTGACCACCGATGCCTTGCCACTGGCGATCCCCTTGAACAGGTCGGCGTCTGGAATGAAGGCGAGCCGCTGCCGCCACGGCCGGTACTTCGGCGTGAAGTGCGTGTCGATGTCGTAATCGGGGCCAAGGTAGTGCCGGACGTTGTCGAGCAACTCCTGCTTGACCTTGTCTGGCTCCTCGAACGTCCGCTTGGAGAATTGGGCCTGCTCGAAGAGGATCTTCTTGCGCACGATCTCGTGGATCCAGTGCTCGTCGATCTGCAGCTTGCGCAGCTCCTCCGCGATCTCGATCGCGTTTCGTCCAGTCCGGAAATAGGTCGGCGAGCGCTGCAGCATGGTCACGTGAGCGGCGCGGTCGGCCATCGCCGGAACGACGGTTGCGGCTGTCGCACCCGATCCGATCACCACCACGCGCATGCCCGTGTAGTCGAAATCCGGATCCCAGGTCTGCGGATGCTTGATAACGCCCTTGAAGTCGGACATTCCCGCCCACTCGGGCGTGTAGCCTTCCGCGTGCCGGTAGTAGCCCTGCGCCATCCAGAGGAAATTGCAGGTGAACCGCAGCGCCTCGCCGGTATCGACGCGCGTCACCTCCAGCGTCCAGCGCTTGTCGGGCGTCGACCACGATGCGGCATCGATACGGTGCCTGTAGCGGATGCGGCGCGCGAGGTCGTTCTCCTCGATCACCTCGCCCATGTACTTGCGGATCTCGTCTGCCGTCGCGATCGGCGGCCCCACCCAGGGCTTGAAGCTGTAGCCGAAGGTGTGCAGGTCGCTGTCCGAGCGGATGCCCGGGTACTTGTGCGTGAGCCAGGTGCCGCCGAAGCTCTCTTGCACCTCGAGGATGACGTAGTCGCGGTCTGGGCACTGCTGGTTGAGATGCCGCCCCGCAGCGACCCCGGAAATGCCCGCGCCGACGATCAGGACGTCGAAATGCTCGGTCGTGCGCGCCGCCCTGTCCTTGAGTGCTTCCATACCGGTCATTTGCAATTCTCCATCTGACGGCGTCGATCCGCTCGCTACCACGAAACGCGGCACGGATGCGCACTTGTCCGGACATGATCACTAACTCTGCGGATCACAGTCGTCGACGACTTGATCGAAATCAAGTTTTCGTCGGCTAGTGTGGCGGTTCGGAAGTTCGCTCCCACCTCCGGGCTGGCACCCGAAGCGAACTTCCGAACGTAACGCCACACTAAGCCAATGATAAAGCTAGCGTCCCGACCGCGAAGTTCGTTGGGAGTCTGCGGCAAGTGGTGACGAACTTCGCGAACGGGACACTAGGAGCAGCGGCCAATGGTCACTCCCGCCAGCGTATCATCATTCCGAGCCCGGCGAGCAGTGCGAGGCCACCGATGGTGGCATAGGCGCCCTCGTAGCTCCCCGTCAGGGTGACGACGAGGCTCATGACCGACGGCAGTACCATCACGCCCGCGAACATGAAGGCGGCGCCTGCCCCAGTCGCCTCGGTGCGCCGCGCCCCGCCGAGCCGCGCGTACTCGCCGTAGGCGATACCTGTGAACCCCGACGCCGTCGCGCCCGCGGCCATGCTCACGAGGACCACCATCGGGCCGGGCCATGCCTCGCTGAAGGTGCCGACCAGCACGGCCATCGCACACATGAAGACGCCTTGCAGGCCGAGCCACCAGCGCGCGCCCATCACATTGTCGGAGAGCCATCCCCAGATCGGCCGCGAGATCACGCCAGCCAGCTGATAGGCCGCCAGCGTCTGGCCCGCCCGCACGAGATCGAACCCCGCCTTGGTCGTCAGCTGCGTGGTCATGAACACCATGAAGCAGAGTTGCAGGCCAGAGTAGATGAAGGCTGCGAACGAGAGCCGCCTCAGTGCGGGGCTTGTCTTGAGCATCCGAAGCGGAGCCAGCAACCCGGGATGCGCAGTGGTGGCCTTAGCAGCCCTCGGTGCATCCCACTGCCGGCAGAGCAGATGCATCGCGATCCCGAGGGCCACCACCGGCACCAGCTGCATGAGCAGCGAGGTCCGCCAGCCGAAGGCGAGCGTCAATGGCGGCATCGCCAGGCTCGCCAGCATGCCGCCGAGTGGAACACCGATCTGGCGGATCGACAGCACCAGGTTCATCAGCGCTGGTGGCGTTCGCGGCACCAGGAGGTGTGTCGATGCGGGCGCCGTCGCGCCGTAGGCGAGGCCCATCAGCGCCGCGCTCAGCGCGATGGCGGCGAGCGTCCCCGTTGCCGCCGTGCCGAGCATGGCGACCGTGGCGACCAGAACGGCTTGCGAAACGATCACGGCACCGTAGCGCCCAATCAGCGGGGGAGAGAACAGCGCCGACAGGATGCCGACCCCGTACACCGCCGAGATGAAGTAGCCGACGAGAGCCGGATTGACCCCGACGTCGCTCGCGACCGCCGGCGCGACCGCCGGGATCGAGTACGCGGCCGCCGTCGACAGCGTCTGCACGGCAAGCGTGGTTGCGAGCGGCCCGGCCGGAAACGATCGCTCCAACGCCGTCTCGTCGCTTGCCGCCGTGGCAGCTCCGCCGCCAGCCGTCTTTTCTTCGCTCATGCCCCGCTCGTGCTCGCCTGGCCGCCTGAGACAATCGCGCGCCGAGCGGCCGCCGTCCTCTGGCTGGCTACGATGCACCGGCCGAGGTGCGATCGGTCAAGCTCTTGTTGCGGCCGGGAGCCGGCGGCGTAGCTCCGGCGCTCCCTGCCGCTGGCGTCATCCACCGGAGAAGTCGCCTTCCGGCATCGCGCGGGCACACATCGCGCGACAGCTGTGCTATGCGACGGGCGCCATGAAAAAGCGAACCGCTATTCTCATCTCTGGCCGCGGCTCCAACATGCAGTCGCTCGTCGCGGCCATGCGCGAGCCCGATTTCCCGGCCGAGCCCGCCGTCGTCATCGCGAACCGGCCCGAGGCGCTGGGCCTGTCTTGGGCCGCCGATCAGGGCATCGCGACGGTCGCGATCGATCATCGCGAGTACGCCAACCGCATGGCATTCGAGGCCCGACTGCATCAGGCGATCCTCGATCACGGCGCTGAGCTTGTTTGCCTCGCTGGGTTCATGCGGCTGCTGACCGGCGGCTTCGTTGATCGCTGGCGCGACCGGCTGATGAATATCCACCCCTCGCTGTTGCCGGCCTTCCCGGGTCTCGACACGCATCAGCGCGCCCTGGATGCCGGCGCCTTGATCGTCGGTTGCTCGGTGCATTTTGTGCGGACCGAGATGGATTCGGGCCCCATCCTCGCCCAGGCAGCGGTCGCGGTCCTGCCAGGCGATACCGCCGAAACACTGGCCGCCCGCGTGCTCGAGGCCGAGCATCAGATCTATCCGCTGGCGCTCCGGCTGGTCGCCTCCGGCGCGGTTCGCATCGAGAACGAGACGGCGATATTCGACGCTCCGGTCGAGGTGCCGCTGCCGTTGGTCGTGCCCCGCCTCGGCGCCGCGCGCTGAGCCGCCGCGTTCATCGCCGGACGCGCACGCCAACCCGGACCTCGTCCGCCGTGTAGTCGCCCAATGGACTCGTCGACGAGAAGTCGATGTGCGCGTAGCGACCGAACAGCGAGACCTCGCGCGACATGTAGTAGTCGACCCCGAGCGACGTGGTGATGTCCTGCTCGACGAGGTCGATGCCCGCATAGTCGGCCCGCGTCAGCCGCACGCCTGCCGAGCCGACGACATTGCGCCGGAACGCATGGCGCACCTCCGCGCCCACCGACCGGACCATCGCACCGCCCGAGCCGGCTACTGTCAACTCGCCGATATCAGAGCGCGCCGTGACCAGCAGCGACGTCAGTCCCGTGATCCGCCAGCCGACATTGGCATCGACGATGACCCCCGAGATTTCCGGGAGCCGATGATCGTCGAACCGCTGCTTCAAGGCGCCGACCGCCAGCTCGCCGCGCACGATTTGGCCCGAGTTCCCGAACGAGACGCCGACCCGGTAGCGCTCGCCGCTGGAGTCGCGCCTGAGCCCGTCGCTGCGGCTCGCCGCGCGATAGTCGCGCTCATCGGTCCCGACCTCGCCGAAAGCCGAGAGCTGCGGCTTGAACTCCCACGTCGCCCGGAGCGCCACTTCTCTTTGCGTCGTATCGCGATCGTCGTTGCTGAGCGTGGTGCCGTCACTTTCGATCGCGGGCGCATAGTCGCGCTCGGCGACCGCGCCGCGCAATTGCAGGCCGACCCGGTTGAACCGATGGTTGAGCGCCGCCGCCGCCCGGTCCGTCGTCACGTCCGACCGACCGCCCGCACCGGCGCGCGTATTGATGGTGCCGCGCGTCTCCTGCGTCACCTCTCGGCCGAGGCTGCTCTCGACGTTGGTCCGCCGCGTCAGGTCGAGCCGCCCGCGTGCATCGAGCGCCCAGGCCCGGTCGTCCTCAGATGGCAGCTCGTTGTGGAATGACGCGAGCCCACGCGCGCCGAGCTCCACCGCATGCACCGCCCACGTCGAGATCAGCCGCGCACCGGGCCGGGTCTCGAGCGCCACGTCGCTTCGCCGGTCGGTGCTCGTCCTGAGCAGGTTGTTGAAAGCCGCCGCCCCGATCTCGGCCTCGGGATAGAGCAGGAACGTTCCCAAGCGAATGCCTGTCGGCGCATAGGGATCGAGCCGGGTGAACTGCACCGTCCTTGCATCGATCACCGGATCGATCTCGATGGTGAATTGGCTGGGATCGTACCCCGTGGCTGTCTCGGTCGGCCTGAACGCCTGGATGTCCTCGGCCTCCCGCGTGTCCGGTGCATTCGGATCGAGGCCATCGAGAACCGGCTGCGGCTCGTCCGCCTGGAGTACGCCGTCCTGCGGCGCCTGCGGCTCGAGTGGCTGGTCGTCGGGCCTGGGCGCAGGGGGCGGCTCGGCCTGTTGTGGATCGTCGCCGTCGGGCTCGGCGCGGCGGATAGGCGCGACCGGAGCCACCTGCCGCTCGGCAGCAACCGAAGGCAACGTCGACCGGAGCGCCGGCCGCGGCGCCGGTTGCGTGATCGTTGGCCATGCCCCGAGGCTCGGGCCAGAAGGCGCTTGCGCCAGGGCCACGGTCCCAGCCAGCCATGGCAGAGGCAGCAACGCAGCCGCCACGCCGGCTTTCAGCCAGGCCTCGTGTACCCTGAGCTTCACGTGTCGCCCTCTACCCGCGGAACCGGTTGCCGAAATGAGACGGTCGCCGACGCGGCACAAGGCGATACGCCTCGGCGACTATTCGTCAACGTCGGTTAAGGGCGCGTTGACGCCTGACGGAGGGTGATGCAACCGAGCACGTATCCCAGCGGCGCGTATCAGGCCCGCCGGTCGAGGAACGCTGTCACCGCGTCCTTATAGCTGCGGTCGCCGACAGCCTTCATATGGTCGCGGCCCTCGATCACGAACGCCTCGGCGCCGGGGATCAGCGCCGCCAGTGTCTCGGCCTTGCCCCCGATCACATCGTCGCTGCCGACCGCCACCAGAACGGGGCACGTCACCGTTGCCAGGGCCTCCGGCGTCAGCGGATCTCGAGACGAGCGGATACAGGCGGCAAGCGCCTTGAGATCGCCCTTCGTCTGCTCGGCAAACGCCCGGAATGTGCGTGCTGTCGCATTCGTCACGTCGTCGATGGTCGGCGCCTCGAGCGCGGCCGCGATAGGTCCCGTGCCAGCCATCGGGCGCACCATGTTGCCGCCGAGCCCGGCGAATATTGCGCTCCGCACCCGCTCGGGATGTGCCAGCGTCAGGAAGGCCGTGATCCTCGCTCCCATCGAGTAGCCCATTACGTCGGCCCGCTGAATGCCGAGATGATCCAGCAGTCGCCGCGCGTCCTCCGCCATCACCGGCCCGCCGTACCGCGACGGGTCGTGCAGCTTCTCCGACTGACCATGGCCCCGATTGTCGATCGCGATGACACGCCGCCCTGCCCGGACGAGGTCGCGCACCCAGCCTGTATCCACCCAGTTCACCTGCGCACTGGACGCGAAACCGTGGATCAGCAGGATTGGATCGCCCGTGCCTTCGTCCAGGTAGGCGATGTCGACGCCGTCGGAGTTGAACTGGGGCATCGGGTCGGGTTCCTTGCGTGTGGGGCTCGCAAGCCCGCGACTGAATGGCGCTCACTGTCATACCCAATTCACGGCTGTCAATCGCGCCGCCGCGCCATTAAGGTGCCGCCCAACCAATTGCGCCGATCTGGGAGCAAGGCATGGCCGCCAGCGTGGTTCCGCATTTTGCCAATGACATCGGCGTCGATCGCATCAAGGTCGGCGTCCATGAGCTGAATTGCATGGGCGCGCGCCCACCCTTCGACCACCCGCATGTCTATCTGGACATGGGCACCGACAACGAGATCCTGTGCCCCTACTGCTCCACCGTCTACGAGTATGTGCCCGGCCTGTCGGCCGTCGAGTCGGATCCGCCTGGCTGCATCGTCGCCACGCACGGCCTCGTCGACGCCAGCGACTGAGGGCATGATCTAGGCTGGCCCGTGCCGGCCGAAGCGAGGCGCCATGCCGAACCGGCGACGCATGCCCGCGCTCATTGCTGGCGGCGGCATTGGCGGCCTGACGGCAGCATTGGCGCTCGCACGAGCCGGTTGGCCTTCCATCATCGCCGAACGCCGCGCCGAATGGTCCGAGGCAGGCGCTGGCATCCAGCTTTCGCCTAACGGTGTCCGCGTATTGCGGCAGCTGGGCGTCGCGCCCGGGCTGGAGGGAGCAGTCGCCGCTCCGCGTGAGATCGTCGTTCGGGACGCTGCCACCGCGCGTATCCTCCAGCGCCTGCCCCTTGGTGACTGGATCGCGTCCCGCCATGGCGCGCCCTATTGGCTGGCCCACCGTCGCGACCTGCAGGCGGCCCTCGTCGCCGCCGTCGCCGCCGAGCCGCTGATCACCGTCGTGAAGGGTTTCGAGGCGACATTGTTCGAGGCAGAAGCGGAGCGCGTGCAACTCCATGCACGTGACGGCCGCTCGCTCCAGGGCGCGATGCTGATTGGCGCCGACGGGGTATTCTCCCGTGTCCGCCAGCAGCTCTTCGCCCCGCGCGCGCCGCGCTTCTCCGGTCGAACCGCAGCCCGTACGGTCGTCGAGGCACCGGCCTCGTCCGGCTCCAGCGAGATCCTCTCGGCCACGTGCACCGTCGTTTGGCTCGCCCCAGGCGCGCACGTCGTGCATTACCCCGTACGGGCCGGCCGCGAGATTGCCGTCGTCGTCGTGCGCACCGAGACCTGGAGCGGCCGCGGCTGGTCTGAGCCGGTAGCCCCCGGCGCCATTGAAACGGCGCTCGAAAACGTGGCCCCAGCCTTCGCCCGCGCCCTCGGGGCCGGCCACACGTGGCGCCGCTGGGCCCTGTTCGAGACCGAGCCACTCGCGCACTGGTCGAAAGGCAACGTCACCCTTCTCGGCGATGCCGCCCACCCCACCTTACCGTTCCTGGCCCAGGGCGGCGTGCTCGCGTTGGAGGATGCGGCAACGCTCGGCGCCTGCCTCGCCGGCGCCGGCGGTTCCGCCGGAATTCCGGCCTCGCTCGCGGCCTACGAAAGAGCGCGCGCCGACCGTAGCCGCCGCGTTGTCGCCGCCGCCCGTCGCAACGGCATGATGTTCCACCTTGGCGGACCGGCGGCCTTCGCGCGCAACGCCGCCATGCGCCTGCTGCCCGGGGAGCGCGTCATGGCTGGCTATGATTGGGTCTACGGCTGGCGGCCCGAGGAAGGATGAGGGGCTTTCAACGGCGCATCGGATAGACGGATCCGACCAGCGCGCGGCCGGACACCACGAGGCAGTCCGTCCATGCATCCGATCGAGCGCGCAGTGCATGATCGCCCGGCAGCTCATGCCGCTGGCCGGCAACCTCGAGCACCACTGCCTCGGTCGACGCATGCACGATGTGGTCGCCCGGGCCGAGGTCGATGCTTTCGCCAGCCTCGCCTACGCGTAGATTGATGTCGAAGCTCTTGCGGTCCGCAATCAGATTGACGACCTCGACCGAGCCATCCTCGAGTTTGGTCACGATCGGCGTGCCTCCGTCGTAGCGCCGGGGCTGGAACGGCACCCGCAGATCGATCTCGCCTGCCGGAGTAAGCAGCACGAGGCCACGTCCTTTGATCACGACCTGCAAACGCTCGAAGCCCGAAAGATCCGAGAACGGCCCCTCTGCCACGATGGCCGTCCGCCCGAAGTGCCAGGCCAAACCGCCCGATCCCCAGCCCTCGCCGCCGCCGTCGGCAATGATGACCAGCTCACCGCCGCCGTTCTTCCAGGGCGTCCGCCGGTAGCTTCCGGGATCGAGCCGCTCGATTGAAACTGGCATGCTGCCTCAATCCTCGTACCTGACCACCACGGCGTCCACGAGCGCTACACCGCGCCCCTTGTCGCCGATCATCACCGGGTTCATGTCGAGGCTGGCGATGCCGGGATCGTTCAGCATCAGCTCGGCCACCTTCACGGCCGCGTCGGCCAGGGCGTCGGTATCCATCGGCGGCTCGCCACGGACGCCTTTCAGCACCGGCGCACACCTGAGGCCGTCCAGCGCTCGAAGCACGTCCTCCTTCGAGAATGGCGGCAACAGCAGCGCGATGTCGGGCATCGCTTCCACGTACTTGCCGCCCTCGCCTACTGCGATCACAGGCCCGAAGAACGGGTCCCGATGCGCGCCGATCAACATTTCGCGCCGGCCCTTCACCATCCGCGCCACGATCACGCCGTCGAACGGCGCGTTGGCTTTCGCGACCGCGCGCTCCATTTCCCGAAAGGCGTCCCCGATCGCGTCCTCGTTGTCGAGCCCGAGCTTGACCAGCCCGTATTCCGACTTGTGCGGCAGGTCCGCCGAGCAGCCCTTGACGGCGACCGCGCCACCCAGGTTGCGCCACGCCGTCGCCGCTTCGGCCGCGTTACGGCACAGATGATGCGGCACCACGGGCAATCCCGCCGATGCGAGCGCATCAAGGCTGTCCGCCTCGTTCAGCGTCGCTTCCTTCCGGTCTGCCCGGCCCGGATCGAACGCCTGCCAGCTCGGCCGCGGCCGAGCCTTGGCGAGATCGACGATCTCGTGATGCGCGACGAGCTGCGCCAGCCCCTTTATCGCCTCCGCCTCGAGCGGAAATACCGGCACACCAGCCTCGCGGAACGTCGACGGGATGTCACCCTGCCACCCTGCGACCACCACCGGCCGGCCTGTCGCCTTGCTGAAGCTAGCGATGTCTTTGGCGAACCCCGGCATGTCGTAGCCCGGTCCGGCCACCGGCATGTCGACCTTGAAGAGGTCGGCCGCATCGGCATCGGCAATCACCGGCAGGATTTGGCCCAGCAGGCTGTTGTTGGTCAGCAGCGCGGCGGTGAGGTCGATCGGGTTGGCCGCACTCGCGAAGCTCGGCAGGATGGCATCGAGCTTCTTGCGCGTCTCCGGCGCGAAGCTCACGACCTCGAGCCCTTCCTCCGTCGCGTGGTCGGCGGACATCACGCCGGTGGCACCGGAGCCCGAGATCGTCACGAACCGCCGACCCTTGGGCTTCCAGCCCTTGAGGTACATCTCGGCCGTCGACACAAGCTCGGCGATGTTCTGCGCTCGCCAGATGCCGACGCGCTTGAAGGCCGCATCGACGACCCTGTCCTCGTTGGCGAGCGCGCCCGTGTGCGAGGCAGCCGCCCTGGCACCCGCCGCTGTGCGCCCCGACTTGAGCGCGACCACCATCGTGCCGTTCTTGTGCGCGATTTCGGCCAGATCCGCGAGCTTGTCGGCGTGCGGCATGCCTTCGAGATAGACGAGCAGCAGCTTCATCTCCGGATCGGCCGCCGCCGCGCACGCCATCTCCAGCACCGAGACGTCCGCATCGTTGCCGGTCGCCAGCGAGTAGCGAACGCCGAGCCCCTTCTCGGCGAGCAGCCCGATAGGGATCGCGCTCATGGCGCCCGATTGGCTGACCATCGCGATCGGCCCGTCCTTGCAGGCGAGCGTCGTGAACATCGTCGAGAACGAGGCGACACAACCGTTCGAGAAATTCGCGAGACCCTGCGTGTTCGGCCCGACCATACGCATGCCGCCGGCCCGCGCCGCGTCGACCATGCGCTTCTGCTTCACCGCGCCCTCGGGGTCCGAGGTCTCGCCGAAGCCCGAGGTGATGCAGATCAGTGCCTTGACGCCGCGCTTGGCGGCATCCTCCACCGCCGTGACGGCCTGATCGCCCGCAACCACGCAAACGGCGAGCTCCGGCACCTCGGGCAGCTCCTCGAGGCTCTTGTAGCTCTTCAGTCCCTGCACCTCTGGCCGCCCCGGATTGATCGGATAGACCGGCCCCTTGAAGCCATACTTCATCAGATAGTGCAGCGGCCGGCCGCCCACCTTGTTCGGATCCTGGCTGGCCCCGAGAATGGCGATCGAGCGGGGTGTGAGGAATGGCTTGAGGGATTCGATGGTCATCGTTTGCTCGCCGAGACGTGAGGACGTTCGGCCAAGTCTTGTCGCTTCCGTGACAAGGGTCCACCGGAAAGTGCGATCTGGGCGCCCGGTTGCGCTCTATGCGCTCCGCGGTTCAAGGCTCGTGAGCGCCCGCCTCTGCGGATATGCCGGGAAGAGAGGAGGCCGACGCAGGCGTCCTGCGTCCGGGGATGAACGTCACCCCCGCGACGTCGAGCCCCCACGCCGTCCCTCGGCCTTGCCCTTGGCCACCGGCTTCCGCTTCACCATTGGCAGGCCCTTCGTCGTGAAGGTCTGGTGCCCGTGCTTCTTGCCGGTGCGCATGCCTTCGCCGCCCGTGCGCCCCGTGCCCAACGGCTGATGCGCCGGCACGAGCTGATGCTTGCCGGGACCGATCAGATCGGCGCGTCCCATCTCTTTCAAGGCTTCACGCAGAAGCGGCCAGTTCTCCGGGTCGTGATAGCGCAGGAAAGCCTTGTGCAGCCGTCGCTGACGCATGCCGCGCACGGTCTCCACCTCTTCCGAGCCGCCGCGCCGCACCGCCTTCAGCGGGTTCTTGCCCGAATGGTACATCGCCGTCGCCAGCGCCATCGGTGACGGCAGGAAGGTTTGCACCTGATCGGCGCGGTACTTGTTCTTCTTCAGCCAAATCGCCAGCTGCAGCATGTCCTGGTCGGTCGTACCGGGATGCGCCGCGATGAAATAGGGGATCAGGAAGTACTCCTTGCCCGCCCGCTGCGCCGCCGCATCGAATAGCTGCTTGAAGCGGTCGTAGGCGCCGATCCCGGGCTTCATCATCTTGGAGAGCGGCCCCTCCTCCACGTGCTCCGGCGCGATCTTCAGGTAGCCGCCGACGTGGTGCGTCACCAGCTCCTTGACGTAGGCCGGGCTCGTCACCGCGAGGTCGTATCGCACGCCCGAGGCCACATGCACCTTCTTGATGCCCGGCAATTCGCGCGCCTTCTGGTAAAGCGAGATCAGCGCCTCGTGGCTCGTGTTGAGGTTCGGGCAGATGCCGGGATAGACGCACGACAACCGTCGGCACGACGCCTCGATCTTCGGGTCCTTGCAGGCCATCCGGTACATGTTGGCGGTCGGGCCGCCGATATCCGAGATGATGCCCGTGAAACCCGGCGTCTTGTCGCGAATGGCCTCGATCTCGTTGAGCACCGATTGCTCGGAGCGGTTCTGGATGATCCGCCCTTCGTGCTCCGTGATCGAGCAGAACGTGCAGCCGCCGAAGCAGCCGCGCATGATCGTCACCGAGAAACGGATCATTTCCCAGGCTGGAATCTTGGCGTCGCCATAGGCCGGATGCGGTGCTCGCGCATAGGGCAGCTCGTAGACCCGGTCCATCTCCTCTGTCGTCAGCGGAATCGGCGGCGGCGTCACCCAGAGCTCGCGGTCGCCGTGCCGCTGTACCAGTGGGCGCGCGTTGCCGGGGTTCGACTCGCGATGCAGAACGCGGCTGGCGCGCGCGTAGGTCTCCGCGTCCGCCGAAACCTGCTCATAGGAGGGCAGGCGCACAACCGTGTGGCCGTCGCGCGTCATCCGCGCGCCTTCGTCGGAGTCTGTCACGTCGTCGGCGTGCAGCTCGCTCCAGCCCTCCGGCAAGGCACGCTTCATCAGCGCCACGCCGCGCACGTCGTCCATCTCGTCGAACGACTGGCCCTTCGCGAGGCGGTGCGCCACCTCGACCACGGCGCGCTCGGCGTTGCCGTAGATCAGCAGATCCGCCTTCGAGTCGACCAGGATCGACCGGCGCACCTTGTCCGACCAGTAGTCGTAGTGAGCGATCCGCCGCAGCGAGGCCTCGATGCCGCCAACGACGATGGCCGCATCCTTGAACGCCTCCCGGCACCGCTGCGCGTAGACGATAACCGACCGGTCCGGCCGCTTGCCGCCTTCGCCACCCGGCGTATAGGCATCGTTGTGCCGGAGCCGGCGATCCGCCGTGTAGCGGTTGACCATGGAATCCATGTTGCCGCCGGTGATGCCGAAGAACAGCGCCGGCTGGCCCAGCTCCTTGAACGGCTCGGCCGATTGCCAGTCCGGCTGCGAAAGAATGCCGACCCGGAAACCTTGGGCTTCCAGGAGACGCCCCACGATGGCCATCCCGAAGCTCGGATGGTCGACGTAGGCATCGCCGGTCACCAGGATGATGTCGCACTCGTCCCAGCCGAGCGCGTCCATCTCGGCCCGGGTCCTGGGCAGAAACGGTGACGTGCCGAACCGGTGCGCCCAGTGGCGCCGGTATGAGAATATCGGCTTCGCCGGAGGGAGGCCTTGGGCCTCGGTCCGAATGGTCTGAACAGCGGTCATGGTGCTCGCGATCTGGCTCTGAGGCGATCGTTTCGTGCGTCATAGCAGATCGCCTCTGCAATGTCGCGAGTGGCCGACCCTTTGACGCTTCGCTCCGCCTCCCCCATCATCTTCCGAAAGCCTTCTATGCTAACCGGGAGCCGCCCATGACCGCCTACCAGCACATCCTCTACGAGGTCGCCGACGGCGTCGCCCGCGTTACTTTGAACCGGCCCGAGAAGCGAAACGCTCTCTCTATCCCGCTCTTGAAGGAGTTCAACGACGCGCTCTGGGAGGCAGACAGCGACAAGTCAGTGCACTGCGTCATCCTGCGCGGCGCCGGCAAGTCCTTCTGCGCCGGCTACGACATCTCGCCAGCACCCCAGCCGCCGACCAATGCCGGCCCCGACGGTCCTGTTTATCGCAGTGGCGGGATCTACAACAATCCGACCATCGACGACGACATCTGGCGCCTCGAGTACGCGCAACGCCTGCGCATGGTGCTGTTCGACATGCACAAGCCGGTCATCGCTGAGGTGCACGGCTACTGCATCGCCGGCGGCACCGATATCGCACTCCTCGCCGACATCGTCATCGCCGCCGACGACGCCATCCTCGGCTTCCCGCCCGCCCGTGACCTTGGCTCGCTGCCAAACCAGATGTGGGTCTACAACTGCGGCCCCCAGTGGGCGAAGCGCCTGCTGCTGACCGGCGACACCATCACCGGCCGCGAGGCGCAGATGATCGGCCTCGTCATGAAGGCCGTGCCGCCCGAGCACCTCCGGAACGAGACCGAAGGCCTTGCCGCCCGCATGGCCCTGATCGACCCGGACCTGCTCGCCGCCAACAAGCGCATCGTCAATCTGGGCCTCGAGCTGATGGGCGCCCGCACGCTGCAGCGCATCGCCGCCGAGAACGACGGGCGCGCCCACCTCGCCCCGGGCACGCAGCGTTTCCGCCGATTGGCACAAGGCGAGGGCCTCAAGGCCGCCCTCAA
Organism: uncultured Alphaproteobacteria bacterium; assembly: GCA_963746315.1. Lineage (GTDB taxonomy): Bacteria > Pseudomonadota > Alphaproteobacteria > Rhizobiales > Hyphomicrobiaceae. The sequence continues at coordinate 450,747 of CAVVAR010000003.1, forward strand.
GGCCCGTGACGCCGAGTTCGGTGACGGCCGCGCCCGTGTCGATGGACCGGAGATCCGGGACGAGCGCGGCTATCTCGTCGACAAGTAGGCTGCGGATTGCAACCGCGATCTGAATAGGCAACGCTGGCGAATGATCTCGACCTACTCGGAGCAGATACGACGATGAGCACGGCTGTCCGAATCGACCCGGCGACGGGGCGCAAGATCTTCAACACGCGCGCCGCCAAGGCGACCGACAAGATCGCCGGCAAGGGCTACTCCATCGTCACCGACGAGCGGCTGAGAACCCTGCCGCCGCCGCCACCCGGCGCCGTATTCAACGCCGAGGAGCAGCGCAGATACCGGGAGTACAAGGAAGTCCGGCAAGGCGCGGCCGACTACATGGCGATGGAAGGCGAGTTCGCGAAGTACCTCGAGGACGTCTACTCCGAGCCCCCCGTCGAGCGCGAGGCACTGACGGACGACTGCGAGGTGCTTGTCATAGGCGCGGGCTTCGGCGCGATGCTGCTCTGGTATCGCCTGCGTGACGCGGGCTTCACCGACGTTCGCTTCTGCGAGAAGGGCGGCGACGTCGGCGGCACCTGGTACTGGAACCGCTATCCGGGCATCGCCTGCGACGTCGAAAGCTACAGCTATCTCCCCTTGTTGGAGGAGATGGGCCACATCCCGTCGATGAAGTTCGCATCGGGCTTCGAGATCCTCGAGTACTGCCAGACGATGGCAGAGCGCTTCGGTTTTTACGATCGCTGCCTGTTCCACACCACGGTCGAGCGCACCGACTGGGACGAGGAAGCCGGGCGCTGGATCATCAGGACCGACCGCGGAGACGCCATGCGCGCGCGCTACGTGGTCCTCGCCAACGGCATTCTGACGACGCCCAAGCTCGCGCGCATCTCGGGCATGGAGACGTTCAAAGGCGAGGCATTCCACACCTCGCGCTGGAACTATCACATCGATCTGAAGGACAAGCGCGTCGGCATCATCGGCACGGGCGCCACGGCCGTGCAGGTGGTCCCTGAGATCGCGAAGGTCGTGAAGGAGCTCTACGTTTTCCAGCGCACGCCATCGTCTATCGATGTCCGCGATCAGCGCGCGACCACGCCGGAGGAATACGCGACCTGGCCGAGCGAGCCGAACTGGGCGGTTCAGCGCCGCGAGCGCCTGGCAACGATCTCGGCTGGCCGCACGGCCCTTCAGGGCAACGATGATTTCCTCGCCGGCAAGGTCCAGGATTACCGGGAACGCAGGCAGCACAACCGGCAACTGACGCCGGAGGAGATGATCCAGCGCCAGCTCGAGAGCAACTTCCGCATCATGGAGCAGATCCGCGCCCGCGTGGATTCGATCGTCAAGGACCCAAAGACTGCGGCATCGTTGAAGCCCTATTATCCCTACGGCTGCAAGCGCCCGACCTTCCACGACGAATATCTGCCGACCTTCAACCTGCCCCACGTCCACCTCGTCGACACCGCGCCGGTCGGCGTGAAGGAGATAAACGAGCGCGGCGTCGTGCACGATGGCGTCGAGTATCCTCTCGACGTCCTGATCTATGCGACCGGCTTCGAATGGATGGGCACCGGCTCATTCAATATGATCCGTGGGCGAGACGGCATCACCCTGAAAGAGAAATGGGAGAGTGAGGGCACGAGAACGTTTCTCGGCATGCATTCCAGCGGATTTCCCAACCTCTTTATTATGAACGGCCCGCAAGGCGGCGGCGGCCAATTCAATTTTACCCGCGTTTCCGAGATGCACGCGAGCTACGTCGTCTGGGCCATGCAGACCGTAAAGGATCGCGGGGCACGCACCATCGACGTGACGCGCGAGGCCGAGGACGACTACGCCCAGCATTGCGCCGAGATGGATCTGTTGTCGGCGCCGCTCCGCGATTGCGTGTCCTATTACAACGGCGACGGCAAGGCCAGGCCCGGCAGCCTCGCCTATTACGGCGGTGGCCAGCGCTGGCATGAGCGTCGCACCGCAGCCCAGAAATCCATGGCACCGTATGTACTGGAGAAAGAGCCACGATCACCCGCTCCTGCCAAGGCCGCGGAATAGACGCCGCCGCTCACCGCGTCGATGGTGCGTTCCTGTCTCGGGCGTCGGTCAATGACAGGGCGCCTTGCGGCCTGCACGTTGCAAGGCGTAGCTCAACCGGCGCATCGCCGCCGCGTCGTCGGGATCGATGGCGAGCGTCGCCCGAATGTCGTCCTCCGGAACGCCCATGCGCACCAGGGCGGCAACCACCGCATCCTTGGACGGGCGCACCCTCTGAGCCGCGAGTGCACTGACACGCACGCGGAAGTCCTCGACCGAGCCCGTCAGCTCCGGCGCCATCCGGCAGATCGATTGCGCTCCGGCCCGCCAGACTTGCGCCCACGTGCGCTGGAAATGGCTGAGCTCGCCGGGCCGGACCTCGCGGAGCAACGCAGCATCGTCCATCATGGCGAGGATCTCGGGCGCTATCGATGGACCGAAGCCATCGAGATGACCGAGGAAATGCAAGGCGTGGATGCGGCGCTCCCTGTCACGCATGAGAGCGACGACCTCCGGCCGGTAAGGAGTCAACGCATCTCCCGGAAGTTGGGCGAGTGAGCTCGTAATGGTCCTGATCTGCTCGTTCCACGACGAGCGCGTGCCCTTGCCGTCCGTCGGTGGCGGCAAAGCCTCGAGCCGGCCCACGAGTGCGGCGGCAAGCCTTGGCGCCAAAGACGGCGTCGTCTCGATGGCGAACTTCGAGGCACCGACCGCTGGCCAGGATAGCGTGATGCGGGGTTGTTCGAGGATGCGGGTGACCCGCTCGGCGTGCTCGGTCCCTGCACTGTTCACGCGGCGCGCCAGCGCGGATCCAACGCTATGGAGGTAATCACCGACGACCTTGATCTCGAGGTCGGATGACGCGGCACCCGGCGCGAGAATGCGATCGACCACTTTCGCCTGTTCGGTGCGCAAGCTGGCTTGCTGATCGAGGCTCGAGGCTCCTGGCTCGATCTCGAGTCGCAACGACAGGCGAAGCTTGTCGATGACGAACGACGCAATCGGGGGCTCGCTCTCGTGCCGCCCTCGATTGCGCGTGTCGGTCGCACGAACCCAGCCACCGTTTGTCTTCAGCTCCGCGCCGGGGATGATCGTTGGGACAAGAAGCCACGGCAGTCTCCAGGAGAGCACGCCCGTACGGCGATACGTTTCCGCAAACCCGCTGCCGTCCTTGCGCCAGAACGCGATGCGCCAAGTCGAGATCGTGTCGGCCCAGGCGTCGTATCCGGCGCGAGATGCAGAAAAGCCGGAATTCAGCGTCCCATAGGCGAGGAGCGCGTCGGCCTGCGCCAGTGGCATCTCTTCGCCGACGAGACACATCCCTCCCGCGATTTTGAGGCGCAGGAGCTGCTCGGAGCTGGCGGCGGGCACATAGGGCGTCCCGCGTGGCCGTGCCGGCTCGGGCACATTGACCAGGCGGGACGAGTTGGGAAGCTTGAGAACGCCGCACTCATCGCGCTGCTCGAGTCGCCAGGCGGTGCCCGACATCTGGGGGGCGGGATCGAGCGCGGGCCAGTCAGGTAGTCGGTTCGTCTTGCGCGCCGTCGGACCTCGCTGCGGGGTGGGTGCCGCGGTCAGCGCCAGCACCTGCTTCGCGGCCCCGGTCAACAAAAGCCGTCGGCAGAGATCGTCGCACGAACTCGTCTGTATCCGAAGCGTTACGAGTATTGCGCAGCACGCCGAGCGTGCCGATTGACCCGGTGGCGGCCGCCTGGTCTTTGTCGTCTGCAACGAGCGCGGCGACACGGCTATCGAGCCAGCCGTTGACGCGCCACGCGCGGAAAACGAAGAAATCCGCCATCAGCAAGAGAGCAAGGGCGAAGGCGATAGCCGCTCCTGTCCTGCCACTGCGAAAGCAAGCCCAAGCCTCGCCGGTAAGGCGCGAGGCCAGAAGGACAAGAAACACGGATGGAAGCGCGACGACCAGAAAGGCAATCGGTAAGCCGATCACCGAAATGGCAGCCAACATTGCGATGACTTGGCCTATGGGCGAGATCGCGACAAGCGCCAGGAGGCCCATCGCGATCAAGGTCGCGTTGCCGAGGAGTCGGAACCGGTGCATCCGAGAGTCTCCAGAAGAGTCTCTCTTTGATAGTCCACCGCGTCTTACATCGGCTTAATCGGTGCGGTCAGGGATGCGGCCTCAGCTTTTCGCCTTCGCCGCGATCTTCTCCGCCATGGCGATCACTCGATCGGCTCTGTAAACGATCGGGTAATCTATGAACTTGCCCTCGAGTTGGATCGAGGCCGAGCCCGCTTTCTCCGCCTCGGCGAATGCTGCGACGACCTTGCGCGACCATTCCACCTCGGCGGAGCTCGGGCTCAACACCTCGTTAACGACCGGAACCTGGTCGGGGTAGATGCACATCTTGCCCTGGAAGCCGAGCCCTTTGATGGTCTCGACGGAGCTCCGGAAACCTTCGGAGTCCTTGATGTCCACCCAAACCGTGTCGATCGGCGGCTCGATGCCGCCGGCGCGTGAGGCGAGCACGCACTCGGTCCGGTAGGGCAGCAGCTCGGCCTCGCTGCGCGACCACGTCATGTTCATGTCCAGCGTGAAGTCGCCGGCCCCGAACGCGATCCGTTTCACGCGCGTTCCCGCGGCGCAGATGGCCCGGATGTTGGCGAGCCCCTTGCCCGTCTCGATGATCGGCACGACGTCGATGGCCCCCGCCGTGAGCCCGCGCTCGCGCTCGAGGTTGCCGATCAGCCAGTCTGCCGCTCGGATTTCGTCCACCGTCTCGAGCTTCGGCAGCACGATGCCATCGACGCCCGTCTGCACGACGGCGACGATGTCGCCATACCCCCATTCCGTCGACATGGCGTTGACGCGCACATACCCGAGACAGCGCCGCGGGCCCTGGTAGGCCTTCACCACGACCGCCCGCGTCGCGACCTTCTCGGCCATCGGGCAGGCGTCCTCGAGATCGAGGATCGTGGCATCCGCGTCGAGGCCCAAAGCCTTCTCGACACGCCGTGGATGGTTGCCCGGCGCGAAGAGAAAAGAGCGAAAGATGGTCATGATCGGGTCTCTCAGTTCAGAGGTGGCCGCCGCGAGCGGCCTGCTCGGGTCGATCGCGGCTCGTAGCTGGATTTGGCGTTTACACCTAGTTCACCAATCCGGACCGCGCAACGCGGACCGAATTCCTGGGTGATCCGGAGGCGATCGTCGGCGTGCAGAAGATGTTTGTTAACCTCGCCGTGCGAAACGATGGAGTGGGCATGGGCCGTTGGTCCGTGTGACGAATGCGTGGCGTATTTGGATGGTCGTAGATGGCGGTGAAGGTCAGGAGGGAGCGGCCAGATCAGCGGCGGCACCACCGTGTCACCGCACCACTCTACGTGACTCTGTCTGGCCACCGCGTCAAAGCAGCCGACTGGAGCCTCGGCGGGCTTCGGATCGAGGACTTCCCGGGCGAGATGCCCGCCCCGCTCGCCCCGCTCGAGCTTGTTCTGACGCTGCCCTTTCAAGGCTTCGACGTCACCTTCGACGCTAAGGCGGAGGTTGTCCGCGCGAACCCTGACGCCGGCATGATCGCAGTCCGCTTCATCGAGCTCGGCGAGCGCGAGCGCGAGCTGATGAGCCACTTCCTCGAGGAGTTGGTCCGCGGCTCGATGGTCGATGTCGAGGACACCATCCAGCGCATCGACGTGCCAGTTACGCCGGCCTCGCTGAAGCCCGACCCCAATCCGATGCAGCAGATGCCGGTGAAGCGCTGGCCAGCCAAAATGGTCGCCATGTCGGCGATCTACGCGGTGGCCGGACTGCTGATCTTCGGCTACGCAGCCATCCTCTCATACACCAACTTCTTCCGCATGGAGGTTCGTACCGCCGTCATCACTGCGCCGTTGGAGACAGTTACGGCGACTGCCGATGGCCGCGTCGCATGGACCGATGTCAAGCCCGGCGATCCCGTCAAGGCCGGCGAGGTCGTCGTCAAGCTGGTCGATAGCCAGCTCCAGCGCGAGCTCGAGTTGGCCGAGATCGCCGTGCAGGAGCGCAAGGCGAAGCTCGGCAATCTAAAGCAGCGCCATCTCGAGGAGCTCGATCGCATCCGGGGCTACGCGGCCATCGAAATGAAGAACATCGAGCAGACCAAGCTCGAGTTGCAGGCGTTGTCGCAGCAGCTCAAGATCGCCAATCAGCAGGAGCAGCGCCTCCGCCGGCTGAACCAGCAGGGCTACGCGACCGCGCCAAAGCTCGAGGAAGCCGCACGACAGGTCATAACGCTGCGCAAGGACCTGGAGGTCCGCCGCGTCGAGCTCGACACGCGCATTCAGCTGTCGGAGCAGAACGTCGGCAAGCGGCTCTACTCGGGCAATGCAACTATCGGCAGTGCCGACATCGCCGGCCGCATGGCCGAGATCGAGGCGGACATTCGCCTGGGCGAGCACGAGATCAAGCTGTCTCAGCAGCGCTACATTGCATCACTGCGCCACCAGGATCGCCTCGCGGTGCGTGCCCCGTTCGACGGCATCGTGCTCGATCTCCCGCGCCTCGACGACGCAAGCGTTCGCCGCGGCGATGTGATCGCCGTCATCGAGCAACGCAAGAGGCGCGAGGTCACCGCATGGCTGAACCAGGACGAGGTCCTGCGTGTCGGCCAGGGTGACGAGGCGACATTGTTCGTGCCGGCGCTGAACGAGACGTTGAAGGCGAAGGTCACGCGTATCGATCGCACGTCCTCGTTCGTCGACGAGCAGAACCGCTCCCACAATCCGGGCTATCGCTGGCGCGGCCCCGTCGACCGTACCGCCAAGGTGACGCTCGCGTTTGCCGATCCCAAGCGCGTTGCCGATGCCGAGCGCTATCGGTCGGGGCTGCCGGTCGTGGTGATCTTCCCGCAGCGCTCGACCAACTCGATCTTCGCCTCTCTTGGCCAGTCGACGGACACCAGCCGATAGGACAGCGTGGCATGGCCGGGCTTCAAGCTGCCATCGCAAAGATCGATGCACCCGATCAGCCGCTACCTCGGTTTGCGAAGTGGTCGCCCGCCGTACAGCTGCAGCTGATCATCTATTTCTGCGTCTGCCTGATCGGCCTCCAGCTGCTCCCGAATTCGATTTGGGATCCTGAGGCGCGCGAGATCGTCTACGTCATGGGCATTCTCGGCATCTGGCGCTACGGCTGGTGGCTCAACCACTGGATGCGCGCCTTGATTTACGAGCGCATCACTTATCCGCGCAAACGCGACCTTGCCGCCGAGCTTTGGAATTCCGGCTGGCGCCCGCGCCATATCCACGTGCAGATGACGACGTTTCGCGAGCACCGCGAGATCAGCGAGGCGGTCATTCGCTCTCTCTGCCGCGAGTTCCGCGAGGCCGGTGTGCCGGCAACGATCTGGCTTGGCTCCAGCGAGCGCGAGGACGAGGACAAGATCGCGCGGCACTTGAAGCTCGTTGCCAGCGATCTCGACATCACGCTGCGCATCATCCGCCAGAACCAGCCGGGAAAGCGAGTCGCGATCGCGCTGATCCTGCGTGCCATGGCCCGGGCAGGCCTCGCCAAGGATGATCTCGTCATCTTCATGGACGGCGACTTCGTGTTCCACCCGGGGCTGGTCCGCAAGTGCACACCGCTGTTCGCGCTCGATCCCGAGCTTCATGCGCTGACCACCGACGAGCACGTCATGGTGCGGGGCCCCGGCTGGATGCAGTCCTGGCTCAATATGCGTTTCGCGCAGCGCCGCCTCGCGATGTGCTCGCACGCCTTATCCGAGCGGGTCCTCACCCTGACGGGTCGCTGCTCGATGTTCCGAGCCGAGCACATCACCAGCCACGAGTTCATCCGCCTGCAGGAAGCCGACTTCCTCGATCACTGGCTGTGGGGCACGTTTCGCTTTCTCTCTGGTGACGACAAGAGCACCTGGTACACGCTCCTGAAGCGCGGCGTGAAGATGACCTATGTCCCGGATGCGTCGGGCACAACGATCGAGGTGGTCGAAGGCTCCGGCGTGAACCGAATGGTCGAGAACTTGCGGCGCTGGTCCGGCAACATGCTGCGTAACGGCTATCGCGCCATCAAGCTCGGTCCCAGAGCGATGCCCTTCTTCATCTGGTGGTGCTGCGTCGACCAGCGTCTCGCAATGTGGACGATGCTCTTTAGTCCAATGCTCGCACTTGCCGGTGCGATGAAGCTCGGCAGCGGATATATCGTTGCGTACTTCCTTTACATTGCAATAACGCGTGCACTCCTCGCTATCGTTCTGTTTACTTACGCCCGCCGCGTCGATCTCAATTATATCTGGTGCCTATACGTCAATCAGCTCCTGAACGCCGCAGTCAAAATCTACATGATGTGGCGCCTCGCCAAGCAGAAGTGGGCCAACCGCGGCAACCAGAAGCAGGGCTCTTCGGGCGATCGCGCCCTCGAGACGTTCCGCAGCGCCATGGCGATCTACATGACGGTTCTATCGGCGTGCTCTCTCCTTCTTGTCGTGATGCTTTACACCGAGTTATTGACGGTACCGAGTGTCGACCTGGTGGTGGCGCTGGTTTTTGGCTAGATCCGTAAAATCCGATCGTTTCCCTTCAGCCGTCCGCGATGGTTTTCGGCGAGACTAGTTTCGTCCGGGGATCACGGGGATACGCGCGCTGGCGTTCTGGCGGCAGTAGCTCCGCGTCGGCACGCTAGGCGGCCCAGCAAGAAGGCTCCTGCGTGTTCCGAAAAGGACAGGCGACTAACGGGAGCGTGGACGAGAATGACAGTGCTGGCGTCATCCGAAGGGGTGGTTGAGGGTTCGGCGACACGGGGCGACGCTTTGCGGCTTGGCGAGTTGCGGCCTTCCATTAGCGTCATTGGCCTGGGCTATGTTGGCGCCGTGTCGATGGCCTGCCTGTCGCACCTGGGCTTCCGAATGGTCGGCGTCGACGTCTCCTTCGAGAAGGTGCGCGCGATCAAGGAGGGTCGGGCCCCGATCGTCGAGGCGCGCCTCGGCGAGTTGCTCGCCGACGGTGTTGAGAAGGGACGCATCGACGCGACGCAGAATCTGATTGCAGCCGTGCTCGAGACGGACGTGACCTTCATGTCGGTCGGCACGCCAACCGCGGCCGACGGCGGCTGCGATTTCAGCTACGTCCGCCAAGCCAGCCGCGCCATCGGCCAGGCGTTGGCCCTGAAATCCGCGCGTCACGTGGTCGTCCTGCGCTGCTCGGTGCCGCCCGGCACCACACTCGACGTCGTCGTGCCCGAGATCGAGAAGGCCTCCGGCAAGAAGCTGGGCCGCGATTTCGGCGTTTGCTTCAACCCCGAGTTCCTGCGTGAAGGTGTCGCCGTGGCCGACTTCTTCGCGCCGCCGAAGACGGTCGTCGGTACCTCCGACGAGCAGACCGCCGCACAGGTTGCGGCGATCTACGGTGCGGTCGACGAGCGTGTCATCTTCACGTCCATCGAGGCGGCGGAGATGGTCAAATACGCCGACAACGTCTGGCATGCGACTAAGGTGGCGTTCGGCAACGAGATCGGGCGCTTGTGCAAGTCGCTGGGCATCGATAGCCACGATGTCATGGACATTTTCGTCCAGGACAAGAAGCTGAACCTGTCGCCTTACTATCTGCGGCCCGGCTTCGCCTTCGGCGGTTCGTGCCTGCCGAAGGAGGTCCGCGCCGTCGCCCACATCGCCAAGTGCCAAGGCGTTCACGTGCCGCTCGTCGACAGTCTGATGGCCTCTAACGATGCCCACATCGACCAGGCCGTGAAGCTGCTCCAGCCGCACGCAGGCAAGCGGATCGGCTTCCTCGGCGTCACGTTCAAGCCCGATACCGACGACCTCCGCGAGAGCCCGACCCTGGCCCTCATGGCGCGTTTGCTGACGAAGGGCGAGCAGCTCTCGGCCTACGATCCCAACGTCGCCTTCGGTCCTCATCTGCAGAGCCAGATCGACTACGTGAAGCATGCGAGCCCGGCGCAAGCCAAGCTGATGGACGCACTGTCTGGCCTCGTTGCAGCAGACGCCGCGAGCCTCGTGGCGGGTTCCGACGTCGTCGTGGTCAGCCACGCGACGGCCGAGTTCCGCGATGCGCTGGCCGCCCGGGCCCCGGGCGTGCACATTCTCGATCTGGCGCGCCTCTATCGCGAGCTCCCGGTTAACGAGGAGTATCAGGGTATAGCCTGGTAAAGGCTGCCTGGTTCGTCAATAAAAAGCCGCCAAGTGATTGGCGGCTTTTTTAGTGTAGAATATATACAAATTGTCGCTTATTTTAATAACATGCGTACGGACGAATGAACGGGAAATTCCAAATCGACGTGTAATCTCGGAATCGAGGGTCGAAGAGTGCGTGCGCTCAGGCGTGCCCGGCTGCGCATCAGGTTGCTGCGTCAGCCGGGAATTGTCTCCAACCCGTAAGAGTGGGTGTGCCAGGGAGTATGAAGTGAGATGAGCAGTAGTAAAAACAAAGTCGTCGGGCCGCCAGCGCTCGTCGCAGTCGAGGACTACGAAGGCAAGGTCGTCTTTCAGGGCGAAACCGCCGGGTACAAGAACGCCGTCGGCATGTACACGATCGCCGATGACGGGTCGATCTCCGATGTTCGCATCGTTTTCGCGAATGCATCGCTGAAAAACTCGGGTGGTACGCTGTCGGCCGGCAAATCTGCAGTCGATGTTAATCTCGAGTTTGGTGAGAAAGTCGGCTTCTTCATCGTGCCGGACGGCTTTTCCAAGTCGGGAATGGACAAGCTGCTGTCCGACCCGAAGGGAAGCTTCAAGCTCGTCGACGCGAGGGGCAATGACGGCAACGTCAATGGCGGCGTCGAGCTCAAGCTCGTGCACGTTGCCGAGTCTGGGCAGGAAACCGTCGTCAAGTCGGCCTATGGTACGTCGCTCTTCCACAGCGTGGACGATGGCAGCAAGGGCCTGAACGGCGATGGCCTCAATCACGTCAAGACGTCGGTCGATGTCGCGAGTGGCACGGTCAAGCTCGGCTTCGAGGACCTGAAGGGTGGCGGCGACAAGGACTACGACGACAGCGTCCTGACGTTGACCGTCGGCAAGACGAATGCGGCTGCAATCGCTGCTGGCGCGGCCGAGTCTCAAGTTGCCGAGGTCAAGGCCAAGGCGGAGCAGGAAGCCAAGGACAAGGCTGAGCACGAAGCCAAGGACAAGGCTGAGAAGGAAGCCAAGGACAAAGCCGAGAAGGAAGCCAAGGACGAGGCCGAGAAGGAAGGCAAGGACAAGGCTGACAACGATCCCAACAACGACGACGACAAGCACGACGGCCGCGGCCACGGCGATGGTGACCACAACGACGACGGCCACACGGACAACGGCAAGGGCAACGGCAAAGGCGGTAAGTCCGACGACGAGGACGATACGGTTGTTGCCGACTCGCTCGTGCTGAAAACGGCCGATGTCGTCGACTTCGACCCCGGCATGACAGTCGAGGGTGACGGCAAGGGCAACGACATCGTCGGTGTCACGGGCAACGATCATCTCTCCGGCCGCGGCGGCGACGACAAGATCGTGGCCGGCAAAGACTACGGCGTGACCGTGCCGCTCGAAATCGGCGTCGATCTCGTCGATGTCGACAAGTCGGAAGCGTTGTCCATCGTCATCGGTAACGTTCCGGCCGGCGCCACGTTGTCGGCTGGTCAAGACAACGGCGATGGCACCTGGTCGTTGACGGCCGGCGATTTGGCTGGCCTGACGATCACCGGCGAGGGGCTCGGCAACTTCAAGCTCTCCGTTACGGCGTCGACCTCAGGCTCCTCCAACCTGCTGGCCACGGCGACGATCGACGTCACCATGGCGAAGGAGCCTGGCAGCGTTCTCCAGGGCAACGGCGGCAGCGACGTGCTGGTCGGCGGCTCGGGCGATGACATGATGTACGGCGGCACCAAGCCGACGGGCATCGTGAGCGACAAGCCGCATGTGACGACCGTAGCCGACAACGACGTCCTGAACGGCGGCGACGGCAACGATCAGATGTGGGGCAACGCCGGCGATGACAAGCTGTTCGGCGAAGCCGGCAATGACGTCATCTCGGGCGGCAAGGACAACGACCTTGTCGACGGTGGCGAAGGCGACGACCAGCTGACCGGCAACTCCGGCGACGATACGCTCGTCGGCGGCAACGGCAACGACCTGTTGATGGGCAACTCGGGCAACGACGAGTTGCACGATGGGGCTGGCAACGACAAGGTCGACGGCGGCTCGGGCGACGACGTGGTCGTGGCCGGCGAAGGCGACGACAGCTACAACGGCGCCTCGGGCTATGACGTCATCGACTTCTCGAAAGCCGAAGGCTCGATGAGCATCGACCTTTCGAAGAAGTCGGCGGTCGGCATGGGCAACGACGTCCTGTGGAACTTCGAGAAGGTCGTCGGCTCCTCGTTCGACGACTACATGAAGGGTTCCAAGACGGGTGAGCATCTCGCTGGCGGTGACGGCAACGACGTGCTGCGTGGTCTGGGCGGTGCTGACACCCTGACGGGCGGCGAAGGCAAAGACACGTTCCAATGGCTCGCCAAGGACGTTGTCGATGCCGGCGGAAAGCACCTCGGTGCCGACCTCGTAACCGACTTCTCGAAGGAGGACGTCCTCGACTTCTCGAAGATGTTCAAGACGGGTTCGTTCGAGAGCATCGACGAGATCGTCAAGGTCGTCGACAATGGAGCATCGTCTCATGTCTTCGCCGCCATCGGCGGCGAGTGGCAGCAGGTCGTGACGCTGGAAGGCGTTACGGGCTTCGACGCGACCACCATGCACGACAACGGCATGATCCTCGTCTAACGACGCAGCATCGCGAATGACATGCGGCCATCCGTGAAAGCGGGTGGCCGTATTCTTTTCGGTGATTGCATAGAAATAGAGGAAAAATCGTAGCGCATTGCCACGCACAACCAAACGCCGGTTTCATTCGCCGTTGCTAGGATCATAAACATCGAAGGCGAATGCGAGAAAAAATAAGCGGCAAACCGCCTGTGTTTATTTGGGATTTCGCATCGACTTGGTCGCGGGAACGGCGCCGGTAGCAAGGCGCAGAAGACAGCATGGAGAGAAGGTCAGTGGCGCAGATCACCGGAACGGACGCGATAGACAGCATCATCGGCACGCCAGAGGCTGACCGGATCGACGCAATGGCGGGTAACGATTCCGTTCTGGGTGGCGACGGCGACGATCTCCTGAAGGGTGGCGCCGGCAACGACCGCATGTCCGGCGAGGCTGGCAACGACACCTTGAAGGGCGGCTACGGCGACGACGCCTTGAAGGGTGGCATTGGCGATGATCTGCTCGAAGGTAGCGCCGGGCGCGATACGCTTCGCGGCGAGCTGGGCAACGATACGCTTCTCGGTGGCAGCGGCGACGATTTGCTTTGGGGAGAAGGCGGCAGCGATGTCATCTACGGCGGTAGCGGCAACGACGACATCAACGGCCACGACGGCACCGATCTGCTCTACGGTGGCGCCGATAACGACGTCATCTATGACGGTCTCGGCGACGACTTCGTCAGCGGTGGCTCGGGCAACGACGTATTGCGGGCTGGCGGCGGCAACGACCGCTTCGAGGGCGGCAGCGGTTTCGATACCTTGAGCTTCCTTGGATTCTCACAGGGCATTGTCGCTGATCTTTCGAAGCACACCGTCGTCGGCAACGGCACCTCCGAGGTATGGGGGATCGAGCAACTCGTCGGCACGAACTTCGACGACGTCATGAAGGGCGACAAGCGCGACAACGTGCTGAATGGCGCCTCGGGCGACGACCATCTGCGCGGCCTGGGCGGCGCGGATACCCTCACTGGTGGTCAGGGCCACGACACGTTCAAGTTCGCGGCAAAGGACGTGGTCGGCGCCGACGGGACACACCTGGGCGTCGACGTCATCACCGACTTCAGCTCGAACGATACGCTCGATCTGCGCGACTTCTACAAGGACCACACCGTTGCCATCGACGATGCGATCAAGTTCGAGATCGTCGACGGCGGCACCATGGTCTCCGCGCTTGTCGACGGCGGCTATGTCGATATCGTCATGCTTCAAGGCGTGGGGGGTGGGCTGGCGAGCGCCTGGGCGTCTGACGCCATGCTCCTCGCATGAGGCGAGTCGCGCGACCGGGGCGGGCGACGCTGGTTGTCTGCGCCCTGGTTCAGCGGGCATTAAGCCTTTGGTGTCATTCTCGCTCCTGAGAAGGGGGCCTGCGAGCGACCGTCGTCGCTGGGGTCCCCAAACGTCAATCTGGTAAGCGCAGCCGCATGCGGCCCTGAGATCGCTGACGAAGCGTTTCGGCCGAATGGCCTGTCAGCGCGGCGGAACACGCCCAGGGGAGCACCGATGCGCAAGATGCAGTTGCCGAGTCGAACGACGTTGCTTCTGAACGGAGCCGCGCTCGTCATCGGCATCGCGTCGCTCGGCGTGGTGCTGCGCTCGACGTTCGCCCCGAGCCAGCTGCCCTCGTGCAAGGAGCGCTTCGACAACGCGACGCGCCTCTCACTGGAGCGTGACGGCGTGCTGATGACGGCCGCGGATCTGCAGGGGCAGGCCGCCAACAGCGATTGGGGACTGACGGAAGCCGCTCGCGTGGTGAAGCTGAAGTCGGGGCCGGCAAAGACCGCTCTCGAGCTGGACCTCGCGGCGGCCCCCAGTGTCTCCAGAGACAGCGCCGCCGGGCGCGCCGGGGTTGGCTTCAATTGGGCGCCACAGTCGTTCCGCAAGCCATCAGTGGCATGCCTCAGCTTTTCGGTGTTCATACCCGAAGGTTTCAGGTTCGGTCGCGGAGGCCGTCTGCCCGGGCTGTATGGTGTCTCCGAGGACGACAGCACCGATGGCGCGGCCGAATTCTCCACCCGCTTCACGTGGGGCCATTCAGGCGAGCTCGACATCTCCGCGCAATTGCCAGGCTTGACGGAAAGTCGTTCGCTCGGTGGCAAGCGCGGCACCCTTGCCCTGGAAGCCGGAAGATGGACCGAGCTCGATCAGGAGCTGGTGCTGAATACGCCGGGCCAGAAAAACGGCATCATCCGCGTTTGGCAGAACGGCACTCTCGTCGTCGAGCGCAAGGACGTGGTGTTCAGAACCCGCGCGTCGGCGATGATCTCAGGGGTGATCGCCGAGGCAGCCGCTGGCGACGGGACCCAAGGCAAACCTGGCTCGCAGAAGATCTGGCTTACGCCGTTCGAGCTTCTCTGGCAGTAGGGCTTGAGGCGCTGCGCGGTGGTCAGATGGCCGCCAGCGCTCTCAGGTCCGCAAGTACGCGGACATCGACACGGAGGCCGTTCCGGGCGGCCTCGGCGCGCGAGGCGTGCCGGCTAGCCCCGGGCAGGCGCACGCCCGCCTCCGACTCGATCTCTTCGGCCATCGCTGCGACGCGGTTGAGCAGACCGTCGGCGGCGCCGAGCGCCGTAGCATCGATGGCGATGATCAGTTGACCCGTGGCAGGCGGCGGGCCCTTGTCGTCGAGGAAGGCCGAGGCCTCCCCGGCGTACTGTGCGCCCGTGACGGCCGCGGCAAGCAGCTCCACCATCAGCGCCAGCGCCGCCCCTTTTGCGCCCCCTGACGGCATCAGCGTCCCCTCGAGCGCCGCCTTCGCATCCGTCGTCGGCTGACCGTGCTTGTCGATCGCCCAGCCGGCCGGAATAGGCTCCCCCTTCTGGGCCGCCGCCAGGATCTTGCCGCGTGCGACCTCCGACAGTGCCAGGTCGATCACGATAGGCGGCGCATCGCGCCGTGGTGCGGCGAACGCGATCGGGTTGGTCCCGAGGAGCGCCCGCGTGCCGCCATAGGGCGCCATCGCCGACGGCGTGTTCGCAAACATGAGTGCAACCAGCCCCGCACCGGCCAGCCGCTCGGCAACGAGCCCGAGCGCGCCGGCATGATGCGAGCGCCTGATGCCCGCTGCGGCGATTCCGGTCTCACGCGCGATCCCGGGCAGCAGTGCTACCGCGAGGTCGAGCGCCGGGTAGGCGAAGCCATGCGCCGCATCGATGGCGACGGTAGCCGCACGCGTTCGCTCCGCCGTGGGAACTGCGCGTCCATCGACCTTCCCGATGCGCGCCTGCGCTGCGTAGCTCGCAACGCGCGAAAGGCCGTGGCCCTTCTGCCCGTTTATCTCGGCCGCGACCAGCGCTCGTGCCACGCAACGAGCGTTCTCGGCGCTGGTCTCGGCCGCTTCGAGCCCGGCGGCGACGAGGCGCTCGAGATCGTCGGACGCAATCGTCTCCGCGCCAGCGCTCATGCCTTTGCCAGCTGCCGCTCGAGCAGCTCCAGCCGATCCTGGCCCCAGAAGAACTCGCCGCTCTCCAGGTAGTAGGTGGGTGCGCCGAACACGCCGCGCGCCAGGGCCTCGGCGGTGTACTCGTCGTGCAGCTTGTCGATCTCGGCGTCAGAGGGCGCGGCTGCCTTGATCGCATCAGCGTCGAGGCCGACGCGAGATGCCGCCGCCTTCAGTGCGTCCCAGTCGGCGAGGTTTTCCTCGCGCTCCCAGAGCGCTCGGCCCATTTCGGTGGCGAGCGCATGCGCATCCTTGCCTTGCAGTTTCGCCGCGATCAGCAGTCGCGTCCCCGCCGTCTCGTCGGACGGGAAATGCTTCGGCTGGATGACGATCGGCAGCCCGCGCGCCTCGCGCCAGCGCTTGAGCTCCTGCAGCCGGTAGGCCTGACGGGCCGGTGCCCGCTTCGGCAGCGGCAGTCCGCCCGTCTGCGGGAACACCACGCCGAACTTCGTCGGCTTGATGTCGACCGTGTGCCCGAACCGCTTGGCCATCTCGGCGAGCTTCGCGCTGCCGAGATAGCTCCAGGGGCTGTTGAGGGTCATGTAATAGGCGATGGTGGGCACGTGGGATTCTCCGGCTCAGGGTGTGGCGGGTCGTGGGCCTGAGCATACACGAGGCCCGTGCCGCGGCGACCCCTGCAATCTGGATTAGCTCCGGCGCCCGGAGGCGTGGGGGCCGTGGAGCGCGCACGCGACATGCGGAAGGCGAATGGAAGATCCAGTCGTCGAGCGTCCGATGTGAAGGGTAAGGACCGGCCAGAAAAGCTCGGACGATCAGATGTCAAATGTTTTTGGGTCGACGGCTTTATCCAATCTATGTTCAACTCGCCAATCAACA
This sequence comes from uncultured Alphaproteobacteria bacterium, assembly GCA_963746315.1. Classification (GTDB taxonomy): domain Bacteria; phylum Pseudomonadota; class Alphaproteobacteria; order Rhizobiales; family Hyphomicrobiaceae. The sequence goes on from CAVVAR010000003.1 coordinate 467,822, forward strand.
GTCGCAACTCGGGCGGGCGCTTCTTAATCCCGCTTTCGCCTGATTGTGCAAACTGGGGTGCCACGATGGCATATGTTCCAACCGACGTTGTCATGAGTGCCGATGAAATCCAAGCCAAATACAAGGCCCCGTCTGCATCTCAGCAATCAAAGATTCTCGATCATATAGATGATCTATGCCGCTTGTGGATCGAGCGATCACCGTTTCTGGTGATGTCGACCGTGGACAAGGCCGGACGGCTCGACGTCTCACCAAAGGGGGACCCTCCGGGCTTCGTCAAAGTGATCAACTCGCAGACATTGGCTGTACCCGACCGGCCTGGAAACCATCGTTTCGATAGCTTTCGCAATATCCTTGCTACGGGTCGGATTGGTCTCGTTTTTTTGTGCCCAACCGAAATGAAGTCGTGAGAGTAAATGGTGCTGCGCAAGTCGTGCGCGACCAGACGCTGCGCGAGAGAATGACGATTAATGGTCGCGTGCCTGCGCTCGCCATCTTGGTCCGAGTAGAGGAGGCCTTCTATCACTGCGGCAAAGCCGTAATTCGGTCCGGGCTCTGGTCCCCCGAACGGGCCGCGAAAGTGGAGGGACTCCCGACCTATGCACAAGCTTTGCTGGCGCATGCGCAGGTGGACGTGCCCCTGGACGAGATGGAGCGGAGACTGAAGAATAACGACGAGAATCGACTTTACGACGAATAGGGCTCGACGCGTGCGACCCCTGCAACTGTGTTGCACCCCGGCCAGATGGTCGAAGTGGATCCAAGTACACGCATCAGCTGGGATCCGCGTGCATCAGCACGGCCTCCAACTGCCGACATGATCGGCGCCTCCGCCCCCGGCTCGGCGGCCGGGCGTGCGGTCTCTCCCGGCCTGTGCCCCCCACGTTATCCCTTCACGACGCGAACGAAGTTCGCGACGCTCGAGAAGTCTTTCTCGGGTGCGCCGTCGACCATGTTCATGTAGTGCCGCAGGATCGCGTGCGCCTGAGCGCCCATTGGGGTCGCGACGCCGGCGTCCTGCGACGACGATTGCGAGAGAGCGAGGTCCTTCACCATCAGCTTGGTCATGAAGCCCGGCGCATAGTCGCGGTTGGCGGGCGTCGTCGGCACGGGGCCGGGAACGGGGCAGTAGCCCGACAGCGCAAAACTGTTGCCGGTCGAGGTGGACACCACGTCGAACAGCGTCTGGTGCGAGATGCCGAGCTTCTCCGCTAGCGCGAAGCCCTCGCAGGCGCCGAGCATGTTGATCGCCATCATCATGTTGTTGCAGATCTTGACGGCCTGCCCCGCCCCTGCGTCACCGCAGTGCACGACCTTGCGGCCCATGCCTTCCAGCACCGGTCGCGCCTGCTCGAAGGCCTCCTTCGAGCCGCCGCACATGAAGGTGAGCGTCGCGCCCTCGGCGCCGACCGTGCCGCCCGAGACCGGCGCATCGAGCGAGAGCATGCCCGCGGCTTTGGCGATCTCGTGTGCCTGGCGCGCCTGCCCGACGTCGATCGTCGACGCGTCGATGAAGAGTGTGCCCTTCGCCGCAGCCCGGAAGACGCCTGCGCCCTCGTAGACGGCCAGCGTCTCCTTGCCGGTCGGCACCATGGTCACGACGATCTCGACGTCCTTGGCAGCCTCGGCGGCACTAGCGACCCGCTTGACGCCGGCCTGTGCGGCCTTCGTCAGGTTGTCCTCCATGATGTCGAAGCCTTTGACCTCGTGGCCCTTCTTGACCAGGTTGCCGGCCATGGGAAGGCCCATGTTGCCGAGCCCGATGAAGCCGATTTTTGCCATGTCGTCCTCTTTGCGGTTGCGTTCGGGTGTTGGGTCACGAGACCCGCGGAGGCCGCGTAAGGGCTGTCTCCGGGTTCCGGTGAAAGGGTTGGGTCCGAGATTGGTGATGGCCTCGCCCGCAAGTCAAGCGCGGGCCCCCGATGCGTCACGGCATGCGCGCCACGGTCGCGGCCATCAGCGCCATGACGCCCGGCGCTGCGTCCAGACCCCACACGCCCGCGATGATCTTCTCGGCATCGAGGCCCGTACCGGCCAGCGTCACCAGCGTCCGCACCTTCTCCTCGATCTCGGCATCCGTCATCGGATTCTGGATACTGCCGCGAGCATGAAGAACGGTCGCCTCATGCCTGATGCCGTTTGTCAGGTCCACGACGACCCGCGAGCCGCCCTGCGGAATGCTATCGTCGCGCTCGCCCTTGACCTTTGCTCTAAGCGCCACGGCCTCGGCCGACATCACCCGATCGCGGTCGAGCTCGCGCACGCCAAAGGCGCCCCACAGGAACGGCGCCGCGACGCTGTGATGGATCGAGACGCGCGCGTCGCGTTCGTTGCGCACCTCCCGGTCGCCGCGTGCGAGCAGCAGCGCGTCTCCGCTCACCGTGACGCTCGCGATCGATCCGGCTTCGATGTTGTGGCGCGCCTTGAGATCCAGGCACGCATCGATGATCGAGTGCATCACGATCCCGGCCGGATAGGGCTTGTAGGTGTTCGCCAGAAGCTCCCATCGCGTCCCGAGCCCGCCGATCAACTCTTTCAGGTCAGGCGCATCGCCCGCCGCACGTGCCCAGCCGAGCGGACCGTCGATCGCACGCGGCGCGCTGTCGTAGCCGGCCTCGGCGAAGAGCGCAGCCAACAGGCCTCCGCGCGCGGCATTGCCCATGCCGACATTCTTTGCCTCCGTCGGGAGGTTCTCCACAACGCCCGCCGACTGGCTCGCAGCGATGCCGAGCGCGTGCGCGAGCTTCTCAGGAGAGAGCCCGAGCAGGGTGCCGGCGGCGACCGCGGAGCCGTAGACGCCGCACGTCGACGTGATGTGCCAGCCGCGCGCGTAGTGCCCGCCGGTCACCATGTTGCCGATCCGGCATTCGATCTCGGCCCCAAGCGCGAATGCAGTGACCACCTGCGCGCCGGTGATCGGCTTCGTCTCGGCTAGCGCCAGTGCCACGGGCGCAACGGGCGCCGTCGGATGGATCACGGTTCTCAAATGCGTGTCGTCGTAGTCGAGCAGGTTCGCCGACACCGCGTTGATGAACGAGGTCGAAAGCGGGTCCAGCCGCTCGTGCCGTCCGATCAGCGTATGCGTGCGCGGCCCCGAGAAAGGCTCGAGCACCCGCACCGCGGTTTCGACCACGGGCGAGTACGCAACACCGACCGCCCCGCCGACGAAGTTCAGCAGCGACCGCTTGGCCTCGTGCAGAACCTCGGGCGGCAGCGCTCCCGGCGCCGTGCCGCAAACGAAATCGGCGATCGTGCGCGAGGCGGGCGAGGTGGTCATGGCAAAGCCTCCGAATGAGCCGTTCGGGCTATGGGAACCGCGTGGAGTAAACCGCCAAGCGCGGTCAACCAGCTCAGGCGACCTGCCTTACATGCGCTACTTCGCGATCGCGGACCCGTCGAACTCCATCAGCCGGTAGATCGGCGATGGCGATGGCATTTCCGCGCAAGTCCACGAACTCCACAGTGTAGCCGCCCCCGGCTCCGTGCACCATGACGATCGTTCCGACGTCGCCGGGCTCAAGTCCGTACTCGGGAACGGCACGCGTCAGTGCGACGATCTCCAACTCCTCGATCATGATCGGTCACCTCATGCTGGAATGGCCGTTACCAGCCGTGGTAAAGCCTCACCGTGTCTTATCATCCAGGCAACTCGAACTTGTGGATTTCGACCGTCGGGCGTAGTGAGCGGCCCGATCACCTCATACATCACGCCATGGCGACGCGTCATGCACAGCGCGACTTCGTTGTTGCCGGCATGCATGGCCAGGGCATCGCGGAGAACTTGCCAATTGTCGAGCGCGAACCCGAACGGCACGAAAAACGCTGCTTTGGCTCGTCCGAACGGATGTGTCGGATCGAGTAGATAACCCGTGATCTTTCGCTGGTCGATGATCGCTTGATCGGCATTGGGCAGCCTCGCTATCGCCAATCTCCCTCAATTGTGGCGCTCAGACCACCAATCCGGCACGGCGGATCAGCGGCATCACCCGCTCGATGAAGAATGGCAACTCGTCCTTGAAGTTGACGAACGACAACGTCGTCCCGATGAAGCCGGCGCGATGGATGACGATCAGCTGCTCGGCGATGTGCTCCGGCGTGCCGACCAGCTTGTAGCTGGACAGCCCCGCGGCGCGGCGGACCCGATCCTCGATCATGGCCGCATCGACGATGCGGTTGGCCTTCGTCGTGCCGACGTGAAAATCCACCGCGTCGGCATCCATGTTCGTGTCGGCGTAATGGCGATAGTACGCCTCGGCCTCGGCTTGGGTCTCCCTGGCGACGACATGGCAGGCTGTGCACACACCGAGTGGCTCCGCGCGGCCGGCCTTCGCCGATGCTTCAGTGATCGCAGCGAGCTGCCGCTTGCCCGTCTCGATATCGCGGAAGGTGTCGAACAGCATGTCGCTCGTCGCCATCGCAAAGGCGCGTCCCGCAGGGGATGAAGCGGCCGACATCGTGAACGGCCAGGGCCTCTGCACCGGCGTCGGCTCGCCGGTCACGCCCTTCAGGTCGTAGAAGCGGCCCTTGTAGTCGAACGGGTGCCCTTCCTCGGTATAGATGCGGCTCAGGATCTCGTGCCACTCGCGGCCGCGCTCGTAGCGGTCGTCGTGCGCGCCTTGGGCCAGTCCAAACATGTCGAACTCGGCCTGATGCCAGCCGCAGACGATGTTGAGCCCGGCGCGGCCGTGGCTGACGTGGTCGATGGTGGTCAGCGCCTTGGCCGCGAAGACTGGGTGCACCACAGGCACATGCACCGTCGAGAAGATGAAAAGCCGCTCGGTCATGGCCGCGAGAGCGCCGCCATAGGTCAGCGTCTCGAAGCAGGCGTTGCGCACGTTGGTCTCGCCGCCGTAGCCCTTCCAGCGCGCGATCGGCAATAGGAAGTCGAAGCCGGATCGGTCGGCGAGGCGCACGACCTCTGCAATGTCGTCCCATCGCGCCCGCCAGCGCTCGGGCACCTTGGTGATTGCGATGCCGCCATCGGTGTTGAGCCCGAACAGGCCGAGCTTGAACGCGTTGGGGCCGGGCAACGTGCGCGCGGTCATGGCAGGAACCTCCGGTGGCTCAGCCGAGCCCGAACATCGCCTTGCCGGCGACCGGAAGCTCGGCCGTCAGGATGGTGCCGCTCTCGCTCTCGGTCATAAAGAGCCGGCGGCCCTGGAAGGCGACGTTGGTGACGAACGGCGCCACGACGGGATCGATGAAGTGCGTTGGCCGTCCCATCCGGTCGAACCGCCAGACGCCCATGCCCGCATGCGCCACCACGAGCCCGCCCTCCTCGTCGAGCGCCAAGCCGTCCGGCCCCGACAGCCCGCCCGAAAGCTGAATGGCGACCCCCACCTTGGAAACAGCGCCGTCCGGCATGATCGGAAGCCGCCACACGGCATTCGCCCGCGTCGCCGCAACAAAAAGCACGCGCTCGTGCAGGTCGAGCACCAGTCCGTTGGGGCTCGGAATGGTGTTGACCAGCGGCACGAGCCGGCCGTCCCCGGCGCCGTAGCGATAGACACGGCCCGTCGGGTCGTGGAGGCCGGTCTGGCCCTGGTCGGTGAAGTAGAGATCGCCGTTTGCGGCGAAGTGGAGATCGTTGACGCCCTTGAAGCTTTCCGACCGCATCGTCTGGATCAGCGGCTCGACTTTTCCCGAGCCGAGATCGAGCACCATGATGCCGCGCTTGTAGTCGGTAATGAACGCGCGGCCGTCCTTGTGCAGCTTGAGGCCATTCGGCCAGCCGTCGTACTCGGCCAGCTGCGTCCAATCACCGCCCGCCGAGATGCGGAACACGCGCCCGTGCGGGATATCAGTGACGATCAGATTTCCGGCCCGGTCGAAGCTCGGACCTTCCAGGAAGCAATCGACGACCTGGCCGGGCTTGTTGAAATCGGCCCAGTCGGTGCGCGTCTTGCGCCGGAGCCCATCCGGCATGCGCGAGAACACCTCGGCCCGGATGGTCGTCGGCGGTGGATAAAGGCTCATGGGCGGCGTCCGTTCCTGGCGATGCGACGCTGCGAGGGTGATCGGCAGCCCCGAGGCAAGTCAAGTCGGCCTTTGCGTGTGCTCGCCCTTCGAACTCCTCGCGCTCGCAGCGGCCGGCTCCCCGCAGGGGCGTCGCCGTGCGCCGCCAAAAAGAAAAGCCCGGCACCTTGCGGCACCGGGCTTATCCAACATGGGCGAGGCTCTGCGCTCTTGGCGGCCAGCTCTCCAATGGAGCGGCGCCAAGAGCAGCGAAAGCGCCTCAGCCCTTTTTCATCGCCTCGAACGACTTGGATGCCATCGAGTTGAAGGTCTGGAAGTTCTGCTGCGCAATCCGGCTCGACAGCTCGAACAGCTCACGCGTCTGTGCGCCGGCGATCGCCATCTGCTTCTGCATGAACTCGGCCTGGATGCGAGCCGCCTCCGGCAGCGAGCCGGCGCGGGCCATGGCCTGAGCCGCATCGAACGCTGCCTCGGTGTTCGCGGCGGTGTTCTCCATGATCTTGCTGCCGAGGGTCTTGGCGCCGGCTTGGCTGGCGAGCATCAGCTCCTCGGCGACCTTCGCCTGATCCTTGGCGACAGTGCTGGCCTTCTCGTACGCGTCGCGGGTTTTGGCGACGCCGTCGGCGACCATCGCCTTGACGTTCTCGGGGACGCCAGCGTCCTTGGCGGCGCTGAAGAACTGCTCGGCCTGGCGGGTGAAGTGCTCGTTCATTTGGACTCTCCAGTGGCGCTGTCGCTGAATATCGGGGGCGGGCCGTATCCGCCTGTTGGCACTGATATAGGCGATGTGATGGTGCGATGCAACAAGAATTGTGCAGTGCGATATAAATTGGCGGCGACGGTGCGCTAAGTGGTTATACCAGAGAGGGAAAAACGTCCCTGTAGCCGAGCACAGCCCGATCGAAAAGCACGTCCTGGGGTCTGAGCGGACGAGCGAGCGACAATCCCTCGAGCGAGCGGCAACGGGACAGGGCCACATATGCCTGACCGTGCGCGAAGGTCCCGCGTCCAAGGTCGATATACACCTTGTCGAGCGTGAGCCCCTGGCTCTTGTGGATGGTCAGCGCCCACGCCAGACGCAACGGCAGTTGTTTAAAGGTGCCCGCCACGGTCTCGACGATCTTCTGCGCCGCTTGGTCGTAGGCGTAGCGCCGGCTCTCCCAGGCTACCGGCTCGATCTCGTGCTCGCGCCCGTCGATCTCGACATGCACGCTCTCCTCGCTCAGGCGTGTCACGCGGGCGATGGTTCCGTTCACCCAGCGACGGTCGGCGTCGTTGCGCAGCAGCATGACCTTCGCGCCAGGCTTCAGCACCAGAGTGGCCTCTGTCGGGTGTGCGCCCTGCCCGAACTCACCCGTCACCTGTGCCGCATACTGGTGCGGCTCACCGGCGAGCGCTTTGAGGAACGCGGCATTGATGCGATGCGCAGCCGCGTTGGTCGGCGTCAGGATCACGTAGGGGTCGCCCTCGCTGAGCGTCCGGATGGGCGAGACGCGCTCATTGAGCGCCTCGAGCTCGTCCTCTCCCACCTCGCCGTCGCGGATGCGGTTCAGCACGTCGAGCAGCGCCCCTTCCTTCTGGCGGAACACTTGCGTCAGCTCGAGCCGAACGGTGCCCGCACCTTCTCCGAGCGCGCTGACCGAGAAAAAGAAGGGTCCGCCGTGCCGGCTCTCGAGATGATCGGCAACCTCGTGCTCCTGCACCACCGGCGGGAGCTGGTGCAGGTCTCCGAACATGACGAGCCGCACACCGCCGAACGGCTCGCGCGGACGGCCACGATTGACGCGCAGCGACTGGTCGATCGCCCACATCAGGTCCGACCGCACCATCGACACCTCGTCGATCACGAGCAGCTTCAGCTTGCGCATCAGCGCGCCGTTGCGGCTGCGGCGAATGTCGTCGGGCCCGACCAGTCGCGGCGGCAGCCCGAAGAAGGAATGGATCGTCTGCCCGCCCACATTGACGGCGGCAAGGCCGGTCGGCGCCACGACAGCCATCGGCTCGGCGACGAGCTCGCCGAGCGCGCGGAGCAGCGTTGATTTGCCTGTGCCAGCGCGCCCCGTCACGAACAGGTTTCCCTCGCCCGTCCGCAGATGATCGATCGCCGCTTCGTACTCCGGTGTCGCCATCAGTCCGTCGGGCCAGTCGACCCGAATGGGGCTCGAGACCGCACGGCTCTCTGCAGTGGTCCCGCTGTCGCTCTCGCCTGCATTTCGCCGTTGTGGCACGTCGCTCTCGTCCTCTTTCGCAACGTCAGAGCTATCGGCCACGCTTGCCGCGAAGTCAAAGCCGAGATCGATGAAATGCAGCGCAATACGGGCTCTTTTCGAGGCCGCTGATGAAAAAGTTGACGCCCGCGTGCCTCAATGCCTTGCGCGCCGCCACACGCTTGTCTAGAGCAGGGGCATACGGCAAACCTCTCTTAAACCCTGCAAAACGAGGCATCTATGGCCACTCACAACCTTCTCCTGCTGCCCGGCGATGGCATCGGTCCCGAGGTCATGGTGGAGGTTGAGCGAGTCATCTCGTTCCTTTCCAAGAAGGCGAATGCCGAGTTCCGCACCGACACGGACCTCTGCGGCGGCTGCTCTATCGACAAGCACGGCACGCCGCTGACCGATGCGGCGCTCGCCAAGGCCAAGGCGGCGGACGCCATCATCTTCGGCTCGGTCGGTGGTCCGAAGTGGGACAAGGTCGCCTACGACATCCGACCCGAGGCAGGCCTGCTGCGCCTGCGCAAGGAGCTTGATCTCTTCGCCAACCTGCGCCCGGCCATCTGCTATCCCGCGCTCGCCGAGGCCTCCAGCCTGAAGCGCGAGCTCGTCGAAGGCCTTGATATCCTCATCCTGCGCGAGCTGACCGGCGGCACCTATTTCGGCGAGCCGAAGGAGATCGTGACGCTCGAGGACGGCCAGAAGCGCGCCGTCGACACGACCGTCTACACCACACGCGAGATCGAGCGTATCGCCCGTGTCGCATTCGATCTGGCCAGGAAGCGCGGCAAGAAGGTCCATTCGGCCGAGAAGCGCAACGTCATGCGCACCGGCGTCCTCTGGAACCAGGTGGTCACCGCCGTCCATAAGAACGAGTACCCGGACATCGAGCTGCACCACATTCTCGCCGATGCCTGCGCCATGCAGCTCGTGCGCAACCCGAAGCAGTTCGACGTCCTGGTCTGCGACAACCTCTTCGGTGACATGCTCTCCGACGAGGCCGCCATGCTGGCGGGATCGCTCGGAATGCTGCCCTCCGCCTCCCTCGGTGCGCCTGATCCCAAGACCGGCATTCCCAAGGCTCTCTACGAGCCGATCCACGGCAGTGCACCGGATATCGCCGGACAGGGCGTCGCCAACCCGATCGCCGAGATCGCCTCGTTCGGCATGGCGCTCCGCTATTCGTGCGGCATGGCAAAAGAGGCGGACCTGATCGACAAGGCCATCGCCGGCACGCTCGAGCAGGGCTACCGCACGGCCGACATCATGCAGCCCAACATGCGCCGCGTCGGCACCACCGAGATGGGCCAGGCCATCGTCAAGGAGATGGAGCGCCTGACGGCGTGAGCAGCGAGCCGGCAGGCGCATGAGCCTGCCGGCCGCATGTATTCAGCGGAGTATGTAGCGTCATGAGCATCACCTTCGATCCCGCCGCCGCCGCCCGGTTCATCGCCGCCGCGCACGCCAATCGCGAGAAATACCAGAACCTCTCGGGCCCTCTCGAGCCGCCGACCATTGCGGACGCCTATGCAGTCCAGGAGGCGCTGCGCAAGCTCTGGGAGCCGATTCACGGGCCCGTGGCTGGTCTCAAGATCGCGGTGACGACGAAGGTCATGCAGGATCTGATGGGCATCGACCATCCCTGCGGCGGCATGATCTACACGCAGAATGTGCACACGGCGCCGCACATCCTTCGGATGGGCCGCTACATGCATGTCGTGCTCGAGTTCGAGCTCGCCGTCCGTGTCGGCCGCACCCTGGCCCGCAAGTCGAGCCCTTGGACGCCCGAGGAGGTCCGGGTCGAGATCACCGAGGTGATGCCCGCTTACGAGCTGATCGAGGATCGCAACGCCGTCTACAAGGAGACGAGGCCAACCACGCTGATCGCCGACAATGCCTGGAACGCGGGGATCGTTCTCGGAAAGCCGGTGAAAGTGCCGGCGTCGCTGGAGCTGAATGGCCTTGTCGGACGTTTGAGCATGCCGGGCGGTGTCCGCGAAGGCCGCACCGACGACCCAATGGGCGCGCTCGCTTGGTGCGTGAATCTCGCCGCCGATCGCGGCCGGCCGCTCGAGGCTGGGCAGGTCGTGATTACCGGCAGCGTAATTCCGACGCTCCCGATTGCTGCATGCGAAACCTTCAAGTTCGAGCTCGAAGGGCTCGGAAGCATCGAGATTTCAGCCACAACTTGAATGTCGGTGCCGCTCCGGACCGATGCCGGATACGAGCGCGGCGATCCTTCACAAGCGAGAATCGCCGCTAAATCGCCGAAAGCGTTGCAATAGAATCACAAATCACTATTTCCAGCGAAGATTTCGCGACTTTCTGCTTTGGAAAATCGTTGATTCGATCTACCTAATGGCCACCAAGCCAATTCATTCGAAATAACAAGTTCCTAGGCGACAACCCTCAGGTAGGACATCCCAATGCAAGCGAAAGTGGCAGCGAAAGCTCTGAAATCGGCCAAGCCCGCGAAGACGGTGAAGGCTGCGAAGGCCCCGGCGAAGACGCCAGTGAAGGCAGCCAAGGTTGTGAAGCCGGCCACGAAAGCGGCAGCGAAGCCTGCGGCGAAGGCCGCGAAGCCGGTCAAGCTCGGCGCTGGCGACACCGTCACCCTCCGTCATCTCGGCAATGCCATCTCGGACGCTCACCAGCTCCCGAAGAAGCAGGCCAACGAGATCCTGTCGCAGACCATCGACATGATCACCGGCTATCTCAAGAAGGGCGCCCGCATCCGCATTGGCGGCCTCGGCATCCTGCAGGTCAAGAAGCGCCCGGCGCGCATGGGCCGCAATCCGGCCACGGGCGAGCAGATCAAGATCAAGGCGTCGAAGAAGGTTGCGTTCCGCGCCGCCAAGGAGCTGAAGGAATTGGTCTGAGACCGCGTCCTTCGGTAATGCCTCGACAATGCGACGGGCCGGGATCTGATCCCGGCCCGTATTGCTTTCAAAGGCCGATCTATAGGCGCGCGAGCGCGAGTTGGCTGCCTGCGACCGTTGAATTAGGGTTCGTGGAGGGCGAGGCCGGAGGGGCGAATGAGCAAGGCATCAGTCATCGAGAGGCCGACCGCACGGGTCATCGTGCTGGATCCCGCCGATCGGATTCTGCTGTTCCGCGCCATGATCGGGCACTCCGTCGAGCCGGAGCGACTGCCTGATGCAACCAGCTTTCTGGCGCTGCCCGGCGGCGGCATCGAGCCCGGCGAGACGCCGGAGGCGGCCGCGCGCCGCGAGCTGGCGGAGGAGACCGGTATACTGGCCGGTGGTCCTCTCGCCATGGTCGCCCACCGCACCACGGGCTACGACTGGAAAGGCCGCCGCTACCTCACCCGCGAGCACATCTTCTTCTGCAGGTCGACAACCGACGCGATCGACGCGAGCGGTTGGCTGGAGAACGATAAGCGTTGGATGAGCGATCTCGGCTGGTGGACGATCGAGGCCCTGCTCGCGACGCACGAGATCGTAAGGCCGACGGGCCTTGCTCCATTGGTGGTCGAGCTGCGGCGCGGCGCGCTGCCGCCATCGCCCGTCGATCTGGGCCGGCCGCGTTAATCTCCCGGAGCTCACACCGTCATCAGGATCGACACGGCGCTGTCGAGCGTCAGGTCGTAGCGCTGGCCGAGGTTCTGGTTCGCGGTCTCGGCGCCCTTGGTGCCCTTCCAGTGCCGGGACCGCTCCCACACGCCCATATCGCGATACCAGGCCATCAGCCGCATGCGAATGAGCCCTGGTCCGGCCGGTGCCTTCTGCCGCCAGAGCCCCTGCACCTGGCTGTCGTGGGTGCCTTCCCAGTTGCCCCAGGTGTTCGACGAGAGCTCCAGAAACCGCTCGAAGTCGCTCTCGCGGATATCGTACCAGCGGTGCGTGGTGAAGCCGGGCTCAGTGCGAGCGATCGTGCCCGCCTTCGGTCGAAGGGTCGGCAGCCAGATATCGTGCTGGGCCTTGGTAGTCTCGGGAATTCCATGGATCGCGGTGTCGGCATGCGCCGCCGCAGTCGCCTCGTCCGGCCATTCCGTGACGCTGACGATGGAGTTGAAGTTGAGCCCGATGAGCGGCTTCCACACGCCGAACAGCCGTCCGCCCTTGGCCTCCACCGCGGCCCGCCCCGCCTTGGCGATGGCGCTACCCACCTCGGCCACGCGTCCCGGACCGAACGCGACCACATGATGCTCGTAAACGGCCATACGACAACCCTCCTGCTTCACTGCCTTGCGCAGCCTTGCCGGGCATGCGGTAGTTTGTCGAGCCGGCGACGCAGCCGGGCCCACGATCTTGCGCGGAGCACACACATGGCCTCACTCCCCGACGATATCGTCGTCCTCGACAGCGTCACGCATTTCGAGGCCAAGCACAAAGGCGTCGTCTCGTATTGCGGCTCCCATGCCGGCATCTACGCGGCCTATTACGCAGCCTCCAAAGGCATCGCCGCGATCATCCTGAACGACGCCGGCATCGGCCGCGAGCGTGCGGGCGTTGCCGGCTTGGCACTTCTCGAAGGCTTGGGCGTGCCCGGGGCCGCCATCTCGCACATGTCCGCCCGCATCGGTGAGGGCAAGGACGGCGTCGATCGCGGCACCCTCACCACCGTCAACGGCCCCGCCGCCGCACTCGGCCTGAAGCCCGGCCAGAGCTGCCACGAGGCGCTGCTGCTACTACACAAGGCCGCGCCAAAGCCCTCGCCTAAACCCACGCCGTTGGAAGAATCCCGCTTCGAGGTGCCCGAGCTCGGCAAGGGCGGCGTCAAGGTCGTCGTCATCGACTCGATGAGCCTCGTGAAGCCCGAGGACGACGGCCACATCATCGTGGCGGCCTCGCACGGGGCAGCCCTCGGTGGGCGTCCCGAGATGGCGATCAAGTACCCCGTCTTCGCCTGCGTCTGTAACGACGCCGACCGCGGCATCGACAACGCGGGCATCACGCGCCTGCCCGCCCTCGATCAACGCGGCATCGCCGGCGCCTGCGTCTCGGCCTTCTCCGCACGCATCGGCGACGGCCGCTCCACACTCGCCGACGGCTACATCTCCGCCATCAACGATACCGCGCGGCGCCACGGCGGCCTCATCGGACAATCCACCCGCGAGTTCGTCGCCGCCATGGTTGCGGCGCGGCAGAGGCTGTAGCGCATTCTGGAGACGGAGCCGTTGGTCATGACGCAGCGTCCTGTTCGGTCGCGACTGCACATGATTGCAGCTCGCAGTGCGCCCATTATCGTGGTCGTCCAGAGAAAACGCGCGAAGCTGTTTCATATCTTCACGATCAACACGCGAACCCATCATGTGGAGGAAGGGTCGTGGTTCCGCGGCAAGATTTTTGCGCTTCGCAGCGACATCTCCTTCGACGGTCGATTCATGGTCTATTTGGCCTTAGGCGCCACCGGCGAGACATGGAACGGCGTCTGCCAACTGCCGTGGCTCAAGACCATAGTCCAGGGTGGAAACATCGGTACGTGGCACGGCGGCGGTTATTTTGCGCAGAGCAATATCCTCAGGATTAACGAATGGTCCGGGACCACCGTCGACGCCGACGCTGCACCTCTGTCCTTTGAATTGGAGGCCTTTCGGGCACCGTTTGACGCGGGCGATCTCGGCATTCTTTATTGCCGGTTCGAGCGCGATGGCTTCCGGCGTTTGGGTCCGTCGTGGGGAAAGGGCCGCCAAGTCTCCGACAGAAGAGCTTTCACGGTCGAATGGGTCGGTGATGACGGCTGGGCGCGGCAATTCTCCCCCCGACATCCAGAGCTTCAATTGAGGTACCTCGGGTACTCCAGGGGCCGGGACAAGTTCAAATTCTCGCTGACTGGATATGAGGGTTTCCTGGATGATGCGAGCTGGGCAACCTGGGATACGGGTGGCTGGCTATGGGTAGCGAGGCCAGGCGCTATCGAGCAGTATGATCTCATTGGATTGAAGTCCGGCCGTCCAACCTTCTCACTCGACGTCGACCAATTCGAACCGCCAATCCAGGCAGAGTAGTGATCTTCAAGCGAAAGGTGGAAACACCATGCCCGATATGGGGTTGAACGGAAAAGTCGCGATCGTCACGGGCGCGGGCTCGCGCGCGGACGGCATCGGCAACGGCCGCGCCGCAGCCATCCTGATGGCGCGCGAGGGCGTCAAGGTCGCGCTGATCGACGCCGTACCGGCCAACGCCGAGGCGACCAAGGCGATGATCGACAAGGAGGGCAACACCTCCATGGTCGTCTCGTGCGACGTGACGGACCCGAAGTCGTGCGAGGCCGCCGTCGCGAAAACCGTGGCGACATGGGGCCGGCTCGATATCCTGGTCAACAACGTCGGTGTCGGCGGAACCGGCGGCAGCGCCGTCGATCTCGACCTCGAGGCCTGGGACCGTGACCTGCGCATCAATGTCACCTCGATGATGCTCATGGCCCGCTACGCCATCCCTGAGATGCGCAAGGTGAAGGGCGGTGCGATCGTCAACATCGCGTCCGTCGCAGGGCTCAGGGGCGGGCACTCCGGCCTGATGTACCCAACGTCGAAAGGCGCTGTCGTCAACATGACCCGCGCCATGGCGGCGCATCACGGCCGCGAAGGCATCCGCGTCAACTGTATCGCGCCGGGCATGGTCTACACGCCGATGGTTTATTCCCGCGGCAACGGCATGAGTGAGGAGCTTCGCGAGGCGCGCCGCAAGCGGTCGCTGCTCCAAACCGAAGGCACCGGCTGGGACATCGGAAACGGCGTGCTCTACCTCGTCTCCGACATGGCGAAATGGGTCACGGGCGTCATCCACCCCGTCGACGCCGGCGCGACGGCCGGCAGCTCCGAAAGCCCGTCACCTCCGCCCGATAAGCGGTAGAACTACCCCAGCGTCGCCATCAGCGCGGAGACATCCGGAGCAGTGCGCAACTGCCGCACGGCCGCCAGGCTGGAGCCGATCCTCTCGACGGTCATCGGCGCGAGTGGCGCGAGCGTCCGGTACTTCGCCTCGATTTCCGGCCAGCCGACGCCGAGGCATGCCGCACCCTTCGGCACCAGGACGGTGCTCGACACCATGCGCCCGCTCGTCGTCTCGATGCTCACGGTTGCACCTTGGCGGTACGACGCCGCGTCTCCCGCAGGCTCCGGCCCGACGCGAACCTTGTCGATCAGCTCATGAATCATGGGGTCGCCGATCTTCTCCGCTCCCGCATGCTCCCAGCCGAAATGCTTGTCGCGGGCACCGGCCGCGGTGAAATAGGCGGGGCTATGTGCCATGTCGATCAGGTCGGTCGGATGCGCCGGTCCCGGCAGTCTGGTGAGGCCCGGCCGCGAGACGATGATGGCCGCGATCTCCTCGGGCGCAATGTTGCCCTCGCGTGCGGCGTTGGCTGCCGCCTCACCGAATGCGTGGAACGGATGACCGCCAGGCACCAGCTTGATCGCCATGTCCGTGGCGATGTCCCAATCCTTGCCGAGGTCGCGCGTGATGCCCGCGGCGTCGGCATCGGGGCCGCCGAACAGATGGCAGAAGCCACGGTCCATCTCCAGAATGGCCAACTCGCCCGTGTAGCCGCGCTGCGCGGCCAGAGCCGCCTCCATGCCCAGCATGGTGGCGTTGCCGGCATGGTACTCGCGCGCAACGCTGGTCGCCGCCGCCTTGGCGAGGCCGCCGATCGATGTCGCCGTGAGGGCGATCGCGTGCGCCGTTTGCCGTGCGTCGAGACCGAGCAGGCGCGCCGCGGCGGCAGCTGGGCCGAACGCGGCGCCCATGCAACCATGATGTCCGCGATAATCGAACCGCGGGATGATCGCTTCGCCGATCCGCCCCGCCGCCTCGTAGCCGGCGACGATGGCCGCGAGCACGTCCTTGCCCGAGGCGCCGAGCCTCTCTGCCAGCGCCAGTGAGGTCGCGGTAAGCGGCGTTCCCGCATGCACGATGTTGCGAAGATCGCTGTCGTCGGAGGCCGCAGCGTCGCTCAGAAGTGCGTTCACACGCGCCGCCCCGACGGCTGGGAGCCGTGCGCCACCCTCGAACCAGACCGAGGCATCGGTCCGGCCGCCGCGCTCGAGCTCGATGTCGCGGATGATCTGCGCCGACCGGATATGGCGCCCCGCCGCGGCGCTGGCGAGCGTGCTCGCAATGATCATGGCCGCGAGGTCGGTCGTGCGCTCGGGGAGATCCTCGAAGCGGGTGGCAACGAGAAACTCGGCGAGCGTTTCGGCGATGGTCATTGGCTGAGGTCCCGGCGGCAAGATGTCGATCGCCAGTAAGGCAGCTTGCCTCGGCCCGCACAATACGCAGCCGAGCCGACGCCACTTGCCGCATCCGCTGGCGCGGCGGCTCAAGGCTGCTAGTCTCACCCTTAGAAACGCCGAACATCAGACGAGGCAACGCCCATGAACCAGCCGATCCCCAACTCCGTTCGCCGCATGACCGGCGGCATGGCGCTCGCCGAGATGCTGCAGCTGACCGGCTGCGGCCCCATCTTCGGCATGGGCGGCTTCCAGTTGTTGCCGTTCTATGAGGCGTGCCGTGCGCTGTCGCTCAAGCACTACCTGATCAACGACGAGCGCTGCGGCGCTTTCGCGGCCGACGCCTGGGGCAAGGTCACCAACCGCCCCGCCGTCGCCGACGGCACGCTCGGCCCAGGTGCGACAAACCTGACCACGGGACTGATCGAAAGTCTCAATGCCGGCATCCCGATGATCGCCATCGCGGGCGATGCCAACCGCGAGCACGCCTGGAAGAACATGACGCAGGAGGCGCGGCAGATCGAGATCCTGCGCCCGGCGGTGAAGGAGGTGATCCGCGTCGAGGTGATCAAACGCCTGCCCGAGCACGTGCGCCGCGCTTTCGCGGTCGCGACGAGCGGCCGCCCCGGTCCTGTGCTGCTGGACGTGCCCGAGGACATCGCGCATTCCGAGCATGACTTCGACGCCACCGATTTCTGGGTCGACCCCGAGACGCTGAAGGCCCAGGCGCGCCGCACCCGTCCCGATGGCTCCAGCGTGGAGAAAGCGGCGGCACTGCTCGCCAAGGCCGAGCGCCCGCTGATCCTCGCCGGCGGCGGCGTGCATATCTCCGAAGCCTGGGACGTGCTCACTCAGTTCGCCGAGGCCTACGGCATCCCCGTCGCGCACACCATGAGCGGCAAGGGCGCGATTCCCTGCAATCACTCGCACTCGGCGGGGCTGTTCGGCCGCTACGACCGCATCGCCAACGCGCTCATCGGCGCGTCCGATTGCCTGCTCGTCGTCGGCTGCAAGCTCGGTGAGATCGCGACCAAGCGCTTCGCGCTGATCCCGCCCGGCAAGCCGGTCATCCACGTCGAGATCGAGCCGACCGAGATCGGCCGCACGACACGAACGGATGTGGCACTGGCCGGTGACGCGAAGCTGACGCTGATGGACCTCGCAGCCGCCCTCGGTAATGGCAAGGCTACCGCCCAAAGCCGCTCCGGTTATGTCGCCGAATTGCCCAAGCGCATGGCCGAATGGCGTGAGGGCGCGCGTGACCGCCTCGAGTTCGAAGGAGAGCCCGATCAACGTCGGACGTCTCATGAACCAGCTCAACAAGCAGATGCCGGCCGACGCCATCCTCGTCGCCGACGGCGGCTTCGCGGGCCACTGGGGCGGGCTGATGTTCGACACCAAGGCCGCCGGTCGCCACTTCCTGCCCGACCGTGGCTTCGCGTCGATCGGCTACGGCGTGCCGGGCGGCATCGGCGCCCAGCTTGCAGCTGGCCCCAAGCGACGCGTCGTCACCATGTGCGGCGACGGCGGCTTCAATATGAGCCTCGGCGAGCTCGAGACCGCGCGGCGGCTTGGAACCTCCTTCGTCGGGATCGTCTTCAATAACGCCGCCTCGGGCTACGTGAAGGCGCTGCAACATGCCGTCTACGGCCATGGCAACTACCAGTCGTCCGATCTCGTCGAGATGGACTACTCCCAGATCGCCAAAGGCTTCGGCTGCCACGGCATCCGCGTCTCTGATCCCGAGAAGCTGGAGGCCGCAATCCAGGAAGGCCTCGAGAACACCTCGACGCCGACCATCCTCGACGTGGTCGTCACGCGTGATCCGGCCAAGATGCTCCCCGCCGCCGACAATCGCGCCGCTCTGACCGTGAAGAAGGGCGATCGGCCAGTGTAGTCGCAAGAGGGTGCGTTAGGCTCGATCGGAGCCCCGCAAGCAGGCGCGTCGATCGCGCAACTCCATGGGGCGGAACATGTTTTCGCCCCATCCGTTAGTAAGTCTTCTCGAGTTCGATTCGTGCTGGATCGACCCGCCGTCTCTGAACCAACTCGGGGGAGTTGCCTCATGACGATCATGTCTCGGCTGCGCGTAGCTGTGCTCGCGCTCGTCGCATTCTGCGCCATGCCCGCTGCAGGTCATGCCGACAATGGCTCCATGACGCTGACTATCTGGAAGGCCGGCTGGATCATCGGCGGCTCCGGCGGTGGCGGCACGCTCCACTTCCGCGGCCGGCGCTTTGCAGTGTCGACGGGCGGGATCGACTACGGCCTCGTCTTCGGCGGCTCGAAGACGGTGCTCTATGGCCGCGTGCGCAACATCTGGCGCCCCTCGGACATCGAGGGCGTCTATGTGGCCGCCGGCGCAGGCATCGCCGTGGGAGCCGGCGCCCGCACCATGATCCTTACCAACCAGAACGGCGTCGTGCTCGAGCTGAGCGGCCAGCAATACGGCCTCATGGCCAACGCCGATTTGAGTGGCCTGGCGATTTCGCTGGATTGATCCGGGCCTGAGCCGGGCCCCACGCAAGTTCGGCCACACCAGCCTCCACCTATTCGTGCTAGGGTCATGCGTTGCAGAGTTTGTTGGAGGCAACGAGGCTCGCCCCAGCGCCCCTCCGAAGGCCGCCAGACGCGCCAGAGACGTCTTCTCTGAGAGGGACGAAAATCATGGCTAAAGGCCAACAGAAGGGCAATCGCGAGGTGCGAAAGCCGAAATCGACGAAGATCAAGGCACCGACGAGTCAGGAATCGCCATTCGCGGTTCGGTCGGGAATGACTGCGGCGGCAAAAACAGGCGGAAAAAAGCAGCGATAATGCCGGCCCGGGCAGAGGCAGCGGGTCGCGCCTTACGACGGGGCCCATTGATCTCGAGCGATCGGGATCAGCCAGAAAGCTCTGCTCGGGACCGCTCGCGACCGGCCCGCTCATCGGGAGGTCGGTGAGCCGGCGGCCCTTACACCACCACCCCAGGCCTGCGTCCGCCGTTCCACTTGCCCTCGATCGCGCGCTCCACCTGCGCCGCGAGCTGCAGCAGCAGCCCGTCGTTGGCCTGCCTGGCTTGCGCCTGGATGCCGAGGGGCAAGCCGCCTGCCTGCTCCGCCAGCGGCAGCGAGATCGCTGGAATGCCGCACAGGTTGGCGAGCGGCGTGTAGGCGAAGTTCTTCCAGAGATTGCCGAACCAGTCGCGCACCGAAGGATTGTCGCTGACCGTCAGATACTCCGTCGTACCGATACGCGGCGTCGGCAGTGCGGTGACGGGCGTCAGGATGATGTCCCAGTCCTCGAAGAACGCACCGAACGCGCGCGCCGTCGTGTTGAACGTGGCCTGCATGCGGAACCGCTCGCTGTAGGTCGTGCCGATGCCCGCTTCCCAGATGCGGATGTTGATCGGCTCGATCAGCTCGGCCGGCGGTCGCTCAAGTCCGCGGGCGGCCAGCATTCCGGCGATGACCTGCGCGAAATTGCTGATGTAGCAGGTCGTCTGCGCCTCGAACGCTGCGCGGAGATCGACCTGCGGCGACGCCCAGTCCACCCGATGCCCTAGGCCTTCGAGCAGTCGCCCCACGCGCTCGAGCTCGTCGACGAACCCCGGCACCGCGCGATAGTCGCCCCACTCGTGCGAGAGCGCGATGCGCAATCGTGGCGGATCGCGGCGGATCCGCTCCGTGTAGGGCTCCGCCGGCATCCAGTACGGCATGAACTCGCCCGGTGCGCCGCCGCGGCAATGGTCGAAGAACGCCGCCGTGTCGCGCACCGAGCGCGTGAGGCAGCCCTGGCTCGAGACGAGCCCCGTCAGATCCGACAATCCCGGTGCGATCGAGAACACCCCGCGCGACGGCTTGAGGCCGATCAGGCCGTTGACGCCCGCCGGAATGCGGATCGAGCCGCCGCCATCCGAGCCGTGCGCCATCGGCACGACGCCGGCCGCCACCATCGCGGCCGAGCCCGCAGACGAGCCGCACGTCGTGTAGTCGGTGTCCCACGGATTGCGCGTCACGTAGACGGCCGGGTTCTCTGCCGAGCTGCACACGCCGAACTCGGGCGTCGTGGTCCGGCCCATGATGTTGAGCCCCGCCTGCCGGATGCGCCCCGCGAGAAAGCTGTCGGCCGTCGAGCGGTTGCCGCGCATGAACAGCGAGCCCATCTCCTGCAGCCGCCCCGCGAGCGTCGGCCCGAGGTCCTTCATCAGGTACGGCACACCCGCGAACGGACCGCCCATATTGGTGCCGTTCCCGGCCGGATCAGCGACCGCATCCTCGAACACCTCGATCACGGCGCCGAGCGCCGGGTTGACCTTCGCCACGCCCGCCGCAACCTGCTGCGCCAGCTCCGACGGCGTCACGTCCCCACGCCGCACCCGCTCGGCCAGCGCCACGCCATCGTGCGCGGCCCACTCGTCCCAGGTCATCGCCAGTGTCACGGCCGTCATCCTCGTCGGTTGGCAGTCGGCAGCCAACGTACCCCTTCGCCCGACCCCGCGCACCTCCCCGCGCCAACCGACTGGCCCCCTGCAGGGGAGTCGGTTGGCGCCACCAACAAAGCCACAAGCAATTCATCAACCTCGCCGCCCGATACGGATCGAAGTGCTGCGTTGGCTGAGCTAAACTCCCGTCGAATGACAAGAGCAGAGCATCGGGGAGAACGAACGGATGAACAGAAAGCTCGCGCTGGTACTCGGCATTGCCGTCTGTACCCTCGTCCCGGCGGCCTCCGCGCAACAACCCTTCCCCCTGCGCGTGCCCGGTGAGGGCGGCGTCGGGACAGGCGAGATCCAGGTGTCGGTCAACTACAGCCTCGCGATTCCCCTCAAATCCGACGCGGAGAACGCCCAGGCCGAGGCACTGGAGAAGGGGCGCCGAGCGGTCTACGGCATCGCCGCCGGCGAATGCAAAGTTCTCCAGTCGACCATCGCCACCACCTGCCGCATGGAGCGCCTCAACGTCCAGAGCAACGTCCAGCGCGGCCCCCGCGCCAGCGAGCAAGTCCACGTCAGCGGCAACGCGACCTATCGGGTGACGTTGAAGTAGGGGTGTGGGGATTTTTCTCAGAAGCCAGGCATCGGTCGCGGAGACACCCCCTTGTGCCGGTGCGCCATCACGCTGCCGGTTGCCAACTCGCACGACACATGCTGAGTCGTGCACGCAACCATCGACGGAACCCGCCAACCTAGCCCGACTGTCTGGAAGGTGACGGGCACGCGCGGCGGGCGGCGATGAACCTTTGAAGGAGGCACCATGCTTCGGATCGGCTGCGGCGCAGGGTTTTCGTCGGATCGGCTTGGCCCTGCCATCGAACTCGCTGAAAAGGGGCGCCTCGACTACCTCGTGTTCGAGACCTGCGCCGAGCGCACGCTGGCCTTCGCCCATCGCGACCGCAAGCTCGACCCGAAGCGCGGCTACAACCCGCAGCTTCGCGCCCGCATGCGCGGCGTGCTGAAGGCCTGCAAGGAGAACGGCACGCGCATCGTGACCAACATGGGCGTCGCCAACGTACCCGAGGCGGCGCGCGTCGTCGTCGAAGTGGCGCGCGAGCTGGGCTTGAAAGGCCTGAAGGTCGCCGCCGTGATGGGCGACGAGGTGACCGACCTGCTCGGCCCCGACACCAAATTGTTCGACCATCACGACAAGAGCATCGCCGAAATCGGCCTGCCCTACACCAGCGCCAACGCCTACCTTGGTCTCGATGCAATTCTGCCGGCGCTGGAGTCGGACGCCGACGTGATCATCACCGGCCGCGTCGCCGATCCGTCGCTGTTCCTGGCGCCGATCGCGCACAAATACGGCTGGCGCAACGACGATTGGCAAGCGCTCGGCAAAGGCACGCTCGTCGGCCACCTGATGGAATGCGGCATGCAGATCACAGGCGGCTACTACGCCGATCCGGGCCGCAAGGACGTGCCGCGCCTCGCCGACTGCGGCTATCCGATCGCTGAGGTGACGGAGGATGGCGGTTGCGTGATCACCAAGCTCGCGGATGCCGGCGGCATGGTCACGTCGCGCACGGTGAAGGAGCAGCTGCTTTATGAGGTGCACGATCCGGCGCGCTACCTGACGCCGGACGTGACGGCCGACTTCTCCAAGGTGGAGCTCGCCGAGGACGGCCGCGACCGCGTCCGCGTCGCCAAGGCCGGCGGCACGAAGCGACCCGACACGCTGAAAGTGACAGTCGGCTTCGACGGCGGCTACCTGGCCGAGGCGGGAGCCAGCTACGCCGGCCCGAACGCCACGGCGCGCGCGAGGCTGGCCGCCGACATCTTGCACGAGCGGCTGGGACGCGAGCCCGGGATCGGCGGCGCCGGCGTGCCGTTCCGCGTCGACCTGATCGGCCTGAACGCGCTGCACGGGACCGCACACGGCGTGCGCGGGCCGGATGCTGGTGGGCATCCGAAGGCCCAACGTGAAGCCGAGGATGTGCGCATCCGCGTCGCCATGCGCACCGCCGACCGCGTGGCATGCGAGACGATGCTGTGGGAGGTCGAATCGCTGCTCTGCTGCGGGCCAGCCGGTGGCGGCGGCTACCGCGGCCAGATCACGCCGTCCGTCGTCACGCACTCCGCCCTGCTCGAGCGGGATCGCGTGAATCCACGCGTCGAGGTGCTGGTCGCGTGAGCATCTCCCCCGCGCGAGGCGGCCGGCTCCCGGCAGGGAAGTCGCCTCGCGCGAACGAAAACTCCTCGCGCCAACTGAAGAGCCATCCTACATGCGCAAAGTGAAGCTCCACGACATCGCCCACGCCCGCGCCGGTGACAAAGGCAACACGTCGAACGTCTCGGTCTGGGTGTACGACCCGGGCGACTACCCGCTCGTGAAGGCGCAGCTCACGGCGGAGCGTGTGAAGCAGGCGTTCCCGAGCCTCGTGCAAGGCCCTGTGCGCCGCTACGAGATGGACCAGCTCCACGGCCTGAATTTCGTTATGGAGGATGCTCTCGAAGGCGGTGTGAACACGTCGCTCGGCCTCGACTCTCACGGCAAGTCCTGGAGCTTCCTGCTCCTCGAGCTCGACGTGGAGGTACCCGAGAATCGCGGACCGAAAGCCACGACTTGATCGCGCCACCTTTCTCGCCATATTGGACGCAGAGCCGCGCCAGAAGAACGGCGGAGACGCGAGAAATTATATGGATATTCAGAGGCTTGATGGCTAGGCGCGGCAGTTTGGTGTTGCGGGCTATGGCTGCCGCCACGGTGTTTGTCGCGCTTTGCGGTGCGGCTCGCGCCGAGGTTGCGACCGACTGTTTCAGCGAGGATAACGAGCGGCGCTACGCTGGTTGCTCGGCCATCATCGACAGCCCCACGGCGAGCGACGCGGAACGCTCCCACGCCTACTCGATGCGGGCCTTGTCGCTGTCGTTGAAGCAGGACTATGGCCGCGCCATCCAGGACTATGACGCCGCCATCGGCATAAATCCCAACTTTGCGGTGGCTCTGAACAATCGGGCCTGGGCCTACTTCAAATGGGGACGCGCGGCTGAAGGCCTCGACGACGTCGAGCGCTCGTTGCGCCTGAACCCGATGAGCGAGCACACCTGGGACACCCGCGCCCACATCCGCCAGGCGCTCGGCAACCACGGTGGCGCGTTCACCGACTACCAGCAGGCCATGCTTATCGGTGGCTCCAGAATGGTAAAGCTATACCAATGCGGCCTGTCGGCGACCGGACTCTACCGTGGACGTCTCGACGGCATCTATAACGACGAGCTGCGCGACGCACTGAAGACGTGCGCCGACCAGACCACGTGCGACCCGTTGCCGGCAGACGAGGAGTGCCGCGACCCGATCTCGTGATCGCGAGCGCTATCCCTCGAGGATCTCGTAGGTCGCGGCGAACGTGTCGCGATGATTGCCGTAGACCTCGCCACCGTTGAGCAGCAGCCAGCCGTCGGCCGCCCGCTGCGTCTCGCCCCACGGCGCCTGTATCTCGAAGCCGCCGGTCAGGCGGATCGCCTCTACCACACCTCGCGAACGGAAAGCGGGTCCGTGCGACGTTGCGGCCGCCGCCGGCTCGTAGAGCTCGGCGAATTTGTCAGCCTTGATTACGTAGACGTTCGTGTGCCCCTCGTCGTCACGCAGCGGCGCCAGGTCGGGCCCCAGCGCCGTGACGATCCAGTCGCCTTTCGCGGCGCGCGCTTCGGTCTCTTTGCCGTTCCAGCGAGTTCTCGATGTGCTCGGGATCGAGCGCTTCGCGCGCAACGACGAATCCGGTCTTGCGCGCACGGCGCGGCTCGACGCCTAGGTCTGACGCGATCTGCCGAAAGTCGCTCTCGCCGAGGCGCGTATCCGAGATGACGCGTCGCCGCCGGCGAGGGCCGCTGAGCTCGATGCGAAACATGCGAGCCTCCTGCGCCGAGGTCACCCACCGGGCTTGAGCATGCCGCGCCGGATGACGGGGGTGTAGCGGTCCCCGTCGCCACGCGCGACCGCCTCCTCGAACACCTGGTGCATGAGTTCCGCCGCGCGCGCGTCGACGCCCGTCTCGCGTGCCAGCTCTCGCGCATACGAGAGATCCTTGATCGCATAGCGCACCGAGAACGCTTGCTCGGGATAATCCTGCGGCAGCAGGTGTTTCATGCCGTGATTGCGCAACACGAAGCTGTCCGCTGAGCCCTTCGACATGGTGTCGTAGAGCACCTTGCCGTCCACACCGGCCGCCTCCGCGATGGTGATCGCCTCGGCAATCGCGAGTGTCGTCTCGAACACCACCATGTTGTTCATGATTTTCACGACCTGCCCCGCGCCGACGTCGCCGCAATGCGGGATCTCGGTGCCCATCGTCGCGAGGATCGGCTTGATGCGCTCGTACACGGCCGCGCTTCCGCCGACCATGATGCAAAGCGTGCCGTCGACGGCAGCCCGGCGCGTGCGCGCCACCGGTGCGTCGGCGAAATCGACACCCTTGGCTGCAAGCTCCGCCGCGAGCTCGCGCATCAGCCGGGGCGGCGCCGTCGACATATCCACCAGCGTCTGGCCCTTCTTGAGCAATCCCACGAGTCCGCCAGCCCCGCGAGTCACGGCCTCGACCTCGGCCCCCCCGGGCAAGCACATCAGAACGACGTCGCTT
Source organism: uncultured Alphaproteobacteria bacterium (assembly GCA_963746315.1). Taxonomy (GTDB): domain Bacteria; phylum Pseudomonadota; class Alphaproteobacteria; order Rhizobiales; family Hyphomicrobiaceae. The sequence continues at coordinate 493,259 of CAVVAR010000003.1, forward strand.
TCCGCGATCGCGGCCGCGAGGGAGGGTGCCGCCACCACGCCGTCGGCCGCGAGGCGTTGCAATGGCTCCGCCTTCATGTCGAAGCCGACGATGCGCCACTTGCCCTTTTTCGCGAGATTCCGGCACATGGCCTCGCCCATGACGCCGAGGCCGATGAAAGTGACAGTCTTGATGTCCACGCGAGGGCTCCTGTTCTGCAATCGATCGTTCGTCGCGATCAAAGCCCTACCCGCCCTCGAGTGCAACACGCGAATGGCGTCGGCTACCCCTGCGGTGTTTGCGAACGACACCCTGCTTTGAAACACGTTCGGCGGCCGCGAGGCTAGCCCGCGTACCGCCGTAGAAACCTGTCGGCGATGCCCAGCAGAACCGCGAGGATCAGTTCACCGGCTCGTCCTTCTTCTTCTGAGCGTCGGCGATCGGGTTGTCCTTGTAGTGAAGCGCGCCCTTGATCCGCGCCCCTTCCTCCGCCGAGAACACGTTGTGGCAGATCTCGCTGTCGACGTGCGCCGTCTTCTCGAGGCGAACCTTGGTGGCGTTGATGACGCCCTTTGTCGTGCCGCGGATGACCACTTCGTCAGCCGTAATCCCACCCTCGACGAACGCGTCGACGTCGATGATGAGCAGGTTGCACTTGATGTTGCCGTGCACCTTCCCCTTGACCAGGATGTCGCCCTCGCTCTCGAGGTCGCCCTTCATCTTCAGCCACTCGTTGATGATGGAGTAGTTCGACTCGCGTGAGCGCGTAGAGGTCGACGGGGTCGGTGGCGAATAGGCTGGCGCGGGGAATGCGCGTTCGGCTTCCATGGTAGCGGCGGCTCCATTTGCAACGGACTCGACTTTGCGGGGCGAGAACATTTCAGGTCTCCTTCGCGATGATGCGCATTGGCGTGCGCGATGATTTCGATGTGAGCGCAGGCTAACGCATTTTTTCCAATCTTATGAGCGAGATAATTGCTGGGGCTCAAGTTTCGGAAAGAACTGTCGCATATTTGGCACGGGAAAGTTAGATTTGCGCGAATCGGACCGAGTTTCACAAACAACAAGAAAACCATACGCCGAAAGCCGGTGGCTTGCGAATTGTATTCGAATGACGATTGTACTCGGAGCCGGAAAGCGTTCACTGCGTGCGACGCGAATCAATCCACGGTCGCCCCGATTCTAGAGCGGATGGCGCGCGCTGGGAATCGATAACGCGCAGCCGATCCGCCTTCGATGCGCGGCGGATGCCTGCATCGGGCGGCCTCTGCAACCGTATCGTGGACGCGATCGCTTGTCGGGCGCTGTCTGTCGACTCTATCGCTTGCCGTCTTGTGCGCGCTTGAACGCGGCCGCGAAGGCGTTGTCTGCCGCACCTCCTGCGTCCGCTCGCCCGCTCTGCCGGCTTCCCTCGGGCGGCCGCGACTCGAAACGCCCGCCGGCGCTCGGCCTGTCGCGCGATGCGACGCCCGCCGGCGCACCCTTTTCCATCGTCCCTGATCGCATCGTGAGAGCGATCCGCTTCCGGGCCGCGTCGACGTCCTTCACGCGCACCTCGACAACGTCGCCGGCCTTGACCACCTCGTGCGGGTCCTTCACGAACCGATCCGCCAGCTCGGAGACATGCACGAGCCCATCCTGGTGCACGCCGATATCCACGAACGCGCCGAAGTTCGTGACGTTCGTCACGACGCCCTCGAGCTTCATGCCGGGTTTCAGGTCGCTGATCTTCTCCACGCCGTCCTGGAACGTCGCGGTCTTGAATTCGGGCCTCGGATCGCGGCCGGGCTTCTCCAGCTCGTTGAGAATGTCGGTAATGGTTGGAATGCCGAACCGCTCGTCGGCGAATTCGCTCGGCTTCACCAGTTTCAGGAACGCCGGGTCGCCGATCATCGCCTTGACCGGCCTTTTGGTGCGTTCAGCTATTTTCTCGACGAGATCGTAGGCTTCCGGGTGCACGGCCGATCCGTCGAGCGGGTTTTTGCCGTTCATGATGCGCAGGAAGCCGGCCGCCTGCTCGAACGCTTTCGGTCCAAGTCGCGGCACCTTCTTCAAGGCCGTACGCGTTTTGAAGGCACCGTTCTCATTCCGGAATGCGACGATATTGTCCGCGAGCGTGCGATTGAGGCCGGAGACGCGCGTCAGCAGCGGCGCCGATGCCGTGTTGACGTCCACGCCCACCGAGTTCACGCAGTCCTCCACCACCGCATCGAGCGACTTGGCGAGGCTCGACTGGTCGACGTCGTGCTGGTACTGGCCGACGCCGATCGACTTCGGGTCGATCTTGACCAGCTCGGCCAACGGGTCCTGCAGCCGCCGCGCGATCGAGACAGCGCCCCGCAGCGATACGTCGAGATCCGGAAACTCGTTCGCAGCAAGCTCGGACGCCGAGTAGACCGACGCGCCGGCTTCCGAAACCATCACTTTCGTCACCCGCTGGTCGGGCATCCGCTTCATGAGGTCGGTGACGAGGCGGTCCGTCTCCCGGCTCGCCGTGCCGTTGCCGATGGCGATGATATCGACTTTGTGCCTGAGCACCAGCGCACCGAGCGCCGCCAGCGAGCCCTGCCAGTCGTTTTTCGGCTCGTGTGGGTAGATCGTCGTCGTATCGAGCACCTTGCCCGTCTGGTCGACGACCGCGACTTTGCAGCCTGTCCGAATTCCGGGATCGAGCCCGAGCGTCACCCGCGGCCCCGCGGGGGCGGCCAGCAGCAGATCCTTGAGGTTGCGCGAGAAGACCTTGATCGCCTCGCCGTCCGAATTATCCTTGACGCGGGTCAGGAGGTCGACGGCGAGCGACACGTGCAGCCGCGCCTTCCAGGCGAGCCGCACCCCGTCACCGAGCCACTTGTCGGCCGCGCGCCCCTTATCGCTGAGCCCCATCGCGACACGGATCTTGCCCTCGGCCGGATGCGGCTGGCCCTTCAGGTGCGAAACGTCCAGCTCGATGTCGAGAATGCCTTCGTTGCGTCCGCGCAATAGGGCGAGCGCCCGGTGCGAAGGGATGTCGCGCACCTTCTGGCGATAGTCGAAATAGTCGGAGAATTTGGCGCCCTCCGCCTCCTTGCCCTTTATGACCTTCGAGATGATGTCGCCGTCGGTCCACAGCCACTCGCGCAACCCGCCCACGAGCTGCGGCTTCTCACCGATCCGCTCGATCAGGATGGAGCGCGCGCCGTCGAGTGCCGCCTTCGTGTCGGCCACGCCTTTGTCGGCATCGACGAAACCGGACGCTTCGGCCTCCGGTGCCAGCGCCGGGTTCGCCAGCAGCTTGTCGACCAGCGGCTCGAGCCCAGCCTCCCGCGCGATCTGAGCCTTGGTGCGCCGCTTCGGCTTGAACGGCGCATAGAGATCCTCGAGCGCGACCTTGGTCTCGGCGGCACCAATGGCCCTGGCGAGATCAGCTGTGAGCTTGCCCTGCTCCTCGACGCTCTTGAGCACCGTCACGCGGCGATCCTCGAGTTCCCGCAGGTAGCCGAGCCGCTCCTCCAGCTTCCGCAGTTGGGTATCGTCGAGGCCGCCTGTCCGCTCTTTTCGGTAGCGCGCGATGAAGGGTACGGTGCTGCCCTCGCCGAGCAGCTCCACCGCAGCGGCGACCTGGTTGACGCCGACCGACAACTCGCGTGCGATCTGGGTGTTGATCTTGTCCATGCCGCCCTCGTCAGGTGCCTCGAAGCCCGGAAGGCGGTGCGACGACAGCATGTCGGGCCATCCTCGCCGGGCGAATCGACGGCGACGCTAGCATCCAGCGAAGGCCACAAGAAGGTAATCGAAGCGGCGGTCAACCGCCGCAGGCGTACGACGGCTCGTCACGGCCTAGCGGCGGCGGTCGGGTAGCCGGTCCCGCCCGCGCAGCCAGTCCAGAATATAGAGAAAAACCACGGCACCGACAGTTGCGACGAAGATCGTCGCCAGGTTCACCCCACGATAGTAGGAAAACCCGAGCAGGCTCGAGAAGAGGAAGCCGCCGACCAGCGCCCCGACGATGCCGACGAGCAGATTCTTGACCAATCCGTGGTCCCGGCCGGTCAGCATATCGGCGAGCCAGCCCGCGACCAGCCCTACAACGATCCAAGCCAGAATACCCACGGCGCAGTCCTCCTTCGCATCTCGACGAAAGAACGATCCGCCACCCGCGCCAGTTCCCGCGTGGGCGCTGCGGGCTGGCTCGGTGTCTCCGTCGCCCCCGTGCAACCTACTGCTTTAGACTGGTGATGTAGGCAATGAGGTCGCGTCTCTCGTCCGCATCCAAGATCAGATGTGGCATCTCGCGGTGGGGAGTGGTCAGCCAGACTTCCAATGCGAGCGGCGACATTCCCTCCGCGTTGGCGATGGTCTCGAAGCTCGCAAGTCCGTCTACCGGGGAGCGGGATGCACCCTCCTCGACGGCGTGGCACTCGGCGCAATCCTTCGTTGCCAGGGCTCGGCCGCGAGCGGGGTCGCCAGCGTCCGACGCGAGCGCATCACATGTAAAAAATGTCAGGATCAAAATAGCCGTCAGCGAGCGCACCAGATCACCTCCGCGCTAACGGGGACGCGTGACGGCACGCGTCCCCTTCGGACCCTCTCTGAGATCCTCCCTTCGAGCGCTAGTTAAACGCCGCCCGTGGTGCTCCGGTTCCACGCCGAGCGTGCAAAATTTGCGACAGCGCGACAGCCTTTCGGTCGAGATCGATCACTTGTATTCGATCAAGTTGCTGCTTCGATGAAGCATCGCGTTCGCTAGATACTTCGCAATACCCACGGTCTCGGCGACCTTTGAGGTCATAATGATCAGTCCGTAGGCAAAATCCGGTCTTCTTTCCGGCTGCGGACTTAGAAAGCCGATGCGGACGACTTGTGCCAAATATACGAGGACGCCCAGAAGCGCCCGGTAATCGAACATCGAGCCCGCAAGCGAGACGGTCAGAAGGCCAGTCCAGGCCACCGCACTCCAGACGCTCCTGTGCCAGTCAAAGGCTTCATCTCGATGCAGCCACGACACTTCAGCGAAGGCATGGCCGGATCTCACGGCCCGGCGCCACGCCTGACGCATGGTGAAGATTGCCGCGTCGTGCAAAGTCATTTCCTGATCGAGGCGCCAAATTCGCCAACCGCGCTCCGACAGACGTAGGCAGAGGTCGGGCTCCTCTCCGGCAATCAGGGTATCACGGAAGCCGCCAACGCTCTTGAAAGCCTCGACGCGGGCGAGAAAGTTTCCGCCGCAAACGCGAGTTTCCCCAACCGGGGTATTCCACTCGATGTCGCATAGGCGATTGTAGACGGATCGCTCGGGATAACGTTCGCGGTTCCTGCCACTCACGATGGCGACATCGCTGTGCGCGGCCAGGAAAGCGTGTGCTGTTTCCAGCCAGCCGTCGACGAGTTCGCAGTCGCCGTCGATGAATTGGACGTATTCGATTGCGGGATTGCGAGCGAGAAGGGCGGTGAAGCCGGCGTTCCGTGCGCGCGCAGCAGTGAACGGCTGCGACATATCCAAGTCGACCACCTGCGCGCCGATGCGGTATGCAGCGGCTTGGCTCCCGTCGGTGGACCCCAAATCAACGTAGACGAAAGAAGCACCGGCCCTGCAAACGGACGCTAAGCAGAGTTTGAGCCGCTCACCCTCGTTGCGGCCGATTATGACGATTCCGAGCAGAACCTTCGACATTACTTAGTGTTCCTCAGCGAAGGTAGTGCTTGATCCCGGCGCGTTGCATCGCGCGATCAGTGGGAGGGCGGATGCGACGACACTCGAGTGGGCGCTGGTGCCCCTCTTTCGGGAAGTTGCGGGATAGTGCTGCGGGATATGCAAGTGCGGCATCTATGGCCTACGATCCGGTTACATCGCTGGCGATCCATCGATGATGCGGCATGGATGCGTCTTGAGTTCGACCACCCAACCCCACATGCGCGAGCAACAAGGTGGTTCAGTCGCATCAAGGGCAAGCATCGGGAGAGATCTCCGGTCGATTTGTTCTTTAGGTTGTCGGCGCGCGTGACGTCATCGAAGGTCGCAATCGGACTACACGTCTGGGCAGCGGCTGACGAGGCAAGGCGGCAGACGAGGTTACCGCGCTGCGATGTATTGCGGCGGCGAAGGTCCCGGTTTTTCGGGCAGTCTCCCGCTTTGTTGGATGGAAGCTCCGCCGTGGTCAGGCAGTACGCACGCTTGCGCGAGTCCGCCGCTGCGACGGGAGACGTGGCTTTGACGAGCTACCGCCCGGCTCGAAGCCGTTGGCGTCGCCGTGTGGGCTTGCGCAAGCCTCGACTTGTGGGAGGACGGAGAAAGGGGGACGCCCAGGCTTCTGAGCCAAACCTCTTTGCCCGTCGCTGAAGGTGCGTGTCTCACGAGCCTGAGCGCGCCAGCGACGTCCGCGCCGAAAGTGCTGTGGAGTCGGGGGCTTCCGTGTCGGGGATACGCATCGCGAGCGGAGCAATCGTGATGAACGGTCCCACGCGAGGAAGAAATCAGGACTCGGCGAGCACATCGAGTTCCGTTGCGAGCGTTTCCGCAACTGTTTTCGAGGCTCCTTGCTGCCTTGCGGCCAGATGGCGGGCAGCATCGGCAGCGCGGCGAGCGCGATGGCGAACCAGATCGTTGGCAAAATCCGTTAATTCGATGAGGAGCACCTCCCCGGGCTTGCCAAACCCGCGTGCCAAGTCGAGCCATCCTGCCAGCCTCACCGGCTCAACTTGAATGGGATCAAGGTGGTTCACGACATGCTCCTCGCGAGAGGCACCTCCTCCGGGATGAGGCTGAGGGCCAGTTCGACCTCGATACCGAAAATGCTGGCTCTCAAGACAGCGGTAATGAGACCGCCCTGGAAGATGCAGGAACGCATCCGCAGGCCGAGTGTTTCCATGGCATGAACAAACAAGGTTTCCATGCACGGGCGAGGCTTCCAGGGATGGCGATCTGCCTCCTTTGGTGCGGCCTTGGGGTATTTTTCGTTGCCACCGAAGCGATGGGCCAGGCTTCGCCTCCTCCCGCTCAACCTGGCGATCCCACGCGTACCCCACCGGAGAAGCTAGAGCCCACGCCAGTGCCGACTAGCCCAGTGCCCGAAGCGCCGCCCGGCTCCCTCAGCGACAAGCTGAGGCGCCAGCAAGGCGTCATCGATCCACCCAAGGGTATCGATCCCGAAATGCCGAAGCCACCGCCAGAAGAAGGCAAGATGCGGATTATCCCACCTCCTGCAAGTCCTGGAGGCCGGCTCGACGTGCAGCCCAAGTGATTGCTGCGGGGAGCGCTCTTGTTTCCGTTCACAAGGCCAACGCGATTAGCACCGCCACATAGTCTTCGGACTGGCAGTTGGCAACCGAGCGGCACAATCAAACTACGGGTTTGAGTCTGCACCATTCGGAACGGAGTGGGTCCCGCCTGCGGCGGCGGCTTCCTGCTTGTCACAAGCGGGAACGCATCCGACCGTGACCTTAGCCGCGCGGCGCGCGTGACGGTCGCAGCCTGGCGAGAACTGGCAATGGCGCCTAAGCTGCCTTTCCAAAGCTCGCCAGCAGCACCAAACGTGAGCATGTTTCGCACTGGATCTTGGGCGGATACGTGGAGAGCACATCATGATGATTGCAGGCCTCAAGCCGGTCGAGATGCGCCCACGATTGTTGCGTGCGACAGTGATCGGCCTGATCGTTGTCGGCCTCGCTTTTATCGTTCCAACATCGGCATCGGCCGATGCCCAGACCTTCAAGGACCACTGCGCTAAATGCCATGCCCGCCCGCAGACGCTCGCAAGGCAGTTGAAGGGCGACACGCCAGAGGCCAAGCGCCTTGCGCTCGACGGTTTCCTTGCCACGCACCATGCCAACGACGCTGAGGTGCGTAACCGGATCATCGATTACCTCGTCGCCCTCGCCTCCAATTAGCTCTCTAGCGAAGAGCGAACGCGATGATCACCACAAGTAGAGCTGCCATGACGACAGCACTTTGCCTATGGCGGCGGCGGTCGAGGCGCCCGCCGGCAGCCAGATAGTCGAAACGCTCGTAGTGGATCGCGCGTGGCGCCAACCCGAGATCTAGAAGGGCATCTGTCGCCATGGCCATCATGGCTGGCGGACCACAAACATAAGCCTCAGTCCGCCCCGAGCTGAACGTCGCATCCGCGATGTGACGCGCCGACAATGGGCCAGCTAGTGTTCCCGCTGGTTGCGACGGCTTGTCAGCGAGGAACGTGACATCGAGATCGAGACGCTGAGCAAGCGCCTGAAGGCGGTCCAGGCCCGCGAAAGCTCTGTCATGACGGGCGGCATAGAGAAGACGGAAGCGGCGGCGATCGCCGGTCGCAGCTGCGTGCTCCAGCATCCCGAGAAGAGGCGCGATACCAACTCCACCCGCGATCATGAGTATGTTCTCGCCTGCATCGGTAAGCACGAAGCTTCCGTGCGGACCATCGATGGCCACGCGCGTTCCAGGCGCCAGGTGGCAGAACTCGCGCGTGCAGTCGCCGGAGGCGCGAACGATGAGCCGGAGGCGAGGCAGGTCGGTTTTCGCCGATGCGATCGAGAAAGGGTGGTCGTGGAATGGCGGCCGGTGTGGCGCCAGCGTGATCCACACGAACTGGCCGGCGGCGAAATGCAACTGCGTCTTGGCCGGACCGAGAAGCTCCATGCGCCAGGTATCTTCGCCGTCCACCGTGATGCTCTCGAGATGCCAAGCCTCCCGCCACATGCGCCAGGGCCGCACCACGTAGAGCACGAGCGTCGCAACGACAGCGAGGCCAGTCAGGAGCCCCCAGGCCAGCATGACATGACGTTCGGCGCTGTAGCTGCCCACTGTCAGTGCGTGATGGAGCACGAGGCCGGCGGCGACGATTGCGAGCAGGCCGTGGCTGGCTCGCCAGCGCTCGTAGTGCACGCCGAGCCGTTCACGCCAGAACGGCAGGATGACGATCACCAGAAGAGCCCCGAGTGCGAGCAAGCCGCTGCGGGTACGCGGGGAGGCCACCATGCCCTCGAGACGGTGGAGCGCAGCCGATGGCTGATCAAGCGCCGTGGCAACGACGTAGCCGAGGGGATGCAAGACCGCGAGCACGAGGAGAGCGATCCCGGCAATGAGGTGGAACCCTTTGGTCCGATCTATGCCGATGCGGCCTGAGAGATGCTCGAAGCGGCCTGAGCTGAGGTGCTGCAGTAGCACCATGGCTCCTGCAACGAGGCCGAGGCCCGTAGCGGCCTCAGTAGCTACGCCAGCGGAGTCGAGACCTGAGAGCCACGCGCCGCCGATTGGCAGTGTGGCCAGTCCCGCATAGAGCACGGCGAGTTGCCAGCCCGCCAGGCCAGGCCGCGCATGTAGCGACGACCGTCTTGCATCTGCCGGTACTTCCGCGTCCGGAGCGAGCTTTCTTGAGCCCATGTTTCCTCTGTCTGGTCACGCGCCCCGAGGATGGCCGACCACGAAACTTCGGTCGACGCCCCCAGCGATTAAAGCATGAGGCTCCATGACGTAGGTTGACCGAGGTCGCCTCAGTCGTACTAGTCGGGCGCCGCGGAAGCGACGAGATCCGGAGGGGGCACAAACGAGCATTCACGGTGATGGCGTTCCCTTCCCGTGGCCCGTTAGAGCAGCCTTACTGGAGCAAGGAATTCGTGCTGAGTGCAATCCCGCAGATGAATCCCAGGACTGCGGCCCCGATGCCGTCGTGAATACCGCTTTGGATACGCCACGACACCAGTTCGAGGTCTCAGCGCGCAAACAGCGGATTGGCGGCACCGAAGGCGTCGATGGCCGTGCCGGTGATCGCGCTCGACGCGCTGCTGGCCAGGAACAGCGCCACTTCGGCTATCTCCTCGGGCTGCATCGCCCCGATGGCCGGCGGAAGACCACGGCTTGCCATCAGATCGCGATAGCCTTCGGTGTCCACGACGCCCGGGCAGATGCAGTTCACCTGGATGCCGTCCGGTGAGAGTTCGGCCGCAAGGCTCTCAGTGAGGTTGATCAGCGCCGCCTTGCTGGCCCGATAGGCACTGCGGCCGCGACCGCCCTTGCGCCCGCCGATCGACGACAGATTGATGATGTGGCCGTGTCCCGCTGCCCGCATTGGCGCAATGGCTGCGCGGGCCAGCATTGCAGGTGCCACCAAGTTGATCTCGATCACGGCCCGCCAGTCGTCCGATGTGAAGTCGGCGAGATCACGCGCCGGGTGGATCGCTCCGGCGTTATTCACCAGCACATCGAGGGCGCCGAAATGGGTCAGAGTGGCCGCAACGAGATCGTCCGGTGTCTCCGGTGCTGCGAGATCGCCGGCCACGGCATGTGCGGCCTCACCGAGTTCAGCCACGAGGGCATCCAGCGCCATGGCATCCCGGCCGGTGACGACCACTCGGGCGCCTTCACGAACGAAGGCGCGAGCAATGGCGCGACCGATCCCGCGACTGGCGCCGGTGACGAGAGCCACGCGGCCATCGAGCTTCATGAGATGTATTCTCCCGAGCAGTAGCCCCGCAGACGGCACCAACTCATGGCTTAACGGTCGTCGTCCGCTCCTTCAATCGTGTGGCGCTGCTGCAGCCTCTCCATCACGACCGCACATGCGATGGCCCACACGGCACCGGCGAGCCAACCAGCGAGCACATCAGTCGGCCAGTGTACCCCGAGGTACACGCGGCTCACTCCCACAAGCAGCGTCAACAGCACCGCCACAGCAACGATATAGATACGAAGCCGCGCCCCTTGGACGACACGGGCCACCAGCGACCCGAGCGTCAGGTAGACAACAGCGGACATCATCGAATGTCCGGAGGGGAAACTCGCCGACGAGACGAGCGTGCCGTGCGCCACGAGGTCCGGCCGAGGCCTGTTGAAGCCGATCTTGAGTAGCATCGAAACGAGGACGCCGCTCCCAATCGCAACCAGGACGACAACCGCTGCTCTTGGGAGTTTTGCGAGCGCCAGAAAGCCCACTGCGGCCAGAGTCGCCAGAATGAGAACGCCCACGCTGCCAAGCGCACTGAAATCGCGCATCATCTCCTCGAGCCATCTCGGCCCGACGGGATCAGACAAGTCGCCTGTCACGCGAAGAGCGATAAGAATGCGCTGATCGATCTCTCGCGTTGAGCCCTCGACCACCTCGTCCGCCAGCTCGATAAAGCCCCAGAGACCACCGGCAATGAGCGCAAGGGCAACAAGCGCGCGCAGATTTCTCATGAGACTTCCACAGTGGCTGCTGATGAGGCTGCAACGCGGCGGCTCACGTCGCGATCCCATAGATCGGAGAAAGTGCTCAAACTCACCACGCTCCCAGGAAGACCTTGCGGCGCCCTCCGTGAGAGCACTGCATCGTTCGCCAGCAAGGATCAAAAAGTAGCTTGATGGTTGGGCGCAGTTGTCGGTGTTCGCAAGAGAGCACCGAACGTCCGCTTGAGAGGTTGAGAGCAGGCGGGGACTTCAAGGCAGCCAGAGGCGACGTCAGGGCTCGATGTAAGCGTGGACCTGGATTAAAATGACGATCCCCGGCACGCCGATGGCATTCACGATGAGGATGCCGCGGTTGGGGTAGGGCGCCTTGAAGCGCTTGGTCCATTCCTCGTTCAGGTGAGGCACGTGATCGGCGCTGGTCAGGAAGCAGAGCGCCTGGATCACGTCCGCAAGCTCACCTCCCGCCGCCTGAACGGTTTTCTCGAGGTTCTCGAGCGCCAGCGCAATCTGGCTGCGGGCATCGCCCGTTTCGAACGTCCCGTCCATCTTGAGAGGCACAGCCGTCGTGCGCAGGTGGCCATCCGCCATCACGGCATGCTCGGTAGGCCGGCCGAACTCCGGAAGTCCCGTATGCACCACGGTCTTCATCGTCTCGTCTCCTCTTTGCCGTCAACTTCAGACATCTGAGGCGGCTCGCCCTCCAACGCAAAGCGATAAAGGCATTCGGCGATGGATTCCGCGGCCATGCACGGGGCGATCGGCAGGTCGGCTATCACGCAACACGACTGGTGATCGGTTGGGGGGCCTTACGACGATAGCCTGAACCGCTTCTTCCACGCCGTCGAGCCGCGACACATTTTCTGGCTATGGTCGGGAAGGACGAGAACGTCATCTTGAGGCGCTCATCCTGAAGACCGCCATGTGATGCACCCGTGCGTAGCAACCGGGCGACCCAAAGATCATGCAGGAGAAAATATTCGATACTGATCAAAAGGATGCGTTGATCAGTGGTGCCCAGAAGAGGACTCGAACCTCCACGCCTCGCGGCGCCAGTACCTGAAACTGGTGCGTCTACCAATTCCGCCATCTGGGCTTGAGCCGCGACACCTAGGGCGCGGCCGGCCAAATGTCAATTGCGAGATGCGAAGCCGCTGCTCGCCCCCGCCCGCCTCGCGACATTGGCGGGCGCTCGACCCGGGCAGGGGTGCGCCGAGGCGCGCCCTTGAGGGGCGGGCGGTCACACTGTATTCATCTCGCAACATCAGACGAGACGACGGGCGGGAGCGGCACGCAATGGCGGATACGTGGGAGCAGGGTGCGCTGGCGACGGTGTTCGGCGGCTCCGGATTCGTCGGGCGCCACACCGTCCGGGCCTTCGCGCGCAAAGGCTGGCGTGTCCGCGCCGCCGTCCGCCGCCCCGATCTCGCCGGGCACCTGCAACCCATGGGCGGCGTCGGCCAGATCATGGCCGTTCAGGCGAACCTGCGCTATCCCGACTCGGTCGCCCGCGCCGTTGATGGCGCCAAGGTCGCCGTCAACCTCGTCGGCGTGCTGGTCTCCTCCGGCCGCCAGTCGTTCGAGGCCGTTCACGTCGAAGGCGCCCGCGCGGTTGCGAAGGCAGCCAAGGCTGCTGGCGTCGAGCGTCTAATTCACCTCTCCGCCATCGGTGCCGATCCGAACTCGGCAGGCCGCTACGGCCGCACCAAGGCCGCGGGCGAAGCCGCTGTGCTGGCCGAGTTCCCCGAGGCGGTCATCCTGCGTCCCTCGATTATTTTCGGCCCCGAGGACGAGTTCTTCAACCGCTTCGCCGCCATGGCAGCCCAAGGGCCGATGCTGCCGCTCGTCGGCGGCGGCCGCACCAGGTTCCAGCCGGTCTACGTCGGTGACGTGGCATCCGCCATCGTCGCCGCGGCCGAAGGCAAGGCCAAGCCCGGCACCGTCTACGAGCTCGGCGGCCCCGAGGTGCAGACCTTCCGCCGGCTGCTAGAGCGCACCCAGCAGTACGCCGGCCGCGATCGCCGCCTGATGCCGATGCCGTTCTGGATGGCGTCGCTCGTCGGCGCGGCGTCGTGCGTGTTGCCCTCCGGCCTGCGCCCGATCACCACCGATCAGGTGCGCATGCTCAAGTCCGACAACGTTGTCAGCGAGACCGCCCAGAAAGACGGCCGTACCCTCGCCGCTCTCGGCATCACGTCACCCCACGCCATCTCCACCATCGTCCCGCAGTATCTCGAGCAGTATCAGCCCAAGGGCCAGTACGCGAGTTATCGGGGGTAGGGGACGACGCTCGCGTCACGTATCGGCAGTTCTCAATTCCAACGCACTGCGCGCCCTAGCGGCTTGTCATCATCGGGCTTGTACCGATGACCCATCGCGCCGTTCGCGCCGAAAGAAAATAGAACGTAGGTTGGGTTAGCGCGGCCCCCGACCCTCGTGCGGTGCACTGGCGAACTTTCCGCGCGTAACCCGACACTACTCGCTTTTTTTCCGGATGATGGACTGGCATCGTCGAGGGGGAGCGACGTCGGATCACCTCACCCCCTTCTCCAACCGCCACATTTCCTCTCGCACTCGAATGTCCGCCAGTATCCGGTCCAATAGCAGACACGTCCGCCGGAACAGGTCCGAGCCGCGCCGGTAATCCGCTTGCGCGAAGAAATCGCAGCGGCCGGCCTTGAAAAGGTCGACGCACTTCTGTCGCTGCTTGCCCGGCCCGTGCACGGCCACCGCGTAGCCGCCGTTCTTGCGCATCACCGCCATCGACGGCACGTCCGTGTCGCCGTCGCCGAAATAGATCATGTTCGAGAACGGGATCGGCCGCGTGCCTTCAGGCATGTGGTCGTTGATCGAGTCGCCCAGGTTCTCCACGCCCTTGTTGATGCGGAACAGATACTGCGTCTTCCCCGTGTCCGTGATCACCCGCTTCGGATACGGCAGGTCGTAGGCGTCGAACCAGTATTCCGACGCGAACACGTTGTGGAACCGCGGATAGATCCGCGTCCCCTCGATGATCTCGGTCAGCCCCGACGACACAAGGTAGTGCCGCAGCTCGATGCCATGCGTCTCCGCCGCGATGCGCACGTATTCCGAGATCTCGTCGAACCATCCCTCCACCCCGGGGAACAGCTCCACGTCGCGGCCGAGCGCCACCAGATCCTCGCGATCGATACGCACGTTCGCGGCCTTCGCCTTCTTGTACATCAGGTGCATGTACGTGATCAGGCTGTCGGCGCCCTGCTCTTTGGCGAGCTTGTTCGACTCGGCCCAGAACGCCTTCGGGTCCTCGCCGATCTTCGGCAGGAACGTGTACTCCTGCATCGGCTTCGGTGAGAGCGTGCCGTCGAAATCATAGACGAGCGCGATCACCTTTTTCTCGAACGCCGGCTTCGCGGCCGCTGCCCGGCCCGTCCGCTTCGGCGCAACCACTGACTTCGCCACGGGAGCAGTCGAAGCGCCGTCGCTCGTAACGCTGTCGTCCTGCTGGCTCGCCTTGCGCCGACGCTCGCTTGTCCGCTGGGTCATGGCTGCCTCTCCGATAGGGTGCCGCGCATCGATTGCATGCACCACCTATCGACTGATTCGGGCGGCGGAAGGAAGGCAGGCTGCGTCGAGGGGATAGTGCGCTACAGGCGGATCGGGCTCTGGATAACGTCGACGCGCCGCGCGCATCCGATGAGCCGCTTGAGGGCGCGACGCCGGATGGCCGAGGCGCCCGAGGCATGGAGTGCGTCGACGAACTGCTCGTCCTCCTCGCTGAGATCGGACCGAGCCTGCCAAGTTTGGTCGATCATGGCGCGGACACTGAAGCCTTCGATCTTAGAGTGAAATGTCACTCCGTCGCGCAGATCTAGCAAAACCTCGCACTGCCGTGTCGAGGGGCCTGCGTCGAGCTCGCGCTCAGACACGCCTTCTAGGAAATCGAGTTCCCACTCCGTCCAGGGAGCATCCCTGAGCCGCAACAGGAACTGCGCCAGAGATTTGAAAGCCTCGGGGGATTTCTTGAGCCGGTCGATCTCGCGATAGTCCATCGTGACGCTCCGCCTCGCCATGCCGACGAAAGCTTACCCGATTCGCACCTGTGCATGGACTGGGGAGTGCCTGTGGGAAGACTGTGCGTGCCGGCTTCGAGCGCACCGTCGGAGTCCATTGCTCCGCACCGCGATCCAGCGCAACATTGCCCAAGATCCAATCGCACGAAGGAGGAGCCCGTGGCCGAAGGAAAACGTCCGCTGCCGAAGCCCACGCCGGAGACCAAGCACTATTGGGAGGGCGCCGCCGTCGGCGAGCTGCGCCTGCAATCCTGCAACGACTGCACCCACACCTATTTCCCCCCGCGCCCGTTCTGCCCGAAGTGCGGCTCGCGCTCGGTCAAGGTCACCAAGGCCTCCGGCAAGGGCAAGCTCCACTCCTACGTGATCCACGCCCGGCCCTCTCCCGGCTTCGATCCGGGCTACGCCATCGCCGTCGTCGAGCTGGCCGAGGGGCCGCGCATGATGA
This sequence comes from uncultured Alphaproteobacteria bacterium, assembly GCA_963746315.1. GTDB lineage: Bacteria > Pseudomonadota > Alphaproteobacteria > Rhizobiales > Hyphomicrobiaceae. The sequence continues at coordinate 508,866 of CAVVAR010000003.1, forward strand.
CCAACATCGTCGGCTGCCCGCAGACGCCCGAGGCGCTGCAACTCGACATGGACCTCGAGGTCACCTTCGAGAAGCAGAACGACCAGATCTCGCTGCCGATGTTCAAGCCGGCGGGCGCGTAATCCTTGTTTGTCATCCCGGGCTTTATGCCCGGGACCCATTCCTCCGCTTGCTCGAACGCCGCGGTCTGCTTCACGCGGCGATCAACGTTCGCCTTCGAGTGCGCGGCACCATGGGTCCCGGGGACAAGCCCCGGGATGACATCATTCACTCTGTCATCGGAGTCTTCCCATGAAACAGAAGTCAGTCGCCGTCGTCGGCGCCGCCGAAACCACCGAGCTCGGCGTCATCCCCGGCATGAGCCAGATCCAGCTTCATGCCGACGCAGCCTTGAACGCCATGGCCGACTGCGGCCTCAAGCCCTCCGACATCGACGGCATCGCCACCGCCGGCGAGACGCCGATGGCCCTCGCGCAATACCTCGGCATCACGCCGACGTGGGTCGACGGCACGGCCGTCGGCGGCTGCTCGTTCATGCTGCACGTCCGCCACGCCGCGGCAGCCATCAACGAGGGTCTGTGCAAGACCGTGCTCATCACGCACGGCGAAAGCGGCAAGTCCCGCATCGGCAGCCGACGCCGCGCCCGCCCTACCCGGACAGCCTCGCCGGCCAGTTCGAGGCGCCTTACGGCGTCTTCGGCCCGCCGACCATGTTCACGATACCGGTGCTGCGCTACATGAAGACCTACGGCATCACGCAGGAGCAGCTGGCGATGGTCGCCGTCGTCCAGCGCGAATGGGCGGCAAAGAACCCGCGCGCCACGTTCAAGGACCCGATCACGGTCGACGACGTGCTGAAGTCGCGCATGATCGCCTACCCGTTCCGCATCCTGATGTGCTGCCTCGTCACCGACGGCGGCGGCGCGCTGATCCTGACCAGCGCCGACCGGGCCAAGGATTTCCCGACGAAGCCCGTCTACATTCTCGGCACGGGCGAGATGCGTCGAAGACGCCGATGATCAGCCAGATGGAGGATTTCACCTCGTCGAGCGCGTTCCGCGTCTCCGGCAAGAAGGCCTTCGAGGAAGCCGGCATCAAGCACTCCGACGTCGACCACCTGATGATCTACGACGCGTTCGCCCACCTGCCGCTCTACGGCCTCGAAGACCTCGGCTTCGTCGGGCGCGGCGAGGCGGCGGCCTTCATCGGCGAGCGCAACACGGCGCCCGGCGGCAAGCTGCCGCTGCAACACCAACGGCGGCGGCCTCTCCTACATGCACTCCGGCATGTACGGCATGTACGCCCTGCAGGAGAGCGTGCGCCAGATGCGCGGCATCGCCCCCGCCCAGGTCAAGGACGCCAAGATCTCCGTCTGCCACGGCGTCGGCGGCATGTTCGCGGCGTCGGGCACGGTCATCTTCTCGAATGAGGCGCCGTGAGGCGAGAAGCTGTCTGATCAAATGTCATCCCGGTGCTCGTCACCGGGACCCATCGAGCCGCGAGTCGGGTCGTTGAGGTGAACGTTCGGTTGCGCCGCGAAAATCTGTACCGATTGCGCGTGTTGAGAAATGGGTCCCGGTGACGAGCACCGGGATGACCATGGAACATGCTCGATGATCCACTGACCCCACCCTCACCCCGGAGCCCCGCATGACCACTGACGACCTGCCGTTCGAGGGTGTGCGGGTGCTGGACCTGAGCCAGGGCGTCGCCGGCCCCTACTGCGCCATGCATCTCGCGCGCAACGGCGCCGATGTCGTGAAGCTCGAGCCGACGGGCGCGGGCTGCTGGAGCCGCCAGCTCGGCAAGTCGGTCGGCGACCACACCGCCCACTCGCTCGTCGTGCATCGCGGCAAGCGCAGCCTCGCCCTCGACCTCAAGAAGCCGGCCGGCGTGGCCATCGCCCGCCGCCTCGCCGACCAGGCCGACGTCGTCATTCACAACTACCGCATCGGCAAGATCGACCCGTTCGGCCTCGACTACCCGACGCTGAGTAAGTCCAATCCCGCCGTCGTCTACGCCTGGGTCACGGGCTTCGGCACAGAGGGCCCCAACGCCGAGCTGCCCGCAACGGACAGCGTCATGCAGGCCTTCACCGGCTTCATGTCCATCAACCGCGACAAGGACGGCATGCCCCAGCGCGTCAACATGCTGGCGCTCGACTTTTCGACCGGGCTCTACGCTTTCCAGGCCGTCTCGGCCGCGCTCTATCGAAAGGTGATGAAGGGCAAGGGCGCCTACATCAAGACCAGCCTGCTAGAGTCCGCGCTGGTACTGCAGGAGGCAGCCATCATCGAGTCGCACCTCCAGAAAGGCGACGTCGAACCGATCGGCATGCCGGTCGGCGCCTTCCGGACCAGCGACGGCTACATGTCGATCAATGCCCGACGCCAGCCGCAGTTCGAGCGCTTCGCGCGCCTGCTCGGCCATGAGGAATGGATCACCGATCCGCGCTTTTCCGACCCACGTGCACGCGTTGCAAACGGTGAAGCGCTGATGGCCCTCATCCGCCCGATCATCGAGACGCGCACCACCGCCGAGTGGAGCCGCGCCTTCACCGGCATCGACGTGCTGCATGGCGCCATCCACACCCACCAGGACCTCTTCGAGAACCCTCAGGTGAAGGCCGTTGGCGCACTGACGTGGGTCGACGACCCGACGCTCGGCCGCGTCCCCATGGCCTCCGTCGCCGGCCAGCCCGCCCCCGCCACGGGCCATCGCCTGAGTCACAGCCCGCTCGTCGGCGAGCACTCCCGCGAGGTTCTGGCCGAGCTCGAAATTTCCCCCGCCGAGATCGACCGCCTCGTCGCGGACGGCGTCGTCGAGGCGAAGGGCAAAGGTGAGAAAGCATGACCCACCGCACCGACAACTGGGGCTGGCGTGCCCGCATCGGCATGTTCATCGTCGGTAACGAGGCCGTTCCCGAGGCCGAGTGGTGGGCGATGCTTCCACCAGGCTTCGGCGTCTCCATCCATGCAGCCCGTGTCACGGCGCGCGCACCCTGGGCCAAATGGCGTGACGGCCGCAGCGGCGTGGACCTCGAGGACGACGTCGTCCGCGGCGCCAGGCAATTCGCCGCCATGCGTCTCTCGGCCGCCGTCATCGGTCACAGCTCGTCGAGCATCCTCGGCGGCGAGGGCTGGGACGAGGCCGTCGTTGCCGCCATGACGCCGCTGCTGGCCCCCGGCACAGTTGCCACCACCAACGGCCTCGACAGCCTCGCCGCATTCCGCGCCGCCGGCATCGAGCGCCCCTTCGTCGTCTTCCCTGCCTGGTTCAACGACGCCACGGTCGCAGCCGGTGTCGCCTACTACACGGTGCATGGCGTCACGCCGGCCGGACACTTGCGCTACGACCCCGGCCGCAAATGGCGCGATGTCCCCTTCGCCGAGCTCTACCCCCAAGGCATGGGCTTCGAGCAGGAGATCGAGCCGCTCTACGCCCAGATCCGCGCCGCCTGCCCGGCCGAAGCCGATGGCATCTACATCGCCGGCACCGGATTCCGCTGCGTCGCCATCATCGACGCCCTCGAGCAGGACCTCGGCCGTCCCGTCCTCACCGCGAACCAAGTGAGCCTCTGGCATTGCCTGAAGCTCTCAGGAGTGGCGCCGCGGATCGAGGGCTACGGCCGCCTGCTCGCGGGCTGACAGCCTCAGGGGGGCCGTCGCGACAACGGTCGTTTGCGGTTTCTTTACCGCTGCGCCGGACAGTGGCGGGCATTCGTCGAGCTACTGCCGGAGGCGGCCATGGGAGCGTGGGGAGCAGGCGGCTTCGAGAACGACGCGGCGCTCGATTTCGCCGCGTCCGTGGCGCGCGTCGAGGATATCGCCGCGGCCTTTGCGATCGTCCCCGGCGAGACGGTCGATGCCGACAGCGCCAGCCGGGTGATTGCGGCGGCCGAATGCGTCGCCGCGATGCTCGCCCGCCCCGCCGATGATCTGCCGGAGACGCTACGGACGCGGCTTTCGCGCCTCGGCAAGCCATCGGCGGACCTTTTGGAAACCGCGCGCGGGCAACTTTCGCAGGTGATCTCGAGCAGCGAGCTGACCGAGCTCTGGGCCGCGGCCGATGAGCCGGCGGCGTTCAACTTGGCCATGACTGGCCTGATCGAGCGGCTCAATCCGGAGATCCGGCCGAAGGGCAAGAATCGCAAGAAGAAGGCGCCCGTCAATCTCTCGCCGTGCGCCTTCTGCAACAAGCCGATGGGCGGGGACATGCACGGCCGTTTCGAGATTTCTGTCGACACCGGCGGCGAGGCTCCAATGCGTCTCGGCAAATCGGCGCATCTCGACTGCCTCAATGCGCGGCTGCACCCGGCCCATATCGTGCAGGCTTGGAAATTCGACCCCGATGCGATCGCGGCGGAGGCAGAGCGCCTGCTGCGCGACGAGGACGACTGACGGCTGGCTCGGGTTGCATCAGGAGGGCCGGCATCGCAGACTTTGCGAGCACCGCGCCGGATGCTGGTGGGTATCCGAAGGCGCAAGAAGAGAGCCCGCCCCATGACCATGCTCCCCGAATACGAGATCCACGCCATCCGCTACGCCACGCGCGACGCCATCCGCCGCGAGCACTTCATCGGCGGCGATCCACACGAGAGTCCCATGCCAATGGACTATTTCGTCTGGGTGATCACCGGCCCGGCAGGCTCGATCGTCATGGACCTCGGCTTCACCGCCGAGATGGCCAAGCAGCGCAAACGCACCTTCCTGCGCTGTCCCATCGAGAGCCTGAAGCTCGTTGGTGTCGACGCCCGCGATGTCGACGATGTCATCGTCAGTCACATGCACTACGACCACGCCGGCAATCTCGGCGCCTTCCCGAAGGCGCGCTTCCACATTCAGGCGCGGGAGATGGCCTACGCCACGGGCAAATACATGCGCTACGCGAAGCCCGGTCACAGCTATCACGTCGAGGACGTGGTCGACATGGTCCGGCTCAACTTTAAGGGCCGCGTCGAGATGCACGAAGGCATGGTCGAGATCGCACCCGGCATCACGCTGCACCCGGCACCTGGCCACGCTGACGGCCTCCAGGTCGCGCGCGTTCACACGAAACGCGGCTGGGTCGTGCTCGCCTCGGACGCGACCCACTACTACGAGCACATCATGAAGGATCGTCTCTTCATGACGGCCTTCCACATCGGCGAGATGCTCGACAGCTACAAGGTGGTGCGCAAGCTGGCGCCGTCCGCCCGCCACATCATTCCCGGCCACGATCCGCACGTGATGAAGGAGTACGAGCCGCCGAAGCCGAGCCTCGCCGGCGCCGTCGTCCGCCTCGACGTGGCCCCGACCGGACCTCTGCCTGAGTTCCCGGACAGTCACTAGAGCATCATCCGATCGCATGCGGTTGCTTTTCGCGACCGAGCGATCGGATAAAGATGCTCTACACGTATGATTCTAGAGCAAATTCATCCGATCTGTGAATTGCCGGAGGCAATTCCGTCAGATCGGATATTGCTCTAGCCGGCGCGCCGCTACCGCGGTGGCACCTCGGCGAATGCCTTCGCGAGGATGCGCGTCACGGCCTCGATTGATGCCGCCCGCGCCGCTGGGTCAGTCCCGATCTGGACCTGCCCGTCGCCGCTCGCCGATAGACCGACGCCGCGCCTCGTGCGCCTTGGCGAGTTGGGAGCATCGAACCCGTGCACCGCGCCGGAGTACTCGATCAGCCGGATGCCCGGTCGTTTTGCGAGCTCACGGCACGGTCCCGGAGCTGTCCAGTCGTCATCGCTGCCGATCAGGATCGTCAACGGCAGCCCGACGGCGTAGTCAGCGCGTTCGGCAGGCAGGCGGCACCCGGGATAGAAAGCGATCGCCGTGCGCAACGCCGCCCCCGATTTTGCGAGCCGGAGCTTGTCGGCCGCCATCAGAACGGTGGTGCCGCCATTCGACCAGCCCATCAGGGCCACGCGATTGCCATCGACGAACGGCTGCCGCGTGAGCCATGAGACGGCGGCAAATGCGTCCGCGGCGCGGTGCCGGGGGCGGATCGGCCGGTCGCTTCCCGAAACCTTGCAGATCTGACGAAAGCCGCGCGGGTTGAAGCTGTCCGGCAGCAGAACCGCATAGCCGAGGCCGACGAGCCGCTCGGCCCAATCGACGTCGCGCGCTGCAAGCTGGCCGTCCCGTCTGAACAGTCCGCCACATCCGTGCAGCAGCACGACCGCGGGCACGGCTTTGTCGGAAACCGGCCTTCGCAGGTAGGCCTTGATGGTGGCCGCCCGCGCCCCCTTCACTGCGATCTCGATGCTGTCGAAACCGGCCGGCGTGGGCTGAGCTGCCACCTCCGTCAGGCCCGCGAGCAGCAGCATCGCGCCGCAGCAACCCGCGACGGCCTTGATCACAGCCCGGTCCATGACGCTCTCCCGCATGAGTTGGCGCGTGTCACAATCCCATGCGCCCGCCAGCACAGCAAAACGCCGGGCGTTCGGGCCCGGCGTTGCCAATCTCGAGCAAGCGAGGGCTGCGGCTCAGTTGAGCTTGCCCTTCAGCTCGCGGATCGAATGCTCCACGAGGCCGCCGGCCACATCGCCTTTGACCCGAGCGGTCAGCACACGCTCCGCAGCCGACGTCGCTGCCTCGATCACGGCGCCACGAACCTCGGTGAGCGCTTGCGCCTCGGCTCGTGCGATCTTCTCCTCGGCGATCCGTGAGCGGCGCTCGATCGACTCGGCGAGAGCCTTCTCGGACTGCTCCTTGATCGACAGCGCCTCGCGCTCGGCCTGCTCGATGATAGCCTTCGCCTCGTCGTCGGCACGACGCTGCTTCTGCTGGTAGTCGGCCAGCAGATCCTGCGCCTCCTCGCGCAGCCGCCGTGCCTCGTCCAGCTCTTTGCGGATCGCGTCGGCACGCTGGTCGAGACTCTCCGCGATCATTCCCGGCACCTTCATGTAGATGAGGAGACCGACGAAGATGAAGAAGGCGACCGCGACCCAGAACTCGGCGCTCATATGGACCTCCCTCTCCGTTAGACTGTTGTCAGCGTGCGCGGAGTGGACACGGCCCGCCGGACGTCCTCGGCGCTGACTTGCTGCCCGATGAGCCGCTCGACGATGGCACTGGCCGTTTCAGCCGCCAGTTGGTCGACGTTGGCGAGCGCCCTCGACTTCGTGTCGGAGATGCGGGCCTCGGTCTCGGCCAGCTTGGCCGCATTGGCCTCGTCCACACGCCGCCGCTCGCGATCCATGTCGGCGGCGGTGCGGTCGCGCATCTCCCTGGCCATGCCTTGCGCCTTGCCACGGGCGTCAGCCAGAGATTTCTCGTAGCTGGCCAGCGCGGCGTCAGTCTCTGCCTTCAGCCGCTCGGCTTCGGCCAGATCGCGCTGGATGCGTTCCCGTCGCTCGGCAAGGACCGAGGCCACGCGCGGCAGCGCCATACGCGACATGATCAGATAGAGCAGCACCGAACGTGATCGCCAGCCAAACGAGCTGTGGTGCAAACGTCGACGGGTCGAATGGCGGGAACGTATGGCCACCAGGCGCATTCGTTCCGGCCGCTGCGACGACGCCAACAGTCTGGGCGCCACCGTCGGTCGCCGTCGTGCCTTCCAGTGGTGCTGCCATGGCTCGGGCTCGCTCGATAGGTTGTCGGCTGACGAGACGTCAACCGGCGCATCTGTGATGCCAGAACCGCTTGCCCGGGCCGTCCTGCGTGACGCTTGCAGCGTTTCAGGACGGCGCGGGCCAAGCATGGCTCGGCAGGTCGACCTAGACCACGAACAGCAGGAGCAGCGCGACCAGCAGCGAGAAGATGCCGAGCGCTTCCGTCAGGGCGAAGCCCAGAAGCAGCGTGCCGCGCTGGCTGTCGGCAGCCGACGGGTTCCGCAGCGCGCCGGCCAGGAACTGACCGAACAGGTTGCCGAGGCCGATGCCAGCGCCCGCCATGCCGAGGCAAGCGAGACCCGCGCCGATAGCCTTGCCGATGATCGGATCCATGAGTGTTCTCCCGTTGATCGAATGTCTGCGTGGAACTTGGAAAGGGGTAGTGACTTTTGCTTGGCGACTTCAGTGATGCCCGCCGTGCACCGCGTCATTGAGGTAGACGCAGGTGAGAACAGCGAAGACGTAAGCCTGCAGCACCGCGACCAGCACTTCGAGCGCCGTCAGCGCAGTGGTCAGCAGGAGCGGTAGCGGTGAGATCAGGCCCCACGCGCCGGCTGCGAGCAACGAAACGACGAATCCGGCGAAGATCTTGAGCGCGATGTGGCCGGCCAGCATGTTGGCGAAGAGGCGGACGGAGAGGCTCAGCGGGCGCGCCAGGAACGAGATGACCTCGATCGGGACGATGAGCGGTAGCAGCACCGGAGGGGCGTCGGGCACGAACAGTTTCAGGAAACCGATCCCGTGCTGCATGAAGCCGTAGACGATCACGATCCCGATCACGAAGCAGCGCCAGCGCTGCCGTCACGACGATCTGGCTCGTGACGGTGTAATCCGCCGGGCATCATGCCGAGCAGGTTGCAGATCAAGACGAAGATGAAGAGCGAGAAGACGAGCGGGAAGAACTTCATCCCTTCCTCGCCGACGTTGTCCCTCACCGTCGAAGCGACGAACTCGTACATGAGCTCTGCCGACGACTGTAGCCTGCGATGGCACCAGCGAACGGTTGCGCATCGCATAGAGCATGAACCCGGACGCCAGCGCGACGGCGCCTACCATGAAGGCAGAGGCGTTGGTGAACGAAGCGTCGATACCGCCGAAGTCCAAGGGGTACCACGGCTTGATATGGAATTGCTCGATCGGACCTGCCACGTCGCGCTATCCCCGGCTTTCGGCCTCAGTTGTCCTCGTCCCGCTCGTCCTTGACGGACGGCAGGGGCGGCGTCTTCTCGCGCATCGCGGTCCGAATGATATTCAGCATTCCGGCCGCAGCGCCGAGCAGAAAGAACAGGATGAACAGCCAGGGCTTCTTGTTGCCCAGCCAACCCATCCAGGTACCAGCCGATCGCACCGCCGACGATGACGCCGCCGACGAGCTCGGTCGATAGTCGGAGTGCCTGACCCATCGCATCGCGACGGCCCTGACCATTCCCGCCACCGTCTTTTCCGGCCGCTTCCCCGTCTGTCGCGCCTCGCCGAGCTTGCGCCCGAGCTCGCTCGATCGGCGCTCGAGCACGGCCCGCTCCTCGGGCGTCAACTCGCCACGAGGACCCTGAACCGGGCTTGCCGTCGACAGGCATGGAATTTCTCGCCGGTGAAGTTGTCGCCGGAGGCCAGGATGGCCCCATGCGCGGCGGGTGTGATCTGCGGCGCGGACCATAGTGACGGGCCCGGAGGGTGTCAACAAAGGGCCAAAGTCTTCCGGGCGCACCCAAGGGTGGCGAATGCGCGCAGGTAGATTTTCTGGCGACCACGTTGGCTAGGTCAACGGCCGCCGAGTTGGTGAAATGTTAGGGTGATCCGTCGTAGGTATAACAGAATGGGGGACTGTGGGGATTCGTGATGCTTGATCTGACGATTGGCGACTGGATCATTTTGATCAGCCTTTTGAGCTCTCGCCGCCATGATTGCGGGTTTGGAAACCGCCCAGGCGCGTGGGCTGGGTCGTCCCGTCGTCGGCGCCATGCTGCTCGTCACGTGTGGCATGATCACAATGATGCTGACCTCCGACATGAAGGACAGCGTCCTCTTCGCGCGGCTGGACCGAGGCGGACCAGCGCAAGAAGGGCGCCCGCAAGTCCCGCTCCGCGGCCGATGACGATGCCGATAGCCGCCGGGCCGGCAAGGATGCCTCGGGACCGGGCGATGGCGAGGGCGGGGCGGGCGAGGAGATCAAGCTCGCGGTCAACGCCATGCTGGATCTGGGCGAGGGCGGTGCCGCACGTGGAGGCGCCGCGTCGGGTTCCGGCCGTCGTGGCGGCGGTACGGGCAGGAATGCGGCGGCGGCGTCCGTGGAGTCGGACGGCGGTCGCGGCCCAGGTTCTCCGTTGATTCAGGAGGAGATGCCCAATCCCGCCGGCCCCAAATATCCGCGAGGATTGCCCGCACTGCCCGGACCTGATCCTGGTTCCTCCTGGCAAGCTGATCATCGGTCCTGCAGCGGACGAGACCGGCACCAAGGCCGAGGACGGCAAGCTCCGCGAGATCAAGATCACCAATCCCTTCCTGATCGGCCGCTTCGAGGTGACCGTCGAGGAGTTCGACGTGTTCGTGAAGGCCAAGGGCTACCGATCCTCGATCAGCTGCGTCCGGGACGGTGCGATGCGCATCGGCAGCGACTACACGGTCCCCGGGCTTCGAGCAGACCACGGCCCATCCCGTCGTTTGCGTCTCGTGGCTCGACGCCCAGGCCTACATTCGCTGGCTCGTCGACACCACCGGCCGCCGCTACCGTCTGCCGAGCGAGAACGAGTGGGAGTATGCCGCGCGCTCGGCCAAGCGGGCGGCTGGCGACAAATACGTCTACGGCCCGGAAATTCTCGAGAGCGACGCCAACTTCGGCCTGCTGCGCACCGGCACCCGCTCGGTCGGCAAGTACCTGCCGAACAAGCTCGGTCTCTTCGACGTGGCAGGCAACGCCTGGGAGATGGTCGAGGACTGTTTCGAGCCCGACGTCGCCAAGCTTCCGAAGGACGAGAAACCGCATGTGGCCGAGGCGTGCACCATGCGCGTCATGCGCGGCGGCGCCTGGTACAATCGCCCGGGCTATCTGCGTCTGTCGACGCGCTGGGCGAACCCTCAGGCAGCAGCCGGCAACGGCGTCGGGTTTCGCATCGCGCGCGATCTCGACCCAGACGAGCCGGCGGCCCTTCATTTCGCCGTCGCTTTGCCGCTCACGGAAGTCGGCCCCCCGGTCGCGGTCGACGGTCGGCCACCCCAGCGCCCCCTGGAGACCGCCGTCCAGCGCTGAGCCGCACTCGCGGTCGAAGCCTCCGTTCGGGCTTGCTGCACCGCGAGCCGCCTTCGGTGCCCGCCCCGCCTTATCCCCGCTTGCGCAAGACCCGCAGGCTCTCGAACGGCTCTGCCGGCTCGAGCACGCCCTCGGCCACCAGCGCTCCCGTGACGCGCTCCGCCACGTCGAAGGCGTAGGAGCCCGAATAGAGCAGCACCAGCCCGCCGGCCCGCATCTTCGACACCACGAGCCGCACCATCTCGTCGTCGGTCAGCGCCCCGTATGCGTCGTTCTTCTCGGTGCGGAACTCGCCGATATGGAACAGCGAGGCGATGTCGAGATCCGGCAGCAGCCGCGCATCGAGCTGATAGATGTCCCCGAACAGCACCTTGTAGCTCCGCCCGACCTCAGGCCGCTCGATGATCAGCTGCTCGTAGAAGTCGTGCTCGCGCGGCGATGCCGTGATGCCGAGCACGGCGTTACCCGCTCCGGCCTCGTGGCACGAGACGCCGACATGATGATGCTCGCCGGTACCGAAGTGGAAGATGGACTTCCCTCGGATCCCCTCCTTGGCGAGATACTTGACGAGATGGACGTCGCAGGGGCACTGCGCCTCGTCGAGATACCAGCCGATCTCGTAGTAGTTGAGTTTCGCCACGCTTCTTCTCCGTTCTTGTCGTAAGGGACCGCCGTCCTGGGCTTTCAGATCGCGAGCGGCTGCAGCGCCTTCACCTCGGACGCTTCGCCCTGCTTCTCCAGCTCGTAGCGCGCCAGGCCTGCACGCGATGCTCGCGGTCTCTGGCTCAGGCTGATCAGCGTGGCGCTGCCCAGCCGGTCGAGCAGTCGCGCCTCGATGGCCGCCTGCGCCGCCTCGTCCAGCGCCGCCAGCGCATCATCCAGAATGATCACGTCCGGCCGGTGAATCAGCGCACGGGCCACGCAGAGCCGCTGCCGCTCGCCGTTGCCGAGCACCTGATCCCAGCGTTCGGTCTGCTCCAGCCGCGGGACGAGGTGTGCAAGCCCGACGTCGGCGAGCGCCTGCGCGATCTCGGCCTCACCGGCCGTCACGTCAGCATCGGGATAGACGAGCGCGTTTCGCAGCGTGCCCATCGGCAGGTAGGGCTTCTGCGGCACCACCATCGTACGGACTCCGGCAGGCAGCTCGATGCGCCCCCGTCCCCACGGCCATAGTCCCGCGATCGCCCGCACCAGTGACGACTTCCCGGCGCTCGTGCTGCCGTAGATGTGCGCCTGCTCGCCCGGTGCGAAGACGAGGCCGCCCGCCCCCACCAGCGACCGCCCCTGCGCGTCGGTGACCGTCAGGCCTTCGATCCGCACGCTCGCGTCGGGCGATGTCGCCATCGCGATCCGGCCGCCGCCCAGACTGTCGATGCGTCCATCGAGCCCGTCGCAGGCGTCGACGATGTCCACCACCCGCCGAGCCGAGGCGAACCACTCGGACAGCCGCGAGTAGTTGTCGACGATCCACGAGATGGCGAGCTGCACCTGTACGAAGGCGGCGCCGAGTTGCACCACTTGCCCGAGGGTCAACTCGCCGGCGAAATACTTGGGCGCCGCGAACAGCAGCGGCACGATCGGGATCATCGGTCCCGAGGCATTCGTCACCCACGTGATCCGCCCGTGCTGACGCACGATTTCGATCCAGCGCGTCACCACGTTGCCGTAGAGCCCCTTCAGCGACCGCTCCTCGGCCGGCCCGCCGCCCACCAGCGCCACACTCTCGGCATTCTCGCGCACCCGCATCAGCGCGAAACGGAACTCGCCTTCCGACGCGTTCTTCCGCGCCACCGCGCCGACCAGCGCCCGCCCGATCCAAAGCATCAGTCCCGACGCGCAGACGCCGTAGACCAGCGCCAGCACCACCATGTAGGCCGGGATCGTCACCGCCGTGCCGCCGAGCTGCAGCGTGTAGCTGCCCCCCACCGACCACAGGATCGCGATGAAGGCCGTTGCCCCGATGATCGCCGAGAAGGCGCCGATCACGATGTCGACCAGAGGCTCCGTCGCCCACCGCGAGTCGTCCGAGATGCGGTATTCGGGATTGTCCGGCTCGGTGTGGGTGGCCGCCAGCTGATAGAACCGGTTCTGCCCTACCCAGAGCCCCACCAGCCGCTCCACCAGCCACGCCCGCCAGCGCACCTGCAACGCTTCGCGCGTCAGGACAATGCCGACGCCGATCGCGGCCATCGCGGCGATGATGCCGAGGAACACGAGCACGGCCCACGCCGCCGTCTCGGCGTCCTTCCGCTCGAGCGCATCGAAGAACCATCGCTGCCAGCGGTTCAGCCCCACCGTCACCGCCATCGAGAGCGACAGGCACACGCCGAGACCGATGGTCAGCAGCCACGCCCGCGATGCTGTTGCGCCGTGCCAGAACCCGCCGGCGAGCCGCAGAAATGCCCCCGCCACGCGCGGGTCGAGATGGTAGGCCTGCATGCGACAGCTCCATCCGCAGGCAGCGACTGCCGCGCCCGCGGCCATTGGCTTCCGAGATGCCACACAGCGATCGCCGGACGCCAGTGGAATGATCGGAAATGCCTATAGCGGCCGCATTGCTCTATAGAATGGCGAAACTGTCGCCGACCCGCGGCAAAGCCGCCAGGTTGTCCCCGCTGGCAATGCGCCGGCCGCCGTGGCAGTGGAAGCGCTTCTCAACGGGAGCCACGGATGACCGCGCCCACCACCCTCTACCCGACCACGGGCTACGCTGCCGCCGACGCCTATCTGGCCGAGGGCTACGACTCGGTCGTCGGCATGTCGTCCCGCTTTGCCGCGGGCATTTGCGGTCGTCTCCTCGCCATCCAGGCGGAGCTCGGCGTGACCGGCGACTTCGCCGAGATCGGCGCCTTCGAGGGCCGCTTCCTCATCGCCATGGCGCACAGTCTCGGAGCCGGTGAGAGGGCGCTGGGCATGGATATCTTCGAATGGCCGAACCCCGAGGTGAAGGACCGTTTCGAGGCCAACTGCGCCCGGCACGGCATTGGCCCTGACCGGCGTATCACCTGGAAAGTGGATAGCGGCACCACCACCTCGGCCGAGGTGGTGGCCAAGGTCGGCGGAGGCCCGATCCGCATGTTCCACGTCGACGGTGAGCATTCCCGCGCGGCGCTGGCGAAAGACCTCGAGCTCGCCACCGCCTGCATCGTGCCTGGCGGCCTCATTGTCCTCGACGACATGCTTCACCCCGGCTACCCGACACTGATGGTTGCCGTGCAGGACTACCTCGAGCGCCACCCCGAGATGGTCGTTCTCGCCATCATCGACCGCGAGACCATCGTCGCCGCGACCAAATTCGTCCTCTGCCGCGCCGACTGGTTCAAGCGCTACGAGGACCGTATGCTCGAGGTCTTCAAGCCCTGGATCTGGCCGCTCGGCGCCGACTTCGAGCCCCACTGGTGCCTCGTCCTCTCCCTCGACACCCGCCTCGCCGCAATCGTGTAGGTCCGACGCGGCCGCGTCTTGTCGTCTTCGGGGCGGCGTCTACGCTGCGCTGGCGGGTATGCTCCTCACGTTCAGCGTCCCGCCGCTGACGCCGATCTCGATCAGCCGATCGATATTCGGGTGCTTGCCGGGATTGGCGCGCGCATCGGCGGTGTGCTCGCCGAAAATTTCGAGGCCCCGGGCGGCGGCTTCACGGGTGATGGCGCCGAACGTCGCCGCAAGATGGTTGTAGACCGCAAGCGAGCCGCTCTTGCCCGGCTTGTTCTCGATGGTATCGATCACGTCACCGCTGACGGCGTCGATCAACTGCAGCGCGGCCAGGTGCGAGATGTCGGGGAGTGTCTTGAGCGTATCCGCGAAAGCCATGTTCAGGTCCGATGATTGGGTTTAAGTGTTCAAGGTCGCCGACAATACCAGCCCGAACCCGATCCGCACCACCGGCAGGGCGCCTGTCCAAGAATCGCGCTGCCGCCCCCAACCCCTCATCTCTCGAACCCCTGGAACGGCGTCGCCAAGCCCACCAGTTCGGCGACCAGCTCGGGTGGCATCGGCGTGCCGGCGCCGGGCACGTCGCGCGCCGAGATGCCGTCTGAGAACGCGGCGAAACGCTCGGCGATCACGCCTTTGATCTGGTCGTGCCGCCCCGATGCCGCGAAGAGATCCAGCACATCGTCGGTAACCTCGCCCGCGAGCTTGTCCCAGGCTCCCTCGCGCGTCATCCGGTTGAGCTTCTGGCCGAGGTCCTGCAGCCCGTGCACGGCCAGCACCGGGAAATAGGCCGGCGTCGACCCGTAGAAGCCGACGCGCCCGCGTACCCACTCGCGCGCCCGGTGCACTTCCTCGTCGTTGGCCCCTGTCGCAAGGAAACCGCCGCCCGTGATCTCGAACGTCTCGCGAGAGCGCCCAGAGCGTGCCATGCCGGTCCGCACTTCAGGCAGCACCATCTCGTCCACATACTTGCGCGTGCAGAACGGATGCAGCCGCACCCCATCCGCCACCTCGCCCGCCACCCTGAGCATTGCCGGCCCGACCGCCGCCAGTGTCACCGGCGGCAGCCGGAGACCCAGGCTTTCGGGCACGAAGTACGGCGGCATCAGCGTGAACCGGTAGTGCTCGCCCTCGAACGCCAGCTTCTCCCCATGCCGCCAGCACCGCCAGATCGCCTTGAGGCCCTGGATGTACTCGCGCATGCGCGGCGCCGGGGGCGTCCACGGCACCGAGAACCGCCGCTCGTTGTGCGCCTTCACCTGCGTTCCCAGACCCAGGACGAAGCGCCCGCGCGAGGCCTCGTTGAGATCCCAGCTGGCGTTGGCGACCGCCATCGGCGACCGCGAGAACGAGATGGCGATCGCGGTGGCCAGCTCGAGCCGCTCGGTCTCCACCGCCGCGATGGCGAGCGGCAGGAACGGGTCGTGCTTGTTCTCGTTGGTCGTGATGAGGGAATAGCCGTCGGCCTCGGCGGCACGCGCGGCCCCCTTCACCTTGCGCAGATCGTCCTGCGGAACGGTGGTTGCGATGCGCATCGGGGCGCCCTTTCCTGCAAGTCTGCCGGTCTATGTCTTCGCCTTCACGCGCGCCTCGATACCGCGCACCAGGGCCGCGCCCATTGGCGGATCGTTCTCCACCTCGAGCGTCTCCGTGAGCCGCGCCAGCATCGTGTAGAAGCCCGTCATCAGGATCAGCTCCACGACCACGCGGTCCGAGACGTGCTGGCGCAACTCGGCCACCGCCGCGGGCGAGCCCTTGTCCTTCAAGACCAGCTCGCGCGTCAGCACGAGCGCCGACTGCTCGGTCGCATCGAAGCACGCCGCACGATCCTCGCCCTTCTCCAGCGCCGCGATCTGCGCCTCGGTCGCCCCGAGGGCGAGCGCGATCGGCACGTGCTGCATCCACTCGTACTCCCCGCCGGCCAGTTTCACGGCCTGCAGCAGGCACAGCTCGCGCAGCTTCGCGTCGAGCTCGAGCTTGCCGAGCAGCGTGCCGCCGAGCTTCATGACCGGCTTCAGCGCCGTCGCGGCGTGCGCCATCATGTTGAAGATGTTCGCCGGTGCCGGCAGCCTCCGCAGCATCTCCTTCGCTTCGGGCGAGATCTTGTCGAGATCGGGATAGGGAATGAGCGCCATGCTGGCCTGTCCTCGTTGCGGTTTCGATTGAATGAATAATCGCTGTGAGCGTTGCGTCGGCTAGTGTCCCGACCGCGAAGTTCGTTTCATCGTGTTGCAGGGTCGGGACGAACTTCGCGGTCGAAAGGACACTAGCTAAATCATGAGCTTAGTGTGGCGTTGTGTTTGGAAGTCTCTTTCAGAGACTGCCGAGAGAATTAAGCGGACTTCCAAACCGCCACACTAGGTTGAATTCCCGTCGTCGCTGTCGCTGTCGTCGTCGCCGTCAGGCTCGGCTGCCGATAGCCGCACCACAACTTGGCCCGCCGCCAGATCGACCTCGGGCACGAACGCATCGGTGAACACTACCAGCTCCGTCCGGCGCGTACCCTCGAGTTGGATCTCGAGCAGGTCGCCCGCCCCGTAGTTCTGCACGGCGATGACATGACCGACCGGCTCGCCGCCCGGCGCCACGGCCCGGAGCCCGATCAGGTCGGCATGATAGAATTCGCCCTCCTCGGCCGCTGGGAGCCGCTCGCGGTCGATCCAGAGCTCCACGCCTTTCAGCGCCTCCGCTTGGGTCCGGTCGCCGACCCCGCGCACGCGCGCGATCACCCCCTTCTCGGCGACCCGCACCACACTGAGGTCGAACGTTCGCCCCCCTTCGGCGTCGGATAGCGGCCCGTAGGCGGCGATGTCCTCCGGCGCCTCGGCGAAGGAGTGCACGACCACCTCGCCTTTGAGGCCCTGCGCTCCTGTAATCCGTCCGAGCAGCACGCGACGGCTTTCGCTCATGGCGTTCCCCCCGCGGCCGAATTGGGACACGGAGCACAAAAAAGCGCCAGCTTCGGTCGCATCGAAACGAACCGTTTACGGTTGTCGGGCAATCTCCACCCTCGTCGGTAAGCCGTTGATTTGCGCGTGTACGATCTTGGTTCAGGATCGCGCTGCAGCGGTTGGAAAGTCGCATCAGTCAGTAGAGTCAACGCCCCATGGTCAAGCGCGTCCTCGTCGTCGATGACGACCCCGCCCAGCGTCGCATCCTCGAAGAGATGATAAAGCGTCTCGGCTACGAGACAAGGATCGCCCAAAGTGGCGATCAGGCCCTCGCCATCCTCGAGGGGCCCGAGGCCACCGATCTCAGCCTGGTGCTGCTGGATCTCGTGATGCCTGGCACTGACGGCATGGCCGTGCTCGAGCGCGTCGGCCTGAAACCCGGCATCCCGCCGATCATCGTCCAGACCGCCCATGGCTCCATCGAGACCGCTATCGGTGCCATGCGCGCCGGTGCCGTAGACTTCGTCGTGAAGCCGGCAAGTCCCGAGCGGCTCGACGTCTCGATCAAGAGCGCCCTCAAGATCGAGGCGCTGCAAGGCGAGATCACACGCATCAAGAAGAAGCATGACGGCACGCTGACCTTTTCGGACCTGGTCCTGAAAAGCGAGAGCATGAACCGCGTCATCGCGCTCGGTCGTCGCGCCGCGGCCTCCAACGGCAACATTGCCGTGCTGATCGAGGGCGAGTTCGGCGTCGGCAAAGAGCTGATCGCCCGCGCCATCCAGGGCGAGAGCACGCGCGCTGGCAAGCCGTTCGTGACCGTCAATTGTGGCGCCATCCCCGAGAACCTGGTCGAGTTCGATCCTGTTCGGCCACGAGAAAGGCTCGTTCACCGGCGCCGTCGACAAGCGCGTCGGCAAGTTCCAGGAGGCCGACGGCGGCACGCTGTTCCTCGACGAGGTCGGCGAGCTCCCGCTCGATGCCCAGGTCAAGCTGCTCCGCGCCCTCCAGGAGGGCGAGGTCGAGCCCGTCGGCGGCAAGCGTCCCATCAAGGTCGATTTCCGCCTGATCGCGGCAACCAATCGCGACATGATCCAGCTGGTCAAGGACGGCAAGTTCCGCGAGGACCTCTACT
Source organism: uncultured Alphaproteobacteria bacterium (assembly GCA_963746315.1). Classification (GTDB taxonomy): domain Bacteria; phylum Pseudomonadota; class Alphaproteobacteria; order Rhizobiales; family Hyphomicrobiaceae. The sequence continues at coordinate 527,177 of CAVVAR010000003.1, forward strand.
ATCGCCTGAACGTGTACCCGATCGCCGTGCCGCCCCTGCGTGAGCGCATCAGCGACGTCCCGGACCTCGCAAACCATTTCCTCGCGCGCTTCGCCGCCGAGGAGGGCAAGCGGATTGTCGGCATGACCGATGACGCTGCACGCCTGCTGACGGCCTACTCCTGGCCGGGTAACGTGCGGCAGCTCGAGAACGCTGTGTTCCGTGCTGTCGTGCTTGCCGACGGACCCCAGCTGACCGTCGCCGAGTTCCCCCAGATTGCCGCCCACGTTGAAGGCTTCCACGTCGGCGTTCCCGCGGCCCCCTCACCGGTCGTTGCCCGTCCAGCCTACACCGGGCCGGCGCTGCTCGGCGCCGAAAGCGTCGTTCCGCAGACTGTCGAGTTGGGTGGTGGCACGCGCGGCTCTCTCGGCATCCCCGCCGTCGATGCCGAAGGCGAAATCCGATCGCTCGAATTGATCGAGGCCGACATGATCCGCCTCGCCTTGGGCCGCTATAGGGGCCACATGACCGAGGTTGCCAAGCGTCTCGATATCGGCCGCTCGACACTTTACCGGAAGATGCGTGAGTACGGCCTCGAGGGGCCGCCGAACTGAGCGCGGCGCAATCATTCGCTCCAGTCGATGAGTCAGTCGCGAGGCCCTGCCACTTGCAGGGCCTTGCCGTTTTTTGCCGTCCACGGATACACAGACGCGTTACCAGTACCTTCACGCACTAGCCAGCAGCGCCGCCAATCGGTTAGTTTCCGCGGCCTTAGGCCCCAGGAGCTCGCAATGCCGTTCGAAGGTCGTCGTAGAGGTCGGTTCTGCTTGTTGGCCGCGCTGGCTGTGGCGCCCTGGCCTGCCGGTCCTGTTCTCGCCCAGCTCGCCGTCCCTTCCACGACGGCGCCGGCAACCCCAGCAGTCGGTACGGCAGAAACCGTATCGCAGTCCGCTACTCAGACCGGCGACGTCGCCGCTCCCGCATCGCCGGCCATCGAGCCCGGCGTCATCAGGCCCGATCAGACCCCGGCACTCGACGCATCGGCGGTCGCTGCCAGTGAGCCCGCGCCGCCTGTATTGACGCTGGACATCGCCGCCGCTTTGGCGCGCGTTCCTGCGGGCACTTCCGTCGACAAGCGCGACCGCGCGGCTCTCGCCGCCGTCTACGACACGCGCAACGGAAGCTCGATATGGATGACGCCGAAGGGCGCCCGGCCTGAGGCAGTGCAGCTCGCTGCCGAGATCGCCAAGGCAGACGACTGGGGGCTTAAATCATCCGATTTCGCGCTTCCCACGCTCGAAGAGGCGCGAGCCGATGGCGCCGATCTGCCGTCCGACGAATTGGCTGACGCCGAGGTGCGCCTTTCGTTGGCCGCCTTGACGTACGCCCGTCAGGCCCGCGGTGGCCGCGTCGAGCCGACGGCGCTGACTGACTTTCTCGATCGCAAGCCCCCGGTCTTCGATCCACAGAGCGTGCTCCAGCAGATCGCGACCGCCGCCGAGCCCGATCAGTACATCCGCCAGTTGCACCCGCGACACGCCGAGTTCGAGCGGTTGCGGCAGCGGTATCTGATGGTCCGCGACAATGCCGAGCGCCCGAAGGGAGGAGGCCCGACCGAGGCCGAGCGCCTGCTCGCCAATATGGAGCAGTGGCGCTGGATGCCGTCCGATCTCGGCGCCTTCCACATCTGGGTCAACATCCCCGAGCAACTCGTCCGCGTGGTCCGCGGCAACGAGGTGATCCACACCGAGCGCGTCATCATCGGGAAGGTGAACAGCCAGACGCCGATCTTCTCGGACGAGATGGAGCAGGTGATCTTCAATCCCCTGTGGGGCGTGCCGGATTCGATAAAGACGAATGAGCTGCTGCCGAGCCTGCGTCGCGGCGGCCGAGTCCTCGCTAAGCAAAACCTCAAGATCCAGCTGCGCGGCAAGGATGTCGATCCTACGACCATCGATTGGTCTCGGACGGACATCCGCAACTTCCATGTCTTCCAGCCGCCCGGCAACGGCAACGTTCTCGGCGTCGTGAAATTCTGGCTGCCGAACAAGCACGCGGTCTACTTGCACGACACGCCCTCGAAAAGCCTGTTCAAGTCGGCGGCGCGAACGTTCAGCCACGGCTGCGTACGCGTGCAGGATCCGCTTCGTCTCGCCGAGGTGATCCTGGCCGAGGATCGCGGCATGTCGCCCGAGCGAGTGAGATCGCTCGTGCGCAAGGGTTCCCCCGAGAACAACGCGATTGATCTGACGCGGCGCGTCCCGGTCCATCTTACCTATTTCACCATGCGCGCCGATACGGACGGCCAGGTGTCGGGTTTCAAGGATGTGTATGGTCATGAGGAGCGCATCCGCCTCGGCCTTGAAGGCAAGATGCATCTCGTCAAGGCCGTGCCCCGGCCGGCCACCCCGGCTGGTCCCGTTGGTCGGCTTGTCGAGGTATCCTCAGGAGGCTCCTCGGGGTTCTCCGGTTTCTCGGGCGGCTCGGTATCCACCACCCGTCCCGACTGGGCGCGGCGCGTGTTCTCCGGCAGCGATGTCTTCGCAGGCGGCAACTGAGGTTTTGCGGGCGAGCTTTGGCCGCCCGAAATCCGGGACCAAGCGGCCGAGCCAAAAGCGGCGAGTGTCAGCTGCAATGCCTTCTCGGCGCTAGACTGAGCACGAGACTGGCGCCGCCCTTGCAGGCTTTTGCTTGCCGCGCTGCTCATCGATTGCGATGCTGGTGCGGCCGAAAGATTTATGTCAGTATCGCTGACCTATTGGGTGGCGAGGCCTGACGAGCGAACACCCGTCAGCGCCCGGATGCCCAGTCCGAGGAAGCCCTTAGAGCGAGGCGACGAGCCCATGGTCAAGAGCAGCCCCAGCCTCGAGGACAAATTCGACCTCGCCGAGACCCACCAGATCTTGAACGGCTCGCAGGCGATCGTCCGCCTCATGCTGATGCAGAAGGAGCGCGACCGGAAAGCCGGCTTGAATACGGGCGGCTATTGCACGGGCTACCGTGGTAGCCCGATCGCCGGTCTCGAAGGGGCGATGATCCGCTCGCGATCCATCCTGAAGAAAAACGACATCGTCTTCAATCCCGGCGTCAACGAGGACTTGGCCGCGACGGCACTCTGGGGTGCGCAGCAGGCCGAGCTCCGTGGTGACGGGAAGTACGACGGCGTCTTCGGCGTCTGGTACGGCAAAGGCCCCGGCGTCGACCGCACCGGCGATGTCTTCCGCCACGCCAACCACGCCGGCACCTCGAAAAACGGCGGCGTCATCGCGCTGCTCGGCGACGATCACACGTGCGAAAGCTCGACCTCCGCGCACCAGTCCGAGTTCGCGATGGTCGACTACATGATCCCGGTCCTCAATCCCGCCGGTGTCCAGGAGATGCTCGACTTCGGTCTGATCGGCTTTGCTCTCTCGCGCTATGCCGGCGTCTGGGTTGGCATGAAGTGCGTCAAGGACAACTTCGAATCCACCGCCACTGTCGACGGCCGCCTCGATCGCGTCGCCGTCAAGCTCCCCGACGATTTCACCATGCCCCCCGGCGGCGTCAGCATTCGCGTCGGCGACCAGGCGCTCGACAAGGAGGCACGCCTCCACGACACCAAGATTCCCGCTGTCCTGGCGTTTGCCCGCGCCAACAAGCTCGACCGTACCGTCACCAGCGGCGGCGCCACCCCACGCATCGGCATCGTCACCACGGGCAAGAGCTACCTCGACGTCCGTGCCGGCCTTGACAATCTCGGCATCGACGAGGTCAAGGCGAACGAGCTCGGCATTCGCCTCTACAAGGTCGGCATGGTCTGGCCGCTCGAGCCCGAGGGGCTGCGCGAGTTCGCCAAGGGCCTCGACCTCATTATCGTCGTCGAGGAGAAGCGCGCCCTGCTCGAGACGCAGGTCAAGGAGTTGCTCTACAACGCCGACCCGCGCCCGGTAATCATCGGCAAGCACGACGAGTCCGGCGACCAGACGCATTTCCTGTTCCAGGCCAAGGGCGCACTCGAGCCTGCGGACATTGCGGTCGCTGTCGGCGAGCGTCTGATCCGCTTCCAGATCGGCGGCGAGGACATGAAGGCCCGCGTCGGCTACCTGAAGCAGATGAAGGGCAACAAGCCGCTCACGGCCGAGGCCGCCGTCCGCGTTCCCTACTTCTGCCCCGGGTGCCCGCATAACTCATCGACCGTCGTGCCCGAAGGCTCCCGCGCCTACGCCGGCATCGGCTGCCATTACATGGCCCAGTGGATGGACCGGCAGACGGAAGGCTGGACCCAGATGGGCGGCGAAGGCGCCAACTGGATCGGCGAGGCACCGTTCTCCACTCGCCCTCACGTCTTCCAGAACCTTGGTGACGGCACCTACCTGCACTCGGGCTCGCTCTCGATCCGCGCCTCTGTCGCGGCAGGCGTCAACGTCACCTACAAGATCCTCTACAACGACGCCGTTGCCATGACCGGCGGCCAGTCTCTCGACGGCGGCGCTACAGTTGGGCAGATCGCGGCCCAGATCCTCGGCGAGGGCGTGAAGAAGCTGGTCGTCGTCACCGACGAGCCGCACAAGTATCCGCAAGGTTTCCTCCCATCTGGCACCGAGGTCTTCCACCGCCGCGACCTGCAGGCCGTCCAGCGCGATCTATCGAAGATCGAGGGCGTCACCGCCTTGGTCTACGACCAGACCTGCGCCGCCGAGAAGCGCCGTCGCCGCAAGCGCGGCACCTTCCCCGATCCCGTCAAGCGCGCCTTCGTCAACGAGGCCGTCTGCGAGGGCTGCGGTGACTGCGGCAAGAAATCGAACTGCGTCGCCATCGTCCCGCTCGAGACCGAGCTCGGCACCAAGCGCGCCATCGACCAGTCCACCTGCAACAAGGATTTCTCCTGCATCAACGGCTTCTGCCCGAGCTTCGTGACGGTGCACGGCGCCATCCCGAGAAAGAAGGCTGGTCTCGCCACACAGTCGAGCATCGCTTCGATGCTCACGAGCTTGCCTGAGCCATCGCAACCGGCCCTCGACAAGCCCTACACCATGCTCGTCACCGGCGTTGGCGGCACCGGCGTCGTCACCATCTCGGCCGTGCTCGGCCAGGCCGCCTATCTCGACGGCAAAGGTTTCGGCGCCATCGACATGACCGGCCTTGCTCAGAAGGGTGGCGCTGTCGCCTGCCACATGAAGGTCGCGCGCAACGCGGACGACATCCACGCCATCCGCGCCAGCGTCGCCTCGACCGACCTCGTCATCGGCTGTGATCTCGTTGTCACGGCGTCGAACAAGGTGCTCGAGACGGTGAAGCCCGACCACACCACAGTGGTGCTCTCCACCTACGAGATGCCGGTCGCAGATTTCGCCAGGAACCCAGACCTCAAGCTGCCGGCCGGCGACCTGAAGCGCGCCGTCGAGGACCGCGTCCGCAAGGGCGCTCTCCACGCCCTCGATGCCCACACCTACGCTGTCGAGCTGTTCGCGGATTCGATCGCCTCGAACATGTTCATGCTCGGCTATGCCTACCAGTTGGGCACCGTGCCGGTCTCCGCCGAGTCGATCGAGAAGGCCATCGAGCTGAACGGCGCGGCCATCGAGATGAACCGCAACGCCTTCCGTTTCGGCCGTCTCGCAGCCCACGATCGCGCAGCGCTCGACCGTCTCGTGAAGCCCAAGCCTGAGAAAGCCGCGCCGACCCTCGCCGACATCATCGCGCGGCGCGCCGAGCATCTGGCCGGCTATCAGGACCAGGCTCTGGCCGATCGCTACCGCGCCCGCGTCGATCGCATCGCGGCGCTCGAGAAGGATAAGGCCTCGGGCCGTTCCGGTCTCGCCGAGGCCGTCGCGCGCGGCTACTTCAAGCTGCTCTCCTACAAGGACGAGTACGAGGTCGCCCGCCTCTACACCGATGGTCGCTTCGAGAAGGCCGTCACCGACGCGTTCGACGGCAACCACCGGATCGAGTTCCATCTCGCCCCGCCGCTGCTGTCCTGGTTCAACCGCGACAAGGTCACGGGCGAGCCGCGCAAGATGACGTTCGGCCCGTGGATGCTCCCGGTGTTCCGCTATCTTGCCAAGGGCAAATCGCTGCGTGGCGGCTGGCTCGACGTCTTCGGCTACACCGCCGAGCGCCGCCTCGAGCGGAAAATGATCGCCGACTACGAGGCAAATCTCGACGAGATCGAGCGTCGCCTGACGGCCGACACTCACCGGGCCGCCGTAGCGCTCGCTTCACTGCCGGAGGAAATCCGCGGCTTCGGTCACGTCAAGCACCGCAACTACGAGTCCGCGGTGAAGAAGCGCGATACGCTTCTCGCCATGCTCCGCGACCCGAAGCCAGCGTCGACACTCAAGGCGGCGGAGTAGCACCGGCGCGCGTCCTCCCCGCGCCAGCGGGGATGGACACGCTGCCAGCCAAGTCCCGTTCTGTCCAAGCGTCCCTCACATGATAAAGGCCGCCGGCTTGTCGCCCGGCGGCCTTGTTCTTTTTTGACGATTTGTCGCCGGAAAGTTCAGCTCAGACTGATCACGCCCACGCCGCGGCGCTCGCTCGGCGGCACGGCGCGATCGCGCACGGTCACTGCGAAGTCGAAATGATCGAAGCGCTCCGCGTTATCGCGGTTCTTGGTCCAATCTCCGGCTTCCGTCAGGAAGCTGTTCTTGCCCTTGCGAGTCTTGACGATGATCCACATGGCGTTCCGGTCCCGATTGCTTTTCTGATTGGATCTTGAGACTAACCGCCGCAGGACCGGAGCACAATGTCCGGACATACCCACCACGCGCCGGGCAGTCATGCAAAAATGCATGGCTGGCATGCTTGACGCGACGCTCGTTTGTTGCCGCACGCCTTGACGGCCGCGCCATGGCATGACTCTGAGCCGCTGTTTTCGGCCACTCTGACGTTGCCGGGGCGCCGCGCCCATGCTTGGATCAGCCTTCTACAAAATGAACTGAACCGGTGAGGATGCCCATGCTCTACGAGCTCAGAATTTACGATTGTTGTCCCGGCCGCCTGCCGGCGCTGCTCAACCGCTTCCAGAACACCACACTGAAGATCTGGGATCGCCACGGCATCAAGCAGGCCGGCTTCTGGACCACCGTCATCGGCAGCCACAACCACCGCCTGACCTACTTCCTGGTGTGGGACAGCCTCGCCGAGCGCGAGCAGAAGTTCGCAGCCTTCCAGGCCGATCCCGAGTGGATCGAGAAGCGCGCGGCGAGCGAGAAGCCCGAGAACGGCGGACCCATCGTCGCCAACGTCTCGAGCGACATCCTGACGCCGACGGCCTTCTCCAGCGTGAAGTAGCGCGGCACCGTGGGGCGGACCCAACTTTCCGCCTCACCAGCCGTCCGGGGCAACATGCGGATCGTCTTTCACGGCGCCAACGCGGCGACCTTCGAGCCGGGGTTCGCCGACATGCTCGGCACGGGCCATCAGGTCGCGTGCGTTCCCGATGCGCCCACGAGCAGCGCCGACATCAAGGTGTTCCAATCGGCCGACGTCGTCGTCGGCATTCGCCTCGACGCCTCGCATCCGAGCCCGCGGCGCCTGCGCCTCTACCACGCACCCGCCGCCGGCGTGGACGCCATCGATCGCTCCCGCCTTCCGGCCGGCACGCCGCTTTGCTGTTGCTTCGGTCACGATCCGGCCATCGCCGAGTACGTGATGACGGCTCTGCTTCTCCGTCACGTCCCGATCCCCGCCGCCGACCGCGATCTGCGCCAGGGCAAGTGGACCTACTGGGCATCGACCCGCGCGGCCCTGCGCACCGAGCTGGGCGACTCGACGCTGGGCATCCTGGGCTTCGGCCACATCGGCAAGGCGGTCGCCGCCCGCGCCAAGGCCTTCGGCATGAAGGTGCACGTCGCCAACCGCTCGCCCGTCGCGCCCGGGCCGCTGGTCGACCGCTATTTCCCGCTGGCCGAGATGTCGACCTTCATGGCGTCCGCCGATTACATCCTCGTCACGCTACCCCACAATGCCGCGACCGAGGGCTTCGTCGGCCGCGAGGCCATCGCCGCGATGCAGCCGCACGGCGTCATTCTCAACGTGGGCCGCGGCCCGGTGATCGATGAGACGTCGCTCTACGACGCACTGGCAAAGAAGCGCATCGGCGGCGCCATCATCGACACGTGGTACGTCTACCCGACGCCGGACCTCCCCCAACCACAACCCGGACGCCTGCCCTTCCACGAGCTCGACAACTGCATTCTCACTCCGCACATGTCCGGCTGGACCCACGGAACCATCCGCCGCCGACAGGAGACGATGGCCGACAACATCCGCCGGCTCGCGCGCGGCGATCCGCTCGTCAACGTCGTCTGACCCTGCTACGCCAGCTTCGAGCTACCACCCACATTGCATCCCTGAGGATACCGCCGATGATCGAGCGCATTCCCCACTGCGCCCACTGGGGCCCCTTCACCGCTCTCGTCGAGAATGGCCGCGTCATCGGCGCCGAGCCGTGGCCGGGCGATCCTGCGCCGTCCCATATGTTGGCCGCAATCCCCGACCTGATGGATCCCAAAGTCCGTATCGATCGCCCCTACGTGCGCGAAGGCTGGCTCGCCGCGCGGACGACAAAAGGCCTCCTGAACCACGAGCTGGGTGCCAGCAGGGACTACCGTCGCGGCCGCGGCTCCGAGCGCTTCGTCCCGGTTGAATGGGACACCGTCCTCGATCTCGCCGCCGCCGAGATCCGCCGCGTCGTCGACATCCACGGCAACGACGCCGTTTTTGCCGGCTCCTACGGCTGGACCAGCGCCGGTCGCCTGCATCACGCCCAGAGCGTCGTGAAGCGGTTCTTCAACCTGCTCGGCGGCTACACCGCGCACGTCGATACCTACAGCGTCGGCGCCGGTCAGGTCATCGTCCGCCACATCATGGGTGGTGATGGCTACGGCCATCCGAACGCCGTCGACCTGATCTCCGAGCACTCGGAGCTGGTGCTCGTTTGCGGCGCGCTCTCGCCGCGTACCGAGCAGTGCGACTCGGGCGGCGCCGGCCGCCACAAGCTCGGCCAGCATCTCGCCCGCCTGAAGGAGCGCGGGGCGCGCATCGTGCTCGTCTCGCCGCGCCGCGACGACATCCCTGCCTGGGTCGGCGCCGAATGGTGGCCGATCGCCCCCAACACCGACCCCGCCCTGCTGATCGCGCTCGCCGCCGAGATCGTTGCCGCCGGCAAAGAGGACAAGGATTTTCTCGCACGCTGCTGCAGCGGCTCTGACGAGTATCTCGCCTACCTCGCGGGCACCACCGACGGCACACCGAAGACCGCCGAGTGGGCCGCCGGCATCACCGGTCTCGATGCGGCTCGCATCCGTGCACTTGCCAGCGAGCTCGTGCGCCGCCGCTCGTTCGTCACCGTCAGCTATTCACTCCAGCGCGCCGTCCACGGCGAGCAGGCCTGGTGGGCAGCCGCCGCACTCGCAGCCGTCGCCGGCCAATGGGGATATCCCGGTGGCGGTGCCGCCTTCGGCATCGGCTCCGTCGGCAACCAGAACGCCTCGTACCCGATCGCGCCTCTCGGCGGCCTCTCGCACGGCAAGCGCCCGAACACGAGCTTCATTCCCGTCGCGCGCATCGCCGACATGCTGCTCGATCCGGGTGCGACCTTCACCTACGAAGGCAAGACGCACACCTATCCCGACATCCGCCTCGTCTACTGGGCCGGCGGCAATCCGTTCCACCATCACCAGGACCTCGGCCGCTTCGCCGAGGCCTGGGCTGTGCCTGAGACGGTGATCGTCCAGGAGATCGCCTGGACCGCCACCGCCAAGCGCGCCGATATCGTGCTTCCCGCCACCACGACGCTCGAGCGCAACGACCTCTCCGGCGGTCGCCGCGCGGACATGGTTTTCGCCATGAAGCAGTGTGTCGCGCCCTATGCCGAGGCACGCTCGGATTTCGAGATCATGCGCGGCCTGGCGGCTCGTCTCGGCGTCGAGCAGGGCTTCACCGAAGGCCGCGAGGAGACCGCGTGGCTCCGCCACATCTACGAGAAGACGCGGGCCGGCATCCTTGCAGCGGGCGCCACCATGCCCGACTTCGACGCCTTCTGGGAAATCGGACACACCGAGGTTCCGCAGCTTCCACTCGAGCCCGCTTTCGCCCGCCTCCGCGCCGATCCGGAAGGCAGTCCGCTGAAGACCGAATCCGGCAAGCTCGTCCTCTACAGCCGCACGCTCGAGGCTTGTGCCTATCCCGATTGCCCGCCACACCCGTCGTGGATCGAGCCGCCGGAGTGGCTGGGCTCCGCCAAGCGCGGCACCTATCCGTTCCACTTGCTTTCGGCGCAGCCGAACGGCCGTCTGCACAGCCAGCTCGACTGGGGCCGCATCAGCCAGGGCGAGAAGCAGTCCGGTCGCGAGGCGGTGCTGATCAGCCCGGACGACGCGCGCCGGCTGGCCCTCAAAGACGGCGACACCGCGCTCGTCCGGAATGCCCGCGGCCGCTGCCTCGCCGGAGTTCGCGTCTCGTCCGATATCCGCCCGGGCGTGGCCATCCTGCCGACCGGCGCCTGGTTCACCCCGATCGAGACCGCCGAAGGCCCGCTCTGCATCGCGGGAAACGCCAATGTCCTGACGCTCGACGTCCCGGCTTCGGCCTTCTCGGGTGGCTGCGCGGCCCACACCTGCCTCGTCGCCATCGAGCGCTACGACGGCAACGCCCCTCTCCCCACCTTCGCCTTCCCCGAGGTCGCGTAGTGACGACGGGCGGGCATGTTCGCAATCGATTGAGCGCGTTCGCTCAACCCTAGAGACTAGCCAGCGATCGAGCTGAAGCATCGAGCCACTCTCCTCCCCCTCCCCTCGCGGAGAGGGCTGGGGTGAGTGGGCTCGATCCGCAACGACACTCGCGGAGCGCCGCACCATGACCACCATCTACGTCGACGCCGATGCCTGCCCCGTGAAGGACGAGGCTGTCCGCGTCGCCGATCGCCACGGGTTCCCGATCCACTTCGTCTCGAACGCCTGGATGCGCCTGCCAGAGAGCCCCAACGTCAACCGTGTCATCGTGCCAGAAGGCCCGGATGCCGCCGACGACTGGATCGCGACGCGCATCATCAAGGGCGACATCGCGGTCACTGCCGACATCCCGCTCGCCTCGCGCTGTCTGAAAGCCGGCGCCCGCGTCGTCGGCCCCACCGGCAAGCCTTTCACCGACGCCACTATCGGCATGGCCCTCGCCATGCGCGACCTGCAGCAGCACTTGCGCGAGACAGGCGAAAGCAAGGGCTACAACGCGTCCTTCACCCGCGCCGACCGCTCGCGTTTCCTGCAGGCCATGGACGAAGCCGTACAGGCCATCAAGCGCGCGCGCGAATAGTAAACCGGGCCGCCTGTTGCTGCCCTTGCGGGAGCCCTCGTCCCCCTCTCCCTTAGGGGAGAGGGTTAGGGTGAGGGGGCTTACTTCTTGCCCGCGATCTTCGGCCAGTTCGCGTCGCCCTTCGCCACGTTGCCCGGGATGTCCTTGGACCACGTCGCGCGAACGCTTTGATTGTAGTTGAGGAACAGCTTGCCGCTGCTGACCGTCCACGCGTTGGGATCACCGTGCGCGGTGTAGCCCTGCGACACGGCCCACGCGCAATATCCGCCGTACTGCGGCGCGTATTTCGCCGGCTCCTTCTGGAACGCCGCACGGTTGGCCTCGCTCGCGAAGTGATACTTCGCCCCGCCGTGATCCAGCGCGATCGCCGGATTGCCCTGCACCGGCTTGTTCTCGGTGAAATACGCGACCGGGTCATAGCCGCCGACCGCAAGACCGCGCGTCAGGTACACCGGGGCCGCCTGAGCAGCGGCCGGGTCTGACGTCAATCCGGAGATCACTGTTGTCGCAGTGACGGCCAGAACGGCTGAAGCAGCAAATCCAATGAATGCGCGGCGGGTGGTCATGATCGGCTCTCCGCTGGGTGAAGTATGATGCGAATATACATGCCGGCGCCTCGGATAACATGCCAGAAACATGACGGTGAGTTCTTCGTGAACGACGTGCAGCAGGGGCTCTGGCGTCCCTCTCACCGACCTGCCAGAGTGCCGCAACTCCTCCCAGTCCCATCCGATCCCGAGCCCGCCATGCCCGCGCCCTTGCACGACCCCGTCGCCCTGACCCAGGCGCTTGTCCGCTGCCCCTCGGTCACGCCCGAGGAGGGCGGCGCGCTTACGCTGCTCGAGGACGTCCTCGGCCCCGCCGGCTTTGCCTGCCATCGCATGACCATGACCGAGCCCGGCACGCCCGACGTCGAGAACCTCTACGCCCGCTTCGGCCGCGGCCAGCCGAACCTCTGCTTCGCCGGCCACACCGACGTCGTGCCCGTCGGCGACGCGACGGCCTGGACGCGGCCCCCCTTCGGCGCTGAGATCCACGACGGCGTGCTCTATGGCCGCGGCGCCGTCGACATGAAGGGCGCCATCGCGTGCTTCGCCGCCGCGGCGCTCCGCTACATCGCAAAGCACGGCCACAAGCCCGATTTCTCGATCTCGTTGCTCATCACCGGCGACGAGGAAGGGCCGTCCATCAACGGCACCATGAAGGTGCTCGACTGGATGCGTGATAACGGCGAGCGCATCGACGCCTGCGTCGTCGGCGAGCCGTCGAACCCGTCGGCGCTGGGCGACGAGATCAAGATCGGCCGCCGCGGCTCGCTCTCCGGCGAGCTGATCGTCCACGGCAAGCAGGGCCACGCCGCCTACCCGCACATGGCCGAGAACCCGATCCCGAAGCTCGCCCGCCTCATCGATCGCCTCTCCTCGACGCCGCTCGACACCGGCACGCCCGACTTCGAGGCCTCGAGCCTTCAGGTCACGGTGATCTCGGCGCCGAACACCGCGACCAACGTCATCCCGCGCGAAGCGCGCGCCAAGTTCAACATCCGCTACAACGACTTGTGGCGTCGCCCCAAGATCGAGGCGTGGGTCCGCGAGCAACTCGAGCTTGCCGCCAAGGACGTCGCGGCCCGCTACGACGTCACCTTCTCCGGCACCGGCGACGTGTTCCTGACCAAACCCGGCCCGCTGGTCGAGACTATGCGCCGCGCCGTCGCCGATCTCACCGGCCGCAGCCCCGCGCTCACCACCAACGGCGGCACCTCCGACGCCCGCTTCATCCAGGCCTACTGCCCCGTCATCGAGTTCGGCCTCGTCAACGAAACCATCCACGCTGTGGACGAGCGGTGCCCGGTGGCGGACATCGTCAAGCTGACGGACATCTACGAGCGGTTCATCGAGGGGTATTTTGGGAGAGCAGGGGGGTGAGAAACCCAAGATGCATGTCCTGACTACGCCTCGGCTCCAATTGCGCCCTGTGCAGCCTGCCGATCGGGGCGACCTGCACCGATTGGAGCAAGATCCGGAGGTGATGCGGTACTTGAATGGTGGTTTGCCCACGCCGTTGGAGCCGGTTGATCCAGATGCTTCTCCATACCTGATGCCGCGGGGCAGCGAACGAGAGGTAAGGGTCGTCGTTGAGCGCGAGAGCGGCACGTTCACAGGCTGGGTCGCGATTTTCGTTGATGGCGAAACTGCCGAACTTGGCTACCGGTTCTGTCGGGCATTCTGGGGCCGGGGCTATGCTGTCGAGGCAACCAGGGCCGTCGTCTCCGACACCTTTTCGCAAGTTGGCGTTAAACGCATCAAGGCCGTGACAATGGCGGTCAATGGGCGCTCCCGGCGTGTTATGGAGAAGCTCGGAATGCACCATACCAGGACTTACCCTGTGACTTGGACAGACCCTTTGCCCGGCGCCGAGCAAGGCGAAGTCGAATACGTTATCGACCGTCAGAGTTGGGGTTCATGATCGCAAGTGCGAACGTCCTTGTGGGTTTCAGCGTCTAGTTCCGAGAGCTGCAGCCGAAGTAGCGCAAGAAAACAGCGTATGCGTTCCTGATCGATCACGTCGTTCCTACGTTGTCCCCAGCCTCACCCGCCTTCGCCCCATCGCCCCGGAGCCCACCCATGCCCCTCGAGCTCGGCTACCTGTTGCCCACCCGCGAGATGATCATGTCTGGCCGCAACGAGACGGCGGGGATGCTGGGCCTCGCGTCGCGGGCTGAATTGCTCGGTTTCGACGGCGTCTGGATCGGCGACAGCCTTACCGCGCGCCCGCGCCACGAGCCGCTCGCCATGCTCGCCGCCGTCGCCGCCCGCGTGCCCCGCGTCCTGGTCGGCACGGCGGTGCTGCTGCCCGCGCTGCGCAACCCCGTGCTGCTCGCCCATCAGGCGGCCACCATCGACCGCATCTCCGAGGGCCGGCTCGTTCTCGGCGTCGGCATCGCCCGCGACGTGCCCTCCATCCGCGCCGAGTTCGAAGCGGCGGGCGTGCCCTTCGAGAAGCGGGTCGGCCGAATGATGGAAGGCCTTCGCCTCGCCCGCGCGCTCTGGTCCGGTGAGCCGGTCACCTGGGATGGCCTCTGGAAACTCGACAAGGCCACGGTCGGCCCGACGCCCCACCGTCCCGGCGGACCCCTCCTCTGGAGCGCCGGAACGCTCCCCGCCGCCCTCGAGCGCTGCGGAAAATTCTTCGACGGCTGGATGCCCAACGAGGGCAACCCCGAGGCTTGGCGCGGGCACTGGAGCGAGGTCCAGCGCATCGCCAGCGACGCCGGCCGCGACCCCGCCAAGCTCACCGGCTCGATGTATCTGACGCTCTCGCTCGACGACGATGTCGCCGCAGCCGGCGCCCGCCTCGACCGCTACCTCGAAACCTACTATGGCGCCCCCGCCGTGGCCCTGAAGAAGCGCCAGGAATGCTTCGCCGGCCGCGCCTCAGACGTCGCCGAATATCTCAGCGGCTACGCCAAGGCCGGCGCCCACCACCTCGTCCTCCGCTTCGCCGGCGACCAGATCGCCCACCTCGAGGCCGTCGCCGCCGCCCGCAAGGCCATCGCGGCTTAGCGCCGAGAAATCTCATCGCGGGGCTTGTTCCCGCGATCCATCCTACCGCGATAGTCTGGCTTGGCATTTACGCACTGACGGCAAGCGTCCCTCGTTTCCCGCTACCGGGCCTCGCCGCGTCGAGGCACCATTGCGTCGCCTCCCTTGACAGACCGCTGTCTGACCTGCCGAATAGCTGCCGTAGCATCATATTCTGCGCCGCGACGCCCAGGCAGAACGCCTGAGCCCGATCCCGGCACTACGGAGAACGCCCATGTCCTACACGCTCGAGCAGCTCGCCGCCGACATCAAGGCCACGCTGGCGGCGAATCCCGGCTCCGCCGGCCGCGAGAAGGTCTGCGCCCTGGTCTCAAAGGCCTGCAAGGATCAGGACTTCGTCGCCAAGCACCTGACGGCCGAGCAGTGCAAGCCACGCAAGGTGCTCTACGAGGATCCCGACACCGGCTTCTGCATCTGTGGCCACGTCCACGAGGACAAGGCCGAGGGCAAGCCGCACGACCACGGCAATAGCTGGGCGATCTACGGTCAGGCCGTCGGTCAGACCATGATGACCGACTGGAAAATCACCACTAAAGGTGAAGGCGACCGGCCCTCATTGGTCGAGGCGGTGCGCACCTACGCCATGAACCCCGGCGACGTGAAGTTCTACGACATCGGCGTCGTACACTCGCCGAACCGCCAGCTTCCCACCAAGCTGATCCGCATCGAGGGCGCCAACCTCGATCACGTCAAGCGCTCGAACATCAAGGCCGCCTGACCATCCTTGCTGCCCCGGCGACCGACCTGAATTCGATTGTGGCGGGAGGCCCAGCTTCCCGCCACGGTTGTTTCGTCTTGCTTTTTGGATATCGGGTGCTGCTCTCCCGCAACAGGCGACCGCACTACGTCGTGCAATAACAAGGCATGAGTTGGCGCGAGTTCATTGCTACGGCACTTCGCGAGTTGGAAGCGGTGCTGAGAGACGACCGCGCGGCGCGGCTCGCGGCGTTGTCGGGCCTTGCCGTGCTCGTCACAATGACACTTCTGACGGTGCTCGTCGCCCGCGTCAGGAGCAGGCGCCGCGTGCCGGCTCACCTCGTGGCGCCCGAGCCGCTGCTCGAGCGCCGTGACCTTGGCGACTGGGGTCTCGGCGGCAGTCTGCGGCATGCGACAACCTCCACTGACATCGAGCTGACGAGATGGCCCATCGATCGTGTGCTTCCGCGGCGCATCTGGGGAACCGTCGCGCTGGCCGTGGTCATTGCAGCGGCCACATGGCTTGCGGGCCTGGCGCTCGCTCCGAGCATTCCCGCGTTCCTCGCCTCGCCCGAATGGCATTTCCAGCCGCTCTATATCGCATCCCACATCATCGCGGTCCGCCTGTTCGTGCATGTGTATACGCGAGGCTTCCAGCGTGGAGTCTCCTATATCGCCGTGCCCGACCACCAGGTCCGAACCCTCGTCGACGGCGTCCTCGGCTTCCCTGGTGCATTCACCGCGCTTGTGGTGGCGATGCCCTTCGTCGCACTCGATTTTCTCTACCTCTTCAGCGACCGCTACACACGCGCGGGCGGCGACGTCGTCCTGCCGATCGATTACCTGATGTGGGGCATCTGGTCCGTCGAATGGTTCCTCAACGCCTTCATCTGGGTCGTGCTGATCGGGTTCCTGGTCAAGACGTGGTGGGTCATTCGCAATCACCCGTTCCGCGCGCCGATCGAGATTGTTCTCCACGACAGGCAGTACAAGCCGTTCCTGCAGATGAGCGCCCAGGGCGCCAGCATCGTTCTCGCCTTCACGATCGTGACGGTCGTCTACATCTGGTACACGGGCGGCGAGTTGACGGACTACGTCGGGCTCTGCATCACGGCCATTCTACTCGTCGTCGGTTTCCTTCCGTCTTGGCTGCTGCTCAAGTCCAAGGTGCATCGCGCCGTCGAGGACGAAACGCTCGCAATGCGCCGCCGCCTTCTCCGCGATCTCGAGCTCGCCGAGTCCGAGGCCAGCGCCGCCATTGTCCATAACCGCCTGCACCCCAGCGCGGACGGCCGCTCGCTCGAGCATCGCCTGGATGCCGCAGTCGCCATATTGCGCATTTCCTATCTCGAAGGCCGCCACCAGCATCTCGGGTCCAGCGAGGCCCGTGCCGTGCTCGTACGCATGCTGGCGCCCGCGGCCACGATGGGATGGCAGTTCGCCAAGACTCAGGCCGCCTTGCTCAACGAGCTGCAGGCCTTTTTCGCAAAGCTTCTTTGATCGAGCCCGACTGGTTTGCGCCTGTCACGCGCTCGCCGACAGCCCCGGTAGTCGTTTGATCGCTGAAATGCGGCTTTCCGTGCGTCGAATCCGCTCGGCAGCGACGCTCAGGGGCTCAACCGCCACTGCCATGTGATGCGCGTTGGCGTGTAGCAGCATGACGCCGTCGACCATGATGCCGACATGACCCGGCCAGAACACCAGGTCGCCGCGCTCCAGCCCTTCGAGATCCTGGGGCACCAGCACCGCCGAGCCGAGCGCCGCCTCCTGCATGTCGCTGTCACGAGGCGCCGCGATGCCGGCGGCCTCCAGCGCGATTTGCACCAGCCCCGAGCAGTCGAGTCCGATACGCGTCCGCCCGCCCCAGAGATACGGCGTTCCGATGAACCGTTCCGCCACGTCGACGAAGTCCCGTGCATGGCGCGCTTTCTCCGCGATGTGCCGCGTGACCACGAAGCCGCCTGTCTGAAGCTCGGCGAATTGCCCATCCGAGCGCACCACCGCGATCTCCGCGCCGAGCGGCAGGTGCATGCTCGACGGGGCTTTGATGTTGGCCTCGGGATAGACGAACGTGCCGAGCGCCTGCACACGGTGGCTCGCTGCCACCATGTCTGCCGAGACATGCTCAGCCACGACGTAGCCAACGTAGCGGTCGCGCGCCGATTGCACCCACGCCCAACCGCCGGATACGTCGAGCACGGTCACCTCTTCGCCGAACAAGGCTTCGGTTTCGAGTGGTGCCGATGTCTCTGGTCGCCTGCGAATAGCCAGGATCGGCGCGGTCACGCGCCCCGCTGTGCCCGCCACGAACCGGGGGGCATCCACCCGTCCGCGCAACTCCTCGGCAGCCAGATCCTCGCGCCAGGCATGCGTCCGCCGATCCGGTCGTGAGCTGCCTTCTGTGGTCGCCATGCCTTGATCCTCAACTGGCCCGCCGCCCATAGGCGCGCGTCAGAGCCTCGAGCACGGCCCGTGCCGCCTGTGCCTCGCCCCCGCGCGGACCGAGCGCCTTGGTCTGCGGTCGCCAGCCGTAGATGTCGAAGTGGGCGAAACGACGGGCGCGCGGCACGAAACGCCTCAGGAACATGGCTCCCACGATGGAGCCGGCAAACCCGCCCTCCGCGACGTTGTTCATGTCGGCCACGTGGCTGTCGAGCCAGCCCTCGTAGGGCGTCCGGAGCGGCATGCGCCAGACGGCGTCGCCGACCGCGTCACCGGCGCTCGTCAGGTTGCCCGCCAGCTCCGCATCGTCGCAATAGAACGGCATGATCTCCGGCCCGAGCGCCACGCGCGCCGCGCCCGTCAGGGTGGCGAATGTGAACACATGGTCGGGCGCCTCCTCGTCCGCAAGCGCCAGCGCATCCGCCAGCACCAGGCGCCCCTCGGCGTCGGTGTTGCCGATCTCGACCGTTTTGCCCGCCCGGCTTCGGATCACGTCGCCCGGCCGGAAGGCATTGCCCGAGACGCTGTTCTCGGCTGCGGCGATGATCAGGCGCAGTCTCACGTCCAGCCCCGTCGCGAGGATCATGTGCGCCAGCGCCAGCGCCGACGCGGCACCGCCCATGTCCTTCTTCATCAGCAGCATGGCACTCGACGGCTTGATGTCGAGCCCCCCCGTATCGAACGCGATCCCCTTACCTATGATGGTCACCTTCGGCGCATCCGCACGGCCGGCCGTTATGTCGATGAGGCGCGGCTCCCTCGGGCTCGCCCGCCCAACAGCATGAATTCAGCGGAAAATTCTGCCGTAGCAGGTCGTCGCCGACGATCGACACCGCCGCTGCGCCATGGTGGCGGGCGACGCGCAGCGCCGCCGCCTCTATGTCCTCGGGGCCCATGTCGCTCGCTGGCGTATTGATCAGGTCGCGCCCGAGCCACATCGCCTCGGCCATTGCCGCGAGGCGCGTGCGATCGACGCCCTCCGGCACCACCAGCCGTGGTAGCGCCTCTCCATTCGCGGACTTGTAACGCCGGAACCGATACGCCCCGAGCGCCCAGGCGAGAGCCGCGAGGCCCATGTCCTTGCCAGGCGTCTCCTTGGCAGGCGTCGCCAGATGCCAGTCGCCAGCCGGCAGCAGCGACGGCAATAACCCGACCAGCGTCTCGACCGGCTCACATGGCGCCAGCTCGCTGCCGTCCCCGATCCCGAGCACAGCCCCCGCGATCGTGCCGTCGGCGCCGGGCAACAGCGCATGCCGTCGTGCCGCGCCCTTGAAGCCTACCGCCTTCAGCCAGGTGGTGTGCATCGGCTCCAGCGGCAGTGTCCGCTGTCCTCCGTCGAGGTCGCGCGGTTGCACGAGAAAGATCGGCCGTGTCGGGGCTGCGCTCGCTCCAGACGGTACGAGCACGGCGTCGAGGGCGGCCTGGTCGAGGGCTCGAGGCATGTCTGTCATGGGTTATCCGCGTCTGCGATGGGGGAGGTGCCTGCACGAGAGACCGTCGCCGCGCTCTAGTGGCCCGTCGCGCCAAAATCGCAACATAGCCGCAACCTCGTCCGATTTTGGCGCGACATCAGGGCCACTAGCAACATCAATGGCTTAGTGAGGCGTTCATCGCGCCTTAGTTGACTCAAACCTCGCCGCACCATCGGTCAACTAAGGCGCGACGCCTCACTAGCGCGGTGGCGGCGCCCTGACAACGTCTTCGGCCGACTGTGGCTGGTTCGACAACACTTAAGCATTTGTTGACCGCTGTGTCGGAATGTAGCGGCAGGGAACGGATCGATTCGCGCAGCAAAGCCGCTGCGTCATTGGAGAGTGGTAGGATGGGCAAGTTCGTCGGCGACGCCTCGATGATGCATGGCATTGCACGCTCAGCCGCCTCCGTGGCGGTGGTCTCGGTCACCCTCCTGCTGGGAGCGTGCGCCCAATCCGGCAACGATCTCAATCTCGGACTCGACAGCGACAAGCCGAAAGCGGTCGACATCGCCACGGCGAGCGCCGGAGACCGCCCCGAGGCGGAGCTCCAGAAGGCGACGGCCTACTGGGGCGAGCAGCACGGCAAGAACCCGCGCGATCCCAAGGCAGCCATCGCCTTTGCGCGCAATCTGAAGGCGCTCGGCCGGAAAGCGCAGGCGCTCGCGGTCATGCAGTCCAGCTACACGTATGCGCCCGACGACAAGGATTTTCTCTCCGAGTACGGTCGCCTCTCGCTCGAGCTCGGCCAGGTCTCGACCGCCGAGCAGCTTCTGGCTCGCGCCGACGATCCGGCCAAGCCGGACTGGCGCATCCTCTCGGCGCGCGGCACCGTTCTCGCGAAGCAAGGCCGCTTCAAGGAGTCGATTGAGTACTTCGAAAGAGCGAGCAGCCTCGCACCCGGCCAAGCCTCCGTCATGAACAACCTCGCCATGGCTTACACCATGGACGGTCAGGCCGCCCGCGGCGAGGCGCTGTTGCGGCAGGCGGCCAGCACCGGCACGACTGATCCCCGCGTTCAGCAGAACCTGGCCCTGGTCGTCGGCCTGCAGGCCAAATCGCCTGACGACACCGCCGCGGCAGCACCGGCCGTCGCCGCCGGAACCCCCGCGCGTGAAGCGGTCAAGGCCGTTGCCTGGAACAAGCCGCTTCCGATCGAGCAGGCCGCCGCGCCGGCCAAGGGCAGTTCCAAAGCTGCGCCCAAGGCTACCGCCATCGCCACCGACCCGGATGCCCTCATCCGTCAAGCCATGGCCGCAGAGCAGGCGAAGACCTCCAGTCGCTGAGGCTGGCCGCGACCGCAATGAGGACATCGAACGGGCATGCGTCGCGCGCGTGCCCGTTCTTGCATTGACGACGCGCATGTCCGACCCTGGTCGATATCGGCAGGTGGGCGAGGTCACCCGCCGCCATCGGAGACGCCATCGCCAATGCAGCAGATCGACGATTTCCGCACCGAGGTAGCCGAATTGGCGGCAATTCTGGCGCCGCTCCCCGAGGCGGCCTGGGCAACGCCCACCCAGTTCAAGACGTACACCATCGCCGACCTCGTCCGGCACCTCCACCAGGGCGATCACATGGCCCTGACCAGCGCCGGGCGACCCGCCGAGTTCGAGGCGTTGCTCGCCGAGCGTCGAAAGAAGCGCGCCGCCGGCCTGTCACCGCGCGACGACGCGCGCCAGCAGTTCGGCCATCTCGACGGCGCCCACCTTCTCGAGGCCTGGCGTTCGACGGCAGAGCGTCTTGCGACGCGCCTCTCCGCACTGGGACCGGATGCGCGTCTGAAATGGGCCGGCCCTGACATGGGCGTCCGCATGTTCGTTACCGCGCGGCAGATGGAGGTCTGGTCGCACGGCCACGATGTCTATGACGTCCTCGGCCTCGACCGAGTACCGACTGATCGCCTCGAGAATATCGCCGTGATCGGCGTTCGCACCTTCGGCTGGACCTTCGTCAATCGCGGCGAGCCGGTCCCGCCATCGCCACCGCACGTCCGTCTGGAAGCGCCGTCCGGTGCGGTGTGGCAGTGGCACGAGGGCTCGCCCACCGGCAGTGTCACCGGCTCTGCGCTCGAGTTCTGTCAGGTCGTAACCCAGGTCCGCAACGTCGCCGACACCGGCCTCGTCGTCACCGGCGACACCGCCGTGCGTTGGATGTCCATCGCCCAGTGCTTCGCCGGCCCGCCCGAGAGCCCCCCACCGGCCGGCCTTCGTCACCGCGTCGCGCCCGCCTGAGCGCGCGGCAGATCGCTTGCGATCGGTCAAGGTAGGCGGCCGTCGAAACCGACAACTTTGTCGGATGATCGCCGCTTGTCGCCTCCACGCCCTCGTTCGCTCTGTGGTTTTCGCCGGCTGTCTCGTCGTATCGTCAGCCGTTGCGGATGAGGGTTGCGTCGGGACCATGGCGCGGCTCCAAGCCGTTCCCGCTGCCGAGCATAGCCGAGTGTGCGACGCGGCGACCTGGGTCGAGACCACCCTCGGCCGTTGCGGTATCATCCCGCTTCGGGGCTACATCGTTCGTTACGTCCGCGAGGTGCGCAACGACTACGGCAACTGCATCTTCGGTCGCTTTCGAGCCAACCCCGACGTTGCAGCTGTCGTCGAGCCGTCCGCCACCGCGGCCCTTGTCGCCGCGATCCCCGACAGTGAGCCAATGAGCATCTACAAGTCATTGCCCACGGATGACCTCCACCGCAGCCTGATCGTGCACGAGATCGGCCACGCCATCGTGCACCAGAACCTGAAAGTCGCCCCCTGCCACGCGGTTCACGAGTATATCGCCGCTGTCGTTCAGATCGGCGCGCTCTCCGAGACGTCGCGCAAGATGTTTCTCGCTCGTTTCGCGGGCGAGGACCGTTACACGGAGGAGATGTTCAACGACATGGTGCAGGCCATGAACCCCGCCCGCTATGCGGCGGCCGCGTACCGCCACTTCCATCGCCCGGGTAACGGCTGCGCCTTCGTGCGGCGCCTGCTGACCGAGCCCGGCACCGTTCCTGCAGTTCCCTGAAGCTCACGCTGCCGCAACCTCGACTCCCACGTCGTTGTAGCAGGCGCCCTTTGCGAGGTCGGCGCGCAACTGCGTCGAGACCAGCGCGCTGATCGTCTGTCCGTTGGGGCTCGTGGCGATCCACGCACCCTTCTCTGACGAGACCACGCCGGGCGGCACCGCATCCGTGACGACCAGCGGCAGCAACACCTCGCCGAGATCGTTCCATACGCGCACCTTCGCGGCGCCCTCGAGCTTGCGCGCTGCCGCATCCGCCGGGTTCATGAGGAGAGGTGGCGTCTCTGCCGCCGCTCCGCCAGATCCCAGCAGCGTCGACGAGACCCTCGCGTCGGACGCGGGCGAGATCAGCATCAGCGGATAGCGCTCGTCGCGCTCCCGGAAGCGTGGGACGCGCGCATCCGCACCCCACCGCTGTGCGAGCACGTCTGAGACCAGCTCCACCTTGCCCGATGGCGTCGCCGGCTTGTGCGTGTCGTAGAGCGCCAGCGGCCGCCCGTCCGGCGCCGTCATCCGCAACGCCTCGCGGGTCGAGAGCTGGCTCGGCCTCCGACCTTTCAGCGCCGGATGGCTTGCGTCGACCGCCTCGTCCATCAGCGCCTTGTCCGTCGTCTTGAAGCAGTCGTCGTCGAAACCGAACCGTGCCGCCAGCCGCCGGAAGATCTCGGTATTCGGCAACGCCTCCCCGACCGGCGGGATCACCGCCTCCGCCCGCTGCAGCCAGTGGTGCCCGTAGGCACCGTAGATGTCGTCCTGCTCGAAGTGCGTCGCCGCCGGCAGCACCACGTCGCACAGTCCCATGCTTTCCGTGTTTACGACATCGATGCCCACTAGGAACACGTCGTCGCGCATCAGGCCACGCCGCATCCGGTTCTGGTCCGCGTGCACCACCACCGGGTTGTGATTGTAGATGAACAGCGCCCGGAGCGGCGGGTCGACGTCGTCCTCGGTCAGGTGGCGGCCCACGTCCATGATGTCGAGCGTCCGAGTCGGCCCTGGCAGGAGGTCCGGCCGCACCAGTCTGGCGGGCGTCCGCGGGAACGCGTTGCCGGCGCCGAGCACCAGGCCATTGCGCGCATCGAGCTTGCCGAGCAGTGCCGGCAGCGCTATGGCGGCCCGGATTCCGCTGCCGCCATTCCGTCCCCGCTCCAGCCCGTTGCCGATCGAAACCACCAGCGGATCGGCCTCCGCCATCCATTCGGCCAGTGTGCGAATGTCGTCGGCCGAAACGCCGCAGACCTCTGCGGCCCGCGCGACCGTCCAGGCCCTCGCACCATCCATGAACGCGTCGTAGCCGTGTACATTGGCGCCGATGAATGTCGCGTCGTGCGCGCCCATGCGCTCCAGCTCCGCCGCCAGCGCGAATCCCAGCACCACGTCGGTCCCCGGCCGAAGCGCCAGATGCAGGTCAGCCTGCTCCGCGATCTTGGTCCTCAGCGGATCGACGACCACCAGCCGTCCGCCCTTGCGCATCGCCTGGCGGATGTTGCGCACCAGATGCAGGTTTGCGACGGTGGCGTTGTTGCCCCACACCACGTTGAGCTTTGCCTCGCTCGCCGCCTCGGGGCCGATCCCTGTTACCGTGCCGTAAGTGCCGGTCCAGGCTTCCGTCCGCACCGCGCCGCACATCGACCGGCGGTAGAGCAGCGATGCGCCGAGCTTGTGGAAGAAGCGCAGCGACATGCTCTCCATGGCCAGCATGCCGTGCGGTCCCGCGTAGTTCAGCGGCATTACCGCCTCGCGACCGTGCTTCGCGATCACGTCCGAGACCCGCTCGTGGATCAAGTCGAGCGCCGCATCCCACGAGATCCGCTCGAAGCTCCCAGCCCCCTTTGCTCCCACGCGCCGCATCGGATGGGTCAGCCTTTGCGGCCCGTGCACGAACGCTGCCGTGTGATGCGCCACCTTGTTGCAGATCGTGCCGGCCGTCAGCGGCAGAGCCTCCGAACCGCGCACTTTCACGATTTTGTCTCCGTCCACAGTGACGGTCAGGCTGCACGTGTCAGGACAGTCGAGCGTGCATACGCTGGCGCGTTCCTCGAGGGCCATGGTGCGCTCCGTTCCGAAAGGGTTGACCGCGTGAAGCGGCAGTTTACCGTCGATGCAACGAAATGTCGCGCGGCATCCCCGAGGGGGTCGTCCGCCACGACACCTGACAGCGAGGACGCCAGCCATGGGTACACGCATTCCCTTCACGCGCCCTGACGGCAAGCCAGCCGAGGGCTACCTTGCGATGGCAGGCGCCGCCAATGCGCCCGGCGTCGTCGTCATCCAGGAATGGTGGGGCCTGCAGGATCAGATCAAGAGCATCTGCGACCGCCTCGCGCTCGCTGGCTACGACGCCCTCGCGCCGGACCTCTACGGCGGCACCATCGTGCCGTATCACGATACCGACGCCGCCAACCGCGAGATGAGCTCCCTCGATTTCCTCGAGGCGACCGATCAACTCGTCCGCGGGGCGGCAATTCATCTCGGCAGATCGAGCCCGAGGATTGGCCTCACCGGTTTCTGCCTTGGCGGTGCGGTCACTGTGCTGGGTGCCTGCCGTATCCCAGAGTTGTCCGCCGCTGTCTGCTTCTACGGCTTGCCGCCGAAGTCGGCCGCCAAGCCCGCAGGTCTGAAGGTCCCCTTCCAGGGCCATTTCGCCAACCGCGACGACTGGTGCACGCCAGCCGCGGTCGATGCGTTCGAGAAGGGCGCCGCCGCCGCCGGCAAGTTGGTCGAGATCCACCGCTACGAGGCTGACCACGGCTTCGTCAACGAGCAGCGCAGCTACTACGACCGGTACTGCGGCGAGCAGGCTTGGGACCGCATGCTCGCCTTCTGGAAGCAGCACCTGTGAACGCTGGTTTCATGCCCAGGTGAAATGAGTGCCCGCCGCCGCATGCCGCGTCATGTGCGCTACAGTGCGGCGCGCCGCACTCACTTGCTCACTTGCACAGCTTCGCGCGGATGATGCACTCCTTGCCCATCACGCCGCCGTTGCCGCACTTTTCGCGATAGTTCGAAACCTTGTAGCCCGACGCCGCCGAGCCGACTTTGGCGCCCGAGGTGATCCAGACCGCCCACATGCCCCAGTCGGTGGCCTGCAATACGGCCTCCCACGCCTGGAACTTGGCGTCCGGAACGCTCGACCCCGTGCCGCGGCCTCCCTTGTCGACACATTTGGCCGCGGATGCTTCCGGCACCACGATCAACGTCGAGGCAGCCACGGTCACAGCCGTGGCAAGCGCAATAATGGCTTTCATCGGATAGGTCCCCTTTTCGTCCGTGTTCCCAGCCGACAAGGCCATGGCGCCGCCGTGATCACAATATGTGCGAGAGTCGCGGATCGCCGCAGTGTTGCCGGCGGACACCACCCTTGCACCGGGACCTATGCCGCGCGATAACGCGCCCGCGCCAAATGGAGCCTGAACGATGATCGCCCTCCGCCCACGAGTTTTTTCCGGCATGCAGCCGACGGGCAGCCTGCACCTCGGTAACTATCTGGGCGCGCTCATCAATTGGGTCGCCATGCAGCACACTCACGAGTGCATCTATTGCGTCGTCGACCTGCACGCCATAACCGCCGACTGGCTCGATCCGGACCGAGTTGCGCCAGTCCATCCGACGCGCGGCGGCCGCCTACATCGCCTGCGGCATCGATCCCAAGACGCAGCATCATCTTCAACCAGAGCCAGGTCCACCAGCACGCCGAGCTGGCCTGGATCTTCAATTGCGTCGCCCGCCTCGGCTGGCTCAATCGCATGACGCAGTTCAAGGAGAAGGCCGGTAAGGACCGAGAGAACGCCTCGGTCGGCCTTTACGCCTATCCCAACCTGATGGCGGCCGACATTCTCGTCTATCGCGGCACGCACGTGCCGGTCGGCGAGGACCAGAAGCAGCACCTCGAGCTGTCGCGCGACATCGCCCAGAAGTTCAACAACGACTGGCGCGAGGCGATCGCCGCAAAAGGCTATGCCGACGGCGTCTTTTTCCCGCAGCCCGAGCCCATGATTCTCGGTCCGGCGACGCGCGTCATGAGCCTGCGCGACGGCACCAGGAAGATGTCGAAGTCGGATCCTTCGGACCTGTCGCGCATCAACCTCACTGACGACGCCGACACGATCGCCCGCAAGATCCAGCGCGCCAAGACCGATCCCGACGCACTCCCCTCCGAGCCGCCGGGTCTCGATGGCCGGCCGGAGGCGGACAATCTCACCGGGATTTACGCAGCACTTGCCGGCACGACGCAGGAGCAGACGCTGCAGGAGTTCGGCGGCGGCCAGTTTTCGACTTTCAAGAAAGCCCTGGCCGACGTTGCCGTCGCCAAGCTCGCCCCGATCACCGCCGAGATGAGCCGCCTCTACGCCGATCCGGCTGAGATCGATCGCATCCTCGCCGATGGCGCACGCCGCGCCAGCGCCATCGCCGCACCAATCATGGACGAGGTGAAGGATATCGTCGGCTTCGTCCGGTCTTGAAGAACGTCGGGCAACAGATTGTAATGCCCGACTGATCGCCCCGTTTTTGCGTTGCGAGCCCACCCCGTTGTGGGTGACGCTCACCCATGGCAACATGAAGCATGGTCAAGAAGCGCCGAGTTTTCGAGCAAGGTCACCGTCGCAAGTTCCTGGTGATCGTGGACGAGACGCCCGAGGTTGAGCGCGCGCTCTACTTCGCGGCGAGCCGTATTGGTCACACCGGCGGACAGATCGTCCTGCTGTACGTGATCGAGCCGACCGATTTCACCCAGTGGGCCGGCGTCAAGGCGATGCAGGTCGAGGAGGAGACGGCCAAAGCCAAGGCGCTCTTCCGGCTCAATCGTCGCAAGCTCGACAAGGCCGGCTTCGAGACGATCCCCACCGAGGAGGTCGTCCGCTCAGGCAAGCGCCCTGAGGAGATTCTGAAGCTGATCGACGAGGACGAGGACATCGCCATCATGATCCTCGGTGCCGCCGTCGACAAAGGCGGCCCGGGTCCGCTCGTGTCCTCGCTGGCCACGGGCAAGCTTGCCGGCAATTTCCCGATCCCGATCGTCATCGTGCCGGGGAATCTTTCTCTCGACGATCTCAAGGCCATGGCATGACCCTACGTCCGGCCTCGCCTGCCGCGGGCCTTCTGGGAGACTTCAATTCCCGTCTGTCGGCGCTCTCCGCTCGGCGCGCTGCTGGGCGGGGCCGGTCCTCGGCCGAGCCAGGTTGCACGCCGTATTGATCAGGCCGATGTGCGAGAAGGCCTGCGGAAAGTTACCGACGAGCCGCTTGCGGATGGGATCGTACTCCTCGGCGAGTAGCCCCAGGTCGTTGCGATACCCGAGCAGCTCGTCGAAGAGGGCGTGCGCCTCGTCGTCCCGGCCGCACATGATGTAGGCGTCAGCCAGCCAGAACGAGCACGCGAGAAAGGCCCCCTCCTCGCCGCCGACACCGTCGTCGACCTCCTCCGGCAGATAACGCAGCACTAGCCCGTCCCGCTTCAGCTCCCGCTCGATCGCCGCGATTGTGCCCTTCACCCGGGGATCATGGACGGGCAGGAAGCCCACCTGCGGGATCAGCAGAAGCGCCGCGTCGAGTGCCTTGCCGCCGTAATGCTGCACGAAGCTGCCTTTTTCGGTGTCAAAGCCATGAGTCAGGATGTCGGCGCGGATTTCATCGCGCGCAGCGCGCCACGCCGCGACTGGCCCGTCGAGCCCGAAATGTTCGACGCTGTTCACGGCACGGTCGAACGCCACCCACGACATCAGCCGCGAGTGGGTGAAATGCCGGGGCGGCCCGCGCACCTCCCAGATCCCGTGATCAGGGTCTCGCCAGTTGTCGAGCAGCGTCTTGAGCATGACCTGCTGCATTGTCCAGGCATCCTCGCGCTTGCTGACCTCTGCTTCTCGAGCGGCGTGGAGCGTCTCCATCAACTGGCCATAGATGTCGTGCTGGACCTGTCCCATCGCGCCGTTGCCGACGCGAACAGGCCGGCTGTTCTCGTAGCCCGCCAGCCACGGCACCTCGACCTCGGGCAGCCACCGCTCGCCCGCCATGCCGTACATGATCTGCATCTGCTGTGGGTGTCCGGCCACCGTGCGCAGCAGCCACGTGCGCCACGCCACCGCCTCCTCGCGATAGCCCGCATTGATGAGCGCATAGAACGTCAGCGCGGAATCGCGAATCCAGCAGTAGCGATAATCCCAGTTCCGCGTGCCGCCGATGGCTTCCGGCAACGACGTCGTCGGCGCCGCGATGATGCCACCCGTTGGCTGGTAGATCAGCATTTTCAAGGTGATCAGCGAACGCTTGACCGCCTCCGACCATCGCGCGTTGTCCGATCTATACCGGCCGTGCTTCGTCCACTCCCGCCACCATGAAACGGTCTGGTCCTGGCTTTCCGCGCTGTCGCGCACGAACTGCGGCATCTTGTGTGAGGGATGATACGAGAGCGTGAACGGCACCGCCTCGCCGGCCCGAATGGTGAAGCTCGCCACCGACGTCATACCGTGTCCTTCAAACGGAACGGTCGTGTGCAATTCGACGGCGTCGGGGCCGGCAACGGCGCTGAGCCCATAATCCCGCCGTCGCACCCAGGGCACCGCCTGCCCATAGTTGAATCGCATAACCAGCTCGGT
Source organism: uncultured Alphaproteobacteria bacterium (assembly GCA_963746315.1). Taxonomy (GTDB): domain Bacteria; phylum Pseudomonadota; class Alphaproteobacteria; order Rhizobiales; family Hyphomicrobiaceae. The sequence continues at coordinate 556,261 of CAVVAR010000003.1, forward strand.
CGTCATGGCGACGGCACCTTCGATGCCGCGCACGATGCGCACCAGGTCGACTTTCTGCTCGTCGGTCGTGAACGGCATGAAGTCCGTGACCGTGACCGCGCCTTCGCTGGTCTCGAAGCGTGTCTCGAGCACCGCCGTGTCGTCGATATACTTGCGGCTCGAGACGAACGGAGACGACGGCGCGATCGACCAGTGCCCGTTGTCTCGTGTGCCGAGCAGGGCAGCGAAGCAGGCGCCGGAATCAAAGCGCGGCAGGCACAGCCAATCGATCGACCCGTCGCGGCCGACCAGCGCCGCCGAGATCATGTTGCCGATCAGGCCGTAGTCTTCGATGCGTTTCGTCATGCGCCTCGCTCAGTTGCGCCGACGTCCGCAGCGGCCCCGGCATCGTTAGTTGATATTAAGCCTCGAGGCTATCCATCGCCCCGAAACGAAGGATAGAGAAGCATCCCGCCGTCGACGACCAGGCTCGTCCCGTTCACGTAGTCCGAGGCATCGGACAGCAGCCATAGAACCGCCCCGGCGATGTCCTCGGGCTCCCCGACGCGCCCATATGGAATAAGCTCGAGTAGCTTGTCCCGTGCTTCGTCAGTGGACCACGAGTCGGTGTTGATCGGAGTCTTGATTGCACCAGGGGCCACAGAGTTGACCCGAATCTTGCGCCTAGCGAGTTCCTGCGCCAGCGAGCGCATCAGGAGGGCAATTCCACCCTTTGATGCCGCATAGTTCGACTGGCAAGCCCAGGGGATGGTCTCGTGCACCGAGCTGGTGAAAACGATCTTGCCGAGGGCCGATGAGCCGGTTGCCGGCGCGCCGCGCCGTAAGAACTCGCGCACGGCGCCACGCGCCGTCAGGAACGCACCCGTCAGGTTGACGTCCATGACCGCCTTCCAGTCGTCCAGCGACATGCTCTCGATGGGCGCCGGACGCTCGATGCCGGCATTCGCAACGACGAGATGCAGCGTTCCGAGCCGCGCCACCGCCTCGGCCATCAGCCTGTCGACCTGATCCTCCTTCGAGACGTCGCCGGCGATCGCCAGCGCTTCGCCGCCCGCCGCCTCGATCTCGGCGACCCCGGCCATCGCCCGCCTGTGCGAGTTGGCTGATGGGGGATGGTTGAGGATCACACGCGCCCCGGCCTTCCCGAGCGCGATGGCCATGGCCTTGCCGAGACCCGACGAGGCTCCGGTCACCAGCGCCGCCTGACCGGCCAGATCTCGATAGACGGGGTAGGTGTGGCTCATTGCAGCCCTCGTCGGCGCCGGATTGGACGATCACAGCTTAACGTCCGTTGCCGGGCGGGAGTTGCATGCTGCGCGGTATCGTTCCGACGAGGTCGGGCTTCCACCGGCTACGCTGAGCTCGCTCTTTGACCCCGGGCCGCCTATATATTAGAAGAATTCCAACTCGAGGACTCGGGTTACGGCGGGATCACGCCGGGCGGGTCCGCCACGAGGCCCGATCACGAGCACAATGAGGCCACCCATGTTCATCCAGACCGAGGCGACGCCCAATCCCGCCACTGTCAAGTTCATCCCCGGCAAGGTCGTCCTCGGCGACGGCACCGTCGATTTCCGCGCTCCGTCCGAGGCTGCCGGCTCGCCGCTCGCCCGTCGCCTGTTCGGCATCGATGGCGTCTCCGGCGTCTTCCTCGGCTCCGACTTCATCTCGGTTACCAAGGGCGACATCGAGTGGCAGCACCTCAAGCCGGCTGTCCTCGGCGCCATCATGGAGCATTTCATGTCGGGTGCACCCGTCGTGGAGGGCTCGCACGGCCATGACGACGAGGAGACCGAGGACTTCGCACCTGAGGATGCCGAGACGGTCGCGACCATCAAGGAGCTGCTAGAGACCCGTGTTCGCCCGGCGGTCGCCAATGACGGCGGCGACATCGTCTTTCACGGCTTCCGCGACGGCATCGTCTATCTGCACATGCGCGGCGCCTGCTCGGGCTGTCCGTCGTCCACGGCCACCCTGCAGGGCGGCATCGAGCGCCTGCTGCAGCATTTCTGCCCGGAGGTCGTCGAGGTCCGCGCCGTCTGATAAGATCGCTGCACGGCCGGAATTTCCACCACCCTGCTCCGCCCGGAGCGGGGTTTTTCATGGCACTGTTCGAGGCCTCGAGGATCAGGAGACCAGGCATGACCGACCGACTGGGCGAGACAGCCCTCAAGCAGCTCTTCACCGAAGCCCGCACTCACAACGCGTGGCAGAAGAAGGACGTGCCCGACGGCCTGCTTCGCGAGATGGTCGACCTGATGAAGATGGGTCCGACGAGCGCCAACTGCCTGCCCGCCCGCGTCATCTTTCTGAAGTCTGACGCTGCCAAACAGCGCATCGCGCCGTTCCTTTCGGAGCAGAACCGGACCAAGTCGATGTCGGCACCAGTTTGCGCGATCATCGGCCACGACACGCAGTTCTATGAGCACTTGCCGCGTCTGTTCCCGCACAATCAGACCGCCCGCACCTGGTTCGAGGGCAAGCCCGAGGTGATCCAGGCCACCGTCATGCGCAATGGCTCGCTTCAGGGCGCCTATCTGATGCTCGCCGCCCGCGCCCTGGGCCTCGATTGCGGGCCCATGTCCGGGTTCGACAATGCCGGCGTCGACAAGGAGTTCTTCCCCGACGGGCGCGTCAAATCCAACTTCGTGTGCAATTTCGGCTACGGTGATCCTGCAGCCCTGTTCGAGCGCTCACCCCGCTTCGCGTTCGACGAGATCGCCAAGATCGTTTGAGCAATGCGCGCACGGCGGCCGGCTCCGCGAAGCGGTGTCGCCGTGCGCCACGAGCCTCGCAACGAAAGACTTCCGATGAACATCCTGGCCATCGATACCTGCCTCGGTGCTCTGTCCGTCGCTGTCGGGCGCGACCACGACGATGGCCGCTACTGCGTTGTCGAGGCCTATGAAGAGCGAGCCTCGGGCCACGCCGAGCACCTTGCACCGCTGATCGAGGCGCAGATGGCGCGCGCTGACCTTGCTTTTCGTGATCTGACGCGGGTAGCGGTCACTCTCGGCCCCGGCTCGTTCACCGGCGTCCGCACCGGTATCGCGGCCGCGCGCAGCCTGCGTCTGGCGGCTGGTGTCGAGGTCGTCGGACTCTCCAGCCTGGCCGTGATGGCGCACCGCGTCTTCGAGGCGACCGAGGACGCTGCCGCGCGTCCCGTGCTCATCGCAGTCGATGCGCGTCGCGGTCGCCTCTACGTGCAGCTGTTTGCCACCGGCGCGCTCTCTCCACTGACGCAACCGGCGGAGTTGACCGCCGAGGAGGCCGCCGCGCTCGCCTTGCATCATGGGGCCCGCGTCGCTGGTTCCGGTGCACCCGCTGTCGGCGCCGTCGAGGACGCGGTCGAGGTCGGGTATGTGGCACTCCAGCCCCACGCTGGCGATCTGGCGTGGCTCGCATCTTCCTTGACGCCGCTGGACAAGATAGATCCGATATACATCCGTCCTCCTGACGCCAAGCCTCAGTCGGACAAACGCCTCGCGAGGACGTCATGACCAAAGGCGAAGATCGGCTCCCGCCAACCGGCTCAAGTCTGGACCTGCGCCAGATTAGCCTGCTTTGGGGCCTGCCCGAGCATGCTGAGCCGATCTCGCAGCTGCATTCGTCGATCTTTGATGACGGTTGGGACACGAGCGCCGTCATCCGCCTTCTTGCCCATCCTGGCTCCATCGCGCTCGTCGCGCGGCACGGTGTGCCTCCCACGATGGGCGGCTTCGCCCTCGCCCAGATCGCCGCTGACGAGGCCGAGATCCTGACGCTCGGTGTCGACCCGTCGTGGCGGCGCAACGGCGTTGCCAACCGTCTCGTCCAGGGTCTCAAGCGGGGGGCGGCCCGCGGCGGGGCTCGCGCTCTCTTCCTCGAGGTCGCCGCCTCAAACGAGGCCGCAATCGCACTTTACGCCCAGAACGGGTTCACCGAGACCGGCCGGCGAAAGGGCTACTACGCCCGCCCCGACGGCCCCGCAGAGGACGCCGTGGTCATGCGCTGCGAGCTGCCCTCGTAGCTTGGCGGTGGCCTTCAGAGCGCCGCCGCGACCAGCCACAGCCCCGCGATCATCAGCAGCGTCAGGGATGTCGACACGTTGATCCGGACGTCGCCCGGCTGTCGCCTGGCGAGACGCTGCCGCGCCCGTCGCCCTCGTGCCGGGCTCTGCACAGGCGTCGGCACCGCCGCCGGTGCCCCCGGCTCCCGCGATCTGAGCCACCCCCATGCGAACCGCCCGAACCCGCCAGCGCGAGACAGCACCTCGCTGGGCGCCCGCCGCCAGCCGTACTTGTATCCGAACACCAAAAGCACGATCACGCCGATTTGCGCGAGCGTCGACACCCATCCGCCGAGCAGGAACCACACGACCGACCACACCAGCCCGACGAAGCTTGCGAGAAGCCACCAGAGCCAGCCGAGCACATCCATCCGTCCACCCCTCCGTAGCCACCCTTGTTCTCGGGTGACGACATGGCAGTTTTACGTATAGTGCGCCGCCAGAACGAGCTTCCGCTCGAAGGAACACCCATGCCGACCAAGACCGCGACGCGCCCCAAGCCTTCTGCCGCTCCTGCCCTCGGCGAGCTGCGCCCGAAAGAGTTGTTCCAGGACCTGATCCTGACGCTGCAGCGCTTCTGGGGCGCGCAGGGCTGCGTCATCCTCCAACCCTACGACATGGAGGTCGGCGCCGGCACCTTTCACCCGGCCACGACGCTGCGGGCTCTCGGCCCCAAGCCTTGGAACGCCGCCTACGTTCAGCCATCGCGCCGCCCCAAGGACGGCCGCTACGGCGAGAACCCAAACCGGATGCAGCACTACTACCAGTTCCAGGTGATCATGAAGCCGTCGCCGCCGGACATTCTGGATCTCTACCTGCAGAGCCTCGACGCTATCGGCATCGACACCAGACTCAACGACATCCGCTTCGTCGAGGACGACTGGGAAAGCCCGACGCTCGGCGCCTGGGGCCTAGGCTGGGAGGTCTGGTGCAACGGCATGGAGGTGACGCAGTTCACCTACTTCCAGCAGGTCGGCGGCTTCGACTGCCGCCCCGTGTCGGGCGAGATCACCTACGGCCTCGAGCGCCTCGCCATGTACGTCCAGGGCGTCGACCGGGTGTGGGACCTGAACTTCAACGGCCGCCACGACGAGCGCAAGCTCACCTACGACGACGTCTTCCAGCAGGCCGAGCAGGAGTATTCGCGCTACAACTTCGAGCACGCCGAACACCGACATGCTCCTCCAGCACTTCAAGGACGCCGAGGCCGAGTGCCAGGCGCTGCTGGAGAAGGGCACGGGCGACAGCGGCCGCCACCTGATGGCGCTGCCCGCCTACGACCAGTGCATCAAGGCGAGCCACGTGTTCAACCTGCTCGACGCCCGCGGCGTGATCTCCGTCACCGAGCGCCAGAGCTACATCCTCCGCGTCCGCGAACTCGCCAAAGCCTGCTGCGCCGCCTGGCTTGCCACCGAAGGCGGCGGGGCGGGGTAGGCTCAATCCTTCTTCATCACGCCCGAAAGCACGGCGACCAGCAACGCCGACAGCCCCCAGCCGAGCACGACCTGCAGCCAGTACACCCACCACAGGAAGCCGTGGTGGAACGTCCACGGCAGCTCCAGTACGCGCGCATTGTCGAGCCGGAGCACGCTTCCCTGCGGCAGCGTCGCGCTGCACTTTTCCGGGTCCACCGCGCACGGCGGCGAATAGATCGGCGCCCAGTCGCGCTCCATCGAACGAGACGATCGGCGTCACCACATCGGCCGAGTAGAACCACTCCCCGAACGCCGTGTGCTCCTTCGGCAGCGCCTCACACGCCGTCCACCGTTTGCCGAGACCGCCGCACGCTTCGGTCAACTTCGGATCGTTGAACACGATCGGGCTGGTCGGCGCCATCAGCCCCTGCCGCTCGGCCGCGTCGTAGACGAGCCCACCCGCCAGCCAGATGATCAGCAGCATCCCGATCAGCCGCTTGCTGCCATAGCCGTAGCCCGCCAGCGCGCCGAGAAAGAAGCGCTCCAATTGCGCCCCGATCGCGCGAAATGGCTTCTGCGGCCAGTTCCGGTGCCATCGCGCCGTGCGCTCCGCGTCCTGCCGCGCCTTGGCGATGATGCGCGCATCCCGCTCGTGCCCCATTTCGCGCAGAACCTTGACCAGCTGCTCGTAAGGCTGCGGCCGGAAGTCGGCGATGCGGTGGTTCTCCGGCTGCCGCGCCAGCCACCGCAGCCGCGTCTCGGCGTCGTACTTGCCCTGCCCCACGAGTTGGTCATACGTGAACCCGTCGAGAGCGATCGCCGCCACCAGCTTCCGCCCCGTCGGCTTGCCGTCCTTTTTCTGCCCATCGATCAGCGCACTGTTCGCACCTCCGGGCCAGAAGTCGGGATGGTCGACCACTTGATGGGCGTGAGCACCCTGGAGGTTTAACCAGCCGTTGATGACCGCGGTCATCTTATCGTTGGCCGAGGGTCCAAGCCACAACGTGCCGTCGATCTTTGCGGCTACAAGGTTGAGAGCGACTCCTGCATTCGTCCGCGCAGCCCCATTCCCACCACCGCCCTCCTGCGCCACCGCATTGACGAACGTGCCGCCGATGCAGGCGAGATCGCCCCCGATCTTCGCGCCGAGCAACCGAACCTCGCCCTCCGCCGTGAAGCCGCCCGAGAGGAACACGTCGCCCGTGATCTCGGCGCCGTCGCCGTCGAGAGCGATGCCCCCGGCATTGCGGAAAGCGCCGCCGATGCAATTGAGCTGCCCGCCGATCTTCGCGCCGAGCAGCCGCACCTCGCCCTCGGCCGTGAAGCCGCCCGAAAGGAACACGCCGCCCGTGATGTCGGCGCGATCGCCCTGCAAGCCCGGCACGCGCGAACCTTGTAGCGACAGCACCGCGATCCCCGCATGGGCAATCACCAGCGCCACCTCGAACCAACAGTCGTGCAGCCCGAGCGCACACACCCCAAGGCAACCTTGCAGGTCGAAGTCACCCGTCACGAACGCGCCCCTGAGGAGCACCCCCTTCTCGTGCACCGGCACATCCGCATCCCCGCCGAGCGCCAGAAACCTCAGGAAGGGGCCGCGGACCCGGCAGGCCCGGTCCTCCGGATCGACGCTCCGCCATCCGATCTCACGTTGCAGCCGATCCGCTACCTCGCCCCGCACCGGCGCCAGCAAGGCCGGCTCCTTGACGAGCCGCTCGGTCGTGATGCCCGCGAGCTTGTGGTGCGTCTGGGCCCACCGCGCCGTCTCCGCGATCAGCACTTCGGCGATCTCGTGTCGAGCGACCGGCGCAGCGGTCGTGGTTTCGGCGATCGGGTTGGCCTCGGCATCCTCTGTTGGGTCTGCCGAGGTATCCGCAGCGGCGAGGCGCTGCGCGATCTCGGCCAGCAGCGCGTCGTCACTCTTGGCCTCGTCGAGCGACATCCGAAAATCGAACCAGCGCCCGCGATTGCGGAGATCACACACCTCCCCGCGCCCCACCGCCGCCAGCAGCTTCTCCTCGGCCGGCAGCAGGCCCGTCTCGGTGTCCTGGTCGAGGAAATCGCCGAGCCAGCGGCCATGCGCCAATCCCGGCGGCCGCTTGCCCGCCGCCTTCTGCGCCTTGAGCGCGATCAGCCGCGCCCGCTGCGCCGCATCCTCGGCGGCACGGATGCGTTTCGCCGCTGTCTCCGGCGCCGCGGCCGACACTGGTGGCGCCGCCCCGACGCGCGCACCGTCCGCAGCGACGTCCGGAGCTGTTACGGGCGCCTCCGCGGACCCGCCCGCGCCCACCCGCTCGTCTAACTCCTCCAGCTCATCGCTCATGCAGACGTCCCCCTTTCCGCTCTCAGCCTATACGGCCAATTGCGGCTGAGCGAGGACGAAGCCGGCACAGCCGGTTCGGGAGAGAGGGGCTACCTGCAGGGCGAAGCGTTCCCCGCGCGCAATCAGTCCGGCGAGCCGGGATACGTTTTCGACTTGAGCAATTGGGCGAGGTGCACCGCGTTGCTCACGGCGAGCTTGGTCGTGCTCGCCGTCGCCTTCGGCGCCTTGCCGAGATCGACGTAGTTCTTCTTCTGCATCGCCTCGCCGACCCAATAGGTCGATGCGCTGGCGGCAATGGTGAAGCCCACGTCGTTCAAGGCCTGCAGCAGCTCCGCGGTCACGTGATGCGCCCCGTCCTCGTTGCCGACCACGGCCACGATTGCGACCTTCCCGTAGCTCGGCATCCGTCCGGCGTCGTCCGTCTCGCCGAGAAACGCGTCCATGCGCTCGAGCACGCGCTTCGCCACGCTCGACGGCTGGCCGAGCCAGATCGGCGTTCCGATCACCAGAATGTCGGCATCGAGTAGCTGCTCGCGCAGCTTCGGCCACGCGTCGCCCGCGCCCTCGTCCGAGGACACGCCCGGCTTGATGTCGTGGTCCACGGCGCGGACCACCGTCATCGAGGCGCCGCAGGCCTTCAATTCGTCAGCGATCTCGCCCAGGAGTTTTTCGGTCGAGGAGGGCTCCGTGTTGCTGGACGCCTTGAGGGAGCAATTGAACGCGAACACCTTGAGTGCCATGGGGACAATCCTGTTTGCTGCCAGTTCTGGCGTAACCGCGCTCCCCGTCGCGTGTTCCGCCCTCATCCACGTCATCTCGGCTCGACACTCGGGCTCGCGCGTCGTGGCCTCGAATTTTCCGTTTCGACCCGCCCGCGGCTGCCTCTATCTTCGCGCCACCAGCCGTCGCCGTGCCGACCCCGCCAGGATCAGGAGCACCCGCATGCAGACCCGCAGCCTTGGCCAACTCTGGCCGGTAAGTGCTCTCACCCTCGGCGGTGGCGGCGTCGGGCAGCTCTGGGGCGAGACCACGCGCGACGAATGCATCGCAACTGTGCGCGCGGCGGTGGACAACGGCATCACGCTGCTCGACATGGCGCCGGCCTACGGCAACGGCGAGGCGGAGAGCGTTGTCGGCGCCGCCTTCGAAGGGCGGCTACCGGCGGGCATCCGGGTGACGACCAAGCATCGCCTCGGTACGCCACCCGCCGCCGAGGTCGAAGGCAACATCGTCCGCAGCCTCGAGGAGAGCCTGGCGCGCATGCGGCTCGAGCGCGTCGACCTCTTCTTCCTCCACTCGAACATCATCCCGGACGACTACGACGCCAGCGCCTATACGGACCGGCCCGCCACACGCTGGACCACCTACCTCGAGCGCTTCGTGCCGGTCTGCGAGCGGCTGGTGGCCGAGGGCCGCATCGGCGCCTGGGGCATCACCGGCATTGGCATCCCCGAATGCGTGCTCGCGGCGCTCGGCGAGGCGTCACGCCCCGCGGCCGTCCAGGCGATCACCAACCCGCTCGATTCCCCCGGCGAGCTCAAGTATTTCCCCGGCCCCAGCCGGGCCCGCGAGATCATCGCGTCCGCCAAGGCGGCTGGCGTCGGCGTCCTCGGCATCCGACCCGTGCAAGGCGGCGCGCTGGCCGACACGGTCGACCGCGCGCTCCCCGACAGCCACGGCGTCGCCGTCGACTATCGCCGCAGCGCCGGCTTTCGCGCGCTGGCCCGAGATCTCGGCACCTCGGCCGCCGCGCTCGCTCACCGATACGCGCTCTCGATGGAGGGCGTCGACACGGTTGTCCTCGGCTGCAAGAACCAGCGCGAGCTGATGGAGTGCATCGACGCGGCGAATGCCGGCTCGCTCGACTCGGTGACGATGGCCCGCATCGACGCCTGCTTCGCGGCAGGCGGCTCGCTGTGACCCCCGACAAGCGCGTCATCGTCGAGGTCGTGCTGACGCTCACGGCGACGGGCACACTCATGTGGCTCGTGCGCAAATACACGCGCGGCTCCGGCTTCGCACCGCTGTTGGCCTCGCTGGCGGGCATAGCCCTCCTGCTCGGCCTCTTCGCCTTGGACGTGCCGAGCGCTGCCTATATCCTGGCAGCTCTTATTGCCTTGATTGCCGTGGCGTTCCTGCTCGGCATGCTCGGCGAGATGTGAGCGAAAGGCTCGGACATGACTCCCAAGCTCTATGGCGCCGTCATCCTCGGCCTGCCCCTCGTCATCGTCGCCTGGGCGCTGCTCTGGCGGCGCAACCGGCCGATCTTCTGGTTCGCGCTCGTTCTGATCGCGGTGGCCCTCGGCTACCTGATGGCAACCGGTGCGACCGACGACATCGCCAACCGCCTGATACCGGATTTCGTTGGTCCGCCGCCCATTCGGGCCAAATAAGCGAGACAGGGGAGTGGCGCGCATGTCCTCGACGCGACCGGCACCCCTGTTCTACGGCTGGCGCGTCGTCGCCGCCTGCTTCGTCATCGCCGCCGTCACCTGGGCGCTTGGCCTGTTCGGCGCCAGCGTCTACCTGCAGGCGGTCACGTCCGCGTACGGCTGGCCCGTCGCCGAGGTGTCGTTCGCGATCACGCTGTTCTTCCTCGTCAGTGCCTCCGTTCAGCGCCTCGTCGGCCGCAGCATCGACCGGTACGGCCCCCGCCCCGTGCTCACCATCGGCACGTTCTGTCTCGGCCTCGGTGTTGCGCTGATAGGACAGGTCGCCGAGCCGTGGCAGCTCTACCCGTGCTTTGCGCTCATCGGCGTCGGTTGGTCGACGCTCTCCACCACCGGCATCTCGGCCACCGTCGCGCCGTGGTTCGAGCGCTATCAGGGCCGCTCGATGACGCTCGCCATCATGGGGGCCAGCGTCGGCGCGATCGTCGGGGTGCCGCTGCTGCTCCTCGCACTGCAACGACTCGGCCTCGGGCGCGGGCTGATCGCGGCGGGGCTTGCCGCCGTCATCATCCTGTTGCCGCTAGTGTGGGGCGTGCTGCGCTACCGCGGTCCCGCCGACCTTGGCCTCGCACGCGATGGTGAACCCATGGCCGTCGCGGCCACGGGAAAGCCACCCACTCGCACACCTCCGATCGCCGCGAGCGGTCACCCTCGCATCCTTCTCTGGACCGCCGCCGCCGGATTCGCCCTCGCCCTTACAGTCCAGATCGGCTTCATCACCCACCATGTCGCGCTCGCGAGCCCGCTGCTCGGCATGGCCGGCGCCGGCCTCCTCGTCAGCGCCACCGGCGTCACGGCCTTCGCGGGCCGCCTGATCCTCGCCCGCATCGTCGATCGGGTGGACGTCCGCCTTCTGGCCATGACCATCATGCTGGTGCAGACCGGCGCCCTGCTGGCGCTCGCCGCATGGCCGACGGTTCCCGTTCTCATCGCGGCCAGCCTCGTCTACGGCTACGGCATCGGCCACATCACGACGCTTGGCCCAGTTGTCGTCCGCCGCGAGTTCGGCGCCGAGGCGTTCGGCGCCACCTACGGCACCGCCGCGACCGCCATCCAGCTCACCTCGGCGACGGGCCCCGCGTTGCTCGGCCTCCTGCGCGATGCCTTCGGCGGCTACCGCCCCGGCCTCGCCATCGCGGCGACCGTCACCATTCTGTCCTGTCTCGCCCTCCTTGCTGGCCGCCAGCTCGGCCATCGCCCTGTCGCGACCGCCTGACCCGATCCTCGAACGCTCTTGCCACGTCGCCGCCCCCGTCCTACCGATTGGGACGCGAAATCAATCATAGACGTCGAGGAGCGCTCCCCATGAAACTTTGCCGCTTCGGCCCTGCTGGCGCCGAGAAGCCCGGTCTTGTCGACTTGCAGGGCAAGATCCGTGATCTTTCGGCCCACGTGAAGGATATCGATGGCAACGTGTTGTCGGATGCCGCCCTAGCCACGCTGAAGGCCATCGACCCCGCGACGCTGCCCGAGGCGCCTGCCGGTGCCCGCATCGGCCCACCGGTCGGCAACGTCCGAAATTTCATGGCGATCGGCCTCAACTACGCCGACCACGCCGCCGAGGCGGGCCAGCCAGTGCCCACCGAGCCGATCATTTTCTACAAGCTGACCAACTGCATCTGCGGCCCCAACGACAACGTCATGATCCCGCGCGACTCGACCAAGCTCGACTGGGAGCTCGAGATCGCCTTCGTCGTCGGCAAGCGCTCACGCTACGTCGAGCTGGCCGACGCCCAGAGCCACATTGCGGGCTACACCATCTGCAACGATGTGTCTGAGCGCCATTTCCAGATTGAGCGCGGCGGCCAGTGGATGAAGGGCAAATGCGCCGAGACGTTTGGCCCCCTCGGTCCCTGGCTCGTCACGCGCGATGAGGTCAAGGACGTCAACAATCTGCCGATGTCGCTCGATCTGAACGGCAAGACCATGCAGAAGGGCTCCACCAAGACCATGATCTTCAAGTGCGACTTTATCCTGCACTACGTGTCGCAGTTCATGGTGCTCGAGCCCGGCGATGTGGTCACCACTGGCACGCCTCCCGGTGTCGGCCTCGGCATGAAGCCGCCCGTCTTCCTCAAGGCCGGCGATGTCATGAAGCTGTCCATCGAAGGCCTCGGCACCCAGCAGCAGACGGTCGTGCCGTTCAAGCTCTGAGGCGGTCAACAGCCAGTCAGGACCTACGATCGAGTCCCCGGACGAAACGCACCGCAAGGTGCGTGGAGATCCGGGGCCCTTCCAGCATTGAGTAAAAGTAGCCCGACCCGCACACGTGGCGTTTCGTCGGCTCTGGGCTCCCCTACCTCTCCCAGCCCAGCCAGTCGCAGATCGCCTCGCCCATGATCAGCCGCTTGTCGGCCTCCGGGATCCAGTCGATCTCCTGGAAGTGCGTCACGCACTGGCGCCACGAGCACGGCATCTTGGTGATGTCCGTCCCCCAGAACAGTCGCCGCGGCCCGAATGCATCGTACATGCGCCGGTAGTGCGGGTGCAGGCTTCGGAACGGATACGCGTCGTCCGCATAGAACGGCCCGCCCGTCAGCTTCACGGCGACGTTGGGGTACTTCGCCAGCGCTACCAGATCTGCCATTGCCGGGAATGCCGCGTCGCCCTTCGCGCCGCGCAGCGCCCCCATATGATCAATCGTCAGCCTCAAGCCTGGATGCCGCTCGGCGATCGTCCCGAGCAGCGGCAGCCAGTCGCCCGCCAGCAGCGCCAGCGGCGTGCCCGCCTTCTCGGCAGCCGGCCATAGCCAGTCGATGCTTCCATCTGTCGGCCATGTCTTGTTGTTCGGTTTGTTGAAATAGAAGCGGTAGCCGAGCATGCCCGGCCGCGACTTCCATTGCGCGATCAAGAGCGGACTGTCCGGCCTGTCCAGTGGCGGATTGCCGAGAATCCGGAACCGCCCCGGATAGGCCTCTACCGCCTCGATAGCCTGCTCGTTGGAATCCGGGTCCCAACTCGCGGGCGGATGCAGGATCGCGCCGTCGACGCCTGCCGCATCCATGTCGCGAATCGCTTCCTCGACCAGATACGGCCGCGCCAGATGCGGCGGCGTCGCCGTTCCCTTTCGCCAGAGATGAATTTGCGCGTCGATGATGGCCATGGGCCGACCCCGTCTCGGATGTTCCGCGTGTGGTCGGCCAGTGTCGCGCGTGCGGCTGGCAAGGCGCAACTCGTGTTTGCGTTGTCAGCCCTTCAGCTTGCCGAGATAGTCCTTCGCTCCCGCTCCGAGGATGCGCGGCAGGTGGTTGTAGACGTAGCGACAACCTTTCCCCACGACGTCCGGCAGTGCCTCCGCCGTCGCCGGCATTCCTGGCGCTTTCCCCGCCGCAACGATCTTGGCCAGCGTCGCGTCGATCGCCCGAGCCACGGGCTCCGCCTTCGGATTGCCCGGAAATCTCATCGACTGCGATAGATCCGAAGGTCCGACGAAGAATACGTCGATGCCATCCACGCCCAGGATCTCGTCGATGTTGTCCACGCCCTCCCGGTCCTCGATCTGCACGCACACCAGCGAGCCGGCGTTTTGCGACGCGACGAAATCCGGCATGCGTGCCCCGAGACCCCACCGGTCCGGCCGCGTCCCGGCCGCAAGCCCCCGCCCAGCACCGGAGCCGAATTTCACCGCGGCCACCGCGCGCTCCGCATCCGCCCGCGTATTGACGTGTGGTACCTGCACGCCTTTGACGCCGCGATCCATGACCGACTGGATATCCGCCGCCGAGTTGCTGCGCGGCCGCCCGATCGGGGTGATGCCCGACGCGTCCGCCGCCATGCACATGAGCTCCACGTCGGCGAGCGACAGCGATCCGTGCTCGCAGTCGAGCAGCACCCAGTCGAAGCCTGCATGGGCCAGCATCTCGACCAGCTGCGGCGACGGAAACATCAGCAACACGCCGAGCGCCACACCGCCGCTGGCGATCTTCTCCTTCATCGCGTTTTTCATGACGCAGCCTTGGTTTTGTTCAATTGGCCAGACGCCCGCGCCGCCCGCGCGATCGAGCGTTCCCGATAGAGCAGGTAGAGCCCCGCCGCGACAATCATCGCAATTCCAGCAAGCGAGACGGCGTCAGGCACATGGCCCCAGATGCCATAGCCGAGCACAAGGGCTCCCAGGATCGATGCGTAGCGGAATGGCGCCACCACCGGAATCTCTCCGGTCCGCATCGCGATGACGCCGAAATGGTAGGCGACGAACAGGCAACCGGCAGTCACCAGGATCAGCGCCCCCGCACGCGGAGAGGGCACCACCCACGTCTCGAACGGCAGAAGCCCCAGCCCGGCCAGCATCACCACCGCCGAGGCCGCGAAGGTCACCAGCATCGATGGCGTCGAGTGATCGATGAAACGCGTCGTGAGATCCCGCGTCGCCGACGCGAGCAGGCAGGCGAGCGCCAGCCAGATCTCCGACCCGAATGCGCCTGTGCCCGGCTTGATCACCAGCAGCACGCCCGCGAAGCCGACCAGCGAAGCCGTCCACCGCCGCCAACCCACATGTGCGCCCAGCAGCAGGGCGGCGCCGGCAGTCACCACCAGCGGCGAGACCTGCAGGATGGCGTTGACCGTCGGCAGCGGCAGATGGCGCAACGCCGCCACCACGAACAGCGTTGAGAACGCGGCGGCCACCAGCCGCACGAGCATCGCCGGCGCGAGCAGCACGCTGAGCGGACGCCAGGAACGCGTGGCTGTCGTGAGCACTGCCAGCAGCGTCGTGGCCGCCAGCCCGCGCATGAAGATGATCTGGCCGTTCGGCAGCTCTTCGGTGATCACTTTCACAATGGCGTCGTTGACGATGAACCCGGCCGCCGAGGCGAGCATGGCCAGGATGCCGATCAGGTTGCTGCTCATGCCGCCGCCTTTCGCCGCGCGAGCTGCCGCTCACGGAAGAACGTGTAAAGTCCGGCCGCAATGACGATCGCGGTTCCAAGTAGAGCGAGAGGATCGGGATACTCACCGAACAGCAATATCCCGGCGATGATCGCCCATATGATGACCGAGTACCTGAACGGCGAGACCACGGCCACGTCACCCCGGCGCATCGCTTCGATGATCAGATAGTACCCGGCCAGCACGAAGAACGCCGCACCGCCGGCCATTGCCAGGCCCTTCGGCGTCGGCACATGCCACGGCTCGACGATAGCCAGGGTGGCTGCCGCCGCCGTCACGGACAAGCTCGAGATCAGCGTCAGAAACACCGTGGGCACGCTCCGGTCTATGCGGCGCGTGGTGAGATCGCGCAGCACGATCGCTGCCAGCGACGCGAGCGCCACCAGAGACCAGCCGCTGAACGACGGCGTACCGGGACGGATGATCAGCAGCACACCGGCAAACCCCACCGACGTCGCGAGCCATCGACGCCAGCCCACCGGCTCGCCGAGGAACAAGGCCGCTCCGGCCGTGATCGCCAGCGGCAGGAATTGCAGGATCGCCGTGGCGTCGGCGATCGGCATGTTGAACAGCGCCGTCAAATAGAGCAGTGTCGCCCCCACCTCGCCGATGTTGCGAAGGCCGATCAGCGGCCAGTCTTTCCGCGACGGCCAAACTCTGAGACCACCCATCGCCATGGCGAGAGCCAGCGCCAGCGCAATCGTGAACAGCCCGCGGATGAAGATCGCCTGTCCGCCCGGCAGCTCGCGCGCGGCGAGCTTCATGAGCGCGTCGTTGACGGTGAACACGGCCTGCGAGCCCATCATTGCGGCAATGGCGGCGAGATTGCCGGGAGCCGCACTGGTGACCGGGAGTGCGGTCATGTCCGTGCCGGCTCCCGTTGCCTGATCTGCTCACGCATGCGTTGCTGCATCAGCTTGCGTTCGCGCCCGAAGGCGTAGAGTCCGGCCGCGACCACGACCGCGATGCCCGCCCAGGCCAGCGGATTGGGCACCTCGCCCCATGCGAAATAGCCCATCAGGATCGCCCACAGCAGAGTGAAATATCGGAACGGCGCAATCGCCGACATCTCGGCATTGCGCATGCCGACCACGAGGCAGATGAACCCGGCGGAAAGCGCAACGCCGGCCGCAATCGTAAAGGCCATGCTTGTCGGAGTTGCGGGGGCCCATCCGGTCACCGTCGCGAGTCCGCATCCCGCGAGAGAAACGGCGCCAGCCGACACGGCCCCGATCAAAAGTGTCGGCACGCTACGGTCGATACGGCTGGTTGCGAGATCGCGCGTCGACATGCACAGCATCGCCGATACCGCGAGCAACGACCACCAGGTGAAACCCGCGGCACCGGGCTGAAGGATCAGCAGCACGCCGGCGAATCCGGCGAGTCCGGCCATCCAGCGCCGCCAGCCCACCTGCTCAGCGAACAGCAGTGCTGCCGCCATTGTCGTCACCAGCGGAATGAATTGCAGGATCGCCGTTGCGTTGGCGATCGGCATGAACCCGAGCGCACCGACCATCGAGATGCCGGCACCCACCTCCGCCAGAATGCGCACGATGACTGGAGCCGAGAGCAGGCCCGGATGCCACCGGATCTGCCCTTGCATCAGGCCTGCCGCCGTCAATATCAGGCACGCAACCAGACCCCGCCCCGCGATCGTCTGCCCGAGAGTCGTCTCCGCCACGGCCACTTTCGCCAGCGCGTCGGCCGACATCATCGCCGCGCCCGCCCCGATCACCGCCCCGATACCGAGAAGATTTCTGCTCATGGCGCTCCGGTCGCGGTCTGGGAAGGAAGTGGGGTCACGGACGAGGGCGGTCGGCGAGCCGCCTGAGTGATTGCTCCCGATAGAACGTGTAGAGGCCCGCCGCCACCACGATCCCCGTTCCGGTGAGCGTCAGTGCGTCGGGGAAATGGCCGAAGATCAATATGCCCGAGGCGATCGCGAACAGGATGATCGTGTACCGGAACGGCGCCACCGCCGAGATGTCCGCCGATCGGACCGAGATGATCACGCACATCTGCCCGACCAGCGAGAACATCGCCGACAGCGCCATCACGACGACCAGGCCCGCTGACGGTGTGCTCCACCCGGCGAAAGGGGCCACGATGAGACTTCGTGATCGTCGTCGCCGCCGCCGACAGCATCATGATGATCGCTGGCGGCACGCTCCGGTCGACATATCGAGTGCCGAGATCCCGCACGGTGGAGCCGAGCACGGAAAGGATGCCCGCCAATGCCCACCAGTTGAACGCGCTCGAGCCCGGCCGGATGATCAGCAACACGCCTGCAAGCCCAATCACCGTCGCCGTCCAGCGCCGCCAGCCGACCTTCTCCCCGAGAAACAACGCCGAAGCTGCCGTAATCGACAGCGGCGTCAGCTGCCCGACGGCGCTGAGCTCCGCATAAGGCATGCGCGCCAGCGCCATTTGGAAGCTCCATGCGCCGGTCACGTCGCCGGCCGCCCGGATCGCCATTGCCCCCGAAAGCGCCCGGTGCAGCAGTGACAGCGCTCCCAGCCAATAGGCCACCAGGAACCCGCCGAGCGTGACGAAGCAGCCCCTGAGGAACAACAGCTCGCTGGTCGGCACGGTGCCCGACGAAAGCTTCATGATCGTGTCGCCACAGGCGAACGAGGCGCACGCGGTCGTCATGAACAGAATGCCTCGGACGTTTGACGTAGCGGTTGGCGCGTCGCGCAGGATGCGCGCCAGTCTTGTACCTGCCCGCTCGCCCAAGCTTTTCGCCCCCCGCAATGCCCGCGCCGCCCGAAACGCCGCGCCGCCGAAGCTACAGCTAACGGCCTTCACCGATCCAGCGCTAACGACGCGCTTGCCCCGATGCCCACCGCTCGATAGCGTTCGGCAAAACGAGGCAACTGTCGGCAAAACGAGGCGCCATGGGGTCCCTGATCGGCGAAGCTGCGCGCGAGGCGCTGGTTCGCCGCGTTCGCCTCGAGATGGCCAAGCAGGGGCTGACGCGCGAGGCGCTGGCCGAGCGGGCCGCAGTCAAGGAACGCACGCTCGGCAACCTTTTGGCTGGCCAGTCCGTCCGGGACGTCACTGTCGCCAAGGTCGCCCTGGCCCTTTCCATCGATCTCGACGACCTCGTCGCCCACGGGCCGGCCGATGGCCACGTCCCCGATGGTGATGCGCGGGCCGGCGAGGCCTACGGCGGCTACATGCTCGCCGCCTACGAGGCCTACCTCGGCACTTATGTCGCCTACCGCCGTGTCTTCTCCGACAAGACCGAGCTCTATCGCTCCGTCTACGACATCGACTGGGACGACGCCCTCTCGCGCCTCAGATTTCTCGAGCTTCAGCGCTTCCGCGGCCGCGGCGATCGCGCCGTGGCCTCCAGCCATGGCGGCGGCATCTACATCAGCCCGCACACCGGCCTCGTGCAGCTGCTGACCACCTTCCAGGGCGCCTTGCGCCTCGTCACGCTCACTCGCTTCCAGCTTGGCGACGACCGGCTCCGCGGGCTGATCCTGACGCAAAGCGACCGCGACCGCTTCTTCGAGCCCGCCGTTTCGGCGATTTTCCTGGAGCGCCTGGACGGCAAACGCCGCCTGGCCGATCTCGAGCGCCTGGTCGGCGCGATCGGGCCCGATGACCCTGCCTATGCCCCCGCCGACGCCGAGCTCACCACCATCGAGCGATCCGGCATCTTTGTCGGCCGCGACCCCAGCCGGTCATAGATTGGCGACAATCACGGTTGCTCCACCCCTTGTTCCGGCGGGCGTTTTCTGAGATCGATAGCTCAAACGCTCGACTGCGGCCCAGGCCGCGCCCCGCAATCCCGAGAGAATCCCTTGCCGCCATATCGCTCACGCACGTCCGCACACGGCCGCAATAGGGCGTGCGCTCGCAGCCTGTGGCGCGCAACTGGTATGAAGGATGGCAATGTTGGCAAGCCGCTCATCGCCGTCGCCAAGGAATTCAACACCGTCCCCGTCCCCGGCGGAGCGTTACGCTCCTCGCCGAGATCGCCGTTGCTGGAAGGAACCCTCCCTTGAAGAACTCGAGAATCGTCCTCATCGACCACCATCCGGGCCGCTCGACCCAGACCATCGGCCTCGCCCGCGAGCTTGGCACCGATCCGGATCTCATTCACGAGCCGTCGGTCGGCGTGGTCGGCACCAAGGGCGACAGCCAATGCTACCTTGGCGTGATGGCCAAGGTCGACGCCATCCACGAGGCCCTGAAAAGCCGCATCGGTAAAGGCTCCGGCCTGCTCCCGCTGCGCCTAGTGCAGCCGGAGTACACCATCGCGACCTCGGACGGGGTGCGGAACGGCACGCGCGAAATGCGCTACTCGCTGATCGGACGCGAAGTCACGCACGACGCATTGAGCGAGCACCTTAGCGCCACCGGCCTCGCCGGCACCATTGCCGTGGTGGCCTGCGACAAGCCGCCAGTCGGCACCCTCGCCGCGCTGCTCGAGCACAATCAGCCATCGATCATCATGTCGGACGGACCGATCCATCCCGGTACCGACCCTAACACGGGCGAGCCGCTCGACATCGTCAGCGCCTACCAGGTCGCCGGCCACCCCGATGCCGCGTATCGCCATCACATCGCCTGCCATGCGTGCCCGGGCTACGGCAGCTGCGGTGGCATGTTCACCTATAACACCATGCAAACCTTCATCGGCGTCGTCGGCATGCAACCGCTGCACATGGTCGCGCCGCCGTCCGACGATCCGCGCCGCGTGAAGGAGTTCCCGGCCGAGCTCGTGACCCTGCTCTCGAACCTGATCGCCAAGGACCTCAAGCCGCGCGACATCGTCGGGCGGGATTCGCTGCGCAACGCCATGATCGTCGCCATGGCCATCGGCGGCTCGACCAACGTCGTCCTGCATGCGCCCGAGATCGCGCGGGCGGCAGGCTTCGCCGATTTCTGGAAGGAGGTCATGACTCCCGAGGAGTTCAACCACCTCTCGCAGAATGTCGTGCCGGTGCTCACCGACGCACGCCCCTACGGCAAATACTCCATGGTCGACATCGACCGGGTCGGCGGCGTGCAGGTGATCGTGCGCGAGTTGCTGGAGGCGGGCCTGCTCAACGGCGACGTCATGACGTGCACCGGCGAGACGCTCAGCCAACAGGTCAAGCGTCTTGGCACAAAGAGCGCCGACGGCAAAGTCATCTACCCCGTCGCCAAGCCCTACAAGGCAACCGGCGGCCTGCGCGTGCTCGGCGGCAACCTGTCGCCGGACTTCTCGGCCATCCTGAAACTCGCGGGCGTCGAAGGCGGCCTCGAGGACAACACGTTCCGTGGCCGCGCGTGCGTGTTCGACAGCGAGCAGGCGCTGCTGACGGCACTCGAGAAGACGCCGGAGCGGTTTCTCAACAACGACATGGTGATCGTGCGCTACGAGGGCCCGAGCGGCGCACCGGGCATGCCGGAGTTTCTCGACCCGACCTCGCGCATCACGACGCTGTGCCGCGAGCGCGGCATCGTGGTCGGCCTGATGACGGACGGTCGGTTCTCCGGCGGTTCCGTCGGCCTCGTCATCGGTCATGTCGGACCGGAAGCAGCCCTCGGTGGCCCGATCGCGTTCGTCGAGGACGGTGACGAGATCCAGATCGACCTCAACAAGAACGAGTTGAACTGTCCGGCGCTGGCCGATCCCCAGACCTTCGCAAAGCGCAAAGCCGTCTGGGACAAAGCTGTTGCCGACAATGGCGGCGTTCATCCCAACTGCGGCATCGCCGATACCCGCCTGCTGCATCGCGCGCGCCACATGGCCGTGCCCGCGACGCGGGGTGGCGGCATGCACCCCAACCGCGAGGTCTGGGTGCGCGACCGCCGTGCCGCCGAGGCGTCCGGGTTCGTGCCGAAGAACAAGTTCAGGGGGTAGGAGGGTGCCGGCGCCCGCCGCTCCGGGCGGCTTGCACAAGGGTCGAGGCGCTCTCCGCCGAGCGCCTCAAAGACACCTCGGGAGAGGGTCGGGGTCGGGGGCATCCGGTCTGACGCTGCTCGGAAGCCCTCGTCTCGCTGACTGCCCCCTTTCCTTGAGGGGAGTGGCACGGTGGGGCGAGCGCCTGGGCCTTTCCCACGCGCCCTCCGCGTTCCCTCAGATCACCCCCTCTTGGCGCAGCGTGGCTAGCTCCGCGTCCGACTTGCCCAGCAGACCCTTGTAGATCTCGTCGTTGTGCGAGCCGAGCGGCGGACCGGCAAACGCGATCCGCCCGGGCGTGCCTTCGAGCCGTGGCACCACCGCCGGCATGGTCACCGGACCAAGCTCGGCATCCTCGATCGTCGCCAGGTTGTCACGCGCCTTGAAATGCGGGTCGCTCGCGATATCGGCGGCCGTATAGATGCCGCCGAACGGTACGTTGCTGCCGACCAGGCGCTTCTCGATCTCCGCGAAGTCGTGCCGCCCGATCCACTCCGCCAGCAGCGCCTCCAGCTCGTCCGCCCGCGCGATCCGCTCCCGGCTCGTCTTGTAGCGAGGGTCCTCGGCAAGCTCCGGCCGGTCGATGGCAGCGGCCAGCCTCGGCCACACCCCGTCGCCTCCCGCCGCAATCTGCACATAGCGCCCATCGCGCGTCTGGAACGTGCCAGCTGGCGCGAATGTGGGATTGCGATTGCCGATCCGCTCGCGAATGGCGCCCGACTGCGCGAACTGCACCATCATGTCCGCCGTGATCCGGAACGGCGCCTCGTAGAGCGCGAGATCGATAAGTTGCCCCTGCCCGCTGCCGCCCCCGTTCGCGTCGCGCCCATAGAGCGCGAACATCGTTGCCAGAGCCGCGAACGTGCCGGTGTTGTAGTCGGCGGTCGGAAACGCCGGTCGCACCGGAAACCGGTCCGGAAATCCTGTTGGATACATGTACCCCGAGAACCCGAGCGCGATGCGGTCGTAGCCCGCCCGCTTGGCATAAGGCCCTTTCTGGCCATAGCCCGACACCCGCGTCATGATCAGCCGCGGATTGATGGCGTGCACCGCCTCCCACCCGAGGTTCCACTTCTCGAGCGTGCCGGGGGTGAAGTTCTCGACCAGCACATCCACCTTGCCGATCAGCTCGCGCAGTACGGCCTGCCCGGCTGCCTGCCTGAGGTCGAGCGTGATCGACTTCTTGTTGCGGCCCTCCACCAGCCAGTTCCCCGAGCGCGCCGCCCGTCCGTCCGGCTCCGGCGTCCCGCGCAGCGCATCGCCACGCCCCGGCTGCTCGACCTTGATGATCTCGGCCCCGAAATCACCCAGCATCGTTGCCGCGAACGGCCCCGCGATCAGCGTTCCGATGTCCAGAACCCGAACCCCCGAGAGGGGTAGCGCTGTGCTCATTGTCGTCGTCTCCCTGAGGTGGAGCACCAAAGGCCAGCGCTACCGTCCCCACAGCTCCTTCGAGGCGATCTTGGCGCCCTCGGCTGCCGCTGCGAGCTTCAGCCAGACCACCTCTTCCGCCACGTACTCGCGCCCGGCGAAAGTGCCGAAGCCGCAGTCCGTGCCGGCGATGACGCGCTCCTTGTCGCCGACGACCGAGACGGCCTCTTTCAGCCGGCGAGCGACCACCTTGGGATGCTCGACAAAATTCGTCGTCGTATCCAGTACCCCCGGGATGAGCAGCATGTGGCCCGGCAGCGGGTTCGCCTTCAGCGCCTCGTACTCGTGCTGGTGGCGGGGATTGGCGAACTCGATCGACAGCGCGCCGACGTTCGCGCGGTAGAGCTCCGGCAGGATCGTCGACATCGCGATGTCGTAGATGTGTGGCGCATCGTTGTTGCCCCAGCAGACGTGGAGGCGCACGCGATCGCGCGGGATTCCGGCAAGTCCCTTGTTGATCGCTGCGATGTGCAGCGCCAGTTGATCGAGGAAGCCACGCTCGTCCAGCTTCGCAAAAAAGCGGTGGCGCTCCATCGCGAGATCCGGGCTGTCGATCTGCAGCACGTGGCCGGCTTCGTGAATGGCCCGGTACTCGTGCGAAAGGGCCTCCGCCAGCGCCATCAGGTACGCTTCGTGGGTGTCGTAGTGCTGGTTGATCATCGTCGTGGCGACGATGCCCGGCGACGGCGCGGTCATGAACGTTTCCGCGAACCCAGTGCCAAGCGTCTTCAGCCGGACAGCGTCGTCGCGGATCGGGGCACCGTCGACATAGCGGACCTCCGATATTGCAGCCGGCGCGTTCGCAAGCTTCGCCGAGTGCGGGAAGCGCGCCGCCATCTGGCGCACATAGCCGGGGAATTCGCTCTGGTCCCGTGCAGGTGGCCTCTTCGAACTCGCCGCCGAAGCCGCACATGCAGCGAGGCACGTAGGTCTGGAAGCCCACGCGTGATTGCTCTCCGTCGTTGCCGATGTCGACACCGGCTTTCACCTGGCTCGCAATGACGTGCTCGGTCGCCGCCTGCACGCGGCGGGCAAGCTCGGCCTTGTCGATCGCCTGGCCGTCCTCCTCACGGATCAGCATGTCCGCCAGCGTTTCGTTGCGCGGCAGGCTCCCGACGTGAGTGGTCAGAATTCGGTCTGTGCTGGCCAGCATGGGCGTTTCCTCTGCCGCGCTCGAAGGATGGGCGTCTCGGAGGATGATGACACGTGTTGGCCGCGCGGGGAAAGACGGACGTTCAACTTTCAGGCCAGCGTGACGTCCTTCTCGAGGACGTAGCCGGCACCGCGAACCGTCCGGATCGGGTCGCTTTCGTTGCCTCGGATCAGTGCCTTGCGTAGGCGGCCGACATGCACATCAACGGTCCGCTCGTCGATCTCCCCATCCCGGCCCCAGACGGCGTCGAGCAGCTGCGGCCGTGACAGAACCCGTCCGGCACTTTCGAGGAACACCTCGAGCAGCCGGTACTCGGTTGGTCCGAGCCGCACTTCCCGCCCATTGCGGG
Organism: uncultured Alphaproteobacteria bacterium; assembly: GCA_963746315.1. Lineage (GTDB taxonomy): Bacteria > Pseudomonadota > Alphaproteobacteria > Rhizobiales > Hyphomicrobiaceae. The sequence continues at coordinate 580,219 of CAVVAR010000003.1, forward strand.
TCACCCGGTGCGCATTCCGGTCGAGGCGCAGCGTTCCCACCTGGATCTCGTTGGCAATGCGCTCTGGCGCCGACCGCCTGAGCAGCGCCTCGACGCGTGCCGTGAGCTCGGCCACCGAGAACGGCTTCACCACATAATCGTCGGCGCCGGTAGTCAGGCCGCGGATGCGATCCGCCTCCTCGCCGCGGGCCGTCAGCATGATCACCGGCAGGCCCTTGATCTCAGGTTTGGCGCGGATGCGGCGGCATATCTCGATACCCGAGACGCCGCCCGGCAGCATCCAATCGAGGATCGCCAAATCGACCGGCTCCTCGTCGAGCGTGATCATGGCCTCGTCGCCGGACCGTGCCACACGGCAGTCGTAGCCCTGACCTCGTGAGATTGTAGCTCAGGAGCGCGATCAGGGCTTCGTCGTCCTCGACGATCAGCAGCCGCGGTGCCATACGATTATTGCTCCTGGAAGCCCGGTCAGTTGTTCTCGATCAGCGTGACGCTGGTCTTGTCGTCCTTGGGCCGGTCGTCCGCGAGGGCCGTTCCGCGGACCATGTAGTGCACCGTCTCGGCGATGTTCGTGGCGTGGTCGCCGATCCGTTCGATGTTCTTGGCCCCGAACAGCAGGTGCGTGCACAACCCGATGTTCCGCGGATCCTCCATCATGTAGGTGAGCAGCTCACGGAACATCGAATTGTAGAGCGCGTCGATGTCGGTATCCGAGCGCCAGACCTTCAACGCCTTCTCGTCGTCGCGCGTCATGTACGCGTCGAGGACGTTCTTCAGGCTCACCATGGCCAGCTCGGTCATGTGCCTGAGGCCGAGGATGAGCGATTGCGGGCGCGTCTCCGGGGCGATCGCGAGAGCCCGCTTGGCGACGTTCTTGGCCAGATCGCCGATCCGCTCCAAGTCGCCCGCCACCTTCAGGGTCGAGACGATGGTCCGCAAATCCTGCGCCATCGGCTGCCGACGCGCGATCATGCTGATCGCCAGCTCCTCGATCTCCTTTTGCATCAAGTCGACGGCACGGTCGCTGGCGATCGCCTCCGAGGCGAGCCGCGGGTCGCGTCGCTCGAGCGAGGCGAAGGCATTGCCGAGCAGTTGTTCCACGAGCCCGCCCATATGGCTGAGCTTCTGGTCGAGCAACGCCAGCTCGGCCTCGTAGGATTTGACTGTATGCTCCATCTAACACCCCTCAAGCCGCGCGCCGCTCGGCTGACGTGCCGGCACCGCCGTTCTAGCCAACTGTGACAACCGAAATATGACAGTTCAATGTGCTGTTACATAAGAATTATTCGCGGGTATCAACGGGTAGCTCGAGAGTGAACGTCGACCCGACACCGAGTGTCGAGGAGATCTTGAGGTCGCCCTGATGGCGCGTCAGGATGTGCTTGACGATGGCGAGGCCGAGCCCCGTCCCTCCCTTCTCTCGACTGGATTTGTCGTCGACCCGGTAGAATCGCTCGGTCAATCGCGGCAGATGCGCCTCGGCAATGCCGGGTCCGTTGTCGGTGATCGCGATTTGAATTCGTCGTTGATCGGTGCCGGCCAGGGTCACTCGGACGGTTACGGCGCCCCCCTGTCGTCCGTACTTGATGGCGTTTTGCAGGATGTTGACCAGAACCTGCACCACCTCGTCGCGGTCGCCTCTGACGAAACAGGGCTCGCTCAGCGTGTCGACCTGGATCGTCGTCTCGACAGCCGCCGCAATCGGCTCCAGCAACTCCACGACCTCCGACAGCACCTCGTTCACGTCCACTCTGCCCGTCGGGGCGATATGAGCGCGCATTTCGACGCGGGCCAGCGACAACAGATCGTCGAGGATGCGGCTCATCCTCTGCGCCTCGCTGGACATGATGCCGAGAAACCGCTCCCTCGCCGCCGCGTCGTTCTTGGCCGCCCCCTGCAGCGTCTCGATGAAGCCGCGCAGCGCGGCCAACGGCGTCCGCAACTCGTGACTTGCGTGCGCGATGAAGTCGGCGCGCATCTGCGCGAGGCGCTCTCGTTCGGAGACATCGTGCAGAACGATCACGATCGCCGGCAAATCGCCATGATCGCTCGGCAGCGGTGAGACCGTAGCATCCAGCCGTCGTTCCACCGGCATGCGCTCGTGTAGCCGCACGGTGCGCGGCTCCTGATACCTGAGCGCGCTATCGATCGCCTCCGCGAGCTCCAGTGAGCGGCTGGCAAGCGAGATCGCCGCACCTGTCCGCATCGAGCCGAAGACGTCGAGCGCCGCTTGATTGGCGTGCAATACCATGTGCTCCCGGTCGACGGCGATCACCGGGTCCGGCATGGCATCGATCATCCGGAACCATGGTTTGACCGCACGCGCTCGGACCAGTCCGGCATCGCGCCGCGTCCCTGAGCGGCGTCGCGGGGCATCTTGCTCGCCGCCGGGGGCCGCGCGACCTGCGAGTTTGACGAGCGCTGCGCCCGCAACAGCGCCGATCGCTCCGGCGATGGCCGCTGTCGAGCTCCACGCGAGCAGCGCCAGCAGGACGACAGCGATGATCGCCACCGCCACGCCCGCGCGTTGCGGCAACTGGACCTGCCTGCCGAGCTTTCGCAGCTCGTCCATGAACGCCGAAGCCATCGCCGCCCGTTCTCCTCGAAATCGGGAAAGCCCGTCGCGTGGGTCTGCACGCAGGTCACGAGAGCAAGTGCCTACGCCACGTCAACCGGCGCGTCGAGCGCTCAGCGATGGGGGCAGTGCTGCGACCGCGCGCGACGTTGAATGGAGATCATCAATAGAACAGCAGGATGACGGTGCAGCCCACAGCAAGTCCGGCCATTGCGGCACTCGCGCGCCAGCCCCGCAGCCATTCGCCGATCGCTCTCGGTATCGCCGACCACGGCAAGCCGTAGAACCAGCGGAGCCACCAGCCCGCCAGGAAGCCGATCAGGAGCGCGAAACCTTGGCCTCGCGCTGGCGCCGCAGCGTTGTTGGCAATCTCGCCCGCACCCGGCGCCCATCCCGATAATGACGTCAGCTGCCCGATCGTGGTCGCGAGCGGGGCACCCCCGCCCGCCGAGAGCGCCAGTGCGGCCGCCAGCAATCCGGCGGCGACGAAGGTAAGGGTCAGCAGCAGTCGCCCGGCGGCCATAGTCCTTCGCCCTCGCTACCAGGGATGTCCGCGCTCATCCAGTTCGGTGCGCAACGCTCCCAACGGCAATTGGACCCGAGGCACGAGCGTCCGACTCCCTTCCATTGAAGCCGGACTTGGCAAATTTCCGGTTAAGGCACGCTCCGTGAACAAGCGTCAATCGCTGCAAGAAGCGACATCGGCCCGATATCACGCCAGCCCTACCAGCCCCTGAACACGGAGCGGCGCCAGTCGTCAGCGCTGTCTCTCTCGCGCGCCGGTCGTTCAGGCACGGGCCGGGGCTGGGCTTGCGGCGCCGGCTGCAGGGCGGGAGTGGCCACGGCGATACGGGGCGCTTGCTCGTTGACCGGGGCCACTCTCTGTTCCCAGGCCGGTGCCACCGCCGAGCGCTGGCGAACCGGTACGCCGGCCGCCGCGATGCTCCGCATCGGCACGCCCACGCGCCGGTCGTAGTCGGCCAGCGTCACTTGGCCATGCCGGGGCACCAAATGCACGACGCGATAGCCGCCGGCCTTGAGATCGGACAACAGGGCACCGAGCGCCCCCGCAGTCGAGGGCTGGATGTCATGGAACAGGATGATGCCGCGGCCCTTCGACTTGAGCTGCCCCATGACGTTGCGAATCACCACGGTCGGACTGCGGGTCCGGAAATCGTAGGAGTCGACGTCGATCGAAAGCATGGCCGTATTGCGTTGCTTGAGGTGAGCAATGGCGTGCTGAGGATCGCTCAGGTAGGGGAAGCGGAAGAACGGGGCTGCGGGCCCCCCCAGCGCTTTTTGCACGCCGCTGATGCCCAGCTCGATCTCGGTAGCCGCACCGCTCGCCGACTTCTGCTTCAGATTGGCGTGCGACCAGGTGTGCGTTGCAACCGTGTGGCCCCGGCGCGCCACTTCGCGCACGAGGTCCGAATAGCCCATGGCCCGCTGTCCGACCATGAAGAACGTCGCTTTGGCGCAGTGCTGCGCCAGGATGTCGAGCACGACGGGCGTCAATTGCTTGTGCGGGCCGTCATCGAACGTCAGCACCACCTCGCCCGGCTTGAGAAGCTCCGGACCCGGATACTGCAGGTGGCCGAGTTTTGGCCCCCCGGTCGTGTCGATCTCGATCTGGCGCGAAGTCCCGATCGCACCGGGCGCGCACTGTCCGAACGCATGGCCGGCCGTTAGCGCCAGCATGGCAGCGCCGGCGAGCCCTGGCAAAATTGAGCTGCGCATCCCCATTCCCGTCTGTCGTTCTTCGTCGCTCCCGCACCTGCGGCAGCCCCCGCGCACCCCGACACCGGTAGAGGCGCACATTCCGACGCGAACCAACTTGGCGTGAAAATACTGGAAAAAGATTGTGGCGACATGCGACATGCTGCGGATCGGCTCCGCATGCGGTTTCGGCGCAGCCGAAGTCCGTGTATCGAGGGGATCGCAGGCGCGTCTCGCTGTCGACAGGAGCGCTCCGGCTCCCTGCGCGTTCGGCAACGATGGCGCGAAATTGCTTTCCCCGAGGGCCGCGGACACGATGCAACAGCCGAACACCGAGGATGAGGGCGAGGAGAACCCGGGCACGCGCCCCGATGTGGTCGCCGCCGTGCGCGAGCATCTGGCCGCAGGTGCCCTCGACCCGCTGCTGCAGATTGCGCAATCATTGAAGGCCCCCGATCTCGCCGACCTGATCGAGCTTCTCGAGCCGGGTGAGCGGGTGCGTCTCATCGACACCCTCGGCAGTGCCTTCGACCCCGAGGTGTTTTCCGAGCTCGATCCGAGCGTTCGCGATCAGTTGTCCGAGGACCTGCCGAACGAGTTGCTCGCGCGCATCGTCACGAACCTCGACACCGATGACGCGGCGTACGTCATCGGCAATCTCGAGAAGGAGGATCAGCAGGACATCCTCTCGCAGATGCCGTGGAGCGACCGCGCGGCGCTCGAGCGGAACCTCGAGTACCCGGAGGAGACCGCAGGCCGTCTGATGCAGACGGACTTCGTCGCCGTCCCCAAGTTCTGGACGGTCGGCCAGGTCATCGACCACATGCGCGAGGCCGACGAGCTTCCCGAGACGTTCTCGGACATTTTCGTCATCGATCCCGCCTTCCGCGTCCTCGGTAGTGTCGATCTCTCGCGCATCTTGCGCACCAAGCGGCATATCAACATCGGCACCATCATGGATGCCGATCGCCATGTTGTGCTCGCCACTTCAGACCAGGAGGAGATGGCCCGCCAGTTCGAGCGCTACGACCTGAAGTCGGCACCCGTCGTCGATGCAAACGACCGCCTGGTCGGCGTCGTTACGGTCGACGACGTCGTCGAGGTCATCTCCGAGGAAACCGAGGAGGACCTGCGGCGGATGTCCGGTGTCGGCGACGAAAGTCTTGCTGACACGGTGATCCCGACCGTCAAGAGCCGCTTCTTGTGGCTCTTCATCAATCTCGGTACGGCCCTGCTCGCGTCGCGCGTCATCCAGTTGTTCGACGCCTCCATCCAGGAGATGGTCGCCCTCGCCGTGTTGATGCCGATCGTCGCGTCGATGGGAGGCAATGCCGCCACGCAGACCATGGCGGTCGCTGTCCGCGCGCTTGCCACCCGCGACCTTGGCCCGGCCAATATGGTTCGCGTCATCCTGCGCGAGGCCTCCGTTGGTCTCGTCAATGGATTGACCTTCGGCATCCTCATGGGCACCGTCGTGCTCATCTGGTTCGGCGTCGGAAAGCTCGGGCTGGTTATTGCCGCCGCCATGCTGTTCAACCTGCTGGCGGCAGCCCTCGCCGGGATCCTCATTCCTTTGGCAGTCGAGCGTTTGGGCTTCGACCCGGCCGTCTCCTCCGGCGTCTTCGTCACCACCGTGACCGACGTCGTCGGTTTCTTCGCCTTCCTCGGATTGGCGACGATCTTCCTGTTCTAGGGTGCGAGCCATGACCTTCGACGTACGGCCGCTGGAACCCGGCGATCACGATGCTTGGCTGGCTTTGTTTCGCGATTACATCGCGTTCTATCAAGCCAGCGTCCCGGACGACGTGATCGAGCTGACGTGGTCGCGGCTGATGAGCGCATCGCCCGAAATGCGGGGCCTGTGCGCGGTGGGCGATGATGGCAGCCTCGTCGGCATCGCGCTCCTGGTCTTCCACCCCTCGACCTGGTCGGCGACGTCGTATTGCTATCTCGAGGATCTTTTCGTGGCGCCGGCAGTCCGCGGCCAGGGCGTGGGGAAAGCCTTGATCGAAGCCGTCTACGCTGCGGCGGACGACCGCGGCGCGACTCGCACCTATTGGGTCACCGAGACTGGTAATGCGGCCGCTCGCCGCCTTTATGATGGCGTCGCCATGCGCGCGCCTTACGTTCAGTACCGCCGCCTCTAGAGCCCGCGGCAAAGCGGTCGTCCGTCACCCTGGCGGCCCAAGAGAGCTGATCTAAGCTTTTGGTTATAGAGCAATTTCATCCGATCCATGATGCGCCGGAGGCGAGTCCGTCAGACCGGATATGGTTCTACTAGAGCACGTTCACATTAGATGGACGCATAGCCGGCGTTGCGGAGGTAGTTGGCACATTCGCTCGGCTGGAAGTGTGGGAGGAGTTCGCCGATAGCGGTTGCGAGGGCCTCTCGAGATCGTGCTCTCGCCTTGCGCAGCAGCGTCTTGAGCTTCGAGAAGACCTGCTCGATCGGATTGAGGTCGGGGGAATAGGCCGGCAGAAGCAGGCGGCGGGCGCCGACGGACCAGATAGCATCGCGAACCGCCTTGCTCTTGTGCGAGCCGAGATTGTCCATGACGACGATGTCGCCGGGTCTCAGCGTTGGAACGAGAACCTGGGTGACATAGGCGAGGAAGCTCTCACCGTTGATCGGGCCGTCGAACAGGCACGGCGCCACTATCCCGTCGTGGCGCAGCGCCGCGATGAACGTGAGCGTCTGCCAGCGGCGGTGCGGGACCTGATCCTTCAGGCGACGGCCGCGCAGGCACCAACCCCTGAGGGGCGCCATGTTGGTCTTGGTCCAGGTCTCGTCGATGAAGACGAGGCGCTCTGGATCGATCGTCGCCTGCCGCTGCTTCCAACGAGAGCGATGGCGCGCGACGTCGGGCCTATCCTGCTCGCAGGCGAGCACGCTTTTTTTTGTGGCTCTGATCCTCGCGCCGGAACAGGTTCCAGATCGACACGTGGCTCACCGTCATGCCACGCTCGACCAGTTCGTCGGCGAGCTCTCGCGTCGTGATATCCGGCTTCTCGGCGAGGCGCTGCATCAGCCAGTCGCGCCAGGCCGCGAGCTTCAGCGGCTTGTGCCCACCCATCTGCCCCGGCTCGATCGAGCCGGTGGAGCGATAGCGCTGCATCAGCTTGATGGCAGCGGACTCGGAGACGTCGAACCGTGCCGCTGCGGCGCGGCATGACATGCCACCTTCGACGGCGGCAACGATGCGAGCACGCAAGTCATTGTCGAGAGGCTTCGCCATGGATGCTGGCCCCCTGCCCAGCATCCATCGTGAATCATATTCGCGGCCTCATGGGAATCCCCTCGATTCCATCACTCGTGAACATGCTCTAGGCTCCGTACCGATAGAGCCCCATGCCGTTCATGCGCAGCCAGCGCTTGGCCTCCTCGAGGCGCGGCATGGTTTGTTTGACCAGCCGCCAGAAGCGCGGTCCATGGTTCATCTCGGCGAGATGGGCCACCTCGTGAGCAGCCACGTAGTCGAGCACCAGCGGCGGCGCCAATACCAGCCGCCAGGAGAACGAGAGCTGGCCGTCGCTCGTGCAGGAGCCCCAGCGGCTTTTCTGGTCACGGACGGCGATCCGTCGTGGCGTCAGCGACAGGCGGCCCGCGTGATAGTCGACACGTGCCTCGAGATCGCGTTTGGCCTCGCTTACCAGCCAGTCGCGTAGCCGGCGTGCGCCGTGCTCCTCTGCGCCTGAAACGACGAGGCGCGGCATCGCACCTGCACCCCCGGCCTCCACGTCGACCACGCCCCTTCCGGGTCGTCGCCCCGCCAGCGTCACCTCGTGCGCGACGCCCCGCAACGGCACCACGGCGCCGTCGGCGAACGGCACGGCATCGGGCACGCCTTCGAGGCGCTCCCTGACCCAGTCGATGCTCTTGGCGAGGAAGCGATCCGCCTCTCGCACGTCGGTGTAGCGCGGAATCGTCAGCACCACGGCACGTGCAGAATGGCTGACGCGCAGTGTCAGCCGTCGTGCTGTGGGATGGCGACGAATTTCAACCGGGGCCGGAAGGCCGTCGACCTTCAGAAGCTGCACCGGCGGTGTCTTGGCGCGGGACCGCGACATGGTGAACCTCGGAACGGTGATTGGAGATCTCTCGACTGACGCGACCGACTTGCCCGACCTGGCGGGCGATCTACCGAAGCGGCGCCGGAATGCGAGATGCGCAGTCGTTTGCGGCAATGCTGCGGCAGCGATTTCGCTGGCACTCAAATAGCACCTGTTCGCTCACAAAAGCGAGCCGTCGTTGTCGCGGCAAGGTACAGCGCATGCCGCACGTTGCGATCACGCCACGCGACGAATTGTGCGTTGAAAGGAGGTGTTCGGATCAAGCGACGGAGCCGGCGCGTCGCCGAGACTTAGCTCTTTGGAGTGTCCGCCAGGGCCCCAGCCGGTATCGCAGGCCCGCCCTGCTGCCGCTCGCCGTCGGACGGGCCGAAATTGAAGGCCGCCGCCGACGGTTCCGTCGCCGATTCCGCTGAACGAGACGTCTCAGCACGACGATCGATCGGTGGCATCATGATGCCGCGAGCGGTCCGGCCATCGTAGAGCCGAGTGAAATCGGCAATGCGAGGCGCGATCTCACGTCGGAAGCGGCTGCCGTTGAAGACGCCGTAATGCCCGACCTTGGGGCATTCGAAATGCGATTTCCGCTCGTCGGGGATACCGGTGCACAAATCGTGCGCGGCGCGGCACTGACCGATTCCGGTGATGTCGTCCTTCTCGCCTTCGACCGTCATCAGCGCCACGCGCCGCATGCGACTGAGATCGACCCGCCGGTTGCGATGCGCCATCTCGCCTTTCGGCATGTGATGATTGACGAACACTGTGTCGACGGTCTGCAGGAAGAACTCTGCCGTCAGGTCCATCACGGCGAGGTACTCGTCGTAGAACTCGCGGTGCTTCTCCGCATTGTCGCCATCGCCAGCCACAAGATGCTGGAACAGTTCCTTGTGTGCCATCAGGTGGCGGTCGAGGTTCATGGTCATGAACCCGGAGAGTTGCAGAAATCCGGGATAAACCTTGCGTCCGTGTCCCGCTCCCGGCCATGGCACGCTGGTGATGACGTTCCGCTGGAACCACTCCGTTCCTCGCTTCTCGGCCAGTTGATTGACCACCGTTGGCGATATCCGCGTGTCGATCGGACCACCGGCGAGGATCAGCGACTGCGGCACGTGCGGATCCTCGTCCGCCTCCATCAGCGCGGTCGCTGCGAGCACCGGAACCGATGGCTGGCATACAGCGAAGGCGTGCACGTCGCCGCGGAAGTGACGGAAGATGTCGCGCATCACCGTGATGTAGGTGTCGAGGTCGAACGCTCCGGCCGCAGCGGGCACGTCGCGCGCATCCTGCCAGTCGGTGATGTAAACCTCGTGGTCAGGCAGGAACGCTTCCACCGTGCCGCGCAGCAAAGTGGCGTAGTGGCCGGACATGGGCGCGATCAGGAGCAAGCGCGGATCGCGTGCGCGTCGCTCGTCGGGCACGTCCCGGCGAAAATGAATGACGCGGCAAAAGGGATGGCGCCACACCACCTCCTCGTGCACGCTTGTCTGGACGCCATCGACCGTCGTCCGGTTCAGTCCGAACTCGGGCTTGTCGTATCGGCGCGTCGTGCGCTCGAAAACCTCGAGCGCCGCTGCCGTATGCCTCCCGATGCTCGTGTGCGTCAGGGGGTTGAAGGGGTTGCTCAGCATCAGCCGGCAGGAATCCGCTGCAACCCGGGCTGGCCGCACAGCGGCGTGGCCCAGCTCATACCAGTGGTAGAGCATCGAGACGTTCCCCCAATCAGCCCCGCCCTGTCACCAGGGCACATCGATGGTTCACCGCGGCGCCTGAACGGCGCTCTTCCGGTTACCGATCGTCTATTTGTCGCATTTTCCCCACGAGGCAGCTTGCCGCGATTCGACGTTTGGTTAAAGCCGCGTATTTCTCACAAGAGCTTCACCAGGCGGGCTGCGATCACATCGGGTGCGCTGGCGTGGGAGAAGTGCGTCACGTAGCGGCCGTCGGGCCCCATCAGATACATCAAAGCCGAATGGTCGTAGGTGAATCCCGCCGTTGTTTTCTCGTCGGCGACCTTTTTGTAATAGACGCGATAGGCCTTCGCAGCCGCCGCGATCTCCTCCGCCGTTCCTGACAGGCCGACGAGCCGCGGATGAAAGCTCTGCACATACTGCGCAAGCTGCTCCGGCGTGTCCCGCTCGTGGTCCACCGACACGAACACCGGCACGATCTTGTCCGCCTTCGCTCCAAGCTGCTCGAGGGCAGCGGACATGACCTGCAGCCCCGATGGGCAAATGTCCGGGCAGTACGTGAAGCCGAACATGATCAGCATGTACTTTCCGCGAAAGTCGGCATCGGTGACGCGCCGGCCTTTGTGGTCAGTCAGCGTGAACGGTCCACCCACCAGCGCCTGCCCCACGGAGATCGACTTCGGCAGTAGCCTCTCGCGAGCCGAGGGCAGTGCCAGCATCGCCACGAGTCCGCCGAGCACGAAGGCGAGCGCGGCTATGATGACGAGACGGGAACGCATGGTCGTGGCCTGTGTGCTGTGCTCGGGGCGGCTACTCGCCCATCTGAACCAGCGACCCGGCGCGGCGCGCGCTTTCTAGGAGCCAGCGGAAGGCAGCGTAGCCGAGTCCGAGATAGACGAGGTTGAGCCCGAAAGCCATGAGCATATCGCCACCCCTGATCTCTCCCTCCAGCACCACCGCGCGCAGGCCTTCGAAGACGTGTGTCGGCGGCAGCGCCAGCGCAACCGGCTGCAACCATTGCGGCAGCGTCGACAGCGGATAGTAGACGCACACCAGCGGCATGAGCAGGAACACCACGAGCCACGCGAAGCCTTCCGCCCCGAGCCCCCAGCGCAGCACGACGCCGGTTGCGATCAGCGCCAGCGACCAGCTCATCATCACCAGGTTGGCGAAGAAGCCGGCGAACGCGATGCCGAGCGACAGCACGCTGAACCCGAAGAAGATGTTGGCCAGGATCGCAACCGGCACCATCGCAACCAACAGCTTGAGCACGCTGATTACGGCAAGGCCCACCACCAATTCGCCCGGTCTTAGCGGGCTCATCATCAGGTGCCCGAGGTTGCGCGACCAGATCTCCTCGAGGAAGGCCACCGTGAACCCGAGTTGGCTGCGCACGAGAATGTCCCACAGCAGCACGCCTCCGATGAACAGGCCGGCGGCGTGGCCGGCGATGCTCGTCGTTTGCGCGAGATGTTGCTGCAGAAAGCCCCACGTCAGCATCTGCACCAGCGGCCAGTAGATCAGCTCGGCCGTGCGTGGCCACGAGGAGCGGATCGTGTACCAGTAGCGCAGCACGATGCCGTGCACCCGGCGCATCGACGCGCGCGGCCCGCTCTGTGCCAGGAGTTGAGGGCGTGGGCTCGCATCGTTCATGTGGCCTCCCGGTGCGCTTCAGCGCCTTCGCTCCGTTCCATCGTCGTCCGGCGCACCTTCCAGGCGGCCGTCCTCGCGGCGCGCTATGGCCAGAAACACGCCTTCGAGATCGGACCTTCCATAGCGTCGGATCAGCTCGGCAGGCGACGCATCGGCGAGTATCCGGCCGCGGTCCAGCATGATCACGCGAGCCGCCAGACGCTCCACCTCCGACATGTTGTGCGAGGCGAGCATCACCGTGGCCCCGCGTTCTCGCGCATAGCTTTCGATGTGGCTTCGCACCCAGTCGGCTGTGTCCGGGTCGAGCGACGCCGTCGGCTCGTCCAGCAGCAGCAGCTCTGGGTCGTTGAGCAAGCCCTTGGCGAGCGACACCCGGGTTCTCTGGCCGGCGGAAAGCTTGCCGTAAGGCCGCGCCATGAGATCCGCGATCCGCAGATCGTCGGCGACCCGTCGCTTCCGGGTCTCGAGATCCGCCACCCCATAGATTCGCCCGAAGACCTCCAGGTTCTCCGCCACGGTCAGGCGCATCGGGATATCCGTGTAGGGGCTCTCGAAATTCATCCGGTAGAGCACGCGGTGGCGGTCCCGCCCCATGTCCCAGCCGAACACGCGCGCTGTCCCCGACGTCGCCGTCACCAGTCCCATGATCATCGAGATCGTCGTCGTCTTGCCGGCGCCGTTGCCGCCCAGCAGCGCCGTCACCGTACCGCGCTCAAGGCGAAAGCTGATGCCGTCGACGGCGGTGACCTCGCCATAGACTTTCACCAGCTCGATCACTTCGACGGGCGGTGGATCAGAGGGCATGCGGCGGATGAACCTTGGCGAGCGTGGCCTTGGGGTGCGCCAGCACTTTCCCTTGAACGGCCTTGTTCCCGCAAGCTTACCAGCGGACGGCTGCCGCAATCGTGTCGTGGGCCTTGCGGCAGCGCCATCGTCCGCTACAAGAGGTCGCAGTCTGCGGAGCGGCAAGGGGGCCGGAGCTCGAGCGATGTCCGTCCGATCGATCGTCAGTGGCGTTCAACGAGGCTTGGGAGGCTGGGCGAGCATCGGCGCCCAGGAGGAAAGCCGGCTGCGCATGCAGACGATCATCCGCCTTCGCTGGTTCGGTGTAGGCGGCCAGCTCGTTACCGTGGCGGTCGTCTATTGGCTGCTCGGGTACGATTTCCCGATCGGCTGGTGCCTGGCCCTCGTGTCGCTGTCGGCTTGGCTCAACGTCTATCTGCGCATCGCCTATCCCGCCCGGCACAGGCTCAGCCGCCCCTTCGCGACGACACTGCTCGCATGGGACATTCTCGAGCTCGCTGCCCTCCTCTACCTGACAGGTGGTTTGCAGAATCCGTTCGCTTTCCTGCTCGTCGCTCCCGTGACGGTGTCGGCGGCGACCCTTCCAGCACGAAATACCGTGCTGCTGGGCGCTATCGCCCTCGTCGCGTCGGCGTGGCTCGTGGGGTGGCACCTGCCATTGCCTTGGGCACCCGAGGAGCCTGTCGCCTTACCCATCCTCTACAAGCTCGGCATGCTCGCCTCGATTGCCGCCGGCATGGCGTTCCTGGCGCTTTACGCGGCGCGCCTCTCCAAGGAGGCCCGCCATATGTCGGAGGCGCTGGCCGCGACCGAGCACGTCTTGGCCCGCGAGCAGAAGCTCCATGCGCTCGATGGGCTCGCTGCAGCCGCAGCCCACGAGCTCGGCACCCCTCTTGCCACCATCGCCCTCGTCACCAAGGAGCTGGAGCGCGGAAGCGCGCAATGGCCGGAGCTGAGCGAGGACATCACCTTGCTCCGGACCCAGGCTGAGCGGTGCCGGGATATTCTCCGGAAGCTCACCCGCAGTCCCACCGAGCAGGACCCACATCACGTCAGCCTTCCCGTCACCCAGCTCCTGCAAGAGGCGGCTGGCCCCTATGCCTCGTCTCAGGTGCGCATCCGCTTTTCGTCCGCCCCCCGCGAGGCGGCTGCGAGCACCGACCGCCGCGAGCCAATTGGCGAGCGTCGCCCTGGCCTGATCTACGGATTGGGCAACATCATCGAGAATGCGGTCGATTTCGCCGACTCGTCAGTCGACATCTCGGCCGCCTGGGACGAGCGCGAGATCGAGGTGACGGTGACTGACGACGGTCCAGGTTTCGCGCCCGATATCATCGACACGCTCGGCGAGCCTTACGTAACGACCCGCGGCACCGGCCAGCGGCTAGGCAGGTCCGGCAAGGAGGCTTCGGGTCTCGGCCTCGGCTTCTTCATTGCGAAAACCTTGCTCGAGCGCTCGGGCGCCCGCGTCTCTCTCGAGAACCGGGTCCCGCCGGACCATGGCGCCGTGGTCCGCGTCACGTGGAGCCGCGACAGCTTCGACCTTCCCGAAAGCCGCATCAGAGGCGATCGTTGGATGGAAACGGCCCCACGCGCAGCCGAGTGACGCTGCCCCTGGCTGCCCGCGCGCGCCGGCGTGTCAGGCCTTTGTTACCGCTTTCTTGGCCCGGCGGCCTGTCTTGGCGGCTGGAGCTTTTGCGGACTTGGCTGCAGGGGTGCGCTTTTCGGAGCCGCCGGCAGCCGTCTTGGTGGCGGCAGCGCGCCGAGGCGGTTTCGCTCCAACGGGCTTCGACGCTGTTCGTTTTGCGCCGGACTTGGTCGCCGTCGCCTTTCCTGCGTCCCTTTTCGCAGCCGCTGCTTTGCTAGAGGAAGCAATCCCGGCTTTTGGTGCCTTTGCTGCTTTCACAGCACCGCGTCGCTTGGCGACCATGGCCGAAGCCTCGGCGCGCAGCATCGCGTTGAGCCGCTTCTGCATGTCTTTCGGGTTGACCTTCTCGAGCCTCGTCTGGATCGACCAGATATGCCCGAACGGATCCTCGATCTGCCCCGTGCGATCCCCGTAGAACTGGTCGGAAACTGGGCGGCGAATCTTGGCGCCGGCCTTGACGGCCTTCGCGACCAGCTTGTCCACGTCGTCTACATAGACGGCCATCACCACGCTCGTGCCTTTGAGCGCTTTCGGCCCTACGGCGTTCGCCTCGGGAAACTCGTCGGAGATCATCACCACCGCGCCGCCGATCGAGAGCTCGGCGTGGCCGACCTTCCCGCCCATCTTCAGGCGGAAGCGCTCCTCGGCGCCGAAAACCTTCTTGTAGAACTTGATCGCGCTTGCCGCATCGCGCACCCGAAGGTAGGGCATGACCGCCTGATAGCCTCTCGGAACACCACTCCTCGCGTTCACCATAGCGTCGCCATCCCTTGTCACATCCGTCCGCCGGTCGCGGCACGCAGCAAATAAGTCTACATGCTGTCAATGCCGGCGATGGACTTGAGTTCAAGCTTAGCCTTAACCGGATGCTGTGACAGCGTCTTCTACTCGATCGCATAATCGGGGAGCGGAAGACCCGTTCAGGCCGGTGTGAATGACCAAGAGACACGCCCCGACTGGCCGTCGACGAGCAGGTGAGAAGCGCGCCACGCATGCATGGAATCGACTCGAGCGAAGCGGCGCAGAGGAGCAACATCCTCCAAGCTCTTAAATGGATGACCGTCGCGCTCTTCGCGTTCTCAGCCATCGGTATTGCGGCGCGCGAGGCGGGCCGCGGAATGGGCGCCCTCGACATCATGTTCTACCGTAGCTGGCTCGGCGTTTCGATCCTGGCGATCGTGCAGTACGGCACCGGTGGACGCGTTCTGGACCTGCGTACGACCCAGCTTCCGCTGCTCTGCTTGCGCAGTTTCATCCATTTCATCGCTCAGTACGCCTGGCTCGTGGCCGTGACTCTCATCCCGCTGGCTCAGCTGTTCGCCATCGAGTTCACGGCGCCGCTTTGGACAGCGCTGCTTGCACCATTGTTCTTGAAAGAGCGCCTGACCGGGACCCGCCTGTTCGCTGCCGCTTTGGGCTTCGTCGGCATCATCATCGTCGTATCGCCCCGCAGCCTCACCGTTGGCCCCGGCACGATCTATGCCTTCGTGGCCGCCGTCGGATTTGCGTTCCACTATTTGATGACGAAGCAGCTCACGCGGCGAGACAGTGCGTTTCTGCTCCTCTTCTACACGCACGTGATCCAGGGCGTGATGGCGCTCGCCCTCACCGTCACGTCGCTGAACGTGCCGGATCCCGTCACGGCGCTGTGGATCGTCGCCCTCACCGTGCTCGGCCTCTTCGCGCACTACGCGCTGGCTCGCGCTTTCTCTCTCGCTGACGCCATCGTCGTCGCCCCGTTGGACTTCCTGCGCTTGCCGTTTATCGCGGTGGTCGGAGTCGTCGTCTACGGCGAGGCCCTTGCTCCGGCCCTCATTGCCGGCGCCGCCGTCATCGTCGCCGCCAACGCCATCAATATCTGGGGCGAGCGCCGCCGCCGCAGCTGACTCCTGCGCCAACAGCCCCGCTCCCCGCCCGCGCGTGGCGGCCGGCTCTCCGCGGACGAGTCGCCACGCGCCACGAGAAAAAGCGCACGGCGGCCGTCCCCGCCGGGGAAGTGCCGTGCGCCACTAAGCAAGACTCAAACCCGCTCGATCACCATGGCGATGCCCTGGCCCACGCCGATGCACATCGAGATTAGAGCGTACTTGCCGCCGGTCCGCTCGAGCTGGCGTACCGCCGTGATCGCGATACGCGAGCCCGACGCGCCCAGCGGATGCCCGAGTGCAATTGCGCCGCCGTTCGGGTTGAGTCGGCTGTCGTCCGGCGAGAGCTCGAGTCCCTTACAGCAGGCGAGCACCTGCGCTGCGAACGCCTCGTTGATCTCGATGACGTCCATGTCCTTGAGGTCGAGCCCCGCGCGCTCCAGTGCCTTCTTCGCAGCCGGCACCGGCCCGAAACCCATAATGCGCGGAGCAACACCTGCGACGCCGGTCGAGATGATGCGCGCCCGCGGTTTAGCACCGGCCTTGTCGCCCGCATCGCGGCTCGCGACGAGCAGCGCTGCTGCGCCGTCGTTGATGCCCGAGGCATTGCCGGCTGTCGTCACGCCGTCCTTGAACAGCGGGCGCAGCTTGGCGAGGCCTTCCATGGTCGTCTCGAGGCGCGGATGCTCGTCCACGTCGACCGTCGTGTCTGAGCCGCCCTTCTTCGCGGCTGGGACCGTCACGGCCAGCAACTCGTCCTTGAAGAACCCGGCCTTGGCCGCTGCCGCATACTTCTGCTGCGAGGCGAGCGCGTAGATGTCGCAGGCTTCCCGCGTCAGCTGAAAGTCACGCGCCAGGTTGTCGGCCGTCTGGGGCATGGTGTCGTCGCCGAACGCGCCCTCGATCTTCGGGTTCGGGAACCGCGCGCCGAGCGAGGCGACGTAGGATTCGATCCGCTTCGGGAAAGCACCATCGGTGCGGCCTACCACGAACGGCGCCCTCGTCATGCTCTCGACGCCGCCCGCCACCACCACGTCGGCCTCGCCGCAGGTGATCGCGTGCGCGGCGGTGATCAACGCGTTCATGCCCGAGCCGCACAGCCGGTTGATGGTGTTGGCCGGGATCTCGATCGGCAGCCCCGCGCGAAGCATCGCGTGCCGCCCGACGTTGCGGCTGTCCTCGCCCGCCTGCGAAACGCACCCGACGTTGACGTCGTCGATGCTCTCTGGCGCGAAGCCCGAACGCGCCACGACGGTCTTGATCACGTCGCCCAGCATGTCGTCGGGCCTGACGCGCGAAAGCGCCCCGTCCTGCCGACCGAACGGTGTCCGCGCACCATCGTAGATGTAGGCTTCGAGCATGGGTGTCTCCTTCCCGACTGGCCGCCATCTTCAGGCGAGGCGGCTGCTGCTGATCCCAAGCCCCCACACTGCCACGGCGCAGCCTCGCGAGGCTAGGGGCGGGTAACGAACGGAAAGGGCACGCGCTTCAAGCTGGCCGGATTGGAGCGAGTCGCGACGAGGGCGGACTTCTGGTATTGTTCCCCACCGCGAGTGAGGACGTGCTGAGATGCCAACGTTAGTCATATCCGATGTCGAGGAGAATATTGCACGCCGCCTTCGCCAGCGCGCCGCCGAGCATGGCCGGACGATTGAGGCTGAGGCGCGGTCCATCCTGGCAGATGCGTTGTCTGAGGAGGCGCGGGTGCTTGCCGAGGTGAACATGGCCGACGCGATTAGAGAGATGGTAGAACCTGTTGGTGGCATCGAGCTCGCGCCCTTCCCCGACGAGCCGGCCAAAGAGCCGCTACGGCTCGATTGACGTGATCGTGCTCGACACCAACGTCCTCTCGGAGGAGATGAGGCCCACGCCGGACGCCCGCGTCCACGCATGGTTGCGGGTCCAGGATCCAACGTCACTGTTCACGACAGCAGTCACAGAGGCCGAGTTGCTTTTTGGCGTTGCGGCATTGCCGGACGGCAAGTGCAAGGCCGAGCTCGGAGATCTGATGCGAGGTGTGCTTGCGCTGTTCGGAGACCGAATTCTGCCGTTCGATCGAGCAGCAGCGGCGGAGCTTCCCTTCATTCTCGTGGCGAGGCGCCAGCTCGGCCGCCCGATTGCCAGTAATGACGCTCTGATCGCCGCTATCGCGCGTTCGCGCCGTTTCGCGGTTGCCTCACGAGACTTGGCCGGCTTCAGCGATTGCGGTGTGTCGTTGATAGACCCCTGGTCCGCTTGATCGCGGCACCAATCGCCTCGAACTCAAGGGCGCGTTCGGAAACAATGCGGCTTCTGCTGGCCGTCCGGAACCACTTCCGGATCAAGTAGGTCGACCCAAACCTACTCCTTCACCAGCCGGATCACCACGTCGATGTGGCTGATGCGGTGGCCTTCGGGGGGCTCGGGCAGGCCCTCGACGCGTACGCCGGAGATGTCCATCAGCCGACCCTCGCTCTCGAGGTAGAAGTGGTTGTGGTTCGACGTGTTGGTGTCGAAATAGGCCTTCGATCCCTCGAGCGCGAGCTCGCGCAGCAGTCCTGCATCCTTGAATTGATGCAGCGCGTTGTAGACGGTCGCCAGCGAGACGTGCTCGCCCACGCGCGCTACCTCGCTATGCAGGCTCTCGGCCGTCACGTGACGGTCACCTTGACCGAACAGAAGAGAGGCCAGCAGCAGCCGCTGCCGCGTTGGACGCAGCCCGGCCTTCGCGAGCAGGGCGCGAATCTCGGCTTCGGTTCTGATCGTGTCCGCTGGGGCTTCCACAGCCGGCGCTCCATCGCGAAAGTCGACGGCCCAATCGCAGGCCGCGCCAAAACTCGCTCAGGCATGATGCCTCAGCGATTGGTCCATTGACAAGGCCGCAATATTACGCTGGTTGAGTTCGAGGGGCAACATGTCGGCGCGCCCGCTTGAAAGCGGCGATCATGATGCCTTTTTGACAGGGGACGGGGTGTGCTACCAACGCCGGCCGAAGCGGCGTCGGAACGCTCTATTGGCGTCGGGCTGCCCGCTGTCGCGGCGCGGTGCCGGACAAGATCAATTTCTGCGGGGAGCGCGGCATGGCAGAGCGACGTTCGAGCTTCGAGTACGAGGATCTCCTGAGCTGCGGCCGGGGCGAGCTGTTCGGACCGGGCAACGCCCAGCTGCCGCTGCCGCCGATGCTGATGTTCGAGCGGATCGGCTCGATCAGTGACACTGGTGGTGCGCACGGCAAGGGACAGGTTACAGCCGAGCTCAACATTGCCGGCAATCCCGCCTGTGATTGGTTTTTCGCCTGCCATTTCAAGGGTGATCCCGTAATGCCTGGCTGTCTCGGCCTCGATGCCCTGTGGCAGCTGACGGGCTTTTTCCTCGGCTGGATGGGCGCACCCGGTCGCGGCCGTGCGCTGGGTGTCGGCGAGGTCAAGTTCACCGGCATGGTGCTGCCCACCGTTCAGCGGATCGAGTACGTTGTCGACCTGAAGCGGGTCATCCTCCGGCGCTTGAAGCTCGCGATCGCCGACGGCATGGTGAAGGCGGATGGTCAGGTCATCTACCAGGCGACAGACATGAAGGTCGGATTGTTCGAGGCCGGCAGCGGGCCAGATGCAGCCGAGGCGTGATGTTGGTTGTCGCGTGGCCCAGTTTGGCTGGGCTTGACGAGCCTGTACGACGGAATGAAGCGCGGGCCGGCCCAGAGAAGGACTTGTGCCGCCGCTCGCGAGACGCGGGCCTGACGACAAAATAAAGTAGGCCACCAGCAAACGAATTCGGGAGGGGTGCCGGCAGATGAGACGGGTCGTGGTCACCGGAATGGGCGTCGTATCGTCCATCGGCAACAGCACGCAGGAGGTTCTGTCGTCGCTGCGCGAGGGCCGTTCCGGAATTACCCGCGCGGAGACTTACGCTGAGCTCGGCTTCAGGTGTCAGGTGCACGGCGCCCCCCAACTCGACTGGGAAAGCGGCGTTCCGCGCAAGGCCAAGCGCTTCATGAACGCCGGCATGGGCTGGAACTACATCGCCATGGATCAGGCGATCCGCGAGGCGGGTCTCGACGCCAGCGACATATCGAACGAGCGCACCGGCATCATCATGGGCTCGGGCGGTCCGTCGACGGTCGCAATCGTCGCCGCTGCCGATACCACCCGAACCAACAAGAGCCCCAAGCGCATCGGCCCCTTCGAGGTGCCGAAAGCCATGTGCTCCGGCCCTTCCGGCGTGCTCGCGACGGCGTTCCAGGTCAAGGGCACCAACTACTCGATCTCCTCCGCCTGTGCCACCAGCGCCCATTGCATCGGCAACGCGACCGAGCTCATTCAGTGGGGCAAGCAGGACGTCATGTTCGCCGGTGGCTGCGAGGAGCTCGACTGGACGCTGTCCTCGTTGTTCGACGCCATGGGCGCCATGTCCTCGCGCTTCAACGACACGCCCTCGAAGGCAAGTCGCGCCTACGACAAGGACCGTGACGGCTTCGTCATCGCCGGTGGTGCCGGTGTGCTCGTCCTTGAGGAGCGGGAGCGGGCCAAGGCGCGCGGCGCCCGTATCCTCGGCGAGGTCGTCGGCTACGGCGCGACCTCCGACGGCTTCGACATGGTCGCCCCCTCCGGCGAGGGCGCCGTCCGATGCATGCAACAGGCGCTCGCAGGTTTCGACGGCAAGGGCGTGGGTGCTCCGGTCGATTACATCAATCCGCATGGAACTGGCACGCCGGTCGGCGACGCCAAGGAGATCGACGCAATCCGAACGGTGTTCGGAAACGCCATGCCGTCGATTTCGTCGACCAAGTCGCTCACCGGCCATTCATTGGGTGCGATCGGCGTTCAGGAGGCCATCTTCTCACTGCTCATGATGAGCAACGGCTTCGTCGCCGAGAGCGCCAACATCGACGAGCTGGATCCGGCTTTCTCAGACGTGCCGATCGCCCGCTCACGGATCGATCGCGAGCTTAACTGTGTACTATCGAATAGCTTCGGTTTCGGAGGAACTAATGCAACCCTGATTTTCCGCCGCGACGGCTGAGGCAAGGGGTCGATGACGCCTCCCGTGACGCCTAGCGCGGCTTGGCCGGCCAGATGGCCGAGATGGGTCGCGACGTCATGGAGCATTGGGGCAAGGGCAAATGGGCCGGCATTCGGCTCGAGGGGTCAGGCAGTGCCTGGCTCCAGGTTGTGGGACGGCACGAACGAGCCAGAACTGGAACGCGCATGAGCCAGACGGATAGCATTCAGCCTGGGCCGCTCCTCGCCGGTAAGCGGGGCCTCGTCATGGGCGTCGCCAACGAGCGTTCGATCGCCTGGGGCATTGCCCGCGCTTGCGCGCAACACGGCGCCAAGCTCGCCTTCACCTACCAGGGCGAGCAGTTCGGCCGCCGCGCGGTGCCACTCGCCGAGTCGGTCGGATCGGACGTCATCGTCTCGTGCGACGTCTCTGATCTCGCCAGTGTCGACAACGTTTTCGCCGAGATCGAGAAGTCCTGGGGCGGCCTCGACTTCATCGTCCACGCGCTGGCCTTCTCCGACCGGCGCGAGCTGCAGGGCCGCTACTCCGATACCTCTCGCGAGAACTTCACCAACACCATGGTGATCTCGTGCTTCTCCTTCACCGAGGTCGCCAAGCGTGCCGCGCCGCTGATGAAGAAGGGCGGCTCGATGCTGACCCTCACCTACGGCGGCTCGCAGCGGGTTGTTCCATCCTACAACGTGATGGGCGTCGCGAAGGCCGCGCTCGAGGCCTCCGTCCGCTATCTCGCGGCCGACTTCGGTCCTCAGGGCATTCGCGTCAACGCCCTGTCGGCGGGCCCGATGCGGACGCTCGCAGGCGCTGGCATCTCTGACGCACGCATCATCTTCAACTACCAGGGCGAGACGTCGCCCATGAAGCGCACGCCCACGCTCGACGAGGTCGGTGGCGCCGCGCTCTACCTGCTGTCCGATCTCTCCGGCGCGGTAACCGGCGAGATCCACTACGTCGACTGTGGCTACAACGCCGTGTCCATGCCCTCGCTCGAAATGCTCAAGGAGCATGAGGCTCAGGCGCACGGCACCAACCAGGCCGCCGAGTAGCGGTATCCGCGCCCGTTGCGGCCGGGAGCAGGCTCCCGAGCCACAGCGGCGCCACGACGGCTCCGTATGCGTAATGCCGTTCAACACGAGCGGGGCAGACGGGCATGATCGGCATATTCGATTCCGGCCACGGCGGGCTGACGGTTCTCGGCGCGCTGCTTCGCCGTTTTCCGAGCCAGTCGTTCGTCTACCTCGGCGACCACGGCAATGCGCCCTACGGCAACCGCTCCGCCGACGAGGTGATCGACCTCACCCGCCGCTCCTGCGAGACGCTGTTCGGCCTCGGCTGCCGCCTCGTGGTCCTCGCCTGCAACACGGCCACGTGCGTCGCGGCGCGCCCCCTTCAGCGCGAGTGGCTGCCCGTCAGCCCTTACGCCGGCACGCACAACATCCTCGGCATCGCGGCCCCCACCGTCGAGGCCGCCACGCAGACGCCGTGGGGCGTCACCACCCCGCAATACCCGCAGAAGTACAACAGCGACGTCGTCGCCGTGTTCGGCACGACGCGCACGATCTCGTCCGGCGTCTACCCCGAGGAGATCAGGAAGCGCTGCCCGCGCATCACGGTGGTGCAGCAGGCTTGCCCCGAGCTGGCCGGCGCCATCGAGGCCGGCCGCCCCGAGGCCGAGCTCGAACGGATCGTTTCCACCGCCGTCGCCGCCCTCGATGCCCAGACCGGCGGCGAGCCGCCCCACCGCGCCATCCTCGGCTGCACCCACTATCCGCTGGTCGAGCACCTCTTTCGCCGCCACCTGCCGAGGTTCACGCGCCTGCTCTCCCAGCCCGAGGTCGTCGCCGACAGCCTCGAGGACTACCTCGCCCGCCACCCCCGCTACGCCAGCCAGAACGACGGCCACCCCCACCTCCGCCTCCTCACCACCGGCGACCCGGAAGAAGTCTCCCGCATCGCCCACGTATTCCTGCCGGACGCCCCGGCGTTCGAGTGTGGGGTGGTGTGAGTGGGATGTGAGAGTCAGGGTGTGGGCGCCAACGGCTCTGAGCCGGGCTGATCCCTGATAGTGCAGACCGGGTTCATCCTCGACGCTTTACGTCAAGAAGGCGGCGATGCGTGTGCAATCACGACTTAGTTGGCTTGAGCTCGTATGCTGCTGCCCGCGCGGACAGAATCTGGAATTTCTTGCGATAGGCTGCTGGCGAAAGGCCGACGCGGCGCTTGAAGATCCGCCTGAAGGAGGCGTCGTCCTCGTAGCCGACCATCGCGGCCACCTCCTCGATCGGCCGCTGATCTTTCTCCAACTCCTGCTTGGCCTCTTCTATGCGCAAGGCCTGAACATATTCCATGGGCGTGTATCCGGTCGCCCCTTGGAATCGTCGCGCAAACGTGCGCGCGTTGAGACCCGAGCGCTGTGCCATCTGCTCGACCGGGTTGGCGATTTCATAGTTTTTCGCGATCCAGGCTTGGCAGTCGGCGATGACGGCGTCCTTGGCGTCCATCGATCGGGGCATGACGGCGTAGGGAGCCTGCCCATCGGCGTGGTCGGTTAGAAGAAAGACCTTGGCCGTCTGGATCGCATGGCGATAACCGCAAAAACGAGCAATGAGGTAGAATGCCAAGTCGTGCCATGCGCTGACCGCACCGGCCGTCACGATCCCGGCATCTTGCTCCTTCAGACACAATGCGGCGGATTCCCGAAAAGTAACTCGCGGGAAGTACCGACGGAACATGTCCCGGTAGGCCCAATGTGCAGTGGCTTCGCGGCCTTCGAGGACACCAGAATCTGCGAGCACGAGCGCGCCAGAGCAAATCGAGGTCAGGAGAGCGCCCGCTGCATGCATCTCGCGCAACCAGGAGCATTCGCGGGGATATCGGCCTGTCGGTACTGCCGTGACGGCGACATACATGTCGCAAACGATGATGGCGTCAGGGATCGACGCAGGCGCGGCGAAATCGGTGATTGCGCCATGCGGACGGACGGGGATGTCGCCGACGCAGCTGAACGGCCGGCCTTCGGCTGAAACGATCCTGACATCGAGCAATGCGCGTTCCGGTGCGCCTTTGACCAGCTCTGGGAAAATACATCCTACCGTCGTCAGCACATCGAAAAGGCCGTAGAGCACCAAGGCCGATGTCTCGGGCGACGCGAGCAGCAGGATCACGGGGCGTTGTCCGGCCGTTTGAGCTGTCGCTGTCACTTTCGGCACGTTAATGTCCTTTTCGGCTCCGTCCCCTGTCAAGTTTGCCACCGATGCGTCCGGTCTGCCACTGCGGAAAGGGCACTAATTGTCCGACATTCGGCGCGCACTGAAGCACAGGAGACCGACATGGACGCCGCCAGCCTTTCGATTGACCAACTAAGCGACGGCTTCGCCGGAACGGTATTGAGATCAAGCGATCCCGGGTTCGACGACGCACGTCGCGTTTGGAATGCCATGATCGATCGCAAGCCCGGCGTGATCGCCCGCTGTCGCGGTACAGCAGATGTCGTTCGCGCGGTCCGCTTTGCTGCCGGCAATGGTTTGGGCATCGCCATCCGCGGCGGCGGTCACAATGTCGCCGGCCACGCCGTTTGCGACGGCAACCTGATGATCGATCTGACCGAGATGCGCACAGTTCATGTCGACCCGGTGCGAAGGACGGCCGTCGTTGAAGGCGGCGCGACCTGGGCCGACGTCGATCGCGAGACTCAAGCTTTCGGCCTCGCCACACCTGGCGGACTGATCTCTGAGACGGGTGTCGCTGGTCTGACCCTGTCGGGCGGATTTGGCTACCTGCGTGGCAAGTACGGCCTGTCGATCGACAATCTCATCGCTGCCGACGTCGTCGTCGCGGATGGGAGCCTTGTCCGCGCCAGCAGCAATGAGAACTCCGAGCTGCTCTGGGCGCTCAAGGGCGGTGGAGGAAACTTCGGCGTCGTCGTTCGCTTCGAATTCGCCCTGCACCCCGTTGGTCCCGAGGTCTTGTTCATTGCACCGATCTATGCGGTCGAAGACGGTCCTGGCCCAATTCGGGCTTGGCGCGACTACGTCCGTCAACGTGACGACGACCTCGCGATGATTTGCGAGTTCTCTACGGTCCCGGAGGACGAGCAGTTTCCCCAAGCCTATTGGGGGAAAAAGGTATTTGCGTTGATCGGCATGGCCCTTGGCGAGCCCGAAGCTGGGGAAAGGCTTGCCAAGCCGCTGCGCGAGCTCGGGACGCTGGTGACCGACTTCTCCGGCAGGATGCCGTATTCCGAAATCCAGCGGCTGTTCGACACGCAGACACCATTCGGTGAGAAGCGGTGTTACTGGAAATCTCGATTTCTAACCGATTTACCAGACGCGATGATCGACTTGGCGATGGAGAACGCACGACGCGCCCCGTCTCCGAGCGCCATATCATCGCTGTGGAATATGGGGCGCGCCGTCAAGGCGGTCCCTGCGGATGCAACCGCGTTCGGCGATCGGTCGATGGGGTGGATGTATTCGGTCGACGGCGTCTGGGCGAACGAAGCAAACGACGCGGCAAACATCTCCTGGGCTCGGACGAGCTGGGCGAGTGCGGCACGCTTCGGTCACGCCGACCGCATCTATCTCAACTTCCCGGGACACGATGAAGAGAAGGCTCTCACCAAACAGGCATTCGGCGACGCCTATCCGCGGCTGGTCGCCGTTAAGAGGGCATACGATCCAGGAAATATGTTTCGATACAATCAGAATATATCTCCAGCCGATTGAGGGAACGGCTGAAGTTTCCCCAAACCGGGCGGTGGCGGTTACATGCTTTGCGTTGGCCCAGTGTTCCGCCATCACCCGGATGACGCATGTTGTGCATCGCCGCACTCCGGATGAATGCCTCGACCAGAATGGTCCATCTCGACTGTTCGTGGGTTCAACTCGCGCTGACTGAGGATTGGCGGGCTGCGAACGGTAGCCAATCGCGCGGTCGGGCCCACTGCCGCTCCTCTTCCCGACCCTCGCGCGGCACCCTACCGCTCTCCCCGCCGCAGCACCTCCAGCAGCTCCGCCACCTTCTTCCGCTGCTCCTCGGCGTCGCCGGACATGATGGCGTGCTCGACGCAATGCCGGACGTGGTCCTCGAGCACCTGCTCCTCCACACGCTTCAATGCGGCACGAACCGCCGCCACCTGCGTTATGACGTCGATGCAGTAGCGATCGTCCTCGAGCATGCGCGCGAGGCCGCGCACTTGGCCCTCGATTCGGGAGAGGCGCTTGAGGCACTGAGCTTTGGTGTCGTCTTGCATGATTGACTGATACCCTGGAGGGGTATAAGCGTCAACCCACGGATACCCCTCACCCGTATGCGGCGACGACGGACCTGTCGCCGGGGAGCAGCCTAATGGCGCAGTCACACGCCCACGATCATCATCACGATCACGCGCACGGTCCGGCGCCAGCCCCCGGCACGGCCGTCGACCCCGTCTGCGGCATGACCGTCGACATCGCTACCGCCAAGCACACGCACGACCACGAAGGCGCGACCTACTACTTCTGCAATCCGCGCTGCAAAACGCGCTTCGAGGCCGACCCCGTCCGCTTTCTCGATCCCGAGGCCAAGGCCCGCGCCGCCGCCGACGAGGCCAAGTCGCAGCCCAAGGGAACCCTCTACACGTGCCCGATGCACCCCGAGATCGTGCAGGAAGGCCCCGGCGATTGCCCCAAGTGCGGCATGGCGCTGGAGCCCACGGGCGTTCCCCCCGCCGACGCCGGCCCCAATCCGGAGCTCGTCGATTTCCGCCGCCGCTTCCTGTTCGGCGCCGTGCTCACTGTCCCGGTTGTCCTTATCGCCATGGCGCCTCACGTCGGCGTCCCGCTGCACGACTGGATTTCGCCGCGCGTCACCCAGTGGCTCGAGTTGATCCTCGCCACGCCCGTCGTCCTCTGGTCGGGCCTGCCGTTCCTGGAGCGCGGTATCGCGTCCATCCGCAACCGCAGCCCCAACATGTGGACGCTGATCGCGATCGGCGTCACCACGGCCTTCCTCTACAGCCTCGCCGCTGTCCTTATGCCTGGTATCTTCCCCGAGACGGTGCACGGCCACGGCGGCACCGTCGGCGTCTATTTCGAGGCAGCAGCCGTCATCATCGTGCTGGTGCTGCTCGGCCAGATCCTCGAGCTTCGCGCCCGCGAACGCACCGGCGCTGCCATCCGCGCCCTCATGGACCTCGCCCCCAAGACGGCGCTCCGCATCGCCGACGATGGCGCCGAGACCGAGGTGCCCGTCGAGCAGTTGGTGCCCGGCGACAAGGTCCGCGTGCGCCCCGGCGAGGCCATTCCCGTCGACGGCAGCGTCCTCGACGGCCGCTCGGGCGTGGATGAGCAACTCGTCACGGGCGAGCCGCTCCCCGTGGACAAGGCACCCGGCGACAAGCTCACTGGCGGCACGCTCAATCGCACCGGCAGCCTCGTCATGAAGGTCGAGCGTGTTGGCGCCGACACGATGCTCGCTCAGATCGTCGAGATGGTTGCAGCCGCGCAGCGGACCCGCGCCCCGATCCAGGGTCTCGCCGACAAGGTGGCGGCCTACTTCGTGCCCGCCGTCGTAGGCATTGCCGTGCTGGCCTTTCTGGCATGGCTTCTCGTGGGGCCGCCACCCGCGCTCGCCCATGCCGTCATCGCGGCCGTCTCGGTGCTCATCATCGCGTGCCCGTGCGCGCTCGGCCTCGCCACTCCCATCTCGATCATGATGGCCACCGGCCGCGGTGCGCGCTCCGGCATCCTGATCCGCAACGCCGAAGCCCTGGAGCGTCTCGCCTCGATCGATACGCTCGTGGTCGATAAGACCGGCACCCTCACCGTCGGCCGCCCCGTCCTCACCGACATCGTGCCACTCGCCGGAACCACCGAGCGTATGCTGATGCGCCTCGCCGGCAGCCTCGAGCGCGGCAGCGAGCACCCGCTGGCCGAGGCCATCGTCGCGGGCGCGAAAGCCAGGCGCTTTTCATTGGTTGAGCCGGAGGCATTCGATTCCGTCCCCGGCAAGGGCGCCAAGGGCGTCGTCGGCGGCCAGGACGTGGCACTCGGCAACGCCGCCCTGATGCAGGACCTGGGGCTTTCGGTCGCCGACCACGACGAGGCCGTAACGGCCCTGCGCCGTGACGGCAAGACGGCTCTCTATGTTGCTGT
The DNA here is from genome assembly GCA_963746315.1 of uncultured Alphaproteobacteria bacterium. Taxonomy (GTDB): domain Bacteria; phylum Pseudomonadota; class Alphaproteobacteria; order Rhizobiales; family Hyphomicrobiaceae. The sequence continues at coordinate 608,364 of CAVVAR010000003.1, forward strand.
CGGCGGGCGTCTCGCCGGCATCCTCGCCCTGGCCGACGAGGTCAAGCAGACGACGCCTGCGGCCCTCGCGGCCCTCAAGGCCAAGGGCCTGCGCATCATCATGGCGACCGGCGACCACGGCGCCACGGCGGAGGCCGTCGCGCGCCGGCTCGGCATCACCGAGGTGCACGCCGGAGTGCTGCCGGACCAGAAAGCCGCGCTCGTTGCCCGCCTCAAGTCGGAGGGCTGCCGCGTCGCCGTCGCGGGCGATGGCGTCAATGACGCGCCGGCGCTGGCTGCCGCCGACGTCGGCATCGCCATGGGTACCGGCGCCGATGTCGCCAAGGAGAGCGCCGGCATCACTCTGCCGGAGGGCGACCTGATGGGGATTGCGCGTGCACGAAAGCTCGCCGAGGCGACGCTCACGAATATCCGCCAGAACCTCGTATTTGCGTTCGGCTACAATGCCCTCGGCGTGCCGATTGCCGCCGGCATTCTCTACCCGGTGCTCGGCTGGTTGCTGTCGCCCATGATCGCAGCCGCCGCCATGAGCTTGTCGTCGGTTTCCGTCATCGGCAACGCGCTTCGCCTCGGCCGCGCCGATATCGACGTCGCCCCGCGCTGATGCGCTTCAGTTGTGCCCGTAGTAGGCCTTGAACCACGCGATGAAGCGCGCGACGCCGACTTCGATCGGCGTCGACGGCCTGAACCCGACATCGGCGGCCAGGGCCTCGATGTCGGCAAAGGTATCGGGCACGTCGCCCGGCTGGATTGGAAGGAATCGCTTCTGCGCTGTTCGCCCCAGCTCCTTCTCGAGGCAGGCGATGAAATGCATCAGCTCGACCGGCTGGTTATTGCCGATATTGTAGACGCGATATGGTGCGCTTGAGCTCGCCGGATCGGGCTTCGCACCGTTCCAACGAGGATCCGGCTCTGCGGTCCGATCGAGCACACGCACGACACCCTCGACGATGTCGTCAATGTAAGTGAAGTCCCGCCGGTGCCGACCGTGGTTGAACACGTCGATGGGTTGGCCCGCGGCGATCCGTGACGCGAAGAGTATCGGCGACATGTCCGGACGTCCCCACGGCCCATAGACCGTGAAGAACCTGAGACCCGTCACCGGCAGGCGGTAGAGATGCGCATAGGAGTGCGCCATCAGCTCGTTGGCCTTCTTCGTGGCGGCGTAGAGGCTGACCGGATGGTCCACCGACTGGTTGACCGAGAACGGCATCGTCGTGTTGGCCCCGTAGACTGACGACGACGAGGCATAGACCAAGTGCTCGACGGCTCCGTGCCGACAGCCCTCCAGGATGTTGAGAAACCCCGTCAGGTTGGAATCGGCGTAGGCATGAGGGTTGATCGCGCCGTAGCGCACGCCGGCCTGAGCCGCGAGATGCACGACCCGCTGCGGCCGGCCCTCACGGAAAATCCTCTCCATGCCGGCCCGGTCGGCCAGATCGGCGCGCTCGAGCCGAAAGTTTGCCAAAGGTGCGAGTTGAGCTAGCCGCGCCTCCTTCAGCGCGACGTCGTAATAGTCGTTGACGTTATCGAGCCCGATCACTTCGTCGCCGCGCGCTGCGAGCGTTCTCGCAGTGTGAAAGCCGATGAACCCGGCCGCACCGGTCACGAGAACCCGCATCGAGCCTCTCCCTGTACTCTATCGTGACCTGGACGCGGTGGCGCGCCGCTGCCGATGCCAAGCCATTAGCTCCGTTCGCCGCCGAGATAAAGCGATGCGCAGCCGCCGCAGGGGTCGCGGTCGTCCGACCATCTGTTGCTTTCCCTTGCCCGTTCGCATTGGCGAGACGGTCAAGAGCATTTCTCAGGCAACACCGCCGGCTGATCGGACTGTCATTAAGAGACTATCGCTATAACAATCGCTTACCAGAGACATGCAAAAAATGCATACCTACTTTGTTCCCTTGTGCGTTGCGATAAATCGAGCCGACACACATCTATGTCATACGAGCGAGGCGACACGAGTCGCCCACAGGATGGCGCAAAGCCACCACCTCAGAGATGAGAGCGATCATGGCAACCAAGGCAGCTTCCACGTCGTCCCCCCTCGCCACGTCCGAGGGGTTCGCGGGATCCACCGTTCGCGTTATCGCGGAGATTTTCGGCGCGGTGGGTGAGGGCCTGCGCGCCCGCAACGAGTTTACCGCCCGCGTCGGACTGGGCGCCGATCCCGTCGAGGCGGCGGCCAAGGCTTTGCGTCACGCCGAGCAGGCCTGACAGCCGCTCGCATCGCGGCAAGTCCTACAAGTATTGAACGCTCGAACAGCGAGCGTCGCGGCGCGGCGCTTGCCCACGCGTTTGCCCACCGGACGCGATAAGGGCTAGGGTCAGGCTCCAACAGGGAGCTACCCGATGCTTGCGGAGCGCCACCGCGCCCAACTGATCATTATCGACGTTCAGGAGCGGTTGGCGCCACATGTTGCCGGCGGCGAGCTGGCAGTCGCCAACTGCCGTCGTCTCGCGCTGTATGCGCGCCACCTCGGCGTGCCCGTCACCCTCACCGAGCATTACCCCAGAGGCCTCGGTCCCACGGTTGCCTCGGTTCGCGAGGCGGCCGGGAATGAAACCGCGTGCCTGGAGAAGATTGCCTTCTCGTGCTGGCGCGACGACGCGATCCGCGACAGGATCGAAACCCTCGAGCGCACCGGCCGTAACCAGATTGTCGTAGCCGGCATGGAGGCCCACGTCTGTGTCGGCCAGACCGTGCTCGATCTGCGCTCCGAGAACCGCAACGTGCTCGTCGTCGCCGACGCGGTCGGCTCGCGCGAGGCGAGCGTCCGGGACCTCGCTATCGAGCGTTTCCGAGCGGCCGGCGCAACCATCGTCGCTCATGAGATGATCGCGTTCGAATGGCTCGAGCGCGGCGACGATCCAGCGTTCAAAGACCTGATCAAGCTGATTAAATAACAAGCCTTTCAAAATCGGAGGAAACGACATGCGACTGAAGGACAAGGTGGCGATCGTCACCGGCGCGGCATCTGGTATGGGCGCGGCCACGGCCCGCATTTTCGCGCGTGAGGGTGCGTTCGTGATTCTCACCGACATGAACGACGAGGACGGACAGAAGGTCGCCCGCGAGATCGGCAACCGCGCCACCTTTCTGCATCACGACGTCTCCAAGGAGGACGATTGGTCCCGTGTCGTCGCCGACACCCTGAAGGCCCACGGCAAGATCGATATCTTGATCAACAACGCCGGCGTCTCCGGCTCCGATCCCGACCGCTTCTCGATGAAGACCTGGGACCAGCAGATGGAGATCAACGCCAAGGGTGTGTTCCTCGGGCTGCGCGCTGTCATCCCGGAAATGCAGAAGGCCAGGAAGGGCTCCATCGTCAACATTTCCTCGATCTCGGGCATCGCCGGCCAGAGCTTCGTGCACATGGGCTACAACGCCGCCAAGGGCGCCGTCCGGACCATGTCGAAGGCCGCTGCCGTCCAGTTCGGCCGCGATAACATCCGCGTCAACTCGGTGCATCCGGGCGTCATGCCGCCGATGCGCACCTCGCAGATGAGCGCCGACCCCGAGGTCAGGGCACGCGTCCTCAAGGCTATTCCCATGGGCCGCTTCGGCGAGGTCGACGAGGTCGCCAACGCCAACCTTTTCCTTGCATCGGACGAGGCTTCCTACATCTCCGGCGCTGAGATCGTCGTCGACGGCGGCTTTATCGCGCAGTAGGAACGCTGCACACCGTCATCATGCCGGCGGAGCTCTTTTCGGGGGACCCGCCGGCGCAACTGAGCGAGCACGCGATATGCAGGACAAGGCACCGGCCAAGAGCGACAGGGCGCCATTTGATTGGGACGATCCGTTCCTTCTCGAGGACCAGCTGACCGAGGACGAGCGCGCCATCCGCGACACCGCACGCGACTACTGCCAGGAAAAGCTCGCCCCCCGCGTGATTCAATCCTACCTCGAGGAGAAGACCGACCCCGACATCTTCCGAGAGATGGGAGCCTTGGGCCTGCTCGGCGTCACCATCCCCGACAAATACGGCTGTGCCGGCGCCAACTACGTCTCCTACGGCCTCGTCGCCCGCGAGGTCGAGCGCGTCGACAGTGGCTACCGCTCCATGATGAGCGTGCAGTCCTCGCTCGTCATGCATCCGATCTATGCCTATGGCTCGGAAGAGCAGCGCATGAAGTACCTGCCGAAGCTCGCCAGCGGCGAGTGGATCGGCTGCTTCGGCCTGACCGAGCCGGACGCTGGCTCCGATCCCGGCGGCATGAAGACCCGCGCCGAGAAAATCGATGGCGGCTACCGCCTCACTGGCTCGAAGATGTGGATCTCCAACGCCCCGATCGCCGACGTTTTCGTCGTCTGGGCGAAGTCCGAGGCGCATGGTGGCGGCATCAAGGGCTTCATCCTCGAGAAGGGTATGAAGGGGCTTTCGGCGCCAAAGGTCGGCGGCAAGCTAAGCCTGCGCTGCTCGATCACCGGCGAGATCGTCATGGACGGTGTCGAGGTGTCGGAGGATCACGTCCTCCCCAACGTGCAAGGCCTCGCCGGCCCGTTCGGCTGCCTGAACCGCGCCCGCTATGGCATCGCATGGGGCGCCATGGGCGCAGCGGAGGACTGCTTCCATCGTGCCCGCCAGTACACCCTGGACCGCAAGCAGTTCGGTCGGCCGCTGGCGAATACGCAGCTCGTCCAGAAGAAGCTCGCCGACATGATGACCGAGATCTCGCTTGGTCTGCAGGGAGCGCTCCGCGTTGGCCGCCTCTTCGACGATGGCAAGCTCGGCATCGAGGCGATCTCGATCGTCAAGCGCAACAACTGCGGCAAGGCCTTGGACATCGCCCGCACGGCGCGCGACATGCACGGCGGCAACGGCATCCAGATCGAGTATCACGTGATGCGCCACGCTGCGAACCTCGAGACGGTCAACACCTACGAGGGCACCCACGACGTCCACGCCCTCATCCTCGGCCGCGCGATCACGGGCCTGCAGGCGTTTTTCTGAGCGCGGTTGGCCCGGATCATAGCGCGTGCGGGATGTCATCCCGGGGCTTGTCCCCGGGACCCATCGATAGGCTTGCTCGAGCCTCTCCGTTCAACCGATCTCTCTCGGATCGTATGCCAGCCCCGCCGCGCCGTACCCGCCGTCGACGTTGAGCACGTGGCCCGTCACCCACCGGCATTCATCGGAAGCCAGGTACAGCGCCGCATTGGCCACGGCCTCCACCGTGCCGTAGGCCCCCGTCGGAATGCGGCTCAGATAGTTTTGCTTCCGCGAAGGCCCATGTACGCTGATGCCCGTCTCGATCGGCCCGGGCGCGATCGCATTGACCATCACACCCTTGCTCGACAGCTCCACCGCCAGAACCTTGCACACGTGCATGACGGCGGCCTTCGATGCGCCGTAGGCAATGCCGCCCAGATTGCCGCGCTGACCTGAGATCGAGCCGATCTGCACGATCCGCCCGCCGCCTTGCGCCACCATGTGCTTCGCCGCCGCTTTAGCCGTCAGGAACGAGCCCGTCAGATTGATGCGCATCACGCGCTCCCAGTCTTCGAGGCTGGTGTCGAGCGCGAGCTTGTGCATCCCGATGCCGGCGTTGTTAACGGCGATGTCGATCCGCCCGAGTTGCCGCACGGTCTCCTCGACCTGTGCCTCGCACTCGGCCGCCACGCCGACGTCGGCACGAAACACGACGGCCTTGCCTCCAGCGGCGGTGATGGCCTCCGCCGTCGCCTCGGCCTTCGCGAGATCGCGGTCCGTGCACATCACCGCCGCCCCCTCGGCAGCGAACCGCCTTGAGATCGCGCCCCCGAGTCCTCCGCCCGCACCCGTTACGAGCGCAGTCTTCCCTTTGAGCCTCATCGGCGATCTCCCTTTGCCGCCAGCACGCTGGAACAGGCCTAGCGTCGACGCGTTGAGGTTAGTGGTCAACATCGGCGCCAGAGAGAGTTCTCGCCGCACGCCATGCGAGTTTGACCGAGGTCAAGAAGGCGCGCTCGCGACAGGAGCACGAAGGAGCGGCGTGGGCTCGCAACGAGTTGCGCAACGAGACCTCACAACGGAAGGACGCTGCAAAATGGTGACCTCGCATCCATTTCTGAGCGCGGCCGTGTTGGTCGCAATGCTTGCCGGCGGAACGACGGTGCTCGCCCAGCAAGGCCCTGGCGGTGGCGGCCCCGGCATGATGGGGCCGGGCATGATGCGTGATGGCAGGGGGCCCGGCGGAGGCATGGGCTGGGGAATGGGGCACTGGGGCATGCAGCGCGGCATGGGCTACGGCATGATGCGCGGTGGCTGTCCCATGTTCGGAGGCGACGGCGCCGCCTATGCCGACGGTCGTCTCGCCTTCTTGAAAGCGGAGCTGGGCATCACCGATGCACAGAAGACGGCATGGGACGCCTATGCGGCTGCTCTCCGCAAGAACCTCGAGAATATGCAGGCCATGCACGCAACCATGCGCCAATCGGTAGAGCAGGAGAAGTCGCCCGTCGAGCGCCTGGGGACGCACGTCACGACAATGGAAACCAGGCTCGCAGCCCTGAAGGAGATGAAGCCAGCATTGGCAACGCTTTACGGTGCCTTGTCGGACGATCAGAAGAAGACCGCCAATGATCTGCTGACAGGCATGGGCTGCATGATGTAGCCCACCCCGCGCCCGGCGGCCGGCTGCCCGCAGAGGAGTTGCCGGGCGACGCCCTAACGCTTCAGGAAATCGTTGACCTGCGACCGGGTGGCGGACGTATCCGCTTCTTCCGCTATCTCGGCTGCCATCGCCCGGGCACGGCGCCGCGCCTCCAGCATCCAGGTACGCTCGACGTCGGGTTCCGGCATGGCGCCGAGGTCGCCGAGGAGTTGCAGAACATGCGCCTGCTCGTCCGCATCGAGGTCGCGGATCTCGTCGCACAGTCGTTTGAGGCGGTCGGTCATGGCGCTCCGTTTACCACGGGCGCTCAACGGCCGGTCCGGCCACCCGTCGACATGCTTAGCGCGTCCGATGTGGCGGATGCATGACGTTGCTGCTGGTCGTTGTTGCCTCAGCCGAGTGACAGCCCTCCGTCCACGGCGATGGCCTGTCCCGTGATGTGACGTGCCGCGGGCGAGAGCAGGAATCCGACCAGCGCCGCGACATCGTCCGGCTCGGCTATGCGCCCTATTGGCGTCGCGACAGCGGCAGCAGTCCAAGCGTCGGCCGCGAGAGCCGTGTGCCCGCCGTCTTTACGCGTATAGCCCGGAACCACGGCATTGACCGTCACACCGGATGGGGCGAGCTCCGCCGCCAGCGTTCGCATCAGCGCCTCGCCTGCGGCCTTCGCCGCTGCCGATGCTGGAAACAGCGCCCCTCGCGCGTAGCGGTGCGCGACGAATGACGAGAGATAGACGAGGCGACCCTGCGGCGATGCGGCGAGCGCCTCCCGCGCCCCCTGCGCCAGCTCGAGAAACGCGCCGGCCATGGTCGAAAGCGAACGGTCGAGATCGGCGCGCGTCAACTCGGTGGTGCCGCGGCGGTCGGCGAAGCCGGCGTTGGCGACGACATGATCGAGCCGCCCGAACCGCGTGATCGTCTCGCCGACGATGCGCCGCGCTGTGCCGGCCTCTGCCAGGTCGCCATGCAGCTCCAGTACCTCACATCCGGCCGCACGCGCGCCTTGTGCGACATCCGAAAGCCGCTCGCGCGACTGCGCCGACGTCCCCCGCGTGTGAATCGCGAGCCCAAGGCAATCGCCGGCGATCGTCCGAACGGTGGCAGCCCCGATCCCGGAGGCGGCCCCGGTCACGAGAGCGACAGGCTTGAACGGTGCGTGAGCCATGCTCGTCTCCAAGGCCATCGGGCAAAGTCGTACCGGAAAGGATAGCAGCCGAAGCCTGCATGCTGCACTGCGAACCTTGCCGATGGCGTCGACAACGCACCTCTGCCAGTGTGCGCGGCCACTTCCGCGCTCGGCGGCCGGCTCTCCGCAGGAGGGTCGCCGAGCGCCACGAAAAAGACACTCGCCGGGCACCGCGATTGAGGAGACCCCCTTTGACGATCGAGGCCGTCGACCGTGCCAAGCGCGCCGAAAGCGCCAGCTACGCCTCGGGTGTCATCTTGTTGCTGGCCGGAACCTTGGCATTCTCGAGCGCTGGCCTTTTCGTGCGCATCCTTGGTAAGGACGCCGCCACCACCCTGTTCTGGCGGGGCATCTTCACAACGCTCGTCGTGGTTTTGTATGTCGCCTGGCGCGAAGGCCCGCGAACGTTGGCGGCCTTCCGCGCCATCGGTTGGCCGGGCATCGCCATCTCGTGCTTCAACGCTGCATCGATGGGCTGTTTCATCGCCTCGTTGCAGTACACGACGGTCGCCAACAACTCGATCATCTTCGGAACCAGCCCGTTCATGACGGCAGCGCTCGCCTGGCTGGTGATCCGCGAGCGTCCTTCGGCATCGACGCTCGCGTTTTCAGCGCTCGCTCTTGTCGGGGCGATGCTGGTCGTCGGCAGCTCGTTTCGACTTTCCGCCGCCGGCTTGTTCGGCGATGCGCTCGCCGTCCTGATGACCCTGTCCTTCGCCGCCAAGACTGTGCTCGTCAGGAAGCATGCCGGCGTGTCGATGGTCCCGACGGGCGCGCTGGGGGCATTGATCGCGTGCATCGCTGCGGCACCGTTCGTCACACAATGGTCTTTGACCGCCGGCGAGCTGGCGACGTTCGCCCTCTTCGGCTTCACCCAGCAAGGTCTCGGGCTGATCTTGACGACGATTGGCATCGCACGCGTGCCCTCGGCTCACGCAGCGCTGCTGATGGCCATAGATGTGCCTCTGTCGCCGACCTGGGTCTGGCTCGTTGTCGGCGAGCGTCCGGCCATTCTTGCGTTGGTTGGTGGCGGTATCGTGCTGGCGGCAATCGTCGGCCACATTCTGGTCGAGAGCCGCCGACGGCAGCGTTGAGCCGCACGGCTCAAGACAGTGGAAACTCGTTCTCGACGACGTAGGGGCCACCACCCACGTGGGGCCGTGACGAGAACAGAGCGAAACGGTCGACAGTGATTGGGCCGATGGCCAGGCTCCCGCGCGAGCCTAGAAACCGCGCCACCACATCGGCCTTCGCGCCCCTGAGACGTGCCAGCGTGACGTGCGCCTTGAATGCCCTCGGCTCCGGCGCCAGCCCGGCCGAACGGCAGGCCCGCTCGACGGCGCGCTGCAGCAGGTCGAGCTCCGGATTCGCCTCGACGCCGGCCCAAATCACGCGCGGATCACGTCCGCCGAAGGCACCGACCTCGCGGATCATGATCTGGAACGGCGCCATCTCGACGCCATCGAGAAAGCTAACCAGCTCGTCGGCCTGCCGGTTGTCCACGTCGCCCGCGAAGCGCAGTGTGATATGCATGTCCTCGGGGCTTATCCATCTCGCCCCTGGCAGTGGACCTCGCACCAGGTCCAGCCGCATGCGCACCATCTCGGGCAGCTCGAGGCCGACGAAAAGTCTCGGCATGTGGTGTCCATCCCAAGGTTCGTGCCGATGCGAATGCGCGGCTATCTATCTGGCGGCTGCGCTTTTTCGGTCGGTCGCCTGCGTCAGGAGTTGCTTCACGTACGGTAGCATGCGCTCGGCGATCCGGCGAATTCCCTCGGCAGTCGGATGAATGCCGTCCGGCTGGTTGAGCTTCGGCTCCAGCACGACGCCCTCAAGCAGGAACGGGTAGAAAAGCAAGTCGTGTTTCTGCGCGAGCTCCGGATAGATCCGGTCGAACGCATTGGCGTAGTCAGCGCCGAGGCTTCGGCTCGCGCGCATCCCAGCCAGCAGGGTCGGAATGCCGCGCGCCTTCAACCGCGCGATGATGGCATCGAGGTTTCTCTGTGCGCGGCCCACGTCTTGTCCGGTGAGCATGTCGTTGGCGCCGAGCGCCAGGATCACGGCGTCAGTCCCTTCCGGAACCGCCCAGTCGAGCCGCGCGAGGCCGCCGCTCGTCGTGTCGCCCGAGACGCCCGCATTCTGGATCTCGATCTTCTTTCCGTCAGCCTTCAGCTGGCGTTCCAGCACGGCCGGCAAGGCCTCGCCCGGCGCGAGGCCGAAACCCGCCGTCAGACTGTCACCGAGCGCGACGATCCGCACCGGACCACCGGGCGTATCGGCACGAGCCGACGGAACGAGGCTCGTCGCCACGTTGACGGCGAGGAGCAGCAGCACCATTTGGCCCAGAAGCCGGCTTATCGTTTGCAAGGTTCCAGTTCCGGTCTTCGAGTTGTCGGTTGACGTCGGTCGGTGCACGGGGTGTGCATCCGGAGCATGACATGATCATCGCGAGCGAATGCGGCAAGACCCCGCCTGAGCTGCAACGTTCGACGGTCGGTCCTCGCCGGGCCGAGAGGGAGCATTTGATTTGCCTAGTCACCACGCTTCGCCTGCCCCGGTCGTTGGGCTCAACCGTGTCGGGCTCACCCTCTCCAGCCGCGCTGGCGATGTCGAGATCCTGAAAGACATTTCCCTCGAGGTCCCCGTCGGGCAATCGGTCGCGATCGTCGGCCCGTCGGGCTCCGGCAAGACGTCGCTCCTGATGCTGATCGGTGGCCTCGAGCGTGCATCGGCTGGTGAGATCGTGGTGGCAGGTCACGCCCTTGTGGGGCTGGACGAGGACTCCTTGGCGCGCATCCGCAGCCAGGCGATCGGCATCGTCTTTCAGTCTTTTCACCTCGTGCCGACGATGACCGCGCTGGAGAATGTAGCGCTGCCTCTCGAGTTCCGCGGCGATGCGGGCGCGCGCGACAAGGCTCGCGCCGCTTTGGCGGAGGTCGGTCTTGCAGGGCGTCTCGAGCATTATCCGGCGCAGCTGTCGGGCGGTGAGCAGCAGCGGGTGGCGCTGGCGCGCGCTCTCGTCACCGAGCCGCGCCTCCTCCTCGCCGACGAGCCCACCGGCAACTTGGACGGCGCCACTGGTCGTCAGGTCATAGAGCTGATGTTCGCGCTGGGGCGGCGGCATGGCACGACGCTCGTGCTCGTCACACACGACGAGCGCCTCGCAGAACGCTGCGAGCGTGTCGTGCGCATGGCCGACGGTCGCATCGTCGCCGACGTAGCGGGCAAGGCCCACGCAACCTCGTTGGGGGCGCCTGACGCCTCTTCCGCGGGAGCGACCGCATGAGCACCGACGTCGATCTCGCTCCGCCGCCGGCTCGGTCCTGGCAGCCGCAGAGTCGCATGCTTGCGCTCGCGTTGACGGAGCTCGCCCGCAGCTGGCGCGGCTTCGGCATTCTCGTCGCGTGTATCGCCCTCGGCGTGGCTGTCATCGCCGGCGTCGGCGCACTCTCGGACGGTCTCCGGGCGAGCTTCGAGCGTCAAGGCGAGGTCTTGCTCGGTGGCGACGTGACGATGGCGCGCCCGCACCGCCAGGCCACCCCGGAGGAGCGGGCCTGGATGGCGGCCCGTGGTCGGGTCTCCGAGACTGCCACCTTGCGATCGATGGCCCGCCGCCTCGACGGCAGCGATCAGGCACTCGTCGAGGTCAAGGGCGTAGATCGAGCCTATCCCCTTGTCGGAAAACTGGCATTTAAGGGCGCGACCTCGATCCCGGATGCGTTGTTTGCCGGAGCTGGCGCCATCGTCGATCCAATTCTGCTAGAGCGTCTCGGCGTCAAGCTCGGCGATCGCCTGCAGCTCGGCCGCACGGAAATCGAGGTCCGGGCGCTGATCGAGAACGAGCCGGATAAGATCTCCGACCGATTCACGATGGGCCCCCGTGTCTTCGTCTCGCACGAGACGCTAGAGAAAAGCGGCCTTGCCGAGCCGGGTGGCCTCGTCCGCTGGCGCTATGCCCTCAGTCTTGACGGCGCTACCGACAGAGCCTCCTTGATGGCGTTTCGTGAGGCCGTCCGGGTCGGGCTGGCGGAATCGGGCTTTGCCGTTAACGATCGCCGCAATCCCTCGCCCGCCATCACGCGCACGCTCGACCAGCTTCGCCAGTTCCTGACTCTCATCGGTCTCGCATCGCTGATGATCGGCGGTGTGGGCGTCGCCAATGCCGTCAAGGCCTACGTCGACCGCCGTCGCAAGGTGATCGCGGCCATGAAGAGCCTCGGCGCCTCGGGCCGGCAAATCTTCACGTTGCATCTCGTGCAGGTCATGACGCTGGCGCTCGCGGGCACCGCGATCGGGCTGTTGGCTGGCGTTCTCATTCCAGGCCTGATCGACCGCGTGATCGTAGGCGTGCTGCCTGTACGCGTCGAGATGACGGTCGGCCTCGGCAGTCTCGCCCTCGCTGCCGCTTACGGGCTTCTGGTTGCTCTTCTGTTCGCCCTCTGGCCCCTCGGCCGCGCCGGAGAGATCCGCGCTGCGGCGCTGTTTCGGGATGAGGTGTCTCCGTCCGGGCAGCGCCCGCGTTGGTCGATTGTGGCGGCAACCGTCCTCGTAGCGGTTGCCGTTGCGGCTCTCGCCATCCTGACGTCGGACCGCCGCATGGTCGCCGTCTGGTTCCTGCTCGGCATCCTGGCCATCTTCGTCGTTTTCCCGCTCCTCGGCGCCGCCATCGCATGGATCGCTCGGCGCTTGCCTCGTCCTTCCCGTCCCGAGGTATCGCTGGCGCTTGGCAGTCTCGGTGCTCCCGGCGGATTGACCCGTTCTGTCGTCCTCTCGCTCGGAGCCGGCCTGTCGTTGCTTTCGGCCGTTGCCCTGATCGATGCCTCGATCGTTGGCGAGCTCGAGACGCGCCTACCGCGGAACTCGCCCAACTACTTCCTGCTGGACATCCCCCAGTCCGAGATGGCGCCGCTGGAACGCACGATCGCCCGTGCCAATGCCGATGCCCGCTTGGCCGAGGCGCCCATGCTCCGCGGTCGCTTGGTTTCGCTCGCTGGACGCAAGGTCGAGGACATCAAGGCGCCGCCGGAGGCTCAATGGGTCTTGCGGGGCGACCGTGGCCTGTCGTACTCGGCCGAGGTCCCCCAGGGCTCGCGCGTCGTCGCGGGCAAATGGTGGCCGCCCGACCATACCGGCGAGGCGCTGGTGTCCTTCGAGGCCGAGCTTGCCCAGCACCTCAAGCTTTCAATCGGCGACACCGTCACCGTCAACGTGCTCGGACGCAACGTCACCGCCCGCGTCGCCAATCTGCGCGAGGTTCACTGGGAAAGCCTCGGCATCAACTTCGTTCTCGTCTTTTCGCCGAATGTGTTGAAGGGCGCGCCTCACAACCTCCTGGCGACCGTAACCCTGCCTCCATCTGTTTCGCTGGCGGACGAGGCGGCCCTCGCTCGCGAGATCGGCAAGGCGCATCCCGCGGTCACCGTCATCCGCGTCAAGGACGCCATCGACGCCTTCAACGCGGTGTTCACCAAGGTCATGACAGCCGTACGCGTTGCGGGCGGTGTCACCCTGGTCGCCGGCGCCCTGGTTCTGGCGGGCGCCCTCGCGACGGCTCAACGCCAGCGCGTTCGCCTCGCCGTGATCCTGAAGGCCTTGGGCGGTACGCGGCGCCAGATCCTTGTCATGCACTTGACCGAGTATCTCATTCTGGCGGCCTTAACGGCCGTGGTCGCACTAGGCGTCGGCGCGGTCGGCGCCTGGGCAGCTCTGACCTATCTGATCAAGGTCGAGTTCGTCTTCTCCTGGTCGGCCGTCGCGCAGGCCATGGCGCTCGCCGTCGCCCTGGTCGTCGCGATGGGCTTGGCCGGCACCGCGCGCGTGCTCTCCGCCCGGCCTGTGCCCCACTTGAGAGGCGAGTGAGATTGCGCCATCAGTAAACCTACGCATGATAAATACCCAACTGAGAAAGTTGGATTTTTGCGCCTTGCTTCTTGAATTCGACACGCTGCCGGAACATATTCCATGCGGGCGGCAGTCTTTTGCTGCACCGCCGCGCGCCTAGGAGTACTACCTGGGCGCAGAAGCAGCCAAGGCAGGACCACCAGAGGTTCAAAGGGAAACATGGCTCAGATCGATCACAGGTACGTTCAAGGCGCGACGGCGTCGCGTGCCGGCACCGCCGTCGGTGTGGACGAGGGTCTGCGCGCACACATGTTGCGCGTCTACAACTATCTGGCGGCGGGCATCGGTCTCGCGGCCGTTCTGTCCTATGTCGTCTATGCCATGTCGGTCTCGGCCGATCCGGCAACGACCGTGGCCAAGCTACGCAATGGCGTCGAGCTGACCCAGTTCGGTGCGGCGCTCTTCTCGTCCGGCTGGATCTTGGCCATCAAGCTGGCCCCGATTGGCCTGTTGCTGGTGCTGATGTTTACGGCTCAGCGCCTGTCGACGGCAGGCACGCAGCTCGCCTACTGGGCGCTTGTCACGCTGATCGGTATCGGCGGCTCGACGGCCTTCATCCAGTATAAGCTCGGCTCCATCGGGCAGGTGTTCGCCATCACGTCGCTGTCGTTCGCGGCGCTCAGCTTGTGGGGCTACACCACGAAGCGGGACTTGTCCGGCTGGGGCTCGTTCCTCTTCATGGGCCTTGTCGGCATCATCCTCGCCGGCCTCGCCAACATCTTCTTCCAGTCCTCGGCCCTGCAGTTCGCCATCTCGGTGATTGGCGTGCTCGTGTTCGCTGGCTTCACCGCCTACGACACGCAGCGCATCAAGGACGAGTACTACATGATGCTGGGCGATGCGGCGGCCATGTCGAAGGCGGCGGTTTGGGGCGCACTCTCCTTGTTCCTCGACTTCGTCAACATGTTCCACCTGCTCCTCTCGCTCTTCGGCGATCGCGAGTAAGCCCTCAGGGGTTCAGCCGACTTCCACACGAAGGGCCTCGCGGACACGCGGGGCCCTTTGCTTTTGGAGAGTTGGGGCGCCGGCCTCTGGCGCCGCTCAGGTCGGTTGCGATAGTGTCGGCGTCACCTGTCCCCAGCCGGAGTTCCGCCGCTCGATGGCAAAGCCGACTATCCGCCCCGCCACTGCGGCCGACGTTCCCGCCATTGCCGGTATCTACCAGCCGGCCGTCAGGGACGGCTTGGCAAGCTGGGAGTACGATCCGCCGGACGAGGCCGAGATGCACCGCCGTTTCGAGGCTATCCTCGCGGGCGGCTACCCCTATCTGGTCGCGGAGCTCCATGGCCGGGTGGTCGGCTATGCCTACGCCAGTGCCTACCGCACGCGCCCCGGCTATCGCTTCACGGTCGAGAACTCGGTCTATGTGGCAGCGGACGCGCAACGCATCGGTGCCGGCCGCACGCTCCTGGCAGCCTTGATCGACCGGTGTACGGAGCTCGGTTTTCGCCAGATTATTGCCGTCATCGGTGACTCGGCGAACACGCCCTCGATTGCGCTCCATCGGGCGCAGGGGTTTTCATTCTGCGGCGTCATCCATTCAATCGGCTGGAAGCACGGCCGCTGGCTCGACGGCGTCTACATGCAGCGTGCTTTGGGGGAAGGTGACACCAGCGCCCCGCCGACGCGGTGACCCGGTCGAGGTTCCACCACCGTCACGTCGAGCGCCACCTCAGCTGTCCACCACGTACAGCCCGCGCTTCTCCAGTACCTCGAGCACGCGCTTCAACTCGTGGCCCCGTTTGAGGATCAGGCCAGTGGCCGTGATCACGCTGTAGGCGCCCTGCTTGCGCGCATTCTTCGGGTTTTTCTCGATCCGGTAGAGCGGCCACTCGCTGGCCCGCCTATAGACAGAGAAGACCGCCTTCTCGATCCCGAAATCCATGGCATAGTCGCGCCATTCTCCGGCGGCGACCTTCCGCCCATAAACCGCGAGAATGTCGGCAAGCTCGCGCCTGTCGAAGGCTGTGACGGAGGGCTCCCGGCGACCGCCGCCCGGCGACGCAGCTGAGCCCTGGGGGTTCGCCCCGCTCCTGGGGCGAAAAGCTATCGGCTCGCCGTCACTCAAGGGTGCCTCCTTCCCGCAGTTTCATGACAGAGAGATTACGCGAGGCGCGACGTGACGCAACCGTCGAGATCGATTGGCGTCAGTCTCACTCGAGCAGCCCTCGACAACGTCCTCTTCTCGGGATTGAAACACGGCGCAACAAATTTCACGAAAGAGCCACGATCCCATCAAGCACCGGCCTCAATCCTGGGTATAATCAACATCATCAAAGACGGCTCGATCCTGCCCCGGTCTCGGAACCCTTGCCCCCCAAGCCCCTCCGAGGCCCTCTCCCAGGATCGAGCCGCTTTTTTTTCGAGCCCCGCTTCCGGGTTCGGGACCCCTTGGGCAACTTGATATCTCTGATCGAGCCCACGTTTGCCGATACCCTCATTTCGACAAGATCCGGTCCTTGCTCCGCCGCAAACAGCGACAATATTAATCACGTTGCCTCTGGGTCCGGTCCTCGTGGGCAGGCTCTGGAACTCACAGCCCCCCAGCCCCCCGGAGCTAACCGCGGGGGCCGGTCCCAGAGGCAACACAACCCCGGTCGCGCCGCTGCGCGCTCGACGTTGCCCTCGCCCCAGAGCTGTGGTTCGGCTGGCTTCGTCGCCGGCCTTTTTCGTGTTTGCCAAGGGCTCTTGATAAGCCCCCCGTCCAGGCCCTAAGTGACGCCCGTTGCTTTCAGCATGGAGCCGCGCCTCTCATGTCATCTGACGTATCTTCGGACACCACCTCGAGCACGCCCGCGGCGGCTGCTCAGCACGCCTTCCAGGCCGAGGTGTCCCGCCTCCTTCATCTGATGGTCCACTCGGTCTACACTGAGAAGGACATCTTCCTGCGGGAGTTGATCTCGAACGCCTCCGACGCCTGCGACAAGCTCCGCTACGAGGCGATCGCGGCGCCCGAGTTGCTGGCTGACGATCAGCGTCTTGCCATCACACTGTCCATCGACAAGGCGTCTCGCCACCTGATTATCGCCGACAACGGCATCGGCATGAATGAGGCGGAGCTGGTCGACAATCTCGGCACCATCGCCCGCTCCGGGACCCGTGCCTTCCTCGACCGTCTTGCGGCCGAACCCCAGGATAGGAGCAGCGGCCTCATCGGCCAGTTCGGTGTAGGTTTCTACTCGGCCTTCATGGTCGCCGAGCGGATCGAGGTCGTCAGCCGTCGAGCCGGCAGCGAAACTGCCTTCGTCTGGTCGTCTGACGGTGCGAACGGCTTCACCGTGCGCCCGGCGACCGAGGCTGAGACGGCGAGCGTGCCCCGCGGCACCCGGGTGACGCTGCACTTGAAGTCGGATTCGGACGCCTATCTCGAGCCCTACGAGATCGAGCGTATCGTCAAGACCTACTCCGACCACATCCTCTTCCCGGTCGAGTTGATCGGCGAGAGTGGTGAGCGTCGCCAGTTGAACACCGCCAGCGCATTGTGGCAGCGCTCCAAGTCCGAGGTCGCTCCAGAGGCCTACGCGGAGGCCTATCGCGGCATCACCCACCAGATGGGCGAACCGGCTCTCACCATTCACTACAAGGCCGAGGGCCGTCAGTCGTATGCCGTGCTGCTTTTCGTGCCCGGCGAGCGGCCCTTCGACCTGTTCGACGTCGAGCGAAAGGGGCGCGTGAAGCTCTACGTCCGCCGCGTGTTCATCACGGAAGAAGCCGAGCTCCTGCCGAGCTATCTTCGCTTCGTGCGCGGTGTCGTCGATAGCGAGGACGTGCCCCTCAACATCAGCCGCGAGATGCTCCAGAACAATCCGCAGGTCGCACAGATCCGCAAGGCGTTGACCGGCCGCGTTCTGTCCGAGCTTGTCACGCTCGCCGACAAGGAGCCCGAGCGGTTCTCCCAGGTCTGGGAGACCTTCGGCTCTGTCCTGAAAGAGGGCATCTACGAAGACTTCGAGCGCCGCGATCAGCTGCTCGGGCTTGCGCGCTTCCACTCGACGGCGGGTCCAGGCTTGCGTTCCCTCAAGGACTATGTCGCCGCGATGCGGCCCGGTCAGACCGAGATCTACTATTTGGCCGGCAGCAATCTCGAGCGCCTGAAAGCGAGCCCGCAACTCGAGGCGGCCCAGGCACGCGGCGTCGAGGTGCTGCTTCTCGCCGATCACGTCGACAGCTTCTGGACGACGCGCGGTCTCAAATTCGACGACAAGCCGCTGAAGTCGCTGACCCAAGGCGAGGCCGACCTATCCGCCATCCCGTACCTGGAAGGCAAAAGCCCCGAGCCCCCGGCCGGCGATACAGGCGCACTCGTCTCCGCCCTCAAGACGGCGCTGGGCGATGCCGTGAGCGATGTCCGTATCTCGAGCCGGCTCGTGTCGTCGGCCGCCTGCCTCGTGGCGTCCGGGGCTGGCCCCGATCTGGCGCTGGAGCGTCTCTTGCAGCAGCGCGAGCAAGGCCTCGGCATGAAGCCCGTGCTCGAGGTCAACGCCTCTCATGCGCTCCTAGCCGCCGTCGCCGAGGGTGCAGCTCAAGGCCGCTCGGACGACGTCAGGGATCTAGCAGGTTTATTGCTGGATCAGGCCCGCATCCTCGATGGCGAGCTGCCGGCTGATCCAGCCACGTTCGTCGAGCGCCTCAATCGCTTTGTAACCCGGGGAGCATCGGGCGCCGCCGCGGGCTGAGCGATCGGCGGAATCAGAACAGCTTCATGCCCGGCGGCAGCGGCAGGCCGCCGGTCACCTCTTGCATCCGCTCTTGCATGGAGGTCTCGACCTTCGCGCGCGCATCCTGATGCGCAGCCAGTATCAGATCCTCGACGATCTCCGCCTCGCCCGGCTTCATAAGGCTGGGGTCGATACGCACGCTCCGCATCTCGCCCTTGCCATTCAGCATCACCTTGACCAGCCCTGCGCCCGACTGTCCCTCGATCTCGAGGGCGGCCAGCTCCTCCTGCATTTGCTGCATCTTCTGCTGGATCTGCCCGGCCTGGGCCATCAGCTTCATCAAGTCCTTCATGTTTCTCGCTCCTTGCGCGTGACGGCCGCTGTCTTCCAGCGCTTGTGCCTGGACTAGCCCGTCGCCTGCTCGTCGTCGTCGCTTTGCACGATCACCGGGCGTACCGCCGTGATCTTGGCACCCGGGAACTGCTCCAGTAGCTCAGCCAGCGCGCTGTGCTTCTTCAGCGCCTCCAGCTCCGCCGCCTCGCGAGCGCGCCGCACCTCGCCCAGTGTCGGCTCGCCCTTCGTCCGCGATACGGCGACCATCCACCGGCGTCCGGTCCACTTGTTGAGCTTTTCCCGAAGCTCGTTGGCGATCTCTGGCGGAGCACCCGGCAGCAACGCCAGCTCGATAGAGCCGGCCGCGTCGAACTTGACCAGGCTAACATGCTCCTCGAGATGCACTTTGAGGCGCGCGTCCCGCCGGCGCGCGACCACGTCCACAACGTTCTCGAACGAGCGCGGATCGTCGAGACCTGAAGCCACCCCCGGCACCGCCTCGGGGCTATCCTCGTCGACAACCTCGGGATCGTAGGGATCGGGGTCCGCCCCCACCGTCCCGTAATCGTCCAGGCTCGATGGCGGCGGCGGCTCGTCCGTCGCGATCGATCGCGGAGCTGGCTGCTGCGGCGCCACGTTGACGGGCCCGCGCGCGTCGGCCCCCTGCGCAGGCCTATCTGCGCCGTCCCGCGAGGCGTCACGCCGCGCGGGGCGACCACCGCCTAGCGTCCGGATGATGTCCTCCGGAGACGGCAGGTCCGCGGCATGTGCGATCCGCACGAGCACCATCTCGGCAGCCGATAGCGCGCTCGGTGCCCGTCCGGCCTCGTCCAGGCCCTTGAGCAGCATCGACCACGCCCGCGACAGCGCCGCCGTAGAAACTTTTCCCGCGAGCGCCGTCGCCCGGCGCCGCTCCTCTGCCGAAAGCCCTTCTCCAGCCGCGTCCGCGCCCGCGACCCTCACACGCGTCGCGATGTGCACGGCCTCGCCGAGATCGGCCAGCGTTTGGATGGGATCGGCGCCATCCCGGTGCAATCCGCCGAGTGCCGCGAGTGCACCACCCGCATCGCCTGTGAAAAGTGTCTCCAGCAGGTCGAACAGCCGGCCGCGATCGGCGAGTCCGAGCATCGCCCTCACGCCGGCTTCGGTGACCTTGCCCGAGCCCATGGCGATCGCCTGGTCGAGCACGGAAAGCCCGTCGCGGACGGAGCCTTCCGCCGCTCGAGAGATCACGGCCAACGCCTCGTCCTCGGCCTCCGCGCCTTCGTTGGCGACAATTCGCTTGAAGTGGGCTGCCAGCAGCGGCACGTCCACGCGTCTTAGATCGAACCGTTGGCATCGCGACAGCACCGTCACCGGCACCTTGCGGATCTCCGTCGTCGCAAAGATGAACTTCACATGCGGCGGCGGCTCCTCGAGTGTTTTTAGAAGGGCATTGAAGGCGCCCTTCGACAGCATATGCACCTCGTCGATGATGAACACCTTGTAGCGAGCCACCATCGGCTTGTAGCGCGCGCTCTCGATGATCTCTCGAATGTTGTCGACGCCGGTATTCGACGCGGCGTCCATCTCGACGACGTCCGGGTGCCGGCTGTCGATGATCTCGCGGCAGTGACGGCCTGGCACGGAAAGATCGATCGATGGGCGATCCGTGCCATCCGTGCCGGAGTAGTTCAGCGCGCGCGCCAGGATGCGGGCCGTCGTTGTCTTGCCCACGCCGCGCACGCCGGTCAGCATGTAGGCCTGCGCGATGCGCTCAATGGCGAACGCATTCCGCAGCGTCGTCACCATCGCATCTTGGCCGATCAGGTCATCGAATTTCTGCGGCCGGTATTTTCGGGCGAGCACCACATAGGCGGGCGCTGCGACCTCTGGGGGGCCCCCGAATAGGCCTGGGCCAAGCGATTCCGGTGTGCCTTCGCTGTCGCTCATTCCTCGACGCGAGCCTCACGGTGAAGTGGAACGGCCGACCCTTCGGCCCGGCGGCATCGGCCGCAAGCTCCCGCGCAAGTCCGCCGGCTCCGCGAGGCGGTGTCGGCATGCGCCACGAATATGAGAGGTTGGACAGCGACCCGAGTCCTGATCGTTAGGGCTGCTTCCTTCCGGACCTGACCCGGTTGGCGAGGGACGCGTCCGCTGCCAACCTCCCGCGATCTACTTAAGGGACTGGGCGCCCTCCCGCAACGGCAGTTGTCAGCCGAACGACAAAAAGAAGACGGCCGCCCCGAAGGACGGCCATCCGATTTCCGATGTCTCGTAATGCGCAGGCTATCGCAGCGCACGAACCAGCCAGAGCGCGATATCCGGGAAGAAGAACAGGCCCAGCAACACGACGCACTGGATGACCATGTAGTCGGCCATGCCGCGGTAGATCATGCCCAGCGTCCACTGTGGCACGACGTTCCGCAGATAGTAGGCCGACATCGCAACCGGTGGACTGAGGAACGCCGTTTGCAGGTTCACCGCCACGAGCGCGCCGAACCAGATCAAGAGCTCCAGTTTTGTCATGCCGCCGATTTTCAGACGCTCGACGACCGGAAGGAAGATCGGCAGGAAGACGAGAACGATCGCGGGCCACTCGAACGGCCACCCGAGGATGAAGATGAGCACCATGATCAGTGCCAGCTTCCACATGTCGTCGAGCGGCAGGGCAATGAGGGTGTTCGTGATCACCGTCGCCGTACCGAGCTTGGTGAAGACCGCGCCGAAGACGTTCGATGCGACGGCGAGGAACAGCACCATTGCAGAGGTCGTCAACGTACCGACGCAGGCGTTCCTGAACGAGTTCCAGCCCAGCCGGTTATAGAGAAGGGCCAGGATCGACGCCCCGAACGCACCGCACGAGGCTGCCTCGGTTGGTGTGGCAAGGCCGCCGAGAATTGTCCCGAGCGTGAAGCCGATCAGCGCGCTCAGTGGTGCGATGCCCAGCATGATGGCCCGGAAATAGGGGCTCACGACATAGGCGTACCCCGCGATCGCCGCCAGAATCAGGGCGGGAATGCCCCAGATGATGGGCGACCCCTGTCCCACGATCGATGTCGACAGCACGTAAGCGATCAGCGCCGCGATGACCGTGACGCACAGGAAGCCGAGCAGGACGACGGGTGCGCCGACTTTCTCGGTGGTCATCGCATCGTAGGCCTCGCGACGTTCCTCCATGGTCATGGCCGGGCCGAGCGCCGGGTTGATCATGCTTCGGCCGAGCGTATAGAGGATGTAGCAACCAGCCAGCACGAACCCTGGGCCGAGCGAGGCCGAGTAGAGCAGATTGACGGGGACACCCATCGTCGGTCCCATCACGACGAGCATCACGCTCGGCGGAACCAGGATGCCCAACGTGCCGCCTGCCGCAATGGCGCCGGCCGAGAGGCGTCCGTCGTAGCCCGCCTTGATCATCATCGGACCGGCCATGATGCCGAGCACGGTCACGGCCGCGCCGACGATGCCGGTCGCCATGGCGAAGATCGTCGCCGTCAGGATGACCGCGAGGTAGAGCGAGCCCCGCACCGGCGCGAGCAGGCTTCGAAGCGCGCCGAACAGGCGCTCCATGAGTCCCGCCTGCTCGGTCATGTAGCCCATGAAGATGAACAGGGGCACGGCGGGAAGGATCTCGTCCTTCATCGTGCCCCAGATCTGCAGGTAGGCGAGATCGAAGGTCTGCGCCCAGCCGAGGCCGACACCGCCGAAGACGAGGGCGAGGAAGAGCAGGGTGAACGAGATCGGGAAGCCGATGAAGATCACGGCCACCATGCCGAACAGCATGACGGCGCCGAGGATTTCGTTGGGGCTCATCTGGTCAGACCTCGATCTTCTCGTGCTTGACGAGGAATTCACCGGTTCGTGCAGCCCACAGGCTCTTCAACAGCTCGGAGACGCCCTGCAGGAACAGCATCGCGCACGCGAGCGGAATGACGGCGCGGAGCGGCCAGATGATCGGCTGCCAGGCGCCGGAGTTGGATCTCTCGTTGATGTCCATCGAGTAGAGGAAATCGTCCCAGCTCGAGTAAGTGAGAATGGCCATGGTCGGAAGGAAGAAGACGATGAAGGCGACGCTGTCGATCCTGCCTTTGGTTTTGTCGGAGAAGCCGTCCCACAGCATGTCGGTCCGCACATGCGCGCCCTTGAGCAGGGCATACGCACTACCCAGCATGAACAGCGCCCCGAAGACCATAGTCGTCACGTCCAGCGCCCAGATCGTGGGGTCCGAGAACACGTAGCGACTGACCACCTCGTAAACGTTGGGCACGATGAGAACCGGCACGAGGATGCAGGCGAGCCCAACCCCCATGTGCTCGGTGATCCAATCGATCGTGCGTATCGTGCCGAGATAGGCGGGTGATGGCTGGGTCATGGTCCTCCCCCGAGGAGATTGATCGGATCGCTTCTGGTGCCGAAGCGAGTGGTGAGACGGGCGACGAGCTTTCGCGTGTGCGGCGCATCGATAACCCGTTGCGCTGAGCGATCGGCTCGGATCTGTAGTCTAGGTTACTGCTGCTCCTGAGGTCGCGGTTGCCGGCAAACGCAATTCGGGCAACGACGTTCCTGGGCGGCAGAGGGCTGGTGCCGGCGCGGCAGCGGCGGTTGCCCTTTCGAAACGAACGACCAGTCTCCTCCACTTCCAGACGCGGATGCTCCGAGTCAGCACAGCGCAGTTGTCCGGTCAATTGGACAAACGGAACAGACCGCGTCAATTCTGCGATTCGTCGGGTGACTGCCCCGGTAGCCTGCGGAGAGGGCCTGGCTCGCCCTGGTTGCCACGCCGCAACGATCAAGGGCACCGGAGCGCGACTCCGATGCCCTGCAACCGTGGACGCGGACGGGTCGGCACGGCTAGCGCTACGCGCCCGGCGTGTCGACCGTTGGCGCTACTTCTTCGTCGGCCAATAGTGGTCGGCGGCGAGATTATAAGCCGGGTAATAGAAGCGCTTGGCCGGCACCGAGACCGACGCCCACTTCTTCTGGCTCTCCCAGACTTCCTTGAACACCGGGTTCTTCTCGCTTTCACGCGCAGCGATCTTGTCCCACGTGGCCAGGAACTCCTTGTGGATCTCGGCCGGCGTCTCCTTCACGTTGACGCCATGCTTGTCGCGCATCTCGGCAAGGGCTTCGGCGTTCTGGCGCTGCCACTTCGCCCACCATGTGAACATGGTTTCAGTTGCGGCCGCCTTCATGATCTCTTGATCGACCTTGCCCAAGCTGTTCCAGGCATCCCGGTTGATCAGCAGCTCGCCGATCGAGACGTTCTCGTGCAGCGACGGCGCGTAATGATACTTCCAGATCGTCTGGAAACCGAAGCGCAGATCCTCGATTCCACCAACCCACTCGGCGCAGTCGATGGTGCCGCGCTCTGCCGCTGGCATGATTTCGCCGCCGGCCATGTTGACCGTGCGCATGCCCATCTCGTTGAAGATCTCAGCCGCGAGGCCGGTCTGGCGGCACTTTTGTCCCTTGAAGTCTGCCAGCGTGTTGATTTCCTTTTTGAACCAGCCAAGCGCCTGCGGGCTCGACGGAAGGATGTTCAGCACCACGACATTGAGCTTCAACGTCTCCTGGTAGAACTTATTATACATCTCCAGACCACCGCCGTGCCACATCCACGACATGTAGTCCATGTGGTCCATCCCGAGCGGACCGCCGGGGCCGCCGGAGAACAGAATGGCGGCTTTGTTCTTTCCGGTCCAATAGCCTGCCCAGGTGTGGGCGCCGTCGATGACCTTCTTATGGGTGGCGTCGAGCACCTCGAACGCGGGCACGACCTGGCCGGCCGGCATGGCCTCGACCTTGACGCGACCTTGCGTGAGTTCCTCGGTGCGCTTCGCGAACTGTGTAAAGTTCTCGAAGAGCGTCAGTGATGCAGGCCACGACGCTTGCATCTTCAGCGTCTTCTGCTGAGCGAAAGCTGTGCCGGTGAACGCCAGCGCTGTACCGAGCGCCAGTGCAGACGCAAGACTACGCTTCGTGACAGTCTTCATTAACGACCTCCCTTTTGATCGTGGTGATGGCCGTCACACAGCACAACAGCAGGCTGCGGTCAATCGCCACCGGGGCCTTTGATTGACAGATCGCGGGTATCCTTGACGACGCGAGATGGCACCCCCGTGACGGATGCTCTCAGCCGCGCCTATAGTCTGGGCAAATCACCGAACGGGGAAGGAAACGCGATGCCGACGCTGGCCGCTACCGCATTGCTTGATCGCATGAGCGCCAAGCGCGCCGACAAGGCTTGGGTCGATGCCCAGCGAGGCGCCGACAATGCCAAGTTCCTCGTCCTCTCGGACCTGAAGCCCGTCGTCCTTCCGGGCGCCGACAGGACCAGCTCGCTCAGGTGGCTGACCCGCGCCGAGGTCTCGCGCTTGCGCCTGCCCGAGGAAAACGCCCTCTTTTTAGGCCTCTCGCGCGATGATGCCACCCCCCACTTCGCCATCGCGATGACCGAGCATCAGATGCGTACCATTGCCGGTGCCGCCGAGGTGCTGCGTCCCGCCGTCGATCTGCGGACGCTCGCCATGCAGGGCTCGCTCAACCCCGACGAGCAGTCTCTCGCAGGCAAGGCGCGCGGACTGGCACAATGGCATGAGACATCCAGGTGTTGCGGCAAGTGCGGCTCCACCACCCTGGTCAAGGATGGCGGCTGGCGCCGCAAGTGCTGGGGCTGCGGTCTCGACTGGTTCCCGCGCACCGACCCCGTCGTCATCATGCTTGTCACGGACGGCGAGCGCTGCATCATGGCTCACGAGCACCGTTACGCCCCCGGCATGTACTCGACGCTGGCCGGCTTCCTCGAGCCCGGCGAGGACATCGAGCACGCCGTCCGCCGGGAGGTCCTGGAGGAAACCGGTATCGTCGTCGGTCGCGTGGACTACTATCGCAGCCAGCCCTGGCCGTTCCCGCACTCGCTGATGATGGGCTGCATCGCCCACGCAGAGACCACCGAGCTGATCGTCGACAGGAACGAGCTCGTTGATGCCCGTTGGTTCACGCGCGCCGAAGCCCTGAGCATGCTCGAAGGCACTCACCCCGAGAAGCTCACCGCCCCCGGCAAGCACGCGATCGCCCACGTCCTCGTGAAGGCGTTCGTCGAAGGCAAGACCAGCTGAGCGCCTTGCCATTCAGGAGCAGATGCGATGAGACAGCCGATCTCGTTCTACAGCGAAGGCCACAAGCTCTCCGGCGATCTGTATCTGCCGGAGAACATGCCAAACGGCGAGAAGCGAGCCGGCATTGTGCTCTGTCACGGCTACACCGGCGTCAAGGATCTCTATCTGCCTGATAACGCCCGCGTACTGAACGAGGCCGGCTACGTCGTCCTGACCTTCGACTACAAGGGCTGGGGCGAGAGCGAGGGCACCCGCAGCCGCCTCGCTCCCGTCAGCCGCGTCGCCGACGTCCAGGCCGCCATGACCTTCCTCGGTCTGCAGGAGGGTGTCGACGAGGACCGTCTCGGCATCTACGGCACTAGCTATGGCGGCGCGACGGTCGTCTGGACCGCGGCCATCGATCCGCGCGTCAAATGCGTGGTCTCCTGCGTCGGCATCGGCAACGGTGCCCGCTGGATGCGCTCTGTGCGTCGCCCCGATGAGTGGGTCGACCTGCTCGCTCTCTCCAAGAAGGACCGCGAGACCCGCGTGCTCACCGGCAAATCGGAATACGTCGCCCGCGAGCAGGTCTTGCTGCCCGATCGTCAATCCGCGGAGCTGGCGGCTGCCGCCCGCAAGAACAACCCGAATGCCGTCGGCACGATCCCGCTCGAGTACATCGACGAGACGATGCAGTTCCATCCCGAGTGGATAGTCGACAAGATCGCTCCCCGTCCGCTGTTGCTCATCACCACCGACGACGACCGCCTCGTTCCGCCCGAGGAATCGCAAGCGCTCTACGACAAGGCCGGCGAGCCGAAGAAGCTGGTCACGCTGAAAGGCTGGGGCCACTACGAGGTCTACGCCGGCCGTGCGTTCGAGGAGGTGATGGCGGAAACCGTCTCCTGGTTCCAGCACTACCTGCCCAGCCGCCTCTGACGCTGGAGGTCGGGTCGAGCCCTGCTAGTGCGCGAGACCCGGCGACGATCCAAGCAAAGACCTCCGCGGAAACCCAATCGACAGGATGGCCGAGAATGACCAGCAAGCCCTTGGAGGGCAAAGTCGCCCTGATCAGCGGCGCAGCAGGCGGACTCGGCCGCGCCATCATCGCAGGCCTGCTCGATGCGGGCGCTCAGGTGATGGCCGCCGACATCAACGAGAAGGGACTGGCAGGCCTCGTCGAAGCCAACAAGACGGCAGCCAATGCGCTCGCCACGATCGCGCTCGACATCTCCGTGCAGATGGCCTGTGAGAAAGCTGTCGCCGAAACCGAGAAAGCTTTCGGCAGGATCGACATCCTGATCAACAATGGCGCTCTCGGCATGGGGGGCATCCGCGACGATCATTTCACCAGTCTCGTTGGTATCGAGGAGATCGAGCCCCACGTGTGGGACCAGATGGTCCGCGTCAATCTCAACGGCGCCTGGTACCTGACGCGTGCCGTCGTTCCGGGCATGAAGGCGCGCGGCTCAGGCCGCATCGTCAACGTGACAACCAGCATGTTCACCATGCTGCGCGGCAAGTTTCACCCCTACGGTCCCTCGAAAGCGGCCCTCGAGGCCATGTCCGCGGGCCATGCTCAGGAATTCGAGCCGGACGGCATCACCGTCAACGTCGTCGTCCCGGGCGGCCCGGCCGATACGGCCATGGTGCCGGAGGCCTCGGGGCTCAAGCGCGCCGACCTGATCCCCCCGTCGGCCATGTGTGGTCCGATCGTCTGGCTCTGCTCTGTCGAGGGCGCAGGCGTCACGGGCCGCCGCTATGTCGCCGCCGAATGGAAGCCGGGCCGTAGCGTGGAGGAAAACCGCCGCACCGCCGAGGCCCATGCCGGTTGGCCGCAACTGGCTCAAGCTCCTGTCTGGCCGGGTGGGAAGCCCGCCGAATGACCGGAAAAGCTGTCGTCACTGTCGACAAATGGCTCGCGATCACGAATGGCAGTCATCTCAAGGACGACGTCCGCGAGATGGCGCGGCTGGGTGACGGCGGCGAGTTGTCCATTCAGGCATCGCGGTATCACCACTGTGAGCCGCAAATCGATAACGCCAAGCGCTATAGGTCGGTCGAGATCGGCGGCGAGGCGGTCCTCGACGGCCCAGCCGATCCGTCGTGGGCATTGGCTCCGTACCTTTACGAAAAGGGGCGGGTCGTGCTGTTCGCCAAGGTGCCGCTCGACGTCGCCGAGAACTATGTGAAGGCGCGCGGCGGCATCCTGGTATCGCCCACGTAAAAAGTTATCCCCAGCGTGCCGCTCGATGGCATGCTTCCAGGTAGGCTGGGGAAAGTGGGTGGGGATCGCTCCGAAGTCTTGCAGTTCTTCCGAAGCCCCGCAGTCCCGCCGTCCACGCAGCGGGCACGCATGCTCACCCGAACCTGGCCTTCGACACCTCGAGCACGTCCTCGTACGTGCGCAGCCCCGTCGTCGGCGCGTTCACCAGCACTGCCATGTTGCCCGGCTTGTGCTCGTTCCTCAGCATCCGCATGTGCGCCTTCGGGATCTGCTCCCACGCGAACACCTCCGACATGCACGGATCAATGCGCCGCTCGACCACCAGCTTGTTGGCTTGCGCAGCCTGCAGGAGGTTGGCGAAGTGGCTGCCTTGCACGCGCTTCTGGTGCATCCAGAGGTACCGCGCGTCCATCGTCAGGTTGTAGCCCGTCGTGCCCGCGCAGATCACCACCATACCGCCGCGCTTCACCAGGAGCACGGAAAGCGGGAACGTCGATTCGCCCGGATGCTCGAACACGAAGTCGACATTGACGCCCTTGCCGGTGATGTCCCAGATCGCCTTGCCGAACTTGCGCGCCTCGCCGATCCAGGCCTTCTCCTCTGCGCTGCCGACCTTCGGTAGCTGGCCCCAGCAGTTGAACTTCTTGCGGTTGATCACACCCTTGGCGCCGAGCTGCATAACGAAATCGCGCTTGTCGTCCTCGGAGACGACACCGATGGCATTGGCGCCCGCCGTGGCGCAAAGCTGGATCGCAAATGAGCCGAGGCCGCCGGAAGCGCCCCATACGAGCACGTTGTGACCGGGGCGTAGAATATGCGGGCGATGGCCGAAAAGCATGCGGTAGGCGGTGGCGAGGGTCAGCGTGTAGCAGGCGCTCTCCTCCCAAGTCAGGTGCTTGGGCCGCTCCATCAGCTGCCGGTCCTGCACACGCGTGAACTGTGAGAACGAGCCGTCCGGCGTCTCGTATCCCCAGATCCGTTGCGACGGCGAGAACATCGGATCGCCGCCGTTGCACTCCTCGTCGTCGCCGTCGTCCTGGTTGCAATGGATGACGACCTCGTCGCCGACCTTCCAGCGTTTCACCTTGGAGCCGACCGCCCAGACGATGCCGGCCGCGTCCGAGCCAGCGACATGGAACGGCGCCTTATGGCCGTCGAAAGGAGATATCGGGGTGCCGAGCGCCGCCCAGACGCCGTTGTAATTGACGCCCGCCGCCATCACGAGGACGAGCACGTCGTGGCTGTCGAGCTCCCAGGTCGGCACTACCTCGACCTTCATCGCCGTGTCGGGCTCCCCATGCCGCTCGCGCCGTATGGCCCACGCGTACATCCGCGTCGGGACATGTCCGAGCGGCGGGATTTCGCCGATCTCGTAGAGATCCTTGACGGCGGCGGATGTCTCCGTGGCAGACGACTCCATTCTGGCTACAGAAGAGTTCGACATCGCTCATCTCCGGGCGCTCGAGTTGCCGCACTGCAGCACATCACGCTGCAGCGCACAAGAGAGTGAAGCGCCTCTGTGAGGACAAAGACTTTCTGCTGGTCAGAGATCGGGCCGATTGCCCTCGCTGCGCTCTCGGCGCTCCCCAGCGGCCTCTCGAATGTCGGGAGCGTCGTTGGCGAGAGAGCAGCGGATGAGCGCCGCCACCAGCCGCGGAAAAGTCTCGCGATCGACGAGACGCGCCAGCTTCCCGGCACTGTCGGGTAGGCCGAGCTTTGACGCAGCCGCGAGGCTGCGAGCGTCGGCGAAGGGATAGATCTCCTCCCAGGCGACTTGGGCCTCGCGACAGAAGATGTCGACGCCGACCTTTCCGAGACCCTTGAAGTCACGGAGCAATTGTCTCTCGGTGTCAGGGTCGCGACCGGCCTTCTCGCGAAGGCGCCGCAGATCGCCCCCATAAGATTTCAACAACAGGTCGGCGCTGTCACCGAGCATGCGCGCCGTGCTCTCGTCGTAGCGGGCATATCCTGAGCGATTCAGCACTTCGACGCGCGCTTTCCACCCGGCGTCTGCGAGCTTCTGAGGTGAAGTCCAACCGGACTTCAGAAGAGCAGCGGCAGCCTGCGTCGCGGCATCCGCTCGTATCCGCGCACTGAGCAGGATCGCCGCGCAAAGCAGCTTGAAGAGCGGTCCCGGTGTGTTCCGGCTGACATCGAAGCCCAGCTGCTCGCTGAACGTTCGGCCGTGTCGCTCCAGCAATGTTCTGACGATTTGCTTCTGTGAGGGCTCGGGCATGCGCTCTTTCCGGGTCAGCCCTCTTTCAATCCGGGCACGAGCACATTGTTCCACTCCGGCTGTGCCGCTTGGCTCAGAGATCCCGCACGGCCGACGGGGCGAAGGTCATGGAGGCCCTTGAAGGTTCGCAAATGCCAGCACCGTTGGAGGATGCTGAGGCTCCGGTGCCCACGCGATTGTCGCGGAGCGAAAAGAACGGCATACTGCACTGCAGCAAAATCGGCCGCGGCGCCTGTCAGCGCGCGGTCACGGGAGCGAGCCCACAGAATGACCCCAGACAACCCCGCGCCGAAGCGTGACGAGCCCTGGATCTTCCGCACCTATTCGGGTCACTCCACAGCCGCCAAATCGAACGCGCTCTACCGTTCGAATCTCGCCAAGGGCCAGACTGGCCTCTCCATTGCCTTCGATCTACCGACGCAGACCGGATACGACCCCGACCACGTCCTTGCCCGTGGCGAGGTCGGCAAGGTCGGCGTTCCGGTCGCGCATCTCGGTGACATGCGCACGCTCCTCGACCAGATCCCGCTCGACCGCATGAATACGTCGATGACCATCAACGCTACGGCGGCCTGGCTGTTGGCGCTCTATGTGGCCGTGGCCGACGAGAAGGCCGTACCGCGGGCGAAGCTCACCGGCACCATTCAGAACGACATCATCAAGGAGTATCTCTCGCGCGGCACCTACGTGTTCCCGCCCGAGCCGTCACTCGCCTTGATCAAGGACACGATCGTCTTTTCCTACCGCGAGATCCCGAAGTGGAACCCGACAAACGTCTGCTCCTACCACCTGCAGGAGGCAGGCGCGACGCCGGTTCAGGAGCTTGCCTTCGCGCTGGCGACGGCCATGGCGGTCCTGGACACGGTGAAGGCATCGGGCGCGGTCGCAGCCGCTGATTTCCCGCAGGTGGTCGGCCGCATCTCGTTCTTTGTGAATGCGGGCCTCAAGTTCGTGACCGAGATCTGCAAGATGCGCGCGTTCACCGCGCTCTGGGACGAGCTGTGCGAGACGCGCTACGGCGTGACCGACGCCCGTCTCCGCCGGTTCCGCTATGGCGTTCAGGTCAACTCGCTCGGCCTCACCGAGCAGCAGGCCGAGAATAACGTCTACCGCATCCTGCTCGAGATGCTCGCCGTGACGCTGTCCAAGGACGCCCGCGCCCGCGCCGTGCAGCTTCCTGCCTGGAACGAGGCGCTGGGCTTGCCTCGCCCCTGGGACCAGCAGTGGTCACTGCGGATGCAGCAGGTCCTCGCCTACGAGACCGACCTGCTCGACTACCCCGATATCTTCGATGGCTCGAAGGCGGTCGCCGCCAAGGTGGAGGCATTGAAGGCCGAGGCCAAGGCCGAGCTGGCCAACATCGAAAGGATGGGCGGTGCCGTCGCTGCGATCGACTACATGAAGCGCCGCCTCGTTGAATCCAACACGGACCGCCTGAGCAGGATCGAGACCGGCGAGCAGGTCGTGGTGGGCGTCAATCGTTGGACAGAAACGGAGACCTCGCCGCTCTCGACCGGCGAAGGCGCCATCCTCACCGTCGACGAGGGCGTCGAGCGCGAGGCCGTCGAGCAATTGCAGGCGTGGCGCGCGGCCCGCGATGCGTCAGCGGTCACGTCGGCGCTGACCGAGCTGGAGCGCGCCGCAAAGGAAGGCCGCAACGTCATGGAGCCGTCGATCGAGTGCGCCAAGGCTGGCGTTACGACCGGCGAATGGGGCGCAGCGCTTCGGCGCGTTTTCGGCGAGTACCGTGCGCCGACGGGCGTTGCCCAGTCTCGTCCCTCTTCGAGCGATGGCGTGACCGGCGTCCGCAAGCGCGTCGAGACCGTGTCCGAGAAGCTCGGTCGTCGGGTCAAGCTGCTGGTCGGCAAGCCCGGCCTCGATGGTCACTCAAATGGCGCCGAGCAGATCGCCGTCCGCGCCCGGGATTGCGGCATGGAGGTCGTCTACGAGGGCATCCGCCTGACACCCTCGCAAATCGTGCGCGCCGCCACGGACGAGAGCGTTCACGTCGTTGGCCTGTCGATCCTGTCGGGATCGCATGTGCCCCTCGTGCGTGACGTGATGGAGCGCATGCGTGCCGCGGGTCTGGATGACGTGCCCGTCGTGGTCGGCGGCATCATCCCGCCAGCCGACGCGGCAACCTTGAGGAGCCTGGGTGTCGCGGCGGTCTACACCCCCAAGGACTTCGAGTTGACCGCCATCATGAGCGACATCGTTCGTCTTGTTGAAGGCGCCGCGAGTGAGATGGTCGTGTGACCAGCACTACATCCGCATTCGCTCCAGCGCCGCGATGTCGAGCCGGCAGCCGTGACCGGGCCGGTCCGATACGTGAGCGAAACCGTCCTCGATCCTCAGCCGGTCTTGATATGCCGGCTCGAACCACGGCATCACCTCGAGGAACGTCGCGTTGTCGAGCGCAGCCAGGATTGGCAGGCTCATCTCGCTGAACAGATGCGACGACACGGCAACACCGTGCCGCTCCGCCATGTGCGCGCCCTTGATGAACTCGCCAATTCCGCCCATCCGCTGCAGGTCCGGCATCAGCGTCTGGCAACACCCCATCTCGGCCATGGTCGCCATGCCGCGAGCCAGATACTCGGATTTACCACTCGCGAGCGGGATCGGGCTCGCAATCCTTATCTCCGCCTCGCCGCGATGGTCGTAGTAGGGAATGGGCTCCTCGAACCAAGTCAGATCGTGCTCGGCAAGCAGGCGAGACAACCGGATGGCGCCGGCTACGTCCAGCGTCTGGTTGGCGTCCACCATCAGCTTGATGTCCGGCCCTATCGCGGCTCGCACTGCCTTCACGCGCTCGGCCGTCGCCCGGTCGTCCCCGCGAGCAACGCGCAGCTTCATCGCCCGGTAGCCCTGGCCCACCTTGTCGGCAGCTTCGCGCTGCAACTCGTCGATGCTCATCGTCAGCCAGAGGCCGCCGCTCCAATAGACAGGAACCCGGTCGCGCACGGCGCCCAGCAGCTTGTGCATCGGGAGCCCCGCCTCTTTCGCGCGAATGTCCCACAGAGCCGTCTCGATCGCCGCCATCGACATCACGAGCGGGCTCTGATGCCCAAAGAACAGCGTGTCTTTGAGCGCCCGCTCCATGAAGGCCCCGGTGAAATGCGGGTCGAGCCCGATCGCCAATGGTGCAAGCGTCTCCACGCCCTCGACGAGGATGCCCATTCGGCGTCCGTTGAGCGTGAATGCCAGTCCCTCGCCCACGGCACCCGCATCGGTCTCGACCAGGACCGCGAGGATGCCCGCAGACTTGATCTCCCAGCCGCCCGCCAGGATCGGCCGCTCGAGCGGCACGTTCGCTGGGATTGTGCGGATGCGCGTCACTTTCATCGCGCGGCTCCTTCCTGAGGGGCATCCAGCGGCACCCGTCGCGGCACCAGGATCTGTCCAGTCACCTGGAAAACGAGCTCGCCGTTCTGATTGAAGCCTTCGCCGAGCGTAACCAGCATGCCGCGCTCGGGCCGGTTCTTGAAATTGGTCAGCGCGGCGATCGACTGCCGGTAGCTGATCGTGTCGCCCGCGAACACCGGCCGCGGCCACTTCAGATCCTTGAAGCCCGGCGACGGCCCCCACCGCGCGATCTCCTCGCCCCGCGCCCGCGCTTCGGCTTCCCGTGCCAGGCGGGAGCGGATGTTCATGCCCGTATACACTGCTGCCGTTTGCCAGCCTGAGGCACACAGCGCCCCGAAGATCGACGACTTCGCTGCGTCCTCGTCGAGGTGAAACGGCTGCGGATCGTACTTTGCCGCAAAAGCCTTGATGCTCTCTGCCGTGAACGTGTTGCTGCCCAGCTCCGTGACGCGGCCGAGCTCGAGATCCTCGAAATACGTGCTCATCACTGCGCCTCCGAGCCGGTGCCCGCACCAGGGTTGCGCACGGCGATGAAGACCGAGTTCTCCATGGTCATCATCAGCTCGTCGCTCTGATTGAAGATCTCGTGCTGCATCTTGCAGATGCCGACGCCGGGCCGTGATCGCATCACCCGCTTCTCGACGCATGTCGACCGCGCCTTGAGCACGTGATTCGGCCGGATCGGCTTTATCCACTTCACCTCGTCGATCGCCGGGCCGCCCATCGATGCCGAGTTGGCCAGAACGCCGTCGTAGAACATCCGCATGAACATCGCGCACGAGTGCCAGCCCGAGGCGCACAATCCCTTCACGAGCGACAGTTTCGCCGCCTCCTCGTCGATGTGGTGCGGCTGAGGATCGTAGGCGTGCGCGAACTCGAAGATCTCTTCCCTGGTCACCCGGTACCCGCCGTATTGGAAGGGCTGCCCCACCACGATGTCCTCGTAGTGGCGCTTGGCGCGCGCGTTTGTCGTCATGCCGGATGTCCTGGCTGTGCTGTTGTCCCGAGTTCTATCGCACGCCGCGAAGACGCGCGGCCAGAGACCTCGCACTCTTGGCGCCATCGCGTGCCATTTCCGCGCAAAGACCCGTATAGGCCACCGGATCGATCAATTGACGGATGCCCTCCGGCTTGAGGTGCTTCGTCACGCGCGGGTCTGCCGCCAGCACGTCCGAGAAGGATTGTCCTTCGATGAAGGCCGCCTGTGCCGCATCGTAGACGATGTCGTGCGCGTTCTGCCGCCCGAGCGTCCGGCCGAGCTCCAGCATCACGGCCTCGGCCATGATCAGGCCGCCACCGAGATCGAGATTTCTCCGCATCCTCTCCGGATCGAGCACCAGTCCGCGCAACACCTCTGTCAATCGCCCCAGCATGTCGCCGGTCGCGATACACGCCCGAGCCTCGGCCGCGTCCATCATCAGCGTCATGGTGCGGTCGGCCTCGTGCTCGGTCTGCATCGCCTCGAGCGCCAGCGGCACTTGTGTGCGAACGTCGGCCGCCAGCGCGATGATGTCCTGGCAGAGCTTCGGGTTGCGCTTCTGCGGCATGGTCGACGAGCCGACGGTGCCCGGCGGCACCGGCTCCTCAACCTCGCCGAGCTCCGTTTTCATGAGCGTATAGATCTCGCGCCCGATCTTGGCGCACGTCGATGCCAGCAGCGCGAGAATGCAGATGTTCTCGGCGAGATGATCGCCGAGCGCGCGCGACGGCACCTTCATCGTGCCGAACCCGAGGTGTTTCCCGATCCCGGCCTGTACCGGCGGACCGTCCTTCCCCAGCGATGCGAATGTGCCTGCGCCACCGCCGAGCATCGCGACGAAAATCCGTGGTGCCGCCTGCTCCAGCCGCTCGACGTGCCGCGCCAACTCGTCGATCCACACGGCCACCTTGTAGCCGAACGTCGCCGGCACGGCGTGCTGTCCATGCGTGCGGCCGGGAAGCGCCATCTCCGCTCCCCGCTCTGCCAGCTCGGCCATCGCGGCCAGCGCCTCGCCGATCTGGCGCAGAAAGATGCCATGCGCCTGGCGCAGCACCAGAAGGTCACCGGTTTGCGTGATGTTCTGCGTTGTGGCGCCCCAGTGCACCCATCCGCCATGCGGCTCGCCGACCACCCGGCCCAGCTCCCAGACGAGCGGCACCAGCGTATGCCCTGTGCGCTGGAAGCCCTCGTCGATGCGCGCCCGGTCCATCAGCTCGAGACGTCCCCCTTTCGCGATCGCCTCTGCGGCGCCCTTCGGAATGATACCGAGCTCCTCCTGCGCCCGCGCCAGGGCAACCTCGACGTCCAGCCACGCCTGCCAGCGGCTCTCCTGGCTGTAGAGCTTGCGAATGCCGGGGTCGGAAACGCGCGTGGCGGTCGGAAGTGCGTCTGACATCTCTCGTCTCGCTTCTCTTGACTCGTTTCCTACCCTGCATTCCCCGCCGCATCCTTGGCGATCAGGTCGGCCCGCCAGGTCACTGCGATTTCCAGCGTCAGCAACAGGCCCGTCACCACGAAGATGATCGCCGTCGCGTGATAGCCGATGTGCGGGATCATGGCGCCGGCGATGAGCAACCCCAAGGGCAGAGTGTAGATCGCCAGCATGCGCACACCCATGATGCGCCCGCGGAACCGCTCTTCCGACGTCCGCAGCAGGATGATCGCCAGCGTCACCATGCTGAGGCTCTGCGCGATGCCGGCGAGAAGCAGCAGCCCCATCGCCAGCGGCAGGCTCTTCGCCAGCACGAACCCGATCAGGCACAGGTACCAGATGACACAGGTCGCCATCATCGTCCGCGCGGGACGGATCCGTGCGCCGAGCAGGCTCAGCGTCACCGAGCCGATGAATGCCCCCGAGGCAAAGCTGGCGACCAGCAGTCCAAGACCCTTCTGGTCCAGATGGAACACGTCGCGCGCGATGTAGGGCATCAGGCCACCCGTGAGGGGGAAAGCCGTCAGGTTCACCAGGGCCGCCAGGCTCATCGCCGCAAGCAGCCGCGGCGTTCGCCAGACGTAGGCAAGCCCCTCTTTCAGATCGCGCCATGGTGAAGGACGCAACACCGGCGGCGCCCCGGCGATCGTGACGGGACGCGCACCCGGCCGGCTGTCGACGAGCAGCGTCAGCAACGTGCCCGTCAGGTAGATACCGGTGATCATCATGTAGGCCGGCCCCATGCCGAACGAGGCCATGAATGCGGCGCCCGCCAACGCACCGCCGACACGCGCCGAGTCCTGCGTCGTCCTGGAAATGCCCATGGCAGCGACGAGATGCCCGGCCGGCACCGTTGCACCGACGAGTGCGCTGCGCATGCCGATGTCCGAGGGCCGAACCATGCCCGACATGGCGGCGACGACCAGCACGAGCATGGGGCTGAGTTGCTGGGTCAGCGCCAGGAACAGGATAACGGACGCGAATATCGCATAGCAGAACCGCATCACCGCGAGCACGTTGCGCAGGCCCAGCCGGTCACCGAGCATGCCCAGCACCGGCGAGATCAGCGTTCCCACGAACTGAAGCGATCCGAACACCGTGAGCAGCACAACCGAGCCGGTCTCGACCAGCACGTACCAGCCCAGGATCAGTGTCTCCATCTCCAGCGCCCAGGCCGTGAAGAGATCGGCCGGCCACTGGAAGCGGAAGCTTCGCGTTCGGAACGGCGCCAGGGCGGCAATCCCGCTCATGGCGCCTCACGCATGGTCATCGGGCGTTCTTCCCTGTCGGCCCGCTGACGTCGCAGCGAGCTCGTTGTTTGAAGCGTCGGAAGATATCGCGGCGTCTATTCCGCAGCCGCTCGGGTGCCACCAGTTGCCGGCCATCCGGGCGTGTCCCCGCCGAGCTTCGGCGTCGGCCGGATCCATCGCGGTGGCGTCTCCGAGAGCCGGAGCACGGGGCCGAGATGCCTCAGCGGCCCGATGTGCGGGGGCTCGCTTTCGATCCGGATCTCGTCGAGCTCTGCTGGCGCCAGATCCATGTTGGCCTGTCCGTACTCCACCTTGCCCTGGCGATGGATGAACATGCCCGACTGGCAAAGGGACACGCGCACGTGATAGCTGCCGCCCTCGCGAGCCCGCCGCGCCAGCGCCAGCATCACACCGTACGCGCCGAGATAGCCCGTCGTGTAGTCGCACGCCGCCGCTGGCAGCAAATGCGGCCGCTCCGGATTGTTGTCGTGGCAGATGCCGGTCATCGTCTGCGCCACCTGCTCCCAGCCGCCGCGATGACTGAACGGACCGTCGGCGCCATAGCAGCTGATCGTCGTGTAGATGATCCCCGGCCGTATCGCTGCCAGCTCCTGCGGTCCGAATCCGAGCTTGCCGATCATGCCCGGCCGATAGCCTTGGCTGAACACGTCGGCATCCTTCACCAATGCTTTCAGCTGCGCTGCCCCGTCTGCAGAGGAGAGATCGAGGAAGCAGCTCCGCTTGCCGTGGCTCGTGTCGATGACGTGCTCCGGGATCTGCGGCAACCGCTCGGCGGTCACCATCAGCACCTCGGCGCCATTCTCGGCAAGTGTGCGTGCACACACCGGGCCAGCCAGAATACGCGTGAGATCCAATACACGGATGCCACTGAGCGGCCGATCCCCGGCGGGCATCGGCTCCCGTTCGCTGTCGGCAATCTTGATCACCTCGACGATCGGCTTTCCGGCGAGCACCTGCCCGTGCGGCGTCGCTAGCCACTCGGCATTCGAGCGTACCATGCCGCCGCAAACCCGGTTCTCATCGATCGCCTGCTCGAGATCGAGCGCATTCCACCTGGCTACGGCCGCTGCGACGCTCTCCGGCGTCGGCTCGGACAGCCCGAGCAGCTTCGACATACGCGCTTTCAAGTTCGGCAGGCCGAAATGCGTGAGCACGAACCGGCCGTCCTTGGTCGGCCATGGCTGCGTGATGCTGCGCATGAACTCATGCTCGGGATTGACGATGTCGCGAAACACGCCGCCCGAATCTGGCCGCTGCAGATAGGACGAGCTCTTCAGCGCCGCGGCCGCATGCCGGACGTTGATCGACGCCTTCTGCCGCCGACCGGTCTTCAACTCCCAGATGTCGTTGACGGCGACGCCGACCCCACCCAGCACTGCCGCGCACACATCGCCGATCCGAAAGCGCGTTGAAAGCACAGGGTCCTGGCCGATGATCGAGACCTCGTCGCTGGCGGGCCGACCCGCGCCACGCGCCGCCATCACCTCCTCGAATGCCGTCGCCATGCTGCGCTCCTCCGCGTTGTTTTGCCCGATCATGCCCGCACCGGGGCGGCAGGTCTATGCCGTGCTGGCCCCCCCCGTCGCCGTTGGGGTTAACGGCGGAAGAGGCACTGGCTCTCCCTCGACAGCAACCACCGCTCTCGCCGATGATACGGCGATCATCCTGAGAGGGACCCTCATGGCCGTTACCCCGTCACCCTGCGAGCCCGTGCTCGTCATCCACGGCGGAGCCGGCACCATCGATCCCGCCAGCATGTCACCCGGGAAGGAGCGCGCCTATCGCGATGCTCTCGCGGCCTCCCTCCGCGCCGGCCAGCATGTGTTGACCGGCGGCGGCTCGGCCATCGATGCCGTCGTCGCCGCTGTTGTCTCGCTCGAGGATTGCCCGCTCTTCAACGCCGGCCGGGGCGCCGTCTTCACCTCGGATGGCCGCAACGAGCTCGACGCCTCGATCATGGGCGGCGCCACGAGAGCGGCCGGTGCCGTGGCGGGCATCACCTGCATACGCAACCCCATCCGTGCCGCCCACGCCGTCATGACCCGCTCCCGCCACGTCATGCTGATCGGGCCCGGCGCTGAGGCGTTTGCCGCCGAGCAAGGCCTCGAAGCAGTCGAGCCCGGCTACTTCCACACCCCCGAGCGCTGGGCCCAGCTCGAGCGTGCCCGCGCCGAAGGCCGCCTCGAGCTCGACCACGACGGCACCTCCAAAGCCGAATCCGCAGCCGACGACAAGAAGTTCGGCACCGTCGGCGCCGTCGCCCTCGATGCCCACGGCAACCTCGCCGCGGCCACGTCCACCGGCGGAGTGACCAACAAGCAGTGGGGCCGCGTCGGCGACAGTCCCGTCATCGGCGCCGGCACCTGGGCCGAGAACGCCACGTGCGCCGTCTCCGGCACTGGTCTCGGCGAAGCTTTCATGCTTGCCTGCGCCGCCCACGAGGTTTCAGCCCTGATGAAATACAAGGGCCTCAGCCTCGACGCCGCCGTCACCGAGGTCGCGCTCCTCACCGTGCCTGCCAACCACGGCACCGGCGGCCTCATCGCCGTCGACGCCGCCGGCAACGTCTCCATGCGCTTCTCGAC
Organism: uncultured Alphaproteobacteria bacterium; assembly: GCA_963746315.1. Classification (GTDB taxonomy): domain Bacteria; phylum Pseudomonadota; class Alphaproteobacteria; order Rhizobiales; family Hyphomicrobiaceae. The sequence goes on from CAVVAR010000003.1 coordinate 648,217, forward strand.
CACCGGCATGTACCGCGGCGTCGCACGTGGATCGGACGAGCCCGAGGTGGCGATCTATCGCTAGGTTGTCGACTGGGCGAGCTGCTCGTGGGCACTGGGGAATTGCCACGAGCTATCAGTTGTCATCCTCGCGCTTGTCGCGAGGACCCATTCTTCCGCGCGCTCCTGCGGTGCAATTGGATCCGCGCACCAGCAGGTTAGCAGTGATCGCCGGGCCAAGGTGGAGGCTTTCAACCGCGCTTTCATTGTCCCGGTTGCCCCGCGCCCGCGCGATGTGCCTATCATCGTCCAACACACAGGTTCGATCCGGAGAAGCAAATGCCAGTCGTCGAAATGAAGGTCGAGGGCGCGGTGCGCACCGTGCTCTTGAACAGGCCCGAGAAGCGCAACGCCCTCGACGGCGACACCATGCAGCTCGTCAAGGCCGCCTTCGAGACGCCCCCCGGCCCCGAGGAGCGCGTCGCTGTCGTGCGCGGTGCTGGCCCCGTCTTCTGCGCCGGCCTCGACCTCAAGTGGCGCCGCAACAACCCGCAGGGTGAGAGCGGCATCGAGCACATGCTGCACGCCATCGAGATGTACCCCTTGCCCGTCGTCGGCATCGTCCAGGGCGATGCTATCGCCGGTGGCAACGAGCTGGCGCTGCATTGCGATATCGTCGTCGCGTCCAAAGCAGCCCGGTTCGGCATGTCGCTCGCCCAGGTTGGCCTCGCCCCGAGCTGGTTCCTGGCCAAGAAGATCCTCGAGGTCGCCAACCCTGTCATCGCCAAGAAAATCCTCCTGCTCGGCGATCCGCTCCCGGCCGAGGAGTTCCACAATCTCGGCCTCATCTCGCACGTCGCCGAGCATGCCGATCTCGAGGCGACCGCCCAGAAGGTGATCCAGCGCCTCGCGGACAACGCCCCGCTCTCACTAAAGGCCATGAAGGCGCTGATAACCCGGGAGATGCAGTTCCGCGACAACATCCCCCACGAGGACATCGATCTCCTGGTGGACAAGGCTCGGACATCGCAAGACGGCCAGGAAGGCATGCGCGCCCGCCTGGAAAAGCGCAAAGCCGTGTTCAAGGGAGTTCTGAGGCTTGCCCGATCTCGTCCTGGCATTGATCGCGCGTGTCCCGGCGTCTGGAGTGTCCGACTTCCAGGCCTACGAGGCGCGCGTCCTGCCACTCATCGCAGAGTATGGCGGCACGCTCGAGCGCCGCTTGCGCAACGCGGATGGCACGGTCGAGCTACACGTTCTGCGGTTCACCACGCGCGACGGTCTCGATCGCTTCCGCCAGGACGAGCGTCGAATTCGAGGCGGCCCCATTCCTCCTGCAGTCCGGCGCAGCCGTGGAGTTGATGGAGCTTCAAGATGTCTGAATGCCCGAGGGACGGCCGCGACCGATGAAAATCACCATTCTCGACGACTACTTCGACACCATTCGCACGCTGCCGTGTTTCGCAAAGCTGGCCGGCCATGATGTCGCCGTTTGGAACGATCACGTCCAGGACGTCGATGCGCTAGCCGAGCGTCTCGCGGACACCGAGGTGCTCGTGCTGATCCGCGAGCGCACGCAGATCCGCAAGGCTCTGCTCGAGCGGCTGCCGAAGCTGCGCCTCATCAGCCAGCGCAGCGTCTTTCCCCACATCGACATCGCCGACTGCACGCGCCTCGGCATCGTCGTCTCGTCCGGCCAGCACCCCGACACGCCGTCTCACGCCACGGCCGAGCTGACGTGGGGCCTCGTTCTCTCCGCCATGCGCCACATTCCCCAGCAGGCCGCGGCCCTCAAGCGGGGCGTCTGGCAGACCGGCGTCTTTCACTCGGTGCGCGGCAAGATGCTGGGGCTCTACGGCTACGGTCGCATCGGACGAGCCGTGGCTGAGTACGGCCGGGCGTTCGGCATGGACGTCCAGTTCTGGGCGCGAGATGCGTCACGCGACAAGGCGGTGGCGGAGGGGTGGAACGTCGCCGCCTCGCGAGAAGCGTTCTTCGCCACGTCGGACGTGCTCTCGCTGCACATGCGCCTGGTGCCGGACACCCGCCACATCGTGACGGCCGCCGATCTCGCCCTCATGCAGCCGACGTCCCTACTGGTCAACACGAGCCGAGCGGGCCTCATCGCCCCGGACGCGCTCGTCGAGGCCTTGAAAGCAGGTCGCCCCGGCATGGCCGCCGTCGATGTCTACGAGACCGAGCCGCTGCGCGATACGGCCCATCCGTTGCTGGCGATGGAGAATGTCGTCGCAACGCCGCATGTCGGCTACGTCACGCGCGACGAGTACCAGATCCAGTTCACCGATATCTTCGACCAGATCATCGCCTACGCCGCGGGTGCGCCGACGAACGTCGTCAACCCGGATGTGCTGGCGCATCGCCGAGTGTGAGAAGGAGCTGACATGGCCATCCGCATGACGAAACCGTGGGTGCCGCTGACGCCCGAGAACGTGAAGAAACTGCCCGGCCAGCTCGGCGTGTTCCAGCTTGCCGACGCCAAGGGCGATGTCGTTTTCATCGGCTTTGCTGGCGGGCGATCCTTGTTCGGCGTCCGCAGCGAGATCGAGAAGGCGATGGCCGACTTGCAGTCAGGCGCCACCCAGTTCCGCGTCGAGATCAACCAGCAGTACACCACCCGGTATCAGGAGCTGCTCATGCTCCACGTCCACGACCACGGCGGCGTTCCCTCCGGCAACGTCGGCAAGCCGCTCCCCACCCTCGGCCGCCTCAGCCCGCTCTGACATCGCCCCACAGGAATCGCCACAATGAACCTCGAGCCCTCGGAAGAGCAGAAAGCCATCGTCGCCCAGGTCCGCCGTTTCGTGCGCGAGGAGATCGTGCCGCTTGAGGACAAGCTCGATCCCGACGCCAGCGAGCTGCCGCCCGAGGACCGCGAGCGCCTCGTCGCCAAGGTCAAGGCGATGGGCCTCTACGGCCTCGACATTCCGGCCGAGTTCGGCGGCCCCGGCATCGACATGACGACCCGCGTTCTGCTCGCCATCGAGATGGGCCAGCATCGCGCCGGCCTCTACGTGCCCTGCTACGGCGTCTTCGGCGCCGCCGGCCTCGCCCAGCTCTACGAGGCGACGCCCGAGCAGAAGGAGGCCTACCTCTACCCGATGCTGCGCGGCGAGAAGAAAGCCTTCTTCGGCCTCACCGAGCCCTCCGGCGGCTCCGATCCCGCTCGCGCCATCCGCACCCGCGCGGTCGAAGACCAACGAGGGCTGGACCATCAACGGCTCCAAGGTCTTCATCTCCGGCGCCGACAAGGCCGACTTCGGCCTCGTCTTCGCCCGCACCGACCCCGAGAAGGGCCGCGGCGGCGTCACCTGCTTCATCGTCGAGACGTCGAACCCCGGCTTCCACGTCCGCCGCATCGTGCACACGCTGCGCTCGTCGCACTACGCGACCGAGCTCGGCTTCGAGGACATGAAGGTGCCCGACAGCGCCATCCTCGGCGAGCTGAACAAGGGCTTCGCCATCGCCAACGAGCGCCTGTCGCGCCAGCGCATTCCCTATGCCGCTCAGTGCCTCGCACCCGCCTACAAGGCCCACGAGCTGGCGCTCGACTACGCCAAGCAGCGCGAGACCTTCGGCGCCAAGCTGGCCTCGCGTCAGGCCATCCAGTGGATGCTCGTCGACAACGAGATCGACCTCAGGCAGTCCACGCTCATGTGCCTCGCCGCCGCTGCCAAATGCGACGCGGGCGAGCCGTTCCGCATGGAGGCCGGCCTCGCCAAGCTCGTCGCCTCCGAGGCCGCTGGCCGCGTCGTCGACCGCTCCATGCAGATCTTCGGCGGCTACGGCATGACCAAGGACTTCCCATTCGAGCGCTGGTACCGCGAGCTCCGCATCCGCCGCGTCGGCGAAGGCCCCAACGAAGTGCAACGCCACGTCGTGGCACGGGATCTGCTGGGGAACTCGCTGCGATGAGAGTGGACGGAGCTGACTTGGTTCGAAAGACTTTGGTAGTATTCTTTTTGCTTGCAATGACATCAGCTTCTGCGTTGGCTCAAAAAACCGAGGAAACGCGGATAATACGGGGGGCTGAGCCTCCAAGGTCGCTTGCGGGCAAGAAGGCGACAATTCTCGAACAGGACGAGGAAATTGAGAGAGAGCTGCGAAACATGAAGCATCAACTTGATGTACTCGGCTATACAACCACGTTGAATGCAATCCCAACACTCAATTGGGCAGGGGCCGCAGACTTGTTTAAAGACTATGCTGCCTCCGCAAATAATGCTCTTCTCAAATGCGAGGTTGCGATAGAAGCCGCTTCTGCGGCACGGGCGGATGCCGTTGAAGCCGATATTGTCAGTCTCCTCGATGAGCAAGCGAAGGTGTGCCGCGCATTTTCTTCGCGAACTTTGGCGAGAATTGGCATTCACAAAAGAGCACTCCAAGCATTGGAAGAGGAAATGTTTAGATCTGCTTCCTCATTGGAAAGCCTCAATGACTTGCAGCGTGACGCTGCGGGGCGAATGAAAGCGTTGGAGGCTGAGAAGCTGCTAAACCAAAAATTTAAGGATCTGAATTCTAGAATAAAAGAGTTTGATAGAAAATAGACCACTAAAACGGAAATGTCATCGCACGCCGAAGTCGGTTCTGGTGGTCCTCGATGTGAAGCTTAAGCGTAGTGTGTTTCATCAATGTTTTGTCTCGTGCCTCCCGAAATCGTTTGGCGTCGATCGTTACCGCAGGGTCTCTTGTTCCAAAGTCTTGGCTCAAGATTGATTTCCCAGTTGGATTGCTTCGTGTTCTCAGTGTTTTTTGTGCAAAATTAACGATAATCTCAGATGATTTGATTTTGTCTGACGACAGTTTCTCGCGGCGCAGGCTCTCGCGTAGTGCTTCAGCTGACTCTTCCGACGCTTCTAAGTAAGTCAGGATTCGGCGCTGCCGTTCAGCATCCGCCTTCAGTCGCTCAAGCTCATCTGCAATAGCTGCAGCTGCAGCTGCCGTCTCGGCCAAGGTTGAGGTGGGAAACTTCTTCGAAAAAGCACGAAGCGCGTTTGCGGACGGGTGATCGCCGAGATGTTTCCACGCTGCTTTAGCGATGGCGTCAGCAGTGGCCGCGCCTGTTTCCGGCACCACCCTGAACACAAACTCCCCACGATCGAAACGATCGTCCAGAATCTTGGCCGATTGCGGCACTTGTTTCTGATGTGGGGTGTAGTAGGCGGTCAACGAACTGATGTGGCGCCCCAACTCCGTCGCGGTGACGAATCCATCCCCATTCTGATCGGCCCTGACGCCGCGACCATCCGGCCGGCCGCGCAGGGCGTCGATGACATAGCTTCGAAACTTGCCGTCATCGGCAACGACCTGGAGCGCATCGCCCGAAGCGATGCGGTGGCGAACGGGCTCCTTTGCCGCGAGCGTGATCGCATATCCGTCCGGCAGTGTAGGCTCGTTGCCGCGGGTTCCAAACCCTGAGCCTGAAAAGCAGCTGTCGAAGATCGTGAGCACGTGCCGAGCCTTGATCTCCCGCATGTACTCGGAAAATCGCTGCATCGAGAGGGCATTGCGCCGGAAGCGGGCCTCCGCTGCGGCCCTCAAACCATGCGGCTCTATCAGCGGGTTAGTCGCTCCGGTCGGGACGAGGTAGCCGATGTTGTCGATCGTGTGCCCATGACCAGCGAACCACAGCAGCAGTCGTGCGTCAGCCTCGCTACCGTGTGTGTAGACGAAATCCTCGATTGCCTTGACCAGGGCGTCGCGGTCGATGCGCTTAGCATCTACGGTGCGCCCGCTTGCTGTCTTGACTGGCTTGTCGACTATGAGGCGCACGATAAAGCCGTGACGCTCCAACTCGTCGGCGATGGCCACGGCGTCCGCGACAGCCATGTTAAGCCGCGACCAGCCATCAGAGTAATTGTCGATGCCGATCACGAGGGCGTAGGACGCGCTGTAGAATTGCACGGGCGCCTTGGCGTCCACGGGCTTGACGACGAACGGACCTGTCGGCTGGCTCTGCGCAAGCGCCGGCCCAGACAATGCAAACGTCACCAGACCTGCTAGAAGTCGCCGCACAGTCCCCCCACATCGACCTGCGTGTCTCACGTATTGATACGTCGGCAGACGCTTTGCGACAAGGCGCTGACTTCCCGCCGAGCGGCTGTCGTCGGCGCCGCCCCTTTCCCGCACGCGCCCTCTTCACAGCGTTCCCGGCCGGAGTGAGCGCGTTGGCGCGAGTGGCGAGCAGGGAGACCTTCACCCCTGGACGAGCAACTCCCGAAACACCCCATCCGCCTCCACTCTTGTCGCCCCCTGGTCGTGCTCGGCCAGCACGTGCCGCGACGGGTCGAGCGCGCTCATCTGTGCCTCGATCCAGGTGTCCAGCACGCCGATCCGAGGCCCATCCCCAAGCTCCGGCGTGGTGCGCTTCAGCTCGATCAGATCGTCCACCGCCCGCCGCACGTCGCCCGGCACCATCGACGCCCGCGAGCAGCGCTCCAATGCTCATCGGCGGCGGCGTGCCGCGTTCGATCACCCACTGCAACGCCAGCAGCGGCCGGATCACATAGAAATACCGCTTGAGCTTCACCGCTTCGCGCCCGGCGATGTTGCGGCTCCAATGGTTGCCGACGATGCTGGCGTAATGGTGCGCCAGCGTCTTTGCGCTGGCATGTCGCTCGAACAGGCTTGTCGCCGCCGGCCGGAACGACCCGTCGTCGATGTAGACGATCGGCGACGCCAGCCACTCGTAGAGCGCCGGGTTCGATTTCAGGAGAAGCTGCAGCGCCTTCTTTGCGTCCCAGCCGACGAAATCGACGAGCCGGTCGTCCAGTGGCCGCTCGATCACGTCGCGGCCCTCCGTGAGCCGCAGGTACCACGCCAGAGGATGCACGTAGATGAAGCGAACGTCCCAGTCGCTGTCGGGCGAGGCGAAGCCCCAGGCCCGGCTGCCGGATTCCGCGGCGAACAGAATGCGCACGCCCTCCTCAGCCTCGGCGGCGCGGAGACGGGCAAGAATGTGCGCGCGTTGCTTGTCGTCGATCATCCGGAAAAATTACGCCGCGCGCCGCCCGCGGTCCAGGCGGGCGCCGATCAGCCGCTCCACCTTGGCCACATCGTCGATGCCATAGAAGACCTCGGTCGTCTCGGTCTTGTCGCCGTCGCTATCGCGGTGCGTGCCCATGATCACCTTGAGCGTGCCCGAGCCGTTGCGCCGCTCGGTGCGCTCCAGTCGCGTGATCGATGCGGTCGGATAGGTCTTCACCTTGAGCTTCCGCCCCACGGTCATGGTCACGAGACGCTTGTCTCCGATCACGTGCACCGTCCGACGAGCCCATCGCCACGCAAGGAACGGCGTCGCCATCATGCCGAGACCCACCAACACGAACGGCACGCCGAACAGAGGGAATACGATACCGAAGACGGTCTCGATGCCGTCCTTGGCGGCGGTTTGCCCGACAACCATCCGCCGAGCGCCATCCATTCCCAGCCGAGCGCAAAGGCCGTCCAGGGGATCGCGAACAGCCAGATCAGCGTCGAGACCAGAAACGTCCGCATGGCGCTTGGTCGACCGGCCCAGAGGATCGCCTCCCCCTGGAACTCCTTGGTGACGGCGTCCCTCATTCGGCGGGGAAGTTCGCTCACGGTGCTCATGCTGCGAGCCTGCCACTGGCGTGCTATGAAACTGCGAAACCAACGCGTCGGACCGAGGGATTTTGGCCGTCAGCGTTGCGCAACCGTTAACGAAAGGTCCGGGAGATGTCGAAGGAGCTCGTCCAGCAGCAGTTCGGCGCCAACGCCGCCGCCTACCTGACGTCGACCGTACACGCCAAAGGCGCGAGCCTCGCTCGCCTGGTCGAGTTGGTGGGTCCGAAAAAGGACTGGATCGCCCTCGACGTCGCGACCGGGGCCGGCCACACGGCAGCGGTGTTCGCCCCTCACTTGGCCAAGGTCGTCGCGAGCGATCTGACGCCCGAGATGCTCGAGCAGGTGAAGAAGCTCGCCGCCGAGAAATCCATCACCAATATGGAGACGGCCCTCGCCGATGCCGAGGCGCTCCCCTTTCCCGACAAATCCTTTGACTTGGTCACGTGCCGCATCGCGCCGCATCACTTTCCCAACATTGAAAGGTTCCTGGCCGAGGTGCACCGTGTCCTCAAGCCCGGCGGCACCTTCGCTCTCGTCGATAACGTCTCGCCCGACGCCGAGACGACGCCTGGCTTCACCGCCGCCGAGCTCAAGGATGCCGGCGTCGCCTACAACGCCTTCGAGAAGCTGCGTGACCCGAGTCATGGCCGCGCACTCGATACGGCTGAGTGGCTTTCGCTGATGGCCAAGGTGGGCCTGCAACTCGCCCATCGCGAGCATGCACCGAAGGGCATGGACTTCCAGTCCTGGGTAAAGACGATGAACGTGCCCGCCGACACGGTGCCGCGCCTCGCCACGATGCTCGACGACGCGACCCCCGCCCTGAAGGCCTTTCTCAAGCCGACCAACGACGAGGGTAAGCGCGGCTTCACCCTCGACGAGCTGATCGCCATCGCTCGCCGTCCGGCCTGAGCCGAGAAAGGCGTCCCTTTGCAGAATGCACCTGACAAGCGCTCGGCCCCGAGCTTTGGGCCGGGCGCTGGCGAGCCTGTACGGAAAGATGCGCTCGACACGTTCGCGATAGCACTGCTGCTCGTCATGTGCGCCTGCCTCGCCGTCGGTCAGGTCGCGATCAAGGTCGCCAACGCTGGCATATCCCCGCTGATGCAAGCGGGGTTGCGTTCGGCTGGCGCTGCGGCGCTGCTGGGTCTCCTCGCGGCAGTAAGGGGCAAGCGCCTCCTCGCCTTCGACCGCACGTTCTGGCCATCGCTGCTCGTCAGCGTCCTGTTCGCCCTCGAGTTCGCGCTGCTCTATCCCGGGCTGCAGCTCACCACGGCCGCCCATGCCGTCATCCTGCTCTACACCTCGCCGTTCGTCGTAGCTCTCGGCGCCCACTTTCTCATTCCCGGCGATCGGCTGACCTCGGCCAAGATCGGCGGCCTTCTGTTGGCGTTCGCAGGCGTCGCCAGTGTCGTGCTTGGTCGCAACACGGGCGCCACTCCGTCTGCCGGCCCCACTCTGCTCGGTGATCTCCTGTGTCTCGGCGGTGCGCTGGCCTGGGGCGGCTTGACCCTGGTCATCCGCGCCAGTGCCCTCAAAACGGTCTCGCCGGAGCGCGTGACGTTCGTCCAGCTTCTCCTGTCGGCGCCGATGCTGGTCGCGCTCTCGCTGGTGATGGGAGAGCCTGGGCTTACCGACCCGACGCCGCTGCACTGGGGTGCTTTCGCCTTCACAGTGGTGTTCGTTGGCTTCTTCGTCTTCACCTCCACCAATTGGCTCTACCTGCGCTATCCGGCTTCGCGCGTCATGGCCTTCCTCTTGCTCACGCCCGTCTTCGGTGTCGTCGCGGCGCACCTTCTGCTCGGTGAGGTGTTGAGCACGAACCTGCTAGCCGGGTTGTTGCTCGTGGTTGCGGGTCTCTGGCTCGTCAATCGTCCGGCCCGACCATAGCTGTGCGCAGACCGCCGCCGTTCTTTGCCCTCGCCCCGATCGTCGGGTAGTTTCCGTCCGCCCCGCTTCCGGGGGGCGTCATGCAGCGCGAAAGGCTTAGCGATGTTCGATCCCGAGAAGCCTCCTGAGCTCGCCGTCGCCGGCTGGTTGAACACGGCCGAGCCCCTGTCTCTCGAAGGCCTGAAGGGACGCGTCGTCGTCCTCGTCGCATTCCAGATGCTTTGCCCCGGCTGCGTCGAGCACGCCATCCCGCAAGCGAAGCGATTGCGTGCGCGCTTCAATCCCGACCAGGTGGCGATCGTCGGCCTGCATTCCGTCTTCGAGCATCACCACGCCATGACGCCCGAGGCGCTGGAAGTCTTCGTCTCCGAGTTCAAGCTGCCGTTCCCGGTCGCCATCGACCAGCCGACGGGCGACGGGCTGCCGCCGCGCACCATGACCGCCTACCAGATGCAGGGGACCCCGACCTTGCTATTGTTCGATCGTGCGGGCCGTCTCAGGCGGCACTACTTCGGCCAGCCCGACGACATCATGCTCGCCGCCGAGATCATGGCGATGGCCATCGAGGACAAGGGCTCGCCGCGCAACGAGGCGGCTCTGATCGAGCGCAAGATCGCTGCGACCCTCACTGGCGCGGGCCACGATCACGGGGACCACGGCCACCATCACGACCACGAGCACGGCGAAGCCTGCGGTTGCGGGCCCGGTCACCACCATCACGATCCGCACGGAGCCACCGAGCAGAGCCCGGCCGTGACCGAGGAGACGGCCAAGCGTCTCGCCGGGGCGGAACGCATGACGGAGCCACCACAGACCACGAAAGGCGGAAGCTGACCGGACCAAACCGCCAGGCGGAGCGGCAGCCCGGCCGGCCGGCTAGTCCAGCGCCTCGAGGCGAGCTATCGCCGCGTCGACGCTCTCCGCGAGCGCGGCCTCGTAATAGCGGCGCGCGACCCGCGCATCGGCAATGACGCCCGTCGCGCCCAGTGCTGCGAGCACGTTCGGGTCGTAGGTTTCCGCGAGCATGAAAAGAGCTTGACCGGAATCGCGCGCCTCGGAGCGCTCCAGCAGGCGGCGCGCACCCAGTATGTCGCCAGACCTGATCAGTCCGCGGGCCATCTCGATTTGCTGCTCGGCTTCCGAGGACGCCACCGTCTCCTGCCGTGGTGGCAACGTCGTTGAGGCGTCGGCCGACGGTACCGCACGATCGGCGATCGTGGGTGCGCTCAATAGCGACGGCAGGCTTTGCGCGCCGGAGTTCGAGGCTTCTGCGAAGGTGCCCGGCAGTAAAGCTGAGCCGCCATGGTCGCCATCGACCGGCTGCCTGGGAGTCATCCAGAGCACCATCGGCACGACAAGAACTAGCCCGCCGAAAAAGCCGATCAAGCCCATGGCGAGCTGATAACGGAAGGCCTCCGCACGCGCCATCTGCCCCGTCCGCTTTCGAAGTGCTTCGGTGAGTGAGAGGGCTTCCCCATGGACCTCTCGGCCGAAGTCCGTATGGCCCGTCGGCGTCGTGGGTTGTGAAGTCCTCATGACTTCCTCCCCGGCCGCGCGTGCGGGCTTGAGCTTCCAATCGCGCGAACATCTGCGACCACAGCGGGGCAGCTCAAAGCGCCGAACTCGGCGAAAGCATCTCGAGAGCTCACACTCGTACACTCGCTCGATTGCAGGCGCCGCCACCCGGCCGCAGGCTCACAGGATTGAGCGGCATCCCCACACCGCTCGACGCGATGCTAGCCGCCCCCTCGGTCTGCCTCAACCAAAATCAGGGCAGGCGGCACTTTGAATTGCACGCGGGCTTTGCGCTGGCGCGAAGCCATCTGTTTTGCTCGTCACGAGCGTTGTTGGGTTTGGCCCCTGAGCGGGAAAATGGTGCTGCCAGTGAGGATTGAACTCACGACCTCTCCCTTCGTCACACCTGCACTTTCGTGCCCGCGTCGCCGCTTGTCGCGGCGGGCGTTTGTGCGCTGGACCATCCCTTCATCGTAGGCCGTGAGCGGCAGCGCCGCTTCGCGTCCGTTAGATGCCGCCCGTCTGGCCTCTACACCTTCCCGATCGACATCTGCGGTCGGGCTTGGCTCGGGATTGCCGTCAGCCGAGCTGGACGGTTTCCCCGAATTTGAGCGGTTATCATCCATCCGTTTCCAGATGGAGAGGCAAATCTACCAAGGGAGTGCTCTACCACTGAGCTACGGCAGCAGCTCACCTATTCACGCCACCCCGCGGCGCTAGACCACGCGAGGACTTTCAAGGTGGCGGTTAACTGCCATATGCCCTGGCCTATGGCAAGCGGTTCTCTCAGGTTTTGTTTTTGTTCTATTAACGTTCCATATTGTGTGCTAGATCGCCCGTGTAATCGTCCGAACCTGAGACCCGAGAGGGGCGTTCGCATGTCGAGGTTCCAGGCCGTGTCCTCACATCTCACCGAGCATGTCACGCAAGAGGACGACGCACCCCCGCCGCGCATCGCTGAGGAGCGGCGGCGCGGTAGAGGCGCCCGATCCAATGCGACCGGCCGCTTCGAAGGGGATAAGCGCGTCGATTTCGATGACGGATGGGAAACGCTCGCCGAGTTGGGGCCCTGGCGGACGGAGGTCCGCGCCGAGATCGCAAAAAGCATCATTTCGACCAACGACAGCCCCGACCTCTCGTTCGATCGCTCGATCAATCCTTATCGGGGTTGCGAGCACGGCTGTATTTATTGCTATGCCCGGCCGACACACTGCTATCTCGGCCACTCGGCTGGTCTGGATTTCGAGACGCGTCTCTACGCCAAGACCAACGCCGCGGAGCTGCTCGAGACCGAGCTGGCGAAGCCCGGATACGTCCCCCGAACGATTGCGCTCGGAGCAGTAACCGACCCTTATCAACCCATCGAGCGCGACCACAAGATCACGCGGTCGATTCTCGAGGTCTTGGACCGTGCCTCGCACCCCGTCGGCATCGTCACCAAGTCGGCCGGCGTCCTCCGCGATCTCGACATTCTCTCGCGCATGGCGGAGCGACGACTGGTCAAAGTCGCAATCTCCGTGACGACGCTGGATCGTGGGCTCTCGCGGAGCATGGAGCCACGGGCCGCCGCACCCCTACGACGCATCGAGGCGATCCGCCGCCTCGATCGTGCTGGCGTTCCGGTGACGGTGATGGTTGCCCCGGTCGTGCCTGCCCTCAACGACAGCGAGATCGAGGCGATTCTGGAGACCGCAGCAGCAGCTGGGGCAAGGCAGGCGGGTTATGTCCTGCTGCGTTTGCCGCTCGAGCTGAAATCCCTGTTCCGTGAGTGGCTCGAGACCGATTATCCCGGTCGGGCCGGCCGGGTGATATCACTGCTGCGATCGATGCACGGCGGACGCGATTACGTCGCCGCCTTTGGTCATCGCCAGCGCGGCAGCGGCCCTTACGCCGACCAGATCGCGGCTCGTTTTCGCTTGGCAATGCAGCGCCACGGCCTAGACCGGCGGACGGGTGGCTTGCGCACCGATCTTTTCAAGCGGCCCGTGGGCCTCGGCGGACAACTCGACCTTCTCTAGCGGCCGGAGCATTAGCGCGTCGTAGCGGTAACAGCTCCCGTGGAATGTCCGTGGGCGACGTCGCAAGTCCTTTGCAGATGCGATGCTCTAATCGATGGTGCTGCCGCGTAGCGGTGGGGGCTCGGATGAAGCGAGGAGCTCGCGTGATGAAAATGTTGAGCGGTTGCCGGTCGATCGTCTCGGCGGTTATGGCGGGTTTGGCTGGCGGCCTGTGCCTTCTCGGCGCAACGTCGTCTCTGGCCGACGGTGTCGCAAGGACCGCCACGGCGGGCCGGGAGCTTTGCGTCCATGGTGTTTCGGGCAATGCGCTCAATGTGCGCGGTGGCCCGGGGCTCGACAAGCCGGTGGTCGCCACATTCCGCCGCGACGATTGCGGTCTAAGCCTCGCCGGTCGTTGCGAGGCCGGGTGGTGCGAGATGCAGCGCGGCGACATCCGGGGCTGGGTCGATACCCGCTATGTCGGAGTCTACGAGATGCCGGCTCATCGAGCCGGCAAGTCCGCTCGAGCCGTGCAGCGAAGCGCGGCCTCGCGAAAGCGCGCCACGCGGCACCCGCTCTCGGTGGCAACGCGGCCAGGTGTGCCGACGAGGATGGCGAGTGTTCCCCCCGTGCCGCCGACCGTCACCCATGGTGGGTATATCCCGTTCGGCGGCCTGATCCGCATGGCTTTGGGAGCTGCCGCCCAGCCGCATCCGGGCTACCGGCGGGATTTGGGGGCCTGTGTGGTCGGTGTCGCACCCTGGGATACGCTTCGCGTCCGCAGCGGCCCCGGCGTCGCCCACGCCGCAATCGGCGCCATTCCGAATGACGCGTGCCGTGTGCACCACGTCGGCGTCTGCAAGGGGCAATGGTGCCGCGTCGCGTGGCGAGGACGTGCCGGCTGGGTCAACACAATCTACCTCGAGTGAGGCGGGCTCGCCGCCTGTGAGACGAGCAACACGCGATTCCGGAAGTCCGCGCGGCAGCGTCGCGCGGGCGGTGGTCTGAGCGTTCGGCCTCTGATCGGCCACGCGAAGGCCTCAAATCTGCCAAATCCGCACTCGACTGTCGTCAAGCGAGGTCGGGCGAGGAGACCTGCGTGCTGGGGGCACCATTGATCGAGAGACCGGGGGACGCGCCGTTGGTGCGCAAAGCCTGTATTCCTGGACTGCATCGAAATGGCGGCGCTGGGCGGATAAGCTGCCTTGCCGTCAGCGGGTCGGCCGTGCGGGCCGCGCTCTGCATCGTCGCAGCCGTCATGGCAGCCCTGTTGGGCTCTGCGATTCCGGCTCTCGCCGCGCCCGGTGAGACGGTCTCGATGCCCTACACCTGCCGCGTAGCCGCGGGCCAGGTCCAGCTCGATCCCTCCGTCGAGACGAGCTATCGAATCCTCGGCAAGCGAGAAGCGCAGACCTTGCGCGTGTGCAGCGGGTCTTCCGCCGCCAGCTGCCGGGCGCTCGAGATCTATCGCTTTGCGATTGAATGTAACGGCAACGTTGTGCAGTGGATCGATGCTGCGGCGGCGGCCATTCGGGGCCAGCCTTGGCGCGCGACCCTCAGCGACGGTCTCATGACCCTCCATTCCTGGCCGGATGGACCAGCCAAGGGACGCCGGCTGCCGCTGACGCTGCCCTCTGGCTTTGCGCCGGCGCCATCGAACGGCTGGCGGTTTGCCTTGCTGGAAACCAGCACCGCCGAAACGTCCGTCTCGCCGGCGTCGTCCTCGGCGGCGCCCCGTTCTGAGCGGCATTCCGAAATCGGCCAAGACCTCCCTGCAGGCAGCAGCCCGCCATCCTCCGCGACGCGAACTTTTTCGCCTCGGCTACCCGGCGATCAGGCTCACGCGTCGACCTCGCCCGCGGCCTCGCTCAATCAGCCGATGGGCAAAGGCTGGTCGGCGGTCGTCGTGGTGGGCGACGATTCAACGTTCGCCGCCTGGTGGTCCCCGCTGTCGCACGGTGCCGGGCAGCATGCAGTGCTTGCGGTCATCGGAATCGCTGCACTGCTGCTTTCGGCATCGGCATTGGCCGCGCGCCAACACGTCCCCCTGCGCTTTCCGGGCGCGAGCCTTTCGCGCGACGCCCGCGATCCTGACGGCACCGATCAGTCGGCGCCGCCGAAGAGCGCTTCGCCGCCTCCGCCCCCGTTGCCACGCACCAGCCGGTCGCCCGAGCTCGCCGACCCCGTCACGCAGCTGGCCTCCGCGCTGGCCGCCACGCCACCAGCGCTCCCGCAACCGTTGTCCGATTGGGACGCCGTTATCGAGATGCGAGCTACCGCCGAGGCCCTTCTGGATCTTGTACGGCAGATGATCGCCGACCACGTGCCGGCAGGCGCCCTCCGTGACGTGTTGATCGCCGATGTCGACGCAATTGCCGACAGGCTCGATGGCTCGGAGCTTGCCGCGGCCCTGGCTCAGGGGCGACTCGATCACGTGCATCCGATCTACACCCAGGCTGTTCTCGATCTCGAGCGAGTGCGCACGCTCGCGCGCATCGAGCATCAGCGAGCGCTCGAAGCCGTCGGCGAGCCTTCCCGCACCCCCGAGACCATGGAGGAGGCTTGCGCCTTTCTCGGCATCAACCCCCGTGCCGGCCAGCCCATGGTCAAGAAGGTCGTAGACGCTCTACGGCAGAACTGGCACCCGGACCTCGCGGAAGACGAGGTTGATCGCCGCGTTCGCGAGGAGCGCATCAAGCGGATCAATGCCGCTTGGGATCTCGTCCGTGCTCGCTGAAAGGGTGCACGTCGTTCCACAGTGCCTTTGACGATGCCCGGAGCTAAGATATCGAGGCGTCGGCATCATCGCATGTCAAAGGGGGGAATAGCGTGCTGCTCTTGATCCTGGGCCTTCTGATCTTCATCGGCATCCATATCGTGCCAACCGCGACCGATTTTCGCCGCGAGGTGGTCGCTCGCTCGGGCGAGGGCCCATACAAAGGGCTGTTCTCGCTCGTATCCCTGATCGGCTTCGCACTCATCGTCTATGGCTATCACAAGATTCAGCTCAATCCCGGCAAGAACCCGCAGCTCTGGCAGCCACCGCTCTGGGGCCGCCATGTGACCCTCGCACTGATGCTGCCGGTGTTTCCACTCCTGGTCGCCACCTATCTGCCGGGTCGCATAGCCGGCCTTGTCCGCCATCCGATGATCACGGCGGTCAAGTTCTGGGCACTGGCCCACCTCTTCGTGCGTGGCGATCTTGCATCCCTGCTGCTCTTCCTTGGCCTGCTTGCTTGGGCCGTCTACGATCGCATCACTTTGAAGAAGCGGGAGGCGGCCGGCGCCGTTACCGTGAAATCCGGTCCTCTGGTCAACGACGTCATTGCGATCGTTGGCGGCTTGGTGCTTTACGCCGTCTTCGCCAAATGGGGGCATCCCGCACTGATTGGCGTTGCCGTCATCCCGTGATGCGTCTCACCACGTTTCCGCCTGAAACGCGCGGCACGGTCGTCGCCGGGGCTCGCATGGGCCTCGCTGCGGCCGTGCCACTTTCGTTCGCGTGACCGTCGCGCTATAGGTCGCCACCTTGCATCACACTGGCCGGCACAAGATGCGCCGGCCCGCCTTAGGAGACGCACGCGACGATGGTCGACAGTAACGACAGCTTTCTGCGCGAGGTGAACGAGGAAATCCGGCGCGATCGGCTGATGAAGCTATGGCAGCGCTTCGGAACATTGATCATCGCAAGCGTTGTGCTTCTGTTCGTCGGCGTCGCCGCCTATCAGTGGAACAAGTCGCGGCAGATTGCTCTCGAGCAGAGCACTGGCGCCAGTTTCGAGGCTGCCTCGCGCCTTGCGGCCGAGCAGAAGACCGAAGATGCCCTGAAGGCCTTCGAGGCGATCGTCAAGGATGGGCCAGCTGGCTACGGCGCCTTGGCGCGACTGCGCATCGCTGCCGAGCATGCCAAGGCGGGTCGCACAGCCGAGGCTCTGGCCTCCTACGAGGCTCTGTCTGCGGATACTGGCGTCGACGAGCTACTGCGTGATTTCGCCGCGCTGCAAGCTGCGATGTTGAGATTGGACCAGGCCGACTGGACGGAAATGAAGAATCGCCTGACACCGCTCATAGACGAGAAGCGTCCCTGGCGGGCTCAGGCACGGGAAGTTTTGGGTCTTGCGGCACTCAAGGCGGGGCAGAGCGAGGAGGCGACAAAGCTCTTCGAGCAAATCCTCGGCGATCGTGCGGCATCGGCTGGGCTCGCTCGCAGGGCTCAGGAGATGTTGGCCGTGCTGACAGATCGTGCGGCGGCAAAGAGCGAAGCGCCGGCAAAGGCACCAGCGGATGCCGCGAAGGGCAAGAACGGGGAGCCCGCAGCCAAGAACTAGAGCACGGGATGGGGATCGGGCCAATGCAATCTGGTGGGGCGATGACGGAGCGGCTCGACGGCAATCGGCGGCGCTTGGGAATGAGTTGTGCGCTGCTGGCCTCGTTGCTGCTCTCGGCATGCGCGGGCGGCGAGCCGCAACTTCCAAAGCTGACCGATCTCAATCCTTTCGCCGAGAAGGAGGTGCCCCTCCCCGGCAAGCGGATTCCCGTTAGCCTCACCGAAGGACGCGCCGGGCTCGACGTGGCTCCGGCCGAGCGACCCATCGTTCTGCCTCCCGCGCAGGCCAACGAGGCGTGGACCCAACCGGGTGGGACACCTCACAATGCATCGGGCCATGTCGCTCTGGGCGCCAGCTTGCGGCAGGTATGGAGCGCTGACGCCGGCACCGGGTCGAGCTCGTACGGTAAGCTGACGGCAAGCCCAATCGTCGCTGACGGGCGCGTCTATGTGCTCGACACGCGCGGCCGTGTCACAGCGTTTTCCCAGGGCGGCGGGGTTGCTTGGCGAAGCTCGATCACGCCCGCCAATGAGAAGGACTACAAGGGCTTCGGTGGAGGCCTCGCGTCCGATGGAGGCCGCATCTTCGCGGCGACCGGGTTCGGCTTTGTCGTTGCCCTCGATGGGCAGAACGGCAAGAAGCTTTGGGAGAAAAACCTTTCCTCTCCGGTTCGCTCCTCGCCGACCGCTGCCGGCGGTCGCGTCTTCGTCGCCTCGGCTGATGGCATCGCACGCGCACTCGCGGCCGCGGACGGTACCGAGCTGTGGACCTACCAGGGCCTTGTCGAGAAGGCCGCTCTCCTGACCAACGCCAGCCCCGCCGTCGCCGGAGATATGGTCGTAGTGCCCTATCCGTCGGGCGAGGTCGTTGCCTTGCGCATCGCTGACGGGCAGCCGGCTTGGACGGAATCGCTTGCTCGCACGCGCGTGGCTTCGTCGTTGGGGTCCATGACGGATGCGGCCCGGCCCGTTGTCGATGCGGGTGCCGTCTTCGCTGTCGGTCATTCCGGCCGCATGGTCGCGACAACGGTCCGCGACGGCCAGCGCCTCTGGTCGTTGAGCGTACCGGGCATTCAAGCGCCAGCCGTGGCTGGCGATTCGGTGTTCGTTGTCGACACCAGCGGCCATCTCATGGCGATCACGCGGGGCGACGGTAAGGTGCTCTGGACGACGCGTCTTCCCGGCACGAGCACTTGGTCGGGGCCCGTGATCGCCGGCAATCGGCTCTGGCTGACCTCGAACAAGGGCCAACTCGTCGGGGCCGACGCGACCACGGGCAAAGTCAGCGCGCAACTCTCGATCGGCGCCCCGAGCTACATCGCGCCAATCGTGGCCGGTGGGCGGCTCTACGTCCTCACCGACTCGGCCAAGCTGATTGCGTTCCAATAGGCACGCGACGCGCAGCGCCTGCCCATCTCGTTCCGCACGTTCGATGATTGCTGGTCACAAGGCCGCCGCTTGCACCGCCGCCGTGACTGCCACGAGAAGTGCGGCGCATAGGATGCCCGCCGTGACGATCATGCGCATGTCCGATTCTCCCGTTCCGGTGCGCTTTAGCGAGGCGAACATTCACCTCGCTTGGCGCGACTTCAGTTACCGGGAAGATGGGGGCGGCGCGTCCGGAGGCTAGATGGTGTCACTTGGGTGTGAGTTGAGTTGAACGGCGCCAGCCGATCGGCTGTCGATCACTTGGGCGACCAGGGCACGAAGCGCGGCCAGGCGGCGGGCAGTGCTACGACGTTCCGTAGCGACAGAGTGGCGGCCTCGGGCTGGCGCACCTCGAGAGCCTCAATCTCGTCGAGCACGCGTCCCAATGCCTCGTGGACCTTGGCCAGTCTCTCCGATCTCCGCGTATCCGCATGCATATACGCCAATGTCTCGCGCACGGTTTCGAGATCAATCCGGGGCTCGTTGGTCGGTCGCTGTCCGTAACGCGACATGGCCGATCTCCTCGACGCAATACGAATGGTTGATAAGTCGTTAGTCGTGACGCCATTGCTGCACGCTGAGCGGCCAAGGGTCAAGCAAATGTGAAGAATATTTTAAATTGCACCATAATGAAACAAGCCGCCTGAACAGTATTAGGCAGCTTTGCCGACAGACTTTTTACGTTTTGCGCTCATGGTCGCCTCTTGGGGGCAGGCAGTGAGGGCGACGTCGTTGGCGCCTGCGCTCCGCGTGCGAGTGGAGACCAAGCGTGGCGAAGCCTGGCGTTCTGATCATCGTCGAGAACTTGACCGTGCCGCTCGATCGGCGTGTGTGGCAAGAAGCAATGACGTTGCGGGACGCGGGCTATACGGTCTCAGTGGTTTGCCCCACGGGAGGCCCGTACAAGGCTGGTTATCAGCTGCTCGACGGCATCCACATCTTTCGCCATCCACTGCCCTTGGAGGCCGATGGTGCCGTCGGCTATCTCATCGAGTATTCGTGGGCGCTGGCCTGGGAGTTCGTTCTCGCTTGGCGCGCCTACTTCAAAGTCGGCTTCGATGTTATCCAGGCCTGCAATCCGCCAGATACGATCTTCCTCATTGCAGGCTTCTTCAGGGCTCTGCTTGGCACACGGTTCGTCTTCGATCACCACGACATCAACCCCGAGCTCTACGAGGCTAAATTCGGCAAGCGGGGCTTTTTCCATAAGCTGCTGCTGAAGCTCGAGCGGTGGACCTTCCGCACGGCCGATGTCTCGATCGCCACCAACGAAACCTTCAAGCAGATCGCTATCGATCGCGGCGGCATGGCCAGCGATCGCGTGTTCGTCGTGCGCTCGATCCCGGATGTCTCGCGCTTCCGACGCATGGAGCCGCAGCCGGCTCTGCGTAACGATCGCAAGCATGTCGTCGGCTATGTCGGCATCATGGGAAACCAGGACGGCGTCGATCTCCTGGTCGATGCCATGGATCAACTCGTCAACACGGACCGTCGCACGGACGTCCAGTGCGTGATCGTTGGCTCCGGCACGGCGCTGGAGGGACTGAAGGCTCAGGCGACGGGCAAAGGCCTCGACGACTTCGTGACGTTTACCGGCTTCATGTCCGGCGAGCCTCTGCTAAGGGCGCTCTCCACGTTCGATGTCGGCGTCATTCCGGACCCGAAGAACTGCTATAACGACAAGATTTCGATGAACAAGCACTTCGAATATATGTCGTTGGGCATCCCATTCGTCAGCTTTGACTTGGATGAAGGGCGGAAAATTTCCGCCGATACGGCTCTGTATGCCAAAGACAACTGTCCGGTCAGTCTGGCCGAGCAAATCGCGAAACTCGTCGACCACCCCGATCTGCGTACAGATCTCGCAACCGCCGGACGGGATAGAGCGAAGTCCTTGCTGAGATGGGAGACGGAGCGCGCCAGCCTACTGGCAGCCTACGACCTGGCTCTCGGCGACAAGGCGCTGAGCCCCGCTCTCGACGCACGCGATGTCACGCGGGCCTGAGGGCCGGCACCAGCGCTTTTGCGGCGGTCCAGCAGTCGTCTCACGGCTTGGTTGGTCGTTTCAGGTTTCGCGCCAAGCGCTTGATCAATTCGACATCGAGCAACGGCGTCCGACGTCCAACCGGCGCGCCGGCTTCCTCGTCGCCCGTCGGATGACCTACGGTAACCGGGTCGCTCGCCGGGAATGTATCTTCGAGCGCCTTGTCCAACTCGCGCTCACTGTCTGACTTTTCGGATGATTTTGGGGGCCTCCCGCCTGCCCCTGCGTTGCCTGCCGTCGCCATGATGTTTCTGATCCTCCGTCATATGGAGGAGAAACGCTCCAGCACTGCCGACCGTTCCTGCATCGCCGTTCGTCCCGGTCCGGTCCGGCTTTATTGGCGCCGGTGCTCTTCGAGACGCGGCATGATCTCCACGAAGTTGCAAGGGCGGTGGCGATTGTCGAGCTGCCACTTGAGGATTCCGTTCCAGCCATCCTTGCAGGCACCGGGCGACCCCGGCAGGCAGAAGATGTAGGTGCCGTTCGCCACGCCGCCGCACGCGCGCGATTGGATCGTCGATGTCTCGATTTTCTGGAACGAGATCATGTGGAACACGGTGGAGAAGCCGTCGATCACCTTCTCGAACAGCGGCTGGATCGCTTCGGGTGTCACGTCGCGGCCGGTGAAGCCTGTCCCGCCGGTCGAAATGACAACGTCGATCGTCGGATCGGCGATCCACCCCTGAACCTTCGCCCGGATCTCTGCGACGTCGTCCCTGACGATAGCCCGCTCGGCCAAATCGTGGCCGGCCTCGGCGATCAGCTCTGCGAGCGTCGCGCCTGATTTGTCGTCGGCGAGCGTGCGCGTGTCCGACACCGTGAGGACGCCGATCCGGACCGGGATGAAGGGGCGGCTCTCGTCGAGCTTGGGCATGGGAGGGCTCTCTCGCGTTTCGATGCGCCGCCGTCTCGATCGGAAAGTCGTGCGGCACTTGTATGCGGGCTCGGGCTGCGACATGCGGCCATTACTCACAGCATCAGGAACTTTACTCGCTCTGGCGCCGCCATCCAAGGATACTGGAGTCGCGCGAGCAGGCTGCATCGGCGCGCGAACTGCAAACAGCGGCTCACGGGGAAGGCCTTGGCGCAATTGATCGCAATTTCCGACGCCATCAAGCTCATGCTGGAGAGGGTGGCGGCGGTCTCCGGCTGGCTTCTTGTCGTGCTGGCGGGAATAACCTGCATGGACGTCTTCTGCCGGAAGTTCGGCATCCCCATTCCGCTCACCAAGTTCCAGGAGCTCGAATGGTATGTCCACACGGCGATCTTTTCGCTTTGGATGGGATACAATTGCACGATCAACGCGCACCCCCGCGTCGATAGCTACACTGAAACACTGCGCTATCGCACCAAGGCATGGATCGAGTTCTGGGGCTGTATCGTCTTTGCCATTCCCTTCATGCTGGTCGTCCTGAATTACGGCACCGACTTCTTCCTCACGTCCTACTATCAAGGCGAGAATTCCGAGAATCCCAACGGCCTCGAGCATCGCTGGCTCATCAAGGGCGTGTTCTACATCGGCCTCTGGCTGCTTTTTCTCGGCCTCGTCAGTGTCTGGCTCCGCCTGATCGTCTTCCTGTTCGGGAAGCGCAGTAAGGAGGAAACCGGTCTTCAGATCGGTCACGCAGAGCTGGATGTCTGAGGAGAAGGGCCTGCCATGATCGATTGGATTACCGATCATCTCGCGATCATCATGTTCGTCGCGATGTTCTTCGTCATTTTCTGCGGCTACCCCGTCGCCTGGGTCATGGGCGGAATGGGGCTGTTCTTCGCCGCAGTCGGCTCCCTGTTGGGAATTTTCGAGTTCTCGACATTATCCAACGTCATCCTCCGCATGTGGGGTGGTGTTGCGATGGACTCGACGCTCGTCTCCATCCCGAGCTTCATTTTCATGGGCACCATCCTCGAGCGCTCCGGCTCGGCCAAGGATATGCTCATGGCGACGGAGATACTTCTAAAGCGGGTGCCTGGCGGCCTCGCTGTCTCAGTGATGGTAATGGGCACAATCCTGGCTGCCCCGATCGGCGTAGTCGGCGCTGCCGTCGTGCTTCTGTCCGTCATCGCGCTCAAGCCGATGCTTGATGCGGGCTACGACAAGGAGCTGGCCATCGGCACCATCGCGTCGGCGGGCACGCTTGGCATTCTCATTCCTCCGGCGATCATGATCGTCGTCATGGCCGAGATGCTGCAGACATCCTCCGGCGCGCTTTTCGCAGCGGCGACCATGCCGGGCTTCCTTCTTTCAGGTCTCTACCTGATCTACATCCTCTACATTGCGATAACGCAGCCCGCCAAGGCGCCGAAGATGCCTGCGGACTACGGCCCCCAGAACAGCAAGGAGTTCTGGCGCGTGATGTGGACCGGGCTCTTCCCGATGACGATGCTCATGGTGATCGTGCTCGGCTCCATCTTCGCCGGCTGGGCAACGGCGACCGAGAGCGCCGGAGTCGGAGTTCTGGGCGCCATGTTCATCGCCTGGCTGAATAAGCAGTTGACGTGGCGCATGATGAACGAGGCCATCCAGTCGGCCTGCCGGTCGAACGCGATGGTCTTTCTGATTTTCCTGGGCGCGACTTGCTTTTCCTACATCTTCCGAAAGCTGGGTGGCGACGATGCCATGATCTCGACACTCGGCTATTTCGGCATCGATACGAAATGGGAGATGATGACGTTCGTGATGGTCTTGATCTTCCTCCTCGGCTTCCCGTTCGAGTGGATCGAGATCTGCCTGATCGTTTTGCCGATTTTCGCGCCGATCCTGGCCCAGTACGATTTTTCCGATCACATCGGCAGCAACACGTACTTCATGGCGTGGTTCGCAACGCTGGTGGCCGTCAACCTCCAGACCGCGTTCATGACACCGCCGTTCGGCGCCACGCTGTTCTATATGCGAGGCACCGTTCCGCCCGGCATCACCATGAGCCACGTCTACCGGGCCATGACGCCATTCGTGATCCTGCAAGTTGTCGGATTGCTATTGTGCATCGCCTTCCCCGGTATTGCGCTCTGGCTGCCGCGCGTCACCGGACTCCTTGATTGAGCCCGCTTAAGCTGGCTGGCTCTGCGGCAGCGATGCCGGCTCGTGCGATGCACGCCTTTATTCGCGCGGCAACAGCATCACCGCGCTCGCCATTGCGAGGCTTCCGAAGGTAAGCGCGAATCCGCCGAACAAAAGGGTCCCGGCGGCAGCATAGGAGCCGGTCTGCGCCATCAGCGTTGCAAGACCGCCGACATCCGCGAGCAGCATGCCGCCTGCAGCCAAGCAGCCAACGGCGGCACCGAACGCGCCGTTGATGGCGAGAACCTGGACTATTCTCGGAATGGCGTTTGGCTTTCGGGTCTGCACATCAGGCCTCCTGGGGGGTCGCGCTAGGCGCGCCTCGGCTTTGGCCCGTTGGCACGCTCCTATCGTCAACTCGGGCGCATCGGCGCCTGTTCCGACTTCACGACGCCCTCGGCGCTGAGCGCCTCGATCTCCGCCGGCGTAAAGCCAGCCTCGCGCATCACATCAGCCGTATGCTCGCCGAGCAAAGGAGTAACGCGTCCTTCCGTCGAAGCGGTATCCGAGAACGCCACCGAGCGCCATTGCACCCTGATCTGTCCGCCCGTGGGATGCTGTCGCACAGCCACCATGCCGTTCGCGACGACATGCGGATCCTCGAGGAAGATCTCGGCATGACCGAGCGGCGCTTCGGCAGCAGGGACGCCGGCAACCTTGAGTGCGGCCAGCGTCCCCGACACGGACCGGGCCGAAAAGGCGCTCTCGAGCTGATGCGCCGCTGTCGCCTCGTTCGGATGTCGCCCCGCCGGTGGCGCGAGCGCGGTCGCTTGTGGCCATTCGATTCCGGCCACGCTGCATAAGCCTCGTTGTGCCGCGTCACTCTCGGCAACAACGTAGATCCAGCCGTCGGCGAGCTTGTAGAGCCTATGGAACGGCCCGAGGCCCATTTGCGCCTTGTCGGCGAGCTGACGCACGGGGCGGCCCGTGTACTTCGTGAACCAGGCCGACGACAGCAGAATGCCCGCCGAAAGCAGGTTGCCGTAGACGTTCTGCACCTGCCCGGTGCGCTTTCTCACGTAGAGCGCAAGGATGGTCCCGAACGCGCCCATCGCCCCGTTCGTATAGTCGGTCGGCGCCAGCTGTGCAGGAAAAACGGGTGGGTTCTCCGGCCCGCCCTGCGCGCGAGACATGCCCATGTAGGCCTGTGCCAGCGGGTCGATGCCCGGCCGCTTCGAGTAGGGTCCGGTATAGCCGTAGCCGGTCAGATGCGTTTCGATCAGACGCGGATTGATCGCGAGGCCGATGCCCATGCGCTCGGTTGCCTTGGGCCTCAGGTTCGCCAGCAGTACGTCGCACTTGGCGGCGATCGCCTGCACCACCTTGCGTCCCGCTTCCTTCGACGTGTCGACGCAGATCGATCGCTTGTTGAAGTTGAGCGCATAGAAATACGTCCGACCGATCGGGCGCGAGATGTCGCCGGCGGGTGGCTCGAGCTTGACCATGTCGGCACCGAGGTCGGCCAGGATGCGCCCCGCAGTTGGCCCCGCGATCAGGTTGGTGATCTCGAGAATACGCACGCCCTGAAGCGGTGGCGGGTCCGCTTCCCCCGTCCCACCCCGCCGCGTAGCCGCCTCTCCCTCTGCCCTCGGGGAGAGGGTCGGGGTGAGGGGGCTTTGATTCGCCCTGATTGCGGCCTGCGAAGCGGCAACCGGTGCCTGACGGGGCCCCTGGATCGATCCTGGCGTGCCCGTCATGTCCACCGGCACACCCATTTGAACGACGGGACCGACAGCCGGATCCTCGAGCGTCACAACCATGCGGTTATGCTGCACCTGTGGGTCGTCGAATCCCTCCTCGGTCAGCCGGGCCGGTGCAAACGGCACGTCGGCCTCCTCGAACAGCTTGGCCCATTCGGCTTGCGGTCGCCGCTTGATCGCCTCGGCGACAGCCGCCCGCATCTCCTCGTCGTCCGCGGGCGTGAGCGGCGCGCGCCCGGACACCATGCGCGGCTCGCTGATCAACGCCGTCAGGCCAAAAAGCTCGGCCGCAATCGAGATGAAAGCCTCATGCACGCAGCCGAGCTGAATCCATTTCCCGTCGGCGCACTCATAGAGGCTGTAGAACGGCGCGCTTCCGGCCGGATGCGACTGAAACACGTGCCGCTTGATCTTCTCGCCGTCCGCCTTGGTCATGTAGAGGCAGGCACCTGCCATGAGCGAGGTCTCGACGGACCGGCCTAGTCCCGTGTCCTCGCGTGCGAGAATGGCCGCCGCGATGCCGTTGCAGGCGAGCAATGCGGCGCCGACGCTCGGCAGCGGGTGCACCGTATGTACCGGCGCCGGCCGGAAGCCCGGGAGGCTGCCGAGCAGCCCTGTCCGCGCCAGCACCAGATCTTCGATCGGCGGCTCGTCCTTCCAGCGCCCGACCTTGCCGTAGGCCGTGATCGAGCACGCCACGAGGCGTGGATTGAGGCTCGCGAGGTCGCTCCGCACGACAAGAGCCTGCCTGGGCGACGACGGCGCGAAATCTTCGACAAGCACGTCGGCCGCGGCAACGAGTTGGCGCAAGGCCTCCACACCCTCCTGCGAGTCGAGATCGAGGCGCACGGCCGACTTGCCCCGATCCCACACCACGAAACCGCCGCCACGAAAGTCGGGCGCATCCTTCTCGACGACCCGCACGACCTTGGCCCCGTGGTCGGAGAGGAACATGGTGCAGAGCGCGGCAGCCGCACCCGTGCTCGCATCGACGACCGTGATCCCTTCCAACGCACCCGCCATGACGTGCCCCGATCTGTCCTTCCAACGTCACACCCGCTCAGGCGGGCACCTGCGGCAGCGATTGGGATGCGACCGAGCCCCGGCATCGATCTGCGCTCGGACGCAGATGACATCGAGCCCGCGACCGCGCCCCAGCAGCCTCAAAGACCCGCGATCTTCTCGATCTCGGCTTTCGCGAGGCCGACTTTGGCACCCGCCGCCAGGATGTCGCCCCACGTCGTCGGATCGACTGGAATGCCGTCCTTCAAGCGCTTGGCTTTCCACTCCCGCTCTGGATCACCCGCGAGGCGCACCTTGTCGAAGCCCTGCGCCACCGGTCCCGATTGCACCCAGCCCGTAAACGCCTCGATCTCCGTCTGGAAATGCTCCGAGGTGCCGAGCTTTTCCGGGTCGAGCACGATGGTCAGCATGCCGTTGTAGACCCCCTGCGTCTGCCCATCATAGGCCTTGCGCATGGTGTCGCCGCCTGTCAGCGCGCCGCCCAGGAGTTCCGCGATCATCGCCAGACCGTAGCCCTTGTGCTCGCCGAACGTCAGGATCGCGCCGAACGGCGGTACGACGGTGTAGCGCGGGTCTGTGGTTGGGCGACCCTCGTTGTCGATGATCGTACCGGGAGGCAGCGTCACGCCCTTGTTGTGCGCGACGCGCGTCTTGCCCTGCGCGATCCGGCTGGTCGCGAAGTCGAGCACGATCGGGTCTTTCCCCTTGCGCGGCACGCCGATACAGATCGGGTTGGTGCCGAAACGGCCATCTCCACCACCCCATGCCGCCACGATCGGCCGCGACACGACGTTGACGAAATGCATCGAGACGAGGCCGGCCGCGACGGCCATCTCGGCCCAGGCCCCGATGCGTCCGATGTGATGCGCGTGATGCAGGCCAACGGCGCAGAGTCCGTGCTTCTTCGCCCGCTCGATGGCGATATTCATGGTGTCGTGGCCGATCACCTGCCCATAGCCGGCCTGCCCGTCGAGCCGGACCAGCGGCCCGGTGTCGAGCACGATCTTCGGCGCCTGATTGACAGCGAGCCCGCCCTCCATCAGCGACAGGATATAGCGCGGGATCATGCCGACGCCGTGGCTGTCGTGGCCCTTCAAGTTGGCCTCGACCAGGTTCTCGGCGACGAGCTTCGCCTCCCGGGCGTTCGAGCCGCCTTTGGCGACGATCGCCTCGATTGCGGCGGTGAGCTTCGGTGCGCTGATGATGATATCGTCGGCCATGCGGTTCCCGTGCGTGTATGGAAGGAGTGAACCGGAAGGGTTGCACGGGTGAGAGGTGCCGCTCAAGGGCCTTGGCGTGG
This sequence comes from uncultured Alphaproteobacteria bacterium, assembly GCA_963746315.1. GTDB lineage: Bacteria > Pseudomonadota > Alphaproteobacteria > Rhizobiales > Hyphomicrobiaceae. Next base: position 676,083 of record CAVVAR010000003.1, read on the forward strand.
AGCTATGAAGCCTCGTCGATGAGCGGCGGCGAAGTCTCCATCGGGAGCCAGCCGTGCAGAACCGTCAAGTCGGCCCGTAGGAACGAAAAGTAATGGCCGCCGCCGTTGGGTTGGTCGTAGCGCCGGTCGATTGCGAAGCCGGAAAGCTGGCAAAATAGCAGTGAGCCAACAGCCCCATGTCCGACAAGGAGCACATTGCCGGGTGGCGCAACGGCGAGGGCGGCGCGCACCTCCGCCGTAATGCGGCGTTGCGCGTCGATGGCCCGCTCCCAGCCAAGAATGCTGCGATGGGGGTCGGCGAAGAACGCGTCGGCAATTATTTCAAACTCGGCTGCTGGCAGGAATCCCGTAGCCGAACGGTCATTCTCGTGCATTTGGGGGCGGATCTGGACCCCGACGCCGAGAGCTGCGGCGATTGGCTCCGCTGTATCGAGCGCCTTCCGCTCGGCACTCGAGACGATGTGCGTCGTTGCGGCGAGCCAGCCGGCCGCGATCAGCCTATCGACCCGCGATCGACCCAGCTCGTTGAGACCCCACTCGGCAACGGGAATGGCCGGATCGATCTGTACCTGCGGATGCGTCAAGTACCGGACGATGTCCACTATTCGAGCTTTCGTCCCTGACGAGCCCGCTCAGCGCGCATCGAGCCGTTCCAGCAATGCCTCAGCCCTGGCCCGCTTCTCCGCACTCTTGTCCCGCTGGATGATACGCAGGATCGCATCGCGCGCGGCCTTGTCGCCTCGCTCGGCCATCTCGAACGCTTGAGCGTCGCGCCGCTCGTAGTAGCTGCGGTCGAGCGGGATGACGTCGAGAGCCATGTCCTTCCAATAGTATTGGCCCTCGCGGCTCGACCAGCCCGCGTAGACTTCCTCCCAAGTCCCGCATCCCGAGTAGGGGACCATGTTCGTATCGGCAACCGGCTGGCTCGCGGGCTGATATCGGGCATCGAACGACATGCGGATCTCGTTCGTCCGGTTGGGTAGAGCCTTGTGCACCGTGACGTCCTCGAAGATCAGCGCATCTCCCGCCCTGAAGGCACCGGTCGCCCATGTGCCGGGAATGGGGACGGCGATGTCCATCCCGCCAGCCCCGCTGCCGACCTTGGTATCGAGAATGCCTCGAGTATGCGATCCCGCCGCCACTGCGAGGGCGCCCTTCTCGCGGGGACAGTCGCCGAGCGGCATCCAGAGCGCATAGCTCGTCGCGCCGCCGATGTGTACGCGGTCCTGATGCACCCCGGTCGTGAAGTCGAAATCGTCCGCCTGGGGAAAAATGTTGCGCTGCACGAACATCGGGTGTGCCAAGGCCCGCTCACCGAAGATGCGCGAGAAAAGATCGAGAACGCGGGGATGGATGCGCAATCGATGCAAGTCCTCGTCGGACCAGAGTCCTCGGAAAACCCTCATGTATGGCTCTTCCGGGTCCTTGCAGGCCGCAGCCGGATTCGCGATGCCGGCTTCGATCGGCGCTGCGGGATCGAGCCACCCCCCGGCCGCTGCCTTTGCCAACAGACGCGAGCGCACGTTGAAGATCATCGGCGCGGGTAGAAGACCGCGGATGAAGACATAGCCGTCGCGCTCGAGGCGAGACCGAAGACCGGCACCATCGTCCATGCTGTCGGTCGAATCGAGGAAATCGGGATAGGTCTCCATCGGCGGCCTCCGAGCCGTTGTCATTTGATCGCTACTGTGCGGGCGGCGCGCTCGGGAGGTCAATGGCCGCCCGTCCGGCTATGCAACCGAGACTGGCGCTACGATTGAGCTGAGCCAGCGCGCGACCCCCGTGATGCGCGCATCCTCGTGCATCTGTCCCATCAGCTGGACCCCTACCGGCATGCCGCCGACGGCCAGCATCGGCAGGGTGACCACAGGCGCAAACAGCATCGAGCTCGGATAGTTGAAAATCGCATCGCCGGTCGGCCGCGGCTTCAGCGGTTCGCTTGGCTTGTCCGGCGACCAGAGTGGCGCAGGCCCGGGGCACGCGAGCGTGATCACAGCATCGCCAATGGGTCCGATCGCCCGGTGCGCGGCCTGCGCCGTCTCCCGCTCGATCAGGAGTGCGCGATAGTCATCCGGAGTCATGGCCTCGGCCCTCGCCAGCACGGCTTTGGCCCGCTGACTGACACCGTCGGGATGCAGGTCGACCAGCGCCCGTTGGGCCCACCTGTTCTCCCAGCCGGTGATGGCACCGGCGATCCTCTCTGCATCGGCGATGGCCGCTTCGAGCCGCTCGACGAGCGGCTCCGAGCGCCGACGCAGCAAGGTCACGCCTTGCTTCGCGATGCCTTCGAGCAGTGCTTCCAGTGCGGCCTTCGAGGCCTCGTCCGTTCGCGCCGACCCAGCTGTTTCGAGCACGATGAGCCGATCCGGCTTGTGTGCAGTCGGTGCGTGATCAGGTCCGTAGAGCCCCGGCGCCCCCCGGTCGCCGCCCACGCGTCTGGCGATCTCGATGGCGACCTGCCACATATCCTCGATCGAGCCGGCATGCGGCCCGTGCGTCGACATGCTGGTTGCCTGTCGCTCGCCGCGATTTATGGCGCCTTGCGTCGGCTTCAACGCGAAGTTCCCGCAGAATGCCGCTGGCCTGATGATCGATCCGCCGACCTGCGTGCCGATCGCCGCCGGCAGCATTCCAGCACCCACTGCGGCCGCCGATCCCGACGACGATCCGCCCGCCGTTCGGCTCGGATCGAACGGGTTCGTCGTCGCCGGGGGATGCGTGCCGCCGAGCTCCGCCGTCGTGGTCTTGCCCACGATCACGGCACCGGCTTGCCGTAGCGCCCATACGGCAGCGTTGTCGCGCTTCGGAAAATTACCGCGATAGGCGTCGCAGCCCATCTCGGTCGGCATGTCCTTGGTCTCGAGCAGATCCTTGATCCCGATCGGCATCCCGTCGATCGCGGAAAGAGGATTGCCAGACTTCCACCGCGCGGTGCTCGCGTCTGCCGCCGAGCGTGCGCCTGCCACGTTGAGTGTCGCGAACGCTTTCACGACGGGATCTCGCGCTGCGATCACCTCGAGGCAGCGCTCGAGATAGGCGCGCGGGCTGTCCCGACCATCCGCGAAGGCTGGTAGTCGGTCGTGGAATGTCGGCTGGCGATGGCTCCTCGGATCGTAGCCTCTGTGTGCACCATCGGTCATCGTGCGCTCCCTCTCCTGATCAGGCTCGCCAAGAGCCTAGCTAGCGACGAGGGAGGTTGTCTCGCGGCGTCTGCCCGAGCGCTGAGACGAGAAGCTGTGACAGCTTCTCGTCTCAGCGGAAGCAAGCCGCTCAGTGGTGCTTCTTCTTGGCTGGGGGCAGGATGACCTTGTCGATCATATGGATCAAGCCGTTGGATGCGGAAACGTCGGCGGTGACGACATTGGCACTGCCGACTTTCACGCCTTTGCGGATGTCGACTTGGATCGGCGATCCCTGCACCGACTTGACCGAGTACTGCTTGGCCTTCGCGCGCGTGATCCGCTTGGCGTCGTATTTGCCAGCGACGACGTGATACGTGAGGATTGCCCTCAGCTTCGCCTTGTTTTCAGGTTTGAGCAGGCTCTCCACCGTCCCCTTCGGCAGCTTTGCGAACGCCTCGTCCGTTGGGGCAAAAACTGTGAACGGGCCTTTGCCCTTCAGGGTATCCACCAGGCCGGCGGCCTTCACGGCCGTGACCAATGTGTTGAACGAGCCGGCCTTGACGGCCGTATCGACGATATCGGCGGCTTTGACCGCCGACGATCCGACAAGGCAATACACCATCGCAAGCCCGGCGAGCGCCGGGCGCACATGATCCAGCATGATGAGATGTTCCTCTATCGCACGGTGGCACGTTGGCCCCGACACAATTGAGAACGGCATCCGACCATCACCGGATCACCCGCGGCGAACGTCCTTTCGACTTCAGCGCTGACGCATCTCGTGCTCGGCGATGGCGCGCCGGATGATGTCGTCGGCGTCGAGGCTTGGTGTCGTGCTGGATGCCGTCGTAGCTGCGGCGACCTGCACGTTTCCGCGCTTGGTTGGCAGCGGTTCGGCTTGCGCCGTGACTGGAGGCGCGCTGCCGTAGTTCGGACTCCACGGCTCGCTCGGATCATCCTTCACGGGACGCGGGTTGCGCGGGGCGAGCTGAGCCGGTAGCCCGTCGGCTTCCATCTCGACACGCGTCGTCTGCGACGGCGGTGGCGGTGGTGGAGGAAGATCGCCAGGATAGCTGGCGACGGGTCCGGCCACGCGCGATGGGCCGGAAGGGGCGGCTGCACAGCCACCTGCAAGAGCTGCAATCGCGAGCACGGCCATTGACACGCGGACGCGAGCAGGCGCACCGAGGGTGCGATGCGACATACGACGGGACTGCATACGGAAAACGCCTTTCACGGAACGCAACCTTACGGACGCTGTGACACACGCGGTACGAAACTGGACGGCGAGACTATGGTCCGGGCATGGTTAAGCGCGCCCTAACGCGTGTTCCGCATTTCGGAAAATTCGCTGCGATACGCAGCTGGTTTCGCTTATGAGGAGGACCGACCGATGCACCGCAAGATCAATCCGCCGAGCTTTCCAGCGCCCGCTTCAAACTACTCGCAAGGCATCGTTCATTCGCTCGCGGGCGAGCGGCTCGTCATCTCCGGTCAGGTCGGCGTGCGACCCGACGGTAGTACGGTGGAAGGCCTCGAAGGCCAGATGCGCCAAGCCTGGGACAACTTTCTGGCGGTGCTGGCACATGCCGGCTTCGCCCCGGCACACGTCGTCAAGGCGACGATCTACGTCACCACGCCCGCGCTGATGGAGTTCCGACGCAGTCGCGAGTCGGCACTCGCCGGCTGCGCGCCCGCCGCGACCTACGTCCAGGTGGCGGCACTCGCGAGCCCCGACTATCTGGTCGAGATCGAGGGCGAGGCGGTCAAGGACTGAGCAGAGGCCTCGTCATGCCAGGCTGCCGGTTTTGCTCTTGAGCGCCGCCAGCACACGCTCAGGCGTCATCGGCATCGCCGTGACGCGGACGCCGATCGCCCGACGCACCGCATTCGCCACGGCCCCGGCCACCGGCACGATCGGCATCTCGCCGACACCCCGCAAACCGTAGGGGACCCCCGGCACCGGCGTCTCGATGATAACGCAGTCGATCGGAGGCACATCGAGTGCAGTGGGCAAACGGAAATCGAGCAGGCTCGCATTGCGCACCCGGCCGTCCGCGTCGTAGTCGATCGCCTCGGTCAGCGCCCAGCCGAGCCCTTGCACGACGCTGCCCTGCATCTGCCCTTCGACAGCGGTCGGATTGAGCGCGCGTCCAACGTCCTGGAAGGCCGTATAGCGCAGAACCGTAACCTGACCCGTTTCCGGATCCACCTCCACATCGACCACGTGCGCGCCGACCTCGACGCCGAACGGCAGTTTGGTCGAGACGCCACGCCCGATGATGGCACCGTCGGTCAGCGTCTGCCGCATCAGCTCGCCGATAGTGATGGACCCCGCGATGCCGCCGTCGCCACTGGCCCGAAACACGCCGCGCTCGTAGATGACATCGCCCTCGGGCGCCTGCAGCCGCTCCGCCGCCCGCCGCTTGAGCTGACCGAGCGCATCGCGGCAGGCATCGACGACGGCAGCCGCCATGGTTCGCCCGACCCGGCTGCCCGCCGCCGCATCGGAATAGGCCGACGACTTGGTATCTCCCATCGACACATGGACGTCGTCGATCGAGAGGCCCATCTCCTCGGCGGCCACCTGCGCCATGGTCGTCCGAGTTCCGGAGATGTCGACGGTGCCCATCGTGATCGAAATGCGCCCGTCGCCGGCGACCATCAGCTGCGCTGCCGAGGTCATCGACGTGCCGCGCCAGTAGCCGAGCGCCAAGCCTCGCCCACGAGGATGCTGGCCGGGGGGCAGCGGATCGCGCCAGCACGAATGCGCGGCGACGCGCTCGAGGATGGTCGTCAGTCCGATCGACGGAAACGGCGTGCCGGCCGGCATCAGGCTGCCCGTCACGGCGGCGTTCTTCTGCCGGAACGCGACCGCATCCATCCCGAGCTTGATCGCAAGCTCGTCCATTGCCTGCTCGACGGCGAAGGCCGCTTGGATGCCACCGGGTCCGCGATAAGCCTCGGTTCGCGGCTTCGAGGTGACGACGTCCATACCCTCCAGCCGTAGCGTCTCGGTCTGGTAGCACGCCGTCGAAGCCTGCATCAGGAGCGTGGTCGGGGTGCCTGGAATGCCGCCGGTGTCGAGCAAATATCGGCCCACGATCGCCTTGAGCCGGCCGTTGGCCTCCGCCCCGACAGTCAACTCGACTTGCGCGGCCGCTGGTGGTCCCGAGCCACCGGCCAGCACCTCGGTCCGGCTCATGACCATCTTCAGCGGCCGCCCCGAAATCTGGGCCAGCCGTGCCGCCACCGGCTCTAGGTGCACTGTGATCTTGCCGCCGAACCCTCCACCGAGCTCGAGCGGAACGATCTTCAGCTTGGATTGCGGCAACCCGAGAATTCCGGCTGTCTGGATCTCCGTCTGATGGGCGCCCTGCGTCGACGCCCAGACGGTCACATTGCCTTGCGGGTCCGCCTCGGCCACGCAAGCGTGCGGCTCGATGTAGCCCTGGTGACCCGTATCGACCTTCACGGCAATCGAGGCGGTGGCCGCAGACTGGGTGAGTGCGAGCTCGGGGTCGCCACGCTCCAGAACGGTCCGGCTGCCGATGTTGGGCGGGATGGCGGCACCGGCTTCGAAGCCCTTGGTCGTATGCTGCGGGTGCAGAACGGGTGCGCCCTTGGCCATCGCGGCGTCGATGGATGCCACGGCGGGACGCACGTCGTAGGTGACCTCGATCAGGCTCAGCGCTTCGGCAGCGATATGCTCGTCGACGGCTGCCACGGCAGCCACCGGTTGCCCGACCCACAGCACCTTGCCACGCGCCATCGCGATCACCGCGGACACCCACAGGTCGGCGCCCGTCTCGCCGAATGGAATGATCGTATTTGGAACGATGTCGGGGAAGTCGGCGCCGGTGACCACGGCCTTGACGCCCTTGAGCGCCAGCGCTTTTGACGCGTCGACACTCTTTATGACGGCGTGAGCGTGGGGGCTCCGCTTGATCGCGCCCACCAGCATGCCGGGGCGCATCAGGTCGGCAGGATAAATCGCCCGCCCGGTGACCCTCTCCCCGGCATCGACGCGGGGCACGCGTTGGCCGACGACACGCAGCGGAATGACGGCTTCATCGCTCATCGCTTTGCTCCCGCCTGCATCTCGACCGCCGCTGCGGCGATGGCCGTGACGATCTTGTCGTATCCGGTGCAGCGGCAGATGTTGCCGGCAATGGCATGGCGGATCTGCTCGGATGTAGGCGATGGGGTCTCCGCAAGCAGTGCCACCGCTGAAAGCACGACGCCCGGTGTGCAGAAGCCGCACTGGGTTCCGCCATGCCCCGTGAGGGCTGCCTGCACCGGATGCAGGTCATTGCCGTCGGCCACCCCTTCGATGGTCGTGATCCGGGCTCCGTTGGCCTCACCCGCCAGCACGAGGCAGGCGCAGACCGGTGCTCCGTCCATGAGCACGGTGCACGAGCCGCAATTGCCGTTGCTGCAACCTTCCTTGGTGCCGGTAAGCCCTAGTCGGTCGCGCAGCAGGTGAAGGAGCGTGTCGCGTGGGTCGGCCAGAGCATCACGCGGCTCGCCGTTGACCTCGCATTGGATGACCGTTTTCATGGGGTCGAGCCTCCAACAGACGCCTCTGCAACGCAGGTCTCGAGCGCCCTTCGCGTCAGCACTGCCACCAACTCACGGCGATAGTCGGCAGACGCGCGCGTATCCGAGATCGGTCGTGCCTCGCCCCCCGCGATCTGGGCCGCTTCCGCAAGCAATGCTGCCGAAGGACGCTCGCCGATCAGCCGGGCTTCCGCCTGGCCCGCCCTGAGCGGAACAGGTGCCACCGAGGCGAGCGTGATGCGCGCGCTCTCGATTTCGCCACCAGCGCCGAGCGTCACCGCCACGCCTGAGCCTGCGATGGCGATGTCCATCTCCCGGCGTGGCGTGAAGCGCAGATACCGCGCCGCAGACCGGGTCGGGCGCGGTGGCAGCAAGAGAGCAACCAGCAACTCGCCCGGCGCCAGGGCCGTTTTTCCGGGTCCGAGCAGCAGACTTTCAAGGGGCACTGTCCGTGGCCCGCCGGCCCCCGCGACCTGAGCCTGAGCCGCGAGCGAGATCATGAGCGGCACCGCGTCCGCCGACGGTGCGCCATTGCACAGATTACCACCCAGCGTTGCCCGCGATTGGATCTGCAGGCTCCCGATCAGCCGCGCCGCCTCGATCAGGCCTGGATGCTCGTGTGCCACGCCTACATCGGCCGCCAGTTTGCGCACGCTTACGGCGGCGCCGATCCGCCAGCCGCCGTCGGTCCAGCGGTCGATGGTGCTTAGTCGCGCTATGTGTTTGAGATCCACTACGAGGCGAGCCTCGCGTCGTCCCTCCTTCAGCTGGGGAATGAGGTCCGTTCCCCCGGCGAGGGGGCGGGACTGTGCGCCCGCCAGCATCTCGAGCGCCGCCTCGACGGTCTCGGGTCTCTCGTAGGTGAAGGCTTGCATGCTATGAACGGGCGCCTCCGGCTGGGTGAGGTGGCGATATTGGTCGCTGCAGCCATCGGGGGCAAGGCGGATAAGCGCGTCCAGATGCGCAATAGGAGAGTCACGCATGCCCCGAGCCCCCGCCATCGTCGAGAGCTGCGCGTCGCTCCTTGACGCCTATGACGTGCTGCTGTGCGACGTCTGGGGCGTCATCCACGACGGCCAGAAGGCTTTTCCCGAGGCGAACGAGGCCCTGTCAGCGTTTCGCGCCCGCGGCGGCACGGTCGTCCTCGTCTCGAATGCGCCGACGCCCTCGTCGAATGTCGCCCGCGTCCTCGATGACAAAGGCGTCGTCCGCGATGCCTGGGACACGATCGTCTCCTCGGGGGATCTCGCCCTGTCCCATGTTCGCACCGAAGGCTGGCAGCGCCTCCACCATATCGGCCCGGCGCGACGCGACCGCGCCTTCTTCGAGGCTCTCCCCGGCGCCACGGTGGAGATCGCTGAGGCGGAGGCCCTGGCCTGCACAGGGCTCGTCGACGACCGCCGAGAGACCGCGGAGCACTATCGCACCCTGCTCGAGGCGGCTCGCGAGCGGTCGCTCCCCTTGGTCTGCGCCAATCCGGATCTCGTTGTGCACGTCGGATCCGACCTGCTGCCCTGCGCGGGCGCCATTGGTGCGCTCTACGAGGCGATGGGCGGCGACGTCTTCTGGGCCGGCAAGCCATTCCCGATCGCCTACGACACCGCCTTGGCCGAGGCCGCTCGATTGCGCGATCAGAGCATCGACCGCACCCGGGTGCTCGCCGTCGGCAACTCGATCCGGACCGATCTCGCAGCGGCCGTCGGCGCGGGCGTCGACGCGCTGTTCATTGTCGCGGGAATCCACCGTGACGACTGCTTGCAGGACGGCTGCATCGATCCTGTTCGCCTGTCGGCACTGTTTCCCGGCGATGGTCCGCCGGCAAAGGCCGCAGCGACCGGCCTTCGATTGTAAGGCAGCTCGGCGCGAACAGAGACGAGCGCCGCCTGGGGCTCACCAGTCCCCGACCTTGCCTCGCCCCTTCTTGACGACGCTACGCCGCGTCTTGCCCTCGATCCGCCGCTCCTTCGAGGCCTTGGTCGGCCGTGTCTTGATGCGGGGCTTCGGCTCTATCGCGGCTTCCTCGATCAGGTCGGCCAAGCGCTGGCGCGCATCGGCCCGGTTCTGCTCCTGGGTCCGGAAGCGGTCGGCTCGTATCACGAGCACCCCGTCCTTGGTCAGGCGCCGCCCGGCGAGGCGCACCAGGCGAGCCCGAATGGACGGCGGCAGGCTCGGCGAATGGCGCACGTCGAAACGCAGCTCAACTGCCGTCGAGACCTTGTTGACGTTCTGCCCGCCCGGACCCGAGGCGCGAACGAAGCTCTCCTGAAGCTCCTCGTCGGGTATTGTCGGCGGCTCGGCGGGGGGCGGCATGGGCTGCGTCAGTCGCCTTTGGCGACGGTGATGTCCGGAGCGTCCTCGTTCTTCATGCCCTGGACGTGGTAGCCGGCATCCACGTGATGCACCTCGCCGGTCACCGCACGGCCGAGGTCGGAAAGCAGGTAGAGCGCCGACCCGCCGACCTCCTCGATGGTCACCGTCCGCCGCAACGCGGAATTGTACTCGTTCCATCTGAGGATGTAGCGGAAGTCCGCGATGCCCGAGGCCGCCAGCGTCTTGATCGGGCCAGCCGAGATGGCGTTGACGCGAATGTTCTTTTTGCCGAGGTCGGCAGCAAGATAGCGCACGCTCGCCTCCAGGGCGGCTTTCGCGACGCCCATCACATTATAGTGCGGCATCACTTTCTCGGCGCCGTAATAGGTCAGCGTCACCATCGATCCGCCAGCCGTCATCAGTTTCTCCGCTCTCTGAGCGAGCGCGGTAAACGAGTAGCAGGAGATCAGCATCGTCTGCGTGAAGTTCTTCTCGGACGTATCGACATAGCGGCCGTCGAGCTCGGCCTTGTCCGAGAAGGCGATGGCATGGACCAGGAAGTCGAGACGGCCCCATTCCTTCTCCAGGGCCGCGAAAACGGCATCCATCGAGGCAGCGTCGGTCACGTCGCAAGGCAGCACGATCCGCGATCCGAGCTCGGCGGCCAGCGGCTCTACCCGCTTCTTGAGCGCGTCGCCCTGATAGGTGAAGGCGAGCTCCGCCCCTTGAGCGGCGCAGGCCTGAGAGATACCCCACGCGATGGAGCGGTTGTTGGCCACGCCCATGACCAGTCCGCGCTTGCCGCGCATCAGGTCGCCTCTGGCGATGCCCGTGCTTTCGCTTGGCCCTGTCATCTCCGGCCGTCCCTCGGTGATGTTTCAATTGCTTGCCGCGACTTTACACATTCGGCGCGGTCGGTCCAGACGACACCGCGGGCTGGCCTCCACGGCTATCGCCCGACACGTCGCGCCCGCCACGAGATTGGCCCCCTTTGGGAGCTGCCGCCGATGGACCGGCCGTCGTTGCTTGCGGGCGGCTGACCGGCTCGCTGGAGCGTGACGCACGACCCGGCTGCAAGATTTGTCGGACGGTTTGCCCGCTTGCGTTGCCGTGCGCTTGTGGTGGCGCGCGGAAGGAAATGCAGAAAGCAAAATTTTGAGGTTTTGACGCAACAGTCGCTCTTGATTTCACCGGGATCGCAAGGCAGAATTCTTTTTATCAGTCAACATTTGTCTGGAACGCGCGCATATTTTTTGAGTCCGAGCTGATTCGGGCTTCAACGCTCTGGAAGATGGAGAATGAGGATGGCTAAGGCTGCAGCGAAGAAGGCTCCTGCGAAGAAGGCAGCGCCGGCGAAGAAGGCCCCTGCCAAGAAGGCAGCAGCGAAGAAGAAGTAAGGCCAGAGCGGCCCGTGTAGGAAAGTGCGCCCCCGGTCGGGCACCGGGGTCGCTCCTTCCAGACGAACAGCTCGACATGCGCTTCCACGGCGCATCGAGACCGGAGGCCGCGCAAGCGCTCCGGTCTTCTTTTTTTCTGAATGACTCGCGTCATCCCTGCTGCGACTTCAGTCGCAACCGCGCACTGGGATTCGCCACGTCTCTCGGCGACCCGTTTCGGACAACACGGCTCACTCCATTGCGACAGCGGCTGTTCGCCCAAGCCATCGATTCGCGATTCGCCGGCTGGCTCGTGCTGGAAGCGTCGCCGAATCGAGCGTTGCGCTCCATTTTTCGCCGCTCGAGGTCGTCCGAAGGAGGAGTTTCAGTGGGTTGCTCGTTTTTTTTCGCTCAAAGAGTTGAATAAAACAACTTAGGCACATGAAGTGGAACGATTGTTTACTCCTCGTTAACCTTGTAGGCGCAGCTTGGTATCAGCAAGGGACGCTGATTCGTCCGGGCAGACAGATCAGCCTTGCTTCTGGGAAAACGAAGGAGAAAGACAATGGCTGCTATCGCGAAGTCCTCCAAGACGAAGTCCACGAAGGCCCGCACCTCGACCCGCAAGACGGTCAAGGCCGCCGCCAGCACGAAGCGCTCGGGCACTGCTCGCCGCGCCGCCAAGGCGACGAAGGTCGCCAAGGCTCCGAAGACCACGAAGGCTCGCGCCTCGACCGTCAAGGCGGCGACCAAGAAGGCGGCGACCAAGAAGGCCGTGACCAAGAAGGCCGTGTCCAAGAAGGCCGCGCCGCGCAAGGCCGCCGTGAAGGCCCCCCGCGCTCGCAAGGCTGCGGCGAAGAAGTAATTCTGCTCGAGTTGGCAGGGGACGGGCGCGCGAATGCACGCCTCCCCGGCCCGATTAACCGGCTGGCACACCGCGCTGATGCGGGTGCCGGCCGTAATCGTTTTTGGAGCGCGGTTTCTGCGTTGCGCGGCCAGGTTAGGAGCGTGCCGATCCGCCCGCCGTCACGCGGGTGCCGGCCGAGCTGAGGCGTAGCGCGTCAGACCCGCCGCTCGACCATCAATTTCTTCAGCTCCGCAATCGCCTTGGCCGGATTGAGGCCCTTTGGGCAGGCCTTCGCGCAGTTGAGAATCGTATGGCAGCGATAGAGGCGGAACGGATCCTCGAGATTGTCGAGCCGATCGCCCGTCGCCTCGTCGCGTGAATCGATGACCCAGCGATAGGCTTGAAGCAGAACGGCCGGTCCGAGGAAGCGGTCCTGGTTCCACCAGTAGCTGGGACATGCCGTCGAGCAGCAAGCGCACAGGATGCATTCGTAGAGGCCATCGAGCTTCTCGCGGTCCTCTCTCGCCTGCTTCCACTCGTTGGGCGGCGTTGGCGTCGTCGTCTGCAGCCACGGCTCGATCGAGCGGTGCTGCGCATAGAAGTTCGTCATATCCGGCACGAGGTCCTTGATGACCTCCATATGCGGCAGCGGATAGATTTTGACGGCGCCTTTGACGTCCTCGATCGCCTTGAGGCACGCCAGTGTGTTCGTGCCGTCGATGTTCATCGAGCACGAGCCGCAGATGCCCTCACGACAGGACCTCCGGAACGTCAGTGTCGGATCGACCTCGTTCTTGATCTTGATAAGAGCGTCCAGCACCATCGGGCCGCATTGCGCCCGGTCGATATGATAGGTGTCGACGCGGGGGCCACCGTCGTCGTCGGGGCTCCACCGGTAGATCCGGAATTCCTTCCAGTCGCCCTTCCCCTCGGGTCGGTTCCAGGTCTTGCCATTGGCAATCGTCGAGTTTCGGGGCAGCGTCAGCTGGACCATCGAGGCGGCTCTTTCCGTGAAGCTCAGGGTTGCGCCGGAATGTCTTGGATGGCGTGGCTTAAGTCAACGGTCGGCTGCAAGCACCAGATGACAATCGGTGCGATCTGTCGCAGGCGCACAGCGCCGGTGCTAGCCCCTCACAACCGGGGCCGAGCCTATCGGACCTGGCTGCGCGCCGACGATGGCAGGCGTGAAGCCGGTGGCGGGATCGACCGTGATCAGCCCGTGCGCTTGAACCTCGAGGATAGCCAGGCTTCGCTCGATCGGCCCGGAGGTGGTCAGCCGGAAGATCCCGTCGATGCCCGCAAACCCTTGCTGCCGCGTCAGATTTGCAGAGACATAGCGCTGCCCCTTGGGCTGCGTTGCAAACGCCGTCGCGACCGTCACAGCGTCGTAGGCGAGGCTTGCGAGGCGGGGCGGCATCGCATTGTAGGTCTTGGCGAAGCGAGCCGATAATTCCCGCCACCCGGCAGGGTCGGGGCCCGCCAGCCAAGCGCCTGTTAGTTTCGCCTCCCTCAGCGCCGCCGGATTATCCCACCCGCTGGAAACGATCAGTTTGACCCGGCCTGTGTCGAGGTCGTGATGGCGCAGCATGGCAGCCAGTCGCGCGACGTTGTCACCCGACGACGGAATGAAGAGGGCATCGATCGGGTGCTCGCTTTCGAGCGAGCCGCGAATGGCCGACATCACTCTTTCCGACGGCTCCATCATTCCACTCAGATCGGCAGGGTAGTGCTCCACGACCGAAACTCGGGCCCCGCCGAGCTCGACGGCTCGCCTGAAGGCCGGTTCTGTGTCGCGTCCGAGCACGTCGTCCGGAATGAGAGCGGCGAAATGGCGACGGCCCGAGGCGATCGTATGAGCAACGGCACGGGATGCCTCTGCCGTGGCGAAGAAGCTCAACAGGTGGACGCCATGACCGCCGTTCGCAGGATCGTTGGAGAAGGCGATGACTGGCACCTGCGCCTGTCGTGCGATCGGCGCGACAGCGGCCACCGACGTTCCAAGCAGCGGGCCGAGTATGATCTCGCAGCCATCGGCAATGGCGGTCATGGCAGCTTCCGCCGCGCCTTGCGGCGTGCCCTTGTCGTCGCGGATGACGAGCTGGAACGTGGGCGTATTGCGTTCGAACAGCGCCAGCTCGGCAGCCTGTTGCAGGGCTTTGCCGACGAGCGACATCTGGATGCTGCCGCCGAGCGGAAGCAGCAGTGCGGCCTTCACCATATCTTGAGCGGCCGGACCAGCGCCGTCAGATGCGAGCGCAGGCGCGCTGCCGGCTTTCGGCGGAATCGCCGAGGTCGCGCCGAGGCCCCCATCGGGGCCGACTGAGCAGGCACCGAGGAATCCAGCCGATCCCATCAGGGCGGCGCCTCTGGCGAGCATGGCGAGAGCTTGCCGGCGCGTCGCGTCCTGGCGTGTCTTGTCCTTGTGTCTCAAGTGCGTCTTTCCCGTTTCCCCGACGCGCAGTCATTTTCGATAGACGGGCGAATCACCATCCGTCGAGCACTGATCGCACGTCTTGCGTGCGTTTTTGCCGATCGCCCGTGGCAAACGAGAAGCACTCGCGCTGTCGGACGGGAGAATCGCATCGCGATCGTCGCAACTGTTGGAATGCCGAAGACGCGACAGCCGGTGTCGGGGCGTGTAGCTTCGGTCCATGTCGAAACGAGCGGAAGCGAATTCCAGGGAAATTGATGCGCCTGTCGCTGACGCGGGCGAGGCCGGCGAGCGCCTTGTCGCAGCCGTCGTCTCGGAGCTTCGGCGACGGCTTTCCGACCCCTTGCCCGGCGGGCTCTATCTCGTTGCGACGCCAATCGGCAATCTGGGCGACACCACCGTTCGTGCTCTCGCCGTTCTCTCGCGCGCCGATGTCATCTGTTGCGAGGACACCCGTCACAGCCGAACTCTGCTTGCGCACTTCGGCATCGACCGCCCCATGCGTGCCTATCACGAGCACAACGCCGATGCCGAGCGCCCGCGCATTCTGGCGAGGCTCGCCGAGGGCCGCGTCGTCGCGCTGATCTCGGATGCCGGCACGCCACTCGTCTCGGACCCGGGTTTCAGGCTCGTGCGCGATTGCATCGAGGCAGGACATCCCGTCACCAGCCTGCCGGGGCCATCTTCGGTCATGACGGCGGTGACGTTGTCCGGCTTGCCCACCGATCAGTTTCATTTTGCAGGCTTCCTTCCATCGCGCGAAGGCCAGCGCCGGACGCGCCTTTCCGAGTTGGCGCAGATACCAGCGACCCTGGTCCTGTTCGAAGCTCCGAGCCGTCTTGCCGACTCGCTCGCCGATATCGTTGCGGTCCTCGGACCCGAGCGTCAGGTCGCTGTTGCCCGTGAGCTCACCAAGCGCTTCGAGGAGGTGCGCCGGGGTGCCGCCGCCGAGGTAGCCGCATGGGCCGCAGCGGAGCCGGTGAGGGGCGAGATCGTGATCCTAGTTGCTCCGCCCGCGAGCCACGAGGCGACGGACGCCGAGATCGAGGCGGCTCTGGCCACCCTGCTTGCTGATACGAGTTTGAAGGAGGCGGCGAAATCCGTCGCGGGACGCTTCGGCGTGCCGCGCTCCCGCGCCTACGATATCGGCCTGCGATTGAAGGGGCGGCTCCCGTGAGTCGAAGGGGCGCCACTGACGGAGCAGAAACTGGAGAGCGTCGCGCGCGCCTCCGAAAAGGAGCCTCGGCCGAGTGGATTGCCGCCGCTTTGCTGACCGCGAAAGGCTACCGCATCTTGGCTCGCCGCCACCGCAATCCGTTCGGCGAGATCGATCTGATCGCAGTTCGAGGCCGTCGTCTTGCGTTCGTCGAGGTCAAGCGTCGAGCGACACTGGCGGATGCGAGAAGCGTCTCTGACGCCCCTCCAGGCCGGCCGCATCGGCCGCGCCGCCGACTATTGGCTCGATCGCAATGCCGCCTTTCGAGACCACGAGATCGGCCTCGATGCCGTGCTCGTTGCACCGCGCCACTGGCCCCGCCACCGGCCCAATGCTCTCGACGGAGCGTGAGGCAGCATCATCCGCATCGACGGGCCGTCTCGACTGAGCCGCCGTGAGACCCGCTCACCCCTCGAGTCCGCACTTCTCGTTGCACATTTTGTCGACCTCCAGCGCGATCCAATCAGCGAACGCTTTCACAGCCGGGCGGCGAAGGTGCGATTCCGGACACGTCAGCTCGAACGCCCGCTCGGTCTCCAGCTCGAGCGCGAACGGCGCCACCAGCCGCCCCGTCCTGAGGTCGTCGTGCGCAAGCGCCTTGTGCGCGAGAAGGAAGCCGGCGCCCTCCACGGCCGCCTCGAGCGCATGATCCGGGCTCGAGAAGCGTAGACCCCGCGCCAGGTTGATGCCTTCCACACCAGCCGCAGCCAGCCAGCCGGCCCATGTCGGGAGCCCGTTCAGCGAGCCGAGCATGTCGTCGTGGATCAGCGGGACGTGGGCAAGGTCGGCTGGCACCGTGATCCGGTGCGCGGCAACGAGACGGGGACTGGCGACCGGCAGCAGCGTGATGCCCAGGAGACGCCGGCTCCAAAGCCCCCGCGGCTCGCTGCGGCTGTTGCGGATCGCGATATCGACGCCGTCGGTCGTGAAATTGGCCAGCGCTTGCGTCGCCGAGATCCGGGCGTCGATCGCGGGATTGGCCGACAGGAACCGATAGAGCCGCGGCGCCAGCCACTTGGCCGTGAAGCCTGGCGGCGCCGAGACCACCAGCACCTTGTCGTTGGGCGCCCGGTCTATCAGCTCGACCGTCTGGCGGATCTGCAGGAAGGCCGCGTGCAGCCCCGGGTAGAGCGCAAGCCCGGCCGGCGTCAGCTCGATCGCGCGCACCTTTCTCAGGAACAGCCGCTGCCCGAGGAAGTCCTCGAGCCCCTTGATCTGATGGCTGAGAGCCGCGGGTGTGACCGACAGCTCCTCGGCCGCGACAGTGAACGAAAGATGCCGAGCCGTCGCCTCGAAGGCGCGCAAGGCATTGAGCGGTGGCAGAGGGCGAACCATGGATGATTGAGTTTTCCTAATGAGGAACCGGAGGAAACATCGTTTGTCCGGCGGTCGAATGCAACATATCTCTCAACCATCGGAACCGATCAACGAGTGTTCCGCCAGAGTTGAGATGAGCCAAGACCGCTCCCGACTGAGGCCAAAGAGCCCGGCGCGGAGCCCACAACCAGGATGATCGAGCCATGAGCACCAACCACAACACCAGCCAGAGCCTGCTGACCGGCACCTCGGTCGTGACCCCCGAGATCATCGAGGCCGCCATGCAGCGGGGCCGCCGCGAGCGGTCGATCGCGTTCTGGACGATACTTCAGGCCGTTTTCGGTCGGCCCGAGGGCACCGATGAGAGCCACGTAGAGGCCGGTGATCGAAACGCCGCTCTCGCGCGTTGAGAGTTCGACAGGAGGCGCTCCCCCTCCCCCGATGCAACCGTCTCCTGTCCCCCTGGGGTCGGCGTTCGCGCCGGCCCTTTTTCTTTGGAGGTGCTCGATCAGCGCTGGGTCTCGAGGATGCTGTAGACGCCGAAGCGTGACGTCAGCATGCACAGGGCCGCGATGACGATCACGACGACGACCAGAACACCATAGCCAGCCAGATCCAGGACGCCGGCGCCGAACAGCCGTCGCATCTCGGCCATGGTCACGATGTTCCCGCCGAGCAACTCCATCCCCATCGGCATCAGCATGAAGACCAGCATGGCGCATCCGGCGCCGACCAGCCCTGCCCGGACGCCGAGCCGCAGGAAATGCCGCTCGAACTCGCGCGCGATATAGCGATCGGTCGCGCCGACGAGATGAAGCACCTCGACGATCTCGCGGTTCGAAAGCATCGAGCTTCGGGTCGCCGAGACGATGATCGCCGTCGTAGCCGCACCCACCAGCATCAGGATGCCGAGCCCACCGAGGGCGAGCGAGCGTGTCACGGTGCGGATCTGCTGCTGCCAATGGCGATGGTCGTCGAGCGTCGCCCCGGGCAATTCCGCCCGTACGCGCGAGGCCAGAGCTTCCAGATCGGGTGCCGTCGTCCGGTCGATCTCGACGGCGATCATGCGCGGGATGGGCAGTGCCTTGAGTGCGTCGCTCTTACCGAGCCAAGGCTCTACCAGGGCCGCCGATTTATCGTGCGTTAGAGGCTTGACGGCACGAATGCCCGGCTGCTTGGCCAGAAACGCCGCCGCCTCGCGGACACTCTTCTCGATATCGCCACGGTCGCGCGGCTCGATCTGCAGCGTCACCTCGCTGGCGATATCGCGCAACCACGCAGACGCCGACTGGTTGACCATGTAGACGCAACCCGCAGTTAGGCAGGCGAGGAAGCACATGATCGCCACCACCAGCGTGAGCGAGCGGCTCGTCACGGAGCCGGCCGGCACCACGGCCGATCCGTTGCCCGCTCGTGTCCGGCCGCGGCCGTCCGGCGCGCCCTCGGCTCTCAGGTCCGGATCGAAGCTGTCATCGGGTACGGAACGCTCGGCGTGCACGTCGCCAGCCTCATTCCAGGCGCTGTCATTTTGCGCTTGCGGGGCTGGCGCAACGTGCTCGACCGCCGGCGGGTCCGTAATGGGGTGGCTGTAATGCGGCTCGCGCGGACGCGACCGCGGTGACGTCGGCGGCGGCAGCGGGGAATAGGGGCCTCCCCGAGGCGGCCTGTCATACGATCCTGACATAGCCGTCGTGAAGCTCCAGTCGCGGCGCCTTGAACTGGCGCATAAGCTGATGATCGTGGGTGGCGATGATGACGGACGTTCCCAACCGATTGAGCTCGATGAAGAGGCGTAGCAGCCGGCGCGCCATCTGGGGGTCGACGTTGCCCGTCGGCTCGTCGGCAAGCAGGAGCTCAGGCTTGCCGATCACCGCGCGTGCGATCGCGGCTCGTTGCTTCTCGCCACCGGAAAGAACGGACGGGTAGTCGTCCATCCGGTCGCCGAGGCCGACCCACTGCAGAAGATCTGTCACGTCCTCGCGATAATCCGCCTCGCGCTTGCCCACGACCCTGAGAGGCAGAGCGACGTTCTGCCAGGTCGTGAGATGGTCGAGCAGCCGGAAATCCTGGAACACGATACCGATCCGGCGCCTCAGCTGGGCTCTCCCCGCGGCGTCGATCCGCGTCACGTCGTGCGAGAACAGTGTGAACTGTCCGCGCGTCGGCTGCTGCGAGAGAAACATCATCCTGAGCAGCGACGATTTCCCTGCGCCGGACGGTCCCGTGAGGAAGTGGAATGATCCAGGCCGCACATGGAATGTCACGTCGTGCAGCACCTCGCGCCCACGTCCGTACCTGAGCCCGACATTTTGCAGCCTGATCAAAGTGGCTCCCGTCCCCGCGCCGACAAGAAGCGATGGCTTCGCCTATATGCGAAATCGGTCCTTCGTGATCAATCGCCGAGCAATGTGGCGCCGATAAGAGTGGATAACCCTGCCGTCCGGCACCTTGAACTGTCACGCGTTGGCGGTATGGATACCGTGGCCGATGATCAGCGGCAGGCATTGCCCGGTCTTCCGGCGGTCTTCCGGCGGTCTGCCGCGAGGACGCGCGGACGCCATCATTTCGTCGGCCCTGTCGGGTCTGTTAGGCTGATTTCGGCAGGCGATCGGGTTTGGGCGCCAGGGTGCGCTTTCGTGCGGGAGACTGGCCTTTATGACGCAAGCAGCGACGTTGCATTCGGCCGTCGAGGTTTTGTTCTCACCGGAAGTTATCGCAGAGCGCATCGCCGAGCTGTGTGGCGAGATCGCTGCCGTCGGCTTGCGCAACCCCCTGGTCGTGCCGATCCTGACCGGCAGTTTCGTCTTCTCCGCCGATCTGTTGCGCGGCCTCCATGCGGCCGGCCTCACTCCGGAGGTCGATTTCCTGACCTTGTCGAGCTACCGCCGGGCAACCCACTCGGCCGGCAGCGTCGACATCTTGCGCGACATGGAGCTCGACGTCGCCGATCGCGACGTGCTTCTGGTCGACGACATCCTCGATACGGGCCGCACTCTGGCCTATGCCAAGGATCTCGTTGCGGCGCGCGGAGCCGGGCGCCTGCTCACCTGTGTTTTGCTCAACAAGCGTGTGCGCCGCGCAGTGGCGATCGAGGCGGATTTTATCGCATTCGAATGCCCGCCCGTCTTCGTCGTGGGCTACGGCATGGACCTAGCCAATCGTTACCGTGAGTTGCCGTTCGTGGGGCGCATCGCAGGCGACTGAAATGCGTTCGCCGGTCCTCGTCTCGAACTCGATGCATGGCCTCTGGAGGCTCCGATGGCACGCATACTCCTCGCTGACGACGACAAGGGCTCGCTGGATCTTGTGCGCCGCGCGCTGGAGCTCGAAGGGCATACGGTCGTGACGGCCGAGGACGGCAGTGAGGCCTTGGCCCTGGTCGAGCCCGGCGGCTTCGATTTGCTCGTCACGGATGTCCAGATGCCGGGCCTCGACGGCATCGAGCTGGCGCGCCGGGCATTGGCCCGGTTCCCGGCCATACGCCTCGTCTTGATGTCGGCCTATCCCGACGGCTTGGACATGGCCTCGGCGCTCGCGTCCAAGGGCGCGCGTCTCGTCACCAAGCCCTTCACCATCGACCGGATCCGCGCCGAGGTCCGCGCCGCGCTCGCCTGATCGGCGCGTGCCCGGTCCATGTGTAGGTTGAACCACGTCGTGCTTGACGCCCCCTGCCCTCCCGGCCGAGCTTTGCAGCCGACCAGGAGGGCCTCCCCATGAAAATCGGCGTCTATCTCAACGCTCAGCATCCGGCCGGCGACGATCCGGGCCGTCGCCTTTCGGAGATGGTCGATCAGGTGCGCCTGATCCGCCAGCGAGGCTACGACAGCATCTGGAGCGGCGAGCATCACGTCACCGACGGCTACCATTACTTCCCCCTTCTCTCGATGCTGCATCGCCTCGCCCCAGAGGCCGAGGGGCTCGACATCGGCACCAACATCATTCTTCTGCCGCTGCACAACCCGATCGAGCTCGCCGAGATCGGAGCCTTCCTCGATGTCCTTTCCGGTGGCCGCTTCATTCTTGGCGTCGGCCTCGGCTACCGCGAGGAGGAGTTCGCCATGTACAAGGTGCCCATGAAGGAGCGCGTCTCGCGTCTCGAGGAGGGCATTGAGGTCATCCGGCGTCTGTGGACCGAGGACAAGGTCATCTTCAAAGGCCGTCACTGGAGCTTCGATAGTCTCACCATCCGCCCCCGTCCTAAGCAGTCGCCCCGCCCGCCGATCGTGATCGCCTCTCAGGTCGAGGCCGGCATCAAGCGCGCCGCCCGTATCGGCGACGGTTGGACCTCGGTGCCGGTAACCCGTATCGAAGGCGTCGCCAAGGAGGTCGCGATGTTCGCCGCCGCGCGCGCCGAGGCAGGACTGCCGCCGAGCAAGCTGATGTCCCGGATCTATGAGGTCTCCTGCGCCCGGGACGAGGAAACAGCGCTCCGCCGCGCCGCCCCGTTCCTGATCGAGAAATATGCCGCCTATGCCTCTTGGGGATTGCCTGGCCTGAAGATGGATAAGGACCAGAGCCCGGAGGAACAGTTGCGCGGCCTCGCCAACAGCCGCTTCGGCGTTGGCACGCCCGAGCAGGTGATCGAGGCGCTCGTCGGACAGCACGAGGCCGGCATGACGCATGTCGCTATGCGCATGAGCTGGCCGGGCATGTCGCAGGACGAGATCCTCGCCGGTATCGACCTCGTCGGCCGGGAGGTGCTGCCCGAGGTTCGCAAGCGGATCGGCGCGGGGACTTAGTTTTTTTCCATCATCCCGGTGCTTGTCACCGGGAACCACCGGCCGGTAGGCCGAATTCGTAGCGGCTCCTTCGGCCAATCCTCCAATCAGAATTACCGCTCGAGCGGACGAACGGAGTCCGCAGAAGCCCCATACGAAAAGCTCCGAGGACCCCATGATCCGCGATCCCGCCCGCCTCGACGATTTGCTCGCCCGCACCCGCCACTTCGTTCGCGAGGTCGCCATCCCGAATGAGGATCGCGTCGAGCGCGAGGACCTGGTCGGCGCCGACCTCGTCGCCGAGATGCGCCGCCTCGGCACGTTCGGCTGGTCGATCCCTGAGGAATACGGCGGCAGCGGCCTGACCACCGAGGAGCTGGCGCTCGCCTTCATGGAGTTGACCCAGTGCTCTGTCGCTTATCGCGTGGTGGGCGCACAGAACGCCGGCATCGGCTCGGAATGCCTGATCCGCGACGGCACCGAGGAGCAGAAGCGTCGCTACCTGCCCCGGCTCGCCACAGGTGAGCTGATCGGTTGCCTCGCACTCACCGAGGAGATGGCCGGCTCGGACGCGACGGCGCTGCAATCCCGTGCCGTCCAGGACGCGAGCGGCGACTACATCCTGAACGGCAAGAAGCGCTATATCACCCTGGCCCCGATCGCCGGTCTCTTCACGGTCTTTGCCCGCACGGATGGGTCGACGCGGGGCGCGGCCGGCGTCTCCGCCTTCCTCGTCGAGCGCGGCACGCCGGGCCTGACGACCTCCGGCTCGACCCCGAAGATGGGCCAGGAAGGCGCCCCCATCGGCGAGGTCTATCTTGAGGATTGCCGCGTTCCTGCCAGTGCCATCGTCGGCGGTGTGCCGGGCGAAGGCTTCCGCACGGTCATGAAGTGCCTGAACAAGCAGCGCGTCAATCTGGCGGCGCTCTCGACCGGCCCCGCCATTCGCATGCTCGATGAGGCCGTCGCCTACGCCCGCGAGCGTCAGCAGTCCGGCCGCCCCATCGGCGAGTTCCAGCTCGTCCAGGCCATGCTTGCCGAGTGCAAGGTCGAGATCGAGGCAGCTCGCGCCCTGATCCTCGAGACGGCGCGCAAGCGCGACCGCGACGAGGACGTCACAATGGACGTCTCGCTGTGCAAATACTACGCGACGGAGATGTGCTGCCGCGTCGCCGATCGCGTCGTCCAGATTTTCGGAGGCCAGGGTTACGTCAAGGGACGCGGCATCGAGCGCTTCTATCGCGACGTCCGCGCCGCCCGCATCTACGAGGGTACCAGCCAGATCCACTTGCTCAATATCGCCAAGAACCTGCTTCGGCAGGCGAAGTAGAGGGACTGAGCCGGAAGCGCAGCCCCAAACTATTTGCTGGTTACGCGCCCTCGGGCTTCACCTCGCTCGCCGGCAGGTCGATCTCGACTTTGGCGCCGTTCGGGTCCAGGAAGAAGAGCTGCCACACGCCCGCCCCCGGACCACCTTCCGGCAAACGCCGCAGGTCGTAGCTGAGGCCGCGTGCTTTCAGCTTGGCGATGTAGCCGGGAAGGTCGGTGCCCCAGAAAGCCATGTGGTCAAGCACGCCCCCGCCCTCGGGAATTTCGGGCTTCTGGATGACGTGCAGGACGGCCTTGCCGCCGTTGTAGAGCCAAACCCCGGGAAACATGAAATTAGGCCGCGGTCCTGGCTCGAAACCGAGCATTTCATCATAGAACTTCGCCGTCGCCTCGGCGTCCTTGGTCACGATCGTGAAATGATCCATGCGCTCGATGGGCATGTCTCGTCCTCCGCTTGTGTGTCGCCTGCCGTCTCTCAACCCTTGCCGACGACGGTCACCGCACCGGCCGTTGCCGTCCGCCCTCCGTCGACCGCGAATTGGGCACCCGTGATCCCCGATGCGAGGTCCGAGCACAGGAAGTGCACCATGTTGGCGATCTCGTCCGCCGTCGAGAAGCGTCCGAGCGGAATGGCGCCCTTGTAGCGCTGGGCGGCCCCGGCAGCGTCACCCGGGCTCACCTGCTCCGTCACCGATTGGATCATCCGCGTGTCCACCGGGCCCGGGCACACGGCATTGACCCGAACGCCGTACCCGGCAACCTCGCCGGAGACAGCCTTCGTGAACCCGATCACCGCATGCTTCGAAGCGACGTAAGGCGACATGTTGGGCGACCCCATCAGCCCCGCGATCGAGGCCGTGTTGACGATCGCGCCGCCGCGCTGCTTGATCATCACCGGCACGACGTTCTTCAAGCCCAGGAACACGCCCTTGACGTTGACGGCCATGAGCTGGTCGTAAACGTCCTCGTCATACTCGTGGATGGGCTTCACCGAGCCTTCGACACCCGCGTTGTTGTGGAAGCAGTCGATGCGTCCGTAGGCGTCCAGCGCCGCCTTCACGTAGTTCGCGACGTCGGCGCCTTTGGTGACGTCCGCTTGCACCGAGATCGCCTCGCCACCTTGCTGCTTGATCGCGCCCGCCGCTGCCGCGGCGCCGGAGCCGTCGCGGTCTACGAGCACCACCTTTGCGCCATAGCTGGCGAAACCGAGCGCTGTCGCCCGCCCTATGCCGTTCGCGGCGCCCGTCACCAGCGCCACTTTGCCTTTGAAGTCCATGACGTCTCCTCCACTTGTGCCGCTTGATTATCGCAAGCATGCGCCACCACCTCGCCAGGCTGCAAGCACCGGGACGGAAGGCGCGTCAGCCGCGAATGTCGCCTTCAGCCTTCATCGACCGCACCGACTTGGCGAAAGCCTCGAGCGTCTGCGCTACCTCGGCGGGTCCATGGACGGCCGACACGAGCCCGCCCGGAGAGCCCATGATGTCCACGCCATTGCTGATCATGGCGATCCGCAGGCGATGTGCGAGGCTCGCGTCCTTGACGCCTTTGAGGCCGGCAAAGCCGAGCTTGACGGGGTCGAACGTCGCCGGATCGAGCGCAATCCCCCTGGGGTTCTGGAAGATCTGGAACGTCGACGCCTCGCCGTAGATGCCCCACGGCACGCCTTCCTCGATCACGATCCGCCGCATCCCGTCGCGGATCTCCTCCGCGGTGCGCTCCGCCCGTCCGCAGATGTCCTCGCGCTCGATCAGCGAGAGCGTGGCAATGGCTGCCGCCGCCGCCAGCGGATTGGCATTGTAGGTGCCCTGGTGGCCGATCTTTTCGCGCCCCGCGTTCTTCGCTGCCGCGCTGTCGAGCTGGTCGAGAACGTCCGCGCGCCCCGCCACCGCGCCGCCCGGCAAGCCTCCCGCCACGATCTTCGCGAGCGAGGCGATGTCAGGCGTGATCCCATACCGTCCCTGCGCGCCGCCGCGCGACCAGCGGAACCCCGTCACCACCTCGTCGAACATCAAAAGCGCGCCGCTTTTGGTCGTTGCCGCCCTCAGCCGCTCGAGGAAGCCCGGTTTAAGCGGCACCTGTCCCCAGCCCGCGCCCGACGGCTCGATCATGACGCCGGCGATGTCGTCGCGATCCGCGAGGAGCGCCTCCACGGGCTCGATCTCGTCGGCCGACATCAGTATCGTCGCCTCGGTGATCCCGCCGAGAACGCCGGCCGGTGTCCCGCCGTCGTAATGGCTGTTCGAGCCCGCCGCAACCTGGTCGTGCCAGCCGTGGAAGTGTCCGATGAACCGGACGACGCGCGATTTGCCAGTGAAAGCCCGCATCAGGCGCATGGCCAGGTGCGTCGCCTCGGTGCCCGACGCTGTGAAGCGCACGCGCTGGGCGCACGGCAGCAGCCGGTTGATCAACTCGGCCCATTGCACTTCGAGCTCGTGACAGGCGCCCCAGTGCGTGCCGCGCGAGATCTGGCGCGTCACCGCCTCGACCAGTGCCGGATGCGCATGCCCGAGGATCAGCGCCCCATGACCGCCGAAGTAATCGACCAGCTCGTTACCGTCCGCATCCCATTTGCGCGGCCCCTGTGCCCGCTCGACATGAATCGGATAGGGCAGCAGCGTGCGGCTGTCGTGGGTCAGCCCCGCCGGAATGACCTTGCGCGCGCGCAAATCCAGCTCCGCCGATCGGCGCGTTGCTACCCGGTAGGCGGTTTCGATCGGCGAGTTGGTCAAGGCTTCGTTGGCCATCTCTCAGGTCTCCCCTCTGCGCAATGAGGCACTCTTCGGCAATCCTACCCCTTCCGCGCCGCCGCGCTATGGGTCTATTCTTCTGGAGCCCTGCAGGTTGACGAGCCCGCACCACCAGAAGGCTTGCGCCTGGAGTTGAGCAGGAGGATCCCATGGCCGGCAGTCAGACGAATACATTCGAGACCATCCCGACAGGCGGCGCGCTCGGCGCCGACATTCGCGGCCTGAATCTATCAGGGGACATCGACGACGCCACCTTCCGCGCGGTCTACGAGGCCTGGAACGACCATTTGGTCTTGCGCTTCCGCGACCAGAAGCTCGACGACGACCGCCTCGTCGAATTCTCGCGCCGCTTCGGCGATCTCGACATGGCACCGATCGGTGCCAAGGACAGCCCCTTCTCGCGCCAGCGTCCTGAGATAGCGGTCATCTCCAACATCGTCCTGGAAGGCAAGGCGATCGGAGGTCTCGGCAACTCGGAGCTCGTCTGGCACCAGGACATGAGCTATAACGACCTGCCGCCCAAGGCGAGCCTGCTCTACGGCGTCGAGACCCCTGCCGCTGGTGGCGAGACGTTCTTCTACAACCTGTATTCGGCCTACGAGACGCTGCCTGAACGGCTCAAGGCGCGCATCCAGGGCCTGTCGTGCAAGCACGACGCCACGCGCAATTCGTCCGGCCAGCTTCGCCAGGGGTTCGAGGAGCGCTACTCCAATCAGGATCGCCCCGGCGCCGTGCATCCGCTTGCCGTTCGCCATCCGGAGTCGGGTCGCACGTCGCTCTATCTCGGTCGACGCCCCAATGCCTGGATCGTCGGTTTGTCGGATGCCGACAGCGATGCCCTCCTGGACGAGCTATGGGCGCACGTCGAGAACGGACCGTTCGTCTGGCCTCAGCAATGGCGTCAGGGCGATCTGGTCATCTGGGACAACCGCTGCACGCTGCATCGCAGAAACACGCTCGACCCGAGCTTGCGGCGGCTCATGCACCGCACCCAGGTGCGCGATAGTGCGAGACCCGTCGCCGCCGGATGAGGCTCAATCGGGGCCGGCCGACGACCCGTTGACCGGAATCCGGAGAGCTTACCGAGAATACCCTATTTGAGCGGCACCGTGGATAAGTTGCCGCGTGTCTTCCTGCGGTCGCCGGCTCGGCCATCCACCGCAACGAGCGCGAAGCTCGGCGAGCGCCGCCGCTGCCTGCTCTGGTAACCGCACGGGAACCCCGCGCGGGGACACGCGTTTGAGCTGCAAGCCCGATTGGTCGAGCCGAGGCGATCGACCTCCAATCGCCAACGGGCACTCAGGCAAGCCCCGATCGTATGAGCATCGAGAACGCCCTCCGCAGCGGAGGGCTTTGCTCGCTCGCGTGTCGGGTTCCTCGGTCAACCGGCAAGGAAGGCGATACCATGAAAAGCATAGTGCTATGGCTCTTGGGCGTACCCATCACCCTCATCGTGCTTCTCAATATCTTTGGCTTCCTGAGCTGAACGCCTTAGCTCAGCTCAATTCTCTGATCCGGAAGTTGAGCCCGCCCCTCGGCGTCAATGTCACGGTGGCGTTGATGCCGGGGTGCTGGTCTGCCGACGCCAAGCGGTTGCCCATGTACTCCGGCCGGAATCGGCGGAGAAGCATGGACAGGGCTAGCGTGTTCTCCACCTGACTCATGGCGCCGCCGATGCACGAGCGCTTGCCGCCTCCGAACGGAATGTAGACGTACGGTTTCCGCTTTTTTGCGGCCTCTCCCATGAACCGTTCCGGCCGGAACGCCTCGGGATTCTCCCAGTACTTCGGCGAATGATGCGTTCCGTAGGCGAACAGCGCGATCCGGTCGCCGGCTTTGATCTCCTTGTCGCCGATCACGTCGTCCTTGGCGGCCACTCGAATGAGACCCCAGATCGGCGGATACATCCTCATCGTCTCTTGGATGACGGCCCGCGTGTAGGCGAGCGCCGAATAGTCCGCCGCCGCGGGCTCGCGTCCGGCATTGCCGTAGACCTCGTCGCCCTCACGCCGGACACGCTCTGCGATCTCGGGTCGCTGCGATGTCTCGTAGAGCGCCCAGGCGAGCGTCAACGCAGTCGTCTCAGTGCCGGCCCACAGGTACTGCTTGAGCTCGTCGATCGCTTGCTGCTCGTCGAACTCGGGCAGGCTGGGATCGGCCACCGCGTCCTGGATCATGCGTAGCAATGTCCGCTCGCGGTGCTCTCTCGGATCGGCGGCCATCACGCTTGGCGGAACCGAGGCCCACACCTCCATGGCTTTGGCGGTCGCCTCCTCGGTGATCTCGAAGTCTGCCCCCGACACCTTCTTCAGGCGGACAGACTTGTGGTTCATCACGTCGGTGTAGGTCTTGACGTACTTGAACACGACGTGCGGGTTGAACGGCATCTCGCGATCGAACAGCGCCTTGCAGATCATGTCCGCGGCGAGCGTCCACGTCTGCTCGACCATCTCGACGGGTTCGCCGCTGCGCGCCAGCTCGCCCCAGGTGTCCATCTTGCTGCGGATCGCCGTCAGGAAATAGGGGATGTACTCCGCGAACATATCCGGATGGAACGCCGGCTGCTGCGGCATGCGGATTTTCTGCCAGAGAGCGCCGTCGTGCGTGATCATGGCCTTGCCGAAGATCGGCTTCAGCCCGTCGAAATACTTGATGTAGTCGTCGACCTTGGTCACCAGCACGCGCTTGAAGTGCTCGGGCTCCGACAGGAACACCACGCGCTCGTTGCCCATGTTGACGGTGATGATGCCGCCATGCCGGTCGGTCAGCTGCTGCAGCACCTTCATGGGGTTGGGATTGTCGCCCCGATGCAGTGCCGCCAGCTTGAACCAGATGCTCTCCTGCTCGCCGAGACCCTGGGTATGGCTATGGGTGGCGGTCATCGAACCCCTCCGCGTCTCATGGCTCGTGTCACGGCGCGGCTGCTTCCTGCCGGCGCCGGCCAGCCGGGGCTACGCCAACGCACGCCTCTGATCCAAATGCTGGGTATCACTCGCAAAACTGCACGTCCATTGGCGCCCTGCCGCAGCGGCAATGTGCCGGTCGTTATTGTGAACACTGGATTATGTGCCTGCGGGCAACTGTCCGCGTGCCCGTTGGTTAATCTGAGGCGCTCGGCGCCGTCATGGTTGCCACGCCGTTCCGGCCCCGTCAGAGTGTCGGCCTCTCCACACAGGATCGACACCCATGAAGCTGTTTCATTCGCCGACCTCCCCTTATGTGCGCAAAGTGATGGTGACGGCCATCGAGAAAGGGCTCGACGGCCAGATCGAGAAGATGCCGACCAGCGCCAGCCCCATCAAGCGAGAGGGCGCGCTGCCGACGAAGAACCCCTTGGCCAAGGTGCCGTGCCTCATTACCGACGACGGTCGCGCCCTGTTCGATAGCCCCGTCATCTGTGCCTACCTCGACAGCCTGAAGTCGCCGCCCCTCATTCCCGCCGACCCAAAGGGCCGCTTCGAGAGCATGACGCTCGAGGCGCTGGCCGATGGTTTCCTCGATGCGGGCATTTTGCTTCGCTACGAAGGCGCGCTCCGCCCCGAGGACAAGCGCTGGCAGGAGTGGATCGACGGCCAGATGGGCAAGATCATGGCCGCCATCGACGCCCTCGAGACCACCTACGCAGAGCAGTTGACCGGTCCGCTGACCGTTGGCCAGATCGCCGTCGCTTGTGCCCTCGGCTGGTTCGATTTCCGCTACGGCCAAGTCGATTGGCGCAAGGACCATCCCAAGCTCGCGGCCTTCGCCAAGCGCATGGCCGAGCGGCCCTCGATGCAGGCGACCGTGCCGGTCGGCTGACGTTTCTCCTCTCCCAGTTGGCGGCCGTGCCCGACATGCCGGCGCGGCCGCAAGTGCACTGCAGCAATCTCCGCGTGCAGGGCGCGCGCTGGTTGATATCGCCTCGTTTTTCCAGAGACTTGTTTAGCAACGGCCGTCGTTCGAACGGCTGTTGTGTTGGTGTCATATTCATTCGCTATCGAGCCTCGGACGCGGTCGGAGGCCCGGATGCTCGAGCTCAAAGGCGTTACTCGTACCTTCGGTGCAAACCGCGCAGTCGACGACGTGACGTTGACGATAGGCGCCGGCCAACTGGTTGGCGTGATCGGGCGTTCCGGTGCCGGAAAATCCACGTTGCTGCGCATGATCAACCGCCTGATCGACCCGTCTGCGGGGTCGATCTCGTTCAACGGCGTCGATGTCACGCGCCTGAAGGGCGCTCCGCTGCGGGATTGGCGGCGCCGTTCAGCCATGATCTTCCAGCAGTTCAATCTCGTCGGCCGCCTCGACGTTTTGACCAACGTCCTCATGGGCCGTGTCGGCCACGTCTCGACCATGCGGTCCTTGTCCGGTTTCTGGCCCTCCGATGATCGCGCCATTGCGCTATCAGCCCTCGAGCAATTCGATATCGCAATGCTGGCCGCTCAGCGCGCCGAGACACTCTCCGGCGGCCAGCAGCAGCGGGTCGCCATTTGCCGCGCCCTGGTGCAGCAGCCCGACCTGATCCTTGCCGACGAGCCGATCGCTTCGCTCGATCCCCGCAACACCAGGATCGTGATGGATGCGCTCCTGCGCATCAACAAGCACTACGGCATCACCGTCATCTGCAACCTGCACGATCTGGACCTGGCCCGCGAGTATTGCGACCGGCTCGTCGGCATGTCCGCGGGGGCCGTGGTCTTCGACGGCCTTCCCGATCAGCTGACTGCCGATGTCGCTCGCGAGCTTTATGGGCTGGAGGCCGGAGAGGTGATGGATCGCGATCGCCCCGTCGAGACATTCGCTGGCGACCGGGCGGCGCAGATTGCCGCCGTCTGACGCGCAAGCCGCCGAGCCGCCCCGTACCTAGACGTCGACACTGCAGGAGACACCTGATGGGCATTGCAAGGATGCTAACGGCCGCCGGCATACTGGTGCTGTCGGTCCTCGCCGGAACGGCGCACGCCGATTGGCGCAAGGCCTACCCCGAGCTCACGTTCGCCATTGTGCCTTCCGAGAACGCCGACGGCGTGCTGCAGCGCTACGAGCCGATGATGGCTTACATGTCGAAGGAGCTCGGCGTTCCAGTCAAGCTTCGCGTCGTCAACGACTACGCAGCCGTCGTGGAAGGCCTGCGGACCGGGCAGGTGCACTATGCCCACCTCGGCCCCGCCGCCTACGCTCGCGCCCAGATCGTGACGAAGGGCGGCGTGGAGCCGATGGTCACCGGCGTCAACTCGCAAGGCGTCATCGGCTATTACTCCGTGCTCTATGTGCGCGCCAGCGACGCGGCCCAGAAGCTCGAGGATCTGAAGGGCCGCAATCTCTGCCTGGTCGATCCCAATTCTGCGTCGGGCAACAACGTGCCGCGCCATGCCATGGACAAGCGTGGCATCGATCCGGAGAGTTTCTTTGCCAAGGTGGTCTACTCGGGCAGTCACGAGAATGCGGTGATCGCGCTCAATCAGGGCACATGCGATGGCGCATTCAACTGGTGGAACACCGAGGTCGAATCCAACCTGCAGCGGATGGCCGCCAAGAAGATGGTCAAGCCGGAGGATTTCCGGATCATTTTCAAGTCGGACCTCATTCCGGGATCGCCCACCGTCGTGATCACCGCTGCGCCCGCCGAGATGAAGGCGGCGATCAAGCAGGCGCTGCTGGATGCGCCGGTGAAAGGCAAGGACGCCTTCCTGCGCCTCTCCGATGGCAAGGCAACCGGTTTCGCGGCCGTCAAGGCCGACGACTACAAGGTGATGATCGAGCTCGTCTCGTTCGTCGATCGCATGCGCAAGAAGGCGAAGTAGGCCGCTTCGGCGGCCCAGCTGGGCAGCCGAATGGCTAGCAGGTCTCGCGCGTCTCGGCCGGCGCGAGCTGGAGAGAATTCGGCCGGATCTGAGGGGATGAGTCATGCTGTCACGACGCCAACTGTTGGTCGGCGCTGCTGTCGTTGCCGCGCTTTCGTTCGCGCAGCCCGCTCCGGGGCTCGCCTGGAAGGACAAGTATCCGGAGATCACGTTCGCGGCCGTGCCGGACGAGAACGCCTCCGGCATGACCGATCGGTACGGCCCGCTGATGGCGTACCTGACGAAAGAGCTCGGCGTGCCGGTAAAGCTGCGCATCGCGCAGGACTATGCCGCCGTTATCGAAGGGCAGAAGGCCGCCCAGATCCATATCGCCCAGTACGGCCCGGCGTCCTATGCGCGGGCCTTCATCGTCGGCGCGAAAGTCGAGCCCTTCGGCATCATGGTCAATGCCGACGGCGGCAAGGGCTACCACGCGGTGCTCTACGTCAAGAAGGATAGCCCCTATCAGAAGATCGAGGATCTGAAGGGCAAGAACCTCGGCCTCGTCGACCCGAACTCGACGTCGGGCAACAATGTGCCGCGCTTCGCCATGGACAAGCTCGGCATCGATGCCGAGAAGTACTTCTCGAAGGTGGTCTACACGGGCAGCCACGAGAACGCCGTCATCGCGCTCGCGCAAGGCAGCGTCGACGGCGCCTGGAACTGGTGGAACGACAAGGACGAGTCGAACCTCCACCGCATGGACCGCAAGGGCATGGAGGTCGGCGGCAAGAAGATCAAGTACGACGACTTCCGCATCATCTTCACGTCCGACAAGATCGTGAATTCGCCCGTCGCCTACCTCTCGGAGATGCCGGACGACCTGAAGAAGGTCATTCGCGAGAGCATGCTGAGCTTCGACAAGAAGGATCCGGCCGGCTTCAAGAAGCTGACCGACGGCAAGTCGCGCATCTGGGATCCGGCCACGCACAAGGAGTACGAGCCGGTCGTCGAGCTGATCAAGTTCGTCGATCGTCTGAAGCGCCAGAAGCAGTAATCGCAGGGCCGCCGAGCGAGGCGGGCTTCATGAGCCGAATGGCCCGGGCTTAGCGTCCCGGGCCTGTGTGCGACGCCAGCGCTCGCGCACGGCTCGAACAATCCGGTGGAAGGGTTCCGCTTGTCTCCCTCGATGGTCACGATCTCTGCCGATCGCGTGGCGCTGCATCAGGCTCACTACCGGGCCGCGCAGCGCGCCAAGCGCGCGCAGACTCTGCTCGGGCTTGTCGTGCTCGTCCTTCTGATCGCCGTTGCGGCGCGCGTCGGCGAGGTCGATCTCGCCAAGCTCTCGCGCAACATCTGGCGGTTTCCGGCATACTTGGTTGAGATCACGCCCAAGCTCGCCTGGGCGACCCTCGGCGCCGACCTTGCGGAATGGTACTGGGGGCTCGGCTACTGGCTGCGCAAGCTCGGCGAGACGCTGCTCATTGCGTACGTAGGCACCGTCCTCGGGCTCGCGGGCGGCCTGTCGCTGTGCTTTCTCGCGGCCCGCAACGTGACCCCGGCGGGCTGGATACTTTTCGTGACGCGGCGCTATCTCGAGTTCTGCCGCACGGTGCCCGAACTCGTGTTCGCGCTCATCTTCGTCATCGCCTTCGGCCTCGGAGCCGTGCCGGGCGTGCTTGCTATTGCCATCCATACCACGGGGGCGCTCGGCAAGCAGTTCTACGAGGTGGTCGAGAACATCGATATGAATCCGGTCGACGGCGTCAAGGCGACCGGAGCTTCGTGGATCGAGACCATGCGCTTCGCGGTCCTGCCGCAGGTTGTCTCCAACTTCGTGAGCTACGCGCTCTTGCGCTTCGAGATCAACGTCCGCGGCGCCGCCATCATGGGGTTCGTCGGCGCGGGCGGCATCGGCCAGGACCTGCTCGAGGCGGTTCGCAAGTTCTACTACTCGGACGTGAGCGCGATGTTGCTGCTGATCGTGGTGACCGTGATGATCATCGACATGGCCACGGAGCGCTTGCGCCACTACCTGATCGGCCTGGAGCAGCGCCCATGACGCGTCCCGCGCAAAGCAGCCAGGGCGACCGCGCCGTCAGCGCAGGCCTGTTCGGCGATCTCGCCGGCGTTCGCCACCGCCATGCGGCAATTCTGGCGCCGAGCTGGCGTGCGCGGGCATTGACGATGGCCATCGTTGCGGCACTCGTCAGCCTGTTCGTGTCGGGCCTGATTGTTCTCGAGTTCTCGTGGCTGCGCATCTGGAATGGCATCGATCAGCTCGGCTCGTTCTTGAAGCTGATGTGGCCGCCGCAGTACGGCAACGAGGAAAAGCTCAGGTCTTATCTCTGGGCGATGGCAGAGACGCTTTCCATCGCCTTTCTCGGCACCCTTCTGGCAGCGCTCATCGCGCTTCCGCTGAGCCTGCTCGCCGCGCGAAACGTCATGACCAGCCGCTTCATCCAGTTCTTTGCACGGCGCTCGTTCGACACGATCCGAGGCGTCGATACGCTCATCTGGGCGCTCATCTGGATCAATGTCGTTGGCCTCGGGCCCTTTGCGGGCATTCTCGCCATCATGACGTCTGACTTGGCCGTTTTCGGCAAGCTGTTCTCCGAGGCCATCGAGAACGCTGACAACAAGCCTGTCGAGGGCGTCAAGTCGACAGGCGGCGCACACGCGCATGCCGTGCGCTACGGAATCATGCCGCAGGTGATGCCGGTTCTCATCAGCCAGGTGCTCTACTTCTTCGAGTTCGAATACGCGGTCCGCCACCATCATCGGCATCGTCGGCGCCGGTGGCATCGGTCTGCACCTCGCCGAGCAGATCCGCATCCTCGAATGGCAGCACGTGGCGTTTCTGGTGCTTTTGATTCTCGCAGCTGTGTCGATCATAGACGTGATCTCCACGCGCCTGCGCTTTGCCATCATCGGCCGGCGCGCCACCTGATCGGGGAGGCCGGCATGCGCGCTGCGGCCTTAGGAGCCTTGCTCCAGGACCATTTCCACTTTGTCTCCGGCGAACGCGCCGACGGTCACTTGCAGCGGCGTTCCGTCCTCGAGACCGTCGACCGCGAAGGATTGCATCACCGGTGCGTCGCGCCCGATGCCCAGCACGCGCGACTCGAGCCGGGTCGCTGCCCGCGCTGTGAGACGTGTCGAAAGCCGCACGTAGTCGGCGATGCCATAGCTCGCGAAGGCCGCCGTCATCGAGGCCCGCGCCGCGACGAGCCTGCGGTCGAGCTCGGGAAAAGACGCGACACTGAGACGGTGAACGCTCGTCGAGACGGCCATGCCGGCGGCGCGGCTCAAGGTCCGGATTTCCCAGATCGGCGCGCCTGCCGTCAGCCGCAGCAGTTGTGCCACGTCCGCATCCGCCTCCGCGACGAGGCTCTCGAGCACCTCGCCTCCGGCGTCGATGCCCGCAGCACCGAAGTTCGCGCGGAAGCTGACCCGCCGCCCCAGCCGGTAAGGGAACCGATGCGCGCGCACGATCGTGCCGCGGCCACGTTCCACGGTCACGAGCCCGAGATCCTGCAGATGGCGCAACGCCTGCCGCACCGTATGCCGGTTGACTCCATATCGCTCCGCGAGCGTCACCGCCGAAGGCAATGTCGAGCCGTCAGCGTGCTCGCCCTTCTCGATGGCGCCCGCAACGTCGTGCGCGATCCGCGACCAGCGCGTCCCTTCCACCGGGCTCTCTGTCGCGCACCGCGGCAGTTCCACCGGGTTTTCGGATTGTTTTGAGGGTCGCATGCCGGCGTCACCGCGTTGTCACGAAAGATGTCTAGACAATATGTGCGGATCGTCCTAATGTCTAGACATTGTTCGATCGCGAGACACGCGAGGTTGACGTGAGCGACGAGACCAAGGCCGACGGCGGATCTGCCGTATCCGAGCGCAAGTCGTGGATGGCCGTGCTGGCCCGGGCCCGACGCGAGGAGCTTGACGAGATCGTCGCCCGCCTCGGCGGTTTGCCGGCTCATGTCGTGCTGAAGCCCGCCGAGACCGGCACGATCATGGTCGAGGCACGTGCCGGCGGCACCGGGCGCCGCTTCAATGTCGGAGAGGCCACGATGACGCGATGCGTCGTCCGCCTAGCGGACGGCTCCATGGGTTTCGCCTATGCGCTCGGCACCGACCGCCAGAAGGCACTCGTGTCGGCCGTCCTCGACGGGCTTCTGCAATCATCGAGGACTTCAGGTCTTATTGATGAGGTCGCCGAGCTTGGGCGCCGTCAGGCAGAGGCTCGGAAGTTGGCGCTCCGCAAGTCCGCTGCGACCAAGGTCGATTTCTTCACTCTCGTTCGCGGGCAAGACTGATGCAGTCCACATCCCCCCTGTCGCCCTTGGGCAAGGGCTTCGACGAGCCGGTGCTGGCCAGTCAGCGCTGCTTTCGCCGAATCCTGTCCGCCATGAGCGAGCCCGGTACCATCCACAGCCTCGACGAGGCCATCGAGGCGCCATCTGGCGTTGGTCCGGCGGCTATGCTCGTCTTGTTGACGCTTGCCGATCACGAGACGTCCGTTTGGTTGTCGCCCAAAGTCGCAGCCGCCGCCGCGCCGTATCTGCGCTTCCACTGCGGCGCACCGGTCGTCGACACGCCAATGTCGGCCTCGTTCGCACTCGTCGATGGTGGCGCCACCGGCCTGGATCTCGCCGCCTTCGACCCCGGCGACGACCGCTATCCGGATCGCTCGGCCACCCTCGTCGTCGCTTGCGAGGCATTGGAGGGCGGTCGCCGGGTCGTGCTCTCCGGCCCTGGCATTCGTGGCACCCGCACCGTCTCCCCTTCCGGCCTTGATGCTGGTTTCTGGGAGAAGGTCGCCGACAACAACGCCCGCTATCCACTCGGTGTCGATTTCATCCTCGCGGCTGGTAACCAGATCATGTCGATCCCGCGCTCGACCGGCATCGCGCTAGCGACGGAGGCTCGCTGATGTACGTCGCTGTCAAGGGCGGTGAGGCCGCCATTCTCGCCACCCACGATCTCGTCGCCGAGATGCGTCGCGGCGACATGAGCGTGCCCGAGGTCTCCACAGGGCAGATCCGCGAGCAGATGAGCCTCGCCGTGTCGCGCGTCATGAACGAGGGCTCCCTCGCCGACGCCGATCTCGCAGCGCTCGCGCTGAAGCAGGCGCAGGGCGACGCCATCGAGGCCGCATTCCTGATGCGCGCCTATCGCACCACATTGCCGCGTTTCGGCTCCTCGGCGCCGCTCGACACGGCGGCCATGGCGATCCGTCGGCGCATTTCCGCCACTTACAAGGACCTGCCGGGCGGTCAGGTTCTCGGCCCTACCTACGACTATACCCATCGCCTCTTCGATTTTGGTCTCGCCGCCAACTCCGGCGATCTGCCCGCCGCCATGCCCTCCGAGACACCCCTCGACGCCCGCATGCCTCGCGTTCCCGATATTCTCGGAGCCGAAGGATTGATGGAGCCCGAGACCCCGCCCGAGGATGATCCGCGCCCCTTTGATCTCACCCGTGATCCCGTCGAGTTCCCGGCCGACCGCGACGTGCGCCTGCAGGCGCTGGCTCGCGGCGACGAAGGCTTCCTGCTCGGCCTCGCCTACTCCGTGCAACGCGGCTTCGGCGGCAATCACCCCTTCGCCGGCGAGATCCGCATGGGCGAGGTGCCCGTCGAGTTCCTCCCCGAGGAGCTGGGTTTCGCCGTGGACATCGGCGACTTGACCGTCACCGAGTGCCAGATGGTCAACCAGTTCAAGGGCTCGAAGAATGTCG
Source organism: uncultured Alphaproteobacteria bacterium (assembly GCA_963746315.1). GTDB lineage: Bacteria > Pseudomonadota > Alphaproteobacteria > Rhizobiales > Hyphomicrobiaceae. The sequence continues at coordinate 713,567 of CAVVAR010000003.1, forward strand.
CCCCGCAATTCACCCGCGGCTACGGCCTCGCCTTCGGCCATGCCGAGAGGAAAGCCATGTCCATGTCCATCGTCGATCGCGCCTTGAAAGGGCGCGAGCTCGGTGAGACGGCGTCGTATCCCGCCCAGCAGGACGAGTTCGTGCTCTACCACTCCGACAACGTCGAGGCCGCCGGCTTCGTGGAGCATCTGAAAATGCCGCATTACGTCGACTTTCAGGGCGAGCTGGAGCTGATCCGCCGCCTCCGCCGCGAGCTGGACGAGCGCATAGCACGTGAATCCGCCGAGGCGAACGTGCAGCCCAAAGCGGCGGAATAGGAGCGCACCCGATGCAAAAGACGGTCACGTCTCCAGTTCCGCCCCGCGATGAAGCCTACAACTTCGCCTATCTCGACGAGGCGACGAAACGCATGGTCCGGCGCGCGCTGCTGAAGGCCGTCGCCGTGCCGGGCTACCAGGTCCCGTTCGGCTCTCGCGAGATGCCGCTCGCTCGCGGCTGGGGTACAGGCGGCATCCAGGTGACGGCCGCCGTCATCGGCCCCGACGATACGCTCAAGGTCATCGACCAGGGCGCCGACGACACCACTAATGCCGTCTCCATTCGCCGCTTCTTCGCCCGCGTCGCTGCCGTCGCAACCACCGAGGCGACCGCCGAGGCGACGATCATCCAGACGCGCCATCGTATCCCCGAGGCACCGCTCGAAGCCGGCCAGATCCTCGTCTACCAGGTGCCGCAACCCGAGCCACTCAGAAAGCTCGAATCCTCTGAGGCCGAGACGCGCAAGATGCATGCCTGGGGCGACTATGGTCCCATGTACGTGCGCCTCTACGAGGATATTGCTCGCTTCGGTCACGTCGCGACGACTTACTCGTATCCCGTGCTCGTCAATGGCCGCTACGTCATGAGCCCGAGCCCGATCCCCAAGTTCGACAATCCCAAAATGCACATGAGCGCCGCCTTGCAGCTCTTCGGAGCCGGCCGCGAGAAGCGCATCTACGCCATCCCGCCCTGGACCGAGGTGAAGAGCCTGGACTTCGAGGACCATCCTTTCGAGATCCAGAAGTGGGACGAGCCGTGCGCGCTGTGCGGCGCCCCCGACAGCTACCTCGACGAGGTGATCACCGACGACCAGGGCGGCCGCATGTTCGTCTGCTCTGACACCCACTACTGCGAAGGCCGCCGCGAAGCCGGCCACCGCGGACGCTTGCTGGGCACCGCGGCGGGCCGCACGTTGGCGCGGCGCGAGGACTGAGGATAACGAAATGTCGAAAGCAGACCTCACTCCTCACTCCTCTCCACTCACTTCTCCCCTCCTCACCGCGGGCGGCGTCACCCGCCTCTATGGCGACCGCATCGGTTGCGCGGACGTGTCATTTTCGCTCTGGCCCGGCGAGGTCCTGGGCATCGTCGGCGAATCCGGTTCCGGCAAATCCACTTTGCTCCGCTGCCTCTCCGGTCTCGACCGTCCAACGTCCGGCAAGGTCGCATTCGCAGATCCCGCGGGCCCGATCCCCGACATCTTCGCGCTCGACGAGCAGCGCCGCCGCGGCCTGATGCGCACCGCGTGGGGCATCGTCCATCAGAACCCGCGCGACGGCTTGCGCATGGCCGTCTCGGCCGGCGGCAACATCGGCGAGCGCCTGATGGACCGCGGCGACCGTCACTACGGCTCCATTCGCGAGGCCGCCCTCGATTGGCTCGCCCGCGTCGAGATTGATCCGGCTCGCATCGACGACCGGCCAAGTCAGTTTTCTGGCGGTATGCAGCAGCGCCTGCAGATCGCGCGCGTTCTCGTCTCCGGTCCCCGCCTCGTCTACATGGATGAGCCCACCGGCGGCCTCGATGTCTCCGTGCAGGCGCGCTTGCTCGATCTCCTGCGCGCCCTCGTGCGCGACCTCGGGCTCGCCGCCGTCATCGTCACCCATGATCTCGCCGTGGCCCGTTTGCTCACCGACCGCCTGATGGTCATGCGCAACGGCAGCGTCGTGGAGGAAGGGCTGACCGATCAGGTGCTCGACGATCCCCAGCACGCCTACACGCAGCTTCTCACCGCTTCGGTACTTGCCGCATGACCACCATGATCGCCGTCGAGGGCGTCTCGAAGACCTTCGTCCTCCACAATCAGTCGGGCATCCGGCTGCCCGTCCTCGATCACGTGTCGCTGACGGTCGACGCGGGGGAGGCCGTCGTGCTCTCCGGCCCCTCGGGAGCTGGAAAGTCCACGCTCCTGCGCATTCTCTACGGCAACTACCGGCCGTCTTCCGGACGTGTGCTCGTTCGCCATGGCGGCAGCCTCGTCGATCTCGTCACCGCCGCGCCGCGCGCCGTCCTCGAGGTTCGCCGTCGCTCGCTCGGATGGGTCTCGCAATTCCTGCGCGTCATCCCGCGCATCTCGACGCTCGACCTGGTCCGCGATCCCTTGCTGTCTCGCGGCGTCGGCGAGGCTGATGCAACCCGGCGCGCCCGCGACATGCTCGCCCGCATGAACCTTCCGGAAAGCCTCTGGAATCTGCCCCCGCAAACCTTCTCTGGTGGTGAGCAGCAGCGCGTCAACATCGCCCGCAGCCTCGTCGATCCAGCTCCTGTTCTCCTTCTCGACGAGCCGACGGCGTCGCTGGATGCGGCCAATCGCGAGGTGGTGGTCGCGCTTGTCAATGATGCCCGCGCCAACGGCTCGGCCATCGTCGGCATCTTCCACGACGAGGCCGTGCGCAGCCGCGTTGCCACCCGCCTCATCGACGTCACCGCCTTCACTCCGAAAGGAATTGCGGCATGAGCCCCGCCGCCAAAGCGCCGAAGATCCCGCGATCCTCGAAGATCGACCCGACCGCCAAGCTGCGCGAGGTCGCCGTCGGTGATTGGGTCGAGATCCACAGGGAGGTCCGCGCCGAGTATTCGACGATAGGCGACTACAGCTATCTCCAGGAATACGTCGCTGTCGCCGACACGACGATCGGCAAGTTCGTCGCCATCGCGGCCATGGTCCGCATCGGCCCGCCCGATCATCCGATGGACCGCATCAGTCAGCATCGCTTCTCCTACGTGCCCGAGTACTACTGGCCCGAGGAGGCTCGCGATCACGACTTCTTCGCCGAGCGCCGCGCTGCCCGCTGCACCATCGGCAACGACGTCTGGATCGGCCACGCCGTCACCGTGCTCTCTGGCATAACGGTCGGCAATGGTGCGGTTCTGGCAGCCGGCGCCGTGGTCACGCGCGATGTCGCGCCCTATACGATCGTTGCTGGAATCCCAGCCAAACCCGTCCGTCGACGGTTCTCGGAGGACATAGCCGCCCGTATCGAGCGCCTCGCCTGGTGGGACTGGCCCGACGACCGGATCCGCAGCGCCAACCGTGACGTGCGCGATCTCGGCGCCGAGGCGTTCCTCGAGAAATACGAGGCTCAGTTCTCCCCACGCGCGACGGTTTCCCTCTGACCGCGCCCTCTCAAACCGACCATCGTGAGCACCCCATGGAAATTGTCCTCACCAACGCGCGGCTGATCCTCGACGACGAGCTCGTCGACGGCACGGTCGCCTTCGGCCCTGAAGGCATTCGCGCCATCGATCCCGGGCGCAGCCGGCTCCCCGGTGCCATCGATGCCGAGGGCGACTACGTTTCGCCGGGCCTCATCGAGATGCACACCGACAACCTCGAGAAGCACATCGTCCCGCGACCCGGCGTCCTGTGGCCGAACGCGCTGTCGGCCGCACTCGCCCACGACGCGCAGATGGCCGCCGCCGGTGTCACCACGGTCTATGACGCGGTGTGCGCCGGCTACGACTCGGGCGACAGTGTCTCCCGTCGCAGCACGTTCGAGAAGCTCGTCACGGCCATCAAGGACGGCATGCGCGAGAACGTGTTCCGCATCGATCACAAGCTGCACTTGCGCTGCGAGCTGACGGGCGACGACGTCGTCGATGCCATTACCCCGCACTTGGACCATCCCCTCGTCGCACTCGGCTCGCTGATGGATCACACGCCCGGCCAGAGGCAGTGGCGAGATGCCAAAAGCCACAAGGCCTACGTCATGGGCAAGAGTGGGAAGTCAGAGTCCGAGTGGCAGGCGCATGTCGAAGCGCGCATGATTTCCGCCGCAAACGTGCCGCGCATGCGGCCCATCGTTGTGGACATGTTCCGCGCGCGCGGCATTCCGCTGGCCTCCCATGACGACACGACTGCAGAGCACGTCGACGAAGGCCTTGCCGATGGCGTTGTGATCTCCGAGTTCCCGACCACGATCGAGGCTGCGGCGGCGGCCAAGAAGCGCGGCCTCACCACCATCGCCGGCGCCCCCAACGTCGTACGCGGCGGCTCGCACTCGGGCGGCGTCTCGGTCGCTGAGCTTGCCGAGGCCGGCATCCTCGACGGCCTCTCGTCTGACTATGTCCCCTCGAGCCTGTTGCAGGCCGTGCATCGTCTCCATGAGCGCCACGGCATCACGCTGCCGGCTGCCGTCGGCATGGTCACCTGGGCCATCGCCGACAGCCTGGCCTTGAAGGATCGTGGCCGCCTGGCGCCCGGTCTCCGCGCCGATGTGCTGCGCTTCCGCATGGTTGCCGACACGCCGATCGTGCGCGGCCTGTGGGTCGCAGGACGCCAGGTGATGTGAGAATGACCCGTTACGCCATTTATGCCGCTCCCGATGCCGTATCGCCGCTTTGGCGGTTCGGCTCGGCGGTCATCGGCTACGATGCGGCATCGGGCGCCGATATCCCTTTCGCCGAGACAGCGGGCTTGCCTTCAGATGTTTGGTCCGCCACGACCGAGGACCCGCGCCGCTACGGTTTCCATGCCACGCTCAAGGCCCCCTTCGAGCTGGCGGCCGTGTCCGACGAGGCGGCCCTTCTCGGCGATGCCGAACGGCTCGCGGCCTCGCTGTCCCCGGTCACGCTCTCGGGCTTGGTCGTACGCTCGATCGGTCGCTTCATCGCGTTGGTGCCGGCTGAGACTTCACACGATCTCCAGAGCTTGGCGGCCGCGACCGTCCAGCGCCTCGACGGCCACCGGGCACCGTTGTCGCCGGCTGACCGCGAGCGCCGCCTGAAATCGCCACTCACCGCGCGCCAGATCGAATACCTCGACCGCTACGGCTATCCCTATGTCCTCGACGAGTTCCGCTTCCACATGACGCTTACGGGTCCGATCCCGGACGGCGCCGAGCGCGCTCGCATTGCCGACGCTCTCGTCGCGGCCTACGCCCGGGCCGTGCCTGCCGAAGCGTTCACGGTCGATGCCCTGACCGTCTATCGCCAGCCGAGCCGCGACGACCGATTTCGCATCATCGCGCGCTTCCCGCTCAGGGCATCGAAAGTGTCCTCAGCGCCGCTGTGAACCGCCGCGCTGCGTCCTCGATGTCTCGATCGTTGATGATCTCGATCACCGGCGCTCGTCCGACCGTGAATGCTGCCTGCCGCTGCAGTCGGGCCGCGATGTCCTCGGCCGGCTCACGCCCTCTGGTCGCGATACGCTGAGCCAGTACCTCGATCGGCGCCGTCACATGCAGCACGACCACCCGCTCCACCAGCCGCTCGGCATCGCTGATCGAGCCGCGCGAAACGTTGGCTACCACCACGCGTGACGCCCGCAGCGCCTGTCGCGCCGCATCGGGAATGGCGTAGCCGAGGCCGTGTGCGCGCCACGAGAGCAGGAACGCACCCTCGGCCTCGGCCCTATCGAAGGCCTCCGGCGTCATCGCATCGTGCTGCTCGCTGGCGTCGTGGCTCGCACGCGTCACCACGCGCCGCGCGAAAACAAAGCCATCCTCAGCGGCTAGCTCGGCCCGCGCCGCATCGATCAGCGTATCTTTGCCGGCGCCCGATGGGCCGACCACCAGTGCCAGCGTTCCCGTCGCGATCAGTCTCGCTTGTTCGATGCCGTCCATGCAGATCAAGTCCGCTCTGCGGTTTTGGCGCCCGCGGAGGCGTCGATCAGTGACAGCCATTCCGGGAGACAGCGCGTCGCGAGATCGTAGCGCTCGACGATCGTCCGCCGCGCAGCCTCGCGCATCGGTGCAAATCTTTCGTGACGGTCAAGCGCCTCGATCGCACTGCTGGCGAGGCCTTTGACATCGAAGAAGTCGTAAAGCAGTCCGTTCTTCTCGTGCTCGATCATCTCCGTGACCGGCGGTGTCGCAGAGCCCAGAACCAGCGCGCCCGCGCTCATCGCCTCCAGCATCGACCACGACAGGACGAACGGGTAGGTGGCGTAGACGTGCAGCCGGCTCACCTGCATCAGCGCGATGAAGTCGGCATAGGGAACGTTCCCGACGAAATGCACCCGCTCCATCGGCAGGCGATCCTGCACCTCGGCGAGAAAACGCGACTTCCACGTCTCCCCCTTCGGTGCAGCGGCGCCGTAGGACACGCCCTCGCCGCCGACGATAACGACGTGAGCGTTGGGACGCGCAGCGAGGATCTCCGGCAGCGCGCGCAAGAAAATGTGCACGCCCCTTATCGGCTCGAGATTGCGATTGACGAAGGTCATCACCTCGTCGCCTGGGCGAAAAGCATGGCCCCCGGTCCCCCGCGAGAAGACTGCGTCGGGACTGGGCCGCACGACGTCGCTTCTGATCCCCTCGTGGATCGTTTTGATCTTTGTTCTGAGCTCGATTGGAAACCGGCTTGCCTGCCACGCCGTGGGCGCCACTGCCACCGCGCTGTCGATGAGCGCGGTCACCATCGGGACGTTCTTGGACTTGAGCGTGATCCTGAGCCCGTCCGTGACGTCTGGAAACTCCGGGTCGAAGCCCACGTCGCCGCCCTCGGCCGTGTAGTAGAACTCGGCATGCGAGATCATTGTGGTCGCTGGGAAAATCTCCTTCACCAGCATCAGCTCTCCCCACCCGGGATGGCCGACCACGACGTCCGGCGTGAAACCGCGTCGCCTCAGCTCGAGCAAACCGACGGCAACGGCCTCTCCCCGTTGGAACCTATGGACCAGCGTGCTTGCAGCCCGCGTCAGCCCTTCGGGCGGCGGCTTTGGTGCCACATAGCGCCCCGTACGCACCGGCGAGAGGCTCTGCTTGTTCGTGCTGTCCGTCAGCGCGACGACCTCGACGCCTTTGCGTTGCGCCAGCGACAGCGCCACGTGCCGGAATTGCCCGGGGAAGTTCTGATGAATGAAGAGCACCCGCATGTGACGTCCTTCCCCTTGCGAAGCGCGGCCGTCAGCCGGCGGCAGTCTCGCGATGCGGCAGCGAGTTCGTCGCCGCGATCCCGACGTCTTTGACCGGTAGGCCCGCGCGTCGCTGCGCCTGCACGAGGGTCTGCTTCAGCTCGGCAAAGTAGGGCAGGTGCTCCACCTCGATAGCGTGCCGCGGAGTGTCTTTGAACTGCTGGCGCACCCATGCGTTTCGCGCCGCGATGCTGCGTTGCATGTCGGGTACATCCGGCAGCTTCGCCCGCCCCATCTCATGCTCGCGGATCCATCTCACCTGTCCTTCGCAGATCCAGTTGAGCGCCGTATCCGAGTTGAAATAGGCCAGCAAATAGATGCCGCGCCAGTCCGGCGGCACGATACGCATGTAGAGATCGAGACCGTTGTCACGCTCTTCCACCACCCGCTTGTCGAGGAGGTCGAGATCGATCACGTAGCCCGTTGCCGCGATCAGCGTGTCGAACTCTTCCGAGCGCCCGTTGGCGAACGTGATCCGCTTCCCGTCGATGCGCTCGATACCGTTCTCGACCAGAACCCGTTTATATTTGATGTGATTGACGATGTGGGCGTTCGAGGTGGCGTGCACGCGCTTCGCGGTCGCGGGAAAGCCCAGGGCCGCCATATCGCCCTGCACCATGTAGACGAGGGACTTGAGCACGCGCGTTCTAAGCCAGGCTGGCACCCAGGGCTTGTAGAACGGCTTGATCGCGTCCCAGAACGGTCGTCCGAAGACCAGCTTCGGAATGATCAGTGCGCTCGATCGCGCCACCAGAACGACCCTTTCAGACGTCACCGCCAGGTCGCTTGCGATGTCGAGTGCGCTGTTGCCTACGCCGACCACGCACACTCGCTTGCCGACGAACTGCGCCGGTTCCCGGTAGTAGTGCGAATGCAGGTACTCGCCCCGGAACCCGTCCTTGAACGCGTCAACCTCGAGCGGCTTCGTCAGATGACCCGTCGCGAGCATCACGCAGTCGTGCTCGATCATCTCGCCCGTATCTGTCTCGATGCGCCACTTGGGCGCCGTGGGCGAGTAGCTGTCCGCCGGCCTGATGTTGGCGACGGTCGTATTGAAGCGGATGCGCTCTGTGACCCCGAAGTGATCGGCGTAATCCTTCAGATACCGCGCCATGTCCCAATGCGAGGGGAATGGCGGCACCGACGCGTCGAAGCGGAAGTCCGAGAAGTTGGTGAGATCGCGGGCCGTGTTGATGTGCAGCGTCTTGTAGGCCGAGGAGCGCCCGTTGTCGTTCTGGTAGACCCACATGCCGCCGACGTTGCTGCCGATCTCGTAGACGGCGACATCCGCACCATCCTCTTCCAGCATGTGCTTGGCGCCGCAGATGCCGGCCGCTCCGGCCCCGATGATTCCGATCGATTTTCGCTTAAGCATGGCTCTCCGCCTCGAGTTGGACGGGAAGCTAGCTGCCGGCACCGCTCCTGTCATCATCGCGCGGTGACGAGGGTTGCCGCCGTAAAGGCAGGGAACGCTACCGGCGCGGCTCGAGGCTGCTCACCCGCACGGGCGGCGCCCGCATCAGCTCGTCGATCCTCACGCGTTCGCGCTGGAAAGCCGCGAGTTGTCGCCCTGCGAGACGCTTTTCACGCGGCACCTGGATCGAAAGCGGATCGACCCATCGATTGCTCACCAGCACCTCGAAATGCAGATGCGGCCCCGACGACAGGCCGGTGGACCCGAGGTATCCGATGACCTGGCCTTGTCGCACCTTGACGCCGGTGCTGATACCGGTCGCCACGCTACGCATATGTCCATAGGCGGTTTGGTAGCCATTCGCGTGCCGGATACGTACGTAATTGCCGTACTGGCCCTTGTAGCCCGCCTCCTCCACCGTTCCGTGGCCTGCCGCGATGATCGGCGTGCCCACCGGCCCGGCCCAGTCGACGCCGGCGTGGAGCTTCCGCTGGTTGAGCAAAGGATGGAACCGGATGCCGAAACCCGACGTCAGCCGGACGTCATCGCTCCTCACAGGCTTACGCAGGAGGAAGCGGCGCGAGTTCTGACCATTCGCGTCGTAGTAGTCGATGCTGCCGTCGCTATCCTTGAAGCGATAGAAGCGCTGTGTCGTGCCCGCGATGGTCATCGACGTGAGCAGCAGCTCGCCAAGCGTGCCATCGGCTCCCTTGTCCTCGTCTTTCAGGTCGAAGAAGGCCTCGAACGCATCGCTCCCCCGTGCCCGGCGCCGGAAGTCGGCCTCGTAGGCATGCACGCGCAGGATTGTCTGCACCGTCTCGGGGGCGATCCCTTGCGCCAAGGCACCGTGATATAAGCCATTGTAAATACTGATTGACTGGGCACTTCCCGGGCCACTGGCATGCCGCCCCGAATGCGGCCGCTGGCGGGAGGCGACGAACTCGCCGGCTGCTGTCCGCTCGACTGTCACGCGGTGCTCTCCCCCTGGAGCGAGCACGGTGTAGCGTACCGGATCCTGCTTGCTTGTGCCCGAAAGCGAAGGTGCGAGGGTGAGCTCGACCTCGTGTCCGGCCGTGACCGCCGACTCTGGCAGGATGCCCTTTGCGGCCTCGACCATGTCTCGAGCCTGCCAGTTATCCGCTCCCATTCGAACCAGGAGCCGTGTCAGCGTCTCGCCCCGGCCGAGCTTGATCCTCACGTGCTGGTTTTCGTTGGCGTCGAGATCTCCCTCCTCGCTGTCGCCGCCCGTCTTGACGAGCAGCGTGGTGTAGGCAGCCAGTGCCCCGCCTTGCCCTCCTCGTGACAAGTCGAGCCCCTCGGGGGCGAACGACGGTCGGATCTGCGCACGGTCCGCCTCGTTCGAGATCGTCCGGGTCACCAGCTCCAGCACCTCTCCGACGTCCATATCCTGGCCGTCCTCGGCCGGCAGGATGCTGCCCAACAGCTCCACGACCCGGATCGTGACGCTGCCACCTTCCGGCCCGGCCGCCACAGGCCCTGTTTGAGGCCCCTCTCCACCCGGTGCGGTCACCGCGAAAAGCTTGAGTGGGTTGAAAGGGGGCACCGTGGTCGCCGGATCAGGCTCGACGGCCGCCAAGCGTATCAGCACGCGGGCGTATGGCTTCTTGTGCAGGTATTCCCGGTTGGCGCGCCGCTCGCGGATCGAGTCCTGCACGATATAGCGGGTTGAAACCGCATCCATCGTCGTCTGTAGCCTGTCCGACTTCGGGATCGACCAGGCCAGCCCCCCAACTGATTGGCGCGTCGGCTTTTGCGTCTTTGCGGCGGGAAAAGCCTGCTGCAGGGAGGAAGCCATTCTGCGGGGCCCGCCGGAAAGGTCCAGCGACCCGAAGATCACGGCTGCGATCGCAACGGCCCCGACCATGGCGGCGAGACAGGTACTGAAGAACCAGCGAAATCCGCCACCCCGTCTTGCCTCAGCTTGATCGGCGACGAAAAGGTCGGGCAGGGCCCTCCCTTTCCGCGCGGCATAGAGGTGAGGCAACCCGCGTGGAGATGTGCTTGCGGCAGCCCGCCGCGGTCGCCCCACGGAAGCGTGCCTTCTCAACTCGATCGGATCCACCCCCGAGACTGCCACAGTCGCCCCCGTTTACTATAGAGATCAGTGAGTTGACCGCTGTCCGCGCGGCCACGCAACATGCCATCACACGTTAATCCGGCGATAGTCGGGCGGCCCGGGCAACCTGTCAACGAGGCCACCATGCCGTCCCGGGCAACCCCTCGTCCCAAAAGCTGCCCGATCCGGCGCCAAAAAGAGTTTAACCGAATCAGCGGCTTCACGGGAGTCCGCCGGGATGTGACGCTTTTTTTTCGGATGAGTGTTGACAGCCGAGAGCCGTCGATCTATTCCATCACTCGTTCGCGGCGCCAACGACTGGCTGCCACGGGCCATCGGACGACGAAATCACTCGAGCCAACGCGGACCTTTCGGGGGTCAACCCTGAAGAAGGTTCGTATTTTGGTCAGCACGACCGGGAAAACTGGTTTGCTGAAGGTGAAATAGTCTGTAGATGACGGCGCTCTTTGACAAGTTAATCGGAAGGAAGAGAAACGCAGGCGGCGGAGTCCTGGCGGGTCTCAACCCACTGAAAAGTGGATTTGAGACTTAAAGAGACTCTGGCGATACTGCGTTTCTTCAGCCATCACCAAGATGTTAAGCCGATCGGGCAACCGGTTAGCCGAGCATCGAGTGTGAAGGTGCCCGTTACGCAGATCCTTGGAGTAACCTCCAAGCCAGACCAGAATGAGACTCTTCAATCTGAGAGTTTGATCCTGGCTCAGAACGAACGCTGGCGGCAGGCCTAACACATGCAAGTCGAACGCCGTAGCAATACGGAGTGGCAGACGGGTGAGTAACGCGTGGGAACCTTCCCAATGGTACGGAATAGCTCAGGGAAACTTGTGGTAATACCGTATAAGCCCGAAAGGGGAAAGATTTATCGCCATTGGATGGGCCCGCGTAGGATTAGCTAGTTGGTGAGGTAATGGCTCACCAAGGCGACGATCCTTAGCTGGTCTGAGAGGACGACCAGCCACACTGGGACTGAGACACGGCCCAAACTCCTACGGGAGGCAGCAGTGGGGAATATTGGACAATGGGCGAAAGCCTGATCCAGCCATGCCGCGTGAGTGATGAAGGCCTTAGGGTTGTAATGCTCTTTTAGCGGGGAAGATAATGACGGTACCCGCAGAATAAGCCCCGGCTAACTTCGTGCCAGCAGCCGCGGTAATACGAAGGGGGCTAGCGTTGTTCGGAATTACTGGGCGTAAAGCGCACGTAGGCGGATTGGCAAGTCAGAGGTGAAATCCCGGGGCTCAACCTCGGAACTGCCTTTGATACTGCCAGTCTAGAGTCCGGAAGAGGTGGGTGGAATTCCTAGTGTAGAGGTGAAATTCGCAGATATTAGGAAGAACACCGGTGGCGAAGGCGGCCCACTGGTCCGGAACTGACGCTGAGGTGCGAAAGCGTGGGGAGCAAACAGGATTAGATACCCTGGTAGTCCACGCCGTAAACGATGGATGCTAGCCGTCGGCAAGCTTGCTTGTCGGTGGCGCAGCTAACGCTTTAAGCATCCCGCCTGGGGAGTACGGCCGCAAGGTTAAAACTCAAAGGAATTGACGGGGGCCCGCACAAGCGGTGGAGCATGTGGTTTAATTCGACGCAACGCGAAGAACCTTACCAAGCCTTGACATGTCCTGATCGGCCTCAGAAAAGGGGTCTTCCCAGCAATGGGCAGGAACACAGGTGCTGCATGGCTGTCGTCAGCTCGTGTCGTGAGATGTTGGGTTAAGTCCCGCAACGAGCGCAACCCTCGCCATTAGTTGCCATCATTCAGTTGGGCACTCTAGTGGGACTGCCGGTGATAAGCCGGAGGAAGGTGGGGATGACGTCAAGTCATCATGGCCCTTACGGTTTGGGCTACACACGTGCTACAATGGCGGTGACAGTGGGCAGCCACTCAGTAATGAGGAGCTAATCCCAAAAAGCCGTCTCAGTTCGGATTGAGCTCTGCAACTCGAGCTCATGAAGTCGGAATCGCTAGTAATCGCGGATCAGCACGCCGCGGTGAATACGTTCCCGGGCCTTGTACACACCGCCCGTCACACCATGGGAGTTGGTCTTACCCTAAGACGATGCGCTAACCGCAAGGAGGCAGTCGGCCACGGTAAGGTCAGCGACTGGGGTGAAGTCGTAACAAGGTAGCCGTAGGGGAACCTGCGGCTGGATCACCTCCTTTCTAAGGATGAGCTTCGTTCGGTAATGCTTCGGCAAAACCTCGAAACTCGCTTTGGAATAAGAGGCTGGGTTGTCACCCAAGCCTCGCGCCTAAAATCGCGGGACACCGCCGTCTTCGTTTCTCTTTCTTCACAAGACTGTAAGCCGCCCACAACGGGCCTGTAGCTCAGTTGGTTAGAGCGCGCGCTTGATAAGCGTGAGGTCGGAAGTTCAAATCTTCCCAGGCCCACCACGCTATCGCATCAAGCACAGCGCCTGACGTGAGCCGCAGACCGAACAATAGGCTAGCTTGACCGGAATAGGGGCCATAGCTCAGCTGGGAGAGCGCGTGCTTTGCAAGCATGAGGTCGTCGGTTCGATCCCGTCTGGCTCCACCATCTTGCAAGCCGTGTGTTGTGGATGACGCTTCAGTCTTTGAAGAGAAAAAGGTTCCGTTAGCCTTAGAGGCAACGGTGATTATGGACATCGTAAAGAGGAGATACGCCTGGCATGCCAGTCTTCGGATTGGCGTGGTGCGCAAGCGCATGGAGCTGCAACCGCTGCTCCGTCTGGGTTTATCTCGACTTCTGGTCTTTCTGAGCAGTGCTCGCCTTGCCGAGTAGCCGGAAAGCTGGTCCACCCCTCCAACGGTGTGGCTGGTTTGATGGTGAAATGGCGAGCATTGCTAATGAGAGCAATCAAGTGACCTAAGGGCATCTGGTGGATGCCTTGGCGGTAGGAGGCGATGAAGGACGTGGTACGCTGCGATAAGCTGTGGTGAGGTGCGAACAACCGTTGACCCGCAGATTTCCGAATGGGGAAACCCACCTTCGATAGCCGGAACTTCGAGGTCATATTCGTTCGCGAGTATGGCTTCGGATTTCCGGTTATCACTAAGAAGGTATCTATCCCTGAATACATAGGGGAATAGAAGCAAACCCGGGGAACTGAAACATCTAAGTACCCGGAGGAAAGGACATCAACCGAGACTCCGCTAGTAGTGGCGAGCGAACGCGGACTAGGCCAGTGCCCTGGCAAAGACAAGTGGAACCATCTGGAAAGTTGGGCCTTAGCGGGTGATAGCCCCGTACACGTAATGCAATGCCAGGGACTCGAGTAGGGCGGGACACGTGAAATCCTGCCTGAACATGGGGGGACCACCCTCCAAGCCTAAGTACTCCCTACCGACCGATAGCGCACCAGTACCGTGAGGGAAAGGTGAAAAGCACCCCGACAAGGGGAGTGAAATAGTACCTGAAACCGGATGCCTACAAGCAGTCGGAGCCCGCAAGGGTGACGGCGTACCTTTTGTATAATGGGTCAGCGACTTAGTCTGACGAGCAAGCTTAAGCCGATAGGCGTAGGCGCAGCGAAAGCAAGTCTGAACAGGGCGTTCAGTTCGTCGGATTAGACCCGAAACCTGTCGATCTTGCCATGGTCAGGTTGAAAGCAGGGTAACACCTGCTGGAGGACCGAACCGGTGTCTGTTGAAAAAGCCTCGGATGAACTGTGGCAAGGGGTGAAAGGCCAATCAAGGCAGGAAATAGCTGGTTCTCCTCGAAATCTATTTAGGTAGAGCCTCGGGCGAATACCGCAGGGGGTAGAGCACTGGATGGGCTAGGGGCCCCCACAGGGTTACCAAACCTAACCAAACTCCGAATACCTGCGAGTACTACCCGGGAGACACACGGTGGGTGCTAACGTCCATCGTGGAGAGGGAAAAAACCCTGACCGCCATCTAAGGTCCCTAAATCGTAGCTAAGTGGGAAAGGATGTGGAAATCCCAAAACAACCAGGATGTTGGCTTAGAAGCAGCCATCATTTAAAGAAAGCGTAACAGCTCACTGGTCTAAACAAGGGTTTCTGCGCCGAAAATGTAACGGGGCTAAAGCTACGTACCGAAGCTGCGGGTGTGCGCAAGCACGCTGTAGAGGAGCGTTCCGTAAGCCAGTGAAGGGATACCCGCGAGGGGTCCTGGAGGTATCGGAAGTGCGAATGCTGACACGAGTAACGACAGGAGTGTGAGAAACACTCCCGCCGAAAGTCCAAGGGTTCCTGCGTAAAGTTAATCTGCGCAGGGTTAGCCGGCCCCTAAGGTGAGGGCGAAAGCCGTAGCTGATGGGAACCACGTTAATATTCGTGGGCCAGCGGGTGAGTGACGGGTGCCGCAAGTTGTCGAGGCTTATCGGATTGCCGAGGCAGCGAAGGTGCTCCAGGAAATAGCCCCCGCATAGACCGTACCCGAAACCGACACAGGTGGACTGGTAGAGAATACCAAGGCGCTTGAGAGAAGTGTGCTGAAGGAACTCGGCAAAATACCTGCGTAACTTCGGGAGAAGCAGGCTATCTGTCTGGGCAACCAGGCGGGTAGGGCACAGACCAGGGGGTGGCGACTGTTTACCTAAAACACAGGGCTATGCTAAGTCAAACGACGACGTATATGGCCTGACGCCTGCCCGGTGCTGGAAGGTTAAGAGGAGGAGTGCAAGCTCTGAATCGAAGCCCCAGTAAACGGCGGCCGTAACTATAACGGTCCTAAGGTAGCGAAATTCCTTGTCGGGTAAGTTCCGACCTGCACGAATGGCGTAACGACTTCCCCACTGTCTCCAGCACATGCTCAGTGAAACTGAATTCCCCGTGAAGATGCGGGGTAGCTGCGGTTAGACGGAAAGACCCCGTGCACCTTTACTGCAACTTTGCACTGGCAATCGTGTCGACATGTGTAGAATAGGTGGTAGGCTTTGAAGCAGGGGCGCCAGCTCTTGTGGAGCCGAAATGTGAAATACCACCCTTGTTGTCATGGTTGTCTAACTGCGGACCGTCATCCGGTCTCAGGACAGCGCATGGTGGGCAGTTTGACTGGGGCGGTCGCCTCCCAAATGGTAACGGAGGCGCACGATGGTGAGCTCAGGTTGGTCGGAAATCAACCGTCGAGTGCAATGGCATAAGCTCGCCTGACTGCGAGACTGACAAGTCGAGCAGAGTCGAAAGACGGTCATAGTGATCCGGTGGTTCTTCGTGGAAGGGCCATCGCTCAACGGATAAAAGGTACGCCGGGGATAACAGGCTGATGACTCCCAAGAGTCCATATCGACGGAGTCGTTTGGCACCTCGATGTCGGCTCATCACATCCTGGGGCTGGAGCAGGTCCCAAGGGTATGGCTGTTCGCCATTTAAAGTGGTACGTGAGCTGGGTTCAGAACGTCGTGAGACAGTTCGGTCCCTATCTGCCGTGGCTGTTGGAGAATTGAGAGGATCTAACTCTAGTACGAGAGGACCGAGTTGGACGCACCTCTGGTGGACCTGTTGTCGCGCCAGCGGCACAGCAGGGTAGCTATGTGCGGACGGGATAACCGCTGAAAGCATCTAAGCGGGAAACCCACCTCGAAACCAGTTCTCCCTTGAGAGCCGTGGAAGACCACCACGTTGATAGGCCGGGTGTGGAAGCGCTGCAAGGCGTGTAGCTTACCGGTACTAATAGCTCGATTGGCTTGGTTGCTCTCATTAAGCAATGCTCGTCGGAGCACTGTTCATTCTTGAGAGCGAATACGCAAAGCGCTGATGTGCTTTGGGTAATCGGGCGTCTTTGAAGAAGGATGCCGATAGAATGAGCATGACACCACAGAAGACGTAGCACAGCGTGCACACGTGGCCCAGAGATGGGCAGACCAGAAGTCATTCACCTCTTCGCCGACCTGGTGGCTATGGCGGGGTGGCTGCACCCGATCCCATTCCGAACTCGGCCGTGAAACGCCCCAGCGCCGATGGTACTTCGTCTCAAGACGCGGGAGAGTAGGTCGTCGCCAGGTCTGCCAAGAGGTGAATGAATGCGTTGGGTCCTTGAACAAAGGCGCCAACAGTCGAGAGTATCTCCTCTTTACAATGTCCAGTCTGATAAACCCATCCCGCAATGCGGGGTGGGTTTTTTCATATCGCAAGCGGAATTCCGGCAATCGAATCCGAAATCTCGGATGCGATAAACCGCTCGCAATGGCTGGCAGCCTCGAACAGCTGACTGCTCCAGGCTGCAGCACTAGAGGTCTCACCTCGCGTCGCTGCTTGCGACTTCCACAGTCTTGATCAGCAGCTCGATGTCTTCAGGTCGTGACAAGCGATGATCGCCATCTGGAACTGCTGTTACTCGCGCCCAATCGCCGTCTAGTTGCGCGACGAGGTCCAGGGTGTGCTCCCAAGGCACGTCGGGATCCTGAAGACCGTGCAGAATGTGCACGGGCCGGCCCGGATTGAACGGGTCGTTGCCGATGAGATGCTCACGCCCCTCTTCGAGTAGCTTTTGTGTTATCGGATAAGGACCATCTCCATAGCGCGAGGGCCTAAGCCAAACGCCCGTCTCCGCGATCTCCCGCAGTGCACACTCCGGCATTCGAGGCCGCATCAGGCGTTCGGTCATGTCCCAGGCTGGCGCTATCAGCACCAGCGCACGAATCCGTTCCGCTTCGGCTGGCGTGTTGCGCATCAAGGACTTCACCAGGAGCAGCGCCAGATAGCCCCCCATGCTCGAGCCAACGACGACGATATCTCCCCGCGTCTGCGTCAGAACGACCTGGCGGACCTCTTCGAGCCATCGACCGATCGTACCGTCCTCGATTCGACCCGGCGACAACCCATGTCCCGAATAGTCGAGACGCGCCATCGAAACGCCCGCGGTCGCGGCCCATTCAGCCAGTGCGCTCGCTTTTGTGCTTGTCATTTCCGACTTGAAGCCAGGAAGCCAAACTATTCCAGGATGGAGGCTTTCGTCTCGCGTCTCAGCGATGCAGGCTATGCGGCGGCAATCCGCGCCATGGCCAACAACGACGAATTGCGGTTCCGCTGCACCCATCCGTTCCGATCCTTTGGGCTTGAGGGAGCGCCAACCTTGGGCCGCGCACGAGCAACGATACTCCAAATCATTCCGAGCCTCGACACGGGCGGCGCGGAGCTGTCGACCGCCGAAATCGCCGAAGCCATTGTCGGCGCCGGCGGACGCGCTCTGGTCGCAACGGAAGGTGGGCGATTGGCAGAGCGTATCTCGAAAGCCGGCGGCCAAGTGATCGCATTTCCTGCCGCCACGAAGAACCCTCTCCGAATTCTCGCTAACGCCCGCAAGCTGAAGGAATTGATCGGAAGGGAAAAAATAGACCTCGTTCACGCTCGCAGCCGCGCCCCGGCGTGGAGCGCTCTGCTGGCCTGTAGAGGTGCGCGCATCCCGTTCGTCACGACCTACCATGGCGCCTATGCCGAGGCCGATCCCTTCAAGCGCCTTTATAACAGTGTCATGGCACGCGCCGACCGCGTCATCGCCAACTCCGGCTACACAGCGCGCCTGATCGAGCAGCGCTATGGCACGGGAAAAGAGAAAATCCGCATCATCCATCGAGGAGTGGACGTCGACCGATTTAGAGCCGATGCGATTGATGCCTCGCGGATTGAGTGTCTCCGTCAGGTGTGGCGCGTGGAACCTGGCCAGCGCATCGTCCTCCACGCCGCCCGGCTCACCGCCTGGAAAGGACAGAATGTCGTTCTCGAGGCCGCCGGCCGCCTCGCCGAAAGTGGTGGACTGGGCCAGCTTGTCTTCGTGTTCGCCGGCGAGGCCCAGGGTCGAAATGATTATCGAGATCAACTCATTGGGCGCGCGGCATCTTTGGGTATAGCTGATCACGTGCGATTTCCTGGCCATGTCGCCGACATCGCCGCCGCCTTTGCTGCCGCGCATGTCGCCGTCGTCGCCTCGGTCGAGCCCGAGGCGTTCGGACGCACGGCCATCGAGGCACAGGCCCTGGGCTGCCCCGTAATCGCGACAGACATCGGGGCTCCACCGGAAACGGTCATCCCCGCCAGCGACGATGACACAGAGGCCGCGACAGGCTGGTTGGTCGCACCCGGCGACTCGGCGGCGCTAGCCCGATGCCTTGCTCACGCCTTGGCAATGAACGATGCCGAGCGCGCATCCCTCGGCAAGCGCGCACGCGCCCATGTTGCCGACAATTTCACCCTGTCCGCCATGAAGCAGGCGACGCTCGCCGTCTACGACGAGGTGCTGGGCACCTCGCTCGCTCGCAATACCGAATCCCGCGTGGAATCTGCTTGAGCCGCATGTCCGATCGCGAGAGTGACTTGACTTGAGGCCCGCAAATGCGAAATTCCTGCTACGTGCGTCGAGGTGCCGCTGTATTCCGGTAACTCCCGCCGCACGCTGGGCCGCTTCCGCGTTTTGCGTGAAGCGCCGTCAACTGTACTGATGTCGAAGCAACTAAAGGAGAGCGAACATCCGCCGTCCAATGCGCGCCGCGCCTGAGCGCGAGCAGACCGGCCCCAGGATCAACGAGGCGATCCGGGTCCGAGAGGTCCGCCTTATCGATGAGAACGGCCAGAACGTCGGTGTTGTGGCGAGGCTTGAGGCCTTGAGCAAGGCTATCGACGCCGGTCTGGATCTCGTTGAGATTTCGCCTGATGCCACGCCGCCGGTCGCCAAGATCATGGACTACGGCAAGTTCAAGTATCAGGAGCAGAAGAAGGCGGCCGAGGCGCGAAAGAAGCAGAAGGTGGTCGAGGTCAAAGAGATCAAGATGCGCCCTGCTATCGACGACCACGACTACGAGACGAAGTTGAAGGCCATGCGCCGTTTCTTCGAGGAAGGCGACAAGGTGAAGATCACCCTGCGCTTCCGGGGACGCGAGATGGCCCATACCGACCTCGGCATGCAGGTGCTCCAGCGCGTCAAGTCGGACACCGAAACGATCGCCAAGGTCGAGTTCGAGCCCAAGTTCGAGGGCCGCAACCAGATGATCATGATCCTCGCGCCGAAGTAGGCGCCTAGGGTCGCTCGCTCATAAAGATGCGGTGTCAGACCTCCGTCTGGCACCGCAAACGTGTGCCTGCGATCACGCCTCTCGCCAGCCATCCTCGGTCGCTTGGCCGCGGAGGCATTGTCCCGAGACGCTGTTCCCGCATAGACTTGTCGCGAGGCGGGCTGACATGCGCCAACGCCTGAAACGCTATGCCTGAAGAAAGCGGGGCCGCCTCAGATGATCCGCAACGAGCCCTACTGGTGGGAGGCCGCGCCTCCTTCGATGCTTCCCGAGACGACCGTTCTTCCGCGCTGTGACGTCTGCATCGTCGGCGCCGGCTACACCGGCCTTTCCGCCGGGCTGACGCTCGCGCGGGCCGGTCGCTCCGTCCAGATCTTCGATCGCATGCGTCCCGGCGAGGGCGCCTCCACGCGTAACGGTGGCATCGCATCGGGTAGCCTGCGCCACAGCTTCGCCGAGCACGAGAAGCGTTTCGGACGCGAGCGCGCCGAAGGCATCGACCGCGAGGGCAAGCTCGCTCGCGAGGATCTGGCCCGCTTCATCGCCGAGGAGAAGATCGACTGCGATTTCGAGCTTACCGGCCGCTTCACCGGCGCCTCGCAGCAGAAAGACTACGAGAGCTTGGCTCGCGAGGCTGACCGGCTCGTGAAAGTGCTCGGCATCGAGGCCCACCCCGTGTCGCGCTCCGAGCAGCGTCAGGCCATCGGCACGGACTTCTACCATGGCGGGCTCGTGCGCCGCGACATCGGTGGCTTGCATCCGGCCAAGCTTCACGCTGGTCTGCTGCGTCTGGCGACGCAAGCCGGTGCCAGAATACATGGCGAGACCCCGGTCCTTGGTGTCCGCTCCGACGGCGCCGGCTACGAGGTCGAAACCTCGCGCGGCCGCGTCCGCTGCGACCATGTCATCGTCGGCACCAACGGCTACACCGACGGCGTGGACGGTTGGCTTCGCCGACGCATGATCCCGGTCCGCAGCCGCATCATCGCCACAGCGCCAATTTCCGACAATCTGATGCGTGAGCTCTGCCCGAAGGGCTACATGATGGGAGAGACACGTGCGTTGCACTACTATTTCCGCCCATCGCCGGACGGCACACGCATCCTGTTCGGGGGCCGCGACGGCACCATCGCGGGCGATCCGAAGTGGCCGACCGAGAGCCTGCGCTCGGCCATGCTCGACATCTTCCCCGTGCTCGAGGATGTGCCCATCTCCCACAGCTGGTTTGGCCACGTCGCCATGAACCGCGACATGATCCCTCGGATCTTCTCCAAGGACGGCGTGCGCTATGCCGCCGGCTATTGCGGCTCCGGAGTTGTCTGGGCCCGGTGGGCTGGACAAAAAGCCGCACTCACGTTGCTCGGCCATCCCGAGGCCACATCAGCCCTCGATTTCCGTCCCCCCAAGGCCGTGCCGCTCTATACCGGTCAGCCCTGGTTCATGCCGGCTGTGTTTGCCTGGTATTCGGCAAAGGATCGCATGAACCACCCCCGCCGTGGGGTCCGCAAACCGCGCCCGAGTGGCGCTCGATAGAGAGGCGCCCTAGCGCGTGTCGATGACGCCCCCCCCGAGCTTGGCCGAAACCAAGGCGCCAGGCGCATGGCAGGTCTACGTCCGCGCCCTGACAATGCTGTCCTCGGAGCGCGCGCTAGCCGCTGCCCTGATCGTTGCGGGCATGGCATTGGCGATCGTCCAGGTGATCGAGCAGCAGCTTTTCGGCCAGGTCGTCGATGCCTTGGCCAAGGGCCAGGGGGCATTTTCGATTATCGCGCTTTGGGCGGTTCTCGGCTTCGTCGGCATCATTGCCAGCGTCGTGATCGCGGTTTCGTCGGACAGGCTCTCTCACCGGCGCCGTTTGGCCGCCATGGGGGACGCGTTCGAGCGCGCCATCACCATGCCGATCAGCTTCCACGCGCGCAAAGGCTCAGGCTCGGTCGTCCGCGCGATTCTCGCCGGCACCGATGCCCTGTTCTGGCTCTGGCTGTCGTTCCTGCGCGAGCAGCTGACCGCGGTGATCGGCATTCTCTACTTGATTCCGACGGCCATCGCGATGGACTGGCGCATGGCCGCCATCCTCGGAGCCTTGGCGCTGCTCTACGTCCTGCTCAATATCTTCGTCGTCGAGAAGACGACCAACGGACAGGCTACTGTCGAGCAGTACCACAACAACGTCTATGGACGCGTCGGCGACGTGCTCGGCAACGTCACAGTCGTCCAGAGCTACCACCGCCTCGGCGCCGAAATGCAGGCCATGCGCGATATCATGGGCCAGTTGCTCGCCGCCCAGTATCCCGTGCTGACATGGTGGGGCCTGCTCACCGTCCTCACCCGCTCCGCGGCAACCATCACCATGGTCGCGATCTTCCTCGTCGGCGCCTTCCTCGCGTCCAAGGGCGAGATCAGCGTCGGCTCGATCGTCGCCTTTGTCGGTTTTGCCAACCTCATGATCGGCAAGCTCGACCAGCTTTCGGGCTTCATCGTTCGCGTCAACCAGCAGGCGCCGACGCTTGGCACGTTCTTCGAGCTGATGGATGCCCGCGAAACTGTGGTCGAGAGGCCGGACGCCATACCACTCGAGGCCGTGCAGGGCGAGGTCACCTTCGATAAGGTCTCGTTCCGCTACGGTCCCGGCGCACAGGGCGTTTTCGGCCTCGATTTGACCGCCCGCCCCGGCGAGACGGTAGCGCTCGTCGGCCCGACTGGATCCGGCAAAACGACGACCCTCGCGCTCCTCCAGCGGATCAGGGAGCCCGACGAGGGCCGCATTCTCATCGATGGACGCGACATCTCCGGCGTCTCGCTCGGCTCGCTACGTCAAGCAATCGCGGTCGTCTTCCAGGACGCCGGCCTCTTCAATCGAACCATTGCCGAGAACATCCGAGTAGGCCGGCCGACGGCAACCGACGACGAGGTCGAGCGCGCGGCCCGCCTCGCCGAGGCGCACGAGTTCATCATGAGGAAGCCGGAAGGCTACCAGTTCGTCATCGGCGAGCGCGGCCAGTCGCTGTCGGGAGGCGAGCGCCAGCGTATCGCCATCGCCCGCGCCATACTGAAAGACGCTCCGATCCTTATCCTGGACGAGGCGACCAGCGCGCTCGACGCCGAGACCGAGGCCAAGATCAAGCGGGCGCTGGACGCTCTGCGCGAAGGGCGTACCACATTCATCATTGCCCATCGCTTGTCGACCGTCGCCAACGCCGACAGGATCCTCGTCCTGGACGAAGGTCGCGTTGTCGAGCGCGGCCGCTACCGCGAGCTCGTCGGAAAGGGAGGCCTGTTCGCCCGGCTCGTCACGGAAGGCGGCTTCACGGTCCCCGAGGAGACCGAGGCGGACCGGACGGCCGCCGACGTCGTTGGGGCCCCGGCCACAGCCGGCTGATCGCGCGGCGGCGCGACCAGCTCATCCCTGCTACCGCTTGCCCCCTGGCAGCGGCCTGATCGCCGTCTCCTGATCGACTTGGGCCTTCAATTCCGGATCGACGAACTCGAGTTTGGCCGCGCCTCGCAGGCCGAGCCCGATCTCTTGTGCCCGCCGATGGATCAGCGTCGCCATGATCCGATCCTTGATCTTGTCGAACGGCGGCGCGCTGCGCTGACGCTTGTCCTCGACCTTGATCAGGTGCCAACCGAACTGGCTCTGCACCGGCAGCGAAACCTCGCCCTTCTGCAGCTTGAAGGCGGCCTCCTCGAACTGGGGCACCATCCGCCCGCGCGCGAAGTAGCCGAGATCGCCGCCGTCCTCCTTGCTGCCGGGGTCCTTGGAGAACTGCTTGGCCATCTTCAGGAAATCCTCGCCATGGGCGATCTTCTCGTAGATCTCCTTGGCCTTCTCCTCGCTCTCGACCAGGATGTGGCGAGCCTTGACCTCCTCCTGGGCAGGCGTAGCGGCCACCTGGCTGTCGTAGAACGCCTTGGACTCGGCCTCGGTGACGGACCCCTTCACCTTCGCGTCGAAATATGTGTCGCGCATCGCGCGGCGGTTCCAATACGTCTTGCGCTCCTCGTAGGCCTGCCCGGATCCGAGTTTTTCTTTCTCTCCGGCCTCCGCGAACAGGATGTTCTCGATGACGTATTCGACGAGCACCCGGCGCCGCTTGTCGGGTGGCAGCGTGCCCAGGTCGTTGCCGATCTCGCCTTCCGCGAGGCGCAGATCCGCTTCCGTGATGGCGCGCCCGTTGACTTTCGCGACGATGGTGTCGTCGGCGGCGAGGGCTCCAGTCGGCACGAGGACGCCGACCGCCAGTGATACGGCCAGTAGCGCGGCCGGCGCCAGGGAGAGTCCAGGAATGTGACGAACCACGTGGGCATCCTTTGCTCGTTTGACGGGCAACGGCACGAAGCACGCTACCAGAGGCGCGTGGTAGCGCCTTCACGTTGGGCCGCCAAGAGGTGATGCCACTCAGTGGCCGAAATGGTGTCGTGAGCCGCCGGCGGACGTGTCCCTGCGCGAGGCATAGCGCCACATCGCACACACCGAGCGGCAGCCGCGACGGCGCGATGCGCCCGGCACTTCTCTGGCCGTCGCGTTGACAGCGGGGGGGATGGTCCTTATCTGTTCGACCATCCGGTTCGCCCGGATCGCCCCTTGGCGCCTATGGGTCGCGGTCGGTGCTCGTCGATGTCGAGTTCGAACCCGAGGTTGCCCAGAGTGCGTCGCCGGACGGCCTTTCCCGAATGCGCCGCGATGGCGCGGTGCTCGCTCCGACCGCCGGTAGCGGGCAAACCGACTTGAGGCCCGATTCCATGCTTTCGATCGGCTCGATCGCACAGAAGATTTTTGGCTCGTCCAACGACCGTAGGCTCAAGCCGTATCGGCGCCGCGTCGAGGAGATCGGCGCCCTCGAGGCCGAGTTGTCCAAGCTCAGCGACGACGCGTTGCGCGCTCGCACTGCGGATTTCCGCAAGCAGGTCGCGGACGGCACCTCGCTCGAGGACCTGCTCGTGCCCGCCTTCGCGACGGTCCGTGAGGCGTCCAAGCGCTCGCTTGGTATGCGGCACTTCGACGTCCAGTTGGTCGGCGGCATGGTTCTTCACGACGGCAAGATCGCCGAGATGAAGACGGGCGAAGGCAAGACCCTCGTCGCCACCTTGCCTGCCTATCTCAACGCTCTCTCCGGTCGCGGCGTCCATATCGTCACCGTCAACGACTACCTAGCCCGCCGCGACAGCGAATGGATGGGCAAGGTCTTCCGCTTCCTCGGCCTGACCGTCGGCTGCATCCTGCATGAGCTCGACGACAACCAGCGCCGCGAGTCCTACGCCTCCGACATCGTCTACGGCACCAACAACGAGTTCGGCTTCGACTATCTGCGCGACAACATGAAGATGGCCGCGCATGAGATGGTGCAGTTCGGCGGACGCCCGCCGGAGCTCGCAGGGCACTATTTCTCGATCGTCGACGAGGTGGACTCGATCCTGATCGACGAGGCGCGCACCCCGCTCATCATCTCCGGTCCTGTCGACGACAAGAGCGAGCTCTACGTCCAGGTCGATGTGCTCGTGAAGGACCTCGTCGCCGAGCACAACAAGATCGAGCAGGAGATCACCAAGGGCCAGTCCCGCGAGGACGCCAAGGAGGCCCTGAAAGCGAGGGGTCTCGTCGACCTCGACGAGAAGCAGCGCCAGGTGGCGCTCACCGAGGTCGGCAGCGTCCGCATCGAGGAGATGTTGCGCGAGGCCGGGCTCCTCGAGGGCGAGTCGCTCTACGATGTGGAGAACGTCAGCGTCGTTCACCACGTCAATCAGGCCGTCAAGGCCCACAAGATGTTCCAGCGCGACAAGGACTACATCGTCAAGGACGACCAGGTCGTCATCATCGATGAGTTCACCGGCCGAATGATGCAGGGGCGGCGCTACTCGGAGGGTCTCCATCAGGCGCTCGAGGCGAAGGAGCACGTCTCCATTCAGCCCGAGAACCAGACGCTCGCCTCGATCACGTTCCAGAACTATTTCCGCCTCTACGACAAGCTGTCCGGCATGACCGGCACGGCAGCCACCGAGGCCAGCGAGTTCATGGACATCTACGGTCTGGACGTGCTCGAGATCCCGACCAACGTCGAGGTCGCGCGTCGCGATCTCGACGACGAGGTCTATCGCACCGCGCGCGAGAAGTGGAACGCCATTATCGTCGACATCGAGAGCGCCCAGGCTCGCCAGCAACCGGTTCTGGTCGGCACGGTCTCGATCGAGAAGAGCGAGACGCTCGCCGAGATGCTGAAGGCCAAGGGCATCAAGCATCAGGTCCTGAACGCACGCTTCCACGAGCAGGAAGCGCAGATCATCGCCCAGGCGGGCGTGCCCGGCGCCGTCACCATCGCCACCAACATGGCCGGCCGCGGCACCGACATTCAGCTCGGCGGCAACGTCGACTTTCGCCTCGAGGAGTGGCGGCAGGTCTGCGAGAGCGCCGGCAATCCGCCGAGCGACGCCGAGATCGCCAAGCGCCGCGACGAGATCAAGGCCGAGGTCGAGCGCAACAAGGCCATCGTGATGCAGGCCTCCGAGACCTTCGAGCTCACCCCCGCCAAGAATGGCAAAGCGGCGAAGACCATCACGTTTCCCGGTGGACTCTACGTCATTGGCACCGAGCGTCACGAAAGCCGGCGTATCGACAACCAGCTTCGCGGTCGGTCGGGCCGCCAGGGCGATCCGGGTCGCACCAAGTTCTACCTGTCCCTCGAGGACGACTTGATGCGCATTTTCGCCGCCGACCGGATCGACGGCATGCTCCAGAAGCTCGGCCTCGAGGAGGGTGAGGCCATCACCCATCCGTGGATCAACAAGGCCCTGGAGAACGCCCAGAAGAAGGTCGAGGCGCGCAACTTCGACGCCCGCAAGCACGTCCTCAAGTACGACGACGTGATGAATGACCAGCGCAAGGTCATCTTCGAGCAGCGCCTCGACATCATGGCCACCGACGACGTGTCCGAGACCATTTCGGACATGCGCCACCAGCTGGTCGATCAACTCGTCGCAGCTCACATTCCCGAGAATGCTTACGCCGAGCAGTGGAATGTCGATGGCTTGAAGAACGAGGTGCAGCGCGTCTTCGGACTCGATCTGCCTCTCAAGGACTGGGCTGACGAGGAAGGCATTGCCGACCAGGAGATCCGCGAGCGCCTGGTTCGCGAGGTCGACGAGAAGGCGCGCGCCAAGTCGGCGGAGCTCGGCACCGAGATCCTGAAGGGCTACGAGGGCGCCAAGGGAATGCTTGCCTTCGTCGAAAAGGAGCCTGCCCTCAAGGCCATGCTCGAGAAGGAGCCGACACAGGAAGGCCTGGCCGCGATCGGCCGCACCATTCTCGATGCCAATCGTAGCGAGATCGCCGTCAGTGGCGGCTCGGTCGAGGACGCCTACAATCAAGCCGATCACATCGGATACTCGTTCCTGCAGCAGTACCTGGAGGCTCGGGGGCTCGTCGCGGCTATCGACGCCGCGCCAAGCAAGGACCCGGCCGACATCGGCCAGCTGCGCCTCAAGGACATCGAGAAGTCGGTGCTGCTCCAGACGCTCGACCATCTCTGGCGCGAGCACCTCGTCACGCTCGAGCATCTCCGGCAGGTGATCCATCTCCGCGGCTATGCTCAGCGCGACCCGCTGAACGAGTACAAATCCGAAGCCTTCGCGCTGTTCGAAGCCATGCTTGCCGAGTTGCGCGAGGCCGTGACCACCCAGCTTATGGGACTGGCGTTCACGGGCGACGAGCCGCACGACATGGAGCCCGAGCCGCTGCCGCCCATGCAGGCGCACCACATCAACCCACTTACGGGCGAGGACGAGTTCGCGTTGGCCGACGCCGTCTTCAGCTCCGCTCCCGGGGCACCCGACGTCGCCGGTACCGAGCCGCGCATCGCGCCGCTGAAGTCGCGCAGGACGGCAGGGGAGCTCGATCCTGACGATCCGTCCACATGGGGCCGTGTCGCACGGAACGACAAGTGCCCCTGCGGCTCCGGCAAGAAGTACAAGCACTGCCACGGCCGCCACTGAGGCAACTGCGAGCGGATCGCAACTTGACGAATGTCTGACGGTCGGCGCCCTCGCGGCGCCGGCCGTCAGCTTTTTCCGGCGAGCTTCTCCGATTTGCCTAACCGCCCCGTACGGGTCTACGCTTTGTCAAATTTCAGAAAACGGAGCGCCGCTTCCGACGCGGACGGCGCCATATGATGATCTTGAGTGACTGCCTCTAGGCGCTGGAAACGGGTGAGCGCGAGGGCAGGGGGAGCGGACGCGGGACGCTATCGCCCGCGACACCCGAGAGCGAGAGGGTCGCCGGACCGGTTGTCCGGTCGGCTCCGAAACGGAGGAAGCGTTTCATGGCTCAGCTCGGCGGAGCAGCAACTGTAGACCAGCTGCATGACGAGATTCGCGGGGTGCGTTATCGCGAGGCGACGAGCACGTTCTGCCGGCTCGTGACCGAGGAGAAGCGATCGATCAAGGACACCATCAAGGACGCCATCGCCGCCGCAGCGCCCTACGTCCAGGTTCCCTCCCACATGATGCGGCTGCCGAGCGGCGAGATGCGCGGCGTCAACTACGATCACACCATCCTCGGCTGGCGCGGCGCCATAGCGTTGATGCGCGAGCTGGAGGGCGCGAAGGCGGTCCTGCCGAGCGTCCAGGCCATGTGGTACGTGCCCCAGGGGCTGAACGTGTGGGAGCAGGTCGTCTGCGAGTTTCCGGGCCATTACGCCCGAGATGCCGAGCAGTGCAACCGCAAGTTCCCGGGGGCGGACGACCATCACGACCGGTTCGACGGACCGGCCTGGAACCCGCCGAGGATCTACTTCGAGGATCACCCCCCGATCGAGGGAGGCTCGGTCGACGACCGGCTGGCGCGCATGAACTGGGCCATCGCCGAGGGTGACAAGGCCGAGGCTTACGGTCTGTTTCTCGGCCTCGCCAAAAGCTCCGAGCACCGCCAGCGCCTCAAGGACTCGATCCTGTTCGCAGGCATCATCGACCTACAGGACACCATCATCAACCGCGGCGGCTACCAGAACATCGGCCACAAGGCGCTCCGCGCCCGCGCCTTGGTCGATATCGCCGACTATCTCGGGTGGGACCAGTCTCACGAGTTGATCTACACGGTCGTGCCCGACCTCGGCTGCTCGCCCCGCCTCTATGGCTTATGGAGCGAGATCAGCAACATCTGCCGGATGGAGATCCCTGGCCACGCCACCATCCCCAAGCGCTCCGACAAGCCGCTCACCGAGCGCGAGCTCGACGACCTGACAGAGGTGCTGCTGTGGGGTGGCCCGTTCGACGTCAATGCCGCCGTCATGGCCTTGTTCAAGCGCGGCGCCGGCATCCTCGATGTCGGTGACGCGGTCATGGTCTGCTTCCAGAAATACCTGATCGACGTGCTCGAGAACCCTCACGCCTTCCTGCATCCGACGCACGCGCTCGACTATCTGAACGTGGTGCTTGCCTGGGTCCGCGAGCACGACAATCCGCATCAGGTTAAGGGCGTCTTCATGGCCGCCCGCTTCATGAACGACGCCATCCGGTCGAACGCCATGTTCCCTCGTGACCCGGCCTACACGCTCGAGCCGCGCAAGGCCTACCGTGGCTGGGCCGACAGCATCGCCGTCGATCGCCTTCTGCCGGTCCTGGAGGAGCACGCCTTGGCTCAGGACGCCCCGCGCGCCTGCGCGCTTGTCGATTCCTACCTCGACCGTACGACGGAGCGTCAGGCCCTTCTCGAGACCGTCACCTATGCGGCCTGCCACTGGCAGAACGACCCGCACGTCATGCGCAACTGCGCATCCTCGCTCGAGGAGTACCGCCACAACCGGACGTCACGTCGCGACGACATCATCCGCGGTTACGTCAAGCACCAGTCCCGCTACATCAAGCGGGCCCTGGTCCACGACTGCTACCGCGTCTACGCCGACCACTTTCGTCCAGCCAACGGTTGAGGGAGGCCAAGGATGTCGACCGTAAGCCAAACGCTCAAGGACCACTGGCGCGTTCGCAACGCGGCCGCCGCCGCCCTTGCCGCAAGCGAGCAGGAAATGTGCCGTTACATACGCGCGGCCAGCGTCGACGACCTTGTCGCGTTGATCGACACGTTCTCTCCGGCTCGTTCCGCTGGCCCGGAGTGGACGCGAACCTTTGAGCCGCTTGTCGAGCGTCTTTGGGCCTGGTGCGATGACGCGACAATGCTGGCGCTTGCCGAGAAGTATCGCGCGCGCGGCATGCCCTGGATGGCTGTCGCGAAGACGCTATCGCCGGAGCATGGGGCACGGACGCGGGCGGATCTCCGCCATCCGGCGTGGGCACGCCTCCCAGCACTCACGATCGCCTGAGACTATGAGCGAGCGGCTGGTCGATTGGCGAAGGGCGCCCGCGATGACATCCGGAGTGCCAGCCGGGTGGTAAAACGGCTCAGCCATGCTCGTCCCTGCTCCCCCGGAGGAGAGGGGTAGGGTGAGGGGGCGGCGATCCTGAGCAATGCCCGCCCGGCGTCCTACCACCCCACCGCGTAGGTCGCGCGCCTGGGATCGGCAGCCGCCGTCAGAACGCCGGCCTTCGTGTCCTTGACGATCGTGTTGACGGTCCCGGCGAGCCGCGTCCAGTCAGGCCAGCGCAGCACGTCGTGTCCGAGTGCCTCGAGCCCCTGGAACGTCGCCTCGTCCATGCGGCCTTCCACCGCCAGCCGATTGGGATAGGCCTCGTGTGGCTCGAAGCTCGACGGGAAAGCGTAGCTCGCGAACCTCGGCGCCTCGACCGCCGTGCGCAGATCCATGCCGAATACGTTGACGTTCAGTAGAACCTGCAGCATCGCCTGCGTCTGCACGTCTCCGCCTGGCGTTCCGAACGGCATCAATGCGCGCCCGTCCTCGAGAATGGCGATGGCCGGATTGGGCGTCAGCCGCGGCCGTTTCCCCGGCATCACCTCCGATGGATGGCCCTCGTCCGCCCACGACTGGCTGCCGCGTCCCGACGCGATCATCCCCGTCCCCGGGATCAGCTCGGCATCGTAGGAGGCGTCGCTCGGCGTCGCCGAGAACACGTTGCCCGCACTGTCGATCACACAGCAGTAGGTCGTATCCGGTGACAGAGCCGGCGTCCGCTCCCGCGGCACGTTCGGAGCGGCGGCACGCGGCCATCCGTCGATCGCGACTGCCTCCCTGAGATCCGGGAACGCGCGCTGCGGATCGATCAGCGCCCGGCGCTTGGCTTGCAGCTCCGTCGACAGCAGCGCATCCAGCGGCACGTCGACGAACCGCGGATCACCGAAATACGCCTCGCGATCCGCGCAGGCGAGCTTCACGGCCTCGGTCAACAGGTGGATGTAGGCTGGCGAGTTGTGGCCGAGAGCGGCGAGGTCGTCCTTCTCAAGCATCCGCATCAGCATCGCGAGCAGTGGCCCTTGGCACCACGCGCCGCAAGTGTAGACCTCGAGACGCCCTTGCCGGAAACGCACCGGTGCCTCGATCCGGGCTCGGAATCCCGCCATGTCCTCCCGCGTTAGCCAGCCGCCGTTGGCGGCATGATACCCGCAGATGGTCGCCGCGATGTCGCCCTCGTAGAAGGCGCGGTGAGCGGCCGCGAGGCCGGCGGCGCGGCCCTTGCCGGCAGCCGCCTTCTCCTCGTCCACCATGTACTGGATCGACCGCGCGAGGTCGGTTTGGCGGAAGATCTCGCCCGGTGTCGGCGGTCGTCCGTTAGGCAGGAACACGGCCGTGTTGCCGGGAAAGCGCCTGTACTTGTCCTGGTTGGCGACGATCGTGTCGCAGAACCGCGGATCGGCCGCAAAGCCTTCGCCCGCCAGCCGGATGGCGGCGGATGCCACCTCGCCGAAGCTCATCGTGCCGTAGCGCTCGAGCGCCGTGATCCAGCCCGACGGGGCCCCCGGCACCACGGCACGCATCAATCCGTCCGGAATGCGCCCGCCGTGCTTCTCGCGGAAATAGGCGGATGACGCCTTGGCGGGCCAGACGCCGAGCCCGTCGATGGTGATCACCTCGCCGGTTGCCGCGAGGCGGATCATGGTCGGCGCGACGCCCGCGACATTGACCAGATCGCAGCACGTCACGCCGAGCGCGAGGCCGGTCGCGACGCCCGCATCGACGGCATTGCCGCCCGCTTCGAGAATGAGAAAACCGGCGTGTGCCGCCGCGTGGTGGCCGGCCGAGACCATGTGGCGCGTGCCGGTCAGCACGTTGCCATGCGTCGTCAGGCCCTTGAGGCCGATGACGTCACCCGCCGTCTTGCTGAAGCCACCCATCGCATGCGCTCCCGCTGTCGCGCGGCCACACGGCCGCAACCCGAAGCTTCGGGCAGGACGGCGCTGTCATCAAGCGCGAACTTCCAGCGATCCCCCCGCGCGACCCAGCTGGCTGCGCGTAGCGCTATCGGTTTGCACAACTAGGACTCCTTTTCCTCCATCAGCTCGATCGAGACGTTGTCGGGCGCCTGGATGTAGCAGAGCAGGCTTCCGTTCACGCCGCTCTTGAGGGGCACTGGGAAGGCCACTCCCTTCGCGGCAAGCCCTTCGCAGAACGCCCTGAGATCACCTCGGTACATGAAGCCGAAGTGATCCGTGCCCCATTCGTTGTGGCTCGAGAAATCCCCGAAACCCCTTATCGGCGTCGCATCTTTCGGCGCCTCGCTCGGCCGTTGTCCTCGGATCAGGATCGTCATTCCGCCGAGTTCGACGAAGATCTGCGGCGCGCCACGTGCCATCGTCTCGGCCGCGATCGTGGCGCCGAGCATCTCGACATACCATCGCGCGCTGGCGTGGGGATCGCGGGCGATGATGTGCACATGGTCGAACTTGAATGCCGGATTGCTCACGGAGTCCACCTCCCGGGTTGCCGCGGAGCCGCCGTTGCAGGAAACGGCGGACCCGCTCGTCGACTTACGGCAGCACCTTCGCCTCGCGATACTGCGCGAGTTGCCTGAGGATCTGATCCTCCGTGTCGACGGTGTCGTGAAACCCCGCCAGCCGGATCTTCGTCATGCTCGACACCACGTCCGTTTCGAGTCCCCACAGGAAATCGCCGAAGTTCCAGGTCACGACGTCTTCCATTCGCGATGACACGAGCCCGTGCCGCTTCGCGATCGCCTCCCATACCGGCGCCTTGTCCGACATCCAGAGACCGAGATTGAGTGGCCGTACCTGACCCACCTCCATCCCGTAGAATTTCGCGATCCGGGGCCACAGGCGCTCCCACCGGAAAACCGTTCCGTCGGTCACGTTGAAGGCCTCGTTCCGCGCTTCTGGCGCTGTCGCCATCCACGCAACCGCACGCCCGAGTTGGCTCGCGTCCGTCGCCTCGAACAGCGCCGTGTAGTTTTGCGGTTTCCCCGGAAAGTCGAGCCGCATCCCCATCTCACGGCACATCGCAGCCCACGCCCCGATGGTCGGCGGCATGTTTCGCGCCCGCTCCGGCGCGAAATCGTAGAGGAACCCCGGCCGTGATGCGGACCACGTCCACCGCTTGCCCTTTTGGTGCGCTCTGAGCAGATCCTCCTGCGCATAGTAGAAGTTCGGCGGCATGTGCCGCGGATCGTCCTCGCGCGCCGGGCTCGACATGCGCCCGAGGTGCATGCCGTACCATTTCGTGCCCTCGACCAGATGCACGTGCTCGAGCCCCTTCGCCGAGGCTTCCGCGCCCTCGAGCAGGTTCCCCATCATGGCGGCGTTACCCTCGACGTCCTCGACACCCTTCGAGGCATCGGAGAACTGCGCCCGAGCGGTGTAGAACAGGTGCGTCGCTTCGGGCACCTTCGCCAGCGCCGCCCGCGTGCTCTCGGCGTTCGTCAGGTCCGCCGCGAGGAACTGGAGCCTGGGATCCTCCGATTTCGGCGGGTTGCGCGACAGTCCCACGATCCGCCAGTCGGCATCCGCGAGCAGCGCCTCCTTCAGCCGCTTCGCCGCCGCCCCCGTCGCCCCCGCGATCACCGCCACCTTGCCCGGCATCTCATTCTCCTGCTTCGTGCCAACTTGCGAATTTGAGCCTGACTGTTGTGGCGGGGGGATAGGCTGTCAATCACCGCCGCGCGTTGCCGCCAGCAAACCGCTTCCTTGCCACCGAGGATCTGCCTACCATCGCAGTCAAAGCCGCGGCCGTCATGATGGAGCCCCCGATGCGCGATCCCAAGGCCCTGATTACCACCGAGGCGCTGGCCGCTGCGCTGAGCGACCCGAGCGTCCGCGTCTACGACTGCACCACGTACAACAATCCGCCGCCGCCCGGCGTCGACGAGCCCTATCTGCCCGAGCCCGGCCTGCGCACCTTCCGCGAGGCCCATATACCGGGCGCCGATTTCCTCGATCTCCAGGGCGAGTTCTCGGACAGGAGCCAGCGCCACTGGTTCATGATGCCGAAGGATCCGGCGCAGCTCGAGGCGGCCTTCTCGCGCCATGGCATCGGCGACGGCGTCCGCGTTGTGCTCTACAGCGTCGGCACCATGATGTGGGCGACGCGCTTCTGGTGGATGCTGCGCGCGCTGGGCTTCGACAACGTGGCGGTGCTCGACGGCGGCTTCGACAAGTGGAAGGCCGAGGGCCGCCCCACCGAGAGTGGTGACCCGAAAGGCTACCCGTCGGCCGCCTTCAAGGCCCGCCCGCGCCCCGGCCTCTTCGTCGACGCAGCCACCGCCAAGGCCGCCATTGGCGCGCCCCGTGTCGTCACGGTCAACGCGCTGGGCCCGCAGTTCCACAACGGCCTGGAGCCCAGCCGCTACGGTCGCCCAGGCCGCATTCCCGGCAGTGTCAACGTCTCGGCCGCCACCCTCGTCGACCCGGCCAGCAAGGGCTTCACCTCGCTCGACGACGCGGCTGCCAAGCTCGAGGCGAAGGGCGTCACCAAGGACAAGAAGGTGATCGTCTATTGCGGCGGCGGTATCTCGGCCACCATCGACCTCTTCCTCATGCACCAGCTCGGTTACGACGACATCGCCCTCTACGATGCGTCCATGGGCGAGTGGGCCAAAGACATCAGCCTGCCCATCGAGACCGACTGACCATACGGACCGGTAAGACTTGCAGACGCGCCAACCGCATCGAACTGACCTGCCGATGCCGGGTCCAGCTCCAACTTCACCTCTCCCCCTGGGGAGAGGTCGGCGCCCGCAGGGCGACGGGTGAGGGGAACTCGCCCCAGGCACCGGCTTCATAGACGACACACCAAGAGGACACCCCACCATGCGCGACATCAACGGCAAGATCGCCTGGATCACCGGCGCCGGCACTGGCATCGGCGAGGCCGCAGCCAAGGCCCTCGCGGCGGAAGGCGCCGTCGTCATCCTCACAGGCCGCCGGAAGGAGCCGCTGGAGAAGGTTCAGGCCATCATCACCCAGGCTGGCGGCAAGGCCGAGATCCAGTCCGGCGATCTCGGCAAGGCCGCGAGCGTCAAGCGCATCGTCGAGGCCATCATGGCCGCGCACGGCCGCATCGATATCGTCGTTTCCAACGCCGGCACCAATGTGCCGAACCGCTGGTGGCGCAATCTCACCACCGAGGCCATCGACACCCTCGTCGCCGGCAATCTGCAATCGGCGCTCTACGTGACGCATGCTGTTCTACCGATCATGCGCCAGCAAGGCGACGGACAGATCATCCACACCTCGTCCATGGCCGGCCGCAACATCGGCATGGTCTCGGGCCCGATCTACACCGCCGCCAAGCACGCCGTCGTTGCCATGAGCCACACCATCAACCTCGAGGAATGCCTGAACGGCATCCGCTCGACGGTCATCCTCCCCGGCGAGGTAGCAACCGAGATCATGCAGTTCCGTGATCCCCCCGAGCTGCCCGAGACGCTTGCGAAAATGGTCCAGCCCGAGGACATGGGCACCGTCGTCGCCTTCGTGGCGAAGCAGCCGCCCCACGTCTGCGTCAACGAGATGTGGGTCACCCCCACCCATAACCGTGGCTACGTCGCCATGGTCAAAGGCCGCCAGGCTCAATGGGACGAAGCCCGCGCCAAAGGCGGCAAGGGCTAGCGCCTCCACAGCACGCACTACCGCGAGCACCGCCCCATCGAGCGACGGGAACATCATCTCGTTTGCTTGCGTTTCCCGCTCAGGCCGTGGGTGTTGACCGACGGCTTTGACGCAGCTCCGTCCGCCTGCTTTCGGCGATCGGACGCGGGCGGGGACCGATCGGTGCGCGATAATGGTCGAGAGCGGAAGAATTCTTGTTGTCGTGCTGACAGCCATCATGGCCCTCGCGACCGCGCTCCCGAAAATTCCGTGGCCGAATGGCCTGGTCCGGGTCAGCGAGTTCCCTCGCGCACAGATTGCGGCGCTGACGGTGGCTCTGATGCCGGTCACGGTCTGGTCGCCATTCACGTACGAGACCCAAGGTGCTCTTCTCGTTACTCAGCTGATCGTGCTGGTGGTACAAGTGAAGGCTTGTGCGCTCTACACGCCTGTCGCCAGAGTGCAGTCCTTGCGAGGCGAGGCGGGGTCGAGGGATCAGGCTGTTCGGATCCTGACATGCAATGTGCTGATGTCCAATCGGCGCCACGAGGCCGTTCTCGACCTCATCGGCCGTGCAGATCCGGACATTGCCATTCTACTCGAGATCGACGACGCCTGGGCAGAGGCGCTGAGTCCGCTCGCATCGCGGCTTCCTCATCGGCTGTCTTGGACGTGCGATAACACCTACGGCATGTTGGTCATGTCGCGCCTGCCGCTCTCGGAAACCGAGATCCGTTTCCTGGTTTTCGAGAACGTCCCCTCCATCCGGGCCCGTGTCGAGTTGCCCGGTGGCGACTTTTTCCGTCTTTTCGCCGTGCATCCCGAGCCGCCGATGCCGTATGAGGACTCGATCGGCCGCGACGGCGAGCTCGCAATGGTCGCGTTGGAGGTCGCAAAGGATTCCCTGCCAGCCATTGTCACGGGCGATCTCAACGACGTGGCTTGGTCGCGGACGACGCGCCGCTTTCAACGCCTGAGTGGCCTCCTGGACCCTCGGGTCGGCCGCGGCTTCTACAGCACCTTCGACGCCCGCATCCCTGTCCTGCGTTGGCCGCTCGATCACCTCTTTCACAGCCCCCGTTTCCGACTCGTTCGGATCGAACGTCTGCCATACGTCGGATCTGACCACTTCCCGATGCTGTTCGAGCTGGTGCTCACCCAGGAGATGGGCCGCAACGTAGCGAAGCCCGACGCACAGGATATCGAGGAGGCCGCGGAGGTCTCGTCTGCTGCAAATGGGCTTGAGCGAGGTCCCATAGGCGAGACTTAGGACACGGCTACAGCTACTTTGGCGGAGCCTCGATGTTCGATTGGATTACGGGCTTGGTAGAGCGCACCGGCTATGTCGGGATTGCACTGCTCATGCTTGTCGAGAACGTCTTCCCTCCGATCCCATCGGAGCTGATCATGCCCCTGGCCGGGTTCGCGGCGGCCCGCGGCGAGATGAGTTTCGCGTTAGTCGTGCTGGCGGGCACGATCGGCTCGGTGGCCGGGGGCACGCTCTGGTACCTGGCAGGCCGATGGCTCGGGTGTGAGCGCCTGAAGCGGCTTGCCGCCCGTCACGGCCGCTGGATTACACTGGCACCGGACGAGGTCGACGCTGCAGCCGCTTGGTTTCGTCGCCATTGCGGCAAGTCGGTCTTCTTCGGCCGCCTCGTTCCTGCCGTCCGCACGCTCATTTCAGTGCCGGCGGGCATCTCCGAGATGCCGCTGCCGCGCTTCCTCGCACTGTCGACGCTCGGGACGGCCATTTGGACCGGTCTCCTCGCCGGCGGTGGCTTACTGCTCGAGGGCCAGTACGAGCAACTTTCTGTCTGGCTCAATCCAATCTCGAACGGGATCGTCGGCCTGCTTGGTCTATGGTACGCCTATCGCGTCGGAACTTTTGAGCCGAAGACATGATGGCGGTAGCGGTTTTGAAGGCGGTCTGTGCGGCGGAGGTTCATCGGCCCTGCCCACTCGCCGTTGTTTCTCTGCCCCATTAAAGTCCGGCCGCCGCTCCGGCCCAGCCTTGCATCCGAGGGAACCCCCATGACAGCCGCACCCCACTCCGCCGAGCTCCTGGCGAAGCTCGCCGAGGTCGACACGCCGACGATCTGCAACGCGCTCGAGATCGTGACGCCGGAGCGCCGCCTGACAGGCTTCACCATGAAGCCGCTTGTCTGCCCGTTCCCCGATCTGCCGCCCATGGTGGGTTATGCCCGAACGGCAACCGTTCGTGCCACCCACGCCCACGAGCTTTCCGGCAAGCCTGCCCGGGACCAGCGCGTCTCCTACTACGAGTACATCGCCTCGAAGCCCGGCCCGACGATCACCTGCATCCAGGACCTAGACGGCCACGACGTCGGCTTCGGTGCTTTCTGGGGCGAGGTTCAGTCGACCGTCCACAAGGCGCTGGGCTCGCTCGGCGTCGTAACGGACGGCTGCATCCGCGACATCCCGGCTTGGGCACCAGGCTTCCAGGCGCTCGCCGGATCGATAGCGCCGAGCCACGGGTTCACGCATCTCGCAGGCTTCGGCCAGGAGATCCGCATCCACGGCATGCTGGTCCGCCACGGCGACTTGATCCACGCCGACCGCCACGGCGCGGTGGTGATCCCGCACGCCGCGGCCGAGAAAATTCCTGCTGCTTGCGATCTTCTGGCACGCAAGGAGGCCGCGATTCTCGACAAGGCCCGAAAGCCAGGCTTCACGGTCGAGGACTTGAAGCGTGCTTTCGCCGAGCAGGACGACATTCACTAAAACGACGGACGCCTCGCGGGGTCTCTCCGCGAGGCATCCAAATCAAACAGTTCTCTCAGAGCTGTTCAGGTGGCGTCAGTTCCGCAGGTAGGGACAGAGCTTCCGCGGCTCGTCGCCGTAGGGCTGGAACGTGCCGTCGCTCCACCGGAACGAATTGTAGCGATCATCACAGCGCTGCCAGGCATCGCGATAGTTGCGCTGCGATGCAACGATGCTTCCTCCGATGATGGCGCTCGCGATTGCACCCGCTACCGACGGGCCATAGCCATAGCGCCGGCCGCGATATCCGCGCCGGCCAGCCCAGCCTCGGTTCCGCCAGCCACGTCCGCGCCAATTGCCGTGGCGCCTGCCCTGCCAGCCGCCCCGCCAGTTCCGCCCACGATATTGCGCCAGTTGCACCTTCCCGTCCGCAACCTGCGCCATCGCAGGCGCCGATGCGGTGTTGCTGATCACGGCTGGCGATACCGGTGCTGCGGTTGCCGGTGCAAGCACGGCGAATGCCGTTGTGGCAGCCAGCACCGAGAAGGTTGCCACAGCTCCAGTGCGCGCGGCCGTTAGAATCCTCATGTCGTTCCTTTCCGCCGAAACAATCCCGACCGCCGCATGCAGCCTGGACGCTCCGATCATCCGTATCGATGTCTGGGCAACGTCGGTCGGCCAGCAGGGTTCCCGATTTTGACAGGGTTGGCGGCAGCCAACTCGTCGAGCCCGTCGAACGGCCGACCCTCCAGCGTGGTCCGATTGACCGAGATCAAAGCCCGCGAGGAGCGCTGCTAGGCATGATTTGTGACAATCAGGGCCGCCACGGACATTCCGTCCGGTCCCGTGATTGGTCATGCCCTTCAGGCCCAACCAAGGAAGTACCCTCATCGTGGCTCCAACTCGCAGGCAAGACCCGAGCGCCGCACGCGCTGCGTCCGTCGCTGACGTTGATCCTACGTCTGCAGACGGCGTAGCCGGCGCTGTTGACGCGGTATCGACTGGGGACGCGCCGCTTATCGTACCCGAGCCTGAAGCCAATGGGGTGCAGGCCGACGCGACGACGCCTGGAATCCCGCGCATCAGCACGCTCAGTCTTGCTGAGCGCAGGCGCAGCCCGGAGGTTATCCGCCACGCCTTCGAGACGGGCGAGTACCCATACCAGAGCCGTCTCCGGACCAAGGACTACGAGAGCCAGATGGGCGCGCTCCAGGTCGAGCTGCTCAAGGCCCAACGCTACATCAAAGAGACTGGTGAGCGCATCGTCGTCCTCTTCGAGGGCCGCGACGCCGCCGGCAAGGGCGGCACGATCAAGCGCTTCATGGAGCACCTCAACCCGCGTGGCGCCCGCGTCGTCGCGCTCGAAAAGCCCTCCGAGCGTGAGCAGTCCCAATGGTACTTCCAGCGCTACATCGAGCATCTCC
This sequence comes from uncultured Alphaproteobacteria bacterium, assembly GCA_963746315.1. Lineage (GTDB taxonomy): Bacteria > Pseudomonadota > Alphaproteobacteria > Rhizobiales > Hyphomicrobiaceae. Next base: position 753,286 of record CAVVAR010000003.1, read on the forward strand.
CCGCTGCCGGCGACATCGTCCTGTTCGACCGCTCCTGGTACAACCGCGCCGGCGTCGAGCGCGTGATGGGCTTCTGCAAGCCGAACGACTACCTCGAGTTCATGCGCCAGTGCCCCGAGCTCGAGCGAATGCTCGTCCGCTCCGGCGTCCGCCTTTTCAAATACTGGTTCTCGGTCACCCGCGAGGAGCAGCGCCGCCGCTTCGAGGCGCGCAAGACCGACCCGCTCAAGCAGTGGAAGCTGTCGCCCATCGACCTTGCCTCGCTCGACAAGTGGGACGACTACACCGAGGCCAAGGAGGCGATGTTCTTCTACACCGACACCGCCGATGCGCCCTGGACCATCATCAAGTCCGACGACAAGAAGCGCGCCCGCCTCAACGCCATGGTGCACTTCCTGTCCGAGATCGACTATCCCGACAAGGACCGCGCTGTGGCTCGCGGGCCGGATCCGCTGATCGTTGGATCTACGGTCCATGTCATCGGCAAGGACCAGCACATTCTCGGCAAGTCGCTGCATCCCGATAAGCGGCGTACCACTCGGTAGGACGTGCATCCCAAGCCGATGCGTGTCGAGCTGGCTCGGCCTAGGCCCAAGCCATCGCTGCCTTCACGGTCCGACTCTGACGACGGTGCCGTTCGAGAGGCCCACCAGCACAACGGGGCGCTTGCCGCCATCGACGGCAAAGTCTCGCGCTGCTGGCGCCGGCAGTGGCTTGCGCGCAATTTCGCGAACGCCGCCTCTGAACGCGAGGAAACGAAGCGAGCGGCGGTCCAGCGTTGGCACCGCAAGGTCGGCATAGCCGTCGCCGTCGAAATCGGCCACGGCCGACAGCCCGAGCTCTCGCGAACCCGCCACGTGGTTCGAGGTGTCGGGGACGGATGCGATCTCCACCAGCCGCCCGCCCTTGAGGGCCAGGATCCGCAGCATTCCGAGCACATGAGGCATCTGCACATAGGCGATGTCCAGGCGTCCGTCGCCGTCGAAATCGGCGATCCCAGCGGGATTGAGCCACGTATTCTGCCGCCCCGTCGGAGGGCCTTGCGCGATGATTTGAAGGCGGTCCCCCTTAAGGCCCACAACCACGAGCGAGGCGCCGCGGCCCTGCTCGGAGCGCACCACGACGATCTCGTCCTTTCCGTCGTTATCCAGGTCGGCGAGGCGAGGCTGGCGGTCCTCGAAAACGGCCCGCTCCGGCAGTGTCAAGCGGCGGACGCCGCCGGAAGCCAGCCGGACGGCGAGCGTGCCCGCCTCGTAACGGGCACCGAGCACGAAGTGGCTGTAGCGGGGCGTGGCGTCTGCAAGCCAAGCCTCTGTGATGCCTTTCGAGCCACGCGCCACGCGCAGATCTGGTATGGCGCCTGGATAGCCGTTGGCTCTTGCTGGAGCCGGCAAAAGGCTCAGCACGGCAGCAGGCAGGAGGAAAAGGACCGCCAAGCGAATCAAGCGCGCCTGCGATCAGACGTGGACGTTCCCATCTGACCGATCGTCCGCCTCCGGTCCAATGACGCGTGGACAAGAATGCGTGACCGGTCCGCCCCGGCAAGGCGCGTCCCGCACTCGTCGGCCTATCCGTCCAGCCGCATGGCAAGCCCGGCCTCCGCCATGTGCCGCTTGGCCTCGCCGATCGAGTACGTGCCGAAATGGAAGATCGAGGCGGCGAGCACGGCGCTGGCATGACCGTCCCTCACGCCTTCCACGAGGTGGTCGAGCGTACCGACGCCGCCCGACGCGATCACCGGGACGGATACCGCGTCTGCCACGGTCCGGGTCAGCGCGATGTCGAAGCCGGCCTTGGTCCCGTCGCGGTCCATGGACGTGAGCAGGATTTCGCCGGCCCCCAGTGCGACCACCTCGCGGGCATACGCGACCGCGTCGATCCCCGTCGGCTTGCGGCCGCCATGCGTGAAGATCTCCCACCGCGGCGTCTCGCCGTCAGGCGACACTCGCTTGGCGTCGATCGCCACCACAATGCATTGCGAGCCGAATTTCTCCGCGCCTTCTGCCACGAACTCGCGCCGGTTGACCGCCGCCGTGTTGATCGAGACCTTGTCGGCACCCGCCTGCAGCAACCGCCGAATGTCGTCCAGCGTCCGTACGCCACCGCCGACCGTGAGCGGCATGAAGCAGCGTTCCGCCGTCTGTTCCACGATGTGAAAGATCGTGTCCCGGTTCTCGTGGCTTGCCGTGATATCGAGGAAGCACAGCTCGTCCGCCCCCGCCGCGTCGTAGGCGGTGGCAGCCTCTACCGGATCGCCCGCATCGATCAGGTCGACGAAGCTCACGCCTTTGACGACGCGGCCGTCCTTGACGTCGAGGCAGGGGATCAGGCGGACCTTCAGCATTGTTTGCATATCCTGGCGGTGTGACCGACCAGTCGTACCCGCCCGGCCGGTAGATCGGCAATCTCGATGATCAGCTTCTTGAGGATCGCGTCCGCGAACTCCGCAAAGCTCTGGGCCGGCACCATGAACGAGTTGGGCCCGCCGATGACATTGTTGAGGTAGTGCTCGTCGAGCGTAGGGTCGAGCTCCAGTATTGGCAGTCCGTTGATCACGACGCCGCTCGCGATGGCCTCGTCCCGGGCTACGCTCGCGGGCCGGCCGCGATTGTTGCCCCCGTCGCCCGATACGTCGATCACGCTGCGCGCCCCGGAATGCGGGCATTCTGCCAGCAGTCGGGCGCCATAATCGATAGCGCCGCTGATTGAGGTGCCTCCGGAAAAAAGCCGCCGCGGGGAGGCGTCGATCGCCTCTGCGAGCGCATTCGTCTCATCCTCGTTCGAAATCACCGTCCATGGTATCACCTGCACCTGCAGCGCCGGACCGGTCCACTGCATTATGGTCACGGCGATCTTGCCGAGCGCACCCGATCGAATCGCATTCAGCACTCTCGGATTGCGAAATGCCGCTGCGTAGCCCTGCTTCTGCAACTCGAAGCGGGTCTCGTTGACGCTCCCGGAGGCATCGACGGCCAGCACCAGCCGAAGATCGACGGCATCCGCGAAAGCCGGTCGCGCCAGCCCGAGCACGATCGAGAGCAGGACGGCCGACGCGATGACGACACGCTCGCTCCATACCGTTACAACGCGCCACATGCGGCCCATGGCTGTCGCACCACCTCGTCGGTTAGCCAGCATAGGCTATTAGAGCCCAACCTGACCTTCGCGAGAATAGACGAACACGTGATCGCCCCGCGAGCCCCCTGGTGTCGTCGCGTCGGTGCCCGTTCTCGATCCGGCAATCCGGTGGCTCTCGTCGCCGGCTCGGCCGCTTCAGGCCGATACGGCCTCGCCACGGAGCACGCCCGCCAATAGCTCCCGGATTGTCGTCTGTCGCTCCGGCGACAGGATCTTCTTGTTCGTCAGGTCGGTTACGTAGAAGGCGTCGACGGCCCGTTCACCGAAGGTCGTGATGTGCGCCGACGTGATGTCCAGGCTGAGATCGGACAGCGCCGACGTCACCTCGTAGAGCAGGCCGGGTCGATCCAGCCCGACGACCTCGATCACGGTGAACTGATCGGACACCTGGTTGTCGATGATGACCTCGGGATCCACGCTGAACGCCTGCAGCGGTCCTTTCGCCTCGCGGCGCTTCCCCATAAGGCTGTCGAGGCGCGTCTCGCCCTTCAAGAGCTTTTCGATCGTTTCGCCGATCCGGCGGGCCCGGCGCTCCTCGTCCTCGTCGTGATCGAGTTCCCGCTTCAACAGGAAAGTGTCGAGTGCCGCACCGTCGCGAGTCGTTGTAATTTGCGCGCCGACGATGTTGGCACCCGCCGCCGCACAGGCGCCGGCGAACATCGACAAGAGCCGCGCATGGTTCGGTGCCAGCACTGTAAGCTCGGTCACGGCCGTGAACGCGTCGGTCGCATGCTGCGTTGCGAATGGAATGTTGCGACCTGCCGCGGAGGTGGCGAGCCTCAGGTGCTGCAGTTGCCGTTTGGTGTCTGTCCTCAGCCAGTAGTCGTCGTAATGCCGCTGGACGAAATGCTCGAGCGTCGCGGCGTCCACGCCTTTAGCCGCTGCCCGAAGTGCAGCCTTGGCCTCGGCGACGCGCTCCGCCGCTCCCGAGCTCCTTTGGCGGCCTTCTACCAGCGGCAGCGTTTCATAGTAGAGCGTCCGCAGGAGCTGCCCCTTCCAGCCGTTCCACGTCGTCGGGCCGACGGCCCGGATGTCGGCTACGGTCAGGATCAGCAGCAGCTTCAACCGTTCCGCCGTCTCGACGATATCCGCGAAATCGCGGCTGGTCTTCGGATCGGAAAGGTCTCGGCTCTGCGCAATGGTGCTCATGTCGAGGTGGTGCAGCACCAGCCACTCGACGAGGTCGGTCTCCTGCGCGCTCAAGCCGAGGCGCGGGCACAATTGGCGGGCAATGCGGGCGCCCGCAATCGAATGATCCTCCTCTCGCCCTTTTGCGATGTCGTGCAGCAACGCCGCCACGTAGAGAACGCGTGGGTTCTCGAGCGAGTTGATCAGCTGATGTGAGAGCGGATGCGCCTTCTGCGCTTCGCCGCGCAGGATCTCGGACACGACGCCCACCGTCCGGATCAGGTGCTCGTCCACCGTATAGTGATGATACATGTTGAATTGCATCATCGACACCACCGCGCCGAACTCGGGCACGAACCGGCCGAGCACCCCCGCCTCGTTCATCCGTCTCAGCGTCGCCTCTGGGTTTCCAGGCGCCGTCAGCAGCGACAGGAATATGCGATTGGCCTCGGCATCGTTGCGGACCTCGTCGCCGATCAGCCTCAACGACTGCCAGATCAGTCGCAAAGCAGCGGGGTGAACGCGCGCATGCGCCTCCTCTGCGTAGGCAAAGAACCGGATCAGATTGACCGGATCGCGCTCGAAGGCTTTGGCGTCGGCGACGTTGAGCCGACCGTTGTCGATCCGGAAATCGCTGGTTCGGCGGATGCGCCGCCGCATGCGCCAGCCCAGCGGATCGAGAATGGCATCGATCGCAGGCGTCCTGACCAGTTGCTGCATCTCCAGCGTCGCGCACAGGATCGTCGTCAGGTCACCGACGTTCTTGGCCACCAGGAAGTAGTGCTTCATGAAGCGCTCGACCGCCCGCAGACCGCCGCGGTCCACATAGCCGAGCCGCCCGGCTAGCGCCGGTTGGCGGTCGAATGACAGGCGCTCCTCTGGCCGTCCGGCCAGGAAATGGAGGTGACAGCGCACGGTCCAGAGAAAATCCTCGCAGCGTCGAAAAGTGCTTTGCTCGGCCGACGTGAAAATCGCGGGCGCGGGAGCAGTGCCGTTGCCTGATCCGATCGCGAGATAGCGCACCAGCCAGTGGAGGGTGTGCAGATCCCTGAGACCGCCCTTGCCGTCCTTGATGTTCGGCTCGACGAGATAGCGCGAGGCGCCCGAGCGCTGGTGGCGCTGATCCCGCTCGGCAAGTTTCGCCTCGAAGAACTGGCTCGCTGTTCCGCGGATCACTTCGGCGGCCAGTCGCCGGTCGAGATCTGCCGCCAGGCCACGGTCGCCGAGGATGAGGCGGGTGTCGAGCAGCGACGTGCGGATCGTCATGTCGGCGTTGGCGAAGCGGATGGTCTGGTCGACCGTACGAACCGCATGCCCCACCTTCTGCCCGAGATCCCAGAGCAGCATGAGCATGTACTCGATCACGCTCTCGCCCCAAGCCGTCTGCTTGTAGGGAAGCAGGAACAGGAGATCGATATCCGAGCCGGGAGCCATTAGGCCGCGCCCATAGCCACCTGTGGCGAGAATCGCCATGCGCTCGGCATCGTCCGGATTATCGGTCCGATAGACATGGATCGTGGTGTAGTCGTAGAGCAGACGGATCAGCTCGTCCTGGAAGTGGCTGAGGCCCTCCGCGCACTGTCGCCCCTTGCCGTCCGCCTCGAGCGTCAGCCGGGCCTGATCGCGCGAGTCCTTGAGCAGTGACTTCAGCCGATCGAGGATCATCGGCCGGGACTCCACCGCGTTGTCGCCACTGGCCCGGAATAGCCCCGTGAGCTCGACACGCAGGGCCTTCGGATCAAAGTAGGGCGTCGCGAACACGGACGTATTGCTCATGGTAGGCCTTTGGCGGCGAGATGGGCGATGCCAGCCCATGCTTCCGGCGCTAGTGTGGCGGTTTGGAAGTCCGCTTCATTCTTTCGGCAAACTCTGAAAGCGGACTTCCAAACCGCCACACTAAGCTCATGGTGTAGCTAGTGTCCTTTCGACCACGAAGCTCGCCTCGAGCCAGCAGCACGATGAAGCGAGCTTCGCGGTCGGGACACTATCCGCCCGCACATTAAACCGCATCGCGGTTGAGGCGCCAGCCTGAGGGTTCGACGGCACGCGGCCAGTGCCAGCAACGGTGATGGGATGACGAGCGTCGGGCAGTAGACGCTGGCGCCCCCGGAGTTATCCGTTCTGCGCGTTCCGCCACCCCGCGGCCTCGGCTTCGTCCTGCGTGCAGAACCAGCGCTCCCCCCGCCTCTTCCGCACGCGCACGCGGGCGTAGTTCGCGGTCCAGGGCAACAGGTAGACCCGCTCGTCGCCTCGAACGCGGCCTTTGATCGGGCAGCCGTCCGGCGCCTCCCGCTTTGCCGCCGCCCACAGGCGGTCGCGCCAGACCGCAGGACGCTCCGGCTCCGGCGAGCTCCAGATGCCTGCCTTCGCGGTCTTGGCGGCGTCCTCGGCTTGGCGATACGCTGTCATCAGCCCGGAGTCGGCGAAAACATGACCTGCCTTGACCAGTGCCTCGCCGATATCGGCGTCCCTTGCCCGGCACTGGCCGCTCGCAATGCCGGTCGCGTCCCGAGTGCCGACCACACACGTGATCACCTGGGATTGTACCAGGCGCTGGACCGCCTCGCGAGCCTCCTGCCCGCACGGCCAAGTGCGGCCGCCCGGACGTGCTCCAGTCCGCAGGCAGCGCTGATTGCCATCGGGCGCCTCGATGCCGGCGAGCCGCACTTTTCGAGCCCCGATCCGCAGCAGGTCGGTGCCGATCACACTGGCCCGGCCGGATACGGTCTCACCACCCGTAAAGGGCAACGCCGGTAGGCTCGCGAGGCGAGGCAGCGTCAGACCGCCAGGCATCAGCGATACGCCCATCGCACCGACAACAGCGACAGCGACTGCCACACCTGCAGCCAGCCATGGGCGCGTCGGCAAGCCGGTCACCGGCGCAACGAGCCGCGTCGGCAAGGCCGCGTGACCCAGCCAGAGTGCCGGACCTATCCCGAGCGCGATGCACATCCCGCCGATGCACAACGCGGCGATCGCCTCCCCGTCCAATCCCTTTGCCCCGAGCGTCCAGCGCGCGATGCCAGCCACCCCGGCGATCAGCCCGATGAACGTCAGTGGCCCGGCGACACCCGGCCGGCCGAGCAGATCGACAGCCTTTGCGATCCACGTCCCCAAAGCCCGCACTGTCGCCGCCAGCCCCCACCCGGCCCGGGTAGTCATCGCAAGTCCTATTTGGCTGCACATTGCCAGCACGCGACGCATGGCGTCGCCAATGCGCCGCGCGCCGCTCTTGGCAAGCACATCGGCCGCGGCTCCTGCTGCTTTCGCGCCATCGGCGACCTGCGCACCCAGGGCGTGAGCCTTCTCGCGGCGCGCGTCGCGGCGCAGCTTGATTGTCGTGCGGACGTATTGATGCCACTCGAATCCTTCGTCTCGCTTTTTCCAGCGGAACATGCGTCTCGATCCCCCTCGCTGGTCGCGGTGTTTTGCCAGCCTCTCGGCGGCGTTCGATCGCGGCCACCGCGCCGACCACGACGAATCGCCGATCGGCGACGCAGTTCGCAGCATCAAATATGGCGGAATGTGACCTTACCGTGTCCCGGACGGACACGAGGCCACCACCGTGTCGCCGGACGGACGCACTAATCGAGGGCCCACTCGGGCGATGCCGCTCGATCTTCCGGCGACTCCAGCGAGGCCAGGCAGTGTGGCTGCGTTAACCGTCTCGGCCTCTCGGCTGCTGCCGCCGTTAATCTTTCGTTAAGCAACTCATATCGCTGCGCCTGCCAGCGCTACTCTCATCGTAGTTGAATAGCCTGCCAGGTCGGCAACTTAAGATTACACAATGAAGTAGGTTGGTGTACCAGAGGTTGATGAAGCTTCTCCGTTTCACCAACCAGAGAGGTGGTTCCATGTCCGCCAATGTAGCGAAGCCGAGCCATTCCCCGCTGCCGGTCACGGACGAGAGACCAATGTCTCAGTCCGGCAAAATGCTGGCTGACGTTCGTATCGACTACGGTCCCCGAGAGGAGCTTGCCCGCTTCTTTCTGACTGCCGATGCCGCACTTCGAGAGAAGGGCATAGCCTTGGGCTTTGGCACGTTCGATGAGCTGGTCGAGACGAACCGGCGCAATCGAGACAGTTGGCTGCCGATCGTGCCGTCGTACGATCCTGCCAACGGCTTGTGTGATCTCGATAAGGGCTACGTGTTGATCGGCCGCAACCTCGTCGGCGATGTCGTTGTCGCCCAAGGCACCATCGTCTTCGACTGGACGGACACCAGCTTCAAGGACGAGGCGGAAAGCATGCGCATCTTCTACGCGTCTCCCGAGCGGAGATCGCGTCTGCAGGAAAGATGCATTGTCACAGCACCATCGGCTGCCAGCATTTCCGGACGGGTGGCTCTCCATGGTGCGGCATGGTGGCATCCCAGCGTGCGTGGCCGCTTGGTCGGTGCCTTGGTGGCAAGGGTGTCCCGATTGTACGCCTACACGCGGTGGAGCACCGACCTTTCACTGGCCATCAATTCCGAAAAGCTCATCGCGGGAGGTTTCCCCAAGCGCAACGGCTATCGGCACATCGAGCGCGGCGTCGCGTTCCGCAACTTCGAGATGGGCGACTACGATGGCGGGATCGTCTGGATCCGGGAGGACGAGCTCTTCGACGAGCTGTCAAACTTCATGAGCGACTTTGAGGCGGGACTCGACGAGCGTGATGTCTTGCGAACTGCTTAGGACATATGTCCCTTTGCCCGCAATGTTGAGCGGGAGTAGCAGACGCGTATAGGTGAAGCGCGTACGACCTCGACCTGGCCACCAAGTTGAGGTCGACACGTCCTCGACCACAGTTTCTCCTCGGTGGAAAGCCTCGCGATAACCGGCCGAGGCTGATTTCGCATAGAACCTGTCAGGCTGCTCCTCGAAGGCTTGCCCAGCCCTTCTGAGAGCCCAATCGGGTGTGTATCGCCGGTACCCACCGCCCCACGTGACCACCGGCAATGACGATGTGCCGCCGACTGGCTTCACGAGAACGTAGCGACCTTCGGCAAATTCTCCGAGAACGGACCAGAAGGTCATGGGACTGACCTGGTCACCCCCGTTCTTGAGGGCGTTCAACAGGCGCACGAGTTGGTCACCTGATCGAAGGCTTTCGACGCGGCGGCGCCGAGCCTGATAGTGGCCTTCTTTCTCGCACGTCGCCGTATTGAAAACCTGGATCAGGCGCTTTCTGGCGGTCTCGAGCGACGGACACAGCTCGTAGGCCCAGTCATCGGTCAGAGTCGCGATCGAAACGCGCGCCTGAGACTCGTCCGTCAGCGCAATCATGAGGCCCGCGAACGTTGTGCCCGTGAGAGTGGTCGGCCGCCACGACAGCACAAGGCCGTTCCGAGTTCTGCTGATGTGAGCAAACCCCAGGTTCACGACGCAAAATTTAGCGAACTCCTGCGCGGGCAGCTTCGCCCCTAGAGAGCTTTGCAGGGCTGGAGACGTGTCGGGCCATAGCTCACCCGAGGCGTCGACGAGAATGCCGGTCATTGCGCGCAGCCCATCGTGTCAAGCTTATGCCTGATCCTTGATCCCGCAGGACCCTTCATAGTTAATGGTAGTCCGCTTCGGAGACGTACTCAAGTACCTGCCATGGCCTCATTCAAAGGCGCGCGACGACGTCGCAACTAGCCCTCGGCAAAGCCAATTTCACCAACACAGGCATATACTTAGAAAGACTTTTTGGAGCGGGCGAAGGGGATCGAACCCTCGACCCTCACGTTGGCAACGTGATGCTCTACCGCTGAGCTACACCCGCATCCGGAGGATCGCGGCGCATTTAGAACGCCGCAATCGACAGGCACGCCTTATGGCGCAAACACGCTCACGATGCAAGGGCCTCCAGTCGCGAATTCGTCGTAGACCGAGCGCGCGACGAGCCCGCCCGCGCCCGTGGCTCGCGTACGGTGCGCTGACGGGAGCGGCGAGATCTCGAAAGGCCAGGCCTGCGCTCCGCCGCACCCCAAGCCTCCCCCTGCAATGCGCCTCGCTCAAGAGGCGCCGCTTTGGTCGGTCGCGCCCTCGGCAATGGAGAGCGAGCCCGACCGCGTCTCGATGCTGTAGCTCGCGTGAAAAGCAGCCCCAGTCCTGTCGCCGGATCTGACGATCCCGTCGATCGCAAAGCTGAAGCCGTCCGAGAGCTCGTCCATACGAAGGATCTGTGCGTCGATCCCGTCGCCTTCGAGCCGGAAGTGCACCTTCTCCCGCTCGGGATAGGCGACAGCCCATTGCAGCGCGGGCTTGTCTGGTCCATCGACGATCGTCAGAGATTGACTGGGCATGGGGTTCCTCGGCCGTGAAGATTGGCGCGCCGCGTCGACGCGTTGTTCCTGGCCAACCGAGCTGTCGGGAGGTGGTTCCATGCCCCAGGCGCTGCTTTCGGCGCCTGGGCTGGCGAATTGGGCCGTGGTGCTGCTAGCCTACTGTCCTGATCGGCCACCACCGGTAATAGGCACCACATCCACCGCGACGTCGACGTGGTGACGTCCGCCGCCGAGCAGCACGCCGCTGATCGGGCTGATGTCGCCGTATTCCCGGCCGTAGGCGAAGGCGATGTGCTCGTCGCTGGGCATCAGCCTGTTCGTCGGATCGAAGTCCACCCAGCCGGTCTCGGGTGCCCATACCGAGATCCAGGCGTGCGAGGCGTCCGCGCCTTGCAACCGGGGCATTCCGGGCGGCGGTCGCGTGAGAATGTAGCCGCTCACGTACCGCGCCGCGATGCGATGCGCCCTGAGGCACGCGAGCGCCAGATGCGCGAAATCCTGGCATACACCGCGCCGTTTTCGCAGGACATCGCCCACCGGCGTGGATACGTCCGTCGCGTGGCTGTCGAACTCGAAGTCGTCGTAGATCCGGCAGGTGAGATCCCAGGCCACGCCCAGCACGGCCCGGCCCGGCTTGATCGAGGGTCGCGCATAGTCGAGGACGGCCGCCCCAGTCGCCGTTGCTGGCGATGGCAAGCCGTACTGCGCGACGTCGAGATCGAAGTCGTGATTGCGGCCATCCGGCCGATGGCGAGGCTCGTCCCATGCCTTGCCTGCCTCGACGTCGATCGACCCCCGCGGCACGACCTCGATCGTGCTGCGCGCGTGCATGACCAACTCCTGATGCTCGTTGTCGATGCCGAGCACGGAGACGGGATTGCCGAAATAGTCGGTGCGATCCTGGCGCCACGTCGGCGTCGGCTCGATCAGCAGCATATGGCGCTGAATGGTTTGCCGGGCGACGGCGCGCGGCGCCAGATGGATCAGGTGCTGCGACTGGGTGACGGTCGATTCGTAGCGGTACGACGTCCGATGGCTCACCTCGTAGATCATGACAATCACGCCCCGTGGCGAAGCACGACGCGATGCGGCTCGTCGTCGACCAGCCTGAAATAACGCCGCGAGATTGCATCGGAAAGCTCCGGCAGATCATCCAGCGCCTGGCGCAACACGGCCGACAACGCGGGCCGGAACTTGTCGGCGCCCGCAGTCGCAAGCTCGTTCACGTCAGCGAGCCTGATCGCGGTCTGCAGCGCCAGCACTATACGCCGCTCTCGCGTCAGGGCGTTCCCGGTGGCCTGCTGCGGCAGAGCCTCGAGATGACGCATCAGTCCCGCCACTTGGTAGGCCACGCTCCGCGGATTGGTCTCGTCCATGACCAGAAGGTCGAGCACGAGCGGCAGCATCGGTTGCAATCGATAGCGCGACCGGTACGTGATGTAGCTGTCGGCCAGCCTGAGGATGAAATTCAAGTGCTCGTTGCTCTCGTCCTCGCTTTGCCCGGCATGAAACAGCAAGTGCAGCACGTCGCAGAGATTGTACGCCCGTTCCAGACGCCGCCCCATGTCGAGGAAGAACCACCCGAAGTTGCGCGTCATGTTCTCGTGAAGGTGCCCGCTGAACGTCGCCACCAGCGAAAGCTTGTCCTCGATCTCGTCTTGCAGCTCGCTGGCGCTGGCCTCGGCCATCCGCCGCCGCCACGTCTCGTCGACCCGGAACGAGGCCAGCGTCCGCCATGCCTCGAGCGAAAGTCGATCGCGCGTCAGGCTCGCCACCCGGTAGATGCCATCGAACGAGTTGATCAGGCTGTAGGTGCTCTCGCGCTCCGACACAAGCTGCCCAGCCAGAGTGGCGGAGCGGCCGGAGAGCCGTCGCGAGCCGGACGGAATGCTTAGGGCGGCGCCCTTCGAGATCAGCATCTCGAGGCACACGTCGCCGGCATGTCGTGTCGGTGCCGACTCGAGATACTCGAGCCGTCGCCCGAGACTGGAGCGGATCACGCGCATCGTCCACTCGGCCCGCTCGAGGTAGCGGCCGAGCCAGAACAGATTGTCGGCGACGCGGCTCTGCAGCGTGCGCTGCGAGCGCTGCACGAGGGCGGCCTCCAGTCGCGGCCGCCAGAGGCTCGAGTGCGGCCGCTCCGGCTCGTCGGCCATCACCCAGACGTCGTGCGTCTCACCGTCGGAGGTGCTGAGCGCCACCGCCGTGTCCGCATCCACGCCCATCGCAAGCCCGCCCGGCATGACGCTGAAGCCATCGCTCGACGCCGCAGCGAACAGCCTCAGGCCGAAGGCTTTGGATTGCAGTCCGCGGCTTGTCAGCGATGGCATCGTGCCGAAGCCGGCCCGTTGCTCGGCGACCAGCGTCTCGCCATGCCGCCTGAGGTCGCTGGTCAGCTGTGAGCGCTCCTCGGCCGACAGCACGCGGGCGGCGCGGCCGCGCACCGCCTGGCCGGGACGGCCCGTGCCCTCGCTGGCGGGCCGGATCACGAATTCGCCGAGCCGGGCCTCCACATGTTGCCGCGCCGTCTCGTCTCCGAGCCACCAGCGCGGCGCATCGTGCAGCAGCAGCGTCTCGCCGAGCAACTCCTCGCACAACCCAGGCAGGTACGCCCCGAGCGCTCGGTTCTCGATGACCGCCGACCCGATCGCGTTGATCATCAGTCCGGGCGTGCGGCGGCTGGCGTGGACGAGGCCTGAAGGCCCGAGGAAGCTCGCCGGATCGAGTTCGAGAGGGTCGGCTTTGCTCCCCTCGATGCAACGCACCAGCAGATCGAGTTTCTTGAGGCCTGCCAGCGTTTTCAGGAACACCTCGTCACCGACCACCCTTAGGTCGCCGCCTTCGACGAGCGCCAGATCGAGATACCGGGCGAGATACGCATGGCTGAAATAGTCGCCGTGCGCCGGACCTGGCGTCAGCAGTGCGACGGTCGGATCGCTTCGCCCCGCGCGCTCGGCGAGTGCCGCCTGCAGCGAGCTGAAATGCGTGGAGATCCGGCGCGCGCGGCATTCCGAAAAGAGATCATCGGTGACATCGGCATGCATCACCCGGTTGGCGACCGCATAGCCGACGCCTGCTGGTGTCTCGGCATGGTTGTCGATCACCCGCCAGCTGCCGTCGGTCGAGCGCGCTAGATCCGCTGCATAGAACTGAAGGTGCCCTTCTGCCGGCTGTATGCCCTGGCAGGCTCTCAGGTACGAGGCGTCGCCGAATACCAGAGTTGGTGGGATCTTGCCGCGCCGCAGCAACCGCTGCGGCCCGTAGACGTCCGCGAGAATGGCATTGAACAGTCGCGCCCGCTGGCCGATTGCGCGCTCCAGCCACGACCATTCTTCGGTCGAAAGGATCAGCGGCATCAGGTTGAGGCGCCACTGCTGTTGTGGCTTCTCAGGATCGGCGAAGACATCGTGAACGAGGCCGGTCTCGCGCACCTGACGGTCGAGCCGCGAGGCGCGCGCCAGCCGGTCCCTCGACGTCAGGCGCCGCAAGGCGTGGAGAAATGTCGACCACTGTGGTCGCGGGCGACCGTCGGCCGCGACCAGCTCGTCGTAGGTGCCATTGGTTGCGCCGTATCCTTCGAGCAGATCCAACTCGCAGTCCTGAGTTTGGGCGTCGACGGTCATTGTGCCGGTTTTCCCGATTGTCAGCGCGGAAGCACGCCCGAAGCGCACCTTGCGCGCCAATCTAGCTTACCGGAAAGCTCCTAATGTTGCGAAAATGTCGCAGAAGGTCGAAATGCAACGCTCCAGCTTTGTCATTCAGCGTTTGCGCCTCAGGTCGAGGGTCAACGGATAGTCGGGATTGATTGGGGACGGTATCGGCCGCATCCGGCCCGGAGAATGACCCGTCGCTTCGAACCGGGCGAGCCTGCGCCCCTCGGCTTCGTACGAGTTGACCGGAAACGCGTCGAAGTGGCGGCCGCCCGGATGCGAGACGTGATACCGCGCCCCCCCGATGGACCGTCCGGACCACGTATCGACGACGTCGAAAACCAGGGGCACATGCGTCGGCACCGTCGGATGCAGCGCGGAGGGAGGCCACCAGGCCCGGTATCGCACACCCGCCACCGTCTCTCCCCGCGTGCCTGTTCCGACGAGCGGCAGCATTGAGCCATTGCAGGTCACGGCGTAGCGGCCGTCCATCCCGCCGGAAACGCGCACCTGAACCCTTTCCAGCGAGCTGTCGACGTAGCGCGCAGTGCCGCCGATGACGCCTTCCTCGCCGAGCACATGCCACGGCTCGAGCGCTTGGCGGATCTCCACGGTCATGCCACCGGCCTCGATCGTCCCATAGCGAGGGAAGCGGAACTCGAGGTGCGGCAGGAACCACTCTGCCTCGATCGGCAAGCCCGCATCCCTGAGGTCGCCGACCACATCCAGGAAATCCGCCCAGACGAAGTGCGGCAGCATGAAGCGGTCGTGCAGGGACGTGCCCCATCTGACCAGCCCGTTGCGATAGGGTTGCTCCCAGAACCGTGCGATCAAGGCGCGCAGCAACAATTGCTGCGCGAGGCTCATGCGCGCGTGGGGCGGCATCTCGAACGACCGGAACTCGACGAGCCCCAGCCGCCCCGTCGGTCCATCCGGCGAGTAGAGCTTGTCGATACAGATCTCTGAGCGATGCGTATTGCCGGTGGAATCGACCAGCAGGTTGCGGAAAATCCTGTCCACCAGCCAGGGCGGCACCGTGCCGGCACCCGGATCGGGAATCTGCGAGAGCGCGATCTCCATCTCGTAGAGGCTCTCGTGTCGCGCCTCGTCGATGCGCGGGGCCTGGCTCGTCGGACCGATGAACAGCCCCGAGAATAGATACGAAAGCGACGGATGATTCTGCCAGTAGGCGATGATGCTGGCTAGCAGGTCAGGGCGCCGCAGGAATGGGCTGTCCTGCGGCCTGCGCCCGCCGAGCACGATGTGGTTGCCGCCGCCGGTGCCCGTGTGACGACCGTCGATCATGAATTTCTCGGTGCCGAGGCGCGACAGGTGCGCCTCTTCGTAGAGAGCCGTCGTGATCGCCACCGCCTCGTCCCAGCTTCCGGCGGGCTGCACGTTCACCTCGATGACGCCCGGGTCCGGCGTCACCTTGATGACGTTCAGGCGCGGATCGTCGGGCGGGGTATATCCCTCGACATGCACGGGAAGGCTCGTCTTGCGCGCCGTTTCCTCTACCGCTGCGATCAGCGCGGCATAGTCCTCGGCATCCTCGAGCGGCGGCATGAAGACACACAGATGACCATCGCGCGGCTCGATCGTCAGCGCGGTTCTGACGCTCCCCCAGATGTCGCTCGGGCCCTGCGGCGGAGGCGGTGGCGCCTCGAGCGTCACCGTGCGCCGCCGTTGCATCAGCGTCTGCCGCTCGGCGAGCGGCGGCGCGGCGTCGAACGGATCGCGCGGCAGCACGTGAGGTGAATCGAGCGGCACCACGTAGGCGAGCGACCCGAGAGGCAGGCGGAAGCCGGCCGGCGAGTCGCCCGGCATCAGAAAGAGCTTGTCGCGCCTGAGCGCCCAACGCTCCGTGACCCAGCGTCGCCCGCGGTCCTGCGTCTGCCACACCTGGATCGGCAACACATAGCTGACCGGGGCATCGAGCCCGCGATCGAACACAGAAACGATGCGCTTTCGCTCGGCAGGGTCCGCGAGCTTGTTGTCGGCCGGCGACTGTTGATCGGCAGCTTCTGCTCGATCAGCGCGAAGTGCCCCGCGTCCTCGTAGGCCGGCATCGCGCTCCTGGCCGGCAGGCCGAGCTGCTTCGCACAGCGTGGCAGCGAAACGCTCCGCCTCCTCGATGGCCGGCGTCCGGGTGGCCACCTCGCGCGCGATCAACGCCTGGTCGTCCCAGAGCGGCTGTCCATCCGCACGCCAGTAGAGCGCGAATGCCCATCGGGGCAAGTTGCTCGCCCGGATACCACTTGCCCTGACCGTAGTGCAGCAGGCCGCCCGGAGCGAACCGCCGCTCGAGCCGCCGGACGAGATCCTCCGCGAGCCGCCGCTTGGTCGGGCCGACCGCTGCGGTGTTCCACTCCGCGCCGTCCATGTCGTCGACCGAGACGAAGGTCGGCTCGCCGCCCATCGTCAGCCGCACGTCGCCGTCCGACAGCCGTTGGTCGACGGCGTGCCCCAGGTCGACGATCCGCGCCCACTGCTCGTCCGAGTAGGGTTTGGTGACCCGCGGGCGTCTCCGCGATACGCGTCACACCCATGTCGAACGAGAACGTCACCTCGGCCTTCTCGTGGCTGCCGCTGATCGGTGCCGCGCTCGACGGCGCCGGCGTGGCGGCCAGCGGGATGTGGCCTTCGCCCGTCAGCAGCCCTGATGTCGGATCGAGGCCGATCCAGCCGGCGCCCGGGACATAGATCTCGGTCCACGCGTGCAGGTCGGTGAAGTCCCGGTCGGCGCCCGACGGCCCGTCCAGCGACTTCACGTCGGGAATGAGCTGGATCAGGTAGCCCGAGACGAAGCGCGCCGCGAGACCGAGGTGCCGCGCGATCTGCACGAGCAGCCAGCCCGAGTCCCGGCACGAGCCGGCGGCGCTGCCGAGCGTCTCCTCGGGCGTCTGCACGCCCGGCTCCATCCGGATCAGATACTTGATGTCCTGTTGGATCTGCCGGTTGAGGTCGCACAGGAAATCGATCGTGGTGCGCGGCTTGCGGTCGATACCGGCGAGATAGTCCCTGAGCCGGGGCCCAGCTGGGTCCGGCACGAGGTAGGGCTGCAACTCCTTTGCGAGGCCCGCCTCGTAGGCGAACGGCCACTCCGACGAGGCCTCCTCGATGAAGAAGTCGAACGGATTGATCACCGACATGTCGGCCACGAGATCGACCGTGACAGAAAGCTCGCGTGTCTTCTCGGGAATGACCACGCGCGCCAGGAAGTTGCCGAACGGATCCTGCTGCCAGTTCAGAAAGTGCAGCTCAGGCTCGAGCGTCAGGCTGTAGCTGAGGATCGGTGTCCGGCAGTGCGGCGCTGGGCGGAGGCGGATAACCTGCGGCGAGACGCCGATCAGACGATCGTACGTGTAGCTCGTGCGGTGCGTCAGCGCGACGTTGAGCGTCATTCGGTCAGGGCTCTGCATGTTCGCAATGGCCGAGTGGCGACCATCGGGTTTCTCACGTCGATGACTGGCTTTGCGATTGGGATTGCGTGCCGGACGGCGCCTGGGCCGGAACGATTGGATCCGGTGGCGGATGCCCGAAAAAGCGCAGTCCCAGCTCGTTCGTCAGATCGATCAAGCTGCGCTGCAGGCTATCGTTGATGGCGTGCAGCTTGCCGACGAGATCCGGCTCCATCGCCGCGGCCTGCAGGAGCTCGAGCAGGACCTCGATCTTTTCTTGCGCATGCCGCGACTGCCTGAGGCCATAGCCCGATCCGAGCTCGTGTAGCATCATCCTGATCTGCATCACGCTGAAAGCGACCGAACGGGGGTGACTCGAGTTGACCAGCAGGAAGCGCGCGACCCGGCTCGGATCGGCGCCGCGACGCTCGAGCCTGACGAAGGCTTGATAAGCTGCCGCCGACCGCAAGACGAGCGACCAGAAGGTGGCGTCACCGGCCCGGTCGGCCGGCTGCAGTCCGGTGGCGAGTTGCGCGAATTTTACGTCGAGCAGTCGGCTTGTCTGGTCCGCACGCTCGAGCATCAGCCCGATGCGGAAGAATCGCCACCCTTCGTCGCGATAGAGCGTGCTCTCCGCGACGCCGATCTGCGCATAGCAGCCGTCCTTGATCTGTGCACACGTTCGCCACAGCCGGATCGGCTCGAGATCGGCATCCGACACGATCAGGAACCGATTATAGAACTCGTTGAGATGGTTCCACATCTCGGTCGGGATCACGGCCCGCAACGCACGGGCGTTCTCGCGTGCGGCCCTGATCGAGAAGCGCACCGACCCGCCGTTCTCCATGTCCGCCACGTAGAACCGGATGACGTTCTTGAAAGAGGCGTCGCCATAGTGCTTGTTGAAGAGGTCCTGATCGGCGTGCAGCGCCACCAGCCAGGCCCACGATACGTCCTCGTCGCGGCCCCGGTCGTAGGCCATGTGGGTTTCGATGATCCGAGCCAGGTTCGACGCCCGCTCGATGTAGCGGGCGAGCCAGAACAGATCCTCGGCATACCGCGACAGCAGGCTCATGGCAGGGTCTCCTCGAGCACCCAGGTATCCTTGGTGCCGCCGCCCTGCGAGGAGTTCACGATCAACGAGCCTCGTTTGAGGGCAACGCGGGTGAGCCCACCGGGAAGCACCCATGTGCTGCGCCCCGTCACCGCATAGGGGCGCAGGTCGACGTGGCGCGGCTCCAGCTTGCCGTCCACGAGTGTCGGGCACACCGACAGGTCGATCATGGGCTGGCTGATGAAGTTGTCGGGATCCGCCTCGATCTGCCTGCGGCAGGCGTCGAGCTCCATCTGGGTCGCCTTCGGACCCACGACGATGCCGTATCCGCCCAACTCGCCGACCGGCTTGACGACTAGCTCCGCCAAATGGTCGAGCGTGTACTTGAGACCGTCACCCGTGCCGCAGATGTGCGTCTCGACATTCTGCAGGATCGGCTCCTCGGAGAGATAGTAGCGGATGATCTCGGGCACGTAGGCATAGACAGCCTTGTCGTCCGCGACACCTGTTCCGACAGCGTTGGCCAAAGTCAGGTTGCCTTTGCGCGCCGCCCGCATCAGCCCTGCCACACCGAGCATGCTCTCCTTGTTGAAGGCCTCGGGATCGAGAAAATCGTCGTTGATGCGCCGATAGATCACGTGAACGGGTTGCAGACCGGCCAAGGTCCGCATGAACACGCGGTCGTTCTCGACGATGAGGTCGCGGCCCTCGACCAGGGGCACACCCATCTCGCGAGCCAGGAAGATGTGCTCGAAGTAGGCCGAGTTATAGACGCCCGGCGACAGGAGAACGATTGACGGATCGTCCACCCCTCCCGGTGCCACCTCGCGCAGCTTCGCGACCAGTTGCTCGCCATAGTTCGACACCGGCTGCACCTTGAGGCCCCGCATCAGATCGGGGAATGCACGCTGCATCAGGTGGCGGTTCTCGACCACGTAGGAAACGCCGGAGGGAGAACGTCCGTTGTCCTCCAAAACCTGGAACTCGCCGGCGCGGTTCCGAACGATGTCCGTGCCGTTGATGTGGATGTAGGTTCCGCACGGCGGATCGAGGCCTTCCATCTCCGGTCGGTAATTGCTGTTGCCGAGCACCAGATCGCGTGGAACGACGCCGTCTTTGAGTATTTTCTGGTCGTGATAGACGTCCCAGAGAAACAGGTTGAGTGCCCTCACCCGCTGCGTCACGCCCGTCTCGATCTGCCGCCACTCGGCAGCCGTCAGGATTCGCGGGATGACATCGAAGGGTAGGATGCGATCGATAGCATCCTTGTCGGTATAGACGGTGAACGTGATGCCGAGGTTGAACAGCTCGTTTTCTGCCTCGCGCGCACGTTGAATCAGGGTGGCGATGTCGTGGCCTTCGAGGCGCGCCCGTATCGATGCCAGCTGGCTCGCGTCCCGGCCGGTTCGCCCGGTCAGCTCGCAGAAGAACGGCAATGGGTTGTAGTCAGCGAGGGGACGGTTGGCTGGAGAGTCGGTCAAGACGGCGTCGCCTCTCGGCTCGGGTTGACGCCCTGTACGCTTTTGCGAACGGACGTCGGGTCATCGTCCGGCATGATGTACCTGATTTCAAGCACACGCCTACAGCTCTTGTCGCATGATTTTTGGGCATATCGGTGGGTAAGCGGGCGGATTTGCCCGCTTCGTGCCTGTTTCGTGGTCGTTGACCGCTTCGCAACGGTCACGCAACAGGTGGCCGGTCGCAGTGCCAGGACACCGGTAGCTCGGCTGCCAACTCCCGATGGCCCCGGTGAAGGCGACGACCCAACGCGCAATGCTACTCGGCGAGGAACTCGAGCACGATCTCCGAGAACCGCACGGGCGCTTGCTCGAACATACTGTGCGCCGCATTTGGGATCATGGCGCTGCGCGCTCCGGGAATAGCCTCCGTCAGCGCCTTCAGAACGATCGGCAGCATGCCACGCGTCAACTCCCCGCCGATGAGCAGCGTGGGATTGCGGAGTCCCTCCGCCTGAGCCCGGGTGAACGGCCTGCGATCCTCGTGGATCTGCCCGATCAGCGTATGCGCATTGTCGCGGCGCAGCTGCTTCGCAGCCGCCGGACGTTTCCCCCAGGCGCCAGCGCCATAGATCCGGTCGACGAAATGTTCGAGGCCTTTGTCCACGTCGCCGGCGGCGATGATGCGGGCAGCCTCCACGATGCTCTCGACACGCTCTGCCGATGGCGCCACGCCAGGTGGCATCAGCGAGCCATCGAGCTCCCCGCCCGGTTCCGCCAGGATCAGCTTCCGCACCAGATCCGGTCTCTGTTGCGCCACGCGGAACGCGATATGCCCGCCGCGTGAATGCCCAATCAGGTGGACCGGCCCGAGCCGTAAGCCCTCGAGAAAGGCGATGCAGTCCGCCGTGTGCTCGCCAATCGTGAAGCCGCCACCCTTTCCGTCCCAATGCTCGGGAAAGAAGCGCCGCAGGCTCGGTACGATCAATCGAAAGTCCCTCGACAGCGGACCCATCACCGGCGACCACGACCGGAAATCTCCCAGCGACCCGTGAATGGCGACAAGCGGCGGGCCTTTGCCCATTTCGACATAGGGCATCTCGTGGTCGTCGATGCGGATTGTTTTCATGTTGCTCCCCGGACCGATGGTGGACCAGGAATATCAGCCCTCCGGAGGTCGAGTACAACCGGTGCACGCTTGCCTCAATTCTGACGTCATTGCGCGTCGGTTTGCGTGCGTGCGCGGATCGTTGGAGCCGCGATAGCGGATTGGGGGCAGCGATGGCTGGTCCGGGGCGGAATGCGACCCGCGATTTTCAAGCGTTGATGGGTGACATGAACGATTACGCCACCACAGCCGCCGACGACTTGGATCGGGTCGGCCGCAGGAAAGCACCTCTCGAACGCGGCTCGCGTCTTTCGGACGTGGGCGCTGGCCTCGCCACGCTCGTCTCTATCGTGGCGCTCGTCTTCTCCGGCTACAGCTTCTATGAAACTGTTCTGAAGCAAGCCGAGCTACGGATCTACCCACCGCCGCTGATCTACCTGTACCGTCAGGATTTTCGCGACGTCTTCGCCATCCCGCTGACCATCTCGAACGACGGCGCACAGCGTGGCACCGTGCTCTCGTTCGATCTCGAGGTGGCCCACCGCAAAACCGGCAAGACGCAGCGCTTCCAGAACCTGCACTTCGGCTCGTCGCCCAAGAGCGATATCAAGCTCTTCACGCCGGTCACGGTGGCAGGCGGAAGCGCCGCTACCAACGTTGTTCTCTTTCACGCACTCGAGACCGGCTCACTCGTCGGAGAGACAACCGGCGGCGTCGAGCTGCCGCTGAAGCTCACGTTGAAGATGAACGTCAATTCTAGCGGCGACTGGCTGGCCCCCAAGCAGCCCGCACCCGTCACCTTCGACATGACCGCCACCTACATTGCCGGTTTCCGAGACATGGAATCCGGTCGCCCGACCCAGCTCCATGACGCAAGATGGACGGCGGGGAAGGCGAAGAAGGAGTAGCGAAAACCCGCGGCATTGCGATGCTCAATCAACCCTTGTTCTCGGGGCAATGTGAGCAGCTCGTGCGTTCGACAGTGACCAGTTGGCCGGACGCCGGATGCAAGTGCCTTCAGCAGCGGCAGCCGGCCGCTCTGGTGGATTGACCTCGGCCAAACCGATTTGCCCTTCTGTGTGCGAGTTGTGGGCGTCGTCACGGGGTGAACGCCCGGCGATAGAACGCGACCTTAGAGGGGGCAAATCATGACGAAACTCGCAGTGGGCGCGGCGGTGCTGTTGGCGCTTGCCGTCGGCATGCCGAGCGGCGCGGAGGCGGCGGTCTGCAAACGCAAGACTGTGTCGGCAACAGGCGAATGGCGCGCGACGTTCGCCGGGGCGCGGCTGAGTGCCCGGCTGGCATGGAAGCGGAAGGCTCGCGCGCTGCACGGCGGCCGCTACGACACGTGGCTTCGTGCGGCCAACAAGAGCTACGGATGCTGGTCGAGCAGGGGCCGCGAACGCTGCCGCGCGACAGCGCGGCCATGCCGACCGGGCGTCTGAGGCGCCGAGATCCACAATCAAGGCTGGCTGGCGCGGAGTGCGCTACACGGTGCCCTCCCACTAATCCAACTGCCCCGCTATCGTGTGGAGAAGGCCGACGGTCGATATCAGCAGCGTGATGAGCTGCGAGGCAGCGCCTTTAGAAAGGGCACGGGCGTGAAGACGAAGCAGCCCGACAACTTGGTACTGAGCTGCTAAATTTGATCAGAGCCGACCGAGATCGGCGCGGCTCGAATGTCCGTGGCCGTGGTCGCATCGGCGCCCTCTGCCTGCGTACACTCACGCTGAACCCTGCCTCACTCGCGTCAGCGGCAGATCAACACGGGGATTGTGCTGTGCGTGACAACGTTGTGCGTTTGGCTCCCGAGGAAGAGTCGCGATAGGCCGCGCCTGCCGTGCGATGCCATGACGATGAGATCGCATGTCTCTGCTTTCGCTGTCTCGAGGATGCCTTCCGC
Organism: uncultured Alphaproteobacteria bacterium; assembly: GCA_963746315.1. Lineage (GTDB taxonomy): Bacteria > Pseudomonadota > Alphaproteobacteria > Rhizobiales > Hyphomicrobiaceae. The sequence continues at coordinate 776,375 of CAVVAR010000003.1, forward strand.
CGGATGACGCTCCCGAACGTGCAGGGTCGAGCAAGCAACCCCGGCTTGGCTCGCGGCCGCATTTGCCTTGGACAAAATCGTCGCTGCGTTGGCAGCCATGGCCTTCTCATACTCGGCGAAGGGAAACATGGCAGCCGCTTCCCCCGTCATCTGGGTGGCCCATGGCTCGGTGACAGTCACGATCGTCACTCTTGCCGTGAGGGTTTTCGCCAAGCCAAGCCCCTGCGATAGAGCCTTGCCAGAGAGATCCGAGCCATCAATTGCAATCAGGATGTGCTTGTACATTGAGCCTCCTGCAATCCATCAGCGCCGACTTGACGCCTGCCAAGCCTGCCACACCGGCCGGCTCGCCGCCATGGCACATTAGAGAGATGCCGACGCAATGCCTCGCCGCCTCGTCTGAGGCCAAACCGGCTGCGTCTTCGCAGCCGGAACGGCTATTTCGCGCGCATTTGAGATTTAGCAAGTTGCGTGCGAAGGTCGTCGATCCCGTCGAGCAGATCGAGCACGACGGCGAGTCCCGGTGGGTTCAAATTGAGATCTCTCTGAAGACGTTTTGCCTTGGCGATCCGAACGATGGAAAGGCTCGTAAAGCGCAAATCCGCGCCCACCTCTCCGATCGGCTCGATAACGCCATGCTCGATCAATTCGGCAATCCAATTGGCGTCGACACTGCAGGCCAGACACAGCTCCTCAATGGTGCAAAGGGTCGCCGTATCGACCAGTTCCGCGTGAACGACAGGTGCGCTCTGCTTTGCCATTGTCATCTAGAACTCCAAGTTTCGATCGTGGATCGAAGGCAAGCTCGCGCGCCATGTCCGCGTAGATCTGTTTGGCCTTCTCGGTGTCGGCGGGCGGTAAGACGATCTTCAGGACCGCATAGAGATCTCCCGGAGTGGCTGAAGGTATACCTCGCCCCTTGATGCGCAACTCGCGCCCCTGCCATGAGCCAGCCGGGATCTTGAGCATGATTGGCCCCGCCGGCGTCGGGAACTTGACGGTGGCACCGAGCGCTGCTTCCCACGGGGCGACTGGAAGCTCGACATAGAGGTCGCTTCCGACGATGCGATACAGAGGATCCGGATTGAAGTGGACCTCCAGATAGAGATCACCCGCCGGCAATCGGCCGATCCCCGGCCCTCCCTGGCCTCTCAATCGAATGCTCTGGCCTTCCAGAACACCCCTGGGGATCGTGACATTGAGCGTGTGATCTTTGATCACGACATGCCCATCTGCATCGACTGACGGCATGCGCAACGATAGTGCCCGCGTGGCCCCCTCGAGTAAGTCACGAAGATCGATGAAGATCTTTGCATGATGGTCCTCGCCTCGAGCGTGAAACTCGCCTCTGCCACTCGACGCCCGCGCGTCTCGCCGCATTCCGCTGAACAGGGTCTCGAAGAAATCGCTGAACTCGCCTTCACGATGCTGCGACGAAGCCCCTGAGAACTCGAACCCTGCGTCCCAGTCGGGTGGTGGCCTGAAATCCTGACCTGGCTGCCATTGCCGGCCGAGTTGATCGTAGGCAGCACGCTTCTCCGCATCGCCAAGCACCTCGTTGGCCTCGCTGATCTCCTTGAACCTGGCCTCGGCACCAGGATCTTTGTTGATATCGGGGTGGTAGGCTCGGGCGAGCTTGCGGTAGGCCTTCTTGATCTCGTCCTGGGTCGCGGTCCGTTCCAACCCCATGACCTTGTAGTAGTCCTTGAATTCCATGAGGCCTCGCAAGGTTTTCCGATCAACTCAGACGCCGAATGGATAGGTGTCCGGCAAGCCCTCGACCTCGGCCACGTCGAACGGGCTCACGGCACGTGTCCGGTCGATCCATACGTACTCGTCGAATTGCCGCGGCAGGACCGCTTCGAAGTAGTGGCTGGCGAGCTCGCTCTCCGGACGGTAGATCACGCCGATCGCGCGCTCGAGACGCGGCTTCTCGAGTTTTTCCGTCAGCTCGGCGCTTCCGCCATGCCTCAGGGGCAGCAGTAAACCCGGCCCATCGGCCATATGGAATAGTCGTTCGTAGCTCTGAGGGTGAGCCGGTCGCACGTCCATGATCTGCATCGGCTCGTCCCAGCCTGAGGCTGCGGCTACGGTACCGTCGTTGGTTCCAAATCCGATAGAGTAGCAGGCCTTGCCGAAGTGCTGGCGGCAGAGCTGGCCGATGTTGTGCTCGCCGCGCCGGCCCATTTCTGTCGCTGAGGCATTGCCGATGTGCGAGTTGTGAGCCCAGACCACGGCTTTCGACTGCACGCCACGATGCTCGAGAACCCTTTTCAAAGTCTCGAACATGTGGGAATCGCGAAGGTTCCAGGAGGCTCGCGAGCCATAGTACATGATGCGATAATACTGCTCCGCGTTGGCGACCAGATGGGCATTCTGCGCGGCATCGAAGAATCGCTCGCCGTCGCGGAGCGCATAGGCTTGTCGCTTCTCGAGCAGCTCCGTCAGGATATGGGCGACAGCCCGCTCGCACTCGTGATAGGTGCCCCGCAAAGCCGCACGGCCGTAGGCTGCGGGATCGGCCTCCCATGGTGAAAGACAGCCGTAGCGTTGCCGTGCGATGGCGGCGAGCTCGGGATCGACTGATTCCAGATAGTCGATGACGGCACGGACCGACGTATAGAGGCTGTAGAGATCCAGACCGTAGAAGGCTGTCCGCCGGCCACTGTCCCGAGACGAGTTTCGCTTGTGCAGCCAGTCGATGAAGTTGCGCGTTTCCTCGTTGCGCCACATCCAGGTCGGGAAGCGAGCGAAGGCCGTCCACTCGGAGGGCGGCACGTCGCGATGGCGGACGTAGTTGTCGATGCGGGCAGCGTCCGGCCAGTCGGCCTCGGCCGTAACGACGTCGAAGCCCTTGGCTTCGATGAGACGCTGCGTGATCCGTGCACGCATGCGGTAGAATTCTGATGTCCCATGACTGGCTTCGCCGATCAGCACGACACGGGCGTCACCAATCCGCTTGAGGAGTGGCTCGAGATCTGCGTCTTCCAGGTTTGTGAAGGCCTCGGCATGTTTGGCGATGAGGGCTGGCAGTGACACGCTGACTGCCGGTCGCGACTGCACGAGGCGGGGTGGCTTCGTTTGCCATTCGCTGTCCTCACTTTCCCAGCCTTCCTTGCCGATCAGCGGCACGAAGCGCACGTCGGCAATATCCTCGCGATCGTACTCGTCGTCGTCGGCGCGCGTGATCCTTACCAGTTCCTGGGATCGCGGATCTTTCCCGACCGGCACCACCATCCGGGCGCCGATCCTGAGCTGTCGCATGAGGGATTTCGGGACGTCAGGCGCGCCAGCCGAGACGAGAATCGCATCGAAAGGCGCCTCGTCGCTCCAGCCCTCGGTGCCGTCGGCATGGCGAACATGTACGTTGTCGCAGCCAGCCGACGCCAGATTGGCTGCAGCATTTTCAGCGAGCTGGCCAATGCGCTCGATCGTGAAGACCTCGCGCGCGATTTCCGAGAGAACCGCAGCGGCATAGCCGGAGCCCGCGCCGATCTCGAGCACCTTCTCCCCGCCGCGAAGCGCTAGCGCCTCGATCATGAACGCAACAATATAGGGTTGTGAGATCGTCTGCCCGGAACCTATGGGAAGCGGCGAATCTTCGTAAGCTTCATCGCGCAAATGCTTGGGAACGAACAATTCCCGTTGCACCTTCCGCATGGCGGCGAGGACGAGCGGATTGCGCACGCCCCTTGCCTCGACTTGCCGGGTCACGAGGCGATCGCGTTGTTGCTCCATGGTGGCCATTCGTACCTCTCCCGGATCCTCGACTTCAGGTCACGGTGGAATGCCCAAATCGGCACTCGGGTGCCCATTCGCAGTGAACAAATTGGCCTTTGCCCAACTCGCTGCCGCTAAAGTCGACATTTCCGCAAGCTAGGTGCCTCGTACTTCAACTCCGTCAGATCGGTCGTGGCTCTGTCAGCGGCAGCGCGCTTTCATCTGAAATCGCGAGCCGCGCCTAGCCGCCACCAAGCGTAACGCCTGTCGCCGACAACCCGTCCACGGATCACGTTGTCCAGCCCCTCCCGGGTCATAATCGAGCTTCCGGTCGAAGATTTATCATCGACAGGGCGGGGCCTCAGATTGTCGAGGCGCCGAGCCAACAATCCGTAATTATATGCTTTCGCAAAGGCCGCGACTGCGCGTTGACACCAGTCAACTCGACCAGGCGCTGTCATGATCATTAATAAGGGGCGAACATCCGCTCACAGAGGCCAACTCCGTTCTGCAGAGGATGCGCCAAGGCGACCTCACGGGAGCGGCGGTGCTGGTGCCTCATGCCTAGTCGAGGGACAGGCCTGGAGACACCTCGGAGCAATGGGCTGCAGAACGAGCCAGAGGTGCAGCGGCAGAGGGACGAGCATCGATGACGACATCAACAGGGCCGCGTCGGATCGTCATCATGGGTGCGGCAGGCCGCGACTTTCACAATTTCAATGTGGTCTATCGTAATGATCCGGCAAGCGAGGTCGTGGCGTTCACAGCGGCGCAGATCCCGGGGATCGCCGAGAGACGCTATCCCTCGTCGTTGGCCGGCCCCCGCTATCCCAACGGCATTGCCATACTCGACGAGCGCGACCTCGCCGAAATTTGCACGAGAGAGGCCATCGACGAGGTGGTCTTTGCCTACAGCGACGTCGAGCACGCCCATGTCATGCACAAGGCCTCGATAGCATTGGCGGCAGGAGCCGATTTCACTTTGCTCGGTCCGAAGCGCACCATGCTGGAGGCGCGTGTTCCGGTCGTTGCGGTGTCGGCGGTGCGGACGGGTGTTGGAAAATCGCAAGTTGCTCGCTGGCTCTCGCGACGGCTCAAGGATCGCGGCCTTCGCGTCGTCGCCATCCGCCACCCCATGCCCTATGGCCATCTCGAGCGCCAGGCCGTGCAGCGGTTCGAGCGCCTCGAGGATCTGGATGCCGCGCAGTGCACGATCGAAGAGCGGGAGGAGTACGAGCCGCATCTTGCCACCGGCAGTCTGGTGTTTGCCGGCGCCGACTATGCCCGCATCATCGAGGCCGCTCAGAACGAGGCGGATATCATCCTCTGGGACGGCGGCAACAACGACTTTCCGTTCGTGAGACCGAGCCTTCACGTCGTTCTCGTCGATCCCTTGCGACCGGGGCATGAGACCACCCATCATCCTGGCGAGGCCGTCCTGCGCATGGCCGACGTCGTCATCGTCGCCAAGTCGAACTCGGCATCTTCGGCCGCCGTTCAACAAGTCACCGACACCGCGCGAGCTATCGCTCCCAGAGCCGAGATCATCCGTGGCGCTTCGATCATCAGCCTGGATGACCCCGAGGCAGTTCGGGGCAAGAAGGTCATCGTCATCGACGACGGGCCGACGCTCACGCACGGCGGCATGGCTTACGGTGCGGGATATCTTGCGGCTGTCGAGGCTGGTGCACGTGATATCGTCGATCCGAGAGTGTCGGCTGTCGGGCAAATCGCAGCAGCGTTCAAACAATATCCTCACATCGGCAATGTGCTGCCGGCCCTTGGCTACTCGCAAGCACAGCTCGACGACCTCAGGTCGACGATCAATGGCTCGCAAGCCGAGGTCGTGGTCAGCGGAACACCCAGCGATCTGGCCCGCTTGATCGCCATCGATAAGCCTGTCGTTCGTGCCCGCTACGAGTTCGCCGAGGTGGACGCGTCCCGCCTCGAACAGCGCCTCGACAAGTTTCTGCAGAGCCGTGGGATACGGCAACCGTAGGCAACGGAGTTGCTCACGATCGGTGTCCCAGCTCCGCAAGCCATGCCCACTCGGCGCTCCAGCTTCCGGTGTTCATGCTCTTGAAGCGAGGCAGGCTCGCTTGCCGGCACGCGCCTCCCTCAAAGCGGAATATTATCGTGCTTCTTCCAGGGGTTTTCCGCCTTCTTGTTCCTGAGCATCTGCAACCCCCGGCAGATCCGCCGCCGAGTGTTCCGCGGCAGGATCACCTCGTCGATGTAGCCGCGCTCGGCGGCGACGAAGGGGTTGGCGAAGCGCTTCTGGTATTCGTCGATGCGTGCCTTGATCTTCTCCGGGTCGCCGAGTTCTGCGCGATAGAGGATCTCGGCCGCGCCCTTGGCGCCCATCACCGCGATCTCGGCTGAGGGCCACGCGTAGTTCAGGTCGCCGCGAATGTGCTTCGACGACATCACGTCATAGGCGCCGCCATAGGCCTTGCGCGTGATCAGCGTGATCTTCGGAACGGTCGCCTCGGAGTAGGCGAACAACAGCTTGGCGCCGTGTTTGATCAGGCCGCCGTACTCTTGCGCGGTCCCCGGCAGGAAGCCCGGCACGTCGACGAACGTGATGATCGGGATCTCGAAGCAGTCGCAGAAGCGCACGAACCGCGCCGCCTTGCGCGATGCGTCCGAGTCGAGCACGCCCGCCAGCACCATCGGCTGGTTCGCGACGATGCCGACGGTGCGGCCCTCCATCCGCGCGAAGCCGACGACGATGTTCTTCGCGTAGGCTTCCTGAATCTCGAAGAAGTCGGCCTCGTCCACGACCTTGAGGATCAGCTCCTTGATGTCGTAGGGCTTGTTCGGGTTGTCCGGGATCAGCGTGTCGAGCGACGGCTCCGGCCGGTCGAACGGATCGCGCGTCGGCAGCACGGGCACGCCGGATGTATTGTTGGCGGGCAGGAAGTCCATAAGCCGGCGCATCTGTAGCAGCGCTTCGACGTCGTTGTCGTAGCCGCGGTCGGCGATAGAGGACTTGGTCGTGTGGATCGAGGCGCCGCCGAGCTGCTCCGCCGTGACGGTCTCGTTGGTCACCGTCTTCACGACGTCGGGGCCGGTGACGAACATGTAGCTCGTGTCGCGCACCATGAAGATGAAGTCGGTCATGGCCGGCGAGTAGACGTCGCCACCTGCGCACGGTCCCATGATCACCGAGATCTGCGGGATGACGCCGGAGGCAAGCACGTTCCTCAGGAACACCTCGCCGTAGCCGCCGAGCGCCGCCACGCCTTCCTGGATGCGCGCGCCGCCTGCGTCGAACAGGCCGATGATCGGCGCGCGGTTTTGCAGCGCCATGTCCTGGACCTTCATGATCTTCCGGGCGTGCGTCTCGCTGAGCGAGCCTCCGAAGACTGTGAAGTCCTTTGCGAACAGGTAGACCACGCGGCCGTTGATGGTGCCCCAGCCGGTGACGACGCCGTCGCCGGGGATCTTGGTTTTCTCCATGCCGAAGTCGGTCGAGCGATGCTCGACGTACATGTCGAACTCCTCGAAGGAGCCCTCGTCGAGGAGCAGCTCGATGCGCTCGCGCGCCGTAAGCTTGCCGCGTTTATGCTGGGCTGCGATCCGCGCTTCGCCGCCGCCGAGACGGGCAATCTCGCGCCGCCGCTCCAGCTCCTCGATGATGTCCTTCATGGCAAAAGCCGACCCCGGGTTGATTGACCACAGGATCGGCTCTCTAGCACGGGCCGGGGGAAGCGCAAATTAGCCGTCTACCGCTTGGTTGAGCGGATCGACCTCAGGCGGCAGCAGTCTTGTGAGCGCTGCGGATCAAGGTAAAGCCCGTCGCCGAGATGATGAGCAGCGCAACAGCCGTCGATTGGATGATCCGGGGCGGAAACCCGTCAGCGGCGCAGACGATGGCGAGATGTGCGATCCCGAACAGACCGCCACTGAGAAGCCCCAGCCCGAGCCGGCGGACGATCCCGGAGGCAGGCGCACCCTTGGCGAGCCGCGTCTCGAGCATAGGGAAAACGAGGGCGAAGAGGGCGCCGAACACGAGGCTCTTCAGGGCGCAGGCCGCGATCACGGGGCCGAAGGCGATTTCCATCATGGCAGGGTGCTCCTTGTTTGTGGCGCCGTGAGGCGGCCTTGTTTGAACCATGATCAATTTGTACTGCTGGCATCACTAGAATGCAATACGTATCGTATCGAAAATAGATCACACCCTCGTGAGCAATGATCAGTCGTTGAGATAGGTGGCCTTTTGCTCCAGGGCGCCGCTCAGTCTCGGCCAGGCGCCGGAGGCCGGGCAGTGACGTCCTGGTTAAATGTCCGCTAGACTGACCGCCAGCACGTCAACACCAGCCAGCGATCCCCAGGGAGGCTCACGCCCATGCCGCAACAGATCACCAACGGTTTCAAGAAGATGCTCGAGACCGCAAAGGGTCAGATCGAGGAGATCGAGGCGGCCGATGCCGTGAAGCTGGCGGGCCGGGACGACGTCGTGCTCGTCGACCTGCGCGATCCCCGCGAGCTCGAGCGCGAGGGCAAGGTGCCCGGCGCCTTCCACTGCCCGCGCGGAATGCTCGAGTTCTGGATCGATCCCGAGAGCCCCTATCACAAGGCCCAATTCGCCGAGGACAAGAAGTTCGTCTTCTTCTGCGCGGCAGGCTGGCGCTCGGCGCTCTCCGCCAAGACGGCGCAAGACATGGGCCTGAAGCCCGTCGCCCACATCCTCGGCGGCTTCAAAGGCTGGAAGGACGCTGGCGGTCCCGTCGAGGAATACGTGCCGAAGCATCCGAAGAAATAAGTGGTCGATCGACGGGCAGCGGCGTCCGCGAGAGCCGGTGGCCCTGCCCGTCGAAGCAGGCTCAAGGCTTGAGCGACTGCGCCCGCAACCCCTGCACCGCCTCCGGATTGACCAGGGACGACAAGTCGCCGGCGTCTTGGCCGAGCAGCGCCGCGCGCACGACGCGGCGCATGATCTTCATGTTTCGCGTCTTTGGCAGGTCGCCGCAGAGCACCACGTCCTTGGGTCGGAACGCAGTGCCGAGACCCCTCACGACAGCGGCGGAGATGGTGTCGGCGGCACTGTCCTTAGGCGCCGTCTCGCGCAAAACGCACGCGCAGACGATGGCAGTCCCCTTGACCGGGTCGGGCACGCCGATCGCAGCCACCTCCTTCACGAGGCCGGTCGACAGCACCAGCCCCTCGATCTCGGATGGCCCCGTGCGCTTTCCGGCGATCTTCAGCGTGTCGTCCGAGCGTCCGAGTATGAAATAGTAGCCGTCGGCATCGCGCATGGCGAAGTCGCCGTGATGCCAGACGTGTGGCCATGTCGACCAGTAGGTCTCGATGTAGCGCGCATCATCGTGCCAGAGGCCTTGCGTCAGCCCGATCGGCGCGCGTCGCATCACGAGCTCGCCCACCTCGCCTGGACCGGCCTCGCTGCCATCCTCGCGAAGCACCGCTGCATCCGTGCCGGGCACTGGGCGTGTGAACGAGCCGGGCTTGATCGGATGCGTCACCACGGACGTGAGAATGCCACCCATCTCCGTGCCGCCCGAGAAATTGACGATGGGTGCTCGCTTCCCGCCGATCACGTCGAACAGCCAGTGCCAGGCGTCCGTCGTCCACGCCTCGCCGGTCGAGCAGAAGACGCGCAGCGACGTGAGATCGTAGCGCGAGGCATCGAACGACGGATCGGCCATGAACGTCCGCGCGATCGTCGGTGCGATGCCGAGATAGCTGACGCGGTAGTCCGCCACGATCTGCCAGATACGGTCGGAGCGCGGATAGTCGGGTGTGCCCTCGGCGAGCACCATCGTGCCGCCCATCAGCGTCGTGCCGTAGACGAGGATCGGCCCGACCAGCCAGCCCATGTCCGACATCCAAAGAATGCGGTCGCTCGGCTTGAACTCCATGCAGATGCCGAGATCGAGCACGGTCTTCACCGGGAAGCCGCAATGCGTGTGCACGACGCCCTTGGGTTTGCCCGTGGTGCCCGACGTGTAGACCAGCAGATAGGGCGAGTTGGCCGGCATCGAGGCGGTCGCGCCGTCGCCGTCCGGGCCCTGCGCGATGAGTTCGTGCCAGCTGGCATCGATGCCGGGCGTCCAGGAGAGATCGACAACCGCGCGGTGGCACACGATGACGTGCCGCAAGCTCGGCACCTCTGGGCGAACCTGATCGATCACCGGCTTGGCTGCTACGACCTTGCCGCGCCGATACGAGCCGTCGACGGTGATTACGGCCTTGGCGCCCGCGTCGTTGAGCCGGGCGGCGACCGCGTCCGGCCCGAACCCCGAGAACAGCGGCAGCACGATGCCGCCGATCTTGGGCACGGCGAGCAGCGTCGTCACCGCCTCGGGCACATTCGGCAGATACATCGCGACCACGTCGCCCACGCCCAGACCCAGTCGGCGAAGGCCGGCGGCCAGCCGGCAGGCCTCGTCGTCGAGCTCACGGTAGGTGCGGGTCACCCGCTCGCCGTTCTCGCCCAGCCACTCGAGTGCGATCTTCTCGTAGGTGGAAGTGCCGCGCCATTTGTCGAGGCAGTTGAGGACGACGTTGGTCTCGGCCCCGATGCACCAGCGGGTTCGCTCGATACCTTGCGACGTGTCGATGGCTTGCGTGAAGGGCTTGGTGAACCGGTAGTCGATGTCCGCGAGCAAGGCGCGGTAGAACGCCTCGGGCTCCTCGATCGACCAGCGCAGAAGGTCATCGTAGTCGGCGCGGCCGCAATGGGCGATGAGCTTGGTGAGGTTGGCCTCGGCCACCATCTCGGGCGACGGCCGCCAAGCGATCTCATGATCGACCAATTGTGCCTCCTCAGGCTTCGAGAAAGTCTCTCACGATCTTGATCTGGCTCGCCACATTCAGCGCCGGGGCATGTCCGCAGCCCTCGATTTCGACGATCCGCGCCTTCGGACCTCGCATGGTCATCTCGCGGGCCGCATCCGGCAGCAGCAGATCCGACTCGACGCCGCGCAGCACCAAGGTCGGCGCGGTGTTCCGGTCCCAGTGCTCCCACTGCTCATAGTCGCGGGGATGGACGAACATCTGCCTGACAATCGCCGGGTCGTAGTGCGTCGTGATCTTGCCGCTCGGCAGCCGCCTGAGCGAAGTCTCCGCCATGTGCCGCCATTGCGCATCGGTGTGGTGGCCGAACGGCTTGTAGATCGTTCGGAAGTAGGCCTCGAGCTCTGTCACGGTGCTGAACTCGGGAGGATTCCCGATGTAGGCCTTGATCCGCTCGTAGGGCGCCTCGGGGAAGGTCGGGCCGATATCGTTGATGACCAGGCGTCCGAGACGGCCCTTGAGGGTCGTCGCCGCCGCACGAATGCCGAGCGATCCGCCCATGGACGTCCCCACCCAGTGCATCATGTTGAAGCCGGCTGCATCAGCAACCTCGGCCGCCAGTCGCGCATAGACGTCGAGGCAGTAGTCCTCGTCCGGTCGGTCGCTCCACTCCGACAGCCCGCGGCCGATGGTGTCCGGGCAAATGATGTGGAACCGGTCGGAGAGCGCCGCAGCAATAACGTCGAAATCGCGCCCCGTGCGGGCGAGCCCGTGCCACATGACGACTGGCTCGCCACCTGTCTGTCCCCACTCCGTGAAGTGCACCTCCCGGCCAAGAGTTTTGACATAGCGCGAGCGGGGCTGGCCTGCTTGTGCGTCCTGACCTGTCGGGCTCGTCATGGGGGTCTCCGTCGCGTGAGGGGCGAGAAAGTCTCACACGCATTGCAGCGTCCTGCCAAGACCGAGGGCCGAGTGAACCACCCAAGGGAGATCCAGCGCATGCCGTACGCGTACCGGCCGGACTTGAGGGAGCGCCTCGCCGGCAATATCGGCGCGTTCGAGCGGCGCCCCATCGAGGATCCGGCGTTGCGCCGCGCAGGTGTCGCCATCGTCATCGTCCGCAACGAGACGGGCGACGAGGCCTCCGTCCTTCTCACCAAGCGCCCTGAGAGCCTGCGTCGTCATGCCGGCCAGTGGGCGCTGCCGGGTGGGCGCCTCGACGAGGGCGAGACTCCTGAGCAGGCGGCGCTGCGTGAGCTGCACGAGGAGCTGAGGCTCGAGCTGCAGCCCGACGCGATACTCGGGCTGCTCGACGACTACCCGACGCGCTCCGGCTTTCGCATCACGCCCGTCGTTGTCTGGGGCGGCATAGTCGGCCGTATCGATCCCGACCCCGTCGAGGTCGCGTTCGCCTTGAGGGTGCCGTTCAGTCAGCTCGACAGCCCCGCGATCCCGCGCCTGAGGCCCACCGACGACGGCAAGCCCCCGGTTCTCTCCGCTCCGCTTCCGATCATGGGCAGCGAGGTCTACGCGCCGACCGCCGCCATGCTCTACCAGTTTCGCGAGGTGGCGATGCGTGGGCTGGCGACGCGCGTCGCCCATTTTGATCAGCCGCGCTTTGCCTGGAAGTGAGGGACCATGCCCGAGATCAAGCTGGACGTCGTCGGTGAGGACCTGAGCGTCGAGCTGGCGCCTGGGGGCCGCATTCACGTGCGCAACAAGCGCCCCGCCGGCATCGAGCGTTTCGCGGCCGACAAAGTCGTCATCTTCCAGCACGGCGCCACCTACGGCGGCGAGGCCTTCGACATTCCGTTCGGCGGCATGTCATGGATGGACTACGTCGCCGCGCGCGGCTTCGATTGCTACTATCTCGACCTCCCGGGATACGGCCGTTCGCAACGCCCGTCCCAGATGGACGAGCCGGCCGACAAGCATCCGCCCTTCATGCGCACCCCCGACGCCGCAGCCTGCCTGGGCACCGTGGTCGATTTTGTCCGTGCCCGCCGCGGCGTCGAGAAAGTCTGTCTCGTCGGCTGGTCATGGGGAACGGCGATCACCAGCTTCTACACGGCCGGCCACAACGACGCCGTGGAGCGCCTGGCGCTCTACGCGCCCGTCTGGGATCGAGCCAGCTCGAGCCCGTCGCCGATTCATGTCGAGGGCAAGGTCGGCGCCTATCGTACGGTCGATCGAGAAGCCACCCTCGAGCGGCGTCTGGGTGGACTCGACGACAATCAAAAGGCCGGCATCATCCCGGCCGGCTGGTTCGACCAATGGTGGAAGGCCGTCTCTGCAACCGATCCCAAGGGCGGTGGAAAAACCGTGCGGGCGCCGAACGGCGTCGTTCTCGACGGCATCGAGTACTGGAGCGCCGGCAAGCCCCTCTACGATCCCGCGCGCATCAGCGTGCCGTTGCTCGTCGTGGTCGGCGAATGGGACAACGACACGCCCCGCTCCATGGCCGAGACCGTCTTCCCGCTGTTCACCGGCGCGCCCTGGAAGCGCCTTTCGGTCCTCGGCGGCGGCACCCACGCCATGCTGATGGAGCGCAACCGCATCCTGCTCTACCGTACCGTACAACAGTTCCTGGAGGAGCCACCGCCGGGGCCCGAGGTCCTGGCGTAGCCACTCCAGCGTCGAAACCACACTGCCCTGCAGATGCGGAACGCTCCGCAAGGGCTTCATGCAAAGCACTCACGTCGGGAACCCCATCGCATGTCCAAACCCCGCATCGTCATCGTCGGCGCTGGCGCCGTGGGCGGCTACATCGGCGCACACATGACCCACGCCGGCCACGACGTCACCATGGTTGACCCGTGGCCCGAGCACGTGCGGGCGATGCGCACCAAGGGCCTCTCCATCTCGGGCATGAGCCCCGAGGAAAGCATTACCGTGAAGATGCAGGCGAAGCACCTCACCGAGCTGCAGGACCTCGTCAAGGAGCGTCCGGTCGACATCGCCATTGTCGCCGTGAAGTCCTACGACACCATCTGGGCGACCCACATGATCGCCCAGTATCTCGCTCCGCTGGGCTACGTCGTATCTGCGCAGAACTGCGTCAACGAGGAGCGCATCGCGAGCGTCGTCGGATGGGGCAAGACCGTCGGCTGCATGGTCGGCAACAACTTCGCTGTGGAGCTCTACGAGCCCGGTGCCATCCGCCGCACCATGCCGAAGGACGGCAAGATTCCGACGCTCGAGGCCGGCGAGGTGCATGGCCGCATCACGCCCCGCATCGAGCAGCTGGCCGAGATCCTGTCGTCGGTCGACAAGGCCCGCGCCACCACCAATCTATGGGGCGTCCGCTGGTCGAAGCTCTGTGTCAACGGCATGCGCAACGGCGTCTCGGCCGCGACCGGTCTCGGCGGCAATGCCCGCGATCGCCACGACCGCATCCGCCGTGTCGTCGTCAAGCTGGCCGGCGAGGCGGTCAAAGTGGGCCGCGCCCTGGGCCTTGACCTCGAGCCCATCGCCAAGATTGATCCCGATCTGTGGGTGCGTGCCACCGACAGCGACCCGGCGGCCGTCAAGGAGCTCGACGAGCTGATCCTCGCCAGCACATCCGGCGCTGCCCGCAGCGATCTGCAGCGCCCTTCGATGGCGCAGGACATCGCAAAGGGCCGCCGCACCGAGATCGACTACATGAACGGCTACATCGCCGAGAAGGGCGCCGCTGCTGGTGTTCCAGCACCGACCCACGCCGCGCTCACTCGCATCGTCCGCGATGTCGAGCGTGGCCAGCTGGAGGCGAGGCCCGAAAACCTGTTCGGCCTGACCAACTGAGATGGTCACCGCTGCGCAATGCCTATCGTTTAGCGGAGACTAGGCATTGGGCAGCGGAGGCGGGTGAAGGTACCTAAGCACCGCCGATCAGGATGCCCGCCGCCAGCACGAGGCCACCGCCCAGGACCACCTGGATGGTGGCCCTCAGGAACGGCGTCTCCATGTAGCGGTTCTGGATCCACACGATCGCCCAGAGCTCGACGAACACGACCACCAGCGCGATGACCGTCGCCGTCCAGAACGAGGGAATGAGGTAGGGCAGCGCGTGACCGAGCCCGCCGAGCGTCGTCATCACGCCGGAGGCGAGGCCTCGCTTCCACGGTGCGCCTCGTCCCGACAGCTTGCCGTCGTCGTGGGCGGCCTCGGTAAATCCCATCGAGATGCCGGCGCCGATGGACGCCGAAAGCCCGACCAGGAACGTCGTCCACGTATTCTGCGTCGCGAATGCCGTGGCAAAGATGGGCGCGAGCGTCGATACGGACCCATCCATGAGGCCCGCAAGGCCTGGTTGAACCCACGTCAGGATGAACTGCCGGTGCGAAGCCTTATCCTCGGCGTGGCGCTGGTCCTCGGGGAGATGCTTTAGCTCGAGATCCTCTGCCGCCTCCTCGTGGTGGGCTTCCGCAGCAGCGAGATCACCGAGAAGTTTACGAGTCTCCGCATCGGTCGCTCGGCCGGCGGCTGCGATGTAGAACTCCTGTGCGCGCCGCTCCATGTCGGCCGCCTCGCCCCGGATCGCCTCCAGGCTGAGCGTCTCGGCCAGCCACATCGGACGGCGCGTGTAGAAGTCCGCGACGTGCTCCCGTCGGATAGGCACGATGAAGTCGCCGAAGCGGCGCTGGTACATTTCGATCAGCCAGCGGCGATGCTCGTTCTCTTCCGCTGCCATTCCATCGAAAATCGCCGCCGATGCCGGGAATTCCGGCCGCAAACGAGCCGCGTACGCGCTGTAGATCTGTCCATCCTCCTCCTCGGAAGAGATTGCCAGAGCTAGGATTTCCCGCTCGGAGAGATCCTTGAAGCGGCGCTTTCCTGCCAGGTTGAGTGACGACAGTCCGGGAAGCATGGGGCTCTCTTTATAACAATTCTAATCGTGCCTACGCCGTCTCGATTGACCGAGTCAACCTTGGTCTCTTCCCTCGAATTGCAGTGACCTTCATCGCGGCCGCGATGTGGTCTCGAGAGCCTCGTCTCTACGGCTGGGGATCAGTGACAGTTCAGCAACATTGTTGATTTCAACGCACGCGCGGTTCGCCGAGACGTGTGTTGAGCAAGACAACATGTTGATTCGAATAAGTTTTATGAATGAGCAACTGCAGCTTCAGGAATATTGAGGCCATGCGCTCGCGGCGGGGTCGCCCTGAGTCGTCGGGAAGATGCGCGCGTGATCCCTTAAGAATCCATTGACTCCCACTCAAACCCATGAGATCCCATTGTTGCCCGTCCGCACCGGGCCAAGGGACGCGGGCAGCGGCGCTGGGCACCGAAAGAGGGACGGGGCCTGTGCGACCGCCCGCTCCCGGCCGGCGCGGACAGGCAAAGTGCAGGGGTTCGTCGGGCGCCGGGGGACGTCCGGCGAGCCCCATTCAGTCCAAGGCAGCGAGTTCGAGTGAGAGGTTCGAGGCCGTGCCGGCCCAAGTCAGCCCCGCGCAAAGTCAGTTGTGTCGAAAGGTGCTCCGGCGTTGCCGGGGCGCGTTCAACGAGGCTTGACGCAAGGGGATGGACCGCTTTGTCTCGACATTCACGAACAAGATCGACGCCAAAGGGCGGCTCTCGATCCCGGCGTCGTTCCGCGCCGTCCTCGAGCGCGACCGCTACACTGGCGCAGCGGGTCCCGGCCTCTACTGCTACCCCTCGCTCGATGCTCCGGCCCTCGATGCTGGCGGCGAAAGACTTGCACAGAAAATCGACGGGCTTCTCGGCGGCTTGCCGGATTATTCGGACGAGCGCGACGAGCTCGCTGTCGCGCTCTATGGTGAGGCGCAGTTCATCGCAATCGACGCGGACGGCCGTATCGTGCTTCCGAAAGAGCTACGCGCCCGGATCGGGCTCTCCGAAGGTGTCGCCGAGGTCGCTTTTGTCGGCCTGGGCGACAAGTTCCAGCTTTGGTCGCCGGAGCGCTTCGAGGAACGCCGAGCCAGGGCCCGCGAGAAAGTCCGCCAGCACAGACAGTTGCTCGGCGCTGGGCCGCGGTCCTCGTCGGGCGGCGGCAGCGACGCCGGCGGAGACCCCAAATGATGGCCGAGCGGGAAACCGCCTCGGGACATGACGGTCCCGTCGGCCCGGCGCGCCACGTTCCTGTCCTTCTCGAAGAGGTCGTGCACCACTTGGCCCCGGTTGCCGGCGCACGCATCATCGATGGTACCTTCGGCGCCGGCGGCTACTCCGGCGCCCTTCTCGCAGCGGCAGAAGGCTTGGGCGTGCTCGCCATCGAGCGCGACCCCGATGCCCTGGCCGCTGGGCAATCCCTGGTCGCGGCGGCCGCGGGCCGGTTGATCCTCGTAGATGGCCGCTTCGGCGACCTCGCTGATATCGCATCAGCAAACGATTTCGCACCGGTCGATGGTGTCGTCCTGGATATCGGCGTCTCGTCGATGCAGCTCGATCAGGCAGAGCGAGGCTTCTCGTTCATGGCCGACGGCCCGCTCGATATGCGCATGGAACGCGAAGGACCGAGCGCCGCCACCCTCGTCAACGAATGTGAGGAGGCCGACCTCGCCGATATCATCTTCGCCTTCGGTGAGGAGCGCCAGTCGCGCCGCGTCGCCCGCGCTATCGTGAAGGCTCGGGAGCGCAAGCCCATCGAGACGACCCGCGAGCTGGCGGCCGTCGTCGAGAGAGCGCTGGGTCGTCGTCACGACGACGATCGCCACCCTGCTACGCGCACGTTCCAGGCGCTGCGCATTGCCGTCAACGACGAGCTCGGCGAGTTGGTGCGCGGGCTCGAGGCGGCCGAGCGGATGCTGGCCCCCGGCGGTCGGCTGGTTGTGGTGACGTTTCACTCGCTCGAGGACCGCATCGTCAAGCGCTTCCTGGCACGGCGCTCGGGACGCACGGGCACCGGTTCGCGCCATGGCCCGCCGGCTTCGAGTGCCGAGCGCGCGCCGAGTTTCCAACTCGTTAACCATCGCCCTGTTACCCCTTCCGGAGCCGAGTTGAGTGAGAACCCGCGTGCGCGCTCCGCCAAGTTGCGGGCGGCCACACGGACCGCGGCACCCGCCTGGGAGGCGGAGGACGCGGCAGAGCTCGGCCTGCCGGTTGCCCCGAGCCCGGTGCGCCGCCGGTCGTGACGCCACGCAGTAGGAAGGTCGTGCGCCATGGGCCGACTGCTCGCCATCCTCGCCGGTCTCTTCACCGTTGCATCGGCTGTTGCCCTCTACTCGCTGAAGCATGACACCCGTCGCATCGAAGCCGAGGTGCAGGCGACCGAACGCGCCATCGAGAAGGCCGAGAGCGACATCGCCGCCCTGAAGGCCGAGCGTGCCTGGCTGGGGCGCCCCGAGCGCATCGACGGCCTCGCCCGCGAGCAAGGCCTGGCCCCGATCCGCCCCGAGCAGTACGGCCGGATGGGAGCAGGTCCATGACGCCGTCGGCAGCGCGCCACTCGACTGTCTCGATTCGCCTGCGTTTGCTGGCGGTGGCAGCCGGACTGGCGGTGGCCACGCTCGCCGTGACCGCCCAGCTCGTGCGCCTGGGCACGGCGAGCCTCGGCGAGACGCGCAGCGCCTCCGCCGAGCCTGTCTCCCGCACCTTTGCCCGCCCCGACATCGTCGATCGCAACGGCCACATCGTCGCGACCGACGTCGCCTCGAACTCCTTGTTCGCCGATCCTGCCCTCATTCTCGATCGCGACGAGGTTGCCGAGCAGCTATCCCGCACGCTCCCCGGCCTGGACGCCGACGATTTGCGCGCCCAGCTTGCCGACCGCACGCGCCGTTTCATATGGATCCGCCGTGGCCTTGCGCCGGTCGAGGCGCAGCGCGTCCATGACCTGGGTCTTCCCGGCCTCGCTTTCCGCCGCGAGCCTAAGCGTGTCTACCCGTCGGGCGCGCTGCTCGGCCACGTGGTTGGCCAGGTCGACCCGGACAATCGCGGTATCGCGGGCATTGAGCGCCATATTGACGAGGCCGTCGGGGTCGAGCCCGTTCACGGTGCCGTACCTTCCGACGCCGCTTCGGTCCGGCTGTCGATCGATCTCGGCGTTCAGCACGCCGTCTCAGCCGAGCTTGCGGCAGCCGCGGAGCGTTACCGGGCGTCGGGCGCGACCGGCCTCGTCATGGACGCCGCGACCGGCGAGATCGTCGCAGGAGCTTCGTGGCCTCCGGTCGATCCGCACGTTGCGGGCTCTCATCTCGATCCGGCGCGGCCGGATCGCTTGCAGGGTGGCGTCTACGAGCTCGGCTCCATCTTCAAGGCGCTGACGATCGCAATGGCGCTCGATGATGGCCTGGCCACGCTCGACAAGAGCTACGACGTCACCAAGCCGCTCGTCTTCGGCCGCCATCAGATCCGCGATCTGCACCCCGTCGGGGGGCCACTTACCGTGCGCGATATCTTCATCCGCTCATCGAATGTCGGCGCCTCCATGATCGCGATGGAGGCCGGCAACTCGAGACAGCTCGTGTTTCTCGCGCGCATGGGGCTCACGGAGCCAGTCCGTACCGAGGTCGGTCCGGTCGCGCCGCCGCTTCTCCCGCAACGCTGGGGAGACGTGGAGACGGCAACCATCGCATTCGGACACGGTCTCGCCGTCGCCCCTCTGCAGTTCGCGGCCGTCATGGCCTCCCTCGTCAATGGCGGCCACCGTGTCACACCGACGTATCTCGCTCGCCCCGCCAAGGCAGCGCCAGCCGCCGAGACTGTCCTCCAACCGGCGACCAGCGCCGCCATGCGCGAGCTGATGCGCCTCAACGTCACAATGTCCCATGGCACCGGGCGGCGTGCCGAGGTCCCCGGCTACCGTGTGGGTGGCAAGACCGGCACGGCCGAGATGCCCGGCAAGGGCGGCTATCAGGCAAAGTCGGTCATTTCCTCTTTTGTTGGTGCGATCCCGATGGATCAGCCGCGCTACGTGCTGCTCGTCTCGCTATTCGAGCCGCAGCCGGAAGACGCCGCGAAGGGTGGCATCACGGCGGGCTTGAATGCGGCACCGGTCACGGCGGCGATCGTTGCTCGCATCGCACCGATCCTCGGCATTCTGCCGCGCAGGATCCATCCAGCACCCTGAGGTTGAGCGGCGCCTCTGCCCCGCATCGATGTCGGCCGTTTGACGCCCCTCGCTCCGACTCATATTAGGATCGCTGCGCCGGGTGGGGCGTTACAAACTGCCGGCGACTGAAATCCACGCATGGATCAGGGGTACGGCGTGCACCTTTCTGCTCTGATCGGTCCGGAAGTGACCGGCGATGGAACCGCGCAGGACCCGGTCGTGCTGGGCCTGACGGCCGACAGCCGTGCTGTACGTCCTGGCTGGCTGTTTGCCGCGCTTGCCGGCAGCCGCACCGATGGCAGCCGCTTCATTGCGGACGCCGTCGCGAAGGGCGCCGCTGCCATCCTTCTCGGTGACGGCGTTGCCGCAAAGGTTCCGCCGGGCGTCGCCGTGGTCCGCGCAACCGAGCCGCGCCGCGCGCTGTCGTTGATGGCGGCGAGGTTCTACCCGCGCCAGCCGGAAACAATCGTCGCCGTCACCGGCACCAACGGCAAGACATCGATCGCTGAGTTCACCCGCCAGATCTTTGCCACCTGCGGGCGGCAGGCCGCTTCCCTCGGTACGATCGGCGTCGTGAAGCCGGACGGCGCCGTCTACGGCTCGCTCACCACGCCCGATCCGGTCACGCTGCATCGGACGTTACAGGAACTAGTCGACGAAGGTGTCACGCACCTCGCGCTCGAGGCGTCCTCGCATGGCCTCGACCAGTTCCGCCTTGATGGCGTGCGCATCACGGCCGCCGCCTTTAACAACCTCGGCCGCGATCATCTCGACTACCATCCGACGATGGAGGCCTATCTCGCGGCCAAGCTGAGGCTGTGGGAGCTGCTGGAGCCGGGGGCGTCGGCCATCGTCAATGCCGATGGCCCCGAGGCGGAGAATGCGATCGCGGCAGCGAAGGCACGTGATCTCCGTGTCATGACCACTGGCGCTAAGGGTGACGCATTGAGCCTAGGCCATGTCAGACGTCAGGGCTTCACACAGCATATCACCATCGTGCACCATGGTTTCCCTTATCGAGTGACAGATATAAACCTCGCCTTGATTGGGACTTACCAGGCGAGCAACGCGCTGGTTGCGGCCGAGCTGGCTATTGCATGTGGAGAGGACGCCGACTTCGTCGTGAGGCAGTGTCTGCCCAACTTGAAGGGCGTGCCCGGCCGCCTCGAGGTCGTCGCCGAAGCCAAGGGCGGCATCGCCGTCGTCGACTACGCCCACAAGCCCGAGGCGCTGGAGGCGGCCCTCGCCGCGCTGCGCCCGTTCGCCAGCGGTAAGCTCGTCTGCATCGTCGGCTGTGGCGGTGACCGCGACCGCGGCAAGCGCCCGATCATGGGCCGCATCGCCGCCGAGCAGGCCGACGTCGCCATCATCACCGACGACAACCCGCGCTCCGAGGACCCCGCCGCCATTCGCGCCGAGATGTTGGCCGGCGCAACCGGCGCCCGCGAGATCGGCGACCGCGCCGAGGCCATCCGCGAGGGCGTGCGTCTGCTCGGTTCGGGTGACGTGCTGCTCGTCGCCGGGAAGGGCCACGAGACCGGCCAGATCGTCGGCGATCGGGTTCTGCCCTTCTCGGACCACGAGGAAATCATGAAAGCCGTTGCGGAGATCGGCGCATGACCCGTGCTCTGTGGACCGCAGATGAGATCATTGCCGCAACAGGCGGACAACTCGATCTCCCGACGCAAAAGACGGGCGGTCCGGAGGGTGTCCCTCCAGTGGGGTGCGGGGCTGGCCCCGCTGACCGCGAAGCGGTCATTGCCGGCATCTCGATCGACACGCGTACGCTCTCACCGGGTGACCTGTTCGTGCCGCTCACCGATGTGCGTGACGGCCACGACTTCGTCGCGGCAGCGTTCGAGCGAGGCGCCATCGTCGCACTCGTGCGGATGGGCTACGAGCGAAAGTCCGGCGATGGCGCGCTGATCCGCGTTCCCGACGTCGGAGGGCAAGGACTCCGTCCTTGCCGCCCTCGAGCGCATCGGCATCGCCGCCCGCGCCCGACTTTTCGACGCCGCCCGCGTGATCGCCGTGACTGGCTCGGCCGGCAAGACCGGCACGAAGGAGATGCTGCGCGCCTGCCTGAGGGTGTGCGCCTCGTCGCCCGGCAAAGTCCACGCGCCCGAGAAATCATTCAACAACCACTGGGGCGTGCCGCTCACCCTCGCCCGCATGCCCGCCGACACCGAGTACGCCGTCTTCGAGATCGGCATGAATCATGCGGGCGAGATCCAGCCCGCTCACCAGGATGGTTCGCCCGCATATCGCCATCGTTACCAACGTCCTTCCGGTCCACGTCGGCAACTTCCCCGACGGCGAGATCGGGGTCGCCAACGCCAAGGCCGAGATCTTCGAGGGGCTGGAAGCCGTCTCCGTCTCCCCGTTTCATGCTCGCGAACCCGGAAGAGGGGCGGGGTGCAGGTACAGTCAAGCGGAACAGCCATCATCCTCCGCGACAGCCCGCACTACGAGCGGTTGCGAGCAGCCGCCCAAAGCCACGGCGCGGCGGTGCTCACGTTCGGGCGCGACCCTGCATCGGACGCCACTCTCGTCGCTTGTGACACCCAACCCGGCGAAGCCGCTGAGCCGCTGTCCATGATCACGGCTCATCTCGCAGACGCCGTCGAGGGGTTCGCAGTGGAGTACGAGCTGGGAATGCCGGGAGCCCACATTGCCACGAACTCGCTTGCCGTTGTTCTGGCGCTCCGCGAGCTGCGGTGCCTCAAGCCCGCCGCCTTGCGAGTCGTTGCCAGGGCTTCGTCCGGCCAGCGGGCGCGGCGCCCGCCAGACATTGACCGGCCACCGCGGCTCGATTCTGCTCCTCGACGAGAGCTACAACGCCAACCCGGCCTCGATGGCGGCGGCCCTTGCAAACCTGGAGGCCGTTGACCCGGATGGCCGCCGCATCGCCATCCTCGGCGACATGCTCGAGCTCGGTGAGAACGCCACCCAATACCACATCGGGCCTGAAGGATGCCGCCGCTCGCGTCGACCACGTGCTCTGTTGCGGCCCCAACATGCGCCATCTTTTCGACGCGCTCCCTCCCGACAAGCGGGGTCGCTGGGCCCTCACCTCGGTCGAGCTGATCCCCCATGTCCTCGCCACGATCCGGCCGGGCGATGCCGTGATGGTCAAGGGCTCGCTCGGCTCGCGCATGGCGCCGATTGTGGAGGCCATCAAGATGCGCTTTGCGGGCGGATGAAGCAGGTCTAGAAGTCATCGGCGCTGCGGGCGGCCTGCACCAGACCCGGGCCGAGGGGTCGCACGAGAGGTGAGGGATGCTCTACGAGCTCGTCCAGTTCAGCGACGTGTTCGGTCCGCTGAACGTGTTTCGCTACATCACGTTCCGCACCGGCGGCGCCATCATGACGGCGCTGTTGTTCGTCTTCCTGTTCGGACCGTCGATCATCGACATGCTCCGCGTCAAGCAGGGCAAAGGCCAGCCGATCCGCGAGGATGGCCCGCAATCGCATCTCTCGAAGCGCGGCACGCCCACCATGGGTGGCCTCATGATTTTGTCGGGACTGCTGGTCTCGACGTTGCTTTGGGCCAATTGGCAGAGCCCCTACGTCTGGATCGTGCTCGGCGTCACGATGTCCTACGGCGCGATCGGCTTCTATGACGACTATCTCAAGGTCACCAAGCAGACGGCATCCGGCTTCGGCGGCAAGGCGCGGCTGGGGCTCGAGTTTCTGGTCGCCGGCTTGGCGGCCTGGGCCATCATGAGCGTCGGCAAGCCCGGTTTCTCGCGATGCGCTCACGCTCCCCTTCTTCAAGACGGTGATCATCCCGCTCGGCTACATGTTCATCCTGCTCGGCATTCTCGTCATCGCGGGCGCCGGCAACGCCGTGAACCTGACCGACGGCCTAGACGGCCTGGCCATCGTTCCGGTCATGATCGCCGCCGCCACTTTCGGCCTCATCGCCTACCTGACCGGCCACGCCGTCATCTCGAAGTACCTGCAGATCCATTACGTCGCCGGTGCCGGTGAGTTGTCTGTCATCTGCGGCGCTCTGATCGGCGCCGGCCTGGGTTTCCTCTGGTTCAACGCGCCACCCGCCATGATTTTCATGGGCGACACCGGCTCTCTGGCGCTGGGCGGTGCCCTCGGCTCGATCGCGGTCGCCACCAAGCACGAGATCGTGCTCGCCATCGTCGGCGGTCTGTTCGTGCTGGAGACGCTGTCGGTCGTCATCCAGGTCGCCTCCTACAAGTTGACCGGCAAGCGGGTATTCCGCATGGCGCCGCTGCATCATCACTTCGAGCAGAAGGGCTGGAAGGAGCCGACCGTAGTCGTGCGCTTCTGGATCATCTCGGTGGTCCTGGCGCTCGTCGGCCTCGCCACGCTCAAGCTGCGCTGACGCGCCGGTTGCTGGTGGGCAACCGAAGGCGCAACGAACGCCCGCCGGTTGCGTCCATGCGTAGCACGGCCCGCCATGACGTGGGCAACCGAAGGGGCACTAGAATACCCCGATGATTTGCACCACGACATTCGCCGGCAAACGCGTCGCCGTCTTCGGGCTCGGCGGCTCAGGTCTTGCGACCGCACGGGCGCTGCTGGCGGGCGGCGCGGATGTTGCTGCCTGGGACGACGGTGAGCGCTCGCGCGAGGTCGCAGCCAAGGCTGGCGTGCCGCTCGTAGACCTTGGTTCCGCCGACTGGTCCACCTTCGCTTCCCTTGTTCTCGCGCCGGGCGTACCGCTGACGCACCCCGAGCCGCACTGGACGGTGAAGGCGGCGCAGGTAGCCGGCGTCGAGATTATCGGCGACATCGAGATCTTCTGCCGCGAGCGTCGCGCCGTCGCTCCGGGCAGTCCGTTCATTGCCGTCACCGGCACCAACGGCAAGTCGACCACTACAGCACTCGTTGCGCACATCCTGCGCGCCGCTGGCCTTGATGCACAGATGGGCGGCAATATCGGCGTCCCGATCTTGTCGCTGGAGCCACCCGCGACCGCGCCGGTTGCTGGTGGGCAACTGAAGGCGCATCAAGAATCCCGCGTCCACGTCGTCGAGATGTCCTCGTTCCAGATCGACCTGACGCCCTCGCTCGACCCGACCATCGGCGTTCTGCTGAATGTGTCGCCTGACCACCTCGACCGCCATGGTCCTGCCGATGACGCGGCACTCGCCATGCGCAATTACGAGGCCATCAAGGAGCGGCTTGTGACGGCAGCCGAAGTCGCTGTCATCGGCGTTGACGACGATCATTGCCTCGCGGCCTTGAAGCGACGCGCGACTGTCGGTCCGGTTGCGCCGTTCAGCGCCAAACGGCCGATCGCTCCAGGATACTGCGAGCACGACGGCTGGCTGATCTGCTCCGATGCAACGGGGCTCGCGGTCAAGCTCGCCACGACCGCCGGCATCGCAACATTGCGAGGTGCACACAACGTACAGAATGCGCTCGCGGCAATCGCCGTTGTGCGCGAGCTGCATGGCACAATAGGACGGCAGGCGACCGTGGATTGGCAGGCCGCCCTCGCCACCTACCCCGGCCTCCCGCATCGCATGGAGCAGGTCGGCCGTGCCGGCAAAGTCGTGTTCATCAACGATAGCAAGGCGACCAACGCCGACAGCACCGACAAGGCACTCGCCTCCTGGGACCGCGACATTTTCTGGATCGTAGGCGGCACCCCCAAGGAGGGCGGCATCCGCCCCCTCGAGACCTATTTCCCGCGAATCGCCAAGGCTTACCTGATCGGCAAGTCGAGCGACGACTTCGCCGCGACGCTCGAAGGCAAGGTTGGCTACCAGCGCTGTGGCACGCTCGATGTGGCACTCGCCAAAGCCACCGCAGACGCAGCGCAATGCCCCGGCCGCGAGCCTGTGGTGCTGTTGTCACCCGCCTGCGCGAGCTACGACCAGTTTCGCTCCTTCGAGCACCGCGGCGACACCTTCCGCGACCTCGTGCGCGCCTTACCTGGCGTCGCAGCTCCGGCCAAGGTCGTCACATGAGGCTGACGCGCGCCGATCGCAGCGTGCTCGCCGACTGGTGGTTCACGGTCGATCGGCAGCTGCTGGGCGTGCTCCTCGCGCTCATGGGCATCGGCTGCATTCTCTCGCTCGCCGCCAGTCCCGCGGTCGCTGTCAAGAAGGGGCTCTCACCGTTCCATTTCGCCGAGCGCCATTTCGTCTTCGCGGCCCTGGGCGTGGCGGCGATGCTCGCCGTCTCGGTGCTCTCCCCGCGCCAGATCCGGCGCCTCGCGCTTCTTTTACTTCTCGCATCGATCGCCTTGATGATCTGGGTCCTGGTGGCCGGCCCCGAGATCAAGGGTGCACGCCGCTGGGTCCACGTTCTCGGCTACTCGTTCCAGCCCTCCGAGATCGGCAAGCCCGCCCTTTTCGTCCTCGTCGCTTGGTTGTTCGCCGAGGCCGCCGGCCGTGACGACGTCCCCGCCGTATCATTGGCCGCTGGCCTGGGACTCTTGTTTTCAGGATTGTTGGTCGTGCAGCCCGACGTCGGCCAGACGCTGCTCGTCGCCAGTGTGTGGGGTGCCCTCTTCCTGTTGTCGGGCCAGCCGCTGCGCTGGGCGGTCGCGCTGGTTCCGCTGGGCGCGGTTGGCTTTGCAGGCGCCTACGTCGCCTTCGACCACGTCCGGCGTCGCGTTGACCGCTTCATCGATCCGGGCTCGGGCGACAACTACCAGATCGAGCGCGCCATCCAGTCGTTCTCGGAGGGGGGGCTCATGGGGCGCGGCCCCGGCGAAGGCATCATCAAGTCGGTGCTCCCAGACGCGCATACCGATTTCATCTTCGCGGTAATCGGCGAGGAGTACGGCGTCCTCGCTTGCCTCGGATTGGTCGCCCTCTATGCCTACGTGGCGGCGCGCGCCTTTCGCCACGCCTGGCGAGAGCCTGACGCATTCGTGCGCCTCGCCACAGTGGGGCTGGCACTGCTGATTGTGATGCAGGCGCTGATCAACATGGGCGTCAATGTCGGCCTTCTGCCGGCCAAGGGCATGACGCTGCCGTTCGTGTCCGCAGGTGGCTCGTCGACCCTGGCCATGTCGCTCACGGCCGGCATGCTGCTGGCCCTGATGCGCCGTCGCACAGACGTTGAGCACGTGAGGAAGCCACAACTTCGCCCGACGCATGCCGGCATCGTCGTCCGGTAGCGAGCAAGGATCGAGCCCGTGACCAAATCAGGCGATCAGGGAAGCGTGATGCTGGCAGCCGGCGGCACCGGCGGGCACCTGTTTCCCGCTTATGCACTATCCGAGGAGCTGGGCCGCCGCGGCATCGCGGTCGACTTGATCACCGACATGCGTGGCGATCGCTACGGCACTGGCTTTCCCGCGCGCAATGTCTATCAGGTGCCGGCCGCGACCATTGCCGGCTCGAATCCAGTGTCGGCCGCCAAGACCATCTTCACGCTCGCCAAGGGCGTCGGCGCCGCCCGCCGCATCCTGTCCGAGGTCAAACCCGCGGCCGTCGTCGGTTTCGGCGGCTACCCGAGCTTTCCGCCTCTCGTGGCCGCGAGCCTGATGGGGCTTCCAACCGCGCTCCACGAGCAGAACGCCGTTCTGGGTCGCGCCAACCGCATGCTGGCCCGTCGCGTCACGGCCATCGCAACGTCGTTCGAGACGGTGCGCTCGCTCGAAGGCGCGGCCGCGGCCAAAGCCCGGTTCACCGGCAACCCCGTCCGCGACCTCGTCATACGTCACGCCGATGCGCCATATGTGCCGTCCGGCCCCGGTCAGCCGTTTCACCTGCTGGTCTTCGGCGGCAGCCAGGGCGCGCGCTTCTTCTCGGAGACCGTTCCGCCCGCGCTTCGCCTCCTGCCCGAGCATCTGCAGGCCCGTCTGAGCGTCATGCAGCAGGCCCGCCCCGAGGACGAGGAGGCCGTTCGCCGAGCCTACCTCGGCGGCGAGACGGTACCGACCATCGCGGCCGAGGTGGCGCCGTTCTTCAAGAATTTGCCGGAGTTGATGGCCGCCTCGCACCTCGTCATCGCCCGCGCCGGTGCGTCGACCGTTGCGGAGCTGACGGTGCTCGGCCGACCGTCGATCCTGGTCCCGCTTCCGCACGCCCTTGACAACGATCAACTCGCAAATGCAACTCGACTTGCCGAGGCAGGCGGTGCCGTTTGCCTCGAGCAGAGCCTGATTACACCGGAGCGTCTGGCCGCTGAGATCGCGCGCCTGATGGAGGATCCAGACGGCTTGTCCGCGTGCGCGGCGGCAGCGCGGAGCCAAGGGCGCCCCGATGCGGTGCAGAGATTGGCCGATCTCGTCGTCGAGTTGATGACGCGGGCGGCAACGAGAGCGGCTTGATGGCACCGCGAGTTTGGCGGCGCCAGATTTTGATTTGAGGGGAACGACACGATGCAAATGCCCGGCGACCTTGGCCCAATCCATATCCTCGGGATCGGCGGCATCGGTATGAGCGCCATTGCCGAGATCCTGCGCGCCAAGGGCTACACCGTCCAGGGCACTGACCAGAGGGAAAGCGCCAACGTCGCGCGCCTGCGGAGCAAAGGCATCAAGGTCTTCATCGGCCACGATCCGTCGAACGTCGAAGGTGCCCGCTACGTGGTCATCTCCACGGCGGTCAAGGCCGGCAATCTCGAGCTGGAGGCCGCTCGCGCACGCGGCATCCCCATCATCCGCCGCGCCGAGATGCTGGCCGAGCTGATGCGCCTCTACGCGACCATTTCCGTCACGGGCACGCACGGCAAGACCACGACCACCTCGCTGGTCGCCCATGTCCTCAAGGACACCGGTCTCGAGCCCACCGTGATCACCGGCGGCATCATCAACGACTGGGGCTCTAACGCCCGCCTCGGCGCCGGCCCGTGGATGGTGGTCGAGGCCGATGAGTCCGACGGCACCTTCATCAAGATTCCGACCCAGATCGGTGTCGTCACCAACATCGATCCCGAGCATCTCGACTACTTCGGCTCCGTCGAGCGCATGCACCAGGACTACGAGACATTTTATAGGAACATCCCGTTCTACGGCCTCGCCGTGACCTGCATCGATCATCCGGTCGCCCGCGACATGATCGAGCGTCTTGGCCTGCGTCGCGATGGCCGTCGCCTGCTCACTTACGGGGTTTCACCCGAGGCCGACTTGCGTCTGCTGAAGACCCGCGTCGATGGCACGAGCACGATCCTCGACGCCGAGCTCAGCGCCCGCGTCGCTGGCGGTGCGCGGCGGATCGAGGGTTGGTCGGTGCCGATCGCGGGTGAGCACAATGCGCTCAACGCGCTCGCCGCCATCGCCGTCTGTGCGGAGACCGGGCTCTCGGACGAGGCGATCCGCGCATCACTGGCTCGCTTCACTGGCGTCAAGCGCCGCTTCCAGCCGACCGGCACTTGGAACGGCATCACCATCTACGATGACTACGGCCACCACCCGGTCGAGATCGCCGCCGTGCTGAAGGCCGCCCGCGCCGGCGCCAAAGGCCGCGTCGTCGCCGTCGTCGAGCCGCACCGCTACAGCCGCGTCAAGGATCTGTTCGACGACTTCGCAAGCTGCCTCGGCGACGCCGACGCCGTCATCGTGGCCCCGCTCTATTCCGCCGGTGAGGCTCCCCTGCCCGGCGTCGATCATCAAGCCCTTGCGGCGGCGATCGCCAAGGTCGGCCATGTCTTGGTCACTGCCGTCGACAGCGAGCACGACATCGCCCCCGCGATCCGCGCCGTCGCGCGTTCTGGCGACATCGTGCTGTGCTTCGGCGCTGGCAATTCCACCGAATGGGCCCACGCGCTGCCCGAGTGGCTGGCCGACACGGCGCCCAAGCTCGCGGGAGGCACCCGCTGATGGCCGCCCTGCTGGACCAGCTGACACGCGCACTGCCCGATCTGAGGGGGCGCCTCGCGGCCGGCTCCCGCTTGGCGGACATCACCTGGTTTCGCGTCGGTGGTCCGGCCGAGGTGCTGTTCACCCCCGCCGACGAGGCCGACCTTGCCTACGCCCTTGCGCGCATCCCGCCCGAGGTGCCGGTCTTTGCGCTGGGCCTGGGCTCCAACCTTCTCGTGCGCGATGGCGGCGTGCGCGGGGTCGTGGTTCGCCTCGGCCGTGGTTTCGGTCAAGTCGAGGCGCTCGACGGCCATCGCCTTCGCGCCGGTACGGCCGTGCCCGACGTGAAGGTCGCCCGCGCCGCTGCCGACGCCGGCATATCCGGCCTCGCTTTCTACCGGGGCATCCCTGGCTCGATCGGTGGCGCGCTCCGGATGAATGCCGGCGCCCACGGCCGCGAGACCAAGGACGCCCTCGTCTCGGCCCGCGCGGTCGATCGTGCCGGCACCGTCCATGTGCTTTCCAACGCCGACATGGGCTTCACCTACCGCCATTGCGGCGTACCCGACGATTGGATCTTCACCGAGGCGACCTACGCCGGTGAGCCGGGCGATCCGCAGAAAATCCTGGCCGAGATGAACGAGGTCGCGGAGTACCGCGAGAAGAATCAGCCGATCAAGGAGCGCACCGGCGGCTCCACCTTCAAAAATCCGGTCGGCGGCAGCGCCTGGAAGCTGGTCGACGCCGCCGCTATGCGCGAATTTCGTGTCGGCGGCGCCAAGGTCTCCGAGATGCACTGCAATTTTCTGATCAACGACGCCGACGCGACGGCCGAGGACGTCGAGCGCCTCGGCGAGACCGTCCGCGCCCGCGTTAAGGCCACTCAGGGCGTGACGCTCGAGTGGGAGATCATCCGCATCGGCGAGCCTTTGCCGGGACACGCAACGGGCGAGGCTCTGGCCCTGGAGACGGCGATATGATCTCGGATGGATCGAGGACGCCGCGCGACACTCACGTCGCCGTCCTCTTGGGCGGCTGGTCGGCGGAGCGCGAGGTCTCGCTATCGTCGGGCCGGGATTGCGCGGACGCGCTTGAAGGCGAAGGCTTCCGTGTCACCCGCGTCGACGTCGACCGCAACCTCGCGGCCACGCTCACCGAGTTGAAGCCGGACGTCTGCTTCAACGCCTTGCACGGCCGCTGGGGCGAGGATGGGTGCGTCCAAGGCCTGCTCGAGGTGCTCGGCATCCCCTACACGCACTCGGGCGTGCTCGCCTCCTCGCTCGCCATGAACAAGGAGGCGACCAAGGAGATCGTCGTCCGCCACGGTGTCCCGGTTGCCGAGGCCGTGCTCGTGCCGCGCGAGGAGGCCGCCCGTGATCACGCCATGGAGCCGCCCTACGTTGCCAAGCCCATCGCCGAAGGCTCGAGCGTCGGTGTGGTGATCGTCAGGGCCGGAGCCAACCGCCCACCCGAAGCCGTCAGCCGCATCGCGACGACGCGCGAGGGGCTGATCATGGTCGAGCGCTATGTCGCCGGCCGCGAGCTGACCTGCGGCGTCATTCGTGGCGAGCCGACGGGCATCATCGACATCGTCGCCGCCGGCCACCTCGAATTTTACGACTACGAGGCCAAATACGCCCCCGGCGGCTCGCGCCACATCCTGCCCGCCGACATCCCGGCCGACATCGCCGCCGCCGTGCGACGACACACCCTCGCCGCCCATCGCGCTCTCGGCTGTCGCGGCGTCTCGCGCTGCGATTTCCGCTGGGATGAAGCCAAGGGCGAGCTCGCGTTCCTCGAGATCAACACCCAGCCGGGCATGACACCCACCTCGCTCGTACCTGAGCTGGCCCAGCACGCCGGCATGAGCTTTGGCCAGCTCGTCCGCTGGCTCGTCGAGGACGCGTCCGTCGACCGCTGACGGTTTCTCGACGCACTACACGTTGTAAACGCAAAATTAACCGAACTCGTTAAGGTTGTAACCCAATGGCCCGGTCCGCACCGCGCCACGCCAGCGCCTGAGCCGATCCTGGCTCGGGAGCGGACGGCAGCTGCGGGCGGACCGAGGCCGATGGGTTTCGAGCATGCAAGCGAGAGGTCGCGAAAGATCGGGGCATTTCTGGTGGCGGGCGGCTGAGCCGATCCCGGCCCGGCCGGAGCCGCTTGTGCCGCTCCACGATGTGCCCGAGATGGCGGGCGCCGCGGCTCCGAACGCTCCCGTACCAGCGGCACCGAGCTATGCTCGGCAGCCAACGGCGAGCCAGTCTCGCGAGCCCGGCCGTGAAGCATCTCGTCCAATCGATCTTGGCGCATTCCGGCCGACGCAGTCACGCACGCAGTCTCGGCAAACGCCGTCGCTAGCATCCGCCAGCCACACTGAAACGGGCTCTGATGCGGGAATGGCGCCGGCCTTCGAGATGCTTTCGCCACGCGGCCAGCCGCACGGCCGCCGCACGGCATTGCGGCCCCTTCGCCGCCGTCACGCGATCCTCGTCGCCGGCCTCGTCGGCGCCCTTCTCTATGCGGCCGTCACCGGTTTCGGCCGAAACGTCCGCCACGTCGAGGCATTGTCGAGCGAGGTCGATCGCATTCTCGTTGCCGCCGGTCTCGGCATCAACGAGATCTCGCTCTCCGGCCATCGCCATACGCTGGATCAGGACATCTTCCGCGCTCTCGGCGCCGGACGTCCGACCCTGTTGTCCCTTGATGTCCGCGCGGCCCGCCAGCGGATCGAGGCTTTGCCTTGGATCGAAAGCGCCACGCTGGTCCGCGTCTTTCCGGACAAGCTCAAGGTCGAGCTGCGCGAGCGCACCCCTGCTGCCGTTTGGCTGGACGGTGAGCGCAAGGCTCTGGTCGATGCAGAGGGGCGAGTGCTGTCCTACGTCGCTTCCTTCGTCCCGCCCGAGCTGCCGCGTATAGCAGGACCCGGCGCGCCCGAGGCGGCGGCCGAGCTGCGGGAGGCACTGCGGCGCTTTCCCACGGTCGCGTCCCGGCTGCATCTGGCTCGACGCATCGGGCAGCGCCGTTGGGATCTCGAGCTTGCGAACGCGTCGACGATCCGTCTGGCAGCCGGTCCACCAGCCGAGTCTCTCGATCGCCTCGTCCGGCTCGAGCAGGAAACCCGCTGGCTCGATCATACCGGCCAGGTTGTGGATCTGACGGTTCCGCGCAGCATCGCCGTCTCCGCGCCCCTTCCTCCAGCACGTCCGCTGTAAGGAGGATTTCATGGCCATCTTTCACCCGTCTGGCAGCACCTCCGAGATCGTTGCCGCCCTCGATATCGGCACCTCGAAGATCTGCTGCGTCATCGTCGCGATCGATCAGGGACAGCCGGTTCTGCTCGGGCTCGGCCATCAGCGCGCGCGTGGCCTCAAGTCCGGCATGGTGGTCGACCCCGACGAGGCTGAGCGCGCGGTCCGATCTGCTGTCGCCCAGGCCGAGCGGATGGCGGGTGTCGCGCTCGACAGCATCTTGGTCTCGGTCAGCTGCGGCCGCATGCGCTCGACGAGCTTCGTCGCTCGCGCACCCCTCGATGGGCCGGTCGTCCGCGATGCCGACGTCGAGCGCATTCTCGGCGGCGGCGAGGCCTATCTCGAAAGGTCTGGCCGCACCGTTATTCAGTTGATGCGGTCCGACTGGCGCCTCGACAGTGCCGCGGGCATCGCCGATCCGCGGGGGCTGGCGGGTCGCGAGCTTGCCATCGACCTCACGGCTGTCACCGCCGACGATGGCCCGGTGCGCAATCTGCTCGGCATCGTGGAGCGCAGCCACATGGTTGCCGACCGCCTCGTTGCCACCCCCTATGCGAGTGCACTTGCGGTGACGAGCGAGGACGAGCGCCGTCTTGGCACGCTGATTGTGGAGATGGGCGCCGGGCTCACGTCGGCCGCGGCATTCGTCGAGGGGCGCCTCGCCTATCTCGACAGCGTGCCGATCGGCGGCAATCACGTCACCTATGACATCGCTCGGGAGCTGGTCACGACGGTGCCTGAGGCCGAGCGAATCAAGACGCTTTATGGCACACTGGTCAAGGCAGCTTCGAACGAGAGCGAGATCTTTGCCTATCCCGTCGCCGGCGAGGATGACGGCGACACGCATCAGGTATCGAAGGCCTTCGTGCGCGACGTCATCAAGCCGCGCATCGATGGATTGATCGATCTCCTTCTCGAGCGTCTCGCCGAAGCCGGGATGGCCGACACCCTGCGCCGTCGGATCGTGCTCACGGGTGGCGCCAGCCAGCTCCTCGGCCTCCATCAGGCCTGGAGCGAGCGCGTCGGTGCCATGACGCGTATCGGTCGGCCTCGGCCGATCGGGCGCATGCCGGCAAGTATGTGCAGTCCGGCGTTCTCGACAGTGATTGGCATGGTCGCGTGTGCCGCCGAGCCGGATTTCGCTTCGGGAGCCGGCGGTGGCTCCGAGCGAGGCCAGCGCGAGCGGGGCTACCTGGATCGCATGCACCGCTGGATACGCGAAAGCTTCTGAGTTGCCCTTCGGGGCGGGATGAAAAGTCGGAGCGGGCGCCAGGCGGCATACGCTCGCAGAATCGAAGGGGCCAGGATCGCATGAGCATCAATCACGAGACGTCGCAACTCATCGAGCTCAAGCCCCGCATCGTCGTCATCGGCGTCGGCGGCGCGGGCGGCAATGCCATCAACAACATGATCGCGTCAGGCCTGGAGGGAGTCGAGTACGTCGCCGCCAATACCGACGCCCAGGCCCTGATCACCTCGAGCGCCGAGCGGCGCATTCAGCTCGGGATCAACCTGACCGAAGGACTTGGTGCCGGTTCCAAGCCCGAGATCGGCGAAGCAGCGGCCGAGGAGGCGATCGACGAGATCCGCAGCCAGGTCGAAGGCGCCC
The DNA here is from genome assembly GCA_963746315.1 of uncultured Alphaproteobacteria bacterium. GTDB lineage: Bacteria > Pseudomonadota > Alphaproteobacteria > Rhizobiales > Hyphomicrobiaceae. The sequence continues at coordinate 810,451 of CAVVAR010000003.1, forward strand.
ACATGGTGTTCATCGCCGCTGGAATGGGTGGCGGCACCGGCACGGGAGCCGCGGCGGTGATCGCGAGGGCCGCCCGCGATCTGGGCGTCCTGACCGTCGGCATCGTCACCAAGCCCTTCCAGTTCGAGGGCACCCGGCGCATGCGCACGGCCGAAGCCGGAATCGCGGAGCTGCGCAAGTACGTCGATACGCTGATCGTCATTCCCAACCAGAACCTGTTCCGCATCGCGACCGAGAAGACGACGTTCGCCGAGGCCTTCGTCCTGGCTGATCGCGTCCTCTACTCCGGCGTCGCCTGCATCGTCGATCTGATCGTCAAGGATGGCCTCATCAATCTCGACTTCGCGGATGTCCGCACCGTCATGAGTGGCATGGGCACGGCGATGATGGGCACGGGCGAGGCGTCCGGCGAGCGGCGCGCGTTCCTCGCCGCGGAGGAGGCGATCTCCAATCCGCTCCTCGACGAGGTGACCCTCAAAGGCGCCAAAGGCGTGCTGCTGTCGATCATCGGCGGCAAGAGCATGACCCTCTATGAGGTCGACGAGGCCGCGAGCCGCGTTCGCCAGGAGGTCGATCCGGAAGCGAACATCATCGTCGGGGCAACGTTCGACGATCAACTCGGCGATAGCGTTCGCGTTGCGATCGTCGCGTCGGGCCTCAATGGGGCCGTATCGGCCCAATCGGCGGCATCGCCAAGCTCGCACGACGCCAGGCTTCCCCCGGCACTTCCGCCGCAGAATGCCGCTGGTGCGCCGCCGATGCCGATGGCTCCGCCCGCGCATCCGCCAGTGGCCAGGTCGGCAGGGGCTCCCCCCGGCCCGACGATGCCGCATGGTCGCCCCGGACCCGCCGCGCCGTTCGGGCGACCGCCCGGCGAGCAAGCTGTCTCGGCAGGTCACGGACCGCGCGAGCTGTGGCGTGGCCCCGGCAACGTCGTGATCGAGGAGGCGCCGGCAGGTCATCCCGAGACACGGATGTCGCACGCGCCGCCGTCGTCGCAGTCGCCGCCGCGTGTCGCCGCCTCGGAGGCACCCCCTTTCATGCCTTCGGCGCCGGAGGATGTTCGGCGCCCGTCTTCGCGCCGTGTGCCGGACCTCGAGGAATTCCCGCCAGTCGGCCAGCGTGAGTATCGCGCCAAGTCTGCGAAGTCACCGCGAGCAAGCGCCGCCCACCACGCAAGAGCAAACTGATCCGCCAGCCCGCGGCGGTTTGCTGCACCGCATGATGGGCTCTGCGCGAAGGACAATTCGTCAGTAGGCGATGAAGCCTCGCGCGGTATCGTTTTTTGCTCGCTCGGAGCGACATTTTATGATTGCGAATCAAGTGTCAGCGCGATTCGGAGCAGTCTTCGTGGACGTGGTAACAGACCGTAAGAAAGCGTGATTTGGCGGGCGCGTTACAACTCCGTAGTGTCGTTCTCAGGAGACAGGCCGAATCGCCAGGAAGTGGTGGGGTCGATCCCAAAGGGTCGATCACTTCTCAAGCAAAAAATCGCGCGGCGGCATGTCTAGGGGGCGGCGGAAAGCATGGTCTGGGGATCGCTTTCATTGCCGCGGGGATCGAGGGACGGCGCACAATGTCGAAGCGATTCATCGGCGCTCGCCAGACGACGATTGCTCGTGAGGCTAGGGTCGAGGGGGCAGGGGTGCATAGTGGGGCTCCGGCCTCCATTACGCTCCATCCAGCTCCTGCTGACGCGGGACTGAAGTTCCTGGTCACGAAGAAGGGGCGGGTCGTCGCAGAGATCGCGGCAACCTATAAGGCAGTCAAGAACCTCACGCTTTGCACGGTCATTGGGGATGAGCGTGGCGTGACGGTCTCCACTGTGGAGCATCTTTTGTCGGCGCTGCGGGGACTCTCCGTCGACAACTGCTACATCGAGATCGACAGCCGCGAGGTGCCGATCATGGACGGGAGCGCTGCGCCGTTCGTCGCCGCGATCGACGAGGTCGGATTGCGCGAGCTCTCGGCGCCCCGCAAGTTCATCAAAGTCCTCAAGTCCGTCAGTGTGACTGAGGGCGACGCGTTTGGTGAGATCGCGCCCCACTCCAGCTTCCATCTCGACGTCGAGATCGACTTCACGAGCGCCGTCATTGGCCGCCAGCGTATGAGCCTGGATCTGAACCCCGGGACTTATCGCAACGAGGTCGCCCGCGCTCGCACGTTCGGGTTCATGCGCGACGTCGAGAAGCTTTGGAAATCGGGTCTCGCACTCGGTGCCTCTCTCGAGAATACCGTCGCGATTGGTGAGGATCGCATCATCAACCCAGAGGGCCTGCGCTATCCGCAGGAGTTTGTCCGCCACAAGCTGCTCGACGCGGTTGGCGACTTGACCCTGGCGGGACTTCCGCTACTCGGCGCCTTCCGGTCGGTCCGGGGCGGGCATCGTTTGAACGCGATGGTGTTGCAGACTTTGTTCGCGGATCCCGAAGCGTGGTCGCTTGTCGAGGCACCTCGCGTTCGCGACGTCGCAACGCTCGATCGCCCGTTCGCTCAGGCCGGCGTCTTTGCAGCCGAGCGGTCCTGACCTCCGAGCCTGATGAGGCTCTGCGAATAGCCGGGAGCAAGGCGTTGGGCGCGTTTGTGCGCACCGGGGGTGCGTGTTACGAGAAGTGACGTCGCCGAATCGAGTCGGCAGTGCTGATCGGCCTAAATGATGTCGCCTTGTCGTCGGATTTTAGCGACGGGAGCGGTTGAGATCAGGGGTCGGAAGCTGGCGGCGATACACGGCGCTGACTTGCAGGCTCGTCGGCCGTGCAGGTGGGGTCGGGCTAGAAGCGGCTCGAGGCACAGGGACATCATGATGGCATTTCGGACGATGTCGAGAAGCCGCCGCACGCAGATGCAGATCATGAGCGCGCTGGTTGCCGGTGCTCTGATCGGCGGTTGCGCATCCTCGAGCGACGTGACCAAGGCTCTCAACCCTGATCCGCCGGGCAAGATGTACGCCGAGGCCGATGCCTATCTCGCCAAAGGCTACCACGAGGAGGCGGCGAAGCGCTTCGAGGAGCTGGATCGCGATCATCCCTATGCGCCGGAGGCCCGCCGCGCCATGGTGATGGCTGCCTACGCCTTCTACAAGGCTGGCAAGCATCCCGAGGCGATCGCGTCCGCGCGACGGTTCACGTCTTTGCATCCTGGCTCCAAGGACGCGGCACTCGCGCATCACGTCATCGCGTCTGCCTACTTCGACGACATCAAGGACCCCACACACGACCAAACGGCCGCTCGCCGCGCCCTCGCCGAGTTGCGCATCGTCGCTTCACGCTATCCCGATAGCCCGTACGCCAAGCAGGCCGAGAATCGCATTCGCATCGCCGAGGATTCGATCGCCGCTTCCGAGATGAACGTGGGCCGCTATTACCTCAAAAAGGGCCAGTACGTCGCGGCGATCAATCGTTTCAAGGTCGTCGTCGCTGATCACCAGACGACGCAGCACGTCGAGGAGGCGTTGCACCGCCTGGTCGAGGCGAATGTCGCCCTCGGCATCATTCCGGAGGCTCAGTCGGCGGCCGCTGTCCTCGGTTACAACTACCCGTCGTCGAAGTGGTATCAGAATTCCTATGCATTGCTCGGCAAGCAAGGCGTCAAGCCGCAGGAATCGCAGGGCAGCTGGATCAGCCGCCAGTGGAAGACTCTGGCTCCCGCGCCGGCTACGGCCCCGAAGGCCGAGCCAGCCGCGTCGCCGGCATCGCCTGTGCTCGAGCCTCTGCCGCCGGAGCGCGCCGTGCCTCGGTCCGATCTCCCCACGGCCAGCACGACGCGTCCCACCCGCCCGATGGGGCTCACGGCTATCCAGTGACGGCGCGCTTGTCCTGGTGAGCGCGACGATGCTGGGCGGTCGATGATCCTACGGATGGCGCCGCTACGGTCTGGAGATGCGCGCCGAGTTGCTGCAAAATCCCGCGCATGAGCCCGAGAAGCACCCTGACCAAAGACCAAGCCCCCGGCGACCTGTCACCGGCCGAGGCCGAAGCCGAGCTTGAACGTCTCGCGACCGAGATTGCGCATCACGACAAGCTCTATCATGCCGACGATCAGCCGGAGATTTCCGACGCCGCCTACGACGCGCTCGTCGCGCGCAATGCCGCGATCGAGGCCGCGTTTCCCGAGCTTGTGCGGCTCGATAGCCCATCCCGCCGCGTCGGCGCCGCGCCATCCGAAGGCTTCGGTAAGATACGCCATCTCGTGCCGATGCTGTCTCTCGGCAACGCCTTTGAGGACGAGGACGTCACGGACTTCGCGGCTCGCGTGCGCCGGTTCTTGAACCTGGGCGCCTCCGATCCGCTTACCTTCACAGCCGAGCCCAAGATCGACGGCCTCTCCATCTCTCTCCGCTACGAGGCCGGCCGCCTCGTCGAGGCCGCCACCCGCGGCGATGGCACCGAGGGCGAGAACGTCACCGCCAACGTGATGACCATCAAGGAGATTCCCCACCGCCTCCACGGCAAGGGCATCCCCGACCGTATCGAGGTGCGCGGTGAGATCTACCTCGGCCACGACGATTTCCGCCGCCTCAACGCCGAGCAGGAGGCAGCCGGCGACAAGGTCTTCGCCAATCCGCGCAACGCCGCCGCCGGCTCGCTGCGCCAGCTCGATTCGTCAATCACCGCGCGCCGACCGCTCCGCTTCTTCGCCTACGCCTGGGGCTTCGCATCGTCGCTTCCCGCCGAGACGCAAACCGGCGTCGTCGCGGCGTACGCGTCTTGGGGCCTCCCCAGCAACCCGCTGATGCGCACCTGCGCCACGACTGACGACATGCTCGCCTTCTACCGCGAGATCGGCGAACGTCGCGCATCGCTCGGCTACGACATCGACGGCGTCGTCTACAAGGTCGACCGCCTCGATCTGCAGGCGCGCCTTGGCTTCGTCTCGCGCAGCCCTCGCTGGGCCATCGCGCACAAGTTCCCGGCCGAGCAGGCGACCACCGTCCTCGAAGGCATCGACATTCAGGTCGGTCGCACGGGCGCTCTCACGCCTGTCGCCAAGCTGCGCCCGGTTACCGTTGGCGGCGTCGTCGTCTCCAACGCCACGCTGCACAACGAGGACGAGATCGCCCGCCTCGATGTCCGCATCGGCGACACCGTCATGGTCCAGCGCGCCGGCGACGTCATTCCGCAAGTCCTGGGCGTCGTCCTGGACAAGCGCCCAGCCGACGCCGTCCCTTATGCCTTCCCACACTCTTGCCCCGTCTGCGGCTCGTCCGCCGAGCGCGATGTCGACGAGGCGACCGGCGAGGCCGACGTTGTTCGCCGCTGTACGGCCGGCCTCGTTTGCCCGGCTCAGGCTCGCGAGCGCCTCCGCCATTTCGTATCTCGCAACGCGCTGGACATCGAAGGTCTGGGCGAGGAGCGCATCGCGCTCTTCTTCGACGAAGGTCTGATCCGCACGCCCGCCGACATCTTCACGCTGCAGCGGCGCGACGCGGAAAGTGACGCCCCACTGAGCGAGCGTAAAGGCTTCGGCGCCAAGTCCGTCGAGAACCTCTACAAGGCCATCGAGGCGCGGCGCCGCGTTCCGCTTGACCGCTTCCTGTTCGCCCTCGGTATCCGCCACATCGGCGAGACCACCGCCCGCGACCTCGCAAAGGCGTTCCTGACGTGGGATGCGGTCCGCGCGGCCATCGATCGCGCCGTCGCGCATGCTCCGGGCCCCGTATGGCACCGCTTCCACGCGCTTCCCGGCGTCGGCGAGAAAACCGCCGAGGCTGCGGTGAAAGCGCTGGCCGCGGCCGGTGGCGACCGTCTGCTGGCCCAAACCGATCTCCTCGACGACCGGCCCCTCGCTGACCGCATCGCAGCAGCCAAGCTCGCCCCCGCTCGCGCCGCGTCCGCTCTGGCCAACGCCTTCGGAGGCGATGCGAAAGCCCTTGTCGCTGCCGCTCGCGAGGCCGCGACGCAAATGGCCGGTGAAGGCTATACCGAGCTCGCCTCTTTGTCGGGCGTCGGTACCGTCGCAACAGATGCCCTCGTTGATTTCTTCAGGGAGCCGCACAACCAGGAAGTGCTGGCTGCCCTGCTCGAAGAGATCGAGATCCTGCCCTTTGAGCGACCCGCCGCCACGCAATCCGCCGTCACCGGCAAGACGGTCGTCTTCACCGGCACGCTAGAGCGCTTGGCCCGCAACGAGGCCAAGGCCCAGGCCGAGCGCCTGGGTGCCAAGGTCTCCGGCTCCGTGTCGAAGAAAACCGACTATGTCGTCGCCGGCGCCGATGCCGGCTCGAAGCTCACCAAAGCCCAGGAACTCGGCGTCACCGTGCTTTCCGAGGAGGAATGGATCGCCCTGATAGGTGGCTGACGTTCGAGCGGCCGGACATCAGCGGTCTTTTCAATCGGGGTTGTTGCGCGGTCGATCGAGACCGTAGTGCTGACGCAGCGTACGCCCCTCGTATTCGGTCCGGAACCGGCCCTTTCGCTGCAGGATCGGCACCACCTCCTGTGTGAAATTATCGAGCATCCACGGCAGAATCGGCGGCATCACGTTGAACCCGTCCGCGGCACCGCTGTCCACCCAGTCCTCGATCGTGTCCGCCACCTGCTCCGGCGTCCCCGCCATCACGAAATGCCCGCGCGCGCCGGCGAGCTTGCCGAGCAGCTGCCTGAGCGTCAGCTTCTCGCGTCTGACAGCGCCGACGATCAGCTCCGTCCGTCCACGCGAGCTCTGGTTGTCCGCCGGATCCGGAAAGTCCTCCGGCCGCAACACCTGATCCAGCTTGAGGTGCGAGAAATCGTGGCCGTCGAACCGGTCGGCGAGCCGCGACAGCCCGATCCGTGTATCGGCAAGCTCGTTCAGCTCCTGCTGCAGGCGCTTTGCCTCCGCTTCCGTGCCTGCGATCATCGCGCTGATGCCGGGCAGCACGAGCAGCTGGCTCGGCGCCCTTCCCGCTGCCACGACGCGCTCTTTGATGTCGCGATAGAACTCCACCGCCGTGCTCTTCTCGATGTGTGCGGTGAATACCGCTTCGGCGTGCCGAGCCGCGAAGTCCTTCCCCGTATCCGATGAGCCCGCCTGAACGAGCACCGGCCACCCCTGTGGCGAGCGCGGCATGTTGAGTGGCCCCGCGACCTCGAAGCTCTCGCCCTTGTGATTGATCGGCCGCACCAGCGCCTTCTTCACGAACACGCCACCACTCCGGTCGTCGACGACTGCATCGTCGCCCCAGCTGTTCCAGAGAGCCTTTAGAACCTGTACGAACTCCTCGCCCTTCGCATAGCGGTCGGCGTGCGACAGGCGGCCGGCCCCGCCGAAGTTGCGGCTGCCTGCGATGCTGAACGAGGTCACGATGTTCCACGCCGCACGGCCGTGGCTGATATGGTCGAGCGAGCACAGCTGACGCGCAAGGTTGAACGGTTCCGTGTGGCTCGTGGACGCGGTGCCGATCAGCCCGATGCTCTTCGTCGCGTAGGCGATCGCTCCGAGCGCGGTGATTGGCTCGAGCCAGAGTCGCGCCGAGCTGTCGACGTCCGGCGGCAGGTTCAACACGTCGGCGAGAAAGATCGAGTCGAAGTGCGCCGCCTCGGCTTTTCGCGCGCAGTCGACGTAGTGCTCGATGTCCGTCAGCGCGCGCGGCGTGGAGCGCGGGTGCCGCCACGCGGCCTCGTGATGGCCACGCCCGTAGATAAAGAGATTGAGATGCACCCGTCGCTTCATGACGCCCTCGAGGATCGCTTCTGGATCGATGCTAGCAGAGCAGGTGCCGCCGACAACGCATCGCTGCTCCAGGCCGCCCCGATCAGTATGTCGCCTTGATCCGCGACTGCCCCGCGTCGCTGGCCCCCGCCTCGGCCGTGCACGCCGCGAGATCGGCCAGATACTGATCGATCGACGGCGCATGCAGCAGCGACATCATGCGGTGCAGGCCCTTTGGCCGCTGCGTCAGTCCCGGCACCCAGCCGCGTGCTGCCATCAGCTCGGCCACCCGGAACACGTCCACTTCGTCTGACCCCACAGCCACGATCGAGAGATGCGGGTCGCCGATCACGTGCAGCCCGGCAATCGCGGACACGCCTTCGCGGTAACGATCGATAGCCGCCATCAGCTCGCCCGCGAGGCGCCGGTAGCCGTCGCGCCCGAGATGCTGGATCACCGCCCACGCGCCCGCCACCGCACCGCCCGGCCGCGTGCCGACGATCGTCGTTGTTGCAAAGCGCCCATTGGGCCAAACGTCCGCATCAAAGCCGTGATGCTTGGCAATATCGTCGTTACGATAGAACACGGTTGAGGCCGGCTTCGGCGTATAGCCGAACTTGTGCAGATCCGCCGAGATCGACATGACGCCCGGCAGATGCATCTCGAAGTCCGGCACCGGCCGCCCGAGGTCGCGCACGAAAGGCGCAAGATAGCCACCGACGCAGGCATCCACGTGAAGCCACACGCCCTTGTCGAGAGCTAGCGCCGACAACGCCGCGATCGGGTCGATGATCCCGAACGGAAAGCATGGCGCCGACCCGACGAGCATGATCGTATCGCCGTCGACAGTGGCTCCGAGTGCCGCGACATCGGCCCGAAAGTCCGGTCCGGCCGGCACGCGCCGCACCTCGAGGTCCATCAGCCGCGCCGCCTTGTCGAACGCAGGGTGTGCTGTCTCGGCCATCACGAGATTGCCGCGATGGCCTGCGTTGCCACGCTGCGCGCGCGCGAAATTGCGCGCCGCCTGCACGGCCATGACAATGCTTTCCGTGCCGCCCGTGGTCATGAAGCCCTGCGCGCCCTCCGGCGCCCGGAACAGGTCGAGCCCCATCTCGACCACCTCGCGCTCCATCTGCCCGAGGCTGAGGAATGCCCGCTTCGCCCCGAGCGCGTTCTCCGCGAACATCTCGTTGAACGCCGCACGGCCGATCTCGTCGACAGCGTCGTCGGCCTTGAACACGAACAGCGGCACGCGCCCGCCGCGCCAATCGGCATCGCCGGCTTTCCGCGTCCGGATGTCGGTGATGACATCCGTCTGGCTGCGGCCCGTCACCGGAAATGTCTTGCGCATCTGGAACGCCCCTTGCCATGGCTCTCTTTGCTAGCATGGCGCGATGCGAGGCGTGGCGCTACCGATTGCTCGAAGTGGGCTTCGTAGCACTGATCGCCAGGAACGCGGCGCCCACCTTCGTCATGCGGCCGAGCACGCCGTCGATCGGATCCATCCACCGCGCCACGATCCCAATCCGCGGATAGTAGACGGCCCCACGCACCGGCCCTGGGATCAAACCCGCCTGGTCGGCGAGCCGCTTCAGCTCGCCGGGCGTGCGGAAGTGTCCGCGCTTCCACAGCGGCGATCCGAGCCACGCCCTGACGCGGCGCTCCGCCGCCCACGTACTCCATCGGCCGAGCTCGCCGATGACCAGCCGCCCGCCCGGCTTCAGGACGCGCGCGATCTCGCCGAATGCCGGACTGCCGTCGGCAACGAAGCACAGGATCGTCTGCGCCACGACCACGTCGAACTGCTCGCCCTCGAATGGCAGCGCCTCCGCCGGCCCGAGATGCAATGCCAGCGGCACGCCGACCTCTCGCGCCCGCTCCCGCGCAGCCTCGATCATGCGCTCCGAGGCATCGACGCCGGTCACCTCGGCGCCCCGCTTCGCCAACTCCACCGCCAGCGCCCCGTCACCGCAGCCGACCTCGAGCACGCGCTTGCCGACCACGTCGCCGATCAGCTCGAGCATCAGCCGCCGTTCGATCCGCTCCGTAATCGCGCCGAGCTCGGACGCCCGCCACTTGGCGTAGACTTGCGGATCGAGGCCGGGAAGGGCACGCCGGTCGCACTGTGATGCAGCATTTGAGGGCTGTTCCATCAAAACAGCCTAGCGCTCTTCGGTGCGGTTCGCTTGATCGTCGTCAGACGGCCGGGTTGCACACCGACTACCGGCGCTCGCACCCGATTGCATCGAGCGCCCGCAGGCGCGAGCATGGCGTTAGGGAAGTGACGATCAGCAATGGAGCCAATCAACATGCACGAGACCTTCATGCGGCGCGCCCTCGAGATCGCGCGCGAGGCCCTCGACGAGCCCGGCGCGCTCCCCTACGCCGCTGTCGTCGTCAAGGGCGGCCAGATCGTCGGCGAGGGCCTGAACCGCGCCAACGGTCGATGCGACCCGACCTCCCACGGCGAGGTCGAGGCAATCCGCGACGCCTGCGCGAAGCTCGGCACGCTCGATCTCTCGGGCTGCGATCTCTATACCACTGCCGAGCCCTGCTCGATGTGCGTCGCCACCATGTATCTCTCGGGCATTGCGCGCCTCTACTACGCGCTGGCCGTTCCGGAATCCGCCGCCTTCATGGCCCGCCTCGCCGCCCTCGATCCGAAATGGCAGCGCCGCATCTCCGCCGCCGACCTGCGCCGCGAGGTGTCCCTGCCCATGGACCAGCGCCAGATGCCCGCCGAGGCAGTGCTGAAAGACGAGGTTCAGGCCTTATTCGCCGAGTTTGCAAAGCGGCTGGGTGCGTGAGCCGCCAGAACCCTTGACCGTGCCCTCGAAAAACCGCCTCCGCTATCGCCAGTTCAGCGGACCATGTCACGATTGCCCTGACGCGCCAGAGTGAGCCAAGAGCTGCATCACGGCCAAGTGCAGGTCGAACATTCATCAGAAAGCAAGCCGTTCATTAGAGAATGCGGTCCGAGAAGCTCTTGATTCGGTCGAGCGATGAGTATTGATGATTTCCTGACTGATCTTTACGACTTTGTGCCCGCCGTTGCAGCCGCTTCCTGGGCGGCTGCGCGTACGGCGGGTCTATGTTTTGCCGTCTATTTCGCGATTGCAATGCTCTTAGCGCCGAGTTGGCTCGGCCATCAGCTCAGACTTGGCGACGTCGGACTGATATTAATGAGCGGACTATTCTGGTGGGTGATTGTCTCGATAATCGGGAATGCTCTTGACGATACCAGCAACATTTGTCGTTGGCGGAATAGCTCATCTACTGCTGCGCAATTCAAAGCTGCACTCAAAATGGGCCTTTGGCGTCGGCGGTTACGTGACCGGCGTACTGCTTTGGACGATGCTGTCGCAAGCAGCACCGCCCGGACATCTCGTATTTGGAACGTGGTTGGCAGCCGCCGGTATAGGTGGCCCGGCCGGGTACTCTGGCGGGAAAGTGTTTGCGCTTCGCATGCCAAGGTAAGTTGAAGTTCTTCTGCTTCTACCCCCCAACCGGCCCTCGACCTCACATCCGCTTCCCAGCCGACACCGCCCGCGCGCTCACTCCCACTCGATCGTCCCAGGCGGCTTTGACGTCACGTCGTAGACGACGCGGTTGATGCCGCGCACCTCGTTGATGATGCGTGTGGCCGCGCGCCCCAGCACGTTCATGTCGAACGGGAAGAAGTCGGCCGTCATGCCGTCCGTCGATGTGACGGCGCGCAGCGCGCAGACGTGATCGTAGGTACGCGCGTCTCCCATCACGCCGACCGTGCGCACCGGCAGCAGCACGGCGAACGCCTGCCAGATCGTGTCGTAGAGCCCGGCCTTGCGGATCTCGTCGAGATAGATGGCGTCGGCCTTCCGCAGAATGTCCATCTTCTCGACCGTCACCTCGCCGGGGCATCGGATGGCGAGGCCGGGACCGGGGAACGGATGCCGGCCGACGAACGCCTCGGGCAGCCCAAGCTCACGGCCGAGCGCGCGCACCTCGTCCTTGAACAGCTCGCGCAGCGGCTCGACCAGCTTGAGGTTCATCCGCTCCGGCAGGCCGCCGACGTTGTGGTGCGACTTGATCGTGACGGACGGCCCGCCCGTGAACGACACGCTCTCGATCACGTCCGGATAGAGCGTGCCCTGGACAAGATATTCCGCGCCGCCGATGCGGCTCGCTTCCGCCTCGAAGGTCTCGATGAACAGTCGCCCGATCGTCTTGCGCTTCTGCTCGGGGTCGGAGACGCCCGCCAGCGCGCCCAGGAACTGCTTCGACGCATCGACGTGGATCAGCGGAATATTGTAGGTGCCGCGGAACAACCGCACGACCTCCTCGGCCTCGTTGAGCCGCATCAGGCCATGATCGACGAAGATGCACGTCAGCTGGTCGCCGATCGCCTCGTGGACGAGCACCGCCGCCACCGCGCTGTCGACGCCACCCGAGAGGCCGCAGATGACCTTGGATTTTCCCACCTGCGCGCGGATCTTTTCGATCTCGCTCGACCGGAAATGGCGCATCGTCCAGTCGCCGGGGAGCCCTGAGATCTTGCGCACGAAGTTCTGGATCAGTGCCGCCCCGCGCGGCGTATGCGCCACCTCCGGGTGGAATTGCACCGCGAAGTGCTTGCCCTCGGCGTCCGCGATGGCCGCGAACGGCGCGCCCTGGCTCACCGCAACGACCCGGAACCCGGGCGGCAGCTGCGTGACCCTGTCGCCATGACTCATCCAGACGGTGTCGCGCTCGCCCTTGGCCCACACGCCCTCGAACAGCGGACACGCGTCGACGATCTCGATCTCGGCTCGGCCGAACTCGCGGTGATGGCCGGCTTCAACCTCGCCGCCCATCTGGGCCACCATGGTCTGCTCGCCATAGCAGATGCCGAGCACCGGCAATCCGGACGAGAACACCCAGTCGGGCGCTCGTGGCGTGCCCATCTCGGTCACGCTTGCGGGGCCGCCGGATAGAATGACAGCCCTGGGCTTGAGGCGCTCGCGCGCCTCCTCGGCCTTATTGAAAGGCACGATCTCTGAGTAGGCGCCGGCCTCGCGCACGCGACGCGCGATGAGCTGCGTCACTTGGCTGCCGAAATCGATGATGAGCACGGTGTCCATGTCGCTTGTTAATTCAGCCCTCGCCCGGAGGCAATGCGGCGGGATAGAAGGGGCGAGGCCGCGACTGATCGCAGCCGTGCCGCCGAGCCGGGCGCCCGCGCCTGATCGCCGTATCGCAACCAAGAACCTGGCCGGGAGCCGCGATCATGGAAAAATCGGAGCTTGGTCGCCAACAGCTTCTCGAGCTGTTGGGCGAGGCGGGTGCAAAACCCGCTAACGAGGTGATTGCCGACCTCACCTATCGCGAGATCGGGGTGAAGCCGGCCATACTGTTGGCTGTGGTGCTGGCCCGCCCCGCCGACTTCAAGGATCGCCTGCTTGCCGAGTTGGCGCTCGATGCCGGACAGGTCGAAGCCAGGATGCTGGCAGCCCGCGACGATAGGCATGCCTATTTCCTGCACACCTTCGCACTCTACCTGCTCGCGCTCTGGGAGGACCAACGCGCTTTCGCGCCAGTTGTCGCCTACCTTGCCGCCGATAGCGGGACGGCCTTCGACCAGCTCGACGACATCGTCACCGAGGATCTGCACGCCATCCTTGCCCGCATCTACGATGGCAGCGATCTAGGGCCGCTCAAGTTGCTGATCGAGAACGCCGAAGCCGATCCCTATGTCCGCAGCGCCTGTTTGCAGAGCCTGCATGCCATGGCTCAACTCGGCAAGCTGCCGCAACCGGAGGTCGTCGCCTATTTCGAGGCCTTGGCCGAGCGGTTGGAGGGCGAGCCGGATGACGCGTTTCGCACGTTGTTCCTCCTTGACCTCGCAAGCTTCCAGGACGACCGGCTTCGCCCCCTGATCGATCGCTGGTTGTCCGAGGACCGGGTCGACGAAGCTTATGTCTCGGCCGAGGATGTCCAGGATATCTATCGGTCCGACTACGCGGAATTGAACGAGGAGGTGACGCGCGGCGAGCGTTTCCATGGCTTGATCGACTACCTCTGCGACTGGGCTTGGTTCAACGTCTCCGATCCCAGCGAGCTCGACTGGGACGACGCCCTCCGCGAGGACGCAGAGGAGCTCGATCGCCCGTTCGTGCGCGACGGCCGCAAGATCGGTCGCAATGAGCCCTGCCCTTGTGGCAGCGGCAAGAAGTTCAAGAAGTGCTGCCTCGACAAGGAGATGGACTGATCTGGAGCGGGTCCCGGGTTGCCGAAGATGATGCGCACCACGGGGCCCGCATGCTATCAAGGCCTCAAAAGGAGCATACGATGAGCGATACCGAGACGACGCGGAAGCCGGCTGCAGAGGCGGCCCATGTGCACGGCCCCGACTGCGATCACGACCACGACCATCACGGCCACGTGCATGGCCCGGACTGCAATCACGGGCACCATCACCCTGCCCCCGTCGTCACATACCAGCGCGCTGCACCCAAGGTCGGGCGTAACGACGCATGCCCTTGCGGCAGCGGCAAGAAATACAAGAAGTGCTGCATCGAGGGCGCACACGCCTGAGCGAGCCCGCCCGAACGGCAGCTCGCCATGATCGGTCGTTCCCAACGGAGCCGAGCCAGATGGAACCCGTAACCAGCAAGCTGCGCCGGACCCGTCTCTTCGCCAATCTGCCCGAGGACGGATTGGCCGACCTCATCTCGGAACCGGGCGTTCGCCACGGCGAGCTGGCCGAGGTGATCGACGCCCGCCCGGGCGATCTGGTGGTGCTGCTGGACGGCGGCCTGCACATGATCGCCAAGGACGGCTCAGGCGAGCACCTGGCCATCCTCTCGGTCAACGAGACGGCCCCGGAGCCGGCCATCCTCTACACCATTCCGGCTGGTGCCGTCCTGCGCCTCACGCGGTTCTCGACCTATCTCGTGATCGACGGCGCCCGCCTCGACTGGCTGCTCTCCGCGACGCAGGAGCAAAAGAGCCTCGCTGCCTTGGACGACCGCGTCCGCGAGCGCACCGCGGCACTGATCCGATCCGCCCCCTTCAAGCAGCTCAGCTTCGACCAGGTCGTGTGCTGCGCCGAAGCGATGGAGGCCTGGACGGTTTCCGCCGGCGAGGACGTGGTGCTCGAGGGCCAGCCCGGCGATTACTTTTACGTGGTCGAGAGCGGACAGGCCGAGGTCGTGCGGCGTGGATCGCCCGTGGCGCGTCTGGGCGCCGGCGGATCCTTCGGCGAAGAGGCGCTGCTCCAGGAGCTGTCGCGCAACGCCACTGTCCGCATGGTGACCGATGGTCGCCTCCTGCGCCTCGCCAAAGACGATTTCGATCGCCTGTTGAAGGCCGAGCTCGTCGATGTGATCGAGCCGTCCGCCGCCCGCAACCTGATCGAGGGCGGCAGCGCGGAGGTGATCGACTGCCGCGGCGAGGAGGAATGGGAGCTGTGGCGGCTGCCGCGCTCGCGCCTGATACCGCTCGACCAGCTCCGCGAGCGCGCCCGCGGCCTCGATCGTTCGCGCACTTACGTCGTCTATTGCCGTACGGGCCGCCGTGCGCTGGCGGCCGCTTTCCTCATGCGCCAGCTCGGTCTCCGTGCCCACGCGCTGGATGGCGGGATCGCCGCTTGGCCGTACGAGATCGAAGGCCATCCGCTCGGCAATTGAGATCGCCTGAGCAGCGGGTTTGATGAGGATCATTAATCATTGGTTTCAGGTTATTACTAGTGTTGGATGAGAAATTGTCTAGGATTGAGGCTGGTTGTCCTCTCCGGAGCGTTCTCAGTCATGCGCAACGCCTTTGCCCTCGCCTTAGCCGCAGCGATGCTGGTGCCTGCCGCCGCCCTCGCCCAGTCGCCCACGACGACGCGCATCGAGACGCGCCCGTTCTACGGCGCCACCGTCACCCTCGAGGAGGGCGTCCGCGTCTTCCGACCCTTGCCGCCGCATCAGCGCGTCATCATCAATCCTGGCGGCGCCACCCCGTTGAGCCTCGGCTTCGAGGAGAAGCGCTCCGTCTCCCACAATTACCATTATGGTGACGCCGGCTCCGCTGCGCCCACCTATGCGGGCGGTGGCTATGCCGGCCTTCCTTACCACGGCCGCAAGCTGCACCGCGGCGGCCCCCACCACCGCTCGGGAAGGTTCCTTCACGGCAGCGGCAGGGGCCACGGCGGGGGTCACGGCGGACGTCGCTGAGGTTGCGGCCTGCGAGGCGCGCCCTTATTCCGGTGCAGCGGCCGATGAGAGACCGCTGAAATCCGCAATGAGGCCGCGCCCACCGCATGCCACGCTACCGAATCATCATCGAGTATGACGGCACACCCTTTGTCGGCTGGCAGATCCAGGCCCAGGGGCGGTCCGTTCAGGGGTGCCTGACCGAGGCACTGCGCCGCTTTAGCGGCGAGGCCGTGAGCGTGCGCGGTGCCGGCCGCACCGATGCCGGTGTGCACGCGCGCGGCCAGGTCGCGCATTTCGACCTAGCGCGCGATTGGGAGCCGTTCAAGGTCCGCGAGGCCCTGAATTTTCACCTGAAGCCCGATCCGATCGTCGTCCTCGACGCGGCGACCGTGGCGCCCGATTTCGACGCCCGGTTCTCGGCGACCGGTCGCGGCTATCTTTACCGTATCCTCGCCCGGAAGGCTCCCCCGGCTCTCGACCGCAATCGCGTCTGGTGGGTGCCGCGGCCGCTCGACCCGGCCGCGATGGCCGAGGCAGCGGCGCACATGCTCGGCCGCCACGACTTCACAACCTTCCGTGCCGCCGCCTGCCAGGCCGCCTCTCCCGTGAAGACGCTCGACCGGCTCGACGTCACGGCCGTCGGCGAGGAGATCCGCATTGAGGCCGAGGCTCGATCGTTCCTTCATCACCAGGTGCGCTCGCTCGCCGGCAGCTTGAAGCACGTCGGCGAGGGGCGATGGACGCCGGCCGACATGAAGGCCGCGCTCGAGGCCCGCGACCGCGCGCGGTGCGGCGCCCTGGCGCCATCGAGGGGGCTCTACTTGATGGATGTGGTCTACGGCGCGCTATGATGCGGTCTTCCGCGCTGGCCACGAGCGCGAGCGATGTGCCGGAGGTGTCCGCAGAGACGCCATAGGCGGGAGGAAGACGTCGATGAGCACGATCTACAACGCGGCGACCGACATGATCGATCGCCATCTCGCCGAGGGCCGCGCCGCCAAGACCGCGTTCATCGACGCTGCTGGCACGCTGACCTACGGTGGACTGGCCGAAAGCTGCAATCGCGCGGCCAATATGCTGGTCGCCTTCGGCATCGGCCGCGAGACCCGCGTCGCCCTGCTGTTGCACGACACGCGGGATTTCCCCATTGCCTTCTGGGGTGCCATCAAGGCCGGCGTCGTCCCGGTCGCACTGAACACGCTGCTCACCACCGACCAGTACGCCTACATCTTGGCCGACAGTCGCGCCAAGGCGCTGGTCGTCTCCGCGTCGCTGCTGCCGGTCGTGCAGCCGATCCTCGGCGCGCTTCCCTTCCTCACCCACGTCTTCGTGGCGGGCGGCGCCGCGCCCTCTTTCACGCTCGATCTCAGCGCCGAGTTGGCGTCCCAAAGCCCGGAGTCCATTCCCGCGGAAACGTCACCGGACGAGACCGCGTTCTGGCTCTACTCGTCCGGCTCGACCGGCATGCCGAAGGGCGTCCGCCATGTTCACACCAGCCTGATGGCAACCGCGAAGCTCTACGGACAGACCGTGCTTGGCATCCGCGAGGACGACGTCGGCTTCTCGGCCGCCAAGCTGTTCTTCGCCTATGGTCTCGGCAATGGCTTGAGTTTTCCGCTTTCCGTCGGCGCCACCACCATACTCCTAGGCGAGCGCCCGACTCCGGAGAGCGTATTCCGCACCCTGCAGGAGCATCAGCCGACGATCTTCTACGGCGTGCCGACGCTTTATGCGGCGATGCTGGCGCACCCCGGCGCCGGACCCGATCTGTCGTCGTCGCGGCTCCGGGTATGCGTCTCCGCGGGCGAGGCCCTGCCGGCCGAGGTCGGCGAAGCCTGGAGGCGCCGCTTCGGCGTCGACATTCTCGATGGCGTCGGCTCCACCGAGATGCTGCACATCTACGTCTCGAACCGTAGGGGCGATATCAAGTACGGCACGTCCGGTAAACCGGTCGATGGCTATCGCGTCAGGCTCGTCGGCGACGATGGTCGCGAAGTGCCTGTCGGCGAGGTCGGCGAGATGATCGTCGCCGGCCCGTCCGCAGCCGAGGGCTACTGGAATCAGCGCGAGAAGAGCCGCAGCACGTTCGAGGGGCAGTGGCTCCGCACAGGCGACAAATACGTCTGTGATACCAACGGCCACTACACCTATCAGGGCCGCACCGATGACATGTTCAAGGTGTCCGGCATATGGGTCTCGCCATTCGAGGTCGAAAGCGCACTCGTGGGCCACCCGGCCGTGCTCGAGGCGGCCGTTGTCCCGAAGGAGGATGGTGACGGGCTGTTGAAGCCACGCGCTGTCGTCGTCCTGAAGCCCGGTGTCTCGCCTGAGGGGCTCGTTCCTGCGCTGCAGGACCACGTCAAGGCGAAAGCCGGCCCCTGGAAATATCCCCGCTGGGTGGAGTTCACGGACGCTCTGCCCAAGACGGCGACTGGCAAGATTCAGAGGTACAAGCTGCGCGACGCGTGACGAGGCCCGGAGCACTGTGGTGCTCCGGGCCCTGAATGCCAACTCGAGACAAGTCAGCGTTGCGCGTTACTGAGCGGCACGATGCTCGGGAAGATTGCGAACCTGCGCCTCTGTCATCGAGGTGACCAGTCGGTCGCCCTGCATGCTCAGCGACGAGATAGGAATCGCGACGCGCCGGGCCCCGATCCCGAGGAACCCGCCGACGTCGACGAGGATCGACTGGACTCGCGAATTCTGCATCACGACGTCCTCGACATCGCCGATATCCTGGTTGTTCGAGCCGTAGAGCTCTTTGCCGACGAGCCCACGCCCCAGTCCGGCAATGCGATCGGCCGGCTCGGTCTGTGTCTGGGTCTGGGTGGTCGTCGTGCGAGACGTATCGGCGGCTGGAGCCTGCGCCTGCCGCTCTACATTAATCTCGGGACGGACCTCTTTGCGAACCGTCACCTCAGGCTGGCCCTGCTTCTCAACGGTCACCTGCGGGCGCGCCTGCTGCACGGTCACCTCTGGCCTCTGCTGCTGCACGGTGACCTCCGGCGGCGGCTGCTGCACGGAAACCTGCGGCTGGGTACGCTCCACGATCACCTTCGGAGCAGTTTGATCGACCGTCACCTGCGCCGGTTGCTCCTTGACGACGATCTGCGCCCCGCTTCCGCTTCCGGTCTGCGCCGCATCAGCGGACTGGCTCTGTTTGCCAGCCTGAGCCTGCTTGCCGGCCTGAGCCTGCTTGCCTTGGGATTGCTGCTCTTGGCCCTGGCCACCGGATTGCGCCATCTGCTGCTCGACCCTGCGCGCACCTTCGATAACGTCGTCCAGTGCCCGAACGATGATCTGCTTGTCGGGCCGCTGCTCCTGGAGCGCCGCGCGTGCAGTCTTCACGCTGTCCATGGTCGCCTGCACCTGCGTGCCGCCCTGGGTGCCCGCGCTCCGCAGCGACTGCTCGAGCTTCTGCAGCGGATCCATGGCCTGCTGCGCGCTCTGGCGAAGCTGATTGGATGACGCGTTCTGAATGCTCTGTTTTGCTTGCTCCAGCGACGACATTGCCTGGGTCAACTGCTGGTTGCCCTGTTGGCCCATTTGTCCCTGCTGACCCGTCTGCGCCTGACCTGCCGGCTGTTTCTGGGCAGGCGTCGTCTGCGCTGATGCGATGCCCGCGGCGCCGATCGCAAGCGCAACCGCGCCCGCCGTGCTCATCAGGACGCGTTTGGATGGAAACGTGAGGTTCGCCATGTGGTATCATCCTCCATTGGTTGGGTGATGCTTGGCGAACGCGATCGAGGCGATAGGGTTCCTCGCCGACAACTCTGAACGGCGTCTGGAACCCACGGGCGGGCGGCTTTTCCCACGCCCCGCGTCTTTACCCATCGAATCGGTCGTCCTCCTGCTATACCGGCTCCGCCCGCTAAATAGTTGCGCCGGATCTCGCTTCCGGCCCCCATCCCGAGCTGCCGGAAGTCTCACGTTGGCCAGTGTGATCGCAAACCTCTTTCGCCTCGCGCGCGCCGGCCTGACCCTGGCGCGCTACGGCGTGAGCTTCGTGCCCAAGGGCATGAGGGTGCCGCCTGCGTTGCGTGTCGCGAGATGGCTGGCCATGCCGGTCACCGTGCTGACCTGGCCGCTGCGGGCAGCTACGCCTCGCCATCGCCGAACCGCCGAGGCCTTCGCGCGACTGGGACCGTCCTACATCAAGCTCGGCCAGTTCCTCGCGACGCGCGAGGATGTGATCGGCCCCGACCTCGCCCGCGACTTGCGCCACCTGCAGGATCGGCTGGCGCCATTCCCCATGTCCGAGGCCCGACGCGCCATCGAGGAGGCTCTGGGTGGCCGCCTGGAGGATCATTTCGTCGAGCTCGGTCCGCCCGTTGCCGCTGCCTCCATCGCTCAGGTGCACAAGGCGGTCGTAATCGACAAGGACGGCACGCGTCGCGACGTGGCGGTGAAGATCCTGCGCCCCGGCGTCGAGCGGCGTTTTCGGCGCGACCTCGATAGCTACTACCTGGCGGCCTCGCTGATCGAGCGCGTGCACCGGCCATCGCGGCGCCTGAAACCTGTCGCTGTCGTCGATACCCTGAAGGCCACGACCGAGCTCGAGATGGACCTGCGGCTCGAGGCCGCCGCCATGTCGGAGATGGCCGAGAATATCGTCGGCGACCGGGCGCTCGAAAGTGGCAACCTTCGCATCCCTTCTGTTGATTGGCGGCGCACGGCGCAACGCGTCCTCACGGTCGAGTGGATCGATGGCATTCCGATCGCGGACAAGGAGCGGCTCGAGGCCGAAGGCCACGATCTGCGGGCGCTGGGTCTCACCGTGCTCCGCTCCTTCCTGCGTCATGCCATGCGCGACGGCTTCTTTCATGCCGACATGCACCAGGGTAACCTGCTGGTCGACACCGCCGGCAACGTCGTCGCCGTCGACTTCGGCATCATGGGCCGTCTCGGCGCCAAGGAGCGCCGCTTCCTCGCGGAGATCCTGCACGGCCTCATCAATCGCGACTATCGACGCGCGGCCGAGGTGCATTTCTGGGCAGGCTACGTGCCGCCGCATCACCCAGTCGAGGTCTTCGCGCAGGCTTTGCGGGCAATCGGCGAGCCGATCCATGGCAGAACGGCCGAGGAAATCTCGATGGCCGACCTGCTCGGCCAGCTCTTCGCCTACACCGAGGTCTTCGACATGGAGACCAGGCCCGAGCTCATCAATTTGCAGAAGACCATGGTCGTCGTCGAGGGAGTTGCGCGCGGCCTCGATCCGACGCTCAACATCTGGACGGCCGCCGAGCCGATCGCGCAGGAGTGGATCGAGGCCAACCTTGGCGCGGCCGGCGTTCTGAAGGAAGCGCGCGAAGGCGCCGGCGAGGTCGGCAAGATCGCCAGCCAGCTCCCCAACCTGTTCGCCGATGCTGAGCGCCTGCTCGGCGCCATGGCTGAGATGGCTCGCAGCGGCATACGTCTCGATCAAGCCACGATTGCCCGTCTTGCGGCCGAGGAGGCGCGGCGCAGTCGCTCAGGCCGCGTGGCACTTTGGGTCGCCGCACTGGCGATCTCGGCGCTGGCCGTCATGTTGGCACTCAGTTCCACTTGAAGGTCGCAACCGGGCGGGTTGCGGCCTTGCACCGCCCGCAGCTCGCGTGTACCTCGTTCACACCCGCCTGGAGCCCTGCCCGCCCGATGCTGGACAAGGTCGTCAATTTCTTTCTGGTTCACGCGGCGATCGTATTGCCGCTCGTCGTCGTGCTGGCGCTGGTCGTCTCCTCGACGGCGCGGGCGGCCTTCAAGTGGCTGCTCCGGTTCGCGGCGAGGCTCCTGCTGATCGCCGCTGTCGTGGCAATCGCCTACGATGGCTCCCGCACGCTGGCCGGCGTATCGGGTCTCGTGATCACGTCGCTTTGGGACCACTGGAGCGCGCTTCATCCCGCCAGCATCGAGACCGTTCGCCAGCTCCTCTCGGCCAAGGTCCACCCCATGCTTTGGGATGGTGCGGTGCGCCCGCTTCTCCGGTTGCCGGCCTGGCTTGCCGCCGGCACACTGGGCTTTGTCCTCGGCTGGCTCGGCCGACGGCGCCGCAATGTCAGCATCTTCGTCAATTGACGGCCCGTCCGGGGCTCCGTCGCCGCTCGCTGGATCGTGAGAACAAAGCTAGCGGCAAATTCGGCTAGTGTGGCGGCCCGCAATTGCCGACCAGAAATTCCGGCACGCTCGGAGTCGGCAATTGCGGGACAAGCGCCACACTAAGCTAATGATAATGCGAGTGTCCCTGATGTCTCGCAATTGCCGAAAGAGGTTGCTGCGATGTAGTCGGCAATTGCGAGACGGGACACTAATGTGGCCTATATTGTCGTTGATCCCACACCGTCGCGAGGTCTCACATGCTCTTCCGCAAAAAAGTCGAGTTCCCGACCCCGGCCACCGCGCTGAAAGGCCGCCCGACACCGATCCCGACCGCGACCACGCATTTCTTGAACGGCCGCCCCCTCAAGGGTCCCTATCCGGATGGCATCGAGCTGGCGATGTTCGGTCTCGGTTGTTTCTGGGGCGCCGAGCGCAAGTTCTGGGAGCTCGATGACGGTATCTGGATAACCGCGGTCGGCTATGCGGCTGGTATCACGCCCAATCCGACCTACGAGGAGGTCTGCTCCGGCCAGACCGGCCATAACGAGGTCGTGCTCGTCGCCTTCGACCCCGAGAAAATCAGCTATGAGAAGTTGCTGAAAACCTTCTGGGAGAGCCATGACCCGACCCAGGGCATGCGCCAGGGCAACGACGTCGGTACCCAGTATCGCTCGGGCGTCTACGTCTATTCGCCTGCCCAGCGGCAGGCCGCCGAGGCGACCCGCGATAGCTACAACGCAGCGTTGAAAGCAAGGCGCTTCGGCGACATCACCACCGAGATCCTCGATGCGCCCGAGTTCTACTTCGCCGAGGACTACCACCAGCAGTATCTGGCCAAGGTCCCGCACGGTTATTGCGGGCTGGGCGGCACCGGTGTCGCCTGCCAAATCGGCACTGGCGTCAAGGCCGGTGCCTGATCGCGCTGGCTCAGGCCTGCGGAGCGCGCGCCGATGGTGACGATCCCGTCGGCGCGGCCTCTTCGCCCGCTCGGAGAAGCTCTGACGCCGACGAAGGACCGGCGAGCGCGCGCATGAAGCTCGCCGTTGGGTTCGGAGCAGAGAGTTCGAACCCGATCTCTTGAAGGACGCCGGAGAGCAGATGCTGTCGGCAGTCCAGCAGTAACGACGCTAGACCCAGCCGGGCCCCCAGCAGCGATACCGGCAACCCTGGCAGCTTCCCGATCGGTGATAGCTTGGTGAGAGCGTCGGACAGGGCCTCGCCGGCGAGTGGAATTGGGGCAACACCATGCACCAGCCCTTCAACATGCGGCTGGCGAAGCAATGCGATCAGGATCGCGGTGGCATCCTCGAGGCTGATAGCCGGTATCAGCGCGCCATCGAGGTTGGGGTAGATGCCGCGCCGGGCGAGCCGGATCAGCTCGTGGAGTGGCCCGCCGTTCGCAGCCGCGATCAGCCCCAATCTGACGATGGCAACGCTGGCGCCTGTCGTCGCGGCCAGACGCGCCTCCGCTTCCCAGGCCATGATGGCCCTCTCGCCGGGCGTCGCTGGAGCGCAATCTGCCACGTTCTCGGTCACCGATCCGCCAGAAGAGGTCGGCGCGAACGCAAGCGAGGCAACGACCAGGCGGACCCGACGCTTACCCAAGGCCTCTGCAATTCGGCGCGTCGCGGTCACGCGCGATGCCTCTGCAAGCGCCAGCCGGTCGCGCGAAGGGCCGCCGCAGATTGGCGCCCCCATCAGGTGCAGGATAGTCTCGCGCCCTTCGATGGCAGCTGGCGGCAGGCGCTCGGATAGCGGATGCCACTCATGAATGCCGATTCTGGTCCCGAACAGGCGGTCGGCGAGAAACGGCCGCCGGGTGACAATGGCCACGTTGTGACCGTCCGCCAAAAGGCGCGCCACTGTCGCTTGGCCTAGTGTCCCCGTCGCTCCGGTCACCAGCACGTTCATGGCCGGCGCGCCCGGCCGCACCGCGCTGCCGGCGTGGTCATCGCGTCGTGGCCTCTTTGCCGCTGGCGGCTCCTTCCGAAGCCGTGCCCGCGCCACTGTCGCGGCCCGCATCCACCACGACGCGGCACTCGGGCGGCAGGTCGGCCAAAGTCACCGGTTTCGGCGGTGGCTTCGGCTTCACCCCGGGCTTCGCGACTTTGGGCGGCCGCTGCAGCAGCGCGATCCAGTCGTCGACCTCCTTGCCGCATCCATCATCGGTGCCTGTGGGAGCCTGTGGGCGGCAGCCTGCACTGTCCGGCGGGCACGCAATCCGGATATGCATGTGAAAGTGGTGCCCCCAGTAGGGCCGGATCTTATGGAAGTGACGGCGGTCGGCGCCCTTCTCCTCGCACATCGCCTTCTTGATACCGGCATGCACGAGCACCCTCTCCACTTCCGGATACGAAGCCGCGCGCCGGATCAGAGCCGCGTGCTGCGGCGTGAACGTCGTCGCGTCGGCATGGATGCCATCCTTGCCTAGCATCGATTTCGCGCTGAGCGTCTCCCTCTCTTTCCGGGAAAGACGGCGATCGGGCATCGGCGTCAGCCAGATATCGGCATCGAGGCCGATCTGGTGGCTGTTGTGCCCCGTCAGCATGGGCCCCCCTCGCGGTTGTGAGATGTCACCGACGAGCAGCCCGTTCCAACCATCCTTGGCCGCTGCGTCCTTGGCGAGGCGCTTGACGGTTGCCACCAGTTTCGGATGTCCCCAGTTCCGGTTGCGCGACAGACGCATCACCTGCCACGTCTCACCGTCGATCGGCACAGCCCTCGCCCCGGCGAGGCATCCGCGCGAATAGAAGCCGATCGAGCGCGCCGTGAGCGGTGCTGGTGTCGCCGCTGCCCCGAAGATCGTCTTGGCCGCGACCACGGGCTCTTGTGCCTTGGGCTTGGTTGCCGAGCCGGCCTCTTTCGTGCGCGGTCCCGCCGCGACGACACGTTCCTTCGCTTGCGCGTCGCGCGCTGGCTCGCGAAAGCCCGTGACGTTGGCCTCGTCCACGACGGTCTGAGCGCTTGCCCCGAGGGCGATGGCGCTCATCATGCCGGCGGCAAGTGCGAAGCAGCGCATGCCATAGGCTCCCTGGTTTGAGCCAGCCGGCGAGGTCTGCTCGGCCTCGCCGACCGGTTTCGCCCGCTCGATGCATAAAGCAATCGCAGGTTGGCGACAAACCCTGGCGATTGTGCGACGCGCGCCCCATTGCGGACGAAAAAAAACCTCACGCGTTTGCGTGAGGCTTAGTGTTGCAAGCAGCGATCGCGCGGCGATCAGAGGCTCTTGTCGACCATCGAGCAGAGCGTCTCCGCGCTCGAAGCCGACACCTGTCCGGGCGCTTCCTCGAGGTTGAGCACTTTCACCTCGCCATCGCTGATCGCCATGGCATAACGCTTCGAGCGCACGCCGAGGCCGCGAGCCGTCAGGTCCATGTCCATGCCGATCTTCTTGGCGAACTCGGCCCCGCCGTCGGCGAGCATCAGCACTTTGCCGTCGGCATTCGTTGCCTTGGCCCACTCGCTCATGACGAAGACGTCGTTCACGGCGGTGCAGGCGACGGTGTCGAAGCCCTTCGCCTTCAACTCCTCCATCCGCGCGACGAAACCCGGCATGTGGGTTTTGTGGCATGTTGGGGTGAACGCACCTGGCACCGCGAACAGCGCCACCTTCTTGCCGCCGAAGACCTCGGCCGTTGTCATTTGCTTTGGCCCATCCGCGCCCATCGTCGTGAAGGTCGCTTCGGGCAGCTTGTCACCAACCTTGATCGCCATTGGGGAGGGCTCCTGGTGTGTTGCGGTCGTTGCAGGGATGAGGCCCGGTTCGCGCTGCACCGCCGACGGTGCCCGCACTTGTCCGGGATCAATGCAACTTAGCTGGAACCTGCTCGTGGGCCAAGCGCGACGTTAGCGGCGTCACGATTGCCGGCCAGGCTCGATCCGGCATATCGTGCTTTTGCGGAGCGGCGCCTTTCGCGCCCGCTTCTATTCTCGTCGAGCTCGTTTTTGGAGGTTGCCCTATGATCACCGAGACTGCGCACGCGTTCTTCGTGGCCTGCGAGACGGGCAAAGGCTGGGCCGGCTGCAAGAGCTACTGTACGCCCGGCGCCACGTTCTCCTCGCAGGCCGAGCCACTAGCCGAGATCAAGACGCTCGAGGGCTACTGCGATTGGATGAAGGCCATCCTCGGCGTGCTGCCCGACGGCCGCTATGAGCTCAAGGCTTTCGCCACCGACGCTGAGCGCAAGTCTGTCGTCGCCTACGGGGTCTTTTACGGAACCCACACTGGCCCTGGCGGTCCGACAGCGCCGACCGGAAAGGCGGCAGCCACCGACTATGTCTATGTCATGCAATTCGAGGGCGATCGGATCGCCCACATGACCAAGATCTGGCACGCGGGCTGGGCGATGAAGCAACTCGGTTGGGCCTGACGCATTCGCCCGCTACGAGCGTCCAGCCGGTGGATGACGAAGTCGGATCTTGCACACGGGCTCCGACTTGTCGTTGACTTCGTGGGCGCCGCCTTGGGATAAGGAGGGTGCGGGCGGCGCGGCATGCGAGCGTCGGCCAACAAAGAGCAACCCGACAGAAATCCTTAGGGAGGATCATCCATGAATGCTCGCCACGTCGGCGTGGTCGGCGCAGCAATGCTTGCGCTGGGCCTTACAGTCGCTCCGGTCGCCGCCCAGACCCCGACCAAGCTCACCTATTTCACCGGTCCCACGGGCGGCTCCTGGATTCCGATCGGCGGCGCCTTGAAAGTCTTGTGGGAGAAGGCGATCCCCGGACTTTCAATCGAGAACCGCCCCGGCGCTGGTCTCGTCAACTTGAAAGCCGTCGAGGAAGGCAAGGCCGAGATCGGCATGGGCAATATGACCTCGACGGTCGATGCCCTGGCCGGCAAGGGCACCGGCATCACCAAGCCGTACACCAACGTCTGCCACCTCGCCTCACTTTACCCGAACGTTGCGCAGTTCGTGACCCGGTCGGACCTCGGCATCAAATCGATCGCCGACCTCAAGGGCAAGGCCGTCGGCACTCTGCCGAAGGGCAATACCACGAACGATGTGGCCGGTTGGGTCATGGACGCCGGCGGAGTTGGTTTCGCGGGAACATCTAAAATGGCCTTCGCGAGCCTCTCCGACTTGGCCAACATGTTCAAGGACGGCCAGATCGTCGCCTCGTTCATCGTGACGACGGAAGGCAACGGCTCGATCAAGGACATGGCCAACAGCCGCAAGATCACCATGCTCGACATCCCGGACGACATCTTCGGCAAGCTCAAGGCGCAGAACGTCGGTTTCCAGCGCTACACCATCCCGAAGTCGGCTTATCCCGGCCTCGAGAAGGACAACGTGACGGCCGCGTTCCCGGCCCATGTCATCGTCAGCTGTAAGCTCCCGGACGACCTCGTCTACAACATGGCCAAGGCCATGACCGAGTCGCTCCCCGATCTTGTCAACGTGAACTCCTCGTTCAAAGGCAAGACGGTGAAGGATCTCGGCGCCAAGGTCGACGTGAAATGGCACCCTGGCGCCCAGAAGTTCTTCAAGGAGAAAGGCGCTCTCTGAGCGCTGTAGATTGAGTTGTGCCTGAACTGTAGCGAAGCAGCTTGCCCCACCCGGGGTAGGCTGCTTCGATATCGACGATCGTTCGAGCACGACAGTGGCAGAGCAACGACGCCCTCACCGTCCGCAGGGACTCAAGATCCATGTACAAGCGCTTCATTCAGCTTCTGGTGACGGTGCTGGGCATCGCATTTACCACTTATCACCTGCATGCGGCTTTGTTCGGCGTGCCCGAGCCGATCTACTTTCGCGGCACCCACTTGATGTTCGCCCTCGTTCTGACGTTCCTCGTCTACGCCGGCTTCAAGGCCGAGAAGGACGGGACGCCCGGGATCGTGGACTGGTTGCTCGTCGCCGCATCGGTCGTCTCGATCGGCTATATGTTCGTCGAGTACGACTACTTCATCAATCGCTTTGCTACCGTTGATGATCTGAAACCGATCGACTGGGTTCTCGGCATCACCTTGGTCGTCCTGGTGCTCGAGGCTGCACGCCGGGTCCTCGGCGCGGCTCTGTCGATCACCGCGCTGTTCTTCATTGCCTACGCTCTGGCGTTCACGAACCTTCAGCCGCAGATGATGCTCGATCAGGTCTACATGACCTTGGACGGCATTCTCGGCATCCCGATCAGCGTTTGCGCGACCTACATCGTGCTGTTCATCATCTTCGGCGCCTTCGTCGAGAAGACCGGCACCGGCCAGCTGTTCATGGACTTCGGCATGGCGCTCGCAGGTGCCAAGCCCGGCGGTCCAGCCAAGGTCGCGGTCATCACGTCCGGGATGTTCGGCACGATCTCGGGCAGCGCCGTCTCGAACGTCATGACGACCGGCGTCTTCACCATCCCGCTCATGAAGCGGATCGGCTACCGGCCTGCCTTCGCTGGCGCCGTCGAGGCCGTGGCATCGACCGGCGGCCAGATCATGCCACCGATCATGGGTGCCGCCGCGTTCGTCATGGCCGAATATCTGGGCGTCAGCTACCTGACCGTCGCCAGCATGGCGATCCTGCCGGCGTTCCTCTACTATCTGGCAGTCTACGCAGCCGTCCACTTCGAGGCCCGGCGCACAGGCATGCAGGGATTGCCGCGGCCGGATCTCCCGCAGATGGGGGCTGTGCTCAAGGAGCGCGGCCACCAGTTCATTCCGCTGTTCGTCATCACCGGCGTCCTGCTCTACGGCTACTCGGCCCCCTACGCGGCCATGTGCGGCATCGCGTCGGTATTCCCGGTCGCCGCGATGCGCTCGACGACCCGCCAGTACGTGCGCCCCAGGATCGTGCTCGAAGCGCTGGTGCTGGCCGCCAAGGATACCCTGACCATCGCCACCGCCTGCGCCGTGGCCGGTATCGTCATCGGCGTCATCCTGCTGTCGGGCTTGGCTATCGAGTTCACCAGCTTCGTCGTCAATCTCTCGCAGAACAATCTCGTGCTGGCGCTGATTCTCACGGCGATCGCCGGGATCATCCTCGGCATGGGCTTGCCGACGACGCCGGCCTACATCATCCAGGTCGCTCTCCTGGTCCCGGCCGCCATCAAGCTTGGCGTCAGTGTTGAGGCGGCGCACATCTTCGTCTTCTACTACTCGTGCCTCTCGACGATCACGCCTCCGGTCGCCCTCGCGGTCTTCGCCTCGAAGGGGATCTCCGGCGCCAAGCTTTGGGACACCAGTCTCGCTGCCGTTAAGCTCGGTGCCACAGGCTATATCGTCCCGTTCATGTGCGTATTCGGCCCGGCTTTGATGCTGATTGGGCCATGGAGCGAGGTGGCTCTAGCGGCGGTCTCGGCGTCGATCGGCGTGGTCTGTCTCGCGGGTGGGCTGCATGGTTACTTTGTCCGCACGACCACGTGGTGGGAGCAGATCATGTTGATCGCCGCAGCCATGGTTCTGATCACGCCGGGGTTCTATACCGACCTCACCGGTATCAGCCTCGTTGTTGCTGTCGTGCTCAGTCAGAAATTCATCCCCCGCAAAGAAATGGGGCCCGTGCCGATGGGCACTGACAGTGCAGCGCCCGTACGGGCGCTGGCGTCGGCGGAGCCTGGAAAGTCACCTTGACTCGATAAGGGCCGTCTGGAACATTGCGGCCTGCTCCGGCGCGGTTCCTTCCGATGCAGTTCCGCAGGAAGGAACAGCTTCCACCTGTGGCGCTGGGATGGGCCAAATCTCGGAAGCTCCGTCGTCAGACGCGCTGAAGCGTGCAAATCCAAGGGAGGTTAGTCTTGCTCAACATCCGCATCTCGCGGCTCGCCGCGGTTTCGGCTATTGCCTTGCTCTGTGGCTCGACAGCGGCACTGGCTCAGACCCACAAGCTCGAGATCTCGCTAGAGACCGGCCCCAACCATATCCGCAACATCGGCATCACCGAGTGGGCCGAGGAGCTGAGCAAGAAGTCCGGCGGCAAGCTCGAGGTCAAGATTTTCCACGGCGCCGCCAAGTTCAAAGACACGGACGTGCCGAAGGCTCTGAACCAGGGTGCCTTGGACATGGGCCTGCCCGGCACGTGGCAGCTCGGCAAGTTCATCCCCGACTTCGATGCGGTCGATCTTCCCATCCTCTACGGTGTTTCCCAGGAGGATGCCTATAAGATCTTCGACGGCAAGCCGGGCAAGATCCTCGCCGAAAAGTTCGAGAAGAAGCTCGACGTCAAGGTGATTGGTCGCTGGCTGGATCTCGGTTTCCAGCACACGCACTCGGTCGGCAAGCCGATCAATATCCACACCGATTTCGTCAACATGAAGCTCCGCATCCCCGGCGGCGCAGCCAATATCGCGCGCTATGCCGATCTCGGCGCAAACCCGGTCAAGATCGCTTGGCCTGACGTGCCTCAGGCATTGCAGCGTGGCACCGTTGATGGTTTGGCGACCACGTTCGAGTCGATCCGCAGTGCGAAGCTCTGGGATAGTGGTCTCAAGCACTCCTATCTGACCAATCAGTCGTTCAGCCAGTATCTGCCTTCGGTCAGCGCCAAGTCATGGGCCAAGTATCCGAAGGAGATCCAGGATCTGATCACCACGACTTGGGAGGCCAAGATCGACAGCCTCCGCGACCGCGCCCGCAAGCGCCAGGCCGAGGCCCAGGAAGAGGCCAAGAAGCAGGGCATCACCGTCGTCCAACCGACCAAGGAGGACGCGGCGGAGGCCAAGAAGAAGCTTTTGCTCAAGCAAGACGCGCTGATCAAGGAGCTCAAGATCGATCCGGAGCTCGTCAAGATGATCACTCAGGTTTTGGCGAAGAGCTGACCCCCACCTTCTCCCTGCCCGGATGGGCGCGCCAAGGCCACTTGCGCGCGCCCAGCATCCTCTCCGCTCGAGTTGAATAGTCGGACGCGCCGTCGGGTCGATCTCGTCGGCGCCGTTCGAGCGTCATCCGCAAGTCGAGATAGGCATCGACAATGCTAGCCCGGATCGAAAACTGGTTGATGGCGCTGCTCGCGGTGCTCGGGCTGACGCTGGTCACCGTCGAGGTGTTCCTGCGCTACTTCTTCCCGCGCTACCTCACCGACTGGGGGATGGAATTCACCATCTACTTCAGCGTCTGGTCGATCTTCATCGCAGGCGCTCCCCTCGTGCGGGAGGCACGCCATGTACGCGCGGACATCCTGCTGCACATGCTGCCGGCCGGCGCTCAGCGCGTCCTCGAGATCATCGCTCTGCTGATCGGTCTTTCTTTCGTCGTCGCCTTGAGCTGGTACGGCTGGCAGATGGTGATCAACTCATATGGTCTGGGCGAGAAGAGCGAGAGCTCGGCCCGCTTCCCGCTCTACTGGTATTATATGTCGATGCCGTTCGGCGCGACGTTGATGATCCCGCCGTTCCTGTACCGTCTCTACCTCTACATTTTCCGTTTTGACCCCAACACGATGCTGGTCACGGAAGATCACCTCGCGCGCGACAAGTAGGCCGAGAGCTCTGGAAACCAGCATGACCCCTTTTGTCGCCATCGGCCTTCTGTTCCTGTTTCTCCTGATTGGGTTGCCAATCTACCTGTCGCTGGGTTTCCTTGCGCTGCTGCTGTTCTGGCACGAGGGCACGCCCCTCATCTCGTTGCCGCAGCTTCTCGTCGATCACTTGAACTCGGAGACGCTGCTCGCGATCCCCTTGTTCGTGATCGCCGCCACGTTCATGCAGAAGGGCGGTGTTGCCGGCGCACTCATCGATTGCGCTCAAGCCTGGGTCGGCCGCGCGCGGGGTGGCCTAGCCTTGGTTTCCGTTGTCGCCTGTACGATCTTTGCCGCAATCTGCGGCTCGTCTGTCGCAACCGCTGTCGCCATCGGCTCCGTGCTGATACCGGCTATGGTCGCGAGAAAATACGAGCCTCACTTTGCGCTCGGGACGATCGGCGCTGCCGGAACCCTTGGCATTCTCATCCCGCCGAGCCTCGCCATGATCGTCTATGCGGTCATCGCTGAGGAGAGTGTGCCCCGCCTCTTTCTTGCCGGCGTTATCCCTGGGCTGATGCAGGCGGCACTTTTCATCGCCTGGATCATGTTCTACGCGCGCTGGAGAAACTATCCCGTCGAGCCCGCGCTCTCCCGCGACCAGTTCGTCTCGACCAATGTCCGCGCTATCCCAGCGCTGCTGATCCCCGTGATCATCCTCGGCGGCATTTATAGCGGCGTCGTCACGGTCACCGAGGCAGCCGGCGTAGCGGCACTTGTCGCGATCATAGAGGCCTTGTTCATCTACCGAGGCGTCAAGGCATCGGAGATCGTGACAACCCTCGCGGAGTCGATCAAGCTCACCGCCTCGATCGTCTTCATCATCGTCGGTGCGCTTGCTTTCGGTCACTGGATCACCAGTGCCGGCGTCGCCGAGATGCTGGTCACCTACGTCAAAAGCTTGAACCTCGCCGCCTGGCAGTTCCTGCTCTTCATCAACGCTCTGATGCTTGTCCTCGGCATGTTCCTCGAGGTCTTCGCCATTATCCTGATCGTGCTGCCGCTTATCCTGCCGATCCTGAAGGCGCTCGACATCAGCCTCGTGCACTTCGCCATCGTCCTGACGGTGAACATGGAGATCGCGCTGATCTCGCCGCCGATCGGGCTCAACCTCTTCGTCCTGTCCTCGGTCGCCAAGCAGCCGATCGGCGTCGCCATCCGCGGTATTGTTCCTTATCTGCTGCTCATGCTCATGCTGCTTGGCATCATCACCTACGTTCCGGAGGTATCCCTCTGGTTGCCGGATCTCGTCTACGGCCAGTCGAAGTAGCGGGCCGCGCCTCATTATTTTCATCGCCGGCATTGCGCGGCCGGCGATGAGGTCTGCCTCGACCCCCACAATTCAAAGACGATCGCTTACGGGTCGAGATACTCCGTCGATGAGACAGAGGTCGGATTTTGGAGTGTATACGGATTTTTCTTGCAACTGCGAGCGTCTATCTGTAACGCTTCTGTCTTGTTATCTAAGCGAAGAAAAAATGGATCGTAATGAGCGCTGACGTCGTCAACCTTCGCCAAGCCCGCAAAAAGAAGGCCCGTGGTGAAAAGGAGGCGAAGGCAGCCGAGAATAGATCGTTTTTCGGTCGCACACTGGCAGAGCGACGCCATGCGGCGGCCACCAAGCAACTGCAAGACAATGAACTGGATGGAGCACGTCGTTCGGGAATCTCAGAAGCCCCCCAGACTGACGATTGACGTCAAGATGCGACAACACCCACAACGGATTGCATAGTCCCGCCATGCCACGTCCTGTCAAACGATCGTTCACGATCGGGGGGCATCGCACGTCCATCTCGCTCGAGGCGCCATTTTGGGAGGCGCTCCGCGAGATTGCGAAGCTCGAAAAGAAATCTCTGGCGCAGCTTGTGCAGAGCGTCGACGTCGGTCGAGACGACGGCGGATTGTCGAGTGCCGTGCGAATTTGGATTCTGAACTATTTTCGGAAGGGCCCACCTCAATCCTGATGCGGGCTTTCGAGGATTGCGCCCGCGGCCCAACCTTAAGTGGCGCGACTTTTTGCGGACGCTGCTCGGTGGGCACTTCAATCCCCTAATAATCCCACTGAGAAGAAGGCAAACCAGCCACCGAGCTGGCTCCTGCGCAGATTGCTGGTTTGGCTCCGCCACGCCCTCCGTGTAGAAGCGAGCCCGGTAACGCGGCCGGTGGCTCGCGAGCACAGGAGCGGTTCGCCCGATGCAGCCCGTCATCGAAGTAGCCAAGTTGTCGAAGACATACGCATCGGGCTTCGAGGCGCTGAAATCCATCGATCTCACGATCGAGGCCGGCGAGATCTTCGCGCTCCTCGGCCCCAATGGCGCCGGCAAGACGACGCTGATCAACATCATCTGCGGCATCGTCCGCAAATCAGGCGGCGCGGTTCGCATCGCGGGATTCGATAATGTACTGCAGGCGCGCCAAGCGCGCGAGTTGGTCGGGCTGGTGCCCCAGGAGATCGCGACCGACGCCTTCGAGACGGTCTTCAATACGACGAGTTTTTCGCGCGGACTGTTTGGCAAGGCGCCCGCCCCGGCGTTCATCGACCGCCTGCTCACCGATCTTTCACTCATCGACAAACGCAATAGCCAGATCATGACCCTGTCCGGCGGGATGAAACGCCGCGTGATGATCGCCAAGGCCCTGAGCCACGAGCCGCGCGTCCTGTTCCTCGACGAGCCGACGGCCGGTGTGGACGTCGAGTTGCGCCGTGACATGTGGCAGGTCGTGCGCCGCCTGAAAGATGAAGGCGTGACCATCATCCTGACCACGCACTACATCGAGGAAGCCGAGGAGATGGCCGACCGCATCGGCGTCATCAACAAGGGTGAGCTCATCCTCGTGGAGGAGAAGGCGGCTCTGATGCGCAAGCTTGGCCGCAAGGAGCTGACCTTGGAGCTGGCAGCCCCGCTCGAGGCCGTGCCGGATGCGTTGGCCGACTTTGCGCTCGCCTTGTCCCAGGACGGACACGAGCTGACCTATCACTACGATACGAAGGCGGAGCGCACGGGCATAACGCGCCTGTTGCAGGCCCTCGCCGATGCTGGCATTCGTTTCCGCGACCTGCGCACGTCGCAGTCGTCGCTCGAGCAGATCTTCGTCGAGCTCGTGAGGCGGGACAAATGAACCTTTATGCGATCCGCGCCATCTTCGGCTTCGAGATGGCCCGCACCCGGCGCACTCTGCTCCAGAGCATCGTCTCGCCCGTGATCGCCACCTCGCTCTATTTCGTGGTCTTCGGCGCCGCCATAGGGAGCCGCATTCCCGAGATCGACGGCGTCTCCTACGGTGCTTTTATAGTGCCCGGCCTGGTCATGCTGACGCTTCTGCAGCAAAGCGTGCAGAACGCATCGTTCGGCATCTACTTTCCACGCTTCATCGGCACCATCTACGAGCTCCTTTCAGCGCCCATATCCGCCTTCGAGATCGTCATCGGCTATGTCGGCGCCGCTGCCGTGAAATCCATCATGTTGGCGCTGTTGATCATGGCGACGGCGGCACTGTTCGTGCCGATGCGCATCGAGCATCCGCTGGCGATGGTGGCCTTCCTCGTGCTGACCGCCGCAACCTTCAGCCTGTTGGGCTTCATCATCGGCATCTGGGCAGATAACTTCGAGAAGCTGCAACTCGTGCCGCTGCTGGTCATCACGCCGCTCACGTTCCTAGGCGGCACGTTCTACTCGATCGACGTTCTGCCGCCGTTCTGGCGGCTCGTCAGCCTCGCTAATCCTGTCGTATATCTGGTCAACGGCTTCCGCTGGAGCTTCTACGGCAAGGCCGACGTCGACGTGGTTCTGTGCCTCGTCCTCACCCTGGTTTTCCTGGGGGTCTGCCTCGCCGTCGTCTGGTGGATATTCCGGACGGGCTATCGATTGAAGAGTTAGCGACGCCGGTCGTCAGGACTGGTCGAGGATCGTGAATTGTGCTCGCATGGCGCGCCGGTGAACCCGGCTAGGTTGAGGCACCGACAGGGACGGACATGGCGAAGGGTGTGGTTTTCGATGAGGAGTACGATGTGGTCGTGGCCGGTGCGGGCTCGGCCGGTTGCGTCGTCGCGACACGGCTGACGGAGGACCCGTCGGTGACTCTATGTCTGCTGGAAGCAGGCGGCCGGGATCGCAATCCTTGGATTCACATTCCCCTCGGCTTCGGCAAGATCGTTCCGAAAGCGCGCTACAACTGGGGCTACGCCACCGAGCCCGAGCCGGCTCTAAACGGCCGCTCCGTGGTCTGGCCGCGCGGCAAGGTTCTGGGTGGTTCCGGCTCGATCAATGGCCTCGTCTTCCTCCGCGGCGCCCCATCCGACTTCGACGAATGGGAGCGCCTCGGCGCTCAGGGCTGGAGCTACAAGGACGTTCTCCCCTACTTCAAGAAGAGCGAGCACAACGAGCCGGGCGCCGACCAATGGCGCGGCCAGGGCGGTCCGATGCACATCTCGAACATCAAGAGCCCGTCGACGCCGGCTCGCGCCTTCGTGGAGACCGCCACCCGGCTGCAGATCCCGAAGAATGACGACTTCAATGGCGAGAAGATCGACGGCGTCGGCATCGTGCAGCTCAATGTCCGCAAGGGGCGTCGCGTCTCGACGGCGGTCGGCTATCTGAAGCCGAACCTCAACCGCCGCAATCTCACGCTAAAGACCAATGCCCAGGCGCTGCGCATCATCTTCGAAGGCAAGCGCGCCATTGGCGTCGAGATCGAGGAGAACGGCAAGAAGCGCTACATCCGCGCGCGCCGGGAGGTGATCCTGTCCGGCGGCTCGATCAACTCCCCCGTTTTGCTGCTGGCATCCGGCGTCGGCCCGGCGAACGAGCTGAAGACCATGAGCGTCGACGTCGTTCACGATCTGCCGGGCGTCGGCAAGAACCTGCAGGATCACCTGCTCATACGCATGGTCTTCAAGACCCAAACGCCCGGTACCTTGAACGAGGTCTCTCGCAGTCCGCTGCAGTCTGTGAAGATGGCCATCGACTACGCGCTCAAGCAGTCGGGCCCGCTCGCCGTCGGCGCCACCGAGGCGACCATGTTCGTCAAGTCGCGCCCGACGGAGCCGGTGCCGGACCTGCAGTTCCAGTGCGCCAACTTCTCGACCGAAGGCGCATTCAAGGCGGGCCTGCACAAGTTCCCAGGCTTCATGTTCAACTTCTGCGTTTGCCGTCCCCACTCGCGCGGCGAGATCAAGTTGCGCGATCAGGAGGGCCGCTTCCCGCCGCGCATCTACGCCAATTACATGACCCACGACGAGGACTGGCGGATGATGATGGCCGGCTGGCGTATCGCCAAGCAGATCGTCGCCACCGAGCCCTTCAGGTCGCTCATCGACGAGCAGTATCTGCCCGGCCCCGAGGTCGTGTCGGACGAGGACTTCAAGGAGTACGTCCGCAACAACGCGTCGACGGTCTACCACCCGTCCGGCACCTGTCGCATGGGCGTCGACGAGAAGGCCGTCACGACGCCGGATCTGAAGGTCCGCGGGATCGAGGGCCTGCGCGTGGTCGATGCATCCGTCATGCCCATGGTGCCGTCGTCCAACATCCATCCCGCCACCATCATGATCGCCGAGAAGGCCGCCGACATCATCAAGCAGGACTGGAAGAAATAGGGCCGAGCTCGGCTCGGCTCATCAAAAACGAGCGACGAGGAGACAGCGCCCATGAATGCATCAGTGAACGCGCCAATGAACGCGACGGCGACGATCGATCGCCCTCGCATGCTCGACGGCATCGTGCCCCGCCCGCGCGCATGGCATGGCCCCGACGTGGCGGATGCCGAATTCGTCGTGAAGTTGACGCCCGAGTGCCTGGCTGAGCTCGATCAGGTGGTGGCCGAGCAGCGCAAGGCGCCGGTGCCGACGCTGATCCTGGTCCCTGAGCATTTCCAGTTGGACGCCTGCCGTCGCATGATGCAAGGCGTCAAGCGCCAGCTCGACGATGGCTTGGGCTTCGTCATTCTCGACCGCCTGCCGGTGGACCGCTGGAAGCAGCAGGAGCTGATCGACGTCTATTGGCTGCTCGGCAGCCTGATCGAGCCCCCCGTCGCGCAGGAATGGTCGGGCAAGATGATCTATGACGTCCGCTACGACGGCCAGGACTACACGATGGACACCCGCGAGGCCCTGACGCCCCAGGGCCTTGATATGCACAACGACAGCTCGATGGGCGAGGCGCCCGCCAACTACCTGTCGCTGCTCTGCCTGCAGACGGCGCGCGAGGGCGGCAAGAGTTCGCTCGCCAGCGCCTACGCAGCCCACAATCACGTGCGTGAAAAGCATCCGGAGTTGCTCGAGCGCCTCTACCAGCCGTTCTATCGCGACAAGCGCGACTATCAGGCGGCCGACGCCAATAACTGGCTGCCGATCTTCGCCATCGAGAACGGTGGCCTGCGCATTCGCATGAACGCCAAGATTATCAAGCGCGGCTACGAGAAAACCGGGCAGGTGCTAGATAATGCGGGCCGCGCCGCCGTGGACGTGATCAACGGCTTCCTGACCGATCCCGCCCGCCGTCACGACTTCTGGATGGAGCGCGGCCAGATCCAGATCCTGAACAACCGCACGATCGTCCACGGTCGCACGCCCTACGTCGATTTCGATGAGCCCGAGAAGCGGCGCCACCTCGTTCGCCTGTGGCTGCGCGCGGGCGACCGGCGGCAGTTCAGGGGATAAGTCCACGCTGCCGGCGTCTTGGTCGGAAGCGGTCAACGATCAATCCAGGAGAACCGACGAATGAACCTCGGCAAGCTCGGCGTATGGGCCTCGCTCGACGCGCTGTCCGCCAACGACGCCGCCGCCTTCGCCCGCCGCATCGAGGCGCGCGGGTTCGAGACGCTGTGGATGCCGGAAAGCCGCGGCCGCAACGTGCTCGTCAACGCCGCCTGGATGCTCGCCAACACCACGCGGCTCAACATCGCGACCGGCATCGCCAACATGTACGGCCGCGACGCGGTCTCGGCCAACGCCGCGCTGCAAGGCTTGAATGAGCAGTCCGGCGGGCGCTTTCTCCTGGGGCTCGGCGTTTCACACAAGCCGATGGTGACGGGGCTTCGCGGCCACGAGTACGAGAAGCCCGTGCTGGCGATGCGCGCCTACCTGAAGGGCATGCAGGAGGCGGCCTATGCCGCTCCCGCGCCGAAAGAGAAGCCGAACGTGGTCATCGCCGCCCTCGGTCCTCTCATGCTGAAGCTCGCGGCCGAGATGGCGGACGGCGCGCACCCCTATTGCGTCACGCCGGAGCACACCGCCGAGGCGAGAAAGATTCTCGGCCCGAATAAGATCCTCGCTCCCGAGCAGATGGTCATGCTGGAGACCGACCCCGTCCGCGCGCGCGCTGGTGCCCGCGTCGCACTCGCGCCCTATATCGCCATGGAGAACTACTGCGCCAACTGGCGCCGTCTCGGCTTCAACCAGTCGGACATGGCCGACGGTGGCTCGGATCGCCTGATCGATGCCAACATCGTCTGGGGCGACGAGGCAGCCATCCGTCAGCGCATCCAGGCCCACTGGGACGCCGGCGCCGACCACGTCTGCATCCAGTCGATTCACCCCACCGGCGAGCGCACTCAACTCGACGAGCGCATTTTCGACGTGCTGGCGCCGATGCGGGGGAGGTGAGGTGGCGCGAAGTCGATACTTGTACGGGGATTGCCCCGCGCCAATTCGTTCTGCGCGACATACCTCGGGTTCAGCGTAGCCCGTGGTTTCGTGGCACATCACGCACGCATGCCAACTGCAGGCGGGAAATTGCCCGGATCTGTCGAGGTAAGTTCAGGGACCTCGGCGTAGCGAAGGAACGTTGTGCATGCCGAGGCTGTCACCCCTGCAATAGCCTGCAAGCTACTGCTGAATCCAAACAGCGTGGCCACTGGGATATGAGCGTGGACCGTAGCGCATGCATCCTGAACGCCCCGTTCGACAATCTGTCCACGACGAGAGCCGATCAAATCGGAAAGCCGTCCGAGTGCCAATGTAGGCAAAAGGATAGCCACGAGCATAATCGGCTCCAATATCCGAACATCGGCGTGCTGCAGCGCGGCATGTATCGACGATCGGGTCGCAAGTTCGAGTTCCGCCGAAGTCGTACGATCTGTCTCGACGAAGGCATCTAGCAAAGTGACTTTGGTCCCTATCAGCGGCGCACCAATGCGTGTCCCATTCTCGGGTCGGCGACGGAGAGCCCCGAGAGTCGTCAGGATTGCTGGCGCATATGGTGCGGATTCAGAAATCAGCGATGCAAAGGAGTTTCTCAACCCGTCGTCGTTCGGCTCCACGCGCACTCGAACCTTGAACGCTCCGCACCTAGGGCCAGTGAATTCGGTGCTTCCCACAACCGTCTCTCGATAGGCAACTTGTGGAGGACCGACATTGAGCGGGACTTGGCTCGACAAGGTGCTGATGGCTTGATCGAGCTGAAGCTCCGACTGCCCGCGCAAGAAGAGTTCTCTTGACTCTGGGTCGATTTCGAAGCTGAGCCCGGGTGTGCTCGCCACAATACTTTCGAGCGCATGCGCGATTGAAGCGGCGTCGCACGCCCGCCTTGGCTCCACTTTCAATTCGATCGCCCATATCGAGTCCATGGGCATGACTCTCCAAATACTTCATGCGGCTGTCCCGACACTCTCGCTCTGCCGGCACCAGTTATGGAAATCTGTACGCAGGCGCCTAATGAAAATACGGCGTCGTGCCGCCGTAGGGGCCGCGCGGGGTCTCGAAGAAGAAGCCGCTGTCGAACGGCCCGCCCTGCGACTGCTGGCTGAGCGTGGGATCGGTAAACTTGCGCGTGTCGATCACGTCGACGGCGCGGTACGAGTAGCCGCCGCGGTAATGCTTCTTGTAGACCGGCACGCTCAGCGGTTTGGAGCGTCTGCGCTCTTGCGCGTCCGCCGAGACGATCGGCGTGGCGACGAGGCCAAAGGTCAGAAGGCACAAGAGAAGCAGGGTTTTCATGCGAACGCTCACTGGTATGGCCCCACGCTCGGAGGTTAACGCGCGGTCAGGCTCTTCCGGTGCACTATCACCTCAAATTACTTAATGGTTTGTTGGTATTGTGGTCATATTTCCATGTCGCACCCTCAGCTCAGGCCAACCTCGTGCCTCGGCGCGTGCCAGTTCGCTGCCGCCGCGATGCAGCGGTCGACATCCTCCTCCAGCATCAGGCGCTCGGCGACGAGCCGTTGAGCCGCCTCGCCAATCAGGCGTCGATAGGTGGCGGCATCGCCGTAGCGCTCGGCGATCGAAGGCCGGGGATCGCGGGTTATCCTGCGCTCCTCTGGACTGTCGGCAAACGGGATGGTCGAGCCGGTGAAATCGTGCAGCGCACCGTGTCCCTGGCCCCGAACGCGCATGTTCCAGCCCGTGTACGTCGCGAGCGGAACTTGCACCATTGGCACCCGCACGCCCGCGATGTCGTTGCCGTCGGCATCCGTCGCAGGCACCAGCACTGCGTAATGCTCGCCTGTACGCCGTGGCGGCTCAGTCAGTAGGCCCCGCTCATAGTCCGGCCCAAAATCGAGCCGCTCGAGCGTGTTTGGCTCCAGCGGAGTCGCAACGCCGGGGATGGCTGGAAAGCCGGCCCGCCACGTCTCGATGTCGACAAGGGTTCCGTCGGCGCGCCTCGGGATGCGGCTATCCGGCGGCGGTGTACCGTTGCTGGCCCATGCATCCATCGCATCGAGGAGACCGCGAAACAGCATCGACGTCCAAACCACGTTCTGCACGTTGTGGCAGATGCCGCGTCCGGGCTTCTTAAGGAGCGGGTCCGCAAAATGCTGAGAGGAGGCCCAGAAGTAGGCGCGTACGTTCTCGGGGAGCGGAAGGTCGTTCCCCTGCGTGTCCGTGTGCGCAAGGCTCCCGCGGCGCTGCCAGTACTCCGACCCTGTCTGCGAGTGGAAGATCAGCGGGTCGCTCTGCGGCCGCTTGCAGATGCCGTCGGTCTTTCCCGTCAGGTGATCGGTCGAGGGCGCATAGGAGAACGGGAACGTATCGGCCGGGTTCTCGTGGTCCTCGTGCTGCTGCCCCGCCGAGATGATGACGTTCGCGAAGCGATGGTTCATCCACATCCGCCCGGCACCCGCAACGTGCGGCAGCAAGCCGTCGAAAACCTTGCCGCCGGCCGGGTTCGCATTGAAGCCGCGATGCACGAAATCGCGGATGCAACGCCCTGTCTGCGAGCGCCCCCAGCCGTAGGCTTTCTCCATGCCGCCCGGCAGCGGATTGGCGATGCCGGCGTCGTCGGCGCGTCCTGACTTCAGGAACGCCACCACGTCGCGCACCGCCACATGTCCGAGACCGAGCACCAGCGGATCGCGCCCCTCGTAGACGAGCTCGTAGATCCAGCCCGGCTCGAACCCTGACGGCATGTGAATGTGCACGTCCGATGGGATGATTGCCGTCTCGCCACCTTGGTTGTCGAGCCCGGCCCCGCCCTCGACACGCGCGAACATCCATTGGTCGTGCGGCACCGGAATGCGCTCGTCTCGGGCGTACCGCCGCCGCGTCAGCTGAGCGTTGCGTGTATCGAGCGAGACAGTCGGGTGCGAGCGCGTCGAGGCCCGGCTCGAGAGCGGAAACGTCCTCTGCCCCGGTCCCGTCGCGATGTACTCGACCCGAACCTTGCCCGTGATCGGCTGGCCGTTGTCCGTCGCCACCGGCACGTCCAGCAGGAATTGGTCATCTCCCGGCAGCAGGTCCGCCTGCCAGCCTGCCATTACTACCGTATATCCGCGCCGCATCAGAAAGCCGTTCCCGGCATGAGCGGCGCTGCGCGGATCGTTCGACCCTGGCGCGTCGTTGAAGAATTGCAGGCAGCGGATGTTGCCGCGATTGCCCCAGTCGAAAAACAGCCGCCGGTTGCTGGGAGCGAGGTCGACGGGCTTCAGGATCAGAAGATCGGTGGCGAAATGGACGAGGCCGTTGCCGTCGCGAGGTGCCCTGTCGAGATCGACCACACCAGCGAGGTCTGGCGCTTTCGGATCGACCGCCATCAGCGCGCGACCCTTGATGCGCTCGTAGGGACCGACGTCCCCGAAGCTCGTTCCGCCAGCGAAGGCGACACGGTCACGGATCTCGATTTCGATGCGGCTCGGCATGGCGGCTCCTCGGGCTGATCCGAGAGAGGTTAGTCCCGCCGTGAGCGCGAGACCAGCCACCGTTGCTGCGGCCGCTATTTCTTACTTGAGATCGTCGGCGTGCCTGGAACGCACGAAAGGTACCCGCGATAGCCGGCCCTGAGCTCATCTCCAACCTCGAACACGGCGTTGGCCTCACGCTTCTCCGTGGGCGGGCCACCCGTGCTGTCCGGCGTGACGGTGAGGATGATGGGAGCCGCCGTAAGGGTCAGGGTGGATGGGCTCGCATCTTTCCTGGAGGCATCCCCGGCTTTCAGCAGCAGCAGGCGCCCGTTGAGTTTGACGACGCCTCCCACTGGCGCCCCTTCCGCCGTCATGCTGATGGCCAAGGCGGGGCGTCCCGTGCTCGTGTACCGGAACTCGCATCGCGGAGCGGCGCCGAGCGCCTTTCGAATCTCGGCGCCATGCAGGGTTGCGGGATCGAGCGTGGAAACCTGCGCCCCGGAGATGATCTCCTCTGCGGAGACGATCCGCGATGATTCCTCGGCGCGCGCCGGATTAGTCTCGTCGTCTGCCGCCTCGTGGTCGGTGCAGGCCGCAAGCAGGGCGACGCCAGCAAGCGCGAGCAGACCCGGCAGAGCTGGGACCATCCTGCCCATCAGTCCCGCGCCTCGAGATCGTGTGCAAGGTACTTCATCTCGGAAATTTCTCGTTCCTGCGCCTCGATGATCTCGTGAGCGAGC
The DNA here is from genome assembly GCA_963746315.1 of uncultured Alphaproteobacteria bacterium. GTDB lineage: Bacteria > Pseudomonadota > Alphaproteobacteria > Rhizobiales > Hyphomicrobiaceae. The sequence goes on from CAVVAR010000003.1 coordinate 853,555, forward strand.
TTGCGCACCCGCGGGTCCGAGATCTGAGCGCGCTCGCTGGTCAGTATCGCGATCGAATGATGCGGGATCATCGCCTTCATGTAGTCCACGTCGTCGACAGTTGCCTGCGAGCGGACCAGCCAGAGCGTAAGCGCGAAAACAGCCGCTGCTCCGCCGAAAATTGCCAGATTGACTCCCATCCGGTCGTACATCCCAAGCATGAAGCCGAGCATGATGATTGCCATCGTCGAGCCCATCAGGAGCGCCATCCACGCGCGTGTCTCGCTCCAGAAGACATGCTCGTAGGCATACGTGTTGAGATACATCAGCCCGTACATGACGACCGTCGAGGTCGCGATCATCGCGGCGAAACGCCAATAGGACATGGCGGACGAGCCTCCCTGCTCAGCGCGAGTGGCCATGATCTTGCGAGCCCCCGCCGTGCGCGGCGCTACCGAGCGAGGTGTATCGCTCCGGGGTCATTGCCGGCAGGGCCTTCACGAAGGCAACGATGCTCCAGATCGCCTTGTCGTCATGCGTCGGCCCGAAAGCCGGCATACCGGTCATCCTTACCCCGTGCTTGACGAGCCAAAACACCTCGCTGGGCTCCCAGTGCGCGGCGGCTTCTGAAAGATGCGGCGGGCGAGGTCGCATGCCGTTTGCCCAGGACGAGCGCTGGACCCCGACCCCGGCGTGGCAATGCTGGCACATTCCCTTGTAGGCACCGGCACCTGACGCAACCATCTCCGGTGTGAAGCTGGGCGGCTGCGGCACCGTCCGGGCTTGGCGCTCGACCGAGTTCTGCATGGTCGTATCCAGCGCCCATCTGACGAAAGACACATGCTCCTCTGTCGCGGCGATGTTATAGGCGCCGGTGTAGACGGCGGCGACACCGCCGACTCCGGCAAGCACGACGACTGCGAGTGCGCCGACAATAATGCCTGTGATCGTCCTTGCCATGCCGGTCGACTGGTTCCATTGATCTCGAGGCCCGCCAACGGGGCCGGTCACTGGAACAATTTCCCGCCGTCCATCCGGGTTCCACCACGATCGACATTTCGCCTAGGGCAAGCCGGCCTCACGCGTGAGCGCGCGCGATATCCTCGCCCGCAGGCATCGTCGTGCTCGTCGCGATTTGCGGCCCGTCCACGGTCGCCCTGAGGCGGGGCAAGGCTTCCGGATGTGCCTCCCTGAGCCAGGCGATCATTTTCTCGCGGACCTCGCACCTGAGATCCCAGGCCGCGGGTGAGTTGGAGGCGCTCATCAGTGCGCGCACCGTGATCGTCGAGATAGCCGTCTCGACCACCTGCACGTTCGCAACCTTGCCGTCCCAATGCTTGTTTCCGGCGAGCAACTCGTCGAGCTTGCTCCGCATCTCCTCGATGGGCGCACGATAATCGAGCTGCCAGGTCACCGAGCCGATGATCGCGGAGCTCTCGCGTGTCCAGTTCTGGAACGGCTTCTCGATGAAGTAGGAAAGAGGCACGACAAGCCGTCTGAGATCCCAGATTCGGACCACGACATATGTCGACGTGATCTCCTCGATCCACCCCCACTCGCCTTCCACGATGACCACGTCGTCCAAGCGTATCGGCTGCGTCAAGGCGATCTGGATCCCGGCGATCAGGTTGGCGAGAATGGGCCGCGCCGCGAAACCGAGCACCAAACCTGCGGCGCCAGCCGAGGCGAAGAGACTGACGCCGACATGCTGGACCGTCGGAAACGTCATGAGCACGGCGCCCGCGGTGATCAGGACGACGATCACCTCGGCCGCTCGCTTCAGGATCGAAATCTGCGTGAGCAGGCGCCGCGCCTCGAGGTTGTTCTCGACATCGAGGCGGCTTCGCCGACTGAAGAAGTTCGACAGCGTCTCGATTATGATCAGGACCGTCCAGCCGGCCAGAAGAATGACCCCTACGCGCAACGCATGTCGCGCCGTGTCGGCGATTTCGGGCGTGAAATCGGCGGCGGGAAGAGCGAATGAGACGACCAGGACGAGCGTCAGGAGCCTGAGCGGACCTTCGAGGCGCTTCATCAGGCTCGGGCCCGACGCAAATTTGGCGAGAACGCGCGAGAGGATCAGACGCGCAACCAGGAAAATAATGGCGCCGACCACGACGGAGCCGACGACATAGAACAGGATTGCGAGCTCGAAGCTTTGCGTCATGTTGAGCAACTGCGTGAACAGATCGACCGAGGCGGCTTCGGCCATAGTCTCCCCCTTTCTTCCCGGTTCTTCCAAAACGCAAAAGCCCGCCGACGCGTTCACGACGGGGGCTCGTTGCCATTTGCGAATAAGCTCTACGCGCTCACCTTGGCGAGAAGGGGGCGAGCACGACGACGTGTGATCGTCGGCCGGCGGTGGGTCTGATCTCAGCCGCGCCCTTCGTACGGCATGTTTGTCGCCTTGATGGTCATCTCGAACACGTTGGTGTCGAGCGGCAGGCTCGCCATATAGCGGATCGCCGAGCCGCAGTGCTCCACGTCGAACACCGGCTCCGGCATGATGTCGCCACGCGGCTGCGGCACGCCCGCCTTCATGCGCCCACCCATGTTGGTGTCGGCATTGCCGATGTCGATCTGCCCGCAGGCGATGTTGAACGGCCGCCCGTCGAGCGCGATCGTCTTAGTAAGTCCCGTGATCGCGTGCTTGGTCGAGGTGTAGGCGACCGACCCCGGCCGTGGCGTATGCGCCGAGATCGAGCCATTGTTGACGATGCGCCCGCCCTGCGGCGACTGCGCCTTGAACATGCGGATCGCCTCTTGCGCGCACATGAAGCAGGCGGTGAGGTTCAGATCGACAACCTTCTGCCAGTCCTCGATTTTGATGTCCTCCATCGGCCCGGCGGGCAGCCCCATGCCGGCGTTGTTGAACAGGAAATCCAGCCGCCCGAACGCCTCTTTCGTCTTGGCGAACAGTGCCTTGACCTGGTCCTGCTTGGTAACGTCGGTGGCCACCGCCAGCATTTTACCGCCGCCGGCCTTGGCCATGGCGACGGTCCGGTCGAGCTCTTCCTTACGGCGCCCCGCGACGGCCACGTCCCAGCCGTCCGCCTGCAGATGCAACGCGGCCGCGCGCCCGATGCCGGTGCCGCCGCCCGTGATGATCGCGACCTTGTTCGTTGCCATGGCTCGGATGCCCTCTGACGGTTATGGATAGGGTGGACGCGCTCGGGGGCGCTACTCGGCCGCCAATCGATCATGAACGATGGGGCGCCGCAAGTGACCGAGTGGCGAAAGCGCCGGACGATGAACGGGACAAGGGACGGAGCGCGGCGACATGGCAATTCGATCGAGCAATAGCGCCTCCATGCCCGGCCTGCTCATCTTCGACTTCGACGGCGTGGTCGCGGACAGCGAGACGATGGCCAATACGCTGCTTGCGGACAGCATCACGACCGGCCTCGGCAAGCCGACCACGCTCGACAACTCGATTCGCCTTTTCATGGGCAAGCGCTGGGAGGACTGTCGGCAGGCGATCGTCGAATGGGTCGGGGCGCCGCTACCCGAAGGGTTCGAGGAAACGCACAGGGCTCGATCGAAAACCGTCATGCGGCGAGACGTCGGACCAGTTGTCGGCCTTGTGCGCTTCCTGGACGGGCACGGGCATCTGCCGCGCTGCGTCGCCTCGTCGAGCTCCCAAGAATGGCTCAACCACTGCGTCGACAAATTCGCGCTTCGCCACCACTTCGGCCGGAGCCTTCACAGCGCCACCGAGGTCCCGAACGGCAAGCCAGCCCCCGACATATTCTTCCACGCCGCCAACAGCATGGGCGTTTCCCCGGAATCCTGCATCGTCCTGGAGGACAGCCCGGCCGGCGTCTTGGGCGCGCGCGCCGCCGGCATGACCGTGATCGGGTTCCTCGGCGCCAGCCACATCCGCGACGGCCACGCCGAGCGCCTGTCCGCAGCCGGCGCCCATCACTTGGCCACGGACTACGACGCAGTGGCGCGCCTTCTCGCCGCCCGGCGTTGACGGCTTGTCGCGTCGAATGCCATCGTTCCGCCAACGACGATCGAGGAGAACGCCCATGGCAAAGACCATCGAAGCCCGCGCGCTGAAGCAAGCCTTGAAGGAGCCGGGCGAGATTGCACTCCTCGACGTCCGCGAGACCGGCGCCTACAGCCAAGGGCATCCGCTGTTCTCCGTGCCGCTCGCCTATAGCCGGCTGGAGCTCGACGCCGAGCGTCTGGTTCCCCGCCGCGGAACCCGCATCGTCGTGTTCGACGGCGGCGAGGGTTTCGCCGAGACGGCTGCGCGTCGCCTCGAGGGCATGGGCTATACGGACGTCGCCGTGCTGCAAGGCGGCGCGCCCGGCTGGAAGGCTGCCGGCTATCACCTGTTCGAGGGCGTCAACGTGCCCTCCAAGGCATTCGGCGAGATCGTCGAGGTCGCCCGCCACACGCCGCGCATCAACGCCCGCGAGCTGATCGCCATGCAGGAGCGCGGCGAGAAAATGGTCATCGTCGACGGCCGCACCTGGGACGAGTACCGCCGCTTCAACATCCCAGGCGGCATCAGTCTGCCTAATGGCGAGCTGGCGCTGCACATCGACGGTCTGGTGAAAGATCGCGACACCAGGATCGTCGTCAATTGCGCCGGCCGCACCCGCTCCATCATTGGTGCGCAGACGCTGATCGACTGGGGCATCGAGAACGAGGTTGTCGCACTCGAGAACGGCACCCAGGGCTACTGGCTCGAAGGCATCCCCATCGAGCACGGCGCCGACCGCCGCGCGCCGACAGGCGACACCTCGCCGGCGGCCATCGCAGCCAAGCGCGAGCGGGCGAAAGCCCACGCCACACGCCACGGTGTCGTCTATGCCGACGCTGCCGCCGTCATCGCCATGGCCAACGATACGTCGCGCACCACGTTTCTTTTCGACACGCGCACCGCCGAGGAGTTCGCCCGCGACGCGCTCCCCGCCTTCGCCCACGCGCCGGGCGGCCAGCTGCAGCAGGCGACCGACCAGTGGGTCGGCGTCAAGGGCGCCCGTATCGTGCTCTCGGACTTGGGCGAGATGGTCCGCGCGCCCATGACCGCCGCTTGGCTCCGCCAGCTCGGCCACGAGGCGATCGTCCTGACCGATGGCGCCGGAGCACGCGAAGCCTTCGCCGGCTCGGGTCTCATCGAGGCGAGAAAGCCGAAGTTCGACGCAAGCCGCATTCGCATGCGCGAGGTCTCCGAGGCAGACGTCGCCGCAGCGATTGCAAAGGGCGAGGGCCAGGTCATCGACGTCCGCCCCAGCATGAGCTACCGCGACGGCCATATCGAAGGCGCGACCTGGTCCATCCGTCCGCGCATCGCCCGCGACGTTCGCGACCCGTCGAAGCCCGTTGTGCTGGTCGCCGACGACCGGGGCGTAGCAGCGCTTGCAGCCCTCGATCTCGCCGAGGCCGGTTGCGGCGATGTCGCGGTGATGGCTAGCGGCATGCAGTCGTGGACTGGGAAGACGGTCGAGACCCCCTCCATTCCGTCCGACGCCGAGTGCATCGACTTCGTTTTCCACACGCTAGGGCGCAACGAGGGCAACCTCGAGTCGGCGCGCGCCTATCTCGCCTGGGAGATCGGTCTCGTAGACCAGCTCGACGCCGACGAGCGGGCCGTTTTCAGGCTCTAGCACGCGAGGCGGCCGGCTCCCCTAGGGGAGTCGCATCGCGCCAACGGTGCCGGACGGTCTCGATCCATCACCACCCTCGCACAGCCAGGACATCGCAAGTGGCTCGGGCGAGCACATGCTCTGCCACGCTCCCCAGCACCGCGCGCCCCAGACCCGATCGACCGTGCGTGCCGACGACCAGGAGATCGGGGCGAGTTTCCTCGGCAGTGGCGATGATCACCTCATCCGGTCGCCCCTCTTTGGCGATCACTCGTCGAACAACGATCGGCTCGGAGAGCGATGCCAGGAACTCGCGGGTCTGGGCATCGACCATCTCCTGGAACTGGAGCTGGTGTTTCTTGGCCAAGTCGTCCATCGACCCTCTGGAGAATATTAGGCCACGGAACGGAAGGTCGAAGGCATGGACGAGGGTAATATCGGTGTCGGGGGCGAGCTTGACCGCCGCTTCGATGGCCCTCCGAGACGGGATCGAGAAATCGATGGCGGCCAGAAGGCTGACATAGCGATGACGGGCGGGCGATCTGACGACGAGGACAGGCCGATTGCCGAACCGGATGACGCGCTCGCCCGTGCTGCCCCGGAAAAGGTCGAGAAGGATGTCCTTGCGGTGTTGTCCGATCACGATCAGGTCGGCATTAGCACGCTCTGCCTCGGCAAGTATGGACTGATAGTGCTCGCCGACCACGACCCGGAGTTCGCTGTCACTGACACCGCTCTGCGCAAGCGGCGCGATTGCAGATCGAAGGACGTTCTCGGCATCCTCGACCTGGCGATCGGCCAAGGCCGCGGGAAGCTCCTCGTCCACCACATGGACCACAATCAGCTTCGCCTTGTGATGTTCAGCCAAAGTGGCAGCTCGTGCGAGCGCGCGGTCCGAGCGCGCCGAAAGATCGCTGGCTACGAGAATTGTTTGCATTGTCGCTCTCCTTGCGCTCGAGGACGCCACCCGTCGGCGATTAAGCAAGCGGCCTTTGATCGTCGACATCGACAACAGGCATGCGTTGCGGACGCTCGTGTGACCTCACCAACTCGACGGCGCGATCAGCCGCGTCCTGAAACGGCTCGAGCACGAGATCCGCGCCAGCTTGCAGCGCCCCGTCCGTGTCGGCCGGTCTACGGTTCCGGATTCCGATGCGGCCTTCGTAGCCTGCATGCCTGACGGCGGCGATAACCGTCATCCTGACGTCCTCGTGCGCCAAGCCAGCATCCTGGTCGGCGATTGCGGAGATCACCCAGTCCGCACCCGTCAGCGGCAAAGTCGCGACGAACTCGGGATCGGTAACATCTCCATAAATTGCGTCTCCGCCGCGCGCCTGCCAGTCGCGCACTGCGCGGGGATTGAAGTCGACGCAAAGCACCCGCTGTCCACCATTCTTAAGGCGGCTGGCAATCGCCTCGCCATATCGCCCGAGGCCGAAGATGACCGCATCATAACGCTCCCCATCGGACTGAGCAGCCTCCGTTTCTCGCGGCGCCCCGTTCCTTTCGAACGACGGCAGCAGGGGCTCCGCAGCGGCATACAGCTGATGGGAATACGTGATCATGTAGGTCGAGGCTGCGATGGTGATCAGCCCGACGAGCGTCACAAGGCCGAGGCTTGACGCGTCAATGTGCCCGAGGCTGACGCCCATGGCCATGAAGATGAGTGAGAACTCGCTGATCTGCGCTACCGTCAGTCCAGCAAGGAAACCGGTTCTTTTCCGGTAGCCCATCACGCCCATGATGGCCATCACGATCAGTGGATTGCCGATCAACACGAAGAGCGAAAGAACCAACGACGAGAGGAGTCCAGCGCCTACGTGCGTGAGTTGAAGCTTTGAGCCTAACCCGATGAAGAAGAAGAGGAGCAGAAAGTCCCTGAGTGGCGCCAGTCTCGCGGCCAAGGCTTCACGATAGGGCGTCGAAGCCAGAGCAACGCCGGCCAGCAGGCCACCGAGTTCCTTGCCGAACCCGAGATACTCTCCGACCGCCGCCAGCGATGCGGCCAGCGCAACGGCGAATAGGAGCAGGAGTTCTGGTCGACGCGCCAGCGCTTCCGTCAGCGGCGTAGCCACGTAGCGGATGAAGATGAGCACAGCGGCCAACATCGCGCCGCCCGCCAAGAATACTCCAGCGACTGCGCCGACCGAGGCGCCGGATTGGGCACCGATCCCGATCGCGGAGAGCACGATCATGGCGATGACGACCACGATATCCTGAACGATCAGGAACCCGAGCGCAATCTGGCCATGAAGGGAATCGACCTCGCGCTTGTCCGACAGCAGCTTGACGATGATGATGGTGCTGGAAAAGGTCAGAGCGACCGCGATGTAGAGGCTCGCGACGGCGTCGAAACCCAGAGCCAGGCAGATGAAGAAGCCGATAAGGGCGGTAAACGCGACCTGGCCGAGACCGGTATTCAGGGACACCGCGCCAAGCGACTTGATGAGCTTCACATCGAGCTTCAGTCCGACCAAGAACAGCAGCAGTGCGATGCCTAGTTCCGAGAGAGCCGAGATCTTCTCACTCGAGCGTGTGATATCGAGCGCTGACGGGCCGGCGAGAATGCCGACGGCGATGAAGCTGACGATGAGCGGCTGGCGCAACAGGTGCCCTACGAACCCGACGCCCGCGGCGAGCACGAGCAGTGCCGAGATCTCGAAGAACAGCGAATGGCTCAGCAGGTCGCGCATGAATTCGAATTCCCCGCATCGGTGCCTGAGCTAGTGGCAGATGTTGGGGTGCCCCGAATACCGTAGGTCTACCAATGTGAATGTTGCGCGTAAGCGCTGCGTTCACTCGCTGACTCTGAACTCGTGGCAGCTCTCCCGATCAATTCGCGCCTTCCAGCAGCCGCCGTGCGATCACCTGTGCCTGGATCTCGGCGGCGCCTTCGAAGATGTTGAGGATGCGGGCGTCGCACAACACCCGGCTCACCGGGTACTCCAGCGCAAAGCCGTTGCCACCGTGGATCTGCACCGCGTTGTCCGCGTTGGCCCAGGCGATGCGCGCCGCGAGCAGCTTGGCCATGCCCGCCTCGAGGTCGCAGCGCCGCCCCTCGTCCTTCTCGCGTGCGGCGAAATAGGTGATCTGACGCGCGACCATCGTCTCGACGGCCATCATGACGATCTTGTTGGCGACGCGCGGGAACGCATAGATCGCCTTGCCGAACTGCTGCCGATCGAGCGCGTACTTGAGCGCGAGGTCCATCGCCGATTGCGCCACGCCGACCGCCCGCGCCGCCGTCTGGATACGCGCGCTCTCGAACGTCGCCATCAGCTGCTTGAAGCCCTGCCCCTCCTGGCCGCCGAGCAGTTGATCAACCGGCACCTCGAAGCCGTCGAACGAGATGTCGAACTCTTTCATGCCGCGATAGCCGAGCACCTCGATCTCCCCGCCGGTCATACCCTCGGCCGGGAACGGGTTGTCGTCGGTGCCGCGCGGCTTCTCGGCGAGCAGCATCGAGAGGCCGCGATAGCCTTTCTCGGCTGGGTTGGTGCGCACCAGCAGCGTCATCATATCGGCGCGCACGGGATGCGTGATCCACGTCTTCTGGCCATAGACTTTGTAGACATCCCCGTGCTTCTCGGCACGGGTGCGCAACGAGGCGAGGTCGGAGCCGGTGTTGGGCTCGGTGAAGACGGCGGTCGGAAGAAGCTCGCCCGTGGCGATGGCCTTCAAATACTTGTCCTTCTGCTCCTCCGTGCCGTTCTGCAGGATGAGCTCGCCCGCGATCTCCGAGCGCGTGCCGAGCGAGCCGACGCCGATGTAGCCGCGCGACAGCTCCTCGGAGACGAGGCACATCGCCTCCTTGCCGAGGCCGAGGCCGCCGTGCGCTTCCGGGATCGTCAGGCCGAACACGCCCATGGCGCTCATCTCGGCCACGACGTCGAGCGGGATGTAGTTGTTCTGCAGGTGCCAGTCGTGAGCGTAGGGCAGAACCTTGTCGACGGCGAACTTGCGCATCTCCTCGCGCATTGCGGCGTGCGTCTCGTCCATGCCGCTGTCACCGAAGGTGGTCGCCTCGGGTTGCTCCGCGATCAGCGTTGCGATGCGGGCCTTGATCTCCTCGCCGCAGCCCTTGTCGATCAGGTCGGCTACGGCTGGGTCGGCTGCGAACCGCGCGACCTCCTGAACAGGCACCCCGAGCTGGCCGAGACGCACCATCTCGACCTGGCTCATGGGAATGCCGCCGGCGATCTGCGCCAGGTACTCGCCATAGGCCACATCAAGCAGCAGGCGCTCCATTTCGCCGAGGCGGCCGTCATCGCCGAGCTTACGCGCCCAGCCGAGCATCTGCCGTAGTGCCTCGACATAGGTCGCGAGCCACGCGAGGCCGTGAAGGGCGTGCTGTCCCGCGTCGGCCGTGGCCGCGGCGGCTTGCTTGGCTCGAACGCCGGACTTTGCCGATGCGAGCACGCGTTCGGCCGCCGCCAGCGCCTGACCATGTGCCTCGAACGGTGTCGGACGTGCGCTGCGTGCGGCCTCGGCCATCGGATGAGCTCCTGAAAGTGTGCTGCGGCGCACCATAGCGCTCCGTCAGCGGGAGGCAAGATGGTGCGTCTCCGCATTGGAAATGCCTGCCGTCGCCCGTCCATCGCGAAAGCACGGCGGTGCGGCAGCAGGGGCCACAGCATGCCAGGAGACAGCATTTTGCGGGTCGGACCGCCAGCGTAGGATGGCATCGCATGCTTCGCAAGAAGAGAGCAACACGATAGCCGGAATGCTGGCTAGATGGAGATTAAATTCTGAAATATGTGAGATTTGCTTTCATAAATTGAAAAAATATTCCCAGAAGAGTATCAACCAACGAACGTTGCAGCTTGGCACAGGATGCCCCCATGTCGGCAGAGCTCGCCTTCGGTCTCACCCCGCGCACCGCTTCGGTCCTGATCGGCGCTGGGCTCGGCCTCACCTTCGGCATCCTCGCCGAGCGCACGAAATTCTGTCTGCGACGCGGCATCGCGGGAGAGCCGGAAGAGCGGCCCGCGGCACTGGGCGTATGGGCGATCGCGCTCGCTGTGGCGTTGGCCGGCACCACCGCTGTGCTCGCCGCCGGGCTGGTCGATCTGGCCGACCACCGCTTCATGGCCGCTCGCCTTTCCGTTGTCGCCATCGTCGTCGGCGGACTTCTGTTCGGCATCGGCATGGTGCTCGCCAGGGGCTGTGCCTCTCGGCTGACCGTACTGGCCGGAACAGGCAACCTGCGCGCTCTCACGGTGCTGATCGTGTTCGCCGCCGTTGCGCACGCTGCCTTGAAGGGCGCCTTGGCTCCGATTCGCACGAGCCTCGGCGCTTATACCGTCGACCTTGGCGGCATCACGACGCTTGCGGCCCTGCCGGGCGGCGCCGTTCTATGGTCGGCAGCCGCCATCGCCGCGCTTCTGGTCCTCGTCGTCCGCTCCGGTGCCCGCCCGGCCTATCTCGCCGGCGGCGCGTTGATCGGGGCGCTGGCTCCGATTGGCTGGCTCGCGACCGGCTGGCTGCTCAAGGACGACTTCGAGCCGATCCCCGCCGAAACCATTGCGCTCACCTCGGCCGGTGCCGAGACGCTGTTCTGGTGGGTTGCCAGCTCCGCCATTCAGCCGACATTCGGCGTGGGCTTCCTGGCGGGCATCGTCGGCGGGAGCTTCCTGTCGTCAGCCCTGGCCCGCGAGTTCAAGGTCGTCGGCTTCACCGAGGCGACGCCGACAGGACGCTATCTGGCAGGTGGCGCACTGATGGGGCTTGGCGGCGTTCTGGCGGGCGGCTGCACGGTCGGTGCCGGTCTCGCGGGGGCCGCCACGCTCAGTGTCGCGGCCATCCTGGCATTGTTGTCGATCGTTGCCGGCGCCGTGATCGCCGAGGCTGTCGCGCGCCTGAACCTGCGTGCCGCGACGATCGCCGACGCAGCCAGTGCGGGGGCCGCTTTTACCCCCTGATCTCGCCACCCGTCGTCCGGTTGACCTCGGCGATCACCTTCTTGGCGACCGCGTCGATCTCCTCGTCGGTCAGGGTTTTCTCGGTCGGTGATAGCGTCACCTCGATGGCGATCGACTTCTGGTCGGCGCCGAGGCTGCCGCCCTCGAACACGTCGAACACCGTCACGCTCGATATGAGCGCCTTGTCCGCGCCTTGCGCCGCCTTGACCACGTCGCCCGCCGCGACGCCCTTCTCGAGCACGAACGCGAAATCGCGTGTCACGGGCAGAAGGTCGCTGGCTGCGAGCGGCGACTTCGCACGCGACTTCTTCTTCTCGCGCGGCAGCGCATCGAGGAACACCTCGAAGGCAGCAGCAGTCCCGGGAATGTCCATCAGCTTGAGCGTGGCCGGGTGAACCTCGCCGAACTGCGCGAGCACCACCTTTGGTCCAAGACGCAATGTCGCCGAGCGGCCGGGGTGATACCAGCTCGGGGCATCACGCGTGATCTGGGCCCTCGAAGCATCGAGGCCGAGCGCCGCGAGAAGGGCCACCGCGTCGGCTTTGACGTCGAACACGCTGGCTGCGTCTGCCGCGCCGTCCCAGTGCCGGCCCGAGCCGCCGAGCCCGCTGGCACCGGCTCTGACGCCAGCAGCGACGATCAACTGCTCCTTCTCACCGTCGCCACGATACGCTTGCCCGACCTCGAACAGCGAGACGTCGCCGAACCCACGATTGTGGTTGCGGTGCACGGCAGCGAGCAAGCCTGGGAGCAACCCCGGTCGCATCGTCGTCATCTCCGATGAGATCGGATTTGCGAGTTGCAGCGCTTCCGCACCGCCGCCGAAGTGCTCGGCCTCATCCTGCTTGATGAACGACCATGTCACCGCCTCGACGAACCCGCGCGCCGCGAGCGACCGTCTCGCTCGGCGCACGCGCCGCTGTCCCTCGGTCAGCGTCGCCCGTGTCACGCCCCCCGTCAGTCGTGGCAATGGCGCCGACGGCACGGACTCGAGCCCCGCGATCCGTGCCACCTCCTCGACCAGATCGGCGGGGCCGTGGATGTCCGGCCGCCAACTCGGCGCCGTGACCTTGAATTTCGGACCGCTGCCTTCGATCGCGAAGCCGAGCGCCTCCAGCGTCCGGCGGATCTCGTCGTCCGCGATCCGGATGCCCATCAGCTTCTCGACGCGGGCGAACTCGAAGTCGACGGTGAACGGCTTGATCGGCGGTTTGCCCGCGATCTTCCGCTTCGACGGCTCGCCGCCCGCCACGTCCAGCATCATGCGCGTCGCGAGATCGAGACCCGGCTCGATGTAAGCCGGATCGACGCCGCGCTCGAAGCGATAGCGCGCATCAGTCTGCACGTTCGCTTTGCGGCCCGTCGCGGCGGTCCGGAGCGGATCGAAATAGGCGCACTCGATGAGGATGTTGGTCGTCGTCTCCGTCGAGCCCGTGTCCTCGCCGCCGAGGATGCCACCGAAGCCGAGCACGGCACGGTCGTCGGCGATCACGCACATCGTATCGTCGGTGGTATATTCCCTGCCGTTGAGGCCGAGGAAGCTCTCGCCCGGCTTGGAGAGCCGCGCGCGGATGGCGCCGACGAGCTTGTCGGCGTCGTAGACGTGCAGCGGCCGGCCTTGATCGACCGAGATGTAGTTCGTCACGTCGACGACGGCGTTGATCGGCTTCTGCCCGATCGCCTTGAGGCGCGCCTGTAGCCATGCCGGTGCAGGGCCGTTCTTGATGCCCTTGATGTAGCGGCCCGCAAAGCAGGGGCACGGCGTCGCGTCGCCGCCGGGGAACTCCAACTGAATGTCGACCGGACAGTCGAACGTGCCCTCGACACCGTCGAGCGCCTTTTGCGGCTTCAGCGTGCCGAGACCCGCCGCCGCCAGATCGCGCGCGACACCACGCACGCCCGTGCAGTCCGGCCGGTTCGGCGTCAGCTTGATCTCGATGACGGGGTCGGAGAGGCCGAGAACATCGACGTAGCGACGGCCCACGCTCTCGGCGAGCTTGGCATCGAGATCGACGATGCCGGCGTGATCCTCCGACAGCTCCATCTCGCGCTCGGAGAGCATCATGCCGTTCGAGACGACGCCGCGGACGGGCTTCTTCTCGAGCGTGATGCCGGTGCCGGGAATGTAGGCCCCGAGCGGCGCGAACACACCAACGAGCCCCGCCCGCGCATTCGGCGCGCCGCACACCACCTCGACCGACGGCTTGCCCGGCTCGATCTCGACCTGCAGCACGCGCAGCCGGTCGGCTTGCGGATGCTGCTTGGCCTCCAGCACGCGCGCGATGGTGAATTGGCCGAGCTTCTCGGACGGATCCTCGATGCCTTCCACCTCGAGCCCGATCTGGTCGAGCGTCCGCCGGATATCCGCAAGCGAAGCCGAGGTGTCCAGATGGTCCTTCAGCCAGGAGAGTGTGAATTTCATGGGAGGTCTCTATCCTGCGCCGTGTCTCACGGATTTGCGTGCACCGGCCCGTCGGCTCTTGCGTCCCCCTCCCTCTTGCGGGGATGGGACAGGGGTGGGGGGAACGATTAGCTCGGCTCTGCGCGTCAGCTCGACATCCCCCCCGCCAGCGTCGGCACGTCGAGCGAGGTGAAGCCGTAGTGGCGCAGCCATCGGAGGTCGGCGTTGAACATGTCGCGAAGATCCGGGATGCCGTATTTCAGCATCGCGATCCGGTCGAGGCCCATGCCGAACGCCCAGCCCTGATATTTCTCGGGGTCGAGACCGCACATCTCGATCACCTTCGGGTGCACCATCCCGCAGCCGAGGATCTCGAGCCACTTCCCCGGCTTGCCGATCGCCTCGGCACCGACATCCACCTCGGCCGACGGCTCCGTGAACGGGAAGTGCGAGGCGCGAAAGCGCATGCGCACCTCGTCCACTTCGAAGAACGCTTTGCAGAACTCTTCCAGGCACCACTTCAGGTGCCCGAAGTGCGCGCTCTCGTCGATGACGAGGCCCTCGATCTGGTGGAACATCGGCGTATGGGTGGCGTCCGAATCCATGCGGTAGACGCGGCCGGGCACGATGATCCGGATCGGCGGCTTCTGGCTCAGCATCGTGCGCACCTGCACGGGGCTTGTGTGCGTCCTGAGCAGCATCGGCGCCTCGCCCTTGGCGATGCGCTCCGGCGACTTGAGATAGAACGTGTCGTGCATCTGCCGGGCGGGATGCTCCGGCGGAATGTTGAGCTTCGTGAAGTTCAGGTCGTCCGTCTCGATGTCCGGACCTTCGGCGATGGCGAAGCCCATGTCGGCGAAGATCTCGGCGATCTCGTCGAACACCTGGCTGATCGGGTGGATGCGCCCCTCCGCAACCGGGCCGGGCCGCACGGGCAACGTCACGTCCGCCCGCTCCGAGGCGAGGCGTTGCGCCATGGCCGCGCCCTCCAGCGCGCCCTTGCGAGTCTCGAGCGCGGCTGTCACTCGATCGCGGAGCTGGTTGACGGCGGCGCCGAAGCTCTTGCGCTCCTCGGCCGGCATCTTGCCGAGCCGGCTCATCAGCTCCGGCACCCGCCCTTTCCGTCCGAGCGCCGAGATGCGCACTTGCTCGATTGCCGCGAGGTCGGCCGCGGCCGAAATCTCGGCGACGAGCTCGCTTTCGATGGCGCTCAGATCCGTCCCGGACATCCTGAACCTCGCTGCAAATGCCTATGGCCGAAAGGAGCATGCTCCTTCCGGCTCGGCCAACCGTAATCGATTGAAGTGCTCAGGCAGCCTTGACGGCAGCCTGCGCCTGATCGACGAGCACCTTGAATCCGGTGGCGTCCTTCACCGCCAGATCGGCCAGCACCTTCCGGTCGATCTCGATCCCGGCGACCGAGAGACCGTGGATAAATCGCCCGTAAGTCAGCCCGTGCTCGCGAACCGCGGCGTTGATGCGCTGGATCCAGAGCGCGCGGAAGTTCCGCTTGCGCACCTTGCGATCGCGATAGGCGTACTGCATCGCCTTCTCGACCGCCTGCTTGGCGACCTTGATCGTATTCTTCCGCCGGCCGTAGTAGCCCTTGGCCTGCTTGAGAACTTTCTTGTGCTTCGCATGGGCCGTAACGCCCCGCTTGACGCGCGCCATGATGGCAGCTCCGTGATGATCGTGATGGAACGGTGGTCGGATGAGGCTGGCGTATCGGCGCGAGCAACTGCAAAATCGATCTCACGATTTCACGGCTGCACCGATTCACGCCTGCGCGTCACCGCGCGTACGGACCGATTCACGCCTGCGCGTCACCGCGCGTACGGCATGTATTTCTTGACGATCTTGGCGTCGCTGTCGTTCAGCGTCATCGTCCCGCGCGCGTTGCGCACGAACTTCGCCGACCGCTTGATCATGCCGTGCCGCTTGCCCGCTGCCTGCGCCAGGACTTTGCCTGTGCCGGTCATCTTGAAGCGCTTTTTGGCGCTGCTCTTGGTCTTCATCTTGGGCATTTTGCTTCGTCCTTTCTGGTGGGCCCGATGCCGCCCGCGATGCGAGGCGGCTCTGCGCTGTCCCTGATCGAGGCAACGGCGAGGCCCTTGGTGGGTTCTTGAAAGCATTATGAGCCGCCACGGCATGCCCCGCCGGGCGGCTCAGACGCGTCTTATAGGCGATGGCCGGGGCAGGAGGCAAGAGGACGAAAGGTTAACGGGGGACGGAAAGCGGGCGTCGCCGCAGACCGAGCCGCTGCCGGGGCGTGATGTTGCATGCGCACGTTCGGATGAGCCAAGATGCGGGCACAGAATTTCGTAATGCCGGTCCGGTAGGATCGGGTGGATCCGCTCGTCGTCGAAAGACAGGATTATGGGAACGACCTGCAGCAGCCTGCATATCCTGCGTCTCGTAGCTGCCCCTGACGATTTGTCGAATGCCGTCAGCAGGGCCTATGCGGAGCTCGGCTACGAGCCGGTGCGCGAAGCTGCGGCTGGCAAGCAAGTCGTTGTTCGCGCCAACACCACCGGCCGGTTCGTCACTCTCCACGACAGCGACTGCGCACACCTCGACACGGGTGTCCTGAAGCAACTCGCCGTCAAGCTGTCGAAGCGCCTGGCGACGGTAGCGATCGTCACCGGCGTGACCGACGGTGACAGCTTCGAGTTCCTGGTGTTTCGCGCAGGCAAGCAGGTTGACGCCGTCTCGAGTGACACCCCGGCGTCAGGCAGCAAAGTGAAAGTCCTCAAGGGCAAGAAGCGCCTGGAAGACTGGTCGGAAATGTTTTTCTGGCCGGACGTCTTCCTGTCGATGCAAGCTGCTCCGCCCTCCGGTGCTATTTCCCTCACAACAGCCTCAGTCGCGGACAGGCAGCGCGACTTCGAGGAGCGGATGAGCGCGGCCGGCCGGGCTGAAGGGGCATTTGCCGAGAACGTCCTTGCCCGATGGTGTGAGGTCGTCGGGCTCCAGCCGGAACAGGCTTTGACACCATTTGGCGACGTCATGCGCGAAGCAGGGCCCGGTACACAGACCTTTCACTTCGCCCGGGCGCAAGCGAAAGTGTCCGGCGAAGGGACAGCGGCCCAGTCGACACGGGCCATTGCCGCGCCTGCCCTCGCTTGGCTCCGATCTGACGACGACTGCCCATACCACCGGTTCTACCCTGCTGCGTGGCCGATAGATGCGAGCCTCGAGCATGGCTGCCGATGGCTCGTGACCAGCAGTGCCGGCGGCCTCGAAGGTTTGCAGCTGGATCTCGGGACCGCAAACCCTGCCGGAGTGGAGATCGATCTTGTCGGGGTTGCCGCCTATCCGTTCTACAATGGTCAGATGACGTCAATGACCCCCCTGGCGGTATTCGAGCAGCGCACGCCAGCATCGGACAACGCGATCGCCATAGCACCGTTTCGCCTGCCGGATCTCGACCCGCAAGCCCGCAAGCAGATTGTCATCGAGCTTCGCGTGCGCTTCAGAGCCACCGGTAGGGAAGCGTTCACGCTGAGCCCAGCTCTGGTGGCAACGCCGTCGGGTGTGTCCCTCGAGCTTCCGCCGCTGACCCTGCAACCCGTCTCGCCCGATTGGCACCCGCGGGTCATGACGCTGGCTGAAAGCCGACAGACGGATGCGCGCCTGCGGCTCAATTCGCCGTCGGTCGTGTCCGCCGTCGCAATGATCGACGACGACGGAGCGCCGGTGCGCGGGCGCGTGCGGCGCTTCGCGCAGGGTTGGCTCACCGCGCTGGCGCTGCCGGCGGGAGCTACGGTCGGAGTCGCGACCCAGACCCACATGAGCGCCACGAGCTTTCGAGTGAGCAAGACGGCGAAGCGCTACGCGCCGGAGGCTCTCGGGGACGACAAGTTGTGGAGCCGTCTGTTTGAAGGCAAGTCCGACTACCAGACGATCTCGTTCGCGGTCCATGCTCCCGGAATGCCCCACCCGATCGCAGGGCTCAATGTCCAGGCCGCGCTGCATGACACGGAGGGCCGCAGGCCCGGCGCGCTGCTCACCGTCAGCACCTGGATGCTGCACGATACGGGCATTTTCGAGCGCCTCGGCACCGCGCCCGCGCAACTCGCCGCAACCTTCGAGACGTGGCTGGATGGCGAGACACCTGCCCAGGCGTGGGTCACGCAGGCGGCTTGGATCCCCGAGTTCGATATCTATGATGAGTTCCGCCAGACGCTGTATGAGGAGGCTGCAGATTACGACTGGTTTCGCTCGGGCATGAACGGCAAGCTGGCACTGCGCGATTGGGCCGACCGACATCTGCGCTGGGTGGCGCCGCGCTTGTGGCTCGGGGCGCCGCTTGCCAGACACGTCGATCTCGAGTCACTCCGATCCGTGGCCGACGTCGCCTCGCCAACCGGACAGACGGTGCGCCTGACCTTGAGAGACGGGAACAGCGTGGCCGACCTGGAACGAGCCTTGTCCGCGATACTCCCCCCGCCGCCTGACAACGCTGTCTGACCCATCGCCAATCACGAAAATCGAGTTCCGCCGGCGTCCGCTGGCCCGTCCACTAGAGCACGCACGTGTTCACCCCAGCAGGTCGAACAGCATCGGGATCAGCGGCAGGTCGGCGGGCGGCATGGGATATTCGGAAAGCTTTGCGGCCCGCACCCATTTGACGAGCTGGCCTTCCTGTGGGCGGATCTCACCCTCCCAGCGACGGCACAGATAGAGCGGCATCAGCAGGTGAAATTTCTCGTAGGCGTGGCTGGCGAACGTGAACGGCGCGAGGCACGTGTCGCAGACCTCGATCGCAAGCTCCTCCCGAAGCTCCCGGACCAGGGCATCCTCCGGGCTCTCGTCGGGCCCGACCTTGCCGCCGGGAAACTCCCACAGTCCGGCCATGCTTCGGCCTTCGGGCCGCTGCGCGATCAGTACGCGCCCGTCGACGTCGACCAGGGCCGCAGCGACGACCAGGAGAATGGGTTTCGACATGGTTGCCTCTGGCCGTGACCGTCTGCTGCGCAGGCGACGACGGGCCACTAGCCGCCGGTCGCCGTCACGCGCTGGTTAGCACGGAAGGTGGCGCTCCCGAAGCCGTCCACCGTGGGCACTGGGGCTCCGTTCGCAGAGCGAGGCTCGCGCCGTGTCGGTTTCGCGCTGTGTTGAATGCGACGGGCGCGCGAGCTGCTCGAGCTTTCGCGTTCCGCCTCGGTCTCGCGCACCGGGGTGTGGCTCGTGATCGAGCCTGGCACGGCGACCGGATCCTCGATCGGCGTCGAGCTCTCAGCCGCGATCGATGCGGACGTGGATGTGGTTGTCGCCGAGACGGTCGCGGCCTCCGTGCCCCCGGTGGCGATCTGCGACCCGGCATAGAACTCGCGGCGCTTCGCCTCGTCATCGAGCTCGCACGGCGGTGCGATCCATTTGCCGCTGGCATCGATGACTGCGGTTGGATCGAGGGCACGGCCGTTGCTGGCGACGGGACGCAGCACCGGCAGCCGGCGCTCGGTCCCGCCCGTCTCTCCGGGAAGTCCATCGGCGACCTTGTAGCGGACCCCGCACAGCGCCACCTGCGGCGGCACGCGCGTTCTCTCGAAGCTGTCGTAGGCCGGTTTCAGGTCGGCCCACGTGTGCGCCCACTCGTGCCCGGCATGCCGCTCCATATTCTCCGTCGTCATCCGGAACGGGAAGATGTGCACCTGAAAGCGATCCTGGCCTTTCGCGAGCGCGGCGCGCGCAAGTCCGTAGATCTCCTCCTGCACTTCGTCCGTCATGGCGAAGCAGCCGACCGACGAGCAGCCACCGTGGATCAGGATGTAGGAGCCGGTGCGGCTCAGGAGCTGATCGTGCAGGTTGGGAAAGCCGAGGTTGAAGGCGCGCCGCCAGCGGCCGACAAGCCGGGTTTGCGGCGTACCGACGCTATAGAAGCCCTCGGGGCTCTGCTTGTCGCCTTCTTTGAGCTTCGGTCCGAGGCCGCCCGTCCAATGGCAGATCGGATAAACTGCGAGACGGGTGAAAGTGCCGCTGGCGTTCTGCATCCAAAGCTCGAGTTCGGACTCGGCCTTGAAAATGCGAATGTAGATCGCGCTGCCCGCCTCGAGATCCAGCGCTTTAAGGCGCTCGCCGAGTTGATCGAGCCGAGGCGTGTTTGGCAGGGGAAGCTCCCCGCGCACGAAGTGCCGTTGCCGCTCGACGCGATCGGGCGCCACGTCATCGAGTACGATGTCGAGAGCCATCGCATCGGTCGATGCAGCCGCGGCCAGCGCCAGCAGGGCGACGCGTCCGAGTGCTCCGGCACTTGAGATGACTGACCGCATGCCCTCCACGCCCTCGATGCCGTCGTCGCGCGCCCGATGGCCACCGGTCCGCAGCCGCAGCCGTCCTCCGATAGGATGAGAACGGCCTGTAACGGCAGTCCTAACGTGCTGATCAGGAGGCAGCAAGGCCCTGCGTCCGATCAGACACAGGTCAATTGCCGGGTGCACTTAATTGTTGGGTGCGGCAAATCCCAGACCCAAGCTCCCAGCGGTCGTGCTGGACGAGCCGAGCATGCCGTTGGTGAGGCCGGACAGCGTCGCGGTCGACGAGCGGTTGGTGGCGGATGCCCTCGCGATCTCTCGCATCTTGGGGCCCGGTGCAACCACCCGCGTATCCGCGACTTGCTGATCGCCAGACGGCAGGAACGGCGTCAGGGGCGCTCTCTCCAGGCTTGGACAGCTGCCAGCCGGGTCGATGCGCATCGAGACGTTCTGCAAGGGGCGCGCATTGACGTGGTATCGCTTGCCGCAAACGACCACGGGCGGCGGTTGTCGCGTCAGCTCGAAGTGGTCGTGGCCTTCCTTCAGCGTCTTCCAGAAATCCATCCACTTGGAGCCTTTGTGGCGCGCCATGTTGGCGTCCGTCATGCGGAACGGATAGGCGTGCACCTGGAAGGACGGGTGGCCCGCATCGAAAGTCTCGCGTGCCAGCGCATAGATCTCCTCGATCAGAGCGTCCGTCATCGCATAGCAGCCCGCCGACTTGCACTTTCCGTGCACCATCAGCGCGCTTCCAGTGCGTCCGTGCGCCCGGTCGTAGGCGTTGGGATAGCCCAGATTGAACGCCAGATGGAAGCTGGAGTTCGGGTTCATCTGGGTCTTCTGGATGGTGTAGAAGCCCTCGGGCGCCTGCTTGTCGCCCTGAGCGAGCTTCGGTCCAAGATCGCCCGACCAAGTGCAGATCGGATAGGTCTTGAAGTGATGAAAATGCCCGTCGTCGCGGAGCTTCCAAATCTCGAGCTCGGATTCTTCTTTGAAAATCCTGACGAAAAGGGGCGCCTCGGGCTTCATCCCCTTCTTGCCGAGGAGCATCATTGCGTCCTTCGACAAGGGACGTGCTGCCGGCAGCAGCTCAGGCGCACCTGAGCATCCAGCAGCGAGAGTAGCCAAGGCCAGCCCAACGGCGATGCCGGTAAGACGGTTGTTCATGGTCCCCAGGATGTCCGAACGCGCTACAGCAGATTCCCCAAGGCAGGGCGCTCGTATCTCGAATCAACAAAGTTAATTTAGTGTTAAGAGCCCGACGCTGCCAAGACCCGAGATACGCGACGCAACCGAGTATCGCGCGCGGCGTGGCAGCTGCATGACGCGAATGGGGCGGCAACGGGGCACGTGCCATTCGAAGGTGCCCCCGTGGCCGGCAGGCCACAGGACAAGGCAAGTGGCCGGCAGGCCACAGGACGATGAGATTGGCCATGGGCCACATAGTGAGGCCAGCCCCTTCAGGCTCGGCGACGTAACTACGCCTTGGCCTTCTGTCGCACGGCGGCGATGGCCGGCCGCATAGTCCGCACCAAGCTCGCCGCGAACGCGTCATCGAGATCTTCCTCGGCGCCCGACAGCAACCTGTACCAGAAGGCGCCGTTGAGCAGGTCGATGGTCGTCTCGATGTCGAGATCGTCGCGGAACTGACCTTGAGTCACACCGCGGCGGAGCACCTGCTTGAAGAGTGTGCGCCGCGAGGCGACGAACACACCGTAGAACTTCAGCCGGAATTCAGGATCGAGCTGCGCCTCGGCCAGCAGGCCCTGCATCGTGCGCCGGACGAGCGGTGTCGCCACGCTGGCGAATAGCTGCCGAAGGAAGTCCTCGAGGTCTCCGAACGCATCTTCGGTGGGCTGGCGCGGCGGCAGGCGCGGCAGCACGCGCTCGGTATAGGCAGCGAGCACGACATCGGCTTTTCCGCCCCACCAGCGATAGATCGACTGCTTGCCGACCTTGGCCTCCGACGCGATGCGCTCGATCGAGATCTTGTCGTAGCTCTCGGTCTCGAGGAGGTGCGCTGAGGCATCGAGAATAGCCTGCCGAGTGGCATCGCTGCGAGGGCGTCCGGGCGGTCGGGCGGCGGGGGCAGGCGGTTTGCTCATGGCGGCTTTCGCGGGGTCTTGGCGGTCGTTCGAGATACGCAACGCACCGTACCGTGAATCGGGTCCGAAGTCGCCGGTTTTGGTCTCCCAAGGGCAGGGTCGCGTAGCTCGATCACATTTCTTTGAAAACGAAACGATCCGTTCCCTATTTACACATGATCGAACGTCGTTTAGAACTGTCTTCATCAGACGGCGAGACCCCGCCGCCGGCCACGAGACACCCCGTCCCACGGACGACGACCCGAAGGAATGATCTCATGAAGACGATGATCGGAACGCTCCTCGCCCTCGGCCTGCTTTCCACGACAGCCAGCGCCCAGTGGTGCCCCCCCGGTGCCGGCTACGGCCAGCGCACCAGCTTCCACCGCCCGGCACAGACCGTCATCCCGGCGCCGATCGCCGTCGCTCCGGCAGCGGAGGCACCAGCAGCCGAGGCCCCGGCCGCCGCGCCGATCGAGCCCGCGCCGCTCCCCGAGCAGCAGCCGGCTCCCGAGGCCGCTCCGCCGAAGTAAGAGCGCTCCCAGTCTCGGCTTTGTCGGCCTCTGCGCCGGCAGAGCCACCGAGCCCGGCCGCTTTGGCCCGATCCACCTGACGAAAGGAGATCTCCCTTTTCCTCCCCTGTTTTTTGGCAAGGCATGGCAACTGACCCGTGAGAGCCCAGCTCTTGCGGGTCTTTTTTTGTGGCGCCGGCGCCCCCCTGGCGGGGAGCCGGCCACCGGCGCATAAGCAGTTGTCATGGTCGAGCCCCCACCCGCGCGATCCGGCCGGCTCCCCAAAGGGGGGAGTCGGATCGCGCAACTTTGAAAGAGCATCTCATGCACAAGCCCCTTGCGCCGGAAACCATCGTCGCCCAGGCCGGTGGCGCCGTCGACGCGGCGACGGGCGCGATCATTCCGCCGATCCATCTCGCCACCACCTACGAGCGCGATCCCGACAACCAGTACCGCAAGGGCTATTCCTACTCGCGACCGGACAACCCCCTGACGCGGCAGGTCGAGGATGTGCTGTGTGCTTTGGAGGGCGGCGCGCGGGCCATGGTCTACGGCTCCGGCATGGCGGCGGCGACGTCCGCCTTCCTGGCGCTCGAGCGGCCAGCGCACGTGGTTGCGCCGGCAGTCATGTATTGGGGCCTGAAGAAGTGGCTGGCCGAGGACGCGCCCTCACTCGGCATCCGCACGACCTTCGTCGACGGCACCAGCCTCGATGCCATCTCGCGTGCCATCGAGCCCGGAGCGACCCGCATGATCTGGGTCGAGACACCCGCCAATCCAATGTGGGGCATCACCGATATCCGCGCCGCCGCGGGGCTCGCGCACGATGCCGGCGCGCTGCTCGCGGTCGATTCGACCGTTGCAACACCCGTGCTCACGCAGCCGATCGCGTTCGGCGCCGATATCGTGATGCACTCGGCGACCAAGTATCTCAATGGCCACTCCGACGTGCTCGCCGGTGCTCTGGTCCTCGCGCGCGCCGATGCCTATGCCGATCGCGCCGCCCGCGTCCGCGGTATGCTCGGCGCCATCATCGGGCCGATGGAGGCTTCGCTGCTGCTGCGCGGCATGCGCACGCTGCATCTGCGCGTGCGCCATCAGTCGGCGTCGGCAATGCAGATCGCCCGGCATTTCGCCGACCACCCGCGTATCGAGGCGGTGCTCTATCCGGGTCTCGCCAATGATCCGGGCCACGCGGTCGCCGCGAGCCAGATGACCGGCGGCTTTTCCGGGATGCTCTCGGTTCGCGTGAAAGGTGGCGAGGAGGCAGCGGTGCGGACGGCCGCCAACGTCAAGCTCTGGAAGCGCGCAACGTCTTTGGGCGGCGTCGAGAGCCTGGTCGAGCATCGCGCGTCGGTGGAAGGGCCGGGAACGCCGTGCCCGGCGGATCTCTTGCGCCTCTCGGTCGGCATCGAAGCCCCCGCCGACCTGATCGCCGACTTGGAGCAGGCCCTGGTGGCGAACGCGTAACCGCGTCGCTGCAACTGCTCTCCGTTTCGCCGCGGGAAAACCTGCACTTATCCTCACCGCGATGTCCAATCGAACAATTTGACGGCCAGTTTTCCTCTTTCTCGCGCCACAGTTTCTATTCAGCACTGCCGCCCTCGGGACGGGGAGTGCAATAGAAACGGGGACGTAATGAAGAAACTGGTCATAACTGCCGGACTTATCTCGGTCGCAAGTGCGGCCGGCGCCGCGCCGACAGCGGTGACGGGGCCGGATATCGCCAAGCTCGTGTCCGCCACGACCGTCGAGATTGATACGCCACTCGGCAAGAGAATATCCGTGCGCTATGTCGCGGGCGGCCGTTTGTCGGGCAGCGCCGGCGAGCTCGCCTCCTATCTCGGCGCACCGAGCGATACCGGCCGCTGGTGGGTCGAAGGAAATCGGCTGTGCAACAAATGGCTGAAATGGTTCGACGCCGAGGCGCAGTGCCTCGAGCTGAAACGAAATGGCGACCGAATTCAGTGGCAAAATCAGGCTGGAACCAGCGGCACCGCCACGATTGTCGCCGGTGCGCCCGTCAAGCCATCTGAAAAAATGGCTCTCGCCTCGTCGTCGCCGATGCGCCTCGCAGGTCCGAAAGCCGCAGCGCCGTCATCGTCGCACGCAAAGAGCTCAGTGGATCGGCCCGCACCGCACCGCGTGGCCAACGTCGGCCCTGAGGATTTGCTCAACGTGCGCCAGGGCCCGTCGGCCGACGACGAGGTGGTCGGGACCTTGAAGCCGGAGACGCGCGGCATCGCGATGTCGGGCGAATGCCGCGACCGCTGGTGCCCGATCACGCACGCAGACCTCAGCGGCTGGGTGAACATTGCCTACCTCGAGCCTGAGACGGCGCCCCCGACCCGCGACCGGGCCGTGACGTCGCGGGCGCTCGTCGGCCGCGATTCGCGCGATGCCCCGCGCACCTGTCTCACCAAGTCGGCCCGCGCCCTGCTCGAAAGCATCGAGCATCGCTTCGGCCCGGTACGCACGATTTCCACGTGCCGCCCGGGAGCCACCATCGCTGGCACGGGACGTCCCTCGCGTCACGCCAGCGGCAACGCCGTCGACTTCGACGCCGGCAGCCGCAAAGGCCCGATCATCGAATGGCTGGTCGCCAACCATAAAGCCGGCGGCACCATGACCTACCCGGATATGGACCACATCCACGTCGACGTCGGCCGCCACTTCGTCTCGTTGGCCGGGCGCAGCCGGCGGGTAGGCCGCGGGCGCGGCAAAGTCGCCGACTGGTCACGCGGACGCATGGGGCTTACGCGCTGAGCGGCGGCAGCATACCGATGGACGCGGCCATCGCGCCGCGTTCCTCTACTAGCGTGTGCCGTTCCGGAATGTAGCCACAAGCACATCGCGATAAGCCGGCTCGCCCTCGATGATCGGCTCGATCGGCGTTACGCCATGATAGACGCGGGAATCGTCCACGATCGCGGCGTCGAGCGGATCGGTCAGCGTGAAGCTGCCGAGCGATTGCTTGCTGAGATCGGCAATTGTCGTCGTGCCGCTGCGGATATTGTGCCGCTTGATCAGCAACACCAGCACCCAGTCGACGCCGTCTCGGTGCATGCCCTCAGGTGTGGGCTTGCCGGCCTCGTCCGGCCCGGCCTCGATCCGGAACTGATGAATCTCCGCCTTCCAGGTCGTGACGGTCGGCGATAGCGGACTGAACAGGCGGCCGCAGAATTCGAGGATCGTCGTCAGGCTCGAGCCATTGGCGATGTCGTCGCGGACGGGCGCGAACCAGCGCTCGATCCCGCCATTGAGCGGGTTGTAGTCCGTCGTCTGGTAGTGAGGCTGGTGCGGTTGCCGGCTCGCCGATCCGTCCCGCCCGACCATGTAGACGGCGTGCCGGCGCCGACGATAGCGCCCGCCATCGGCCATGTAGGTGTCCATCTCGAGACCGTTCCAGCTCTCGACGAGGCCCTCCCAGTCGGCGAGCGACCCCGTAGCCTCGAGCATGGCGCGCATGTCGCCGCCCTTGACGTAGACGAAGCCCGATCGGGCAAGCGTACCGTCGAAAGCGGGGCGAGGTGTCGGAAGAAGGTCGGCCATGGCAGATCCAATTGGCATGCTCGTCTGGGCATGGGCGGACGCCGCACAGCGAGCCGCCCATTTTACTTGATTGTCATATAGGGCTTTTACCCGCACCGCGCGAGGGTCCTCTCGTCCCGGGGCGGCGGTGTGCTGCCGCGCCGCTGGATCGCCGTTGCTCGTCGGCGCGCCAGGGCCGATAGTCGTGGTTCCCAAACCGGAGGGCTGCGCTATGCAGGGCCGCATCGATATGACCTCGTCGCCATCGGCCGCGGGCCGCATCGTCTTCGTCGGGTGCGGTGCCGAGGCGGGCGCGGGGACGGCCGCGCCAGTGTCCGCAAGGCGGCGCGAGGTGGTGGTCGCAGGCAAACGCGTCCGCACGGTCGATATCCACGCCCACTGTGCGGTTCCGGCGGCGCTCGAGCTGATGGGCCAGAAGCTTGGCGGTCCGGGCCTGCGGACCGATCTCGACATGAAGAGCGAGGTCGCCCTGCGCCTGTCGCTCATGGATGCCCAGGGCATCGACATCGAGGCACTGAGCATCAATCCCAATTGGTACGGCGTCGCGGATCGCGACCAGGTCCGCCGCATCATCGACATTCAGAACACGGCCCTCGCCGAGGCCTGCGCGGCCAACCCGGACCGCTTCGTCGCCTTCGCGTCGGTGGCCCTGCAGTTTCCCGATCTCGCTGTCGAGCAGCTCGTCGAGGGCGTCAAGCGCTACGGCCTGAAAGGCGCCGCCATCGGCGGCAGTGTCGCCGGCGCCGAGCTGAGCGATCCGCGCTTCGATCCCTTCTGGGCCAAGGCCGAGGAGCTTGGCGTCCTCGTCTTCATCCACCCGCAGGGCGAAGGCGCGCCGTCCCAGCTGGCATCCCGCTTCAAGGGTAACGGCTACCTTTCGAATGTGATCGGCAACCCCCTCGAGACGACGATCGCGCTGGCACATCTCATCTTCGAGGGCACCCTCGACCGCTATCCCGGACTGAAGATCTGCGCTGCCCACGCAGGCGGCTATCTGCCGTCCTACCTCGGCCGCTTCGATCGCGGCTGCCCCGTGCGACCGGACCTGTGCCAGGGCGGCACCCACGGACCCATCCAGAAATGCCCGTCCGATTATGCCCGTCAGCTCTATTACGACACGATGGTCTTTCGCCCGGAGGGCGTGCGTCATCTGGCGGCCGAGGTCGGCGCCGGCCAGCTCATGGTCGGCACCGACTATCCCTATCCCTGGACCGAAACCGCGATCGATCTGATCCTCGAGACGCCGGGCCTCACGGACGACGAGCGGATCGCGATCCTCGGCGGCACCGCGACCCGTCTGCTCGGGCTTACGCCCCCGGCAGCTTGAAGAAGCTGGTCGCGACCAGGATCTTGTTCTCCTGGCGCTCGAGTGCGCCGAGCTCGCCCGATGCCTTCACGTAGGCGAGCCATTCGGCATCGGCCCAAAGCGCCTCGCGCCGTGCCGTCCGGTCGGCGAGGTCCTTGTAGGCCCATACGTGCACGTAGGAGTTGACGTCGCCGACCTCGGTAGTCGCATAGAGCACCGGCTTGCCGAGCACGCGCGACTGCGGCGCGAAGCCCATCTTCTCGTAGAGCGCCAGATGCGCCTTGATCGTGCCGGGGCGCAGGAAGTAGGTGCGGTGGTCGAAGATCATCGAAAGCTCCTGGGTGCGAATGCCGCAATCGCGGCTGGCGCCACTTTTGGGCGTCGGGCTCTCCCAAAGCAAGACGATTGGCGCCATTGACGCGCGGCCGTCCGCCTGCTGCGGTGCGCCCCGCCAATCCTCAGACCGGACGCCCTAATGTCGAACCCGCTGCTTCTCTCTCCACTGACCATCCGCGACGTCACCCTGAAGTCCCGCATCGTCATCTCGCCGATGGCCACCTATTCCGCCATTGACGGATTGGCTAACGATTGGCACCTCGCCCACTACGGGCGCCTCGCGTTGGGCCAACCGGCCTCCCTCATGGTCGAGGCGACGGCGGTCACCGCGCAGGGCCGCATCACGAATGGCGATCTCGGCCTTTGGTCGTCGGCGCACATTGCACCGATGCGCCGCCTCGTCGACTTCATGAAAGCCCAGGGCGTGGTGCCGTCGATCCAGCTCGCGCACGCCGGCCGCAAGGGCGCCATGCAGCGCCCCTGGCACGGCAACGGCGCCATCACCGAGGCCGATAAGGCCCGCGGTGACAAGGTCTGGGACATCGTAGGCCCTACCGCCGAGCCGATGGACGAGGGCTTTATCACCCCGCACGCATTGACCGCCGACGAGCTGAAAGCCTTGGCCGGCGAGTGGGGCGACGCTGCCGCGCGCGCCATCGAGGCCGGCTTCGAGATCATCGAGATCCACAACGCGCACGGCTACCTCGTGCACCAGTTCCTCTCGCCCATCTCCAACAAGAGGAACGACGCCTTCGGCGGCGACTTCGCCGGCCGCACGCGCTTCCCCCTGATGATCGCCGAGGCCGTCCGCGCGGCTGTACCGAAAGGCACCCCCGTCTTCCTGCGAGTCTCGGCGGTCGACGGCATCGACGGCGGCTGGTCCATGGATGACACCGTCGCCTACGCCAAGCTGTTGAAGGAGCGCGGCATCGATCTCGTCGACTGCTCTTCGGGCGGCCTGCGAGGCTCGGCCACAACGGCCCGCATAAAGCGCACATGGGGGTTCCAGGTCCCCTTCGCCGAGCGCGTCCGGAAGGAGGCCGGCGTCCTCTCGATGGCGGTCGGCCTGATCCTCGATCCGCACCACGCCGAGGACGTGCTCCAGAAGGGCGGCGCCGACCTGATCGCCATCGGCCGCGAGGCCCTGGTCAACCCCAGTTGGCCGCAGATGGCCGAAATCGCCCTCGGCGTGAAACCGTCCGACGCCATGGACCGCTGGCCGGAGCAATACTCGTGGTGGCTGAAGCACCGGGAGACGGCGCTTGCTCAAGTCCGCCGGGACGTCGGCGAGACTTGGCGGGAGTGAGCGTCGCCCCTCCATTGGCACTCTCCCGCAACTCTGCTTAGCTGTCGTCATAGGCCGTGGCCGCGGAAGTGGTGCCGCGCGAGGGAGAGACGTACATGAAGCTGATGATGTTCAAGCGGGGCTGGGATACCCGCCTCGGTCTGGTCGACGGCGACACGGTGATCGACGTGGCGGCGGCCGACCCGAGCTTGCCTGCGGATCTGCTTGGCCTGATCCAGGCCGGCGACTGGGCCACGGCTAAGCTGCGGGACATTCCGGCCAAAGCGCCGGCGTCCACCAAGTCGCCGCTCGCCTCCGTCGAGCCCGCGCTCCCGATCGCGCGCCCACCCAAGTTCATTTGCGTCGGCTTGAACTATCTCGAGCACGCGAAGGAGGGTGGACACGCTCCGCCCACCTACCCATCGTTCTTCCCTCGCTGGTCAAACTCGCTGGTCGCCGCCGAGGCTCCGGTGATCCGGCCGAAGGTCTCGAGCCATCTCGACTACGAGTGTGAGCTCACCATCGTCGTCGGTAAGGGCGGCCGCCATATCCCGGAGGCCTCCGCGCTCGATCACGTCTTCGGCTACACGATCTTCAACGATGTCTCCGTACGCGACTTCCAGCGCAAGACCTCGCAGTGGCTGCCCGGCAAGAACTTCGACGGCACGGGCCCGCTTGGTCCCTGCGTCGTCACCGCCGACGCGTTGCCGCCGGGCGCGTCCGGATTGAACATCATGACGCGGGTCAACGGTGAGACCATGCAGTCGTCGAACACGTCCGACATGATCTTCACGGTGCCCAACATCATCGCGACGCTTTCGGCGTTCATGACGCTGGAAGCTGGCGACCTGATCGCCACGGGCACGCCGTCAGGCGTGGCGCACGCGAGAAAGCCGCCCGCGTGGATGAAGGCCGGCGACACCGTCGAGATCGAGATCGAGAAAATCGGCATCCTGCGAAACAAGATCGTAGACGAGGCGTGACCCGACGCTAGCCCGTCCTCGACGTCACTCCGCGGGGACGGGAACCTACTTTTCTCGCGACATCGCCACAGGAAGCGACCTCCAATGTCCAAGCCCGCCGTCACCGAGACCAACGACCTCCTCGTTACCCGCAAGGATGGCGTGCTGACGCTTGCCTTCAACCGTCCCGAGGCACGTAACGCCCTGACACCGGCGATGCTCGATCGGCTCGGCGAGGAGTTGAGCGCTGCCGAGCTCGACAACGACGTCGGCTGCATCGTGCTGACCGGCGCCGGTGATGCCTTCTGTGCGGGTGGTGACGTGAAGGTCATGGCACGCAACAACGCGGCGGGCGGCATCCCCGATCCGCTGCTGCGCATGGAGAAGCAGCGCCAGTCGCACCGGCTGACATCGCTCCGGCTCTATCAGATGGGCAAGCCCACGCTTGCGGCACTGCCGGGCGCTGCGGCCGGCGCAGGCTTCTCGCTGGCGCTGGCTTGCGACATGCGCATCGCCGCAGAAACCGCCACCATGACCACGGCTTTCGCGAAGGTCGGCCTCACCGGAGACTACGGCGGCACCTATCTGCTAACCCAGCTCGTCGGCACGGCCAAGGCGCGCGAGCTCTATCTGCTGGCCGATCGCGTCGACATGACGGAGGCCCTGCGCCTCGGCCTCGTCAACTGGGTCGTGCCGCGCGCCGAGCTGGAGGCGAGGACGATGGAGCTCGCCAGGCGCCTCGCCAACGGCCCGCGCGTTGCTCAGCGTCTCCTGAAGGACAACCTCAATCGCGCGCTGAACGCGACCTTCGCCGAGTGCCTCGACATGGAGAGCGCCAACCTCGCCGCCGCACGCAACACCGAGGATCACAAGGAGGCGGCTGCGGCGTTCGCCGAGAAGCGTCAGCCCAGATTCAAGGGACGTTAGCCCTCGCGCCTGGCATGGCTGCGAGCGGTCTCAGTGCATTCCCGCCTTCCAGTATCAAGCCGCAGCCTCTAATCTCCCCGGTTTCCGGCACGTCGCCGGAATGCCGAGGGAGTCCGTCATGGCCGAGAAGTTTCCTGCCGCCCGTTACACCGACGCCGAGGCTCTGGACTTCCACGCCCGCGGCAAGCCCGGCAAGCTCGAGATTTCCGCGACCAAGCCGCTCGCCACGCAGCGCGACCTGTCGCTCGCCTACTCGCCGGGCGTCGCCGTGCCCGTCCTCGCGATCGCCGAGAACCCGGCGCTGGCGTACGACTACACGAGCAAAGGTAACTTCGTCGCCGTCGTCTCCAACGGCACGGCAATCCTCGGCCTCGGCAATCGCGGAGCTTTGGCGGCCAAGCCCGTGATGGAAGGCAAGGGCGCCCTCTTCAAGCGCTTCGCCGACATCGATGCCATCGACCTGTGTGTCAGCACCGAGGACGTCGACGCATTCGTCAACTGCGTCCGATATCTCGGCCCGAGCTTCGGCGGCATCAACCTCGAGGACATCAAGGCGCCGGACTGCTTTGTCATCGAGGAGCGGCTGAAAGAGCTGCTCGACATCCCCGTCTTCCACGACGACCAGCACGGCACCGCGATCATTGCTGTGGCGGGCCTCGTCAACGCGCTGGAGCTGACCGGCCGCAGCCTCGAGACGCACCGGCTCGTCATCAACGGTGCCGGCGCGGCGGCCATCGCCTGCGCCGACCTGCTCGTCGCCATGGGCATGCCGCGCGCCCACATCACGCTCTGCGACACGAAGGGCGTCGTCTACCAGGGCCGCAAGGAAGGCATGAACCAGTGGAAGTCGGCCTACGCGTTGAAAACCAAGGCGCGCACGCTCGCCGAGGCGCTGGATGGCGCCGACGCCTTCTTCGGCCTCTCGGCCAAGGGCGCCGTTACGCCCGAGATGGTCGCCTCGATGGCCGACAAGCCCATCATCTTCGCGATGGCCAACCCCGACCCCGAGATCACGCCGGAGGAGGTCGAGGCCGTCCGCAAGGACGCCATCATGGCCACCGGACGATCTGATTATCCAAATCAGATCAACAACGTGCTGGGCTTCCCCTTCATCTTTCGTGGTGCGCTCGACGTGCAGGCGAAGGGGATCAACACCGAGATGAAGATCGCCGCCGCCAAGGCGCTCGCCGACCTCGCCCGCCAGGAGGTGCCCGACCAGGTCGCAGCCGCCTTCCACGGCCGCCGGCCGACGTTCGGGCCCGACTACATCATTCCCGCGCCGTTCGATCCGCGCCTCATATCGCACGTGCCGCCCGCCGTCGCCGAGGCCGCCATGGCGACCGGCATGGCGCGCCGCCCGATCGTCGACATGGACGCCTACGTCGCGCGCCTCGAAGGCCGCCTCGATCCCGTCGCTGGCTGGCTGCAATCGACCTACGACAAGATCCGCACTTCGCCGAAACGCGTCGTCTTCGCCGAGGGCGAGGAGCCGGCCGTGATCCGCGCCGCCAACGCCTACCTCGGCCACGAGTTCGGCCAAGTGATGCTGGTCGGCACCAAGGCGACGGTCGAGGCGCAGTTCAAGGAGCTGGGCATCAAGCAGAAGTCCGACATCGCGCTGATCGACACGCGGCAATCGCCCTACACCGACCAGTTCACCGATTACCTCTATGCCCGCCTGCAACGGCACGGCTATCTGCGCCGCGACTGCCTGCGCCTCGTCCTCAACGAGCGCAACATCTTCGCCGCCCTGATGGTCGCCCACGGCTACGCCGACGCCATGGTGTCGGGTGTCACCCGCAACTGGACGTCCATCCTGGGCGATGTGAAGCGCGTCCTCGACGTGCGCCCCGGCCGCCGCCCGGTCGGCATCTCGCTGGCGCTGTGTCGTGGCCGCGCGGTGCTGGTCGCCGACACCTCCGTCACCGACATGCCGTCGGCCGAGGACGTCGTCGACATCGCCATCGAGGCAGCCCGCGCGGCTCGCCGCCTCGGCATGGAGCCGCGCGTGGCCCTGCTGGCCTACTCGACGTTCGGCCAGCCGCGCGGCGAGCGCTCCGACCAAATGAGCCGTGCGGTGGAATTGCTCGACCAGCGCCGCGTCGACTTCGAGTACGACGGCGACATGGCCGCCGACGTGGCGCTGAACCCGGACTTGCGCAAGCTCTATCCGTTCTGCCGCCTCACCGACACGGCCAACGTGCTGGTCATGCCCGCCTTCCACGCCGCCTCGATCTCGACGAAGATGCTGAAAGAACTCGGCGGCGCCACCATCATCGGCCCCATGGTCACCGGCTTCACCCACTCCGTCCAGATCTGCCCCCTGGGGGCCATGGACAGCGACATCCTCAACATGGCGGCGATTGCTGCGTACGATATCGGGGGGTAGGGGACGGCGCCTCGCTCGACAATTCGTCGCCGGATCGTGAATTTTGGCGGGTCGCCCGGGGGAATGTCAGCCCCGGGCGCTCCCAAGTCCGTGCACATGGACGGCGCCGACGTCGAAACCTATTGCCAGTGGCCCCTTATCTGAACTTCTCCCACTCGCGATCAGGACCTCGCTTACGAGCCACTAGCTCTCTCGCTCGTCATCTGCGTCTGGACTTCACCTCTGTGACCGTGTGCTCTGGTTTGAGTGGGCGGCTTTTCAACCAAGCGAGTCGCACGCTGCATGCGCAGGGCAATCTGACTGAATTGCTTCAGCCACACCGCGCCGAGCGATCTGCAGTCGCTCGTGAAGCACTGCGAGACGCGCACCTTCTGGTGCGTTGCAAAACCTTGGTCGGCCGGCAACCTCAATCGCACGAGTTGGCTGCGGTCGCGCGGCCTGAAGGTGTTTTGAAACTCAGGCGGCAATGAATCCGCCAGGGGCAAAACGGCCTCGACGTAGGCGACGCTCTTTCGCGAGCCGATCGCGACATCGACGCTCTGGCCTTCGCGCACGCTGAATAGATAATTGTCCGGAATGTAGGCCAGAACGAAAGGGTCGCCCGCATAGATCGTCATCACCCTCGCACCGGTGACGAGCATTTCCCCTTGCGAGGCCACGGTTGGCCCGACCACTCCATCCACTGGCGATAGGATCCGTCCATCGCCGTAGATCCGCTGCAGGTGCGACAAAGCCTGCTCGGTCTCCTGATAGGCCTTCTTGAGCATCTGCAGCTCGATGGCGAGGCCCGAGTTCTGTGCCTGCAACTCGACCATTCGCTCGCGTGCCACAAAACCCGCGGTCAATGCCTCTTCGACGCGCCGCCCATTGGCGAGATTGCGGTCACGCAGCTTCTCGACGACCGACAGGCTCGCTTGCAGGCGCTCGTGATGCTTCGTGGCAATCGGCAGCAGGCGCTGCGCCATTGCGAGCTTGGACTTCGCCTGTGCCATTCTTGTCGTGATTTCGGCCTTGCGGGCCGCGATCTCGGCCAGGCTCCGCGACAGCGCGACGGACTCGAGTTGAACGAGCTGCTCACCCTTCTTCACATTTTGGCCAGGCTGCACGTAGACCGCCGAGATCGAGGCCTCGAACGCGGGTGCGATCGTGAAGTGCCTTTGCGACACCAGACCATCGGCGCGCAGCAGGAACACGGGCCCGAAGAAATGATTGAGAAGAGTCGAACCGAACGACAGCAGAAGTACGAGATAGAGCCAGCGTCCCCATTTCAGGCCCGTTCTATGATCTCGGGGAACGACACCGACCGGAGGTCTCTTTCTCAACTTGGAAATCATCCGCGCCCTCTCTGCCCTAGAAATAGCTTTCCAGCTACCATTGTCGGGCTTTCTGGACCCGCTTTGGAACGTAGCTGTCGTTCCGCGAAGCGTCGCTGGTCCACTCTTGGATATAGGCGTAGGCCCGCAGACTACGCATTACGAAGGTGTTGAAGAAACTGTACCCCGGAATGAAGATCAAAAGGCGTATGAGTTGCCAGCGGTCCGTTTTCGCGACGGCAACGATGAACAGCGCCATCTCCATGACGATCATGCCCAACTGAACGGCAAGCAGAAGATAGAGCGCACTTTCTCCCATCTCGTAGAGAATGAACAGAATATAAAACGGAAACGCTACGGAGAGCAGCACGTTGAACAAGAGAAAGTCCAGCTGATGCAGAACCTCCGGCCCTTGGAACGTCCGGCGTGACGGGCGCACGAGGTGGCGCTGCTTGCGAAACCGGACCCTGAGTGCGTCCCGCTCCCATCGCATGCGCTGCCGAAAGAGTGTCATGGCGTTGGCGGGGACGTCCGTGTAGCAGACGGCGTCCTCGACGAAGACGATCCCCCAGCCTCTCCGCCTGAGGCGCAGCGTGATATCGAGGTCCTCCCCTCCACCGGCATCCAGCGCGGCGACATCATCGAGCGCCTCGCGCCGGAAGGCTCCGAAGGCGCCGGAGACGCACACAACCTGATCGAACATGGCCGCGATCCGTTTCCCGAGCGAGATGCTGAGCAGGTATTCGATCGCCTGGAAGGTCGATATCAAGCTCGCGTCGGCGTTCCGGGGCACGATGTCGCCGCAAGCGGCGCCGACGCTGGGATCGGTGAAGACCGAGGTGATGCGCTCGATGGCAAACCTGTCGTAGGAGCAATCGCAGTCCACGTTGACGATGATGTCGCCGGTCGCGTAGCGCGTTGCCAGATTGACCCCGCTCGATTTGCTGCAACGGTAGTCGGTGCTGATCGCCTTGTCGGCCAGGCCCTGCCTGACGAGATCCCGTGCGATCTCCGGCATCCGATCCGTCGATCCGTCGGAGACGATGACGATCTCCAGATCGGACAGGGATTGGGCGCGAAGCGAGCGGATGCACTTCTCGATCGAGTCCGCCTCGTTCAACCCAGCGACGACCACACTCACCCGCGGCCGCAGCGAACCGGAGCTGGACGTGCCGAAACGGGCATCGTGTGCGCCCGATGCGATGCGCATCGGCAACAGCATGAGCGCGAGCGTCGAGAAGCCGTAGCGCGGCAACTCGAGCAGGACCCCGTACATGAACATCAGCAGCAGCCCATAGCCGCTCTGCTCGGTCAGGAGCTGAATTGCGCTGTCCAGCATCAGCGTTTGCGGTTCATGAGGTCGCTGCAGCGCAGGCCTGTGAAGGCGACGCCGAGGTCGATGGCCAGTTGTCGCGTGCTCTGTCGGATGTGATCTTCCAGCGTCTCTTCGTTGGCGACCGAGCCGTTCAACAGGACGTAATCATAAGCTCGGCCCTGGTTTACGAAGCCAGAAGGCCCCAGGCGTGCTCGCAAATCGTCGAGCAAGTGCTGCCGGGCGCGATCGAACGCGTCGGGTCCATGCTGATGCACCACCCAGCGCTCCCGCAGATAGGACAACTCGCAAAGCACGTGCGGGGCTTTCGGTTCGCTCGCGAGCGCAATCAGGCGTGCCCTGAGCTCGAGCGGGAGACCGGAGAGGGATACGGCGGTCTCGTCCCTCTCGTCCTGGTGAGGCCTGCGCAGCAGCTCGATGCCGGCCTCGGAGAGGTCGTAATGGTGAAAATCGATGCATCGCACGGCTTCGCCGTCGAAGTGGGCAGAGCAGTCCATGCAGACGAAGCCGACGGAAGGATCGGACCCAACATGGCGACAGTCTTGGCACTCCTGCACCGTGCCGCTGCGCTCATAGTCGCTCCCGTAATGGCGCAGCTCCCTGGCGCACTTCGGACAGATTAGGTGGCCATCCGCAGCCCGAAAGTCGTGCTCCGGACCCTGGTATGCGCATCGCAGATGATGGAGGAGGGTGACAGTCGAAAGATGGGGGCTGCGACAGGAGGGGCACTCCTCGCGCACGTTCAAGCGGGACGACCCACACCGATCGCAGACATGGACGCGATCGAACAAGCGTCGCGTCAGGTATCCGCTATCGGCCAGCTCCTCCGCGAGCTTGCGTACATTGATGATCGGGCAGAGCTTTCCGTAGCCGATGGCCTCCTTTGTGTCGGGCGCGTATCGGGCGGTCAAAGGTCTCCCGCTGACATAGAGGTAGGCCAACAGCCTGATCTCCGGCTGGGTCGAAAGCTGGACAGATGCAGACAGTGTCTGCCGCCGGCCGTGGAATGCTGCAACGACGCGCTCTTGCTCGCCCGGGTCGATACAGTCCGCTTCGTCGGAAAAGCGGCCAGTGAGGTCGATAACTGGAGCAAGATGACCACCGGATCGCATCCGGGTTTCGACGGCGGCCGGCCAATCGCTGGCTCGCTCGAGAACGACCGCCGAGGGTGTGGCTTGAGCATGCGCGACTGTATCAACCGGCGATTCGGTATGGATATGTCGCATTGAGGTATCCTGATGCTACCTGGAATGTCGCGACGAACTATATTTCATCCCTTATTAAGCACGTTCCATTGTAAGAGCGCCATTGCTAAGCCCTCCACATCGGATCGAAGCGTCCGCGCAATACGAAATTGGTTAAGATTAAGCTGGTGCTGGCCTAGCCGTACAGCGGATCGTCTCGCGGTGGTAACGGGGCCGATCGAGGCTAGCCTTTAAGCTTCCGTCCAACGTGGAAAATACCGTCGCGCAAACTGCGCCGCAACAGTTTCTGACCTGGACAGGACTCACTTGCGTCATCCAAAAAGGTGGGGGGTGGGAGACACGTCCCCCAAACGGGTGCGGGCGCGCGATTGCTGGTGGGCATCCAAAGCGACTTCGGACTACCAAATTGCTCCGAGCAAGCCGAGAAACGGGTCCCGGTGACCCCGCCTCCGCCGTGGCAGGCGAGCACCGGGATGACGGTCGTCCGTGGTAATGACCCCGCTCCCCCGGAACCCTCCGCATCCCCCGCTCGTTCTTCTCCCCGCAACGCCATCACGCGCGCGCATCCCTGCGCGGCGCCAGCCGGGAGTCATAGTCATGCCCACAGCCTCAGGCCACACCACCGCCATTCGCGCCTCGCGCGTCATTGGAACGAAGGTGCTGACGAAGTCGGGTGACGAGATCGGCGAGGTGGGCGACGTCATCCTCGACAAGACGACCGACCGCATCCTGTTCGCCGTCCTCGCCCGCGAGGGCGCGCTGACGGCCGTGCACAATTTCTATCCCGTGCCGTGGGCTCTACTCGACTACGACGAGGACAGCGAGGCCTACGTCGTCCCGTTCAGCCGCGAGGATTTCACAAAGGCGCCGGCCGTCGCCAATCCCAAGGAGCTGACCGAGAACGACGCCAGCGCGTGCATCGAGGCCGTCCGCAAGCACTTCAAGGCCGGGTGAGCGACGCACCCGTGCTCTGCGTCCCCGGCCGGAGCACTCCCCCGCCCCGCCGGCCGGCGCCCCGCAGGGAAGTCGCCGGGCCCACCAATCAAGCCGCGAGCCGTGCGCGCTCGGGCTCTGCCATTCCGACATGCTCCATCCACTTGGCCACGCGCTCGGACGAAGGCGGCGGCCCGGAGCGCAGCACGCTCTGGCCTTCGCGCGTGCCCGCGAACCGCAGGATCCCGGCGCAGACGCTCGCCTCGTCGGCATCCACCAGGCTGTCGAGCGAGTCGAAACCGGCGCCGACGAGAAGTTGCGCGTGCGTGCCGCGAAGCCACGGGATGGTGCACACCAGTCGCGCCTGCGACTTCCACGCCGTGACGCGATCCACACTGACGTAGCGCGAGGCGACCCGCGAGGCGATGTCCCGCGGATCGCAGGCGAGTAGATCGCGAACGGTGGCGATTCCGGCCGCTGTCAGACGCTCGGCCGTGCGCGGGCCGATGGACGGCGCGCGCTCCACCTCGTCGTCGAGCGCGAGGTAGAAGCGCTTCGGCCGCTCGCCGAACGCGCCCACCGGTTCCAGATCGTCCTCATCCTCGAACGGCTCGGCGATCTCCTCGTCGAAATCAGCGACGGGCTCAGGCGGCGCGATCGGCTTCACCGCCTCGATGAACGCCGCAGGCGTTGCAGGCGCACGCTCGGCGAAAGCAT
Source organism: uncultured Alphaproteobacteria bacterium (assembly GCA_963746315.1). Taxonomy (GTDB): domain Bacteria; phylum Pseudomonadota; class Alphaproteobacteria; order Rhizobiales; family Hyphomicrobiaceae. Next base: position 892,564 of record CAVVAR010000003.1, read on the forward strand.
CTCGCAGCATCGCTGAAGGCACGAAAGCCGGTGCCGACGTCGAGCTCCGCGACCGCGTCGATAGCTGCCGATCCTGGCGCAGCCTGAGACGCAAGCGATCCCGCCGACGCTGCCGCAACCGGAACCGCAGACCGCGCCGCCGCAGTTGCCTCAGACGCGAGCGCGACCGCGACGACGATACCCGTCGTCTGCCGTGACCCTGCCCGCGGCCGCCGGCGAGGCCAATCGCAGCACCCCCCACCACGATCTGCTCGAGCCGACCGAGCGTTACCGCCTGCGTGCGGCCGAGATCCAGTGCTTGCGCGAGCCGGGCCGCCGAAGTCTCGCTTTCGTGCGACAAGGCCACGATCTGGCGCTGGAACTCCGTGAGATGCCGGTCGTGAGCGTCCAGCCGGCTGGCGATGCTCGCCGTCTCGCGACGCTGTGCCATCTCGAAGGCCGAACGCTCGGCAAGCTCGGCCTCGATGCGTTGCAAGGCCTCGCCCGGCGCCCGCTCCACGACGCGCTCGATTCTCGACGCGAGCGTCGCCAGCTGCTCGGCGAGTCCGCCGACGAGCCGCCGCAGCTCCGCGAGATGCGTCTCGTGCGCGGCCAAACGCTCGGACACCGCACGGGCTTCCGAAGGCGTGTCGGCGCCGAAGACCTGCACAGCGACTTGCGTCTGCGTCGTGTCGGCCCGCGCCTCGGCTGGTCTCGGAGTTGCGACAGCGGACGTCGGGGCTGGACCCGGCGTGACCGATGTCTCAGTGCGCCGCCATGCCCGATCGGCCTCGGTACGCGTCGTCTCGCGCGCCTCGCGGCCCCAACCGGCGCGACGCGAGTCCGCACGCTGATCCCGGTCGGCCTCGCGCAAGTCTGCACCGCGCGCAGACGCCGTGCCCTGCGACGCCCGAACGAAGGCCGCGGACGCGAGATCGTCCAATTCGACGAGCAGCACATGAATGAGATCGCCGGGCGTCGCACACGCGCGATCCAGTCGATCAGCGACGGCCTCGGCCCTTGCCAGCAGCACCTTCAACTCGTCGGAGGTCCTGGGCGCTTCGGCGGATCTTCCGAGCTCTGCAGCAGCAATGAACGTCTCGGCCTCGGTTAGAAGCCGGCTTGCCGAGCCGCCGGCGAGCTCGATCTCTCGCGTCCACCGCGACGATCCAGCAATGCACCAGACGAGATCCGCGATCGCAACCTCGCCGTCGCCGCGTCGGGCGGCATTCGCGTAGGCCTCGTTGCAGAATGTGAGCAGAGCGTCGTCGACCCGCACCGTCCGCCGGGTCTCGGATCGCACAGGCTGGCCGCAGCACGTGCAATTTTGCAAAGGTCGCATCCATGGGTGGCGGCCCAACGTGCGGCCGCGGTTCGCTGTCGAATCGCGACATTAACCAACTCGGCGACCAGCCCGGTCGGTTCGTCCACAGAATAGGCGTCGCGGCCGCTCAAGTCCCTCGCCTGCCCGCTGGCACGATCGGTGCCCGTGCGTTGAGCGTTTCGCGGTCGAACCCGGCGAGTCGCTTGTAGCCGGCCGCTGCGCCCTCCAGCTCCGACGGCGACAGCACGTCCTCGATCCGCTCGTAGCCACCGGGCGCACGATCCTCGACCATCTGCATGACCTGCTCGGGCCCGTTCCCGCGATTGGCGAGCACGATGCGCGCGGTCGCCGGATTGCGCTCGGCCTCGTAGGCTTCGAGGGCCGCCGCGGTCGGCCCCTTATCCAGGATCTCGCGCGTCAGCACGCGCGCGTCGAGTATGCCTTGCGAGGCCCCGTTCGATCCGATCGGATACATCGGATGCGCAGCGTCGCCAAGCAGCGTGACCCGCCCTCGCGTCCAGCGATCCAGCGGATCTCGGTCGACCATCGGATACTCGAAGCAAGCGTGCGCGCCGCGAATGAGTCCCGGCACGTCGAGCCAGTCGAACGACCAGTCCTCGAACTTCGGCAGGAACTCCGCGAGGCGCCCCGGCCGGCTCCAGTCCTCGCGCCGCCAGACGTGGTCCGCTGTGAACTTCAGCTCCGCGATCCAGTTGAGCACAGCGCCGCCCGTGTCGTGGGCCCGTCGCGAGATCGGATAGCACACGAATTTCTGCCGCTCGTGTCCGGCCATGATCATCGAACGCCCGTCGAGGAATGGCCGTCCCTCCGTGATGCCGCGCCAGAGAATGGCGCCGTTCCAGAGGGGCGGCCCTTCGTCCGGCACGAATTGGGCCCTCACCGTCGAGTGAATGCCGTCGGCCGCGATCAGAACGCTGCCCTCGGCTGTGCCCCGCGCATCGCCGCTGCGCCGATCGGCGAAATGCGCCCGGACTCCGTGCGCCGTCTCCTCGAAGCTGGCGAGGTGGTGGCCTGTGACGATGCTCTCGCGTCCGAGACGCATGAGTGCCGCGCGATGCAGGATCATCTGCAACTCGCCCCGGTGGATCGAGAACTGTGGCCACCGGTAGCCGGCCGCGATTCCGCGTGGCTCCGACCAGATCGCCTGCCCGTGCTTCGAGTAGTAGGAGAGCGACGAGGTTGGAATGGCGACGCGCGCCAGCTCGTCCTGCAAGCCGAGCTCCGTCAGCTCGCGAACCGCGTGCGGCAGCAGGTTGATGCCGACGCCGAGCGCCTCGAGCCTGTCGACGCTCTCGTAGACGCGGGCTTTGACGCCGATCTGATGCAGGCTGAGCGCGAGCGTCAGTCCGCCGATGCCGGCCCCGGCGATCAACACCGTCATGCTCGTCTCTCCCTCGCCATAGACTGTTTCCTGGCGACTATCCCATGGGCGGCAGTCGCGTCACAATCCTTCCCCGAGCAATCAGCGCGATGCTGGCACGCTCCCCTCGCCGCCGAGAGAGACCTCATGTCGCCTGCACTAGGTCGAGACACCATCACAGCGGCCAACGTCGCATCCGATCTCGTGATCGAGCACGGCGACGGCCCGCGGCGGATCGTGCTGCTTCACGCAGCGGGCTCGGGTCCACGCGCCATCGATCGTCTCGCTCGCCAGGTGGCGGCGGCTGGCTGGTCCACGGCCGCGCCTGCCCTCGAGCGCGGCGGCAGATCGTTGATTGGCACCGCGCCTGAGGCCTTCGCCGAGGCTGTCGCGCTCGCCGGTTTGCTGCTGCGTAGCGGAGATCGCACGCCCCGCGTTCTGTTCGGCCACTCGATGGGCGGTCTCGTCGCTCTGCAGGCCGCGTTCGCTGGAGCTGCTGCCGAAGCCCTCGTGCTCTACGAGCCGATCGTCCTATCGCTGCTCGATCCCGCCGATCCGAAAGATCGCGCGGCCCTGGCTTGGGATGCGGCCTGTATCGCAGGCTTCCGCGCGTCCGTGGCAGCCGGTGAGCCCGAGGCCGGTGTCCGCCGTTTCGTCGAGGCTTATGGCGATGTCGCTTGGGATGCAATGCCGCCGCCCGCTCGTGCCGGCCTTGTCGCGCGCGCAGCAAACTTTCTCGCCGAGGCCGAGGCGACCAATGCCGCTCGAGTAGCGGCCGACGAGCTGTCCCGTCTCGATCTGCCCGTGCTGCTCTTGCAGGGCGACCGCTCCCCCGAGATCCTCGGTCGCATGGCCGACCGTATCGCGGCCCTTCTGCCCAACATCGAGCGCGCGACGATCCCTGGCGCCGGCCACATGGGGCCGGTCACGCACGCCAGCCAAGTCGCCGAGACTGTATTGCGATGGTTTGCCCTCCGTCTGCGCTGACGTCACGGTCCGATCCCGGGCCACACGGTGCACGCAGCGGACGGCTCAGTTCAGGCGATACACGCGGAACGGAAACGAGCGCCACAGCGCTGTCTGGATATCGTCGAGGGCGTAGCGTTCGTAGAGTGCGGAGCGGGCCGAGAACAACGCCTTGACCGGATCGATCCCTTTGGCGAGCTCCGAGAAAAAAATCTCGATGGTCCCGGTCGAGGAATCTCCCGCTTCGTTGCTCAGGATCGGGGCGACGGCATAAGTCGTTCCACTCGCCTGCAGCTCCATGAGATGCGTTACGCTCAATCCAAGATTGCACGAGTTCGAAATAGACGAGCTTCGGTCGCAATTTGACGAGCGAGTTGGACTGAAGCCTCTGCTTGTCGCCGATCGCGATGAAACCGTCGCCGGCTCCGTCGACATGGCCGTGTGCGCTGATCGCTACGAAGTCGACGGGCTTCATATCCTGCAGACTGGACAAGCCAAAATCGGCTATGTCGAAAGACTGGGATTTTGGAAAAAGCTTCTCGATGCCGAAAATCGCCCGGTCGGGATCTGCGGTCTCGTCGGAAACGAGAAGTCCCACCCAGTTCTGGCTGGGTGTCCTTAGCGTCTTGGGCCGTGGGTTACCAACGATGAACGATATTTTTTTCGATACGAAGACGGGCTCGTCGCCGAGATAGAGCAGGTCGAATGGAATTTTCAGCAGCGCCCAGTCGATACGAAATCTGACCTCGTCTGCGGCGCGGATGAGGCCCGCAAAGGGACCAAGAAGTGTCTCGCCTTCCGCTTTCAGGATCGGCACGATGTCTTCTGGATTGACGTTTTCCGGTTCAGGCTCGTTTGGCGCCTTCAAGTTCGAGCATTCGCTACTGACAGAGCACTCCAGCGAGAAGTAGATAGAGTTCAGCCGCGAGACCGATGCGACCGGCGCAACATGCGGTGGCATCGAAGCATGGTCGAGGGCTCGGATTTCGACGTTTGTGTCATCGACGGTGATGTCGAGCCGCAGGATCTTGTCGGCGAGCGCCGGCGTCGCCATTGCCTGGATCAAGGCAAACAGAAAAACAGACACGACAAGTTTCATGAAACTATCCATCTGCGCTGGCTAGCTTTACGTCATATCGTGCAATAACCGTAGATAGGCAGCTCGAGCTGTCGGGACAAGCCACCTCGCCAAAGTTTCAATGGCGGTCCGGTCTTCGCTCAAGCTGATCCACGATTTCGGCAAACGTTCGACGGAGCGAAGTTCCCGTTCGTATCGCGACCCGCAGGCGCCGCGCGCAGATTGCAGTCGGTGAGATTTGCAACCGCTCCCGCCCGACTTATCCCCCCCACCTGGAGTTGGGCCATACTTCAGCGGTATTGATCGGCGATACCAACGCCGCCAATTCGCCCCGCACCGCGCCGCGAGGCGCAAAGGACTGATCGAGAGACGTAGTCATGCCGCCGAACGACCCAAGCTCTCGTCCGCCACCACGCCTGGGGCATGTCCGCCCGGAACGCGTGGGGCATGCGCCACCGCCGCCGCGCCCCTATTCGGGCGTCGACCGCAACCGCAATCACGCCTACGCGGCGATGGACGCGTCGCCCTCCCGCAGTCGCGGGCTTGGGCGCGCAGTGGTTTACCTTTTCCTTGGCCTCGTCGCCCTTATGGCCGTTGGCGTCGGTGTCCTCGTCGCCGCCCCACCGGTCGGTCTCGTGCGGGACCACGTCGTCGCCGCTGTCGAGCGCCAGACTGGCCGGAAGCTGCGCATAGGATCGGCCGGCGTCTCGTTCGCGTCCGGGCTTGGTGTGTCGCTGACCGATGTCACGCTCTCATCGCCGCCAGCAATGTCCGGAGCGCCGCTTCTGACCGCCGAGCGCGTCGAGGTGAGCCTGGCACTGTTCCCCCTGGTTCTGCGTGAGGTGAAGGTCGACCGGCTCACGCTCGTCAAGCCTGTGCTCGACCTTCGCGTCGACCGTGAGGGCCGCAGCAGCTGGGATTACGCCTCACAAACCGAAGACCCGTCGTTTCCCCAGGGGCTGCGCTATGCACAGGCTCCTGGCCCCAAGTCGGATGCCGGCACGCTGCCGCCGGAGCTGGCCGACTTCATGCGCAACGCCTCGCCTCCGAGGCCCGCCGGACCAGCCGGAAATCCTCTCGGCCTCGAAGGCCTCTCGCTCGCAGACGTTCGCGTAGAAGGCGGACGCTTGCGCTATGCGGATCTGAGGACCGGTCTCGCCCGCGAGCTCAACGGTATCGAAGCGACGCTCTCGCTGCCGTCTATTGGCGGGCCGCTCTCGGTGAAAGGCCATCTCGTTCTGGCGGGCGAGCGCCTTGCCGTCGATTTGCGGCTCGATCAGCTACGTGACTTTCTTGCCCAGCGGTCCGTCCCTCTCCGCGCCAGCCTGGATGGCAAGGCCGTCTCCGTGAGCTACGACGGCAAGCTCGCCAGTGGTCCCCAGCCACTCGGCGAGGGCCGTATCGCTTTGAAGGCGCCGTCGGCCGCGACGATGGCCCGTGCCCTCGAGCTGCCACTGGCGGGCCTCGACGCTGTGGGCGCTTTCGCGCTCGAGGGTCAGATCCGGGCGACCAGCACGAGCCTGATGCTCACGTCGGCGAGCCTCGCGGCTGGAGCCACGTCCGGCACGGGCATCGTCGGCATCGAATATGGCGCCGAGCGACCGCGCCTCATCGCCAATTTGCGCCTCGCCAACCTCGACCTCGACCAGCTTTCGGCCATCGCCTGGATGCCTCCGGCAGCGCCGCCCTCAGCGGCCATCGGCTCGCCCGGACGTTTTGCAGTCCCGGCTGCTGCGAGCGTACCGCCTCCTGCGCCCCCCAGCTCGATCGGCGACATTCTCGAGCGCGAAGGCGCTGCCCCGCAGCCAGCTGCCGATCCTGCCACCCGCGTTCGCGGCTTTCGCAAGCGCCTCGGCAACCACTGGGACGTCGACGCTATCGACGCCGGACCGCTGCGCCTCGTCGACGCGGATGCACGCGTCCAGGTCGCCAAGCTCCGCTCGGGCGCGCTCGAGGCGAGCAACCTACAGGCCGGCATCGAGCTGAAGGCGGGCGTGCTTCGTCTTACCATCACCGACGGCCAGATCGCCGGCGGCACTGTGCGCGGCCTCGCCTCGATCGATGCCCGCAAGCCGTCGTTGATCGTCGGCGCCAACCTGAGCGGCGAGGGGCTAGCCCTGAAGCCTTTCCTTGCCCTGTCCGGTGTCGACCTGATCGACGGCCGTGCCCGTCTCGTCGTCGCCGTCAGCGCCGAAGGCGGTAGCGAGCGCGAGCTCATTTCCACTCTGGCAGGTCGAGCCGAGGTGAAGATCGCCGATGGCGCACTCGTCGGCTGGGATGCCGACGCCATTGTCGCCGGGCTCGGCAAAGGGCAGATGCCGCCCGCCCACCGCCAGCCCGAGGCGCGGACGCCATTCAAGGAGGTGTCGGGGAACTTTAATATTTCTCAAGGTGTTGCCCGCACTCGCGACCTCAGGCTCGACAGCCGCACGCTCACCGCCTCCGGCACCGGCACGATCAATATCGTCGACCGCAATATCGATCTTCTGCTCAAGCCTCGCATATCGGGCGGCGGCATCGAGATCCCCGTCCGCGTCGCCGGGAGCTGGGACGATCCCAGCATCGTGCCAGACGTCGCCCGGGCCCTGGAAACGCCACAGGCGCAGGAGGCTGTGCGTCACTTGAAGGACGGAAATGTCGACGGCGCCTTACGCAGTGTGCTCGGCAACGGCCCCAAGGCTGACAAGCAGATCGACAAGGCAAAGGAGCTGCTGCGCGGCATCCTCGGACGCTGACAGACGGCCTTGCTGCGAGCTCCTGGAGCCTTCTGAAAAGCCAAAGCAATTTCGCTGGCGCCACACGTCGGGACCCACCCCCTAACGGCGGGTTACGCTCCGCCGGAATTTTTTTGGCCCCAGGGGGGAAATAGTGCTTGCGCCGGGGGGGGATTAGCCTCATATCCCCCCTGCCGTTCGACCACCTGCCCTTAAGGTCAAGGAACATCCCCAAACCCCAAAGGTAAGGAGCGGGCGGGTCACAATCTGTCTACTGGTTGGGGAGGGTCATATGGCCTTTAATGACACCCTCTTCCAATTGGGGATGGACTTGACTCGTTCAAGCACCGCCCAAAAGGAAGAATCTATCGGAACCGCGCATATCGCGCACAACAACGACGAAGACCGCAAGGACTTCTTCATAGAGCGCGATGGCGTGAGGTTTGCGGGAACCACCTCATCATCGACCTGTTCGGCGCCCGTAAGCTCGATGACCTCAAGCACATCGAGCGGACGCTGAAGCGTTGCGTGGAAGCAGCGGGAGCAACTCTCCTCCACATCCACCTCCACCACTTCACGCCGAATGGCGGCGTGTCGGGCGTGGCGGTGCTGTCGGAGAGCCACATCTCGATTCACAGCTGGCCCGAGGCCGACTACGCGGCCCTGGACGTCTTCATGTGCGGTGATGCCAAGCCACACTTGGCCATCAACGTGCTGAAGGAAGCCTTCGAGGCCGACGACGTCGTCGTGAAGGAGCACCTTCGCGGCGAGGAGCTCGAGCAGCTCAAGTGGCAGGCCGCGGCCTCTAGAAGGGCCCCGGTACGCCTGCCCAAGCGTGAGAAGGAGCGCCGCGTCGCGGCCGCCTGATCCCGCTATGACCAAAGACGATCGCGCGTCCGGCTGAAAGGCTGGGCGCGCTGTCGTTTTGGTGCGACGCTTGTCGTCCATAACCTCGCCCACTGCTAGTGGCCCGTCGCGCCTAAATCGCATCATGGCCGGAACCGCTTCCGATTTAGGAGCGACACAAGGGCCACTAGAGAAATCATTAGCTTAGTGTGGCGTTTATCGCGCCTTAGTTGCCTCCGGGCGAGCCGCACGATCTGGCAACTAAGGCGCGACGCCACACTAGAGCTGGGAGGCCCCTATGACCAAGTCCGATCGCTGGATCGAGGAGACGTTCCATCCGCACTGGCGCGTCAGGCTCGAGGCCGACAAGGTCCTTCACGAGGTCAAGACCGACCATCAGCATCTCGTCATCTTCGAGAACGCCACGTGGGGCACCGTCCTCATGCTCGACGGCGTCTGCCAGCTCACCACGTCGGACGAGTTCGTCTACCACGAGATGATGGCCCACGTGCCGCTGATGGCCTTGAAGGCCCCCAGGCGCGTCCTCGTCGTCGGCGGCGGCGACGGCGGCGTCATGCGCGAGGTCTTGAAGCACCCCTCCGTCGAGAAAGCCACGCTCTGCGAGATCGACCGCTCGGTGGTGGATCTCTCCCTCGCCCACTACCCCCAGATCGCTGGCGGGTGCTTCGACGATCCTCGCTGCGACCTCGTGATCGCCGATGGCCTGAAGTATGTCGCCGGCACCTCCGAGAAATTCGACGCCATCATCGTCGACAGCTCCGAGCCCATCGGTCCGTCGGCGGTGTTGCACACGCCGGAGTTTTTCGCCGACTGCCGCCGCGCGCTGCGGGATGGCGGTATTTTCGTCACCCAGAACGGACTGCCCTTCCTGTTCCCGGATCACCTATCCGGCACGACCCGGGCGCTGGGCGGCCTTTTTGCCAGGGTCGCGCCCTACATGTGCACGCAACCCTGCTACTTCGGCGGCCCGTTCGCTTTGAACTGGGCTTCCGACGACGCCTCCCACCTCGACGTCTCCGTGAAGAAGCTCACCCGTCGCCGCGACAAGCGGGGCATCGAAACGCGCTACTGGACGCCCGCGGTGCAAGTCGCCGCGTTCGCTCTGCCGCGGTACGCCGAGAAGGTGGTCGAGGAAGCGCTGGCCAATCCCTCTGCTGCCGCGAAGGTGCCCGCCGCCGAGGTCGATCCCGCTCCCACACCGAAGCGGCGCGGAGCAGAGACTGCGGCTAAGGCCGCCCGCAAGCCGCGCCGCGCCACGGCCCGCTGAGGCAACGGCCAAGCACGCCGCAGCGCTCCTGCGCGCGGAGGGGCCGGGGCTGCCGCCGGCGGTTTTGTGACCGAATCGCCTCACGAGCCTGCGACGATCCGAGGAAGTCCGTGCCGCGCTTGCGTCCGGCGTCGTGGCTGTGGCACCTCTCGCACTGCCCTTAGGGGGAGGGTCGGCCGCTGACTCTTGGTCCGGGTTAGGGGCGGGCGAATGCCGCGACAGCGGCCAGCCAAGCCGCCATACCGCGACAGCGGCCAACCTGAGCTGCGATGAGCTTTCACCACTCAGCCTTTCGACACTCAGTCTCGGACGAGGATGCTTCAGCGATGCAGGCCGACCGGCCCTTGCCGCCCTTGGCGCGTCTGTCACCGTGGTCGCGCCGGGCGCTGGCCGTCGCCGCAGGCGCTGCCTCGGTACTGGCCATGGCACCCTTTTTCCTATGGCCGGTCCTCTTTTTGACGCTTCCGGTCCTCGTATTCCTGATCGACGCCACCGTGGCTCTGGCTCCGAGACGTCCAGCGGGGCACGCCGCCGCCATCGCCTGGTTGTTCGCGTTCGGCTACTTCCTCGCCGGCCTCTTCTGGATTGGCGAGGCCTTCCTCGTCGAGGCCGATAAGTTCGCCGCCCTTATGCCATTCGCCGTGATGGCCATGCCGGCGGGCCTGGCGCTCTTTTGGGCCGGCGCCGCGGCTGTCGCGGCGCTCGTATGGCGCCCCGGCTGGTCTCGTGTCCTCACGCTCGCCGTGACGCTGTCGTGCGCCGAATGGCTGCGCGGCCACATCCTCACCGGGTTCCCCTGGAACGTCCTCGGCTACGCTCTGACTGCACCAGTGAGCCTGCTGCAATCGGCGTCGGCGCTCGGCATCTACGGCCTGACGTTGCTCGCAGTCCTCATCCTGGCCTCGCCCCTCGTCCTCTGGTCCGATGCACGCTCGGACCCGGCTGTGTCACCGGGCGAGCTGCGCCGCGTCGTTGCTCACGCCGCACTGATGACAATCGTACCTTTCGCCTTGCTCGCCGGCTGGGGCGCGTGGCGTCTCTCCGCCCCGCCACCGCCTGACCAGAAGGTCCGCCTTCGCCTCGTTCAACCGTCGATCCCGCAGCGCGAGAAATGGCAGTCCGAGAACCAGCGCCGCAACTTCGAGCGCCACCTGGATCTCACCCGTCGCAATCCTTCCGGCGCCATCGACGACGGCAAAGGCATTCAACTCGTCGTCTGGCCGGAGGCGGCAATGCCGTTCCTGCCGCTCGACACGCCCCAGGCGCTCGAGGCACTGGCGCGGGTTATTCCCGCCGGCGGCCATCTCGTCGCCGGCCTCCTCCGTGTCGAGACCGCCCCGTTACAGGTCCCCGGCGGCAAGCGTCGCGTCTTGAACAGCCTCGTCGCCTTCGCGCCGGGGGGGCAGCCGGTCGCCATATACGACAAGACACACCTCGTTCCGTTTGGTGAGTATTTGCCGTTCCAGGCCACGCTCGAGTCGATCGGGCTCGAGCAACTGACGCGCATCCGCGGCGGTTTCGACGTCGGCCCCTCGCCTCGGCCGCTGATGCGCATCGCTGGTTTGCCCGCTTTCGCTCCACTGATCTGCTACGAGGCCATATTTCCGGGCTCAGTCGTACAGTCTCAGGAGCGCCCCGCAGCGTTGCTGAACGTCACCAACGATGGCTGGTTCGGTAACACCACTGGGCCCCGCCAGCATCTGCATCAGGCCCGTGTTCGTGCTGTCGAAGAGGGTCTTCCGGTGATCCGTTCCGCCAACAATGGCATCTCCGCGATCATCGATCCGTACGGCCGGCTCGTCGCCCGCCTCGATCTTGATGTCGCTGGCGTCGCGGATGCTGATTTGCCCGGCCGCCTGTCACCTACGATCTATGCGCGGTTTGGTGATTCACCATTCGCAGGCTTGCTGATCTTGAGCATCGCTGCTTTGATGTTGAGGTGGCGGCGCATGTCCTAAGCTTTCACAGCGTCGGCGTGTCACAGCTAGAGCGATAATCAAGAAATAAACACAACCTGAGGTGTGTAATGTCAGCGCGAGTACCATCTGATAGCATCTAGATGTTCCGAGTATTTCTTGGGCAATCGATTGACGAGCTTCGATTGCGCACCTAGAAATTGTAGCGAACCCCTCCGATCGAGGAGCATAATTTCACGATGCTTGTAGGCCGCAAATCTATGGAAGACGGCGAAAACGACGAAAAGGGCTCGCGCCGCCCCAATCCGATTGATACTCACGTTGGAAGCCGGGTCCGCCTCCGTCGTATGCTGCTCGGCATCAGCCAGGAAAAGTTGGGGGAGCGGCTCGGCCTGACATTCCAGCAGGTCCAGAAGTATGAGAAGGGCGTCAATCGAATTGGCGCCAGTCGGCTGTTCGATCTGTCGACCGTGCTCGGCGTGCCCATCAGCTTTTTCTACGAGGATGCGCCTGCCGGTGAAGCGCGCGTTCAGCCGATTCCCGGATTCGCAGAGAGTTCCGGCGGCTGATTCCAACATTCTCGAGTTCCTTTCCACCCGCGAGGGATTGGAGTTGAACAAGGCCTTTGCCCGGATCCAGGATCCGAAGTCGCGCCGCGCCATCCTCGATCTTGTCCGCTCGCTGGCGGGCGGCGAGGATGACGACAACGGATTGACCGGTAACGCCCCGATCGAATGAGCACGCCGCGAGATGCTGGTGCTCGAGCGGTTCCGTCGTCCCTGAGTTGAGCGCGGCACTGCGTGTCGAGACCGGTTTCTCTGCGAGCGCCGCGCTGTCCGGCCCATGCGCGGCCGCCGTCGCTGCGCCGACGACCGTCTGCGACGTTCCGTCCAATCTTTGTCTCGGCCATGGCTTGACCGCTAATTGTAAAGATTGCAAACACTCGGCCCCAGCCTAGAACTCTCGTCGTGGGGATAATGCCGTGGGTCGCAAGTCGTATTTGTTCACCAGCGAATCCGTTTCCGAAGGCCACCCGGACAAGGTGAGCGATCAGATTTCAGACGCGATCCTGGACGCATTCATCGCCAACGATGTGAAGCTCGGCATCGCCGACAACAGCGCCATCAACACGCGTCTCGGCTGCGAGACTCTCGACGACGACCAACAAGGTCGTCATCGCAGGCGAGGCTCGCGGGCAGGCCCCTCTCTTCCAGAAGTACGCCAGCCACCAGTTCCCTGGGCAGAACGAGTGGGTCGCCAACCGTGAGATGCTGACCGAGATCGCGCGCGGCGTGATCAAGGACATCGGCTACGATCAGGTCGGCTTCTCCTACCACGGCGCCGACGTCGAGGTTCTGCTCCACGGCCAGTCCGCCGACATCGCCATGGGCGTCGACGAGAAGCAGGGTGAGGAAGGCGCTGGCGACCAGGGCATGATGTTCGGCTTCGCCTGCACGGACAGCGAGGCGTACGAGAAGGGCTCGTTCATGCCCGCGCCCATCTACTTCTCGCACAAGATCCTGAAAATCCTCTCTGAGCAGCGCCGTTCCGGCAAGCTGGGCGATCTGCTTCCTGACGCCAAGAGCCAGGTCACCATCCAGTACGAGGACGGCAGGGCCGTTGGCGCCGCCAAGGTCGTCGTATCGACCCAGCACCAGAAGTCGAACGGCAAGGGCCGCGACTACACCCCAGAGATAATCAAGGAGATGATCGGCGACGCCGTCACCTCCGCGCTTCCTGCGGGCTGGATGCCGAAGTCCGGTGCCGACTTCCTCGTCAATCCGACCGGCAACTTCGTCGTCGGCGGTCCCGATGGCGACTGCGGCTTGACCGGCCGCAAGATCATCGTCGACACCTACGGCGGCTATGCTCCGCACGGCGGCGGTGCCTTCTCCGGCAAGGACCCGACCAAGGTCGATCGTTCCGCTGCCTATGCCGCGCGCTATCTCGCCAAGAACGTCGTAGCCGCCGGCCTCGCCGAGCGTTGCATGATCCAGGTCGCCTACGCGATCGGGCGGCCCGAGCCGATGTCGCTGCTGGTCGATACCCAGGACACGAGCAAGTATGGCGCTGACCTCGACGCCAAGCTCGAGGAGGTGCTTGCCGAGCTCTTCCCGATGCGCCCGACCAACATTCGCCGCAAGCTCCAGCTCAACAAGCCGGTCTATCAGCGCACTGCGGCCTATGGCCATTTCGGCCGAGCCCCCGACGCCGACGGCGGTTTCTCCTGGGAGAAGACCGACCTCGCCGATGCGATCAGGAAAGCCGTCGGTGTGTGAGCGCCGATGATTGACGGCGTCCCGTGTCTGGCTCCAGCTTGACACGGACCCGCTCGAGACAAAGAGGCGGCGTCCAGGTGCCGTGCCTGCGCCGGCACTCGTTCAGCGATAAGGAGTTCCCATGTTCTCCCACGTAATGGTCGGCGCGAAAGACGTCGATGCCTCGAAGAAGTTCTACAATGCGGTGTTCGGGGTGCTCGGCATTCCGGCCGCCAGCATGGATCCCAAGGGTCGCGCCTGGTGGCGCACGCCTGCGGGGAGCTTCGGCGCCGGCAAGCCGATCGACGGCGAGTTGGCCACGTGCGCCAATGGCGGCACGATCGGCTTCACCTGCGACAGCGCCGAGAAGGTGAAGGCATTCCACGATGCCGGAGTCGCCAATGGCGGCACGTCGATCGAGGATCCGCCGGGCCTCCGCGGTAAGCTCTACCTTGCCTATCTGCGCGATCCCGACGGCAACAAGATCTGCGCGGTGCACCGCGGCTGATCGCGCAGCGCCTAAGGACTGCGCCTAGCTTCGGGCTTGGCGCAGTTCTCGATCACGGATGGCGCCGTCAGCCGTCCCATCGTCCAATTCGCCGTCATGCGAACTTGAGAGTTGGGCGCGCACCAGATTTCTCCGGTATCGGAGATGGCTGTCACCCAGATCAGATTGTGCTCCTGGCTGTAGTCGATGACAGCAATGGCATAACCGTCGCCTTTCCCGATCACGTGAAGCGGCAGTGGCGGGGCAAGCTGGACGAATGACATGCGACTGGTTCCCTGGCGCGTCCGTTGTCGAGCCGCGACCGGCGGCCTTGCCAACAACGGTGCCCGATGTCGTTGGTTCCGCGCGGACAATTGAGAATGGCGGCTGAAACGAATGACGAGTTCGACCAGTCGGGCATCGCGGCCTCGGCCGAGCTACGCTCGTATGGCCGCCGCCGCGGACGCAAGCACTCGCCGCGTCAGGAGCGGCTCATGGCCGAGCTGCTGCCTCGCGTTTCTCCGAGGCTCGACGAGGCTCCGCCCGTTCCGCTGGCGAGCTTGTTCCGCGCGCCGGATGCGCAGTGGGCATCCGAAGGCGCCACGAGGACCGCGCCGGATGCACAGTGGGCATCCGAAGGCGCCACGAGGACCGCGCCGGATGCGCAGTGGGCATCCGAAGGCGCCACGAGGACCGCGCCGGATGCGCAGTGGGCATCCGAAGGCGCCACGAGGACCGCGCCGGATGCACAGTGGGCATCCGAAGGCGCCACGAGGACCGCGCCGGATGCGCAGTGGGCATCCGAAGGCGCCACGAGGACCGCGCCGGATGCGCAGTGGGCATCCGAAGGCGCCACGAGGACCGCGCCGGATGCACAGTGGGCATCCGAAGGCGCCACCAAACCTCCCCTCTGGCTCGAGATCGGCTTCGGTGGCGGTGAGCATCTGCTCTGGCAGGCGCGCCACAATCCGCATGTCGGCCTCATCGGCGCCGAACCCTTCGAGGACGGTGTCGTCAAGGTTCTGGCAGGCATCGAGGACGACAATCTCGGCAACCTTCTGGTTTACGCCGATGATGTCCGGGCGCTGCTGCGCTGGCTGCCGCCGGCCTCGATCTCCAGGGTCTTCATTCTTTTCCCAGACCCCTGGCCCAAGCGGCGTCATCAGAAGCGCCGGCTCGTCAACGTTCAGCTGCTCGACTTGTTGGCCCGAGTGATGTCTTCCGGCGCAGAGCTTCGCATCGGCACGGATATCGGCGACTATGCGCGCACAATCCTGATGGCGTTCCAGCAGAATGACGACTTCGTCTGGCCCGCCCGTTCACCCGGCGACTGGCGCGATCGCCCCGCCGATTGGCCCCCGACCCGCTATGAGCAGAAGGCTCTGCGTGAGGGCCGCCGCTGCTGCTATTTGCGCTTTGTGCGCCGTTGAGGACGAATCTTGGGCGGGCAACGCAATTTTTTGTGACAGAACGCTTGCACACGGTGCCACTTTTTCGTAGCATAAGGATGCTCATGATCATCTCAACTCTGAGAGTGGATCCTCGTGGTCCGCTCTTTTTGTTGTTTCTGGTGCTCTGAGCAGGACAAATGCCAAAATCGCTGGATGGGATGGACGGCGTGAGCGGGCCGGTGGCCGAAACACGCGTATCTGAAGAGCGTTTCGTTCGCGAGACGGGCGCGGCTGCCGCCATCGCGGAGCTGGCCGAGCCCGTGCTCGAGAGCCTCGGCTTCCGCTTGGTCCTGGCTCGCATTCTTTCAGGGCAAGGCACCATCGTCGAGATCATGGCCGAGCGTCCGGACGGATCCATGACCATTGACGACTGCCGCACCGTATCGCTCGCTCTGTCGCCGGTTCTCGACGTTCACGATCCGTTGCCCGGCAGCTATCGGCTGCAGGTATCCTCGCCCGGCATCGACCGCCCGCTGGTGAGGCCGATGGATTTCGACAAGTGGGCCGGCTTCGAGGCCAAGATCGAGCTGAAGGAGCTGATCGACGGACGTCGCCGTTTTCGCGGTGTCATCGAAGGCTTCGAGGATGGCGAGGTCAGGATCGAGGTAGACCTCGGCAAGGATGAGGGCGTAAAGCTTCTCGGTCTTCCCATCGGTTTCGTTGGCGAGGCAAAGCTCGTGCTCACCGACGAGCTCGTGCGAGAATCGTTGCAGCGCACCAAGCGTGCGCTGTCCGAGCTCGAGGAAGCGCAGGCCATCGCCAGTGCCGAGGCGAACGCGGCGGGTGGTATTCCCGGCGGGACGGACGCAGAGGGTGCGGCAGAGGGTGCGACGGATGATGGGAAAGCGGCTATTGAGGTGCCGGGCGGAAACAAGCCGCAACGTGTGCCAATGAAACGTGGCAAGCGCCGGCCCGGTCGGGCCCCGGCGCCCAAGCGCAGAAACTGATTAGTTTCTATCGAGCGACAGGAAGGTGCCAAGGCATGTCTCAGGCTGGCGTCAGCGCAAACCGTCTCGAATTGTTGCAGATTGCGGACGCAGTCGCCCGTGAGAAGACGATCGATCGCAAGATCGTCATCCAGGCGATGGAGGACGCAATCCAGAAGGCCGCCAAGGCACGCTACGGCCAGGAGAACGACATCCGCTGCGCCATCGATCCGCGCACCGGCGAGACCCGGCTGACGCGTGTCGTCACGGTCGCCGACCCAGTCGAGAACGAGAGCCAGCAGATCTCGCTCGAGGACGCCAAGCGCAAAAAGCCCGACGCGGTCCTCGGCGACACGTTCGTCGAGACATTGCCGCCCTTGGATTTCGGGCGCGTCGCTGCACAGAACGCCAAGCAGGTCATCTTCCAGAAGGTGCGCGAGGCCGAGCGCGACCGCCAGCACGCCGAGTTCAAGGATCGCATCGGCGAGATCGTCAACGGCACCGTCAAGCGCGTCGAGTACGGCAACGTCATCGTCGATCTCGCGCGCGCTGAAGGCATCATTCGCCGCGACGAGATGATCCCGCGCGAGAACGTCCGCCTCGGCGACCGCATCCGCGCTTTCATCTACGATGTTCGCCGCGAGCAGCGCGGGCCCCAGATCTTCCTCTCGCGGGCCCGGCCCGAGTTCATGATGAAGCTGTTCGCCATGGAGGTGCCGGAGATCTACGACGGCATCGTCGAGATCAAGTCCTGCGCCCGCGATCCAGGCTCCCGCGCCAAGATTGCCGTCATCTCGAAGGACAGCTCCGTCGATCCCGTCGGCGCCTGCGTCGGCATGCGCGGCCAGCGCGTTCAGGCCGTCGTCAACGAGCTGCAGGGCGAGAAGATCGACATCATTCAGTGGAACGACGATGCCGCGAGCTTCATCGTCAACGCGCTAGCCCCGGCCGAGGTCTCCAAGGTGGTGCTCGACGAGGATTCCAATCGCATCGAGGTGGTCGTCGACGAGCGCCAGCTCTCCCTTGCGATCGGCCGACGCGGCCAGAACGTGCGCCTCGCCTCCCAGCTCACCGGCTGGGATATCGACATCCTCACCGACACCGAGGAGAGCGAGCGGCGCACCAAGGAGTTCACCGAGCGAACCCAGATGTTCATGGAGAAGCTCGACTGTGACGAGCTGATCGCCCAGCTGCTCGCGACCGAGGGTTTCTCCTCCGTCGAGGAGGTTGCGTTCGTCGACCCGTCCGAGATCGCCCAGATCGAAGGTTTCACCGAGGAATCGGCCGCCGCCATCCAGGCCCAGGCCCAGGAGTACCTGGCCCGTATCGAGGCCGAGCGCGATCGGCGCCGCCGCGAGCTCGGCGTGGCCGACGAGGTGGCCCAGGTTCCCGGCGTGACGTCCGCGATGCTGGTCGCTCTCGGCGAGAACGGCGTCAAGTCGCTCGAGGACCTTGCCGATTGCTCGACCGACGACCTGATCGGTTGGACCGAGCGGAAGAAGGAAAAGGACGCCGAATCCGTTCGTCACAAAGGCTTCCTGGAGGGGCTCGAGGTCGGCCGCGCCGAGGCCGAGGACTTGATCCTGTCTGCGCGCATCGCAGCGGGTTGGATCTCAGCCGAGGATCTGGCGCAGCCCGAAGAGGAGAATGCCGAGGAGAACGCCGAGGGCGAGGCAGTGGGCGACGAGGCTGGCGATAGCGCCGCCCCGGCTCAGGCCTGACGATGTCACACGGAGCGGAACAGCGCGAATGGATGGATTGGAGCCGGCACACGATGAGGTTCGGGACGCGACCGGCGCTACGCCGGAGCGGACCTGCGCCGTCACGCGTGCTAAGCTCACGCCACCAGAGCTGATCCGCTTCGTCCGCGCCCCCGACGGTACGATCACCCCCGATCTCGCCCATCGCCTCCCTGGACGCGGCGTCTGGGTGACGGCCGAGCGCGCCATCGTGGCCGAGGCCGCCGCGCGCAATGCCTTCGCGCGCAGCCTGAAGCAGGCGGTTGTGGTGCCCGACGATCTGCCGGGCCTCGTCGAGAAACTCCTCACCAGCCGTTGTATTCAGGCGCTCGCGATCGCAAATAAGTCTGGTCGCGTCGTGGCTGGATTCGCCAAGGTCGAGTCCGCCATAGCGGCCGGTCGTATCGCTGCCCTGATTCACGCGTCCGAGGCCTCCGCTGACGGCAGCGGCAAGCTGGATGGGCGTCTTCGCGCGAGATTGGCGCTTGCAGCGGCTGCCGGCAAGTCCCCGTCAGCCCCTGGCGCGGTCGCTGGATCGTCGCCGACGGACGCGGTTTCACCTCCGTCCGTACAGCCGGAAATCGTAACCGACCTCGCGGGACATGAATTGAGCTTGGCCTTGGGCCGCGAGAATGTGGTACATGCTGCGCTGATCAAAGGCGGCGCCGCGAAATATTTCCTGACCGAGGTCCAGCGCCTCAGGCGTTACCGATCGAGCCCTCCTGCTGCCGCTGGCAGCCGCCCCGCATAAGATCCAACACGGAACAAGTATGACCGAAACCAAGGAAACTGATCGTCGACAAGGTGCCCGCAAACCGGTGAGCACGCAGCGCACCGAGCAGTCCGGTCACGTCCAGCAGAACTTCAGCCACGGCCGCAAGAACGTGGTGGTCGTCGAGCGCAAGAAGGTCCGCACGATCAACGTGCCGGGCAAGGATGGCGCGCCCGGCGGCGCTGCTGGCGCGCAGGGGCGTGCCGGGGCGCAGCGCGGCGCAGGCCCTGGTCGCGGCGGCCTCTCCGTTGGCGAGGTCGACAAGCGCGCCCAGGCCGTCCTTCTCGAGCGTAAGCGCCAGGAGGAGGAAGCCAAGCAGCGCGCCGTCGAGGCCGAGCAGCGTCGCATCGCCGAGGAGGCGGAGGCGGCAGCGCGCCAGGTCGAGGAGGAGGCGCGTCGTAAAGAGGAGGAGGAGGCCGCTCGCAAGGAGGCCGAGCGCATCGCCGCCGGTGGCGCGCCTGCTGTTCCGGCTCCGCCCGTCGAGGTTTCTCCGGAGAGCACGCAGGATGCGTCGGCGTCGGCTGATCGTGCCGGCTCGGCATCGCCGGGCGCACGAACGGCCACCGGTGCGCCCACGCGCGACGCACGTCGCGATGGGGCTGCCCCCGCCACCCGTGGCAAGGAGTCTGTGCCGCCGCCCGCCAAGACCGTGACGGGTGTCCCCGCCTCCACGACGGTTGCACGTCGTCGTGCGATCGAGGAGGAGGAGGAGGAGGCCGCCAAGCGTGGCAAGGCCGGAGGCCCCGGCGTCAAGGCCCCGCGCGCACCCATCAAGACAGACGACCGCCGCGAGCGTGGCCGCCTCACCGTGGACAAGCTCCTCAACGACGAGCAGCGCGAGCGCTCGCTGGCCTCGCTGCGCCGCAAGCGCGAGCGTGATCAGCGCCGCGCCAGCGGTATCGCTCAGGTGCGCGAGAAGATCGTGCGCGAGGTGATCATTCCTGAGGTCATTACGATCCAGGAGCTCGCCAACCGCATGTCGGAGAAGGCCGTCGACGTCATCCGCCTGCTCATGAAGCAGGGGGCGATGCACACCATCAACGACGTCATCGACACCGACACGGCCGAGTTGATCGTGACGGAGTTCGGCCATACGCCGAAGCGCGTCTCGGAGGCCGACGTCGAGGAAGGCTTCATCCGCACGACCGACACCGACGAGCATCTCGAGCCGAGGGCCCCCGTCGTCACCATCATGGGTCACGTCGACCACGGCAAGACCTCGCTGCTCGACGCCCTGCGCGAGGCCAATGTCGCCTCCGGCGAGGCCGGTGGCATCACGCAGCATATCGGCGCCTATCAGGTCACGAAGGACGGCAACGCCATCACCTTCATCGACACGCCGGGCCACGAGGCATTCACCGCCATGCGTGCGCGCGGCGCCAAGGTGACCGACATCGTCGTGCTGGTCGTGGCCGCCGACGACGGCGTCATGCCGCAGACGATCGAGGCCATCAATCACGCCAAGGCTGCCGGCGTTCCGATCATCGTCGCCATCAACAAGATGGATAAGCCCGGCGCCGATCCGACCCGCGTCCGCACTGACCTGCTCCAGCACGAGATCGTCGTCGAGAGCATGGGTGGCGAGACCATCGACGTGCCGGTCTCGGCGCTGAAGCGGACCGGCCTCGACAACCTGCTCGAGGCGATCAACCTCCAGGCCGAGGTCCTCGAGCTCAAGGCCAACCCCGAGCGCTCGGCGGAAGGCTTCGTCATCGAGGCCAAGCTCGAGCGCGGTCGCGGTCCGGTCGGCACGCTCCTCGTCCAGCGAGGAACGCTGCACATCGGCGACATCATCGTTGCCGGCTCGGCTTGGGGACGC
Organism: uncultured Alphaproteobacteria bacterium; assembly: GCA_963746315.1. Lineage (GTDB taxonomy): Bacteria > Pseudomonadota > Alphaproteobacteria > Rhizobiales > Hyphomicrobiaceae. The sequence continues at coordinate 913,508 of CAVVAR010000003.1, forward strand.
GTCCGCGCCCTCATCAACGAGCAGGGCAAGAACGTGGCAACGGCCGGCCCCTCGGTTCCGGTCGAGGTTCTGGGCTTCGACAGTGCGCCTGAGGCCGGCGACCAGTGCGCCGTCGTCGAGAACGAGGCACGCGCCCGCGAGATCACCGACTATCGCGTCAGGAAGCGGCGCGAGGCGCTGGGCTCGGCCGGCACGGCCCGCACCCTCGAAGGCATGATGCAGCAGCTCAAGGAGGCTGGCCGCAAGGAGTTCCCGCTCGTCATCAAGGGCGACGTGCAGGGCTCCATCGAGGCCATCCTCGGCTCGCTCGCCAAGATCGGCAACGACGAGGTCATGGCCCGCATCGTCCACTCGGGCGCCGGCCAGATCACCGAGTTCGACGTCTCTCTGGCGCAGGCCTCGAAGGCGATCATCCTCGGCTTCAACGTCCGCGCCAACGTGCAGGCCAAGCAGTCCGCCGACAGCCTCGGCATCGAGATCCGCTACTACTCGATCATCTACGATCTGGTGGACCAAGTGAAGGCGGCCATGTCCGGCCTGCTCGCACCGACGACCAAGGAGAACTTCCTCGGCTACGCCACCATCAAGAAGGTGTTCGACATCTCGAAGCAGGGCAAGGTCGCTGGCTGCCTCGTCACCGAGGGCAAGGTCGAGCGTGGCGCCAAGGTCCGCCTGCTCCGCGACAAGACCGTCATCCACGAGGGCACGCTTTCGATCCTCAAACGCTTCAAGGACGACGTGAAGGAGGTTCCCGTCGGCCAGGAGTGCGGCATGGCCTTCGCCAATTACCAGGACATCCGCGAAGGCGACGAGATCGAATGCTTCCAGGTCGAGACCATCGCCCGGACGCTGTGAGGCTGTTACCGATCGCGCCACCCATCGTGGCACGCCGGTTCGAGATTGGGGAGGCGGCTCTGCTCCGGCAGATCCGCCTTCTTGCTTTGCACGAGACGCCTTAGGCTTTCGGCGTGGGCTACGGGCAGGACGGCGGTCGTAGCGCCATGTGTACGTTGCGCTGGAATTGCCCGGCACCGGCGCTGCAACTGCCCTCGCCGAAGCCCTCCTTGGCCCACATTCCCGACATCGGCAACGTCGGCCCCCTCGGCGACCTCTATCGTCATACCCCGCTTTTCCCGAAATCCGGTTGACGCGACGCCCTATCGGCGCGAAGAAGCCCCTTCGCATGAACGCCCTCGCGCGACCCGCCCGGCTCTTCCCAGGGGAACTGGATCGCGCCACCAACGAGAGGCTGCCCCGGTTCGATTCCGGGGCGGAACGATAAGATGCCAAAACGTAACGCACGCGCCGGCGCAAGCCCGGCGGCCGGCCCGTCTCAGCGTCAACTCCGCGTTGGCGAGATGATCCGTCACAAGATCGCCGACATGCTCGCGCGACACGACATCCACGATGACGTGTTGGCCAAGCATGTCATCTCCGTCCCCGAGGTTCGCATGTCGCCCGACCTCAAGCTCGGAACCGTCTTCGTCATGCCGCTCGGCGGACAGGACGTGAAACCGGTGCTCGAGGCGCTCGAGCGCAACAAACGCTACATCCGCGGCGAGGTCGCGCACGCCATCAACTTGAAATACGCGCCCGACCTCCGCTTTCGCTTCGACGAGACCTTCGATGAGGGCGCCCGCATCGATGCGCTCCTGGCCAGCCCCAAGGTCAGACAGGACATCGGCAAGTCGGACGAGTGAGCGAAGAAGAAGAGGAGCGAGACAATCGAGTGCTCCTCCAACCTCGCTTTTCACTTCTCTCCACTCACTTCTCGGGCGAAAATGGCACGACGTAAAAAAGGCAATCCCATCAACGGCTGGATCATTCTCGATAAGCCGGTCGGCATGACCTCGACCCAAGCCGTGGGCAAAGTGCGCTGGCTCTTTCAGGCCCAGAAGGCGGGTCACGCCGGCACCCTCGATCCGCTCGCGACCGGCGTCCTCCCCATCGCCCTCGGCGAGGCGACCAAGACCGTCCCTTATGCCGTCGACGGGGTGAAGGCCTACGAGTTCACCGTCCGCTGGGGCGCAGAGACCGACACCGATGACGCCGAAGGCCGCATCGTCGAGACCTCCGACCTGCGCCCGACCGCCGACGAGATCGAGGCGATCCTGCCCGACTTCCACGGTGAGATCCTGCAGACCCCGCCGCAGTTCTCCGCCATCAAGATCCAGGGCGAGCGCGCCTACGACCTCGCCCGTTCCGGCGAGACCGTGAAGCTCGAGCCGCGCCCCGTCGTCATCGACCGGCTCGACCTCGTCGCCATGCCCGATACCGATACCAGCGTGTTCGAGGCTGAATGTGGTCGCGGCACCTACGTCCGGGCGCTCGCCCGCGACATGGGGCGCCGCCTTGGCTGTCTCGGCCACGTGACCCAGCTCCGTCGGACGCGCGTCGCCGCTTTCTCTGCCGACAGCGCGGTGACCGTCGCCGAGCTCGAGGGCGCCCACGACGCCGAAGATGGCAGCGCTGCGCTCGCGGGCTATCTGCAACCTATCGAGCTCGCGCTTTCCGATCTCATCGAGATCAGCGTCAGCCCGCAGGACGCAGCCCGCTTGGCACGCGGCCAGTCTGTCCTCATGCGCGGCCGCGACGCGCCGATCACATCTGGCGAGGCCTATGCCGTGTGCAAAGGCACGCTCATCGCATTGTGCGAGATGGACAAAGGCGAGATCGTCCCTGTCAGGGTATTTAGCTACCGCATCTGAGCCGTTGGCCAGGCCGACGCGACCCAGCGTTTTCCCCTCGCCCGGCCGCACCGTTCGTGTATAAGCGGGCGAGCATGTGGCCGGATCCAGGTCACGCTGCACGCGACCCTGCTGGACGACATCCCGGCTGTGGCCGCACCGAAAGCCCTCGTGCCGTTGCGGCATAGAGGCTTCCGACCCTCAAAGACAAACAAGGAGCAACCGATGTCGCTCACCGTTGAACGCAAGAGCCAGATCGTCAAGGATTTCGCCGCCAAGGAAGGGGACACCGGCTCGCCGGAGGTCCAGATCGCGCTCCTCACCGAGCGCATCAATGGTTTGTCCGACCACTTCAAGATGCACAAGAAGGACAACCACTCGCGCCGCGGGTTGCTGAAGATGGTCAGCAAGCGCCGGCAATTGCTGGATTACGTCAAGGCCAAGGACGAGGCCCGCTATCAGAAAATCATCGAGCGTCTCGAGCTGCGCCGCTGACGCGGCACATCGGGATTGTCAATCGCCCACCGCGGTGGGCTCGCAGGCATAGCTCGTGTTCGAATGCGCCGGCTCCCACGGGGAGGCTCGCGGCGCATTCGCCATTTGGCCGGGTCCAATCCAATGGGACGGACCCCGCCAGCCGACACTGAACGCCAAGAGACCGAGAAGAGCGATGTTCGAAATTCACACGGAAGAGATCGAGTGGGGCGGCCGCAAGCTGCGCTTCGAGTCCGGGCGCATGGCTCGCCAGGCAGATGCCTCTGTCCTCTGCCAGTACGGCGAGACGAGCGTTCTCGCGACCGTTGTCGCAGCCAAGAGCGCGAAGCCGGGAATCGATTTCTTCCCGCTGACCGTAAATTATCAGGAAAAGACCTACGCCGCCGGCAAGATCCCGGGTGGCTTTTTCAAGCGAGAGGGGCGCCCGTCCGAGAAGGAGACGCTGACCTCGCGCCTCATCGACCGGCCGATCCGTCCGCTCTTCGTCGACGGCTTCAAGAACGAGACGCAGGTCGTCATCACGGTCCTCTCCTTCGACATGGAGAATGACCCGGACATCGTCGGCATGGTGGCCGCTTCGGCCGCGCTGACGCTTTCTGGCCTGCCGTTCCTCGGCCCCATCGCCGCCGCTCGCGTCGGCGTCGTCAATAACGAGCTGGTCCTGAACCCGCTCATGGACGAGATGGCCAACAGCGCCCTAGACCTCGTCATCGCCGGCACCGCCGACGCCGTCATGATGGTCGAGTTGGAGGCCAAGGAGCTGTCCGAGGAGCGCATGCTCGAGGCCGTCGTCTTCGGTCAGCGCGGCTTCCAGCCCGTCATCAATGCCATCATCCGCCTCGCCGAGAAGTGCGCCAAGGAGCCGTGGAGCTTCCAGCCCACCGATTCGAGCGACCTCAAGGCCCGTATGAAGGATCTGATCGGCGCCGACCTCTCCGCCGCCTTCCAGACGCCCGAGAAGCAGAAGCGTCACGAGCTTGTCGACGCTGCCAAGAAGAAGGCCTTCGAGGCTCTTCTCCCGGCTGATGCGAACGCCGAGCAGCAGGTCAAGATGGCCGGCGTCTTCAAGGCCCTCGAGGCCGACGTCGTCCGCGGCGACATCATCCGCACGGGTCGCCGCATCGACGGTCGCGATCTGGTCTCGGTGCGCCCGATCACGTCGCAGGTCCAGGTTCTCCCCAGGACTCACGGCTCGGCGCTCTTCACCCGCGGTGAGACCCAGGCTCTCGTGGTCGCCACTCTGGGCACCGGCGACGACGAGCAGTTCATCGACGCGCTGGAAGGCACCCGCAAGGAGCGCTTCCTGCTGCACTACAACTTCCCTCCCTACTCCGTCGGCGAGACCGGCCGCATGGGCTCGCCCGGCCGCCGCGAGATCGGCCACGGCAAGCTCGCATGGCGCGCGGTTCGTCCGCTCCTGCCCGAGCAGGCCGAGTTCCCCTACACCATCCGCGTTGTCTCCGAGATCACCGAGTCGAACGGCTCGTCCTCCATGGCCACCGTCTGCGGTGCGTCACTGGCGATGATGGACGCCGGCGTGCCTCTCAAGTCGCCCGTGGCCGGCATCGCGATGGGCCTCATCAAGGAGGGCAATGACTTCGCCGTGCTGTCCGACATTCTCGGCGACGAGGATCACTTGGGCGACATGGACTTCAAGGTTGCCGGCACCGAGCGTGGCGTCACCTCGCTGCAGATGGACATCAAGATCACCGGCATCACCGAGGAGATCATGAAGGTCGCGCTGGAGCAGGCGCATAAGGGCCGTCTCCACATCCTCGGCGAGATGGCGAAGTCCATCAACGCGGCGCGCGCCGAGCTGGGCGAGCATGCCCCGCGTATCGAGACCATCAAGATCCCGGTCGACAAAATCCGCGAGGTCATCGGCTCCGGCGGCTCCGTCATCCGCGAGATCGTGGCGGAATCCGGCGCCAAGATCGACATCCAGGACGACGGCACCGTCAAGATCGCCTCCGCCCGTCGCGAGTCGATCGAGGCTGCACTGAAGCGCATCCGTGGCATCACGTCCGAGCCCGAGATCGGCCAGATCTACAAGGGCAAGGTCGTCAAGATCATGGAGTTCGGCGCCTTCGTGAACTTCTTCGGCGCCAAGGATGGACTCGTGCACATCTCGCAGCTGACGCAGGGCCGCCCGGCCACCGTCGGCGAGGTCGTCAAGGAGGGCCAGGAAGTTTACGTCAAGCTCCTGGGCTTTGACGATCGCGGCAAGGTGCGCCTGTCGATGAAGATCATCGACCAGACGACCGGCAAGGAGATCCCCGGCGCAGTCGACGATGACCGTGGCGGTAGCAGCGGTGGCGGTGGCGGCGGCGGTGGCGGCGGTTTCCGCGGCCGTGACCGTGGCGACCGCGGCGGCGACCGCGGGCCTCCCCGCGATCGCGGCGGCGACGGCGATCGTGGTGGTGATCGCGGACCCCCGCGCGCAGCCGCGCCCGACTTCCTCGGCGGCGGCGAGTTCCAGGAGGGTGGCGACCGCCGTCCTCAGCGCCGCGAGAGGACCGAGCGCAAGGAGCGCAAGGAGCCCGATTGGGATTGATCGGAGCTAGCCGACCCAACGAAAGACCCGGCCGCCGGCATCCCCGGCGGCCTTGTCATGACGGGGCAACTCACCGTGACGACACCTCTCATCGCCGCGCTGGTTTCGTTCGGGCTCGCCGTTGGCCTGGTCCGCGTGCTCTGGAGTGATCGTCTCGCGGGCCTGGTGCTCGACATGCCCAACGACCGCTCGCTGCACGACAGGCCTACCCCGCGCACCGGCGGCATCGGCCTCATGCTTGCGGTCGCGGTCAGTCTGCTGGTCTTCGGTGCTGGACCCAGATCGATCGTCGTCCCGGCGGTGCTGCTGGCCGCCGTCTTCCTGATCGACGACGTGCGCGGACTCCCCGTGCTGCCGCGCTTTCTGGCCCAGTTCATTGCCGCCATCTGGTTCCTGGCCGCCACCGGGCCCTACAGCCTGCTACTCTTCCCGCTGCTGGTCCTCGGCATCGTCTGGTCGGCCAATCTCTACAACTTCATGGATGGCTCGAACGGTCTCGCTGGCGGCATGGCCGTCATCGGCTTCGGAGCTTACGCCATTGCCGCCGCCTTGGCCGATGATCCCGAGCTGGCCCTGCTTGCATCCATCCTCGCCGGCGCCGCCGCGGGCTTCCTCGTCTGGAACTTCGACCCGGCCCGTATCTTCCTCGGAGACGCCGGCTCCATTCCGCTCGGTTTTCTCGCTGCCACCATCGGCGTTCTCGGTTGGGACCGCGGCCTATGGCCCTTCTGGTTTCCGGGTCTAGTCTTCGCGCCCTTCATCGTCGACAGCGGCCTGACCCTGGCGAAGCGCTTGATCCATCGCGAGAACCCGTTCCAGGCCCACCGTTCGCACTACTATCAGCGCCTGATCCGCATGGGCTGGAGCCACCGGCGTCTCGCGCTCTCGGCCTACGCCCTGATGCTCGCCACGTCCCTCAGCGCCCTCGTTCTGCGCAACCTGTCACTCTCCACCCGCCTCCTCGGCCTCGCCCTCTGGCTCGCGGCCCTTGCAGCGCTGGCTGTCATCATCGATCGCCAATGGCGTGCCTCGCCTGCGCGTGGAAAGTAGCCGCGATTTTCCGGGTGCATCAGCCCCCCATGCTTACGCTTCTGAAATCATCTTTCGGTAAGATAAGGAGAATTTTGGCGTTCTGCGTATCGGAATACCGTGATGGCCAAGAAGATACTCGGTTACGAGGTCGCCCCTCGCGAGCAACAGCTGCGCGTCGCGAAATATCTCCTGCTGTGCGTCATCGCTTTCCCGGTCCTGCTCGTGGCGGGCCTGGCTCATATCTCCCATGTCGAAACTCGCGGACGCGAGCCGGCTATTGCGGTCATTACCGCGTTCGATACGAAATGCCGCTACAAGGTGCGCAACATAGGCCGCCGCGTCACCTACTACGATCATACGGGATTGATCGATTGTGCCACGGCCGAAGCGGTCGCCAGGGAGAACAATACGCCCCTCGGCTCCGTGCAACCAACCACGGTCGCCGACATCACCTTCGAGACCAAGGCTGGAGAGAAAGTCAAAACCCGCGTCGAGCTGCGCCGGAACGTGCCGCAGGTAGCCGGCGAGCTTGTCGAGGTGCTCTACGACCTTGACGATCCCGCGGACGTGAAGGAGTTCGGCAAATACGGCATTTTCGGCAAGCAGTCGATCATGCAGAAGCCAGAGAAAACGAAAACCGCCGTCGCAAGTGTGCCTCAAATCCAGGCGGAACCGCAGTCGAAATCCAAGCCCAAGGACGCCTTCGCACACCTGTCCCGTACGACGCGGGTGTGGGTGGGCCTCGGCGTCGTGATCGTCGGCCTCTTGCTCGTCTATTTCATCCTGTCGCGGCTCTGGCGTCTGGCACGGCGACTGCTGGGGTGGAGCAAGCCCTCGCCGGCAAGCGTCCAGACGCCAGCCAGCCAGCCGCGATCCGCGGACGCGCCGGCCCGCGCGCCATTGCCTCGCCCTCAGCGCACGGCCCCGGCGCCTGCCCGTTTGGGCGGCGGATCATCGCTGCGCGGCAATGACGCCGCATTCGCCGCTCGCCAGCGGCTCCAGCGCATCACTGCCCCGCGCGGGTGAACCGCCAGCGATCGACATCAGGCGGTCCCGTTGGAGAACCCGTAGCCACGCGCCACTAATAAGTCGCCCGGCCACCAGAAATATCGAGCACGCTGCCGGTCGTGAACGAGCAGTCCTCGGATGCCGCGAACGCGATCAGCGCTGCCACCTCCTCCACCGTCACGAAGCGTGCGCGCGGGATCTTCGACAGCATGAAGTCGATGTGCGCCTGCGTGATCTGGTCGAAGATCGCGGTCTTGGCCGCAGCCGGCGTGATGGCGTTGACCGAGATGTTCTTTCCCGCCGTCTCCTTCGCCAGTGATTTCGTCAGCCCGATCACGCCCGCCTTCGACGCCGAATAGTGGGCCGCGTTCGGGTTGCCTTCCTTGCCAGCGATCGACGCGATGTTGACGATCCGTCCGTAGTTCTGTGCGATCATGCCCGGCACCACGGCCTTGCAGCACAGGAACGGCCCGTCGAGATTGATGCGCATGACTTTGCGCCACTCCGCGACGCTGGTCTCCCAGACCGTCGCATTGGCACCGGCGATGCCGGCGTTGTTCAACAGGATGTCGATCCGCCCGAAATCCTTGAGCGTGGCGTCGCGCGCTTTTTCGATCGCCGCATAGTCTGTCACGTCGCACGCATAGGCTTTTACCGAAGCGCCGATCTCTGCCGCCGTCTTCTCCGCCAGCTTGATGTCGTGATCCCAGATCGCAACCTTGGCGCCCGAGGCGACGAACCGTTCCGTCGCGGCCCTCCCGATTCCCTGCGCGCCGCCGGTCACGACGGCGATGCGGTTCTTCAAGTCGATGGCATTGGGCATGGAGCGGTCTTTCACTTCTTCTGTGCTGCGAAGATCGAATTATAGCCGACCTCGACCCAGTTGGGCGGTACGGGGCAGGGCCTGGGGTCAAGGTGCGCCACCGTGGCGGGCTCGCCGCGCACGATCTGGCCGGTCTTCCGTGTCGGAGACGGCGGTGGCATCCACGCAAAGGCATCGGCAGAGGAAAACACGAATAGCGGGAGCGCGCGCACGCGCTTGGTCAAGTTCGCGCGCGAGGCGTGCAGTACGCGGCAATGGATGGCGATAACCGTTCCCGCACCGCCCAGCATGTCCTCGGCGCGCTCGAGGCCTGCGCCTCCAAGGTCGTCCTCGGCGATGGACCCCGTCCACCGGCCTTGCTTGTCGCGATGCACGTGGAGTTGCCCCTCGTGCGATCCGGGCACGCAGCTCAACGGTCCCTCGTCGTAGGTCACCTCGTCAAGATGTACGCCGAGCGTCACAAGCGAGTAATTCGTATGCGGCCACGCCGTGATATCCTGGTGCCACTTCACGATCTCGCCCGAGCCCGGCCACTTGTAGTTCAGCTTGCTCGAGTGGAACTTGACGTCGGGGCCGAGAAGATCGGCCGCGATATCCGTCAAGGGGGAGCGGCTGGCGAACGCCCAGAACTCGGGATGGCGATCGACTAGCGCCTTCAGGCGCCGCACATGCGGGGTGGCCGAGCTGTGGTTCGGTCCGAGGTCAAAAACTTCGTCGCTCATATCGAAGCGGCGGCTCGCGTCCAGAAACTCGTCGGAAAGCTCGCGCAGCCGCTTCAACCAGTCCATGGGAATAGCGTTTGGGATCGCCAGGAAGCCCCGCTCGAAGTATTGGCGCCGCTGGTCTTCTGTGAGGGCGATAGCCGTATGGCTCAGGATCTCGGTCGGCGTCATCGATGGGCTCGCTCATGATTGCGCGCCCGATGATCGGCGCGAGCTGCGTAAGTTGCAAGCCGATGCGATGAATTAGACAGTCGATGCGTAGATCGATGGCAGCCAGAGGCCGATGGGCAGCAGCCGCAGCACGGCCGGACGTTCGTCACGCCGTGCGCTTCGGACGACGAAGGCCGCCGTCGCGGCTGCGAGCCCCCCGAGGATCAGGAGGCCCGAGAAGAACCCGCACAGGCCGTCGCCACAGCCACGATTCAGATGATCGAGCAGCTTCAGGGCCGGCAGGGGCATCAACGCGATCGCGATCATGGCGTTAACCGGTGTTGGCCGCATCATCGAGCCTTTCGCAGGCCAGCAGTGGCAAAGGCAGCTAACCGCCCCTCCTCCTCAACTCCACCACCTGCGCCTCCGTCAGCGCCCGCACCCGCTCGCCCCGCAGCATCAGGAACAGCTTGGCCGTCTCCTCCAGCTCTTCCACAGCATCCTGCGCCGCCGCGAGCGATGTGCCCGCCACCACAGGCCCATGGTTCGCCAGCAGCACCGCGTGGTGCTTCCCGGCGAGTGAGGCCACCGCTTCCGCCAGCGCCTCGTCGCCCGGCGGGAAATAAGGGACAAGCGGCAGCGTGCCGATGCGCATCACGTAATAGGCCGTGATCGGCGGCAGGCAATTCGCGTGATCGACGCCCTCGAGGCACGACACCGCCACCGAATGCGTCGAATGGAGGTGCACCACGGCGCCGGATTTCGGCCTCTCACGGTACATGCAGGTGTGCAGGAACGCCTCTTTCGTCGGCTTGTCGCCGCCGATGTGCCGGCCCGATGCGTCCAGATGCGACAGCCGCGCGGGATCGAGTGTGCCGAGCGACGATCCCGTCGGCGTCATCAGCCACCCCCCGTCCGGCATGGCCGCCGAGATGTTCCCCGTCGAGCCGTGCGTCAGTCCCCGCTCGAACAGCGACGCTCCCACCCGGCAGATCTCCTCCCGCAGTCTGCTGTCCTCGCTCACCTGCAACGCTCCTTGTTTGCCCGCAGCAACGCGGAGCATATATCACCTCCGGCTTCCCGGCGAAGGCGGGGGCTCGATGGCCTATCCTTGCCGCCTCTCCGCGGCGCTTCCCTTCCTCGGCCCGACCCTCTACACCCTCGGCCATGGCAGCTGAGCTCCTCGCCCTCAAGGACATCCATCTCACGTTCGGGTCGACACCGCTCCTCGAAGGCGCGGACCTGTCGGTCGGCCCGGGCGATCGCATTTGCCTTGTGGGCCGCAACGGCTCGGGCAAATCCACGCTTATGAAGATCGCCGCCGGCCAGATCGAGCCCGACAGCGGCACGCGCTTCGCGCATCCCGGCGCCCGCATCGCGACGCTCGCCCAGGAAGCGGATCTCTCCGGTCATGCGACCACGCTCGATGCGGTCCTGGCCTTCCTCAGCGAGACCGACGACGAGGCGCGCGCGCGCGCGCTGCTCGGCGCCTTCGGTTTCACCGGCGCTGAGCCGACCGACAATCTTTCCGGCGGCGAGACGCGCCGCATTGCCATCGCCCAGGTGCTTGCCGCGTCGCCGGACGTCCTCCTGCTCGACGAGCCGACCAACCACCTAGACCTGCCGACCATCGAGTGGCTCGAGGCCGAGATCGTCGCCTCGACGGCGGCCATTGTTCTCATCAGCCACGACCGCCGCTTCCTCGAGCGTCTGACGCGCACTTGCGTCTGGCTCGATCGCGGCCGCGCGGTCCGTCTCGACCAGGGCTTCTCCGCCTTCGAGGCCTGGCGCGACGACCGCCTCGCGCAGGAGGAGCTCGAGCGCCACAAGCTCGACCGCAAGATCGCCCGCGAGAACGACTGGATGCACGGCGGCGTCACTGCGCGCAGGAAACGAAACGTGCGCCGCGTGGCCGAGTTGCGCGACATGCGCCAGCAGCGCCGCGACGCACGCCCCGTGACCGGCAATGTGCGCATGGAGAGTCAGGACGCGGCCGCCTCCGGCAAGCTCGTCATCGAGGCCAAGAGCATAGCGAAGACCTACGACGACCGCCCCATCGTGCGCGATCTCTCGATCCGCATCGCGCGTGGCGATCGTGTTGGCCTCGTCGGCCCGAACGGCGCCGGGAAGACGACGCTCATTGGCCTCTTGACCGGCGGTATCGAGCCCGATGCCGGCACCGTCAAGCTCGGCACCAGCCTCGAGATGGTCACCCTCGACCAGCGCCGCGAGGAGCTGCGTCCCGACTGGACCATTGCCGATGCGCTGACTGGCGGTCGCGGCGATCAGGTCGTCGTTGGCGGTAAAGCGCGCCACGTCGCCAGCTACATGAAGGATTTCCTCTTTACGCCCGAGCAGATGCGTACTCCGCTGAAGGCGCTCTCGGGCGGAGAGCGAGGCCGCCTGATGCTGGCACGAGCTCTGGCCAAACCGTCGAACCTGCTTGTCCTCGACGAGCCGACCAACGATCTCGACCTCGAGACGCTGGATCTCCTGCAGGAGTTGCTCGCCGACTACCAGGGCACGGTCATGCTCGTCAGCCACGACCGCGATTTCCTCGACCGCATCGTCACCTCGGTCTTGGCGACCGATGGAGACGGCCACTGGACCGAGTACGCGGGCGGTTATTCCGACATGCTCGCACAGCGCCGCGGACGCGACCGCGACGCACAGAAGACGTCGGCATCGCGCAAGGCTGCCGCGCAATCCAGCGGCGGGATGCCCGAAAAGGATCAAGGATCGTCCCCTGCACAACGCCGAAAGCTCTCCTTCAAGGAGAAGCACGCGCTCGACATGCTGCCAGATACGATGGCATCCCTCGAGGGCGAGATCGCCAGCCTTTCCGCGCGCTTGGCCGACCCGCGGCTCTTCACCTCTGATCCGAAGGCGTTCAAATCGGCGACGGAGCGCCTCGCAGCCGCGCAAATCGAGCTGGCTGCCGCCGAGGAGCAGTGGCTGGAGCTCGAGCTTCTGAAAGAAGAGCTGTCCGTGCGCGAGTAGCAGCGCGTGGAGGCCGGCTCCCCGCACGGGAGTGCCGTGCGCCACGAATGAGAGAGAACAGAGGCCGGCATCAGCCCGCGGTACACGCTACGCGAAACCTGACAGCTTGCGCGGAGCCAATCCCAGCCTCTGAAGGCCGATCGTGCACGAAAACGTGCAGTCATGCCTATCACAGTTTGTTACGGCAGCTTAGATACAACTATAAGTAGCAACGCATGTTCATACTTTGGACTGGCCTGTGTCTACGGGGCCATTGAAATCAGTTTAAGATATTGAAGTATTAGATTATTTTGGCGAGTTTGAGTCGCTTCGGCGTCCACATATTTGACATCGTTCAGCCTCGCTCCGTCCTCCAGAATCAGCCAGATTCAACCTGGAGGTGCAGAAATCATGCTTGATGCAACTTTAAAAGTCTATGCAACCCGGACCGCGATCAGTCTGGCACTGGGCGTCGTTGCCGCAACCTCGCTGGCGCAGATTGATGCGTCCGCCGCACGCCCGTCTCCCACGACGCCGCGCCTTTACGCGACGCTTATCGGACGGGCCGAAGCCATCGATGGAGATACCCTGCTCGTCGGAGGCATCCGCGTCCGGCTCGAGGGCATCGATGCGCCAGAGGCGGAGCAGCTCTGCAGTCAAGCGAATGGCCGCGAATGGCGTTGCGGAGCCGATGCGCATCGCGTCCTCGTTCGTCTCGTCGCCGGCGCCGTAGTCCGCTGCGATGAGCGTGGCCTCGACAAGTACAAGCGCATCCTCGGCGTCTGCCGGGTCGGCAATCTCGACATCAACGCTGCGTTGGTCCGCCGCGGTCTGGCTTGGGCCTTCGTTCGCTACTCGAGGAGCTATGTCGCCGTCGAGGCCGAGGCGCGCGCCGCCCGCGTCGGCATCTGGTCCGGCACCGCCCAACCGCCGTGGGACTACCGCGCCGAGCGCTGGAGCACGGCCGAGGTCGGCTCCGAAGCTCCGAAAGGGTGCCCCATCAAGGGTAATGTCACCGCCAATGGCCGCATCTACCATCTGCCCTGGAGCCCCTGGTACGGCCGCATCCGTATGGATGGCGCCAAGGGCAAGCGCTGGTTCTGCTCCGAGGACGAGGCGATCGCCGCTGGCTGGCGCGCAGCGCGCCTCAACTGAACCCGATGTGATGGTGCAAAACGACCCGAGCGCGCGCCGCACTCCGCCGCACCCGCGTCTCGTCCGAACGGACAGTCCGGGCGGACAGACTGCGCCCGCGCTCGTGGCCGATTATGATGTCGATTGTCCGCGGCAGATCGGGTTCCGCAACACCCCATGACCACCATCGATTTCGAGCGTCTGTTCAACGTCCTGCCGTCGCCCTACATGATCCTCGACACACGATTGCGCTTTCTCGACATGAACGATCGCTATCTCGAGGTGACCGAGCGCACGCGCGCGGATCTCGTCGGGCAATACGTGTTCGATGCGTTCCCTGAGACCGGCGAGCGGCTCGCCAAGTTCAAGTCGGCCTTCGAGAGGGCTATAGCGGGCGAGGCCAACAGCTTGGTGCGCGAGCCCTTCTCGTTGCAGCGGCGCGCATGTCAGGGTGGAGGTCTGCGCCAGGTCTATTGGACGTGCCGCCACCTGCCCGTTTTCTCGAGGGAGGGCGAGGTTTGCGGCATGCTCCAGAAGGCCGAGGATGTGACCGCCGAGGTAAATGCCGAGAGCATGCGTAACGCCATTGCCAGCGAGTTCGACCACCGCGTTCGCAACGTCTTGGCGACCGTAACCTCCATTGCCCGCGCCACCGCTCTCGCCTCTACTTCGACAGAAGGTTTCCTTGAGGCCTTCGACGGTCGCATCGAGGCGTTGGCGCGCACGCACAACATGTTCTCCCATGGTGGGGTATCGGATGCAGTACTCGGCGATGTGGTCGCGGCACACATCGAGCCCTACCGCGGCGGCGGCTCCTCGCTGGCACTCGCTGGGCCGGCGGTGCGCTTGTCGCGCCGTCAGACACAGGGCATTGGCATGGCTCTGCACGAACTCGCCACTAACGCCGCGAAATACGGCGCCTTGAGCCGCCCCGAGGGGAGCTTGAGCATTCGTTGGTCGCTCGACGATACGTTGAGACTCTGTACCATCCTGTGGCAGGAGGGCGGCTTGCAGGATTTGCAACCGCCCACGCGCTCAGGATTCGGATCCAGGATGCTGACCCGCATACTGCCGTTGGAGCTCGGCGGGACGGTCGACTATCGCTTCGGCCCGACCGGGCTCCATTTTACGATGTCGTTTCCGCTGCGCTGACGCCGAGAGCCGCGCGCAGCGGCCGCATTGATGGTCTACGCGAGCGCCAAATCCTTGTATCCCTCGGCCGCGACCCTGTTGCACCACGCCCGGTAGTCGGGCGCGCTGCCGCTGTAGCGCGCGAGAATACGCTTGCTCTTGCCTTCGACGTTGAGATTCACGCCCGTCATCCACGAGTCGATCTCGTTCGAGAGCAGCCCTTCCGCCTTCTCCTTGACGAAGTCCGTCCAGGCATCGATCGCCTCGGGTTTTGCCTCGGCAAGCGTCAGGTTGCGTTCCGTCATGTAGCCGAGCAGCCCCGCCACCCAATCGACATTGTACTCGATCGAGCGCGGGATGTTGCCGAGCGCCGTATGCGGGCCGACCAGCATCATCATGTTGGGGAAGCCAGCGACTTGTACGCCGACGAACGTCTCGATCCCGCCCCGCCATTTCTCTTTCAGGCTGACGCCACCCGCGCCGCGAATGTCGATACGATCGAAGCTGCCGGTAACAGCGTCGAATCCCGTTGCATAGATGATCATGTCGAACTCGAACGAGCGGTCCGAAGTCTTGAGGCCGGTCGGCGTGACCTGCTCGATCGGCGTCTCCTTGATGTCGACGAGCTCCACGTTCGGTTGGTTGTAGACCTCGTAGTATTTCGTCTCCATCGGTACGCGCCGGGTCCCGAACCCGTGGTTTTTCGGAATCAGCTTCTCGGCCACTTTGGGGTCCTTGACCCGCTGGCGGATTTTATTCGCGACGAACTCGGAGATCACCTTGTTCGCCTCGCGGTTCGTCAGCATGTCGCGGAAGTTGCCTTGCCACATGCCGAAACCGGGCGTCTCGTAGAGTTTTTCCAGGAACGCCTCGCGCTCCTCCGGCGACAGCTCGAACGTGCCGCGTGGATCCGGCGTGTGCAGGAAGCACGAGTAAGTTTCGTCGCAGCGATTGAAGATCTCGTCGTAGCTGGCCTTGATCCGCTTCTGCTCCTCGTCGCTGATCTTGCCGTTCTTGAGCGGCTTGCACCAGTTGGGTGTACGCTGGAACACGGTCAGGTGCCCCACCGTCTTGGCCACCTCCTGGATCGTCTGCACGCCCGTCGCCCCGGTGCCGATGACGGCGACGCGCTTGCCCTCGAAGCTCACCGGGTGATGTGGCCACAGGCCCGTATGATACGACTCGCCCTTGAACGTCTCGACCCCCGCGATGCGCGGCATGGTCGGCGCCGACAGCGGCCCCACCGCCGTGATCAGGAAGCGGGCACTGTAGGTGCTGCCGTCCTCGATCGAGACCCGCCAGCTACGCTGATCCTCCTGATAGTGGGCCGACTTGACACGGCTGCGGAATTGGATGTCCTTCCGGAGGTCGAATTTGTCCGCGACGTGATTAAGATAGCGTAGCGTCTCCGGCTGACCGGCGAAATGCTCCGACCAGTTCCACTCATCCAGCAACTCTTTCGAGAATGAATACTGGTACGAGTAGCTCTCGGAATCGAATCGCGCGCCCGGATACCTGTTCCAGTACCAGGTGCCGCCGACGCCCGTGCCGGCCTCGAGCACGCGTACCCGCATACCGAGCTCCCTCAGGCGCAGGAGCTGGTACATTCCCGAGATACCTGCGCCGATGATGATGGCATCGTAGTCGAGCGCTTGCACTGGGGTCTTGGCGTCGTTTGCTGCCTGGCTTGCGGACATCGTCGTCGTTTCTCCCTTCCGTCTCGTCCCATGCGCCGCGCTCATCGCCGCGGCTATCCGTGCACCGCATCCCTCCGGATCGTCATCCGGTACGAGAAGCGGTCGGCCGGGTGCACGCTCACCGAAAGCTCCACCAGCCGTCGTCCCGTCACGTAGTATCGGCGCGTGAACTTCAAGGCGGGCGCGCCAGCCTCGGCCTTGAGCAGCCGGGCCATCTCGGCGTCGAGCACTGTCGCCTCGATTTCCTGGTCCACCTCGATCACCGTCTCGCCATAGCGCGTCTCGATCAGCGACCAGATCGCCGTCCGGAGCGTTCCCGCCTCTTGCGTGATGCCACGGTACGCCTCGTCGACGAACACCTCGTTGAAGCAGTGCGGCGGCTCGCCCGGAGCGCCGTGACGCACACCCGCGACCCGGATCCACGGCTTCTTCGGCCTGCACCCGAGTGCCTCCGCCAGCGCACCCCGCGCCGCGACCTCCTCGACCGCGATCACGTCGAGGCGCGTCTCGGTCGCATATTGCAGCAGCTCGCCGAGCGAGCGCATGGATTGTGTGTAGCTCGGCTCCGCGCTCACTGCCTGAACCCGCGTCCCCACACCCTTTCGTGCTGAAACGAGGCCCCGGTTGCGCAGGTGCTGGATGGCTTGGCGGACGGTATAGCGCGACACACCGAAGCTCATCCCCAGCTCCGCCTCGGTTGGCAGAAGGCTACCGACCGGATAGGAGCCGCTCGCGATGCGATCACCGATGGTCTGCGCGAGCTGCACGTAGAGCGGCAACCCGCCATCGCCATCGGCGCGGCGAAGCACGTCGGCCGCCCCCGCATCCTCGTTGAGGTCCGTGTTGTCCATCATTGGCCGATTTGCCATACGCTTACCGCCCCCTGCTCGGCGAGAATGCGTCCAGAGCCGACGCGGCATCTCTCGCGGTCTCGAGGCCAAGCATCGCGCGCTCCATCCGCTCCACCGTCGCGGCATTGAAGGCCGTCGCGGCGTTGGCACGGAATTTCTCGACGATCTCCCCATTCGCCAGCGGTCGCTCCGCGGCGCCTCGATTGATGTGCTCTCGATGCGACAGCATGGAGCCGTCCTGAAGGGTGACGATCACCTCGCCCGAATAGGCTTTCGGGAATGGGCTGTCGGGATAGTCGGCGAACCGCACCTTTTGCGTTAGCGCCATGATCTCCGGATCTCCGATCCGATCCGGCTCCAGCTCGGCGAGGCCGAGGCGCCCCGTGACCAGCGCCGCCGCGGTCAGCCATTGCACCGAGAACTGTGCATCGTAGCTGTTGGCCGGCTTCAGCTTGTTCGCCTCCGGCTCGCAGATGACCTTGTGCGTGCCGACTGGCACCCGAACCTCGATCTGGCGCACCTTGTCGGCACTGACGCCCTGCTGCCTCAGTGCCAGGGCGGCATCGATGCATGCGTGCGTGAAATGACAAGCCGGATAAGGCTTGATCGCCGTCTGCAACAACTCCCACGTCGTCCCGAGGCCGGCCGTGGCGAGGCTGTGGTCGGCCTGCGCTGCATAGCTGCCCATGTACGACGTGAAGAGACCGAACCTCCCGTCGTAGGGCCGCGTCGCGCCTACAAACCCCTCGCGCGCCAGCGCTGCGGCGGTGATGCCCGCCTGCGCTGCCCATCCCGGATGCAGCCGCTTGTTCCAGGCCCCGTCCTCGACGAACTCGAGGCTCCCCGATGCCATCGACACGGCGATACCTTGCGCCATCGCCAGCGCCCGCGCGTTGAGCCCCATCAGGCGCCCGGCCGCGAGCGTCGCGCCGAACACGCCGACGATGCCCGTCGGATGGAAGCCCACCTGATGGAAGCCGCTTTTTGCTACCGATGCGATACGCGCCGCCGCCTCGACGCCGATGATGTAGGCTGTCACGAGATCTCGGCCCGAGGCGCCCGCGTGCGCCGCCGCCGACAGCACGGCCGGGAACACGCTCGACGTCGGATGGATGATGCCGGCGACGTGCGTGTCGTCGAAATCGAGCCCGTGGCAGAGATAGCCGTTGAGGATCGCGGCGTCTCGAGGCGACAGCCGCGCCGGAAACCCGATCACCGGCACGCTGCCTTCGCCACCGAGCCCCCGCATGGCCGTCAGCACCCGCTGCGAATGGTCGTAGCGCGAGGCCGCAACCGCGATGCCGGCGGCATCCAGCATGTGATGCAGCGCCCGGAAGCGTACGTTCGCTGGAATGTCCTCGTCTTTCGTCTCGGACGCGAATTGCGCCAGCGCCTGCGTGATCGGTAGCTGGCTCAAGGTGCGCTCCACTTTCGCCGCATCGGCGAGGTCGGCAGACCCCTTGAGGTCGGGACTGGCTTGTGCGTTCACTGGACCCTCCATCGCACCTGGTATACGGGACCGTGACGGCGGTCCTCGTTGATCTTTTTAGCGCGGCTGGTCTTTCTCGCAGCCGCGCTATAGACGAATGTCCGGACAACTATACACAATCGGCAGCGAGGCCGGAAACAAGTGAATCATGAGGTATCCCGCGGTGCGACGGCCGTAGTCGCGGCCCCTGCCTTGTCGACGTCCGGGCTGATCGGCCTTCTCGGTCTGGTGACCGGAGTTCAAGCTCTGGCCACGTTCGCGGTCCTGGCTCTGCCGACGCTCGCCACGCTGGCGGCGCCTCATTTTGGGTTCGGTCCCGAAAGCATCGGCTACCAGATCAGCGTCGTCTACGCCGCCGCTGCCTTCCTTTCCAGCTTCGCCGGCCTCTATGTACGTCGTCACGGCGCGGCCGCGATGAGTGCCTGCGCGCTGGGCTTGTCGGCGGCCGGCCTCCTCGGGATCGCGTCCGGTAGCATAGCCTTGGCCTTGCTCGCCTCCGTCTCGATTGGAGCTGCCTACGGTCTGACGAACCCGGCGGCGTCTCATCTCCTGTTCCGGTTCGCACCGAAGAACCGCCAGAACATCGTTTTCGCGCTGAAGCAGACCGGCGTCCCGTTTGGCGGCATTCTCGCCGCGCTGATGCTGCCGCGCGTGGCCGAGATCTACGGCTGGCAGATCGCCATAGGGTCGAGCGCCGCGTTGATGGCGCTTGTCGCGGTGCCCCTCCTCATGATGCGCAACACGCTCGACGACGACCGCACGCCCGCAGCCGGTCTCGGCGTCGGCGGCATCCTCTCCGGGATCCGCGTCGTGCTCGGCTCGCCGCGTCTCCGCGCGCTGGCCATCATGGGCTGGGCCTATGCCTCGTCGCAGTTCTGCCTGTTCACGTTCCTGATCACCATGCTGGTCAAGGATCTCGGCTGGAGTCTCGTCGCAGCCGGAGGTGCAGCCACCATCATGCAGGTCGGCGGCGTCATCGGACGCATCGCATGGAGCGTTCTCGCCGACATGATCGGGCGTGGCCTCGCCATCCTGACGGCGATCGGCCTCGGCTCCGCCGCATTCGGCCTGGCCCTGGCGTTCGCCGCGCCGGACTGGCCAGGCTGGTTGATGGCCGCGATCGTCTTCGGCTTCGGCTTTTGCCTGGTCGGCTGGAATGGCCTGTGGCTCGCCGAGGTCGCGCGCGCCGCCGGCCCTGGCGAGGTCAGCCTCGCGACAGGCGGCGTGCTGGCCCTCACGTTCTTCGGCATCGTGCTGGGCCCGGCCACCTTCGCCACCATCTACCGCGTCGTTGGCAGCTACGCCGTCACCTACGGCATTTTCAGCGTCTACGCCTTGTTCGGCGCCGCAATGCTGATCTGGAGCATGCGCGCCAACGTGAGGTCTTGAAGAGAAGCAGCCTTTCCGTGTGGGGTGCAACTAAAGGAGCACGATATTCGCGGCGGAGAGCTGCGACGGTGCGATCCCCGCGAGATAGATCGCGTCGTTGCCGTTGCCGATGTACGTCGCCCCGCCGACATTCACAGCCGAGGCCAGCGCTGCCGCCGCACTCGCGAAGCCGGAGCCGACCAGCCATAGCTGATCGCCGTCAGCCACCGAGAAGTCGACCACGTATTGCGTGCCTGCGTCGCCGTTCGTGCTCAGCACGATGTCGAGGCCGCCCGCCAGCGAGATCTGGTTGTAGCCCGCGCCGCCGACCACGAAGTCGTTACCGTCCTCGGCAAAAATGAAGTCGTCCCCGGTCTCGCCGAACAGAGCATCCGCGCCCGTCCCGCCGATCACTGTGTCAGCGCCCGCGCCGCCCGCCACCACGTCGTCGCCGTCGCCGCCGAAGAGGAGGTCGCGGCCGGCTTCGCCATAGACCCAGTCGCGATCGAGGTCGCCCGACATGACGTCGTCACCGTCGCCGCCGAACAGCACGTCGAACCCGGTGCCGGCGTAGAGCCAGTCTCGGTCCGCACCACCCGCCAGAAAATCGTCGCCGCCTTCCCCGAACAGAACGTCCAGCCCCGCCTCGCCGTACAGGAGGTCGCGCTCCGAGCCGCCATAGGCGAGATCGTTACCCGCGCCGGCCAGTGCGAAGTCGATACCTACACCGCCGAAAAATACGTCCGCGCCGATGTCCCCGAACAGGCCATCCGACCCTGCTCCACCGTCCAGCGTATCGTCGCCCGAGCCGCCGAAGAGCATGTCGTCGCCTGTGCCTCCGACAGCCAGATCGTTGCCGCCGAGACCGGCCAGCGTGTCGTTCCCCACCCCGCCCAGTACGAGATCCGCCACCTCGCTCCCCACCACCACCTCTGCGAGGTTGCCGACGCTGAACGCGTTTCCGCTTAGGACATGGGCGCCGAGCGCGATGGAATCGAAGTCGAAGCCGCTCGCACCCATGAGGAACTCGAAGTCGTAGCCCTCGCTGTGGAGGAACCGAGCGATCTCGTAGTAGAGCGACATCGAATGCGCGGTCGTGCCGTAAGGCAACTGATCGACAACGACATTCATGTCGCCGTTGTTGCGGCTCACGATTGGAAATTGCGTCGCGGGGTCGCCATCATTCGCCATGTTGACGATACGTGCGTCGGTGCTGTCGGCACCACTGCCGTAGCCGATGCTGCCGAACGTCGCCGCTTCGTAGCGGGCGTCGCCGGCATGCTCGGCCATCATGGCTTGCACCATTGCGCCGCCGAGACTGTGGCCGGTCACGTAGACCTTCGTGATGCCGTTCGCCGCGTCGTTGACGTAGGCCGTGATTGCCGCGCGCAGATTGGCGAACTCGTCCCAATGACTGGCGCGGCCTGAATTGGTCGCGTCGTCGAGGAAATCGAGCGTGTCGTTGCTGCCACGAAATGCAACGAAGAGCGCGTCGTTCGACCGGGCGACGAGCGCCCCTGCGTTCACGGAGGTGAAGATGCCGTTCTCGAGGCCGTTCACATAGCCGAAGAAATCTTCGTTGAGGCCGAGCGGTCCTTCCCATGCAGCGCCGAAGTCGGCCGGATCGAGCAGATCGAGAAATTGATTGGCGACGTTGAACGAGTCGTCGGCTTTTGGATCCTCGCTGAAGCCGAAGCCAGGGGTCTCGTTGCTGTCGATGCCGTCGCCCAGGTTGGCGTCGTTACGCAGGTGGTACGCGCCTCGCGCGAGTTCGGCGAGAAACGCCAGCTTGCCGCGTTGACCGAAGATATCGCTCGTGGGGAGCTGCACCTCGCCATTGCGCACCTCGAACACCCACAGACCTTGGGTTCCGGTGTTGCCCGGCGTGCTGTCGAGAGCCAGCAGTGCCGCCTGATTTCCCGATTGTGAAAGCTCGAAGTAGGTCGTCCGATCGCCGGCCGTGAACCCAGCCCGTGCCGGCGTCCCGCCCAAGCCGCCCGTGCCGCTGCTGGCATCACCGGTCGTCCACTGGATGTCCTGGTAGCGGAAGACGATGTCGAAATTGCCCGCGCCACGATCGTAAAGCTGCAGCTGAAAGGAGTTCTTCTTGTCGCCGTTGAAGTCGAAATAGTTGACACCGGGCCACGTCGCCGTGAGTACGTCGCTGACCGGATCGAGATCCAGATAGATGGCCCCGCTGTTCGTGCCGACCGTTGCCGGGATGCGCGTGTCGACGTCAGCCCAGAACGGCGCGATCATCGGCACTGAACCGGCCGAGATCGTGCTCGGCGTGTACTGGCCGATCGAGGTGCCGAAGCTGATGCTTCCGTTCGTGTTGAGATAGAGTGAGGTGAACGTTCGACCCGCGAACGATATGCCGTTCTCGAACACGCTGGATATGTCGGCGATGAACGTCGACCCGTCGTCGTTCCTGGCCGCCTCTGTCTCGCCGAAACCGGCCGTCCCGCCGAGCCCACTGACAAGTCGACCCGTTCCCGTAATAGGAATTCCCATTTTCAATCCCCCAACGCACTATATCTAGGCTGAAGATTAGCGCAGGTTGGGAGGGTGAGGCCAAGCGAATTCAGCGCCTGCAAAGGCGAGAAGGTGTCGCCGAGCGCCATCAGCGAGTCTCTCTTTTGTGTGGCCGTCAGGGCGCAGTCGCTGGGATGGGGCGATCTACACCCCCCTCACCCATACATGATTGTCGTGGAACGCGGCTCCGCCGAACGGCGCGATGCGCTTGGCGCTGGTCAGAGTGTTGAGGCCCTCGCCCCCTTCGAAATCGTCGTTCGGCGGGATCGATTCGACGATCACCACCCCGCGCTGGAGGCCTGGGAACGACTCGACCGCAAGCCGGATCTCGCCGCGCTCATTGCCCATCCGCACGGTCTGTCCATCGACGATCGAAAGCGCCGCCATGTCCTCCGGGTGCATCTTGACGCGCGGCTTGCCTTCGCGAGCGCGGCTCGACGGCATCTCGTTGAACGACGAGTTGAGGTAGCTGCGCGACGGGCTGGTTGCCAGCCGGAAAGGATGCCGTGTGTCCGCCGTCTCGTTGACGTCCCAGTAGTCGGGAAGCGCCGGCACCGTCTGCGCGATGCCCCAGTCGTGGCGGCGGCCCACCGGCACCTTCGGCCAGTCCGGCTTGAACTTGAACTTGCCGTCCGGGTACGCGAACCCCTTCGTGTAGTGCGCCGTCTCGAAGTCCGGCTGCACGTCCATGTAGCGCTTTTCCTTCAACGCCTCGAGCGTGCCCCAGCCGGACTTCTGCAAGGTCCAGTCGATGATCTCGGCCGCTGTCATCTCGAAGCCCGGATGCGTGGCGCCGACGCGCTTGGCGATTCCAACCAGCACGTCGTGGTTCGAGCGGCACTCGCCCGGCGGCTCGATCAGTTTCGGCCCGAACGAGATGTATTGATGTCCGCCGCCTTGATAGAGGTCGTCGTGCTCGAGGAACATCGTGGCCGGCAGCACCACGTCAGCCATCTTGGCCGTTGCCGTCATGAACTGCTCGTGCACGCACGTGAACAGGTCCTCGCGCGCAAAGCCGGCTTTGACTAGGCGCTGCTCCGGCGCCACCTGCACCGGGTTCATGTTCTGGATCAGCATCGCGGTCACTGGCGGCCCGTCGCCGAGATCGCTTTTGTCCCCCTTCAGCACTGGCCCGATACGGCTCATGTCGAGCGTGCGCACCCGCGGATCATGGACGTCCAGCCCCTCGATCAGCGATTTGTTCCATTTGTAGATGGCACCGTTGTTGTGAAACGCCCCGCCGCCCTCGTGTGCCCACGCTCCCGTCACCGACGCAATGCACGAGGCAGCATGCATGTTGAAGGCGCCGTTGCGCTGCCGTGTGAAGCCGTAGCCGAGCCTGAGGTACGTCCGCGGCGTCTCGCCGATCATCCTCGCGAACGCCTCGATCTCGTGGACAGATAGCCCCGTAATCGCCGCCGCCCACTCCGGCGTCCTCGTCTTCAGGTGTGCCTCGAGCTCCCGCGGATGGTCCGTAAACTCTTCGAGATACGGCCAATTCGCATACCCGTCACGAAACAGCACGTGCATGACGCCACAGGCCAGTGCGCCATCTGTACCCGGCCGAAGGCACAGAGCCATGTCCGCCTGCGCCATGGTGCCGTTCTGGTAGATGTCGACGACCGCGATCTTCGCACCCCGTTCCTTGCGTGCCCGGATCGCGTGCGTCATCACATTGACCTGCGTGTTGACCGGGTTCGTACCCCAGATCACGACAAGGTCGCTCTTCGCCATCTCACGCGGGTCGGGACCAGCCAGCTTGCCGGTGCCCGCTATGAAGCCCGTCCATGCCGCCGTGGTGCAGATCGACTGGAACATCTGCGAGTATTTCTTGGCGTGCCTGAGCCGCTGGATGCCGTCGCGCATCACGAGACCCATCGTGCCCGCATAGAAGTAGGGCCACACCGCCTCGGCGCCGAGCGTGCGCTCCGCCGCGAGAAACTTCTCGGCCGTCAGGTCCAGCGCCTCGTCCCACGATATTTCCTTGAACTGGGCCGACCCCTTCGGCCCCGTCCGCTTCATCGGATGGAGAAGCCGGTCCGGATGGTGGACGCGCTCCGCGTAGCGCGCGACCTTGTTGCAGATTACCCCCGCCGTATAGGTGTTCGCCTCCGAGCCGCGCACGCGCCCGATCCGGTGATTGCCGAGCAGATCCACCTCGAGCGCACACGTCGACGGGCAGTCATGCGGGCACACGGAGTAGCCGACAGCGGGCGTGGTACGTTGTTGCATGGCAGGCGGGCTCCGGATGCGAGGCGGGTCGGCCGCAACGTTACCCGAACTTCTCTCCGGCCAGAAGCCGTCCGCGACGCTACGAGCCCAATCGCCTGCGCTTTGCTCCGCTTCGCATCCGTGCCCCCGGACACCCGTCCGGACGTGCGCCCTAGAGCATCATCCGATCCGTCGCTTTTCGCGACCGGGCGATCGGATAAAGATGCTCTACTCGTATGAATCTAGAGAAATTTCATCCGATCTGTGAGTCGCAGGCGATGACGTCAGATCGGATATAGCTCTAGAACGCGTTGAGCGGCAACTTCAGGAAGCGCCGTCCGCTGCCGTCGGGCTCCGGCAGGTGCCCGGCCCGGATATTCACCTGCAGCGACGGCAGGATCAGCCGCGGCATGCCGAGTGTCTTGTCCCGCGCCTCGCGCATCTTGACGAATTCGTCCTCGCTCACGCCGTCGTGCACGTGAATATTGTGCGCCCGCTCCTGGGCAACCGTGGTTTCCCACTTCACGTCGCGGCCATTGGGGCCATAGTCGTGGCACATGAACAGCCGCGTCTCGGCCGGCAGCGTCTCCAGCAGCTTGCGGATCGAATGGAAGAGGACGCGTGCGTCGCCGCCCGGGAAATCGGCGCGCGCCGTTCCCCCGTCGGGCATGAACAGCGTGTCGCCGACGAAGGCGGTATCGCCGATCACATGCGTCATGCACGCCGGCGTGTGCCCCGGCGTCGACATCGCAAAGGCCGTCATCGTGCCGATCGTGTAGGTATCGCCGTCGTTGAAGAGACGGTCGAACTGGCTGCCGTCGCGACGGAACTCGGTGCCCTCGTTGAAGACTTTGCCGAACACCTCCTGCACCGTCTTGATTTCGGCTCCGATCCCGATCTTCCCGCCGAGCTTGCCTTGGATGTAGGGCGCCGCCGAGAGGTGATCGGCATGCGCATGCGTCTCGATCAGCCACTCGAGGCTGAGGTCGTTGGCGCGGATGTAGTCGATCAGCTGATCCGCCGAGGCGTACGTGATGCGTCCCGCGGCGTAGTCGATATCCATGACGCTGTCGATCACCGCACATGACTTGGATGCGGGATCCTTGACCACGTACGATATGGTTGCCGTATCGGGATCGTAGAAGCCGGCGACCTCGGGCTTCACAGCGGTGTCGATAGGATAGCTCATGACAAGCCTCTCGAAAATGCGATGAACTGCATATCCTGAGAATGGTCCGCCAACCGTGACCGAGCCGTCGGACCCTCTCAGCTCTGATCAGAAACGTCAGAGACTGGCATTTGGTCGACGTCCGGCGCGGGTCATTCAACTTTTGCGCGGGCAGCTCGAGATCCCGAACGGGACGTAGGCCGGGCACCATCCGATAAGGCCCGTCGCTAGCGGAATTACGCCGATCCACCCCCAGGGCGTTTGCGGACCGACGAACACGAGCGCGATCAGAACAATGCCTGCCACGATGCGAAGAATGCGGTCGATGCCGCCGACGTTCGAGGTCATGTGTGAGCCCTCCACTGGGTTGCAGTCGACAAGCTACGTCGTGTCCGCACCCCGGTCGGTGACATTGTCACGTCGGCTTATTTTCGGCTGCCGCCTTCTCCCACGATCACGAATGGCGCCCACATCGACGGCGGCAACCCTGCATCGATCATCGCCAGCATCGTCCGGCGAAAGGCCTCCGCCCGTCCGATGGCGGGGTCTTTTGCCAGTGCCGCGAACGTCCCCGTCATAAGCCACACTGTAGCGTCTGAGTTGACGGCCCAATGCGAGACGAGGAGCGCCCTCGCGCCGGCGAAGAAGAAGGCGCGGGCCAATCCAGACAGCGCTTCGGCTCCAACCTCCGCGCCCGCTGCCGTGTTGCAGGCCGAAAGCACGACCCAATCCGCCTTGAGCTTGAGCGCCGCCACCTCGGACGCCGTGAGCAGTCCGTCATCCGCATCGGAAGGTCGGATAGGCGGTGTCAGGACCAGCGCCGGCTCAGCCAGCCCCGACAATTCGCCCGCAACGAGTCCGTGGGTCGCGAAATGCAGCACGCGGTAGCGGTCGAGGGCGAGCCCCCTGATCTTGGTCTCGGTCGCATCGTGCCCAAGGAGCACAGCTTCGTCGGGCGCATTTAGCGCGGCGGCGATGGCCTTGAGCTCGGCGGCTGTCTCGGGCAGCGGTGTCAGCTCGCGCAATGCCCGGAGATCGGCCTGCCCGTTCCGATAGATCGAAGAGAGCGCCGTCTGCGCCGCGCGCGCCGTACCCGCGCTGGACGATGGCGGTCCGCTGAGCGCAGGGTCGCCGATGCCGAGGAATGGCTCGGCAGCTCTGAGATCGGCTCCGACTTTCCTCAAGGCGGCGAGCGACGGCACTGAAGGCAGCACCGTCGTGGCATGGCGGCGAGCCAGCCATTCCGCGCTCTTCAAGGTTTGCGCCAGATCGCCGCCCGGTCGCACGGGCTTCGTGACCAGCACCTGGAACGGCAGGCTCGTGAGCGGCCCGGTCGGTACCAGCACGAGGCTTGGCTTATCACGGATCACGGCCTCCACCGGTCCCAGGAGAAGGCGATAAACGTCATGCGCTCGGGCGAGATCGAACGGCGGGGGCGATCCTTGCGTACCGGAACCGCCGGTGGCTCCCGCGAGCGGATCGAGAGCTCGCCTCAGCGCTGTGACGTGACCGGCGATCGTCTTGGCCCCGTCGGGAATGCGCGCCCAGACCGACCGCTCTTTCGAGATCGCCCAGACATGGCTGTGCTCGCGCCCGACCAGGAGAGTAACCAGCGCCTCGGACGGTCGCAGCAGCGCCTGCGTCGCGGCTATGGTCAGCGGTTGCGGCTCGGTCAGCGCCACGAAATCGGGGAACGACGCGCTGATGGCCTTCCGCTCGGCAGCGGCCACCCGGTCGAGCCGGACTTGCTCGTCGATCCGCGCCTTCCGCGCCGCCTGGAACGCGGCATGACCCGGCAGTCTGGCTTCCGCCGCCTCCATCTGGCGATGGATGGCCATGATCGAGCCCGAGCCACTCGAGGCGACGCTCGACAGCTCGCCCAGCTCCTTCGTAATCGCACTGCGCTCGCGATCGGCCTTCTCGCACCCGGCCTTCTTCTGCCCCGGCGGACAGCGCGCCAGGTGAGCCTGCAGAGCTGTGACCAGCTCGGACTGCCGCTTGACCGTCGGCGCGGTGTTGCGATGCTGGGCGATGCTGGCGGCCCGAAATTGCTCGAGCAGCGCCGAGTAGGCCTCGTCTTTCCGCTGTGCTTCGCTCCAGCGCGCCAGCTCCCGCAAGTCCTCCTGATGCAGCGCCAGCACTCGCTCAGCCGCATCCTGCTGTCGTCGAATGCGCCGACCGAGCTCGGTCTCGCCCGCTGCCAGCCGCGCCGACATCCGCGCCAGCGCCGATGCGGCCGTCGTCGTCCACGCGCGTTGGCTCGTGGCGAATGTCTCGTCGGCGAGCGCGGGCACCGGACCGCCGCGTCCTGCCACCTGCCAGGCCGCGTCGACGAGGCCGGTGAATGCCACGACCTGCCGGCGGATCTCGTTGTCCATGACGTGGGCGGCGAGCGTCTGCGTCTCGCGCTTGCCCGTCAGGAGTCTCACGGCCTCCCTGTACGAGCTCAGTGCTGTCGAGGCGTCGCCTCGCGCCAGGCTTGCCGCACCGAGTCCCGCCTGCGTGCTGGCGTTGTAGGAGTGATCCGATCCGACCGCCGCTGTGCGGATAGCGAGCACCTTGCGCAGGATTGGCTCGGCCTCCGCCGCTCGACCGGCTGCGATCAGGATTTCTGCGAGCTTCTCCTGCCCTTGCGTGGTGAGCGCCGTGTCCTTGCCGTAGACCTTCTCGCCGATGGCCAGGTTTTCGCGGAACGCGCGCTCGGCGATGTCGAGGCGGCCCGCCGCCTCTGCCACCAGGCCCAGGCCGTAGGCCTGTATCGCCACCTGCTCATGGTCAGGGCCGAACTCCGCGCGCGTGGCGGCCAGCAGACGCTCGGATGCTGGCAACGCGGCGGCATAGTCGCCGCGCCGCCAAAGCTCCGCCGCGGCCTCTTGTTGTTGCTTGAGCACCGGCGAGGGCAGTTGACCCTGCTTGCCCGTCTGCGCCAGCGCCCACGGACTGGTGAGCAGGATGAGGCTCGTGAGCATGATGGCTGCCGCCACGGCCCGGGCCACTTTGCCAACCATCCTGCGCATGTCGAGCCTCCCGTCCGCTGGACTACTTCTTGCCCGCACAGCCTGTCGTCACATCGCCGGCGCGTGCCACAGGCTTGCCGTTGATGAACACCCCGGAGGCGCCGCCGACGACAACGCCGCCACATCCCGTCGTGTCGCCGACAGTGACCGCTGGACGACCATTGATGAAGACGTTGCTCGAGCCCTTGGCGATCGCATCGCCATCGCTCGTCCTGTCTCCGGCCCTCGCGGCCGGAGCCCCTCCGATCGTGACGCCCTTGGCGCCTTCGGTAATGACGCCGGGTCCCGCACCCCCGCCGGCAGGCGGTCTGTCTTGCGCCGCAAGCGGAGCCGCGCCCGCAATGGCAGCAAGCAGCAGGCCAACGCCCGGAAGTCCGATCTGCAATCGCATGCCCATCTCCTCTGTGCGCCGGTCAGCCGCGCCTCGCACGATCTTGCTCCGCGATCGTTGCATTCCCTCGATGTCGGGACTGAGGCGCGCTGTCAACTCGCGCCGAGCAGCAGCACCTTGATCGAGCCCGCCACGGCCGCCAGACCGATGAGCAGCAGGATGCCGAGCGCCGCGGCCCGAAAATGCCGGTCTCCGCCCCGCTCGAAGAAGCGGCTTCCGAGCCAGGTGCAGCCGACGAAAACCGGCAGCAAGACCAAAGCGATGATTGCTGCCTCTGTCGTGAACAACCCGAACCATGCATGCGAGGCCGCGCCGCAAAGCGCAATCGTGCCGCTAACGGCGAGCACATCGGCCCTGAGCTGGCGGGGCTCGCCTCCCTGCGCCACCAGCACCACCACCGACGGCGGTCCGCCGATCCCGGCGGCACCCTGCAGCATGCCGCTGAGGCCACCGGCCGCGATGCCGACCCAGCGTTGCTTCATGAACGACCCTCTGGGGGCCCTCCATGTCAGCAGCGCCATGAGCATCACGAGCCCTCCGATCGCCCCGGTCATGATGTGCCGGTCGACGCTGATCAGGATCAGGGAGCCCAGCGGCGCCGCGGCGAGGATGGCCAGGGCGATGGGTCCGGCACGCTGCCGATCCGCATGACGCAACGCCTCGGGCAGGAGCTGGATCACGGCCGGCAGCCCGACCAGGCTGGCAATGGCGACCGCGGCTCGTGGACCGAGCGCGAGGGCGAGCGCCGGCACGAGGGCCAGCGCGCCACCGAACCCGACGAAGCCGCGCAGAAAGCCGCCGATCGCCGTCGCGCCGACCACAGCGACGACGTCCGCGATCCCGACTGATGCACCACCGATTTCGATCACGTCGCGTTGCGTCCGGCATCGAGCCGACCGTCGAGAAGCGGCGCCGTCATGTGTTGAGATGGTTCAGCGGGCAGCCTGCGCGATCCCAGTCGAGCGCCACCAGGCGCCCGGTCATCGACAGCGTGACGTAGGCCGTTCTCAGGTCCGGCCCGCCGAAGCAGATGTTGGTGACGTAGGGATCGCCGGGCAGTGCGATGTGGCGCCAGTTCCCCGAGGGTGAGATCACCGTGATGCCGGGATTGAACAGTGTCGCCACGCACACATTGCCGTCGGCGTCGACGGCGAGCGAGTCGAACAGATTGTAGCCGCCCACACCCGCCAGCATGCGGCCTCCCGAAGGCGACGGCCACGGCTGCTTTCTCACCTCGCCCGGTGCGATGATGTCGTAGGCCCACACGCGTCCCGTCTGCGTTTCCGCGACGTAGAGCACCTTGCCGTCGGGCGACAGTCCGCAACCATTGGGAGTTGTCAGCGGAAAAGCGACCTCCTTGATCTCGCCACCGTCGGCTTTCGCCCAGTAGACGCAACCGCGATCCCAATCCCGGTCGCGCGCCTTGCCCAGGTCCGTGAAATAGAAGCCGCCGTGGGCGTCGAACACGAGATCGTTCGGGCCGTTGAGCTTGTAGTTCGGCCCGTTGGTGTAGAGCACGTCGACCTTCCCGGTCGTCAGGTCCACGCGCTCGATGCGCCCGCCCGTGTAGTCATGCGCCTGCATGTGCGGACGAATGCCATCCGGTCCCTTGACCCATTCGAAGCCACCATTGTTGGTGATGTAGCACGCCCCGTCCGGCCCGATCGCAGCACCGTTCGGCCCGCCGCCGGGCGTCGCGACCACGCTCGTGCGGCCGCTCGCATCCACTTTGGTCAGCGTGCCCCGCTCGATCTCGACCAGGAGCACGCTGCCGTCCGGCATCGCGATTGGTCCTTCGGGAAAGCGCAATCCGCTGGCGATCTCGCGGACGTCGGGCATGGGCAGGCTCCGTGTGTCGAGCTGGCAGGCCTATCGGCCCCAGGAGGCGGGAGGGAGACGAAGAAGGCTACACTTGCGCGTCCAGCGACGTCACGAACTTATCGCCAGCAGCCGACTTGCGGTCATAGCCATAGACGAACGCCACCCTGTCGCCGGGAAACCAGTGGTCGACCGTTTCCTCCTGGTGCGTCAGCAGTCTCAAACCATGGCGATACGCATGATCGATAAGCTGCGGTGTCGTCCACGTGCTTGCCACCACGCCATCACTCGCCATGCGCGTGCCGACGGCCGCGAGCTGAGCCGCCATGTGCCCGGCCTCGGGAATGGTATCGTGGATGAACAGATCAATCGGCGCTGTTTGCTCGCTCAGCACGTCCACCGAGCTGCCTCGGACGATGCTCCCCACCTTGCCCGGCCATCGCTCGTAGAGCGGGATCGGCTTGTTGCGATCGAGCTCGATGCCGAGGTAATCGCCGGGCCGGCCTTCGGCCGCGTTGAGTGCCAGTGCGCGCGAGACGAGAAGCGCCCCGAGGCCCTTGTCGACGCCGGCTTCCACGACCCGTCGTGGCTTGAGGGCGCGGGCGAGAAGGTAGAACGCGAGGCGCCGCCCGGGCTTAAATCCAGGATCGACGCTCCAACGGCTGTCCGGTGCCCGGGCAATGTCCGCGACGTGCCCGGCAAGCTCGCGATCGGCGGCAAGCTCGTCGATGTATCCGACAACCTCGCTTGGCGGACGATGCGTGATCTCGGCAACGACGGCTGCCAGTAAAAGCTGGCTCTCGCGTGTCGTATCGTAGGTGAAATTGGCGATCTCGCGAGAGCGCACGCTCCAGGCGAGAGCCTGTCCGAGGCGCGGGGCGACGCGAGCCGCCCGCATCGCCATCAGAGCCCTCGGCGCAACCAGGGCAATGCGGCCGCCCCTCGTCGTGAGCAGAACCCGCTTCAATCGCTGTAAAGTGTCACCCGCCACGCAACCGCGTCTCCGTCTCGGTTCCGCCGTTGCCTGCCGCTCAGTGCAGATGCAGCGCCACGCCGGTGCACCGCTCGAGCTCCTCCGGGGTGACGCCCGGGGCCAACTCGACCACCTTGAGCCCACGCTCCGTCACGTCCAGGACGGCAAGGTCGGTGATGATCCGGTTGACGACGCCGACACCGGTCAAAGGCAAAGTGCACCGCGGCAGGATCTTCAGGTCGATCCCGCCGTCCTTCTTTTTCGCCGTGTGCTCCATGACGACGACGACCCGCTCGACGCCGGCCACGAGGTCCATCGCACCGCCCATCCCTTTCACCATCTTGCCGGGGATCATCCAGTTGGCGAGGTCGCCCGTCTCCGACACCTGCATGGCGCCGAGAATGGCGAGATTGATGTGCCCGCCGCGGATCATCGCAAACGAATCCGCCGACGAGAAGAACGATGAGCCGGGCAGCGTCGTGACCGTCTGCTTGCCCGCGTTGATGAGATCAGCGTCGACCTCGTTCTCTGTCGGAAACGGCCCGATGCCGAGCAGGCCGTTCTCGGACTGCAGCATCACATCGATACCCGGCGGAATGTAGTTCGCAACGAGCGTCGGCAGACCGATGCCGAGGTTGACGTAGAAGCCGTCCTGCAGCTCCTGAGCCGCGCGCTCGGCCATCTGCTCTCTGGTCCAGGCCATCGAATTCTCTCCACGTGCAATCAGGATTAAGGCGTTCCAGGCGGGCCGCGGGATCAGCTCTTGCGGATGGTCCGCTGCTCGATCCGCTTCTCCGGCGACGGGTTCAGCACGATCCGCTGCACGAAAATGCCAGGCGTATGGATCTGATCGGCATCGAGCGCGCCGGTCTCGACGATCTCCTCGACCTCGGCAACCGTTACCTTGCCCGCCATCGCGCACACCGGATTGAAGTTTCGCGCCGTCATCCGGTAGATCAGGTTGCCGGCCTTGTCGGCCTTCCACGCCTTGACCAGCGCAATGTCGGCCGTGAGCGACCGCTCTTGCACATACATCTGCCCATCGAACTCGGCCGTCGGCTTGCCTTCGGCCACAAGGGTTCCGTAGCCGGTCCTCGTGTAGAAGGCCGGGATGCCCGATCCCCCGGCGCGGAGTTTTTCCGCGAGCGTGCCCTGCGGCGTGAACTCTAGCTCGAGCTCGCCTGCCAGGAACTGGCGCTCGAACTCCTTGTTCTCGCCCACGTACGACGAGATCATCTTCTTGATCTGGCGCGTTTTCAGCAGGATACCGAGCCCGAAATCGTCGACGCCCGCATTGTTCGATATGGCGGTGAGGTTACGAGCCCCGGTATCGCGCAGAGCTGCGATCAGGGCTTCCGGAATGCCGCATAGACCAAAGCCGCCCACGGCAACTGTCTGGCCGTCCTTGATGATACCCGCGAGCGCCTCGGAAGCACTGCCAAAAACCTTGTTCACCACGCCTCTCCCAGTGATCGGCTCATGCCATCCAGCATGCCCGTGCCGCTGCGCGCGTCGATGTCGACGATAGGCCCCGGCATGCCTCCGAACCCATAAAGCACCACCTTACGGCCACGGCAAGTGTCACCGCACCGTAGCGTTCGTCGCCGCCCGGAGCGCTGTTGCCGTCGCCGAACAATCGCACATTCCGCCGGCAGTTTGCCCGTCGAAGCTTCTTGAGACGGTGCTGCGCCGCCTCGATTTCGTCGCCGGTCTGCCATATTCTCCGACCATGTTGCCGACCAGCCCGCCGATAGGTTAATAGGGCCTTCGGGCGGTGTGATGGGTCTGCGTCGTGGAAGCCTGGGGAGAGCGCCACGTGGGGATTGCCGACAAGCCTGAATCCGACACTTCTCGCGCTTTCTCGCGTCGTGGGAAGGTTGTGAGATGACGGTCGTTCAGACAGAGCGATCGGGTCCATTGGGTTGGGTCGCGACGGCAGCGGTGATCGCGCTGGTCGGCGGGCTCCCGATAGCGGTTGAGCTCGCGACAACTTCGGACCATCTCGCTGGCAGCGCAGTGCTGGACCAGTCGATCGAGGCGATTTCGATCGCTTCACCCCTCCGCGTAAGTGGGCATCTGCCTCTGTCCATCGACAGCGGGCTGATCGTGGGGACGCCGAGCGACGGCCGCAGCGCCGGTGGGCTGATCATCGACCAGGCGACGTTGACGCTTGACCTCACCGGGACTGTCAGACGCGATGCGGCCGCTTCGGCCGCGGTGGATGCCAGCCCGACCGTCTTGAGCCCTCAGATTGCAGGATTCATCACCGATACGCTGCGCCTGCGGGATGCCGAAATCGATGTGCTGGGCCCCCGGGGAACGCGCGCCGCCCTCGATGAGGTCAATGCGACGGTCACGGCGACGCGAAAGGGAAGCTACAAGCTCGTTGGAGTGGGCCGATTGAATGGCCAGACGGTCGCTGTTGATGCCAACTGGACCGAGGCCGCCACGCGCGAAGGAGCGCCCCGCATCCCGCTCAAAGTCTCCGTGCGAAGCTCGATTTTGGAGCTGGCGCTCGACGGACAATTGAAGGCCGGGGCGGTCCCCGAGTTCTCGGGACAGGCGGACTTTCAGGCGCCGAGCATTCGCCGCTTCGTGAAATGGGTCGGCCTGGGCCGCGGCGTGAGTGAGCGGCTGACGTCAGTCGCGGTCTCAGGTCCTCTGACGTGGACGCCCAGTCAGATGGCATTCGCAAAGGCCAGTATTGCCGTCAACGGCAATCAGGCGACCGGCGCCCTGACGGTCAAGCACGCGAACGGGCGGCTGTCCCTCGACGGCACGCTCGGCTTCCAGGAGCTCGACCTCGGCCGCAGTTGGCCGCGCTTGTCGGGAGAGACTGTCGCGGACAGGCGCGAGCCCCGTGAGCCCCACGTCCTCACCATTCTCGACGCAGACCTGCGTTTGTCCGCCGGCAAAGTCTATGCACCTGCCTTCGAGATGGGACGCGCCGCGGTCTCCATTGCCTTGAGCCAGGGGCGTTTGCAGGCGGACATGGCAGAGCTCGAGATCGAAGGCGGCATTGCTGGCGGCCAGTTGTCGCTCGACCTCAATCAGTCATCGCCGAAGGCTGCGATCAAGGTGCAGTTGAAGGGCGTTGACGCCGGCCGCGTACTGGCGGCCCCGTTGCGCCGCAATGCGCTTCTCGGTCGCTCGAATATGTCTTTCGAAGGCACGCTCGGTGGCCGCTCGCTGGGCGAGGCTCTGTCGTCAGTCGCCGGCCGCGGTCAGTTCGATCTCGTCGAGCCCGGCCGGCTCGGCATCGATGTGCTGGCCCTTGTTCACGCTGCCCGGGATTCGAGCGTCGTCGGCTGGGCAGCAGCGGGGAAGGGTGGGACACCCGTCGAGGCACTCACCGGGCGCTTCCGGGTGCTGAACGGCGCGCTGACGATCGAGAGTGTCCAAGCCAAGTCCGGCAATTCGGTCCTGGTTGCATCCGGCCGGCTGGACGTTCCCGCAAGGTTGATGGACCTGAGCATCGCCACGGGACCCGGTGGAGCACCCGGCGAGGCACCTTTGACCGCCAAGGATATCCTCTTCCTGAGGGGGACTTGGGACGCGCCATCCATCAGTCTGATGCCGCAGCCCAAGGCCGAGCTCAAAATCGTTGCGCCCGTGCCCGTCCGTTCTCATTGACACCGGTCGCAAGCTGAACTGCAGCCTCAATCGCCCGGCTGCTCCGGCGCTACACTGGCGATGATCGATTGATCCAATGCCTCGAAGTCGTGGTAGCCGATCAGCTCGTAGAGCCGTTTGCGCGTCAGCATCCGATCGACCTGCGGAGCCGTAGTATCGTCGCGTGCCAGCGCCGCGTAGAACCCCTCCATAGCCTTGGCCGCGATTCTGAGCGACGAAACCGGCCAGATCACGATCCGCACACCGGCCTCCTCCAGAGCCGCGGCCGTTTCGAGAGGCGTTCGCCCGAACTCGGTCATGTTCGCCATCACGGGCTTCGGCATCGCAGAGGCGAAGGCGCGAAACTGCTCCAGGCTCGTCAGTGCATCCGGAAATACGACGTCGGCACCCGCCTCGGCATAGATTCTCCCGCGGGCAATCGCGCCTTGCAGGCCTTCGGACGCCGCGGCATCCGTTCGCGCGATCACCACCATGTGACGCGCAGCTCGTTTGGCGGCCGCGATCTTGGCCGCCATCTGATCAGCAGGAATGATCGTCTTGTCGTTTAGGTGGCCGCACTTTTTGGGCAGCACCTGATCCTCTATGTGGACGGCGGCCGCGCCTGCCGTCTCGAGCTCGGCGACCAGCCGCATGGCGTTCAGCGCTTCGCCGTAGCCGGTATCGCCGTCAACGATCAGCGGTAGCCCGGTGGAGCGCGCCAGCGACCGGACGACCAACAGCAACTCTTCCTGAGTCATCATACCGAGGTCGGGCAGCCCGAGGCTCGCGGTCACCGCGCCCCCAGAGACGTAGAGCGCTTCGAAGCCGGCCTCCCGCGCGATCAGCCCGGCAAGCGCATTGTGCGCGCCCGGCGCGCGAACGATGCGACCGCTGTCGAGCATCCTGCGCAGCCTCTGCCCCGGCGTTTCGCCTCCGGCGCTTCCCCCGCTGAGCCAATCCGGCATGAGTTCTCCTGTCTGATCGCGTCTGGACGCGGCATTGTAGTCCAAATCTGAGTGAAACCGAGCCTTGTGCCAGTCCTTCGCGTTGACCGGGCCCGGCGATCTTGCCATTACTTCGACAATCGAGCGTGAGAGCAAGTGCCGTTACCAACGTGCGAACGGTCTCCCGATGGGAGGTTCGCGCGAGAGCGATATCGTTTAGCCCGAGACGGTGGAGTTGCCCGAGCCTGACGGCGGGGGCGCTCATGGTGGAGAATGAGAGCCCAGATGCTGGCGCAGCGCCGTATTGTCGTGAAAACGCTGCTCCTGATCTTGTGCGCGTGCCTCGCCACACTGACCACGCCGCCTCGCTCGGAGGCAAGCGCGGAGGTGCCCCGCCTCGTCATCGCCACGCTGACGCCGATCGAGACGCTCGATCCGCATGTTTCGTTCGATACGCGGCGCTCCGGTCTCCGCCTCCAGCTCTACGAGGGCCTCTTTCGCTGGCAGGACTCTCCTTTGCGCGTGTCCCCATGGCTGGCCCAGTCCTACACCATTTCCGAGGACGGCCGGACCTTCCGCTTCGCGCTTCGCAAGGATGCGCGTTTCCACGATGGACGCGAGGTGCGGGCCAGCGACGTCGTTTACTCCGTCGAGCGCATCTTGGCACTCAAGCGAGGTCTTGCCCCACTCCTCGCCACGCTGGTCGCCCCGGGATCGACCAAGGTCATCGACAGCCATACGGTCGAGTTCAGCCTCAATCGGGCCTCGCCATTGTTCCTGACGCTCATTCCCGAGATCGCCATCGTGAATGCCGAGCTTCTCAAGGCCAACGAGCTCAACAACGACTGGGGCCGTGGCTGGCTGCAAAGCAACGATGCTGGCTCTGGGAGCTATACGTTCAAGAGGCGCACGCCTGCCGGCAGCGTGATCGCGGCGCGCTTTGCCGGCCATTGGAGTTCCGAATGGCCCGCGAAGCCGCTTGAGGAAATTGAATGGCGGACCGTGCTCGACCCCGAGGCGCGCGTTTCGGGTCTCGTTGGCGGAGATGTTCACGTCGGTGAGGGGGAGTACCTGCCTCATCAACTCAAGAGACTGCGCGAATCCAAGGATCTGGTCGTCCTCGAAAGCGAGGCGCCGCGTGTCTTCATGGGGCTGCTCCACGCCGGGCGCGAGCCGATGAAGACTGGCGCGTTCCGCAAGGTGCTGGCTCGGGTTTTCGACACCGAGCATTTCATCGCCAGCACCCTGGGTAAGGGAGCGGCACCGATCGCAATCCCCATTCCGCCGTCGCTGGGCTCACCGCCGTCCGGCCTCGCGCAGCCCGCTTACGACGTCGCCGCAGCCGTCGATGCCTTGGGCAAGCTCAAGATCCCGCCGCGCGAGTTGACGATCGGCGCCATCGCTGGCGATCCGCATTCCGAGCGCGCCGCCATGATCCTACTCGATGGCCTTTTGAAACTGGGCCTGACCGGGCGCATCGTCGCCGAGCCATGGCCCGTCGTGGTCAGTCGTATGCGCGACGAGAAGCAGATGTACGACGTGCTGTTTCTTTGGCGCGGCGCTCGCTATCTCGATGCCAACAACTGGCTCGGCGAGATGTTCGACTGCGACCTCTTCGCGTCCGGCAACGCAAGCTGGTACTGCAATCGTGACGCCGACCGGCTGATCAAGGAAGCCCGCGGTCTGTCCGATCCGCGCGCGCGCCGCCAAGCCTTCGAGAAGGCCGCCGCCATCTTGGCCGAGGACCAAGCCGCGCTCTTTGTGGCGACGGCCAAGCGTCAGGTCATCGTCTCGAAGCGCGTCAAGGGATTGCGCATCGTCCCGGTCGGCGATGCCGTCGATGCCCGGATGGCGACCATCGACTGAGCCGCCGTCGGGAGGGCTCGGGTAGAGCCCCCCGCTCTGCCGCAGCTGCGCCGCTCAGGCGGCCTCGCGCCGTTGCGCGAGCTGCCGTAGATACCACTCGGCGTCGCCAAACAACGTCTCGCACATCGTAAGGCGCTTGTAGTAGTGCCCGATCGCCAGCTCGTCGGTCATGCCCATGCCACCGTGCAGCTGGATTCCCTGGCCTCCAACGAATCGGGCGCACTGCGCGGTCTTGACCTTCGCCATCCAGACCAGCCGCTGCGCGTCCTTGGCCTGGTCGTCGACCGCCTGCAGAGCTGCATGCACGATGGCCCGCGCTTCCTCTGTCGACACGCTCATGTCGACCAGGCGGTGCTGCAGAACTTGGAACTTGGACAGCGGTTGGCCGAACTGCTGGCGCGTCTTCAGATACTCGACAGTCTGATCGGTGACCGACGCCATGGCGCCGACAGCTTCCGCACAAGCCATGATGACGCCGCGGTCGATCACCTCGTCGATCACGGCGAGCTGGTCCCTGTCGCTGTCACCCAGTCTGGCGTCGGCGCCGACCTTGACGCCGTCGAGCGTCATTGCTGCACCGAAGCGCCCGTCCAGCGCTGGCGCCTGGATGAGCGAGACGCCCGTCGCGGAACGCGGCACGATGAACAGGCCCACGGGACCGGTTGCCGACCCGATGCGTGCCGACACGATGAGCTGGTCGGCGGCGTGCGCGCCGATGGCGAAGTTCTTCGCGCCCGACAGGGAATAGCCAGCACCGTCACGCGTGGCGACTGTTTGCACCCAATCGCGCGCATATCCGCTCTCGGGCTCGGCGTGGCAGAACGCCAGCAGAAGCTTGCCAGCGGCGACATCCGCGAGAGCGTTCCGTTGTTGCGCCGTGCCGGCCTTCTCGATCGCGCTGGCACCCAGGACCACCGTGCCGAGGAACGGTTCGAGCAGAATGAAGCGACCGACCGCTGCCATGACGATGCCGAGCTCTGTCATGCCGCCGGCCGAGCCACCGGCATCTTCCGGAAGAGCGATGCCGAGCCAGCCCATGTCCGCGAACTCTTTCCATTCGGCACGACCGAAGCCTTCGCCGCCCGGTGCCCGCGCGATTTTCTTCCATTGCTCGAAGGGATACTTGTCACCGAGCAGCTCGAGCAGGCTGTCGTGGAGCTGCTGGCGCTCCTCGGAGGAAAGGGAAGGCATGTCGATATCTCTATGTTGGATTGGTCGTGCCAAGCGATCGGTTGAGGGAAGGCTGGCGCCCTGTTAGCGGCGCGTGACCTTCCGCTTGCTGTGAGCTCAGAGACCGAGGGCGCCCTTGGCGATGATGTTCTTCTGGACCTCGCTGGAGCCGCCGTAGATCGTGGCGGCGCGCCGGTAGAGGTGCTCGTAGATGACGTCCGCCGAGGACTCCGGCCCGATCATCTCGCCGTTCCAGCCGGCATTCAGCGCATCGCTCTGGTAGACCATGCCATGCCGTCCGAGCACATCGAGACCCGTCTGCAGGATGCCTTGCTGCAACTCGGTACCGCGCAACTTCAATGCCGCCGCGCCCATGAGAGAAGGCGCACCATTGAGCCGCGCCGCTGCCAGCTGGTCCGCCATCAGGGCCTTGACCGTGGCCAGCCCGACTTCCAGCTCGGCCAGGCGGCGATTGAAGGCCGGGTCGTCCGAGAGCGGCTTTCCGGCTTCGCGCGTTTCCGCCATGAGCTGGCGGATCTGCTCGATGTTGCCTTCGACCTTGGCGACGTCGACGTTGCCGACACGCTCGTTGGCGAGCAGGAACTTGGCGTACGTCCAGCCCTTGTTCTCCTCGCCGATCCTGTTGGCGATGGGAACACGGACATTGTCGAAGAACACCTCGTTCAGATGATGCCCGAGCGTAATGCCGATGATCGGACGCACCGTGATGCCGGGCGTCTTCATGTCGATCAGGATGAACGAGATGCCTTCCTGCTTCTTGACGGACTGGTCGGTGCGCACCAGCGCGAACATCCAGTCGGCCCAGTGTGCCGTCGACGTCCAGATCTTCTGGCCGTTGACGATGTAGTCATCGCCGTCGCGGTCGGCGCGGGTCTTGAGCGCGGCGAGATCCGACCCGGCGCCCGGCTCCGAGTAGCCTTGGCACCACCATAGATCGCCCTTGATGATACCGGGCAGATGCTGCTGCTTCTGGGCCTCATTGCCGAAGGTGTAGATCACCGGTCCCGCCATCGTCGGGCCGAATGACATCAGCGGTGGCGCGCCGGCTCGGCCCAGCTCTTCCTGGAAGGCGAGGAATTGGGCCGGCTCCCAGCCTAGGCCGCCCTTCTCCTTGGGCCACTTGCCCGTGTTCCAGCCGCGCGACCCGAGCCGCTGCAGCCAGGAGATGTATTCGTGCTTTTCCAGATGCTGGCCGCGCTTCTGCTTTTCGCGGATCACTGGGGGAAGCTCGCGCTCGCAGAAATCGCGAACTTCGGCGCGGAACGTGTCGAGCGATGTGTCGTGCTCGACGGTCCTGATGAACATGGGGCTTCCTCTGACTTTTCTGCTGAACTAGAGGTAGACGCTAGAAGCCGGTTGCGCGGTTGGCAATGCCTTGCGTGCCGCAAGCCTCGGCGTGTGCGAGGCGCCATTGCTGACTGAGGTCGGGCAACATCTAGAATTCGCTTTCGCCGCGACGTCGATGCTTTATGGCCGATGCCGGCCCGGCAGCATTGGGTTGCCCTGATGTTGCTGGAAACCGCTGCGATACTTGGGATCCAGGAATAAAGACTTGTGCCTCAACGTTGAAAAAATCTAGCTAACACGGAAATTCTCTTTCCTGTTGCTGCCGGATATGCTGAGAAGACTGTGGCGACCTGCCGGATACGGGCCGATCCGCTGGCAAGCAGTTTCAGTTGGGACATCCGTTATGAGTACGTCACCGTTCGGCGATTTTCGCAATGGTTCGGGCGCGATCGAGCCGTTCGACGACAAGATGCAGCAGATCCGCGAGCTCTTGTTCGGCGAGTTCAAGCGCGACAGCGACGCCCGTCTGGCTCTGATCGAGGCGCGCGTGCGCGAGCTCGAGCAGGGTATGCATCGCAAGCTCGACGCCATCCAGGCTAGCCTGGACGCCCTCTCGGGCAGCGTCACGGCGGACCGCAAGCGCTCGCTCGATCAGCTTGCTCAGAGCATCGGCGAGCTGAGCGAGAAGGTTCGCCGGATCGGTTCGGAATAGCCGCACTCTGCTGTCCGTCAGGCGTCATCGAGATTGCGAGCCATGTCCCAGATCCATTCCCAGGAGACTGTCTCGCGCCTGAAGGAGCTCCTGTTCGATCGCGAGGCCCGTGAGCTCGATACCCTCAACAGCCGTCTCGCCGACATGCAGGAGCGGGCAGGCAGCGACGAGCAGTTCCAGAAGGCCGTTGCAAAGGTGCTCGATTCGGCTCTTCGGGACGCCGAGACGACGCGGCACAAGGAGCTGTCGGAGGCGATGGCTCCGATGGTCCTGCGCACGCTGCGCGCCGAGATGCGATCACCCGACATGCAGGACCAGATCGCGGGCGTGATGTACCCGCGCATGGGCGAGATGGTGGCGAAGTACGTTTCTAGCGCCATCCGAGACATGATGCAGGAAATCAATCGGCGTCTCGAATCCGGCCTCAGCCACAACAAATTCTTTCTATGGGTGCGCAGCGTCTCGTCGGGGCGCACCATGGCTGAGCTGGCATTGGCCGACACGCAGCGGCTCAAGGTCGAGGAAATCTATCTCGTACGGCGCGGCTCGGGCGCCCTGGTTCACCACTGGCCCCAATCGGACAGTGCCGAGCCGCCGAAAGGCGAAAATCGCGACACGCTGGTCAGCGGGTTTCTTGCAGCCATCACGTCTCTCGCTGAGGAGGCCTTCGAGGCGGACAAGGAAAGTCTGCGCACGCTCGACCTCGACGACCATCGGATCTACCTGCGCGGCTCACCCGACTATCTGCTCGCCGCAAAATGTTCTGGAAGCGCACCCGCTGGCATCGACCGCAACCTCGACGCGGAGTTGCTGCGCGTGCTGGCTTCCCAGTTGGACATAGAGCGCGACGCCGCGGCATCGAGCGACCCCGCGGCCGAGAGACGGGTCACGGATCGCCGGGAAGCGCTGCTGGGTGATTTCTCGGCGAGCATCGAGGAGGCTGCGCGTGAACGCACTCAGGAAGCATCGCGCGCTCACGGCGCCCGCACACTCAAGATCGTGCTGTGGATCGTCGGGCTGCCGCTCGCCGGCCTCGCCGCCTGGTATCTCTACGTAAGCTTCGTCACGAAATCGCTTCAAGCGCGCGCCGACGAGGCCGTAGCCGCCATTCCAGAGCTCAAGGGTTACCCGGTCCGCGCCCATGTCGAGCGGGGCGGGCGCCGCATTTGGGTCGCGGGGCTCGCTCCCGACGAGGCGACCCGGCGGCTGGTGCTCGGCCGCCTCAAGGAAATCTCACCCGAGGTCGAGCTCTCGGACGCGATCGGCGTGCTCCCCAAGTCGGATGTGAAGGCCAGACTCGACGCCGAAGGCTTCCGGCGGTCCATCGAGCGCGCACAGCGCAAGCTCACAGCTTCGATTACGGATCTCGCAGCGGTGCGCGAGCGGGTCGCGGGATCACCGGAGAGCGAGCCTCTGGCCGGGCTCGAGCGGACGGCAAGGGCCGCCTTGCTCGAGCTGCAACAACCCCGGCAGGATGTCGAAGGCCACCGCCCCGATCTGGCCATTTCCAAGGCGCTCGAAGCCTTGGAGATCGCGATGGAGCCGCTCGCGAGCATCACCGGCACGGAGTTATCGCCCCGTTCGCCCGCACCTCGTGACGCGACTTCTGGCGCCGAGGCGATTGCACTCGTTTCCGACCGGATCGGCGCGCTGGTTGCGTCGTTGGAGCAGCGGCGCGCCGTGGCGCCGATCGCCAAACGCATTGATGCCGTCGATGAAACCGTCGCCTCGCGCACGGCCGAGCTGGATCGCTTGACCGAGGAGCGCGTGGCGGCACTCGATCGCCGATATCGCGAGCGCCTGCTCGAGCTCGAGACCCGACTGCGAGCGCTGGCGCCATCCCCCCCGACCGCGCGTCAGAGGCTCGAGCTGTTCGCTCGATCGAATGCGATCTTCTTCTCCAATGATTCCGACTACCGTGATGGGGGCCAGACGGCCCGTGTTCTCGACGAGTTGGCCGGGCTAGCGCGGGAGGCGAAGGCCGTGATCCGTGTCGTCGGCTATACCGACGAGGCGGGAGGCGCCGGCCGGAACGCACCATTGGCGCAAGCCAGGGCCGATCGCGTTGTCGCCGATCTCGTGGCCAGGGGCGTGCCCTCGGATAGCCTGATAGCTGTCGGCCGCCCGAGTGCCGTTGCTCTTGCCCCCGGCAGCGGCCCCGACAGTCCCAACCGCCGCGTCGAGTTCGAGCTTGGCTTCAACGGCGAGAGGGGGCGCCGCCAATGACCGCCAAGAAACTCCTTCTTCTCGGCGAGATCGGCGTCGGCAAGACCTCACTCGTCCGGCGCCTCGTGCACGACGAGCTGCCGACCGACTATCGCGCGACGATGGGCGTCGACCTGTATCGCTATGAGATGGCGGGCATCGGCGAGGGGGGCAGCAGGTCGCTGGAGCTGGTCGTTTGGGATCTCGACGGCAATTACGGACTGAGCATTTTTCGGCACGTCTACAGCAAGGGCGCCTCGGGCGCTTTGATCGTCGGCGATGTCATGCGTCAGTCTACGCTCGAGCATATGGTGCTGTTGGCCGATGGCTTCACGGAGGCTATGCCGAGCCGTCAGTTCTCCTTCGTGGTCAACAAAGTCGATCTGGTCGGCGAGCCGGATGCGGGTCTGTTGCCGGATCGGCTGAAGGAGGCGCGCCATCCCCTCATCTGGACCAGCGCCGTAAAGGCCCAGAACGTCCAGTCAGCATTCAAGCAGGTCGCTGATGCCATCGTCCGCCGTGAAAGTTGAAGGGGCCGTCGCGTCGCCAGGGCGGATTGCCGATGCGATCCGCTTTCTCGCCGAGGAGAGCGCCTGTGGCATGGTTTGGCTGGACGTCGACCTTCGCGTCCGCGATCGCTA
The DNA here is from genome assembly GCA_963746315.1 of uncultured Alphaproteobacteria bacterium. Classification (GTDB taxonomy): domain Bacteria; phylum Pseudomonadota; class Alphaproteobacteria; order Rhizobiales; family Hyphomicrobiaceae. The sequence continues at coordinate 958,199 of CAVVAR010000003.1, forward strand.
CGGCAGGACCACCGCGGAGATCCCGATAGGTGCCGTCGTCACCAGCACAATCGATGCGCTCACGGGGCTCGACGAGGACATTCTCGCCTTGAGATCTATGCCGGGGCGGCCACTGACCATCCCGAACGTGCTGGCAACGTCGGCCCGCTCACGCGAGGAACGGGTCACTTTCACCCTCTACTGGATGCCCGAGCAGATGCAGTATCTGCTGTTGATCACGCGCGCCGCGTCCTTTGCCGAGGTCGAGTACAGGCTCGCTGCCGAGGTCCGCGCGCGCGCCATTGCCGAGGCCGAGGTTGCCGCTCAGGCCCGTGTGGTGAGCCGCATCAACCAGGAGCTCGCGACCGCCAATCGGGATTTGCAGGAATTTGCCTCCGTCATTTCTCACGACTTGCGCGCGCCCTTGCGCGGCGTCCGCTATTCCGCGAGCGATGCCAGGACCGCCCTGGCGACGGGTGATACGCCGGCAGCCATAGCGCACGTCGAGCAGACGCTTGCCCAGGCCCGCCGCATGAGTGCGATGCTGACCGGCCTTCTCGATTACGCTCGGGCCGGCCGCAAGACCGACGCCGCAGAGGCCGTGTGCACCGGCGACCTCGCCACCGAAATCGTTGCCTCGATCAAGGCTGGCTCTCCTCACGAGATCGTGGTCGAAGGCGTCTGGCCGACAATCGTCACCGTCGCCGAGCCACTCGACATCGTTCTCCGCAACCTCATCGACAATGCTGTGAAGCACCATGACCGCGAAGCGGGCCGCATCGTCGTGCGTGCCGAGCCGGCGGCTGATGACCTGGCCATCACGGTCGTCGACGACGGCCCTGGCATCGAGCCGGAATGGCATGAGGCGATCTTCCTGCCTTTCAGGCAGGTGGCCGACGCCAGCGAGGCCGATGGCGCGGGCATCGGGCTGGCGCTGGTCAAGAAGACGGTGGAGCGCTTCGGCGGATCAATCGAGGTCGAGTCCAACCCATCGGCCGGTCGCGGCACGACGTTCCGTGTCGCATGGCCGCTGAAGCTACCTGCCTGACCGGTGCTGGTCAGGCACAACGAGTTCAAAGGAAAGACATCGAGCATGGCGAAATCGACCGGCGGCAACTTCCTGGCCAAGAAGGCCGACGTGACGAAGACCCGGATGGGGCTTCCCGCCTTGAATGATATCCTGGTCGTCGAGGACGAGAACTTCGACGCCGACCGGTTGCGGGCGACGTTGCACATCATGTTCGGCTACGAGATCGAGGTCCGCCGGGCGAAAACGCTCGGTAGCGCGCTCGACGCCGTGATCGAGCGCCAACCCGAGGTGATCTTCCTCGACGACTATTTGAAGCCGAACGACAACGCGACCCACACCATCCCGTTCCTCCGGCGCTGCGGCTACGCCGGACCGATCGTGGTCGTGAGCGGCGAGGTCGATCGCCAGCGCCGCGGCGTCCTCATCAGGGCCGGAGCCATCGACGTCATCCACAAGGATGATCTCGACAGCGTGCGCATCGCCGAGGCGATGGCCCGCATGCACGAGGCATCGAAGGAAGCCCAGGCCCCAGAGCCGCCGAGTGCAGCTGCCAAGACCCGGGAGACGAAGCCCGCTCAGAAGACCGAAAGCTGATCGGCGGCGGCCGTCGGCGTTTGCTCCTCCTACGTTGATCGTTGGCGAGCGTCGACGAACGGCGCTAGCTTTGTCGGCGACGCCCGATCGACCAGCGACAGGTTCAACGATGCAACGCCAGATTCATCTCAATCTGTTCATTCAGAGCCGCGGCCATCACGAGGCGTCCTGGCGCCATCCGCGCGCATCGACGCTGCCTTTGACGGATATCGACTACTATCGCGACTTGGCGCAACGGGCCGAGAAGGCCCGGCTGGACTCGGTCTTTCTCGCCGACCAGCTGAACCTCCCCGATGATGTCGCGCAGGCGGCACGCACCTGGCTCGAGCCCATCACGGTGCTCGGTGCCCTTGCCGTCTCCACGAGCCGGATCGGTCTCATCGCCACCGCTTCGACGACCTATACCGAGCCTTTCAACCTTGCCCGCCAGTTCGCGTCGCTCGACCATATCTCGCGAGGCCGCATCGCCTGGAACATCGTCACCACGTGGGCGGTGGCGGCCGCCCGAAACTACAGCGCCGAGCCGCAACTGACTCACGCGCAGCGCTACGAGCGCGCCGAGGAGTACATGGCCGTCGTCAAGGGCCTGTGGGACAGCTGGGCGGCCGACGCCGTCCGCGACGACCGCGACCACGGCGTCTATGCGCGCGCCGATCGCATCCGGCCCATCGACTACAAGGGCGAGTTCTACGCCGTGGCGGGACCGATGAACATGCCACGCACGCCCCAGGGCCGGCCGGTTCTCGTCCAGGCCGGCTCTTCCGACACCGGCCGCGGCTTCGCGGCGCGCCACGCCGAGGCGATCTTCACCGCCCACATGGAGAAGCGGACCGCGCAGGAGTTCTATGCCGACATCAAGGCACGCGTCGTGGCGACCGGGAGAAAGGCCGATCAGGTTCTGATCCTGCCGGGCCTCAGCCCGATGATCGCGGGCACGGAGGCCGAGGCCAAGCGTCTCCAGCGCGAGGTCGATGACCTGACCGACCCGGAAGTTGGTAGGAGGCGCCTGTCGGGACGCTTTGGCGGTCACGATTTCTCGCATCTGCCCCTGGACAAGCCCCTGTCTCCCGAAGACTTCCCGGATCCGAGCTCGGTCGAGGCCGCGCGCAGTCGCACCGAGGTCATCGTCGGTCTTGTCCGCCGGGATCGCCCGACATTGCGCCAGCTCTTGTCATATCTCGCCGGCGCGCGAGGCCATTTCGTCTTCGCCGGCGCGCCCGAGCAGGTCGCTGACCTGATTGAGGAGTGGTGGCGTGACGGAGCGGCCGATGGCTTCAATCTGATGCCGCCGGTGCTGCCCTGGATGTTCGACGTGTTCGTTGCCGAGGTGCTGCCGATCCTGCAGCGCCGTGGCCTTTTCCGCCGCGAATATGCGGGTACGACCCTGCGCGACCACTACGGCCTCGACATGCCCGCGAGCCAGTACGCGTAGCGCGGAGCGCCGGTCAAGGTCACGACGGGAACCCCGGCGACAAGGCCGGGGCGCCACGGTGCGTTAGGCCTACACCGTTCCTGCCTTCTTCAGCGCCGCGATCTCGTCCGCCGACTTGCCGAGCACGTCTTTCAGCACCTCGTCGGTGTGCTGGCCGAGCAGCGGCGGCGGTGTGTTGTACTCGATCGGCGTTTCCGAGAAGCGCATCGGGCTCCGGACCAGCGCCACCTTGCCCGCTGTCGGATGCGGGATCTCCACTTTGAGACCACGCGCGATCACCTGCTCGTTCTCGAACACCTCCTTCAAGGTGTTGATCGGCCCGCACGGTACACCAGCCGCCTCGAGGGCCGGCACCCACTCGGCCGTGGTCTTCTTCCGCATCAACTCGTCGAGGATGGGATCGAGAGCATCCCGGTTTTCGACGCGTGCTGCATTCGTATTGAAGCGCGGGTCGGTCTTCAGCGCCGGCTGCCCGAGCAGGTCGCACAGCTTATTGAACAGATTGTCGTTGCCGCATGCGAGGATGATCGCACCGTCCTTTGTCGGCACCGACTGGTAGGGCACGATGTTCGGGTGCGTATTGCCGAGCCGCACCGGGGATTCGCCCGTGACGAGGAAATTGGCACCCTGGTTGGCCAGGAACCCGACCTGCGTATCGAGCAGGGCCATGTCGATATGCTGGCCGATGCCCGTGCGCTCGCGATTGGCGATCGCCGCGCACACGGCAATCGTCGAGTACATGCCGGTCATGATATCGACCACCGGCACGCCCGCGCGCTGCGGTCCGCCGCCAGGCTTGTTGTCACGCTCCCCGGTCACGCTCATGAAGCCGCCCATGCCCTGGATCATGAAGTCGTAGCCGGGCTTCGCCGCATAAGGTCCGGTCTGACCGAAACCGGTGATCGAGCAATAGATGATCTTCGGGTTGATCTTCTTGATGTCGTCGTAGCCGAGGCCCTTCGAGGCTAGGTCGCCGGACTTGAAATTCTCAAGGAGAACGTCGGCGGTCTTCGCCAGCTCCTTGATCAGGGCGCCGCCTGCCTCGCTGGCGATATCTATGGTGATCGATTTCTTGCCGCGGTTGGCACACAGGAAATAGCCGGCTTCCGTGGTGTCCTTCCCGTTCTCGTCCTTGGCCCAGGGCGGCCCGAACGCGCGGCTGTCGTCACCTTTCTTCGGCCGCTCGACCTTGATGACATCGGCACCGAGGTCGGCGAGATTTTGCGCGCACCACGGTCCCGCGAGCACGCGGGTCAGATCGAGGACGCGAATATGGCTGAGCGGTCCGGACATGGCTGCGTTTCCTGGAGTGGCGCGTGGCTGACGGGGTGCAGCCGGTTGCGCGATCGAGCGAAGGACGTGAAGGTTTTATGTCTTGCCTGCAGGGTTTAGTGGGGCCGCCTTGGTGAGGCAAGAGGCGGCTCGCTCCCCTGAGCGTGCCCGGTCCTGACGGTGATTGCCTCCCGAGACAGGGGAGAGACGAAGTGACGCTGCAACTATGGTCAGGGTCTGCCAAACCGCAGCGGCATCCACCGCCGCCGCCACCGATAACGGAAACTCTGGCGGGATCGCGCCCAACGCTCCCGTTCCGCCATCCTCAAGTCATTGATCTGCAGTTTGGATCGCTCAGCGCCTCAGCCATAATTCCGGCCAAATGACGGGTCGCATTGCCAGCGGGCGGACGGGCTTTTCTGGGCGGGAGGCGACCTCCGATGCGTGCGAGATTATTGATTGCGGCACTGGCTCTTGCCGGTGTCACAGCGGAGTCGGGTGTGGCGACGGCGCAAAATGCGCGAGGCGCCCGAGGCGCCGGGATCGAGGTGGCCGGGCGCCAAGTGAGTTGCGCGAACGTTCGCACCCGCTTCGACGGCAGCCTGCCAAACCTCGGCGCCGCCGCCCCCGACGAGCGCCTGATGATCCTCAATCCCAGATTGCTCCGCCAATACAGCAAGACGGTGCAGCTTTTCGTCTTCCATCACGAGTGTGGCCATCACCGTGTTGGCGCCAGCGAGCTGCGCGCCGATTGCTGGGCGGTCGGAGAGGGCGTCCGAAATGGGTGGCTCGACCGCAATGGGCTGGGCCAGGTCTGCCGCTCTTTCGAAAACGCACCGCCATCCGACACCCACCCCTCGGGCCGCAGTCGGTGCGCTAATATCGATCGCTGTTTCGCGACTGCCGAGCTCGAGGTGGCGCGCGCCCGCGAAAGCAAGCGCCGTCGCGCCGAGGCCGCGACCATCCGACAGGCTCCGAAATTGGTCGCCGGCCCCCGTCTTTTGCGCTCGAGCGTATTGCGATAGGCGCCGTCGCGCCTATTTGACCGGGGTTTCGGGTGCGGGCGGCGTGTCCGGCGGTGACGCATTGGTCGGAATGCGGGGACCCATGCTCTCCACCGCCATCCACACTACCGCCAGCAGGATAGCGGCGGCGGCGAGGATCATCAGTTGTCGTCGGGCCATGTTGCTCGCCTCTCGACCTGAGCCCAGTACCCGGCGTAGCCGTAGTGCCGGAAGAGCCGTTCCTCATAGTCGCGGCTGGGCATCTTGAGAGGATCCCACTCCGGCGCTGCCTTGATGGCAGCCCGGTCGAGTTGCACTCTGACCTGCCGCTCGGACCAGCTCACGTCGCTGATCCACTCCGGAGCAATGACGACCTTCTTGCCCGGCCACCAGTTGACCGTGTCGATCACCAGGTAGCGCACGACCCAACCGTCGTCGTCGATGACGAGGTCCTCGACATGCCCTATCTCGCCGTCCTTTGCCTGGATGTAGTAGCCGGTCACCTCCTCGGCGCTGCGAAGATTTGGATCGCCCTGGCTGCCGTCCCGCCTTGACATGCGGCGCTCAGGGACGCCGGTCGCGACCGGCAGCGGATGCATCCCGCCGGCTCCGATGCCGGGATAGGGCACGCCGCTCGTCCAGTAGGGAGTGCCACCCCAGTAGCGGAACTGATCGGCTTCCATCTGGCGGGAGAACGGCGCGTCTTTTTCGATTCCGGGACTGTTCTCGACCTGCGACTTCGTCAGCGAGAGAGGGACGCGCATTTCTGCGTAGTCAGGCTTGCCGAGAGCGCTTGAGGGAATGAGAACGGCGCGACCCGGTAGCCAGTTTCCCGTATCGATTTCGAGCCACCTGACTGTCCAGTCGCGATCGTCGAAGAGGACGTCGGATACACTCCCGATCGACCCATTGGTCGCCTCCGGAGTGAACCCTTTGAGCTCGGATGCGAGCCACTGCATTTTGCCTCCGCTGATTGCCAAGCTGGTGCCCGGACAATGCGGAGGCAGGCAATGGGTTCCTATTCGATTGCGCAAATTAGCGGCGGACCCTGCAACGCAGAGTCCAGCAGCGCCTACTTCGTCTCCTCGAACAGCTCGCGGCCGATCAGCATCCGGCGGATCTCGCTCGTGCCGGCCCCGATCTCGTAGAGCTTGGCGTCGCGCAGCAGCCGGCCCGTCGGATAATCGTTGATGTAGCCGTTGCCGCCGAGGATCTGGATCGCATCGAGCGCGATCTTGGTGGCCTTCTCGGCCGCAAACAGGATCGCGCCCGCCGCGTCCTTGCGCGCGGTCTCGCCTCGGTCGCAGGCCTTGGCGACGGCGTAGACGTAGGCTTTCGCCGCGTTCATCTCCGTATACATGTCGGCGATCTTGCCCTGGATCAGCTGGAACTCGCCGATCGGCTGGCCGAACTGCTTCCTCTCGTGGATGTAGGGGACAACGACGTCCATCGCGGCCTGCATGATACCGATCGGGCCAGCCGCCAGAACGCTGCGCTCGTAATCGAGGCCGGACATGAGCACACGCACACCCTTGCCGATGTCGCCGAGCACGTTTTCCGCCGGCACCTCACAGTCCTCGAACACCAGCTCGCCGGTCGACGAGCCGCGCATGCCGAGCTTGTCGAGCTTCTGCGCCACCGAGAAGCCCTTGAAGCCCGTCTCGACGATGAACGCGGTGATGCCGCGCGAGCCGGCAGCCGGATCGGTCTTGGCGTAGACCACGATCACCTGCGCATCGGGGCTGTTGGTGATCCACATCTTGGTGCCGTTCAGCACCCAGCGGTCGCCCTTTTTTTCAGCGCGCAGCTTCATAGAGACGACATCCGACCCGGCGCCCGACTCGCTCATCGCCAGCGAGCCGACATGCTCGCCCGAGATCAGCTTCGGAAGGTAGCGCTGCTTTTGGTCCTCGCTGCCGTTGCGCCGGATCTGGTTGACGCAGAGGTTCGAGTGCGCGCCGTAGGAGAGCCCCACAGCCGCTGACGCCCGCGAGATCTCCTCGACCGCGATGCAGTGCTCCAGATAGCCGAGGCCCGATCCGCCGTACTCCTCCTCGACCGTGATGCCATGCAGGCCGAGCTCTCCCATCTTGGGCCACAGCTCCCGGGGAAACCGGTCCGACTTGTCGATTTCCGCCGCGATCGGCGCCACCTCGTTTGCAGCAAAAGCTCGCACCGTCTGGCGCAACTGGTCCGCCGTCTCCCCGAGTCCGAAGTTGAGTGTCGGGTATTCGTTAGGGATCGACATGGTGGGTCTCTGGTCGGCTTCGGGTTGCGCGGTCCGCCGTGCGGCGGCAGTGGATTGATCTCGCCGACCACCATATTGTCTTCGGGCGGTCCCCACAAACACAGCGAGCCGATGTCCAACCTCCCGACTGATCGTCCGAGCGCCTTCCCCTGGCCGCCGGTGCTGCTGGCGGGCACCATCGCGCTGGCGCTCGGGCTCGATCGGTACGTGATCCGCTTGCCCGTCCCATTCGCCGAGATCGGCGTCATCCACTTTGCCGCTATGACGCTGCTGCTCGCCGGGCTCGTTCTGATCGTCTGGGCCGCGCTCCAATTCCGCTCGCACCAGACCTCGATCCGTCCGGACCGCGGCTCCGAGGCACTGGTCGCGGCCGGCCCGTTCGCCTTCTCGAGAAACCCGATCTACCTTGGCGAGGTGATGGCGCTGGTCGGCGCGGGTGTCGGCTTCAACCGGCTCTGGCTGGTCCTCGCCGCGCCACTCTTTGCGATCGCGATCACCCGCCTCGCCATCGAGCGCGAGGAAGCCTACCTCGAGCGCCGCTTCGGCTCGGCCTTTGCCGACTATCGATCACGTGTCCGGCGCTGGTTGTGAACTTTGTTTATTGAAATCGGCCGTCCACCATTGATTTGCCGGAATTGCGGCCTACGTCATTGATAAGTCAGGGAGGGTGAGACCATGGTAGGCGTTGCGATGCAGGCTCGGCTGGCGATGACGGTCTGGGCGGTCGTGGCCGTGCTCCCTGCGCCTGCATGGTCGCAAGCGGCGCACCGCGACGCCATTGCCGAGATCCTGACCGGTCAGCCGGTGCAGGGAAGGGTCGCACAGGCCCAGCCGCGCCCGACAACCATGGACAAAGCCGGTCGCGCCACTGGCGGCGCCCAGCCGATGCCCCCGCCTCTCGAGCCGCGAGCGGCCTCGCCGGCCCCGCCGGCCGACCCGCGCGCCGGCGACCAGGCCTACGAGCAGGCGCAGCGCCTGATGCGTGCCATCGACGCGATCCTCCAGGATACGGCCCGCAACCGTGGCGAAGCGAAGAGGCTGCCGTCGAAGGACGAGTTTATCGTCCCGCCGATCTGGACGGAGACGCGTGAGGACCGCGAGGCCAAGATCAAGGATCTTCTCGATGCCACCCTCAGCGTCGTTACGGACGTTCCTGTCGTCGAGGTGCAGAAGCGGATCGAGACGCTGAAATCGAACATCCGCGACCTTGACGATCGCATCGTAAAGTTGCGCGAGAAGCAGCTGGTCGCGCCCAAGGACGGCTTCCTCCCGGGCTACGTCACCGACACGGTGGATAGCCTCGCCAAGGACATGGAGGACGCCAAGCAGCGCATCGCACATAACCGGAGCGAGATCGACAAGGCCAAGGCCGAGGTCTTCGACGGGTTGGCCAAGTCCGGCATCCAGATGACGCGCGAGCAGGTCGACCTTCTGCTCGACGGCGTGCTGTCGGGAGACCTTGTCCGTCTCGTCGCGGTTTTCAACTCGGCCAAAGCCATCGACGCCCAGCTCGCCAAGCTGATGGCCCAATCCGGCGAGAACATTGGCGCTGCGCGTCGGTACTTCGCCATGCATGCGGCTCTCTTCGCCATGGTCGTCCACGCCCAGGATGCCACGATCGCAAAGATCGACCAGCAGTATCTGCCCAAGCTGGAGGCGATCACGAAAGACATCGCCGCCGCCCGCAAGCGGACCGCGGAATTGCTCCGGGGCGAGAATCGCGCCGACCAGCGCCGCGCCTTGGAGGCGAACCGCGAGAGCCAGCGGCTCGCCGACGAGGCCGCCAAGGGTTACCGCCGCTATCTCGTCCAGCAGCGTGAGCAGGTGGCGCGTGCCCGCAGTCGCGCCGCCCACGATCTCAGGATCGCGGACAACACCTACGAGACCGTCGAGGCGAGCTACCAGCTCCGTCAGCTCATGAAGGACAGCTCGACCTCGTTCGAGGCGATCCAGAAGCTCGAGGCACCCACCTTCGAGCAGATCTTCCGTAATGAGGAGCTCAGACGCGAGTTCGAGAACTTGACGCGCAAGCTCGATCAGCCGTCGAGCTGAGCCGATTCCGAGCCATCTGCTCTTGCGCCGGCCTGTCCCGCACCTGTAGAAGCGCCGGACAACACCGGATCGGCACCCATGCAGCTCTTCTTCGCCGCGGCGGCCGGCGGCGCCTTAGGGGCCGGCGCACGCTTCCTCGTCAACGTCGCCTGCGCACAGCTCCTGGGGCCAGGGTTTCCGTGGGCGACGCTGACCGTGAATATTGTCGGCTCGTTCCTGATGGGGTTGGTCGTCGGTCTCTCTGGCTTGCTCTTGGGCGGGTCGGCACTGCTGCGCACGTTCATTGCAACTGGAATTCTCGGCGGCTTCACCACTTTTTCGGCTTTCTCGCTGGAGGCGGTCGAGCTTTTCGAGCGCCGCCAGCCGGCCCTTGCCGCGCTCTACATTACCGCCTCCGTCGCCATCTCGATCGCCGCTCTCTGGGCGGGACTGACCGCAGCCAGAGTGAGTCTCCGATGAAGCCACCCGTCGAAACTATTGTCGTCGCCGGCAAGGATGCCGGCCTGCGGCTCGATCGCTGGTTCAAGCTGCATTTCCCGACGGTCGGCCACAGCTATCTGCAGAAGCTTCTGCGCACCGGCCAGGTCCGCCTCGACAGCAAGCGCGTCGAGGCGAGCCATCGCATCGAGGCCGGCCAGGAAATCCGCGTCCCCCAAATTGCGCGTGAGCCCGCGAAAGAGAAGCACGCCCCCACCCCGTCGGCGAAACCTCCGATGGGATTGTCGAAGGCTGACCGCACGTTCATCGAAGGTCTCGTGATCTACGAGGATGATGACGTTCTCGTTCTCAACAAGCCGTTTGGCATCGCCGTGCAAGGCGGCACCGGAACCAAACGCCATCTGGATGGCTTGCTGGCCGGAATGGCGGATCACTACGGAGACCGCCCTCGTCTGGTCCATCGGCTCGATCGCGACACCACCGGCGTGCTCCTCGTCGCCAAGACACGCGATGCCGCCGCGAAGCTCGGCCGTACATTCCAGACCCGCAGCGCCGCGAAAACGTATTGGGCGCTTGTCCACGGAGTGCCACGGCCACCGCAGGGGCGTATCGAGGCGGCCCTCGTCAAGGCGGCCGGCCCCGATGGAGATCGCGTGCGCAAGGCCGAGGCCGGCGAGCAAGAACAAGCCATGCACGCGACGACCCACTACAGCGTGATTGACCGGGTGGGACAGAAGGCGGCCTGGGTATCGCTGAAGCCGGTCACCGGCCGCCAGCATCAGCTGCGGGCACACATGGCCCTGATCAATCACCCGATCGTCGGCGACAACAAGTACGACGACGGTCGGCCGCTACCGGCCGAGGAGATGGAGCCGCGGCTTCACCTGCACGCGCGCCGCCTCGTTATCCCTCACCCGCGGCCAGGGGCTCCCCGGATCGATATCACGGCTCCGCTGCCGCCCCACATGCTGGCCACTTGGGCACTGCTCGGTCTCGATCCGCAGCATTTCGAGAAAGATTAAGTCGCCGCGCCGTCCGCCTCTCGGCTGTCGCTCGCAATAACTTGAACGATCTTCGATGCTGGGCACTGCTGCCTGTCATCCACCTTTTATGCCCATGCGCTCTAATTGATTCCGATAGCTCATATCGGGATGGATTTTTCAGCCGAGACTCGGGGAAACGAGCCGGCGAAGGGCGAAATGGATGCCACACGATCCTGGTTCACGCGCTGAACGCGGTCACATCGCCGTCGTCGAGGACGACCGCAGTATGGCGCTCCTGCTGGCTTACAATTTGGAAGCGGCCGGTCATGTCGTTTCGATCGTCGCATCCGGTGTCGGCGCCTTGGACGACATCGAGCGGAGCCGGCCGCAGTTGATGATTCTCGATTGGGAGTTGCCGGGCCTTTCCGGGATCGAGGTGTTGCGACAGATCAGACGACGATTGGTCCCCGCCTACCTGCCCGTTGTCATGCTGACTGGGCGTAACGGTTTCCACGACCGCAAACGCGCTATCGACACCGGGGCCGACGTGTTCCTTTCGAAGCCGTTCGCCATGGCCGAGCTGATGCAACACGTCACGACGCTTCTCGAGCGCCACGCTGGCTCATCCGACTGCAGTCCGCTGACGACCCATTACCTCGATATTCGCACTTGAGTCGCGCCGGGGGACGTTATGCTCCTGTCACTGAATTGCGCTACAGCAAAATCCGTAGCCGGCGGATCGCAGTATTCCACAGCATTATTTCTACAGAAAAGTCCGGCAAGGTCATGGACAAGTATTGCAGGGCGAACGCTGTTGCGGCGTGGCGCGGCATGGGTGCGCTTGTCTATCCAGGTTGACCTGACGGTTGCGTCCGCCCTCTGACGTTGCCGCTGGGTTCGGGCCAGTCTCGCTCCTGCTCTCACGACCCCGCTAACGATCGGCGAGCGGGGCTGGCTCCCTTTCTCGACATCCGTGTCCGACGGATCGCTCAGCGCAGGCTCGCCTGTGTCTTTGGTGCCGCGTGCGTGCGGGGCATGTCGTGCCGGCCGCTTCCACAACACGTATCGATCCGCCACGGCGATGCATGGTCTCCACATCCGTTCCAAAACATGTTGCCCCGTCGGACCTTGTCACGAGACTGCAACCGAATGCCTCTACTCGGGCGGCATGCAGGACATCGCACCCAATGCTTCGTTTCTGACCAGCGAGAGCGCCACCCACCGCGTCCGGGCCGTCTTCATCTCGGATGTGCACCTCGGGACGCGCAACGCGCAGGTCTCCGCGCTGTTGGACTTCCTCCGCAGCGTGGATGCGGACGTCATCTACCTGGTCGGCGACATCGTCGACTTCTGGAAGGTGCGGCGTGGCCCCCACTGGCCACAAACGCACAACGACGTCGTGCAGAAGCTGCTCCGCAAGGTTCGCAAAGGCGCCGAGGTGATCTTCATACCCGGCAATCACGACGAATGCTTGCGTGACTACTGCGGTATGCAATTCGGCGGCATTCGCCTCGAGCGCAGCACGATGCACACCACCCTGCAGGGGCGGCGTTACGTCGTCATGCACGGCGACGAGTTCGATGTCGTGGTGCGCACCGCCAAATGGCTCGCCTTCCTGGGCGATCGCGGCTACGAGCTCGCTCTCTGGTTCAACACGCCACTCAACTGGTTTCGCCGCTCGTTCGGCCTTGGCTTCTGGTCACTGTCCGCCTACCTCAAGTATCGCGTCAAGTCGGCCGTGAGCTTCATCGGCTCCTTCGAGGAAGCTGTTGCCGCGGAAGCGCGCCGTCATGCAGCGGACGGCATCATCTGCGGCCACATTCATCATCCCTCCGACCGCAATATCAACGGCGTCCACTACTTGAATTGCGGCGACTGGGTGGAAAGCTGCAGTGCGTTGGTCGAAACTCTCGACGGCGAGATGCGGGTCGTGCGTTGGCCCGTCGGAGCCTGCGGCGACGTGCCGGAATTGCAGCTTCCCGTCGGCGCTCCGGCCTGATACCAAAGCGCGCCGTCGCGTGCCGCCAGAGCGCGGCGAATAGGCCTTCGCCGGCCGACGCCGTCGTGAGGCGGTTCTATCACTGGAAGGAATGCCACATGGCGATCGGTACGGAGCGCACCGAGCGCGCCGCCGCAGGCCTCTTGGGCGAGGCTGTCCACAAGAGCAGCGCTTTGTCTCGGGCTGGCTTGTTGGAGCGATTGTTTACATTCGCCTTCAGCGAGCTGGTCTACGCCCAGATATGGGAGGACCCCCGCGTCGATATGGAGGCGCTCGCGATAACGCCGACGTCGCGCATCGTCACCATCGGCTCCGGCGGCTGCAACATGATGAGCTACTTGACCGCCGATCCCGAGCGCATACTCGTGGTCGATCTCAACCACGCCCACATTGCACTGAACAAGATGAAGCTCGCCGCGGCCAAGCATCTGCCGGACGCGGCTGCCTTCCGTCGCCTCTTCGTCGACGCCGACGATGCCGCCAACGTCGAACTCTACGAGCGCTATATCGCCCCCCATCTCGACGCCACCTCGCGTGCCTATTGGGAAGGCCGCGACAAGCGCGGCCGCCGCCGCATCACGGCCTTCACGCGTGGCTTCTACAAATCCGGGCTCCTCGGCATCTGCATCGCCTTCGCGCATCGTCTCGCGCGCATGTATGGCAAGGATCCGCGCGTCATGCTGAAAGCCAGCACGCGCGAGGAACAGATCCGGATCTACGAGTCCGAGCTCGCGCCGCTCTTCCAGAAGAAAATGATCCGAAAACTGCTCGGCAACGAGGCGTCCCTGTACGGCCTGGGCATTCCGCCGGCTCAATACAAAGAGCTTCTCGGCGATGCGCCGCACATGGCCGAGGTGGTCGAGCAGCGCCTGCGCAAGCTCGCGTGCGACTTCGACCTGAGCGACAACTATTTCGCCTGGCAGGCCTTTAATCGCGCGTATTCGAAGGCCCCCGACGCCTCGGTGCCGCCCTACCTGGAGGCGCAGAATTTCCCGGCCTTGAAAGCCCGTGCAGACCGCGTCGAGGTCAACCACATCTCGTTCACGAAGCTCCTGCAGCGCCAGCCGAACGCGTCGCTCGACCGCTACGTGCTGCTCGACGCCCAGGACTGGATGGACGACGCCACGCTAACCGAGCTGTGGAGCGAGATCACCCGCACGGCTCGACCTGGCGCCCGGGTCATCTTCCGGACGGCCGGGCTCGAGACGATCCTTCCGGGTCGCGTCCCCGACACCATCCTTGGGCGGTGGACCTACGAGGCCGAGCTATCGCGCCGCCTGTCCGCCGAGGATCGCTCGGCCATCTACGGCGCCTTCCACCTCTATGTCCTCAAGCCCGAGTGAGGTGGCGATGTCGTCCGAGAGCCATGCCGAGCATCTCGATCGCAACTACCGCTATCAGCGGCACGTCTACGATCTGACCCGCGAATACTACCTGCTCGGCAGGAAGCGGCTGATCGCTGGCTTGGCGCCGCCCTCCGGGGCGCACGTCCTGGAGGTCGGCTGCGGCACGGCTCTGAACCTCATTCGGGCGCAGCAACGCTATCCGGACGCCCACTACTACGGCATCGACCTCTCCCGCATGATGCTGGAGACGGCTGAGGCCGCCCTCGCAAGGCGCGGTCTTTCGGGCCGGATACGGCTTGCGTTGGGCGACGCCACGGATTTCGAGGCCGATGCCCTGCTTGGTCGCGACCGGTTCGACCGGATATTCTTCTCCTACTCCCTGTCCATGATCCCTCCATGGGAAGCGGCGCTCGACCACGCGGCGGGCCTGCTTGCACCCGGTGGAAGCCTGCACGTCGTCGATTTCGGTGGATGCGAGGGGCTTCCAGCCACCGCCAAGCGCACCTTATATGCTTGGTTGGCGCAGTTTCGGGTCACCCCGCGCGAGAAACTCGGCGCGGTCGTCGACGACCTTGCGCGGCGGCATGGCTTGACGCCCACCTTCGAGCGGCTCTATCGCGGGTACAGCTACTACGCGGTGCTCACCCGCCGCTGAGGGCGCGTTGTCCCGTCGGCCGGCGCCGGGGCGCATCGGTGCGATGAGGCATTACGGAATGAAGCTCGTCATCTTTGACTGCGACGGCACGCTGATCGACAGTCAGCACAACATCACGGCGGCGATGACACACGCCTTCGACGGGCACGGCCTCGTGCCGCCGCCGGCCCATCAGGTGCTGAGCGTCGTTGGGCTATCGCTCACCGAGGCTTTCGCCGTGCTTGCGCCGACGGAGCCGCCCGAGTTGCGCCGCTCGCTGGCCGAGCACTACCGCACCGCTCACGCCGAAGGCCGCCTGCAGCGCCTCGATGAGCCGCTCTATCCCGGTATTCGCGACACCATTGCCGCTCTCGTCGAGCGCGGCGACGTGCTCCTGGGCATAGCCACCGGCAAGTCCCGCCGCGGCGTCGCCCGCCTCCTCGAGCGTGAGGGCTGGCACGGCACCTTTCTCACCATCCAGACGGCCGACGACCATCCCTCGAAGCCGCACCCGTCCATGATCATGGCGGCCCTGGCCGAGGCGGGCGCTGCTCCCGACGCGACCGTCATGGTCGGCGACACGTCGTTCGACATGGCCATGGCCCGCAGCGCCGCCGTCGGTGCGCTCGGCGTCGGCTGGGGCTATCATCGCCCGGACCTGCTCGTCGCGGCCGGAGCCCACAGCGTCGTCATGGATGGCGAAAGCCTCCTGACAGCCATCGAGCGACGGCTGGCCGAGCAGGCTGAGGGAGTCACGGAGACGAAATGAGCGCGGATTCGGGTAAGAACGGCTCGGGCAAAGCCAACGGCGGCGGCAAGGGCAAGCCCATCGTCATTCCTGGTCGCGAAGCCGATGCTCGCCCTTTGCCGCGCCGCTTCTACAAGGATGTCTCGCTCGGAATTTCGGGGCCGCCTCCGGGCCATACGATCCTGCTGGACGGCCGGATGGCGCGCACGCCGGGAAAGCAAGAGCTGAAGCTCCCGAGCGGTGCGCTCGCGCATGCCGTTGCCGAGGAATGGGCAGCCCAGACAATCCATATCGACCCCGCCTCGATGCCGCTGACGCGCTTCGCCAACACGGCCATCGACGGTGTCGCTCCCCGCATGCCTGACGTGGCGGCGGACGTGGTCAGGTACGCGGGCAGCGATCTGCTGTGCTACCGCGCCAGATTTCCCGACGGACTGGTCGCCAAGCAGCGCTTGCACTGGGAGCCCGTGCTCGCATGGTCGGACGAGACCCTTGGTGCGCGTTTCGTCGTGACCGATGGATTGATGCCTGTCGAGCAGCCTGCAGATGCCGTGGCCCGCATCGCCCAGATGGTCGCGCCGCTCGACGCGTTTCAGCTGACAGCACTCCACGTGATGACGACAGTGATGGGCTCCGTGCTTCTGGCGCTGGCCGTGCTCGAGGGCCGTCTCACGGCCGAAGCCGCCTGGGAAGCGGCCCACGTCGACGAGGATTGGCAGATTGCCGAATGGGGCGAGGACGCTGAGGCCACCGCCCGTCGCGAGCGCCGATGGCTCGAGATGCAGGCCGCAGCCCGCCTCGTGCGGCTGGCATCCGCCTAGCTGCAGGGTCGCACCCTCGGCACCTTGCTTTGTCCGGACAAAGTCCGTACTTTTGGACCATCGCGCGTCGAGCCCACGGCTCTGCGCTGATCGCCGCAGGCACGGCCCGGTAGCGCCTCCGCGGCTGAGTTCAGGATTGAGACGCCCTATCGAGAGGTCTTTTACCCGTGATGAGCCAAGCCAAAATGAAGACGATCGACCCCCATGCCGCCGCGACCGGCTGGCTGGAGAGCTTCGAGGTTGCAGCCCGCAGCAACGACATCGCTGCCGCTGCCGCCTTGTTTTCCAAGGACGGCCACTGGCGTGACCTGGTCGCGTTCACTTGGCACATCGACACGGTCAGCGGCCCCGATGGCATCAAGGCCGCGCTCGCCGACAGGCTTCCCAGGGTCAAGCCGACCCGTCTGCGCCTGGCTCCCGGCCGCACCCCGCCGCGCGTCCTTTCCCGTGCCGGCGTCGAGAACATCGAGGCGATCATAGCGTTCGACACTGCCTTCGGCAGCGGCAGCGGCGTTCTCCGCCTCGTGCCGGACGACAACAGCGACCTCAAGGCCTGGGTGCTTTTGACCTCGCTCGACGAGATCCGGGGGCACGAGCAGCGCATCGGCCCGCGCCGTCCCCGTGGCGAGGAATGGTCTGGCGGCTTCGGTGGCGAGAACTGGATGGATCATCGCCAGAAGGTGCTGGCTTACGAGGACCGCGAGCCGGCTGTCGTCGTCATCGGCGGAAGCCAATCAGGCCTCGGCATTGCGGCCTGCCTCAACATTCTCGGCGTCGATACGCTGGTCATCGACAAGCACGAGCGGGTCGGCGACGCGTGGCGCAAGCGCTATCACAATCTGACGCTGCACAACGAGGTGTTCGTCGACCATATGCCCTACATGCCGTTCCCGCCGAACTATCCCGTGTACATTCCACGGGACAAGATCGCGAACTGGCTCGAGTTCTACGCGGACACGATGGAAATCAATGTCTGGCTCGAGACGGAGTTCCTGCGCGGCTCGTACGACGACAAGGCCGGCCGCTACACGCTCTCGGTCAAGCGCGGCGACGGCACGGAGCGCATTCTGCGTCCCCGCCATATCGTCTTCGCCACCGGCGTCAGCGCCATACCGATCATGCCGACGTTCGCTGGCCTCGAGACGTTCGCGGGCGAGGTCATGCACTCGTCCCAGTATGACTCGGGGAAAAAGTGGAAGGGCAGGAAGGCCGTCGTGCTGGGTACCGGCAACAGTGGCCACGACGTGGCGCACGACCTGTGCGTCAGCGGCGTCCAAACGACGATGGTGCAGCGCAACTCCACGCTGATCGTCAGCCTCAAGGAGGCGCAGCGCGTCTACGAGCTTTACCAGGAGGGCCTTTCCACCGAGGAGTGCGATCTGATCGCGACGGCTTCGCCCTATCCCGTTCTGGTTCAGGGCTACAAGATCGCCGCCGCGCTGTGTAAGCAGGCCGACCGCGAATTGCTCGACGGCCTCGTCAAGCGTGGCTTCGAGCTCGACAACGGCCCGCCGGACGACACCGGCTTCCAGATGAAATACCTGCGTCGCGGTGGCGGCTATTACTTCAACGTCGGCTGCTCGGACCTGATCGTCGAGGGCAAGATCGGCCTCGTCCAGCATCGCAACATCGAGCGGGTCGTGCCGAAGGGTTTCCTGATGAAGGACGGCTCCACCGTCGAGACCGACCTGATCGTTGCCGCGACCGGCTACAAGAACCAGCAGGATGTCGTCCGCCACTTCATGGGCGACGAGATCGCTGACCGCCTCGGCCAGGTCTGGGACTTCGACGAGAAGGGCGAGTTGCACAACATGTGGCGCCGCACGCCGATGCCCGGCATGTGGTTCGTCGGCGGCGGCTTGCCGCACGTGCGCATCTATTCGCGCTTCCTCGCCCAGCAGATCAAGGCCGTCGAGGAGGGTCTGATCGAAGCCGTCCGCGACGAGGACAAGGCGAGCCCGGCGAAGACAAAGGCCGCGTAACGAGGCCTGTCCTTGCCTCCCTGAGCCAGTTGGCTCAAGCTGCGCCGCGTGCGTCTCCCTCCCCCTTGCGGGGAGGGGTTAGGGGTGGGGGGCTAACTCAGGCGCTGCCTCTCGATCTGTCCCCACGCGCCCTCTCGATCCAAGAGAACTGGATAAGCGCTGGGACGGAGCACAGACAGAATGCGCGTCGGAATCGAGGTAGGCGGCACCTTCACCGATCTGGTGGCCATCGGGGCCGATGGCATCGTTGTCACCAAGGTTCCGAGCGTACCCAAGGCGCCCGACGAGGGCGCCTTCAATGCACTTGTCGCGAGCGGCATCCCCATCGCCACGATCGACGATCTCGCCCACGGCTCGACGGTCGCGACCAACGCCGTGCTCGAGCGCAAGGGCTTTCCGACCGCTTTCGTCACGACCAAGGGATTTCGCGACATTCTCGCACTGCAACGGCACGGCCGGGCGCAGATCTACGACCTCGAATACCAGAAGCCCGTTCCCGTGGTGACCCGCGCCGGGAGCTTCGAGGTGGCCGAGCGCTTGCTCGCCGACGGTACCGTCGTCGATCCGCTCGACGAGGCCGACGTAACAGCCCGCCTCGTCCCCGCACTGCGCGATGGCCGCTTCGAGGCCGTCGCCATCTGCTTGCTCAATGCCTACGTCAATCCTATCCACGAGCGCCGCCTCGCTGAAATGCTGGCGGCGGCGCTTCCTGGCGTTCATGTCACCATCTCGTCCGATATAACTCGCGAGTTCCGCGAGTTCGAGCGCGCCTCGACGACGACACTCTCGGCCTACGTGCAACCCGTCATCGACCGCTACATCGCACGCTTTCGCGAGCGGCTGGCAGGCGCCGGCTTCCAGGGCCGTTTCTCGGTGATGCAGTCGAACGGCGGGCGGCTGCCGGCGGAGGCGATGCGGGCGAACGCGATCAACGCGCTGCTGTCCGGACCGGCGGCGGGGGTGATGGGGGCGGTCCGTCAGACGGGCCGGTCGGGCTACCAGAACCTGGTCACTCTCGATATCGGCGGGACCTCGACCGACGTCTGTGTCGTCACGGGCGGCGCGCCGCAACTCACCCAGGAGTTCTCGCTCGACGGCCTGCCCATTCGCATTCCGCTACTCGACATCAACACGATCGGGGCGGGCGGCGGCTCGATTATCTGGGTCGATGACGGCGGCATGCTGCGAGTCGGGCCACACTCCGCCGGCGCCGATCCCGGGCCTGCCTGCTACGGCCGCGGCGGCACGCTGCCGACCTTGACCGACGCCCACGTCATTCGCGGCACCGTCCGCCCCGAGGCTTTCCTCGGCGGCCGTATGTCGATCGACGCCGAGGCGTCAGCCCGCGCCCTCCAGCCGATTGCGGATCGCTTCGGCATGAGCCTCGAGGCCGCAGCCGACAGCGCCGTGGCTCTCGCCAATGCCAATATCGTCAGGGCCATTCAGCTCATCTCCACCGAGCGCGGCCACGATCCCCGCGACTACGTGCTGGTGCCCTACGGCGGCGCCGGTCCGCTGCATGCAGCCCAAGTCGCAGCCGAGCTCGGCATTGGAACCATTGTCGTGCCGCCATCCGCCGGGATCGTCTCGGCCTACGGGCTGATCGCCTCGGATTTCGTCCTGTTCGAGAGCCTGACCCGCCGCGCCCTCGCCGACGATACGGCAGCCGACACACTCCGCGATGTCTTTGCCACCATGCGTGAGCGGGCCTTGGCTCGAGCTGAGGAAGCCGGGTTGGGCAAGCGCGTGCAGCTCAAGCTCACCGCCGAGATGCGTTTCGTCGGGCAGGCCTTCGAGGTGCCCGTCCAGTTCGAGGAGAGCGAGATCAAGCGCATAACGGCCGCTGGCGTCAGGAAGCGCTTCGGTGATGCGCATCATCGCGTCTTCTTCTTTGGCGGAGAGGCCGAGAAGCCAATCGAGTTCGTCTCGTTCCGCCTGGGATTGGCCGCGCCATTGAAGGAGCTGCCCTTGCTGACGGAAACGGCCACACCGGCCACGAAAGAGACCGCGATCCGGTTGCACGACGACAAGCGCTGGCACGACGGACGCCTGCGCAGCCGTGCCTCCATGAAGCCGCGCGACCGTGTGCGCGGACCCGCCTTGCTCGAGGACCCGACCTCGACCCTCTATGTGCCACCCGGCTGGACCGCCCGGCGTGACGAGAACGACAACACCGTGTTGGAGCGCGAGTGATCCGATGCAGGAAAGAGCCGCGAGAAGCCGACCGAAGCCGAGGCAACGCAAACCGGCCGCCGATGCCGGCACAAAGACTGCAACAGCGGTCAAGCTCGACCCCGTCGACTATGCCGTCATCTCGCAAGCGCTGATCGCCATCGCGCGCGAGATGGGGACGAAGCTCATCCGCTCGTCCTACTCCAATATCGTCCGCGAGGCGCAGGACGCTTCGGCCGCGCTGTTCGATCCGGCAGGCAACGTCGTTGCGCAGGCCGAGCTGATCCCGATGCATCTCGGCTCCATGTCCGAGATCTTTCGCGCCTGTACCGAGGTTACGCCCATTTCGGAGCTCAGGCCCGGCGACTTCTACATCAACAACGATCCCTACGGCGGCGGCCAGCACCTGCAGGACGTCTTCATTTTCACGCCGATCTTCCACGAGGGCGCGATCGTGGCCTTCGCCGGCACCGTCGCGCACCACCTCGACCTCGGCGGCGGCAATCCCGGCATGACGCCGGACGCCGTCGACGTGCACGCCGAGGGCATCATCATCCCGCCGTCGCGCTACACCTACGACCACGACTGGAACGGTGGCCCGCTCGAGCGCCTGGTCGCGGCCAACGTCCGCGTTCCCTCACAGACCATCGGCGATTTCTATGCACAGTTTGCGGCCAATGCCATAGGCACCGCTCGCATGATCGAGCTGTGCAGCCGCTACGGCACACCGATCGTCGCCGCAGCGATGACCGAGCTGATGGCCTACTCCGAGCGCCGCTTTCGAGCGGCACTCGCAGCCATTCCCGACGGAACCTGGCACGGCGAGGATGCAGTCGACGACGACGGCATCAGTGACACGCCACTGACCGTGAAGGCTGCCGTCACCAAGCGGGGTGACACCGTCTCGGTCGATTTCGCGGGCACGGTCGGACAGGTCGGCCGCAATCTGAATTGCCCGTGGGCCTCCACCGTCTCGGCCACGCTTGCTGCGATCAAGGGCGCGCTCACGAGCCCCGACATCCCCTTCAATGAAGGCTTCAAGCGCCCAATAACCGTAACCGCGCCCAAGGGCACGCTGGTCAATCCCAACTATCCCGCTCCGGTGCGTGCGCGCCTGTTGGCTGCCTACCGCTGCTTCAACGCAACTTTGAAGGCACTCGCCCAGGTAGTGCCAGAGAAGGTCACGGCTGGCGGCAACGATAGCACTCACGCGCTGGCCATCTCGCACTTGGGCGAACGCGGCTATCGCGTCTACCTCGAAATCTACGGCGGCGGCTTTGGCGGCGGTCCACGCTTCGACGGTTGCGACGCCGTCGACAGCCCGTTGTCGAACTGCACCAATACGCCGGTCGAAGCGACCGACATGGACTTCGATCATTTCCGTGTCGTCGGCTATGGCTTGCTCCCGGACACCGGCGGCGCTGGGCGGCTGCGCGGCGGGCTCGGCTTCTACCGGCGTTTCCTGATCCTGAAGGACGACACCAATTTCGCCACCTACACCGACCGCATGCGCCTCTCGCCCTACGGTCTTCTCGGTGGCGCTGACGGCAGCAATACCCGCATCGAGATCGAGCGCGACGGCAAGGTGATCCGGTCGAGAAGCAAGGACCGCCTCGACCTGAGGAAGGGCGACGTGCTCACCCTCTATACGTCCGGTGGCGGCGGCTACGGCCCGGCCGACGCGCGCGATCCGCGCCTGATCGCTCGAGATGTCGCGCAAGGCTACGTTACGGCCGAGGCAGCTGCGCGCGACTACGGCTGGACGGCAAAGCCATGACCGCCGCACTGCCAAAGCAAGCCCGCGTAATCGTCATCGGCGGCGGCGTGGTCGGCTGCTCGGTCGCCTATCACCTGGCCAAGCTCGGCTGGCGCGATGTGCTGCTGCTCGAGAGGAAGCAACTCACCTCCGGCACGACGTGGCATGCGGCGGGTCTGATTGGCCAGCTTCGGGCCACGGCCAACATGACCAAGCTCGCCCGCTATGGCGCCGAGCTCTACGACAAGCTGGAAGCCGAGACGGGCGTCGCCACGGGGTTCCGGCGGGTCGGCTCGCTGTCTCTTGCGCTCAGCTCCGAGCGCCTCGAGGAGTTGCGCCGCGGCGCCTCGATGGCACGCGCCTTCGGCGTCGACGTCGAGGAGATTTCGGTCCACGAAGCGTCGCGCCGCCACCCGCTGGTGGACATGGCTGGCGTTCTTGGCGCGATCTACTTGCCCCGTGACGGACAGGCTGATCCCGGCAACGTCGCCCTCGCCATGGCGCGGGGTGCCACGCAAAACGGTGCCACGATACGAGAGAACGTCAAGGTCACCGGGATCACGCAAGCGAGTGGGCGCGTCACTGGTGTCGTCACCGATCAAGGCCCCGTCGCCGCCGAGATCGTCGTCAACTGTGCCGGCATGTGGGGCCATGAGGTCGGCCGTATGGCGGGCGTGCATCTCCCGCTGCAGGCCTGCGAGCACTTCTACGTCGTCTCCGAGCCGTCGGACGAGATCCCGAAAGGCCTCCCCGTCCTGCGCGTCACCGACGAATGCGCCTACTACAAGGAGGACGCCGGCAAGATGATGCTCGGCGCCTTCGAGCCGAAAGCGAAGCCTTGGGGCATGGACGGCATCCCGGAGAGTTTTTGCTTCGACGAGCTTCCGGCCGACCTCGACCACTTCTCTCCAATTCTGGAGACGGCGACGAAACGGATGCCGCTGCTCGGACGTCTCGGCATTCGCACATTCTTCAATGGACCCGAGAGCTTCACGCACGACAACCGCTACCTTCTCGGAGAGACCCCGGAGACGAAGGGATTTTTCGTCGCGTGCGGGTTCAACTCGGTCGGCATCCAATCCGCAGGTGGAGCGGGCAAGGCGCTCGCCGAGTGGATCGTCGGCGGTGCTCCGCCGTTCGATCTCTGGGATGTCGACGTGCGCCGCACCTTCCCGTTCCAGGCTACCCGCGCCTTCATCGTGCCTCGCGTCTCCGAGACGTTGGGCTTGCTCTATGCCGATCACTTCCCCTATCGCCAGTTCGCGACCGCGCGCGGCGTGCGCCGATCCCCGCTGCACGAGACGCTGCGTCGCCACGGCGCCTTCTTCGGCGACACTGTCGGCTTCGAGCGTCCGCACTGGTACGTCGAGCCGGGCGACCTCGCGCGCGGTCAGCGTCCCGAGTCGCACGACACCTGGGGCCGGCCGAGATGGTTCGCGAACGTCGCCGCCGAGCATCGCGCCGTGCGCGAGGCGGTTGGCTTGTTCGACATGAGCCCTTTCGGCAAGATCCGCGTCGAAGGGCGCGATGCCGAGGCCGTGCTGCAGCGCATATGCGCCAACGATGTCGCGGTTTCGCTGGGCCGCATCGTCTACACGCAATGGCTGAACGAGCGCGGCGGCATCGAGGCCGACGTGACGGTTACCCGTCTCGGCGAGACATCGTTCCTCGTGGTGACCGGCGCAGCAACGACCCGCCGTGATCTCGCCTGGCTCGACCGCCACATCCCCCAGGATGCCCACTGCGTCGCAATCGACGTGTCGAGCGGCGAGGCCTGTCTCGGCCTCATGGGGCCCCACGCGCGCAAGATGCTGGCCTCGCTGACGTCGGACGACGTTTCCGACGCCGCCTTCCCCTTCGGCAGCGCGCGCACGATCGAGGTCGGCATGGCTCATGTCCGCGCCCACCGGATCACCTATGTCGGCGAGCTCGGCTACGAGCTCTACGTCCCAACGGAGTTCGCGGCTCATGTCCTGGAGACGCTCCTCGAGGCCGGCGCGCCCTTCGGCCTCCGTCTCGCCGGTCTCCAAGCCATGGACTCGCTCCGTCTCGAGAAGGCCTACCGCCACTTCGGCCACGACATCTCCGACGAGGACCATGTTCTCGAGGCCGGGCTCGGTTTCGCGGTCAAGGCCGGCAAGACACCGGGGCGCTTCGGCCACTTCATCGGCCGTGAGGCCGTTCTGGCGAAACGTGGTGCCGGTCTGGCCCGCCGCCTGGTCCAGTTTCAGCTCGACGAGCCCGATCCGTTGCTGTTCCACACCGAGCCGGTCGTTCGCGATGGCAGCATCGTCGGTCACGTCACGTCGGGCGGCTTTGGTCACACCCTCGGCGCGGCGATCGGCCTCGCGTACGTGCCGTGCACCCCCGGCGAGGGTCCGGAGGCAGTTCTGTCTTGCCGCTACGAGATCGAGGTCGCCGGTCGCCGCGTGCCAGCCACGCCGAGCCTGAGACCGCTCTACGATCCGGCAGGCGCGCGCGCCCGAGGGTGATCTCGTCACCGCTACAAATGGTCCCTTGCACGCCCCGGCTGTTCAATTTTACATGACGCCCGTTCGACAGGCGGCGCTTTCGGACGGCGCCGGCCTTATGGTCTTCGATCCATTTCAAAGCTCGGGGAGCCTCAGTGATGCCATCGAGCGCCAGGCCCTTCATCGCCATCTTGACCGCCGTGTGCGCGCTGATCGGCCTCATCGTGGTTCCTGCACGCGCAGGGCCGGTCATCCTCCTGGAGGCTGCCAGCGGCCGGATTCTGTATGCCGAGGAGCAGGACCATCAGTGGTTTCCCGCCTCGCTCACCAAAATGATGACGGCCTACCTGACGTTCGACGCACTCAGGACCGGTCGACTGAAGCTGACAGATACCGTGGAGGTCAGCGAGAAGGCGCATCTTCAGGCGCCAAGCAAGCTCGGCCTGCCTGTCGGCGAGCAAATCGGTCTGGACGTCGCCATTCGCGCTCTGGTCGTGAAGTCGGCCAATGACGTTGCGATCATGCTTGCCGAGAAGATCGGCGGATCCGAGGAAGGGTTCGTTCAGCTCATGAACGACACGGCCCGGCGCCTCGGCATGACGCGCACGCACTTCGTCAATCCGAACGGCCTGCCGGTGCCGGGACAGGTTTCCACCGCTCGCGACCTCGCGCGCCTCGCTCGGGCCGCATTGAAGGATTTCCCCGAGCATAATGCCGTTTGGGGGATGTCCGAGTTCCAGCTCGGCAAGCAGCGGTTGCGCTCTCACAATGGGCTTCTGCGCTCGTTCGAGGGGGCCGACGGCATAAAGACCGGCTTCATCTGCGATTCTGGCTTCAACGTTGCCGCGAGCGCCACCCGCGACGGTCAGCGCTTGATCGCGGTGGTCCTCGGGGAGCCGTCCGGGGGCGATCGAAATTTGCGTGCGGCAAGCCTCTTGGAGCATGGTTTCGAGACCGCGGCCTGGAAAGCGCATTTCGGTTCTGCGACCATCGATAGCCTGCCGATCGATCCGGCAGCTGCGGGCGTTCGAAGCGTGCGAACGTCCGTCGTGGCCTGGAACTGCAACGGCAAGCAGGCTGTCCGCAAGATCAAGCGGCGCAAGCCGCGTGGCACGGCAAAAAAGGCGGTGCCGGCCGGCAAGGCAGCCGCGCCCGCACGACAGGCTCAGGGCACCCGCAAGGCGCCCGCCACGACGAAGCAGTGAAGCCCGTGAGACCCACTCGCCCGACCGTTGCTTGTCTCCAGAAAGCTCAAATCAGACGATCAGCTCCAGCGTCTGATCTCGATAGCTGCAGCCCCCAGGTTGCTGAAAGCGGGGTTGCTGGCCTTCCTCCGGATGCACGTCCTGCCCGCGATCATGCACGCGGGGCGGCATCGGTGGCTGAGCGGGCCGTGGCGGCGTGACGGCGAAACCGTCCGGGACCTGGTCTGCACGTGGCGGATTGGGCGAGCCCTGGGCGCGCCCCTCGCTGCTGACGACGACCGCAAGGATCGCGAGCAGCCCGGCTTGGAGGCAGAGCCTGGACAACGTTGATGGACCTCGCATCTGGTTCGTCTCCGCGCGTCAGGTCGAGGGTTTCGGATGGCGTGCCGCCCGACTCGATCCAGGCTCCCGCCGTTGCCTTAGTCTAGCCGAGCCCGCGCTCCGCGTCCCGACTTCGAGATGGGCCTTGGCTGTGCACAACCGATGACCGTTTCGCGACACGCAACACCTCCGTGTTCCTTCCTGGCACGGCGTTTGTTGTCCGGGCGGTCTTCTCGTAACGCGCAGGCTGCCCCAAGGGCCTGTTTCGGGTTGTGGCGTCGATCTTGCTACCTGCCGAGAAAACCATCTGGCAATACACCCAAGGTCACACCATGTCGCAAAGTTGGCACCCCAATGAGGACGTAACGCCCACACCTCGCGAGGTCGGCGAGATGGCGTCTGTACTCGAGGGCCGCCATGGGCTTTTCGCAGTCGGCGTTGCCGAATTTTTCTCGACGCAGCATGCACTTGGTGGAGACGCAGGCAGATCGTGGGCTTGGGCGGGCGTTGCCGAGACCATTCGTCAGCGGGAAATCAAGAGGTGCAAGGAGCGTTAACCGCTGCTTGCTAGACTGTCAGGCGCCGAAGCATCGCTGTAGCCGGGGGGGGGCAGCGTGAGAACCGACTGGTTCGGCGAAAGCCACGCTCCCGTCTGGTAGCGACTCCGAAAGTCCAACTTGATGCTAACCTCCGATAAGGCGACGGCCTTGGCAAACGGTGCCGGCAGCGCGTCTGTGGCGACTAGCCTTGGCGGCTTCTTGGCAGGTCTCCTTCGCGGCGATGGTGACCGCCAATCGGTACAGCGCGGCGCGTTGGTGGCATTTCTCGTGCGCGTCGCCAGCGCTGGCATCCTCTACCTGTCCCAGGTCGTCCTGGCCCGCTGGATGGGTAGCTTCGAGTACGGGATTTACGTTTTTGTATGGACCTGGGTTCTGGTCCTCGGCGGGCTCTCTAACCTCGGCCTTTCCACGCTGATGATCCGGCTGGTCCCTGAGTATCGCGAGCGGGGCGAGCACGAGCTGCTGAGGGGCCTGTTGCGCATGGGCCGCATCGTCCCCGTCGCGATGGCGACCGCGGTCGCGAGCCTTGGTCTGCTCGTTCTGCTGGTCTGGGGTGACGCTCTATCCAGCCACTACGTGCTTCCGGCCATCATTGCCCTCGCTTGCGTGCCGATGATCGCGTTGACCGACGTCCAGGACGGCATTGGCCGTGGCCGCGGCTGGCTCGTCGAGGCTTTGCTTCCCCCTTATGTCCTCCGCCCGCTGCTGGTCCTGACGGCCATGGTCGTTGCCCACGAGATGGGCTGGCCGATGTCGGCGGTGGCGGCGGCCGCCGCAGCCGTTGCCGGAACCTGGGCTGCCGCCGTCATTCAGACCGTTCTGGTGAGCAATCGCTTGCGGAAGGATACGGCGGCTGGCCCCTCCGGCACGGACATGCGTATGTGGCTCACGACCTCGTTGCCGCTGCTGGCCATAACGTTTTCTGAAATTCTCCTCCAGACGACGGATGTGCTGGTCGTCTCGCAGATGATGGGCCCGGGCGACGTCGCCATCTACTTTGCGGCGGCAAAGACCATGAGCCTCGTCATGTTCATCCACTATGCCGTCGGTAGCGCCATGGCCAATCGCTTTGCGGCGTTGAATGCACGAGGCGACCGCGAAGGGCTGATCAACGCGATCCGCGAGGCCGTGAATTGGACGTTCTGGCCATCGTTGGCCGCCGCAGCAGTCATCCTTCTGGCCGGCAAGCCGCTGCTATGGCTTTTTGGTCCGCAGTTTGGGGACGGTTATCCCGTCATGCTCGTGCTGGTACTTGGCTTCCTCGGTCGCGCTGCGGCTGGTCCCTCCGAGTTGCTCCTCAATATGCTCGGCCAGCAGCGTGCGACCGCCTGCGTCGCTGTCGGCGTCGCGACACTGAATATCGTCCTCAATCTTCTGCTGGTGCCGCGCTTTGGCCTCTTGGGCGCGGCCACCGCGACAGCCGCGTCGCTGCTCGTCGGCGCCTCGCTGAACACGGCTGTGGCAAGCCTGCGCCTCGGCCTCGGCATCGCCATCTGGAGCAATCTCCACCGCGCATGACGTTGCCTACCGATGGCGATTCGCGGCGAACAGGCTTAGTCTGGCGGACGATGACCAGCTTGTTCGAAGCCGCAGGTATGACCGAGGGCGTTCGCCGGCCGCTCGCGGATCGGCTGCGTCCGGTACGCCTTGCCGATGTCGTCGGTCAGGATCATCTCGTCGGGCCGGAAGGCACGCTCACGCGGCTACTGGCCTCTGGACGCATGCCGAGCCTCATTCTCTGGGGACCGCCCGGCACCGGCAAAACCACGATCGCCCGCCTGCTCGCCGCCGAGGTCGGTCTCGAGCTTGAGCAGCTTTCCGCCATCTTCTCCGGCGTCCAGGACTTGAAGAAGGCCTTCGACCGCGCCCGCGCGCGTCGCGAGGTCGGCAAGGGCACGTTGCTCTTCATCGACGAGATCCACCGCTTCAACCGTGCCCAGCAGGACAGCTTCCTACCGGTCATGGAGGACGGCACCGTCACGCTCGTCGGCGCGACCACGGAGAACCCCTCGTTCGAATTGAACGCTGCTCTCCTGTCCCGAGGTGTCGTGCTGGTCCTTCATCGCCACGACCGTGCCGCCCTCGACACGCTTATCGCCCGCTCCGAGGCTGCCGAAGGACGCCCTCTGCCGCTCGATTCCGATGCCCGCGAGGCGCTTGCCGCCATGGCCGACGGTGACGGTCGCACGGCGCTGAATCTGGCCGAGGAGGTGTTCGCCGCCGTCCCGGCGGGCGCTCAGCCCCTCGACCGCGCGCGCCTGAGCGAGCTCGTTCAGCGACGCGCGCCCCTCTACGACAAGAGCCGGGACGGGCATTACAACTTGATCTCGGCGCTGCACAAATCCGTGCGCGGTTCCGACCCTGACGCGGCGCTCTACTGGCTCGCGCGGATGCTGGAGGGTGGCGAGGATCGCTTGTTCCTCGCCCGTCGCCTCGTTCGCATGGCCATCGAGGACATCGGTCTCGCCGATCCGCAGGCGCTCCAGCAGGCGCTGGCAGCCAAGGACACCTACGATTTCCTCGGCAGTCCGGAAGGAGAGCTGGCGCTGGCCCAGGCGACCATCTACCTCGCCACCGCCCCCAAATCGAACGCCGCTTACGTCGCCTTCAAAGCCGCCATGCAGGCCGCCAAGCAGCATGGCAGTCTGAGTCCGCCGAAGCACATTCTCAACGCGCCGACGAAGCTGATGGCCAACGAGGGCTATGGTGCCGGCTACGCCTACGACCACGATACCGCCGAGGGCTTCTCTGGTCAGAGCTATTTTCCTGACGAGCTCGGCGAGCGCCCCGTCTTCTACGATCCGCCCGAACGTGGCTTCGAGCGCGAGATCAGGAAACGGCTCGCCTACTGGGACGGCTTGCGTCGTCGATTGGCCGAGAAGAATTAACCGGCATTATCCACCGTGTGCTGGCCAGCACAGCCTTGGCGCCGGCCTTGCATCAAAGTCACTCCATCGGCGGCGGCAAGGGCTGGCCACCGAGCCCACCCTGGACCTTGATGGAGATTATCGATGCTCAGCAAGATTTCGACCCTCGCCGTCACCGGCCTCCTCGGCGCTGCCACCCTGCTCGGTAGCGTCAGCCTCGGCAGCAACGAGGCCGAGGCCGGCTACAAGCGCAGTTATGGTCACAAGCACTATGGCTACAAGCACCACGGCTACGGCCACAAGCGCCACTACGGCCACAAGCGCCACTACGGCTATCGCCACTACAAGCCGTCCCACCACGGCTGCAAGGTGTGGGCCCACGGCTACAAGAAGAAGTGCCTCGTTTGGTGGTGATGCGGGGCCTGCGCCTCGTCTGACTTCTCGGCCCCAGCACGCCAAGTGGCGCGCTGGGGCTCGCCGTTGGGGATGCCGTCACGGCAGAGGCGCGCTAAGCTGGCTTGTGCGGCGATGGTCCAAGAGCGGGCTGCGAGCGCGGCGGTTGGGGATGATGAGGCATGGCGGGTCGGCAATCGTTGAGCCACAGCGTACTGAAGTCGAGAAGCGTGCTCGGCGGCCTGCCTGACGACGCCATCGAAACGCTCGTCGCCCGTGCCCGCCACGTCCGCTTCGCCAAAGGCGAAACCCTCTACCGGCGCGGAGACGAGGGCGACAGCCTGATGGTCATCCTGACCGGACGCGTGAAAATCTCGAATGTCACTGATGACGCCCGCGAGGTGGTCCTCAATTTTCTCGGCCCCGGCGACCTGAACGGCGAGATTGCCGTGCTCGACGGCAAGGGACGCTCGGCGGACGCGACCGCCCTTGAGCCGACCGAGGCCGCCGTCATCTACCGCCGCGATCTCCTGGCCGTTCTCGAGCGCCATCCCGCCGCCTTGCTCGGCATCGTTGCCGAGCTAGCCGGCAAGCTGCGCATGACGTCGGCCATGGTCGAGCATGGTCTTCTGCAGATGTCGGCCAAGGCCGCCCGGGGGCTCTTGCGCTTGGCCGAGATGCACGGCAAGGAGGCGGACGGCGGCACCCACCTCGATATCAAGCTGTCGCAGAAGGATCTCGGCAGCTACCTCGGCCTGTCTCGTGAGAACACCAGCCGTGAGCTCGGCCGCTTGCGCGAGGCGGGCCTGATCCGGAGCGACGGGGGCGAGATCGTCATCGTGGATCGCCAAGGCTTGGAAGACTGGGCGGCCGCAGCCAGTGGTTGATCGTCAGTGGCCACCATCCCGCGCCAGCGGTCGCGGCGCCCTGACCAGCAGGGCCGCGATTGCAGCGAGGCCTCCGAGCGTCGCGAATACCCCGAGCGAAGCGGCATAGTCCCCCGTCCAGTCCCTGAGCACGCCCGAGAGCAAGGGTCCAGAGGCCTGAGCCGTCACCTGGATCGCGAGCGCGACGCCACGAATGGCCCCGAAGCTCCGCCGGCCGAAGTAGTCCGCCCATGCGACCGGCAGCGCGGTGTGGATGCCGCCCATCGCCACCCCGAACATGGCCGCCGACGTGAGCGCCTCGAGCGGGCTTGTCACGCGCGCGATCAGCAGCGAGGCCGCACAAAGGGCCACACCCGATATGGCAAGGCCGACCCTCACACCGATGCGCCTGAGAACGAGGCCGTACATGAGCCCGACCAGTCCCGAGGTCGCCGAGAAAGTCGTCACGCTAGAGACCGCTATCGAGGCATCCACGCCACGCTCCAGGAGATGCGCCGCTTGATGCAGGCTCATCCCCGCCTGCACCGGATAAACCAGCAACGTGTAGAGTGAGAGCAGCCAGAAGGCCGGCGTCGCCAGCGCCTCCGCCCGCGTGAACGATGGCTCCTCCACCGCTTGTCGTCCCGTGTCGGCATCGCCCCCCGCCCGTGGCGGCGGCGATCCGCCGTCCGGCAGCAGCCCCAGGTCCTCCGGCCGTCGCACCATCAGCGCCCACGTCGGCAGGAAACCCACGGCCAGCACGGTCACGCCGACTGCGAGCCAGCCCATCCGCCATCCGCCGTGCGCCATCGCTCCATAAGCGATCAGCGGCATCACCGTCAGGCCGGCCATCTGTGCGAGCGTGGCGATGGACATGGCGAGCGGCCGTCGGGCCGCGAACCAGTTGACCACGGCACCGTGCGTTCCCAGATCGAACGGTCCGGCAAAATTCATGCGGGCAATGCAGAACAGCAGGTAGAAGCCGAGCAGTGTCTCGACGCCCGACAGCAGCAGGATCGTCGCGCTGGTCGTCAGCACGGCTGCAAGGAGAATGGTCCGCGGCCCTTTCCGGTCCAGGAACGAGCCGATCATCGGCGACGTCAGCGCCGCCAGAACACCCCCGACCGAGACGGCCCCGGAGAACGCGGTGCGCGACCAACCGAACTCGCTGGTCATCGGTGTGACGAAGATCGACAGCGTTGCCACCGCCGGTCCGACACGCGCCACCGCGACACAGCAAACGCACGCCAGCACCACCCAGCCATAGTAGAACGGCAGCCGCTGTGCGAGGCTGGCGACGAGCGAGATCTGCGTCATGCGGTGGTGCAGTCGATCACGGGGAAAGCCTCCGGCTCGAGCGGCTCTGTCGCCCGCCCCGACGATGGTGGACGACGCGGCTCTCGCCAGCAAGACTTTGTCCACGCCCTTTGTTGAGCGCCCGACTGGTGCAACAATCAAGTCGGA
Organism: uncultured Alphaproteobacteria bacterium; assembly: GCA_963746315.1. Classification (GTDB taxonomy): domain Bacteria; phylum Pseudomonadota; class Alphaproteobacteria; order Rhizobiales; family Hyphomicrobiaceae. The sequence continues at coordinate 990,836 of CAVVAR010000003.1, forward strand.
AGCTACGACGAACGCCAGGGGCCGCCCATGAAATTCGCGCTGCACTTTTCCAACTCGAACTTCCCCGACGCCGCAGGCGCCAAGCGCCTTGCCATCGCCGCCGAGGCCGCCGGCTTCGAAAGCCTTGTCGTCATCGAGCACGTCGTCTGGCCGACCCACTACACCTCGCGCTACCCCTATTCGGCGACCGGCCGCCTTCCGGGCGGACCCGAGACCAAGCTCCCCGATCCTCTGATCTGGATGGCGTTCGCGCTCGCCGCCACGACCCGCCTGCGCTGCATGACAGGCATTCTGATCCTGCCGCAGCGCAACCCGGTCGTTCTGGCCAAAGAGCTGGCCACGCTCGACTACATGAGCGGCGGACGCCTCGAGCTGGGCATCGGAGTGGGCTGGCTGAAAGAGGAGTTCGAGGCGCTGGGCGTTCCCTTCGAGAGGCGCGGCGCCCGCGCCGACGAGTACATCGCCGCAATGCGGGCGCTGTGGTCCGCTGACGACGCGAGCTACAACGGCAAGTTCGTCAGTTTCGCCGGCATGAGCTGCAACCCGAAGCCTGTCAAAGGGCATGTGCCGATCCACATCGGCGGCCATTCGGAAGCTGCAGCCCGGCGCGCGGCCATTATCGGCGACGGTTTCTTTCCCGCCACCGGCTCGCAAGTCGACATCGCGCCGATCATCGGCTTCATGCGAAAGACGGCCGCTGAGAACGGGCGCGATCCGGCTTCGATCGAGATCACGACCGGCTGCCCCGGCGCGCTTCCCGGCTCCGGCGTCGACCCTCTTCAAGCCGTCGCAGAGGCGGCAGCCAAGGGCGTCGGCCGCGTCGTGCTGCCCGTCACGGCCTTCATGTCCGGTGGACCAGCAAGCGCCGCCCAGCACGCCAACACCTTCGGCGGGCTCGATGCCTCAGCGTTGGAGGCCCGCCTTGCCGAGTTCGGCGAGAAGGTCATCCGTCAGGTTGGCAGCTGAAACCCGCGCCGAACGGGGCGACGACCGTCAGGCGTTCGGCGCCCTGTATCCGCCGGCCTTCGCTTGGGCCTTCTTCATGGCAGCCTCCGCTTCCTGGGCGGTCAGCAACGGTGTCGTCTCGAATCGCGTAAAAGCACCCGTCGATGCGGCGAGCAGTGATGCTGCCGTTATCGTGACGTTATCGGGAAACTCCACGATGCCGAGCCCGTCGTACTCGCCGAGCGCGAAATAGTAGCAGTGCATCTTGCCACCGAAGCCCTCGATCAGCTCTCGTGCCGGGCCCGTGCGATCCTGTGGCGAGGTAACGAAGCTCTTCGCGGATGCCGCGCTGAATTGCCAGCGGAGGAGAAAATGAGTCATTTGATTCTCCATGATGCCATCAAGCTGAATACGCAAGATGCAGCCGGAAAGCTGCATTTGGAAATGCTATTCCGGAAAGATCGCTAAAAGCAAATATCGATTTATTGAGAATGCGCGCATCGGAGATTAAAGAAATACATCAGCGCGCAAATCATCTTTGAAAATCGAAAGTGCGCGGCAAAAAAGAAAGGCGGCGGCCGGTGAGCAGCCGCCGCCTCAATGCCAGCGAGGTAGAAATTACTCCGCCGCAACGGTCTTCGGTGCCACCTCGTTGAGGTGCCCGAAACGGTCGCGGAAGGGTTGCGTGTCGATCTCCTCGAGCTGGATGTCGCCCGCGAGCACGCCGCGCTTCCACTCTTGATGCGCCGGTTCCGCGGCATGGAACTCGGGCATCACCTCCTTGGCGAACAGCTCGAGCCCCTCGCAGATGTGCTCATGCGGATTTTTGCCGGCCTGATTGAGGAAGATGATCTGGTCGACGTTCGACGTCTGGAATTTCCTGAGCTTGCTCCGGATGGTGTCGGGCGAGCCCACCAGCCCGCTACGCACGGACTTCTGCACCGCGTCTGGGTTCGCCGCCTTCCACTTCTCGAACTCGGCCCAGACGTTGACGGTGCCGGCCTTCGGCCGCTCGCGGTTGGGATTGCGGCCGTAGAAGTTGAGGGCGAACTGGAAGAACGTCAGCCCCTCGGCGCGCTTTCTCGCCTCCTCGTCCGTCTTCGCGCACATGAAGTAGGAGACGAGCGCGATGTTCGGATTGATCTGGTAGTCGCCGAGCCTGTCGAGCCGCTTGGTGATCGCGTTGTAGTAGGCATGCACCCACGCGTGCGCCGCGTCTGCCGAGACGAACTGGAACCCGAGTGCACCCATGCCCCGTTGGCCGGCATACTCGATCGTCGGTAGCTGCGAGCATGCCACCCAAAGCGGCGGATGCGGACGCTGCAGCGGCTTCGGCACCACGTTGCGGTAGGGGAACTTGAAATGCGGCCCGTCGTACTCGGACGGCTCGTCCTTGAACATCGGCATCATGCAGCGCACCGCATCCTCCCAGATGCCGCGCTTGTTCTCCATCGTGACACCGAACGGCTCGAGTTCCGTCGACGAGGCGCTCTCGCCCAGGCCCAGCTCGCAGCGGCCGTTGCTCAACAGGTCGAGCGTCGCGGCGTTCGCAGCCACCTTCGAGGGGTGGTTGGTCGTCAGGTGGAAGATGCCGTGCGATAGGCGAATGTTCTTCGTCCGCTGGCTGGCCGCACCCAGGAACACGCTGGGAGCGGAGGAGTGCGAGTATTCCTCGAGATAATGGTGCTCGACTTCCCAGGCATGGTCGTAGCCCAGGCGGTCCGCCAGCTCGACCTGATCCAGCGCCTCGTGGAACAGCTTGTGCTCGCTGTGCCGTTCCCACGGGCGGGGGATTTGCAACTCGTAGAAAATACCGAACTTCATGGCGTCTCCTCGGCGTCTCGGGCCTTGTCGGTCCAATTGTCCAGACAAGCTTGCCATCGAACGCCGCCGGACGAAAGAGGCACCGATCGCGCGCCTCCTTGCCCGTGTCGCTCCTTCCGATGGACCGCGAGGAAGCCCTCAGTCCAGCCCGGGTGGCCGGCGCTTACCCCAGCCGGTCGCCTCCTCGTAGGCGTGCGCGATCCGGTAGACCCGGGCCTCCTGCCAATTGTGTCCGATGATCTGGATCGACAGCGGCAGCCCGTCCGGCGTGAAGCCTGCGGGAATGGCGATCGCCGGCTGGCCCGTCACGTTGAACGGCTGTCGCGCCTGCCGTGGATAGACCCGGGCGCATTCCTCGGCATCGGCGATCGGCGGCGGCGGGTCCATGCTCGACACCGTCAGCAACCCGTCGAGGCCCTCCATCGCGGCGTTAGTCTGCGCGATGAGACGCGCCCTCAGCCGAAGCGCATCGACGTAGTCTGCCGCCGCCAAGCCGGCGCCCACGGCGAGCCGCTGCCGGCCGAGCGCGCCATAGTCCCCCGGTCGCTCGGCCAGATGGCGCCGGTGGATCGAAAAGGCTTCCGATGCCAGGATCACCCGGTTGCACAGTGTGTATTCGGCCAGCGGCGCCAGCTGCACCTCTCTGACGTCCGCGCCCAGCCTGCGCAGAATGTCCGCCGCCTCGTCGACGGCCTTGATCTGCTCGGGATGCGCCGTCTCGTCGCCGTCGTAGAAGTGACGTACGAGCCCGATCCTGAGGCCCTTCACCCCGCGCCCGATCTCGGCCGAGAAATCCGGTACGGCGACATCCGCGCTGCCGGGGTCGAGCGGATCGTGCCCGGCGAGCACCTGCAGCAACAGCGCGTTGTCCAACACGTCGCGCGTCATCGGTCCGACGTGGTCCAGCGAGAACGCGAGCGGATAGACCCCTCGCCGTGATACGCGCCCGTAGGTCGGCTTCAGGCCAACGATCCCGCACATCGAAGCCGGGTTGCGTACCGAGCCTCCCGTGTCGGTGCCGAGCGCCGCCGGTAGCATGCCGGTGGCCAGTGCCACGCCCGATCCGGACGACGAGCCGCCGGGGAAGTTGGCGCCACCCCACGGATTGACCGCCGGCGGCCATGGCAGATCGAATGACGGTCCGCCGATCGCGAACTCGTGGGTCGACATCTTCCCCATGACCACCGCGCCCGCGCTCTCGAGCTTAGCGGTGACCACGGCGCTCGAGGTCGCCAAATGGTCGGCATAGATCTTCGAATGGCAGGTGGTCGCGACACCTGCGACGTCGATGATGTCCTTCAAGCCCACGGGAATGCCGTGCAATGGCCCCCGATGCCGGCCGGCCATGACCTCGGCCTCGGCCGCCCGCGCTTGCGCTTTCGCCCTCTCGGGAAGAACGCGGATGAAAGCATGCCATTTCGGATCGAGCCGCTCGATGCGGGCCAATTGCGCCGCGACAAGCTCGACGGGCGAGAGCGTCTTGCCCGCAATCTGCCGCGAAAGATCACTGATGGAGTGCCACGCCAGGCTCGTCATCGGCCCGCCTCCGGGGTTCTCGCAAGATCGAGAACGTGCGCAGGCTCCTCGCCCGGGGATAGGTTGCGCGGTAGCCGCCGCGCCAAGTCGCCCGCCGCCCGGAGCGCCGCTCGGAGTTCTTGCGGGTGCTCCTCGAGAAAGCGTGCCAAGCCTGCGTCTCGTGCGGTCCGAGCCGCCTCGTCCTCTGTCATTTCTGGTCCCTCACACATCGACTGCCCCGCACCATTGGGCCATGGACGCCGATGGCAGTCCAGCTAGGATGGTTAGCCAGCGGTTAATGGAGGGGGCCTCCTGTGCATTGATACCAACACGGATCGTCAAGCCGCGCCTGCTATAACTTTGTGCAAGTTTGGATCGATTAAAGCGGGAATTCGTGATGTCAGAGGCCATGGTTGCGTCCCGTATCGTCCTGTCGGACGGCACCACCGATCCCGAGGCAGGGGTGCTGCACGCTGCGTCGCCGATCATCATTGGCTTCATCGCTGCCGTGTTCGGCATGGCTCTCATCGCGCCGGGCGTCGCACGCAACTGGCCAATCATTGTCGCGGGCGTGCTGCTCCCCGTGTTCTTCATCTCGGTCGCCATCTACGCCTGGAGCGTGATCAATCCGGGCGAGATCACCGGCCTCGTCGTCGATCGTGCCAGCCGAACGCTCGAGCTCGTGCAGACCAATGCGTTCGCCACCCGCCGCACCGGTATCCCCTTCGAGGACGTCGCCCGGGTCGCACTCGAGCAAGCCTACGACCACGATGGCTACGCCAGCCATGCCGCGGTGATCACTTTGACGGACGGCCAGCGATTGCTTCTGGCATTGCCGGTCGACCAGTCCCGCATCGCGGAGCTGCGGCGCCATCTCGGTCACTCGGCATAGTCAGCGGAACAGACGGCCGGCTTGCGCACATCCGTGACCGTGCCGTCCGCGCGTCCGTTTGGTGATCGTTGTTCACAAATTGACCAGTTCGATCACGGTCCCGTGAGAAGGGCTTGCCTCTGCGTCTATTTTGAATGATGTTCAGAAACAAGAGCCAACACACAAACCACGGGAATTCCTGACATGCGTACTTTCTTTGCGATCCTCGCCGCCGTCGGTGGCTTCACGTTCCTCGCCGCCGACGCTCAGGCTTGCAGTGCGCGCGGCACTCATTGCGGCCATCCCGAGTGGGCCGCAAACGCCTTCGAGGGCCCGCGCGGCAGCCACGCGAAAGGCCAGATCAACATCAAGCACTACCACTACGCGCCGACGCGCTCGTACGGCTATGCGCCCAGCTACGTCTACGGCTACAAGCCGGTTTATGGCCACAAGAGGCACTACGGCTACAAGAAGCATTACGGGCACAAGAAGCACTGAGCAGGTCATGCTCGCGCCGGCCGGGACGGAGCAGACCCCTCAAGGCATGAGGAACAGGTCTGTATCCTCCGGCTTGGCGCCAGCCGCTGTCAGCATAGCGTGGACCTGGCCCCGGTGATGCGTCTGGTGATTGAAAAAATGCGTCACCGTCAGCCACTTGGGCTTGCTGACATCCGCCTTGGCGATCCCTGAGTACCAAACGAGATCGCCCTCGAGCCAAGCCGGCTCCAACGCTTCGGCCCACGTCGAGATGGTCTCGTCGAACGCCACCCGTCGAGCCTTCAAGTCGCCCCAGTCCGGATAGTTTCCGGTGCCCGTTCGTATGAGCGCCGGCGGCTTCTGGACGATGTCAGGTGCGAAGCGGCTCATCCACTGCTGATCGCCCCACAGGATGTGAGACAGGGTGTTGTGGATCGAGCCGAAGAAGGCGCCGCGATCCTTCGACCGCTCGGCTTCGGACAGTGTGTCTGCGGCCCCGTAGAGCGACCCGTTCTGCCACCGATTGTAGCGAGCCATCGTGCGCACGTGATCGACGCTGATCATGCCAGCCTCCTTTCGCGACTGCGATATCGCAAAAGCGTAATCCTCACACCCCCACATTGTCGATAAGTCGTGTCTTGCCGAGCCAGGCCGCCGCCAGTACTCGCCCGGGGCGGCCGTTCACGCGTGACCAGCTCTTCAGGGTCTCTGCATCCCTCACGGTCAGGTAGTCGACCGGCCCGAATCCTGCTGCAGTCAGCGCATCGATTCCTTCGGCAATAGCCCCCTCATGCGCTCCGCTTCGAGCTGCCGAGGCGACCGTCCGGATGACATTGTAGATCACCACGGCGCGGGCGCGTTCCTCGGGTGAGAGATACCGGTTGCGCGACGACATCGCGAGACCATCGGCCTCGCGCACCGTGGCCCCGGGCAGGATCTCGAGCGGCAAGTCCAGGTCGCGCACCACCTGCTGGATGACGCAGAGCTGCTGGTAGTCTTTCTCCCCGAAGCACGCAAAGTTGGCGCCGGACTGCGTGAAGAGCTTCGTGCATACCGTGGCGACCCCGCCGAAGAAATGCGGCCGGAAGTCGGTCTCGAGCCCTTCGGCCGCGCCCGCTGGAACGACGCGGGTGGCGAAGCCCGCTGGGTACATCTCCTTCGCGCTGGGCGCCCAGACGAGGTCGCAGCCGACCGTCGCCAGCTTCGCCAGATCGTCCTCGAACGTGCGCGGGTACTTGTCGAAATCCTCCGTCGGCGCGAATTGTGCCGGATTGACGAAAATCGAGGTCACCGTGCGCCGAGCCCGGCTGCGCCCCAGTCGGACCAGCGACAGGTGTCCTTCATGAAGCGCGCCCATCGTGGGAACCAGGGCCACAGCCTCTCCGGCCCGGCGCCATGCGGCCACCCGGCTCCTGAGGTCGCTGACAGTGCTCGACACTTCGGGCAGCTTGGAGGTCACGATGCAGTCTCCCTGTCACACGCGGCCGAGGGCGCCGCGAGGGGTCGGCAATTCACCGCGAGCCCGCTCTGCCGTCAAGGCACCCATCTGCAAGTCAGCTATGCCGGTCGGTGCTTCATGCGCGCGGCAGCGGCTCGTAGCTGGCTTCGGGATCGGCGAGCGTCATCAATCGTCCCGCCGCCACCCGGGCGAAACGTAACATGAGCGCTTTCCGCCGCGCCCCCGCCAGCCGGTGCTCGGGCGCCTCCCGCACAATTTCGCCGCCGTAGCGATCCGCCAGGATGAGACCCGTATCCTCGGGCAGCACCTCCCGCGGAAAGTCCGGCGCGACGGCGAACAGCAGTCGGTCGCACCAGACACGGTACTCCGGCCATTTGCCGTCCGACCGGAAGTCCTCGATCGACGATTTGATCTCGACGATCCAGATCTCGCCGGCCGCGTCGATCGCGATGAGGTCCGCGCGCCGGCCGTCGGCGAGCGAAAGCTCCGCGATGGCCCTGAATCCGCGCAGAGCCAGCGTCCGCTGTGCACCGCGAGAGATATCGCGGGCCCGGTCCGACTGTCGCCCGTCCGTCGGCGGCCTCATGTCGTCCTGCGGTCTCATCGTATTGCCACCATTGCTCACGATAGCGCGTTAAGCTCGTCGTAGGTCGATTGTAGCCGGAGGCTGAGCAAATGAGCGGGGCATCCGCAGAGCTGTTGCGTCAGGATTGACGGCCGGCACCAGCTGCCGTCTTCTCTGAGTGCCCGGATCAACATGAGAAACAGAAGCGGGGATCGATGTTCTTCAAGCGCAGCCAGCCCGAAGCCGCCAAGCCCGAGACCGATGGCACCTCGCAGAAGGCCAGCGTCACGCCGCTCCCCGTAGCCGAGTTGCGCCACAACGTCGACCCGGCGACGCTCGGTTTCGCCACCACGGCGGAGTTGGAGCCCATTTCCGGTCTGATCGGCCAGGAACGGGCGCTGAAGGCCATCCAGTTCGGCGCCAACATGCGCTCGAACGACTTCAACGTCTTCGTCCTCGGCCCTCCCGCCTCCGGCAAGAGCACCGCCGTCAAGCAATACCTGACCCGCAAGGCAGGCGATAAGTCACCACCGGGCGACTGGGTCTACGTCAACAACTTCGAGGATCCCAATCGGCCGCGCGCCATTCAGCTTCCGACAGGGCGCGCCAAGCCGCTCGCCAAGGCGATGATCGGTTTCATCGACGAGCTGCGCGCCACCCTGCCCGCCACCTTCGAGGGCGAGGATTACCAGGCCCGCCGCCGCTCGATCGAGGAGGAGTTTCGCTCCGGGCAGGAGGAGGCCTTCGAGGCCCTGAACAAGCGCGCGATGGAGCAGAATATCGCCATCGTGCGCACTCCCACGGGCTTTGTCATGGCGCCGACCCATGAAGGCAAGATCGTCAAGCCCGAGGTCTTCAACACCTTGCCTGAGGCCATGCGAAAAGAGGTCGAGAGCCGCATCGAGGCTCTGCAGAAGGAGCTTGAGCAGATCCTCGAGCGCATGCCGAAATCCGACAAGGTGCGCCGCCAACGCGTCAGCGAGCTGAATACCGAGGTCGCAACCATCGTCGTCCGCGAGGCTCTCGACGACGTCGCCTCCGCGTTCGCTGCCGAAGCCGATGTGCAGTCCTATCTCGAAGCCGCGGGAAAGGATCTCGTGCGCAATGTCGGCCTGTTCCTCGTCCAGTCGGGCGAGGAGAGCGAGATCGTCAAGCAGCCGGCCGATACCGCCCGCGATCCACGCTTTCGCCGCTATCTCGTGAACGTCATGGTCGGTAACGGGGAGGCGCCCGACGTCGGTGCGCCGCTCCACGAGGAGCTGAACCCCACGTACGGCAATGTCGTCGGGCGCGTTGAGCATATCGCCCAGATGGGCGCGCTCGTTACCGATTTTCTTCTGATCCGGCCTGGGGCGCTGCACCGCGCCAACGGCGGCTACCTGCTCATTGATGCTCGCAAGTTGTTGCTCTCGCCATTCGCCTGGGAGGCATTGAAGCGCGCGCTCAAGGCCCGCGAGATCCGCATCGAGCAACCCTCGGAGGTGTCCGGTCTCATCTCCACCCAGTCGCTCGATCCCGAGCCGATCCCGCTCGACATCAAGGTCGTGCTGTTCGGCGACCGCGAGCTCTACTACCTGCTCGCCATGCACGATCCGGATTTCGCCGGATTGTTCAAAGTCCAGGCCGACTTCGACGATTCGATCGCCAGGTCCCCCGACAACGACCGCGCCTACGCCCAGCTCATCGCCTCGATCGTTCGTGAGCACGGCTTGAAGGCAGCCAATGCCCCCGCTGTCGCCCGCCTCATCGAGGAAGGCGCTCGCCTTGCCGACGATCGCGAGAAGCTGTCGATCCAGATCGGCCACCTCGCCGACATCGTTCGCGAGGCCGACTACTGGGCCTCCGAGGCCGGTAGCACCGAGATCACGCGCGAGGCGGTCGCGCGCGCCGTCGACGAGCATACGCAACGCTCGGATCGTCTCCGCGACCGTGCCCAGGAAACCATCGCCCGCGAAATCGTGCTGGTTGACACTGACGGGGCCAAGGTCGGCCAGATCAACGGCCTGTCGGTGCTTCAGCTCGGCAACTTCGCGTTCGGTCGTCCGAGCCGCATCACCGCGCGTGCGCGCATGGGATCGGGCCGGGTCACCGACATCGAGCGCGAGGTCAAGCTCGGTGGGCCGCTGCACTCGAAGGGGGTTATGATCCTCTGGGGCTACATGGCGGGCTTTTATGCCCAGGAGGTGCCGCTGGCGCTGGCTGCGACCCTGGTTTTTGAGCAGTCCTACGGTGGCGTGGATGGGGACAGCGCGTCCTCGGCCGAGCTCTATGCGCTGATCTCTGCTCTGTCCGAGGTTCCGATCAACCAGTCGTTTGCTGTTACAGGCTCAGTGAACCAGGCCGGCGAAGTGCAGGCCATTGGCGGCGTCAACGAGAAGATCGAGGGTTTCTTCGATGTCTGTCGCGCCCGCGGCCTTACCGGGAGCCAGGGCGTTCTCATCCCCAGATCCAACGTCCAGCATCTCATGTTGCGCGAGGACGTCGTCGAGGCGGCCCGCAAGGGTGAGTTTGCGATTTACGCTGTCGAGCACGTTAACCAGGGCATCGAGATCTTGACCGGCATCAAGGCCGGCGACCGCGGTTCTGATGGACGCTTCCCGGCCGGCACCATCAACCGCTCGGTCGAGGACAAGCTGAAAACCTTCGCCGAGCGGGCACGCGCCTTTGGAGCCCGCGCCGGTGGTAGCTCTGACAACGACGGAGACCGAACCTCATGATCGCGCATGTGGCGGAGGCGGGCGAAGGGCGGGGACGCGTTGTCCTGCATCTGACGCATGCGGCGCCGAGCCCAGTGGCGATCGAGGCAGCGGTGCGCGTGGCGCGCGCCTTCCAGTCCGAGATCGAAAGCCTCTTTGTCGAGGACGCGGCGCTGCTCGATATCGCCGCATTTCCCTTTGCCTGTGAGATCTCGCTCTCTGGGCGGCAGCGGCGCGGGCTTTCACCCGATCTCGTCGCCCGCCAGATGCGCGCGGCGGCACTGAGCATGGCGCGCCGCATCGAGCAGCTCGCCCGCCACGCCGAGGTACCTTTGCATCTCACCGTCGTACGCAGCGAGCCGGTGGCTGCGCTCGCCGAGGCGTGCGCGGCCCGCGGCCCTTGGAACGTCGTGGCGCTCGGTGAGCCGTTGTCTGCCTCGAATGGCGAAAAGCTTGCCCGCCTCTTCACCACGGTCCAGGGCACAACGGGCCTGATCGTCGTCGGCCCCCAGGCCAAGCGCGCCCAGGGCCGCGTCGTCGCCATCGTCGAGGACATCGGGCACTTCGACGCGGTTCTGCGAACGGCCCGCCGCATCCACGGCGGCGACAAGCAGACCCGCCTGACGCTGCTCCTGGTCTCCGAGTTCGACGAGGAGGCCCAGACCATGGACGATCAGGCCCGCCTCGCCATCGGCGACGACGACACGATCGAGATCATTCGCGCGCGCATTGAGTCCGCAGCGCCGGCGATGGCGGCCGAGTTGATCCGCCGCATGTCGGCCGGCTTCATCGTCGCTCGCTTCGGAGGGCTCATGGTCCCGCCGGGTGGTGATCTCAGGCACCTATGCGCGGTGCTGGAATGTCCGCTGTTCCTGATGCGGTGAACGGCAGGACGCAGGCGTCCGTCAGCGCGCGTTGGCGTTCGCGTTCGCCAGGGCCGTAACCCCGGTGCACTGCCGTTGTGGCTCGCTGCGCAGCGCATCGAGGAATGTTTTGCGCCAGTTGGTCACGTCGCGCCCGCGCACGCGCTCGATCAGTGCCTCGTACCGTTCGCGCCGCTCCTCGATCGACATGGTCAGGGCTCGATGCAGCGCGATGGCCATTTCGTCCGTATCGTAGGGATTGACCAGAACGGCTTCCTCGAGGTCCTCTGCCGCTCCTGAGAACTTGGACAGCACCAGCACGCCGGGATTGTCCGCGTCCTGCGATGCCACGTACTCCTTTGCCACGAGGTTCATGCCGTCGCGCAGGGGCGTAACGAGGCCCACCTGGCTGCCGCGGAACAGCGCGGCCAGCGTCGCCCGCGGCACCACGCGATGGATGTAGCGCACCGGCGTCCAGTCGAAGTCACCGAACTCACCATTGATCGCACCCGACATGCCTTCCAGCTCCTGGCGGATTTCGGCGTAAGCCGCCACATCCTCGCGCGTCGGGGGAGCAATCTGCATGAAGGTGACCGATTTGCGCATCTCGGGATGCATCTCGAGCAGGCGTCGGAAAGCCTTCATGCGGTCCGGCAAGCCCTTCGAGTAGTCCAGCCGATCGACGCCGATGACGAACATGTTGGCCATGCTGCGCCGCTGCAGTCGGCTGATGTGTGCCTCGGCTTCCGGCGAGTGCGCCATGTCGTAGACCGAATCGACATCGATCCCGATCGGAAAGGCACGTGCCAGGATCGTGCGATCGAAACAGCGCACATGATCATCGGGAAGGGCTTCGCCGCCGCATTGCTCGACGATGTAGCGGACGAAGTTGTTGGCATCTCCGCTGGTCTGAAAACCGACCACGTCGTAGGCGAAAAGCTCGCGGGCCAGCGTCGCGTTCTCGGGCACGGCACGGAAGATCTCCGGCGGGGGAAATGGGATGTGGAGGAAGAAGCCGATCTTCTGCTGGCAACCCTGCTGCCTAAGCTCGTCTCCGAGCGGCATCATATGATAGTCGTGCACCCAGACCAGATCGTCGGGTTCGAGCAGGGCCCCGAGCTGCTGCGCCATCCGATGATTGACGCGCCGGTAGCCTTCGATGAACGAGGAATCATAGACGGCGAGGTCGAGCCGGTAGTGGAACGCCGGCCACAGCACCTTGTTGGCGAAGCCGAGGTAATAAGTCTCGTATTCCTCTCGCGTGAGCGGCACGGTTGCTGTTCGCATGCTGCTTTGCTGCGACAGCTTCAGTCCAAGCTGAGCCTCGCTATCTACGATCGTGCCGTCCCATCCGAACCAGACGCCGCGTCCAAGTTGCAGAGCTTCGCCGAGGGCAACGGCGAGGCCACCCGACTGGATGCCCTTCTCGAGGTCGACGACTCGGTTCGAGGCAACGATCAGGCGGCTCATAGCGTGGACTCCCATGGTTTTGACAGGCGCATCGCGCCGTTGATGATCCCCACCATCGAATAGGTTTGCGGAAAATTCCCCCAGGCGACGCCGGTAACCGCGTCCGTATCCTCCGACATCAGACCCAGCGGGTTGCGCGACGCGAGCAGGGCCTCGAAAATCTCGCGTGCCTCCTCGTGTCTCCCGATGCGTGCCAGCGCATCCACCCGCCAGAAAGCGCAGACGTTGAAGGCGGTCTCCGGCGCGCCGAAGTCGTCTGCCTCCTCGTAGCGCATCATGAACGGCCCCCGCGCGAGCGTCTTCTCGAGGGCCTCGACAGTGGCGATGAAGCGCGGGTCACGGGGCTCCAGCATCCCCACCTCACCCATTAGTAGCACGCTCGCATCGAGATGCCGCCCTTCAAAACTCTCGACGAAGGCCTTTCGTTCCTCTGACCACGACCGGCCGAGCACGGCGGCCTTTACCGTGTCGGCGCGCTCCCGCCAGAGTGTTGCGCGTTCGCCGAGCCCGAGATGCGCCGCCACCTTTGCGAGCCTGTCGCACCCCGCCCAGCTCATGATCGCGGAGGACGTATGCGGACGCATCCGTGTGCGCAGCTCCCAGATGCCCGCATCCGGCTTGTCGTGCAGCAGCCAAGCCTGCTCGCCCACCGCCTCGAGGCGCTCGAACTCCTCCACACCCGCACTCATGAACAGACGCTTGTCGAAGAAGGCCGGCGCAGCACCGAGAATGATGTTTCCGTAGGTGTCGTGCTGCATCTGCAGATAGGCCTGATTGCCGATCCGCACTGGGCCATTCCCGCCGTAGCCGGGCAGCTCCGGTATGATTCTCTCTTCCAGCTGCGTCTCGAGGCCGATGCCGTAGACCGGTTGAATGAGCCCGCCTTTGGAGCCGGCCACGACATTCATCATCCAGCGGAAATAGAGCTCCATCGTGCGCACGGCGGCGAGCGAGTTCAGTGCCCTCACGACGAAGAACGCATCCCTGATCCAGCAGAACCGATAGTCCCAGTTCCGCCCCGATCCCGGCGCCTCGGGAATTGACGACGTCACCGCGGCGACGATCGCCCCCGTCGCCTCGTAGCTGCATAGCTTGAGCGTGATCGCAGCTCGGATCACGGCGTCCTGCCACTCGAGCGGCAATGCGAGCCGGTGCACCCAGGTCCGCCAGTAGTCGAGCGTGCGTTCTTCGAAATCGCGCGCGGTTTCCGCGACACCACCTTCGAGCGTCTCGTCCGGTCCTAGGATCAGGTTCAACGGCTCGTCGAGGATGAAAGGCGTGCCGCTCGCCAGGTAGTCTGTCGGGCCGTCCGTGGTCAACCGCAGCGTCATGTCCGGGCCGGTGAACCGAAGGTGGTTCGAACCCTGCGACATCGCCCGCGGTGCACGCCCGCAATCGAATCCGGGCCGGATCACCACCCGGATGCGCGGGCTCCCTCGGAGCGGCCTGATCCGGCGGACCAGTGTTTGAGGACGGAACGAGCGCTCGCGCCATTTGAACCGCGGCGCGAAATCGGTGATCTCGATCGCGCCGTCCGCGCTCTCGAGAACGGTGCGCAGAATGGCGGAGTTCGGCACGTAGGCTTGGCTCGACGCGGTGAGGCCCTCGAGCACGATCTCGAAAATGCCGCTTTCCGGGTCGCCGTCGGGCGCGCCCAGCAGCCCGTGAAACACCGGGTCGCCGTCGAGGCGCGGGAAGCAAGCCCACACGATCCGCCCCCGTGCATCGATCAGCGCACTGATGGCGCAATTTCCGATCATGCCGAGATCCAGCGTCGGTGCCGGCCCCAATGTCGCGCTTCGCTCAGTCAACGGCGTGTCCTTTCTCCAGGGTGGCGGCGGTCTCGGCGAGCCACGCGAGGAACTCGGCCGTGTCCGCGAGCCTGTGTTGAGCCTGTGTCTCTCCAGGCCCGATCTTGAGTGTCACGCCGCCCAGTCTGTTGACCACGGCAAACGCGTCCTCGTCGGTGACGTCGTCACCAGCGAACAGGGGTTGGCGGCCGGCGAACGGGGGCTCTTCCATGAAATCGGCCACCGCGGTCCCTTTGTCTCCGCCCGATGGCCGCGCCTCGATCACCATCTTGCCTCGGATCAGGCGCACGTTGCCGTCGAGATGGACGACCGCCTCCATGGCTCCGAGGCATGCGTGCTCAAGGCCCGGCGCACCGCGGTAGTGGATCGCGATAGCATGTGATTTCCGCTCGACCAGAAGTCCGGGATGAGCCGCTGCCAGGCTCTCGAGGCGCCGCTCGGCCGCATCGAGAAAGTTGGCCTCCACGATTTTGGAGTGGGCGCGTCCCATCGCATCGCGCCGGGTGAGCCCGTGCACGCCCGCGACTGGGCACCTGAACGGCGAGAGGATCGCGTCGATCACCTCGATCTCACGCCCGGTTACGATGGCGAGCGCACCGCCAAGGGCAAGTTGCAGTCGCTCCAGTGTCGCCCGCGTGGTCGCCTTGAGCTGCACGGCGTGTGGCTTATCCGCGATCTCCACCAGAGTCCCGTCGAAATCCAGGAACATGGCGAGCTTGCGCGGGTCGATCTGATTGGGATGGGTCATACTGGCTGCAAGGCCCGTGAATTTTGGCACCAATACGTCCCCGCCGCTCGCCAGATGTCGCACAGTGCCGGCAAGCCGATGCGGCCGTTTGAAGCGCCCGATTTGATCCGTGTCAGCTCGAGGGCGTGCCCCCGGAGGCGAACTGGGTTAAGTTGACCTCCGACGTGCTCCGGCAAGCCCGTCGAGACGCCCCAAGTTGCCTCGATCAGAGACTGCATGCAACGACCGCTGTCGGACACGAGCGCGCCTGAGGAGGCGAAACGCCCGCCTGGACCTCAGAATTCGACCCGCGAGCCGCCAGTCGCAGCCGTGGTGCGTGGTCGTCTTCGATGGTTGGCTGCGGTTCTGGCGCTCGCTGTCGCCGCAACTGCCGGATGGTGGCTCTTTGGCCGCGGCCCCGAGGTCAAGACCGTGGCGCTGGTGCGTGGCGACGCCGCCGAGGTCGTCTATGCGACGGGCAACGTCGAGCCTGTGCACTGGGCCAAGGTCGCGGCGCTTCAGCGCAAGCGCATCGTCGATATCTGCCACTGCGAAGGCCGCACGGTCGCCAAAGGTGATGTTCTTGTGCGCCTCGACGACGATGAGGAGCGCGCCGTCTTGACCGAGCTGGAGGCGCGCCTGCAGCGCTACCGCGACGACGCCGAGCGATTACGCGGCCTCGTCGAACGTAACGTCACACCGCGCACCACCTACGACGAGAAGTTGACCCAGGTGCGTGAGTACGAGGCGCGCGTCGCCGCCCAGAAGGACCGGATCGACCTGTTGCTTCTCAAGGCGCCAATGGACGGCGTGGTGCTTCGGCGCGACGGCGAGGTTGGCGAGATCGCGGGTACCGGAGCCAACGACGTTCTCATGTGGGTTGGCCAGCCGACTCCGCTCCGCGTCGAAGCTGAGGTCAACGAGGATGACATTGCGCGCGTCAAGGTCGGACAACGCGTCCTGCTGCGCCATGAAGGCCACTCCGGCACGCCTTTGGCCGCCACGGTGGCGAGCGTGACGCCCAAGGGCGACCCGCAGACGAAGACATTCCGCGTCTACCTCGCTCTGCCCGATGCAACACCCCTGAAGATCGGCATGAGCGTCGAGGCCAACATCGTCGTGGCCGAGGTCGAAAACGCCCTCCTGGTCCCGACCGAGGCCGTCTCCGACAAGCTCGTGCAGGTCATCGCCGGCGGCCGCGTCGAGCGCAAATCTGTCGAGACCGGCATTCGCGGCACGCGCATGATCGAAATCCGCAGCGGCCTCACCATGTCCGATCGGGTCGCCGCGCCGTTCCGGCCTGAAATCCCCGACGGACGGGCGGTCAGGCCCGCTTCCACGGCCGCCAAATGAAGCTCGTCCTCGACATCGCCGTCACACACGTGCTTGCCCGCGTGCGCCAGACGCTGGTCGGCATGCTCGGCGTTGCCATGGGCGTCGGCTTCTCCGTCATGATGGCGGCGTTGATGGAGGGCTCCCAACGCGATTTCGTCACGCAGCTCGTCGACAGCCTGCCGCATGTCACGATTAACGACGAGCGTCGCAACCCCCCGAGACAGCCGGCCGAGGACGCCTACGCCGCCGTTCAGTTCTCTGGCCTCCGGACGCCCGTCACCCGACCGGGCATCCGCAACCCATATCGCTATCATGGCGTCGGTCGAGACTTGGCTCGACGGCGCGGTCGCCCCGTCCGTCGCGTCGCGCGCCGTAATCCGCTACGCTGGCCGCGATACCGCGGCAAATGTCACCGGCATAGATCCTCGGCGCGAGGCGCACGTTTCGAAGCTCGCGAGCCAGATCCGCCAGGGCTCCCTCGACAGCCTCTACAAGTCCTCGAACGCCGTCATCCTCGGCGACAAGCTGGCCGCAAAGATCGGCGCCCGCGTCGGCAACACCATCGCGCTGGCCTCCGGCACCGGACAAATTCTCTCCTGCACGGTGGTCGCCCTGCTGCACACGGGCATCAGCCAGACCGACGAGACCCAGGCCTACACTCTGATCAAGACCGCCCAGATCCTCGCCGGGCAGACCGGCGCTCGTGAATGCCATCCGCATCCGCGTGAAGGACATCCTCGCCGCCCGCGACGTCGCAGCCCGCATCGAGGCACAGACCGGCTACAAGTCCGTGTCCTGGCAGGAGGCCAACGAGGATCTGCTGTCAGCCTTCCAGATCCGCAATTTCATCATGTACACGGTCGTTGGCGCCATTCTCCTGGTCGCCTCGTTCGGCACCTACAACATCATCTCGACCATCACGCACGAGAAGACCCGCGATATCGCCATCCTGAAGTCGCTTGGCTTCACCGAGAGGACGGTTCGCTCGATCTTCTTCGTCGAGGCGGTGATCATCGGCCTCGCCGGCACTCTTCTCGGCTGGCTGCTCGGTTTCGTGCTCTGTCTCGCGCTGGGCTCCGTCGAGTTCAAGAGCCCCTTCATGGACGCGACGACGCCTGCCGCTCTACTACACGCCCGTGCACTACCTGATGGCCGCCGCCGTCGCGATGAGCGCCTCTGGCATCGCCGGCTACCTGCCCGCCCGCAAGGCCGCCGGCGTGCATCCGGTCGAGATCATCCGAGGCGCATCGTGATGCCGGCGCCGAAGGAGAACCACGAGCCTCGCCCGCTTATCGAGCTTCGCCGCGTCACCAAGACCATCGGCGACGGCGTCGCGACGACCCTCGTGCGAGGATATCGATCTGGTGGTGCGCTCGGGCGAGTTCGTCGCCGTCACTGGTCCCTCGGGCTCGGGCAAAAGCTCGCTGCTTTATCTGCTCGGCCTGCTCGACGTCCCGACCTCCGGCGAGGTGCTGGTCGAGGGCCGCCCGTCGAGCCGCCTCGACGAAGCGGCGCGCGCTCAGATGCGGCTTGCCTTGCTCGGCTTCGTCTTCCAGTTCCACTTTCTGCTGCCCGAGTTCTCGGCACTGTCGAACGTCATGTTGCCGATGCGCGCTCTTGGCCGGCTCGACGACGCGGCCATGCGCCGTCGCGCCAGCAGACTTGCTCGCCTCCCTCGGTCTGGAGGATCACGCCCATAAGCTGCCCGGCCAGATGTCAGGCGGTCAGCGCCAGCGCGTCGCCATCGCTCGCGCCCTTGCCAACGAGCCGCTGGTCATCCTGGCCGACGAGCCGACCGGCAATCTCGACACGCATTCGAGTGAGCAGGTGCTCGCCATCTTCCGCCGCCTCGTTGACGAGACCGGCCGCGCCATCGTCATGGTCACCCACGACATGGACCTCGCAGCCCGCGCCGACCGGCAGGTCCGCATCGTCGACGGCCGTCGCGTGGCCTAACTGCGCCGACACCGATCCAAGCCTTACGTGCGCAGCCTCAGCAGCCCGATCAACGTTGCGATCAGGCATGCGATGGCTGTGAACGGCAGCCAGTTGACGGCGCCGCTCGGCTCCGTTGCGGCCCAAAGCTCTGGCTGCCGGCTCATCACCAGGATAGCCGCCACCCCGAATGTCGGCACCATGACGCGCGCGGCCGCCGTGACGTGCCGGATGATGCTTACGATCGATCTCATCCAAATCCCCCTGCAATTTCGCCGGGAACAGACGCGAACGGGCCGGTCGATGCAAGTCTGACGACAAGGGCGCGGTGTCGCATGACGCAAACGACAAGCCGTCGACCCCGACTTTCGGCTCCGAGTCTCGATTGGCAGCAAGGCGCGTCAAGCCTACAAGAGGCGGAGACGAGAACGAGCGAGCGACGCCTTGAAGACGACCTCGAGCCCCGAACCGTTCGAGAGCTGGCTGCGCCCCGATGCGGCTGGCCTTTTCTGTGTTCCCGGTGGCTTCCACGTAGATCCTGCGCGGCCGGTCGAGCGCGCCGTCGTCACGCACGGCCACTCCGACCACGCGCGGCCCGGCCACGCCGCCGTCCTCGCCACGCCCGAGACCATCGAGATCATGCGTTCGAGGCTCGGCGAAGGGGCCGGGCGCACCCAGCAGCCACTGAGCTACGGCGATCCTCTCCGCATCGGCGACGTTACCGTCACGCTGCGCCCGGCGGGCCATATCCTCGGCAGCGCTCAGGTCGTGATCGACTATCGCGGTCAGCGGGCCGTGGTGACAGGCGATTACAAGCGGCGGATGGACCCCACGTGCGCACCTTTCGAGCTGGTGCCTTGCGACCTCCTCGTTACGGAGGCGACGTTCGGCCTGCCAGTCTTCCGGCACGAGCCCGACACGCGCGAGATCGCGCGGTTGCTGGCGTCCGTGACGGCGTTTCCGGATCGCACGCACCAGGTCGGCGTCTATGGCCTCGGCAAATGCCAGCGCTTGATCGTGCTGCTGCGCCAGGCCGGCTACGACCGTCCCATCTGGCTGCACGGGGCGATGGTTCAGCTTTGTGCCCTCTACGAGCGGCTCGGAGTTCGGTTGGGTGATTTGCGGGCCGTCGCGGACGCGAGCTCGAGCCTTGCCGGCGAGATTGTCCTGTCGCCACCCTCGGCACTCGGCGATCGTTGGTCGCGACGGCTCGCCGACCCGGTGACGGCTTTCGCATCGGGGTGGATGCGCGTTCGCGGACGCGCCCGCCAGCGGGGCGTCGAGCTGCCGCTGATCATCTCCGATCATGTGGATTGGCCCGAGATCATCCAGACCATCGACGAGACTTCGGCGGGCGAGATCTGGGTGACGCACGGGCGCGAGGAGGCGGTGGTCTATCAGGCGCGGAAAATGGGACGGCGAGCGCGTGCTCTGGCCCTGGTCGGGCGGGAGGACGAGGTCGAATGAAAGCCTTCGCCGAGCTGCTGGACCGCCTAGTCTATACCCCGCAGCGCAATGCCAAATTGCGCCTGCTCGCCGACTATTTCCGGACCACGCCCGACCCGGATCGAGGCTATGCGCTGGCAGCTTTGACGGACGGCCTCGCCGTGCGATTGCCGGTGCGGCGCACGATCATGGAGCTGATGGAGCGCCGCTTCGACGCCGAGCTCTTCCGCATGTCGCGCGACTACGTCGGCGATACGGCCGAGACCGTGGCGCTGGTTTGGCCCGCGCGATCCTACGTTGACCCGCATCCGCCGCTCGGACTGGGGGAGGTGGCCGAGGCTATCCGGCTGATGGACCGGAAGCGGCTTCCCGAGCAGATGGAGAACTGGCTCGACCGGCTCGATGCGACCGAGCGCTGGGCTCTGCTCAAGCTGCTGACGGGCGCGTTGCGGGTGGGCGTCTCGGCACGGCTTGCCAAGACGGCGGTCGCTGAAATCGGCGGCCATTCGGTTGCCGAGGTCGAGGAGGTTTGGCATGGCCTCGATGTGCCGTATCTCTCGCTGTTCTCTTGGCTCGAGGGGCGGGCGCCGCGTCCGGATGCGGCGGGGGCTCCGGTGTTCCGTCCGCCAATGCTGGCGCAGCCGATCGCAGACGCCGATTGGGCCTCGCTCGACCTCGCCGACTTCGCCGTCGAATGGAAATGGGACGGTATTCGCGTGCAGCTGGCTGCGGGGCGTGGTGAGGCGCGCCTCTACTCGCGGACCGGCGACGACATCGGCGTCGCGTTCCCGGACATCTTGGTGCACGCGAGGTTCGATGCGGTGCTGGACGGCGAGCTACTCGTCATGCGCGACGGGGTGGTCGCCCCCTTCAACGATCTGCAACAGCGGCTCAATCGTCGGCAGGTGACAAAGCGGATGATGGCCGACTTCCCCGCGCATCTGCGCTTCTACGATGCTCTCCTCATCGACGGCGAGGACCTGCGGGCGCAGCCCTTCTGCGAGCGACGACGCCGGTTGGAGGCCTGGCACGCGGCGACACAGCCCGCCATGACCGATCTCTCGGAGCAGCTTCGCATCGCGAGCAAGCCCGATCTCGACACGCTCTGGTCCGGCACCCGTGCGGCCGAGATCGAGGGCTTGATGTTGAAGCGGCTCGCCAGCCCATACCTCGCCGGCCGGCCGAAGGGACATTGGTTCAAGTGGAAGCGCGCGCCGCTGACCGTCGATTGCGTGCTGATGTATGCGCAGCGCGGCTCCGGCCGGCGCTCGTCCTTCTATTCGGACTACACGTTCGGCCTGTGGACCGAGACTGGCGGACGCGACGAGCTGGTGCCCGTCGGCAAGGCGTATTCGGGCTACAGCGATGCCGAATTGATCGAGCTCGACCGCTGGATCCGTGGGCACACGACCGAGCGCTTCGGTCCCGTGCGCGCCGTCGAGCCGGGCCTCGTGCTCGAGGTGCTGTTCGACGACGTGCAGCGGTCGAGCCGCCACAAGTCCGGCGTCGCCATGCGCTTTCCCCGCATCGCCCGAATCCGATGGGACAAGCCGGCACGGGAAGCGGACCGGCTGGAGCAACTCACAACGCTTATCAAGGCAGACGCGTAGAGCGCTGATCTCTCTTGCGCAATTGCGAACAGAAATTTTCGGGCATGGTTGACGATTGCGTTAATTTGCGAAAAATCAATTGCTTGTTATAGAGAGCATGTGCAGCATGGAGCCACTCGAGGGGGAAATTTGGTCCCGCTGTACGACCGGCGAGACCGGGGACTTTCGTATCTGGAGTTTATGGCGATGACCGAGCGAAACCGCCCATTCGAGCAAGAGACCTCTCCGTTTCCCTGGATGAGCGCCATGCAGGGCCCGAATTTCTGGATGGCCTTCGGAAATGTGGCTCGCGCGGTCGAGCCTGTCGCACGCAGTGCCGCTCGCGCCCAACTCGAGATGTCGAGCTTGGTCGGCGCGCGCGCCAAGGCTTGGTCCGCAATCCCGTCGACATTGTCACGCTGCCGGACGCCGATGGACCTTTTCCAGGCACAGGTCGCATTCTGGCAAGCGGCCGGTCGCGATTATTCGGAGACCTCGCAGCGCGTCGTTTCGGCCTGGAGCGCCGTGGTCGCTAGTGCCAGTCAAGCCTCGTCCGAGGTCGTCGAGCCGCGTGATTACATCACGTTCCCGGAGCCGAGTGGCGAGACGGAAGAGCGCCGTCACCCCGGCGAGTCGCGCCGCGCCGCCTGACATCTTGATCACGGTTCTGCGAGGCGACCGGCCACGATGGCCGCCTCGCAGGCCTTCGGGCGATCAAACGCTTGGCCGGGCCTCACACGTCGTTGGCTTGTCCGCTTGCCACATGCGGCCGTTCCAAAGATTGGCGATGTCCGGCGGAGCCTCGTCGCGCCCTGCTCCGCTTTCGATTTCGTAGAGCTCGTAGCAGTTGGCGCTGATCCGCGTGACGCGGAAGCAACCTCCGACGCCGGGAGGCGGATAGGAGAAGCAGAACTCGCGTCCGCTGATCCACCATTGGCCCTGCCAATGGTTGGCGCCTTCCCTATAGTCGGTGGTCCCGTCGATATGAATGGTCTCGGCCCACTGGCGCTGGGAAGGATAAAGCCCAGCAAGTGGCCTGCCGGCGAAGCTCGACCGTATCTCCTCCCCCGACAGCCACGCGAGGCCCGATCGGTCATCCTCGGTCGAGGCTGGCGCGACACCAAGCGCGGTGTGCGCGACGAGCATGACGGCGAATGGCATCACGCGCATGGCCTACTCCCCCTTCTTCCGCCTGGGCTGGCAGCCCGGGCGACGCGTCGCGATTTTCGTGCGCCGCGGTGGCAAAACGGTGCCCAGGGGCTTGATCGGCCACGTCATGTCGCCGCGGCCCTCGTGAAAGCCTCGGTGTAGTCGATTAAGCGGTCGAGTGCCGATGCCGCAGCTTCGACGTCTCCGGCGGCGATCGCCCGGGCTTGCGCCGCGTGCAGGCGTGCGCAAAGCGGAAGATCTGCCGCCCGGCGATAATGCTGGAACCAGAAGCGCCGCGACTGACCGTTGATGAGGCGCATCACGCCTTCTGCGTATTCGTTGTGCGACGCCGACATGACGAGAAGGTTCATCGCGCGGTCGAGCCGCATGAACGCGCGGTCGTCGCTGGTTTCCGCCGCACGTTCCATGCCGCCCGCGATCTCGAGAAGGGCCGCGCGCTCGTCCTCGGACGCCCGGGCCGCCGCGGTTCGCGAGAGTAGCCGCTCGACCTCGCGGCGAACCTCGAGAACGAGCAGTTGGCGGGCGGGGTCGGTCTCGGTGACGCGGATGCCCTTCCTCGGCAGGATCGCCACGAGCCCCTCGCGCGCCAGTCGCTGCAGTGCCTCGCGCACGGGTGTCCGGCCGAGGCCGATCTCCTGGCAAAGCGCCTGCTCGGAAACGTCGGAGCCGGGTGCCATCTCCAGCGTGACGATGCGCTCTTCGAGCGCCGCATAGGCCCCGTCGGTCAAGGACTGGCATGGCGGGGCGCCGATCAGGGCCGATGGCCGGCTCTTTTGTGGCGTGTCTTGCATCCGGGAGCTTGCCTAGTGATGACGTTCAAAGATCTCAGCCGTGTCGGTAGACGGCTTCGGTGCCACCCGTCCACGAGCGCCTGAAGGGAGATGGACGGCTTTCGCATAGCGATCACGGAAGTGCTCGATGAACATGAACAGCATGAGAGCTGACACTCCGTCGTTTGCTCGCGTCCAAAGGCTTGTGGGGTCGATCTCCGCTGATATATCTGAGGCACGGCGAGGCAAGCCAGTCAATCCGGCGCCTGCGTGATGGAGAGCTGGGATGCGGGTCGCAATGCCTGACTTGACGGTCCTCGCGCTTTTCACCGCGACGGTTCTTTGCGTGACGCTCTACGGGCTGGCGCTCTCAGCCCACTTCCCAGAAGAGCATCGGCGTCCGTCGCTCAAGGGCCCGGTCGGCAATCTGGTGATATGGGGCTCGATGGCTATCGCGCTCCTGGCTGCTGCGGTCGCTGTGCGGCTGGCCTTGGCGTCCCTCCCCGGCTACGCGGCGGTTATCGCCGGAGGTATTGCCATACTCATCGCGCCAATTCTGCTGAAGCCCCTGCCGGACGAGTTGATCGACGACCGGGCGGGCCTGCTGCTTTTCGCGGCCCTGTCGGGTCTTCTCGCCGCCATTTCTACGGTGGCTTGACCGGTGGCCGAGGGTCATATCCGGCGCAGGGCAAAATCCAGTAGCCAAGCGTGCTGCTGATCCATCTCGGGCACATCATGGCCGCGCGCAGCGGAGACGGCAGCGACCGCCTCGGCGTCCGTGAGGCCATGACCGATCAGGACTGATGCGACGAACAGCGGCGAGCGCCCCAGGCCGGCGAAGCAGTGCGCGCCCACGCCGCGACCGGCGCGCATGTGCTGCGAGGCGAGATCGACCGCATGTTCGACCACTTCGAACGACGCCGGAATGCCGTGGTCGGTCACCGGCACGGATAGGAACGCGATGCCGGCTTGTTCGCACCACGTCGCAGCGTCGCCCAGCCCCACCTCCGAGGCTTCGGCCGGCTCGAGAAGGCTGACCAGCATGTCGATGCCAGTGGCTTTCAGGATCGCGTAGTGAGCAGGCGAGCGAGGCCGCGATATCACCGCGAGGCGCCCGGGCAGGGGCGCATCCACCCAGAAAACCTTGGGGTCAGTCATTCGGCCCCCTTGTTGACCAGCCAGCCGGAACTCCAGTTTCCCGTCGGGTTGGGCAGGACGATGGCACCGGCTCGGCAAGTCGCGAGGGAGAAGCGCCGCCTCCCCTCGCGCAGCGGTGTTATTACTCGGCGGCCTTCAATTCCGTGTACTTGCGCGCCGGGGGCCAGCTCTTTGGCCCGATGCGGCGATGCTGCGGGGCCATCTTGGGCTCGACGCCGAGGGCCCAGGCCGCGTGCCAGCCCCAGCGCAGGTCGTCCATGAAGCCGCGGGCGAGCGCGATCATGTCCGCCTCGCCATCGGCGATGATCGCCTCGGCATGCATCGGCTCGGTGATCAGGCCGACCGCCATCACGGGCATGCCGGTGGCCTTCTTGATCGCCGCCGCGAATGGCACCTGATAGCCGGCCTTCAACTCGATCTTCTGTTTCGGCGAGTTGCCGCCCGACGAGACGTCCATGAAATCGCAACCGAGCTTCTTCAGCGCGTGAGCGAACGCGATCGAGTCCTCGAGTGTAATGCCGCCGTCGACCCACTCGACCGCCGAGATGCGGATACCAAGCGGCTTGGAGGCTGGCAGGACCTCGCGCATGGCGGCGAAAATCTCGAGGGGCAGCCGGATTCGGTTCTCGAGGCTGCCGCCGTACTGGTCGTTGCGCTTGTTGGAGAGGGGCGACAGGAACTGGTTGAGCAGATAGCCGTGTGCGCCATGAATCTCGATCAGGTCGAAACCGGCGCGGTCGGCACGGATCGTGGCCTGGACGAAAGCCGCTTTCAGCTTGCCGATCTCGTCGGTCGTCAAGCCGTGGGGCGTGTGCCAGCCGTCGTCGTACGGCATGTCGGACGCCGATTTGGTCTGCCAGGCGCCGTCCTTCAGTGACCTGCCGCCCTCCCACGGAAGCTGCGCCGAAGCCTTACGGCCAGCGTGGCCGAGCTGAATGCCGATGGCGGCCGTTCCCCAGCGCTTGCAGGTGTCAACAACTCGCTTCATCGCCGCCTCGTGGGCGTCGGTGGAAAGTGCTGGACAGCCGTGGCTGATGCGCCCTTCGGGCTCGACGCCGGTCGCCTCCGCGATCACGAGGCCGGCGCCCGAGTTGCACAGCGAGCCGAGGTGCTGAGTGTGCCAGTCGGTCATCTCTCCGTTATCGGCCGAGTACTGGCACATCGGAGCGACGACGATACGGTTCCACAGCTCGAGATCGCGGAGCTTGATGGGTGAGAACAGCTGGCTTGTCGGCATTTGGCCTTCCTCATGCGTTCGGCGGGCGGCAGGGCCCACACGGCGTCGTCATCTGATTAGCGGGTGGGACGGTGCGGCGGCAAGGAGCAAAGCACCCGGCGCCCCGCGTACTCAGCCGCCTGTAGCCCCTGTTCTGCCTAACGGTCGAGCATGGGTGGACACGCCAAGGCTTTTCGCGTAAATGGCTAACTGTCGTCGAGCCGGACCCAAATGACCGGCAAGAGGCCAGTGTTCCGTGGTAGCTCAGCGGTAGAGCAGCCGGCTGTTAACCGGCTGGTCGTAGGTTCGAATCCTACCCACGGAGCCAGTTCTTCACCCCAATTTCTTTGCCCGGCGAAGCAACGTACGCGAGCGCGCGGTTCAGTGCGAAAAAGTGCCCCGCCGAAACCTGTCGGCTCCAGCGGGGTTCAAAGTCCTACGACGCCAGGGGCTCAGCGACTCCCACACAGCCGGCGGAAGTCGCTTTCCGACCACCGCATGCTTGATGACCAGCCGCGGGTGCATTCCTGCCTGGTGGGGTTGGGCGCCACGGTCTTATCGCCGCTCACGGCCCCGCCGGGCGCTGCGCCAGAGCCAGCGCCGGTTCCTGCGCCGCCGGATGCACCGCCGGCTGCGCCACCGGCCGCTCCGCCCGCGCCGCCGCCACCCGAGCCGCCTGCTCCACCACCGCCGGTGCCGCCCGACTGGGCCAGGGCGTGTCCGGCACCGAGTGCCGTGGCCAGGGCCAATACCAAAAGCTTACGCTGCATTTAGGCCTCTCATGATCCAAGTTGCGTGAGCGGCGATCGCCGCACCGTCACAACAGGGAGAGACCGATCTGGTTCCTGATTGGGGAACGCCGATCTCGCGAGCACTTCCGCAGTGCAGACCCGCTCTGGCAGTCCATCGCGCGCAGGAATCGTTCGCGGGACGATCGTCTGCTACGCTGAGTCGGCGATCCGGCGCCCTCTGTGAACACCTTCATGATCGACAAGCTCGAATTGCTACTGCATCTCGCGCGCGAGCGCCACTTCGGCAAAGCGGCCCAAGCGGCGGGCGTGTCGCAGCCGACGCTGTCCTCGGCCGTCAAAAGCCTGGAGGAGCAGTTTGGCATCGTCATCGTCGAGCGAGGCTCGAGGTTCCGGGGGTTCACGCAGGAAGGCGAGCGAGTTCTCACCTGGGCGCGGCAATTGACGGCCGACGTACGGACGATGAAGCAGGAGCTGCAGGCGAGCGGACGCGATCTCGCCGGCGAGCTTCGGCTTGGCGTGGTGCCGACCGCGCTGCCCGCCATCACTGAACTGACCGTCCCTTTCCGCTCGGCGTTCTCCGGGGTGCGGTTCAGGATTTCGTCGCTGACCTCGAACCAGATTCTGCAAAAGCTGACCGACCTGGAAATCGATGCCGGCATTTCCTACCTGAATTCCGAGCCTCTCGGCCAATTTCGGGGTGTTCCTCTCTACGAGGAGCGCTACGCGCTGCTCGTGCCCCCGAACGGGCCCTTTGAAGGCCGTAAGTCGGTCAGCTGGCGCGAGGCCGGTAGCCTCCCGCTTTGCCAGCTCTCGCCCGACATGCAGAATCGGCGCCTGATCGACCGCCATCTGCGCGACGCGGGTGCCGAGCCGCAGTGCACCGTGGAATCGAACTCGATGTTGCTCCTTTACGCGCATGTCAGGACCGGCGGTTGGGCAAGCATCATTCCGGTTCGCTTCGCCGAGGAGTTCAGGCGGCCCGGTGGACTGCATACAATCCCTCTCGTCGAGCCGGACGTCCGCCATGTCATTGGGCTCATACTGCCTGATCGGGAGACGCAGACGCCGCTCGTCACGCGCTTCATCAAAACGGCGCAGAAAGCTTTTCCGATGCGGCAGCAATCACAGCCGGTGATGTGATATATTTGGATTTGAGCGTCTACGATCGGGCTTTGCTATCGCTCCACGGAAAAGCTTTGTTGATCTGACCAGCGACTTTCGCAGACTACGTGTCTCAAACGGAGGATGATGTTGACTGAGCCAAAGGACGTTGCGGCGCGAACTGAGCAAATACTGGCCTCGTTCCAGGACGTGGAAGCTCCGTTGCTCGAGATCCTGCTTGCCGTGCAGGCGGAGTTCGGCTTCGTGCCTGCGGCCTCGCAGCGAATGATCGCCGACCACTTGAACCTCAGCCGCGCCGAGGTCCACGGCGTCGTGACGTTCTATCATGATCTGCGCGCCGAGCCGGGCGGACGCCATCGTCTGCAGGTGTGCCGCGCTGAGGCATGCCAGTCGATGGGCGGCGAGGCTCATGCCAAGCGGGCCGAGGCGACCCTTGGGATCGGCTTCGGCGAGACGACGCGCGACGGAGCAGTCACCCTGGAAGCCGTTTACTGTCTGGGCCTGTGCGCGAACGCTCCCGCCGTCATGATTGATCGCAGGCCGGTTGGTCGGGTCGATGCGACCGCGTTCGATGCCATCATCGCGGAGGCACTCAAGTGACCGTGACCGTTTACGTTCCTGGCGACTCGGGTGCTCTGGCCGTCGGCGCCGATGCCGTCGCGGATGCCGTCACCCGCATGGCTCGCCAATGTGGCCACGACGTTCGTCTTGTGCGCAACGGCTCGCGGGGCCTATATTGGCTCGAGCCGCTCGTCGAGGTCGATGTCGATGGCACCCGCATTGCCTACGGCCCTGTCGCCGCCAGCGATGTCGCGACACTTTTCGACGCTGGCTTCCTTACGGGAGGCGCGCATCCGCTTCGCCAGGGGCGGGTGGATGAAATACCTTTCCTCGAGCGCCAGTCGCGGCTGACGTTTGCGCGCTGTGGCATCACCGATCCGCTGTCCATCGAGGATTACGCGAGGTTGGGGGGGCTTGACGGCCTGCGCGCCGCAGCCGCAATGGCACCGGCCGACATTGTTGCCACCGTCACCGACTCCGGTTTGCGGGGGCGCGGGGGCGCAGGCTTTCCCACCGGCATCAAGTGGAAGACGGTGCTGGATGCGCCCGGAGCGCGCAAGGTGATCGTCTGTAACGCCGACGAAGGCGACAGTGGTACCTTTGCCGACCGAATGATCATGGAAGGCGATCCCTTCGTCCTTATCGAAGGCATGGCCATCGCCGCGCTGGCGACGGGCGCCGAGCAAGGCTTCATCTACATTCGCTCCGAATACCCGCACGCCATCGAAATGATGCGCCAGGCGCTGGTGAAGGCACGCGCCGCGCGCATGATCGGCGCATCGGTTCTCGACAGCGGCAAGGCGTTCGATATCGAGATCCGGCTGGGTGCGGGTGCCTACGTGTGCGGCGAGGAGACGTCGCTTCTCAACAGCCTGGAAGGTAAGCGCGGCGTTGTGCGGGCAAAGCCGCCGCTTCCCGCGCACCACGGGTTCCTCGGTCGGCCGACCGTTGTCAACAACGTCATCTCGCTGGCGACGGTGCCGATCATTCTGGCCAAAGGATCGGCATTCTACCGCGATTTCGGCATGGGCCGGTCGCGGGGCACGATCCCGATCCAGCTTGCCGGCAACATTCGCCACGGTGGCCTGTTCGAGACCGCATTCGGCATCACGCTGGGCGAGCTCGTCGTCGATATCGGCGGCGGCACCGCATCGGGGCGGCCGGTCAAGGCGGTGCAGGTTGGGGGGCCGCTCGGCGCCTACTTCCCGCGTGCGCTTTTCGACACGCCGTTCGACTACGAGGCGTTCGCCGCCAAGGATGGGCTCATAGGCCACGCCGGCATCGTCGTATTCGACGACACCGCCGACATGCTCGCTCAGGCCCGTTTCGCGTTCGAGTTCTGTGCCATCGAGAGCTGCGGCAAGTGCACCCCATGCCGCATCGGTGCGGTTCGCGGGGTCGAGACGATGGACAAGATCAGGCGCGGACAGGACGTCGCGGCGCAACTGGCCCTGGCCACCGATCTTTGTAACACGATGAAGTTCGGCTCGCTTTGCGCGCTTGGCGGGTTCACGCCTTACCCGGTCACGAGCGCCATGCGGTTTTTCCCCGAGGATTTCGGATCAGCCTCGAATATCGAGGCAGCGGAGTAGCACCATGGGCCTGGTTCACGAGATCGATTTCGGCACACCGGCAGCTCGGTCCGACAAGCTCGTCACGTTGACGATCGACGGCTTCGAGGTGACCGTCCCGGAAGGCACGTCGATTATGCGCGCCGCCATGGAGGCGGGCATTAAGGTGCCGAAGCTCTGCGCCACCGACATGGTCGACGCGTTCGGTTCCTGCCGCCTCTGCCTCGTCGAGATCGAGGGGCGCGCCGGAACGCCGGCGTCGTGCACCACACCAGCGGCGACCGGGCTGGTCGTGCGCACACAAACCTCTCGGCTCAAGGATATCCGCCGGGGCGTGATGGAGCTCTATATCTCCGATCACCCGCTCGACTGCCTCACCTGCGCCGCAAACGGTGATTGCGAGCTGCAGGACATGGCCGGCGCCGTCGGGTTGCGCGACGTCCGCTACGGTTACGAAGGCGAAAATCACGTCAAGGCGCGCGACACGACCGACGACGACAATCTCCGCTGGATGCCAAAGGACGAGTCGAACCCGTATTTCACCTACGACCCGTCGAAGTGCATCGTCTGCTCGCGGTGCGTGCGTGCCTGCGAGGAGGTGCAGGGCACGTTCGCGCTGACCATCGAGGGCCGCGGCTTCGACAGCCGCGTTTCACCGGGTATGCACGAGAGCTTCCTCGGCTCCGAGTGCGTGTCGTGCGGTGCCTGCGTTCAGGCCTGCCCGACTGCAACATTGCAGGAAAAATCGGTCATCGAGATCGGCCAGCCTGAGCATTCCGTGGTCACGACGTGCGCCTATTGCGGCGTCGGCTGCTCGTTCAAGGCGGAAATGCGCGGCGAGGAGCTGGTGCGCATGGTGCCGTACAAAGACGGCGGCGCCAATCGCGGGCACTCCTGCGTGAAGGGGCGTTTCGCCTGGGGGTATGCCAATCACAATGATCGCATCCTGGACCCGATGATCCGCGAGAGCATCGACCAGCCCTGGCGCGTGGTGTCCTGGGACGAGGCGATGAGCTTCACGGCCGGCCGCCTGAAAGCGATCCAGGCCAAGCACGGCCAGGAATCGATCGGCGTCATCACGTCGTCGCGGTGTACCAACGAGGAGACGTTCCTCGTCCAGAAGCTCGCCCGCGCCGTGTTCGGCAACAACAACACCGACACATGTGCACGTGTTTGCCACTCGCCGACCGGCTACGGTCTCGGCCAGACGTTCGGGACGTCCGCCGGCACGCAGAACTTTGACAGCGTCGAGCATTCCGACGTGGTGCTCGTGATCGGCGCCAATCCGACCGACGGACATCCCGTGTTCGCCTCCCGGCTCAAGAAGCGCTTGCGTCAAGGCGCCAAGCTCATCGTCGTTGACCCGCGCCGCATCGATCTGGTGCGCTCGGCCCATGTCGAGGCCGCGCACCACCTGCAACTCAAGCCCGGCACCAACGTCGCTGTCGTCACCTCGCTCGCCCATGTCATCGTGACTGAGAAGCTCTACGACGAGACCTTCATTCGCGAGCGCTGCGACTGGGATGAGTTCCGCGATTACGCCGATTTCGTCTCCGATCCATCGATGAGTCCGGAAGCCGTCGAGACGCTGACGGGCGTGCCGGCCGCCGAGATGCGCGCCGCCGCGCGCCTTTTCGCGACGGGCGGCAATGGCGCCATCTACTACGGCCTTGGTGTCACCGAGCACAGTCAGGGCTCCACCACCGTCATCGGTATCGCCAACCTCGCCATGCTCACCGGCAACATCGGTCGCGAAGGCGTCGGGGTGAACCCGCTGCGGGGCCAGAACAACGTCCAGGGCTCCTGCGACATGGGCTCGTTCCCGCACGAGCTGCCCGGGTATCGCCACGTCAAGAATGCCGATGTCAGGGCTATCTTTGAGAAGGCTTGGGGCGTCGAGATCTCCGACGAGCCGGGTCTGCGCATTCCGAATATGCTCGATGCCGCCGTCGAGGGCAGTTTCAAGGGGCTCTACGTGCAGGGCGAGGACATCCTTCAGTCCGATCCCGACACACGGCACGTCTCGGCCGGCCTCGCGGCCATGGACTGCGTCATCGTCCACGATCTATTCCTCAACGAGACAGCTAACTACGCCCATGTGTTCCTGCCCGGCTCGACCTTCCTCGAGAAGGACGGCACGTTCACGAACGCCGAGCGGCGCATCAATCGCGTGCGTCGCGTGATGGCGCCCAAGAACGGCTATGCGGACTGGCAGGTGACGCAGCTGCTCGCCAACGCGATGGGGGCGAGCTGGAATTATTCGCACCCGAGCGAGATCATGGCCGAGATCGCCGCGACCACGCCGGGCTTCGCCAACGTCACCTACGAGATGCTCGACGAGCGGGGCTCGGTCCAGTGGCCCTGCAACGACAAGGCCCCGGATGGATCGCCGATCATGCACGTTGCAGGCTTCGTGCGCGGCAAAGGACGGTTCATCAACACCGAGTACATCCCGACCGACGAGAGGACGGGCCCACGCTTCCCGCTGCTGCTGACGACGGGGCGCATTCTCTCCCAGTACAACGTCGGCGCCCAGACGCGGCGCACGGCCAATGTGGTGTGGCATGAGGAGGATGTGCTCGAGATCCACCCCCATGACGCCGAGGTGCGTGGCATCAAGGATGGCGATTGGGTCAAGCTCGCCAGCCGTTCCGGTGATACGGCGCTGAAGGCCCAGATCACCGACCGCGTGGCCCCCGGCGTGGTCTACACGACGTTCCATCACCCCGGTACGCAGGCCAACGTGATCACCACCGATTACTCGGATTGGGCGACCAACTGCCCCGAGTACAAGGTCACGGCCGTCCAGGTTTCGTCGTCCAACGGCCCGACGCAGTGGCAGCAGGACTACGATGCTCTCGCCCAGCGGGCGCGGCGCATCGAGGCGGCCGAGTAGGAGCTCGCCGTGAGCGACAACGCGTACGAGGCATTCGACAGGACGGCTTGGCGCGAGGGCCGCGCGTACCAGGGTAGGCGGTTGCTTGCCGACGAGACGGCCGTCGCCATCAGCTACAATGGCGCGACCCATGCCGTGTTGATGGCGACGCCCGCGGATCTCGAGGATCTCGCCGTGGGCTTCTCTGTCACCGAAGGTATCGTCGAGACGGCGAGTGCGATCGAAAGCATCGGCATCGTACCGTTCGACGAGGGCATCGACGTCCAGGTCCGTATCGGCGAGGATATCGCGTTGCGGCTGGCGAAGCGCCGCCGGTCGATGGCGGGGCCGGTCGGCTGCGGCATGTGCGGCCTCGAGAGCCTGGAAGCGGCCACCCGCGCACTGGTCCCTGTTCGGTCGGCCGCAAGGTTTCTGCCGGAGGATATCGTCCTGGCGATCAACTCGCTCGAGCAGCATCAGCACATCAATCACGCGACGGGCGCCGTGCATGCTGCCGGCTTTTTCGTTCCCGGCCAGAGCACGACGCACGTTCGCGAGGACGTTGGCCGTCACAACGCCATGGACAAGGTGATCGGCGCACTGCTGCGCGCGGATGTGGCCGTCGGTACCGGCGGACTCGTGGTGACGAGCCGGGTGTCGGTCGAGTTGGTGCAGAAGGCCGCCGTCGTCGGTTGCGGACTTCTCGCGGCGATATCGGCGCCTACGGCATTCGCTGTTCGGACGGCGCAAGCGGCCAATGTGACAGTCGCAGCGACAGCACGCGGCGGCAGCTTTGAGGTCTTCAGTGGGCCGGAGCGGATCTCGAGCGGAGCGGTTGCCGATGTCGCCTGATAAGCTGATCTACATGGCGAACCAGATCGCCAAATCGTTTCGCGCACGCTCGGGCGACCAAGCCGTTGCATCCACCGCGGAGCACATCACGAGTTTCTGGGAGCCTCGCATGCGAGCCCAGCTGTTCGAGCTGATGGACGAGGACGCCACGCGGTTCGACGTCATCGTTCGCGAGGCTCGGCCGCACATCCGGCCCGTCAAGGCGAAAGCCGTCTGATCCATCTCGTCCGATGTGCCCGAGACGGACCGAAAAACGTAGGACGCGCCGGACGCGATGAACAGGTATGCGATTGAATTAGCTATATGAATTCCAAGACTTGGCGCCTTCTTGAGCCATTAAGCAGGCCGCGCGAGCAGCGTATTGAGAAAATGTTTCAGGTGGGCAGTGTCAGCTCTTTCCTCAATCCTAATACAGCGATGCCATCCGGAGAATCGAACGGCGTGAATTCATGCCCGATGAAATCATGGGCCGCCGTCCATCCGTTCCTGGCGGAATGAGTGTCCCGGGTTACGCCAGCCGATCCCATCGAGCTTCTAGGCGAGCCTGTGCGGCGGGTAGCGATATGCTGCCAGTGATCACGGCTGGCCAAACAAACCTGCCTCGCTCCAGTCGCTTGGCGTAGCGCGACGGAGACGTCGCGTCGAAGGCTCTTGATCAGGTCGACCCTGGCACCGCGAAAACGAGCAGATCACCGGTCTGACGATCGTGATCGTGCAAGTGCGCGGTTGGAACATAGCGGAGTGGGCAGAGTTTCTCCAAGGCGTGCCGAGGAAGTGCACCTGAGATCGCAGGTTTCGAATGTTTGGTATCTATTGTGGAGAGCCTCCTCTCCCAACCGAAATTTGGAGTCGCTGGAACCTCGATCCGGTCCTTCTCGCTGCTCTCGCCGCACTGTTCATGCTCGTTGGCCGGACGAATTCGGGGAAATGGGCTGTAGCGACCTTGGGCGTGGTGTTCGTATCGCCGCTTTGCGCTCTCTCCTCGGCGCTGTTCTCGGCGAGAGTTGTGCATCATGTGCTGCTCGTTGCGGTGGCGGCACCGTTGATCGCGATGAGCTATCCGGCCCGCCGACCGATTGCGATCGCCCTTCCCTTCGTCGTGGCGACGGGCGTGCTTTGGTTCTGGCATTGGCCCGCCGCCTATGACCTCGCGCTGTCCCACAAGGGGATCTACTGGCTGATGCAGCTGGCGCTGGCCGCTGGGGCGATCTGGTACTGGCGTGCCGTCTTTGCGCCGGGCTCCAGCAGCGTCGACGGCATCCTGTTCACGCTGGCGGGCTTCGCGCAGATGGGCCTGCTCGGCGCGCTCCTGACCTTCGCGCAGCAGCCCCTCTACGAAGCGCATTCGGTGGGCCCGCTCGCGTGGGGGTTCACACCGCTGGCCGACCAGCAACTCGCGGGGCTGATCATGTGGGTGCCTGCTGGCGTGCCTTATGCGCTGATTGCGGCTTGGATTGCACGACAAGGCTGGATGCGGCTTCAGCAGGGCGCAGCTTAATGGAATGGATCCTCGTCAGCATTCCTCATTTCAAGCTGGTGCACATAGTCTCCCTGATCGTCTGGTGTGGCGGGCTGATCGCGATGCCGCTCATGATTTCGCGGCATGATCCCAGCAACTCGCACGCCGATTTCCTGCGCGTCCACCACGCGACCCACGACGTCTACACGGCAGTGGTCACACCGGCGGCGGTTGTGGCCGTCATTTCCGGTTCGTGGCTGATGTTCATGCGCCAGATTTTCGATCCCTGGTTCTTTGCCAAGCTCGCTTTCGTCGCGATGCTCGTCGCTGGCCACGCATGGATCGGCCACATGCTCGTCGAAGCGCGCCTTTCTGGCGGAAAGCAGCGGGCGACCCCGTCCTTTTTGATGCTCGCGGTTCTTATAGCGCCGATGACAGCGATCCTCTTTCTCGTGCTCGGCAAACCGGACCTTGGAGCGATCTCCGTTCCCGCTTGGCTCGCCGAGCCTGTGGGGCGTCAGCTGCCCTTCGAGATACCCAGGCGATAGTCGAAAACGAGTTTGCCGCCATGCCACCCGGTCAGCGAGACCATGATCGTGCTGAGGACCGAGAGAAGCAGCCCGTAGGGCAGCACAGCTTCCTCGTAGCCGTCGAGGCGATGTCCCCAGTTTGCCCCCAGAATGGCGAGCAGAGTGACTGCCAGTATGAAGTGCGTCCACGAGGCCGCGCGGATGCGAATGCCTTTGACGAACAGGAGTTCCGCCGTGCCGGAGACGCCGGCGAGCATGCCGAAGAAGAAACCCATTCCCGTTGCCCAGAGTGCGGCCCGCGCCCAGAACGCGTCGCCTGTCCACCAGTAGAATGCGTCGGCGCCGAGCGTACAAAACGTGAGCGCAACCGGGAAGGCCACACTCATTGCATGGATCGGATGGCCGAAGATGGCGACTTTCGATTCCGTTTCCTCGTAGTCGGGATGCGCCGCGATAGGATCGGGCCGCGGACCGCCCTCGCTTTCATTGCTCGGCAAGACCGCAATCTCCTGCTGACCGGACTACTCCTAGTAACGCTTCTCCTGCTACCCGGTTGCGCGGGGCCGCTGTCGACCGTCGATCCGGCGGGGCCCGCTGCCCGCGATATCGCGCGGCTCTGGTGGGTCATGCTGGCCGGCTCGCTGCTGATCCTTCTCCTGGTCGGCGCGCTCATCGCAGCCGCCTTCTACGCACGACGGGAGGCTGCCGATGAGCGACGGCTCCTGCGCGTCTGGATCATCGGACTCGGTCTCGCCTTCCCGCTTGCGACGCTCGTCGCTCTCCTCGCGTACGGGCTGGTGATCGGAGAGCGACTGTTGCCGCAGCCATCCTTGAACGTCGTCGCGGTCCGCGCCGAAGGCAGCCGGTGGACGTGGACGTTCGGTTATGCCGAAGCGCCCGGCCTCGTGACCAGGAACGTTCTCCACATTCCCGCCGGCCGGCCGGTGGACGTCTCGATCACGACAGCCGACGTGATCCACAGCTTCTGGGTGCCGCGTCTGGCAGGAAAGCTCGACGCCATTCCAGGGCGGATCAACGTCCTGCGTCTCAGAGCCGACGAGCCGGGGCGATACCTCGGCGTGAGCGGCGAGTTCAGCGGCACAGGCTACCTCGGCCACCGCTTCGTCGTGATTGCCCTTGAAGAGGCGGCTTGGCAGCGCTTCATCGCCGGAGGGAGCGGATGAACGCGCTCGAGCGTCATCGAAAGCTTCAGGCGATCTGGTCTTCCGCGCCTGGCTGGAAGGGATTGCTCACGACGGTCAATCACACCGATCTCGGTCGGATGTTCATTGTGACCTCGCTTTTCTTTTTTCTCGTGGGCGGTCTCCTCGCCATGCTGATTCGCGCCCAGCTCGCGACTCCGAACTCGGCCTTTCTCAGCGCTGACGCCTACAGCCAGATTTTCACGATGCACGGCACGATCATGATGTTCCTGTTCGCCATTCCGATGTTCGAGGGAATGGCGGTCTATCTCCTTCCGAAAATGCTGGGAACACGAGACCTCGCCTACCCGAGGCTCACGGCATACGGTTTCTGGTGCTATGTCTTTGGCGGGTCGATGCTACTGTTCTCGCTGCTTCTGGGCATCGCTCCGGACGGCGGCTGGTTCATGTATCCCCCGCTGACAGGACCGCTTTTCTCGCCGGGCATCAACACCGATTTCTGGTTGCTTGGAATTACGTTCGTCGAGATTTCGGCGATTGCCGCTGCCGTGGAGATCACGGTCTCAATATTGCGCTTTCGGGCGCCCGGCATGTCGCTCGATAGGATGCCGATTTTCGCGTGGTACGCGCTCGTCACCGCGCTGATGATGATCGGCGGCTTCCCGCCGCTGATCCTGGGCTCGATCCTGCTCGAGCTCGAGCGGGCCTTCGGCCTGCCGTTCTTCCAGGCCGAGCTCGGCGGCGACAGCCTGCTCTGGCAGCATCTTTTCTGGCTGTTCGGGCACCCGGAGGTCTACATCATTTTCCTGCCGGCCGCGGGCGTGATCTCGACCGTCGTGCCGGTCATGTCGCGAACGGCGCTGCTCGGCTACGGTTGGGTGGTCGCCGCGGTTGTGGCCCTCGCCTTTCTGAGCTTCGGGCTGTGGGTCCACCACATGTTCGCAACCGGCATCCCTCACATGGCGCTGGGCTTCTTCTCGGCTGCCTCGACTCTGGTCGCCGTGCCGACGGCTGTGCAGGTCTTTGCCTGGATCGGGACCATGTGGAAGGGGCGGCCTGAGCTTCATCTGCCGATGCTGCATATACTGGGCTTTTTCGCCACATTCGTCATCGGCGGGCTGACGGGTGTGATGGTCGCGGTGGTGCCTTTCGACTGGCAGGTGCATGACACCGCGTTCGTGACGGCCCACCTCCATTACGTGCTGTTTGGTGGCTTCGTCTTTCCGATTATTGCTGCGATCTATTACTGGTTGCCGCAAGTCAGCGGACGCTGGCGGTTCTTTCGTCTGGGCGAGCTTGCCTTCGCACTCACATTCATCGGTTTCCACGGCACGTTTCTGGCGATGCATTGGGTTGGCCTGCTCGGCCAGCGCCGCCGGATCTGGACCTACGATGCCGATGCCGGCTGGACCGCGATAAACCTCGCTTCCTCGGTCGCGGGCTTCGTCATGGCGTTTGGCTTGGTGCTCGTCCTACTGGACGTCGTGCTCCAGATCCTGGTGGGGTCTCGCAGCCCGCGAAATCCCTGGAAGGCCGGGACGCTCGAATGGGCGACCACGATGCCGCCTGCTGCCTACAACTTCGCGAGCCTCCCCCATATCGACGCGCGCGACCCCCTGACGGACGATCCCGGGCTTCCCGGCAGGCTGGCTCGTGGTGAGGGATACCTCGGCACACCGCGCGCCGGCCGCCGCGAGACGATGACGGTCGACGTCGCGCGCGGGGCGCCGGAGCACATCGTCGTCTACCCGGGGAACACCGCCTTGCCCATCGTCATGGCGGCGGCGACGGGCGTGTTCTTCCTGTCTTTCCTGCTCAAAATCTACTGGCTTGCCCCCGTCGCTATTGCAGGTGTCGCAGCCTTCGCCCTGCGCTGGGCCTGGACGCTCGGGAGCCGCGAGGACCAGGCCCCCGAGGCTGCTGGCCGAGGCATCCTGCTGCCAAACGCGTCCGAGGTAGATCGCTCGCCGGGCTGGTGGGGCTCATTGTTCCTGCTGGCCGCCAATGCCGTGTTCTTCGGCTCGCTCGTATTCGGTTTCGCCTTCCTCTTCACAGTTGCACCGGGCTGGCCGCCGCCGGCATGGCTGCACGCTTCACCCTTCGATCTCGCCGGAGGGCTGGGCGGGGCGGTCGCTGCCACAGCGGGTGCACGCCTCGCCGGCCACGGCAACCGGCTCGGCACGTCCGCTTGGCCGGGTCTCGCCCTCTCCGCCTTCGGCACTCTCGTCATGTTGCTCGTCGCTGTCTCGCTGCTGTTTCGGGCGCCAACTCCCACGGGCCACGCCTATGGTGCAACGCTCGTGATGATGGGCGGGTACGCAGCTTTCCATGCCGCGCTCACACTGGTCATGCTGGGCTATCTCGCGGCGCGGATCATGGCCGGGTACATCTCGGCGCGGCGCAAGGCGGAACTGGCGATCGTGCAGCTCTGGGTCGACTACACGGCGGTCGTCACCGCGACCGTGGCGTTGGTTCTCCACCTGCCGGGGGTGCTGGCATGACCGACGTCGTCCGCATCCTCGTCGGACCGTTGGTCTGGCTGGCGGGTTTCAGCGCCGTCTATGGGCTGCATGGACTGGCGTGTGCATCGGGCTGGGGCCACACCGACGCGTTCGGAATGTCCCTGCTCCGGCTGGTGCTGGGGGCCGCCGCGATCGGCCTGGTCGGCGCGCAGATTGCCATTCTGCTTGCCCTCTCCTCGTCCCGTCTCGCCTCGAGCTCCGGATTTATCCGCAGGGTCAGCCTGGCGACGGCATGGGTGGGGCTCGCCTCGGCAATCTGGACCATGCTGCCGGTTGCCGTCTCGTCATCGTGCACGCTCTGACCCGCTCCTCAGACCCTCACGGCGGCGCCTGCATGAAAGCGAAGACAGCTGCCAGCCCGACGACCAGACTGCCAGTCAGAATCGCGAGAACGAGGGCTGTTGCGCGTCGCATGACCTACCTCAGACCAGGTTGAAAATTTCGAGGTGCATTCGCGACTGCGGCACGCCCAAGTCGCGCAAGGACGTCTCGGCCGATTGCAGCATCGGCGGCGGACCACACAAGAAATAGTGAAATTGGTGGCGCTGCTCCTTCGGCAGATGCCGGTCCAGCGTCTCGCGTGTGAGATAGCCGGTCTCTCCGCACCAGCCCTCCGGCGGCTCCTGAATGACGTGGATCACCGTCAGGTTCGTGCGTTTCGAGAGGGTCTCCAGCTCCTCACGGAAGACCACGTCCTCGAGCGTTGGGTTCCCGACGAACAGCCAGAAAGGACGCGGGTCGCCGCGTGCGGCCATGCTGCGGATCATGCTCATGCACGGCGTGATCCCGATACCGCCGACGATGCCGACAAACCCGGGCGCATCTGGATGGCGATCGAACGAGAATACCCCGTAGGGACCGTCGAGGTAGACGCGCTCGCCTGCTTTCACGTCGCCAATCGTATTCGTGAAATCACCGAGCGCCTTGATGGAGAACTCGATCCTCGGTAGCGCCTCAGGGCTGGACACGATCGAGAAGGGATGCTCGCGCAAAGCAAATGGCGAGGCTCGCAGCGTGATCCAGGCGAACTGCCCGGGCATGAATCGCCTGAGCCCTTCGTGACCATCTGGCTCCACGGTCAATGCCCAAACCTCGCCAGGGCCGGGTTCGACCCCGACGACGCGATATGGATGTCGAACCTGGCTCAACGGTTTGACGATGCGGACCCAGGCGATCACCAGTAGCCAGGATACGGTCGCAAGGAGCCAGAACGAGCGCTTTCCGGGGGCCTCGGTATAATACCCGACGCCCACGATGTGAGCGACGGCCGCGATAAATCCGATCACAGCCAAAAATACGTGCAAATAGCGCCACAGCCCATACTCGATACGCAGCTGTTTGCGAAATTCCGACGTTACAACCGCTAAAAGAAACGCGACCAGGGCTACGCGCGCCGCCGTGAGCTCCCACCGCGCCTCAAGGGGATTGAGGGTGCCGAGCTCCTCCTCGTAGCCCCACCAGAGGATGCCGAAATGGCCAAGAGCAACGCCGACCGCGACAATGGCAAGATAGCGGTGGAAGAGGTAGATGACGTCTATCCCGAATGGAGCGGATGCGCGCTTGAACCTTGCAGTCAAGGCGAACTGCACCCCCAGCATGGCTATGGCTGAAAAGCCCAGAGCCATCGAGAAGTCCCACCAGAATGCGGTGCCGACGGGCATGGGCCCCACGATCAAGATTATCAAGGGAGCAATGACGAGCACAAGGTAGAGTGCTATCCAAGCCGTTGGACCCCGCATCAGTTCTCGCTCCCACATGCTGACGAAGCCGGCACGGTCATACGTTCTGACTCACTTATTGAGCCAGCCGGCCCAATGTTCGGAACCGGCAAGTTGGCGCCATCGACGTCAGGATCCCGAGGTTGGGTCCTCCCGGTCTGATGCGGAGATGATCGCCCGGGGTCTCAGCGGCTTCGGGTGCAGCTCCGCTAATCGAAGCGCGGCTCCGAGGAGCGCTGCGCAGACGGGAAGGACGAGCAACCCCGCGATCTGCTGCCAAGTGAACGGCGTCGATGTCTGGAACATGGCCAGCGCATAGCGAAGAAACAGGACGAACAGAATGACTATGATCACCTCGGCCAGGACCTGCTTCAACTGGCTGATCTGTCTGACGCGCAACGGGGACGGCAGGTTGAATTCCTTTTTATCGAGAGATTCGTCGGATCGGATAAAAAGCGAATGCACGCCGTAGGCGAAGTACAGCATAACGAGGGCGATCAGAAACCTGTCCAAGCCCTCGATCACGTTTATCACTGCCACCGCCGACGCGCTCAACCCCGATGTTCCGACCTCATCCGGCCCGGCAAACCAAGCTAATCCTGCTTTCCACATGCTGGCGAGCCCGACGGCAAACATCAGGAATGCGCCCGCGGCCGATCCCACGACCGCGATCAGCGAGGCGTATCTCGTGGCGTTGAGCAGCTTTAACGCCAGCCTCTGAAAACTGAATTCTCCCGTACGCTCCATGATGTGACTCTAACGAGCGTTCTTTGGGATGGTTCCTTAGGGGACCGTCCCGTCGCGTCAATTGAGAATGCCCGAGTCAGGTGCTTTGCGGGCCGGCGAGACCGGCGGAGTTGATGCGTGGTCACAGCGTCTTGCTCAGGCCAAGCATGTCGCGGCACGCTCGAAACAGGATCTCGCCGAGATAGAGAAGCAGACCGAACAACTGCTCAATCGCATCGTCGAGACGGATAATCCGAGCATCATCCGAGCCTACGAGACCAAGCTCGCCAAGCTTGAAAAGAACAAGCTCATCGTCGCCG
Organism: uncultured Alphaproteobacteria bacterium; assembly: GCA_963746315.1. Classification (GTDB taxonomy): domain Bacteria; phylum Pseudomonadota; class Alphaproteobacteria; order Rhizobiales; family Hyphomicrobiaceae. The sequence continues at coordinate 1,032,849 of CAVVAR010000003.1, forward strand.
AAAAACTGACCTCGAAGGGGCAACCGAGTCAGGGCTTCGATGAAATGATCGATCTCGCCCTCGCCTTCCTCTCAAGCCCTTGGAAAATCTGGGCCTCTGGTCAATCGCGCTGACGTCAGACCGTGCTCAGACTGGCGTTTTCGGAGCGGATGGCATCCTCCCGGAATCAGGGGTTTTTGAACCCACAAAAATCTAGTCTGTTCAATGATTTAGAGATAATTTGCGGAGGAGATAAAGCAATTGCGGAATCCGACGCAAAGCGGACAGTGAATCCGAGGGAAGCCGGACAGTAACTCGACGAAGCCGGACAGTCGGCTGAGGCCGGCCGATAGCGCCACCCATCGATGATCGAATCACCTGATCGCTGCCTCTCAACAGAGAGGTCAAGCGATGCCGGCGGAGAGATTGTCGATGCGCAAGGTGCGCGAGGTGCTTCGCCTGAAGCACGTGCTCGGGATGAGCTACCGGAAGATCAGTGAGGCGACCGGCGTCGGCAAGACGCAGGCTGCCGAGTACGTGCGCCGGGCCGCGGCTGCCGGCATGACCTGGCCGGTGCCGCCGGGGATCGAAGATGTCGAGCTTGATCGGCGCCTGTTCCCCGTCGTCGATAACGGTCGGGCCCGTCCTGCCATCGACTGGCCAGCCATCGAGAATGAGCTGAAGCGGCGCGGTGTGACGCTGCTGCTGCTGTGGCAGGAGTATCTCTCCGAGCAGCCGTCAGGCTACAGCTACACGCGGTTCTGCGAGCTGCATAAGGGCTGGAAGCAGACGGTCTCCGCTACCATGCGCCAGACCCATCTGGCGGGTGAGCGTCTGTTCGTCGATTGGGCCGGCGACACGATCGGGGTCATCGACCCGGCGACGGGCGAGGAGCACCGGGCGCGGATATTCGTCGCGGCGCTCGGGGCCTCCAACTACACCTACGCCGAGGCGCGCTGGACCGAGACGCTGCCCGACTGGATTGGCGCCCATGTGAACGCGTTTGCGGCGATCGGCGGCGTGCCGCAGGCCCTGGTGCCGGACAACCTCAAGGCCGGGATCACCAAGCCGTCGCGCTACGAGCCTGGGATCAACCGGACCTATCAGGATCTCGCCGATCACTACGACTGCGTCGTGCTGCCGACGCGGATCGTCAAGCCGCGCGACAAGGCCAAAGTCGAGGTCGCCGTCCAGATCGTCGAGCGCTTCGTTCTGGCGAAGCTGCGCAACCGGACGTTCTTCTCTCTGGCCGAGTTGAATGCCGCGATCCGGGATTGCGTGACGGCCATCAACGCCAAGGTGATGCGGCGCGTGGGGCGCAGCCGAGCCGAGCTGCTGGAGTCGCTGGAACGGCCGGCGCTGAAGGGCTTGCCGACCGAGCCCTACGCCTATGCCGAATGGAAGCGCGCCCGCGTCGCGCCGGACTATCACATCGAGATCGCCGATCACTTCTACTCGGTGCCGTCGAAGTTGATCCGCGAGATCGTGGAAGCCCGCGTCACCAGCGCCACGGTCGAGATCTTCCACAAGGGCCAGCGCATCGCGAGCCACGCATTCTCAGCCATCCGCAACCGACACACGACAACGACCGAGCACATGCCGAGTGCGCATCGCCGTTACGCTGAATGGACGTCGGCGCGGATGATGGGCGCGGCTGCCGAGGTCGGCCCGGCGGCAGTCGCCATGTTCGAGGCGATCATGAAGGGCAAGCCGCATCCCGAGCAGGGCTTCCGCTCGTGCCTCGGCATCATCAGCCTCGTGAAGAGCTACGGCCCTGCTCGCGTCGAGGCCGCCTGCCGGCGCGGCAACCATGTCGGCGCCACCACCTACGGCTCGATCGCCTCGATCCTGAAGCACGGGCTCGACAAGGCGTTCGCGCAAGAGGCAGCGCCGGACACTCCGCCGCTCCGGCACGACAACATTCGTGGCCCTGGCACCTACCACTGAGCCGCCTCACCAGATGCGCGGCCACTGGCCCGCCCGCACGGCGGCACGCGCGATAGCAAGCGGGCAATGAAGAAAAAGGACTCTGCAATGCTCACTCATCCAACCGACCAGCGTCTCGTCGCACTCGGGCTCGCCGGCATGGCCAAGGCGCTCGAAGAGCAGCGCCAGCAACCCGATATCGCCGCGCTCCCGTTCGAGGACCGTCTCGCGCTTCTCGTCGATCGGGAGGCGATCGAGCGGGAGAATAAGCGGCTCGTCAGCCGATTGAAGTTCGCCGGACTCCGCCAGAACGCCGTGATCGAGGATATCGACATGAAAGCGGCACGTGGCCTCGACAAGCCGCTGCTCGCAAAGCTGATCGCCGGCGACTTGATCAGCCAGCACCAGAACTTGATCATCGTCGGCAAAACCGGGCTCGGGAAAAGTTGGCTCGCGTGCGCTCTGGCGCACAAGGCCTGTCGGGATGATCGCTCGGTTCTCTATTATCGCGTGCCACGGCTGTTCGATGCGTTGGCGCTCGCACGCGGCGATGGCCGTCATGCACGCCTTCTAAAGAGCATCGCTCGCACGCAGTTGCTGATACTTGATGACTGGGGGCTCAGCCAACCTGACGCCTGACCAGGGCCGTGATCTCCTGGAAATCCTCGACGACCGGCAGGGACGCGGCTCGACGATCGTGACCAGTCAGGTCGACGTGAAGCACTGGCACGAGATGATCGCCAATCCGACCGTCGCCGACGCCATCCTCGACCGTCTCGTCCACACAGCCCACCGCCTGAACCTTGCCGGCGAGAGCATGCGAGATCCCAAAAACAAGACGGCCAGGCGTGGCAAACTTGACACGGACAGCTGCCGCGTGACCCGTTGAGCCCGTCGATGGGTGGCGCTGTCCGGCTTCGTCGGATTGCTGTCCGCAATCGCTCGGATCACTGTCCGGCTTCGTCGGAATACGCAGAAATGGCGACCCCGGCAGGACTCGAACCTGCGACCATCCGCTTAGAAGTTATATGCTCCCGCCCCGCGGAACCCCGCAAGACCCCTTTCAAGTCACGGAATTCACGCGTAATTTTCACCTAGAAGCCCGCAATAGCCTGCAGCAGCCCGCACCGCACCCGGTTCATAAGCGGTTCTTTGCCGCCCCCTGTGATCTCTGTGAGCGGATCCTCAAAGGTTCCTGGCTGAACCAGCTTCGTCACGTTATCGTTCGGCACGTCATATCGCTCTTTCGGTGGAGAAGTGAGGTCCTCAAACAACCCCACGATATGCCGCCTTCACCGATTCAAGCCGTCACCAACTTCCGCGCTTAGCTCGTTGCTCGCTCTGCGGTAGCTCTCAGACAATCGCGTCGCTCCTGGTCAGGGCTGGATTTTTCCGAAGCCAGAACACTGATCTTGCAATGTCCAGTGTCTTAGGTATCGCGACGCCGTCGCCGCGCCAATCTGTCGTCTGATTGCGATTTCCAGCCAAAAGTCTGCGATCTCTGCACTGCGTCGATCAAGTAATTTGATCTGAAATGAAAATGATCCCGCTCGGCGGTGAGCGGTTGGGCCATTACGGAGAAGCCACTGAACGCACGGAGAAAGAACGGTCCTCGCGGCCCTGCTACAATGTGGCCTGGCATCCTTCAAATGGTATAGCGGCTGGGCATTCGAGTGCGGTGCCTGGAACGACTTCAACGCGCGCCGGGCACTCGAAACACGCGTTCCAATGTGACGGTCGGCGTAACCAGGAGCGACGGCCGGCCTATCCATTCGCGATTGCAGACAAGTGTCTGGATCAAGCTTGATCGTCGACGTCACATGCACGCCGGCATGCCGATCAAGTGATCTGGGTCATCGCCAGAATCTGCTTCCTTAGCTCGCTCTTGAGAACCTTGTTGGCAGGCGACAACGGCATCGGTTCATGCCTGAAGGTAATGCCACGCGGACATTTGTATCCGGCGAGGCTCTTGCGGCAGTGTGCAACGAGCTCGTCCGCAGAAACTTGCGCGCCGTCGGTGAGGATGACGACGGCGTGAACCACTTCGCCCCATTTGTCGGACGGCACGCCGATGACTGCGACCTGCGACACGGCGGGATGCGTGGAAATCACATCCTCGATCTCGGTCGGGTAGACGTTCTCGCCGCCGGATATGATCATGTCCTTCGAGCGGCCGGAAATATAGAGCAGCCCATCCTTGTCGAAGTAGCCCATGTCGCCGGTATGGAACCAGCCGCCGCGCAACGCGACAGCGCTTTCGTCCGGACGGTTGAGATAGCCCTTCATGACCGTGGGGCCGCGCGCCACGATCTCGCCGATCTCACCCTGCGGCAGCTCGCGGTCGTCGGCGTCGAAGATCCGGATGTCGAGATAAGGGACCGGTCGTCCGACAGAGTTGAGCTTGCCCGCCTTCGGCCCCTCCAGGACGTGGTAGTCGGCGGTCAGCGCCGCCAGCATCGGTGACATTTCCGTCATGCCATAGCCGTTGTTGAGCTTGGCCGATGGAAACGCGGCGATGACTTTTTCGAGGAGATCGCGTGGCGTAGGCGATCCGCCCAGCGTGATCTGCCCGACCGACGACAAGTCGTAACGACCAAAGTCGGGATGAGCCAAGATCATGTGCATCATTGTCGGGACAAGTGTCAGCGAGTGAACCCGGTGCCGCTCGATGACCGCCATCATCTCCGGCAGATCGAAGCGCGACATCATGACGGAATGGATGTTCATGAGGACGGCTGAGAAGATTCTCGACCCCGGCGCGAGATGGAACATGGGACCGACAACCAGCTGCGCGCTGTTTCGCTCGTTACCCATGATGTGCGGGGCGCCCATGGCGTTCGCGAACAGGTTCCAATGGGACAGCATCACGCCCTTGGATCGTCCCGTCGTTCCACCCGTGAAATAGATGATCAGAGTGTCGTGGTCGGATGATCCCCGGGCGCTCGGCGTGCCGGTCCTCGTCGCCAGCTCCTCGTACGGGATTGCGGATGCGTGCGCTGACGACCCGGCCTGGATCATGTGCGGTGAATGCCCCGCCTCGGCCACGGCCTGCCTAGCCAGCTCCGCGTGCGCCTCATCAAAGATGAGAGCCTTTGGCGTGCATTCACGTAGAGCGGCCGCGCACTCGCGAGGCGACCAGCGGAAGTTCAGCACGGCAGCCTCGAGTCCAGCCAGGGACGGCGCGAAGTAGCACTCAAACAGCGCGTCGGAATTGAAGCCGAGATACGCGACCCGATCTCCTCGCTTCAATCCGAGTTGCTCGAGGCCAGCCGCCAGGTTCCGGCATCGCTCGTAGACCTCGCGCCACGACTTCGTCCGGCCATCCGCGGTCACCGCCGGATCGTCCCCGTAGACCCGGGCAGCCTTCTCGAGTAGGTCCCCGAAGCAGACGCTCATGAAGTGATCCTCTGGCAGTTTTGTCGCATCTGCGCGGCGGTCGCGCTGTCGGCAGGTTCGATCACTAACAGGGCGTCAAGCAAGCCCGCAACCGTCATCTTCCCCGGTCAGATCCGACCTCACTGCCCTGTGTTGCCCATAGCTGGGCTCTGCACTACGTTGCTCGCAACCACTCTGACGGAGCCTTTATCGATGGATGTAATCGAGGCCATTCGCACGCGCAAATCGATCCGGGCGTTCAAGCCCGATCCCGTCCCGCGCGCGACCATGGACAGGCTCCTGGAGATTGCGCAACGCGCGCCGAGCGGGACGAATACCCAGCCGTGGCACACCTACGTCTGCACGGGCGGCGTCAAGGATGCGATCAGCGCCGATGTGATCGAGATGGCGCGTAGCGGGCAAGGCAAATCCTATGCCGACTTCGGCTATTATCCGGCCAAGTGGAGCGACCTACATAACTCCCGGCGGCGCGAGCTCGGTTGGGCGCTTTTCGGACTCCTCGGCATCCAGAAAGGCGACCGCGAAGCCAGCACCCGCCAGTCTCTGCGCAATTTCGAGTTCTTCGATGCGCCCGTCGGCCTGTTCGTGACCACCGAAAGCTATCTCGGCCAGGGCAACTGGGCCGACGTGGGAATGTACATTCAATCGATCATGTTGGCGGCAAAGGGGCTGGGCCTCGAAACATGTCCGCAGGCCGCCTGGGTTCCCTATCAGGAGACGATCTTTCGCCATCTCGAAGTGCCCTCCGACCAGATTCTCGTGACGGGCATGAGCATCGGTTACCCGAAAGAGGATGCGATCGAGAACACTCTGGTCAGCGACCGCGAAGACGTCGCCAATGTGGTCAAATACTTCGGGTTCGGCTGATCCGCAAAGACTGACGCTCGCGTGGCAAACTCCCACTGACGCGACAGCCAGCTAAAGGAGCGTCCAAGGACGGTTGGCTCGGTTGCCGATGGTGGGCAATAGCCTGCACGTCGAGCGCCCACGGTCGGTCTCGGATCATGACGCCGATCGAAACGAACACGCCCACCCTCACGCGCCCGGAAATTGAGTGTTCAAGCGTCCGCTGTCGGAGGTGGACCGACCGCGTCGCAGCATGCTTGGCACACTTCCAAATTTCCCGCATAGGTGCAGTTGACGTCGCCAGATACTCCAGAGGATTGTGGCTGCACCCGCTCGACCTTTGAGGCTGCGATCCATATAGCCGACATCGACTGAGTGAAGCAGCCGTCGCCAGACGGCCATTGACAACCTCCCGCGCAAGCATCGCCAGTCCGGTCGTCGCGTCCCTTAGCCTGCACTTCTCACAGCCGCGCTGACGCTGGTGTCGTTTGACGATTGAGAGGCAGCCGCCGGCACCGGGGCTCTAACGGCCGAGCCCGGTGGTCGCCGCCGGTCGGGCAGCATGGGCAGGCTCGGCGATGATCCTCTTCTGTTGATCCCAGGGCTCAGGCTCGGCTTGGCCGCCGGCGCCTCATAGTCGTCGCGCCGCGAGCATGAAGACTTCGCGATCCGGGCAGGCGGTTGCGAAGGCGAGTTTCACGCGTCTCACGCTGATGGTGACGCGGGCGCCGATCTTGAGAAGCTTCAGCCTGATGGTGCCGCAGGTCGCCGCTGCGAGCTTGGTGCCGGCCAGACCGATGCGCCTGACCGCGCACATGAGCACGTAGGCGAAGGATGCGAGCCACAGCCGTAGTTGGTTCGCCCGCATGGTCGGCGCCGGCGTCCGGTCGGCGAAGAGGTCGCCCTGGCACTCCTTCAGTCGGTTTTCCATCTCGCCGCGCTGGCAGTACACATCCTCGTAGAGGAAGCGCGCCGGCCCGAAGGCCGCATGGATGTTCGTTACGATGAAGCGTGGATTGGCGGCGCCGTTGGTCCATTCCGCCTTGCCGATGACGCGCCGCCTGGCACTCCAGCTCTTGCGGGTCCGGTACTCGAAGTCGGTGAAGACGCGCGCCGGCTGCCCCGATTGCTTCGCCCGCCGTCTGGCCCTGCGCATCTCGGGTGCGAGCTTGCGAACGAGACGGGTATTGCCAGCGAGTCCCAGCACATACTGCACGTCGTTGGCCTCGCACCATGTCATCAGGTCGTCGCGGCAGAAGCCAGAGTCAGCGCGGATGACGATTGTCGTCGCAGGCCAACGGACGCGGATCTGGGCGACGATGCGGGCGACCTCGGCAACGCTGCCGTGAGCGGCGTCCAGGCTCGATGACCTGAGCTTCGCCGCAAGCAGGTGCCGGCCGCAGAAGACATAGAGCGGCAGATAGCAGTAGCAGTCGTAGTAGCCGTGGAAGTGTCGGCCCTCCTGCTCGCCGTAGACCGGATCATCGGTAGCATCGAGATCGATGACGATGCGCGATGGCGGCCTGTCGTGGGCGTCGAGGAAGAGATCGACAATCAGCCGCTCGATTGCCTCCGCGTCATGGTCGAGCTTGTGGTGCCGGTCACTGCCGATCTTGCCCGCATGCTCGAGCCGATTGAGCGTCGACTTGCCGGCGAGCCTGTCACCGGGCTTGTCGAGCACGGCGGAAAGCGCCGGATCGTCGCGCAGCGCATCGTGGTCGATCAGGTCCTCGTGCCCGAGCGCGATGCCGAAAATGCGCTGGCGCAGCAGATCGGGAACCGAGTGGCGGACGGCGTCGGCAACGCGCAGATCGGTGAAGCATCTCGCGAGGCGGCGACCGAGCCCGGTGACCCGATCGGCCGCAGCGAGCAGAACGACGCCACCGTTGGACGTGATGGCGCCGCCGTCGAAAGCGCCCACAAGTTTGCGGCCGCCCGACCTTCCCAGATCAAGCTCGCCCTGGCTACACTGTGTCGGCATCGGGGATGATCTCCTGCTGGGCGCAAGGCTTTGTCGCAGAAGAACTTTCGCTGAGTCGGAGCCCCGATGCGCATCACATGCGTGAGAAGTTCAGGTTAGCCCTCTGCGAACTCGCGACCACCCAGGCCCCTCAGCTCGCTTCGATGAGCCTCGACAGCGGCCGTGTCGCGGGCCAGGGCGCCGTCTTCCAGGGTGACGATGCGGTCCGCGAGGTCGAGGATCCGAGGGTCATGCGTGACCATCACGGTTGTCGTACCGCGTTCGGTTCCAAGTTTTTTCAAGAGTTCGACGACAGCCATGCCGGACACCTTGTCGAGTGCAGCGGTCGGCTCGTCGGCGAAGACGATCTCCGGGTTGGAGGCCAGCGCCCGGGCGATCGCGACACGCTGTTTTTGGCCGCCCGAAAGGTTCGCCGGGAGGTAGTCGATGCGATCGGCGAGCCCCACGAGGCCCAGCATGTGCTCCGCGGCAAGCGCCTGCTGCACCGGCAGGCCGCGCCCGTGCACCTGCAGTCCCATCAGCACGTTCTGTCGCGCAGTCAGGCTGTCGTGCAGGTTGTGGGCTTGGAACACGACGCCGACGCGCCGCCTGAGGCTCATCTGAGTGTCCTCGTCGGCGCCGTTAAGCTCGGTGCCGAGCAGGCAGACGCTGCCCCGGTGGACGTCGCGCAGGCAGGCCATCAGGGTGAGAAGGGTCGTCTTGCCCGAGCCAGAAGGCCCCATCAGCACGGTCAGAGAGCCGCGTGCGACCGTGAGAGAGATGTCGAATAGCGCCTGTATGCGCGTGTCGCCGGCACCGAAATAGTGGTCGAGGTGGCTGACGATGATCGGAGGCTGGTCCATGGCGCGTCCTCAGAACAGGTCGGCGGGATCGGCGGCCGCCAGCTTGCGTATCGCCAGAACGCCTGAGACCGCGCATGCGGCAATAGTCCCGAAGAATACGGCAACCGCGCGCTCGGTCGTCATGAAGATCGGGATGTTCGTGAGGTGTGCGAGCGTTTGATAGAACAGCTCGGACAAGATCAGACCCGGCCAGAATCCTAACGCCGCAAGAATGATCGCCTCCTCCATGATGATCCCGATAAAGAATGCGTTGGGATATCCCATGGCCTTGAACGTGGCATATTCGCGGATGTGGTCCGCAACGTCGGAGTTCAGCACCTGATAGGCGATGACGATCCCGACGATGATACCGATCCCGACGCCAAAGGCGAAAATCAGCCCGGTCGGTCGCTTGGTCATCTGATACCGCTGCTCGTCCGTCATCGCCTCTGCCAGCGGGCGGATACGAACCGTTCCAGGCGGGAGAAGGCTGGTCAGCTCCTCGGCGACACGGCCCGCATCCGCGCCATCGCGCAGCGTCAGAAGAATATGACTGGGGGCGGCCGAGCCCCGGCGGGGAAACAGGCGAAAGAAGGTTTGGTCTGAGACGATGAAGACACCGTCGCCGCCGAAGCCGCCACCGATCGAGGTGGTGCCAACGGCGCCGAGCTGGCGGTTGCCGATCTCGAAGGTGAGCGGAGCGTCGGGTCGAGCCTTGGCGAAGCTGCGCATGTCGACGAAGCGCGTGCGCAGGTCCACGAGAACAGTGTCCTCCAGCGAGAGGCTGACCAGGGGCGCGGCGAGATCAGGGGCGACGAAGGCCGTGGCTTGGGTATCGAGCCCGACGAATTGAATGGCCGACGAGCTTGTCTGGCCGGAGAGCCACGAGGTCGAGCCCAAGAACACAGGCGTGCCCGCTGCGATGTCGGGATGGACAAGCGCGTGAAACAGGCGCTGGCGCGGCAACGTGGCGGCATCGGTCAGCGTCTCGCTGCCGTGTGGCGACATCAGGAGCAGGTTGGGCTGAAACAGGCGGTAGGGCGTGGCGACCGATTCATGCATCGCCCCGGCCAGACCGAGCTGGACGAAGACCAACACGTTCGCGAATGCCACTCCCGCGAGCGCGGCGGCAAAGCGGGCGCGATTGTGGGTCAGTTGCAGATATCCGACAGGGAGCCGTCCGAGAAGTCGCGTGAGGAACCCGGTCATTTCGTCAGCCCTCCAGCGGCAACCTCGCCGGCGACATTGATGCGGCCGATCACCTCGAGTCCGACCAAGCGGGCGGCACGCTCGCTCGATGGCTCGTCCAGAGCGACGATGACTTCGAGCACCCGGGCATCCGTGTTCGCGGCCGGGTCGTCGGCCGTGACCTTCTGGCGTCCGACGAGCGCCCCGACCCGCGCCACCTTGCCGGTCAATGCGGTCTCGCCGAGGACGCTGGAGCGGATCGAGACCGGTTGTCCCAACGCCACACGCGTTATCATGGTCTGGAATACTTCGAGCTCGGCCTCCATTCGCAGGGTTTCGCCCAGTCGTAGCAGTCCCTCTGGAGGAGGCCGTTCGCCCTCGCGCACGGAGATTGCGATAACGGTGCCAGCTCGCGGAGCGTAGACACGCGCCCGGTCCAGATCCTTTCGCGCCCGTTGCACGGCAGATTCAGCTGCTGCCAATTCGGCCTCTGCCAGCGCGATGTCGACCTGCACACCGCCTGCAACGGGCGTGTAGCGCGACAGCGTGGCAGTGAGGCGGGCCACGTCCGCCTTCGCTGCGTCAGCCTTCGCCTTGGCGTCTTCCAGCCGCGCCTCGGTCGTCGCTCCACGCTGTTGAAGCTGACTGGCGCGGGTCAACTCGGACTCGGCTGCCGCTTGACTGACTTTGGCGCTCTCGAGCAGCGCTCGCGTCTCGGCTTCACTGACGGCTATTTGCGCGCGCATTTTGTCCAGGCTGGCGCGCCGCGTGGCGAGCGTGGTCTCTGCATTGTCCAGTGCGGCGTCGTACTGGATACGGGTGTCGAGAACTGCCAGCAGCGCACCCTCGGCAACGACGTCGCCCTGAGCGACGAGAAGCTTCTCGATACGCGCGTCGCCGGTGCCGGCGGGCACACCGACTGCCACGATTCCGTCGCGCGGCCGCAATCGACCGAGCGCGAGCACGTCGCCGACCGCTAGTGCCGCGACGCGCTCCTTCGACGGGATCCGCTCGACCGGGAGCGCGATCGGCTTTCGGGCGCCGGCGCCGACCTCCAGCGCTGTCCATCTGAAGATCGCACGCAAGGCCGGGCCCTGGAAGTAGAGCCCCAGCACGCCGCCGAGCAGCAATAAACCGATCCCTATTGCAGCGATGCTCAGAAGCCTCGGCCGGGCACGCCGGACCGCTGGTCGCTGAGCGGCTTTCCCGCTGTCAGCGAGCGGCAGCGATCCCGACTCTTCAGTCCCGCTGTTCGCCGCAGAGGCGATTGTTTGAGATGACATGCGCGTCTTGAGCCAATCCGCTGCTCTGCCGAGCGCCGCACGGAACTCATCGAGTTTGGTCATATCCTGCCGTCCCGCAATTCCTCATGTGCAACGGCATAGACCATTGGTCTTTGCTGTTCCGAACTTCGGCTGGGCTTCGAGCCTTGTCAGACTGCTGGCATTTCGGCTGACTACTGCTGGGCCCGCGCCGCGATTTCCTCTTTCGACACCACGCCGTCTCTGTTCGCGTCTGCCTCGCCAAAAGCCCGGCCGTGCATTCCAAGGCGGCGGATCATCCCGGCTCGGCCGAGCCCGTGGTCCGCGTTGAGATTGATGAATGTCGTGAACTCGGCCTTGTCGAGCAACCCATCCCCGTTCACGTCCGCCACGCGGAAATTGGCCTGCGCCTGGGAGCGTTGCGAATCGGCGTTGGTCGGGGTGGGGATCGTGAGCGACACGAGAGCGACCGTCATGAGTACAGAAGCCGTGATGGTCTTGAGGGTCATGCGAGGTTCCTTTCGATCTGGAAGCTATGTCGGAATGCTGAGGCTGATGTTGCAATTTCACGCTTCGACTGGGCCAATCTCTTTCCTCTTGTTATCTGCCTTGTTGCCTTTGCTGCCATCTCCTGCAGCTCGCGGCGGCCCAAACAGGACCGACAACCAACCTGCCGGTCCAGCATCCGACCTGCGCAGATCTGCGACGATTGCCACCCACTCACCGAAGACGATTGCGACCGGGTCATGCGATGGCTCGCGACCAGCGAGCCCATAGCGCAGGGGCTCATCTTTCGGCGGCGCGGCGAATGTCCCGAACAGCCGGTCGAAAACGATGAGCGTTCCCCCGAAATTCCTATCGAGGCACTCCTCGTTGCAAGCATGGTGAACTTTGTGGTGGGTCGGCGTGTTCAAGACCCATTCGAGGGGGCCGAGGCGCGGCGACAGTTCCGAATGGATGAAGAACTGATAGCCGAGATTTGCACCCAGCATGGCGGCAATGGCGAGCGGATGAAACCCAATCAGCGCGAGCGGCACATAGAACAGAAAGTGCCCGGAAATCGCACCAGTCCAGCCGAGCCGAATACCGGCTGTCAGGTTGAACCGCGTGGGCGAGTGATGAACCGAATGCGTCGCCCATAGCCAGCGCACGGTGTGCGAGGCGCGATGGTGCCAGTAGTAGACCAGCTCGACGAGCAGAAACAGCACCACCCACGGGAGCGCCGACTTGAGATCTATGTCGAGGAGCCTGTGATTATAGGCCAGCAGAAACGGGACGGCGACAAAACCGGCCTCGGCCGTCCGGACGATCTTGTTTCCAATTGCAATGACGAGCGAGACTGCCGTCTCCTTCGCGTCATGCGAATCGACATTCGCCAGCCGGCTCGCAAAATACTCAAGCACCATCAGCGTGACACCAGTCACGACGAACAGCCGCGCGTATTGCGACGGCGACGCCAGCAGATGGTCGATTGCGATCATGGCACCCGCACCTTTAGTTGTCGGCTGCAATGCCGAGTGGCGTGTCGCAGCCGACGGGCCACTCGGCTTGGCCTCACCAGGAGACGCCGCGGTTGCGCTGGATCGTCCGTCCCGACGGCAGGGTCGTCGCACGGCTACCGGAGCAGCTGTTGCCGCTGCAGGAACCGGAGCCGTTGCGGGTCGCGGTCCGCCCGTAAGCACCGGTTGCGGTTGCAGAGCGCGAGCAGCTGCCGCCGCTGCAGCTGCCTTGAGCGTTGAGCGTTTTCGTGCCGCGCGGGCCCGTAACGGAGGCGTTGCGCTCCCAGGCGAAGGCGTCGGTGACCATGGAGATGGCGAGGGCGCCGGTCAGCGCGGCGGTCGCGATCATGCTCTTCATTCGAACCTCCTGCTCGTCGCGGGCAACCAGTGGGGCGGCCCGTCGGCTTCGATGCTGAGGACATTAGGCAGCCAAGTTTTCTGGGGTTTTTCGCTGCGCGGGCGATTTATGACGATTGTTCAACTGTTCTTGTCATTTTGTGTCTGGCGCCCCGGAGGGCTTGCGGCCCGGCCTCCGGTCGAACACATTCGGGACCATGAGCGGTCAGCAAACCAGGATCCTTGTCGTCGATGACGACGACGACATTCGCGCACTCCTCACTGGCTTTCTGGCCGAGGAGGGCTTCAGCGCGACCGGTGCGAGCGGTGCATCGAGCATGGACGCTGCTATTGCCCGCGATCGACCGGACTTGATCGTTCTCGACTTGATGCTGCCGGGTGAGGACGGCATTTCGATCTGCCGCCGGCTTCGATCGACGTCCGGCATTCCAATCATAATGCTGACGGCCAGGAGCGCTGAGGTGGATCGCATCGTCGGGCTCGAGATCGGCGCGGACGATTATGTGACGAAGCCGTTCTCAAAGCGCGAGCTGCTCGCGCGCATTCGTTCCGTCCTCCGCCGGGGCGGCAGGGCCGAGCTCAATCCGCCGAAGACTGTCTTTCGGTTCAATCAATACACGATCGACGTCAACGCTCGGCGCATTTCCGACCAGTCGGGTCGCGATATCGCGTTGACGGGAGCCGAGTTCGATCTGCTCGCCTGCTTCGTGAGGTCGCCGCAGCGGGTTCTCTCACGAGATCAGCTTCTCGATGCCGTGCACGGGCGAAATGCCGACCCGTTCGACAGGTCAATCGACACGTTGGTCTCGCGCCTGCGCAAGAAGATCGAGGTGGCGAGCGATCAGGACAGGCTGATCGCAACGATCCGCAACCACGGCTACCTGTTCACGCCGACGGTTCAGATCGTGTCGCAATGAAGACGTCACTTGCCGTCCGCATCGGCCTGGCGGTCACGGTGGCGTTTCTCGCAATTTCGGTGCTCGCCTTCGGGTTCATGTTCCGCCGTTCGGACCTGAGCGCCGAGATTGCGCTGCCTGGACCGAATAAAGTGGCAGCCATGGCGGATCTGCTCGACGGATTTCCGCGGCAGACGAGAGGGGAGGTGATCCCTGCTCTGTCGTCGCCGCTGCTCGAGATCTCGATAATCCATGGTTCGGCTCTGTTGGACGCACACCCGAAATCCGGATACACAAAAGAGTTAGACGGAATTCGCGCACGCTATTGCACCGCGATGCCGAAGCGGGAGCTGAGGCTTCGGACCTGGGGCGGGCCGCGGCGTTTGGTTGAACGGACCGGCCTGCTGCGCGACGAGCACGCGAACCTCGACCTGCGTGTCGCCTTGAAGGATGGCGATTGGCTCGTCTTGCGATCCCAAGGGCAGTTCCCGATGACGACGTTCGGATTGCCGCTCGGATTCGGCGCCGGACTGATGGGAACGATGATTGCGCTGCTGATGCTGGTCTTCCTACTTCGTCAGATCCGTCCGCTGGAGGACCTCGCGCGTGCCGTCGACCGCATCGACTTGCGGGGTGAACCGCAGCCGATCCCCGAAGTGCGCTCATCTGCGCCGGAGATCCGGGCGCTTGTTGCAGCGTTCAACCGGCAGCAGGAGCGGCTGTCCGGTCTGTTGAAGTCTCGACTGGCGCTGGTCGGCGGGCTCCAGCACGACGTGAGGACGTTCGCGACCAAGGTTCGCCTGCGACTTGAAAACGAAAACCCATCGCCAAGTCTGAGCCAGACGATATCAGACCTCGACGACATGGTGCGCTTGCTCGATGATGCCCTGTTGGCAACACAGGGAACTGAAACGTCGACTGATTCCGCGCTCGAACTGGTCGACGTTCGCGAACTGCTCAACGCCGAACGCAAAGCACGGCCGGACAAGACGATCGAACTCGAGTCCGGTCGCGACAACGCTCCGCTTTACGTGCTCGGGAACCGGCTGGCGCTGCGCCGGGTCTTCTCCAACCTGATCGACAATGCAATCGCCTACGGCCATGAAGCACGGATCAGCATTGCTTCGGGACTTCGAACGCATCGTCGTGACTATCGACGACCAAGGGCCCGGCATCCCCAGCCCGATGCGTGACATGGTGCTCGAGCCGTTCGTGCGGCTCGAGCATTCGCGCGCGCGGGCGACGGGCGGCTCCGGGCTCGGACTGGCGATCGTCAGTAACCTTGTAGCCCGGCACGCGGGCCGCTTCACGATCTCGGATGCCCTTGGGGGCGGCGCTCGCATGATCATTGATCTACCCAGGTTTCGCGCCGACAGGGCTGATTGAGAGCGGCTCGGCCGGCGCGTCCCCTCCCGTCTTCGCTGTTGCCGACAACCTGGCGCGATACCTCCGAACCCGGACGTGGTTGTTCAACGGTCCAACTGCGTTAGGTCGAAACACTCCGATGTCTGAAAATTCGATGCACTGCTCCACCTGAGTCAGCACATGGTCCGAAGTACTCGATGTCTTGCTGGTAGGTCTCGGATGGACAGCGGACTCGAGCCGGCTACGGCCAGCGCTCAAAATCGTCGAGGCGGTGCATGTCGGCTAACTCTGGTAATGCGGCCTTCTTTGACTTACTCGTCAAGCAACTGGATCGAGACGGCCTCTCGGCCTTTGAGGCTCGTTACGGTCTGTACACGCAGGCGCTGCCTCTCTTCCAGCGTAGCCAGACCAGCCGCACTGACGACCGACGCGTGGACGAAGATGTCCTTGAGCCCGTCGTCGGCCTGAATGAATCCGAAGCCCTTGGTCGGGTTGAACCACTTAACCTCACCCAAGACGCTCACCGCAGACGAGCTATCGATGCGCGGACGCCCCTGCGACCGGGGCGGGGCATCGCCGAAGCGCCGCTGGTTCGCGCGAGCCGGTGGGCTCTCGGCCATCACGCCGATCTCTAACACTGAGGACACCTGGGCACCCTTGGCACCCTGGCCGATTTGGACGGATAGCGTGGTGCCGGGCGCGATCGTATCGACGCCTGCGGCCTGGATGGCGTTGATGTGCAGGAAGGCGTCGCCTGAGCCGTCGGATAGCTCGACGAAGCCGAACCCCTTTTCCGGATTGAACCACTTCACGACAGCGTCCTGGGGCTCGCCGACATTAGCCGGGGTCGTCGGTCTCACAGGTCGCGACTGTGGCCGGGCGGGTGGCCTGTAGTCGTCGTCGAAGTCTCGTCTGCGGGGTTCGCGATCACGTCCTCTGCCCATGTCACCGGTCGCTTTCGTGTAGCGGATAGAATTCCAATCATGCCAATCGGCGGTGATCATCATCGCCCTCGAACCGATCGCGTCAAGCATTCCAGAATTATGGGTGTGTCCCGCGGCATCAGAACGAGAACGCCAGCTGCTCGCCCGCGTAAGCAGGTCGGTTCGTGCGTCCCAGCCACGGGGATCTCTCGTGCTGGTGTGCCAAGGTGAGCCGCGAGGCAATCCTCTGGTCCGTGTCGAAGAGGCGACGTAGGAGATGCGGGCAATTGCATTCCTGGCTGCGATGCAAGAGCACGATGTGATCCGGCAGGCGAGGCGCGCAGTCGAGCAGCTTGCGCAGGGCTGTGAGCGCCTGAATGTTCGATAGGTGGCCACGATCTCCCATGATGCGCCGCTTCAAAAACAATGGGCGCGAGCTCTCGGCCTGCATCCGTGGATCGTAGTTGCTCTCCAGCGCGATGCTGTCGAGGTCGCGGAAGCGGTCGAAAAAGCCGCGCGGAACGTGGCCGAGGTCAGTGGCGTAGCCGATGCGATAGTCGAAGCCATCAATGACGAAACCGTGCGAGCCGAGCGTGTCATGCGCAAAGCGAACAGGCTCGCAAGTCACGCCGGCGATCGGCGCGAATGTCGCGCGATCGAATGGTCTGATCAGACTTACGAGATCGGGAGCGCGAGCGGATAGGCCACCGACATTGTCGACATGACAGTAGATCGGGACGTCGAGGCGCAGAAGAGTTGACGTCCAGGCGGGCGAAAAGTGATCCCCATCAAGGTGAGTGAGACAGAGAGCGGCAATGTCGTCGAGACGTACACCTGTACCAACGAGGCGGTCGGCGAACGTGCGCGGGCCAATGCCGGCGTCGATGAGCAGCACGCCACTGGGAGCACGCACGATGCTTGCGTTTCCGGAGGACCCGCTGGCAAGAACGCAGAGTTCCAGAGTCATCACCCCTCGCGACTTGTGATGTGGCCGTGCCTTCTTCGAGGAGGCTACCCGTAGTCGGCAGGCTCGCGCGACGCAACACTTGCGCAGGCTGGGGCGGCTTCGCGGCCGGTCTTGCGGTCGATCTCGAAGGAGGAGCGGACATCACCAGCAAAGGGGTGGGAGCTGAGCTCCGCGACGGCGGATGGCAGTTTTCTCTGCACCTCGACCGCCGGGTCGCTTACGCACTTGGCTTTTGACCCATCCCGACCGTTTAGAGCACGTTCACATTAGATGGACGCATAGCCGGCGTTGCGGAGGTAGTTGGCACATTCGCTCGGCTGGAAGTGTGGGAGGAGTTCGCCGATAGCGGTTGCGAGGGCCTCTCGAGATCGTGCTCTCGCCTTGCGCAGCAGCGTCTTGAGCTTCGAGAAGACCTGCTCGATCGGATTGAGGTCGGGGGAATAGGCCGGCAGAAACAGGCGGCGGGCGCCGACGGACCAGATAGCATCGCGAACCGCCTTGCTCTTGTGCGAGCCGAGATTGTCCATGACGACGATGTCGCCGGGTCTCAGCGTTGGAACGAGAACCTGGGTGACATAGGCGAGGAAGCTCTCACCGTTGATCGGGCCGTCGAACAGGCACGGCGCCACTATCCCGTCGTGGCGCAGCGCCGCGATGAACGTGAGCGTCTGCCAGCGGCGGTGCGGGACCTGATCCTTCAGGCGACGGCCGCGCAGGCACCAACCCCTGAGGGGTGCCATGTTGGTCTTGGTCCAGGTCTCGTCGATGAAGACGAGGCGCTCTGGATCGATCGTCGCCTGCCGCTGCTTCCAACGAGAGCGATGGCGCGCGACGTCGGGCCTATCCTGCTCGCAGGCGAGCACGCTTTTTTTTGTGGCTCTGATCCTCGCGCCGGAACAGGTTCCAGATCGACACGTGGCTCACCGTCATGCCACGCTCGACCAGTTCGTCGGCGAGCTCTCGCGTCGTGATATCCGGCTTCTCGGCGAGGCGCTGCATCAGCCAGTCGCGCCAGGCCGCGAGCTTCAGCGGCTTGTGCCCACCCATCTGCCCCGGCTCGATCGAGCCGGTGGAGCGATAGCGCTGCATCAGCTTGATGGCAGCGGACTCGGAGACGTCGAACCGTGCCGCTGCGGCGCGGCATGACATGCCACCTTCGACGGCGGCAACGATGCGAGCACGCAAGTCATTGTCGAGAGGCTTCGCCATGGATGCTGGCCCCCTGCCCAGCATCCATCGTGAATCATATTCGCGGCCTCATGGGAATCCCCTCGATTCCATCACTCGTGAACATGCTCTAGCCTCGGCAAAGTGTGCGGCCCACGAACGGTCGCAAGGCGGAGAAAGCCGTCTTTGGACAAACGCTCAAGGTCGGACTATCCGTTTTCTCTGCTCCGTCACGGTCGGTGTCAGGCGATGGCAATTGTCGCGCACGCAACGGCCGGCCCGGCCGATTTGTCATCTGGCGGACTCGCTGCCCGCTCACGAATGCCAAGCCGCCAATTCCAAGACGAATGCACGTCGCTTTAGAGAAGTTGGCGACCCCGGCAGGACTTGAACCTGCGACCATTCGCTTAGAAGGCGAATGCTCTATCCAGCTGAGCTACGGGGCCACTGACACGGTTCGCTACACGGTTCTCAGTGGAGCGAACTGGTGTCAACTCATTGTAACGTCGTCTTTATTTCAAACCAGAACGTCTACTTAGAAGGCGGATGCTCTATCCAGCTGAGCTACGGGCGCTTCCGGGCGACAGATTTACGCGAGCCGCACCGCTCGTGCAATGACAGCGAGCGATGGACCTGCGCGGTCGTGCGCATGAAGCCACACCGGCTGCGGCTCAGATGTCCCCGGCGGCGGTGCGGCGGACGGCGATGCCGGGACGCTTGCGAACGTCCGGCAGCAGCTTGACGCCGAGGCCGGGGCCATCGGGGATGGTGATCTCGCCCTTGGTGATGGGTGGCAGCGGGCCGACGTACTGGTGATACCAGCCGTAGTAGAACGCACGCACGATCTCCTGGACCCAGCAGTTGCGCACGTTGAGCGCGAGATGGGTGGAGACGGTCAGCGCCACCGGTCCCGTACAGTCATGGAAGGCGACGGGGGTCTGATATGTCTCGGCCATGGTGGCTATTTTCTTGGCCTCCGAGACGCCGCCGCACCAGGCGAGGTCCATTATGATCATGGAGAGCGCTTCCAGGTCCATCAGGTAGCGGAAGTCTGCGCGGCCACCGCGCGTCTCGCCAACGGCTATGGGTGAGCGGGTGGCGCGGGCGACCTCGCCGATCGAGTGCATGTGGTCCATGAAGACGGGGTCCTCGACCCACATCGGGCCGTAATCCTCAAGGGCCTGGGCGATCTTGATGGCCTGCGGACAACTCCACAGCGAATGCAGCTCGTAGGCGACGTCCATCTTGTCGCCGACAGCCTTCCGGATCTTCTCGAAGGGCTCGAGGCCCTTGCGCAGATCGGCCTCGGAGATCCAGTAGCCGGAGGAGGCTTCGGCCGCGTAGTCGAGCGGCCAGATCTTCATGGCGTCGATGCCCATCTCGAGTAGCGAATGCGCCAGCTCGTCGGCATTATTGAGGAACGCATTCAAGTCCTCGTACTGGCCCTTGCGGCTGGAAAGGCCGAAATTGGCTGTGCCTTGCGTGGCCTTGTCCTGCACGTAGGAGAAGCCGGCGCAGGTGTTGTAGACCTTGATCTTCTCGCGCACACGGCCGCCGAGCAGATCGCAGATCGGCATACCCTTGGCCTGGCCCAGGATGTCCCAGAGCGCGATATCGACCGCCGAGCGGCCGCGCATCTCCGCCGAGGCGCCGGCAAAGCCGATGTAGCCGGTCAGGTGCGCCTGATGCGCCTCGATGTTGAGCGGGTCCTTGCCTATGAGATAGGGCGCGATGGTGCCGTGAATGTGTCCTTCGGCTGCCTGCGGCCCGTAGAACGTCTCGCCGAGGCCGGTGAGGCCTTCGTCGGTCATGACCTCGACCCAGAGCAGATTGGGGTGCTCGGCCGAGCGTATGGTCTCGATTGCGGTGACTTTCATGTTGCTTGCGCCTTCGGTTGCCCACTGCGCAAGCGGCGCGTGGGTGCGGTGACTGACTCTCGTTAAGCGGCCACTGCACTTGGCCGACGTAACCCAACGACGCCTTGAAAGCCGTTGGGTTACGGGCGAGTGCAATGTGCCCTAGCCCAACCTACGGTGCTGCGTTTTCGGGCTACAATCAGGCGGGCTTCATGAACTCGAAAATCTTAGAGTAGGTCGTCCGGTTGCGGGTGGAGAAGGAGCCGACGTCGGCGTCGTAGATGGCGAGCAGCTTCTTGATCTCCGGGCCGTTCAAGGCGCGGTCCATCGCCTCGGCGGTCGGGAAGGCATAGAGCGCCACGTATTGGTGCGAGCCATCTCCGAGCACGACCTTGTAACGGGCGCCGCCGATGCAGCCGGGAAAGGCCTTCACGGCATCCGGCGTGTGCTCGGTGTTGTACCATTTGTTGAAGTCGGCATCGCGCTCGGGCTGGACGGTGGCGCGGACGGCGAGGAAGTGTTCGGGGAAGAGCATGGGAGTTCTCCTTGCGCCTTCAGATGCCCACACGGCATCCGGCGCGTGGATACAGCTGGGGCGTTGGCGGATTGGGAACGAGGCACGGCAACTCCGCATCTAGTCGATGTAACGCACTTTCGACGACTTCAGCAGATCCTCGATCCCGCCGAGGTTCGAAAAGCCGCCGCGGATCTTTTTCTGCGTCTCGGTCTCGGCTTTCAGGATGGCGTCGATCTTGGGTTGCAGGCGGTCGAGATCGCCTTGTGGGATGACGACGATGCCGTCGCGGTCGCCGATGATCACGTCGCCCGACTGGACCGTCACGCCGCCGATCACGACGGGGAAGCCGACGCGGCCCGGACCACTTCTGACACACGAGTTGGGCGTGATGCCACGGCAGAAGAGCGGGATGCCGACGGGAAGCAGGCCGGCGAGATCGCGCATCATGCCGTCGATGACGACGCCGGCGAGACCCTGGTTCTTGGCCATGATCGCGGTGTTGTCGCCGAATACTGCCGAATGCGCGAAGCCTTCCGAGGCGGAGACGAGCACGTCGCCGGGCTTGGCGAGGGAGAGCGCGGCGAGAATGGCGAGGTTGTCGTTCGGCCCGGTCTCGCAGGTGATGGCGGTGCCAACGAAGGTGCAGCACGAGGAGTCGAGCGGCTTGATGGACGCGTCGAGGGCGCCACGGCCTTCCATGGCATCGATGGCCTGCCCCGTCTGCACGCCTTCCAAGCGCGCGAGCTTGGCCTTGGCCGGGCGGCGCCAGCTCTTCTTGATGGTCAGGATCGGCGGGTCCTCGAGCATTGCGTCTGATCCTCGCGGCGAAGGGGTCGATCAGCTGAGGTTAGGCCGACGCCGGGCAACTCGCCAAGCGAGAGTGCGCGCGCCTACTCGACGACGATGCTGATCGCCGTGCGAGAGATCTGGTGCGGGCTGGCCTGCTGCTCGGGCGGCGCTTCGGAAGAGGACCGGCGCCGCGAGCGCCGGCGGGGCTCGGGCCGCCGCTCGGCTGGGTCGGCTTTGGCCGGTACGGGCCATGCGTTCTGCAACAGAAATGTCGCGTAGTCGCCAAGGTCGGTGAAGCGTTGCTTCTCGAAATCGTGACGGATGCCATCGGTCAGAGTGTCCGCCTCATTGCACAAGGCAACAATGGTCTCGCGCCCGGGGTCGTTCAGGCGAAGCGCGTAGGGGGCGGCGGCACCGGGCAACTTCAACTCCTGTCCGGCGGTCAGAAGCGTGTCGGTCTCGAAGTCGCTCGGGAACAGCACCGTGCCGCGCCCGCGTGTATCGATGCTGACGACGGTGAGGTGACAGTTGTCGCGGGCGTGGATGAAAAGCTGCAGCGGATCGCCTTTTCGGTACGTGGTCTTGTCAGAATAGAGGACGAGCCTGGGGCCGGGATCGGCAGGTTTGGAACCGGGCTCGCCGACGGGCTTCGAGGCGAAATTCTCAGCGGTGCTGCCGGTCGCGTCGGGAGATGGGCGGCCAAGGGCAGCCGTCAGGGCGTGGGCATGAGCCTCGACCTCAACCCGGGCGACGAGACCTTGCAGCAATCGGCGAGCCAAAGTGTTCAACGGCCCGTCGCCAGCGTCGGCGAGCGGGCGCAGGCTGTCCAATGCCACGCCGATCTCCGCCGCAGCGCGCGCGCCATCGAGCGGCCGCGCATGCTCCCTCGCCAGCGCCACCAGGGGCTCGACACCATCGAGTGTCAGATCCGGGTCGATACCGATCCGGACCAACGCCTCGCGTGTGGCCTTGGCGTCGGCCTGCAACGCTCGCGCAAGCGGCTCCGGTGCAACCGCATCGCCAGGGCGTTCGGCGGGCCCGGCACGATGACAACTGAGGCAGCCAAGGGCGCTGCGGACCTCGCTTGCGTCGACGGACTCGGGCAGCGCAATCATCGGTGGCAAGGCATCGAGGCGGGTGCCATCCTGGCCGAGCACGAAGAACGCCGGGAGGCCGTTCGGCAGCCTGAACATGCCGCGAGTGGCGTGGTGCGGCACGGGGTCCGCGACTGGGGCTGCGACCCGCTCGCCGAAGCCGGCATCGCTCTGACCCGCCAGTCGATGGTAGGCCTGCCAGAATGCCCCTGTCGGCGACGCTTGCCGCTCGACAAGGGCCGGCTCCAGCGCGAAGCGCGACGGCTGGGCCAGAGCCCGTATCGCGCCCTCAGCCGCGCTCTGCCGCGACGGCTCGATCTGCAGGAGCTTTCGGATGTCCGATCCGGTGCCGGGGAGGCCGAGCACATCGTAGTAGAGGGGGGCGTTGAGAACGGTCGCCGCGAACCAATCCGCCCGCGCGATCGGGATCGCGGCGCCGAAGACGTTCCGCACATCGGCCGGCAACGGCGGCGTCAAGCCAAGAGGGTCGGAGCCCGAGCGCATGATGCGATCCCAGTGCTCCGGCAGCCAACCGAGGTCGTCGAGGTTGACCTTGAACAGGGTACCCGCCACGTCGACCGGCGGCACGGCGACCGGAGACGCTTTCCAGCTCAGGCTGTTGAACAGCCGCACGACTGCCTGCCTGTAGGCGGCCAAGGCCTCGAGGCGGACGCATCCGTTGTGCAGGTGAGCGATCGACACGAAACGCAACTTAGCCGGGTCCTCACGCGTGAGCGCCGTCAACTGTGCCAAGGATGCGACGCGCTCGGCCGCAGTTACCTGGCGACGATCGGTGCACTGTCGACGGGGCGGCAAGCCCGCGATCCAGGTCCGGATGGCGGCAACGTCCGCGGGCGAGGGTGACGGCTTTTCCGTCTTCCCAGCGGACCGACCGGTGTTGTCGGCGAGTCCAAGCGGCATCAGCCGCCGGAGCATCATGACGTAGAGACGGGACGCATCCGGATTGCCGGGCGCGACGAGGTGTGGCGCCGAGGCAAGCTCGTCGAGACGCAGGACGTTGCCGAATGCCCCGGCCGGCGCCGGACGGTCGAGCTTGCCGGCCTGATGGCAACGGGCGCAATGCGTCTCGAGCACAGCATAGGCGGCGGCCGCGACGGGATCGGACGGCGCACCCAAGGGTTGGGACGGGGCGGCCGGGCCGGAGCCTGCCGCTGCCGGTGCGGACTCCGCAGTTGCGCCACCGGACGGCGGGCGAGGCGCGGCATCCTGCGCCAGCACTCCGGCGGAAGCCAGCACCAGCCCGAGAGCCAGCATCGCGACGCTGCGGCCGATGGACAACCGCTCAGATGCCATCCCTCGCCTCCTCAGGAGGTTACGCTCGCGCCGCGACTTGTCGAGCGGCATCCAAGGCTCTTTGAAACAGACCTGTGCCGGACGAACAAGAGCAGGGCAGCCACAGGCAGACGCCGCATCGCAACGCCGTCAGCGGCGTTCGTCGACCCCGCTCACACGATCCGGCCACCCGCAGCGATGATGCCGCCGAAGACGATCACCGCCGCGATCGCCAGACATAGAACGGCCAGCCACGAGCTCGCTACGCGCGCATCAGGCTCATCCTCGTAGGAACGGGCGTGCTTTCGCCCTGTGACCATGGCCTGGACCAGATTCTCGCGCTTCCAGACGAGATAGAGGACAGCGGCAAGGACGTGCAGTCCGATGACCCACAGAAGCACGTCGAATAAAAGGATGTGCCACTTGGTGGCGAAGGCAACCATGGCCTCGCTGACCCGGGATGATAGCGGACCGCCTGTCAGCGCATCGTGGTCGTCGTAGGCGAAGAGACCGAGCGCACCCATCGCGCCGACCATGGCGAGCATGACAAACACGACCGTGCCACCCAACGGGTTATGGCCCAGAAAGTGGCGTGGCCTGCCGAGGACGAAATCCAGCCCATAGCGAGCGGCCGTCAACGGGCCATAGAAAAACGAGCTGAAGCGCGATGTGGAGCTGCCGACGATGCCCCAGAGCAGGCGCCAGACCACTAGAACGAGGATCGCGTAGCCGTTCCACGTATGCCAGACGAGACCCGCATCGCCCCAGTGGCGCGAGACGTAGGCCATGGCGATCAAGGTAACGAGCGTCCAGTGAAACAGGCGGGTGGGCAGATCCCAAGCCCGCACGGAACCGGCCGTGACTGTCGTCTCCAAGCTCGCTCGCTCCAGTTGCATGCAAACCTCTTACAATCGCCTCGCGATGCCGTTCGGCAATCAGGCCTCCGCGTCGCCGTGAGCCACGGACTTGTTTAGCACGCGCACAGATCGCGGGGATAACTCGGGGGCGTTCCCACTGGGGCGGTCCCGTTTCACAATCACGTGTAGATCATGCGCCGCGTCATGCCGCCGTCGACGACGAGTTCCGCGCCCGTCATGAAGCCCGAATTTGGCGAGAGCAGAAAGGCGGTTGCGGCCGCGATGTCGGCCGGAACGCCCACGCGGCCGACAGGGTGCTGGGCATGATCCGACGGCTTCAACGGACCCCACTTTCCGGTGTCGATCCAGCCGGGAGATATGCAATTGACGCGCACATCAGGGCCGAGCGTCATGGCGAGGGCGTGCGTCAGCGCGACGATGCCGCCTTTCGATGCGGAATAGGCGAGCGTGTCCGGCTCGGACATATGCGCCCGCGTCGACGCAATGGCGACGATGGTGCCTTTGCTCGCGCGGAGGGCATCGGTCGCCTCGCGTGCCAGCAGAAAAAAGGCCGTGAGGTTGACCGCGAGCACGCGGTTCCAGGCTTCGAGCGAGGTGGATGTCAACGGGCCGTTGGCATTGATGCCGGCATTCGACACGATGGCGTCGATCCGCCCCGTCCGCGCTTTCGCGTCGGCAACGAGGCGCTGCACGTCCGCTTCAAGGCCGACGTCCGCCGCTACGGCAATGCCACCGATGTTGCTTGCAGTTGCCTGCACGGCGGCGTCGTCGGTGTCTGCGGCGACGACGGTCCATCCATCGCGGGCGAGGCGGACGGCAATCGCGGCGCCGATGCCCCGTGCGGCGCCCGTGACGATGGCTGTCCTCGGAAGGTGTGACTGTTGCATGGCCGGATTATAGCCACTGTGTCCCGCCTTCGGGAACTGCGAAGCCGGATCACGACGGCGTTCCCGGTTGTCCTCGATGGCGTAGCCGTCCTAGGCTCGATCAAATCCTTTCCACACACTCAGCGGAGGCACCCCATGCAGAAGGCCCTCTCAGGCATTCGCGTCATCGACATGACCCACAATCAGGCGGGGCCGGCCTGCGCGCAGATCATGGGCTTCCTCGGCGCCGACGTGATCAAGCTCGAGGAGCCGAAGGGCGGCGACGTGGCACGGGCGCAGAACAACGACGAGCTGTTCTTTCTCGTCTTCAACGCCAACAAGCGCTCGCTGACACTGAACCTGAAGACCGAGGAGGGGAAGGACCTCTTCCGAAAGCTGATCGCCAAGTCGGACGTGCTGATCGAGAACTTCGGCCCCGGTGCGCTCGACCGGATGGGCCTCGGCTGGAAAGTGCTGGAGAAGATCAATCCCAGGCTGATCTACGCCACCATCAAGGGATTCGGCACCTACGGACCCAATGCGCACTTCAAGGCCTACGAGCCGATCGCGCAGGCAATGGGCGGCGGCATGTGCGTGACGGGCTTCGAGGACGGTCCGCCGACCTATAACTGGCCCGCGATCGGCGACAGCGGCACGGGCATGCACATGGCTATCGCCATCCTGGCGGCGGTCAACCAGCGGCATGCAACGGGCAAGGGCCAGCACGTCGAGGTGGCGATGCAGGAGGCGGTGCTCAACCTGATCCGCATCTCGTTGCGCGAGCACCAGCGGACGGGCGTTCCGGTACGCACCGGCAACCAGCTCGGCAAGAACGTGCCCGGGACGACGTATCGCTGCGCACCGGGCGGACCCAACGACTACGTCTACATCTATGCGCAGCCGCAGATGTGGGCCGCGTTCTGCAAGGCGATGGAGCGGCCGGACCTCGAGACAAATCCGCTGTTCAAGACCAATCCCGATCGCTGGCAGAACCGGGCCGCGCTCGACGCGCTGATCACCGAGTGGACGATGCAGCGCACCAAGCACGAGGTGATGAAGGTGATGGCCGACGCGGGCGTGCCATGCGGAGCCTGCCAGGACACCGCCGAGGTTCTTGCCGACCCGCACCTCATCGAGCGAGGCATGATCGTCGAGATGGACTATCCGAAGCGGCCGGAGGGCTTCAAGACGGTGGGCCTGCCGATGATCCTGTCCGACAGCCCGGCCGAGTATCGCCGGCCGCCCATGCTCGGCGAGCACACCGAGAGCCTGCTCGGCGAGCTGCTGGGCGTGAGTGCGGAGGAGGTGAGGAGGCTGAAGGAGAAGGGGGCGGTTTGAATAAGCATGGGAGGGAGAGCCTTGCCGCTCTCCCAGCCCATGTCGATCTCGATCGCGTCTCGTCACGCACTCATCTCGAAGCCTTCGTAACCCTTTTCGACCACCTCGTTGCATTTCGCTACGTAGTTCTGCACGCCGCCGACGTAGGGCATGAAGATGCGCGGCTTGCCTGGGATGTTGGCGCCCATGTACCAGCTGGCGGCCAGCGGATAGAGGGTCGAGTTGGCAACCTCGTTGTTGTGCTGCACCCAGTTGATCTCGGCCATGCGCGAGGCCTCGATGCGGCGCATCTGGCGACCGCGGGCGTACTTGATCATGTCGCCGACGAAATCGACGTGCTGCTGGCACGAGAAGATCATCTGGCTCTTGACGCCAGGGCTTTGCGGGCCGGTGACCATGAACATGTTCGGGAAGCCGGCAACCATGACGCCGAGGTAAGTCTGCGGGCCGTCCTTCCACTTGTCGCGGATGGAAACGCCGCCGCTGCCCTTGATGTCGATTTCCTTCATGGCGCCGGTCATGGCGTCGAAGCCGGTGGCGAAGACGATGACGTCAAGTTCGTAGCTTTTGCCGTCCGCCGTCTTGATGCCCCACTCGGTGATTTCCGCGATGGCGTTGGTGCGGATGTTGACCAGCTTTACGTGCGGCTGGTTGTAGGTCTCGTAGTAGTTGGTATCGAGGATCAGACGCTTGGTGCCGATCGGGTGATCGTTCGGGCAGAGCGCTTCGGCCGTCTCCTTGTCTTTCACGATGGAGCGGATCTTGTTCCTGACGAACTCGGACGCGGTGTCGTTGGCGGTCTTGTTGGTGAGCAGGTCGGTATAGGCATAGAGGAAGCTGATCGAGCCGCCCTCCTGCCACTTCTTCTCGTAGGTGGCGTTGCGCTCCTCTTCCGACACCTCGAGCGCGGATTTCGTCGGCGGCGGGTAGCCGGCAATGGCGAACGGTGTGTTGACGGCGCCGGCGCGGCGCTCGGGATACTCGGCCTTGTGCTTGGCTTCTTTCACCGGGTCCATCGGCCCGTTCTGCGCGGGAAGCGAGAAGTTGGCGGTGCGCTGGAACACGGTGAGCTGGCGGGCCTGCTTGGCGATGATCGGGATCGACTGCACGCCCGATGATCCGGTGCCGATGATACCAACGCGAAGACCGGTGAAGTCGACGCCCTCGTGCGGCCAGAGACCCGTGTGATAGGTCTTGCCCTTGAAGCTGTCGATGCCCTTGATGTCGGGCTTTCGCGGCGTCGAGAGGTTACCGGTCGCCATCAGGCAGTAGGGCGCCGTGATCGTCTCGCCCTTGTCGGTCGTTACGGTCCAGCGGCTGGTCTTCTCGTCGAAGGTGGCCGACGTGATGGTCGTGTTGAACTGGACGTCTTTCCGGAGGTCGAAGCGTTCGGCGACGTGCTGCACGTACTTCAGGATCTCGCCCTGGTTGCCGTAGCGCTCCGGCCACTTCCACTCCTGGTCGAGCTCGGGCGAGAACGAGAACGAGTACTCGAGGCTTTCGACGTCGCAGCGGCAGCCGGGGTAGCGGTTCCAGTACCATGTGCCGCCAACGTCATCGCCCTTCTCGAAGGCGCGGACCTTGAGGCCCAATTGCCGATACTTGTGAATGGCATAGAGCCCGCCGACGCCCGCGCCGACGATTATGACGTCGAGCCCTTCGGGGCTGGTGGATGTGGCCATGGGATCCCTCGCATTGCGATATCTGAACTTGTCCGGACATTTAGGCATAGGTGGGCGAGGGAGGCAACCCGTGGGGGCGTGGAAATGGATAGAGCCGAGGATAGAGAATGGGGGAGCCCAAGCTCAGTGGGCCTGAGCGAACCCTCCCGGCCGAGTCACCGCACGCCGCCGAACGTCTTGCGGCGCCTTGTCGATACCGCCATATCGTGTCTTACTGCAGTCTTACCTCGTGGAAGGCGTGGACGATGACGACGACAAGGCTCTCCAGCAAGGGGCAGGTGATCATCCCCAAGGACATCCGCGACGAGCACGGGTGGCGGCCTGGAACGACATTCGAGATCGAGGACACGCCCGGCGGCCTCCTTTTGCGGCCCAAACCGGTGGCGCCAGCGACAACGGTCGACGAGGTGTTCGGCTGTCTGGCCTATGGTGGCCCTCCGATCTCGATCGAACAGATGGGCGAGGCTGTGGCCGAGGAAGCCAAACGCAGGTCGGGTCGATGATTGCGCTGGATTCAAATGTCATCATCCGTCTTTTGGTCGCCGACGATGCCGTCCAAGGTGAGCGCGCTCGCAAGCTGATTTCAGAGAACGAGGTTCTGATTGCAACGACGGTCCTGCTGGAGTGCGAGTGGGTCTTGAGGACTTTCAATTACCCACATTCCTCTGCACCGATTTCGACGCCAATCTGGATGTCGGTCAATCGGGCGAGGCCGCGCCACATGACGATGTTTCCGGGCGGCGGATCGCTGGCTCTCGCGAGGTATCCACCGAGGCGAGCGAGCTTTGTAAGATAGAGCGATAGCGTTCGTCGTCGCCGCCGCGCCGCAGCCGGGTCCGGAATGACACGATCGAGCACCTTGATTTCGTTCTCGGTCAGCGCCGTTTCCGGGGCCGCACCCGGCATCGTGCGATTGAGCATCGTGAGCCAGAAGACGCGCCAGCTCAGGATGCAGAAGAGCGCGATCAGATTGGCGAGGCGATCTGCGGTTCGCAGTTTCGACTCCTCCGCCTTGCAGCCAGACTTGAGGATCTTGTGGAACACCTCGATCTTCCAGCGCATCGCGTACCAGTCGAGCTTCTCGATCGCGTCCGCGCGCGAGCGCACCGGCAAAGTCGTGATCAGCTTCCACTCGATCGGCTTGCGTCCCTTCGGTGCGCCGCGCTCGATCGCGTGGATCACGGTAAGATTGAGTTCCGGATACTGCTTCTGCTTGCCGATCGGCGGCAGCACGCGCATGCGCCGGTACTTGATTTCGAGCGTTGCTCGACAGACTTCGCCGTGCTCGTCGCGCGTTTCGATGATGTGCAGTCCCTTGACCGCGACCTCGTTCATCTCGTCGGCGATCGTGTGCTCTCCATCGCCTGCGAGGCGATCGACGCAAGTCCGCACCACGAAGTGCGTACCGAGCTCATGTGCTTTGCAGTAGAGCTCGTAGATGTCGCTCTCACGGTCACCGACATGCACACAGCGAGCGGGATCCGCGAACAGCGCCGTCGACTGCTCCAGGTTCTGCAGCCAGCGCACGCTTTCCTTCGTCTCGATCGGGACACGCGTCGGGTTGATCTTGGTCTTGAGCGCACGCGTGCCCTTGAACTTCTTGCGGCTCCAGAACTTGATCGCCGCGACGCCGAGCGGTAGGCCCTCCGTCGTCACGGCAAGGCTCGCATGCATGAGGATGCCGCAGACGGAATGCACGCGCTTGCGACCTTCTTTGCTGTCGCGGATTCGCACGCTCGTCGTGAATCCGATCGCTTCGGGGCGCTCCCGCTTGAAGCTGAACTCGGTCGTATCCTGCAGCACGAGGATCGTACCGTTCGTCGCAGCGAAGCGCTTGGCGGTTGCCGCGAAATGGCCGCTCAGAATGTCGGATTCGTCGACGCGATCATTCGCGAGAAACCGGTACGCTGCTTTCGTGTTCGCCCAGTCCTGGCACGCCAGCGGCAGGCTTGCGCCGATCGCACCGCCGATGTCTGCGAGCAGGGTTCTGAAGCGACGATCGAGACGTTCATCCTTGAACGCGCCGTCGGCTGTCTCGCGTTCGACCCAATCCCGTGCAGCACTGGTCTCCGCTTGCTCGGACTGAAATGCTTGCTCCGTCGAAACGCGAGATTTCGCTGCCATCGTGCACCCGCCTCCGCGATTCAGGTGCTCGACAAGGAATCACAACCGATTCCACCGACTCAAGAAAACACGCGACACTGCAACTCCGCGACTCATGGGAAATGTGGGTAATTGAAAGTCTTGAGGAGCGCCTACAAACTCGAAGCCGACGCCATAGGAAAGGCCGTGGAAAAGCTCATCGGTCTTCCCCGGCTGCGGCTCACGGAGCCGACCGTCGTACAGGATGCGCTGCAGGCTTATCGGCAGGGTCTCGATTTCGCGGATGCTCTCCATCTCTCAGGCTCCCGGGAAGCGGAGTGCTTTGCGACATTCGACAAGACGTTGCGAAAGCGCTCTAGCGTCATGCCTGACGTGGCCGTCATCGAGCCTTGATCGATCCCAGCAGATCCGGGCGCCGCTCTCTCGTGATCCGCTCGGCCTCGCGCCGGCGCCATTCAGCGACCTTCTTGTGGTCCCCGGACAGGAGCACGTCGGGAATGCTGCGGCCCTCCCAGTCGCGGGGCTTGGTGTATTGGGGATATTCGAGGAGGCCGCTCTCGAAGCTCTCCTCGGAGAGCGAGGCCTCGGCGCCGAGGACGCCCGGCAGCAGGCGCACGCAGGCGTCGATCAGCACCATGGCCGCGAGCTCGCCGCCCGATAGGACATAGTCGCCGATCGAGGTCTCCTCGAGATCGCGGCTGTCGATGACGCGTTGATCGATGCCCTCGAACCGGCCCGCGAGCAAAAGCACGCCGGGGCCGTTGGCGAGGTCGCGCACGCGGGCCTGTGTCAATGGCTTGCCGCGCGGCGACAGGTAGATCCGTTGCAGGCTGGGAGAGGGCACGAGAGCGGCATCGATGGCCGGGCCTAGAACGTCAGGGCGCATGACCATGCCGGCGCCGCCCCCGGCCGGCGTATCGTCGACTTGGCGGTGCCGGCCGAGGCCGAACTCCCGGATGTTCAGGCAATCGAGCCGCCACGTTCCGGCCGCCAGCGCCTGGCCCGATAGCGACAGGCCGAGAGGCCCCGGAAACATCTCGGGGAAAATTGTGAGGACAGTCGCCTGCCATGGCTGGCGCGCGAGGCTTGATTGTTCGGTCGGCAAAGGTCACGCTCCAGGCGCTTCGAAAAGAGGGCCCGCGCGCGGCCCAGCCAGATCAGCCGGTGGCCATGACGGACAAGCCCAACATCCTCTTTATCATGGCGGACCAACTCCGCTGGGACTATCTGGCGCACGCGGGGCACCCGCATATCCGGACGCCGAACCTGGACCGGCTGGCGGCGAAGGGCGTGGCGTTCACGCGCGCCTTCGTGCAGTCGCCCGTCTGCGGCGGGTCGCGCATGTGCTTCTACTCGGGCCGCTATAACCTGACGCACGGGGCGACCTACAACAACTTCGCGCTGCGCATCGACGAGCGGACGATGGGCGACTACCTGCGGCCGCAAGGCTATCGCGTGGTGCTCGTCGGCAAGACGCATTTCAAGCCGGACCTCGAGTCGATGGCGCGGCTCGGCATCGATCCGGGCACCAATCCGGGACTGCCCTACTGGCAGTGCGGCTTCGAGCCGTTCGAGCGCGACGACGGCCTGCATCCGGAGGTGGACGGCAAGCTCGCGGGTGGCGATCCCGCCTACAACAATTGGCTGCGCCAGCTCGGCTATTCCGGCGTGAACCCTTGGCACGAGTGGGCGAACTCGGTCGAGAGCGACAACGGCGAGGTGCTCTCCGGCTGGGCGATGCGCAATGCCCGGCGACCTGCCCGCGTCAAGGAGGAGCATTCCGAGACCGCCTACATGACCGACCGGGCGCTGGAGTTCATGCGGCAGGCGCAGGGCGGGGGCCCGTGGTGCCTGCACGTCTCCTACATCAAGCCGCACTGGCCCTATATCGCACCGGCGCCCTATCACGCCATGTACGGGCCGGAGCAGGTCGTGCCGGCCAATCGCTCTGAGGCCGAGCGCGCCAGCCCGCATCCCGTCGTCGGTGCCTTCATGAAGCACGACGAGAGCGTGAACTTCTCTCGTGACGAGGTCCGCGAGACCGTGATCCCGACCTACATGGGTCTGATCACGCAATTCGACGCACATGTCGGCCGGCTGATCGAGCATCTCGAGGCGACGGGCGAGATCGCCAACACGATCATTGTCGTCACGTCCGACCACGGCGACTATCTCGGCGACCACTGGCTCGGCGAGAAGGATCTGTTCCACGAGGAGATCGTGCGGGTGCCGCTGATCGTGGTCGATCCACGACCCGAGGCCGATGCGACGCGGGGCACAACCATTGATGCCCTGGTCGAGGCGATCGACCTCGCGCCGACGTTTCTCGCGTGGTCGGGTGGCGAGCCTGCACCGCACCGGCTGGAAGGGCGCTCGCTGGTGCCGTTGC
Source organism: uncultured Alphaproteobacteria bacterium (assembly GCA_963746315.1). Lineage (GTDB taxonomy): Bacteria > Pseudomonadota > Alphaproteobacteria > Rhizobiales > Hyphomicrobiaceae. Next base: position 1,066,227 of record CAVVAR010000003.1, read on the forward strand.
TCCGCACGTCGGATGGGGAGCGTTGGCGCGAGGCGGCGTTCTGCGACGGCGACTTCGCGTTGCGCCACGCGCGGCGGCATCTCGGGCTCGAGGTCGACGAGGCACGCGGCTTCATGGTGCGCACGGCGCGGTGGAAATACGTGCATTTCGAGCGCTTCCGGCCGCAGCTTTTCGATCTCGAAGCCGATCCCCACGAGCTGCACGATCTCGGCGACAGCGCCGCGTATGGCGAGGTGCGCGAGGCGATGAAGGCGCGGCTCTTCTCCTGGGCGCTGACTCGCAAGACGCGCACGACGGTGACGCACGACTATATCCAGAGGGTGACCGGTGGAGCGCGCGCGCGCGGCTACCGGTTCGGCGAGTGGTGAGCGAGATGACGGCACGACGACTGGACTTTGACGATGTGGTGCGGTTGACGGCGTTCGCCGCCGAGGCACCGCGGCCGCTGGCGATCCTGGAGGCGATCGGGGTCGTGGCGCAGCGCGTCATCGGTGCCCGGGGATTCACGATGTTCCGCTACGTCCACGAGGCGGCCGAGGTGGAGCGCATCCATTCGAGCGATTTCGTCGCGTATCCCGTCGGCGGGCGCAAGCGCATCGCGGACTATCCGACCAATCAGGCCGTGCTCGCGCGCGGCGAGGTCTATATCGCCAAGGGCCGCGACGACGTGCGAGCCACCTACAAGGACTTCGAGAAGATTTTCGGGCTGGGCGTCACGTCGATCATGAACGTGCCCGTGCGCTTCTGCGAGCGGAACGTCGGCGCCATGAACCTGTTCGGCGTCGAGGGCCAGTTCGGCGAGGCACAAGCGGTCGACGCGCGCGTGCTGGCGGCGTTGATGGTGCCCGTGGTCATGGGTTGGGAGAGGACGTGAAGGCCTATCGGTTGTCATCCTCGGGCTTGTCCCGAGGACCCATCGTGCAGCACGCTGGAACGTCGACTGTCAGGCGCAACCAGGCCGTCATCGGCTTATGGGCGGCGGGCCGTCGCCAAGTTCCTGACAAGCGGCGAAATGGGTCCTCGGGACAAGCCCGAGGATGACAGATATGAAGGCGGTACAGGATCCTCTTTCGACGTGAAGCGAGGCGTGCGCCATGACCGAATCAGCAAGCAGTGGCGGAGCTCAGCGCGGCCTTGACGCCCACGTCTTCCGCTCTGCCAGCGACGCCTTCCCGATCGATACGGCGCGGCTGGGCGCCTATCTCGCAGGCGTCGGCCTGCCACTCGATCCAAGCGAGCCGGTCAAACAGTTCGGCACGGGCATGGCGAACATCAACTATCGCCTCAGGGCTGGTGGCCGAATGCTGGTGCTGCGCCGGCCGCCCGATGGCGACCTGCCACCGGGCGCCCACGATATGGCGCGCGAGCATCGCATTCTCTCGCGTCTGTGGCGGGCGTTGCCGCTGGCGCCGGAGAGCGTGCACCTGTGCGAGGACAAGATCGTCATCGGCGTGCCGTTCCAGCTGATCGCGTACCGGCCTGGGCTCGTCATCAAGGGCGACGACAAGCGGCATTTCGAGGGGCGCCCCGACGTGGCGGCGGCGACGGGCCGGATGCTGGTCGAGACGCTGGTGGCCATTCACAGCGTCGATGCAGAGGCGGTCGGTCTCGGCGATCTCGGCAAGCCCGAGGGGTTCATCGAGCGGGCGCGGAACGGCTGGACGGGACGCGCGGAACGCCTCGAGCTTGGACCTCAGACGGCGGTGCTGGCGCGCGAGGTGTCCGGCTGGCTCGCCAAGCAAACCGTCAAGGTGCGCGCGCCGACGTTGCTGCATTCCGACTTCAAGCTCGACAACCTGATCGTCGAGCCGGGCTCGCTGAAGCCTGTCGCGATCGTCGATTGGGACATGGGCACGCGCGGCGATCCGCTGTTCGATGTGGCGACGATGCTCAGCTACTGGGCCGAGGCGGGCGATCCCGCCTGCATGCACGACATGAAGCAGTTGCCCACCGCAGCGCCCGGCTTCCCGACCCGCAACGAGGTGGTGGCCGACTACGCGCGGCTGACGGGCCGCGACGTTTCCGATTTTCCGGTGTTGCGCGTGCTCGCCATGTTCAAGCTGGCGGTGGTGCTGTTGCAACTTCACGCGCTCTGGAAGCGCGGCTCGGCCAAAGGCGACGACTACGCCGACATGGACCGCATCGCCACCGAGCTGCTGGTGTTCGCCAAGGACGCGGCCGCGGGGCGGGGGTAGGGCACTATAGTTGGGCCTTCGGATGCCCACGTCATGGCGAAGCCATGCTCCGCATGGACGCATCCGGCCCGGCCACGTACCACGTCTGCGGGGTGGCCGTGTCTTGCCGGAGGCGAGCCCCCAACAGTGACGCCATCGACCACCGCCACCGGCCGGTCCACCTGCGCCCGGGAGCTTTTTCGTGGCGCTTCGGATGCCCACACAGCATCCGCGCGACGTCGGCGCGATCTCGGCCTCGGGCAGCCAGATGTACTCCCGCGTCCTGCCGGAGGCGGGCCACAAAGAACGTCGCCCCCGCCGCCGTCGCCTCGGCGATGATGTTCCCCATCCGGTCGTGCACGTACTGGATGGTGTTGTTCTGCGTTGCGCCTTCGGATGCCCACAAAGCAACCGGCGCGCGCCGACGCCGAGTTGGTGACCACCCGCTGAATCAGCTGCTCACCGCCGTCCTGCCGGAGGCGGGCCACGAAACACGTACGTGTAGGTGCCGACCAGGTTACCCTGGAACGAGACCGTCTTCAGCCGGTTGGCGGCGTTGTAGGTGTAGGCGTAGACGTTGCCCAGCCGGCTGTCCGACAGCATGTTGCCGGCGCCGTCATAGGTGAACGAGCGCACCGTCGTGGCGCCCCGCGTGATGTCCACCACCCGGTTCGAGCTCGCCGGATAACCCAGCACGTCCGTGGTCGTCGGACCGCCCGACGGCGTCTCACTCCTAAATCAATTTCGCCTCAGCGCAGCGCGTGCAACTCGTCCACGACTCCGAACCATGTTGCAGGTTGAATAGTTACGAACGATCAACCTCTTTCCTTTGAAGCGTACTGATTCGAGCAGAGGTAGAAAGTAGCCAGGCATCAATTTGGTCGAGTCTGACCCGCTCATATCCCGAAACTCTGTCCGATATTGTTCGTTGGTCGGTGGATACAAAAAAAGAAATGGGATCCTCGTCATCGCCTACAACCAAAGCGACATATTCGTCAGCGCCTTTATTGCAGAACAAGAGCCCAACCATGGACACCCCAAGATTGACGAATTCTGCCGGCACGTCAGCGAGACGCCCCCAATCCTGCACTAATGGGTCGCAAGCTGGGGGCAACTCGCCTGTCGCTGCCAAGCGCTCCCAATTAAATCTGAACAGACATTCTATGCGCCGCCAATCAGAAAGAGTAGCAACTACTCTAGTTGGGATCGTTTTAAGGTCTTTGCATTCTCCGAGATTTATCTCAAATATTTCAAACTTAAAGGCGACATCCCGGTAGGCCATTTTGGCAGCTGAACAGAATTCCGCGCCAACAAACCAGAGGCTACTGCGACCGAAGGTGCGTGGGTAGTGCTCGATCAAATCCATTGGTGGATTTAATCCAATGGCGGCTTCGATGGTCGAGGCACTCGGATCAAGCAATGTCGTTACCATGGCCATACCGTAGTTGGAGGAAAGTGGATAGTTTCTCGCGGTTTAGATCCATTGCTAGGGATGTCAATGCGCGGTCCCTCCCCCCTACTCGAATCGCCTGGGCGGATGCGCACGCCATTATCACAGCACATTTGATCAGGGTTATTAGGGTCACTATTTGACACTTTCCCGCCAGTTAATCCGTCAACGGCCTCTGGAAATGCGTCTGCTGGAAGATCAGTATTAGTCCTCGTTCTTGTCGGCCTCGGGTTGTTTCCTACGATCCGGTCAGGCAGTGGAGGTGGGCCTTGATCGGCTTTTCTTTGCCCACTCGAGCCATCGCCTTGCTGATTGTCAGAATTGACAGCACAGAGCTTTGGCCGCCACCAGTCTGGAAAGACCGTCATAATCACTGCCGACGCCGCGGCCGCACATGCGGCTGGGTACATTCGGCAGAGTGTCACGACCACTTGAACGTACTGGCCCCTCGGATCCACCGCCATTCCTGGCGATCCGACGGCATACCCATACCCGCTCGGCCCATCGACGAACCCGAGCGGGTCGGGCTGGGTGTAGCGGCCGAGGGTGGGATCGTAGTGCCGATGCCAGTTGTAATGCAAGGATGATTCGAGCTGGAACCACTGCCCGGGGAACCGCGCATCGAGCGTCGCCGCCCCCGTGATCGCATGCGGCGCACCCCACGGCGTCCACGTCGCGGACCACATGACGGCCTTGGCCGCATTGGTCATGCGGATCGGGCGATGCAAGTGATCGGTTGCCACGTACCACGTCTGCGGGGTGGCCGTGTTCACGCCATCGACCACCGCCACCGGCCGGTCCACCTGCGCCCGCGACTGGAACGTCGGCGCGATCTCGGCCTCGGGAAGCCAGATGTACTCCCGGGCCGTCGCCCCCGCCGCCGTCGCCTCGGCGATGATGTTGCCCATCCGGTCGTGCACGTACTGGATGGTGCCGTTCGAGGACCCCGAGTTGGTGATCACCCGCTGGATCAGCTGCTCGCCGCCGTTGTACGTGTAGGTGCCGACCAGGTTACCCTGGAACGAGACCGTCTTCAGCCGGTTGGCGGCGTTGTAGGTGTAGGCGTAGACGTTGCCCAGCCGGCTGTCCGACAGCATGTTGCCGGCGCCGTCGTAGGTGAACGAGCGCACCGTCGTCGCGATCGCTTCGTTGCCCGCCTTCGGCAGGACGCGTGATGGCCACCACCCGGTTCGAGCCCGCCGGATAGCCCAGCACGTCCGTCGTCGTCGGGCCGCCGGGCGGGGTTGCCCCTTCTCCGGCGGCGCCCTACCGTGAGCCGCACGATATCCCAGCCACAATTCCGGAGCACACGCCATGGCGCGGTTGAAGTTCGGTGCCTTTCTCGCCCCTCACCACCCGATCGGCGAGAACCCCATGCTGCAGCTGCGGCGCGACATCGACCTCGTCGCGCACATGGACAAGCTCGGCTACGACGAGTTCTGGTGTGGCGAGCATCATTCCTCGGGCTGGGAGATGATCGCGAGCCCCGAGCTGTTCCTGGCGGCAGCGGCCGAGCGCACGGCGCGCATCAAGCTCGGCACGGGCGTGGTCTCGCTGCCCTATCACCATCCCTTCATGGTGGCGCAGCGCATGGTGCAGCTCGACTGGCAGTCGGGCGGGCGCGCGATCTTCGGCTCGGGCCCAGGGGCGCTCGCCTCCGACGCGCACACCCTCGGCATCGACCCGATGCTGCTGCGTGACCGGCAGGACGAGGCCATCGGCATCATCCGGCGGCTCTTCAAGGGCGAGCGCATCACCTACAAGGGCGAGTGGTTCCAGCTCAACGACGCCGCGCTGCAACTGCTGCCGCTGCAGGAGGACATGCCGATGGCCGTCGCCTCGCAGATCAGCCCGTCCGGCTTCACGCTCGCCGGCAAGTACGGCATCGGCATCATCTCCATCGGCTCGCTGTCGAGCGAGGGCCTGAACGCGCTGCCCCAGCAATGGTCGTTCGCCGAGGACGCCGCCAAGAAGCACGGACAGGTCGCCGACCGCAGCCAGTGGCGCGTGCTGCTGTCGTGGCACATCGCAGAGACGCGCGAGAAGGCCCGCGAGCAGGCGCGCGACGGGCTGCTCCGCCACCACAACGAGTACGTCGTCGGCACTTTGCAGCGGCCGGGCCTGAAGCCGTTCAAGACCGGCGACGAGGCGGTCGACAAGATGGCGTTCTCGAAGGGGTCGGCGGCCGTCATCGGCACACCGGACGATCTCATCGCCAAGATCAAGGAGGTGCTCGCCATCTCCGGCGGCTTCGGCACGGTGGTCGGCTTCGTCCACGACTGGGCGAACCCGGAGAACACGTTCCGCAGCTACGACATGGTGGCGCGCTACGTAATCCCCGAAATCAACGGCTACATCGCGGGTCTGCGGACATCGCGCAAGTTCGTCGCCGAGAACCGCGAGTACTTCGACCGCGCGAAGGAGGCCGTCATGGCCAAGATCCTGGAGAACGAGCAGGCCGCGGCCGCACTCGCCGTCACCAAGTCGCCGATGCTGGCAGCTTCATCGAGCAACGTGCCGGACTTCGACAAGGCGGCGGCGCGGAAGAAATAAAGGCGGCCGCAGGCGGTGGCCTCGGTTGCCGCCACGATGCCGGTCACAGGGAGACGTCCAATGAAAATCACCGCCATTCACGCGCATTACGTGCGCATTCCCTACGACATGGGAGCGCCGACGACCGAGTTCGCAGGGCTGCGGTTCCCGTCCCAGGACCATCTGCTGGTGCAGGTCGACACCGACGCCGGCATCACGGGCTGGGGCGAGGGCTTCGGCCACAACATCATCCCGGCGACGAAGGCGGCGCTCGAGACGTATGTGGCGCCCTGGTTCATCGGCAAGGACCCGACCGACATCAATCGGCTGCACCGGGACGCCGCCCAGGCTTTCCACATTTTCGGACGCAATGGGCCAGTGGTCTATGCGCACTCGGGCATCGACATCGCGCTCTGGGACATCGCCGGCAAGCGGGCGGGATTGCCGGTGTCGGATCTGCTCGGTGGCGCGCGGCGCAAGGAGGTTCGCGCCTACTCGAGCCTGATGCGCTATGGCAGTCCGGAGGTCGTGAAGAGGATCTGCTCCGAGCGGGCGGCGGCGGGCTTCAAGCACATCAAGCTGCATGAGCACACGGTCGAGGCGGTGATGGCGGCGCGCGAGGGAGCGGGCCCCGACGTCGAGATCATGAACGACGTCAACTGCCCGTGGACCGTGACCCAGGCGCTGGAGATGGAGAAAGCCTACCGGCCGGCGCGTCTCTACTGGCTGGAAGAGCCGGTGTTTCCGCCGGAGGATCACAAGGGTCTGGCGCGTGTGCGCCGCGAGGGCCAGACGCGGATCGCAGCCGGCGAGAACGCGGCGGGGCTGCATGATTTCGTCGACAGCTTCGAGAAGGGTGCCATCGACATCGCGCAGCCGAGCGTGACCAAGATCGGCGGCATCACGGAGATGCGCAAGATCATCGCGGCGGCCGAGGCGCATTCGGTGCAGTGCATTCCCCACTGCGCCTACTTCGGGCCGGGCAATCTCGCGTCCATCCACATCGTCGCGTCGATGTCCACAGACACCATGCTGGAGAACATCTACGCCAACCTGGAGGCCAGCCCCTACGGCGACGCGATGGTGGCGAAAGACGGCAAGGTTCAGGTGCCTCAGGGGCCGGGTCTCGGCGTCGATCCAGACATGAGCATTGTGGAGAAGTACCGGCAGGGTGCGGTGGGAACGGTGCGGTAGTCTCGCCGTAGCCGCCTGCAAGAAAAAACGGGGTCCTGTTGGGGACCCCGTCGAAAAGATTAGAGAGAAAAAAGAATAGAGAGAACGACGTTTCAGCGAGGAATTTTGAGGATGCCGCGTGTGCGCTCCAGGTCGGGGGCGGCTTCGCTGGCACCGCGCTCCAAGGCGCGCTCGTAGAGGATCAGCGCACGCTGCATGTCGGGGGCGGCGTCCGAGGTCGGCAAGCGGCTCAGGTAGTACGTGTCGTACGAGCGCGCGAGGGCGAGTAGCACTTCCGGGACAGGACCGTTCATGGCCGCAACGAAGCGGCGCCGGGCCTGCACGACCTTGCCTTGATCGAACAGGGCCAGCCCTTCGGCCAGCATCTCAGCAACCGCGGCGGGCTCGTCGACCGGCGGCAACGGCAGCTCGGCGCCAGCCGACGGCGCTGGCGTGGCGGACGATGTCGAAACGGGAGCCGTAGGCGTGGAAGGGGCTGACGGCGCGGCAGGCGCGGCGATTCTTGAAGACGCCGACCGTCTGACCTCGGGGGCCGGGGCTTGTGGAGCGGCGTCGTCTCGCGAAGGCGCAGCAGCCAGCTCGACCCGCTTCGAGGCCCGCTTCGTGACCATGATTTTTCTGGTCCGTCCCGCGCTCACTCGCGCCGGTTTCGAATGCGGCTTCGAAGTCGAGCCCGTGACGATCGGATCATCCTTTAGCGATCCGTAACGCGGCGCGGCGGAGTACTCGTGACGGGCGCATGCTCCGAGAACTCAAGGCGCAGACGGTCACCAGAATGCCGGCCACCCTGTCGCATCTCACGTGTCGCATGTCACCCACCTGCCGCCCGTTGAACTCACCGCATCAGCAGCGATTCTCGGGCTCGGGTCAGGTGGGTCTTTCAGGTTCTCCACGCCGCCGAATAATTTCCACAGGCCGGGCGCGACACGCCGTCACTCGGCCGCCATGGCCTGGGGACGCGCGACGGCAAGACCGAGACGCAGGCGGGCCTCGTCGCGTAGCGCATCGATGGGCAGGCGTCGCCCACCCGCCTCATAGTGCCAGAAGGTCCAGCCGTTACAGGCAGCCTTGCCCTGCACCTCGGCACCCAGGCGGTGAATAGAGCCCTGGCGGATAACGCCGCGCGGGCCGGAATGCGCCAGCGAGCCATCGGCGCGGACCTCGGCCCAGATGCGACCCCGCTCATCGGAGACGCGGGCCCCGGGACGAATCATGCCGAGCTCCACGATGGCACCGAAGGCAACGCGCGGCTCGGCTCGGCGGGGGCGCAGGGTCTCCAGCGCATCTGTGGACAGCGTCTCCTCTTTCCCGATCCGCTCCTCGGCAGCGAGAACGTAATCGCGCTCGCGCTCGATACCGATCCAGCGACGGCCCAGCCGCTCGGCCACCGCGCCGGTGGTGCCCGTGCCGAAGAACGGGTCGAGCACCACGTCACCGGGATTGGTGGTTCCGATCAGGATGCGGTGGAGAAGGGCCTCCGGCTTCTGCGTCGGGTGCGCCTTGCGGCCGCCGTCGTCCTTCAGCCGCTCTGGGCCCGAGCAGATCGGAAACAGCCAGTCCGACCGCATCTGGATGTCCTCGTTCCCGGCCTTCAATGCATCGTAATTGAAAGTGACGCGGGCGTTGCGATCGCGGCCGGCCCAGATCAGCGTCTCGTGGGCATTGGTGAAGCGCTTGCCGCGGAAGTTCGGCATCGGATTGACCTTGCGCCAGATCACGTCGTTCTGGAGCCAGAAGCCGAGATCCTGAAGCGCGACGCCGAGGCGGAAAATGTTGTGATAGGAGCCGATCACCCAGATGGCGCCGTCCGGCTTCAGGATGCGGCGAGCCTCAGCCAGCCACTCGCGCGAGAAGCGATCATAGTCGGCGAAGCTCTGGAACTTGTCCCAGGCGTCGTCGACGCCATCGACGACCGTATTGTTCGGCCGCAGCAACGTGCGATCGAGTTGCAGATTGTAGGGGGGATCAGCAAATACGAGATCCACCGACCCGGACGGGATCTCACGGAGGCGCTTCAGGCAATCGCCTTGCAGAACCTTGCCGACCGGCAACTTAACCGACTTGCGACGACGCTCGCCCATACGACGCTACTCTCTACAGATACTGTCGGCCACACGAAGCCCAAACACATCAGACCCACGGCTGCGCCGACGGCGCAACCGTCACTTCCGGCCCGGTAAACAGAGTGTGAAGGGGAGGGGTTAACGGGAGGTTAAGCCCGCCGATCCCGACGAGGCTTACAGTGTCACTGGATTTAGGCGAACAAACGACGAACTCGTTAACGCGGCGCTAAATTTGCAGACCTTGGCCCGCTTCGATCAGAACCGTAGCGGCGGGACCATACGACCGTAGTGCCCGCGGCAGCGAGCCAGATCCGCGCGGTTGTCTACGTCATAAAGGCAAGTCGTGTGCTCCACGCGGCGTCCAGCGAGATTTGCCTCGACCGCGGCGAGCGTATCCGGACGCGACCAGCCGACATCGTCATAAGGGTCCACCAGGCGAGGCCGGCGGCGCATCCCGACGAGCCAGAAGCCGCCGTCCTCGGCGGGCCCGAATACCGCGTCGCTGCGGCCCAACTGACGAAATGCCCGCCGGATGTCCGCCGGACGGATGGCAGGGATGTCGGTGCCGATGAGACAGACCGGTCCTGGTGAAAGCACGCGCATGGGCCGGTGCATGCGGGCGCCGAGATCGCCAGAGCCTTGAGCCATGCGGCGGAGACCAGCGGGCAGCATGGCGCTCACGACGCCGCTATCCGGGCTCACCAGAAGGATCGTTCGCCAGAACGGCTGACGGGATAGGCGTGCGATGACCGACCGCGAGGCGGCGCGGTAGAAGCGTGTGGCCTCGGCGATGCCGATCTCGCGCGCGAGGCGTGTCTTGACCCGTCCGGCCATCGGCAGCTTGACCATGATCACGAGCCGGCAAGCAAAGGGCGCCGCGGGTTTTCGCGGCGCCCTCCGATGCTTCATGCCGGGAGCAGGCTTGCGCATGGCGCTCGGCACCGTGTGTGGCGTCAGGACGCCGTCACGGGCACGAGCGCGTAGCCGGTGCCGTCCTTCTTGATGGTTCCGGCGCCGGGCATGCCCCAGTGGTAGCCGGTCAGGATGGCGCCTTCGGCGATGGCACGCTCAAACAGGGCGCGGCGGGTCTTCTCGGCCATCGCGGCGTCGCTGTCGAAGGCGGCATGCCAGCCGGGGTTTTTCACGAACAACGCGGGAATGTTCGTGAGGTCGCCCGTGACGATCAGCTTAGCGTTGCCGGAGCTGAGCTCGTAGCTGGTATGCCCCGGAGTGTGACCATTGGTGTTGATCGCCTTGATGCCGGCAGTGGCATCCGCGTTGTCTGCCACCTGCCCGAGGTTCTTCCAGGTCGGCATGGTCGCCTGGATACGCTTGACGAGGCCACGCCGGGCTTCCGGCAGCTTGTCGATCAGGTCGGGGGCCGTCCAATATTTGTACTCCGCGGCCGGCACGACGATCTGGGCGTTGGGGAAGACCTGCGCGTTGGTGTCCTTCGCCATCAGGCCGAAGATGTGATCGGGATGGAAGTGCGTCACGACAATGGTCGAGATCTTGGACGGATCGATGCCAGCGGCCTGAAGGTTCTGCTTGGCGAGCAAACCGGCTTTCGGGCTCAGCTGGCCGCCGGTGCCGCTGTCGAACATGACAATGTTGCCGGCCTTTTCGACCACAGTGACGGTGAACGTGATCGGCACGTGTGCGTCGGTGATGCCGGCGGCCTTCAACGCGGCCTTGGTCTCGTCGAGCGTGGCGTTCTTGATGAAGCCCGGGTCGTGGGCCTTCTCCCAAATGCCGTCGTAGATGGTCGTGACGTTCCAGTCGCCGACCTTGAATTTGGCAAAGCCCTTGGCTCCGGCCTCCGGCGCCTTCTGCGCGCTGGCCGAGGAGATGAACTCGAGCGGGCCGTCCAAACCGAACGCGGCGCCGGCAGCGGCGGCCGATACGACGAATCCTCGGCGCGAGATGCTGTGCATGGGTGGTCTCCCTGGCTGGCTCACGGGATGCTGCGAGCACTGCCGCATGCCTACTCGACAGCGGCGGCTTAGGAAATGAGCGCTCTGGTGGGCCTCACGCCGAATTGAACGCGCGTGAACGAACGCCTAGTGTGGCGGCGCCGACATTTGCCTCCCGTCGCGGCTCGGTCGAGAGCAAATGTCGGCGCCAGAGGAACACTAGCAACATCATGACTTTAGTGTAGCTTTTGCATCTGACGTTTGGTGACGAGCCCAGTCGAGCGCGGGTACCAAACGTCAGATGCGCTACACTAATGTGGCGGTTTGGAAGTCCGCTTCATTCTCTCGGCAGTTCCTGAAGGCGGACTTCCAAACACAACGCCACACTAAGCTCATGATTTAGCTAGTGTCCTTTCGACCGCGAAGTTCGTCCCGACCCGGCAGCACAATGAAACGAACTTCGCGGTCGGGACATTAGTCATAAATGCGGGCAATAACCTGAGGCGGCACGCGCAGATAGTACAGCGTCAGGCACGCGAGATTGCGCGCAACGCGCGGCATATAGCCTTCGCGGCGATAGCGGATCGCGCTGGTAACGGCACCGGACCGAAGCACGATGGTGCGAGCGCGGCCCAATCTGCGGATCATGTCGACATCCTCCATCAACGGCATGTCGCGAAAGCCACCGATACGGTCGTAGAGGCGCCGGGGCATCGCGAGGCCCTGGTCGCCGTATGGCAGCCGCATGACGGTCGTGCGCACCGCGACGCCCCACTCCACGACGCGGGGGAGGAAGCCGATATCGTCGAGGGCAAACCGGAAGACGGCTGCTGCCTCGGGTCTCTGGCCGACCTCCACACGCTCGACGAAGGCGCCGAGCTCTCGCTCCCAGCCCGGCTCGAGCACGGTGTCGGCGTGGAGAAACAACAGCCAACCGAAGCGCGCCGCACGGGCGCCGGCCTCAAGCTGGCAGCCGCGCCCAGGCCGAGACGCGACGACTTTCGCGCCGGCTTGATCGGCAATCTTCAGCGTCCGGTCGGTTGAGCCGCCATCGACGATGATGACCTCGCGCACGAGGCCGTCCACCGTCGCCGGCACCAGTGCGGACAGGCAGGCGGCGAGGCCAGATTCGGCGTTGAGCGTTGGAATGATGACTGAGATCATGGCTCGGGTCGGGTTCGTCTCGGCAGGTGGCGGCGCGCAGGGCGGCCGACTGGACACCGGCGAACGTCTATCGCGCCAATCCCGCGAACGCCAGCCTTGACAGCCGCGGTCGCAGCTCGGTTGCCGGGTCTCACACCGACACGCCAATTGCAGGAGCCGCCCGCATCGGGTATCAGTTCTCCTGAGCAGCACCCGTAGCTCAGCTGGATAGAGTGTCGCCCTCCGAAGGCGAAGGTCGTAGGTTCGAATCCTACCGGGTGCGCCATATCGGTGAGTGGGGTGACTCTGACTCATGGGGCGAGGTGGCCGTCGGCGCGCCTGCCGCTCGCACCCCGTCGTCGCCGGCTCGGCTTCCAGCCTTATCCCCGAGTGACAGTTGGCCGGTCGAGCCCATAGTGCGACCGCAGTGTGCTGCCCGCATACTCTGTGCGATAGAGGCCGCGCTTCTGCAGTTGGGGCACCACCTCCTCGATGAACACGTCGAGCATCCAAGGCAGGACAGGCGGCATCAGGTTGAAGCCGTCCGCTGCACCGTCGGCATGCCAGTCGACCATCAGGTCGACGAGTTGCTCCGGCGTCCCGGCGAACGTGAAGTGACCGCGCGCGCCGGCCAGCTTGGCGAGGAGCTGGCGCAGGGTCGGTCGCTCGCGCGCGACGAAGCCGACGATCACCTCGGTCCGGCTCCGCGCGGCTTGCACGCTCTCAGGATCTGGGAAATCTTCGGGCGCCAGCGGTTCGTCGAGCGGCAGATGAGTGAAATCATGGCCGCCGAAGCGCCCTGACAAGCGTCGCCTCCCGACTTCCGGATCGGCAAGGTTGTCGAGCTCGTCCGCAAGCCACCTCGCCTCGCGTTCCGTCGACGCGATGATTGCCGAGAGGCCCGGTAGCACGAGCACCTGATCGGACTTGCGCCCCGCCGCGACGGCGCGCGACTTGATGTCCGCGTAGAACGCTTTGGCGGTCGCTTTCTCGAGATGTGCCGTAAAGATCGCCTCGGCGTGCCGTGCCGCGAAATTTCGGCCCGTGTCGGACGAGCCGGCCTGCACGAGAACCGGTCGTCCTTGTGGTGGGCGAGGGATGTTGAGCGGACCGTTCACCGCGTAGTGTGCGCCGTGGTGATTGATCGCCTGAATGCGATCGCCGTGGGCGTAAAGACCGCTCGCGCGATCATCGACGATCGCATCGTCGGCCCAGCTGTCCCAGAGCCCCTTGACGACAGTCATGTACTCGTCGGCGCGATCGTACCTGTCGGCATGTGTGACCTGGCCGCGATCGCCGAAATTCGCGGCCGCGCCGACCGACCAGGTCGTGACGATGTTCCAGCCGACCCGGCCACCGCTCATGTGATCGAGCGAGGCGTACTGCCGGGCGAGGTTGAATGGTTCGGTGTAGGTCGTCGAGGCAGTCGCGATCAGCCCGATCCGCTCCGTTGAGACGGCCAATGCGCCGAGCGTGGTGATCGGCTCGAGCCAATTGTGCGGGGCATGCGCGACGTCGTCCCATAAGGCGAGCACGTCCGCGAGAAAGATCGAATCGAGAAGGCCTTTTTCCGCTTTGCGCGCAAGCTCCTGCACATAGCGAATATCGGTCAGCGACAGCGGCGAGGAAGCGGGATGGCGCCACGATGCCTCGTGATGGCCGCGGCTCTGGATGAACAGGTTGAGGTGAAGTTGGCGGGTCATCGCTGGGTTCCGTCGTCGAGGAATAAGCGTACTGCTTGCGATGACAGCACGTGCGGATGAGCCTGCCAACCGCGACCGGCGTCCCCGGTCCGGGCGCCAAGATGGCTTTGCGAATTCTAGCAGTGAGCGAGCGTCGCTGCTCTCCCGACGGTTCGGTCACTGACCTGTAGACAGATGTCGGCTGCCTGTTAGCATCGCGCTCGCATGTAAAACGAGAGCACGCCGCCCGCATGGGCGGGGCAGTTCGTCCGGCAGCGTTCGCCGGCATTGCCACAAGACAGTCGTGCCGGTGCGTCAGTGGAGGAAACGCAATGATGAGGACGTTCGCACGTTGGATGCCTGCGGCCGGGGCTGTGATAATGGCGCTGGCGGTCACGGCTCCGGTTCGGGCAGAGATGAGCCCCGCCGAGACGAAGCTCTACGAGGCCGCCAAAGCCAATAAGGAGAGCGTGACCTGGTACATCTCGCACTACAGCTCCGAGACCGCTGAATCGCTCGGTAAAGCGTTCCAGGCAAAGTTCCCGGGCGTCAACGTCAATGTCATCCGCACCACCGCGCAGGTCGCATTCCAGCGCCTGACACAGGACCTCAAGGCACGCGTCCAGCAATGCGACGTGTTCTCCAGCACGGACCTGGGCCACTTCGCCTATCTCAAGGACAAGAAGCTCCTCGAGAAGTTCACGCCCGACGCGGCATCGAAGGCGCACAAGGCGTTCCAGGGTATCGATCCCGACGGCTACTTCCACACGACTTCCGCCGGCCTCGTGCTGATCAACTACAACACGGAGAAGCTGAAGGGTAAGGAGCTGCCGAAAAAGTGGGCCGACCTGCTCGATCCGAAGTGGAAGGGCGAGGTCACCGTCGGCCACCCAGGCTTCTCGGGCTACGTCGGCACCTGGGTCGTGCTGATGCGCAAGCTCCACGGCTGGGACTACTTCAAGAAGCTCGAGGCGAACAAGCCGCAGATCGGCCGCTCGATCAACGACACGGTCACGATGCTCAATGCCGGCGAGCGCTCGATCGGTGCAGGCCCATCTGCCACGACGCTGAAGAGCGCCTCTAAGGGCAACCCGGTGGGCGTGATCTATCCCGAGGATGGCGCACTGCTCATGATCGCCCCGTCCGGCGTCATGAAGGGCACCAAGAACCCCAATGCAGCCAGGCTGTTCATGGAGTTCCTGCTGAGCATCGAGGCAGCCAAGGTGAATGTGGCCGACTACGGCGAGTCGATGCGCCCCGAGGTGCCGCCGGTGAAGGGCGGGCGCTCGGTCGGTGAGGTCAAGACCCTGCGACCCTCGTTCGAGGAGATCTCGAAAGGCATTCCTGAGGTCAAGGAGCTCTGGCGCGAGACGTTCGGCATCTGAGAGAGGCGGCTGCCGCTCGACGCGGCGCGCAACCTCTATGCCGATCGACACTCCAGGCGCGGCTAGGCATCGGCTTGGCTGCGCCGTCGCGGGATCCGAGCCGCACCTGCCGAGGATGCACCATGAACGACGCTGCTCCCTCCGTCGCCGCACGGCCACCGTCTGTCGCCAGCCAAGGCTCCGTTGCGGATCGGATGCGGTATTTCGATTCGACCAGCCTGCTCTGGCTGGCCCTTTCCGCGGTGCTGGTCTTCCTGGTCGTCAGCCCGCTGGTGACGTTGGTCGTCTCGAGCTTCCAGGTTGCCGAGGAAGGCACGTTCACAATCGCGAACTACCTCGAGGCCTATGGCCGCGCGCGCTACCTCGAGGCGCTCGGCAACTCGCTGATGCTTGGCGCCGCCGTCGCGCTCCTCAGCACGATCATGGGCGTTCCGCTCGCCTGGGCACTGTCGCGAACCGACGTCCCCTTCAAGATGCTGATTTGGACCGTGGTGCTCGGTGCTTTCATCGTGCCGCCCTATCTCGGAGCCGTCGGTTGGATTCTACTCGCTGGTCCAAAGTCCGGTTGGATCAATCAGGTCTGGGCGCAGTTGGGTGGTGGACCCGAGCCGCTGGTCAACGTCTACAGCTTCTCCGGCTTGGCGCTGATCATCGCGCTCAACTCGTTTCCCTTCATCTTTCTGTTCACGAAGTCTGCCCTCGACCTCATCTCGTCGGAAATGGAGGACGCGGCCAACATCCTCGGTGCCGGCGCCTGGCGCACGATGTACCGTGTGACATTGCCGCTCGCCTGGCCATCGATTCTCGCCGGCATCATCATCGTGTTTCTCGAAACCATTGCCCTCTTTGGCGCTCCGGCCCTGATCGGCATTCCGGCGCGTTTCAACGTCGTCACGACGCAGCTCTGGCAATTCTTCGAGTTTCCGGTCCGAGCCGAGGTTGCGGCCGCCTATGCCATGCCTCTGCTGTTGATCACGATCGCCCTGATGGGCTTGCAGCGGCTCATGCTGGCTCGCAAAGGGTTCGTGTCCCAGACCGGCAAAGGCGGTGAGCGGCGCGAGATCAAGCTCGGTGTGTGGCGATGGCCCGTGTTCGCCTACTGCGCTTTCGTCGGAATCCTGTCCGTGGCGCTGCCGATGATCGTGCTCATCCAGGCTTCGTTCAGTCGCGCGTGGGGTCGCGGCCTCTCCTTCGAGAATTTGACGCTGCGAAACTACAAGTTCCTCCTGTTCGAGCACGACATGGCCCCGACGGCCGTGTGGAACACGTTTGTCTATGGCTTCGGCTCGGCGACGTTCGCAGCGCTCCTCGCACTCGCCATCGCCTATATCGTCAACCGGCGGCTGGTTCCCTTCGCAAACAGTCTGGCGTTCCTGTGCATGGCCCCGTTCGTCATTCCGGGGATCGTCATGGCGATCGGCTTCTACGCAGCCTATGCGGCGCCGCCCCTGGCGCTCTACGGCACGGGCATCCTCATGATCCTCGCCTTCACCACGCGTTTCCTGCCGATCGCCTACGCCAACAGCGCGGCCGCCTTGCGATCGGTGCATCCCGAGATGGAGGAGGCCGTGCGCATTCTCGGCGGCAGTCGCGTGACGGCGATCCGCCGCGTGATCGCGCCACTCCTCAAGCGCAGCATGCTCGGCGGCTGGCTGTTGATCTTCATCCTCGCCACCCGTGAGTTGAGCGCAGCGATCTTCCTCGTCGGGCCGCAGACACGCACCATCTCGGTGCTGCTCTACGATCTCAGCGAGGAGGGCAACTTCGAGGTGCTCGCGGCGCTCGGTGGGCTGCTGCTAGTCATCACGCTCGCGTTCGTCGCCATCGGCATGCGCGTTGCCGGCCGCGACTTCATGCTGCGCCGCGATTGAGGGGCAATAAATGTCGAAACTCGTGCTTTCCAACATTGTCCGCCGGTACGGCGCGACGACGGCCGTGGCCGGTGTCGACCTCACGCTCGCAGAAGGCGAGTTCGTGTCGCTTCTCGGCCCCTCCGGCTGCGGCAAGACGACAACGCTCCGGATGATCGCCGGCTTCATCCCGCCGACCGAGGGCACCATTTCCATAGAGGGCGAGCTTGTCTCGTCTCCCACGGCCGTGGTGCCGCCGGAGCGGCGCAATATGTCGATGATCTTCCAGAGCTACGCCATCTGGCCGAACATGACGGTCGAGCAGAACGTCGGCTTTGGCCTCGAGCTCAGAAAGCTATCCACCGCAGAGATCAAGAAGCGGGTCGGCGAAATCCTCGAGGTCGTGCAGATGGGGCATCTGGGCCGCCGCTATCCCGCCGAGCTGTCGGGCGGCCAGCAGCAGCGCGTTGCCCTTGCTCGCGCGATCGTCGTCAAGCCGGCGGTTCTCCTGCTGGACGAGCCTCTCTCCAATCTGGACGCCAATTTGCGCGAGGAGATGCGCTTCGAGATTCGCCGTCTGCACGACGAGTTTCGCATCACGACCGTCTACGTCACCCATGACCAGGGCGAGGCGATGGTGACGTCGGATCGCGTCGCCGTCATGAACGAGGGACGCATCGATCAGGTCGATGAGCCGTACGTTGTCTACAATCGACCCAAGACGCGCTTCGTCGCCGGCTTCATCGGGCGCACGAACTTTGTCGACGCCGAGACCGATGGCGCCACCGTCGCGTTCGACGGCTTCACACTGCCTGCCGGCGCCTTCGATGACGACGTGCGAGCCCACAACGGCAAGCTGGTCTTCTCGGTTCGCCCTCAGAGCTTGACGCTCGCGCGACAAGCATCGGGGGTAGCGGTTCCCGCGCGCATCATGCAGCGCGCCTATCTGGGCGATGCGTGGGACTATCAGGTGCAACCCGATGGTGGCAATTTGCGCCTCAGGGTCGCTGCCGTGCCGGCTGAGACGTTCAATGTCGACGAGCAAGTCTGGCTACAGCTCGACCCGGCTCAGATGGCGATGGTGACTTAGTCGGCAGCATTGATCCGTGAGCTATCGCCAAATCTTGGTGATGGCCGGGACGGTCAGGCGGCAGCGGTTGGGGGCTGACGGGACGACTTGGCGGCGACTTCCAGCCCGTCAGAGAACTTCACACCCAGGATGAGCTTTGGCAACTGGGCATGACCGTCGAGACGGCGCCACGAGCGTTGCGCGCTCTCAACAAGCTTGAACACCATGGCGAGCGCGGTCTTGTTCGACAGACAGCCCTTCGATCGGGTCGTGCGATGGCGCACCGTCGCGAACGTGCTCTCGATCGGGTTCGTCGTTCGCAGATGCTTCCAGTGCTCGGCGGGAAAGTCGTAGAAGGCGAGCAGCGTGTCGCGATCCCTCGCCAGGCAATCGGCGGCCTTCTCGTATTTCAGAGCGTAGCTCTCGACGAACGCGTCGAACGCCAACTCGGCGACAGTCTTCGTCTCGGCCATCCAGATCTCCTGCAATGCACGTTTGGCCTTCGGATGCTGGCTCTTCGGCAGCTTGGCGAGCACATTCGCGGTCTTGTGCACCCAGCACCGCTGCTCGGCAGCTTTCGGCCAGACCTCGCCGGCGGCTTTCCAGAAGCCGAGCGCACCGTCGGCGATCATCATCTCAGGTTGCGCGTCGAGCCCCCGCCGCTTCAGATCGAGCAGCAGCTCGCGCCAATCGTGCGTGCTCTCACGAGCGCCGTCTGTGAACCCGACGAGTTCCTTCCTGCCCTCCGGCGTCGCACCGATGATGACCAGGATGCATTGCTTCTCATCTTCGAGCCGGGCTTCCAGATGGATGCCGTCCGCCCAGGCGTAGACGTAGCGCCTCGCCGAGAGATCGCGCTTCTGCCACGCGGCATGCTCGTCGAGCCAGCCGTCCTTCAGGCGGCCGATAGCGGACGCCGAAAGCCCTGCCGCATCCTTGCCGAGCAATGCTGCCAGAGCCTCGGAGAAGTCGCCGGTAGAGATGCCCTTGAGGTACAGGATCGGCAGCAGCGTCTCGATTGACTTGGAGCGCCGCATGTAAGGCGGAAGGATCGACGGCGAAAACCTGATGCGGCCGGGATCATCGGCCGCCACCCCGCGATCACGCACGCGCGGCTGCTTGACTGGGACCGGACCGATGCCGGTCATCACCTCGCGCTCGGGCAGGTAGCCGTGGCGGACGATGCGGGCGCGGCCATCGTCAGCCTTGAGATCGGCGTGCTTGCCGAGAAAGCCGGCGACCTCGGCCTCGACCGCCTGCGCGAGAAGGGCACGCGCACCATTGCGCAGGACTTCGGTCAGCTGATCGTCGAAGGCTCCTGGCTGAATCAGCCGGACGACGTTATGGTTGGGCACGGCATATCACTCCTTTGCTGGAGAAGTGGAGGCGTCAAGCACCCCCACGATATGCCGCCTTCCCGATTCCCGCCGTCACCAACTTCCGGCCATAGCTCTTGATCCGTTAGCCAGCACGAGCCTTGTCGGCTTCGAGTTCCTGCTTGCATTGAACGAGGCACCGCCGCGGGCGCACATGGCCGTAGGTGGAAGCCGTCGCGCAACATCTTCCAAACAACCTGCGAACCGGCTTTGCTCCAGCGCCATTCCTTGCAAGACTGCTTCCCTCGCGTCCCCTCATGTCAGCCTGGAGGCCCCCAGATGCAGACCCTGCTTCCTCTCGCCGAGGATATTGCTCGCAAGCTCAAGGCGCGCGGCGAGACCGTCGCCGTCGCCGAATCCTCGGCCGGAGGGCTGATGGCGGCTGCTTTGCTCGCTGTCCCTGGGGCCTCGGCGTATTTTCTTGGCGGCGCCGTTGTCTACACCCGGCAGGCGAGGAGTGCCCTGGTCGGCATCACGGATGCCGAGATGAAGGGCCTGCGCTCGTCGAGCGAGCCTTACGCAACTCTTCTGGCCCGTACGATGCGCCATCGCCACGCTGCCACATGGGGGCTTTCCGAGACGGGCGCCGCAGGCCCCTCCGGAAATCGCTACGGCGACGCGGCAGGTCACACGTGCATCGCCGTCACGGGGCCGGTCGAGCGCGTGCTCACACTCGAAACGGCCCACGGCGATCGCGTTGCCAACATGCGCGCGTTCGCGGCAAAGGCGTTGGAGACGTTCGCCGAGGTCCTGGCGGCAGCCGATCGGACCTGATTACGCATTACGCGCCTGGCGGATGAAGGGCGCCATCATCCGTGCTCCACATGTGGCTGAACCTACCACATATGGAGAAAGACCGGGCGTGGGCGCGCCCTAAAAGCTGGTTAGCGCCGCGCGAATCAGCGATTCTCTCCTCAACTGAAGGTCGCGTGGGCACGTTCCATCAGGCGCTGGAGTCGCGACTGGACGGCCGTGACCTGTGCTTGCTTGGCGTATCGCGTTCGCGCGACGCGGGCGGCAATGGCAATCTTCGCTGAGGGGAGAGATGGCGAATGAACAGGAAAAGCGGCGCAATCGCGCTGGCAACGGCAGCCCTTATGTGGTCGGGCGCCGCACTGGCGGATCAGTGCCATACGGGTGCGTTCAATGGGCTCTACATTGGGGCCAGCGTCGGCTATGCGGGCCTGGATTCCGAGCAGTACCCGCGCGGCGAGCCAAGTCTGTCCAGCGACGACGGCAGTGTCATCGTCGGCGGGCATGTCGGCTACAATATGCAGTGCGGTCGTGTCGTCGTGGGTATTGAGGGCGACCTCAGCTACCTCGACCTCGAAACGCGCGCCACGCAACCCGATCAGACGTCCTTTACCACCACCGTCGACGCGCTCGGCACGTTGCGCGGCCGGCTTGGCATCGCGGTTCACGACACCATGCTCGTCTATGCGACCGCCGGTGTCGCCTGGGCCGACCGCACCCATCATCTCGTCGCGCCGAACGCTCCAGGCGGCCTCTTCCAGCAGTCGGACAGCGATTGGGCAACCGGCTGGGTAGTCGGTGGTGGCGTCGAGTTCCTCCGCCACGACCGCTGGACGCTGCGCGCCGAGGTTCTATGGGCTGATCTTGGTGACGAAAGCCGCACCTACGTGGTCACGGGCTGCGGCGGCGTCCCCTGCGAAGCCCATGCCAAATGGGATGACGAGATCTTGGTCGCGCGGGTCGGCTTGAGCCTGAAGCTTGGCGGGCACGAGCCGCGCTACGAGCCACTGAAGTAAGCCGTCAAATCAGTGACCATTGCCGAAACGCCAGCGCCCACGCGAAAATCAGGGCGTTGGCGGTCGCATGGGCGAGAATGGCGTCGCCCAGTCGCCCGCTCCGCAACATGACGAGCGCGAAGATGGCTCCAGCGAGGGCGCCCGCCAGCCAACGGTCGTGGAGCGCCCCGAACAGAAGCGAGCTCACGACGAGAGCCAGCCACGAGAACGCGGTCGGCCCGATCAAGTGGAAGTCGCGCCCGATCAGTCGCCGGTAGAGAAAGCCGCGAAACGCCAACTCCTCCGCGATCGGTACGAGCGCGATGGTGCCGATCCCGCGCACCAGGAGCCACGCGATAGCCAGCTCCGGCCCAATCTGCGACAGCCAGATGCCGAGCGCTTCACCGGCGTCAGTGGAGGGGCTCGTCGCGATCCAGGCCACCCCGACGAGCAGCCCCGCGCCGATCGACGTAGCTGGCAGTGCTGCCCGCCACGAGCCGTAGAGGTGTCGGCAGAGCCAGAGCGCTGCCGCGATCAGGAACGCCTTCAGCAGATAAACCGGACGATCGTGTGGGGCCGTTGTCGACATGGCGATCGAGCCCGCCATCAGTGCAACGAAGGGCAGGAGATGTCCGACCGTGGCCTGATAGCGGCCCTGGGCAGCAGTGGGTTGCGCCGGCGCCGGCTGCGCAGATGCCGGCGCCACCGCCAGAAAGCCCATATATCGAGACATCGCCATCAGGCCCAACGCCACC
This sequence comes from uncultured Alphaproteobacteria bacterium, assembly GCA_963746315.1. GTDB lineage: Bacteria > Pseudomonadota > Alphaproteobacteria > Rhizobiales > Hyphomicrobiaceae. Next base: position 1,088,561 of record CAVVAR010000003.1, read on the forward strand.
AGCAAAAAGGCGATCCACCCCGCTTGGGAATGAAACCCTTTGACCGCGACATCCGGTGAGATATGGGCGCCGATCGACACCAGAGCCGCGATGCGCACGCCATTGAGAAGCCAACTCACCGCGAGGCCGATTGGAAAGAGAAGAAAGGCCTTGGGAAAGCTCAGCTCGCTGCGGAACGTCCACAGGTAGATCGCGACGAAGCCAGAGACGAGTGCCAGCCCCTCCAGTCCCGAGCACGTATCCCAGATGAGAACGCCGAACTCGCCGACCCGAATTCCGCGCTCTACGTGGTCGACGACCACGTTGCTCTCGTAAAGCGCGAGGATGGCAGCCGAGAGGACGAGCGTCGCATCGGCCATAGGCCCCCAAAGGTATAGCGCCGCGTCCGCAAGCAGAACGATTGCGAGCGCCGCGCCCCCTGCAATGAGAGCCTGCGATCGCCAGGCCCATACCAGTGCCGCAAGGCCGCGAAGGGGAACGATGACCCTCACGAGCGACAGCGCCATGGCAACGACGAGAGCGCCGAGCAGAGGCAGAAGATGCCAGGGCGGCGAAGTCGCCGCTGCTGCGTGCGCCGTGAAGGCGGCGCTGGCGGCCGCAGTGAGCGCGAAGACGATGAGATTCACCCACAACGCGCGCCCAACAAGGCTATGTCTTTCTAGCGCCGCCCATTGCGCAGCCAGCACGTGCCGTTCCGACCAGGTGAGCAACACCACCAGCGGAACGCCGATAGCGGCCCAACGCGCAACTCGGGTGACATAGAAAACGGGATTGTGGTGAGGCGCGACGCCAGAGGTGAAATCGAACAGCAAGCTGACGACGAGCATTTCGCCGACAGCCAGAGCCAGCCAACCCAGTGTGCGCAGCTTGAAGGGACTGCTCGATCTGGCTGTGCCAATCGATCGCGTGCTCATATACGGACTCTGCGGCCGACTGGAAGCCGGGATGTAAACAAATAGGCGCACCAGGGCGTTTCGATTGCCGACCCTGTGCGCCGTCGCGGCGTCGGAGCGTGCGCGAGAGGACTTGCCTGTCAGGCCTTGTAGCGCTCGTAGGCCATCACACCGATGGAGAGCAGAACCGCCACGGCCGAGATGCCGGCGGGACCGTCGATCTCGGGCACGCCGCAGTTCCATTGGAGCGCGGACGCGGTTGGGATCGACCACAGCACAGCCGATGCGGCGAGAACGACCTTCGAGGTGAAGCGCATGGCGAGCTCCTGTTAAGAAATGATTGTCACTCCTCGAAGAATTCCGCAGTCGCGGGGGTACATCAATGGAAGACCTAATAAATGGTTAAACTCTCGGCCATTCTAGAATTGCGAATGGAACCCCGCCTTGCGGAGAATTGTAGGTTGCACGAAGATTATCCGGCGAGAAATTGGGATTTACGTATGCAGCTTTTTGCGAATGCTGCCTGATTGCTTCGTTTTGAAGCTCCGGCTCCGCTCCTTGAGCATAGGGGGGCGAGCCGATGGAGTATCGGGCTCGCCCAGGCAAAATCAGCCGATGCGGCTGACCTCGGTCTCCTTCGATGTGATGAACTCGAGCAGCGCCGGCTGGCCTTTTTCGGTTGCTGCGATACCGCGCTTGATCGCCGCCACGATGTCGCCCGGCTTCTCGACACGCTCGCCGTAGCCCCCGAAAGCGCGCGCCATCGCCGCGTAGTCACCGGAGATATCGGTTGAGCGATATTTCTCCGTCGATACGGGCATGACCTTGAGCTCGATCGCCATCGAGAAATTGTTCAGAAGGATTGAAAGGATCGGAATGCGCTCGCGCACCGCCGTCTCGAAGTCCATGCCGGTGAACCCGATCGCCGCATCGCCCCAGACGTTGATGCACAACTGGTCGGGCTTGGCGAGCTTGGCGCCCATTGCGAAACCGAGACCGGCGCCGAGCTGGGTCGTCTTGCCCCAACCGATGTACGACAGTGGTGTCACCGGCTTCCAGAATGGCGAGAGCTGGTCGCGCGGGCTGCCTGCGTCATGCGTTATGATGGTGTTCGCGATGTCCACCGTATGCTGCAGGTCCCACAGCACGCGATAGGGATTGAGTGGCGCGTCGTTTGAGGTCAGCTTCGGCAGCCACTTCGCGAGCCACGGCTCGTAGACCTCTTTGATCTCGGCCGCGACAGCCTTGGCGTCCTTCGGCTTGTTGCCGTGCAGCTTCTTCACCTCCGCAAGCATTGCCTGCAGCACGATCTGCGCATCGCCGACGATGCCGAGCGAGACGGGCACATCCTTGTTGATGTCCGCCGGATCGAGCGTCGCCTGGATGATGTTCTTGTGTCCGTTCGGCATCTTCACGCCGAAGTTCGTCTCGCTGAACGAGCAGCCAATCCCGAGAATGAGGTCCGATTTGTCGAGGAACGTGCGCACCGTCTGCGGAATAGCAAGTCCACCCGATCCGAGCGACAGCGGATGCGTCTCGGGAAACGCGCTCTTGCCCTCGAGACTTGTCGTCACCGGGATCGCGAGAAGCTCGGCGAGTTCCTTCAACTCGCTCCACGCTTCGGCCCAGTGAACACCCTGGCCCGCGTAGATCACCGGCCTCTTGGCCGCCACCAGCCGCTTTGCAGCTTCCGCCACGGCCGACAGGTCTGTTCCGGTCCTGATGGGCGCCGGCGAGAAGTAGGTGTCGGGATCGACCTCCTCATTGAACACATCCGTCGGGATCTCGACGAGCACCGGCCCGCCGCGGCCGGAGCGTAGCTGCTGGAACGCGCGTCGCATGATGTTCGGGATCTCGGCGGCGCTGGTGATCGGCTCTGCCGACTTGGTAATCGAGCGCATCGAGACCGAGGCATTGTAGTTGCGCTCGACCCAGGCGATGCGCCGTGCGTACCCCATCGGCATGACCAGGATGGGGATCGACTCCGAGTAGGCCTGGGCCACGCCGCCGTACGCGTTCTCTGTGCCTGGTCCATGCTGCATGGCAAAGACGCCGATCTTCTTGCCGGACGTGACTCGGCTTACGGCGTCGGCCATGTGCAGACCGATCCGCTCCTGGCGAACGATGATCGGGCGCACGTCGATCTTGGCGACGAGCTCGAGGATGTGGTTGACCGGATAGCCGATCACATACTCCACGCCCTCCTTCTTCAGGATGTGCGAGATGGCATCGCCAGCTTTCATTTTGGCCATTGGTTGTCCTCCGCGGTGTTGTCTGGAGCAGGGTTGCAGGTTTCCCTTGTCGGGGGAAGAGTGCAGCATCTCCGGTCCGCCGGGGCTGTGTTCGTCAGGCTGAATGGTGTAGTCACGAGCCATGCCGAGACCCGTCACGCCGCTGCTTGCCGTCGACTGTGTCGTCCTAGATCCGCAGGATCGCGTCCTGCTCATCCGGCGTGGCCACGAGCCATTCAAGGGCAGACACGCCCTGCCCGGCGGTTTCGTGGAGGTTGGCGAAACCGTCGAGGACGCATGCCGCCGGGAGCTGCTGGAGGAAACCGGTGTCAAGCTCGGCAAGCTCACGTTGGTCGGGGTGTTCTCCGATCCATCGCGAGATCCTCGCGGTCACACGGTGTCCGTCTCGTTCCTCTCTCGCGTCAGGTCGGCCAAGACCACGGCCGGCGACGACGCCGCCGCCGTCGAGTGGGTCACCAGTTGGCAGCGCCTCAAGCTGGCCTTCGACCACAAGGCGATCCTGCGCCAGGCGATGCGCATCGCGACTGAAACGCTGAAGGCCTGACGGCCCGGCCGCCCCATGAGCTTGTGCCTCTCGCCACCGCGCCCGCGCGATGCAATCATGCGCATTCCATCCCCATAAAGCAGTCGATCAGGAGAAGGCGCCCATGGATCTCGGTCTCAAAGACAAGAAGGTTCTCATTACCGGTGGCTCGAAGGGCATCGGCGCGTCGTGCGGCCATGCCTTTGCGGCCGAAGGCGCCAACATCATCCTCGTCTCGCGAACTGCCGAAGCGTTGCAGAAGACGGCCGACGAGATCCGCTCTCGCCATCAGGTCCAGGTCGAGACCCACGCTGCCGACCTTTCGCAGGGTCCCGCCCGTGAGGGCACCATGCAGCGCTTCGCCGACATCGACATCCTCGTCAACAATGCCGGCGCCATACCCGGCGGCAGCATCGAGGATCTCACCATGGAGCGCTGGATCGAAAGCTGGCAGCTCAAAGTGTTCGGCTACATCCACATGACGAAGCTGGCGCTCGCCGCGATGAAGCCGCGCAAGAGCGGCATCATCTGCAACATCATCGGCATGGCTGGCCCAGCCCCGCGCTGGGACTATGTCGCGGGCTCGACCGGCAACGCCGGCCTCAACGCCTTCACCAAGGCGATCGGCTCGCGCTCGGTGGACTTCGGCGTGCGCGTCTTCGGCATCAATCCCGCTGCGACGCTGACCGACCGGATCATGACCATCTCCCGGCAGCGCGCCAAGTCTACCTTCGGCGACGAGAATCGCTGGGAGGAGACGCTCGGCAACCTGCCGTTCAACCGCATCAAGAAGCCCGAGGAGGTCGCCGCCCTAGCCGTCATGTGCTGCGCCCCGCAGGTCGAGTACCTGTCGGGTGCCATGATCGACATGGATGGCGGCGGCATGTTCCGGAAGTAGAAGCCGCAAACACGCAAGCGCGTCCAGAGGTCGAATCCGACCTTGGACGCGCCCGTGCAATCCGGTTTCATCAAGAATTCCTTGGCGTCGAAGAGATCGGCCGCGCGCTTGCCGATCTGCTCGGCTTTCCAGTTGGGGATCTTGAACTCCCATCCCTGTGCCTTGGCGTTGATCTCGTCCGCCTTCTTCTTGGCGTCGCCTTCGCCCGCGGCGGCGAGTGACAGCCAACTCGCATCGCCGTCCTTCCTCAGCCGGAACGTTACGGTCGGCCAACCTTCGCTCTCGACCTTGATCGTCTGGGCCTTATCGGCTGCGGGCGGCGCCTCGAGCTTGCGCACGTCGTCCAGATTGATCGATCCGAACGCCTCGACGATGTCGTCGAGCTTGGCATCCTGCTTCAGCTTTTTACCGTCCGGCATGCTGGCCAGACGATACTTGCTTTCCTTTTCCGCGGAGCCGGGCGGCTTCGGTGGTGCCTTGGCATCTTCCGGCTTGGCCTCGGCCGGCGGCGCCTTCTCGAGCACGAGTGCCTGCTCCCCAGGACTCTCGATCGTCACCTTCACGACCTTGGCCGGCTCGCCCGTGAACACCTTGGTGTCGATCCAATCCTTGATGTCGGCCGATGCTTTCGGGTCGCCGGTGGCGAGCCAGCTCTGCGTCTCGGACGCCCGACGAACGTAGATCCCGCCCTTCCCGGAGCCGAACGCGTCGACGCGCGACTTGCCGACGATCACGTCCGAGATCGCCTTGCCGGCCGTGTCGAGAACGCGGACTCGGCGTGACTTGGCCTCCTTCCCCGGCTCCTCGAGCTCGAGCATCGCGAGCTTGTCCTTGATCGACGTGCGCGGCTCGATGAGTTGCGACTGGGCAAGCGCGACGAGCAGGCTGCGTGCCTGCTCCGCACTGGCCGGGAAGCCCGATCGATCGCGCACTTTCCACGCGCCGCCCTCTCGAGCGATCGTCAATGTGCGATCTCCCTGCGTCACCTCGATCGCGCCGACCGAATTGATGCGCTGCGCGAGATCCGGCAGGAACGCTTCGCCTTCCACCTTGCCGGCCGACCAGCGGTTGGAGCTCGCGTAAAGTCCCACCGCCAGCAGTACGGAGACGGCCGAAGCGGCGGCTAGCCCTATGAATTGATGCGGCTTGATCACGAGTATGCCTCCTCTCGCCCGTCCGTCAGGCGCCGTTTCGGCTGCGGCGGCGCATGAAACCCAGCCCCAGGCCGCCCAGGCCGATCAGCAGCGGAACCGCCGCGATGTTGAAGAACTTGAGCCAACCGTCGAGCCGGTCGATATCGCGCCTCAACGCCGACTTGACGTCACGCAGCTCGCGCCGGACGGTCACCATCTCACCGCGGAATTTCTCGATCTCGGCCTTCTCGGCGTCCGACAGGATCGCCTGTTGTGGAGCCCCGTCCGCGCCTTTGGTCTCGACTCTGGCAAGCTTCTGCTGCAGGTCTTGCAGCTTCGCGACGAGCCCTTCCTCCTTCTGCCGGAATTGTTGCTCAGCGGCACGGCGGATGGCGGTCACCCGATCGAACGGCCGCTCGACGACACCCCGCCCCCGCAGATCGGCCAGGGCCTCTCCGCCCGACAGGTTCTCGAGTGCGTTGACGACGAAACCGGCGTTGTCGGCCTGCGGCACGGCCATCTTCTGGCCCAGGAAGTCGCGCACCTCGACCCAGAAGTGATCGGCCAGCATGTCGGCGTCGGCGACGACGACGATGTTCACTCTGCCGGCAGAGATGTGGGACTTGTCGGGCTTCGCCTCTGCGGCCTTTGGCTCCGCCTTCGAGGCGTCCGCCGGCGCATCGGCCTTGGCGCCGTCCGCGCCGGGCTTGCCGTCCGCCTTGTCTGACCCGCTCTCCTCGTCCTTCTTTTCCTCGTCTTTCGGGCGACCGTCGGGATAGGCCGTCTTGGCCTCCCCCGCGACACGTGCCGCCAGCATCAGCGGCTTTCCGCCCGACTTGAAGCCACGCAGGATCACCAGCGGATCGGGGCGGAACTTCACCTTGTCGGCTTCGATCAGGCCGCTCTTGGCCGTCGTTTGGATCAGCGGCTGGATGATCGTCGTGGCGCCATCCACCTTGGTGAGCGCACCGGCCGTCGAGAGGTTGATGCGTCGGATCGAGGCCGCGAGCGGATCCTTGTCGTTGATCTGATCCTTCTCGATCTGCAGCCACGCCAGATAATCAGTTACGACGGGCTGTCCGCCGGGACCACCGCCGAACTGCACGCGGCGCGCGATGGTCGGATCGCCGACGACCTTGTCGGTCTCGAAGGTCAAGCCCCACTGCTTCATGATGTTGCGCAGGTCGGAGCTGACCGGCAGGCCGCCCATGCCGGGCGGTCCCGATTGCGCCGAATCCGTTACGGGATCCACGAACGCGATGAGCCTGCCTCCTGACAGGGCGTATTGGTCGATCGCATAGGCCGCGTGCTTTGTGAGGATCGTCGGCTGCACCAGCATCAGGACGTCGATGTCCTTGGGGATCTCTTTGACGTTCGCCTCGAGCGTCCGCACCTCGAAGAAGTCGCGGATCTGCTCCATGATCATCCACGGCGGCTGCGGCTGCGCGCGCGGATTCATCGGGTCCATGCCGCCATCCAGCTGGACACCGGAAAGCAGCCCGACGACCTTCTTCTTCGGATTGGCGAGGCCGTTGATCAGCTTCGTCAGGTCGTACTCGAGAAACCGTTCGCGATCGGGCGAGAAGAACGGCACTACCGCGTCGTTGTCGGTCAGATTGGACGCTACCAAACCGAAGTAGCCGGTCTCGCCGTCCTGGTTCAGACGCTGCCCCTTGAGGCCCGCGGCAGCGGCACGATCCTCGGCATCAGAGAAGGGCTCCGGATCGAGATACGTAACCTGCAGCTTGCCCCCCGAGAGATCGCTGTACTGGTCGAGCAGGCCTTTCAGCCTGTCGAAATGGCGGGCGAACAGCGGAGCGACCTCACCGAGACGCCGCGAGTAGTAGACCCGGACGTTCACGGGCTCCTGCAGGCGCGACATCAGTTTCTGCGTGCCGTCCGAGATCGTATAGAGCCGGTCCTCGGTCAGGTCGGCCTTCACGTTCCGCACCGACAGGGATGCCGCGAGGTTGAGCGATAGAAGCAGCACGGCGCCGAGCGCGAGACTGCCCCACGCCAGTGTCGAGCGGCTGAGCCCGGAAGCCCATTGCACCGCCTCGCCTGGGGCCAGCAACGTCCATCCCATCGCCCGCTGCGACTGGGCGATGACCTTGCTCTTGAATGCGCCTTTCGGGCGCGGCGAGCCGCTCGGGGCGGCGGAAGAAGTCTTGTCCGTCATGATCGGTGGTGTCCTCTCAGGCGGCCTTGCGCTGCTCGATGATGATCGCGTTCGCGAACAGGAAGAAGGCGATGAGCGACAGATAGAAGAACAGGCTCGACAACGAGATCACGCCTCGGATGATCTGGTCGAAGTGCGTCAGGAAGCTCAGGCTCGAGATGGCGTCGATGAGCACGCGCGGCGCCCAGCCTCTGAAGAAGTTGAGCACCAGGTCGCTGCCGCTCATGACCAGCAGGAAGCAGATCGTCGAGGCCACGATGAAGGCGATGACCTGGTTCTTCGTGAGCGCCGAGATGCACGACCCGATCGCGAGGAACGCGCCGGCCATCAGGAAGCTGCCGATATAGCTCGTCAGGATGACGCCATTGTCCGGATCGCCCAGGTAGTTGACCGTGATCCACATCGGCGCCGTCAGCACCAGCGCGAAGCCGATGAAGGCCCAGGCTGCCAGAAACTTGCCGACGATCGCCTCTCCCGTGGTGACCGGCAACGTCATCAAAAGCTCGATCGTCCCACTCTTGCGCTCCTCGGCCCACAATCGCATCGCGACCGCCGGCACTAGCAACAGGTAGAGCCAGGGGTGGTACTGAAAGAACGCCAGCAGGTCGGCCTGCCCGCGTTCGAAGAAGTTGCCGATGAAGAAGGCGAAGGCGCCCGTCAACGCGACGAAGATGACGGCGAAAACGTAGGCGAGGCCCGTGCCGAAGTAGGCGTTGAGCTCGCGCTTGGCGATGATCCAGACGTTACGCATGGTGGCGCAGGGCCTCCTCGCTCGTGATCTTGCGGAACACCTCGTCGAGCCGTCCGCGCTCGACATAGAGCTCGGCCACCGGCAGGGACCGATCGGACAGCATCGCCGCCACCTCGGTGGCGATCATGGTGCCGTTCTTTGGGATGGCGCGAAGCTGGACGTGGCCGTTTTGCAGGCTCCCCCGCTCGACCGATTGGATCCCGGTGAGGCCGCCCAGTGCACCCGCCACCGCATCCACATGCGCGGCATCCACCTTGATCGCGACAGCATTATGATAGGGCATGCGCCGTTGCAGTTCCTCCGCCGTTCCGTCGGCGACGATGCGTCCCCGATCGATCACGACGGCGCGTGTGCAAACCGCCTCGACCTCCTCGAGGATGTGCGTCGACACGATGATCGCCTTGTCCTTGGCCATCTCGGCGATCAGCGACCGCACGTGATGCTTCTGGTTGGGATCGAGGCCATCGGTCGGCTCGTCCATGATCAGCACGGCCGGATCGTGCAGGATCGCCTGCGCCAGACCCACGCGGCGCTTGAAGCCCTTCGAAAGCGTCTCGATCGGCTGGTCGACCACCCGCTCGAGGCCGGTGCGCGCAACCGCGGCCGCGACCCGCTTATCCTTCTCGTCCCCGTCGAAGCCACGGACCTCCGCGATGAACCTGAGAAAGGCACCGGCGGTCATGTCGCCGTAAGCCGGCGCACCCTCGGGGAGATAGCCGATCCGCGCCTTCGCCTCTTTCGGTCGCTCGGAGACGGGGATGCCGCAAATCCGTGCCGCGCCGCTGTCGGGTTCCAGGAAGCCCGTGAGCATCTTCATCGTCGTGGATTTCCCGGCACCGTTGGGACCCAGGAATCCGAGCACCTCGCCCTTCGCGACCTTCAGCGAGATCTCGTCGACGGCCACGATGTGCCCGAACGTTTTTCTCAGCCGGTCAGCTTCGACCAGAACATCCATGGAATCCTCCCCGATAGGACAGTTCCGGCGCGACCTTCCCGTGGCCGGACCGGCTCGCCGGAGGCGCCATCGACTGCGGTAGCATGTGGTTCCGGTCGAGCAGGTATGCGCTGACGTTGGCACTGTCAAGTTACGAGTGCCAGTAAAGGGTGTTTTGAGCCACCCTCACGCGGACTTGCTCGGCAACAGGGCGACCTCGACGTCGCGCGCTTGGCCGCGCTCGAAACGGTCCGGGGCGTAGGGTTGCAGATCGAGATTGAGCCGCTCGCCGGATGCCATGGCCGCGACGATCCGGCCGGTATTGGGACCACCCGTCAAGCCAAGATGCCCATGTCCCGCCGCGATCAGGATATTGGGATGGCCCGGCAGCGGCCCGATCGCCGGTAAGCTGTCGGGCGTTCCCGGTCGCGGTCCCATCCAGCGGCTGCCATTGCTGAGATTCGCCCGCGGAAACATGGCTCGGGCTTGCCGCTCGAGCACCTCGGCCCGCCGCCACGCCGGCGGATCGTCGGCGCGCCCGAGCTCCTCCGTCCCGGCGACACGAAGGCCCATCTCCATCGACGTGACCGCGAAATGCCGCTCCGCCTCGCTCAGCACGTGGTTCAGCACAATGCCCGGATCGGTGTAGGTCACGTGATACCCGCGCTCTGCGATCAGCGGCAGCTTCAGACCGAGCGGCCGGGCGAGGTCGAGCGACCACGATCCGGCGGCGATCACGATGGTTTCTGCTGCCATCTGCCCGGCGGACGTCTCGAGGCCCGTGACAGCCCCTGCAGGACGCAGCGCTCGAACCTCGGCACGGACGATCCGCCCGCCCTCGCGCTGGAACAGGGCCGCATACGACTGCGTCAGCCGGAACGGGCTCAACGTGTACCCGATTGGTCCGAGCCTGACGCCACGCTTGTACTCCCGCGACAGCTCCGGCTCCGCCTCGTAGAGCGCCTCTCCGTCCAGAACCTCGATCTCGGCCCCTCGCTCGCGCCTGAGCCGCCAGGAAAGGCCGTTCTGCACATCGAGCTTGGCCGGATTGCGCGCGATGTAGAGATAGCGCGTCGGCTTGACGAGATCTGGCACGCCGGCTTGCCGCGAAAGGGCCTCATGCAACTCGAGCGAGGTGCCATAGAGGGCCTTCATGGCATCAGCCGATGCCGTGACGCGTGGAAGATTGGCCGCCTGCCGGAATTTCCACAGCCACCGCGCCGTCCAGGGCAGCGAGCCCCACCTCACCACCAGCGGGCTTTCCGGATCGAGCAGCATGCTCGCAGCCTCGCTCTCGATGCCGGGCATGGCCACCGGAACGACCGCCTGGGCGGCTAGAATGCCGGCATTGCCGAACGAGCAGCCCTCGCCGGGCGGCAACCGGTCGACGATGGTCACGGCCCAGCCACGGCGCAGGAGCTCGATTGCGCTGCAAACGCCGACGATGCCGGCACCGATCACGATGGCGCGTTGTCGTCCTGCGCTTTTCATCCGTCGTCTCCATGTCGCCGCGCCCGGCTGCAATCGTCGCATGGCAGCCCGGTGCCTGCCAATCGCGGTTTGATCCAACATCTTGACCGCGGACGCGAACACGCCAACGTTCTGACATCAAGGTGAATGGCAACAGAGAGGATCGGCCCATGCAATCACCGCTCGAGATCACCTTTCACGGCATCGAGCGCAGCGAGGCCGTCGAGGCGCGGGTCCAGGAGAAGTTCAAGCGTATCGAGGCCCATTTCGAGCGGATCACGCATGCTCGCGTCGTCATTGATGCACCGCAGCGCCGTACCCCGCTACCGAAGTTCTTCCACGTCCGCATCGATATCGGCATTCCCGGACACAAGCCCATTGTCGTCAAGCACGAGCCTGATGCCGAGCACGCGCACACCGACGTGATGTTGGCCCTGCGGGACGCTTTCAGCACCGCTCAGCGTCAAGTCGACGAGTTGTCCGACCGGCTGGACAAGCAGGCTCGCCACGAGAAAGCGCGGCGCCGTCCAGCTCCGGAGCGCGAGGAAGGCTGATCACGCACCGCTCGAGGCAAAAGACTACGATCCGTGCCGGCGGGCAGCTTCAGCCGTCGGCTCTCCGGCCTGATAGCATCGACCTGTAAGCTTGCTCGATGCCGTCCTCGACGTGACGCTCCGTGTAACCCTCGAGAACCTTGGCGCGGGCGGTGGCGCCAAGCCGGGCTCTCAATCCAGCGTCCTGCGCCAGCCGCGCCAGCGCCTCGGCGAGGGCTCGCGCATCTCCGGGAGGAACGACCAGTCCCTCCACGCCATCTCTGACGAAATGCCGGCACCCCGGCACGTCGGTCACGATCACGGCTCGTGCCGAGGCTGCCGCCTCCAGCAGCGCGCGCGGCATCCCCTCGCGGCTCCGTGCCGGCAAGACAAAAATGTCGGCCTGGCGCCAGATCGCGGCGACATCGCGCGTGAATCCCATGTAGCGGCGATCGCTGCCGCTTGCCCACGCCAGCAGATTGGCCGACGCGATCGCCTCCGGATTGCCGTCGTCCGTGTCGCCGTGCAGCTCGATCGCGATCGGGACTCCGCGTTCCGCCAGCATGTCGCCTGCCGCCATCAGCACATCGACGCCTTTGGGCCGGATCATGCGCGCCACATACGCCGCGACCGGCTCGGCTCTGGCTACTACTGGTTGCGCAGGGAAGGCATCTGGATCGATCCCGGCTCCTCCGAGCATGCTGACGCGCCCTGCGGGCCGGACGCCGCCCGCTTCGAGGAAGGCCAGATCCTCCGGATTTTCGACGAGCAGCCAACTACCGCTTTGGCGCATTGCCCGTCGCATCACGCCGAGCGCAACCAGCCGCGCGCCGCGCGCTTTCACCGTATCCGAGATGGCGAGAAAGCCGAGCCCCGTCATGTGCATGACGATGTGTCGTGGCGGGCGAACGGATGTCGCCAATCCCCCCAGGACAATCGGCTTCATCGCGATCAGATGGACGACATCGGGCGCCTCGGCGGCGAGGATGGCGGCGAGCCGTCGCACCGTCTTTGTCTCGCGTACCGGATTCATCGAGGCCCGGTTGTAGTCGAGATCGATGGTGCGGCATCCGAGCTGCTCGATCTCGCTCCGTCGCCCGGACGAGCGGGTCACGACGACGACCTCCCCCGCGATCCGCGTGAGGCGTCGTAGCAGAGGCTTGAAGTGTGAAAGCGTGAACCAGTCCTCTGTGCAGGCAACGAGAACCTTGCCGACGATTGTGCCGTGATCGCTGCCGCCTTCCGGAGCACGACGCGGTTGCTCGGCAATGTCCCTTTCCCCCGGCATCCTTATAGAATACGCCGTTTGCTGCCCCCGTTCCATGTGACCAGTCGCTGCCCGCTCCTCGTGCCGGTGCCTCCGTCTGCGGCGCCCCTGATCAGGAATCTGCGGCAACTCATTCTCGCTGACGTTGCGACCTCTGAAGGTTCCTTTAGAAAGCTGTGCTTGCCAGCACAGAATGCGAGGCGAGTCGGCACATCAGCATCGTGATCGGCTACTTGGAAAGGAACTCGAATGCGGCGGGCTCTCGTCTTCGTACTACTGGCATTTTCGCTGACGTACGCCGAGGCCCAAGTGCGGCCGCCGGAGCCCTCCCGGGCGTCGCTAGGCTTCCCGGCTGCCTCCGTGACACCGCCGGTGCCGGTCCCCGTGGAATCGGCAGTTCGCCAGTCGGCCGAGGAGCTGTTCTCCGAGATCGAGAAGCTCGATCCGTCAGCCGAGATCACGGTCCTGATCGACCCTCTGATCGACGGCATCACCGGGTTCGAGACGGCGGCCACGCGCAACATGAATCGACAACTCGTCGAGATCGCCGCAGCCGCCTTTCCCCGCATCAAGGTGCTGCCGCTGACGGTCGAGAACCTCGATCGCGCCAAGCTGTTGATCATTGGCACGTTCAACCCGATCAACAACGCAGGCGACCAATCCGGTCCACGCGATGCCTATTGGCTCTGCTTCGCGGCCATCGACCTCGCCAAGAGGATCGTCGTCGCCCGTTCCGTCAATCGGGCGCTTCCGGCCGGCGTCGACAGCACGCCCGCGCCACTGTTTGCCCAATCGCCCGTCTGGTCGCTCGATCAGGCGACCCTGGCCTACGTCCGTGCCTGCCAGCGCTCTGTGCCCGGCGATCCCGTCGACGCGGCCTACATTGCAGGTTTGCGCCTCCGGGTTGCTACCCAGGAGGGCCAGGCGGCACTCGAAGCCGGTCGCACCGACGAGGCCCAGGCTCGCTTTGCCGCCGCCGCCGCCCTTCCTGGGGGGCAGGACAGCGTTGCGACATACAACGGTCTCTATCTTACGCTGGCCAGTCGCGGTCGCGCCGGTGAGGCGTTGCAGGCGATCACGCGTCTCATCGATATCGGCCTGGAGCAGGATCGGCTGGGCATTCTGTTCTTGTTCGAGACGGGGTCGACGGCGTTCGTCGCCGATGCGGCGCTATCCGCCCGATATCCGGACTGGATTGCTGCCCTTGGCCGGCGGGTCGCCGAGACTGGCAAGTGTCTGGATATCGTCGGTCACGCCAGCCGAACCGGCAGCGAGCCCGCCAATGTCCGGTTGTCCGAGGCTCGCGCTACCGAGATCGTCGGCCAGATCCGCCGTGCGTCACCGAGCCTCGCTGGCCGTTTGTCCGCGGCGGGCAAGGGCTCGAGCCAGGTCCTCGTCGGTCTGTCGGTGGATGACGCACAAACCGCGATCGACAAACGTGTGGAGATCCGCCCGGTTGCTTGCTCGCTCAGGCGGGGCTGAGTTTCCAGGACGCGGCGATCGAGCATCCTGCGGCGGCGAGCCCTGAGCCAACTAGCTCTGGGGCCCCGCACTGGGGGCTTGTCGCAGAATGATCTCGCGGTGTGGATACGGAATTCCGATCCCGGCCTCCTTGAAGGCGGCCCAGAGACCGAACAAGACCTCGCTTTTGACGTTGGCCACGCCGTTCTCAGGATCGTCGATCCAGAACAGCAGCATCATGTCGAGCGAGCTGTCACCGAACGCGCGTAGCTGGCAGTTCGGCGACGGGGCGGTGAGGACGCGCCGCACCTTGGTTGCCACCCCGATCGCAATTTCGCGCACGGCATGCGGGTCCGAGCTGTAGTCGACGCCGAACGGCACCTCGATCAGCATCCGCCGGTTCGAGAACGACCAGTTGACCACCGTCTCGGTCACGAAACGCTCGTTAGGGACCAGGAGCTCGGCGCCTGTCAGTGTCAGCACCGACACATAGCGTGCGTTGAGCGTGCTGATCGTCCCGCGCATGTCGCCGATCGTGATCGTATCGCCCGGTTTGATCGAGCGGTCGGTGAGGATGATGATGCCGCTGATGAGATTGGAGGCGAGCTTCTGCAACCCGAAGCCGACGCCGATGCCGATGGCGCCCGACAGAACGGTAAGCGCCGTCAGGTCGACGCCCACCGCTCCGAGCGCGGTGACCACTGCAACCGTGATGAGGCCCCACCGGATCAGCTTTCCGGTCAGAACCTGCATGGCCGGCGACAGCTCCAGGCCGCTGCTCACGCGCCGCTCGAAAAAGTCGCCGGTAACGGTAGCGAGCCACACGAGCAGGACCAGCAGGAAGCCACTCTTCAGCGCCAGCAGCAGCGAGAGGCGCGTTGCGCCGACCTGTAGCCCCACCGCATCGAGGATGGCGACGGTCGGCTCGAGCAACCCGACCGTGCTGAGCGCGGCCAGCCCCCATCCGACCGTCGCGACGACCACCTGCAGCAAGCGATTGTGAATCAAGCGCGAGACTGTCGAGACGACAGTCCAGGCAATGGCCAGATGCGCCGCAAGGCGGACGATGTAGGCGTTGCTTGGCCATGTGATCTGGACGAGCACGCCGGTCGCGATGGCGAGCAGCAGGGCGAGCAGCATCCAGTCGATGCGCCGCAACACCGTCACCAGCACACGCAGCAGGCCTGGCTGGCCCTTGATCTGGCGCAGGCGGGCCTCCAGCCGCGGCTCGATCCGGCTGGCAAGCCATTTCGCAAGCAGCCAGGCCGCTACGATGATGGCGGCCTGATAGAGCGTCCATGGGGAATTCAGGTTCCCCAACTGCGTGCTGACCGCGGACGTCAGTCCTTCGACCAGCTTCTGCCAGTCTGCGGGGGTGCCGCCTGCCGTCACGGCGAGAAGCTCTGCGAGTTCATGCCTGCTCCGTCTGCTAGCCTCCTCTATCGACGGATTCGGTCGTCGGAGCCAAATTCGAGTGCCAGCCGCTCGGCACCGCTTGCGACGAGACCGTTGACCGCGCGGGCTGGACTGTGCTCACTCGCGGCCAAAGTTGGCCTGATGGCCGATATGTCCTCGGTGCATCATTTGATCGTTGGAGCTCACCATGACCACGCAGTCCGATCCCGTCGTCATCGTTTCCGGCGCCCGCACCCCGATGGGCAGCTTTCAAGGCAGCCTGGCGAGCGTCACTGCCCCCGAGCTCGGCGCTGTCGCCATCCGCGCTGCCGTCGAG
Organism: uncultured Alphaproteobacteria bacterium; assembly: GCA_963746315.1. GTDB lineage: Bacteria > Pseudomonadota > Alphaproteobacteria > Rhizobiales > Hyphomicrobiaceae. The sequence goes on from CAVVAR010000003.1 coordinate 1,104,587, forward strand.
CGCGCCGGCGTCAAGCCCGAGGACGTCTCCGAGGTGCTGATGGGGTGCGTCCTCCCCGCTGGACAAGGGCAGGCACCAGCCCGGCAGGCGGCTCGCTACGGCGGCCTCCCCGACAGCGTGCCCTGCACGACCGTGAACAAGATGTGCGGCTCGGGCATGAAGACCGTGATGATGGCCTTCGAAGCCCTCCACGTCCGCCCGAACGACATCATCGTCGCCGGCGGCCTCGAAAGCATGACCAACACGCCGCACATTCTGCCCAAGCTTCGCTCCGGCCAGCGGCTCGGCCACACGCAGATCTACGATCACATGTTCCTCGATGGCCTCGAGGATGCCTACGACAAGGGTCGCCTAATGGGCACCTATGCCGAGGACACTGCCCAGCATTATCAGTTCACGCGCGAGCAGCAGGACGCCTATGCCATCGAGAGCCTCGCTCGCGCGAAGCGCGCCAACGAGGACGGCTCGTTCGCCAACGAGTTGGCCCCGGTCAAGGTGAAGGGGCGCAAGGGCGAGACGGTCGTCGACCGTGACGAGCAGCCGTTTGCGGCCGACCCTTCCAAGATTCCGGGACTGAAGCCGGCTTTCCGCGAAGGCGGTACCGTCACGCCGGCTAACTCGTCGTCGATTTCTGACGGCGCCGCCGCGCTCGTCCTGATGCGCGAAAGCGAGGCCAAGCGTCGTGGCCTGAAGCCGTTGGCCAAGATCCTCGCCACCTCCAGCCAGGCGCAGGAGCCGGCGTGGTTCACGACGGCCCCGATCGGCGCTATCCGCAAGGTTCTTGGCCAAACCGGCTGGTCAGTGAAGGACGTCGGCCTATACGAGATCAACGAAGCCTTCGCCGTCGTCACCATGGCAGCTATGCGCGACCTCGATCTGCCCCACGACAAGGTAAACGTGAACGGTGGTGCCTGCGCCCTCGGCCACCCGGTCGGCGCGTCCGGCGCCCGCATTATCGTCACGCTGCTCAATGCCATGGAAAAGCGCGGCGAAACCAAGGGCATAGCCTCACTGTGCATTGGCGGCGGCGAGGCGACGGCCGTCGCGGTCGAACGAATGGCTTGAGCCAATTGACGGCCGGGTCGTGTCGCGGTTCAAACGAGGCACGACCGGCGGCCGAAGTGTGATGAACGCTGATCGTCAGCCACCATTTCAGCGTCAGGTTGTTCTCCAGCTCACAATATTTCTAGAAGTTAACATTGATTGCCAGATCACCGCCACGATCTCGGCTCATTAATTGCAAGTGGGTGCCGGCAAACGAGTCCCGACCAGAGCGCCATGTCGCCGGTCGGGAACATGGGATTGGGCGGGAGTAGGCGATGCTGGAGCTCTTGGGCAGCGCAGGCGTGGGCTCGTGGAGCCGGACGCTGAGCGATGCTGCGCCCGTTCTGGTCGCGATCGTCGCCGCCCTGTCAGCTTTCATTCTTATCTCGCGCATACTTTCTGGGCCGTCCGGCAAGCATGGCGGGCCGAACGTGCTCGCGCGAATGGGCGCCGCCTTGGCGACAGCGCTCACGTCCAATTGGCAGCTGACGCTTCTCGCCTTGACGGCTTTCGTGCTGTCCCTCGCGTCCGGCTGGACGACGTGGGACGGCATGCGCAACTTCACCGGCGAGCCCATCCTGTCCCTGATGGTCACGTTCGGCATACAAGGCGTGATGCTGATCATCGCGTGGTTGATCGGCGAGAGCTTTGCCGCTGGCAAGAGCCGTAGCGGCGGCCGCTTTCAAGTCGAGAAATACGTTGCCATCCCGGCTGGTATTCTTTGCTTCGTCGGCATCGCCAACGCGCTGGGTCTGGTCGAGGCCTTGAACAACACTGAGACCATGAACGCGGCCCTGTCCACGTTCGCGAACTGGGCTCTGCTGTTGGGCGTCGGCCTGCTCGTGTTCTCGGCCATCTTTCTCAATCAGCAGAGCACCATCCTGGACCCTTACCTGCAATCGGTACAGGTCATGGCGCGCAATGCCGTGCTGTGGATGATGTTTCTGGCCTGTATGGCAACCAGCGTCTTCTTCTCGTTCGATTCCTTGTTCTCGGCGATCTTCCCGAAGGAAGAGCGGCAGCGCGCAGCCGACATCCGGTCGACACGTCAGATCGCCGGTGTCGTCAACGACATAGGTACGCTCGCGGCGCGCCGCCAAGCCGAGGAGGCAAACCAGCTTTTCCTTAGTGAAGGTTGGGTCGCCTACGAGCGCAATCTCGCGGCGCTGTCGCAAGCGAGCCAGGGCGCCGAGCAGGCGATCGAGCGCTATTTCGTCGAGCGCATGGAAGCCCATCGTACGGCTATGGCAACGCAACAGGAGCGTATCGCCACGGCAAAAAGTGGTCAGGCCGGCTTGGCCTCGCGCAAGGGAATTCTGGCGGATGAGTTGTCTCGCCTGAAAAGCGAGCGCCCGACACTGTCCGCCGATCTTGCTGAGAAAAAGACCGAGCTCGAGACCCGCAACCGCAACATTGACGCAAAGCGCGTCGAGGCCATGGCCGAGGAGCGCGGCGCCGAGGGCACGCTCAAAGTCGGCAAGGGGCCGATGTATCGTGAGCGCATGGCGGAGCTGGCTCAGCTGCAGGACGCAGTCAAGATCCAGGAGCAGCGCGTCCGCGACGCCACCAAGCGCATGGCCGACACGGACGCCCGCATCGCCGAGATCGGCCGCGAGCTCGCTGCCGTGGACGCCGATCTCGCCAAGCTGCAGGGCGAGGCTGAGACGGCTTCACAGCGCATTGCCGTTGCGGAGCAGGCCAGCTCTGGCGACGAGAGCGGCACCCCCAAGGTTGATCCGGCCCGCGTGCGGCCCTCATTCGAGCGCGCGCTGAACAACTTTCGCCAGGAGCCCACCGTCGAGCGCCTCGGCGCGCTCACCACCCAATGCGGGCAGCTTCTCAATGCGCTTGTCTCGACGCCCGCCACCAAGGATCGCGTGCGCGACCTGGATTGCGATCCAAAGCAAGCCAATGCGGCGGCAACCCGGGTCTTTGCTTTGAACGCCGGGCTCGTCACGTTTGCGCGTCATTGCACAGGCGGCGACAAGCTTCCCGAGAACGGCGGCACGGATGCCTTGCTGAGCTTTGGCCGCAAGTGCCTGCAGGACTCCGGCCTGCCGAGCCGCGACTCGGCCGACATGGCCGCCAAGATCTCCTCGATCGACCTCAATCGCGACGACAAGGCCCACAGGTTCGTCGTCACTTGGAACGCCTTCACCGACGGCAACCGCCTCGCCTACCTGGCGCTCGCGATCGCAATCGCGATCGACAGCCTCGTCTTCATGTCCGGCCTGTTCGGCGCCAACGCTGTGCGGTCGCCTCTGACGGATCTCGAAGGCCGTAACGACCTCACCGCGGATCAATTGGAAGGTGCGATCGATAGCGCGATCGGCGCCTGCGATCACCCGCGCCAGACACTTACTGCCCTTGTGCAGATGATGCATCCGGTTCAGTCAGGTGATGGCTACACGAGCGAGATTACCATCGACGATCAACATCCCCTTTCTGGGGAGATGCGTGCTGTACTTAATCAAGCATCCGCAATTGGTGCAGTCCGTCGTCAGGGCAACGCTAGTTTCTTGATCAGCGCGGGTTTGGCTCGCTACTTCTCTGTTGCACAGAACAAGACTTGGAAAATCAACACGACGGAGATGCAGAGGAAGGAGTTGGTAAGGGTCATCGGCGTTTCGTTGCTGCCCGACCAGAAGAGAAATGCAGAAACAGTCCTTGCAGAACTGCACCCTGTCTCGGACGCGCCCGGGTTCGCAGCTGAGACCTATTTGTCTCCCGCTGACGTTGGTGAGACCAAGCGGTTGGTTCGCAAAGTAATCGGTGCCGGAGCGACAGTCCCCGGAGCGGTCGTGCGCGACAAGGATCGCTATTGCGTTTCCATCGATCTCTACAAGACGCTACTGCTCATGAGCGCCGCGCACCACGGCAATCCGGTCTTTCATCAAACGGGACGCCTCACGTCCGATGGCCCTGAGGCTCTCGCCGCGCCTCTGGCGGCGTCCCGTATCGAGGATCACAGTTCAAGGCCACAGCCTCCGGCCGGTGACGGCCCGGACGTGCCGCCCGACCGGCCCAGCTCGCCCGAGGCCTCCAGCCCGCCCTTGCGTTCGGCACCCTCGACGAGCGTGCCCGTTGTCGCGCCTGCACGGCAAGCGCCGCCGCCACTTCACACCGCGCCTCAGCCACCGCAACAACCACCGTCATCACCTTCTGCCGATCAGTCCGCTCAGCCCCCGCGCCAACCGCCGCGCTCCGAGGTGGTGCGTAACGTCACGTCGGCTCTCGACGAAGCCGGCCCCGTGACCGACCCGAGCCTCAGTGAGGGCATCCGATCGGATGTTATCCAGCTCGCGGGGCTGCATAACTGGAGTGAGCGCGAGATCAGGATCTGCCGCGCGATCGGCGCCGAGTCGGAGCCGGAGCAGGCACTGCGCCGCCTGACATCGCGGGCGCCACGCCTTGCCCAACTCGTGCGCAAGACGATCGATGAGAATCGTAAGAACCTGCGCGAAGCCTACGAGAGCCTACGCGCCCACTATGGCCAGGGCTCGATGTACACGCAGGTTCTGGAGACGGTCGTCGACGAGATGGGCGAGCTGATGCCCATCCTGATGCTCACGCCAGGCGGTCCCTATCAGCAGTTGCTCGAGCACGTGCTGATCGGCCAGTTGGAGCGGCAGGCAGGTGAAGGCGTTATGGCTGACGCGGATGAGGCTCTGCTCGTGCGGGCTCGCTCGCAGGTCGAAGCGCTTCGCCGGCTCGCCGACAACTCGCCCGACAGATACGCCCGCATCGTCCGCATCATCGATCAGTACGACGAGCGCGGCATCGGTCAGCCGGGCGACGGGGATTCGCGCGACACCGGCGCTGCCAACCGCCCTCTGACCTGACGATCCGCGATTACTTTCCGCGGCTTTCGACAAGGGCCCGCACCCGACGGAGTGCGGGCCGTAGCAATCGACCTCCGCCGAAAGCGGTGATCAGCCCTACCGCCCCTTCCAGTTCGGCTTCCTCTTCTCCGCGAACGCCTTCGGCCCTTCGACGGTGTCCTCGCTCTGCGTCATGGCGACGAACGCCGGATAGGTCATGTTGCGCATCGATATCTCGGTCGACGGCACGTCGAGCGAGCGCATCACGACCTGTTTGGTCGCGCGGATCGACATCGGCGAGCACTCGAGGATGAGACCGGCCCAGCGGCGCGCCTCCTCCATCAGCTTCTCGTGCGGGACCATCTGGGTGACGAAGCCGAGCTCCACGCCTTCAGCGGCTGGGACATGACGCGCGGTCAGCATCATGCCCATCGCCTTTTTCAGCGGGATCTGCCGCGCCAGCCGTTGCATCCCTCCGGCACCCGCCGCGAGGCCCACCCTCGGCTCGGGAAGCGCGAAGCGGGCCTTCTCCGAGGCAATGATGATGTCGCAGGCGAGCGCGATCTCGAAGCCGCCACCCATCGCGACGCCGTTGACAGCCGCGATGACCGGCTTGTCGAGGTCGAAGCGATTGCACAGTCCAGCAAAGCCCTTCGCCGTGGCGGGCGGCCGAGTGCCGTGCTTGGCGCGATATTCGGCGTGATACTTGAGGTCATTGCCGGCCGAGAAGGCGCGGTCGCCGGCGCCGGTCACGATGGCGACCCACAGATCCGGGCTCTCCTGGAAGGCGTCCCAAAGCTCGCTCAGCTCCTCGTGGGCCAAGTGATGCAGCGCGTTCATGACCTCCGGTCGATTGAGTGTCAGGATCATCAGGCGGCCATCGATCTCGACCTTGTAGTACTTGCCATCCTTCAAGGCGGGCATGGTGTGTCCTCCGGTTCGCGGTTCTGTATGCCGAGAGCAAAGAGTAAGCGCTCGCATCGCCACATGGCCACGGCTTTCCGCATGCCGGTGCACCGGTTCCGCAGGATACCCGGCAAGTAGAACCCGCCGGCGAGCATCCAGCTCAGACCTCGGAGCGTTTAGGCCTTGTTAACTTAACCCACATACCGTCCGGCTCGTCTCGTGCGTCCATGTGAGGAGTACCGTTGATGTCGCCGCAAATCGCATTGCGAGCATCGGCTCGAATTCTGCTCGGCTTGACCATCTTTGCCGCAACTCTGCCGTTCGCGTCGGCTGATGCGGAGGCAGGACGTATGAGAGGAGCCGCGGCGAGCGCCGGAGGCGCCACCATTCGCCACATCAATCGCTCCTCAGAGGAAAAGTCAGCTCAGGAAGAGCCGGCCATCGAGGACGCGACCGCCGCTCAAGGCACCGAGGCGACGAGCCCCGTCAGGGCTCAGGCTGTCATCAAAACAAAGCCGGCCACTGTAGCGACACGGAAGGACGCTGACGTTCCCGGCTGCGGTCCCGGAATGATCTGCACCGTCTGCATCGCTGGCTGCACCGGCGCGGTCAACGTCATCGTTCACGCAGCGCCGAAGCAGAAATGATCGAGCCGCCGGCACCTCGCTCGTCGCGTTGTGCCGGCGCCTTGCCTGTCGTTATTGCGCCGCCGACATCCTCGTCGGCACGACGCGCTGCACGTTGATCGCTGCGCGGTCGATCAACTCGCCGACTTGCGGAGCGATCGTGTTCTTCCAGAAGTCGGACTCGTAGATGTCCTTGTAGATTTGCACGCGTTCGGCCTCGCTCTCGAAGCGGCGGATCCAAAAGTAGACGCTTTCATCCGTCTCGCCGCGGAAGCTCGCGGTGATCACGGCACCCTTCGACACCTGGAAGGGAATGATCTCGCCCTCCATGAGCTTGAGCCAAGCCTCCATCTTGCCGGGCCGGATCTTGTATTGGCGCAACTCGTAGAACGCAGACATTCGCCATCACTCCTCTTGGGTTTCTTGATCTACTCTGCCGCCTCGGCGCTCTGATAGCCAAGGGCAATGTTGAGCTTGATGATCAGGTCGGTCGCTGCGGCTGCGATGTTGGTGCCCGGGCCGAACACGGCCTTGGCGCCGGCCTCGAACAGCGCCGGGTAGTCGGCCGGAGGGATCACGCCCCCGACGACGATCATGATGTCGCCGCGTCCCTCTTTCTCGAGAGCGCTGCGAAGCTCGGGAACGAGCGTCAGGTGCCCCGCCGCGAGCGACGACACGCCGACGATGTGCGCGTCGTTCTCCACCGCTTGCCGCGCCACCTCCTCGGGTGTCGAGAACAGCGGCCCGATGTCGACATCGAAGCCCAGGTCGGCGAACGCCGTGGCGATCACTTTCTGGCCGCGGTCGTGGCCGTCCTGACCGATTTTAGCGAGCAGGATTCGCGGACGGCGACCGTCATTGGCCTCGAACGCCTCGATGAGCTTCTGGATGCCGGTGATCTCTTTGCTCATCGACCCTGCCTCCGATCTGTAGACGCCCGAGACCGATCGGATCTCTGCCCGGTGACGGCCAAAGACGGCCTCCATCGCATCCGAGATCTCTCCGACGGTCGCTTTCGCGCGTGCGGCCGCGACAGAAAGCTCGAGCAGGTTGCCGCCGCCTTTCGCGCCGTTTGTCAGGGCCATCAGGGCGGCACGTACGGCAGTCTCGTCGCGCTCATCGCGCAGTCTCTGGAGCTTGGCGAGCTGCTGCTCGCGGACTCGCTGGTTGTCCACCTTGAGAAACTCGAGCTGGGCTTCGTTCTCGACCCGGAACTTGTTGACGCCGACAATCGTTTGCCGGCCGCTGTCGATGCGGGCCTGCGTGCGAGCTGCTGCCTCCTCGATGCGCATCTTCGGGATGCCGGCCGCGATCGCCTTGGCCATGCCGCCGAGACGCTCGACCTCGGTGATGTGCTCCATCGCCTTTTGTGCGAGCTCGTACGTCAGGCGCTCCACGTAGTGACTGCCGCCCCATGGATCGGCGACCCTGGTGGTGCCGCTCTCCTGTTGCAATACGAGTTGCGTGTTGCGCGCGATCCGTGCCGAGAAGTCCGTTGGCAATGCGATCGCCTCGTCGAGAGCGTTGGTGTGCAACGATTGTGTGTGCCCTTGCGTGGCGGCCATGGCTTCGAGGCATGTCCGCGTTACGTTGTTGAACACGTCTTGCGCTGTCAGCGACCAGCCGGATGTCTGGCAATGCGTGCGCAGCGACAGGGACCGCTCGTCCTTCGGCGAGAACTCATCCTTGATGAGCTTCGCCCAGAGCAGCCGTGCGGCCCGCATCTTCGCGATCTCCATGAACGTGTTCATGCCGATCGCCCAGAAGAACGACAGTCGCGGCGCGAACTTGTCGACGTCGAGGCCCGCCTTGGTGCCGGCACGCACGTACTCGACACCATCAGCCAGTGTATAGGCGAGCTCCAGGTCGGCGGTCGCTCCCGCTTCCTGCATGTGATAGCCGGAGATCGAGATCGAGTTGAACTTCGGCATGTTCGCGCTGGTGTAGGCGAAGATGTCCGAGATGATTCGCATCGATGGGTCGGGCGGATAGATGTAGGTATTGCGAACCATGAACTCCTTCAGAATGTCGTTCTGAATCGTTCCGGAAAGCTTCGCAGCGGGCACGCCCTGCTCTTCGCCCGCCACGATGAAGAGGGCGAGCACAGGCAGAACCGCGCCGTTCATGGTCATCGAAACGGACATCTGGGAAAGATCGATGCCGTCGAACAGCGTCCGCATGTCGTAGATGGAATCGATCGCCACGCCAGCCATGCCGACGTCGCCCCTTACCCTCGGATGATCGGAATCGTAGCCTCTGTGCGTCGCGAGGTCGAAGGCGACCGACAGGCCCTTTTGCCCGGCCGCAATGTTGCGCCGGTAGAAGGCGTTGGAATCCTCCGCCGTCGAGAACCCGGCATACTGGCGGACCGTCCACGGCTGCGTCACGTACATCGTCGGGTAGGGTCCACGCACGAACGGGGCTATCCCCGGGTAGCCGTCGAGAAAGTCGAGCCCTGCAGTGTCGGCGCCCGTGTAGTAGGGCTTGATTGCGATCCCTTCGGGTGTCGTGAAACGAGGCGCGATCGGGTCGGCTCCCGGTGGATGGGCGGCCGGCCCGTCGAGTGCGATTTTCGTGAAATCGGGGATCTGTGTCATTTCCGGCGTCCGCTACGATCTGAGCTGCAGATTCTCGCATCTATTGCGCCGGGGGACAACCAAGCTTCGACGCCCCGATATTGCCGGCTGCGGCTCTGGCGAACCGGCAATCGGACCCACCATCAAGCCCAGATCGTCTGCGCCTGAACGGTGGCCGCGCTGGCTCCCGTAACGGCGACGTAGTGGGTTCCGCCTCCGACGTTCGTTGCGATCCAGGCATAGCCTGCGGAATCGAAGAAGCTGGTCGAGGCCTGATAGGCGGCCGGCATCACCATCCAGTCCGCGGTGCCGGAGGATGCCGCTTCGAAACCGTCGACGAAGTCCTGCTCCCCGGCCGTGGGCCCGTCGTGCATCACATAGAGAAAGTCGGTCCCGCTGCCGCCGACGAAATAGTCGTTGCCGGTCCCGCCGAAGAGCGCGTCGGTTCCATCCTCGCCGTAAAGCGCATCGCCGTCCGCGCCGCCCACCACAGTGTCGTCGCCTGCACCTCCGAACAGTGTGTCGACGCCGCCTTCCCCGTAGAGATAGTCGGCTCCGCCCTGCCCCCAGGCATAGTCGTCACCGTCGCCCCCGGCCAGGAAGTCCCCGCCATCCCCGCCCTGCAATGCGTCGCTGCCGCCTTCGCCGAAAAGAAGATCGTCCCCGGCTTCTCCGAAAGCCGTATCGTCGCCTGCCCCGAGCAGTACGATGTCGTTCCCGTCTCCACCCCAGGCGCTGTCGTTGCCAGTTTCCCCGAACACGAGATCGGCGCCGGCTCCGGCCAAGAGCACATCATTGCCCTCGCCGCCGTTCAGGTAATCGTCGCCGCCGAAGGCGAGAAATGTGTCGTTTCCGTAGTATCCGATCAGTACATCGTTGTAGTTTCCGATGTTGGCGGCAAAAATGTCGTCCCGCTCGTATCCGACGTAGGTGTCCAAAGACGTGTTGACCGGTGCCGGGGTCGAGACGCCGGCAAAGACGACGGCCCCCGGCATGAGCAGTTGGTTCAGTATCTCTACCCCGGCGCTCGTGGTGGCGCCCGTCCAAGCGCTCCAGAACGTGGGTGCGGCGATATTCAGACCGTCGAACGCGACGGCGCCGCCGTCGAAGCTATAGTTGTTCAGGGCCACCAACGAGGAGTTGAAGATGGACCAGTCTTCGAACTCGATCTTGGTCACGGTGCCGCCGGTCAACTCGCCATTGAGACCGAAGGTCAGTCCCGTTCCGTGCACCACGAGCTTGTCAAGAGACGAGGAGAGAAATCTGAAATCCACCAGAGGTTGAAGAAAAGGAATAGACAGCGGTCGAGGAGTTGCTGGAGGTTGGGTTGAACGTGGCGAGCGGCAGAAATTGGAGCGCCGGGGTCCGAACCTTGGTCACTTGCACAATTGTTGTCATGGCAAATCGCTCCTGATGAGGCGGGCTGTTGAATTGGGAAAGGACAACAAGCGTGAAAAAAAGTGGCAGCCGGTCATCATGCTAATCCGTCGAGGCGTCGCTGTGGAGGGGGATTCAACTTCGCCGCGAGAACAATCCTGCTTGGCGCTGACGGTCGGCCGATGGTCCATGCTGCCGCTCCGCTGGCCAACGCGTGAACCTCTCGAATTGAGCACGATGATCCCGGGTGCCTCGATGGGACCACGAGCCGTCCGGCCAGGCTGTGCCATAACGCGGTATCCGGGCACGGCATCACAGACCGGCGGTGGCGGACGAGAAGCGGGCGGCACTTTCGTCGAGGCGCCGAGGCAGACGTGCCTTAAGCCTCTTCGCATCTGCAGCATCCTCCCTTTTGGACACCGCCCACGAAAAGTGCGACTATTCGGCGAAGACAGTGGCATTGACGGTCTGCTAAGCCAGTGCCCTTGTGTCTGCCCGGAGGTTGAGGGAGTTCGCCGTCCTCCGGGTTCCATTGATCCGGGAGCTTATCCGGAACCTCCAGAACGCCTTGGTCGCTGTCGGCGACCAGGGTTTTGATTCGGCAGCAGCAGCGCGGTCCAATGCAAAACGAACCCTTCGCACTTAGCGTACCGGCCAGGATTCAGCACAATCTTGGCCACGTCGAGCTCCTGGAGCTGGCAGTCCGAAGGGGCGAGGGGCGGTTGGCCTCGAGCGGCGCTTTCGTTGTCGAGACTGGAGTGCATACCGGACGTTCCGTGCAGGACAAGTTCACGGTCCGCGACGCCACCACCGAGCCCCATGTCTGGTGGGACAATAACAAGCCGATCAGTGCAGCGAGCTTCGAGGCGATCTACCAGGATTTCCTTACCCACGCGGCCAAGCTCGAGCTGTTCGTCGAGGATCTCTACGCTGGCGCCGATCCGAGCCATCGCCTCAACGCCCGCATCTTCACGGAGTATGCGTGGCACGCCGCGTTCATCCGGCACTTGCTGCGCCGCCCTGCTGCCTCCGAGCTCGCCGGTTTCGCCCCTGAGTTCACAGTCGTCAACCTGCCGAGCTTCCGGGCCGATCCAGCTCGTCACGGCTGCCGCTCAGAGACGGTCATCGCCTGTGATTTCACTCGGCGCCTCGTTTTGATCGGCGGCACGTCGTATGCTGGCGAGACCAAGAAGTCGGTCTTTACCTACTTGAACTACATGATGCCCGAGATGGGTGTGATGCCGATGCATTGCTCAGCGAACGTGAGCCATGACGGCGAGGCCGCAATCTTCTTCGGACTCTCTGGTACTGGTAAGACGACGCTGTCGGCCGATCCCAAGCGCATCCTGCTCGGCGACGACGAGCACGGCTGGTCGAAGCACGGCATCTTCAACTTCGAGGGTGGCTGCTACGCCAAGACGATACGCCTCTCCCAGGAGGCCGAGCCGGAGATCTTCGCCGCGTCGAGCCGTTTCGGCACTGTGCTGGAGAACGTCGTCGTCAAGGGACCGGACCGTGACGTCGACTTCGATGACGGAAAGCTGACCGAGAATACACGCTCGGCCTACCCGCTCGAGTTCATTGCCAACGCCAGTCCGACCGGTATGGCCGGGCATCCCAAGAACGTCGTCATGCTCTGCGCCGACGCGTTCGGCGTCCTGCCGCCGATCGCCAGGCTGACACCCAGCCAGGCAATGTATCACTTCCTGTCGGGCTACACGGCGAAGGTCGCTGGCACCGAGAAGGGCCTCGGGCGCCGAGCCGCAGGCCACCTTCTCGACCTGCTTCGGCGCGCCGTTCATGCCGCGCCATCCGAGCGTCTACGGCAACATGCTGCGGCAGCTGATCGCCGAGCACAAGGTCGACTGCTGGCTGGTGAACACCGGCTGGACGGGCGGCAAGTTCGGCGTCGGCCATCGTATGCCGATCAAGGCGACGCGGGCGCTCCTCGATGCCGCGCTCTCGGGCAAGCTGAAAGACCAGCCCATGCGCGAGCGATCCCATGTTCGGCTTCGAGGTTCCGACCTCGCTGGAAGGCGTCGATCCGAAGATCCTGAACCCACGCGAGACCTGGGCCGACAAGGCCGCCTACGACGCCACGGCACGCGCGCTCGTCGACATGTTCAACAAGAACTTCGCCAAGTTCGAGCCTCACGTCGACGCCGACGTCAAGGCGGCCGCTCCGGCTCTCAAGCTGGCTGCGGAGTAGGCAGCGCACACGCATACTCACGGGAAGGGCGGTTCGCTGTGCGGGCCGCCCTTCGTCTTTGACAGTCTCCAAGTTTCGTCCTGACACACGACCGGCCGGATGGTCTCGTCGGAGTTGTCCACCCCGAGCGGTATGGTCGTCGATCTCAGCTGCCGTGAGCTATCGCCATGCGTCGAACGACGATGCCTGATCCCCTCGCCGTCAATCGAAAAGCCGATTGGCAGCTCACCGGCCCGGTCATGCTCTATCTCGTCGCTTTCGCCGTGATGACCTCGCCATGGTTGCTCGGCAAGGTCTCAATTCCGTGGGACTCGAAAGCTCATTTCCTGCCGCAAATCCAGTTTCTCGCTCAAAGCCTCTGGGCCGGCGACCTGCCATGGTGGAACCCCTACGTCTTCTCCGGTCAGCCTCAGATCGCTGACCCTCAATCAATGATCTTCTCTCCGCCCTATCTGGCGCTCGCCTTGGTCGACCCTTCGCCTGGTCCCTGGGCGCAGGACGTCACCTTGCTCTTGGCGATGGCGGCGGGTGGCGTTGGTCTCATCGTCTGGTTTCGCGACAGGCGTTGGCATTGGGCTGGCGCACTGATCGCGGCCCTCGCGTTCACGTTTGGCGCCGCTATGGCGTGGCGCATCCAGCATACCGGACAGGTGCTCAGCCTCGCCTATCTGCCCTGGGCACTCCTTCTACTCGACCGAGCCGTTGAACGCCCGTCAGTCGTCGCAGGTGCCGGCGCCGGTATCGTTGCAGCGTTCATCGTGCTCGGACGCGATCAGGTCGCGCTCCTCGCCGTGTACCTGCTTTTGGCCCGGGTGATCTGGCTGTGGCTGAGCCACGAGCGTCCCTTGTCGAGCTTCAAGCAAAGTTTTGTGCCCCTGGCCGCGGGGGCCTTCGTCGGCTTGGCGCTCGTCGCAATCCCTGTTCTCATGACGGTGCTTCTTGCCGCCGAATCGAACCGCCCTGCCATCGACTTCGCCGGGGCAGGCGCCGGATCGCTGCATCCGGCCAACCTCGTCACCTTCGTCGTTCCTCAGGTCTTCGGCGCTGCCGGAGACATGGCCGACTACTGGGGGCCGCCCAGCTTTGCCTGGGTAGGCACCGGCCTCTTCACTGCTCAGAACGTAGGTCAGGCCTACATCGGAGCGATCCCGTTCCTGTTCGCCATCGCCGCCGCGATCTCCGGCCGCCTGTGGGATCGCGACGTCCGCTTCTTCACGCTCGCGTTCGTTGTAGTGCTGGTTTACGGCCTCGGTTGGTACACGCCGGCCTTCCGCCTGATGTATGAGCTGCCCGGCATCAGCCTCTACCGCCGGCCGGCTGACGCCGTCTTTTTGATCGGCGGCCTGGGAGCCGTTCTCGCCGGCTACGCGGCCCATGTCTGGTTCTCGGAGCCTTGGAAGCGGCCCTCGTCAGCTATGATGGTCGGCGTCGTGCTGGTGTTGGCCGTGGCTGTAATCGCCGCCGTGGCCTTTGCCGTGCGCATCGATCGAATGCCGCGGCTCGGTCAGCCCCTTGCGCTCGCTGGCTTATCGTTCACCGCAGCTGCCGTCGCCTTGCTCTGGGCGCGGTCGCGACTGGCACTCGAGCCGTGGCACGCTGCCCTCGCCATGGTGGCGGTGACCGCGGTCGACCTCGGCTACAATAATGGCCCGTCGAGCTCCTCCTCTCTGCCGCCGTCAACATTCGACATGCTCGAGCCTGATGGGCGAAACGCCGTCGTTCGCGCTATGAAGGCGAGGATTGTCGCCGACGCGACTCGACGCGACCGAGTGGAATTGGCGGGACTGGGCTTCCATTGGCCCAACGCCAGCATGACCCACCGTCTCGAGAACACGCTCGGTTATAATCCCGTGCGGCTCGGCCATTATTCTCGTGCGACCGGTGCCGATGATCATGTCGGCTTGCCCGACCAGCGCAAGTTCTCGCCGCTGTTCCCGTCCTACGGCTCGTTGCTTGCCGATATGCTCGGCCTCCGGTGGATCGCGACGGGTGCCCCGGTCGAGAGCATGGATAAGCGCCTTCGCCCGGGCGAGATCAGGCTCGTCGAGAAAGTGGGGCAGGCTTTCATCTACGAGAACCCGGACGCGCTGCCGCGCATCATGTTCGCGGAGCGAGCGCAGACTGCAGCATTCGACGAGATCCTGTCCACGGGCCGATGGCCAGCCTTTGATCCCCGCGCCACCGTGCTCCTTGAGAACCCACCTCCGGGTTCCGGTGGCGGCGGTCCAGGCGAGGCGGGTCTCTTGAGCTACGGCCAGACGCAGATCGTCATCGAGGTCTCGAGTCCGAATGGCGGTTGGGTCGTGCTCAACGATGTCTGGCACCCCTGGTGGAAGGCTATGGTCGACGGTGTCCCGACCCCGATCGAGAAAGCCAACGTCATTTTCCGCGCCGTAGCGGTGCCGGCAGGCCGCCATACCGTCACGATGGAGTTCAGCCCGCTGGCGAGCATTTGGGCAGAGGTTGCGTCTCACCTCGTCGGCGGCGCGCCTGACCTGACGTCGTCGACAAAAAGAAAACGGGCCGGTCAATGACCGGCCCGCCTGAACCTTCGACTTAGTCAGACCTTACAGAAGGTGCGCCATGCGCTCCTTCTTGGTGGCCAGATAGCGCTTGTTGTAGGGCGATGCCGTCACGATCAGCGAGCGCTGCTCGACGACCGTGATGCCCTCGGCCCGCAGCGCATTTACCTTCGCCGGGTTGTTGGTCAGGAGCGCGATCCGGTTGTAGCCGAGATCGAACAGGATGTGGGCGGCGAGATCGTAGTCGCGGGCCTCGATCGGCGCACCGATCGCGACGTTCGCATCAACGGTATCGTAGCCCTGGTCCTGCAGCGCATACGTGCGGATCTTGTTGACCAGCCCGATGCCGCGACCCTCGTGATAGGGCAGATAGATCATAACGCCGAGCGGGCTCGTCGTTATGACTTCCATCGACGCCTGCAGCTGCGGATAGCAGTCGCAACGCAACGAGTGGAAGATATCGCCCGTGACGCAGCCGCTATGCACGCGCACGACTGGCAGCTCATTTTGTGCCGGGTTGTCCCGGTGAATGAGCACCATCGCTTGGCAATGCGGATCGACGCCCTGATAGGCCCGCGCTTCGAGATGAAGCTCGCGCCCCTGGAACTCGACTGGCATGACCGTTTGCACGGCCCAATCTATATCGAGCTCGACGGATTTGACGGCACTGGACTTCATGCGCGCCTCCCGGAGCTGATCCGCGTGCATATGGAACCCCTTGCATGGTCTGGTGAACACATGACCATCGAAACCCTCATGTTGATCTCCGGTTCCTTCGCGGACCGGTTTTCTAGCGGCGCTCGCACACCTCGAAGTCGACTTGCCATCCCCTTTTTGCTCATGTCGGCAAGTCCCTATCGCGGCACTCGATAAACGCCAGTGATGCTGAACCGAGGATGAATAGTCGTCAGGCTGAGCTCGCGTCGAGTTTTTCAGTAAGCGGCCTGGCGATCGGCTCCCGCGCCGTCCTGTCTCATCCTCCGTAGCGGCGGAACACCCCGTAACGCATTGAGAGGTAGGCGAAGATTGTGGCGAGACAAGAGGCGATGGCGAGTGCTGCCAGGCGCGGCATGTCGGGCCATCCGAAAATCAGAGCGGCGAAGACTCCATAATTGATCAATGCCGTCGTGGAGGCTGCCGCAACGTAGCGCGTAAATTCAGCAAGACTTGGCTTTGTGGTTAACGCGAAAGTCAGGGTTCGATGGCACATCCACGCGGCGATCATGGCGCATGTGACGCCGACGAGACGAGCGACCAGGGTCGGTAGGCCTATCAGTCGAACCCCAATCTCCATGACACTTCCGTCGACGGTGAACGCGACGGCACCGGACGCGAGGAACCCACCCCAGTGGCGCGCCGCCGGCAGACCGGATGCCGCGTCCCGGTCGTGTGCTGGCCGGTCTTCAGCCATCTCGAATACCTCTCTCGCCACCGGAGCCAGCGCTTGCGGGTCAGCAATTGGGCGCTTTCGAGGTCGACTCTACCTTCGGCTCCGCGCCACCCTCGAGGCCGATTTCCTCTGCAACGATGTAGAGAGGCCTGCCTTTGACTTCCTCGTAGACCCGTCCGAGGTACTCCCCGATCACGCCGAGCGATATGAGCTGAATGCCGCCCAGCAGAAGCACCGAGATCAGCAGCGATGGAAAGCCGGGGACATCCACGCCCCAGATGAGTGTCTTGACCAGGAACACCGCCGCGTAGAGCAAGGCCACGAGCGAGACCAGAACTCCGACGTAGGACCAGACCTTCAGCGGCACCGTCGTGAACGAGGCAATGCCGTCGATGGCGAACTTCAACAGCCGCCGGAACGGCCATCGCGAGGTGCCATGCGAACGGGCCGCGACGTCGTACGGAATGCCGATCGACCGAAATCCCACCCAGGCGAACAGGCCCTTGTTGAAGCGTGCCCGCTCGCCGAGCCCATTGAAGACATCCACCACGCGCCGGTCGAGCAGCCGGAAATCGCCCGCTCCGTCCGGCAACTCGGTGCCGCTCAGGAAGCGGAACACGCGATAGAAGGTCTGCGCCGACCACTTTTCTAGCGCCGTATTATTGCTGCGATCTGTTCGCTGGGCATAGACGACGTCGTAGCCTTGGTCCCACAACTCGACGAACCGGGCGATCGTCGCGGGCGGGTGCTGGAGGTCACCGTCCATGATGACGACCCCGGCACCAGTCGCATGTTCGAGGCCGGCAGCAACGGCGATCTCCTTACCGAAATTGCGGCTGAGCGAGACGGCCCGGAAGCGGGGATCTCGGGAGTTCAGCTTTCTAAGCGCCTCGAGCGTCCCGTCGCTGGAGCCATCGTCGACGATGATCACTTCGAACGGGTTCCCGAGCGCTTCGAGAGCGCTGGTGAGCTGCGTCGCCAGCGCTCCCAACGAGCGCTCCTCGTTAAGCACGGGGACGACGACCGAAAGCGGCCGAAGGCGCGGCGTAACCCGCGGCGCAGGAGGGCTGACGATGAAGTCTTCAGGCGCGAGCGGGCGCGCCGACGGTGCACTGGGTGAGCTCATGGCCGCGTCTCAATACCCGAACGCAAGGCCGGACGGCCAGTAGATTCCTGAAGCTGGGCAATCGCTTCGGTCATCGCCCGCCGGGACGAGCGTCACAGCGACGCCAGACATCCCCAGCGATCGAGCGTGTCCCGCATCGTCGCCAGGACCGTACGGCCATCCCTTGTTTTGGCCTCGGCCGGATAGAAATGCGTCGCATCAGGAACCTGGGCCCACCCGACGGGGCGGCCGGCTTCGCGGAACTGGCGGTCGATCTCGGGCACGAACTGGCAGACGTAGTCGAGGTCGCGCTCACCCGAGACCATCAAAAGCGGCGGTAGCTCGCCCGGATGCCTCAGGAACGACGCGGCATCGACCGGAACCAGCGGCCCCGAGATCGAGATCACGCCTCTGACGCCGACGCGCTTCCCGTAAGCCGCATACATCGCGCACCGCCCACCGGCCGAGAAGCCGCCCAGGACCACGCGATCGGGATCGATCCGGAAGTCGCGGGCCCGGTCCTTGACGAAATGCACTGCATGCGCGACGTCGTCGAACGCCGCCTCCATGATGCCCGCCATGACCTTCGGTGCGATCGGCTGCAGTCCGAGCTCGACGCGGACTGGATTGACCCGCGACATCGGTACGCGATCCGGCTCTGTCAGCAGCGGCGCACCGGGCTCCGGATCGGCCTGTGCCAGCCGGTATTCGACCGAGAATGTCGCCATGCCAAGCTCGGCGAACTTACGGCAATACTCTGCGACAGAGGTGCTCGTCCCGCGCCCGTCGCTGAACGCGTCGTTCTCCTTGGAGCCGCGATGGAAGGCACCTCCAAAGGCCATGATGAGTGCGGGCCGAACCTCGTTTGCCGTCGTCTCCGGAAGGTAGGCATCGAGACGCAGCGCCACCTCGCGCATGGGCCGTTGCGGCTCGTGGTAGCCGACCCGCCCGCGGGCAAAAACGATGTCCTTCTCGACGCGCACGTCCATCTTTTGCCTCGCTCGGCCGTGTAGCCGCCCTAGTGCCGGAAGTGGCGCATGCCGGTGAATACCATGGCAAGCCCCTTTTCGTCGGCCGCCCTGATCACCTCGTCGTCGCGCATCGATCCTCCAGGCTGGATAACGGCAGTCGCACCCGCGCCGGCCGCGGACAAAAGCCCGTCTGCGAACGGGAAGAACGCATCCGATGCGACCACCGAGCCCTTAACCTCCAGGCCGGCCATCTCGGCCTTGATGACCGCTATGCGCGAGGCGTTGACCCGGCTCATCTGGCCGGCTCCGACGCCGATCGTTGCGCACTGGCGGGCATAGACGATGGCGTTCGACTTGACGAACTTCGCGACCTTCCACGCAAACAGCAGATCTGCCATTTCGTCATCATTGGGCTGCCGCTTCGTGACGACTCTCAGCCCGGCCTCGAGCGAGAGGTCGGCATCCTGCACGAGCAGCCCTCCCGTTACCTTCTTCCAGTCCTGGCGAGGACGCTCGCTTCGGTCCCATTCGCCGACGACGAGCAAACGCACGTTTTTCTTGGTTGCGACGGCGGCTTCGGCTTCCGGCGAAGCTGACGGTGCGACGATGACCTCGACGAATTGCCGGTCGACGATGGCCTTCGCGGTGGCCTCGTCGAGCGGTCGGTTGAGCGCGATGATCCCGCCGAACGCCGACTCGGGATCGGTCTTGAACGCGCGATCGTAGGCGCTTTCCAACGTCTCGGCCTCGGCCACGCCGCAGGGATTGGCGTGCTTGACGATCACGCAGGCGGGACGCACCGCGAACCCCTTCACGCATTCGAGTGCCGCATCCGTGTCGGCGATGTTGTTGTAGGAAAGCTCCTTTCCTTGCACCTGGCGCGCTGCGGCGATGCAGCCGGCAGGCGCTCGGCGCTCGACATAGAAGGCGGCTTTCTGGTGCGGGTTCTCACCGTAGCGCATGGTCTGCGCCTTCTCGAGCTGCACTGTCAGTGTCGGCGGGAATGCCGCCGAGGCCTCGTCACCATTGGATTTTGCGATTTCGCCCCCGAGCCAGTTCGCGATGGCGCCATCGTAGGCGGCCGTCAAGGCATAGGCCTTGCGTGCCAACTCGCGCCGAAGGGCGAGCGTCGTTGCTCCGCCGGTGGCTCGCATCGCGTCGAGGACCCGTCCGTAGTCGGCGGGATCGACGATGACGGTCACCGCAGCGTGGTTCTTCGCTGCGGCACGCAACATCGCAGGGCCCCCGATATCGATGTTTTCGATGCAACTCGTGAACGGCTCGCCCTTCGCGACGGTAGCCTCGAACGGATAGAGATTGACCACCAGGAGATCGATCGGAGCTATGCCATGCTCTTGCGCCGACGCCTCGTGCCCCGCGTCGCCGCGCACCTGGAGCAATCCTCCATGCACTTTCGGGTGTAACGTCTTGAGCCGGCCACCCATCATTTCCGGAAAACCGGTGTGCTCGGCCACGTCCTTGACGGCAAGACCGGCTGCTGTGAGGGCGGCGGCCGTGCCACCTGTCGATAGGATCTCGACCCCGGCCTCGGCGAGCGCCCTGGCCAGATCGATCGCACCGGACTTGTCGGTTACGGAGATGAGGGCGCGTCGAATGGGCGGGTTGTCGGCGGTCATCGCATCGGGCTTTCGTTTTTCGCTCGGTTTGGGAGGGCGTTAGCATACCCGGCCGCTCTGCGGAACCCGCTGGCGGATGAGCCGCGTCCCACAGTCGCGAGAGCCTTGCAAGAGGTCAGGTGCGCTCGAGCCGCCACGCGATCGTCGTTTCGCCCGGCGTCGAGGCGCGCGCGACGACCTGCCGGGACGGTGTCGGTCCCTGGCTCATCGCGTAGTTCGTCGCTGTTTCCACGGCGCACCGGGCCCCCGCGACCGTGATGCGCCAACTGGATCCGTCGGCGGGCGATATAGAGATTGCGCCGGAATCCTCCACCCGCCATCGCGCGCCGACAGGCAGGTGGAAATGAACAGCCAGCGGCACGTCCCGCGCAAGCCTCAACGTTCCATGCGGTGGACGAAGCATGTCGACACCATCGAGAACGCACCCGCTCTTGTGCAGATTGAGCCGCCGCTCGTGGATGAGGCCGAACCGCGCCAGATACCCATCGTGCTGAGCGACCAGCCGCGCGTCGCCGTCGACCTCCAGCAGACTGGCGCTGACCGAATCGGGTCCTGCGAGGGCCGGCCCGCCCAACAAACGATCCAGCCATTTCGAGCGCACCAATCGGGCCGAGGATTGCTCGTCGACTACCAAGGTCGAATGGCTCGCCGTGGCGCGCGCATCGGGTGCCGAACGCCGATGGCCGGGGCCGGGCGCGCCACCATTGACGATCAGCTCCGCTCCGGCATGGGCCATTTCGAAGGACAGTGCGCCAGCATGCGCGAGCCCGGAATTGAGCAGCCCCGGCGGCCGCCCGCAATCGATAATGATGACAGTGTCGCCACGTTGCACCCGCGCATAGCCGGAAGGTCCCGGCGCTTGCGTTTCAGGTTGGCTCGCCACCGCCTCGACGGCCAGCACCGTTGCCACTGCTTCGACGCGCGCTGCACCGACGCCGTTGAACCGAGCCAGCGTCCCGGGCCCGATCGTCATGCTCCTGAGATGCTTGAGCATGCGCTCTATCGTGGAGACGAGCACGATAGGGGCTGCCAATCCGCGCGCTGCGTAGCATTGCCGGATCGGCAGAAGATCGAGCAACAGCTCCAGTACGATTTCGGGATTGCGCGACGCATGTCCGCCGTCAGGCAGAATTCGCTGCCGGAGCTCCGTCATCAGTCGCGTCTCGGCGGTGGGCAGGTTGCGCTCGTGCCCGTCCGTCGCTAGGCAGACGAGGGTCAACGCCATCGCGCACACGAGGCGCGGATACCCGGGCGCCGCACGGCGACTGGCGACATCGAGGGCTCGCGACTCGGCCCCGAGCGTCCGTGTGAAGACGCGATAGAAATCGGCATCGGCGTCCTCGAGCAGGAAGCCGGCATTGACGATGAAAGACGTGACCCGACGTGCGATCACACTGGGCTCTGCCGCAATTCCGCGTCCACCCGGCCGGCCTCGGTTACGTCGGCACCAGTCTGCAACGAGCCGCCTTGCGACCTCGACCGAGGACGGATCTCCCGACGTGCGAAGACTTCCGAGCCAGCCGAAGCCGTTGAGTACCCGCGCCCAGCCACGATCGGGTGTTGCGAGCCCGAAGGGCGAGCCGCCCGCTAGCTCCGCGACGACGCCAGCGAGCCCCAATTGCCCCGACGCAATCTCGTCGACTAGGCTCGGATCGGCTGGCCGCATGTCCGAAGGTATGAACAGCAATTGGTCTGCGCGGCCTCTGAGCAACCCCCAACCAAGACCAGGGGTCGCCGCCAGCCTGCTTGTCGCAGCGGCAGCTGACCACCGCGCCGATTGCTGCGCGATGAAGAGCCGCTCGCTCAACGTCGGAGCGCTCATTGGTCTATCCCCTGACGCGGCACTGGCTGGCGCCCACCCCAGGTGCCACCAAGCTCGCATCCCCACACCACTATCGCTTAGTCAAGGGACTCGGCGGATGCAAGGCGGCCGACTGGCGCTGCTCTGATTGTTGCTATGCCGGCGCTGAGCTCCAAGTTGACGCCGGGCGATTGGGGTGCCTTTCTGCCGCGCGTGTCGCAAGGTCGAGCACGGGAGAATGAAAAATGGTCGAGCTGCCGAGAACGCCGTCGTTTCGCCTCGACGACAGGCGGGCGCTGGTGACCGGGGCGGGTCGCGGAATCGGGCTCGCGGCGGCGGCAGCCTTGGCCGAGGTCGGAGCTCACGTCGTGCTAGCCGCGCGCACCCGCTCAGACCTCGAGGAGGTGCACGAGGCGATTGCCAAGGCGGGCGGCTCGTCTGAGGTCCTCGTTCTGGACGTCCTCGATGACGCCGCCGTGCGTCGAGAGGTGGCCTCCCGGCCGCCGTTCCACGTCCTAGTCAACAACGCAGGCATCAACCGCCCCCAGCCATTCATCGATTTCAAAACCGAGGACCTAGATCTTCTGCTCGATTTGAATGTTCGTGCTGCGTTCGTCGTGGCCCAGGCAGTTGCCAAGCGCATGGTCGAGACTGAGACGCGCGGCTCCTTGATCCACATCTCGTCGCAGATGGCTTTCACGACCGGACCGGGTCGTACCGTCTATTGCGCAACGAAAGCGGCTCTCGAGGGGCTCTCGCGCGCCATCGCTGCAGAGCTCGCACCCAAGGGCATACGCTCGGTCACCCTTTGCCCGACCTTCGTCGAAACGCCACTCGCGGCCCAGATGCTGGCCAAGCCCGAGTTCCGGGCTTTTGTGCTGGAGAAAATCAAGCTTGGCCGGATCGGTCAGGTCGAGGATCTGATGGGCGCCATCGTCTACCTTGCTTCCGATGCGTCTGGACTGGTTACGGGAACGCATCTCCTTGTCGACGGAGGCTGGACGCTGGGCTGAGCCGGGCGCTCGATCCGGTGGGGGAGTGTGGATCACGGGGACGGCCGGGTAGGCCACGCTCGCCTCTGCCTCGACGACGAGCTAAGCGGGTCTCGCAGATTGCGGGTGTCCAGCTGGCGCGGCTCAGCGACAATGGCTCGGCCGTCTGTCGTGCACGGTGCTGCTGCGCGTGATAGCTTGCAGCATCGGGCCGGTAAAGTGCTCCAGGGGGAAGCCGATGCGTCCTGACAGGCAAGCTGTATTTTGGGCGGCGGCAGTCGCAATCGTCGTGGCGCTGGTCTCGTATCTGAACGCAGCCTTGCTACCATTCGTTCTGGGCGCCGTGATTGCCTACTTCCTCGACCCCATCGTCGGCAAGCTGCAGCGTGTTGGCTTCGGCCGGACGCTCGCTTCCGTGCTTGTCATCGGCGTCGCCGCAATCGTGATAACGACTACGATCGTCGTGCTCTTGCCCCTTGCGGTCGATCAGATTCGCCAGCTCGCGGCGACGCTGCCGGCTGACCTCGAGCGCATTCGCGCTTGGCTCGAAGCCTCGGCCGAGCATCATCTCGGCGAGCGGTTTCCCGGTTTCAAGGCGGGGCTGGAGCGGTCGCTCGGAGAGCTGGCTCAGAGCTCTTCCGGTCTCCTCGCCGGCTTGGCGCAAGTCCTCTGGAGCCGCGGTCTGGCGATCGTCAATCTGGTCTCGCTCGTGCTGGTGACGCCTGTGGTTGCTTTCTATTTGCTTCGCGATTGGCCCGCGATGCTTGCGAAAATCGATACGTGGCTGCCACGCGAGCACGCCCCCACGATCCGGCGCCTGGCCTCGGACGTGGATGCGGCCGTTGGCGCCTTCGTACGTGGGCAGGGCGCCATTTGCCTTGTTTTAGGCACTCTTTATGCGATAGCGCTGACCCTGATCGGCCTTCGTTACGCGCTGATCATCGGCCTTGCGACGGGTCTCCTGGCTTTTGTGCCGATGGTGGGCTGGGCGCTTGGCCTTGTGGTTGCCCTGGTCGTCGCCCTGACCCAGACGTGGCCCGATGCAGCTCTCGCGCTGCAGGTTCTCGGCGTCTACGCTGTCGCGATGGCCCTCGACGCGGGGTTGTTGTCGCCTCTCATAGTTGGTCAGAAGGTTGGCCTTCACCCGGTTTGGCTGATGCTTGCGCTCTTCGTGTTCAGTGCTCTCTTCGGTTTCCTAGGCGCCTTGGTTGCCGTTCCGGTAGCGGCGGCACTGGCCGTGCTGGTGCGCTTCGCCCGCGACCGCTATTTGGCGAGCGCTATCTACCTCGGCCGCCATACGCCTGCTGCGTTGCCTGTCGCGGCACCGAGATTGGATACCTGACGATGGCGGCATCCGAGCAACTCGTGCTCGATCTGGGGCACCGCACTGCCCTCGGCGCCGAGGATTTCCTCGTCGGCCATTCCAATGCGGCTGCGGTAGCTCTCGTCGATCGCTGGCCGGATTGGCCAGCACCGGCGGCGCTTGTCGTTGGCCCTTTGCGCTCCGGAAAGACACACCTAGCCCACGTCTGGCAATTGCGCGCCAGCGCCGGCATCGTCGCGGCCGCCCAACTCTCCGAGGACGTTGTCTCTCGCCTCTCGTCGACCGGAGCCCTGGTGGTCGAGGATCTCGATCGCGGAATTTCCTGCGAGCGCACGCTCTTCCATCTGCTCAATCTGTCCCGGGAGCACGGATCGGGAATTCTCATGACGTCGGCCGCGCCACCGGGAGACCTCGCGATCTCCCTCCCGGATCTGCGGTCCCGCCTTCGCGCGGCTGTCACCGTTGAGATCTCGGCTCCGGACGACGGTCTTCTGCGCGCCGTCCTCGTCAAGCACTTCGCCGATCGGCAACTTTCCGTCGATCCGCAGGTTGTGGCTTGGCTTCTGGTCAACATGGAACGCACCATGGCCGACGCGGCCCGGGTGGTCGAGGCCATCGACCGCCTGGCACTCGCATCGCGCCGGAAGGTGACCCGCGCACTCGCTGCGGACGCGTTGGCTCGTATCCGCGAGGCGAGCTTCTGAGCGGCGTGGCTCAACCCGGGTGTCGAGCCGCCACGCTCTCGAACACGCCCGAATCCCGGTCGAGCCAGTGCAACTCTCCTTCGGCGATGGAGAACCACGCACCATGCAGGGCGAGCTTATCTTGCTCGACCCGCTCCATCACGAATGGGAACGACATCAGATTATCGATTGAATGTTGAATAGCGATCCTTTCGAGTGCCTGCTGCCGCACCTCGGGAAAACTTCCCGGCGTACGCTCGATCAACTCGTCTCGGACACCGGCGATCTGCTCCATCCATGGACCGATGAACTGTCCGACGGGCCTCTGCTCGGCCGCCCTGAGAGCTGCCGTGATGCCGCCGCACATCCCGTGCCCCATCACGACGATCGTCTCAACCTTGAGTTGGGTGACTGCGAACTCCAGCGCTGCGGACGTCCCGTGGTAGGTCCCGCCAGTCTCGTAAGGAGGAACCAGCGCCGCGACGTTGCGAACGACGAAAAGCTCTCCCGGTGCAGCGGCAAAAATGGTTGCGGGATCTACGCGGCTGTCGGCACACGCGACAATCATCGTTTTCGGGGTCTGGCCAGCCGCCACGGCTTTGTAGCGGTCTGCCTCGGCAACGAAGCGTGAGCTGCGGAAGGTCGCATAGCCCGCGTGGAGCTCTGTCGGGATGCCCATGTTCTTGGCAAGTCCTTGAAGCGTAGATGGTCAGGGTTTCGGCGCCGGGCGGCGGCCCTCACCAGCCAGCTCGGCCTTTGGTAAGGTCTCGGCGCGGATGACGCCGGCTGCCTGGGCGTGCCCGTTGACCGAGCTGAAGACCGCGAAGTCACAGACCTTTGCAACCAGCGCCTTTGTCCCCACAGTGCTCGAGTTGACACGCGTCAGTCGTGCAAGTCCAGTCATGTTGCTCACCCTCGATTGAGGCGGCCGAAAGATTACGGATCAGCCCGCCGTCCCCATCAAGTGGGCTCGCCATCTCGTTCTATCAAATAGGTAGATGCCGTAGTCACCATCGGAGTTTCCGATCGAACTGCATTGTCGGAGCGCCATGCCTATATCGCCAACCGAACCCTCGCGGACTGCATGAGGTCGATGTGCCTAATCTTCGTCAGCTCGAATATCTCGTCGCTCTCGCCGATACGCTCAATTTCAAGCGGGCGGCTGAGCGCACGAACGCGACGCAGCCCACGATTAGCGAGCAGTTGCGGGCGCTGGAGGAAAGGCTGCGGGTTCAACTCGTTGAGCGCTCACCTAGGCGCGTGATGCTGACCCCGGTTGGACGTCAGATCGTGGACGTCGCGCGCCGAATGCTGCGAGATGCCGACGAGATTCGGATGCTGGCGGCAAGCGGAGGCCGTGAGCTGTCCGGACTATTGCGTCTCGGCCTACCTCCCACGATTGGACCCTACCTCCTGCCGAGCGCGCTCCCCTCCCTCCACAAGGCCTACCCGAGCCTCCGGCTGTATGTGCGTGAGAGCTTGCCGGAGGAGTTGCCGAGAATGCTGGATGACGCGCGCCTCGATCTGGCGATCACGTTGCTGCCGGTTGCCGGTGCTGAGTTGTGCAGTGTGCCGCTGTTCCGCGAGCCGCTCATGCTGACCGTCGCAGGAGATCACCCTCTTGCTGCCCGGGCCAGTCTCCGCCGTGATGATCTGAGAGGCCTTGACGTTCTGACGCTGGGGCCGGGACATCAGCTCCACGATGCCGTCATGTCCTTGTGCAGTGAGTTCGGAGCAAACTTGCGCTCCGATTTCGAGGGAACCAGCCTTCACACCCTTCGCGAGATGGTTGTCATGGGGTTGGGGGTGACGTTCTTGCCGGGGCTCTACGTTCAGCGCGAGATCGACGGCGACCCGAACCTGAGGACCATTCCCATAGAAGGTCGTACGATTTACCGGACCGTCGGCCTGGTCTGGCGAAAGTCCAGCGCACTCGAGGCTGACTACGAGCGGCTCGCCGACTTCTTTCGGCAAGCGGTCGGGAAAGCGTTCACGGGAATCACGACGCTCAGCTAGCGCCTGACCGGGGGCGCGTCTTGCGCTCGGCGCGCATCCGTCCCCATGGACGGGCCTCGCCTTTCGGATAAGCTTGTCCGGACATCGCTTGGAGGGACACGTGATCGACGAGGCAAGCCAGACCTACGACTACATCGTCGTTGGGGCAGGATCGGCAGGCGCGGCTGTGGCAAGCCGGCTTTCCGAGGATGCGCGCAATCGGGTGCTGCTGCTGGAGGCCGGCCCAGCGTCCCATCCCTGGGCTCGCATCCCAATCGGCTACGCAAAGCTGCTGACAAACCCGGCCGCCAATTGGCTCTATTCCTCAGAGCCCGAGCCGAACACCAACGGCCGACGTCTGCCCGTGCCCAGGGGCCGCATTCTCGGTGGCTCGAGCTCGATCAACGGTCTCGCCTTCGTGCGCGGCCAGGCTCAGGACTTCGATACCTGGGCCCAGATGGGCAATCGCGGCTGGAGCCACCGCGACGTCCTTCCCTTCTTCAAGCGCATGGAGAGCTACCAGGGCGGGGGCGACGACACCTACCGCGGGCGCGACGGTCCACTGCGTATCACCAATCCTGTACCGCGCGATCCGCTGATCAAGGCGATCATCGAGGCCGCGGGCCAGGTCGGCATCCGTCACAACCCTGATTATAATGGCGAGCGCCAGGACGGCATCGCCATGAGCCAGGCCTCGATCTACAAGGGCCGTCGCATGAGCACGGCTTACTGCTACCTCGAGGCGATCGGCAAGCGACCCAATCTGTTCATCGAGACCGGCGCACTGACCCGGAGCATCATGCTCGAAGGCAAGCGATGCACGGGCGTTCGCTACGCGATCGGCGATAGCGAGCGTGTCGCCCGCGCAGCGCGAGAGGTGATCGTCAGCGCCGGCTCCATCAACTCTCCACAGTTGCTGGAGCTGTCCGGCATAGGACAGGCGCAGCGCCTGAAGGACCTCGGCATCGAGGTGCGCCATGCGTTGCCGGGAGTCGGCGAGAACTTGCGCGACCACTACGCGCCGCGTACGCGCTGGGCGATCGCCGCCAAGGGAATGACCTTCAACGAGCGCGGCCGTGGTCTGGGTCTGGTCAATCAGGCGTTCCGTTACGTGCTGTCCCAGGACAGCATGCTCGCCATGGTGGCCGCGCCGCTGCGCGCTTTCGTGTTCTCGCGCGACGGTCTCGAGTCGCCGGATCTGCTGCTGGGTTGGGTGCCCATGCTCACCGAGGCTGGTCCCAAGGGGCCTGTGCTCTCGAGCCAGTCGGGCATGACCTGTTATGCGCACCCCATGCGCCCGGAAAGCAAGGGCAGCATCCACATCACCTCGTCCGACCCGCGCCGGCCGCCCGCCATAAATTTCAATTTCCTCTCTGATCCTTCGGATGCCGCGTTGACCGTGCGCGCCATAAGGATCGCGCAGTCGGTCATGTATGCGCCGGCAATGGCCGCGATGCAGGTCTCCGAGATTGCGCCTGGAAAATCCCGCGCCAGCGACGACGAGATCATCGACTGGGTCAAACAGGCGGCCGAGACGACATATCACCCGGTCGGCACCTGCAAGATGGGTTCGGATGCCATGGCGGTGGTCGACGAGCGCCTGAGAGTGCGCGGGATCGAGGGCTTGCGCGTCGCCGATGCGTCCATCATGCCGACTCTGACATCCGGCAACACCAATGCCCCCTCTATCATGATCGGCGAGAAGGCAGCCGATATGGTCCTGAAGGACGCCATGGCACTCGCTTGACGGCTCGGGGCGGCGGCCCGCGGCGGTTCTGGCAATCCGTGGAGTAAAAGAAGCGACGGCGGCGCGAGCCTTGCCCCTTACTCCGCTGCCGGGACACCGTGCGTTGACTTCTGCGCTGCGTGCCAGCGCGCAAGCGCAGCCTCGTCGGCCTCGCGCGCGTCCACCCATTGCCCGGAGCCGTCGGCCGTTGTCTCCTTTTTCCAGAACGGAGCGCGGCTCTTCAGGTAATCCATTAGGAACTCGGCTGCTTCGAAGGCGGCATGGCGGTGCCGCGAAGCGGTCACCACCAGCACGATATTGTCCCCCGGCTTCAACTCGCCGAACCGGTGGATGATGCGACTTCCATCGAGGGGCCAGCGCGCATATACCTCGGCCTCGACCCGTTCGAGCTCCGCCTCCGTCATCCCGGGATAGTGCTCCAGTGTCATCGAGATGATGGGGCGCCCCTTGGCCTCACCCCTCACCGTACCGGTGAATGTCACGATCGCCCCGATGTCGGTTCGGTCTGCCGTCAGCGCGGCGATCTCGCGACCGACGTCGAAGTTCTCAGCCTGGACGCTAACGCTCATATCAGCCTCCCGTCACCGGGGGAAAGAATGCAATCTCCCGAGCCCCTGCAATAGGAGTGTCAGGCTTGACGTGCTCTTGATTGATCGCTGCGCGCACCAGCTCGGGGCGAGCGAAAGCTTCTTCGTACTCGGGTCCGCGCCCCCGCAGCCAACCCACGAGATCGGCGACGGTTCGGACGTCCTCGGGTAGCTCCAGCGTCTCGCCGGCGCGGCCGATGCGCTCGCGAACCCAGGCGAAGTAGAGAAGCTTCATTGTCTTCCAGCCTCACTCATGGTGGCTACGGCGCGGCGGAGCGCCAGGCGGACGTCGGCCAATTACCGATGCAGCGCTGATCTGATCGCCGCGGTCAGATAACCACCGCCCGTCCATATCGTCAGCAGCGCCGCCACCCAAAGCAGCGCCGTGCCAGCGGCCATCACACCCTTCACGATCCGCTCGCCCGCCGGTCCGGCCAACAGGACGCCAAGCGCAATCATCTGCAGTGTCGTTTTCCACTTCGCAAGGCGGGACACGTGCACCCGCACATTGAGCTCTGCCAGGAACTCCCTGAGCCCCGATACCAGGATCTCCCGCGATAGGATGATCAACGCCGCCCAGACGCTCGTCGCAGAGATTGTGCCGTCGTGCACGAGCAGGATCAGCGCCGCGCCAACGAGCAGCTTGTCGGCGATCGGATCGAGCATACGGCCGAGCAGGGATTGCTGCTGCCAGACACGCGCGAGGTAGCCGTCGAGCCAGTCTGTGAAGCACGCGGCGACGAAGATGGCCAAGGCGATCCAGCGCCGCTGATCGCCCTCGACCAGCAGGAACGCAGCCGTCATGGCAGGCACGGCCACGATCCTGCCGTAGGTCAGCAGGTTCGGAACGCTGGTTGGGCTCGCCTTCGTAAATGTACCATCCATGCGCGTTTGGACCATCTTCACCTTGCAAGGTCAACCGGTCGGAGCAGTGGCCTGCCGAGAAGTCCGCATCCGTTGTTGTCGGACTCCACCTTCGTCGCCTCGACGTTAGACGGCAGCGCGCACGAATCGATTGGTAAGCACACCGAGACCTGTGATCTCGACGTCCACCGTATCGCCCGACTTGAGATCGGGCGAGAACAGGTCCGTGCCCATCCAGAGCACATCACCCGGCTCGAGCGTGCAGTACTTGCTTATCGTCGAGATGTAGAGCGCAACACCGTGGATCATGTCGTTTGTCTTGAAGCGAACTGATTCCACGCCGTTCACCCTCACGATCGTCTCGAGCTTGTCGAGCTCGACGTCGGTTTCGATCCATGGACCCATGGGCTTGAAGGTGTCCGAATTCTTGGCGCGCCAAAGCGTTCGGTCGGCCTTCTGCCAGGTTCGCTCCGAGACGTCGTTGCCGATGGTATACCCCAGCACGTACGACAACGCGTCAGCCTCTCTGACGTTCCGGCAGCGCTTGCCGATCACTGCGACCAGTTCGCCTTCGTACTGCACCTTGTCCGTGGCATCAGCCGGAATGATCACGTCCTCGCCATGCGCGATCAGCGCATTGTTGGTGCGATAGCCGACGTCCGGTTTTTCCGGCAGCTTGGCGTCGATGCCGAGCCTCTGAGCCGCCAGGATGACATGCTGGGCGTAGTTGAGACCGACGCAATAGAACGTCGTCGGCACCACGGGAACCTCCACCTTGACTGAGGCCAGTGCATGGCGCATTGCCGTCCGCTGATAGCCACGGAAGGGATCTCCCGACACCTCGGCAATCTGGGCGCCCTCGACGATGCCGTAGGCCGTGCGACCGCCGGCCGTAAACCTGATCCAGCGCATAGGGTTCGTCTCCTCGTGGCGTATGGGCCACAGCCTAGACGAGGTCGCGGACGGAGGCCACTATCGCGCTGACAATCCCACTCGCTGGTCCGTCGTCCGGCGGGCAGAAAGCGTCGTCCTTTCGACGCTCAACGTCAGGCTGGAATGGAGCCATCTGACCGCGCCGGGGCGTCGACTGGCTGAGCGCGTGGTGCGGGAGGGGCAACGAGGCTTCTATCCGCGCTTCCGTGGTGTGGAGGCAACCTTGGCGGATGGTTCAGACTTGCTCTGATTGCGTCCTCGGCTCGGCGGGCCAACATACGGCGGTCCAGCCCCTCTGCCGCGATGGGGTCAAGAAACGTCAGCTTGACCACCGACCGTCCACCACCCGCGAGTTGCCAGAGCGAGGCGACGAGCGTGTCGTCGCCGGTGAAAGCGGCTCGCGTGCACGCATCTCCGTCGGGGCGTCGATAAGCGATCGAGACCGGCTGGACCGGAACACCCTTGTCGACGGCCGCGCTGATGAGCACCGACGAGAAAGGCAGAACGACGCTGCCGTCGGTCGTCGTACCTTCCGGAAAAACGCACACAGCGTGGCCGCAGTCGAGTGCCCCCCGTACCTCGTGCCCCACTCGGACCGCGTCCCGTGGACGGTCTCGCTCGACGAAGATCGTACCGAGATTCGAGGCGAACCAGCCGATCAGCGGCCACGACCTCACCTCGGACTTGGCGACGAATTTAACCTCGGTCACGCAGAGGTAGGCGTAGATGTCGACCCAGGAAATGTGGTTGCCGACCAGCATGAGCGATCGACTGTCGCTCCCTTTGAGCGGCGTGCCTTCCATCTCGAGGGTCAACCCGAATATGTCGAGAACGCCTTCCGACCAGTGCTTGATGGTCGCTCGTCGGCGTGTGTCGTCGATGAAGGGGAAGACGATGGCCATTGTCGCGGCGCCACGGGCGAGGTGCAACACGACGCGGGCCATGCCAACCGAGCGGCGGATCACCGTGCGCATGTGAAGTCCTCAGCTGCCGCTGAAGTGACGGGCGTACCGCGGTGCAAGGCGATCGAGGGTGAGCACGATCGGCAGATCGGCGGTACCGAACGCCATGTCGACGGCCGGCGCTCCAGCAATCTCCGCGCCGGCTCTGAGGTAACCCTTGATGAGCGGCGGTGGCTTGACCGACGTGTCGACCTCGACCGTGCCGATTGCCAGCGGGTTGCGCGGAGCCATGCGGTACTCAGGCGCGCACATATGCTCGTCCGCCAGCTTCCGGTAGACGTTGGCAGCCTCCATCCCGCCGTCGCTCATCGAGATCGAGGCGCAGCCGATGACGAACCGCGCATCCGAGCCGCGAATCAACCCCGCGAGCCCTGCCCAGAGCATCGCGATGACGACGCCACTTCTATAGTCGGGATGCACGCACGAGCGGCCGATCTCGACGATATACCGGCGATGCTCGGCCAGACCGCAGAGATCGAATTCCTGCTCGGTGTAGAAGCCCCCCAGTCTTCGTGCCTGGAGGGCCGTAAGCACACGATACGTTCCGACCGCCAAGCCGATTTCGAGATCGCGGACAACGAGATGATGGCAGTAGGGATCGAAGCGATCTGCCTCTATGCCCGGTTGTCCGGGCTCCGGATGTGCGCCCTGCTCCTCGACGAACACCTGCCAGCGCAGGCGCTGGGCCTCCTCGACTTCGGCGGCACTCTGCGCAACGCTGACCGCAAACCGCGGTTGCTCCACCACTCGGCGCGACCGGTCTAGCTGGAGCATGAGATCCCCCTAACGATTCCGTCGCACGTTAACGGCGGCGTGTGACGGTTCGCCAACAATCTCCATCTAAGCTGGTAACCATACATTGGAATCGTGTGTGCCACAACGTCACGGACTGTGCCGTGACGCTGATGGCGCAACCGCCGGATGCGAAGTGGGCATCCGAAGGCGCAAACGCGTGCCGGATGCGAAGTGGGCATCCGAAGGCGCAAAACGCGTACCGGATGCGAAGTGGGCATCCGAAGGCGGAAGCCTCAGAACAACCCGTCGATCTGCCCGGCTTCGTTGAACCGGATCACCTCGGCGGATGGAACCTTCGGCAATCCCGGCATCGTCATGATCTCTCCGCAGATCGCCACGACAAAACCGGCGCCCGCCGATAGGCGAACCTCGCGCACAGGGATCGTGAAGCCCGTCGGCGCGCCCCGCTGGTTCGGGTCGGTCGAGAAGGTGTACTGCGTCTTGGCGATGCATACGGGAAGGTTCCCGTACCCCATCTCTTCCCAGGTCTTCAACTGGTCGCGGATCGACTTGTCGGCGACAATTCCGTCCGCTCGATAAATCTTCTTCGCGATCGTCTCGATCTTGTCCGCGAGGCCCATCTCGTCCGGGTAGATAGGTGCGAACTTCGCAGTGCCGCTATCCGCGATCTCCGCGACCCGCTTGGCCATTGCAGCGATGCCCTTGCCTCCCTCCGCCCAGTGCTTGTTGAGGAAGCACTCGGAGCCGAGGCTCTTCACGTATTCCATCACCACCGCCACCTCGGCGTCGGTGTCGGTGATGAAGTGATTGATTCCGACGACGGCGGGCACGCCGAAAGATTTCACGTTCTCCACGTGTCGGCCGAGGTTGGCGAGCCCCTTCCGAACCGCCTCGACGTTCTCCTTGCCGAGATCCTCGCGCTTGACGCCGCCGTTCATCTTGAGCGCGCGCACGGTTGCCACGATCACGGCCGCGTCGGGCTTGAGGCCCGCTTTGCGGCACTTGATGTCGAAGAACTTTTCGGCGCCGAGATCGGCTCCGAAGCCGGCTTCCGTCACCACGTAGTCGGCGAGCTTCAGCGCCGCCTTCGTGGCGATCACCGAGTTGCAGCCATGCGCGATGTTGGCGAACGGCCCCCCGTGAATGAAGGCCGGATTATTCTCGAGCGTCTGGACGAGGTTCGGTTGCACGGCCTGCGACAGCAGCACGGTCATGGCGCCGTCTGCCTTGATATCGCGCGCGTAGACGGGCGACCTGTCACGCCGATAGGCCACGATGATGTCGCCGAGCCGCTTCTCCAGATCCTTGATATCGGTGGCGAGGCACAGGATGGCCATCACCTCCGACGCGACGGTGATGTCGAAGCCGGATTCTCTGGGAAAGCCATTGGCGACACCACCGAGCGAGATCACATTCTCTCGCAGCGCGCGATCGTTCATGTCCATAACGCGGCGCCATGCGACTCGGCGCTGGTCGATGCCGAGCGCATTGCCCCAGTAGATATGATTGTCGATCATGGCCGACAGCAGGTTGTGGGCCGACGTAATGGCGTGGAAATCGCCTGTGAAGTGGAGGTTGATGTCCTCCATCGGCACGACCTGCGAATAGCCGCCGCCGGCTGCACCGCCCTTGACTCCGAAGCACGGACCGAGTGAGGGCTCGCGCAGGCAGATGGCGGCCTTCTTGCCGATGTGGTTGAGACCGTCGCCGAGGCCGACGGTGGTCGTTGTTTTGCCCTCGCCTGCAGGCGTCGGGTTGATGGCGGTGACCAGGATCAGCTTGCCGTCCTTCTTGCCCTCCAGACTCTTCAGGAATTCCGCCGAGATCTTTGCCTTGTCGTGGCCGAAGGGCAGCAGATGATCGGACGGGATGCCGAGGCGTCCGCCGATCTCCTGGATGGGCTTCTTCTTTGCCTCGCGCGCGATCTCGATGTCGGACTTGACGGCCATGGGGGGCTCCCTGGAGTTCTTGAGCAGCAGTTCATACTCGGAGTCATCCCCCGTGGCGGACCCCACTCGCGTGCCGCACATCGCGTGCGTGGCAATCGCTCATGGGGACCTGCCGCGGCCGACCTCGGACATGATCCGGGGTTGGGCATGACCCGTAATTTCGGCTTCCTCGACTAGCCTAGCGGCTAGGGGGAACGTTGCAAAAGCCTTTAAGCGGGTTTAGCTGGTGCCGCCTCGAAGCGCGCTCCGGCCGCGATTCCGGCCGACTTCGCCCACTCCGCCGCGGTAACCTTCTTTCCTCCCGCCGCTCGAACACGCTTGATGCGGATGCCCCCGTCTTTGGTCGCAACCACCATGCCGGCATCGTCGATCGCGAGGATGCTGCCCGGCTCGCCCGACGCTCCTGCCAACTTCTGCGGCTCGAAGAGATCGACCTTCACGCCCCCGATCGTACCCCAGGCGCCGGGCGCCGGGTCTGCGGCGCGAATGGTATTGTGCACCTCGGCAGTAGGCTTCGACCAGTCGGCCAGCGCGAGATCCTTCTTGAACCAGCTCTCATAGGAGCCATCGGCAAGCCGTTGGTCATGCTTGAGGATGACGCCGGCTTTTACCAGGTCGAGGCTCTCCATCATGGCATCGACGCCCATCGGGAAGAGCTTCTTGAAGTAGACGTCGCCGAGCGTCTCGTCCGAGCCGATCTCGACCGACTTCTGGAGCAGGATGGGACCCTCGTCGAGGCCTTCATTGGGCCAGAAGATCGTGAGGCCCGTCCGTGTCTTCCCCATTGCGATCGGCCAATTGATGGATGAGGGCCCGCGATGCGCCGGCAGTAGAGACGGGTGATACTGGAACGTGCCGAGACGCGGTGCGTCGAGCACGGGCTGCGGGATGAACAGCAGCACGTAGGCCATCAGGCAGATGTCGGCGTTGAAGCTCTTCATGAGCACCAGCGCCTCGGGCGTCTTCCAGCTCGTCGGCTGGTGGACGGGGAGCCCTTTTTCCCGAGCAAACGTCTTAAGCGGATCCTCGGGTCGGCCCGCCTTGTCCGGCGCACAGCAGACCGCAACGACATCCTCGCCCCGATCGAGCAGCTTCTCGAGCACCGCTTTCCCGAAGGCATCCTGGCCGTGAACGACGATACGCATGGCGTCTCTACTCCCTCTCCCCATGGCGCCATCGGACGGCGCTAGATTGGAATGAAGGCCTCGCTGGCGCCATGGGGAGAGGGTCGGGGTGAGGCGGCCGAACTTGAGGCCGTGCGCAGCTCGCTCCAATCCAACTCGTCACTGGCCACCGAATGCCTGTTTCGAAGGGGCCGGCAGTGCTCGCAGCCGCCCCTCACCTTAACCCTCTCCCCATTGCGAGTGCAGAGCAATGGGGAGACAGCAAGCTATGGTTACTCGCCTGCTCTTTTCTTGGGCTCGGTTGCGCCCGACGCCTTGATCCCGGCAACGTCGTCCGCCGTGTAGCCCAACGACGCCAGGATCTCGTCGGTATGCTCGCCGAGCAGCGGCGACCGCTCGATCTTGGCGGGGCTCGCAGAAAGTTTGATCGGATTGCCGACCGAGAGATAGGTCCCGCGCTTCGGATGCGGCACCTCGACGATCGTTCCAGTTGCCTTCAGCGAGGGATCCTCCGCGAGCTCTTTCATCGAAAGAATTGGCCCGCACGGGATGTCGTACTTGTTCAGGATCTCCATAGCCTCGAGCTTGGGCAGCGACATCGTCCACTGCTCGATGCGCGCGAAGATCGCGTTCAGTCGCGGCAGTCGCGCTTTCGGCGTCGCATAGTCGGGATGCTCGGCCCATTCCGGCTCGCCGATCACCTCGCAGATCACGGCCCAGACCGGTGCCTGTGTGATGAAGTAAATGTAGGCGTTCGGGTCCGTCTCCCAGCCCTTGCACTTGAGAATCCGTCCCGGCTGCCCGCCCCCAGAATCGTTTCCGGCGCGCGGCACCGCATCACCGAACGGCACGCCCTCGCCGAACTGGCTGTACTCGGTGAGTGGTCCATGCGCGAGGCGTTGCTGGTCGCGAAGCTTGACGCGCGCCAGGTTGAGGACGCCGTCCTGCATGGCGCAAGTTACGCGCTGGCCCTTGCCCGCGTGCGTTCGATGATAGAGCGCTGTCACGATGCCGAGCGCGAGATGGAGGCCCGTGCCCGAGTCTCCGATCTGCGCGCCTGTGACGAGCGGCGGTCCGTCTCGAAAGCCGGTCGTCGATGCCGACCCGCCGGTGCACTGTGCGATGTTCTCGTAGACCTTGCAGTCCTCGTAGGGGCCCGGCCCGAACCCCTTGATCGAGGCGTAGATCATGCGCGGATTGAGCTCCTGGATGCGCTCCCAGGTCAGTCCCATGCGATCCATGGCCCCCGGCGCGAAGTTCTCGACCAGCACATCGCAGGTTTTGATGAGCCGCTCGAGAATTTCCATTCCCTTCTTGTTTTTCGTGTCGATCGTGATCGAGCGCTTGTTGTGGTTCAGCATCGTGAAATAGAGGCTGTCCACGTTGGGAATGTCCTGCAGCTGTCCCCGCGTGATGTCGCCCGTGCCTGGCCGCTCGACCTTGATCACGTCGGCGCCGAACCAGGCGAGGAGCTGCGTGCAGGTTGGCCCCGACTGCACATGCGTGAAGTCGAGGATTTTGACGCCTTTCAGGGCTTCGGACATGGATTGATTTCCTGCAATGAGATGTCGGGATCGACCGTGAGCTGCCGACCTATCGTGTTCCGCTGTCGGTCTGGCGACGCTACTTCTTCTTCGCCAGGGCGCTTTGCGGGTTGAGATTGCCGATGCGCCCGCTTTCGGTGCCGGCCTTCTCGTCGATGATCGCATTGACGAGGGTCGGCTTTCCGGACGCGAGCGCCTCCGTGACGGCCCGGCTCAGATCGTCCGGAGATGTCGCGCAGACCGCCACACCGCCGAAGGCCTCCGCCAGTAGCTCGTACCGCGAGCCCTTCACGAAGGTTGTCCACGCGGGGTCGTCGCCGCCCGGGTTCGTATCGGTGCCGCGATAGATGCCGTTGTTGTTGAAGACGACGACGCAGACCGGCAGCTTGTAGCGACAGACCGTCTCCATCTCCATGCCTGAGAAGCCGAACGCGCTGTCGCCGACGACCGCCAGAACCGGCTTGCCCGTCTCGACCGCGGCAGCGACCGAGTAGCCCATGCCGATGCCCATGACGCCCCAGGTGCCGACGTCGAGGCGCTTCCTCGGCTCATAAATGTCGATAATCGAGCGCGCGAAATCGAGCGTATTCGCACCCTCGTTGACCAGGACCGTGTCGGGTCGGGCCGCGATGACCCGACGCAGAGCACCCAGTGCGCCCTGGTAGTCCATCGGCACGTTGTTGTTCTGCAGGCGCGGCGCCATCTTTGCGATATTGTCCTCGCTCTTGGCGCGTACAGCACTCGTCCATTCGCCCGCCGCCTTGGGCCAGGCCTCACCCATGGACTTCAAGAGAGCAGACATGGTCGAGGCGATGTCGGCGACCACCGGTGCTGCGATCTCGACGTTCGAGTCCATCTCCTTGGGGTCGATGTCGACGTGGATGAACTTCTGCGTCCCGGGTGCCCCCCAGGTCTTGCCCTTGCCGTGCGAGAGCAGCCAATTCAGCCGTGCTCCGATCAGCATCACGACGTCGGCGTCTTTGAGAACCAGAGATCGCGCCGCACCCGCATATTGCGCATGGTTGTCCGGCAGAAGGCCCTTCGCCATGCTCATCGCGATATAGGGGGCACCCGTTTTCTCGACGAAAGCGCGAATATCGGCGTCGGCTTGCGCGTAGGCGGCACCCTTGCCGAGAATGATCAGGGGCTTCTTCGCGCCCTTGAGCACGTCGAGGGCGCGTGCAATCGCCTCCGGCGCCGGAATGTGCCGCGGCGCTGGGTCGACGACCTTGATCAGCGATCGCTGTCCGGCCGCGGCGTCCATCGTCTGCGCGAACAGCTTGGCGGGAAGATCGAGATAGACGCCGCCGGGACGGCCGGAGCAGGCGGCCCGTATGGCTCGGGCGACGCCGACGCCGATGTCCTGTGCGTGCAGCACGCGGTACGCAGCCTTCGCAACCGACTTGGCGACGGCGAGCTGGTCCATCTCCTCGTAGTCGCCCTGCTGCAGGTCGACGATCTCGCGCTCCGAAGAGCCCGAGATCAGGATCATCGGAAAGCAGTTCGTCGTCGCATGCGCGAGCGCGTTGAGACCATTCAGGAATCCGGGAGCCGAGACGGTCAGGCAGACACCCGGCTTTTGCGTCAAATAGCCGGCGATGCTTGCGGCGTAGCCGGCATTCTGCTCGTGCCGGAACGCGAAAACGCGCATCCCGCGAGCTTGTGCCATGCGGCCCAGATCGGTGATCGGAATGCCGGGCACGCCATAGATCGTGCGAAGCCCGTTGAGCTCGAGCGCATCCAGAACCAGGTTGAAGCCGTCGGTCAGCGTCTGCTCTTGTGCATCGGAGGACATACTTGTTTCTCTCCCGTTGGCCCGATTGGGCTGTTTGTTGGCGCATACAGGCCGCTGAAAGAGGGCCCGCACATGTCGTGTCGGTGTTGCCTTCAGTCGAGATTGACGTGCCGTTCGACGTGGTCGCGAAGCTTCATCGTGTGCTCGCGCACCAACCGCTCGGCCCGGTCGGCGTCGCGCGCGGTCAGCGCCTCGACGATGGCCGTGTGATCGGCGATCGAGCGTCGCGCCCGATCCGCCTCGAAAATCGTGCGTTGGCGAATGGCGCGGACATGCAGAAAGAGACTGTCGGTGATCTCGCCGATCAGCGAATTGCGGCCGAGCCCGATGATCGTCTGGTGAAAGCGGATGTTGGCATCCGAGTATTCGCCCGTCTTGGCCGCCACCTCGTCGCCTGAGAACACGATCAACTGCCTGAGGGCGGTAAGCTCCTTGTCGGTCGCGGCCGTCGCCGCGAGCCGCGCGGCCATGCTCTCGAGCGCGGCCCAAACCGTGATCATGTCGAGGATCTCGGCCTTGGTCTTGCGCACGATGAAGATCCCGCGCCTCGGCGCAATGCGCACCAGACCTTCCTGCTCGAGCTGGGCCAGAGCCTCGCGCAGCGGCGTCCGCGAGATGCCGAAGCGGAGCGAGAGATCGCGCTCGTCGAGCCGCAGCTCGGCATCGGCGGCGTAGATGTTGAGATCCATGATCGCCGCCTTCAAAGCCTTATAGGCACGTGCCTTGAGGCTGAGGCTCTCAGTGATGGGCTCGATGCGCAGGACCACTTCGGACATAGGCACGCGCTACCCTTGTCGCTACGGCTACGTTCATTTGGTATGTGGCATGCCATACACCACCGGATGATGGCGACGCAAGTGGGTCTATGGCTTCGTGGGTCTCGGCTGGCGAGGTCGATGCTCAGCGCCCTTGATGTTGGTGGGCTCGATCGTGTTCTCTGCTCGAGACCGAAGTCCAACGCGAGCATGCCGCTCGACCTGTGGGACCGATGGCCCGAAGGGGGACCACGATGGATTTGAAGCTTGCAGGGCGCACCGCGCTCGTGACCGGAGCCAGTGCCGGCATCGGTGTCGGCATCGCGAATTGCCTGGCGCGCGAGGGCGTGCGCCTCGTGCTCGCCGGCCGCAACAGGACGGCTCTCGAGAGCGTGGCCGGGCAGGCACGAGAAAACGGGGCGCCATTCGCTGCGGTCGCGATCGGCGATGTCGCAACCGAGGATGGCTGCCACACCGTCGTAGCCGAAGCCCTCGCGGCGCTGGGTGGCCGCGTTGACATCCTCGTCAACAACGCCGGCGGCTCTCGCCCATTGGGGCGGGCGGAGGAGACGGAGGAATTCTGGGAGGAGGCGCACGCTCTCAATTTTTCGTCGGCGCGGCGCATCACCAAACCCATTGTCGGCCCCATGCAAGCCGCCGGATTTGGTCGCATCATAAACGTCACGGGAGCGATCTACGGCAAGGCGGTCAATGGAGCCGGCCCGTCGAAGGCGGCCCTGCTGGCTTGGTCACGTGC
Source organism: uncultured Alphaproteobacteria bacterium (assembly GCA_963746315.1). GTDB lineage: Bacteria > Pseudomonadota > Alphaproteobacteria > Rhizobiales > Hyphomicrobiaceae. Next base: position 1,145,339 of record CAVVAR010000003.1, read on the forward strand.
GAAGTCGTTCGAGCTGGCCCCGCATGGCATCACGGTGAACTGCGTCGCACCAGGTCGCATCAACTCGGTGCAGATTCTCGAGCGCTTGCATCCCACCGAAGCATCCCGGGAGGCCTTCATCCGGGAGAACATCCCCGCCGGCCGTTTCGGTGAGCCCGAGGAGTTCGGTGCGCTGGTTGCGTTCCTGTGCTCACCGCTCGCCGGCTACGTCAGCGGGGCTCATATCCCGGTGGATGGGGCCGCAGTCCGCATCGCTGTATGAGGCTCGGATGAGCGCAGTCGCGGATTGGATGAGAGCTGCAGCGCCTGCCATGGCAGGGCTCGTGCTCGGCCTCGTCGCCACCGGAGCCTCCGCCGCGATCCCGTGCACGCTCGAGCCGGGACCGACGCGCTCCGTCGCGCACGTCATCGACGGAGAGACGCTTCGTCTCGACGACGGCATCGAGTTGCGCCTTCTCGGCGCACTGGCGCCTCGGGCGCGTGATGCCGGCGTCACGGATCCGTCCGCTGCGTGGCCGCCGGCGACCGAGGCCCGCGCCGCGCTCGATGCACTCGTGGGTGCCCGCAGCGTTTCTCTCGCTTTCACCGGCGAGCGCGCCGATCGCTACAGCAGAGTTCTCGCTCACTTGGTCGTCGAGCGTGATGGCGAGCAGATCTGGGTCCAGGGCCGTATGGTCGAGACGGGACGCGCCCGCGCCTACGCGTTGCCGGGAGGTGATGCTTGCTTGCCCGCGCTCGTCGCGCTCGAGCGCAAGGCGCGGAATGCAGGGCTCGGAATGTGGTCGCACGCCGCCTACCAGATCCGGCCGGCCGACCGTCCAACCGAGTTGACCCGGTATCGCCACACCTTTCAGCTCGTACGCGGACGCATCGAGAGAGGTCGTAGCACGCGCAGCCTTTCCATCGTCGAGCTGGCCAGCGGCGAGCGGCCCGCCGCGGCCGAGGGACGCTCACAGTGGAATGCATTTCGCGTCGTTTGGCGCCGCCAATTGGCCGATCGCCTGCTGCTGGCGTCTCCAGAAAGCATGGTTGGACGAAATATCCTGATCCGGGGGTGGATCGACGATCACCGAGGCCCTGAGATCGAGCTCGTCTCTCCCGGGCAGATCGAGCTCGAGGATTGAGGCCCGAAGAGATCGGCCCTTGATGCAACTCCGAAAATGAGAACGCCGGGCCATGAAGACCCGGCGCTTTCAGATTGCGTGTTCTACTTCTCGAAGGCGAGTTGCGTCGAAGACCGATCAGGCGGCCTTCACCTCACCCACGGCAGCGTCGCCCTGCTCCTCGGCAGCTCGGCGCCCGCGCGCGCTCTTTGCGAGCACTTCGGTGATCCGCTGCATCGCGCCACGCTCATCGGAGCGATCCACTGCGGCCAGCTCGCGCGACATGCGATCGAGCGCGGCCTCGTAGAGCTGCCGCTCGGAGTACGACTGCTCCGGCTGGGCCTCGCTGCGGTAGAGGTCGCGAACCACTTCAGCGATCGCAACGAGATCGCCCGAGTTGATTTTCGCTTCGTACTCCTGAGCGCGGCGGCTCCACATCGTGCGCTTGATGCGGGCCTTGCCCTTGAGCGTGTCCATCGCCTTCTTCAGCACGCCATCCTCGGCAAGCTTGCGCATGCCGACACTTGCCAGCTTCGAGGTCGGCACCCGCAGAGTCATCTTGTCTTTGTCGAACTCGATGACGAACAGCTCGAGCGAGATTCCGGCGATCTCCTGCTCCTCGATGCCGATAATGCGGCCGACACCGTGGGCCGGGTAGACGATCAGCTCGTTCGTTTTGAAACCGTGACGCGACGTCACCGGCTTCTTGGGATCGGAAGCAACCGCCTGCTCCTTTGCTGCGGCCTTCACCGGCACGGCCGACGTCAGACGCTCGGCCGGCTTTGCGCCCTCGGCAGGCATGGCGCGCTGCTGGGTCGCTTGTGGCGCGCGAGCAGCCACGATGGGAGCCGGAGCCGGCTTCGCCGCCATTGCCTTCGGTGCCTTCGCGACGGGCTTCTGAGGCGCAATCGGCTTGGCCACTGCCTTGGGCTTGAGCTTGCCTTGAACTGGCGCCTTCGCCTTCGCGGTGACGGCCTTCGTCGCGGTCTTGGCGGAAGCCGTAGCAGGCGCGGCCTTATGGTTGACTTTCGCAGATTTTGTCTTCAATGACTCGGCCTTCGCAGCAGCAGTCTTCGGCGGCAGCTTGGTCTTCTTCGTCATTGCTTTCTACGCTCCGTCAGCCGTTAAAGCGCTACCGCGACCGGTAGCGAGGTCCATCAGTGCCCAGCAAGCGGGCACTCCAATCCGATCACGCCGCAACCGAAAGAATTGCTGCGCGACACTCCCACCTAAGCGTGCCAGTTATCTGTGCGGCACGCGATGCAGATCCCTCGATGTTGTCGATGTTGACATGGCGGCGCTCTGCCACACTCCGTAGAGCCCCTGGCGACCACCTTCCTGAGATCGCCAATCTGAACGGAACGCATCACTTGTGTCCTGAGCGCAAGCAGATGAGGCACGCCAATAGGCCGTGCTACTCACCGACAAGTGCACTGTAACATATTCTTCATGGCAATTGAAGCCGTCGCGTGCATCTTCATGCAAAGAAGACGGCAAACGACCTTAACCTCCGGCCTTGGAAGTGCGTTCGACTACTGACACTCATGGTAAACGGGTCAATCGCCTTCGCCGGGCTCGCTGGAAAAATACTTCTCGAACTTGCCCTTCTCATCGCGGAATTTGTCCGCGTCGGCGGGCGACGGTTTCTTCGTCGTGATGTTGGGCCAAGTCTCCGAATACTCGCGGTTGAGCTCGAGCCACTTCTCGAGACCCGGCTCGGTGTCGGGCTTGATCGCCTCGACGGGGCACTCGGGCTCACAGACGCCGCAATCGATGCACTCGTCAGGGTGAATGACGAGCATGTTCTCCCCCTCGTAGAAGCAGTCGACGGGGCAGACCTCGACGCAATCCATATATTTGCATTTGATGCAAAGCTCATTGACGATGTAGGTCATGACGGTGGTCCCGGCCCTTGCCTTCCGTTGTCGCGACAGCGTCGCCACTCGCCTTTGGATTGCACGACGTTGCGCGCGTGGAAAGTGGCGCTGTTGGTCTCCCGTCAGTTTGTCGCAATCTCGATGAACGTGGATCGGTGTGCGAACGACACTCAGCTGTCGTTGTCGCGCAACCGATCGATCGCTCGACGGTCACGCTTGGTGGGGCGGCCACTACCATGGTCGCGATGTCCGGAGCCAGTGTCGATGTTGCTCGCCTCGCCACCAATGGGAGGACGCGGCGTCAGGTCTCGGTAGAGCGTCTGCGCTTCCACTGGCGGACCTCGGCGCAAGCCCGGCGCAACCACTTCCAGAACGCGCACGTGCGTACCGACCGCCACCGTGATCACGTCGCCAGGCTTCACGGATTGGCTCGGCTTGACGATCCGCTCGCGGTTGACCCGGACGCGCCCGTCGGTAACAAGCCCAGCTGCGAGGGTGCGCGTCCGGATGACGCGCGCGAACCACAGCCACTTGTCGAGGCGCTGGGCGTCGCCTCCGGTGGAGGCGACAGCCCTGTTCGCGTCGTCTGTCATTACGAGCTCGGTGTCTTGTTGCTCTTCTCGAGTTGCTGCTTGAGGGCGCTGAGCGCTGCGAACGGCGAATCGGGATCCGGCCCGCCCTTCCGCTGCGGCGACGCCGTGCTCACGCGCGGACGTGGGCGATCGTCACGCCGATCATCTCGACGGTCGTCGCGGCCACCTTGGCGCCGACGGTCGCCGCCGTGCCGATCGTGACCGCGCTCTCCCTGCGCCTCGCGCCGGTCTCGGCCCTCGTTGCGTGGCCCTTCGCGCCGCACGTCACCAGCTGGTTTCTCTCCGTGCCGGGGCTCGCCACGCTGCCGATCACGATGCGGCCCGCGCCCATGACCTCGGTCACCCTGACCGCGCTCGCCTTGGACCCGCTCGCCTTGTTCAGCACCGCTGGTCTCGGCAACCGTCGTGCCCGATGTCTCGGCGGCGCGAGGCCCCTGTCCTCGCCCCTCTCGCCGCGGCGGACGACGATCCTCGCGATTGCGTCGCCGTGGGCGCCAGACCTCGACCATGGGCGTTGCCGCCTCGGCCGTATCTCCGGCTGCATCTGCCTCGGTCTGCGCTGCGGGCCTGGTGGAGTCAGCAGCAACATGTCCTTCTGACTGCTCTTCCGATCTCGAAGCGTCGAGCGGAACCACGACAGTTGCACTCTGAGGCCCTTCGAGAGCCGTCGGCACCGGCTCTGCCAGTGCGACAGCGGCGGCGTCGTCCACCATCGCCTCCGGAGGGGACTGCGCCTCGAGCACGGCGTGACCCGTCGCTTCTCCGTCGCCGCTGGCATCAGTCGTGGACGCCGTCTGGTCCGCGGTAGCCTGTTCTGGCGCGGTCTCGTGACCTGTGGCCTCACCGTCGGCGCTGGCATCAATCGTGGACGCCGTCTGGTCCGCCGTAGCCTGTTCTGGCGCGGTCTCGTGACCTGTCGCCTCTCCGTCGGTGCTGGCGTCAGTCGCGGACGGCGTCTGGTCCGGCGTTGGCGGCTCCGGAGCAGATTGGCGAGTTGCTTTTGGAGCTTGCTTCGGTGCGGGACGTTGCTCGGAACGAAACCCGAGCGTCGCCAGCACCGCACCGAGCTCGGACGACGAGCAGCCGAGGATCGACATCATCTCCGGCGTCACCATGAAACCGCCGTCGCCGCTCGAGCCGCGCGGCGGCGTCTGTCCCGGCTCGCTCGCCCTCCACGCCAAGAGCGGACGGATCGAATCCGCCAGCCGCTCCAGCATGTCGACCCGGATCGCGCGGGGGCCGCACACGTGATAGCCCGCCGCACGGTAGAAATCTTCCGGCACCGCCGGATCGATCGCGACGGAGGTCAGGCCGGCGCGCGGCGGCTCCGGCAGTTGCTCGATCGAAAGCCCCGATTGAGCGCCCCTGTTGAGCACCCAGAGTGCCAGAGTCAGCTCTGCTGGCGCCGGCTTGAGCAGCGGTGGCAAGAAGATATTGAATGCGCCAAAGCGAACACCGTACTTCCTCAGCTGCGCGCGCGAAGGCTGGTCGAGCTGCCGCATCTCATCGGCGATGGCATCGCGCTTCACGATGCCGAAGCTCTCGGACATGCGGAACGCGATGCCGCGTGCGAGACCCGTCACGTCCTCCGCCGCCTTCAGCTCCATCAGCGGCTTCAGGCGCTCGGCGATCACCTCGCCGATCCACGTGTCGAGACGTTGCTGCACCTTCTCCTTGTCAGGGCCGGAGAGGTGCTCGTCCGCCAGCACCACGATCGTCGGCCGCATCGCATCGTCGCCCGGCTCGAGCCGCGCGATCTCCTCGTCACGCCACAGAATTCGAGCGTTCCGTGCCAACTTGAACGCGTCCGTCTTGGCTGCGGCCACGCGTCGAGCCCGCATCGCCAGCTCCTTGGCGAGCACGTGCGCCGCCGCGCCCCGCGAAGCCTTGCCGTGCACGCCGGTCGCATCTGACGTTGTATCCGGCCAGAACCGGAAGCCCTTGAGCCGTCCGACGTAGTGGTTCTCCACCGTCACCGCGCCATCGGAGGCGATGTCGGCCATCATATCCTCCTTGTCGCGCAGCCCCTTCATCAGGGCGCTCGTCTTGCGGTCGACGAAGCGTTGGGCGAGCTGCTCGTGCAGCGCATCCGACAAGCTGTCCTCTATGGCGCGCGTCCGCTCTTGCCAGTGGTTCGGATCACGCAGCCAGTCGGCCCGGTTGGAGACGAACGTCCAAGTGCGGATGTGCGCGATGCGCGTCGCGAGAGTGTCGATATCGCCATCGGTGCGATCGGCGAGGCCCACCTGATTGGCGAACCAATCCTCGGGAATCTGCTCGTCCGGACTCATCAGGAACCCGTAGAGATGGGCCACCAGCTCGGCGTGGTTCTGGGACGAGATCTTGCGATAGTCGGGGACCTGGCAGACATCCCAGAGCTTCTCCACCGCCGCCGCCCCAACGGCGCGGCTGGCGATCGCCGAGTCGCCGGAAAGCATCTCGAGTGCAGTCACATCCTCGGCCATGCGCGCCCTTTGCAGGCGCTGCTCCCCGGGCAACGCCCGTAGGCTTTCGCGTAGGCGGTCCAGCGTAGAGAACTCGAGATTCCGGTTGCGCCACTGCAGCACGCGCACGGTATCGAAAGTGTGGTTCTCGAGCCGTTCGATCAGGTCCGCTTCGAGCGGTTGGGCATCGCCGGTGACGCCGAAAGTGCCGTCGTTGAGATGTCGGCCGGCGCGTCCCGCGATTTGTCCGAGCTCGCCAGGTGTGAGATCCCGCGTAACGTGACCATCGAATTTCCTCACCGCCGCGAAGGCGACGTGGTCGACGTCGAGATTGAGGCCCATGCCGATGGCGTCGGTCGCAACCAGGTAGTCGACGTCGCCGTTCTGGTAGAGCGCGACTTGCGCGTTCCGGGTTCGCGGCGAAAGCGCGCCGAGCACCACGGCCGCTCCGCCGAGCTGGCGCCGGATGAGCTCGGCGATCGAGTAGACCTCGGCGGCCGAGAAGGCGACGATCGCCGACCGTTTCGGCAGACGCGTGATCTTCTTCTGACCGGCGTAGCTGATCTTCGAGAGGCGCGGCCGGGAGATGAAATTGGCTTCTGGGATGAGTTCGCTGATCGCGTCTCTCATCGTGCCAGCGCCGAGCAGCAGCGTCTCCGAGCGACCGCGCGCGTGCAGGAGTCTGTCGGTGAAGACATGCCCTCGATCGGGATCCGCAGCGAGCTGGATCTCGTCGATGGCCAGGAAGTCGACGTCGACGCTGCGCGGCATCGCCTCGACGGTCGAGACCCAGTAGCGAGGGTTGTCGGGCTTGATCTTCTCCTCGCCGGTCACGAGCGCCACCGCCGACGGGCCGACCCGCGCGACGATCTTGTCGTAGACCTCTCGGGCGAGAAGCCGAAGCGGCAAGCCGATCATGCCTGACTGATGACCGAGCATGCGCTCGATGGCGAGATGTGTCTTGCCGGTATTCGTGGGGCCGAGAACGGCCGTCACGTTACGGATACGGTGCTGAAACGCCAAATCCCTCTCCCTCGAAGCCGAGGCTTGCCCGCGAGGCATCGCAAAGCGCAAGCCGGCAATCAAGGGGACATTGCGCCGAACTGGGGAACAAAGCCAGAAATCGGTGCGGCAAGTCGTGAAGTACGGTCGAAGCGCGATGCTCGAGACATCTTTTGACCGGATCGAGCCCTGGGCGGGGGGCTCAGTTGGTCAGCGCGATCTGCTCGCTGCGCGTCACGATGTTGATCCGCTCGGAGGTCAGCGTCGCTGTTCCGGCAGCCGTCGGGATGGAGATCTGGTGAGGCACGAATAGCCCTGCGCTGGGCACGGGCCTGAGGGAAATCTCGATCCCTTCCGTGGTCGCCAGGTGCCGCGTGTCCGCGGTCATGCGGTGGCCGGCGATGGGCGCGTAGCGGACACGGCATACGAACGCAACCCCCGGTTGCCCGCTCGGCCGCGCCTCGGCGACCGCCTGCTGACGGACGAAGGTGAGCGCGAGATCGAACCGCTGCTTGCCATCGAACACGGCCAAGCGACGCATGCAGGGGTTGGCCTCGCTCGAGCGGCTGAGCGCCAGAACCGCGCTCAGCGGATCTAGAACGCCCTTCAGATGCTGGGCTGTCACAGGCACTGCATCGGGCGGCGACGGCAACAGCGGCACGCTGGAGATGCTCGTCACCGCGCCTTGCTTGAAGCCGAGCTTGATAGCCCCTTGCCTGCCGATGCCGTTGAAGTCGAACGTGTAGCCGGCTGGTCTGGGCGATGCTCCGTTCAGCACGCCCGAGCTGCGTGTCGAGCCCTGCCATTTGAAGGCACCGAGCAAGGCGGAGATCCGCGCTTCGCCCGTTACCGTGTAGGAGGAGCCGGTCACACTCGCCTGGAGGTCGAATTTGCCGACATCGAAGCCGTTGAACTCGATGCGGTATGTCGCGTCGACCCGGCTAGGCCATGGCTCTGCGGAAGCCGGAGAGCTCCCCCAGGCGCCGCTCGTTGTGAGCACGGCGACTGCGAGTAGCGAGGCGCGGGAACGTCCGGTGGGCGACTTGGACAACATGACGCAGACTTTCCGACGCTGGGCGAACGAGCTGAGGACAGATCGACGACCTTGCGACAACGAGGTTGAACGGATGTCTCGCTGCAACGGCTAGGTGGTCAATACGACGAATCTGTGGTCCGTCGATCTTGCCTCGGTTTGCTTAACGCGCGCTTTACGACCGTGTCGATTTCTCCGCTCGCATCCCGTCGGCAGATCGTCCGGATATCCTTGCGCATGGCCCTGGGCTGTGGCTCGTTTGGGCGCGATGCTGAAGGAGGATCCCCCAATGCGCATGCAAGGTAAAATCGGACTGGTCACAGCGGCGGGCTCTGGGATGGGCCGTGCAGGTGCACTCCGCTTCGCAAAGGAAGGCGCGGCTGTCGGGGTTGCCGACATTGACGAGTTGGCCGTTGCTGCTGTCGTCCAGGAGATCAAGGCTCAAGGCGGTCGCGCGCACGGCATCGTCGCCGACTTGTCCCAGGATACGGACTCGCGCCGCGTTGTCTCCGAGACCGCCAAGGCCTTCGGTGGCCTCGACTTCGTCTGGAACCACGTCGGCCATCCGGGACCCGCCGCGTTCGAGGGCCTCGACCTCAAGGAATGGGATAGTGCCGTCGCGCTCAATCTGCGTACGGTCCTCGTCACGACCGAGGCCGCGCTCCCCGAGCTGCGCGCCCGTGCCGGTGGTGCTCTGCTCTACACGGCATCCACCTCGGGCATCTCCGGCTCGCAGTTCTCGCCCGTCTACTCCGCGGTGAAACATGGCGTGGTCGGGCTCGTACGCGGTCTCGCCAAGCGCTATGCCAAGGAAAAAATTCGCGTCAACGCCATCTGCCCGGGACCCATCGACACCCCGATGCTGCGGGTCTTCGTGGCTCGGCCCGATCAGCAGTCGACGATGGGCATGGACAAGGAGGAGCTGGTCAAGAAGCGCGCCTATCAGACTCCGATGGGTCGCCCCGGTCAACCCGAGGAGGTCGCCAACGGTGCGCTGTTCCTGTTGTCGGACGAGGCCTCGTTCGTGACCGGGACGACGCTCGTCATCGACGGCGGCGCCACCTGTTGAGCCGACACGACCCGAAAACCTCACGAGAATGACGCCGACCCGCGTCGGCGGGTTGTGTCCTCAATCGCTCGCCCCGCAGTCACTGACGAGATTGTCGATCATGTCTTCTCTCATGGCCTCGTTTCCACCCACGCCCGAGGCGCAGGTGACCCTCGCAAATTGGCGTCAGCCGCCGTTCAACCGCTGGGCCTTCCAGCACGTCCGCGAGATCGTCCCTTCGGCCGAGATCGCCAACGATGTCGACGATCTCTGGCGGCTTCCGCCCGTGGCCGGGCAGCTCGAGGGGCTCGAGATCGACGACGGCAGCGGCGGAAAGCTCGACCTCGATGCCTTTCTCCAGGCCACGCTGACGGATGCGTTCGTGGTCGTCCATCGCGGGCGTATCGTCTGCGAGCGCTACTTCGAAGGCATGACCGCCGCGACGCCCCACATCCTGATGTCGGTGTCGAAGTCCATGCTCGGGTTGCTTGCTGGCATCCTCGTGGCTCGTGGCATGCTCGACCCCGCCGCGCCCGCGACCAGATACGTTCCTGAGCTGGCGGGCAGCGCGTTCGATGGTGCCACTGTCCGACAACTGCTCGACATGCGCTCCGGCCTCGACTTCGACGAGAACTATCTCGCCACATCGGGCGACATCGTCGCCTACCGCAAGTCGACCAATTGGAATCCGCTCGATCCGGGAGAGCTTCCCTCCGATCTGCGCTCGTTTCTCCCCACGTTGGGTGCAAGGCTCGGCCCGCACGGCGGCAAGTTCAACTACGTCTCACCGTGCACCGATTTGCTGGGCTGGATCATCGAGCGCGCCGCCGGGCGCCGCTATGCCGACCTGATGAGCGATCTGCTTTGGAAGCCCCTCGGTGCGGCGTACGGCGCCTACATCACGGTCGACAGGCTCGGTACGCCGCGATGCGCTGGCGGCATTTGCGTCACCGCAACGGATCTGGCCCGCGTTGGTCAGCTTCTCGTACAAGGGGGACGTCGCGGCTCACGTGAGATCGTGCCCCAGGCATGGATCGACGACATCGAGCGGGCGGGCGATACGGAGGCCTGGGACGCCGGCAGCTTCGTCGAGTACTATCCTGGTCGACGCATGCACTACCGCAGCAAATGTTATGTCGAGCGCGGCGACACGCCGCTGACGTTCGGCATGGGCATTCACGGCCAGAACCTCTTCGTCGATCGCGCGCGCGAGTTGGTCATCGCCAAGCTCTCGTCGCAGGCCCTCCCGATCGACGCCGTGGCCATTGCCCTAACCACACAGGCGGTCGACGCGATCCGCCGTCACCTCTCTTGACGATGGCAGGCGCCGGTTTGTGGCCTCTGGCACAAGCCGGTCGCCGGCCGGCATCGTGAATAGCGGCCGTGGCTAGCGATCTGCTGCGAGCGGCTACCGATCGGAACGAGGACACCAATGCCCGAGACGCCTCCGATCGCGGCCCGGCTACCGTTCTTCTACGGCTGGGTCATCGTCGCTGTGGCGTTCGTCACCATTGCGCTCGGCGTCACGGCGCGCACTTCGTTCTCTCTGCTTTTTCCGCCGATTGTCGCCGAGTTCAGCTGGGATCGCGGCCTGGCCGCCGGGGCCTTCTCGTTCGGATTCCTGGTCTCGGCTTTCATCACGCCGGTCATTGGCCGCGTCATGGACACCAGCGGCCCGCGCACGGTGATCATGACCGGTGTGCTTCTCACGTCGGGCGGTCTTATCGGTGCAACCTGGATGACCGAGCCCTGGCATCTCTATCTGACGCTCGGACTTCTCGCAGGTGCGGGCGTCAACTGCATGGGCTTCACGGCACAATCGCAATATCTGCCGAACTGGTTCGTGCGCCGCCGCGCCTTCGCTATCGCCATCGCTTTCTCTGGTGCCGGCATCGGCGCCATCGTCATTTTGCCGCTTCTGCAGGAAATCATCGCACGCGATGGCTGGCGTGCGTCCTGCTGGACGCTCGGCATCGCCACTCTGATCATTCTGCTGCCGCTCAACCTGCTCGTTTTCAAGCGGCCTGAAACCATCGGACTCGCTCCCGATGGCGACGGCAGCGGCGGACGGCCTGTCTCGCGTCGCTCCTATGTCGTCGATCCGGCCTGGGCCGCCATCGACTGGACTCCGGCCCGCGCGCTTCGAACGGCCCGCTTCTGGTGGGTCATCGTCAGCTACTTCTCGGCTGGGTTCGTCTGGTACGCTGTTCAGGTGCATCAGACCAAATATCTGATCGAGGTGGGTTTCTCGCCGGTCGAGGCAGCGTGGGCGCTGGGCCTCGTCGCCATGGTTGCAGTCCCTGCCCAGATCGCACTCGGTGCTCTTTCGGATCGCGTCGGCCGCGAGATCGTGTGGACGATCTCGTGCGCTGGCTTCGCCGTTTGCTACGCCGCTCTACTCGCGCTCGAGGCTGGCCGATCCGAGCCGCTCCTTTATCTCATGGTGCTCTCGCAGGGCCTCCTCGGGTACGCCCTCACCGGCATCATGGGCCCGATCGTCGCCGAGTTGTTCGAGGGGCGCCACTACGGCACCATCCTGGGCATCGCCAGTGGCGGCCTCATCGCCGGCGGCGCCGCCGGCCCCTTTGTCGCTGGCATCGTGCATGATCTCACCGGCAGCTATCGCCTCGCCTTTCTCATTGCAATAGCCCTCTGCCTCGTCTCCGTCGTTGCGATCTGGCTCGCTGCGCCACGCCGGGTCCGCGTCGTGCCGGGCCGCATGAGGGACGAGGCAAAGCCGTCCTCTGCGTGAAGGCGAAATTCCACCAATTGGCTTGGCACCGCGGGGCAAGGGTGCTGAGATTGCCGCCTGACAAATTCGGAAGGAACTGACGATGACCAACAGGCTCGACGGCAAGGTGGCGCTCATCTCGGGTGCTGCCCGTGGCATCGGAGCGGCGGCGGCCCGCGTCATGGCAGAAGCCGGCGCCGCCGTCGTAATCGGTGACCTGCTCGCAGACAAGGCCAAGGAGACGGTGGCCGAGATCGAGAGTGCAGGCGGCAAAGCCGTCTTTGTGTCGCTCGACGTCACCAGCGAAAGGGACTGGCAGGCGGCCGTTGCCACCGCCCAGCAGCGCTTCGGCAAGCTGGACATCCTCGTCAACAACGCCGGCCTCTTCCTCGGTCGCGACTTCGAGGAGGTTACGATGGACGAGTGGAACAAGCTCGTCGCCGTCAATCTGACGGGCGTCTGGCTCGGCACCAAGATCTGCACGGCCGCGCTGAAGGAGGCTGGCGCCACGTCGAAGCACGGCAGCGCCATCGTCAATCTCGCGTCAGTCGCCGGCATCGTCGGCTCGCAGCTCGACCCGCTCTACTCGATGACGAAGGGCGGCGTGACGCTCTTCACCAAGTCGACGGCGCTTTCTTACGGCCGCAAGGGCTACAAGATCCGCGTCAACTCGATCCATCCGGGTGTCATCGAGACCGACATGGGCAATCAGACCTTCGTCGCCCGCGCCACGCAGACCGGCACAAACGACACCGAGGCAGCCCGGCAGGTCGCCCTTAAGGGTCACCCGATCGGCCGGCTGGGGCAGCCCGAGGACATCGCCCACGGCATCTGCTTCCTGGCATCGGACGATGCGGGCTTCATGACCGGCGCCGGTCTCGTCGTCGATGGCGGCATGACGGCTCAGTAAGCGATACGACGAGGCAGCCCCACCAATGCAGGAGAGCCCTATGGACTTCGGCCTTCATCTCGGCACGCGCGGCGCGGCGGCACATCCCGACAATCTCGCGCGCATCGCCCAGCATGCCGACGGCCTGGGGCTCTCTTACCTCGGCTTTTCCGACCACGTCGTCATCGCGCGGCAGATCGACAGCAAATATCCCTATAACGAGACTGGCGACTGGCCGGGCGTCGCCACCGGATTTTGCCTCGAGCAACTCTCGTGCCTCGCCTACGCCGCGGCGATAACCAGGACGATCCGCCTCCTCACCTCCGTCATGGTCGTGCCTCATCGGCCAGCCGTGCTGACCGCGAAAACACTCGCGACGATCGACGTCCTTTCCAAGGGGCGCGTCACCGTCGGGGTCGGCGTCGGCTGGATGCGCGAGGAGATCGAGGCCCTGGGCTCGGCGCCGCCTTTCGATCGCCGTGGCGCCGCCTCGAACGAGTACATCCGCGCCTTCCGCACCATGTGGACCGAGGAACGCCCGACCTTCGATGGCGAGTTCGTCAAAGTCGCCAATATCATGTTCGAGCCGAAGCCGGTGCAGCGCCCCGGCCCGCCCATCTGGGTCGGTGGCGAGGGCCTCGCTGCACGCAAGCGCGCCGCCCAACTCGGCGATGGATGGTACCCGACTATCCGCAATCCGAAGGAGCCGCTCGACGATCCCCGACACTTCAAGACGTCACTGGCCGACATGCAGGCGCATGCCCGCGCAGCCGGACGTGATCCAGCCTCGATCGACGTCGCCATCTTCGCACCCAACTATTCTTTGGGAGCGCCCCTCAAGTCGCGCGATGGCGGTCGCATGACCTTCACCGGCACCGCCGACGAGATTGCCGCCGACGCCCGCGCCTTCCGCTCGGCCGGGGTCCGCCACGTCAACATCGGCTTCGAGAGCGCCGACCTCCACGACGTCTTGCGCACACTTGACCGCTTCGTCGGCGAGGTAGTGCCGAAGGTGGGGTGAGCCGCGTTCAGCCGGCAATGCCCCGCCACACGACGTAAAGTCCCGCACTGGCGACGATAGCTGCGAAGACCTGTGTGAGGGCCGCCTTCTGTGTCGAGAGCCGCTGCGCCAGCTTCCCGCCGACGATGCTTCCGGCAATGCCGCCAGTGACGAACAGCGCCACCAGTCGCCAGTCGATCAGGTCGGAAGCCGCATAGTTGGCAGCCGTCGTAATGCCGAAGGCCGTCACCGAGACGAGGCTCGAGCCGATCGCGGCGATCAGCGGCATCTCGGTCGCGGCAATAAGGCCCGGCACCACCAGAAAACCGCCACCGATCCCGAAGAACCCAGCGAGCGTGCCCGTCGCGAGCCCAAATCCGGCGAGCCTTGGCGCCAGCTTGCCCGCCGAACTCTCGGCTGAGCGGCACGAAGCTGGATGCCGCCGATGGCCGTCGCCTCAGCATCATGGCCGCGACCACGATCATCAACACGCCAAACAAGAGCAGCAGCCGCTGCCCGTCGAATGCCTTCCCCATGGTCGATCCGACGGCCGCACCGACGACCCCGGCGATCGTGAACGTGATCGCGCACGGCCAGCGCACGTTGCCGAGCCGCGCATGTCCGAGCAGGCTCGAGAGAGCGCTGAGCGCCACGGCCACCGCGCTCGTGCCGATGGCGACGTGGGGCGACTCGACGCCGACGAGATACACGAGAAGCGGCACGGCCAGGATAGAGCCGCCGCCGCCGATCAGGCCCAGGACGGTCCCTACAAGGGAGCCGGAGATCAGCGATAGAATATCTTGCGCCATTCGACCTGCCAGTTGGGAAAGAACGACTAAAGCCTAGCCGTTTCGCGCAATGACGCAACTACCCACTGTTGCCACGGCAGCCTCCAGCATGCGCGACGCCTCGTTCGAGAGAACCAGCAGGCAGACAGGAGCCGCATGTCGTTTCGCCCCAATTGAGACGTTCACGATCAAAGCCGCTGTGGATGCACGAACTTCACCCGTGCGATGCCTCACGACAGGCAGCGCCGCCGACGCGAAATGGTTGCTGGCGCGTAAGATCCGTCCCGCACAGATGTGCCGGCCACGACCGCGCCCGCAGCCGGGCGAGGAGCCAGCTCTCAGAACAACAATCATTGGTGCGGACGGCGGGACTCGAACCCGCACGATGTTGCCATCTCAGGATTTTAAGAGTGGCCTCTGATTCCAGCTAGGGTACGTAAATATTTGAAATTACATTGCGGGTGGTTGCTGGAAATCGCAGCCTTACGTAGTATTTCTCCAGAATGTGGTTGCTAGAAGGTCGCTAGAATCGATCTGCCGGCTGATTTGACGTCGGATCAATTTCACCACGGCCACACGCGATTCTGGAGACCGCAACATGACCGCCTCCATCCGCATCACCAAACGCGTCATTGATGGGCTGCGGCCCGGCAAGCTGATCTGGGATACCGACGTCAAAGGCTTCGGCGTGCGCTGCCAGGCGCGCGCTCGGGTCTATGTCTTGAAGACACGGATCAACGGCCGGCAGCGGTGGTTCACGATCGGCGATCATGGCGCGCCTTGGACACCGGAGACGGCGCGTAAGGAGGCACAACGCCTGTGGGGGGAGATCCGATCAGGCGCTAACCTCGTCGCACTTCGTGAAGCCCGCCGCGATCCGCCGACCGTTGCGGAACTCTGCGACCGCTTCCTCAATGATTACTCCCGTCAGCACAAGAGGTCGCTCAGTGTTGCCGCCGACGAGCGCAACATCACGAACCACATCAAACCTCTGATTCGGCAACCGCACGGTCATGGAGATCACGCGCACCGATGTCGATGATCTCAAGCGAAAGATCGCAGAAGGGCGGACGGCCCGGCCAGCAGTGCCGATCAGCAAGGGCGGTCGAGGCGGCCTGCCGGTCAAGGGCGGACAAGGTGCTGCGAACCGCACCCTCGCCGTTCTCTCCAAGATGTTCAGCCTCGCCGAGGAATGGGGCTGGCGACCAGAGAACTCCAACCCCTGCCGCAAAGTCATGCGCTATGCCGAGAACAAGAACGAGCGCTTCCTGTCTTCCGCCGAGATTGCGCAACTCGGCAAGGTGCTCGATGCGATCGACAAGAACCGACGCGAGCATCCCTCCGCGACGGCCGCCATCCGCATCCTGCTGCTGACCGGAGCCCGCCTTTCGGAGATCGTCTGGCTGCAATGGCAGCATGTGGATTTCGAGCGCGGACTGCTGCATCTGCCCGACAGCAAGACCGGCAAGCGTCCGGTGTTTCTGAGCAACGCCGCCATCGACGTCCTGCGCCGGCAGCCGAAGAAGAACGACAATCCCTTCGTATTCTCGAGCGACATGGTGGGCCGACCGATCCAGAGCATCCAGCAGGTCTGGCAACGCGTCCGCGCCGAAGTCGAACCTCGATGGTGTCAGACTTCACGACCTGCGCCACTCCTTCGCCAGCTTTGCAGCGGCCAACGGCGCGTCATTGCCGATCATCGGGCGCATGCTCGGCCACACAACGCCGATGACCACGCAACGCTACGCGCACCTCGTCCAGGACCCTGTGCGCGATGCCAACGAGGCGGTAGGGGCGGCGATCGGGCAACTCATGACGACACCGCCGCCTTTGACTGAAGATGGGCAGTGATGGATGGGGCGGATCAGATCCATTTATCAACATGTTGCAAGGCCGCAGGCGCACTTCGTGCACACGGAAGTTGAGAAATGATGTGAGGATGTGGCGGGTGTTTGGTTCGCTTAATCTGTGCCGCCTGCGCATCACTGCGGCCAGCATGAGATTCTCCACCAAGTGTCCGTGCGGAGGCCGAGCTAGGCAGCTCCGTGCCAGGGCACAATACTTGCCGAATTCGCAAGTGGCGCCATCAATATGCGCATTCTCCAGCACCGGACGTTGCCTCGGCAAAGACAGGACTGGCACGGCCTGATCGTCAGGACGGTCGAAGCTCGACACGTTCGTGCGCGAGGTCCGGTTCTCCACATCGCTGCAGGATGATAGCGCGAGCCCGGTCCCTCAGCCGGACGGCGGCACCGAAGTCCGACCCATCGGCCAACAGCGCATCGCCGATGCTCACCGACAGATCACCTCGACGGGGAAACCACTGATCGGGTCTCAGGATCATGCGCGTTCCTTTGATCGTGACAGGGACGACGGGGATCTTGGCATCAACTGACACGAGGAATGCACCGAGCCGGAACGGCAGAACTCCGGGCATCCGGGAGAATGTCCCTTCCGGCATGGCGACCAGCCGGGCACCGGCGCGTGCGGCATTCAGGATGGCCTCCGTATCCTCTACCCCACCCTTCGGATCGACGCGGCGGACGAAAATTGTGCCGAGGCGGCGCAGGAAGATGCCTGCAATCCACTGCCCTTGCAGCTCCTGCTTGGCTATGAATGTCGGCTTTCCTTCAAGGGCAGCACTCAACACCAGTCCATCGAGATAGCTGGCATGATTGACGATGATCATCGCGCCGCTTCGGGGCATAGCTGCTAGCTCTTCGATCCTGAGTGAAATCCCTGTGAGCCTCAGAAAACCCTTTGCTGCGACACGGACTACTGCGTGTCGCCATTCTCGTCTCGGCAGCAGAACGACGAGCGGCCAGACCAGCAAGCCGAGACCAAAGAGCAGCGCCCACCAATAGCCGGCATAAGCGACCTCCAGCGTGCGCGCCACCATGCGGCGGCCTCGGTGTGTCACGCCCCCGACCGCGAGGCGGGCCAACTGCAGCCAGAGGGCGCGATTGCTCTCGCCCAAGGCCCCCGCTTCATAGAGCGCACGCGCTGCCGATCGCCGGATCTTGCCGCTCGACGTCTTCGGGACCGTCCGCGGCGGCACGAGCACAATGTCGTCGGGCGGCATCTCGAGAAGCGTGAGCGAGGCCTGCGCGATCTCGGTTTCGAGACGCTTCTTCTCAGGTTCGGCCGCAAGACGGGTTTCGGCCATGACCACCAGCCGTTCGGTGCCGGTGCGTTCGTCGCGACTTGCAAACGCGACCACACAGCCGTTCCGGATTCCTTCGATCCTGCCAACTGCCTCCTCGAGCTCGTGGGGATAGATGTTCCGGCCGGCCCGGATGATCATGTCCTTGATGCGGCCCGTCAGATAAATGTCGCCATCGGCAATGTAGGCAAGATCGCCGCTGTCGAGCCAAGTGCCATCGAAAAGGCCGCGCGTCTTCTCCTCATTGCGAAAGTAGCCGGTTGTGGCTGATGGACCCTTGAATTCCAGCCGACCTTGGCGTCGGTCCGGCAGCTCGCTGCCCGCCTCATCGACGATCCGGATCTGGTGCCGAGGTAGAGGGCGGCCGCAGGCAACGAACTCGAGCGCGGTCGCATCCTGCTGATCGGCCTGCGTCGCATTCCCATCCCGGGCAAGCGCCACCCGTTGGACGCGATCGATGATGGGCCGCCGACCGACTGGGGGAAATGCAAGGCCGACGGATGACTCGGCGAGACCGTAGACAGGGGCCATCGCCTCGGCAGGAAAGCCAAACCGACTGAAGCGCTCAGTAAAGCGTGCGATGGTGCTTGGACTGACCGGCTCGGCGCCGTTGACGACCATCCTGAGCGAAGTCAGGTCGAGGCCCCGAATGTCATCGTCTCGCACATTCTTCAGGCAGAGTTCGAAGGCGAAGTTGGGTGCGGCCGACAAAGTCGCTCTGTGACGATGCATGCTCCATAGCCACCGCGCCGGATTGGCGAGAAACGACAGCGGGGGCATGATTGTGGTTGGCGCCCCAAAATACAGGCAGCCAAGCCAAGCGCCGATCAGCCCCATGTCGTGATAAAGGGGAAGCCAGCTCACGAAGGAATCCCGGGAGCTTGCTTGCATGGCCTCTCCCATCGCCCGGATATTGGCCAGCAGGTTCGCATGCGTGAGTACGACACCCTTGGGGTCGCCTGTGCTCCCTGACGTGTATTGGACGAGTGCCGTTGTACCAGGTGACGCCGGCAGCGGTACGGCGAGAGCGCCTGACCTGCAGAGTTCCTCAAAGATGACGACTGCCCTCAGGTCCTCGGCCAGCCCCTTCAAAAGGGCCGCCATCGGGCGGATGTCGGCGACCGTGATCAGCAGGCTCGCCTGGGCATTGCGCAGGATGCCCGCCTGCCGCCGCATATGGTCCTCGACCTGAGAACGGCGAAACGGCGGATAAATCGGTACAGGGACCGCCCCCGCCATCACGACCGCGAAGAACGAGAAGAAGAACTCGGCGCCTGTCGGCAACATGATGGCCACCCGATCGCCTGGCTGCACACCGCGATCCAGCAAGCCGGCGGCCGCCTCCCGCGCGGCCCGATCGAGCTCGCCATACGTGATCGACCGCTCCTGTTCATCGCTGAGCCAGAGGCGGATGTGCGGCCTATCAGCGTGCGTTCGCACGTGCAGCGACAGCACCTCGAGAAGTGTTTGGGCCTGACGTGGCTCATCTGCCTCGGGAAGCTGCCCCGAACGTTCCCCGACGACGGGTACGGATAAGCTTCGCGCCGACTTCGAGCCCAGGAGTCCAACCAGAAGATCTCTTGGCGTTGTGGCGTCGCTCAGCAGATCTTCGGGAAGGCGCACACCGAAAGCGCGATCGAGGCGGTGGAGGAGTTCGGCTCGACCGAGGCTATCCAGCCCGAGATCACGATCGAGGTCGCTGTCGAGCCTGACATCCAATTGTGCGCCCTTCCGGGGCTGTAGTTCACGAGCGAGTTCAACTACTTCCCTCAGCAGCCGATCCCGCACATCCCCTGGCTCCAGCGATTGAGGGGCCGCTCCGATACCGGCGAGCGCCCGTGTGCTTTCCTTCAACTGAGAGTCGTCAGGATTCTGTTTCATAGAGAAACATCGCCGCATGAGCAGGCGAGCATCCATGACCCTGATCAATGCGAGGCTGTCGCGGATGGCAGCTGGTTTCAACGTTGATTGCCAAAGCATGAGGAGGGCGAACCGTGGAACATCCCGCGCCTGTCGAGCTTATCGGCATGGATGCCGCCGGTACCCTGGCGGGACTGTTCCGCGAGCGAGTACGGCTGAGTCCTATTGGGGTGGCCTATCGCGAGTTCGAGCCCGAAGGTGGTCAGTGGCGCGATCATACTTGGCGCGAAATGGATAGCCGTGTTGATCGGGTTCGCGCTGCTTTGCGGAGGGCTGGATTCAAACCAGGGGATCGCCTTGCCATCGCACTGCCGAACAGCACCGACTGGGTCTGCTTCGACATCGCGGCTCTGTCGCTGGGCCTCATCGTCGTGCCGCTCTACCTGCACGATAGCTCGGCCAACATGGCCTTCATCCTCACCAATTCCGGGGCGCGCGGACTTGTCATCGACACTGAAGTGCACTGGCAGAACCTCCTGCCCCAGTGGGCGGAGCTCATTGGCCTTGAGCATGTCTGGATTCGCGATGGGCTCGGGGTGGACAACCATGATCTCGCCCGTCCCGGCGTCCGAGCCTTGGCGGACGTGCTCGAGCATGAGGGCAACACTGAGCCTTGGCTCACACTCAGGCCTGATGATATCGCAACCATCATTTATACCTCGGGCACAACCGGCAGACCCAAGGGGGCGATGCTGTCGCACCGGGCGATCCTCTGGAATGCCGCCATGACGGCGCAGGTGGTCCCGCCGCGATCCGACGACCGTTTTCTGTCGTGTCTGCCTTTGGCGCACGCCTTCGAGAGGACAGTCGGCTACTATCTCCCGATGCTTGGCGGATCTCAGGTCATCTATGCGCGATCGATCGAAGCACTGACCGAGGACCTTCGATCACAGCGCCCCACTGTCTTTCTCGGTGTCCCTCGGCTCTATGAGCGCGCCAGCATCGCCATTCAAGCGAGGGCGCAGAAGAACCTGATTAAGCGTCTGTTGCTGCGTACCACAGCCGGGCTCGGTTGGAAGCGGATGGAAGCGCAGCAATCGGGGCAGCCTGACAGCGGCGGTCTTGAGCGGTTTGTCTGGCGCCATCTTGATCGCTGGGTCGGCACGCAGGTCCGTCTCGCGTTTGGTGGTGGCCTGCGTGTTGCTGTCAGCGGCGGTGCACCATTACCTCTTGACGTTGCCCGGTTCCTAATCGGCCTTGGGATTCCTCTCGTGGAGGGGTATGGGCTCACCGAGGCCGGGCCGGTCGTCACGGCAAACAAGGTCGGCGCCTATGTTCCTGGCACCGTCGGCCGGCCCCTTGAGGGCATCGAACTCGAGGTCTCGAGCCGGGGGGAACTCCTCATTCGCTCGCCGAGCGTCATGAACGGATACTGGAACAATGAGGCTCTGACGGCGGAGGCCATCGATGCTCACGGCTGGCTGCACACGGGCGATCTGGCCGAGATCAAAGAAGGACGCGTCGCCATCCGCAGCCGTTTGAAGGAATTGCTGGTACTTTCGACCGGCGAGAAGGTAGCCCCCGCCGAGATCGAGGCCACAGTGATGCGCGACCCTCTCTTCGAGCATGCGTTGGTGGTCGGCGATGGGAAGCCATTTCTGGCTGCCGTCATCGTCCTGGAAAAGAAGCGCTGGGAGAAGCTGGCAGCCGTGTTGGGCGGGCCCGCTGCCGAACTCAACCACGCGTCGGCCAGAGCCGAGGCCCTCCGGCGAACTCGGCGACCAACTGGCCCACTTCGCACGCCATGCACAGGTTCGTGCCGTCTACCTCACGCTCGATCAATGGACTATCGAGAACGGTCTGCTGACACCAACCCTCAAAACGAAGCGGGCACCACTACAGGCGAAGTACAAGAACGAGATCGAGAAGAATCTTCGCTGAGACTACCGCTTCAAGATCCGTGTGAAGGCCGATATCAGCCACTGGGAAACCAACCATTATCCGGCCTACGTCCCACTAAACTGTTCATCGTGCAGTCGTCTTTGATGCCCCTCTGCGAGACGGGACTATTTTGTCAATTATATCCTGAATTCAATGTTTTTCGCCGGCGGGCAACTGATATGCGCTTTTGATCCTAGTCAATGACCCTGGAGCCGGTGCATGCGACGCACTTTAACTGCGTAGGTCCGTCATTAGGAGTACAGAAATGATCAAGCCTCGGAGCGACGAGCGCGATCGCTCCATGCCGTTCATGCCTTGGCCCTCGTTCGTCACAGGATCGTCGCTAGAGGCTGCGGGCCCGGCCATCGCGAGCATGGCAGAGTTCAACGGCAAGTTCATATTGGGCTGGATGACGCTGCAGCGAGAGTGGACAGGATTCCTCATGCATAGGGTTCAGGAGGAGGTCGCTCTTACTCATCGACTGGCGAAGTGCTCCGGACCGCAAGACATTTACGGCGTTTACGCCGACTTTTATCAGCAGGCATTCGCCGACTATCAGCGCGAATTCGGCGAGATGATGCGAGTTGGGCAAACGTCGCTTTCCGATGCGATGAGCGCTGCTCAGAATACCATGGAGACCGCGGCTCGGGACGCACCGCGAGCAGCGGCCTGATTGCTACTTATGGCGGCATCAATTGCGAAGCGCGCGGGCGGCCGCTGCTGGGATCGAAAGATGGAATCGGGTTCTCGCGCTGTAGGCGGACGGAGGGCGCCCCCAACTTCACCCGGCTTCTCGCCCTTGTCGTGGCGGTCCTGACGATGAGCGTGTTCACGGTTCCGCTCCGAGGCCAGACATCCAGCCGTTCTGTCATCGCCGCTGACGTCCAGGGCGCAATTGGTGGGGCAACGAGTGAGCATATTGCGCAAGCGATTGCCAAGGCGGAAGGCGAGGCCCCGCAGCTCCTCGTGATCAAGCTGGACACGCCTGGGCGCCGAGTTCACATCGACGTGCCAGATCATTGGGGCGATCCTGGCATCTCGAGTGTCCGTTGCGGTAGAGGCGCCGCAAGAGCTGTTGCAGGCTGGTCAGATGGTGGGCAAGCAGCCGGAAGCCATGCAGCTTCGCTACTTCGGCACGCTGCTGAATGTCGCCGGAGAGAAGTCTTCGACGATAATCTTCCCACTGCGAGAGGAACTCACGGCGCTGCGAACCCCTCAGCAACCCAAGACGTCCAACCGACGCACTTTCATCCCCTTCTTCAGGATGGCGTTGGTACAGCCGGCAATAGCAGTGCCTTGAAACCAAATTCACGGCAAACACTGCCCTGGAATTAGGAACGCTTGGCGGGAAACCGTTCGAGCCTGGTTGAGGCCACCATTCCGGTCGAGATAATTCCGCATGATCGTATCAAGCTACGATAAAGGACGCCGCGATGGGATCTGAGATCATCCGCAAGTATGGCGCCGACGTCGAGTTATCGCCCCTAGCAACCGGATGGAATGCCGCCAGGGCGCGCCTGGACGGCCTGCCCGGGGGTGGGTTGAATATCGCACATGAGGCGGTAGATCGGCATGTGTTGGCCGGACACGGTGCGCGGACGGCAATGGTTTGGTTGGGACGGGATGGCACGCGCCGCGAGATCAGTTATGCAGAGCTGTCCGCCGACGTGTCACGCTTCGCCAATCTACTCACTGTCCATGGCATCAGGCGAGGTGATCGCCTGTTCTTGCTTGCGGGTCGGGTGCCTGAGCTTTACGTCGCAGCCCTTGGCGCGTTCAAGGCGGGGCTCATCGTGAGCCCGCTTTTTGCTGCATTCGGTCCCGAGCCTGTCCGGTCACGCATGGAGATCGGCCGCGCCAGTGTTTTGGTGACGACCGAGCAGCTTTATCAACGTAAAGTCGCGGAGTGGCGGTCGGAGCTGCCTTCACTGAAACTCATATTGATCATTGGAGAATGTGCTCCCGGTAATTGCATCGCTCTTGGTCCGGAGATGAGAAAAGCGGCGGATCAATTCGATACCGTAGCGACTAATCCCGAGGATGTCGCGCTCATCCATTTCACCTCCGGTACGACGGGAAAACCCAAGGGCGTCGTGCATGTGCACGCCGCAATAGTGGCGCACGTAGAGACAGGACGATTGGCGCTCGATCTGCGTCCAGGCGACATCTATTGGTGTACCGCAGATCCCGGCTGGGTGACGGGGATGAGCTATGGCATCATCGCGCCGCTGGCCAGTCAAGTGACAATGATCGTGGACGAGGCCGAGTTCGACCTTGAGCGCTGGTATACCATCCTCGAGCGCGAACGTGTGAACGTCTGGTACACCGCCCCCACGGCAATCCGTATGTTGATGCGTGCCGGAGCGGAGGCGTCGAAAGGGCGCGACTTCTCGGCTCTGCGTTTTCTGGCGAGCGTCGGCGAACCCTTGAATGCCGAATGCGTGATCTGGGGCCACGAGATATTCGGGAAGCCCTTCCACGACAACTGGTGGCAGTCTGAGACGGGCGGCATCATTATCGGCAACACTAGGTCGATGGACATCAAGCCCGGCTCGATGGGCAAGCCCATGCCGGGTATCGCTGCGGGTATTGTCGAGCGAGATGGCCAGACAGTGCGCGAACTTGAGGACGGCGCCATCGGAGAACTCGCGCTTCGCCCTGGCTGGCCATCCATGATGCGCGCTTATCTGGGTGAGGAGGAGCGATACAAGAAATGCTTCGTGGACGGCTGGTACCTCACCGGCGACCTCGCGATGCGGGATGCTGACGGATATTTCTGGTTTGTCGGTCGCGCCGATGACCTGATCAAGAGCGCTGGCCATCTGATCGGACCTTTCGAGGTCGAAAGCGTGCTCATCGAGCACCCCGCAGTTGCCGAGGCCGCTGTAATCGGGGTTCCGGACGAGACTGCAGGCGAGGTGGTCAAAGCCTTCGTCACATTGAACCTCGGCTATGCCGCCGATCTGGCGCTGGAACGCGAAATCAGAGGCCACGCCCGCAAACGATTGGGGCCCGCAGTGGCGCCACGCGATATCGTGTTTCGCGACAGCCTGCCGCGCACGCGCTCGGGAAAAATTATGCGCCGGCTTTTGCGGGCGCGCGAACTCGGGCTGCCCGAGGGCGACCTCTCGACCTTGGAAGGGGACGCGAAATGACTGCCAAAGCAAAGCTCACGCATACGCATATATGCGATCTGCTTCGCGGCATGATCCGCATCCGTCGCTTCGAGGAGAAGTGCTACGAGCTGTACACCCAAGAGAAGATCCGCGGTTTTCTCCATCTCTATGACGGCGAGGAAGCCGTCGCCGTAGGAATCTGCGTCGGCACTAGATGAGCGAGACCGAGTGGTATCCACCTATCGCGAGCATGGTCATGCGCTGGCCCGCGGAATGAGCATGGAATTGGCGTTGACCGAGCTCTACGGCAAGGCTACCGGCTGCGCCGGCGGTCGCGGCGGCTCGATGCATTTCTTTAGTGCCGAAGCAAATCTCTACGGCGGCAACGCCATCGTCGGCGGCGGCTTGCCGCTTGCGGTTGGACTGGCGCTCGGCGACAAGATGCAGGCGCAAGACCGTATCACCGCCTGCTTCTTCGGCGACGGGGCGCTGGCGGAAGGCGAGTTCCACGAATCCATGGATCTCGCTGCACTCTGGAGCCTACCAGTCCTGTTCGTGCTGGAGAACAATCTTTACGCCATGGGCACGGGCGTGGCGCGGGTGCAGGCCAATACCGATTTTGTCACCCGTGCGGCCAGCTACGGCATGCATGCGGAATCAGTGGACGGCAACGATGTGGTCGCGGTCGAGGCTGCTGCCCGACGCTGCGTCGAGGCCATGCGTGCTGATCCGCGCCCGTACTTCCTAGAATGCCGCACCTACCGCACGCGTCCGCATTCTATGTTCGATGCCGAGAAATACCGCGACAAGGCCGAGGTCGCGGAATGGCGTAAGAAAGGGCCAATCATTCGCTTCCAGGCTTGGCTTCTGGAGAACGGACTGATCCGGCAACAGGAGATCGACGACATAGAGTCCGAGGTCGAGACGCAGTTGAAGAATGCGAAGTCTGCATCCGAGCAAGCACCTTGGGAGCCGGTCGAGCAGCTAACCCGGCATGTCGTGACCGATACACGGCCTCCCCCACCAGAGCCGATTCCTCCCGGCAAGCCGGTGGAAACCACATACCGGGAAGCCTGTCGCGCGGCTATCACCGACGCCATGCTACGCGACGAGCGCGTGTTCCTTATGGGGGAGGACGTGGGCGCCTACGGCGGCTGCTATGGCGTTTCCAAGGGGCTTCTGGCCGACTTCGGTCCTGAGCGCATTCGCGACACGCCGCTATCGGAATCGGGTTTCACGGGTGCGGGCATTGGCGCAGCGATGGTCGGAATGCACCCGATCGTAGAGATCATGACCGTCAATTTCTCGCTGCTGGCGCTGGATCAGATCTTGAACACCGCCGCGACGGTGCGGCACATGTCGGGCGGGCAGTTCGGTGTTCCGCTCGTGATCCGCATGGCGACCGGCGCCGGACGGCAGCTCGCGGCGCAGCACTCACACAGCCTCGAGAACTATTATGCCCACATCCCGGGCTTGCGTGTCGTCGCCCCGGCCACTGTCGAAGATGCCCGCGGGATGCTCTGGACGGCTCTGCAGGAGCCGGACCCGGTTATCATTTTCGAGCATGTGATGCTCTACAATCGCACCGGGCTGCTCGCCGAGAATGCAGGAGCGGTCGACATCGACCGTGCTGCCATCCGGCGGCCGGGAAGAGATCTGACATTGATCACGTACGGCGGCTCACTCTGGAAGACGCTGGAGGCCGCCGAGGTGTTGGCGTCGGAGGGCATAGACGCCGAGGTGATCGACCTGCGTACGCTACGACCGCTCGATGACGAGACGATCATGGCTTCTGTCGCGCGCACGCGTCGCGCAATCATCATCGATGAAGGCTGGCGCACCGGGTCGCTGGCTGGCGAGATTTCGGCGCGGATCATGGAGAATGCCTTCTGGTCTCTCGACGCCCCGGTGGGGCGGGTTTGCTCGGTCGAGGTGCCTGTCCCATACCCTAAGCATCTGGAGGACGCCGCCCTGCCGCAAGTGCCCGGGATCGTCGCCGCTGCGAAAGCTGCCGTAGGGAAAGCGTAATGGGCCTGTTCGTGATGCCCTCTCTTGGAGCCGATATGGAGGTGGGCAAGCTGGTCGAGTGGCTGGTCGGGCCCGGCAGCGCAGTAAAGCGCGGCGATATCGTCGCCGTGGTAGAGACCCAAAAGGGCGCCATCGAAATTGAGATCTTCGAGCCAGGCACCGTGGTCGAGCTGCTCGCCGAGCCGGATCAGGTGCTGCCCGTCGGTGCGCCGCTTGCCCGCATTCGAGCACCGGGCGAATTCGACGTGAAAAGCAGCCCTGCCGTCGGGCCGCCGATGGCGAAACTGCCGGTGCCGGATACCCTCCCGCAACTGCTTGCGCAAGCGGCACCTTCGAGGCCGGTCCCCGCTCCCACGGCCGCTCGTGCGGCAGGCGGACCTAAGCCATCCTCGCCGGCCGCGCGTCAGCGGGCGGCGGAAGCTGGCCTTGATCTAACGACAGTCGAAGGCAGCGGACCGGGAGGGGCTGTGCTCCTGTCAGACGTCGAGCGTTGTCTGGCCGTTACGCCATCTCCGGCTGCGCCGATGCGAGCCGCGACAGCATCGAAGGGCAAGCCCGGAATTGACATGGTGGAGATGCGCAAGGCCATTGCCGCAGCCATGTCGCGCGCCAAGCGCGAAATCCCACACTATTACCTCTCGCATGAGGTCGACCTGCAGAGAGCCTCTGATTGGATGGGAGCGCAGAATGCCATCAGAGCACCCGGTGCGCGGCTGCTGATGGGGGCGTTGTTCGTCAAGGCCACGGCGCATGCGCTGGCCAAGGTGCCCGAGCTGAATGGCCGTAACGAGAATGGCATCTTCACGGCGTCCGAGCGCGTCAACGCCGGGCTCGCGATCGCGATGCGTGGCGGCGGACTCATCGCACCTGCCATTATGGAAGCCGATCAATCGAGTCTCGATCAGGTGATGGACGCGATGCGTGGCCTCGTCGTGCGGACGCGGGCTGGGCGACTTAGGAACGCGGAGCTTACATTGGGAACAATTACCGTTTCCAGCATGGGGGAAAGCGGAGTGGATGCTCTGCTCGGGGTCATTTACCCGCCACAGGTGGCATTGGTCGGCTTCGGCGCGCCGCGGGTGCGACCGATGATCGTCGATGGCACGCTTGTTCCCCATGTAGCGGTGACCGCCACCCTAGCCGCCGATCATCGCGTCAGCGACGGCCGCCGAGGCGCGCTGTTGCTGACCGAAATCGAGCGCCGCTTGCAGGAGCCCGAAACCCTATGAGCCCAGCCACCTTGCGTGCCGCCTTTATCGAAGAGCTGACCACAGTCGCTCCCGACATCGATCCAGCGATGGTCGGTGACGACGACAATTTGCAGTCTGACCTGGGGCTCGATTCGATGGACTTCCTCAATCTCATCACAGCGCTGCACAAACGCTTCGCTTTGCCGATCCCGGAGGCGGACTATCCGCAGCTCGCCACGACCGCGCTTGCCGTTGGCTATCTTTCCACGGCCGTGAGGAGTGGATCTTGATCTGTGCGGCGCTGGTCCCGCAAATCCCGGTCGGCATGCAGGTCGATTGATATCCTGCGCCAATCCAGGTCTATGGTTGCACAATCTGTGCGACGAAGATGTAGCGTCAGCATGGCGCATCACAGAACGATGTTGCTGAGACCGTACCCCTCGCCACTAAATGAGAGAGGGCCGTGGCTCATCCTCCATAGCCGCATAACCCGACGAATCACCACGACAACGGCGGCAGGTAGCGGTGTTGCCGCCATCTGGAGATGGCGCGGAAAGGATTATATCGGCACCTCCGCCGAGCACATGCCTGTCCGGTAATGTGAGCATCTCGTGGTTTCAACGAGTACCAATTCGCAAGGCACCGGATGCGAGATCCTGGAGCAGCGCCAAAAGACCACGGTGGTGAATTGACCTTGGCCAAACCGGCTTTCCCTCTCGTGTGCGAGTTTGTTGGCGCCGTCAGGGGCTGTCTGCCCCGTGGCTAAGACGCGACATGAGAGGGGACATATCATGACGAAACTCACGGTGGGTGCGGCGGTGCTGTTGGCGTTTGCCCTCAGCATGCCGCACGGCGCCGAAGCCGCCGTCTGCAAACGTAAGGCCGTGTCGGCAACCGGCGACTGGCATGGGACGTTCGCGGGGGCACGGCTGAGCGCCCGATTGGCGTGGAAGCAGAAGGCTCGCGCGCTTCACGGCGCCCGTTACGACACATGGCTTCGTGCAGCCAACAAGAGTTACGGATGCTGGTCGAGCAGGGGGCGCGAACGTTGCCGCGCAACGGCGCGGCCGTGCCGTCCGGGCGCCCGAGGCGCTAGGATCGATCACCAAGACTGGCAGGCTCGGAGGGCGCAACATGGCGCCCTCCCACCGATCCGACTTGCACGCGCTTTCGCCTAGAGCAGCGTGGCTGCCGACGTCAACAACGTGATCAATGTGGGGGGGCAGCACCGTGAGGGCAACCAACGGTGTGGAGGCGGGCCCGCCTTACTTTGGACTTGCCCCGGTTTCGTGGAGGGGTGAGGTCTTGGGATCAGGGTATCTGGTCTGAGGTGGTGGTGTCCTCCTCTTGATGTCCATCTTTTGGTTCGGCCGGGAGCATCTTTTCGTCCCGGCCTGCTGGCGTATGTGGCTGCGGTGTCGAGCGGCGGTCAAGGACGGCCGGCGCACCGACGTTGGGTCCAGGCTCAGAGCCTCCAGGCCGCTCCTTGACGGACGTGAGCACGGCGGCATCCTTGCGCGCGCCGGGCTCGCAGGCTGCCTCTGCGATCTGGCGTTCGAAGTCGACGGGCGACAGATAGCCGAGCGACGAGTGTCGGCGTCGGGGATTGTAGAAGCTCTCGATGAACTCGAAGACCGCAATGCGGGCCTCGGCCTTGGTCTGGAACCTGCGCCGGTCGAGCAACTCGCACTCGAGCGTGGCGAAGAAGCTCTCCGCCATCGCGTTGTCGTAAGCATCACCGACCGATCCCATCGAAGGGCGAACGCCTGCCTCGCGACAGCGCTTGCCGAACTCGATGGATGTATACTGCGAGCCTTGATCCGAGTGGTGGATCACGTCGCTCGGACGCCGCTGCCAGAGCGCCATATTCAACGCATCCAGCACGACCTGGGTGTGCAGCGTCGTCGCCATCGACCAACCGACGATGCGCCGGCTGAAGGCATCGAGAACGACCGCGAGATAGAGGAACCCGGCCCACGTCGGAATGTACGTGATGTCCGCCACCCACAGCATGTTCGGTCTTTCTGCGATGAACTTCCGGTCGACGAGATCGGGAGCCTGACGGCCACCATCGCGCACCGTTGTCGCGACGAACCGACGACGACTGACGCCGGCAAGGCCGGCCTTCCGCATCAGCCGAGCGAGCCGCTTGCGCGCGATGCGGATGCCTTGAGCCTGCAGCTCCGCCTGGATGCGCGGGACGCCGTAGGTGCCTTTCGAGGCTGTGTGCGCAGCGCGAATGCGTTCCATCAGATCCGCGTCCTCGACAGAGCGCTTCGATACAGGCCGCTTCGCCCACGCGTGAAAGCCGCTGGGGGAGACACCCAAAGTGCGGCACATCGCGGCGATGGGGTACCGGGCCCGGTTCTCGCTCACGAACTTGAACCCTTCGGCGGGATCACGTCCGTCTCCCGAGCGAACCAGGCCGCCGCTTTTGAGAGGATCTCGCGCTCCAGCTTGAGCTGCCGGTTCTCACGCCGCAGCCGGTTCAGCTCCTCGCGCTCGACTGTCGTCAGACCATCGGGGCGCCGACCCTCGTCGCGGTCAGCCTGCGCGACCCAGTTGCGGATCGCCTGCGCCGACGGCTCGAATTCTTTTGCCAGCTCCTCAGGCGTCCGACCGGCCCGGACAAGCTCGATCATCTGACGCCGGAACTCCGGCGCATAAGGTGGGCGTTTGTGTGCCATCGTGGACTCCGAAAACTCAAATGCTCGGGTGTCCACGAAACCGGGGCAACTTCACTTAGTGCACTCGGGCGCACGAATACAGATCGGTGCGTAAAACGGCAGTGGAGGCGACAACCACCACCACTCCCGTGGTGTTGGCGGGCAATTTCTTGCCGTTGGAGATCAGCTTAGACCTTCGTGGCGAACAGGGGGAAGACCGTAACCACAGCGATGCACACTGGAACCAAGGTGCGCAGGAGCAGCTGCAGGAGGCGAGCTGTCCCAGGCTTTAGCCCAAGTTCCGCGAGCAGAAGTCGCTCGGGCAGAACCCAACCCGCGAACAGCGCAAGCGCGAACCCGCCCAAGGGCAGCATGATGTTCGAGGTGAAGTGATCGAGCAGCACGAAGACCGTGGCGTTAGCGAATGCCGGCATAGCCGATAGTGGGTGCCAATCGGCCCAGACGTTGAACGACAGAACAGTTGCCAAGCCACAGCCCCAGCATGCAACCGCCGTCGCAAGGCTCGCCTTGGCACGCGACCATCCACGGCGCGCTAGCGCCGCAACCGACATTTCCAGCATCGAGATGCCAGAGGCGATTGCCGCGATGACCAGTAGTAGAAAGAAACCGAGAGCCGCCACATCCCCACCGGGGATGCGCGCAAAGGCGAGCGGCAGCGTCACGAACATGAGGCCGGGGCCGCTCGCTGGGTCGAGGCCCTCCGCGAATACAATCGGGAAGATGGCAAGCCCTGCGGCCAGAGATACGGCCGTATCGCCCGCGATCGTGACGATGGCCACTTTTCGCAAGTTGATTTCGGCCCCGGCGTAGGCGGCGTAGGTGATCATCAATGCCAAGCCAACGCCGATAGAGAAGAAGCCGAGTCCAGCGCATCGAGGGCCGCCCTGAGCGTCAGGTGGCGCGGGTCGACCTGGAAGAGGAAGCGAAGCGTCGCCTTGACGTCGCCAAGGGTCAGCGAGAACACACTCAGACCAATGATTAGCAGGATCAGGATCGGCATCAGGATCTTGCAGGCTTCCTCGATGCCCCGTGCAATCCCACGCGCCACGATGAAGGCGACTGCAGCCATGTAAACGAGGTGATAGGCCGTCATTCGTGCGGGCGATGCCATCAGCGCATCGAAGCGCGCCTGCGCCGAGGCCGCATCGAGGCCGGCAAGGCCGTAGCTCGCCGTCTCTACTGCATAGGCGATCGCCCAACCGCCGATGACGGAATAGAAACTCAGGATGAGGAATGCCGTGATGATCCCAAAGAGGCCGATAAGCGCCCACAAGCGGGTCGCACCCACCTCCTGGGCCACATTGGCCATCGCGTCTGCGGCATCCGACTGTCCCCGCCGTCCGATGGCGAATTCCACCAGCATCAGAGGGAACACGATCAGGACCAGTCCGATCAGATAGAACAAAACGAACGCGCCGCCGCCGTTGGCGCCGACCTCGTAAGGGAACTTCCAGATGCTGCCAAGACCGACGGCCGCACCGATCGTAGCCAGTATGAAGCCGGTCGGACCCGACCATAATTCCTTCGCCTTGCTCACGGCAGCCAACCCGCACGAGATCGCGAGATTGGTGATCGCGCCTCGCCCGGAGGATCGCCAGCATCCGGCGCATCGCGTCCCGCATGTCCGTGGCCGTCATCGCAACGCCAACCGTTCGCATCGGCGCCATACCGCCTACAGACACGCATACTGTCCCCTGCCTCACTCACGTCAGCGGCAGATCAAAACGGGGATGGTGCTGTGCGTGACAACGTTTTGCGCTTGGCTCCCGAGGAAGAGCCGCGATAGGCCCCGTCGACCATGCGAAGCCATGACGATGAGATCGCATGTCCCTGCCTTCGCAGTCTCGAGGATACCTTCCGCCGGATGACGCTCCCTCACATGCACGGTCGAGCAGGCAATCCCGGCGTGGCTTGCTGCCATATTCGCCTTGGACAAAATTTCCGCCGCGTTGGCTGCCATGGCCTTGTCATACTCAGCGAACGGAAACATCGCAGCTGCTTCCCCTGTCATCTGTGTGGCCCATGGCTCGGTGACCGTCACGATCGTTACCCGTGCCGCTAGTGCCTTGGCCAAGCCCAACCCCTGCGATAGCGCGCTCGCAGCCAAATCCGAGCCGTCAATTGCAATCAGGATATGCTTGTACATTTTGCCTCCATGCCTGCACCTGGGCCGACGTAACGCATGATCAACCTGCCACACCGAGCTGCTCGCCGCCATGGCACATGAGAGAGGTACTCAGCACCGCCTCGCCGCCTCTAGGCTATAATTGCGTTGGAACAGTTGGTCTCACCATGATTGTGATCAATGCGAGTGCCGTATAGCGCAATAAATTCTGCACCCTAGATTTGTGGTCGTCCGGGTGGCCACGGCGCAGGCCGTCGCCTACGTGCTTTTCGATGGCAATGCCGACAGCCGAAGCCCAGCCATGTGTCAGTGGAGGAATCGGAAATGAGCACACTGACCAAGTTCGCACTCGGGATGATGGGGCAGTTGCGTCCGAAGCCGACGCTTGGAACCACGGTGCCGTCGATTGCCCTGCCCGCACCGGAGAAGAGCGGCGGCATGCCTTTGCACGAGGCGCTCGCTCGACGGCACTCATCGCGGGAATTCGCTCCAAACGAGCTGCCGCTGCAGGTCCTGTCCAACCTCCTTTGGGCGGCCTTCGGCGTGAACCGACCGGATGGGCACAGGACTGCTCCGACCGCACTCAACTGCCAGGAAATCGACGTCTACGCCGCGCTGCCGTGGGGCGCATATCTCTACGACGCCTCTGCGAATGCTCTCCAACTCGCTGCCACAAGCGATCTTCGACGGGTGACCGGCTATCAGGATTTCGTCGACGAGGCGCCATTGGACCTGGTCTATGTGGCCGATCATGCCCGCATGTCGATGGTGCCCGTACGACAGCGCGAAAGCTACGCAGCAGTCGCCGCAGGAGCCATTTCGCAGAACGTCAATCTGTTCGCAGCGAGCGCCGGTCTGTCGACTGTGATCCGCGCTTGGATTGATCGGGAGGCGATTGGGAACGCGCTAGGGCTCTCTCACGATCAGCACGTGCTTCTATCTCAAACGATAGGATATCCAAGAGGCTGACCAAGGATGTCCCGCATGTAGATGGAGGTTTGCGCGCGCAGCTCGTGCAGTGTCGCGATGCAAGGCGATCACAAAAGGAAAATCGTGCGCATGTTCAAGAAGATCCTCTTATGGCAAGCGGAGCACCCGGTCATCACGTGGGTCGCATGGGGCATCGTCTGGACCATTGTGCTGCTCGCCCTGTTCTGGCCACGGACCGCGCATTGACGGGTATCGGCCGAGAGCCGACCCGGGGGTCCAAGGCGGTTCCGTCTTCGCAGCTTGTATCTCAGACCCCCGCTGGCAGCTTGGTGGCCATCATCTGCCGTCGATCGAGCGTTCGCCCATCGACAATGAAACTGCCGTCTCCGACGGCGTGAATTGTTCGTTGCTCTTTGCGTGCCGGGTCGACGTACGCTGCGACCCCCTCCAGAACGACGATGTTGTGCTTGTCGATCAGGTCGACGACCTTGCACTCAATGTTGGCCAAGCACTCCTTGATCAAGGGCGCTTTGACGATCTTGCTCGGCACGGCAGTAAGGCGGAACTTTGCGAATTTGTCGGTATCGGCCCCTGAGCACGTCCCGATCCCCACGACGCGGTCCAGCAAATCGATCGTCGGAATGGAGATTACGCAGTCCCCGGTGGTGCGCAGGGCCGTGAACGAGTAATTCCATGCGCCCGTTGTGATGGCGAACATCGGGGTAAAGTCGAGTACCATGGTCCACGAGATCGTCATCACATTATGCTTTCCGCCGTCGAGTGTGGTCACGAGGATGACCGGCCCCGGTTCGATGAGCGTAAATGCTTTGCTCAATCTCAACTGCCGCATGAAACTTCTCCAGGTTGCGATCATCGGAGCCGGCCGGATTGGTTAGCGTGTCGTGGTTCTTGAATGCCAACCGGTCGTGCGCGCCATCCCGCCTTTATCCCCGACTTTCGACCACCGCGTGGTGAACGGGGAGAGGCGGCCCGTTTTCGCATGGCGTTGAAACAGGCCCTTGAGCGGCCCTCCTGAAGTCAGGACCGTGGCGACTTTGCGCGCTTTGGGGGATTTCCAAGTTGCGCCCGAAGGTCGTCGATCTCGTCGAGTAGATCGAGCACGACGGCAAGGCTAGGCGGGTTCAGGTCGAGATCACGTTCGAGACGCTTTGCCTTGGCAACACGGACGATTGTGAGGCTGGGAATATCGCCGATCCGCGCCGACCTCGCCAATCGGTTCGATCACGCCATGCTCGACCAGCTCGGCGATCCAATTGGCGTCGACATTGCAGGCAAGACACAGCTCGTCGATGCTGCAAAGGGTCGCCGTGTCGACCAGTTCGGCATCGACGACGGATGCGCTCTTGTTTGTCATTGCCATTTAACTCCAAGTTTCGATCGTGGATCGAAGGCAAGCTCGCGCGCCATGTCCGCGTAGATTTGTTTGGCCTTCTCGGTGTCGGCCGGCGGTAAGACGATCTTCAGGACCGCGTAGAGATCTCCGGGAGTCGCTGAAGGTATACCGCGACCCTTGATGCGCAACTCGCGCCCCTGCAATGAGCCAGCCGGGATCTTGAGCATGATCGGCCCCGTCGGCGTCGGAAACTTGACGGTGGCACCGAGCGCTGCTTCCCACGGTGCGACCGGAAGCTCGACATAGAGGTCGCTTCCGACGACGCGATAGAGAGCATCCGGATTGAAGTGGACCTCCAGATAGAGATCACCCGCCGGCAATCGGCCGATGCCCGGCCCTCCCTGGCCTCTCAATCGGAATGCTCTGGCCCTCCGTGACACCCTTCGGAATCGTGACTTTAAGGGTGTGATCCTTGATCACGACATGGCCGTCTGCATCGACCGCCGGCATGCGCAGGGATAGTGTCCGTGTGGCGCCTTCGAGTGAATCGCGAAGATCGATGAAGATCTTTGCATGATGATCTTCGCCACGCGCATGGAACTCGGCTCGGCTGCCAGATGCACGCCCGCTTGGCGAATCCGACCGAATAGGCTCTCGAAGAAATCGCTGAACTCGCCTTCGGGACGTTGCGACGCCGCTCCCGAGAATTCGAAACCTGCGTCCCAGTCGGGCGCAGGCCGGAACTCCTGCCCTTGCTGCCATTGCTGACCGAGTTGATCGTAGGCGGCCCGCTTCTCGGCGTCGGCAAGGACCTCGTTGGCCTCGCTGATCTCCTTGAACTTGGCCTCGGCACCGGGATCCTTGTTGATGTCGGGGTGATAGGTTCGGGCGAGCTTGCGGTAGGCCTTCTTGACCTCGTCCTGGGTCGCGCTCCGCTCCAGCCCCAAGATCTTGTAGTAATCTTTGAATTCCATGAGACCTCGCAAGGATTCCCCGGTCAGCTCAGACCCCGAATGGATAGGTGTCCGGCAAGCCCTGAAGCTCAGCCACATCGAACGGCTTCACGGCACTTGTCCGGTCGATCCAGATGTACTCGTCGAATTGGCGCGGCAGGACCGCTTCGAAGTAGTGGCTGGCGAGCTCGCTCTCCGGACGGTAGATGACGCCGATCGCGCGCTCGAGGCGCGGCTTCTCAGTTTTTCCGCAGCTCGGCGCTTCCGCCATGCCTCAGCGGCAGCAGTAAGCCCGGCGCATCGGTCATATGGAACAGACGCTCGTAGCTCTGAGGATGAGCCGGTCGCACGTCCATGACCTGCATCGGCTCGTCCCAGCCCGAGGCTGCCGCCACGGTACCGTCGTTCGTGCCAAAGCCGATGGCATAGCAGGCCTTGCCGAAGTGCTCGCGGCACAGCTGGCCGATGTTGTGCTCGCCGCGCCGTCCCATTTCCGTGGCCGACGCATTGCCGATGTGGGAGTTGTGCGCCCAGACGACGGCCTTCGATTTTGCGCCGTGATGCTCGAGCACGTTCTTCAGCGTCTCGAACATATGGCTGTCGCGCAGGTTCCAGGACGCTCGCGAGCCGTAGTACATGACGCGATAGTACTGCTCCGCATTGGCGACGAGACGGGCATTCTGCGCCGCATCGAAGAAGCGCTCGCCATCCTGGAGCGCATAGGCCTGTCGCTTGCTGCAGCAGCTCGACCAGGATATGTGCGACAGCTCGCTCGCACTTCGTGATAGGTGCCGCGCAACGCGGCGCGGCCGTAGGCGGCAGGATCGGCCTCCCAGGGTGACAGGCAGCCGTACCGCTGCCGGGCGATGGCGGCGAGTTCGGGATCGACGGATTCGAGATAGTCGATGACCGCGCGGACCGACGTGTAGAGGCTGTAGAGATCGAGGCCATAGAAGGCTGTGCGCCGACCGTGGTCCAGCGATCGAGTTGCGCGCGTGCAGCCAGTCGACGAAGCCGCGTGTCTCCTCGTTGCGCCACATCCAGGTCGGGAAGCGGGCGAAGGCCGTCCATTCGGACGGCGGCACCTCGCGATGGCGCACGTAATTGTCGATGCGGGCCGCATCCGGCCAGTCGGCTTCGGCCGCGACGATGTCGAAGCCCTTGGCTTCGATCAGTCGCTGCGTGATCCGCGCCCGCATGCGGTAGAACTCGGAGGTCCCGTGACTGGCCTCGCCGATCAGCACGACACGTGCGTCGCCGATCCGATCCAGCAGCGGCTCGAGATCGGCATCTTCAAGGTTTGCTGAAGGCCTCCGCATGCTTGGCGATGAGGCTCGGCAGCGAAACGCTGACGGCGGGTCGTGACTGCACGACGCGGGGCGGCTTCGTCTGCCAATCGCTGTCTTCGCTCTCCCAGCCTTCCTTGCCGATCAGCGGCACGAAGCGGACGTCGGCGATATCCTCGCGCTCGAACTCGTCGTCGTCGACGCGTGTGATGCGGATCAGTTCCTGGGATCGCGGATCGCTGCCGACCGGGATCACCATGCGCCCGCCGATCCTCAGCTGGCGCATCAGGGATTTCGGAACGTCAGGCGCACCAGCCGAGACCAGGATCGCATCGAAGGGCGCCTCCTCGCTCCAGCCCTCGGTGCCGTCCGCATGGCGCACATGGACGTTGTCGCAGCCGGCTTTGGCGAGGTTGGCCGCGGCTCTCTCGGCAAGCTGTCCGATGCGCTCGATCGTGAAGACCTCGCCGGCAATCTCCGCGAGAACGGCGGCGGCATAGCCGGAGCCGGCACCGATCTCGAGCACCTTTTCGCCGCCGCGGAGCGCCAGCGCCTCGATCATGAACGCGACGATGTAGGGCTGCGAGATCGTCTGTCCGGATCCTATCGGGAGCGGCGTGTCGTCGTAGGCTTCGTCGCGGAGATTCTTGGGGACGAACAGCTCGCGCCGCACCGCCCTCATGGCGGCGAGCACGAGCGGATCGCGCACGCCCCGCGCCTCGACCTGTCGCGTCACGAGGCGCTCGCGTCGTTGCTCCATGGTGGCCATCGGTACCCTCTCCGGGATGCTCGACTTCCGGTCACTGCCGAAAGCGCCGGAGGGCTCTCGCGTGCTCATCTGCGCCAGGCGTCTCGGTCTTTGGCGCGGCTCGCTTCCGCTACATCGACATGTCCGGCATGTTCGGTGCCTCGGGCTTCGGCTCCGGCAGATCGGTCATCGTGGCCTCGGTCAGCAGCAGCACGCTTGCCACTGAGACCGCGTTCTCCAGCGCGATGCGAACGACCTTGGTCGGATCGATGATCCCGGCTTCGACCAGGTCGACGTAGGCGTTGCGAGAGGCATCGAAGCCGAAGTTGCCCTTGCCCTCGAGCATTTTGGCGACGACCACGCCGCCATCGACGGCCGAGTTCTCGGCAATCTGGCGCGCCGGAACCATCAAGCGCACGTTTGAGGATCTGGATGCCGGTCTTCTCGTCGCCCTCGGCGGATGCTTCCAGCTTCGAGACCGCGTCCACGCATCGCAGCAGCGCCAGCCCGCCGCCCGGCACAATGCCTTCGCTGACGGCCGCCTTGGTGGCGCTGATGGCGTCGTCGAGCGCCTCCTTCTTGGCCTTCATCTCCGACTCGGCGGGCGCGCCGACGCGGATGACCGCGACGCCGCCCGAGAGCTTGGCAAGACGCTCTTGCAGCTTCTCGCGATCGTAGTCGGATTTCGTCTCGTCGATCTGGGCTTTGATCTGCTTCACCCGGGCATCGATGTCGGCCTTCTTCCCGGCGCCGTCGACGATGGTGGTGTTGTCCTTGTCGATCGAGACGCGGTTGGCGCGGCCCAGCATGGCGAGCGTCACGTTCTCGAGCTTGATGCCAAGATCCTCGCTGATGACCGTGCCACCGGTCAGTATCGCAATGTCCTCGAGCATCGCCTTGCGGCGGTCACCAAACCCCGGTGCCTTCACCGCTGCCGCCTTGAGCCCGCCTCTGCAGCTTGTTGACGACGAGCGTCGCCAGCGCCTCGCCTTCGACCTCCTCGGCGATGATCAAGAGCGGCCTGCCGGACTGAACCACGCTCTCCAAGCAGCGGCAGCATCGGCTGCAGGCCGGAGAGCTTCTTCTCATGGATCAGGATGTAGGGCTCCGCCAGCTCGACGGTCATCTTCTCGGGGTTGGTCACGAAATACGGCGATACGAACCCACGATCGAACTGCATGCCCTCCACGACCTCGAGTGTCGTTTCGGTCGTCTTGGCTTCCTCGACGGTGATGACGCCTTCACCGCCGACTTTCTCCATGGCATCGGCCACGAGCTCGCCGATGACCGTATTGTTGTGAGCCGAGATGGTCGCGACCTGCGCCTTCTCCTTCCGCTCCTTGACCGGTCGTGACAGCGCTTTGAGCGCCTCGATGGCGGTCTTGGTGGCACGATCCAGACCGCGCTTGATGTCGATGGCACTGGCGCCGGCAACGACGTTGCGCACGCCGTCCGCAAGGATGGCGTGCGCCAGGATCGTCGACGTGCTGGTTCCGTCACCGACGTTCTCGCCGGTCTTCTCGGCGGCCTGGCGCAACATCTGGGCGCCGAGGTTCTCCTCCGGATCCTTGAGGTCGAACTCCTTGGCGATGGTCACGCCGTCGTCGCAGACGAGCGGCACGCCCCATTTCTTCTGGATGAGAACGGACTTGGATTTTGGACCCAGCGTGATGCGCACGGCATCTGCGAGCTGAGCTGATCCGCGCAGGATCTTCTCGCGCGCGGCCGACCCGAAACAGGACTTGCTTGTGTGCCATGGAGGATCTCAGCTCGAGGACGACGCGGGCAGCGACCGACGCTCGCCGCGCGGGCTCGGAAACCGGGCCAGCGCGAAAGGCGATATGCGTCCGCGACAGTGACGCCAGCCGGCCGATCGGCGTCAGCCCTTGCCGATCGGGAATGCGCTTCTCGGCCTTCACGGCCTCCGGCCGCTTCGGCATCGTGACTTTGAGAACGCCCTTGTCGAAAGCATGCTTTGACCTTGTCGGCGTCGACGGTGTCGGCGACCTGGAACGATCTCTGGAAGCTGCCGTAGCTGCGCTCCATCAGGTGGTAATCGTCCTTCTTCTCTTCGCGCTCGGATTTCTTCTCACCCTTCAATGTGAGAATGCCGTTGTTCAGCGTTACGCTGACGTCCTTCTCATCCATGCCCGGCAGCTCGGCCTCGACGACGAACTCGGTCTCGGTCTCGCGCACGTCGATGCTCGGCATGACGACGTCGCTGTCGTCGACTCTTGCAAGCGCGGGGAACCGCCCGAAGCCACGACCAAGGAATGAATCGAACACGCGATCCATCTCGGCCCGCATAGCCGAAAACGGATCGACGTAGCGCTGCACTGGCGCGGCACCTGTCTCGGTCTTCTTGATCTCCTGAGCCATGATCGAACTCCCGGTTGGATGTTGAACAGCCGCCGGAGCGGCGTCCTGATTGTCGAGGCGCCGATCCGCAAATCTCATTGATATACTTTCGCAAAGTGCGGACCGCGCGTTGATGTCAGTCAATCCGGACAGGGGTCTGTCATGAGCTACTGTAAGAACGACAGACAGTAAGGGAGGTCGAAGCGTGAAGGCGATGGTGCTCGAGGCTGCTGGCCATCCCCTCAGGATGGTTGAGCGGGA
The DNA here is from genome assembly GCA_963746315.1 of uncultured Alphaproteobacteria bacterium. Classification (GTDB taxonomy): domain Bacteria; phylum Pseudomonadota; class Alphaproteobacteria; order Rhizobiales; family Hyphomicrobiaceae. Next base: position 1,185,847 of record CAVVAR010000003.1, read on the forward strand.
GACGCCGCGTCCCGGTCGCCGGCCAGGTGCTCGTCGACATCGCCGCGTGCGCGGTCTGCCGCACCGATCTCCATGTGATCGACGGCGATCTGCCTCACCCGAAGCTTCCTCTCATTCCCGGACACGAGATTGTCGGACGCGTGGCTTGCGTGGGTGATGGCGATGTCCGGTTTGCCGTGGGCGATCGGGTCGGCATCCCCTGGCTCGGGCGCACGTGCGGGACTTGCGATTTTTGCCGGTCAGGGCGCGAGAACCTGTGCGATGCGCCGGGCTTCACCGGGTATCAGATCGACGGCGGTGTACGCGACGCACGCGATAGCGGACGCGCGCTACTGCTTTCGGATTCCATCAGCCTACGATGATCTTCACGCCGCGCCTCTGCTGTGCGCGGGGCTGATCGGGTATCGCTCCTTGAAGGCAGCGGGGCCAGCCGGCGTCTGGCCATCTTCGGCTTTGGTGCCGCCGCGCATATCGTCGCTCAGATCGCACGGCATGAGGGCCGGCGGATCTTCGCCTTCACGCGTCCAGGCGATGTCCAGGCTCAGGAGTTCGCCCGCTCTCTCGGTTGCGAATGGGCCGGCGGCTCGGACGAGACTCCACCTGAGCCGTTCGATGCCGCGATCATCTTTGCGCCGGTCGGCGATCTGGTGCCGATCGCGCTCAGGCACGCTTGTCAAGGGTGGCACGCTCGTCCTCGGCGGGATCCACATGAGCCCGATCCCTTCCATGCCCTACGAGATCCTTTGGGGCGAGCGGGTCATTCGATCCGTCGCCAATCTGACGCGTCGGGATGGCGAGGAGTTCATGGATCTCGCTGGTCGTGTCCCATTCGACATCACGGTGGAGCCGCATCCGCTCGCCGAAGCCAACGCCGTTCTGCAGAGGTTGCGCCAAGGCGACCTCACGGGAGCGGCGGTGCTGGTGCCGCATGCCTAGCCGAGGGACAGGTCTCGAGAAGCCGGCCGTGGTTGCAATGATCCAGTCTCACGGGTCGTCGGCAGCAGTGCCGGTGTCGTTCGGGGCCTCGCAGGAGCCAGCGGATGAGGAGCCCAAGCAATGAATTGTTGGCCGACAAGTTGCGTGAGATGGCCGACATTCTCGAGGTGCAGCACGAGGATGGCTATCGGGTCGCGGCCTATCGCCGGGCCGCAAGGACACTCCTGGAGCTCGAGAAGCCCATCGACGAGATCGTCCGAAATGAAGGCCTCAAAGGCGTCGTCGCATTGCCCGGCATCGGTCGGGGCATCGGAACGGCGATCGTCGAGATCGTCACCACGGGACGCTGGAACCAGCTCGATCGGTTGTCGGGAACGCTCGAGCCGGAGCAATTGTTCCAAACCGTTCCGGGCATCGGGCCGCAGCTTGCCGCGCGCATTCACGACGAGCTCAATACCGACACGCTCGAGCAACTGGAGCAGGCCGCCCATGATGGCCGCCTGGAGAAGGTCCCAGGCGTCGGCGTGCGCCGCGCGCTCGCCATCAAAGGGGCGCTGGCCGACCGCCTCGGTCATCGCCACTTCCAGCGCCCCCCGCATTCCAGTGGACCGCCAGTCGCGCTGCTGCTGGACGTGGATCGGGAATATCGAACGAAGGCGGCGCAGGACAAGCTGCGCAAGATCGCCCCCAAGCGCTTCAATCCGTCGGGCGAGGCCTGGCTTCCCGTCCTGCACACGAGCCGCGACGCGTGGCAATTCACCGTGCTCTTTTCGAACACGCAAAGGGCGCACGAACTGCAGAAGACCAATGATTGGGTCGTTGTCTATTTCCACACCGATTCCGAACCCGAGGCGCAATGCACGATCGTGACCGAGACCCGCGGTCCGCTGGAGGGAAAGCGAGTTGTCCGGGGCAGGGAGGGTGATTGCATCGCCCATTATGCCGAGATGGACGCGCAAGCCGGCGTGATGAACGAGACACCTCGGAGCCAGAGCTGCAGAACGAGCCAAAGGGGCAGTGGCAGAAGGACGAGCATCGATGACGACATCAACAGGGCCTCGTCGCATCGTCATCATGGGTGCGGCAGGCCGCGACTTCCACAATTTCAATGTGGTCTATCGTGACGATCCGGCGAGCGAAGTCGTGGCGTTCACGGCGGCGCAGATCCCGGGGATCGCCGATCGGCGCTATCCCGTCTCGTTGGCCGGGCCCCGCTATCCCGACGGCATTCCGATACTCGACGAGCACGACCTGGCCGAGATCTGCAAGAGAGAGGCCATCGACGAGGTGGTCTTTGCCTACAGCGATGTCGAGCACGCCCATGTCATGCACAAGGCTTCGATCGCGCTGGCGGCCGGCGCCGATTTCACGTTGCTCGGGCCAAAGCGCACCATGCTGGAGGCGCGCGTCCCCGTCATCGCCGTCTCGGCGGTGCGAACGGGTGTTGGAAAGTCGCAGGTTGCTCGCTGGCTCTCGCGACGGCTCAAGGAGCGCGGCCTTCGCGTGGTCGCCGTCCGCCACCCGATGCCCTATGGCCATCTCGAGCGCCAGGCCGTGCAGCGGTTCGAGCGCCTCGGGGATCTGGATGCCGCGCAGTGCACGGTCGAAGAGCGGGAGGAGTACGAGCCGCATCTTGCCATCGGCAACCTTGTCTTTGCCGGTGCCGACTATGCCCGCATCTTCGAGGCTGCCGCGAAGGAGGCGGATATCATCCTGTGGGATGGCGGCAACAACGACTTTCCGTTCGTCAGACCAAGCCTTCACGTCGTTCTCGTCGATCCGCTGCGACCTGGACACGAGACCACGCATCATCCGGGCGAGGCCGTCCTGCGCATGGCCGACGTCGTCATCGTCGCCAAGTGCAATTCGGCGTCGACGGCCGCCATTCAACAGGTCACCGAGACCGCACGTGCCATCGCTCCCAGAGCCGAGATCATCCGCGGCGCATCGATCATTACCTTGGATGCACCCGACGCGGTGCGAGGCAAGCGGGTCATCGTCATCGACGACGGGCCGACGCTCACACACGGCGGCATGGCCTATGGTGCGGGATACTTGGCGGCCGTCGAGGCTGGTGCCGGCGAGATCGTCGATCCGAGAGCATCGGCGGTCGGGCACATCGCAGCAGCGTTCAAACAGTATCCTCATATCGGCAAGGTGCTGCCGGCGCTCGGCTATTCGCAGTCCCAGCTCGACGATCTGAGAGCGACGATCAATGGCTCCCGAGCCGACGTCGTAGTCAGCGGAACACCGAGCGACATCGCCCGGCTCATCGCGATCGATAAGCCTGTGGTTCGTGCCCGCTACGAGTTCGCCGAGATGGACACGCCCCGCCTCGATCAGCGCCTCGACACGTTTCTGCAGGAGCGAGGAACAGGGCGATCCTAAGCCACGGCATTGCTCACAATTGGCGTTCCAAGCCTGGAGGGTTTCCCATGCCGATCAATCTCAAGGGCCGCAGCTTGCTGAGCCTCGACGACGTGTCGGCATCGGAGATCCGGTTTCTGTTGCGCCTTGCCGCGGAGCTGAAGTCCGCCAAGCTGTCCGGTAGCGAGCAGCAGCGGCTGAAGGGACGCAACATCGCACTGATCTTCGAGAAGGATTCAACCCGGACACGCACCGGGTTCGAGGTGGCAGCCTACGATCAGGGCGCGCATGTGACCTACCTTGGACCGAGTGGAAGTCAGATCGGCCACAAGGAATCGATGAAGGACACGGCGCGGGTGCTCGGGCGCATGTACGACGCCATCGAGTTTCGCGGCTACAGCCAGCGGTCGGCGCGCGAGCTTGCCGAGTATTCCGGGGTGCCCGTCTACAACGGTCTGACGGATGAGGCCCACCCGACCCAGGCGCTCGCGGATTTCATGACGATGCGCGAGTTCACCCACAAGCACCTGTCCGATATGGCGGTCGTGTTCATGGGCGACGTCGGCAACAACGTGGCGCGAAGCCTGGCGCTTGGTGCCGTAAAGCTCGGGATGGATATGCGGCTCTGCGGGCCAAAGGAGCTTTGGCCCGAGCGCCCATTCCTCGATCAGCTCGAGCAAACGGCGCGTGAGGCTCGCGGCAAGATCTCGATAAGGACCGACCTTGGCACGGCCCTGTCAGGCGCCGACTTCGTCTACACCGACGTCTGGCTCTCCATGGGGGAGCCGAAGGAGAAATGGGCCGAGCGCATCCCGCTGCTCACGCCCTACCGTGTCACCGAGGACGTCATGGCCATGACCGGCAACGCGCACGCCAAGTTCATGCATTGCCTGCCAGCGTTCCACAACAGGGAGACGACCGTCGGGGAGGAGATCGCCCAGAAGTTTGGCGTCGAATGCATGGAGGTGACCGAGGGCGTGTTCGAAGGGCCGGCATCGATCGTGTTCGACCAGGCGGAGAACCGCATGCACACGATCAAGGCGATTCTCGTCGCGACCATAGGATCCTGAGACCATGCGCATCGTCGCGGCACTCGGAGGCAATGCGCTCCTCAAACGCGGTGAGCCGCTGACTGAGGCCAATCAGCGTGCCAATGTCCGGCGTGCCGCGGTAGGCGCTTGCGCCACTCTGCTCCGACAGCAACGAGGTCTTCATCACGCACGGCAATGGGCCGCAGGTCGGCCTCCTCGCGCTGCAAAGTGCTGCAGGTCCCGCGGGCGGCCAGCAGCCGCTCGATGTCTTGAGCGCCGAAACGGAAGGCATGCTGGGCTACCTGATCGAGCAGGAGCTCAGGAATGCATTGCCGTCGGAGAAAGAGGTGGCGTCCGTCCTCTCCCAAATTGTCGTCGATCCAAAGAGATCCTGCATTCGAAATCCCACGAAGCCGATCGGCCCCATCTACGCGCAGGATGAAGCACAGCGTCTCGTGTCCGAGCGGGGCTGGTCGATCGTGAAGGACGGCGCAGCCTGGCGCCGGGCCGTGCCCTCCCCTCGGCCGCTCGCAATTCTTGGCCTCGGCGTGCTCTCTCTCCTGGCTTCGCGCGGTGTCATCGTCATCTGCGTCGGAGGCGGTGGCATCCCCGTTGCCCGCGCCGACGATGGCCGCCTCCACGGCGTCGAAGCGGTGATCGACAAGGATCATGCCAGTGCGCTGCTTGCCCGCGAGGTCAATGCGGATTGCCTCCTCCTGCTGACCGACGTTGACAGTGTCTATCTTGGCTGGCGCACGGCAAGACGCACAGTCCGTCGCTAGTGCCGGTCCGAACGATCTCGATCCGACTGAGTTCGAGCCGGGCTCGATGCGACCCAAGGTCGAAGCTGCTCTCGAGTTCGTGCGACGAACCGGGAAACGCGCAGCAATCGGCCGGCTGGAGGACGCGGCGTCGCTCCTCATAGGGGCGGCCGGAACGTCGTTCGAGAACTCGCAAGTAGGCCTTCGGATGCGAGGCCCAATCGCCCTGTAAAGATTGCCAGCGAGTAAGCCTGTCCCTGAAGGATCTGCCTCACTGGAATAGGCGGACGGTTGTTGGCACTTGGGCATCTGCCTCCACCCTCGCCCAGGGCGTAGCCAAGTCGTTCTCGAGTGGTCCCTATGGCAGCCTCAGGCTCGTGATGTAGGCAACGATCGCGGCACGCTCGTCAGCTTCGAGCACGATGTGCGGCATCTCGCGATGCGGGGTGGAGAGCCATACCGAGAGCGCCAGCTCCGACATTCCAGGTGAATTGGCGATGACCGTGAAGCTCGCCACGTCGCTACGGGGCGAGTTCGAGATCTCCGGGCTTGATCGCATGGCATTCCGCGCAGAGCTGCTCGGAAGACACGCGCCCGCGCTTGGCATCCCCCACGGGCTCATTGGCGCGAGCACTGCCGGCCACGCCGACGAGCGCAAGGGCGAGACAGATGACGATTGTGCGCATGGCTGAACTCGTGACGACAACGTCGGGGGCTAGGCGGTTGACCTTCATAGCGAAGAGCGTGAAGCAGACGAGATCGAGGAGCACGGCGAGGCTGGCCACCCAGAGCACGCCGAGCTGGTAGAAGTCGAGCTGCAGGTAGCCCGAGAGCCATCGCTCCATTGCAAAAGCGATTACGACGGCTGGAGCCAGCGACGTCAACACATCGAGCAAGGGACGAACATCGCTGCCGACCGGCTGCAGCACGACGGCGAACGCCTGCACGGCGAGATAAGCGAGCGCAACGGTCACACAGACTATGACGTGGCGAAAGACGTCGTCGGCTTGATTGAGCTCCGGCCTGTAGCCGCCCCAGACCGCCAGCACAAAGAAGGCCGCGAAAACGAACGGCGAGACCAGCTGGGGCGCGAGCCAGAGACTGCCACTGCCCGGATGCCTCGCTCGCGGCGCGTTGAACTCCCTTGTCCTTGCGTCCACCTGTGCCACGGCGTCTCCCCTTCCAAGTCGTTGATCGTGCAGCCCTCCGGGTTCGGCTCATCGCATGTACTGATGGAACGTGCAGAGTTGCTTGGCCAGGACTAGCTGCCGAGCCTGCAGCCTGCGCTCACGCCCGGAAAAGCCATCGGCCGAGCATCACGTCGAACACAGCAAGTAGACTTGAGATTGTTAGTTTGTTCATGAACGATCCTGCATTGCGCCTGGTCAATGTGTGACCGCCACCCGCGTGGCTCCTGACGGGCATGATACGAACCTTGCGAATTCTTTCGGCGTTTGTGCTGCCGGCGTTTGTGCTGCTCGTGTTGGCTGTGTCTGATGTGCTGGCGCAGGAGTTGGCCTTCACTCAGGGCACGCGAGCCTCCCCGGGCGCCGCGGTCGAGGTCCATCTATTCTGGACGGCGACCTGCCCGCATTGCGCCAATGCACGCCGCTTCCTCGAGCGGGTCGTGTCGGTCACTCCCGGCGCGCGACTGCGCTCTCTCGAGCTCGATGGCGATGACCGCAAGGAGGCCGCCTTCATCGCCCTTTCGAAGCGCTTCAACAACGAGCCCCCGGGCGTGCCCTTGATCATCGTCGGCGACGAGGCATTCGTCGGCTACCGCGACGACGCGACGACGGGAGTCGAGATCGAGAGACGGATCAGAGCTTGCCTCGCAGGCCCCTGCACCGATGTCGCCGGGCCGGTCCTGGCGCAAACCGGTCTGATCGCGCCGGTCGCGCAGGGGGTGGGCGACGAGCGAGGTCCCCGCATCAGGCGGCCCGAGCTGCCGGCGACGATTTCGATTCCCGGCATTGGCAGCATCGAAACCCGCGCGCTCTCGCTGCCGATGCTGACCATCGTGCTCGGCGCCGTCGACGGCTTCAATCCATGCGCAATGTGGGTGCTGGTATTTCTGATCGGCCTGCTGGTCGGAATGAACGATCGCGTCCGGATGTGGAGCTATGGCGCGGCGTTCCTGCTGACATCGGGTGCTGTCTACTTCTTGTTCATGGCCACGTGGCTCAATCTATTCCTGTTCCTCGGCTCGCTCGCCTGGATCCGGGCGGCCGTTGGCGTGTTCGCTCTGGGAGCTGGCGCCTACTACCTTCGCGAGTTCGTCCGTAACCCGAATGCCGCCTGTGCGGTGACGACGCCGGGCGAGCGGCAGCGCGTAATGGACCGACTGAAGACCGCAGTATCCGAGCGCTCTTTCGTCATGGCCATTCTCGGGATCATGGCGCTGGCCGTCGCCGTCAACATGATCGAGCTGCTGTGCTCGGCGGGCATTCCGGCGGTCTATACGCAGGTCCTGGCGCTCAGCAATCTCACGCCGCTCGGCTACTACGCCGACTTGGCGCTCTATATCGCCGTGTTCATGCTCGACGACGCGGTGATCTTCGTCGCCGCCATGCTGACGCTGCAGGCGACGGGGCTCGCGGCGTCTTATTCGCGCTGGTCGCATCTCATCGGCGGCGCTGTGTTGCTTGGCGTCGGGCCTGCTGCTCATCTTCAGGCCCGCGTGGCTCGCCATGGCATAAGTGCCGATTGTCCCGGCTACGGAGCAGGGCGACGGCAGCCCTCGCGCTGCTCGAGCTTGCCGCGACGATGCGGTCCGGCGCTGAAGCGGATATCGTGGGCGCCGCGAAGCCTATGAAAGTGGCGTCGGGCCAGGCAATCGTGACGCGGCGATCGTCGAGCGTAATGGTCAGCACATCGCGTGTCGCGTGGCTGTGCTCCTGCCAGAGGCGATTGCCGTTCCAGGCTGCCCAGAAGGCCATGGCGGAAATAACGGGCACGACGACGATCAGGTGCGGATCGCGTCCCAGGTAGCCATTTCAGGCGAGCCACAGGATCGCCACCGAGCACATGCCCCAGACAATATAGACGAAACCCTCTCCGGATCAACGACGCCGAGGAAGTT
>CAVVAR010000004.1:0-525368 GCA_963746315.1 uncultured Alphaproteobacteria bacterium
CCAACAACATCCTCTCGGCCGTGTCGCTCGCCGCCTCGCTCGAGGCCTACGTCATGGGCGCCAAGGGCGGCCTCGACCCCGAGGTCATGACCGAGGCCATCAATCGCGGCAGCGGCCGCAACAGTGCTACGCAGGACAAGATCCCGCGCTCCGTGCTCACCCGCTCGTTCGACTACGGCGCGCCCATGCACATCCTCACCAAGGACGTCGACCTCGCCATCCAGCAGGCCGACCGCCTCGGCATCCCGATGTGGGTGTGCACGGCCGCCCGCCAGATGTTCAAGAACGCCATGTTCGCCGGCATGGAGAACAAGGACATCACCGAGATCGTCACCATGATCGAGAAAGGCGCCGGCTTCGTGCTGCCGAAGACGAGATAGGCACTGCCATCCAGCTATTCGCTGTCATCCCGGGCTCGTCCCCGGGACCCATCGGGCCGGCACTCAGGCGACAGCGACAGCATCGCACCCGCGCCGCCTTCCATGCCTCTGTGTGCCTATCGCACAGTAAAGGAAATCACCCGCCCCACGAGCACACGACACGCTCGCAGATGCGCGCGTTTCCGATCGTGCAGCGTGCTCGCACCGTCCGGCATACCCGGCACGTGTAGGACGAGAGACAACCGCGCACCGCACCCGTCCGCGAGAAGTTGCAGGTGCGCACCGTCTGGCAGTCGCGACCCGGATTGGGCGTCGGCACGATCTGCGCCGGGCCGAGACCGTGGCCGCCATCAGCAGCAGCACGCTGCCCAGCGCCACGGCACCCGACCGCCGAGCCGAACCTCTGCCGATGCCGCTCGCCGCGATGTCCATCATGACACGCCCTCGCCCGAGCCACGCCCAACGGCGGCTCAGCCAGCAATGTCCCCCGAGCGAGCAGAGCCATCAACCCGAGACCGCGCATTCGGTTATCGCGGCGGCAGCGACTGTGGTGGGCGCGCAACGGGCGGGACGACAGGCGAGGCGCAAACCTGCTTTGTCCCCTCCCCCGCGCCCTGTAGCATGACGACGGACAGTCATACTGAATCACATTGCAGGCGGGACATGGCGAAGGGAACGGGGCGAGGGAAGGCGACGGGCACGAAGGCGCCTGGCAAGCCACCGAGTAGAGAAACCTGCGAGGAAACCGGCCAGCCGCCGCCAGAGCAGCCGCACGCACTCGGCGGCCACGTGACACCGAGCCTGGGCCGTTCGATACACCCGAAAAGGCTTATGCCAAGGCAGAGCGACTTATTGCGGAGGCAAAGGCGAAAGGCAACGAAGCAACGGAATTGCGCTTCCATTTGCGTTGGTTGGAGCGCTTGCCGCCGTCGCTCGCCGGCCTCACCGACCTGCAGGGCCTCTCGCTCCCCGGTACCCGGGTAACCGACCTCGCCCCGATCGCCGGCCTCACCGCCCTGCGCACCCTTCGGATCGACGGCACCCAGGTCGCCGACCTCGCCCTCCTCGCCGACCTCACCGACCTGCAGGGCCTCCAACTCAACCACACCTCGGTCGCCGACCTCGCCCCTCTCGCCGGCCTCACCGCTCTGCGCACCGTCCGGCTCGACGGCACCCAGGTCGCCGACCTCGCCCCCCTCGCCGGTCTCACCGCCCTGGAGATCCTCCGGCTCGACGGCACCCAGGTCCGCGACCTCGCACCCCTCGCCGGCCTCACCGCCCTGGAGATCCTCCGGCTCTCAGGCACTCACGTCGCCGACCTCGCACCCCTCGCCGGCCTCACCGCCCTGGAGATCCTCCGGCTCTCAGGCACTCACGTCGCCGACCTCGCACCCCTCGCCGGCCTTACCGCCCTGCAGAGCCTTTGGCTCGACGGCACCCAGGTCGCCGACCTCGCCCCGATCGCCGGCCTTACCGCCCTACGCACCCTTCGGCTCACCGGCACCCAGGTCGCCGACCTCGCCCCGATCGCCAACCTCACCGACTTGGCTAATGCTGCTCAGCGCGACAGCGAACTACTCGCCACGAGCACCCAGGTCGCCGACCTCGCCCCGCTTGAAGGCCTCACCGCCCTGCAGGACCTCTCCCTCGACGGCACCCAGGTCGCCGACCCCGCCCCGCTCGCTGGCCTCACCCCCCTCGGCGACCTCCCCCCACTCGCCGGCCTCACCGACTTGAGCGCTCCGATTGCATCGGGGCTTCAGGCGACGCGCACGCCCGTGGCGCACAAATCACCCTTCAACCGATTGCTCGCCTTCCCACAACCCGCCGCTACTGTCGAAACCATCAACTACCTTCGTCGCCAGCAAAACCTGCCGGAACACATCCCCGAAGGCTACGTGCCGCCCGCCGACGAGGTCAGCCCGGCGCAAGGCAAGTCGGCGAAACAGGAGAAGCCGAAGCGCGAGCGGAAAAAGCAGCCGCCCAAGCCCCCCGAGGTCCCGCCGCCGCGGCCGGCGGCGGTGGAGCCGGTGGAGAGGGATGGGAAAATCACGCTGCCGAGCGAACCATCCCGGCCGACCTTCCCAGCGACGACCTCGCCGCCGCACTCCTGGCCCTCAAGAACCAGATCAAGCGCGTCGCCGACAGCGCCCGCAACGAAAGCAATCCCGACAGCCGCGTCATCGCCATTCTCGATGAGCTGGCCGAGCGCATTCCCGCGAGCGCACCACCTCAGAACGAGCTGTTCGAGCTCGCCCACGAGGTCGACACCCTGCGCGCCGTTGGCCAGATCGTAAACGAGCAATGGCCACAGGCTCTGGCGGCTCGCTACCACTCCGTGGTGCTCAGCTTCGATCGCACCGCGCGCCAGTTCCCAAGATGGCGCGAGTTCTTGCGGAACACGACCCGAGACGCCCTGACCAGCGAGGAACTGTCCGCCGCACCTGACGCGGTCAAGGCCGCTACCGCCGAGCTTCGCGCCGACGAAGCCGCAGAGTTCATCGACCCGCGTATTCTCGCCATCATCGACCATCTCGTCGAATGGCCCCACGTCGATTTGCCCGAACCGGAGCAACCTCAAGCCACAGACAGCCAGGCCGTCGACCCCGTCGCTGCCGGAAAAGAAGCCCTGGTCGCCGATGGGCTGGAGAGCCTGAGCAATACGCTCAAGAAAATTTCCGGGCAGGCCATTGCGGGTTGGGAGATCGCGTCTGAGGTCGGCGGCGCCTTCGCAGGTGGCGTCCGCGGCAAGGGGGTCGAAAAGCTCAAAGAGGAGGTGCGGAAAGATGGCGAGGCTTTGCCGGTCGCATCCTACAAGTGGGCAAAGAGAGCACTGGTCGGTGGAGCTGCTTTTGGCGCCTTAGCGGCGACGTTCCCAGCCACCTTCGGCTGGCTGGTCCCTATCATGGCGTTCTTCGCGGCAGTCGGTGTTATCGCGGATAAGCGCAAAAAACCGCGCCCTCCCGACGATGGATCCTCGGGACAAGCCCGAGGATGACACTCTTTTGATATCGATGGCGCGCGCGTCCCCTAAACCTTCACCCCCGCCGGCACGAACGCGGCGATGGTGCCGGCATCCACCGGAATCACCGTGCCGTTCACGTACGCCGCCCCAGGCGAAAGCAGGAAGTGGATCACGTTCGCGATGTCGACGGGTTGCGCGATGCGGCCGATGGGGGAGGTGCCGCTGGTGCGGTAGCGGGTGTTGGAGCCGGGGTTCAGGTGCGGCGCCACCATCGGCGTCTCGGTGGTGGCCGGGGCGACGGCGTTGACCAGCACGCCCGAGGCGGCACTCTCCACCGCCCACACCTTGGTCAGCGCGATCACGGCGGCCTTGGTTGCCGCGTAGGCGCCGCTGTCGATCTTGTGGCGCAGTCCCGAGATCGAGGCGAGGAAGACGACGCGGGCCGCATCGCCCTTGGCGGCGGCGGCCTTCAGCAGCGGCATGGCGTGCTTGGTCGAGAGCCAGACGCCGCGCACGTTGACGGCGAAGAGGTCGTCCCACTCGTTGACGGGCATCGAGTTCGAGCGGGCCGGTGCGCAACAGGCCGGCCGAGGCGACGAAACCGTTGAGATGGCCGTGCCGCTCGCTCATCTCGGCGAACGCCTTTTCCAGCGAGGCTTCAGACGTCACGTCGGCCACCACCGTATCGAGGCGCGTGCCGTAGATGCCGAACTCCTCGCGCAGCTTGGCGAGGCCCTGCTCGGACATGTCCATGGCGACGACCGTCCAGCCGTCGTCGAGCAGGCGGCGCGCGGTGCCGCGTCCAATACCGGAGGCGGCGCCCGTGATGGCGGCGATGCTGGTCATGGCGTCTCTCCTTCGCTCGCGGCACCGGGCGGCGCCGTCTCTCGACTTTGCCCGAATTGAGCCGTCAGCGTGGCGCCCAAGTCAACCGCCGCGCCGCTTACGCCCGTTCGCCGAGCGCTTTTTCCGCCTTGAGACAAACGGCAACGTGCGGCACGGCCGCCAATCGGCTAAAGTTTCGCCGCGAAGCAGGATTAGGCGGGGCTGGTAACGGGACGCCAGTCGCGGACGAATTGAGCAGAAGGATCGCCGGGGGGGATGGCGCAGGCAATGGCTGAGGATGGCGGCAGAGTGCCGATGTCGCCTGGATTGCAGGCGACGTTGCTGCGCGCACGGGAGTACGCCGCCAGCCAATCCGAGGCGCAGGTCCTGCTCGAGCATCTGTTGCTGTCGCTCACCGAGGATGCCGACGCGGCGAACGTGCTCGAGGCCTGCCAAGTCGACATGGGCCGGCTGCGCAACGACGTGGCGGGCTACGTCGGCACGTTGAACGATCGTGTTCCGCCCGGTACGCCAGGGGCGCCAGCCATCTCGCCCCAACTCACACAGGTGCTCAAGTACGCGACGCTGGCGGCCCAGCAGGGCAAGCGCAGCAGCATCGACGGCGCCATCGTGCTCGCCGCTCTCGTCGGCGACGGCCGCAGCATGGCGGCGAGCTTCCTCAAGGCCCAGGGTCTGACATTCGAGGCCGCGATCCAGGCATTGCGTGACGCGGCAATCCGCACGGTGGCTCAGCCCGAGGCACCACGTGCCGCGCCCATGGGCGCACCGCCGCCGCCACACTACCCGCCGCCCCAGTCTCATCAGCCCTACGTTGCCCAGCAGCAGCCCCCGTACACTCCCCACCAACCGCCGGGCGCTCCCTTACGGGCCGACGATATCCTGGCGCGCGCCCGCGAGCGCGTCGAAAGCCGCGCCACCCATCGCCCCGACCCGCAGGCACCGGCTCCACCGCAACGGTTCGATCCACCGCCGGCGCCGACCCAGCCACCGTTCGAGCCGATGCACGACGTCGGCACGCCGCCGCCACCGCCGTATGCGAACGGCATCGACGCGCATCCGCCGGCTCCGCGGGTCGACTTTGCACCGCCCCACGTTTCGGCACCGGCCGATGTGGCGCCGACCGATGTGTCGCCGCCCCCCGCCGACGACGTGGCACATGCGGACCTGGCCGCGCCGGAGGTCCAGCCTGACACGGACCTGCAGCCGGAGACGGTGGCGGCGCCCGCCGAGCCTCCGCCCGCCGAGCCCGAGACCCAGGCCCGGTCGCTGCCCGAGCCGCTACCCGACTCCCCCGTCGAGCCCTTACCCGAGCCCGCGCCTCGAGCTCACGACGATCCACAGCCGGCACGCGCCGCCACGCCCGCCGAGCCCCCGCGTCCGCCGCCCCGCCCCGTCGCGGCCGCGCATCCCCCCACGCGGCCGACCGAGCCCCACTGGCCGCCGCATCCGCCCCAGGGCGGATCGCCCGCGCCGCCCTCGGGCTGGGCCCCACCCCCGACGCGCGGCCCTCCCGGCGCCACCAGTCCCGGTGCCCCACATCCCGGTCGCCCCTATCTTCCGTCGCCGCCCCCGTCGCATGGCTGGACGGCCCCGCCGCAACCACCACAAGGGTCGTGGTCCTCGCCCGCACCCGAGCCGCGGGAGCTGGCTCCTCCGCCGCCCGGATACGGAGCTCACCCGGCGCAGCTGCCACCCCAAGGCAGCTCGTACGAGCCCGGCGCTGCCGGACGCCGACCCGCCGTCGACGCGGGCCAGATCTCACATTCCCTGCCCCACCGCATGAAGCAGGGCCGCCCACAAACGATCGAGGTCCGTATCGAACGTCCGTCGCTTGCAGGGACCGGGAGCGCGTCGCGATCTTACGCCCTGCGTCCCGAGACGGTGGTGGCCCGCGCGATCGCCGTCCGTCTGCGGCCAATGTCCGGCCGGTTCATCATCGATGCGGGATCGCCGGAGACTCAATGGGATCAGAGCGGCGCGGCCGGCTCCGGTCGCTTGGCCAGCGAGGCTGCCGTCTGGCGCTTTACCGTGACCCCACTCAACTCCGGTCGCGGCGTGCTGCAACTCGGTGTCTCCGCTCGCACCCTCGGTGCCGACGGCGTCCTCGCCGAGACGCAGCTTCCCGATCAGGCTCACGAGGTTCGCGTCTCACGCGAATACGCCGATCTCGCCAAGCGCGCAGCGCTGTTGCTCGCTGTCGGCGTCGGCAGCATCGTGCTCCTGAAGCTCGTCGAGAGCCTGCTCGGCGTCGACCTCTACTTCCTTTTCAAGCAGCTTTTGCGGCTTTAGCGCGCTGCACAAGCCCAAGCGGCCTCTGAGGGCCACACCCTCCTGCGGCGCACGGGTAGCCATCGCCCGGCGGCCGGTGCTAGCGTTCGTCACCAGCGGCGCCGAGAGCAGGCGCCGACGCTGCGAGAGGAGACCAGCCCCATGATCCACGTCGTCGCCATCATCACCGCCAAGCCCGGCATGCGCGAGGCAGTGCTGAAGGAGTTCCGCGCCAACATGCCGGCGGTGCACGCCGAGAAGGGTTGCATCGAATACGGTCCGGCCATCGACGCCGAAGGCATGGGCCCGATCCAGACCGCGTTCGGACCGGACACGTTCGTCGTGATCGAGAAGTGGGCCACCATGGACGACCTCAAGGCTCACGGCGCCGCGCCGCACATGAAGAGCTATGCCGGCAAGGTCAAGGACATGCTTGCCAACCGGGTGATCCACGTTCTCACCCCGGCCTGAGGGTTACCAGCGCAATGATCGTCGGCACTGCGGGCCACATCGACCACGGCAAGACTCTCCTCGTGAAGGCGCTGACCGGCGTCGACTGCGATCGCCTGAAGGAGGAGAAGGCCCGCGGCATCACCATCGAGCTCGGCTTCGCCTACGCGCCCCTTCCCGGCGGCGGCACGCTCGGCTTCGTCGACGTGCCCGGCCACGAGCGCTTCGTCCACACGATGCTGGCCGGCGCCGCCTCGGTGGACTTCGTCATGCTCGTCGTCGCGGCGGACGACGGCGTCATGCCCCAAACCCGCGAGCACCTGCAGATCCTCGACCTGCTCGGTCTCGAGACAGGCATCGTCGTCATCAACAAATGCGATCTCGCCGACGCCACGCGCCTCGACGAGGTTGAAGCCGAGATTCGCGCCGAGCTCGCCCCCACCTCGCTCGCCGAAGCCGAGATCGTCCGTGTCTCGGCCGCGACCGGCGACGGCATCGCAGCGCTGCGCGAGACCCTCGTCGAGG
The DNA here is from genome assembly GCA_963746315.1 of uncultured Alphaproteobacteria bacterium. Lineage (GTDB taxonomy): Bacteria > Pseudomonadota > Alphaproteobacteria > Rhizobiales > Hyphomicrobiaceae. The sequence continues at coordinate 7,435 of CAVVAR010000004.1, forward strand.
AAGCGGAGAGCCGTCCCGAGCGCGCGACCCGCGGTGCGTTCCGTTTGGCCATCGATAGATCGTTCACCGTCGCGGGCGCCGGCACCGTCGTAACCGGCACAATCGTCTCCGGCACCGTCGCCGTGGGTGAGACAGCGGTTGCGCTCCCGGGCGGCATCGAGGCGCGCGTGCGCACCATTCACGCTTTGGGGCGGCCCTCGCAGAGAGGCGTTGCCGGCGAGCGTGTCGCCCTCAATCTCGCCGGGGTCGAGCGGCAGGCCGTTTCACGCGGTGACTGGCTCGTCGCACCTGGCCAGCGCGCGGCGACACAGCGTTTCGATGCCCGCTTCCGTCTGCTCGACAGCGAGACACGCGCGCTGCGCACATGGACGCCGGTTCACCTCCACGTGGGGACGAGCGAGGTCGAAGCCCGCCTCGTCTTGCTCGAGGGCGAGACGCTGGCACCCGGTCAAAGCGCCCTCGTGCAGGTCGTGACGACGGCGCCTCTTCCCGTCAGGGCCGGCGACCGGCTTGTGGCACGTGACGCGAGCGGATCGCGCACCTTGGGCGGCGGCGCGGTGATCGACCCTGCGGCCCCCCAAAGGTTCCGGCGCACCCCTACCCGCCTCGCCGCGTTGGCCGCGATGGCGGAGCGCGAGCCCGAGCTGGCACTCGCCGAGCTGACCGAGCTGCCGCCCGGCATTGTCGATCTGACGGCGTTCGCCGAGGGGCGCGGCCTGTCCGCTGCCGAGACCGACCGGCTGATCGACGAGGTCCAGCCCACCGTTACCGAGCTGCAGGGCCACCGCTTTGCCGCCGCCCCTGCAACGGTCGAGCGGCTCGGACGCGAGGTCGCAGATCGTCTCGGGCAGTTCCATGCCAGCTCTCCCGAGCGTCCTGGAATGGCCGAGGATGCGCTGCGCCTCTCAATTCCGACGCGCCTGACCCGCCCGCAACTCAAGGCCGTCCTTGCGATGCTGGCACCCGCTGGTGAGGTCGTCGCGCAAGGCGGGCTCGTTCGCCTGGCATCGCATGCGTCCAGCCTCGGTGCCGCCGACCAGCGCCTTTGGGACAAAATCGAGACGGCCATCGGTGGCGAAAATCGCTACCGGCCGCCGCAGGTCCGCGAGCTCTCCGAAGCGACCGGACAACCGATTGCCACTGTACGCAAGCTCCTCAAGACAATGGCGCGCATGGGAGCCGTGGTCGAGGTAGCAAGCGACCGTTTCTTTTTAAAGCCCGCATTGCTCGAGCTCGGGCGGATGGCTGGTGAGCTCGCCGAAGGCAACGACACGAAAACCTTCTCCGCCGCCGAGTTTCGCGATCGCGCCGGCTCCGGCCGCAACGTCGGCATCCAGATTCTCGAGCACTTCGACCGGCGCGGACTAACGCTGCGCCAGGGCGACGTGCGCCGCGTCGTCAAAGACCCCGCCGTTGTTTTTGCGGAGCGAGATGCCCGTTGAATTGGCGCCACCTGGGGGCTTGCACAGAACCAAAAAAAAGATGGGCCCACTTACTAAAACGAATAGACGGCACTCAAACTCCCTCATATGAGATGCGGCCGTGAATGACGGGGCGGTTTTGCTCGTGTCGTCTTCGTGAGGGTCTCGCAGATGCTCGTGGTGCCAACGTTCGTTGCTCCCAGTCCGATTGCCGGATTTGGGCTGTATGCTGCCGAGCCGATCCCGGCCGGCACCGTGTGGTGGAAGTTTGTCGAGGGGTTCGACAGAGTTCTAACCCCGGCTGAGGTGGCGGCATTGCCGCCTCTCGCCAAGGAGCACGTCACAACCTACGCCTATCTCTGGAAAGGTGCCTGGATCCACTGTGGGGATCACGCGATCTTCACGAACCACTCCAACACCCCGAACAGCTACGGCGTCTATCCCAATGCCGACGTCTTCGGCTGGTCGGTCGCCAAGCGTGACATCGCCAAGGGCGAGGAGATCACCGAGGACTACCGAACGTTCTGCGATGACTGGGAGAGCTACCCGTTCCTCCAGATCGCCACGCACGGCACGATCCCCATGACCGTCGGAGCTGCCTGACCAACCTGCGGGATCGGTGATGATCCGATCCGCAGTCTCCCGCCACAAACGAAAAGAGGCGCCGGACCAGCCGACGCCTCTGAACTTTCACCAAGCGAACGCTCAGCACGCCTCGCCGTGAGCCTTGTAGACGGGCCGTGTGAACGTGTGCCCGTGCTTCACGATCACCTTCTCCCGCACATGCTCGATGACGGGCCTGTGGTAGATCTTGTGCTCGTAGGCCGGCTTCGCGATGTATTTCTCGACCTTCGTCTCATAGACGGCGGGCACAGGCACCTTGTAGTGCCGCTCAGGCTTCACGAGCACCCGAAACTGCTCGGTCTTGTAGACCGCGGGCTCGACCGCGACCTCTCTCTTCGCCGGCTCGATCAGCTTCTGCTCGGCGTGCGTCTTGTAGGCCGCATGGCCGTAGCCATCGTGGACCTTCTGCGAGACGTACTCGGTTTTGTAGACCGCGCTCGTCACGTGCACGCGCTTGACCTCGGCCTTGACGAGCACCTTGCGCTCGCGGGTCTCGTAAACCGCAGGCTCGACCTTGGTCTCATAGGTCTCGGGCTTCACCAGCACCTTCACCTCGCGTTCGGCGTAGACGGCCGGGGTCACTTGGCTCTCCCAGCGGCCGGGCTCCTTGACCACCGCCCGCTTCACGTAGCCATAGACATCAGGGGTCGATATTTTCTCGTAGCAGACGTGGGCTTTCGGAGCGTAGCCGTGGTGGCGGTGGCCATGGTGGCCGTGCCCATATCCCTGGGCAGAGGCGGCGCCGGACAATGCGACTGTCGCGGTCAGGGCGGCGCCAACGGCGGCGATCAGGCTCGTGCGGGTCATAATCGTCTCCAGTCAGCAGGTTGTGTTGATCGGCTGCGGGCATCGGCCCCGCTTGACTGAAGTTATAATACATACCGGTTCGTAATCATAATGGAATCGAACAGCATTCAATCACGATCGCGTGTGAGCCCAACTGGGCACCCCCCCGACGACGCACAGCCAGTGTCGTGGAGCGACCTACTTGCAGGCCTTCTGCCGCGCCAGGCAGTAGACGGGCAACCCGTCCTTGCACGTGACCTTCACCGATCCCACCGGCTTGGCGCCCATCCCCTTGATCGCGTTGCCCAGCGCCGCCTTGGCCATGAACACCGCGAGGTCGCGCGTGATCATATTGGCGGAGCCACCAGCCCGAACGCATTTCTGGGCGGCCTCGGCCGGCCCGCCAATGCATGTGAAAAACGCAAGCGAGCCTATCATTCCAGCTTTGAAAAAGGTGCTCATACTGTCCTCCACGCACTTGCCGTCCCACACGGCATCCGAGCCAACTTACACCCTCGCCCCGACAGCGGCTGTGCCTTGCCTGTGACACCCGCTTGCGACGAAACACCCGGCACGGTGCCCGTTGAACCGACACCGCCGACCGGGACACTCTGTTGCCGCCACCTTCAGGCGCGCCTAAGCTCGCGAGGCACAAGGCGAGGAGATCCGATGGACCCGAGAGACGAGTTGAAGGCGGCGCTGGAGAAGGTCTTCGCGGCCGACAGCGCACTTTACCAGAACCGAGGCTTCCAGCGCCGCATCGGCTACGGCAAGCGGCCGGCCCTGATCAACATCGACCTCGCCAACGCCTGGACGCGGCCGGGCAATGCCTTTTCCTGCGAAGGCATGGAGACCATCATCCCCGCGACACAGGCACTGCTCAAGGCGTTCCGCGCGCGCAAGCTCCCTGTCGTCTACACGACCACCGCCTATGACGTCACCGAAGGCCCGAACAGCGATATGGGTCTCTGGCAATACAAGATCCCGGTCGAGGTCCTGAAGAGCGGCAGCTACGAGGCCGCGATCGATGACCGTATCGCCCCCGAGCCCGGCGAGCACGTCATCGTCAAGAAGCGGGCCAGCGCCTTTCACGGCACCTATCTCGGCGGCATGCTACGTGCGGCCGGCGTCGACACCGTCATCGTCACGGGCGTGACAGCGTGTGCCTGTGTGCGCAACACCGTTGAGGACGCGATCGCCGACGGCTTCCGTCCGATCGTCGTCCGCGAGGCGGTCGGCGATCGCATCATCGGCGCCGTCGAGTGGAACCTGTTCGACATCGACGCCAAGTTCGGCGACGTGGAGCCGCTGGAGAAGGTTCTCGGCTATCTGCAGTCGAACGACATCGGCTGAGGGGCACACGTGAGCGCAATCGTGCACCGCGTGTTCGTCTACGGAACTCTGAAGCGCGGCTTTCCGAACCACCACTACATGGCAGGGGCGTCCTATGTCGGCGACGCTCTGACGGTCGACGCCTACCCGTTGGTGGTCGGCGGCACCTGGTTCACGCCCTACCTGATCGCCGAGCGCGGCTCCGGCCACCGGGTGAAGGGCGAGCTCTGGGAGGTCCCGGACGCAATGATCCCGGCGATCGACGAGCTTGAAAGCGTCCATCTCCCGAACGGCTACCGCCGCGAGCAAATCCCCGTCGTCCTCGACGGCGTCAGCTCATCTGTCGAGGCCTGGACCTACTTCCGCAAACGCGAGCACATCGCCGTCATCCACACAGGCAACCTCGACGACTACCAGGACCGCCGCTATACCGCCGCCGACGACCGGGACATCTGACCCGGTCGGCGGGCGCCGGCTTCGCTACCCCAACCGCGCTGCAGCCTCCGCCACCGCCGCTTGGCGCTCGGCCTGCCGCTCTGCGGCCGCTGCACGCGTACGGGACACGATTGCTTCACCCGCGCCCTCGGGCGAGCCTGCGTTGAAGGGCGGCTGCGGGTTGTACTCGATCGCCAGCTGGATCGACTTGGCCAGGTCCGGACCGAACGCGTCCGCGGCGACCGTCAACGCGAAGTCGATACCGGCAGTGACGCCGCCGCCCGTATAGACGTTCCCGTCCACGACCACGCGCTCCGCCACGGGGATCGCACCGAAATCAGCCAGCATCTCGCGGCTCATCCAGTGCGTGGCAGCCCGCTTGCCCTTGAGCAGTCCCGCCGCGCCCAGCACCAGCGAGCCCGTGCACACGCTCGTCACGTAGCGCGCAGCCGCGGCTTGGCGCTTCAGGAAAGCCAGCGTCTCGGCGTCATTGAGCAGTGGGTTCATGCCCCCGCCGCCGGGCACGCATACCAGATCGAGCTGCGGGCACGTCTCGAACGTCGCTGTCGGCAGGATGCGCATGCCCCCGTTTACCGTGACCGGCTCGAGCGACTTCCAGATGAGATGCACCTCTGCTCCCGGGAACTTCGTGAAGACCTCGTACGGCCCGGTCATATCGAGCTGCGTGATCTCCGGAAACAGCAGGAGGCCGATGCGAAACGGTTGGGGCTTCGTCGTCATGAGGAACACTCCTGGCTATCGAGGTCGGCACGAGGCGCCCAAGCTAGGGCCACGAGCATCGTCACGACAAGCGTCCTTCGCAGAAGCACCGGAACTTGGCCCATCTCCCGTGGTTGACCTAGCAGGCGACACGGGCGGGCGAGGAGATGAACAAATGAAAAAGCTGACATTGCCGGTCGTGCTTGCTCTCGCGCTCGGCGCGGGCGCAACAGGAGCCCTGGCCCAAAGCACGACGACAGGACAGCAGGGCTCTTCATCGAAGACGATGACACAGGACCAGATGGGCTCGAGCACCACGCAGCTGCACGCGATGTCCCAGTCGAAGCTTTCCCAGGCGCTGAAGCAGGCCGGTTTCACCGACGTGCAAGTCGTCGATGCGAGCTACATGGTGCACGCCAAGACCTCGGACGGCGAGCCCGTCGTGATGGTCATCAATCCTCCGTCCGTTTCCGCAGCGACCGGCTCGGGGACGGGCACCGGCGGCACGACGGGCAGCACGGGTGGCGGCACTCAGGGCCAGACCGGCAGCTCAATGCCAAGCGCGACGGACAACAACACCACGACGGGCGGCAGCGGATCGTCGAGCTCGGCCCCGTCGACCAAGTAACCGGATTGGGACCTACTTCGGCCCAGCAGCAGCCGGCCCGCTTCCAGTAGCCGAAGTGGGCCGGTGCGCGTCGAATTCCTCAGTGGAGAACCGCCATGAACCATCGTAGGGGACTGCCTGCCTATCGAGGCGGCGACATTTATGCGGGCGCCGACCCCGCCTCGCAGCTCTTGCGCGCGTACCAGGACATGGATGAGATGCTGCAGCGGGTGCAGCGGATTTGGGGCGACAACAGTGGACAATTGGGCCGTCAGCACCAGGACGAGCCGGATGCTCTGTCTCTGCTCGGGCTCGGAGAGCGCTGGCCTCGGTTCGGTTTCGAGGAGAAGGAGGACGCCTATCATCTCGAGGTCGAGCTTCCTGGAATTCGCCCGGAGGACGTCGACGTCTGCGTCACCTCCGAGCGTCTTCTGAGAATTTCCGGAAGCCGCCGCAGCACTTCAAAGAAGAGTCCGAAGGAGACGGGCGAGGCCGAGCGCGAGGCCGACGGGAAGACGCAACGCACGCGATTCTCGAGGATCGTGAGCCTCCCGTTCGATGTCGACGAGGACGCCATCAGCGCACGTTTCGAGCACGGCATTCTCGAGATCGAGCTACCGAAGTCCGCCGAGAGCGATCGCATCAGGCGCATTTCGGTCGAGACCGGCCAATCCATCGAGCATGAGGCCCACGGCAAATCCGAGAGCAAGCCGGAGAGCAAGGCCGACACCGACGAACCGCGTTCCGGCAAGAGCACACCCAAGTCGAAGGACGAGGCGCGCACGCCAGGTCGCGACGAGGATAAGCCCTCCGGCCAGTCGCAACACCACTGACCTGCCTCCAACGTGAGATCCCGTCCGCCCCTGGCCCCTTACCGGTTCGGGGCGGTCGGATTGTGTGACCGGCTTGCTTTAGACCGGGCCTTTCCTCGAAAGTGGCTCGCAGCCCACCAAGGACCAGGACGAAATGGCAAGCATCCTCGACATCTTGAAGCGCGAAACCCGAGCCCTGGTCTTCGATCAGTACGGCACGATCGTCGACATGCAGGGCGGCCTCGTAGCCGCTGTGACGCCGTTCCTCGCGAAAAAGGGCTGGACCGGCGACCCCAATCAGTTCGTGACGTGGTGGCGGCGCACTCACTACGAGGACAGCATGATCGATGCTCTGCTCGATCGCGGCCACACGCCCTACCGCCAGATCGGGCATCGGGCCGTTTCCCAGGTTCTCGAACGCAGCCGCATCGCCCACACCCAGGCCGAGGTGGCGTGGCTCGTCTCCCAGATCGAATGCCTGAAGCCGTTTCCCGACGTCGTGGCCGCGCTCGCAAAGCTGCAGACACGCTACAAGCTCGTCATTCTCTCCAATGGCGACCGCGACATGCTGGAAGCCGCCAAGGCACACATCGGCTTCCCCATGGACATGACCATCTCCGTCCAGGAGGTCGGCTATTTTAAGCCGCACTGGAGAACCTACGCCACCGCCGAGAAGCTGATCACAGAGCGCTGGCCGGACATCGAGCGCTCGGGCTGCCTGTTCGTCGCCAACCACGCCTTCGACTGCATCGGCGCCAAGTCTCACGGCTTCCGAGCCGCCTTCGTCGATCGCCGCAAACGTCCCTACGGCCAGTCGCCCAATCAACCGGACATCATCGTCTCCGACTTCGCGGAGCTGGCCGAGGTGCTGACGACCGATTGACGCTCCTGCATGTCATACGGACGTCACCGAATAAGATGGTGTTGTCATTCGATCTTCCGCGCGGTCCCCACGAGCAGCCGCGCCACCAAGCTTGAGAGTGCAGCCATGACCCTCGATATCGTCAAAACTTATTACGGCGAGACGCTCCAGACGTCGGCCGATCTGAAAACCAGCGCCTGCTGCGCACCCAGCGCCATGCCTCAGAGCGTGCGCGACATGCTCGCCAAGGTGCACCCGGAAGTGAAGGCCAAGTTCTACGGCTGCGGCCTCGTCGCACCCGAGTTTCTCGAAGGCTGCCGCGTCCTTGATCTCGGCTGCGGTGCCGGCCAGGACGTCTACATGCTGGCCCAGATGGTCGGCCCCAAAGGCCGCGTCGTCGGCGTCGACATGACCCCCGCGCAGCTTGCCGTGGCCCAGGCGCACATCGACTGGCACGCCAAGTCGTTCGGCTTCTGCTGCGCCAACACCGAATTCCACAACGGCTACATCGAAAAGCTCAGCGAGCTAGGGCTCGAGCCCGCCTCATTCGACATTGTCGTCTCGAACTGCGTCATCAACCTGTCCGTCGATAAGCTCGCTGTACTTAAGGGCGCGTTCGACCTGTTGAAACCGGGCGGGGAGTTGTATTTCGCCGACGTCTATGCAGACCGGCGGCTCCCCGAGCAGGTGAAAGCCGATCCTGTTCTCTACGGCGAGTGCCTCGGTGGCGCACTCTACTGGAACGACTTTCACAATCTCGCCAAGCAGGCCGGCTTTGCAGACCCACGCCTCGTCACGGACCGCGAGTTGGAGGTCACCGATGCCGAGCTCAAAGCCAAGCTCGGCCAAGCGCGGTTCTTCTCGGCCACCTATCGCCTCTTCAAGCTCGATGCCCTCGAGACGCACTGCGAGGACTATGGCCAGGCCGTCGTCTACAGGGGCACTGTCAAGGGCGCCGAGCATGCCTTTACGCTCGACGGCCACCACGTCATCGAGACCGGCAAGGTCTTCCCCGTCTGTGGCAACACCTGGCGGATGCTCCACGACTCACGCTTCGCCCCGCATTTCGACTTCATCGGCGATTTCTCGCGCCATTACGGCATCTTCGCCGGCTGCGGCACGAGCCTGCCGTTCCGCAGCGCCGCTGCGCCGGGGGCGGCTGGCGCCTGTGGCCCGGCAGGTGGCTGCTGCTGACCAGCCCCGCCGTCCATCGCCAATACCTTCTGCACGGCTCGCGGCGACGCGAGCCGCCACCACCCGCATCATGTCAGAGGCGAGGCCGTAACCCGCGGCTGTGTCGCTGAGGCCAGCACTTGCGCCGGGGCACCAGGCTGGCTCGATGGAGCCATTCGACTGGCGGGAGCCGCGTGGTCTGCAAGCACGGGAGGCCTCGCGTTCTCGGCCGGCTCGGCTCGCGGCGACGTGCTCGCCAGCGTCGGAGGAACGATGGCTCCGTCGACATTGACCAGGCGCCAGCCGGGATGCTCGACTGCCTCGAGCCCCGCCGCCATGCGATCACGATCCAGCGCCGCCACATATTGCGGCCAACGCATGAGGCGCAGCTTGTCCTTGAAATCGAGAATGGCGCTGCTTTCCTCGGGCGATAACGAGCCCGTCCGCGACAGCCGCTCGAATTCCTGGGCAACCGTCTTGCGCTTCGTCTCCAGCGCCTCGTTCAGACTGAAAAGGGCCTGCGGTGCATAAACCGGTGTTGCGTCGACCATACGCTTGAAGACCGCCTCCGAGACGACCGCGTGCAGCGGCATCTGCCGGGGCTCGTAGTTGTAGAGGGCGCTGTACCAATGGCGCACTTGCCCCAGCGGATCGGGGTCGAGCGCAACGACCGCACCCTGCCACGTCGCGTCCGGTGTCAGGATGCGCCCGTCGAACGCGGACAGATGCAGCCCCCAGTCCTCGGCGCCCGGCACCATGCCCGGCCGGCAGGCATAGCCGCTACTCACGTGACGCAGCAGGAAATCGAGCGTCACGTCCGACAGCTTCGGCGTACCCCATCCACCGCCGATGTTGGCGTGGTCCCCGGCGAACCAGACCTCGACGATCCGCTCCGGCTCGAGAGCGTCCGGCTCCATCAACGTCGGCGAGAACTCGAAACGCTGCTCGTCGAGCGCCACCATGTGATAGGCACGATCGACGTTGTCGGGAACCGACAGATCCTTGAAGAGATCGATCTTCTGCAGGTCGAGACCGGCGATTTTCTTGGCGATGCCGAAGGCGCCGACCGTGTCCCAGCAGCCGAGCACCGCGATCCGCACCTGGGCATCCTCGGGCCGTTTGTGACGGGACTTCCAGAGCAGCCAGTGGCGACCGAGAAGCCGCAAAGTCCAGACCGTGCGTGGGGCACCGCGCGCGTGAATGGCGTTGGCGAGCAAACGCGCGATCGCGGCACCACGACTGAAACCGACGATGAAGATGCGGTCGCCCGGCTTGTAGATCCGCATGACGTCGAGATAGGCCCGCTCGACGATGTCCGAGGCGCCCATGCCCGTTGCGCCGCCGACCATCTGACCGATGGCGCTTGTCTCGAACTTGTTCCCGACGCCCGTGTAGTAGAAAGCGAACTGTTTCTCGGCATAGCGCTTGGTGATGCTGGCATCGAATGTGCCGAACGGCACTATCCCCGACGCGTCCACCGGCTTGAGCATCGAGAACAGCTTGTAGACGTTGGTCTGGGCGGCGAGCCCGCGCTCCACCTGGTCAGGCGTGTTCGACGTGCCATCCAGGCAGACCACGATATTCTTGTTCACCTTCGGATCGACCACCAGGGTCGATCGCCGCAACAGGGAATAGAGAAGCGGCAAGCCCAGAGCCATGAACTCGCTCTTGTAGAACGCACCTTGAATGCCAAGCGACGCCCACAGGCCAGCAGGCTGATCCATGAAGCACGCGACCCCGACACCGATGAGAAGGGCGAGGATCGCGCCGTTGTGGATATGTGCCGGAATGAGTTCCGGCCCCGAAGGCACGGTACTCGTTCGAGTACCGGCGCAGGCGAAAGGCCAGGATGAGGAGCACGAGTTGCCCGACGAAGAAGACGAACGTCGATCCGCTCTCCGGCATCTTCGTCAAACCGGCCGGCAACGGAAGCCAGCCGCTGGTCGTGAGCAGAAGCGTGACCGCGAACGGTATGAGGAACCAGGATAGGAAATTGCGGCGATAGATCATTCCCGCAATGCCCGGTAGCAGCGAGCAGGCGGCACCTAACCCCACGATCTGGGCACTACTGGCGATGATCTTGCCGAAATCATCCACGAGCTCACGCAGGAACGCGTTGCCGAGCCCGGCAATCTCGCGCCCCGTCGACGTCACGGCCTCCGGCAGCTTGCTCGCCGCGGCGGTTTCCTTCGCCGAGAAAGACATCAGCACGTTCGACTTGTCATTGACGCTCAGAGCATCGAAGCCGGCTGCAATGATCTCGGCGGAGACGACGCCGTCGATGCAGGCTTGGCGCAAGTCCCCCTTGGCTGTCTCTGCCGAGCCCTTCGCTACCTTGCATCGCTCGACAAACCCAGCCTTCAAGACGTCGTTGCCATTCTCCAGTCCATAGAGAGCAAAGCCGAGCGCCGCCAGGACCAGGGCCAGCAGGGGCACTGCGACGGAGCCCTTCCTCACGCCGGATCTTCCAAGCCCCATGTGCGCGAGAAACGCGTTCTTCCGCTGGCCAACGCCTGCAATCATGTCCACGACCCCTCGACTACGATGGACAGCATATTCACGTTTTTATTTGAGTTGGCGTGAGCATAGAGCCCATCCCCAGGGGGGCAACCGGGCGAGCCAGATCAGCGAGGAAGTAGGATTGTCGGTGTGCCTCAATTTCATCCCGCGCACTGAGGGACGTGTGACATGCCCCCAGGATTCAGGCACGAGCCGGCAACGCTTGACGCAAAGGTGGCCGAGAGAGACGCTATCGACCCCGGAGCCCAAAAGCACCGTCTGAGGCGGCGACAATCACGGAGCATGTCCATGAAGTTCGGCATTTTCTACGAGATGCAGCTGCCGCGCCCCTGGGCTCCCGACGACGAGCGTCAGCTCTATCAGAACGCGCTCGAGCAGGTCGAGATCGCGGATCGGCTCGGCTACGACTATGCGTGGCAGGTCGAGCACCACTTCCTCGAGGAGTACTCGCATTCGCCGCAACCAGAGGTGTTCCTTGCTGCCGCCAGCCAGCGCACGAAGCAAATCCGCCTCGGCCACGGCATCATCCAGCTCACGACGAACCATCCCGCCCGCGTCGCCGAGAAGGTCGCGACGCTGGACCTCGTCTCCAACGGGCGCGTCGAGTTTGGCATGGGCGAAGGTGCCAGCATGACGGAGCTCGGCCCCTTCGACCGGGATCTTGCCACGAAGCGCGCAGTCTGGGAGGACGGCGTCCGCTGCATCATGCCGATGTTCACAGAAGAGGGCTGGGAGTACGACGGCCCCTATTTCAAGTTCCCCTATCGCAACGTGCTGCCGAAGCCGGTGCAACGGCCGCACCCGCCACTCTGGGTCGCCTGCTCGCAGCTCGAGACGATCGAGATGGCCGGGCGCCGCGGCATCGGCGCGCTCGGCTTCCAGTTCCTGTCGGCTGAGATGGCCCACGCCTGGGTGCACGCCTACTACAATTCCTTCGTGAAGCGGCAGGAGAAGCTCTGCGATTACCAGCCCAACTGCAACATCGCGATGGTCTCCTACTTCATGTGCGCGGAGACGGACGAGGAGGCGCGTCGGCGTGCCGACGGCGTGACGTTCTTCCAGTTCAGCCTCGCCTACTACTCGGGCGCCGACGGTCGCAACATCGGCACGGGGCGCGGCGTCGAGCGTGCCAGAGCTGGAACCGTCAACCTTTGGGACGAATACCAGAAGTGGAAGCGCGCCAATCCAGACAAGGCCGAGGCGGCGCTGCGCGGAGGCCTCATCGGCTCGCCTGAGACAATCCGGAACAAGCTACGCAAATTCGAGACCTCGAAAGTCGACAGCATCATTCTGCTCAATCAGGCCGGTCGCAACGCGCACGCCCACATCTGCGAAAGCCTGGAGCTGTTTGCGAAAGAGGTCATGCCCGAGTTCCACGGGCGCGAGCCCGAGCACCAGGAGTGGAAACGCAAGGTGCTCGCCCGCGAGATCGAGCTCGACGAGCTGGACACGACCCCCTTCAAGCAGCGCCAGGGCTTCGGCAAGGGTGTCGCGTTCGACCGGCTGGTCAAGTCCGGTTGATGCGTCCGCTCATTCCCAGCGCATGCGGCCGGCCTCGAGCACCAGCACTTTGTCCTGTGGCACCTCCAGCTCGGTGACGTCCGGGCCGTCCAGCCCGAGGACGAGCCCGCGCAGGGTCCGGCTGACGGCACCATGCGAGGCCACGACCGCGTCCCGTTCGACGCCGGCCAGCCAGCCGGCGATGCGCTCGGACAGCATGCGGTAGCTCTCGCCGCCGCGCGGGCACCATCCCCACTTGTCGAGATCGCGGGCGGCGAACCCCTCAGGGTCGATCTTCGGCAGGTCGTGCCAGAGCTGACCTTCCCAATGCCCGTAGTGCTGCTCCTTCAAGCGATCGTCGAGCCGGAACGCATCAGGCTCGAGCCCCATCTCGGCCCGCGCGATACGCATGGTCTCGCTGGCCCGCGCGAGTGGGCTTGCCACGTAGTCGAGCCCCGCCGCCTGCTCGCCGAGCAACGCCTTCAGCCGCCGGCCGTTGCGTGCCGCCTGCTGGCGCCCCGTGTCGTTCAATGGGATGTCGGTCTGCCCCTGGTAACGCAGTGCCGCGTTCCAGTCGGTCTCGCCGTGGCGCAGGAAGTAGAGCGTCACGCCCTCACTCAGCATTCCCGTCTCCCGTAGCCGGCGGCGATCGCTGGCCGCAATCAGACCTTCAGCACCAGCTTGCCGTTGTTGCCGCCCGTATAGAGCAAGTTCAGCGTCTCGACAAAGGCACCGAGACCGCCGGCTCGCACATCCTCGCGGATCTTGAGCTTCCCAGCCGCGTGCCACTCCCCGAGCTGATCTACGGCCTCCCGGATGCGCGGCGCCCAGTCGGTGACGATCAGGCCCCGCACGGTCAGGCGCTGCGTGAGGATGGCGCGGAAGGTCGAGGGGCCGGGCACCGGCTCGGTCGCGTTGTAGCCCGAGATGAGACCGCAGACCGCGACCCGGCCGAAGGTGTTCATGCGCGGCAGGATCGCTTCGAGTATCTCGCCACCGACATTCTCGAAATTGACGTCGATCCCGTCCGGGCAGGCCTCCGTGAGGCGCGCGCCGAGATCGCCGGCCTTGTAGTCGATACAGGCATCGAACCCGAGCTCGTCAATCACATAGCGACACTTCTCGGTCCCGCCCGCGATGCCGACCACCCGGCACCCCTTGATCTTGGCGATCTGACCGACCACCGAGCCGACGGCCCCCGATGCCGCGGAGACGACAACGGTCTCGCCCTCCTTCGGCTGGCCGACCTCGAGCAACCCGAAGTAGGCCGTCCAGCCGGGCATTCCGAGCCCGCCGACCCATCGCTCCAGCGGCGCCTTGGCCGTGTCGACCTTGATCACCCGGCCTCCGCCCTTCACCACGGCGTACTGCTGCACGCCGAGCACACTTTGCACGGCGTCGCCCTCCTTGAAGTCCGGGTGACGCGAGGCATCGACATACCCCGCTGCGTAGGCCCGCATGACCTCTCCGATGCCGACCGGCGGCATATAGGAGCGTGTGTCGTTGACCCATCCACGCATCGCCGGATCGAGTGAGACGCAGGCAATCTTGACGCGGATCTGTCCATCGCCCGGCTCGACGAGCGGGGCCTCCCGCAGCGCAAAGCAATCCGGCGTCAGCGGACCGGGCCCGGGGCGCTTGGCAAGAACGACTTGCTGATTGATCGGCATGACGGGCGGCTCCATGGATTGCATTGGGGCGCATAACCTAGGCGGCCGTCGGATGCGGCGCAATTCGTGCCTTGCGCACCATCGCTATGCTGCTCTCCACGTAACCGCCTCAGCGGCGATCACCGGCAGACAGCCGCCGCTCGAGCCACGCTGAATAGCGAGAGATGGAGAAGCAGATGATCCAGAAGATGATCGCGGCGAAGACATAGCCCGTCATGGCCGTGTTCGGCGCAAACCACTTGGCGTCGGTCAACCCCGCCTGAACGATGCCGAGCAGGTCGAAGATGCCGATGATGAGCACGAGGCTCGTGTCCTTGGCGAGCCCGACGAAGCTGTTCACGATGCCGGGTATCACCAGCTTCAGCGCCTGAGGCAGAATGATCAGCCCCGTCTTCTGCGCAAACGAAAGCCCGAGGCTGTCCGCCGCCTCGTACTGGCCGCGCGGAATTGCCTGCAGGCCACCCCGGATCGTCTCGGCCATGTAGGCGCCGGAGAACAGCATCACGCCGATCAGCGCCCGCAGCAGCTTGTCGAACGATACGCCTTCCGGCAGGAACAGCGGCAGCATCACCGACGACATGAAAAGGATGGTGATCAACGGAACTGCGCGCACGACCTCGATGAAGAAGACCGAGACCCACCGTGCGATGGGCATCTCGGAGCGGCGGCCGAGAGCCAGCACGATGCCGATCGGAAACGAGCCCGCGATGCCGACCGTCGCAACGATCAGCGTCACCATCAGGCCGCCCCAGAGCTCGGTCGGCACAGCCGGCAGGCCGAGCATACCGCCATAGAGCAGCCACCACGACACCAGAGGCAGCACGAGGATGCCGAAGAGCCCGAACCACTTCTTGCCTGGGACCCCGGGCAGCATCAGCGCGCCCAGCGTGATGGCCGTCATCGCATAGGTGAGAAGCACGCGCCAACGCTCGGCGTCCGGATAGCGCCCGTACATGAACTGCCCGAACTTGGCCGTGACGAATGGCCAGCAGGCGCCCGCATCGGGCACGCGGCAATCATTGCCGTCGTTTCCGGTCCAGACGGCAGAGAAAACCGCCCAATCCAGCACCCCCGAAAGCACCCGCCACGTGACCCAGAGGCCCAGCAGCGTAAGCAACGTGTTGGACCACGATGAGAACAGGTTCTTCGAAAGCCAGCCCACGACGCCCACTTCCGACCTCGGCGGCCGCAGATCGGCGGAGGGCACATGCGGGGTATGAGCCGTGGTGTCAGCGGCCATGGCGCTATCTCTCCACCAGCTTCATGCGTGAATTGAACCAGTTCATGAACGCCGAGGTCGAGAGCGACAGCGTCAGATAAACGAGCATGGTAATCGAGATCACCTCGATCGCCTGGCCGGTCTGGTTGAGCACCGTCCCCGTGAAGACGCTGACGAGATCGGGATAGGCGATGGCGACACCGAGCGACGAGTTCTTGGTGAGGTTCAGGTAGTTCGACGTCAGCGGCGGGATGATGATGCGCATCGCCTGCGGAATGACCACCAGCTTCAACATCTGCCCGCTGGTCAGGCCGAGCGCGCGCGCCGCCTCCTTCTGCCCAGTGCTGACACCCTGGATGCCGGAGCGCACGATCTCGGCGATGAAGGCCCCGGTATAGAAGACGAGCCCAGCGAGCAACGCGATGAATTCGGGCAGAACGACGAACCCGCCGTTGTAGTTGAAGCCCTTGAGCTCCGGATACTCGAACGTGACGGGCCCCCCGGTCGCGGCGGCGACAAGCAGCGGCAGCCCGACAACAAGGCCGAGCGACCACCAAAGCACTGGAAACCGTTGGCCGGTATCACGCCAGCGGCGGCTGGCCCAGATGCGCAGCCCGATCGACACGAGAAGGCCGATACAGAAGGCGGCGACCACGAGCCCGGCGCCCTGCTGCGGAACTGGCGAAGGTATGGAAAGCCCGCGATTGTTGAGGACGGCCCCAGCCGGAAGTAGCCAGCTTTGCCGTGGTCCCGGTAGTTGCGGAATGAGGGCGAAATACCAGACGAAGAGTTGCAGAAGCAGCGGGACGTTGCGTGCAACCTCGACATAGACGGTTGCCAGTCGTGCGATCAGCCAGTTGCTCGACAGGCGCGCGATGCCCATCAGGAAACCGACGATCGTCGCCAGCACGATACCGATCACCGAAACCAGGAGAGTGTTGGTCAGCCCCACCCAGAACGCGCGGCCATAGCTCGACGTCGAGTCGTAGGAAATGAGCGTTTGCGAGATGTCGAAGCCGGCCGTGCTGTCCCAAAAGCCGAAGCCCGAAGCGATGTTCTGCTTTTGCAGATTGTAGAGGGTGTTCGAGACCGCCATCCAGAGCAGCGAGCCGAGCAGCACCACGATCACGATCTGCCCGACGATCTGGCGCCCTTCACGACGGTGGAGCCATGCCCAGGCGGAACCCGTCTCAGTCGCCCGGCGCGTGTCGTCGGATATGGCCATGGATCGGTGCCTTCGGCGAGCCGCCCTACATGATTGAGAACCGGCGAGGCGCCGAGATAACTGATCTCGGCGCCTCGCCAGCGGTCAGCGAATCGGTGGCGCGTACTGGATGCCGCCCTTGCTCCAAAGATTGTTGATGCCACGAGCAATCTTGAGCGGCGTGTCGGGTCCAACGTTGCGATCGTAGATCTCGCCGTAGTTGCCGACACCCTTGACGATCTTCACGATCCAATCGTTTTCGAGCCCAATGGCCTTCCCGAACTCGCCGTCCACGCCGAGCAGTCGCTTGATCTCGGGGTTCGTCGACTTGAGCATCTCATCGATATTCTTGCTGCTCACGCCAAGCTCCTCGGCGTTGAGGAGAGCGAAGTAGACCCACTTCGCCAGCGTGAACCACTGGAAATCGCCCTGGCGCACGACGGGTCCGAGCGGCTCCTTCGAGATGATCTCTGGCAGCACGATGTGGTCATTGGGGTTCTTCAGGCGCAGGCGTTGCGCATAAAGACCCGACTGGTCGGTCGTGATAAACGTCGCAGCGGCCGGAATCATAAGCGGCGTTCACCTCGTCCGCCTTCTCGAACACGACCGGCTTGTAAGTCATGTTGTTCTGGCGGAAATAGTCGGCGAGGTTGAGCTCGGTCGTCGTACCCGTTGCCACGCACACGGAGGCGCCGTTCAGCTCCTTGGCCGATTTCACGCCGAGCTTCTTGGGCACCATCAGGCCCTGGCCGTCGTAGTAGGTGACGCCGGCAAAGGTGAGGCCCATCGCGCTGTCGCGGCTCATCGTCCACGTCGTAACGCGCGACAGCACATCGATCTCGCCGGACTGCAGGGCAGTGAACCGCTCTTTGGCGGTCAGCGGCTTGAACGAAACCTTCTTGGGATCGCCGAAGATGGCCGCGGCGACGGCGCGACAATAGTCGACGTCCAGACCGCTCCAGTTGCCTTTGTCGTCAGGAAAGGCGAACCCAGGCGTGCCCGGCGTAACACCGCAATTCACGGTCCCGCGCGCCTTTACGGTATCGAGTGTCTTCTGCTGCGCCAGCGCCGCCGTCGTGAGGCCGGCAAGGGCCACCACGGCTGCAAGTGCTGCGCCGATTGCTTTCTTCATGACGATTGTTCTCCCTGTTTTTGGTTCGCGTCTCACGTGGTTCTTCGACCAATCTTCGTCGACGGAAGCTCGACCGGTTGACCACCGCATCGACCATAGCATGACGTCTCACCGAGCGGTCGCGGATCCCAGCCACGCCGCGGTCGGCTCCCTCCCCTCAATGATTGAGGATCTGCGACAGGAACAGCTCGGCTTCGCTCCTCCCGGGGGTTGTTGAAGAATGTCGACGGCGGTCCCTGCTCGACGATTTCGCCGCGATCCATGAAGATGATCCGGTCGGCGACCGACCGGGCAAACCCCATCTCGTGTGTGACGACGAGCATCGTCATGCCGGACCGGGCCAGCTCGATCATGACGTCGAGCACTTCCTTGATCATTTCCGGATCGAGCGCCGACGTCGGCTCGTCGAACAGCATGATGCGCGGGCTCATGCACAGCGAGCGCGCGATGGCGACGCGCTGCTGCTGGCCACCCGACAACTGTCCCGGATACTTTTCCGCCTGCTCGGGAATGCGCACCCGGGTCAGGTACTGCATGGCGACCTTCTCGGCATCAACGCGGGGCATCTTCTTGACCCATGTCGGCGCGAGGCAGAGGTTGTCGAGCACGGTCAGGTGCGGGAACAGGTTGAACGACTGGAACACCATCCCGACCTCGGCGCGGATCTTGTCGATGTTGCGCAGGTCGCTGGTCAGCTCGGTCCCGTCGACGACGATGCGGCCCTTCTGATGCTCCTCCAACCTGTTGATGCACCGGATCAGGGTCGATTTCCCCGAGCCCGAGGGACCGCAGATCACGATCTTCTCGCCCTCGGCGACGTTCAGATTGATGTCTTTCAGGACGTGGAACTCGCCATACCACTTGTGCACGCCGATCATGTCGATCGCGCCACCCGTGCCGGCTTGCCCAGGACGATCAGCCTCGGCTGTCTCGGCGGTCTCCATGCATCCTCCCAATAGCCGTCAGACGGATGGTCGGCTCGATGTCCGATCTTTGTTGCAGCAAGTGAAAGTAAAGCTCTTTACACGACTTCCGCAATATCAATGTCCAATCATCCTGCCTCGCGGATGGGCAAAGCGCCCGCATTTCGCGCCCGGCCCCTTTCGTTCTGGCTTCGCGCTCGTCGTTCGATTATAACTTGCTTTGTAATGATTTGCTGCCGATTTGGCAGCGGGTTGCGTTCTGACGTTGCTTGCTTCGAGCGTCCGACGGAACCCCGAATGCCCTTGCCCCGCCCCCGCTCCAACTCTTCACATGCCACTCCTCGCGCCCGCGGGAGGGCATGGACACGCCGTCGCGATAGCTCGCAGAGGCGTGCTCCCCCACCTCCCACGAGCACGGCGGTCGAAGCGCGCGACGCCGGTGCTGACGACCGGACCCGTTCTGGCAGAGGCGTCCTCACGCTCGTCCTCGTCGTTCTCGCGTCCCTACCCTTTCTCGCCCCCCATATCCGACAACTCACGACACCTCCGATTGCCTATCCCACAGAAACACCGCGTCCGGCCGAGCCGACCCCCTACGCGTTGAAGGCAGCTTGGCGGAATATTCACCGGCCCGTCGAAACCCGGCCCCAACCAGCGCCCGCACCTACGACCGACCTCTCGAAGACCGATCCACGAGCTTCCCCGGCACCGGCGTCCGAAGCGTCGCACCTACCCGCTGATTCTTCCCGGACCGAGGCGGCGTCGCTTGCTGAGCGAATGGCGTCTTCTGGTGCGCCTGCGGCGAGCGAGGCCGATCCAACGCCCCCCGCGACCGGCAACGGCGATCCTCTGGGTGGAGCCGCGGAAGCAGCGCCTTCTCCCCAACCCGCGAGCGAGACCGAGGTGACACCCCTCGTGCCCGGCGGGCCGGATCGGGAGAGCGGCGACCAAGCCGATACGAGGGCGAGCACGTCCCAGCGCCCCCCGCCGGCACCAATCGAGACGCCACCGCTTCCCGAGCGCAACCCGCACTCACGCGGCTCGTCGATCGATCGGCACACAGCTAGCCGCGCACCTCACGACCCCGTCCCATCGGCCTTGCAGCGAGCGAGCGACCAGAGCGGCGCGACGCGCTCGCCGCGAAAGCCCCGCCGCCGGCCCCCGACGCAACCGCCGCCGCTGGAGCCCTCCCATGCCGATCCGCTAAGAGGTCCATCGCTGTTCCAGGGTATCGGCCGCGCGATGCCCTGAGCCAGATCTTTGCGTCGTCAGATGAACCGCTCGAGCAGGACGCTTCGCGTGTCCATCTCATACTCGAGCTCGATCACCGGCGGCCGCGCGTAGAACCAGGTGATGCCATTGCCTGCCGCACCGCGCCGAACGATCTCGGACCCGAGGAAAGCGTAGATGTCGTGCACGGTGTAGACATGCGCCGCCAGGGTGTCCGCCCAGCCGAAGCCGAGCAGCCCCATGCGCCGCTCCATCTCTCCCAGCACCGAGACCGCCTTCTCCGCGATGGCATCCGGCGTCGTCTCTCCCCGCCTGACGATATGCTCGCCGTAGTCGCCCTTGCCGCCCGGCGCCTCGCCGCTCCCGGCGATGACGAAGGTGCGCGGTGCCTCAGATGAAGTCACGGTGTAGGAGAACGCGTGCAGCATCGGCTCGGCGGGCCCGCCGATTTCGGGACAGACGTTCGAGCGAGCCACCGGGTTGATCCGAGTGGCAGGATCGTAGATGCCCCAACGGGCCAGCGTCTCACAATAGTGCTCGTTGAAGGCAATGAAGCCTGCCTCCGTGAACTGGGCGGGCGATCGCAGCTCGCAGGCACAGAAGGCCGTTACGGGCCGGCCGATGGCGGCCAGATGCGCCTCGACGGCGCGAAACCCCTCGGCGAGCGGAACCGGCTTGCGCAGCGTCGCTCGCTCGATCGCATAGCCGGGCTCGGCCGCGACACCGCTGGAGTACTGGAAACGGAATGGCAGATAGCGATAACCGCCAGGCGTGAAAGACACGGTATCTGCCATGAGGGTCTCCTGCAGATGGGTTGAGGCCGCATCCTCGCTCAGCTTCGTCCTGTTGTCAGCCCATCCGCGTCGCGTCCGCCATGGACGGACCGCCATGGCCAACGTAGCCTCGGGCTCAACCTGTTCAGCTCCAGCGGGAGATGGGCCCTTGCCCACCACGAATATCCAGCGACTAACCGCGCTCGACCGCTGGCCGATCCGCGCTCGCGAGCTCGACCCGATCTTCTTTGAGGCGAGCCTGACCAAGGCGTTCCCTGACGAGGCCGCCCGCCTCGCCTTTGGCGAACGGTGGCTCGGCCGTTTCCTGGAGTACTGGCCGGACTTGGCTCATGTCGCTGTCGAGCCCGGCGGCAACCTCGCCGGCTACATCGTCGGCGCCCACCACGATCCGGCACGGCATGAGCTCTTCGCGGACATCGGCTTTTATCGCGAGCTGCGGCACGTCACGCCCGCATATCCGGCGCACCTCCACATCAACCTGGCCGCACGGCGCACGTAGCCAGGGTATCGGCACACGGCTCATGGAGGCCTTCGTCGCCGACGCGCGTACGGCGGGCCTACCCGGCGTGCATCTCGTCACAGGCCGCGACTCGCGCAACCGCAGCTTCTATGCCCGTAACGGTTTCGTCACGGTGGCCGAGCTGGAGTGGGCCGGCACGCCGATTGTCATGCTTGGACGAGCAATCTGAAATCCCCACGGCGGCTCAGCCCAACAGGAAGACGAACCCCGCCACCGTGATCGCGGCGCCACCCGCGCGCACGGCCCATTCGCCCACGGTCCACTTCTTGATGAGCGAGAGCAGCGATGCCCGCCAGGTGCAGCAACCCGGTGGCGATAACGAACCCCGCACTGTACGCCAGCGCGCTCGCGGTCCCGGGCAGCTCGGTTCCGTGCGCGTGACCGTGGAAGATCGCGAAGGCCCCGACGAGCAGTGCCGCGACCCATAGCGGCGGCCTCTGGGCCAGCGCCACCATCAGACCGAGTACCACGGCCGAAAGGGCGATACCGATCTCGACGGACGGGACCGGCACACCGGCCACGCCGAGGACCCCGCCGAACGCCATCACCAGCGGGAACACGACCGGCAAAAGCCAGACCGCCGGCATCCCGAGGAACGCACCCCAGAGCCCGACGGCCACCATGGCGACGACATGATCGAGACCGCCGAACGGGTGCGCAAAGCCGGACGCGAATCCGCCCGCCGCCCCCGATGCATCATGAGCAGCGGCGGGCGAGGCCAGCAACGCCATCACGAGCAGACCGACCCAGCCGGCGATGCGCTCGTAAGGGAGCATTTTTTTCATTCGAGCTTCCCTCATCGAGGCCGCTTCTCCATCCATCATGTCGCGCATGGGCGCGCCTCCATCAGCCGCGGCTCAGGCCCTTCTGCTTCAACTCGGCCAGATACGTCGCCCAGCGCTCGTTGCGCTCACGCCCCAGGCGCTCGAGATAATCCCACGTGAAGAGCCCCGTATCGTGGCCGTCGTCGAAGGCGATGCGCACGGCATAGTTCCCAACCGGCGCCAGGTTCCGGATACGCACGTTGCGCTTGCCCCCGACCGTCACGCGCTGCTCCGGCGAATGCCCTTGCACCTCGGCGGACGGGCTCATCACGCGCAGCATCTCGGCGGCGAGGCGGTAGCGCTCCTTGGCAAACACAACATCGAGCGCCGTGTTGTCGTCGACCGGCGTCAGCTCCGGCGGCTCGGGCCGATTACCCTCCGCGGCCAGCACCTCGGCCCAGGTCTTGGCCGCGATCTCGGCGAAAACCTGCGCGTGGACGCTCCCAGGCTCGGTGGCGACGATTGGCTCGCCGGCATCCGAGCGGCGCCGGATATCGATGTGCAGCGGCACCGCGCCAAGGAACGGCACCTCGAGCTTCTCGGCTTCTGCCTCGGCCCCACCGTGCCCGAAGATCTCATGGCGCTCGCCACATTTCGAGCAGACGAAGTAGCTCATGTTCTCGATGATGCCGAGCACGGGAATGTCCGTGCGGCGGAACATATTGAGGCCCTTGCGCGCATCGATCAGAGCGAGATCCTGCGGCGTCGAGACGATCACCGCACCGGACAGCGGCACCTGCTGCGCCATCGTCAGCTGCACATCACCCGTGCCCGGAGGCATATCGATCACCAGCACGTCGAGGTCGCCCCAGTCGACGTCGCGCAGCATCTGCGTCAGCGCCTGCACGACCATGGGGCCGCGCCAGATGACGGGCGTCGCCTCGTCGACCATGAAGCCCATCGACATGCACTTGAGGCCGTACCCGACCATCGGCTTCAGCTTGTTGCCCGGCCCGACGTCCGGACGGCCCGTCAAACCGAGCAGCTTCGGCTGCGAGGGACCGTAGACGTCGGCATCGAGGATGCCGGCCCTGAGACCGTTCGCCTGGAACGCCAGCGCCAAGTTGACTGCGGTCGTCGACTTACCGACACCACCCTTGCCCGATGCGACGGCGATCAGATGCCGGATACCAGGAACTCCGGCCGCACGGCGCGCGCCACCCTGAGGCCTGCTCGCCGGCGCCGCTGACGGTCCCGTTGGCCTTCGTCCAGGCCCATGATCGTGGCTGTGATCGTGCCCGTGATGATCGTGACTGTGCAAGTGGCCCTGAGATGGCGCCCCCCCCATGCCCCGCGCCCGAGCCTCCTGCACACGCCGGCTTTCCGGTATTCCGCCTCCGGCAGGCGTCCGCCGGGCACCGCTGGCGTCTGCCGTTAGCACGGCCGTTACCCCGGACAGGCCCTCGATCTCGCTCACGACCTTTTCGGCGGCCTGGCGCAAAGGCTCAAGCTCCTCCGCCCTGTCGGCCGGGACCGTGATCGAGAAGTATGCCTTGGAATCGCGGAGCAGCACCTCCGAGACGAGCCCCAGGTCTACGATGTTGCCCGCAAGATCGGGCCCCTTGATCCGCCTCAGGGCGTCGAGCACCTGGGCCTGCGTAACGGCCATGTGGCCTACCTTTCTTAAGAAGCGATCGGGGTGCAGAATACACGACCGCCGCACTCGGGTATCGCGATGTAGCGCTTTATGGCAGAACCCCACGGCGAAGTCATCTGCTCACGCGCGGGCCCCAACTCGGTCGCCCAGGACCTTGCGGGTCTCCTCCCTCTGGCATTGCCCACCAGCTCCACGATCGCCATCGAGGTCGCGATGGTCAGACAGCGTCGTGCGACGGCATACCGCGCGCCACGTATCCGCACTGTCACTGAAAGTTGGTTACGTTGTGCCGGCACATCGCGCTCGTCGCATGGCATCGCCCGGTGGGACGGGTTGGCCTGAAGGCGCTTGTACGATGCAAGGGAGGGGAACAGATGCGAGTATGGCTGAAGAGCGCCATCGCCGCGCTGGCGTTGATCATGTTGGCCCCGGCCGCTTACGCCCAAGATGCGCTGGTTCTCCTCCAGACCATCGATCTCGATCTCGGGGCGGGCCGCCACACGGCCGATCTCTCCAGCACCCGCGGCGCCTATCGGGCCATACGCGTAAAGGCCGTCGCCGGCCGGGTGCGCCTCGATAACGTAATCGTCCGCTATACCAGCGCGCCGGAGCACCATGAGCGCCGCCGCATCAACCTGCTCACCGGCGAGCGGACCCGCGAGATCAACCCCACTCCCGAAGGTCGCTTCCTGAGGGAGATCACCCTCACGTACGAGCGCGTGCCAGGGGCCAGAGCCCGTCTCGAGATCTACGGGCGTCAGGCACCCGAGGATGCGCTCATGCAGCGAGAGCCTCCGGCCCCCACTGCGGCTCCCGCGGGTCGAGGCGGTCGCAAAAAGGCGGCGCGCCGGCGCTACGAACCCCTGCGGCGGGCGGCGCCAAAGGCGGCGGCTCCCGTGCCGGCGGACCCCTCCAACGCTCCGGACGACCCACCCACGCCGGCCGCAGGCGCCGCGCCCGAGATCGCCGCAGCGCCGCCGCCGTCGACCCGAAGCGCCGCTGTCGCATCGCCGATCGCCTGCGTCGTCGACAACACCTGCACGCCTGTCCAGGTCTTCTTCGGCACTAATCGCGCCCGCGAGGACCTGCCGCGGCGCATCGCCTTTTCGTGGCGGGACTCGGGCGCCCTGGCGCTCGGCGGTGCGGTCGTGACCGTTCCGCGCAAGGTGCGTCGCGAAAGCGGCACCATCCAGCGCCCGAGCTGGTGGGATCGCTATGTGCTGCGCATACCGGCGGAGGGCGACCCGTCTCGCCACTTCGTGATCGTGCCGAACCTCCTGGAGGTCTATTCCGACGAGGCCTCGTTCCGGGCCGCAGTGGCCCGCCACATGGCCGAGGCCGGCGACTACAAGGATCACGCCTTCATCTACGTGCACGGCTATCGCGTCGGCTTCGACGATGCCCTCTACCGGACGGCGCAGATTGCCTACGACCTGGGCAGTCCGCGCGCCGAAGACGGCGCCATCGTGCCATTCGGCACAGCCTTCCTTTACAGCTGGCCCTCGGCAGGACAGCTCAAGGACTACCCCTACGATCAGGAGAGCGCCCGCCTCGCCGTCACGCATCTTCGCTCGTTCCTCGATGTCGTGATCTCACGGACCGGGGTCAAGCACGTGCATCTCGTGGCGCACAGCATGGGCAACGTGCCGCTTCTCAATGCCCTGAGCCAATTCGTCGGCCCGCAGGCGTCCGGAGCCAAGGTCAGTCAGGTGATCCTGGCCGCACCCGACATGGGCACGCGCGAGTTCCAGAACCTCGCCGCCCAACTCAAGCCGCTGGCCGATGGCTTCACGCTCTATGCCTCGTCGAGCGATCTCGCCATGGAGGCCTCGCGCAAGGTTCACAAGAACGAGCCAAGGGCCGGTGACGTTGTCGATGGCAAGCCCGTGATCGCGACCGGCGTCGATACCATCGACATCTCCGCGATCACCACCTGCTACTTCTGCTTCGGACACGACGAGTACGTCGAGCAGGACGAGCTACTCGGCGACATCGCCAAGCTGATGCGGGCCGGTCTGCGCCCGCCACACAGCCGCACCGAGAGCTTCAAGGTGCAGGACACGGCAGAGTTGCCGTACTGGCGCTATCAGCCGTCACCTTGACGAGAGGTCGGCTGCCTCCCGCCGCCAGCTCAACGCACGCCAAGCTTCTTCTGCAGGCTCGACGACGATGTCGTGTATTGGAAGATGACCTTCTTATCGGGGAAGATGATCCGATTGGCGGCCTGCGCCATCAAGGCCGCCTCGTGGAAGCCGGACAGGATGAGCTTCAACTTGCCCGCATAGCTGTTGATGTCGCCGATGGCGAAGATGCCGGGCTCGCTCGTCTCGAACTTCTCGGTGTCGACCGGAATCAGGTTCTCATTGAGATTGAGACCCCAATCCGCCA
Source organism: uncultured Alphaproteobacteria bacterium (assembly GCA_963746315.1). Lineage (GTDB taxonomy): Bacteria > Pseudomonadota > Alphaproteobacteria > Rhizobiales > Hyphomicrobiaceae. The sequence goes on from CAVVAR010000004.1 coordinate 33,728, forward strand.
GCGGACCCAGCTTCATCGTGAGACCGAAGAACGGCATTAGCCGGTCCGCCTTCAGCGTCTCCTCCCCCGTCTTCGTCCGCACCTTGACGCCAGAGAGCGCCCCGTCCGAACCTTCGAGGCTCGTCATCTGGCCGATCACGAGACGCATGGCGCCGGCCGCCACGAGCTGCCGCATCTTCTCGACCGAGTGCGGGGCTCCACGAAACTCGTCCCGCCGATGCATCAGCGTCAGCGATTTCGCAATCGGTTGCAGATTGAGCGTCCAGTCGAGCGCCGAGTTGCCACCACCGACGATCAGGATGTCACGGCCCTCGAAATCGGCCATGCGCCGCACCGAGTAGAGAACGCTCTTGCCCTCGTAACCCTCGATGCCGTCGAGCGGGGGACGCTTCGGCGTGAACGAGCCGCCTCCAGCCGCCACCACGACGACCTTGGTAATGAAGGCCTTGTCGCGGTCCGTCTGGAGACGGAAGCGCCCGTCCGGCAGACGTTGCAGCGCATCGACGCGCTCGCCCAGATGGAACGTCGGCTCGAACGGCTTGATCTGTTCCATCAGCGCATCGACCAGCCCCTGCCCGGTGACGATCGGAAGCGCTGGAATGTCGTAGATCGGCTTCTCGGGATAGAGCTCTGCGCACTGCCCGCCGGGACGATCCAGAATGTCGACGACATGTGCGCGGATATCCAGTAGGCCCAGCTCGAAGACGGCGAACAGCCCGCATGGGCCAGCACCAATGATCACGCAATCGGATTCGATCGGTGCCGATGCGTCCATGTCGTCAGCCATGCGAAGGGTCCTCGCGCAAAATGGCCCACCCGGGCCCGGAGTGATGAGCTGACCTAATGACCCAGTCCGCCGGCCGAGACAAGATGCACGGTCGCGTCACGTCTGGAGTGGGCCGCGCCAAAAGCCCTTGTTAACCGTATCCCTAGAGCCGCCCTTAAGAGGCGACCGCTATCATTCCCCGTGCTTCATCGGGGAGTTGCCCTCAATGTCCTTTTCTGCATTCGGCCTCGGCCTCGTCACCATTGCCCTGCTGGCACTGGCCACACTCGCCATCGTCGCAATCTACAACCGGCTGATTGCACTGCGCCGCCGTTGCGACCAGGCCGCCGCCGATATCGACGTGCAACTGAAGCTGCGCCACGACCTGATTCCGACCCTGGTCGAGACGGTCAAAGGCTACGCCACGCACGAGCGGTCGTCGCTCGAGGCCGTCATGAAGGCGCGCGCTGCGGCCGTCGTCGCCCCGGATGGCCCCGCCAAGGCCCAGGCGGAAGGCCTGCTCGGCCAGGCCCTCGGTCGCTTGATGATGATTGCGGAGGCCTATCCCGACCTCAAGGCGTCGGCCAACTTCACCCAACTCCAGACCGAGCTGAGCGACATCGAGCACACGATCGCGGCCGCGCGTCGGTTCCTGAACGCGGCGACCACCGCGTACAACACCACGCGCGAGCAGTTTCCGGCCAATCTCGTCGCCTCGACATTCGCCTTCGAGGCCCGCGACGTCTCGGCGGTTCCGCGCGAAACGGTCATGCAGCTCGAGACGGCCCCTGCCGTTCGCTTCTGAGGCAACCGCCAGGACAACGGACTGAGCCACGCGCGGGATCGAGATGCTGCCGACCAACGGCCTCTACGGCCACATCCGCGACAATACGCTGAAATCGATCCTGCTGCTCGGCGGCTTCGGGGCCTTGACCGCGGCCTACTGGTTCGCGGCCTGCCTCACCTTCTCGGCCATCGCTTACGTCCTCGACCTGTCCTCGCCTCCCCTTTCCGCCTCGGCGGCGTTTGATCGGATCATGGCCGAGGCTGCCGACCACGCCCTCGTCAATTGGTTCGTGCCTGTCGCCTTAACGGCGGTGTGGTTCGTGGTCGCGTGGCTGTTCTATGCCTGGATCATCCGCACCGCGACCGGCGCGCGCCCCGTGAGCCGCCGCGACGCGCCCGATCTTTACAAGCGCGTCGAGCGCCTCGCCATCGCGGCCGGTCTGCCCATGCCCCGCGTCGAGATCATGGAGACGCAGGCCCTCAACGCTTATGCCGCCGGCCTCGGCCCGAACGACGCGGCGGTGGCCGTCACGCGCGGATTGCTCGACAAGCTGGAACCGCGAGAGCTCGACGCCGTGCTCGCCCATGAATTGGTCCACATCCGCAATCGCGACGTTCGCCTCATGGTGTTCGCATTGATATTCGCGGGCGGCCTCACACTCGGCGGAAAACTGATCTCTCACATGCTGACCAGTCGGCGCGGCAGCGCCTGGTCGCCCGGCGACTTCGATACCGGCGGCTTCGGTAGCGGCGGATTTGGCGTTCGCGGCCACCACAAGAACGGCGGCCTCGGCGCTCCAGCCCTTGTTGCCGTCGCCGGCGCATTGTTGGTTGCTGCCGCCACGTTCGCGCTCAGCCACGTCGGCGCAATCATGACGCGCTTTGCGTTATCCCGCGCCCGCGAGTTCATGGCCGACGCTGGCGCCGTCGAGCTGACGAAGGACCCTGACGCACTGATCTCGGCGCTGACCAAGATATCGGGACGGGACTATGTCCCCGGTGCCGAAACCATGTCCGCCATGATGATCTCGTCGAGCTTCGACGAGGATGATGCCTTCGACGAGCTGTTCTCGACCCACCCGAGCGTGGCCGCGCGCATAGCCGCCCTGTCCCTGCATGCGGGTGGCCTTGCGTTGCCGCCGCGCCGAAGGCTCTTCCGCCCGCAGCGCGCCCAGGTTGGCGGCTGACTTTGCTCAGAGTGATTTGCGACTTGTCGTCGCGGATGCGCCTTGCAAGCATAGCCTCTCCAGGTATTTGGAATGGGAGAGACCTCCTTGATATTCACGCATCGCACACTCGCGCCGTCCGTGCTTGCCCTGGCGCTGGCGGCGCTTCCCACACCGTCCGCTCACGCCGATACGCCAAAGCGCGGCGGCACGTTGACGTTCGCCGTGGTTTCGAGCCCGCCCAGCTACGACTGCCACGCTGAGTTCACGTTCGGCATGGTGCACCCAGTGCTGCCGCAATACTCGCTGCTCGTGAAGATCGACGCCGCCAACTATCCGAAAGTGACCGGTGACCTCGCCGAAAGCTGGATCGCGGCTCCGGACGGCTCCAGCTACACGTTCAAACTTCACAAGAACGTCAAATTCCACGACGGCACACCGCTCACGTCGGCGGATGTCAAGGCCAGCTACGAGCGGATCATCCGTCCACCGCCGGGCGTCACCTCGGTCCGCAAGTCCTACTACGAGGACTTCGGCGACATCGACACGCCGGACGCGCACACGGTCGTCTTCAAGATGAAGAACAAGGTGGCTGGCGTGCTCGAGCTGTTGGCCGCCCCCTTCAACTGCATCTACAGCGCAGCCAAGCTCGCCAAAGGCGGCGACTATCCCGCCCGCGAGATTATGGGATCGGGTGCCTTCCAGCACGTCGAGCACGTTCGCGGCTCCCATTGGACCGCCAAGCGCTTCGACGGCTACTTCAAGAAGGATCTGCCCTACCTCGACGGCTTCAAGGCCTATTTCGTCAAGTCGCCGGCGGTGGTGCCGGGCTTGATCGGTGGCCAGTTCGATGCCGAGTTCCGCTTCCGCACGCCGCCAGAGCGCAACACGCTGGTGGAGCGGATGGGCGACAAGGTCAACGTCTACGAGACGGCGCTGATTGCCGGCAACATCATCATCTTCAATACCAAGCGGAAGCCTTTCGACGACATCCGCGTGCGACAGGCCCTGAGCCACGCGATCGACCGATGGACCGGCGGCGAGCAGCTCGGCAAGGTGTCGTCGCAGCGGTTCACCGGCGGCGTCAACAGGCCCGGCTCTCTGATGGCGATACCCGAGGCCGAGCTGGTCAAACTGCCGGGATACTGGAAGGACGGCGAGGCCGCGAAGGCCGAAGCCCGCCGGCTTCTGAAGGAGGCGGGCCACGAAGGCCTCTCGTTCAAGTTCCTGAACCGGGCTGGCATCGCGAGCTATACGGCCGGCGGCATCTACACGATCGACCAGTGGCGGCGGATCGGCGTCAACGCCACCCATGAGCAACTCGAGACCAAGCTCTACCTGGACAATCTTGCGAAGGGAAATTTCGACGTCGCAATGGAGTTCATCTCCGACTACCTCGACGATCCCACGCAGAACTTCGTCAAGTTCCTGTCCAAGAAGGCGAGCCCACTCGGCTACTCGGGCCACGAGGACACCCGGATCGACGAGCTCTACGACCTGCAACGCCGCGAGCTCGATCCGGTCAAGCGCACGGCCCTCGCTCGCGAGCTCGACACTCACGTCCTGACAACCGCCTACTCCGTCCCGTTCCTTTGGACCAACCGCATCGTGGTCATGCCCAAGATGGTGCGGGGGTGGCACTTCACGCCGACCCATTACCTGTCGCAGGATCTCGCGGACGTTTGGCTGGATCGCTAGTGTAGCGCATCTCACGTTTGGCACACGCGCTCGACTGGGCTCGTCACCAAACGTCAGATGCAAAAGCTACACTAGAGCCATGATGTTGCTAGTGCCTCTGGCGCCGGCATTAGCTCTCGACCGAGCCGCGACGGGAAGCAAATGTCGGCGCCGGAACACTAGAGCAACACCAATGCGGTCGGCGCGAACCTCGGGGCGCCGCCGCCCCCTGCACTGCCGCTGATCGCGAACCGTGTGGCTCAGGCCTTCTCGACCGGGCCGCCGGCATCGAGCCAGCCCTTGAAGCCACCGAGATTGCGCACGTTCTCGTAGCCCATGTCCTTCAGCGTCTTGCCCACGAGCGCCGACCGGCCACCCGACGCGCAATAGGCCACGATCGTCTTCGCCCGATCGAACTGCGCATCATGCAGCGGCGAGTTCAGGGTCGGCGCGGAACTCCACGAGACCCCGTGGGATAGCGAGCGCGCCGGGTACCTTGCCGGTGGTCGCGACCTCTGGCGGCTCACGCACGTCGAGGAACAGCACGTCCGTTCGGCCCGCGAGCGCTTTCGCCTCCTCCGGCGTGATCCGGGGCACGGCGCTGTTGGCTTCCTCGAGCATCTGCTTGACGGTTCGCATCCGCTTATCTCCTTGGCGTTGTCGTTGACTGCCGGTGTCGGAATTAGCCTGGAATGAGGCCTCCGTCGACGTTCAACGTCTGACCGGTAATATTGCGCGCCGCGGACGAGGCGAGAAACACGACAGCATCGGCGATGTCCTCGGGCTCGTTGGCCCGCTTCAGCGGCACCTCGGCCACCGCGCGGCGCTCGACATCCTCGACCGAGATCCCCTCCTTCTGGGCGACGGTCTTGAAGAGTTCCTCGACGATGGCCGTTTTCACGATCCCCGGGCACACCGCGTTGACGTTGATGTTGTGCGGCGCGAGCTGCTGGGCCGCCGTGAAGGTCATGCTGATGACGGCGCCTTTGGAGGCCGCATAGACGGCATTCGACGTACCGTGAAACCCCTTGCCGGCCACCGATGCAATATTGACGATGCTCCCCGAGCGCCGCGGGATCATCTCCTGCGCGACGCGCTGGAGACAAAAGAACACGCCCTTTGCGTTGACACGGTGGATGCGATCCCAGTCCTGCTCGTTGAGATCCATGATGTAGGCGCGGCGCGTCACGCCAGCGTTGTTCACCAGGATGTCGATGTGTCCGAACGCGGCAACGGCCTCGCGGACCATTCGATCGATCGCGGCGACATCGCCGAGGTCCGCCGCGACAGCCAGGCCTCGCCGGCCAAGTGCGGCCACCCTCGCTGCGGTCTCTGCGGCCGTGTCGGCGTTGATGTCGGCGCACACCACGTCGGCGCCTTCACGCGCCAGAGCGACTGCCGTCGCCCGGCCAATGCCCTGCCCAGCTCCGGTCACGATGGCAGTCTTGCTCGCGAGTTGCATCTCGGCTCTCCATGTCGGCTTCGCAGCCGAGCATGGGACAGCCGGGCGCCCCCCACAAGAGCAGCGGACACGCCGAGCGGCAGAGCCGATCCGAGCGACCGGGCCTGACCCGTCAGAACTGCTTGGCAGGGACCCGCAGGATCAGCCCGTCGAGCGCATCCGAGACCTTGATCTGGCAAGACAGCCGGCTCTCGTCGCGTACGTCGAAGGCGAAATCCAGCATGTCCGCCTCCATCTCGTTGGCCTTGCCCACCTTCTCGGTCCAGGCCGGGTCCACATAAACGTGGCAGGTGGCACAGGCACAGGCGCCCCCACATTCTGCCTCGATGCCCGCGACGAGCGCCTTTTTCGCGGCTTCCATCACCGTCAGGCCCTTGTCGGCCTCCACGACCTGTTGCTTTCCGTCAGGTTGAATGAACGTGATCTTTGCCATCTGTCGTAGGCGACCTTTCCGGCGTCTGGGGCTCGACGCGGAACCCGCGTCATTCAGGCAGCGCATTGGCCGCCCATCCGCCGAAGGGCCAGCCGCGACGAGAGGATTTAGCCCTGAGGGACAACGTTTTCAAGCGATCACGCCCGATCGAGGAAATCGGGCAGCCCGGTGTGGACCGCCGAGCTCACGGTCGAGCCCACCCCGTCAGGTGTTTGCACCGAGCGCCTCGATGTGCGCACGCGCCTCGTCGAGGGCCTCCTCGAGGGCTGCGACAGCCCGGGCCCGCGCTCGCTCATCGGAAGAGGCGCGGAGAGCCTCGGCGCGCTCGGCGCGGTCGCCGACCCGCATGGCACCAACGGCTCTTGCCGAGCCCTTTAGCGTGTGGGCCGCGTCGCGCCAGGCTTTCTCGGTCGCAGCCGAGCGGAGTTGTTCGACATACTCCGGAGCCTGCTCCACGAAGAGTTGTAGAACCTCCAACTCCAATTCCTTGTTCCCGAACGTGTAGCGGGCGAGGTGCGCATGATCGATGGCAGCCCCCGCCCGCTCCCGGACTGGCAGTTCGAACGCGGCAGAACCCGCTAGCGCACCCATCGGTCTTTCCTCTTGCCGGGCTGGAGCTTGCGACGCGCCGCCCACCTCGTCTGAGAGGTTTGCACAGCAAGGGATAAGTCCGCGTAAAGGCGCTCATTCAATTCGCGCTGGCTGGAAGACCACAGATTTACCTTTCCACACCCTGCTTGCTGATCTTCCTTTCGCCACAAAAAACGTCGTAAAAGCTTTATTGAGAAGACCGGCCGACGACGGGGACACGGGGGCAGGCTGGGGACGCGCGGGCCTGAAGAGGCATTCGCTGCGACGGTCTGCATAGTCCCGCCGGGAATTGGGGCGGCGCGAAAGCGCCGGCGGGGGTGAGCGGGGATGCCGCAAGAGACGTCGAAACGCATGGACTCGGTCGACGGCGCACCCGCAGCCGCCGGTCAGCCTGCTGCGTCTGCGCCCCCCAAGCCTGCGAAGAGCGAAGCCATTCCGCCACCGCTGCCCGGCGCTGCCGGCAAGCACTCCGATGCACCGCCCGCCCCGCCGCGAGTCACGCCACCACCCGTCAGCCGCAAGCCCCCACCAAACCCGGCTCCCCCGCCCTCGGGATCGCCCCCCGACGACGCCAAGCCGGTAGCCGCTGCGGCTGCAGCGCCTCCGCCGCCGTCGGCGGAGCAACCGTCGACCCCGGATCAAGCCCACGACACCCCCCCCGATGCGAATGGACGACGCACGGCGAAACGCAGGTCGGCTGGGCAGCCCCGCGCCCATGTCGCCGCCAATGACGACTTGCCGTCGATCGGTGGATTGATTTTTGCCCTGCACGAGAAGCCATCCAAGCGACCCATGCACGTCGCAGCGATCGCGAGCGGAGCCTGGGCTCTGGTCAGCATTCTGCTCGGGTGGGCCATGCTGGCGCCCGAATTGCAGCGCGCGCCCACACTGCTCGAGATGCTCACGCGGCCGACCGCGATCACCCTCGCCGCGACCGTTATTCTGCCGATTGCGATGTTCTGGTTCATCGCGCTCCTCGTGTGGCGCGCCCACGAGCTGCGGCTGATGTCCTCCGCCATGACCGAGGTCGCGATCCGTCTCGCCGAGCCGGACCGGATGGCCGAGCAGCAGATCGCCTCGGTCGGGCAGGCCGTACGCCGTCAAGTCAACCACATGAACGAGGCCGTTTCCCGTGCTCTCGGACGGGCGGGCGAACTCGAGGCGCTGGTCCACAACGAGGTGGCCAGTCTGGAGCGATCCTATACGCAGAACGAGAACCGTATCCGCGGTCTTCTCGAGGATCTGGCCGGCGAGCGCAATGCCCTCCTAAACACCAGCGAGCGCGTCAGCTACTCGCTCAAGGAGCTCGGCGGCGACATTCCCGCGCTCGTCGACAAGCTGGCCGATCAGCAGGTCAAGCTCGCGCGGTTCATCGAGCAGGCCGGACAGAACCTCGTCAGCCTCGAGCAATCCCTCGCCACCAATGCCACCCATCTCGCGTCCACGGTTGGAACGAGCACGCAGCAATTGCACGGCGTGCTGACCGACCGCACCGCCGAGATCCGGGGACTGCTCGAGACCCGGACCAGCGAGATCGCGACGGCGCTGCAAGCGGGTAAAAGCGAGCTCGAGGGCACGCTCGTCTCGCACAGCGAGGAGATGCAGGCCGCATTCGGCGGCTTTGCTGGCGGCCTCGATGCAGCCCTGGGACAGCGCACGACGCAGCTCAAAGGCATGCTCGACGAGACGGCGCGCTCCATCGAGGGCACACTGACCACCCGCACCGAAGGTCTCCAGGCTGTGCTGGAGGAATATACTCGCGCCCTCGACGCCACCATGGAGGCACGTCAGAACGGGCTCGACCAGCAACTGCTGCAGAGAACCCAAGCCCTCGACGATGCCTTCACCGAGCGCATCAAATTGTTTGACGACTCGATCCTTCGCTCCACCATCGCGATCGACAGCGCCGTCGCCGACAAGGCCCGCGCGCTCTCCACGGCGCTCCAGACGCACGGGCAGGAGATCGCCCAGGTGCTCGGTCAGCAGGCGGGCCAGCTCGACGAGCAGATCATGCACGGCGTTCACGCCGTTCGCCGCGCCAGCGAGAATGTTACACGCCAGTCCGTGCAAGCCATCGAGGGGCTTGCCGGCCAAGCCGAGCTGCTTCGCAACCTCTCGGACAATCTGGTCAGCCAGATCTCGAGCGTCACCAACCGTTTCGACCAGCAGGGCCAGACCATCATGCGGGCCGCAGGAGCACTGGAGTCCGCCAACCAGCGGATCGACCAGAACCTCCAGCAGCGCCAGGTCGAGCTCGGTCGCACGCTCGAGCAGATTGCCACCAAGGCCGAGGACATCGACAAGGTCATGCGCGGCTATCCCGCCAGCCTCGAGGGAACGCTCAATACGTTCGAGACGCGCGCACTCTCGGCCAGCGAGCAGGTCGCGCGCGGTGTCGAGGAGCAATCTCGACGGGCGATGACCGAGATGGAGCGCCTGCGCACAGCGACCGGCGGCGAGACCGAGCGCGCAGTCTCCGACCTCCGCGAGAAGTTCCAGTCTATCTCTCGCGAGGTGAGCCAGGAGATCGGCTCGATGCAGAACCGCTTCACATCGGGCTACGACGACATTCGCCAGCGCGCCCAGCGCACTCTGGCCGAGCTCGACCAGGAGCAGAGCCGCCTCAAGGCCGAGCTCGACCGTCTGCCGGAAGCGACCCGCGCTTCAGCCGAGACGATGCGCCAGTCCCTGCAGGAGCAGCTGAAAGCATTGGAGCAACTCTCAGCGCTCTCGCGCCGCGAGGTCCACCGGTCGGACGTGACGCCCCCTTCAGCTCAGCCGTCGGCGCCCTCGCCAGGTTCGGGCCGGGCCATCTCATCCGTCACCCAGACGCTCGCCAACGAGCTGGCGACGCGCGGTCACCGGCCGCCTGCGACGCTCCCACCGAACCAGGACGCGGCTCGTGACGGATGGAAGCTCGGCGATCTTCTCGCGCGGGCTTCACAGGAGGAGGGCGGCCCGGGCGAGCTCAATCTCCCCGGCTATGCACGCGCCCTCGACCAGACGACGGCTTCCGCGATCTGGTCTCGCTTCCGCGCCGGCCAGCGCGGTGTCATGGTGCGCAGCATCTATTCCGTCGAGGGACGCACCCTGTTCGATCAGGCCCAGCAACGCTTTGCGTCCGACCCCGGCTTCCGGCAAGCGGTCGAGCGTTACCAGCACGACTTCCAGCGCATTCTGCGCGAGGCCGAGCAGCGCGATCCGAGTGGGCGGCTGGCGCAAAGCCATGTCATCTCTGACCCAGGCCGGGCCTTCCTGTTCCTGGCGCACGCAAGCGGACAACTCGTCTGATATAGATCCGATGCACACCCGCCGGACCAGCCGCCGCGGAGGCTGCTTTGCCCTCGAGCCCAACCACGCCGTCAATCCTCGTTGATGTCGCCATCGAGGCGTTTCCCGTCGCTGGGGCGTTCACGATATCGCGCGGCTCGCGTCGCGAGGCCGTCGTCGTCGTCGCCACGGTCGAGATCGGCGGCGCGCGTGGCCGGGGCGAATGTGTCCCCTACGCGCGATACGGCGAGACAGTCGAGGGCGTGGTTGATGCCATTCGGCTGTTCGCATCATCCGGCTCCCTCGATCGCGTGCGCCTGCTGCACGAGATGCCGCCCGGCGCCGCACGCAATGCGATCGACTGTGCAATGGTCGATGCCGAGGCAAAGCTCACGGGACTTACCGCCGCCCAACTGCTCGGCATCCCCGAGATGACCGAGCCACGCCTGACCTGCTACACGCTGAGCCTCGCCGCACCGGCCAACATGGCCGCGGCCGCCACCGCAGCTGCCGGTCAACCGCTTCTCAAATTGAAGCTCGGTGGTGGCCCGATCGATGCCGACCGCCTTGCTGCCGTCCGTGCCGCTCGACCGGATGCCCGCCTCGTTGCGGACGCGAACGAGGCCTGGAGCGAGGACGACCTTGTGCCGCTTCTCCACGCCGCCCGGCAAGCGGGACTGGAACTGATCGAGCAACCACTACCGGCCGGCGCAGATCGAGCCCTCGCCCAGGTCGATCGCATCGTGCCGATCTGCGCCGACGAAAGCGTCCACACCAGCGCGGACATCGCGAGCCTTGCCGACCGCTACGACGCCGTGAACATCAAGCTCGATAAGGCCGGCGGCATCGCGGAGGCCCTGGCAATTGCCAGCGCCGCGCGAAGATCGAGGCTCGCCATCATGGTCGGCTGCATGCTTGGCACGTCGCTCGCCATGGCGCCGGCTTGGCTCCTAGCAAGCGGCGCCGACTGGCTCGACCTCGACGGTCCGCTTCTGCTCGCGCGCGATCGCTCCCCAGCCATCACCTATGCCAACGGTCTGATGCAGCCGCCACCGCGCGCGCTTTGGGGGTGATCGGCGCCTGTCAGGCCCGCGCTACCCAGCGCCCCGCCAGCGCCCAGGTCGCGAGGCCACCCACCAGGCACAAGCCAGCCATCGGCAAATAGGCCTGTCCGCCGAGCGCCGCGTACAGCGGCCCCGCCGCCAGCGTCGCGAGCCCCATTCCGATGCCTGCGGTGACACTCGCGTAAAGGGCCTGCGCGGTCGCTGCCTCGGATGGGGGCACATGTGCGCTGATGAAATGCAGCGCCCCAAGGTGAGCGGCGCCGAACGTCAGCCCATGCAAAGCCTGTAACGGCAGAAGCAGCGCCAGCGGCGGATCGAACGCCATCACCACCCAGCGCACGCTGCCGGCTGCAGCACCAGCCACCAGCAAGCCGACTGCACCCAACTGCGCCGCGATCCGACGGGAGAACGCAAACAGCCCGATCTCCGCGATGACGCCGACCGCCCACAACGTCGCGCACCACGTCGCCGAAAGCCCCTGGCGCTGCCATTCGATGACGCCGAACGTATAGAAGACCGCGTGCGAGGACTGCACCGCTCCCGCAGCAGCCAGGAACAGCAGGAATCGTGGCGCCAATGCCGACTTGCCGATTGCAGCGAGCGTCGCGCGTCGTGCCGACGACCCAGCCGCCTCGGGGTCCGGCGGCAGAAACAGAGCAACGCCGAAGGTCACCGCGCTTCCCGCCACCAGCAGCCCAAGCACCGAGCCTGGTCCATAGGCCGTGATCGCCGCACCGGCGGCAAAACCGACACCGATGAAGCTGACCGATCCCCAAAGACGCATGCGTCCGTAGTCCAGCCCACCGCGTCGCACCCCGCTCATGGCGACTGTTTCCGCCAGCGGCATCAGACCCATCGCGGCCAGTGCCCCCAACAGCGTGACGAAGAGGATCGGCCAGAAGCCGTCCGCAACGCCAAGCAGGGCCGCGCCTCCCAGCGCGAGTGCCGCAAGCAGGCTTGCTGCCTGACGGCGGTTCCCCCAGCGATCCGCTGCCATCGCGATCAGCGGCCCCGCTACGATGCGCAGGAACAGCGGCGCAGCCGTGACGACCGCGATCTCGGCAGTGGCAAGGCCCCGCCAATCGAGCCAAACCGGCAGATACGGCAACTTGGTGCCGGCGACCATGAACAGCGCGCCGAAGAACAGCGAGAGGCGCAGCGCGAACCAAGGCGCCAATCCGGCCTCACCATCACGCGCCGGCTCACCGGAGGCCACACCGTCGGCCGGCGCACCCGCCCCCGCACCACCTTCGACGTCGCGCATTGCTCAAGCCGAGCCGAGGATGGAACAAAGCATCCCGGCGTCGATATTGCCGCCCGAGAGCACGGCCACCGTCGTGCGCCCGCTTGTCGGATAGCGGCCGGCAAGCACTGCCGCGAGTGCCACCGCGCCGCCGGGCTCAACAACGAGCTTCAGGTCCGCAAACGCGAAGCGAATGGCCGCCCGGACCTCGTCGTCGCTGACCACGAGACCACCCGCGAGCACCTTCTGAGCGACCGCGAACGTCGTTTCACCGGGCGTCTCGGCGAGCAAGGCATCGCAGATCGAGCCGGAAAGCCGGGCGTTACGTTCGCGCCGGCCTGAGCGGAGTGAACGTGCCATGTCGTCGAAGCCGTCTGGCTCGACGGTCAGGATGTCGGCTCCGGGCAGGCTCGCCTTCACCGCGGTCGCGATCCCGCCCGCCAAACCACCTCCCGAGCAGGCCACGAGCACGGCATCCGGCGTCGCCCCCGCATCAGCCGCCTGCGCAACGATCTCGAGCCCGACCGTGCCTTGCCCCGCCATCACCTGCCAATCGTCGAACGGATGGACCATGGCTGCCCCCCGCTCTGCGCAAAGCCGTGCCGCGATGGCCTCTCGGTCCTGCGTTATCCGGTCGTAAGGAATCACCTCGCCGCCGAACGCCTTGGTGCGGGATACCTTCATCGCAGGCGCATCGGCCGGCATCACGATCGCCGACGTGATCCCGAGCAGCGTGGCGGCGGCGGCAACGCCCTGCGCGTGATTGCCGGAGGAGCAGGCGACCACGCCTCCGGGAAACGCAGCCCGGTCGACCTGGGCAATCTTGTTGTAGGCCCCGCGGAACTTGAAGGCGCCGACCCTTTGCAAGTTCTCGCACTTGAGCAGCACGCGACCGCCCGCAATCTCGTTCAGCGCGGGATGCTCGAGCAGTGGCGTCGCCACGAGGTGTGGGCGCAGGCGCTCGTGTGCGGCGCGGATATCGTCGATGGTCGGCAGGCGCAATGACATCGGTCGGATCCTCGGCAACACATGGCCGTCATGTCGTGCGCCGCCCGATACGCGCCCGTCAAGCCGGCCTTGCGGATTCCGACCCAAGATCCTAACGGCGGCTCCGCACCGACGAGTTAGGGCTTCAGTACGTCTCCACGTGATAGCGGCCTTCGCCGCGCATGCGCGGCTTCAGTGTGGCCCAATCCAGCCCAACACCCGACGCAATCTCGGCGAGAGCCGCGTCGACGCCCTCCTCCATGCCTCTCAGTCCGCAGATGAAGACGTGAGTCGCCTGGTCTCCCAGTAGCGGCGCGAGATCGCCCGACTTGGTGCGCATGCGATCCTGAACGTATTCCTTCGACTGCCCCGGCACGCGCGAGAAGACGAGATGCTGTTGCAGAAGGCTCGCAGGGACTTTCTGCAGTGGGCCGAAATACGGAAGCTCCTCGGGCGTCCGCGCACCGAAGAACATGACGAGACGGCCGGCAGCCCCCGGTGCCGCGCGCCTGCGACGCTCGGTGAACGCGCGGAACGGCGCCGAGCCCGTGCCCGTGCAGATCATCACGATGTTAGCGCCGGGATCATCCGGCATCAGGAATGTGGAGCCAAACGGCCCCGAGACCGCGATTCGCTCGCCGACCTTCAAGTTGCAGAGCCACTCGGAGACAAGCCCGCCCGGCACCCGCTTGACGGTCAGCGCCAGATTGTTGGCGTTGCGCTTTTCCCCGTCCCGCGCCGACGCAACAGAGTAGAGCCGTAACGGATACGGTCGACCGTCCGGATCGGTGACAGGCGGCACGATCCCGATCGACTGCCCTTCGAGGACGGGAAAAGCTGTTTCTCCAAACGACAGCACGATATGGCGAACGTCGCTCTCCGCGGCCGGCGCGGTGATGCGGAAATTCCCCTGGACGGTCGCGATTGCGGGATTGGACCTGCCGTAGAGATTGACGACTGGCCGGGTCGCCGACGCAGGCGCAACCGCTCGCCCGCCGCCACCGGCATGAGCCGCCTCGATCAGCGCACCGACCTCGCTCTCGGCTGCCTCACCCACCGTGATCGCATCGTCGCCGAGCTCCTCTTGCGCAGGCAGCTCCATCCATTCCAGCTGCTCCGCAAGCGCATAGGGCGTCGCGACAATCCGCCAATTATCGATCGATCCCGTTGGGCACGGTGCGATGCAGTCGAGGCAGGCATTGCATTTTTCCGGATCGACGACGTAGTTGCGATCGTCGTGGCTGACGGCGCCCACTGTGCACGTCGCCTCGCACGTTCCGCACCGGATACAGATCTCCGGATCGATCAGGTGCTGCTTCTGCAGAGCCGCGGTTGTCGTATGCGTCATGGCTTGAAGCGACCTTCGTCTTGCGCCGACAACGATGAGAATCGGTCTCATTTGTCGCACGCCCGAAACACGACTGTCACGGCAACATGCCGAAAAACCAGACAGACTCCAAGGCACTTGCCCAGCCGACGAGCCTCGACTCCGCTTGCAGTCCGGGAATTTTTCGGCTCAATGTAGGGACAAGGTCCCGCCGGGGACCTCGTCAATGATCGACTTCAATGGGAGGGTCGTCTATGCGTCGTTTTCTTGCGGCAACAGCGTTTGCCGCAGCACTGGGCTTTGCAGGTAGCGCCAACGCTCAGAATATCGATTCCAAGACGTTCAACGTCGTGGGCACCTGGAACTTCCTGACGAACTACCAGAAGCTCGAAAAGCCGTTCTTTACGGAAGAGCTGCCGAAGCTCTCAGACGGCAAGCTCAAGGGCAACGTCAAGGCTCTCAACGAGCTCAATCTGAAAGGGACTGAGCTTCTGCGCCTGCTGAAGCAGGGCGTGTTCGACATGGTGTTCGCACTCCCGATCTACGTGGAGGATGGCGGCGCTGTCATCGAGGCTCTCGACATCGCCGGTGTCGCCCGCGATTTCAAGATGGCCAAGGACATCTCCGAGATCTGGCTGCCCGAGATGCAGAAGGTCATGAAGGAGAAGCACAACGCCTTCATTCTCGGCACTCACACATGGCCGGAGCAGGACTTCTACTGCCGCGACGATGTGAAGAGCATCGAGGATATGAAGGGCAAGAAGGTACGTGTGCAGGGCACGTCCCAGTCTGATCTGGTCGCGGCCTTTGGCGCAACCGGCGTGACGATCGCCTTCTCCGAGGTGGTGCCGGCACTCGAGAAGGGCGTCGTCGACTGCGCGATCACGGGCACCATGCCGGCCTACAAGGCAAAGTGGCCGGAAGTTACCAAATCGCTGTTCCGCCTCCCGGTCGGTTTCACGGCCGGCATGCTCGTCGTCAACCTGAACATGTGGAACAAGCTCTCGCCCGACACGCAGGCGCTGATCCAGAAGGCCGCGAAGGACCTCGAGGAGCGGTCGTGGAAGTCGACGCAGCTTGAAACCGAGGACGGCGTGTTTTGCACCACGGGCACCGGCAATTGCCCTGTCGGCCCCCCAGGCAAGCTCATCCTGAACAAGCCTAGCGAGGCCGATCTCAAGACCCGCGACAAGATGCTGAACGAGAGCGTCCTCAAGAAGTGGGCCGCGCGTTGCGGTGCCGAGTGTGCTGCGAAGTGGACTGAGCAGATCGGCAAGAAATACGGACTTGTCGCCAAGGCGGACTGACAAGCGAAGTCGTTGCGGGCTTGGCATCCAGCGGGGATGCCAAGCCCTTCTTTCGATGCAAACATGGCGGTGGTCTCGGCGGGTAGCTTGCCCCACTCGCCTCGTGCTGCCGTGAACTTCCTTGCGGGGCGGACTCACTGATGGATCGAATCTGGAGCGGAGTGACCTCGATCTCGCGCATCGCAGTCTGGTGCGGCGGGATCATGCTCTTCCTCGCGGCCTTCATCGTCACAGCCGAGGTGACGCTCAGAAAGCTGATCCCCTCGACGATCAGTTTCGCAGAGAGCCTCGCGGCAGCGATCGGGGCACAAGGCTTGTCCTCGATGTTCGCCAATTGGCAGGACGGGTTTCGCGCCTTCATCTTCTCCGGCTCAGACGAGATCTCCGGCTATCTTTTCGCTGTCGGAACGAGTTGGTCGCTGGCCTACGTTCTGTGCACGCGTGGGCACATTCGCATCGATGCCGTTTACGGGCGGCTACCGTTGAAGGTCCGTGGGTGGCTCGACCTGCTTGCCCTCCTGCTGCTCGGCGTCTTCATCGCCGCCATGGTGCACCGGGCGTTCGACGTCACGTGGACTAACTTCATCGAATACAACCGCTCGAACACCAACCTGCGAATCCCTCTCGCCTGGGCGCAGATCCCGTGGCTGGCCGGCTTCGTTCTCTTTGCGCTCGCCCTGGTGGTGAGCTTCCTGAGAACATTCGTAGCGCTCCTGAAAGGCGACTACGCGACCGCTGCTGAGACATCCGGCGTCGCGACGCAGGACGAGGAGATCGAGAGCGAGCTCAAAGGCCTCGGCATCCAGCGGCCACACCACTAAGGGGCAACCATCAATGCTCGCGACGGCACTTCTTCTCTTGCTCTTTCTTCTGGCGCTCAGCGTTCCCGTTGCGGCCGTCATGGGCGTGCTGGGTATCGCGCTGGATAATTTCTACTCGTTCATGCCGCTGCAGCGGGCCATGGGCGAAATCCTGTGGAACTCGTCGAGCGAGTACATTCTCATCGCTGTGCCGCTGTTCGTGATGCTTGGAGAAATCCTGCTTCGCGCCGGCATCGCCGAGCGGGTCTACAATGCTATCGCACAGTGGCTCTCGTGGCTGCCCGGCGGCCTGATGCATGCCAACATCGGCGCGTGCGCGATGTTCGCCGCCACGTCGGGCTCGAGCGTCGCGACCGCCGCCACGATCGGCACGGTGGCGATCCCCGAGATCGCAAAGCGCGGCTACAGCGAGCGGTTGTTCCTCGGGACGCTGGCCGCTGGCGGCACTCTGGGCATCCTCATCCCGCCCTCCATCAACTTCATCATCTACGGCCTCCTCACCAATTCGAGCGTTCCGCGGCTCTATCTGGCTGGCTTCATCCCCGGGGCACTTCTCGCCTCGCTCTTCATGGGGATTGTGCTGGTGACTTGCCTGCTTCGACCGGCTGCCGGCGGAAAGCCCGTAGCCACCAGCTGGCGCGAGCGGTTCCGCGTCCTACCGAGCCTACTGCCGCCGCTCTTCATCTTCCTCGTCGTCGTCGGCGCCATCTATCTGGGAATTGCGACGCCCACCGAGGCGGCTTCGCTGGGAGTGGCAGCGGCGCTCGTTCTGGCGTGGTGGGAAGGCAAGCTGACGTTCCTCATGCTTCGCTCGGTAGCCGAAGGCACCATGCGCACTACGGCAATGATCATGATGATCATCATTGCCGCGCAGTTCTTGAACTTTGTGCTCGCCGCAATCGGCATCACGGACACCATTGCGCAAGCGATGGAGGCGATGGGGCTTGGCAAGATCACGACGATGCTCGTGATTATCGTGTTCTACCTGATCCTCGGATGCTTCATGGAGACCATCTCCATGATGATCCTGACGACGCCGTTCATCTTCCCGATCGTCGTGAAGATGGGCTGGGACCCGATCTGGTGGGGTATCGCCCTCACCATTCTGATCGAGGCGGCGCTGATTACGCCGCCCGTCGGCCTCAACCTCTACGTCGTGCAGGGTATGCGCGAGCGGGGTCCGGTCAGCGATGTGATCTGGGGAGCAATGCCATTCGTGGCCGCCATGATGGGGCTTATCGGCCTGCTGATGGCATTCCCCGACCTTGCGCTGTGGCTACCCAACGCAGTCATGGGCAAAGGCTAGGCATCCTGGCCCGCACGATTGAAAGCCCCGGCTCATCCCCGGGGCTTTCCTATCGCGAGCCGCCTTGGCTCAGAGATCGCCGAGCTTCCCGGCCTTCTCGGCCAGCAGGTAATAGAACGTCACTCGGTGTTTCGAGTTGTCGGCCTTCATCTGATCGCAGACCACCTTGATGCGCCCATCGAGAGCCGCGTCGTCCTCGGTCATCTTCAGCTTGCGCTTGAGGAAGCTCTCACGAACCCGCTCGAGCTCGTCCTTCGATGAGCATGACACGTGGGAGGCGTCGCGGCTCTTCAAGGCGATGCCCAGGAATCGGACGATTCCGTCGACGGCCTTCTGCTCGATGCTCGCCGTGTACTTCTTGATATCGGTCGTGTAGTCGACCTCGGCCATGGGAACCTCCTCCTAGGCTGCATGCAGTCGCGGACGACGACGATCGTCAACGTCCAGATGGCCGTGCCGCCTGCGATAATCCCAGCCAGGCAGCGCCAGCGACCGAGTGACAGTGTACCTCGGATTGAGGAAATTGCGAGACTTGTGGGTTAACCCACGACGAGACGCACATCTCGGCGCCTCAGCTACGGATTGAACCGCAGCCGATCGGCAGATAGGGTCCCGCCCGAGCCATTCCCCGGAGACAGCCTATGCTGATGTCAGCCGACGCCTACCGAGAGAGCCTGAGGCGCCTCAATCCGCGCGTTTTCGTCAACGGCAAGCGGATCGACAGCGTCGCCGACGAGCCCACGCTGGCTCCGGGGGTCGCGGCAACGGGCGTCGCCTACGATTTCGCCTGCATGGACGAGCACAAGGCGCTCATGACGGCACGTCAGGGGACGTCGGGCAGAACCGTCAACCGGATGCTCCACATCGACGAAACCTCGACCGACCTTCTCTACAAGCTCGAGGCGATCCGGCTGATTTGCCGGAAGTCGGGTTGCGCCCAGCGCTATCTCAGCCACGACGCGCTCAACGCCCTCTATCAGGCGACCCACCGCCTCGACGCCGAGCGCGGCACTGATCGTCACCAGCGCCTGGTCGCCTACCTTCACGAGAGCCAGGACAACGACTGGAGCCACGGCATCGCCATGACGGATGCCAAAGGCGATCGTTCCAAACGACCGGGCGCGCAGGCGAACCGCGACGTCTATGTGCACGTGAAGGAGCGCCGAAGCGACGGCATCGTCATCCGCGGCACCAAGGCCATCGTCACCGGTGGACCCTACATGCACGAGCTGCTGGTCCTGCCGTGCCGCACCATGACACCGGAGGACAAGGACTTCGCGGTCGCCTGTGCCGTTCCGATCGACGCCGCCGGTGTAACCATCATCTCGCGGCCCGCTGGCCGCGTCGGTGATCCGGCAGCTCTTTATTCGGCGAAATACGGTCAATCGACGGCCGTCGTGCAATTCGACGATGTGTTCGTACCGCACGACCGCGTCTTCCTCGACGGCGAGGTCGAGGAAGCCGGCTTCATGACGACAAGCTATGCCACGCACCATCGTCATTCCTGCATCGGCGCCCGGGCCGGCTTCGGCGACCTGCTGATCGGGGGTGGCGCGTTGATGATGGAGGCCAACGGCCTCGATCCCGAGCGCCACGCACACGTTCGCGACGCCATGGTCGAGCTGATCAAGATCGTCGAGGGGTTCTTTGCCTGCGGGGTCGCGGCTTCGGTTTATGCCATGAAGGACCCCGCCGGCTCGGTGATGCCGGACACCGTGTTCTCGAATGTCGGCAAGCTGCTGCTGGCGACCCAGATCTACGACATGCACCGCCTTGCGCACTATGTCTCGGGCGGCCTCGTCGTAGCGCTCCCAGGGCCTGACGAGGACCACAACCCCGAGACGGCGGCTTCACTCTCGGCCGTGCTGGCCGGGCGTCCCGACGTGCCCGCGGCCAAGCGGGTGGAAGTCGCTCGGTTGATGGAGGACTTGACGGCCTCCTACACCGGCAGCTGGATGAGCGTGATCTCGCTGCATGGCGGTGGCTCGCCCGAGGCCATGAAGCGCGAGATCTGGCGCAACTATCCCGTTGGCGAGAAGCGCGATCTCGTCGAGCAACTGCTCGACCGCGGCGTCCTCGTCGAAGGCAAGCGCGTCTCGAAGCAGCCCGGTCGCTGCTGCGTCACCGGCTGTGAGGTGCCCGAGATCGAAAGTCCCCGCGCCATGAGCAAGGATGCCGCGGAATGATCCTCGCAGAAGCCGGGCAAGCAGCCGCCCTGATCTGGAATGCGTGGCAGCAGGGCGAGGTCATCGATGCGTTGCCCGCCGCCTGTCGCCCGGCAACGCGCCGCGAGGGCTACGCCGTGCAGGCGCATGTCGCCAAGTACAGCGCCCGCGCACCCACGGGCTGGAAGATCGCTGCGACATCCAAGGCAGGGCAGGCCCATATCGGCGTCGACGGTCCCTTGGCCGGCCGCCTCATTGGCGAGCGCACGCACGCCACGGGCGCGACGCTGACCCTCCGCGGCAACCGGATGCGCGTCGCCGAGCCCGAGTTCGCCTTTCGCTGCGGCAAGCGTCTCGGCGCGCGAGATGCCCCCTACGCCCTCGACGAGGTGCTGTCGGCCATGGACGCCCTCATCCCGGCCATCGAGGTTCCGGATTCGCGATTTGGTGATTTCGCCAAGGCGGGCGGTGCTCAGCTGATTGCCGACTGCGCCTGCGCACACGAGTTCGTGGCCGGCGCACCCGCGTCGGCAGACTGGCGCGCCATGGATCTCGCGCGGCACAGGGTGCGTGGGCAGGTTACCGGAAGGCTGGACCGCGACGGGATCGGCGCGAATGTCCTCGACGACCCCCGCGCCGCGTTGACCTGGATCGTCAACGAGCTATCCAGCCTCGGCATCGCCCTCGAGCCTGGCGAGATTGTCACGACAGGCACGTGCATGACGCCACTCGAGATCGAGCCCGGCGATCACGTCATCGCCGATTTCGGCTCGCTTGGCGTCGTCGAGGTGAAGTTC
This sequence comes from uncultured Alphaproteobacteria bacterium, assembly GCA_963746315.1. Classification (GTDB taxonomy): domain Bacteria; phylum Pseudomonadota; class Alphaproteobacteria; order Rhizobiales; family Hyphomicrobiaceae. Next base: position 54,896 of record CAVVAR010000004.1, read on the forward strand.
GGCTAGCCGGGCGCTGGTACGGCCGAGTTTGACGGGCCGACGCGCAGAGTCATGCGGGTGGACGGGCTGATACCTTCGAGAGGAACTGATACGAGCTCCAGCGCGAAGGTATCACCGAGACCACCGTAGAGAATGTTCGAGCGCTTCTCGGCAAGGGCGTAATTGTAGGACGGCTCGATATCGTAGTCGCCGGCGATGTCCCGCGGGTTGACGGTCGGCGTAGGCGCGAGCACGTTCCACATCAGACGCACGACCCCAGGCTCGACAAGCCAGAGGCCCGATCCGATCATCTCTCCCGTAAGCTGTACCGGCTCCTGGGAATGATTGTGCTGCCGATACTGGCAATTCAGTAGCGTGCGCTCGAGGCGCGGCTCGCCTTCTGCAAGAGCGGCTCGACAATGCAGAACGCCGACGATCTGCAGCGTGCCAGGATACTTGTCCTGCGCGACAGCTTTTCCGATGCCGCAACCGATCAGCAGCAAGCTCAGGATCGAGCCTCCGATCGTCGCCTGAGACAACCTCATATTGAATTCCTCCCCATTGCGCGAAGAATCGTATGTGTCCTGGAAGAACCTGCAGAGTGAGGACAAGTTCCTGCCGATGTTCGAGGACGGACGGAAAGGTGACCGATGGGGATGCTCAATTCGGCCAAAGGTTACGGCGGGCTGACCAAGGCGCTGCACTGGATCATCGCGGCACTGTTCGCGTTCCAGTATGTCGCTGGCGCCGTGATGACCCGCATGGCCCCGAGCGGCGTCGCACTCGGACTGCCGCAGTCGGCCTGGTACAACTGGCACAAGTCGATCGGGCTCGTGGCGCTCGCGATCGCGCTCGTGCGCCTCGCCAACCGCCGCATGGGCGAGCTTCCGCCGTGGGCGCCGACCCTGGTCGAATGGGAGAAGAACTTCATCCACAGGGCCGAGCAACTGATGTATGCCGCCATGCTGGCGATGCCGCTGTCGGGCTTCGTCTACGTGATGGCGGGCGGCTACGGCGTGCATCTCTTCGGGCTATGGCATCTCCCCAACCCTATCGGCCAATGGCCAACGCTGGCGACAGCGGCGAAGCTGCTGCATCTGATCGCGGCCATTGCGCTGGCGCTCGCCATAGCCGGCCACGTCGGGCTGGTGCTCCGCCATCACCTTGTGTTGCGCGATAGACTGCTGCTGCGCATGCTGCCGCGCCGGAACAGAGACCCCTGATCAGCGCCGCCGCAGCCGCAAATCCCGGATGATCTCGCGCGCCGCGTTATGGCCGGGCGCGCCCGTCACGCCGCCCCCTGGGTGGGCGCCCGATCCGCAAAGATAAAGCCCCGGCAGGGGCATTCGATAGTTGGCGAACCCCATCACCGGCCGCGTCGCGAATAGCTGGTCGAGGCCCAGTTGGCCGTGGAAAATATCGCCGTCGATCAGCCCGAAGCGGTTTTCGAGATCCAGAGGCGACAGCACCTGGCGCGCGACGACCGACGCCCGGAAATTCGGCGCATGCTCGCTGACGGTGTCGATGACGAGATCGGCGAAGCGCTCTTTCTCGGCGGGATCGTGCCACGAGCGAGGAGACGGCAGGTGGGGAGCCACATGCTGCACGAAGAGGCTTGCGACGTGCTGCCCTCGCGGCGCGAGGCTGTCGTCCAGCGTCGAAGGAATCAACATCTCGACCACGGGCTTTCGCGACCAGCCATCTGCACGCGCATCGAGATACGCACGCTCGAGATAGTCGAGTGTCGGGCCGATGACGATACCGGAACCGTGGTGGTCCTGAGCCTCGCGGCCCGGCCGGCAGAGAAAATCGGGCAGATCGGAAAGTGCCACGTTCATCCGAAACGTGCCCGACCCCGTTCGGATCGCGAGGAACCTGCGACGGACCTCGGGTGCGACAGCGTCGTCGGCGATGAGATCACGGAACAGCAGCTTCGGGCCAACATTGGCGGCGACGACACGCACAGCGATACGCGCGCCACTCTCGAGCTCGACGCCCGTGGCCCGTCCGCCCGCGACCAGGACGCGCCTCACCGGCGCCGACGTACGCACAACGGCACCCGAGGCCTCGGCCGATCGCTGCAAGGCGCCGCTGACGGCACCCATGCCGCCGATGGCCTGTCCCCAGACGCCGGACTTGCCATTCACCTCGCCGAAGCAGTGGTGGAGCAGCACGTAGGCCGTCCCAGGCGTCGACGGCGCGGCATAGGCCCCGACGATCCCATCGAACGCCAGCGCGCCCTGCACGACATCGCTTTCGAACCAGGCTCCGAGAAAGTCGGCGGCGCTCTTCGTGAAAAGATCTACGAGAAGACGTTGCTCCTCGATACCCAGGCGGAGCAGACGACGACCGATGAGACCTGAGCGCAACAACTCGACGATGCCGCCCCCCGCGTTCGGCGGCGTTCGCAGCACCAGATCGCGAAGCACACCGGCAGCGGACTCGATCGCGGCGTCGTAGGCGGCAAGGCGCTCCGCGTCCCGCTTAGAGAATGCAGCGACCGCGCGCTGACGGGCCGCTAGACCATAGGGCATCAGCAGGAAGCGGCTCTCGTCCACCGGCCAGAAATTGGCGACGGGGCGCTCCACGATACGCAGGCCATGCCGGGCAAGCGCGAGATCGCGGATCACCTGCGGATTGAGCAAGCTTACCGTGTAGGCCGCCACCGAGTTGCGGAAACCAGGATGAAACTCCTCGGTCAGCGCCGCGCCACCCGCGACCTCGTTGCGCTCCAGGACGACCACCCGTGCACCAGCCCGCGCCAGATAGGCGGCGCAGGCGAGCCCATTGTGCCCGCCGCCGATGATTGCAACGTCGAAGTCCTGCTCGATCATTTCTCTGGCTCAGTCGCTCGAGCCGCTTGTCGGCCAAGGTCCGCCAAGGTGCAAGTGCCGCCACCTCTCAACGGTCAAAATCAACCTCGGTTGCGATCCCCCGCCATCGCGACATGGTAAATCTTAAACTGGAGCCTAGCTCCCGCCTCGACGCTCGCCCGATTGTGATTTAATGCGGAGATACACGAGATCGGTGCCCGCCGGCCTCCGCCCCCCTCCTCGCACCCAGGATCGACGGCATGAGCAAGCCCGCCCTTCTCTCGACCGGCCCCATGATGCCTCTCATGGTCACGCGCATGGAGGAGGCCTTCGAGGTCCACTGGCTGAACGAGGTCGAGGACCGGGACGCGTTTCTCGAAACAGTCGGACCGCGCATCGAGGCCGTCTGCACCGGGGCCCACACCGCTGTCCGAACCGACGCCGCGATGCTCGCGCGCCTGCCCGCACTGAAGGTGATCGGCAACTATGGCGTTGGTTACGATTCGATCGACGTCCCCGAGGCAAAGAAGCGCGGCGTGATCATCACCAACACGCCCGATGTTCTGAACGAGGAGGTCGCCGACACCGCGATCGGTCTCCTTTTGATGACCGTGCGCGAGCTGTCGCGTGCCGAGGTCTGGATGCGCAACGGCCAGTGGGCCGCCACGGCCGCCGACTATCCCTACACGCCGAGCCTCCGGGACCGCAGTGTCGGTCTCGTCGGCTATGGTCGCATCGGCAAGGCCATCGGTCGGCGGCTCGAGGCCTTCGGCGTGCCGATCTCCTACTTCGGGCGGAAAGCACAGGCGGACGTGCCGCACCCGTTCTACGACGACCTTGTCGCGATGGCCGAGGATGTCGATACCCTCATCGCCATCCTGCCGGGCGGGCCGGCCACCCAGAATCTGATCGACGCCAAGGTGCTGGAAGCGCTCGGCCCCCAAGGCGTGCTGATCAACATGGCCCGCGGCACAGTCGTTGACGAGCCGGCCCTGAAGGCGGCGCTGCGGTCGGGTACCATTCTCGCGGCCGGCCTCGATGTCTTCTGGAACGAGCCGCGCATCGACCCCGACCTGCTCACGATCCCCAACCTGACCGTGCTCCCCCACGTCGGCTCCGGCTCCATCTACACCCGCTCCAAGATGGGCAACCTGACGGTCGACAACTTGATCGCCTACAAGGAGCGCAAGCCACCGCTCACCCCGGTGCCCGAGACGCCCTTCAAAGGCTGGTAGCACCACAGGCGCGCGGTCAGTCGAGAAACAGGCGCCGCGCCTCCTCGAGGCTCCGGGCGAACGCGGCCAGATCGGCCATCTCCGCGCCCGCTGGAGCACTCCCCTCGATGACGCTGCCGCCACTCTCGAGGATGGCGACGGCGATCATCAGGTTCTCGGCCATGCCGAAATCCTCGATCTCGAAGCCCGGTGCGTCGCAGTCCCCCGGCGGAATGCCGCGTGCGCGAAAGGCCTTCGCACGCGCCCGATAGTCGCCCGGCACGTTGCTGTAGCCCAGCACCGGCCGCCCGAGCGCCCTCATGAAGCCAACCTCGAACGCGGTGCCCGAATCCATCGACACACCGCGGAATGGGGTGAGATTGGCGATCAGCAGATCGCACGAGCGCATGAGTGCCTCGTTGGCGAGCGAGATCCGTCGAGCCTGCTCGAGCTTGGGCAAGCCTTCGAGGCCAAGTTGCTGATCCAGCGGAAACAGCCCCTCGAACCCGGCCTCACGGGCCAGCTCCACTTTCGCACGCCCGACGGCCATCGCATCGGGCAGGAACACCTCCGGACCGGCAAGATAGATGCGTTTGAGGGACGCGCTGGTCATTGCCGTCTCCGTTTGCCCCGCCGGCAGGCCAGATGACCCGCAGGGTAAGACTTGATTCGCCAATCCAGCGTAGCATCGCGGACCGACCGATACCGCCTGCAACGGGGCACGCACGCCCGAGACTTGCGCAGGCAACACCATGGGGCCGCACCGTGCTCAAGACAGCCGTCAAGGGACTAGCCGGCACGCTCGGCTACGACGTCATCCGCAAGAACGCCGGTGCCGCCTCGCTGTCGCGGGGCATTGTCGCGCGGTTCCGGACGCACGGCGAGGACGTCGCCTTCTTCGTCCTCAACGAATGGGACTATATCCAGAAGCACCATCTGAACGGCGGCTTCTACGAGCCTGAGGAGTTGGCCCTGATCGGGCGCCACCTCAACGGGGGCGTGTTCGTCGATGTCGGCGCAAACGTCGGTAACCACTCCGTCTATGTCCTTAAATTCCTAGGCGTCGACAAGGTCATCGCCTTCGAGCCGAATCCGGTCGCGGCCGAGTTACTGGCCGTCAACCTTGCGCTCAACGGGCTCTCGGGGCAGGTCGAGCATCGCCCCGCCGGCCTGTCGGATCGAAACACCGCCGCCCGTCTCGTGGCACCAGGCCACATGGACCTCGGCAGCACGAAGGTTTCAGTCGGAGACGGCGGCCCCGGACGCGAGTGCATCGTGATGACGGGTGACGAGGCGCTGGCCGACACCCCGTCGATCGCCATGATCAAGATCGACACCGAGGCGATGGAGCTCGAGGTCCTGAAAGGGCTTGAGGGCACCTTCGCGCGTTGCCGCCCGAAAGCCTTCGTGGAGGTCGACGACGCCAACCGCGAGGCGTTTCTCTCCCTGACCGAGGGCTTCGGCTACACCGTCGCCGAGACCTACCGGCGCTACGCGACGAACTGCAACTACCTCCTCGTTCCGCGCGCCCCGTCGTGCTGACGGGCCGCAAATGGCGCTGAAGAGCCTTCTCAGATCCACCGTTCTCATCGGCTCGTCGTCGATCGCAACGACGCTCGTGTCGATCCTGCGCGTCAAGGCCTTGGCCCTCATGCTCGGACCGGCGGGACTCGGTCTCCTAGGCGTGCTTGCCGGCATAGCGAGCGCTGCCACGACCGTCGCCGCCCTCGGAAGCGACACGAGCGGGACCCGGCGGATCGCTCTCGCCCGCGACGATGCCGTGATGCTCGCTCGCGTCAGGCGCATGCTCGGCCTGATCGCCATCGTCCACGGCTTGGCCTCTGCTGCTCTGATCTGGTGGCTGCGCGAGCCGATCGCCGCCTGGGCCCTCGGGACCACGAACTATGCCGACGAGGTCGGCCTCGTCGGCATCGCCGTGGCCCTCTCCCTCGTCGCGGGCCTGCAGATCGCGCAGCTGCAGGGGCTGGCCCGTGTCGGCGACATCGCCCAGATCAACATCCTGGCGAGCCTTGGGAGCACCGCCATCGGGCTCCTCGCCGTCTGGACCTGGGGCATCGAGGGAATTGTCTTTCTCGTGCTCGCTCAACCGGCACTCGCGGCCCTTCTCGCGACCCACCGGATGGCAGGCCAGATCAAGAGCCAGGGCGCTCAGTCTGGTATACGCGAGCTGATGCGAGATTGGGTGACAGCGATCACGCACGGCGCGCCATATATGCTGAGCTTCCTGATGCTGGCGCTGGTCCCCCTCGCGATCCGCGCCCTTGTCGTCCGCGATCTCGGCATCGAGGCAGCCGGCCACTTCCACGCCGCATGGACCATGTCGGTCATCTACATCGGCTTCCTGCTCAACGCCATGTCGGCCGACTACTTCCCGAGACTGACGGCTTTGGTCGGAGACAGGACAGCCGCCATCGCCCTCGTCAACGATCAGGTGCAGCTCGGCCTCGCGATCGGCGGCGTCGCGCTCCTGATCATCCTCGGCGGCGCCCCGATCCTGGTCCCGCTGCTCTACTCCACCGAATTCGCGCCGGCGGTCGAGATCGTCGAGTTGCAGGCACTGGGCAACCTGATGAAGATTGCGGGCTGGCCGATCGCCTTCATCGCCATGGCTCGCGGCCGCGCGACGCAATTCTTCCTGGTGGAGCTTGCCTGGAGTTCTCATCCTCCTCGGCCTGGTCTGGATCGGGCTTCCGTATCTCGGGTTGGCAGCGACGGGGATCGCGTTTGCGGTCGCCTGCGCGGCATTCCTGATCATGCAGACGATCGCTGCCTACATTACTTTCGGCTTCACGTTCGAGCGACGGACGGCCCAGTTGCTCGCCGCGTTCGCAGCGGCAAGCGTGGCGACGTTCCTCGCGGCCCGGCACTCTCTCGCGCTTCAGATCCTGACTGGCGGCACTTTGGCCTTGGTGCTCGGACTGGCGAGCCTCCGCTCGATCCTCGTGCGCATCGACGCCGAAGGCCGCGTGGTGTCGATGGCACGGCGGGCGTTCGCCCGGATCGGCTGGCCGATGCCATCGCCTGCGCCCGCGAATTCGGGTTGAGCGTGGGAGCTGACATGCGCATCTCGGTCGTCATTCCGACCTTCAACCGTGCCGCCGTGGTTGGCGAGGCCATTGCGAGCGTCCTCGCCCAGACCCGACCGGCCGACGAGGTGATCGTCGTCGACGACGGATCCACCGACCGGACCGCCGAGGTTCTGGCTCGCTTCGGCGATCGGATCAGCGTCGTCGCCCAGCCGAATGGGGGCGTCAGTGCGGCCCGCAATACGGGCATTGCGTCGGCAACGGGCGATTGGCTGGCGTTCCTCGACTCCGACGACCTCTGGCTCCCGCACCGCCTCGCAATCCTGGCGCGCGACACCGGGGACGCGCGTTATGGAGCCCATGTCGCCGATCTTGTCCTGGAGGGCCCCGGCTACGAGGAGAGCGTGCTCGCCTTGAGGGGCCTAGCCTACCCAAATGATCGCGCCGAGCCCCTCGAGCGCCCATTGGCCCCAGCACTCAGCGGTCTTTCCCTCAACGCGATCGCCTGCCGCCGGGACTGGATGCTGGCGACGGGCGGTTTCGACACCTCGCTTCGCATGTTCGAGGATCTCGATGTTCTGACGCGGCTCGCACTGCAGGGACCGTGGCTGTTCACCTCGGAGATCGTCTGCCGGGCGCGCCGTGTCGCTGAGCCCGAGGGTTTGGCCCTCACGGCGGACGCCGCCCGCAATCAGGTGCGGACCAAAGCTGCTCTGGCCGGGATCTATGCCGGTCTAGCCGGTCGCCACGACCTGAACGACAGTGAGCGCGAACTCGCGTGCCGGGCCCACAGTGCGGCCCTTCTCGGCCTTGCCGAGGTGCACAGGAGCTCGGGCCAGATCGGGAAGGCCCTGGGCCCGCTTCTCGGGTCCGTCCGCGCGCACCCGTCGCGCTTGAAGGGCGCTACAAAAGCCGGCCTGGCCCTCCTCCTCGGAACCGGCGGCCTCGCGAGGCTCGGCGGGCGCAAACGCGGCTTCCACCGCGAAGACTCGGAAAGCTTGCCCGTTTCGTCCACGACGCCTCGCCCGCCACACAGCTGTGGATCGCGGTGATAGCGGCTCCCGCCCCACACCGAGGACGACGGCAATCCAACCGAATCACCTAGAACACTGGGTATGCGATTCACGCCCCAGTTCCTCGACGAGATCCGCGCCCGGCTGCCCGTCAGCCAGGTTGTCGCGCGCAAGGTGGCGCTGAAAAAGGCCGGCCGCGAATGGAAGGGCCTCTCGCCGTTCAAGCAGGAGCGCACCCCCTCGTTTTTCGTCAACGACCAGAAGGGCTTCTACCACTGCTTCGCTTCGGGCTCGCACGGCGACGTGTTTAAGTTCGTCATGGAGACCGAGGGTCTGACGTTCGCCGAAGCGGTGGAGCGCCTGGCCGGCGAGGCCGGGTTGCAGATGCCGAAAGCCGAGCCCAGGTCACGTGAGGCCCGCGAGCAGGCCGACGTTCACGGCCGCCTGATCGCGTTGATCGAGGCGTCCGCACAGTTCTACGAGGCGAGCCTGGCAGGTCCGGGCGGAGAGGAGGCTCGGCGCTATCTCGCCAAGCGCGGGCTCCGCCGTGAGACGATCGCTCAGTTTCGTCTCGGCTATGCGCCCAGCAGCCGCAATGCCCTGAAAGAAGTCCTCGCCGCTCAAGGCTTCACCGCGGAGGAGATGGCGCTCTCGGGCATGCTGATCTCCGGCTCCGACATTCCCGTCGCCTACGACCGCTTCCGCCATCGCGTGATGTTTCCCATTGCCGACGCCAAGGGCCGCACCATCGCTTTCGGCGGCCGTGCACTGGACCCGGCAGCCCCGGCAAAGTACCTCAACTCGCCCGAGACGCCGCTATTCCACAAGGGCGCCGTTCTCTTCAATGCACATCGCGCCCGCCCGCTAGCTTTCGAGAAGGGACGGGTCATCGCCGTCGAGGGCTATATGGACGTCATCGCCCTCGCCGAGGCTGGTTTTGGCGAGTGCGTCGCCCCACTCGGCACTGCGTTGACCGAGGACCAGATCCAGCTGTTGTGGCGGATGACGCCCGAGCCCGTTCTCTGTTTCGACGGCGACAGCGCCGGCCGCAAGGCCGCCTTCCGCGCCGTCGACACGGCATTGCCGCATCTGAGGCCGGGCTATACAGTTCGCTTTGCCTTCCTTCCGGACGGCCTCGATCCCGACGACCTTGTCCGCACTCGTGGGCCGGATGCCTTCGAAACGGTGCTGGCCCGCCACGTCAGGCCCCTGTTCGACGTGCTGATGGAGAAGGAGGAGTTGGCCGAAAGCGGAGCGCTGACGCCCGATGATCGGGCTGCGCTCGAAATCCGCCTCAAGGCCCTGGTCGCGCGGATTGGCGATCCCACGGTCAAAGCTCACTATGAAAGTGAGCTGAAACAGACGCTCTGGGAGCGCAGCCGCCGCGAGGTCCGGGCCATAACCGGAGTCGGCGGGCGCCGAAGCGCGGCAGCCATCGGCCGCCGGCGCGACAATACGCGTCCCGACTGGCGCCAGCGCGAGCGCGCCAGGCAGGATCGCCCTCGGCCTCCTCGGGGTCTGGAGGCCCCCGTAGCCTCTCACGAGCTGATCTCGAGAGCCGCGCCCGTATCGCAACGCGAGGCCCTGATTATACGCACGCTGCTCAACCACCCCTGGTTGATAGCCGACGAGGCTGAGACCATTTCAGAGTTGTTATTCGCTGAGCCTGGGCTCGCGCGGCTACGCGATGCCTTGCTTTCAGCGGTGATGGACGAGAATTTACTTGACAGACAAACCCTCGCTTCCCATGTGAGCGATCTAGGCTTGGCACCGGCTCTGGCCCTCGTAGAGCGTGCGATCACGCATCGCGGCGACAAGTTCGCCGAACCTGAGGCAGACCGGGCCGCCGTCGAGACGGGTTGGCACCACGCTGTTGCTCTTCAGCGGAAGGAACAATTGCGACGCGAGCTGACTGCAGCCGAGCAGGCTTGGCACGAGGAAGGCAGCGAGGATGCGTTTGCGCGCATTTGCGAGCTGCAAGGCTTGCTGAATCGGGGCGACGGCATGGAGCCGGCGACCGACGGTAGCATCGGTTGAGCATGGGGGTGGCTGGGCGGCCCGAAAGGGCATCCAAGCCGCCTGTTGTGTTGCGGAGCATGCGTGGAGCTGGCTGGACGGGCCGAAGTAGGCCACTCGGCACTGGAGTTGCACGAGATGAACCGATCTGATCGAGGACGCGACAAGGCAAAGCGCGCGTCCGACCGGGGAGACGATGCCATGGCCAAGCGATCCAAGTCTCGACTCGCAATCTCATGTAACCGTCTCCGGGGCCGTGTCGGCCTGATGACGCGCCCTTTCTGAACCGACATGACGAGCGGCTGGCCCACGCCGCCGCTCCGACCACGCTTGCCGCCCGGCGAAACGTTTGACAGCTCGAGGACACACATGGTGCAGAAAACCGAGGATCAGGCCGGCCCCGCCGCCGACACGGTAGAAAAAGACAGCCCGCTCCTCGACCTGACGGATCAGTCCGTCAAGAAGCTGCTGAAGCTCGGCAAGCAGCGCGGCTACGTGACCCACGACGAGCTCAACGCCGTCCTGCCCTCGGAGGAGGTGACCCCCGACGCGATCGAGGACACCATGGCGATGCTCAACGAGATGGGCATTTCTGTCGTCGAGCAGGAGGAGACCGACGAGGCCACCGCCGCCGACGAGGAGCCGGACGAGGAGGACAACCGCTCGCTCGTCGTCAATAACCTTCCCGCCAAGTCCGAGACGCGCGCCGAGCCGACCGAGCGCACCGACGATCCCGTCCGCATGTACCTGCGCGAGATGGGCTCCGTCGAGCTGCTGTCGCGCGAGGGCGAGATCGCCATCGCCAAGCGCATCGAGGCCGGTCGCGAGGCGATGATCGCTGGTCTCTGCGAGAGCCCGCTCACCTTCCAGGCCATCATCATCTGGCGGGACGAGCTGAACGAAGGCAAGATCCTGCTGCGCGACATCATCGACCTCGAGGCCACCTACGAGGGGCCGGAGGCGAAGGCCGCGCCGATTGCCAACGGTGACGCGGCCCCGGCTGTCGAAGCCGCTCCCGCGGACGGCGATGCGGCGCCTGCCGAAGGCGAGCTCGACGACGAGGACGAGTACGAGAACGCCCTGTCGCTCGCCGCGATGGAAGCCGAGCTGAAGCCGAAGGTGCTCGAGACCTTCGACAACATCGCCGGCACGTACAAGAAGCTCCGCAAGCAGCAGGACAAGAAGCTCGAGCTGCAGGTTGCCGGCGAGCAGGGCAACCGCAAGGAGCAGAAGGCCTACGAGAAACTCCGCGACGACATCATCAAGGACGTCAAGAGCCTCTCGCTCAACAACAACCGTATCGAGAGCCTCGTCGAGCAGCTCTACGCCATCAACAAGCGACTCGTCAGCCTCGAGGGCCGCCTGATGCGGCTCGCCGACAGCTTTGGAGTGGCACGCGCCGACTTCATCGGCGAGTACTACGGCAACGAGCTGGACCAGACTTGGCTCGACCGCCGCGCCACATGCGGAACCAAGTCCTGGGAGCGCATGATCAAGGCCGAGCGCGGCCAGATCGAGCAGCTGCGCGAGAACATCCACAACCTCGCCGCCGAGACGGGCCTCGAGATCCCCGAGTTCCGCCGCATCGTGAAGGCGGTGCAGAAGGGCGAGCGCGAGGCACGCCAGGCGAAGAAGGAGATGGTTGAGGCCAACCTCCGCCTCGTCATCTCGATCGCCAAGAAGTACACGAACCGCGGCCTGCAGTTCCTGGATCTCATCCAGGAGGGCAACATCGGCCTGATGAAGGCCGTCGACAAGTTCGAGTACCGCCGCGGCTACAAGTTCTCGACCTACGCCACGTGGTGGATCCGGCAGGCGATCACCCGCTCGATTGCCGATCAGGCGCGCACCATCCGCATCCCCGTGCACATGATCGAGACGATCAACAAGATCGTGCGCACGAGCCGTCAGATGCTGCACGAGATCGGCCGCGAGCCGACGCCGGAGGAGCTGGCCGAGAAGCTGGCGATGCCGATCGAGAAGGTACGCAAGGTTCTCAAGATCGCCAAGGAGCCGATCTCTCTCGAGACGCCGATCGGCGACGAGGAGGATTCACACCTCGGCGACTTCATCGAGGATCGCAATGCCATCCTGCCGATCGATGCCGCGATCCAGTCGAACCTGCGCGAGACGACGACGCGCGTACTGGCCTCTCTCACACCCCGAGAGGAGCGCGTCCTGCGCATGCGCTTCGGTATCGGCATGAACACCGACCACACCCTCGAGGAGGTCGGCCAGCAGTTCTCCGTCACCCGCGAGCGCATCCGCCAGATCGAAGCCAAGGCCCTGCGCAAACTCAAGCACCCGAGCCGCTCGAGGAAGCTGAGGAGCTTCTTGGATAACTGATCAAGTCGCATGAAAGCGCACGGGACCATGTCGAAACCGACGATCTTTACAATCTCGGCCGTTTGGGACCCGGATGCGGCAGTGTGGAGTGGCCATTGCGACGCCATCCCCGCTGCCGCTGATGCGCCGACGCTCGACGAGCTTCTGGCCAGGATGTCGGCGATGGCGCTCGACCTCCTGCCCGAGAATCATCCCGATATAGAGCCGTCATCCCTCTTCCTCCAGATCACCGCACTGCGCGAAGCCGAGCCGGCGGCAGCGTGAATGGCGCCGCAGTTCGATCGGGCTTTGCGGGAAATGCTGACGGCTGCCGGCTGCTATCTGGTCCGCCAGGGCAAGGGCAGCCATGAGATCTGGCATAGCCCCCTGACACGCGTGAACTTCGCGGTGCCTGTCGGAATTCCGAGCCGCCACACCGCGAACGCGATCCTCCGCCAAGCTGGATTGCCAAAGGCATTCTGAGCCGTTGCGCTGGTGCCTCTGCCGGCAGCGACCATGCCCGCCCCTTTTCCGACAACGTCCTGTTACACTCAGGGCAGCACATTGCCGGAGACGAGTCCATGAGCGGCGCCTCGCCCACGCCTGACGACCCTTTCGACACCCCCGAGAAGGCCTACGCCGAGGCCGAGCGGCTGATTGCGGAGGCAAAGGCGCAGGGCAGCAATGCAACGGAATTGCGCGTTCAACTACGTTTGCTTGAGCGGTTGCCGCCGTCGATCGCCGGCCTCACCGCCCTGCAGAGCCTCGACCTCAGCGGCACCCGGGTCGCCGACCTCGCCCCCCTCACCAAACTCACCAGCCTGCAGCGCCTTGACCTCGACGGCACCCGTGTCGCCGACCTTGCCCCGCTCGCCGGCCTCACCGCTTTGCGGCATCTCGACCTCGACGGCACCCAGATCGCCGACCTCGCCCCGCTGGCCGGCCTCACCGCCCTGCAGGACCTCTCTCTCAACCGCACCCCGGTCGCCGACCTCGCCCCGCTGGCCGGCCTCACCGCCCTGCAGGACCTCGACCTCGACGGCACCCCGGTCGCCGACCTCGCCCCGCTCGCCGGCCTCACCGCCCTGCAAAGCCTCTGGCTCGACGGCACCCCGGTCGCCGACCTCGCCCCGCTCGCCGGCCTCACCGCCCTGCAAAGCCTCTGGCTCGACCGCACCCCGGTCGCCGACCTCGCCCCGCTCGCCGGCCTCACCGCCCTGCAGCGCCTCCGGCTCACCGGCACCCAAGTCGCCGACCTCGCCCCGCTCGCCGGCCTCACCGCCCTGCAAAGCCTCTGGCTCACCGGCACCCAGGTCGCCGACCTCGCCCCGCTCGCCGGCCTCACCGCCCTGCAAAGCCTCTGGCTCACCGGCACCCAGGTCGCCGACCTCGCCCCGCTCGCCGGCCTCACCGCCCTGCAGCGCCTCGACCTCGACCGCACCCAAGCCGCCGACCTCGCCCCGCTCGCCGGCCTCACCGCCCTGCAAAGCCTCTCGCTCGACCGCACCCAAGCCGCCGACCTCGCCCCGCTCGCCGGCCTCACCGCCCTGCAAAGCCTCTGGCTCACCGGCACCCAGGTCGCCGACCTCGCCCCGCTCGCCGGCCTCACCGCCCTGCAGCGCCTCGACCTCGACCGCACCCAAGCCGCCGACCTCGCCCCGCTCGCCGGCCTCACCGCCCTGCAAAGCCTCTCGCTCGACCGCACCCAAGCCGCCGACCTCGCCCCGCTCGCCGGCCTCACCGCCCTGCAGCGCCTCTGGCTCACCGGCACCCCGGTCGCCGACCTCGCCCCGCTCGCCGGCCTCACCGCCCTGCAAAGCCTCTGGCTCACCGGCACCCAGGTCGCCGACCTCGCCCCGCTCGCCGGAATGACCGCGATGATCGATGTCGTCCACGCGGCATGGTCCGACGAGAAAAACTCGGCGCTCCGCAGCCAGATCGGGCTGACCTTTAAGAATTCAAAGGTCGCCGAGCGTGAGCCCTTCAAACGCTTTGCCGCACTCAAAGACCCACACCGCACGATCGAGACAATCAACTACCTCCGCCGCGAGCAGGGAATGCGGGAGCATGTGCCGACCGGATACCAGAAGCCCGACGACCCTAAACCGCCGGTCCCGCCCCAGCCGCCATTGCCGCAGCAAGCCAATGCGATCCGCTTTGTCGTGCCACAGGACGGCCCGATCGGCTTGGACCGGGGTGCACTCCTACCCGATGCAGATCGGCAGAAACTCAACGGCATGCAAGCCGAGATGCTTGAGGCCCTGGAAGAGCTGACGTCGTTTGTCGAACGAAGCAACGGCTTCGCGTATCTAAAGCCGCACCTGCAGAAATACAAAACCGCCCTTGACCATCCCGCCATTGATCTGCACGACGGCGACGTGGAGATCCTTTACGCGCGCGGCATTCGTTTCCAGATTGCCTACGACGATCTCGTCCTCGAAATCGCCCGCGGCGATGCGCCGGAGCCGGATCGCCGCCTGAAGGCTCCACTTTTCGTGCTCTTGAAGCTACACGGCCCATTGCTGCTGGCGACCAACCGCGGCAGGGAACTCTACGATCACACGGACCGCGATCTTCGCACGCGCGATGTTGAGCTGGATTTCAAGAAAAAGCAGGTCGAGATCAATCAGGCCATCAGGGCCGAGGCCCATGCCGTCGTCATCCCTGCGGCGATGGAGGAGCACGAGGCCGCCACGGACATGATCGCCGTTGGCCCCCATCCGGAAAAAGCCGCAGCGGCAGGACGCGCCGCAAACCGGAATTTCGCCTTGGCGTGGTCCGAGTTGGCTGGCAAGGCGCACAAGCTGGGCCTCAACGTCCCGAATGTCACCGCCGGAGTTGTTGGCAGCGTCATCGCGGGGAAGCTACCTGCGATCGGAGCGGCAGTCGGTGGATTGAGCGGTCTGCCCTTATCTTTGATTGCAGCCAATTTCATGATCCGACACGCATCAGATTTCCGCGACTTGGCCAAGCTCGGCGGCCCCAGCTTCGAGTGGTTGCGAATTCAAATCGATTGGCTCGTGGCGCGCCATTCGCGTTCGCCGGAGAAATCGGATTGACCCGTCGCTCGTGGCGCTGACGACTTCGAGACAACTCCGCCCAGCCCCTACCCCTCCACAATAACCCGCCCGATCCGGTCCTTCTGGATCTCGTTGGTGCCGTCGGCGAAGGCGGCGATGCGGGAGGCGAGCAGGTGCCGGGCAAGCGGGTACTCGGACTTGAGCCCATTCGCGCCGAGGATGGCCATGCACTCGGGCAGCGTGCGCGCCGCCATCTCGACCGCCATCTTCTTCGCGATAGCCGCCGCCGATACGGCATCATCCCCACTCTCGACCAGATCGGCGGACCGATAAGTGAGCTGGCGCGCGGCCTCGAGATCGCTGGCGATGTCGGCGAGCTTGAAGCGCAAGCCCTGGTGCTCGATCAGCGGCTGACCGAAGGCTTTCCTCTCGTGCGCGTACCGGTTGGCGATGGCGAGCGCCTCCCCCACGACGCCGCAGCACATGGCGGCGACGTGGGTCCGCGCGGCGTTGATCGAGGCAAGCGCTTTGCTGAACGCCTCGCCCGGCTGCATGAGCACATCCCGGTCGGACACGAAGACGCCGTCGAGCGTCAGATCGCAGATGCCCGCCGCACTGCCGGCCTCGAGCGCATAGGGCGCCGACATCGTGCATTCCTTTGCGGCGAGATCGACCAGGAAGCACCCGATCCCCTTGCCACGGCGGCTCGGGTCCGTCTGCGCATAGACGATGCCGAGCGTCGCTAGGGTCCCGTGCGTCACCCAAGCCTTCTTGCCGGTCAGTTTCCAGCCCCCGTCGACCCGCTCGGCGCGCGTGGCGGTGCCCGCGAAATCGCTGCCAGATTGCGGCTCGGTCAGGCAGAGCGCGATGACCGTCTTGCCCGACATCAACCCCGGCAGATGCCGCGCCCGCTGGTCCTCCGTGCCGTTCTGCACGAGGCGAAGCGGTCCATTCAGAAGATTGACCAGCCCGAACGAGGCGATGATGCACTGCCGCGCAATCACCTCCACGATGCCGATCTTGGCCAGGAACGAGGCGCCGCCGCCACCGAAGCTCGCCGGCACGCAGGCGTTGAGCAGCCCGCTCTCGGCCCACGCCGCCACCACCTCGGCCGGCAGACCCGGATGGCGCTCGCGCTCCCACCGGGCCGCATTGGGCTTGATGTGCTGCTCCGCGAACCGCTCGGCTCGCGCGATGAAATCGCAGTCGACATCGGACAGTTCGCGATGGTCTCGGATATCGGCTCTGGCTTTCATGAGGTGCTCCCGGTTTGCTGGACGATCTTGCCCGCACCGGGAGCCATGATCCAGAGTTCCGATCAATCCAGCAGCCAGGGCGCGGCGGCCGCCTGCGCGATCTGGCGGACCTGACCCAACAGGCCGGCGCCGACCGGAATGCCGTCGCGCATGCGATCCTCGGCGAGCTTCCACTGCGGATCGCCGGCCACCATGACGGGTCGCGCCGGGTCGATCGGGGTCGTCGCCCGCAGCGCGCCGAGGAACGATGCGACGTCCGCCTCGAAGTCGCCCGCGCCCCGGAAGATCGCCGGATCGATCGCCATGAAGAAATGCCCGATGTCCATGCCGACCGGCTTCTTGGTGTGCTCGGGGTCGGTGATCAGCGTGGCGCCGGACAGGCACGAGCCGAGGATGTTGACCATCACCGACAGCCCATAGCCCTTGTAGCTCGAGTTCTCGGGCGAGCCGCCGAGCGAGGTCAGGAAGCCGCCCTTCTCCTTGGCCACAAGGGGATCGTTCGAGGGCCGGCCCTCGTGGTCCAGCACCCAGCCGTCGGGCGTCGGCAGCCCCTCGTTGGCCTTGTTGCGGATGCGGCCCGCCGCGACCGTCGTCGTCGCCATGTCGAGGAGGAACGGCACGCCATCGGCGCTCGGAGCCGCGAACGACCACGGATCGGTGCCGAGCCGCGCCTGCTTGCCGAACGTCGGCGCAACCTGGATGCCCGAGGCCGAGGTGCAGGCCATGCCGACCAGTCCCGCCCTGGCCGCCATCAGCGTGTAGAAGCCGGCCGCACCGAAATGCGCCGAGGCGCGCACGACCGTGGCCGCCATGCCGACCGTCTTCGCCTTGGCGATCGCCGTCGACATGGCGAAATGCGCCGGAACATGGCCGAGCCCGCCACCGCCGTCGACCACCGCCGACACGGGCGTTTCCGAGATGATCCGCGGCACCGCGTCCATGCGGGCACGACCGTTGCGGCGTAGCGTGTCGTAGCCGGGGATCATCGAGATGCCGTGGCTGTCGACGCCGTGCAGGTCCGACCACGCAAGCACCTCGGCGGTAATCTCCGCGTTCTCCTCGGGCATGCCCCAGCCGAGGAGGATAGCTTTCAGTTGCGCGCGGTGATCGGCATAGGGTGCGGGCATGGACGGTTTCCGAGGTTCAGGTTGAGATTGCGTCGCCCAACCTCGACGATCCGCTCCTACGCCGCAAGTGCCGGAGCACCCGGTTTGCCCCGGTGTGGCCGCTACCCCTTCTTGAAGATCGACACATCCAACGGCCGCACAGCACCCATCCACATGGCGTGGTCGGTGTGGTCGGCCAGCTCGTCGCCGGTCTCGGGGTGGATGAGGACGACGAGGCCGTCCCGGTTGAGCATCAGCCAGCGTGTCACGTCGGCGAGCGCGTCGTGGGGAACGAGCAGCTGGCAGCTCCAATCCGGATGCGGACCGACGGGCTTTTCATGCATGCGCCCCATGACCACCCCGAACGTGTCGCGGCAGGCTTCGCAGATGCCGCGCGCCTTGGCGAGCGTCGTAGCGTCGAAGTAGACGTGCGCGTGGTATTCCGCGTTCTGCGACATGGCGATTGCCTCCTGCCTCAAGTTGTTATCGAGGCCATAAGTGTGGCTGCCGCTGCGGGTCAACGGCAGTATGATCACAACTGCGTGGATGCTACGATCGCTCCACGCGCAGGCGACAAGACACCCAGGATACCCGCATGTCATTCTGGAAGAAGCTATTCGGCGGCTCAGGCGACGCAACTCCGGGACCTGCCAAGGTCATTCGCGAGGCGGAGCACAACGGCTTTCGCATCCAGGCGATGCCTTACGCCGAGGCCGGTCAGTTTCAGGTGGCCGGCGTGATCTCGAAAGAGGCTGACGGCTCGACCAAGCAGCATCGCTTCGTTCGCGCCGACAGGTTCGGGTCGATCGACGAGGCGGCCGACTTTGCCATCATGAAAGGCCGCCAGATCGTCGACCAGCAGGGCGAGCGGCTCTTCGACGAGCGTTAGACGGCCTGAGGCGCTGTCCCCATGCGAGGGGATATTATCCCCTCACGCTACCCAGACCAGGGCTGGCGCCCTGGAACCTTGCCATCAGGAGATCACACGGACCGGCTTGCCGGCGAGGAAGCCTTCGATGCATTCGACCGTGCCGCCGAAGAAGAGCTTGTACGTCTCCGCCGTTACGTAGCCGAGATGCGGCGTGAGCAGCGCGCGCGGCTCAGTCCTCAGCGCATCTGCAGCCGGCAACGGCTCCACGTCGTAGACGTCGAGGCCGGCACCCGCGATACGCCCCTCCTTCAACGCCGCCAGCAACGCCGCGGCGTCGATGATCGGGCCGCGCGACGTGTTCACGATCGAGGCCGTGGGCTTCATCAGCCCGAGCTCGCGCGCGCCGACCAGGCCGCGGCTCCGGTCCGACAGCACCAGGTGGATCGAGATGAAGTCGGCGCGGCGGAACAGCTCGTCCTTCTCCACACGCGTCGCCCCCTTGGCAGCCGCCTTGTCGTCGGTGAGGTTCTGGCTCCACGCGATGATGTCCATGCCGAACGCCTTGGCGTACTCCGCGACCTGCCCGCCGAGCTTGCCAAGCCCGAGAACGCCCAGCGTCTTGCCGCGCAGATCCTGGCCGACCGTCGTCTGCCAGCGACCTTCCCGCATGTTGGCGAGCTCCACATGGAAATTGCGCGCCAGCCCGAGAATGATCCCCATTGCCAGCTCGGCCGTCGCATGGCTGCCGCCATCGGTGCCGCATACCGTGATGCCGCGCTCGGCGCAGGCCTTCATGTCGACCGAGGCGTTGCGCATGCCCGTCGTGACGAGCAGCTTCAAGCTCGGCAGGCGCTCGAGCAGGGTGCGCGGAAACGCTGTCCGCTCGCGCATGATGGCGATCACGTCGAACCCGGCGAGTGCCTTGGCCGCCTCGTCCTGGCTCGCGAACGGCTTGTCGAAGACGACGACGTCGTGCGCCGCTTTCAGCTTTGACCAGACGGCAAACGTGAAAGCGACGTTCTGGTAGTCGTCCGTGATGGCGATGCGGGCCATAGGCGCGCCTCCTTGGGGTTCGTCGGCTGAGGGGCAATACCACGGCGGCGCCGGGGGCAGCCATCTTCACCACTTTCCGCGTCCCCCGGCAAACATCACCTGAGCCATTGCAGATGGAGCGCCGGTTCCTATCTCAACAGCAGGCAGGATAGGAGATCCGATTGCCCGTCATCGACAAGCAGGCCCAATGGCAATCCCCGCGACGGCAGGTCGAGCGTATCGACATGGACGAGGCGGAGGCGGCCTACGCGCGCATCGAGGCGCTGGCCCGCGCCATGGATTCAATCGTCGTCATTCCCGGCACCAACGTGCGGATCGGGTTCGACGCTCTGCTGGGCCTCGTACCCGTCGTGGGTGACATCGTCTCGCAGGCTATCTCGAGCTATATCATCTGGGAGGCGCGTCGGCTCGGCGTGTCGCGCTGGACGATGGCGCGCATGATCGGGAACTCACTGGTTGATATGACAATCGGCGCCGTGCCGGTGGTGGGTGACGCGTTCGACGTCGCGTTCCGCGCCAACATGCGCAATCTTGCGCTGCTCAAAGGCGAGATGGAACGCAAGGGGCTCGGCCGCAAGACGATTGATCTTTAGTCCCCGCGAGGCTGAAGCTCCCGCGAGGCCAGCCCGCCTGGCCGCCCGTTGCCGCCCGCTTGCCTCGGCTCGAAGACAGGTGCGACAGTCCTTTGAAACGTTTGGCAGAGGATCGTCCCATGCGTGTTGTCGCCCTGGAAGAGCATTTCACCGTTCCGCAGCTCGTCAAGCGCATCGATCCTAGATTGATCGCGGCCCGCGGCTTCCGCCCCCGCAAGCTCGCACCGGGCGCCGTCAACCCGATGGACTTGGCCCCCGAGATCGGGCCCCAGCGTCTCGCGGCCATGGACGCGGCCGGCATCACGGTGCAGGTGCTCTCGAACACCGGTCCCGGCCCCGATCTCGTCGCCGGTGCCGAGGGCATCGCCTTGGCCCGCGAGATGAACGACCACCTTGCCGCCGAAGTTGCGCGGCACCCTGATCGCTTCGCGGGCTTCGCAGTGCTGCCGATGGCGGCTCCGGAAGGCTGCGCCGACGAGCTGAGGCGATGCGTGCGCGATCTCGGCTTCGTCGGCGCATTGATAAACGGTACTTGCGACGGTCGCTTTCTCGACGACCCGGCCTATGACGCCCTGCTCGCCGCCGCCGTCGAGCTGGACGTACCCATCTACATCCATCCCCACCTCGCCCCCGCCCCGGTTCGCGACGCCTACTTCGGTGGCCTCGAGCCCGGGGCAGCCCGCGTTCTCGAAGCCGCCGGCTGGGGTTGGCACCAGGAGACGGGATTGCACGTCCTGCGCCTCGTCCTTGCTGGCACGCTCGACCGGCACCCGAAGCTGAAGCTCGTCATCGGCCATATGGGCGAGATGCTACCGATGATGATGGCACGTGCCGACGA
Organism: uncultured Alphaproteobacteria bacterium; assembly: GCA_963746315.1. Lineage (GTDB taxonomy): Bacteria > Pseudomonadota > Alphaproteobacteria > Rhizobiales > Hyphomicrobiaceae. The sequence goes on from CAVVAR010000004.1 coordinate 76,040, forward strand.
GGTGTTCGCGGTCGACGCCACGCATCTGTCGCGCCCGATCAGCCGGACCCTCCAGGATCAGGTCTGGATCACGACGAGCGGGATCTTCTCCCAGCCACCATTGATCGCCGCGATGATGACGTTCGGCATGGACCGGCTGATGTTCTCGGTCGACTATCCCTACGCCTCCAACATGAAGGGGCGGACCTTCCTCGAGAGCGCGCTGCTGCCGCCAGCCGACCTCGCCAAGCTCGCGCACGGCAATGCGGATCAACTCCTCGGGCTGCAAGCACCGTGACCACGACGGCCAAGACTATGTACGGACGTGTTGACACCCTCTGCGGCGCTTGCAACCGTTTCACATATTCTGTGCAACGGGAGCAAACGCGATGGCCAATGCAAAGGGGTGGGCCGAGGACACTGCCGAGGTGTCCGGGGCCAAGATCTTCTTGAGGCGCGCGGGCAAGGGCCCACCCGTCCTTGTGCTGCACCATGATATCGGCACGCTCGATGAGCTTGCCTTCTATGATGAGCTGGCCAAGAGCCACGACTTGATCGTGCCGCACTTTCCGGGTTGGGGAAACTCGCCGCGACTCGAGTGGATGCGTCACCCGCGCGATGTCGCCGTGCTGATGCAGGGCCTCAAGTCCAACCTCGGCCTCGCGCAATGTGCGCTCATCGGCCTCGGCTTCGGCGGCTGGGTGGCAGCCGAGATGGCATCGATGGCTCCGCGCGAGGTGTCGAAGCTGGTGCTGGTCGGCGCTATGGGCGTGAAGCCCCCTGAAGGCGATATCCTGGACCAGGCCATTATCTCCTACATCGACTACCCGGTCGCCTTCTTCCACGAGCGCAAGAGTTTCGAGAAGCACTACGGCAACGTCACCACCGACCAGCTCGAGGCGTGGGACATCGCCCGCGAGATGAGCTTCCGCATCGCCTGGAAGCCCTACATGTACAGCCAGCAGCTGCCTCATCTTCTAGGTGCTGTGAAGGCACCGTCCCTGATCGTCTGGGGCGACGACGACAAGGTCGTGCCAGTGTCGGCAGCGCACCGCTACAAGACCGCGCTTCCCAACGCACGCCTGGAGATCGTCAAGGGCGCGGGCCATGCCGTCGAGATGGAGAAGCCCGCCGAGCTAGCCAAGCTCGTCATCCCATTCCTTGCCAGCAAGTAGTCGCAGCGACCCCCTCAGGGAGACACGCCATGCATCTGATGTATTTCACCGAGCAGCCGATGTCGGCCTACGACGAGAAGGCCGGCCTCGACTATGGCGCAACGGCGCTCACCTTCTCCAACAAGCACTTCGACCCGGTCGAAGGCAGCCGCCTCTATAACGAGTTCCTCGAGCAGTACATCCGCTGCGAGGAGGTCGGCATCGACGGCATCATGCTCAACGAGCATCACAACGCGCCGTTCTGCATGCAGGCCAAGACCAACATGTTCGCCGCCATCCTCGCGGCCGTGACCAAGAAGGTGAAAATCGTCATTCTCGGCAATCCGCTGCCGCTCGCCGAGAACCCGATCCGGCTCGCCGAGGAGCTGGCCATGATCGACATGATCTCGAAGGGCCGGCTCGTCTCGGGCTTCGTCCGGGGCGGCGGCCAGGAGCAGCTCTCGGCAGGCGTCAATCCGGCGTTCAACCGCGAGCGCTTCGTCGAGGCACACGATCTTGTCGTGAAGGCCTGGACGCAGCCCGGTCCGTTCCGCCACGAGGGCACGCACTACCAGCACCGCGTCGTCAACCCATGGGCGGTGCCGTTGCAGAAGCCCTATCCGCGCGTCTGGATCCCAGGTGTCATCAGCAAGGAGACGGTCATCTGGACCGCGCAACAGCGCTATCCCTACATCGCGCTCAACACCTCGATCGAGGACACCAAGAAGATCTGGGCGCTCTACGATCAGACGGCGGCCGAGTGCGGCTACGAATCGGGGCCTGAGAACCGCGGCTACCTCGCCCGCATTCACGTCGCCGACGACGAGGCGACGGCGATCAAGAACGCCCGCGAATTCACCTGGATGCAGGGCGAGTTCACTGGCCTGGCCCATCCCGTGTGGGCGAACCCCGCCGGCTACTTCTCCCCCTCGGGCCGTCGCGCATTCGTCGAGTTCGCCGTCGGGCGCTCGAAGAACCCGCGCGGTGCGATGACGTTCGAGCAGCAGCTCGAGAGCGGCATGATCATGGCCGGCACGCCGAAGCAGGTGCTGCCCCGCATCCGGCATCTCCTAGAAGAGACGCGGCCCGGGATCATGGCGGTTTGGGCCCAGGACGGGAAAGTCAGCCAGAAGGACTCGCTGCGCTGCATCGAGCTGCTTGGCACCGAGGTGTTCCCGCAGGTTCGCGAGTGGTCGAAGGAGCTCGGTCTCAACAGCCCGTTCGAGGCCGATGCCCCGGTGCACCTCAACTACTCGAAGGACTTGAAGAAGAAGCCGGTCGCGGCGGAGTGAACCAAGAGGTCAGACCCAGGTCGGGTCTGACCTCTCCCTGGTGGCGGTTGCGAGGTGGCAAGCGCTTATTTACTGCCGCTGACCAGCACCGGCAGGACCACCTTGCGTGTTGTCCTAGCCTGGCGTGCCCCTTCCGCCGGTTGTGGCGCCCTGGCTCCTCGCTGGAGGAGCCGAGGAGCCTTGTTCGCCCGTCGCCGCTCCGGTGGCCGAGGAACCGCCGCCTTGCTGGCTCGCGACTGCGACCCCGAGGGCATAGAGCGTCTGCTGGTTCAGCTCGCCGTCGCCGGGCAGGCTCTGCTGCTGCTGGTAGTTGCGCAGAGCCGAGCGTGAATTCGGCCCCCACTTGCCGTCGACGTCCTGGGCGTCGAAGCCTGCCTTGTTGAGTTCGAGCTGGATCTTGCGAATATCGGCTTCGCTCAGGCGCGACTGATCGATCGGCAGCGTGCTCGCGTTCTGCCCGCCCTGCGTCTGGCCGCTGCCGCGGCTTTCGGTCTGTCCGGGAGCAGGCTGTGTCGGGGTCGTGCTCTGAGCGTAGGTCGGTAGACTAAGGGCTAGCAGGATGGCTGTTGCGGAGAGTGTTCGTTGCATGGGCATAAGGTCCTCGCGTGATGGTGCACCCCAGTTCCGTCGAGCTTGCCTAGCAACGCGCGCGCAGCGATCTTGTTCGGTTCCCGAGCCCGTTCCGTTGGTGGGGCAGCGGCTGCGGCGGCCGAGTTCCGAGCGCGCCGATGCACGACGCGGTCACGACACGCGATGTCACCGCCCATTGCCATGTCGCATCATCCGGAACAAACTTGATCCGAGAGCCGCGAAAGCGACCGCGCGCAGGAGCACTGTTCTACCATGACGTATGACTTCATCATCGTCGGCGGCGGCTCAGCTGGCTCCGTCCTCGCCAATCGCCTCTCGGCGCGCTCGTCGAACAAGGTGCTGCTGCTGGAAGCGGGACCCGACACGCCGCACGGCAAGGTGCCGGCGGAGATCCTCGACAGCTACCCGGGTACCGCCTACTTCGACCCGCGCTTCCACTGGACAGAGTTGAAGGTCCGTACCGAGGTCGTCTCCCACAACAATCCGGACGAGGCTTCGAAGCCACCGCTCCGCAAGTACGAGCAGGCGCGCGTCCTGGGCGGCGGCTCATCGATCAACGGGCAGCTCGCCAATCGTGGCGCCCCGACCGACTTCGACATCTGGGAGGAGCGCGGGGCCAAAGGCTGGGGCTGGGACGACGTGCTGCCTTACTTCAAGAAGGTCGAGCGCGACATGGATTTCGACGGCCCCTTCCATGGCAAGGAGGGCCGCATTCCCGTCCGCCGCATCTTTCCGGACTTGTGGAGCGGACATGCCAAGGCCTCAGGCAAGGCGTTCGAGGAGGCGGGCTTCGCGTACATCCCGGACCAGAACGGCGAGTTCAAGGACGGCTACTTTCCGCTGACGATCTCGAACGCCTTCGAGCGGCGCGTCTCGGCCGCCATCGGCTATCTCGATCCAGCGACGCGCATGAGACCCAACCTCGAGCTATCGACCGAGACGGTAGTCTCCGAGCTGCTGTTCGAGGGCAACACATGCGTCGGCGTCAAGGCGCGCGTGAAGGGGCGGCCGCAGGAGTTCCGCGCCAAGGAAGTCATCCTTTCGTCCGGCGCCATCCATTCCCCGGCTCACTTGATGCGCGCCGGAATTGGGCCGGTTGGACACCTGAAGGATCTGGGGATCGAGGTGCGCGCGGCCCTGGCCGGCGTCGGCCAGCAACTCATGGACCACCCATCCATCGCCGTGTCGGCCTATCTGAAGAAGCACGGCCGCATGAACGACTTCACCCGCCGCCACCTGCTGGTAGGCTTGCGCTACTCGTCCAACCTCGACGGCATTCCGCCCGGAGACATGTTCGCGGCCGCGGTCACCAAATCGGCGTGGCATGCGGTCGGTGAGCGCATCGCGTCCTTCATAATCTTCGTCAATCGCACTTGTTCGGAGAAGGGGGAGGTCAAGCTCACGTCCAAGGACTTTCGCGAGGAGCCACTGGTCGAGTTCAACCTGTTGTCCGACCGGCGCGACCTCGACCGCTTGATGACCGGGTTCCGGATGATGGGACGCCTCTACGGCACGCCCGTCATGCAGGATTTAACCACCGATCCGTTCCCCGCGACCTACTCGGATCGCGTGCGAGCGCTAGGCATCGTCAACGCGAAGAACAAGCTGATCACGCAGGTCGCGGGTCGCCTGATGGACGGACCGCAGGCGCTGCGCAGCTACCTGATCAACAACGTCATCACTGAAGGCTTTACCTTCGAGCAGTGCATGACCGACGACGACGCGCTGGAGGCGTTCGTGCGCAAAGCCACGATCGGCGTGTGGCATGCGTCCTGTTCGTGCCGGATGGGAGCCGACGGAGATCCGATGGCGGTGACCGATAATCGCGGCCGCGTTCGCGGCGGCATCCGGGGCCTGCGCGTGGTCGATGCCTCGATCTTCCCCATCGTGCCGTGTGCGAACACCAACTTCCCGACGCTGATGACCGCCGAGAAGATCGCCGACGCGATCCTGGAGGAGCAGACCGCAGGGGTTGGACGCGTCGCCGCGGTATGATCCGGACGACCGTCAGGCCGTCGCAACCACAACCCCGTCGTCGGAGATCTCAGGCGCCGGGCGTCGGGATCGGCAGCGGGAACCACTTCGGCTGCCACCAGTGGAGCGCCATCTGGACCGTGCCGGGCGCGATGAGATAGGCGATACCGAACAACGCCACGACGGCCACCAGCAAGATCAGGATCGTACCCGACAAGGGCACGCGATAGCTGAGGCCGGTCCCGGGAATGCCGACCGTGACCATCCTCCTGCCAGTGGAGCCGACATTGATCGTCGCGCCCTTGCCGCCGACGCTGGCGCTGATGCCCGACTTCGACAGGTTGATGTAGACGCCGGGGAAGATTTTGATTCGTCTCTGGAAGCGAAGGCCCATGGCTCACCTTTCCGGTGCTCGTGTGGAAGGACGCCTACCCCGTTTCGACTCGCGTTTTAGTGCGCCTTGGCGCCTGCCGCAACACGCAACCGGCCTATGCTACGGCTTGAACCCGAAGAGATTTCCGAAACGCCTGAGCTTATCCTTGACCTGCCCCACGGGTGAGTTCCGCGTAGCAAGGCGCTCGGCGGCAGACTCGGCATCCACCGTCACCGCGTACTTGTCCCGGTTGGCCACGTCTGCGGCAATGGCGGCGGTCCGCTCGGCATCGGTCAGCGGGCCGACCCGCGACATCGGCGGCCGGATCAGAGTGCGCTGAACGACCGACGGCTCACCCTTGTTGTGGAGCACCGAAACGAGCGCCTCGCCGACCTTCAGCTCCTGGATCACGCGCTGAGTGTCGAGCGCAGGGTTCGGCCGGAATGTTTCGGCGGCGGCGCGAACCGCGGCTTGCTCCCTCGGTGTAAAGGCGCGGAGCGCGTGCTGTATGCGGTTGCCGAGCTGCGCCGAGACGCGATCCGGCACGTCGGCCGGGCTCTGCGTCACATAGTATACGCCGACGCCCTTCGAGCGGATGAGGCGCGTCACCCGCTCGATCTGCTCCAGCACGGCCTTTGGCGCATCGTTGAACAGGAGATGCGCCTCGTCGAATAGGAAGACGAGCTCAGGCTTCTCCGGATCACCGATCTCCGGCAGCTTCTCGAACAACTCCGCAAGCATCCAGAGCAGGAACGTCGAATAGAGCTTCGGCGTCTCCATCAGCTTTTCGGCCGCGAGAATGTTGATCACGCCCTGCCCGTCAGGCGTCACCCTCATGAGATCGGCGATATCGAGCGCGGGCTCGCCGAAAAACTTCTCCGCACCTTGCTGCTCGAGCACCAGAAGACGCCGCTGGATCACCCCCACTGTCTGGGGCGCGATGTTGCCGTACTTCGACCGGAGTTCCCCCGCGCGCTGCCCGATCTCGTCGATCACGGCGCGAAGATCCTTCAAGTCCTTGATGGACATATTTGCATCGCCGGCCTCGCGCTCGTCCTGCGTCCAGCGGAAGGCAATATTCAGCACGCCCTCCTGTGGCTCGGTGAGATCGAGCAGCCGCGACAAAAGAACGGGTCCCATGCCGTCGATGGTCGCGCGCACGGGATGGCCACGCTCGCCGAGCACATCCCAGAACGCCACGGGGAACGCGGCGTTGCCGTATCCGACGAGGCCCATCTCCTCGGCGCGCGCGACGAGCGGACGCTTCCTCGTACCTTTGACAGCGAGACCGGAAAGGTCGCCTTTGATGTCGGCTGCGAACACCGGCACGCCAGCAGCGGAGAAGCCTTCGGCAAGCACCTGCAGGGTCACCGTCTTGCCGGTTCCCGTCGCGCCGGTCACCAGACCGTGTCGGTTGGCGAGCTTGAGTTCGATCATCTCGGGGACGAGATCGCGGCCCTGGCGGCTGATCCCCAGAAGAACTGCGCCGTCCTGGACGTAGTCCTTCGGGTCGCCGCCCGGAGCCGGCATCTCGTCGCTGGTCGTCTCGGACATGAGGCTCGATCTCCTGGCCGGCTGCAGGCGCACCCTCGCGCATCGAATCGGAGCGCGTGCCTGGGTTGTGTCTGCCGCCAACTGGGCTGGTATGCAAACACCTCCGGCGTCGGGCAGTAGGAACAACACTTACCACTGCCTCGGAGCGCGCTCCACATGTAGCGCAGCCCGCCACGCAAAAGCGCACGCCGGGCGAGGCGTTCTCAGCTGCGCGACAAATCATGCAAAGCTCGTCGGCTACCCAGTCAGGGTCGTGTCACCGATGCTCGCGAGCGTGCGAAGCGCGAGCCTGATCGCGGCGCGGATCGCACCGTCACAAATTTCGTCGCGGTCGCCGGAAAGCCTCAGCTCCTGTGCGACCGCGACGTCATGCGCGGCAGCTGCGACGAAGACGAGCCCAACTGGATTGCCATCCTCGTCTGGGGCAGGACCCGCAACGCCCGTGACGGCCAAAGCCACGTCAGCCGGGCTGCGAGCCAGGGCCCCACAGGCCATACTGATGGCCACGAGTGCGGACACCGCGGATTGGCTTTGCAGCAGTTGTTGCGGCACGCCGACCGCAGCGGTCTTCTGAGCCTTGGTGTAGACCACGAAGCCGCCGTGGAACGTGGAGCCCGCCCCGATCTGGCGGGCCAGCCGAACGGCCAGGGCACCGGCGGTGCACGATTCGATCGTGACCACCGCCTTGCCGCCCCTCTCGAGGGCACGAATGAGCTGGGCTGCACCGTCGTCGGTGTCCACGCGGCCGCCCTCGCCTCAGAACGTCAACGCCTGCCGCTTTGACCGCGGAACCGTGGCCTCATCGGAACGCTGCGAGGAGAGCTGCTGATCCATGCGCTCGACGTCGCGCATCGACCTCTCCGAGCCGAGTATTTCCTGCTCGGTGAGACCCTCGGTCTCCCGAACATGGCGGATCGGATCGTCGATGAACGCCCACTCGCCCTGGTCCCACGGACCTGGACCGTCGTTCCAGGGACCGCGCGTCCGGCCGTCGCCTCGCCTGCTGCCGCCAGGCTCGTCCTGGGACATGTTGAAATAGGTATGCGTGAAACGGGGATCTCCCTGCAGCACGCCTGGCGGAAAATTCGGCTGGATGGTGTCGAGCGCTGCCGAGAACATCTGGAAATGTGCGATCTCACGCGTCATTAAGAACCGCAGACTGTCGCGAACAAGCTCGTCATCGGTAAACTGCATCAGGTATTCATAGACGATCTTCGCTCGGCTCTCGGCGGCGATGTTGGATCTGAGATCGACGGTCAGGTCGCCGTTGGCATTGACGAAACTGCCGCTCCACGGCGTCCCGACCGAGTCGGTCACCGTCGGACCGCCGCCCGAGAGAACGAGGAACTGCGGGTTGGTCAGCGCCTCGTGGATGAAAGCTTCCTTCCCGGCCTTGCCGTTCATGACATGAGCGAGGCTCGAGCGCTCGACCGCATTCTTCATCTCCGGATTGACGCCGTCCAGCAGGAGAGTGATCAAAGCTCCAACGATCTCGAGGTGACTGAACTCCTCGGTCGCGATGTCCATCAGGAGATCATACTTCTCGGGATAGGCGCGGCGGACGGTGAAAGCCTGGGTGAAGTACTGCATCGCCGCCTTCAGCTCGCCATTGCCGCCGCCGAACTGCTCGAGCAGCAACCGGGCGAAGCGGGGATCGGGCTCGCTCACGCGGACATCGAACTGCAATTCCTTGACGTGGTGGAACATATCTGGCGCTCCTGGGCCGGGTTGCGACTTCGAGGCCAACTCGGCCGCACCTGCGAAGTTCCCCGTTCTGCGCCACCTTGCGACACGCCCTGGTGCCTCCCCTGACGGCAACCTATGATGCCGCCTGGATCACCCCTTATTCCTTCCGGAGCCCGCCCAAATGGCCAACATCAACGCCGGCCCCTTCACCACGCGCCCCGAGATCGACGGCACGTTCGGCGTCGTCGCCACGACCCACTGGATCGCGACGGCCGTTGCGATGGGCATCCTCGAGAAAGGCGGCAACGCCTTCGATGCCGGCATCGCGGCCGCATTCACATTGCAAGTCGTCGAGCCGCATCTGTGCGGCCCTGGCGGCGACGTCCCCGTGATGGTCTTCGATCAGCGCAAAGGTAAGCCCGAGGTCATCTGCGGCCAGGGTCCGGCCCCCGCAGGAGCCACCATCGCGCACTACCGCGACCATCTCGGGCTCGACATCATTCCCGGCACAGGTCTCCTGGCGCCCTGCATTCCCGGCACCTTCGAGACTTACATGATGGTGCTTCGCGACTACGGCACGATGCGCCTCCGCGATGTCCTGGAGCCGTCGATCGGATACGCGCTCGGCGGCCATCCCATCGTGGAGCGGGCCTGCGTCACCATCCAGACGGTCAAGCAGCTGTTCCAGGAGCATTGGCCGACGTCGGCCGCCGTATATTTGACCGGCGGCGACATCCCGCCGCCCGGCACTTTGTTCCGCAATCCGCAGCACGCCGAGACCTACCTGCGCATCCTTGCCGAGGCAGAGTTCGGGCGGCGGCGATCGCGAGGCCGAGATCGCGGGGGCGCGCGGCGCCTGGAGCCAGGGCTTCGTCGCCGAGGCCATCGACCAGTTCTGCCGCACGCAGGAGGTGATGGACGTCTCCGGTCGGCGCCACAAAGGCGTGCTGACCGGCCAGGACATGGCCACATGGCTGCCGACCATCGAGGCACCCGTCTCGCTCGACTACGGCCGCTTCACCCTTCTGAAGCCCGGTCCGTGGACGCAGGCGCCGGCCATGCTGCAGACCCTCGCCATCCTCAAGGGGTTCGAGCTCGAGCGTCTCTCGGCGACCGACCCCGATTTCATCCACTTGTGGATCGAGGCTGCCAAGCTCGCATACGCCGACCGCGAGTCGTTCTACGGCGATCCCAAATTCGCCGATGTACCAATGGAGACGCTGCTGTCCGAGCGCTACAACAACGACCGGCGCCGGCAGATAACGCAATGGGCCAACATGGAGCAGCGCCCCGGCGTGATCGAGGGGTTCGGCGGCAAGGTGATCGTGAAGGAGGCACCGAAGGGGGCCTTCGCCGGGGCGGGCGAGCCGACCGTCGGCAAGATGGGCGAGAGCCGCGGCGACACCGTCCACATCGACATCATCGACAAGGCCGGCAACATGTTCACGGCCACCCCCTCCGGTGGCTGGCTGCAATCGTCACCGGTCATTCCGGCACTCGGCTGGCCGCTCGGGTCGCGCGCGCAGATGTTCTGGCTCGACGAGAGCCATCCTGGCGCGCTGATGCCCGGGAAGCGGCCGCGCTCGACCTTGTCGGTCGGCATGGCGATGCGTGACGGCCAACCGTACATGATCTGGGGCACGCCCGGTGGCGACCAGCAGGACCAGTGGAACTCGCAACTCTTCCTCCGGCACGCCCACTTCTGCATGAATTTGCAGGAAGCGATCGATGCCCCCGCCTGGCACATCGAGCACTTCCCGGGCTCGTTCTGGCCCCGCGCGGCGCGTCCCGGCGTGGTGGTGATAGAGGGCCGCGTGCCCGCCGCAACCATCAAGGAGCTCGAGCGCCGCGGCCACAAGGTCGAGATCGGACCGGATTGGTCTGAAGGCCGTCTCACCGCCGCCTCTCAGGAGGGCGTGCGCCGTAAGGCAGCCGCCAATCCGCGCGGCATGCAGGGCTACGCGGCAGGACGCTGACATGCGCCGCCTTGCCTCTTCTGGCAGACGCTACGCTTCGGCGCGGGACAGTTATGCACCGCGGCGCTCCGTGCTCGGTTGGACTTGCCCCCCCGTTAGGTTAACATGCACGGCGGGTGGCACGGTCGCCTGCCACATTTCGCACACGTTGGAGTCATAGAGGCGGCAAGGGGCGCACTCGGGCCGCCGGGGACCAGAGTCATGAATCAAAAGAGCACGATCGCTCTCGTCGACGACGAGCGGAACATTCTTGCATCCTTGCGCATGGCGCTGGAGGCCGAGGGCTTCAAAGTCCGCACCTACGGCGACGGCGCAGCCGCTCTCGAGGCCCTTACCGAGGAGCCGGCCGACCTCGGAATTTTCGACATCAAGATGCCGAAGATGGACGGGATGGAGCTGCTGCGGCGCATGCGCCAGCAGTCGGACATGCCGGTCATCTTCCTGACCTCGAAGGACGAGGAGATCGACGAGCTGTTCGGCCTGAAGATGGGCGCGGACGATTACATCGCCAAGCCCTTCTCGCAGCGCCTCGTCGTCGAGCGCGTAAAGGCTGTGCTGCGCCGGTTCCAGCCGAAGGAAGGCCAGGCGCCGCAGACCGAGGCCGCCCGCATCGTCGAGCGCGGTAAGCTGAAGCTCGATCCCGAGCGCCACACCTGCCACTGGGACCAGAAGGCGGTCACCCTGACCGTCACCGAGTTCCTGATCCTCCAGGCCCTCGCGCAGCGGCCGGGCGTGGTCAAGACCCGCGATGCGCTGATGGATGCCGCCTACGACGATCAGGTCTACGTCGACGACCGCACGATCGATAGCCACATCAAGCGCCTGCGCAAGAAGTTCAAGGTCGTCGACGACGATTTTGACGTGATCGAGACGCTGTATGGGGTTGGCTATCGCTTCAAGGAGGCCTGAGCGGGGGCGCCGGCCGATGGCCATCGATTGGAACCACGTATCGGCCTTACGCGAAAAGGCAGGCGAGCGCCTTATCGGTGCCAAGACCGCGCACGTGCTATCGATGCTCGGCGAGGCCTACCGATGGACGGCCGCGCAACTTGCGCGCACTCGCATCGTGCGCTTCTTCGCGCAATCGCTCGCCCGCCGGATCTTCTTCTCGAACGTCGTCGGCCTGGTCGTGCTGCTCTTCGGTATCTTCTGGGTGTCCCAGCAGCACGCTTTGCTGATCACTGCGAAGCGCGAAAGCCTGCGCGTACAGGCTGAGATCATTGCGGCGGCGATCGCCGCCAACGCCTCCGTCTCGACCAACGACATCACCTTCGACCCAGGTCGCCAACCGGAGGTCGAGGCCGTCAAGGCACCATTCCGCGACGACGCGTTCGCGGCTCTCGACGACCTCGAGTTGTCGATCCGTCCCGATCAGGTCGGACCGGTCATTCGCAAGCTCATCCAGCCCGTGCACAACACGCGGGCCCGCATCTACGACCGTGAAGGCGAGCTGGTGGTCGATACGCATCGCGTGGAGGCCAAGACACCACCGCCGAAGCTCGATGCGAACGGCGAGCCGATCAGGGAGAAGCTCCGCGTCAAGACCAACTGGCTGCGCTTGCTGTCATGGTTCGATGCGACGGACCTACCGATCTATTATGAGATCGGTGCCGCCAACGGCACCTACTACCCGGAGGTCCGCCAGGCGTTGCGCGGTGCCAAGCCGTTGCCGATGCTGCTGATGAACGAGGATAATCATCAGATCGTATCGCTGGCGGTGCCGATCCAGCGGCGCAACGCCACGCTCGGCGCGCTGTTGCTCTCGACGCGCCCAGGCGAGATCGACCACATTCTGACCCGCGAGCGCTGGATCTTCCTTTCGGTGGCAACCATGGCGCTGTTGACGACCCTCGCCGCCTCGTTCCAGCTCAACCGCTCGATCGCAGAGCCTGTCCGCCGCCTGTCCGCCGCCGCCGACCATGTGAGCAAGAGCATCAACGCTCGCGCCGAGCTTCCGGACTACTCGCTCCGCCAGGACGAGGTCGGCAAAATGGCCAGCGCCTTCCGTCAAATGACGAGCACTCTTTACCGGCGCATCGAGGCGAGCGAGAAGTTCGCGGCCGACGTCGCGCACGAGCTGAAGAACCCGCTCACAGCGGCCCGGTCGACTGCGGAATCGATGACCTATGCGCGGACCCCTGAGCAGCGTGAGGAGTTGGCCCGCCAGATCCAGGAGGAGCTCAAGCGGCTCAATCGGCTCATCACGGATGTCGCCAACGCATCCCGCCTCGACGCCGAACTCGCCCGGCAGGAAACCGAAGTCCTCGATCTGGGACAGGCCCTTTCTGGCCTGGTGGACGTTCTCGGTGACATCCATGGCCAGGAGGGACGCACGGTAACCCTCGAGATCATGCCCAAGCCGAACCGCGACAAACGCCATCTGGTGAAAGGCCACGAGGGACGCCTTGGACAGGTCGTCACCAACCTGATCGACAATGCAGCCTCGTTCTCCCCAACGGGTGGCAGGGTCGTTGCCCGACTGAGGACCATCGGCAACGAGGTCGAGCTGTCGGTGGAGGACGACGGTCCAGGCATGCCCGAGGACAAGCTGGAAGCGGTCTTCGCCCGTTTTTACTCCGACCGGCCTCAGAGCGACGGCACGATCGGCAAGAATTCGGGACTGGGCCTCAGCATCTCGCGCGAGATCGTCCACGCCCATGGCGGTCGCATCTGGGCCGAAAACCGGCGCGGTCCTCCGGGTGTGGATGGCGAGCCGGGTCCCATAACGGGCGCTCGCTTTGTCGTCCGCTTGCCGGTGGCTATCGGGATTGGGCAGGTTCGTCCGGAGGCCTAGCGTGAGCGCCCCGGCCATCGCGACTGTGCATGCCACCGCCGTCTCGATAGCGGGACGCGGGGTGCTGATCATCGGGTCCTCGGGCGCTGGCAAGTCCAGTCTCGCCCTCGGCGTGCTCACGTCGCCCTTCCTCGAGGACGGGCAGATCGTCGATGCCTGCCTCATTTCCGATGATCAGGTCGTGCTCGAGCGCATTGACGGCCGCCTCTACGGCTCACCTCCGCCGACAATAGCCGGCAAGCTCGAGGTACGTGGCCTTGGCATCCTTCCATTTCGACATGCCCGCCTGGCCCGCATGACACTCGTGGTCGAGCTCAAGCCGGTGCCCCAGATCGACCGGCTGCCCGACCCGGCTGTGCGGCACACCGTGCTGGATGTGGATCTCCCGATCGTCGCCATCGACCCCACCGCCCCCGGGGCAGCGGCGCGGGTCTACTTGGCGGCGCTTCGGCTCGAAAAAGACTAAACCGCCGTCAATGAGTTGCCGATGCGCCGCGGTTTGGCGCAGACTGGGGGAAGCCGCAACAATCAGGCTCGATTGATGGTAGCCAAGAACCGCGATTCGGCTAAAAGGCAGGAAGAGGACGGATTGGTCGCTGACGTTGCGCCGCACGCCTGCCTCACAAGTCCCACAGTACCGTTCAGAACGCAGCTCCACATGTGCTCTCAACGAAAGGCGGATTGATGATCGGCATCGTGATCATCACACACGGGGGGCTCGCAACCGAGTTCCGTGCCGCGCTGGAGCATGTCGTCGGCCCTCAGGACGGGCTCGAGACCCTGTCGATCGGCCCCGACGACGACATCGAGACGCGCCGTACCGAGCTGATCGCGGCTGTTCAGCGGGCGGACAGGGGGCGCGGTGTGGTCGTCCTGACCGACATGTTCGGCGGCACCCCCTCGAATCTCGCCATTTCGGTGATGGATGACACGGGCGCCGAGGTACTGGCAGGTGTCAATCTGCCAATGCTCGTTCGCCTGGCTAGCGTCCGGCGAGATAAATCCCTGGCCGAGGCCGTGGATCTCGCGAAGGAAGCCGGCCGCAAGTACATCTCCGTTGCGAGTCAGGTCCTCTCCGGCGAGACTTGAGCCGAACACGTCTCCGAAGGACCATCCATGTCCAATGCCACGCCGCGGGTCGAGCTCACGATCCGCAACAAGAAGGGGCTGCACGCGCGCGCCTCCGCCAAGTTCGTCAAGTGCGCCGAAACCTTCGACGCGACCATCCAGGTCACCCGCGAGGGGCAGACCGTAGGCGGCACATCGATCATGGGCCTCATGATGCTCGCGGCAGGCCAGGGGACGACCATCATCATCGAATCCGAGGGGCCGCAAGCCCGCGAGGCCATCGCTGCTCTGACGGCGCTCGTCGAGGATGGCTTTGGCGAGGAGGACTGACCGATCCGCAAACGGCAACGGCTGGATCTCGAAAGAACCAGCCGCGCCTTAACTTCAAAGACGGGGGCGCTTACTGCGAAAGCCTCAGCTTCGCCACCTGGAGAGCGATATCGCGGAAAGCCTGGCGCAGCGCCGCGCCATCCGCCGCATTGTAGAACTTCGTCGTATCCGAGGCGCAGTTGCGAAGCGTATTGATGGCCTCCTCGTTGCCGCCCAGAGCAAAGCCGACCGTATAGACCGTGATCCCCGTACCAGTCTTCATGGACGTGCAGAGCTGCTGTGCCTGCGTGTTCGAGAGCCCATTGTTGGCATTGCAGTTGATCTTGGTGCTGTTGCCGCCGCTACCCGAACCACTATCCTTGGCAACGACGCCGTTACAGTGACCCGTGTTGTACGCGCCATCCGTCATTAGAATGGCGATCTTCTCGACGCCTTCAGTGTTGTAGGCGGCCGGCCGATTGGCTTGTGGCCAGAGGTGAGCCCAGCTCGGAGCCAGCATATACCAGGCCCAGGCGGTACCCATCTGACCGGCCGTAGAGCCGGCGATCGCCATCTTGTCGATGCGCCGCTTGAGCATCACCTTGTCGTTCGACAGCGGCTGTACCGAGTTGACCTCGAGGTCGCTCGTGTTGATCGTCATATAGCCGCAGCTCGACGACGAGGATGAGCCGTAGGACGGCCCTACCTTGTCTGCGGGATCATTCGGAGCGGCATCAGTCGCCCAATTCACACCCGTGCGCTCCGTGACGCAGTAGGACGAGGCCTGCCAGGTATTGTAGCTGCCGTCCGGCCGCTGGAACTTGTACCACTTCGCCGGAGAGCCCCACGTCCACTGGCTCGACGACGGTGAGGAAGCAGAGTAGCCGGTGCAAGGCGAGCTCGAGCTCGTGCAGGTGCTGGCCTTCAGGTCGCCACGCACCTGCTTGACGAGATCGATCGAGCCAAGGTTCACGCCGTCGGCAAACGGAACCAGAGCCACCTTCGAGGTGTGCTCGGACTGATCGTCCCAGACGACGATGTCGATCAGGTCCTTGGCCGCAGCCTTGAGATCGTCGATCTTCGTCCCGGCCATCGAGCCGGTAACGTCGAGCATCATCGCGATCTCTAGGCTCGAGTCGCCATTGCCGCCGGCGGCCAGGATTGCTTCAGCCTTGGCGGATACGGTGTACTCGATCGCCTCCCCCGGCCGCCCGCGAGCGGTATTGCCAATAGAGGCCGCCGCTGAGAGGAAAGGCGCGTAGAAGGAGGCGCTCGCTGTGAGCGTCAGTGCACTCCGCCCGTTATCGACGGTGAACGCCGCCACGGTGCTGTTCATGCCGTGCGGCTTGTTCCGATCGAAGAACTGACGCGCAACGCTCTCGGCGAGGGCGAGATCCCGCTCGGTCTGCCACACCCGGGCACCCGCCAGGATCGCAGCATCGACCGCGTTCTGTATCTGATCGCGCGCCGTTACGGCTCGCCCGTAATCCACCGCTCCACCAACCAGGGCCATGACCACGACGCCGGTCAGGCCAAAGATGATGGCCACGGTCCCCTTCTCGTCACGGCGAAAATTGGTTGTGCGATTGCGCAACTCTCCGAGCGCCCGGAGCATAGAGCAGCTCGCCTCGTTAGCCTCAAGCCTCTTGGAACGCCCGATAGATTTAAACACGTTACGCCTCCGCACCCAAAGTGCAAAACCTGATCTAATGTTGCATCAAGAGGCACTAACAGCATCTTAATAAGATCGATCTGTGTCATATTTTTATAAACACATTTATACTCGATTTTTCACACATTTCAATTCAACTTGTCCTCGGGTTATTTACGCTCACGAAACCATGCTCCGAGGCAGGCATTATTCCTCGCACCACTGCAATCGTCGCGCCAGTTCGACGTCCTGGTTAAACCGTCAAAAAGAAATCGGCCGGACCTCGATGACGAGATCCGGCCGACTGCCCTGGAGGGGGTCCGTGGTGTGCGCTACTGAGACAGTCGCAGCTTTGCAAGTTGGAGCGCGATGTCTCTGAAGGACTGGCGCAGTGCCGCACCGTCCGATGCGGAGTAGAACTTCGTCGGGTCCGATGCGCAGTCACGCAGCACGCCCTCGCCGAGCGTCGTGTCGAGCTGGAAGCCGATGGTGTAGACGATGACACCGGCGTCCTTCATCTCGCGACACGTGTTCTTGGCGAACGCCGAGACGGCGGAGGCGCTCCAGCTTTTCCCCTTGTAGTAGTTGTACTCGCCGTCGGTCATGAGAATGGCGATCTTCTGCACATCGGGCAGGTTGTAGGCCACCGGACGGCTCGCTGCGGGCCAGATGCTACTCCAGTTAGGAGAGATCAGGAACCAAGCCCACTCAGTACCAAGGGCACCGGCCGTGGACCCGCTCGCGACGAAGCTGTCGATATGGTCCTTCAAGGCAGTCTTATCGCTCGTCAGCGGCATGATCTCGGGGCGCGAGCAGTTGCCGGACGAGGAGTACTGGTCGTTGAGATCGATCGGGCTGTTGCCGTTTGCCGGCGCATAAGGGCCGACGTACGTGTTGGGCGTCGCTGCCGGCAGGTCATCGCGGTGCTGAGCGACACCCCAGCGATCCGTGACGCATTTCCTCAGTTTCTTCGTGCTCCCGTTGACAACGCGCGTTGCCGGCAGACCGGTCACGGCGGATGCATAGGGGCCAGCATTGACGCGGTCGGAGAACGGCGCCAACGCCACGCGCGACGTGTACTCGCTCTGGTCTTCCCAGATGACGATGTCGATCAGGTCCTTGGCTGCCGCCTTCAGATCCGTGAGCTTTTGCCCCTGCATCGACCCAGTCACGTCGAGCATCATCGAGATCTCGAGGTTCGTCTCGGAGTTGCCGCCAACTGCCAGCATCGCCTCTGCCTTTGCCGAGACGGTGTACTCGACCGGCGTCGGCGGAAGTCCGCGGACAGTGTTGCCGATAGAGGCAGCCGCAGAGAGGAACGGCGCGTAAAGCGACGACGTCGCCTGGAGCACCAGCGCATTGCGCGCGGGGTCCGAGGAGAAGGCACTGACGGACGTATTCACGTTGTGCGGCTTGTTGTTGTTATAGAAGCGGATCCCTGCCTGCTCGGCGAGCGCAAGGTCCTTCTCCGTCTGCCATACTCTGGCGGCCGCGAGCACAGCGGCATCGACGGCAGTCTGTGTCTGATCCCGCGCGGAGACGGCCCGACCATAGTCCAAAGCCCCGCCGACAGTTGCCATGACGATGACAGTCATCAAAGCAAAGATAATCGCGATGGTACCCTTTTCGTCCGCACGAAATGCAGACGCTGCAGGTGCCAATCGGCCTACCATTGACAGCACAGCTCGCCAGCGATGCTTTTCTTCCCTGCTCGTCGAGAGCGACGCCTTGTTTTCGACCACGATACGCCTCCAGCGCAAATATTGGTACTAGGCCTTGACATTGCCTGAAACGCCTTGCGTACAATTTAACTCGACCGCAGAATGGCGGGGGCATCCAATTAGTAATTGCGGGAATTTTCGAATATTCTATTTTAAGCGAATTCGATTGGCATAATTCATATCTCGGCAACCGTTCAATTTTTACGGGACACGTGCGGAGGTTTCACCATCGGCACGCGCGGACCGGCAAGAAGGACCCTGGCACTCGTCGAACTCGATACGCCGGCGGCCGTCCACTCCCTGCCTGGGCAACGTATGGCACGGGCGGTGCAAGCCTCCTGGCCCCGGCCAGCGCGGGACATCGAGACATAAGCATTTCTTTATATCCTCGTTGCGCTCGGCAATCGAGAGGGCTATAGAGCCTCGGCGCCGGGGTGGTTAAAGCTGCCCAGTGCGCCTGAGGCAGCCCGAGCGACGCGACTGGCTACGCTGCCAGCGCCGGATGCTTGGCTGCCTGCCAATTTCCGACAACGGGAAGGACTGGTTAGGCACATGACCCGAGCCAACGATTACATCGTCAAGGACATCTCGCTCGCCGAGTGGGGCCGCAAGGAGATCGCCATCGCCGAGTCGGAGATGCCCGGCCTGATGGCGACCCGGACCGAATACGGCGCGTCGCAGCCGCTGAAGGGCGCGCGCATCGCGGGCTCCCTCCACATGACCATCCAGACGGCCGTTCTCATCGAGACGCTCAAGGCCCTCGGCGCCGACATCCGCTGGGTGTCGTGCAACATCTACTCCACGCAGGACCATGCGGCGGCCGCCATTGCGGCAGCCGGCATCCCCGTCTTTGCCTGGAAGGGCGAGAGCCTCGCCGACTACTGGGACTACACCCTGAAGCTCTTCGAGTGGGGCGACGGCGGCATGCCCAACATGATCCTGGACGACGGCGGCGACGCGACCATGTTCGTGCATCTCGGCCTGCGCGCTGAGCAGGGCGACACGGCGTTCCTCGACAAGCCGGGCTCGGAGGAGGAGGAGATCTTCTTTGCCCTCCTCAAGAAGACGCTGAAGGACAAGCCCAAGGGCTGGTTCGCCGGCCTCGCGCAGTCCATCAAGGGCGTCTCCGAGGAGACGACGACGGGCGTCCACCGCCTCTACGAGATGCAGAAGGCCGGCAAGCTGCTGTTCCCGGCGATCAACGTCAACGACAGCGTGACGAAGTCCAAGTTCGACAACCTCTACGGCTGCCGCGAGAGCCTCGTCGACGGCATTCGCCGCGGCACCGACGTTATGATGTCGGGCAAGGTGGCGATGGTCGCGGGCTATGGCGACGTCGGCAAGGGCTCGGCCGCATCGCTGCGCCAGGCCGGTTGCCGCGTTCTTGTCGCCGAGATCGACCCGATCTGCGCGCTTCAGGCCGCCATGGAGGGCTACGAGGTCGTGACCATGGAGGATGCCCTGCCGCGCGCCGACATCTACGTCACGGCGACCGGCAATAAGGACATCATCACGGTCGATCACATGCGCAACATGAAAGACCGCGCGATCGTGTGCAACATCGGCCACTTCGACAACGAGATCCAGGTGGCCGGCCTGAAGAACATGAAGTGGAACAACATCAAGGATCAGGTCGACGAGATAGAGTTCCCGAACGGCAACCGCATCATCCTGCTGTCGCAGGGCCGCCTCGTGAATCTCGGCAATGCCATGGGGCACCCCTCGTTCGTGATGAGCGCCTCGTTCACTAACCAGACCCTGGCCCAGATCGAGCTCTTCACCAACCAGGGCAAGTACGAGAAGAAGGTTTACGTGCTCCCGAAGCACCTCGACGAGAAGGTCGCGATGCTGCATCTCGCCAAGGTCGGCGCCAAGCTCACCAAGCTGCGCCCCGATCAGGCCGAGTACATCGGCGTCAAACCCGAAGGCCCCTTCAAGACCGACCACTACCGGTACTGACGATCGGCTGCCGCTTCCGTCGGCGGAATTGGACCAAGCTCTAGGCCGATGGCCTCGCTCGCCGCCCCTGTGGGTGCGCGGGCGGGGCCATCGACGTTCATGTGCTGTGACACGCCCCAATCCTGGCACGGGTGCCGACCGGGTTGCCACAGCGGACGCGAAGAAGTGCCACGGCTACGCCGCCGACTCTAGGCAGAGCGGGCCTCGGGCCGCATAATCGCTAACAATTCGTTAATCTTCGCCGGTGCCGCCGGTTCTGTTTCGCGTCCGAGCCTATCGAGCTGGCTTTCCTCTTCCGGGAGCGCGATGCAGTCCGCAACCAATCCCCCGAGCAAAGGCGTCAACGCGCGCGCCGAGCTGATGTTGTTGCTGGTCGCCAGCATCGCATGTGCCATCGTGCTGACCGCCGCGATCGCCGACCGCAGCTCGCAAGGCGTCGGCACCATGAAGCTGGCGCATGTATTGGCGCTTGCCGTCACGAGCGGAGCCATGGCCGTGGCCCTGGCGCTGCTCTGGCGCTCGAACTCGCGCCGCCCGCAGAATGGGCCGCCGCCGCGAGGACGAGACGGCCGAGCTGCGTCGCAACCTCGCTTCCGCCGAGGCCATACTGAAGGCCGAGCCACAGGTGCTGATCTACTGGCAGCACGGCCAGAGCGTACGTATTGCCGTCAACACACTGACGACCGTTGCCGGCCTGCCCGACGATCCCCAGCAGCTTCTGCGATTCGGCCAGTGGCTGGAGCCGCAAGGCGCCCACGATCTCAAGTCAGGCCTCGATACGCTGTTTGCGATGGGCCGTCCGTTCAATCTGCTGCTGCGGACATCGGCCGGCGGTCATGTCGAGGCCGATGGGCGGGTCGCAGGCGGTCGCGCCATCCTGAGGTTGCGCGATGTGGCCGGCTCCCGGCGCGATCTCGCCCGCATCATGGACCAGCACCGGCAGCTGGCGCGTGACATTTCCTTATCACGTGCACTGCTCAATGCTTTGCCGATGCCCGTCTGGTTGCGCGGCGCCGACGGCAAGATCTCCTGGGTCAACAAGGCCTACGTCACCGCCGTCGAGGCGACCGACGAGGCCGAGGTGCGCGACCGGCAGGTCGAGCTCCTGGAATCACGGCAGCGGGACGAGCTGAAGGCCGTCGTCGGCGTCGGCAGCCCTTTCGAGAAGCGCTTGTCGCTCAATATCGCTGGCGAGCGGCGGTCGCACGACGTCGTGGCGTTGCCACTCGGCGACGCGCTTGCTGCCGCAGCGATCGACATCACCGCCGCCGAGAGCGCGCGCGGGGAGCTCGACCGCCAGATCGTCGCCTACGACCGGACCCTCGATCGCGTCGCAACGGCTGTCGCCATTTTTGGGCCGGATCAGCGGCTGACATTCGCCAATTCGGCCTATCAACAGCTGTGGGGTCTCGATCCCGAATGGCTTGCGACGGCCCCCACCGATGCCGAGATCCTCGACCGGCTGCGTGAGGCTGGCAAGCTCCCCGATGTCGTCAGCCGGCCGGAGCCTAGCCCGGATGGCTCCGGGGAGACGGCCGCGCCGGAAGCCGTCAACTACCGCACCTGGAAGGTGCGCGTTCTGGCGGCCGCTAAGGGCGAGACCACGCAGGAGGAAGGCTGGTATTTGCCGGATGGCCGCACGTTGCACGTCACGATCGAGCCACGGGCGGGCGGCGGAGCCACGCAATTCTTCGACGACGTCACCGAGCGGATCAGCCTCGAGAGCCGTTACAATGCGCTGATCGACGTGCAGCGGGAAACCCTGGATCATCTGAAGGAAGGCATCGCCGTGTTCGGCACCGACGGGCGACTGAAGCTGTCGAACCATGCCTTCGAGCGAATCTGGAAACTGTCGCCCCGCATGCTGAGCCAGGGCCCGCATATCGAGGTGATCGCACGCCAGTGCCAGGTTCTCGTCGGCGATACGGACGCTTGGAGCACAATCGCGAACGTCGCGACGGGGATATCCGACATCCGGCAATCCTCCGAAGGCCAGATCGCACGCGCCGACCAGAGCGTCATTGATTACGCCGCTCTGCCGCTTCCGGACGGCGGCATTCTGGTCTCCTTCGCCGACGTTACGGTCTCCAAGCGTTACGAGCGCGCCCTGATCGAGCGCAACGAGGCGCTGGTAGCCGCTGATCGGCTGAAGAGCCAGTTCATCAGCCACGTGTCCTACGAGCTGAGGACGCCGCTGACCAATATCATCGGCTTCTCCGAGCTCCTCGAGAGCCCCCGCACCGGCCCCCTCAACGACAAGCAGCGCGAGTATCTGACCGACGTCGGCGCCTCCTCACGCCAGCTCCTCGCGATCATCGACGACATCCTCGACCTCGCCAATATCGACGCCGGTGCGCTCGAGCTCAGAATGGCGCCGGTCAAGGTCCAGCCGATCATCGACGGCGCCCTGCTCGCCGTCCGAGACCGTGCGTCGCGGGCCCGGATCAAGCTCGACGTCACGATAGCGCCCGATGTCGAGGCAATCCTGGGCGATGAGGCGCGCGTGCGCCAGATTTTCTATAATATCCTGTCCAACGCCATCGGCTTCTCCCCGCCGGGTGGAACGGTGAAGGTCACCTCGGAGCGTCAACAAGGCATGATCGCGTTCAAGGTCCAGGACGAAGGCGTCGGCATCCCGAAGAGCCAGCAGCGTGCCGTGCTCGAGCGTTTCGTGTCGCGCAGCCAAGGCTCGAAGCACCGTGGCGCCGGTCTCGGCCTGCCCGTGGCGAAGAGCTTGGTCGAGCTGCACGGCGGTCGCCTGCAGCTCGAGTCCGAGCCCGGCATCGGCACCACCGTGACCGTGCTGCTGCCCGAGCCACCGATCGCCCCAGCACCGCCGCTGCTCGACGCCCGGAAGGCCACGGCATGAGTCGCGCCTGGCATCTGGCCGGGCTCGACACGGCCAAGCTCGAGCGTCTCGCTGAGCTGGTCGCCTTGAAGCTGACAGCTGGCGACGCCGTCCTCCTCCGTGGCGATCTCGGGGCCGGCAAGACCACGTTCGCCCGCGCGATACTTCGGGCACTGCTCGGGGATGCCGACGCCGAGGTGCCGAGCCCGACGTTTCCTATCATGCAGCCCTACGCGACGCCGCGGCTCGACGTCGGCCACTTCGATCTCTATCGCCTTGCCGATGCGAGCGAGCTGGCCGAGATCGGTTTCGAGGAGGCGCTGGCCGGCGGCGCGGCCATAGTGGAATGGCCCGACCGTGCCGAAAATGACATGCCCGCGGACCGGCTCGAGGTCGCGATCGCCGCTGGCGCGAGCCCGGAGCTACGCGATTTGACGTTGATGGGAGCGGGCAGCTGGATACCGCGGCTGGAGCGGATCGAGCTTATCCATCACTTCCTGGCGCGGGCGGTGCCGCAAGGCGTCGAGCCCGAGCGGATCGCCTACCTTCAAGGCGACGCCTCGGCGCGGGCTTACGCACGCATTCACTTGAATGGCACGAGTTTCATTCTGATGGATGCGCCACGTATGCCCGATGGACCGCCGGTTCTGAACGGTCTGCCCTACAGCCGGATAGCGCACCTGGCAGAGGACGTCCGCCCATTCGTCGCCATTGGCGGGGCCCTGGCGGCGAACGGCGTCTCGGCACCGAACATTCATGCCTCCGATTTGGAGTACGGCCTTCTGCTGCTCGAGGATCTGGGCGACCTCACCTTCGGCCGTGCTCTCGACGTCGGCGTGCCACAAGGCCTGCTCTGGGGCGCGGCCGTGGACCTGCTCCTGAGGCTGCGCCGGTCGCCGCTGCCGGACTACCTGCCCTTGCCCGATGGCACCGTTTATCGCCTTCCCCGATTCGACCGCGCGGCTCTGGGCATCGAGATCGATCTGATCCTCGACTGGTATTGGCCCGAGGTGAAGCGCGCGCCTCCCCCCGATGCGATACGGCAGGAGTTGCACGCTTTGTGGGCGCCCGTGCTCGACCGGCTCCTCGCAGAGCCACCGGGCCTGTTCCTGCGCGACTTCCACTCGCCGAACCTGTTCTGGCTGCCCGATCGGCCGCCGGGCGCGCGGGTCGGCGTGATCGACTTCCAGGACGCGTTGGCCGAGCCGTGGGCGCTGGATCTCGTGTCGCTGCTGCAGGACGCCCGGATCGACGTGCCGGCCGAGATCGAGACGGCGGAGCGCGATCGCTATCTGCGAGAGGTGGCCCGCTTCGAACCCGATTTCGACCGCGAGCGGTTTCTCGCGACCTACGCCGCCTTCGGTGCCCAGCGCAACACGCGCCTGATCGGGCTTTGGATCCGCCTGCTCCGCCGAGACGGCAAGCCCGGCTACCTGAGGCACATGAGCCGCACCTGGACCTATCTCGCGCGCAACCTCGCCCACCCGGACTTGGCGGCCCTTGCAGCGTGGTACGATGTGAACTTCCCGGAGGCGATCCGCCGAGCGCCGATTGGCATCTGACGGCCACCTAGTGGCGGCACCTTCGAGCAACACGGCAGGGGGACGCTGCCCGCATGAGCATTCGCCTGGACAAAGCCTTCGTGCTCTCTGCCGGCCTCGGCACGCGCATGCGGCCACTGACCGAGCAAGTGCCCAAGCCGCTGGTGCCACTCGCAGGCCGCCCGCTGCTGGATCACGTTCTGGATCGGCTCGCGGCAGCGGGCATCCGCGAGGCCGTGGTCAACGTGCACTACCTCGCCGACGCCATCGAGTTGCATCTCCAGGTTCGACGGCAACCACGGATCGTGATCTCCGACGAGCGCGAGGGTCTGCTCGACACCGGTGGTGGCTTGGCGAAGGCATGGCCCCTGCTGCGCGGCGCGCCCGTGCTGGTGCACAACTCGGACAGCGTATGGATCGAGCACGGCGTCCCCAATCTGGAACGGCTCGCCGAGGCCATGGACGAGCGCCTGATGGACGGCGTGCTGCTGCTGGCCGAGCGGAGGACCAGCCTCGGCTACGAGGGCCGCGGTGATTTCCACCTCGGGGCCGACGGCCGCTTGAGGCGCGTCGCCCAGGGCGAGACGGCCAATCTGGTCTTTGCCGGCGCCTCGATCGCGACACGGCGGCTGATGCGCGACGTGCCGGCCGGGGCCTTCTCCCTCAACCGGGTGTGGGACCGCGCGATGGCCGAGGGGCGGCTGTTCGGCATCCGGCTTGTCGGTACGTGGATGCATGTGGGCAATCCGGCGGCGCTGACCGCGGCCGAGGCGCTGATGGCGCGGCAACCGGGGGACGCGACGACATGAGCCAGCGCGAGAGCGGTGCCCGGCCCCGCGTTTACACGGTTTCACCCGGCCGGCCATTTCTGTCGGCACTGGCCGAGGCGATCCTCTCCGGAGACCTACCCGCGCCCGGAGGAGCAAAGCCGCGCCTCATCGACCTCCCGGCCTGGACCATCCTGATGCCGACCCGCCGGGCCGCGCGCACGCTGCAGGAGGCGTTTCTCGCCGTTGCCGGCGGCGAAGCGATGCTGCTGCCGGCGATCCGGCCCATCGCCGAAGGCCAGGAAGACCTCGGGCTGATCGAGAGCGCCATCGCCGGCCCGATGCTCGGCGCGGCCGAGCTGACGGCGCCACCGGCCATCGGCCCGCTGGAGCGAACGCTCCTTCTGACCGAGTTGGTGCTCGCCTGGTCGCGGGCCATGCGCCGGGCGACCAGCGGCAGCGACCCCGATGCGGCGGACATGGCGCCCGTCTCCGGCGCAGGCGCGACGACCCCGGCTCAGGCGGCCCGGCTCGCGTCCGAGCTGGCGCGCCTGATCGATGCCGTCGAGACCGAGAACGTAGCGCTCGACACGCTCTCCACGCTCGTGCCTGACGACTATTCGGCACACTGGCAGCAGACCCTCGATTTTCTGAGGATCGTTACGGAATTCTGGCCCCAACATCTCGCCGGCAACAACATGATCTCGCCCGCGGATCGGCGCAATCGCTTGATCATCGCCGAAGCTGAGAGACTGACCGCTTTCCCGCCCCCATATCCCGTGATCGTCGCCGGGGTCACCGGCTCGGTGCCGGCGACCGCCGGGTTGATGCGCGCAGTGGCCCGTCTCCCGAATGGCGCCATCGTGCTCCCCGGCCTCGACACCGACCTCGACGACGACAGCTACAGCCGGCTCGCCGAAAGCCACCCCGAGCATCCCCAGCACGGCCTAGCCCGGCTGGTTGCCCAACTCGGCCTGACCCGTGCCCAAGTGTGCGAGCTACCCGGCCGGCCGCTCGCTGCCGAGCGAACCCAGCGCAACAGGCTGATCAGCGAGGCGATGCGACCGACAGGAACTCTGGTCGGCTGGCGGCGGCTCAAGGAGCAGGCCGATCTTCCGGCATTCCAGGCGGCGCTCGCCGACGTCGATCTCGTCGAGACCGCCACTGCCGAGGACGAAGCCGAGGTGGTGGCCCTGATCCTGCGCGAGGCACTCGAGACACCCGGACGCACGGCCGCCCTCGTCTCGCCCGATCGCTTGCTGGCACGCCGCGTCGCGGCGAGGCTCGAGGCCTGGGGCATCCGCGTCGACGATTCCGCGGGGCGGCCTTTCGCCAAAACGGTGCCGGGCGCATTCCTCGATCTCGTCGCCAATGCACTGCAGTCGGGCTTTGCTCCAGCCGACCTCATGGCGCTGCTCAAGCACCCCCTGACCCGGCTCGGCCTTACCGCCGGCGATGTGCGCCGGGCGGCACGCAACCTCGAGCTCGCAGCCCTGAGAACGACCTACCTGGGACGCGGCCTGCGGAGCCTCGAGGACGCGGTCGAGCGGGCACGCGTCGATGCCCAGGGCGGTGGACGTCGGCATCGCTCGGTCATGCGGATCAAGGATGCCGACTGGGATGCGATGTCCGATCTCGTGAAGCGGCTTGGGACGGCCATGGCCCCCCTCGTCGCGCTCGATGATGACGGCGCAGCCCACCCACTATCCCGTATCGTGCGGGTGCATATCGGCGTCGCCGAGGCGATCGCCCAGCCCGCCGAGACGGAAATCGGCGATCGCGAGGCGGGAGGGGCCGGTGCCGGCTCGCCGCTGTGGGACCGCGACGAAGGCGCTGCGGCCTCCCTGCTGCTCGCGAAGCTGATGAACGAGGACATGACGCAGCCGGCCTTGCGGCTCGCCGACTATCCGGATTTTTTCCGCACTCTGGTCGGCAGCGAGAGCATCCGCACGCGGGTGCCGCGCCATCCGCGGCTGTTCATCTGGGGACCCTACGAGGCCCGCCTCCACCAACCGGACGTCGTGGTGCTGGGCTCGCTCAACGAAGGCGTCTGGCCGAAGGCCTCCGATCCCGGTCCCTGGCTCAACCGCCAGATGCGCGCGACGCTCGGCTTACCGAGCCCCGAGGAGGAGACCGGCCGCGCCGCGCATGACGTTGCAAGCCTGCTCGGCGCCGAGAAAGTCTACCTGACCCGCGCGAACAAGGTGGGTGGCGTGCCAATGGTCGCCTCTCGCTGGCTCTTGCGCCTGCACGCCCTGCTCGGGGGCCTCGAGCTCGACACGGCGCTGGCTCCGGCGATGCCCTGGGCCGCCTGGGGCCGTGCCCGCGATCTGCCAGTTGAGATGACGCCTATCTCTCCGCCCGCGCCGACGCCCCCGTTGGCGCTTCGCCCTCGGCGGGCCTCCGTCTCCGATGTCGAGACCTGGCTGGCAAATCCCTACGCCATTTTTGCACGGCGCATCCTGCAACTCGAGGCTCTGCCGCCGCTCGGCCAGGAGCCGGGCCCCTCGGAACGCGGCCAGATCGTGCACGAGGCATTGGCGCGTTTCACGAAGCACTACCCGGCGGCGATGCCACACGACGTCGTCGGGGCCTTCATGGAGATCGCCGACGTGGTGATCGGGGAGCTTGGCCGCGAGCCGCGCGTCAAGGCGTTCTGGCGCCCCCGCCTCGTCCGGTTTGCGCACTGGTTCGCCGAGACCGAGCCGGCGCGACGGGTCGCCGACTCGCGACGCCTCGTCGAGATCGACGGCCGCCTCGGCTTCGACGCCCCCGGCGGGCGGTTCGAGCTGACGGCCCGGGCCGACCGCATCGACATCGAGCCCGCGGGCATCGTGATCACCGACTACAAGACAGGCGCGTTGCCGAAAGCCGCAGAGGTTGTCGCAGGCGAGGCGCCCCAGCTCCCCCTCGAGGCCGCCATGGCCGCAGCCGGCGTCTTTCCGCAGGTCGACGCCGCGATCGTGTCCGCGCTGCGCTACATCCGCGCCACCGGGGGCGAGCCACCTGGCGAGGAATGCCTGATCACGTCGAAGGACAAGACCGTGGGTGAGATCGGCGCAAGCGCACTGGCCGAGTTGCAGAAGCTCGTCGCAAGGTTCGACGACGCGGGCACGCCGTACCGCGCCTTACGCCGTCGCCGATTCGACTACACCTACGACGACTATGCGCACCTTGCCCGCATCGGTGAGTGGACCAGCGACACGGGAACCGGGGGCAGCGAATGACCAGACATCCCCTTCCGCCCGAGCTCGCGGACGAGCTGCACGCCACGACCCAGCGGCAGGCGCTCGCCGCTAATCCGATCGTCTCGGCCTGGGTGTCGGCCAACGCCGGAACCGGCAAGACGCATGTGCTCACGACACGCGTTCTGCGCCTGCTGGTCGCCGGCACGCCACCCGAGCGCCTGCTCTGCCTGACCTACACCAAGGCGGCGGCAGCGGAGATGTCGTCGCGGGTGTTCGACCGGCTGTCGCGATGGGTCACGGTCGATGACAAGCATCTCCACGATGCTCTCGCGGGTCTTCTGGAGCGCCGGCCGACCGAGGCCGAGACCGGCCGAGCCCGCGATCTGTTCACGCGGGCGATCGAGACACCGGGTGGTCTCAAGGTGCAGACCATCCACGCCTTCTGCGAGCGCCTGCTGCAACGCTTTCCGCTCGAGGCGTCGGTGCCACCGGGGTTTGCCATCCTCGACGACGCGACCAGGGCCGCGCTCATCCGCGAAGCGACGACGCACGTCCTCGAGATCGCGACCAGCGACCCGGCGGGCGCTCTCGGCCGAGCCCTCGCGACAGCCGTGCGCTATGCCGCCGACGACGGCTTCGACCGCATCCTCGCGGACGCCATGGCCAAGGCCGACTGGCTGGAGCAGGCCTCGCGTCTCGAGCTCGACGCGCCACGCGGCGACGACCCGATCTCCGCTCTCTATCGCCGGGCGCTCGGGCTCGAGGCAGCGGACACCTTCGATGCCCTCCAGAACCAATGCGCCGGGGTTCTCAAGTCTTCACAGCTTTCACGCGTCCGCGACGTGCTCAGAGGCGGGACTTCGGCGGACCAGGATCATGCCGAGACGATCGCCGCTGCAATCGAAGCACCGGCGAGCGAAGCGCGGATTGCAGCACTGGCGGGGTACTTCCTGACCGGCAAGGGCGAGCCCCGCGCCCGCCTCCTGACCGCGAAGCTGAAGTCTGCAAATCCCGATCTTTCCGCGGACCTGGACGCGGCACAGACCCGGTTCGTCGAGCTCAAGCAGAAGCTCTGCTGCATCGCCGTCGCCGACGCCACCGTCGCCGCCATGCGCTTGGCGGACGCCGCCATGCAGCGCTACCACGCGCTGAAAGCGCAGCGCGCCGCACTCGACTTCGACGACCTCATCCGCGCCGCCGGGTCGCTGCTCGGCGACAACCACGACGCCCAGTGGGTGCTCTACAAGCTCGACGGCGGACTGGACCACATCCTCGTCGACGAGGCGCAGGACACCAGTCCCACGCAGTGGCGCGTCATCAGGGCGCTGGCCGAGGAGTTCCTTTCGGGTGCCGGCGCACGCCAGCTCGACACGGGCATCCCGCGCACCGTCTTCGCCGTCGGCGACGAGAAACAGTCGATCTATGGCTTCCAAGGGGCTGCCCCCAAGATGTTCGCCGACATGGGTCGGCTGTTCGAGAGAATGGCTCGCAACGCTGAGCTTCGTTTCGAGCGCGTTCCGCTGACGCTTTCGTTCCGGACGGTTGCCCCGGTCCTGGAGACCGTCGATCGCGTTTTCTCGGCCCCCGATCGGGCATCCGGACTGACCTCGACAGGAGAGATCCCGAAGCACACGGCGAACCGCTTCGGCATGGCCGGACTGGTCGAGCTTTGGGATACGGAGCAGCCGGACCGGACCGAGCCCGCGCCCGCTTGGCAGCCGCTGGACGAGGTGGCGCAATCCGCGCCCGCCATACGACTGGCGGAGCGGATCGCCGAGACCATCGCGGGATGGGTGGAGGGCGGCGAGATGCTCCCTTCTGAGGGCCGACCAGTCGGCTACGGCGACATCCTGATCCTGGTGCGCCGCAGGCGGCCCTTCGCCGACCTGATGGTCTCAACCTTGAAGAAGCGTGGCGTTCCCGTGGCCGGCGCCGACCGGCTGCGGCTGACCGACCAGCTCGCCGTCCTCGATCTGATGGCACTCGCCGATGTCCTGCTGCTGCCCGAGGACGATCTCGCCCTCGCCTCCGTGTTGAAGAGCCCGCTTTTCGGCCTCGACGACGGCGATCTCATTCGCCTCGCTCCGAAGCGGCGCGGCTCGCTGTGGTCGGCATTGCTCGCCGCAGCCAAAGCCGAGGCTCGCTACGCGCCCGCTGCCGAGCAGTTGAAGCGCTGGCGCTCGCGCGCCGACGTGGTCCCGCCCTATGAGTTCCTGGTCGAGGTACTGGTGCACGACGGCATGCGCGCCAAGCTGCTCGGCCGCCTCGGCCCGGAGGCAGCCGACCCGCTCGACGAGCTCGTCTCTCTGGCCTTAGCCTATGACGAGCAGGCGCCGCCCTCGCTGCAAGGCTTCATGGATTGGCTGCGCGCGACCGATCGCGACATCAAGCGCGACATGGAGCATGGCCGCAGCGAGGTTCGCGTCATGACCGTGCACGGCTCGAAGGGGCTCGAGGCACCGGTGGTGATTCTTCCCGACACCTGCGCAGGCGTCAATGGCGGACGCCCCGGGGGGCTCGTCGAGTTTCCCGAGATGCACCGCCCCCCTGCAATGACCGGACAACCCTTCCTCTGGCCGGTGAAGGGCACTTCGACTGTGCAAGCCGTGACCACGGCGCGCCAGAACGCCCGTCAAAAGGAGACCGAGGAGCACAACCGGCTGCTCTACGTCGCGCTCACACGAGCCCGGGATCGGCTCTACGTGTGCGGCTTCGAAGGCGGACGCGGCCGCGAGGCGGGCTGCTGGTACGACGCCGTCGAGGCTGGCTTGGCCGGCGCCCTCGTCGAGACGGCCGACCCGGCGGGCCGTCGCATCCGGCGACTGGAGGCACCTCAGATGCGCGATCCGGAGCCGACGAAGACAAAGGCGCACGCCATCGTGGATGCGATCGCCCCACCGGATTGGGCACGCGTCAAGGCCCCGCGCGAGCCCGGCATCGCGGTTCCGCTGGCTCCGTCCCGCCTGGCACCGCTTGAATCCGACGACGAGGGTGATCCCGTCGATCAGCCCCGCGCCCCCCGCGGCCCTGACGAGCCCCCGGCCCCCTCCCCCGCCGTCCTCGCCGACGGCAACCGCTTCCTGCGCGGCACCCTCACCCACGCGTTGCTGCAGCACTTGCCGGGCATAGCCGAGGCGCAGCGCAAGGACGCAGCCACCGCGTTCGTGGCGGCACGGGCTGAGAGCCTTTCGCCCCGAACCCGCGACAGCATCGTCACCGAGACGCTGGCTGTGCTGGCGGACCCGGATTTCGCCGCTGTGTTCGGGCCAGACAGCCGCGCCGAGGTGCCGATCGTAGCCGAGTTGCCCCCACCTGACGGGAACGGCCAAACCGTGCGCCTGACCGGGCAGATCGACCGGCTCGTCGCGACCGATCACGAGGTTCTGATCGTTGACTTCAAGACCAACCGTCCGCCCCCCACCGATGTTGCCCAGGTGGCCGATGCCTACGTCCTGCAGCTTGCAGCCTATCGATTTGCCGTAGCTCGGATTTTCCCCGGTCGCACAATCCGGGCGGCGCTGCTGTGGACGGATGGCCCGCACCTCATGGAGTTGCCTTCTGACAGCCTTGACGATGCCTCAAAACGGTTGTTCCTGCTGGATCGGGCCAATCTTGACGCCTGAGCAGGGCCTACCTACGTTCGGTTCGACTCATCGGCGTACCGCCGTAACGGGCCGCTGTCCTCCGCGACCGCCGCCCACTTCCAGGAGATGACCATGACCGCAGAGGTTTCAGACGCCAACTTCAAGGCCGAGGTTCTGGATTCGAGCGTGCCAGTCGTGGTGGACTTCTTCGCCGAGTGGTGCGGGCCATGCAAGGCCATGGCACCGGCGCTCGAGGCGGTCGCCAAGGAGATGGAGGGCAAGGTCAAGATCGTGAAGATCGACGTCGACCAGAACCCCGGCATCACCCAGCAGTACCGCATCCAGGCGATGCCGACCCTGATGATGTTCAAGGCCGGCAAGGTCGCCGCCACCCAGGTCGGCGCGCTCGTGCAGAAGCGCAAGCTCGAGGAGTGGATCAACGCGTCGGTGTGATCCGGATCTGAGAGACTTTACGGAATGCGCGCCTCGGGAGGCGATCCCGGGGCGCTTTGCGTTAGGGAGCGCCGAGACAGCAAAACAGGCGACACGCGCGCTTCCTGCGGTAAGCTCGCCCCCTCGCGATCCCGAGGAGACACCCATGATCTATGAGTTCCGCACCTACACGCTGCACCCCCGCACGATGCCGGAGTTCCTGAAGCGCTTCGGCGAGGCGCTGCCGAAACGGCTCGAGTTCTCGCCGCTCGCGGCCTTCTGGACGTCCGAGATCGGCCCCCTGAACCAGGTCATCCACGTCTGGCCCTACAAGGACACCAACGAGCGCACGAAGACGCGGGCCGCCGCCGTCAAGGCCGGCATCTGGCCGCCGAAGACCTCCGAGTTCATCGCCGAGATGCGCTCCGATATCCTGGAGCCGCTGCCGTTCTCGCCGAAGTTGGAGCCTTCCAATCACGGCCCCTACTTCGAGATGCGCACCTATACGATGAAGGCCGGCACCATTCCGCAGATCGCGGCCAACTGGGAGGCACAGCTCCCCGAGCGCCTGAAGCTGTCGCCGCTGATCGGCGTGTTCTCGTCCGACATCGGCAATCTCAACCAGTGGGTGCACATCTGGGCCTACAAGAGCCTCGACGAGCGCGTTGCGACGCGCAAGAAGGCGATCGAGATGGGCATCTGGCCACCGAAGACGTCGACGCCGATGGAGCGGCAGGAAAGCAAAATCCTCCTGCCGGCATCCTTCTCGCCGATCAAGTAGCACGCACCGACGCGCGCCACGTGAAGGGCTTTCAGCCCTTCACACATCCCCCAGCCCAGCGCCCCGCCCCCGAGCAAGGGCTCGTCAAGGCGCCAGCTCGATGTCGAGCCAGCCGTTCGGCGTGACGCGAGCCGTATCGCCGGCTTCGATCAGGGCGCACGTCGTGGCACCCTCGACCAGGGCAGGCCCCGCAATCGATTGCCCCGGTGCGAGCGTCTCGAAGGCGTGAACATCGAGCTCCATCCATCCGCCTCCGACGTGTGCACGCTGACGGCGCACCGGCGCGGCGCTATCCCGTGCCTCGAGGACGGGCTCCTTCGGCAACGCCGGCAGCTTGCCGATCACCGCAACCCGCGCGTTGACCAGCACCACCTCGTTGGTCCGCTGCGCGTAGGTGTAAAGCTCCTCGTGGCGCGCATGGAACGCATCGGCGACGCGGGGGCCGAGGTCCGCAGCCGACCAGTCGATATGATCCAGCGGCACGTTGATCTCGAAAATCTGCTCGCCGTAACGCATGTCGGCACTGCGCGCGACGGCGATGGGTCCCTCGAAAACGGCGGCAAGGCGCGCGCGCGCCTCGGCTTCCATCTCGCCGAAGATCGCCGAGAGCCCCGCGGTCGACATCGCAGCGGCGTCCCCGATGTGGCTGCGCGTCGTCTCGAAGCGGATCTCGCTCGCCAGCATCCCCCACGCGGACAGCACCGAGGCCACGCGCGGCACGATCACATGCGGGATCGAGAGTTGCCGGGCAACAGCCGTCGCATGCAGCCCGGCCGCACCACCGAACGCCAACAGCGCAAAGGCGGTCGGATCGATGCCGCGGCGGACCGACACGAGGCGAATGCCCTCGGCCATTCGCGCGTTGATGACCCGCTGAACACCGGCGGCGGCAGCAATGGCATCCAGTCCCAAGTCCTTGCCGAGGGCGCCCATGGCCCGCTCGGCGGCATCCCGGTCGAGCCGCATCTCGCCGCCGAGAAGGCCCGCGGGATCGAGGAGACCCAGCAGCAGGTTGGCGTCGGTAACGGTCGGCTCGGTGCCGCCTCGCCCGTAGCAGGCGGGCCCCGGCGCGGCGCCGGCACTCTCCGGGCCGACGTGCAGAACGCCGCCGCCGTCGACCCGGGCGATTGAGCCGCCGCCGGCACCGAGAGTCGACGATATCGAGACTGGGCAAGGCGATGCGCTGACCGGCGATACCGCGATCGATGGCGAGGCCGGGAGCGCTCTTCCGGATGAGCGAGATGTCGGTCGAGGTGCCGCCCATGTCGAACGGAATAAGGTTCGGCGTCGACAGCAGCTCGGCCGCATACATCGAGCCGGCGACCCCGCCTGCAGGGCCGGAGAGGACGGTCGCGGCTGCCAGCCGGATCGCCTCCTCGACGGGAGCCACGCCTCCGTGGCTCAACATGATGAACAGCGGCCCCTGATAGCCGGCCTCCGCAAGTCGTCCTTCGAGACGCCCGAGGTAGCCGGCAACGACAGGGCCCACGTAGGCGTTGACCACGGTGGTCGAGACGCGCTCGTACTCCTTGATCTGCGGGAAAACGTCGGACGAGACGGTCACGTAGGCACTCGGCATCCGCTCGCGGACGAGCCTGGCCGTTGCCGCCTCGTGAGCCGGATTGCGCCACGCGTGCAGATAGCAGATCGCCACCGACGTGACGCCGGCCGCTATCAGCGCGTCGGTTGCGCGTATCACCGAAGCCTCGTCGAGCGGCGTCAGGATGCTGCCATCGGCGCGCACCCGCTCCTTCACCCCGAAACGCAGATGGCGCGGCACGAGCGGCTCAGGCGCAGCGAGGCGCAGGTTGTAGCGATCTTCGGGCTTCAACCCCTCGCGCATCTCCAATACGTCGCGGTGGCCCTCGGTCGTGATCAGGCCGACGCGGGCACCCTTGCGCTCGATCAACGCATTCGTCGCGACCGTCGTGCCGTGAACGATACGCTCGCACCTCGCGAGCAGAACGGAGCATTCGAGCCCCAGCGCCCCGGCGAGCACGCCCAAGCCTTCGAGCACCCCGATGGACGGGTCGGCTGGCGTCGATGGGCTCTTGGCCAGCGTCGATGCACCGGCCTCGTCGACCGCTACGAGATCGGTGAATGTGCCGCCGACGTCGATGCCGATACGGTAGATTGTGGACGTCATGCCGATCGTATCCCCGGAAATGGGCCTGTGGTGTCGAAATGCGGTAGGGCTTTTCGGCTCAGTTCCTCGTGCGAGAGCGAGGCGCGACGGTCACGAAGCCATTCGCCACATCGCGAGATCGCGCGTCGGCGGATCGCTTGGCGGGATCACCCCAGCCGCCGCCTCCGCCCGAGTGGACGATCAGCCGGTCGCCAGGCTCAATGCTGACGCCCACCATCTTGGTGCCGAGCACGATCTCCTCGCCGGTAGCCGCACGCTTGAGGACGTAGTGGTGAGGCTTGCCGTCCTCGCCGCCGAGCATGCCACGCGCACCATGCCGGATACCGTCGCCCGCGGTGTTGCCCACGGCCGGCTTGGCCGTTTCGACGACCATCTCGAGGTCGCCCCCGGTTCCGCCTCGGAACTGGCCGTCGCCAGCCGAATCCGGACGGTACTCGTGATGCAGAAAGAGAAACGGGAAGCGCGCCTCAGCCACCTCGATCGAGCCGAACTTGATGCCGCCCGCCGAGTGCCATTCGCCAACGGAATTATAGCCGTCGCCCGCGATCGACCCACCGCCGCCCGGACGCGCTTGAAACAAATGCCAGATGAAGCTCCGTCCCGTGCGCGGATCCTCCCCCTTGATCGCGATGCGGAAGCGCCGCCCCCAGCCGCCCATCGCACGATCGGGACAGGCCGCCGAGAGGGCGACCACGATCGCCTCGACGATCTCGTTCGAGCAGTGACTGGTGCACATGGTGACCGGCAGTCCATCGTTCGCCCAGACGATGGTGCCGGGCTTGGCCACGACCTTCAACGGACGCAACGAGCCGTCGTTCTTCGGGATGTCGCTGTCGATCAGGTAGGCGAAGGCCATGGCGCACGCCGACTGCATATTAGCGTGCGAGGAATTGACAAAGCTCTGGGCCTCGGCATCGGACTCCGTCAGATCGATCTCGAGGTCGCTGCCGCTGACCGTCACCTTGGCGCGGATGGCGACGTCGTTCCTCCCGCGCCCATCGTCGTCGAGGCAAGCCTCGCCGTAATACACGCCGTCCGTCCACTCCGCGACGATCGCCCGCGCCCGGCGCTCGGCACCGTCGAGCATGGCCTCGGTCGCGGCCATAAGGCGCTCATGCCCCAACTCGGCGATCAGCGCCAGCAAGCGCTTCTCGCAAAGCTTCGCAGAACCGATCATGGCCGCAAGATCGCCGCGAAAATCGCGTGAATGGCGCACATTGGTCGCGATCATGCGGAAGAGATCCTCGCGCGCCGCGCCCTTGTCCACAATGCGCAGCGGGGGAATCCGCAGACCTTCCTGGAAGATTTCGGTGGCGCCAGGGTTGTAGGCGCCGTGTGTCGAGCCCCCGATATCCGACATGTGCGCCCGGTTGATCGACCAGAAGGCGAGCGCCTCACCCGCGAAGACCGGCACGAAGACGGTGACGTCCGGTAGATGGTTTCCGCCGAAGTAGGGATCGTTGAGAAGGAAGACGTCACCGGGATGAATGTCGCCTGCGAACGCCTCGGCAACCGAGCGCGCCGCGTAGGGCAACGCACCGACGTGGACGGGAACGTGTTCTGCTTGGGCCACAAGTCGGCCTACAGCGTCGCAGATCCCCGTCGAGAAATCGCGACTGGAGTTGAGAATCTGCGAATATGCGGTGCGAAGCATGGCCTCGCCCATCTCCTCGACGATAGCGTGAAGCCGGTGCTGGACCACGGCGACAGTGATTGGGTCGATCAGCGGTGTCGCGGAAGCCGGCTGATCATCGGCCGTCGATCGGGGCTTATGCTGCACGGGATCACTCTCGGAGAGGTTGAACGGGCACCGGCACGTGCCGATCTCTCGGCGAGGATAGCATGTGACAGGTACCTGCAAAGGGGGCTCTGGCGTACCCCAGGGCCGTTGACTCCGGCGTTGCGTTCTCGCCTTTTTAGCGTCTACGCGTTGCGGCCTCGAAGTGTGGATGGACTCATGGCAATCCAAGCTGATGCCCGGATCGCGGATCGAGCTCACATCTCGGTATTCGTCGTAGCCCTGCTGTTGATCGGCCTGCTGGGGGCCATCGCATCGTCGCCGCCAGTCGCCGCGCAATCGCGCTCCGTCGCGCAGATCGCCAAGCAGGGCGGCCCTCCCACTACACGGGCCCAGCGCGCCGTGATCCTGGATGCGCAAACGGGCGCAGTCCTCTTCCAGCATAACGCGGACGAGTTGGCGCCGCCCGATGGCCTCAGCAAGCTGATGACCATTGCCGTCGTGCTCGGCGCCGTGAAGAAGGGCGAGATCAAGCTCACCGACGAGATCACGATGTCGGTCAATGCCTGGCGCCGCGGCGGCGCACCGTCCGGCTGGACCGCCATGTTCGTGCCCGTCAACACCCGCGAGACGGTCGACATCCTTCTGCAGGGCCTGATCGTGCAATCCGGGAACGACGCGGCGATCGCCCTCGCGGAGGCGATCTCCGGCAACGAGGAAGCCTTCGCCAAGCGCATGACCGAGGAGGCACGGCACATCGGTCTGTCGAAGTCGGTATTTACCAACGCCACCGGCCTCCCTCATGACGGCCAGCAGGTCACGCTGCGTGAGTTGGCCCAGCTGGCACATCACCTCATGCGCGCCTATCCGGAGCACTACCCCCGCTTTTCCCAGAAAGAGCTCAAGTACGGCAAGTTCCGCTTCATCAACGACAATCCCCTGCTTGGGACGCTCGGCGTCGATGGTCTGAAGACAGGCTTCATCAAGAAGGACGGTTACGGCCTGATCGCTTCCGGCAACAAGGACGGGCGCCGCCTGATCCTTGCCATGAGTGGACTCGACAAGAAGGACGAGGTCAGGACCGAAGGCCAGCGCCTGCTCGAATGGGGGTTCGCGTCGGTCACGGAGGTCACACTCTTCGAGCAGGACGAGGTCGTGGCCCAGGCCCGGGTCTGGGGGGGCGACAGGATGTGGCTGCCGTTGGTCGGCAAGGGCCCGGTAACGATCGTGCTGCCCAAGTATCCGGCCAATCCGAAGATCAAGGCTGAGCTCGTCTACAAACGCCCCTTGAAAACACCGATCGCAAAAGGCGACCAGGTCGCCAAGCTCCGAGTGACAAGTGCCTCCCAATCGGTAAACGAGGTGCCTCTCTATGCGGCAGAGGACGTCAGGCGCGGCGGCATTGTCCGGCGCGGCCTCGATACCATCGTCGATTTGACGCTGGGCTGGGCGCTTTAGAATGCTACGGTCGGGGCTCAGCCGAGCTTGCGCACCGTGTCGCCGACGCTGACCCGGCCATCCCGCTCCACACGACCGTAGATGCCGCGGAGCCTCAGGCGCTTGCCATCACCCGTGTTGACGAAGACGCAGGCGTCACGGCCATAACGCTCGATGAACAGTGCGCACCCGTTGTGTGGCGTATCAGTGATCTCGAGAATGGCCGTCCCGATGGCAATTCGGGTGCCGGGCGGCATGTTGTCGGGCGTCAGGTCCATGTCGATAAAGAGATTGTCGCCCGCGGGAGCCCAGTTCGACCGCTCCTGAGCGATGAGATCGATGCACCGCGCATTCATCATGCAGATCTGGACGTCCGGATGCGGTTTGCCGTCCTCGGTAGATTTCCAGCACCCCTTGACCCAATGATCGCCATCGGCGCCGCCCGCAAGGCTGATCCCGACGCTCTCCACCTCGCGCCGCAACTTGCGCTCCGGCCGAACCACGATGCCACGGACGACACCCTCGTCTTTCGGCGAATCGAGAATGGCGGGCAGCCCCGCACTCAACTCGGACAGGCTCAGATGGCGCGGCATGGCTCCTCCGTATGGTCGGCTGCATGCGCGAGCTTAGAGGAGCCCAGTCAGCATGTGCAATCCCGACCGCACGGGCGCGCCCGGAAGCCCATGGTTTGACTCTCCCACTCCGCGCTCCTACCAACGTCTGATGCGCGGCAAATTCATCACCTTTGAAGGCGGAGAAGGGTCAGGCAAGTCGACCCAGGCGCGGCTATTGGCCGGGCATTTGCGCCAAGCTGGCCTTACCGTCATCGAGACGCGGGAGCCGGGCGGCTCGCCATTCGCCGAGCGATTGCGCGCCTTCATCCTCGATCCTGACTTGCCGCCGCACGAGCCGCTATCCGAAGCTCTGCTCTTCTACGCTGCCCGCGCCGACCATATCGCGGCGGTCATCCGCCCCGCCCTAGAGGCCGGTGCTTGGGTGATCTGCGACCGTTTCTCGGACTCGACGCGCGTCTATCAGGGCGCGGCCGGTCGTCTCGACCAGACGGTCATCGACCGGCTGGAGACCTTGGTCGTCGGCGCCACACAGCCAGACCTGACATTGGTGCTCGATCTCCCCCCGGAGCTTGGACTGGCGCGAGCGAGGAGCCGCGGCGCCGGCACGGACGGCTACGAGGCCCGGGATCTCGCCTATCACGAGCGGCTGAGGGCTGGCTTTCTCGCACTCGCCAGCCGCAGCGGCGATCGCATGTGCGTTGTCGATGGACGGCAGAGCATCGATGCCATTGCAGCAGCGGTAAGGGAGACCGTGACCAACCGCCTCGGAGCTGGCTGATGGCGCGCGCGCCCGCCATCCAGGAGATCGAGACGATCCCGGAGGTAGATCGTCTCGACGGCGTGCCACATCCGCGCGCGACGGCGAAGCTGTTCGGGCACGAGGCCGTCGAGCGGTCGCTGGCCGAGGCCTTCGCCTCCGGCCGCATGCACCACGGCTGGCTCGTCGCGGGGCCTGAAGGCATCGGCAAGGCGACGTTGGCCTACCGCTTCGCACGCTACGTGCTCGCCGCGCCCCACGAGCGGGACCCGACCCACCAGTCGCTAGAGATTGCATCAGAGACACCGGCCGCGCGCCAAGTGCTGGCGCTGTCCCATCCCGGACTTCTGGTGCTGCGCCGCCCCTGGGATCACAAGACCAAGCGGCACCTGCAGATCGTCTCGGTCGACGAGGTGCGTCGCGTACGATCGTTCCTCGCACACACGAGCGGCGGCGGCGACTGGCGCGTCGTGATCGTCGATACCGCCGATCTCCTCAATATCAACGCGGCCAACGCCCTGCTGAAGTCGCTGGAGGAGCCGCCACCGCGGACGTTCTTTCTGTTGCTGACCTCGACGCCGGGTCGGCTCCTCCCGACGATCCGCTCCCGCTGCCGCGTGCTCGACCTGCAGCCGCTGGGCGAGGCGGACCTGCGTCGTGCCGTCCTCGCGGCCCTTGCTCCGGAGGAGGCTTCGCCGCCTGGGCCGGACGATTGGGTGCGCCTCGTTGCCCTGGCAGAGGGGAGCGTGCGGCGCGCACTGACGCTCTGGCTCGGCGACGGACTTAAACTTGACGGACGCATCAGGCAGGTCATCGCGGGATTGCCATCCGTCGACTGGCAGACCGTGCACGCCCTTGCTGACGAGACAGCCTCGCAAGCGGCCGCCGAGAAATTCGAGATGCTGTTCGACCTCCTGCTCAAGCTCGTCGCCCGGCTCGTCCGGGCCGGCGCCGGCCAGGCTACAGGCGAGGACGAGGCCCGGCTCGCCCGACGGTTGGTGCCCGAGGCGAGGCTTGCCACCTGGGCCGAGCTGTGGGAAACAATCGCCCGCGAAAAGAGCGAGGCCCAGGCGCTCAATCTCGATCGCAAATCATTGATCCTGCAAACGTTCGGCCGGATCGGCGCAGCCGCGCGGGGATGACGGCCCATGCGGCCCGCGGCGTGCCGCATTCTTCCGATTTGGGCATGGGAGCCGCTCCGATGAGCGCCAGTACGTTCTACGTCACGACGCCGATCTTCTATCCGAACGGCGTGCCCCACATCGGGCACGCCTATACGGCGCTGACCACCGATGCAATTGCCCGGTTCGCGCGCCTCGAGGGCCGCGACGTGCATTTTCTGACGGGGACGGACGAGCACGGCCTCAAGATGAAGCAGACGGCCGTCGCCGAAGGGCTGACACCGAAGGCCCTTGCCGACCGTAACTCGGCCGTTTTCCGCCGCATGGAGGATACGCTCGACTGCTCCTACGACGACTACATCCGCACCACCGAGCCCCGCCACTACGAGGCCTGCAAGGAGCTGTGGCGGCGGATGGAGGCTAATGGCGACATCTACCTCTCGAAATACGCGGGCTGGTACTCCGTGCGCCAGGAGGCCTACTTCGACGAGAAGGAGACGACGGTCGGGCCGGACGGCGTGCGCCGGGAGCCGCTCGGCTCACCTGTCGAATGGACCGAGGAGGAAACCTTTTTCTTCCGTCTCTCCGCATTCCAGGATCGCCTGCTCGCCCACTACGAGGCTAACCCCGACTTCATCCTGCCCCCGGAGCGGCGCAACGAGGTCAAAAGCTTCGTCGAGGGCGGCTTGCAGGATCTCTCGGTCTCGCGCGCCTCGCTCGACTGGGGCATTCCGGTCCCCGGCAATCCGCAGCACGTGATGTACGTGTGGGTCGATGCGCTGAACAACTATGTCACCGCCACCGGCCTCCTGAACTCGGGCGACACCCCGCTGAAACGCTTCTGGCCGTGCGACGTGCACGTCATCGGCAAGGACATCGTGCGCTTCCACGCCGTCTATTGGCCGGCCTTCCTGATGTCGGCCGGCATCGAGTTGCCGCGCCGCGTCTTCGCCCACGGCTTCATGCTGAGCAAGGGCGAGAAGATGTCGAAGTCGGTCGGCAACGTCATCGACCCGTTCGACCTCGTGAATGCCTATGGCGTCGATCCCGTGCGTTACTTCTTTCTGCGCGAGACGGCCTTCGGCCACGACGGCAGCTACAGCCCCGAGGCGATCGAGACGCGCATCAACGCCGATCTGGCCAACGGCCTCGGCAATCTAGCCCAGCGCTCGCTCTCGATGATCGCCAAGGGCTTCGACGGCAAGGTGCCGGTGCCGGGGCAGCTGACCGCTGCCGACGAGGCGATCCTGGCTGCCGCCGATGCCATGTATCCGGCGGCCAAAGCCGCCATGGAGAAACAGGCGATCAAGACGTGGCTCGACGCCGTCTGGGCGGTAATCGGCGAGGCAGACCGTTATTTCGCCAGCGAGAAGCCGTTCGACAAAGCGCTCTCGGTCGAGCGTAAAGGCACGATCCTCTACGTGACGGCCGAGGCGGTGCGCCAGCTTGCGATCCTCGTGCAGCCGGCGATGCCGACGTCTGCTGCAAAGCTCCTCGATCTCCTCGCACAGCCCCCGGCCGCGCGCACATTTGCCCATCTCGGCAAGGAGGGCCGGCTCGCGCCAGGAACCGAGCTGCCGGCACCCGTCGGCGTCTTTCCGCGTTACGTCAGGCCCGCCGAGGACGGCGAGGCTCCGGCGAAACCTGCCAAGGCACCCAAGAAGGGCAAGGGAGACGCGACCTGATGCTGGTCGATCACCACTGCCATCTCGATTACCCCGACTTCGAGGCGGACCGTGCAGCCTATGTGGCGCGCGCCGAGGCTGCCGGGGTCGGAGTGCTGGTAACGATCTCGACGCGGATCCGCGATCACGCCAAGTACCGCGCCATCGCTGAGGCTCACGACAACGTCTACTGCACGGTCGGAACCCATCCTCACCAGGCGCACGAGGAGCTGGACATCTCGCTCGACGAGATCGTGCGCCTGTCCGGGCACCCAAAATGCGTCGGCATCGGCGAGGCGGGGCTCGACTATTTCTACAAAAAATCGCCGCCCGAAGCCCAAGCCCAGGGTTTCCGCCGCCACATTGCGGCCGCGCGCGCAACCGGCTTGCCCCTCGAGATCCACACGCGCGACGCCGACGAGGATACCATCCGCATCCTCGAGGACGAGACCGGCAAAGGCCCGTTCAAGGCAATCCTGCACTGCTTCACGGGCGGACCCGAGCTGGCGCGGCGCGCCGTGGCGCTCGGCCTTTACGTGTCGTTCTCGGGCGTCGTGACGTTCAAGAAATCCGAGGCATTGCGCGCCATCGCGACCGAGGTCCCGCTCGACCGGTTGCTGGTCGAAACCGACGCGCCGTTCCTGGCGCCGGAGCCGTTCCGAGGAAAACGCAACGAGCCCGCGCTCGTGGTGCACACCG
Organism: uncultured Alphaproteobacteria bacterium; assembly: GCA_963746315.1. Taxonomy (GTDB): domain Bacteria; phylum Pseudomonadota; class Alphaproteobacteria; order Rhizobiales; family Hyphomicrobiaceae. The sequence continues at coordinate 119,399 of CAVVAR010000004.1, forward strand.
CGGCGGCACTTGCCAAGGCGCGCGGAATAAGCGCTGAAACATTCGCAGAGGCGACGACCGCGAACTTCTTCCGCCTGTTCGAGAAAGTCCCGCGCGCCCGCCCGGGAACCGCCGCATGAGCTACCGCCTGACTCTGCTCGGGTCGGGATCGTCCGGCGGCGTGCCGCGTCTCGGCAACAACTGGGGCGCGTGCGACCCGTCGAACCCGCGCAACCGCCGCCGCCGCTGCGCCGCGCTGTTCGAGCGCATCGCCGGGCGCGGCCACACCCGATTCCTTATCGACACACCTCCGGACCTGCGCGAGCAGTTGCTTGACGCCGAGATCGGAGCGATCGACGGCGTCGCCTTCACCCACGACCACGCCGACCACACGCATGGCATCGACGATCTCAGGATCCTCGCCTTCAACATGCGCCGGCGCGTCGACGTGCATTTCGACGAGGTGACGGGGACTGCACTGAAAGCGCGCTTCAACTACTGCTTCGAGGCGCCGCCCGGATCGAGCTATCCCCCCATTCTTACTCCTCACGACATCGTCCCGCCGGACGCGATCACCATCAACGGTGCGGCCGGTCCCATCGTGGCGACGCCCATCCGCCAAGAGCACGGCGACCAGGCCTCGCTTGGCTTCCGCGTGCACGATGTCGCCTATTCCCCCGACATCAGCGGCATGTCGGCCGAGGCCGAGGCGCAACTCGGCGGGCTCGATCTGTGGATCGTCGACGCTTTGCGCTACCTCCCGCACCCGAGCCACTTCTCGGTGTCGCAGGCGCTGGAATGGATCGAGCGGCTGCGCCCGAAGCGTGCCATCCTCACGCATCTGCACATCGATCTCGACTACGCCGCGCTGAAGCACGAGCTTCCCCCCCACGTCGAGCCCGCCTACGACGGCATGGTCGTGCATTTCGATTGAGGGGACGGGCCGACGGGCGTCGGTTTGGCCAAGCCGCAGTCTCAGAATGTCCGGAATTTAGGGTGGTCCTGCCTAACGGTGACGGGGTCAGATGCGTGCAGGTCAGCCGGTTCGGAAGTGGCGAGAACTGAGCTTGATCACCTCAGGGGTGTCCGCTTATGATTTCGCGACAGAGTGATGCACCGAGGCAACGGGCCAACTTGCAAACAATCGCCAGGCAGATCGGGCTGCGCTGAACGCCAATAAGCCAATGCAGGAGCGGATATGCAGCGAGCCCGGGTTGGCTGCGCGGTCGGAGGCACCGAGCATGCCGTCTCCGAAGGTGCTCGAAAATGGCCTCCGTCACTTGTTCACAATCGCCCTGTTAACAACAGCCAACCTCTCGCTGAACCAAGTCAATTCACTTCTAGCATCAGAATTGTCAGCTGCTTTTTCAAGCAGCTTCTGCGCAATTTCCGCTCCCGAACGATATATCGATATGGCGCTCTCCCATTCCTCTAAACGCTCCCTTACTAATCCATGTCGTTTAAGCGATTGAACTAGGTCGTACTGAAAGTTGGCGTCAGTCGGATCAAGTCTCACAAGATCTTGGCCTATTTGCAAAGCTTCGCGAAAATGTTCGAGTGCGGCAGCAAACTCGCCGGTACGCATTAGGATATCGCCGACATTATTGTGGGCGGCACAAACATCACGCTTCCAGTAAGAGCGCCCCGGGTCGAGCGCCACCAATCGCTTTCTTATCGAAAGGGAATTTCTATATCGCATCAACGCTTCACTCATTGAGCCCTGCTCAGCAAATATAGAGCCCAATTGATCGTTAAGCACTGCCAGGTCACGCTGCCATTGCGTGTTGTCCGGACTTAACCGGACGAATATCTCCACCAAACCAATCGCAGCTTGAAAGCTGTTGTGAGCTGCGGAGAAATTATTCAGCCTCATGTAAGCTTCGCCAATTTTACTGTGAGTAACAGACAGTCCGCGCTGCCACTCACGATTATCCCGAGATTCGCCTACCAAATGCTCATAAGCCTGAAGTGCCACGAGATGCCTTTTCAAGGCTTGAGAGTAATGGCCCTGCTTAGCAAGCGTAAAGGCTATTTTATTGTTTGCTATCGCTAGGGAGTTAATAGCCCCACCATCGGTCGGATTCAGCCTATATAACTTTGCAAATATTTTCGCTGCTGCCATGTATTTTTCCACTCCGTCGTCAAGCTCGCCACGCGCTGTTATGACATCTCCAAGTGCCATTAAAGAGCTTGATGCGGACTTGTTCCAATGTTTATCTTCAGGATGCATTTTTAAATTCTCCTCAGCGAGCGTCAGCGCAGCTTGAGCGCTCTCTTCAGCGGCAGATAAGTTCCCAGTCTCCAAATAGGTTAGCCAAAACTGATGCAGCATATAGATTCTGCTGCGCTGCAGCTCAACACTGTTTGGTGCCGCCGATGTCAATTTCTCGAATGTGCGGCGAGCAGTATCTAATATCTTAGTTACCGTCGCTGTTCGCAGCCCCTCAACATCGCGCAAGCCAGATGCGATATCTGAGACGAGCCCATCCGCCGTACTTCTTGCTAACACAAAGTTCGATTGGGCCTCTTGTCGCCGCTGTTCGGCGATTTCCCTTTGGTGAACGGCCTCTCGCCTATTTAGCTCTGACCAAATTGATAAAGCGGCAAACAAAACAGTTGCCAGCAAAAGCACTCTAAATTTTTTCGTTTGGGCCTGCCGAAGCTCGCGCTGGGTGCGCCTAAAAATCTCATCAGTGCCAAGCCCGGTAAGTCCAGCGACCACTTTTGCAAAGCCAAGGGCTCGACCATCAGCCGCCTCACGAAGGTCTGCTCCCAAAAGAACTCTAGGCCTATCTGAGATGGATCCGTCAGCGCAAATCTCGAAACAAAGGGCTCTAGGTAGCGCTTCCGACGGGGTCGCTTCAATAAACACCGGTATTAATGGGCGGGAAGGATGGCGAAGGCTGAAAATCCGGATTTCCTCATTCACGTAAAAACTTTTCGCTGAATTTCTGGAGCATAAAACGATCATCGCAGCTGATTGATCGACAGCAGTGATTGTCGCCTCACCCAGAGTCGATCCACCCACAAACTCTTCACGATCTCGAAAAATGGGTGCTAAGCGAGTGGGAACAGGACCGAGCGCTGTTGCGCGCCCAATGAGATCATTATCGAACTGAAATCGTTCGAGTGATTTATGCAGCCATTTTGCCCATCCATCATCGGAATGTGAGTAAGAAATAAAGGCTCGATACTTCAAGCTATCATTGAGCATCTTTTGCCACGACCTGGTTCTGCTCCGCGGTGCGATTGGTATTTCTTGCGTCGTAATATCATCGTTTCAAACTGCCACGCTTAATGCTCTTGCTTATGCCATCCATGTGCTTGCTGATAAACGCGATCGATCGATGACTTTCCATTTGATTTTCTGGAATGAAGGCTGATACGGAGCAAAACAAATCCTCCACGCCAACAAGGCTATTATGGGCTAAGACTATCTTTCCATACACTTCTTGCTTCATGATGTATTGTGCAATAGCACGATCATTGAAGCGCTTTAATTGGTACCCTTTTGCATTGGCGACATTAATTACGCCTTCGGCGCCTCCATTTGGGCCGGGTGCCTTGCTTGGGAAACAAGTAACAAACACCTGAATATGACGCTCCACGGACTCAACCAACTGAATTCCATCTTCATTATGTTTGAAATCGTATCCAATCGGCACGCCCAAGGTTGCCAAGCCGCGTGAAAACTCCACTGACATTTCAGCCGATTGACTCGAAGCTGTCTGGCCCAAAATACAATAGATGACGGCAGCAATCGCAACCAGTGAAATGGAAAATCGAGTCACGACAACCTCCAATGGCTACAGGCGGGACGAGTTCACTTCCACCTCATGTGCGCCTAGAATTTCGGCCACTCTACCAGGCACCGGACGATCCGCAAACGAGACGTTGTCTAACGAGGGACGCTTGCGGATGGCCGATGATATCGGAGCGCTAAACGTCGGTAACAGGAAAGCTGCCTTCCATAACAGATGGGCTAACGACGGCGGTGCCCGTCACCACCATTCGATGTCCTCTCCCTTCGAAGGCAGACTATCGCCGGCCGCGCCCAGCCGCAATTGCTCAGGTCCGCTTCGGGGCTTGGTTGTGTGAACACAGCCAAGCACTAAGTCGCTGCGCGACAGCCCGCTGAGGCGGGCGCTTGGCCGATGGGCCGGTAACCAGTTGAGACGACATGTGTAACGGGGCGGGGAGCCCCATCCTGAGGATCGAGGTCTTGGCAACCTCACTCAAGGACAAGTCTCCCCATGACGAACTCTACCGGCATTTCCCCGCTGCGCCAGCGCATGATCGACGACATGGTTGCGCGCGGCCTCGGTCCGCAGACGCAGAAGGGGCACATCCGCGCCTGCAAACGGTTCGCGGCCTATCTGAAGCGCTCGCCCGAGCTGGCCACCGCCGACGACGTCAAGCTGTTCCAGCTCCACCTGATCGAGAGCGGCCTCACCATCCAGAACCGCAATCGCACGATGACCGGCGTGCGCTTTCTGCTGAAGGTGACGATGCGCCGGCACGATCTCGCGGCCGAGATCTTTCACATCAAGGAGCCGACCAGGATTCCGCAGATCCTGAGCGCCGACGAGGCCAAGCGGCTGTTGATGATGGCCGCGCCGCAGCCACGCGTGCTGCTCAGCATTGGCTATGGCGCCGGCCTGCGCGTGAGCGAAGTCGTCAAGTTGAAGGTCAAGCACATCGACAAAGACCTTGGCATCATTCGCGTCGAGCAGTCGAAGGGCCGCAAGGATCGCCAAGTGATGCTCTCGGCGGAGACGTATGAGCTGCTCAAAGAGTGGTGGAAGGTGCGCTCGAACAAGTACGATCTCGGCGTCGAGCCCGGCGAGCGCTGGCTGTTCCCCGGCCGGCGCAAGGGGCTGCATCTGACGCCGCGGCAAGTGACGCGACTGTTCCACGAGAGTGTCGAGGCGGCAGGCCTCAAGAAGAAGCTCACATTGCACGCACTGCGGCATTCGTTCGCGACGCATCTCTACGATCGCGGAGTCGACATCCGTACGATCCAGGCGTTGCTGGGCCACGAGAAGCTGGAGACGACGGCGCGCTATACGCGCGTTGCGACCGGCTTGATCACGGCGGTCGAGAGCCCACTCGATCAGCTGTCCGTGCCACGCAAGAAAGCCAAGCGCAGCCGATCAGCGTAATCGCCGGTGTCACGGCCGAGTCTGGAGATCGCGGACGTCTTCCGCGATCACGGCGCTGCGTGGCGTGATGCCAACCGCGGTCACGTCAGCCTCCAGCAGATGAAGGTGATGACGGCGATCGAGCGCTGCCGGACGGCGGCGCTCGGCGGCCATGTCGCGCGCTGCGAGAACGGCGCGTGCGGTCACACCGTCATCGCCTACAACAGCTGCCTTATGGGCAAAGCCGGTAATGGGGAGCTGGCGACGACTTGATCGCGTTCCAGCGCAGTCGCGGCCAGCCCAGCTCACCATTACGAAGCGCGCTTCAGGAGCGCGATCAGCTTGTCGGTGGGCTGGAACACGCCACGCCGCAGGTGGGGCGGCACAATCGCCTCGATCGCGTCGAGCTTCTCGGTCGGGTCGCCACGCGTGTAGACCTCGGTCGTCGTCAGCGTGGCGTGGCCGAGCCACAACGACACTTTGCGGATGTCCCCGGTCGCTTGCAGGACGACCATCGCGCAGGTGTGCCTGAGCACGTGGGGCGAGACGCGCTTCTTGGCGAGACCGGGCTGCTTGCGAGCCGCGGTCGCGACATGCTGCTTCAGCAGGTAGGCGAAGCCCCATCTGCTCAGCGGCTCACCACGGGCGTTGACGAACGCCTCGGGTGTCGCGACCTGTCCGCGTATGGCGAGCCAGGCGCGCAGGGCGGCGGCCGCCGGCTTCCACAACGGCAGCGTCCGCTCACGCCGTCCCTTGCCGAGCACGCGGACGGTCATCGACGGCAGGTCGATGTCATCGACCTTGAGGCCGGTCAGCTCGGAGACACGCAGCCCCGCGCACACGGCCACGTGCAGCATGGCGCGATCGCGGGTGCCATCGCGTGTCGCCGGATCGGGAGCGTTAAGCACGGCCTGTAGCTCCTCGCGCAGAAGGTAGGGCACCAGGGGCGTGCTCGTCTTCTTGAACGGGATCGCCAGTACGCGCCGGATCTGCTCGAGCGCTGCGGGCTGCCGGTACTCGAGGAAGCGGAAGAACGACTTGATCGCCGCAAGCCGGACGTTCCGCGTCACGGCCGCGTTTTTGCGCTTGTCCTCGAGATGCTCGAGGAAGGCGCTGACGAGCCCGGCATCGATCTGCTCCAGCGTTAGCGCCGATGGTTTGACCTTGAGCCGCTCGGCGGCGAACACGAACAGCAGCTGGAAGCTCGCGGCATAGGAGTCGCTCGTGTGCCGGCTGGCGCCCCGCTGGCGGCCAAGCGTGTCGCGCAGGAACGTCTCGATGAGGGGAGCGATCGGCGTCATGCTGACCTCCCCTCGGACAGGAACGCCTCGCCGGCCGTGGCGACGTCGCGCAAGACGTCGGGCGTGGCCTCCAGATACCAGTAGGTCGCGTAGATGTTGACGTGGCCCAGGTAGGTGGCGAGTGCCGCCATGTGCGCCCCACACCGGCCATGGCCGGTCGGGCTGCATTGCAGCGCGCGCACCGCGAACGTGTGCCGCAGATCGTGCAGGCGAGGGCGGCTTGGTTGGCCGCCTCCGGCAGGGCGTCCCGCTCTCGACTTGATGCCAGCCTTGACGACCAGCCTGTCGAAGGTCTCCTTGACGGCAAGGTAGCGCAGCGGCCGGCCGCGCTTGTCGATGAACACTGGATCGTCTTCCGAGCCAGGTCCGCGACGGGCGAGGTATCGCTGCAAGCCTGCAGCTGCGGTGTCGTGTAGCGGCACCAGTCGCGTCTTGCGGAACTTGGTCTCGCGGATCAGCAGACCATCGCGGGTCACGTCGGCGATCGTCAGCTTCAGGGCTTCGGAGATCCTGAGCCCGGTGGCCGAGAGCAGCGCGATCAGGGTCGCAGTGGTGTGCGGACGCAAGCCGCCCATCGGCCGCCCGGCAAGCGCGGCCTCGATGAGGCGGCCGATCTCGTCTGCCGTGTAGATGTGCGGCGTGCGACGCCGCTTTCGCGCGCCGAAGTGATTGGCCGGCGGCAGCTCGTGCCCAACGTCCTCTACCCGGGCATGGCGCACGAAGCGACAGACGGCTCGGAGCCTTGCATCGCGTTGTGCGACAGTCGGACCGAGAGCGGCCCAGTCGATCGCCGTTTGCGTCGCGACGTGCGTTTGTCCGCGCTCGGCGGCGAATGCAGCGAAGCTCTTCAGCAGGTACTCCGCGCTCGACATCGCAAAGCCCGTGGCGCGACGAAGGGCCAGATAGGTCTTGATGGCGTTCAGCATCACAGCGCCTCCGGCCAGGGCTGAGCAACCTGCTTCAGCAGTGCGACATCGGCCTTCGCGTAATAGGCCGTCGTGTCGATGCCGCGATGCCGGAGGACGAGACCGATCTTGTCGAGCGGCACGCCGTGCCGCAGCATCTCGGTCGCTGCGGTGTGCCGCAGGGCGTGCGCCCCTTTGACCGGCGTCATGATGCCGGCCCGCTTCATGAGGCGCTTCACCACGCGCCGAGACCCCGTCGCCTCGCAGGAATGGTCGGCACGGCGCGATCGTGCGCAGGAACACGGCATCGCTCTGGCAGAGGGACGGCCGGCATTCGAGGTAGGCGGCGATCGCATCCCCGACGTCTTGCGGCAGCGGTAATCGGACTTCGGTGCGCGACTTACCCGCAGACCCGCAGTGAGCCCGTCTGCCACTCGATATCGGCGAGACGCAGTTGCGCGACGTCGCCGGCTCGCAGGCCGAGTCGCGCCAACAGCAGCACGATCGCGCGATCGCGCCGGCGAGCACTGGCGTCGCCGTCACAGGCCGCAATCAGCCGGCTGAGCTGTTCGGCCGACAGATACCGCGGCATGTCGGCAAGCTGCCAATGCGCGTAGGCAGGAACGGCGCCGTCGAGACCCGCCGGGCAGCGACCTGCAACTGCGAGGAACCGTAGGAAGGCCCGTAGGTTCGTCGTCATCTTCTCGACCGTGCCGCGCCCGCTCGTGCTCGCACGTGCCAGGAAGTAGCTGCGGATGTCGCTCGGCCTCCAGCCGGCCGAGTCCGCTCCAAGCTCGCGTCATCAGCCCGGCGGCGTCAGCGCGCGTACTGCCTGACGGTGGCATCGGATGCACCACGATGCTTGCGCAGCCACGTCTTGAAGTCGGCGACCAGCGGTGGCTCGTCGGATGCCGCCGCCACGACCGCGGGCCGGCAGACGCCTCGCTCGACGAGATAGCGATGGAAGAGCCGGGCACCGTAGATGGTGTGGTGGTTGCGCCGTCCTCCCTTGGAGCGCGGACACCGACAGCGGCGCAGGTGCTCGCCGAACGCTGCGAGATCGATGTCCGCCAAGCCCGCGCCTTGCTCGACCGTGACATGGCCGATGTGGGCCGCCGCTCGCAGATAGCGCACGGCAGTGCTCAGCGATATAGCCCTGCCGTTCCAGCACCGCTGCAAAGCCGTCGAGGTATGTCCCGCTCGGCCCGCTGCGCAAATGCCCCAGCATCTTCGCAGCAGAGAAGTAGCGTCTCCAACATGATCGTCCCCGTATGTGACCGGCCATCAGTGGCCGACCCGACGGGGCCGCACGGACGACTTGTAATGGAGAGTGCGAGAGCGGCAATACACAGGAATCTGCGGCCCTCGAGGCCGCCAGCTCCCCATTACCGGCTTTGCCCATAAGGCAGCTAATGGGCGTCGCCCATTAGTTGCCGCAACCGCCACTGCCCGAAGTGCCAAGGGGCGGCGGCGCGCGAGTGGCTGGAGGAGCGACAGGCCGAGCTTCTGCCGGTGCCGTATTTCCACGTCGTCTTCACGTTGCCGGCACCGATCGCCGACATCGCCTACACCAACAAGGCCGTTATCTACGACATTCTGTTCAAGGCGTCGGCGCAAGCAACGATCACGATCGCCGCCGACAAGAAGCGGCTCGGGGCAAAGGTCGGCATCACCTCGGTGCTGCACACCTGGGGCTCGGCGATGACGCACCATCCGCACGTGCACATGATCGTTCCGGGCGGCGGCCTGTCGGACGACGGCGTCAGTGGATCGCCTGCCGGCCGGAGTTCTTCCTGCCTGTGCGGGTGCTATCGCGGCTGTTCCGCCGGGTCGTCGATCGAGATGCTGTCGACGGCGCACGCGAGCGGCAAGCTCGTATTCTTCGGTCAGCACGCCGGGCTCGTCGACGAGGATGCGTTCGCTGCGTTCCTTGCGCCGCTCAAGCGGTGCGAATGGGTGGTCTACGCCAAGCAGCCGTTCGCCGGACCCGAGGCCGTGCTGGCGTACCTGTCGCTCTACACGCACCGCGTGGCGATCTCGAACCGGCGCCTCGTCACAGCCGACGCCGACACGGTGACGTTCAACTACAAGGACTATCGCGTCGACGGGCGCCGAGCGTTTCAAGACGATGACGCTCGCGACGGGCGAGTTCATCCGCCGCTTCCTCAGCCACGTGCTGCCGAAGGGCTTCCATCGCATCCGCCACTACGGCCTGCTGGCAAACGGCAATCGGGCCGACAACGTAGCCAAGGCGAGCGGGCTGCTCGGAGTGCCGCGCCCGCGCGTCGAGCCCGAGCTGGAAGCACGCGATGCCGACGCGCCGCGCGTTCACTCGCGAGCTTGTCCCGTGCTGTGGCGGCACGCATGCTCATCATCGAGGAGTTCGCGAGGGGATGCGAGCCGAAGCTCGCGGCCGACAGCAGCGCCGCGATCAGGATCGACACGTCATGAGCCAGACATCGACTGCACCGACGACTGCGCCGATCGAATCGCTGGCGAGCCGCCGGCGGTAGCGATGACGCTCGCCGATCTCCCTGGCCGCGCGATGCCCGTGGCACTACGACGGCAGTGCGACGAACCACCGGCCAGGCACCGCCGCTATGCAAACTCATTCCGAGATGCTGCGCTCCCGCCGAGCGGAGCCTGCGTGCTACGTCCAATCGCCATAGCGATCGCTGCACGCGGCCCCCTTCACCTCCCGCGACTTCGTGCCTGGGCGCTTCTCCGACGTCGGCCAGCGACCGGTGCACCGGCGTCGACGCCGACGTCCGAGAAACCTGCACCACGGTCAACTTCGGCCCTTGCAGAACCCTCACTACCTTTCGGCTACCGTTCTCAGAAGCGGTCGAAGCGCAAGCTAACAGCCGCTAGATCTCATATCGGCGCTATTGGCCCCAAGCAGAACCAGCGTGCGCGGGCGCTCCCCGACGCACGTCTGCCGTAGACTCGTGTGCACGTACGAGCCGGGACCATTCACCGGTCGACGTCTGGTCCTGCGCTAAGCGCTACGCTCCCGCCCCATGCGGCCTCGTCCTGACCGGCCGCGCGCTCACGGGGCCCTGACGCCGAAGGGGCTCGAACACGGCAGCGCTTCCGGTCTAGGCTCCTGCTCAAAGCCAGACACACACCCTGCAACACTCGAGGAGACGCACGCCATGATGGTGATGGACGCCATAGCCGACATCCTGAAGCGCGAGGGCATCTCGACGATGTTCTGCTTCCCGACGACGCCGATCATCGAGGCGGCGGTGGCGGCGGGATTGAAGCCCGTGATCTGTCGGCAAGAGCGCGTCGGCGTCGACATGGCATCCGGATTCGCGCGGACTGCCAACGGCAGACCACCCGCCGTGTTCGCCATGCAGTATGGACCGGGCGCAGAGAACGCGTTTCCGGGCATTGCGTCGGCCTATTCGGATTCCTCGCCGGTGCTGTTCCTGCCGCTCGGCCATCCGCGCGACGTCGCGCACGTCTTCCCCATGTTCAACTCGACGCGAAGCTTCGCCAGCGTGACGAAGCAGGTCGAGCCGATCACGCTGCCGACGCAGGTGGGAGCCGTCATGCGGCGCGCCTTCAACGGCCTCAGGAACGGCCGCCTCGGTCCGGTGATGGTCGAGGTGCCGACCGACGTCGTGAAGGCGAAGCTCGACGGGGCGCCGGCCTACACTCCGGTTCGCGAGGTCCGCTCGGCGCCCGACCCTCGCGACATCGACGACGCCGCCAAGCTGCTCATTGCAGCGCGTAGTCCGCTCCTCTACGCCGGCCAGGGCGTGCTCTATGCCGAGGCGACCCCCGAGCTGGTGGCGTTGGCGGAGCTACTGCAGGCGCCCGTCATGACGTCAGGCGACGCCAAGAGCGCCTTCCCCGAGGATCACGCACTGGCCGTCGGCACGGGCGGCATCGTCTTCACGGGGCACGGGCTCCAGGCGCTGCGCGAGGCGGACGTGGTCTGCGGCATCGGCTGCTCGTTCACGCCGCACCGCATCACCAGCCCGGCTATCGCGCCCGAGAAGCGTGTCATCCACGCCACGAACGACGCGCGCGACCTGAACAAGAGCGTCGCAGCCGAGATCGGCATCCTGGGTGACGCCAAGCTCGTGCTGTCGGCACTGGTCGAGGCCGTCAAGGATCGGCTCGGCAAGTCCCGGCGCGGTCCGGATCGCGCGCAAGCGCTCGCGGCCGTGCGCGAGGATTGGCTCGCCGGCTGGCAGGCCAAGCTCACCTCGAAGGAGCGCCCGATCTGCCCCTACCGGGTCATCGCCGAGTTCATGCGCGTCGTCGATCCGAAGGACGCCATCGTCACGCACGACAGCGGCAGCCCGCGCGACCAGATCCTGCCGTTCTACAAGGCGACCCGGCCTCGCGGATACATGGGTTGGGGCAAGTCACACCAGCTCGGCACCGGACTTGGCCTCACGATCGGCGCCAAGATCGCGGCGCCCGACAAATTCTGCGTCAACTTCATGGGCGACGCCGCCTTCGGCATGACCGGCCTCGACTTCGAGACGGCCGTCCGCGCCGGCGTTCCGATCCTGACGGTCGTCCTCAACAACTCGACCATGGCGATCGAGATCCCGCACATGCAGCTCAGTCATGAGAAGCACAATGCACGCGACCTCGGCGGCAACTACGCCGGTATCGCGCGTGAGCTTGGCGGCTGGAGCGAGCGCGTCGAGGACCCCGAGCAGATTGCGGACGCCTTCCGGCGGGCCCGGCGCGCGACGCAGGAGGGCAAGGCCGCGCTTCTCGAGTTCATCACCTCGGCCGAAACCGCCTTCTCTCATCGCCTGCCGCCTGCAAGCTGACGCGGCAGCGTCTCCGGCCGCGCGCAGTTCGCAAGTTTAGCTGGCCTCGGTGGTTGCCACCCCGACTGCGCGCGACTAGCCTTGACCAAGAGCCGTGAACGAACAAGCGGCACGATCCGGGAGTGAACTCATATGACCATCAAGCAAAGTCTGTCGCGCCGCGCGGTGCTCGCCGGGGCGGGTGCGGCCGTTGCATCTCCCTCGATCTGGACGAGTGCCCAGGCGCAGGCCGGCACAGCCATCAAGATCGGCATGCCCCTCGCCCTGACCGGGCCGCTCGGCTCGGTAGGCCAACAGCAGAAGCGTGGCGCCGAGCTCTGGGCCAAGGTGCAGAACGCCAAGGGCGGCCTGCTTGGGCGCAAGATCGAGCTTCTGATTGAGGACACAGCCGGCAACCCGGCCGCGTGCGTCCGGAAGGCACAGGAAATGGTCGAGCGGCACGATTGCCGCCTATTCACCGGCATCACCCTGTCCTCCGAGGCTCTGGCCATCGTGCCCAAGCTCGCGGAGTGGAACTCGATCTTCATCTCGTCGGATAACGGCGACGGACGGCTGACGGCCGCCAGCTTCGTGCCGAACTTCTTCCGCGCCAACACGTCTGGCCCGATGGGCACCCGCGCCGTCTCGCTCTACTTGCGCGATGCACCGCTGAAGAAGTTCTTCGCGCTCGGCCTCGACTACGCCTGGGGACACAACAGCGTCCAGGTGTTCGAGAGCGAGGTGAAGAAAATGGGCAAGGAGTTCGTCGGCAAGGTGTTCGCACCGACCGGCACCAAGGACTACTCCACCTATATCACCCGCATCCGCCAGTCGGGTGCCGACGGCGTCTACCTCGTCCTCGCCGGTGACGACAACAACGCCTTCCTCTCGCAGGCAGCCCAGTATCAGCTCGCCTCGAAGGTCGCGATGCTCGCCGAGCAGCTCGAGTTGTCCGCCATGCGCGCGGTCGGAGATGCCTGCCTCGGCATGATCGTGTCGGCCCGCTACGCCTTTACGATCGACAACCCCAAGAACAAGGAGTTCGTCGAGCTCTGGAAGAAGGAGCACGACGGTCTCGTGCCCGACCAGTTCGAGGGCGAGCAGTGGCAATGCCAGCGGGTGTTCGAGGCTGGCATCACCAAGGCCGGCAGCATCGAGGCCGACAAGCTCCGCCCGGCGCTCGAGGATCTCGTCATCGACGATATCAAGGGCAAGGTGCACATGAGGAAGTGCGACCATCAGGGCGTGCAGCAAGGCTTCATCATCAAGGCGTCGAAGCGCGAGGGCTTCTCGCATCCGGTGCCGGAGGTGATTGCGACGTTGCCCGCGGATCGCGTGACACCGCCGTGCAACAAGATGACCTACGACGACTGACCTTCCCTGCATCTCCCCGTCCACAGTACCCGGACGGGGAATGGGCTGCGGCAAGGCCGGCAAGCTTTCGTCCCACGATCATTGCGTCGCCAAGTCAGCCACGAGCGGCGGCCTCTCACCCTGCCACTTTCTCCGTTCGCCGATGCAGAGCGAACGGGGGAGCGGACCGGACGCGACTGGAGCATCATGTCCACTCTCGCCTTCTTCCTCACGCAAAGCGTGAATGCCCTGTCGCAGGCCGCCTTGCTGTTCTTTCTCGGCGTCGGCCTGACGCTCATCTTCGGCATCATGCGCATTGTCAACTTCGCGCACGGCACCCTTTATATGCTGGGCGCGTTCGTCGGATACTCCGTTGTCCACGTCACCGGCAGCTATTGGGTAGCTCTTGTCGGGGCGCCTCTCATCGTCGGTCTCCTCGGCACCGCTTTTGAGCTCGGCATTCTTCGCCGACTTTATCGGCGGGACGCCCACGCTTTCCTGATGGTGACGTTCGGTCTCGCCCTCGTGACCGGCGAGGCCGTCCGCCTGTTGTGGGGCTCGGAGGCACTTCAAGTGCCACCACCCGCGCTGCTATCGGGGGTGGTCTTCCTGCTCGATGAGCCGTTCCCGATATATCGCCTGTTCCTTGCCGCGGCCGGCGTCGTGATGGCGTTCGCTATCTGGCAGCTCCTCGAGCGCACGCGGCTCGGCCTCCTCATTCGAGCGACCTCACAGAACGCCGAGATGGTGCATGCCCTCGGCACCGACGTGAACCTCATTCGATCGGCGGTTTTCGGCATCGGCTGCGGCCTCGCCGCCCTGGGTGGGGTTCTCGCGGCCCCGCTGGTCACCGCTTCGCACGGCATGGCGGCATCGGCCGTCATCGATGCCTTCGTCATCGTCATCATCGGCGGGATGGGCAGTTTCCTCGGGTCCCTGCTCGGCGCGCTGCTCGTCGCCTTCGTGCAGGTCTTCGGCAACTACTACTATCCCGATCTGGCGCTCGCCTTCATGTACCTGCTGATGCTGCTGGTCCTCGTTGTGCGCCCCGGCGGACTACTCGGAAAGGAGGCTTGAGGTGCGCTTGACGAGCCTGCTCGGCCCTTTGGCCCTGGCACTGCTTCTCGCGGCCCCTTTCGGCCTGCCCATCTTCGCGATGACGCTTCTTACCGAGCTCGTCATCCTCGGGCTGTTCGCCATGAGCCTCGACCTGATGGTCGGCTACACCCGCCTCGTTTCATTCGGACACGCCGCCGCTTACGGTCTCGGCGCCTACGCGTCGGGCTACATTCTGCTCAACTCGGCGTTGCCGCTACCCTTCGCGGTTCTCGCGGCGGCACTCCTGACAGGCACGATCGCTATCGGCGTCGGCTGGGTCTGCACACTCGCGACAGGCGTGTCGTTCTCAATGCTGACCCTGGCGTTCGCCCAGTTGCTCTACGCCGTCGCCTTCAAGTGGACCTCGGTCACGGGCGGCTCCGACGGTCTCGCCGGCATTCCGCGCAATGCCGGCCCGATGGGCCTCGAGGCGCTGAGCACGAAGACCGGCTTCTACTACTTCGCCCTGGCCTGCCTCGTCGGCTCGTTCTTCCTCTGCCGCGCGCTCGTGCGCTCGCCCTTCGGTGCGGTCCTGCGCGGCATACGCGAGAACGAGCCGAAGACGCTCGCCCTCGGCTACAACACCCGCCTCTACAAGATCGCGGTCGTCGCCATCGCCTACGCGCTTGGGGGCTTGGCAGGCGCCCTCTACTCTCCCTTCGCAGGCTTCGCCAACACGGAGCTGCTGTTCTGGCTGGTCTCCGGACAGGTGCTCATCATGGTCATCGTCGGCGGATCCGGAACGCTGATCGGCCCGATCCTGGGCGCGGCCTTCTTCCTCACCCTCGAGCACCAGCTGTCCTCCTACACCGAGGCTTGGGCCCTGTTCTTCGGTCTGACATTCATCGCCTTCGTGCTGTTCGCACCCGAGGGGATCTGGGGGCTCGCAAAGCGCTATTTCGCGGCCACCCCGCCTCCGGAGCCGACATCGGCCCCTATCGCGTCGTCGGAGGCAAAGCCCCATGGCTGAGCCTCACGCCCCCCGCGAAACAACCGCCGCAGCGATGCCCAACCGTCCCCTCGTCGACCTCGACGGTGTGACCAAACGCTATGGCGCGCTCGTTGCCGTCGACAACGTCTCGATGCAAGTCGCCGAAGGTGAGGTGCGCGCCGTCATTGGACCCAACGGCGCTGGCAAGACCACCCTTTTCCATCTCGTGACGGGCGTCGTGCCGACGACCGCGGGCACCGTCCGCTTCGACGGTGAGACGATCACCGGCCTGCCGGCGCATGCCATCTGTCAACGAGGCCTGTCGCGGACCTTCCAGCTGACCTCCCTCTTTCCAGAGATGACAGCGCGCGAGAATGCCATGCTCGCCGCTCAAGCGCGCCATCCCCGCCACTGGTTGCCCTTCGGCGGAAAGCCGGTCTTCGAGCATGCGCGCGCGACCGGCGACAAGGCGCTCGAGCAGCTCGGCCTGACCCACGTCGCCAACCGGCCCGCCGGACTGCTCAGCCACGGCGACCAGCGCCTCCTGGAGGTAGCCATGGCGATGGCTCAGGAGCCGAAGGTGCTGCTGCTCGACGAGCCCACACAAGGACTATCGGTCGAGGAGACGGCCGAGGCCGTCGATACCCTCGCCCGCTTCCTCGACACGGCCCGCATCACCGTGCTGCTCGTTGAGCACGACATGGAGGTCGTCTTCCGGCTCGCTCACAAGATCACGGTTCTGCACCGGGGCGCAGTCATCGCCGACGGTACGCCCGACTCGGTGAAGACTGACGCACGCGTGCAGGAAGCCTATCTCGGAGGCATGGAGTGACCAGACGCACACGGCTCGCGCCGCTAGCACCCGGGAGCCAAAGGCCATGCTGAGCATCCGCGCTCTCAACACCCACTACGGCCCGAGCCATATTTTGCAGGGTGTCGACCTCGAGCTGGGCCGCGGCACGACGGCCGCTGTGCTTGGCCGGAACGGCGTCGGAAAGTCCACCACCGTCAAGTCGATCATGGGCCTCGTATCACCCAGCGGCGGCGCAATCGCCCTCGACGGCGTAGATATTGCCGGCTGGCAACCTCACCGCGTAGCCCGGGCAGGTGTCGCCTACGTCCCCGAGGGCCGGCTCATATTTCCCGATCTGACCGTCATCGAGAACATCCTGGTGGCCGAGCGCACGCCTGCACGCGCATGGCCGCTCGCCAAACTCCTGGAGCTGTTCCCGTCCCTCGACGCCCGCCGCACGAACAAGGGCTCCCAGCTTTCCGGGGGCGAGCAACAGATGCTGGCGATCGCACGCGCCCTCGTCAGCGACCCGAAGCTGCTCCTCCTGGACGAGCCGAGCCAGGGTCTGGCTCCCCTTGTCGTGCGCGAGCTCGCGAGGATCATCCGCCTTTTGCGCGACGCTGGCGTCACAATTCTCCTCATCGAGCAGAACATGAAGCTCGCCGAGGCCGTGGCAGACGAGTTGCACATCATGGTCAAAGGGCGGATCGTCTATTCTGCCGACCCAGTTCGCTTCCGCGCCGAGGAAGACCAAGTCCGCAGCCGGTATCTCACCGTTTGACCGTGCGAAAAATGACGTTGTCCACAGCTCTTGAGTTCCGATCGACGCCATTCTGAGCGGATTCTCGCTGCTCCAGTCCCCGCGTTGCCCGAAAGCTACAGCCACCGCTCGCCATCCATGGTGATTCGCATCCGGGCGGGCGGGGCGGAATTCGGAGTAAAGCGATGAGCACGTTGAGCTGGCTTTTGCCAAGCCGCCGCCCGGCACCACCACCGATCGACGGGGCATCGGTTCTCGATCGTCTCGAGGCCCGGCTCGGCAGCCCTTTGATGGGCGACGCCCGAATTGTTCTGGCCAGTCAGATCGAGATCGCTGTAAAGCGCATCAGCGACTCCCAGACCCTCTCGGCCGCCGCCCTCGTCGCCCAGTGCGAGGGCTCGCGGATTGCCACCATGCTGCCACGGCCGTTCGGAACGGCGGTCGGCGTCATCCTGGCCGATGAGCTCGTTCGCGAGCACGGACAATCCTTCGCTCGCCATCACTGACCGTGACGCCGAGTTGCATTGACCCTCGTCGGAAAGGCGCCAAACACCGCAAAACAGGTGTAGTCTTCCCGGTGGGGGGACCGAACGCGAAGGGAGATCATGCCATGGCCTTCGAGCGGCTGAAGACTGAGATCGGCATTCTGCTGACCGAGATGCAGAACGAGCCTCAGGACACGAACGAGCTGGCCCTTCAGATCCACGCTAAATTGCAGGAGCTGAAGGCCTTCGGTCTTCCGCTCCCACGCGATCTGGTCGACCTCGACGAGGCCTTGCAGGCAGAAGCCGAAAAAGAGCGGCTCTCCCTGCGCTGAGCCGAAGCCGCGTTCACCCCACGGTGCCTGGTGTCCCCGCAAACCGTTGGGTGGACGCGCCAGCTCTGGCACCCTGAGGACACCTGCCCGCCCGGCACACAGGGCGTTCAGCGCCACCGCTTTGCGCCCCGTCGCCCCATACATAATGTGCATGCCGAAACACACGGCTTTGACAATCGGTAAACGCTCTTTCCCGAGTAGGCGCGTAGAACTCTGAAACTCATTGCATTTTATCGGCATTCTGTCGCAGAACGGCTTCGATTGCTGGCAGTCGCTTGTTCCTCTATTGTTCTGCGCGCCATCGCATTCGGGAGAGCATGAATGGATATCGAGGCCGAGCTGAAGCATTTAAAGCGCCGTGTGGACGACCTGGAAGGCGTGGTCAGCGAGCTCGCTGGTCAGATCCGTGCGGTCCATCCCGAGGTGCTGGCCTTGAAGGGCGAGGCGACCCGTCGCTTCGACGTGGCAGACGGGCAGATGGCGCGCATCGTGCACCGGCTCGACAGCGTCAACACCCAGGTCTGGAGCTTGCGCGACGACCTGCCAATGCTGATCCGGCGTGCGTTCGACGAGCGCGACCGAAGGACCGCGAGTAACGACGACTGATGACGCGTGACCGCACATTGGTCACGAGTTCGAGCTCATCTTGCCCCACGGGCGGGCAACGAGACGTAGGAGGGACCGCACTTGGAAGTTTTCCAACGATCGGCCATCTGCGCGCTGCGCAACGCAAGCCAAATCCAGCCTGGCCGTCACCGCATGGCCATCCTCGTCGCTGTTTCTCTGCTCGGCTACACCGTGCCGGCAAGTGCGCAACGCCCCCCCGCGAGTGAGAGCAAACCTGAAACAGCAACGGTGCCCGTGACACCGCAAACGATCTCACCCAAGCAAAAGGTCACCGACGAGGCGGCCATGAAGCTCTTCCTCGATCGGCTCATGATGGCGGAGTTGGGCGGTCGTGACGATGCGCGCAACCCCCGATCAACGGCGGTCGGACCGTTTCAGTTCATTGAAGCCACGTTTCTGGAGGTCGCGCGCCGGCATTTTCCCAACGAGACGAGCCATCTCACGCCGGCGAAAGTCCTCCAACTGAGGACCGACCGCCAGTTCGCCCGCCGAGCCGCCGATGCCTTCACCCGTGATAATGCCGCCCACTTGGCCGTGGCGGGCCTCGATCCGACATTCGCCAATCTCAGGTTGGCCTTCCTTGTGGGGCCCGGCGGCGCTGTCCGTGTTCTCAAAGCAGATCCCCGCACCTCGTTGAGGGAGACGCTTGGCGCTCAGGTTGTGCAAGCCAACCCCTTCATGATCGGCATGACGACCGCCGATCTGTCCCACTGGGCACACCGCAATCTTTCTGCCGCAGCTCTCGGGACGGCACGTCTTGCCGCCGATCCGAACCGCGTCGCCGGAGCGAGAGGAGGTGCCACCCGTCCAGCTATTCCAGTCCGCTGCGATCGTGGGCTCGCCAGCTGTCGCCGCTGGATTGCACTGGCCATTAAACGCGCGTCACGTCTCGCTGGTCGAACGGGCGGGCGACGGTCCGCGCGTTGAGGGCTTCGCGCGCCCCTGCGGGTGCCCTGGTTTGACGGCCGCCGGCAATGCCGTTACCTGAGGCGTGCGCACGCCACGAGGGCTAGTGTGGCGTCGCGCCTTAGTTGACCAGCGGCCGCGGCCAAGCTCCAGTCAACTATGGCGCGATAAACGCCACACTAAGCTCATGATGTCGCAAGGGGCCCTTATGTCGCGCCAAAATCGAGAGAGGTTGCCGACATGCTTCGATTTTGGCGCGACGGGCCACTAGCCCGAGGGGCATCACCTATGCTCAAGACGCCGAAGAGGGCCACGCTTGCGATCGTCGCCGCGCTCCTCCCGCCATTGCTGACGACCGCGACACCGCTTCACGCCGAAGCCTGCTCCCGTGATTCGCTCCGGCGCGTCGTCGACGAGGCCGGCGCCCGCCTCCGCGTGATCACCAGCGAAACGCAGCCCCGCATCATGGCGAGCTTGCGCAAGCTGAAGGAGCAGCGCGGCTGGACGGGACCGGAAGGCGACGACAAGGCAGCCTCCTACCTCTCCGACGAGAGGACCGCGGAGCTCGACCGCAAATCGACGACGCTCCTCGCGCAGATCGACGAGCTGGGCGAGGCGGCCGCCAAGGCTGAACCCGATTGCTCGCGCCTCGCGGAGCTGGAAGCCGCATCGCTCGAGTTGCAGGCCACAGTCAAGGCCAAGGCCCAGTATATCCTGTCGCGCCTCGAGCAGGCGTCGGGCACGCCGTCACTTCCGGCCACAGCGCGCGCCCCGACCGAGTCGCCGCAGCAGTCCGCCGCGGCACCGGTCGCACCTACCGAGCCTCCGCGGGCCCCGCTGGCTGCCGCCGACGACCCGCCGCGACCCGCCAGTGACGCCGCCCCAAGCCCGTCTGCAGCGAAGCCAGCGCCAGCGCCCGCGCGACCTGCGCCGCCGCCGCTCCGTCGAGCCGACGCAGCTCCGATAGAGCCACCCACTCGGCAAGCGCCGCTGCCGCCAGCCAAGACGCCAAAATCCGCGCCGGGTAGCGGCTGGACCACGGAGACGAGCGAGCGCGCGCCCTCGACACCAGCCATCGCCCCGGTCGAAAGCGCGAACTTGCCTCCTCCCCGGCCGGGCACCACCGCCCCGCAGGGCCTACCTCCATTGCCACAGGAATCGCCCAGCAGTTTTTCACGAGACGAGATCCGCGAGGCGAGCCGCGGCTTCTTCGGCGCGATCTCCGGCGGTCTCGCGAACGTGATGGAGCACGCCTTCTCGACGCTCGGGACGCCCAGCGGCTACGTCCTCGGCAACGAGGGCGGCGGCGCCTTCATCGCAGGGCTCCGCTACGGCAAGGGTACGCTCTTCCAGCGCAACGGCACCAAGCGCGAGGTCTACTGGCACGGCCCATCGATCGGCTACGACTTCGGCGCGTCAGGCGCAAAGACGATGTTTCTCGTCTACAACCTCAAGAACGACATCGACATCTTTTCCGGCTTCTCCGGCGTCGAAGGCTCCGCCTATCTCGTCGGTGGCGTCGGCATGACGGTGCTCACCGACGGCAAGGTCGTCATGGCACCGATCCGCTCAGGCCTGGGTGTCCGCCTGGGAGCGAATATTGGCTACATCCGCTTCACGGCGCGGCCGACGTGGAACCCGTTTTGACGCGGCGTCCCGGCGCCATCCGTGCAAGGCGGCCGAGGGCTGCGCGCATCACCACAGAGCCGCGAGCAACGACGTCACGCCGCTGACACCGATCAGGCTCACCTGGTGGATCAGCCAAGCGACGGCGGCGACCATCAGCGGCATGACCAGAACGTGGATCGACCAAAGCAGGCCCTTGAGCCAGTTTCGCGCCGCCACCACGCGGTTCATGCGCATGATCGAGATCACGATCATCAAGCTGACCATCATGTAATTGAAAACAAAGATGCGATCGGAGACCGTGGCCGTGTCGGAATCGAGTTTGGGCAACGACAAATAGAGCGCCACCGCCGACAGCAGCGCCGTCACTTGGATCGTGATGATCGCCTCGAAGTGCGACATCGGAATGAAGATCGAGAGGTAGGCAACGACCAGGATGAACGCGAGCGGCACCACCACACGCAAGTAGTAGTCGGTGGTCTGTCGCCTCATGAGCCAGACATAGCTCGCCCTGTAAAACGGTACGATGCTGGGCTGATGCGTGTAGGCATCGATCAACGGCACGAAATCCTCGTCGTAGCCGACGTATTGAACCTTCTGCTCCCAGCCATCCGTGCGCACCAGCGTGTCTCGAAGGTCCGACGGCGGCGGCTGCACGATGAATGGCGCATCGCCCCGTTTCGGTTGGATGTCGATCGAGAACCGTTGTGTGTCGAATGGATAGCTCTCGAGCTCAGGCTCGAATACAAACCGGCCGGATACTTTGTAGATCTTCATCTCATTCGGATAGGAATTGCTCGGTCCACCGTCGTGCAGCCGCTCGATAGTGACCTGACGCCCATTCGTGCGAGGATCGACATAGCCGTTGGTGAACTCGATCTGGTCGATGGAGCTCGCCGTCCCGTTGCGCATCGAGAGATAGAACTCGGCGAAGAACGTCTTGTCGTTGTCCTCGACATGATGCGCCTGAACGAGGTCGATATCGAGATACAGCGTTTCAATCTTGCGCAGCGAGCCGTCGCGGACACGTACGAATTGTACGGGTGCGAGTTGCGTGCGGCCGAGCCCATGAGGCAGGATCACCACAAATGGCGTGCGAGACGCAGCCCTGGTCGTTGGATGAAACGACCAGTTGGCAAAGCGCCCCTTGAAGGCACCCCGCCCAGTCGCGAACGACGATTTTATCTCGTTGGGGATGCGTCGGCGCAAAGATGCGAGATCGGCATTCGTTGCAGCCGGGCCAGCAATCGCCGCCACCATCGCGACCATGTCGGCGGCGATCGAGCCCACTCCGACGGCCCGCATGTTGTCACTGGTGAGCGGATCCGCGCCTGTTTTCATAGGACGGGGCTCACAGGTGCCCTTTGCCCACCCCGGAGCCTCGGAAACCCTGCGTCCCTCGAAGACCCACCGCTCCGGCGGGTCCTTCGCCATGATGGTCCGTAGCCGATCATTGTCGGCCTCAGGCAGCCGATCCCAGGCAAGCTGATAAAGGGCATTCGGATAGATGCTGGTCAAATCGTTGGGCAAAGTTTCGATGCGGCCCGTCACGAACACGGCGGGCGTGACATCAGCCTTGTAAATCGCGTTGAGGAAAGTCGCAGCTCGCTCGCCCCCGAAGCCCAGAACGATCAAGTCGGGGCGCTTCTCGCGCAGGTCGGCCACCGCACGCGCAACCGCTTGAGAATCGAGCGCTCCCTCCGTTTCAGGCAGACGATGCTCGGCCGCCAACTGCCGGTCCATCAGCTCTCGCTTCAGACCGTCACCCAGCGCGCGGCTGAAAACGGTCTCCGACGAGCCGACGAAGGCGGGCCGCTCGAAACCCATGTGGCGGACGAACTCCACCATGACTGGTAGGCGCTCGTCGTCCTGCGTCGACTGGGTCGTGAAAACGTGCGGATAGCCCTCGATTATGCTGTTGACGGAAATGCTCGAGAGCAATGGGATGCGCCGCTCTGAAATCTGCTTGCCCAGAGCATCGAAAACCGCCTTTGCCCTGTTCGATCCGGACAAGCCAACCATGGCTAGCGTCTGGGGGTCATCCAGAGCCCACCGGACATTGCTGATCGCGCGATCATTGTCGCGAGCATCGTCCATGATGCGGATTTCGAGCCGCCGCCCCGCGATACCACCCGCCTCGTTGACGCGTGCCTCCTCCGCCTTCACCAGGGCAGCCACCGCCGCCACGTCACCTGGGTCGTAGCACCGGTCCGAACGGGAGCTCACGAAAACCGCAATGCGCACGGGCGGCGGGGCCGCCTTGGCGTCGCTGGCGATCTGGGCCCATGCTGGCCCGGTCTCGAAGCTCAGCGCTACGACCATGACCAATAGCAAAGCCGCGAGCCAACGCAGTCCCCCTTGCATCATGCGACCAACTCCCCCGATACCCACGAGCAATACTATTTAGAAGCTTGGGCCCCCCGGCCCAACTCACATCCGTAAGTCCCCAAAGCGTCGAGCGCACCGGGGCAGATTGACGTCGCTTCCGATCAGTTGACGGGCAAATCCGTATCAATCGTCGCGACAGACTTGGCACGTCCCTGCCCGTATGCCTAGCATTGGTCACTCGCCTCCAGCCATCCCTTCATCACCCGAGGATCGCCTCCATGGCCCAGACCGTCGCCCGCCTCCTGGCGGAAAGCCTCAAAGCGCACGACGTCGATCTCGTTTATTGCGTGCCGGGCGAAAGCTACCTCGGTTTGACCGATGCGCTCTCCGACATGAACTCCATCCGCCTCGCCGTCTGCCGACACGAGGGCGGTGCTGCCTTCATGGCCGTCGCCGACGGGCGCCTGCGGGAACGCGCTGGTGTGGCCGTCGTCAGTCGCGGGCCCGGTTTGTCGAAC
This sequence comes from uncultured Alphaproteobacteria bacterium, assembly GCA_963746315.1. Taxonomy (GTDB): domain Bacteria; phylum Pseudomonadota; class Alphaproteobacteria; order Rhizobiales; family Hyphomicrobiaceae. The sequence continues at coordinate 143,263 of CAVVAR010000004.1, forward strand.
GCCATGGTGGCCCTGCACACGGCGTTTCACGATGCGACGCCGATGGTGATCCTGGTCGGCCAGGTGGAGCGCAAGGACTTCGGCCGCCTAGCACTGCAGGAGCAGAATTATTCGAAGCTGCTCGGCGACGTCACCAAGGCCGTGATCGAGGTCAACGAGCCGGTGATGGCTTCCGAGGCGATCGCACGGGCCTTCCACCTCGCTGAGAGCGGTACGCAAGGCCCGGTCGCCGTCGTGCTGCCCGAGGACATCTTCGACGACACCACCGATGCTCCCGTCGATCAGCCGCGTCCGCGCGTCTACGGTGGCGCGCGGCCTGAGGACCTCGACCGGCTCGCCGACATGCTCGGCAAGGCCGAGCGCCCGCTCGTCTGGGTCGGCGGCGCCCTGCTCGGCGACGGCGTCACCGACGACCTGCGAAAGCTCGCTGAAACCTGGATGTTGCCGGTCAGCCCGACCCATCGTCGCCCCTGCCATTTCGACGCCAACCATCCGAACTACGGCGGCTACATGGGCATCCGCGTGCCCAAGGTGCTGCTCGACGAGATGAAGAAGGCCGACCTGATCGTGGCGCTCGGCGAGCGGATCACGGACTCGGTCAGCCAGTCCTACTCGTTCCCGGCTGCGCCCCAGCCCCAGCTTCCGCTCGTCCACGTCTGGCCCGATCCGAACGAGATCGGCCGCGTCTGGCGACCTGATCTCGGCATCGCGGCCGATCCGCAGGCCGTCATCCGTGCGCTGCTCGCCAAAGGCGCCCCGAAGGACGCCGCCAAGCGCAAGGGCTGGGTGGCTGGCCTCAACGGCATCCACCGCAAACTGATGGCGCCCGAATGGGAGCCGACCACGGACGGCATCAACTTCGCCCAGGTGGTGGTCGAGATCGGCAAGCACTTGGCGCCCGACGCCATCGTCACCTCCGACGCCGGCAACTTCTCGAGCTTCATCCACCGCTACATCGGCTTCAAGCCGGGGCAGGCGTTCCTCGCCTCCGTCGTCGGCGCCATGGGCGCCGGCATGCCGATGGCGGTCGCCGGCGGCATGCGCTTTCCCGCTCGTCAGGTGGTCGCCTTCGTCGGGGACGGCGGCGCGCTGATGACCGGCAACGAGATCGCGACGGCGCGCCAGTATGGCGTCAACCCGATCCTCGTCATCTCCGACAACAGCATGTACGGCACCATCGGCATGCACCACGAGATGCGCTACCCGGGCCGCCCCTACAAAAGCGCCACCGAGCTCACCAACCCCGACTTCGCCATGTGGGCCAAGTCGTTCGGCGCCGAGGGCATCACGGTGACGGACGAAAAGGACGTGGCGGCGGCCGTCGCGCGCGGCTTTTCCATCAAAGACCGCCCCGTCGTCCTCCACTTCAAAACCTCCGCCGACCAGATGAGCGCCTGGCGGCGGAGGAAGTAGATCGGGCGGCAGACTCTGGCCTAGCTTTGCACCGTCGCCCCGGGACCCAAATGTCTATAGACGCAGAATCCCTCGACCAACTCCTTCGACGTTATGTCGAAGAGGATACCTATTCGTTCACGGGATTTTCCTGTCTTGATGTCAATACTGTGGGTCTCGAGTTCGAAACGCCTCTTCATTTGGCCGCCAAGCGTGACGCGATGGACGACGTCAGAACGCTTGTGGCTGGCGGAGCAAATGTCAATGCGAAGACGGATATTGGCGTCACGCCGTTGTCGTGCGCTGCTCGGCAGGGAAACTTGGAGATGGTCGTCTTATTAATTCAAGCAGGAGCCATTGATTCACCCTCCTCATTCGGAGACACAGCGCAATCAATTGCCACCAGTCTCGGTCGGCTTGATATAGTTGAGGCAATTCAAGAGCATGCTACCAGAACTCCTTCTTCATGAAGCGGCGACGGCTATAGCTTGGTGTCAAGCCTCTTGCCAAATGCCGGACACTCGACCCGACCTACAGGTGACAAACGTGACCCGCGTAACCTTTGAGTGGAATGATGCGCTTGCTCTTGCGAGCGAGCTTGCTCAACCAATAGTGGGAGTGCGCTATCTGGCGGAGGCACCCACGACGATTGATGCGCTAACACTCGTGCGGCCTGACGGGTCAGGGCTCTTGATCCGCTCGGAGATGGCAATACTTTCATCTCGGGTCGAAGTCGGTGTTCTTAGCTTTCAAAGGGTTCGATGTCTGGAGGGAGCTTACGGGACAATCGCACCGTCCTTTCACGACATCAAGTATGTGGAGAAGCTAGTCATCGACGAACTGGGAATAAGAGTGGAGTTTGGGATTCTTATAAAAGATGGAAAAGACAACGAATTAATCGTCGTCGCCGCAGCCATGCCCTGCACTTTGGCTGTGCTTGGGCTCATCTCACCAGCCATTGATTTCTCCCCTGAGTATAGTTTGTGTAGCTACAGAAGGGTGGCACTATGAATTGCGTCGAAAGGTCATGAGCGGCATCTGCTTGTCTGCGCGAATACCGAGTAAACCGTAGGTTGGGTTAGCCGGCCACGGCATCACGGCTCCCGCCGAGGCGCCGATACCGGCGTAACCCAACAAGCCGAACCGCAGCGCCGACCACGTTGGGTTACGCGCGGAACACAGCCAGCAAACCACAATCACCGACCTCGGCCGCGCTAACCCAACCTACGCCTTCCCGCTCACCCTCACACCCGGCTCGCACCTCCGGCCAGCGTGTCGCCCATGCGCGGGAACTGGAGAACGAGTAGGTCCAACCCATCCGGACCCGCCTTGGCCGTGAAAGCGGCCTCCTCGGGCGTCACATAGACCGTCGACAGCCGGTCGAGCACCGTGCCATCCGCCATCAGCGTCCCACCGGCCACGATCAGGTACTGCCCACCGCACTTCCCAGGCTCCGGCAAGACCGATTCGCCTGATGGCCCGAGCCGCCACATCCACGCGGCGAGCCCATCCGCCTCCTCCTTCATAATCGTCTCGACCTCGGGGGCGACGCGCGCGACCCGCTCGGCCTCCTCGGCAACCGCGATGCCGCTCTTGAGCCGCGTCCGCTGGTTGCCCTTCCGCAGCAGGTCCTTCGAAGCCGGCAGGTATTTCGCACCTGGGTCCCAGCGCTGGCGCAGCGTGAAATACTGGACGCCCTCGTCCCCGGCCACGATCGGACCGTACGGCGTATGGCCATTGGCGTACTGCACCGTCAGCGGCGCCGCTGGAGCCGCCCCCATGCGCCCCTTGCCGGCAACGAACACCTGGAACTGGTTCGGCTCGTGGAAATGCGCCGGCGTGATCGCGTTCGGCGGCTGATGCACCAGGAAGCCCTGCGGCCGGCCATCGTCGTTGGCCTCGTTGCCGGCGACATATGTACCCTTCTTCGGCGCCGAACCGACGTACGCGTCGATGGTGTACTCGCGCCCGTTGACCTGGATCTTGCGGCTCTGCGCCGCCGCCTCGGCGCGGGGTGTGACGATCAGCATGGATGGGGCTCCGTGAAAACTTTCCTGTAAGTTGACGTGATGTGCCCATCGCAGCAAGCCCAAACGGGTGGGCAGATTGATCGATCGCAATGCCACGGACGCAATACGCGATCTTTGCTGTGAGACTTATACGACGGGCGGCAAATGGCGATCTCGGTTCAAGTCACGGCCGGCAAGTACATGGAATTGCGTCGAGTTCCTCCGCAATCTGTGCTCACGTTGCCCAACATGTTCAGCATCCAGTACGAGTTTGGGTTCACAGGTAATTCCACTCGAAGCCGTATGACGCTGCTCGGCGTGGGCTTTACATACACCGGGCTGGAGCTCACAGGCGGAACCATAGAGTTCATCGATTTTCAGGCTACCAGCTACCCTGGGATGTTTGGCCCAACCCCGACTTACGGGGGGCGGGAGATCATCAGCGGCTTGTCCGTGGATGCACATGCTTTCATGGCTGCCTACAACGCGGAGGATTGGGCCGCTCTCTCAGCCTTGATCTTTAGCGGCCCCATCCTCTTTTCCGGCTACGACGACGCCGCGACAGACTTTGCGAGCTGGGCCGATGCGTTCGACGCAGGTCCGGCCAACGACACGCTCCTCGGTGGCATCGGGAACGACACCTTGCGGGCCTACGCTGGCGACGACTACATCAATGGCGGCAGCGGCGACGACGTATTGATTGCCGATGCCGGCGCTGACGTCGTCTTCGGCGGGCTTGGCAGCGACGCTATTTGGACCGGCGACGGAAACGACACCGTCCTCGCTGGCGACGGCAGCGACATCGTGTACGGCGACACCGGCGACGACCTCCTCTTCGGCGAAGCCGGAAATGACACCCTCCTCGCCGGTGACGGCGACGACTTTGCCGCAGGCGGCGCGGACAACGACTACGTCGCGGGCGAGGCCGGCACCGACTACCTGATGGGCGAGGCCGGCGCCGACACGCTCTCGGGCGGCGCAGGCAACGACGTCATGGTCGCCGGCGCAGGCGCAGACGCGCTCTTCGCCGACGACGGCTCCGACGCCCTCTTCGGCGGCATCGGCAACGATTACTACGTCGGCGGCGCCGGCACCGACTACTTCTACGCCCTCCACGACGGCCCAATCGCTGGCGAACTCGACATCATCGACGGCTTCGAGGTCTGGACCTCGGGCACCGCCGACTATCTCGTGCTGCCGGCGGCCTATCAATCGGCCACCAGCATTTTCGATCAGGGCGGCTACACCTGGGTGGCCACCCCAGCCGGAGGAGGCACGCACTATGTCGCGATCACGGGGGCGAACGCGGCGTTCGTCACGGCCCAAACAGTCTGGATTTGAGGCAGACTAAAGGCTCACCCCCAGCGCCTTCACCCACCTGAGCCCGGCCACCGTCTCGCCCCGCGGCTTGTACTCGCACCCGACCCAGCCATCGAAACCGGTCTCGTCGATCAGCTTGAAGAGGTAGCGGTAGTTCATCTCGCCGTCGTCCGGCTCGCCCCGGTCGGGTGGCGAGGCGATCTGGTAGTGCCGGGCAAGCGGCGAGAACTCGGCGATCGCCATGGCGACGTCCCCCTCCATGATCTGCCGGTGATAGAGGTCGAACTGCAGGCCGATGTTGGGCTCGGCAACCTCGTGGATGATGGAACGGGCCTCACCGGTCGTATTGAGGAAATAGCCGGGGATGTCGCGCGTGTTGATCGGCTCGATAATGACGTCAATGCCCGACCCTGCGAGCATCTTCGCCGCCGTCCTCAGGTTCTTGACGTAGGTCGCCCGGTTGGCACCGTGGTGCCTCAACCCCGCCATGGCAAAGAGACGTTTGCACCCAGTCGCCTCGGCGTAGTCGAGCGCCGCCGCCACGGCCTTCTCGAACTCGGCCTCGCGGCCCGGAATTGCCGACATCCCGCGCTCGCCCTTCGAGAAATCGCCGTGGGCCATGTTGAACAGCGCCTGCGTCAGGCCGTTGTCCTTGAGACGCGCAACCAGATCGTTCTTCTGGAGCTCGAACGGGTTGAGGAATTCGACGGCACGGAACCCCGCTTTGGCTGCAGCCTCGAAGCGGTCGGCGAATGGAACCTCCGTGAACATGAAGGACAGGTTGGCGGCGAATTTGGGCATCGGAGGCTCCATCGAACGTTGTTTGCGGTAGCATAGCGCCTCGCAGCCCCATGCCCAGTGCGCCGCAGGCCCAAAAATTCAATTCGTTTGACTGTTGCGCTGCACCATGAGATAAGCCGCGTGCTCCAGGATGGAGCGAACAAGGCGCTCCAGCCGCGTGAAGGGGATGTGTCGGCCACCGTATCGTAGGCCCACCCTGTCCCAACCTGTTGAGCGCCCCACGCAATCACACAAACCGACAACCCAGGGCACGCGGGGTGTCACCCAGCAAAGCGCCTCCGGCGCGCCGCATCGGGCTATGCCCCGGCGTGCGCGGACCCGTGCATTCCAGAAAGACTTCTCGTGACGACATTCAATGACCTCGGCCTCGCCGCGCCCCTTCTCAAGGCGCTGGAGGAGGAGGGTTACACCACGCCGACACCGATCCAGGCGCAGGCCATTCCCTCGCTGCTCACCGGCAAGGATCTCCTCGGCATCGCACAGACGGGCACGGGCAAGACAGCCGCGTTCGCACTGCCGATCCTGCACCGCCTCGCTGCCGATCCCAAGCCGGCCCCGCGTCGTGGCACTCGTGTCCTCGTCCTTTCGCCGACCCGCGAGCTCGCCTCGCAGATCGCCGAGAGCTTCGAGACCTACGGCCGCCACATGGGCTTCAAGGTCGCTGTCGTGTTTGGCGGCGTTGGATACCGGCCCCAGCGCGACGCGCTGAATCGGGGCCTCGACGTGCTGGTTGCGACACCCGGCCGCCTTATCGACCACATGTCCGATGGCACGGCCGATCTGCGCCACACCGAGGTCCTCGTCCTCGACGAGGCCGACCAGATGCTCGACCTCGGCTTCATCAAGCCGATCCGGCAGATCGTCGCCACCCTCGCACCGACGCGCCAGAACCTGCTGTTCTCCGCCACGATGCCCCGCGAGATCTCCGGCCTCGCCGACCAGCTCCTGCGCAACCCGGTGAAAGTCGCGGTCACGCCGGTCGCTTCCACGGTCGAGCGCGTCTCCCAGCTCGTCATCCACGTCGACCAGGCCCGGAAGCGGGCGCTGCTCGCCGAGCTGATGGCCAACGCCGATCTGAAGCGTGGTCTCGTGTTCACGCGCACCAAGCGCGGCGCCGACCGCGTCGCCAAGCATCTCGAGGGTTGTGGCGTGAAAGTTGCCGCCATCCACGGCAACAAGAGCCAGAACCAGCGCGAAAGCGCTCTCGAGGCCTTCCGCGCCGGCAAGATCCGCGTGCTCGTCGCGACTGATATCGCCGCCCGCGGCATCGATGTCGACGAAGTGACACACGTCGTCAACTTCGACCTCCCCGAGGTGCCCGAGGCCTACGTGCACAGGATCGGTCGCACCGGCCGGGCCGGCGCATCAGGCATCGCCATCTCGTTGTGTGCCGGCGACGATCGCGACCTCCTCCGCGCCATCGAGCGCACCACGCGCCAGACCATTCCCAGCGAGGACCGTCGCGGCGACAAGTCGCTCGAGCAGGAAGCAACATCCGGTCGCGACCGTGGCGATGACGATCGCGGTGAGCGTGGCCGTCGCCCGGATCGCTCGCGTAGCGGTTCACGGCCGAGCCATGCGGGCCGCAGCGACCGTCCAGATCGCCGCGATGACCGTGGCGCACCCCGGCGCGATGACCGCAGGCCGGCAGCCGCCGGCAGCCGCTCAGAGCCGCGCCGCGAGCAGCGCACCGACCAGCGCCGCGATGCAGGCACGCTGGGTGACCAGAACGGCGCCTCGCTCGGCCATATGCGCTTCCTGGCGGCGGGTGCCCCGCGTGGCGGCCCAGCCGGCGGCCATTCCGAGCGTCCCGAGCGAGACCAGCGCCGTGGTGACAGCGACAGCCGCGGTGGCCAAGGCCGCCGTCGCAACCGGCGCGGCGGAAGCCGTCCGGCGGCCTCTCGCGTCTCCACGCCGGCCACCTGATAGGTCGGCCCCCGGACTAGCCGAGGTGGCAAGTCCGCGGTTTGTCGCAAGCCACTCACACGGACCGGTAACTATGCCGGTCCGTCAGCTCCACTTCGTTTGCGAGGAATGCCAATGGCCCGCAAGAAGCCAATAGGAAAGCTCGAGTTCGTTCTCTTCAACGTGACGTACGAAGACGGCAGCATGACCTCGAATCGCAAAGTTCCCGCCACCGAGCTTGGCGGCCTGGAAGGCGACGAGCCTGCCCGCGCCATCATCGAGGCGCAGGACCGCGAGATCGCCGAGCGGTCTGGCAGGCCCCGCGGCGCCATCAAGATGATCGAGCGCGCGCCGACGAAATAGACGCCGGAGCTACCGTCCAGAGGGGCTGCTCGTCAAGGCGCGAACGTCGCAACAACGGCTGCGTGGTACGAGCCTGCCGCGGCCACTTGACTGGCCCAGCCGACGGCCTCATCGCCCAGTGCTTCGTTGTGCACCTCGATCCCGCGGAAGCACCCGAGCAACCTATGGCTCGCCAGCATATGATCGAGCATCTGTGGCCGGCCGTGGTGCACCACGCTGAAGCGCCGCGAGGCTTCGATGCCGCGGTCCAGCACGACGAGCGAGCGCCACGCCAGCTCTGCGTTGCCCGTATCCTCGGCAACACCGGCGATCAGCCGCATCGGCGTCTCGTTGGCCTCAGCATTGAAGTCCCCTGCCAGCAGGATACGCGCGCCCGAATCCGCATCGAGCAGCCGGTCCACCAGTAGCCGCAGCTCGAATGCTTGTGCGATGCGCTTTACCCCCGAGTGGTAATACCCCTCCGCCCATCCTTTCACGGTCTTCCAGGTGAACGGTCCCGCCTTCTGTCCAGGAATTGGCGAGGCGATGGGCGCGCGCAGGTGCACGTTGATCACGTGCAGCGGGCCGGTCTCAGTTGCAATCTCGACGTGAAGCAGTGGTCGCTCGAAACGGATCGGCATGGCTTGCGGCGCGGCAGGCTGGGCCGTCACCGCGACAATCTCGACGGGGGGCACGAGATCGTGCAGCACTTGCGCGTGCGCCGTGATCGCAAACCGCGACAGCGTCACGAGGTTGTGCACGTCCGCCGCCCCGTTACGGCCGTGGCCCTGCGTCGAGACGCGGTGATAGCTGGCATAGCGCGTTCCCGCCAGCACCGCGTCGAGCGCCGTCAGCGCCCGTTCCTTCTGGCCCGGCACACGCTGACCATTGACCTCCTGCAGGCAGAGGATATCGGCCTCGAGCCGCTCCAGTGCCGGCCGCAACACCGGCAGACGTGCCTCGACCGGCAGATCCAGGCTCTCGACGTTGAAGCTCGCGATACGCACTTGACTTGCCTCCGTCGCATAACCCTTAGACGCGCGCCATGCCTGAGAATGAAGTAGCAGATTACCGCTATCGCGAGCTCCGCCCAATCGCCTAGCCTAGCGTAGCGCTCCGGCTCGGCTCTGCACCGATCCTATCGACCAGAGACCGCACAGCACCCAACCCGGAGTATCTCCCATGCACCGTTTCGCAGGTCTCTTGATCGGTCTCGTCATCGTGACGCCCGTCGCGGCCCAGGATCCGACGGCAACCGACGGCGACAAGTATAAGGTCATCTTCGAGAACGAGCAGGTCCGCGTCCTCGACTACAAGGACAGGCCGGGCGATAAAACCCACCAGCACCGCCATCCCGCGTTCGTCCTCTACGCCATGGGGCCGTTCAAAAGGAAAATCCATCTTCCAGACGGAAAAATCCTCATGCGCGAATTCAAGGCCGGAGACGTGCTCTGGTCAGGAGCGCAAACCCACATCGGCGAGAATGTGGGCACGACACCGACCCACGTCATTATGGTCGAGATGAAGAAGTAGCGTGAAGCTCGGTGCGATCCGCAGATCGCGCCGAGGTCCGCACTGCGCTTCACAATCGACCGAGATCGAAGCCCCGCATGAGCTCGGCGCCCGTCATCGGCTTGCGACCCGCTCGTTGAACCTCGACGAGCCGGATCGCCTCATCGCCACACGCGATCACCGGCCCCGCGCCGTCGAGCACCGTCCCCGGCGCCCCATGTCCCCTGGCCAGGCTGGAGCGCAGCACCTTGATGCGCTCACGCTTCGCCTCCGGCCCTGCTTCCAGCCACGCGCCAGGAAACGGCGACAGCCCGCGAATGTGATTGTGCACCTCCCGGGCTGGACGCGTGAAATCGATACGGGTCTCGGCCTTATCGATCTTTGCGGCGTAGGTGACACCCTCGGCAGGCTGAGGTGTCTCGGTCAGACTACCCCGCTCGAGCGCCACCAGGGCCCGAACCATCAAGCCTGCGCCGATCGTCATCATCTGATCGTGCAGCTCGCCGGCCGTCATATCGGGTCCGATCACGATCCGCTCGGCGAGGCAGATCGGCCCTGTGTCGAGCCCTTCGTCCATACGCATCACCATGGCCGCTGTTTCGGAATCTCCTGCCATGATCGCGCGTTGGATCGGCGCCGCACCGCGCCAGCGCGGCAGTGCTGAGCCGTGCATGTTGAGGCAGCCATACCGCGGCGCCTGCAAAATGGGCTTGGGAAGCAGCAGGCCGTACGCGATGACCACTGCCACGTCCGCATTGTGAGCCCGAAACGCCACCTGCTCGGCCTCGCCCTTCAAGCTGCGCGGCGTGAGAACCGGCAGGCCCAGCGCCTCGGCGTACTGGTGGACGGGCGATTTCCGTAGATCCATGCCACGGCCGGCGGGGCGCGGCGGCTGGCTATAGACGGCGACCACCTCGTGCCCCGCCGCCACGATCTCGGACAGCGTCGGCACCGCGATCTCAGGGGTCCCCATGAAGACGACGCGCAGCATTGAGACGATCCCCTATAGCTTCGCTTCGTCGGAAAAGGCCGAGGCATGCCACTCGCGGCGGCGCGATCGGCTAAGCCGTCTCGGTGCGCGCCTGCTTTTTGAAGCGCCGCACGATGATGTCCCGCTTCAACCGCGACAGGAAATCGATGATCAAACGGCCGTCGAGATGATCGACCTCGTGTTGTATTGCCGTGGCGAGCAGACCATCGGCCACCAGCAGCTGCAAGTGCCCCTCGCGGTCGAAAAAGCGCACCGTCAAACCGGCGGGCCGCTCGATCTCCACTTTCACGTCCGGGATGGACAGGCATCCCTCCTCGTATGTCTTCCGCTCGTCGGCAAGGCGCACGATCTCGGGGTTGACCATGACGATGGGGTTCTTCTCCCCGTCCTTCTCCGAGACATCGAGCACGATGAGACGCCGTGAGACGCCCACCTGCGGGGCTGCAAGACCGATGCCCGGCGCCTCGTACATCGCCTCCAGCATGTCGTCGGCAAGCCGGCGCAACGCGTCGTCGACGCGCTCCACGGGGGCCGCGACTTGGCGCAGGATGGGGTCGGGAAGTGTGAGGATTTCGAGCTTGCTCATGTGGTCTGAATCTAGTTCGAGACGGTCATCGGTCAACGGTCGCGCTGTCTTGTCGCTGAATCAGACTTTAAGCACCCGCCCTGCCACCGCGTCGAGCTTGGCGACCATCTCCGGGTCGCGTGCCTCGGGCGGCGTGATGATCGCCACATCGAGCGCACGATCAGAGCCGACCGGACACGTCGGGTGCTGCCTCGGAAACTCCGTCACCAGCCGGGTCACCAGCCTCTGCGCCTTGGCCACGTTCTCCTTCAGGACGCGGATCACCGAGGCGACATCGACCTCGGCATGGTCCTCGTGCCAGCAGTCGTAATCGGTGACCATCGCGACGGTCGCGTAGCAGATCTCGGCCTCGCGCGCGAGCTTGGCTTCGGGCATGTTGGTCATGCCGATCACGTCGCAGCCCCACGAGCGATAGAGATTGGATTCTGCCCGCGTCGAGAACTGCGGGCCCTCCATGACGAGATAGGTTCCGCCCCGTGTCATGGAAATCTGCTCGCCGTGCGCGACCTTCTCGATCTGGTCGCAGAGCGCAGGGCTGACCGGATCGGCCACCGAGACGTGCGCCACGAGCCCTGGTCCGAAAAAGCTCTTCTCACGGGCGAACGTGCGATCGATGAACTGATCGACCAGCACGAAATGCCCGGGCGGGTACTCTGCCTTCAGCGACCCGCACGCCGAGATCGACACCAGATCGGTGACGCCGGCCCGCTTCATGACGTCGATGTTGGCCCTGTAGTTGATATTGGACGGCGGCACCCGGTGTCCCCGGCCGTGCCGCGGCAGGAAACGGACCGGCAGCCCGGCCACCTCCGCGAACAGAACCTCGTCCGACGGCATCCCCCACGGCGACACCACCTTCTCCCAGCGCGGATTCTCAAACGCGGGAAGATCGTAGAGGCCGGAGCCGCCGATGATGCCGAGAACGCTTTTCGTCATTGCACGAACCTTGCCTCCGGATCCCCGCAATAGGGCACGCCGCTGTTCGCTCTCAATAGCGGCAAACCGGGGCAATGGCGAGATGCTGGTACGTCGGCCCCGCCTCGGCTAGCTTGCCCCAAACCATCGACGAGGATCGCTCACCATGCAGGAACGCAATCTCGGCACGTCAGGGCTTCGCATCTCGGAGGTCGGCATCGGCTGCAACAATTTCGGTGGCCGCATCGACACAGCCGAGACCGGCCGCGTGATCGACACGGCGATCGATCTCGGCATCACGTTCTTCGACACCGCCGACATGTACTCCAACCGCGGCGGCTCGGAGGCCGCCATGGGCGAGGTGCTGAAAGGCGGCAAGCGCCACAAGATCGTGCTCGCCACCAAGTGCGGCATGCTCATGGACGACGCCGGCAAGATGAAGGGCGCCTCACGCCGCTACATCATGAGCGCGGTGGACGCCAGCCTGAAGCGGCTGCAGACGGACTACATCGATCTTTATCAGGTGCACCAGGTCGATCCACTAACCCCCATCGAGGAGACGTTGCGCACGCTCGACGACCTCGTGCGATCCGGCAAGGTCCGCTACATCGGCCTCTCGAACCACCCGGCCTGGATGGTTGTCGAAGCGCAGGAGACCGCGCGCCGCTGCAATCTCAACGCCTTCATCTCGTGCCAGGACGAGTACAGCCTCCTGATCCGCGACGCCGATCGCGAGTTGATGCCCATGATGAGCCGCTACGGCATCGGCCTGTTGCCCTATTTCCCGCTGGCTTGCGGCCTGTTGACGGGCAAGTACAGCCGCAATGCCATGCCCCAGGGCGCGCGCCTCACCGAGACCAAGCGGTGGGCCGACAAGTACCTCAACGAGCGCAACTGGCGCGTCACCGAGCGGTTGGACGCCTTTGCCAAGGCGCGCGGACACACCCTTCTCGATCTGGCGTTCTCGTGGCTCCTCACCCGGACGCAAATCTCGAGTGTGATCGCCGGCGCGACGAGCCCGGAACAGGTCACAGCCAACGTCAAGGCCGCTTCTTGGAAGTTGACCGGCGAGGATCTGGCCGAGGTCGACAGGATCACCGGCGCCTGATGGAGAGGCCAATGACCCGCCGCATCGCCATCATCGGCCTCGGCATGGCCGTGACGCCGCACGCCAGGGCGCTCATGGATCTCATCGCGGACGGCCGTTGCGAGGTTGCGGCGGCCGTGGCGCCCAGCGCCGAGCGGCGCGCCAAGTTCGGGGCCAGCTACCCATTCCCGACAACCGCAGACCTCGATGCCGTCATGACCGACCCGGGCATAACGGCAATCGGCATCCTGACACCGCCGAGCACGCATCTCGACCTGGTCCGGCGCGCTGCCGAGGCCGGCAAGCACATTCTCCTGGAGAAGCCGCTCGAGATAACTACAGCCCGCGCCGAGGAGTTGGTTGCCGTTGCCGAGAAAGAGGGCGTGACCCTCGCCGTCACCTTGCAGCACAGGTTCCGGCCGGCCGGCGAGCGCCTGCGTGAGATTATCGCCAGCGGCGCGCTCGGCGACATCGTCAACTGCTCGACCTCCATTCGCCTCTGGCGCCCCCAGAGCTACTACGACGAGCCCGGCCGCGGCACGCTCGCACGCGACGGCGGCGGCGTTCTCATAACGCAAGGGATCCACACCCTCGATCTGATGCTGTCGCTCGCCGGTCCGATTGTCGAGGTGCGCGGCTTTACGGCAACCTCGCCCATCCACCGCATGGAGACCGAGGACATGGTCGCCGCCGCGGTTCGCTACCGATCGGGTGCGCGCGGAGTGATCGAGGCAACGACTGCCGCCTATCCCGGCGCTGCCGAGCGGATCGACATTGCGGGAACGCTGGGCTCGGCCAGTCTCGCCGGCACGTCCCTGACGGTCGCGCTCATGGACGGCTCGCGCGAGGAGATGCTGGCCGACGGCTCAGCAGGCGGCACTGGCGCCGACCCGATGGCCTTCCCGCACGACTATCATCGCGCAGTCTGGGCAGATTTCCTCGACGCAATCGCGTCGGGCCGGCCGCCGCGCGTGACGGGGCGCGACGCACTCGATGTTCACCGCCTGATCGATACTCTCCTCGATGCCGGCGGCAAAAGGTCCGAGCGCGTCAACGCCTGAGTGAGAACACGGCCGATCCGCCACCGCCCGAGAGCGACGCATTGAGCCGTTGCCCACGCACGGTGATCCGGATTGAGCCAGAAATTCCGTGCTCTGGATTGTAGAACTCGCCACGATAGACGTTGCTCGTCACCCTGGTGATCTCGGCGCTCTGCTGCACACGAGCCGACGCCGTCGCGCACACCGCGCTCATGACGTAGCTGTTGCCACCCTGCCGCCGGAAGCTCGCACGACAGCGAGCGCGCTCCTTCTCACCGGAGGGAAACACGATCTGCCCGCCGCCACCCCATGACCCGGTGAGGCTCTGTGCCTGCGCCGACGGCACAGCGAAACCAGCAGAAAGAATGCCCAGCGCAACGGCCGCCAGAGCCGTCCTACGGGGAAAATTAAAACTCGACATCAGGATCCACCTCTTGGCGACACGAGCTAATTCAAATTGGGACGCTATCAGCCGAAGTCAATCCAAAGCCAACTCACATCGAACTCACGATAGCGATAACACGCCTGATGCGACTATGGTGCAACGAACCAGCGAGCCGCCACCGGAGTCCGACGGCCCATGACGACACTCTTGATCACCCATCCCTGCTTCACCGGGCACGACACTGGACCGGGCCATCCCGAGCGCGCCGATCGCATGCGCGCCATCGACAAGGTGATGAGCCACGAGATGTTCGCGTCGCTCGACCGCCGCGAGGCACCACTCCGCGATGACGTCGAGCAGGCGATCGCACTCGCCCATCCACAGGCCTACATCGACATGCTCAAGGACGCCCGCCCGGCTCCCGGTGGCATGGCCGTTCGCGTCGATCCCGACACTGTCCTCTCGCCCGGCTCCTGGGAGGCGGCAGTTAGAGCGGTCGGCGCCGGATTGATGGCTGTCGATGAGGTCATGGGCAAGCGGGCCGCGAACGCCTTTTGCCAGGTTCGGCCGCCGGGCCACCATGCCGAGACCGACCGTGCGATGGGGTTCTGCTTCTTCAACAGCATTGCCGTCGCCGCAAAGTACGCCCGCTTGAAGCACGGAGTAGAGCGCGTCGCGGTCGTGGATTTCGACGTCCATCATGGCAACGGCACGCAGGACATTTTCTGGAACGACAAGAGCCTGTTCTTTGCGTCCACACATCAGATGCCACTTTATCCGGGCACCGGAGCCTTGTCCGAGACCGGTGTCGGCAACATCTGGAACGCACCGTTGCGCCCGGGCGACGACGGCGACCCCTTCCGCGAGGCCTTCGAATCGCAAATCTTGCCGGCGCTGCGGAATTTCGCACCCGACCTCGTCCTGGTCTCGGCCGGCTTCGATGCGCACCGGGACGATCCGCTCGCCAACCTCGAGCTGGTCGAGGCGGATTTCGCCTGGGCAACCCAGCAGCTCGCCGAGGAAGCTCACCGCAGCGCCGGCGGGCGTCTCGTCTCATTGCTCGAGGGCGGATATAATCTCGCCGCGCTCGCGCGCTCCGTGGCTGTCCACGTCAAGGTTCTGATGGACGCCGGGAGCTGAGACAACGCGCATGGCAGGACCGTGCGTCGCCACCGTCAGACATCATATCGAGGGCAACAGCATGCAGGATTCAAAAGCGGCCGCCCGCTTCGCCGACATCGCAGAGCTGAGCTTCGAGCGCGCCCTGAAGGAGCTGGAGGCCATCGTCGGGCGACTGGAGCGCGGCGACGTGGAGCTTGAGGAATCGATTGCCATTTACGAGCGCGGCGACGCCCTCAAGGTCCATTGCGACCGTCTCCTCAAGCAGGCCGAAGCCAAGGTCGAGCGGCTGACGTTCGGACCCGACGGCGTGCCTAAGGGCTCGGAGCCGTTCGACCCCGAGCGCCAGTAGCGTCGATCAGCTCCCGCCGGACTGGCGCGTAACGGCGCGGAAATACCGCCTCAACTCGCTGAGAAGTCTCGCTGGTTTCCGGAGCATAGACCCCGAGCGGCCGGTTCTCCCGCTCGATGACGATCTCCAAGGGCTCCGCGACAGGACCGTAGCCGTACACGGGGCCCCGTGGCCCGACGCGCGGCGCAGGTGGCGGCGCCACGTAGTTGTAAACGCGCCGGTTCGGGGGCGGCATCGGAGCGTATCGGTAGACCCGCCTCTGCTGCACGACTGGCGCGTAATCGTAGACCCTCTCGCGAACGACTGGCGCGTAGAGTGGCGCCGGCACATCGTCGTAAACGGGGGCCGAGTAGGAATACGTGCGCCTCTCGTCCCAATCGGCTGCTCTGGCTGCTCCATTCGCCCCCAACACGAGCCCTATCGCCAGACCTACCGGGGTCAGCCCCGACACAATGCGCTGTTTCATGAACAATCTCCTGTCCGCGGATCGGCGCGCAGTCGACCGCCAGACGGCTGCCCTGCCCGAGATGCTGAAACGCATGTCGAGCCAGAACGATGCAGGGCCTGCAAAAATCGGTATTTCGGGACGAATGCACCCGCCGCGACGTTAGAGACTGTCAAAAATCGTCCCGCGAGTGCCTATATGTACGGTAGACGACAGGACATTGCGGTTTCGCAGTAGGCCGCAACCGGCATACACTGCCCCTAACGCCTCCATCGCGGTCCATGATGAGCACGCCTTCAAAGACACCCCTTCTCGACCAGATCGAGACCCCGGCCGACCTGCGGCGCCTGCCCGAGAGGGATCTCGCTGCCGTGGCTGCGGAGCTGCGCCAGGAGACGATCGACGCGGTTTCGGTCACGGGAGGCCATCTCGGCGCCGGCCTGGGCGTCATCGAGCTGACGGTCGCCCTGCACCATGTGTTTGATACACCTCGCGACCGCGTCATCTGGGATGTTGGGCATCAGGCCTACCCGCACAAGATTCTGACCGGCCGTCGCGACCGCATCCGCACGCTTCGCCAAGGTGGCGGGCTCTCGGGTTTCACCAAGCGGACGGAGAGCGAGTACGACCCGTTCGGCGCCGCCCACTCGTCGACATCCATCTCTGCCGGTCTTGGCATGGCCGTTGCCCGCGACCTCGATGGCCGCAACAACAACGTTGTTGCCGTGATCGGCGATGGCGCCATGAGTGCCGGGATGGCCTACGAGGCGATGAACAATGCCGGCGCACGCAACGAGCGCCTGATCGTCATCCTCAACGACAACGACATGTCGATCGCGCCGCCGGTCGGCGCCCTTTCGAACTACCTCGCGCGTATCACGTCGTCAGGAACCTACCTGCAGATCCGGGAATCGGTGAAGCAGCTCGCCAAGCATCTCCCCAAGCATTGGGAGCGCCGCGCTGCGCGCGTCGAGGAGTATACCCGCCACCTATGGCAGGGCGGCGCCTGGTTCGAGGAGCTCGGCTTCTACTACGTCGGCCCCATCGATGGTCACGACCTCGGCATCCTTCTGCAGGTTCTCAAGAACGCCCGCGACACACGCAAAGGGCCGATCCTTCTGCACGTCGTCACACGCAAGGGCAAAGGCTATCCCCCGGCCGAAGCGTCGGACGACAAATACCACGGCGTCAATCAGTTCAACGTCGTCACCGGCGCGCAGTCGAAACCCAAGGCCAATGCGCCGAGCTACACGAAAGTGTTTGCCGAAAGCCTCGTTCAAGCGGCCCGCAAGGACCCCAAGATCGTTGCCGTGACGGCCGCAATGCCATCGGGCACCGGCCTCGACCTTTTCGGCAAGGAGTTCCCCGACCGGACCTTTGATGTCGGCATCGCCGAGCAGCATGGCGTCACCTTCGCGGCCGGACTCGCGACCGAAGGCTTCAAGCCGTTCGCCGCCATCTACTCCACCTTCCTGCAACGTGCCTACGATCAGGTCGTGCACGACGTGGCCATCCAGCGTTTGCCGGTGCGCTTTGCAATCGACCGGGCCGGCCTTGTCGGAGCTGATGGTCCGACCCATGCGGGGTCGTTCGACCTCGCCTACCTTGGCTCGCTGCCGGGCTTCGTGATCATGGCCGCGGCCGACGAGGCCGAGCTCAAGCACATGGTCGCCACCGCTGCTGCGATCGACGATCGTCCCTCCGCGTTCCGCTACCCGCGCGGCGAAGGCGTCGGCATCGAGATGCCGGCGGAAGGCATTCCGCTCGAGATCGGGCGGGGACGCATCGTGCGGGAAGGCACCACGGTCGCCATCCTTTCCCTCGGCACCCGCCTCGCCGAAAGCCTGAAAGCCGCTGAGCAACTCGCAGCCTTCGGGCTATCGACCACGGTGGCCGACGCCCGGTTCATGAAGCCCCTCGACACGGCGCTCATCGATCGCCTCGCCCGCGAGCACGAGGTTCTCGTGACCGTCGAGGAAGGCTCGGTCGGCGGGTTCGGGAGCCACGTCCTGCAACATCTCGCACTCGCCGGACATCTCGACCGAGGATTGCGCGTTCGGCCGGTGGTCTTGCCCGACACCTTCATCGACCACGACAAGCCGGAGCGCATGTACGAAAGAGCCGGACTCAATGCCTCGGGCATCGTCCAGACGGTGATGGGCGCGTTGGGCCGCGGCGTCCAGGCAAACGAGATCTGAGCGGGGTCGCAATCCGCTCCACCCGAGCTTTTCCACAGGCTCGTGTGGAAACATCCTGGAACGGTCGAAATCTTCCACCGCCCGCCGCCTGTGCACTAGACTGATCATGTTCACAGGTAATCTGCGTACCTGATCCTCCGCTCCCCCATCCCCCTGCGGAGTCAGGAATTCCGACCCCGGCAGACGACCTGCCGGGGTCGTTTTTTTTGCGGCGGTCCCGCCCCAGACGACGAGGCTCGCGTTACGAAAGCAATCGCTCGTAGGCTTCGCCCGCCTTGTCCCAGTTGACCACTTTCCACCACGCCGTGAGATAGGCCCCGCGCGCCGACCGATGCTTGAGGTAGTAGGCGTGCTCCCAGACGTCCACGCCGAGCACCGCCCCTCGCACGCCTGAAACCATGTGTGGCGTGTCTTGATTGGGCGTTGAGAACACCGTCAACTTCCCCTGTGGGCCGACACCGAGCCAGGCCCAACCCGAGCCGAAACGCGCCAGTCCAGCCTTGTTGACCGCGTCCTGCATCGCCGCGACCGAGCCGAATGCCTCATCGACGGCAACCTTCAGTTTGCCCGCCGGCTCATTCGCCCCGCCGGGCGTCATCATCTGCCAGAAAAAGCTGTGATTCCAGTGACCGCCCATGTTGTTGCGCACACCGTCCTGGATGCCCGCCGGCAGTTTGTCGATCGACCTCAGAGTCTTCGCCATGGGCATGCCGGCCAGCGCCGGATTTTCCGTCACGATGGCGTTGAGGTTCTTGACGTAGCCCGCGTGATGCTTCTCGTAGTGAATGCGCATTGTCTCTGCATCGATGTGCGGCTCGAGCGCATCGAGCGCGTACCCAAGTGGCGGCAAAGTAAATGCCGGCGGGGCAATCGTCTGTGCCAAGGCAGCGTCGCTTCCTCCGCCAGCGAGAGGCGGCAAGAGGGCTGCGGCTGATGCGCCGAGGGCAAGCTTGAAGGAATCGCGGCGGTTCATCGTCGAGGCTCCGTGGTGTTATGCGAGGACGTGCAAAGGTCGGTTCGAGCCAATTGGCAGCACTCCGCAATGTTCGCATGGCAGCCCGGGCCTGTCGTGCCACGTATCGAAAGAGACTTTACGGATGTCGCCTCCGCCAGCCATGCAGGCTCGCCAGCGCCTCGATCAGGCCCTCGTCGATCGGGGTCTGGTCACATCCCGCGCCCGCGCCCGCGACCTGATCCTGCGCGGTGAGGTTGAGGTAAATTCGCGCGGCGCCGCCAAGCCGGCCATGCTCGTCTCCCCTGGCGACAGCCTTCGCCTCGTCTCCGGCCCCGCCGATTACGTGTCTCGCGGCGCGCTCAAGTTGCAGGCAGCACTCGATAGCTTTCAGCTCGACCCGGCCGGCCGAGCCGCTCTCGACATCGGGGCCTCCACGGGCGGCTTCACGGAAGCGTTGCTCAAAGGGGGCGCCCGTCGCGTCTACGCAATCGAGAATGGACACGGCCAGCTGCATCCTCGCCTTGCCACCGACCACCGCGTCGTCTCTCTCGAGCGCACCGACGCGCGGACACTCGACGACGCCCTCATCCCGGAGCCGGTGGAGGCCATCGTCGCGGACGTGAGCTTCGTTTCGCTGCGGAAGGTGCTCCCAGCCGCACTGGGCCTCTCTGGCGCAAGCTGTTGGCTGGTGGCACTGGTCAAGCCCCAGTTCGAAGGCGAGCCGGGAACCATTCCGCGCGACGGGATCGTCAAGGATCCAGCGGCCCAGCTCAGAGCCGTCGAGGGCATCGCAGCATGGATCGCGCGCGACGGCGATTGGCGCATTCTCGGCACCATCCCTTCGCCGATCCACGGTGGCGACGGCAACGTCGAGTATCTTGTCGGAGCAATTCGCCATGAATGAGCCCTTGACCGTCGCCCGCCTGGGCGCCCAGGGAGACGGCGTCGCCGAGAGCGGCACGGGCGACCTCTTTCTGCCCGGCGCCCTCCCTGGCGAGCGCGTCGTCCGCGATGACGAGGGCCGCGTAACGGTGATCGGCCCGCCGAGCGCCGACCGCCGGATCGACGCACTGTGCCCGCACGTCCAAAGGTGTGGCGGATGTGCCGTCCAGCACATGGGAGACGGGCTCTACCGGAGCTGGAAAGAAAGCCTGCTCGCCTCGGCCCTCGCCCAGCGCGCACTGACAACCACGATCATGCCGATGCGCGCCGTCCCGTTGGCCTCGCGCCGTCGGGCCACCTTTGCCGGAATCTGGATCGGCGGCACGCCCCGTCTCGGCTTCCATGGCGCCGGCACTCATACCGTCGAGCCGATCGAGCGTTGCGCCGTCTTGCGCCCGGCCATTGTCGCGGCACTTCCCGAGCTCGCCCGATTGGCAGCGATGCTGGTCTCGAAAGAAACCCCGTTTCGCGTCTCGATCCTCGCTGCCGACAACGGCCTGGATGTCGCAATCGACGCCAAGGTGCCCGCCCGAGCGGCGCGGTTGGCTGCCGAGGTCGCTTCAGCGATGCGGGCCGTCAAAGCCATACGCCTGACTCTCGGCCAAGAGCCGTTTCTCGTCACTGCGCCTCCCATCGTGCGGATCGCTGGTGTCGACGTTTCGCCGCCGCCCGCCGCGTTCCTGCAGGCCGCGAGCGAGACCGACGCCATTCTGGCTGAGCTGGTGCTCGCGGCCGTCGGTAAGGCGAAGCGGGTTGCCGACCTTTTCGCTGGCCTCGGCACGATCTCGCTGGCTCTCGCAGCCCGATCGCGCGTGCTCTCCGTCGATGGCGACGCGGCTCTTCTGGACGCCCTGCGCAGAGCCGTGGATCAGGTCCAGGGATTGAAGCCCGTAGAGTGCCTTCGCCGCGACCTGTTTCGCGATCCGATGTCGCCCCGCGAGCTCGACCAATTCGACGCGGTCGTGCTCGATCCGCCGCGCGCCGGCGCCGCTGCACAAGCGCAGGCGCTTCAAGGCGCCAAAGTAAAGCGCGTCGTGATGGTATCCTGCAATCCCGCGACGCTTGCGCGCGATCTCAGGACGCTGGTCGACGGCGGCTACGCGCTCGATAGCGTCACCGCAGTGGACCAGTTCCTGTTCACACACCACTTGGAAGCGGTCGCCGTGCTCACCCGGTCCTGAGGCACAGCGCGGCCGTCAACGTCCGGCCGCCTGCCGCGTCGCGGCGGCGATCGCATCCGCCCCGTCCTGCTTCTTGGCAGTCGCAGCCTGGCGACCCGCGGGTCTGGAGTCCGGCACGCCGAGCTCGAGGCCTTCGTTCCAATAGGGCTCCGGTCCGTAGAGCGCGGCCAGATACTCGATGAACACGTTGACCTTCTCCGGCATGAAGTCGCGGCATGGATAAACCGCGTAGATCGCGACGTTCGTCGAGCCACGATAGTCCGGCATGACCACCTTGAGCGCCCCGCTCTTCAATTCAGGTCCAATGTCCCACGTCGAGCGCAGGCCGAGCCCCAGTCCAGAAAGCAGCGCCTCTCGCATGAACTCGAGCGAGTTCGAGCGAATGTTACCCTTGACCCGAAGCTGGTGCTGTCCGTCCGGCCCCTCCAGTCGCCAGTAGTCCTGGGCACCGGCCGAAAGGCAGTTGTGGAAATCGAGATCCGCCAGCGATGTCGGAACACCCTGCTCGCTGCTCTCCAGGTACTTCGGGCTTGCGCAGATGACACGTGTGTCGGCCGCGAGCTTGCGCTGCACGAGGGAGCTGTCCTGCAGCTCACCGATGCGGATCGCGAGGTCGAAGCCCTCGCGAATGATGTCGACGAAATTGTCTGTCAGATGGAACTCGAGCTCGATCTCAGGGTACTTCGCCAGGAACGCCGGCAGAAAAGGCGCGATGTGAAGCCGGCTGAACGACGTCGGCGCCGTGACCTTGAGCAGGCCACGCGGCGTCGTATTGCGGCGATTGACGAAATTCTCCGCCTCCTCGATCAGGTTGAGGATGTCGACCACCCGCTTGAAGTAGCCCTCCCCGGTCTCCGTTAGGGTGAGCTGCCGCGTCGTCCGCTGGAACAATCTGACGTTCAGTCGCTCCTCGAGCAGGCTGATACGCTTGGAAACGACAGCGGGCGAAAGGCCCATCTCCCTGCCGGCTGCCGACATATTGCCGGTCCGTGCCACACGTGCGAATATTTCAAGGTCAGTGATGGCGGTCACAGTCGACTCCTCACGGGTTCTGCGGCGCGGGAACATCAAACTTTCTCCAAAACGTAGATTGTGCTCGCCCGTGACAATAGCGTGTCTGGCATTTTCTACGCTATGGAATAGTCATGTTCCAAAGCGTGTCAAATCAAACATGGCATTGATGCCGTTCGGACTTTTTCCGCCATCTTGCACTTGGTTGCGCACCGGCGGAGTGGACGGTACCGCTGCCGAAGAAGCTGCCACGAAGGGAGCCCAGCCGCGTGTCCTTGATCGCAATGCCCGAGCCCGATCAGTCGGTGCTCCGCCGCCGTGACGCCATCGTGCGTGAGCTGGTCCGATTGGTGGGCGCCGACCAGGTGATCGCCGATCGCGACGGGCGCCGCGCCTTCGAGACGGACGGTCTTTCGGCGTACCGCTGCATGCCCCTCGCCGTGGTGCTCGCCCGCTCCACCGAGGATGTCGCGAAGGTGCTTTCCTACGCCCATGCCGGCGGCATCAAGGTGATTGCGCGCGGCGCCGGCACGTCGCTCTCTGGCGGCGCGCTCCCGACCGAGGATGCGATCGTCCTGGGGCTCAGCCGGATGAACCGCGTTCTCGCCGTCGACTACGACAATCGCACCGCTCGCGTCGAGGCCGGCATCACCAATCTCGGGATTACAGCCGCCGTGGCGCCGAAGGGCTTCTTCTATGCGCCGGATCCGTCGAGCCAGCTCGCCTGCTCGATCGGCGGCAACATCGCTTTCAACTCTGGCGGGGCTCATTGCCTCAAGTACGGCGTCACGACGAACAACGTGCTCGGGCTCAAGCTCGTTACCGTGGAAGGCGAGGTGGTCGAGATCGGCGGCGATTGGCTCGATCAGCCCGGCTACGACCTGCTCGGTCTGCTCGTCGGCTCGGAAGGCCAACTCGGCGTCGTGACAGAGGCAACCGTTCGCATTCTGCGCCAGGCCGAAGGTGCGAGCCCACTGCTGCTCGGTTTCCCGTCCAGTGAAGCCGCCGGGCGCGCGGTCGCCGCTGTGATCGGCTCCGGCATCATCCCTGTCGCCATGGAGTTCATGGACAAGCCTGCGATCGAGGTCTGCGAGGCCTTCGCCAAGGCCGGCTATCCGCTCGACGTCGAGGCCCTGCTGATCATCGAGGTCGAGGGCTCGCCCGAGGAAATCTCGATGCTGCTTGGGCGCATCGTCGAGATCGTCGGGCCGCACGGCCCCTCCGTCGTCCGCGTCAGCGAGAGCGCCGAGCAATCGGCCGCAATCTGGAAAGGCCGCAAATCCGCATTCGGTGCGATCGGCCGCATCTCCGACTACCTGTGCATGGACGGCACGATACCGCTCGGCCGGATGCCCGAGGTCCTCGCTCGGATCGCCGAGATCTGTGCCGGCTACGGGCTCAGGGTCGCCAATATCTTCCACGCCGGTGACGGGAACCTGCATCCCCTCATTCTCTACAACGCCAACGACCCCGATGAGATGATGCGGGCCGAGCAGTGCGGCGCCGACATTCTGAAGCTCTGCGTCGATGTCGGCGGCTGCCTCACCGGCGAGCACGGCGTCGGCATCGAGAAGCGCGATCTGATGGCTTTCCAGTTCACCGAGGCGGAGCTCGCCCTGCAGATGAGCATCAAGACGGCGCTGGATCCCCAATGGTTGCTCAATCCGGCCAAGGTCTTCCCGCTCGTCGACACGCGCCCCGCTGACGCGGCCTGAGGAGACAGTCGTGCAACAACAATCCGTGGTGCGCCCCGCCACCGAGTGGGAGCTGCAGCGCCTGCTCGAGGAGGCAACCAAGACCAACGCACCCGTGGAGATCGTCGGTGCCGGCACCAAGCGGGACGTTGGCCGGCCGGCCTCTGCCCCGACGGCGCTCACCACGTCGTCGCTCACCGGCATCCGCCTCTACGAGCCGACGGAGCTCGTCATGGCCGCACGTGGCGGAACGCCGGTCGCTCGCATCGAAGCGGACCTCGCCTCCCAGGGCCAGATGCTGGCGTTCGAGCCCCTGGATCTTGCCCCCTTGGTCGGCCACGAGCCCGGCAATGGCACCATCGGTGCGCTCTTCGCGATGAACATCTCAGGCTCCCGTCGTGTCATGTCGGGCGCCGCACGCGATCACCTTCTCGGCGTCTCCGCGATCTCGGGCGCGGGCACGGCGTTCCGCTCCGGCGGGCGGGTCATGAAGAACGTGACTGGGCTCGATCTGGCACGCACGGTCTGCGGCAGCTGGGGCACGCTCGCGGTCCTGACCGAGGTCACCTTCAAGGTCATGCCACGCCCCGAGGAGACGGCAACGCTCATCCTTCTCGGCCTCGAGGATGGCATTGCTGTCGAGGCCCTGTCCTCGGCAACGACGAGCCCCTACGAGGTGTCGGGGGCCGTCCACATCCAGGCCCCGCTCGCCGCACGGCTCTGGCACCAGGGCCTGAAAGCCGAGCAGCGCGCCGTCACCGCAATACGCATCGAGAACTTCTCGGCGTCCGTCGCCTATCGCACGCAGCGCCTGAAGGATGAGCTGAAGCCCTACGGCGAGGTCTATGTTCTCGGCCAGGAAAGCTCGCTCGCATTCTGGGAGGAGCTCCGCCAGCTCTCCGTTCTGCAGGGAACCGCGGCACCGCTCTGGCGCATCTCGACCTCACCCAAGGCCGGACCGAAGGTGGTCGCGGCGATAACCGGCTTCATGACCTGCCATGCCTGGTACGACTGGGCCGGCGGCCTTGTCTGGGCCGAGGTTCTGCCCACCTCGGACGCCGGTGCCGCCGACATTCGCCGGGTG
The DNA here is from genome assembly GCA_963746315.1 of uncultured Alphaproteobacteria bacterium. Classification (GTDB taxonomy): domain Bacteria; phylum Pseudomonadota; class Alphaproteobacteria; order Rhizobiales; family Hyphomicrobiaceae. The sequence goes on from CAVVAR010000004.1 coordinate 168,529, forward strand.
ATCGCGACGCATGGCGGACACGCCACCCTGATCCGGGCGGAGCCTGCCGTCCGCGCGAGCATCGACGTATTCCAACCCCTGGAGCCCGGCCTCGCGCGAATGACCGCCAAGCTGAAATCCGTGTTCGATCCGGCCAACATTCTGAATCGCGGGCGCATGCACGCCGCCCTCTAGCGCAAGGCTCGAGACGTCCCATGAAGACCAACTTCAAGCTCGAGGCCCTGAATGACCCGCGCACCGCGGAGGCCGAGAGCATCCTGAGACGCTGCGTCCACTGCGGACTGTGCACCGCAACCTGCTCGACCTACGTCATGCTCGGCGACGAGCGGGACAGTCCGCGCGGGCGCATCTACCTCATGAAGGACATGTTCGAGCGCGGCGCTCCGGCGAGCCCCGAGGTGCAGCACCATGTCGACCGCTGCCTCTCCTGTCTCTCCTGCATGACCACCTGCCCGTCTGGTGTCGACTACATGCACCTCGTCGACCATGCCCGAGCACACATCGAGGAAACGGGGACACGGAGCCTCCCCGACCGGGCCGTCCGGTGGGTGCTTTCGCAGCTCATCCCCTACCCCGACCGCTTCCGCCGCGCCGTGGCCTTGGCCCCGCTCGGACGGCCCTTCAAGCCCCTTTTCGAGCGCCTGGGATTACCTCAGGTCGCCGCCATGCTCGATCTCGCCCCGAAGGGTCCGGTCACGGCGCCGCGCTACCATGGCCCCGGCACCGCCACGGCCAGCGACGAGCGCAGAAAGCGCGTGATCATGCTCGCGGGCTGCGCCCAGCAGGTGCTCCGCCCCGACATCAACGACGCCACCATCCGATTGCTGGCGCGCCGCGGCGTCGACGTCGAGGTCGTGGCCGGCGCTGGTTGCTGCGGCGCTCTCGTCCACCACATGGGCAAGGAGGCCATGGCCGTCGAGCAGGCCAAGGCCAATGTCGATGCCTGGGTGAAGGCGATGGCCAAGGCCCCGGTCGACGCCATCATCGTCAACGCCTCAGGCTGTGGCACGATGCTCAAGGACTACGGGCATCTCCTCAAGCATCACCCGAGCCACGCCCGCCGCGCACTCGACATCGCCGCTCTCGCCAAGGACGTGACCGAGTTCCTGTCGGAGTATGACCTGGGTGCCCCGAAGCGCTGGTCGAGCCTTCGCGTCGCCTACCACTCGGCCTGCTCCATGCAGCACGGCCAGCGCATCACCGATGCCCCAAAGGCACTGCTGAGAAAGGCCGGTTTCACCGTGCTCGATGTTCCCGAGGGCCACATCTGCTGCGGCTCGGCCGGCGTCTACAATATCCTGCAGCCGAAATTGGCTGGCGACCTCCGCCGCCGGAAGGTCGACAACATCGAAAGCGTGCGCCCCGACATCATCGCCGCCGGCAACCTCGGCTGCATCACGCAATTGCAACTCGGCACCCCGATCCCGATCGTGCACACTATCGAGCTGCTGGATTGGGCCTGCGGCGGACCCGTTCCCCGTGGCCTGGAACGCTACGAGGCATCGGTCACCGACGTACCCGAGCCGGCCTCAGTCGTGGCCTGAGGGCCGAGTTCGGCACAGCTCACGTTTTCGACGGCCGGGGATCGCTTTGCGCGACGGCGGTGTGCGTTACCCGTCCGCCGCCTCCTGATTAGATTGTCGCTTCAGCAGCTGTCTGTTTTCGGATATCGATAGTACATCCCAGTAAATGGGAGATATTTGTTTGCGGAGCGACAATCATGGAACAAACACTCCAACAAAACACAGTTACATCGGCACACAGATTTGACAGGTACTTCTATTTTTACATGGCCATTGCTTGCGCCGTCATCGCCTTCGCGGGCTTCGCACCAACCTATTGGATTCCTTTGCTGAGCGGTAAGCTCAACGCACACCCGATCATCCATCTTCACGGAGCTATCTTCTTCGCTTGGTCATTGTTCCTGGTGCATCAGACATGGCTCGCGACCTCGGGCCGCATTCGCTCCCACCGCGCCAACGGCTTGATCGGCGTGTCCTTGGCCACGGCGATGTCGAGTCAGCCGGAGGACTTTCACCTCCGGCTGCTCCCAGAACCGTGCATGACCCTCTCGAGTCACACGGCTCCCGATGTTCGGCCGTTGCCATGACATAGCGGCCAATGGGCGAAGAGCCTCGGCGTCTTCCGGCGCAGCCGGTCGAACCAGTCCCTGCCGCCCTTGGTCTGATGAACCATCCGCTTGTACTTGCGGCGGGCCCATCGGATGACATAGGCGTCGATCCGCTTCAGCGTCGGTCTGAGCTGCGTCTTGTAGAAGTGGCTGTAGTAGGCGATCCAGCCGCGAATGACGGGATTGTACATCCGGGCCAGCTCTTCCAGGGATTTGTCACTGCGGTGGTGCAGCGCCCATCGCCGGATCTCCCGGCTGATGCGCACGAGCGCCTTCGGACTGACGGCAGGCTGGAAGCTGTGCGAGAAGATGCGCCCATTCGGCTTCACCCACATGATCTTCCGAGCCCGGAACTCGAAGCCCAGAAAGTCGAAGCGGATGACGGGAAAGTCGCCCTTCCGGTTCACATCCTTGCAGTAGACGATTTTCGTCTTCTCGGGATGCAGCGTCAGCTTGCACTCGGCCAGCCGGGCGGCGAGCGCGTCCTGCAGGACACGCGCCTCCGCCTCGCTTCGGCAGTGACAGATCGCATCGTCGGCATACCGCTCGAACGGAACGTGCGGGAACTCCCGCGCCATCCACATGTCGAAGGCATGATGCAGGAACAGGTTGGCCAGCAGCGGCGAGATCACCCCACCCTGCGGCGTCCCCGTCGTGCGCGCGACGACTGTGCCATCCTCCATCTGCACGGGCGCCTTCAGCCAGCGCTCGACGTAGAGCAGCACCCACGGGCAATCCGTATGATGGCGGACCGCCTTGAGCATCAGCTCCCAGTCGATGGTGTCGAAGAAGCCCTTGATGTCGAGAGTCGAGCACCCAGTCGAAGCGCCAGCAGCGCTCGCGGGCCTTGGCCACGGCATCGATCGCAGACTTGCCGGGCCGGTAGCCGTAGGAGTTGGCGTGGAACACCGGCTCCAGGATCGGCTCCAGGGAGCGCCGGACGACCTCCTGGGCGATGCGGTCGGCAACCGTTGGAATGCCCAACGGACGCGTCCCGCCATTCGCCTTCGGAATATCGACGCGGCGCACCGGCGGAGGAAAGTAGCTCCCTGAGGACAGGCGGTTCCAGAGCTTGTAGAGGTTGCCCGAGAGGTTGGCCTCGAACTCCGCAATCGACTGTCCGTCCACTCCAGCCGCTCCCTGGTTGGCCTTCACACGCTTGAAGGCTTCCCAGACCTCGCGCTTGGCGATTGCGAACGGCTTTGCCTGATCCACGGGCTCCTCCCGCACTGCCGGAAGCACGCCTCCGTCATGACGGTTGGCCCGCAGGCCAGGCTGAACAACGCAGCCCCTTCGCTCCAGCCCCATTACAGGGCCTTCATCACTACTACGGGCTGCTCCGTCCCTGCGCGCCGCGTCGGTACTCTCGCCCTCGCGGTTGCAGCCGCTTGCGGCTTCTCCCTTCGCGCTCCCCATCGACACGGACAGCACGACGGCGCACAGGTTCTCACGTTCCCAACAAGAGCCTGATCGAGGCTCGCGCCGCCTACACGCCGGATGCCGCTCGGTCCGTATCAGGGCATCGCCCGAGCTGATCCCGCAGGAAGGGTCACCCCGCGGTTTTGACATCGCCTAATCCGCTTTCGACGCTTCTGCAGCGGTTCGCTTGCGCTCGCCTTCCTCGATCTCACCGGCCGGACTTCAGTCCGAACCTTGACTGCAACGCTCACCACCACGGCTCTTGACCGCAGCAGCTTGCAGTGGTTTGAGCTCAGCTCCTGATCGCCGAGCCCGAAGGGCCCTCCTTCATCTCTCGCTGAGTTGCGCATCCCGGTGTGGACCCGCGATGCTCGTGACACACGACCCTGCTCGGACTGCTCACCGCGATCAACCGCATGCACTGGGCGGCGGGAATCGGTCACGCCGAAGCCGGCAAAGCCTTCGCGATCGTGCCGGTTGCAACGGTGCTCTTTTTCGCCGTCGCGTTCATCGGCGCCGTCGCCAACGTTCACCGGCCGGACTGGCACACGCGCCTGATGCTGGTCGCAGCCGTCTCGATCCTCGACGCCCCGATCGCGCGCTGGTTCATCACGTTCCTGGCGCCGGCCGGACCGCTTCCGCCGGGCCCGCCGCCGGTGGCCGTTGATCTCGGGCCGTCCCTGGTCGCACTTCTTCTGCTCGTCCTGGCGATGGCGATCGACTGGCGCAAGCTCGGCCGGCCGCACACAGCCTATGTCATCGGTGCGGGCGCCTATGCCGTCATGAAGGTCGTCCAAGTCCCGATCAGCACCACCGCGGCGTGGCACGCGGTTGCGACGTGGCTGATGGCGTTCGGGGCCTGACACCTGCCCGGCCCGCGATGGAGACGGAGATCCCCCTCCCCGCGAGCCGACAGCCACCCCGGTGATCAGCGACGAGGACACCCCATCGCGTCCGCGACACCCGTGAAACTGTCGGTGATCACGTCCCAGTCGCGCGTCGCCGCGACGTCCTTGGTTTGCCCCGGACCGTACTCGACCGGCCGCAACACGAACGCGGTGCGATAGCCGACACTCTGCGCGGCTGCCAGGTCGTCATTGTGCGCAGCCACCAGCATCACCTCGTGCGGCTCGAGGTTGAGGAGCGCGGCATTGCGCTGATAGCACTCGGGCAACGGCTTGTAGGCCCGCGCCGTCTCCGCGCCGAGGATCACGTCCCACGGCAGCAGCGCACGCTTCGCCATGCGCACGAGCAAGCCTGTGTTGCCGTTGGAAAGCGTGCCGATGATGTAGCGGCGCTTGAGCCGGATCAGACCCTCGACCGAGTCCGGCCACGGATCGAGCCGATGCCAGATGCGATTGAGATGCTCGACCTCGTGTGCCGCCAGCCCCTTGACGCCATGGCGCTCGAGCAGGGCCACGAGGCTCTCACGGTGAAGGTCGTCCAGGATCGTCCACGCCCGCCGTCCCGCGCGCACCTCCTCCATGGCCGGCTGGTAGAGCCCGCGCCACTCGTCGGCGAACCGCGCCCATTCGACGGAAAGGCCGCGTGCGCTGCCGAACGCCGTCAGCTCGCGAATGGTGCTCTGCCGCCAATCGACAACCGTGCCGAAAACGTCGAACAGGAGCGCCTTCACCTGATCCTTCGCTGCCATTCCCACTTCACTCCTCTGGTCACGCCCGCCCGCCGCATCTTGGTCAACGCAGCGTGGTGTGCAACGAGAAGATGGCAACAGGAGTGGACTGCATCGCGATCAGGTTAACGCTGGTCGGAGCAATGGCGGCCCGGACGCGCAAGACGCCGCGCGCCGAGGCTAACTCCCGTCATCCGCCCCTGCAGAGCCGTCCCGGCCGGTTTGCGCGCGGTGGAGCAACTTCTGATCGGCCAGAACCAGTGCCATCATCGCCTCACCGACCGGTACCGCGCGAATGCCCACGCACGGATCATGGCGCCCCTTGGTCACGATCTCGGTGTCGTTGCCGGCGACGTCGATCGTTCGCCGCGGTTGCAGGATCGACGACGTCGGCTTGACGGCGAAGCGCACGACGATCGGCTGCCCTGTCGCGATGCCACCGAGGATGCCACCGGCATGGTTCGAGAGGAACAGCGGTTGCCCGTCGTTGCCCATCCGCATCTCGTCGGCGTTCTCTTCACCGGTCAGAGCTGCGGCAGCAAACCCGTCGCCGATCTCGACGCCCTTCACCGCATTGATGCTCATCATCGCCGAGGCTAGCTGCTGGTCGAGCTTGGCGTAGAGGGGCGCACCCCACCCCGCCGGCACGCCCTCGGCGACGACCTCGATCACGGCACCTGCCGACGAGCCGGCTTTGCGCACACCGTCGAGATAGCCTTCCCAGGCGGCAGCCGCGACCGGATCCGGGCAGAAGAAAGGATTGCGGTCGACCTCCGCCCAATCCCACCGCGAGCGGTCGACGGAATGCGGGCCCATCTGCACCAGCGCCCCGCGAACCGTGACGCCCGCAATCACCTTGCGGGCCACCGCGCCCGCGGCCACGCGCATCGCCGTCTCGCGCGCCGACGAGCGCCCGCCGCCGCGATAGTCCCGGATGCCGTACTTGGCGAGATACGAGAAATCGGCGTGGCCGGGCCTGAACTTGCTGGCAATGTCGCCGTAGTCCTTCGAACGTTGGTCGACGTTCTCGATGATCAGGCTGATCGGGGTACCCGTTGTCACCTGGTGCCCGCTGCTTTCCGCGAGCACGCCCGAGACGATGCGCACCTCGTCCGGCTCCCGGCGCTGGGTCGTATGCCGCGACTGGCCAGGCCGTCTCCGATCCAGCTCGGTCTGGATGTCGCTCGCCTCGAGCGGAATGCCCGGTGGGCACCCGTCGACGACACATCCGATCGCGGGGCCGTGGCTCTCGCCCCACGTTGTGACACGCAGCAAGTGCCCGAAGGTATTGAAGGACATCTGAACGCTCTTCCGTCGCGTCTGAACTGCGGGCCGACAGCCATCTGAGTGACCCACCGGCAACAACCCGGCACCGGAAAGGCACGAAATACAAGTCGCTGGCCGCGTCAACCCCCCACCGCGAGTGACAAGCCCCCCGCGCAGAGTTTATCACCGACCCGTTGTACTGCGTGATTCCTCCATCCAACAACCCAGAGGAGAGAACACGTTGAACGACCGGCACGGTCAAGGCTCCCGGACCAACTGGTCCCGAGCCACACCCGGGCCGGATCAACAAGTCCGGCACCGGTCAGCGCCCACCGTGAGCAAACCCAACTGTGAAGGGCTCACGATGGAATTGGCGTCTGAACCAGAGATCGGACATGGAGCGGTGTTTCCGTGCGGTTGTGTCAGCATTGAGCGCCAGTGAGGCCGACGCGAAGACGTCCCCTCCCCGGTTGCTCGCGACATCGGAGCACCAACGGAGCCGCTGCTGAAAGCTGCGGACCGACCACTGTGACGCTGCGCTTCGCGTGCCTCTCCTGCGTCTGAGCAACGCTCGAGGGGATCTACGCGAGTTCATATGTCCTCAATTGGCCGGAGCTGCCGCTGCTCCGGCCAATTTTCATTACAATCGTATGGTTCATTACCGGAGGATCACGTAACCGGCCGCGCATGCATTGGAGCCGCCCTTGTCTCTTCTCGGAGCCACCTTTCTTTCGCTGCTCGGCGCGATAATCACGTTTTTCTCGGTGCTTGCGGCCTTGGATGGCGTTGCGACGGCACCGTGGCCGACCACTCCCACGAGCCGGGTTGGCGCATTCGCCGCCCCAGGACTGGCGGCTGCGAGCGCGACGGGCCTGGCCGTTCTTCGCCCAATTCCGGTCACGAATTCCGCTACCGAGAGCAGAGCCGCTCCGGCTGAGCCCAGGGCGCACGGCAATAGGCAGACGCCTCCACGTCAGACCGCAATCGTCGCCCCGCTCGTTCGTCGTGCACCGGCCTCGGTCGTCCTGGCTTCTGACGAGCCGCAGGAGGCTCCAGTCCTGAAAACGGCGAAGCCGACCGCGCCGCCGCCCCAGCCTCGCCTTGCGGCGCGCAAACCCTTCGCGCCAGAGACACGCTCGGCTCTTGGCGGGCCCCTGCCGGCTACACCTCGCACGCCTTCTCCGCCGGCCCCCAGGAAGCGCTCCACGCCCGCGCCGGCGCCATCAGGCCCAAGCTCGACGCCGTAGGTTTGTCACGACGGGCAGCAGCGTTGATACAAGCGCTCGCGACCGCGAGCCATTGGCGCGCGTTCACCTGCTTGACCTCGCGTGCCATGCGCATACGCTGATTGCCGCGTAACGATGCCAACAAGAATATTGGGAGGTTTCCCCATGCAGATCGGCTATTTCACCATGCCGTCCCATCCGCCGGAGCGCGGACTTCGCGAAGGCCACGAGTGGGACCTTCAGGTGCTTCGCTGGCTCGACGAGCTCGGTTACACCGAATGCTGGATCGGTGAGCACCACACCGCTCCGTGGGAGCCCCACCCGGCCCCCGATCTGCTGATCGCGCAAGCCCTGATGCAGACGAAGAACATCCGCATCGGCCCCGGTGGCTTCCTGCTCCCCTATCATCACCCGGCCGAGCTCGCCAATCGCGTCGCGATGCTGGATCACATCTCGGGCGGCCGCCTCAACTTCGGTGTCGCCGCCAGCGGCCTGCCGAGCGATTGGGAGATGTTCAACGTCGACGGCTCGACCGGCGTCAATCGCGAGATGACCCGCGAGGCGCTCGACATCATCCTTCGCTTGTGGACCGCCACTGAGCCGTTCGAGCATCAGGGCAAGTTCTGGACGGTGAAGTCGCCGCCCTTGATGTACGGCTTCCTCAAGCCCCACATCCGCCCACTGCAGCAACCGCATCCGCCGATTGGCGTTGCAGGCCTTTCGAAAGGCTCCGACACGCTCAAGCTCGCCGGCGAGCGTGGCTATTGGCCGATGAGCCTCAACCTCAACCCGGCCTATGTCGGCAGCCATTGGGAAGCCGTCGAGCAAGGCGCCGCCAAAGCCGGCCGCACCCCGGATCGCGGCCAATGGCGACTTGTCCGCGAGGTGTTCGTCGCCGATACCGACGAGGAGGCGATGCGGCTCTCTGTCGGCTCGCACATGGGCCGCATGATGCGCGAGTACTTCCTGAAGCTCCTCGGCGAGTTCGACTTCCTTCAGTACCTGAAGCACGACCAGAACGTGGCCAACTCCGACGTCACACCGGAGTACTGCGCAAAGCACAACTGGATCATCGGGTCACCAAACACCGTCGCGGAGAAAATCGCCAAGATCTACGACGACGTCGGCGGTTTCGGACAGCTGCTCGTGTTCGGATTCGACTACGCCGAAAACCCGCAAGCATGGCGCCGCTCGCTCGAGCTGTTGTCGAAAGAGGTGCTACCGAAGATCAAGCATCTCGACCCGTCGTTGAAGGTCAAGGCTGCCTGACCGCCGACGCAGCCGCTGGCGGCCGGCTCGCGAGGCGTGGGCCGGCCGGGAACATGCTCCGGCAGCACCTGAAAAATTGACGCAGCCGGAGTTCCGAAGGTTTGCCAATCAACTCAGGATAGTGGCCATGCTGAACCTCGAGACATTCGTTGCCGATTGTCGTGCAGCGGTTGATGCCGACCCCAGCCACCGGACCGTTCTCGACCTCACGCAGCGCGCCTTTGCCGATCCCGCCGCTGTTCGAGCCGCAGTCGGCGAGCCGACCGCGGCCGGCGTCGTCCCGCTTTACCGCTCGAAGGATCTGACGATCATCAACCTCGTCTGGAAGCCGGGCATGACGGTGATGCCGCACAATCACGAGATGTGGGCCGTGATCGGCATCTATGGCGGCCGCGAGGACAACATCTTCTGGCGCCGCATCAAGGACGATCCGTCAGGCCGGATCGAGGCCGCCGGTGCGAGATCTCTCTCGACGGGCGATGTCACCCCGCTCGGCAAGGACATCATCCACTCCGTAACCAACCCGATCTCGAAGTTGTCGGGCGCCATCCACATCTACGGCGGCGATTTCTTCGAGGCGGAAAGAAGCGAGTGGGATGCGGAGAATTTGACCGAGCACGCCTACGACATGGCCAAGGTCCGCGCACTCTTCTCGAGCTGAAGCTTCGGCGGCCGCCTCGTTCCGCGCTACGGCACCTTCCACCACGTCTCGAGCGCCGTACCCGACAGCGGCGCCCGATCCGGCCGCCTCAATTCCGACCGCCACGCCATCCAGAGACCTTTGGGATGGTAGAGCGGGATCACGTAATCGCCCGACAGCAGCAATCGATCGAGTGCCCGCACCGCCGAGACGAACTCGGGCCGCTCCTTGGCTGCTACCACCGCATCGATCACGGCATCGACGGCGGGATTCTTCACCCCAGCAAAGTTGAGCGTGTTCTCAGCGTCCGCGCTCGCCGATCCCCAGCGGTTGCGCTGCTCGTTGCCGGGCGAGAGCGAAGAGCCCCAGGTCCATTGGATCATATCGAAGTCGAACGCCTTGAGACGCGCCCACCGCTGGGCGCTGTCGACGGTCCGGATCTGTACGGCGATACCGACCTGCGCCAAGCTTCGCGCATAGGCTTGGAAGAGCCGCTCCTCAGCCCGCTTCGCAGCCATCATTCCAAACGCCAAGGGTTGGCGTGTGGTGCTATGCACCATCCGTCCGCCCTCCGAAACATACCCGGCCTCGCGCAACAACCCGATGGCGGTCCTGAGATTGTCGCGATTTCGCCCTGAGCCGTCGCTGACGGGCATCGCGAGCGTTCCGTCGAGCGCTCCGGGCTTCAGGCTCCCGCTCCATGGGGCTAGCAACAGCCGCTCGGCAGCATCGGCAGGCCGCCCATGCGATGACAGCTCCGAGCGCGCAAAGAAGCTCTGCGTCCGCGCAAAATGGCCGTGGAAGAGGTTCCGATTGAGCCACTCGAAATCGAGCATCAGGATCAGCGCCCGACGCACCCGCGGATCAGCGAAAATCGTTCGCCGGGTATTTAAGACGAGCGCCGTCATTCCCGCCGGCCAGCCCGTCGGCAACTCGCCACGCTCGATGCGGCCGTCCTTGACCGCGGGGAAGTCGTAGCCGTCGGCCCAGCGCCCGGCGTCGTCCTCCGAGCGAACGTCGATCTCGCCGGACTTGAAGGCCTCGAACAGGGTCGTCTGGTCGCGGAAATACTCGATTCGGATGCGATCGACGTTGTAGCGACCAGCCGCCAGCGGCTTGTCCCGCGCCCACCAGTCGCGGCGGCGCTCGAACGTCAGCGCGCGCCCGGGATCGATCTCGCCGACGGCATAGGGGCCCGACCCGACAGGTGCGGCGAGGCTCGTCTGGTCGAACGTCGCGGGATCGACGAGATGGCTGGGCAGGATCGGCATCAGCCCGAGTAGCAGCGGCGTCTCGCGATTGCCGTGCTCGCCGATGACGAAGCGGACGCTGCCGGGTTTCGGGATGTCGACGCGGTCGACACCGCCGTAATGCGCGCGGTGAAAGGGCTGCCCTTTCTCTCTCAAGAGACGCCAGGAAAAGACCACGTCCTCCGCCGTCACCGGATGGTCGTCCGCGAAGCGTGCGGCCCCATCGAGATGGAATGTCACAGACTTCCTGTCGTCGCCCATCTCGACCTCGCGGGCGAGATGGCCATAGAGCGAGAACGGCTCGTCGGCCGAGCGCACGAGCAAGCTCTCGTAGACGTACTCTCGGATGCCGCCCGGCGCGACGCCCTTCAGGATGAAGGGGTTCAGGCTGTCGTACGTGCCGAGCTCACCCAGGCGGAGCGTGCCACCCTTGGGGGCTGCCGGATTGACGTACGGCAGGTGTGCAAATCCACTTCCCAATGCCGGCTCGCCATGCATGGCGATGCCGTGGGCCCTCGATTGCGGCACCTCGGCGGCCAGCGGCCTCGCCGCCGACGCCAGTGAAACGGCCCCCAAAAGGGCGAGCGCAGCCGTCAACCGGCGCGCACCCATCCCTCGTTCAGCTTTGCGTCCCGACAGCACTATCTGGCATCCTCGCGCTCCATGACAACGGAACGCGTGCCACGATGCAATGTCAATTCTGTGCTCGCTGGCGGCCGCACGACGACGCCGGAGGTCGTGAAACCGGAAAAACACGGTCGAAGTTGCCGCAGCGGCACGTCCAGGCCACGGGATTGCCGCAATCCGGCCTTTACTCGCGATCGCTGCGGTTCGGATCGTAACGCGGGGCCGACACAGCCTACCTCTCGACGGCAGCACGCCTTCAGGCAAGCGCCATGCGGGGACACGAGTTCGACGACGGTGGGCCGGCGGGGGTCGGCTGCGATCACAACGATCAAGGGGATACCATGAAGGTCACAGCTTCGAAGGTCGGGAAGAGTTTACGGCTCGTTGGCGCGGTCACTCTGGCTGCGGCACTCTCGACCGGAGCCGGCACCGCGCTGGCCCAGCAGAAAAAAGGCGAGCCAAAGGCTGCGGCACCTGCGGCGGCGGCTGCCGCCAATCAGAGTGCCTGGGTAAAGCTTTGCGAGAAGGCCCCCGTCCTCGTGAAGGACAAGGCCGGCAAGGATGAGCGCGCCGAGAGGAGCATCTGCCTCACGCACCATGAGCGGCTCGACGGCAACACGGGTATGGTCCTCGTGTCGGCAGCGATTCGCGAGGTCGAGAGCCAGGACAAGAAGCACCTGATGGTGATGGTCCCGCTCGGTATGGCGATCCAGCCGGGCCTGCGCGCGAAGATCTACGACAAGGCCATGTGGGACGCGACGCAGAAGAACGAGAAGGTCGACGACAGCAAGCTCGAGACCATCAAGCTCAGCTTCTCGCTCTGCCATCCGGCCGGCTGCACCGCTGAGATCGACCTGACCCCTGAGATCATGACCAAGGTCAAGGCTGGCGCCGGCATCATGGTCTTCGCGATCAACGCCAATGGCCAGGTCATCGCCTTCCCGGTCCCGCTCAACGGTTTCGCGACGGCGCTCAGCGGTGCCCCGATCGACAACACCAAGTACAGCGAGGCGCGCAAGGCGCTGATGCAGCAGATCGCACTACGCCAGCAGGCGATGATCGAGGAATACAAGAAAAAGCAGGCGCAGAAGGCTCCCGATCCAAAGGCGGCGACTCAGAAAAAGTAACGTAGACGTTGCACAACCCGCCCACAAATCCTCGGCTCTCCGGCATCGGAGAGCCGAATTGCTTTGCGGAAGAAGAATGCGTCGGGTCGCGGTGGCGCGTCAGCTACGCTAGTGCGCGAGCAGATAGGTGGCCAGATACCGGCCATCCTCCTTCACGAACAACTCGGCCACCTGAGGATGTCGCAGCGGCTTGCCCGAGGCATCCGGCAGCAGGTTTTGCTCTGAGACGTAAGCGATGTATTCCGTATCCGCGTTCTCGGCCAGCAGGTGATAGAACGGCTGATCCTTGCGCGGACGAATTTCGGCAGGAATCGATTCCCACCACTCTTCCGTGGAGTTGAACACGGGATCGACGTCGAACACGATGCCGCGGAACGGATAGTAGCGATGCCGCACCACGTCGCCGAGCCGGAATTTCGCGCGAGCCACCGCTCTCGACTTCGCACGTCGGCGCGGCGCAGCTTTCTTTGCAGGCTTTTCAGATTTTTCAGGTTTTGTCGAACGCGTCATATGACGATCATATCCGCTGCGCCGCACAACATGTCAACGTGAGAGGGCGAAAGGCCCGTCCGCCCCTTCACGCGTTGCTTACCGCGATCAATCGCTCGAGAGCCCGGTTGGCCGCGCCACTCTCGATCGACCGGGCCGCAACCGCAACCCCATCCGCCAACGCTTCCACCTTGCCGCCCACGACCAGCGCCGCGCCGGCATTGAGCAGCACGATGTCGCGGAACGGGCCCGGCTTTCCAGCCAGCACATCGCGTATCGCGGCAGCATTGGTCCGGGCATCGCCGCCGCGCAGATCCGAAAGCTTGGCCGGTGCAAGCCCAGCGTCGGCTGGCGTCACCTCGAACAACTCAATGCGGCCATCCTTGACCTCCGCGACATCCGTCGCCCCCGTCGTCGTCAACTCGTCGAGACCGTCGTGGCCATGCACCACCCAGACATGCTCCGCCCCGAGGCCTTTTAGGACATGCGCGATCGGCTCGACCCACTGCCGCGCGAAGACCCCCACCACCTGCCGCGTGACGCCAGCCGGATTCGAGATCGGGCCAAGCAGGTTGAAGAGCGTGCGGATACCCAGCTCGGCCCTTACCGGCGCCCAATGCTTCATCGCCGGATGATGCATCGGCGCCCACATGAAACCGACCCCAGCCTCGGCGATGGCAAGCGCGACCACATCGGGTCCGACGTCGAGCTTGACGCCGAGGGCGCTCAGGACATCGGAAGCGCCCGAGATCGAGGATACCGAGCGATTACCGTGCTTGGCGATCTTGAGACCCGCCCCTGCCGCGACCAGCGAGGCGCATGTCGATACGTTGTAGGTCCCGTGGCTGTCTCCGCCCGTGCCGACGATGTCGACGGCACCGGCCGGTGCCTCGACCCGCACCATGCGGGCGCGCATCATCTGGGCAGCGCCGGTGATCTCGTCCACCGTCTCGCCGCGGACGCGCAAGCCCATGAGAAAGGCCCCCATCTGCGCCTGTGTCGCATGGCCATCGGTCATGATCTCGAGGGCCGCGCGGATCTCATCCGGCGTCAGCGTGGCACCGGTGGAGACTTTCTGTATGAGGGCACGAAGGGTCTGAGCTGGCATCGGCAAACCTGGCGTTGGAAGGAGCGGTGGCGAGGCGGAAGCCTGCCCCTTATGGCAGAGATCGGGGCTGTGCTCCCCAAGCGGCGCGATGCCACCAGACCTCGGTGGCGCCTAAGCCGCCACCCGCCTGGCCTTGGCATTACGGCGCTTGGGCGCGAGCCCGGCAAGCTCGAGGAAATTTGCGAGCAGGTCGTGGCCGTGCTCGGACGCGATGCTCTCGGGATGGAACTGCACGCCGTGCACGGGATGCGTCCGGTGCTGCAACCCCATGATGGTGCCATCGTCGGTCTCGGCCGTGATGGCGAGGCAATCAGGCAGGCTCGCCCTCTCGACGATCAGCGAGTGATAGCGCGTCACCTCGAAGCGCGACGGAACCCCGGAGAAGATCCCCTGGCCCTCGCAGCGGATGGTCGAGAGCTTGCCGTGCATCGGTTGCGCCGCGCGCACCACCTTGCCGCCATAGACCTGCCCGATCGCCTGGTGACCGAGGCACACGCCCAGAACCGGGATCGTCGGCCCTGCCCGGCGAATCAGCTCGAGGCAGATGCCTGCCTCGTTGGGCGTGCATGGGCCCGGTGACAGCACGATCGCCTGCGGCTTCAAGTCAAGCGCCGCATCGACTGTGATCTTGTCGTTGCGCACCACCTCCGGCACGGCGCCGAGCTCGCCCAGGTAGTGGACGAGGTTGTAGGTGAAGCTGTCGTAGTTATCGATCAGGAGGAGCATGGTTCCTTGTCCAATTTGCTCGTGCCCGCGTCAAGCGGAGGTCGTGGGCCCGTGAGCTTGCCGAAACCTCGGCACCTTAGGCCGGCAGGATCTCGCACACGGCCTCCGGCGGCCTCCCGATCCGGGCCTTCTCCCCGACGAGCACGATCGGCCGCTCGATCAGGATCGGGTGCTCGGCAATCGCATCCAGAATTTCCCCTTCAGCGATACCCTCACGCCCCAGACCAAGCTCCGTAAACGGCTTTTCCTTGGACCTGAGCAGCCGAAGCGGAGGCAGTCCGAGGCGCGTGATGACCTCTTTTAGCTCCCGGCGAGACGGAGGCGTCTTCAGATACTCGACAATCCGCGGCTCGATCCCACGCTCTCGGATCAGGCCAAGAGCCTCCCGCGACTTGCCGCAACGCGGGTTGTGCCAGATCACGACCTCGCGCCCGTCCGGCAATGACGACATCAGGCAACTCCCCTTCGTGAGACGATCATTTGTCTAAACTAGCTGGCGCGCGCCGCAATTGACACTCTGCCGCGCGTGTGCTGCCACTCGCATCAAAGCAGCATCCCCACGGAGCCTCCAATGAGCCGCAAGCACGCATCCGAGTTCTTCATCGACGGCGCCTGGGTCGCCCCCGCCAAGGCGCGCACCATCCCGGTCATCGATCCGGCGACCGAGGAGCCGCTCGGCGAGGTGGCACTCGGCTCCGCCGCCGACGTGGACAAGGCCGTCGCCGCGGCCCGCGCGGCGTTCGACGGCTTTTCCCAGACCAGCGTCGAGGACCGCATGGCGCTGCTCGGCCGCATCGCCGACGTGTACAAGCGGCGCTTCACCGAGATGGGGCAGGTGATCAGCGCCGAGATGGGGGCGCCGATCTCCTTCGCGACGCGCTTCCAGGCCGGCGCCGGCATGGGCCATTTCCGCGTCGCCCGCGACCTGCTCAAGGACTTCCATTTCGTCGAGCGCGACGGCTCCACCGAGATCGTGCGCGAGCCGATCGGCGTCGTCGGCATGATCACGCCGTGGAACTGGCCGGCCAACCAGATCTGCTGCAAGGTTGCAGCCGCCCTCGCCGCGGGCTGCACGATGGTCCTGAAGCCCTCCGAGGTCGCGCCCTATTCCGCCCTGCTGATTGCCGAGATTCTCGAGGAGGCCGGCGTGCCGAAGGGCGTCTTCAATCTGGTCAATGGTGATGCCGAGGTCGGCCAGGCCATCGCATCGCACCCGGAAATCGATTGCGTATCGTTCACCGGCTCGACCCGCGCCGGCATCGATGTCGCGATCAAGGCCGCCCCGACCGTCAAGCGCGTCGGCCAGGAGCTCGGCGGCAAGTCGGCAAACATCATCCTCGACGACGAGGGCTTCGCCAAGGCCGTGACCGAGGGAGTGAAGCTCTGCTTCCGCAATTCGGGCCAGTCCTGCAATGCGCCGACGCGCATGCTGGTCCCGGCCTCCCGCATGGCCGAGGCAGCCGACCTCGCCAAGGCCGTCGCCGAGGCGATGAAGGTCGGCTCACCGGCAGACGCCGCGACCGAGATGGGGCCCGTCGTCTCCGAGGTGCAGTGGAACAAGATCCAGGCCCTCATCGAGGCGGGCGTCAAGGACGGCGCCACGGTGGCCGCGGGCGGCGCCGGCCGTCCGAAGGGCCTCGACAAGGGCTACTACGTCAAGCCGACCGTCTTCGCCGGCGTCACGCCCGAGATGACCATCGCGCGCGAGGAGATCTTCGGGCCGGTGCTCGCGATCATGCCCTACAAGGACGCCGACGATGCGGTCCGCATCGCCAACGACCACCCCTTCGGCCTCGCTGCCTACGTCTCGGGCACCGATACGGCCGCAGCAACCCGCATCGCACGGAAGCTTCGGGCGGGCATGGTCACAGTTAATCTTGCCCCCGCCGACCCGAAGGCACCGTTCGGTGGCTATCGCCAATCGGGCAATGGCCGCGAGTGGGGCCGCTTCGGCATCGAGGAGTATCTCGAGACGAAAGCGGTGCTCGGGGCTGCGGCGTAACGCCAACCGCAAGCCGGAGCCGCGCAATAGCGCGGTCCGGCCTGTGGCGGCGACTACTTCAACCGTGCAACCCGACTTGGCGGCGTCAACCGGTCGAGTAGCCCGGGCGGCGTTGGCGTAGAGCTCTGCGCATAGCCGGAATTGATCTTCAGGTGAGCATGCGAGCTCATCTGGAGCTGCTTTACGACCCAGATCGTCCAGTCGCCACTGGCACCGACCTCGCCATGGCATTGAATATCGATCTCGGTGTGGGGCGAGTAAATCGTACCTTGCAGCACACTCTGGGAATGACTGCCGATCCCGTGGGCATTGCTCAGCGCTTCAGCTGCCCAGATGAGAATGCCCTGATATTGCCCCGAGGCAGGCGCCTTGAAGTTGATGTCGGCGCTACTCCCGAACTCGAACCGTGCGTTGCCACTGATAAGATAGAAGAACACGCCATCTCCCGTCGCTCGCGCGGACGAGCCAATCTTGAACTGGCCGTTCTTGATGACGTACGTGCCCGGCGAGAACGTGACATAGGCACCCGACGAGATGTCGATGCCCCCGCAGTGAACGCCGGGATAGAGCACCGCGGTTTTGTTGCTCTTGACCTTCGTGCCGTTGAAATCGCAGCCATCGGTTGCTGGCGCCGTGAGAACCGCCGCGAGCGGATCGGCGATCACGTTGCAGTCCTTGATCGGGCTGGGCACGTAGGTCGGGTCGAGGTCGTAGTTCCCGACCACACAGGTTTTCGTCGCAGTGATGGTGCCTTTGTTGTTGCCGAAGATGGCACTCGAGGAGCCGGAGTTCACATGCACGTTGCAGTTCGCCGTGAGGTGGCTGCCGGTACCGCCGCCGTTGATCTTGATTCCGTAGTCGCTTTGCTCCAGCGCAAGCACGCACGCCGGCCCGTTGGGGCCTTCACTGCCTGTCGAGCCGACTTGAGCAATCGAACTCGACGCTGACCGGCATCGAGGAGACACCGGCCACGCCGGAAAACGTCGTTGTGACGTCGGCTCCGGCACGCACCTCGATCGCTTGCGTATCCCCACTCCCGACGACCTCGATGACGGGCGCGGTGCCGGCGACCAGATTGCTGCCGGAAACATTCGCCTGGAAAACTGTGGTCGCCAGCTCGATCCGCGCATCCTCACCGAGATTGGATTTGGTTGCTGCCGCTAATGCGGCTGCGTCAGCAGCGCTTTGCAGTTGGCTGCGTGCATGGACAGCTCTGCCGAAATCTATGGCCAGCCCGACGCTCGCAAAGACGATCAGCGATGTGAGCGCGAAAACCATTGCGACGCTGCCCTTGCTGTCGCGCCACAAACCCACCAGCATATCGTTCAAACCGGCATCCTCCCCCGAAGAATCGTCTGCATCCTGCGGAATCTTGCTTAATAATCTGTGCTCGCACGAGCTGGGCACCGATGATGCCGGGAGCGGTGGACTAGCTGGAGTTACGTATGACGACCGACGCAGCTCTCCCCATCATCGATGCGCACCACCACCTGTGGGATCTCTCGCTCGGCGCTCAGCCGTGGCTGACCACGCCGCCATGGATCCCGTTCCGCTATGGCGACTACGCCCCGATCCGCAACGACTTCCTGATCGGCGATTACCGGCGCGTCGCGACCGGGCACAACGTCGTGGCGAGCATCACGATGGAAGCCGAGTGGGACGAGCACCGCCTCGTCGAGGAAACGTCGTGGACCGCTGCACGACACGCAGAGACCCCCGCCTTTCCTGCAGCCCACGTGGCGCGGACGTTCCTGCATCTGCCCGGTGCTGAGGCCGAGCTCGCCGCCCAAGCCGCGGTGCCACTTGTCAGGGGCATCCGCCACAAGCCCACGGCCGCTCTCAGGCCCGATATGATTCAAGCTGGCGCCAAGGGCGGGATGACCGATCCCGCCTGGCGACGCGGTTATGCCAAGCTCGGCCGCTTCGGCCTTCACTTCGAGTTGCAGGCACCGTGGTGGCATGTCGATGAGCTACTCGACCTGATCGCTGCCTTTCCCGGCACCCCGGTCGTGATCAACCACGCGTTCCTGCCAGCCGACCGGTCCCCCGAAGCCATGGCCGGCTGGCGGGACGCGATCCGCCGAGCCGCCGCCGCGTCCAATACGACAATGAAGATTTCAGGCATCGGCCTTCCCGGCCGGCCTTGGTCGCTCGAGGACAACCGCCCGACCATCGAGGAAATCATCGAGGCTTTCGGCCCGCATCGCGCCATGTTCGCCTCGAACTTCCCTGTCGACGGCCTCTGCGGCTCGTTCGACACGATTTTCAATGGCTTCAAGGCCGCCACTGCGAGCCTCGCCGCGAACGACCGCCTCGCCCTCTTCCACGACACGGCGATCCGCGTCTACCGCCTCGGCATTCCGCTGGCCGCCACGTGAGGCACCGCCACGTGCGGCAGCGATCCCGCCAGGATCTCCTGGTGACAGCCGTGCTTTGCCCGCGCTAGCATTTGTCCAGACATAACGTGCGGCTGCCAGATTGCAGCCCAGGCGAGCTGAAATTCTGTCTTGGGAGAGGACACCATGGCGAAAGCGCCGCGCTTTGCAGTCCAGATCGGAGCCGTCGACCGGCTGGGGGCCACCGACGCCGAGATGTACCGCGAGGCCATCGTCGATGCGCAGTATGCCCAAGAGCTCGGCTACGACGCCGTCTGGCTCGTCGAGCACCACTTCTCCGACTACTACCCGACCCCCAATCCGCTGTTGTTCCTCTCACACCTCGCGGCCGCCTGCCCCGGCATGGGGCTCGGCACCGCCGTCATGGTGCTGCCCTGGTACGACCCCGTCCGCTTCGCCGAGGACGTGGCGATGCTGGCCAACCTCACGACGGGGCCACTTCACATCGGCATGGGCCGGGGCACGGCCAAGCTCGAGTACGATGCGCTGCGCATCGACATGAACGAGGCGCGCGAGCGCTTCCGCGAATGCTGGGAGCTGACCCAGCTCGCCTTGAAGGGCGAGCCCTTCACCTACCAGGGCCAGTTCGTGAAGCTCGACCGGCCGATCACGGTCAGGCCGCGCGTCGAGAAGTCCCGCGAGATCAACTTCTTCGGTGCGATCGGCTCACCCGGCTCGGCGGAGATCATGGCCGACATGGGCCTGCCGCCACTCTCGCTCTCCCAGTTCCCCGACTACATGCTCGTCAAGATCCTGGAGCGCTGGCGTCGGCGCATGGCCGACAAGGGCCACGCCGCCGGCCCTGACTCCATGCTCCCCGTTTCGGCCAAATGCTTCGTCGGCGACACCGACCAAGCTGCCCGCGAGGAGGCCCGCGGACACATGGCCCGCTTCTACAAGCTGCAGGCCGAGCACTACACGACCGACACGACGCCCTGGGGCGATATCAAGGGCTACGAGCAGTTCGCCAAGATCTTCGCCAACATGCGCCTGATGGGCGATCCCGCACAGAACGATCCGATCCTCGACCGCAACCTGATCGGCTCGGCGGAGAGCGTCGCTCGCCGCATCAACGAGCTGCGTGCGATCGGCTTCAACTACATCCTCTTTTCCAACGCCATGCACGGGGTCGAGCGCGAGGTGCGTCATCGTATGATGCGCCGTTTCGCCGAGGAGGTGATCCCGCTGGTCAACAGCCTGCCGGTACCGGATGCTCCGGTGTTCGAGAAGGTCAGAGCGGCGGAGTAATCGCGGATGTCATCCCGGCGCTTGTCGCCGGGATCCACCCTGCGGTTGGCACCCGTGCAAGCAGATCGACGGTTCGCGGGAATTCGTCTCGCGATGACAACCCCCGAGGATGCGGAACATGTCAGACACCATCGGTTTCATCGGCCTCGGCGCCATGGGCGGCGGCATGGCCGCGAACCTCGCCAAGGCCGGCTTCAAGGTTGTCGGCCTCGATATCGACCCGAAGCGCACCGCGGCCCTGGCGGAAAAGGGCGGCACCATCGTCGCAACACCCGCCGATGTGGCACGCGCCGCAAAGCGCGTCGTGACGATGGTCGAGACCACGGCGCAAACCGAGCAGGTCATCATGGGGCCTGACGGCGTGCTCGCCGGTGCCGGTCCCGGTCACGCCGTCGCGATGATGTCGACGATCGATCCCATCGCCACGAAGCGCATGCACGATGACCTGAAGGCAAAAGGCATCACGATGGTGGATGCCCCGGTCTCCGGAGGCGCCGGCCGCGCGGCCGACGGCTCGCTCGCCATCATCTGCGGCGGCGAGAAAGCAGACTTCGAGGGTTGGCTCCCCGCCTTCGAGGCGATGAGCGCCAACCAGTTCCACGTCGGCTCGATCGGCCAGGGCCTCGCGCTGAAGCTCGTCAACAACATGCTGATCCAGACGTCCACGGTCGCCATCGCCGAGGCCTTCGTGATGGGCGCCAAGGCCGGGCTCGATCCCAAGGTCATGTACGACGTGATCAAGGTCTCGACGGGCGCTAGCTTCGCGCTCGACTTTCGCGTGCCGCGCTTTCTTTCAGGCGACTTCACGCCCGGTGGCACGGTCGACATTTCCTACAAGGACCAGGAGCTCGAGACCGCCTTCGGCAAGGCCCTCGGCGTGCCGTTGTTCATGGCCAACATCTCGCAGCAGATCTACCAGATGGCGCGCGCCCAGGGCCTGAACAAGCAGGACGGCGCCTCCGTCGTAAAACTCTACGAGCAGATGGCCGGCGTGAAGCTCGGCCCCCGCGATTGAACCCAGGAACGACGAGGAAACCCCAATGGCAAAGTCAGAGAAGAGCGAACTCTACAAGAAGGGCGAGAAGGTCCGGCGCGAGTTGCGCGGCGACGAGGCCTACGAGAAGAACATGAAGGAGTATGCGGCTGACCCGCACACCCACAAGTTCATCGAGCTGGCGACCGAGACTGTGTTCGGCGCGCTCTGGGCAAGACCCACGCTCGACTACAAGACGCGCGCGCTGATCTGCGTCATCACCGATGCCACGATGGGCCGCCACGACGAGCTCGACATCCACCTGCGTTTCGCGCTCGGCCAGGGCTGGACCGAGGACGAGCTGGTCGAGGTGCTGCTGCACATGTCCGGCTACGTCGGCGTGCCGCTGATCCGCGAGGCAATCTACGTCGCCAAGGACGTGTTCGCCGACGAGCGCAAAAAGGCGAAGAAGAAAAAGTAGGTTGGCGTCCCGGGTTGGCGCTGCAGTCGTGCGCGCGGCGCGGGCGAGGCCAGCCTCGCGCACCGTATGGAATGTGACCCTCCCGGACCTTGCGCCTTTCTTTCGAGAGAATGGTGAGGGGTGCCCAGGCGCGACCTACCAACCGAGTGCGGGCGAGAGCCCGCTCAGCGAAGCGAAATGCCCGTGCCGCAGTGCAAAGGAGGCCCGCCCATGTCCGCCAACGTCCACTACATCCCGAACCGCCTAGACTGGCTTGCGCGGGTGAAAGAGCCGGCGCTCGAACCCGATCTCCCGATCGTCGATCCGCACCATCATCTCTGGGACCGGCCGGGCTGGCCCTACATGATGCCCGACCTGCTCGATGATACGAACGACGGGCACAACATCGTCGCGACCGTGTTCGTGCAGTGCCGCGCGTTCCACAAGGCAACCGGTCCGGAAGAATTGCGCCCTGTCGGCGAGACCCAGTTCGTGGCCGGCGTCGCAGCCATGAGCGAGAGCGGCATCTACGGACGCACGCGCGTGTGTGAGGGTATCGTCGGCCACGCCGACATGATGCTCGGAGCCAAGGTCGAGCCGGTGCTCGAGGCCCACGTCAAAGCCGGGAACGGCCGCTTCCGCGGCATTCGCCACATCACGGCCTGGGACCCGAACCCCGTCATCATGAACCCGGCTTACACGCCACCGCGCCACGCCCTCCAGGACAAGACCTTCCTGGAAGGCCTGCGAACGCTCGGCCGCATGGGCCTGACCTTCGACGCCTGGCTCTATCATCCCCAGATCAGCGACGTGACGGCTGCGGCACGAGCCGTTCCGGAAACGCGCATGGTGCTCGATCATGTCGGTGGGCCACTCGCCATCGAGGGCTATGCCGGCAAACGCGACGAGGTCTTCACGGACTGGTCGGCCGCCATCAAGGAGCTGGCGACGTGCCCGAACGCCTACGTCAAGCTCGGCGGTCTCGGCATGCGCATCAACGGCTTCAAGTTCGAGGACGCCGCCGATCCGCCTACCTCCAAGGCCTTGGCGGAGGCGTGGAAGCCCTACATCGAGACCTGCATCGAAGCCTTCGGCGCCAGCCGCTGCATGTTCGAGTCGAACTTCCCGGTCGATAAGGGCTCGTATAGCTACGGCGTATTCTGGAACGCCTGCAAGTTGCTCGCCAATGGTGCCTCGGCTGCCGAGAAGAAGGATCTCTTTGCCGGCACCGCGCAGAGGTTCTATCGCCTCACCGAGACATCTTGAGCCCACCACCACGAGAGACAAATCATGAGCACCGACGCAAAACCGACCTCGTCGACCCCCGTCCTGACTATCGCCGAGGGCAAGGCCCTCATTCGCCTCAACCGCCCTGCCGAGCACAACCGGCTCGAGCCCGCCGACCTCGAAGCGCTGATGGAGATTTACGATCGCATCGCCAACGACGTCTCGATCCGGGTGCTCGTCATTACGGGGACGGGCAAGAGCTTCTCATCGGGCTTTCATATCGGCGCGTTGAAAGAGCGCAAGGAAGGCAAGCAGAAGGAATACGATCCCAACGCCTTCGAGAAGATGGTCGACAAGCTAGAAGAGCTGCGCGTTCCGACCATCGCCGCTCTGAACGGAGGGGTCTATGGCGGCTCGACCGATCTGGCGCTCGCTTGCGATTTCCGCATCGGTGTCGACGCGACCCGCATGTTCATGCCAGCAGCGCGCCTCGGCATCGTCTACTATCAGTCGGGCCTGAGGCGCTACGTCTCGCGGATTGGCCTCAACAACGCCAAGCGTCTCTTTCTCACCGCCGAGCCGGTTGAATCGAAAGAGCTGCTTGCGATGGGCTACCTGAGCGAGATCGTGCCCGCCGACCAGCTCATGACTCGCGTCGATGCGCTGGCCTCACAGATCGCCGCCAACGCTCCCCTCGCCCTGGCCATGACGAAGAAGGCGCTGAATGACGTCGCGGCCGGCCGCCTCGACCCCCACTGGCACGAGGAGGCCCGCACGCTCTGCGCAAAGTCTGACGATCACCAGGAAGGCCTCAGGGCATGGGCCGAGAAGAGAAAGCCGGTCTTCAAGGGCAAGTGAATTTCGCCAACGCCAAGCAGCGGTGTCGGCCTCAACGGGCCGGCGCCGTATCGGCAAGGGCAGCCTCGTCATGTCGCTCCGCCGGCAACCAACGCGCCCCCGCAGGCGGCAACCCTGGCTCGGGCGCCGTCTGGCGCATAAGGTACTCGAAGCGGTGACGCGCCTCGAGCACGCGCAAACGCTGCAAGGTCGACAGGTGCAGGGCGACGCGCAGTTCGTCGCCACTCATCGAGAACGCCTCGATCGCCCAGAACTGCCGCATCTGCCGCAAAGCTGCGCTGATCTCTTCACGGTTCATTTGCAATTGATGCTCGATACGCCCCATCGCAACCTGGCGCACGTCCGGCATGCTCATGTAGCGGACGAGATGGCCCGCGAGCTTCATGGCCTCGCGAGACGCCCATTTCGACTCGCAGACGTCCATGAGCCAAACCTCGCCGGCGAGCCCGAGGTCGCGCCGTTGCAACCCCTCGATGCTCTCGAACCGGACCCGGCGCGCCTCGATCGACTGTGTCTGTTGCACGATCCCGCCCCCGCTGCCGCATTAATCCGCCAGCGAGAATACCGCCTACAGGGTTAACGGCGCACAAAGACGGTCCCGCCGGCCGTGACCGGCGGGAAGAACCGCAGTCCGGCCTACTCGGCCGCGGCGGTGGCGAGTGCCGCTGCCTTAATACCCCGGCTTTCACGCTCGCGGCGCAGCAGCTCGGCCACCAGAAAGGCAATCTCGAGCGACTGCTCGGCGTTGAGACGCGGATCGCACAGCGTCTCGTAGCTCTGGCTCAGTTGCTCGTCCACGATCTGCACAGCGCCACCCGTGCACTCGGTCACGTTCTGCCCCGTCATCTCGAGATGAACGCCACCGGCATGAGTGCCTTCCGCGCGATGAATCGCGAAGAACCGCTCCACTTCCTCGCGCACCCTTTGGAAGGGCCGCGTCTTGTGACCGGTCGTCGCCGTGATCGTGTTGCCGTGCATCGGGTCGCACGACCACACCACCTTGCGGCCTTCCTTCTCGACTGCGCGGATGAGCGCCGGCAGATGCTTCTCGACCTTGTCGGAGCCAAATCGGCAGATCAGCGTCAGCCGTCCGGGCTCGTTGTCGGGCGACAGGAGGTCGATCAGGCGGATCAGGCCATCGGGCTCGAGAGACGGACCACACTTGAGGCCGATCGGGTTGGCGACGCCTCTGGCGAACTCGACGTGCGCATGGTCCGGTTGACGGGTCCGGTCACCAATCCAGATCATGTGAGCCGAGGTGTCGAACCAGCGGCCCGAGCCCATCACCTCGTCCTTCCGAGTCATGGCCTGCTCGTAGCCGAGCAGCAGGGCCTCGTGGCTCGTGAAGAAGTCGGTCGTCACCAGCTCGCGCGTATTCGCCTCGTCGATACCGAGCGCCTTCATGATCTCCAGCGTTCGCCCGATCTCCGCGGCAAGCCTCTCGTACTGCACCTCGATGGGCTTGCCCTTCATGAAGTCGAGCGCCCAGCGATTGACGTTCTCCAGACTGGCGAAGCCGCCCTGAAGGAACGCGCGCAGGAAGTTGAGCGTCGCCGCCGACTGCCGATACGCCTGCAGCTGGCGCTGCGGATCCGGCGTGCGCGACTCGGGCGTGAAGTCGAACCCATTGATGATATCGCCGCGGTAGCTCGGCAGCTCGACACCATTGAGCTTCTCGACGTTGGACGAGCGCGGCTTGGCGAATTGTCCGGCGATGCGACCGACCTTGACCACCGGCATGCCACCCTGGAACGTCATCACCAGGGCCGACTGCAGGAAGATCCGGAAATAATCGCGGATATTGTTGGCCGAGTGCTCCTTGAAGCTTTCGGCGCAGTCGCCGCCCTGGAACAGGAAGCTCTGCCCTTCGGCGACCTTGCCGAGCTTGGCCCGTAGCGCGAGCACCTCATTGGCGAACACGAGCGGTGGAAAAGCGGCAAGACGCGCCTCGACGTCGGCCAGAGCGGCCGTGTCGGGATAGTCGGGCACCTGGACGATCGGCTTCGATCTCCAGCTCTCGGGGGACCAGGATGCCGGCATGGCGCTCTCCTCAACGGGATACGGCAACGGCCGCTCCTGCACGGGTTGCAGGATCGGCACGCTCCGCATCATGGCATGAAGCCGCTTCTATACGCCAACTCTCGCCGTCGTGCCAGTCGGCCGGCGCAGCCCAGCACCAAAACGTCGGGTCAGCGCCTCACCGCCTCCACCTCGATCGCGACGTCGACCTCGTCCGAGATCAGCGGCGCGCCGCGCCCCAGGCCCCACTCGCTTCTGAGCAAACGCGTCGTAGCGGAAAAGCCCGAGATGAACTTCCCGGCAAAGCTGGGATTGACCAGCCCCAGCGGATGCTCGCCCGTGAAATTCCAGGTGACGGCCAGCGTCACCGGCCGCGTCGTACCGCGGATCGTCAGGTCGCCCACAACCTCGCCGGTCCGCTCGCCGGTCTGCCGGGCACTCGTGCTCTGGAACGTGATCCGGGGATGGGCCATCACGTCGAAGAAGTCGGCGCTGCGCAACAGCCGATCCAGGGCTGGAACCCCAGATGAAATCCGCGTCGGATCGATCGTTACGTCAACTCGACCGGCCTCAGGACTGGTTGGATCGAACTCCAGCGTACCCTCGAGCCCCACGACCCTCGCCGCGTGACGCGAGAGCCCCGCGTGGCTCCAACTCACGACAACCGTCGAATGCGTGCCCCCGAGGGTGTAGCTCCCGGTCGCCGCCCGTGCCGCCACCAGGGGCGGCACCAGAGCGAGGCACAGCCCCCACAGGAGCGTCGAAGCGCGCAGTCCTCGCCAATACGACAATTTGGCCATCGTCCACCTTCTCGCGGCTCATCCAGGCACCGACCTAGCTGCGCGATATGGCAACACTGTTGCAGCAACACGCAAGTCGTCATCGCGCGCTGCCGGGATCGGCCGCTCAAAGCTGAGCCGACATCCCCCCGTCGACGGCAAGTGTCGCCCCCGTGATGAACGAAGCCTCGTCGGATGCGAGAAAGGCGACCGCGGCCGCAATCTCCTCCGGGCGCCCGAAGCGCCGCATGGGCGTCTTCTCCACCAGTGCTTTCGAGAAGGCCGGGACACGCAGCACTCGTGCTGTCAGCGCTGTCTCGACGAAACCGGGGCAGATCGCATTCACGCGGATGCCAAAGCCCGCATATTCGATAGCAAGACCCTTCGTCAGAGCGAGCACGGCGCCCTTTGTGGTCGAGTACGCGACGAGCTGGCGCATGCCGTGGTCCCCGAGGATCGAGGCGACGTTGACGATCGCTGCATTCCCTGACCGCCTGAGCAGGTCGAACCCTTCACGGGCCAGCCGCACGACGCCATCGAGATTGACCTCGCGCACGGCGTTCCAATCCGCCTCTGAGAGATGGCGAAAATCGGCACGCACGTTGACACCGGCATTGTTGACCAGAATGTCGAGCTTGCCATGTGCGACCTCCAATGCGCGCAGTACCGCGGTCACGTCCTGGCCACTCGTCACGTCCACGACGTGCCCGGTGGCAATGCCGCCCGCCGCACCGATCTCGTCCGCCACGCGCGTCACCGCTACAGCGTCGATCTCGGCGAGGTGCACGTGCGCCCCGTCCAGCGCCAGCGCTGTGGCGATCGCCCTCCCAAGCCCGTTGCCGGCGCCAGATACCAGAGCAACCCGTCCCTCGAGGCGTCTCATCGCCGGCCCTCCCGTCGAAGATCGCTCCATTAGCCGCCCTCGACCCACGCTTCAAGCTTCGGGGCAGTCACCGCCAACAACAAAGCCGCCGCCCTTGTCCAGGGCAGCGGCGAAAAAGTCCGAACGTCGGCAGCAGCATCCTACTTCAGAGGCTCGTGGCGCTTGTAGTGGTCCGGGTGGTCGTAGGTATCGTGCGCGTAGTCGTGCCCCACTTTGAATTTGATGCCAACGCGAACGAGATGCGCGTCAATGTCGACCTTATGTTCAAGGGGCGGCAGAATCGCGCCCTGCGAGAACTCGAAGCTGCCATCGAAATTGCCGTAGAGATACTCGCTGAACAGGATCACGTGGCTCCAGTCAACTTCGGTGCCAATTCCGCCGACAAACCCAGTCAGCGTTTCGGCCGACTTGTTGCCGAAATTTGCGCGCTGCGCCTCCATTCCTAGGAAGCCGACGCCGGCTGTGCCGTAGATCAACCAGCCTGGCCGAGCATAGAAACCGAGCCGGCCACGCACCGTCAGCAGCCAGTCCATGCCATAATCCGTCACGGACGGCGTATCACGCACATCGCCGAAGCTGCCGTCGACCTCGACGCCGAGCAGCAGATTGCGATGGAGTGTCAGATCATATCCTGCCGACACACCACCGGCGAAACCGTTGGAAGAGCCGCTCGCCATCGCCGGCAAGCGCTCGTCCAGCTCAAGGAAGGTACCTTGTCCGAAGACGCCGAATTTAACGAGACCCGAGCCGTCATAGTTCTGCGCCGAGACCGTCGAGATGCCGGCGAGCGCGAATAGCAGCCCCGCTGCGGCCTTTCTAAAAGTGCGTCCAAGCATCAGCGTCCCCCACAGAGAAACTTTCTTTGACCGGGGATCGCAGCATTTGCTGATTCGGGGAAGCGCTTAGCCGCACTTCGGTCGCGAGTGGGCCCGGAGCGTTGCCGCCAATCGACACTTCGGGAATGCTCCCGCTCATCGGAGATGTGACGCGCTTAGCCGGCCGGCGGCACCCACTTTTCGCGCATCGTCACCAACTCCTCGGCAGCGCTGGGGTGCAGCGCCATCGTCCGATCGAAATCCGCCTTTGTCGCACCCATGCGCATGGCGATAGCTGCCATCTGCACCATTTCGCCGGCATCCGGCCCGACGATATGACAGCCGAGAACGCGACCGCCCTTCGCCTCGACGATCAGCTTCATGAGCATGCGCTCCTCACGGCCGGAAATCGTACCTTTCATCGGCCGGAAGCGGGCCTTGTAAATGTCGATCTCTGGGTGTGCGACCCGTGCCTCCGCCTCCGTCATGCCGACGGTGCCGACCTCGGGCGTCGAGAACACGGCCGTCGGTATCATCTCGTAGTCCGTGGTCCAAGGCTTGCCGCCATACATGCTGTCGGCGAAGGCGTGTCCCTCGCGGATCGCGACCGGCGTCAGTGGAACACGGTCGGTCACATCACCGACGGCAAAGACGCTCTCGACGTTCGTGCGTGAATGCGCGTCGACCTTGATCGCGCCCGTTCGCGTCAACTCGACCCCGGCAGCATCGAGCCCGAGACCCGTCGTATTCGGGGTGCGCCCGATCGCGAACATGACCTGGTCCGCCTCGATCGTCTGGCCCCCGGTCACCTGTACGGCAAGGCCGCTTGCGCTCTTCTCGATGCGCGTGAACACCTTCTCGGTGACGACCCGGATGCCGCGCCTCGGCAACTCCTCCATCAGGGAGTCGCGAACGTCTTCGTCGAAGCCGCGCAGGATCTTCGGTCCACGGTAGATCAGGGTCGTCTCGGCGCCGAGCCCAGCGAAAATGCCTGCGAACTCCACGGCGATGTAGCCTCCGCCCGCGACGACCACGCGCTTCGGCAGCGTCTTCAGGTGGAACGCCTCATTCGACGTGATCGCATGCTCGCACCCTTCGAGCTCGGGATCGACGTTCGGCCAGCCTCCCGTTGCGACGAGAATGGTCTTCGCACGCACCGTCTTGTGCAGCTTGACGAGGCGCACGATGTGCGGGCCCTCGAGCACCGCCCGGCTCTCGAAGATGGTGACGCCGGCGCGGTCGAGATTGCGCTTGTAGATCCCCTCCAGTCGCGCGATCTCGGCATCCTTGTTGGCGATCAGCGTGGCCCAATCGAAGCGTTGCTCGCCGACCGTCCATCCGAACCCGGCTGCGTCCTCGAACTCGTCCCGGAAGCGGCTCGCATAGACCAGCAGCTTTTTCGGGACACAGCCCCGGATCACGCATGTTCCCCCGAAGCGATATTCCTCGGCGATGGCGACTTTGGCGCCGTGGCTCGCAGCGATGCGCGCCGCCCTGACACCGCCGGAGCCGGCGCCGATGACGAAGAGGTCGTAATCGAAATGCGTCATGAAGTGCTCCCGCGTGGCCCGTGCGGCCGTGCGCCACCGCCTGCCGGTGGTTCGACCAGTTGATACCCCAAGTCGGACGGATCAGCACAGGATCAGGCGAGACCGCGCTTCGGGTTCCCCATACCCTGCCCGCAGCAGGCGCGAGGCGCCAGCAACACGACGCCCCCTCACGCTTCGTTGACCGGAGCGCTCAGCGTCACCACCCCGTTCGCATCCGCCACGAAGGCGGTGTCCGCAACCCCCAGGAAAAGCCCGGTCTCGACGACCCCAGGTACCGACTTCAGAAGATCGTGCAGCATGTCGGCGTCGTCGATCCGCCCCAGGGCGCAATCCAGGATGTAGTTGCCGTTGTCGGTGATAAACGGCTCGCCCGTCGGCGTCGTCCTGAGGCGCACCGGACCTTCGCAGCCGGCTTCGTCGATGCAGGAGTAGACCCAGTCCTCGGTCGATCGCCAGCCAAAGCGGACGACCTCCACCGGAAGCGCGAACGCACCAAGCCGAGGCACGCGCTTGGAGAGATCCGCGATGACGACCATCCGGTCCGAGGCCATCGCCACGATCTTCTCGCGAAGTAGCGCCCCACCGCCGCCTTTGATCAGTTGCAGATGGTCGTCGAGCTCGTCCGCGCCGTCGACGGTCAAATCCAGCTCTGGCGTCTCGTCGAGCGTGGTCAGGCGGATGCCGAGGCTCTCCGCCTGGATGCGTGTCGCGTTCGACGTCGGGACGCAGATGACATCGAGCCCGGCCTTGACCTTGGCACCGACGAGATCGACGAAGTGTCGCGCCGTCGACCCCGTGCCCAGGCCGAGCCGCATGCCTGGCTCCACCAGATCGATGGCCTTCAGTGCGGCCTGCCGCTTCATGTCGTCGGGGGTCACTGACCGAGCCCGCCCATCAGCATGTACTTCAGCTCGACGAAACCGTCGATACCGTGCGCCGAGCCTTCGCGGCCGAGACCCAATTCCTTGACGCCGCCGAACGGGGCCAGCTCGGTCGAGATGATGCCCTCGTTGATGCCGACCATGCCATACTCGAGGCCCTCGGCGACCCGCCAGACGCGGCCGATGTCGCGGGCGTAGAAGTAGCAGGCGAGGCCGAACTCGGTGTCGTTGGCCATGGCGATCCCCTCCTCCTCGGTCTTGAACTTGAAGACCGGAGCGACGGGGCCGAACGTCTCCTCCTTTGCGCACTTCATGTCGGGCGTGACGTTGGCCAGCACCGTCGGCTCGAAGAAGGTGCCACCGAGCGAATGCCGCTTCCCGCCGGTCACGATCCTGGCACCCTTCGACACCGCGTCCTGGATATGCTCTTCCACTTTGTCGATGGCCGCCGGATTGATCAGCGGCCCCTGCGCGACGCCGGCCTCGACGCCGTTGCCGACCTTCATCGCGGCAGCGGCGTTGGCAAGCTTCTCGACGAACTCGTCGTAGACGCCTTCCTGCACGAGCATGCGGTTGGCGCAGACACACGTCTGGCCCGCGTTCCTGTACTTCGACGCCATGGCGCCCTCGATCGCCTTGTCGATGTCGGCGTCGTCGAACACGAGGAACGGCGCGTTACCGCCGAGCTCCAGCTCCACCTTCTTGATAGTGGAGGCCGACTGCGCCATCAGCACCTTGCCGATCTCGGTCGAGCCCGTGAACGTGATGCCGCGCACCTTCGGCGACGTGGTCAGCTCCTTGCCGATCTCCGCGGATTTGCCGGTGATGACGTTGAACACGCCGGGCGGGATGCCAGCCTGCCGCGCCAGCTCGGCCAGCGCCAAGGCTGTCAGCGGTGTCTCCGTGGCGGGCTTGCACACGACCGTGCACCCTGCTGCCAGGGCCGGTGATACCTTCCGTGTGATCATCGCGTGCGGGAAGTTCCAAGGCGTAATGGCGCCGATGACGCCCAGCGCCTGCTTGATCACGATGATCCGGCTGCCCTGCTTGAAGGTCGGGATCGTCTCGCCGTAGATGCGCTTGGCCTCCTCGGCGTAGAACTCCGTAAACGATGCGCCGTAGATGATTTCGCCGCGCGCCTCGGGCAGCGGCTTGCCTTGCTCGCTTGTCAGCAGCAACGCCAGCTCGTCGGCATGCGCGATCTGCAGATCGAACCACTTGCGCAGAATGGCCGAGCGCTCCTTGGCGAGCATCCGACTCCAGGGTCCAAAGGCCTTTTCGGCCGCATCGATGGCCTGCTTGGTTTCCGCCGTGCCGAGACGAGGCACCTTGGCGATCTCCTCGCCCGTGGCGGGATTGGTCACCGGAATTTCAGGCGCCCCCACCCATTGGCCGTCGATGAAGCATTGGGTCTTCAGAAGAGAGATGACCTTCTTGTCCATGGGGACCTCCAACTGGCCGGCACGAGCACGAGCGAGGCGCCAATCGTGGCGCCCCGCCATCTCAACTACACCTAGGCCGACGCGCCCGGCCACGCAAGGTGACCCGCGAGATGCGCCTTGCTCCGCATCAGAACCGGCAGCGCAGTCCATGCGGCCCGAGCCGGCAGCCACGCCGTCCATAGCGGCGCCAATGCCCACCCCGGCGGTTGCACCACCGATGATGCCTGTGCCAACCCCGGCGCGGGTGCCACGCCCGGTAGCAATGCGGTCCGCGCACCCAGCGCCCGTGGCGACGCCCGTGCACAAGCTCCAGGCCGGGCACCGAAGCACCGATTTTTTCAGGCAGTACTGTTGTGGGCGACATCGGTGCTGCCCCGGCAGCGAGCGAGCCGCCAGCAGTCAGTAGCGCCGCGAAGGCGGCGGCGAGGATGGTTCGTTCGAGCATGTCGGATCTCCTGTTTCGAGCTTCCGGCGTGTGTCTCGCCAACGAACGCCCGCGGCGGCGGTTCCGGATACCCAGGGCCGCGACGGCTCAATTCTCCCTTGCCCTCCAAACCGCATCCGGTCTTCAAGTGGTCTCCAGGACAGCCCATGCACCGTCGTGACCGGGGAAAACTATGCGCGACCTCACCATCGTCTTCGATCTCGACGGCACCCTCGTCGAGACGGCACCGGATCTGATCCATGCGACCAATCATGTGCTGGCACGCGTGGGGCTGGAGCCTGTCGAGCCTGCAAGCATCCGCCCCTCGATCAGCTTCGGTGGCCGCGCCATGATCGTCCGTGCCCTCGAGGTACGGAACGCGAGCCTCACCGAAGGCGAGATTGACGGGCTCCTCGAGCATTTCCTGGCCCACTACGCCGCCAACATTGCTGTCGAGAGCCACGCGTTTCCCGGCCTCGAGGCCGCACTCGACCGTCTCGCCGCCGATGGTGCCCGCCTCGCTGTATGCACCAACAAGCGCGAGGGCATGTCGCGCCTCCTGCTCGAGACGCTCGGGCTCGCCGATCGCTTCGCCGCGGTCGCCGGCCGGGACACGTTCCCTGTCCACAAGCCGCACCCCGACCATCTGACCGGGGCCATCCGCCTTGCCGGTGGCGATCCCCGCCTTGCCGTCATGATCGGGGACAGCGACACCGACTTGAAGACGGCACGTGCGGCAGGCGTCCCGGTCATCGGAGTGCCGTTCGGCTACACCGATGTGCCGATGCACGATCTCGGACCCGACGCACTCGTCGAGCACTACGACCATCTCTACGACGCAATCAACCGCATCAGGCCGCTGCAGCAGAGCTGAACGCGCCTTCAGCCCGGCGTCCCGGTGCGGACACAATCCGGCACGATACCGGCCTCGCGTGAGCGTTGAACGCATCCCGACGAGGAACCGTCAAATGATCAAGCGTGTCGCTTCGGCAGTGGCGCTTGCCATACTCCTGGTATCGGCCGCATCGGCCCAGTCTCCTCCATCCGCAGATGCCGCCGCACCCGTCGAGGCCCCGGCGGCAGCGCCGGCTGCAACTGAGCCGTCTCCCTCAGCACCGGCCGTTCCACCGACGACCGGTGCCCTCCCGGCACCTCAGTCCGAGACGGCCACCGCCGTCCCCGACACAACAGAGGCGTGCATCTCCGCCGCTGCGGACCTCGGCACCGAGGCCGAGGCCAAGACCATTCCCGAGGATAAGCTCGATCAGCTCGACGTGCTCTTCTCGAAGATGGAGACGCTCTGCGACGGCAACCAGTTCGAGGCCGCGATGACCGTCGCCAAGGACATCAAGACCATGCTCGACGGGCAGTAGACTCGGCCTGACCCTGTTCGACACGAGCGTCATTGCGCGCGTCACGTCCCTGATCTGCCGGAACAACAGGAACCCCGGTTGCGGCTCTGTCGAACCTCGGCGCGGAGCGCCGCCTCAGTCAGGCTCGCCGGAGCGCTCAGCTTTCAGTTTCGGCGCTTATCCGTCCAGACCAGAAATTCGCGGAAGAGCTCGTCGGGATCGACCGTCCGTGTCGAGGTGGCGCCCCTACTGGCTCGCTCCTCCAGGAACCGTTTGAAATCGCCTTCGGTGCCTTTGCTCAGGTTGCGCTGCCAATTCTCCAGCCACTCCTGCGCCGCCGGAAAGCGTTTCCAGCCCGGTATGCTCGCCGCGATGTTGACAGACTTCCAAAGCGGATGTCGCGGCGCCTTGTGGAATTCCTCGATCTTGGAGAACAAGGCTTCGACGAACTTCGCCGTTTTCTGGTAGCGGATCGTATCCTTCTGCCAATTGAACGAGATCAACACCGTCTTCGTGGCAATCGTTTCCACCGGCGCTCCCGGCTTGAGAAGGCCCGGATAATCCTGAACCCGGATTTGATCGGGCAGGTACGTTCCCTCCAACACGGCATCGTACGGCACCGACACGAAATGCAGCCCCCACTCCGGTTTGACCGCCGCATAGGCCGGGACGGGGCTCGGACACCCACACAAGGTCGCGTCGAGCTGGCCATCCCGGATTTTCTGGATGGCGTCACTCTGCGGCATGAACGATTCTTCGACCTGGATCCCCAGCTTCTTGAAAATGGCAGGCACAAATTCGGCTGTGGCGCTACCCCGGTTGTTGAAAGCGACCCGCTTCCCCTGCAGATCCTTGATCGTCTTGAATTCCTGGCGCGTCAGGATCTGCAAGGCGTTCGGAAACAGCGGCGCGATATAGACGATCTGCTCATCGAGATTGTTTCCGTAGACGCCCGATGCCTTGAGCGCGGCGAGCGTCTCGGTCGTCGTCAAGGCCATGTCAATGCCGCGCAGGAGTAGCACGTCCTTGATGTTCTGTACGGCTGCCCCGCCGATGACCGGCATGACCCGCAGATTGTCGCCGTCGTTCACGACGACCGACATATCGTGCACGAGTTGGATGAAGGCCGCTCCGGGTTGCCCGCCCATAATGAAAACCACGTTCTCATTGGCACGCTCGCGAAGTTGCTCGCGCGTCGTTCGCGGAGCCGGAGATTGGCGAGATGGTCGGAGAATCGGCCGCGGGCTTGTAACGGCTGAACCGCTGGTTACCTGCGGCGCCGCTGGCGATGTCTGGCCGATCGCGAGACAAACGGCAAGCAGCGAGACGAATATGCACCTCATGACACCCCCTCGAGACTACGTACGACCCAGCAGGCCCACGGATTATGTCAACACTCCTCGTGTCGAGGCCGAACCTGGAGACGAGTCAGAATATTCCCACCGGGATTATCAGGCCCAATAAGGACTGCCGGAGACCTTCAACCGAGCGCCAATAGCACCGCGCTCGTTTCACATATTGGGGGAAAGTCTGTGATCGACATTCTGTTTTAAATTGGGCAACGCCATTAGTTGAATTTCAGAGATAACACGAGACGAGGTGAGCGTGATCGGAACGCCGGACCGGATCAGATCTGAGTGCGACTGACGTCAGGTAGTCGCTCGATCCACCTCCGCCACCATCTCGCGCACCAGCGGGATCAACTCGCGGCCGTAGACCTCGGCGTCCTCGAGCGGCTCGTAGCCGCGGATCAGCAGGTTTGTCGCACCGATCTTGTAGTACTCGGCCAGCGCCTTCGCGACCGTCTCCGGGCTACCGACCAGCGCCGTCGAATTGCCGCGTGCACCCGTCGCCTCGGCGAGCTTCATCCAAAGGCAACTGTCGTGCACCTCGGCTGCGGCGGCGACCTGCAGCAGTCGCTTCGAGCCGATGTTCTCAGGCGCCGGCGGTGGCACGCCCCTGCGCTGCGCCTTGAGCCGATCGAGCAGGCCGCGCGCCCGGTCCCAGGCCTCGGCGTCCGTCCGGGCCAGGATCGGCCGCGTCGACAGACTGAACCGGGGCGGCACCGAGCCGGCCGCCTCGGCGACACGCCTGACGCGGGCCATGAACGCGGCTGTCTCGCGCAGCGGCTCGCCCCACAGCATGAACACGTCGAGCACCGGCGAAAGCATCGCCACCGCGTCGTCCGAGCCGCCACCGCCGAAGACGGGAATGCCCGACGGGTCGCAACAGCGGATATCCGAATAGGCACCCGTCACCCGATAGAACTCAGCGTCGTGATCGAACGGCCTCGGCGAGGTCCACACTCGGCGCAGCAGCGAGACGTACTCCGCCGACCGGCGATAGCGCGCCGCGTGATTGGTGAAATCGCCGTCCTTGGCCTGATCGGCGTCGCTGCCGCCCGAGATGATGTGCACCGCAAGCCGCCCAGCGCTGAGCTGATCGAGCGTCGCGAGCTTGCGCGCGGCGAGCGTCGGCGCGACGAAGCCCGGCCGATGCGCCAACAGGAAACCCAACCGATCGGTTACGCTTGCCGCGTGCGCGCCGATGACGAACCCGTCCGGGGCGTCGGAGAAATAGCCGATCAGCACGCGATCGAACCCCGCCGCCTCGTGAATGCGCGCCGTTTCCGCGATCACGTCGGCATTGAACGGCGGCCCCTGCGGCGGCTGCACCTCCGATGAAACCCGCGGCGAAATCCAGCCGATCATCTCAACAGGCATAGGCTGATCCTCGATGGACGCGAGCCACGCCCGCTCCGACTGACCCAGCCTAGGTCACGTGATGCGCCCACGGCAACACGATGCAGCAGGCGGCCAGAACGGAGGCCCCGATCATCCCCCGCCGGAAGTCAGCCGAGCCCCGCTCCGCCGGCCACAATGACCCACCGATCCGCCTGAGAATCACACGCCCACACGCTATCGCGCTGCGGACGATGAGACGACGTCTCTCAGCCCGCGTCGGACGCTGGCCGCAACGCGATCCATGCCGCATAAC
Organism: uncultured Alphaproteobacteria bacterium; assembly: GCA_963746315.1. Taxonomy (GTDB): domain Bacteria; phylum Pseudomonadota; class Alphaproteobacteria; order Rhizobiales; family Hyphomicrobiaceae. Next base: position 205,746 of record CAVVAR010000004.1, read on the forward strand.
CGGCCAGCGCGGCAACGGCCGCCACGCTTGGAAACACGGCCCATTCCGGCAGTTCATGCCACGGCACCAGGCGGCCATGCCACCACGCCCAAACCACCCATCCCGTTGCCGCGCAATAGACGGCGAGGGCGTGGGTAGATTGCTGACGTCCGGCCGCATCCGCTGGATCCGTGGGGTCGAGCACCTGTGGCGCAATCCACCCCAGATAGATCGCCTGCCAAGCGAGGGAGGCAAGAAACAGCCTCGGCGCAAGATCCGAAAGCAGCAGCAGCGCCACGCCGCCCGCAAACGTCAGCAGCGCGGTCGCAACGTTCCACACCGCCCGTGCGGCTTCGGCTCTCCCCGGCTTGACGCCACCCAAACGGTCGAAGGCGTCGTCGAGCAACCGGGACATCGCGAACGCGCGCACCACCAGGACGCCGGCAATCACATAGAACGCTCCGAGCAGCCGGAGCGCGATATCGACACCGCTCATGGTCCCCGCACGATGCGCACGCTTTGGATCGTCAACCCGGTTTGCAGACGGCCGAGCCTTCGGGCCGCGAGCGCGAGGGGGGAAAGCCCCTCGCGCCTGGTTCTCATCCCGCCATCGCCTGGGCGTTGGGTCCACGCAGGCGCTTCATCATGAGCTTGTTGAGGGCGGCGACATAGGCCCGCGCCGAGGCGACCATGGTGTCGGTGTCCGCACCCCGGCCGGTCACCTCCTTACCGTTCTCCTCGAGGCGCACCATCACCTCGGCCTGCGCGTCGGTGCCCTCGGTCACGGCCAGCACCTGATAGAGCGGCAGGCGCGCCTCGTGCGGGACGAGCGCCTTGATGCACTTGAAGATGGCATCGACCGGGCCGTCGCCGACCGCCTCGTGCTCGTGCCGCTCGCCGTCGATCTCGAGCGCCAGCGTCGCCTTCGGTGGAACGCCGAGGCCGGCCGCAACACTCAGGCCCACCAGCTTGATGCGGTCGTATTGCGTCGCGACCTCCTGGTCGACCAGCGCCTCGATGTCCTCGTCGAACACGAGCTTCTTCTTGTCGGCCAGGTCCTTGAAGCGCCGGAACGCGTCCTGGAAGGCATTGTCGCCGAGCTCGTAGCCCAGTTGCTTGAGCTTGTCCCGGAATGCCGCGCGGCCCGACAGCTTGCCGAGCGACAGCGTCGACTTCGACAGGCCCACACTCTCCGGCCGCATGATCTCGTAGGTTTCGATGTTCTTCAGCATGCCGTCCTGGTGGATGCCGCTCTCGTGCGCGAAGGCGTTCCGGCCGACGACCGCCTTGTTGTATTGCACCGGAAACGCCGAAACCGCTGCCACCAGCTTCGAGGCGCGGGTGAACTTCGTCGCATCGACCTCGGTCCAGTAGGGGAGGATGTCGGCGCGTACCTTCAACGCCATGACGATCTCCTCGAGCGCCGCGTTGCCGGCGCGCTCGCCGAGGCCGTTGATGGTGCACTCGATCTGGCGGGCTCCAGCGCGCACACCGGCCAGTGAGTTGGCGACCGCCATGCCGAGGTCGTTATGGCAATGCGTCGACCAGACGACCTTGTCGCCGCCCGGCACCTCCTCGCGCAGCCGCTTGATCAGCGCGTAGTATTCCTCCGGCACCGAGTAGCCGACGGTGTCGGGAATGTTGATCGTGGTCGCCCCCTGCTTGATGGCGATCTCGCAGCAGCGGAACAGTACGTCCCACTCGGTGCGCGTCGCATCCTCGGCGCTCCACTCGACATTGTCCGTATAGTTGCGCGCGCGGGCGACGCTGGCGCCAGACGCCTCGATCACCTGCTCGGCGCTCATCTGGAGCTTCCACTTGCGATGGACAGGGCTCGTCGAGATGAACGTGTGGATGCGCGGATGCTTGGCGTACTTGACGGCCTCACCGGCCCGGTCGATGTCGGCGAAGCTCGAGCGCGAGAGACCGCAAACGACCGAATTCTTGACCAGCTTCGCAATCTCGCAGACGGCCTCGAAATCGCCGTTGGACGAGATCGGGAAGCCCGCCTCGATGATGTCGACGCCCATCTCGTCGAGCACCTCGGCCACGCGCAGCTTGTCCTCGAGAGTCATAGCGGCACCCGGCGACTGCTCCCCGTCGCGCAGCGTGGTGTCGAAGATGAGGACCCGATCTTTCGGGTCTTTGGCTGCATTTTCAGCGATGACGGTGGCGGTGTCTTGCTTGCCAGTTTGGCTCATAGCTCTAGTCCTTCGTGCGGCCAGCCTCGCTTGGGCCGGCCAATGCTGCATCAGCCCGGTTTGCCGTTCGGTCCCCTGAGCGCCGCCCGAGACCAAGTGGTCCGAGCTTGATCGGCTCAGGGGTTGGTAAGGAGGAGGGTGAGGCCCGAGGCGCACGGGGCGGTTGCGCACAGCGACAGGCCCGGCCGGGTGGCCGTGGCGGTCAGCTCGATTGCTGAAAATGTCGCGCGCGTCATCGTTCCGGCTTTTTCCGGTGCCGCCTGCGGGCAGCGTTGCCTTCGGAGCATCATTTAAAGCGGTTCGCACGCCGGATTGCAAGCCCTGCGTCGCCCGGAGCTGAGCGCGACCGCACCGTGCGTGGCGAAACCCACGCCTCGGGGCCGGATGCTCGGTGGGCGGGGTAAGGCCAACTGCCGGAAGGAGCCACCTGGGCCGCGTCGGGGAGGGAGGTGTGGCGGTGCGGCGCCAGGCGGAACCTTCCGGCAGAGGGCACGGCCGCCGCGGGCCCTTCGCAGGGTGCGGCCGGCCGAGCTGAGCCGGGACGGCGGCGTAGCGGGGTTCGCCGCCGTCCCGGGCGGGCCGCCCACCACCGGGAGGGCACCCGGCAGGAACGGTCCGTTCGTGGCGGCCGGAGCGGCGTGCGTCACAGGCGATACCGCCGACGCTGCCTACCGGCCATGTCCTTGCCAGCGTCCGGGAGCGATGAGGGCAGCCGCCCGCGCTCCGGCATCAGCCGGCTTGATCGATCTGAGTTTTGACTTCCCCCTTCGTGGCGATCCTGAGTGAGTGAACCGCCAATCAACGTCGTCCGATGACGATGATTTTGACTTGCAACGTGTGCAAAAAGAGACACCTCTGGGGCGTTTTTGTGTCCCACGGATCAACTGATATGACGAAATGGAAATAGAACTGACGAGAGAATTACAATTCTGCCTTATAGTCTTACGGAGTATTTTCTGACACAAAACGCTCGCCACGAAGCCAATCTTCTCTTTCTTTATGTATATACCGTCTCAGCACACACCGAAGCCACCCACCGGAGGTTGATTGCGGCATATCCCGACGACAAATCTCGACTACACAACGCCGGTCGTGGTCGCGTCCTCGAGGATCATCGCCGCCGCCTTCTCGCCGATCATGATTGACGGCGCATTGGTGTTCCCCGACACGACGGCCGGCATGATGGACGCATCCGCGACGCGCAGGCCCGCGATGCCGTGCACCTTCAGCCTAGGATCGACGACGGTGTTGGTGCCGCTTCCCATGGCACAACTGCTGGTCGGATGGTGATTGGTGACGCCCGTCTCGCGCACGAACTGCTCGAGGTCGCCGTCGCTTGCCGCTTGCGGCCCGGGAACGATCTCCTCGATGGCATAGGCACGCAGCGCTGGCTGGGCAGCAAGCTCGCGAGCAAGCTTCACACCCGCCACCATCGCGCGCATGTCGTACTCGGAGCCGAGGAAACCGAAGGTGATCCGCGGCGGCGCCAAAGGATCGGGGCTCGACAGGCGAACCTCACCGCGTCCGTCGGGTGCCAGATGCACGGGGCCCAGTGTGAAACCTGGAAAATCGTGCGGAATGACGCGATCCTTGGAGCGCTCCTTGGTGCTCCACTCGAGCAGGTTGATCTGCAGGTCGGGCCGCTCGAGGCTGCGATCGGAGCGCGCCAGCACACCCGCGCGGATGCCATTGACGGCCATAGGGCCGTCGCGCCGCAATCCATAGCGCAGCGCCGCCATGATCTTGCGGGACCAGCTGTTCTCCAGATCGTTCATGGTGATCGCCTTGGCACAGCGCCACATGAGGTAGATGCCGAAGTGGTCGTGCAGGTTGGCGCCGATGGCCGGCATGTCGCGAACCACGTCCACGCCCATCTCGCGCAAATGCTCGGCCGGGCCCAGACCGGACAGTTGCAGGAGCTGCGGAGATCCATAGGCGCCCCCCGAGACGATTACCTCGCGATGCGCGCGGGCGTGACGTAGACCGAGCTCGGTCCGGTATTCCACACCGACCGCCCGTGTCCCCTCGAACAGAATGCGCGTCGCCTGCGCGTTCGGTCTTACGACGAGGTTCGAGCGGCCGCGCGCGGGTTGCAGATAGGCCTTGGCCGAGCTCCATCGCCGGCTTTGCCCCGTCGTGGTCTGGTAATAGCCGGCTCCGTCCTGCGTCGGCCCGTTGAAGTCCTCGGTTCGCGCGATGCCGAGAGCTTCCGCTGACGCGATCAAGGCCTCGGCGAGTTCCGAGCGCTCGGGCGAATCCGAGACGTTGAGCGGGCCGCCGACACCGTGAAACTCGCTGGCGCCGCGCGCCTGGTTTTGCGCCTTCTTGAAGAACGGCAGGACGTTGTCCCAGTCCCAGCCGACACAGCCCTGCTGGCGCCAGCCATCGTAGTCGCGCGGATGGCCGCGCATATAGACCATCCCGTTGATCGACGACGTTCCACCGAGCGTCTTGCCGCGCGGCACATAGATCTGGCGATCGGCGAGCCGGGGATGCGGCGCGCTTTCGAACTTCCAGTTCACGCGGGCATCGACATAGGTCTTGGCAAATCCGAGCGGGATGTGGATCCAGGGACTGGTGTCGGGCGGTCCTGCCTCGAGCAGCAACACCCGATAGCGTCCGCTTTCCGAAAGACGCGCCGCCACGACGGCGCCGGCAGAGCCCGCTCCGCTGACGATGTAGTCGAAGGTCTCGTCCGTTGTCGTCATGTCGCTTGCGTCCGTGTAGGTTCGAGCGCCATCAGCAGATCGCCGGGCACGTGGCCCTGAATGATGGCCGATGGCGCTTGCACTTCGCAAGCGGAGCAGCCACGTTGCCGGCGGCTCCGGATATTTGGGACGACTGCCCTTGCCGACCTTCGATCTTGCTCGCTCGACATTCGGCAGCCTTCTCGGTCCGGGAAGCATGCTCGGCGAGTTGACCACACCGACGCTTAGGCTCGGCGTGACCGGACTGGCGCGAGCCGGCAAGACGGTGTTCATCACGTCACTCGTGCGCAACCTTGTCCGCGAGGCCCGCCTGCCGTTCTTCGCGGCCTCGGCGCAGGGCCGGATCGTGCGCGCCTATCTGGAGCCGCAGCCCGACCACGACGTGCCCCGCTTTGCCTACGAGGAGCACCTCGCCGCGCTCGCCACCGATCCGCCCGAATGGCCCGAGAGCACCCGGCGCATAGCCGAGCTTCGCGTCACCATCGAGTATCGCTCGCAGCATCCCCTCTGGCGCCAGCTCGGCGACCAGCGCCTCCACGTCGACATTGTCGACTATCCGGGCGAGTGGCTGATCGATCTGCCGCTGCTTGGGCAAAGCTACGACGCTTGGTGCGAGGCCTCACTGGCGCGCCTCGAAGCATCCGGCAGGACGACCGCCGCGCGCGACGTGCTCGACTTCATCCGGGGTCTCGATGCGGAAGCGCCACGCGACGAGCAGGTAGCCCTCGAAGGTGCGCGCCTGTTCGCCCGCTACCTAGAGGCGGAGCGCCGCTCGGGCTCCTTCGAGCCGACACTTGGTCCGGGCCGCTTCCTGTTGCCGGGGGAGCTGGAGGGCTCGCCGCTGCTGACCTTTCTCCCGGTCAGAGGCTCCGGCAGTCCAGCGCCGCGCGGCTCGATGCGCGAGATGCTCGAAGGGCGCTACCGGTCCTACGTGAAGAAGGTCGTCGAGCCGTTCTTTCGCGACCATTTCGCCCGGCTCGACCGGCAGATCGTCCTGGTCGATGCCCTCTCGGCCATCGACCGCGGCAGCGCCGCCCTGGCCGATCTCGAGGCGACACTGGCCGCCGTCCTCGGTGCGTTCAGGACGGGCGACCGGGGGCTGCTCGCGATGTTCCGGCCGCGCCGGATCGATCGCATCCTCCTGGCGGCGACCAAGGCCGATCACGTCCCCCGGGCGAGCCACGACCGGCTCGAGGCCATCCTGGGCGGCCTCACCGCACGCGCCGCCGAGCGCGCGCGCTACTCGGGCGCCGAGGTCCGCGCCATGGCGATCGCGGCGCTGAGGGCAACGCAGGAGGCCGAGGTTAAGCGGGGCGCGCCCGTGCCGGCATTGCTGGGCGTCCCCTTGCCGGGCGAGCGCATCGGCAGCGAGACGTTCGACGGCCGGCGAAAAGTTGCGCTCTATCCGGGCGACCTCCCCGCCACCCTCGACGAGGCCCTCCTCGCCCCGCCGAGCAGCGGCACCGATCGAGATGTCGCGCTCGTCCGCTTCCGGCCGCACCGGATCGGCCCCGACTTTCCCGATGGCGCCGCCCAGCCCTGGCCCCACATCCGGCTCGACCGGGCGCTCGAGTTTCTATTGGGAGATCGCCTCGAATGAGCGACGAGCGTCCCCGGCGCAAACCACAAGTGATTTCCCTCGACGATCCCGACCTGGTGGTCTCACCGGAAGGATTGGCGATCGAGGGAGCGGACGCCCGGGGACGTGCCGATGAGCGCACCACGGACGGCAATGGCCAACCCACCCCGCTGCCTCGATTGACCACCACGTCGGCCGCAGCACGGGGCATCCGCTGGGGCGCGATCCTCTTTTCCGCACTGACCCTGCTCGGCGGAATCGCACTCACGCTCGCCCTGACACGCTTCGTCGCCGCTGCGTTCGAGCGCCAGGACTGGATCGGCTGGCTCTCATTCGGTCTGCTCGGCATCGCGGCGATAGCCTTCCTCGCCATCCTGATACGCGAGGTCGCCGGCCTCTTTCGCTTGCGCCGGCTCGGGCGCGCGCGCCGCGACCTCGAAGCAGCATTGGCAGCACGAGACACGGGCGCGGAGCGACGCGCCATCGAGGAGATCCTCTCGCGCTTCGGCGGACGGCCCGAGCTCCGATGGTCCCTCGCAACCGTCACGGAGCACGCCCGCAGCGTCAGCGACGCCAGCGACCTCGCCCGTCTCGTCGACCGCGACGTGATGCCGGTCCTCGACGGCGACGCGAGGCGCCTGGTTGCCGCGACCGCACGCCGGGTCAGCGTCGTCACGGCGCTGTCACCGATGGCGCTCGTAACGGTCGGCTGGATCCTGATCGAGAACCTGCGTCTGCTCAGGGCCCTCGCCACCCTCTATGGCGGACAGCCCGGCTTCCTCGGAACGACGAGGCTCGCCCGGATGGTGCTCGTGCACATCGTCGCCACGGGCGGCGTCGCGCTGACCGACGATCTTCTCGGCCAGTTCCTGGGCCAGGATCTGATCCGCCGCCTGTCGCGAAGGCTGGGCGAGAGCATCTTCAACGCGGCTCTGACGGCGCGCATCGGAGCCGCCGCGATCGAGGTGATCCGGCCGCTGCCCTACCTCGAGGCGCCGCGAGTGAGAGCGCGCGATTTCATCGCCGAGATCGTACGCTGGTCACGCGGTGGCCAAGCGGGCAAGCCGATGCAGAACGGGCGGCGCGAGGCGTAGCCGGTCTGGCCAGGTCTGGGCTGCGCCTCTAGGCCCTGGCCAGCATATGAGAAAAGCGACGATGCCGTTGGGGCTTCGTCGCTTTCTCTCCATGATGCGACGGCGCCTCGGCGCCTGAAATTACTAGTTCAGAAGCTCTTTGAGCTTCTTTGCCGGGCTGAATTTCGGCACGTTGGAAGCCGGAATATGGATCGGAGCCTTCGTCAGCGGATTGATGCCGTCGCGAGCCTTGCGCTTGGCGACCTTGAACGTACCAAAGTCGGGAATGCGAACGTCCTGGCCGTCCTTCATGGACTTGGCGATGCTCTCCATGACGGCCTCGACCGCAGCCTTCGCCTTGTCCTTGGTCAGATCGCACTTCTCGGCGACGGCATCGATCAGATCCTGCTTGCTCATTTCTGGGTATCCTTTGGATCACTGCATTCGTGACATGCATGGGCCTGGCCGCAATCGGCAGAGAGGCCCGCCCTCGCGCTGCTCGATAGGCAGCGTTGGGCTACCAACCGCCATTGGCCGTCGAGGTCAAGTCGAAAACACCCGCAAACCCGCATGAATCCAGGGGTTATCGGCGGATTCGACGCACTCGTCGGAACGAAGCGGGAATGAAAAAGGCCCGGCGGCATGCACTGCCACCGGGCCTGTTATTGCTCGGACCGAGGAGAGCAAACGCTCTCCGTCGGCGATCAATGCGCGGTCGGTCGATCGGTCGCGCCATCGACCGGGGCAACCGCGGCTGGCTCGGCCTCCCAGGCGATCGGATCGGGCATCCGCACCAGCGCCTGCTTGAGCACGTCGTCCATCCGCGCGACCGGAACAATGGTCAGCTTCGCCTTCACCTCGGTCGGGATCTCCGAAAGATCCTTCGTGTTCTCCTCGGGGATCAGCACCGTCGTAATGCCAGCTCGCAGAGCCGCCAACAGCTTCTCCTTGAGACCACCGATCGGCAATACCCGCCCCCGCAGCGTTATCTCGCCGGTCATCGCCACGTCCTTGCGGACGGCGATGCCCGTGAGCACGGAGACGATGGCCGTGACCATCGCGACGCCGGCCGACGGGCCGTCCTTTGGCGTCGCGCCCTCGGGAACGTGCACGTGGATGTCACGACGATCGAACAGCGACGCCGGGATGCCGAAATCCACCGACCGCGAGCGGACATAGGCGTTCGCTGCCTGGATCGATTCCTTCATCACGTCGCGCAGGTTGCCCGTCACCGACATCTTGCCCTTGCCGGGCATCATGACGCCTTCGATGGTCAGGATCTCGCCGCCCACCTCGGTCCACGCAAGACCCGTGACGACACCGACCTGATCCTCGAGCTCGGCCTCGCCGTAGCGATACCTCGGCACGCCCAGGTAGCCCTCGACCATGTCCGCTGTGACGTGGACGGTCTTGTGCTTCTCGACCAGGATGTCCTTCACGGCCTTCCGAGCGAGCTTCGAGATCTCGCGCTCAAGCGACCGCACGCCCGCCTCACGCGTGTAGCGGCGGATGAGCGTCTTGATCGCCTCGTCGTCGACACTCCACTCGCCCGCCTCGAGCCCATGGGCCTGACGCGTCTCGGGAATGAGATGTCGCTTCGCGATCTCGACCTTTTCGTCCTCCGTGTAGCCGGCGAGCCGGATGATCTCCATCCGGTCCATCAGGGCCGGCGGGATGTTCAGCGTGTTCGCCGTCGTCACGAACATCACGCTCGATAGGTCGTAGTCGACCTCGAGGTAATGGTCGTTGAAGGTCGCGTTCTGCTCAGGATCCAGCACCTCGAGCAGGGCAGCCGCCGGATCGCCACGGAAATCCGAGCCCATCTTGTCGATCTCGTCGAGCAGGAAGAGCGGATTCGTGCGCTTCGCCTTCTTCATCGACTGGATGACCTTGCCGGGCATCGAGCCGATGTAGGTGCGGCGATGACCGCGGATCTCGGCCTCGTCGCGCACGCCGCCGAGCGACATGCGCACGAACTCGCGGCCGGTCGCGTTGGCGATCGACTTGCCGAGCGACGTCTTACCGACGCCCGGAGGACCGACGAGGCAGAGGATCGGTCCTTTCAGCTTGTTGGTCCGGTTCTGCACTGCCAGGTACTCGACAATGCGCTCTTTGACCTTCTCGAGCCCGAAGTGCTCCTTGTCCAGGATCTCCTGCGCCTCGTTGAGGTCCTTCTTGACCTTGCCCTTCACGCCCCAGGGGATCGACAAGAGCCAGTCGAGATAGTTGCGCACCACCGTCGCCTCGGCCGACATCGGGCTCATCTGCTTGAGCTTCTTGAGCTCGGCGAGCGCCTTGTCCTTGGCCTCCTTCGACAGCTTGGTCTGCTCGATCTTCTCCTCGAACTCGGCGATGTCGTCGCGCTCGTCGTTGTCGCCGAGCTCCTTCTGGATCGCCTTCATCTGCTCGTTGAGATAGTACTCTCGCTGCGTCTTCTCCATCTGACGCTGGACGCGCTTCCTGATTTTCTTCTCGACCTGGAGGACGGAGATCTCGCTCTCCATCAGCGTATAGACGCGCTCGAGCCGCTCGGAGATCTTGGTGATCTCGAGAATGTCCTGCTTGTCCGAGATCTTGATCACCAGATGCGAGGCGATGGTATCCGCCAGCTTCGAGTGGTCCTCGATCTGCGACAGCGTTCCCAGCACCTCGGGGCTGATCTTCTTGTTGAGCTTGACGTAGCTCTCGAACTGCGTGACCGCCGAACGGGCCAGCGCCTCGATCTCCTCGACGTTGCCCGGCACCTCGGCGATGCGCTCGATCTCGGCCTCGAAAAAGTTGGGGTTCGAGGTATAGGTCGCGATCCGTGCGCGCGCGGTGCCCTCGACCAGCACTTTGACCGTGCCGTCGGGCAGCTTCAGGAGTTGCAGCACCGACGCGAGGGTGCCGACCGTGAAGATCGCATCTGTCTCGGGATCGTCGTCGCTCGCATCCTTCTGCGCAACGAGAAGAATCTGCTTCTCGGCCCGCATGACCTCCTCGAGGGCGCTGATCGACTTCTCGCGTCCAACGAACAAGGGGACGATCATGTAGGGGAACACGACGATGTCACGCAGCGGGAGCACCGGGTAGACCTCCCGAGCGCCACCCTTGTCCTTCACTCTCATACGGTTATCTTCGCTCATCGTCTTCCCATCCGTTCTGTCGAACCCGCCACCAGCCGCGATGCTTCCGACGAAAGCAGAAGCCTAGTACGCCGCTCCTGGCCGCATGCCGCACCCCCCGACCCAGTCCATACTCTCGTCCGGAAACCGGTTCCGTATCGAGTTGTCAGACACTGCCAGACCGCTCCGCGGCGAACGCTCTCCAATCCGCGCATCCGAGTGGGACGGCCAACTGACATAGGTAACCTTGGCTGCCATGCAAGACCGCAGCCAAGGCCCCGATGCCAGAGGCAACCAGCAGTGACCCCAGCAAAACGACGGCGATAAGGCGCACCGTCACCGGATCTTCAAGCCGACGTGCCCTTCTCTTCGGCACGCTCGGTATAAATGCGCAGCGGCCGGGCACCGCCCTCGACGACCTCGGGGCCGATCACAACTTCCTCGACACCCTTCATCGTCGGCAGATCGAACATAGTATCGAGGAGGATGCCCTCCATGATCGATCGCAAACCACGGGCACCCGTCTTGCGCTCGATGGCCTTGCGCGAGATTGCCTTGAAGGCGTCCTGGGTGATCGTGAGTTGCACATCCTCCAACTCGAACAGCCGCTGGTACTGCTTCACCAGGGCGTTCTTGGGCTCGGTCAAAATCTGGATCAGAGCCTTCTCGTCGAGATCCTCGAGCGTCGCAATGACCGGCAGGCGGCCGATGAACTCCGGGATCAAGCCGAACTTCAACAAATCCTCGGGCTCGACCTCTTTCAGGATGTCACCCGTGCGCCTCTCGTCCGGACCTATGACCGTGGCGCCGAAACCCATCGAGGTTCCCTTGTTGCGCCGCGAGATGATCTTCTCGAGGCCAGCGAAGGCGCCGCCACAAATGAACAGGATATTGGTCGTATCGACCTGCAGGAACTCCTGCTGCGGATGCTTCCGCCCGCCTTGCGGCGGCACCGACGCGACCGTGCCCTCCATGATCTTGAGCAGCGCCTGCTGCACACCCTCGCCAGAGACGTCGCGCGTGATCGAGGGGTTGTCCGACTTGCGGCTGATCTTGTCGACCTCGTCGATATAGACGATGCCGCGCTGCGCCCGCTCGACGTTGTAGTCGGCATTCTGCAACAGCTTCAGGATGATGTTCTCGACGTCCTCGCCGACATAGCCGGCCTCGGTCAGGGTCGTCGCGTCCGCCATGGTGAACGGCACGTCGAGGATCCGCGCCAGCGTCTGCGCCAGCAACGTCTTGCCGCAACCGGTCGGCCCGACGAGCAGGATGTTGGACTTGGCCAACTCGACGTCGTTCGACTTCGAGGCGTGATTCAACCGCTTATAGTGGTTGTGGACCGCGACCGAGAGCACACGCTTGGCGTGAATCTGGCCGATCACATAGGAGTCCAAAACGTTGCAGATCTCCTGCGGAGACGGCACGCCGTCCCGCGATTTGACCAGCGTGTTCTTGTTCTCCTCCCGGATGATATCCATGCACAGCTCGACGCATTCATCGCAGATGAACACGGTCGGCCCGGCGATGAGCTTTCTCACCTCGTGCTGGCTCTTGCCGCAGAAGGAGCAGTAGAGGGTATTTTTTTCGTTCGGCATCCGGGCTCTCTCATGCCTGCCGAGCAGGCTCGGTGCAGGACAAACCTCGAGTTGGCAACGGGCTCGGGCCACTGGGCCCCTATGCGTACCTCCCGTGTCGATCGCGCGGCTGGAACTCACCACGGGCTACGCTGGAATCCATTTAAGGCGATCTGAGCACGCAAGCTGCGGCGAGATCAAGAATGGATTAACAAGACCGTACCCTAGTGCACCACGCATCCCGCAATTGATACAGTCCTGTGACTTGCGAGCCACCCCTATATCGTAACGGCGACACCGCGCCGCAAGACGCGCAGGCGAACAAGAAACAAAAACGGCACAAACCACGAACAGAGACGTCTTTCGTCCCTGCGCGACCCGGACAACCGGTATGGCACTCATCCCGGTCGCCGGATCGAGTAGCTCGCGCTGAAGCGTGAGGTCGAATCAGCTCCGAGCTTCGGCTCCGAAATCAATCTCGTCACGGCTGTGGAGCACGCGATCGATCAGGCCGAAATCCCGAGCTTCCTCGGACACCATGAAGTGGTCGCGATCGAGCGTCGTATCGATCTTTTCGTAGGTCTGGCCCGTGTGTTTGACATAGATCTCGTTCAGGCGGCGCTTCATCTTGATGATGTCGAGCGCATGACGCTCAATGTCGCTCGCCTGCCCCGAGAACCCGCCAGAGGGCTGATGCACCATGATGCGAGCATTTGGGAGCGCGTAGCGCATGCCTTTACGGCCCGCGGTGAGCAGAAGTGAGCCCATCGAGGCGGCCTGGCCAATGCACAGCGTCGCGATCGGGCATTTGATGAACTGCATGGTGTCGTAGATCGCCATACCCGACGTCACCACGCCGCCAGGTGAGTTGATGTACATGGCGATCTCCTTCTTCGGGTTCTGGGCCTCGAGAAAGAGAAGCTGCATGCAGATCGAGGTCGCCATCCCATCCTCGACCGGTCCGATAACGAAGATGATGCGCTCCTGCAGCATCCGCGACGGCAGATCGTAGGGCTGCATCCCGCGCGCGGTTTGCTCGATGACCGTCGGCCAGAAGGTGCTCGTGATCTCGCTCATCTCATTGCTCCCGCTGTTGGGATCGCTCCCGCTGATTACCGGGCCCCGGGGGCCCGGACGTGTCGCTGGTCAGGACGCACCGCACCCGCTCCCCAGCCTCGGGGCCGCAGCTGCTCGTCCTGATCATTCGCCTCAGGCGCCTTCGGCCGGCGCGACCGGCAGCCCGTCATCCTCGATCGGCTTGAGGAGCTCCTCCGGGTCGATCTTGCGCTCGGTCACCTTGGCCAGCGCCGCAATATGATCCACGACCTTGTCCTCGTAGATCGGTGCGCGAAGCTGAGCCACGGCGTTCGGATTCTGCTGGAAATACTCGTAGACCATCTTCTCCTGACCGGGGAAGCGGCGTGCCTGGGCGAACAGCGCATTGCGCAGCTCGTCCTGCGTCACGTCGATTTTGGCGGCCGTGCCGATTTCACCAAGCACCAAACCGAGCCGGACCCGCCGCTCGGCGATCCGCCGATACTCCTCGCGAACCTGCTCCTCGGTCTTGCCCTCGTCGGCGAAGGTCTGCTTGGCCTCCTCCATCCGCCGGGTCAGATCCTGCCAGATGCCGTTGAACTCGCCATCGACGAGCGTTGGCGGCAACTCGAAGGTATGCGCCTTGTCCAGGGCGTCGAGCATGCCACGCTTGAGCTTGGCGCGCGAAATCTGGCTGTACTCGCCCGCAATCTGCTCGGAGATGCGCGCCTTCAACTGGTCCAGCGACTCGAGACCGAGACCTTTGGCCAACTCATCGTCGATCGCCGGCTTCTGAGGCGCACCGACGGCCTTGATCGTGACCGCGAACTCGGCCTCCTTGCCGGCCAGCGCCGGAACCGGGTATTCGGCAGGGAACGTCGCCTTGACGGTACGCTCCTCGCCCGCCTTGGCGCCCTTCAGTCCATCCTCGAACCCTGGGATGAAGCCGCCGCTGCCGATCACGAGCGGTGCGTCCTCGGCCTTGCCGCCCTCGAACTCGACGCCGTCGATGCGGCCCACGAAATCCATCGTGACCTGGTCGCCATCCTCGGCGCCGCGGCCGTCCTCGGTCGTGTAGGTGACGTTCCGCGATGCGATCTGCTCGAGCGCCTTCGCGATCTCCTCCTCGGGAACGTCCGCGACGAGCCGCTCCAACTCCAGCGCCGAGAGATCGGTGACGGCGATCTCTGGCAGCACCTCGAAGGACACCGAGTAGGCGAGGTCGCCCTGCCCCCCCATGACCCGCTCGATCTCGGCCTGGTCCTCGGGGAACTCGATCCGCGGCTCGAACGCGGGACGCTCCTTGCGCTCCGCGATGGCCTTCTCGGTCGATTCCTCGACAGCCTTCTGCATCACCTCGGCCATCAGCGAGCGGCCGTACACCTTGCGAATGTGGGAGGGCGGCACCTTACCGCGGCGGAAGCCCTTGAGCTGGATCGTGCCCTTGACCTCGTCGAGGCGCGAGGTGAACCGCTCTCCGAGCTCGCCCTGACCGATCACCACCTTGAGAGTCCTCTTCAGACCCTCCGCGCTCGTCACTGAAACCTGCATCGTGCTCTTCGCCACCCTGCTCAACGGCCAAAACTTTAACGGCGAGCCCATCGAACGCCTAAGCGCCCGGGAGCCCTCCCGGCATTGCCTCGCCGCCGTGGTGCGGACGGAGGGACTCGAACCCCCATGGCCTAGGCCACCAGAACCTAAATCTGGCGTGTCTACCAGTTCCACCACGCCCGCCAGCGCTCGCGACGGCCCCATAGGGCCAGCGACGCCTCGAAAAGGCAACCTGCGTCCGGGCACTTGATCAAGAGCGCGCTATGCTTGCCGCTCCTCGCCCGGCCGTATCGAGGGCGACACCTATATCTGGACGCAGCCCCGCTGATCAATCGAGAAAGTGGAAAGCCCACTCGGCAAGCCGGCGATCCTACCGGACCGGATGGGCTTGCTCCACGTCCACCGTCGGATGGATTTTCAACGACCCGCGACGCCTCCCTATTCGCGCAACAGGCTTATGCAGAGGATATAGACTGCGGGAAACAGGGCGACGAGCCAAAGCTTGTCCTCGAGCCCATACGGGATCGAGTAGCCATTGTTTACCCAAACCATCCAGCCCCCCACGGCCATCAAGGCGAGCGCAAGACGAGCCATAGCAAAACCCTTTCATCGAAGGAGACCGCTGCACCCAGCACGCCTCTCGAATTAGGATTTCAGCAAGAATTGAGCCAGGGACCACGCCGCGCCCCGCCCCGCCCCGTGTGCCCCTCCAAATGGTAAAGGCCGCCGCGTTCCCGCGCCGGCCTTCTTCGTCCTCGTACGGTCTCGAGACGCCTGCCTCGAGATCCGCCTTACTTCATCGGCGCATAGGCGGGGGTCGAGCTGCCACCGAAGTGATAGCGCAGTCCCACCTTCAGCTCGTGAGAGGCGATGTCGTCGACCACGAGCTTCGGGTTGAGGAACTGCGCCGTGTCACCCTGGTTGCTGTGGGCAAGGCCCGTGTTGATGTAGCGATAACCGACATCGAGGATGGCGTTGCTGGAGATCTGGTAGCCGACGCCAGCCATCAGCGACCATGCCGGGCCGATCTTGCTGTCGCCGTGCTGAGGGCTCGGGCTGGCAGGATGATCGATGGTCACGTACCCCATGTCGTGCATGGCGATGCCCACACCGGCACCCACGTACGGCACGAAGCCGCGGAAGTTGCCGAAGTCATAGTAGCCGTTGAGCATCACGGTGTAGGTGTCGATGGTAGCCTTGATCGGCGGGTCGATCGGCACCTGGTTGATGACGATATCGACGTCGCCGGTGAAGTCGCGACGCGCACGGAAGCCGATTGTCAGGTCGCCACGCAGACCGCGCGAGCCGGACCCGCAACCGATTCCAACGTCGTAGACGCCGCCGTTCTCGATATCGGCATAGCGGACATTCGGGTCGGTGCCGTTACCGACGTAAGTGCCCGTCGGCTCGCCGTTCCAGCTGTAGCCGACATCGCCACGGAGATAGCAGGGCCCGGCGATGGCGGGGGCCGAGTAGGCCGGCGCATAGCCGTCCTTGAGCGATCCACCGCGATAGAGGTCGGCTGCGGGACTGGCCGCAGGCAGGACGACGCAGGCCGCGACGGTGATGACCGAGGCCAGGCCCAACTTGAGCTTGGAATTCATGTGTAAGGCACCTTTTGAAGCGAACGCGCACACCGGCCCGCGTGTTGCCGCCGACCTCGACTTTGCTGTCCGAGAATGCTCCGAACGCGGTTAAAGCGGGGTTAAGCCAAGTGCCGGATCGAGACCCGTTGCCGTCGAGACACACTCGCGACCGGTGCCTTGCCGATACGCTCAGGCGCGTGCTCTTATCTGCCCCGCCTCGCCACCCCGCTGGAGCCCAACATGCTCGACATGGCCGTACCTGCCGACCGCATCCACCTCGAGGATCTCGAGATCGGCCGCCAGGTCGCCTTTGGAGCACTCGAGGTCACGAAGGAGGACATCGTCGCCTACGCGCGGGCCTTCGATCCCCAACCCATCCACCTCGACGAGGAGGCGGCAAAACGTTCGATCGTAGGCGGGTTGTGCGCCTCGGGCTTCCACTCCTGCGCGCTCATGATGCGCATGCTCGCCGATGACGTGCTCGCCAACGGCACCTCGCTTGGTGCTCCAGGCGTCGACGAGGTCAGGTGGATGAAGCCCGTGCGCCCCGGTGACCGCCTGACGGCCCGCTTCACCTGCCTGGAAAAGCGCGCCCTTGCCTCCCGCCCGCACGTCGGCCTCGTCCGCATGAAGGGCGATATGCTCAATCAGGCCGGCGATACGGTGATGAGCTGGGAATGGCCGCAGCTGATCGGCGTCCGCAATCCTGCCGCCGCCACGGCCCCTTCGGGAGGCAATCCCGCGCGCGCGGCTCTCGTCAGCCTGTGGGACACACCCGGACCGGCACCCGATCTCTCGACCAATTATTTCGAGGACCGCCGCGTCGGCGAAACCTACTCGCTCGGCAGCCACACGTTTGGTCGCGAAGAGGTCATCGACTTTGCCAGGCGCTTCGATCCCCAGCCATTCCACTTGGATGAGGCGGCCGCTGCGGCCTCGCTCTTCGGGCGCCTCAGCGCCTCCGGCTGGCACACGACGTCGATCTGGATCCGCCAGTTCGTACTCTGGCGTCAGGCGATAGAGCGCGACATGCGCGAGCGCGGCCAACGCCCCGCCGAGTACGGCCCCTCACCCGGGTTCCGCAACCTGCGCTGGCTCAATCCAGTCTACCCCGGCGACACCATCGAGTTCCGCGGTCGCGTTGACACGATGCTGGACTGGCGCTCGCGGCCGGATCGCGGCCTGATCGAGACGGAGAACCAGGGCCGCAATCAGCATGGTGAGATCGTCTTTGCCATACGTGGCCGCATTCTGGCCGAGCGGCGATCACCCGCCACTGCCTCCTGACATCGCGTCACCCACTAGCTACCCTTTCCGCACCTCGCCGGCGAAGACGTAGCCGACGCCACGCACAGTCTTGATAAGCCTCGGTGAATCGGGAAGCTCCTCGACCTTTCGCCGCAAGCGCGCGACCAGCGAATCGATCGACCTGTCGAGCGGCGACCACTCGTGCCCCTTGAGCATGTCCATGATATTGTCACGGCTCAGCACCCGGCTCGGGCGGCGGACGAACATGAGCAGCATGTCGAACTCTGCCGTCGTAAGCTCGCGGACCTCGCCGCCCCCC
Organism: uncultured Alphaproteobacteria bacterium; assembly: GCA_963746315.1. Taxonomy (GTDB): domain Bacteria; phylum Pseudomonadota; class Alphaproteobacteria; order Rhizobiales; family Hyphomicrobiaceae. The sequence goes on from CAVVAR010000004.1 coordinate 223,706, forward strand.
GCACGCAACTCACGGCGGCTGACGTCGAGCGTCCACCCGTCGAAGTGCCAGATCTCGCCGACGTCGCGAGACGGCGGCGTCGCCTCGCCTACGGCAATGGCATCGTAGCGCCGCATCACGGCGCGAACGCGGGCGAGAACCTCGCGGACATGGAACGGCTTGGCGATGTAGTCGTCCGCCCCCAGCTCCAGCCCGACCACGCGATCGATCGTGTCGCCCTTGCCCGTGATCATGACGATCGGCACGTTGCACCGCGCCCGGATCTGGCGAGCCAGCTCCAGGCCGTCGTCACCACCTAGGTTCAGGTCGAGCGTGATGAGTTGCACAGGCTCACCTTCGAGGCGAGCCATGGCACTGCGCGCGTCGGCTGCCTCCTCCACCCTGTAGCCTTCGAGCTCGAAGCAATCACGCAGCAGGGCGCGAACCGGCTCCTCGTCATCCACAACGAGTATCGAGCGCGCCTGGGACGGCGATGGCATCGACCAACTCCTCCTCGAGCCTCTGACTGGCTCTGACACACATTCTCACAAAACATCACCGGCCGACCATAGCCCAGCGGCACGAGACGGCTCTTTTAGCTCCGAACAGGAATTCGATCATCCAGGGGATCGCACCATGCTCGCTACGGCCTTCACCACAACCGCCGACGTCGAGGACCACGCCCCGACCGCCGCGCACGTCGCTCCCGTCGATCGCGATCTGCTTGGCGAGCGGGTCGGCCGTGGCACCATCCGCACTCTCGAGGCAAAGGAGCATCTGTTCTGCGAGGGCGACGTAGCCACCCACGTCTATCGGGTCGAGGTTGGCCACATCTGCATCTACCGGATGATGTCGGACGGACGGCGACAGGTTGTCGATTTCGCCTATCCCGGCGACATGATTGGCCTCGGCGCCCTCGGTGATCATTCCGAAAGCGCGCAAGCCATGGAGCGCACGGTCGTCCGCGCGATGCCCGTCGCAACACTCAGAGAACTGGCACAGAGCGATACGCGGCTCGGCCTCAAGCTTTACGAGGCGCTCTCGCGTGAGCTGATGGCGGCACGCGAGCTCCTTTTCACCGTGAGCCAGAGAACCGCCGCGGAGCGTGTCGCAGCCTTCCTCCTCGCTCTCTGTCGCCGCAGCGAGCGGCGCGGCGAGACCCCCAACGAGATCGTCCTGCCGATGACGCGGATGGACATCGCCGATTTCCTCGGTCTGACCATCGAGACGGTCAGCCGGACGCTGACCAAGCTGCGCCACGATGGCGTAATTGATCTCGAGCAATGCATTCTCGTCACGATCCTGAAGCCTGAGGCCTTGGCCCGGCTGGCGCAAGGCGGCGGCGAGGGGCGGCAACGGAACTAGCGCCATGCCTCACCACGCGGAGTGCCGGCCCGGCGCTGATCCTCGGCGTCGCAGCCGGCCAAGGGAGATGTGCGGCATCGCACAGCTCCCATCGCAGAGCGGCCACGAGCGGCGATCTGGACGAGCAGGCATGACGGTGGGTGACCACAAGCTCAGGATCGCACTCGCGGTGTTCGAAAACGCTGCGGCGCTCGAGCCTGCGATCTCGGCTTTGCTGGCCGAGGGTGTGGAGCTCGTCCGCATGGGCTTGATCTTGTCGGCAGCGACGGCCGAGCAACTGGCGCACCGCATCGCGCCTCGCTTGGCTGAGCCGCCAGCGAGGTCGCTTGCAGATCTGATCGACGCCCTCACTCCTCTGTCCGCCGCCAGCGATGCCCCACCCATCGTCGCCAGTCCCCCCGTCATCAGACCATGGGCTTCGGGCTGGCGCTTTCCAACGCTCTGGGGTCTCCAGATCACGGACACCGACGAGCCGAGGCTGGCGCCCGATCTCGATCGCCAAGTGAGGGCGGGCGCGGCGATCCTGACGGTCGAATCGCTTTCCCTTCGCGAGCAGTGGCTGTGCACGCGCGTTCTCCTTGCCCAGAGCACGTCGACGGTGCTGGCGCTCGAATGCTCGCTGCCACCATCCGCACCGTGACGACCGAGTTCGAACTCGTTGACGCAGGCGGACAAATAGCGTCTGCGGCCTACCGGAAGACGGCGCGCCGGCAGGCTTCAGGCGCATCGTCTAAAAAGGTTCACATGAGGTGTTTCCCTCTGCGGGAAACCTGCTATAAGACCGCTGTCTCACGACGCCTTCCCCTTCCGGTCGGCTGGCTCCACGAGCCCCGAGCGGAACCTTCAGGATCAGTCTGGAGGATCTAAACCGGAGCTCAGGCTCCGGCAGGCAGGCGCATCTGAGTCAGGTAACGCGGGGTGGAGCAGCCCGGTAGCTCGTCAGGCTCATAACCTGAAGGTCGCAGGTTCAAATCCTGCCCCCGCAACCACCTTGACTTGCAGCGCGTTTTTGCATGCGCGAGAAATCTCCGCGCAGCGCGGTTCGCGTTTGCATGGAGGAGGCCCGCGCCACGTGCGCACGCGCCGGGCCGCCGCCCACGTCCGCGTTTTCACCCGTCCACCGATGACCAGCTTGCCTCCAGGACTGAGAGCAGCGCCATCTTATTGGAGCCGGTCACGCATCGTGTATGAAGGACACGATAGGCACGGCAACGACGACATCGAAGGAGCCTGTTTCGAAGCCGGCGAGGCGTCGTCGCCCACCTCGTTGGTGATGACGGCAAGCGGCGTCTTGCAGGAGGCGTGCATCCGCGACGTGAACGTCGACTTCGCCGCCACGGGGCGCGGACGACCGCCTTTACCATTCAGCTCGGGAAGCCCGCCCCACCCGTTTTAATCAGCCTGAGGCCGACCTATTGTCGGCGGCAACACCGTGAACGTGAACGTCGCGCCCCGAATGACGTGAGAGAATTTCCACGGCGCGCTTCTCACGCTCGGGATCCCACGTGCGAACCCACAGCAGCAGCCCCCCGTGCTGAAGTTGCTCGTCGATCCGACGCGCATGTTGCTCGCCGATCAGCCCTGCAAGCGCAGCTCCGATCAGACCGCCGCCGCCTCCACCCAAAGCGGCCGCGCCAGCAATCGCGGCCAGCGTTCCACCAGCGACCGCAACCGGTCCCATCAGAATGCCTGCGCCGACGTACATCAAAGTGCCGATAACTGCGCCTTCGGCATCACCGATGGATTCCGTCGACAGGTACGCGGTGCGCGGAACGTCTGGATCATCCTCGAGCTCGCTCGCCGTTCGGTACTTGTGGCCGAGTTTCTCCTCGACGGCTTGCTCACTGGCGAGCAGGCTGATCTCTGCCCGATCAAAACCACTACTCATCAAATCATCGATGGCATTCTGCAACTGCTCTGCGGTGCCAAATACACCAACCGCCTCTCTTACCTGTCGGCTCTCACGATCATCGGACATTTCGCACTCTCCTTATTGTATGCGGCAAGGCTGCTCGTCCGACTGGACGAGGTCATTGATCGAGCGCAACGACCGAAACTGACCGAAATGACCGTTGTTTGCAGACTTTCCGCATTTGAGATGTTCGTCGTGGGCAGGTTCCAAGTGAGCTTTTTGAAACCCTAATGCAATTCTGATGCGATCCAGAAATTGGCGGAGTCATGCTGAGAGACCCCACGCTCTTCAGGAAGCCGGCAATCGGCCATCGAGAGTTCGAGACCTTAAGATCTGGAGACCTGGAGACCCCGAAGGAGACGGCATAGATGGTGCCGTCGACGCGCGAATGTGCGGCAATGCCGGCCAGCGGCATCAGGCCAATGCATGCCACCCCTGGTGAGGCGATCGGGCAATCGGGAGTTCTGCGCGCTGGCCGCGAAGTGACTGAGCTGACATGCTTGTCGTTGCGCCTACGATTGCTTCCGCCCATGCCGTCGCCGCTCCCGAGCGGGGTGCTCGCCGGCAAGTCCCAAGTTGCAGGCCGTGTCGATGAGTGCGATGTGGGACAGAGCCTGCGGGAAATTGCCGATCATCCGCCCGCTCTCTGCATCAAACTCTTCAGCGAGCAGCCCGACATCGTTCCGAACTGCGAGAAGGCGCTCGAATACAGACACCGCCTCCGCTTTACGGCCCTGCAAAGCGAGCACGTCGGCATACCATAATGTACAGGCGAGGAACGCGCCTTCGCCCGATGACATGCCATCCTCAGTCTCGGTAGTGTCATACCGTTGCACGAAGCCATCGTGAAGGAGGCGCTTCTCGATCTGCTCGACGGTGGCAAGCATGCGAGGGTCATCCGCCGGAAGAAAGCCGACGATTGGGATCAGCAACGTCGCCGCATCGAGAGATCGCGATCCGTAGGCCTGCGTAAAGGCACCCGACTCGGGATCGACAGCACGCTCGCAGATCTCTGCATGCAGGGCTGCGCGCACGTCACGCCAGCGGTCCAGGGGACCGTCGAGACCGAAGTCCTCTATGGCGGCGACGCCCCGATCGAAAGCGACCCAGGTCATGACGCGGGAATGGGTGAAGTGCTGGGGAGTGCCCCGAACCTCCCAGATCCCTCGGTCGGGCTTGTCGAGTATTGTCTCGAGGTGCTCGAGCATCGTCCGCTGCAGGGACCAACTCGCGTCGCTCGGAGTGAGGTTGGATCGGCGCGCCTGATGCAGCGCATCCAGTACCTCGCCATAGGAATCGAGCTGGAGTTGCGCGGCCGCCTGGTTGCCTATGCGCACCGGGCGAGAGTTCTCGATATCCCGAAAGCCAGGGCACCTCCCGCTCGTCAATTCGCTGCACACCGGTGATGGTATAGATAGGTTGCAGCTGAGAGGGATGGCCGGCGGCCGCCCGCACCAGCCAACCTCGCCACGCCTCGGCATCATCCCGGTAGCCGACCTGCATCAGTGACATGAGGGTGAAGGTCGCATCCCGCAGCCAGCAGTAGCGGTAGTCCCAGTTCCGCTGCCCGCCAGGGTGCTCCGGCAGCGACGTAGTCGGTGAGGCGATGATGCCGCCGGTCGGCCGGTAGATGAGGGCTTTCAGCGTCAGAAGCGACCGCACCACCGCATCGCGCCAAGGACCATCGTATGAACATCGGCCGGACCAGCCCGTCCAGAACTCGCGCGTCGAGGCTAGCGCTTCGTCGATATCAGTAGGCTGCGGCAGCTCGAGATGAGAGGCGCCGTGGGTCAAGACGAAGGGAATGCGCTCGCCAGCACGGATGGTTACGCGGCAAACCGTCTTCAAACCTTCACCGTGGCAACCCGCGGGCGACCTCAGAACGAGTAGATCGGGACCAGCGATGGCGACCGTCGCCTCGCCTGAACGGGTAACCCACGGGACGCGGCGGCCGTAGTCGAAGCGGATCGTGAGATCCATGTCGAGCTCGACCTCGCCTTCGAGGCCCTCGACGATGCGCACCAGCTCGACCTGAGGCGTTTCAACCGGCATGAAATCCGTCAACCGGCAGCGCCCACTTCTTGTCTCGAACTCGGTCTCGAGAATCAGGGTGTCGGGCACATAGCGATGCGAGGCACGCAACGTCCGACCGTGAGGCGCGATCCGCCAGCGGCCGTTCTCGGGGCTGCCCAGCAGCGCGGCGAAACAGGCCGAGGCATCGAAGTCGGGGAGGCAAAGCCAGTCGATCGAGCCGTCCTTGCTCACGAGCGCTGCCGTCCTGCCGTCTCCGATAACCGCATAGTTCTCGATCGGCGATGCCATGCCACGCTCCCCAGTCAGGCCGAGCCGCCGGTCGCGACCAGATGCTGAGCCAGAACCTCCGCGAGATGCCACGTCCGACGGCCGCATCCCTGCTCGATCTGCTCGCGGCAGCTGAAACCATCGGCAAGAACCACGATGTCGTCTGGCGCCTCGCGCAGCCTCGGCAGCAGGACGCGCTCTGCCGCCGCAACCGAGACGTCGTATTTGTCTGCCTCGAACCCGAACGCGCCGGCCATGCCGCAGCAGCCCGCCTTCAGGACGTCAGGCTCGAGGCCGATGCGCTCGGCCACGCGCGCCTCTGCCTCGCCATCGAGCACTGCGTGGTGATGACAATGCAAGTGCAGCAGCCCCCGCCGTTTCTGCCCGACATTGCCGAGGTCCGGAAGCTCCCCGTCGAGAAACTCGCTCAGCAACTTGGCATTCCGACTGAGCGCGCGCGCGCGCTTGTCGTCCGGGAAAAGGCTCGGTAGCTCGTCGCGAAAGGCGCTAACGCACGCTGGCTCCAACCCGACGATGGGTGTGCCGTTGCAAATCGGCTCTTCCAGAACCTGGAAGGAAGTCCGCCACAATGCGCGAGCCTCCTCGAGCCAGCCCCAGTCGTAGAGCGGTCGACCACAGCAGACCGGCTGGTGCGGAACACTCACGCGATAGCCCAGCCGCTCCAGCGCCACCGTAGCGGCGATCGCCGTGTCGACGCGGAAGAAGTTGTTGAAAGTATCGGGCCACAGGACGACATCTCGTTGTGCGGTGCCGGCAACGCGCGCTGCGCTTGATTTCCGCCTCTCGGGGTCGTGGAACCATCTGGTGAAAGATCGGGCCGCGTACCGTGGCAAGGAGCGAGCCTGCGCGATGCCGCCGGCCCACTTGGCAGCCGCCCCTATGATCGGCGCCTGCAGGACACCGTTAGCCAGCCACGGCACCCGGCCCGCGAGCCGCGACCAGCGCTGAATCTGGCCCATTGCATAGGCGGAGCGCGGACGAAAGCGGCCGGCATAGTAGCGAGCCCTGAACTCGGCCTTGTATGTCGCCATGTCGACATGGACGGGGCAGTCGCTCTTGCAGCCTTTGCAGGCGAGGCACAGGTCGAGCGCTTCCTCGACGGCTCGACTTCGCCAACCGTCGATTATCGCGCCACCATGCAGCATCTCGAACAACAGACGCGCCCGCCCCCGGGTCGAATGCTTTTCTTCACGCGTGACCATGTAGCTCGGACACATCACGCTTTTGGCGCTGTCGGTGCGGCGACAGGCCCCGACGCCCACGCAGCGCTGCGTCGCCGCGACAAAGCTGCCGCCATCCTCGGGATAGGCAAAGGCGGCCTCGACGGGCCGAGGATTGTAGCGCGGCCCGACGCGAAGGTTCGATGTGACCGGATAGGGATCGACCACCTTGCCAGGGTTCATGCGGCCGTCCGGGTCCCAGATCGCCTTGAACTCGCGGAACGCCTGGATCAGTTCGGCCCCGTACATGCGCTCGAGCAACTGCGCACGAGCCTGTCCGTCACCATGCTCCCCTGAGAGCGAGCCTCCGTGGCGCACGACGAGGTCGGCTGCCTCGTCCAAAAAGTGCTGCCAGTTGGCTATGCCCGCCTCTGTGCGGAGATCGAATGGAATTCGGCAGTGCACGAGACCGTCGCCGAAGTGACCATAGACCGAGGCCTTGTATCCGTGGCGCGCGAGCAGCGCCTTCAGCTCGCGGAGGTAGTCGCCGAGCGCTTCGCGCGGCACGGCGCTGTCCTCCCACCCCGGCCAGCTCTCAGGCATGTCCGGCACGTGAGCCGTGGCTGCAAGCGCAGCTTCTCTCAGCTCCCAGATCTCGGTCTGGTGCTTCTCATTTATAATCAACTCGACGGACCATCCTTCGGCCTTTGCGTGATCGACCAATTGGCACGCAGCAGCGGTGGCAGCGTCCGATGTCTCACCACCGAACTCCGCGACCAGCCAGCCACCGCCACTCGGCAGCATGCGCGCATCGTTGGGATCGAGATGCTTCTTGCGAATGAAATCGACCAGAAGATCGTCGATGCCCTCCAGTCCGATCGGACGAAACTCGAGAACTGATGGCACCGCATCGGCAGCCTCGAAAATATCTTTGAAGCCAACGACGGCGAGCGCGCGGGCGGGCGGGCTCGTGCAAAGGTTGAGCGTCGCTGACAAGACCGTGACGCATGTCCCTTCGGTGCCGACAAGTGCCCGCGCCACGTTGAAGCCATTCTCGGGCAAAAGCTCATCCAGATTTTCGTAGCCCGAGACCCGACGCGGAATCTTGGGGAAGCGCGCACGAACCAGCGCGCCGTACCGCGCGATAAACGCCTCGAGATCGCGATAGATCTCCCCGCGGCGGCCGCCCGCCTCCTTGTTCTCCTTCAGCTCGTCCGGGCTTGTTCGCCCGACCGTCATCCGAACCCCGTCGTAGGTCAGGATCTCGAGCGCCTCGACATTGTCGGATGTGCGCCCTGCCATCACGGAATGGACGCCGCAGGAGTTGTTGCCGAGCATACCCCCGAGCGTGTTGTGATCGTGCGTCGCCGGATCGGGTCCGAACGTCAGATCATGCTGTTCGGCCGCATCGCGTAGAGTGTCGAGGACGCATCCCGGCTCGACCTTCGCCAGACGCCGGTCGGCATCGAGCCACAGTACGCCGTCAAGGTACTTGGAGCAGTCGATCACGACGGCGACATTGCAGGTCTCGCCCGCGAGACTCGTGCCGGCTCCGCGGGGAAGCACGGGCACACGAGCCTCGTGGCAAAGCTCGACCGCGGCCACGACCCCTTCGACGCTGCGCGGGAGAACGACCCCCAACGGAACCTGGCGGTAATTCGAGGCATCGGTCGCATAGAGCGCCCGATCGCCGTTGTCGAAGCGCACCTCGCCGTCGACCACGTCGCGGAGATCGCGTGCCAGCGTACGCCGCGTCGCCTCGGACACCGGGGTATAAGCCCGCTCGATGCGATCTTGTCCGGTCTGCTCTTCGCGACGGGGGGACCGATAGGATTTGCGTCGGTGATCGATTCCGATCCGGTGAGTCATATCGTCTCGCTGGGAAATGGCGGCTCAGATGGCATAGCGAGCCGCGTCGGAAGCCTTGAGATCCAAACCGAGGCCGAGTCGCGACAAGTCCGGGGCGACCGAGCCGGCTTGCGGCCGCGGCGCGCCATCGAGCAACGCGGTCTCGATGCGCGTGTGATCGTGGAACCATTCGAGGTTCAAGAGGCGTGGTGCGGCAGCTGCGACGTGAAGGTGGAGCGCCGGCGCAGTGTGGGTGGACAGCGGGACGTGGTAGGCGTCGGCGAGGGCTGAGGCGCTAAGGAAGCCGGTGATGCCGCAACAGCGCGTGGCGTCCACCTGCAGAACGTCCACGGCGCCAGCATCCAGCATGCGACGGAAGTAGTGCGGCGTGTAGCCGTATTCTCCTGCAGCGACGGCCATGCCCTCGGGCGTGCGTTCGCGCACGAAGCGGAGACCCGCGAGGTCGTCGCTGGTAACCGGCTCCTCTAGCCAGACGACATCGGCGTCACCGGCGACCTGCGCCATGGCGAGAGCCGACTTCGGCGTCAGCGCACCATTGGCGTCGATCATGACGCTTGCCTGGCCGACGGCAGATCTCGACGCAGAGATGCGCTTCGCCGCTTGCTCGATATCGCGTCCCACCTTGATCTTGAAGGCATCGCATCCCAGATCGCTGCGCCAGTGGCGAAGCTGGTCGACGAGGCGCTGCTCTGAGTACGAGGTAAATCCCCCGCTGCTGTATATCGGAACACGCTCTCGCCTGATGCCGAGCAGCTGGGCAAGCGACACGCCGAGCAACTTCGCTTTCAGGTCCCACAGCGCAACGTCCACCGCAGATATGGCACAGGCCGCAACACCCTCGAGGCCGATATTCCGCACGGCCTGGACCATTCTTTGCCAAATGGCAGGGCCGGAGAACGCGTCTGAGCCTTCGACGATCGAAGCAAACTTTCCACTGATGAGCGAAACGGCACTGTCGCTACTGTAGGTATAACCCAGGCCTCTGACGCTGCCCGCTTCCACCTCGACGACCACCATTGTCGTCGCGTCCCAGCAAAGCGTACCGTCCGATTCCGGCTCGTCGGTCGGAATCCTGTAAGCCTGCGCGGAGATCTTCGAAACGGACGGGCCGATTGCAACCGCCATAGCGAGATACCTTCAAATCAGCTCGCGTACAGTGTCAGAAGCGACCGTCAGCGCGATCCGCCCACCCGCTGGCGTGCCCCGCGCGAGTGACTCGGCGAGGTAAGCAGCCTGGGTCAGCGTCGTCTTCGGCGGCATCGGCGGCTCGTGCGGATCGACAACAGCCTCGATGAGTGCAGGCCCCCCGCTGCGCCAACGCATCCGCGAGCGTGCCAGCGCACTTCTCCGGATCGTCGATGATGTAGCTCGCCAGGCCGAAACCTTTTGCCACCGTCGCGAAGTCTATCGGTTCCAGCTCGCAGACGTACTCGGGGTTGCCGAGGAAGACCATCTGCTCCCACTTGATCTGACCGAGCGTGTTATTCTTGATCACGATAATCTTGATATCGAGATCGTATTTGCGGCACGTCGCCAACTCGCACATGAGCATGCTCAGCCCACCGTCTCCGATGAAGCAAAACACGGGGCGATCCGGATGGGCGATTGCCGCCGCCACGGCGTAGGGCAGGCCGCATGCCATGGTTGCGAGATTACCAGAGCAGGAAAACATCATATCGCCGCGCATCTTGATGTGTCGGGCGGCCCAAGTCGTGATCGTTCCTGAATCGGTCGCGATAATGGCGTTATCCGGGATCAGTTTGTCCAGCTCGTGAGCGACGACCTGCGGTTTCATCGGGGTATCGCGCCGGGTCCCGCGTTCCTCCATGAGCTCGTTCCAGCTTTTCATGCCCTTTTGGGCTGTCTCGAGAAACGACCGGTCCTGGCGCTGGTCTAGACCCGAGAGCAACAGGTCGAGCACCTGCGCGCTGTCACCGATCAGCCCGCTTTCGACTGGAGATCGAAGTCCGATCCGTTGAGAATCGAGATCGATCTGAACCGCGCGTGCCTGATCGGGCTTTGGATAATACTCGATGTAGGGAAACGAGCTGCCGACAATCAGCAACGTGTCGCACATCTCGAGCGCTTCCTGCGACGGCCGCGTTCCCAGAAGGCCGATGCCACCGGTGGCGTAGGGACTATCATCGGGCAGTGCCCCCTTGCCGAGCAAGGGCGTGATCACGGGTGCTGCGAGCCGCTCGGCGATTGCTTCGAGCTGATACCTTGCTTTCAGCGCTCCGCGCCCCGCAAGGATCGCTGTTTTCTGCCCTGCGTTGAGCAACGCGGCCGCCCGGTCGATCTCGTCCGGATCCGGCAACCTTGTGGGCCAAGCCATTCGACCTGAAACATGCTCTGGGACATTGCGTTTCGAACGGCGATCGGACGACGGCTCCTGCGATTGAATGTCGACGGGAATGGTAACGTGACTGACGCCGCGGCAAGCGAGGGCTGAACGGCAGGCAAGGTCGACGGCGTTTTCCACGTGATTGGCACCCATCACCCGCACGTTATACGCGGCCACATCCTGGAACAGCTTGTCGAGCTCTACATCCTGCTGCGTAAACGTATTCAATAGGTCATGAAACTGGAGCCCGGTAATCGCCAGCACGGGCTGTCCGTCCAGCTTGGCATCGTAGAGCCCATTGAGGAGGTGGATTCCGCCCGGCCCCGAGGTCGCAATGCAGACGCCAAGCCGCCCTGTCCATTTGGCGTACCCGCAAGCGGCGAAAGCTGCCGCCTCCTCGTGTCTCACTTGGATAAACCGGATCTTGTCCTGGCGCTTGCGCAACGCTTCGATGATGCCGTTGATGCCGTCCCCGGGAATTCCGAAGATCGTATCGACACCCCAACCGAGAAGCGTGTCGACGAGGATGTCGGATGCGTTCGAGGCCATGGCAAGCACTCCGGATTTCTAGATGCAAGACTTGCATCGGTAACGGTCGGGTGATCGCGGGGTTCCTCGCGCCTGCTCGGCAATTCGGAACCCGCTCGCCACGGCAGCGATTGACCCGATACCAGCGCGTCGTGAGACCCTGTCCGTAAGACACGGCATTCTTGGTCGACCGACGCTGGCGAACGTCCCGACCTAGCCACTGGCGCACCTCGGAAGGCGGACTGATCCCAGGTCGGGCTTATCCCTTGAATCGACAGGAGGCAGAGTAATGGCAGCAATCGGCGCTCGCACATGGGCCATACCCGAGGGCTACATCCCGAGTGATGGCATCGCGGGCGATCGCGCCTTAGTCAGTCACGAAACTGCGTGCATCCTAAACACCGGTGAGCGCGAAGCCGGCATCGAAATAACGATCTACTTCGCTGATCGCGACCCCGTTGGGCCCTACAAGTGCAGCATTGAGCCGAGGCGTACACTGCATCTACGTTTCAATGACCTGACGGATCCGGAGCCGATCCCGCGTGATACGGACTACTCGGCCGTGATTTTGTCGAGTGTGCCTGTCGTGGTCCAGCATACGCGGCTCGACTCGCGGGACGCCCGGATCTCTCTCATGAGCACTATTGCGGTGGCCCTCAACCACTGACCATTGGAAATACGATGAACCGGAATGCCGCAGGACCACACCCAAAGCCTTGCCAAGACAAGGTTGTCGCCGTCACCGGTGCGACGGCAGGCGTCGGCCGCGCGACCGCACTCGAGTTCGCACGACAATGCGCAGCCGTGGCGCTCATCGCACGCGACACAAAGGCGCTTCGGGAGACGCAATCTGAATTGCAGGAGATCGGCGCCAGGGCCGTCGGGTTCAGCGCCGACGTTGCCGACCCGGCTTCGCTCATGGCACTTGTCGCCACGATCGAGCAGCAGCTGGGTCCTGTCGACGTGTGGGTCAACAATGCCATGGCGACGGTCTTCTCGCGGGTTGCTGATCTGAAGCCTGAGGAGATCCGCCGGGTGACCGAGGTCACATATCTCGGCACCGTGCATGGCACAATGGCGGCACTACGCGCGATGCGGGAGGGGGATCGCGGCGTTATCGTCCAGGTTGGCTCCGCGCTCGCTTATCGCGGCATTCCACTGCAGGCCGCCTATTGCGGCGCCAAGCACGCCATCCGCGGGTTCACCGACTCGTTGCGTTGCGAGCTCATCGCGGCAGGCAGTGGCATCCAGATTGTTATGGTGCAGCTGCCGGCGATGAACACACCGCAATTCGACTGGGCGCGCACGCATCTGGGTCATGAGCCGCGGCCCGTGGCGCCAGTGCTGCAGCCGGAGGTCGCAGCGAGGTCGATCGTGTCCGCCGCGGCCAATCCGACACGCGAGGTCTGGCTCGGTACGAGCACGGTCAGAACAATCCTCGGGAGCATGATAGCGCCGGGCATGTTGGACCGCCTGCTGGCCCGAGTGGCGATTTCCGGCCAGGAGACCGCTGCGCGCGTCTCGCCTGATAGGCGCGACAATCTCGAAGAGCCTGTTTCCGGGTTGCACAGCACACGCGGCTCGTTCAGCGCGGAGGCGGGTGAGATCGCGATCGCTCCATCCGCCAGCGCCGTCCGCCTTTTCAGTCTCGGACTCATAGCTGCGGGAGCCTTTGGTCTTTACGCTTACACTACCAGACGGCGACGGCGCGAAACAATCGCCCACGGAGTTCCGGTCAGCGCCTGGCGGCCGAAATGGGGGAGAGTCCGGCCAAGGCCATCGCGCACGCCGAGCGCGCACGAAGGCGGTCGTCCACTGTCTCAGCGATCCACGCGACCTGGGACGATAAGCCCATCAGCTTTCGTGGGGCTGACGCGCATGCACGAACCGACGGTAGACGAAATCATGCCGGGCGGAAGAGGCGGGGGGGCTCGCACCGAGGTGCAATGGTGACTTCTCGCAAGCGGGATCTGTAGCGGCTGCATCACCGGCTATCGCCTGCGCTTGGCATCGACATCCACCAAAATCAATCTCTTTGCGCGGGCAACTGCTGCACGGCTCCTGCATCCACGCGCTTCCCCGAAACGCCTCGAAGGCTGAGCCGAAATGCCAGATATCGTGCAGAGACCGCTCGCGAACGCTATCGAATTCCAATCCCGGCAGCGTTTCCGCGGCATGGCAAGGCAGGACCTTCCCGCTGGGCGTCACGTTGATTCCGGCCCGTCCCCAGCCCCCCATGCATGCCTTGGGATACCGCGAGAAGTGATCGGGTTTGACGTAATCGATGGCGAGAATGTCAGCGAGCCGCTGTCGCTGCCGATTGACGATGTCGGTTGCGCTCGCCACTTGCGAGAGAGTTGGCAGAAGGGCATCGCGGTTGCGCGCAGCCCAGCCGTGGTACTGTGTGTGCGCGATCTCGATACGCCGCGCGCCCCAGGCGAGAGCCAGCTCGATCGCCGCTTCCAGGCGATCGAGGTTGTGCCGATGCACGACGGCGTTGACGGTCAGCGGAAGTCCAGCGCCGACGACCCATCTGGCGACCTCGCGCTTGGTCTCGTGCGACCCCGGGCGACGGCTGATCAAATCCGCAGTTCGAGTGTCGGGCGCCTGGACAGATAGCTGGACGTGGTCAAGCCCAGCGTCGACGCATGCCGCGAAAGTCGCTGGCTCCAAGGTCACGCCCGACGTCACCAGGTTCGTATAGAGGCCGGCATCACGTGCCGCGGCGACGATCGCTGGGAGATCCGCGCGCAGCGCCGGCTCGCCGCCGGAAAGATGCACCTGGAGAATACCGAGAGCGGCCGCCTGCGCAAAAACTGAGCGCCAGAGCCCGAGGTCGAGCTCGCGACTACGCCGGGTGAGCGCGATGGGGTTGGAACAATAAGGACAACGCAATGGACAGCCGTGCGTAAGCTCTGCCAGCAACGCGATGGGAATCGGTCCGACCGGTCGCGCGCCCTTCGGAGCGCCGTGCGTCGTAGAAGGACCCGCCTCGGATCGAACACGGGTTGCAGTTGCGACGGCCGCGGATGCGTCACCGGCATCGACGACCCGCGCCGCGACGAGCGCCGAGAGAAGGGTGCAGGCATCGGCCTCGATCTGCTCAGCCGGCGCTTCGTAGCGACGAGCAAGATCCGCTGCAATCTCGGCAGTCGTGCGCCGGCCGTCGATGCAGGCCAGCACGGCATGCGCCGTCGGCCCGAGCTCGATGGCGCGCTCGGGCGCGAGCAGGAATTCGCGCTCGCGGATATCGCAGCGGTGAAGGCGGGAGCCCACCGGAAAGCGAACCACCTGATGAGGTGAAATCATCGCGTGTGGCCCGACGTCGGCGACATGCCTTCGCCCGGCTTCCAGGCGCCGGGCGGCGGTCCACCCATAACGTAGGCGTGCTCGATGGCGTCGAGTTGCGCCCAGAGCAGCTCGCATTTGAACCGCAACGCCGCAATCACCCGAGCCTGCGCATCCGGGGTCGTCGCGTGCGTCTTCACATAGTCGAGCGCAAAATCGACATCGCGCGGGGCCTCCGTCAGGCGATGCTGGAAGTAGGCCAGGGCATCGGACGAGACGAAGTCGTAGTGCGCGAGCATGCCTTCGACGCGCTCGCGTATCGTTTCCGGAGAGAACATTTCCGTGAGGCTCGACGCTACGGCATCGAGAACCGGGCGAGTCGCAACGAAATCGACATAGGCGCCGCAGGCGTAGCGCACGGCGGGCAGCACGCCCTCCGTTGAGGTGACGTACGCGCGATCGAAGCCGAGGGCGTCCGTCAGCGCCAGCCAGCGCGCCAGTCCACCTTCCGGAACGTCATCGATGTCGCCATCGTGGTCGACGATGCGCTGGCGCCATATTCGTCTTTCACGAACGAGTGGCAGGCGAGCAAGGACGGTCGCATCCTTGATTGGAATCGTGCGCTGATAGCAGAAGCGGTTCAGCGCCCATGCACGGACCTCGTCGATGGTGCATTCGCCGCCCGCAAGTCGTTTCTGGAAAGGATGGTGGCGGTGATAGATTTCCCGCCCCATCGCCCGCAAGCGCGCCTCGAGGTCGTCCGAAGTGAGAAGCTGCATGCTCACAGTTCAATCTCCATGCCGTCGTAGGCGACCTCCCAGCCGCCATCAACGACCTCGCGTCGTTCCGCGCTGTCTTCGCGCCAGATTGGATTTGTATTGTTGATATGAATGTAGATTTTCCGGCCGACCTGGGCATCGGCGAGCGCCGCCAAAGAGCCGGTAGGGCCAGCAATCGGCATGTGGCCCATCCGCCGCCCCGTCTTGTTGGCGACCCCCTCGCGGATCAGCTCGTCGTCGTGAAAGACAGTCCCGTCGAAAAAAAGCAGACCCGCGCCTTGGACTCGCGCCTTGAGACGCTCGGGAATTTCACTGCAGCTCGGAATATAGATTGCCCTTCGTGCTCCGTCCGTCAGCTCGGCACCGACCGTTCCGTCGGTCTCGGAGTTGGTGATAGGGGGATGGCCAGGGTCTTCCAGATACAAAGGGATTTTTCCGGGAACGCAGAACAGCTCGGCGCGGACCCCATCCACCACCTCCGCACGCGCCCCCGGCGCGAGGATACGCCGCGTGACCACACCAGGCGCCAGCGCATTGAAGATCGGATTGGCCTCCAGAACGTCGAGCGTCGACCGTGTGGCGAAAAGCGTGAAAGGGGTTCCCTCACGCAAAGTCAACAAACCGGCTATGTGGTCGATATCGCTGTCCGTGATCACGACACTGCCGATCGGGCTGGCTCGCTTCGAACCGTCCGCTGCCTTGGTGGGGTGCAACTCGGGTTGCGCTATGATCTGCTGCCTGAGATCTGGCGAGGCATTGAGAAGCGCCCAGCTCCCAGCCCCTCGGACCGCGACGCATGACTGGGAGGCGGCGGGCGCTCCACCCTCACCTCTCCAGAAGCGGATGCTGTTCCGCGCCACGCAGTTCCATTGAGGGAGCCCACCACCAGCTGCGGCGCCGAGGACCAGCAATCGCAATGCCATCCGAGGCTCACCTTGTCAGCGCGGCACTTCAGGCTTGCGAACCGACCTTTTCCAGTTGCGCTCCGTTTGCAGACGCGCATTCCGGAAGAGCACCTCCCCCTCCTCGTCGGGGGCGTACATATTCACTTCCATTCCGCAGTTGCGCGTCTCGTAAACCGGCTTCGTCCAAGTCATGATCAGCCTCCAACTTTGCTGTTCAACTTCGGGCCTTGCTCCACTTCTCGAATACGCTTTCACAGCCTCAGCTGTTCCGCCGCCGTGACCGGGCTCCTCCAATGGCGACGCGCTTCAGTGCCCACTTTGTGAGCCGCGCCGGTCATGGATCCAGCCGGCGCCCGAACGATAGCACAACTCGTTCTACTCGCGCCGATCCGTCCGGGGCAGCACGGCGGGTGCGATGTCCGTCTGCGCAGGTGATGTCCTGTTGCGGGGAGCGCCGCCTCGAGGAGGTTGGCCAACCGTTTGGCTGGCATCGCTGGCAGACGCCGCATCACGCCCGGTAGCGGCGGCGGAGGCAGTCGTTGTTACGCGATCTGATCCAATCGGGGAAGGAGTGACGGAGCCGTCGGCAGCTGCGACCCGCCAGACGGTGTTGCCGGCGTCGTCGGCGATGAGAAGAGCCCCCGTGCCATCGATCGCAACGCCGACGGGACGACCGCGCGCCGTATCACCCTGGAGGAAGCCTGTGACGACGTCCTCGGCCATACCGGCCGGCTTCCCGTTCTCGAACGGCACGAAGACCACTTTGTAGCCATTGAATGCACTTCGGTTCCAGCTGCCGTGCTGCCCGATGAACGCGCCGCGCGCGTACCGGGGCGGCATGGCCGAGTCGTGAGTGAAAGTAAGCCCGAGCGCAGCCACGTGACTCGACAGCGCGTAGTCCGGTGCAATCGCCTTCTCCACCAGATCGGGGCGTGGCGGATGCACGCGCTCGTCCACGTGACTGCCGAAATAGCTCCACGGCCAGCCATAGAAGGCCCCTTCCCGAACCGAGGTAAGATAGTCGGGGACGAGATTGGGGCCCAGCTCGTCCCGCTCGTTGATGACTGCCCAGAGTACGCCCGTCGACGGGTGAACGGTCAACCCGTTGGGATTACGCAAACCCGACGCGTAGACGCGGGCCGCACCCGAAGCCCTGTCGACTTGCCAGATCGCGGCACGCCCCTTCTCGGCTTCGATCCCTCGCTCTGCCGCGTTCGAGTTCGACCCAACCGACGCGTAGAGGAAACGACCGTCCGGGCTAACCGCCAGGTCTTTCGTCCAGTGGTGATTTATTGGTCCGCCGGGCAATGGCGTCACAATATTTGGCTCGGCGGAGATGGTCGTCTGGCCGAGCTGGTATGGATAGGCAACGATTGCGTCGGCCTCGGCCACGTAGAGCGTGTCATTCACGAAGGCGACGCCAAATGGGGAATGGAGACCGGTGAGCAGGTCATGGCGCGCATCGACCGTGCCGTCGCGATCCCTATCGCGCAGCAGCGTGATCAAATTGCTCTCCTTCTCGGACCCGCCTCCCTTTGCCCACGACATCACCCACGAGCGGATCACGTCTTTCGGCCGAGGCATGGGCTTTCCGGACGGGCCACGCGACTGCACGACGAGCACGTCGCCGTTCGGCAATGTGTGCACAGTGCGCGGGTTCACCAGGTCCTTTGCGTACGGCGTGATCTTGAGGCCGTCCGGCACGATCGGTGTCTGTCCGTCCTGCCATCCGACAACCTCGGCAATCTTCATATCGGCAACCAATCCCGGACTCGGCTCCGGCAGCAACGGATCGGGACCGATCTGCTTTGAGACGTCGAAATCCGTGCCGCCGTCGCCACAGCCCGCCAATGCGATGGCGCAGACAACCGAGAGACCGATGAGACGTGCATGAATGGAGGAGCAACTAGACATGATCGTTCGCTTCTGCGGTGCGAGTTTGAAGGAGCGATCTGCCGAGCCAGCCCGTTATCGCGATCGCGAGCACGGTGAGCGCCGACAAGGTAAGGCCCCAAGGTACGACGGAGGTCCAACCATCGCGCGCATGAATGAGGTTGTTGAAAAAGGCGAGAACCAGAATTACGACGAGACCAAAGAAATGAAGCCATGCCGCCGAGCCGCGGCGCTCCGAGCGGTCGATCACCAGGTCGAAGAGACGAACCAGCATAGCGACCGTGCCGAGGGAGATGCCCGCGAGCAGCAGCCATGCGGAGAATTCGGTCCACATGAGGTTGGAGGTCTGCCAGTAGGTGATGTCGGTGAGCAGGGCGAGCGTGAAGCAGACGACCGGAAATTGCATCAGAAGCGAATAGAGTCTGTATCCAGTCGATGGGGGAGCCGCCCAATGCTGCGCGTGGAGTGATGCCATGATGGGTCTCGTGAGCCTATCCATGACACGGATACGAATACACCGGCCCTTTTGTTCCCGTTTCTGCAGCCAAATGGGCTCTGTGACCACGATCACCGCCAAAGCCCCACCGACCCCGACGACATACTGGCCCATGCCTTTTTCAACCTACTTATCCCCCTCCCACCGGACCACACGTATTCTCCGGTTTGTCCGCTGCAGCGAGGGGCCCCGGGCTCGAGCTGGGAGACCTGGGTGCGGCGGGCGCGCGTCGGGCAGACGTAGGCGGAACTCAGCCTCCGCCGAAGGTGCCGCAGCCCCAAGGCCGTCGTGAGACGCCCCGAGGGGCAGGAGCCGCCGTTCGAAAACGGATGCGCGGTGGCTCGCGGGCCGGTCGTCCGAAAAGAGGGCCCACCCTCGTCACGCGCAGCGGAGCGGGGTGGCTGCATCCCAATCCAATTGCAAAAGCGCGAGGCCGTCCCGCTCCGTGCCCCTTGGATGAGCTCCGGGCCAATGGCCGCGGTGGCAATCGGCTGTGCCGGGCATGCTCGTCAGAATATCGCCTCGCCCGCGGCGAGACCGAGCACCAGCAGCACAAGGAAAATCACGATGAAAATGCCGAACAGGATCTTGGCGATCTTGGCCGACCCCGCGGCAATCCCACTGAAGCCGAGAGCGCCTGCGATGATCGAGACGATAAAGAAGCCCAGCGCCCATTTCAGCATGACAATGATCCAGTCCAGCTCGCATGATCGATTGACGCTGGCCCCGTGGACCACGGCCGGCGCCCTTGCGGTGTCTACGGAAACGCAGTTGCAGAGCCAATGTTTCCAGGCCGACGTGGGTTTACGCGCAAGGACACAGCAACCGGCCGGGAACGAGGCCACGCGAGGAGGCCCCAGATGCTCTGTTGCCGAGGGAGACTGAATGGCCCGAGTCCGGACGGCGAGCACGGCCCCCTTCACCCACTCCCGCGAACCCGCTAAGCTCCCTCAAACTCCGGCGCGGCCCGACGAGGCACAGGCATGTTCACGAACTTCTTCTACGAGCTGAAATCGGCCAAGGTGCCCGTCACGCTGAAGGAATATCTGGCGCTGATGGAGGCGCTGCAGGCCGATCTCGCCGATATGCGGATCGAGAACTTCTACTACCTCTCGCGCACGGTGCTGGTGAAGGACGAGCGCCACCTCGACAAGTTCGACCAGGTCTTCGGGCACGTTTTCAAGGGCCTCGAGCTGATGTCGGACGGCGCCGACGTCGAGATCCCCGAGGAATGGCTGCGGGTGATGTCGCAGCTCTACCTCTCCGACGAGGAGAAGGCCAAGATCGAGGCCCTCGGCGGCTGGGACAAGATCATGGAGGAGCTGAAGAAGCGCCTCGAGGAGCAGAAAGGCCGTCACCAGGGCGGCAAGAAGTGGATTGGAACAGCAGGCACATCGCCCTACGGGGCCGAGGGCTACAATCCGGCGGGCGTGCGCATCGGCCAGAAGGAGAACAAGAACTTCCGCGCGGTCAAAGTGTGGGACAAGCGCGAGTTCAAGGATCTCGACGACAAGGTCGAGCTGGGAACGCGGAATATCAAGGTGGCGCTCCGGCGACTGCGCAAGTTCGCGCGAGAGGGGGCGGCGGAAGAGCTCGATCTCGACGGCACGATCAAGGGCACGGCGCGGAAGGGCTACCTCGACATCCAGATGCGGCCCGAGCGGCGGAACACCGTGAAGGTGCTGATGTTTTTCGACATCGGCGGCTCCATGGACTTCCACATCAAGCTCGCCGAGGAAATGTTCTCCGCCGCCCGCTCCGAGTTCAAGCACATGGAGCATTTCTACTTCCACAACTGCCTTTACGAGTACGTCTGGAAGAACAACCGGCGCCGCTGGACCGAGCGCACGCCGACCTGGGAGGTGCTCCACAAGTACCCGGCCGACTACAAGGTCGTGATCGTCGGCGACGCCTCGATGAGCCCCTACGAGATCACGGTGCCCGGCGGCTCGGTCGAGCACATGAACGAGGAGCCGGGCTCGGCGTGGCTGAAGCGCGTGACCGGCATCTACGAGAGCGCGATCTGGCTGAACCCGGTGCCTGAGAGCCATTGGAGCTGGACGCCCTCCATCAAGATCGTCGGCGACATCATGGAGAACCGGATGTATCCGCTGACGCTCGACGGGCTCGACCGGGCCATGAAGGAGCTGATGCGGTAGGGGCGCGAGGAAGGGGTTGCCAGCGACGGCAAGGCTCGTCACGGCGCAGCACAGGACGCGGCTTGACAGTCGCAGTCGCGCCCCCGATAAGACGAGCTTCTGGCGAGCCGAACGGCTCCGGGCGCGTAGCTCAGCGGTAGAGCACACCCTTCACACGGGTGGGGTCACAGGTTCAATCCCTGTCGCGCCCACCAGAAGCAGCAAAAGAATCACTTATCTGAGAGACATTGCGCCGATGCCTGCGCCAGCGCGTTGTCGCTGGGAAGCACATGGTAAGCACCAAGGACGACCTGGCCGGCCAATGACGCCGGAACGCTAGGCGCGCTCCTCGGCTTGGACGTGCTCGCGATCCCGATGATGGTGGTGACTGCGTTTATTGCGGGGCCACGCTGCGGTTGGGCGAAAATCAATGCTGCGGGCTGGCGAGCGGCTGACGCAGAGCGCGGGCGGCCATTCTCGAGCGATCGGGACCGCGCCGGAGGGGTCCGATGAACAGCGATCGCCAGCACATCGCAGCTGTTCGGCTTCTGCCGAACACGACCCCAAGCTTACCTGCGCTGCGCTTTCAGCGTTGCTACGTACGTGTCTAGCCGGCGCTGCGCCTCTTCAAGTGCTGCAATCGCCCTCGACCGATCCTTCCGAGACGCATCCGGGTTCGAAAGAAGAGCGGCTGCTGTCTTGATCGCATCCATGATCTCTTGCATTGATCCGCTCTCTCGTCGACCCGTCCGCCCGTTTTCCGTCTACTTGGGCGACCAGACGATCTGAAACTCGATCTCTTCTTCATCATCGTCCCGCTCGTGCGCGATGTTGTATGTCGCGCGGACGGGCACGTATAGGCGCTCACCCGAGATTTGGATCTCGAATTGCTCGCCCTTCTCCAGATCATCGGCAAGCCGCCGAAGTTTCGCGATGAACTCAGGCAGCGGATAGTCCTTCTCTATGTCCCGTTCGGGCTTGTCGGCCACTCGAACTCTCCCGTTATGTCAGATGATTGAGCAAACCCGCGGAGACGCCAGGAGTTTCACGCACGCCAGCTGTGGACCGGAAGACCGCCGACGTTTGCCGATCATGATCGCAATGATCTGGAGTGCAGTCGAATATGCCGCCGCCGGCAAAATGTGAGGTAGTCCGGCTGTTTTCGCGTCGACTGGCATGCGAGTGGTCGGCCCTTCAAGGTTCCGCAGCCTCTGTCCACTCTTCACGACCGAGATAATCGCCGACATAGACATCGCGGATCATAGTTAGGCCAAGCGCCGCAAGCGGGGTGGCGAGCGCCAGGCCTAGCAGGCCGAACAACACGCCAAGCAGCAGCTGCATCGAAATAATCAGCGCGGGAGGAAGTGATACGCGCTCCTGCTGGATCAGCGGCGTAATGAAGTAACTTTCCAGCGTCTGCACGGACAAGTAGACGGCGATCACGAGGAGCACGGTCGTTCCGCCCTCAGGCAGCGCCAGAAGAATTGCGGGCGCGGCGGCCAGAACGGGGCCAATGTTGGGGATGAAGGCCAGCAGGGCCGCAATTAAGCCGAGGATAAAGGCGAGCGGTATGCCCAGGAGCCAGAGCCCCAGCCATGTCAGCGTCCCCACGACCGCCATCGCCATGAGCTGCGCGATCAGCCAATTTTGCAAGGTTTTCCCTCCCTTGCCGAGAACCTCGTCGCCGCGCTCGCGAAGCGACGGCGCGAGCAGTGCCACCAGCCCCTGGCGGTAGCTCCCCGGGTCGAGCGCGCCATAAAGCCCGATGAACAGCATGATGATGAGGTTCCCGAGCGCACCGAAGGTGGAAGTAACGGCGGTCGCGGCTGCGCTTCCGCCTGCGCCCGATATCAATCCCTGTGGGTTAGCGCTTTCGAGAAGCCGCTCGCCCCAGGCGAACTCCTTGATCCGGCTGCGCAGGTTCTCGATCGCCGACGGTATCCGCTGGGTCAATTGGTCGAGTTGCTCCACAACCTCAGACGCGAAACCAAGCACCGCAGCAGCAAGCGCCCCGAGGAGAAGCAGAATAAAAAGCCCGATGCCCAACGCTCGGGGAAGACCGGTGTGCCGCGCAATAAACGTTCCGCCGCCGCTGAAGAAGACTGCAAACAGTACACCCGCAAAAATGACGAGCAGGACATCCGGCGCGACAATAAGCAGGAAGAGAAGGGTTGAGAGGAGAACTGCAAGCGAAACCACCCGTCGACTTGCAATCAATGACATCATCAGAGCCACCCACAGGTCCATATTCGCTGAAGCACATGGTGACAACGCAGCGCAGCAAGCCAACTGGTGGTTCCACGGACAGGCTGTGATCGGGAAGGTGCTACCCGAGCTGCCGCAAGTCTATCTGAAGATCGACGAACCGACGCCTACCCTTCAGCGTTAGGCAGGAACCTCGGACGCGGGGTAATACTGGCCCCGGTGCCAGCAAGCTTCTGACCGAGCCGGAGCAGGTGGACGGCGCGGCTGGGACGGGGCTTCATGGTCTCGACCTTCGCTGCAGGATACACTTTCAGTGTCGGCTCGAGGCTGGGAGCTTGAGTTCCAAGCAGGGCAGCAAGGCCAGCGCCAACGCCTTAATCCACACAAACCATGTCTGCCTCACTGACGCACGACGACACCAACGTCGGCGCGGCTGAGAGAAGTCTGGGCTAGGCTGCGGCTCGCGGCTTGGCGAGCGGAAGCTTTGGTCCGCCATCGTGCAGGTGACAGGCGGCATGATGCTCGGGCGTCACCTCGCGCAATATTGGCGCCTCGACTCTGCAACGCGCGTGCGCATAGGGGCACCGCGTGTGAAAGTGACAGCCGGGCGGCGGAGCGATCGGGCTTGGCACATCGCCGGTCAGAATGATGCGGCGGCGCTGGCGTGCGCTCGCCTTGGGAATTGGCACCGCCGATAGCAGGGCCTCGGTGTAGGGATGCAAGGGCTCTTCGAAAAGTCGCCGCTTGTCCGTCATCTCGACGATGCGCCCGAGATACATGACGGCAACGCGGTGCGAGATGTGCTGCACCACGGCGAGATCGTGCGCCACCAGCAGGTAGGCGAGTTTCAGCTCGTCCTGCAAATCGATCAGAAGATTGATAATCTGAGCCTGGATCGACACGTCAAGAGCCGAAACCGGCTCATCACCCACGATCAACTCGGGATTGAGCGCCAGGGCACGCGCAATGCCGATGCGTTGCCGCTGTCCACCCGAGAACTCGTGCGGATAGGCATACATCAGCTCCGGCCTCAGGCCGACCCGCTCGAACAGCCAAGCGACCCGCTGCACTCGCTCAGACGCATCGCCTTCGCCATGGATGATCAACGGCTCCTCGACAATCTGGGCCGCGGACATGCGCGGATTGAGCGACGCATAGGGATCCTGGTAGATCATCTGCATGCGGCGCCGATAGGACATCATCGCCGCGCCGTCGAGGCCGGTGATATCCTCGCCGCGTGATAGGATCTGGCCGCTTGTGGGCTCGAGCAGCTTGAGCAGAGTGCGCCCGACAGTCGACTTGCCGCAGCCGGACTCCCCGACAAGTCCGAGGGTCTCGCCGGCCGCCACGTGGAACGAGACACCGTCGACCGCATAGACTTGACCCGCAACGCGCGAGAAGACGCCTTTGTGGATCGGAAAGTGCTTCTTGAGGTTCCTGATTTCCGCCACCGGCTTCGGCGCCGCATTGTCGGCTATCGGTGTGGAGGTGAGCGACAAATCGTTCATGGACCGACGCCTCCCACACGATCCGCATGCCAACAGGCGACCCAGTGACGGGGACGGATCTCAAGTCGAGGAGGATAGTCGACACGGCATCGGTCGCTGGCATACTTGCAGCGTGGCGCGAAGCTGCATCCGGCTGGCAGATTGGCGAGGGACGGCACCATACCTTTGATCTCGCTGAGACGGGCGCGCGAGGCACCGGCCTTCGATGCATCGTCGACACTCGGCATCGAGCCGAGCAGACCCTCGGTGTAAGGGTGCGCCGGCCTCTCGAAGAGGTCCGTGACCGGAGCCTCCTCCACTTTGCGACCCGCGTACATGACCATCACGCGGTCTGCGTTCTCGGCAACGACACCCATGTCGTGCGTGATCAGGATAACTGCCATCCCGAGTTTTGCCTGCTGCTCGCGGATAAGCTGAAGAATTTGAGCTTGAATGGTCACGTCGAGCGCAGTTGTCGGCTCGTCGGCGATCAGCACCTTCGGATTGCAGGAAAGTGCCATGGCGATCATCACGCGCTGACGCATTCCGCCCGACATTTGATGCGGATAGTTGTCGACCCGACGCTCGGGCTCCGGCATCGACACGTTGCGTAGCATCTCGACCGCCTGCTCCCGCGCCTCGCGTCGACCGAGCCCCCGATGCACGGCAATCGCCTCCGCAATCTGACGACCGACGGTATAGAGGGGATTGAGCGACGTCATCGGCTCCTGAAAGATCATCGAGATCTCGTCCCCGCGAATGCGCTCCATCTCAGATTCGGAAAGTGAGAGAAGATCCCTTCCCTCGAGGCGTACTTGACCGCCGACGATGCGGCCCGGTGGACTGGCGACCAGTCGCATGATCGAGAGCGAGGTCACGCTCTTTCCGCAGCCAGACTCCCCGACGATGCCGAGCGTCTCTCCGGCATCGACGGTGTACGACACGCCGTCGACAGCGCGGATCACGCCTGCGGACGTGAAGAAATGCGTCTGCAGATTGTCCACCTCGAGCACGGGAGCGGCACGAGTGGGCCCCCGCGTGTCGTCCTGTATCGGTTCGGCGAGGTTCACTGCGTGACACTCCGTATTTGACGGTCTAGTCTATCGGGACAATACGACGCGAGTCACTTTGTCACACGCGCCCAAAAAAGAAAACGCCCAGGAGGAAACCATGCGTGACAGCAAGAAGGGCCCGTTTGGGCTTCATCGTCGGGACGTGCTCAAGGGAGGGGCTGCCGCTGCGGCCGCCGCCTTACTCCCCGGAAGGGCACTTGCGAACGTGCCCATGGAGTTCGACGGTTCGAAGTTCCAGCTGTCGGCCGCTGAGCCGAACCCCAAGCGCGGCGGCGTGCTCCGCTACGGCATCACGATGCGCCCGCCGCATTTCGATTTCCATCAGTCTGGCACGATCAATAGCCTTGGATCGCAAGGCTGCATGTTCGACAACCTCGTGCGACGCGACCCTCGTGACAGCGGCAAGACGATCATTCCGGATCTGGCGCACAGCTGGCAGATCTCCAAGGACGGGACGACCTACACGTTCTTCCTGCGCAAGGGGGTCCAGTTCCACGACGGTGCCGAACTGACCGCACACGATGTCAAGGCGACATTCGACCGAATCTCGAAGCCGCCGGCCGGCATCTCGATCCCGCGCTCGATCCTGTTCAAGGCCGTCGACACGATCACGGCGAAGGACGACCACACGATCGAGTTCAAACTCTCCGCACCCCGCCCGCCCGCCTTCATCATGAGTGCCATCGCCTCCGGCTGGAACGGCATCGTGAGGAAGAAGACGCTGGAGGACAATGCCTACAACCTCCGCCGCGTTGTCGACATTCCCGGAACGGGCCCATTCAAGAGTAAACGTCGCGTCGAAAACGAAGTCTGGGAAATGGAGCGCAATCCCAATTACTGGAATAAGGGATTGCCGTACCTCGATGGCGTATCGTTCTATCACGCGCTCCCGTTCTCGCCGGAGCTTGCGTCCTCGCTTCTATCCGGTCGTATCGACTACGCGCGCCTCCTCGACCCTGGCGCCATGCGCCGGGTGAAGTCGACCGCAGGAATGATGGGCCAGGATTTCTACCAGAGCGTCATCCAGGCCACCTGGATGAACGCGAAAAAGAAGCCGTTCGACGATCCTCGCGTGCGCCGTGCCTGTCATCTTGTCCTCGACAAGGCCGTGCTTGTGGATGTCGTCAAAGACGTCGCGCCGATGATGGTCGGCGGCTTCATCTACCCGTTCTCGGATTTTGCCACACCGACGGCCGAGCTCGAAAAGCGAATGGGTTATCAAGCCGACCCGACGGCCGCTGTGCAAGAGGCGCAGGCGCTGATGAAGGCGGCCGGCTACGGTAACGGTATCAAGGGCCTCGATTACCTGGTGCGTGAGGTAGCCTCCTTCAAGCTCTGGTCGCAGGCTATCCAGGCGATGCTGCAGCAGACGTTGAACATCGAGACGAACCTGAGGACCGTGGTCGAGTCCGTGTGGTTCGACGACACGCGCTCTGGCAATTTCGATCTGGCTATAGGGGCGATCGTCTCCACGCTTCTCGATCCCTCCGACTACTTCAATGCCTGGTACGGCAAAGGCGGACCGCAGAACTACTCCAACTGGGACGTTCCCCAATTCAATGATCTCCTGCCCAAAATCGATTCCGAGGTCGATCCCAAAAAGCGCCTCGAGTACATCCGCCAGGCCGAGATGATCATGGAGAAGAACCCACCGTTGCTGCCGATGTCGTGGGAGAAGATCAACGACGGCTGGTACAGCTACGTGAAGGGCCACAACCCAAAAGACTACTTCGGCATCTACGACGTCGTTCGCATGGACACCATGTGGCTCGACAAGTGAGTTTCCGTGGGCGCCGTCTTCACGGCGTCCACCGCATTCTTCTCATGCAACCTCAACGAGACCGGGTCCTGGCCCGGTCACCGGGCCACTCGGGACCTCATGTTCAGCTACATCGTACGCCGGCTCCTTTTTGGTGCTCTGACCGTTTTCGGAGTCTCAATCGTGGTGTTCGCTGTCATGCGGGTGCTCCCGGGCGATCCACTTGTCGCCATCTTTGGACCCGATGGCTTCACTAAGCTGACAGAGGCTCAGCGTGCCAATTACATGCGCGATTTGGGGCTCTCCGACCCGCTATGGGTGCAGTATGTCGCTTGGATACGGGATATCGCCGCGGGCGATCTGGGGCGCTCGTTCTTTCGCTCGGAAAGCGTTGCCGAGATGATCTGGCGACGCGGGCCGCTGACCGCCCAGATCGCATTTCTCTCGGTCGTCCTGTCGTGGCTGATCGGTATCCCCGTTGCCATACTGAGTGCGCTCAGGCCGAACAGCACCGGCGACAACATCGTGCGCTTCTTTTCCATCCTTTTTCTTGCCGTGCCCGGATTCTGGTTTGGCATGTTGATTGTACTCGGCCTGCTTTTCGCCTTTGGCTACCGAGCACCACTGACCGGCGCGTCGTTGTTCGAAAATCCGTGGATCACGTTCCAGATGATTATCGGACCGGCGATCGTGCTCGGGCTTGGTCAAGCGGCCTATATTGCACGCATGGCTCGGTCGAGCCTCCTGGAGGTGATCCGCGAGGACTACGTTCGCACTGCCCGCGCCAAGGGGCTCAACAACCGCCTCGTGATAGCGCTCCACGCATTGCCGAACGCTTTGCTGCCGGTGATTACGCTATCCGGTATTTTGCTGGGTTTCGTCCTGGCCGGCTCGATACCCGTGGAGCGCGCTTTCGGCACACCCGGGCTGGGCGACAGCATGTTCCAGGCTGTCAAGGAACGAGACATCTTCGTGATGCAGAATCTCGTCTTCCTCTACGCCGTCGTGTTCGTCGCCCTGAACATCATCGTCGACATCGCCATTGCGTGGCTCGATCCAAGGATCCGCTATCAATGACCAGCACCGAGACGGCACTGGAGACAAGTAATCCAACGAGGCGCGCTTCAGCGCCGCCCCCAAACAGGCCCTCCCAACTGGCCCGAACCGCACACTGGCTGCGCGACTTCATCAGACGTTCCCCGATGTCCGCTTTCTGGGGCGGCGTCGTGATCGTCATCGTTATGGTTGCCGTCTTTGCCGATGTGCTGGCACCCCATCAACCGCTCAAGCCGAACTTTCGAGCGATGACCAAGCCCCCCAGTGACGTCCACATATTCGGCACCGATCAACTCGGCCGCGACACACTCAGTCGCATCATTCATGGCAGCCGGACGTCCCTGATGGTGGCTTTCGCCGCCGTTCTCCTGGGAACGACGCTGGGCTCGATCTGGGGGCTCGTTTCGGGGTACCTCGGCGGCCGTTTCGATATCATCAGCCAACGAATCCTGGAATTCATGCAGGCGTTTCCCGACCTGATCCTGGCGATGGCCATCGCCATGGCTTTGGGTGCAGGCACCTGGACCGTGATCATCGCGATCGCCATAACGCGGATACCGTTCGGCGGCCGCGTCATCCGATCCGTTGTCCTTTCGCTGAAGGAGCTGCCATTCGTCGAGGCCGCACGCGGCCTTGGAGCATCGAGTGGCCGGCTTATGTTCCGCCATATCCTACCTCAATGCATCGCACCGTTCTTGATCCTGGCGACGACACACCTTGGCGTTGCAATCGTTATCGAGGCATCGCTCGGCTTTCTCGGCGTGGGCATTCCACCCCCCACTCCAACCTGGGGCAACATGCTCTCCGATGCCCTCAATTCCGGCCTTGTGCCCCCCTGGTGGCTCGTACTCTTCCCGGGGCTCGCCATAACCATCACCGTGCTGGCGTTCAACCTCCTGGGCGACGGCATCCGAGACCAGTTGGATCCGCGATTGCGCCGGTCGATCTGAGAAGCGGAAACGGCACGGCGCGCAAAATGCACCCAGGGTCAATCTGCCATAGGTCCTTGACACGGCGGTGGGCTGCTTGTTGCAGCCCACACTGAGATGCTGCGTATTCCGAATCGAACTCGAAACCGCCCACCGGATGGCCGCGGTGCTGATACCTGCACCACGACCATCCGCTGCAGTACACGCGACGGCCTCTCGCCCTCGGCCTCGTCGAGAGGCCGGGTACAGCACATCAGGCTGTCAGCCGGAGTTGCGACCTTGCGGCCCCGAGCGCATCGTGCTCGAAGACCTCCAGCGCGAGCTTCTGCGCTAGAAGAACATCTCCGATCGGCAGGTTACCTGCGGGCTGGAAACACCACGACCTGATGTACTGGTGATCGTTTTCGCACTCGAGAATATTCGCTGCTCGGCCAACCCGAATAGCATACCTCTTGCCCGTATCCGATCCGATGACATGAAAGACGCCGTGCTTCTCGAACTGGCGGCGTTGCTCCGCGTCCAGGTGCTCGACGAGTAGGGCGAGCGATCGAAGATGGCGCGCACGACCGAACCAACCCGGTCGCGCATGCCGTAGGACGGCCCTGGAAAGCGGAGCGCTTTCGGCAGTCGTCCGAAAAAACGACCACATGGGATCTACCCGCTGACGAGTTGTGGGATGAACAGCGTCTTCTGCCTCTTCGGATCGAAGGTCCTTATAAGCTGGCCCCGGTCCCCTTCTCCATCAAGGGCCACCGCACGGTAGCCCCTTTTCAAAAGCTGCTCGAAGCGACGCTCGGCCTCGGCCAATGCAACCGGGTCCTGAGCATCGAACTCGTGGCGCGTGTCCCCGTTGCGATCCATCACGATTTGCAATCCCATTGTCGATCTCCACAGCGCTAGGCTTTGATCGTCGGAAAACGACCGAGCTTGCGCGCCTGTTCCGAAGTCTCGAAAATGAAGTGCAGTCGTGCAACCTGCCCTGACCTAGGTCACCGGCGGAATGCCCGAACGCGCGAGCCGACACTATGATCGGGGCCCCGGATAGCGCTCTGCCGTCACGCATCACTCGCCACAGATCTCGGAGGCCGACGCGTTGGGGCGGTCGCCTCCTTCGAGCCCACTGCGCGCCAGCGGCTCCGCCGTCAGCTCCAGCCCGATGCCGGCCAGCGCCGCCTCCTCCGTTGCCCTCGTCAGCGCGTCCACGGAGATCTCGATGGCGAAATCACCGGCAAACTGCCGCCAACTCTCGATGTTTCGCCATGGCACGCCGATCACCACCGGCACGCCGACCTCGATCGCATCGGCAATTACCGGCCGAAAACCCGCCCCCTCTGCTTCGGTCTTACCGAACTTGTTGACGAGCAGCACCTCCGCACCGGCATGGATCACCTCACAAGCAGACTCAATCGCTGTGGCGAGCACATCGCCGTCGAGCCTGCAGCCACGCGCAAAAGCGCCTCGGTCCTCCGAGATCTTCAGCCGTTGCCCTGTCGCGAGGTTCTCGAGCACCATGTCACAGTGCGAGCGCCCCTCCGCCAACGGCGCATCGCGCTGGACGAAGCCGGCACAGCGCACGCCTGCAGCTGAGAGCCGCGGAGCGAGGCGCAGCATGACGCGGGCCACCAGATCACTGTCGGTATAGATGACCGCCAGAATCCGGCCGTCGGTTTCGATGCGACGCATGGCATGCCTTTCAGCGTTGCAGGCGGAACGCGCGACAGACCGCAGGGTCGGTCTCGAGCCGTGGCCCACCAATCAGGTCGATGCAGTAGGGTACGGAGGCGACGACGATGCCGATCGGGACTTGGTCCATCTCAACTCTCCGAAACGGGACGGTGCCCGCATGCCCCGGACGGGCACAGCTCCCCGCCGAGCGATATCGGCTGATCGGCGCCAAAGGCATCCATCGCGTGCCGGCGAAGCGCGCTGACCGGCTCGACCGGGTTGCGCGCCCGCTCGTCGATTGAGCACAGCGCATCGCGCTGCTCGACCGAGGACAGGTGCGGCCCGAGATCGCGGAGCAGCCCGTCACGAATGGCGTAGATCCAGCCGTGGAGATGCAGGCTCTGGCCTCGCCGCCAAGCGTTCTCTACGATCGGCGTCGACGCGATGCGGCGCACCTGCATCTCGATGTTGAGCTCACACAGGCGATCCAGGCGCGCCTCGTCGCTGGCGAGGGAATCGAAGGCCTCGCGGTGCTTGCGGTAGATCATCGTGATGGGCTGCAGCCAGTGGTCGAGCAGCGCGCCACGCTCGACGGCCAGGGCGCGACGTATGCCGCCGCAGCCGTAGTGCCCGCAGACAATGATGTGCTCGACCTCAAGATACTCGATCGCGAACTCGAGCACAGACAGAATATTAAGATCGCTGGTGTGGACGATGTTGGCGATGTTGCGATGGACGAAGACCTCGCCCGGCTCGAGCCCGAGCACGTCGTTGGCCGTAACCCGACTGTCCGAGCAGCCGATCCAGAGGTAGTTCGGCCGCTGCTGCTCCGCCAATCGGTGAAAGAACCCTGGATCGTCGCGCGTCTTCCCGACGGCCCAGGCGACGTTCTGGTCGAGCAGATGATCGAGTGTCCGGGACATCAGGCCGGTGCTCCTCTTCGCGCCTTCATGGACCGCGACATGAACTTGAGATCAACGGCCCTGAGGCGTTTGCGGGCGATGACCATGACAATCGCATTCTCGATGGCGAGATGGCGCTCTCCCATCGTGACCAGTTCGCCCGCGATGCCCGCCGAGCGGCGTCCGACTTGCACATACGGTTGCGCCCCAGGTACGGACAAGGCCGCCGCCACGAACCCTGCGGCCGCTGACAACGCCACATGCTCCTCGGCGAGTTGCACGAGCATCGGTGTGAGATCGTCTTCAGGCAACGCTCGCTTGCGAAGCAGAGGAAACAGATCGTCGTCCTCGTCGCGGTGGTGCAGCGCGAGGTCGTGCGTCAGCACGACAGCGACGTCGCGTGCGACACCGCGCTCGATCCTGCGCTCGGTGGCCAGGTGACGAAGCAAGCGGCACACATATCTCTGCCGCGCGTGATGCGCATCGATGAAGCCGAGTGGGTCGTCGAGAAGAGCGTCCGGCAACGACACGAGCGCCTCCCGGCCATCGTCAGGGCCGCCGGCTTCGAGTTCGCGGCTGGGACCGGCCACTGGGCATGCTCCGAATTACGTGGCACACGAACAACGGGCTGGCGGCGCCGACGACACCGGCTCGTGCACCAGCGCCCATCGCACAATTCGGACGATGGCCTCACGCCCCGGATCCTCCGCGCGCTCCATCGCACCGACGAGGCCCATCCATGCCTCGTCATCAGCCGCAGAGGCGAAGTGCCCGACACTCGCCGCCAGGTACTCGCCCGGGCTCTCGTCGAAGGCTGCGGCCGCTGTTGCCACCTCGGCATAGAGCACGAGGTCGCCCAGTGCCTCGAGCGTGTCCGAAGCGTCACGCTCGTTCTCGAGCCGCGAAATCAAAGCTCCGAGAAGCACGGCTGCAGCTCCTATTGAACGAGTGGCGAGGCACCAGCCTCGAGGTCGATGCCGGTGATCGAAGCCTGGCCTGCAAGCATCGCGATGTACTGCCGGATGGCGGTCTCCCGCGATCGCTGCGTAAGCCACGCTGCGATCTTCGCTTGCACGATTTCGAACGGAAAATGTGCGCCCGCGATCATCTGATCGACCACGACCACGTGGAGTCCGTAGCGGCTCTCGACGGGCGCCTTCATCACAGATCCGACTGGCGCTTCCGCCAGCGCGGCCTCGAACTCGGGCACAGTCTGCCCGCGCGAGATCTGACCGAGTGCACCACCCTGCTGCTTCGAAGGGCACGCTGAATGAGCCAGGGCCAGTTCCGCGAACTTAGACGGATCGGCCCCGAGCACATCGATCAACGCCTCGGCCAGTCTTCTCGCCTCGGCCCGGGCCGGTGCATCATCAGACGCAGCCGGGATGAGTATGTGGCGCACGGCGTAGAGATCGGCCGAGCGGAAGCTCCGCTGCTTTTGCTCGTAGACCCGTCGGCAGGCCGCGTCGTCCGGCTCGGGTGTCCTCACCTCACGCTCGACGAGTTGCCGGACGAGTGCGTCCTCGCTCGTCTCCCGGCGCCCTTCGCCATCGGCAAGTGGCGCTGGCTCGAACCCGAGGCGGCGCGCTTCCTGAAGTAGTAGCTCGCGCACCACCAGCGCGCGGGCTGCCGCGAGCCAGGCGTCGATGGGTTTCTCTGCCGGGTGATGCTGTGTCTCGCGCCCGATGTCTCCACGCGGGATGATGACGCCGTTCACGCTTACCGGCTTGGGCCGCGGCACGCGCGACCGCGAGACCGCATTGGTCATAGTCGCGTCTGGCGCCGATGCCGTCGTGTTCAGAACCGTCGTCATGATCTCACTCCGATGCTGATTTGAGCTGACGCCGGCTCGCTGCACCGAGCGGCCGCCGCGTGCGAACGACCTGGTAGCCACTCCGCGCGACGTACTTCACGGGCGCCGACCAGATGTGCACGAGGCGCGAGAACGGAAAGAGCAGGAAGATCGTCATCCCGAGCACCAGATGCACGAGGTAGGGCCAGTCGAGCCCCTGCAGCGTCTTCGCATCGATGGGCTGCACGGTGACGATACCTTGCGCCCAGTTCGAGAGCTGGATCATCACCGAGCCATCGGTATGCGCGAACGAGAACGGCAGCGTCACGAGCCCCAGGACGAGTTGCACCCACAGGATGATCAGCACGGCGAGATCCATGTACGTCGACGTCTGTCTGATGCGGGCATCAAAGAGCCGCCGATGCAGCAACAGCGTCAGACCGACGAAGCACACGGTGCCGGCTATGCCACCGGCAATGATGGCCAGAAGCTGCTTCTGCTCGGCGGTGATGACGAGCGAGTAGACCGCCTTCGGCGTCAGCAAACCGACCGCGTGCCCGAAAAACAGAAACAAAATCCCGAAGTGAAAAAGGTTCGAGCCCCAGAACAGCTGCTTCCTGCGCAAAAGCTGACTGGAGCCGGCCTTCCACGTGTACTGCTCGCGGTCGTAGCGAATGAGGCTGCCGAACACGAACGCCGAGAGGCAAACGTAGGGATACCAGACGAAAAGGATGTGAAAGATCGCGTCTTTCATGGCGCGGGCTCCTCAAGAGCGGCTGGACGCCGGCGTGTTGATGATGGTGCGGGGACGGGACATGGTGGCGATGCCGGGAGCAGGACGCCGCCCCTGCCGGATCTTCGCCGCGAGAGTGTCAGTGCCGCATGCGGCCGACGCCGCACCCGGCCCGAACGTCACCTCCTCCTCCTCCCAGGCTGCATCGAGCGCTTCGAGATCGTCGGGCTCGGGGTCGGGCTCCGACCTGAGCGCGGCGAGCTGAGCCGCATCGAGCTTCACCTTGGCGATCGCGCCGAGCGCACCCAGCACCGCCTCGTAAGGCGACTTGCGCTTCGCCAGTCGCTCGCGCAGAGCCGCGAGGACATGGCCGGGTTGGCCGACCAGCTCGACCGCCTCCTCTGGTGCCCGCGTCGAGGCGAACTCGAGGAAGAGCGGCAGGAAGTCCGGCAGCTCGGACGCAGTCGGAGAGTAGCCGGCGTCCTCGTACACCTTCAGGAGATCGACCATCGCCTGGCCCCGATCACGGCTCTCCCCGTGCACGTGCTCGAACAGGTGCAGCGACAGCGAGCGCGTCCGGTCGAAGAGAAGGATGTAGCGCTCCTGTGCATCGAACAGATCGCGGTCCGCGATATCGTCGACCAGATCCGTGACGCCTGCGAGGTGGACCCGCGGCAGCACGCCCTCCGCCGCAAGCGCGGCTTTGAGCTCGGGAGCCGCCGCCTGCAGCTCGGCACTCGGATAGGTCAGTAGCGCGGAAAGAACCTTCAGCGTTTTCATCAGTAGGCTCCCATGCGCGGCTTGTCGTTCTTCACCTTGATGCCGCCAAAGAGATTGGTCTTGTTGTCGCTCGGCATGCAGCCTTCGCCGAAGGAGAAGCCGCATTCGCCGCGCAACTCGTAGGCGTCTTGCGTCACTTCGCGATGCGAGGTCGGAATGACGAACCGATCCTCGTAATTGGCGATCGCCATCACGTGGTACATGTCCTCGATCTGCTGTCCGGTCAGGCCCACGCGACGAGCGATGCCCTCGTCGATCAGCCCGTCTATGGTTTTCGACCGCATATAGGCGCGCATGGCGAGCATGCGCTCCAGGCCGAGGGCCACCGGCTGCTCGTCGCCGGCGGTCAGCATGTTGGCGAGGTACTTGAGCGGAATGCGCAGAGAACGCACGTCCGGCATGGCGCCGTCAGTGCCCATTCTGCCAGCCTCCGAGGCCGCCGTGATCGGCGACAGCGGCGGCACG
Organism: uncultured Alphaproteobacteria bacterium; assembly: GCA_963746315.1. GTDB lineage: Bacteria > Pseudomonadota > Alphaproteobacteria > Rhizobiales > Hyphomicrobiaceae. Next base: position 259,530 of record CAVVAR010000004.1, read on the forward strand.
TACCAGACCATCGGCAGCGTCCGATACTCGGGATGCAGCGGGAAGGCGACCTTCCACTCCATGGCCATCTTCCAGACGGGCGAGAGCTTGGCGGCTTCAAGCCATCCATCCGGAATGCCGTCGCGGCACGCCTGCTCGATGACCTCGGGATCCTTAGGGTCGAGGAAGATGGAAAGCTGCGCCTCGTAGAGATCGGTCTCCTCCTTGGCGCTCGCTGCAGCCTCGATCCGGTCGGCGTCATAGAGGACGACGCCGAGATAGCGAATGCGCCCGACGCAGGTTTCCGAGCACACCGTCGGCTGACCCGCTTCGATCCGCGGATAGCACATGATGCACTTCTCGCTCTTGCCGCTCGACCAGTTGAAATAGATCTTCTTGTACGGGCAGCCCGACACGCACATGCGCCAGCCTCGGCACTTGTCCTGGTCGATGAGAACGATGCCATCCTCCTCGCGCTTATAAATGGCGCCGGAGGGGCAGGCCGCAACGCAGGCCGGATTGAGGCAATGCTCGCACAGACGCGGCAGGTACATCATGAAGGTGTTCTCGAACTGGCCGTAGATCTCCTTCTGCACGCCCTCGAAATTCTGGTCTGCCGAGCGCTTCGAAAACTCGCCGCCGAGGATCTCCTCCCAGTTCGGGCCCCACTCGATCTTCTCCATCCGCTCACCCGTGATCAGCGAGCGCGGCCGCGCCGTCGGAAACGCCTGGGATTCAGGCGCCTTCTGGAGATGCTCATAGTCGAACGTGAAGGGTTCGTAGTAGTCGTCGATCTCCGGCATGTTCGGATTGGCGAAGATGTTTGCGAGGATGCGCCACTTGCTGCCGATGCGAGGCTCGATCTTTCCGTTGGTCTTGCGCTTCCAGCCGCCTTTCCAGCGCGTCTGGTTTTCCCAATCCTTCGGGTAGCCGATGCCGGGCTTTGTCTCGACGTTATTGAACCACGCGTATTCCATACCCTCGCGATTGGTCCAGACGTTCTTGCATGTCACCGAGCACGTATGGCAGCCAATGCACTTGTCGAGGTTCAGAACCATCGCGATTTGAGCGCGAACTTTCATTCTCTTATCTCCCGGTCATTCGGCTGCGATGGGCTTGGTCTTTGGCAGATCAGGTCCGTGCGCGCCCGTGAACCCGCCTTCGAGCCAATCCACCTGACGCAGCTTGCGGATGACGACGAACTCGTCGCGGTTGGTGCCGATCGTGCCGTAGTAGTTGAAGCCGTAGGCGAGTTGCGCATAGCCGCCGATCATGTGCGTCGGCTTGAGGACCGCCCGCGTGACCGAGTTGTGGATGCCGCCACGCTGCCCGGTCATCTCTGAGCCGGGCACGTTCACGATCTTCTCCTGCGCGTGGTACATGAAGAGCGTGCCGTCCTTCATGCGCTGCGAGACGACGGCGCGGGCGACCAGCGCACCGTTGGCGTTGTAGGCCTCGACCCAGTCGTTATCGACGATGCCGGCCTTCCGCGCGTCGTTCTCGGAGAGCCACACGATCGGCCCGCCGCGCGACAGCGTCAGCATCAGCAGGTTGTCGGTGTAGGTCGAGTGGATGCCCCACTTCTGGTGCGGAGTGATGAAATTGAGAACGACCTCTTTCTCGCCGTTTGGCTTGATGCCCTGAACGCCCTTGACGGCCTTCAGGTCGATCGGCGGGCGGTAGACGCAGAAACCTTCACCGAAGGCCCGCATCCACAAATGGTCCTGATAGAGCTGCTGCCGCCCCGTCAGCGTACGCCAGGGAATGAACTCGTGAACATTCGTATAACCCGCGTTGTAGCAGACCTTCTCGCTCTCGAGCCCCGACCATGTGGGTGCCGAGATGATCTTCCGCGGCTGCGCGACAACGTCGCGAAAGCGGATCTTCTCGTCCTCCTTCGGCAACGCCAGATGCACGTGATCGCGCCCCGTGGTCTTCGACAAGGCTCCCCACGCTCTCACCGCGACCTCGCCGTTCGTCTCCGGCGCGAGCATGAGCAGAACCTCGGCCGCATCGATGTCCGTATCGATGCGCGCCATGCCCTTGGTCGGACCTTCCTCCGTCACGACGCCGTTGAGGGCCCGCAGGTTCTCGACCTCGTGCTCGGTCTTCCAGGCAATACCCTTGATGCCGTTGCCGACCTTCTCCATCAGCGGGCCGAGCGCGGTGAACCGCTTGTAGAGGTTCGGGTAGTCGCGCTCGACGACCGTCACAGCCGGCATCGTCTTGCCGGGGATTGGCTCGCAATCCCTCGTCTTCCAATCCTTCGGCTCGAAGGCTTGCGCGATCTCGGCCGGCGCGTCGTGCATGATCGGCGTGAGCACCACGTCCTTCTCGACACCGAGCACCTCCGGCGCCACGGCTGAGAACGCTTTGGCGATGGCCTTGTAGATGTCCCAGTCGGACTTCGCCTCCCAGACCGGGTCCACCGCGTTCGTCAGCGGATGGATGAAGGGATGCATGTCCGACGTGTTAAGATCGTTCTTCTCGTACCAGGTGGCCGTCGGCAGAACGATGTCGGAGTAGACGCACGTCGTCGACATGCGGAAGTCGAGGGTGACGAGCAGATCCAGCTTGCCGCGTGGCGCCTCGTCGTGCCACCGCACCTCTTTCGGCTTCTCGCGACCTTCCTCGCCGAGATCCTTACCGAGCACGCCATGCGACGTGCCGAGCAGATGTTTGAGGAAATACTCGTGCCCTTTGCCGGACGAGCCGAGCAGGTTCGAGCGCCACACGAACAGATTGCGCGGGAAATTCTGCGGTGCGTCGGGATCCTCCCATGCGAAACTCAGCTCGCCGGACTTCACGGCTTTCGCAACGTAGGCTGGTGCGTCCATGCCGGCGGCCTGCGCCTTGCCGGCGATCTCCAGCGAGTTCTGCGCAAGCGTCGGATAGGCGGGCAGCCACCCCATGCGGATCGAGCGCATGTTGTAGTCGATGATCGATCCGTCCCACGGACCTGGAGGCGCCGTCGGGGAGAGGATGTCGCTCGTCACCATCGTCTCGTACCGCCACTGGTTTGTGTGCGTGTAGAAGAACGACGTCGAGTTCTGCTGACGCGGCGGGCGTCCCCAGTCGAGCGCAAAGGCGAGCGGCGCCCAGCCGGCTTGCGGGCGCAGCTTCTCCTGCCCGACATAGTGCGACCAGCCACCGCCGGACTGACCGACACAACCGCACATGACCAGCATATTGATCACGCCGCGGTAGTTCATGTCGGCGTGATACCAGTGGTTCATGGCGGCCCCGATGATCACCATCGAACGACCGTTGGTCTTCTCAGCGTTGGTTGCGAACTCGCGCGCGACCTGGATGATCTTGTCGCGAGAGACGCCGGTGATCTTCTCGGCCCAGGCAGGTGTGTAAGGCGTATCGTCGTCGAATGAGCTTGCGACATTGCCGCCGCCGAAGCCACGATCGACGCCGTAGTTGGCGAGAAAGAGATCGTGCACGGTGGCAACCAGTGTCTCCCCATCTGCGAGGGTCAGCTTTTTCACTGGAACGCGGCGCTCGAGAATGCTGTCGTGGCTCGTGCTGACGAAGTGCTCGTTGGCAATATTGCCGAAATAGGGGAACGCAACGTCGACGACGTCGTCCTCCGCCCCAGCGAGCGAAAGCCGTAGCCTGGTCTCAGCGCCGCCCGCTTCCTTCTCCTCGATGTTCCACTTGCCTTGCTCGCCCCACCGGAAACCCACCGAGCCGTTGGGGACGACGATCTTTCCCGACGTCTCGTCCAAGGCGACCGTTTTCCAATCGGGGTTGTTTTTCTCCCCGAGCGCCGCGTCGAAGTCGCTGGCGCGAAGGAACCGATCCGGGACGATCCTGCCGTTCTGCCGCACCAGCTTAACCAGCATCGGCATGTCGGTGTATTGGCGCACGTAATCGCGGAAGTACGGCACCTGCCGATCGACGTGATACTCCTTGAGGATCACGTGTCCCATGGCCATCGCGAGTGCCGCGTCGGTGCCTTGCTTCACGCTGAGCCAGATGTCGCCGAACTTGGCGGCTTCCGAATAGTCCGGGCAGATCACCGCCGACTTCATGCCCCGATAGCGCGCCTCTGTATAGAAATGGGCGTCAGGTGTGCGCGTCTGGGGCACATTCGAGCCCCACAGAATAATGAATCCGGCGTTGTACCAATCGGCCAACTCCGGCACGTCCGTCTGCTCGCCCCACGTCTGCGGGCTGGCCGGCGGCAGGTCGCAATACCAGTCGTAGAACGACATGCAGACGCCGCCGAGGAGCGAGAGATAGCGCGAGCCCGCCGCGTACGAGACCATCGACATGGCCGGGATCGGCGAGAAGCCGACGACACGATCCGGACCGTAGGTTTTCGCGGTATAGGCGTTCGCAGCGCCGATGATCTCGGTGATCTCGTCCCATTTGGCGCGCACGAAGCCGCCATGTCCGCGCACCTGAATGTAGTCGTCGCGCTTGGCCGGGTTCTCGACGATCGATTTCCAAGCGGCGACGGGCGCCAACGTCTTGCGCGCCTCGCGCCAGTGCCTGAGCAACCGCGAGCGGATCAGCGGATACTTCACACGATTGCCGGAGTAGAGATACCAGCTGTAGCTCGCCCCCCTGGAGCAACCACGCGGCTCGTGGTTCGGCAGATCCGGCCGCGTGCGCGGGTAGTCGGTCTGTTGTGTCTCCCACGTGACGATGCCGCCCTTCACGTAGATCTTCCACGAGCACGAGCCCGTGCAATTTGCCCCGTGCGTCGAGCGTACGATCTTGTCGTGCTGCCACCGCTTCCGGTAGCCGTCCTCCCAGTCACGGTCCTCGTTGGTCGTTTCGCCGTGCCCGTCCGAGAAGTTCTCCCTGGGCTTCGTAAAGAACGTCAGGCGGTCGATGAAATGGCTCATGTCGATGTCCTCTTGGATCGATGCGGTCGTCTAGGCGGCAGGCCTGACGGCGGGCGTCGGTGTGGTCGGGCCGCCCCGCTCGACATCGAACAGGAGGCCGCCCGGGCGCGTGTAGAACCACCACGTCATGGCGATGCAGCTCACGTAGAAGGCGAGGAACCCATAGAGCGCCACCTCCGCGCCGCCGGTCACCGCGATCGAGGTGCCGAAGCTCTTCGGGATGAAGAAGGCCCCGTAGGCCGCGATGGCGGAGGTGAAGCCGATGATGGCGGCCGCTTCCTTGTCCGACTGGCGGACGCGATCGGCCGCGGTCATCCCCGGCTCGAGCCGCGCCACCTCCTTGCGCATGATCGCGGGGATCATCTGGAACGTGGACGCGTTGCCGACACCCGTCGCGGCGAACAGGAACAGGAAGCTCGCAAAGAAGATGCCGAATGAGCCTGGGTTTTCCTTGATGCCGATGGCGTAGAGGATGCCAACCACACCAAGGCTCATGGCGATGAACACCCAGAGTGTGATCCGTCCCCCGCCGATCCGGTCGCAGGCCTTTCCGGCGAGCGCACGGGCGACCGCGCCGACAAGCGGCCCGAGGAAGGCACACTGCAGCGCATTCACTTCTGGGTAGAGGATCTTCGCCAGCAGCGGGAAGCCCGCCGAATAGCCGATGAACGAGCCGAACGTGCCTGTGTAAAGCCAGCACATCACCCAGTTGTGGAACCGGCTGAAGATGACAGCCTGATCGGCGAAACTCGCCTTCATCGTCGCGATGTCATCCATGCCGAACCAGGCGGCGAAGGCCGAGGCTATGATAAAGGGCACGAAGATGTAGCCGGCATTCTGCAACCAGAGTGTGGTCGTCACATTGTTGACGGTCGCCGTTTGCGGATCGCCGCCGAGCCACCCGAAGACCCCCGCCGTGATCACCACGGGGACGACGAACTGCACCACGCTGACACCGAGATTGCCGAGGCCGGCGTTGATCGCGAGCGCGTTGCCTTTCTCGGCCTTCGGGAAGAAGAACGAGATGTTGGCCATCGAGGATGCGAAGTTGCCGCCACCGAAGCCGCAGAGAAGCGCTAGCGCCAGGAAGATCCAGTAGGGTGTTCCCGCGCTCTGCACGGCCCACCCCATGCCGATGGCCGGGATCAGCAGCGACCACGTCGCGAGCGTCGTCCACAGCCGTCCCCCGAAGATCGCCGGCATGAAGCTGTAGAAGATGCGTAGCGTCGCACCCGACAACCCGGGCAGTGCGGCGAGCCAGAACAGCTGATCGTTCGAGAACGCGAAACCGACGCTCGGCAGCTTGGCCACCACGACGGACCAGACCATCCACACCGAGAACGACAGCAGGAGGCAGGGCACCGAGATCCAAAGATTGCGCCGTGCGATGCCGCGCCCCTTCGAGTCCCAGAATTCACGGTCCTCGGGACGCCAGTCCTGGATCGAGCCGGTCGCCGCGAGTGCACCCACGGTGCCCGGTCCATGGATGGGTTGCATCTCCGGCAGTTGTGGCAGGCTGCCGGCCGGCACACCTTCCGCGGCCGCCGTGGTTTCCATCTGCCGGATGGCGAAGTGCATCCACAGGAGTGACACGGCAACGATCAGGAACAGCAGCCAGAAGCAGCTCTGCCAGACACCGGTCAGGTCGTTCAGCACGCCGAATGCAATCGGGAGAACGAAACCGCCGAGACCGCCGACGAGACCGACGATTCCGCCGACAGCACCGACCCGGTCGGGGTAATAGACCGGGATATGCTTATAGACCGCCGCTTTTCCGAGGCTCATGAAGAAGCCGAGCACGAATGCCGTCACGACGAAGCCCGCGAGGCTCATGCGCGTCGAGAAAGCGACCGGCCCGCGAATGCCTTCGACGACATACTGCGTCGGCGGGTAGGACAGGATGAATGTCGCCACCAACGAGACGATGAACGTCCAGTACATGATCGTGCGGGCGCCATACTTGTCGGAGAGATGGCCGCCGTAGGCGCGGAAGATCGAGGCGGGGATCGAGTACATCGCACCGATCATCCCGGCGGTGGCGATGTCGAGACCGTAGACCCCGATAAGATAGCGCGGCAGCCAGAGCGCCAGCGCGACAAAGGCCCCGAACACGAAGAAGTAATAGAGCGAGAAGCGCCAGACCTGCACGTTCTTCAGCGGCTCGAGCATCGCGGACAGCGGCTCGGGCTTCTCACCCGACGCACGGCGCCGCGCGAGATCCGGATCATCCTTGCTGAACAGGAAGAATAGGAGGCCCGTGATACCGAGCACGGCTGCCCACACGAGGGCGACGGTCTGCCAGCCGTAGGCGATCATCACCACAGGGGCCGCGAACTTCGTCACCGCCGCGCCGACGTTGCCTGCACCAAAGATACCGAGTGCCGTCCCCTGCTTGTCTTTTGGATACCATTTCGCCACGTAGGCGACGCCGACCGAGAACGAGCCGCCTGCGATGCCGACACCCAGCGCCGCGAGCAGAAACGTCGGATAGTCGGTCGCGAACGTGAGCAGTGCGGTCATCACCGCCGCCGAGAGCATCGTCAGCGTGTAGACGACGCGTCCTCCGTACTGATCCGCCCAGATCCCGAGCATCAGCCGGACCAGCGAACCCGTCAGGATCGGCGTGCCGACAAGCAGGCCGAACTGGGTGTCCGAGAGACCCAGATCCTTTTTGATCTGAATGCCGATGATTGCAAAGATCGTCCAAACGGCAAAGCAGACCGTGAAGGCGATGGTGGAGAGCCAGAGCGCTCTCGATTGATCGGATCGGCTTGGCGAAGCTGCCGGCATGACCGTCCCCTGTGTTGAGTGAGCTCGATGAGAGCCACAAAGGACGCTTTCCCGGACCGGCCGATTGGCGGCTTGATACAGGTCAAGACGGACCGCAATTGGCGGCTTTTCAAGCATGACCGCCGCGTCCGTCACCCCTTCCGGCCAACTCCATCAATAGTCTCGCCGTGCCTCATCAAATCGTGGCTTGACGATCGTCAAGCGTGCTATTGCATCGATGCGCGCGTTGTTCGGCTGGAGGTGAGACACCGATGCGGACCGAAGAGATCGAGCAGATGCGCGGCTTGCGCATCTTCCACGGTGTGGAGCCGACGCGCGTCGATGCCATGCTCAAGACCTCGTTCCTTCAACGATTTCCAGCCGGCGTCGAGCTTGTGCGCGAGGGTGACCCGGCCGATTTCCTGCACGTCGTCGTCGAAGGCAAGGTGGAGGTGTTCTCGACCTATCGGGATCGCGAGACGACCGTTTCGGTTCTCGGCCCGGGCCAATGCTTCATCATGGCTGCGGTCGTCCTGGACCGCGTCTACCTGAAGTCGGGGCGATCGCTCACCCCGGCACGCATCCTGCTCGTTCCGGCGGACGCGGTGCGCCTCTATTTTGCCGAGGATCCCGCCTTCGCCCGGTGCCTCGCGACGGACTTGGCCGAAGCCTACCGGATGGTGGTCAAGGAGCTGAAGAACCAGAAGCTGCGCTCCGGACTCGAGCGGCTCGCCAACTGGCTTCTCGCCTACCGCGTCGAGCACGGTAATGGCACCAGGCTCGAGCTACCGTTCGAGAAGAAGGTGCTGGCGGCCCGCCTCGGCATGGCGCCCGAGGTGCTGTCGCGGTCGTTCGCCGCGCTGATCCCTTACAAGGTCAAGGTTTCGGGCTCACGCGTCGAGATCGGCGACGTCGACGCGCTGACCAAGCTTGCCCGGCCGACGCCAACCATCGACGACCCTCTGACATAACCGGCAGGTGGCCCGCTCAGGGGCGCCGCAGCGGACGTCACAAAAGGCACCACCCGGCATCCGCATCCGCATCCGGTCAGCCGTCATCCGGCTTTCGCGCGACGATGAAGATGCGGATGTCGTTGCGCTCAGACCCGTGTCGCGCGCGCTCGACAATGGTGAAGCCAGCGGCCGCAATCTCGCTCTCGAGTTGGTCGGCGCCGAAGAACGCGACGTAGGGCGCCTTGCCCGCCAGCCGCATGACAGGGATAGCGAGGCGAACCAGCACGTTCATCTCCGAAAGGCAGGGCGTCTTGGAGATGAGCAGCCCGCCCGGCTTGAGCAAGCGGTATGCATTCCGGAACATCGCCGGACGATCACCAAGCAGATGCAGCAGATTGAACGCGAGCGCGGCGTCGAACGAGCCATCTGCTCCCGGCGTATGCTCGGCAGGCGCAACCTTGAACTCGGCATTTGCCGAGGCCTGAGCTGCCGCCTTCTCGCGCGCGATGGCGATCATCTCGCCGGACACGTCGCTCCCCACGATGCGACCGACCGAAGGCGCCAACAGCAGCGCGCTGGTGCCCGTGCCGCAGCCGAGCTCGAGCACACGATCCGAGGACCCCAGCAGCTGCCGGGCTCGCTCGAGCGTACGCTCGTAGCCGGCCATGTCCTTGATCGGGTCGCCGGCATACTTGCGGGCTGCCCGGTCCCAGAAACGCGTGTCGTCGGATGTGCTCGGCATGGCGTCCTCCCGTGACGCGGCTGAGTATCACATGCGGCTTTGTTGTAAATTGCGGCTCAACGCACGAAGCATATACGAAATCGCATGAACCACATCGACTGGAACCTGACGCGCGCGTTCTGCGCCACCGCGGATGCAGGCTCGCTGTCCGCGGCCGCGCGACAGCTCGGGCTGACGCAACCGACCCTCTCCCGCCAGGTCGCCGCGTTGGAGGCCGGGCTCGGCGTCATGCTGTTCGAAAGGGTCGGCAAGCGACTCGTCCTGACCCCGACCGGCCTCGGCCTGCTTGAGCATGCGCGCGCGATGGCCGCGTCGGCGGAAGCCATGGCGCTCGCCGCCGCCGGTCAGTCGCGGGACATCACCGGCCGCGTGTGCATCTCCGCCACCGATGCGGTCGCGACCTACCTGCTGCCGGAGATCGTGGCGCGCGTCCACGAGCAGGCCCCGCAGATCACCGTCGTGATCCTAGCCACCGATTCGATCAGCGACCTGAGACGGCGCGAGGCTGACATCGCCGTCCGCCACATGCGGCCCACCGAGCCGGATCTGATCGGCCGCCTCGCTGGCGAGATGACGGCTCACTTCTATGCGTCGCACACCTGGATCGCTCGCCATGGCGCACCCCAATCGGTGGCCGACCTCGGCGGTGTCAGCCTTCTCGGGTTCGAGCCGGTCGAGCGTTTCGTCGAGCATCTGAGCAAGGTAGCGATCCCCGTTACTGCGGACCAGTGCCGCATCGTCTCGAGCAGTGCCGTGGTTCTCTGGGAGATGCTGCGCCGGGGGCTCGGCGTCGGAATGATGCTGAGTGAGATCGCGGAGCGCACGCCGGGCCTGGTACGCCTGCTGCCTGAGCTGCCGGGCACACCCGTTCCCGTCTGGCTCGTCACGCACCGGGAGTTACACACCAGCGCGCGCGTCCGGCTGGTGTTCGACACCCTTTTCGACGCCCTGCACCGCCCTCCTGCCCACAGCCCCGCCACTCCGGCCGCGCGGCGAAAGAAGCCGGGTTGACGGGCTTCAGGTTGGCGCGCCCTGCACGATAAAAGTGCGAACTCCTATGTGTTTGAAATTACGATGTAGTCTTGTTGGCCGCGGTCAAGCCAACTCCAGCCTGAGCGTCTTGCCGAGGGCCTTGGCGGCGCGCTTCAAAGTGGCGAGCGTCACACTGTCGTTGTCGGGGTCGAGCAGGCGGTCGAGTTGCGCCCGCGTCGTCTCCATCTCGGCGGCCATGGCCGACTTGGTGAGCCCCTTCTTCTTCATGGCGTCAGCGATCTGCGCAGCAATGACCTTCTTGGTGGCTGCGAGGGAAGCCTCCTCGAGCAGTCCATCCTCGGCGAGGAACGCCTCGAAATTCGAGCCGTGATGCTTTTTCCCTGTCATGACGTCATCTCCTTCAAGCGATTGAGCGCGAGGCCGATCTCGGCGGGCGGCGTCCTCCTCGACTTCTTGATGAACCCGTTGAGCAGGACGATCGTCTGCTCATCGAACGCGAAGATGATGCGGGCGATACGTCCGCCAGCCAACGACGAGCGCACTTCCCACAGTCCCTTGCCGAGCGAGCGACAGAGCGGCAGGCCGAGTGGCCAACCCTTCTGCACGGCGAGGATGTCCGATCCGATTTCCCGGCGATCATCCCGGTCGAGTTCCCTCAACCATTCGCGCACGGGCTCGGTGCTGGAGCTCGTGGCGAAGAATACGACGGGCAACGGGTTCGCTCGCTGAGGCATGCGCATTTGTTTGTATCAAAATTGATACACACCCGCAAGTCGCAATCTTCGCGGCCCGCCACTCTGTCATCTTCGGAGAGAAAAATGTTCGCTATCATCTAGATAGCATTTTGGCGCGCCCTGCGGGAATCGAACCCGCCTTTGCAACGTGAAAGGCTGCCGTCCTAACCGATAGACGAAGGGCGCGCGCGGGGCGGACACTATTCAGAGCCGCCCGCAGAAGCAAGTGCCGTGGTGCGCTTTTCCCGATGACGCGAGCGCACTGCTCGGGATTTGGCGAAACCCCGCCGCCCGCCGGATGGCGCAGCGCCCCGCATCCATGGCGGCTCCGAGGCAACGGCCGTTGTAATTTTGCCTTCCCGTTCCGTGCTGTTGGCGCTTGCGAGACCCCGGCAATGCGCTTATCTCAGCGGCTCGCGGACAATCGTTACGACAGGGTCGGGCGGTGGTCGCCCGCCTCGCCGCGAGGCACCTGAAAGGCAGAAGGATGGGCTACAAGGTCGCAGTCGTCGGCGCCACTGGAAATGTGGGCCGGGAGATGATGAACGTCCTCGCGGAGCGGAATTTTCCCGCCGACGAGGTGCATGCCATCGCGTCGCGCCGCTCGGTCGGCGTCGAGGTCTCCTACGGCGACGACACGCTCAAATGCCAGGACCTCGAGCAGTTCGACTTCTCGAAAATGGACTTCTGCCTGATGTCGGCCGGCTCCTCGGTATCGAAGGATTGGAGCCCGCGCATCGGCGCGAAGGGTTGCGTCGTAATCGATAACTCGTCCGCCTGGCGCTATGACATGGACGTGCCGCTGATCGTGCCCGAGGTCAACGCCGACGCCATCGCCGGCTACACGAAGAAGAACATCATCGCCAATCCCAACTGCTCGACGGCCCAGTTGGTCGTGGCACTGAAGCCGTTGCACGACGCGGCGCGGATTAAGCGCGTGGTCGTCTCGACCTACCAGTCGGTGTCGGGCGCCGGCAAGGAAGGCATGGACGAGCTCTGGCACCAGACCAAGGGCAAGTACGTGCCTGGCACAGAGATGGAGCCGAAGAAGTTCCAGAAGCAGATCGCCTTCAACTGCATTCCTCAGATCGACGTCTTCATGGAGGACGGCTACACGAAAGAGGAATGGAAGATGCTGGTCGAGACCAAGAAAATTCTCGATCCGAAGATCAAGGTCACGGCGACATGCGTGCGCGTGCCCGTGTTCGTCGGCCACTCGGAGGCCGTCAACATCGAGTTCGATACGCCGATGACGCCCGAGTATGCGCGCTCGATCCTGCGCGAGGCCCCGGGCATCCTGGTGGTCGACAAGCGCGAGCCCGGTGGCTACGTGACTCCGGTCGAGGCTGCGGGCGAGTTCGCCACCTACGTCAGCCGTATCCGCGAGGACGCGACCGTCGAGAACGGGCTCGTGATGTGGATCGTGTCGGACAACCTGCTCAAGGGTGCGGCACTCAATGCCATCCAGATCGCGGAGACCATGATCGAGCGCGGCATGATGAAGAGAAAGGCCGCCTGAGACGCGCAGGCCCCGACGAAAGCAACGGACGAGGCGCGCAGCCCGCCTTTTTGTATGTCTGTGGCGATGTGCGGCGGTCAGGCCGCCGTCTGCAGAGCGGTGATGTCGTCCACTGAGACCGCCGCCGCGATCCGGCTTGCCGCCTCACTATCGCTGGCCGTGCTTGCCGCTGCGGCGGCATCGACGATGTAGCGGATACCGGCCACGTGCTGCGCGATCAACTCGCGGGCGCGCGCCCCAACGACCGAATAATCGGTGGCGGCAATCTCGGCCTCTATCTCATCCAGGCAAAGATTGATGTGACCGACCATGTGAACGCTCCCGACGCAGCTACAGCTTCAGGCGACCAGCTTGCAGCAACATGCTTAGCAATTCCTTACCACGCACGAGCGGGGCGTCATTCATCCAGAACCGGCTCCGCGCAATGGGCACGGAGCCGGCTGGCATCACCTCGGCGCCACACCGACTAGACCCAATCCTCCTGGCACTACCCCGAGCGCCCGACCTCCATCAGCAGCTTCTCGGTACGTGCCTCCTCGATCCGGTTGGCGAAACGACGAGCCTCGTGCTCGTCGCGGACCGTCTTGGCGAGGGTGAACGCAGAGCCCACGAGAAACACGCTCGCCATCGCCATATAGCCCTTCACGAGAAAATCGCCCGGCTGGAACCAGATGCCGAGGCCGGTCATGAACGCGGCCACAGCAAACTGGCTGTATGAGAACGTCGTCCACGCACTGGTGTGCGAGCCGTGCGTGGAAGGTTGGCTGACGAGGGTCGGACCGGCCATGGATATGCTCCTGAAGATACTGTTCGATCGATTGATGGGCTTCATCGTCTGTGCGAGCCCCGGCGACGACGCCGAGCGCAGTTCCCCGCTCATCGCGGCTCAGATCCCCCCGATGGGCTGGCTTGCCCCGCAGCCGACTGGCGTTGGCGCAAGCGAGCCAGAACGTCCCCTGGCCGCGTCTTCAGTCCCGGCCCGAACCCGGCATCACGAAGACGCTGATCGAGGCTTCCGCCCGACGCCTCGGCCTCGAGCTGCTCGGCGGCGGCGGCAACATCCTCGGACTTGCTCTGGCTCTCCCGGATGCGCGCCAGCGTCGCCTCGGCCTCGCGCAGCGCCCCGGCTCCGGTTGCAAGCGCGCGACGGCCATTCGCGCCCGCCCGGCGCAGCGCCTCCTGAGCACGTGCCATCTCCAGGCCTCGGCGCAAATCGCCCAGCCGTCGCCGCCCATCACCAGCGAGCTGCCGAAGGCGCTCAATGTCGAGGTCGAACCGGATCATGGCGGCCTTGCGGTCGGATCTCTCGTCCTCGGCAGCCGCAATCACCGTGGCCGCCTCCTCCGCCAGGTCGCTACGCTCGGCATTCATCGCTGCGACAGCGCCCGTCTCTAGCTCCGCGATCCGCTGATCCAGCGCCTCGACGGCCCTGGCTTCCGAGGCGCGGTGAGCCATCGCGCAAGCCAGCTCTCGCTTCGAATGCTCCAAAGCAATCGCAGCGTCGCGAAGCTGTTGCTCGAGGATGCGGATGGCATTCGCCTCGAACACCACCTCCTCGGCTTCGGCGGCCGCGCCGCGGATGAGGTAGGACAAGACTTTGAGCATGGGAGGGCTCCTCGGTGCGCGACATAAGGTGGGGCTCCAGGCGGGTGGCGCGTTCCCCGTTCCGGGCTGGCGACGCGAGCTCATGCCTGCGTTGCGTGACATGAACCTAGTTCACACACGCACTGTAATAACAACGTGAACCTAGTTCAAGAACAATTTGAACAACGTTCCAGTCGCCGGACAAATGTGGTTAAGCCTCTGTTGACGCGCAGAGTTTAACGAGGCATTGCGTCACCCCCCGCCGCGAGCGTGATGTGGCCCTAGTGTCCCGACCGCGAAGCTCGTTTCATCGTGCTGCCGGGTCGGGACGAGCTTCGCGGTCGAAAGGACACTAGCTAAATCATGAGCTTAGTACGGCGTTGTGTTTGGAAGTCCGCTTTCAGAGGCTGCCGAGAGAATGAAGCGGACTTCCAAACCGCCACACTAGAGGCAGCGCCATAGACGAGGACGAGCCGAAATGAGCGACACGGGTTACCGCGAGACCCTGCGCCGCGAGATCGTCGCGAAGGCGGGTGACCTGGTTGCTGAGGAGGGGCTCTCGGCCCTGCAGGCGCGCCGAATCGCACGAGAGGCAGGGTGTGCCGTCGGCACCCTCTACAATCTCTTCGGCGACATCGATGGTCTGGTCATCGCCGTGAATGCCCAAACCCTCGCAATGTTGGGCAACGCGATCGGTAGCGCTGGCGGGACGCTCGGCGATCTACCCCTCGAGGCGCGGCTTGCCCAATTGGCAATGGCTTACGTGGACTTCGCCCTGTCTCATCAACGCCGATGGGAGGCGGTCTTCGAGCATCGCCTGCCGGATGGCCGTAAGGCGCCGGCATCGTATATCGAGGATCAAAACGCGTTGCTCGGGGTGATCGAGGCAGCCATTGCCGAATGGGTGCCAGAGACCGACGGTGAGCGAGGCATCACCGCGCGCGCGCTTTTTGGTGCGGTCCACGGCATTGTCGCTTTGGCGTTGGACAATCGCCTCGGCGGCCGGTCTCTGGCTGAGCTCGAGCAACAAGCCCGACTGATCGTCAAGCTCGCCGCGATCGGACTGAAGGCCGGCGATCGGACTTCCAAGCCATAGGGGCGTAGTAGGGCGGCTTCTTCTACTCCGACGCCCCTCCGCCCTCCGCTTGCTCAGTCGCCAAACTGTCGATGATGACGGCAAGATCGGCAAGAAACTGGTCACGACTGGATTCTGGAAGAACCTCGAGGATTCGATCGTCGACGCGCTTGACCAGAGGCTCGCACGCCTTCAGCACCCGCCAGCCTTCCTCGGTGAGGCGAACGGCGTAGGCCCGTGCGTCCTCTTTCGTGCGCCGCCGCTGCAGGAGGCCCTTCTTCAGCATTCGGCGCACGATGTCGGCGAGTGTAGAGCGGTCGACGCCCGTCCGCTCGACGAGTTGGGTCTGGCTAAGCCCCTCGTTCTGCGACACGGTCAGCAAAACAGCATACTGCCTCGGCGTCAGGTCGGATTCCCCGATCTCGCCTTGGAACACGTCGCCGGCACACTGGCCGGCACGATGCAGCAGATGAATTGGGGAACGGTCAAGCCGTCCAGGGCCGGGCTCGCGTTTCATTGGATCCAATTTTTTGTTGGAGCAGTGGATACTGCTGACCGCGCCAAAGTCTCGAGTCACCCGCTTATGGTGTCATGCGATGCCCAACAAATAAGCGGATGCTTCGCTTTACAGAAGCTAACTTTCGCCCCCCCAAAATCAAAGCTCATTGTTCTGGTCCAGTTGACAAATTATGAAGGTATGCGGTCGTTTCGACACACCACGCTACCTCATGACTTTGCGTCTTTGTCAGACTCATCAGCAGCTTGCAGAGAATGCCGCCGAATCAAGCCCCACTGAAAAGCAAAAAACAGCATCGTCAGGGGAAGAATACCGAACACTTTAAAACTGGCCCAGGTCGCCTCGCTCAGAGTGCGCCAGATGACCTCGTTGAGACCGGCAAGGCCGATGAAGAACAGCGCCCAACGTATCGTCAGCAGCCGCCAGCCCTGATCGGTGAGCTTCAACGCCTCTCCGAGAAGCAACCTCAGGAACGATTTACCCATCGCCAACCCGCCGAGCAGGACGACGGCGAAGATCAGGTTGATGATCGTCGGCTTCATCTTGATGAAGCTCGGGTCGTGCAGCCAGAGCGTCATCGCGCCGAACCCCTCGACGAGGGCGGTGGTCGCGATCAACGTCGGCGAGACATGCCCGAGGACGAGCCTGGCAGCCACGACGCTGACAAGCATGGCGGCCATGAGCAATCCCGTCGCCCAATAGATATCGCCAAAGACGTAGCCACCGAAGAAAACCAGCAGAGGCCCGAGATCAATTGCGATCTTCCACAACTGGCGCGGATCGATCTTCGCAGGCGCCTCGTTGGGGTTGTGTTCCGCCATGACTGAAATCCCAAGGTCTAGAGCCCCGCTCGGATCGCCGATCCGGCAGTCGAATGTACGGGGAAAGCTCGTCCCGACCGCATTTGCGACGCTGGCGTCGGGCCTAGCGAGCCGGCGCGCCGGCGCTCTCGTCACCCGTGCCCGGCGTCACGCACGCGGCAGCGGCGCTCTTGTTTCGGCGACCCGCTCGGGGAGGCGGTAGCGCTGCATGCAGCGGACCTGCCAGACGAAGTAGAGCGTGGTAAGGGGCATCACGATGAACAGCTTGAAGATCATCCAGATGTCCAGCCCGTCGAGCACGGGCTTTCGCATCAGCCACACCCAGGATGTCGGACACGGAATGCTGGCCGCCGCGAAACCGAGACGGACGGCCTCGTTGGCCAGGGCTGTCACGAGAAAAAAGATCGCCGCATTGCGGGTCAGCAGCCGCCAGCCTTCTTCCTGATAGTGGAACGTCTTGCCGAACACGAACTCGAAGAAATACTTGCGTTGCATCAGCCCAATGAAAAAGATGACAGCAACCAGCGAGTTGAAGATCGTGACCTTGATCTGAACCCACTTCGGATCGCCGGTCAGCAGCGTCAGCGCACCGAACGTTACGGTGACGGCGCCGGCGATGAAGGGCATGATCGGCGGCCGCTTCAGCACCACGAGGGATGCGACGAGCGCCACCACCGTCGTCGCGACGAGCGACCAGACACCCGCCTCGACGCCGTAGGCGAAATTGACGACGAACATCGTGACGAGCGGACCGATCTCGCTGGCGATGTTCAGCGATTGCTCTGAATTGAACGGATACCAGTGACGTTTGCCGCTCATGTGCCCGCGCTCGACTCCGGTCCGTGAAACCCCACCAGTTTCCACTGTCTAGCCCTTATCCGTTAACTCGACGCGATAGCGCGAGCAAAATCTTTCGGGGAGAACGACTGCAGGTCGTCGACACCCTCCCCCACCCCGATCGCGTGTACCGGCAGACCATGCTTGGCGGCTATGGCGACGAGAATACCGCCTCGGGCGGTGCCATCCAGCTTGGTCATGATCAACCCGGTCACGCCCGCCTTCTCGCGGAACACCTCGACCTGGGACAGCGCGTTCTGGCCAGTCGTAGCGTCCAGCACCAGCACGCAGTCGTGAGGGGCCGATGGATCGATCTTGCGCAGCACGCGGATCACCTTCTCGAGCTCGCCCATGAGGGCCAGCTTGTTCTGCAATCGTCCGGCAGTATCGATCAGAAGAACGTCGGCGCCTTGCTCCTTGGCCTCTTTCAGGGCATCGAACGCAAGCCCGGAAGAATCCGCCCCGACCGAGCGTGCAACGACGGGCACCCCGGCTCTCTCCCCCAGATCTTGAGCTGGTCGATGGCGGCGGCGCGGAAGGTATCGCCAGCGGCCATCACCACCTTCAACCCCTCGCGTCGGTATCGCTCGGCGAGCTTTCCGATCGTCGTGGTCTTGCCCGTACCGTTGACCCCCACAACGAGAACCACGTGTGGACGCCGGGTCGGATCGATGACGAGCGGCTTGGCGACGGGTGCCAGCACCCGCTCGACCTCGGTCGCCAGGATCTCCTTGACCTCATCGGCCGAGATGCCCTTCTCGAAGCGCCCCTTGCCGATGGCACCCGTGATCGCTGTTGCCGTCTCGACGCCGAGGTCGGCCTGGATGAGCAGGTCCTCGAGATCCTCCAGAGTGGCGGCGTCGAGCTTGCGCTTGGTGAAGATCGACGTGATGCCGTCGGATAGCCGCGAGGATGTCTTCGAGAGACCTGTTCGCAGCCGCTGGAACCAGCCGGCCTTCGCCGGTCCCTGGTCTCCATCCCCCGCCGCAGAGGCCGGCTCTGGTCGCGCCTCGACGGGAGGTGAAGCCTTACTTGTAGACCGATCTTGTTCCTTCAAGGTCGCGCGGTCGTCGGGAGCCTCGTCGGCGCGCTCGTTCGGCTCGACCATCTCGGGAGTGGCGGCCGGCGTTTCCCCGCCGGTCTGAACCGCCGGCTTCTCCGCCTCGACGGGCGCAGTTTCGCGCACGCCGAACAGGCGGCCGAGGAACCCGCGCTTCCTCTCTCGAGGCTCGTTCACACGACGACCTTTCCAATAAGACGGCGGCCGTCATGGCCGCCGATTTTCGCCGCCGCGATCTGCCCCGGCGCCAGCCCGTCCACTGCCACCTCGGCGAAGTCGGGAGCCCGCCCCAGTCCGTCGCGCTCCACGAGCACCTCGAGTGACTTTCCAACCTGGACGGAAAGATGGCGCGCCAGCGCCGCATCCCCCTTTTCGCGCAACAACGCAGCGCGTTCTTTTACCGCGCCCCGATGCACCTGTGGCATGCGGGCTGCCGGCGTCCCCTTCCGAGGCGAGTAAGGGAAGACGTGCAGATACGCAAGCCCACATGCATCGACCAGATCCAGCGACTGCGCGAACATGTCGCCGGTCTCTGTCGGGAAACCCGCGATCAGGTCGGCGCCGAAGGCGATGTCTGGCCGCAGCCGGCGCGCCTCGGCGCAGAAGCGAATAGCGTCCGCTCGCAGATGGCGTCGGCGCATGCGCTTGAGCACCATGTCGTCGCCGGACTGGAGCGACAGATGCAGGTGCGGCATCAGGCGCTCCTCCTCGGCGAGCGCGGCCATCAAGTGAGGGTCCGCCTCGACCTGATCGATCGACGACAGTCGTAGCCGCCTCAGATCGGGAACCAGCTTCAAAATCTGCCTTACCAGCCTCCCCAGGGTCGGCTGCCCCGGCAGATCGTCGCCCCAAGAGGTGATGTCTACCCCGGTCAGCACCACCTCGCCGTAGCCGCGCTCGACGAGTCGGCGGATCTCGGTCACCACCTCGCCGGCTGGTACCGAGCGAGAGGGACCGCGGCCGAACGGAATGATGCAGAACGTGCAGCGGTGATCGCAGCCGTTCTGCACCTGAACATAGGCCCGCGCGCGTGTGCCGAAACCGTCAATCAGATGCCCGGCCGTCTCGCGCACCGACATGATGTCGTCGACCTTGACCCGCTCCAGCCGCCCTTCTGCGAGATCGTCCCAGGTCGCGCGGCTGGTCTTGCTGGTGTTGCCGACGACATGGTCGACCTCGGGCATTGCCGCGAACGTCTCGGGCTCGATCTGGGCGGCGCAGCCCGTGACCACGATCCGAGCCCCGGGTTGGTCGCGCCGCGCACGGCGGATCGCCTGACGGGCCTGGCGCACGGCCTCCGCCGTGACGGCGCAGGTGTTGACAATGACGGTCTCGCCCAGCCCCGCAGCGTCGGCCTGGCCGGACATGACCTCGGACTCGTAGCCATTCAGGCGGCATCCGAGCGTAATGACGCGCGTTCCGGTCATGACGCGCCTCAAACCGAGCCGGATGTGGGCACGGCGGCAGAGCCGAGTTTATAGGTGCCGGTGTGCTCGACCTCGGCCGGGCCGGTCATCCGCACCCGGTCATCTCGGCCCCATTCGATCTCCAGCGGTCCGCCCGGCACGGTTACCGTCACGCGACGCTCGGTGAGATCGAGGCGTGCGGCTGCGACCGCTGCGGCGCAGGCCGCCGACCCACAGGCCTTGGTAAGGCCCGCACCACGCTCCCAGGTCCGAATGCGGATCGCCGACCGCGACGTGATCTCGGCCAAAGAGATGTTGGCCCGCTCCGGAAAGAGCGGATGAAACTCGAGCAGCGAGCCGTGCCGGGCCAGGTCGTGGGCCTCGACATCATCCACCCAGAAGATGACGTGCGGATTGCCCATGTTGACAGCAGACGGCGAATGCAGAACGGGAGCATCGATCGGGCCGATCTGCAGCTCGATACGGCGCGTGTTGTGGAACGGCTCCGACAGCGGGATCTCATCCCAGCCCAGGCGTGGCCGCCCCATATCGACGGTGATACGAGCCAGGCTCTCGACGACGACATCGAGAATGCCGGCCGCCGTCTCGTAACGCTGCTTCAAGCGACCGCTCGCCGCTGCGACATGCCAACCGACGCAGCGCATGCCGTTGCCGCACGCGCCAGCCTCGGAGCCATCCGTGTTGTAGATCCGCACAAACGCCTCGGTTCCTGGCGTTCGCGGATCGTGCAGCACCATCAGCTGGTCGAATCGCCACTCCGGCCTCGCCGCGATGCCACGCACCTCGTCGGACGTGAGCACCCGCTTCGTGCCGCGCAGATCGGCGACCACGATCTCGTTGCCGAGGCCGTTCATTTTGACGAGCATGATCTCGTCGGAGTTGCCGGTCGAGCTCGGCGTCCCGAGGATTGCGGTGTTCTGAGACATGCGACCTTATATGGCGCCAGGACCCCGCATGACAATTACCGGAGGGCGAGCAACTATGCGTGATCATCGTTCAGATAAATCGTCCCCATCCCCGTGGGTGCGGCGGTTCGTCGGCGGGACCCCGACCCGGGGAACCATGCTCGATGTGGCGTGCGGCGGCGGGCGGCATATCGAGCTCGGCCTCGAGCAGGGCCTCGACGTCGTCGGCGTCGATCGCAGCTTGTCTGGCGTGGCCCGCTTCGCCAGCGATCCCCGCGTCCGCCTTATCGAAGCCGACCTGGAGAATGGCGCGCCACCTCCCTTCGCCGGACAACGATACGCGGTCGTGGTCGTCGCGAATTACCTCTGGCGGCCGCTCCTCGACCAGATCGTCGCCGCCGTCGCCGACGACGGTCTCCTCATCTACGAGACGTTCGCCGCCGGTCACGCTGCGCTAGGACGCCCCTCGAATCTGGACTTCCTCCTCGCGCCAGCGGAATTGCTCGTCGTTGTGGCGCCACGGCTGGTGACCGTCGCCTACGAGCACGTCCGCCTTGAGGGCCCCGCTCGTATCGTCGAGCGCATCTGCGCGGTCGGGCCCGGTCACGGCTGGCTGCAGTCTGGCGCGCCGACTGCCTGACCCCGCCTTACTGGTCGCCCCTCTGGTACTGCGACGACCAGCTCTCGATCACTTTCGGCCCCGCCGGCGGAGCCGCCTGACCGCGGTAGACCTCGGGCTGGCTCGAACGGACGCGCGGACCTCCGCCTGGCGCAGGGGTTGCAGCCTCCAGCGGCGTGACGCGCGGATTCTGGGGCACCATCTGGAAGATTTCGCGGAACAGTCCAGGGGCCACCATGGACAGCGGATTGATGATCACGTTCGGCTTGGCCATCGCGCCATCCACGGCGAACGTGATGCCGATAATGCCGTCACGGCCGGGACCGGTCAGGATATCGCCGAAGAGCGGAATGCCGGCCAGCGCCCTATTGAGGCCCGATAGCGGCACGTAGGTGCCGCCGAGCGACAAAGTGCGCGTCCTGAAGTCCATCTTGCCGCGCACGCTGGCTCCGATGAGCGGGCCGGCGGCACTCAGACTTTCGATCGCCACCTGTCCGTTGCCACTGGCGAACCGGCCCCGCAGCGTGTCGAAGGCAATCTCCTCGCGCACCACCCGGCGCGAAGGCCGGACTTTGCCAGTCGCGATCGCCGGCCGGTTCTCGTCGGCGCCCTGCACCAGCTCGCTTACGATCGGATCGCCCAGGATGCGGAAACGCGTGACCTGAAATCTCTCCGCTCCGTTCGGCGGTCCCGCGAGCGTCGAGATGGACCCTCAGGGTACCCGCCCCGCCCAGCATATTGGTGTAGAAGCCGATCGTCTTCAGCGCCTGCCCCGCGTCTGGCGTCTCGACCTGCACGACGCGCCCTTGGCCGCTGACGAGGCGCGCCTCGATCGGCTTGCCGCCGTCGAGCGTTCCCGTGAAGTCGAGCCCTATGATCACATCACCGCGGCGGCGCAGAACGAGATGCGCTTGCTTCACGGTCGTGTCGTTGACGCCGATCACCGTGTCGATGCGGGCATCGAGATCCATCGCACCGGTCGATCGTGTCGTCCGGCCAGTCTCGACGGCATAGAGCGACCGCATGATCGCACCGCCATCGAACGTCTTGCCGCGCGCCTTGACCTCCCAGACCTTGTCCGCGCGACGGACCCCCTCGACCTCGAGATTGCTCACGACATTCAGCGAGAAGCCCGGAAAACGGTAGGCGCTCGGCTGCCCATCGGCACCGAGGGTCACCGTTCCGTCGATGGCAATCGTCTCCCCCGACAGCTTGAAGTTCTGCAGCTCCAGTGTCCGCGCGCCGCGGGGCCGCACCACATCGAAGACGAGCCGCGCCGAGCGGCCGCCCGGCTTGTGCCATGAAAGGCCATCGAGATGGAGCTCCGCACCGGTGAGGTCGGCGCTCACCTGGATTTTGGGGGGCTCGCCATCCACCGGCGAGAATTGCACCTCGAGCGGCACCTCGCCGTGGACCTCCTCGTCGAGCGCAAGGCCGAGCCGGCGGCGATCCGCACCGTCAAGTCGCGTCGTGACGACGACCGGCGACTGGCGTTCGCTGCTCTCGCCAAGGATCCAGTGACCATTCACCTTGGCCAGAATTCCGGCCAGCAACAGCTCGCCCTTGACGTCGATAGCCCGCTCCGTCGCTCCAATCGTGAAGGCGGCTCCGGTGACGTCGTGCGGTCCGACGACATTGGGGATGCGGCCATCCGTGATCCGGATCTTGGCCTCGAGCTTGCTATCAGAAAGCGACACGTGCCGGACAACCGGTACGGTCGCGCGCCACTGCGCGTCCACCTTGCCGTCGGCTCCCGCCGGCACCTGCCCCGCCTTGAGCAATCCTGCCGCCTCGCGGCCCGCCAGCTCAACCAGCGTCGCCACCGTCGCCTGGGCACGCCCTGTGATCTCAGCCGTCGGTTGCGGCCCGTCGAGCCCGGTGATCACGATCGCGCCGCCCTTGATCGTCGCGCGCCGCGACGCCGACGCCACGAAATGCGCGTCGGGGATTGAGATCTCGAGCCTGTCGTCCTCGCGCGTGACGAGCACGCGCGGCAGGCTCGTCGGCGGCAAGCCGTCCCCGGCACCGATCGAGATGCCTTCGGCTTCGAGCGTCAGCGAGATGTTGGCCGTCGGACGCCCCCCGCCGCTCACGATGCGGAAACTGCCGCCGCTGAGCTTGCCGCCAAGCAACCGCTCCCGCACCACCTTGCGTACGTCCGGCGCCAGGTTCGCCGGCCAGAAGGCTTTGATTGTTTCCGCGCTCATTGGCCCGATGCGCCCGTCGAGGCTGGCGCTGCTTTGCTCACCCCCGCTGATGGTGCCGCGCGCCTCGATCTCGGCGCCACCCGCCTTGAAGCGCAGCGCGACGAGCTCCGAGGCGCCGTTCGAAGGCCACAGGCGCGCCCGCAGCGACAACTGCTCGATCGGAACGGCGGCCCGGTCGCCCTCCTTGCTGATCGCGCCCTCGATGGAGTCGAGGTCGAGCTGCCAGCCCGTCAAGGCGTTGCCGGCTGCAGCAACCGGTGTCAGCACGCCCTCGATCCGGACCCGGGCGCCATCGAGCTCGAGCGTGCTGGGCGCCAGTGTCAGTCGCTTCTCGGCACCAGCGTAACGAAACGCGAGCCTGCCGCGCTCGACCGCGAAAGCAAGCCCACCAAGCGCCTCGGGTAGAACGCTTCCCCGACCGAGAAGCACATCGAAGCTGCCGTCGATGATCGCACCGTCACTTGTCAGCTCCATCTTGCCCAGCGCGGTCACTGGCACATCGAGCGCCGCCAGCAGCCCGAGGTGCGGAATGTTTCGAGAAAGCGCCGGGAGACTGAGCCCCTCGACCCTGGTCTCGAGCTTGAGCGTGCGCGACTTGTCGGATTCCTCCAGTCGGAACTCCACACCGAAGGGTACACCCCCGGCGGCCACGCGCCCCTGACCCGAGATCATGCTCCGTCGCTTCAGATGGTCGAGCGCAACCTCCATCTCCGGCACTAGCCAGATGGTGCGCTGCCCGCGATCCTCGACCTCGAGCGTCGCGTTGCGGACCCCGAACGTGCGCAGATGCGAAGCAGCTTCGCCGCCGCTGCGAAGATGTGCCACCGCCTCGGCCAAGGCCCGCGCGAGGTCGATGCGCTGCGCTGGCGCATCGCCCGCCTTTGCCGGGTTGGCATTCGCCGCATAAGGAGCAGCCACCGCAGCGGTTGGCGCCCGCGGCGTCTCCGCCGAGCGGCCAGCCAACGGTGCGTCGGTGGCCGAGAAGACCGGAAGACGAGCCTCGTCCTGCGACAACGCCAACCGAGGACCGATCAGTACGATCCGCGATGCCGCGATCCGGCCTGACCACAACGCACTAAAATCGAGACCGACCAGCGCCTCTGCCGCGCGCACAGCCGCATCGCCTTGCTTCGCTTCCAGATGCAGATCAGCGAGCCGAACCTCGAAGCCACCGTTGGGACTGCGGTGCAGAGCGGCATCACCAATGTCGACATTCAGACCATCGAGCTCCGCTGCGAGCGCCTCGCGGATCGGCTCGACAAGGAAGTGCAGCGGCACGGCGCCATGCAGCAACTTGACGTAGACGAGGCCAAGCCCCAGCAGCGCGAGCGGCACCAGAACGCCGACCGACACGCCGAGCCAGCGCAAGGGGGCGAGGATGAAACGAGCCTTGGATCTCCGTTCAGGACGCGGCGTCTCTCGAGCTTGTGTCGAGGGGCCCCGCTGCGGTGGGTGGCTCTGATCGGCCGAGCCGCGATAGCCATGTGGACCGGTGCGGGGGCGCGTGTGTGGCGCGGTACGCAACTCGTCGATCGTGCGACCGCGCACGGGAGTTCGCGGCGGGCCGCCACCTCGTGAGTTGTCTCCGTCGTGCCCCGAAGCCACCCAATCCCCCTTGATGCGCCGCAAGACGCTGGTCACACCGAACAATGGCGACTTCGCCGCAGTAGCGGCGAGCGCCCCAGTCCCCACTGGCGATGCGACCGCATCTGCACTAGGTCAGATCGGCCGATCTCAATCCGAAAAGCGACGAAAGGAAGGCGGGCATGGCCGAGGAAGGGCAAAAGGCACCGGATTTCGACCTCGCAACCGATTCCGGCGATAGGGTCAGATTGTCCCGGCTGAAGGGCAAGCCCGTCGTCGTCTACTTCTATCCGAAGGACGATACCTCGGGCTGCACCAGGGAAGCGCAGGCCTTCACGGGGCTGGCTGCGGAGTTCTCCGCGACGGGCGCGCGCATCATCGGCATATCGCCGGACAGCGTCGAGAGCCACGCCAAGTTCCGTTCCAAGTACGACCTCGGCATCGACCTCGCCTCGGACCCCGACCGTACGGCGATCGAGGCGTTCGGCGTGTGGGTGGAGAAGTCGATGTACGGGCGCAAATACATGGGCGTCGACCGTTCGACGTTCCTCATCGACCCGAAGGGCAAGATTGCCCGCGCTTGGCGGAAGGTGAAGGTGCCGGGCCATGCCGAGGAGGTGCTGGCCGCAGTCAAGGCCCTCGGCTCGTGACCCAGGTTGCCCCGGATGGCGCACCCGCCGCGCAACCGACCAGCCTCGTGGCGGGTGCGCGGGCCATCGTCCTCGCCGACGATCCGAGCGAGAAGGTCCGATTGGCACGAGTGACAGCGCGAGCCTGGCGCGAGCGGACGCTCTCCCTCGGCGCCATCAGCGTCGAGCACGCGATGCCCGATCGTCCGGGTCGCCCGGTTCGTCCTTTGCTGCTGCCGCCGCGCGATATGCCGCGGCGATCGTCTCACGGCGAACGTGGACGCATCGCTCTCCTGCATTCCCTCGCCCACATCGAGCTCAATGCCGTCGACATGACCTGGGATCTCGTCGGGCGGTTCGCCCACGAGCCCGCTCCCGCGCAGCTTCTTCGACGATTGGGTCGGTGTCGGCCTCGAGGAGGCCGACCATTTCGCGCTGGTCTCGCATCGCCTCACCGAGCTTGGCGCCGCCTATGGCGATTTGCCGGCCCACGACGGTCTCTGGCAGGCCGCGCAAGCCACGGGCCACAGCCTCGTCGCGCGCATGGCCGTCGTGCCCCTGGTGCTCGAAGCGCGCGGCCTCGACGTCAGTCCAGCCATGATCGCAAGCCTCGAGGCGGCCGGCGATATGTCGTCCGCCGCGGTCCTGGGCGTCATCTACCGCGACGAGATCCGGCACGTCGCCTACGGGGCCAAGTGGTTCCGGTACCTGGCCGAACGGGACGGACAGGCCCCGGAGCCTCTGTTCCAATCGCTGGTACGGCAGAATTTCAGGGGTCCGATCAAGCCTCCGTTCAACGACCGTGCCCGAGCCGAGGCCGGCCTGACACCGGGCTTCTACAAGCCACTCGTCGCCGTCGGCCGCTTCGCATGAGGGGCGTTGCCGTCATGCCGTCAGGTGCAATTTTTTGAGCACGTGCCAATGACCGGGCGTGTCTGGCGTGCTAAGCGAAAACACGATCCCGCGCCGTGTCCGCGATGGATCGGCGTTCGGTCCTGCCGACCTTAGGTGAAGGATCAACTCTTGCCGAAGTGAAGTAGTGGCGGTCTAATGCTGCTTCCGGGGGTTGCAGCCGCGACTGCAGTGAGGGGAGTGCGAGTCATGTTCACGAAGAAGCCCGACAAGGAGCCGACAGCGTTCGACTTGACGCGCTCGTCGCCGCCGATGCCGCCGAGCGGACCGATGCCCAGCGCAACGCCGACCATGGCACGGGGCGCCTCAAACCGCGGAAGCGCTGAATCGCGCATCGGGTCCGATCTCGTCATCATCGGCAATCTCGTCTCCAAGGGCGAGATCCAGATCGACGGCGAGGTCCAGGGCGACCTGCATGCAGCTAACATCGTCGTCGGCGAGACGGCACGGATCACGGGCGGCATCGTCGCCGACGAGGTGATCGTTCGCGGACTGGTGATGGGCTCGATCCGCGGCAAGCGGGTGGTTCTGCAGTCGTCCAGCAAGGTCGAGGGCGACATCTTCCACAGCCAGCTCGCCATCGAGCAGGGCGCCTTCTTCGAGGGCAAGTCACGGCGGATGGACGATCCGACAGCCGGCGTGCAGCGCCCCGAGGTGCCGCTGCCGGCAGGGCTCGAGAACGTGCCGCCGGCAACCTGACGCCAGCGCCGCCGCCTCCCCTCACGTCTACCCGACTGGCGCGCCGATGGCTTGAAGCCCGGCGCGCGCGACCTCCATGTCGTCACTGTAGTGCCCGCCGGAGACGCCGATGGCGCCGATCACCTTGCCATCCTCGACGATTGGGTAGCCGCCGCCGAACACGATGATGCGTGGATAATTGACGAGTCCATGCAGCAGCGGTGGATCGTTCTTTACGAAATCCCAGAGCGCATGCGTCGGACGTCCGAGTGATGCCGCCGTGTAAGCCTTGTCGCCGGCAATCCTGAGTGTCGCCTCCGACGCGCCGTCCATCCGGACCACGACTTTGGCTGTCCCTGTCTCATCGGCGACCACGATCGACATGGAGTGCCCAAGCTGGCGCGCCTTGGCCGCTGCTCCCTGCACCGCGACAAGCGCACTTTCCGCCGTGACCGATCGCTTCGAATAGCTGCTCATGGTTCCTCCCGAGCCCCGGATTTGGCGTGAACGTGACGCAGCCTGGGTCAAGACGCAATAGGCGCCTCTGGCGACGGCCGCGCATGAGCCGCTCACGCAGAAGGGGCGGCCCGACGAACCGCCCCTCCGACAACTCGCGTTTCAAGCTGCCTCAGACGCGGCGGGCGGCCCCCGGCGTCGGCTCTTGGTCCGTCGTGGCCTCCGCCGGCAGCACGCCGTCGACATTGGCGCCGACCTCGTGACGCCAAGGGATCATGCGCTCGAGCACGACGAGGAAGACCCCCAGCACGGCCGCAAGCCCGGTCGCCACCATCCAAAACGGGTATCCGGCCAGCTCCGCGAACGTGATCTTCGCACCCTTTTCGGCGAAGAACGCCGTGATGCTGGTATCGAAGTAGCCATACGCGACGGCACCCGCGATCCCGCCGAGCACCACGAACCACGCATCACGATAGCCGGACCCGATCTGTGCGAGCGACGTGCCGGGGCATGCTCCCGCCAGCGCTATGCCGGCGCCCAGAATGAGGCCGCCGATGATGTCGGCTTGCCAGACCAGCGGCTTCAGCGACAGCTTGACGCCGAAGGCCCCGTGCATGACCGCAAGGGCGAGCAGCCCGGTGATCACGGCGGCGAGAAAGACCTTCAGCATGATGAAGCTGCGCAGCTGCATCTGACCGACGATGACGCCGGGCTCGAACACGCGCGACTTCTCGAGCACGAAACCGAACACGATGCCGGTCGCGAGGCCGATCAGGATTCCGGTGAGAACAGTCATGGCACTCTCCGTGGGATCAGGTTCAAACGCGCTTGAAGAACAGGTTGGCGACCAGCATGCCGCCCGCGAACATGGCCGCGACGGCGACTGTCGAGCCGACCGAGAGCTGCGCCATGCCGGAGATGCCGTGACCTGAGGTGCACCCGCCCGCGATCCGCGCGCCGAACAGCATCAGGAAGCCGGCGAGGAACGCGACCGGCGCACGCGCCGAAAGCGACGTGGAGCCCGTTGCCCGCGCCCAGATCCGCTGAGACAACCGCACGCCTTGCGCCTGAGAGCTGCATCGACAGGAATGCGCCGAGGGCGATGCCGACGACGACCGCCACCTGCCACCAGTTCTTGGCGCCGGCCATATGCGAGGTGAAGTATTTGATCTGGGCCACGCCCGGATCGAGAAGAGCGGCGATGTGCGCGCCGACGGTGACGAACGACGACGACGCCCCGAGGGCCGTGCCCATCAGGAGGAACGTCGGGATCTGCAGAAGGCCGATGATGACGCCGGCCATGTAAGGCGACCACGCCTTGTCGCTGAGGCTAGGCATGAGGTGCTCCACCATGGGGTTGACGTTGCTTCACATATGCACCGCGCCGCTACCGCCGCCTTGACTGCAAGCAATCCGGTGGTGGCGCGACAGCTATGCTCTGGAGCACACCCTGGCGCTGACTGAGGTCAGCGTCGGTGACGAAGTCACACAGACACCGGTCGTGCAGCCTGCCCACCGAGCCGATCACGCTCGCTTTGGTGCTTGCACGAGGCCGCGGATCGCGCTCGACTATACTGCCTGCCGCTTGTTTCACCGCCGACTGGAGCCGCTATCCGTGAGCCTCGTCCATATCGACTATGCCGTTCGCGACTGCGTCGCCGAGATCACCATGCGGCGTGCCCCCGTCAACGCCATCGACCACGCACTGATCGAGGATCTGCTGTCCGCCTATGCCCAAGCCAAGGCTGATCCGGGCGTCCGCGCCGTCATCCTGACGAGCGCTTTCTCAAAGGCGTTCTCGGCCGGCATGGACCTCGCCATGATCAAGTCCGGACGTGGCATCGACTTGCGGCGCTTCCTCGAGAAGCTCTACTTCGGCATGCACGACGCCCAGTACCGCCTCGGCAAGCCGACGATTGCCGCGCTCACCGGCCCGGCGCGGGCCGCCGGCGTCACCATGGCCGTCTCCTGCGACATGATCGTCGCCAGCGACACCGCCTCCATCGGCTATCCCGAGATCGACGTCGGCCTGATCCCAGCCATGCACTTCGTGCACCTCCCGCGCCAGATCGGCCGCCACAAGGCTTTCGAATTGCTCTTCTCGGGCCGGCCCATCTCCACCATCGAAGCCGAGAGGCGCGGCCTGATAAACTACGCCGTGCCGCCGGATCAGGTGATGGTCAAGGCGCGCGAACTCGCCGCCGAGATGGCTTCCAAATCGCCGCCTGTGATGCAGCTCGCTCGAGACAGCTTCATGCGCGCCAATGACTACGAGTATCGCCGCGCCATCGAGAATACAGTCGAGACGATCTGCAACATCATCGAGTTGGACGACGCCAAGGAAGGCCTCGCCGCCTTCAACGAGAAGCGCAAGCCGAATTGGTAGCTTCTCCGTCTTCCCGTCCTATGCGCTCGGAGGGGAAGAGGGTCGAGGTGACAGACGAGGAGACCCCATGAACTTCGATTTCAGCGACGATCTGAAGCTCCTGAAGGACGAGGCGCGCAAGTTCCTCGACGACAAATCCTCGCCCGAGGTCGTACGCCGTGTGCTCGAGGGCCCCGACGGCTACGACAAGGCCTTGTGGACGGAGATGGCGGCGATGGGCTGGACCGGCGCCTCGATCCCGGAGGAGCTGGGCGGCGCCGGCATGGGCGCGCTCGGCCTATGCGTGCTCGCCGAGGAGCTCGGCCGCTCGCTCGCGCCCGTCCCGTTCGCCTCGACCATGTACTTCGCCGCCGAGGCCCTGATGGCTGGCGGCTCCGACGCGCAGAAAAAGGCGTGGCTGCCGCGCATCGCCAAGGGCGAATGCATCGGCACGTTCGCCCTGGCCGAGGGGCCTGGCAAAGCAACGCCGAAGCGCGTACGCACGACGTTCCGCAACGGCGTGCTAAACGGCGAGAAGCTGCCCGTGCCGGATGGCGCCGCCGCCAACCTCGCCATCGTCGTCGCTCAGACGGATCGCGGTATCGGCCTCGTGGTCGCTGATCTCAGTCATGCAGGCGTCACGCGCAACCACGTTGAGACCCTCGACGAAAGCCGCAAGCAGGCGCGCCTGACGTTCGACAATGTACCCGGAGAGCTGCTCGGCGCGGCCGGCGATGGCGAGCGTCTGCTCGCGACCATCGAACAGCGCGCCGCCATCCTGATGGCCTTCGAGCAGGTCGGCGGCGCCCAGCGCTGCCTCGAGATGGCGCGCGACTATGCCCTCGAGCGCTACGCCTTCGGGCGGCCGATCGGCTCGTTCCAGGCGATCAAGCACAAGCTCGCCGACGTGTATGTGGCGACGGAGCTGGCCCGCTCGAACGCCTACTACGGCGCCTGGGCACTGTCGAAAAACGCGCCGCAACTGGCGCTCGCCGCCGCCACGGCCCGCGTTTCGGCCAACGAGGCGTTCTGGCTCGCGGCGAAAGAGAACATCCAAGTGCACGGCGGCATGGGCTTCACCTGGGCCTTCGACTGCCACCTCTACTATCGCCGCGCCAAGGTGCTCGCCGTCGCCAACGGCTCGACGCGTCTGTGGAAAGAGCGCCTCGTCTCCGAGCTCGAGAGCGCCAACGCCCCGGCGTGACAGAAGCTCGAGGCAAACTATCTGGAGTCATCCTCGGGCTTGTCCCGAGGATCCATGGCTCAACAAGGACAGCATGTCTTTCGGGGTTCCGTGTCATGTACACATTCTGGGTCTACATTCTCGCCTCTAAGCCTTATGGCACGCTGTATATTGGAGTCACCAATAGTCTTCTCGATCGTGTCGCCGCCCATCGAAACGACTGCGGCTCGAAATTCACCAGCCGGTACGGGGTCCGACGCCTCGTCCATTATGAGCCGTTTGCCGATATCGAAGCAGCAATTCAGCGCGAGAAATCTTTGAAGCGATACCTGCGTGACTGGAAGCAATCTGATAGAGCGCGCCAATCCGCACTGGGTCGATCTCTATCCCGCGTTGCTTGCGCTGCCTGGCAACCGAATCGACGGAACCAGTGGAGAAATGGGTCCTCGGGACAAGCCCGAGGATGACAATCGCGAGGCATAGCCTCGAAAGGGAGCCGACCCATGGACTTCGAAGACACCCCTGAAGAAGCCGAGCATCGCGCCAGCGCCCGCGCCTTCCTGACCAAGAACGCCAAGCCCCGCACCGGCAAGGGCATGCTCTATCGCGCGGCGCACGCCACCGAGGACGTGCTCGCCGAGGCGCGCGACTGGCAGAAGAAGAAGCACGCGGCGGGCTTCGCCGGCATCACCTGGCCCAAGGAGTGGGGTGGCCAGGGACTCTCCGCAATTAACCAGGTGATCTACGACCAGGAGGAGGCGCAGTTCTCGGTGCCGCGCGGCATCTACGAGATCGGCCTCGGCATGTGCATTCCGACCGTGTGCACGTGGGGCACGCAAGCGCATCGCGACCGCTACGCCGTCACCGCGCTCAAGGGCGAGGAGGTCTGGTGCCAGCTCTTCTCGGAGCCGGCCGGCGGCTCGGACCTCGCGGCCTTGCGCACCAGCGCCGTCCGTGATGGCGACGACTGGGTCATCAACGGCCAGAAAATCTGGACCAGCGGCGCCCACTACTGCCAGTACGGCGTCATCGTCACGCGCTCCGACTTCGAGGCGCCGAAGCACAAGGGCCTCACCTACTTCTTCCTCGACATGCGCTCGCCCGGCGTCGAGATCCGCGGCATCAAGCAGATCTCGGGCGCGTCGCACTTCAACGAGGTGTTCTTCAACAACGTCCGCATTCCCGATAGCCAGCGCCTCGGCAAGGTCGGTGACGGCTGGAAGGTGTCACTGACCACGCTGATGAACGAGCGCTTCACCATCGGCGGCCGCGCAGGGGTCGACGTGGACGAGTTCCTCGAGCTTGCCCGCGGCATCGATCTGGAGGACGGCCCAGCGCTCAAGAACCCCACCGTTCGCGACAAGATCGCCGACTGGTACGTGGCGAGCCGTGGCCTCAAGTATTCGCACTTCCGCACCATGACGGCGCTCTCGCGCGGCGACACGCCCGGACCTGAGAGTTCCATCGGCAAGCTGGTGACTGGACCGAAGCTGCAGAACATGTCGGCGATGGCGCTCGACGTGCTCGAGCAGGGCGGCGTCATCACCGATCCCGAGGTGGCCCCCATGGCGGCCCTCTTCCACCAGACCCTGATGACCTCGCCCTCGGCGCGCATCGCCGGCGGCTCGGACGAGATCATGCGCAACATCATCGCCGAGCGCGTCCTGGGTCTTCCTGCCGACGTACGCGTCGACAAGGACGTCCCCTTCAACAAAGTGCCGACGGGGAAGGGGAAGTAAGCCCTCAGTCTGTCATCCCGGGCCTTGTGCCCGGGACCCATCCATCCGCGAGTCCGGAACGTGCATCGGAATGTCAAAGCGGCGCCACCGAACTCAACCATGGGCCCAGGCGCGTGCGCCCCGATGGGTCCCGGGCACAAGGCCCGGGATGACACCTTAGCCAGTTTCAAGCACGGCGGATCGCTCGGCGTGCGCAGGCTTTCCGATCTGCGTCCCCGGCCGAAGCTGGCGACCGTCAGGTCGTCCTGCGCAGAGCCGGGGCCGCTTGCTCGATGGCTGGCACCGCCTTGATCCAAGCGATCCCGGCTCTGCGCTCGGCCTACGGCCCTCGCTCCGGCCGGGAACGCACATTCCCCAGACAGAGTTCACTCCTGAATTCGAGGAAGACCACAATGCCCCTGCTCACCAACCACATTGCCGCCATCACAGGTGCCGGGTCCGGCATCGGAAGGGCGATCGCCGAAGGCTACGCCCGTGAAGGCGCCCGCATCGTGATTCTCGACGCCGACCCGGAAGGCGCCAAGGAGACGCAGAGGTTGATCACGGCCGCCGGCGGCAAGGCCGACGTGTTCATGCTCGACGTCACCGACCGCGAGGCCGCGCACAAGACCGCTAGTGAAATCGCCACCAAGGTCGGCCCCGTCTCGATCCTCGTCAACAACGCCGGCATCAACCGCCGCAATCCGATCACCGGCGACGACGCAGCCGTGTTCAAGGACTGGGACGACATCATTTCCATCAACGTGATGGGCGTGTTCAACGTCACGCACGCGTTCCTGCCCGCACTTCGCGAGACCAGGGGGCGGATCGTCAACATCGGCTCGATCCAGTCGTTCGTGCATGTGAGGACACCCAACTCGGCCGCCTACACGACCTCGAAGCATGGCGTGCTCGGCTTCACCAAGGCCATGGCCGCCGAGCTCGGCAAGTTCGGCGTGCGCTGCAACGCCATCGGCCCAGGCCTGATCGAGACGCCGCTCAACGCCCAGGCGCGCGCCAACAACCCTGAGCTGGTGAAGATCTTCCTCGACCACACGCCGCTCGGCCGCCCCGGCAAGCCGGAGGACATCGTCGGCCCCGCGGTCTTCCTCGCCTCCGACCTCTCGCAGTACGTCACCGGCACCATCGTCATGGCCGACGGCGGCTACCGGACGATCTGAGGGTGGGCGACGGTCACGGCGGCGGCGCGGCCCCGTTGCCGCCCCCCGCCCACCGCGCCAGTAGGCGCGACAGACCCGGCGCCATCAGCAGCACCACCACGAGCCGGGTCGTCTGCATGGCCATGACGAAGCGCATGTCGACGGCGCTCGTGGCGGCAATGATGGCTATGGTATCGGCGCCGCCGGGGCTCGTCGCGAGGTAGGCGGTCAACGGGTCGACGTCGCCGACCAGCACCATGGCCCAGGCCAGGAGCCCGCACGCCGCGATCAGTGCGAACGTGGCGGCGAGAATGATCGGCAACGCGCGGAACGCGTACCAGACGATCGGCCGCGTGAAGCGCAGACCGACATTCCAGCCGACGATTGCGTAGCAAGCGGCGAGCAGCACCGGGTGCAGCTCGATCATCAGCAGCCCGGTCTCCTGCAGCACCACCGCCAGCGCCAGCGGCACCAGCATCGGACCAGCGGGCACACGCAGCCAGGCTGCGAGAAAGGCGCTCGCTACGGCAAGACCGACGCTGGCGACGAACGCGCCCCACACCACGGGCGGGAGCCAGCTCGCCTGCATCGCCTGCGCGGCGCTGGCCGGCGTCCAGATACGCGCCACGAGGGCCGCGATGGCGATCACCAGAATGATGCGGATCTGCTGCATCACAGCCACGATGCGCGGGTCTCCGCCATACTGCTCGGACATGATGATCATCGGCGTCGAGGCTCCGGCCGAGATGCCCCAGACGCCCGTCGTTCCGGGCAGCCCGCCCCAGCGCGTCAGCGCGAGGCCGATGACGCTCGCCGCCACGATGACCCCGGCGAGCCCCATCAGCAGCAACGGCCAGTCGCGCGCCAGATCCTCGAGGAAGGTCAGCGGTATGGCGCGCCCCATGAGAAAGCCGATCACGCCCTGCACGGCGATCATCGGGCGCATCGGCACGCGGATCGTGCCATCTGACGTGCCGATCAGGATCGCGGCAACCATCGGTCCGATCATCAGCGCGGCGGGCAGGCGGACCGCGAGCGCGACGGCGACGAAAATCAACGACAGGACCAGCAGCGCAAGCCACTGAACCGCAGCCGACTTGCCCGCCAGCCGTCCGGTTGCGCTGCTCATGTCGGCCCCCGTGCCGTGTTCTGCCGCACCACGAGCCGGGCTCCCTTCATTTCGCCCGACATGCTCCGCCGGAGCCGGTCAGCGCCGTGATCTCAGTGGCCGTATAGCCAACATCGGCCAGCACACGCGCCGTGTGCTCACCGACGAGGGGCGCGCGCATCCTCACGCCGCCCGGCGTTCCGGTCATCTTGACGGCCGTATCGGCGATCACGAGGGGGTGGTCCGGCACACCGGGGAGCTCGACGGTCGCCAGCATGCCGCGCGCCGCCGTATGCCCATCCGCGAAGATCTCGTCGACCCGGAGCACCGGGCCGAACGGCACCTTGCCGCCGAGCACGGCCGCGATCTCGGCCTTGGTCCGCGCGCTCGTCCATGCCGAAACCGCGCCTTCCACCTCGGCACGTAGCGCCAGCCTCTGCGGCGTCGTCTGATAGCGTGGGTCCTCTGCAAGGTCGCCCCGCCCCATCTCCCGAGCGAGCAGCCTCCAGAAGTCGTCGTGCGGACATCCGATCGCCACCCAGCCATCCTTTGCGGGGAAAAGGCCGTAGGGAATCAGCAGCGGGTGACTGTTGCCCTCGGGTCCGGGCACCGTGCCATCGATGCCGTGCTGGAACACAATGCGCTCGCACAGCGCCAGCACGCCATCGACCATCGCCACATCGACGAACTGGCCCTTGCCGGTCGCCTGTGCCCGATACAGCGCCGAGACGAGCCCGAAGGCGCACTGCATGGCCGGCACGATGTCGCCGACGCCCGGCCCGATCTTCGTTGGTTGCCCGCCCGGCTCTGTCGAGGTGATGCCCATGATCCCACCCATGGCCTGTGCGACGACGTCGTAGGCAGGCCACTCGCCGTAGGGGCTCTTCCCCGTGCGCGCGTCACCAAAGCCACGGATGGCGCCGTAGACGAGGCCAGGGTTGATCTCGGCCAGCGCCTCGTAGCCGAGGCCGAGGCGCTCCATGACGCCGGCCCGGAAATTCTCGATGACGATATCAGCCTTGGCGACGAGCCGCCGGATCACCTCGCGCCCCTCGGGCGACTTCAGGTCGACGCACAGACCTTCCTTGTTGCGGTTGGTCGAGGCGAAATAGCCGCCGTAGCCGCCCTCGAGCATGGTCAGCTGACCGGGACGGAAGGGGCCGAACTTACGCGTCTGGTCGCCGCCTGGTGGCTCGATCTTGATGACGCGGGCCCCCTGGTCGGCCAGCATCATGGCGGCGAATGGACCGGACAGCATCTGGGTGAAATCGATCACGACGACGCCGTCGAGCGCGCCCTTGGTTTCGCGGCTTGCGTTCATCTCATCTCGTCTCGGACTGTGGCGTCACGTCTGCGGCGGGGGCGGAGGGGTTTGCCTCGTGGTCAGATAGGGCGCCGCCGCGCCCGCTGCGTCAAGTAGGTGCAGAACCGGCGTCGAGACCCGTAAATCTACCGATCTTTTTGATCACATACGTTCACTAAAACGGTGAAACGTCCGGCTCAGGTGCCTTGCGAGGGTTGCGTCACATTCGATCTCGCCTAAGCTGCATGTGACGCGGGAGGAAAGCGAGAAGGAGAGATCCACATGAGACGTTTGATTGCAGCCGCAGCATTGGTACTAGCTGCCGTGTTCGGATTTGCGACCCCGTCGTCGACCGTGAATGCGGCCGGTGTTGCGACATCCGCCGTTACTCAGACGGGCGCTCAATCCGCGCAACTCGCGGAACAGGTGCGCTATCGGCATCGTCGGCACTACGGGCCGCGCGTCTACTTCAGCTACGGCGGCCCCCGCTATCGCTACTACGGCCGCAAGCGGCATTACCGGCCCTATCGCGCCTACCGGCCCTATCGCTCCTACCGGCCATACTATCGGAAGCACCGGCATTACGGTCACCATCGCCGGTATCGCCGGCATTGATCATGCCCGTTACCGCCTCCGGCCCTGACCCGGCGGCTGCCTAGCGACGTGTTGCTGATCGGCCGCATCATGCCTGATGCGGCCAATTCACTTTACGGCGACCTTCACGCCATCGTGAAATCGGCAATCTCATAAGGCTCGTTCATTCTCGAACTTTTCGGTCCCGGCCTCGTTGCATCCTCAGGGGGCGTCGAACGCAGCGACGCAACGCTGCTCGAAAGGAGGCTGAGATGAGACTGAGATTGCTGGCCGCAGGTCTGGGATTCGCGCTTGCGGCAGGAGCGTGGGCTCCGGCTGAGGCCGCCGGACCTTCACGCGCCAAATCTCCCGCTGTAGAGGCGGGTGTGGTCGAGAAGGTGCATAGCACCCGCGATCGTTGGCGGAAGCACCAACACTACAAGCGCAATCGCCATCACGGGTATCGCGCGTACGATCGCCGTCGAGGACCCCGCTTCTACGGCTATGGCAACTACCGCGAGCGGTTC
Organism: uncultured Alphaproteobacteria bacterium; assembly: GCA_963746315.1. Lineage (GTDB taxonomy): Bacteria > Pseudomonadota > Alphaproteobacteria > Rhizobiales > Hyphomicrobiaceae. Next base: position 297,329 of record CAVVAR010000004.1, read on the forward strand.
AACTACTACCCTTACGGGCAGTCGTATCGCTCACGCGTGTTTGGAAAGAACCGCGGTCGGTAAAGAAATCGGCGGTGCGGGCAATCCCGCACCGCCGGATTTAGCGGCCTCCACGGCCGGTCCGCCTTTGGTCGTCTCGATTAATCCCAACTTCTTCCCTGAACTTTGCCAGCGTTGCGCAGTTTGACGCGGCAGGGGATCGCGCGTCCGCGATCCCATCTTGGAGAAGGAGATTGTTGGCATGAGACCGCACATCATCGGTGCCGCATTGGGTGCATTGATCGGGCTCGGCGTTGCCGCGTCGGCGCAGGCCCTGCCGGGTAATATGGGACGCGCCTCGGTCGTTGGGGAATCTGCTTCGCTGGTCACGAAAACGCACGCACGTAACTGGTGCAACCGCCGAGGTCGGCACGTCCATCGCTATCGCAATTATCGGCCGAGATCTTACAGCTATCGCTCGTATCGGCCCCGTTACTCTGCTCGCTATGCTCCGCGATACTATTACAGGCCGCACTATTATCGGACCTACTCGTACCGGACTTACTCCTACAGGCCCTACGGCTATCGCTCCTACGGATACCGGCCGTACTACCGCACCGGCTTCTCGTTCTGGTGGTGATCCGCCTCGGATGCGGGCCGCGGCCCGCATCCCCTCAGATAACCTCGTCAGTCTTGTCGTCCGTCTCGCCAAACCGCCGAAGCGTAGCTGGCCGCGTACCCGCATAGAGCTTCTCGAGCCCCGGTGCGATCTTCGCGTTCTCCCTCTCGAACAACGACCGCCCCGCGAGATCGCTCTCGACGAGGAACGGCCCGAACCGCTCGACATCCAGCACCCAGATCGCCTGGGCAATGCCGACCTCCTCCAGCCAGTGCGCCGCAACGACCTTTTTGATGCCCCGGCCCAGCAGGGCACCCGTTCCGTATCCGACGGTCGTCAGGTAGATGGCGCCGTGCGGAACGAAGCTCGACTTGTAGATGTCGCTCGACATTCCGCCCTTACCGATGATCACGTTGCAGCCGGAGCGCTCGAGCCACCCGTCGATCCATTTGGCAAACCGGAACGAGGCTGTCGCCGTCACCGCGCCAACGGTCAACTCGCCATTGGGTCCAACCGAGGCAGCTGGCGAGCAGTGAAAGCTTGCCGTCCCTATGGCGTCGGGCACATTGGCGTGCTCCTCGACCGCGCGCTTGTAGACGCCTTCGCGCGCGGTGTGAACGCGGCCGCTGAGATAGACAACAGTGCCGATCTCGAGCTTGGCCAGATCCTCGCGTGTTGCGGGCAGGTGCAGATCCACAGTCTTGAGTTTCGTCATCGTTTCATCCAGCTACAGCTCAATGCACGCTTCGCTCTGGAGCATAGCAGTCTGCATCACCGCGGAGGATGACTAATCGGCAGCGTCGGATCGAGCGGCGTGCGGAACGGCCGAGGTGGCGGCGGCAATGGCCTGACGTTCGGCCCCGCTCGGCGCGCCAGGCGCGGCCGCCGTGTTGCCAGAATGACGCCAGCCCCCGCCAACGCCATTCCCGGCCACGCCAGCAGCGGCATCGTCTCGCCGAGCATGAGCCACGACAGCACGGCCGCAGTCGGCGGCACCAGGAAGAACAGCGCCGAGACCCGCGCGGCCGCTCCCTTCTGGATCATGTAAAGCAGCAGGCTCACGGCGATCAGCGAGTTGCAAACGACGAACCACGCCAACGCCACCGCAAAATCGCTTGTCCACTGCACCTGGCACGTCTCGAGAGCGACGGCGAGCCACGCTGTGCCGCCCGCGCCGACCAGATGCTGCACGAGGCTCACCGTGACGGGGTGATGCGGAGAGATGAACCTCTTCTCGTAGAGCGTCGACACCGTGATCGAAGCGAGCGCAGCGAGGACCAAGCCGTACTCGAGAGCGGACACGGTCTCGACCTGCAAACGCGCCAGGATCACGGCCGCCGCCCCCGCAATGCCGAGCACCAGCCCGGCCCACTGGATAGCCCGCACGCGCTCGCCGATCAGCCCGGGTGCGAGCACCGAGACCAGGATCGGCTGCAACGACAGGATCAGCGCCACCGTGCCGCTCGAGGTCCCGAGCCAGAACGCATACCAGCACGCGCCGAAATAGCCGACCTGAAGCAGCGCCGAGCTGACCATCATATGACTGAGCTGCCCGAGCGAGCGGGGCATCGGCGGCCGCACGACGAGCGCGATCCCCGCCATCACCACGAGCACAATGAGATAGCGGGTGGCGAGCGCGGTGAGCGGCTCTGCGTATTGGAGGATGATCTTGGCGAACGGATAGCCCGCCGACCAGAACAGGAGGAACACGATCGGCGCGATGGCCAGACCCGCCGAGGCGAGCCTGCCCCGTGCCGATGCCGCGGTGCCTGTCGATCCCAGCAGCATCCGCTAGTCCGGAAATCGAATGAAGGCGACCGGCACGACGTCCGTCAGCCAGACGCCGTTCTCGGATCTGTAGAACGCATGCCCCGCAGCGTACATGTCGCCACTCGCGACGACGAGGACGACCGGCCTGCCGTGCCGCGCGCCAACCTTGATAGCTGTTTCCTCGTCCGGCGACAGGTGGACATGCTGCCGGTTACCCGCATGGAGGCCGGTCGCGCGGATCGACCCCAGGTTGCTGACCGCTGTTCCATGGAACAACTCTGCCGGCGGCATTTGGACGGGAAGCGCCAGATCGATATCGACGGAATGGCCCTGGTTGGCGCGGATGCGCCGGCCATCCCGGCTCAGGGCAAAGCGCTGCTTGTCGCTGGTTGCGACGATCCGGTCGACTGTATCGCGATCGAGCATCTGGCCGTGGGCTCGCGCCTTCTCCACAAGCTCGCCGATGTCGACCCAGCCCTCTCCGTCGAGTTGAAGCCCGATCTCCTCGGGCTTGTGCCTCAGAACGAGGCTCAGGAAGCGGCTCATCCTGACGAGGTCACGGTTCATCGTCTCCCCCTGACAGGCCCCCTACATCGCTCACGGATCACTGCGGCGCCGCGTTGCCTTGCGGCTTGATGTGATCCGGCAAGTCCAGCCCGACGCCGGTCAGGTGGCCGAACAGCTCGTAGAGTCTAGCCACGTCGGCCGCCGGAAGTGGCGGCGCCAGGATGGAGGCGACATTGGTCTTCATGTGGGCGATGTCGCTGGTCCCGAACAACACGACATCCGAGCCCGGCTCGTGGCGCGCGAAGCGATAGGCGGCGTCGAGCAGCGATGCGGCACCTGCCGGATGGATCAGGAAATCGAGCGGGTTCTCGCTCGTCGCCAGCTCGGCCGGCACCTTCCCTTCGGCGGCGAGACCGCGCATCGTCTCGGCGAGCAGCCCTGGCCTCGAGAAAATGTTGCGCACGACGAACATCAGCAGCGTCCCGAACCCCTGCGCCAACGCGCGCGGAAAGACCTCCTGGCGCGCATTCTGGTTCATCATGTGGAAGGCCAGCATGCCCACCTCCCACAGCGGATCGTCGAGGGCGCGCCGCAGCATCTTGTGCTCGGGATCGTTGGGGCCTGTCTCGCTGAGACCGAGATGGCCGACCTTGCCCTTCTGCTTCTCGGCCACCAGGGCCGGTGCCAGCACCTCGCGAACATAGCCGTAGTGCGCCGGGGCGATGCCGTGGAACAGGAACACCTCGACCCGCTCGCTTCTCAGACGCTTCAGCGAGGCGTCGAGATTGGCCACCACCTCTGCCGCCGTCATCCGCTCGCTTCCCTTCAGGATGCGGCTCTTGGTCGAGACGACGATCTCCGCGCGCTCGGCCGGGCTGAACGCCTCCCCGATGATGTGCTCGGTGCCATAGACCTCGGCGGTGTCGAAGAACGTGACACCCTCGTCGCGGGCGGCGCGCACCAGCGCTATCGCCTCCGCATCGCTCTTCCCGCGACCGAGCCCGAGCCGGCTGTTGCCGCCGCAGCCGAGACCAGCGACGGAAACGCGGAGGCCCGTTCGGCCGAGCTGAGTGTACTGCATGGGTATAGGGCTCCGCTGCTGTCGTCGCTGCGGAGCCTATCAGGGGAACGCGCGCCACCGCCAGATGCAGCGGCGATCAATCCAGCCGAACGCGGTGGATCGTCACCTCGCGGCTCTCCAGATCGAGCACCGCATAGGCACCCCGGCGGTCGCCGTCACGCGGCTGCGAAGGCGAGCCCGGATTAATGACCGTGACGCCTCCCGCACGCTCGACCATCGGCACGTGCGTATGGCCGAGGATCACGAAGTCATAAGGCAGCGTCGCGAACTGGGCGAGCTTCGGGCTGCCCGGATTGATGTAGCCGGAGAACGGGCTCCACGGCGTCGCGTGGATCATGTGCACGCGTGCGCCTGCCGCCTCGAGGTCGAACGAGTGCGGCGCCTCGGCCAGCACGTCGAGCAGGGCATGATCATACTGCGCCCGGCACTTCGCGAGATAGCCGGGGTTCTGCCCTCCGAACAGCACATGCTCGTGGTTGCCCTGGATGCACTGGGCGCCGACCTCGAGCAGCAACTCCACCGTCTCCGGGCAGAAGCGATAGTCGCTGCACGCGTCACCCGCGCACAGCACCCGATCGACCGACGGCATGTCGTCGAAGACCCGCTTCAGCGCTTTCGCGTCCGCATGGATGTCCGAGACGATGGCGAGTTTCATTATGCGGCGCCTTTGTATTGTCGAAGCGCCGGGCGGCGCCGCCGTCGAATGCAGAGACCTTGGCGAGTTGAGATACGAGGGGACAAATGCTCGATCAATCGAACAAAATCACCCCGCGTGCGACCTGGCCTCTGGCCATGATCTGGAAGCCCTCGTTGATCTCCTCGAACTTGTAGGTGCGCGAGATCAGGTCGTCGAGGTTGAGCTTACCGTCCATGCTCAAATCGGCGAGCGTGCCGAAATCCACCGCCGGGCGCACCGAGCCGTAGTAGGTGCCCGACAACGTCTGCTCGCCGTAGACCATCAGATGCGGCGTGATGGGGGCCCGCGTCGAGAACGCCGGGATGCCGACGATGACCGCATGACCAGCAGGCGCCAGCAAATCGACGATCTGCAGCACGGTCGGCTCCGTGCCGATGGCATCGAAGGCGTAGTCCACACCGAGCCCGCCGGTGATCTCCTTCACCGTCTTGATCACGTCCTGGCGCTTGCCGTTGACGATGTGCGTCGCGCCGAAGTTGGTCGCCATCTGCAATTTGTTGTCGAGGAGATCGCAGGCGATGATCGTCTTGGCGCCCGCCAGTCGCGCGCCCTGCACGACGTTGAGACCGACACCGCCACAACCAACGACCAATACCGTCGAGCCCGCTTCTATCTTGGCGTGGCGGATCACGGCGCCGACGCCGGTCGCGACCGAGCAGCCGATGATGGCCGCATGCGTCCAGGGCAAGTCCTCGCGCACCTTGACCACCTGGTCGGCTGGGCACACGGAATACTCCGTGAAGGTGCCGATGCGCGCCATGACGTTGACCGGCTCGCCGTTGAGCTTCACGCGGCTGGTGCCGTCGTGCATGCCCCAGCGCGGCGTGTCGTTGAAGCCGATGCAGAGCACCGTGCGCCCTTTCGAGCAGTAGGCACAGTGGCCGCAGTTCGAGCGGAACGAGAAGATGACGTGGTCGCCCTTCTTCACGCTAGTCACGCCCGGCCCCACCTCGTCGATGATGCCCGCCGCCTCGTGGCCGAGCACCATCGGCAACGGCAGCGGCCAGTCGCCGATCATGATGTGATAGTCCGACATGCACACGCCCGCTGCCTTGACCTTGACCCGCACCTCGCCGGCCTTCGGTCCCTCCTGCTCCAGCTCCATGATCTGCAGCGGCTTGTTGACCTCGGTCAGAACGGCGGCGCGGGTTTTCATGGGGCTCCCTCGGGGTGTTGGACCGTGGACTTTCCACTTCGTCCATGACTGGTGCGGCGGGCGCAAATCTCACCGGTTATCCGGCGAGACCCGACATGCCGTTTGCATCCGAGATTGCGGCACGATGGGTCCCGGTGACAAGCACCGGATGACACAGCGACGAGCGTCAGCCCATCGGGCTTGTCGCAAGGGCCTCGGATGCCGCCGGGTTTCGGGACCGCTTCCGACGCTGCCGTTGGAAGTCTGCGAGCCGGAGCGCGCGATCACAACGCACAGCCGCTGACTGCGCACCCGTCATTTCAGCGCCCCCAGCCCATCCAGCGCCTTCCTGATCGCGACGCGCTGCTGCTCGGTCGCGACCGGCATCGGCGCCCGCGGGAACGTGCCCGTGGGCAGGCCCTGCAGCTCCTGGGCGTAGCGTGTCGCGGCCGGCAGGTTGTCGGCGATCATGGCGTTCCACAGGACGAGCAGCTTCTTGTGCAGATCGAGCGCCGACTTATGGTCGCCTTTCTGCACGGCATCCCAGACCTTCACCGAAGCGTGCGGGGCTGCTGCCGGCAACGCCGCGATCGAGCCATAAGCGCCGAGCGCATACGACAGATAGAGAAGCGCATCGACGGCGGAATAAATGCACTTCTCCGGCGCCATTAGCATCAGATCGGCAAACAGCTTGAGGTCGCCCGCCGACTGCTTGACGCCGACGACGAGCGGCACCTCGGACATGATCCGCACGAGTAGCGCAGGCGAGAGGTAGCTCCACGGGACCACGTTGTAGATGATGATGGGCATGTTCGTTTCAGCCGCCATGGCACGAAAATGATCGACCATGGCGTCGTCGGTGGGCCGGAACAGGTAATGCACCGGCGTCACCTGCAGCGCGCAGACGCCCTTCGTGTCCTTGGCGATCTGGCCGCGCTTGATGGCATCGCGCGTACTGTCGACGATGATGCCAGCCACCACCGGGATGCGCCCTGTAGCAGCTTCCGTGGCGGCAGCGATCAGGTCGCGATACTCCTCACGGTCGAGCGTGTGGCCCTCGCCCGTCGAGCCGCCCGCCGCCACCCCCGTGCAGCCGGCCGCCACCATCCAATCGACCTGCGCCTTCAGCTTGTTCAGGTCCATATCGCCGTTACGCGCGAACGGCGTTGTCATCGGCGGCACGACGCCGCGCGGGGGCATGGGAAGGGACATCGGCGGGCTCCTGTGAGCACGAGGGCGTCGTCACAGGACTGAGGATGCGATACGAGAGGATCAGGGGCAAGCGCGCCATTGCGGGGGATCGGGCCATGGAGGCCACAGCCTATGTGAGCCTGTTCGCGGCCGCTTTTCTCGCGGCCACCATCATTCCGGCTCAGTCAGAAAGTGTCCTCGTCGCACTCCTGGCCCAGCGCAGCCATTCACCGTGGGCCTTGGTGGCCGTTGCCAGTGTCGGCAATGTGCTCGGCTCGGTCGTCAACTGGTGGCTGGGGCGCGGCCTCGAGCGCTTCAAGGATCGCCGCTGGTTTCCGGTCTCGGAGCCAGCCCTGGCAAAAGCGCAGGCACGCTACGCGCGGTACGGCCGATGGTCATTGCTGCTGAGCTGGGTGCCGATCATCGGCGACCCCATTACGGTCGCAGCCGGCGTGATGCGCGAGCGACTATCGATCTTCGTCGCGCTGGTCGCAATCGCGAAGACCCTGCGCTACGTCGTGTTCGCCAAGGCCTACCTCTGGCTCAGCTGATGCGCGGAGGTCGTCCCCCTACTCCGCCGCTTGCGCCCCGGCGTCGGGGGCCTCCCACTCCACCGTGGCGCGCCGCGAATAGTCCGTGAACCAATCTGGGTCGGTGCGGAACTCGGCCCGGCCATCGGCAAAGATGCGCGCGACCGCCCGTCGTGACGACAGGCAGAACATGTGGACGCTCATAGGCATGCCACCGGTGTGGCAATAGCCGACCTCGATATGGGCGTCGACCACCATGGACGAGCCCATGAAGCCCATGGCGCCCATGCCGATGGAGTTGCCGAGCTCCTTCAGCTCCTCCTCGAGCGCGGCGATCTTGGGGTCCGGGTTCTTCGAGCCGACGATGCGCAGGCACGCCGCCTGCTTGCCCAAGACCGAGCAAATGTCCTTCGAGCCACCGAGGCCGATGCCGACGATCGCCGGCTGGCAGGCGAGGCCGCGCTTGCCGAATGCGATGCAGGTATCGAGGAAGAAGCGCTTGATGCCCTCGATGCCGTCACCCGGAAACAGCATGCGGTAATCGGTGCCGAAGAGCCCGCCCTTGTGCACCGTAATGAGGTCGATCCAATCGCCCTCGGGGTGGAAGGCATATTCGATCTCGGGCGCGCCGATACCGCAGTTGTTGTTGTGGTCGGTGCGCCAGAGTGGATGCACGCGGTTCGGGCGCAGCGGTACGTCCTGCGTCGCCCTGGCGGTGGCCCGTCGCAAGGCTGCCTCGAGCGCCACGGGTCCTCCCTCGACGCGCGCGTCGTTGCCATACTTCACGTACCAGCGCGGTACGCCCGTATCGCCGCACATGGCGCGACGGTCCTCCTTGGCCGCCTCGTAGTTGTCCAGCATCGCCTGGATGACGAACGAGGAAAGATCCCCCTTCTCGGAAGCGGCGCAGGCGCGCAGGCCCCCGAGATAGTCGTCGGGGATCTCGATGGCGGCCTTGGCCATCAACGCTTCGGCGGTCTTCTGGATGGCGGAAATGGGGATCATCGAAGGGGATGTCCGTTCTGGGTTACGGCGCGGCTTCATCGAGTGGCCAAAGAACGTCGAGGGCGAACTTATGGCTCTCGAACGGGGGGGCGGCGACCCGCTCCGCCTCCTTGAAGGTTGCAGCGATCAGCCATTTATCGCCAGTGAGCCGCAGCACCTCAAGGGTCTTCGCCAGAGGATCGACGTACCAAGCGTGACCGATGCCGAACTCTGCATAGATCGAAAGCTTGTCGGTGCGGTCGATCCCCTGCGTCGACGGGGACAGTATCTCGGCAACCCAGTCCGGTGCGGTTTCGATCCAGGCGGTTTCCGGCAGACGGGGCATCCGCTCGCGGCGCCGGCCTGCAAGATCGGGAACGACGACATGGGGGCCCAGATGCAACTCGGGCTCCGGCAGGAACAGCCAGCCACCGGGCCCGCCGCGGCCGCGGTCGAACGGGCCATCGAGCTCTGCGTTCATGCGACCCGCAGCCCGGGAATGCCGCGGGCTCGGCCGCGGATGGGCATGGAGGGCGCCATAAAGTATCTCGCCAACCGTATTCGGCGGTAGAGCCTCGATATCGGCGTAAATGGCGGACCTCTGTTTGGTCAGGGACATCGCGTTCCGCTCATGCCTGAAACGACGCCGCAAGTGTAGCATTCACCGGCCACCCGGGACAGCGCTTCGGCGCCGGCTCATCATGCAGTTGCTCGCGACCGGCTCGACAGCTTGGCCATCAAACTCTCTCCCGCGTGGCCCACCCGCTGCAGGGGTGCCACGCGGTCTTCGTCACCGGTATCGATCGCTACTTGTCGAGCCACACGTCGGCAAGGTTCTGTCCGACGAAATGACTCGGGGTGATTTTCCAGCCTTTGACCTCCGAAGTATGCGCGACGATCCGATTGTACCAGAGCAGCGGCACGCTGTAGGTGCCATTGATGATCGCCCTCTGCACATCGAAGGCGATCGCCTTCTGCTCGTCCGCCGACTTGGCAGCCTTGTATTTATCGAACAGGGCGTCGACCTCGGGCGCCTCGTTGCGGGTCATGTTGCGCGGGCTGCGGCTCTTGGAGAGGTAGGCGAGCAGCACCGGCCGCGGGTCCTCGTTGTCACCGCAGAAGCCGTCGAGGGCGACGTCGTAATCGCCCGCCGCAATCGACTTCTTCTGCGTGCTCACGTCCATCTGGACGTGCTCGGCAGTGACGCCGATGCGGCGCATCTGGTCGACCACGTAGACGCCGGCCGGCGTGAACGGCTGGCTGACGTTGCGGTTGGTCAACTTGAATTTGAGGTCCTTGACGCCGGCCTCCTCGAGCAACTTGCGCGCGGCGACACGTTCCGACTCGGCATCGCGACGATAGCCCGGCAGCTTGGCAAGCTCCTCCGGCGGAAGAGCAAAGGCGTTGCCGGGACGCAGCGGCCCGCCGACTGCCTTCATGATCGAGATCTTCGAAAGCGCATCGGAGCCGCCCCAGCGATCGAGGCCAATGCTGATCGCGCGACGCACGCGCACGTCGTCGAAGGGCTTGCGCGTCGAGTTGAACATCATCTCGACCTTGCACAGCCACGGGCTCTCCGAGGTCACGAGCTTATCGCCCATGGCCTTCGATAACCGCTCACGCTCGGCCGGTGTGATCGACCGGAACTCGGCCTGGATCTGCCCGCCCTGGAAGCCCGGTCCGAGCGCCGCCGCCTTCATCAGCTGCGCCTTGAAGCCGTCGAGGTAGGGCTTGCCCTTCTCGAAATATTTTTCGAAGCGCTTGCCGAGGAAATGCGAGCCGGCGACATGCTCGGTCGCGACGAACGGCCCGGTGCCGAGAATGTTCTTGGCCGGAAACTGCGGATCGGCCGCAAGCTTCTCTGCGCGGTAGATGCAGTTGAAGGGCAGGGCGACCAGATCGAGGATCTGCGGGTCCGGCGCCTTCAACGTCATGACGACGGTCAGCGGGTCGGGTGTCGCGATGTCGGCGATATCCTCGAACGCCGCCTTGCGCACCGAGACGACACCCTCGGGCGGCTTGCGGATGCGATCCAGGCTCGCCTTGACGTCGGTGGACGTGAGTGGAGCCCCATCGTGGAAGACGACGCCTGAGCGCAGCTTGAACGTGTAGACGAGCCCGTCCGGCGAGACGGTCCAGCTCTCGGCCAGATCTGGCTTCACTTGCGGATAGTCGTGCTGGTCGATCTTGACGAGCAGGGAATAATGAGGCGCGAGAACGTGGATGGCCGCGTACGTCGTCGTGGCGTGACAGTCGAACGTCGGCGCCTCGGCGGTGACGGCATAGGTCAACGTCCCGCCTGTCTTGGGCGTCTGGGCCATGACCGGCGCACCGACAGCTCCCGCCATGGCGAGCGCGAGCCCGGCCCTGAAAAGTCCGCACTGCATTGGGGTTTCTCCCGAAAAGTTGGCCGCCGGTTATGGCACGTCCGCCCTTAACCCGCCATCGGGAGAAAAGATGTGACGCCGAGCCGCTGGTCGTCAACGGCTCGGTCAAGCAGGGGTGCCGAGCCTCGGCCTAGGCGGCGGGCCGCGAGGCCTCGATCAGGCCGCCCATGCGGGCAAGCGCGCGCAGGTGGTGGTCCGTGTTGCCGAAGGCCAGCTCGATCATGGTCAGGCGCTTGAAGTAGTGGCCCGCCTTGTACTCGCTGGTCATCCCGATGCCACCGTGGAGCTGGACCGCGTCCTGTCCGATGAGCCGCGCCGACTTGCCGATCTGCACCTTGACCGCGTGCATCGCGCGGCGGCGCTCCGTGGCATCATCCTCGCCGGCCATCATGGAGCCGTAGAGCGCGATCGAGCGCGCCTGCTCCAGTGCCGTGAACATGTCGACGAGCCGATGCTGAATGACCTGGAACGACCCGATCGCCACGCCGAACTGCTTTCTCGTCTTGGTGTATTCGAGGGTCGCCTCGTGCAGCACCTCCATGGCGCCCACCGCCTCGGCCGCCAGGAAGGCGATGGCCTCGTCAGCCGTCCGCTCCAACGCAGCCAGGCCCCTGACCGGCTCGCCCAGCACATCGTCCTTTCCGACCTTGACGCTCGACAGCGATATGTCGGCCGCCCGCCGCCCGTCCTGGGTTGCATAGCCGCGAACAGACACGCCCGGTGCCTTGGCATCGACAACGAAAAGGCCGATGCCGTCCTTGGCGCGGCGATCGCCTGCAGTGCGCGCCGAGACGATGAGCTTGCCGGCGCTGTCGCCGTTCAGCACCACCAGTTTCTCGCCTTCGAGCACGAAGCCGCCGCTGCCATCCGGCTTGGCCGTGGTGGCGACATCGAACAGGTCGAAGCGCGACTGCTTCTCCTGCGTCGCGAGCGCGAGCGTCATATCGCCGGCTAAGATCTCAGGCACGATGCGCGCGCGCTGCTCGTCGGTTGCCGAATGTCGGACCGCGCCGCCGCCGAGCACAACCGTCGCGAGGAAAGGCTCGAGCGCCAATGTCCGGCCGATTGCCTCGCCCACGAGCGCCATCTCGACGGGCCCCTGGCCGAGGCCGCCATCGTCCTCGGAGAACGGGATGGCGGTCAGCCCTTGCTCTGCCCACTCCTTCCAGCCGGCAGCGCTGTAACCGCCCGGCTCTTTCGCCATCTCGGCACGCGTCTTCACGACGTCCGGGTAGCGGCGCGCGAGGAGGCCGTTGACGCTGTCTTTCAGAAGGCGCTGGTCGTCGCTGAGCTCGAGGTCCATGAGTTGATCCGCTGGAATTTGTCGAAGGCTTCTACGGTGCCGTGCATAAAGTCGAGCTGATTGAGGCGCGATCAGCAAAGGCTATGTGATGCGGCAGTCTTAATGGCCCTGCCCATCGTAGCCTTCTATGATCACGACATTTCCCTTCGCGTGGGCGGCCCGCAGTGATTTGGCGCGAGCGTACTCGGCAGAGTTCCAACACGCGACAGCCGTATCGTAGTCCTTGAACTCCAAGATGACTGTTCGGCCGGGCATGTTGCCTTCAATCACGACGCTCCGTCCTCCCCGCGCTATGAACCGGCCGCCAAAACTCGCGACCACCGGGCCGGCGGCATCCTGATAGGCCTTGTATCCCTCGGGATTCGAGACATCCATCTGGAACACCCAGTATCCTTTGTTGGCCATTGCGCTCTCTCACTCGTTCAGGCTGCGATTGCGTACGTCACATGAGAGCCTGTGCACCCGACGGTGCTGGGCTCGCAGCTCGCTCCCGCTCTGCTCCCTCGGTCGCGCGGCATGACGGCTCCTTTCGGCCGCCTCAGAACCCCAGCACCGCCTTGGCGATGATGTTGTGCTGGATCTCGTTGGTGCCGCCGTAGATCGAGACCTTGCGGTTGTTGAAATACTGCGGCGCCGTCGGCAGTGCCCAGTCGACGCCGACCGGGCCCTCGTTGTGGCCGATGTCGTCGGGGTCCTGGTTGACGTAGGGGAGCGCCAGCGGGCCGGCGATCTCCATCAGCAGCTCGGTCGTCGCCTGCTGCAGCTCGGAGCCCTTGATCTTCAGGATTGAAGAGGCCGGGTTCGGCTTGCCGCCGCGGCCGGACTTCCGATCCTCGGATATGATGCGCAACTGCGTCATCTCGAGCGCCTTCAGCTCCACCTCGACCATCGCCACCTTCTCGGCGAACTGCGGATCATCCATCAGCGAGCCGTCGCCAGAGGGAACGACACGGGCCAGCTCTTTGATGCGGGCAACGCGCATTTTAGACGTGCCGACGCGGGCGATGCCGGTGCGCTCGTTGCCGAGCAGATACTTGGCGCAATCCCAGCCACGACCTTCCTCGCCGACGAGGTTCTCGACGGGCACCTTGACGTTGTCGAAGAAGACCTCGTTCACCTCGCGACCGCCATCCATGGTGATGATCGGGCGATGCGTGATGCCCGGTGTCTTCATATCGATCATCAGGTACGAGATGCCGAGCTGCTTCTTCGGCGCGGCAGGGTCAGTGCGCACAAGACAGAAGATCCAATCGGCGTACTGCGCAAGCGTGGTCCAGATCTTCTGGCCGTTGACGATGTAGTGGTCGCCTTCGCGAACCGCCGTCGTCTTCAGAGAGGCAAGATCCGACCCCGAGCCCGGCTCCGAAAAACCTTGGCACCAGAAGTCGTCGCAGGCGGCAATGCGGGGTAGGTGATACGTCTTCTGCTTCTCGGTGCCGAACTGGATCAGAACCGGCCCGTGCATCGTGACGTTGAAGCCGACCGGGGCCGGCACGCCGTTCATCTGCATCTCCTCGCCGAAGATGTAGAACTGCACCGGCGACCATCCGGTACCGCCCCACTCCTTGGCCCAACCCGGCGTCGCCCAGCCACGCTTATGCAGCGTCTTGTGCGAGGTGACGATGTCATCCTTCGTCAACTCGCGTCCCTCGATCACCTTCCGTCGGATCGAGAGCGGCACCTCCGTCTGGAAGAACGTCCGCACCTCGTCGCGAAAGGCCAGTTCCTCGGGGCTGAAACGCAGGTCCATGGCGGTCTCCTGGTCGGTTCGCAAGATCTCGTCGTCTGGCTCGGTCTATTCAACGGCAGGCCGGCGAGCTTAGCAATGGCAACGGGGCCCGCGCTGCCGCGGCGTGTTCATTCAGGTCACTCCTGATCCAGCGCGATCGCCTCCCGCTTCTTTGCGAGCGACGGCAGAAGCGGGATGATCAGCATCAGCCCCGCGAGCACGAGGCACGTGCCGGATATCGGCCGCTCGATGAAGGTCCAGAAATCGCCGCGCGACAGGATCAGCGCCTTTCGCAGGTTGTTCTCCAGCAGTGGCCCGAGCACGAACGCGAGCACCAGAGGCGCCGGCTCATAGCCGAACTTGCGCATCAGGTAGCCGATCGCCCCGAACAGGACCATCACGAAGACATCGAACACCGCCGCGTTCGATGAGAACACGCCGACGATGCAGAACATCAGAATCAGTGGGAATAGTAGCGGATAGGGCACCTTCAGGACCTGCACCCACATGCCGATCAGCGGCATGTTGAGCACCAGCAACATCACGTTGCCGATGTACATCGAGGCGACGATGCCCCAGAACACATCCGGATTCTGCACCATCAGCAGCGGGCCCGGCTGCAGGCCGTGGATGATGAAGGCGCCAAGCAGCAGCGCCAGGATCACGTTCGGTGGGATGCCGAGCGTCAGCAGCGGAATGAATGCACCGCCAGCGGCCGCATTGTTGGCCGCTTCCGGTCCTGCCACGCCCTCGATGGCACCCTTGCCGAACTGCTCGGGATGTTTGGATAGACGCTTCTCGAGCGCATAGGAGGCGAACGAGGAGATCACGGCGCCACCACCGGGCAACGTCCCCACGAAGAACCCGAGGAACGTTCCTCGTGTCATCGGCCCGATGCTGCGTTGCCAGTCTTCCCGCGTCGGCCAAAGGCTGCCGATCTGGGCCTGCACGACATCGCGCTGCAGCTTGCGCTCGAGGTTGGACATGATCTCGGCGACGCCGAAGAGGCCCATGACCACCGGCACGATGCCGATGCCGTCAAGGAGTTCGAGCCGCCCAAAGGTGAGACGCTCCTCTGCCGTGATCGCGTCGGTGCCGACGAGACCCAGCACGAGGCCTACCGCAGCCATCAGCATCGCCTTGGCCATCGAGCCATGCGTAAGGAAGCTCAGCAGCGTCAGACCAAGCACCATCAGGCTGAAATACTCGGCCGGTCCGAACTTCAACGCCCAGCGCGCGAGTGTGGGTGCAACCAACATCAGGGCGACAATCGCCACTGTGCCGGCAAAGAATGAGCCGAGAGCTGCTATGCCGAGAGCGGGGCCAGCCCTGCCCTGCTTGGCCATCTCGTGACCATCGAGGCAAGTGA
Source organism: uncultured Alphaproteobacteria bacterium (assembly GCA_963746315.1). Classification (GTDB taxonomy): domain Bacteria; phylum Pseudomonadota; class Alphaproteobacteria; order Rhizobiales; family Hyphomicrobiaceae. Next base: position 312,610 of record CAVVAR010000004.1, read on the forward strand.
CCACCGATGCCGCCTCGCCGGGAATGTTGACGAGGATCGACGTTGTCGAGCCGCCGTACATCGAGCCGTAGTAGATGCCGGCCATCATGATGATTCCGGCCTCTGGCGGCGCCGACAGTGTCACCGGTAGGAGCAGCGCCATCGCTGTCACGGGGCCGATTCCCGGCAAGACGCCGATCAGCGTTCCGACGAAGACGCCGGCGAAACAAGCGATGAGGTTATAGGGCTGGAGAGCAACGGAGAAGCCGTGGGCGAGGCTGGAAATGACGTCCATTTGGCCTACCTCACCCGAGCCACGGCGCGAGCACGCCGGCGGGAAGTTGGATTTTCAGGAATTTCGCGAGCAGGAACCAGACGCCGAGCACAGCGCCGAACGACACCGTGATCGCTTGCCACCAGGGCACGGGATCGATGAAGCGCATCAGCAACAGCAGGAGCAGCAGTGCGCAGGGAATGAAGCCGATCTGCTCGAAGAAGAAGCCGAAGACGAGCAGGAAGCCCATCACCAGAAGCACCTTCTGCCACCGCGTGTCGACCCAGAGCGAATAAAGCGTCGGACCACCCTTCGCGACAGCGGAGAGGACGATCGACAGCGACAGACCGACCATGATCAGGCCGCACCAGAACACCGCAAAGCCAGACCCCGGCTCATGCAGCTCGCCAAGGCCCTGGGTCCATCCCTGCCAGGTGATGAATAGCCCGAAGGCCAGCCATACAAGGCCACCCCAGAGCTCGGCATTGGCGAGCCCCCTCGTCTGATTCCGCATTGAACCCCGTTCCCCTTCCTCTCGTCGCTATTTCTTGGTGGCCAGGCCGAGTTTCTCGACCTGTGCCCGCTGCTCGGCCACCTGCTCGGCCACGAACTTGGTGTAGGTCGCACTGTCCATGTAGCGGTCGACATAATCGTAGCGCTGCTGGATGGCTTTGGCTTTCGGATCTGCCTGGGCTTCCTTAAAGGCGTCGTGGAGCTTCCTGACGATGCCCGGATCCATACCCTTTGGACCGGCGATGCCGAACGGGCTGTCGAACACGAACGGATAGCCCAGCTCCTTCAAGGTCGGCGTGTCGGGCAACCGGCGATTTCGAGCCTCCGTCCAAATGCACAGGATGCGCATGTTGCCGGCGTCTGTGTGCGGCCACCAGCTGGCCCCGCTGGCGTAGCTCATGATGTGGCCGCCGAGAAGGGCGACCTCGATGTCCTTGGTGAACGGCACATGCGTCCACTGGATGCCTTGCTGCTTGGCGATGAGCTCCATGCCGATATGCAGGGACGTGCCTGCGCCCGGCGAGCCGTAGGTGACTTTGCCGGGATTGGCGCGGGCAAACTCCACCATGTCCTTAAAAGACTTGAAGGGGCTGTCGGAGCGAACGGCAACTCCGAACAGGAAGCCCGAGTTGTGGATGATGTAGCTGAAGTCGGTCAGGGGATCCCAAGTCACCTTCCGCATGAACGGGAGACGGAAAATGGTGATCGGGATGTGACTGATCGTATAGCCGTCGGGCTTGGCGTTGGCGGCCATGGCGGCCGGTCCCGCCGTGCCACTGGCCCCCGTCTTGTTCTCGACGACGACCGATTGGCCGAGGATCTTGCCTGCCGCTTCCGCCATGGCCCGATGCCACAGGTCGATGCCCGTCCCGGGACCCCACGGCATGATCAACGTAATGGGCCGCGTCGGAAACTCGGCTGCGGTCTCTGCAGCCGCCGTGGTGACAATAGCCGGCGCCACCATAGCGGCACCCAGCCCCTGGATAACTTGGCGTCTCTTCATGTCGTCCTCCCTCGCGGGGCCGCGTTCTGTGCGCGGTCACCACCATTTGAAACAGCTACCGTCCGCCCCTGATCAGTCCTTCCTTACGAGACCGAGCCGCTCTACCGCAGCCTTCTCGCTCGCGACCACCTCGGTCACGAACTTCGTGTAATCCGCAGGCCCCATGTAGCGCTCGGTGAAGTCGTACTTCTCCATGATATCCTTCACCTTCGGATCGGCCAGCGCCTTCTTGAAGGCCTGATGCAGCTTCTCGACGATGTCGGCCGGGATGCCTTTCGGACCCGCGATGCCGAACGGGCTGTCGAAGACGAATGGATAGCCCAGCTCCTTCAGCGTCGGCACATCAGGCCAGCGCTTGTTGCGTTTCTCGGTCCACACGTTGAGCAACCGGAGATCGCCGGAGGCGACCAGCGGCCCCCAAACCGTCGAATCGGCCTGCAGGTCGACATGCCCGCCGAGGACGGCCGCGTTGGTCTCGGTGCCGCCCTTGAAAGGCACCATCGTCAGTTTGATGCCGTCCTTCGCTGCGATCTGCTCCATGCCGATGTGCAAAGACCCGCCAGGACCCGTGGTGGCGTAGGTGATCTTGCCCGGATTTGCCTTCGCGAACTCGACGACGTCCTTCCAGGTCTTGAACTTGCTGTCCGACTTGGTCGTGACACCGAAGGTGTAGCCGGTGAGATGTACGACGTAGGTGAAGTCGGTGAGCGAATCCCAGTTCCGCTTGGTCATCAACGGCAGACGCATCACCGTCACCGGGATCTGCGCGAGGGTATAGCCGTCGGGCTTGGCCGAGCGGGCCATGTTGACCGGACCGAGCGTGCCGGTTCCCCCGGTGCGGTTCTCGATGACGACGGGCTGGCCGAGCTCCTTGCCAGCGACCTCGCCCAGCGCACGGAAGTAGATGTCGGTCGACCCGCCCGCATTCCAGGGCACAATCAACGTGATCGGCTTGGATGGGAACGTGTCCGCTTGCGCCCCCGAGGGCGCAAGCGCAAGGCTCGTCAAAGCCGCGATCGCGGCTCCTGCGAAAAGCTTCGTCACAGTTTTACGCAAGGCCATGAATTTCCTCCGCTATGCCGCGATCGCTCGTGCTCAGGTCACTTTGCGAGGCCGATCTTTTCCAGGCCGGCCTTCTCGGTCCTTTGAACTTCCTCGATGATCTTCAGGTAGCCGGCCTGATCGGCGTAGCGGACCGGGAAGACGAAGTTGTTGAGCATGTCGAGCACCTTCTGGTCCTCGAGGGCCTTCTTGAAGGCCTGGTCCAGCCGCTTGACCACGGCCGGATCCATGCCCTTCGGTCCTGCGATGCCCCAGGGGCTGTCGAAGACGAGGTCGATACCGACCTCCTTGAGCGTCGGGACGTCCGGCCAGAACTTGGCGCGCTTCTCGGTCCAGAGCACGAGAAGGCGGAGCTGGCCGGAATCGACGAGCGAGCGCCAGCCTGTCGAGTCCGCCTGCAGCATGGTGTGACCGCCGAGGACCGCCGCGTTGGTCTCCGCGCCGCCTTTGAAGGGCACATGCGTGAGCTGGATGCCGGCCTTCGATGCGATCTGCTCCATGCCGAGGTGCAAGGAGCTGCCGGCGCCGGGCGACGCATAGGTCACCTTGCCCGGGTTCGCCTTTGCATAAGCGATGAGATCTGCCCAGCTCTTGATGGGCCCGTCGGCCTTGGTCGTGACGCCGAAGGTGTAGCCCGACAGATGCGCGATGTAGGTGAAGTCCCGGAGCGGATCCCAGGTGACCTTCTTGTCCTTCATCAGAGGGAGGCGGAACATCGTGATTGGCATCTGCGCGATGGTGTATCCATCGGGCTTCGCCGTCCGGAGTGTCGCGGGGCCGATCGTACCCGAGGCGCCGGCCTTGTTCTCGACGACGACGGGTTGGCCGAGATCCTTGCTCGCCGCATCGGCCATGGCACGCATGGTGATGTCCGTCGAGCCGCCGGCGGGCCACGGCACGATCAAGGTGATTGGTTTGGAGGGGAACGTTTCGGCGAAGGCCGGCATGGTCGACGCGCAGGCGACGGCGAGCACCGCCATTGCCGCAACCAGGGCATTCTTCTGTCTGCTCACTCTGCAGTCTCCGGGTAAGGGCTGTCTCAGGGGCATCAACGGGCGCGCCACCTTTACGACGGCGCGCCCGCTGTACCCGGAGACAAATTGCAGGCTCCGCTTCGCATTGTCCACTGGAGCCCCACGGCCGCGCCCAGATATCGACGGCTCGCTTTAACCACGCTCAGTCCTTGCCGAGACCGATCCGCTTGACACCCTCGGCCTCGAACGCCGTGATCTTCTTGACCAGCTCGAGATACCCGTTCGCATCGGCGTAGTTGGGCGGCATCAGATGCTTGTCCATGATGGCCAGGACCTTTGGGTCGTCGAGCGATTTCTTGAACGCATCGTGGATCTTCTGGACGACGGCCGGGTCCATTCCTTTGGGACCGGCGAAGCCCCACGGGCTGTCGAAAGTCCACGGGTAACCGAGATCGCGCAGCGACGGCACGTCCGGCCAGCGCTTCAACCGGTTGGCGGTCCACACCATGAGCAGCTTGATCTGGCCTGCCTCGACGAGCGGCAGCTGTGACGTACCCTCGACGGAGATGTCGACATGCCCTCCGGCGAGTGCCGCCGTCGTCTCGGCGCCGCCCTTGAACGGCACATGCGTTGCCTTGAAGCCGTCGTGGCCGGCGATGAGCTCCATACCGATGTGCAGCGAGGTGCCTGCGCCCGGCGTTGCGTAGGTGAGCTTGCCTGGATTGGCCTTGGCGTAGTCGACGACGTCCTTCCAGGTCTTGAACTTGCTGTCCGACTTGGTGCCGATGGCGAACGTATAGCCGGTCATATGGATGATGTAGGTGAAGTCCTTGAATGGATCCCAGGAGATCTTCTTGCCCTTCATTACCGGAAACCGGAACACCGTGATGGGCAGCTGGGCGATCGTATAGCCGTCAGGCTTGGCCGACGCGGCGAGCGTGACCGCACCAAGCGTCCCGGAGCCTCCGGCCTTGTTCTCGACGACGATCGGTTGGCCGATATGCTGTGAGGCCGACTCCGCCATGGCGCGCGAGACCACGTCTGTGGCACCGCCGGCCGGCCATGGAACGATCAAAGTGATGGGCTTCGATGGAAACGTCTCGGCAGCGGCAGGGCCGGCCGACAACAAGCTCGCTGCTGCGACAAGAGCTGCAGACATAGCTTTGGAAATCGTGGACTTCACGCGATGTTCCTCCCTTTGCGATCCGGCCTTTGCCTCTGCGGACAAATTCAGCCGACAACTGCAATCTGAGGCCAACGGCGGATGAAGTCCAGCCATTGGCCTCGCAGTCGCGAAAAGGCGAAGGGGCGTGCGTCCCGCCGTCCCTAGTGTGGCGGTTTGGAAGTCCGCTTCGTTCTCTCGGCAGTCTCCGAAAGCGGACGCCCAAACACAGCGCCACACTAAGTCGGAACACTAGGCGATGGTTACACCGCCATCCGCGACGATGACTTGGCCCGTAATGAACGAGGCTGCGTTCGAGGCAAGGAAAGCTGCAACGCCGCCGATGTCGTCGGGGTCCCCGATCCGCTTCAGCGGCGAGTTCTCCAAACGCTTGTCGAGGTTCGCCTTATCCTCCCACAGCGCACGGGCGAAGTCGGTCTTGACGAGACCCGGCGCAATCGCATTGACGCGGATGTTCTTCGGCCCGAGCTCGACAGCGAGCGAGCGCGCCAGCCCGAAATCGGCCGCCTTCGACACCGCATAGGCGCCGAGCTTGGCGGACCCCTTCAGACCGCCGATCGACGACACTATTGTGATCGTGCCGCCGCCGCGCTCGGCCATGCCCGGCGCCGTCAGGTTGGCCAGCCACAGGTTCGACCGGATGTTCGATTCCATGATCTTGTCCCACTGCTCGTCGGAGATGCCCGAGAGCGGCCCAAAGTAGGGATTGACCGCGGCGTTGCAGACCATGGCGTCAATTTTGCCGTACTTGGCGACCGCGCCCTTGACCAAGGCCTCGCAGTCCTCTTTGCGCCCGATGTGGCAGGGGATCACGGTTGCATCACCTCCGGCCTTGCGGATGCCGTCGGCGACGGCCTCGCAGGCGTCAGCCTTGCGGCTCGACACCACGACCTTCGCGCCCATAGCCGCCATGATCTCGGCGATGGAGCGGCCGATGCCTTTGCTCGAGCCGGTGATGACGGCGACCTGGCCGGTGAGATCGAAAGGGTTCTTCATGGAGGTTGTCCTTGCTGGCGATGTCTGAGTGCGCACAACGTCGCGCGACGGACCGGCTTTGCCAAGAGCCGCCGCGACGGTCGCGCGAACGAACGTTCAGTGCCGACCCTCGAAATGCGCGAACTCGCTCATGAACGGGGCCGCTACGTCGGCGTTGAGCTTGCAGTCGAGAAAGATCGGCCCATCGGGATTGCGCAGCTTCGGGGCGATCCGATGCAGATCCTCGACCGTGCGGATGGTCTCGGCATCGAAGCCGAAGGCAGCGGCCATCGGCGCAAAATCGACATCTGGAAACACCGACTTCCCAACCGGCTGTTGGCGCAGCTTCAGGAAGTGCAGCTCGGCACCGTAGGCACAATCGTTCATGACAATGACCACCATCGGCAGGTCCTCGCGCACGATCGTCTCGAGATCGCCCATTGTCATGAGGAAGCCGCCGTCGCCGATCACCATCACAGTCGTGCGGTCGGGACGGGCCTTGGCCATCCCGAGCGCCGCCCCGAAAGCGAGGCCGATGGAGGCGAAGTCGCCGATCATCTTGAAGGCACCGGGATCGGGCACGGAGAGATAGGGCACGATGCCGAGGAAATTCCCGCCATCGACAACCACGTTCCGATCCTGCGGCAGTATGGTCTCGAGCTCGAGTCCGAGCGTGCGCATGTCGATGGTGCGGGCCGTATTCTGCGGCTGGAAGTCCTGCTGGGGATGGAAATCGGCAATCTGCTTTGTCGTCGCCGCATCGTGCAACGGCTTGTCCGAGGCCGGGCGATCGGGAACCGCAGCAATCAGTTGCTCGGCCGCGAGGCGGGCGTCGCCGACGATACCGACGTCGGCGTTTAGCCAGCGGCCGATGTTGGCGCGCACGGCGTCGACCTGGATCAGCGGCACCTGCGGCACGGATGTGCCGAAGCTGGTCGTCAGGAAGTTCAGGCCCGCGCCGAAGACGAGCACGCAATCGGCCTGATCCGCCATGCGTCGGGCGATCGAGTGCGAGAACGAGCCGATGATGCCGAGGTTTCTGGGATTGCCGCGAAACAGGTCCTTGCCGCGCGCCGTCGTCACCAACAGCGCACCGATGCGCTCAGCCAGCTGCTCGATCGCCTGGCGGGCGCCAGCACGATAGGCACCGAGCCCCGCAACGATCAGCGGCTTCCTTGCCTTGGCCAGCACTGCGACTGCGGCCTCGATCGACTGGGGCGTCGCGGCTTGCGGTTGATAGACACGGGGATGCACGACAAGCGGCCCCGTCGGCGTGTCGATCTCCGAAAGCTGCACGTTCGTCGGCAGATGCAGGCTGACGGCCTGACCAGCCATGGCGGCTGCGACAGCATCGGCCAGCGTCGTCCGGGCGCCCTCGGGGCTCGTTGCCGAGAACGTTCGCAATCCGGCAGCGCGGAGCACGCCGACGCCGTCGAGAGCCTTGTAGTCGGGTCCCAGGCCATTCGGAGCGCCGGCCGTCGCGGCCTCCCCGTAGATGATCACGAGCTTCGAGCTGGTGCGGCTGGCGTAGACCGCCGCATGCAGTCCGTTTGCGAGCGCCGGCCCGCGCCCGACCACAGCGATCGCGAGCCTGCCGGTTGCATAGGCGTAGCCATCGGCCATCGCGATCGCCGCATTCTCGTGGCGGGTGCCATAGAAGCGCACACCCGACGCGTCGAGGGCAGTGGCAAAGAGCGCTGTATCATCGCTCATGAGACCGAACACGCACTCGACGCCCATCGCCTTGATGTCGTCGGCCAGGATCTGGAAGACAGGTGTCTTTCCGCCGGTCGTTTGCTCTGTGCCTGACATGATGTCCACCTCGCGCTCGGGGCCAATCCGTCCCAAAGGGTTCGGGACCACAGCCCGCACGTCAAGGACCAAGCGACAGAACCAGAGCACGTCGCCTCGAGCCAGACCGCCGACGAGGCGCGCGCCGTGCGCGCGATGCCCGGTGTCCCTCCTGCGACCATCCGCGCCGCTCGCTGTCTGTTCGGGCGCCCAGCGGCATGGCAGCATACGTGAGGAGCGGTAGGTTCAGGCCGCACCTGCCATCTCCACTTTGCGAACGTGCGGCGCACCGCCACTCGAGCCAAGCTCGCTGATGCGGTTGTCGCCACGCCGAGCAGACGACAAGGAACGGACGATGACTTCCGCACGCCCCGCCGACAGCGCCCCCGGAAGCCGAGCCGAGCACTACGAGGCGATCATCGTGGGTGCCGGAATCGGCGGCATGTACCAGCTCTACCGCCTGCGCGAGCTCGGCATGAACGTGCGCGTCTTCGAGGCCGGAACCGATATCGGCGGCACCTGGTACTGGAACCGCTATCCCGGCGCGCGCTTCAATTCCGAGAGCTGGTCCTACGGCTTCTCGTTCTCCGACGAGGTTTTGCAGGAATGGGAGTGGCCAGAGCACTTCGCAGCCCAGCCAGACACGTTACGCTATCTCAACTATGTCGCCGACAAGTTCGATTTCCGCCGCGACATCGAGTTCAACGCACGGGTCGCCGCCGCCCACTTCGATGATACAAAGAACCTCTGGACGGTCACGCTCGAAAGCGGCAGGACGGCTTCGGCCCCCCTCTTGATCACAGCGCTCGGCCCCCTCTCCGCCCACACCATGCCCAATATCCCGGGCGTCGGATCATTCGAAGGGCCGGCCTACCACACCGCACGCTGGCCGAAGGACGGCGTCGACCTCAAGGGCAAGCGGGTCGGCATCATCGGCACGGGCGCAACCGCCATCCAGACGATCCAGACCATCGCCAAGGACGTGGGGCATCTGACGGTGTTCCAACGAACGCCCAACTGGGCGGCCCCACTCCACAACCGCCGGATCACGCCGGAGGAGCAGCAGGACATCAAGGCGCGCTACCGGGAGATCTTCGAGCACTGCAAGATAACAGTGAGTTGCTTCATCCACACGCCGGATCCCCGCAAGGCGCTCGAGGTCTCCCCCGAGGAGCGCGAGGCGTTCTGGGAGAAACTTTATTCCGAGCCCGGCTTCGGCATCTGGATGGGCAATTTCAGCGACGTCCTGGTCGACGAGAAAGCCAATGCGCTGATGAGCGAGTTCGTCGCAAAAAAGATCCGCCAGCGCGTGAAAGACCCGAAGGTCGCCGACATGCTGATCCCGAAGAACCACGGCTTCGGGACGCGTCGCTTGCCGCTCGAGAGCGGCTACTACGAGGTCTACAATCAGAATAACGTGGAGCTGGTCGACATCAACGAGACGCCGATCGAGCACATAACTGCGAAGGGCGTAAAGACGACCGACCAGGAGCGCGAGTTCGACATCATCATCTATGCGACGGGATTCGATGGGGTTACCGGCCCTTACGATCGAGTCGACATCCGCGGTCCCGGCGGCCGCAGCCTCAAGGAGGACTGGCAGAAAATGCCGCGGACGTTCCTCGGCGTTCAGGCAGAGGGCTTTCCGAACCTGCTGATGATCCTCGGCCCGCACACCGCACGCGGCAACATTCCGCGCAACATCGAGCAGATCGTCGACTGGCTGACCGACCTTATCAAGTACATGCGGACCAACGGGATCAAGCGGATCGAGCCCCGCACAGACGCGGTCGACATGTGGGCGGAGCACGTCGACAAGGCGGCGGCCCCTCTCCTCTCGAGCCGCATAGCCTCGTGGCAGACCGGCATCAACCGCAACGTCGAGGGGCGGCAGGTGCTGCGCGTGCTTGGCTACAACGGCAGCCAGGTCAAGTACCGCCGATTGGCTGACAAGGTCGCCGCGGGCGGCTACCGTGAGTTCAACCAGTCATCCTGAGGCCTGCACGCCCCGCGTCACTCGGAGCGCGCGACGAGGCAGTCGATACGCTGGCGCCGAAGCTGTGTGCAGGCGGTGGCAGCCGTGCCGGCATCGAGACCGACGAAGCGCGCTCGATAGAGCGTTCGGCCGTTGGCTTGTACCGTCGGCGTCGCAGCACGCGCCTGCGCCAGCAATCCGGGTGAAAGTCGCCGCGCGTCGTCCAGACGCTCGCGTGCCTCGCGTACGTCACTGAATGCGCCTATCTGGATCTCGGCGGTCGGCCCCTGGCGCCATTCAGCGCCCGGGGTGGTTCCATCTGAGCGCGACCCGAGATACGCCGCCTGTGCCGCAAGTGTGGATGGTGGCCTCACTCCGCGCGCATCTGGCGCGACGGTCGGCTGCCAGCCGCGGGCTGCGAGATGGCCGGCGACGCTTGTCCCAGCCGCAACCGGCGCCGCAATCCGAACCTCGGAGCTCCATCTGTCCATAACCGGCGGCAGGACAGTCGGCTGCGTAGGTTGGACGACCGCGACCGGCTCGACGAGACGCGGCGCGGGCGTCAACGGAATGGTTGCCACCCGACGCGGCGTTACGATCGGCGCCGGGCGCTCGATGGCGGCTGGCCGCCCAACAGGACGGCTCGCCACGACGAGCGGACGCCGCGTGCGTTCCCTCGATGCGAGTTGCAGCCCTCTATTGAGAACGAGACGCATCCGAGCATTGCGGGCCGCAGCGGTCGAGCCGCCGAGCACAACCGCCAGAACGTGGCGCCCGTCGCGGCGCACCGAGGCGAGCAGATTGAACCCGGATGCCGAGGTATAGCCCGTCTTGATACCCTCCATGCCGGCGAAGCTCGCGAGCATCGTGTTGTGATTACGGTGCGTGCGACCGGCATAGCGGAAGGACTTGAGAGCGAAGAGACGAGCCTGATCGGGAAACTTGTCGTAAAGGCGAAGAGCCAGCGTCAGCATGTCTCGCGCCGTGGTCACCTGTTCGCGATCCGGGAGGCCGTGCGCGTTGCGAAACGTGGTCGCGCTCATGCCCAGCTCACGCGCCTTGCGTGTCATGGCCTCGGCGAACCGCACCTCATCGCCGGCGATATGCTCGGCCAGGGCGACCGCGATATCGTTGGCCGACTTGGTGATCAGCGATCGGACAGCATCACCAACCGAGATCGTCGAGCCCGGCTCCAGTCCGAGCTTTGACGGGGGAACCGAGGCGGCCTCAGGGGATATGCGGATACGGGTTTCAGGCTTGAGGCGGCCAAGCTCAATCTGCTCGAAGACGAGATAGAGCGTCATGACCTTGGTGAGAGAGGCCGGGTAGCGTGATACCTCTTCCGCTTCGGCGTGAAGCACTTGGCCGGTGTTGGCATCGACGAGCATGGCGGCATAGCGCGACGAGGCCGCGGCCGGTAGCGCCATCACCCACAGACCGAGCAACGCAAGGATGAGCCCGCGAACGGCGGCCGTGCCAGCACCGCAGGCCCGGATCAGCCTCCTCGTCCTCCCGGCGGCGGCGACCGTGGCCTCGCCTGTCTCGTTCGTCATCATCACCTGACACCCCTGGCCGGGTAGACATCATAATTTTCGGGCGCCAATGCGGCGTCGCCGGGCCAGTCCCTGAGCGAGCCTCGCAGATCGCCGTGCAGGCTTGGTTAACGGTCCATGCTGCGTCGCAACATCGCTCTTGATTGTCTTGTGCACCGCAACTAAAATTGACCCCCATTAGGACCGCGAGCGGCCATGCCGCCGCAGTTCGAGAGCGTTCGGGGACGGGCTGAACGGCGCGTCTCGGCATTATTCGGCGAGAAGCCCCGCCTGGCTCCCTGCCGGCAACCTGGAGAAGACAGATGGTCAAGCCCTTCGACGACATGCAGCGCATGAATCAGGCCGGCATCGACACCGCTATGAAGATGTTCGGCGAGTGGGGCAAGAGCTGGCAGGCGATCGCCGCCGAGATGACCGACTACACCAAGCGGTCGTTCGAGGACAGCTCCCACACCATGGAAAAGCTGATGTCCGCCAAGTCCGTGGAGCAGGCCTTCGAGATCCAGTCGACCTACGCCAAGCGCGCCTACGACGACTACATGCACCAGGTGACCAAGCTCGGCACCATGTATACCGAGCTCGCCAAGGAGGCTTACCGGCCCATGGAGCGCGCGATGCAGGGCGGCCGCTAGCCCAACTCCCCGCTCCCGTAGATGTTTGGGGCCCGGCGCGTTCGCCGGGCCTTTTTTTTACCCCCGGGAGTGCCCACATGCGGAAGGGCGCGCAGCGTCAACGGTTCGAGGTTCATCAACTAGTCAGGGTTTGCGAACCGGTGCATGCTCTCGGTAGTATGGTCCAAGAGGCGGGGTCGGCCCAATCAGGCGGCCACGCCACCCGCGGTCTCTCAGAGACGCGACAGGAGTGCGAGCAATGGACCGGAGCAGAGGCTTGGCCCGGATAGCCACTATGAGTAACGACCGAGGAGAGGTCCTGCGAAGAGATGCGGAGCTGATGGCAGGCGGAAATAAGCGACCGCCTGACGACGGTGGCGAGGGCAAGACCGGGATCATCACCCGGACGCGCCCGAAGACGCAGCGTCCGAGCCTCTACAAAGTCCTAATTCTCAACGACGACTACACACCGATGGAGTTCGTCGTGCACGTGCTCGAGCGGTTCTTCAACAAAGGCCGCGAGGAGGCGACGCGCATCATGTTGCACGTCCATCACAAGGGCGTCGGCATCTGCGGGGTCTACACCTACGAGGTCGCCGAGACGAAGGTGACGCAGGTCATGGATTTCTCGCGCCAGCACCAGCATCCGCTGCAGTGCACCATGGAAAAGGAGTAGGTCACCGGTGCCGTCCTTCTCACAAAATCTGGAGCAGGCGCTCCACAAGGCTCTCGAGTATGCCAACGAGCGCCATCATGAGTATGCCACGCTCGAGCACTTGCTTCTCGGGTTGATCGACGACCGCGACGCGGCCGCCGTCATGCGGGCGTGCAACGTCAATCTCGACGAGCTGCGCCGACGCGTGACGGGCTATCTCGACACCGAGCTCGAGGGTCTCGTCCGCAAGGGCGCCGCCGACGCCCAGCCGACCACCAGCTTCCAGCGCGTGATCCATCGCGCCGTGGTGCACGTGCAGTCGTCGGGCCGCGAGGAGGTGACCGGCGCCAACGTGCTGATCGCCATCTTCGCCGAGCGCGAGAGCCACGCCGCATTCTTCCTGCAGGAGCAGGAGATGACGCGGTTCGACGCGGTTCAGTACGTCAGCCACGGCATCGCCAAGCGCCCCGGCGCCAGCGAGCCACGTCCTGCGCGCGGCATCGACGAGGGTGAGAGCACCGACGGCAGCGGCGAGAAGAAGCAGGCCGACGCCCTCAACAGCTATTGCGTCAACCTCAATAAGAAGGCGCGCGACGGCAAGATCGACCCGCTGATCGGGCGCGAGACCGAGGTCCTGCGCACGATCCAGGTGCTCTGCCGGCGCTCGAAGAACAACCCGCTGTTCGTCGGTGATCCCGGTGTCGGCAAGACGGCCATCGCCGAAGGCTTGGCGCGGAAGATCATCCGCGGTGAGGTGCCCGAGGTGTTGAAGAACGCCACGATCTTCTCGCTCGACATGGGCACGCTGCTCGCCGGCACCCGCTACCGCGGCGACTTCGAGGAGCGGCTCAAAGCCGTCATGAAGGAAATCGAGGCCTACCCCGGCGCGATCCTGTTCATCGACGAGATCCACACCGTCATCGGCGCCGGCGCGACCTCCGGCGGCGCGATGGATGCCTCGAATCTCTTGAAGCCCGCTCTACAGGCCGGAACGGTGCGTTGCATCGGCTCCACGACCTACAAGGAATATCGCCAGCACTTCGAGAAGGATCGTGCACTCGTCCGGCGGTTCCAGAAGATCGACGTCAAGGAGCCGACGATCGACGACACGATCGAGATCATGAAGGGGCTGAAGCCCTACTTCGAGGAGTTCCACAAGCTCAAGTACACCAATCAGGCCATCAAGGCCGCCGTGGAGCTGTCGGCCAAGTACATTCACGACCGCAAGCTGCCCGACAAGGCGATCGACGTGATCGACGAGACGGGCGCCTCGCAGATGCTGGTGCCTGAAGGCAAGCGCAAGAAGAAGATCACGGTGAAGGAGGTCGAGGAGACGGTCGCCACCATGGCCCGCATCCCGCCGAAGACCGTATCCAAGTCCGATGCCGAGGTGATGTCGAACCTCGAGAAGGATTTGAAGCGCCTCGTCTTCGGCCAGGATGCCGCGATCACGGCGCTGGCCTCGGCGATCAAGCTGTCGCGTGCGGGCCTCCGGGAGCCGGAGAAGCCGATCGGCTGCTACCTGTTCTCTGGCCCCACCGGCGTCGGCAAAACGGAGGTCGCCAAGCAGCTCGTCATCGCTGATGGGCATCGAGCTCCTGCGCTTCGATATGTCGGAGTACATGGAGAAGCACACCGTCTCGCGGCTGATCGGCGCGCCTCCGGGCTACGTCGGCTTCGACCAGGGCGGCTTGCTGACCGATGGCATCGACCAGCATCCGCACTCGGTGCTGCTGCTCGACGAGATCGAGAAGGCCCATCCGGACCTGTTCAACATCCTGTTGCAGGTGATGGACCACGGCAAGCTCACCGACCACAACGGCAAGCAGGTCGATTTCCGCAACGTCATCCTGATCATGACGACGAACGCTGGCGCGGCTGACATGGCCCAGGCCGGCGATCGGCTTCAACCGCGCCAAGCGCGAAGGCGACGACAAGGAGGCGATCAATCGGCTGTTCACGCCCGAGTTCCGCAACCGGCTCGATGCCGTTGTGCCGTTCTCCGCGCTGCCGCCCGAGGTCATCGACCAAGGTCGTCGAGAAGTTCGTCTTCCAGCTCGAAGCGCAGCTCGCAGATCGTGGTGTCACCATCGAGCTCGGCGAGGATGCCACCAAGTGGCTTGCCGAGAAGGGCTACGACGACAAGTTCGGCGCCCGCCCGCTGGCACGCGTGATCCAGGAGCACATCAAGAAGCCGCTCGCCGAGCAGCTGCTGTTCGGCAGCCTGATCAACGGCGGCACGGTGCGCATCAAGGTCGAGGGCGAAGGCGAGGACAGGAAGCTCGGCTTCGAGTACCTGCCCGCCGAGCCTGGCCGCAAGCCTCGGGCCCAGCTCGAGGAGGAGCAGGAGGACGACGAGGCTGAGGATGAAGCGCCGGAGGGCGATGCGCTCGTCGGCGCAGGACCGAAGAAGGCCCTGCCCAGCCCCAAGGGTGAAGGCGGTACCGGCGGGCGCCCGACAGGCGCCGTGCCGTCCATTCCCCGCCGCAAGAAGGAAGAGTAGCCGCGAGGGTCGATCGAAGCGGTGATGTTTCTGCCCGCGCCATCCCGATGGCGCGGGTTTCTCTTGAGGGGCCACGCCCCTCGACCTGGCGCCGTCGCGAGGGCTGATGCGGCTGCAGATTTTCTCCGACGTTCACATCGACGTCTGCCCGGTGTTCGCCCCCCGTTTGGCCCCGGGCGTCGATGTCGTCGTCGTGGCGGGCGACGTCTGCGAGGGCATCGAGCACGGCATGCGCTGGCTGCGCGCGCATTTGGGAGCCGAGGTGCCGATCGTGCTCGTCGCCGGCAACCACGAGTATTTCGCGCGTGTCCGCCCCGACGAGCGCATCGCCGGAGCCCTTGCTGCGCGCACCCACGACATCGCTTTTCTCGACGATACGTCCGTGACGATCGACGGCGTGCGCTTCGTCGGATCGACGCTCTGGGCGGACTACGAGATCTACGGGGCCGACCGTCGCGACGAGATGATCGAGATCGCCCGGCGGCGAATGAAGGACCATCGGCGAATTCTCGAGGAACCCGACCGCTTCATCACGCCGGAGGAATGTCGAGAGTTGCATCGGACAGCGCGCGGCTTCATCGAGGGCAACCTTTCGGCGCCGCACGATGGTCCGACGGTCGTCGTCACCCACAATGCGCCGCACCCGCTGAGCCTTGCTGACAAGCACCGGCCCAATCTTCTGTCTGCCGCATTCGTCTCCGATCTCTCAGAGATGATCGAGCGGCATGAACCGGCACTATGGGTGCATGGCCACACCCATGTCAGCCTCGACTATCGCGCCGGGGCAACCCGCATCGTGTGCAATCCTCACGGCTACGGCGACGAAAACCCTGAGTTCAACCCGGGACTCGTGGTGGAGGTATAAGAGCGGATCGGCTGGAGTTCGCCAGGCAGAGGCAGGGACCCACGGTGCCTCCCACCCTTCAACTTCTGTCGAGCAATCGCCGACGGTGGTCCGCCCACATCCCCATCGGTTTCGCTTGATGACGCCGGGCCGAGTTTGCGCGGATTTGACGCCTTCGCTGCCCAAAGACCTGGCACCCCCTGCTTGGCAGTGATCGCGACTTGGTATGGTCCCGCGCCAAAGGGGCGCCTATAGTGCTTCTCCCGCCCAACCTCACCTTCCGCAGGCCTCCATGAAATTCGACTGCATCGTGCTCGGCGCCGGAATGGTCGGCATCTCTTGCGCGCTCCATCTGCAGAGCCGCGGCCGGTCGGTCGCCCTGCTGGACCGGCGCGGGCCGGCCGAGGAAACCTCGTTCGGCAACGCTGGCATGATCCAGCGCGAAGGCGTCGTCCCCTACATGTTTCCACGTGAGTGGGCGACGATCTTCAAGTACGCGCTGAACAACACGTCCGAGGCCCATTATCAGCTGTCGAGCTTGCCCAGCGTCGCGCCCTGGCTGTTTCAGTACTGGCGGCACTCGACGCCAGAGGGCGAGACACAGAGCACAAAGGCCATGCTGCCGCTCGTCGAGCACTCAATCAGCGAGCACGAGCCGTTGATCGAGGCCGCCGGTCTGCAGCACCTGATGACCCGCAACGGCTATCTGCGCATCTACCGGACACACGCGGCGCTCGAGCTGGCGCGAGCCAAGGACGAGAAGGTGCGCAAGCTCTACGGCATTAACAGCGAGGCAATTGATCCGAAGCAACTCGAGACGATGGAGCCGCATCTCGCGGACAACCTGATCGGCGCGCTGCATTTCACCGATCCCGTAAGCATTTCCGACCCCGGCGCCCTAGGCCGCGGTTACGCAGAGCTCCTGGTCAAGCGCGGCGGCACTCTGATTGAAGGCGAGGCCAAGACCCTGACCGAGGCGCCGGGAGGCTGGAAGGTCGCGACGCGAGGCGGTTGGGCCGAGGCCCGCGAGGTGGTGGTGGCACTGGGGCCCTGGGCGGGCGAGCTGATGAAAGCGCACGGCATCCGCGTACCGCTCGGCTGGAAGCGCGGCTACCACATGCACTATCGCGCCGACGGCAACGCCACGTTGAGCCGGCCCGTCGTCGACGCCGAGCGGGGCTATTGTCTCGCGCCCATGACCAAGGGCATTCGACTGACCACCGGGGCCGAGTTCGCCATGCGCGATGCGCCAGCTTCGCCGGTCCAGCTCAGCCGGGCCGAAGCGGCGGCCCGGCAGATCTTCCCGCTGGGAGACGCGGCCGATCCGGAGGCTTGGCTCGGCCGGCGCCCCTGCCTGCCCGATATGGTGCCCGTGATCGGCCAGACGCCGGGAAAACCAGGCCTCTGGCTCGCCTTTGGCCACCACCATCTGGGCTTTACGCTGGGACCGGCGACAGGACGACTGCTTGCCGAGATGATGACCGGCGAGACGCCATATGCCGACCCGCGGCCGTACCGCGTCGACCGCTTCTGAGGCGAGCTTCGGCCGGGCCGTCTAGGAACCTGCCCCCTGGCCGGATGCCAAGTGACGCTGCCGTCAGAACTGGAATTGCGAAGCTGTGAGCAGCGTGTGGCTCGTGACGTTCTGCAGGATGACGCCGTCGCCGCCGTTGAGCAGCACCATGGCTTGGCCATCAACAGTGAGCAGGCGCTGCTCGTCGAGCAACTGCGCGAAGCTCGAGATGCCGGCATATCCCTGCAGGCTGATGGTATCGAGCCCAGCCATGCCGAAATCAGTGACCGTGTCGAGACCGTCACCGAGACCGAACACGAGCGTGTCATTGCCCGCACCCAGCGTGATGAGGTCGTCGCCCCCGCCACCCAGCACGACGTTGTCGTAGGCATCACCGATCAAGTTGTCGTCGAATGCTGAACCGACGATGTCCCGCGTCGTGTCGGCAAGCGCCACATTGCCGCCAACGGTGCTTGCGGTGTCGCTGGCAAGATCGACCATGACACCAGCACTGGAACTGGCAAAGTCGGCGATCAACGTACCGGTGCCGGTACCCGCAGCCCCCAGGTCGGTGAAAGAAAAGGCTTCGAGCACGTCCAGCCCGGCGCCCATTGAGGACAATGCCAAGCTCTCGCCCTCGGACAAACTGCCGGTTGTCGTTGTGAAACCGTCGAGATAGGCGACCACGCTCGACTGGGCTGCCACCTCGTCGGCGACTCCGTTGCCGAACGACGCGAGGCTGAATTGGCTCCAGCCGGAAATATCGAGTGTATCTCCACCAGCGCCCGCCCCCCCGACCGTAGCAGCCATGTCAAGCACGAGATCGAACAACTGACCGCCGCCGCCGAGGAGATCCGACACACCGAGGCCGACGCTGCTCACCGTTTCGTAGACAACGGCGCCACCCTCGTCGGTTCGCGCCATCGAGCTAACCGTGCCGGAGAAGCCGCCGAGGCCCTCGACGAAATCACCATTGGCGCTGAAGAGGTGCGTTTCCGTGCCGTCAGAGTTGAGGATCACGATCTGGTCGCCAGTCGCCCGAACGACGGCAACAAAATCGACATCGCGCCAGTCACCACCCGAAGTGCGCCCCAAAAATGTATGCGTAGCCATGCCATGCAGCTCCGGAAACGGACAAACGACCGTGCTCCAATAAACGCGGACACATCATGATGCAGTGCCAGCCGAGAGTCGATCCCGCAAATCTGCCACAGCCGGTCAGGATCGTTCGAGCGACCGCCGCAGGATCGGTCCCATGCGCGGCGCCTCGCATCGGCTGAGAGGTCCGTTCCATGCACGCCCCTCCGACAGGCAGGCATTCATCTGCGCCTCTCGGTGCCTATGCCACCCATTGAGAGCGGCCAGCGCCAGAAGGACCAGTAGCGCGGCGATCCAGCGCGAGCGGCTCACGGTGGAGATCTCCGTCCGAAGCGATCCTGCCACGACGGCAACGCACCGGGGAACGGCAGAGCAGTCGCCTCGTAGATCCCCCGCGCAACAGCACGCGCCAGACAGTCGGCTGCGGCCTGACCAAGCTCCGTAAGGACGAGCGAATTAACCAGCTCTCGTCGCTGGGTCGCGACGGCGAAGACCGTATCGCCGTCCATCGGAGCGTGCGCCGGCCTCAAGGCGCGCGCCAGGCCGTCGTCGGCCATGATGGCCAGCCGCTTCGCTTGAGGCTTGCTGAGAACGGCATCCGTCGCGACGAGCGCGATGGTGGTGGAGGGCGGAACGCCACCCTTGAGGCGCAAACGCAGGTCATCCGGCGTCAGGCGCGGTGGCAGGCCGAGGCCACCAAGCTCGCACTGCTGCTCGTAAGGCGCGGCCCAGAAATGCGGCCCAGCCCCTACGATCGCCGATCCGACGGCATTGACGACGGCGATCGCCCCCACTGTGAACCCTGACGCGGTCATGGCACTCGCCGAGCCGAGCCCGCCCTTGAGGTCCGCGGTGGTAGCACCATAGCCGCCGCCGACAGTCCCGAGCCGATGCGCAGAGCGGTTCGCCGAACTCGGCCGCCGCGAGCCCGAGGCGCCAGTAGATCGGCTCTTGCCCCCAGTCTTTCTGCCCCCCGTTGAGCAGGTCGAAGACGATCGCCTGGACGATGATGGGCACCGTGGCGCTGCCGACGCTCAGGCCCTGGCCACGCGCGCGGAGCGCCGCCATGACACCGCCCGCGGCGTCGAGGCCGAACGCCGAGCCACCCGACAGGACGACACCATCGACGCCCTCCACCGTCATCTCGGGCTCGAGCAGGCCCGTGTCCCGCTGTCCAGGCGCACCCCCTCGCGTCACCACGGCGGCGACGTTGGGACGGTCGACGAGGATGGCCGTCACGCCGGAGGCCAGAACCGGGTCCTCGGCATGCCCGACGCGGAGCCCAACGACATCTGTCAGCAGATTTTCACGGGTCGCCATTCTCGGGTTATCCACACGTCGCCGAAATTAATTCTCGCTTGCGCGCCACTTACGGTCCATCATGGCAACATCGCTAGTGGTCGCACCTCTTACGTGGATAGAACGTTACATTCGGTCGCCGCGAGCGCCACCTCTGTATCCACGGCAGCGACATCCGCGAAACAACTCGACCACGGTCAACAACGAAGCAGGCAATACGTAGCGACGCAACAATTCTGCCGGATTTATCAGTAGATATGCGCGGATGCGCAAGCCAGCCGCCGACACGAACGGAAAGGAGGTCCAGATGCACAGCCACGGAACCCCCGGAACCGCCGAAAAGGCTGTCGAAGTGACTGTCCGTGACCTCATGGCCCGCCTTGACGCGGGCGAGGATCCGCGCCGGACGATCGCGCACCTCAACGCTCGCATTGTCGATTGCCAGTTCGCTGGTGTCGATCTGCCGCCGTGCTTCCTGCGCCTGTCGCGGACGCTCGCGGCGGAGTGCGTCGCCCTGGGGCAAGGGCGTCACTGACCGCCGTCGACGCCCGCCTCCGCGATCAGCGGCGCAGGACCCGCCAGTCACCATCGCGCCAGACGTGGGGCACGTAGGACGGAACGATCGCGTCTCCGGCGTCGTCGAACCGAATTGGGCCAACGGCAGTAGCCGCGGGGTGCGACCGGGCCGCCTTGGCAATCGGCTTGCCACCGGTCGTGCCGGCACTCCTGGCTGCCGACGCCCATATCTGCACGGCCGCGTCGCTCTGCCGGCGCACAGCCAGCCGCGGCCTGCCGGTCTTCAATGGTGGTCGTTCCAGTGCGTCCGCCGATGCCGATGAGACGTCCTCCTCGAGGCCCGACCACGGCAACATGAGCACAAGGCGATCGGCCTCCCGCCGGGCGGTGGCGACTACGGCAGGCACCGCTAGGATCTCGCTACCGAGCACTGGTGCGGCCACGCCGGCCCGGCGCAGGCTGCGAACCAGGACTCCGAGCTCAATCGGTTGCGCCGGCATCACCACCACCCCCGCGCCGCTGGCCCGAATCCGGGCCGCCACCGCGTCATAGGTCTTCTCGCCCGAACTCGATCCGCTCGTCGAGTTGCAGCGTCACACGCTGCCGCGCCAGCTCTTCCGTGATAGCGCCAGCCAGTCCCCTCGCCTGACGTGTCCGGTCCGCGACGATGGCCACGCCCGCACCTGGATAGCGGGTGCCGATGACGCGGACGATTTCGCTCGCAAACCGGTCCTCGCGACCGGCGAGACGCAGAACGAGACCACCCGTGTCACCGTTCGTCAGTCGGGGGTCTCGGACGCCAGGTACTATGAGGGGTATGCCGGCCTGGGCGTAGATGGGTGCGGCCGCCATCGCCGCTCCGGGACACAGATGCCCCACCACGGCGACGGGCCTTGTGCGCACGATCTCCTCGGCAATCTGGACCGCCCTCTGGCGCGTGCAATCCTCGCTCCAACCGACCACCCGCACCGGCTCGCCTAGCACACCACCATTCGCGTTGATCCGAGCCACGGCCGCCGCCGCACCGACCAGAACCTCTGCCCCGTGCGGCTGGTGCACACTGCCCTTGGTCGCAACCGCCGCAATCAGATGCTCGCCCCGCGCCCCCCCCGGGACAGCTGTGGTCGCCAGCAACACGGCACCGAACAGTGCCAACGCTCCGGCACGGTGCAGTCCGGCCCTCCAGAGCCGACGAATAACGCCTGCGCCGGCGCCGGAGAAGGCAGGCGAGCCAAGTCCGCGCCGTTCTTCGGGCTCCACCATGCCCCGTGCGCTCCCTCGGATACTGCCCTGCCCAGACGGGTGTTAGTCCGACGTGGCAACCAGGGTCAAGATGCCAGCGGGGGCCCTTACAGCAAGGAAGTCTTGCTCTTGGTGGCGTGCCCCATGATCATGGACGGCGAACCAGCACAGACGAGCAGGAGACGACGCTTATGGCCGGGCTCTACTTCGAGGAGTTCGAGATCGGAAAGGTCTACGAGCACGCGATCACGCGCACCGTGACGGAGATGGACAATATTCTGTTCACGGCGCTGACGCACAATCCGCAGCCCTTGCATCTCGACGCGCATTTCGCGGCGAAGACCGAGTGGGGCCGCCCGCTGGTCAACTCGCTGTTCACGCTCGGCCTGATCATCGGCGTCTCGGTCGGCGACACGACGCTCGGCACTACGATCGGCAACCTCGGCATGACCGACGTCAAGTTCCCGCACCCGGTCTTTCATGGCGATACCGTGCGCTCGACGACCGAGGTGGTCGCCAAGCGTGAGTCGAAGTCGCGGCCGGACGCGGGCGTCGTCGACTTCGTCCACCGGGGTTATAACCAGGACGGCAAGCTCGTCGCCGAGTGCCGCCGCCAAGCCTTCATGAGAAAGAAGCCGAAGGCGTGAGAGTAGCTTGTCGCGTTGAATGAAAGGCTCCAAGCCCACGGACGTAGGGCGCCGAACGACGAGCGCCGATGCCGGGCTTCTCGCGTTTGGGATGCAAGAGTATCCCGGTCCGCGCGGAGCGGCTGCCACTGCTCGACACGTCCGGCAACGCAATGAAATCTGGAAAGGGTCGCCCATGCGCTCCATGTTGTTCGTTCCCGCCGACAGTGAGCGCAAGATGGTCCGCTCGCTCGAGTCCCCAGCCGATGCGCTGATCCTCGACCTCGAGGACTCGGTCGCAGCCGAGCGGCGTCCCGTCGCCCGCGAGATGACGGCAGCATTCATCGCGGACGCACGTGCCAGAGGCACCAGCACGCAGCTCTGGGTTCGCATCAATCCGCTCGATAGTGCCGACTGGGAGAAGGATCTGGAGGGCGTCATGCCCTCCGCGCCGGCCGGCATCATCCTGCCGAAGCCATCCTCTGGCGAGGACGTGCACAGGCTGTCGGTCTCGTTGACGCACGCGGAAAGCGTGCACGGACTGACGAGCGGCTCGACCCGCATCCTGCCGATCGTGACCGAGGTTCCGATTTCCGTGCTCCAACTCCACACCTACGTCGGCTCGTCCACGCGTCTCGCAGCCATGAGCTGGGGCGCCGAGGACCTGGGCGCGGTGATTGGCTCACTCGCCAACCGCGACGAGACGGGCAACTTCACCTCGCCCTACCGCCTCGTCCGCGACCTCTGCCTGATCACGGCCTCGGCCGCAGGAACCGAGCCGATGGATACGGTCTACGTCGACTTCCGCGACGACAAGGGCCTCGAGGCCGAGACGCGGATTGCAAGGCGCGACGGCTTCACCGGCAAGATGGCGATCCATCCTGGTCAGGTGGCCACGATCAACGCCGTGTTCACGCCATCCGTCGACGAGATCGCACACGCCAACAGGATCGCGGATGCCTTCGCATCGAACCCCGGCGCAGGCGTGGCGAGCCTCGACGGCAAGATGATCGACATGCCTCACCTGAAACTCGCCCAGCGCGTGCTGGCCCAGGCCAAGGCGGCAGGCATGGCCTGAGGAAGAATCCGAGAAGAATTGTCAGACCCTGAACCACGGCGGGCGGCGCACGCGGGCATCGGACACCTCGAGTCAAACCTACTGCTATCAACCAAAAGACGAGCAATCTGAAGGAACGACCATGCGACCGAACAAGATCAAGCAGATGTGGCGTGACGGAAAGTGCGTGACGCTGGGCTGGCTCTCCGTCTCGCACGGCTTCACGGCCGAGGTGATGGCGCGCCAGGGCTTCGATGCCCTCTGCGTCGACCTGCAGCACGGCACCTCCGAGATGAAAGATGTCGTGCCGATGCTGCAGGCCATCTCGCAGACCGACACCGTGCCGGTGGTGCGCGTCGCCTGGAACGAGCCGGCAGCCATCATGAAGGCGCTCGACCTCGGCGCCTACGGCATCATCGTTCCACTGGTCAACACCGCCGCGGAAGCCGCCATGGCCGTTGCAGCGTGCCGCTATCCGCCCGTTGGAATGCGCTCGTCAGGCCCCGTGCGCGCGGTGCACTACGGCGGCGCCGACTACCAGGCCAAAGCCAACGACGAGATCGTCGTGATGGCCATGATCGAGACCAGGGAAGGCATCGAGAACCTGGACGCCATCTGCGCGACGCCCGGCCTCGACGCCGTTTACATCGGCCCCGCCGACCTGTCGTTCGCACTCGGACTGCCGCCACGCGGCGACAACCCGGACCCGCTGCACATGGCAACCTGCGACAAGATCCTCGCGGCGGCGCACAAGGCTGGCATCAAGTGCGTCATGCACTGCGCGGGCGCGGCGTTCGCGGCGGGCGCCGTCAAGCGCGGCTTCGACATGGTGATGCTGACGTCGGACCTCTCGTGCATGATCGCCGGTGCGCGCGCCCAACTCGACGAGCTCAAGTCCAAGTCGGCGTAAAGCCCAATTGGCGGCCGGCAGGCAACTATGGAGCAGGCCGACGGCTCATCTCCGGCCGGCCGCCCCCAGGCCACCCCCATGCGTTTGACGCATGTGCCCACCCATGCAAGCTTTCGCCATCACGCACAACACGACGGAGAGAACTGATGGGTTGCATGGACGGCAAGGTGCTCCTTGTCACCGGCGCGGGTCGCGGCATCGGCCGCGAGATGGCCATTCTCGGCGCCAAGGAGGGCGCCAAGGTCGTGGTCAACGACCTCGGCGGCTCCGTCGACGGCGAAGGCGCGATCAGCCAGCAACCAGCCGAGGAGGTCGTCGAGACCATCAAGAAGGCCGGCGGCCAAGCCGTCGCCAACTTCAACTCGGTCGCCGATCCGCAGAGTGCGCAGGCCATCGTGCAGTCCGCGATCGACAATTTCGGGCGCATCGACGCAGTCATCAACAATGCCGGCATCCTGCGCGACCGCATCTTCCACCGCATGTCGATCGAGGACTGGAAGCAGGTCATCGACGTGCACTTGAACGGCGCCTTCTATATCTCACGCGCCGCCGCCAACTTCTTCAAGGACCAGGAGTCGGGCGCCTTCGTGCACTTCACCTCGACGTCGGGCCTGATCGGCAACTTCGGCCAGGCGAACTACGCGGCGGCCAAGCTCGGCATCGTCGGCTTGTCGAAGGGCATCGCACTCGACATGGCGCGCTTTAACGTGCGCTCGAACTGCATTTCGCCGTTCGCCTGGAGCCGCATGATTGGCACTATCCCGACCGATACGCCGGAGCAGAAGGCGCGCGTCGAGAAAATCCAGCGCATGACGCCGGACAAGATCGCGCCGCTGGCCATCTTCCTCGTCTCGGATCTGGCGAAGGGCGTAACGGGCCAGATCATGGCGGCGCGCATGCACGAGCTGTTCCTGTTCAATCAGCACCGCCCCGTGCGCTCCGTGCATTCCGAAAGCGGCTGGACACCCGCCAAGATCGCCGAGGTGGCGCTGCCCGCCATGAAGTCCCACTTCACGCCCAACGAGCGCTCCGCGGACGTGTTCAACTGGGATCCGACTTAGGGCGCGAGACGGGAAACGACTGAGCTCGCTTGAGGTTAGCGCCATGAAGGACCGTCCCTTTTTCCACGATGGAATGCGGGAGTACCAGGATCGGTTCGACGGTCGCCGCGTCGCGGAGGTTATCGAGGACCGGCGCAAACATTACGAGTTCACGGACGAGGATCGAGAGTTGATCTCGTCCTCTCCGTTCGTCTTCGTGGCCTCTGCCTATGACGATTACGTGGATGCAAGCATCAAGTCCGGCGATCCTGGCTTCGTCAAAATCGTAGGGCCAGGAACGCTGGAGATTCCCGAGTACGACGGGAACTCGATGTATCGGACCATCGGCAACATCGCCCGCAATCCTCACGTCGGCCTCCTGTTCGTACGCTTCGACGGGACGAGCCGGCGCATTCGGGTGAACGGCCGTGCCGCCATTCTGGACGATGCAGAGACGCTAGCTCGCCACGTAGGCGCCAAACTCGTCGTGCGCGTCGACTGCGAGATCTTCCCCAACTGCCCGCGCTACGTTCCCGACCTCGTCCACGGCACGCCTTCCCCATACGTGCCGCGCGAAGGCGAAGGCACGCCGCCACCACCCGAATGGAAGAGCCGGGACTACATTCGCAACATCCTGCCAGCGGCCGATCCGCACCGCAGCAAGATCTGATATCGCACCGCCAAGCCGTCCGGCCCACGGAGCCCACATGCCCACCATGCCCCCGAACGCGTCACTGAACGTCCTCTTCGCCCATGTCGCCTACGAGTTCGAGGCGCCGTTCTCGGCGCGGGGGACGGGCATGAGCTTCGAGATCGCGAAAAGCGCGGCGGAGCTGGAGGCCAAGATCGCCAACGCCGACGTGCTTTCCGTCTCGGGGCTGTGGAAGAACGATCTGGCGCCGAAGGCCTCGAAGCTGAAACTGATTCAATCGATCAGCGCGGGCACCGACCAGTACGACCGCGACGTGCTGAAGACGCACGGCATCCGCCTGGCGCGCGGGTCAGGGCGTCAACGCCAACGCAGTCGCCGAGCATGCGATTTCGCTGATGCTCGCCCTGTCGCGGCAACTCCATTTCCTGCGCGACCACCAGCACCAGATGCACTGGCGGCCCATGCAGGGCGACCGGCGCGTTCGCGAGGACGAGATCGAGGGCAAGACCGCGTTGATCGTCGGCATGGGCGGCATTGGCCAGCGCCTGTCGCAACTGTGCAAGGCGTTCGGCATGACGGTGCTGGGCACGCGGCGCGATCCGTCGAAAGGCGGCGGCGCGGCCGACGAGATCCATGCCGACGCGGAGTTGATCAAGCTGATCCCCCGCGCTGACTTCGTCGTACTCACCACCGCACTGACCCCCGAGACAACGGGCCTGATCGGCCGCGAGCAACTCGCCGCCATGAAGCCGACCGCGTTTCTCGTCAATGTCGCGCGAGGCAAGGTCTGTGACGAGCTCGCGGTGACAGCGGCGCTCTCCGCGAAAATGATCGCCGGCGCGGCACTCGACGTGACGGCGGAGGAGCCACTTCCCGCCGCCTCGCCGCTGTGGGCCATGCCCCATGTTATCGTGACACCCCATTCGGCCGGCGAGACGGTGCGCTACGAGGATCGCGTGATCGACTTGCTGATCGAGAACGTCGGCCGCCTGCAGCGCGGCGAGACCAAGCTCGCCAACGAGATCGTGTGACCTTGAGCACATGCCGATGCCCTCTCCCCAAGGGGAGAGAGAGAAGTACAGCGATGCCGCTCGCTCGTCCCCTCTCCCCTTGGGGAGAGGGTTAGGGTGAGGGGGCTGCACAAATTCACGGAGCCCACGACATGGCACACGCAAGCACTTCCATCCTCGCCATCTCCGGCGCCGACATCATGCGCCTCGTCGATCCAGCGGCAGCGATCGACGCGTTGGCCGAGGGATTCAAGGCGCTCTCCGAGGGAAAGGTCGAGGCGCCGCCCCGGCCCAAGGTGGACGTACCGGGCAAGGGCTTCTCTCTCGCCATGCTGGCGTGGACGCCGGGCCGAATGATCGCACTCAAGACCGTTAACGTGTTTCACGGTAACCACGCGTACGGCCTGGAGAGCCATCAGGCGCTGATCTCGCTGTTCAACCCCGAGACGGGCGCGCCGGTCGCCATCCTGGACGGCGCGAGCCTGACCGGCATCCGCACGGCGGCAGCCTCGGTGCTATCGGTACGCGAGCTGGCCCGCAAGGACGCGCGAATGGCGCTCGTGGTCGGCTCCGGCGTCCAGGCCCGCGAGCACGCCCGGCAAATGTATCTGGCGCGGCCGTTCGACGAGATCCGCGTCTTTGCACGGAACACCGATCTGGCACGTGAGATCGCGGCAGGCGTTCCCAAGGCCACGGCCGTGACAGACCTCGAGGCGGCCGCACGAACGGCCGACGTGATCTGCCTGACGACGTCGTCGGCGACGCCTGTGATCGAGGACGCCTGGGTGCGCGACGGCTGCCACGTCACGTCCGTCGGCTTCACGCCGCCGGGCAGCGAGTTGCCAAATGCACTGATCGACCGCGCCAGCCTCTTCGTCGAGGCCATGGCTGCGTTCTCACCTGCGCCCGTGGGTTGCGCGGAGCTTGCCGGCCGCGACCCCGCTCGCGGGGCCGAACTCGGCGAGGTGCTGCTCGGGAGGAAACCCGGCCGCACCTCCGAGCGCCAAGTGACGCTCTACAAGTCCATGGGCAACGCCATGGAGGATATGATTGTGGCGAACCTGGCGTACGACGCAGCCAAAGCAGCGGGACTGGGCGTAGAGGTCGCACTGTAGACGGGGCTCAGGGAATGAGCCTGCCTGCGCGCCGATGCCCCCGGAAACCAATCCGCCGCTCGGACGAATGAAGAGCCACAGGGGAGAATGCTCGGCGCTGCTCCCCGCTTACAGCTCCACGTAGCGTGCGACCGCTCCAACGCCATCAGAGCCTTGGTCGCTGCGACTTCCAGTCCGTAGCACGCTCGTAGGCATGTCCGGCCGCCAGGACGGTCGCATCCTCGAACGGGCGCCCGACGATCTGCAGCGCGAGCGGAAGACCGTCCGCACTGAACCCGTTGCAAATCGAGAGCGCGGGCGTACCCGCCACGTTGAAGGGCATCGTGAAGTTCGGCACCTCGAAGCCGCCATACTTGGTGACGGCCTCCATGCGTGGCGCAGGCGCCGGCACCGTCGGGAGGATCAGCACATCGAACCTCTGCATTGCACGCGCAAGCGCACTGCGCAGCTCGCGACGCATCCGCACCGCAGCAAGGTAGTCCCCTGACGAGATGAACGCACCCATCACCACGCGGTCCCGGAACAGCTCGCCATAGTCGTTGTAGCGCGCCTTCAACCAAGGCTCGTGCACCGAATACGCCTCGGCGATCATGATCAGCATACCGGCCGAGGCCCAGTCCTGCAGAGGCGGAAGCGTCACGTCGGCGACCTCAGCGCCAAGCCCTTCGAGGACGCGAATGCTCTCCGACATAGCAGCGCCGACCTCGGGGACAATCGGCGTGTCATGCTCGAAGAAGTGCCTGACGACGCCGACCTTGAGACCACCGATACCCGCATCGAGGCGTTTGCGCAGTTGTGGAACTGGCATGTCGATACTGGCGGGATCGCGCGGATCGTAGCCGGCCATCGCCTCCAGCAGGATGGTGCAATCCTCCACCGTCCATGCAAGCGGCCCCGCATGATCGAGCGTGAAAGCAAGCGGCTGAATGCCGTAGCGGCTAAGCAGCCCGTAGGTCGGCTTGATCCCGGCCAGGCCGCAATACGCTGCCGGCAGCCGGATCGAGCCGCCCGTATCCGATCCCGTGCCACCGAGGACAAATCCCGCCGCCACGGCGGCACCGGTGCCGCTGGATGAGCCGCCAGGAAAGTGCTCCGGGTTCCAGGGATTGCGCGCTGGTGGCCAGGGCAGATCGAAGCTTGGCCCGCCCCAGGCAAACTCGTGAGTCGCGAGCTTGCCGAACGGCAGCACCCCGGCCGCCGCGAGCTTCTCGACGGTAAACGCACTCTCATTAGGAACATTGCTTTCGAGCAGCCGCGAGTGGGCCGTCGTGCCGAGACCAGCAGTTGCGTAGATGTCTTTGTGGGCGAAAGGAATGCCGTGCAGCGGTCCCTTGCAACGTCCGGCCTTGATATCGGTCTCGGCCTGTCGGGCCGCACGCATCGCGGCGTCGGACGTCAGCTGGATGAAGGCATTAAGCTTCGGCTCGCTGGCAGCAATCCTGGCCAAACAGGCCTCGGCAAGCGCCACGGGCGACAATCTTCCATCCGCAATGTCACGCGATGCCTCGGCAATCGACGGGATCTGCATGGTTCTCAATCCTCGAAGCCGGGACGAAAGATGAGGGCCGGCTCGGCCTCCCTCGGGCGATCGCCCTGACCGCGGACACGCGCCGCCATGGCCGCGATTTGACGGTAGCCAGCGTGGATCTCGGCGAGTTGCTGCGGTGTCAGGTCGAACCCAGCGGCCCTGGCCTGCGCGGTCATCTCCTCGAGGGTCATCGGACGTGCGGCACTCATCAAGCATTGCTCCCCGTGGCCAGCATGGTGATCACCTCGTCCGTCGACCGCACGTCACCGAAGAGGATCGCAACCGTCGCCAGCGTGGCGTTGTGCTCCTCGTCCGTCCGGCAGGCGTTGGCGTCGGACACCATGATACACTTGTAGTTCATCATCATGCCGTCGCGGACGGTGCTCTCGCAACAGACATTGGTGGCCGTGCCGACGATAAGAAGCGTGTCGATGCCCTGTTGCCGAAGCACCGTGTCGAGGCTGGAGGAGCCCTGGACCAGTGCACTGAAGCGCCGCTTTGGAATAACCAGATCGTCGGGCTGCACGTCGAGCGCAGCATAGATCTCGTAACCCGGATCGCCGGGTGTGAAGGCTTGCTCCATTCGCTGGCCCCAATCACCCGTCGCGAAGTGGCCACGCCATACGGACCAGGTCATGGCGGCTTCGCCATCGTAGGTATTCTTGATCCACACGACCGTGCCACCAGCGGCGCGCGTTGCCGCGGTTAAGCGGTTCACGTTCGGGACGATGGCCCTTGCCGTTGGCATTTCTGCCGGCTGACCCGGCGCCATGAACCCGTTCTGCAAGTCGACCACAACGAGGGCGGTGCGCTTCGGCGTAATGCTGGCAAAAGCAGGCTCGCCGCCGCGCCGGGACCGCACGCGCTCGGCGACGTAGTCCGGAAGCTCGATCCGATGCAAGCGTTCCTCGGTGATCATGGTCGTCTCCTGCGCGACAACAGCGGTCCGGGGGCGGTCGATGCTATTTCAGCGACACCCGCGTGAGGTCCGTGAACCAGCTCTGGGCCGGCGTGTAGCCCTCAACCTTCTTCGAGAAGGCACGCGGGTTGAGGTCGTGGACGATGAACAGCCACGGGGCCTCGTCGACGAGCATCTCGTTGAGCTTGGCAAGCTTGGGCGCGATATCCTTGCCGGAGAAATCAACCTCGATCTCGTTGAGCAGAGCGTCGACGTTCGGGCTCTTGAACTGCCCCCAATTCGACGAGGTAGGTGCCACGTTTCGGCTATGGAACCAGCGGAAGGCCATCGAGTGATCCCACGTCACCAAGCTGATGTTCGAACCATGTAGCTTCTGTACCGTGGCGTTATCCGGACCTTGCCGGAAGGTGACCAGCATCTGGCCCCACTCCACGACGTCGAACTCCACCTCGAAGCCGGCCGCTTTCATGCTGCGCTGGATGACCTCATTCATTGGGATCGGCAGCATCTGCCCCGAGCCGGACGTCGAGATCTGGATGCGAACCTTGACCGGCTTGTCCGGCCCGTAACCGGCCTCGGCCAATAGCGCTTTGGCTTTGGCGGGATCGTAGCTGTACTTGAGGCTCGGTGAGCCCGCGAACACAGTATCCTTCGGCCAGAAGCCCGTTGCCGGCTCGGCTGTACCGTTCAGCAACTTCACAAGAGCATCACGATCGACGGCAAAGTTGGCAGCCTGTCGCACCCGCTTGTCCGCGAACGGCGAGTCGTGCGTGATCTTGAGGACCCACGGCCAGATGTGCGGGTAGCGTGACGTCGACACAACATAGCCAGCCGACTTCAGAGAAGGAATTGCATCAGGTGGCGGCACCTCGATCCAATCGACCTGGTTCGAGCGCAACGCCGAGAGGCGTGTCGTCGCCTCGGGCATCGGCACCAGCATCAGGCGGTCGACCTTGGGAACCCGCGCCTTGTCCCAATAGTCGGCATTCTTCTCCATCAGGATCGACTGGCGCGGATTGACCTTCGTGATCTTGAAAGGTCCCGTCCCGGCCGGCGCCTTCGCGACATCAGCCCAATTCTTCCCAGCTTTTTCCCATGCTGCAGGGCTGGCGAGGAGAATCTGCGCGGTCATGAAGGGGAAATATGAAAGTGGCACCTTTGTGTAGATCGCGATCGTGTAGTCGTCCAACTTCTCCCACTTCGAGATCAGCGGCACGCGCGCACGAGTGATGGCCGATCCGTTAGGCTCGAACTGGGGGGATTTGTCGTCGTAGAAGCGCGCAAGGTTCCAAGCGACCGCATCTGCGTTGAACGGGGCACCGTCATGGAACTTCACGCCTTGACGCAGGGTGAATACCCATTTCGTCTTGTCAGCCTCATCGACTTTCCAGGCCGTGGCGAGCCCCGGCTTGATGTCGGGAAGACGCTCGGTCTGACTGAGATCCCAAAGCACAAGCGCGTCGAAAGCCGTGTAGCCGACGAACCGCATCCCTTCGAAGCCATTATTCGGCATGCCGGTAGTTGTAGGAATGTCGGCCGCCGTCATGGCTATCCGCAGGGTCTTTTGCGCTTGAGCACTCGGCGCACCGATCAGGGCCATCGCCGTTGCGCAAGCGGCGGTCGCAAGGAGTTTGATTTTCATTGTCTGGTGCTCACAAACGGAAGGGCTTCTCGCTAACGCGCTTGCGGCAGCACTTGAAAGGAGCCGCGAGCCTGACGATGACGATAAGGCGTCGCGTCGATATTCCGATGCACGAAAACAACGCTGCGCGGCCTGGATTTTGATCATCCTCCATCGCGCGATGCACGCTAGCTTAAATGAAGGGAACCGGTGTTTCGCTGCCGCCAACCGAGAGCGCAACCTGCGCTTTCGCGGTGCCCGAAACATGGTGCTTGCGCGACTGTCGCGCCGACTCCTCGAAACGGATGCCGCATGCTCAAATTCATCGCGATGCGCCTCATCCACACGGTGCCGATCCTCATCGGCGTATCTCTTCTTGTTTTCGCGCTCGTGCACATGGTGCCGGGAAATCCGCTCGATATCCTGCTGCCGGCAGATGCCCCGAAGGAGGTCGTTGACCGCCTCAAAGCCGAGTACGGTTTCGACAAGCCGCTCTACATCCAATATGCGAGCTGGGTCGGACGGATACTGACTGGCGATCTCGGCACATCGGTATTCACCGGACAGAAAGTTGCGGGTGAGCTGCTCGGAGCCTTGAACAATACGCTTGCCATAGCGCTGCCCGCCGCGGTCCTCGGCTTCTCGCTCGGCGGCGTGCTCGGCGTGATAACCGGTCTCCATCACGGCAGCTGGATCGACCGTCTCCTCTCGATATTCTCGGTGTTCGGCGTCAGCGTGCCCCACTTCTGGCTGGCAATCGTACTCGTCGCACTTTTCTCAGTGGGACTGGGCTGGCTGCCGGCGGCAGGGATGGCGGGCGACGGCGGCTGGCCGACGAGTTTCGAGGACGCGAGTCATCTCGTGCTTCCCGTGATCAGCCTCAGCCTCATTCCGATCGGGATCATCAGCCGGCTTGTGCGCTCCACGGTGCTCGAGGTGATGGGGCAGGAGTTCACGGGCGCTCTTAAGGCGAAAGGCTTGCGGCGCCGGCGCATCATTGCACATGTCGTCAAGAATGCGGCGCCCCCCGCGCTCGCGTTGATGGGACTTCAGTTCGGCTATCTGCTCGGCGGATCCATTCTGGTCGAGACGGTCTACAACTGGCCCGGCGCGGGGCAGCTCATGAACCTCGCCATCTTCCGTCGCGATATTCCGGTGCTTCAGGCGACAGTCCTCGTTCTCTCTTTCCTGTTCGTGCTGATCAATCTCGCCGTGGACGTGTTGCAGGCGCTGATAGATCCAAGAATGCGGAGATGAAACCCGACATGGCCACAATCGACGCCGACGTCGGCACAGCCCAAGACGAGCATGCCGCTCCGCTCGTCAAAACCTACTGGCAGAATGTCCGCGACCGCGTGATGCGCGATCGCATGACGGTGACGGTCGGCCTCATCCTGCTCCTGATCGTCGCCGTCACACTGCTCGCTCCGTGGATCGCCCCACACGATCCCTACGAGGGATCGGTCGGTAATCGGCTAAAGCCGATCGGAACGCCGGGACATTGGCTGGGCACCGACGAGACCGGGCGCGATATGCTTTCCCGCATCCTCTACGGGGGGCAGCTGTCCCTGCTGTGCGGGCTGACTCCCGTGGTGTTCGCGACACTTATCGGCGGTTTCATCGGGCTTCTGGCCGGCACGGCAGGCGGCATCATCAACACGATCCTGATGCGGCTGATGGACGTGCTCTACGCTTTTCCGTCAGTACTTCTGGCAGTCGCCATCTGCGGTGTCCTGGGAGCAGGTATCGTCAACACGATCCTGTCACTCACCATCGTCTTTATCCCCCCCGTCGTCCGCATCACCGAAAGCCTGACAACACAGGTGCGCAATCTGGATTTCGTCGAGGCGGCACGGGCCGCGGGCGCCACGCACATCGAGGTGATCAAGTTCCAGATCATCGCCAATATCCTGGGACCCGTCTTCGTTTATGCAACGAGCCTCGTCTCGATCTCGATCATCCTTTCGTCGGGCCTGAGCTTCCTCGGGCTGGGAGTGGTGCCGCCGGCGGCCGAATGGGGATTGATGCTCAATGCCATGCGTCAGGCACTTTGGGTCGATCCCATCATCGCCGCTGTGCCCGGCGCTGCAATCCTCGTCACGTCGATGTGCTTCAACCTCCTGAGCGATGGATTGAGATCCGCCATGGACACGAGGCTCAAGGCATGACTGCCTCCGCCAAGTTTCCTCAGCATGAGGCCCCGATCTCGTCGCCTCTCGACCGCGGCGGCCCGCAGCAACCGCTGCTGACCGTGGAGGGGCTGCGCAAACATTTCCGGCTCAAGCGGTCGCTTCTCGATCGCGAGCAGAAGGTCGTGCGCGCCGTGGACGGCATTACCTTCGAGCTCCGCAAGGGAGACACGCTCGGCATCGTCGGGGAATCCGGCTGCGGCAAGTCCACCACCGCGCGGCTGCTTATGCATCTGGTCGCTCCTGACGCTGGCACGATCGTGTTCGACGGAGATCCGGTGAATACGGTTCGTGGCCTGTCCCTTCGCGAAATGCGGCGACAGATGCAGATGGTATTCCAGGACAGCTATGCCTCGCTCAACCCACGAGCACAGGTCGTGGATATCATCGCTTTTCCGGCACGGATCCATGGCCTGGCCGCATCGCGTGCGCGGGACAGGGCCGAGGAGCTGCTCGATCAGGTCGGGCTTCGGCCAGGGCAGTTCGCGCGTCGCTATCCCCACGAGCTATCCGGTGGCCAGCGCCAGCGAGTTAACATTGCTCGTGCGCTTGCCCTAAGCCCCCGCCTCGTCATTCTCGACGAGGCCGTCTCGGCCCTCGACAAGTCCGTGGAAGCGCAGGTGCTGAACCTGCTCGCCGATCTCAAGCAGCAGCTTTCCCTCAGCTATATCTTCATCAGCCACGACCTCAACGTCGTTCGCTACATCAGCGATCGGGTGCTGGTGATGTACCTCGGGCAGATCGTGGAGAGCGGAGCGACGAAGTCCATCTACGCAGCACCCCAGCACCCCTATACCCGCGCGTTGCTATCGGCCGTGCCGACGATGGACCCTGATCGCCGCACCGAGGTCGCGCCGCTCGTTGGCGATCCACCTAACCCGATCAATCCGCCGAGCGGCTGCCGCTTTCACACCCGTTGCGCCTTCGCGGAGGAGATTTGCAAACGAGCCGTGCCGCGGATGAGCATCGTCGACGCATCGGCAGGCCACGCCGCCGCCTGCCACATGTGCGATCCGGCTTCGGGTCATAGCGGGATCGGCAGCAAAGAGATGGTGACATCATGAGCGCAGATAGCGCCATCGCGGTCGAGGTCGAGGACCTGGCGGTCCGCTTCGTCACCCGGGACCGAACACTCTTCGCCGTCAACGGCATCTCGTTTGCGCTTCGGCAGGGCGAGGTCCTCGGCGTGCTTGGCGAGTTGGGTTCGGGCAAGAGCGTGACGCTGAAAGCCATGATGCGACTGTTGCCGTCTACCGCGCTTGTCTCCGGAAAGGTGCGCATCGATGGCGACGATGTGCTGTCGGTTTCGGAAAACAGGATGGAGGAGCTTCGCGGTCGTAGGATCTCGATGATCTTCCAGGAGCCGATGACGGCGTTTGATCCGGTCTTCACGGTCGGCGAGCAGATCTCGGAGACGATCGTGCGGCACGAAGGCTGCACTAGGCGGGCAGCGGAGAAGAGCGCACTCGAGCTGCTGGAGCGGGTACAGATCCCGTCGGCGCGGCAGCGGCTCGGTAACTATCCGCACGAGATGTCCGGCGGCATGCGGCAGAGGGCGATGATTGCACTCGCCCTTTCCTGCAAGCCGTCACTGCTGCTGGCCGACGAGCCGACGACGGCGCTCGACGTCACGGTGCAGATGCAAATTCTGCTGTTGCTTCGCGAATTGCAGCGCGAGCTCGGTATGGCCGTCGTCTTCGTGACGCACGACATCGGCGTCGCGCTCGAGGTCTCCGACCGCCTCGCCGTCATGTACGCAGGGCGTTTCGTCGAGACGGGGACGACCAGGGAGGTGGTGCGCCAAGTTGCGCATCCCTACACCAAAGGCCTGCTGGCCTCGACATTGAAAGGCGTCGAGCCCGGCGAGCGGCTCGTCGCCATCCGAGGCGCGCCACCGATCCTTGCGACCGAGCCACGCGGCTGCAGCTTCGCCCCCCGTTGCGATTGGGCGCTGCCCGTCTGCGTCAAGGAGGCGCCGCCCGAGTGCCAGATGGGAGCCACCCATCTCGTCAATTGCCACCGAACCGAGCCAAGCCTTCTGCATGAGCCCGGACCGGGGCGAAAGCCCGGCGGAGATCAAAGCGCGCTTGCGCGCCCCATCGCGGCGCCGTGACGGGCAGCCCGCAGATTATCGACAGTAGAGCGACACGAGCGTCATGCTCGGCCCTCCAACCCTTTCGGGATGCCGCCCACCACGGTTCGCCGAAAACGCATTCCACATTGATCCGACCGCGCACACAATATAGGAGACAAGTACGCCGCGACGGAACGATGTTCCGAGCGCCGGTTATTGACATTTCTGCGGATTGCGCCGGCCCACCCAGTTCGCCAGAACGCTCGAGCCCGGGCAGGGGAGATCTCCGCGGATGTCGCAACTGGTGAGCCTCGTCAATCCCAATCAGGTCCAGCCCGGCATCACGCCCTATGCTTTGGACGTCCTGACCACCCATCTCGAAAGAGCGGGATTCGAGGTAGAGGTTCTGGATCTGACCTTCCCCGAACGGGGCTGGCCTGCCGAGGTCGAAAGCTATTTTGCGATGCGCAAGCCGATGCTCGTCGGCGTAACGCTACGCAACACCGACACCGTTATTCCCCAGGAGCAACGCACGTTTCTCGCCGATCATCGCGCCATCATCGATTCGATAAAGGCGCACTGTGCCGCTCCGATCGTCGTGGGCGGGGTCGGCTACTCGACGATGCCCTATGCCACGTTGAGCTACCTCGACGTGCCCTATGGCATAGCCGGTCCAGGTGAGGTTTCTCTGGTCGATCTGGCGCGGGCGATCGCAACCTCGACACCGCCCGAGCAGGTACCCGGCTTACATATCTTCGATGGGAGCGCGGTACGGAAAGTGCCGGCCCCGCCACCCTCTCCCACACCCGCCGAAGCGTGGCTCGCGATCAACGAGGGCGTGCCCTTCATCCGCCGCTCGAACCATCCCTATCGTGTCGACAACCGCAAATATTACGAGCGCGGCGGCCTCGGCAACATTCTGACCAAGAATGGCTGCCCACTCGAATGCGTCCACTGCTCTGAGCCTTTCGCCAAAGGTCAGACCTTGTCGCGGCGGACTGTAAAAGCGGTCGTCGACGAGATGGAGCAGCTGACCGACCAGGGAGTGTACGACCTTCATACCACCGATAGCGAGTTCAATGTCGGCATTGGTCATGCCAAGCAGATCTTAAAGGAGATTATCGCGCGGCGCCGGCGCGACAGCTCGTGCTCGCTCAACCAGCTCAAGCTGTGGACCTATCTCCAGCCGAAGCCTTTTGACGAGGAGCTCGCCGTCCTGATGCGCGAGGCCGGCTGCAAAGGCGCGAGCGTCGGAAGCGACCACACTGACCCGAAGATCCTCGCCGGCTTCAAGCTGACCCAAGCCGGAAAGGTCTTCTATACGGTGGACGACATCCGTGAGACCAACCGGCTTCTCATGGACAACGGCATGATCGTGACGCAGGAGCTCATCCTCGGCATGCCCGGCGAGACGCTCGAGACCATGCGCCAATGCCTCGACGACATGCTGGCGCTGAACTCCACGGTCCTGGGCATCACGTTCGGTGTGAAGGTCTTTCCACACACCCCACTTGGCCACAGGTTCGCGCGGGAATCGAACGGCAAGCCGCTTCCCGGCCTCCAGTCCAACACCGCGATCAGCCCGATCACCCTTCTGCCGCTGGAGAGGTGCCGAGACGTCGAGCACTACGAGCGCCAGTTCATGTTCGACGAGCATGGGCGCATCCGGCCCGTTTTCTATTTCTCGCCCGACCTGCCCGAGGATCCACAGACGATCGCCAGCCCCAGCGGCCGGTGGCGCAAGTCGACCGAGTTCATCTCGCGCCATATCCCGAAGGAGGAGCACTATCGCGTTTCGCTCCCTACCCTTCCGGGGGATTCCAAGGACGACAACAACTACGCCGACAATCCGTTCCTGAGGTGCTGGGTCAGCCTGGGCTATCGAGGCGCCTTCTATTCGAAGTGGCGGGAGCGGGATCAGATCATCCAGGAGGCGATCGATAAGGGCATCGCCCGCCTCGGTCCGGACCAGAAGCTCGTTTTCGAGGGTGACACGGCCGGCTCAAGCCGATGACACCGCCGGAGCGCTGACCCGGGCTCGATTGCTCGCCGAGAGGCGCCGGCATGGACAGCGGCGCCTTGTGCAACGCTGACCTGCCGATCTCATGCAGTCAGGTCGTGGACGCTGAACAAGCTGTGCGCATCCGTCCAGACATGCCGCGGCGTCCAACCCGCCTTTCGGGCCAGCGCCTGGAACTCCCCGACCGTGAACTTGTGCGAATTCTCGGTGTGGATCGTCTCGCCGGTCCGGAAGCAGAAGCGATCCTCGCCGACGGTCACGACCTGATTGCAGGCACTCTCGAGATGCATCTCGATCCGCCCCTTGATCGCATCATAACGAACTGAGTGGTGGAACCGGGACAGGTCGAAATTCCCCCCGAGCTCGCGATTGATGCGCGCCAGTAGATTGAGATTGAAGGCGGCTGTCACGCCCTGAGCGTCGTCGTACGCAGCAAGCAGCACGCCGACGTCCTTCTTGAGGTCCGCGCCAATCAGCAGTCGTCCTCGCGGCGAGAGCGTGCTTCGGAAGGCGGACAACAATCGTGTTGCCTCGTCTGGTGCAAAGTTGCCGATCGTCGAGCCGGGGAAGAAACCTATCCTCTCCATCTTGGCCACATCGCCGGGGATAGTGATCGGCCGCGTGAAATCTCCAACGACGGGACGCACGTCCAGGTCGGGGAAGCGCCTCGCGAGGCGAGCCGCGGCGTCGTCCAGCGCCGATGCCGAAACGTCGATCGGCACGTAGCAGACGATGCCGGGCAAGGCCTCGAGCAGGATCTCGGTTTTTTCGCTCGAGCCCGAGCCGAACTCGATGAGAACACTGGCTTGGTCGGTCATTTCGCGTGCGATCTCGGGCGTGCATTCCCGCAGAATGGCCATCTCGACCTGGGTCGGGTAATACTCGGGGATCCGCGTGATCTCCTCGAACAGCTCACTGCCGCGCGCGTCATAGAAATATTGGCACGGCAGAGTTTTGCGTTGGCGGGACAAGCCGTTCACCACGTCACGCGCGAACTGGTCCTCCGGTGTGGCTTCCTGTTCCGACGGCGAATCGCCAGACTTGGGTTGTGGCCTGGAAGTCATCTAGCATCCTCCGCCATTCGCAACCCGACGAATTGCCAGCGCTGCATGGGATAGAAAAAATTGCGATAGGTCATTCTGGAATGCCCAGCTGGAGTGACGCACGACGCGCCTCTGAGCACCTGCTGACTGACCATGAACTTGCCGTTGTACTCACCCAGCGCGCCCGGGCTCGGCCGGTACCCCGGATACGGCTGATAGGCGCTCTGCGTCCACTCCCAGACGTCGCCGAACATCTGCCGCGGCTTGCCGTTCGAGGGTCTGTCGACCGGGCGGGTCTGCAGGGCGCCGGAGGACATAAGATTGCCAGTCACCGGCACGTCAGCCGCCGCGACCTCCCACTCGAACTCTGTCGGAAGCCGCTTTCCGGCCCAGCGCGCAAAGGCATCCGCCTCGTAGTAGCTGACGTGTGCGACGGGCGCCGCGTGATCGACCGGACGCAATCCGTTGAGCGTCATGGAATGCCATTCGCCGTCGATTTCCTCCCAGTAAAGTGGGGCTCGCCAAGCCTCGCGCTTGACGGTACCCCAGCCGTCGGACAGCCAGTGGGACGCTGTCTCGTACCCCCCATCCTGCATGAAGGCGAGCCATTCGCCGTTGGTCACGAGCCGATCGGCAAGCTTGAACGGCGGCACATAGGTCGTGTGGCGCGGTAGCTCGTTGTCCCACGCATAGCCATCGCCATCATGGCCGACCTGCTTGAGCCCGCCGTCGAACCCGATCCAGCCGACGCTCGATGCCGTCTCTGGTCCACCTTGCCGCGCCCCCTGCTCGCGATACGCCGGGCGCAACGGGTTGGCCGCAAACAAGGAGAGGATGTCGGTGAGGAGCAGCTCCTGATGTTGCTGCTCGTGATTGATGCCCACCTCGATCAGAGAGGCGACCCGCTGATGCTCGAGTGCTCCTGTGCGCTCGAGCTCCCGCAACGCCGCATCGACGTGCCGCCTGTAGGCGAGCACGCGACTCGTTGGCGGACGGGTGAGGAGACCGCGCAGCTGACGCGGCTGGCGGGCGCCCTGCGTCTCGTAATACGAGTTGAAGCAGAAATTGAAGGCCGGATCGAAGATCTCGTAGCCCGGGAGCTCATTCTCGAGAATGAACCGCTCGAAGAACCACGTGACATGAGCGAGATGCCATTTCGTCGGGCTGGCGTCCGGCATTGCCTGAACCACCATATCCTCGTCCGTTAGTGGAGCGGCGAGCGCCAGTGAAAGGTCCCGGGTCTCGAAGAGACGATCAGCGAGTTTGTTCTTGAGTGTGGTCATAGCGTTCCTGATGCAAGCCAGTGGTCATCGGCATCGAAATGCGGCATCTCGCTGCCACCTGAGCTCCAGTTCGTCGGGTTAGACACCCGTACATGGCGGCCGTCGTTTCGCGAATGCCGCGCTCGCGACCCGCCCAGCGATAACGGTCCGCAACCCTCGCGAGTTCAGAATCCTTCTCGACGATGCACGCCACGCACCAAGATCCACCAAGCCAAATGTCCTGCGGAAGCGCCCGTTCCCGAGCCGATCCGAGCCTTCTTACACTTTTCACCTCAAAAGCTCGACTGCAATAGGGCCGTCAGCCATCGGATTTATGACTGATGAGACCCGGCACGCCACGCATCTCGCCCTTCGCGCACGATTGTTCAACCCGGCTCACCTATGATTGATCAACGCCAGCGGTCGCCGATCAGATTGCCATCACGAGCCGATCATCGCTCAAGAGCAATCCAGTTTCCTGCGCGACTGCCATCAGCAGAGAACCGTCGCGAACCAGCTTGCAGACGGCAGCCACATCCAGCGAGATGTTGCGATCCTCATCCATGAATGGGACCGCCTGCCGCAACCGCGCGTAAGCCGCCCGCGTACCGCGTCCCAGCTCGATCCCCTCGCGCAGATCGATTGCCTGCGCCGCCGTGAGCATCTCAATGGCTAGGATATGCTCGCACGCTTCGATCTGCTCCTCGAGCTTGACGACGACGGTCGTCGCCATCGTCGAATGATCCTCGATCGAGCCGGCGACCGGCATGAAATCCAGGGAGGCCGGCGCCGCGAGGTAGCGGACGTGGGCATTGAGCATCGTGACGGTCTTCTGCAGTACACCCAGCCCGGAATTGAGGCCCGGCCGCGCGATCAGTTGCGCCGGCAAGCCAGTCATCGCCGGATCGTTGAGGCGCAAGGTCCGGCTCGCCGCGATACTGGCAAGATGGGACAGCGACAGAGACAACGTCTCGAAGCCGAGGGCGAGACCGGCGGGATGGAAATTGCCGTTCGAGACGATATCTCGCACCTCGGGCAGCACCACCGGATTGTCGGTGGTCGAATTCAGCTCCATCTCGACGACGCGACGCGCCACGGCCAGCGTCTCCTGGCAAGGCCCGTGCACGTGCGGAATGCAGCGAAAACTGATCGGGTCCTGCAGGCTCCGGCGAAACCTCGGGTCGTGGCAGCTGCTCCCGTCGAGTAGCGCCCGAAGGCGCATCGTCGTCATCACCTGCCCTTGGTGGGGGCGTACGGTAATGATCCGCTCGTCCAGTGGCGAGGGATTGGCGAGAAAGGCGTCGATCGAAAGCGCGGCCGCCAGATCGGCGTGGCTCAGCAGTTTCATCATGCGCGCCAGGACCAGGGCACCGTGTCCGGTCGCCGCCGAGTTGGCGCTGACGAGTGAG
Organism: uncultured Alphaproteobacteria bacterium; assembly: GCA_963746315.1. Classification (GTDB taxonomy): domain Bacteria; phylum Pseudomonadota; class Alphaproteobacteria; order Rhizobiales; family Hyphomicrobiaceae. The sequence goes on from CAVVAR010000004.1 coordinate 354,648, forward strand.
ACACCGTCTTTTGCACCGAGCTCGATCGGCGCGAGACCAACCTTGGCCAGCGCCAAGCCCGCCGGCATCCGCTCTCCCTCGAGCCATACCTCGCCGTCGCCGATCAGCGGCAGCGCCATATGCGCAAGGGGGGCCAAGTCTGCCATGCCGACCGAGCCCCGACGAGGAATGACCGGCACGATGTCACGATTGAGCAGCAGCAGCAGACGGTGAAAAACGTGCGGGCTGATGCCGGCACCACCGCGCGCCAGGCCGTTGATGCGAGCGAGCACGATTGCTCGCGACACATGAGGCGGATACTCGGGAGGGATTCCGACCGCGTGGCTCACCAGGATCTTGCGCTGGAACGAAGCTGCCTCGCCGGGCGCCACCCGGTACGCACGCAAAGCGCCGAGCCCGGTGTTGAGGCCGTAGATCGCGCGTTCCCCGAGCGCGAGCTCCTCGACCACCTCCCGGGCCGACCGTAGTCGCGCCTCGGCAGCATCCGAGACAGTCACCTGCCGCCTCGCATGAGCCACCTCGACAACCTGCTCGAGGGTGAGATCCTGCCCGTTCACGACAACAGCGCGCCGCTGCCGAAACCGATAGAGAAGCCGATCGAGGCGCGCCCGCGCGACGACCTCCAACCCCTCCGGCCCACCCGGGACTGCACCGCCGTCAGCGTCCGGCGCCACCATGACGCGCAGCCGGCCCGACAGGAAGCCCGCGATCATGCGATAGAACCGACCCGCAAAAACCGGATCGCGGGACAGCTTCTCGTCCAGTCGCTCCTTTGGCAGACGGAAGATTCGGCTCGCGGACGTCGTGACCACGCTCGCGGTGGCGCCCCCCTTGTCGATGAAGGAGATCTCACCCAGAAGCTCCCCGTGCTCGATCAGCGCAAACTCACGACCGCTCGCTCGATCGAGCACCCGTGCCGCTCCGTCGAGCAGTAGGATGAGGTCGCTGTCCCGCTGGCCCTTCTCGATCAGCGCCGCGTCGGCGGGAACATCCTCCGCCACACCGACGGCAAGCAGCCAGTCGACATCGAGTTCGCTCAGTTGCGCCAGAAACTGTAGGCCTAGCTTCATCTGCGTTCACGTCCCTTGCGCGCCCCGCCCCGCGCCCTGTCGAAGGGCGCCCAGCGAAGTTCAGCCAGCAGCCGATCGTCACCGGGCCGTCGACACTAATCTCGGTGTGGCGGGAGATCGAAATCGCCGAGTCGGACAATGTAGCGCTGGCGCATGCGGCGCAATACACTGCCATGGAAGGGACAACGTGCCGGGCACGGCAGCCGAGCCCTCGACAAGCAAGCGATGCAGTCACCGAGCCCTGCGTGGCCCTCACAGCGGCACGAACGCGTCTGATCCAGCGAGCGCGCAGCGGCCAGTGCTTTCGAAATACGCCAAAGCATTTGACCCCGTCGCCCACTTCACTCATCCTCCCCGCGAAATCTCCCACCCAACCCCGAGCCAAACCGGACGCCAAACAGCGCATGCCTACGGTCGCCGAGAAGATAACCATCCCGTCACCGCCCGAAGAGGTGTGGCCGCTCCTGACCGATCCGGCGCTCGTCGCGTCGTGCATCCCCGGTGCCACGCTCGCCCCAGACCAGTCCGGCGGCGATGTGTGGAAGGGCTCGATCCGGGTCAAGTTCGGGCCCACCGTAGCGGTGTTCCGCGGCGAAGCCACGCTGTCCTACGACAACGACAAGCGACGCTGTACGATCGAAGGGCGAGGCATCGATCAGCGCGGCGCATCGCGCGCGCTCGCTAACGGTGTCGTCTCCGCGAGTGGAACGAGCGAGACCGAGCTTGCCGTCGAAGGCGAGTACACCGTGACGGGTCCGCTCGAGACCTTCGCCAATGCGGGCGGCGTACACGTGGCGCGTGCGTTGCTCTCCGAGTTCGCAAAGAACATGGGCGCCCTTGTCGCCGAGCGTCGCGGCGCGGCGACGGCCGCACCGGGCCCGTCCGCCGCAGCCACCCCATCGACTACGGACGAGACCATGCCCGCAGGCGGCCCCTCGGTAGCAGCGGCGGAAGCCGACGCGCGGACGGCTGCGCACGGCACCCCCGGCCGGTCGCCGAACCCCGCCCAGCCATCACAGCCGCCACGGGCAGCCGCCGAGCTCAACGCCTTCACCCTTCTCTGGGCCGCCTTCAAATCCTGGCTATCGAGCCTTTTCGGAAAACGGAGCTGACACGAATGAGCAAGCTCAAGACGCAAGACATGTTGGCCATGGCCTTCGAGGCCGAGGGCGTCGACCATCTTTTCACCCTGATGGGTGACGCCAACATGTACTGGTCGACCGCAATGGCGCAGCGGCCGGGCATGCACGTCATACATGCGCGCCACGAGAGCTGCGCGGTCTCCATGGCCGACGGCTACGCCCGTGCCACCGGCAAGGTCGGCGTGGCCTCGACCACCTGCGGCCCTGGCTTTACCCAGATCATGACTTCGCTGGTGATGGCCGCCAAAGCCAACACGCCCCTCGTCGTTTTCGCCGGTGACAGCCCAATCGCGGCAGCCTGGTACCTCCAGCAGATCGACATGGGTCCCCTCACTCTCGGCACTGGTGCGGCCTACGTGCCCGTGCGCCACATCGATCGCCTCCTGGACAACGTCCGCGAAGCCTTCCAGATCGCCCAGGTCGAGCGCCGCCCCGTCGTGCTCTCGGTGCCGATGGATATGCAGAAGCAGGCTTGGCCGCACCTCACCGACTACACCCCCTCGACCGATCTGGTACCGGTCCCCCAGCGTCCGATCCCCGACCCTGTTCTCGTCGACCGGATCTGCGACATGATCGCTGAGGCCGAAAAGCCCGTCATCCTCGGCGGCAAGGGGTGCGTGCGCTCCGGCGCCCGCGAGGCTCTCGAGGCGCTGGCCGAGCAGTCGGGTGCGCTTCTCGGCACCTCGCTCCTCGCAAAAGGGCTCTTCCACGGCAACCCGTGGTCGATGGACATCGCTGGCGCCTACGCGAGCGACTGGGCCCGCGAGCAGTACGCGGAAGCTGACCTCGTCATCGGCTTCGGCCTCGGCCTCGGCCACTACACGACCGAGAGTGGCTACCTCTTCCCCGGCGCCCGCGTCGTCCAGGTCGACACCAACCCGCGCGGCCTTTGGCAGGGGCTCCGTACCGCCGATCTGCACGTCCGAGCTGACGCTCGCGCCGCAGCCGAGACCATCCTCAACCGCCTCGAGCAGCGCAACATCAAGGTCAAAGGCTTCCGCACGGACGAGATCAAGGCTGCAATCGCAGCCGATCATCCGGACAAGAAGCCCTACGCCGTCCAATCCGGCATCGTCGATCCTCGCCGCGCCATCGAGGAGCTGGATCGCACGATCCCGAAGGACTGGGACATCGTCGTCGGCGGTGGTCACTACTTCTCGATCGCCATGACACACCTCACGGGCCGCCCGGCGGACAAGTACCACGTCTTCGTCGATTTTGGCGCCATCGGCTCCGCGCTTCCAGCGGCGATCGGCATCGCGCAGGCGCGCGGCGACGGCAAGGTTTGCCTGATCGAGGGTGACGGCAGCCTGATGATGCACTGCCAGGAATTCGACACCATCAAGCGCCACGGCGTGCGCATGCTGACGGCGATCGTCAACGACGGTGGCTATGGCGCCGAGTTCCACAAGTTCCGCGCCAACGGCATCGATCCATCAGGCGCGATCCATGGCCGTGGCGATATCGCCGCCATGGCCCGTGGCTTCGGATTGCAGGGCGCGACCGTCAGCAGCCTCGGCAAGATGGAAGGGCTCTTCAAGGAGCACCAGGGCTCCAATACCGCGACCGTGTGGGACGTCCATTCGGACGACCTCATCCCGTCGCGCGCTTACCGCCGCATACACTTCGGCGAGGCGTGAGCCCGCCACCCAAGCTTCTACCGCGTACCGGCCGTCCTCGAGCGGCCGGCGTCAATCGAGGCGCCTTCGGCAGGCGCCGGCACCGGATTGCTCTGGCGCTGGTGCTGACCTCGATCACGGCAGGTGTCATGCCGGCCTCTGCTCAGGGCCGCCTCCTCGAAAAGTGCTCGAGAGGCCAGCTTGACGTTTGCTTCGCGGTCCTCGCCCGCCCCCGCCTGGACCCAGGGCGAAGGGCGGCAATCGAGCTGCACCTGGCCGAGATCGACAAGTTGGCGATTGCCTGCTCGTCCGCAGATCAGACGGCTTGCGCAACGCTCGCCGACAGGTATCCCGATCTTCCGCCAGACCTGGCCCGCCCGGCGAAGCAACCGGCGCGCTGAGCGCCATGGGATTGGCTTTACCGGCCCCCTCGACGAGTTCAGGGCCTAACCGTGCGCCCACCCGCCTCGCTTCACATGCCGAAGCGGCGGCCGATCTGGCGCTCGAGCTCATCGGTCAACACGCCACCGTTGGCACGGATATAGCGCGCGACTTCAGCCTCGGTACGCCGGCGCTGCGCCGCATGCAGCTGCGCTGCAACCCGCTCCAGGATCCTGCCGAGGGAGAAGCGGGGCAGCGTGACGTGCTTCGAAAGCGCTGGCGAATCGACCGAATAGCCAGCAACGAGGCTCAAGTTGAGGTTGGACATGATCAGCTCCTGAACGTTTGTTCTTTTTTGGAGCCCTGTCCCGGGGTGTTTCCGCTCATGTGACCGGCTTGGCGCCAGCCTCGTTTATCTTTTGTAATATGGGCGAGCGACCCCTCCTCCGACCAGACACAACCCTGCATTGCTGCAATGCAATAGAATATGACATGGCGACTACGCCGCGATGAGCAACCACGTCCCTCGCACCAGGAAGACGATGGCGACGGCGTGCACGATGCGCCGGCTCCAGGCCCGGAAATCGGCCTCCGTCATGCGCTCGAGCACCCGCGCAGCGAGCGTTGTGCCGGTGAAGGCGAGTGCCAGCCCCGCGCCGATGGCCCAGATCGGCACCTGTCCGTCGAGGGAAGCGGCAAACGAGCCGAAATACAGGATGCGGAAGAGGTGCGCCGTGGTCTGGCATACGGCCTTGGTACCGACGATACCCTTCCGGTCGATGGCGCTCCGCTGGAAGAACATGTCGAGGATGTGCCCGGCCGCCCCGGCCAGGAGTTGCAGAACCATGATGATGGCGCCGCAGATGTAGGGGCCCCACGGCCGGGTGATGTCCGGCCACATGGATCGCGGCAGCAACTCGGCGGCGAACGGCAGCACACCGAGGCCGATGTAGACGATCGCCTTGTCGGGAACGAACGCGACGAGCCGCATCACCAGAAACGAGGCCGTCGCGCCGACCAGGTAGCGACTCACCAGGTCCCAGCGCACGTGCGCCCGCCAAAGCAGCGCCCGCCAGCCATTGGCACCCATCTGGATGACACCGAACAGGATCATCGCCGGGACGACGTCCATGAAAAGCAGCAGCACGCCGAGCAGGATCAACCCGCCCGCCATGCCGAAGATGCCGGAAAGAAACGACGTGCCGAGGATCGTCGCACCGACCACGGCAAAGGCGGCGGGGGTCATGGGCAACGCATCCTAAGGCCGGGCGGCTCGGTATCGGCGGTCAGCGCTCAACGAAAGGCGGGCATGACCTCCTCGGCGAACAGCTTCATGGATCGCTGAACCTGCTCCTCCGTGAGATCGCCGAACCAGAAGCTCGCGTTGAAGTGGTCGATCTTCATCGCGTCCTTCACGGCCTTGAGCCGCTCGATGCAGGTCTTGGGAGTGCCCATGACGAAATAGCGCTCGAGCAGATCGCGCGTGTCCGGCTCCTTCTCGAACGGGACGGCGATGGCGCGACCTCCCTCGACGCGCTCGAGGCCCTGGCGCAGGCTCAGTGTCACGCGCATGTTCCAGCGCGCCTGCTCGACGATGGCCGGCAACTCGCTCTCGTCGTTCGTCACGTAGACTGGCCGCTGCGTCGAGACGCGAATGCGCTGGCGCATGGCGTCGTCAATCGGCATCGCGTCGAGGCTCTGGCGGAACTCGCGCAGCCGCTCGATCGGCACGCCGAATCCACCGGAGACGATGTTGAAGCCACGTCGGGCCGTGGCGACTATCGAACTCCTGGCTCTGCCCAACGATCCACAGGGGCGGATGCGGCTTCTGGATCGGTGTCGGGAAGACGCTCGTCTCGCCGAAGCGATAGTGTTTGCCTTCGTAGGAGAACGGCTTGCCATCGAAAGCCTTGAGCAGGATGTCGAGGCCCTCCTCGAAGCGCTCACGGCTGTCGACAAGCGACAGGCCGAGCCGCTCAAACTCGTAAGACTGGTAGCCACGGCCGAGCCCGATATCGAGGCGACCGCCGGTGAGGAGATCTGCAGTTGCGATGTCCTCCGCAACGATCAGCGGATGATGCAGCGGCAGCACGATGACGGCGGTGCCGACGCGGATGCGCTCCGTATGGCTGGCGATATGGGTCGCCAGCAGCAACGGGCGCGACAGATAACCGTACGTCGAGAAGTGATGCTCGGCGCACCAGATGCTCTCGAAGCCGAGCTTGTCGGCCGATTGAGCGATGCGGATGCCGCGGGCGAAGATCTCCTCGCTGTTGCGGGCAGAAGGCGACTGGAGAAGAAGGAAGGTGCCGAATTTCATGGGGACCTTTGGCTTGTAGTCTGAGCTTGCGTGATCGACGAAGACCATTATATCGGCCGCGGGTTCCCCGTACGAGGGGTGCGGACGATCGGATTTTCCGATGCGTCTCGAGTGCAGAGCCGATGGCTCGCCTCTCAGTGCTCCGGGTCAGACTTTCAAAGACCGCAAGTGCTGCTCGCGCGCCGTCGCCGCCTGCATCAGGAATGGCATGTCGTTGCCGGCAAGCACCATCTTTACGCCCAGGCCGATGTACTTGGTGAGCCCTTCATCGGTGTAGACGCCGCCCATCCCGGCCCACTTCCCGTGCTTTTTGCACGCGTCGACCACCGTTTGGTAGGCCGCGACCACCGTCTCGTGCATCAGCTGGCCCGGCAAGCCCATCTCGAGCGTGAGGTCGCTGGTCCCGATGAGCAGCACGTCGACACCGGGTACGGCTGCGATAGCGTCGGCGTTCTTGATGGCGAGCGGGCTCTCCAACATCACCACGACGAGCAGATTGTCGTTGACGATCTTGGTCGACCGGTCGGGCGGCATCTGCGCGAAGCCGAGCTGCGGCATCGTCCCGCCGATCGAGCGGTGACCGACGGGCGGATAGCGCAACCGGTCAGCAATGGCCTTCGCCTCCTCGGGCGTGTCGACGTGCGGCATGACGATGCCGTAGGCGCCGCCGTCGAGCACCCGCGTCGCCATGTCGAGCTGGCCCTGCGGCACGCGCACGATTGGCGATATGCCGGCCGCATTGGCGGTCACCGAGATCTGCACCGCCATGTCGAGCGTCATCGAGTTGTGCTCGCAGTCGATGAACAGCCAGTCGTAGCCGCAGGTCTTCATGGCCGGCGCGATGTCCACCGTGCGGGCCTGCCGAAGCCCGACGCCAATGGCGAGTTCGCCCTTCTTCAGCTTCTCGCGCGCCGGATTTTGCCCGACCGCCGCCCCGTCTGCCATGCTGCATCTCCTCGCCGAAGATTTGGTTCAGCCAAGACTAGGGCGCCAGAGCCTGCGAAAGCAACGACATCCTGCCGGCATCGCTCCCCCGACATAGCAAAGGCCGGGATGCGATCCCGGCCTCGGTACGACAGGTCGGCCGCGCCGCCTATTTCCACTCGATCTTGAGCACCTCGTAGCTGCGGCTTCCTTTGGGCGTGGTGACCTCGGCCGTCTCGCCCTTGGCCTTGCCGATCAGCGCCCGCGCGATTGGGCTCGAGATCGAGATGAGGCCGTCCTTAACGTTCGCCTCGAGGTCGCCCACGATCTTGTACTTCACCTTGTCGCCGGTATCCTCGTCCTCGAGGTGCACGGTGGCGCCAAACTTGACGGTGCTTCCCGACAGCTTGGTCGTGTCGACAACGTCGGCGCGCGAAAGCTTGTCCTCGAGGTCGGCCACTTTGGCCTCGTTCATGCCCTGCGCTTCCTTCGCCGAATGGTACTCGGCGTTCTCCGACAGGTCGCCGTGTGCGCGTGCCTCGGCGATGGCCTGGATGATGCGCGGCCGCTCCTCAGCCTTCAGCCGCTGCAGTTCGGCCTCCAGCTTCCTGAAGCCTTCCACCGTCATCGGCACCTTTTCCATTGCCATCTTCAATTCTCCAGTCGGCGCACCCCTTCCGGTTGCGCCTTGACAGTCAGTCTCACCCAGATGTCCGGATTTGACCAGCCCTTTGCCCACAGCTGGGACAAGAGGCGCGGAAACGAGCAGGACGACGCCCGCTCAGACCAAGTAGCTCTGCAAAGGGGCAACTTTCAGGCTACCAGTCCTCAGTGCCCGGATCGCATCCACCACCGCAACCGCGCCTGCTAACGTTGTATAATATGGGATGCGGTTCAAGAGGGCCGTTCGACGAATATCTTTCGAATCCGTGAGCGCCTTAGAACCTTCCGTGGTGTTGAAGACGAGATGCACCTCGCCGTTCTTCATCATGTCGACGATATGCGGACGCCCCTCGAGAACCTTGTTGACCTGCTCGCAGGCGATGCCGTGGGCCTCGAAATGTCGCCTGGTGCCGCGCGTCGCGACGATGCGAAAGCCCATCTCCAAGAGGTCACGCATAGCGCCGAGAATGTGATCCTTGTCGCTATCGCGTACCGAGACGAAAACGGTTCCCGATGTCGGAAGGGCCGTTCCCGAGCCGAGCTGCGCCTTGGCAAAGGCCATGGCGAACTCGCGATCGATACCCATCACCTCACCCGTCGATCGCATCTCCGGACCGAGCACTGGATCGACACCAGGGAAGCGCGCAAACGGGAACACGGCTTCCTTGACCGCCACATGGTTGAGACGGGGCGGCTTCAGCCCGAAGCTGGCGAGCGGCGCGCCCGCCATCACCCGCGCCGCGATGCCGGCGACGGGCACACCGATCACCTTCGCGACGAACGGCACCGTACGCGAGGCCCGCGGATTGACCTCGAGGATGTAGATCTGGCGGTCTTTGATCGCGTATTGAACGTTCATGAGACCGACAACGCCCAAAGCGAGCGCCAGATCCCGCGTTTGCTTCTCGAGCCTGACGACGATCGACCGATCCAGCGAGTGGGCTGGCAACGAGCAGGCGGAATCGCCCGAGTGGATGCCGGCCTCCTCGATGTGCTCCATGATGCCGGCAACGAACGTATCGTGCCCATCCGACAGGCAGTCGACATCGACCTCGACGGCATCGGCCAGATAGCGGTCGATCAAAAGGGGACGGCGTGCCGAGACGACCAGCTCGGAGTGTCCCTTTAGCGTCGCCGACAGGCGTTGGATGTAGCGATCGAGCTCGAACGTGTCCGCGACGATCTCCATGGCACGACCGCCGAGCACGAACGACGGGCGGATGAGCACCGGGAAGCCGATGCCGACCGCGACGGCCGCTGCCTCTTCCGGGCTCACGGCGATGCCGCTCTCAGGCTGCTTCAGCCCGAGCTTCTCGACCAGCGCCTTGAAGCGGTCACGGTCCTCCGCCAGCTCGATCGCCGACGGAGACGTGCCGAGAACAGGCACGCCGGCCTCGCCCAGCGCTTCGGCGAGCTTCAGCGGAGTTCTGGCCGCCGAACTGCACGATGACACCCTTCAGCGTGCCATTCTGCTGCTCGATCCGGATGATCTCGAGCACGTCCTCAGCCGTCAGCGGCTCGAAGTAGAGCCTGTCCGAGGTGTCGTAGTCCGTCGAGACCGTCTCCGGGTTGCAGTTGACCATGATCGTCTCGAACCCGGCGTCCGAGAGCGCGAAGCAGGCATGGCAGCAGCAGTAGTCGAATTCGATCCCTTGTCCGATCCGATTGGGCCCACCACCGAGAATCACGACCTTCTGCTTGTCGCTCGGATCGGCCTCGCACACGGCTGCACCCGGCTGGCTTCCGGCGGCGGTGTCGGATGCCGCACTGAAGAGCCCGGCCTCGTAGGTCGAGTACATGTAGGCCGTCGGCGAGGCGAACTCGGCCGCGCACGTATCGATCCGCTTGAACACCGGATGAAGGTCAAGACTGTGCCGCAACGCGCGCACATCTCCCTCGCTCTTGCCGGCGAGCTTGGCGAGCCTGGCATCGGAGAAGCCCATCGCCTTCAACCCGCGCAACGCCTCCCGCGTCTCGGGGAGGCCGTGCTGGCGCACCTTTTCCTCGACGTCGATGATCTCCTGCATCCGCTGCAGGAACCACGGGTCGATACGGCACGAGGCATGGATCTGCTCATGGTCGACGCCGAGCCGCATGGCCTGCGCGACCTTGAGCAGCCGGTCGGGGGTCGGCCGACCGAGTGCTGCGCGAATGACGTTCTTGTCGTCGCCTTGCCCGAGCCCTTCGAACGCGACGTCGTCGAGGCCGCTGAGCCCGGTCTCGAGACCGCGCAACGCCTTCTGCAGACTTTCCGCGAAGGTGCGGCCGATCGCCATCACCTCGCCAACCGACTTCATCGCCGTCGTCAAGGTCGGGTCGGAGCCCGGAAACTTCTCGAACGCAAAGCGTGGGATCTTGGTGACCACATAGTCGATGGTCGGCTCGAAGGCCGCGGGCGTCGCGCCACCGGTGATATCGTTCTCGAGCTCATCAAGGGTATAGCCCACGGCAAGCCGTGCCGCGACCTTGGCGATCGGGAAACCAGTCGCCTTCGAGGCGAGGGCCGACGACCGTGAGACGCGAGGGTTCATCTCGATAACGACGAGACGCCCGTCGGCGGGATTGACCGCGAACTGCACGTTCGAGCCACCCGTCTCCACCCCGATCTCACGCAGCACCGCGATCGAGGCGTTGCGCATGATCTGGTATTCTTTGTCGGTCAGCGTCAGCGCCGGCGCGATGGTGATGGAATCACCCGTATGCACGCCCATCGGATCGACGTTCTCGATGGAGCACACGATGATGCAGTTGTCCGCACGATCGCGGACCACCTCCATCTCGTACTCCTTCCAGCCGAGCAGACTTTCGTCGATCAGGATCTGGCCGACGGGCGACGCATCAATTCCCGAGCGCGCGATCTGCTCGAACTCCTCGCGGTTATAGGCGACGCCGCCGCCCGTCCCGCCCATCGTGAACGCCGGGCGGATAATGGCGGGAAGCCCGATGGTGTCGAGCGCCTTCAAGGCCTCAGAGAACCCGGTGGCGCGATCGTAGCCGACCACCTGCCCCGCCTCGTTCCGGATCGCCGGGGAGGAGGCGATCGCGGCCCGCGGGCTCTCGAGCCCGATTCGGTCCATCGCCTCGCGGAAGAGCTTTCTGTCCTCGGCCTTGTCGATCGCCTCCGCCTTGGCGCCGATCATCTCGACACCGAACTTGGCGAGCGTGCCGTCGGCGGCGAGCGCCAACGCGGTGTTGAGGGCCGTTTGCCCGCCCATCGTGGGCAGAAGGGCGTCCGGGCGCTCGGCCTCGATGATCCGCGCCACCACCTCCGGCGTGATCGGCTCGATGTAGGTCGCGTCCGCCAACTCCGGATCCGTCATGATCGTGGCCGGATTGGAGTTGACCAGGATGATGCGGTAGCCCTCGGCTCTGAGGGCCTTGCACGCCTGCGTGCCCGAGTAGTCGAACTCGCAGGCCTGGCCGATCACGATCGGCCCTGCCCCGATGATGAGGATGGATTTGATGTCTGTGCGCTTCGGCATGGCGCCGCTTCTTAGTGCACTACGGGCGCATTGGCTACAGCCGGCTTCGTGGACGAGGACGATTGACCACTGATCAGTGAGACGCCCGCCCGAGGTGACGCGGTGCCTGCCATGAGCTGGGCCGGAATTCCGACTGAGGATCGTCAGATGCGGTGCAAAGTCACAACCTTCGAAGCTCAACCGTGTTAACCAAGTTCGTCAACCAAGGTTGTAGGTCCGATCGGCCGTGCGCAGAACGCCCCCCGGGAGAATTAACGAAGGGGCACGAGATGATCACGCACAGGGCAGGCTCGAAGGCCGCCGCGTTCGCCATGGCCGGACTTCTGGCACTGTTCACCATTCCCACCGAAGCCGAGGCGAAGAAGCCGGGTGGAAGGCATTGCTACGGCGGCACCTGCCACCGTGTGATGACGCTGCGCGAGACCGAGGGGCTCGTTGGCAAGCTTCGGCGCCTGAAGGCCTCGCACTACGATGACTGCCGGCGGGACCGCTTCAATCCGTGCGGACTGACCAGCTCCGGCGAAGCTTTCCGGGCCCACGCACCGGATAATACCGCCAGCGCGATACATCCGGACGGCACGATCCTTCTGTTGCGCAACCCCTCCACTCGGCGTTCGGCCGTCGTGCGCGTCAACAACTTCGGTCCGTTCAGGAGCGATCGAAAGCTCGATGTTTCTCGCGCCACGGCCGAGCGGCTCGGCTTCGCGGCCCGCGGTGTCGCCGTCCTCGAGGTGCTCGTCGTCCAGGCACCGACGACCGAGGAAACACGCTACAAGCGCAACCGCCGCTACGCGCCCGTCCCTGGCTACATCGGCCAGACCGATAGCATCGACAGCGCGTTCATTCGCTACGCCGATATGACCGTGCGCCAGCGCATCGCCCGGCTCGACACCATCGCGTGCAGGATCGCCGCCAATCGGCGTGCGCCCAAGCTGGGGCTAATGCTGGCCGCCGCGAAAGCCCCACGCCAGAGGTTGGCACGAGGCTGAAGCGCGACCGGCGCCGCGAGCGCCGGTCGGCGACGTCAGGCCGCCGGCATGGCGGTCTCGACGAGGCGCGCCCAGTAGGAAACCCCCGCCGGTATGGCCTCGTCATTGAAATCGTAGGCGGGATGGTGGAGGCCCGGTCCCGGTCCCGTCCCCATGAAAACGAACGCGCCGGGACGAGCTTCGAGCATGTAGGAGAAGTCCTCGGCTCCCATGACGGGCGTCATGTTGGTGTCAACCGCCGCATCGCCCGCGACGTCGCGCGCAACGGACGCTGCAAAGGCAGCCTGCCGCTCGTGGTTTGCGGTCACTGGATACCCGCGCCGATAGTCGAGCTGAATTTTCGCACGGTGCGCCGCCGCAATCCCTGAGCAGATTTCGCCCATCCGCGCCTCGATGTTGTCCCGCACCTTGTCTTCGAGAGTGCGCACCGTGCCCTGCAGGCGCGCCGTCTGCGGAATGACGTTGGTTGCTTCCCCGGCCTGAAACATCGTCACCGAGACGACCGCGCATTTCAGCGGATCGATGTTGCGCGCGACGATGGTCTGCAGGGCGCCGTGCAGCTGGCAGCCGATTGCGACCGGATCGATGCTGGCGTGCGGACGCGAGGCGTGCGCCCCGTACCCCTCAATGCCGATGGAGAACGTATCGGCAGCGGCCATCAGTGGACCCGGCCGCAACGTGAAGTGGCCGACGGGCAATCCAGGCATGTTGTGCAACCCATAGACCTCTTGGATGCCCCAGCGGTCCATGAGTTCGTCCTTCACCATGGCAAGCCCACCAGCGCCGCCCTCCTCGGCGGGCTGGAAGATCACGACAGCGGTGCCATCGAAGTTGCGCGTTTCCGCCAGATACTTGGCCGCTCCCAGGAGCATTGCGGTATGGCCGTCGTGCCCGCAGGCATGTGCACGTCCTTTGATCGTGGAGGCATACGGAACGTCCGTTGCCTCCGTCATCGGCAGCGCGTCCATGTCGGCGCGCAGCCCGATCACCTTGCCCGACCCGTTCGAGCGTCCCTTGATGACGGCAACCACGCCTGTCCGTCCGATGCCGGTCACCACGTCTTCACAGCCCATTTCCTTCAGCTTCTGCTCGACGATCCCGGCCGTCCGGTGCACGTCGTAGAGGATCTCCGGGTTGGCGTGGAAATCGCGACGCCAGGCCGTAATCTCCTCTTTCAGGCCTGCGGCGCGATTGATGATCGGCATGGAACAGATCCTTTGGCTATCAAGTGGGGGTGGGCAGACGATTGACCGGTTCGCCGTCGAATGACGCGCTTTGCAGGCCAAGATACCTTAGCACGCCGTGACCGGCAGCATGCCCCGTGGCGAAGCAGCCTTGCAGCAGATAGCCACCCGTCGGTGCCTCCCAGTCGAGCATCTCCCCGGCAACGAAAACACCCGGCCGCCGGCGCAGCATCATGTCCGGTCCGACCTCCTGCAGCGCGATCCCGCCCGCACTCGAGATTGCTCGCTCGAGCCCGCCGAGCCCCGCGATCGGGAGCCGCAATTCCTTGATCGCGCGCGCTAGTCCCTCGGCATCGATCGGCATGTGATTGGCCGTCGCCTCGCGCAGAAGACCGATGGCGACGGGCGCGAGATGTACGGATTTCCGGAGCCAGCTTGCCAGCGATTGCTTACCTCTCGGCTTGGACAGACGGACGACCAGTTCGCTGGCATCCAGGTCGGGCCGGAGATCGATCAGCACCTCGGCAAAGCCCTGCCCGAGGGCCTCCCTCACCGCCGGTGTCAGCGCATAGATGGCACCGCCCTCGAGCCCAGAGGCCGTCACGACAGCCTCGCCGCGAAGACGCTGCTCCCCGACGGTGACGGCGATGCGCTTCAACGGCTCGCCCGCGAAGCGCTGCCGAAAATGATCGCTCCAGGCAATTCCAACGCCGACATTTGCGGGCTCGAGCGCCCTCACCTCGAGGCCGAGGCCTGCAACGACCGGAACCCACCCGCCATCGGAGCCGAGCCTCGGCCAGCTGCCACCGCCGAGTGCGAGCACCAAGGCGACGGCATCGATCGCCAATGGCGCACCGTCCATGCCCGCAACGAGTGGACGCCCGGCCGCGTCGAAGCCGACGAACCGATGTCGCGTTCGCATCTCGACGCCCTGCTGCACAAGCCGGGCAAGCCAGGCGCGCAGCAGTGGAGAGGCCTTCATGGCACGCGGAAACACCCGTCCGCTCGAGCCGACGAACGTCTCCTGGCCGAGGTCACTTGCCATTTGGCAAAGAGCGTCCGGCGGGAAGCTCGCGACGGCTTTGGCCATGAACTCACGCGCCGGCCCGTAGCGTCGGAGCAGCACGTCCACGGGCTCGCTGTGTGTCAGGTTGAGCCCGCCCCGCCCGGCCATCAGAAACTTTCGCCCGACACTCGGCATGCGTTCGTAGACGCACACGCCGACGCCCGCGGCGGAGATGACATCCGCCGCCATCAGCCCGGCCGGGCCTCCGCCGATCACGATTACGCGGGCCATGGACGACCCGCCTGTGGCGCCGTCTCGCTCGCGCAGATCACCAGACGCCCGTGTTCGGCATCGACGCCCACGGCTCGGCTTTCGCCTTGGCCTCACCCTTTTGCAGCAGCTCGAAAGAAATATTGTCGGGCGAGCGCACGAAAGCCATCCGGCCGTCGCGCGGCGGCCGGTTGATCGTCACGCCGGCCTTCATCAAGCGGTCGCAGATCTCGTAGATATCGTCGACCTCGAACGCGAGATGGCCGAAATTCCGGCCGCCCGTGTAGGCCTCGGGATCCCAGTTGTAGGTCAGCTCGAGCAACGGCGCCCGCGTCTCGCGACCGCTCGCCTCGTCCTCGCTGGCCGCCAGGAAGACGAGCGTGAAGCGGCCGGCTTCGTTGTCCACGCGCCGGACCTCTTTCATGCCGAGCTTCTTGCAGTAGAAATCGAGGCTCGCCTCGATGTTGGTGACCCGCACCATCGTGTGGAGGTAGCGCATGACGTCGTTTCTCCTGGATCGGCATTAGCTGGCGCATTGTGTGGCGGGACCGCGTGCGATGCAACGCCGGCCTCGTCTGTCGCACAACGCTTGAGCGGCCGATCAAGCACAGCCGCGCACCTCGCCATGTGATTCGCCGGCGACACCGTTTTGAACGTCTTTCACCTCTTCCCCGCCACCGTTCCGCCTAAATTGCGAGCGCTCCACAGGTCGCTATGCACAGCCTTCGACACCAGCAATTGAACACCTATTTGAAATCGAGTTTTTTAGCGCATTAACCATGAGTTGCCCCCCAAAAGCTACAGTTCTGCGACAGCGCCGCTCCCTCGTTGAAAGCCCACTTCCGGCAAATTCCGGCTAGACACCCACGACACCCCCATGCCTATTTCGGCGCGTCGCGACACGGCACCCGGTGAGGGGGCAATCGAGCCGGATGAACCGGATCGCGGCGGGACGAAAGCCGTATAGGGCCGGTTGGCGTCTCGAGTTCACAACCGTAGAAAGTAAGCGGGGTTTCGAATGGGGGATGCAACGAAGTTGCCTCCGGATCTGCCGGAGTCACTTAGAGAGGAACTTGCGGGGGAAGTAGCTGGCGGGCTCGAGGTTTTCGAGATCGCAGGCTCGATCAAATGGTTCGATGCTTCCAAGGGTTATGGATTCATCGTTCCTGACAACGGACTTCCCGACGTCCTCCTCCACGTAACCTGCCTCAGGGCAGGCGGCCACCAGACGGCCTACGAGGGCGCCCGTGTCCACGCCCAGGTCTTGCGTCGCCCGAAAGGCATGCAAGCCTTCCGCATCATCAGCATGGACGAGAGCACAGCGATCCACCCGTCCCAGCTTCCTCAGCGCACGCACGTCATCGTGACGCCGGAAAGCGGTTGGGAACGGGCCATGGTGAAGTGGTTCAACAGGGTCCGCGGCTTCGGGTTCTTGACTCGCGGCGATGGAACCCCCGATATCTTCGTTCATATGGAGACGTTGCGCAGGTTCGGGTTCACCGAGCTGCGTCCGGGCCAAATCGTTCAGGTCCGCTGGGGCATGGGCGAGAAGGGCTGCATGGCTGCAGAGCTGCGGCCTGACGGCTTGACACCCCAGTTGCAGTCGCACTGAGCGAACTTCACTCGGCGCCGACGACTCCTAAGGCCGCAGTAGCCAAAGCGAGTGAAATGCGCCGGGTAAACTCGACATCGTTTCGCAGGGCTGCGATCTTCGCGGCCCTGTTTCTGTTGGGCCACCTCGCTATCGCGATCAGTGGCGCCGCACCGCTCCGGGCCGAGATGCGCAAGGACATCCTGAAACTGATCACGGCGAGCGGCGAGCATACGTTCACGGTCGAGGTCACAGAGACAGCCGAGCAGAAGGCTCGCGGCCTCATGTTCCGCCGCTCCTTGGCCGACGACGCCGGCATGCTGTTTCCCTACACGCCGCCCCAGGAGGCGACGATGTGGATGCGGAACACCTACATCTCCCTGGACATGGTCTTCATCCGTAAGGATGGAATTGTGCACCGGATCGAAGCTGGAACCGAGCCGTTCTCGGAAGCCGTCATTGCATCGAATGGCGACGTAGCCGCCGTCCTCGAGCTGAAGGCCGGCGTCGCCGCCAAGGTCCAGCTGAAGCCTGGCGACAAAGTCATTCACCGCCTGTTTGGCAAGGGCGGCTGAGCGGGAATAGCGCGCGCCGCGGCTGATGGCGCGCCATCGACCTTGACGACGCGCGACGAACCGGGCACACCGATGCCTCGGTCACGGGGCATAGCTCAGCCTGGTAGAGCGCCTGCTTTGGGAGCAGGAAGTCGGGAGTTCGAATCTCTCTGCCCCGACCACAACGGTTGCGTTGCCATACCTTGTCGGCGCGTCAGCCACGATCGGAAGAGCCGCGAGACATTCCATGGTCGCCCGTATCTATAAGCCTGCCCGCACCGCCATGCAGTCCGGTCCCGCGCGTACCAAGGAGTGGGTCCTCGAGCACGAGGCCCAGCAACCGCGCGAGATCGACCCGCTGATGGGCTGGACCTCATCGCGCGACACCCGCACTCAGGTCAGGCTCGAGTTCGCCACCCGCGAGGAGGCCATTGCCTACGCTGAACGGCATGGCATAGCCTACCGGCTGATCGATCCAGCTCCCCGCAAGATTCAGCGCAAGACCTACGCCGACAACTTCAAGTTCGGCCGCATCGGATCTTGGACGCACTGAAGGCGCCACGAATCCAGACTACAGTGCGCTGTCTCGCCCGAGGGGTGAGAATGCTGCGCTACCGGCTGAAACAATCGCAACTCCATGTGCAACACCGCTAGCTGGCGCGAGTCTCGACCTCGCACCAGCAGCGACACAAATCCCGTTGTCTCAGGGCGCCAATGTCGGCGGCGGTGGCGGCGGCGCATCGGGATCGTGCTCGCGATCACTGCTGAGCTCGCGCAAACCATCTCGACCGTAAACGTCCGGGCGGAACTCGGCGTTGCCGTTCTCGTCCGCCCATGCCGTCACATAGATGAAGTAGACAGGGACCGGGCGGGCCAGAGTGATATCAACTGGCACGCCCCCGGCGATGATCTCGTCGACCCGTCGCCGATCCATGCCCGGCTCGTCCTTCGCCACCCAGGCGGCCAAGTCGAACACGTCCTGCACGCGGACACAGCCGGCGCTGAACGCACGCTGTGCCCGGCCGAACAATGGCTTCATCGGGGTATCGTGCATATAGACGCCGTGCTCGTTCGGCATGTCGAGCCGCACCAACCCGAGTGCGTTTTGCGGCCCCGGATCCTGGCGGAGCTTTGTCGTCGTGGGATCGAAACTGGCCCAATCGATCCGCGACGCATCGATTTCAGGACCATTGTAGTTGCCCGTCAGGACACGGATCTGCTCTTTCCCGAGGTACTCCGGTTCCTTGACCAGACGAGGCGCCACATCGAGCTTGGCGACGCTGTCTGGTACACGCCAGTAGGGAAAGAAGTTGAGTGCCCGCACGGAAGCCTTCACCACGGGCGTCTCGCGTCCCGCCCGGCCTGCAATCACACGGTGACGCAAAGCGACCTTGCCGCCCTCGACGGCCTCGAGTTGGTAGCCCGGCACATTGACCAGGATGTAGCGATCCTCGCGTAGCCCCCCGTTATCGACGAGAGCGGCGAGCCGGTCATAATTGAGCTTGATCTGCGCCAGCCTTGCCTGCACCGGGACATTCATGGCCGCGATGGTACCGCGATCGATGCGGCCCGAAATGGCGAGCCCGTGCCGCTTCTGAAAGCGGCGCACCGCTGCCTCGAGCTCGCTGTCGAAAGTGAAGCTCTGAAACGAATCGCTGCCCCGAAGCTCCCCGGTCGCCCGCAGCCGCTTCCGCACGATCGGAACACGCTCGTCGTCGTCGCCCGGGCGGATCATCCGCGCGGTCGGGATGTTGGGCCATCCTCCGCGCTGCGCAATCACCTTGTAGCGACCGTAGGCGAGATCGAGAGCCTGGAGCATCCCCTCGCTGCGCAGCGGCTGGTCGCCGGTCCGCAAATCGTCGGGCGGAACGTCCTGCTGGGCCCGGCCCGAGGCCTTGCGATCGAACGACGATGTCGTCGTGGGCAGCCCGAAGATCTTGTTGGCCCATTCCATCTGGGCATGCGCGGGCGAGAATGCACCGACAGCAGCCGAGGACAGCGCCACGAGCCCCATGAGGAGCATAATCCGAGCACTGCCGAGAACGGCGTGGCCACTCGTCTCTGCGGCGTGTCGCGCTACGCTCATTATGCCCCCGCTGATGCTTCTCGTCCGTCCACTCAGTGGCCTCGGCTCATGCAAGACAACTGTCTTGTCGCATGTGACGCCCGAACGTGGCGGTTAGACGCAAAATTTGCGGCCATCGTGTGATGATGCCGCCATCCCCACTTCTATAGTGCGTCGCTGCTCCGCACCAAACACTCTCCGGTGACCAGCAGACGTCTGCTGTGAGCAAGATACCACACCTGGACGCGGCACCCTCCGGCGCCGCATGATCCCCCATCCCCAAGCCAATCGGAGCCCGACCATGACCGCCCCAGCAATCCTGACCAGCCTCGACCGCCGTGGCGTCGCGACGGTGACCTTCAACCGCCCCGAGGTGAACAACGCCTATAACGAGGATTTCATCCAGGGCGTTCTCAAGGGCCTTGATGAGCTGGGCAAGGAGAAAGGGTTGCGTGCCGTCGTGCTCAAAGGCAACGGACGCCATTTCCAGGCCGGCGCCGACCTCAAGTGGATCAACTCGGTGCGGCCAAAGAGCCCACAGGAGAATCGCGAGGTCTCCCGCGCCACGGCCGATGCCGTCGATCGGCTCAACCGTTGCCCGGTACCGGTTGTCGCCCTCGTCCACGGTGGTTGCTTCGGCGGCGGTACCGGCATCGTCTCCGCCTGCGACGTCGTGATCGCGGCCGACAACGCGATCTTCTCGATCTCGGAGGTCCGCTGGGGGCTGCACGCGGCGATCATCGTACCGCACCTCAACGATGCCATGGGCATGCGACAGGTTCGGCGCTACGCCATCACAGGTGAGCGCTTCGGCGCCGAAGAGGCTCGTCGCATAGGCCTCGTGCACGAGGTCGTATCACTGGACCGGCTCGAGGCCCGCGGCAACGAGATCGTCGCCCAGATCCTCGAGAATTCGCCGAGTGCCATGGCCAAGACCAAGCAGCACATCCTCGAAAGCGCCTGGGGCGGTTTCGATCGGGCGACACTCGACAAGCTGATCGACAGTCACTCGGAGGCGCGACAGACGGCCGAGGCCGCCGAGGGCCTCGCCTCCTTTGCCGAGAAGCGCCGGGCCGCTTGGGCACCGAAAGGGTAACGCCCACGCAACTCCGTCGCGCCACACCTGACCTGCTGTGTTGCCGGAGGCCTCAGTGCAACGCCGGCATCACGCGATCGCGGAAAAGCGTCAGGCTGCGTTCTGTCTGAGCGAGCGTCATCGGTCCCAGACGGAACTGAATGATCATGCCCCCTACTCCGGTGCTGGCGATGGGAGCAAGCTTGCGTGCCACTGTCTCCGGCGCGCCGTGCACCAGGCCGTGCTCCACGCTCGTGCGGGCCGGCGGTCCGGTCTTGCCGGCATCCGGTGGCGCGATCGCAAGGCCCTGGTCGCGGATAACCCGGTCACGCATGGCGGCGCGAAAATCGTTCATGGCGTTGAAGGCCGGAACCGCAATCTGCTTGGCTTCCGCGTCCGTATCCGCCACCACCACGTTGCGCCAGATCCAGCACTGACGCACGAGATCCGCGATGCGTGCCTCGTCGTGTCCATTTTCCTGCAACGTGGCGCGATAGAGATCCATGCGCGCCGCGATCGTCGCATCCGATTGCACATTCATCATGAAGGGTTCGCCCCGCCGCGCAAGCTCGATCATGCCGTGCTCGCTAGCCGCTGCCCGGACGATCGGCGGATGCGGCTTCGTCAGCGGCGCCGGTCGCAGTGCAGGCAGTTTGAGGGTGAAATAGCGCCCCTTGTGATCGACGGGCTCGCCGCGCCAGGCTTCCCGCATGAAGGCTTCCGCCTCCTCGAAACGCTCCTGCGCCTCCGCCGGATCGATGCCGAAGCCCTGATAATCGTAGACGTTGTAAGCCGTGCCCCGTCCGAGCCCGAGGATGAGCCGCCCATTGGATAGATGATCGATCACCGCCGCCTGCTCTGCCAGGCGCGTCGGGTGATGCAGCGCCATCTGTGCCACGGCGAAGCCGATCTTGGCGCGGTGCGTCGCTACCGCCAGCGCTGCGGCGAAACTGACCGGATCGACGTAGGCGCAGATGCCATCGAAATGATGCTCTGCCAGCCAGATGACGTCGAAGCCGAGCTCGTCCGTCAGTCGTGCCTCGGCCAGCGTTTCCCGGATGATCCGCCCGTCATCCTCGGGCGTCCGGCTCTCGGGAAAGAGAAAATTGGAGAACAGCACCGGTTCGGCCTCCCGAAATAGACGCGGCGATCGCCCGCACACTCCGCGGATGATCGCGGTAGCAATCGGCCCGCGTCAACCCGCATGCGCTCGCACCCCGCATTACCGCACCTGTTGACCGCGTCCCTCGGTCGCTCGTCATCGGCAGTCGTATCCCCTAAACCATGCCAGACGTGGGAGTGGCCGGGGGAATGAACATGGCTCGGAGCGCAAGCGGGTTCGCAACACTCGTTCGGCCAGCGGACGAAGCTCGGGGCGGCGTAGCCCTGGACAAAATCACAGCCGTCCTTTCTGCCCTGATCCTGGCCGTCGCCGCCTGGCCGATGCTCATGAGTCAACCGGATGAGACTTCCGCCACGGCCACCACGCGCCCGGCAGGTTCTTCCGAGTCGATGGCGCCCGAGACCCTTTATGCGGGTTACGGCGGCGTCACACACACCCATGCGAGCGACGTCCACTTTGCGAAGCCCGGCGTCACTGATCTCGTCGCCCACGACGTGCAGTGGATCGGCCGGCCCTTCAAGAGCCCCATCTACTATGGCTTGCGCGCGATGCACTGGCCCGCGTCAGGGCGCATCGGCGGCATGCTCGACTTCACGCACGCCAAGGCGATCTCGGTTCGTGAGCAGTCGGTCCGCTTCACCGGAACGCGCAACGGCAAGGCCGCGGACGGCACCGCTACGATTGGCGACACCTTCCGCCATCTCGAATTCAGCCACGGTCACAACATGCTGACACTCAACGGCCTGCTGGGACTGGGCAGCATCGCACCTGCGGTCCGGCCCTACGTCGGCGGAGGCTTCGGCGTCTCGCTTCCCCATACCGAGGTCCAGTTCCATGACGAGGCCAAGCGCACCTACGAATACCAGATCACCGGTCCCGTCGGCCAAGTGCTCGCCGGCCTCGAGTTCCGCCTGCCGCGTGTCTCGATCCTGCTCGAGTACAAGCTGTCTCTGGCGCCGTACTGGGCGCCATTGAGCGCCCGCGACGGTCGCAAGGGCAACGCCTTCATCGACTACTGGGAGCAGATCAGCCGTTGGCTCCGCGGCGAAGCGCCCGAGGCCGGCATGCTGCGCACGAACCTCATCACGCACCACGCCATAGTCGCCGTCGGCTACCGCCACACCGGTGCGCCACCAAGCGCGCCCCACTGAGCCGCACCGCTATCCCTACAGCGCCGCGGCCTCGCTCGATCGCCGGCACTCGCGGTACCAATCCGACAGGAATTGCAGGAACACCTTGAGCTTCGGCAGCATGTGGCGGTTGCTTGGGTAGATTGCCCAGATGCTCGAACTCGCGACCGGCGTCGTAATGCGCCAGAATCTCGCGTAGCGCGCCCGACTCGAGCGCATCCGCTACTCTCGCCCGCGAAATCTTGAGAATGCCGACGCCCTCGACCGCCGCGTGCCTCAACAACTGGCCATTATCCGAGCGCAGCCGTCCCGTCACACGCACATCGAAGCTCTCGTCACCCTTCTTGAACAGCCATTGCTGCTCGTCGCCGAGGATCAGGCATTGGTGACCGGCAAGCTCGTCAGGCGAGACCGGTTGACCATGGGCCTCCAGATACTCGGGCGAGGCCACGACAACCTGCGGGTCCGCAGCCAGCCGCTTCGCGAAAAGACTCGAATCTTCCAGTTGCCCCGTTCGAATGGCGACGTCGTAGCCGCTATCTGGAAACGTCACGACACGATCCGTGAGGTCGAGTTGCACGTCAATTTCCGGATAGGACTTCAGGAACGAGCAGATCGCCGGCGCGATCATGCCACGACCAAGGCTCGTCGGTGCCGAGACACGCAACCGGCCCCGGGGGCGTGCGACGTGCCCCTGTACCGTCTCCAGTGCTTGGCGCAGGTCGAGCAGCACAGTCTCGATCCCAGAGAGCAGCTTCTCGCCCTCCTCGGTCAAGCTGATCGAGCGCGTCGTCCGGTCGAACAACCGCACCGACAGCTCTGCCTCGAGCGCCTGCAATCGCTTCGAGATCGTGCCCGCGCTGAGATCGAACTCGGCGCCGACTGCCGAAAGGTTCTGCACGCGGGCCAGACGGGCGAAGATGCGCAGGTCCTGGATATCCATAAGCGTAGCTTGCTCCTTGCGAGGCCGGCCGAAACCGCCCAACGCGCACTATTGTCTGCACATTCGCGCGGATCGGACCGCCACCTCCGCCAACGATACGGCACGCGATCACGCGCGGATTACCGCCCGCGTCCTCGCCCTTACTGGGCGACGAGACGCTTCGACCAAGCCCAAATTCGCGAGCTCGGCTGGACCAATGGCTGTCCCGGCAGCACAACGCATCATCCGCAAAGCAGGGCCGCTTAACATGGCCGCCTCGATTCCGGCAGCTTCGGGACGCGGCATGGTTGCCGGGCCGGTACGCAACTAACGAGCGAAGAACGAGCAATCCGTCGCTGCGACGATACAAGTAACAGCGCGCGGCTTAAAAGCGCTTCAGCAGCCGGTCGATGTAGTCGAGCTCGATTTGCGGACGCATCGGCTCACCGAGGCGGCGACGCAACTCCTCCAGAATCTCCCGCGCGCGCTGGACGTCGATCTCGTCCGGCACCTTCACCGAGGTCCCGAGGTCGGGGCCTTCCGTCCGCTGCGGCCGTCCGAGCGGATCGAGAGGTGCATCACCTCCCGGTCCCTGTCCGAACTGACGCATCTGGCGCATCATCTGCTCGGCCATCTGCTGGGCACCCTGCCGCAGTTGCTCCAGTGCCTGTTGCTCGGCCCGGGCAGCCCCTTCCAGATCGCCCTCCCGCAGCGCTCGCTCCGCTTCCTGCATGGAGCGCTCTGCGCCCTCGAGCTGCTGTGGCGACTGCATCCCGTTACGGCGCATCTGCTGCTGCAATTGCCCGAGGCGGTCTCTGAGCTGCCCCTGCCGATCGCCCAGACCGAGTCCGGGTTGCCGACCCTGCCCTTGACCCTGTCCTTGTCGCTGCCCTGGCTCGCGACCGCCCTGGCCATTGCGCCCGGGGCGCTGCCCGCGCTGCCCCTGCTGCCCCTGCTGGCCTTGACCGAATTGTTGACCGCGCTGGCCCTGACCTTGTTGACCTTGTTGACCTTGTTGACCTTGTTGACCTTGTTGGCCTTGTTGGCCTTGTTGGCCTTGTTGACCTTGTTGGCCGTCTTGGCCTTGCTGGGACTTCGCGACCTTGGCTCTCGCCAAATGTGTCGTCCAGAAGCTGCTGCTGCTTGCCGATGATGTCCCCGAACTGGTCCATCATCTGCATCATCTGTTGGCTCTGCTGGCTTTGCCCCTGTCCCTGGGCCATTTGGCCGTTCTGCAGCTGCTCCAGCATGTCGCGCAACTGGCTCAGCATCTGCTGCGCCTGATCGCGCGAGCCCTGCGTTGCCATGTTCTCGATGTCGCGCATCATGCGCTCGAGGTCCTGCTGCCGGATCACATTATTCGGCGACAGGTTCTTCGGGAACTCCATCGGCTGGTTCTGCGCCTGCCGCTGCATCTGCTCCATGAAGTTGTTGAGCGCCTGCCGCAGCTGGTCCATCAGCCGCTTGATCTCCTCGTCCGAGGCTCCATCTTGCAGCGCCTTCGACAGCTCCTCCTGTGCCTCGCGCAGCGCCCGCTCCGCATCCGACAGATCGCCATCCTCGAGCCGCAGCGCGACGTGCCAGAGCTGATCGACGATGCTCTTCATCCCCGCGCGCGACTTGTCGCGCTTCAGACGCCATGCGGCCGAACGGAGGCCAAGGTAGGCGCGTCTGTCCTTGATGAACCCCTCCGGCTCGAGCGTGATCGCGTCCAGCGCATAGCCGACGGTATCTCGATTGCGCGGATCCTCGACCAGGAACCGCCGCTGCTCGACCACCGCCTTGGCGATCGGATTCTGGAAACGCCGCTGCGGCAGAATGAGCTCGACGGGCTCGCTCTTGCCGACCTGTCCCGCGTGATCCTTGGCCGACAGCGTCAACCGGACCCGCGAGCCCGCCCAAGGGTGGCCCGTCAGCTCGTGATAGCTGAACGCCTCGCCCTCCTTGGCATTCGCCCGCGGCAAACGGAGGCTCAGCGCCGGCGGGCGCTCGAGCGGCGGACGCGGCCCCTTGTTCGCCTTCGGACGCGCCCAGCTCGTTGCGGGGTCGTCCGGTTGTGGCTTGGCCCGCGTGATGCGCCCCTCGGCCGACACCACGCCATAGTCGTCCGCGACTTTGTAGGTCAGCTTGAGCGAGCCGCGAGGCAGACGCTGCGGCTCTTTGCTGAGCGCAATCGTCGGCACCTTGTCCGGCACCACGCGCAATATCCACGGCGCCGAGGCGAGCCCGACGACCCGCACCGTCGCAGACTGTCGCAGCTCGATCTTGGCCTCGGCGACGTCGCTTTGCAGGGCCGGCGCCACGTTCGGGTTGCGATCCGCCACCTGTGTCAACGCCGGATCTTGCGGCTTGACCTCCATACGCTCGGCCGCGGTTGCCCCTTCCGGCGTCACCTCGAGCACGAAACCTTGCGCGCCGGCCCCACTGGCCCGGACGACGAGCTGGCTGCGCCCCGGCACCTCTATCTCGCCCTTTTCGTTGAAGCCCGCAGATGGCTGCGCGCCGGCCCGAGCTCCATCGGCCAGAATGACCGGCGGCGCGCCCGTATAGACCGGCGGAGTCACCCACGCGTCGAGCCGTGCGTTCACGGCGAGCGCCGGCGGACCGAGACGTATCGCGGCGCGCAGCCGATCGGCCGCGCTGTCGCCGACGATCCACACCATCAGACCGACGCCCAGAACAACCAGCGCCCTGAGCGCGAACGGGTCGAGGCGGTCCGTGCGTGCCTCCGGGAGCCCTACCTTAAGCTTGGCGAGCTGGCGCGCGATCCGGGCTCGGTGCTCGGCCCAAAGCACCTCCGTCGCGGGATTTTCCGAGGCGGCAGTCAGATGGTCCTCGTAGCTGGAGGCCGGCCGATGTGCCACGCCGGAACGCTGCTCGATGCGGCGGATCGCGGCCTCGCGCGTGGCTCCTGGAGTCCGCGCCATCCACACGAGAGCAGCGATTGCTGCCAGACCGAACGCCGCCAACAGCGTCATATGCCCGAAGTCCGGAAGCATCTGCCAGACGCCGGCCAGCGAGACCACAAGAAACAATCCGACAAGACCGGCCATCGCCCACAGGCGCGGCCACAGCCGCTCGAGCACCAGCGCCGCGCGGCTGAGCCGCACTTTTCGCTCGAACTCGGCATTGGGGGCGGCACCAGCCGCTCGCGTATCGCTCGTCATCGACGATTCCTTGAGCTCGCCCCGTATGTTGGCTCGGCCCGGCGCTGACATCCCTCGCCCCGGTCCGGTTCAGGCATACTCGCACGCCAGGGCCCTCTTGACGAGCCCCCGGCGGGCCGCCATCGCGGGGGCCGACCGTTCACATTTGCTTCATCTACACAACTCAGTGGGGCCGAAACGAGGCGCTGGAGCGGGGGTTCCGCCCGGGCCTACTCCGCAGCGATGGACACCGTCACCTCACGCGGTGCGAACGTATCGGCCGAGGCGATCGCCCAGGCATGACGGAATTGCGGGTGATCGGTTCCCGTCAGCAGCTCGCCCGGCCGCAGGAAACGGTACATCTCCGCGAAGCTGACCACACGATCCGGTGCGGCACGCCGCATGAAATGATGCGGCCCGAGCTCGCGGGGATGATCGAGACCGGCGGCTGCCACCAGCTCGGCCAGTGTGTGCAACGTCTCGCGATGGAAGTTGGCGACGCGATTCGCTTTGTCGGGAACGACAATGGCGCGACTACGGGCCGGGTCCTGGCTCGTCACGCCGGTCGGGCACTTACCGGTATGGCAGGTCTGCGCCTGAATGCAGCCGACCGCGAACATGAAGCCCCGGGCCGAATTGCACCAATCGGCACCCAGGGCAAAAGCCCGCGCCATGTCGAAGGCAGTCACGATCTTGCCCGAGGCGCCGAGCTTGATCCGATCGCGCACGCCCGCGCCGACCAGCGCCGAGTGCACGAACGCCAGCCCGTCCCTGAGCGGCATGCCGAGATGGTCCATGAACTCGAGCGGTGCTGCGCCCGTGCCACCCTCCTTCCCGTCCACGACGATGAAATCCGGCGTGATGCCGGTCTCGAGCATCGCCTTGACCAACGCCAGGAACTCCCACGGGTGGCCAATGCACAGCTTGATGCCCGCTGGCTTGCCGCCAGACAGCCGACGCATCTCCACGACGAAGTGCATCATCTCGATCGGCGTCGAGAAGGCCGTGTGGTATGCGGGCGAGACGCAATCCTGGCCCAGCGGCACGCCCCGGATGCGCGCGATCTCAGGCGTAACCTTTGCCGCCGGCAGCACGCCGCCATGCCCAGGCTTCGCGCCCTGGCTGAGCTTCAGCTCCACCAATTTGATCTGCGGCGCCGACGCCGTCTCGGCGAACCGCTCGGCCGAGAATGAGCCATCAGGGTTGCGCGCGCCGAAGTAGCCCGAGCCGATCTCCCAGATGATGTCGCCCCCGTTCTCGGCGTGATAGGGCGAGAAGCCTCCTTCGCCCGTGTCGTGCGCAAAGCCCCCGAGCTTGGCCCCCTTGTTAAGCGCCCGAACGGCGTTGGCCGAGAGCGAGCCGTAGCTCATTGCCGAGATGTTGAAAACCGAGGCCGAGTAGGGCTGCGAGCATTCCGCACCTCCGACCGTCACGCGGAAAGACTCACCCGAGACGGGTCGCGGTGCCATCGAGTGATGCAGCCACTCGAACTGTGTCTGGTAGACATCGTATTGGGTGCCGAACGGACGCTTGTCGAGATCGCCCTTCGCCCGCTGATAGACCACGGCCCGCTTGTCGCGGCTGAACGGCATCCCGTCCTTGTCGGTCTCGAAGAAGTACTGGCGCATCTCCGGGCGGATCTTCTCGAAGATGAAACGCAGGTGCGCGATGATCGGGTAGTTCCGCAGGATCGCGTGACGCGTCTGGAAGAGATCGCGAATGCCCAGTGCGGCAAAGAAGCCGAACGCGGCGAGCGGTGGAGCGATGAAAAGCTCCCAGCCAGGGAAGATCCAGGCAGCGAAGGCGAAGGTCGCCGTGCCCAGAACAGCAATCGTGACCAGCAGATAGCGCAAGGCAAAGGGCAGCATCAATCCGCGCATCGTTTCCCCTCCCCGGGTGCCGCGTTGCGGCGTCTCGTCGTGGGCAATCGATACGCAGTCTGCCTCATGTTTATGACGGATCGTGCAAAATAGTCCGTCACGCCCAATCGGGAATCCGGTCCTCGGCGATCAGCGCCTCCCAGGACTGCCGCGGGCGCACCACCGCATAGCGGCCGCCCTTGACCAGAACTTCGGGCACCAGCCGACGCGAGTTGTAGGTCGACGACATCGCCGCGCCGTAGGCCCCCGCCGTCATGAACGCGACGAGATCGCCCGGCGCTAGGTCCGGAAGGCGTCGCGCCTCGGCGAAGGTGTCGCTCGTCTCGCAGATCGGTCCGACGACGTCGTAATCATGCCGCGCTGCGTCCGGCTCGGCTTGCCGCACGGTCCAGATGTCGTGGAAGGCGTCGTACATCGCCGGCCTGACGAGATCGTTCATGGCCGCGTCCACCACCGCGAATGTCTTTTGCGTGCGCTTGTTCAGGTGGATGACGCGCGACAGAAGCACCCCCGCGTTCCCCACAATGATGCGCCCCGGCTCGAAACCCAGCTCCACGTCGAGCCCATGGAAGGTGTTGCGCACCAGCGCTGCATAGGAATGAATCAGGTCCGCACCGTGTATCACGGCCTCGCTCATCTCGTAGGGAATGCCGAGGCCACCACCAAGATCGAGCCGCGCCACGCGATGGCCCTGCTCGCGCAAACGCAGCGTCAGCGCCCGCATCCGCCCGAAGGCCGCGCCGAGATCGTGGAGGGCTCGGATCTGGCTGCCGATGTGCACCGCGAGCCCTTCCACCTGGATACCCGGCATGCCTGCCGACACGGTGTAGAGCCGTTCGGCCTCCTCGATGCTGACGCCGAACTTGTTGTCCGACGATCCAGTGGTGATCTTCGCATGCCCTCCGGCACCGACGTCCGGATTGATCCTGAAAACGACGGCCTGCCGGCGTCCTTGGGCGGCCGTGACCCGCGCCAGCGCCTCCAGCTCGCCGGCCGTCTCGACGTTGATCTGGTAGATGCCGGCCTCGACCGCGAAGGCAAGCTCGTCCTCTGTCTTGCCGACGCCCGAGAAGACGATCCGGCTCGCCGGGATGCCGGCGGCGAGCGCCTTGCGGATCTCGCCTTCCGAAACCGTATCGGCACCAGCGCCGAGCCCGCCGAGCAGCTTCAGCACGGCGAGATTCGGGTTGGCCTTCATCGCATAGAAGATGTGCGCATCGAGCCCTTTCATGGCGCCCGCGAAGGCCTCGTAGTGCCGCGTGATCGTCGCCGCCGAATAGATGTAGACCGGCGTCCCGACCTCGGCCGCGATCGTTTCGAGGCTGACGTCCTCGGCATGGAGCGTTCCGCCCCGGTAGGTAAAGTGATGCATGGCCCGTCCGGCTCTGGTCTCACCGGGCGTCCGCGCCCGGTCGTTGTCGGAGCGACAGTAAGCCGGTTCGGCGGACGTCGCCACCGGGGGCAGCCCCAAAGGTTTGAGCGGCGACATATAAAAAGAACTAATTTGCCACCCCTGTCGGGGCGCGGCCACTTCAGACGTCCTTGAGATAGACGCCATCCGGAGACCCGCCCATGCAATATGCCATCCTCTGCTACCACGACGAGAAGGTCGTCTGCGCCTGGTCGAAGGCCGAGGACGAGGCTGTCATGGCGAAGCTCGCCGCGATCAACGAGCGCCTCGCACGCGAAGGCAAGCTCGGCCCCGTTGCCCGCCTGCTTCCGACCACGGCTGCGACGACGCTCAGGAAGGATCGCGACCCGCCCCTCGTCCTCGATGGCCCGTTCGCCGAGACCAAGGAGCAGTTGCTCGGGTTCTATGTGATCGAGGCCGCCTCACTCGACGAGATCCTCGACATCGCCCGCGAGCTGGGTGCGGCCAATCCCGGCGGGTCCTACGAGATCCGCCCGATCGGCTATTTCGTCGACGGGAGACAGGCGGGATGACCGGCCGCGACTGGATGAGCGCGGTGCTCGGTGCCGCCCGCCCGCGGGCGGTCGCGGCGCTCGTCCGCTATTTCCGCGATCTCGACGTGGCCGAGGAAGCCTTCCAGGAGGCCTGCCTCAGGGCTCTGAAGACCTGGCCCGCGAATGGTCCGCCACGCGACCCGGCGGCTTGGCTCGTCATGGTTGCCCGCAACGCAGGGGTAGACCACGCGCGGCGCGCTCGCCGCCAAACCCCGCTTCCCGACGACGATCGTGCCCTGTCCGACCTCTCCGACCACGAAAGCCCCGCCGTCGAGCGCATCGACGCAGCCGACTACCGCGACGACATCCTGCGCCTGATGTTCATCTGTTGCCATCCCGAGCTACCCGCCACGCAGCAGATCGCGTTGGCGCTCCGCATCGTCTCGGGCCTATCGGTCGCCCAGATCGCACGCGCGTTCCTCGTTAGCGACGCCGCCATGGAGCAGCGCATCACCCGCGCCAAGGCCCGGGTCGCGAAGGCGGCCGTTGCATTCGAGGCGCCCGGCGCGGTCGAACGCGGCGAGCGGCTCGCGGCGGTGGCGGCCATGATCTATCTCCTTTTCAACGAGGGCTATACGGCGCCGATGCTCGGCAACGGCGATAAAAGCGCCCTCGCCGATGAGGCGATCCGCCTTGCCCGCCTGCTGCTGCAGCTCTACCCGGCCGAGCCCGAGGTCATGGGCCTGACCGCCCTCCTGCTACTGCAGCACGCTCGTGCCCCCGCCCGCTTCGATGCCGATGGCGAGGCCATTCTCCTTGCCGACCAGGATCGCAGTCTCTGGCGCCGCCCGCTGATCGCCGAAGGTCTGGCCCTCGTCGACAAGGCCATGCGCCATGGTCGCCCCGGGCCTTATCAGGTGCAGGCCGCCATTGCCGCGCTGCACGGTCGCGCCACGACTGCAGAGGATACCGACTGGAGCCAGATCGAGCTTCTCTACGGAGCACTCGAGCGCATGACGCCGTCTCCCGTCGTCACGCTCAATCGGGCGGTCGCCGTGGCGAAGGCGAAAGGTTCCGCCGCCGCCCTTGACATGATTGCGCCGCTCGCCGAGCCGCTCGCCGGTTATTTCTATTTCCACGGCGCCCGGGGCAGCTTCCTCGCCGAGCTTGGCCGCACTGACGAGGCCCGTGAAGCCTACGACCGCGCCATCTCGCTCGCCCGCTCTCCCGTCGAGGCCGCCCATGTGCGGCGCGAGCTGGACCGCCTTGCCTCGTCAGGGCGCCCCAAAGCGGCCCAGCCAAGAGCCACAAACTAATTGGCGGGACGCTGTCGGCGTAGCCATGCACCGAACGTCCTTGCCTCGATGGACAACCCAGAGGAGGTCTCTGTCATGAGCGACTACACAGGCAAGTACGTCGATGGCTTTGTTCTTCCCGTCGCCGCCGACCAGCTCCACGACTACAAGCGGATCTCCGAGGAGATGGCCCGGCTGTGGAAGGAGCACGGGGCGCTCGAGTACGTCGAATGCATCGCCGACGACGTCAAGCCGGGCAAGGTCACGTCGTTTCCGCAGGCCGTCGATTTGAAGCCGGGCGAGGTCGTCGCCTTCTCCTGGGTGCTCTATCGCTCGCGTGAGCATCGCGACGAGGTGATGGCCAAGGTTATGAACGACCCGCGCATGAAGGACATGGACAAGAATGCCATGCCGGTCGACGGCATGCGCATGTTCTGGGGCGGCTTCAAGGTGCTGCTGGCAGCTTGACCGCACGCTCGAGGGAGACACCCATGCTGACCATCCTCGCCTACATCGCTATCGCGGCCGTCTTCGCGGGGGCTGTCGTGCTCATCCTGGCGGCGCGCCAACCTGATGAGTTCGACTACGAGCGCTCGACCATCATTGGCGCCAGCCCCGACGCCATCTTTCCGCTGATCGCCGATCCGGTCGCCTTCAACACTTGGAACCCCTTCAACGAGGACCCGTCCATCACCGGGACCTACAGTGGTCCGGCACGCGGTCCTGGCGCGCGCTACACGTTCGCGAGCAAGCACGCCGGCACCGGCTACACCGAGATCGTCGAGGAGGACGCCCCGCGCTTTCTGGCGGTCCGCCTCGTCATGACGAAGCCCATGGCCTGCGACAACCGAATCGAGTTCCGCCTCGAGCCCGTTCCCGCCGGGACACGTGTGACCTGGGCCATGTCCGGACCGATGACCTTAATGGGCAAGGTCATGAACCAGGTGATCAACTGCGAGCGCATGTGCGGCACGCAGTTCGACAAGGGCCTCGCCAAGCTCAAGGGGATCGTCGAGCGCGAGACCATCGCTGCGTAGTTGGCACCACCAGGAAGAAACCGATGGAAATGACACCACCCACGGACGAGCACCGCTGGCTGCAACGACTGATCGGCAATTGGACCTCGGAGACCACTTGCAGCATGGGCCCCGACCAGCCGCCGAGCATCAACAAGAGCAGGGAAACCGTGCGCGCGATCGGCGACTATTGGATCGCCATCGACACTGAAGGCGAGATGCCGGACGGCGGGCCGTTCAGCATGCGCGTACAGCTCGGCTACGACCCGGAGCTCGGGCGCTTCCGGGGCACCTGGATCGGCTCGATGATGCCGATGCTCTGGGTGTACGACGGCGCGCTGAACTCGGAGCGCACCACGCTGACGCTCAAGGCCCGGGGTCCGAGCTTTGCAGGAAACGGCACGCTCGCCGACTACGAGGACATCGTCGAGCTGGGCCCGGATGGAGATCGCCGCTTCCGCTCCCGCGTGCTCATGCCGGATGGCACCTGGTACCAGTTCATGCATGCCGTCTACTAGCGCGAAAGTTGAACCCGCCAAAGCGGAGGAAAGCCGCATGCCCCGCGTCGTCTTCACTCCGAATATCCAGCGCCATGTCGAATGTCCCGAGACGACCGTCTCGGGAGGCACCGTGCGCGAGGTGCTGGACAACGTCTTTGCCGCGAACCCGCGGGCGCGAAGCTACGTCCTCGACGACCAAGCGGCACTCCGGCGGCACATGACGGTCTTTCTCGACGGCGAGTTGATCCGCGACCGCACCACGCTCACCGACGCCGTGGGCGAGAACAGCACCGTCTACGTCTTCCAGTCCCTCTCCGGTGGCTGACCAGCTAGGAGCACGCACTATGTCCGACACGCTTCTCGTCTCGACGCGGAAGGGCCTTTTCACCATCGAGCGCAACAACGGCACGTGGCGCATCGGTGCGGCTGACTTCCTCGGCGACAACGTCTCGCTGGCACTCGCCGATCCGCGCGACGGCCGCCGCTATGCGGCGCTCGACCACGGCCACTTCGGCGTCAAGATGCATCGCTCGACACCTGCGGGTGGCTGGGAGGAGATCGCGACCCCTGCCTATCCCGCCAAGCCCGAAGGCTACGAGGAGCTCGACATGTGGGGCCGCCCGCTGCCCTGGTCGACAGTGCGCGTATGGGCGCTCGAGACCGGCGGCGCCGACGAGCCCGGAACGATCTGGTGTGGCACGATTCCCGGCGGTCTTTTTCGCTCCCGCGATAACGGCACCAGCTGGGAGATGATGCGCTCGCTCTGGGACCACCCCCTGCGCAGCAAATGGATGGGCGGCGGCGCCGATCTCCCCGGTTTGCACTCGATCATCGTCGACCCGCGCGACAGCCGGCGCGTGTACGTCGCCGTCTCGACCGGCGGCATCTGGCTCACCGAGGACGGCGGTGCGAGTTGGGCCCAGCGCGGCGAAGGCATGCGCGCCGATCACGTGCCTCCCGAGCTCACCCACGCCCCGATCGCGCAGGACGTGCACTGTCTTGTGCAATGCCCAGCGGCTCCCGAGCGCTTCTGGGTCCAGCATCACAACGGCATCTTCGTCTCGTCCGACGAGGCGCGCAGCTTCACCGAGCTGCGCGAAGCCGGACCCTCCGTCTTCGGCTTCCCGGTGCGCGTTCATCCGGCGGAGCCCGACACCGCCTGGTTCGTTCCGGAGATCAAGGACGAGAAGCGAATTCCCGTCGGTGGAAGGCTCTGCGTCACCCGCACGCGCGACGGTGGCCGCACCTTCGAGACGCTCTCCCGTGGTTTGCCGCAGGAGCACGCCTACGACGTCGTCTACCGGCATGCGCTCGCCCTCGACGCTACCGGCAATCGCCTGGCGCTCGGCTCCACCACGGGTGGCCTTTGGGTGAGCGAGGACCAGGGCGATAGCTGGGCACTCGTCTCACATACCTTGCCGCCGGTGTATGCCGTGCGTTTCGCCTGATCGCCACGGCGGGACGCGGCCGCGCCTCAGCTTGGGGGGAAACCCGGCAACGCTGCTAGCGCCGGTGACCGCAGGCCGAGCACCTTGAAACGCGTTCCCATCCCCTGCGGCGCCATCAGCCGCGCGACGCCGAACTCAATTTCGCCGGCGCGCGAAGGATTGGCCGCCATCAGGCGCGAGGCTCGCTCCGCGATGCCGAGCGCACCGAGCCATTCGGCCTGCGTGATCAAGCGCTCGACCGTAAGGCCGGCAGCCTGGAACGCCGCCGCAGCGGCCGCGAAATCCACCTGCGCCGTCAGGTCCGCTTCACCCGGCGACGTCAGCACATGCTCGCCGCGATGCTGGCGCACGGCCTGCAGCGTATCCCCGAAGCCGCTCGCCTCGTGACCATAGTCGATGAAGAGCCCCGCGAACGGTCCCCCGGAAGCGATCCTTGCCATGGCTCGCGCCAATGGTGCGAGGTCTCGAAGCTCGAGCATGTCGCCGGATTTTGCCAAGCCTGCGATGTCGGGCAGCGTTCCCGGCCACGGCGTCTCTGCCGAGCCGAACTCGAGGCGGCGCGATGCGTCGAGCCGAACCACCCGCTCGCGCCAGCCGCCCTCCTGCCGGACAAGTTGCACGACGGGGAGCACGTCCAGCATCTCGTTGGCAAGGAGAATGCTCGGCGCCGACGCCACCTCAGAGATCTCCGGCACCCGATGCAATGCAGCACCACAATGCGCCAATGCGGCCCGCTGCGTCTCGGCCAGAAGCGGGCTCGGCTCCACGAGCACGACCCGCGCCGCCTCGATGAAGCCGGGAACGCGCCGGGCGGCCCGCAGCGCATCCGCCATCATGGTACCGCGGCCCGCGCCGATCTCGACCAGCTGGAACGACGTCGGCGCGCCCATCTGCTGCCACACGACCGCCGCCCACAACCCGACGAGCTCACCAAAGACCTGACTGATCTCGGGCGCCGTGACGAAATCACCCTGCGCGCCGATCGCCTGCTGCGCCCGGTAATAGCCGTGCTCCAAGTCTCCGAGGCACGCAGCCATGTAGGCGGTGACCGGCAACGGCCCATCCCGCGCGATCCGCGCCTTCAAGGCAACCGCCAGCGGCGTCTCGCGACGGACCTCGGAATCGTAGCTCGCCGCGCCGTGGCTCATGGCGCCTCGGCCTTGCGGCGCGACACCAGCCAAATGGCGGCCAACCCGCCTACGACCATCGGGATCGAGTAGGCCATGCCGGACGTCAGCGGCAACGACCCGAGCAGCGCCCGATACTCGTCTTCTTTGAAGATCTCGCAGACGATCCGGAAGACGCCGTAGCCGGTCAGGAAGACGGCACCCGTCAGGCCTGGAGTCCTGAGCGAGCCGCGGGCGTGGGTCATCCAACGCAGGATCAGGAAGAGCACGAGGCCCTCCAGCGCGGCCTCGTAGAGCTGCGTCGGATGGCGCGGAAGCGGCCCGCCCCCGGGAAACACCATCGCCCACGGCACGTCGCTCACACGGCCGATCACTTCGGCGTTGATGAAATTCGCAATCCTGCCGAAGAAGATGCCGAACGGAACCGCCGCCGCAACAACGTCCATCACGCTCAGCGCATTGACCCGTTGGCGCCGCGCGAACAGCCACATCGCGACGATCGTGCCGATCAGGCCGCCGTGGAAGGCCATACCGCCACGCCAGATCTGGAAGATTTCGAGCGGGTGGTTGAGATAGTGCAGCGGCTCGTAGAGCAGCACGTTGCCGAGGCGCCCACCGATCACCACGCCGAGCGCGACCCAAACGAACAGGTCATCGGCCAGATTCGCGGCGAACGGCGGCTTACCGTCTCGCCACAGCCGGTCGGTGGAAAGCAGCCGCTTGATGTAGAGCCATCCGAGCAGCAGCCCCGTCACATAGGCGAGCCCGTACCACTTGATGGCGATCGGCCCGATCGCGATCGCGACCGGATCGATGACCGGATACGGAATTGCCAACATGCTCATCTGCCCCTCGCATCCAGTTTCCACACCAGTTGCTCGACGAGCCAGCCCTCCGTGTCAAGGTGCCCGACTCGGCGGGCTTGATCCGCGCCGCCACGCTTCCCATAGTCCCGACAACGTCACCTGACACCGGAAGCCCGGAGCGCCCAATGACACAGACCAGCAACCGTGTATTCGACGAGTTCGCAAAGCTGATGACCGACGCCGCCGGCGCCGCACAGGGCGTTCGCCGCGAGATGGAGACGCTGATGCGGACCCAGGGCGAGCGCATGCTGCGCGAGATGGACGTCGTTTCTCGCGAGGAGTTCGAGGCCGTCAAGGCCATGACCCGCAAGGCC
Organism: uncultured Alphaproteobacteria bacterium; assembly: GCA_963746315.1. Taxonomy (GTDB): domain Bacteria; phylum Pseudomonadota; class Alphaproteobacteria; order Rhizobiales; family Hyphomicrobiaceae. Next base: position 391,655 of record CAVVAR010000004.1, read on the forward strand.
CGCGAGGAGAATGACGCGCTCACGCTGCGCCTCGATGCGCTCGAGGCCGAGCTGCGCGCACTGAAGGGCGCCTGAGACGCCGCGATGACCGCCGTCGCCACTCCGCAACGCACCTCGCAACGTGCCTCGCGTCGGCCACAATCCGTCCCCAGGTGATCCACAGGTCATGCACAACCGCGACTTGCGGAAGGGACCTGAAAGGTCCGGAATCAGGGCGATTTCAACCCCTCATCCTTTGCCGGTGGAGAAGGCCCGCTCCGCCTTGCGACTCGTGCTCCCGTCCGCTTAGGTCTCGCTCGACCAAGGCACCCCGCGGCGAGAGCCGACGTGGGGGCGAGAGGAGTAGAACCACACATGGCAACCGCCGAACCCGGATACGGTCGCTTGAGAAACCCAATCGATCTCGTCGAGCAGGTCGCCGCCGCCCACGACTGGCCGGCCGAGCGCACCAACGAGGACGAGCTGACGATGACCATCGCCGGCACCTGGGCGGATTACCATGTTTCCCTCAACTGGCGGACGGATCTCGAGAGCCTGCACATCGCCTGCGCGTTCGACTTCAAGGTTCCCGATACGCGGTTGAACGAGATCTACCGTCTGGTCGCCCAGATCAACGAGCAGCTTTGGCTCGGTCACTTCGATATCTGGGCGAGCGAAGGACTGATCATGTACCGCCACGGCCTCATGCTGAATGGCGCCGTCGCCAACGTTAATCAGTGCGAGGCCCTTCTGCGATCCGGCCTCGAGGCCTGCGAGCGCTACTATCAGGCGTTCCAGTTTGTCGTCTGGGCAGGCAAGGACTTCTCGCCATGCCCTTGCCTCGGCCATGTTCGAGACGGAGGGTCGCGCCTGAGCCGAGGCCGCTCGCGGACCGCCGGCAAGCGTCCGGCGGCCGCTCAGACCGGCTCCGTTGCCCTTTGCTCGGTTTTGGCTTCGGACACGAGCCGTTGCAGCTTCGTCTGCCCGTCTGGCGTCACCATTCCGGCCGATAGAATGATCTTCGCCGCATCCTCCATCGACATGTCGATCGCCGTCACCCGTGCGCGCGGCACGAAGACGGTGAAGCCGGACGGCGGCATCAGATGGGTCGGCATGAACACTGCGATCAGGTCCTCATCGGGAGCCACCGCCGCTATCGGCGCCGCAACGCCGCCCGTGATGAACACCAGCGCATAAATCCCCGGCGACGGAAATTCCATGACCGCAACCTTCTGAAAGGCTTGCTCCGGGCCTGTCGCCGACACCACGGATTCGAAAAGTTGCTTGGTGCCCCGGTAGAGATTGCGAACGATGGGCATGCCGTCCAGCATCCGCTCGCTCGCGCCGATCAGGGTGCGGCCGATCAGGTTCGCCGCCAGCGCACCGATCAGCACCAGGCCGACGAACGCGAACAACAGTCCCGCACCAGGCACCGCGAATGGAAGGTAAGTATCCGGGTTGTAGAGCCGTGGAATGTACGGCTTCACCCAGTTGTCCACCATGTGGATGATCCACCACGTCACGTAGAGCGTGATGGTCAGTGGTCCAACGACGACAAGCCCGGTGAGGAAGTGATATCGGAGCCGCGCGCCGACTGACATACGCGGCACCGCGGGCGGCGGCAAAGGCGACGGCATGCCTTGGCGCGCGCTGCGTTTGGCAGCCTGCGCCTCCAACCGGGCTCGACGCCGACGCGCACGCCGGCCGACCCTCGACTCGCTATCCTCCATCCCGACACTCCAGGCGTCCTGCCGCCATCGGCTAGGATGCACCCATCGCTATCCACGCTGAGAGAGCCATCTAGCACAAAAGCCAAACGAATGTCCGCCAGCGTGCTGCCGCATCTGGACAATTCACGATCGTGTTGGCCAGTGAAGGGCCTCGCGTCGACTAACCATCGAGGCACCTCGGAGAAACGGCACAGCCAGACCGCAAGAGGAGGCTGTAGCCGATGCCACTGGCGCGCGTCCCGCGCAAAGCCCCCGACAGCCACCATGCCCGGCTTCGACTATGCTCCAACAAGAGGTCGGAGGGCCGAGCCGTGGCACGCCTTGGGCGGTCCGGCCACTAGCGATCCAGGACCATACAGTCCATGCGCTTGTCGCGAAGCGTCGCGCAGATCGACAACGCCTCCGTCGGCTCCATGAACGCACCGATCCGCACACGATAGAAGCGGCCCATGTTGCCGTAGACGTCCTCGACGATCTCGAAGTTACGCTTGCCCAGCACGGCAGGCTCCTCCTCGCGCACCTTGGCCACCATCTCCTCGGCTTCGGCCTTGGTCCGCACAGCCGCCAATTGCAAACGGTAGGCGCCGGCAGGCGCGGCCTCGGTCGGAGGTTGCGGGCGCGTCGCGGGAGCGGCAATCGCCGCGGTGCGCACCGGAGCCGGCCGCGGAGAAGCAACCGCCGCCTCCGTCGGCTGCCGGCGCGCAGCCGGCTCGACACGCTGCGGCTCGAAGCTGCTGGTGGCCGGGCGCGTCGCCCGAGCGGGAGTTGAGCCCACAGCCGCCGTCGTCGCCGGTGCCTCGCCGCCCTGGCTCTCAGACCCACCACCGAACAATCCAGACAGGAAGCCGGTCAGACCACCCCCGCTCGATCCGGACTTATCCGGCGCCTCGTCTCGGCTCGCTGCAGCGGTCGCCGTCCGCGTGGATTGTGGAAAGCTCTCCGCCGCCGTCGACGGGATGACGGTCGCGGCCCGCGCTTCAACCTTGGAGCTCGCGGGCGCAACCGTCGTCGCCTGGTTCCAGCCGGAGGGCTGAGCGACGGCAGCAGCAGCCGGTTGTGACCTGGGAGCATCCGGCTCTGCCAGAACCGATCGTGCCACGGCCAGCTGCCTTGGCGCCTCGCGCACAGGCTGCGGCGGCGCAGCCGCCACGGGACGGGGCGCGGCTGCGGGCTGCGGCGGCGCGATGGGTGGCGCCGGCAATGGGAGAGGTGCTGCAATGACGGGACTGGCCTTCGCGAGCCCAGCCTGCTCCATCGCTTTGCCGCGCGCCATGGTCGCCGACGACCGCTCACTACCCTGCAGGCCGTCCTTCACCCACAGCGCGCTCTCGAGATCGGCAAGCGCCTCCGCCGGCCGGCCCTGTCCGAGATAGGCTTCGCCCCTCACGGCCAGCGCACGCGCGGTGCTGCGAGCATCCTTATTCGCTGATGTGAGAACGGAATCGGCAAATTGCTGGGCGACATCGGCCTTGCCCTCGTCGAGCGCGCGCCGCGCCTTGTCGATCGCGGCCTCTGCGTCGCGATTGCCCGATGGCGCAACGGGCGCCGCCTTCGACGTCCTCTTGGAGGCTTTCGCCTTCCCCGTCTGGGACCGCTCTTGTGCCGCTACGACGGCTACTGCACTGACCGCAAAGCCTAACGTGGCTGCCGCCATGACTACCGTACGGACAATGCGCATCATGGCTCCCCCTTGCGTGATTCGCTGTGTCTCCCCGCTGACCGAGCCTATTCATGATCGCAGGAATGCGGCAAGTGCGCGACGTACAGCGAATCCGCCGCAGAGCAAAACCTGCGATCGGCGGTTGCGAATCGATCCTACTCGACCGTCACCGACTTCGCGAGGTTGCGCGGCTGGTCGACGTCGGTCCCCATCAGCACCGCCGTATGGTAGGCGATCAACTGCATCGGCAGCGCATAGACCAGAGGGCTGACGAACGGGTGAACCTGCGGCATGCGGATGTGCGCCGCGACTGGACAACCGATCGTCTCGGGGTCGACATTCGACACCAGAACGATGCGGCCACCACGCGCCGCGACCTCCTGCATGTTCGAGACGGTCTTCTCGAAGAGGTCGTCCTCGGGCGCGACGACCACCACAGGCACGTTCTCGTCGATCAAGGCGATCGGCCCGTGCTTCATCTCCCCGGCGGCGTAGCCTTCGGCATGGATGTACGAGATCTCCTTGAGCTTCAACGCGCCCTCGAGCGCCAGCGGATAGGAGAGGCCACGCCCGAGATAGAGCACATCGCGGGCCTTCGACATCCAGAGAGCCAGCTCGTCGTAGCGCCGCTCCTCGCGCAGCAGCGTCGACAGATGGCGAGGCACCTCGACCAGTGCCCTCACCAGCTCACGCTCCCGATCCTCGGTCAGCTCGCCCCGTGCCCGCGCCATCGCCAGAGAGAGGCATGCGAGCGCCGAAAGCTGGCAGGTGAAGGCTTTGGTCGACGCAACGCCAATCTCCGGCCCCGCGAGCGTCGGCAACACGACATGACTTTCGCGCGCGATCGTCGAGGTGCGCACGTTGACCACCGAGGCGATCCTCTGGCCCGCTGCCTTGCAGTAGCGCAGCGTCGCCAGCGTGTCCGCCGTCTCGCCCGATTGCGACACGAACACCGCGAGACCGTTCTCCGGCAGCGGCGCCTCGCGATAGCGAAGCTCCGAGGCGACGTCGATCTCGACCGGGATGCGGGCGTATCGCTCCAGCCAGTACTTGGCGACCAGCCCCGCGTAATAGGCCGTCCCACAGGCCGAGATCGTGATCCGCGAGATCTTCGCGAGATCGATGCCCAGATCCGGGAAGCGAACCTGCCCCGATGCCATGTCGATGTAGTTCGCGAGCGTGTGACTGATCACCTCGGCCTGCTCGTGGATCTCCTTGAGCATGAAGTGGCGGTGATTGCCTTTATCGACCAGGAAGCCCGATGCCTGGCTGGTCACCATTGGGCGATCGACGCGCCGTCCTTGGCGATCACGAATCTCAGCGCCTTCCCGGCTCAAGATCGCCCAGTCGCCCTCGTCGAGATAGGTGATGCGGTTCGTGAAGGGGGCCAGCGCGATCGCATCCGAGCCGAGGAACATCTGCCCATCGCCGTGCCCGACCGCCAGTGGGCTGCCCTCGCGGGCGCCGATCATCAGGTTGTCGTGGCCAGCGAAGATGATGGCAAGTGCGAATGCGCCGCGCAACCGGCCCAGCGCATTCTTAGTGGCGGCGACGGGATCAGCGCCCTTGCGCATCTCGTAGCTGATGAGATGCGCGATCACCTCGGTGTCGGTATCCGACGAGAAGACCGCCCCGGCGCGCGTCAGCTCGTCCCGAAGCTCGCGGAAATTCTCGATAATCCCGTTATGCACCACCGAGACGTTCTCGGACATGTGGGGATGTGCGTTGCGCTCGCTGGGTGCCCCGTGCGTCGCCCAGCGCGTGTGCCCGATGCCGGCGAGGCCGTTCAATGGCTCACGCGTCAGGCGCTCGCTGAGATTGCGCAGCTTGCCTTCTGCCCGCCGGCGCTCGAGGTGGCCGTTTTCCACTGTCGCGACCCCAGCCGAATCATAGCCACGGTACTCGAGCCGGCGCAACGCATCCACGAGGTCGATCGCGACGGGCTTGGTTCCAAGAATTCCAACGATGCCGCACATTTGTGGGTCCCTCGCGTACTGGTGGCCGTCGGCCCGCGCAATGACGTTCCCTGGCTCACTGATAGTTTCCGCACCCCGGTAATGCAAGAACCCGACCATTGCGCATGATGGCTCGATATCGGGCGTCTGGACCGGCGGTCGATAGCCGGCCTCTTACGATCTTCCTCTTCCGCCAGACTGAAGATTCGCTCAAGACACGTTGCGTTGCAGCACCTTACGCTGGCCCGACTGAACCGCCCTGCGCTATTCGGCAGCCCGACCAGCCTTACGCCGCTGCATCATGGTCCGAAACTTCGCCGCCCACCCCGGCCGCTCCGACTGCTCCGGACGCGTGATGGCGAGCGCGTCGGCCGACACGTCCTTGGTCACGACACTGCCGGACGCCACATAGGCGCCGTCACCGATCTTGACCGGAGCCACCAGCGACGAGTTCGAGCCGATGAACGCACCGGCCCCGATCGTCGTCTGATGCTTGAAGTAGCCGTCGTAGTTGCAGAAAATCGTGCCCGCGCCGATGTTGGCACCGGCCCCGACCCGGCCGTCGCCGACATAGGCCAGATGATTGGCCTTCGCGCCGGCCTCCATCTTGGCGTTCTTGACCTCGACAAAATTGCCGATGTGCACGTCCGGGCCGATATCCGCCCCCGGACGAATGCGCGCGAAGGGCCCGATCTCGGCTCCGGCGCGGATCACGGCCCCATCGCGGCTTTTCTGGTCATGCCCCTGGATGTGGGTATTCGCCTTGATGATCACTCGGTCCTCGACGGTCACGCCGGGTCCGAAGAAGACGTTCGGCTCGATCGTCACGTCCTGGCCGATCAACGTGTCGTGGCTCAGCCAGACAGTCTCCGGCGCGATGAGCGTTGCGCCGCCCAGCATGACCTCCCGCCGACGCTCCTCCTGCCAGATGCCCTCGGCGATGGCCAATTGGTCCCGCGAGTTGACGCCCATGACCTCGCGCTCGGGGCACTCGACGGCGGCGGCCCTCAGTCCATCCTCGCGCGCGATCTCGACAGCGTCGGTCAGATAGTACTCCCCCTTGGCGTTCCCATTGCCGATACGGTCGAGCATCGCCACCAGTGCCGGTGTCCGGAACGCCATAACGCCCGAGTTGCAGAAGCCGATCGCCTTCTCGCCCTCGCTCGCCTCCTTTTCCTCACGGATCGCCAGCAGGTTGCCGGCCCCATCCGTGAGCAGTCGCCCATAGCCTGTGGGGTCCGTTGGCCGGAACCCCAGCACTGCCAGCGCCGCGCCATCGTCCAGCGCCGCCCGCAACCGCTTCAACGTCTTGCCTGTGATCAGCGGCGTATCCCCGTAGAGGACCATGACGTCGCCCTGGTGCCGCTCGATCAACCGCCGCGCCGCGAGAACGGCATGCCCCGTGCCCAGTTGCGCTTCCTGGACGAAGACCTCGACCTCGCCGGCCTCCCGGCGCGCCTCCCGCGCCACCGCCTCCATGCCGGGCCCCACGACGACCGCCGTGACACCCGAGCCCGCAGCCCGCGCGGCCCGCAGCACATGGCCGACCATCGCCAAGCCGGCGATCGGGTGCAGCACCTTCGGCATGGCGGATTTCATGCGTGTGCCCTTGCCGGCGGCAAGGACGACGGTCAGCAGCGGATGCATGCTCCAGCTTCCCCTCCGATGAGGCCGAGCCCATCCCAAACCGGAGAGGCTGGCGGCGCACGTGACGAGCGATCTGCATATACCATCCGGCAACGCACCGCGAAGTCGGGATAGCTGACGCTAACAGGATCGTTCGCACTGCCGAGCGAAGTCTACGTCCTGCCACGCGCCCTAAGGCCGTGGCGCCTGAAACGTCAGAGTTGGCTGGCGTTGAAGGTGTCGCACTCGCGGATCTGGGCGGTCTCCAAACCTTTCCGGAACCAACGCACCCTCTGCGCGGACGAGCCGTGCGTGAAGGCATCAGGCACCACGCGGCCGGTCTGCTGGCGCTGGATCATGTCGTCCCCGATCGCTTGGGCCGCATTCAGCCCCTCCTCGATATCGCCCGGCTCCAGCCTGTTCTTGACCTGATGATTGAGCGCGGCCCACACCCCGGCCAAGCAATCCGCCTGCAACTCCATCCGGACCTGGATCTGGTTCGCATCACGCTCCGAGCGCGCCTGCTGCTTGGCAAGCTGCACCTTCTCGGCAATGCCGAGCAGTGTCTGTACGTGATGCCCGACCTCGTGCGCGATCACGTAGGCCTGCGCGAAGTCGCCCGGCGCCCGGAAGCGCCGCTTCAATTCCTCGTAGAAAGTCAAGTCGATGTAGATCTTCTGGTCGAGCGGACAATAGAAAGGACCCATCGCCGCCTGCCCAGTCCCGCATGCCGTTGGGAAGGCGCCGGAAAAGATGACGAGCTTCGGCTCCTTGTACTTGCGGCCGAAGGACTGGAAGATCCGGTTCCAGACATCCTCCGTGTCGGCGAGCACCCGCCCGACGAATTTTTTCATCTCGTCCTGGCTGGCATCCACCTGCTTGCCACGGCCGGGAATCTCGAAGGGGCTGCGACCGCTCGCTTGCGGGCCTGGATCGGCTTGCGGGAATTGCGGCATCTGAATGCCTCCGCCTCCGCCCCCACCGCGCAGGATATCGAGGGGGTTGAAGCCGAAGAACAGCATCAGCGCACCGATGATCAGCAGCGTCGTGATGCTGAACCCGCCGCGTCCGCCACCCATCGGAATCGGAATGCGCATGCCACCCCGGCCGAACGGCGAGCCGCCACCTTCGCCGCGCCGATCCTCCAGATTTTTGCTTTCCCGATCCCGATCGTCATAGCGCATGCCGATTACCTTTCGTCAGCAACAGTGGTCCTGCGTCGAGTGGCGGGCACACGTCGCCTTTCACACCCGAATTCAGCACGCTCGCGGTCTACAGACAAGCTCCAAGCCGGGGTATCATCAGTGTCCAGGACGCAAGCGGCGGGTCGGCTGTCAAGCCTTGCCCGCGCCCCCGTTTGCACGCGTTGCCCCACCGGCCGACTTGTCGGTAAGCACCAGCCCAGTTTCCGGAACCTTCCCCTTCGCGCGGGGTTGCGCCCTGAGCAGAGCCCGCACGCTCCGAGACGCGACGACCTCGCCCTCGTTGGCATAAGCCTCATGGTTGCGCTCGATGTCCTTCAACTCGTAGAGGTAGTTGACCATCAGACCGTGCCCCTCCCGCAAACCCTTCTCCGAGACGTCGCCGAGCCAGTTGATTCGTTCGAGCCGCGCCCCATTCCCGAGATGGAAACGCGCCACCGGGTCGATCGGGCGGTTGTCGTGACTGCGCGCCTGCAGGAAGTAGTGGGCCGCCAGCGCCAGCAGCGTCGACTTGAGGGCCTCCGCCTCCTCCGGATCGTCGATCCAGCCCGGATCGCTCAGCATCTGCAGCACCAGCCGGTCGGCCTCCGTCGCCACCCTGGCTGCCTCGCCGGCAACGACGCGGTCCAGCCAGCGTGCGAACGTTGGCACCGGCGACAGCGTCACGAACGTCTTGAGCTGCGGCTGCTCGCGGGCCAGCTCCTCCACCACCTGCTTGATTAGGAAATTGCCGAACGAGATTCCTCTCAACCCCTCCTGGCAGTTCGAGATCGAGTAGAAGACCGCCGTCGTCGGCGCCGGCCGCGCCTCGTCCGCAGCCGGGACTGGACCGCCGATCAAATCCTGGATATGGCCCGGCACCTCGCGTGTCAGCGCCACTTCGACAAAGATCAGCGGCTCGTCGATTAGCGACGGATGGAAAAAGGCGAAGCACCGCCGGTCCGCCGGCTCCAGCCGTCGCCGCAAGTCCTCCCAGCCCTGGATCTCGTGCACCGCCTCGTAGCGGATGATCTTCTCGAGGATTGCTGCCGGCGTCTGCCAGTCGATGCGCCGAAGTACGAGGAAGCCGCGGTTGAACCACGACGCGAACAGATGCGCCATGTCCTCGTCGACGGCGTTGAAGCCCGGTTCGCCCTTCATCACCCGGTAAAGGTCACGCCGCATCGTGACGATCTCGGCCGTCGCGCCAGGCGCCAGATTGAGCCGCCGGAAGAATTCCTGCCGTGGGCTCTCCACTGCGTCGCGCAATTGCAGCAGCGTCGTTTCTCCGGGCGCCTCGATGAAGGCCGCCGCCGCCACCTTGACGGCATCCGTGTCGGGCTTGAAATCCTCCGCGATGATCCGGAAGAACACCTTCCTGTCGTCCGGAGCCAGCCTGCGGTACCGATCGAGCAGCTCACGTGCGATTGCGACACCGGATGCTTCGCCTCTTCCCGAGAGCAGCGCCCGCGCAAGCCCGCCGATGTCCTCGCGCTGCGGACCAACGAGCGCACTCGGCAGGTATTGGCGACCCTGCTCGGCGACCGTCGTCAGGAGGTCCTGCAGGAAGGATACATTGATCGGCATTGGTCCTCCGCCTCTGAGCTGCCCGAACGCAGCGCCTCCTCGTTTAGGCCGCTGGCATGACAGCCGCAATGTCGAGAGGCTCGACCGAGCCCAAACTCTCGACGCGCGCCTGACAAAGGCCCATGCTGACGCGCTGACGAATCCTCCGGAGAAGCCCGATGTCCGAAACCTACGAGATCCTTGCCCTCAAGTACGGCGAAAACACAGCCCGAAAGGCTGCCGACAACTTCATGAACCCGATGCCGGACGACCATGCCTCGGCAATGCCGATCGATTATTTCGTGTTCCTGATCCGCAATGCCAACCGCACGATCCTGGTCGACACCGGCTTCGATCACAAGGAGGCAACCGCGCGCGGCCGCAAGATCACCGTCGAGCCGATCGAGGTCCTGAAGCGCATCGGAGTCGCGCCGAGTTGATCAAGGAGACCATCATCACCCATCTCCACTTCGATCACGCCGGCACGATGGATCAGTTCACCGGCTCGAAGTTCCACCTGCAGGCCGCTGAGATGGCCTACGCGACCGGTCCGTGCATGTGCGAGGCCTCGATGCGCACGCCCTTCACAGCCGACCACGTCTGCCAGATGGTGCGCCACGTCTACTCTGGCCGCGTGCACTTCCACGACGGGGACGGCCACATCGCGCCGGGCATCACCGTGCATCATTGCCCCGGCCACTCGAAAGGCATCCAGGCGATCACCGTCAACACCGCGCACGGGCCAGTAGTGCTTGCCTCGGACGTTGTGCATTTCTACGCCAATATCGAGCAGCGCCGCCCGTTCTTCATCACCATCGACCAGGAGGCGACGCTCAAGTCCTACGATCGCCTGCAGGCCATGGCCGGCGGCAACCTGAAGAACGTCATTCCGGGCCACGACCCGCTGATCCTGAAGCGCTATCCCGCCTGGAAGCCCGAGACCGAAGGCATCGTGCACAAGCTCGACGCACCGCGCATGGGCTGAAGAGCACCGCAGCGTGCCGCGCCTCCCATTGGAGCCACAGGCTCGTCTCGCACGAAGCGAAGGTTTGGGGGACACGTCCCCCAGCCGGCAACCGCCATCGCCTCAGTGCGCCATCGCCTTGCCGATCTCCTCAGTCATTTTCTTGGCGTCGCCGAGCACCATGACGGTGTTGTCACGATAAAAGACCGAGTTGTCGATGCCGGCATAGCCCGAGGCGAGCGACCGCTTGTTGAAGAGGACAGTGCCCGCCTTCCAGACCTGCAGCACGGGCATGCCGTAGATCGGCGAGGTCTTGTCCTCCTCAGCCGCGGGATTGACCACATCGTTGGCGCCGATCACGTAGACGGCATCGGTCTGGGAGAACTCCGAGTTGATATCCTCGAGTTCGAACACCTCGTCGTAGGGAACATTGGCCTCGGCCAGCAGCACGTTCATATGACCTGGCATGCGGCCCGCCACCGGATGAATGGCATACTTCACCTCGACGCCATTCTTCTTCAACATTTCGGCCATCTCGCGCAGCGCATGCTGCGCCTGCGCGACCGCCATGCCATAGCCCGGCACGATGATCACCTTCTGCGCATTCTTCAGGATATACGCCGCGTCCTCTGCGCCGCCGAGCTTCACGGGCTTCTGCTCGCCGCCTGCCGCCGGCCCCGCCGTCTCCCCGCCGAACCCACCGGCGATCACCGACAGGAAGGCGCGGTTCATGCCCTTGCACATGATGTAGGACAGGATCGCGCCCGATGAGCCGACGAGGGCGCCCGTGATGATCAGTGCGATGTTGCCGAGCGTGAAGCCGATGCCCGCCGCCGCCCAGCCCGAGTAGGAGTTGAGCATCGACACCACGACAGGCATATCGGCGCCGCCAATGGGAATGATGATCAGGACGCCAAACACTAGCGCGGCGAGCACGATCGCCCAGAAGATCCAGGCGCTGCCGCCCGACGCACAGAACTGCCAGATCAGCCAGACAATGCCGAGGAACAGCGCGAGATTAATGGCATGACGCGCTGGCAGGATGATCGGCTTACCCGACATGCGCCCAGAGAGCTTCGCAAACGCGATCACCGAGCCGGTAAACGTGATGGCACCGATGGCCACGCCCAGCGACATCTCGATCAGACTCTGCGGTGCGGATGCTGCCGTCGGGCAGCGCGATACTGAACGCCTCCGGCGCGTAGACGGCGCCCGCCGCCACGAACACGGCTGCCAGGCCGACGAGCGAATGGAACGCCGCCACCAGCTCCGGCATCGCCGTCATCGGGATACGCTTGGCGGTGACCGCGCCGATCGCCCCGCCGATACCAAGGCCACCCAGGATCAGGACCCAGGTCAGCGCGTCGTTGGGTGCCCCCAGCTGAGCCAGCGTAGTGATGATGGCAATCGTCATGCCGATCATGCCGTACGTATTGCCAGCCCGCGACGTGTCGGGGCTGGAGAGCCCCCGCAGCGCCAAAATGAACAGGATGCCCGAAGCGAGATAGAGCAGCGCCACCACATCGGGAGAGAGCGCGCCGGACAGGAAATTGGCAGCGTTCATCGGGCTCAGGCTCCGTTGCGAGGACTGTTAGCGGCGATCGGGCTCGGCTCGACGAGGGCGGCGACGATGCGGCGTACGAGCGGCGCGACCACGAGCAGCGCCGCGAACGCGATCGGCCAGGCCGAGAGCCAGGCGCGCACCCACAGGCCCACGAAATCGGCACCGAGACCCAGCGCCCGCCAAGTCGCTACGCCCGAGACGAGCAACGACATGAAGCCGGAGGTGAGCGCGCCGAAAAGGATGGGCGCAAGCCTGCTGGGCAGGCGACGGCGAGCGCTCATCGCTTCTCTTTCTTCTTGTACATCGCCAGCATGCGCTGCGTGACGAGGAAGCCGCCGAATATATTGATCGAGGCCATGATGAGGGCCAGGAATCCGAACAGCTTGGCGAGCCACGACCCCGCCGAGACGAGCGCTACGCCGGTCGCGAGGAGCGCGCCGACGACAATGACCGACGAGATGGCGTTGGTGACGCTCATCAGAGGCGTGTGCAAAGCCGGCGTTACCGACCAGACGACGTAGTAGCCGACGAAAATCGCGATCGCAAAGACCATCAGCTCGTAGACGAACGGACTGACCGTGCCCCCGCTCGAGGCGGCGAAGGCGCTGCTCGCTCCCCCGATCATGAGGGCATAAACCAGCGCAAGCTCGAGCCGAGCGACACTCCGGAGGACGCGGACGACCGAATGCATGGCTTAGGCCCCTTTCGGCTGGAGGCTCGGGTGGACGATTTTGCCGTCCTTGGCGACGAGTGTGCCTTTGACGATCTCGTCATCCCAGTCGACCGCGAACGCCTTGGTTTTCTTGTCGAACATCGTATCGAGGAAATTCAGCAAATTCTTCGCGTAGAGCGCCGTTGCATTGACGGCCATGCTCCCCGCGAGATTGAGCGTTCCCGCAATGCGCACGCCATGCGTCTCGACCACCTCGCCGGGCTTGGTCAGCTCGCAGTTGCCGCCCCGCTCAGCCGCGAGATCCATGATCACCGCGCCGGGCTTCATCGAGGCCACCATCTCGGCCGTGATCAGCCGCGGCGCCGGCCGGCCAGGGATCAGCGCGGTGGTAATGACGATGTCCTGTGTCTTGATATGCCCGGCGACCAGCTCTTTCTGCTTGGCCTGGTAGGCCTCTGACATCGGCTTGGCATAGCCGGCGGCCGTCTGTGCCTCGCGGAACTCCGCGTCCTCGACCGCGATGAACTTGGCGCCGAGTGAGGCGACCTGCTCCTTGGTCGCGGGGCGCACGTCCGTCGCCGAGACGATGCCGCCGAGCCGCCGAGCCGTCGCGATCGCCTGCAGGCCGGCGACGCCGACACCCATGATGAAAACCTTCGAGGCCGGTACCGTGCCCGCCGCCGTCATCATCATCGGCATGGCCTGATGCAGCATCGATGCCGCATCGACCACGGCCTTGTAGCCGGCGAGGTTCGACTGGCTGGAGAGAACGTCCATCGACTGAGCACGTGTGATTCGCGGCATGAACTCCATCGCCATCAGCGACGCGCCAGTCCCGGCCAGGGCTTCGAGGCCCTCCCGGTCGTCGAACGGCGCCAGGATGGCCACCACGAGACCGCCGGCATTCAACCCCTTGAGCTCGTCCGGTGCAGGCCGCCTCACTTTGAGGAGTATGTCGGCCCCGCCCACGGCCTCCGGCGTGCTTGCGACGATCGTGGCCCCGGCCGCCGCCAACGCTTCGTCCGTGATTCCGGAGGTCGCAGCGGTACCGGCCACCACCCTCACCGTGGCACCCAGCCCGACCAGCTTCTTCGCCGTCTCAGGTGTGATAGCGGCACGTGTTTCGCCGGACGCTTCGGGCGTGACGGCTACCGTCACCATGTCGCTGTCTCCTCAAGGAATTGCAATCTGCGGGCCCGGAAGCGAATGCCCGGACGCCTCAACCCGGCAGTGGGCTGCCGGGAGAAAACCTGCGATCTCGATCTCAAACGAGGAAGATGCGCATACCGATCAAAAGAAGCGCGCACAGCACGAGCAGCACGATGCTGCCGCGAATGAAACCCTCGTAGGTCCGCGTGTGCTCCTTGTAGTCCATGGCCGGATGGCCATCTGACGTGTCGACCGACATTTCGCCCTCCCGTTGCAGCCGCAGCGCGACTTGTTCCTGTCTGCTAGCGCAGCCAGCCTAAAGCATCAAGACTAGGCTCGTTCCTCGGCACATGGCCGCAGGGATATCAGAGCACGGATGAAAGTCCCATCCGCCAGCTCAGCCGACGACCTTCCCGAGCGCCCCGATCAGCCGTGCGACGTCCTCCTCGTCGTTGTAGACGTGCGGCGAAAGGCGAAGCCGGCCGAGCCGGGGCGCGGCGTAAACCTTCTCTTCGGCGAGCCGCTGCACGAGCCCCTCCGGCATCCCGCCTGGAAAGGCGAGGCAGATCAGGTGTGGCGCCCGAAAGCGCGCGTTCGCCAGTGTGACCTTGCTGCCAAGTGATTGCACGGCCTCGCCAATCGCGCTGGTGATCCCGAGGAGCCGCTGCTCGACGGCGGCTCGGCCGAAGCCAGTGACAGTCTCGATCCCGACCGCTGCCATCTCCATCGAGACGAACTGGTCGCGCTCGCCCATGTCATAGCGACGCGCACTCTCGACATAGCGCGTATCCAGAAAATACACCTCCTGCTCGGCCTTGACACTGCGCCGCCCATAGGACGGCTGCTCCAGTGGCACGCCGTTCTGGTGACGCTTGGCGACGTAGACGAACGCGCGGCCATAAGGCCCGAGCAACCACTTGTAGGTCGGAAACATCACAAAGTCGGGATCGAGCTTCTTGACGTCCAACTCCATGATGCCCGCCGCATGCGTAGCGTCGATCAGCAGTGCGGCGCCCTTGTTCCGTACCGCCGCCGCCACTCTCTCGAGATTGATCGCGCCGCCATCCGACCAGTGCACCGACGAGATCGACACCACGGCAATCGGGGCAGCACCCCTCCGACCAATCGTCTCGAGCACCGCGCTCGTCCAGTCGCCGTCATCCGGCCGCCGGATCGTGTCGACGCCGAAGCCCTGCGGCTCGGCGCGGCTCATCCACTCGAGCACAGGCGCAGTGTGATCGTCCTCGAGCACCAGCACCCGCGATCCCCGCGGCACATCGAGCACCTTCGCCGCCGTCGACACGCCGTAGCCGACGGACGACACCAGCGCCACGTCGTCTGGGTCGGCATTGATCACCGTGGCCGCCGCCGAGCGCGCGCGCTCGTACATGGTATCGGCGAAGTCTGGCGCAAGCGTCCACGGCTGCGCCTTTCTGGCGGCACCTCGCACACCCGCCTCGACCACGGCCTTCGGAATGGGGCTCCAGCCTGCGGCATTGAAGTAGGCGACATCGCGGGGGATATCGAAGAGCGCGCGTTGCGATGCTAGCATCGTTGCAAATCCTGCCTGTTGGTGGCCTTCTCGTGGGAAAGCGGCGGAGAGCATCGCATCCGCACCCCACTTCGGACAATCCAGCAAAACTTATCGGGAGCATTCGCATGCGCGGCCGTGACGTCTTCATGCAGACCCTCGTCGCCCAAGGCGTCGAGCGCATTTTCGGCAACCCGGGCACCACCGAGAGCCCGCTGCTCGACAGCCTCGCGGCCTACCCCTCGATCCGCTACGTGACGACGCTGCAGGAGTCGATCGCGCTCTGCGCAGCGAGCTACTACGCTCAGGCCTCGGGCAAGACCGGCGTCGTCTCCCTGCACGTGGCCCCCGGGCTCGGCAACGCCATTGGCATGATGTACGGCGCGCTACGCTCCGGCTCGCCGATGGTGATCACGGCAGGCCAGCAGGACACGCGGCTCAGGCTCAATAATCCAGTCCTCGGCCACGACTTGGTCGCCATGGCAACACCTGTGGCGAAATGGTCGGTTCAGGTCGAGCGGGCCTCCGAGATGGCCCCCGTCCTGCGGCGCGCCTTCAAGGTCGCCCACGACGGGCCGCCGGGACCCGTCTTCGTCGGCCTGCCGATCGACGTCATGGAGCAGGAGACGAGCGTCGGACCGGCCGAGCCGGCGAGCCTATGGCGCGCACCCCACCCCGAGCCCAAGGGCATAGCAGCCGTCGCCGAGGCCCTGCTCGCAGCCGAGCGCCCGGTCATCGTGGCCGGTGACGATGTCGCCCGCGCCGGCGCCACGGCCGAGCTCGTCCGCCTCGCAGAATCGGTCGGCGCCTCGGTCTGGCTCGAGGGTCTGAAGCTGCACATGCCGTTTCCGACCGCACATCCGTCCGCCCGCCTCGGGCTGCCGCTCGACTCCGGCGCCATCGCCAAGGCCCTCGGCTCGGCGGACATGGTGCTGCTCGTCGGTGGCTCGTTCTTCGAGGATGTCTGGTACGCCGAAGGCGGCCCTTTCCCCGCCGGCGCCAAGGTCGCACAGATCGAGGCGAGCCACGAGCGCCTCGCCTACGGTGTCGCCCCCGGCCTGGGTCTGGTCGGCTCGATCCGCCATGCACTCGCCGGACTCGTCTCCGAGATCGACCGGGCCGCGTCCGCCGACTATCGCGGCGCCACACGCCAGCGCAACAAGGCGCTCGTCGCCCTCAAGGACAAGGAGAATGCGGTCCAGAAAGCCCGCGCCGAAAAGGCCTGGGAGCGCGAGCCCGTCTCGATGCCGCGCGTGATGGCCGAAATTCGCGATGCGCTGCCGCCCCGCACGATTGTCGTCGACGAATCGATCACCGCCTCCATCGATCTCGCCCGCACCCTCGATTTCAACGGCCCCGGCGACTACTACGGCGCCAAAGGTGGCGGCATCGGCCAGGGCATCGCCGGTGTCCTCGGCGTAGCCGTGGCTCAGCCCAAACGCCCGGTGCTCTGCATCTCCGGCGATGGCTCGGCGATGTATGCGATCCAGGCGCTCTGGACCGCAGCTCACGTCGGCCTGCCGATCGTGTTCGTGATCCTCGCCAACCGAGAGTACCGGGTGCTCAAGCACAATATCGACGTCTACCGGCAGAAGTTCGATATCGTCTCGCAGGAGCCGTACGCGCACATGGATCTTGCCGGTCCGCCGCTCGGCTTCGTCGAGATGGCGAACGGCATGGGCGTCCCCGCGACGCGTGTGATGAAGCCCGGCGATGTCGGCGCGGCGATCAAGGCCGCATTCGCTTCGGGCAAGCCACATCTCGTCGAGGTCGCGATCGAGGCGAAGCGCTGAGAGCGTAGGCACCGTGTCCGGGAGGTCGGGTCGAGCGTAGGGCGTGCGCAAGACCCGACACGAAACCCGGACGAAGCGCCGCGTCTCGAAGGGCGAACGCGACGCGAGCTACGCTTGGCCGCTCGTCAGCCGACAGCGCCCCCCATGGCGCCGGCGTGCTTCAAGCTCTCCTCGGTGCCGAGCGAATGCGGATGCAACGGCGTTGCCATCGCATGCACGGCCGGCAGCACCTCCTTTGCGAAAAGCTCGAGGCTCCGTCTCGCCTCGGCCGCCTCCTTGGCGCCGTGCTGCGGATGTACGATCAGGTACGCGAGGCTGATCCGCTCCTGCACGTGCGCGATCTTGGCGATGATCTCCTCCGGCGTGCCGATCAGGTGGCAGTCCTCGGAAAGGATGCTCTCGTCCTCGCGCAGCTCGCGGCCCTGCCGGAACACCTTGGCGTAGTCCTCGTAGCCGGGCGCATCCGCGAACGACGGCGCATTCCAGACCGCATAGTGGTTGCGCGCGGCCCAACCCTGCTCGGCGGCATGTTTGCGCGCACGTCGCAGCTCGGCCTCGTCCCGCGAGCAGTGCAGGTACATCATGCAGGTGGGCTGATCCGGTCCCATCCCCTTCTGAGCGCGGATCGCGTTGAACTTCGCAACCCCCTTCGCCATCGTCTCGAGCGAGACGGCCGTCACGAACATCTGGCCGAGGCCCATGTCTGCCGCCACCTGCATGGACGAGGGCGTATTGAAAGCGCCCTTGATGTCGCGGAAGAGCTCGCCTCTGTGCCGTGCCGAAGGACGCACCGTCGTCGGCGGTATGTCGTAGTGCTTGCCCTTGAACTCGAAGCGGTCGGCCTCCGAGCGGCGCAGGATCTCGATCATCTCCGCGAACCGCTCCCGCGCCTCGCCGCGGTCGACACCGAAGCCCGCATACTCGTGCGCCGAGATACCCCGCCCGATGCCGATGTGGAGCCGCCGCCCGCCGAGCAGCAGGTCGAGCATCGCGATCTCGTGCGCGAGCTTCACCGGCTGCCACCAAGGCGCGACGATGACCGCCGTTCCCATGTCGACGCGGCGCGTGCGCCCCGCCCAGAAGGCCAGCCATTGCAGCGGATTACCCTGCATCGAGTAGGGCGATCCATAGTGCTCCGCGCACCAGATCGCATCGAAGCCCAGGGGCTCGACCATGTCGCCGAGCTTCATCGTCTCGTCGTGGATCGCCACATCGGACATCGCCGGCGGCTTGGCGTAGTCGCCGGCCAGCATGCGATCCCAGTCGCGGTGGTTGTAGCTCGTCACCATGACGCCGACTTGCATCGCGGGTGCTCCTCCTCACTCTCGTTCGAGCCGCAGCCGACCGGCAGCCCTCGCCACCGGTCAGAGCCGCCCATTCACTTCCGGATCAGGCGTCCGGTCGGCGATGCGAAGCCCTGCATCGAGCGCACGCGCTTGTCGAGCCACCAGCCGTACTCCTGGCCCCAGTCCTCGAAGTGCTCGTTGATGCCGAGATCGTGGCCCCAATGGTTGACGATGTTCGGGTTGAACTGCGCCTGCCGGCCGATCGCGATCAGGTCCGCCTTGCCCTCCTGCAGAATGGCCTCGGCCTGATCGGCCTCGAGGATCAGTCCCACGGCCATGGTCGAGATACCGGCCTCAGCCTTGGCGCGCGCCGCGAATGGCACCTGGAATCCCGGCGAGCGCGTCACCGGCGCAGCCGTCGCTGAGCCGAGCAGGCCGCCCGACGAGCAGTCGAGCACGTCGACGCCGCGCGCTTTGAGCTCGCGAGCGAGCACGACGGTGTCGTCCATCTGCCAGCCTTCCTGCGTGCCGTCGACCGAGGACACACGGAAGAACAGCGGCGTCGAATCCGGGATTGACGCACGGACGGCTTCGGCCACCTCGAGCGGAAAGCGCATGCGCCCCTTGATATCGCCGCCGTAGGCGTCGTTCCGCGTGTTCGAGACCGGCGACAGGAACGAGGCGAGCAGATAGCCATGAGCGCCGTGGATCTCGACGATCTCAAAGCCGACGCGCGCCGCCCGCTTGGCTGCGGCGGCAAAGGCCCCGACGATGTCTGTGATCTCGGAGGTGGAAAGTTGATGCGGCGTCGGCCATTCCGGCCCGATCTTGACCGTCGTCGGTCCCACCGGTTGCCAGCGCTGGCGGCCCTGGCGCACCTCTTTCTCCGTCAGCGCACCGTTGCCCTCCATGGCCGACTGCATGCCGGCCTTGCGGCCTGCATGGGCGAGCTGGATGGCGGGCACAGCGCCCTCCTCCTTGATCAGCTCGATCACCGGCCGGAAGGCCTGCGCCTGGGTCTCGTTGAAGATGCCGAGATCCATGTCCGACACCATGCCGCGCCGCTCCACCGCCGCAGCCTCGGTCATCACGACACCGAAGCCGCCCTGCGCGAACTTGCCGAGATGGACGGTATGGAACGTCCCGCACACACCCTCGCGTGCACGGTAGTGGACCATCGGCGCCAGAACCGTGCGGTTCTTCATGGTCACGCCGCGGATAGTGTAGGGCTGGAACAGCAGCGGGCGCGCACCTTTGCTCGTGTCGATCTCGGTGTTCATGAGGCCTTCCCCGTCTCGTCTGGTGCAGGACCGTATGGTCCGGGCGATGGCATAGTATTCGTCCGACTTCGCAGCGCCGCAAGTTCGAGGTGAGTGTGGCGTCGCGCCTTAGTTGCCCGATAGTGCGGCTCGCTCGGAGGCAACTAAGGCGCGATAAGCGCCACACCAAGCCAATGATTTCTCTAGTGGCCCTTGTGTCGCGCCCAAATCGGAAGCGGTTCCGGGCATGATGCGATTTAGGCGCGACGGGCCACTAGGCGCGGCACATCGGCCACACCGGGCTTGAGCCGATCCCTCCCTCCGGCGTAAATGCTCCCGCGTATTCTTGTACGCCTCCGGGGGGAGGCGGCGCGTCGGATTGGGGGACACGATGGGGAGGCGCGGACTCGAGCGACTGGCCGACGTCCTCGCAGACGCGGAGACGCTGGCGCACAGACAGCTGATCACCGAGCCGGAGCTCGCCGCATCACTCGACGACATCTATCAAGGCCTCTTCGAAGCCGACTTTTCGGACTACGATCTCGACGAGGTCCGCCGCCAGGCACCCGACCTAATTCTTCGCAACTTTGCCGTCTACCTGCGGCTGCGCGCCGGAATCGCTGGTTGGCACGCCCAAGGCCTGATGAGCCGCCGCGTCCAGGTCGCCGTGCGCAACGTTTTCCGCGCAGCGCGCTATGCCCGCGACCTTCTCGGCGAGATCCAGCTCGGGCATCCCCGCCTGGAGCGACGCGAGAAGACCCAATCGGCCTTCGCCGGCCCCGAGACTTTCACCCAGCGCAATCCGGCATTCGGCAACGTACCCGTCACGTTGCTGCCGGGAGACGTACTGCTTCAGCGGGGCATGGTGCACAACAGCGCCGCCATCGCACGCATCGGTGACGTCGATTCCCAGTTCAGCCACGTCTCGATCGTCGCGCCCGACGACGACGGCAAGTTGGTCATGGTCGAGGCTCTGATCGAGGAGGGCTCGATCGTGAAGTCGCTCGATGACGCCCTGGCCCACGGCGTCGGACGCGCCATCCTGTTCCGCTGCCGCGACCGCGAGCTGGCTGAACGGGCGGCCCGCATGATCCACGAGGCGATTGCCGCGATCGGCAAGCGCGCTGCGCCCAGGATCCTCTACGACTTCACGATGGAGGTCGGCGGCTACCGCGATCTCTACTGCGCCAAGCTCGTGCGCCTCGCCTACTCGATGGCCTCCACCGGCGACGTTCAGCTGCCGACGTTTGCCACCCGGCTCGATATGCGCAATCGCGACTTCGTCGACCTCATCGGCGTCACCGCCACGCGCACGTTCGCGCCCGGCGACATGGAGCTCGAGCCCGGCTTCGACATCGTTGCCGAGTGGCATGACTACCGCGTCAGCTCCGAGCTGCGCCTGAAGGACATGATCATGCTGGCGCTCTTCGAATGGATGGAGAGCCACGACTATCGCTTTCGGCCAACCATGTTCGCGCGCTTCATCGGTCGCTTCGGCGCCGCCACCGCGCACTGGCCGTCCTTCCTCCAAGGGCTGGCAAGACGCGTCGCCGGCAAAGTGCCCCCGAACATGGGCGCTGACGCCGTCGCCGCCGTCGCCATGCTGCATTGGACCGCCGAGGAGCTTTACGCAGAGCTGCGCCAGCTGGAGGAGGAGGCGATACGTACGACTGGTCGCCAGCTCCACCCTCGCCTCGTTCTCGCCCACCTCGAGCGCATGCGCGCCGAGCGCGGCAGCCGCATCGGCTATCTCGCGATCAGTGGTAGCTGACGGCATTCCCCCGGATCGCCACCCGGCGCCCCATGTGGGTAGACGCTGAACGTGCGAGGTGGCACGCTTTTCCGGAGAACTTGCTGCCGAGGAGCCTCCCCTATGTCCAAGTCCATGCCCGCCATAAGTCTCGTCGCCGTGCCGGGGCGGCGGAAGGCGACGCTCGAGGCGGCGCAGCGCATCGAGGCCGCCGGCTTCACCAGCATCTGGTCGCCGTCGATGTTCTCGAACATGGCGCTGTGCGAGGCACTGGCACTGACCACCAAGTCCATTCACTTCGCGACGTCGATCGCTCCGATCTATTCGCGGACCGTCGGCGACTTCGCGCAGAGCGCGGCCTTCATCCACGAGGTGTCCGGCGGTCGCTTCCGCCTCGGCGTCGGCGTCAGCCATGCACCGAGCCACGTACGCATGGGCGTGACACCGGGCAAACCGCTCGCGGACATGCGCGGGTTCGTCGAGAAGTATCGCGCCAGCGAAGGCCTCGGCCCGTTGCCGCCCTTGGTGCTCGCGGCGCTCAGGACGAAAATGGTGCAGCTGGCGGGCGAGATCGGCGACGGCGTGGTCTTTGCCAATGGCGCGCGCTCGCATATGAAGGCAAGCCTTGCCGCCCTCCCCGAGGCCAAGCGCAACGATCCGGCGTTCTCCATCGCCAACATGATCCCCACCTGTATCTCGGACGACATCGAGGCGGCGAAGGCCGTCAACCGCAAGACCCTCACCTCCTACGGCTTGCTGCCCAACTATCGCAACTATTGGAAAGAGGCGGGCTACGTCGAGGAGATGGAGGCGATCGAGAAGGCCGTCGCCGAGGGGCGGAAGGAGGACGTGCCGAAGTGCTTCTCCGACCGGTGGCTCGAGGACACGACGCTGTTCGGCCCGAGATCGAAGGTGCTCGAGGGCGTCGAGGCATGGAAGGCGGCAGGCGTGAGAACGCCGATCATCGTGCCGTCGTCGGCGGCCGGAAACCAGATGAAGGCGATCGAGGAGATCGTAGCGGCCTTCGCGTGAAACGCGAAACGGCGGCGAGGTAAGCCTCGCCGCCGCTGACTATCGCGTTGCTGGGAAAATCAGTGACGCGTCGACGGCTGCCACGCGGCAAGGGTCTCGGCGATCGAGGAGCCGTTCGAGCCGAGATGCTGCAGCGCCTCTCGTGGTGTCGTCGGCACGGCATCGACCGTCTGGTTGCCGAAGCTGTCCGAGGCTGTCACGACGACGGCGGCGAGAGCCGCGTTTCGGTAGATCGACTGGGCCCGCGTCCAGAGACTGCCGAAAGCGAAGCGGCTGGCTCGCACGGCGGCAGTATCGTTCGGCAGGAAGGAGGCGAACGCATCCCGTTTGGTCGGATCGCGACGCATGCAGTCGCCGTACCAGACCGACTGGTCGCCGACGATGAGTTGCTCATGCCCGTCCAGAATGCGCGGATTGCTGGTCAGGCGGATCTCGTGGATGAACTTGGCGCTGAAGGAGAGGCTCCAGGTCTCGTCCTCGGCCGCGGTGGCGCCACCGGCAAGCACGATGGCGGCACCTATGCGGCGCTCGGCCAGTTCATCGGATAATGCCAGCAGTGCCGCAACCACCGGACTCGACGGCGAGCGCGCCAGGAGGGCGATGGCATCACCACGACCGCAAAGGCTGTCGTCGAGTGCGTTCGTGATGAAGGCTTTGATCGAGCTCTCGCGCTCCTCTTTGGTCTCGAAAGGCTTGAAGGGAGGGGATTTGGCGCGCATGTTGTTTTCCCTCGTGGTGCGGATCGGCTCTCCGCACTCTCATTGTTGCCTCCAGCATTTGGAGGCAGACGCGTTAATTTAGTGCTTAAGACCGGGCCGATCCGGGACAGGTTCGCGGTGACATCGTGGCGGTGCGCTCGGGAAGGCTGAGGACCGAGCACCGGATTGCAAAAGGACGTCCAGTGAGGATTGTCGCACATTTGTCATGAAACGTTTCACCCCTCTCGTGTTGCCGGGCCGAAGCGCAGCGCTATCGCCTGATACTCGTCCTGGGCGCCGGCATTGGCCGCAACCGGGGCGGCAGCGACGATTGCGGCGTTCTCGTCAGCTTGGGAGGCCGCCGGGAGCGCGATCACAGCTGTCTGCTCGGGCGTCCGCAGGGTCGCGGATTGGCCGGCGACGTCGACCGGGGTGATGTCTACGGCGGTCTCCGCTGGCGAATCTGATCGCGTCATCTCAATGCGGCTGAGCAGTGACGCCGGGAGCCGCGCCTCGCTCACAGGCAAGGTGTAGGTAACGCTCTCGCGGGTCGCCGCGATGGTGACGGTCGGCTCTGGCGGCAAAGGAGCCTGCAATTTGTCCCCGACAGGGCTCACCAGTTCTTGCGCCTGCGGCGGCGGCGTGCCCGTGGCGCTCGGCGCGCCCGGATCGTCGAAGCGAGGCGCGTAGGGCGATCGCGACACGTCATGGGATGGTGCGCCGCCGCGGGAAAGAGCAGGGTGGGGGACCACGTTCTCGGTCGGCGCCGGCTGGCGCGAGCGCGGATGGACATAGGGCGAGGTATTGCTGTTCGCCGGCTGGCGACTGGCCGCGCCGTCGCCAGCTCCGGAGACGACACGTGGGTTGAACGCTGGCCGGCCCGGGGCGTCCTGCGGCTGCGAGCCGCGTGAAGCAAAGCCCCGATGGCGGTCTCGGCGCGACGGCCCAGCGTCTGGGTCTACGCCATAAGCGTCGGGGTAATCGGTCGCTCCAGGATGGCTGAAGGGATGCGAATAGGGCGGCGGCGACAGATCCGGAGCCGTCTCCCGAAAGAGATCCTCCTCGAAGCGCCGGCGGCGCTGCGCGTCCTCCACGCGTCGCGCGGCCCCCATCACGGCGCCGAGGATGATCTCGGACCAGGCGCCGTCGCGGAAGCGATACAGTCGGAACGCTTCGGCGTTCGCGAACTTGCTGCCCTGCCGGCGCAGGCGCTTCTGAACCGTCGACGTGGTCAGCAGCGGGCTCATGACGCGAGTGAAGATCTTCTCTTTCTCGAAGCTCGCAAACAGGTTGGC
Organism: uncultured Alphaproteobacteria bacterium; assembly: GCA_963746315.1. Taxonomy (GTDB): domain Bacteria; phylum Pseudomonadota; class Alphaproteobacteria; order Rhizobiales; family Hyphomicrobiaceae. The sequence goes on from CAVVAR010000004.1 coordinate 416,346, forward strand.
CAGCAGGTGCGCCTCCTGCAGCAAAGCCTCGGCATCGCCGACGCCATAGCCCTGCATTTGCCGGCCGTTGCGAGGATTCGGGCGGTAGGGCGCGTTGAGCGGGACCGCTGCGTAGTAGTCACCATGGAAATCGAAGACGACGTGACGGAACACCTCGAAGTTCTCGCGGATCTCGCGATCACGGTGGATCTCGTTGAAGCGCGAGAGGATCTGAATGACGGGGCCGCGCTCGGCGGCGCGCATCTTCGGGACGAGGCGATCGAGCCCGCTCGCGGGCCGCTTGATCGAGACGAGTAGCAGGCACAGATCCACAAACACGGCGATGGCGAGGGGAATGTAATCGCGCTGCGACAGCCCGGCCTCTCCCGCCATGGCATTGAGGCGGGCCTGTGTTGCGCTTCCCCCTTCGACCGACTGCACGGCTTTCTTCTGCAGCTCGCGCAGCTCCTCCGCGCTCGGCGGCATCTTGAACGTGAGTGCGCCAAAGAGGCTCGCAGACAGGCGCCGGAAAGCCTCGATCACGGCCTCCGAGCCTTCGACAGCGGCGATCTTCGGCTTCGCCAGGCTCGGCAGCTCGTCGATCGCACGAACGACACCCTTCAATGCCGTTGAGAGCTGCGCGTCCGGACACTGGAACGTACCGCCCCTTGTATCGGGAAAGGAAACCCGGTCGGCGCGCTCGGAAAGGTCGGCGCGCATCTGCCGGAGTTGCGGATCGGTACGGAACGCGTTGAAGCCGGTTACCGTCATGTCGAGGCGGCGGTTGAGGCCGCGCATGTAATCGTTGCGGGTACCGCTCGCGGCATCGACCGTCGAGCGGTCGTTGGAGGTGACCATGGCGAGGTCGCCATTGAGGCCGGCTAGCTCACCCTTGATGGCGCCGACGCGGCTACGGACGAAATCCGCGGCGAACTTGAAGCGACCGGCATCGTCATCGCGAAGCTGACGGCGCGGCCCGTCGCCTGGGCGCGAGTTTGGACAACTCGCACCGCTCTCGCGCTCCAGGGTCGCCTTCTGGGCAGACAGCACGGTCAGGCTATCGAGGGTCCCCTGAAGCTGCTCGAGCCGCGTAACGCCGGCATGCAAAGCGTTCTGCACCTGTCCCACAGCGGACTCGGCCGAGCGCGAAGCCTCGCCCCTGCTTTCGAGCACCTTCCAGTAGAAGCCGAAGCCGAACCCCACCGAGATGACGGTGAGGAAAACATACCCGCCGACATAGAGCAGCCGTGTCGTCCAGCCGATGTCGGAGAAGATCTGGTCGAGCAGCCAGACCACCATGACCATCAACATCGCGACCGAGAAGCCGATGATGCCCCTATGGCTCAACGCGAGGTCCCCGACGTTGGCTTCGATTAGCTCGAGCATGCCGACGAATGTGGCGACCCACGACAGGAGGCCGAGCCCGACCACCAGCAGCATGCGCTTCCAATCGCGCAACCGGGAGGGTTTCGGGTCTTGTTCAGCGTGGTCCCAGCCGAGATCGAGGCTTCCCGCCCGGCCGCGCGTGTCCTGCGCTTTGTTGCCCGCCGTCATATTGCCCATCCCTCACCGCATCAGGAACCGACCGGACGGAGCGACGGGGGAACACGCGGAGGCCATTTGCCGTGACCGCACGCACCCACAATTCGGCCCGCCGAGCAGTGACGCGGATCACAAGACCCCAACGTCTCTGCGGGAGTTCATCGTTACTGCGTGACCTGGGCGCCAGTACGGCCTGGACATGACGGGCACGTCGCGCCAGCCCGCATGCAGCCACCGCGGCGCCACATTCCTGAAGGGTCCTGGTACTTCCCATTTAGGGAGAAGCAACGATCGGGCAACGACTTACCGCGTCGCAAGAATGCAACAATCCCCACCCCATCATGGGTGAATACAGATCAAAATTTGCGCCGCCCCTGCCGCATCGTTAAGCATGTCCTGGCGGGGGATGCATCCGTCGCGGCCTTGGCCGCGCGGCGCGCATGCGGGGTTGTGCAGTGTCCCCCGCACTCACCAGCGCTCAGCCCTCAGACGCGGTCCGCACCGTAATAGAGCGTGACCACATGGCGGGCCTCGGCAAAGAACAACCAGCGCTCGGCGAGAACACCAACTCCGACGCCGATCGTTGCAACAATGGTCGCCAAAGCGGCTGGCGTGGACGGCAAAGAGGCAGCCAGAACCAGCAACAGCGCCGGCACCCCGAACCCGGCGATCAGTGCCAACATGCGCAGCGTGCTCGCATGCTTGCGCGCGACGGCATAGCCCATCTCGCGCATCACGAAGTTGGCCTGCGTGTGCGGCGGCTCGAGTGGCCGAACGCGGCCGATCGAGCCGAGACCGGTTGCGCTCTCGACGGTCCAGGACCGGGGCGCCGCATCGATGCGTTGCCAATAGAGCCACTTGGCGATCGCGGCCGCGACCAACAACACAGCTGCCACTACCGCCGTCACATGCCATGGCGTACCGAGCACGGCCTGCAAGAGGGCGAGCAGCACGGCGCCGCTCGCGAGCGCCAGCAGCACGTAGACGGGTGCGACCAGCGGCTCTGACCAGGCGCAAATCGTCGGTAGCGACTGATAGATCATGCCGGTCGCCCAGACGGTCGCCAGCGCACCCGCCGCCGACAGCAAAGCGAGACACGCCGACACAATCCACCAAGCGGTCGGCCAGAGCCACTGGACGAGCAGCCAGAGCCCGGCCGGCACATACGTCGCGAGCGCCAGGACACCTTCCCTGGAGAGCCAGGATGTCGACCATTGCGTGACCGCGCGCCAAGCTCGCTCGGGGCGGCCGAGGTGCAGCGTGGACGACAGAAGGCCCACAGTGACAAGCCCGAGAGCCAGGACCAGCCCGACGGCAGCGAGCGGCCCGGCGGGCGCGACTGAGCCGAAAAGTACGGCCAGCGCCAGCCAGACCATCAGGCCGTAGCCGGCGCCCGAGGCGGTGGTGAAGAGGATGACGGAATAGGCGGGGTTCATTGGCGGATTTCCGTGCTCACGCCGACAGGACCTTGTCGACCCAGGCGAACAAACGCTCGGCAGGCGAGCCGTCGGGCGCGGCGATCGGCTCGGACGGCGTCATTCGAGCCGTCGGCGTCTCGACCTTCCTCGGACGCGGCGGCAGATACTTGTTGGTTGGCTTGTAGCCCATCTCGGGCAGGAGATCGTAGCCGCCGCGCGCCGCGACGAGCTTCGAGACCGCGCTTTCCTTGTCGCCGAGATCACCGAAGTGACGCGCACCAGTCGGACACGCCCGAACGCAGGCAGGCTGCCGATCCTCGGGCGCGAGGGTCTCGTTGTAGATCCGGTCGACGCAGAGCGTACACTTCTTCATGATGCCGTCGGTGTAGTCGTACTCGCGCGCACCGTATGGGCACGCCCACGAGCAGAGCTTGCAGCCAATGCAGGTGTCGGGGTTGACGAGCACGATGCCGTCCTCGCCGCGCTTATAAGAGGCACCGGTCGGGCAGACCGTGACGCAGGCCGGCGTCTCGCAGTGCAGGCACGACCGCGGGAAATGCACCGTGCGCCCCTTGGCGCCCTCCCCCGCCTCGTAGCTGTGGACACGGTTGAGCCAGGCGCCGTGAGGGTCGGCTCCGTAGGGTTGCTCATCGGAGAGCGGCGCCGAATAGCCGCCCGTGTTCCATTCTTTGCAGCTCGTCACGCACGCCTGACACCCGACGCAGGTGTCGAGGTCGATGACGAGGCCGAGCTTCTTCTCGGTCGCGAGGGGGAGAGCTGTCATGGGTGGGGCTTCTCTCGTCCCCTCTCCCCATTCCTGCACGGCAATGGGGGGAGGGTTAGGGTGAGGGGCGGACCTGAAATTGGAGCAATCGGCTGCCCCTCGCCGTGTTCTCCCCGCGACGTCGAGGGGAGAGGGAAGAGCCTTGGCGACATCAGCCTCGCCTCCCGACACCCTTTGGTGGTGTCAAGGGCTCGAACCGCGGGCTGGTGCCAGGGGGCTCGCCCTCGGCTTTTTCGATGCGGACGCGCAGATCGTACCAGGCGGCTTGCCCGGTGATGGGATCGGCGTTGGAAAAGCGATAGCCGCCCTCCCGCTCGGGCAGCAACTCGCCGATCAGGTGATTGAGCAGAAATCCGCGCGTCGCCTCCGGGGCCGCCTTGTCGAGCCCCCACGCGCCCGACCGCTTGCCTATGGCGTTCCAGGTCCACACCGTCTCGGGGTTGACGCCTTCCATCAGCTTGATCTGCGCCTTTACCCGGCCCTGATGGCTGATGATCCAGACCCAATCGTCGTCGGCAACCTGCAGCTCGGCCGCCTTGCCGCGCGACATGAAGAGCCGGTTCGCTGCCGTAATCTGGCGGAGCCACGCGTTCTGCGAGCCCCACGAGTGATACATGTGCATCGGCCGCTGCGTGATGGCGTGCATCGGAAATTCGTTCAGGTCGATGGCCTTCTCCTCGAACGGCTCGTACCAGAAAGGCAGCGGGTCGAAGTACGTCTTGATGCGGTCGCGGTGGGTCTCGGGAGGCGTCACGGCGCCGTGGCCCTCGGCCGCCAGCCGGAAACGCTGCAAGGGCTCGCAATAGAGTTGCATAACCAGTCGGTCGGTGCTCTCGAGGAAACCCTTGGCGTGCGCCCACTCCATGTAGCTGCGGTTGGCGAACTTCATGTAGCGCTGCTCGGGCGCCAGCTCGTGGTGGTGGAAACCGCCGTTGGCGATATAGCGCTCGAGTTGCTTGGGGTTCGGCTCGCCCTTGCCGAAGCTGTCGCCGTCCTTGCCGCGCCAGCCCGCGAGCGGACCGACGCCGGGTCCGCGCTCGTGATTGACGATGTAGTCCGGATAGCCGCCTGGGAACTTGCGGCTGCCATCGGGCTTGGTGAAGGCCTGCAAACCGACGCGCCAGCCGAGATCGATCAACACGTCCTGGAAGCCGCGCACGTCCCGGTCGGGCTCGACGACCGGATGGCGGATGGCGTCGGCTGGGCCATCGGCGTCCGAAATCGGCCGGTCGAGCAGAGAGATGCAATCCCAGCGCTCGAGGTAGGTGGTATCGGGCAGGATCAGGTCGGCGTAGGGCACCATCTCGGAGAAATAGGCGTCGGAATAGATGATACGCGGGATCTTGTACTCGCCCGTCGCCTCGTCCTTGGCCGTCAGATGCTCGATCACGGCTGGCACGTTCATCGACGAGTTCCAGCTCATGTTGGCCATGTACATGAACAGAGTGTCGACGGGATACGGATCGCCGTTGGCCGCATTGGTGATGACCATGTGCATCAGGCCATGCGCGGCAATCGGTGCATCCCAGGAGAAGGCCTTGTCGATCCGGCTGGGAGCCCCGTTCTCCTCGACGAGCAGATCCTCCGGCGCCGTGATGAAACCGAGCTGCGGACCGGGCAGCGGCGTACCGGGCTTGACGTCGGCCGCCTTGCCGCGCGGCTTGATCCGAGGCGGGATCGACTTCGGATACGGCGGCTTCACACGGAACGAGCCGGGCGTCTCGATGGCGCCGAGAAGCATCTGCAGGATGTGCAGCATCCGACAGGTCTGGAAGCCGTTGGCATGGGCCGAGATGCCGCGCATGGCATGGAAGGCGACGGGACGGCCGACGAGCTTGTCGTGCCGCTTGCCATGCCAGTCCGTCCAGGGCTGGTCGAGGACGACGGGGTGATCGAACGCGGCGGCAGCCAACTCGGCTGCGATCCGGCGGATCTGCTCGGCGGGAATGCCGGTTCGGGCCGCCACGGCCTCGGGCGCGTGCTCGGGGGCCAGGAAACGTCGCACGAGAAGCTCGAACGCGGGCCGGGCCTTGCGGCCGTCCGAAAGGGTCACCTCGCCTTGTAGGACGGGAGCGAGGTCAGGCGTATCGATCCCGACGAAATCGCCCGTACGGCGGTCCTTGATCAGCACCTCGCCCTTTTCCCCGCGCGCCAGCAGGCCGTGGTCGGCGCTGCCTGGGCTTTCGATGACGAGCGCGGCGGCATTCGTGTAGCGCACGAGATAGTCGAGATCGATTTTCTGGGCAGCCAGTAGCTCGTGGATCAACGCGCCGACGAGGAGCCCGTCGGTGCCGGGACGGATTCCCACCCATTCGTCGGCGATGGCGCCATAGCCCGTGCGCACGGGATTGACGACGACCACCTTTGCGCCGCGCGCCTTCAGCTTGCCGAGGCCGATCTTGATCGGGTTCGAGGCGTGGTCCTCGGCGACGCCGAACATGATGAAGTACTTGGCGTGCTCCCAATCGGGCTCGCCGAACTCCCAGAACGATCCGCCAAACGAATAGAGGCCGGCGGCAGCCATGTTGACCGAGCAGAACCCGCCATGCGCCGCGAAATTCGGCGTGCCGAACTGCATGGCCCACCAGCCCGTCAGCGACTGCGACTGGTCACGGCCGGTGAAGAACGCCAGCTTTTTCGGGTCGGTGGCGCGGATGCGGCTGAGCCAGCCGGTGGCGATACCCAGCGCCTCCTCCCAGCCGATCTCCTTGTACTCGCCCGAGCCGCGCGGCCCGACGCGGAGCAGCGGCGCGCGCAGCCGCGAGGGCGCATAGTGCTGCATGATGCCCGCGGCACCCTTGCCGCAGATGACGCCGCGGTTCACGGGATGGTCGCGATTGCCCTCGATGTAGCGAATCCGCCCGTCCTTCAGGTGCACCTTAATCCCGCAACGGCAGGCGCACATGTAGCACGTCGTCGTCTTGACCTCGTCGCCGACCGGCGTCGAGAGCGGTACATCGGGCTCTGCAAGCGGGGCCCGGGCCTCGCCCGCAATGGTGATCTTCTGCTGCACGATCGCTCTCAGGGTTGCATGGGTGCCCGGTCTCGGCAGGGGGTGGAGCGGGTTGACCTCAGACGACAGTTCCTCGAATAGTTTCGAGCGCGGCGCGCATTTGTCAACGTACCGTCGCTGGGGGCCTCGGCGGCGGTCCCCGACGCAAGCGGTAGCGATCCTCACCACCTGCGTCAAACGTGGCTTCCGACGACGACGAGAGCAAGGACGCAACGGATGGAGCGTTACCGGCGGCTCCGCATGCGATGGGCGACGCTGTCGGGCCTGGCGCTCGTGGCTATGCTAGCGGTCGTGGGAGCATCGAGAGCCGCTGAGCCCGACGCGATCGATAGGGGGCTCGAGAACTTCCGGGCGATGTTGAAGGCCGACGCCTGGTCGAACCCGGCGATGCTCGATGCCGACCGCGGGCAGGCTCTGTGGCAGGAGCGGCGCGGGCCGCGCAAGGCCTCGCTCGAGCGATGCGACCTCGGCAAGGGCCCCGGCGTCGTCGATGGCGCGTTTGCTGAGCTGCCACGCTATTTTCCGGATGCAGGCCGCGTGATGGACGTCGAGACGCGCCTGGTCTGGTGCATGGAGACTCTCCAGGGCATCGATTCGGCCGACTTGCTCGCCAAGCCGCATCCTTCCGCTAACGAGCCCGTCAAGGACCTCGGTGCCATCGCGACCTGGGTGGCCTCGCGGTCTCACGGCCGCACGTTCAACGCACGGTTCGCGCATCCCCGCGAGAAGGCCACGTTGAAGCTCGGAGAAGCGCTTTTCAGCCGCCGCATGGGACCATTCGACTTCTCGTGTGCGAGTTGCCATGCGACAGGGGGCAAGCGAATTCGTCGCCAGGGGCTCGCGCATCTCGTCAATCCCGAGGAGGCACGCCGGGTCGTCGGCGAGTGGCCTGCCTACCGCGTGTCAGCCGCTCACGTGATGACCCTCCAGCACAGGCTTTACGACTGCTTCTGGCAGATGCGGCTGCCGCCGCTCAAGCTCGGCTCCGAGACCAGCGTGGCGCTCACCGCTTACCTCGTGAAGCAGGCCGAAGGTGGCACCATCGCGGCGCCGGGGCTCAAACGATGAGAGGGGCGGCATGCGCGGCATCATGATCGTCACCCTGATCGGCTTCGGCGTGGCCGCCAGTCTCGCGCTCGCCGAGCAAAGCCGCGGCATCAACGAGCCCCAGATGAGCCGCGTCCTCAGGCAGGCCTTTCCTTCGCCACCGCCCGGCTGGAGCGCGCGTCTCACGCCCGACGCGACGATGGCCGCCTGCGTTCGATGGGGAAACCAGCCCCCGAAGGACGTCGCCGACACGATCAAGCTGCGCGAGGCGGCGGCCATCCGGCTTCCACCGGACGGCAACTTCATGGGCGATTGGCGACGCGGCGAGAAGCTCGCGCAATCGGGCTATGGATTACGCTTCACCGATAGCGACGCGAAGCGCCCCAACGGCGGGAACTGCTATGCCTGCCACGAATTGTCGCCCGACGAGGTCAGCTACGGGACGCTCGGCGTCAGCCTCAAGGGCTACGGGCGCACGCACAAGTTCGATCCGCAGCATGCGCGCGTCGTCTACGAGAAGATTTACAACAGCCAAGCCGTCATCGCGTGCTCGATGATGCCAAGATTCGGTGCCAATGGAATCCTGTCTATCGATCAGATCAAGGATCTCGTTGCCTTGCTGATGGATCCCGACAGTCCGGTCAACAAGGCGGTCTCACCAACACCGAAGGGTAGATCGCAGGGGAAGCAGGGCACCTCTGGCGGGGACGTGAAGGGCCCATAGATTGCGATTGCACCCGGGGTGGTGCAGGGGAAACGGCTGACCGTACTGGCAGCATCTGCCCAAGGACGAAGTCGACAACGATGCTGACGCGCCGCGAGTTTGTCTCCGTCGCTGCCGCGACCATGGCCTCGAGCGGCTTTGGCGACGGTGGGGGGAAAGCCGTTGCCCAGCAGACGCTCGGGCTCGACCGATTGCTGCGCTTCGCCCCCAAGGGCCAGGTCACTCTTCTGCACATGACCGACTGCCACGCACAATTGCGCCCGCTCTACTATCGCGAGCCCTCGGTCAATATCGGCGTTGGCGAGATGACCGGACTGCCCCCGCACATCACGGGCGCGGAGGCGGTCAAGGCGTTCGGTCTGACGCCGGGCTCGCCAGAGGCCTATGCTCTTGCATCAGAGGATTTTGAGGCGCTGGCGCGCACCTACGGGCGCGTGGGCGGCATGGACCGGCTCGCGACACTGATTCATGCGATCCGGGCCGAGCGCGGCGCCGACCGCTGCCTCCTGCTCGATGGCGGCGACGCCCTCCAGGGGTCGTATACGGCACTCGAATCGCAAGGCGCGGATATGATCCGCGTCCTCGACGCACTCGGTGTCGAGGCGACGACGGGCCATTGGGAGTTCACACTCGGCGCCGATCGCATACAGCAGCTCTTCGGCAACAAGGACCGGCGCGGCCTTTCGGCAGCGGCGTTTCTCGCGGCCAACGTCCGCGACGTCGAGTTCGAGGAGTCGGTCTTCAAGGGCTGGCAGATGTTCGAGAAGGGGGGCCTTCTGATCGCTGTCATTGGACAGGCCTTTCCCTACACGGCGATCGCGCATCCCCGCCGCATGGTGCCGAAGTGGTGGTTTGGCATCCGCGAAGCAGCCCTTCGCCGGGTCGTCGCGCACGTCAGGCGGGCCGGCGCCGATCTCGTCGTGCTGCTCTCGCACAACGGCTTCGATGTCGATCGCAAGCTCGCCGGGCACGTCGACGGCATCGACGTGATCCTGTCCGGGCACACGCACGACGCCATGCCACAGCCCACGCGCATCGGACGCACGCTGATCGCGGCCTCAGGCTCGCATGGTAAGTTCCTGTCGCGCCTCGACGTCGAGATGCGCGCAGGCGAGATCGTGGACTGGAGCTATACGCTGATCCCGGTCCTCGCCGATGCGATACCACCCGATCCCGTGATGAGCCGGATTGTCGACGAGATCCGCGCGCCTCATGCCGCATTTCTGGCAACCGAGCTGGCACGCACGGAGACCACTCTGTGGCGGCGCGGAAATTTTGGCGGAACGCTCGACCACCTGATCTGTGATGCGCTCATTGCCGAACGGGATGCTGAAATCTCGCTTTCCCCGGGCTTTCGGTGGGGTGGGACGCTGCTGCCGGGGCAGGCGATCACGTGGGAGGATATCTACAATGCCACGGCCATCACCTATCCGACGGCCTACCGCACCACCATCCGCGGCGCCTTCCTGAGAACGATCCTCGAGGATGTGGCGGATAACCTGTTCAATCCCGATCCCTACTACCAGCAGGGCGGCGACATGGTGCGCGTCGGCGGCATGAGCTTCGTCATCCGCCCCGACGCAGGCATGGGCGAGCGCATCTCCGATCTTACGCTGAGCCGCACGGGCCAGCCGATCGATCCCACCCGCAGCTATGTCGTGACGGGATGGGGATCACTGAACGAGGGCGTGGAAGGCCCGCCGGTCTGGGACGTCCTGGCGCAGCATCTCAAGACGCAGAAAACGGTGAAGGGCATCGCCCGCGGCTCGGTGACGATCAAGCGCGGCTGAGGTCCACTATCAGGCGATCCCTTGCTGACTGCCGATATCGACCAGAACAACCTCCGGCGGCACGCCGAAGCGCACGGGCAGAATAGAGCAGCCGAGCCCGCCCGAGACGATCAGGTGGCGATGGCCTTCGACGACGTGGCCGTAGGCATACCGATTGCCGAACTCGCTGGGTACGACCGGGGAATACCCGGCAAGGCGCACTTGGCCGCCGTGCGTATGGCCCGAGAGCGTGAGCGCAACCCGATCGGGCACCTTGGGGAAAATGTCCGGCTCGTGGGCCATAAGGATGACGGGCGAGTCGTCCGTCACCTGAGCCAGCGTGCCAGGGAGATCGTCGACGCCGCGGAACAGGCGCGATTTGCCCTTCCTGCCGATGAGGAAGGCGATCTGATCTCCAAGTCCAGCGAGCCAGAATGGCCGGCTGCCCTTGGCCAGACGGACGGCCCGGTTCTCGTAGACGGGGATGCCGGCACGCTCCAGCTCGATCCGGCCGATGACGGGACCGTGGCCACGCCGCTGCGCCGCCCGGTCATCCCACCAGTCGTGATTTCCGAGCACGGCGTGCACCCCGAGCGGCGCCTTCAGGCCCGCGAGCAGCCCCGCCCACTCCCGTGCCGGCACCTTGCGCGTCTGCCAGCGATGTCCGGCCTCATAGTCGCCGAGAAGCAGGATGGCGTCGGCGCCGGTTGCATTGGTCCGGTCGACGATCTCTGCGATCCGCTCCGGTGGCATATAGGGCTCGCCCGCGTGCAGATCGGCGATCACGGCCAAGCGCAGCTGGAATCCCGGCGGCCAGCCGGCAGGTGTCAGCCTGTACCGCGTGACCTCGAGACGGAAACGGGGCTCGATGCCGAAGGCGTAGGCGCCGAGACTGACACCGGACAGACCGACGGCAGCTAGGCCCTTCAAGAGAGCGCGGCGGGTGAACGTGGCCAATACAGCCTCCACACAACGGCCTGTGTAGCGCCCTAACCGACATGGACAGAGCCGAGTCTGGCCGGTATCACGGAAACCTTAAGAGACCTTCCAATCGAGGCTCCACATGCAGGTCGACGAGGCGACCGTCAAGCGCATCGCGCGCTTGGCGAGAATCAGGATTACCGCGGACGAGGCCAAAGGCCTCGAGGCCGAGATTTCGGGCATCCTGAATTGGGTGGAGCAACTCGATGAGGTCGACGTCGCCGGCGTCGAGCCGATGACACGCGTCGTGCCGATCAAGCTCAAGATGCGCGAGGACGTCGTCACGGACGGCGAGATCGCCGATGACGTCACAAAGAATGCACCGCTCTCCGACGACCATTTCTACGTGGTGCCGAAGGTGGTGGAGTAGCACGACCCGCCGCTCGTCCAGCGCGACGCCGTCCCCGCCCGGCGGCTTAACAACCGCAGCGCCTACAGCACTCTTAGGCTCACGAACGACCGAGAACGAAAAGCCCGCCCATGACCGACCTCACCAAGCTCACTCTCGCCGAGGCCCGTGACGGGTTGGTGGCCAAGCAGTTCTCGGCCGTCGAGCTGACCCAGGCATTTCTCGCCGCGATCGACGCGGCCAACCCGCACCTCAATGCCTTTGTTCTGCCGACGCCGGACCATGCACTGGCGCAAGCGCGCGAAAGCGACCGGCGCCTCGCCGCGGGCACGGCGCGTCCGCTCGAAGGACTGCCGCTCGGCCACAAGGACCTTTTCTGCACCAAGGGCATCCGGACCACAGCCTGCTCGCGCATCCTGGACGACTTCACGCCGACCTACGAATCGACCGTCGGCCAGAACCTTTGGGATGCCGGCGCTGTCATGCTCGGCAAGCTCAACAACGACGAGTTCGCGATGGGCTCCTCGAACGAGACGAGTTGCTTCGGACCCGTCGTATCGCCCTGGCAGCGGATCCGGAACGGCCAACGCGACAACGCCAAGCTCGTGCCGGGCGGCTCGTCCGGAGGCTCGTCCGCCGCGGTATCGGCCAGCCTCTGCCTCGCGGCCACCGCCACCGACACGGGCGGATCGATCCGCCAGCCGGCGGCGATCACAGGCACGGTCGGCATCAAGCCGACCTACGGGCGGTGCTCGCGTTGGGGCATCGTAGCGTTCGCCTCGTCGCTCGACCAAGCGGGGCCTATCGCCAAGACCGTGCGCGATGCGGCCATGCTGCTCGGGCAGATGGCGAGCCACGACCCGAAGGATTCGACCAGCGTCGACGAGCCCGTTCCGGATTACGCTGCCGCTATCGGCCAGAGCGTGAAGGGCCTTCGTGTCGGGATACCGAAAGAGTATCGCGTCGATGGCATGTCGGCGGAGGCCGAGCAACTCTGGCAGCGGGGCATCGACTGGCTCAAGGCCGCGGGCGCGACCATCCACGACATCTCGCTGCCCCACACCAAATATGCGTTGCCGGCATATTACATCGTCGCACCGGCGGAATGCTCGTCCAATCTCGCGCGCTACGACGGCGTGCGGTACGGCTTGAGGGTTCCCGGCAAGGACCTGATCGAGACCTACGAGAACACGCGGGCGGCCGGATTCGGCAAGGAGGTCCGCCGCCGCGTGCTGATCGGCACCTACGTGCTTTCGGCGGGCTACTATGACGCCTACTACCTCAAGGCGCAGAAAGTGCGCACCCTCATCAAGCGCGACTTCGACGAGGCATGGGAGAAGGTCGACGTCGTGCTGACGCCAACCACCCCGTCGCCGGCGTTCGCCCAGGGCGAGAAATCGGGTGATCCCGTCGCCATGTATCTCGAGGACATCTTTACCGTGACGGCGAACATGGCGGGACTGCCCGGCATATCGGTTCCGGCAGGTCTTTCCGGCGAGGGCACGCCGCTCGGCCTGCAGCTCATCGCCAAGCCTTTCGACGAGGCGACATTGTTCCGCACGGCGCAAGTCATCGAGGACGCAGCGGGTCGGTTCCCTGTACCGGATCGCTGGTGGCTCTAGACCCTTCGCAACGCACAGGCGGGCGCGACAGCGGCACGATTGAAGCTTGCGCCGGCAGGCGTTGGCCTCGATAGTCATGGATGTGGCTAGCGCCCGCTGCGGCGCTGCGACCAAGTGCAGGAGACCCGGGGCTTCGAGGGAGGTGCGCCGGTCCGCAGATCGAGGCTCAGGCATGCTGCGCTGGCGGATCAGAAGCGCGCTTTACATCGATTTCGAGAACGTGCCGCTGCCTCCCGATGCCATCGCCAACTGGCTCGCTTGGCTGGAGGATGGCGCTTTCGATGCAGCGGGCCAGCGCCGCCGCTTCCTGCAGAAGCGCGTCTACTGGAACAGTCACGCGGAGAGAAATCGCGCTCTGTTCCAGAAGCATGGCTTTGCGCCGATCCTGATCGGAAAATATTCGGGCCTCAAGAACGGGGCCGACATTCGAATGGCGATGGACGTCGTCGAGGCGACCTACACGCGCTCCGAGATCGACGAGTTCATTCTGCTGACGGGAGATTTCGGACTTTGTGCCCGTGCTCGAGCGTCTCCGAGAGAAGGCCAAGCGATCGGCGATCGTCGCGACGGAGCACCGGCCGAACATCCACACGACCTATCACCGCAGCGCCGACATTCTCATACCGTCGCGCCGCCTGACGGAGGCGGCGCACTACAAGCGCCCCCGCCGCGGCCTCCTATCGCGGATGCTCGGCCGTCCGCAGGCCGAGACCCCAGTCGCAGCGGCGGCTAACGGCCGCATCGCCCACGAGGGCGCCGGCCCGCCTCTCCGGGGCTCGCCCCCGTCCCGTCCTCAGCGCAAGATAGCCGCTCCCCCAGCGTCGCTCGATCCCGCGCCGGTCCTCGATACCGCAGCAAAGCATGTGCTCAAGCTACTGACGCGTCAACCACGCAACTATGTGGCGCAAAAGCGTGTGGTGGCCGAGCTGGAGCAGCTCGAGAGCTTCAAGCGCCAGGGACCGACAGCGTTTCTCGGGACGGGTAGCTACAAGAACCTGTTGAAGGAGTTGACCCGGCTCGAGCCGAGAATAACCGTCGTCGATCAACCTGGCGGTGGCACCGGCATCGTGTTCATTCCCCCGCCGCCCGAGTTGGACGCCGCGTCTGTCGAGACCGGCAGCCATGGGGACTCCGGCGCTGCCCCGCCGGAGCAAAGCCCGGAAGCTCCTATGCCACAGGAACCGGCTCCAGAGCGCGATCCGAGTATTGTCTCCGAGCCGACCATCGAGCCGCAAGCTCACCGGCCCGCGAGCTTCCCGGCTCTGACAGGCCTGTCGGATCAACCACCGATGGCCGCCAGTACGTCGAGCTCGCGCAGCGCTGCGGCCCCACAGGACGCCTGAAGTCCCGCCAGACCAGTGGTTGCTGCGAGTTTGAAAACGCAAAATGGCGCGCACGGGCTCGTCCCGGCGCGCCACAGCATTCAACCACTGGCCGTCGAGCGGCGCATCAGCGCGAGTAGAACTCGACCACCAGATTGGGCTCCATGTGCACGGGATATGGCACATCGGCCAGCGCCGGGACACGGACGAACTTGGCGCTCATCTTGGTGTGCTCGGCATCGATGTAGTCGGGCACGTCGCGCTCGGGGCTCTTCGTGGCCTCCATCACCAGCGGCAGCTGGCGCGAAGATTCCTTGACCTCGATCACGTCGCCGGGACGGCAGCGATAGCTCGGGATGTCGACCTTGCCACCATTGACGGTGATGTGGCCGTGGCTGACGAACTGGCGCGCGGCGAACACTGTCGGCACGAACTTGGCGCGGTAGACGACCGCGTCGAGACGACGCTCGAGGAGGCCGATCAGGTGCTCCGAGGTCGAGCCCTTGAGGCGAGCTGCCTCCTTGTAGACCCGGTTGAACTGCCGCTCGGTGATGTTGCCGTAGTAGCCTTTGAGCTTCTGCTTGGCCTTGAGCTGTTGGCCGAAATCCGAAACTTTGCCCGCGCGGCGCTCGCCGTGCTGGCCTGGCCGCGAGGCGCGCCGGTTGAGCGGGCTTTTCGAGCGGCCCCAGATGTTCTCGCCGAGGCGCCGATCGATTTTATGCTTGGCGCGAATGCGCTTAGTCATCGGATGCTCCGTCTTTCGCTATCCACGGGATCGTGCGCCCCTTCCTTTGATGTGGCTGACCCGGCTCCACCGGTTGCAGCTCCATCCGACAGACCGACGCATCGCGTCGACCGCAAGGGCACAAAAACGATGCGGGCCCCAGGAGGCCCGCGAAAGCGTTGTTATCTGCCGCCGGAGCCACCGTCAAGACGGACGGCTCAGCCCGCTGCGCAAATCGTCGGTTACTTCTTCGGCGCCGCCGGGGCCTCGGCCTTTTTCGGGGGCTGCACGCCCTTGGCCGCCTCTACCTGCCTCGCCACGCTCTCCTTGACCCTCTTGCGCTTCTCGTCGTCGCAGGTGTCCTTGGAGGGCGTAATCGGCTCGAGCGAAACGATCTGCTCGCCGTCCTTCTCTGTCACCTTGAGCTTGCCCGCGGCCATATGGATGGTCATCCGGTGCAGCGTCGTGATGAACAATAACTGCTGGTCGCTCCAACCATGCTTGGCCCGCTGAACTCGCATCAGCGCGTCATAGTTGACGGTCTGCTCCTCCCACATCTCGCAGAGCTGGGCCTGAGCCGAGGTGTAGCCGACCTTGATCACTTCGCGCCCGACGTCGATTGGAACGAGGGTCTCCTTCTTCTTGTTTTTCTTGTCGACCTCGATGACCTTCCCGTCGGGCGTGGTGAACTTCGATGGCAGGATCATCCATGCATAATCCATCAGAACCTTGACGGACCGCTCGCTCAGCTCCTTCGACGCCGCCGTTCCGGTGCCGACGCCTGCGCAGGCGAGAACCGCGACGATCGCCGACATAACCCCAGTCCGCCACATTCTTCCCATCTCAATGCCCCTCGCCCTCTGTTGTGTCGGCGGCGGCCTGTACGACCCCTTGGTCGACCGGCCGGCCTGCCGAATGAAGCGATCTTGGCCGCTTCGTCCTCGCGTTCCGCCCCCCGGTATCGCGACGCGCGAGGGGTCGGCCCGAAAGTAGGCAAGTTTATGGCCGCTTTCGGCCTGTTCCCTTGCCGTGTGCCAACGCAACCACAATGCCGCGGAGCGTCCGCACCTCCTGCTCCGTCGGCCCCATGCGGGTGAACATCGTGCGCAGGTTTCGGATCATGGTTTGGCGGCGGTGTGGCGGATTGAAAAAACCCAGACGATCCAGCTCTTGCTCGATGTGCGAGAAGAACCCCTCGAGCTCGTGCTTGGTGGCGGGACGGGTGTCGCCGAGGTCGAGCCCAGGGTCTTGCGGGGTCTCATAGGTGGTCACGCGTCCGAGCGTCGCAGAGCCTGAGGTCCGCATCCATTCATACCCCATGATCAGCACGGACTGAGCGAGGTTGAGGGACGCGAAGCGGGAGTTGACGGGAATCATCACGAGAGCGTCCGCGTTGGCCACCTCGTCGGTCTCGAGCCCATTCCTCTCACGGCCGAACAGAATGCCGCAACGCTCGCCGCGAGCAATTCTGGCCCTCATCTCGCCAATCGCCTCGATTGGAGTGAGAACCGGCTTGCGCAAGTCACGCTGTCTGGCAGTCGTGGCTGCGACCCAGTTCAGGTCGCCGATTGCCTCCGGCAGCGTGGGATAAGGCCGGCCGTCGTCGATGACGTAGTTCGCTCCCGAGGCCGCGATTCGGGCCTTCTCGTTCGGCCAACCGTCGCGCGGAGCGACGAGGCGAAGCTCGTCCAGACCGAAGTTAGCCATGGCCCGGGCGACCATGCCGATATTGTCGGCGAGTTGCGGCTCCATGAGAATCACGGCCGGCGTCTCACCCGTGCCGGCGAAGGCCTCGCCTTGTATATGGGCCCGGCGAATGCCGTGGCGCAGCTTGCGAAGCACACGGCGTGCCCAGAACCAGTAGTTCTCGCCCGACCAGGTCTTCTCCAGGGCCGCAAGGGCCGGCGTAGTGATCGTTCCCTTGCCCTGGCCCAGAAGCTTGACTTGGCCGTCGCCGACCACAACCTCGGCGTGCGCACGAATGAAGTCGTCGAGCGTGTGGAGGCCCTGGACCTCGGTACGTCGTTTGCAGCCGGGGCAGCTGGCATCGTCCGCCTCGCACCTCAGCTCGGCGCAGTAGGTGAGAATGGGCTCCAGAGCTGCGCGATCGAGCACCGGGATGGCGAGCTGCGCGAGGCCCTCGTCGATGCTGCGCTCGTGGCAGGCGTGCACGATGCCTGCCACGGCAATCCCGGTGCCGGCGATCCCAGGACAAGGGC
Source organism: uncultured Alphaproteobacteria bacterium (assembly GCA_963746315.1). Taxonomy (GTDB): domain Bacteria; phylum Pseudomonadota; class Alphaproteobacteria; order Rhizobiales; family Hyphomicrobiaceae. The sequence goes on from CAVVAR010000004.1 coordinate 433,839, forward strand.
CACCCGGGGTCTGTTGTACCTCCACGATGGGTTGCGTCACACTCGCCGTCATCCTCGACTTTCCTTTCAGCCGCCCGCCATCGCAGAGCTCGATCTGTCGCCAATCAGCACCCCGCCGCAGTCGGCCGGAGCGCGCGGCCTAACCAATGCGAAACCCGGCCCATCTAAGGTTACTCGGTTTTCCGGTCGGCGCCTCGCTGGGCGCCAACCTGCTTGGGGTGGTAGGGGCTTCATGTCCAGTCAACGTGCTCTTGAGGGTGGTGGTGCATCGGATGGTCCGCTAATGGCGCCCAGTCCCGAGCTCCTGCGACGCCTGCCCTACTATGCCCTCGGTTTACTTGCCTTCTACCTGATCTACACCCTGAGCCTCATCGGCAAGCCCGAAGGCTGGCTCCTCGATGGCACCGGTCGCTACTGGCTCAACGACTTCGCAGGCGTGTGGACCGCAGGCGATGTCACCAATCGCGGCTTGCCCGAGCGCGCATACGATATTGCCGGGCTGTGCGCCGAGCAGGTGGCCCTTCGCGGCGCGCCCATGCAGGGCTGCTATCCGTGGCCTTATCCGCCCCACGTCCTGCCGCTCGCCGCCGCACTGGCCACCCTGCCCTTCATTTCGGCCATGATGCTCTGGCTGGCGGCGACCGGCAGTGCCTACACGGCGATGGCGCGGATGCTGACCGGCTCGTGGCGCGGCGTGGCTCTGATGCTCGCGGGCCCAGCCACCCTGAACACGCTGTACACCGGCCAGAACGGCTTCCTGAGCGCGGCACTGCTGGGGGCGGGGCTGCTGCTCCTGCCAACACGCCCCGTTCTTGCCGGAATTGCAATCGGCCTGCTTGCCTATAAGCCGCATCTCGGCCTGATGATCCCGCTCGCGCTCGTGGCCGCCGGCCAATGGCGGGCGATCGCCGCCGCCGGCCTCACCGTGAGCGCCGTCGTGGCCGCATCGGTCGCCTACCATGGCCCCGACATCTGGCACCTTTTCATTCTTCAGCTCGGTAACATCGCGTCCGTGATGCAGACGCATTTCGACACCTCGAAGCTGCGCAGCCTGTTTGGCTTGCTGCAAACGCTCGGTCTGCCGGTGAGCACGTCGCTGGCGGCTCACTCGCTCATGGCACTGGCGATCGCCGGATTGGTCATCTGGGCATGGCGGAGCCACTTGGCGTACGAGCTAAAGGCCGCCCTCTTGGCCACGGCCGCAATCATGGCGAGCCCATACGTCTTCGCCTACGATCTCGTCGTGCTCTGCGTCGCACAGGCGTTCCTGGTGCGCCATGTCCTCGCCCGGGGCGGGGTGACGATGCCGGAATTCGCCGGGCTTGCCATGGTCAACCTCCTGCAGCCGCTCAGCGGCGCACTGTCCGGCCTGCTCCTGATTGCGCTCGTTCTCCGACGTGCCGCGATGGAGGAGACTGTCGACAGACAAGGTGCAGCGGCACCACTGCCCGCGATCTGAGGTTTCCCGGGCCTCGCCCAATCGCCCCGCCAAATCGTCCCCTTGTTGCAGCACGGCACGGCGGCTAGTGTCCCGGCCGAAGCAAGCGATTGGACCTCAAGAGCCTCGATCCGGTCGGCTTGAACAAGCTCGGCGACCATAGGTGCTAGAATGTCAAAACTCGAGATCATGTGGACGAAGGTCGATGAAGCCCCGGCCCTCGCGACCTATTCCCTGCTTCCTATCGTCGAGGCCTTCGTGGGCGCGGCCGGGGTATCCGTGAAGCTGAAGGACATCTCGCTGGCCGGTCGCATCATCGCCAATTTCCCCGACAAGTTGAAACCCGAGCAGCGGATCAGCGACGAGCTCGCCGAGCTCGGAAAGCTCGCGATGCAGCCCGATGCCAACATCATCAAGCTGCCCAACATCTCAGCCTCGATCCCGCAGCTCAAGGCCGCGATCAAGGAGCTGCAAGCCAAGGGCTACGACGTTCCGGACTTCCCCGATAGCGATGCCACGCCGGAGGACAAGGAAATCCGGGCGCGCTATGGCCGCGTGCTCGGCAGCGCCGTCAATCCCGTTTTGCGCGAGGGCAATTCCGACCGCCGCGCGGCCGGCGCCGTGAAGCAGTACGCCCGCAAGAACCCGCACAAGATGGGCGCCTGGAGCAACGGCTCCAAGACACGGGTGGCCCACATGTCGGGTGGCGATTTCTACGGCTCGGAGGTCGCAACGACCGTAGCGGCGCCGACCAGTGCCCGCATCGAGCTGGTCGCTGGCGACGGCTCGACCACCGTCCTGAAGCCGAAGATCCCCCTCAAAGCTGGCGAGATCATCGATTGCTCGGTGATGAGCGCGAAAGCCCTGCGCACCTTCTTCGCCAACCAGATCGAGGCCGCGAAGAAGGATGACGTGCTCTTCTCGCTGCACGTGAAGACGACGATGATGAAGATCTCCGATCCCATCATATTCGGCCACGCCGTCTCGGTCTTCTTCGCCGACGTCTTCGAGAAGCATGGCGCGACGCTCAAGCGTCTCGGCGTCGATCCCGACAACGGCGTTGCCGACATGCTGACCCGCATCGAGACCTTGTCCCCTGCCGAGCGTGACGCGATCAAGGCTGACATCCAGGCTGCCTATGCGAAGCGGCCAGGCCTCGCCATGGTCAACTCCGACCGCGGCATCACCAATCTGCACGTGCCGAGCGATGTGATCGTGGATGCCTCGATGCCAGCGATGATTCGCGAATCCGGCAAGATGTGGGGCGCCGACGGCAAGCTGCACGACACCATCGCCGCGATCCCCGATCGCTGCTACGCGACGTTGTTCCAGGCGGTCATCGAGGACTGCAAAGCCAATGGCGCCTTCGATCCGAAAACCATGGGCTCGGTGCCCAACGTCGGATTGATGGCGCAACAGGCCGAGGAGTACGGCTCACACGACAAGACGTTCGAGATCCCGAAGGAGGGTACGGTGCGTGTCGTCGCTGAGGACGGCACCCTCCTCATGTCGCAAAAAGTGGAGACCGGCGACATTTTCCGGATGTGTCAGGTCAAGGACGCAGCCATCCAGGATTGGGTAAAGCTCGGCGTGCGCCGCGCGCGGCTCACCAACACGCCGGCAGTGTTCTGGCTCGACAAGAACCGCGCCCACGACGCGCAGTTGATCGCCAAGGTCGAGACATACCTCAAGGAGCAGGACACTTCCGGCCTCGATATTCGTATCCTGGCGCCAGTCGAGGCGATGAAGCTCTCGCTCGATCGCATCCGCAAAGGCCAGGACACGATCTCCGTCACCGGCAACGTGCTGCGCGACTACCTGACGGATCTGTTCCCGATCATGGAGCTCGGCACCTCGGCAAAGATGCTGTCCATCGTTCCGCTTCTGGCGGGTGGCGGGTTGTTCGAGACGGGCGCTGGCGGATCGGCACCCAAGCACGTCGAGCAGTTCGGCGAGGAAGGCTATCTGCGCTGGGATTCGCTCGGCGAGTTCCTGGCGCTCGGCGCATCGCTCGAGCATCTGGCGCAGGTCAGCGGCAACGAGGACGTAAAGGTGCTCGCCGAAACCCTGGACACGGCCAACGGCCGAATCCTCGAGTTCAACCGATCACCCGCGCGCAGGGTCGGCGAGATCGACAACCGCGGCAGCCATTTCTATCTGGCGCTCTATTGGGCCCAGGCGCTCGCTGCACGGGGCAACAGCGGGCCGATGCAGGCGCGCTTCCAGAAACTCGCCGAGACGCTTGGTGCTAACGAGGCCAAGATCAACACTGAGCTGCTGGCCGCGCAAGGCAAGCCGCAGGATACGGGCGGGTATTACCTGCCCCAGAAGGAAAAGGCCTCCGCCGCCATGCGCCCGAGCGAAACGCTGAACGCGGCCCTGGCAGAGTTGTAAGGCGCGTCAACCTTAGACAGGGTTAGACAAGGCGTATCGAACGCTTCCTCTCCCCGTTGCCCTAAACGTGCAGCGGGGAGAGGTCGGCGCGTCATTGGACATCAACAACGCGATAGCGACCACGCCCTCTCGATCATTGCCTATCGGCCTTTGTCTGAGGGTTCAATTCCTTGGGTGCCTGACAAGGACGCAACATCACGCGGCACCGATGCTTCCGGCCGTCTATTGATTCAGTGCCGACGACGCGTCCAACCGTTTCGGCGACTCGACCGGCAACAGATTGATTACCACTGCTGATCCAGCACTGCCGCTCACCACCCTCTTTGGAGTTCGCGATATCCATGAAGCGCTCGCCGTACATTGCCCTGACCTGGTTTTCCCAGTTCCTCTGAGCATCCCTCCAGGCGCCGTCCTCAGTGTTGGCTTCGACGCTCCATGCCTCAACATGGGGCCAGCATTGCACGTCTCCGGTGGCATCTCGCCTCACGTTGCCGGATCTGTGATGATGATGCGGCGCAGGCCGGTGCTCGACCCAGCTTCTCACCTCCGGCGGACGGGAAGGCCGAAAATGCCGTCTGTGCCTGTGCTTTTTTCCGGCTGGACGGTAGCGTCGCTGCACCCCTTCATTGGGCTCGTATTGACCCTGGAAGGCTCTCGTCGCCCAATCCCGGTCTCGCGGCGGGCGACCGTCATAGGCGTGAACCTGCAAGCTGACGAACGCGCCCAGCAGTGCAAGCAGCACAGCGCCTAGTAAACTTTTCACGTCATCCCCCAATCGCTGCAAGCCATCCGCCGCGCGGTATCGACTCGAAAACTCCCCCACCAGTTGCAGCTGCGTCTCTTCATTTGCGTTAGAAATCACTTCGGGATCAAGTCTTCGGAGCCCGATGAATGTGGATAAGAATTGAGCAAGGCGGCGCAGCAAAAAGGGAAAATCACTTGGAAGGCCAGGTCGTCCTCGATCACGTCACCCGCAGCCGCCTCGTCGACCATATCGGCAAGCTGCATTCCCCGGCTGCGAATACGGTCGACCGGAAGCTGTGAACCAGCGACACAATACCCGAATGCAGGATGCGATGACGTTTGCGTCTCCCGATTGCCGGCTCGGTATCGCCGTGTCTTTCACCGCACCACGGTCGATGTTATAGAGCCCGCAACGCTCGCGGTGATGGGCTTCACACTTGTGCGCTGATACGCGCTCAGTGTCTTTGGTCGGTCCCCGCCTTCAATGTGGTGGCTCCCCAAAATGCAGAAAATCAAGGTCGAGAATCCTGTCGTCGAGATGGACGGGGACGAGATGACCCGGATCATCTGGCAGCTCATCAAGGACAAGCTGATCCACCCCTATCTCGACCTTGACCTCGAGTACTACGACCTCTCGATCCAGAACCGCGACGCCACGAACGACCAAGTAACGGTCGACTCTGCCAATGCCACCAAACGGCACGGCGTTGCCGTCAAGTGCGCCACCATCACGCCGGACGAGCAGCGCGTCGAGGAGTTCAATCTCAAGGAGATGTGGCGGTCGCCCAACGGCACCATCCGCAACATCCTCGGCGGCACCATCTTCCGCGAGCCGATCATCTGCAAGAACGTGCCCCGCCTCGTGCCGGGCTGGACCCAGCCCATCGTGATCGGCCGTCACGCCTACGGCGACCAGTACCGCGCCACCGACTTCGTCGTGCCCGAGGCCGGCTCGCTGGCGGTGGCTTGGGTGTCCAAGGACGGCTCCAAGACCATCGAGCACAAGGTCTTCGACTTCCCGGCCGGCGGCGTCGCGATGGTTATGTATAACCTCGACGATTCGATCCGCGATTTCGCGCGTGCCTCGTTCCAGTACGGCCTCAATCGCAACTACCCGGTGTACCTTTCGACCAAGAACACCATCCTCAAGCGCTATGACGGCCGCTTCAAGGATCTGTTCCAGGAGGTCTTCGACGCCGAGTTCAAGGACAAATTCGCCGGTGCCAAGCTGACCTACGAGCACCGCCTGATCGACGATATGGTGGCGGCCTCGCTGAAATGGTCCGGCGGCTACGTGTGGGCCGCGAAGAACTATGACGGCGATGTGCAGTCCGACACGGTCGCGCAGGGCTTCGGCTCGCTGGGCCTCATGACGTCGGTGCTGTTCACGCCCGATGGCAAGACAGTCGAGGCCGAGGCGGCGCACGGCACCGTGACGCGCCACTACCGCCAGCATCAGCTCGGCCGCGAGACATCAACCAACTCCATGGCCTCGATCTTCGCCTGGACCCGTGCCCTCGCACACCGCGCCAAGCTCGACGACAACGCGGATCTCGCCAAGTTCGCCGCCACACTCGAGAAGGTCTGCATCGACACCGTCGAGGCCGGCTTCATGACCAAGGACCTTGCGCTCCTTGTCGGCGACCAGCAGACGTGGCTGTCGACCACCGGCTTCCTCGACAAGATCGACGAGAACCTGAAGGCGGCGATGGGGGCGGCGTAAGAGCGAAGTGCGCAGTCGCGGTCCCTAGCGCTCTTACCGGGGGCCTCGCCCCCTGACCCTCGAAGGCGGAGTGACACAGCACCGCTCCGGAACCCGCACCCTCCCTCAAGCGTCTCCTCGCCAACCGGCAATCCGATGGCGAGCATGAACTGGACCGAGGCGCTCGAGGCGATCAGCATTGGCCACCACGAGGGCGAGATCGCCGTGAGGCTTCTGCTGGCGGCCACTATCTCCGCCGTGATCGGCTACGAGCGCGAGAGCAAAGGGCACACTGCCGGGCTGCGCACGCACATGCTCACCTCGCTGGCGGCAGCCGTGTTCACGATCCTTGCATTCGCCATCTACATCGGCCACGACCGTAGCGGCGATCCCGTGCGCATCATCGAGGCGGTGACGCAGGGTGACGCTTTCCTGGCTGCGGGGGCCATTATTCAGGCGCGCGGACAGGTCCGTGGTTTGACGACCGGCGCCTCGATCTGGATGGCCGGCGCACTCGGGGTGGCGTGCGGTGCCGGATACTACTCGCTGGCCATCATGGCGGCCGTCGCCGCCTTCCTCATTCTCCGCGTTCTCAAATGGGTCGAGACCAACGGGAACGACGTTGAGCCCGTGGCGCTGGACGACATCTCCGCCGAGGGCAAGCAAACGCGTCCGGCCGCCGCTTCACGGCAATCCGCCAAGATCAGGTGAGAAACGGGTTCGTTTGCCGCTCGTCACCGAACGTGCTCATGGGGCCGTGCCCGCAGATAAAGGCGATGTCGTCACCGAGCGGGAAAAGCTTGGTCTTGATGGCACTGATCAGTGCGTCGTGGTCGCCGTACGGGAAATCAGTACGCCCGATCGAGCCCTGGAAGACGACGTCGCCGACGAGTGCAAAGCGATTGGCCTTGTTGTAGTAGACCAGCGAGCCTGGCGAGTGGCCGGGGCAGTGGAAGATCTCGAACGCTTCACCCGCGATCTCGAGGGCATCCCTCTCGCTCAACCAGCGGTCCGACATGGCGTTGCGCATACCCGAGAGGCCATAGCTCGCCGCCTGCTCCTCGGCGCGCTCCATCAGGAACTTGTCGGCAAGGTGGGGCCCCTCGATTTCGACGCCCAGCGCCTCCTTCAACTCCATCGCGCCGCCGACGTGATCGAGATGGCCGTGGGTGAGAATGATCTTCTCCGCCGTCATGCCGACTTGCTTGATCGCATCCAGAATGACCGGCACGTCGCCGCCCGGATCGATGACCGCGCCTGTCTTCGTCGCCTCGCTCCAGATGAGCGAGCAGTTCTGCTGCAGCGGCGTGACCGGCACGATGGCCGCTCTTAGCGTCAGCTTGCCTTGCTCGCTCATGACCCTTCTCCGTGTTGTGTTTCAGTTCGTGGCTCGCATGAGCCGGTTGGCCTGTCAAACGTCCGGCCCGTCCGTTCGTCTCCGCAGGATACCCCACTCGACCATCAGGTCGGCGCATCGCACCGACATTGCTGATGATTGTTCAGTCTCTGAGCTGGCATCGAGCCCCTGATAGAGGTGAATTCGCCCACCTCGCCCACCCTAGCGGGAAGTATGCCATCGAGCGGCACACTGGGGATAAAGCTTTCGATTGCCTCAGGGCCCAACCTCATTGCGGGCTGACACGTCCCGAATTGTGGACAATGGCTTTACCTCCCCGCTAGAAAGGCATGACAACCGGAGGCGCCCGCGCCACCCGCTGCGCGGCAACGTGCACGGAGACGCGCCTGGGAATCCGCCGCCCCACCAGAAACGATAGAGCCCCATGACCGGCGTCAACGAGATCCGCTCGACCTTCATCGAGTACTTCAAGAGGAACGGCCACGAGCACGTCGAGAGCTCGTCGCTGGTGCCGCGGAACGACCCGACGCTGATGTTCACGTCGGCGGGCATGGTGCAGTTCAAGAACCTCTTCACCGGACAGGAGAAGCGGGACTACGTCCGTGCCACCACCGCGCAGAAGTGCCTGCGCGCGGGCGGCAAGCACAACGACCTCGACAACGTGGGCTACACGGCGCGCCACCACACCTTTTTCGAGATGCTCGGCAACTTCTCGTTCGGCGACTATTTCAAGGAGCGCGCCATCGAGCTGGCCTGGAACCTCGTTACCAAGGAGTACGGGCTCCCGAAGGAAAAGCTCGTTATCACCGTCTACTCGGAGGACGAGGAGGCGGCGACGCTGTGGAAGAAGATCGCCGGCATCACGGACGACAAGATCATCCGCATCGCCACGTCCGACAATTTCTGGTCGGCGGGCGATACAGGCCCGTGCGGGCCGTGCTCCGAGATCTTCATCGACCAGGGCGATAAGCTGCAGGGCGGTCCTCCAGGGAGCCCCGACGAGGACGGCGACCGCTTCCTCGAGTTCTGGAACCTCGTCTTCATGCAGTTCGACCAGCTTGCCCCCGGCAACAGGGTCAACCTGCCCAGGCCGTCCATCGACACCGGCATGGGCCTCGAGCGCATCTCGGCCATCCTGCAGGGTGTGCACTCGAACTACGACACGGATCTCTTCAAGGCGCTGATCGAGGCGTCGGTCGCTGAGACCGGCGTTCCGGCCAAGGGCGACAAGACGCCGAGCCACCGCGTCATCGCCGATCACCTGCGTGCGACGAGCTTCCTGATTGCCGACGGCGTGCTCCCTTCCAACGAAGGTCGCGGCTACGTGCTCCGCCGCATCATGCGCCGCGCCATGCGGCACGCTCACCTGTTGGGCGCCAAGGACCCGCTGATGCACCGCCTCGTGCCGGCGCTCATCCGCCAGATGGGCACCAGCTATCCCGAGCTTGTCCGCGCGCAACCGATGATCACCGAGACGCTGAAGCTCGAGGAGATCCGCTTCAGGAAGACGCTGGAGCGCGGCCTCGTCCTTCTCGACGAGGCGACCAACAATCTTCGCAAGGGCGACACGCTGGCCGGCGAGGTCGCGTTCCGTCTCTACGACACCTACGGCTTCCCGCTCGATCTGACCCAGGATGCCCTGCGCCCGCGCGGGGTCGCCGTGGATCTTCCCGGCTTCAATTCCGCGATGGAGAAGCAGAAGGAGGAAGCGCGCCGCGCCTGGAAGGGATCCGGCGAGGCCGCCACCGAGGAGATCTGGTTCGAGGTCAAGGAGGAGGTCGGCGCGACCGAGTTCCTCGGCTATGACACGGAGCAGGCCGAGGCGGTGGTCAGGGGTACGTTCGCGGCGGGCAAGCCGGTCAAGGCGCTGCAGCAGGGCGAAACCGGCCAGATCGTCGTCAACCAGACCCCGTTCTACGGCGAGAGCGGCGGCCAGGTCGGCGATTCGGGCGTCATCAAGGGGCCGAAAGGCGCTGTTTTCCGTGTCACGGACACGCAGAAGAAGCTCGGGGTGTTGTTCGTTCACAGCGGCACGGTCGAGGCTGGATCCTTCGCGACGGACGACACCGTCGACATGGTCGTCGACCACGCCAATCGCTCGGCCATTCGCGCCAATCACTCCGCAACGCATCTCATCCACGAGGCATTGCGCCAGATTCTCGGCACGCATGTCGCTCAGAAAGGCTCGCTCGTCGCGCCGGAGCGGCTGCGCTTCGACATATCGCATACCAAGCCGATGAGCACCGATGAGATCCAGGCTGTCGAGGCGATGGCCAACGCCTACGTGCTGCAGAACTCTACGGTCGAGACTCGCCTGATGAGCCTAGAGGACGCTCGCGAGACGGGCGCGATGGCGCTCTTCGGCGAGAAGTACGGCGATGAGGTGCGCGTCGTCTCGATGGGCGTCGGTGAAAGCGGCGAGAAAGCCAACAAGCCGTGGTCGATCGAGCTTTGTGGCGGCACGCATGTCCGGCGCACCGGCGACATCGGGCTGATTCGCATCGTCGGAGAGAGCGCGTCGGCGGCGGGTGTCCGCCGGATCGAGGCGGTCACGGCGCAAGGCGCCCGGACTTATCTCGCCGAGCAGGATGCCCGCGTGAAGGAGCTCGCCGGACTGCTGCGCACGCGGCCAGAGGAGATTGTCGACCGCGTCAAGGCGCTGGTCGAGGGACAACGCCAGCTCGAGCGCCAGCTCGCGGAGGCCAAGCGCGCTATTGCCCTCGGAGGCGGTGCCGCTGCGGGAAGCGACGGCACCCCGGCCGGCCAGTCCATCAAGACGATCGGCAACGTCAAGCTGCTTGCGCGCTCGGTACAGGGCCTCAATCCGAAGGATTTGCGGGGCCTCGTCGACGAGGGCAAGAAGCAGGTCGGCTCTGGCATCGTCGCCATCGTCGGCGTGACCGAGGACGGCAAGGCTGGCCTTGCCGTCGGAGTCACCGAGGATCTGGTGAAAAGCTGGAGCGCCGTCGAGCTCGTCAAGGTCGGCGCCGAGGCACTCGGCGGCAAGGGCGGCGGCGGACGGCCCGACATGGCACAGGCCGGCGGCCCGGACGGCGCCAAGGCCGGCGATGCGCTCCAGGCCATCGAAGCGCGGCTTGCAGGTTGATCGAGGACGGCGGCGACGCTGAGGCGTGCCGAGACACAGACCGGGGCACGCGCATGCATTCGTTCGACGGACACAACGACGTCCTGCTGAGGCTGTGGCGCCAGGAAGGCGATGCGGTTGCAGCCTTCCTCGACGGCGAGGCCAGAGGGCAGCTCGACCTGCCGCGCGCCACGACAGGCGGCATGGTGGGCGGCCTCTACGCCATCTTCGTGCCGTCCGAGAGAAAGGGCGCGGCGAGCGCGCCCATGGATCAGGTGCCCTACGACGTGCCGTTGCCGCCCCCGCCCGAGTTGACGCACGCCCAGCGCGCCACGCTCGAGATGGCCTCGCTGCTGTTTCGGATCGTCGAGCGCTCGAACGGCACGATCCACCTCGCGCGCACGGTCGCGGAAATCCGCGCGGCCAAGGCTGTCGGGGCGCATGCCCCGGTGCTGCACATCGAAGGCTGCGAGGCGCTCGACCCCGATCTCAAGATGCTCGACGTGCTCTACGCGGCCGGGCTGCGCTCGCTGGGTCCGGTGTGGAGCCGCTCGAACATCTTCGGGCACGGCGTGCCATTCCGCTTTCCCTCGTCGCCCGATACCGGTGATGGCCTGACCGACCTCGGCAAAGCGTTGATCCGACGCTGCAACGAGATGCGCGTGCTGGTCGATCTATCGCACCTCAACGAGAAGGGCTTCTGGGATGTCGCGCGCCTGTCGGATGCGCCCCTGGTCGCCTCGCACTCGAATGCGCATGCGCTCGCGGCGTCGTCACGCAACCTCACCGACAAGCAACTGGCCGCCATCCGCGACAGCGGCGGCCTCGTCGGTGTCAATTATGCCGTGAGCTTCCTTCGCCAGGACGGCAAGCGGGTCGCCGCCACGCCTCTGGACACGGTCGTCGACCACATTGCCTACCTCGTCGAAAGGCTCGGCGAGGACGGCGTCGGCCTCGGCTCGGATTTCGACGGCGCGACCATCCCCGATGGGATCGCCTCGGCGGCCGGCCTCCCAAATCTCGTCGCTGCCATGCGCAAGCGTCAATTCGGCGAAGCGCTGATCGAGAAGGTATGCTTCGAGAACTGGATGCGCGTGCTCGAGCGTAGATGGGGCAAGTAAGCCACCAGCCACCTTCGGCACGCGGCCAGCGATCGAGCAATGCCTCAGAACCAGAAGTCCCACTTCAGGTAGCCGCGGCCGGAGCCGGGGGCGTTGGGACCGTTCGACTCCCAGAAGTCCACGGTTTGCCGGCGCAGGGTATCCGAGCAGCTGCGCACGCAGTCGATCCAGGTTCCCCGTGGCAGCTGGACCTGCAAGCCACGCCGTCCAGGGCGAACAGCGCCACGGACGACGCCGTTGCCCCATTCGCTCTCGGCGACGACGTATTGCGGCGCGTAACCGTAGCCGGACGGTTCCCGGTATCGCGCCTCTGCCGGCGCCGACAGCACAAGCATCCCGGCCAACGTCAGCGACGTCGCACCGGCCACAGTTAGCGGCCCCAGCCGAATCGCGCTCATCATGCTCTCTTCCCCCTGTCGGTCGCGGCCCGCCCCCACGCTACCCCCGCGACAGATTGATGTTCACACCAAGCAAAGCAATGCCCTCGGTCTTGATCGATACGGTCTGGTTGGTGCCGCTGGTTCTCACGGACATCGAACCCTTGAACGCGCCTCCGTCGATGGTCAGGGTCAGACGGCCATCGTGGGCCGAGCCTGTGACGTCCCCGGCAGCGTTGTAGGTCCTCTCCTCCCACCGGCCGCTCACCTTGCCGCCTGCCGCGGTCAGCTGTGCACGCAGCTCGATCTTGTTGCTCGCCGAGGCGCAGCGTATGGCGAGCCCAAGCTCGTCGCCCGCACCCTTCGGATTGTAATAGGCGAAGCATTTGAGGGTTTCGGCATTCCCACTCTGCAAGCGGATTTCGGCTGCGCCGCGCCACGTACCCGTCAGACCCGAAAACGGCCCATTCGCTGCCGCAGACGTTGCCAAAAAGCCACTCGAAGCGACCGCGCAGACCAAAGCGCAGCCTCGGGCCGCATGGCCGGCCAGTGCTCTCAAATTGCCACTCATCGAACGCCCCCTCCCCAAAAACAGCCCCACAAATGAGCCATCGCCCCCGAAACTCGCCCACATGTCGCCGCCGACCACCGGTTCATCGGGGCACCACCCTCAGTCGGCTGGTCCTTTACCAAATTTTACCCGCTTCGGCCATGCCGTCGCCGCATAGCGGCCTCAGTAACGAAATCTTGTGAGCGTGGCCCGAGGGTTGCCTTGATCAGGCGACGAACGGACGGGGGCTGGCAAAGCTTCCCGTCGCTGGCCATCAGGGGGGCGCCCTCCGCGAACGAGGACACTCCGTGCTTGCTTCATCCCAGACGGGCATTCCGACCGGCCGCATTGTCCGCAGACTTGCTCTGTGTCTTGGAGCGGTCGCCGTCGGCACCGCGACTGTCGCAGCGGTCTATCTGGTAAAGGCTGCTTTGGGGATCGATGTGATGCCCGGACCGTCACCGTTGCATCCAATTCTCTTTCCGCTGCTCATGCGCGTTTGAGCCCTCGTGCCGCGCTGCCTGCGGCCTGCGGTTCGTCGGCGATTGCAGATTCTGTGCGATGCGGAACTCATCAGCATCTCTCGCGTTCTTGCCGTGCCCTGCCGAAACGGAGGGTCCAGAAAATCAGGAGAGATCATGGATTGGGATCGCATCGAGGGCGGTTGGAAGGAGTTTCGCGGCAAGGTCCAGGAGAAGTGGGGTGACCTCACCAATGACGACCTGGACCAGATCGAGGGCAAGCGGGAGCAGCTCGAAGGTCGCCTCCAGCAGCGCTACGGATACGCCAAGGACAAGGCGCGTCAGGAAGTCGACCAATGGCTGAGCAGCACCTGACGACGTCCAGGCGGAGCGGCCCACGCGGCGGTAGCCGCCTGCCGCTCCGTCACCGTCAGTCTCGGACGCGCCGGCGGGTTCGTGGTGGCGCCGTACTGATGTAGGCCTGGATATGGATATCGACCAGGTCGTGGATGACCGGCTCGAGATTGCGCTGCAAAATGAGTTTGAGCCGGCCGCCACTTTCGAGCGTGCAGACGCTGTGCACGCTCGCCCACACCATGCGGGCCGCGGCCTGCGGCGAAGCAGACGTCTCGCCGCGCTCCAGCGACGCGAAGCATTCCGTGACGAACCGAATCAATCGATTGATCTGGGCGCGATACCACTCCGGCACCGGAGCGCGCCCTGAGCGTGGCACGCTGAACATGGCGTCCCACGCGTTCCGGTTCTCCGATACATAGGCCAGATAGAGATCGGCATACCCGTGAATGCGCGCCCGCGGATCGGAGGCGAGCGTGTGCTCGGCGCCTTCCAGCCGGTCGATGAGACCTTGCATCGTCAGCGCATTGACGCGGAGAACGATGTCGTCGATGTCCTCGAAGTACTGATAGAGCGTCCCCGTCGTGTAGCCGATGTGCCGGGCGATCGCCCGTGTCGACAAAGCACCCAGGCCCTCACGCACGATGATATCGCGCGCCGCCGCGAGGATCATGGCGTGCAACTCCTCTCCCGTATGGTCCGACCGTCGCGCCATGCCCTGATGTCTGCCTGCCTGCCTCTCGCGCCTGGGCGTCGCAATTAATTAACCGCCGTATAATTCGCGATTGACGCACCCTTCACTCGCATGAGATCCTTTTATTCGACACCGATTAATTACGCCAGACCGCCGACCGCTGGCAAGCCCTGGGCGGTATCCCCGCCCAGCCATCCACAGGTCGGCGTCGTGGAGCGGTGCACCGAATCGACGAGCGTGCGACACACACTCGGCGTTCGGATCGACCGTGCTCAATGAAACGGACGGCAGGCCATGGAACGTTATGTCAGGATTTTGTCGACAGGCACCTATCTGCCAAGGACGGTGGTGCCGTCCGCCGAGATCGATCGCAGGCTTGCGAGGCGCAATGGCTGGACACAGCGCCTGTTCGGCATCGAGAAGCGCCACTACGCCGCCGACGACGAGACGACGTCTGGCATGGCCGCAGCGGCGGCCATGGACGCCTTGCGGCGTGCATGCCTCTCTCCTGGCGACATCGACTGCATCGTCGCAGCGTGCGGTGTCGGCGAGCAGCCGATCCCGAGCACGGCCGTGCTTGTCCAGAACAAGCTCGGCCTCGGCGACAGCGGGGTTCCGGCTTTCGATGTGAACTCCACCTGCCTCAGCTTCGTCACGGCGTTCGATATCGTGGCCGACGCCATCACGCTTGGCCGCTACCGCCGCGTGCTCGTCGTGTCGGCGGACATCGCCTCGTGCGGTCTCGACTGGTCCAATCCGGAAGCGGCGGCCATTTTCGGCGATGGCGCGGCTGCGGCGATACTCGAGCGGAGCGAGCCCGGCAACGGTGGACGCCTGCTCGCCAGTCACATGGCCACCTACGGCCGTCATCAGGACGTGTGCCGTCTCGAGGCCGGCGGCACACGGGTCAGCCCGCACCGCGACGGCGATCACTTCCTGCAGCGCACCCACTTCCAAATGGACGGACGAGCCGCGCTCGCCTGCGTCGTCGAGCACTTGCCCGGGTTCGTCGATACGCTGTGCCGGCGCGCGGGCGTCACCAGCAGCGCGCTGGACGTCGTCATCATGCATCAGGCAAGCAGCTATTCCCTCTCGGCAGTTCGCAAGCTTCTTGGGTTTCAGCCCGAGCGGGTCGTCAACATCTTCAAGGAGTTCGGCAATCAGATTGCGACATCGATCCCGCACGTTCTGCATCGAGCCACGATTACGGGACAGCTCGAGCGGGGCAATATCGCCATGCTGCTTGGAACGTCGGCCGGACTTTCGTTCGGCGGACTCGTGATCGAATATTGAGGCCGCGCCGTGATCAACAGGAGACACGCGCTTGTCACCGGTGCCACCGGCTGCCTCGGCCGCCACGTGGTCGCGGTCCTCGTCGATGCCGGCTACCGGGTTCGCGCCAGCGGGCGCGACGAGATCATCGCTGCGGCGATCACCAGCGAGCGCGTCGCGTGCATGCTCGGCGATCTCACCCGTGACGCGGAGTTGGCAAGCCGTCTCGTGAAGGATGTCGACGTGGTGTTCCACTGCGCCGCGTTGTCCGCACCCTGGGGTCCGCGCACTGCATTCGAGGCCGCCAACGTCGAGGCGACGCGCCGCCTGGTCGATGCGGCACGCGCGGACAGATGCGAGCGTTTCGTGCACATCTCGACACCGAGCCTTTATTTCGCCTACGCCGACCGCCTCGACATTCGCGAGGATGCCGATCTGCCAGGCAAGCTCGTCAACGACTATGCCCGCACGAAAGCCGAAGCAGAGCACATCGTGCTTGAGGCGGCTGGCGACCGCATGGGCGTGACGGTGCTCAGGCCGCGCGGCATCTTCGGCGAGTACGACAGCGTTCTGGCGCCGCGACTGTTGTCGCTCGTCCGCCGTGGACGTTTTCCGGTTTTCGCTGGCGGCCGCGCCGTTGTCGACGTGACCTACGCCGGCAACGTCGCCGATGCGATGCTGCTGTGCGACCGCCCGGACGCACCATCGGGAATTTTCAATATCACCAATGGCGAGCCGCTCGCGGTGCACGATCTCCTCGGGCGCGTGTTTCGCGCGCTCGGCCGGGACGTGGCCTTGCGGCCTGCGCCGTATTCGATTCTGGCGTCTGTCGCGAGCTTGCTGGAAGTCACCGCGAGGGCATTCGGCCAAACGCGCGAGCCGCCATTGCTGCGCTATCCCCTGGCTCTGATGCGCTACAGCCAGACACTCGATATCTCCGCCGCCCGCTCCGCGCTCGGCTATCGTCCTCGCATCTCGATCGATCAGGGACTCGAGCGCTATGCCCGGTGGCTTGCCACCGGGGCCGTTCCCTGGCGTACGCCTGTAGCCAGCGTTGCGGGTGCGCCATGACCCGGGTGGCCTGGCGCATGTTCAAAGTCGGTCACTGCCGGCAGATCGAGCATTTCGCCTGCATCGCGGCGCCGTGGCGCGTCTGCGAATTCCCAGCCCTCGCCGCCCTGATCGTTCATCCGGCGCACGGGCCCATCCTGTTCGATACCGGCTATTCCGCTCGCTTCTTCGAGGCAACCCAACGCTGGCCTGAACGATTGCATCGCCTCGCGACGCCCGTCACGTTGCTCGAAGGCGAAAGCCTTGTCGATCAGCTGACTGCCGCTGGGATCTCTGCGCGCGACATCCGCACCGTGGTTCTCTCCCACTTTCATTCCGACCACATTTCCGGGGTGGCTGATTTTCCTCAGGCGGCGCTGCTCTGCTCGCGGGTCGGCTGGGATGTCATCCGCTCGACCACACGTTTTTCCGGTGCGCGTCGAGGACTGCTACCCGGTCTGCTTCCCTCGGATTTCGCGAGCCGGGCGCATTTCCTCGAGGCACATTGCCCCGTGCCGTTGCCGGACGAGCTCGCACCCTTCGAGCAGGGCCATGATCTCATCGGAGACGCAAGCGTGCTCGCCGTCCCCCTTCCGGGCCACGCCGACGGGCAGATCGGCATTACATTCGTCGGCGAGAATGGCCAGCGAGTGTTCCTGGTCGCGGACGCCGCGTGGTCGATGCAGGCGATCCGCCAGCTCGCGCCTCCGATGGGCCTCGCCGACAAATTGCTGCACCACACGCCCGACTACCCGATCAACTTGCGTCGGCTGCACCAGCTTCACCAACGCGCACCCGAGGTCCTTGTGGTGCCCTCGCACTGTCGCGAGCGTCAACAGGAGCTTGTCGGATGAGCAGCCTCGCTGACAGGGTAAGGCTCCTCTCAAGCTTCATCGAGGCGCGCCACGGCGTGCATTTCCGCTCCCGCGCCGCCCTTGAGGCGCATCAGGAGCGCCGGCTTCGCCGCTTCTTTCGCCGAACGCTGCCGCGGTCTCCCTATTTTCGAGACCTTGCAGGCAAACCCTTCGTATCTCTGCCGGTCATGAGCAAGCGGCTGATGCTCGAGCACTTTTCCGCGATCAATACCCGCGGCATCGACCGCGAGCATGCCTTCGCCGTCGCGCTCGAGGCCGAGGCGACGCGCGATTTCCGGCCGCTGATCGACGACGTGTCGGTCGGGCTCTCGACGGGGACCTCGGGTCAGCGCGGCCTGTTCCTGGCATCAGCCGCAGAGCGCATGCGGTGGGCGGGCATCATGCTGGGACGCATGCTTCCAGGCCGGCTGACCGACCGCCACCGGATCGCCTTTCTGCTCCGCGCCAACAATGCGCTCTACGAAAGCGTCTCCGGTCGCCTGCGGATCGAGTTTCGCTTCCTCGACCTCAAGCACCCCATCGAGGACCACATCCACACGCTTCGCGACTACCAGCCGACCGTGCTCATCGCGCCCGCCCAGGTGCTGCGCCTGATCGCGCAACACGAATCCGCGGCACGCGCCGCGGGCGCCGCCGCGCGACTCGAGCCGGGTCGCATCATCTCGGTTGCAGAGGTTCTGTTCGACGACGACCGCGCCGCAATCGAGCGCACCTTCGGACGCCGTGTCGATCAGATCTATCAATGCACCGAGGGATTTCTCGGCTACACGTGCAGCGCCGGTCGGCTGCATATCAACGAGGCGTTCCTGCATATCGAGCCGGAGTGGCTCGACACGGGAAAGACGCGCTTCCAGCCGATCGTCACCGACTTCAATCGCACCACGCAACCGATCGTGCGCTTTCGCCTCGACGACGTGCTGACCATCGATCCCGAGCCCTGTCGATGCGGCAGCCACGAGCGCATCGTCGCTCGGATCGAGGGGCGCGCCGACGACATCCTGGTGCTGGCCCGCAAAGTCGACGGCACACCCGTGCACCTGATGCCAGACTTCGTCGTGCGGGCATTGGCGGGCCTCGCGTCGCCGGAGGGACCAATCGACGATTTCCAGGTCTCGCAGATCGAACCCAACCGATTGCTGGTGCTGCTCGCCACTCCTCGCAGCGAAGCCGCCCGAGCAGACGCAGGCGAGGCCCTGCACGACCTTTTCGACGCTTCGGGCTTGGTCGCCCCCGCACTGACGTTCGGCGATCTGGCCAGGGCCGATCTCACGGCTAAGCGCCGGCGTGTCCGCCGCCATGCCGAGATCCCGCTGTGACGCGCGTTCTCGTCACCGGGGCGCGGGCCCCCGTCGCGTTGCATCTGGCCCGCGTGCTCGGCCGCGCCGGTTGTCCTGTAGTGCTCGCCGACACGCTGGCGAATCCGCTGGCGAGCGCGTCAGCGGCCTGCTCGCGGTATGTCCGACTGCCGCCGCCGGACCGGAAGCCAGACGAATTCGCACGCGCGCTGCGCCAGCTTATCCAGCAGGCAGGCATCGATCTCGTCGTGCCGACCTGCGAGGAGGTGTTCTATCTGGCCTGGGCTCGCGAGACCCACGGACTGGGTGCCGCTACGCTGGTCGCGCCGCCGCTCGCCGATCTCTCGCGGGCGCACAACAAGGCGCACTTCGCCGAGGACGCACGCCGGTTCGGACTGCACCCGCCCGAGACGACCACCGTTGCGAGCCCAGGCGATCTGGCGGCGGTCCGATCACGCGCCTACCAGCTCGTCTTCAAACCTGTCTGGTCCCGCTTCGCGAGTGCGGTGATTCTGCAACCGTCGGAAGAGCAACTGAACCATCTCGCGCCGACGGCCGCCCAGCCATGGGTGGCCCAGGAGATGATCCCGGGAGAGGAGCTATGCTGTTACGCCGTCGCCCTCTCGGGTACGGTTCTGGCACTCGCCAGCTATCGGCCCCTGCATCGCGCCGGCAACGGCGCCGGGATCTACTTCGAGCCGGTCGCCGAGCCGGACATCGCGCGCCAGTGTGCGGCCTACGTGGCGGCGACCGGCTGGACGGGCCAGATCAGCTTCGACTTCCGCCGCGACGAGGCAGGCCGCCTGCGCGTCCTCGAATGCAATCCGCGGGCGACGAGCGGCATCCACTTCTTCGGTCCGCGCTCCGGACTCGCCGCCACGCTGCTCGATGGCCGCCCAGCGCTGCCGGACATCACACGGCCCCTGATGGTGCCGGCAGCCATGCTCGTCTATGGGTTGCCAACGGCGCTCCGTAGCGGTCGCGTCGGCGATTGGCGTCGGGACAGGAAGCGCGCCGCCGACGCGCTCGCCTGGCCCGGAGATGTGCTGCCGCGTACAGCGCAACCGCGCGCCCTGCTCGAGCTCTCGGCCATCGCGGTTCGCCGACGCATCTCTCTCATCGAGGCCTCGACCGACGGCATCGCGTGGAACGGCACTCCGATCGGCCGCCCGAGCACCGCCACCAACACAGGACCAATGTGATGGATCACGCGCACCAGGCGACCATGGACCGCGTCTACCGCCACATGAAGCACGTCTACGACTTGACCCGGCCGTTGTTTCTGGCGGGCCGCCGTCGACTGCGGTCGGCGGTGCGTGCTGGCCGGGACCAGCGCGTGCTCGAGGTCGGATGCGGCACGGCGCGCAACCTGATCCTGCTCGCGCGAGCGTCACCCGGCGCCGAGTTCGTCGGCATCGACATATCCTCCGAGATGCTCGGCCTCGCGCGGGACAAGGTGCGCGGGGCCGGGTTCGACGGCCGGATCGTGCTCTTCGAGGGCGAGCTCGGCGATTATCTCGCGGCACGAGCCGGCACCGAGCCGTTCGACTACGTCCTCTTCTCATACAGCCTGTCGATGATCCCCGATTGGCGCGGC
This sequence comes from uncultured Alphaproteobacteria bacterium, assembly GCA_963746315.1. Classification (GTDB taxonomy): domain Bacteria; phylum Pseudomonadota; class Alphaproteobacteria; order Rhizobiales; family Hyphomicrobiaceae. The sequence continues at coordinate 454,205 of CAVVAR010000004.1, forward strand.
GTGCTCGCCCAGGCGATACCCCTGGTACGTCCCGATACGGGTCGCCTGCTGATCGCGGATTTCGGCGGCTGCGAGAGCTGGCCCGGACCCGCAAAGCGGCGGCTTTATAAGAACCTCTCCTATTTCCATGTCACGCCACGCGCCGACCTCGCCGACGTGCTTGCTACGGAGATCATCCCACCGCCGCTCGACATCCGCCGGACAGCGATGCTCGGTGGCTATGGACAAATGCTCGAGGTGTCCTGGGGCTCGGTAGCGGACCGCCTCGAGGGGGCGCACCATGGATGAGCCGATATTTCCCGAGGGCTGGTACCCCGTCGCGACGTCGCGCGAGCTGCGCCGCAAGCCGCTCCGGCGCGAGCTGTGCGGCCGCGCGCTGGTGCTCTATCGCGATGCCGGCGGCAGGGCCGTCGCGCTGCACGACCGCTGCCCGCATCGCTCGGCGCCCCTTTCCGGGGGCCGCGTGGTCGGCGGCGAGATCGAGTGCCCCTATCACGGCTGGCGCTTCAACGGCGAAGGGCGCTGTACGCTCATTCCATTCCATGACGGGGACCTACCGCGCCGCCTCGTGCCCACGGTTCCGGTCGAGGAGCGCCACGGCCTCGTCTTCGCGCGTCACGGCAGCGGCGATGCCCAGATCTACACGCCCTTCTGGCAAGGCACGGAAAAGGTGCTGCGCAAGATCATCCCGACCTCGGCCAACACGAGCCTCGTCAACGTGATGGAGAACGTGCTCGACCCGACGCACACCGCCTTCACGCACAAGAGCATCATGCGCGGCATGAGCGCGGCGCGCCAGAACGTCGATTTTCGCCTGATCGAGAAGGACGGCGCGCTCGAGCTGACGCTGACCGGCGAGCAACGGCAAGACGGCCTGATCAGCCGTCTGCTGGGCGAGCGCAACCGCACCGGCAGCACGACCAACATCCGGCGTCCTGGCATTGTCGAGGCGATCTACTGGCACAATCACGCGCTCAATCTCGTGACGACGGTGTATTTCAGCCCGGTCAACGCCCACGAGACGCGCGGCTTCATCGTGCTGACCACGGCGATGAAATATGGCCTCGCCTACCTTAAGTCGGCGATTTTCCTGCCGATGTTCCGAACGATCATTCGGCAGGATCAGGCGATCCTCGGCGCGAGCTATGCCAACTGGACAGCTTTCGGTGCGCCCCCCAACGCCACGTCGCCGCTCGACTTCATGCGACCGAACCTCGAGGCACTGCTGGCGGGCCGGGAACCGCCCGTGTCACGCGAGCCCTTGTCACTCGTGATGCGGCTTTAACCATCCACGCCCGCCGCTTACCGCGATTGTTGCCGGCAAGCTCCCGTGCCCTGGCCGTCAGGGGGCTCGATTTCACCTTCTAACCGCCCCCCTTGTTCGCGCGGGTCGGTCTGGGGCACAACAGGCGGTCAGCTCGCGACGGGACCCCGCTCCATGACCCCACTTCTCGACGGCCTCAGGATCATCGACATCACGACCATCCTGCTCGGGCCCTTCGCCACGCAGATCCTCGGCGACATGGGCGCCGATGTGATCAAGATCGAGGCACCCGACGGCGATCAGAACCGCTGGAACCCGCCGCACGGCGAGCCCGGCATCGGCGCTGGCTTCGCCGGCAACAACCGCAACAAGCGGTCGCTGGCTCTCGATCTGAAGTCGGAGGCCGGCAAGGAGATCCTGCGCCGCCTGATCGGCACCGCCGACGCGCTCGTCCACAACATGCGCCAGGACGCGCTCGACCGCCTCGGCTTTGGCTGGGAGGCGTGCAAGGCAATCAATCCGCGCCTCGTTTACTGCGCGGCGGTCGGCTACGGCAGCGATGGTCCCTACTCCGGAAAGCCAGCCTATGACGACATCATCCAGGCCGCCGGTGGCATCGCGGGGCTGACCTGGATGCGCGACGGGGCGCCCGCCTATCACCCGACGGTCACGGCCGACAAGGTCGGTGCGTTGCATGTCGTCTACGCAGTGCTCGCCGCGCTTCTGCACCGCGAGCGCCTCGGCGGCGGACAAGGACAACTGGTCGAGATGCCGATGCTGGAGGCAACGGCGGCCTTCAGCCTCAACGAGAACCTCATGCACGCGACGTACGAGGAGGACGGAGCGCTCGGCTACCATAGGACCATGTCTCGCAACCGCATGCCTTATCCGACCAAGGACGGCTACATAGCGCTGCTGCCCTACACCACGGCACAGTGGACACGCGTCCTCGACGCACTCGGCCGCGAGGACATCACCGCTGCGGCCTGGTTCCAGAGCAACACCGAGCGCTCCAAGCGATCGGACGAGCTCTACCAGATCCTCGCGGCGTCGCTCGGCCACAGGACGTCGGCCGAGTGGCTCGCCTTGTTCGAGGGGCTCGACATTCCGTGCGGACCGGTGCATTCGCTGCGGTCGCTGCTCGACGATCCGCATCTCAATGCCGTCGGTTTCTTCGAGCCGCGCTACGCGGAGACCGAGCCCTACCTGCGGAGCTTGCGGCAACCCGTGTTGTGGCGCGGCGTCGATGCGAGGCCCGACCGGCGTCCACCGCAACTCGGCGCCGATGGTCTCCGCATCCTCGCGGAGCTTGGATACGATGCGGATGCCGCAACCACCCTCGTGGCGAGCGGGGTCGTCATTGCACCAAAGAGCTCTGACCACCGTAGCTGAGGGTCAGCGGCGAGCCGGAGGCTGCCGCTGTGCCGCGGCTGCCTTGAATACAGATGACGGACCAGTAGAACCAAATCGGCGGACCCGAGCGAACCATCATGCGACGCCCGACAGCCACGCGCCGCGCGTTCATAGCGATGGCCACCGCCATCGCTGGTGGCGTCGCATTCGCGGTGGCAGCGCCCGCCGCACTGGCTCAGGGACAAGCCCGGAATAGGCGCCGACGTCCACGGCCTGCCGCCTCCGCACACGAGATCGGCGTCTGGATCATCGTGATGAGCGACGATCGCGTGATCGTCAGGATTGCCCGCTCGGAGATGGGGCAGGGCGTAGTGACGGGCCTCGCGCAGCTTGCAGCTGAGGAGCTCGACTGCGACTGGACGAAAGTCCGGGTTGAGCTTGTCCTGCCAGGCGAAAGCTTGCGGCGTAACCGGGCGTGGGGCGACTTCTCGACAAGCAACAGCCGGAGCATTCGCGCGATGCAGGCGATCATGCGCGAGGCCGGAGCGGCAGCACGATCGATGCTTCTCGACGCCGCGGCGCTGGCCTGGAACGTTCCCAAGGTCGAGCTGATAACCGAGCCGGGCCGGGTGCTGCACGCCAAGTCAGGTCGATCGTCGAGCTTTGGGCGGTTCGCTCAAGGCGCGGCCATGTTGGCACCGCCCTCCAGGTCGTCGGTCCAGCTCAAGCCAGTCGCGGCGTGGCGGATCGCCGGCAAGCCCCTGACAGCCCTCGATGCGAAGCCGAAAGTGACCGGCGCCGCCATCTACGGCATCGACGTGCGCCTGCCCGGCCTCCTGAACGCAGCCATTGTCTCGGCGCCCATAGCGGGCGGCCGGCTGGCATCGTTCGACGCCAAGGCTGCCGAGGCGATGCCCGGTGTCCGGCGCGTGATGGCCGTTGGCGACGACGCGGTTGCTGTCGTGGCTGAAGGTTGGTGGCAGGCCAAGGTCGCGCTCGACAAAGTCGCGATCACCTGGGCGCCCTCCCCTGACGCCGGCATCAGCAGTGAAAGCATCGCTGCCTACCTCAGGGGCGGCCTCGAGACCGGCGAGGCCTTCGTGGGTCGCACCCACGGAGACGCGCTCGAAGCGCGCCGTACTGCGGCGCAGGCGCTGGAGGCCGTCTATACGGCACCCTTCCTGCACCACGCGACGCTCGAGCCCATGAACGCGACTGCAGTCTGGCAGCCGGAGCGCATCGAGGTCTGGGCGCCGACCCAGAACATGGATGGCGCGCTGCGCACAGCGGCCGAGGCGGCGGGCCTGGCGCTCGAGCAGGCCGAGTTTCACCCGACGTCGGTCGGCGGCTCGTTCGGCCGTCGTCTCAAGCAGGATGCCGTCCGACAGGTCGTGCAGATCGCCCGCGAGTTGCCGGGCAATCCGATTAAGCTGATCTGGTCACGCCGGGAGGACACACAGAACGGCGCCTACCGCCCGGTAACGCAGGCACGCCTCCGCGGCAGCCTCGACGACAAGGGCGAGGCCACCGGCCTTATCATGCGCATCTCCGGCCAGTCGATCCTGACCTCGAACCTGCCGCGCGCCGCCAGTATCCAGACCGGCCGCGACCCGCGCATGTTTCAGGGGCTGTTCGCGCAGCCCGGCGAATCCCAGATGGGCTATTCGATTCCCAGCGTCTATATCGACCACGCCATGCGCAACACGCACCTGCCGGTCGGCAGCTGGCGTGGCGTGCACACCACCCAGAACGGGGTCTACCTCGAGTGCTTCATCGACGAGATGGCACACGCCGCCAAGCGTGACCCGCTCGACTTCCGCACCGGCCTGATGAAAGGCCATCCCCTCCACCTGGCTGTCCTGATCGCAGCCGCGACCCGGGCTGGCTGGGGAACACCACCCCCGCCGGGTCTCCATCGCGGCATCGCGCAGATGATGTCGGTCGGCAGCTATGCGGCGGCCGTCGCCGAGGTCGCCGTGACGCCGGACGGGGCCGTCCGGGTCGCCCGCGTCGTGCTCGCGCTCGATTGCGGAACGATCGTCAATCCGCGACTGGTCGAGGCGCAGGTTGAAGGCGCCGTCGTAATGGCCACCAGCGCCACGCTCGGTGAGGAGATCACGATCCGGGCCGGACAGGTGGTCGAGCAGGACTTCGACACCTACCCGGTGCTCCGCATTACCGATGCCCCGTCCGTGGAGACCGTACTGGTGCCGTCAGGCGATTTCTGGGGCGGGGTCGGCGGTGCGGCGATGGCCGTCGTGGCCCCCGCTATTCTCAACGCCGTGTTCGCGGCGACAGGCAAGCGTGTGCGCACGCTCCCGCTCCGCCAGGTCAAGCTTCGCTAGAGCATCATCCGATCGCATGCGGTCGCTTTTCGCGACCGAGCGATCGGATAAAGATGCTCTACACGTATGATTCTAGAGCAATTTCATCCGATCTGTGGGTCGCCGTAGGCGATTCCGTCAGGTCGGATATTGCTCTAGATCCGACGGTTTGGCAGTCCACTTCTTCTATCTGCAGCGCGTCATCCGCCTTATTTGGCCGACTTTTTCCTCGGCAGGCTCTTGCGCTTGGTCTTTGCCAGATCCTCGAGTTGGTCCTTGTTCATAAACTCGTACATATCCCGCGACGCACCCTTCAGGGCTTTCTTCGGTTGCTCCCCGCGCTTGGCAGAGAGTGCCGCACCGGCGGCCTTCTGTTGCGCTTTCGACTTTGCCGACATTGGCTGCCTCCTCATCGTGGGCGGCCTTGCAGTGCGCAAAGCCCGTCTTTCCGCCCAACGCGATGCCCTTCGCACCGTTCCACGCCCCCTCGCGGCGGGGATGCAATCGCGATGGGATGGCCAAGACACCAACAGCCGTCCTAGGGTGGTTGACCACCGCTGCGATCTGGGAGACCGCCCATGACTGCCCCCACCGATGGCTTGACCGTCATCGTCAAGCGCGACTGCCCGACGTGCGTGCTCGTCGAGCCGGTTCTGCGCCAGCTCGCGGCATCGGGCGCCAGGCTCGAGATCGTCTCGCAGGACGACCCGTCGTTTCCGGATGGAGCCGGTCCCGTGATCGATGATCGCGAGCTTCGCCGATCATGGGACCTCAAGGTCGAAACGGTGCCGACGCTGATCAAGCTCGAGGCCGGCCGCGAGGCTGCCCGCGCCATCGGTTGGGATCGGAGCGAATGGGAGGCGATCACCGGTCTCGCGGGGCTTGGGCCGTCTCTCCCCGCCCAGCGCCCCGGCTGCGGCTCGATCACTGTCGACCCCAACGTCGCTGACGAGCTGGCGCTGAAGTTCGGCAACTTCACGTTCAAGTCCCGCAACGTCGAGATTGGGGCATGGGAGGACGAACACGAGGCCGCATTCGACCGGGACTGGTCGGACGGTCTTCCTGTGGTGCCACCGACACCCGTTCGCGTGTGGCGGATGCTGGCCGGCACGCACCGTGATCCCCATGAGGTGCTGGGGCAGATGCCGCCCGACTACGAGCCGGTGACCGTCGAGAAGGTTGCGATCAACGCCGTTATGGCGGGTTGTCGCCCCGAGTACATGCCCGTTCTGCTGGCCGCCGTCGAAGCCGTGCTCGACGACGATTTCTGCCTGCATGGTGTGATTGCGACGACGATGTTCATTGGCCCGATCGTGATCGTCAACGGGCCGGCGCGAAAGGCCCTCGGCATGAACGCCGGCGTCAACGCGCTAGGCCAGGGCAACCGGGCCAACTCGTCTATCGGGCGGGCGTTGCAACTGGCCATCCGCAACATCGGCGGCGGCAAGCCGGGCGGCGTCGATCGTGCGACGCTCGGCAATCCCGGCAAGCTCGGCTTCTGCTTCGCGGAAAACGAGGAGGTCTCGAGCTGGGACCCGCTCTCGGTCGAGCGCGGCGTGGCGGCGGGCCGATCGACGGTGACGCTTTATGCGGGCTACGGCGTGCAGGGCATCATCGACCAGACATCGAGAACACCCGAGTCGCTGACCGCCAGCTTCGCGGCTGGGCTTCGCGCAATCTATCATCCAAAATCCTACCCCGGTCCGGACGCCGTGCTGGTGATGGCGCCCGACCACCACCGGATCTACCGGGAAGCCGGCTGGACCAAAGCGCGCTTCAAAGACGAGATCGACCGGCTCACCACGATCGACGCTGACGACGTCCTCGTCGGGCTCGGCGGCATGCAGCCGGGCGTCTCTCCCAAGCTCAGCGGCACCCGCGTCAAGAAATTTCGTCCGGGAGGATTCAACGTCGTCGTCGCGGGCGGCGGCGCCGGACTGTTCTCGGCGATCCTGCCCGGCTGGAGCCCAGGTGACGTGAACTCGCAGGTTGTGACGCGCACCGTTGGCGATTGAGGACTGGGCCGCTAGGAGTGTGAGAGAGAGCTCGCCACCTACGAGAAATCTCTCACGAATGACAGATAGCGGATCTGGCTCTGGACACGGATCACGCCGGGCACGGCGGCAGCGGTTCGAACGAGCTCCGTGATGATCCGGTCGTCGCTCGCGGCCCCGACCAGCACCACCTGGCTGTCCTTGACCTCCACCTCGATGCCCATCGCCCGCAGCCCCGTCTCGAAGCGGTCGCGCAAGGCGGAGCGCACGCGCGCCTCGATCAGACGGTCGGTAAGCATGGCCCGCGATTGAGGCGTCTCGCGGAAGTGATCGCTTTCAACGAGGCGGACGACGTGGTCGACGCAATCGGCCGGCGGTACGCGCGCCGTGTTGAGCGCGGCTGCATAAAGCGTAGCATCCGTCCAATCGGCGCCGAACAGACGCTGCATCGTCCCATTGTGCGCCGCATCGCTCTTCTCGATCTCCCGCCGAGCCGCGTCCGCGTCACCGATGCCGAGCCGTTCCATCAGCACCCGCGTCCGGAAGTCCATCGGTGCGCAAATCCGCACGCATACGACATGCGGCACCTCCCTCAGAAGATACGTGGCACCCCACCCGCGGATCAGCACGTTGTCGCGCGCGGCGAGTTCGAGGATCTCCTGGGCGGTGAAATGCGACAGACGCTTCCTGTCCATCCGCCACTGGCCGATGAAGGAAGCTTCGCCGCCGAGAAATCGGCGCACCTCGCTCTCCCGCAGGCCGGACCGCGTCGCGATGTCGTTCTCGACCAACTCGTGATGGACCACCTCGAGGCCGAGACGTTCGGCAAGGCCCTTCGCCACGTCCCTGCCGAGTGTTCCCATCTCCCGCGTCATTGCGATCACGGCCATGAGCTCAACCCTTTTACGCTGGTCGAATGAACTGCACTCTCACGCGCGCTGCGAAACGTGATCCACGAACAAAATGCCCCGCCGTGCCTATGGCAGAGACGGGGCTGCCTGGATCAGGCGTTCCACCTTCCACATCCGCCGAGATGGCGGACTGTTCCGGCTTCCGGTCAGGTCGCCGGTTGCATTGATATTCAATTGTCGGAGGCGTATCGGCGACCAGCACGATGCTGGCCGCTTTCAGAGCCTATGCCCCGGCCGAAGCGCGGGGCCCAATCTGCCGGGCGGCGTCATGCTCACTCCGCTAGCTGCTGTCGTCGAGCTTCGACGGCGTTCTGCGGGTCGGCGACACCGTGCGGGTGTCGATGCTCAAGATACCGATGCTTCAGCGCATGAGCATCATACGAGCATTCATTTCGGCTCGACTGCTCGATTGCAGCAAGCGCAAAACGACGACCCGAAATTACGACCGTCAAGCTCGATCTCGACCCATTTCCGCGAGAAAGTCAAGTCGTCCAATCTGGAGTAATTCGAGCAGTCGTTTTATTTCGCAGGCGCATTTGTTAGTGCATTGCGATATTGTTTTGCGCCGCACAAAGTGCATCTCATGATTGAGCTGGTTCCTGCGCCCGGCACTTACCTGCCGTTGAAGCCCGTCACAGAGCAAGCGCCAGAACCTAAACAAACCCTCGCAACTCCAGGATTGTAGAGCCGCTCTTGGCATCTGGCGTGGGCTGACGCGACCGGCCGCAACCAGGCACCAGACGCCAGATGAGCTACCCTAGGCGGTTCCGTGGCCTTTCAATTTGACTGCGGCCTGCGCTGCAGCCAGGCGCGCGACGGGCACACGGAACGGCGAGCACGACACGTAGTCGAGGCCGACATCGTGGCAGAAGCCGACCGAAGCCGGGTCGCCGCCATGCTCACCACAGATACCGACCTTGAGGCCGGGCTTGACGCGACGCCCGCGCTCGGTGCCGATACGGACCAGCTCGCCGACGCCCGCCTGGTCGATCGAGACGAACGGATCGACCTCGAAGATGCGATGCCGCGTGTAGTCGGCAAGGATCGGTGCGGCATCGTCGCGGGAAAGCCCCAGACAGGTCTGCGTGAGATCGTTGGTGCCGAACGAGAAGAACTCCGCACCGGCATCGCCGGCCGCGATCTCGTCTGCGCGTAACGCGGCACGCGGAAGCTCGATCATTGTGCCGATCTGATAGTCGAGCTTTGCGCCGGTCTCCGCCTCGACAGCAGCGGCCGTCTTCCGGATCACCTGGGCCAGCAGGTCGAACTCGCGCCGCCAGGCGACGAGCGGGATCATGACCTCCGGTATCACCGGCTTGGCAGTCCGTTTCGCGGCTTCGACCGCTGCCTCGAAGATGGCGCGCGCCTGCATCTCGGTGATTTCCGGATAGCGCACCGCAAGTCGGCAACCGCGGAACCCGAGCATGGGGTTGAACTCGTGCAGCTCGGCGATGCGGGTCCGGAGCTTCTCCAGCGGAACGCCGAGCTCCTTGGCGACGACGATCGCCTCCTTGTCCTCGTGCGGCAGAAACTCGTGCAGTGGCGGATCGAGTAGCCGGATGGTAACGGGCAACCCAGCCATGGTCTCGAAGATCTCGGTGAAATCCGAGCGCTGCATCGGCAGGATCTTGGCAAGCGCGCGGCGGCGGCCGGCCTCGTCGTCGGCCAGGATCATCTCGCGCACGGCGAGGATGCGGTCGGCGTCGAAAAACATGTGCTCCGTCCGGCAAAGCCCGATGCCCTCGGCGCCGAACTCGCGTGCCTGCCGCGCATCACGGGGCGTGTCGGCGTTGGCACGCACGCCCAGGCGCCGCACGCCGTCAGCCCAGCCCATGATGCGAGCAAAATCACCCGACAGCTCCGGCTGCCGCATGGCAACGCGTCCCTTCAGCACCTCACCCGTCGCCCCGTCGATCGTGATTACGTCGCCTTTCTGGAAGCGCTCGCGGCCTGCGATCATCACCCCGGCCTGGTAATCGATACGCAGCGTCGAGGCGCCGCAGACGCACGGACGGCCCATGCCACGCGCCACGACCGCTGCGTGGCTCGTCATGCCACCCCGTGTGGTCAGGATGCCTACCGCGGCGTGCATACCGTGGATGTCCTCGGGGCTCGTCTCGATCCTGACGAGGATCACGTCACGGCCCTGGGCCTTCATCGCCTCGGCCTCATCCGCCGAGAAGACGATCTCACCTGCCGCCGCTCCCGGAGAAGCAGGAAGGCCATTCGCGACCCTGTGCTTCTCGGCGTCCGGCGCAATGGTCGGATGCAGAAGCTGATCGAGGGCATTGGCGTCGATGCGGGCGACGGCCTCGCCTGGCGTGATGACGCCCTCGTCACAGAGGTCGACCGCGATTTTGAGAGCCGCCGGCGTGGTGCGTTTGCCGCTCCGCGTCTGGAGCATCCAGAGGCGCCCCTCCTGGATGGTGAACTCGATGTCCTGCATGTCGCGGTAGTGACGCTCGAGCTTTCCAAAAATATCGGTGAGCTCGACGAATGTCTCCGGCATGAGCGTCTCGAGCGAAGGCAGCGTCTCTCCCGCATCAATACGGGCGGCCTCAGTCAAGGGTTGCGGAGTTCGGATGCCGGCGACGACGTCCTCGCCCTGCGCGTTGACCAGATACTCGCCGTAGATCTCCTTGGCGCCCGTCGACGGATTGCGCGTGAACGCCACACCCGTCGCCGAGGTGGGCCCGCGATTTCCGAACACCATCGCCTGCACGTTGACCGCTGTTCCCCAGTCGTCCGGGATAGCGTTGAGCCGACGGTATGTGACGGCGCGGGCGTTGTTCCAGGAGCGGAACACGGCACCGATGGCCCCCCAGAGTTGCTCGGCCGTGTCCTGAGGAAACGGTTTGCCGTGGTGTTCCTCGACGGCCAACTTGTAGCGTTCGACGACCTCTTGCCAGTCTTCGGCGGTGAGATCCGTGTCGAGGTCGTGGCCAGCCAGGCTCTTGTGCGATTCGAGGATCGACTCGAACGTCTCGTGCTCGAGACCGAGCACGACACCCGAGTACATCTGGATGAAACGGCGATAGCTGTCGAAGGCGAAGCGGGCATCGCCCGATTGACGAGCGAGGCCGGCCACGGTCGCGTCGTTGAGGCCCAGGTTCAGGATCGTGTCCATCATGCCGGGCATCGAGGCCCGAGCGCCAGAGCGCACCGAGACCAGCAGAGGACGCTCGGCATCTCCGAACGCCGCGCCCACGGCTTTGCCGACAGCTTCCAGTGCCGCCATGGCTTCAGCCTCGAGGCCCTCCGGGAAACGCCCGCCGGCCGCGGTATAGGCGTTGCAGACTGCGGTCGTGATCGTGAAGCCCGGTGGCACGGGCAGGCCGAGGCTCGCCATTTCCGCGAGGTTGGCCCCCTTGCCGCCCAGCAGATCGCGCATCCCGGCCTTGCCGTCCGTTCGGCCAGCTCCGAAGAGATACACGCACTGATCCGACGCACCGACAGTCCTCGGGCCTTGCATGGCCTCGCCTCCGCTCGTTGTTGGGGCGCACGGATGTGCTTCTACCCGGCGCGTCGCCCGCCTGCAAAACGCAAGACGCCGCGCCGAGTGCCGCTTCTACACCCGCCAACTGCAAAATCTTTGTGCGGATGAAGAACAAATCGAATTAAGGTTGAAGCCATTGCTTGTCATTACAGCGCTTCCGACGACATCGGAAGCAAACCCGCCATATCGGTGGCGTATGCTCTTTGCCTTTGACCGGATTGCGGCCATTGCGCACTCTCCGGCCCGAATCGTCGTCAAAAGGGGCATCAGATGTCGGATCGGTTGCGGGACGTCCTCAAGGCGCTCGACAAGAGCGAGAATGCGGCGCTGGAGCGCCTGTTCGAGCTGCTCCGGATCGCGAGCATATCTACCGATCCAGCCTACAAAGGCGAATGCCGGAGGGCAGCCGAGTGGTGCCGCGACCAGCTCGCGGATATTGGCTTCGCCGAGGCCAAGGTCGTTCCGACGACAGGTCATCCCATGGTTGTCGCCCACGACCGGAAGCCCCGCGGCAAGGACGTTCCCCACTTCCTCTTCTACGGCCATTACGACGTGCAGCCGCCGGATCCTGTCGAGCTATGGAAATCCCCTCCGTTCGAGCCACGCCTCGCCACCGAGAAGGGTAATGGCCAAGTCATCGTGGCGCGTGGAGCGGAGGACAACAAAGGTCAGCTCATGACCTTCTTCGAGGCCGCGCGTGCTTGGAAGCAGGTCGCAGGCGAGCTTCCCGTCGCCGTCACCGTGCTCCTCGAAGGCGAGGAGGAATGCGGCTCGCCCTCCCTGCCGGGCTTCCTCGCCAAGCACGGCAAGGAGGTGAGGGCCGAGCTGGCGCTCGTCTGCGACACCGGCCAGTGGGACAAGGATACGCCGGCCGTCACGACCCAGTTGCGCGGCATGGCGGCGCTCGAGGTGACGATCGTCGGGCCGTCACGTGATCTGCACTCGGGCCTCTTCGGCGGCGCAGCGATAAATCCCATTCGGGTCCTCACCCAGATCTGCGGCGCCATGCACGGCAGGAACGGCAAGGTCCAGATCCCGGGCTTTTACGATGGCATCAAGAAGCCGTCGGCACGCCAGCTCAAGCAATGGAAGGAGCTCGGCTTCGACCAGGCACAGTTTCTCGCCAACGTCGGCCTCAGCGTTCCTGCCGGCGAGGTCGGCTTCTCGGTCATGGAGCAGGTCTGGTCACGACCGACGCTCGAGTTCAACGGCATCGCTGGCGGCTATCAGGGCGTCGGCACCAAGACGGTCATCCCGTCCGAGGCATCCGTCAAGATCACGTGCCGGCTGGTCCCAGGACAGGATCCCGATGCCATCGTCGAAGGTCTCAAGGCATTCGTCACGTCACGGCTGCCAGCCGACTGCAAGGCGCGCTTCTCCGGAGACCGGGGCAGCCCGGCGATCGCATTCGACACCGACGCCCCATACATGCACACGGCGGCCGAGGCGCTCGGCGCGGAGTGGGGCCGGCCAGCCGCGATGATCGCCCTTGGCGGCTCGATCCCGATCGTGCAGGCGTTCAAGGACGAGCTCGACATGCCGAGCCTGCTGGTCGGCTTCGGTCTCGAGGACGACCGCATCCACAGTCCGAACGAGAAGTACAATCTGACCAGTTTCCGCAAGGGCGCCAGAAGCTGGGCGCGCATCCTTGCGGGCCTGGCCGAAGCTCGCTGACCCGATGGAGAAATCCACGATCCCGACTTGCAAAGCCTTGTCGGATCGTGCTTATCGAGATGCACCGACTACGGCTTGTCACTCCCAGCAGGATCGAATGCCGATGTCTTTCCGACGCTCTCTCGCCGCGCTCGCCATCCTCGCTGTCGCCGCAACCCTGATGCCGCTCGCGGCGCCGCGCGTGGAGGCCCAGTTCGGTCCAGGCCCGGGCGGACGCGCGCCGTATTCGTCGCAACCGCCGGGCCGCAACGAGGCGGGCCGTTTCGACTACTACTCGCTCGTCTTGTCGTGGAGCCCGACCTATTGCGCGGGGCTCCGTCGCGACGGCTACGATCCCCAGTGCCACCGCCGGGATGGCAAGCGCTATGCCTTCGTGCTGCACGGCCTTTGGCCGCAGCATGAGCGCGGCTGGCCGGAAAACTGCCGCACTCGTCAGCGCCCCTACGTGCCGCAATCGGTCATTGATGGCATGCTCGACATCATGCCGAGCCCCAAGCTGGTCATCCACGAGTACCGCAAGCACGGCACGTGCTCGGGCCTCAGCCCGGAGGACTATTACAAAGTCTCGCGGCAGATGTTCAAGAAGGTGCGTGTGCCCCCGCGGTACGAGCAGCCCAACCAGGCGTTCACCGTCTCCCCGACTGAGGTCGTGCGCGACTTCCTCTCAGTCAACCCGGATCTCAAGGCCGATCAGTTGGCGGTCGCTTGCGGAGGCCCTGGCAACCGCCTGCGTGAGGTCCGCGTCTGCTTCTCGCGCGAAGGCTCGTTCCGGTCTTGTGGCCAAAACGAGGACGCCCGGCGCCTTTGTCGTGCGGGCCGTATGTTCGTGCCGCCTGTACGCGGTGGCGACGGCAGATCCGATCCGGCGAGCCGTCCACGACACGACGAGCGCCGCATCTGAAGCGCGCGTCTCCCGCGATGCCACCTCTCTGCCATGCTTCGCTGCGACAGTCGAAGCGCTGCCATTGTGGCTGTGTTGGCAGCCACGAGCCGGGGCTCGAGCAGAAGGGGCAACAATGAACTTCGAGGCTGGCCAGCGATGGGCTTATGCCGCCCCGCCCGAGATCGCCAATTCACGCATCGTCATCGGCGCAATCGTCGATTTCGAAGGCGGCCGTCGTGTCGCTTGCTGCGCTGTGACGGGAGCCCTCCAGCGGGGCGATGACGGGGCGCCCCAGCAAGTGACGATCCCGTTCGTCCCGATGCTGATCGAGGCGCTCGCACAATCGGTCACGCACCAGGATGCGACGGGGCAGCTCCCGGACGATTTCGCGGCGCATCTCGCGGCATGGCAGCACGATCCTCGCGGCGCCAGCTACTTCACGGTACCGTTCGAGGGCTCGCTCGAAAGGATGATCGCCCTGCAGATGGCGGCTCTCGTCGAGCAAGCCTGATGATCGGGACCAGGCCCGTATCCGACCCGAACGATCTAGCGCTCGCACCGGAACAAAGCGCTTGGTACGGACGTTCATCCTCGGTTCGCGATCCTTGACCGCGCGCCTTCACGCGCTGCTACCGTGTCCGGCAAGTCCCGCCACCCAACAACGTGCGAGCCCCTCCTCATGCCCGACCTTTCCAGTCTGTTCTGGATCGCCCTCCTTGCGCTCGCGCTGCAACCGTTTCTCGCCGGACAATGGTTCGCGCAACAGCGACTGCGGGCGATCCGCGCCATCGAGGTGAAAAACGGCACGCGCGTCATTACGATGATCCACCGGCAGGAGAAGAAGAGTCTGCTCGGCATGGCCGTGTCGCGCCACATCGATCTCGAGGATGCCCAGACGATCATCGCGGCCATAAAGGAGACGCCGCAGTCGATGCCGATCGACCTCGTGTTGCATACGCCGGGCGGATTGGTGCTCGCGGCGATGCAGGTCGCGCGCGCGGTCGAGGCACATCAAGCCAAAGTCACCGTCTACGTACCCGTCTACGCCATGTCGGGCGGAACGCTGATCGCTCTCGCGGCAGACGAGATCGTGATGGCGGAGTTCTCGGTGCTCGGCCCCATCGACCCACAGATCATGGGCCTGCCGGCCGCGAGCATCGCGCGCGTGCCCAAAGTCAAGCCAATCGAGCATGTATTCGACCTGACGCTCGTTCTGGCTGACGTCAGCGAGAAGGCCATTGCGCAAGTGAAGAAGGGCGCCGTCGAGCTGATGACACCGCAGATGGAGCAAGCCAAGGCCGAAGCGCTGGCCGAGAAGCTTGCCGGCGGGCAGTGGACTCACGACTACGCTCTGACGTGCGACGAGGCCAAGGAGCTGGGGCTCCCGGTTCGCCGCGGAATGCCGCGCGAGGTGCTCGATCTGATGAAGCTGTACCCGCAGCCCGTGCAGCGCTCGGTGGTCGAATACCTGCCGATTGATCTGCCACGCGGGCCGCGGTGAGGGGCCCGGTCCGCTACGATCGCTGCTTTACGGCGCCCGTCTCGACCAGAGCCGCAATCTTCTTCTTGTCGATACCCCAATCAGCGAGCACCTGCGTCGAATGCTCACCCGCGAACGCAGGCCCGCTCGGAACGGCACTTGCCGTCCGCGAGAAGCGTGGCGCCGGTCCCGGCTGCAAGACGCCGTCGACCTCGACGAAAGAGCCTCGCGCCTTGTTCTGCGGGTGCTGTGGCGCTTCGCTCATCGATAGAACGGGCGCAAAGCATACGTCTTTCTGCTCGAGCCGCGCGGTCCATTCCTCGCGTGTCCTGGACCTGAAGATCTTCGCGAAGCGCTCGCGCATGGCGGGCCAGTGCGTGCGGTCGGTCTGGCCGGGCAGAGTCTCGCCCTCGAGCCCGAGCTCCTTCAGCATGAGCGCATAGAACTGGGGCTCGTTCGGACCGATAGCGACGTGCTGGCCGTCCTTGGTCTCGTAGACACCATAGTGATGGCAGCCGCCGTCGAGACGGTTGGACTCGCGCTCGTCGACCCATTGCCCCGCCGCATGCGCGCCGTACATAGGGGTCATCAGCGAGGCCGCGCCCTCGACCATCGACGTGTCAACGACCTGGCCCTTCCCCGATTTCTGCGCCTCGATGTAGGCCGCGAGCACACCGACGACCATATAGAGCGCGCCACCGCCGTAGTCGCCGACAAGGTTGAGCGGCGGCGTCGGCGTCGACTTGGTGCCGATGGCAAAAAGCGCCCCCGTGAGCGCGATGTAATTGATGTCGTGCCCCGCCGTGTGCGCGATCGGACCGTCCTGTCCCCATCCGGTCATGCGGCCATAGACGAGGCGCGGGTTCGTCGCCCATACCACGTCCGGTCCGAGACCCAGACGCTCCATGACGCCGGGCCGGAAGCCTTCGATCAGGATGTCGGCCTTGGCGCAAAGCTCAAGTGCGGTGGCGACGCCATCCGGATTCTTCAGATCGAGCGCCACGTTACGACGCCCACGTAACGTGGTGTTGGTCTTCGGCTCGCGCAGGTCGCGACCGACTTGGTCGGCGCGATCGATGCGGATGACGTCCGCGCCCATGTCGGCCAGCATCATGCAGGCGAAAGGCCCCGGCCCGATGCCTGCAAACTCGACGACCTTCACCCCGGTCAAGGCACCCATGATTGCGTCTCCTCAAGCTTGATTGCGGGACTGCCAACGCAGTTCCTTTTTTTGACTGTCCTAGCCGCCGATCTTCGGCAGCTCGTAGCTTGCGCCTTTTTCGACGATTTCCACCATTCGGGAAATGTCCATGTCGGCCCGCCCCTCGAACATCGCGTGCTTGTAGACGAGACGGGCGGCTTGGCAGACCCACATTGGTACGCCCAGCTCCTCTCCGAGCTCGACGGCGAGATCGACATCCTTGGCCAGGATGTGCAGCGGGCAGCCGAAATCGAATGTGCGCGGCAGCACGGACTTCGGATAGATCAGTGCCGACGCGAGATTGCGGCCCGAGCCAGCATTGATCGCCTGCAGCATCACGTCCGGTCGCACGCCACCCTTGGCACCCATCACCAGGGCCTCTCCGGCGAGCACCAGCCCGACCGCAAACATGATGTTGTTCGTCAGCTTCAGCACCTGCGCGGCACCCGGCTTGTCACCCGCGACGACGAACGTCGATCCCCATTTTGCGACCAGCGGCCTGATGCGCTCGACGAGAGCCGGTTCGCCCGAGACCATGATCGAGAGCGTCCCGGCACGGGCCCCTTCCGGGCCGCCGCTGATCGGGCAATCGACAAGACCGATACCCCGCGCCGCCAGGGCCGATTCCATCTCCTTCACCAGCGGCACTCCGACGGTACAGGTATTCACCAGTAGCGTCATTGCCTTGCCTTCGATGAGCCCGCCAGGCCCGAGCACCACGTCGCGCAGGCTCTTCAAGGTCGGCAGCGAGACGAACACGGTCTCGCACGTATCACCCAATTCCTTCGGCGACGCGGCCCGGCGCGCCTGGCGCTCGAGCAAAGGGCGCAGCGCCGCCTCGTTGATGTCGTAGATCGCCAGAGGGTGGCCCGCGTCGAGAATCTTGCCGGCCATGGGCTGGCCCATGTTGCCGACGCCGAGATAGCCGATCGTCATCGTTCCCATTCCCATTTTTTTGGACTATCGCAGTCGATAAACCCGCGCTGCGGTGTCGTGATAGAGCTTCGCCTTCTCAGTCGCCGCATAGCTGGCCGTGATGCGCTTGAAGGCGTTCCAGACGACACCGTAGCTCGAACTGACCTTGTCGACCGGGAAGTTCGACTCGAACATGCAGCGCTCGCCCCCAAAGAGCTCGATCAGAGTCTCGATGTAGGGCCGGATCGCCGCGGCCATCTCCTCGCTCGTCGGCGCACGCGGCCGCTCGTGCCAGCCGAAGCCGCAGTACTCCATGCCGAGCCCACCCAGTTTGACGACCACGTTCGGACACTTGGCCATCTCGACCATGCTCACGCGCCACGTCGCGAAAATCTCGTCGCGGCGATTGGCGTAAGGCCCGATGCCCGCAATGCCGCCGCAGTGGTTGAGGACCACGGTCAGGCTTGGCAACGCTCGCGCGAGATCGGTGCATTCGGGGATCTGGGGGAAGCGTGCCGTCAGGTCGAGAACGAGCCCGAGCCGCGCCACTTCAGCGGCGCCTGCACGATAGTGCGCATCGAGATACATGCCCGGGCGCGGTGCGCGCGCAATCCTCGGATCGGCGTCCCAGGCACCCGTGCAGCGGATGCCGCGAAAGCGATCCGGCGCGGCATTCATCTCCGCCTCGAGCACGCGTGCAACGCGAGCGCCCGTCATGAGATCGGCGTAGCCGACGATACCGGCTGCAACGCGTGTCCTCCCATAAAGGCCGGAGGCGGCCATGGCGGCGATCCCGTTGGCGAATTCCACCTCGCCGACGTATTTCATCTCGTCTGGTCCGTCGGCGCGGAACATGGCGAGGTGCTCGATGAAGATCGTCGAGACGACGTTGTGCCCGCTGCCCTCGATGTCGCCCAGGATCTCGTCGAGCAAATAGCGCCGGTCGACGCGGCCTTCCCGGCGATCCCACAGGTGATGATGAGGATCACATATCGGCAGATCGGGCTCGAGTGCCGCCTCCTGCACCGTAGCCAGCCAAGCCTCGTTCGTTGCCATCGGCTTCTTGTCCAATTTAAGCTATGCGGAACGTCCTCACGGCCGAATGATTGGGTCAGATTGGGTCAGGCCGCCAGCGACTCGGCCCGACCCAGGAACACCTTGTTGGGAACACTGTCCGGTCGAAGCGCCACGCGCTCGTTGGTCAGTGCGAGTGCGACATCGCGCATCCCGGCGCGGATAGCTGCCTCGATCAACATCCATTCCACCAGATCGCGCTGTGCTTTGCTGCCACCCATGCGCCAGAGATCTACGCGCGCCGGCAGCAATTTCTCGACCGATCGCCCGTAGGCCCCGCTCTCGAAGGCACGCAGCGCGTCGAGGACGGGTACGCCGATGGCCTGATACGCCGACGCTTGCGCACCTTCCCGAGTAGCGGCGGCGCGCAGAAGATCATCGAAAGCTGATGAGTTATCGGCTCGAAGCAGCGTCATGCCAGCGTGGATGTCATTGAAGACGCTCCCACCTGCTCGCCCCTCCCATAGACCGGCAAGCTTCTTCCAGCGCTCCTTGCCCACCTCCGCGCCCATCGTTTCGAGACGCCATAGAAGAGCGGTGGCATTGCACAAGCTCGTGCCGACCGGGCGTAGCGTCGGCAGGATCGCAGCATCATAGAGCGCCAGCGCCGGCGCGTGCTGACCGAGCTCCAGATGGAACAGCGACTTGTGCCAATGGATGTGGACCTGATTGGTATTCTCCTTTTTGCACCACAGCGGCTCCCGAGCCGCCATCCAATCGAGTCCTGCTTGTGGGCGGCCGGTCATCTCGAGCACGTGGCTCACGGCATGGTGCGGCCAGTACCCGTAGGGCTCCAGCTCGGCGGATGCACGCGACACATCCTCGGCCTGCGCGTAGTCGCCCGTCTCCTCGAGCCCGAAGCCATAGAACGACAACAGCATGCCGTAGCCCGGTTGCGACTTCGACCACAGGGGCAGCGCTCGCGCCGATCGGGCGGCACCAAGGTGAAAGCGCCCCTGAAACCCGTCGAGGCGCAACGCAACCTGATGCGCGAGGATGTCGTGCGGATAGCTCATCAGATGGCGGTCGAGCAGAGCGACAGCCGAACCCCAGCGACCTGCCACCGCCTCGCCCAAAGATGCGAGATGGGCTCTCTCGCGCTCACCCAATGGCAAAGCGCTAGCCTCTTCGAGTGCGCCTCGGGCCGCTATAACGGTCGCTGGGTCGTTGGAGAGAGCCTGGATCCACGCTTTGCCGAGCCGTGCCATGGCGAAGTCGGGCGCTGCCTTTCCGGCCGCGTCGAGAGAGCCTGCCGCATCGCCATAGGCCAGAATAAAGGCGCGGACACCTGCATCGTAGTGGCCTGCAGCTTCCGCAGTTGCGCCACTCAACGCGTGCCCTTGGGCATCCCTCGGCATGGCAACCTTCCTTCATCGTTGATGCCGGCCGGTCTTCCCGTCCAGGCGCTCATCCGTGCTGCATCGTCGATGGTAGGCAGGGTCCCACGCGCTGTGCAATCCGGGCCGCAGAAGGCGCGCTCCACAGCTTCCATGGCACACGCGCAATGCGGTGCGGGCCATCCCACCGTCCTATCCGTTAGCGGATAGCAATTGCCCATGGCCGGGGATCGGATCATCAATCCCGGCGAGCCGCAACACGTGCCAGAGCGTCGCTTGCGTCGATGTGATCACTGGCTTGCCCAGCGCCTGCTCGAGACGATCGATGACCGTGTGCGAGCGCGTGTTCAGGCACGACACAACGAGCGCGTCCGCCGTCGGGTCCATCCCCCTCTTGCCGAGGTCGAACAGCGTGTCGGGGCTCGGCTCGGCGAGCTTGAAGCCGTCGACGATTCCGAGGAATGCGCCGCCGACGACATCGAATCCAGCCGCCGTGAAGTACGCGTGCTCGGCCTCGTCGACTTTCGCCGGGTAGGGCGAGACGATCGAGATGCGCTTGGCGCCGACAGCCTTGAGGCCACTGATGATGGCATGCGCGGCCGTAGTCGCTGGAACGTCGTAGCCCTCGGCGATCTCGGCCCTCAAGTGCTCATCATAGTCGAGCCCCTGCACGATGCTCGAGGCTGTGCAGCCGTACGCCATGACATGCGGGAAGATGCTCGAGAGCTGGCGCAGCGCCGACTTGCCGTCCGTGCGATCCATCTCGATCAAGGTCTCGGCGGTGGTCGCCGTCGGGATGTACATGCGCGAGAAATGAACGCTGACGCCCTCCGGCACGACGCGGGCTGCCCAAGGCTCCATCACCGTGTTGACGCTCGGCACGACAATGCCGATGCGGGCGCGGCGTCCGTCGCCATCCAGATAAGGCGTCGACATCCAAAAATCTCCTTCGCAGGGACGAGCGCGCTCAGAAGCGCGCGAGCAATGAGCCGTAGCCGTAGATTTTGTCGGTGATGCCTGCGGTGCGCAGCGCGTGCCAGTAGGTGGTCGCGTTGATCTGCAGGACGGGCTTGTCCAGCCAGCGCTCGGCCTCGTCGGACAGCTTACCGAAGGGCAGATTGGCGCCGAACGCGACGAGCGCCTCGACGTCCGGACCGTCGATCGACTTCACCGCATCGATCATGTCCTTGGCAGTGAGCACCGAGTAGGAAGCGGGGCTCTTGCCGCGCATGTGACAGAAGCGGACGATCTCGTAGCCGTGGGCGCCGAGCACAGCATTGAGGCGCGGCTCGATGCACGGATAATAGGGTTCCATCACCGCGATGCGCTTCTTGATGCCGTGCGCCTTGAGTCCGGCAACGACGGCGTCCGACGAGATGGTAACCGGAATGTCCCAGCCTGCTCTCCGGCGCACCCGACGCTTCAGCTCTTCGCCCCACTCGACCGTTCCGCCCCACACCGCAAGGGCGGAGATGCCCAGGATGAACGCATTTGGCTTGGCATCCAGCACCCGGTCGACGGCGTCCTCGAGCGCGCCGTCGATGTCCGCGAGTTGCTTCTCGAAGTCGGCATCCGTGTTGACGGGATTGTCGGCGATGACCATCCGCGCGATGTGGTTTGTCACACCGGCCGGGCGCATGTCATCGTACTCGGGCTGCACAACCGTGTTCGTCGATGGCGTGGTGATCCCGAAGGCCAGCCGCCAAGCCAGATAATCCCGCATCCTTCATCTCCCGCATCTGCCGGCGCGCGTTCGAGCTCGTGCACCACTCTCCCTGATCTCGACGGGGATGCTAGTATGGAGACGTAGCGCGCACCAGCGCCCCCTTCCCTTCTCACAGCCACGGAGCACCAATGACACCTGAGCAACGACTGGCGCGCCTCGGCGTGACGCTGCCACCTCCGTTCAAGGACGAAGCGAACCGGGTGAGGGCGTTGCGTTCCGGCCAGCACGTCTACATGAGCGGACATGGACCGCTTGGACCCGGAAACGTGCCCTATGTCGTCGGCAAGCTCGGACGCGAGCTGACCACGGAGCAGGGCACCGAAGCCGCCCGCTTGACCGGGCTCTGCTGCCTTTCAACCCTTCGCACCTATTTGGGCGATCTCGATCAGGTCAGCCGCGTCGTACGCGTGCTCGGCTTCATCAATTGCGCGCCAGGCTACAATACGCCGTCGAACGTGCTCAATGGCTTCTCCGACTTGATGATCGACGTATTCGGCGAGGCCGGCCGTCACACGCGCTCAGCCATCGGAGTGGCAGAGCTTTACGCCGACATGCCGATCGAGGTGGAAGCCCTATTCGAGATTCGCGGTTGACGGCAGGTGCCGTTCATTGCCATTCCAAGCGCAGAGCCTATGCGCCCCGGCCAGTTGCAGGCGCATGCTCGCCTTCAAGGGAGGACGTAAAATGAGACATCTTGCGCGCTGCACCGCCATGCTGGCGGGTCTCGCGGCGGCTGCGGCGTCGGTGGTTCCGGCAGCAGCCCAGACCAAATGGGATCTTTACGCCTTCACCGGCGTCACGCACCCGATCACGGTGCGCTACAAGATGTTCGCCGACGAGGTGAAGGCAGCAACGGGCGGCAAGCTCGAGATCGTCGTCCGCCCGGCGGGCGAGCTGCCCTTCCGCGCCACCGAGGTCGTCAAGGCAACGAGCCTCGGACAGGTGCAGTTGGCCGCGGCCTATCAGGGTTTCATCTCGGGCGAGGTGCCGATCTCCTCGGTCGCCAGCCTGCCGTTCCTCGTTCGCAGCGGCGAGGAGCTCGAGAAAGTCTACCCGATCATCGCCAAGTACACGGACCCCGCCTTCAAGAAGCAGGGCGTCAAGACCCTGTTCTGGCACACGTGGCCGGTGCAGAACATCTACGGCAAGGGCAAGCCGATCAAGACGATCGAGGACTTCAAGGGCCGCAAGATCCGCTCCACGGACGGCAAGCAGGCCGCGATGCTGAAGGAACTCGGCGCCTCGTCGGTCAACCTGACGACGCCCGAAGTGCCCGTCGCGATGGAGCGCGGCGTCGCCGATGGCTTCCTCACTGCCGGCTTCAACGTGATCGGCGCCAAGTGGTACGAGTTCACGGAATGGGGCTGGATGGGTGACGTCCACATCGGCGGGCCCGACTATCTCATCATGAACGTCTCCGTCTACGACAAACTGCCAGCCGATGTGAAGGCGAAGCTCGACGAGGTGGCAAAGACCTTCGGGCCGAAGATGCGCGCGATGAACCTCGGCGACGAGAAGGGTGCCGTCGAGGAGCTGAAGACGAAGCACAAGATCGCGCTCTACACGCCTCCGAAAGAGGTCGTCGACGAGCTCACGAACAAAATGAAGCCGTACTGGGAGACGTGGGCCAAGCAGCAGGG
Source organism: uncultured Alphaproteobacteria bacterium (assembly GCA_963746315.1). Taxonomy (GTDB): domain Bacteria; phylum Pseudomonadota; class Alphaproteobacteria; order Rhizobiales; family Hyphomicrobiaceae. The sequence goes on from CAVVAR010000004.1 coordinate 477,477, forward strand.
CAAGGACACCGAGGCACTGCTCAAGGAGGTCAGAGCGGCGCTCGGCAAATAGCCGCGAGCATGCTCTCTACGCGGCGCCAAATGCCCCGTCCCGCAGCACTCGGCAGCAGGCACGGGAGCAAACGGCGCCGCGTTCGATAGGCCCTGAATATTGACGGAGCTCGCTGGCGTGCACTCAGAAGGAAGCTCATCTACCCCTCCGCCTGAAACAGCGGTCGGCCGCCTCGCCGACAGGATCTCGACCGCCGCCGGCGTGCTCGCAGGCGTGTGCATCGTGGCGATCCTGCTCGTCGTGTGCACGGAGGTGGTTCTGCGGCAGTTCCGCCAATCACTGCTCGTGACGGACGAAATTGCCGGTTACCTGAATGCTGCCGCAGTGTTTCTGGGGCTGGCCTACACGCTGAAGAGCGGCGGCTTCATCCGTGTCGAGGTGGTCTACGATGCAATGCCGCCAGCGCTCAAGGCCTTGGCACGTTGGGTGTTCACAACCATCGCGACCGTCTTCGTCGGCGTCATCCTCTATTACGCTTTCCTGCACGTCCGCTACGCGTTCAGCCACGACACCCGCGCCGTTTCCGTTCTCGAGACGCCCGAGTGGATTCCTCAGTCGGTGATGGTGATCGGCCTCTCCGTGCTGATCCTGCAGCTGATCGCCTTCCTCGTCGAGCGCGTCCGCAACGTCCCCTGACCCGTCGCGCCTCCGACCGTTTGCCCTGCCGCCCCTCGCCACGACCGGACCTCTCATGAGCCTCGAGCTGATCATCACCATTCTTGTCGGCAGCCTCGCGTTCATGCTGCTGATCGGACAGTGGACGGCTCTCGCACTCGGCTCGGTCGGCGTGCTGATCCTGCTCCTGAGCAAGGGACCGATCGGTCTGCTGGCACTCAGCTCAGTCATCTGGAACAACTCGGCGAGCTACATCCTGATCGCCGTCCCGATGTTCCTGCTGATGGGAGAGGTGATCCTGCGCAGCGGCGTCAGCACCTACTTCTATCGCGGCGTGGTCGTTCTGCTCGGTTGGCTGCCGGGCGGCCTCCTTCATGCCAACATCCTGTCCTGCGCCATCTTCTCCGCTGTTTCGGGCTCGAGCGTCGCCACTGCAGCGACCGTCGGCACGGTTGCCATTCCCGAGATGACGAAGCACAAGTACGAGCCGCGCATGATCTTCGGTTCGCTCGCGGCGGGTGGAACGCTCGGTATCCTTATTCCGCCGTCGATCGTCATGGTGCTCTATGGCGCGCTCGTCGAGGAATCAATCGCCAAGCTGTTCATGGCCGGCATCGGACCCGGGCTCGCCTTGTCGGGCATCTTCATGTTGTACATCGCCATGAGGCTGATGCTGAACCCGCAGCTCGCGCCGCGCCCGGACGTCACCGCCGAAGGCCAAGCAGGCCCTTCGCGGAGCGACGCCCTTCACGTCTTTCCCGTGCTCGCCCTTCTCGTCTCGGTGCTAGGCAGCATCTACGTCGGCTTCGCCACGCCAACCGAGGCAGCGGCCGTGGGCGCCGCCGGCTCGATCCTGCTCGCCGCGCTCTACCGCAACCTGACGGTGCCGGTCTTCAATGAAGCCGTCATGTCGACCGTCAAGACGACGTGCATGGTGGTTTTCATCATCATCGGCGCCCAGATCCTGTCCACCGCGCTCACCTACTCTGGCGCGAGCCGCACCATTAGCGAATGGGTGCTCGGGCTCGGATTGTCGAAATGGCAATTCTTCATGGTGCTGGTGGTGGTCTATCTGATGCTCGGCTGCTTCGTAGACGGCATCTCGATGATCTACATGACCTTGCCGGTGCTCCTGCCGCTCATCAAGTCGTTCGGCTTCGATCTGATCTGGTTCGGCATCGTTCTGACGATCCTGATCGAGCTCGGCCAGATCACGCCACCAGTCGGCCTCAATCTCTTTACCATCCACGCGATCTCGGGCGGCGCCGCCTTCTCCGAGGTCGTGAAGGGGTCGATCCCCTACGTCATCCTGATGCTGATGATGATCTTCATCCTGGCGGTCTTTCCAGAGCTTGCGCTGTGGTTGCCGACGACGATGCGAGGCCCAGGCTGACGTGGTTGCAGTGTCCGGTGGCGTCATGACGCCACCTGGCCTGGATGCCGCCTACTGGCGCATGGCGTCGATTGACAGCTCAGCGCGAATGCCAGCCGTTCGCTCCGCCTTCCAGTCCTCGAGCGGAATACCTGTTCCGTCCGCCAGCTTCACGACGGCGTTGAACGAGGCGACCGTCGCACAGGCATCGACGAAGCCGGCTTCACCGACAGCTTGACGCACGGCAGAGCGCGCCGCAGCCAATGCCGCGTTGTCAGTGCCCAGTACGGCCTCGACGAACGCCGCGAGCGTAGCCCCGTGCGGAACACCACCGTCAGTCGCCTCCGTAGCGACAATGACAGAGAGATCGCACTCGGTTCCGGTGGAGATGCTGCTCTCACGGAGCAGTGCCGCGTGGCTCGTGGTTCAATAATAACATCGGTTCAGCGCGGACGCCCGGGCCGCCATCAGCTCGATCTGCCGATGGCTGATCGCCCGATACTCGCGCGAGAAATCACGGATCTCGTGGTCCTTGAGATAAAGCTCGACGTCGAGATCGAAGAAATTGAAGACCTCGGCCGGCACCAGGCTCAACGCCCGGTGGATATTCTTGTCCCCGTGCAGTGGGTAGGGGTTCGGCTCACCGGGGGCGACCGCGGCAGGGGCCAGTGTCGACACCCAGGCGAGATCCCGAGCTGCCCCCGCAGGGCGTTGCCGGCTCGGCGTCCCCGCGACCGGTTCGGGCAGTGCGCGCAGCGGCGGGCAACCGAGCGCACGGTCGAAAGTATCGAGCGCCGTCGTGACCGCAACAACTCCGATGATCTCGACGTAGCGCTCTTCGCCGAGACCGCCGTCAGTCACCTCGCGAACCCACCGCTCGGTGATACGTCCCGCGTCGGTGGTTAGCCTGTGGACGGCGTCGACGACAATCGGAGACAGCCTGCCGCGGCAATCATGCCGGCCATGAACGTGCGCAGGCGACAGCGCCACCTTGCGCTGCAGGCACAGCTTGCACGCCACGGCTCCACGGACCTCGGCCGCGATCGCAACCCGCTCCTCGCCGGTCCACCAGGTGCCGGGCTCCGCCAGTCGTTGCCACGCCTGATCAATGGCCAAGGCCAACTCGGCGCGAATAGGCAGGTGCTCTCCTGCTACCTCGATCGAAGTCATGCAACGGCCCTTCCATGTCCGCTGGCCCGAACCACCCGATATCTATCCCACGCGCGACGCGACCTCACTTGAATTTCGACATCACCTCCGACGCGAACTCCTCTAGGCGCTCAATCGTGCCCGGCAGATCGCTACCGTCGCCGCCGATCAGGAAGTGGCTGAGTCCGCGCTCCCTGTATCGCCCGATATCGTCCACGATGGCGCCCGCGCTGCCGGTAAATGCGAGGCGCACGCCGTCGCGTCCTTCCTGCTCGGCACCGATGCGGCAGTAGATGGCGAGCAGCGCCCCGGCGATATCAAGAGGCTCGCGACCTGACCGCTCGGCGGCGGCGCGCACCTCGGCAAGCCCGTCGCCATAGAGTGCAGGTGTGTCGAGCGGCAGCTTCGGATTGGCCGCAACCGGATACCAGCCGTCGCCGAGGCGGCCGGCGCGTTCACGGGCGGCCCTGGCCTCACCACCGACCCAGATTGGCAGCCCCGGACTCTGCCTGGGCTTTGGCGCGAAGAGCAAGTTCTCGAATGACGCGTGAGCACCGCGCATCGAGGGCCTCTCGGCGCTCCAGAGCTCGCGAAACGCCTGGATGTATTCATCGGACGCTTTCGCGCGCGCAGCAAATGGAGGGCCGCCGAGCAGCGCGATCTCCTCGGCCATCCATCCGACACCGACACCCGCCGTCAGCCGCCCCTTCGACAGCACGTCGACAGTCGCCAGCATCTTGGCTGCCAGCACGGGCTGGCGATGCGGCAGCACGAGCACGGATGTCAGCAGGCGAATGCGGCTGGTCGCGGCAGCGACGAAGCTCAGCGCCGTGACCTGCTCGAGCGAGACGCCCGTATCCTGCGCAAAGAACTTGCCCGTTGCCGAGTACGGATACGCGCTCGCGACCTCGGTCGCGACAATGACGTGGTCGCTCATGCCGAAATGCTCGTAGCCGAGGCTCTCGGCCTTCTGAGCGATGGCGCGAAGCGAGTCCGGCTCGCCGGCGACGCCGCGTGATCCGAAATGCAGGCCGAACTTCATGCGGGCTCTCCAGTCTCCATCGGGCCAGGACGAATGCTCACGGCCAGGATGGCGCTTCGACCATGCGGTGTGAAGTCGCTCGTTGGGCCTGCGCATTGCCTTGCCGGTGCCGATGTGGCTCGATTGGCAATCATGTTCGCATTCGAAGGGGACCCCGATGATCCGTATCGCGTTCGACATCGGCGGCACGTTCACCGATTTCGTTCTCCACGATGCCGAGCGCGAGGTGCTGAGGGTTGGCAAGATCCCGACCACGCCGCAGCATTTGGAAGCCGCAGTCCTGGAAGGCTTCGACACCATCCTCGCCGCGCACGACGCCGCGCCGGCCGCGGTGACCACCCTCCTCCACGCAACCACTATCGCAACCAACGCCATCTTGGAGCGCAAAGGCAACCGCACCGCCCTGCTGACCACGGAAGGCTTCCGCGACGTGCTGATCATCGGGCGCCAGAAGCGCTACGACACGAACAACATGCATCTCGACAAGCCCGCGCCGCTCATCGCGCGGCGCCACATCTATGAAACCCGCGAGCGCGTGGCGGCGGACGGCAGCGTGGTGCACCCCCTCGACGCGGCTAGCCTGGAGACGGCGCTCGCAGCGCTGAGGGCCGGCGATTATGAGGCCGTCGCCATCGCATTCCTGCATGCCTATTCCAATCCGGCACACGAGATTGCGGCCCGGCAGGCGATAGAGGCCGCGCTGCCGGGCGTCGCCGTCTCGGTCAGCCACGAGGTCAGCCCCAAGTTCCGAGAGTACGAGCGCACGAACACCACCGTTGCCAACGCCTACGTGCGCCGCATCGTCGACCGATACCTGGCTTCGCTGACCGAGGCACTGAAAGGCCGCGGATTCAGCTCGAGCCTCTACATCATGCAATCGAACGGCGGCCTGGTGACGCCTGGCCTTGCGCAAGCATTCCCTGTGCGTATCGTCGAGTTCTGGTCCTGCGGCCGGCGTGCTGATGTGTGCTGCGGTCGGCCGCGAGGAAGGTCTTGAGCACGTGCTGACGTTCGACATGGGCGGCACGACGGCGAAACTCGGCGCCGTCGACGAGGGCGAGCCGTCAATCACGCAGACGTTCGAGGTCGATGGCATCGACAACAGGCGCTACAGCGGCCTCCCACTCAACGTGCCGGCGGTCGAGCTCGTCGAGATCGGTGCCGGCGGCGGCAGCATAGCTGTTGCCGAGCGTGGCCTGATCAAGGTCGGGCCCGAGAGTGCAGGCGCTGATCCCGGCCCGATCTGCTACGCTAAAGGTGGCCGGCGGCCCACCATCACCGACGCCAACCTCATCCTCGGCTATCTCGATCCGGGCTGGTTTCTTGGTGGTGCCATGCGCCTCGATCCGGCGGCTGCACGCGCCGGCATCGAGACCCACGTCGCAAACCCGCTCGAACTCGACATCGATGAGGCCGCATGGGGCATCCATTCCGTCGCCAACTCCAACATGGAACGGGCCATGCGGATCGTCTCGATCGAGCGCGGTCGCGATCCGAGGCGCTACGCCATGGTCGCATTCGGAGGCGCGGGTCCGCTCCACGCCGCGCGTCTGGCGCGCACCCTCGGGGTACCCAAGGTGATCGTGCCTGTCGGCGCCGGGGTCGGATCAGCCATCGGGTTGTTGACGGCCGACGCCAAGATAGACGTCTCCATCACGCGCATCGTGGCGCTGGAAGAGGCGCAGGCGGCTGCCATTCGTGCCGTTTTTTCGGAGCTGGAAGCGCGCGCCAAGCCCGATCTCTCGCAGCTCGCGGCCGGAGCCGAGCCGAAATGGCGGCGTGGCGCCTACATGCGCTACCAGGGCCAGGGCTACGAGATCCGGGTCGAGCTCCCGCTCGGCGAGATCGGCGAGGACTTCCCGGCGGTGGCGGCCGCGGCATTCGAGGCGGCCTATAAGACCGTCTACGGCTACGTCGACAGCGGCGCCCGCGTCGAGGCGATAGACTGGTTCTTGGTCGCCAGCGTCTCGGGCCTCGGCGAGCGAGGCGCGGCTGCCCGGCAACTGATCGGGCAAGGTGGGGCCACAGGGAGCGGACGCACATCGCGACGCGCCTACTTCCCCGAGGCCGGTGGGTTCGTCGACGCGACGATCGTGAACCGTTACGCGCTACAGCCTGGCGAGCGCGTGCGCGGCCCCGCGCTCATCGAGGAGCGTGAGGCGACCACGGTGCTGTTGCCGGGCGATATGGCGCACGTCACCGAGAACGGACACCTCATGATCGAAATCCTGGGAGGATGAGCGCCATGACCCGCACGACCCACGATATCGACGCAATCACGCTCTCCGTGCTTTGGAACAGTCTCCTGTCGATCGCAGAGGAGATGGGCACGGCATTGAGGCGCACTGCCTTCTCCGAGGCTGTACGCGAAGGCGACGATTTCTCGACGGGCATCTTCGACGGCCGCGGACGCCTCATCGCGCAAGGCAATTTCACGCCGGGTCATCTCGGCGCCATGCCCTACGTGATCGAGAACGTTCTCAAGTATCACGCACCCGACAGCCTCAAGCCTGGCGATGCCATCCTACTCAACGACAGCTTTCTCGGCGGAGGGCATTTCCCAGACTTCTTTCTGACCAGTCCCGTGTTTCGTGACGGCCAGTTGATCGCCTATGCGGTGACCACCGCGCACCAGGTCGACATGGGTGGCGCGGCTCCCGGGTCGCAGCGCGTCCAGGGAATTCTCGGAAGCCTACCAGGAAGGCTTGCGCATTCTCCCGATCCGCGTCGTGCGGGAGGGGAAATTCGACGATGATCTGATGCGCATGATCCTCGGCAACGTCCGGGTGCCGACCAAGGTCCGCGGTGACCTGATGGCGCAACTCAACGCGAACCACGTCTGCGCCGAGCGACTGAACCGGATGTACGACGCCTACGGCGAGGATACGATGGCGCGCACCAGCGACGCGCTACTCGATCGCTCCGAGCGCGAGACGCGCGCGATCATCGCCAAGCTGCCCGCGGGGCGCTTCGAGTTCGAGGACTACCTCGACGACAGCGGACCCGGAACCGATCCGATCAGGGTGAAGGTCGCCGTGACGGTGGGTGATGGCGAGATCGAGATCGATTTCACAGGCTCGGGCGGCACGGTACAGGCGGCACTCAACTCCTACATCAACTACACGCGCGCCTACGGCGTCTTCGCAACGCGCTGCCTGACGCAAGCCAACCTGCCGAACAATGAGGGCTCGTTTCGACCCATTACCGTCAAAGCTGAGGAGGGCTCCTTCTTCAATCCGCGGTTTCCGGCGGCGTCGGGCGGTCGGGCGGCCGTGCAGATCCGCATCTTCGATGCAGTCAACGGCGCATTCGCCAAGTGCATTCCACATCGCGCGATGGGAGCCTTCTCTCACTGGGCCAATCCGAACATCGGCGGCGTCGATCCGAAGACCGGCAAGCCTTTCATCATGTATGACATGCTTCTCGGAGGATATGGCGGGCGCTCCGACAAGGACGGCGTCGAGGCGATGTCGCCGGTTATGAACTGCTCGAACATCCCCGTCGAGGTGATCGAGCACACCAATCCGGTGCGTATCGAGCGCTTCGAGCTGATTCCGGATTCGGGTGGCGCGGGGAAATATCGTGGTGGCTGCGGCATCCGGAAGGACGTGCGCGTGCTTGCCGACGAGGCCGTGCTGACGCTCCTAGGCGACCGGCACAAATTCGCTCCCTACGGCATTTTCGGCGGGGCTGAGGCCGCCAAGGGGCAATCGATCGTCTATTCCGGGAACGAGGCGAAGGAACTCGGCTCCAAGGAGGTGGCAGTGCTCAAACGCGACGACGTGGTGAGCCTGCGCACGTCTGGAGCAGGAGGCTATGGTCCACCTTCAGAGCGCGATCCCGCGCTGATCGAGCGTGACATCGCGGATGGCTATGTCACCGAGGACGGCGCTCGCGCGGCTTACCTGCGCGAGAGCTGACCCACCGCTTGCGTGCCGCGTCGCGCCGCCTCGATGACGATACCGCCGACGACCACGCTGGGTCGCCGGCGCTCGTTGTCGATGATCAGGTCGTCAGCCAGCCGAACTCCTGCGGCTTGCGGCCGGCGTTCGGGTGAAGCTTGACGTTGACGAGGGCCGGGCCCTTGTGGGCCATGGCTGCATCGAGGGCGCTCCGCAGATCCTTCGGATCGTCGATGAACCAGCCCTTGCCGCCGAAGCTCTCCATCATCTTGTCGTAGCGGGCGCCATAGATCAGCGCGCGCGGCGGGTTGTCGAAGGGGTCCTCGGGATATTTCTCGGTGCCCGAGCCGATGCCGCCGTTGTTGAGGACGACGATTTTGACCGGCAGGTTGTACCGACAGGCCGTCTCGATCTCCATGCCGGAGAAGCCGATGGCCGAGTCGCCGGAGACCGAGATGATCGGACGATCCGGATGCACTACGGCTGCGGCAATGGCGAAGCCCATGCCGATACCCATGGTGCCATAGGTGCCGGCGTCGAGCCTGAGGCGCGGGCTCTTGTTCGGCAACTGCGTGCGGCCGATGTCCATCGTGTTGGCACCTTCGCCGATGATCACGGCGTTCTCGGGCGACCAGGCCGAGATGTCCTTCAACGCGCGGTAGTAGTTGGTCGGCGCCGAGTTATCGTCGATCATCGGCTGGATCTGCTTGGCGTTCTTAGCCGCCGCCTCCTTGATGGCCGCGCGCCAGGGCGTGCCCTCGGCATAGAACCACTGCTGCGAGCGGAGCGCGTCGTTGAGCTGCCCGACGATCGCCTTGCCGTCACCGACCAGCGCGACCTCGGTCGGCACGTTCGGGCCGATGTCCTCCGGCGAGATGTCGAGTTGGATGATGCGCACGCCCTTCTTGAAGCGCGGCGGCTGGCCGAAGTGCATGATCCAGTTGAGCCGCGCGCCCATCAGGAAGATGACGTCGGCCTCCTGAAGCGCGAGGCTGCGTGCGGCGCCGACCGAGAGAGGATGGTCATCGTCGAGCACGCCCTTGCCCATCGGCGAGGCAAGGAACGGCAGTTGGGTGCGCTCGATGAACGCGCGGACCTCGTCCTCGGCGCGCGACCAGGCCATGCCCTTGCCGACGATGACCAGCGGCCTCTCGGCCGACTGCAGTGCGGCGAGTGCCTTGGAAATGTCCTCGGACATCGCGGCCATGCGCGGCGGCTCGGCACACTTCGGCGGCATGTGGACCTTGTCCTCGTCGACCTCGCCCTTGATGATGTCGTCGGGCATGTCGAGGTAGGTGGCGCCGGGGCGGCCATAGATCGACTGGCGCACGGCCATCTCGACGTAGAACGGAATGCGGTGCGTGTGCTCGACGGCGTGCGCGAACTTGCAGAAGGGCGAGGCGATCTGGACCTGACGCTCCTCCTGGAAGCCACCCATGCCGTTCTGGTAGGTGGGCGAGGCGCCGCCGATGCCGATCATCGGCCAGCAGTTCTGCTGGGCGTTGGCGAGACCGGCGAGCATGTGAACCACGCCCGGGCCCGACACCGTGAGGCAGGCACCTGGGCGGCCCGTGAGATAGCCGACGGCATGGGCCGCATAGGAGGCCGACTGCTCGTTGCGCATGCCGATGTACTTGATACCGGCCTTCTGCGCCTCGGCCGCGATCTGCTGCACCGGAAAGCCGACGATGCCGAACATGTAGTCGACGCCCTGCGCCTTCAGACTTTGCGCCATCAACTTGGCGCCATCGATTTTGGCCATCTGTTTCCTCCTGTTGCAGGCGTTCTTCGACGCCGGCAGTCATCACGATCTTGGTCGTTCGGGGGTCCCCTCCTCAAAACGATGGCACACTTCCTGCGGAGATGGGAACAGGCTTGACGAAATGGCCGGAGGGCGCGCGCCGAATGCGACCCTGGCAGAGGCTCGCAGCGGTCTGGACGCGCTCGATGGCAGCTGTAAGGTTTCGCCTCTCGAAACCATGCGAGACACGTCATGACCGCTCCGGCCTCCTCAGCACTGAAGCTCCTGTTGTCGGCGCACGCCCGCGATACGTGGGGCAGCCGCATACTGGCGGCCGTGCCGCACGGGACGCTGAGCTTCATCACGGCGGAAGAGGCCGGTGCAAGCGAGGCGCCGTGCCCTGCCGATATCGCGTTCATGACCCGCGAGGTGACCGGCTCCTCGAGCAAAGGCAATCCGACACCCGAGCTGCGCAACTTCGGCAAGGTGTTGCGCGCCTCGCCCAACTTGAAATGGCTTCAGATCCACCCGGCCGGTGCCGAGCTGCCAATCTACCGGGAACTGCGCGAGCGCGGTGTCAAGGTGACGACAGCTTCGGGCGCGACGGCCGTCACGGTGGCTCATACCGCGCTCGGTGCGCTGATCGCGATCAACCGCCGCTTTCCCTTGTTGGCCGATGCCCAGCGCCGGCACGCCTGGGAGCCGCGCCTCGGCTCCAACTCTCCGCGCGACTTGAAGGGACAGACGGCCGTGGTTGTCGGCCTCGGGCCGATCGGGCAGAATCTCGCACCGCTCCTGAAGATGCTCGGCATGCGCGTGATCGGCGTGCGGCGAGAAGCGACGCACGTACCGCCTTGCGATCACACCGTCGCCTATGGCGATCTCGCTTCGGTGCTGCCAGAAGCGGACGTGCTGATCCTGTGCTGCCCGGCCTCCCCCCTGACGCGGGGCCTTGCCAACGCGGAGAGGCTCGGCGCGATGCCGAGAGGCTCGCTCCTCGTCAACGTGGCGCGCGGGGTGGTTGCGGTCGAGGCCGACGTGATTGCGGCACTCGTCAGCGGCCAACTCGCGGGCGCCTATCTGGACGTCTTCGAACGTGAGCCGCTCGACCCCGCCTCACCGCTCTGGGACCTGCCTAACGTGCTGATCTCACCCCATACCGCGAGTCATTCCCTGGGCCAGAACGAGGCGGTCTTCGATATCTTCCTCGACAATCTCGCTCGCTGGCGCGAGGCACGCGAGCTCAGGAACGACGTGGAGAGGCTCGGCTGAGAAACCGGCGATCGACGGAATGGAGACTTCAAGATGCAAAGCATCAATGGAACATGGAAGCTCGCAGGCGGCCGTGCGACTTTCGACGATGGCACAACGGCACCGCCACCCTACGGCGGCGCGAAAGCCATGGGGCGCGTCATCTTCAACGCCGATGGCCGCATGATGGCTGTGCTTTGCGACGGCCGGCGTGAGCTGCCGGCAGGCGAGGCTCGCGAGTACAGCTCCTACTGCGGAAACTATACGTTCGATGGTCAGCGCCTCGTGACCATGGTCGATGCCAGCTCCGATACAGGACGCCTCACCGGCGAGCAGGTGCGCGAGGTGAGCTTCGAAAATGGGCTCATGATGTTCCGCCACACCGTTCAGCGTGCTGACGGGCGCAGCATCCGTCGCGAGATGTCGTGGGAGAAGATTTCGGACGCTTGAGCCCGGCGGGCTGTCCGACACGTTTGCCGTTCGAAGGAGGAAGCCATGACTGCCGCCGCCATTCTCGAGGCCCGCGACTTTCTCGTCCGCCATCGCGCCGACTACGAGACGGCGTATCGCGATTTCCACTGGCCAGCGCTCGACAAGTTCAACTGGGCGGTCGACTGGTTCGACGGTGTCTTGGCGAAGGGAGACGCCGCAAGCCGAACGGCTCTGCACATCGTCGGCAATGACGAGGCGAAACTGACGTTCGAGGAGCTGTCCGAACGATCGAGCCGGATCGCGAACGGTCTGAGAGGCCTCGGCGTGAAGCGCGGCGACCGCATCCTCCTCATGCTCGGCAATGTCGCGCCGCTATGGGAGACTATGCTCGCCGCGATGAAGCTCGGCGCAGTAGTGATCCCGGCAACGACCCTTCTCGCACCGGCTGATCTCGCGGACAGGGTCGGGCGTGGGCGCGTCAAGCACCTCGTGATCGGAGCCGCTGACGCACCGAAGCTCGAGGGACTGACGGAAGGCGTGACGCGCATCGTGGTCGGCGAGCCGCCGGACGCCGGCTGGCACCGCTACGAGGATCTGCTCGCGGCATCGGCCGAGTTCCACCAGGACGGGGAGTCGAATGCCGACGATCCGCTGCTGCTCTATTTCACCTCCGGCACAACCGCGCGCCCGAAGCTCGTGCTGCACAGCCACAAGAGCTATGCGCTCGGGCACCTGAGCGGCATGTACTGGATCGGCCTGATGCCGGGTGATGTGCATTTGAACATCTCGTCGCCGGGCTGGGCCAAGCATGCCTGGAGCTCGGTTTTCATTCCCTGGATCGCGGGCGCCACGGCGTTCGTCCTGAACCAGCCGCGCTTCTCGGCGCGCACACTGCTGGAAACCGTCACGGCACACGGCGTGACGACACTCTGCGCGCCGCCGACCGTCTGGCGCATGGTGATCCAGGAGGACCTGTCTCAGTGGAAGACCAGCCTGCGTGAGGTCCTGAGCGCTGGCGAGCCACTCAATCCGGAGGTGATCGAACAAGTTCGTTCTGCATGGGGCCTCACGATCCGCGACGGCTACGGGCAGACCGAGACGACGCTGCAGATCGGCAATTCACCAGGTCTGCCCGTGAAGCCCGGCTCTATGGGAAAGCCCATGCCGGGCTACCGGTTCGTTCTGGCGGCGTCGGATGGACGCAATGTCGACGAGGGCGAGATTTCGCTCCCTCTCGATCACCCGCCGGCCGGCCTGATGCGCGGCTATCAGCGCGACGACGGGACGATCGAGACGCTCTCGGGAGCGTTCTACCGCACGGGCGATGTCGCCATGCGCGACGAGGATGGACACTTCACCTACGTCGGTCGCGCCGACGACGTGTTCAAGGCGTCGGACTACCGCATCTCCCCGTTCGAGCTCGAAAGCGCGATGATCGAGCACGAAGCCGTGGCGGAGGCGGCTATAGTACCCGCGCCGGATGCGGTGCGAACGGCGGTTCCCAAGGCATTCATCGCGCTCGCGGCTGGCGTCGAGCCGACGCGCGACACGGCACTGGCTCTCTTCCGGCACAGCCGCAAACGCCTCGCACCCTACAAGCGTATCCGGCGGCTCGAGTTCTATGAGCTACCGAAGACGATCTCCGGCAAGATCCGCCGCGTGGAACTGCGCCAACGCGAGGAGAAAGCGTTCAACGCCGGCACCTCGATCGCCAGCGAGTTCCGGGAAACCGACTTCCCGGAGCTCGAATAGTTCCGGAGGGCCCACGCGTCTCCGGACAATGCCCAGGCCTCACTCGATCGGAACGAAGATCGAGTGGCGCAGCTTTCCACCGATCGATTTCGAGAGATGCCCCTTGCCGTGGATATCCTCGACCAGGATCACCTCTCCGGCGCCGATCTCACGCGAGACACCGTCGGAGGCCGTAATCTTCACGCCGCCATCCAGATTGATGATGTACTGGCGACGTGGCGCGGGGTGCCAGTCGAGATCGTAGTCGCCGGACGTCTCGCGGAAGATGATGCCGGTCGCCGGAAATCGCTTCGACATCTTTGAGAAGTTCCGGGTCTCGGCCCACTCCACCTCGATATCGCGCCAATGGCTCTCACCCTTCTCGTCGGCGTAGAGATTGTGGATGCGCATAGGATTGTCTCCTGGAAGTAGGAAGCCGGCTCTCAGCCGCCAATCACCTTGCCGGTCTTCAACGCGGCGATCCCGCCGGCATCCATCTCCAGCCAGTCGCCGAGCACGTCCTCTGTGTGCTCGCCGAGCTTTGGTGCAACGCGCACATCGGGGGTGGCGCCGCCGAACCGGACGGGCCAGCCACTCATCGTGTAGTCCCCCTCGGGATGACGCATGGTCTGGCGAATGCCGCGCGCTTCGAACCCCTTGTCGTCGGCGATCTCACGCGTATCGAGCACGGCACCTGCGGGTACGCTGGCCCCGCTGACGAGCCGCCACGCCTCGTGCTTGTCGAGCGTGCGCGTCCAGCTCGAGACCATCGTATCGACCTCGTCCCGGTGCTCGGTGCGTGCTGCCGGGGTGTCGTAACGCTTGTCGCCGATCAGATCCTCGCGCCCCATCAGCTTGAGAAGCCGGTTCCAATGCTCGGGATTGGCGGGGCTCGCAAAGATGTAGACGTAGTCATTCGGCCCGCCACCCTTGGTCGGATAGACGCCGATCGGCGGCCATCCGCCACCGACGGTCTTGTCGCCCGCCCGCGGCGCGGGACGCATTTCGGTGCGCTCCATGTAGCAGAAGGCATTGCGGATGTAGTGCAGGATAGCGTCCTGCATCGCCACCTCGAGCCGCTCGCCCTGCCCCGTCCGCAGCTTCCTCACGTAGGCGCCCAGGATCGAGATCGCCATGATCATGCCGGTGCCGGTGTCGCCGATCGTCGTCCCCGGCTTCAGAGGCTTGCGGCCCTCCTCGCCGGTCAGCGACATGAGACCGCCAGCCGCCTGCGCGATCATGTCGAACGCGAGCCCGTTCTCGTGCGGCGTGCCTTTGCCGAACCCTTTGATCTGGCAGAAGATGATGCCAGGATTGATCGCCTTGGCGACGTCGTAGCCGAGACCGAGCCTTTCAATCGCTCCAGGCGCGAAATTCTCGATCATGACGTCAGCCGTCGCGATCAGGCGCTTGACGAGATCGAGGCCTTTCGGGTCCTTCAGATTCACCGCCACCGAACGCTTTCCGGCATTGTATTGAAGGAAGTAGTTGGCATCGACCTCGGGACGATGGCGACCGGTCGTCCGGCCGGGATCGCCCACACCCGGGTTCTCGACCTTGACCACGTCGGCGCCGAGCCAAGCCAGCGCTTCCGTGCAGGATGGCCCTGCCTCGAACTGCGTGAAATCGAGGATCTTCAAGCCTTGGAGGCAATTCTCTCCGCTCATGCGCATCGCTCCAGGTGGGTGCCGATTGCCAAGCTTAGGCATGCCTGGAGTGCCACGTCGAGCCGACACGTCACGATGATGCCAAAGCCGCGGGCGAGGTCACGTGCCCAGGCTTGACAGCGACCGCATTCGAACACCTCATGCACAGGCTCGCCGCAAGCAGGACGACCATGCATTTTGCCCAGCGCGTCGGCTCGACGACGTACGCCTTTCCTTCGCTGCAGGTGCTGTTGGCGAAGGCCTCGCCGCCGCGCTCGGGCGATCGGCTCGCAGGCATTGCCGCGGAAAGCGCCGAGGAGAATATCGCCGCCAAGCTGACGCTGGCGGATGTCCCGCTCAAAGCATTTTTGGCCGAGCCCTTGGTGCCTTATGAGGCCGACGAGGTGACTCGGCTCATCATCGATAGCCACGACGCTGGAGCTTTTGCGCCAATCGCCAGTCTCACGGTCGGCGAGCTTCGCGAGCACCTGCTCCGTCACGAGACGACTGCCGACACGCTTGCCGCGCTCGCCCCGGGGATCACGCCCGAGATCGCCGCCGCCGTCTCGAAGCTGATGCGCAACCAGGATTTGATCCTGGCGGCGCGTAAATGCCGGGTCGAAACCGCATTCCGCAACACAATCGGTCTACCGGGCACTATGGCGGTGCGGCTCCAGCCAAATCATCCAACCGACGACATCGGCGGTATCATGGCCTCGATCGCCGATGGTCTGATGTATGGCGCCGGCGACGCCGTGATCGGCATCAACCCCGCAACTGACCAGCCGTCGCGCATCGAAGGCCTGCTGCGCATGTTGGACGACCTGATTCAGCGGTATGCCATCCCGACCCAAGGTTGCGTGCTCGCGCACGTGACCACGACCCTGGACCTGATCGGCAGAGGCGCACCCGTTGATCTGGTCTTCCAATCGATTGGCGGCACCGAGGCGACCAACCGGTCGTTCGGCATCACCCTCGACCTGCTGCGGGAAGCGAACGAAGCCGCACGCACGCTCGGGCGCGGCACTGCTGGCAACAATGTCATGTACTTCGAGACCGGCCAGGGCTCGGCGCTTTCGGCCGATGCCCATCACGGCGTCGATCAGCAGACCTGCGAGGCACGCGCCTACGCTGTCGCGCGCGCGTTCGAGCCCCTGCTCGTCAACAGTGTCGTCGGGTTCATCGGGCCCGAGTACCTGTACGATGGCAAACAGATCCTGCGCGCCGCTCTGGAGGACCACTTCTGCGGCAAGCTCATGGGGCTGCCGATGGGCGTCGACGTCTGCTACACGAACCACGCCGAGGCCGATCAGGACGACATGGACGTGGTGCTCACCTCGCTCGCCGCAGCAGGCGTGACCTACATCATGGGTATTCCCGGCGCCGACGATGTCATGCTCGGCTACCAGTCGACGTCGTTTCACGATGCACTTTTCGTACGCGAGACATTCGGATTGAAGCGCGCTCCCGAGTTCGAGAGATGGCTGGCCGGGATGGGGCTTGCCGACGGCGACGGTCGACTGCTGCCACCAGCGCCGGGCAACCTGCTGATCGCTGATGCCGCTCGCGCGCAATTGCCGGATCGGCCATCGTGACCGGCGCACCACGGGATCCCTGGGCTGCGCTCGGTGCGCGAACCCCCGCCCGCATCGCCATCGGGCGGGCAGGTGCGTCCTTGCCGACGCGCGAGGTGCTCTCGTTCGCCATGGCGCACGCACAGGCCCGGGACGCAGTGCACGCACGCGTCGACCGCCTGCAACTCGCCGAAACGCTGCACGCCCTCGGACACCCATCCGTGCTGGTGCAAAGCCTCGCTCCCGAGCGCACCGTCTACCTCACCCGACCGGATCTGGGTCGCCGCCTGGACGAGACCTCTCGGACACGTCTGCTGGCGTCAGCGCCCGCTGGTCCTTTTGATTTGGCGGTCGTCATTGGCGACGGACTGTCGGCATCGGCCGTTGCGGCGCATGCCCCTCCGGTCGTCGAGGCACTGACGCCGCATGTGGCTCGCCTGGGTCTCTCGCTCGCACCGGTCGTGCTGGCCGAGGGCGCCCGCGTGGCAATCGGCGACGAGGTTGGAGAAATTCTTGGCGCCAGACTGGTCGCCGTCCTGATTGGCGAGCGGCCTGGCCTTTCGGCCGCTGATAGCCTGAGCATCTACCTGACCTATGCGCCGCGCCCCGGGCGTACCGATGCCGAGCGCAACTGCATTTCCAATGTGCGGGTCAACGGTCTGATGCCGGACGCTGCCGCCAGGAATCTGGCATGGCTGATCGAGGCAGCCCTTCGATCGCAGGCGACCGGCATCACGTTGAAGGACCGCAGCGATGAAAGCGGCATCTCCGGGGCAGGCCAAGCAACCGAGGCTCTCCCGCTCGCTCAGCGGGAATAACGCGGCGGGCTCTCACAAATTATCGCCACATGCCTGAGGCTGCGAGAAGACCAACGCCATGCGGGGCGCCGCTTGTTGCGAAGTCGGTCTCGCATTAGCGATCTACTAACCGCTCCCTGCATTAACGATTGATTGGCCCTAACAATTGGCAAACATATCGACATTCGATCCGGATGCCGCGAGAAGCCAGTCAGCACCCGCCATGGCCACCACGATCAAAAACAGCAAATCGAAGAGCTCGGAGCGCCGGCGTGCCAAACGCAGGAACGTGATGGCGACAGGTGTCGTGCGCGTCCCGGGCCACCTGAGGGCGATGGGCTGCACGATCATCGACGCCTCCGCGACCGGTGCACGCGTGCGCCTCAACCTCGAGCACGCCGAACGCCTGCCCGACTTCGTCGTTCTGGCCTTTTCGGCGGATCGCGTCGAGATCGATGCCGCGATCGTATGGACTGCGGAACGAGAGATGGGCGTCCAGTTCGCATCCGGCTTTCGCAAGGCATCGCTTTCGACTTAACGGCGGTGGCAACGCTCCATCAGCGCGCGCGGCCAGCCGTCGTCAGGCACGCCTCCCCGGCATTGCCGAATACCCAGGCGAGCGCATCAGAGAGCAACTCCGGACGAGCCGAGCCCAGGAGGTGATTGCGCAGGTCGCGATAAACGCCGGCCGCGTGATAGATGTCGCCGAATTGCCGCGAGGTAAGCTGGACGCGTGCCGTCCGCAAATGGCGATACGTCTCGAACGCCTCGAATGCCGCAGTCACATCATCCCCGCGGCTCAGGGTATCCGCGATGACCACGGCGTCCTCGAGCGCCATGCAGGCACCCTGCGAGATGTAGATCATCATTGGATGTGCCGCGTCCCCGAGGAGCGCAACGCGCCCACGCACCCAACGCCGGATGGGCGGACGGTCGCAAAGCACCCACGCACGCGAAACGTCGATATACTCGAGCAGCGACCTCACATGCGGGCAAGCGTCCTTGAACCTCGCCAGCATCACCCCACGATCGCCCTTGGGGCTCGACGCGCCTGGTGCAAGCGTCGGCTCTCGATAGCTCGCGCCGATATTGTAAATCTCTCCGCGCCGGAGCGGATAGTGAAACAGGTCGAGCTCGGGGCTTCCCCACATCGTGACTGATTGCGAATAGAGCGCTTCTGGCAGCGCCGTTACCGGAACGACACCACGGCATACGATGTAGCCGTCGCCGGTCGGCGGCTCAGCCCCAGTCATCGCCGACCGTGTCATCGACCAGATGCCGTCGGCGGCGATCATTGCCTCTCCCTCGTAGGCCCCTCCAGCGGCCGTCGAGACCACGACCCGGTCACCATGGTCCACGAAGCCAGTAACCCGGGCTCCTGTCTCGATGGTGATCCGATCGGACGCCTCACAGGCATCGACGAGGATCTGCAGCAGATCTCCCCGATGCATCAACGCATAGCGAAATCCGAAACGCTCCACGAAGCTGTCATCGATGGGCGCTTGGAAAATGTATTCGCCGCTGAGCATGTCTCCGAGAACCAGCCGCTCCGGATAGGCTGCGACAGCCTCCACCGAACCCAGAATACCCAGTGCCTCGAAGGCTTTGAAAGCATTCGGCGGCATCTGGATACCAGCACCGACCTCGGTCAGTTGATCGGCCTGCTCGAGCACGAGCACCCGTCGCCCAACTCGCGATAAGGCCAGGGCCGTCGCAACTCCGCCAATCCCACCACCGACGACAATGATGGGGCGCGATCCGCCTCCGCTGTCCGGCACCGATTGCGCTCCTGACCGACATCGACGAGCCGAGCCTAGCACTCTTGCCGCGGCGGTTGCAGCGGGTCTCGTCCTACGATGTCAATCTGAGCGGAGGCCGATAGAACCCGCCAACCTTACGGTTGCCGCAAGACTGGAGCGTGCCCAGCCGGGGCCGTCGAAGCCTGTCGATCGGAGCTGGATGTTCTGGTGCCGCAAGAGGGACTCGAACCCCCGACCCCCGCATTACGAATGCGATGCTCTACCAGCTGAGCTATTGCGGCCAACACGGAGTGCACAGGTCATTTCCCATGCCCGCAGAGCCTCATAACCGCTCCCTTCGTTCCAGGCAAGCGCCGCAGCATCTCCTCCACGGCCGCGCACCGTGAATTATCGCCCTGCTTGCGGTTTTGCTCCGTGGGCATGCAGACCGGACGTCCGGCCATCCGTTCGTCAGGCCCGCTTTTCCCATCGGCCAGCCTCGGTTTGCTGCCAGTAGGTTACGGCGCATCCCTCGGCTCGTGCTGCCTTCCACTGCGACCGTGCGGCCTCGACCGCGCCGCGGTCGGCGCCGTCGAAGATGATCACAACACGGAGATAGCCGGCAAAGCTCGCGATAGTCGCACCGTCGACGAGGAAGCGCAGTGCGGCACCGCCCGGATTGTCGCCCGCGGTCGTCAAAAGGACAGGTTGCAACGACACTGGCCCATCCTTGGCCGTACCATGCGGCAGGAAGCTGTCGTCGCGGAACGTCCAGAGATAGCTGTCGAGCCCCTCGAGACGCTCTTGTGTGCCCACCTGCACCACAGCTCGCCAGCCGCGCTCGAGCGTACGCTCGAGAAGCCCCGGAAGAACGCGCTCCAGCGGGTGGCGCTCGAGGTGGTAGAGGAACACTTCCGTCTGGGGCTCTGCCATGCCGGACACCTCGGTCGCTGACGCTCAAACCCGTGCGATCGGCGCCCGGCGGCAACGCCCGTGTAAAAAAGCCGGGATGTGCCTCTTGCACCCCCCTCGCCTGCGCCTATATCGCACAGTCCGGAGCGGCGCCAGTAGCGTGGGCTGACGCCCGTGCGGGCGGTGAGGGATGCGGCCTTCCAGGGTTCGCCGCGTCTCTCCCGCCCGCTGCGGCTCCGATAGCCTCCACAGGCTTAACCCACAGCCACCGCTGTCGTGACGCGCCGAATGCCGCTTGCGCTTGTACTCCCCGTTCCACCCCGTTACAAGCGCGCCTCAGGGCGGGTAGCTCAGTGGTAGAGCATCTGACTTTTAATCAGATGGTCGTGGGTTCGATCCCCACCCCGCTCACCAAGGAAATCAATGTCTTAATAAGACACGACCGCTTCCCGAGACTGCTCCGGCTAACATCGGGATAACTTTTTCCTGCGCATTGTCGCTGGAATCAGTGGGTCGGGAGCACACCGGCTAATTTGCGTGATCAACGCTCACTTACTTGCTCAAGCAAGCAGGACCTGCAGGCAGTTGGCGAGGTACTGGGCGTGGTCGGCACGCGTGTCCTGCGTAACGCCAGTCTCGGCGCACAGCATCGCGGCACCGATCTCAGCGACCAGCTCTTCCGCGGCGTAGGCCTCCCTGCCGAACCTCGTGGTGAGATCGCGGTCGCAGCGGCTCTTGTGGCCGGTCCAGTGCGTCAGATAGTACAGCAGCACGGCATAGTAGCCAGCGACACAGCGCTAGCCGTCATCGTCAGTGCTCTCCGGATCCGGATCGACGTCGTACTCCTTGTAGACGATGACGAGTTCGGATCTCGCGCCCTTAAAATCCTGAGACGGCAACGTCGTGCGGGTTCGATTCCCGCCGTCCGCACCAAATTAATCAATAGGTTGGGGAGCATCCACGTCCTTCGTCAAGTCTCTCGAATGCGCCTAGCGACCATCTAGCAACCAAGTAGCTGCGCGTTATAGTCGACCATTCGGTGCCGGCGACGTGGCGTAGCCGGGCCGCGGCCAGGTTGAGCGCCGCTTGGCCGTCGGGGAATGCGCCGACGACACGCGTGCGCCGACGGATCTCGCGCAGGATGCGCTCCAGCGGTTTGTTGGTGCGAATGCGCCGCCAGTGCTCTTCGGGGAAGGCGTAGTAGCCGAACGTCTCGGCGATCGACGCCTCGACGAGGTCCGCGGCCCGCGTGATCCATGCCTGTGAACGCGGCGAACCAAGGAACAGGAAGTCGATAAACTGGAAGCTGCTGACCAACATGCCGGTGTCGTCGCGCAAGGAGGCCATTGAGAAGCTCGACTGGTATGCCATGCGCTGGAAGATCGAGACCTTCCACAAGGTCTTGAAATCCGGATGCCGAGCCGAGGACGCGAGACTGAGAACTGCGGAGCGCCTAGCCAACCTGATTGCCATCTACTGCATCGTGAGTTGGCGTGTGTTCTGGATGACGATGCTCGCGCGCGTGGCTCCGCAAGCACCCGCAGCCGTTGCATTGTGCGAACGGGAAATCCAGCTGCTCGACAGATTGGTCAAGGATACCGGCGAGACGGCAGTTTGCAAGACTCTCGGGCGCTACTTGACCAAGATTGCCCGGCTCGGAGGCTATCTGGCACGCGCCAGCGATCCACCACCGGGCAACATGGTCATATGGCGTGGGCTGTCACGGCTATCCGATATCCAGCTCGGCGCCGCCATCGCTGGCAAGAGTTGTGGGTAATTGAAAGGCTCACCGGAGGAAAACCACGAAACCGGCATGTCCGCTTAAGCACCGAAACCCTTTACGTTCCGGATTTCACTGAGGGCCAATCGCGTCCGTTCGCGATCATGTGGTCCAGGGTTTGCGGTTCGACCGCTGCTGAGTAGGATAGCCGACAGTCGGCAAGAGGGCGGGACGGTCGAGCTGACCTCACGCCAAGCGAATTGGGCTTAGAAACTTGCTCTGATGAATGCTGTCGGGGCCGATATCTTGTAACCGATATCGCCTCTCAAGCCGGATGAAGTGGCCCCCATGGAAACATCCATGTACCTGTAGCCAACGCCGATCCCCAAATTCTCGAGCAGGCGGTATTCGGTGCTTGCCTCGAGGCTCAGCACTTGCCCGCTTACGTCTTTGAGATTGTAGCCAAGCATCGTGAACGTTGGCAGACTGAGGTCCATGTAGTCGGCGCGGCCACTGACGAACCAGCGCGACGTAAAAGCGTAGTTGGCATAGATACCAATCGCCGGAAGCGGGGCTGCTGCCGAGAATTTTTCTGACTGGAAACTGGCAGCCAACCCTCCGAGCGTTGCACTTCCCCTCAATGCAACGCCGAAGTCACTGACGTATGTACTCAGCGCTGCGCCGATCTCAGTGTTGGTGGACTTGTAGAATGCGTAGCCGACCGCCAATCGAATGGACTGGATGTCGAAATCCGCATTCACAGCAGCTGTAGCGGGGAAGCTCAGACCACCGAATTGAATTGTGCGGGAAGCACTTGCTGAGCTGTTTCGAGGTATTCCGAAATACTCTCCCTCGAGCATCCAACGGTCCGACATGCGCCACCTCAAGAGAGCATCGAATGTCGTCTTGCTTGACGCAAAGCGGAGGTCATCTTCGAAAGATGTGGGAGTACCTGACGTTCCACCAGCAACTCCGACCGCAGCCGACGAGGAAATGCTGTTGAAGGCGGCTCCGCCCTGAAGCATGAGGCTATGGCGGAAGAATGGATGTCTGGTGTCAACCGTTGCTGGCTCGGCAGCAACAGCTGGCGGAACTTCCAGGTCCGCAGCTTGTGCCGTCCACGGCATCGTCACTGCCAATGCTGCAAGCAACCCAATCAGCTTGTCCTTGTCCATGAATAGTCCCCCTGCGTAGTTTTATCTCAGCTGGCTTCTTGAACTCGCCCCACCTGGATTTAGGTGAGGGGTGCCATCGGGATTGTGCGCCGGCCTAGCGCGCGAACCCAGCGACGGGAACTCCTGACCGTTGGCCAGAGGCTGCTTTGTCTGCGGACAGCTTTCATCGCTGTAAATAGATATAGCCTCACTTTCAGGTCTTCGGTGACATGGAGCGTATCGCACCGCGTTGGCCGAGGTTGCCGGGCCAGCCCCTTGGAACTTTCTCTCACAGATCCGGACTTGAACCTCTCAATTCATCCGGCTCGTGCCATCGCGCGGAGCCTGCCGGCTTCCACTGAACGAGGGGCTCCTCCCGGTCGCCCGGTTGGCCCAAATCAGCGACGATGGCCTGCCCCCTTCGCTCCAGCCCCATTACAGGACCTTCGTCACTACTACAAGGCAGTCCGCCCCTCTCCGGTGCATCGGTACTTTCGGCCTCGCGGTTGTAGCCGCTTGCTCCTTTTCCCTTGGCATCACCGGCAAGGTACTCACGTTCCGTACCAGAGCCTGATCGAGCTTCGTGCTGCCTACACGCCGGGTGCCGCTCGGTCCGTCTCAGGGCATCGCCCGAGCTCTTCTCGCAGGTAGGGTCAACCCGCGATTTTGACACCACCTAATCCGCTTTCGACGCTTCGCCGGCAGTTTGCTTGCGCTCACCTTTCTCGACCGTGCCTGCCGGGATCATGGTCCCGGCGTTTCCGCGACGCTCACGACCTTGGCTTTTGACCAAAGCCGCTCGCGGTGGCGTGGGATCGTCTGCTGATCGCCGAAGCCGAAGGGCCCACCTCCATCTCTGATACAGTTGCGCGCCGCCGTGTGGACCGGCGGTACCCGTGACACATGTCGAGTCGCCCGGAGGACTTTCACCTCCGGGCGCTTCCAGAACCGTACGTGACCCTCTCGAGTTCATACGGCTCCCGATGTCCGGCCGTTGCCATGGCATAGAGGCCAGTGAGCAAAGAGCTTCGGTGTCGCCCGGCGCAGCCGGTCGAACCAATCCCTGGCTCCCTTGGTCCGATGCACCAACCGCTTGTACTTGCGGCGGGCCCACCTGATGACATAGGCGTCGATCCGCTTGAGGGTCGGCCGCAACTGCGTCCGATAGAAGTGGCTGTAGTAGGTGATCCAGCCGCGGATCTTCGGGTTGTACATCGCGGCCAGCTCGTCCAGGGACTTGTCGCTGCGGTGGTGAAGCGCCCAACGCCGGATTTCCCGGCTGATGCGCGTCAACGCCGTGGGACTAGCCGCCGGCATGAAGCTGTGTGCGAAGATGCGCCTGTCCTTCTTCACCCACATCGTTTTCCGGGCGCGGAACTGATAGCCCATAAAATCGAAGCGGATGACGGGATAGTCGCCCCGCCGGTTCACATCCTTGCAATAGACGATCTTTGTCTTCTCGGGATGCAGCACCAGTTTGCAACGCGCAAACCGGTCGGCGATCGCACGCCACACTGCCTGCGCCTCGTCCTCGGTTCTGCAGTGACAGATCATGTCGTCCGCGTAACGCTCGAATGGGATTTGCGGGAACTCCCGCACCATCCACATGTCGAAGGCGTAGTGCAGGAACAGGTTCGCCAGCAGGGGTGAGATGACCCCACCCTGCGGCGTGCCCGACGTGCGCGGAACGACGCTGCCGTCCTCCATCTGCACCGGCGCCTTCAGCCAGCGCTCAACGTAGAGCAGCACCCACGGGCAATCCGTATGACTGCGGACCGCCTTGAGCATCAGCTCCCAGTCGATGTTGTCGAAGTAGCCTTTGACGTCGAGATCGAGAACCCAGTCGTAACGCCAGCAGCGTTGACGGGCTTGTCCCACGGCATCAATCGCAGATTTGCCGGGCCTGTAGCCGTAGGAATCGGTGTGGAACACCGGCTCCAGGAGCGGCTCGAGAAAGCGACGGACGACCTCCTGGGCGATGCGGTCGGCAACCGTCGGAATGCCCAACGGCCGCGTGCCCCCATTCGCCTTCGGGATATCGACCCGCCGTACCGGCGGAGGAAAGTAGCTCCCAGACGACAGCCGGTTCCAGAGCTTGTAGAGGTTGCCCGCGAGGTTGGCCTCAAAGTCTGCAATCGACTGCCCGTCTACTCCAGCCGCTCCCTGGTTAGCCTTCACACGCTTGAAGGCCTCCCAGACCTCGCGCTTGGCGATTCTGAACGGCTTTGCCTTGTCCACGGGCTCCTCCCGCTGCCGGTCGCCCGGCTCCAGTTGGCCAGTGGCCAAGGCTGAACAACGCAGCCCCTTCGCTCCAGCCCCATTACAGGGCCTTCGGCGCTACTACGGGCTGCTCCGTCCCTGCACGGCGCATCGGTACTGTCGCACTCGCGGTTGTCGCCGCTTGTGGCTTCTCCCGTCACGCCGGCCTTCGAAGCCGCCGGCATGGACGCAATGCAGGTTCTCACGTTCCATACGAAAGCCTGGTCGAGCTTCGCGCCGCCTACATGCCGGATGCCGTTCGGCCAGTCTCAGGACATCTTCCGAACTGATCCCGAAGGAAGGGTCATCCCTCGGTTTTGGCATCGCCTAATCCGCTTTCGACACTTCATCGACGGTTTGCTTGCGCTCGCCTCTCTCGACCGTGCCTGCCGGGGTCATAGCCCCGACGTTTCCGTGACGCTCACCACCACGGCTTTTGACCGCAGCAGCTCACGGTGGCTTGGGATCGACACCTGATCGCCGAACCCGAAGGGCCCTCCTTCATCTCTCGTACAGTTGCGCGCAACCGTTTGGACCGGCTACGCTTCGTGACACACGACCCTCACCGGAAGTGGACCCTCGTTGACAATCTTCGAGAGCGCACATAGAGAGGCAGTGTCTATGCTAAGTGAACCGGCAGTGCGCTTCGGGTCACAATGCGAAGTCGCTGTCACACCGTTTCGGCAAGGTCGTGAGAGCCTCCACGAGACAAGCAGCAGCAGCCGCATCGGCAGGAAATTTGGAATTCAAATGTCAAACCAATCCCCCAACATCGAGACAATCGAAGCGGCAGTTGCCGAGAACCGTACCTGGTTCATGATCTTGGGCGTCGTATTGATTGTTCTTGGGGTCGTCGCGATTGCGTTCCCGTTCGCGACAACGATTGCAGCTAAGATGGTGTTCGGTTGGATCTTCCTGATCGGTGGCATCGTTCAGATCATCCACGCGTTCTCGACCCAGCGTTGGAGTGCCTTCCTTTGGGATGTTCTCATTGGTGCGCTGAACCTCATTGCTGGGATCTGGCTCGCTTTCTTTCCGCTGACGGGGATCATCACACTGACCGTATTCCTGGCTGTGATGTTCATGATCGAAGGCATTTTCGAGATCGTCATGGCACTGGGCCTACGTGAGCTCGAGGGTTGGATCTGGCTGCTCATTGCGGGACTTGTTTCGCTGGCGGTCGGTGCGCTTATCTTCGCGCAACTGCCGAGTTCAGCCGTATGGGCGATTGGCCTGCTGGTCGGGATCAATATGATCTCATCCGGCTGGGCCTATTTCTTCCTCGCGATGGCGGCGGGCAAGAAGGCTTGACAGCTTGGGAGCGCCGAATTTCTGTCCGCGACCCGATGACGCTGTTCGAGCGGCGCTAATCGATGTTGGGCGGTAAGGGTAGGCACGCGCTGATAGCCGAGCTGTCTCATAGACCACGGCAAGCAGATCTTCCGCCGTCTGGTTGCTGGGCCATACGTGGACGAGCTTGTTCCGGATTTCGGAGGCAAGGCGGTATTCACCCGCATCGTGCAACACCCGACCCTTCGTGAGGATCTTATCGGCGCCGCCCAGCGGGCTCTCGCGGACTGATAAAGGAGGAGCTATAAGGCACCCTCGACGGCTCTTGTCTGGAAAACTCACGTGATGGATGGCACCGAGCGACAGATACTTGAGATCCCGGATTTCCTGACCATCACAATCGGATTCATTGTCTTCTTTCTCGGGGCGTTTTTGACGCGCAACGTCGCTTTCCTCCGCAACTACAACATCCCTGAACCGGTCTCCGGAGGCATCGCTGTCGCTCTCGCGACTTATGCCGGCTATGTGTGGCTCGGGGTTGAGACCGTCTTCGATCTATCGAGTTCGCGACGAACTTCTGGTGATGTTCTTCACGACCATCGGATTGAACGCCCGACTATCCGATCTGGTGGCAGGCGGGCGGATGTTGGTCATCCTGCTCGCGATGACGACCGCATTCATTTTTTTGCAGAACACGATCGGGCTGATCGGCGCATCACTCTTCGGTTTTCCCGCACCGGTCGGCGTCCTGGTTGGATCGGCGTCATTGATCGGGGGGCATGGGACCGCGATTGCGTGGGGACCGACTATCCAGGCCCAAACCGGCTTCCAGGCAGCCAGCGAGATCGGCATCGCCGCGGCGACGTTAGGCCTCATCGTTGCTGCACTGATCGGGGGACCGATCGCGAAGATCCTTATTGACAAGCACGAGCTGAGATCGACTGCCGTCGACGGTGATATAGTCGGTCTAGAGTATGAGGACGACACAGAAGGCGACACGAAAAAGACCGTTGACCACATCATGCTGATGCGCGTGTTGCTGGCGACCAACGTAGCGATCATCCTTGGCTATCTTGCCCATCAAGCCATTTCCGACTGGGGCATTATGCTCCCGCTCTTCGTACCCTGTCTTCTTGCGGGCATCCTGTTGTCGAACACTGTGCCGGCGGTGTTGCCAAACCTAACCTGGCCCGCGCGAACACCCGCGCTCGCGATCGTCTCCGACTACTGCCTGTCGCTGTTTCTCGCCATGTCGCTGATGAGCATGCAGCTATGGACGCTCGCCGGTCTTGGTGGCCCACTCATCACCATCCTGGTGGTTCAGGCGTTGGCGGCCGCCGCGGTCATCCTGCTCGTGTTCTTTCGGATCATGGGATCGGACTACACGGCGGCCGTGTTGAGCGCGGGATTTGCCGGATTCACGCTAGGAGCAACGCCCACCGCAATCGCCAACATGTCATCGGTGACAAAAAGCTATGGTCCGGCTCCGCTTGCCTTCATCGTACTTCCGCTGGTGTCAGCCTTCTTTGTTGATGTCGCTAACGCCCTCGTCATTGGCTGGTTCGCGGCGCTCTAGTGCGGCTGCGTGGCGTTTTGCTTGGGTTTACTTGCATCGAGGAAAGGGCAACCCTCTGGAAGTGACAACTTCCGGTCGTGGCCGATGCTGTTGCAAAACTCCCGTTGAGATCGCGAGCGAACAGTGATTCCGTTGGCCCAGGGCAGGCATGGCAGCCGCTCCCGCCGTCGTCGACACGATCGACGCGAAGTCCCATAAGCTTTCATCGGTCAGTGGCGCCTCGATTGGCCTAAAATGTCCACTGCTGGAAAGTACGCATCCGGCGAAGACCGCCTTGTAGAGGTTCGGTGAGACAGATTTCCTCTGTGTCTGGAGTGACAGGAGGAGACTTGTCTAATGGCTATGTCTGGGGATGATTTTGCGCGGCGGTTCGATGTCGTCGCTGACACGCGTCGGCGTTGGTCGCTCGCCGAGAAGCGCCGGATCGTCGATGAGGCATCGCGGGCCCTGCACGAACGTGTCGGCGGTGGCTCGTCGGCACGGCATCAAGCCGGCTTTGCTCTATCGGTGGAAGAAGGAGCTGGCTGGCGATGTTGCGGCGAGCCGCCGTCTCTCTTGCCAGTCGCTGTGAAGTCGGCGTCGGATCGAGGATGACGGCGAGGAGCCTGCACCAGAGGCGACTGTCGATCTGACGTACATGGTCGAGATCGAGCTTGGCAACGGTCGGACGTTGCGTGTGCCTGAGCAGATCGACGCTGATGTCCTGACGCGTCTCATCGCGGCGCTGGAGGAGTGATGCTGCCCGTTCCTGCCGGTGTTCGCGTGTGGCTCGCGACGGGTCATACCGACATGCGCAAAGGCTTCCCGGGCCTGGCGCTGTCTGGTGCAGGAGACGCTGAAGCAGAACCCGCACGACGGCCATCTGTTCGTGTTCCGCGGTCGCCGGGGCGATCTCATCAAGATCATCTGGCACGACGGTCAGGGTGCCTGCCTGTTCGCCAAGCGGCTGGAGCGTGGCCGCTTCATCTGGCCGTCGCAATCGGGAGGTGCTGTGCATCTGACGCCGGCGCAGCTGGGCTATCTGTTGGAAGGCATCGACTGGCGCGCACCGCAGACGACGTGGCGACCGGAAATCGCCGGATAGTGTTGCGCATGGGCAGCGGCTCCATCAGGCGAAGCAGTGTATCTTCGCAGTGCATGTCGCTCGATCCTGGACAGCTTCCCGATGACATCGCAACGCTGAAGGCGATGCTGGTGGCCTCCGAGGCCCGCATCGATCGATCGCCCATGCCGAGATCGAAAACCTGAAGCTGACGATCGCCAAGATGCAGCGCGACAGGTTCGGCGCATCGAGCGAGCGCGGGCGCAAGCTGCTCGACCAGCTAGAGCTTCAGTTGGCTGAGCTGGAAGAGAGGCAAGCCCAGGACGATGTAGCCGATGAGATCGCCTTCCCGGCGCGCGCCAGGGACACGGAACGGCGCAAGCCGGCGCGCCGGCCCTTGCCGGATTATCTGCCGCGCGAGCGCATCGTGCATCCAGGCCCCTGTGCATGTCCTGCCTGTGGCGGACGCTCGCGCAAGCTGGGCGAGGACGTCACCGAGACGCTGGAGCACGTTCCAGCGGCATGGAAGGTCATCCAGCACGTCCGAGAGAAGTTCAGTTGCCGGTCTTGCGAGACGATCTGTCAGGCGCCGGCACCGAACCATCCGATTGCGCGCGGTCGCGCCGGGCCCAATCTGCTGGCCCAGATCCTGTTCAACAAATACCGTGCGCATCTGCCGTTGAACCGTCAGCGCCACATCTACGCCAAAGAAGGCGTGGCGCTCGACGTCTCGACGCTGGCTGACTGGGTTGGGGCCAGTGCGGCGACATTGCAGCCGCTGGTCGAGGGAGCTATCGCCGAATCTTGGTGACGGCCTGAGGGTTCAGGCGGCGGCTTTGGGGTGATCGTCGGCAGCCTGCGCGACGAGCGCCTTTACAGGAAAGAGCAGTCTGTCGCCGCGGTGTAAGCAACGGTGGCGATCGTTCTGCGAGGGTGATTGTGAGATGATGGCGAACCGGTTGAGCCGGGGATCGACAAGCCCCGCCCAGTTCCAAGCGCGACACAGCGCGATGCCGTGATTGGGCGTTGATCCGCGGACTTCATCAGGGCCGGCGGCCAAGTCTCGGCTGCGCAAAGGGCCGAATACATGACCGCACCCGACTAGAGCACTTCAGACATAGGCGGAATTGGGGGGTTCCCAAATCAGGCGCGTTCTGATTCAAGATGCATGCTGGTGGAAGGGGGCCAGCATGCATGGCGAAGCCCTATTCGGAAGACCTGCGTGCGCGCGTGGCGACGGCGATTGCTGAAGGCGAGACCTGTCGCTCCATTGCAGAGCGGTTCGAGATCGCGCCTTCGACTGTTGTGAAGTGGGCCAAGCGCGTGCGCGAGACCGGAAGTTCCGCGCCCGCCAAGTTCGGCGGCTATCGCACCTGCAGCCTGACGCCGCATCGCGATTTCCTGCTCGCGCAAATCGAGGAGGTTCCGCACCTCACGCTGCATCGCTTGAGGGACCTTCTGGCTGAGCGCGGCGTGGCGGTCTCGCACGATACGGTCTGGCGGTTCCTGCGTCGCGAGGGGCGCTCGTTCAAAAAAAACACTCTTCGCCAGTGAGCAGTGTCGCCCTGATGTCGTGAGACGGCGCGAGCGCTGGCGTCGTGCGAGCCATCATCTCGATGCTGCGCGTCTCGTCTTCATCGACGAGACATGGATCAAAACCAACATGGCACCGATCCGGGGCTGGGGCCCGAAGAACACGCGCCTGCTCGGGTTTGCTCCCGACGGTCGTTGGCATACACTGACGTTTCTTGCGGCGCTGAGACGCAATGCTTTGACCGCCCCGTGCGTCGTGGACGGCCCCATCAACGGCACCATCTTCCGGGCTTACATCGAGCAGTTCCTGCTTCCCACGCTGCGACCCGACGACATCGTCGTTCTCGACAATCTCGGCAGCCATCGCTCGCCCGCCATCCGCGCAGCGATCCGCAGCGTCGGCGCCAAGCTCGCATTCCTCCCGCCCTACTCTCCTGATCTCAACCCCATCGAACAGGTCTTCGCCATGGTGAAGCACTGGATGCGGACCGCACAGGCCCGCTTCATCGACGCCATCCACGACCACATCGCAAAGCTGATCGACAGCATCCCGAGCCACGAATGCAGCAACTACATGCTCAACGCTGGATATGTTTCCAACTAAGTCTGAAGGACCCTAGGCTCGTCAGATTACATAATCTCCTTGCAAACCGGGGAGCGTCCATACATGGAACTGGCGCTGCCCCAGCGCCGCCGTCAGCCGTGCGGCCTGACAATGGCCGGCATTCCCTACGTCTTCACCATCTCCCACGTCGCAGAAATGCTCGGCGAGGACGAAGAATGGCTGCGCGAGATGTCCGTCGCAATGGACCCCGAGGAGGGCTCTCTGTGAGTTCTCGGCGTCGGTGAACATGGCATCCCCGCCTTCACCGAATACGGCACCGAATGCCTGAAGCAAATCATCATCGAAGAGCGTGCGCTGCTCGCCCAACAGCAAGACCGGGACGAGTAGCCCCTGCGGCGCTCACCGCATGCTTACGACCGGTATCAACTCGTGTCGCAGCTGCCTTGGTGGCAGCCCTCGCCTGTCCATTTGTTTGCGGGCGCGTCAATCATCCCCATCTTCAGTTTTGAGAAGTGCCTTTGCCAGTAGGGAAATCAACACAACAAAGACGCCGGCCCCGACGAAAATGTATAACGTCGTGAAAAGCTTTCCGGCATCTGTTTTGGGCGCAAGATCGCCTAAGCCAACGGTCGAGGCCGTGGTTACGCTGAAGTAAAATGAATCAATCCAGGACCAACCTTCGACGCTGCGGTAGAAGATCGTACCCGACAGAAGGATCATTCCTGCAAGGAAGAATGCCGAGCGGAACAATAGAATATTCCAAGATCGCTTGATCGCTTTAAAGAGGCGGATCAAATTCACAACTGTGGAGATCATTGTTACTCCGAGTATTCTGGCGGCTTTTTAAGCCATGTATGGCCAGCTCTGGCTTTGGAATAGCCATAATCGAACAGCCGCCGCATGTAAGCCGGGTCGAACGGTCCTGAGTAGGGCGTGGTGAAGTCATCGCCGATGTAGGCGAGGTTGAACTCGACACCGTCCCGCTTGGTTTCGAGGTATATGCGGTAGGTGTCGTTGACGCCGCTGTTGGCAATCATCGTCGCAACGGTTTGACCGACGATCGACAATGTCTGCTGCTTGACAGTCTCTTCGGGCGGTGACAGCCGGCCATTTCGGATCACGTAGGCATGCCGTGTCACCTTCCTGTTCAGTTTCTTGTCGATAGCCCTGAGCGAGAAAGACGGCGGATATAGAAATGCCTGCGCTACGGTTCCTCCATCAACATGCATCTCCTGATAACGTTGACCATCGACGGTCACGTCCAGCATGACGGGAGGGAATGCACCGGGAATAGAGGCGGAAGCGCGCAGAACGTCGATAATCAACGCGCGCGCACGCTCTCCCCCGCTCTTGGCAATTGCGCCGATGTTCCACACGACCGACTGGGATTGGTCGAGGTTGGTTGTCGCAATCAGAAGAAGGCGCCCCTTGTCATACTCCTCCGCGATTCGGCGGATCATCGTGTGGTCGACATAGCTGGCAATCAGGTTTCGCAGTGGCGTCGAATCCGCGAGGGCATCTGAGGCAAGCGCCGCATACAGTATCGGGCGCGCCACGAAAACATCCTGCTTGGTGGTGTTCGTGAACACGGCCTTGAGCTGCGGATCGTATGCCGGCCCAAGGTAGGCGAAGGGAGCCGTCAGCGCGCCCGTGCTGATGCCTGTGACGATGTCAAAGCTCTGGTCGGTCGCCACGCGCGCTCCAGCCAAGCAGCAAGCCGGCCCCAAATGCGCCGTCGTCGCCGCCACCTGAGATGGCGAGATAATTGCTTTCAGCTGGTCGGCCGCCCGCCTGCAAGGCCAGACGCTTCTTTATTGCGATGACCTCGCGGGCCAATTCTTCGACCTTGTGCTTGTCGCCGTTCATGTAGAAGCGCGCGTTGGGGATGCCCAACGGATGAGCCTCCGCCGCCTTGACGAGTGGGACTGCGGGCAAACGGATGGTGGCGGCGCAGCCGGCAAGTGCGCCGGCCAACATGAGGACCGCTGCGGCACACAGAATGTGCGACCGCACTCTCGCCGCCAATCGAATTGCGGAGCGGGTAAAAGTGCGTGGATTGGTTCTGGTGTCGGCCATCGGCACGAGTCGTGGTTCCTGCAAGAACTCTTCTATCGTTGACTTAGGAACGTCTTCCACTCACCCTGTGCAGCGACTGCCGTTCTACCTTCGCTGCCGCATCTGCGAGGAACAAACTGAATTCAGGCCCAAGATGGCTCCGTCGTGTGGCGGCAACATTGGCGACCCAAACCTTAAATCGATTCGGTTCGTCCGATGTGCCGTTACTCCACCCATATCCGGCGGTTTCCGGATCGTGTATGGACATGAACGCGACTTTTCCCAAGCCTTTGGTCTCCATAAGGGCCTTCAGCAGGTGGGTGCCGCCACCCCCGGCTCCGCCACCCGGATTATCCGCAGCGTCCCCAATCACGATCGGGGTATGGTCGATGACATCGCCTTTCGTTGGCAATTTACGAACATAGTGGCCGTCCTTCTCGAGCATGGCCAGCACAGTGCTCATCGTTTTGTCCAAAGGTTCTAATGGGATGATGGACTCTTTCCGGTGATCCCATATCCATTGCGCCAGTTCGTCCACAAGTTCTTGTGCCTGCTTGAGGTTATTTTCGGTAGTGACCATAGGGTACACGCCACAAAAATCGCTGTCCTGGTATGGAAAACCATGCATCACAGAACAGTTCAACACGCCGGGCCGCTTTTCGATTTCAATGCACTTTTCTTTAAGTCGATTTGCAAAGGTGCCCTCCTCTTCGGTGTTACTCACCGGCATCATCAGTGGCACTTTCCGATAGGCTGGGGTGGGATGAGAACTCACCTGCCAGGATCGCAGCGCCACGATACATTGCATCGCGCGCGCATGCATTCATATCCATATGAGGATATTCTTTGCAGGTACTGAAGAAATTCATATTGTTCTTCATTTTATCTGTGATCTTGCCATGCAGGTCGCCCGACCAGACGATCATCGTGTCCTTTCCGACCAGGGCTCTGACCAACTCCGCTAAGTCTCCTTCAAGATCGTGCGTGTTATTTACCATACCGGCACCGTGAACAGAAAGGTAGACGATGTCCAACGGCAACTGTGATTTTAGCGTGTCCATGATCTCCTTTTTCGCATCTTTCCAAGCCTGATCGTTCACCGTGCTAAAGCACCAGTCTGGATAGAACAGGACACCCGGGAGCAGCTCCCAGCCTTTTTCCTCGCACACATCCACTGGACCGCCAATTGCAGTTCCTTTCAACTGCTTGATCTGATCACCCCGGAAAGTGCGCATTCTATCCGAGCGTGGTTTCGCCCATGCCTTCGGTGAGGTAGGTGTTGGTTTCATGGAAAAAACCAACATAGGAGATTCTTAACTTGTCGTGGATATTCCGAAAGTTCTTTGGATACGGCCCGCCTTGTTGTTTTGGCTCCTGTTGTGCCAATAAATACCCTGGTAAAGCAACGCTAATTCCGCCGGCAATTGCGAGCTTGGTAAAGTCTCTGCGGGTATGAGTTTTATTCTCTTTATTATTCATCTGCATGTATTGCTTCTTCTAGCCACCTTCCGCTTCACTTCAGCGTGTTCTTGTAGATCATCGCCGTCCTTCATAATAAGGACAAAGTTCTTTTCCGGGTCGGCGATCAGGTCGATGTTCTCGAGCGGATTGCCGTCGACCAGAAGCAGGTCGGCATAGGCACCCTCCCGAACCACACCGTTGTCACCGGGATAGGGATCGCGCGGCCCGGAACGCTTTAAGATCTCGTAATTCTGGCTGGTCGCAATCTTCAGCACTTCCCAGGGCTTGTAATAGCGGGCGAGCTTCGCCAACTGCGCCCCCTGACGCGCGGCGAGCGCGGGTGAACCCTGACTGTCAGTGCCGAACCCGAAGAGCAGGTCGTATTTCTTCGCTAACGCGAAGGCTGTATCAGTTCCAGAGATCAGCAATTGGTACTTTTGTTCTGCAAACGAGCCGGCAGGGAGCGGGATCGCATCCTCGTCGTTATAGAAGGGCTGCAGGCAGACCGAAGTATTCGTCTCCTTCATCAGTTTGGCGGTTTCCTCGTCAATCATCTGGCCATGCTCGACATTCCGGACACCGCCGCGGATCGCGTTCTGGATCGCCTTCGCGGTGTAGGAGTGAACCGTCACGTAGGTGCCCCAGTTCTGCGCCACTTCGACCGCCGCCGCGATTTCCTCGACGGTGTATTGCGAGACGTCCAGCGGATCCGAGGGCGAGGCGACCCCGCCGCCACCCATCAGCTTGATGAAGGCCGCTCCCCGCATCAGGTTCTCGCGCACGCGCTGCAGGACTTGCGCCTTGCCGTCTGCGATGGCGACCGACCCCATCCTTTCCTGCGGGGTAAGATCCCTTGAATAGCTCTGAGGTATATCAATCGGTTGACGAAAATCTGCATGGCCCGACGTTTGGGAGATCATCGACCCCGCAGCGTACATCCGGGGACCAACGTACATACCCTCGTCGATCACCGACTTTAGATCGAAGACATTGCCGCCCACGTCCCTGATCGAGGTGAAGCCCCGCATAAGCGTCTTTTCCGCCCCAACGGCCGCCACAAGGTTCAGCTTGCCCTCACCAGCCGCGAACGCGTTGCCACTAAAATTGGCCGCCATGCTGTGCCAATGGCAGTCTGTCAGGCCAGGCATCAGCGTCCGCCCGCCACCGTCGATCACCGTGCCCCCCGCGATGGCCAACGGTTCGGTCGACACCGCGGTGATCTTGTTGCCCGTCACCACGACATTGGCGTTTTTGATCAGGGCTTCGTTCACACCGTCAAAGACGTTGACGTTTGTGAAGAGGATCGGCCCGGACGCGTCCTGAGCAGCGGCCGGGAGGGCGAAGCTCACCGCGATGACAAGCGCCGCAGTCAAGTTCTTTAGGTTCAGTTTCTGCATTGGATTTCACCTGTTGTCGATGCAGCGGGTTCTCCCTGGAGAGTTCAATCTGCGCCGTGCAGGATCGCCCTTCTTAGTCAGTGGGTCTGCTTTGGTTGGGATGCACCGGCAGAACGTGCGCCCCCGATCGATTTACCCACTTATTGCTTCGCCACCGGAGCCAGGTAGAAGTGGTCGAACAGCATGCGGGCGATCTCGGTTCAGAATTGGAGGTCCAGCCGCAACAAGATCAGCGTCTACAACTGCGCGCAGATAAGTTTAGAGGGCAAAAACCATGAAACCTATTCCTCTCGACGGAAGATCCGGTGCTGCATGCTCAGGAACGCCGGCTTTCCAGACTTGTCGCGCAGCAACTGACCAACCGTTCCTTTAAAGGCACCATCTGTCATGATGACCATGTCTTCACCCGCGCTACTCATCGAAATCGGTGGAGGGTTCTCATAAAATTGAACTCCTCCTAGTGGTTTGTATAAGCGCTCAGCCATGAGCTGGTCGTTGTCAAAATAGATTTTGTAGTCTTCATTATCCCCCAACCAAAGACCTTCGAAAGGTTCAAGGGAACTACGATCTGCAGTGATTGCAACCATCGGTATTTTCTCAATAGCCAAATACTTTTTGAGAGCCAGTGCGATTACCGCATCGTACACCTCAATACCACGGTCGCTGTTCGTAAGAACAACGATCCCAAATTTCTTATCCGGTGCAAACAACATCTTGGCGGTAGCCCCTGCCGACCGACCGGCATGGAAAACGGTTCGCACACCGCCGATATCCTCGACGAACCACGTAACGCCGGTGTTTTCACTCAGCTCGCCTTTGACCAAGGGACTGTGTGCCATATCCAGTATCTTTCGAGACAACAGTTGATTGCGGTCCTTGTCCTTACCGTCAAACTGAAATTGCATCCACTTCATCATATCACTGGTATTGCTGAGTATAGCTCCGGCCGGATAGACGCTGCGCGGAAAAGGCGCAAAGCTGACCTTAGGTTCGGACGTCCCGTCATATACTCCGGCATGGCCAACAGCAAAGCGGTCTGCCATTAGATCCGCCATGAAGAAGGAGGAGTGCGACATGCCCAGGGGCAGAAACAACTCGTCCTTAACTTTTTGTTCATAAGATTTTGCACGGCTTACGAATTGAATAAGACGTCCTGCAATGATGAAGTTGTTATTGTTGTAGGCCCAGACCTCGCCATAAGGTGTGCGTTGCGGTAGGAATCGAAAAGACCGCACGGCCTTCTCCAAGGCATCTTCCCCCGAACTGGGATCCTCAAAATAGTCGCCTTGCCAGCCAGTCCGGTGCTGGAAAAGGTCGATGACCTTCGCCTTTTCTGAAGCCTCTCCATCCAGGACCGAAAACTCCGGGAGATACTTTCGAACCGGGGCTTCGAGGTCCAGCTCTCCGCGTTCTGACATTTTAAGGGCTACGGTGGTCGTAAAAGTCTTCGATATGGAACCGATATAAAACACAGTGTCTTCAGTGACAGCCTGAGGGTCGTCAACATTGGTAATGCCGAGGCCGGTCATTTTGACCTTGCCACCATGAATGATCCCGATGGCTATACCTGGGACTTTGAGCTCGTCCATGAGCCGCTGAGCTTCGCTCTTAATTTCTTCAAACCGCGCGTCAATGTTATCCTGGGCAACTGCCGGCATTGGAACGGTCTGCATTGCGCCGATGACCAAACAAGTGAATAAGGCGGCTACCTTTTTCATCTTTCTTATCCTCTCTGCGCCTTTAGGAAATTCAAAATTCATCACCCGATAACCTCTCTCATGACCCGCAACCAATTGCCGCCCCAAATTTTGGCGATGTCCTCTTTCTTGTAGCCGCGACCGAGCAGCGCATCGGTAAGATTGAAATAGGTCTTGGGCGTCTCGATGCCCTGTGGATAGGCCAATACGTCATACGGATAGGCCTCTTTGGTCCAGGCACCGGAATCAATATACATCTTCCACCCTGCTTTTTGCTCCGCTGGGCTCATCGAGATTTGGTAGGTGTAGTCCGAAGCAATGGCGACGTGGTCGATTCCTACGAGCTGCACGAGATAATCGATGTTGCCAACGTAGTCATCCATGGTTGGAAAGGCTTTCGCGGCCACGAAGGGTGGGTACATGACCGCGCCGACCAGCCCGCCTGATTTGGCCACCGCTGTGATCAGCTCGTCTGGCGCATTGCGGGGCGACGGGCGATAGTTCCGGGAATTCGAGTGCGACAGGACGACGGGCGATTTGGAGGCCGCGACCGTCTGGAGCCCGCTTTGGGTGCCGGTATGCGCGACGTCGATGATTATCTTCGCTTCGTTCAACCGCTCGATCAACTTCAAGCCTAAATCGCTCAATCCCCCGTCAATCGATTCAGTGACCCCGTTGGCAAACTGATTTCGTTGATTGTATGCCATCCCCATGATATTGATTCCGAGAGCCTTGTACATGTTGACAAGGTCAAGATTGTTCTCCACGACCGCTGCGTTTTGGAACTGCAAGAACAACGCAAGCTTGCCTGTCTGCTTGGCTTTTTCGATGTCCGATGCCGACCGCACCAACACCAGGTCATCTCTGGTCTGCAGAAGCCGATGGATGAAGCCCAGCCCATCCAACGTATCGTCCTTGTGCCTGACGTTCGACGCCGCAATCATGTTGGCTGCCGAGATCGTCATCACCACGGCCGTGGCACCACCTTCCTTATACCAATCGAGATATTCGACATTCTTGTCGAGCCCCGTGAGGTTGGTGGTGCCATCGATGATCAGCATCTCTTTGTGCACCTGCATATAGTTCGAGGTGACAGGTTTGTAGGTGGAAGAGGAAGCCTCCTGCGCAAAGGCGCGGCTTGCGCCGAATCCAGCGCCCAACGCGACCGCTCCCAAACCCGCGGTCTTGATGAACTGACGGCGCCCCACGTTCGTTTCGTTGGTGGAGGACCGCTGATCTTTCATCGCAGCTTCTTGCGTTTGTTTATCGAGAAAATTGCGTCTGTTGAAGTCCGTCATGCCTTGCTCCTTATCATTGGGGGGCACGCGATCCGC
The DNA here is from genome assembly GCA_963746315.1 of uncultured Alphaproteobacteria bacterium. Classification (GTDB taxonomy): domain Bacteria; phylum Pseudomonadota; class Alphaproteobacteria; order Rhizobiales; family Hyphomicrobiaceae. Next base: position 516,515 of record CAVVAR010000004.1, read on the forward strand.
CAGTTACTGCATTGGATTTCACCTGTTGTCGATGCAGCGGGATCTTCCTGGAGAGTTCAATCTGCGCCGTGCAGGATCGCCCTTCTTAGTCAGTGGGTCTGCTTTGGTTGGGACGCACCGGCAGAGCGTGCGCCTCCGAGAGGTTTACCCACTTATTGCTTCGCCACCGGAGCCAGGTAGAAGTGGTCGAACAGCGTGCGGGCAATTTCGGCTATCGCCCGATCCCTGTCCGACACGGATGTCTTGCTGCTGTTTGTGAACACGGCGATGGCAAACCGCCGACCGTCGGGGAGCGTGACATAACCGACGTCGTTGGCAATTCCGCCTGCGGTTCCGGTCTTGTGCGCTACGGGCGTTCCCTTCGGCAGCAATCCCTTGAGCCGGCCAACGCCCGTGCGCGTGCGCGACATGACTCCCAGCAGGAACGCGCTGCTCTTGGCGCTCATCGCCGTGCCACCGTCGATGGCAAGCAGCAATTTCAGCATCGCAAGGGGCGTTGTGTGGTCGCGGGGATCCTTTTCGAAGTCCGGATTGGGTTCAACCTGGGCCTCCCACAGCCCCGGGTTCTTGCGGATGGCCTCGGCAACATCATCTGGCGTGGCCCCCGACAAGTTGTAGAAATCCATAAGAATTTCGCGCGTCGTCCGATCGACCCTGAAATCGGTGATCCCGAGCCGGCGCAGATATTCTGGTCACCGCCGCCGGTCCGCCTGCCAGCCCCATGGAGACGTCGGTCGCCGTGTTGTCGCTTTCCGTGATCATCACCTCGATCAGGTTCGCCACCGAGAGCTGGATCCCGGGGTGGGGGAATGTCTCGGCAAGCGCGAGTACGCCGGTGACGTACATGTCGAGCGGGACTTCGACCAGTTGGTCGAGGCTGAGTTTCCCCCTGTCCACGCGATCCAGCACGGCAGCAGCGATCGCCACCTTGTAGGTGCTGGCCATGGCGAAGGTCTCATCGCCATTGAGCGCGATGATTTTCTTGCCGCCGATTTCCTGCGCCGCGAACCCTATGCGCCCGGCAAGTCCCTTCGCGACGCGCGCGATCTTAGCCGCAACGGGCTGTCCATCAGCTGCCTGGCCGTATGCGGGGCTGAAGGTAGCCGCCGCGGAAACCGCGAGGGCTACGATAGACATGACGATATTTCATTTTTGGTTTCTCCTTCTGTGCGATGAGGTCTGGGAATGTCGCGATCAGTTGCCGCCATCCGCCGGAAAGGCAGGCGTGATATCGGGCATCCAATCCTAATTTCGTCATTGACGGGTTTCCTTGAAAAACATCCCCATCATAATCAGGCTCGCGCCAGCATTACAATACCGTGCGGCCGCACGCATCGCTCGGATACAAGCCGCCGGCGCCCGAGGTGTTCGTGCCCGGCCTCGCCGAGCGACCATCTTCGAGTGATGGAAGCACTCCGTCAGCCGCACTCCCTCTGGCGCTACGACCGACCCTGAACTAACACTCCATCCGGACCACTCGATGGGGGCTGGTCAAGCGAACCGCGTCGCCTAAAGTCGCGGCAAGGATGTGCCGTCGATGCTACGAAGCATGGCGGGCCTGGCCTCACTATTTGAAACGGGGCAATAGTTTTTGTCTAACGATCCTTACTGGCGAGACTTTTCGCGGGCAAGCTTACCCGCCGCAAGACGCTGACGGCGACCCGGAGGCCGTGTTTCGTCGTGTTCTTCGCTGCGGGCGGTCAGTGACCATGCGAACTGTCGTAGCCTTCGATAATCACCACATTCCCCGTGGCGTGCGCGGCACGCAGAGATCTTGCGTGTGCGTACTCGGGAGAGTTCCAGCAATCGAGTGCCGTCTCGTAGTCCTTGAACTCCAAAATAACAGTACGGCCGGGCATGCTACCTTCCACGACTGCGCTGCGTCCTCCGCGTGTAACGAAACGGCCGCCGAATTTTGCAACTACTGGCCAGGCCGCGTCTTGGTAGGCCTTGTAGCCATCTGGATTCGAGACATCCATCTGGAAAACCCAATATCCTTTGTTTGCCATGGGGCGGGCGTCCTGTTCGCAATTTGAGCTACCGCGCATTGATGCGAGCCCCGTCAGAAAAGTCAAGACAACACGGCGGGCGAGCAGGTCGGGCCACAATTGTCTTACTTCCCGCTACGGTCGCTCGCGACGCAACATCGGGCGACTCTGGTCGGCCACCAACAATTCTTTGCCTTGCGCCTGAAAGTCACTGGCCGCAGTCCCTCCAGCTCTCATCCGTTCGATGATCTTCGGATCGGGACAGTCGCTCGACATCCGAAAACAGACCCGGTCATCGCACAGGCCATACATCGTGGATGAGGACGGACGGCGAGAAACTACCGGTTCACGGAAGCACAACTCGTCGCAGAGGCGGACCGATTTTCGCGAGCTTCGAGATCACAAAAAATCTGGACGACTGCCGCTCTCTTGCTGACCCGCTGCCCGAAGCTCGAGGACACCGGCCCTACGGCGCCAATGCCGAATTGAGCACGCGCCCTGTAGGGTCTGATGCGGACACCACCGGTCCTTCATCGAGATTGTAGAGATCGTTGCGGAACTGTATCTCGCCACTTTCCACCCACGCAGTAAGATAGACAAAATGCACCGGAACCGGGGTCTTGACCCTGATGGTCTCGGCTTTGCCGGATTGTGCCGTCTCTTGAAGACGGCGAGCATCCCAGCCGTCATTACCATCGAGGACCCATTCGGCGAGCGAGTAGAAATTCTGAACACGAACGCAGCCAGCACTATAGGCACGCTCGAAGTATCCGAAGAGTTGCTTCATCGGCGTGTCGTGCATGTAGACGATATGCTTGTTCGGCATGTCGAAGCGTAACAGGCCCAAAGCATTCTGCGGGCCGGGGTCCTGTCTGAAGACGAACCTCGTCGCCTCCGGCCCCCACCAGTTGACCGTGGCCGGATCGATCTCCTCGCCTCCGAAGGCAGAGAACACCCGAATGCGCTCCCGATAGAGATAGCCTGGATCCTTGCGCAGCTTCGGGATGAGCGCCGCCTTCGCAATGGTCGATGGAACGTGCCAATAGGGCAGGAGGTTGATGGCTCTGACCGACGCACTGACGACGGGAGTCGGAGTGGAACGCTTGCCCGCAATCGTGCGGCTGATCACCTCAACATGGCCATCGCGAATGCCTTGCAGCTCGAAGCTCGCCGCATTCATGACGATATACTTCCGTGCGTTGCCGATGTGTTGAATCGCATCGCGAACGCGCCGCAGATTGCGATCGAGTTGGGCCAGACGATCCCGGGCGCTGACATTCAGCGACCTCTGTGTAATGCCGTAGACGACACCTGTCCGCTCGAGGCCGTGGCGCATCTGATAGCGCTTGACGGCTGCTTCCAGATTGCGGTCGAACTCGTAGCTGCCAGTTTGACCTGCCGGAAGGTCGCCGCTGATCTGGAGACGCCGCCGCAGCACGCGCACGAGATCGTCGCTGTCTCCCGGTCGCAGAATGACGCGGCCCGGGAACTCGGGCCAGCCACCGGCAGCCTCGATCTGGCGATAACGCTCGACGGCTGCCGACAGATCCTGGGCGACTGCCCAGCTGATCCAGGGGATCGAGCTCGGTTGCGGAGGCGCGGATTTCTGGCGGGCCGAGGCGGGCTCTCCCAACCACATCAGGGCCAATGCTCCCAGTTGGGCGACGGCCAGGCGGCGCAAAAGATGACCTGCTGGAATTGTGAACCTACTTTCCATCATATGTAGAACCCGGTCACTGGTCGGTCGAAGCTACAGTCTCGTCACCACATTGGAGGTGCGTAGAGAATTCCACCCCGCTTCCACAGGGCGTTGGCGCCGCGCTCCATACCAAGAGGACTCGCCTTCCCGACGTTCACTTCGAACATCTCGCCGTAGTTGCCCACTGCGCCGACGACCTTGGCCAGCCAGCCATTCTCCAGCCGCAACTTGAGACCGCTGGCATCAGCACCTTCCAGAAGGCGTTGCTGATCGCTGTTGGTTTTGGGGCCGGCTTGTGCCGTGGCCTTGTCCAAACCGAATTCTTCAGCATTGATAAGGCCTGCGAGTGTCCAACGAACGATCTCGAGCCACTCCTGATCTCCCTGCAGCACTGCAGGTCCGAGAGGCTCCTTGGATATGACTTCGGGCAAGACCACATGCTTCAACGGATCCTCCAGGCTTGCCCGATCGGAAAAGAGCGAGGATCGATCGGCTGTGTAGGCGTCACATTCTCCCTTGCGGTAGGCATCGACAAGCTCGCCACGAGATATAAACCTGCGTTCCTCGACCTTGATCCCATGCGACGCGAAATAGAACGCCATGTTCTTCTCGCTCGTCGTGTTCGACTGCACGCAGACTGTGACACCGGCAAGCTGCTGCGCTGATACCAAACCGCGATCCTCTCCGGTGATGAAGCTCTGACCGTCGAAGTAGATGGTGCCGGCGAACTCGAAACCGAGTTCCACGTCCCGGCTCATCGTCCATGTCGTATTTCGCGACAGCAGATCGATCGTGCCGGCGCTCAACGCTTCGAAGCGTTTCCCAGCGTCCAGGGGAACGAATTCGACTTTGGCGGGATCTCCGAGCACAGCGGCGGCGACCGCGCGGCAGAAATCCGCATCGAGCCCGGCCCAAATTCCCGCACCACTCTGTTGCGCGAAACCCAGAAGCCCCTCGTTGACGCCGCACACGAGCTTGCCGCGCGCACGCACCATGTCCAATCTCGAGCTCTTACTTGGTAGCGCCCCGGTGATGATCCTACTCGCAGGGACCGTGCCCTGTTGGACTGACGACTTGGTGGCAGACGACGATGGCATCGTCTCTGGAGCTGGCGCCTCGGCTTTCTGTTTCTCTTGCTGAGCCGTCGACCGAGCCTTTCGGGCCGTTGCTCGCTTACGGCAGAACGATCTGCTGACTTCCTCGAAGCCACCTGGTCCTTGGCCAGTGGTCTGACAGGTGCATGGTCCGGTTGGACCGCTGCGGAGCGCGCACAAGCGGTAGCGCTGCTCTGCGTCGGATGGCGTGGCGCTCCACACCATTGCAAGCGCGACGATCCCCATGCAAACCGCTAGTCGGACAAAACGGACATTCACGACATCTGCCTCCCCTCGAGCACGTGGTCACTATGATAGGCTCCAGGCCACTTCTGGCTGGAGCCTAGTCCAGCTACCACACGCACCGGCCAACACAAACCATGGTGCGGCGAACAATTACGTCTCCGGCATGTCGCAGGCTCGAGATCCAGCCATCCCAAATCACGGCCAGTCCGATCCCGGGGCGCTACTGGCCAATTGTGATCGTCAAGATGTCGGACCACCGAGTTTTCGCGCCGGAGAGTCCCGCCCCGGCTCAATCCGCTAGCATCGCACGCTATCCCTATTCCACGTTTCCACCGTCGGTCGGCTCATCCGTAAGGCATTATCACGGTGGCTTGTCCGCTGAGCCTTCACTTCCGGGAGCTATCGCCAAATCTTGGTGACGGCCGGGCCGGTCAGGCGGCGGCGGTATCGGGCTGACGGATCGCCTTGGCGGTGACCTCCAACCCGTCAGCGAATTTCACACCCAGGATCAGTTTTGGCAACTGGGTATGACCGTCGAGGCGGCGCCAGCTTTTCTGCGCGCCCTCGACCAGCTTGAAGACCATGGCGAGCGCGGTCTTGTTCGACAGGCAGCCCTTCGCGCGGATCGTGCGGTGGCGCACCGTTGCAAAGGTGCTCTCGATCGGGTTCGTGGTGCGAAGGTGCTTCCAGTGCTCGGCGGGGAAATCGTAGAATGCGAGCAGCGCATCGCGGTCCTTGGCGAGGCAGTCGGCGGCCTTCTCGTATTTGAGTTGGTAGCTTTCGATGAACGCGTCGAAGGCGGTCTCGGCAGCGGCCTTCGTCTCGGCCATCCAGATCTCGTGGAGCGCACGCTTGGCCTTTGGCTGCTGGCTCTTCGGCAGCTTGTTCAAGACGTTCGCGGTCTTGTGCACCCAGCAGCGCTGCTCGGCGGCCGTCGGCCAGACCTCGCCGGCCGCCTTCCAGAACCCGAGCGCGCCGTCGGCGATGACCAGCTCCGGCTGCGCATCAAGGCCACGCCGCTTCAGATCGAGCAGCAGCTCGCGCCAGTCGTGCGCACTTTCCCGCGCGCCATCGGTGAACCCGACAAGCTCCTTGCGACCTTCCGGTGTCGCGCCGATCAACACGAGAATGCACTGCTTCTCGTCTTCGAGGCGCGCTTCGAGATGGATGCCATCCGCCCAGACGTAGACGTATCGCCTGGCTGAGAGGTCACGCTTCTGCCAACGGGCGTGCTCGTCGAGCCAGCCGTCCTTCAAGCGGCCGATAGCGGAGGCAGACAAGCCCGCCGCATCCTTGCCGAGCAGGGCCGCCAGCGCCTCGGAGAAATCGCCGGTCGAGATGCCCTTCAAGTACAGGACCGGAAGCAGCGTCTCGATGGACTTCGAGCGGCGCATGTAGGGTGGCAGGATCGACGGCGAAAACCGGATACGGCCGGGATCGCTGGCGGCGGCCTCGCGATCGCGTATACGCGGCTGGCGCACGGCGACCGGGCCGATGCCGGTCATCACCTCGCGCTCAGGCAGGTGACCGTGGCGGACGACGCGCTGCCGCCCATCCTCGGTCTTGCACTCCGCATGCTTGGCGAGAAAATCGGCAACCTCGGCCTCGACCGCCTTGGCGAGCAGGGCCTTCGCACCGTTGCGTAAGACTTGCGTGAGTTGGTCGTCGAAAGTTCCTGGCTGAATCAGTCGGGTGACATTATCGTGCGGCACGGCATATCGCTCCTTCGGTGGAGAAGTGAGGTCGTCAAGCAACCCCACGATATGCCGCCTTCCCGATTCCCGCCGTCACCAACTTCCGGTCATAGCTCGGGGGCTTCATGCGCCCATCGGTGATGCATTATCTCGCCGGCCCGACGACGCAAAATCACTCGGGCGTTGCCACCTGTACCAAATTGTTCACTATCCACACAGCGAAAATCAATGAGTGGCTTCATTGTAGGTGTCGTTGAAGCAGCTGCACCGGTGACCCTCTTCGCTTCGCATCAATTGAAATAGCGAAAGTGGCGACGAGTGCGATGTACTAGTCGCCACCTTTGTCAGTAAATCGACCTCATGGACGATCGAATCCATTCTTCTCGAGGTTGTTCACACTATGCAGCTCTGAACTAATTGAAGCCTCCAACCTTAAGTACTACGATCCGCGCACCAGCTAAATATCCTGGACCAAACTCTTCACGGCACCACAGAGAAACGGTACGCCCCTCCCCGTCAGGAACAAAGATGCCGCCATTAATTGTTATTTCGTGATGGTCGCGCGTGAATTCCGAGTAGCCACCAGTCGCACGACTTACCCCTAAAACCCCGCCAAATTCATCACGTAGTTGACACTCGTTGACCATCGAGCGCTCATCGTTACCTCCGGAAAACGGAAATTGATTAGAACCAACTTGCGAAGCTGTCGAGAAGATTAGCCAACTTCCTGACGAGAGCCCCTTCGAAACCACGTGGGTAAATACTCCGGGGCCCCCGATCGGCCCACCGAGGAATGTCTCGCCAGCGTCTGCAAAGCTCGCAATGGAAGAAATGCCTGCTGGGCCAGGAGGACCGGCTGGACCGATGGCACCCGCAGAACCGGCCGGCCCTGTCGCCCCTGTCGCTCCAGTTGGACCGATGGGACCTTGTGGTCCTTGAGGTCCTGCCGGGCCTTGCGGGCCCGGAGGACCCTGGAGCCCCTCGACCATGCCGACCGTAATTTGAGTAAATCCAGGTCCGCAAGCGGGCATCGCAAATAATGTTCCCTTGTTATTTGCGCAAAGTTGCAATGCGGAGGCGGTCGGTACGCTGGTGACGACTGCTAGGGCGAATAAACCGACAAGTTTTCCGACGCTAAAGAGAGGCGGATGCGCATTCTGTAGGGTGTTACTCATGGCATGCTCCACAAAAAAACGCTATTAGTTTCGGTGCGCAAATCCAACGTGCGCTCCAGAAGTATACGCTTATTCAAGAAAAAGTCTTGCTTGAATTGTGTCGTGGAAAGATATTGCCGTCTTAGGTGGAAATAAACGCTCTCCGCAATCTTGCATTCAGTGCAACTGTCATCCACCTGATGTCCGCTTGAATTGGCATTCCAGTCCGACAAATCACGTTGTCACACGACCAAGATCATTGGCAGTCAGGCCAACCAAACCCCCAGCGCCAAGGCAATCCGGTGCAGGGCGCACCACCGAGACGAACAGCCCGATAGATGACGTCTGCGATGCCTGCGTAGAGGAGGGCAACTTCGTCCGGCTCCAGGCCGTACTCGGTCAAAAGTGTGTGCGCGCGCTCCTCGCCTATTTGGCGCACGCACTGTCGTAAGTTTTCGTCAGCATGGCGGCGGACTTCAAAACTCGTCCTCGCATCGCCGCCCGGAGGTGCGCCTGCATGATATCGTTCGTCGTGAGCGGTGCAGCAACGCTCCCATGGCGGGAGTTCGCCATGGCGTTCAGCGAGAGCCGGAATATTCGAAGTCGCCAGACGCCAGACGGCGGACACCCCGCCACTACATCCATCGCTGACGAACGGGGCAAGGACAGCGCTCTGCGCCGACTGTGCTGCAATCAGTCGCGCATGTCGGCTCAGCTCGATTTTCAACTCCAGCCGATCGAGCAAAGTGCCCGGCTTGGGCGCATCTTCGGCTCGCACGTTCGGCGCAGCGGCCAACACCAGAGCTAAGAGCAGGAAAATGAGGTGTGCTGTGCGGTCTCTCAATGCCATAGCTGAGCCAGGAGTTGCCAGGATGTCTGCAATCCTACAGTATATTTGAGGATCAGAGAAACTGCGAGACGTGGGAGCAGACTTGGCAGTGGGCTGGCAGCTTCGTTTGTCTCGAATGGCCGTGGGAGC
>CAVVAR010000005.1:0-724638 GCA_963746315.1 uncultured Alphaproteobacteria bacterium
TTGGGTCATGCACTGCCTTGACGACCGTTCAGACAGTTTCCAAACCTGCCCCGATACCGACCGTAAGGGATCAGGCCAACGTGCTCGACGCGATAGGCCCCGAACCTTCCATCATGCTGCTGTGCAGCACAAACGTCGTCATGGGCCAGGAAGAGAAGTGCTCTGCCACCCTCGACTCGGCCCGGAACGGCAGCTTTCCGGGGCACGAGCAGACTTCCAAACTGATCTTGTGAACTTTAAGGTAGCGGCATCTTCGATAGTCAGGACCGCGCCATGACTACAGATCCCAAAATCATCATGTCCCGGGACAATGGCCGCTTCACTCGCGATGGCATCACGGTTGAAGTGAACATCTGCCGCCTCGAACACACAAAGTGGTCGCTAGAGGTTGTTGACAATGACAACAACTCAATCGTTTGGGACGGTGAGTTCGACACGGATGACGAAGCTCACGCTGAGTTGTTGAAGTCAGTCGAGATCGAAGGTCTCGACGGTGTTCTCCGTGATCCCGCGCGCCTGCACTGACCTCCTCGGCTCAGTCATGCGAACCTCCAGTTTCGGCTTGCCGTTCCGAGGGATCATGCAGCTCGTAAGGCCATCTAGTCGAGCAACCTATCGGAGCCCCTGTGCGCGAACGACGTCCACTGCTGGCGCCATCCCATGTGTGGACGGCACCCTGAAACTTGACGCGTGTGGCCTCGGGTCCGACCATGCCGGCAATGTGGAGCATCGTGTCGTCGTTGCACGAGCAGAAATTTTGCCAGGGTCTCTGCGGCACTGCTGATTGGCGCCTGATCACGAACCTGCTCAGGAGGACGAGGGAGATCGACATGTGTACAGTAAAAACGGGCTATTATGAAAAGGATGGCATCCGCATCCGCTACCAGGAGGTCGGCTCCGGGTTTCCGCTGTTCGCAGTGCCAGGCGGCGGTCTGAACTCGCGGATCCTCAATTGGCCCAACGCCGTCATCAACATGATGGAGGAGTTCAAGGCCGACTTCCGCGTCATCACCATGGACCAGCGCAATGCCACCAACGGAGAATCGAGCGGCCCGGTTCCAGTTGACAATCCGTGGGAAGCGTTCGCCGACGACCAGCTCGGGCTTATGGACCATCTGGGCGTCCGACAGTTCGCTTTCTTTGGCAACTGCATTGGCGGCTCTTTTGCGATGAAGCTGATGCAGCGGGCGCCCGACCGGGTTGTCGCAGCGATCATAAGTCAAACGATCGGGCACCTGCCGGAGAACCCGGACGTAATGTGGAACCATGGCCGCGACGGCTGGGCCAAGGAGTTCCGCGAGCGGCGCCCCGACGTCACGATCGCGACCATCGAGCAGTATCTTCACAACCTTTATCGCGTGCGTCCGGATTTCGTTTACAGCGTGTCACGAGACTTCGCTCGCAACTGCCAAACGCCGATCCTCGTGTTGCCGGACGATACGGTCTCGCACCCCTATCCGACCTCCGTCGACATTGCTTCTCTGGCGCCCAATGCCGAGGTGACGGTTTATCCCTGGAAGGATCCCCCGGAGTTGAAGGCCCGAACCATAAATCGGGTGCGCAAATTTCTGCAGGCGCATGTACCCGCGGCCGTGGCGACATAGCGATCGACATCATCGACGCTCCCAGCCATTGGCGCTTCGCTAATGCTTGGCTCGACAGATAAGAAGTTCAGCTTAACCAAGCCTTTCGCGACGCCGGACCCTGCAGCGCATGGCACCGGCAAGAGGCTAGCGACCGGCCAGGCGTCGCGGTTGGCGTTCAGCACTTCGTAGACCTCGCCTACGAGCAACCAAGTCTGCTGCTGGCCACGGTGGGCCCGCCGCGCGCCTTGGTGCCTTCCCGCCGGGCGATCGGCTCGTCCTCTTCGGTGGCCGCATCCTCGGCACCTAACAAACAAGCGGTGAGATCACGTACTCTCGCATACGCAGAGGCACCGGCTGCGAGTTGCGCTCACTGCCATCCGCCCAGACGTACACGTAACGGCGTGCCGACAGATCGCACCACTCCCAGCGGTTTTGCTCGTCGCTCCAGCTTTAGATGGCCGAATGCTCGTGTGCTTGCGGTAGAATTTTGATGATCCGACAAAGCTTGTTGTGCTGAGTGCTTTTCGGGGTGTGGACTTTTGACCAAATGAGGTGTTGAATGGATCGCAAATTCCACTCTACGGGACGATTCTCCTTCGACGGAACAAATTCGCGATTGGGGAGACCGTCGCTTGCTGTCGATAAATCCGCTGTGCGGAGTATACAGCGCAGGATGAAGAGGCCCGGAGCTATGCGCGGAAGTTGGTGACGGCTTGAATCGGTGAAGGCGGCATATCGTGGGGTTGTTCGACGACCTCACTTCTCCACCGAAGGAGCGATATGCCGTGACCAACGATAACGTGACGAAGCTGGTTCAGCCAGGAGCCTTTGAGGATCCGCTCACAGAGATCTTGCGCAACGGCGCCCGGGCCCTGCTGGCACAGGCCGTCGAGGCCGAGGTCGCCGAGTTCCTGGGCAAGCATGCCGAACTGAAGACCGAAGATGGGTGGCAGCGAGCTCGTGCGCCACGGTCATCTGCCGGAGCGCGAGGTGATGACCGGCATTGGACCGGTCGCGGTGCGCCAGCCGCGCGTGCGCGATCGCGGGGCGGCCGCCGACGCACCCGAGCGCATCCGCTTCACGCCGACGATCCTGCCGCCCTACGCCCGGCGCTCGAAGAGCCTGGAGGTGCTGCTCCCGATCCTCTACCTCAAGGGCATCTCGACCGGTGACTTCGAGGAAGCGCTCAGCGCGCTGCTCGGCAAGGATGCACCAGGCCTTTCGCCGAGCACGATCTCACGCATGAAGGAGTTCTGGACCGACGAGCACAACCGCTGGAAACGGCGCGACCTCTCGACCCGGCGCTACGTCTACGTCTGGGCGGATGGCATTTATCTGCAGGCGCGGCTGGCGGACGAGAAGCAGTGCATCCTCGTCCTCATCGGCGTGACGCCGGAGGGAAAGAAGGAGCTGATCGGCTTCACCGACGGGGCGCGTGAGAGCGCGCAGGACTGGCGCGAACTGCTGCTCGACCTGAAGGCTCGTGGGCTCGCGACCGCGCCCCAGCTCGCGGTTGCCGATGGCGGCCTCGGCTTCTGGAAGGCGCTCGGCGAGATCTGGCCGATGACACGGGAGCAGCGGTGCTGGGTGCACAAGACGGCGAATGTCCTGAACAAGCTGCCGAAGAGCCAGCAGCCGAAGGCCAAGCGCAGCCTGCAGGAGATCTGGATGGCGGAGACGCGGGCCGAGGCCGTGGTGGCGTTCGACGCATTCATCGCAAACTACCGGCTGAAATACGAGAAAGCCGCCGATTGCCTGGCCAAAGACCGAGAGGTACTGCTCGCCTTTTACGACTTCCCCGCCGAGCACTGGAAGCACTTGAGGACGTCGAACCCGATCGAGAGCACTTTCGCCACCGTGCGCCACCGCACGATCCGCGCGAAAGGCTGCCTGTCGAATGCCACCGCGCTCGCCATGGTCTTTAAGCTTGTCGAAGCTGCACAGAAATCCTGGCGCCGCCTCGACGGCCACAACCAGTTGCCGAAGGTCGTGCTGGGTGCCAAGTTCAAAGACGGGCTGGAGGTCGGCAACCTAACCGATCATCAGCCCCGAGCCGCCGCCTGAACCCTCAGGCCGTCACCAAGATCTGGCGATAGCTCAGAGGCCCGAGACTATATCGATGGCGTCGACCGAGCAAGAATAAGCGCTGCAATCAATAACACATTCAAAGGGAGGACCCTCAATGAGACGTCTCTTCGCCGCACCGCTCGTTGCTGCGACCCTCCTCTGGTTCAGCGGTGCCGTTGCTCAGACCTACGACAAGAAGCAGTTTAACGTGGTGGGAACATTCAATTTTCTTACCAACTATCCGCAGCTCGAGAAGCCTTTTTTTACGGAAGTGTTGCCGAGGCTTTCGAATGGCAATCTCACCGCCAACATGAAGGCCTATAACGAACTGAACTTGAAGGGACCGGAGATGCTCCGGCTTCTAAAGCAAGGCGTGTTCGACTTCGCTTTCGCAATCCCAATTTTTGTGGAAGATGGGGGAGCTGTAATCGAGGCAATCGACATCGCTGGAGTAGCTCGCAGCTTCAAGATGGCACGCGAGATCACCGAGCTTTGGATGCCTGAGATGCAGAAAGTAATGAAGGAGAAACACAACGCATTGATTCTTGGTACTAATACCTATCCGGAACAGGGCTTATACTGTCGTGGAGAACTATCGTCGGTTGAAGATCTCAAGGGCAAGAAGGTTCGTGTCCAGGGCACATCTCAGTCGGAACTCATTTCGGCACTTGGCGGGATCGGCGTGACCATCATGTTCGCCGAAGTGGTCCCCGCTCTAGAGAAAGGCGTAGTGGACTGTGGTATTACCGGCACTATGCCCGCCTACAAAGCCAAGTGGACGGAAGTGACTCAATCGTACTTGCGTCTGCCGCTCGGCTATACTGCTGGGTTTTTAGCAGTGAACCTGACGATGTGGAACAAGCTATCGCCAGACACGCGAAGACTGATCCAGATCGAATCTGACAAGCTGACTGACCGCTCGTGGAAACTCATCGAAGAGGAAACTGAGGACGGCGTCCGCTGCACGACAGGTACGGGGCCATGCCCCGTCGGACCACCCGGCAAGCTCAAGCTTTTTGTCGCGCAGCAAGCAGACTTCCGAGCTCGAGATAAGGCACTGAATGACTTGGTTCTGAAAAGCTGGGCGAAACGTTGCGGTGCCGCATGCGCAGCCAAATGGAATGAATTGATTGGGCAGAAGTATGGACTGGTGGCTAAGGTCGACTAATGTGTCTTGCTCACGGGCTACGCGAGTCACAGAGACTTGAAAGCGGGAATTTGATCGGGCGTCGGGTTCGCTGTTTTCCTAAGTCGATATCGAGCAGCGCATACTGGCGAAGCATGCGCTGCGCGCCATCTACGGAATTGTCAACTATGCGTGCGCCGCGCTCGATGCCGAGTGTAAGCGCCCCACGAACCTTTCAATTACCCACAATTCCTCTGCACCGATTTCGACGCCGATCTGGATGTCGGTGAGGCGGGAGAGGCCGCGCCACATGACGATGTTGCCGGGCGGCGGATCGCTGGCGCGCGCGAGATAGCCGCCGAGGCGTGCGAGCTTTGTCAGATAGAGCGATAGCGTTCGTCGTCGCCGCCGCGCCGCAGCCGGGTCCGGAATGAGACGATCGAGCACGCGGATTTCGGTCTCGGTCAGCGCCGTTTCCGGGGCCGCATCCGGCATCGTCCGATTGAGCATCGTGAGCCAGAAGACGCGCCAGCTCAGGATGCAGAAGAGCGCGATCAGATTGGCCAGACGATCCGCGGTTCTGCAGCTTCGACTCTTCCGCCCTGCAGCCGGACTTGAGGATCTTGTGGAACACCTCGATCTTCCAGCGCATCGCGTACCAGTCGAGCTTCTCGATCGCCTCCGCGCGCGAGCGCACCGGCAGGTCGTGATCAGCTTCCACTCGATCGGCTTGCGTCCCTTCGGTGCTCCGCGCTCGACCGCGTGGATCACGGTGAGATCGAGTTCCGGATACTGCTTCTGCTTGCCGATCGGCGGCAGGACGCGGATGCGCCGGTACTTGAGTTCGAGCGTCGCCGGCAGACTTCGCCGTGCTCGTCGCGCGTTTCGATTGCGTGCAGTCCCTTGACCGCGACCTCGTTCATCTCGTCGGCGATCGTGTGCTCTCCATCGCCTGCGAGGCGATCGACGCAGGTTCGCACCACGAAGTGCGTGCCGAGTTCCTGTGCCTTGCAGAAGAGTTCGTAGATGTCGCTTTCACGGTCGCCGACATGCACGCAGCGAGCGGGATCCGCGAACAGCGCCGTCGACTGCTCCAGGTTCTGCAGCCAGCGCACGCTTTCCTTCGTCTCGATCGGGACCCGCGTCGGATTGATCTTGGTCTTGAGCGCACGCGTGCCCTTGAACTTCTTGCGGGTCCAGAACTTGATCGCCGCGACGCCGAGCGGCAGGCCCTCCGTCGTCACGGCAAGGCTCGCATGCATGAGGATGCCGCAGACGGAATGCACGCGCTTGCGGCCTTCTTTGCTGTCGCGGGTTCGAACGCTCGTCGTGAAGCCGATCGCTTCGGGGCGCTCCCGCTTGAAGCTGAACTCGGTCGTATCCTGCAGCACGAGGATCGTGCCGTTCGTCGCAGCGAAGCGCTTGGCGGTTGCCGCGAAATGGCCGCTCAGAATGTCGGCTTCGTCGACGCGATCATTCGAGAGAAACCGATACGCTGCCTTCGTGTTCGCCCAGTCCTGGCACGCCAGCGGCAGGCTCGCGCCGATCGCACCGCCGATGTCTGAGAGCAGGGTTCTGAAGCGACGATCGAGACGTTCATCCTTGAACGCGCCGTCGACTGTCTCGCGTTCGACCCAATCCCGTGCAGCACTGGTCTCCGCTTGCTCGGACTGAAATGCTTGCTCCGTCGAAACGCGAGATTTCGCTGCCATCGAGCACCCGCCTCCGCGATTCAGGTGCTCGACAAGGAATCACAACCGATTCCACCGACTCAAGAAAACACGCGACACTGCGACTCCGCGACTCATGGGAAATGTGGGTAATTGAAAGCCCACGAACCTTTCAATTACCCACAACTCCAGCCCCAATTTCGACGCCGATTTGGATGTCGGTGAGGCGGGAGAGGCCGCGCCACATGACGATGTTGCCGGGTGGCGGATCGCTGGCGCGCGCGAGATAGCCGCCGAGGCGCGCGAGCTTTGTGAGATAGTGCGATAGAGTTCGTCGTCGCCGTCTAGCTCCTGCTGGTTCGGGGACGAGCCGGCGGAGAACGCGGATCTCGGTTTCGGTCAGTGCCGATTGTGGCGGTGCATCCCGCATCGCCCGGTGCTCGGCAAGGAATCACAACCGATTCCGGCCGCTCAATAATTCCCGCGCCGGTGCAACTCCGCAACTCATGGGAAATGTGGGCAATTGAAAGGTTCGTGGGGCGCTTACATATCGTGTTCTGGCGGGCAAGTCTGCCCGCCAGTCCAAACCGATGTTTGCGCCTTTCTGAGTGCGTCAATTGCCAGGTAGGCCCCCAAACCTTGCCACTTCGTCCACGGGACCTTATCTGAACGGTGCGGCTCAGCAGCCAATCTCAGATGAAACGACGTCAATTGAGCCGCGAACATTCAACCTGATGCTACTATTCCTTGATATAGGCAACGTCCTTCCAGCCCTTGTAGCTCTTACGATACGCGGCGAGCGACTCCCAGCCCTTCTTGAACTCGGGGCTTTTCGCGCTCTGCTCAGCGACGACCTCATCCCACGCCTTTCGTAACGCGTCCAACACGGGCTTTGGCCAAGTGTGCACGGTAACGCCCTTGGATTTGAGCTCGGCCATCGCTGGCGGCTGGATCGCCTCCCCCTCGGCCAACATATGCATCATGGTGCTATCGCAGGAAACCTTGACGATCTCCTGTTGCAAATCACTGAGCGAGTTCCACTTGTCGAGCCCCATCATAAGGTGAGTAATGCTGGCCATCTGATGCCAGCCCGGAAAATAGTAATGTTTAGCCACTTGGTGGAACCCGAGGGAGAGATCCAGCGCGGGCGCCGAATACTCTGTCGCGTCTATCGTGCCGAGCTGCAATGCTTGAAATATCTCGCCAGCCTGCAAAAGCTGCGTCGCAACCCCGACCTTTTGCATGACGTTGGCGCCGAGTCCGAAGAACCGCATCTTCAGGCCCTTCAGGCCGTCGACGTCTTTGATCTCTTGTCTGAACCACCCAGACGCCTCGGGTGGTACGATGCCACAGAGGATTACCTTGGTCTTGTACTTGGCCATCAGATCATCCATCAGCTTCTCGCCACCGCCATAGCGGAACCAACCTAGGTATTCACTGATCTCTGGTCCAAAAGGCACGGTGTTGTAGAGCGCAAAAGCTATCTCTTTTCCGGTGAAGAAGCCGGCAGCCGAATAAGCGCTGTCGAGCGAGCCATTCGCGATGGCGTCAAAGTATTGGCTCGCGGGCACAAGTGCGCCCGGCTCATAGAACCGGGCGTCTATTGAACCACTGGATAGCTTGCGCATCTTGTCGACGACGTGTTTACCCGCAGGTCCCAGCAGTACCAAAGCGCCAGGAAAGGCGCTGGCGACCTGCAAGCGCACTTTTTTTTCTTGCGCAACCGTATCAGATGCTGGAACGGCGATGCCGATGGCTGCCAATGCAGCCAGTGTCAATTTCCACTTCATGTGTTTTCCTCCCGGTATCCCAGCCGTTGGTTCGGCTGCGGCTTATCGGCGCGCTTAAGCTAGCAGCCCACCGCTCGGCGGTCGACCTAATTGTGCCGACGTCTTCAAGAGCCGCTCTTGGAGCTTCATCATTCATTGCTGCGCTTCAGGTCCACACCAAGATCATGTGCTCAGAATGGTTCTGCGATATGACGATTCTTGCTTTCGTGACTCCGACCTGTGGCTGGATCATTATTCCAGATGAGCCCAATCCTCCTGCAGCCCGGCAATCAGCTTTTGCATGTGCAGCGATACCCCGTCGGCACGCTTGCGAAGAATTTCTGGGAGCGCGTTGCGTAGCGCGTTCGGGGCAGCCCGTTCGACGGATGCAAAGTTAGCCCACTTTATTCGCCATCGTCTCTCGCGGGCATTGATAGGCGGCGACGAAGCCGTTGGATTGGCGTAACATTCTGGTGCTGAAGCAGAGCGTGCGCGTCACACCGGAATCGCCACCGCCATGCAGGACGCTACGCCGTTTCTCCCGGGCCTGTCACCCGTCGCGAGGAAGTCGCTCACAGCCGCTCAGGATGCCGGCAACCTCAGCTCGAACGGCGGCCTAGCCTGCACTTCTCACAGCCGCGCTGACGCTGGTGCCGTTTGACGATTGAGAGGCAGCCGCCGGCACCGGGGCTCTAACGGCCGAGCCCGGTGGTCGCCGCCGGTCGGGCAGCATGGGCAGGCTCGACGATGATCCTCTTCTGTTGATCCCAGGGCTCAGGCTCGGCTTGGCCGCCGGCGCCTCATAGTCGTCGCGCCGCGAGCATGAAGACTTCGCGATCCGGGCAGGCGGTTGCGAAGGCGAGTTTCACGCGTCTCACGCTGATGGTGACGCGGGCGCCAAGCGCTCGTCTCGCTGTGGTCGGATCTGGCGATCCAGCGCTGCACGGTGCACAAGCTCAGGAACCTCATTGCGCATGCGCCGAAGAGGCTCGCCGATGGCGGCGAACAGCGCGTCCTGGCGGATATGTATTGTTCCGGCAGCTACTTCGCCCATGAGTTTCTGTGCTTCCGCGCGTTGTTCTGGGGTGAGTGAGAATTCTCTAATGGCCTCCCATTGGACAGTCATCGCCCATTGACCAGAAAAATCGAGATGAGGATGGGTGAGCCTCCATGCCCATTTGCGCCAGATTGTGAGCGGTGCCTTCGCGACGGACGCCGCGGAGGTCGAGAAGCGGCGCAAGGCGACGAATACGCAAACCGCCTCGCCCGCGAAGCACGTGACGAATGGGCCAAGGTGCAAGGTCGCTTTGTCGACCTTGTTATCAGTACGGGCGGCGACGAACAGATCGAGCTCCTCGCGCGCGCCATCGAAGCGGACAGACGGCCGCCGTTCTACGCGCCTCTAGCCAAGGATGTCGCTAAACTCGTCATCGAAGGCCGACCGGGCACCACCGCGTCACTGCCGATGATCCTTGCCCGTTGCTGGCCGTTACACCCCGTTACGGCCTGTCTGCTCGGCCCCCTATCGCGGCGCCGCTTCGGCCAGAATCAGCGCAGTCTGTTCGCATACCTGAACTCCGCCGAGCCGTTCGGTTTGCAGGATTTCCTCGGCAACGCAACGGTACAGGATCTCTATACGCCGAGCCTGCTTTGGGATTATCTGCGTGCCAATCTCGAGCCGGCAATTCTAGCCTCCGCGGACGGGCATCGCTGGTCAATCGCCGCCGATGCCATCGAACGCTGCCAGGCCTCGGGGGCCTCGCCGCTTGAGCAGTGATCGTATTCACCTGACAGTCGAGGTCACGGCGGCGACCGTTAGAGTCGCGAGCCGTGGCCGTGCCGCTGCCGGTTGAGGTTAGATGGTGTTGCTGAGACATCACCCTTCCTCAAAGGCAGACGACATGACCACGACCACCGAGAAGCTAGCACGGCGCTTCTCTGATGTGCCACTCAGCAACGGGTTCTTAGGGCAGGGTGCAGATCGGGCTCGGAGAGCTTCGGCCTCAATCGGAATCCGCACGACGCACACCCGCAACTGTCACATGGCGTTACGCTGTGCCACCCTGCATCCGTGTGTGACGGGTGTGTGACGGCGATTTTTTGAGAAGTGCGCGAATCCGCTAAGTGTTTGATTTTATTGGTGGACCCGAGGGGAATCGAACCCCTGACCTCTGCAGTGCGATTGCAGCGTTCTCGGCTACATCCGAGCCTGTCACGTAGGACAGCACGCAGCAACTTTGTGGACAGCGGGTGGACAGCGAAGCCAGGCCAGTCTGCACGCGCTCGATCGAATCTCTATTAAGTGCTTGATTTCATTGGCGCGCCGGGAAGGATTCGAACCCACGACCTTCTGATCCGTAGTCAGACGCTCTATCCAGCTGAGCTACCGGCGCGCACCCGGAGCGTGGCTCCGGCTTCCGAGTGAAGGCGTCATGCGTGTGGCGCCCTCGCAAGGAGGCTTCTCATAGTCGGTCGCTTGGTCGATTGCAAGGCGAAATGGTGAAGAATGCCGTGCGATCGCTTGCGTTCCGACCTCCTCGAACAGCCAGCCGTGATGGCCGCATTGGTTGGCACAAACAGGCGGTTGATCTGTCTATGCCGTCCTGTACCGGCGTATCATGTCGGCGTCGAGCTCGAGACCGAAGCCCGGACCAGGTGTCACGGGCATGGTGCCATCTCGCGCCGCAGGCCGGTTGACCCACATTCTCTGCCAGACCGGGTCCCGTTCAGGATCGGCAAAGCACTCGATGTAGGTCCCGTGCGGCACAGCCGACAGAAGATGTTGCGCGATCTGTGATTCCTCGTGATGGGCGAGACGCACCCCCGACGCCCAGCACAGCGCGGCCGAGCGCCGCCAGTCCGTTACGCCACCACATTCCGAGACATCGACATTGACCAGGTCGACGGCCTGCGCATCGAGCAGGCGACGGACGCCGTGGCTGGTAATCTCCGACTGTCCTGCGTTTACCGGAATGCGGATCGCGCGACGGACACGCGCCATCTGTGCAGCGTCGTCCGACCAATGGCACGGCTCCTCGAACCAGGCAATGTCGAGGTGCTCGACGAGGCGCGCAAAGCGGATCGCTTCCTCGGCGGACCAGCCGCGATTGGCATCGACTGCCAGGACGAAGTCTGCTCCGGCAGCCTTGCGGGCCGCAGCCACACGTTTGGCATCCTCTTCTGGCGCGAGCCCGCCGACCTTGAACTTGCATCCCGCCATGCCCGCCGCGCGGTACATCTCCATCTCGCGGCCGATGTCGTCGAGGGTCTTACCCTCCATATAGTAGCCGCCGATCGAGATGATGGGGTTGTCGCGACGATATCCGCCGAGCAGCTCGCCGACGGTACGTCCCACCGCTTTACCCACCACGTCCCAGACCGCGCAATCGACGCAAGCGATGGCCTCAAGAAGAACCTTGCGGTCTCCGTTTGCGGTGGTGAAGGCGAACATCGTCTCCCAGATCCGCTCACATGCGAAGATGTCCAGCCCCTTCACGGCGGGGGCCAGAACGTCGTGGATCAGGCGGCAGATCTCGGGACCGTCCGACCGGTTGTCGCCGTTGTAGACCTCGCTGACGAGGCCGCCCTCGGTCCGCAATCGGGTGACGATCGTCGAGCGTTTCAGCACGGAGTAGGTGGCCCCACCGAAGTTGCGCGTAAGTGGGATGTCGATGGAGATCGCCTCGACCGAGTGAATGCGCATGCCATGCCTTTGCTGTGTCGTGCCTCTCCCCGCCGCCGGTCTTGGCGATGGGGAGAGGTAGGCCTCACTTCTTGACCCAGACGGGCTTCTTGACTGCGGCCAACTCCGGGAAGACCGTCACGGGAACGCCGCCCTGCCACTGCACGAACACGATCTCGGCGCCAACGCGGCGGCCCTTGTCGTCGAACTTCATTACGCCGTTACCGCCCGGGAAAAACTTGCCCGAGCCATCTTTCGTGTCGAGCTTGCGCATGGCATCGCCGACGGCCTTGCGGTCGGCTTTCCCCGCTGCCTCGACAGCCTCGCGCATGACCATGATGTGGCCGTATGTGCAGAGAGGATCCTGCGAGAGCCAGGGCTCGCCCGTGACTTTCTTGAACTCCTCCTCGAGCTTCTCCTGGCCCTTGCCGGGCCAATTGGCGATCGAGAAGATCAGGCCCTCGAGCAGGTCCTTGCCGAGCAGGTTCAGGATCTCCGGCGTGCCGAGCGGCGCTCCGTTGGACACGACGGGCAGGCGCCCCTTGCTGAGCCCAAACTCGTTCATCTTCTCCAGGAGCAGCTTGTAGTCGCTGAGCGCCGTTGGTAGCAGCAGCAGCAACTCCGGTCGCGCCGAGCGAAGCTTCTGGACGAGTGGCGTCGCATCAGCGAGCGGCGGGGTGAAAACGTCGTCCGAAGAAACCTTCAAGCCCATCTTCGCCAAACCACCCGCCCTTAGATCCTTAGTGAAGGCAACTGGAGAGGCGGTGTTGTCGTTGATGATCGAGACCGACTTTGGACGTTTGCCTGTTTCCTTCTCGGCAAGGTTGAGGGCGGTCGACATGGTTTCGCCCGCCATGAAGCTGGCAGGTAGAGACGTCTGGAACACATTCTTGAACCCACGCAGCGTGAGCTGGTCGGAATAGGATAGCGTGAGCCACGGCAAGTCCGCGCGCTCGGTCACCTCGGTGATCGCCAGCGTGAAGGACGAGAGCCACGAGCCGACGCCTGCGACGACATCCGTCTCCGAGGAGACGAGGCGCTGCGCGGCGTTCTTCGCCTTCTCGGCGCTGTCGCCGGCGTCCAGCACCGCAAGCGTCATCTTGGCGCCGCCGAGCGATTTGATGCCACCCTCGTCGTTGATATGCTTGATTGCGAGATCGGCGCCCATCTTCATCAATGCGCCTTGCCGGGCCCAGGGCCCGGAGAGTGGCGCGATGAGGGCGACCTTCACCTCTTTGGCCTGCGCCCGCGCCAGGCCGGCGGGACCGAGCGCGAGTGCGGCGGCCGAGCCGGCCAGACCGGTCTGCAGAACGGTTCGCCGCGAGGGTCTCAGAAGTCGGGTCATGGCTGGTCCTCCCAGGTTTTCGGCATCGTTTGCGTGCCGGTTCACGTCGTCGTCAGTCCCGGCTCAGATGCCGAGGTATGCCTTGCGGACACGGTCATCGGAGAGAAGCTCCTCGTGTCCGCCTTCAAGGACGACGCGGCCCGTCTCGAGCACGTAGCCGCGATCGCAGGACTGCAATGCCTCGACGGCCCGCTGCTCGACGAGCAGCACTGTGAGCTTCTTGTCGCGGCGGATCTCGACGATGCGTTCGAAGATCGTATCGACGATCGTCGGCGCCAGCCCCATCGACGGCTCGTCGAGCATCAGCAGGCGTGGTGACGAGGCGAGTCCGCGGCCGATCGCGACCATCTGCTGCTCGCCGCCCGAGAGCGTGCCAGCAAGTTGGTCGCGCCGCTCGGCCAGCACCGGGAAAAGTCCGAGGATATAATCGAGGTTGCTCGTCCAGTCGCGCCGACCGGCCGGAAGTCCAGGCGCCCATCTCAAGGTTTTCAAGCACCGAGAGATTGGGGAAGACCTGGCGCCCTTCAGGGACGTGAGCGATGCCGAGATGAGGACGGTCTGCCGCCGATACGCCGGCGAGATCCTGCCCGTCGAACCGGATGGAGCCCTGCACCGGGGTGACGATCCCAGAGATGGACTTGAACAAGGTCGTCTTGCCGGCACCGTTCGGGCCGATGATCGACACGAAGTCGCCGGCGCCGACCTTGACGGAAACGCCTCCCAACGCCTTCAACCCGCCGTAGGCCACGTGCACGTCGTCAAGCTCGAGCATGCGCTCTCCACTTCTTGCCGAGATAGGCTTCAATGACATTCGGATCGCGCGTTACAGCCTCGGGGGGGCCCTCGGCCAGAACGGTGCCGTGGTCGAGCACGACGAACCGATCCGCGAGGCGAACCATGGCGTGCATTGTGTGCTCGATGATGACGATGGTCGTGCCGTCGGCGGCAATTCGTCTGATCACGGCCAGCATGTCCTCGACGGCATCAGAGCCGAGACCGGCCAGCGTCTCGTCGAGCAGCAGAAGCTTCGGGTTGCCCGCGAGCGCGCGCGCCAGCTCGAGAAGGCGTAATTGCTTAGTGGTGAGCCCCCCTGCCAGCAGGTGAGCGTCGCCCTCCATGCCTACCCGCGACAGAGCCGCATGGGCGTGCACATAGGCGTCGTCGTCGAACTCGGTTGCGACAAAAGCACCGATGACGACGTTCTCGAGCACGGTCAGCCGAGGGAACGGCCTTACGACCTGGAAGGTCCGGCCAATCCCCAGCCGGCAGATCGCGTTCGCCGAAAGTCCGAAGATGTCCTGGCGGGAGAACTGCACTTTGCCGACATCGGCACGCGTGATGCCGTTTAGTAGATTGAAGAGCGTCGTCTTGCCGGCACCGTTCGGTCCGATGATGCCGAGAATTTCGCCTTGTCTCACCATGAAGCTGACGTCCTGCACGGCCTTGAGGCCGCCGTAGCTCTTGGAAAGGCCTTGCACGTTCAACATCACCGGTGCGTCGGGGCGGGGTGCGTCGCGCTGAGGCAGGGCGGCGTGGGTTGCATTCGGCGTTAAAGAGACAGGCTCGAGACCAGCCGACGCGGCATCGCCGCTCCGCCGCCGGCGCAGCATGTCTCTCACTTTCCAGAGAATGCCTTCCGGCGCATAGAGGATGATCAGAATGATTGCGACACCGAGCACGACGCCCTGAATGCCCGGCAGCTTGTCGCCGAGCTCGGCATGGAGGATCTCAGTCAGTGGGATGAGCACGGCCGCTCCGATGACCGGCCCCCAGGCGGCGCCGACGCCGCCGAACAGTGCCATGATCAGCGCCTGCGCCGAGGTCAGCATGCCGAACACGCTCGGTGGCGTGACGACGAGCAGCACGACGGCATAGAAGCCGCCGATTGCGCCCGCGATGAGCCCGGATACGACGATAGCCTTCAGCTTCCAGCTGAAGGTGTCGATGCCCGCCGCCTCCGCGGCGATCTCGTTCTGTTTGATGGCGAGCAGCGACATGCCGAACCTGGTTCGCTCGATCCGGATCGAAACGAGCAATGCCGCGATCATCATGGCGAGAGCGATCAACGTATAGACGCGATTGTCGCTGAACTGCATGTAGGCGGCGGGGGCGTCGCGCCGCATCGGCAGAGACACCTCCTGGTAGCCGAGCCACTCGAACACGTAGAGCAGCGCCAACGGATAGGCGAGCATCGAGAGCGCGAAATAGTGCCCTCTGAGGCGAAACGTGGGATAGCCGATAATGAGGCCGGCGAGCGCTCCGACCGCGCCGGCACCTATGATGCCGAACCAGGGGGTGATGCCGAAGCTCACGAACAAGATCGTCAGCGTATAGGCACCGAGCCCGAAGAACGCCGCGTGCCCGAACGAGACTAGGCCGGAGTAGCCCGACAGGATATTCCACGATATGCCGAGCGTCGCCCAGACGGGCACCAGGGTCAGCATCAGCTGGTAATATTGATTGCGCACCATCGCAACGAGAGCGAGATAGCCGATCGTGAAGGCTATCAGTGGCCAAAGCCAAGACTTCACGGGCCTTCGTTGAGATGTCGGGTTAGGGGGTGTCCCCGGCGGCTCCGCTGCTGCCTGCCGTTGCATATCAGGCCCTCGTCACGTTGACGCCGAACAGGCCCTGCGGCCTCAGGAAGACGACTAGAAGAAAAACCACGAACACAGCGGTGTTCTGCAGTTGCGTTGGAAGCACCAGCGTCGCGAGCTGTTGCACGAGGCCAATGATCATGCCGCCCCAGAATGCACCGATGATCGAGCCAAGCCCGCCAAGCACGACGCCTGCATACATCACGATCACGAACTCGAGGCCGACGTAAGGCTGAAACGGGTAGTAGGAGGCAACGAGGCCACCTGCCACCGCGGTGATCGCCGTGCCTATGCCGAACGCCATGCGGTGCGCCTTGTCGACGTCGATCCCCATGTAGATCGCCGCCTCGGGATTGTCCGCCGCGGCCCTGAGCGACTTGCCGAGCCTGGAGCGTGTGATGAAGAGATAGAGCCCGGTTGCTACCGCGAGCGATACGACGAGAGCTATGCCGCGCGCCTTGTTGATGAAGACACTGACGAAATCCCCGACGAACGGCCCGACTTCCCAGGCGCTCGACGACAGAGAGGACTTGATCGAAATCGGCGTGGAGCCGAACAGCAATAGTCCGCCGTTCGAAAGGATCAGGGCCAGGCCGAGCGTCAGAATGAGCTGAGCGTAGTGGCCCTCGCCCTCGAGGCTCGCCACGCGGACTCCTGTTACCCGGCTGATGAGGAAACGATGCAGCAGGAGGCCGAACACATACATGATCGGGCCGGTCAGCAGCGCGGCCACGATGGTGCCAGCCTCGGCGCCGAGAAAATTGCCGATACCCAGTGTGGTGAACAGATAGAACGCGCAGTACATGCCAACCATCATCAGGTCGCCCTGACCGAAGTTGATGACCCGCATGACGCCAAAGATGATGCCGAGCCCGACGCACATCAGCCCGTAGATGCCGCCGAGCAGTACGCCAGCAGACAGAGCCTGCAGGACATTCTCGAGATTGATCAGAAGATCGCTCACTGGACGTCAGGCCTCCCGCATGGCATGTGCCGGCCTCTTGTGGACCGCTTCAAGTTGCAAGACTGTCCGGCCTGGACGGGGCGCTGTCAACTTGGGTCGCGTCACCCTTGACCGGGAGCGCCAAAGCCGCGCTACACTCGGCTACAGACAACTCCGGACGTCAAAGAAGGGAACGACATGACCGGTGCTCGATGGGCAAGCGTGGTCTCAGGTCAAACCGCTCCCGCGAGCCACCCATGAGCGGCACGAGTGGTATGCTGCCGTTGCCACTTGCGGGCATTACGGTCCTCGATCTCTCGCGCGTGCTTGCCGGTCCCTATTGTGGGCTGATGCTGGCAGACATGGGCGCCGACGTGATCAAGATCGAGCATCCAGAGGGCGGCGACGATACACGCTCTTTCCTTCATCCAAATTTCCACGGTGTCTCGACCTATTACCTGACTATCAACCGTAACAAGCGATCGGTCGCGCTGGACCTCAAGGCACCAGCGGGCAAGGCGGCTTTCCTGAAGCTCGTGGCGCGCGCCGATGTGGTCGTCGAGAACTATCGGACCGGCGTCATGGAGCGGCTTGGGCTCGGCTACGAGACCTTGAAGGCCATCCGATCCTCGCTGATTTACTGCGCTATCTCCGGTTACGGGCGATCTGGTCCGAACATCGACGTTCCCGGCTATGATCCAATCGCCCAGGCCGAAGGTGGCCTGATGTCGATGATCGGCGAGCCGGACGGTCGACCGATGCGCGTTGGCCCGTCCGTCGTGGATTTGGTCACGGGCCTCTACGCGGCCCAGGCGGTCGCCGCATCTCTGCGCCACGTCGCGCTGGGCGGCGAAGGGCGTCTCATCGAGGTGGCCCTGCACGAGACGGCGATGAACATGCTGGCCAATCATGCCGGCGGCTATCTGATGACCGGTCGGAACCCGACCAGAACCGGCAACGCCAACCAGGTCGCCCAACCGGCGGACGTCTACGAGGCCAAGGACGGCCCATTCGTCATGGCCTGCATCACCGATGCGCAATTCGGTGCTCTGTGCAACGACGTCATCAACCGACCAGAACTTGTTGTCGACACGCGCTTTGCGAACGGCGCCGGGCGGCTCGCGAACGTGGTCGATCTAGGCCATGTCCTGTCAGCGATCTTCGCAACGGAGGCTCGGGATTACTGGATTTCGCAGCTGAGAAGAGCCGGCGTGCCGGCTGGTGCGGTCGCGACGGTCGCCGAAGCCCTATCAAGCGAGCTGGTTGAAGCGCGCGGCGCCTTGCGAGACGTCGTGCACCGATCCGCCGGACCGTATCGCGCACTGGTGACCCCCGCGCGCCTGCACGAAACGGAGCCACTTCCACCGCGTGGGGCGCCGGAGCTCGGCGAGCATACTCGCGATGTGCTGACGACGCTGGCGGGGATGTCGGGGTCGGAAATCGACGAGCTTACGCGTACCGGGGCTGCTCGCCAGGCGTCGTGACGTGGCGACCTGCCATCCACGCCGCGAGGGCGTCGCGCTCCGCCTCCGAGAAGTGCAGTCCGAGCTTACTACGCCGCCACAGGACGTCGTCGGCAGTGCGGGCCCACTCCTCGCGCATCAGCCAATCGACTTCGAACGCATAAAGATCAGCGCCGAAATGCGGCCCCAGATGTGCCACCGTGCAAGCCCCACCGAGGATCTCACGCGTTCGCGTTCCATACGCTCGCGCCAAGCGGCGGACGGTCGACGCCGGTAGGAATGCGAACTCTCGGATCAACTCGGCTACGAGTGCCTCGAAACCCGTGGCAGGGAAGTCTCCACCAGGTAGCCTTGTTCCCTTGGTCCAGGCTGTTCCTGCGCCCTTCAGCCACGGTTCGAGCTTTCCCAGCGAGGCCTCAGCCAGTCGGCGGTATGTGGTGATCTTGCCACCGAATGCGCTGAGCACGGGAGCTCTGCTCCGAGCTTTATCCAGCTCCAGAACGAAATCGCGCGTCACGCTTTGCGCCGCCTCCCCGTCATCGTGAAGAGGCCGGACGCCCGAATAGCTATGCACCACCTGTTCAGGCGTCACCGGCTTCGCGAAGTAGGCGCTGACGGCACCGCAGAGATATGCGACCTCGGACGCATCGATATGCACGGCGGATGGATCTCCGTTGAAATCGACGTCCGTGGTGCCGATGAGTGTGAAGTCTTCCTCATAGGGGATTGCGAAGACAATCCGCCCGTCGACGTTCTGAAATATATAGGCGCGATCGTGTGCAAAGAGCTTCTCGACGACGATGTGGCTACCCTTGACGAGTCGCACGTGAGCCTTGGCATTGCGGCCCAGTCGCGTCGTAAGCACGTCCTCGACCCAGGGACCGGCCGCGTTAACGAGAATGCGGGCCGTCTCGGTTCGATCCGCTCCGGTCGTGACGTCTCTCAATCGTAGCGTCCAGCTGGAGGTGCTCCGCTCCGCACGCACCATCTCGGTGCCGACGTGAATGACCGCTCCAAGCCGCGCAGCGTCGACAGCGTTTAGAATGACCAGGCGAGAATCCTGCACCCAGCAATCAGAGTACTCGAAGCCGCGTACGAACTGAGGCTTCAAGGCCAGGCCTGCTTGATCGCGGGTGAGATCTAGTCTGTTGCTTGAAGGCAGCAAGCGCCGCCCACCAATCCGATCGTAGAGTGCCAGTCCGAGACGGATCATCCAGGCTGGTCGCAGTCCTTGATGGTGGGGCAGGATGAATCGCATCGGCCAAACGATGTGAGGTGCCATTTGCCAGAGCACCTCGCGCTCGGCTAGCGCCTCGGCCACCAGTCGGAGCTCGAAGTGCTCAAGATAGCGGAGCCCACCGTGGATGAGCTTTGTCGAGGCTGAGGACGTTCCGCTTGCCAAGTCCCCCTTCTCGACGAGGAGCACGGACAGGCCACGGCCGGCGGCGTCGCGAGCAATGCCGCAACCGTTAATGCCTCCGCCAATGATCGCAACGTCGTACATGAGCGGAATTTTAGCCCAAATCGACCCCGTCGGACAGTTGGACGAGAAGCCCCATCGAGCTGGGCTGGCCCGTCGTGCCGTCAACGTCCGAAATATGCGTTGGTGACTTAATATTTTACTTAAACAATCGCTTAGGTCTCTTTATCGCGCGATGGCGCTCTCTGTGGCGACCGACGTACCCGTAGTTGTACGGGCCAAGTCTCCGGTGTCGTTACCCATGCGACAGAACACTCGCGAACTTGCTGTTTGATCCATTGCAAAGCGAAGCAATGCGTAGTGATATGTTAATACTAGCACGGCGTAAAACTGAGGCGCGTGTAGATGGTTGTGCGTGAGCTGAACATACATAGGGATCGCTTTCTTGGAGCACCCGTCGATTTCGTATCGTGGGATCGTGCGGTCGAGTTGGCGACGCAAGCCATGGCAGAGCGCTTTCGCCTGCAGATGGGCGACGTGAATGTCTCCAAAGTGATAGATGCTCAGAGCGACCCAGAGCTTCAGAGATGCCTGGAGGAAAGCGATGTCGTCTGCGCTGACGGGATGGGGGTGATTTGGGGATGCCGTCTGCTTGGGATCCCCGTTGCGGATCGGGTCACGGGCATCGACCTGATGACTCGGATGCTCAAGGTGTGTGAAGAGCGTGGATTTCGGCCCTATTTTCTCGGGGCTAGCGAACAAGTCATCAAGGACCTGATCATCGCGCTCCAGCGGCAGCATCCCAATCTCAAAATTGCTGGTTGGCGCGACGGCTACTTCCGACCCGAGGATGGACCAGATGTCGTTGCTGAGATCAAGGCCAGCCGTGCTGACTGCCTCTTCGTGGGGATCTCCAGCCCCATAAAGGAGAAATTCCTCAATCGCTACCGCGATGCGCTCGACGTGCCGCTGCAAATGGGCGTCGGCGGATCGTTCGACGTCCTGTCGGGACACGTCAAGCGCGCCCCGCGACTGATTCAGCGCCTGGGCCTGGAGTGGCTGTTCCGCGTCCTGCAAGAGCCGCGTCGGTTGGCGCGCAGATACTATGTTTCCAACTCAAGATTCGTACTCTTGCTGCTGCGCAGTATGGTGCCTCGCGTCCGAGAGCGGTTGGGCTTTTAGAAGGTCGACGCGGCTGCGAGCCCGCGATGCTGTTCCCTAAAGTCACGGACATCGGGCGTGTTGCGCCGCTAAAGTGGCGTAATGGTCGTGCCCTCAGCGTACCGATATGGTTTCGAGGCTCGAAGCGCAGATGTTGACCCATTTCATCAAGCGGGCGGTTGGCGACAGTGTGCAAGCTCATGTTGCCGCGCCAGCCCGGCGACCCGACAGAATCGCGGATGCGAATCTCGACGCAGCCATAGGCTGGCTTCAGCGATCCATCGAGGTTTGCGATGGTAAGGCATCGTCGAAGGGCTACCGCTTCATGAAGGGGTGGATGCCGCCCTATCCCGAGACGACCGGCTATATCATTCCGACGCTGCTCGCACTTGCACGTGACGGGCGGTCTCCCGAGCTCGCCACGGCGGCAGAGTCGATGGGCCGATGGCTGGCCGGTATCCAGCTTCCGGATGGGGGATATGCAGGCCGCGAATTCGGCGTGCAAAGCGACCCCGACGTGTTCGATACAGGCATGATTCTGCTCGGCTTCAACGCGCTGATCCACCGGGGTCTCGGTGAGGCTTATGCCACGCCGGCGCGACGGGCGGCCGAGTTTCTCGTGGCTTCCATGGATGAAAAGGGCTGCTTCGTCCGAAACATGAGCCACCAGATTCTGCACGCCTATAATGTTCGGTCAGCGTGGGCCCTGATGGCCGCCGGAGAGCTTCTCGGCAAGCCTGCATTCGTCGATCGGGCTGCCGACTGTGCACGCTGGACCATTGGACAGCAAAACGAGCACGGCTTCTATCATTCGAACAACTTCAAGCCCGGTGGTAACGCCAATACTCACGGAACCGCCTATGTCATGCGCGGGCTCCTGCAGATTCACCACCTGAGTGGCGACGAGACGTGTCTTGCCTCCGTGCGGCGCGCCGCTGACCAGATCTGTCGGCTGGAGGAGCGCCACGGTCGCATCGCGGCTGAACTTGGCCCCGAGTGGCAGTATCTTTCCTCGCACATCTGCCTGACCGGCTATGCGCAGCTGGCCATTGTGCTCTATCGCCTCTTCACGATCGGCGGCGAGCCACGTTATCGCGCGACTGCCGATCGGCTGCTCGCAGAGGTGGCGCGCTATCAGGCTCTCGATGTGGAAGGCGCACCCTGGCATGGTGCCATTGCCGGTTCGTTCCCGATCTACGGGCGTTACGCGCCGCTGCAGTATCCGAACTGGGCAACCAAATTCTTCATCGATGCCATTCTGGCGCAGCGCCATGTCGGGGCTGGCAGGGCCGCGTGGCCTGAGCAGGATCGCTACGCCGGCTAAGGTGGCGAAGCTGAAGGCTGATTTCAGTCGCGCTGGGCAATCAGTCAGGAACGGGTGCCGACGGATCGAGCAACCGCTCGGCCTTGAGATCTCGCCAAAGCTCCGAAGGTACATGCGCGGTCATGGCGGACACATTGCTGTGGACCTCCTCGGGATTCACCGCGCCAAGCGCCAGCGACGAGACCGCGGGATGACCGAGCGGGAAGCGCATTGCTGCTGTCGACAACGGCACGCCGTGGCTCAGGCAGATGCGCTCGATCCTCTGCACCTTGGCGATGATCTCGGGCGGAGCTGGTGTGTAATTGTAGCGGGCTCCTGCGATAGGGCCTGTGGCGAGGATGCCCGAGTTGAACACGCCGCCAAGCATGACGCCGACATTCTTTTCTTCGGCGATAGGCAATACCTCTGCCAGCGCAGGTTGCTCGAGAAGGGAGTAGCGGCCGGCCATCAGGATGCAATCGAAGTCTCCGTCGCGAAGATACCGCGCCATGTACTCAGGATCGTTGAGCCCCAGTCCGATACCTTTGATGACACCTTCGCTCCTGAGGCGATCGAGCGCGCGGTAGGCCCCATCCATGGCCTCGCGATAGCGTTTCGGCCCCTCTTCAGGTCCGTGTGTCCATGCGTCGGCGTCATGGATCAGAACGACATCGACGGCAGGAAGCCCGAGCCGGTGGAGTGATTGCTCGTGCGAGCGCATCGCGGCGTCGTAGCTGTAGTCGTTGGCCACGTCGAACTCGAGGCCGCCAACGAAGCGGCTGGTCCTGATCCGGCCCTTGGGTGCGGGAGCCAGAAGCCGCCCGACCTTCGTCGAGACGACATAGCTTCCCCTGGGGCGGCGCCTGAGTGCCGTGCCGACGCGGTGCTCGGCGCTGCCCTGACCATAAAGTGGCGCCGTGTCGAATAGCGTTACACCGGCTTTTGCGGCCGTTTCGACCGTGTCGATTGCCAAGCGGTCGTCAAGCACCTCGTAGATGTCGCCGAGCGGTGCGCTGCCGAAACCAAGCGCGCTCACCTCGAGACCAGTGCGGCCGAGGGTGCGCTTTGGAAGAGAGGCTGCACTGGTCACCGAAAACCTCCAGGGTTGCACGTCATCGAGGCGTTCCGGCATCGTAGAGCGCGACATCGAAGCAACGCAACGACCGTTGCCATCAGACGATCGGTTAATGCCCAATGCCGCGAACGGTGGGCTTGTCGTGCACGGTCAGCAATGGAGTGTCCGTGCTCGATGCCAGGTTCGGACCCCTCATCGACGCGGCGTTGGATGCGATCGTGCGTTGGCCTCAGCTCTTTGCTGGCTCTCGGTTGCAGCAAGGATCATGCGCGGGTGGCGGGTGCTCCGGTAACCAGAAGCCAAGTCCAGCGATGAAGCAATGAGGTTGCGACTTTCGTCAGAAGCCGCTCTCGCGGACGAGCACCAGCAGAAAGCGGTTCCAGAATCTCTGTACAAGGCTCTCTGCGTCGGCGTGGACCTTCAGAAGTCCGACCTGTGGTGACCGCGGAGATGTTGGCCGGGGTCCGGTCGGATCCTCGGAAATCCGAGCGATAATCGAATAGTGCGAGGTCAATGGTACGGCGTCGCGATGCAGCGAAATTCGCGTGGGAACCGATCCGCCGTAGCTTTCGGCAAGCTCCAGCTGATCGATGACGGGACTGGGGGCTGCCGCAACGTCCGTTACGATGGCAGCACGGCTAGGCTGAAAGAGGTCGTTCGGGATAAATCGAGCGCGCATGCCTGGGCGGATGCGTGAAATGTCAGAAGCGGCGACGAGACCCCGTAGGCGTGCGCCGCCGTCACCCAATACGATGGCGAGGGGCTCCGACGGTGGAACCCAACGTCCTTCAGCCGCATGATCTACGAGCGATGTCAGATGTCCCGATCGAGGACTGACGACCG
Source organism: uncultured Alphaproteobacteria bacterium (assembly GCA_963746315.1). GTDB lineage: Bacteria > Pseudomonadota > Alphaproteobacteria > Rhizobiales > Hyphomicrobiaceae. The sequence goes on from CAVVAR010000005.1 coordinate 24,051, forward strand.
TTAACTCGGTTATTCGCTGTCGAATTCCCGACATGGATTTGTCGGCAGACCATCGCTCGCGCTGCAGGATCGTCGCCATTTCCCGGTCCGTTAAGTCGCTGGTCTGGCGTTCCAATCGCAAGTCCAGAACGGCTGCCCTAAGTCGTGCCAGCCTCAACTCGTGCGAAAGTGTGGTCGAGGACAAGATCGCGAGCAATGTCCCCTGCTCTACGCTTGCACCCGCCCTCGCGCCCAAAGAAACAATCCTGGCTGGGACCGGGACGTGCAGGCGAGACACCTCGGCGGGCTCGAGGACAACCGGGACGGACACGGTCGTCGACCAGGGAACAATGAGGAGCGTGAGAATCAAGATGCAGACGCTGAACGTCATCCACGTTCGACGCCGGGCGAGCAGCCGCTGTCTCATGGCGATCCACTCGCGGACCTCTTTCCAGAGTGGAAGAATTATGAAGTAGCCAATCTCGACTGCGAACAAGATGATGCCTAGAAGCTTAAAGAAGTAGTGATAAACGGCCAGCGCGATGGCTGTGAAAAGCACAGCGTGGTAGATCCATATGCCCCAACCAAAGGCGACCATGATTCGGCGCAGCGCCAGCGACGTCTGCTCAGGCGGTGGTGCGCCAATGCCGAAAAGTATCTCGCGAAGCTGCCAGCGGGCAAGGCTCATGGCCCTGCTTTGCAGATTGGGCAGTCCGGTCACGTCTGCCAACAGATGATATCCGTCGAACTTCATGAACGGGTTCAGGTTGAAGGCAAGGCTGGTGAGCCATCCTGCGGTCGCAAGTGTGAATGCGATATCGCGTAGCGCGCCGGCAGGCAGGAATACCCAAACCAACGTGGCTATCACCGAGATGCTCAGATCGACGCCGATGCCGGCGGCGTCGATCGCAATGCGCGCCCGCTGCGATTGCAGCTTCCAGGCATCGGTAACGTCCACATAAAGTAGTGGTGCGCCCAATATAAATGCGACGCCGAGACTCGGAACGCGGCAGCCGAAGTGCACGGCAACGTAGCCATGTCCGAGCTCGTGCACGATTTTTACGCACGCGATGGCGATCATCAGACCGGCTGCGCCACTCAGGGTTGCCATCTGCGAAAGGTTGGACGCGAACGAATCGAGCTCGCGCGAGACGAGAAGCAGTCCAATCATTCCGGCGATCGACAGAGTGATGGCGGCGCTTCGAGTTCCGAGCCATCGGAGGCAGGGCAGTGTGGCCTGCAAGAATTGCTCGGGGCGTGCGAGAGGTACGCGAAAGAACAGATAGTTGTGCAGCAAGCGGCTGATATAGGCAGATCGACGCTTCTCCTCTGCCGCAAAGGCTTTGCGCCAGGAGCCGATGGCGGGATCGATGGCTAGGCCGCTGGCGAGCAGAAACTCGGCGAAACCAGCAACATCCTGGCGGGTGACAATCTCCGAGTGCCTTTGCCAGCAGGCGTCGATGACCTCATCCGCGTTTGCAGCATCCTCCCAGACCGCGAGCATCGCGTAGTCTTTCTGGCTCAGGGCAGAGTAGCGATGTCGGAGTGGATCGTAGATCGTCCATAGGCGGTTACCTGCAAGGTCGGTTGCGCTTCCGATCAGGCGCAAATCGTGCAGCAACATTGGCAAGGCCGAGGCCGGTCGCGCCGGGTCGACCATGATAGGGCGCCCCACTGTCTCAAAGCGGTCAAAGGACGGCGGAAAAAATAGAGGAAGAGCGGGGCGCGCTCGCCGAGGATCTGAGCGGTCCCACGGGATCCCAGCTGCAGTCGCTGGGTCCCTTGCTTCAAGCGAGCTGTCACGCGGTATGTCGCGATTTGCGCTTCGTCGATCCTAGCTTGGTAATCGACGTGCGATACCTCTGCCGCGGCAGCAGTGAGCGGATCGGAATCGAGGAACGCCTTCACCGGCAATCCCGGTGTAAGAACGATAGAATCCGCTGCCGGCAGCGCAATCTTCAACTCAGCGTCACCCTCACGCGCTATGAGCATCAACCGATCGCCGATGCCGAGCGGCTTGCCCACTAAATCCTTCGGATCCGAGAAGACAGCAATTCCTGGTTGGATTGCGGTGACGACCGTCTGCCCCAGAATGTCTCTGGCATACTCGAGCTCGGCGAGCTTCAATGCCAGCTCTGCCCTCGCGATGCCAAGCTCCTGGCGACCGCGCGGGTCAGAGAATGCAAGGCTTGTTGCCTTCTCGACGCGCGCTGCGACGACCGCGACTTCTTTCTCCGCTACTTCGGCTTTGTTTCTCTGGACCGTATCCATGATCTTGACCAGCGGAGTGCCAGCTGCGACCTCCTCATTAGGCCGGACGAGGATCTTCTGGACAATACCTTCGATCGGCATCGCGATGACGTCGGCGTTGCGTGGCACGACCTCCACTGGCGCGAGGACCGAAATCGGCACGGGAATGCAGCCGATCACGGTCATGAGCGCCAAGAGAGTGAGCCAAAGCCGGGTTCTGGAGCCCTTGCCATCTATTCGGCGGCGCGCGGTTCTCGATAGGAGGGCTCTCTCATGACCGAACGTCTCGCCGAGCCGCGCTGCGATCTTTCGATCTGCATCGAGCCAAATCGAACTCACGCACGAAGATGCCGCCAGCGTGCACTTTTCCGTCGGGCGACCAAAACGGCTGCCAGAGGAAAAACTGAAATGGATAGTCGCGCGTGAGCGGGTCATCGCTCTTGGCATATGCCGGGAGCTCGAACTCCGATGGCTGGGTGAGACCGACGTCCTTGCCCATACTCGCGACAATCGCTTCGATCCACTGGGCTAGCGGCGTCGATCGATCGATCGATCGATACGAGGTTGGAGATCGAAGCGATCTTCGTTTGCCCGTCACGGCATGCGAAGACGAACGCTTGTCGTGCACGTAGCATCTTCCGGGAATTCGTTGACGAACAGGGCGTCCAACTCGCGCAAAGATCGTGAGCGTCGTGCGTCTGATTCAAGTCTGAGCAGATACGCGAATGGAGCTGCCGCGGTCTCGTTGACGGACGCGGCGGTGCTCGAGGCTTGCGGATCGCTCGACGGCGCCGGAACGGTGGTCAGGGCGCGCCGTTCAGTTGCGGTCATCAATTCCCTCTCGATGAGAAAAAGCCTGAGCCGCTCATTCCTGGGGTTAGTCCCTGCGGCGCGGAAACGACGCTGCCGATGAGCTTCAAGGTCTTGCTGACCGGGTCGACAACCGCGCCGAGCGAAGAGATCGTCGCCTCGACTTGGGCGCCGGCTAGCTCATCGACGACGAAAACGAAGCGCTGGCCAACGCCAACAGTTGCCAACAGAGACGAGGGAAAAATCATTTCGATCTCGTGCTTGGCATCCTCGACAATCGAGAGATAAGGCCGCTGCGGGGTTGTGAACTCGAGAGGCCGCAAGGGGGACTCGGCGACCTTGCCTGAAAATGGTGCGAAGACCTTGCAGTCCTCCACTCGCGCCTCGAGGCTCGCAACCTCTCCGGTCGCTTTCTCAAGGCGGGCTTTTGCAATCTCGAGATCGTTGCGTCCGATCGCTTTGAAGCGCTGCAGGCTGAGGCTGCTGGCAACATGCAGCTCTGCCTCGCGGAAGCTACCCCGCATCGCCGCAAGCTGCATTCTGACGACGACAATCAAACTCCACGAGCAGGTCGGTGGCCTTGAATTGTTCTCCTTCGCGGAAGGGGAGGCGCGCGATCCGCATGGGGATGTCGGTCGATAGCGCCGCCTGATTGACTGCTCGCACGATGCCGCGCACGGGGAGATCGTTGGCCTCTGCGAATCCTGCTGTGGCAGAGAACGCAGCCACAATCGCGCAACGCGCCAGCAAGGGGATGTGGCGCCACATGGGCGTCACATCGCTTTCTGGAGATTGGAGAGACAATGGCAATTGCGTTCCCTTTTTCAATTGGGGAGTGCCGATGTTTTAACGAGCGTTGACCGATGAGACGCTGGGACATCGGTCGATGGATGGGGTACCTCCGCGGGGAAAGACGGATGGTCGATTCCAACGGCCACCATCAGGCCGGCATATGCGCTTTGCAAATTTGCTGCTGCGATGTGCTTGCGGATCTCACCAACGGCGTCGTTCAATTCCTCGCGCAGTAGAGTCTGCTCACTCACGCGGTCCGCTTTGAACTCGGCTCGAATGTGGAAAAGCAGCTCCTGCTGGGTCTTGTTGTAGGCCGTGGCCGTAGCCTTTTCGCGCTCCATGACGGCAATACGCGCGCGGCTGACGTGGATCTGGTCATGATCGCGAGCGTCAGGGCGAGGTCCCGCTGGGAGAGCGCGGCCTCCTGGGCTTCGATGACGTCGCGCCTCGCTGGATACTGGAAGAGCCGTATCACGTTCCAGCTTGCCTTAGCACCCCAGCTTAGCCAGTGACCGTTCAGCAGGAAGGAGTTGCTCTCCAGGTTGGGCCCCGCGAACAACTGGATGCCGGGAAGCAGCTCGAGCAGCGCGGCGTCGCGCTCATGAGCGTTGACACGGCGTCGATAGGCGACCTCGCGAAGCTCGGGACGCTTTTCCATCGCGACCGCAATCAGAGCATCCGGCTTCGTCACCGAGATGCCCGCCTTAGTCACGGCATGAGGCGGAGCCAACTTGAATAGCGCATCGGGGCGCTCGTTAATGAGGGCGGCGAGCTAGAATCTTGGCAGATGCCAGCTCGCGCTGAAGCTCCTGGAGCGTTCTGCAATTCTCGATCAGCTCGCGGCGGAACGTGATGGCTGCTATCGGGGAGAAGTTCCTGGTGACTGAGCTGCAACGCAGAGCGCACGCAAGACCGGAGCGGCCTCAAACCTCGGAAATCCGAACTGCAATTTTAAATTGCATCGTGATCGTCGTGACGCTCAATCGCTAAGATCCGATTAAGCGTCCGCAATCTAGTTAGGGTTGCAATTTCACCACATCTGACGTCCTCGACGTCCCCTTGGAAGCAGGCCAGCGCAAGGTGTGGTGAATTTTATTCATAGTGTTTAATCGCAATGTTTTACATATGATCATTTAAAACTCCCCAGATCTCATCCAACTTCACGGTTAGGGCAATATTTACGAGCCCGATCTACACGTTATGCGTGTGGCTCCCCCTATCGCATCCACTGGCCCTCGCCAACACATGCACCCTGTGATTGAAGTGGACTTTGAACATGGCACTCATGGCCCACCTGTCGCCACGCTCGGTCTCAGCGTGCGGTGGCGGTTTCGCCGCGGCGGCAAGAGAGGCGTTCGATGCTCGACCGGTTGCGGATGTCGGAAGTCAACGCGCGGCTCGTGCGCGCGGGCGGCGGACTGCAGACCATGCCGACGCAGGAAGCAGTGCTCGGATCATGGGTGGCTTTCTGACGCTCGTACTCGACGAGCGCTCGACGCGTGATCTCAGGGCGATCGAATACGCTGTGACGCGAGTCGACGGCCGGGCCGTTCCGCGCTGGCTCGAGCGCGCATCGCTCAACATTCTTCAAAGTGGCGTGCCGGTTGGTCAACCCATGCTCGACCTCAGAATTCGGGGGATCTACCCGGACGGCACGAACACCGTCGCCGAGCTGCGGATCGATTTGAATACCGGTGCGGTCGCGCGATCACAGCCGCCTACGCGCGTTTACCGCGCACTGCTGTTCGGCGAGCAGATCCGGCGGTTCGCCTATCGCAGCGACCCCGGCGTGGATGCCATTGCCGGCGCACTGGGTGCTGTCACCGCAAATCGGAATGAGCCGTAGTGCACAGAAAACTGGGTCGACCACGCCGGTCACCGCCCATCTCCCACATCAAACTCTCACACGAGAACCGGGCCAGAACGCCATGAGCACGTCATCCCTTCCGACCAAAGAAATGCGCATGCTTCTTCGCGACCTCGGCATTGACACTTCTGATCGGCCATTGCGGCTGGTACTCGAGCCTCGCGTCGTATTCGACGGCGCGGGCGCTGTCTTAGCTACTGAGGTGCTGTTGGCTCCGGATTCGCCGGTGGCATCGGAGACTGAAACGGTATCGAGCAGCGATCATGTCGACTTGATGCATGCGCTCGACGGCTCGAACGCGATGTCTCAGGTCAGCAATATCGTCTTCATCGGACTCGGCTGTCAGCGACGCTGCGGTCCTCGCCAACGCTGCGCAGCCGGATGCAGAAGTGGTTTTCCTGTCCCAGGACCGGGATGGACTCGAGCAGATCGCTCAATATCTGCAGGGTCGTACCGGCGTCGGTGCCATTCATATCTTGTCTCATGGCGAGGCCGGCGCGTTGCGGCTCGGCAACGGCAACTTGACGATGGCGTCGATCTCGGGATCGCATGCGGATGACTTGGTGGTGATCAGGTCGGCTCTGACGGTCGATGCCGACATCCTCATCTATGGCTGCGACGTCGCTGCCGGTGTGGATGGTGCCGCATTCATTTCGGCGCTGGCAGATGCGACTGGCGCCGATATAGCTGCTTCGACAAACGATACGGGCGCTGCTGACCTCGGTGGGGACTGGGTTCTCGAGACGGAGGTCGGCGCGATTGGGGCGAAGAGTATATTTGCTCAAGAGTACGACGGGCTTCTCGCTCCGCTCACCATCACGGCAGCCGGGACGGGGGGCGTGACGGCAACGACCATCGCCCAGCAGCTGATGGGCTCGGACGTCACGATCGTCGGTGCGACGCTTTACGGTCAAGCCAATCAGGCCGGCATTTTCTCCGGTGCGACCGGATATTCGCCGAGCTGGCTCGCATTCAATTCCGGTGTGGTGTTCTCGTCCGGCAGCGCAGCCGTCGGGTCCCTACGTAGTGACGGTAACTGCGACCGATCCGGACGGCGCCATCGCCGAGACGACGATTACATATGCTGTCGCTAATCTGGCGCCGGTCGCGTTGGACGATGGTCCATTCGAAGGGAGGGAAAACGTCGCGCTGGCACTGCAGGTTCTCGGCAACGATCTCGATCCTGACGGGGATCGTATCCGGGTCATGGACGCGACCAGCGCCGATGGCGTGGTTTCGATCGGCGCTGATGGCACACTGCTCTTCCAGCCTACCGCAGGCTTTGCCGGGTGGACGGCGGTAACCTATGCGATCACCGACGACCAAGGGCGGGTGTCGACCGCGAAGGTCGTCGTCTTCGTCGCGCCGTCGTTCACGCCTCTGCCCGTGGTCGCGCTGCCTGTCTCCGACCTTCCATCCCCCGAACCGGGCCAATCAATCGAGGTGGACGGCGCCGTCGTCGAGGTCTCGCAGCAGATCACGCGCCTGTGGCTTAGCGAGGAAGAGCATCGGTTGGGCGCCAACTTGGGGAGCAGTGTAATCGTCAACTCCTTCGGCGGCTTCTCGTTGAAGTTCGGCGACGCGGCACGGCAGCGCCTCGGCGAGGGTGGCACCGGGGTAGCGATCGAGGCACTGGTCACCGACCAGGTCTTGACGATCACACTAAAGGAAATCGGCAAGGCGGACGGCGTCGGCGTCCTCGACTATCAGGTTTCGAGCGCAGATGGTCAGCGTTTGCCAGGATGGCTCGATCGCCCGGTGGATGACCTGTTGCATGGACGTATCCCGGCGAACGTGGAGGTGCTCGATCTGGAAGTCACGGCGCTGCTATCGGATGGGCGCACCATCAGTCAAAGCGTGAGGATCTGGACAGCGACCGGCGAAATCGCGTCGCAATCGATCACGCGCTCGGACACAATGCCCGAGCTGCACACCAGTTGGGCGCGAGCCGGTATCGATGACCGCTCGATCGAGGCGCTCGGCGATGTGCTGGAGATGGCCGAGTAGGGTAGAGCGATCGCAACCATATGCGATCGGATGATGCGCTAGGCGACGGCGCATGCTGTCGCTACCCTTGGCTCAGGAGACCGCTCTTCAGCCACAGGGAAACCTTCTCGTCATGATCAAGGGGAAGCTGCTCGTCGCGAACCGGGGGGAGATCGCGACGCGGATCTTCCGAGCCGCCGCTGAGCTCGGAATTTCGACCGTCGCTGTCCATCCGGCCGACGATGCGGCGAGCTTGCATACGCGCAAGGCGGACGAGGTGCGCCAGTTGCCCGGTCGTGGTGTGGCTGCGTATCTCGATGCCGAGGCGATCCTGACTGTTGCGCGGGAGACGGGCGCGCGAGCCATCCATCCCGGATATGGCTTCCTATCGGAGAACGAGCATTTTGCGCGACGCTGCGCCGAGGAGGGCATCGTTTTCGTTGGGCCGAGTGCGGAGACGCTGGCACGATTTGGCGACAAGCATGCGGCACGAGCCCTCGCGGCGACGATGGACGTGCCGATCCTGCCTGGAACGGCAGCCCCGACGACACTCGAGGACGCGCGCGCCTTTCTGGCAAAGCTGGGCCCGGGCGGGGCTGTCATGGTTAAGGCCGTTGCTGGTGGTGGCGGGCGCGGCATGCGGCCTGTCACAGCCGACGGTGTGCTTGAGGAAGCTTTTGCCCGCTGCAGCTCGGAGGCTCGATCGGGGTTCGGCAATGGTGATCTCTATGTCGAGCGGCTCATTCGGCGCGCGCGACACATCGAGGTCCAGGTGCTCGGTGACGGAAATGCCGTCTCGCATCTCTGGGAGCGCGACTGCTCCCTGCAGCGACGCCGTCAGAAGATCGTAGAAATCGCACCGGCGGCAAATCTCCCGGCTGGGCTTCGCGATCGCCTGATCGAGGCCGCGTTGCGTCTCGCTGGAGCGGTCAAGTACCGGAACCTGGGAACGGTAGAGTTCCTGGTCGATGGTGAGACAGGCGAGTACTTCTTCATCGAAGCCAATCCGCGGCTGCAGGTTGAGCATACGGTCACCGAGGAGGTGACGGGCCTCAATCTCGTGGAGCTGCAACTGAGGCTCGCCGGCGGAGCCACCTTGGAAGACCTCGGCCTTACCCGGGACCTTGTCCCCAAGCCGCGAGGCATGGCGTTGCAGGTGCGGATCAACACGGAGAGCATAACGGCCGATGGATCCGTGAAGCCCGGGGGCGGCACGCTGACGGCCTTCGAGGTTCCATCCGGGCGCGGCGTCCGTGTCGACAGCAACGGTTATGTCGGCTATCGGACGAGCCCCGCGTACGACCCCTTGCTGGCGAAGCTGATCGTTCATGCGGGATCGGGGCGTCTCGAGGATGCGCTCGCCAAGGGATATCGCGCGCTGTGCGAAATGCATGTGGCGGGCGCCCCGACGAACATCCCACTTCTGCAGGCGCTGCTGACGGATGCGGCCGTCCGTGCCGGATCGGTCGACACGGAGTTCGTCGAGACCCACGCAGCGGAGCTTGCTCAACAGGCGCGCGAGCACCATCCGCACCTTTATTTCGCGCCGACGACGGAGGCTGTAGCCGGTGGCGGTCATGCGGGCCGCGCGGGGGCCAAGGTCGATGCGAGCGACCCTCTGGCGGTGCTTGCCTATGGGCAAGCGGGGCGGCAAGGCAGCGCCGAGCACGCAGACGGCGGCGAGGCGGAGCTGGCCGACGGCATGCTCGCGGTTCGCGCGCCGCTGCAGGGCACTATCGTCTCGGTGTCCGTGGACGAGGGCGCAGTCGTAACGCGGGGCGCACAGCTCCTCGTGATGGAAGCCATGAAGATGGAGCACGTCGTCACGGCCGAGGCTGCGGGTACTGTTCGGGCCGTGCATGTGGGAGCGGGCGATACTCTTTGGGAGGATCAGCTGCTGCTCACTCTAGAGCCAGCCGAAGGCACGGCAGAAGCGGTCGTCGTCGATGAGGATGTCGATCTGGACAGCGTGCGTCCGGACCTGGCGGAGGTTCTCGACCGCCGTGCCTTGACGCGCGATGACAAGCGACCCGAGGCGGTAGCGCGACGGCGCAAGACGAAGCAGCGGACCGTTCGCGAGAATGTCGACGATCTGGTCGATGCCGGCACATTCGTCGAGTATGGGCCACTCGTCGTGGCTGCACAGAGGCGCCGTCGCGGGCTCGAGGATCTTCTGAGGCGGAGCCCGGCCGACGGACTCGTAACCGGCGTCGGACGAATCAACGGTGATCTCTTCGAGGATCCTGCAGCCCGGGCCGCAGTGATGGCCTACGACTACACCGTCTTTGCCGGAACCCAGGGGGTCCACAATCACTGGAAGACGGACCGCATCATCGACATTGCCGAGCAGGGCCGTATGCCGCTGGTCCTGTTTGCGGAAGGCGGCGGCGGCCGGCCTGGCGACGACGACTATGGTGGCTTCATCGGCTTCAATACGTTTCATCATTTCGGTCAGCTGTCGGGTCTCGTGCCGATGGTTGCGATCGTGTCGGGGCGTTGCTTTGCCGGCAATGCGTCGCTGCTCGGCTGCTGCGATGTGATCATTGGCACGGCCGATGCCAACATCGGCATGGGTGGGCCGGCCATGATCGAAGGGGGCGGCTTGGGCGTGTTCAGGCCAGAGGAGATCGGCCCATCCGCGGTGCAGCGGGCGAGCGGCGTCATCGACATTGCCGTTGCCGACGAGGCTGAGGGTGTCGCGGTCGCAAAGCGCTACCTTGCCTACTTCCAGGGGAGGCTCGCTCAGTGGACGGCGCCCGACCAGCGGCGCATGCGCTCGCTCGTGCCGGAGAACAGGGTGCGCGTCTACGATATCCGCAAGGTGATCGAGACCCTGGCCGACGAGGGAACGGTACTGGAGCTGAGGCGTGATTTCGGGCGCACGATGGTGACGTCCTTGATCCGTATCGAAGGGCGTGCCGTCGGCATCGTGGCCAACAACCCAGCTCATCTGGGCGGCGCGATCGATAGTGACGGCTCGGACAAAGGGGCACGCTTCATCCAGCTCTGCGATGCGTTCGATATTCCCATCGTGCACTTGTGCGATACGCCGGGGATCATGGTCGGGCCAGAGATCGAGAAGACAGCGCTCGTGCGGCATGCAGCGCGAATGTTCCTGACCGCCTCGAACGCGACCGTGCCGTACTTCACGATCATTCTGCGCAAGGCTTATGGGCTCGGGGCGGTGGCGATGGCGGGTGGCAACTTCAGGGCGCCGTATTTCACCGTGGCCTGGCCTACGGGCGAGTTCGCGCCGATGGGGATCGAGGGACAGGTCAAGCTCGGCTACCGGCAAGAGCTGGCGGCGATCGAGGACCCGGATGCGCGGCTTGCACATTTCGAGAGCCTGGTCCAACGCTTCTACAAGGAGGGCAAGGCCCTCGAACGATCGACGACCTTCGGCATCGACGACACCATCGATCCGGCGGAGACGCGGCATTGGCTCGTGACGCTGCTGGCGTCGATCAGGCCGCCGGCGCCGCGGGATGGAAAGAAGCGACCGATGGTCGATGCGTGGTAGAAGCGCTGCTCCGTCGGGGTGGCGGTCACTCGGAACAGGTACAACCAGATGCCCGATCTCCTCGAGGCCGGTCCAGCAGATGCTGCATGGACGTTGTTGCTCGCGCATGGCGCTGGAGCCGGAATGGAGACGGCGTTTCTCGTCCAGATGACCGATTTGATCGTCGATTGCGGCATACGGGTGGTGCGGTTCGAGTTCGGATACATGGCTGCGCGGCGACATAGCGGGAAAAAGCGGCCGGCGCCGAAGGCTGAAATGCTCGTGCCCGAGTATCGCGTGGCGGTGGACGCCGTACATGCCGCGGGGCTCGCCGGACGGCTCGCTATCGGTGGAAAGTCAATGGGCGGGCGTGTTGCGAGCCTGCTTGCCGACGACCTTTGCGACGAGGGCAAGATCGGCGCGCTGGTTTGCCTCGGCTATCCGTTCCATCCGCCAGGCATGCCTGAGAAGACGAGAACCGCTCATCTGGCCGGCTTGGCCTGCCCTGCCCTTATCGTGCAGGGAGAGCGCGATCCGTTCGGGAGCAAGGCGGAGGTGGCGACTTACGACTTGTCGCAGGCAATCGAGCTGGCGTGGATGGGGGATGGCGATCACGACCTGGGTCCGCGCGGCAGCTCCGGTTTCACGCGTAAGGGTAACCTTGCGGCGGCAGCAAAGGCTGTCGCCGATTTCCTCGGAGCGCGCGATTGAGTTGCCGGGAACCTAGCAGCTTCAGACCGGATCAGGCCGCCTTGGGCTTGACCCTGCCGGCGGGTGGCGTAGCCGGAGCCTCAGCGGGTGTCGATTTGGCTGGCGCCGACTTCGGCGAGGTCGCCGACTTCGGTGCTGTCGGGGTTGGGCCGCTCTTGGTTTTGGCAGGCGTACCATTGCCGGGCCAGCATACTGTGGCGGACGCCTTGCAGGTGTGCTCGTCAAAGAACCCGAAGTCGAGGAAGAGCTCGCACTTCACGTCCTTCTTGCCGGTCGTATAGCGGGTGATGCCGCGCGCTGCCGTCCAGGTTGCGATGTACTTGTCGAGCAAGGCCTTGGCGTCCTTGGTCGGCCCTGCCTTGCCGTAGTCGTTCACGGAAAAGGCGAGGCGGGTGCATCTCGCGTTCGCGGTTACCGTGCTGGCAAGAAACAGCGCTGCAGTGCTTAGCGACATGAGTGCGAGAGGTGAGATCGAGCGAGGCATGGCGGAAATCCCCCGGTGCGTGCGTTCCTGCTGACCGCTTCGGTGTCCGAGAAAGCGTTCAAGCATTAACCACGCTATAGCGCCTGCGGCGGGGGCTTGCCAGAGCAATCACTGCGCCAAGGACGTATCTCAAGCTGCCGTTGCAGAGAGGCCAACACTGGCGTCGGTCGAAGGCTCCACGCGGTCGCACAGTGCGACGGCGTTTAGAAGTCCGGCCGATGCTGGCGGAGATCAGTTCATGTACGGCGAGTTGCCACCGCGGGGTGCAACACCGGATTCGAAGAAAAATCCGTGGTCGAACGGGCCTGCATTGGTCTGGCGATCAAGCATCGGGTCGCGAAACGACTGCGTCGAACCATAGAGGGAACGGCTGTCGCCGTAGGTGTTGATCGTGTCGCCATACGAATAGGAGTAGCCACCCCGACGCGCGACGTAGCCTCGAACCTGCGGGCTTTTTCGGTGGGCCGAGGCTTGTGATTTGTCTCCGGCCATTGCGCCGTCGATTGATGTCAAGGAAAGTGCGGCGATGGCTCCCGCCATTGCAATACCGACTGCGCGGATCATGGATCTGTTCCCTCGGACGCGGTCCCGTAAATCATCCTTAGCCGAGAAGTTGATCTTTTTCTCAGGTCGTCTGGCGTCGATCGAACGATCGTCGCGCGCTGTCACCGAAAGGGCACGTCGCGTCGACCGCAAATTTGTCGCCACTCCACAACTGCAAGGGCGCGAGCTATGGACCTCGTTGGGCTTATCGTGGCGCTGTCGAGCGGAGCGGCGGGAGGGTATGTCGCGGCGAAGCTTGCCAGTCGGCTGTCTCCCGGCGCCAACGAACATATGATCGCGGGCCCCATAGGCGGCTTGCTGGGAACTCAGGTTGTCGAACGGGCAATGAGCCTTGCGCCAGCCGCCGACTTGGTAGGGTTGGATCTCGGAATGCTCGCCGCACAAGCTGCGGGAGGAGGAGCTGGAGGCGTGGCGTTGATGTTGGGGGTCGCCTCACTGCGTGCAGTGCTCACGCGATAGCGCCGCCGGACGGTGTCGACGGGCTACCGAACGGCTTCGAGAAAAGCAGATCAACCCTCGTCCTGGAGGTTTATCGCTTTCGGCCCCTTGCCGTGCTTATCGGGCTCGGTCTCGAACGAGACGCGCATGCCTTCGTCGAGGCCCGGCATTCCCGAGCGTTCGACGGCCGTCACATGGACAAACACGTCCTTGCCGCCGTCGTCCGGTGAGATGAACCCAAAGCCTTTGGTTTTGTTGAAAAACTTTACGGTCCCAGTTTGCCGCATGCAGGGTCTCCAAAGTCGTCCCGAGCTGATCCTCGACCGAGCGGATCTGGCCACGCGGTGGCGATCGGCCCTGGAGATTTCGTCGTCAATGTCGTCGGCGTGGCGCATCGCAATCGGGAGCGCTCGAATATCCGTCGGTCTGGATGGCCGGATTATCAGTCAAGGCAGTTGGGCGCGCAAGTCGTTCTGGCTCGGCGGCATGGGCAGTGCGGAAAAGCGCTCCGCGGGTCAGTAGCGCTCGGGTACGTAGAGATCGTTGGGCAGCTCCTTGCGGGCGTAGTCGGGGCTGCGAGTGCGATCAGGCAATGAAATGCGGGCGTGTTGGACCTCCTGATAGGGTATTTGCTGGAGGAGATGGGCAATGCAATTCAGACGAGCTCGCTTCTTGTCGACCCCTTCGACGATCCACCAGCGAGCTTCCGGAATATTGGTGCGCTCGAGCATTTCCTCCTTCGCCCGAGTGTAGGATTCCCAGCGGCGGCGTGACTCCAGGTCCATGGGTGAAAGCTTCCACTGCTTCATGGGATCGCGAATTCGCATCGTGAAGCGGAGATGCTGCTCCTGGTCGGTGATGGAGAACCAATACTTGATGAGAATGATGCCAGACCGGACAAGCATCTGCTCCCATTGGGGGACGGTGCGGAAGAACTCCTCGACCTCGTCCTCGGTGCAAAAGCCCATCACGCGCTCGACGCCGGCGCGATTGTACCAGGAGCGATCGAAGAGGACGATCTCGCCGGCTGCGGGGAGGTGGGGCGTGTATCGTTGAAAGTACCACTGTGTCTTCTCGCGCTCGTTCGGCGCAGGCAAAGCAACGACGCGGCAAACGCGCGGGTTCAGGCGCTGGGTGATCCGCTTGATGACGCCCCCTTTGCCGGCGGCGTCGCGGCCTTCGAACACGACGACGACTTTGAGCTTCTTGTGCTGAACCCAGTCCTGAAGCTTGATGAGCTCGGATTGCAGACGGAACAGCTCCTTGAAGTAGAAGCGCCGGTCAATCGAGCCTTCCTCTGCCCCGGAGAGAGGGCCTTCTCCCAGCAGCTCGTCGAGACGGGTGTCATCGAGCTCCATCTCCAGCTCCTCGTCGAAGCTGTCCACCATCTCAGCTTCGATGGCGGCTGCACTCGGCTGGGCTGGACTGCTGTCGCGCTTGGACGCCTTGCGCTGGGTGCGGGCAACCTTTGGGGCGGCGGTCTTGCCGGGAGCTGGCGACTTGGCGGAGGCGGGTTTCGGCGACTTGCTGGTCATGCGGTACTCGGAGCGGGCTGACAAAATCGGTCGACCAATAGAGCGCGGGCGCGCTGCAGCAATATGACAGCTCGTCAGCGCTGGCGGCTGCGCCCGCATCACGGGGCCACCGACTGCTACCCGCCGGCGATTTGCGGCAGGATGTGCACGTCGCTGTCTGCTCCGATCGGCTCGAGGAGGGTGTCCTGGTAGATCTGGCCGTCGATGGCGACGGCAAGTCCCTCCTCGAGATGGGGAGCAAGCTCGGGGAACTGGTCGCCGAGCTTTCTGAAAAGCTGACGAATGTTGGTCGCGTCGACGTCGAGCTCGGTGACGCCACCGGTATACTGACGCAGATTTCCCATCAAAGAGACATGGGCCACGGTCATTCCTTCCTGTCGGTCGACGTGCCCGACGTGTTCTCGTCAGTACTTGCGGCCAACGATCAGCTCGACGCCATCGGGCCCGACGGCCTCGAAGTGCATCGTGCCAGCGGCAACCTCAAAGGTCTCGCCAGGCCGATAGGCACGCTCCACATTCTCCTTCGTTACGATGAAGGCGCCATTGAGAATGAGGCCGCGAACAGAAAAATGATGGCCATGCTCGCCGTTGGCGGGGCGCGGCTCGTAGCGCTTCGTCTCGATCTCGCTGTAGCCATCGGCCTTGAGGCCGGCTTCGAAGGCGGCGGTGTCCATAGAGATCTCCGTCAAGAACCGAAAAGGGCCGACGCAGAATTCCGCGTCGGCCCCCGTTTGTCGAGTCGCTACGCTGCGAAAGCTTATGCTTTCTTCGCGTCCTTCATGGCCTTGAGCACCTTCGGCGGTGACAGCGGCAGCTCGAACATGCGCACGCCCGTCGCGCGGGCCGCCGAGGCATTGATAGCTGCCATGGGCGGCACGATCGCCGTCTCGCCGATGCCGCGCACACCGTAGGGGTGGCGCGGGTTCGGTACCTCGACGATGATCGTCTCGATCATCGGAAGGTCGGAGGCGACGGGGATGCGGTAGTCGAGGAAGCCGGCGTTCTGGAGCTTGCCATCGTCGCCGTAGATGTATTCCTCGTTGAGGGCCCAGCCGATGCCTTGCGCGGCACCGCCTTGATACTGGCCCTCGACGTAGGACGGGTGGATCGCGATGCCGGCATCCTGGATCACGGTGTAGCGCGTGATCGAGAGCTTACCGGTGCCGGGATCGACCTCGCTATCGGCGATGTGGACGCCGAAGCTTGGGGCCGCGCCCTGAGCGGAGATAGCCCCCACGCCGACGATCGAGCCGCCGGTCTTGCCGGCGACCTTGGCGACGTCGGTAAGGGTCATCGGCTTGAACTTGCCGGCGTTGTCGCCTGCCGGCTTGATCTCACCGCCCTCCCACGTCACTGCGTCCTCGGCGATCTCCCAGAGCTTGGCGGCGCGTCCACAGGCCTGCTTGATGATCGAGCGAGCCGCCTCGACCGTCGCCAGACCGCTCGAGAACGTGGAGCGGCTGCCGCCGGTGACGAAGTTGTAGCCGAGCGATGAGGTGTCGGCGATGATCGGCCGAACCTTCTCGTACGGCATCTTCAGCTCCTCGGCGGCCATCATTGCCAGCGAGGCGCGCAAGCCGCCGATGTCCGGCGTGCCGGCCATGAGGGTGAGCGTGCCGTCCTCGTTGAGCTGCAGATTGACGGTCGTCTCGCCGCCGATGTTGAACCAGAAGCCGGCAGCGATGCCGCGGCCCTGGTTCTTGCCCAGCGGGGCGTTCCAATGCGGGCTGCTTTTGGCCGCCTCGAGGCACTCGACCATCCCGACGGGACCGAACTTCGGACCGTAGGCGGCCTTGGTGCCTTCCTTCGCCGCGTTCTTGAGGCGCAGCTCGATCGGGCACATGCCGAGCTTCTCGGCGATCTCGTCCACGACGCTTTCGACGGCGTACTCGGAGATCGGGCCGCCAGGGGCGCGATAGGCTGCGACCTTGGGACGGTTGGAGAGCACGTCGAAGCCGACCACCTTGACGTTGGCGAGGTCGTATGGCGCGAATGCGCACATGCAGCCCGGCTGGACGGGTGAGCCCTGGAAGCAACCAGCCTGGTACTTCAGGATCGCCTCACCGGCGGTGATGGTGCCGTCCTTCTTGACGCCAATCTTGACCCAGACATTGGCGCCGGAGGTCGGACCGGAGGCCTTGAACACCTCCTCGCGAGACATCGCCATCTTGACCGGACGATGTGTCTTGGCCGAGAGGGCGAGCGCCAGCGGCTCGAGGTAGACGACCGTTTTGCCGCCGAAGCCGCCGCCGATTTCGGACGACGTGACGCGCAACTTCGTCATGTCCCAACCGAGCAGGCGGGCGCAGTGCGCACGGGCGATCCAGTGACCCTGGGTCGTCGTCCACAACTCCGCCGTGCCATCCTCCGACACGCTGCCGACGCAAGCATGCGGCTCGATGTAGCCCTGATGGACAGGCTTGGTGTTGAACTCGCGCTCGATGACGAGGTCGGCGTCCTTGAAGCCTTTCTCGACGTCGCCGAGAACGAACTCGACGCGCTTGGCGACGTTCGACGGCTTGGTCGGAGGCGGGGTGACGCCCACGGTGATCATGCCGTCCTCGACGATCGGTGCGTCAGGCTTCATCGCCTCGACGACATCGATCACGTGGGGCAGGATCTCGTAGTCGACCTTGATGGCCTTCAGTGCGGCACGAGCGATGGAGTTGCTCGTGGCGGCGACCGCGGCGACGGGATGGCCCTCGAAGAGGACCTTCTCGCGCGCCATGACGTTGCGAAGGACGTCGCGGTAGTTGACCAACATCTCGCCAGCAGGAACGAACTCCGAGGCCTGATCCTTGAAGTCGTCACGCGTGACGACCGCCTTCACGCCCGGAAGCGCCAATGCGGCCGAAGTGTCGATCGACTTGATGCGGGCGTGCGGGTAAGGCGACCTGAGCACTTTACCAACCAACTGGCCGGCAACGTTGTGGTCCGCGCCGTACTTGGCGCGGCCGGTCACTTTGTCAGCACCGTCGGGGCGCACTGGGCGCGTGCCAACGACATCGAACTTGGGGCTCTTCACTCGCTCCTGCATGTGATCAGGCTCCTCGCATCTCGGCGGCGGCATCCATCACGGCGCGTATGATCTTGTCGTACCCGGTGCACCGGCAGAGGTTGCCGGCGAGCCAGTAGCGGACCTCGGTCTCCGTCGGATCTGGGTTCTTCTCGAGCAGCGACTTGGCGGCGACGAGAACGCCCGGCGTGCAGATGCCGCACTGGAGAGCGGCATGCTCGAGGAACTTGCGCTGGAGGGGGTGGAGCTTGTCGCCGGTCGCCATTCCCTCGATCGTCTCGATCTTCTTGCCACCGACCTCGACACCGAGAACGAGGCATGAGCAGACAAGACGCCCATCGAGAAGCACGCTGCAGGCTCCGCAGTCGCCGGAGCCGCAACCTTCCTTGGTGCCGGTGAGCTCGAGCTCGTCCCTGAGGCAGTCGAGCAGGGTTTGCTCGGTGTCGCAGAGGAACTCGGTCTCATCACCGTTGATGGTCGTCGTTACGTGGTGTTTCATCGTCAGGCCTTCCTCGCGCGCTCGAGCGCGATCAGTGCAGTTCTCTTGGCAAGCACGCCAGCCACGTCGGTGCGGAACTCGATCGTGCCGCGCTTGTCGTCGATCGGCTTGCAGGCTGCCCGGGCGGCGGCGGCCATCTTTTCGAGGGCGGCGTCGTCGACCTTCGTCCCGATCAGCGCCTTGGCGGCATCCTCGACGAGGAGTGGCCGCGCTGCCACTGCGCCGAGCCCGACGCGGGCAGCGGTGCAGGTGCCGGAAGCATCCAGCGTCAGGCTGACGCCGCAGCCGACGACGGCGATGTCCATCTCCGTCCGCGGAATGAAGCGGAGATAGGCGTCGCCGGAGTGCGCGGCTGGCTTGGGCAGCAGGAACGAGGCGATGATCTCACCCTTCTGCAGCGCGAGCTTGCGCGGGGCGAGCATGATGTCCTCGACCTTGAGATCGCGACGGCCGTTTGGGCCCACTACCGTGGCGATTGCGCTCGCGGCGATCAGGGCCGGGACGCTGTCGGCGGCCGGCGAGCCGTTGCAGAGGTTGCCGCCGAGCGATGCGCGTCCCTGGACCTGGGTCGAGCCGATCAGGTTGGCCGCCTCGACGACGCCGGGCCAAGTCTTCTTGAGCGTGGCGTGCTCCTTGAGCTCGGCACCGGTGACTGCGGCGCCGACGCGGAAGCCGCCGGCCTCCTCCTTCACGGAGCGCGTCTCGGAGATGTTCTTGATATCCACGATCAGGGCGGGGCTCAGAACCTCGGCACGGATCTGGACGAGAAGATCGGTTCCGCCAGCCAGAACGCGTGCATCGCCGCTTTCCGACGCGAGGAGCTTGGCTGCCGCCTCGAGGGTATCCGGTGATTCATATCGCATGCGTGATTGCCTCTTGGGTGAGCTTCGCTGATTGGAATGGTTTGGAAGGGTTACAAGGTAGGATTACACGGCTTGGCCGCCGCCGCCAACCCGTCCGGACAAATCAGTCCGATCAGCTTGCGGCACAGCCCATCCAGTGCTGTCGGGGCGCCCCGACGCCCAAGGAAGGAACGTGACCCTGGGCCATGTTGACGCCAGTGCCGCGAGGCCGCAAGGGTCGTTATCAGAGCCTATCGTTCCGCTCCGTATCCGAATTGACGCGGGCGCGGAGATCACGGAGCCACCGGCATGCTCACGCCCGACCCCACGAAAGCGAAGTCGACTACCGGCAACTTCTTCGAGGATTTCCGAATTGGCATGGTCATCCGCCACGCCACGCCGCGAACCGTGTCGCTCGGCGATGCTGCGGTTTACCAAGCCTGCTACGGCGCCCGGTTCGCGGTGCAGTCGTCAGACGAGATGGCGCGGGCGATCGGCTACCGGGGCGCGCCCCTCGACGATGTGCTGGTGTTCCACGTCGTGTTCGGGAAGACGGTGCCAGACCTGTCGCTCAATGCGATCGCCAATCTCGGCTATGCCGACGTGCGTTTCCTCGCGCCTGTGCACGCGGGGGACACACTGTCCGCCACAACAGAGATCATCGGACTGAGGGAGAACTCGAACAAGGAGTCGGGGGTGGTCTACGTGCGCTCGACGGGCCACAATCAGCGTGGCGAGCCGGTGCTCACGTTCGCGCGATGGGTAATGGTGCGCAAGCGCGACAAGGGCGCGAGCGTGCCTGATGCCGGCGTGCCAACGCTGCCGTCGCATGTTGCTGCAAAGGATCTCGGCGTGGCCGTGCCACCGATCAATGCAGGGGCCTACGATCGCGAGCTTGCCGGCTCCCCCTTCGTCTGGGGCGACTATCAGGTGGGCGAGCGTATCGACCACATCGACGGGATGACGATCGAGGAGGCCGAGCATCAGCTAGCGACGCGCCTTTATCAGAACACCGCCAAAGTGCATTTCAACCAGCACACGGAGGGTCAGGGTCGCTTCAAGCGGCGCCTGGTCTACGGTGGCGTGGTCATCTCGCTGGCGCGCGCCCTGTCGTTCAACGGGTTGGCCAATGCTTTCCACGTGGCAGCCATCAATGCGGGCCGCCATTCGGCCCCGGCGTTCGCGGGCGACACCGTCTACGCCTGGTCCGAGGTGCTCGAGCGGGCAGAAATTCCTGGACGTAGCGATATCGGCGCCCTGCGATTGAGAACCGTCGCGACGAAGAACGTGAGCTGCTCCGGATTTCCGGCGCCGTCCGAGCCGGCGACGCCTAGCGAAGGTGTGATCCTCGATCTCGACTATTGGGTCGCAATGCCGCGCTGAGCTCGGGCTCGGCTGTCCGAAAAGCGGCCAACCGTCAGAATTGCATTAACCATAGGGTAGGCGATCCGTGAGACAGTGAGAGTTCGAGAAGAGGCCGTTCACCCGATATCCGGGCTCTCGCATCCGTCTGGATGGGAAGCCCTTGTAGGGCAGTGGCGACCTCAGAGAGGCTCATTGTGACGAAGAAGGTCGCTGTGATCGGGGCCGGCGTCGCCGGATTGGCATGCGCGCGGATCCTCCGCCGCGCAGGTTGCTACGTGGAAGTCTTCGAGCAGGACCGGATCATCGGCGGCCGGATGGCCACGACGCGGCTCGGGCTCATCCCCTTCGACCACGGTGCGCAGTATGTCACGGCCCGTTCCGACCGGTTTCGCGCATATCTCGACGAGCTGAGCGGGGCGGCCTACGCAGCCCGGTGGGTTCCTACGGCCTCCAACGGCGAATCCGCGAGCCAGCTGATGCCGTGGTTCGTCGGCACTCCCGGCATGAGCTCCCTGGTGAGACCACTGGCGGAGGGCGTGCGGCTGCATACAGACCGGCGAGTGCACACGCTGCAGCGTGACGAAAAGGGCTGGCAGCTCTGGTTCGAGGACGAGACGAGGGCGGGGCCTTTCCATGCGGTGGCCGTCGCGACGCCAGCACCAGAGGCAAGTCTTCTGCTCGGGCGGCTCGAGGAGCTCGCGC
Source organism: uncultured Alphaproteobacteria bacterium (assembly GCA_963746315.1). Taxonomy (GTDB): domain Bacteria; phylum Pseudomonadota; class Alphaproteobacteria; order Rhizobiales; family Hyphomicrobiaceae. The sequence continues at coordinate 45,390 of CAVVAR010000005.1, forward strand.
GACCGATCGAACGTGTGCGGGTGTCGCCCTGCTGGGCCGTTCTGGTGCGGCTCGAGGAACGCGCGTTTCCGACACAGGACGTGTTTTCGGACATGTCCGAGGTGGTGCGTTGGGTGGCACGGAATAATGCCAAGCCGGGGCGACCGATACGGGGTGACCACATCGTCATTCATGCCTCGCCGGTCTGGACCCGAGAAACCGAGGATGTGGAATCCGAGGTTGTCGCCTCCGAGCTGTGGAACGAGGTGTGTAACATTCTCAGCCTGCCGCCGATCAGGCCGGCACAGATCTCGGCGCACCTATGGCGGCACGGCCTCGTGGACGAGGCGCTGGGCGAGACATACCTGTTCTCCACCGAGCATCTGGTGGGGGTGGCCGGGGACTGGTGTCTCGGGCGCCTGGCAGAGCATGCGTTCGAAAGCGGCAGCGGCCTCGGGCGGGCGATCGTCAACTCGTTGGACTGATTCTCCGGTAAATCGGGCGCTGTCAACGACTCTGGGATATGGTCTGTCCTCGACGCCGAGCACTCGGCGGGAGACTCGGCAGGCCGTTGGAGCAAGCCTTCCGTAGGTTTGCACGGGCCCGAGTGATCCGCGGCTCGATAGCAATTGCCGCCAGGGGTATGCCACGCTAATAAGTCACACTCAAAAATTCCGCCCGTGGAGAGACGACCCGATGGCGAATGCCGAGACGCAGCGGCCCAAAGCGCGGCCGCTGTCCCCGCACCTGCAGATCTACAGCCCCCTCATCAACATGATGATGTCGATCCTACATCGAATTACCGGGGCCGCACTTTACGTGGGCACCCTGCTGCTGGCGTGGTGGCTGGTCGCAGCGGCTGTCGGTCCGGACTACTTTGCCTATGTGAACGGCATCATGGGGTCTGCCGTGGGGTTGATAGTCCTTGTCGGCTACACCTGGGCGCTTCTGCACCACATGATCGGCGGCATCCGCCACCTCATCTGGGATACCGGGCGAGGGTTTGACCTCGCGTCAGTCGACACACTGTCTTGGGGCACCATCATCCTGTCGCTGGTGCTGACGGTCGCGCTGTGGGCCTGGGGCCTCGGCGTCAGAGGGGGAATCTGATCATGAGCACGCCCCTTCGCCCGACGCCCAGCCCAACCGAAGCGCGGATCCGGACACCGCTCGCCAAGGCGCGCGGGCTCGGCTCCGCCAAGAGCGGCACGGACCATTTCTGGCTGCAGCGTATGACGGCCGTCGCCAACATCGTACTGGTGGTGATCGTGATGGCGCAGATCGCCCATTTGGCGGGCGGCGACTATACGACGGTCAAGGCCGCGCTGCAGAGCCCACTCCTTTCGTTGCCACTCCTGCTGCTGGTGCTCTCCGGTATGGTGCACATGCGGCTCGGAATGCAGACCATCATCGAGGATTACTTTCACACCGAGGGTCGCAAGGTCATCTTGCTGATGCTCAATACGTTCTTCGTGATCCTCGTCGGGCTGACCTGCGTATATGCGGTTGCCAAACTCTCATTCGGGGCGTGAGCGATGACTGCCACTGACAACAACACCAATGGCGCTGCCAAGCCCGCGCTGAACGGCAAGGCTTATCCTTTCACGGATCACACCTACGACGTGGTGGTCGTTGGTGCGGGCGGGGCGGGACTTCGCGCGACGCTGGGATGTGCCGAGGCGGGGCTCAAGACTGCCTGCGTCAGCAAGGTGTTTCCGACGCGCTCGCACACGGTGGCAGCGCAGGGTGGCGTAGCCGCCGCGCTCGGCAACATGGGCCAGGACGATTGGCGCTGGCACATGTTCGACACGGTGAAGGGCGCCGACTGGCTCGGTGACCAGGACGCCATCGAGTACCTGTGCCGCAACGCGCCGCAGGCCGTTTACGAGATGGAACACTACGGCGTTCCGTTCAGCCGGACCGAGGATGGGCGTATCTACCAGCGTCCCTTCGGCGGCATGACGACGCTGTTCGGCGAAGGACCGCCGGCGCAACGGACGTGCGCGGCAGCAGATCGCACGGGTCACGCGATGCTGCATACGCTCTACGGCCAATCGCTGCGGCATTCGGCCGAGTTTTTCATCGAGTATTTCGCCATCGACCTGATCATGGATCAGGATGGCGTGTGCCGCGGGATCGTGGCGCTCTGCCTCGAGGATGGCACGCTGCATCGCTTCCGGGCGAAGAAGACCATTCTCGCGACGGGTGGCTACGGACGCGCCTACTTCTCGTGCACGTCGGCGCATACCTGCACCGGCGATGGAAACGCCATGGTGCTCAGGGCAGGCCTGCCGCTGGAGGACATGGAATTCGTGCAGTTCCATCCGACCGGCATCTACGGCGCGGGCGTGCTCATTACCGAAGGCAGCCGCGGCGAGGGCGGCTATCTGACGAACTCCAACGGCGAGCGCTTCATGGAGCGGTACGCGCCGCACGTGAAGGATCTCGCGTCTCGTGACGTGGTATCGCGGTCCATGACGATCGAGATCAGGGAAGGGCGTGGGGTTGGTCCCGACAAGGATCACATCTTCCTGCATCTCGACCATCTCGATCCGAAGATCCTGGCCGAGCGGCTGCCGGGCATCACGGAGAGTGCCAAGATCTTCGCGGGCGTCGATCTGCGTCGCGAGCCGATCCCGGTGCTGCCGACCGTGCACTACAACATGGGTGGCATTCCCACGAACTTCCACGGCGAGGTGCTGACCAAGCTCGGTGGCAATCCCGACCATGTCGTGCCCGGCCTGATGGCCATCGGCGAGGCGGCTTGTGTGTCTGTCCACGGGGCAAACCGGCTTGGGTCCAACTCGCTGATCGACCTTGTCGTGTTTGGCCGAGCGGCCGGTCTGCGCGCGGCGGAAACCACTGAGAAGGGGTCCGCTCACCAAGACCTGCCCAAGGACGCGGGCGAGCTTGCGGTGTCGCGTCTCGACCACTTCCGCAATGCCAAGGGTGGCACGCCGACCTCGGCGCTACGCCTCAGCATGCAGCGGATCATGCAGTCGAACTGTGCCGTCTTCCGCGACGGTCCGGTGCTGAAGGAAGGCTGCCAGAAGATCACCGACGTCTGGAAGGGCACCGATGACATCGCCGTCACCGATCGCTCCCTGATCTGGAACTCGGACCTGATCGAGACGCTCGAGTACGACAACCTGATCGCTCAGGCGGCCGTCACGATGCATGCTGCGGAAAACCGCAAGGAAAGCCGCGGCGCCCATGCCCGGGAGGACCATCCGGACCGCGACGACAAGGAATGGATGAAGCACACGCTGACCTGGGCCGATGACGCAAAGCGTCAGGTGAGCATCGACTATCGTCCGGTCCACACCTACACGCTGACCAATGAAATGAAGTACATTGAGCCGAAGGCGCGGGTTTACTGAAGCAAGACGGCCAGCCAGCGCCCACTGACTGGCTTTCGCACCTAGAGTAGATCGAGCCGGCTGCGCCTAGCGGCCGGCTTTGTCATTCGGTCCGGTGGATAACTTGCCGGACGGCGGATTTGCCGTCTCATTGTCGCCGGAGCGCGCATGCAGGGTGATCCGCGTGAAGCCTCTCGATTCGTGGAGGCCGCGTGCGTGCTCGAGGATCGGACCCGTGGCGGCGAACATGCAACAGAAAGTCGAAAGACCGGACGAGGCCGACAGCCGGATCGCGCCCGATCCGCTCGCTGCCGTTTTGCCGGCGCTGTCCGCGCTCGGGGCCATTGCCTCCATCGCCGCAATCAACTGGGTTGCGCAGGAGAAGACGGCCGACCGGGCCCGCTCGCGACGTAAGGCGGGGATTGCGCTACGCGATCTCGAGTCGTGCTGCATGGGCTTGCAGGAGATCTTCAAGCGGCTGCATCGCAACCCGAAGCTGTTCGCGGGCGACGGCGCTGGCGCTGCCTCCCCACTGAAATTCGGCGTGTGCGGTCCGCGCATCGATCAGGCGCTGGCGCGGTCCTATCACCAGTTGATGAACGACATCGCCTCGATGCTGGTGCTCGCCTCGCAGAATGCCTTCGATGTGATGAGCGCGGTCGAGGACGGCGAGATCCAGGCGCCAGACGAGCTGTTCTATGGATTCGGCGAGCAGCAGGAGCGGCTCAACAAGCTGATCCAAGGACGAGCGACGGTAAGGGTCATTGTCGAGACCGGTGTCGAGGTTTCCGAGCGGCTGACGACGCTGGTGCGCGAGCTCAGGAAGCACAAGGTCGAATAGCGCCACCGACCGGCTCAAACGAGAGTGCGAGCTGGCGGACCAGCTCGTTCAGAACGAAGCGGCCGGCGCGAGTCGCGCGCAGGTGGGCATCGTGCGGCTGATCGAGCATACCGAGGTGCTCGAGGCGTGAGATCACAGAGGCGGACGGCCGAACGCCTCCGATAGAGGCAAGGCGCGCAAGATCGACGCCTTCGTTCAGGCGCAAGCCCATCAGCAGCAACTCGTCGGCCTGCTCCTCGGGGGTGAGATGGCTCTCCTCCGTGATGCCGCGGCCCGCTTCGCCGACGCGAGCCAACCACGCCTCGGGATTGCGCTCGTTGACCGTCGCATATCGGCCCTGGGGGCGCGGCTCGCGGCCGTGGGCGCCCGGTCCCAGGCCGAGATAATGCCCGTAGCGCCAATAGACGCGGTTGTGGCGGCTCTCCTCGCCGGGGCGGGCGTGGTTCGAAATCTCGTAGGCGGGCAATCCGGCGGCCTCGCACATGTCCTGAGTCAATGCGTAGAGGCGGTCGGCCAACTCGGGCTCGGGGACGACCAGCTTGCCGGCGCGATGAAGGCTTGCGAACGGCGTGCCGTCCTCGATGGTGAGCTGATAGAGCGAGAGGTGCCCGGCTTGAAGTGTCAGTGCACGAGAGAGCTCGGCCTCCCAGGCGGTTTCCGTCATGCCGGGACGTGCATAAATCAGGTCGAACGAGACGCGGTCGAAGGTCGAGCGGGCGATATCGAGGGCAGCCAGTGCCTCACCGACGGAGTGGATTCGGCCAAGGCGCTGGAGGTGTGTGTCGTCGAGAGCTTGAAGCCCGAGCGACACGCGGTTGACGCCCGCGGCGCGGTAGCCGCGGAACCGCGCGGCCTCGACGCTGCCGGGGTTGGCCTCGAGGGTGATCTCGCAACCATCAGTCAAGCCGAAGCGCGCGCCGATCGCCTCGATAATGGCGGCGACCGTTGCGGGCTGCATCAGCGATGGTGTGCCGCCGCCGAAAAAGATGCTGTCGACGGTTCGGGGGCGATCGAGCGAGGCGACGGTCGACGTCAACTCTGCGACGTAGGCGTCGAGATAGGCGGTCTCGTCCCAGCCCCCGTGGCGGACGTGGCTGTTGAAGTCGCAATAGGGGCACTTCTGGGCGCAAAACGGCCAGTGAACATAGACGGCGAAGCCGGGGTCGCGCGGGAGACCGGTGGCGAGGGGATCACTCAAGGCAGGCCTCGACGAAGAGCCGGAAGGCGCGTGCGCGGTGGGAGATGGCGTGCTTTTTATCAGGCTCCATCTCGCCGAATGTTTCGGATTCACCATCGGCCAGGAACATCGGATCGTAGCCGAAGCCCTTCGAGCCGCGCGGCGGCCAGACAAGACGCCCGAAGACCTTGCCCTCGAAGATTTCGGTCTCGCCATCGGGCCAGGCGAGGCACAGAGCGGCCATGAAATTGGCGCGCGGGCCAGCGATCTCCTCCCAGCCGCGGTGCTCGGCGAGCGCATCATGCACCTTCTGCATGGCGAGGCCGAAGTCTTTCGATGGGCCAGCCCAGCGAGCCGAGTAGACGCCCGGATCGCCGCCCAAGCCTTCGACCTCGAGGCCCGAATCGTCGGAAAGGGCGGGCAATCCGGTGGCCTGGGCAGAATGCAGCGCCTTCAAGCGCGCATTGCCTGCGAAGGTGGTTTCGGTCTCCTCGGGCTCGGACACGGCCATGGCAGCGGCCGAGACCGTGTCGAGCCCATACGGACGGACGAGATCGGCGATCTCGCGGAGCTTTCCAGGGTTATGGCTGGCGACGACCAGACGTCCGCCGCGGGCCAGCTTTCGTAACGGCATCAAGTTAAACCCCAGATTTTTGGCTCGGCAAACTCCAGGCAGTTGCCGGCCGGATCACGAAAGTAAATGGACCGGCCGCCCGATGCCGGCCAAACGAAATCAGCTTCGATCGGGATGCCCTTGGACTCCAAGTGGGTGCGCCAGGCCGCTATATCCAGGGCGGTCGCGCGGAAGCAGACATGACCTTCGCCGATGGCGCCATGCGGCGGTACAGGCAGCGCTCCGGGCTTGGGCGGCACCACTGTGGCGTCGGGGTTGAAGATCAGAAGAACTTGATCACCGCATCGATAGAAGAGCTGGCGCCCCTCCAACCGGGAGAACGGCTCGAGGCCCATGATGTCGAGCCAGAACTCCTCCGTGGCTTCAAGATCGCGGGCGTAGAGAACGGTTTCGAGCACGCCTTGGAGTTTCAGGGCAGGCATGAGCTGCTCCCATTCATTGCAACGTCGCCGGTTCCGCCGGCGCGGCCCCCGTGATGCAGCAAACTCGTTCCGGAGAAATATCGTTGCGTTGGGCGCGGGGCGGACAGTCCCAGACCCGACCTAGTGTCCCGACCGCGAAGCTCGTTTCATCGTGCTGCCGGGTCGGGACGAACTTCGCGGTCGAAAGGACACTAGCTAAATCATGAGCTTAGTGTGGCGTTGTGTTTGGAAGTCCGCTTTCAGAGACTGCCGGGAGAATGAAGCGGACTTTCAAACCACCACACTAGGATACGGTCAGCTTCTGCAAGGCGAGAAGCTCGCCGATGCCTTTCTTCGCCAGCGCCTGGAGCTCGGCAAATCCTTCCTCTGCGAAGGGCACCGTCTCGGCGGTCGCTTGCACCTCGACGAGACCGCCGGAGCCCGTCATCACGAAGTTGGCGTCAGCGTCGGCGTTGGAATCCTCGGCATAGTCCAGGTCGAGCACGGCCTTGCCTTTGTAGAGGCCGCAGGAGACCGCCGCGACCTGATCGCGGATGACGCCATCCCTGACCATGTCGCGCTGGCGCATCCACTGGATGCAGTCGTGAAGCGCCACCCAGGCGCCGGTGATGGCGGCCGTCCGCGTGCCGCCGTCTGCCTGAATGACATCGCAATCGACGGTGATCTGGCGCTCGCCGAGGGCCTTCAGGTCGACCACGGCTCGCAGGGCGCGACCGATCAGCCTCTGGATCTCCTGAGTGCGGCCGGATGGGTGGCCGGTCGTCACCTCGCGCCTCGTCCGGTCGGTGGTCGCGCGGGGTAGCATGGCGTACTCGGCGGTGACCCAACCGCGCGCCTGCCCCTTGAGCCAAGGCGGCACGCGCTCCTCGAGGCTCGCCATGCAAAGGACGTGCGTGTTGCCGAACTTGATCAGACACGAGCCTTCGGCGTGCATCGACACCGCGCGATCGATGGAAACACGGCGCAGCTCGTCGGGCAGACGCTTGGAAGGACGCATTCTCGGGCTCTCTGTTGGCTGGGCCTCGCCCAGGGGGAAGATCGGCGGAAGCTAGTGGACGCCGCGCCGACGATCAACCGATACCATGAAACAGCGTGTCACCGCGGACATTGACGTCAAAGCTGGCGATACCTAGCTTTCCCCATTGCTCACCATCACCCCGCCGGGCGACTATGGGCAGATGACAGTGAAAGACAGACTGACAGGAATTCAAAGGCTCAACGAACGGTCCCGGGAGATCTTTCGGCAGATCGTCGAGACTTATCTGAGCACAGGCGAGCCGGTGGGTTCACGCAACCTGTCGCGGAACCTTCCGATCGCGCTGTCGCCGGCGTCCGTGCGCAACGTGATGTCGGACCTCGAGCATCTCGGGCTGATCTATGCGCCGCATACGTCGGCGGGGCGTTTGCCGACACAGTCCGGCTTGAGATTGTTCGTGGATGGGCTTCTCGAGGTCGGCAACCTGACGGAGGAGGAGAGGCGGCAGATCGATGTCCAGCTTGCCGCGCGGCGCCGCCTGCCGATGGATCAAGTTCTTGCAGAAGCAGGGGAAATGATCTCGGGGCTGTCTCACTGCGCAGGCCTCGTGTTGAGCGAGAAGCAGGATCTGAGACTGAAGCACATCGAGTTCGTGGCTCTCGAGCCGGGCAAGGCGCTGGTGGTTCTGGTCGGCGAGGACCAGACGGTGGAGAACCGTGTCATCCAGGTGGCGCGCGGATTGCCTCCGTCGGCGCTGACGGAGGCCGCGAACTATCTCAATCATCACGTGCGGGGGCTGTCGATCGGCGAGGCAAAGTCCCATATCGAAAACGAGCTGGTCAAAGCCAAGGCCGAGCTCGATCAGCTGACGCAAAAGGTCATCGAGGCCGGTTTGGCGACGTGGTCGGGGACACAGGGGGAGCGGCGTAGCCTGCTGGTGCGTGGGCAGGCAAACCTTCTCAAGGATCTCGCCGCCATGGAGGATCTCGAGCGGATCCGGCAATTGTTCGACGATCTCGAATCCAAAAAGGAGCTCGCGCATCTGCTCGGTCTGGCTGAAAAAAGCGACGGCGTGCACATATTCATCGGCTCGGAGAACAAGTTGTTCTCTCTGTCCGGATCATCGCTGATCGTGGCGCCATTCCGAGACGAGACGACGAAGGTGGTGGGGGTGCTCGGCGTCATCGGACCGACGCGGATCAATTACGCACGCATCATCCCCATGGTCGACTATACCGCGCGGCTCATCGGCAAGGCGCTGACTTGATTTTTCGAGGCCGCAGTAAGACAAGCGGCCCAAACCGGCGTGCTGGAGCTGCGTCGCTTCCCTAGCGCGGCTGGTGCCGCCACATCGCAAACGAGAGGCCAATGACAAGCGACAAGAAGTTCGAGGATGGCGTTGGCGCGGACTCTGCGGCCGGCGCTGCACCCACACCTGACGATCCCGCGAAGGCCGCCGAGCAGACGGCATCCCCGACAGAGGCGAAAACGGCGCCTGCCGGGGGTGAGGAGATCGCCCGGCTTCGGGCGGAAGCGGCGGATCTCAAAGACCGTCTTTTGCGTGCGCACGCCGAGATGGACAACGTGCGCAAACGGCTCGAGCGCGAAAAGGCGGAGCAGGCCAAGTTCGCCATCACGAAGTTTGCCCGAGACGTCGTCGGCATCGGCGACAACGTGCAGCGGGCGATCGATGCTGTTCCGCATCGGGCAGTGGAGCAGGACGCAGCCTTGAAGAGTTTCGTCGAGGGCGTCACGATGATCGAGCGGGAGTTGCTTTCCGTGCTGGGCCGACATGGCATCCAGCGGCTCGATCCCAAGGGCGAGCCATTCAATCCCCACCATCACCAAGCGGTCGTCGAGGTGCCCTCGGACGAGGTTGCGGCGGGTTTGGTGACGCAGGTCTTCCAGTCAGGGTACATGATCGAGGAGCGCGTGCTGCGGCCGGCAATGGTCGCCGTGTCGAAGGGCGGCGCAAAGCCGCAACCGCCAGCTGAGGCTGCACCACCGACGGCGGCAACAGGGGATGTGCCCCCTCGGCCGGAGGAAAGCGGCAGCGCCTCCTGACGGATCGGTCACCACCTGCGAACCAGTTCTCGGCCGCCGTGATCACGTGGTCCGGCACTCTTCCTTTCAGGGACTGGCGCTGAGGTGGCTGACGGTCAACTCTAGGCCACGGTCGGGAGCGTCACCCGGCGCAAGGTCAGATTGAAGCGACCGCCTTCGGCCAGAAGGTCCGACGTGCCGGGATGGACGCGATCAATGCCGTGATGGGCCAGGCGGGCGGCGCCGCCGAGAACGACGACGTCGCCCGATCGCAGAACGAAACGGTGCCTGGGATCCGTCCGGCGCGCTCCGCCGATATGGAACGTTGCGTCATCGCCGAGTGAAATGGAGAGGACGGGTGCCATCTTGTCCTCCTCGTCGGTGTCCCTGTGGCTGCCAAGGCGGCTGTCGGCGGCGTAGTAGTTGATCAGGCAGGCCTCCGGCGGCGCCGGGTAAGCCGTCAACTCGTGCCACACGTGCAGCAGCTCGACCGGGATGTCCGGCCAAGCCTTGCCGGTCATTGGATGTACCGGCTGATAGCGATAGCCGCCGGCCTTGTCGGTCAGCCAACCCAGCGACCCGCAGTTGGTCATGCAAACGCTCAGAGGCTTGCCGGTACGCGGCATGGTGGGGGTGTACAGCGGCGAATGCGCCACAACGGCGCGCACCGCGGTTAAGATGCGGCGCTGAAGCGGCAGGTCCAGGTAGCCCGGCAGATAGCTAAAACCTTGTGGAGTTGTCATTTCAGCCCTATGCCTCGTGACTGTGTGGCGGCATGGTCGTCATCGGTGAAATTACCGATCCGACGCTCTTGCGGCCGTTGCGGGGCCAAACGGCCACACCTATATAGCGGGTTGTCGTCGAAGACAGCTCCAGGGGACCGCATCCAGGGCTCCAAGCCGGAGCGACCGGAGCATCGGATGCCAAGGCTGGCCTTGCACTGTCAAAGTGCGAAACCTGCAAACGGGTCCGATCGGTTCGCCGCATTGAAAAGGACAGCCACGACATGTCGAAAGTCATCGGGATCGATCTGGGAACGACCAACTCGTGCGTCGCCGTCATGGAAGGCGGCCAGCCGAAGGTCATTCCAAATGCCGAGGGTGCGAACACCACACCTTCGATCGTCGCCTTCACGGAGGACGGCGAACGTCTGGTCGGCTTGCCGGCGAAACGCCAGGCGGTAACCAATCCGACGAATACGCTGTTCGCGATCAAGCGCCTCATCGGACGGCGCTACGCCGACCCCATGGTCGAGAAGGACAAAAAGCTTGTTCCTTACAGGATCACCGAGGGCAAGAACGGCGACGCCTGGGTCGAGGCCCAGGGCAAGCAATATTCGCCGCAACAGGTGTCGGCAGACATTCTCGCCAAGATGAAAGAGACGGCTGAGGCCTACCTCGGCCAGCCGGTCACGCAGGCGGTCATCACGGTGCCTGCCTACTTCAACGACGCCCAACGTCAGGCGACCAAGGACGCCGGCAAGATCGCCGGCCTCGAGGTGCTGCGCATCATCAACGAGCCGACTGCCGCAGCGCTCGCCTACGGTCTCGACAAGAAGCAGGCGTCCAAGACGATCGCGGTCTACGACCTCGGTGGTGGCACGTTCGACATCTCGGTTCTCGAGATCGGTGACGGTGTGTTCGAGGTCAAGTCGACGAACGGCGACACGTTCCTCGGCGGCGAGGACTTCGACATGAAGCTCGTCACCTATCTGGCCGACGAGTTCAAGAAGGAGCAGGGGATCGATCTCAGGAACGATCGTCTGGCTCTGCAGCGACTGAAGGAGGCCGGCGAGAAGGCGAAGATCGAGCTTTCGAGCGCCCAGCAGACCGAGATCAACCTGCCGTTCATCTCGATGAGCCCGCAGACGCAATCGCCGCTTCATCTCACGATGAAGCTGACGAGGGCGAAGCTCGAGAGCCTCGTCGAGGATCTGATCCTGCGCACGCTGCCGCCCTGCGAGCAGGCGATCAAGGACGCCGGTCTCAAGGCCGCCGAGATCGACGAGGTCGTGCTTGTCGGTGGCATGACGCGCATGCCGCGGGTGCAGGCCGAGGTCAAGAAGCTGTTCGGCAAGGAGCCCCACAAGGGCGTCAACCCGGACGAGGTGGTTGCTGTAGGCGCCGCAATTCAGGGTGGCGTTCTGAAAGGCGACGTCAAGGACGTGCTGCTTCTCGACGTGACGCCGCTGTCGCTCGGCATCGAGACGCTGGGTGGCGTGTTCACACGCTTGATCGAGCGCAACACGACCATTCCGACTAAGAAGAGCCAAGTGTTCTCGACGGCGGAGGACGCGCAGCGCGCGGTGACGATCAACGTCTACCAGGGCGAGCGCGAGATGGCGGCCGACAACAAGCATCTCGGCCGGTTCGATCTCGACGGTATACCGCCGGCGCCTCGTGGCGTGCCGCAGATCGAGGTGACGTTCGACATCGACGCCAACGGCATCGTGCACGTCTCGGCGAAGGACAAGAAGACGAACAAGGAGCAGTCGATCCGCATCCAGGCGTCCGGCGGTCTTTCGGATGCCGACATCAAACGGATGGCCGAGGAAGCCGAGGCGCACAAGGAAGAGGACAAGAAGAAGCGCGATCTCGTCGAGGCCCGCAACCATGCCGATCACTTCTCGGCTCAGGTGGAGAAGGACCTCAAGGAGCATGGCGACAAGGTGCCGGCCGAAGAAAAATCGGCGATCGAGGCTGCGTTGGCCAGCCTGAAGGCGGCCATGACTGCGGACGACGCCGACGCCATCAAAGAGGCGAGCAATGGTCTGATGCAGGCCTCGATGAAGCTCGGTGAGGCCATCTACGGTGGTGACAAGGGCGGTGGCGGCGACGAGGGCGGCCCCGACGGCGGCGGCGGAGCCGGATCCGGGCCACGCGGCAAAGGCGACGAGAACGTCGTCGATGCCGATTTCGAAGAGGTTCAAGACGACAAGAAGAAGTCCGTCTGAGCGCGGCGAGAGGTGCCGATATGACGGTCCTCGCCAGCGCTGATGAGCAAGGGCCTGTCCTCCCTGCGGAGGGCGGGCCCAGCTTTTGTGGACGGACATATGCAATCGACGCCTTTCCGGCGCAAAATGACCGGAAAGATCGGGGCAGCCTCTAGGAATCCGCGAGATGGCCAAGCGCGACTATTACGAGATCCTGGGCGTGTCTCGGGGTGCATCCGAGCTGGAGCTGAAGAGCGCCTTCAGGAAGCTCGCGAAGGAGCATCATCCCGACCGGAATCCCGACGACAAGGCGGCCGAGCAGAAGTTCAAGGAGTTGAACGAGGCCTACGAGGCCCTGAAGGATCCGCAGAAGCGGGCGGCGTATGACCAGTTCGGCCACGCGGCGTTCGAGGGCGGGCGTGGACCTGGCGGGGCCGGCGGCTTCGGTCCGGATTTCGCGTCATCGATGTCCGATATTTTCGACGACCTGTTCGGCGAGTTCATGGGCGGGCGTCGCGGCGGGGGCGGGCGCGGTCGAGGTGGTCGCGAGCGTGGCGCCGACATTCGCTACAACATGGAGATCACGCTCGCCGAGGCGTTCGCCGGCAAGCAGGCCACGATCCGCGTACCCACGACGGTGAGTTGCGAAACCTGCTCGGGATCGGGCGCCAAGCCAGGGACGCGGCCGTCGCAATGCCCAACCTGTCAGGGTCAGGGCAAGGTGCGCGCGAGCCAGGGCTTCTTCACGATCGAGCGCCTTTGCCCTTCGTGCCACGGGCGTGGTGAGTTCATCGAGGACCCGTGCACCACTTGCCAGGGTGCGGGACGCGTCACCAAGGAGCGAACGCTACAGGTGTCGATCCCCGCCGGCGTCGAGGACGGTACGCGCATCCGGCTTGCCGGTGAGGGTGAGGCGGGTGAGCGGGGCGGACCGACGGGCGATCTCTACATCTTCCTCTCGATCAAGCCGCACGAGTTGTTCCAGCGCGACGGCGCGGACGTGTTCTGCCGGGTGCCGATCTCGATGACGACGGCTGCGCTGGGAGGATCAATCGATGTGCCGCTGCTCGACAACTCGCGCGTGGCCGTGTCAGTGCCGGCGGGCACGGAGACGGGCAAGCAGTTTCGGATCAAGGGCAAAGGCATGCCTGTTCTGCGCTCGAACGTGAAGGGCGACATGTACATCCAGGTCGAGGTGGAGACGCCGAAGAACCTGACGCGGCGCCAGAAGGAGCTCCTTCAGGAGTTCGAGAAGGAGAGCCACAAGGAGACGAGCCCGGCGTCGAGCGGCTTTTTCTCCCGCATCCGCGAGCTGTTCGAGGGGAAGGGCGGCTAGGCGAAGCCAACGTGGCCGCGATCCACCGCCCGAGCCGCCTGATCCACCCGCGCCGGAAGGTCGAAGATCACCCGTCGGCGAATGGGTTTGCGGTTCCCTCCGGCACCATCGCGAACGTTTTCATGCTCATGGCGATGAGGCTGTAGTAGCCGAGCACGGCGACGCAATCGAGCACGCCGCGCTCGCCAAGCGCCGCCTTTGCCTTGGCGTAAGTCGCATCAGAGACCTCGCGCGTCGCCAATAGCTCCTGGGCAAGCTCGTAGACGGCAACCTCGTCGGGTTTGCCAAAGTGTGCGGGCGCTCCCGTTCGAAGGGCCTCTAGAGCGTCGGGATCGATGCCTTGGTTTCTCGCGATCGGCTCGTGATCGACCCATTCACCGGCACATTTCCAGTGGGCTGCCATGATCAGGATGCAGAGCTCCGACAAGCGGGGCGGCAGACTGGAGTGAAAGCGGGCGTAGAGGCCGAGCTTTTCACCCCTACTCAACAGCTCCGGACTGTGTAGCCAGATGAAGAACGGGCCGTGCATCTTCTTGCGGGGACCGGCGACGACCTCGTCCCAGATGAGTTTCTGCTCGGTCGACAGCCGGTCGTAGGTGAGTTTGCTCAGACGCATGGCGATACCCCGCGTTGGGTCGAAACTGCGATGAGGTTAGCGGCTGAAAGGAGGGGCGAGCAATCAGTCCATGCGGTCTTGCTCCTCGCGGCCATGCGTGTGACCATGCTGTCCGGACATAAAGAAGCGACCCGGAGGATGTGCGCATGGACGTCGGCATGATGATGGTGTTCGCCAGCTACGGCTGGGAGAACTGCCCCGACAAGCAGGTTTGGGACGAGGAGATCAGGCTCGCGCGCATGGCCGCCGATCTCGGGTTCGACTGCCTCTGGTCGGCCGAGCATCACTTCAACGACTACTCGTTCGTTCCCGACAACATCCAGCTGATGACCTACCTCACCGCCAAGTGCCCGAACATCGACGTCGGCACGGCGGCCGTCATCCTGCCGTGGCATGATCCGCTGCGCGTGGCCGAGAACGCGGCCGTGCTCGACATGCTGTCGGGTGGACGCTTGCGCTTCGGCATGGGGCGCGGTCTGGCGCGGCGCGAATTCGAGGCGTTCCGGCTGGATATGGGCGAGTCGCGCGGGCGCTTCGACGAGGCGGCCAACATGATCGTCAACGCGCTCAAGACGGGCTTCATGGAGGGCAACGGGCCATTCTACAAGCAGCCGCGCATCGAGATCCGGCCACGTCCGCAGAACAACATGGACGGACGCATCTATGCCGTTGCGTCGAGTGAGGATTCGATCGACTCCGCAGCCAAGCTCGGCGCGCACATGGTGATGTTCGCCGACCGGCCGTGGGAGATGAGAAAGCCCATGATCGACAAGGGGCGGGAGCTGCATACGAAATACCACGGCACCAAGCCGCCGATGCCGATGCTGACCGAGTTCGCGGTGATGAGCACCAACCTCGCCGAGTGCGAGGAGGAGGCGCGGAAGTACCAGGGCAAGTTCGTCGAATCGAACTTCCATCACTACGAGTTTCTCGGCGAGCACTTCGCCAAGGTGAAGGGTTACGACAGCTACCAGCAGAAGGCCGAGATTGCGCGGAAGGGCGGTGGCCTGGCAGCAGCAACCGAGGGCTTCATGAAGGCCGCAAGCTGGGGCACGCCGGACAAGGTGCTGCGCGGGCTCGAGGACCGGCGGAAGCTGCTCGGCGATTTCGAGATGAACGTCGCGTTCCGGTTCGGTGGCACGCCGTTCGAGGTCTCGAAGCGCGGTATCGAGCTGTTCGCGAAAGAGGTTCTGCCTGTGGTGAAGAAGTGGGAGCCGATGCAGGCGGCCCAGGCGGCGGAGTAGGCTCGCCGCAGCATCGACCGGAGGCAGTCGCGCTCGACGGCGGTCTCCGGGA
The DNA here is from genome assembly GCA_963746315.1 of uncultured Alphaproteobacteria bacterium. Taxonomy (GTDB): domain Bacteria; phylum Pseudomonadota; class Alphaproteobacteria; order Rhizobiales; family Hyphomicrobiaceae. The sequence continues at coordinate 61,001 of CAVVAR010000005.1, forward strand.
GGCTGGTGTCCCAACGTCTTGTCGCCGACCGTTGGCAGCAGCGCCGCGGCGTTGTAAGTCCGTCCGGATCATCATTCTTTCAGGAGAGCCCCATGTCCGCCGACGGCGCCGTGCCTTCGCCCCATCCGACCGTGAAGCCGCTGCAGGGCATCCGCGTCATCGACGTGTCGAGCTTCCTCGCTGGGCCGTTCTGCTCGACGCAGCTCGCCGAGTTCGGCGCCGAGGTGTTCAAGCTGGAGCTGCCGGGCGTCGGCGACGCGCTGCGGAAATTCGGTACGCCGACGCCGTCGGGCGACTCGCTGCCGTGGCTGCAGGAGACGCGCAACAAGAAGGTCGCGACGCTCGACCTCAGGAAGCCCGAGGGCGCCGAGTTGCTCAAGCGCATGATCCGCAAGGCCGACGTGCTGGTGGAGAATTTTCAGCCCGGCACGCTGGAGAAGTGGGGGCTCGGCTGGGATACGCTGAAGGAGGAGAACGGCAAGCTGATCATGGTGCGGATCTCGGGCTTTGGCCAGACGGGGCCGTATTCGCCTCGGCCGGGGTTCGGTCGGATCGGCAATGCCTTCGGTGGTCTTTCCTACCTTGCGGGCTTCCCCGACCGGCCGCCGACGACGCCTGGCTCGGCGACGATTCCCGACTACATGGCGGGGCTCTACGGAGCGCTCGGTGTGATGCTGGCGCTCAGGGCTCGCGATATGACGGGGCGCGGGCAATACATCGACATTGGACTTTACGAACCGATCTTCCGCATCCTCGACGAGCTGGCCGCGTCCTACAACTACAAGGGCTATCAGCGCGAGCGGATGGGGCCGGGCACCGTCAACGTCTGCCCGCACAGCCACTACCCGACCAAGGACGGCAAGTGGATCGCGATTGCGTGCACGTCGGACAAGATCTACGCGCGGCTCGCCGAGGCTCAGGGGCAGCCGGAGCTCGCCGTTCCGGGGGGCAAGTGGGAGAAGATCGCGGACCGCGACCGGGAGCGCGACGACGTGGACGCCTGGGTGGCGCGCTGGACGATGAAGTTCACGCTCGATGAGTGCATCGCCGAGTGCGACAAGTTCCAGGTCCCGTGCGGGCCCGTCTACTCCATCTCCGACATCTTCAAGGATCCGCACTACGCGGCGCGCGAGAACATCCTGCGCATGTACGATGAGCGCGTCGGCGGCGAGATCGCGATGCCGAACGTGGTGCCGCGGCTGTCGGATACACCCGGCAAGGTCGAATGGCTCGGCCCGCCCATGGGCGCGCACACGGACGAGCTCTACAAGGGGTTGCTGGGGCTCACCGATGCAGAGATGGGGAAGCTGAAGGACAAGGGTGTGATTTGATCCGTCTGCGGGCGCGGGGCACTGTGGTGCCCGGCGCTGCGGCTTCGGATGGAGCGAGAGCGCGACCTCGGTGCGGTCGGGCCGTTCTCCTGCACCCCAAGAGTTCTCTCGTCGAGAAGGCTAACGAGCGAATGACATCCTCACAGATGTATCCCGATGCAGACGACCCTTCGAAGGTGGGAACATACCCCGCACTGGCCAAATCCGGCGGCGGATTGGTCTGGGATGCGGTGCTCGAGTACAGAGTGTGGTGCTATCCCGAGCATGGCGCGAAAGACCTGGATAACGGCAACGACTACTTCCGTGCGTTTGCGAGCTACTCGGAGGCGCTGAGCTTTTTCGAGAGGACGGATGGGGCGGAGACGCCGCTCGCGCTCGTCTTGCAGAAGGAATACATCAATGAGCCGAAGCCGGGCCAATACATCCACGTGAAGGAGGACCGGGTCACCGAGTGGCGCGTCGAGCTCCTGAAGCGGCCGCGGCGCACGGAGCGGACGATCCCGGATTTCCTGGCGCCGGATGCTCCCAGCAACAGGCTCGATATCATCCGGGGGCAGGCCTCGAAAGCATAGCTCGAGGCTCGCCGAAGGCACCAATCGGCACTGACGGATCGACTGGGTCCGACTTCAGCCACGATGCCTGGTCTCCGAGCATTGCCCCGGCCGGGGTCTGTCGTAGTCTCTTCGCGTTCATACATGTCCGAGGGAGCATCCCGTCATGCCCGACACCGTCTCTGCCGTCGCACGTCTCGAGGCCAATCGGGCCGCCGAGGAGGCTTGGAATCCTCTCGTCAATGCGGTGATCACGTCGATGCCGTCGGCGCGGGCCGACGCCGAGGCGGCGGACAAAGCGGCAGCAGATGGCCGCTGGCTGGGTCTGCTGCATGGCGCGACGATCGCCGTGAAGGACAACATCGAGACGGCCGGGACCAAAACGACGATGGCGTCGAAGTGGTTCGCAGACAACGTGCCGAACCGCGATGCGCCGGTGGTCTCTCGGATGCGCAGGTCTGGAGCGGTGCTCACCCAAAAGGTGACGCTGCACGAGTTCGCCTTCGGCGTGCGCTCCATGTCGTCTCTGATCGGGCAGTGCAAGAATCCGTGGGGTCTCGATCGCATCCCGGGAGGCTCCAGCGGCGGCTCGGGCGTCGCCGTCGCAACCGGCATGGCGGACATGGCACTCGGCACGGACACCGGCGGATCGGTGAGAATTCCGGCGGCCATCAACGGGATCACGGGCTTGAGGCCGACGTCGGGTCGCGTGCCGAACGCGGGGTGCTTCCCGGTGAGTGCGTCGCACGACACCATCGGTCCGATGGCGCGCTCGGCGCTCGACTGTGCTCGGCTCTTCGCGGTAATCGCGGGTTACGATGCCGACGATCCGACCAGCCGGGACCAGCCTCTCGAGAATTTCCTGCCGACGCTCGGCGATGGCATCGAGGGCGTGCGAGTCGGGGTCGTGCGGAAGTACTATTTCGACAACGTGCCTCCGGATCGGGCGGCGGCACTGGAGGCCGCGATCAAGCAACTCGAGAAGCTGGGTGCCAAGGTCTCAGAGATTGTGCTCCCCGGCGCAGAGACGGTGCAGGAGCAGTGTGCCGTCATGATCTTCTCGGATGCGTGCGAGGTGCACCGCGATCGGCTGGGCGATCCTTCGAAGTGGGCGCCGCAGACAATCGAGCGGCTTCGGCTCGGGCTCGAGCGGACTGGCGTCGAGTATGCCGGAGCCATGCGCGCGAGAGAGGCGTGGGTCCGGACGCTCGCGAAGACGTTCGACAAGGTGGACGTGCTGTTGACGCCAACGCTGCCAGTCGACCCGCCGCCGCATGCCGAGGACCGCTCGCTCTGGGCCGCGACCAAGGCGGTGGCGCAGAACACGTACAATGGCGCGTTCGGCCAGCTTCCAGGGATTGCGGTGCCGTGCGGGTTCTCTGCGGCGGGCTTCCCGGTGTCGATGCAGCTCGAGGCGGTATGGTGGAAGGAGCCGCTGCTGCTGCGCATGGCCCATGCCTACCAGCAGGTGACGGATTGGCACTTGATGCGGCCGGAGCTGCCACAGGCGTAGACGACGCACGGATGCTTCGGGGCTCGGCTCCGTCAGTCAGCAGCGCTCGACATCACCTACGATTTCTGGTCGTCGGCGCAGGCGTCGCGCTCGATCTCGATCGTTGCGTGGGTGATGTTGAACCTGTCCTTCAGGCGGCGCTTGATCTCGGCAGTCACGGCTTCGGGTGGCCTGCCGTCGTTCGAGATGCGCGCGTGAAGCGTTATCATCGGGCGTTTCTCGCTGATGGACCAAGCGTGGACGTGGTGGACGTCGGCGAGGCCAGGAACGGATGCGATCAGATCAGCTGCTATGGCGCGATTGTCGACGCCTGATGGTGCGCCTTCGAGGAGGATATGACCGCTCTCGGCGACGACGCGCCATGCCGATCGAAGGATGATGAGGGCGACCAGGACCGACAGCAGCGGATCGATCGGCGTCCAGCCTGTCGTCATGATGACGATCGCCGCGGCCAAAGCCGCGACGGAGCCGAGCAGGTCTCCGAGAACGTGAAGAGACGCTGCGCGGACGTTGAGATTGTCCTTGTCGCCTGACTGCAGCACCCAAAACACGACTAAATTGATCGCAAGGCCGGCCAGCGCCACCCATAGCATGATGCCGCCGAGCACGTCGCCCGGCTGGCTCAGCCGCTGCCATGCCTCGAAGGTGATCCAGGCGGCGATGGCGAAGAGTGCAATGCCGTTGGTGAAGGCGGCAAGCACGGAGAACCGGTCGTAGCCGTAAGTGCGGCGCCAGTCGGCCGGGCGGCGGGCCAAACGGAAGCCGTACCAGGCGAGGGAGAGGCTTGCGAAATCGGTCAGCATGTGACCGGCGTCGGCGATCAGTGCGAGTGATCCCGAGATCAAGCCGCCGGCGACCTCGGCAAGCATGAAGGCGCCGGTCAGGAGTGCGGCGAGGCCGAGGCGCTGCTCGCTGGCTCCGGCCGCGTGGTCATGGCTGTGACCGTGTCCGTGGATCGAATGGTCGTGGGCATGGTCGTCGGGCATCGCGCTACGTCCCTGGCGTGTTGCGTGAGGTCGTTAGGACAACGCTCGAGACCGGGCCTCCGTGCCTCAGCCCCTCCCCGCGACGGGGAGGGGGACCTGCCAAATGCGATGCCCTGGCGTCGATTTCGGCTGGCTCCGTTGGTTGGGCCAGATTGGATTGCTCGACGGGGCTCAGTACGGCGCCTTCGGTGGGAACTTCGGCTTGCGCTTCTCGACGTGGCTGAGGTGTCCTTCCTTCATCTCGGGGCCGCCGAAGCCGAGGAACTCTAGTGCCAGGGAGGCATCGAAGGTGGGGCCAGCCATGCGCAGCCAGTTGTTCAGCGAATGCTTGGTGAAGCGGATCGCTGTCTGAGCGCCGCCGAGCAGCTTGTCGCAGACCTGATAGGCGGTATCGATCACCTTGTCGTCGTCGGCGACGAGCGAGACGAGGCCGAGCCGCTCGGCCTCCTCGCCCTTGAGGGTCTCGCAGAGCATCAGGTAGTACTTGGCCTTGGCCATGCCGCACAGCAGCGGCCAGATGATAGCGGCGTGATCGCCTGCGGCGACACCGAGGCGCGTGTGCCCGTCGATGATCCGCGTAGTCCGGCCGGCAATGGTGATGTCGCACAGGAGGCCGGCTGCGAGACCGGCGCCGACCGAGACGCCTTCCATGGCGCAGACGGTCGGCTTGGAGCAATTTATGACGCCGTAGACCAAGTCGGAGGCTTCCTTCCAGACGCGCATGCGCGTCTCCCAGCTCTCGGCGATCTGCTCGACGAGCTTCAGGTCGCCGCCGGCCGAATAGGTGCCGCCCTCGCCGCGGAGCAGCACGACCTGGACGCTCTCGTCGCGGTCGACGTCGGCCCAGACGCGGCCAAGCTCGGCGTGGCCATCGACCGTGACTGCGTTGAGCTTTCCGGGGGCGGAGAGAACGATCTCGAGCAGGCCGTCCTTGGGGCGGTTGAATTTCAGGTACTTGTAGTTGTTCTGGTCGACAGCCATCGGGCGCTCCTCTCGCGTTGTGATGTCAGAGACCATACTACCCGCGATCGAGCGTGGGCGGGCAACTCGCCATGCGTCATCTGCCTCTCGCGTTGCGACGTTCGCGCTGAAAGGCGTAGAGGCCGGCAGCGATGAGGATGGCGATGCCCGTGAACGATAGGGTATCGGGCAGCTCTCCCCAGACGATCAGGCCGAGCAGGATGGCCCAAACGATACCGGCGTAACGGAATGGCGCGACCGTTGCGATGTCGCCGCCTCGGATCGAGGCGATAACCCAAAGGTGGCCGGCCAGTGTCAGGGCTGCTGAGAAGGCAATGAGGGCCGCCTCGGTCGGAGTGGGCCAGACCCAGCTCTCGAAGGCCGCAAATCCAAGCGCTGTCAGTGCCACGAACGCCTGCGAAACCATCATGATGATCAGTGGCGAGAGCCCTCCATCGAGCCGCCTGGTGGTGATGTCTCGCAGCGTTCCACATAGCACGGTGCCGACCGCGAGCAGCGCCCAGACGTTGAAAGCGCTGGTGCCGGGCTTGATGACCAGCAGGGCGCCGCAGAGACCGGCCGCAACGGCGGTCCACCGGCGCCATCCGACGTTCGCGCCCAGGAAGATGGCTGAGGCGGCCGTCAAGGAGAGCGGTGTCAGCTGGAGGATGCCCATGATGTCGGCGAACGGCATGCGACCCACGGCGGCCTGGAAAAACAGTGCGCTGCCGGCGTCGCCGGCGCTGCGCCAAGCCATCAGGGGGACAAAGGCGTGGCGGATCGAGGTGATGACGCCGCTGCGCGCGGCTGCGACGGCAACGAGCAGGACGGAGCCAGTACAGCGCAGGAAGACGGCCTGACCGGTCGGAACCGTGCCCGCAATCAACTTCATAGCCGCGTCGCCGAATGTGAAAGCGACCGTGGCGAGAATCATGGCGCCAATGGCCTTGACTGCGCGGGCCGGCGCCACCGTCTCGCTCCTGCCCATTTGCCGCAACCCTCTCATGCGTCGTCGCTCACTTGCGCTTCGGCCCCAATTGGACGAAGGCTGAGGCTCTTCGGCACAGCAGAGCACAGCTCGGGCCTTTTGCGTCAATCGACGAGGGGAGACGGCTGAATTGAATGACGCGAGCGCGGGGCGCCTCGAGGCGACGAGAACGATGCTGGGGACGGTGCTGGCGCTCGCCTTCGTGATGAACATGCTCGGGCGCGGGGCAACCGAGGTGTTCGCCGTTTTCCTTCTGCCGGTCGAGACGGCGCTCGGCGCGACGCGCTCGCAGATCACGGGCGTCTACTCGCTGTTCATGCTCGTGGTCGGGCTCGCGGGGCCGGTCGCGGGCGGGGTGTTCGATCGCCTGGGCGCGCGGGCATCCTATTGCAGCGGCCTGGTTCTGCTCGGCACAAGCCTTTATCTCGCGGGCTCGGCGACGGCGATCTGGCATTTCGCGCTGACGGTGGGACTCGCCTCGGGGCTCGGTGTGTCGATGCTCGGCATGGTGACGGCCAACGCGTTGCTCAGCCGCTGGTATCAGTCGCAGCTCGGCACAGCGATCGGTGCTGTCTACGCGGCGACCGGCTTCGGCGTGTTGATCATGGCACCGGTGGCGCAGCTGCTCATCGACGCCTACGGCTGGCGAGATGCCTACCGTGTTATTGGGGCCGTGTTGCTGGCCTTGGCGCTGCTGACGGCTTTCCTGCCGCTGTCGCGGATGTCGCGTGGCTCAGGAGAATGGCAGCGGAAACGGGCGGTCAGCGACGCGGCGACGGGTGGCGGATGGAACGTGCTCCGGGCGCTCAAGACGAAGCCGTTCTGGGCGCTGCTTGTCGTCTACTTCCTGACGTCGCTCGCCTCGTTCGCGGTGTCTCCGCAGGCAGTGGCAGCCATGGTCGAGGCAGGCATCACACCGCTTGCTGCGGCGAGCGCGTTCGGGCTCACCGGAATGCTGTCGCTGGTCGGCAATGCGAGCATCGCGCCGCTGGTCGATCGCTTCGGGCAGCGCCTCATGATCACGCTGTCCTACCTCGGCACGGTGATCGGCATTCTGTGCCTCGCGGCGCTGCCGTCGCATCCGTCGCTGCTGCTGGTTTATGCCTGGGCATTCCTGTTCGGGATAAACCAGGGTACGCGCGGGCCGATCATATCGACGCTGACCGCGACCATATATGCGGGCGGCGGCGTCGGGAGGATCTACGGGACAATTGCCCTCGGCATGGGCTTTGGAGCGGCGTTCGGGTCGTGGCTGTCGGGCTACCTGCACGACATCACGGGCGACTATCTCGCCTCCCTGGTGATGGCAGCCAGCGCAGCGGCCCTGGGCATGGCCACGTTCTGGACCGTGCCGCTGCTGAGCGAGGCGAGGAAGGCGAATGCGGTGCGTGACGAGGAGGCCCACGGTTAAGGCGGGGTAGCGGCCCCGCTCCGACCGACGTGGCCTTACGGCAGCACCTTGCCCGGGTTCATGCGGCCGGCGGGGTCGAGGGTGGACTTGATCTGGCGCATGACGTCGAGGGCGATGGGGCTCTTGTGCGAGGCCATGGCGTGGCGCTTCGACTGGCCGATGCCATGCTCAGCCGAGAAGCTGCCGCCGAGGGAGACCGCGATGGCGTTGACGAGCGGCTCGAAGCCATCTGTCGCCTCGACCCAGGCTGGGCGTCCCTTGCTCCATCCGGACGGGGCGTGAAGCCCGAAATGGATGTTGCCATCGCCAGCGTGACCGATGGCGGCGATACGGCCCTGGGGCCAGCGGGCCGAGACTTCACGGATGGCGGTGGCGAGAAACTCGGGCACGGCCGAGACCGGTACCGCGGTGTCGGTGTTGACGGCCGGACCTTCGAGGCGCGAGCACTCGGGGTAGTCTTCCCGGATCTTCCAGATGCCGAGGCGCTGGGCCTCGCTTTCGGCCAGTGACGCGTCGGTCACCTCACCGGCTTCCATGGCCTCGGCCAAGGTGCCTTCCATCATCTCGCGGAGTGGCACGCTCGGGTGCGCGGCGGCGATCTCGAGCATGACGAACCAGGGGCTTTCGAGTGGCAACGGCATGCGCAGTCCAACGCCATGGCGCGCGGCGGTCTCCATGCAGTAGCGAGCGCAGAGCTCGAAGGCGATGAGGTCGGCGCCGGATTCCATCATGCGGGAATAGAGCGACAGGGCAGCATCCGGACTCGGGACGGCAACGAAGGCGGTCTCCATGCGCTTGATCGCGGGCTGCAGGCGCAGCGCCGCGGCTGTGATGATGCCGAGCGTGCCCTCGCCGCCGATGAACAAGTGACGCAACGCATAGCCGCTGTTGTCCTTCCGGACGCGGCGCAAGTCGTCGAGAATGCGGCCGTCGGGCAGGACAACCTCGAGGCCCAGGACCAGCTCGCGGGCGTTGCCCCAGCGGAGGGTGCGGATACCGCCCGCGTTGGTGGAGAGCATGCCGCCGATCTGCGCCGTGCCCTGGGCGCCCCACTGGATCGGGAAGAAGCGTCCGGCGTCGGCTGCGGCCTGCTGCACGTTCTGGACGACACAGCCCGCCTCGGCGACGAGCGAGAAATCGCGCGTGTCGATGGAGCGAATACGATTGAGGCGCTCGAGCGAGAGCACGATCGAGGCGGGGCCATTGGCGGCTGGGACGGTGCCGCCGCAGAGCCCGGTGCGGCCGCCGGCCGGTACGATGGAAAGATCCTGCGCGCTTGCGCGGCGAACGATTTCGGCAACGTCGGACGTCGAGGATGGCTTGACCACGGCAGCGGGGACGCCTCTGTAGGCGCCGCGCCAATCGACAGCGTAGGGCGCCACGTCCTCGGGGGCGGTCAGGCAGGCGTCGGGACCGACGACGTCGGCCAAGGTATCGATTGCGGTCATCGAGAGGTCTCTTGGAGAGGTTCGTAGAGCGAGCGGCGGGCAAGGTGGCATAGGTTGGGGCGTGCGTCTCGAACCTTGCACAAACCAGTTGACGCATGGCAGCCGGGACCATTGTCGCCGCGCCGCAACGCGGCCATGTTCCAAGCGCACTCATCGACCGAGTCCGGATCTTTCACGGAGCCGACATGCCCTGGCGGCAATTCGCAGTCGTCGTCCTCGCTTTGTCCGTCTGCGCCTGCGCAGCGGCGGTCCCGGGTTATCAGCCGCCAGATCCGAAGCTGGACAAGATAAGAGCGGCGGCGCCAAAGGGCGGTAGGTTCGATGCCTCGGGCACCTACAACCTGACCGACCAGGAGCAGGCGCTCGACTGCAAGCGTCTCAACGGCTCGATTGTGGTCAAGATTATTCAGATGCGCGATACACACAACCGCGCCCAGCCATCGGCGCTCGCGGCGGGTGCTCAAGCTGCGGCACGCCCTCTCGTCGGGGGTACGGTGTATGGTCAGGACGTGGCCGCCGATCTCCGTCGCGACAAGGCGCGTCTCGAAGCGTTGAACCGGCAACTCGTTGCGAAGAGCTGTCCCGCCTTCAATCTCGACGCTGAGCTGAGGCCCGGCAACACCAACCCGCCGAGACCGGTGAAAGCTCAGAAAAAGGCCTAGTGGCCTGTCGCGCCAAAATCGCAGCACGTCGACAACCTCTGCCGATTTTGGCGCGACAGGCCACTAGCGACAACATGGGCCTAGTGTGGCGTCGCGCCTTTGTTGACCAGCGGCGCGGCCAGGTTCGTGTCAACTAAGGCGCGATAAACGCCTCACTAGGCCGAGATGGCCGGGGCAGGGAAAAGCGCGTTGCTGCGACCGAGCAGTCGATAGGCCACAAGGCCGATCCATTCCCTCGTGGCCTCGTCGAAGCGCTTCAGGCCCGCAGGGATCGACCCGAACGTATGAAATGCATCGCTTGGGAAGTTGGTCCGGTAATCGGTCGGGTAGGGCACGACGTCGAAGCCGGCTTGCCGGAATACGCCGACAGCGCGTGGCATGTGTGCTGCCGAGGTGACGAGCAGGAAGCGCTCGCCGGGTTGCGGCTTGACGACGGCGTGCGTGAAGATGGCGTTCTCATACGTGTTGCGGGAGCGCTCCTCGACGACGATGCGCGATTGCGCGACGCCGAGGGCAAGGTAGTAATCGCGAACAGCGCTGGTCGTTCCGGGGACACTGTCGAACAGCGTCGCTGCCGTTCCTGTCAGGATCAGGCGCGTATCGGGCAGCCGTGCCGCAAGGGCCGTCGCTGTCGTGATGCGATCGCCGGCGGCGTTGACCTGAAGCTGGCGCCGATTGACCGAGCCGCGCCCGTCCTCGCCGCCGCCAAGCAAGATAATGCCGGCGTAGCCGCGGCTTCCAGCGGTAATCTCGGGACGCTGAAAGCGCTCCTCCAACGGTATCATGATCCAGCTGGACAGCGGGGTCACGCCGATGACGAGGAAGAGCGCCGCTGCACCAGCCGCGAGCCGCAGACCTTGCTGCCTGACCAAAGGCCGTAACGAGCGAGCCCGTGTCAGGCCGACGATCAGCAGCACCCAAACGAGGGTCGATGGCTGAGCCAGGAAGCCAACAACTTTCGAGAGAACGAACATCAGTGGTACGCCCCCCACCGCTCCGCGCGGCGGGGAGCCGCAGTGAACAAATCTATCGACAAGGTTGTGCGCACCTTACTGAAGCGGCACGCCCTCGACCGTGATGCGGTGCATCAGGCGGCGCTCGCCCTGGTAGTCGTTGACGGCATAGTGCCATGTCGCGCGGTTGTCCCAGAAGGCGATGGAGCCCTCGTGCCATTGGAAGCGGGTGTGGAAATCCGGGCGGCGGGCATGCTGATAAAGCATCTCGAGCAGCCCCTTGCTCTCAGCCTCGGTCCAACCCTCGATATGCGTCGTGAAGCCGGGATTGACGAACAGGACTTTCCGGCCAGAGTCCGGGTGGCGAATCACGACGGGGTGGATCGCGTCCTGGGTGGCAGCCTCCGGATTGCGGATGCGGCCGTTCATTTCCTGGCCATACTGCGGGCGGCCGAAGACATGGCGGCTGGAATGAACCGCGCGCAGGCCCTCAAGGGTCCTCTGCAAGCCGGGCGAGAGCGTCTCGAAGGCCTTGGCCATGCAGGCGAACAGCGTGTCGCCGCCGCGTGGTGGCACCTCGCGGGCCAGGAGGATCGAGCCGAGTGCCGGAACCTGATCGTAGCTGTGGTCGGTGTGCCAGTTGCCGCCGATGTTTTTCGCCTGGTCGGGCTCTTTGCGGACCTCGGCGATTTCGGGATGGGCCGCGTCGGACTTGAAGAAGCGATTGACGTTGATCGGTCCGAAATGCCGCGCGAACGCGATGTGCTGGTCGGGCGTCAACGTCTGGTCTCGGAAGAAGATGACGCCGTGGTCGGCGAGGGCGCCCTTCAGCGTGCCGACGCCTGCAGCGTCGAGCGGCGCGGCGAGGTCGATCCCGAAGATTTCGGCGCCCAGGGCACCGGACGAAGGACGGATCTCAATCTTGGAATTGCGCATTGGCGTACCTCGGTGGGGCCTCTATCAGGGACCGTGCGACCGCAGCCGCATCACAGGCGGCGCGCGGGCCTTCCGGCTCGGCTGTCGTGGGCCTTGCCGACGCCAGAGGCGAAACATGCTTGAACGATGGTCGAGGCCTGCGCACATAGAAGCCTACTCGTCAGATGATGCCAAGAGGTACGAACATGAGGCCAGCCGTGATTTCCATCAGTGCAAGCCCCGAGGCCGAAGCCAGGGCTTGGGCGGCGGCAACCGGCAGCGGGGCTGCGACGGCGGACCTCGGCACGATGCCGGAATGGAACCTCGGCGATCTCTATCCGGGCATCGATTCTCCGGAAGTGGCGCGGGACCTGGAGAAAGTGGCGGCGGATGCCAGGGTGCTCAAGGAGCGCTACCAGGGCAAGCTCGTCGCGATGGGGCGGGACGGACGGGCCCTGGCCGAAGCCATCGAAAGCTATGAAAAGCTTGCCGACTTGATGGGGCGCCTCGGCTCCTACTCGGGGCTTCTCTACTATGCGAACATGGCCGACCCGGCGCGGGCGAAGTTCTATGGCGATGTGCGAGAGAAGCTGACCAACGCGTCGAGCGACTTCCTGTTCTTCGAGCTCGAGCTGAACAAGATCGACGAGGGAGATCTGGCAGAGGCGATGAAGGTGCCGGCGCTGGCGCGTCTCAAGCCGTGGCTCGACGATTTGCGGAAAGAGAAGCCCTACCAGCTCGAAGAGCAGGTCGAGAAGCTGTTCCTCGAGAAGGGCATGACAGCGGGCGGTGCGTTCGACCGGCTGTTCAACGAGACGATGTCCGAGTTGAAGTTCGAGGTGGAGGGTGAACCGGAGCCTTTGGGGCTGGAGCCTACGCTCAACTTCATGATGCATCCCGATCGCGGGCGCCGGCAGGCGGCGGCCGAGGCGCTGGCCAAAGTTTTCGCCAAGAATATTCGGCTGTTCACGCTCATCACGAACACGCTCGCGAAGGACAAGGAAATCTCGGACCGGTGGCGCGGGTTCAAGGACGTGTCGGATGCACGGCACCTCTCCAATCGCGTCGAGCGGGAGGTGGTGGAGGCGCTGGTCTCGACTGTGCGCGAGGCTTATCCGCGGACCGCGCACCGCTACTACGCGATGAAGGCCAAATGGCTCGGCCTCGACACGCTGGCGCATTGGGATCGCAACGCGCCGCTGCCCGAGAAGCCGGAGCGGGTCGTGACATGGCCGGAGGCCGAGCGGCTGGTGCTCGATGCCTACCGCGGCTTCGCGCCGGAGATGGCGGACATCGCGGGCAAGTTCTTCAAGAGCGGATGGATCGATGCGCCGGTGAGGCCCGGCAAGGCGCCGGGGGCCTTCTCGCATCCCACCGTGCCGTCAGCGCACCCGTACGTGTTGATGAACTACCAGGGCAAGGCGCGGGACGTGATGACGCTCGCGCACGAGCTGGGCCACGGGGTGCATCAGGTACTGGCGGCGCCGCAAGGTCCGCTGCTCGCCTCGACGCCGCTGACGCTCGCCGAGACGGCGTCGGTGTTCGGCGAGATGCTGACGTTCCGCGCCATGCTGGCCGCGACGACCGACCCGCGCGAGCGCAAGGCGATGCTGGCGCAGAAGGTCGAGGACATGATCAACACCGTGGTGCGCCAGATCGCGTTCTACACGTTCGAGCGCAAGGTGCACGAAGGACGCCGGCAAGGCGAGCTGACCAGCGACGATCTCAACCGCTTCTGGATGGAGATCCAGGGTGAGAGCCTGGGACCGGCCGTCGAGTGTAAGCCCGGCTACGAGACGTTCTGGACCTACATCCCGCACTTCATTCATTCGCCGTTCTACGTCTATGCGTATGCCTTCGGCGATTGCCTGGTGAACTCGCTCTATGGGCTCTACCAGGAGGCGCATCCGGGTTTCGTCGGAAAATACTTCGAGATGCTGAAGGCGGGTGGGTCCAAGCACCATTCGGAGCTCCTGGCGCCGTTCGGGCTTGACGCGCGTGATCCGGCATTCTGGGCGAAAGGCCTCAATGTGCTGGAAGGTTTCATCGACGAGCTCGAGGCCATGGACCGGGTGGCGTGAGCCCCAGAGGGCGGGACGGCGATCGGGCGTGACGGGGCGGGCTCGGTGTGTTATACGTTTTGTATAACATATGAGGCCGCCCATGAAGCTCGAGATCAAGAAGATCGGCAACTCCACCGGACTGATCCTGCCTAAGGAGCTGCTCGCGCGGCTCGGGCTGCAGCAGGGGGATCAGCTTGTCGTTTCCGAGACACCGCACGGTTTCACGGTATCGAAGTCCGACGAGACCTTCGAGAAGGGTCTCAAGATCGCCAGAAAGGCGATGAAGACCTATCATAATACTCTGAAAGAGCTTGCCAAATGACCGAGCCAATTTGGCTGACGGTCGAGCTTGTCGTGGCAATTCACGGCGAGCAGATAAGACTGTTCGGCGGGCCGGAGGGCATACGCGATCCGGGCATGCTCGAATCGGCACTCGACCGGCCCAAGAATAAGTGGGCTTATGGCGAGCACGGTCTGCCGGAGCTGGCTGCAGCCTATGCGTTCGGAATCGCGCGCAACCATCCCTTTGTCGATGGCAATAAGCGGGCGTCGTTTCTGGCCCTGATCACGTTTCTCGGCCTCAACGGGATCGATTTCGTTGTAGGGGAGCCGCAAGCGGCTGCCGCGATCCTGGCTCTTGCCGCCGGCGAGATCGAGGAAGAGGGTTTGGCGCGCTGGATACGGGACAACTGGCCGAAGACCGAATAGGGGCGGCGGTCGGCTGGTTTCATGGCTCGGGCAGTGCTTTATTGAGCGACATGGCGAGCATCGACACGGCCTCGAGTGAACCTCTGCTTCACGGCGAGGAAGCGATCATACAGGAATATCTGGCGCCGCTGGCGGCAGGATATCCGGGTGCGCTCGGCCTCAAGGACGACTGCGCCACGATCACACCGACGCCCGGCTGCGATCTCGTGGTGAAGACCGACCCCGTCGCCTCGGGGATACACTTCCTGGAGGACGATCCACCCGCCGACATCGGCTGGAAAGCCCTGGCGGTCAACGTCTCGGACCTGGCTGCGAAGGGTGCCGCGCCGCGCGCCTATCTGATGGCGCTGAGTTTTCCCGAGCCGCCGACACGCGCCTGGATGGCGGAGTTCGCTCGTGGTCTTGGCGATGCCCAAGCCGCCTTCGGCATGCATCTGATCGGTGGCGACACGGATCGCAGACCGGGGCCCATCACGGTCTCGATCACGGTCTTCGGGGAGGTGCCGACGGGCCGGATGGTGCGACGCGGGGCAGCGCGAGCGGGAGATGCTCTGTTCGTGACCGGCTCGCTCGGTCAGGCTGCGCTCGGCCTCGCCATGCTCAAGGATCGTGGACTGGGAATGACCTGGGGACTGGGCGAGGCCGAGATCGTGGCGGCGATCCGGCGCTATCGAAGGCCGCAACCCCGGCTCGCCGTGCGGCAGGTGCTTCTCGACAACGCAAGGGCTGCGATGGACCTCTCCGATGGCCTCGCCAAGGATCTCGGACGGATGTGCCGGGCGAGTGGCTGTGGAGCGCAGGTGTATATCGAGCAGGTGCCACGTGAGGCTGCGGCCAGGGCGGCAATCGCGTTCGACCGGTCGCGCTGGAGCGATGTGGTGGCGGCGGGTGACGACTACGAGTTGCTGGTTGCGGTGGCGCCGGAAAAGGCGGACGCCTTCGACGCAGCGGCAAACCAGGCGGGACGCTGTGCTCGCGAACCGTTCGCGGTGACTCGCATCGGAGACCTCACGGCGTCAGACGCAATTCGCTTTCTGGATAGCGACGGAAAATCGTTGCAGCTGGAGAGGAGCGGCTGGGATCATTTCTAGTGGGAAGTGCAACGTGTTGCCGAACGGCAACTTCAAGCGTGAGCCCCCATGAATTAACCGCTGGCGACGATTGACCCATCCTCGATCCCTCGAGCCGTGTTGCAACAGCGCACCTGTTGGGGCATGGTCCGCCCGCGAATCCCGGGATTTCCGCGACGGCGAGCGTTTGTCGAGACTGTTGCATCCTCCGTTGCCGCGGACCCATCGTCGACCCGACTCCAACTCTCGAACTGGGGGAGCTTTCTTATGAGCACCGTGATGTGGGCCATCATTTTTGGCGGCCTGCTCTCGATCGTCTACGGCGCCGTCACCATCAAATCGGTCTTGTCGGCCGATGCTGGTAACGCGCGCATGCAGGAGATCGCGAGCGCCATTCAAGAGGGCGCGCAGGCCTATCTGGCGCGCCAGTACACGACGATTGCCATCGCCGGCGTGCCGATCTTCATCCTGGTCGGTTTTCTGCTCGGGTGGCTCGTCGCGATCGGGTTCCTGGTCGGTGCCATTCTTTCGGGCATTGCCGGCTTCATCGGCATGCATGTGTCGGTGCGCGCCAACGTGCGCACGGCACAGGCCTCGACGCAATCGCTCGGCGAGGGCCTGTCGATGGCGTTCCGAGCGGGGGCCGTGACTGGAATGCTGGTCGCCGGCCTGGCGTTGCTGGGGGTTGCGGTCTACTTCGCGGTCCTGACGGCGGGCTTGGGCTATACGAACACGAGCCGGACGGTGATCGATTCGCTCGTCGCTCTCGGCTTCGGCGCCTCGCTCATCTCGATCTTCGCCCGTCTCGGCGGCGGTATCTTCACCAAGGGTGCGGACGTCGGCGGCGATCTCGTGGGCAAGGTCGAGGCGGGAATTCCGGAGGATGATCCGAGAAACCCGGCGACGATCGCCGACAACGTCGGTGACAACGTCGGTGACTGTGCCGGCATGGCTGCCGACCTGTTCGAGACGTACGCGGTGACCGTCGTGGCTACGATGGTGCTCGCTGCGATCTACTTCGCGGCCCAGCCCGCGGTGGCGACCAGCCTCATGATCTACCCACTGGCGATTTGCGCCGTGTGTGTGGTGACCTCGATCATCGGCACCTACTTCGTCCGGCTCGGGGCCAACAACTCGATCATGGGTGCGCTCTACAAGGGCATCATCGCGACCGGCGTCCTGTCGCTGATCGCGCTCTACCCGCTGACCGAGAGCCTGCTCGGGATGTCCACCAGCTTCACGGCCAGGGATGTCACGTTCACGGGCATGGACCTGTTCTGGTGCGGCGCGGTGGGCCTTCTCATCACGGCGGCCATCATCGTCGTGACCGAATACTACACGGGCATCGGCTACCGGCCGGTGCGATCGATCAGCCAGTCGTCGGTGACCGGTCACGGCACCAACGTGATCCAGGGCCTCGCGGTCAGCCTCGAGGCAACGGCGCTGCCGGCACTGATCATCATCTTCGGCATCATCGTCACGTTCAAGCTGGCCGGACTTTTCGGCATCGCCATCGCCGTTACGACGATGCTGGCGCTGGCTGGAATGGTGGTGGCGCTGGATGCCTTCGGTCCCGTGACGGATAACGCCGGCGGCATCGCCGAGATGGCGGGCCTGCCGAAAGAGATCCGCAAGACCACGGATGCCCTCGACGCGGTCGGCAACACGACGAAGGCCGTCACCAAGGGGTACGCCATCGGATCGGCTGGTCTCGGCGCGCTGGTTCTCTTCGCGGCCTATAGCGAGGATCTGAAGTTCTTCATTGCCAATGCGCAGCCTGGGTCGCTGTTCCACAACCTGGTGATCGACTTCTCGTTGTCGAACCCCTACGTCGTGGTCGGACTGCTGTTCGGTGGCCTGCTGCCCTATCTGTTCGGCGGCATCGCCATGACGGCCGTCGGGCGCGCAGCCGGCGCCATCGTCGAGGAGGTCCGGCGACAGTTCAAGGAGAAGCCGGGCATCATGAAGGGCACCGAGAAGCCCGATTATGCCCGGGCGGTCGACCTGCTCACGAAGGCGGCGATCCGCGAGATGATCGTGCCGTCGTTGTTGCCGGTGCTGTCGCCGATCGTGTGCTTCTACGTCGTGAAGTGGATCGCAGGGCCGGGACAGGCCTTCGCAGCGCTCGGCGCTATGCTGCTGGGCGTGATCGTCAACGGTCTGTTCGTCGCCATCTCGATGACGTCGGGTGGCGGCGCCTGGGACAACGCCAAGAAGTCGTTCGAGGATGGCTTTGTCGACAAGGACGGGGTCAAGCACTTGAAGGGCTCGGAGGCCCACAAGGCATCGGTCACGGGCGACACGGTCGGCGATCCCTACAAGGACACCGCCGGTCCGGCCGTCAATCCAATGATCAAAATCACGAATATCGTGGCGCTGCTGCTGCTTGCGGTGCTCGCTCACTGAGCGTGAGCTGGCAGCCAGGTCAGGCATGAAGAAGGGGCGGATCCACAAGTGGATCCGCCCCTTTCTCATTCAGGACGGGATTTCAGCTCTCGGGCGTCTCTCTTTTACCAGACGTTCCAGCGCACGCCGGCACGGAGAGCGTGCTCATGGGTGTCGCCGATGGTCAATTTCGAGTCGACGAAGTTCGCGCCGTTGATCGCTTGCGAGAAGTTGATCCTGGTGTCGAAATCGACCGAGCCGATGTAGGTGTAGCGATAGCTCAGGTCGAGGACCATGCCACGGTCGAGCGTGTAGGCGAGGCCGGCGGTGGCAGAGACGGCGGGGGCGAGCTGGCGACCTGTGCCTTGGCCCCAAAACGTCCGATTTCCAACGACGAGAGGGTTCGCGGGGTCGGCCACGTTGACGATGTTCTCTACGGTCGTGTGGTCGCGATCGATGTTGCGCATGGCGAAGCCGACGCCGACACCGACATAGGGGACGAAACGGGTGCCCCGCTCGGTGAGGTCCCAATAGACGTTGGCGAGCGCGACGGTGCTGCGTACCTCGGCGTGCTCACGGGTTTCGCCCTCGACACGCTCGACGGCGCCACCGTTCAAGGCCGGCGAACGCGTATAGGTGTAGTCGGTCTCGATGTGGGCATCGCCCTTGGATCGGACATCGACCGTGAGGTCGCCACGCAGGTGCGGGGTGAAGTAGGCGCCGACACCGACGCCGAGCGTCGCGAAGGTATCGAAGTCGCCCCTGAACCAATTCGACAGCGCGCCGAATGTGCCGCCCTCGGCCGGGTCACGGTCCAGGCCATAGAGGTTCTGTGAATGGGCGGGATCGGCACCATCGACGAGGCCGCCGCCGACATCGGCGCGGAGATACCACTTGAAGGTCTCGACAATGGGGATGGGGGCCGGGACCGGGACGCCGCCGCGATCCTTGATGCTACCGCCTCGGTTCCAGTCGGCGGCCTGAGCGCCAGGAGCGGAAGCGGCAAGGGCAAGCCCTACGAACAGGCAAACTTTCGTCAATCGCATTGGCGTCGATCCTTCGTATGCACCGGCATCGGACCCGGCAACCGTGAGGCGGCCAGGTTGAGCCCGAGGAGCAAGCGTTCGCGCCACAGTCAGGGCGGGATCGTCCGACCCTGCCAACGCCGACGCAATTACGCAGACGATCGACGACTTCCTTCCTCGTGCCGTATCGAGCCGAAGAATGGGGGACAACGCTTAAGAAGCGTTTAAGCGGCGCGCCAACTCGAGACGGCATAGCTGGGAAAAGTGAGGATTGGGGGTCGTTTTCCGGACAAGGACCGGGGTAACATGGTCACGTCCGGAGGCTGTTCCGGCGTGGGCACGCCTCCATCAACACGCATCGAGAGAGCCTATGACCGACACCGGCTTCGACACGGCCCGCGGCTACTTTGCGATCGGTGCCGAGCGTATGTCGAAGAGCTTGAACCTCGGCAATCTGATGCGCTCCGCGCATGCGTTCGGCGCGTCTTTCACTTTCACGATTGGAGCTGCCTACAGCGCGCTCGAGGCAATGGCGGACACGTCGCGCGGCAACCAGCACCTGCCACATTACGACTGGGGCAAGGTCGACGAGATTGCGTTGCCGAGGGGCTGCAGGCTGGTCGGTGTCGAGCTGCTGGACGAGGCGATCAAGTTGCCGCGATTCCAGCATCCGGCGCAAGCGGCCTATGTGCTCGGACCGGAGAAAGGATCTCTATCGCCAGAGTTGCTCGCGCGTTGCGACGTAACTGTGAAAATCCCGACCCGGTTCTGCGTGAATGTCGCAATGGCGGGTGCCATCGTCATGTATGATCGTCACATCTCGCGCCGGGCCACCGTGAGGCTGCCCCGGTAACCGAATGCAACTTCGGGCAGGCAACTGGATACGGCGCGCACGAGCTCGCGTCTGATCATGCCATCCACGTTCCCTCCCGCTGCCAAGAGCTTGGTTCTATGACGCCACATCTCACTTTTTTCTCCCTTCCGCTGTTGCTCGCGCTTGCGGGTGTGCTGGCGGGCAGTGCGGCTGCGGCAGAGCTCGTCGGGACGCACAGCGACTGGAAGACGTATCGCCATGGTGCAGGAGAGCAACGCATGTGCTTTGCCGTCTCGGAGGCGAGCGAGGCCAGTGCGGCCGACGAGCGGCAGAAGCCCCGGATCTATGTCACGGCCTGGCCGAAGGCTGGCATCAAGGCCGAGATCAGCGTTCTCGTTGGCCTAGCGCTCAAGAAGGGTGCTGAGATCAAAGTCGACGTGGACGGCGCCCGGTTCGAGCTTTTCTCCGATGGAGATCGTGCCTACGTCAGGGATGCCAACGAGGAGCTGAAGCTGCTCGAGGCGATGCGGCGCGGCAAGTCGATGACCGTGAGCGCTACAACCGAGGCCGGCAAGCCGACACGCGACAGCTACTCTCTGTCGGGCGTGACTGCCGCGGTGCAGGAGATCGCCTCGGGGTGTACGTGAGCGCGAAATCGTGAACCGGCGGTGAAGGCGATGCCCCTTGTGCCTGGGGCCGCGTGATCCGATGTGGTGCCTCGATATACTCGGCGACCTACTCTCCGACGGAGCATTGCAATGATCGATTGGCGCGCGGCAGCGGCCGCATTGGTGCTGGCCATCGTTTTCCCGATGGGTGCCTCGGCACAAGGCTGGAACCTGGCACCCGAAGGCTACACCTACAAGCCGGCGACGCCCTGCCTTGCGGATCCGGTGCGCGCCGCAAAGCCACTGCGTCCGGGCGGGGCCGTCTATCGCGTCTGCGAGGATCAGGTGGCCTATCTTTCGCAATCGATCGAGGAGGCCAAGCGCGAAGGCAAGCTGTTGATCGTCACCGTCGGCGCGACCTGGTGCCCGTGGTGCGCGGCGCTGCAGCGGGCCATGCCAGGGCCGGAGTTCTTCACGCGGAAGGGTGACGCCTTCGACTATGCGAGGACGTTCAAGCATATCGAGATCGGTCTTTCGACGACGTACCAGGGGCGGAACGCGCTGATCTACAGCGGCGATACGGCCGTCAAAGCGCTGCTGGCGAGATCCGGTGGCGTGCAGCTCGAGGCGATCCCGTTCATATTCATGATCGACCCGAGCCGGCCCGACCGGGTGTTCGCGCGCAACACCAAGGATCTGTCGGATTTCTCGACCGGCGCGCAGAACATGGCCGGTTTCAGAAGAGCGATCGCCGAAGGGCACGCGTTCCTGACCACGGCGCAAAAGGCGGAGCAGCGGTAGACCGGACCGTCCAAGATCTCATCGAGCCAACGGGCTCGGGGATCAGGATTTCTGGTCAGCGGCCGGCTCCGGCTGCGTTTCCGGCATCGATCTGGACGGCGCCTCGCGGAGGATCACGGGAACCGAGGTCGTCGGCATCGCCATGACGGTCGCCTGCACGATGGTGATCTTCTGCCAGATCTTGGCCGATAGATTGGTCGTCAGGCGCTCGAGGTCGTTGACGGCTTCGATCACGACCGCGTCGGCGGTATGCTGGGCGTAAAGCGCTGCAACCTTGGCCGTCAGCGACAGCATCTCGGAGCAGTAGTCGAGGTAGCGGACGAGCTCGGCGGGCTTGAGCAGACGCGGCGGCGACGAGGCCGTCGGTGGCGTCACGGCCGCATTGGTGCTCGGGTCCTTGGTGAGCTGATGCATATCGATGACGTGCACGATGGAGCGCAGCTCGTGCAGGTCATCGAGGGCCTGCTTGCGCTTCCATCGAGATTCCAGCGTGACGAGCGAGAAGACGGCGGCGCCTATCACGATGATCAGGTTCACCGACGCCTCGATGCCCTGCATGACGCCGAACAGGTCCTCGGTGTTGCTCTTGAGTTGAATGATCGAGGCGAGATAGGCCAGGAGGCCGAGGCCGGCCAGTAGAACGGAACCCGAGGCGACGCGAAGCCCGAGATGGGGCTTGGCGATGCGCTCGAGACGCCCGCGGTTCTCGCGCGCGATCTCGGCGAGCTCGCCGCACACCTTGGCGAGCCCAGCCCGTGGGAAGCGCTCGGCGATGCGCCGTTCCAGGGCTTCTATCGTGTCGACGATCTTCGCAGAATCGAGCGTGCGGTACATCGGTTTGTGCCCCTCTCCCGCCCGTCGCGCCGGAAGCCGTCAATCGCGAAGAAGGTCGTTGATCGACGTCTTGGCGCGAGTCTGGGCGTCGACCGTCTTGACGATCACGGCGCAGTAGAGGCCAGGGCCGGTCATGCCGTTGGGAAGCGGCATGCCGGGGAGCGAGCCCGGGACGACGACCGAGTAGGGCGGAACCTTGCCGACGTGAATCTGGCCGGTGGCGCGATCGACGATCTTGGTCGTCGCGGAGATGAAGACGCCCATCGAGAGCACCGAGCCCTCGCCGACGATGACGCCCTCGACCACCTCGGAACGGGCGCCCACGAAGCAGTTGTCCTCGATGATCACGGGGTTGGCCTGCAGAGGCTCCAGCACGCCGCCGATGCCGACGCCGCCCGAGAGATGGCAGTCGCGGCCGATCTGGGCGCAGGATCCGACGGTGGCCCAGGTGTCGACCATGGTGCGCTCGCCGACGTAGGCGCCGAGATTCACGAACGAGGGCATCAGGACCACGTTGGGCGCGATGTAGGACCCGCGGCGCACGACGGCGCCTGGGACGGCGCGGAAACCGGCCTTCTTGAAGTCGTCAGGACCCATCCCTTCGAACTTCGAGGGCACCTTGTCCCACCAGGAGGCGCCGCCGGGTGCGCCCGAGATCATTCCCATGTCATTCAGGCGGAAGGACAGCAGAACGGCCTTCTTCAGCCATTGGTTGACGACCCACTCGCCATCGGGGCCTGGGCCCCGCTTCTCTGCGGTGCGGGCGGTGCCTTTGTCGAGCATGTCGATGGCCGTCTCGACGGCTTCACGAACGGCGCCCTTGGTGGCGGCACTGACGCCGTCGCGCGCTTCCCAGGCGGCTTCGATGGTCTGCTGCAGATCGGCGGTCGACATTGGGGGCTCCTTCAGGCTTCGCGATCATTGTGGCCGAGGCGTTGTGGCGCGTCGGCGGACCGGCTGTCAATTGGGCGGTGGATGGAGCTCGATGGCACCAGACAAGGCAAAGGGCCCAGACATCAACAGGAATATCGGCTGTGGATCGTATCCGGCCGCCTCGAATCCGCGTACCGGAATTTTCTTACGTCACCGGGCGTTGGGCCGGCAGCTTGCGGAGAACGACATGGTTATGAAGAAGAGTGAGAGCACCGGCGGCAAAGCCGCATCGGCTGCGGCGAAGGTTCTGAAAGACCCCAAGGCGAGCAAGAATGCCAAAACCGCGGCGGCCTCGGCTCTGACGCAGAGCAAGAGCAAAGAGACGACGAGCGCGAAGGCCGCGAGTGCCGCTGCCAAAGTCATGAAGGACCCGAAGGCGAGCAAGGAGGCCAAGACGGCGGCCGCCTCGGCGCTGACGCAGAAGGCGAGCAAGGCAGAGCCGGCGAAGACGGCGAAAAAGAAATAACCCTCCGGCCCGCGGCGACGCTGACGGCGGGGCCTTGGGACAGAGGTGCTGGCGCATTACGATGCCGGGCTCCATGATCGGGGTCCGGCATTTTGCGTCTACTCGATCCCAGGAAAGGTCCGGTCACATGAAATTCGGTCTCAGCACGATCACGAGCCGCGTTTTTACGTCGGCGGATACCTACATGGCGATCGCGGCGGCCGCAGAGCGAGCGGGGTTCGATTTCCTGTCGGTCAGCGATCATCTCATCGTCCCGGCGAAGCACGAGTCGCACTACCCCTATGTGGCCGGTGGGGCCTTCGCGCCAGCCCAACATGGGCATTGCTTCGACCAGCTCTCGACGATCGCGTTTCTCGCGGCCTGCACCAGCCGGCTAAGGCTGCTGACGTCGGTTCTGGTGGTGCCGCACCGGCCGGCGATGCTCACCGCGAAAATGCTGGCCACCATCGATGTGCTGTCGAAAGGCCGGCTGATCGTCGGCGCGGGAGCAGGCTGGATGAAGGAGGAGTTTGGTGCGCTCGGCGCAAACTTCCCCGATCGCGGGGCGCTAACGGACGAGAGCCTGGCCGCGTTCATTGCGCTTTGGACCCAGGACAAGCCGTCGTTTCACGGTAAGCATGTCGACTTCGACGAGGTCATCTTCGAGCCGAAGCCGGTGCAGAAGCCACATCCACCGCTGTGGATCGGCGGGGAGAGTCCGCCAGCAATCAGGCGCGCGATCAAGTACGGGACGACCTGGTATCCCGGAAACAACAGCCAGACGATGCCCTTGAATACGCCGCAACGGCTGGCAGCGGGTATCGACAAGGTGCGGTCGCGGTGTGAGCAGATGGGGCGCGCGCCCGAGACGCTGGGCTATACCCTGCTGGTGCAGGATCATTTCGAGTGGGGCGAGCACAAGACTGCGGATGGTACGGCCCGGCGCATGTTCACCGGCTCGTCGGACGACATGCTGGAGGACGCAGATGCGTTGACGGCCATCGGCGTCAGCCATGCAGCGCTGCGTCTCGGCGGCGCTGATGCGCAAGAGGCGGTCGGGCGCATCGAGCGCTTCGGTGCCGAGGTGATCGCCCGGCACAAGGATTGAGCGCCCCTTGGAAGTACCGATTGCGCCACAACGGCGGCATTGGCATCCTCCGCCGACTTCCTCCCAATGTCGCTCCAGGATCTACTCGCCCATGAAGGTCGGACTTTTCATCACTAACCAGCAGCGCGTCGGCATGGACATGGTGCAGGCGCTGGGCGACCAGATCGCCATGGTGCACCACGCGCGGGATCGGGGCTGGGACTCGCTGCTGACCGGGCAACACTATCTCAACGAGGGCGACAACAAGCAGCTGCAACTGGTGCCGTTCCTGGCACGGCTGGCGGCCGAGGCCGGCGAGATGACGATCGGCACGGGCATCCTGCTGCTCAATCTGCACAATCCGGTCTACACGGCGGAGACGATCGCGACGCTCGACATCATCGCCAAGGGCAATTTCATCTTCGGCGTGGGTCTCGGCTACCGCGACATGGAGTTCGACGCGTTCGCGGTGCCCAAGGGCGAGCGTGTGAAGCGGTTCGAAGCCTATCTTTCGCTCGTGCAGGAGCTTTGGACCGGCAAGCCGGTCAGCTACGAAGACGAGACGTGCCGGCTCGACAACGTCGTCATGAACATCCGGCCGATCCAACAGCCTCGGCCACCGATCTGGATCGCGGCCAACAATGATCCGGCGGTGCGACGGGCGGCGCGGCTTTCCGATGCGTGGTTCATCAATCCGCACGCGACGCTCGAGTCGCTCAGACGGATGATGGGCGTCTACAGCGACGAGTTGAAGGCTTGCGGCAAACCGTTTCCGAAGGATCTGCCGCTGTTCAAGGAGGTGTTCTGCGCAAAGGACAGGCGCACGGCGATCGAGATGGCGGCGCCGTATCTGGGGGGCAAGTATGCCGACTATGCCAAATGGGGGCAGGACAAGGTGATGCCTGACAACGCGGATTTCTCGCGCTCGTTCGAGCAGTTAACGGAAGGGCGCTTCATCATCGGCTCGCCGGAGGATTGCTATGCGCAGCTCAAGCCCTACTGGGCGGAGCTCGGTTGCAGCCATCTCGTGGTGCGGACAAATTGGGCGGGCATGCCCGCGTCCGTCTCGCTGCCGAGCATGCGGCTGATCTCGGACGAGTTGTTGCCGGCATTGAGGACCGTCGAGGTAAGCCGGCCGATCTGAGTGTGCAACCAAGCAAACCCATCTACTTCCTGAAACAGGCACATGCTCGCCGAGGGGCTCTTCTGGAGCGCCGAGTCTCGGGAACCCAGTGCCCAACGCGGTGGCGACTGTGACACTTCCCTATGATCTGGCGTCTTTCCTCGAGCTGATCCGGCAAAATGGAGAGTCAGCCTATGCCGTCATGTTCGGCTTTGCGGCCTCGCACAGCCTCCTGTTCGGGCTGTTCGGCGGGTATGCCGCGAAAGCGGGGGCGTTGAGCTACGGCGCCCTCGTCTGGGTCTGCTGGGTGGGAAGCTTCCTCGGCGATATCCTGCGCTATTGGCTGGGTCAGCGCTTCGGCATGCGGCTGGTCTCGGGATTCCCGGTGCTCGAGAGGGGCGTCGACCTGGTCACCAAGCTGGTCAACCGCCATCACACCTGGATGGTGCTGTTGCACCGGTATCCGCACGGGATCAGGGGGCTCGCGGCGATCGCCTACGGAATGTCGGAGCTGACGTGGGTGAGGTTCCTACTTCTCAACTTCGTCGCCTCCGGCATTTGGGCCGTCGTCGTAGTGTCGGCCGGCTATGCATTCGGCCACCTCTCGGAGAAGGTGATGAACGATGCCTCTTCGACGCTCGGTATTGGGCTGATGATCGGCTTCCTCGGGCTTTCCTGGCTGCTGAGCAAGCGATTGGAGCGGATGGTCGAGCGGCAGACCTGAGGCAATACGGCGAGGCGAGGGCCTCAGGCGGAGGCGGCCGCCTTCGCCTCCGGGGTGAACACCCAATCGGCCATGACCTGACAGCGGCGCATGTGTCGCGGCTCGTCGGGGCGATAGTCTGCGATTGCATTGTGCATGGTCCAGAGATTGTCCCAGCAAAGGACGTCTCCCTCGGTCCACATGTGCTTGTATTTGTACTTGTCCTGCAGCTGATGCTTGAACAGGAAGGCCAGCAGCTCGTCGCTCTCGGCTTGGCTGACGCCGTCCACCTTGGTGACGTAGCCTACGGTGCAATATAGCGCCTTTCGTCCCGAGATCGGGTGGGTGAGCACGATCGGATGCGAGACCGGCGGCTTGGCGGCGCGCTGCTCGGGCGTCAGCGGTTTGCGCTGTGTGCCGGGACGCTTCAGCATCTCCTCCCAGAACTTGTTGAAGTCGTGAGTGGCGGTCAGGCCTTCCAGGCGCGCTTTCATCTCGGCCGGCAGGTCGTCGTAGGCGGCACACATGTCGAGGAACTCGGTGGAGCCGAGAGGGACGCCGTCGCGCACGGGCACTCGGAGGGCGTGCAGCACGTTGAGAAAGGCGATGGGCTCGGAATAGCTCATGTCGGTGTGCCAGTCCTGACCGGCGTCAGCGAGGCCGATGGCCTTGCCGTTCTCGATAATGTTCGAGAGAACCATGACCTCCGGGTGCCCGGGAACCGTGTAGTGGCCGGCCGCGACGTTGATCTCGAGCGAGCCGAACTCCTTGGCAAAGGCCTTCTGCTGGCCGGGATCGACTTTCTGGCCCGGGAAGCAGAGGACGGCATAGCGGCCGAAAGCCTGGAGGACCTGGGCTTTGTCGGCGCGGCTGAGTGGCTTCGAGAGGTCGATGCCTTCGATGCGAGCACCGAGCGTCCTGCCGATTGGCGTGATCTTCAACATGGGCGTGGTCTCCATGACGACCGGCTGAGCGCCGACCTCATCTCGCTGCGGGCGGCTCGCTGATGCTTGTAATATAGGCCAAAATGGCCTCGATCTCGTCGGTTTCAAAGACGAACTCGGGCATGTCGCTATGGCCTGTGGTGATGCCTTCGGCAAGCGCCTCGGCGAGGTGGGCTACCGGGTATTTGAGGTGCAACGACCGAAATGGTGGAGCGCCCGGCTTGGGGCTCGAGCCGGTACGGTCCACAGCGTGGCAATGCGCGCACTTCTCGACGATCAGCCGGTGGCCGGCCGCGACGGGTCCATCCGCCGCGGTTGCGCTCGACAGGATGGACGTAACGAGGGCGGCGACAAGGCCGACCGGTAGGGTGCGGGCGGGCATGGAGGGCCTATGTCCCATGATGATGGTTACACCGCCATCATTCGACATATGGGCCGAGTCTTCGCTGAGCCTTATTGCCGCGTGCGCTCGCGGAAGGTGCCGCGCATGGCACTCACGAGACGTGCAGTCTCTACGCGATGCTCCGTGATATCTGCGGGCTTGTCGCTGTGAATGGTCCTGCCACTCTGATCGTGCATGGTCATGTGGCGGAACTCGACGCCGAGGCCGTTCTCGCGACGATGACGCGCTTCGCAATCGTAAGTCGTATTTGTGGCAGGTATCACCAGCAAAAAGCGAAACGGCAGCAAGGTCGGGTACTCGCACTCGATAAACGCGCCGCCAATTGAGATGTCGCGCACGGTACAATACTGCGACGGCCTGTCGGGAATACGGATCCAACCTGCGAAATTGGTCTCCCGGCGGCCAAAGCGCCGCTTCTCAGACATGCTCATATGCAAATACCTCCCCGGGGACCGAAGCCCGCTCGTTCGGCTAGCTCGAGTGTGCCCTCGACTGGTTAATTCCCTCTGAGCACGTTGCGTCCCTGTACGTCGGCGATCTTCAAGCTTCGACGCGGAGCCAGTCGCTCCACCGCGCGTGCCCGCAGGATTCAATGAAGTACGTTCAGTTTCGGTAGGCTGCAGTCTAGCAATAACTGCGTTTCGTCGACCACTTGGCCTCGCTAGTGCTTCCGCGCTAGACCTTCGCCCAAGTTACGATGGGGCATTCCCGATCAGATGCCAGCGGAGGCAATTCAAATGAGCATGACACTCGAGCAGGTCGCCCAGGCGATGGTGGCGCCAGGCCGCGGAATTCTTGCTGCCGATGAGAGCTCCGGCACAATCAAGAAGCGGTTCGATTCGATCAAGACCGAGTCGACGGCCGACAGCCGGCGCGACTACCGCGAGATGCTGTTCCGCTCGACCGAGGCGATGAAGAGCCACATCTCGGGCGTGATCCTCTACGACGAGACGCTTCGCCAGAAGGCCAAGGACGGGACGCCGCTCGCCAAGATCATCTCGGACGCCGGCTCGCTGCCGGGCATCAAGGTCGACGGCGGCACGAAGCCCTTGCAGTTCTGCCCCGGCGAGGTGACGACCGAGGGTCTCGATGGCCTGCCCGGCCGGGTGAAAGAGTACGTCGCCCTCGGCGCCAAGTTCGCCAAGTGGCGCGCCGTGATCGATATCGGCGCCGGCATCCCGACCTACACCTGCATCAAGGCCAACAGCCACGCGCTGGCGCGCTATGCCGCCATCTGCCTCGAGGGTGGCCTCGTGCCGATCGTCGAGCCGGAGGTGCTGATGGACGGCGCGCACGACATCGACCGTTGCGCCGAGGTGACCGAGTGGGTGCTCAAGGACGTGTTCCAGGAGCTCTACTACAACCGCGTCACGCTCGAGCAGATCGTGCTGAAGCCGAACATGGTCATATCCGGCAAGAAGGCCGCGAAGCAGGCGAGCCGCGAGGAAGTGGCCGAGAAGACGGTGCGCATCCTGAAGCGGACGGTGCCGGCGGCGGTGCCAGGCATCGCCTTCCTGTCGGGCGGCCAGTCGGACGAGGATGCGACGGCGCATCTGCATTTCATGAACGCCATGGGCAATCTGCCGTGGAACCTGACCTTCAGCTACGGCCGTGCCCTGCAGGCGGCGGCGCTGAAGGCGTGGGGCGGCAAGACGGAGAACGAGGCGCGCAGGCTCGAAAGCGTTCTCGCACCGCGCGAGGATGAACGGCCTCGCGGCGGCCGGGAAGTGGTCGCAAAGCCTGGAGAGCGCTGCGTAAGCCTGGGGCCGGCGGCGGCTCTGAGCATTGCGAAATCGAGGGCCCGGGGAGCTGTCTCCCGGGCCCTTTTTCATGCCGACGCCGGCGATCCCCGGCGTCGTTGCCGGCTAGGCTGCATGGGCGCATGATGCGATGCAGCAACCAAGGGCAAGCGCGAGGCAGCCATGAGCAGCGAAACAGAGGCAACCGGACCGCGCGTCGCCGCGCTCTACCGGTATCCGGTCAAGGGGCTGTCGCCCGAGGCGGTGGCGAGCGTGTCGCTCGCGGCCGGAGAGACATTTCCGCTGGATCGGGCGTGGGCGATCGAGAACGGGCCAGGGCGGTTCGACCCGGACAATCCCAAGTATCTGCCGAAGATCCACTTCCTGATGCTGATGCGCGACGAGCGGCTGGCGACGCTCGCGACGCGCGTGGAGGACGACGGCCAGACGCTGGTGATCAAGCGCGACGGCAAGCAGGTGGCGCGCGGCAATCTCGCGACGCCGATCGGGCGGCAGCTGATCGAGCAGTTTCTCGCCGCTTACATGAAGGGCGAGCTGCGGGGCGCGCCGAAGATCGTCGCATCGCCGGGGCACAGCTTTTCGGACATGAAGGCGAAGTGCGTTCACATCATCAACTTGGCGTCGGTGCGTGATCTCGAGCGGATCATGGGGCGCTCCCTCGATCCGTTGCGGTTCCGGGCCAATGTGATGCTCGAGGGCGTGCCAGCCTGGGCGGAGCTCGGGTGGCTCGACAAACGCCTGACGATCGGCGGGGCGGCGCTCGACGTGTTCCATCGCACGCAGCGGTGCGACGCGACGAATGTCGATCCGCAGACGGGGGCGCGGGATACGGCCATTCCGGCGGTGCTGCAGCGGGCGTTCGGACACGCGGATTTCGGGGTTTACGGCCGGGTCGCGGTCGCCGGAGAGATGGCGGTCGGGGATGACGTGACCATCGTGTGAGCTGTCGTCGTGAGCGCGGGCGGCGCGTGCCGCGGTTGCATGGCGAGCCAGCCCGCGTCAGGATCGGTGGCAACGAAACAGACACGATAGGGCAGGAAACGATGAATTCGGCGCTCTGCAAGCGTTTCGGGATCGAGTTCCCGCTGTTCGCCTTCACGCATTGCCGCGATGTCGTGGTCGAGGTGACGAACGCGGGCGGCTTCGGCGTGCTGGGGGCGGTGGCGCACACGCCGGAGACGCTGGAGATCGACCTCGCGTGGATCGACGCGCGGATCAAGGGGCCGTACGGGGTCGATCTGCTGATCCCGTCGCGGATGGAGGACAAGGAGGGCGCGCTCACTGCGGAGGAGCTGGCGAGCCGCGTTCCGGAGAGCCATCGGCGCCACATCGCGGATCTGCTCGAGACGCACGGCGTGGATACGTCGGATCTGTGGACGTCAAACTGGGCGCACGACTACTCGGCGAACATGAGGGAGGACGGGGCGCAGCGACTGCTCGACGTGGCCTTCGCGCATCCGATCAAGCTGTTTGTCAACGCGCTGGGGCCGCCGCCGAAGTCGGTGGTCGACCGGTGCCGGGCGCAAGGCATCGCCATTGGCGCGCTGACCGGGGCGCGGCAGCACGCGCTGAAGAACATCGAGGCCGGCGTGGAAATCCTCGTGGTGTCGGGCACGGAGGCCGGCGGGCACTGCGGCGAAATCTCGACGATGGTCGTAGTGCCGGAGGTGCTGGACGCGATCAAGGATCACCCGGAGGTGCAGGTGCTGGCGGCGGGCGGCATCGCGACCGGGCGGCAGATGGCGGCGGTGATGGCGATGGGCGCGGCCGGGGCTTGGACGGGGTCGGTGTGGCTGACGACGGTCGAGGCCGAGACGATCCCCACGGTGAAGGCGAAGATGCTGGCGGCCACGTCGCGCGATACGGTGCGCTCGCGCAGCCGCACGGGAAAGCCGACGCGGCAGTTGAAGTCGCCGTGGACCGAGGCGTGGAGCGCGCCGGGCAAGCCGGAGCCGTTGGAGATGCCGCTGCAGGGGTTGATCTCGCGCCCGGCGCTGGCGAAGGTCGACAAGCTCGCCGAGGCCGGACACAAGGGCGCCAAAGAGCTTGCGACGTATTACGTCGGGCAGGCGGTCGGGTTGATGCAGCACGAGCTGCGCGCGCGGGATGTGGTTTTTGAGTTCAAGAAGGATTTTGCCGAGGCTGTGGAGAGGTTGAGCGGGACGATGGAGTAGGGGGCGGAGGGGCGGTGCGAGAGGCCGCGTGCTGCCGTAGGGTGCAATAGCGGCGCTCCGCACTTGGCGTTGCGTATTGCACCGTCGTCGGCTGTGGCGGTGCAATACGCCCGGCCAATTGCAGAGGCCGGTCTATTGCATCCTACGAGGAGGCGGCAAGTGCGTGGTTGCTTGCACTTCACCCCTCTAATTTCCGCTTCAGAAACCCCGTCATCGCCCGGAACGCCTTCCCGCACTCCGGGCCGTGGGTGCGCCTCCGAACAAATCCGTGGATCATGCGGTGGGCGCGGGCGAAGCCGGTCTCGACGCCGGCCGCAATGAGCTTCTGGGCATAGGCGATGCCGTCGTCGATCAAGGGGTCGTACTCGGCGACGAGGACGTAGGCCGGGGGCAAATTCGAGAGATCGTCCGCGACGAGCGGGGTGGCCAGCGGGTCGGTGGAGCGGCCGGCTTTGTCCTCGCCGAGGTAGTCGCGCCAGTAGCCGCGCATGCTGGCGGTGGTGAGGCCTGGGGCTTCGGCATTGCGCGTGTAGGCTTCGGCGATCAGGCGGTCGACGAGGCACGGATAGATCAGGCCCTGGCAGCGTAGAGCGGGCTTTCCGCTCTGGCGTGCCCACAATGCCGTTGCCGCGGCGAGATTACCCCCGGCGCTGTCGCCGACGACGCCGAGGCGCGTGGGATCGACGCCGTAGGCTTTCGGATGGGCGTGCATGTCCATGACGACATCGACGCAGTCGTTGAGCGCGGTCGGGTACTTGTGCTCGGGCGCCAGGCGATAGTCGACGCTGACGGTAACGGCGCCGGTTTCGTCGGCAAGACCCCAGCCGGTGGTGTCGCTGCTTTCACAATCGCCCTTCACGAAGCCGCCGCCATGGAAGTAGGCGAGGCCGGCGCCGCTGCCGCCATCGGCCGGCGTGTAGACGCGGACGGGGATGGCGTGGCCGTCGCGGGCCCTCACGGTGCGATCCTCGACCTTCATGCCGGCCGGGGGCGGCGACCAGCTCGCTTGCGCGTAGGTGGACCAGTTGCGGCGGATGTCCGCGATCTCCGTTGCGGGCGGGAGCTTGTCGCGCTCGGCGATGAGGGGGAGCATCTCAGGGTGCAGATCGAAGGCCATGGTCGCGTTCCCTCTTTTCGCGGTGACACGGCGCCCGAGTTTGACGACGTGGCTCGAACAGTTGGCGCCAGCGGAAAACCTGTCCTAGGCTTCCATCCTGGCACAGCGGCAGAGAACGGCAAGCCGGAGGAAACGACATGGCAGACCTGCACGATCTCGTCATTCGCGGCGGCACGGTGGTCGACGGTACGGGGGCGGAGCCCTTCGCGGCGGACGTGGCGATCGACAAGGGCCGCATCAGCGCGGTGGGCGCGGTAGCCGGCACTGGGCGCGAGGAGGTCGACGCCAAAGGTAAGCTCGTCACGCCGGGCTTCGTCGACCTGCACACGCACTACGATGCGCAAGTGACGTGGTCGAGCCAGATCACGCCATCGTCCTGGAACGGCGTGACGACGGCGGTGATCGGCAACTGCGGCGTCGGCTTCGCACCCTGCCGGCCCGACCAGCGCGACATGCTGGTGAAACTGATGGAGGGCGTCGAGGACATTCCCGAGGTGGTGCTGACGGAAGGGCTGCCGTGGAACTGGCAGAGCTTCGAAGACTATCTCGATGCCATCGAGGCTCGAAGCTTCGATCTCGACGTGGTGACGCAGGTGCCGCACGCTGCGTTGCGGGTGTTCGTGATGGGGCAGCGCGGCGCGGATCGTGAGCCGGCGACGGCCGAGGATCGAGCGAAGATGGCGGCGTTGGCAGCGGCCGGCGTGCGCGCGGGTGCGCTCGGGTTCTCGACGTCGCGGACGCTCAACCACAAAACCAAGGCCGGTATCCCGATCCCGACGCTAAAGGCCGACGAGGCGGAGCTGAGCGAGATCGCCCTGGCGCTGAAGAAGGAAGGGGCCGGCTGGCTGCAGGTGATCTCGGATTTCGATGAGCCCGAGGAGGAGATGGCGTTGCTGCGCCGGCTCGCCGACCGGTCCGGACGTCCGATGTCGATCACGGTGCTGCAGCGCGACAACAAGCCCGAGGAATGGCGCGCCCTGATGGGAAGCATGGAGGACGCGCAGAAGGCTGGCGTCCAGATCATGGGACAGGTGCTGACACGCCCCACCGGAATCTTGCTCGGCTTCGAGATCTCGCAAAATCCGTTCGTCGGCCGGCCAAGCTGGAAGGAGGTCGAGGACCTGCCCTTCGTGGAGAAGATGAAGCGGCTGGTGCAGCCTGAGTTCCGGGCGCGGCTGATCGCGGAGGCCGACGAGGATGCCTCGCTGATGCGGCGCGTGACCAAGTGGGACCGCATCTTCCCGCTGGGCGATCCGCCCGACTACGAGCCGCCGGCCGAGACCAGCGTCGCGGCACGTGCGGCACGCGAAGGGCGCAACCCCGCCGAGGTCGCCTACGACATGCTGCTGGAGAAGGGCGGCAAGGCGATCCTCTATCGGCCGCTGTCGAATTACACCTACGGCACGCTCGACACCGTTCGTGACATGATGTGCCATCCGAACGCGCTGATCGGGCTCGGCGACGGCGGTGCACACGTCGGCATTCTCTCGGATGCGAGCGCGATCACGTATCTGCTGACGCACTGGGTGCGCGACCGGACGCGGGGGCCGAAACTGCCGCTCGCCTGGGCGATCAAGCGGCTAACCAGCGACAACGCCCGCGCCATCGGGCTCAACGACCGCGGCGTGATCCGGCGGGGCGCGAAGGCGGACATCAACGTCATCGACTTCGACCGGCTCAGGTTGCACGCGCCCGAGGTGGTCTACGACCTACCGAGCGGCGGCCGGCGGCTCATCCAGAAGGTGGACGGCTACGAAGCGACGATCGTTTCGGGCGAGGTGGTTAATCGCGAGGGGCAGGCGACGGGCAAACTGCCGGGTCGACTGGTGCGAGGGGCCAAGGCCGGGATGATGGCCGAGGCGGCGGAGTAGGTGGGCCGGAGCCACGTTCGGCAAGTCTTGAGGCACCAGTAGCGCGGGGCGTTGTCGTTCGCGGCGAACGCCCTTAGTCTCCTGAGTTCAGGATCTCTATCGAGAGGCACACATGACTGCTCCATCGACTGCTGCGGACGGCAAAGTTCGGGTCTACTGGCACCCTGGTTGAACCAGCTGCCTCCGCACCAAGGAGTTCCTTGGCAGACACAATATCGAATTCGTGTCCCGCAACGTGGTCGAGGATCCGACCGGCTGGGACGAGATGAAGCCGTTCGGCGTGCGCATGCTGCCGCTGGTGACGCGTGGCGAGCGCTACGCCAACGGTCAGTCGCTGCGTGACGTGGCGGAGCTGGTCGGCGTCGACATCGGCGAGCAGACCATCCTGCCGCCGGAGGAGCTTTCGAGTCGGATCCTGCGTATCCTCGAGGCCGAGCAGCGGTTCTTCGGGCAGATGCCCGAGGATCAGATGCAGCGCGAGGTGCCGGGCCGGCCGCGGTCGTTCGCGAATCTGGCGTGGCACACGTTCAATGTGGTCGATGCCTGGCTCGAGCACGAGGTCGAGGGAATACCGCTCGTTGTCGCGGCTTACGCTCGTAACGCGCCGAAAGACGCGTGCACCAAGGCGGATATCCTCGCCTACGGTGCCGATGTCGAGCGGCGCTTCAAGCAGTGGTGGGAAACCCAGGGCCAGCACACCGACTTCGAGGACGAGGCCGAGACCTACTACGCCAAGCAGTCCAAGCACGACTTTCTCGAGCGCACGACGTGGCACGCCGGCCAGCACGTTCGGCAGATGATGATGATCCTCGACGACTTCATCGGGGTGAAGCCGATCGATCCGCTGCCGGACTCGATGTGGGCGGGATTGCCCATGCCGGAAAAGGTCTGGGACGACGAGAAGCCGATCAAGTAGCGGGCTCGCTCGCAACGATCAGTCAGATGGGGAGCGGGGTGGCCAAGAGCCGCCCCGTTCGCGTTCGTGCGTGGGAGCGCCTCTTTTTTTCCCAGGCTGAATTCGGTTGTCGGCGCCTCCATGCCGCGCGCGGTGTCATTGAAGCGTCATTTCGTTCGATTATTCTACGATTATGGAAATGAAGGATGCCGTCGCTGGGTTCGCCGTGCTCGCGCAGGAGACGCGGCTGTCGCTTGTGCGTGTGCTCGCTGCCCGGGGAGCCTCCGGGATGGGAGCTGGCGAAATCGCCGAGGTGCTGGGTGTCGCGCCATCGACGCTGTCGTTTCATCTGGCGGCGCTTGAGCAGACGGGGCTGGTGCATTCGACCCGGCAGGGACGCCGCATCATCTACGCCGTGCGCTTCCAGCGCCTGCGCCAGCTCCTCGTGTTCCTGACCGAGACCTGTTGCGGGGGGCGACCGGAGTTGTGCGGCGACCTCGCTCGATTGCTTCCGGACGACCCTGTGGAGAGGAAAGCCATGCAACCTGCGTTCAATGTCTTGTTCCTGTGCACGCGCAACTCCGCGCGCTCGATCCTTGCCGAAGCGATCCTCGAGAAGATCGGCCAGGGCCGCTTCAACGCCTACTCGGCGGGCACCGAGCCTGCCGAAGGGCCGATGCCGGAAGTGCTGGAGCGCCTGAGCGTGCTTGGCCATGACACGTCGCAGCTGCGCTCGAAGCCATGGACCGAGTTTGCCGGGCCCGACGCCCCACGCATGGACTTCGTGCTCACCCTTTGTGACGTCCCCGAGGGTGAGGCTTGTCCCGATCTCGGACCGCGCCCGATCACGGCGGCGTGGCCATTTCCCGACCCGGCGAGGTTCATGGGCTCGCCGGTGGAGAAGACGGCGCTGCTGAACGAGCTCTACGGCATGATCCGGCGGCGTCTGGAGGCATTTACGAGCCTGCCCTTCGATACGCTGGACAGCATGGCGATCAAGGCCAGGCTCGACGAGCTCGGTGACAGCGCCCGGATGGCGCGTTGAGGGGTGACGAGATGAGTGTCGGAATCAATGGCATGGGCCGCATGGGGCGTCTGGCGCTTCGCGCGGCGATGGGCGGTATCTTGCGGGTCGACGGTGATCCGCGCGCGGGCAACCGTCTCGACATCGTGCATGTCAACGAGATCAAGGGTGGCGTTGCGGCGACGGCGCATCTGATCGAGTTCGATTCCATCCATGGCCGCTGGCGGACACACATCGGTGTGGACGAGGGCGACGCCATCGTGGTTGGCAGCCGACGCATCGGCTTTTCCGAGGAGAAGGCACCGGAGGATGTAGCCTGGGGCGACCTCGGCTGCGATGTCGTGCTCGAGTGCACGGGCAAGTTCCTGAAGCCCGCCGAGCTCGACGGCTATTTCAGGCGCGGCGTGAAGCGGGTGATCGTCGCGGCGCCGGTGAAGGACGAGATGGCGCTGAACGTGGTCGTCGGCGTCAACGATCACCTCTACGATCCGGATCGGCATCGCCTGCTGACGGCCGCGTCGTGCACGACGAACTGTCTCGCGCCCGTGGTGAAGGTGGTGCACGAGGCGTTGGGTATCCGGCATGGGCAGATCACCACCATCCACGATCCGACCAACACCAACGTGGTGGTCGACGCCCCGCATAAGGACCTGCGGCGCGCGCGCTCGGCAATGCTGTCGCTGCAGCCGACGACGACGGGGAGCGCGACGGCGATTGCGCTGATCTATCCAGAGCTGAAGGGGAAGCTCAATGGCCATGCGGTGCGGGCTCCGGTATTGAATGCAAGCCTCACGGATTGCGTTTTCGAGCTGAAGCGCGAGACCACGGCCGAGGAGGTGAATGCGCTTTTTGCGGAGGCAGCCAATGGCCCGCTCGCCGGCATTCTCGGCTACGAGACGCGTCCGCTGGTGTCGGCCGATTACGTCAACGACAGCCGCAGCTCGATCGTGGATGCGCCGTCGACGCTGGTCACCGACGGGACGCTGCTCAAGGTCTACGCTTGGTACGACAACGAGATCGGCTACGTGTGCCGCATGGTGGATCTCGCCACTATCGTGATGGCCAAGGGAGTGTGAAGCTATGACGGCAGCGGCGCGCAACTACGTCATCGTCACGGCGTCCTACTGGGGATTTACGCTGACCGATGGCGCGCTCCGGATGCTGGTGCTGCTGCACTTCTTCAAGCTCGGCTATTCGCCCTTCACGCTGGCCTTGCTGTTCCTGCTGTATGAGCTCGCGGGCATCGTTGCGAACCTGTGGGGCGGATGGCTCGCCGTGCGTTTCGGCATTCCGCGAATGCTGATGGCCGGGCAGCTCCTGCAGGTGGCGGGACTTGTGATGCTGTCGTTCGTCGAGCCGGGGTGGTCAGCGGCGATGGCCGTCGCGTGGGTGGTGGCGGCGCAGGGCATAGCGGGACTTGCCAAGGACTTCACCAAGACGGCCTCCAAGTCGGCGATCAAGGCCACGAGTGGCGAAGGAGCGGGGCAGCTTTTCAGGCTGGTCGCGTGGTTCACCGGCTCGAAGAACGCGATGAAGGGGATCGGCTTCTTCGTTGGCGGCCTGCTTCTCGAGGTGCTGGGGTTCAAAGGTGCACTCTGGCTGCTCGCAGCGTTGATCGCGGCGATTCTCGCGCTCGGCGCGGTCTCGCTGCCGCGGGAGCTCGGCAAGGCCAAGGCATCGAGGACGATGAAGGAGCTGTTCGCCAAGTCGTCCGGCGTCAACTTGCTCGCGGCGGCGCGGATATTTCTGTTCGGCGCGCGCGACGTCTGGTTCGTGGTTGGGCTGCCGGTGTTTCTCTACGCCAACGGCTGGGCCTTCGCGCAGGTCGGAGCGTTCCTCGCAATCTGGACGATCGCCTACGGTTTTGTTCAGGCCATCGCGCCGCGGCTGGTCAAGCGGAGCGCCGATGGTCTTTCGCGGGAGGTCCCCGAGGCGCGCACGTGGTCGCTGATCCTGGTGATGATCCCGATCGGGCTGGCGCTGCTTCTCGCGGTGGATGGCCTGCCGGCGCCGGATCTCGTGCTGGCGCTGGGGCTCGTTCTTTTCGGGCTGCCGTTCGCGGTCAACTCGTCGCTGCACTCGTACCTGATCCTCGCCTATGCGGGCTCAGAGAAGGCGGCAGAGGACGTGGGGTTCTACTATGCGGCCAATGCCGCGGGGCGCCTGATGGGCACGCTGCTGTCGGGATTGCTCTATCAGGCGGGCGGTATGATGGGCTGCCTGATGGGCTCGGCCGTGATGCTGGCGATCTGCTGGGCGATTACGCTGATGTTGCCCGCGAGCCGCATTTTCGCGGCACCTGCGGATCAGAACGCATAGGCCAGGGCTTGAAAAGAAAAGGGCGGCTCGTGACCGCCCTTTCCGTATTTCTCGTCACGTCGACCGGTCCTGCTCGCCGAGCTTGTAGAGCTTGGTCAGCAGCGCCTCGAGGCCGCCGCCGGATCCGGCGTGCAAGTCGATGCGGCCGACCTTTTCGACGAGGCGCTCCAAGGCCTCGAGCTCCTTCAGCTTCAGGAGGAGCGGGTTGTCCTCCATCAGCCGCGCCGTGTTGAGGAGCGAGCGGGTGGCCGCAGTCTCCTCCTGGCGGCGGATCAAGTTGGCCTTCGCCACCCGCTCCGCCTCTACGACCTTGTTCAGAAGCTCGCGCACGTCGCCCGGCAGGATGACGTCCTTGACGCCGATCTCGCCGACCTCGGCGCCGAGCGCGCGGGCGCGCTCCGTCACGAAGGCGCGGACCTCGTTGTCGATCGTGTCACGCGCGGCGAGGATGTCGTCGAGCGTACGTGTCGCCACGGCCTCACGGATCGCGAACTGCACGAGCCGGTAGAGCGTGTTCGACACGTCCGCCGAGGCAACCGCGGCCTTCTCCGGGTCTGCAATTCGGTAGAAGGCCGTCAACGTCACGCGGATACCGACGCGGTCCTTCGTCAGGATCTCCTGTGCCGTGACCTCGAGAGGCTGCGGGCGCAGATCGACCTTGGCGATCTTGACCTGACGGCCGACGTTCCAGAAGGCGTGCCGGCCCGGGCCGAGCTTCTCCTTCAAGACGCCATCGATAAAGAGCAGGCCCGCCTCGTGCGCCTCTACGGTCGCGTGCACGACGATGGTCGAGCGCGCGAGGTCGAGACGGTCGAGGTGGCGCTTCTCGACGCGGAGCTGGGCTGCCGTGTCGATGCGCTCGATCTCGACGAGCGTCAGGGTCTTCCAGAAGGCGCGCGTCGTCGACGGTGGCACGAGATACTTCGGCTCGCCGTCGAGCGAGACAATGGCCACCTCGGTGGCGCCGGTCTGCAGGATGGCGAAGTGCTCGACCGCGATCTCCGGCTTGGTCTTCTCGATCAGCAATGCGCGCTCGACCGGCACCTCGGCGCGAACAACCTTGACGGTCTCGGCCTTGAGGCGCTGGAACGGATCGTAGGCGCTGAAGCGACCAGGGGCGAGCAGGCGCTCGAAGCGGCCGTCGCGGGTGAGAAATGCGCGCTCGTCGTCCTTCACGACGATGGTCAAATAGCGGAACGGCGTCATCATACGTCTCCAGTACGTTTCTTGTTCTTCAAACCTTCTCGCGATGCGCGCCGGATGCCGTGGGGGCCTCCGACAATGCATAGGTCAGGTTGCCGGCTCCCGCCCCACGGCGAGGGAACGGGACCGCGCTTGAGCCTGCTGTCGAGCGATCCGCCGCCATGCGCGTCCAGCGGGCTGCCCGAGGGCGAGGCGCTGCCGGTGCCTGACCTTGGACCGCCGTCGAGCAGGCGGTATCCACGCGGCCACAAAGCGCCCTCGGCGCTCGCCTTTCCGCCGCGTCCTCGGCCGAAGCCTCGGGCGCCTTGGTCGGGCCGGGGAAGGAGCCGGCTCCCCATGACGTCAAATCGGTCCTAAACCGAGTGTGCTTATCAGGCACATGGTTCACGACGTGGGAGTCGAACCCACGACCCGCAGGGACAAGCCCTGCTGCTCTACCAGGCTGAGCTAGTCGCGAGGAGCAACAGAAGGGATTTGAACCCTCGACCGCCGGCTTGCGCCGGTGCTCTACCAGGCTGAGCTACTATTGCGGAAGCGATAGGAAGCGGAACACACCACCGCAAAGCGGCGCGCGCCAGCCGGGATCTCAGCGAGCCCGGACCCAAGGCGTCCTAAAGCGCGCTCCGAGTACAAACGGATTAGGGCGGAATTATTGCAGGTGGCGAAAATGATATAAGCGCGACGATAGCGAGTCGGCCGCGATGCGAGGGACCAGCAATGACCAGTGGCGCGCCTGTTCCGGGTCTAACCGGTGTCGAGCATATCGGCCTCGTCGTACCGGAGATCGATGCTGCGACGCAGTTCTTCGCAACCGTGCTCGGCGGCGAGGCGCTCTACGATGTCGGGCCGTTCGACGGGCCAGAGGATTGGATGGCGGGGCATCTCGCGGGATCGAGCGGCGCGCACATCCATCGCATGCGCGTCATTGCCATCGCCAATGGACCGACCGTCGAGCTGATCGAGCTGACCCGGACGGACGGTCGTGCGAGTGAGAATGGCGAGAGAGCGCCGGCTGGATGGCACATCGCGTTCTACGTCGAGGATATGGATCGCGCACTGGCGGGACTGAAGGCACATGGATGCCAGATACTCAGCGGACCTGTCGAGATGACGGAAGGGCCGAGCGCCGGGCTCACGTGGCTCTATTTCAAGGCTCCGTGGGGGCAGCAGCTCGAGCTTGTCTGCTATCCGGGCGGTATCGCGGCCTATCGGGAAAGAAAGCGGCAGGTTTGGCGCCCAGGCGTCTAGCCTCGCGAACGGCAACGGCGAGGACCTTCACTCGCGCGTCTGCCGCTCCTCCTCCTCGTAAAGGCGCTTGGTCGCCTGCTCGCTTTGCCTGACCCGGCCGGGCTTGCGCTCGTAGTCCTTGACTTGCCGCCGACCGTAGAAGAGCGCGAGACCCAGAACCGCAACGCCGAGCACAGTCGGCAGAATCGACATCCAGCCAGTCATGGTGCACCTCCTTCCTGATGAACGAAGGAGTGCGCCTGTGGTTGCAAATCGCCCGGGCCGACGGACCGGGATGGGCTTTGCGAAGAGGGCTTGGCGGAAAAAGTCCGGCGGGCCTAGGCTAGGCGGGTCAGCGCCGCCGATTGGAAGAGCGGCGTCGTGTTCGGGGAGGCCTGTCCATGACCTACGAGACGATTAGCGTCGAGCCGCTGAGCCCCGTGATCGGGGCCGAGATCAAGGGCGTCGATCTGTCGAAGCCGCTCGGAAATCAGCAATTCAAGGAGATCCACGATGCGCTGACCGAGCATCTCGTGATTTTCTTTCGCGACCAGGAGATCGATCTCGACCAGCAGAAGGACTTCGGGCGGCGGTTCGGCAAGCTGCACATCCACCCGACAGCGCCGGCCCCCGAAGGTCATCCGGAGGTGCTGATCATCAAGGCGGACGCCAAGTCGAAGGCGATCGCGGGCAACCGCTGGCACTCCGACGTCTCGTGCGACGCCGAGCCGCCGATGGGCTCGATCCTGCACATGCGGGAGCTTCCGCCGTCCGGGGGCGATACGATGTTCGCCAACATGTATGAGGCCTACGACCGACTGACCGAGCCGATGAAGCAGTTCCTCGGCGGGCTCAAGGCGTGGCACGAGTCCGAGCATGTGCATCGCGGAACGCTTGGGCACACCAAGCTACGCGAGGGGCTGACGGAGTGGCCGCGCTCGCTGCACCCCATCGTGCGGACGCATCCGGTGAGCGGGAAGAAAGCGCTGTTCGTTAATTCTGGGTTTACGACGCGCATCGAGGGGCTGTCGGAGAAAGAGAGCCGGGCGGTTCTCGACATGCTGTTCGACCATGTGCGCACTCCGGAGTTCCAGTGCCGGTTCCGCTGGCGGGAGAAGTCGCTGGCGTTCTGGGACAACCGGTGCACGCAGCACTACGCGCTATGGGACTACTATCCGCAGTCGCGGCTCGGGTACCGGGTGACGGTGTGCGGCGACAAGCCGGTGTGAGAGTGTAAGGGGGGACGTGACCAGCGATCCGGCAGCCGCTCATCGTTCGCGCTTGCCGTATCTGTGGTCATCCTCGATGTGTAGACGGGTCACGAGCAGCACGAGGTTCAGGGAGCACGCATGCCGAAGCGCATCATCGAATCCGACCGGGTTTTCAAGGGCTCGTTGCCGTTCGCGCAGGCGACGGTAGCCGGCGGGTTCATGTTCGTCTGCTGCGTCGCGACCGACAAGGACGGCAACATCTCGCCGGACCCGAAGGTGCAGACCCAGCAGTGCCTCGACAACATTCGCGCGCTGATCGAGGAGGCGGGCGGGACGATGCGCGATATCGTCAAATGCACGGTCTACGTGACCAGCCGCGAGGACTGGGCGCCGATGAACGAGGTCTATTTCGCGAACTTCACGGAAGATCCGCCGCATCGCGTCTCGTGCATCGTGGCTGGCCTCGGGAACCCAGCGTACAAGGTCGAGATCGATGCGACGGCGTATCTGGGGGAGACCAACGCCGATCTCGGGGTTCTCTCCCCCTGACAGCGCACCGCGTTTCTGATGTGCCCAGAGGTAGGTCGGGTCGAGCCCTGCTCGTGCGAGACCCGACGACTACGGCGCGGGCAAACGTCGGATCTCGAAGTGCAGGCTCGACCCGACCTACGGTCTGATATGTTCAGGTGAGCATCGCCCTCGCCTCGGTCCAGATGCGCTGGATGTAGGCGCCGGCGGGCTCGGCGGGGGCGAGGCGGGCGGATTGGCCGGCCCAGGCCTGCATGCGGTCGATGTCGTTGGCCTTCGTGCCCTGGTCGCGCATGG
The DNA here is from genome assembly GCA_963746315.1 of uncultured Alphaproteobacteria bacterium. Lineage (GTDB taxonomy): Bacteria > Pseudomonadota > Alphaproteobacteria > Rhizobiales > Hyphomicrobiaceae. The sequence continues at coordinate 104,291 of CAVVAR010000005.1, forward strand.
CCTGCGAGAGGCCGCGCTGGACGGGGTATGGCGCGGGTGACGGCGCGTCGGGTGCGTTTGCGGCCCTGACGTAGGCGGTGGCGATGCTGCGGCCGAGGCGGCCGGAGAAGGCCCGCGTGGCGGCCGTGTCCTCGGGTTGCGCGGTGGCGATTGCGTCGGCCCAGGCGGGCGCGAGCTTGGCCTCGGGGGTGCGCAGAAGGCCGGTGCCGATCTGGACGGCGGAGGCGCCGAGGACGAGGGCAGCGGCGATGCCACGCGCGTCGGCGATGCCGCCTGTGGCGACGACAGGCACCCGGTCACCGACGGCGTCGACGACGGCGGGCAACAGAGCGAACAGGCCGACGAGCGCTTCGCCCGCCTTTCCGGCCTCGAAGGCGCCGCGGTGGCCGCCGGCTTCCATGCCTTGGGCGACGACGGCGTCGGCGCCAGCGTCAACGGCAGCGCGTGCTTCGGCAACCGTCGTGACGTTGGCGAGCCATTTGATGCCGCGTTCTTTCAGCCGGGCGAGGTAGGGCTCGGGGTAGACGCCCATGATCGAGGAGACGATTGCGGGACCGGCTTCCAGGATCGCGTCGCACTGAGATGCGAAATCGACGGGCGTCGCGTCGCCGGCCTCGGGTGGCACCGACGGGCCCCATTGGGCCAGGAAAGCGCGGACCTCGGCTTCATGGTCCGGATCGCGGACGGGGGGCGGGTCGGGGATCCAGAGATTGAGCTGGAATCCGCCGTTGGTCGCGGCGCGGACGTCGGCCACCCAGGTGCGGATTGCATCAGGCTTCATGAGCAGGGCACCGCAGCCGCCGAGGCCGCCGGCCTGGGCTACAGCGACGGCCAGCGAAGCCGGGCAGGCGCCGGCCATGGGTGCCATGAGGACGGGCAGCTGCAGGCTGTAGGCTGCGCAGAAGGCCTCGGCTCGCTGAAGCGCGGGATGGGTGGGCATGGCTCGGGCCTCCGGACGGTGGCGGTCGGGGAGAGTGAACCGCACCGTCGCGCAGCCGTTGTGATGCTGCAAGGGGCCGATACGTACTGCCTGCCATGCTGGCTTATGTGCGCCGGCTCCGGTAAATCCGTGTCAGCCCTCCAATCTCAGAGGACTCCCATGCCCCATACGACACGACTGCTTTTCTTTGCTGGCTCGGCACGCGAGGGTTCGCTGAACAAGCGGCTGGCGCGGCTGGCGCACGACGTGGCCGAGGCCAACGGCATTGCCGCGACTTTTGCCGACCTCGGCGATTATCCGATGCCGATCTACGACGGCGATCTGGAGGAGCGCGAGGGGCAGCCAGAAAACGCAAAGAAGCTGAAAGCTCTGATGAGCGTACATGCGGGCGTATTCATCGCGTGCCCGGAGTACAACGCGTCGATCACGCCGCTGTTGAAGAACACGCTCGACTGGGTCGGGCGGGTGAAGGATCAGAGCGAGGCACCGCTGGCGGTCTACAAGACGCGGGTGTTTGCGCTCGGCTCCGCCTCGCCGGGCGCGATCGGCGGCTTGCGCGGGTTGATCGCGGTGCGCCAGACGCTGGAGCTCGGGCTTGGCGCGCTGGTGCTGCCGGACCAGATCGCGGTGCCGCGCGCGACGGATGCCTTCGGCGACGATGGGCACCTCAAGGACAAGATGCTGATGGAGCTTCTGAAAACGGTCGTGCAGAAGCTGGCACGGGCGGCGCACGTGATGAGAGGCGAGGAGGGGGCATGAGTGCTGTCGAGGATGCGCGGGGCCAGCTGTTCGTGGCTCTCGATGTGGCCGACGTCAATCGTGCGCGGCAACTGGTGGAGGCGCTGGGCGACAGCGTGGCGGCCTACAAGATCGGTCTCGAGCTGTTGTTCGGGGGCGGCCTCGAGTTCGCGCAAGGCCTGAAAGCGGCCGGACGCAACGTGTTCCTCGACATGAAGCTGCTCGACATTGCCAATACGGTCGAGAAGGCGGCAGCGAACATCGCGGCGCTGGGGCTCGACTACCTGACGGTGCACGCGACCGATCGGCAGACGCTGGATGCCGCGGTCAAGGGGCGCGGAGCATCGAAACTGAAGCTGCTCGGCGTCACCGTGCTGACGAGCCTGACCGATGCGGATCTCCGCGAGCAGGGGATTGCCGGGATGGGCCCCGCCGATCTCGTCGTGCATCGGGCTCGGCTGGCGCGCGAGGCGGGGTTCGACGGTGTGATCGCGTCGGGGCAAGAGGCGGCCATCGTCAGGGCGGCGGTCGGCGAGGATTTCCTGATCGTGACGCCTGGCATACGGTTGCCGGGTGGCGATGTCGGCGACCAGGCACGCGTTATGACGCCCGAGGCGGCGATCGGTGCCGGTGCCTCGCATCTGGTGGTCGGGCGGCCGATAACCGCGGCGACCGATCCGCGCGCTGCTGCGACCGAGATCGTCCGGCGGATCGCTGGAGCGTAGACGATTAACCGAGGGAGAGACGCATGGCCAAGGGCTACTGGATCGCGCACATCGATGTCACGAACCCGGAGGGGTACAAGGAGTACGTGGCGCTGAACGCCAAGGCGTTCGAGAAGTACGGCGCCAAGTTCCTGGTGCGGGGCGGGCAGTTCACGGCGAAGGCGGGCACGCCGCGCGCGCGGCACGTGGTGCTCGAGTTCAAGGACTATGCAACCGCACTCGCCTGCTACGACAGCCCCGAATACAAGGCCGCCTGCGCCGTCCGCGACAAGAACTCGACGGGCGATGTGATCGTGATCGAGGGGTATGACGGCTGAGGTGGGCGGCGAGTACGGGTTGCGCTCGGCGCTTCGACGAAATGCACGAAAGTTATCCCCGAGCGTACCGCTCGGGGGAGGTTTCCCAGGTATGGCGGGGAAGGTGGGTTGGGGGGCGCGGTAGGGTGCGGTGAGTGTCGCCGTCTCCACGCCGGTTCTGGCACGCGAAGGCAGACGACGCGAAAGCCCCGAGCGGATGTCACCCGCCTCTCAGCATAGCCGCAACGGCAGCGAGGCTATCCACCTCGCGATGGGGTTTGCATGTCTCTGCTCCTCCGCCAGCGCGGCCGAAGATGTGCGCCGGTCGGTTTACCCAAACGCTCTTCAGGCCGATTGCGTTTGCAACAACGATATCTGCGCGTCTGCTTTGAGCTACATGGAGAACTCGTTCCATAGGAATGTCCAGCGCTTGGAGATCAGATAGCGCAGCCCAAAAATGCGCATGATCGGGTTTGTAAGCGCCAACACGCTGCGCTGTAACAACGACGTCAAATCGAATATCTGCAGAAGCCGTGACTTTGGCGAACGAGGCATCGTCAATGTTGCTGAGGGCCGCGAGTTTGAGGCCCATTGAGCGGAACTCATCGAGGGCATTTTTGCTGTCTGGGAATGGTTTGTGAGTTGCGGCAATACCAGAAAACTGTTCGAGCAATTCTGGCGGCGTAGCCATCCCGAACTCTGTGCCCAACTGCTGAAGCGTTCGCCTCAGCACTTCCGGGTAACGCCAGGCCGGGCGATGCTCCTGCAACGGTTGACGGATGCGATCGTAGGCCGAAAGCAGATCAGCATGGTCAACTGATTTACCACTGGCATTCGCCCACTCGCCCAGAAACGCCGCTAATTCGGGCTCCCAATTCAGGATCGTGCCGTAGACGTCGAAGCTCAATGCGTCGAAGTCTTTGAAGGAGAACATGGTTAGTCACCTCGAATATGAGCGATGGTCTTTGCGTAACCCAAATCAATGTGAGCTTCAACGCCCGCTCGTGGCCTATCGCGACGTCGACGGCCCCTTGGGCCGCGACCGTCTTGCCTAGGCGCCGCGGCTGTGCCCACGTCCGCTCCAGCCCTTCCCCACACCTCACCCCCACCCTCGTCCAGTCATCGCGCGCAGCGGTCGCAGGTGGGCGCGGTGTGAAGGCGTTGCGCCGGGCTTGGTTTGCTCCCTACACTTCGTCCGATGCAATGGACCGGATCGGTCCCGGACGGAGGTGCGCATGCGCCAGATCGTGCTCGTCGGCTTTCTGCAAGCGCAGAACTGCTCGAATTTCGCCGGCTCGTGGCGGCATCCGGAATCGCGGCTCGATTTTCTCGATCCCGAGTTCTACGCCAACATCGCGCGCACTTTGGAGGCGGGGAAGTTCCAGCTCTGCTTCTTCGATGATCGGCTGGGGATGCCCGAGTTCCACGGCGGGCGCTTCGCGGAGGCGGTCGAGAACGGCATCCGCTGCGTGAAAATGGACCCGATCGCCTGCCTGATGCCGATGGCGATGGCGACGAGCCGTATCGGGATCGGGTCGACGTACTCGGTCACGTACTACCAGCCCTATCATGTGGCGCGGCTCTTCGCGACGCTCGACCACATGACGCGCGGGCGGGCCGCCTGGAACGTGGTGACCTCGATGAACGACATCGAGGCCATGAACATGGGGCAACAGGGCGCGCCGCCGCACGACAGCCGTTACGACCGCGCCGACGAGTTCATGGAGATCGTGCACGGGCATTGGGACACCTGGGCGGACGACGCGCTGATCGTGGACCGGCAATCGCGGCGGTTTGCGGATGCCTCCAAGGTCGAGCGGATCGACTACAAGGGCGAGCACTATGCCTCGCGCGGGCCGTTCACGGTGCCGAGGACGCCGCAAGGACAGCCGGTGGTGATCCAGGCCGGGCAGTCGGGCCGGGGCCGCAAGTTCGCGGCGCGCTGGGGCGAGGTGGTGTTCACGTCGAACCCGAACCGCGAGGATGCGGCCAAGGCCTATGCCGAGATGAAGGCCGATACCGCCGCTCGCGGACGCGATCCGGACCAGATGAAGATCGCGACGCTGTGCCATCCGGTGGTCGGCAAGACCAAGGCCGAGGCCGAGGACAAGCGGGCCTTCATCGAGACGCTGCCGCTCGAGGTCGACAGCCTGATGCTGCTCTCGGAGAATAACAACTTCGACTTCGGGTCGAAGCCGATCGACGAGCCGTTCACGCAGGGAGAGCTCAATTCGATGACCGGCACGCAGGGCAACAAGGACCGCGTGCTGAAGACGCTCGCCGGCAAGCGCATGCCGACACCGCGGGACTTCATCGAGATCACGCGGCGCGGAAAGCTGCCGCACCCGTGGGTCGGCACGCCCAAGGACATCGCCGACATCATGGAGGAATGGTTCACGACACCCGCCTGCGACGGGTTCGTGGTCGGCGCGCCGTGCGTGCCGGGCAGCTACGAGGATTTCGTGCGCCTCGTGGTGCCGGAGCTACAGCGCCGCGGGCTGTTCCACAAGGACTACGCGGGCACGACGCTGCGGGAGAATTTGGGGCTGCCGAGGCCGGTGGTGAAGAGGGGGTAGGGGGGAGAGGCTTTCCGGAGCAGCAGCTTTGCCCTTGGTAGCCGCTGCAGATGGTTGGGGCTTGAAGGCGGCGAATTTAACCGACAGAAGGAGGACGTCTCGGCGGGTACTATAGTTGTTGATTTGCTTCGCGAACTCTGTAAATCGCGGTCATCGTAGGGTACCTAGTTCGGCAAAGGAGTCGCTGAATGGAACCGCACGATGAGATTGCCGAGCTTGTTAAGCGTTTGGAGGCTGCTGCACCCAGTTCAGAGAATGATGCTGCCTTTGATGAACCGGTCGCGCGTCTAAAGCAGTCTGCTGAAGCTGTAGCGCGATCGGCCAGCGGATCTTGGCTCGGCTATCACGCTAACGTCTATTATGCGGGCCTTACTAGGCCTCCGCCCGGTGCGCATTTCAGTTCTGAGTGGGGACTTAAGGAACTTTTCGGAGATTTGGGTTCGCGTGGTGATTGGCAAGAGTTTTCGCAAGATTGCGTTCAGGCCTATATTGTGGAACAAGCGGGGAGCCCAGATCTTTCTATCGCTCGCAGTATATCAAAGAATGCATCTTTGATGTTTGAAGTTATTAAGGACGAAGCGCTTATTTTATTTGAGCATGAGCTCTTGAACTCACCTGACGCCTTTTTGGGTCGACTGAAAAAAGATCTACAAAGACTCTGCGTTGCTACTAAAGGCAGTATAATCCAGTCTGTGATGCCGAGAGGGGAAATAATGACGCGGGACATGACCGCAATGGGACAAGGGTTCCAAACCCCTCCGCATATGGATGTGCTTGCGGATGTTATCGCGCTGCAACACAATATTCAGCTTCCCTCAAAGGGTGCGGAGATACTCAGAAAGGCGGGTTCTTATCTTGAAAGAAAGCACCGTCGGGTGCGCAAATCGCATCTAGTTGGAACGAATGTTTTTATTGGTCATGGCCGCTCGCCGTTGTGGCGCGAGCTGAAGGATTTCATCGATGGTCGCCTTGCTTTGCCGTGGGATGAATTCAACCGTGTGCCGGTTGCCGGCGTTACTAACATTGCGAGGCTTTCTGAGATGCTCGATGCTGCCGCGATCGCGTTTTTGGTCATGACTGGCGAAGATGAAATGGCGGATGGTGCCTTGCAAGCTCGAATGAACGTTATTCATGAGGCCGGATTGTTTCAGGGCCGTCTAGGTTTTTCGAAAGCCATTGTAGTTCTGGAGGAAGGCTGCACCGAATTCAGCAACATCCAAGGTCTTGGGCAAATACGGTTCCAGAAGGGGAGGATTTCTGCTGCATTTGAAGAAATTCGACAAGTTTTGGAGCGCGAGGGACTGCTTGATAGTGACTCCGGCTAATTTCTGGTTCTGTGTGATCCGGAACCCGCTATAGATCTTGTGACTGTATAGACCAGAATTCAAAGTCCATCACAAGGATAGCCCCCTTCGTCGCCGCTCGTTGAGCAACACCGCCTCAGCACCCATGCGCCTCCCGCGTAGCACTCACCCATCACCGCGCGTCATGGCGCGTTCCAGTGGCGCGGGGGGTGTGGTAGGCGTCGTTGCCTGCGGAGGTGCGTCCCGTTTGCCGAAGCGGCCAGAGCAGCAGCCAGACGGACAGCGCACGTCACATGACACTCGATGCCGACAGGGCCGTCTATGACCTCAGTCCGGCGGCGCGGATCATCGTGCTGGTCGGCGTGGTGCTGGCGTCGACGTGCTACACCGCCACCATTCTCGTCGCGACAACGCTGCTGCCGCAGATGCAGGGGGGGCTCTCGGCGACGCAGGACGAGATCTCGTGGGTGATGACTTTCAACATCATCGCGACGGCCGTGTGCACCCCCATGACGGGCTGGCTGGTTGCGCGCTTCGGGCGGCGCATGACGATGATGGGATGCCTGACGGGCTTCTCGTTCGCGACGTTCATGTGCGGGGCGTCGACGTCGCTAGAGATGCTGGTGTTCTGGCGGATCATGCAGGGCGGGCTCGGGGCGCCGCTGGTGCCACTGAGCCAGACCCTTCTACTCGATATCTACCCGCGGCGGCAGCACGGCTTCGTGATGTCGCTCTATGGCATGTCGAACATCCTCGGCCCGGTGATCGGGCCGACGCTCGGCGGGTACATCGGCGAGCAGATGGGCTGGCCGTGGGGCTTCTACATGGTGTTGCCGGTCAGCTTGCTGGCCTTTGTCATGTTCCGGTTTTTCCTGCCCGCCGACGATCTGAGCAAGAAGGGCGCGCCACTCGACTGGATCGGGTTTCTCTCGCTGTCTGCGGCCATCGCCTCGGCGCAGCTCGTACTGTCGCGCGGGCAGAGGCTCGACTGGTACAATTCGACCGAGATCTGGATCTCGACAGTGGTCGCCGTGGTGGCGTTCTACGTGTTCCTCTCGCACAGCCTGACGGCCAAGAACACGTTCCTCAACCTGGGCCACTTCCGAGATCGAAACTATGCCATCGGCTGCCTGCTGGTGACGCTCTACGGCATGCTGAACTTCGCGCCGATCGTGCTGATGCCGCCACTGCTGCAGCAGCACGCTGGATTTCCGGATTCGGCGATCGGCACCTACGTGGCCTGGCGCGGCGTCGGCAACGGGCTCGGGTTTTTCACGGCGATGTGGCTGCAGCGGCTCGATCCGCGCGTGACGATGATCTTCGCGACGCTGGTGCAGACGTCGTCGGGCTGGTGGATCGCGCATCTCAACCTCGACGTCGACCAGACGACGCTCGCCATCAACAGCCTGATGCAGGGCTTCTCGGTGGGCGTGTTCTGGGTGCCGCTGACGGTGGTGACGTTCTCGACGCTGGCACCGGAATACCGGGCGGAAGGCTCGAGCGTGTTCCATCTCCTGCGGAACCTGGGGTCGAGCCTCTTCATCTCGGTCGCCGTGACCGAAATCGTGCGGACGACGGGCGCCAACTACAGCCGCATGACGGAGCTTGCGACAGTCTACAACAAGGTCTGGCAACTGCCCTGGGTGACAGGCGCGTGGACGACGGAGACGCTGACCGGGATCGCGCGTCTCTCGAAGGAGATCACGCGGCAGGCGACCATGATCGGGTTTACGAACGCCTTCATGCTCTACACGCTGCTGTCGGCGATGGCGGTGCCGCTGTGTCTGCTGGTCCGGCCGCCGCGGAGGGGGTAGGCGTGCTCAGCGCTGGTAGCGGAGCGAGCGGGTGATCGATCGATCGGGGGCTCCGGCGATCGGAATCTGGAGCGATGGCTCCCACTTCGTGCCCAGCGTCAGATGGAGAATGCCGATGGTTGCGAAGGGCGGGTCGGGCTCGACGAAGGCGGCGCTCGCCTCGTCCCATGCCGGTGTGGCGAGATGCGCGATCCAGTTGCAGGTCGCGGGCAGGCGGACCTCGCGGAGGCGGGACTCGTAGATGGCCGCGTTGAGCGCGATCTGGTCGATCATGTTGGTCGAGCGGGTGGCTGCGTCAGCGAGCAGCGACGCCCAGACATCCCAGGCGGGGGATGCGGCGGCAATGGCGAAGACGCCGGCGTTGTTGAGCGGGCGGCGGATCAGGCGGGCGGCGGTCTCGGCGCCAAAGGCCTCGGCATAGGCGCGGCCGTTGGCGGCCTCGAAGTCGTCGCGGCCGTCGCGGAAGTTGGCGTATGAGCGGTGAACCTCGGGCACGAGGGCGATGTCGCCGAGGCGGGCCGCCGTGAGCAGCAGCGCGACGGCGCTCCAGTCCTGGACCCAGACGTCGGCATCGAGCCAAAGATAGGTGTCGTAGCCCGGGAAGTAGCGCCTGAGGTGCGGGCGGGCGGTCATGGCGCGAAAGCTGGGGGGCACCGAGAGGCCGGGACCGAAGGTGACGTCCCAGCCGGGCTCGAGGACCTTCGCGCGCGCGCTGTGGCACCACGCGATCTCCTCCGGGGCGAGTCCGCAATCCAGGACACCGAGATCGACGGCGGCGCATTCGGGCCTGGCACGCACCGAGGCGATCATCTCGCGCATGAGCGGGAAGTACCGGCTGTCGCCGCCCGTGATGATGATCGAACCGGACGACATGCCGTCAGGCCTTTCCTGCCAACAGGCGCTTCAGGCCGTAGAGCGCGTCGAGCGCGGCCTTGGGAGTGAGGTCGTCGGGATTTACAGCGGCGAGCGCTGCCTCGACCTGACTCGGCTCGGTTCGCGTTGCTACGAACGATTTCGGGCGGGCGGCGGCGAAAAGGGGCAGCTCGTCGAGGCCGCCGGAGCTGGCGACAACGGGGCCACCGGCCTTGCCTTTGCCGCCGCTCCGGCCCTTGGCATCGCCCCGTTCGAGCACGGCGAGGACCTCTGCGGCGCGGTCGATTACGGCGCGCGGCAGGCCGGCGAGCTTGGCAACCTGGATGCCGTAGCTGCGATCGGCGGCGCCGCTCTTGACCTTGTGCAGGAAGACGATCTCGTCGTGCCACTCCTTGACGTCGATGGTGGCGTTGGCGACGTCGGGCAGGCGCGCGGCGAGCGTCGTCAGCTCGTGGTAGTGGGTCGCGAAAAGCGCGCGGCAGCGGTTGACGTCGTAGAGGTGCTCGACGGTGGCCCACGCGATCGAGAGGCCATCGAACGTCGCGGTGCCGCGTCCGATCTCGTCGAGGATGACGAGGCTCCTGTCGGTGGCCTGATTGAGGATGCCTGCGGTCTCGACCATCTCGACCATGAAGGTGGAGCGGCCGCGGGCCAGATCGTCGGAGGCGCCGACGCGCGAGAACAGTCGATCGACGAGACCGATACGAGCTGAGCGCGCGGGTACGAACGAGCCCATCTGGGCCATCACGACGATCAATGCGTTCTGGCGCAGGAACGTCGACTTGCCGGCCATGTTCGGGCCGGTGACAAGCCAGATGCGGCCTTCCGCCGTCTCGTCGAAGCCCGGCGGGCGGTTAGTCGAGGCCTCCTGCTCGGGCACCAGATCGAGGCGGCCGAGGATGCAGTCGTTCTCGACGAACGGGCCGGCTTTCTGTGCTTTCAGCGCCTGCTCGACGACGGGATGGCGCCCGCCGCGGATCTCGAAGCCGGTGTCCGCTGCGATCTCAGGGCGAACGTAGCCCTCGGTCTCGGCCAGCTCGGCGAGGGCGGCGAGGCAGTCGGTCTCGGCGAGGGCCGCGGCGACGTCGCCGAGCGCGCGCTCGGCGTCGCGGACCTCGCCTTCCAGCTCGGAGAAGACCTCGAGCTCGATGGCGAGCGCGGTCTCGGCGGCCGAGGCGATGCGGCCCTCGGCCTCCTCCAGCTCGGGTGTGGTGAAACGCATGGCGTTGGCCATGGTCTGGCGATGGCGAAAGAGCGCGTCGTGGGGCGGCGACTGAAGCGGGCGGGCGTTCAGCGCGGTCACCTCGATGTAGAAGCCGAGGATGTTGTTGTGGCGGACCTTCAGGCTCTTGACGCCCGTCGCCTCGACGTAGCGGGCCTCCAGGCTCGCCATGACGCGGCGGCTGTGGTCGCGGAGTTGCAAAGCCTCGTCGAGATCGGTGCGAAAGCCGGGTCGGACGAAGCCGCCGTCCTTCTTTTGATGCGTCGGGTCGTCGACGAGGGCATTGGCCAACCGATCCCCGAGCTTGCCGCCGACGCCTGCGAGGCGGGTCGCAACGGGCCCGAGGTCGCCGGCAAGACCCATGGTGCCGGCGGCCCGGTCGAGAAGTGACCGGATCGCGGTCGCGGTCGTGAGACCGTCGCGGACGAGACCGAGGTCGCGCGGGCTGCCACGGCCGAGGGCGATGCGCGAGATGGCGCGGGCGATGTCCGGCGCGGCCCGGAGCGACTTCCGGATGTCGTCGCGGAGCGTGGCGCGTTCGATCAGGAAGGCGATGGCGTCGAGGCGCTGGCCGATGAGCCTCTGGTCGGCGAGGGGGCTTGCGATGCGGGCGGCCAGCTCGCGGGCGCCAGGCCCGGTCATGGTGCGGTCGAGGGCGGCGAGGAGACTGCCGTCGCGCTCGCCGGAGGTGGAGCGCACGAGCTCGAGGCTGGCCCGGCTCGAGGCGTCGATGAGCAGGATGTCGGACGGGCCGGTTCGGCGGGGCGGCCGAATGGCGGGCTTGGCGCCGATCTGCGTGAGGTCGATGTAGCGCAGCAGGGCGCCGATGGCGGCGAGCTCGCCGCGGCCAAAGGCGCCGAAGCCGCCGAGCTCACTGACGCCGAGGCGCTCCTTCAGCAGGCGCTCGCCGGCCATGTTGTCGAAAGAGACCGCCGGCACGGGCGTGGTGGCGGCTCCGGCCTGGCGTGCGGGGGCAGTGATCGCCGGGTCGCCGAAGCTCGAATCGGGGAACAGGATCTCGCCGGGGGCGAGGCGGGCGATCTCGCCGGGCAAGTCGGCCGCTGCCACCTCGCCGACCTCGAACTCGCCGGTCGAGATATCGATGGAAGCCAGCGCGAGCAGACGTCCGGCGGCCGTGGGCGCTCCGGTGCCGGGCACGGGAAATACGGCTGTCAGGTAATTGCGCGCCCTGCTGTCGAGCAGGCTCTCCTCGGTGAGCGTTCCCGGCGTGACGAGGCGGACGACATCGCGTTTGACGACGGCCTTGGAGCCGCGCTTGCGTGCCTCGGCGGGATCCTCCAGCTGCTCGCATACGGCGACGCGATAGCCGCGGCGGATCAGCCTCTGGAGATACTCGTCGGCGCGGTGGACCGGCACGCCGCACATCGGAATGTCCTGGCCGAGGTGCTTGCCGCGCTTGGTCAAGACGATGCCGAGCGCCTCGGCGGCGACGACGGCGTCCTCGAAGAAGAGCTCGTAGAAGTCGCCCATCCGGTACCAGAGGATGCAATCCGGGTTGGCGGTCTTGATCTCGAGGAACTGCGCCATGGAGGGTGTGACCCCGGGCGGCACCGCCGGCGCGGCGGCCGGCGTGGACCCGGCGGAGACGTCCGAGGTGACGCGGTCCGCGTCGTCCTCGCCGGCTGCCCCCCCTCCTGTCGTCCGCCGCCCCATGGTCATGTCCCCGAATTCGTCACGTCGGCGCTAGTGTGGCGCCCCGCAATTGCCGACCAGAATTTCTGGCATGCTCGGAGTCGGCAATTGCGGGACAAGCGCCACACTAAGCTAATGATAATGCTAGTGTCCCTTATGTCTCGCAATTGCCGAAAGAGGTTGCCGCGATGTCGTCGGCAATTGCGAGACGGGACACTAGGGATAGCGGAGCGGGAGGCGCGTGGGAACCCCACGGCATCGTCGAGCCGGCGGCAAGGAGAAGGTCAGGCGAGCGTCACGACGATCGAGCCGGAAGGGCGGACCTCGGCGGTCGCACCCGCCGGGATGACGAGCGTCGAGCTTTCCTCCTCGACCAGGGCGGGACCACTAAGGCGCGTGCCGGGGGCGAGGGATGCCCGATCGTACACATCGACGGTGGCAGACTCGGATTGGCCGTCACCGAGGCGGGCTTCACGACGCAGAGGGGGCACCGCCGATGCCTGCTTGCGCGTCTCGGCAACCACGGCCGTGTCGGCGACGGCGGCGGACACGGAAAGGCGAATGGAAATGAACTCGATGGCGACGCTCGGCGGGGTGCGGGCGAACTTCTCGCGGTAAGCGGTCTCGAAGGCGGTCGTCAGGCGCTGGCGCTGCGCACCGGGCTCGCCGGTGTCGAACGGGCCTTCGGGCAGCGGAACGACGAGGTCGAAGCCCTGCCCGACGAAGCGGCCGTCGGCGAGCCGGCCGACGACGGCGCTGGAGGTGTCGACACCGGTGTCGGCGACGAGGGCGCGGGCTTCCGCCTCGAGACGACGGAAGGATTGCTCGAGGCTCGAGAGGTCGCCGGTGGCGAGGCGGAAGCCGATGGTTGCGACGCGGTCGACGCGGGCGGGGGCCATGATCAATCCGAGAGCGGAGGCGACGCCGGCCGAGGGCGGGCAGATCACGCGGGTGGCGCCGAGCTTGCGGGCGAGGGCGGCGGCATGTACCGGACCGCCGCCGCCTGTGGCGAGCACGGCGTAGGTGCGCGGATCCCGGCCACGCTCGGCGATGTGGACGCGGGCTGCAGCGGTCATGCTCTCGTTGACGATGTCGCGGATGCCGAGTGCGAGGCGGTCCTGGTCGAGGCTCAACGGAGTGGCGAGCCGGGTCAGCGCGCGCTCGCTGGCGGCGAGGTCGAGCGGGATGGAGCCGCCCGCGAAAGTCGTGGGATTGAGGATGCCGAGGCGGAGGTTGGCATCGGTGACCGTCGGCTCGGTGCCGCCGCGGCCATAGGCGGCGGGGCCCGGCTCGGAGCCGGCGCTATCGGGGCCGACCTTGAGGAGGCCGATCTCGTCGGCACGCGCGATCGAGCCGCCGCCGGCGCCGATTTCGATCAGCTCGACGGTGGAAATGCGGAGTGGCAGGCCGCTGCCTTCGGCAAAGCGCTTCTGACGGGCGGCCTCGAAGGAATAGGCGACGAGGGGATGGCCGTCGTCGACGAGGCTGAGCTTGGCAGTGGTGCCGCCCATGTCGAAGGCGAGAAGGCGTGGCTCGTTCTCCAGGCGGCCGTAGTAGCCGGCGACCAGGGCACCGGCGGCGGGGCCGGATTCGAGCAGCTGGACGGGAACGCGCATGGCCTCGGCGGCGTGGGTCAGGCCTCCACTCGAGAGCATCAGGAGAAGCGGGGCCGTGATCCCGAGGCTGGTCAAATCGCGTGAGAGCGCGCCGATGTAGGAGGCGGCGAGGGGCTTCACGTAAGCGTTGGCGACGGCGGTGGAGAGGCGCTCGTACTCGCGGATCTCGGGGGCGACCTCGTGCGAGGTGGTGACGGCGATTCCGGGCACGGTCTCGGCGACGACGGCCGCCGCCTGCAGCTCGTGCGCAGGATTGGCGTAGGCGTGGAGGAAGCCGACGACGATCGACGTGACGCCAGCGTCCACGAGCGTCCGGGCGGCGTGAGCCACACCCTCGCCATCGAGCGGGGTTGCGACGCGGCCATCGGCGCGGATGCGCTCATCGACCTCGAGGCGCAGGTTGCGCGGCACCAGCGGGGCGGGGTTGTCGATGGCGATGTCGTAGAGCTCGTACTTGCGCTCGCGCCCGATCTCGAGGGTGTCGCGAAAGCCGCGCGTGGTGATCAGTCCGGTAACTGCGCCGCGGCGCTCGATCAGCGCATTCGTGAAGAGCGTGGTGGCGTGGATGACGCGGCCGATGCGGGCCGCGGCGAGGTCGTGACGGTCGAGGAGTGTGCGGGTGCCATCGATCACGGCGCGCGACGGATCGGCGTGTGTCGTGAGGACCTTCAGCGCGCACTGGCGGCCCGTCGCGTGATCGAGATGGACGATGTCCGTGAAGGTGCCACCGATATCGATGCCGAGCGAGGAAGTGCTTTTCACGTCTGCCATCGAACGTCGTCCTCGCCGCGGTCCATCGGTTGCCGGACGAGCTTCGCTACCCCCGGTCCGGCAAGAGTATCCGGTCGTCCGCCGACAGCAAGGGTTTGGCGCCATCGGCGCGCGCTCGACCGTTCACGGGGCGACGATCGCATGGCATGCTCGGTACCCATTCCCTTTCCGAGCGAGAGCACCACCATGTCCGATTTGACCATCACCGGCTTCAAAACGACGCTGATCCGCGTGCCGTGGGCAGGAGACCCGCCGGCAAATGGGATCATGCCGCCGGCCGCGCGAGAGCTGCTGGTGCTGGAGGTCCAGACGCGCGGCGGGATCACAGGGATGGGCTATCTGCAGCCGCTCTCTGGCGGGCTCGAGACGCTCGACATGTGCCTCAAGGAGGTGATCGCGCCGATCGTGATCGGGCGCGATGCGACGGATATCGAGGCGATCTGGCAAGCGATCTGGAAGGGCACCTACTGGATCGGCCGGATGGGGATCACGGTGTTCTGCCAGTCGGCGGTGGACATCGCCCTCTGGGACATCGTCGGCAAGAAGGCGGGTCTGCCGCTCTATCGTCTGTGGGGAGCCGCACGCGGCGAGGTGGAAGCCTACGGCTCAGGTTGCTGGCGCGGCCTCGGTCGCGACGGGATGATCGAGCGTGCGCAGCGGTTCACGCGCGACGGCTTCAAGGCGATCAAGATGCAGGCGGCTTATATTCGGCCGTGGAGAGAGGATGTGAAGAACGTGCAGGCGATGCGCGACGCCCTAGGTCCCGATGTCGAGATCATGATCGACGTCAACATGGGCTGGACGGCCGACGTTGCGATCCAGGCGGGGCACTATTTCGACGAGGCCGACGTCTACTGGATGGAGGAGCCGGTCGTCTGCGAGGACATTCCTGGCTATCAGCGGATCGCGGCGGCGCTGCGAACTCGCATCGTCGGTGGCGAGACGCACTACACGCGTTATGAGATGCGGCCGTTCTTCACGACGCCCTCGACGCCGATCCTGCAGCCGGACCCGATGCGCGGCGGATTGACGGAGCTGCGCAAGATTGCAGCCACGGCCGACGCGTGGGGGATCAGCATCGCGCCGCACTGCTTCCACGAGCTGACCGTGCACCTCCTGTGCTCGATCCCGAACGCGAACTATCTGGAATACATGGATTGGAACGACGACCTGTGGGTGGCGCCGGTGATCCCGAAAAATGGCATGGTTTCCCCGCCGCAGGCCCCGGGGCATGGCCTCGCGTTCAAGTCCGAGGTTCTGAAGAGCCATCGCGTCGGCGGTTTCGAGACGATGGCCAAGTGACCGGTCGAGATCACTGACGTCGTCTCGTGTCGGTTTCCGCGGGCGGCCTGCGCGGAGGTGGAAGGTGGCTGGGCGCCACCATCCTCGCTCAGAGGCCGTCGACGGCGGCGGCGCCGATGATGGCACCGCCTTTGCCGAGCTGTAGCAGGACGACGCACATCTCGTTGCCGGGCTCGGTGACGGCCTCGCGGCTCAGCGTGTGCGTCGTCGCCTTGCCTGACCACATGCCGATCGGGTTCAGCTCGCGGACGACGTTGACGTACTTGATCGCCTTGCCGCGGTTCTCGCCGCGCTCGATCTTGACCTCGTACTCGCGATGAACCATGGCCAGCCAGATGGTCGCTTCCTGCGGCGCCGAGCCGGCTGGCGCGTCACCCGTCTCGACAATCAGGCGCTTGCCATCGATCCTGACCTTCACGGGAACGCGATTGGCCTTGAATTGCTGCTCGGTGGCGGCAATCGCGCTGTCTATGGCGTCAGCACTGCTGCCAACCGCGTGCGTGAGGCCGTTGACGACGAGCTGAGGCGTGTAGACGCGGCCGTCGCCGCGCTCCTTGGCATAGTGTTTCTGGCGCGCCGAGAACTTCGGGTTGGCGAGCGTGTCCTTCCAGCCGAGATAATCCCAGTAATCGACGGGCAGACTCAAGGCGATGATGTCCTTGCGGGCCGCGTATTTGCCGAGAAGCGCATCGGCCGGCGGACACGAGGAGCAACCCTGGCTGGTGAACAGCTCCAGCACAGCTCGAACCTCGCCACCGCCGCTCGTGCCCGCCTTGTCGGATTGAGCTGCAACCGGCGCGATCAACTGTCCGATGGCAAGCATCCCCAGCAGAACGGTACGGGGCAGATATGTGGAGGTTGGAAAGGGCATTTCACCGCCGTTAATCTCTGAAGTCGGGTCGGCTCGAGCCCATGTCAGCGCTCGCTTTCTCTTGCACCGTATATCGCGACTTCGGCCTTCAATTGCGAGTCACGAATGGGTGACACTCGGCCGATGCCGAGTGGCTGGAGAGCCTCTGATTTCGGCCAGCGGGCAAAGTAAGCGAGAAGGGGCCGGCGCTCTCGAGCGCCGGCCCCTCTCGATGCGTCGTTCGACAGCCGATCGTCAGGCAGCGGCCAGATTGCGAAGCACGTAGGGCAGGATGCCGCCGTGGCGGTAGTAGCTCATCTCGTCCTCGGTATCGATCCGGCAGAGGACAGCCACCTGCTTCGACGTACCGTCGGCGTAGGTGATGTCGACGATGACGTCCTGGCGCGGCTTGAGGTCCTTCAGGTCGACGATGTTGACGATCTCGCCGCCCTGGAGGTTCAAGTCGGCCATTGACATGCCGTCCTTGAAGACGAGCGGCAGGACACCCATGCCGACCAGATTCGAGCGATGGATGCGCTCGAACGACTGAGCGACGACAGCCCGGACGCCAAGCAGGCGGGTGCCCTTGGCGGCCCAATCGCGCGACGAGCCCGTGCCGTACTCGCGGCCGGCGAAGATGACGAGGGGTGTGCCCTCCTCCTTGTACTTCATCGCGGCGTCGAAGATCGACAACTGCTCGCCGGTCGGGATGTGGAAGGTGTTGCCGCCCTCCTGGCCCTGCATCATCAGATTCTTGATGCGGATATTGGCGAATGTGCCCCGCATCATGACGTTGTGATTGCCGCGGCGCGCTCCGTAGGAGTTGAAGTCGTTGGGGCGGACCTGGCGCTCGATCAGGTACGTGCCAGCGGGGCCGTCACGCTTGATCGAACCGGCAGGCGAGATGTGGTCGGTGGTGATCGAGTTGCCGAACATGCCGAGGATGCGGGCGTTGACGACATCGTCGACCGGCGCCGGCTCCATGGTCATGCCCTCGAAGTAGGGCGGGTTGGCGACGTAGGTTGAGCCGGTGTTCCAGACGTAGGTGAGGCTGGCGCGCGCCTTGCCCATGGCCTGCCACTGCTCGTCGCCTTTGAACACGTCCGAGTAGCGCTTGGCGAACGTGTCCGGGGTGACGTTGGTGCGGACGAGATCGGCGATCTCGGCCGAGGACGGCCAGATGTCCTTGAGGAACACGTCCTTGCCGTCGGCGTCCTTACCGAGCGGCTCCTTCGTGAGGTCAAGGTTCATCGTGCCGGCGATGGCGTAGGCGACGACGAGTGGCGGCGAGGCGAGGTAGTTGGCCTTTACTTCGGCGTGGACGCGGCCCTCGAAGTTGCGGTTGCCGGAGAGGACCGCCGCGGCGACGAGGTTGCCGTCGTGGATGGCTTTCGAGATGCGCTCGGGCAAGGGGCCCGAATTACCGATGCACACCGTGCAGCCGTAACCGGTGAGGTTGAAGCCCATGGCATCCAGATCGGCAGTGAGGCCGGCCTTGTCGAGGTAGTCGGTAACCACCTGCGAGCCCGGGGCGAACGAGGTTTTCACCCACGGCTTGACCTCGAGGCCCTTGGCGCGGGCATTGCGGGCGACGAGGCCGGCCGCGATCAGCACCGAGGGGTTCGAGGTGTTCGTGCACGACGTGATGGCGGCAATGGCGATGTCGCCGTCGCCGAACTCGTAGTCGGTGCCTTCGACCTTGACCTTGCGGCCGGGCGCAGCGCCCTTGACGATCTCGGGGGCGGACTTGGCGAAACCGGTCTTGGCGTCGGCGAGGAGAACGCGATCCTGCGGGCGCTTCGGTCCGGCGAGCGACGGCTCGACGGTGGAGATGTCGAGCTCGAGGACGTCGGTGAAGACTGGCTCGTGGCCCGCCTCGCGCCACATACCCTGGGCCTTCGAGTAAGCCTCGACGAGGGCGACTCGGTCGGCGGAGCGGCCGGTTGCCTTCAGGTATTTCATCGTGTCGGAGTCGACAGGGAAAAAGCCACATGTGGCGCCGTATTCCGGGGCCATATTGGCAATCGTGGCGCGATCCTCGAGGGAGAGGTGGTCGAGGCCGTCGCCGAAGAACTCGACGAACTTCTCGACGACGCCGCGCTTCCTGAGCATTTGGGTGCAGGTCAGGACGAGGTCTGTGGCGGTGATGCCTTCCTTGAGGCGGCCCTTGAGACGGAAGCCGATCACCTCGGGGATGACCATGGCGACCGGCTGGCCGAGCATGGCAGCCTCGGCCTCGATGCCGCCGACGCCCCAGCCGAGAACCGCGAGGCCGTTGACCATCGTGGTGTGGCTGTCGGTGCCGATGCAGGTGTCGGGGAAAGCCTGCTCGACCTTGCCGACCTGCTTCGTCCAGACCGTCTGAGCGAGGTACTCGAGGTTGACCTGATGGCAGATGCCGGTACCGGGGGGAACGACCTTGAAGTTGTTGAAGGCCGAGCCGCCCCAGCGGAGGAACTCGTAGCGCTCCTTGTTGCGCTCGTACTCGATGTCGACGTTCTTCTTGAAGGCGTCGGCAGAGCCGAAGAAATCGACCTGGACCGAGTGGTCGATGACGAGGTCGACGGGCACCAGCGGGTTGATCTTGGCCGGATCACCGCCCATGGCGGCCATGGCATCGCGCATGGCGGCAAGGTCGACGACGCAGGGCACGCCGGTGAAGTCCTGCAAGAGGACGCGGGCCGGACGGTAGGCGATCTCGGCTTTCGAGGTCTTGGTCTCCAGCCACTTGGCCATGGCGCGGATGTCGTCGGCCTTGACCGAGCGGCCATCCTCGTGGCGCAGCAGGTTCTCGAGCAGAACCTTCAGCGAGAAGGGAAGCTTCGAGATGCCGGCGAGGCCGTTTCTCTCCGCGTCGGGTAGTGAGAAGTATTCATAGGTCTTGCTACCGACCGTCAGTGTCTTCTTACACTTGAACGTGTCGAGCGACGTGGGGGTGAGGCTCATGCGCAGCGATCTCCTCGAAGCCGTGATGCTACCCGGGCACGCGAGTGCACGGCATAGGGCCTCGCCGAACGGGCTGGCCTCCGGGCTCAATCGCGCCTTATAAGGCCCGAAGGCCGTTGCCGCCAAGGGGGAGGTCGGTGGATGGCTCGCCGATGTGCTCCCCGTCGTCCTTCATGCCGTGATCAGAGGCGATGGCGCTTCACATTTACAATCTGACCGTGAGGCGGGGTGAGCGGACCATCCTGGCTGGGCTTTCGCTGTCCGCCGAGGCCGGCGAGGCCTTGCTGCTGACTGGCGCGAATGGGGCCGGCAAGACGACGCTGCTCAGGGCCATCGCAGGCTTGCTGCCGATCGCGGAAGGGGGCATCCGGCTCGACGCGGCGGGCGGCGAAGACGATGCCAGGGTGGCGGAGAGCTGCCATTTCATCGGGCATCTCAATGGGATAAAGCCGGGACTGACAGTTGCCGAGAACGCCATGTTCTGGGCAGGCTATCTGGGCGGGTCGCGGGAGGGCGTGACGTCTGCACTCGAGCATCTCAGGATGGCCGATCTGGCGCCGATCCAGGCCGCCTATCTCTCCGCCGGCCAAAAGCGCCGACTGGGCCTCAGCCGCCTGCTGGTCGCGCCGAGGCCGGTCTGGCTGATGGACGAGCCGGCCGTTTCGCTCGATACAGCGAGCCAAGCGCTCCTGGCCGAGGCGGTGAACCGGCATCTTGCTCAAGGTGGAATCGTGGTGGCTGCAACCCATCAACCCCTGGGATTCGCGCCAGCGCGAGAGCATCGGCTTGGGCGAGCGCAGGCTGGCGAAGCGCGAAGCGCGGACACCATCGGCAGTGAGGGCGGGTCATGAGCGCGTTCGGCGTTCTGCTCGGGCGCGACCTGAAGCTCGCGCTGAGAGAAGGTGGGGCGATCGGCACGGCGCTTGGCTTCTATCTGGTCGTGGTGGCCATGCTGCCGCTGAGCGTTGGTCCGGATCTCAACCTGCTGACACGGATTGCTGCGGGCATCCTCTGGGTTGCGCTCCTGCTCTCGGCGCTGCTGTCGCTGCCCCGGTTGTTCGAGGCGGATCACGAGGACGGGGTGCTCGAGGTGCTGGCCATGGCGCCGCTGCCACTGGAGGCGGCGACGGCGGCAAAGGCGCTGGCGCACTGGCTCGCCACCGGCGTGCCGCTGACGCTGATGGCGCCGCTGCTCGGATTAATGCTGAACCTCGAGCTTTCAGCCTATCCAGTGCTGCTGGCGACGATGCTGGTTGGTACACCTGCGATCAGCTTCATCGGCGCGATCGGGGCCGCGTTGACGCTGAGAAGCCGAAGGGGCGGGCTACTGATCGCCCTGCTCGTGCTGCCGCTCTACATTCCGACGCTGATCTTCGGGATCTCGGCTATGGAAGCCTCGGCCTTCGATACCGGCGGGTTCGGGCCGTCGTTCATGATCCTCGCGGCGATCTCGCTGGCGAGCCTGGTGCTCGGGCCGCTGGCCGCGGCGGCGGCGCTGCGGATGCAGATTGGGTGAGTGCTAGAGGCAGTAGGCAGTAGGCCGTTGGTTTGCCGGAGATCGATCGCGCTTGCTCGAGGCTGAGGCGAGGGGCAGTCTGGATCGCACGACAAATCTCAGACCGGAGGTTGAGCCATGGCCGACAACGGCAAGACGATCATCGATCTCGACAAGAAGCGCATGGATGCGATGGCGGCGAAGGACGTCGCATTCCTCGGCGAGGTGCTGGGCGACGATCTCGTCTACACGCACTCGTCGGCGCGGCTCGACACGAAGGCAAGCCTGATCGGCAACATGCAATCGGGCTCGACCGTCTATCAGTCGGTGGTGCCGTCGGACGTGAAGGCGCAGGATCTCGGCGACGCCGTGGTGCTGACGGGCTCGGCACGGATCAAGGTCAACTCGGGCGGCAAGGCGATGGATTTCGGCGTGCGTTTCACCGACGTCTACGCCAAGCGCAACGGCAAGTGGCAGATGGTCGTGTGGCATTCGACGAAGACGCCGGAATAATCCGGCGACAGGTCAGATGCCTTGGACTACGCGTGGGGAACCGGCGTCGTCCAAGGTGAACCCGGCTTGGCCGAGATCAGGCCTTCATGCCTGCCGGCGGATCGCATGGGACGGTGCCCATCTCGCCGGGTAGCACGACCTCGAGAATCTCGAGATCGTCGGAGGTGCCGAACTCGTTGTGCTTCATGCCGCCCGGGATGAAGAGCGACTCGCCGGCCTTGACGCGCGAGCGCGTGCCGTCCTCGAACTCCAGGTCGACCCAGCCCTTCATCACGTAGACGAACTGCGCATCGCACTTGTGATAGTGCCAGCCGGTCGGCTCGGTCATGCCTTTGACGGCAGACATGACCTGGGCTTTCATCTGGCCGCCGCTCGCGGCGTTTACACCGAGATCGCGATACTTGAAGAATTCACGCCGGCCCGCGACGAGCGGCGCATTCTCGGCCGTCGCGTGGGCCATCTTGTGTCCAGGCTTCACGAGTGACTTATCGGGGTTGCTGCCGTCGGCCATGGGGCGTCTCCTCGTCTCTGGTTGAAATGCACGCTGGGTGCTTCGGCAGAGCCGCATATGGGCTCTATGCCGTTCGCTACCAGATTGCATCTCATGGCAGCGTAGGCACACAATGGAATGGCGACAAGAGCGCATGGTCGTGTCGCCAGTGGCGCGGCTCAGGAGGGCATCCCATGATCGATCATGTCTCCGTCGGGGTATCGGATCTCCAGCGCAGCGCGGCGTTCTATGACGCCGTGCTCGGAGCGCTTGGGATGTCGCGGCTGGTCGATCGCGAGACCACGGTCGGGTTCGGCAAGCGATATCCGGAGGTCTGGCTGAACCGGCGACCAGGCATGGCTGCGCTGCCGGAGAGCACGGGAATGCACATCTGCCTCAGGGCGCGGAGCGAGGATGCCGTGCGGGCATTCCATGCGGCGGCGTTGGCGAACGGAGGCACCGATGACGGCGCGCCGGGGCCGAGGAGCGCGGCAATGACGAGCTATTTCGGCGCCTTCGTGCGCGATCCCGACGGCAACCGGCTCGAGGCAGCGACATTCCCGGCGACGTAGCTTCCGGAGAAAGCCGCTTCCGCAAGCGTTCGCGGTGCTGCTAGCCTTGATTGAACGAGCTAGGGAACGGGAGCGCACAGATGTCGATCTTGGTGATTGGTGGGGCCGGTTTCATCGGGCGGAGGATGATCCCGATCCTGGTTGCGGGTGGCCATCACGTGACGTGCATGGACATCGACGTTGCCGGGGCCACGGCGGCTTTTGCCAAGCTCGGCGACAAGGTGAAGGTCGTGCGCGGGGACGTGACGCAATTCGACGACGTCAGCGGCGCTGTGCAGGAGTCGCGGGCGGAGCGGCTGATCAACCTCTCGTACTTCATCGGCGAGCTGGCGCCGCACGTCGCGTTCAAGCTCGACATCCAGGGCATGGACAACTGTTTCGAGGCGGCGCGGCGGTTCGGCGTCAAGCACACGGTGTTCGCAAGCTCGGTGGCGGTAAGCGGCCAGCAATCGCATTTCGGGGAGCGGCTGGTCGACGAAACGGACGAGCGGCGCGGCGAGACGCAGTATGCCGTCAACAAGATCATGAACGAGTGGCAGGCGGAGGACTATCGCCGCGCCTACGGCATGACGATCACCTGCATCCGGCCGGCGAACGTGACGGGGCCCGACAAGAAGTTCGGCTCGATCGACCACGTCAACTGCATGTGCCAGCCGGCGCGCGGACAGGCGATCACTTTCCCCCATGCCGATGCGATGCGGTGCGTGATCCACGTCGAGGACATGGCCGAGGCATTCGCCCGCGTGGCGCTTTCGGACAAGCCGAAGCACACGACCTACAATTCGGGTGGCACGACCGTCAGCATGGGCGAGATGGCGGCGCTGGTGCGGGAGTTCCTGCCGAACGCCGAGATCAATTTCAAGGAGCAGACCGGCGGGCGCGCGATCTCGGGCAACTTCATGATCGACAACCGGCGGCTCGTGGAGGAATTCGGGCTCCAGTACAAGCCTCTGCGCCAGCGCGTGAAAGAGGTCATCAACGACATCCGCCGCGGGGAAGGCTTGCAGCTGGTCGAGTGACGCGCACCGCGACGGTTGCGACGTGGTTCTCGCCCCCTCACCCTGACCCTCTCCCCGAGGGGAGAGGGGACGCGCAAGACCCGGTGCCCGCAGAGGTTTCAAGGCCGCAGCACGACGCGGCCGACGATCTTGCCGGCGGCAAGGCTGGAGAGCACCTCGTTGGCGTCGGCGAGAGAGCGGGTCGCGATGGGCAGCCCCGGCACTTTGCCGCTGCGGGCGAGGGTCATCAGCTCGTGCATGTCGTCGAGATTGCCGACGTAGGAGCCCATCACCGTCGCGTTCTTCAGCGGAATCATGGGGACGGGAAGCGAGGCGGAGCCGCCGAACAGGCCGACGATGACAAGGCGGCCGCTTTTTCTCAGCGCGTTGAAGCCGAAGGTGAACGAGGCAGCGGCACCGACGAAGTCGATGGCCGCGGCGACACCGCCGTTCGTCATGCGATAGAGCGCCTTGCCGCTTTCCGGGTCGGTGGGGTCTATGACCTCCCTGGCGCCGGCCTCGCGGGCCGCGGCCCACTTCGACTTGTCGAGATCGGCGACGATCGGCTTCACGCCGGTGACGGCCTCGGCCATGCGGACGCCGGAAAGACCGACGCCTCCTGCGCCGATGATGAGCAGATCGCCGCCGTTTTTCACGGCCTCGCGGGCTTTTTTGAGGGCACCGTAGGAGGTGAGACCGGAGCAGGCGTAGGTGGCGGCTAGATTCTCGTCGAGGCCATCGAAAGCGAACAGATACTTCGGGTCGGGAACGAGGACGTGGCTGGCGTAGCCGCCGTCGCAGTTGACGCCGAGGGCGCGGGGCTGGTTGCACAGATGCTCGTCGCCGGACTTGCAGACGGGGCACTGCTGGCAACCGATCCACGGGAAGACGACGCGGTGCTGCCCGACAGCGGCCTCGGTCGGTGCGACGCCCTCGCCAAGGGCGACAACCTCGCCGACGATCTCGTGGCCCATGGTGCGCGGCAGGCCGAGCGAGCGGGTCATGTCGACTTTCCTGCCGCCGCCGAGATCGAAGCTGCCTTCGTGCAAGTGCACGTCGCTGTGGCAGACACCGCAACCGGTCGTGCGGACCAGAACCTGACGGCCAGTGGGGACCGGGGTCGGCTCCGACTGAAGCGTCAGCGGGGCGCCGAATGCGGTTACGCGGTAGCTGTCCATTAGCGCGCTCCTGATGCCGATGCGTGGTTGGTGGTGCGTTTGCCATGGAAGGTCACATGAGGCCGCGGAGCTAGGCAAGAGGGCAGAGGGCCTTGAAACTGCGCAGCGACGTGCCTTGCCGGTGGCGCCGGCGCCTCGTAACGTCCTCGGAGCAGCTGCCAAGGAGCCTGATCGATGTCGCTCTCCCTCGCCGAATATGCCGCCCGCGATGCCACGGGGCTCGCGGAGCTCGTGCAGTCCAAGCAGGTGACGCCCAAGGAGCTGGCGGCAGCGGCGATGGCCGGCATAGAGAAGATCAACGGCGACCTCAATGCGGTTGTCGAGACGTATCGGGATCGCACCGACACGCTCGATGAGAAGACCCTGGGCGACGGACCGTTTCGCGGTGTGCCGTTCCTGATGAAGGACGTGTTCGGGCACGAGGGCGGGCGGAAAATCGAGTTCGGCAGCCGGCTGTGCGAGGGCATGACGGCGGCGTCGGACAGCTACTACTGCATGCTGGTAAAGGCCGCGGGCCTCAACATCATCGGGCGCTCGGCGGCGCCGGAGTACTCGCTGACGGGGACGACGGAGACGGCGCTTTACGGCGCGACGTCAACGCCGTGGAAGAAGGGCTATTCGGCAGGTGGCTCGTCGGGCGGTAGTGCGGCTGCGGTGTCGGCGGGCATCGTGGCGATGGCGCATGGCTCGGACATCGGCGGCTCGATCCGCATCCCGGCGTCATGGTGCGGCGGCGTCGGCCTGAAGCCGTCGCGCGGGCGGATCTCGTTCGGGCCGGCCGTGGACGAGAACGGGTTCGGCCTCGCGATGAATTTCGTGCAGGTGCGCACGGTGCGCGATGCGGCGGCGATGCTCGACTGCCTCGCCAAGCCGCAGACGGGCGACCCCTTCGTGATCCCGAAGCCCGAGCAGCCGTATGCGGTGGTCGCCAATCAGAAGGCGCCGCGGCTCAGGATCGGGTGGACGGTGAAGCCGCTGCTCGGCATCGACGTCGATCCGGAGATAGTGGCGGCGGTGAAGGCGACGGCGAAGGCGCTGGAGGCGGCGGGGCACGATGTGTTCGAGCACGATCCGGAGTTCGACGGCGTTTCGAGCGTCAAGCGCTTCACCGACATGTGGTTCTTCGGCTTCGACGGGCGCATGGAGGGCTACGCCGCGAAAACCGGCCGCAAGGTGGGGCCGGAGACGCTGGAGCCGGTGACGTTGGCCATCTACGAGCACGCCAGGCGGCTGAAGGCGGCGGACTTCTTCGCGGCGGTGGCCGAGGTGAACAGCGCGCGGCGGAAGTTGGCCAAGTTCTACGAGACGGCGGACATCTGGCTGTCGCCGATGATCGCGAAGGTGTCGGAGCCGTGGGGTAACTACAATCTCGGTCGCACGGACGTGACCATGGAGGACATGGTCGAGAAGATCTACCGGGTGCCGTGCCAATACTCGGTGCCGCACAACATCATGGGCACGCCCGCGATCTCGCTGCCGCTGGCGCAACATTCCTCGGGGCTGCCGATCGGCGTGCAGCTCGCGGGCCGGCCTGCGACGGAGCACCTGCTGCTGCAGCTTGCCACGGTGCTGGAGCAGGCCATGCCGTGGAAGGAGCGGGTGCCGGGGATGCACGTGGGGGGGTAAGCGGGGGCGTGTCGGGCGGAAGTGAGGGCGGGGACGTGCGAGGCGTGGCGGTTCAAAGCCACTGATGTCATCCCGGTGCTTGTGACCGGGACCCATCGCGCCGCAAGCTCGAACGGATGAGTGAACCGCATCATGGCCGCCGGGTGCTACCGATGGTCGACGGCAAGCCGCCCATCACGCCTGCGCACCGAGCAAGCTGATGAATGGGTCCCGTGGACAAGCCACGGGATGACACAGGGTGAGCGGCGGAGAGCGTGCATCC
The DNA here is from genome assembly GCA_963746315.1 of uncultured Alphaproteobacteria bacterium. Lineage (GTDB taxonomy): Bacteria > Pseudomonadota > Alphaproteobacteria > Rhizobiales > Hyphomicrobiaceae. Next base: position 131,051 of record CAVVAR010000005.1, read on the forward strand.
AAGTATCTTGATTGCTGACTCACCTGTTCAGGCGGGCGTCCGAGGTCAGAGTGCAAGAGCCCCCTTTCGAAACGACGATTGGCTCCTTCGGATTCCGCGATACCGTTGGCGATGTCGCGAGGGTTATCCGCGTGCATTTCGTGCGACCGCCAAACGACATAGGACGAGCGCCGATTGTCATCGCGATGCATGGGCTCGACCGAGCTGCCAAAGACTTTCGCGACGTCATGATCGCGGGGGCACAACGCAACGGGCAGATTGTCCTCGTCCCGGAGTTCGATCCTCATCAATTTCCAGGCATTCACGCCTATAACTTCGGTGGCGTCCGCCTGCCTCCCCCGGTGAGCACCGTGTTGCCACGCGAACAGTGGACCTTCGGCGTCATCGATCGTCTGTTCGCCTTTGCGAGACGCGCATTGCGCTCTGATCGGACTGACTTCGACCTATTCGGAAACTCGGCCGGAGCGCAATTCGTGTTGCGCTATCTCGCGCTCAGCGAGGCACCAAATGTTGATCGCGTCGTCGCTGCAAATAGTGGAATCTACATGTTGCCCGAGCTTGGCATCGACTACCCGACCGGCATGGGCGGTATCGGCCTCGCCGAGCGCGACTTGCGACGATTTCTTACGCGGCGCCTGGTCATCGCGCTTGGTGAGCACGATTGCGATCCGAACGCTCATGACCTTCCGCGAGGCGAGGCTGCGGATGCTCAAGGCCCGCATCGATTGGCGCGGGGACGTTGGTACATCGGGCATTGCGCCGACCTCGCGACGCGTCTTGGAGTTACGCTTGGTTGGCAGCACGAGATCATCCCCGGTGCCGGACATGTCAGCCAGGAGGTCTACGACCGCGCGTCTGACATTCTCGCGCGATAGAAGTGGCCTATCCGAGGCATGCGCGGTTGCTTTCCGGGGTGAATCGATCGTCGAGCGCTCAAGCGCCACGACGACAGCCAGGCATGTGCACGCACGTGCCCACCGCTCTTCGACCCGACCACATTCGGCTGCGGACATGACGAGACGCCGACGTGGACCACGTCAATGCCGACCGGCCCACAGCCGCTCCTGTTTATCTTCCCCCTACCCCATCACCTCTTTCGCAAACCGTTCCATCTTCTCGATCGTCTCCTGCACTGTCGGAGCGGGGAAGGAGACGTTGACGTCGGAGATGCCGGCGGCGGCGAGGGTGGCGGCGTCCTCGCGCAACTGGTCGGTCGTGCCGGTGAAGGTGCGGCGACCGCCGGAGTGCGCGTTCTCGGCTGTCCAGCTAACGGGCCAGAGCACGACGTGGGCGAGCGAGATCGTCTTGGAATCGCGACCGGCGCGCTCGCACATCGCCTTGAATTTCGCCATGGCATCGGCGACGCGCGGGGCCGTGTCGAGACGATTGGCCGGGTTCGAGGACGCGGGATACCAGCCGTCGCCCAGGCGGATGGCGCGGCGCATGGCGGGCTCGCTCTCGCCGCCGATCCAGATCGGCGGATGCGGCTTGGCGTAGGGTTTCGGCTCGAACAGGATGTTGCCGAAGTCGACGTATTTGCCCCGCATCTCGGGACGGGGGCTGGTCCAGAGCTCGCGGAAGGCCGCGATGTACTCGTCGGTGACCTTGCCGCGTTCCGCGTAGGGCGGGGCGCCCAAGGCCTCGATCTCCTCCTTCATCCAGCCGGCGCCGACACCGACGATCATGCGGCCCTCGGAGAGGACGTCGGCGGTGGCGATCATCTTGGCGGCCAGGATGGCGGGGCGGTGGGGGACCACCATCACGGAGGAGAGCAGGCGCACGCGCTCGGTGCAGCCAGCGAGGAATGTGAGCGTGGAGAGGACGTCGAGGCACTCGCCGGTGTTGCGGCCGGCCCAGTCGCCCTCCTCGCTGTAGGGATAGCGGCTGTCGATGTCGGCCGGGACGACGACGTGGTCGTTGGCCGAGACGAAGGCGAAGCCGAGGCGCTCGGCGGCGGTGGCGACGGCCTTGTAGCCGGCGCGATTGGCCATGGGCCCGCGTGAGAGGATGTTGACGCCGAACCGCATGGGAAGCTCCTTTTTCGTGGCGCCAACCGGCTCTCCTGCGGAGAGCTGGCCGGTTGGCGCGGTTGGAAGCATGGTGGCACGGGGGTGTAGGTCGGGTCGAGCTTTGCTCTTGCGAGACCCGACGGCTCCGGGCGGGGTGATGTCGGGTCTCGGAGTGCAGGCTCGACCCGATCTGCGGGTATGGCGTGAAGGCCGTCCGTCAGTTGCCGGGCAGCACGAGAATCTGGGGCTTGGCGGGCAGGGTGGTGCGAGAGACCACGATCGACGGCTCAGCGCTGGTCTTGATCTCGAAGTGAGCGCGCGCCGCGTCGAGGAAGCGGCTCAGCGTGAAGCTCGAGAAGTAGTGCATGGGGATGATGAGCGGGGCCTTCAGGTCGCGCAGCACCTCGATCATGCCGGGGGTGTCGAGCGTGTAGCTGCCGTCGACCGGGGCGAGCACGATATCCATCTGGCCGATACGGCCGATCTGCTGCGGCGACAGCGTGTGGTGGAGGTGGCCGAGATGGGCGATGCACAGGCCCGCGATCTCGAAAATGAAAATGGAGTTGCCGAACTCGTCGGTGCCGCCGCCGGCGTAGGTGCGGATGTTGGTGGGCAGATTGCGGACGCGCACGTCCTGCTCGGTGACGTCATGCTGGGCGGGGCCGCCCTCGGGATTCCAGCCCTTCAGGACGTGGCGGATGGCGGGATCGGGCGAGACGGTGAAGTGGGTGGAATGGGCCCGGTTCATGGTGGCGATGTCGGGCACGACGGCGGGGCGGACGTAGTCGTTGTAGTCGGTGGCAACCCGGATGCCCCTGGCGCTCTCGATCAGGAACGTCGAATGGCCGATGTAGGCGAGGTTGATCTCGCCGGGCTTGAGAGCGGCGGCCTCGTAGCGCGCCTTGTGGAGGTAGCGGATGCCGGGTGCCTCGGCGACGGCGATGCAGCGATCCTCGGCGGCGCGCGCGGGGGTGATCCAGATCGCGATGCAGGCGAGGAAAGCCCAGATCCATGCCGATGTCGTGACTGCCTGTCGCGCGTTGCTGCCGGTCATCACCACCTCCACGATTACGCTGCTCCGCCACTCGACTTCAATGCCGCGATCTCGGCGTCGGAGAACCCTGCCTCGGACAGCACGGCGTCGGTGTGCTCGCCGACGGCGGGTGCCGGACCGGGGCGCCGCGGTGCCACGCCGTCGAGGTCGAAGGGGGCGGCGATGGTGCGCGGCATCTCAGGAATATCGGTTTCGACGACGGCCTTTGCGGCGACGGCCTGGGCATCGCCGGGAACATCGCTCGCCTTGCCGATCAGTGTGTGCGTGATGTTGAGGCTCGAGAGGATCTCGTGCCAATCGATCCAGGTGCGCTGCCGCAAGGCCGCATCGAGGACTGCCGCGAGGGCAGCCGCGTTTCGGCGCCGCTCGGGCGTGGTGGCAAAGCGCGGATCGTCGACCAGGGCTGGCTGGCCGATGGCCTTGCACAGCGCCGGGAACATGCGGTCCTCGTTGATGACGGCGAGGAGCATCCAGCGGCCGTCGCTCGTCTCGTAGTAGTTGGCGAGGGCGGTGCGGGGCGTCTCGCGCGGCGGACGCGGGGCGATGTAGGCGTCGAGCAGGGCGGCCTGGGCCATGATGCCGTTCGACCAGAGGCCGTTGGCGTAGAGCGACGACGAGACGAGGCCGCCTTCGCCGGTCTGCTGGCGGCGGATCAAGGCCATCAGAATGCCTGCGGTCAGCCCCATGGCCGAGGCGCGATCGCCTTGGGCAGGAAGAGGTACGCCGGGCGGCTGGCCTTCGTAGCGCGCGAGATCGGAAATGCCGGACCGGCCGAAATAGGCCGTCGAGTCGAAGCCGGGGTGGTCCTTGTCTGGCCCCGTCTCGCCGTAGCCGGTGAAGGAGGCGTAGATCAGCCGGGGATTGACGGGCCGCACAGCCTCGTAGCCGAGTCCGAGGCGGGCGCGCACGGGATGTGGAAAGTTGGTGATGAGAACGTCGGCCCAGCGGATGAGCCGATCGAGAGCGGCGCGACCGCCCGGGTGCTTCAGGTCGAGGGCGACCGAGCGCTTGTTGCGGGCGTCGAGATGCCAGAGGTAGTTGATCGGCGACTTCGGGACGCTGGTCAGCGTCTCGCCGTTGGCGCGATGCGGGTCGCCCTCGCACGGGGGCTCGACCTTGATCACATCGGCGCCAAAGTCTCCGAGCACCACAGCTGCCGCCGGGGCTGCGATCCAGGAGGCGACGTCGAGCACCTTCACTCCTGCAAGGGGCAATCCGGCCTGCGGTGTTGGGCTTGGCATCGAGGCGGGGCTCCGGGGTCGGGACGTCTGCACGGAAATCGTAGCCCGCCGTGACGTGTGCCGTGAAGCCCAATTCCCCATCCGATCATGATGTCGTGATCGGCACCAAGGCGTCTCGATTGCAATTCAGCCAGCTTCACAACATGCAACTGATCGGCTAGCTAGGCACGTTCGCGAGGGATCCCGCATGCAGCGCCAGATCAATGCCATCGATTTCTGGCGGGGTTATGCGCTGATTGCGATTTTCATCAATCACATCCCGCAGAACTTCTACGAGCGCTTCACGCACAAGCAGTTCTCGCTGTCAGACTCGGCGGAGCTGTTCGTGTTCCTGGCCGGGTGGTCGCTCCGTCACGTCGTCGGGCCGCCGGAGGATCCGAAGCCGACCTCGGCGCTGCTGCACCGTCTGCTGGGGCGCGCGGTGACGCTTTACGTGGCGCAAATGGCGATTGCGATCATCGCTGTGGCGATGCTGGCGGCGGCATCGCTGACACTTGCCAATCCGCTGTTTCTCGAATGGCACAACGCTGCGGCGATCTTCTACGATCCGGTGCGTGCGCACATCGGGATCGTGCTCCTCAGTCATCAGCTGGGCTATTTCGACATCCTGCCGCTCTATGTCGTGCTGATGATGATCGCTCCGCTGGTGGCGGTCATTCATCGCCGGGCGCCACATGCGCTGCTACCGATCTCGTTCGCGATCTATCTGACCAGCGTCGTTTTCGGTATCACGGTACCAAGCTGGCCAGTGAACGGTCAGTGGTTCTTCAATCCGCTGTGCTGGCAGCTCATTTTCGTCCTCGGGTTCTCCATGAGCCGGGATCGGGGGCCAGGCGGCTGGGTCAAGCGCAATATCGGATGGATTCGCATCTGTGCGGCGCCGATCGCCGTCGGGCTGGCGATCATGAGCATATTCAAGCTATGGTGGGATCCGACGAAGGTTCCCGAGCCGAAGCTGTTGTTCCTCATTGGGAAGACGTTCGTCACGCCGATTCGCCTTGTTCAGTTCCTGGCCTTGATCGCGGTGATGTCGGCAGCGTATCCGTATATCGTGCGAGCCTTGCCGGGACTCGTCGGCTTCCTGTCGCGACTGGGGCGAAACTCGCTACCAGTTTTCTGCGTCGGATCGTTGCTAAGTCTCGCCGGGCAGATTGTCCGGTTCGCCTACGGCGGTGGATTCATCGTCGACACCTTCCTCGTCGGCACGGGGATCGCAGTGCTGGGAACCGTGGCGTGGTTGGCGGAATGGCGAGCGCGAAAAGACTAGCTGGAATGCAGCGCGGGTTGCTGGCCATCGGGGCGCTCGGATGGGCGGCGACGGCGGCACAGGCGCAGCAACCGCCTCCGGTGCCACAACCGAGCGCGGTGCAAAAGCAATGTGCGGAGGCAGCCGAGGTCGGCTTCGGACCGGTTGCGCTGCCGCATGCGGCAAAAGCCTTGCGAGAGCGAAAGCGATTGACGGTCTTGGCTATCGGCGCGACGCCTCTGAATGAGCGCGACCAGAAGCACGGACACTATGTGCGCGTCGAGAGGGCGCTCGAGACCACCTTCAAGGGCGTCGATGTCGAGATCGTCGACCGGGGCGTTTCAGGGGAGTTGGCGCGGGACGGCGCGGAACGAATCAAGACGGAGGTGGCGCTGGTCGAGCCCGACCTCGTGTTCTGGCAAGTGGGTGTCGCGGATGCACTGGCGTTGACGCCGGCAGAGGATCTCAAGCAGACGCTGTCGCGAACGGTGGTTTGGCTCAAAGAGCACAATGTTGACGCCGTTCTGATCGGGCTCAAATATCAGCGCAGTCTGGCGAGGAACGAGGCCTTTCAGCGGGTTCGCAAGGTCATTCGGGATGTGGTGCGGGAGCACGCGATCCTGCGTGTCGGCCACTACGAGTTGATCGAGGCGATCGACAGGCTGCGGCGGCAGGAGGGCGACGCCGTAAGCGAGCTCGATCTTTCGGATGCCGGATCGATCTGTCTTGCGGATTTTCTCAGCCGTGCCCTGGCGGTCGGGCTGTTCGCCAAGCCACGGGCGGCGCCACCCAATTGAAAGAACTCCCGCGTGACAAGCGCAGATTGTCGTTCATCTCGCCAAATACCGTGCGTTTACCATGAGCGTGAGCAAATCCGGTGAGGCCCGGAGGGTCGGGCCTTGCCGCGGATTGGGGCAGGCTCTAGGGTGGCCGTCCTTCCGCATGTTGGCCGTCGGGGGCTGCCCGCAATGATTCGCTTGGTTGGCGCCGTTCTGGTGATGATCGCCTCGTGCTTCGGAGCGATTGCCGAGAGTTCGCTCACGCGCGACAGTCATCGGTCCCTTGCACTCGGGCGCGACTTCCCCTTCGTAATCTACCTGCCCGACGGCTACGCCCGAGGTGACCGTCGCTATCCCGTGCTCTATCTGCTGCACGGCGCGGGGGGCGACGAGATGGCCTGGGAGAGGGAAGGCGGTATCAAGGCTACGGCCGATCGCCTGATGCGGAGCGGTGAGATTCCGCCGTCGATCATCGTGATGCCCGGCTGCATCGGTTGCTGGTGGGTGGACGGCGCGGTCGACAAGGCGGAGACGGCGTTCTGGAGCGATCTGGTGCCGGCTATTCAGCGGCGCTACCGGACGATCGAAGAGCGGGAGGGGCGTTTCGTCGCCGGCCTGTCGGCGGGCGGGTACGGGGCGGTGCGGTTCGCGATGAAGTACCCCGAGCGAATTGCAGCGGCCGCCGCGCTGAGCCCTGCCGTCTATGCCGAGACCCCGCCCGCGATCTCGTCGGCGCGTGTGCAGCCGCCGTTCCTCAGGGCGGACGGCAGTTTCGACGAGGCCGCCTGGAAAGCACGAAACTACACGAGCCTGATCGACCGGTACTGCCGCCAGAAGCAGCGCGTCGCGTTCTTTCTCGTCTCCGGCGACAACGATCGCTACGGCATCGCTTTCGAGACGATGACGCTGTTCAGGCAACTCTACGGGCATCAACCAGACTTGGCAGAGCTGCGGATCGTCGACGGCGATCATAGCTGGGCGATCTGGTCGAAATCGATCGAGGCGGCCATGCGGTACCTGTTCAGGCACGGCGGGCAGACGGGTCCGGCACGCATGGCGCGGAATGACGAGCGCGGCGCGCCGATGGAGGCGCCGCTGGCGCAAATCGCGGGCCAGCGTTCAGCGGCTGGCCTCGCGGGGGACGATCACCACTACCCTTGAGCGTCGCGGCGAAGAGCCAAGGCGGCGCCGAGATCGGATAGCTGATCGAGGACCACGTCGGCGTGGGGGGCAAGGGCGGAATAGGGGCTGGTGCCGCCGGTGACACCCACACGCAGGCCGTAGCCGGCACGGCGACCCATCTCGAGATCGTGGATCGCATCGCCAACGACAGCGATGGCCGAGGGCTCGATGCCGATCGCCGCGGCGAATGCCAGGGCCATGCCCGGCTCGGGCTTGGCGCCATGGCCGCTGTCACAACCGGCGAGAAAGCGGAAATGCTCGAGCATGCCGGGATGCCTGCCGAGGGAAGCCTCGATGCCACGTGCAGTGTCGTTGCTGGCGACGCCGAGGATCAGCCCTGCATCGGAGAGGTGCGCAACCGTGGTCATGGCGTCAGCGACCAGAACAGCGTGGCGGGCACCGCCAGTCTCGAACGTGCGTGCGATGGCCAAGGCGAGATCGGGCGGGGTCGCGGCGCCGAGATGGGCAGCGAAGACCTCAGCGACCTCGTCGTGGGTTCCGGCGGCGAGGGGCGAGCCGGGGCGGACGTGGTCCGTGACGGGGTCCTGGCCCCCCAAGGTCAACAGGGTGTCGGCCAGTTTGGCGTCGCCACGGGCGGCCAACAGCGCGGCCTCGCGATTGATGGGGGTCCAGGTGCGTGCGTAGTCGAGGAGGGTGCCATCCTTGTCGAACAGGACGGCACGCATCGTGGTGGCCTCGAGGGGAGGGGACCGGCGACCCGTGGTCATGTTGCGGTGGCGGCGCAAGCAGGCCCGGTGACCGGGTTCGCGTGGATCGAGAGGTCGCGGATCGTCGATGCATCGCCGGAGAGCGGGTTGGTGCGATCCCACCCGTAGCGCACCTCCTGGAAGCGGGTGGACAACGCGTCGTAAATCAGTAGGCGGCCAGCCAGGCTGTCGCCGATGCCGATGAGCTCCTTCAGCACCTCGGTCGCCTGCAGAGTGCCGACAACGCCGACCACGGCGCCCAGCACGCCGACCTCGGCGCAATTGGCGACGGTGCCCGGTGGTGGCGCTTCGGGAAAAAGGCAACGGTAGGTCGGCCAAGGCGTGCCGTCGGGCTTGGTCTCGTGCGGCCGGAATGTCGTGACGTAACCGTCGAATGGCCCGACAGCCGCGAAGACCAATGGGCGTTGCGCCAGATAGCAGGCGTCCGATACGAGGTAGCGCGTGGCGAAGTTGTCGGAGCCGTCGGCGACGATGTCGTAGCTGGAGACGAGGTCGAGGGCGTTGCCGGCGTCGATGCGGGTCTGGTGCATCTCGACGGCGACATGCGGGTTGAGGCGCGCGATCATGGCGCGGGCGCTTTCGACCTTGGGCACGCCGACGTGCGGGGTGTCGTGAGCGATCTGGCGCTGGAGGTTGGACAGGGAGACGCGGTCATCGTCGACGATGCCGATCGTGCCGACACCTGCGGCGGCGAGGTACATGGCGAGCGGGCTGCCGAGCCCGCCGGCGCCGATGCACAGCACGCGGGCCGCCTTGAGACGCTGCTGGCCCTGGCCGCCGACGTCCTTGAGGACGAGGTGGCGCTTGTAGCGCTCGATCTCGGACTGCGAGAGTGGGGGTGTGCTCATGAGCGGCAATCTAGGGCGCCATGGCCGGAAGTGCCAGAGGGCCTTCGGTCAGGCGGTCCGCACCGCCGACCGGTCGAGCTCCTCGCACATCTGCTGCCGCATGATGAATTTCTGCACCTTGCCGGTGACCGTCATGGGAAACTCGTCCACGAGCTTGATGTGTCTCGGGATCTTGTAGTGGGCGATCTGGCCCTGGCAGAAGCTCTTGACGTCCTCCGCGCTCAGGGTTGCGCCTGACCGGACCTTGATCCAGGCGCACAGCTCCTCACCATAGCGGGGGTCCGGGACGCCGAAGACCTGGACATCGAGGATGGCGGGGTGGCGGTACAGGAACTCCTCGATCTCGCGGGGGTAGATGTTCTCGCCGCCGCGGATGACCATGTCCTTGATGCGGCCGACGATGCTGCAATAGCCGTCCGCGTCCATGGTGGCGAGATCGCCGGTGTGCATCCAGCCGTTGCGGTCGATGGCCTCGGCCGTGCGCTCCGCATCATCCCAATATCCGAGCATGACCGAATAACCACGAGTGCACAGCTCTCCCGGCTGGCCCCGCGGCACGATGCGTCCGTCCCCGTCGATGATCTTGATTTCAACATGCGGGTGCACGCGACCGACCGTACCGACTTGCTTTTCGAGCGGGTCTCCTATGCGGGTCTGGGTCGACGCAGGGCTCGTCTCCGTCATGCCATAGCCGATGGTCATCTCAGTGAGGCTCATGTCAGCGACGCAGCGGCGCATGACCTCGACCGGACACGGCGAGCCGGCCATCATGCCCGTCCGGAGACTGCTCAGGTCGAACCTGTGAAACTCGGGGTGGTCGAGCTCGGCGATGAACATGGTCGGCACGCCATAGAGGGCCGTGCAGCGCTCCTCGGCGACCGTCTGGAGCGTGGCGAGTGGGTCGAAGCCCTCGCCCGGCAGCACGATAGCCGAGCCGTGCGTCAGGCAAGCGAGGTTGCCAATCACCATGCCGAAACAATGGTAGAGCGGCACGGGGATGCAGACTTTGTCCTGCTCGGTGAAGCGCATCAGCTCGCCGAGGAAGAAGCCGTTGTTCAGGATGTTGTGGTGCGTGAGGGTGGCGCCTTTCGGCTGGCCGGTGGTGCCTGATGTGAACTGGATATTGATCGGATCGTCGAATTGCAGGCGGAGAGCGATCTCGGCCAGCCTTGCGCGCTCGGCAGTGCCGCCAAGAGTATAGATGTGCTCGAAGGCGAAGGTGCCGGGCGCGGGCTCTGGACCGATCTGAATGACGAGGCGAAGCTCGGGGAGGCGGCTGCAGCGGAGGTCACCGGGGGAGGATGTGGCGAGCTCTGGTGCGAGCGTGGAGAGCATGCCGACGTAGTCGCTCGTCTTGAAGCTGGTTGCCGTGACCAGCGCTTTGCAGCCAACCTTGTTCAGCGCGTACTCGAGCTCGGCCAAGCGATAGGCCGGGTTGATGTTGACGAGGATGAGACCGGCTTTCGCAGTGGCGAACTGGGTGACGACCCATTCCGCGTTGTTCGGCGACCATATGCCGATGCGGTCGCCCGGGGAGAGACCGAGCGCAAGGAGGCCGGCGGCGAACGCGTCGACCTTCTCGCCGAGCTGCCGCCAGCTCCAGCGGACGTCCTGGGCACCGACGATGAGGGCAGGGCGATCACCCCAGCGGGCGACGGTGCGATCGAAGTGGGCGCCGATCGTCTCGCCGAGGAGCGGTGTGCTGCTGGTGCCGTGGGCGTAGCTTGGGGCGCTTGGCGTCATCGATCGATTCCAGTCTTGCAACTCGGTAATCGGGCTTCTCGAGCAGCGGACGGCGCAACTTGCCGTCCGCCGCTCCTCGTCGGTCTTGCTGGCCTACTTATCGAGCCAGACCTGGTCGAAGCGCCAACTATTGTAGATCGAGTTCTCCGGCTGCACGTGACCCTTCACGTGCGGATGCCAGCATGTTGCGTTGTTGCCGTGGAAAATGATGGGGCGTGCAACGTCCTCGACGAGGATCTTCTCGATCTGCCAGACGATTTCCTTGCGCTTGGCCGGATCGCTTGCCTGAGCCTGTGCTTCCAGCAGCTTGTCGATCTCCGGGTTGTTGTACTTGGTGAGGTTCGAGAGCGAGTTGCTCTTGAAGCCCATCATCAGCACACCGTCTGGATCATCGACGCCGGCGCCGGCCAAGTTCAGCGCCACCGAGTAGTCGCGCTTGTAGAGCTTGTTGTACCACTGGGACGACTCGATCACGTCCAGGGTCGCGTCGAAGTGGATCTTGTTGAGCTGATCGACGAGGATTACGGCCGGGTCGCGGAAGTTGTTGAAGTCGCGGGTCGAGACTTTCACCTTCAACCGGTTGTTCGGGCCGTAGCCGAGGCCTTCCATGATCTTGATCGCCTCGGCGCGCTGCTTCTCGGGATCACCGTAGCTGAACCACGTCTTGAGCACGTCGGCCGGCACTCCCCACTTACCCTTCGGCGGTGCCTGCATGTTGACGGCCAGGAAGTTCTTGCCCTGACTGATGATGTCGATGAAGGCCTGCCGGTCGAGCGCCAGTGCCATGGCCTTCCGCAGCTCGGGCTTGTCGAACGGCGGTGCGTCGCGGTTGACGAGCATGTGCGTCGTGACGTTGGTCGGCTGCAGCTCGCACTTGGCATTGGGTGCCTTGGACTGAATGTCTCCGAGGAGCGGCACCGTGATGTCGGCGGTGCGTGTCATATCGAACTCGCCGGTCGAGAAGGCGAGGATGCGGGTCGAGCGGCTGGTCACGATGCGCCAGTCGATGGCATCGAGGTAGGGCTTGCCCTTGTCCCAGTAGTCGGGATTGCGCTCGAGACGGATGGACTGGTTGGACTTGAACTCGACGAATTTGAAGGGGCCGGTGCCGATGGGGGCCGTCCGCATGGTCTTGGCATCGACGTGGCAGGGATAGATGCCGGAGTACCCGGCCGCGAGCATGGCGAGCAGCGAGGTCTGCGGCCGCTTCACGACGAAGGTTGCCTCGTGGTCACCATTGACGGTGACCTCGGCCAGATTGTCGAACCAGGCCTCACGCGGGCTGCGACGGTAGAACTTGGGGATCTTGCCGTTGAGGCGGTGGAAGGTGCACTGGACGTCCTTGGCCGTGAAGGGCTGACCGTCGTGCCATTTCACGCCCTCGCGCAGCTTCATGGTGAGCTTCGTGCGGGTCGAATCCCACTCCCAGCTTTTGGCGAGCTCGGGAATGATGTTGGCGGCCTCGTTGCTGCGCTCGGTCGGGTCGAACCTGACGAGGTTCGAGTAGATCGCCGAGAATGGCTGCACGACCTCGATGGTGGTCTCCTCGTGCAGCGAGGAGCTCGGAGGGTTGGTGGTCAGATACATGCGTAACGTCCCGCCCTGCTTCTGGGCGAGGGCCGGTGCGTGAGCGCCGATAACGGCGATGGCCGCGCAGACTGCGCGTGTCATGAGTCGCTGGAACAAAGCTACCTCCCACATGCAGACCCGGTCATGAGTGCCGGTGTCTTGCGTCCGTGACGCCCCGACGTAGGGGCGGCGTCAGGCGTTACCTCGCGGAGGAGATGACGTCCCCGAGAGGTGCGCCGGGCCCGACCGGACGCTTTCCCGGGCCTGCGACAAATTATGCTAGGCGCAAACGCCGGCTGCTGTCATCGGGGGAAACACGGGAAGGGCTGCGACGGCGGCGCCACCTCAAGTGGCGGCTGCCGTGCGGGTGCCGGATGTCAGCGAGCGACGCCAGACGACGACCAGGCCCACGAGGATCGCAAGGTTGACGAGATTGGCGGCGAGGCCGGTGGCGAAGGCCGGGGCGTAGGAGCCGAACTGATCGTAGATGACGCCGCCGAGCCAGCCGCCCGTCGCCATGCCGGTGGTGCCGGTGAGCAGCAGCGCGGGCAGCCGCCATGCGGCCTCGCGTGCAGGGAAGACCTGACGGGCGGTAAGAAGGTAGGCCGGTATCAGGCCGCTGAAGCCAAGGCCGAACGCGGCAGCTATGGCGAAGAGGCCGGCCTCGTCCTGGGTCAACAAGAAGCCGCTGACGGCGGCCGCTTGAGCGGTAGAGCAGATGACGAGCGTGTAGAGGCCGCCGATGCGATCCGAGAGCCATCCCCAGAACTGCCGGCTGAAGAAGGCGCAGATGAGCAAGAGCGAGAGCATTGCAGCCCCTTTTGCCGGCGCCATGCCGAGGTCGCCGCAGAAGGCGATCAGGTGCGCGGACGGCATTGCCATGGGAATGCAGCAGAGGAACGAGGCGATGGCGAGCAGCGCGAACAGGACATTTGGTGGCAGGCCGTGGGAGCGGGGGCGGCCAGATGCGCTCATGGTGGTCGTCGATGGTGTGACATCGGCCACCGGCGCGGGTGGTGGTTTCAGCACGGCCAGCGCCAATGGCACGGCAAGAGACGCGACGAGGATTCCGAACCAGAACATCGTCTGACGCCAACCCCACATGGCGATGGCGCGCTCGAACAAGGGGGGCCAGAAGGCGCCGGCCGCATACTGGCCGCTGGCGATCAGGGCGATCGCCGTGCCGCGGCGTGCCTCGAACCAGCGCGAGACGTAGACGTAGAGCGGTGCGTTGATGGCGCCGTTGCCGATGAGGCCGATGAAAAGGCCGTGGCCGGCGTAGAGCTGCCAAGCTGCGCCCCCCGAGGACAAGGCGAGGCCTGCGGCGACGCTGAGGGCGCCGAGCACGACTGTTGCCCGGATGCCGATGCGCTCCGCGATCAGGCCCATCATCAGGCCGCCGACACCCGTTCCGAGCCACGCAAGGGCGTTGGCGGCCGACGGGATCGAGCGCTCGCCCCCGAGCTCGGCTGCGATCGTCTTCAAGGCAACGGTGGTGATGTATGGTGAGCCGAATGAAATCGACAGGATGACCAGTGAGATGACGGCGATGCGCCAAGCCTCTCTGCTGTCGACGCCGCGTGTCATGATGATTCGCCTCCCCGGACCGCGTGGGTGCGCATCGGCGTCAGCGCCCATCTCGCGACCTCATTCGCGCCACTGTCACACCGGTTCGAGGCGCGGGGCAAGCGCCCGTGCGCTAAGCTTGCGGCGAGACGATCAGATGCCTAGAGGGCATGATCGTGCGAGGATGAGTTGCCGGAAGCTCTCGGTGGTCATATGCGGGCCGCACTGGCGAGCGAGCCTTACGACGTTGGGGGACCGCAACGGGGCCGGGTGACACAGCCGCGTTGCGTCGCTGTGCTACGTTCCGGGGATGGGGAGACGTGGGTTCCATGCGTAACACGATCGCTGTGATGAACACGAAAGGCGGCGTCGGCAAGTCGACGATCGTGCTCGCCATTGCGGAGACGCTGTCGGCGCATCACGGCAAGAACGTGCTGGTTATCGACAGCGATGCGCAGGCCAGCGTCAGCGCTATGCTGATGGCGACCACCAGCCTCAGGAAGCTGCAAGGGGACGGACGAACGCTCGTCGACTACCTCGTCGCGGTGGTGCTGCGTGATGCCCAGGTGGAGTGGACGGACTTCGTGGTGGGGGGCGTTTCCGACGTCGACGACGCGCGGTCCGTCTATGTCATGCCGAGCGACATGCAACTGACGCTGTTCGAGCGTGAGGTTTCGAAGGAGGCCTTGCACGGGCGGCTCAGGGCCTCCATCGGCGGATTGCTCAGCCGGGCGCGGATCGTGTTCGACGTTGTCCTGGTCGACTGTCCGCCCGGGTTGTCGGTGCTGACGGAATGCTGGCTGCGGGAGGCGGATTTCCATCTCTCACCGACGAAGCCCGACTACATCTCGGTGTGTGGGCTCGACGTGTTCTCGCGCTTCAAGCAGCTCAACCCAGAAATGGGATTTGCGGAGAACCTGGGCGTGCTGGTCAACATGAAGGACCGGCAATCGGCGGAGGACGAGGAGTATCACCGCTGGCTGGCGGGAAATCCCGACAATCGCTGCTTCGAGCAGATCTTGCCCAGAGTGAATGCCCTGCAGCAGGCGGCGCGCTTCCAAAGCGAGGAGCGGTCGTTCGGTGCGAAGTATCCGGGCGAGATCGGGCATGCGGTGCGGGGGCTCGCCAACGAGATCCTGCAGCGGGTCGCTGCCGGCGGGGATGGGCGGGCCACAGCCGCGAAGCCCCAGACCGGCCAACGTGAGGCCGAGCGACCGACGGAGCCCGCCACGGCAGCCGCACAGCCGGCGTCCTCAGGCGGGTCGACCGGGGCTGCGTGATCGGCGGCGCATGGGGTGGCAAGTGCGGCCGAGCCGGCGAGTTTAAAGCACTATGTGTTCTGACGGACTCGCCTGCAGTCATTCACGGATCGGATGAAATTTCTCTAAATTCATATGTTTAGAGCATCTTTATCCGATCACCCGGTCGCAAAAAGCGACCGCATGCGATCGGATGATCTCTATGGCTCGCGCTACCGCTTCGAACCGGACATTATCGCTTCAGGCCTACCGGTGAGCGAAACCGTTCTGGAGAAGCTTGCCGATGACGATCATCTCTGGAATGAGCGCCGAGAATCGCTCGAGGACGTCGACGATACCCGCCAAGCCGGCCACCCCATCCGCGTGACCGATGTAGGGCGCGAGACGGTCGGCTTCATCCTGCAAGGCGCTCGAGGTCTTGCTGAGCAGGGCCGGAAGCTCGCCGGTGCCGATTTTCGGGACGAGATCGTCGTGAAGCAGGCGCACCAGCGCCGGCCAGGGAACGAGATGGCGGTAGAGGCTCGGCACCAAGCGGCTGCGATCGATGGTCGGGTCGACGGCGATACCGTCGATGAGTTTGCGGATGTCCGCAGGAATGGCCGTCAGCGGGACCATCGGAACGAGGCCGGCAATTGGCGCCGGCGGGGTCCAGTCCCGGCCAGCCGGTGCATCCCTGGTGGCGACGGACGGGGCCTTCCGCAAAGCTGCCAGCAGCAAGCGTACGCCCAAAAAATTCAACGGGTTCGATCGGTTGTACGATTGCAGAACCCGGTTGTACGCATCTGTCGCCGTGGCATCCAGGCCTGCGCGATGCAGTGCGGAAGCGTCGGGTCCAGCGGACTTTCCGGCCAAGGCCGTCTCGACCGTCCGCCATGCCGCATCTTGAATCAGACCGGATGCGTAAAGTGGCCGGAGGGCGCGCCACACCTCAGGTAGCGCTCCAGGGTGTGTCGCGAGATGGCGCCAGATCAGCGCTGGCAAGGGGATGCCGGACAGGCGGGCGATATCGGCGTAGATCGCTGCGATCTCGGGAGCCGCGTCCGCAACGTCGATTTCGGGCAGTGCCGCCGATTGTGCACTGTGGTGGGCGGAGCCGGCAGCATCGCGACTTATCAGAACTCCTTCAACGATGACAGGCCGCGATGCGTTGTCGGAGAAGGTCCGGAGGCCGGCCGCCGCCGTACGGGGCCGGCAGTGTGGACCGGGACGGACGTCAGTGTGGGCGCGACTGCGCCTCCAGCTTCTGGATCTCTTCCTTGATGCGGAGCTTCTCGAGCTTCAGGCGCATAATCTCGTGGTCGGTCGCGGCGGGACGGGACATTTCCTGCTCGATCCTGCGATCGAGGACCCGGTGCTTTTCGGCCAGCTCAGCGAGATGGGTAGCTAGTGACATCCTGCTCTCCTTCTTCGAATTGCAGACGACAAAAGTGTGACACGAAGCGTTTGTGCTGTCCATCCGAAGCGATCGTTCGAGGCGGGACCGTCAGTGTCGGTTGAAAAGCTGTTAATTTGTGTGCGCCTCATTGTCTGAGGCTTGCAAAAATGCAAAATTTTACCGTGACCGAGCTGCGACGACTTGGCGCCGTCACCACGAAGGCTATAATCGGCCCATGGACAAGAAAGACACAGAAGATCTCTCGTTCCGCCAGGACGAGCTCCCGGCTGACCGCAGTCTCGTCATCGTGGACGACGACAAAGCCTTCCTGCAGCGGCTCGGCCGCGCCATGGAGCAGCGGGGGTTCGAGGTGCGCATGGGCTCCTCGGTCGGCGAAGGGCTGGATCTCATTCGCCAGCAACCGCCAGCCTTTGCAATCGTGGACATGCGGCTCGAGGATGGCAACGGGCTGGACGTCATCGCCGAGCTGGCGCGGGTCAAGCCCAACTCGCGGGCCATCGTGCTGACCGGATACGGAAATTTCGCGACGGCGGTCTCGGCCGTCAAGCTCGGCGCCGTCGACTATCTGGCGAAGCCTGCCGACGCCGACGAGGTGACCGACGCTCTGCTCGCGCCCGCCAACGAGAAGGCGCAGCCGCCGGAGAACCCGATGTCGGCGGACAGGGTTCGCTGGGAGCACATCCAGCGGGTCTACGAGCTTTGTAATCGGAATGTGTCGGAGACGGCGCGGCGGCTCAACATGCACAGGCGAACGCTGCAGCGCATCCTGGCGAAGCGCGCACCGAAGTAGCGACTCGTGAGGGGCGAGCGACTGGCCATGGCAGATGGAGCGACTCACCGTCTCATCCGGTGAGCGTTGCGCGCAGGGTGCGTCGCAGCCACTGGTGCCCGCGGTCGTTGTCGAAGCGCTCGTGCCAGACCATGAAGAGCGGCAGGGTCAATTGATCGATCGGCAGCTCGTGGATCTCGAGCTTGTGCTGAGTGGCGAAGTACTGCGCCAGCCTCCGGCCGAGCGTGCAAACGAGGTCCGACTGCTCGGCGACCTTCAATACCGACGCTGCGGTCGGCATCGACAACGGAACATGGCGGCCGGCGCGCCGGCGCTTGAACTCGAGATCGATGGGGCTCGGCTCCGAAGGGTCGGGACGGCTGAGCACAACATGGCCGAGGCGGGCGTAGTTCTCCCAGGTGACGGGGTTTTCTATGTCAGGGTGGCCCTGACGCGCGAGCATGACGATGCCCTCGGTGTAGAGCAACTCGCTGCGGAACCCGTGGGCCTCGATCGTCTCCTGCAGAATCGCAAGCTCGGGCTCGCCGAAGCGCAGATCGGCCTGCAGCCCGTTCGGTAGAGGCGGTACCACATAGAGGCGAGAGCGTGAGCTCGGCGGAAATGCGCGGTACAATTCGACCGCGAACGCCTCGGCAACGTCCGGCTGCATGGCGACGAAGAACGTACGGTCCGTCGTCGCTGGATCGAAACCGCCGGTGTGGTTCAACGACTGGCGCAGAAGATCCAAGGCGCGGCGGATGGGCTCGTCCAACTCGCAGGCGCGCGGGGTCGGGCGAACGCCGCGGCCAGTGCGCTCGAAAAGCTCGTCGTGCACGATCGGCCGGAGGCGGGCGATGGCCTGGCTGACCGCCGACTGGGTCAGGCCGAGGCGTCTGCCGGCGCGACTGAAGCTGCACTCGGTCATGACGGCTTCAAAAACGCTTAGCAATCTCAAGTCGATGGAGTCGATGTCGACGCCGGTCTGCCGATCGGGCCGCTTGGCCCGGGCCTGCTCGCCAGTCGAGCGCAATGCTTTCGCCATGGGGGCGTGCCTCAGCTCTCAAAAAGATCGTTGCCGGCGTCAGTATTGGCGCTCGAGCACAGTTGACGCGTTTGAGATCGCCGCTTGTGTGGCGGTTTGGAAGTCCGCTTCATTCTCTCGGCAGTCTCTGAAAGCGGACTTCCAAACACAACGCCACACTATGCTCATGATTTAGCTCGTGTCCTTTCGACCGCGAAGCTCGTCCCGACCCGGCAGCACGATGAAGCGAACTTCGCGGTCGGGACACTAGTCGGTGTCTGCGGTTCAACTCGTTCTGGTCGGGACTGAACTACGGTCCGGGTACTGCGGCAGCTCGACCGCCTTGAGCGCCGAGGCTTCAGGCGATTGACAACAAGTCGCGGTTCCCTTCGCGATTCGAGACAATAGATTTCTCTAATATCGACTATCACGTTGTCCGATCGAGTGGCGCAAGACACATTTGTGGCGGTCAGAGCAAGGGTGCCGCCGGTTGAGCTTGCGAAGACCAAGCGGGGTAATGGGGGCGCTGTCTCATGGCGGGACCGGGCGCGCCCTTTTTCGTGATCGCCGGTGACTCGAACAGAGCATTGCGGCTCAGTGAGTGGAAGTGGGGGTAGCGTATGTCCAGGCTTGCCAGCCATCAGTTTGCGATTCTAGAGCTGGTCGCGATCCAGCCCGTCGAGCAATTCCCGAAGCGCCACGTGAGGGCCATCCTCGAGTTGGCGCGCGGCGGCCTGATCGTGCGCCGGGACACCCATTGGTATCCGACGGCAAAGGGTCTGAAGCTCGCGGGGTACACGCTGCACTGAGCGGCGAGCCTCGATGATCGGGGTCCAGGCCGGGGTCGCGTTCGGCGGTGACTCAGGCCTGCAATCGACCGACGTAGTGCACCGCCTCGGCGAGCCCCTTGCCCTTGGCCTCCGACAGGACGCCGCGGCCCGGCTCGACGGCGCCCATGACGAATGGGCTCTCGCCTGCAGTGGCGAGGGCGGTGGCGACGGCGTCGGCCTGTGCGGCGGCAGCGACGATCACCATGCCGACGCCACAGTTGAAGGTGCGCAGCATCTCGGCCTCGTCGAGACCCGAGACGCGACGGAACCAGCCGAACACAGGCGGCGCTATCAGCGTCGAAAGGTCGATGCGGGCGGCAAGGCCGGCCGGCATGACGCGCGGAAGGTTCTCGGACAAGCCGCCGCCGGTAATGTGGCTCAGCGCCTTGATGGCCCCGCCAGCTCCGCCGCCGCCTGTTGCCCGGATCGCGGCAAGAAGCGGCCGCACATAGATGCGGGTGGGCGTCAGCAACTCCTCCGCGAGCGATCTGCCGGTGACGAAGGGGGCCGGCGAGGTCCACGCCAAGGCCTCTCGAGCCACGAGGCGGCGCACCAGGGAGTAGCCGTTGGAGTGGATTCCGGAGGACGGTAGCCCGATGATGACGTCGCCCGCGGCGATATCGGAGCGTGGCAGGATCTCGCCGCGCTCGACAGCGCCGACGGCAAAACCCGCCAGATCGTAGTCGGCGCCGTGGTACATGCCGGGCATCTCGGCCGTCTCGCCGCCGATGAGGGCGCAGCCGGCCATGCGGCAGCCTTCGGCGATGCCGGCGACGACGCGGCGCGCGGTCTCGACATCGAGCTTGCCGCACGAGAAATAGTCCAGGAAGAACAAAGGCTCAGCGCCCTGGACCACGAGGTCGTTGACCGACATTGCGACGAGATCGATGCCGATCGTATCGTGGAGGCCGGTGTCGATGGCAATTCTCAGCTTGGTCCCGACGCCGTCGTTGGCTGCAACGAGAACCGGATCGCGGTAGCCGGCGGCCTTGAGATCGAAGAGGCCGCCGAATCCGCCGAGATCGGCGTCAGCGCCCGGCCGCCGCGTGGCCTTCACGAGCGGCTTGATGGCATGAACGAGCGCGTTGCCGGCGTCGATATCCACGCCCGCTTCGCGGTAGGTCACGGGATCGTTGCGTTTCGGGCCGGGCTCGGTCATGTGTCGTCTCGGTTCGGAGCGGGCATCAGGCGTCCCATGTGACACGGCCGGTAAGGTGCCGCAACCCGTGCCGTCGGAGGCCAAGGCGAACGGAACGGTGAGCCCGCGGTCCGGAGGCGCAAATTCGCCGGGAGCGTGTGGCTCGGTCGGCAAGTGTGGGCAATGGGAGCGGCGGCCATGGCGATGGACGCAGACAAGTGCGCAAGTGGACGCGCGGCATGGCTGGTGCGGTTGCCGGCGCTGTCGCTGCTGCTCGCGATGGCGGCAGCGGGGGCGCATTCACCTGCGCTGGCGGCCTCGAAAGAGGATCGTGTGTTCACGGTGGGCAACTATCCGCTCGAGGCGCGCGACCAGAACGCGGTCGCGGCCAAGGAAAGGGCGATCGCCGAAGGGCAACAAGCTGCCTTTCGCTCGCTGCTCAAACGGCTGGTGCCTGTGACGTCCTACAAGCGCCTCGGTCAGCTGAAGGGGGTCAAGGCCGGTGAGCTGATCGAGAGCTTCGCCGTGCGGTCGGAGCGCAACTCGTCGACGGCTTACATTGCAAGCTACGATTTCGTGTTCTCGCCGGAGCCGGTGCGCCGGCTGCTCGACAAGGAGGGAATACCCTACCTCGACCGTCAGGCGCCGACGGTGACGATCGTGCCGGCGTATCGCGTGTCGCCGGACGTCGCCAAAGGTTTGCCGCCGACGTTTTCGCCGGCGCGGGGCTCGGATGCCTGGCTTTACGCGTGGAAAGCACTCGATCTCGGCAATGCGCTGGCACCCGGATCGCTACAGCCGCTGAAGCCCGACGTGCACGCTGATACCGTGCGTAAGCTCGCCGAGGGCGATTTCGGCATGCTGCGGACGCTTGCCCAGTCCTACGGCACGGAGACCGTGGTGCTCGCGGTGCTGGAGCCGGAAGCGGGCCAGAAGAAGCTCAACGTGGTGCTGGTCGGCCGGGACGCGGTGCAAAATCTCTACCTGAAGCGGACCTATCGCCTCGAGGGCGACCTCGCCTACACGGCGGAGCTGGCGGCGGTGATCTCGCTGTCGATCCTGGAAGGCCGGTGGAAGGCGATCAACGTGAGAGGGGCGCCGGCACCGGTCGCGTCATCGTGGGAGCCGGGAGCGCAGCCGCCACGCCTCGATGGCGGTGCACCGATCGGACAGCCCGGCGAAGGACCGCTCACGATCGCGGTCACGTTCCGAGGGATGGAGGAGTGGCAGGCCATCAGCCGTCAACTCGCACATACGCCGGAGATCGCCGGGCTCGAGGTTCTCGGGCTTTCGGCGCGGGGGGCTCGGGTTTCGCTCAACTATCCGGGCGGACCGCAGAACCTGGCGCTCGCGCTGGCGCAACAGGGCTTGATCCTGGAAAGCACGCGCGAGGGCTGGCTGCTGACACGGCGCTGACGCCAAACGAGCGAGGAGCGGCGCTGCATCAGCGGATCGGACGGGAAGCGCCGAGGTGCTCGCTCACAGGGAATGAACATGCCTGACAACGGCCCACAGCAGCGGTCACCGAGCTACAAGCTCGCGGTCGAGGACACCGATTTCCTGCTCCGTGACGAGATGCGGGCGCTGCGCTTCGCCATGGAGTACGGCAAGGCCGAGCTGCTGCTGCGCGATTGGGGTGTCAGATCGACGGTCGTGGTGTTCGGGAGTGCACGGGTGCCGTCGCCTGAGCAGGCGGAGGCGATGCGCGCCAGCGCCCAAGGCGCCAAGGCCGTGGCGCTCGCGGAGCGACGGGCTCGGCTTTCGAAATGGTACGTCGAGGCGCGCCGGTTCGGTCGCATCGTCTCCGAGAGGGGCGGTGCGTTGGCGAAGGGCAGAACGCTGCGTGACAACGTGATCGCCACGGGCGGCGGGCCCGGCATCATGGAGGCGGCCAATCGCGGCGCGGCCGACTGCGGCGCGCCGAGCATCGGCTTCAACATCACGCTGCCGATGGAGCAGGCGCCGAATGTGTGGTCGACGCCGGAGCTGACGTTCCGCTTCCACTATTTCGCGATGCGCAAGATGCATCTCGCCATGCGGGCCAATGCGCTGGCGGTGTTTCCGGGCGGCTTCGGGACGATGGACGAGCTCTTCGAAATCCTGACGCTGCTGCAGACAGGCAAGGCACCGCCGATGCCCGTGGTGCTGTTCGGGCGGGACTATTGGGGCCGGGTTCTCAATCTCGAGACGCTGGTCGAGTACGGGACGATCGACGAGGCCGATCTGACGCTGTTCGATATGGTCGACGACGCGGAAGAGGGCTGGGCGGCGCTCGTCCGGCGGGGGTTGCACGCTCACATTCCGCTCGAGGACGACGTGCTCGGCGAGGGGCCGCAGAGGGAGTAGCCGCAGGGCGAGAAGGGGCCGGGATTTCTGGTCGCCTCCGCTGTGTCGGTTGTCCTGGACCGTGAACCTGTGCCCACCATCCGCGCGCGCATCTTCCCTGATTCGAGAAAATGATCTAATGTGCGCAGATATTGTCGTCAGGCGCGGCGAAGCTTGTCCGTGAGCGAACAGGCATTCGGCGCACATATGATGCTGCTAAGCGGCGTTCAACTCTCGTCGCATAACGATATATTCGAGGTGACAGATGAGTTCCGTCACAGACCCGACGTTGCATATTTCGACGAACGACCTTTGCCAGAAGGACCCTGTTGCGGCACTTGAAGGCTCGCTGGCGAGCTCCGTGCTATCGCTCCATATCGAACCCACTCCAGGCCGTCGCTTTTTCGCCCACATGAGCGGAGCCGTCATAGGCTCGGCGGTCTCGTGCCATTGGTCCATGAGTCCAGGGCGGACAGAACGCACCCGCCGTGAACTGCAGGCGGGTAGCCCATTCTATAGCCTCGTCATGCTCCGCAATCATGGCGCAGCAGTCATCCGCCGACTTCGACAACAACGATACCATTCCTCCCTCGTTTGGTGGAGGTCGAATGACGCACCTTGTGCGCATCTGGCTGGGTTGAAGTGCTTGTCGACGCGGCGGGGCAGCGCTGGCTTTGGCGCCCGCCCACATTCACGACGGAACCCATGGACGCTATTGTTTCAGCGATTATTCCTCTCGTTGCCATTGTGGCAACCGGGTTCATCGCCAGAAGGTTCAAGATTGTCGACGCAAACCTGCGGGAGCCTCCGGTCGACTCCTGCCTCTATTTCGGCATCCCGGCGCTGGCGTTTCAAACGATAGTTGCGGCCGAACTCCCCGCTCTGTCGCCCAATGTCATAAGGGCCGCCTATCTGATCCCGACCGCTACATGCTGGATTGTGGCCAGCCTCATTGCATCTGCTGGTTGGGGGACGCCGCACCGTCGGATGGAGACCGCATAATGTCGCGTTCGCAAGATAATTCAGAATTGTCTGCGCTGCCGATTGCCGACCACACGACCAACTCGCAGGAAATGAGCACGTTTCGTCTTTTCGCGCTGGTGTTCCTTCCGTTCGTGACGGGTTATTTTCTCTCATACTATTTCCGGACCGTGAATGCGGTTCTGTCTCAGCGACTCGTGACCGATCTGGGGCTTGATGCGGCTCAGCTCGGCCTCATGACGTCGGCCTATTTCCTGATGGCAGCGGCGGCGCAACTGCCGATAGGCGTGGCCCTGGACCGCTATGGACCCCGTGTGGTGCAAATTGTGCTGCTTCTGGTGGCGGCCGTGGGCGCACTGCTGTTTGCGGTTGCCGACAACTTCATCGCGCTTTTCGTTGCTCGCTCGCTTGTCGGAATTGGCGTGGCGTCCTCGCTGATGAGCGGTCTCAAAGCTATTGCGCTCGCCGCGCCGCTCAGCAAAGTCGGATTCTACAATGGTTTGTTCATCGCGACCGGTGCCATGGGCGTGTGGGCCGCTACCGTACCGACTGAATTGGCGCTGGGCTCGATACATTGGCGAGTGCTGTTTCAGATTCTCAGCGCGGTTGTATTGGGGGCGGCGATTCTCATCGCCATGCTGGTTCCCCGGCGACTTGGGACGCAATCGCAGCATGGGGCGCGAGGGACATCGAGCGGTCTACTCGACATCTACACCGATCCCTTTTTCTGGCGGCTCGCGCCACTCTCGGCGTTGTGCATCGGTGGCGCCTGGGCTCTGCAAGGATTGTGGAGCGCGCCGTGGCTCAAGGATGTTGCGCTGGTCGGGCAATCCGATATCGCCGGGCACTTGCTCGTGATGGGAATGGCGCTCAGCGCCGGCGCAGTCGGCTTCGGGATGCTGCTGTTCCAACTGACCAAGAGGGGGATCGCGCCGGCAGGTGCGATGGCTGGCGCCGCGCTGCTTTTCATCCTGGCGGAGGTTGGGCTGGCGCTCGACTGGCCAGTTCCACCACTGGTGCTCTGGTGCGCTATCGCGGTGTTCGGCGCCGGCACCGTCCTCAGCTACACCATGACGGCCCAACACTTTCCGAAAGCGAGCAACGGGAGGGCTAATTGCGCGATCAATGTGCTGCATTTCGGTGCCGCGTTCGCGGTGCAAAGCCTGGTCGGTCAAATTGTTGCGATGTGGCCCACAGATGAGCTCGGGCACTATCCGCCGGAGGCCTACAAGAGCGCGTTCCTGGCCTTGGCTGTCGTGCAGCTCCTGGCCGTCCTCTGGTTTCTCCGGCCGATGGCGCAAGTTGTTCCGGGTGTCGTCGATCCGCAAGTCAGTCGGTCACCGAGGCAGGCTTGGCGAACCGGCGGCTCGCTGTTGACCGCGAGCCTGCTCGCGCTGGTTTTCTATGAGGGGGCTGGAAAAGTGTTTGCGCCCGCGTTCGCTGGGCTCGCTCAGATTGGCCACAAGACGGAGGAGGACGCGAGCAACGCGGTCGCGGTCCAGCAGCTGCTCGAGCGGCTCAATGCGCGCCTCGATGAAAGTCATTCCCAACTCGATGCTGTCCATCGGCTCGCACAATCTCAGGCTTCACGGCTGGAGGCCTTGGAGGTACGGCTGGCGGCGCTGTCGGAGCTGCCTGCGCTCTCTCCGGCCCGGCATGCGGCCGCGACCGAGCCCAAGTCGCTCGAGCAGGAGACGACGGTGGCACCTGAGCGCGCAAACCGTCGGGCCGATCCTGCCGGATCACAGCACTCGCGTGAGCCGTGTGCATTCGAGGGGCCTTCGGGATCAACCACCGCGATTTTGCACTTCGAGAGAAATCAGCGTGCGCTCGACGACCGGCAGATCGCGGCGCTGACTGCTCTCGCCAAAACTGCCCGTAGTTGTGCCCACGCGCGGGTCGTCATTCGCGGTCACACCGACAGGTTCGGTCCGGAGAAGCGCAACCTGATGTTGTCGGCCGAGCGGGCGGAGCTCGCGGCGCACTATCTTGCCTTGCAGGGCGTCGCCAGCCACCGGCTGGACTTTGCCGGCGTCGGGTCTAAGCATCCGATCGCCTCGAACGATACAGAGGCCGGCCGCCGGGCGAACCGTCGCGTCGAGCTGGCCATCCAAGTGCAGTGAAGGGCTGCTTTGGGCTGGATTTCCGTCGCGGGGCAGCCGTAGGTCGAGTCGCGAGCAGGGCTCGACCCGACCTACGTCGTTCCCCCTTCACGGGCGGCGAAGGGGGCAGCAGGCTTGAACTACGCTGCGAATGCCGTCTTCAGCGCGGCGGCGATGTCGTCGATGGCCTGGTTGGCGCGGGGGAGCATCTTGCCGTTCGACAGGAAGCCGTGGAGCTGGCCGGGATAGCGGGTGACGGTGACGTGACAGCCGGCGCCTTTCAGCTTCTCGGCATAAAGCTCGCCCTCGGCGCAGAGCGGATCGAAGCCGGCGAGAATGACCAACGCGGGCGGCAGGTTCGAGAGGCTTTCGGCCAACAGCGGGGAGGCGCGCCAGTCCCTGCGCTGCTCCTTCACCGGCACGTAGAGGTCGATGAACCAGCGCATGGTGTCGTCGGTCAGGATCAGGTCCTTGGTGAAGCGGCCGTAGTAGTCGCCGCTCATGGAGAGATCTACGGCCGGATAGACAAGGATCTGGGCCTTGAGGCGCGGACTGCCGGTGTCGCGGGCAGCGATGGCGACGGCCGCCGCGAGGTTGCCTCCAGCGCTATCGCCGCCGACCGAGACGCGAGACGGGTCGATCCTGAGACGCGAAGCGTTGTCGACGGCCCAGCGGAGCGCGGCGAGGCTATCGTCGAAAGCCGCCGGGAAAACGTGCTCTGGCGCCATGCGGTAGTCGACGGAAAGCACGGCGCACTGCGCGGCATTGGCAATCTTGCGGCAGACCCAGTCGTGGCTGTCGAGATCGCCGAGGACCCAGCCGCCGCCGTGATAGTAGACATGCACGGGGAGAGGCCCCGAGTTCGCGGTGCCGGCGCCGCGATAGAAGCGACAGCCGACCGGGCCGTTGGGACCGGGGACGTCGTATTCCTTGACGCGGTCGACGTGGGGAAGCTCCGGCTGCGTCGCCATGCGACCGCGGCGGAAGACCTCGCGACCTTCGAGGGGCGGCAGGGAATTGAGCGGGGGGCGGCCGAGGCTCTTGATCAGGTCAAGGAAGGCTTGGCTGTCGTCATCGAGCTTCATGCGATTCTCCTGCGTAACCGGTGATTGCGTGAGTTGTGGTCCGACGGTTGGCGATCGCGCCGGCTAGAATGTGATGTTCCTCTTGTCGAATTCGAGTTCGAGCCGCCGCCTCCATGTCGCGCCCGATGTTGGCGCTCCAGTATTGGCCAGCCTCCCAGGCTTCCTTCGTAATGTCCGGCAACAGCGCGGCGAACCGTGCGCCGACCTCCGACCGGTAGAATTGCGTCACCGCCTTCAGGTCGGCAAGACTGAGGCGCCGCGCGTAGACGTTCGCAATGCGGTCGACGAGCTCGCTCTTTCTCGGCTTGAAGCGGACGGTGATGTCGCCGATCACCTGCTCGATCGCCTTCGACTGCTCGGGCTTCTTGATCAGAAGGGACTGGCGCATCTGGTTGGCCAGGTGCTCGATAACGGCGTCGAGCTTCTTCACGGCGCCCGTCGCCTCGAGCACGTCGCGCGCTGCGGCCAGCTTCTCGGCGCTGGGTGCGGCTGCATCCTGAGCGCGCCCTGGGCCGGTCTGGGCGGCGACTAGGACGCCGGTCATCAGGAGCACGAGGACGGCCCGCACCGTGGCTTCCCAGGGCTTCCTGGGCGCTTTGGTCATGACATGAACTCGAGGATGGCCTTGGCCGTGGCGGCGGGCTGGTCGAGCTCGGCGAGGTGGCCGGCTCCGGGGATTGTCTTGATCGTGGTCTCGCCCTCGATGAGCTTGGCCATGGTGTCGGCGTAGCTTCGCGGCATGACCCGGTCCCGCTCGCCCCAGAGCAGAAGCGTCGGCGCGAGAATGAGGGGCAGGCGCTTCTCGATCTTGGTGTTGCCGAGCGGCCAGAAAGCGCGGGCTGCCGCCTCGGATGCCCGGATCTGCTCGATCGGCCACTCGACGGAGTTGGCGCCGGGCGGCACGGCCTTGAAATCCTTCCAGATCTGCGGATCGGCGCAGAGGACGCCCGGCTGCTCGTCGGGGCGCTGGGCCCAGACGTCGGTGGCTGGGTCCTTGTCGTCGAAGAGGCCCCACGGCGCGATCATGGCGACGCGCTTGACCTTGTGCGGCCAGAGCGCGGCGAACTCGGCGACGAACGAGCCGCCGACCGACGAGCCGGCGATGTCCTCGCCCTCGAGGCCGCTCTTCACGATAACCTGACGGGCGGCGACGATCCAGTCGAGGTGGCTATCGAGCAGGGTGTGGCCAGTGGCTCCCGGGTGGCCCGGGAGCGATGGCGCAATGACGGTGCGCGTTTTCGCCAGCTCGTCGAGGAACGGCGTCCACCGTGGCAGACCGCCGAAGCCGGCGAGCCAGCCGACCTTCGGGCCCGAGCCCTTCGTCCAGACGCGGCAAGCGTGGCCGTTGATGTCGATGGTGGTGGTCGTGGGCTCGGACACGGGATCAGGCTCCTCTGGATTTCTGTCAGCGCTCGTGGCGCGGCGCGTGGATGGTCGCCGCCGCTATTCCGCCGCCTGCACTCCGGGCTCGAATGCCGGCAGCTCGGCACGCGTGCGGCGGTCCATCGGCTTCGGCCACCACTTGTGCTCCCACTCGGAGAACAGCGGCTTCAGCTTCGGCATCACCTTCTCGGCGAAGAGGCGGGTGTTGTACTTGGTCAGCTCCTTCGACATGTTGCCGTACTGGAGCAGCATCATCAGGTTGCCGACGTTCATGTTGACGGCGACCTCGCGCAGCTGCTCAACGACGTCGTCGGGGTTGCCAATGATGACGTAGCCGTCGTCGACGATCTCCTGCATCGTGGTCGGGCGCTTCTTGAACTTCTCCTGATAAGACGCAGCCTTGACGACCTGGCTCTGCAGGCCGACGCGTTGTGTGGCCTCGGTCACGTAGCCGGGCGGCTGGGCAAATCTCGGATCGATGTGGAGACAGCGGCCATAGAAATACTCGGCCGCCTCGGCGTAGCGCTCGAGGGCCTCGGAGCGGGTCTCGGCGACGCCGACGAACTGGAGGAAGCCGGCGCGGAAAGGATTGCGGTCCTTGCCGAGCTTGTCCATCTCCTCCCAGAAGCCCTTCATGACGCCGAGGCCGGTCTTGTAACCGTAGTAGGACAGGTAGCAGTAGACGTAGTCCATCTCCGCGCACCAGCGCCAGGTCTCGACGGAGCCGCCGCCCGGGACCCAGACCGGCGGATGCGGATCGCTCTGAATCGGGCGCGGCCAGATATTGACGTAGCGCTGCTGATTGAAGCGGCCGTTGAAGGCGAACGTCTCCTTCTCGGTCCAGGCCTTCATGACCAGATCGTGCGCCTCGAGATAGCGCTCGCGCAGCATGGACGGGTTCTGGCCGTAGGCGTAGCAGGTGTCCATCGGCGAGCCGACCGGGAAGCCGGCGATGAGGCGACCGCCAGAGATGCAGTCGATCATCGCGAACTCCTCCGCGACGCGGGTCGGCGGATTGTAGAGCGCGAGGCTGTTGCCCATCACGCAGATCGCCGTATCGGTGGTGCGGCGGGCCAGCGCCGAGGCTATCAGGTTCGGCGACGGCATCAGGCCGTAGCCGTTGGAGTGGTGCTCGTTACAGCAGACGGCGTCAAAGCCGACCTCGGCCGCGAACTCCATCTCGTCCATGAAGTCGTTGTACATGTGGTGGGCGCGCTTCGGGTCGAAGAGCGACGAATGGATGTCCACCCACACCGACGGATGCTTCTGCTTGAAGTCGTCGGGCAGCTCCGTATAGGGCATCAGGTGGAACCACATGAGCTTCATGTTTCGTCTCCTCGGAGAAAGTCTCGGTCCCTGATTGTCTTGATCGCCGATCTTACGAAGCCGGCTTGACGTTTGGGGCAGGCGGCAGGGCTGCACCTCGCCGCCTCGCATCTGCATTGACTTGTGCAGCCCTCGATTACTCCGCCGCCTGGACGCGCGGGGCGAAGGCGGGAAGCTCGGCGCGCTTGGTCCTCTCCATGGGCTTCGGCCACCACTTGTCCTCCCACTCGGCGAAGAGCGGACGGAGCTTCGGGGCGACCTGATCGGCGAAGAGCTTGGTGTTGTACTTGGCCAGGTCCTTGGACATGTTGCCGTACTGCAGGAGCAACATCAGGTGGCCGACGTTCATGTTGATCGCCACCTCGCGGAGCTGCTCCTCTACGTCCTTCGGCGAGCCGACGATGACGTAGCCGCGGTCGACGATGTCCTCCATGGTCTTGGCGACCATGTTGAAGCGCGTGCCGGTGGTGGAGCCGGTGGTGCCCTGGGCGGCCAGCGCGTCCTTGCCCTTCGAGGGATCGGCTGCAGCCTCGGCAGCGGCGCGGACCTGGCTCTCGAGGCCGACGCGCTGGGTCGCCTCGGTGTTGTAGCCGGGGGGCGAGGCGAACTTCAGGTCGACGTGCAGGCAGCGGCCGTAGAAGTATTCGGCGGCCTCGGCGTAGCGCTCCATGGCCTCGGAGCGGGTAGGGGCGACGCCGACGAACTGCAGGAAGCCGGCGCGGTAGGGGTTGCGGTCCTTGCCGAGCTTGTCCATCTCGCCCCAGAAGCCCTGCATGGTCTTCAGGCCGGCCTTGTAGCCGTAGTAGGAGAGGTAGGCGTAGACGTAGTCCATCTTGGCGCACCACGCCCACGTCTCGACCGACCCGCCGCCCGGAATCCAGACCGGCGGATGCGGGTCCTGCACGGGACGCGGCCAGATGTTGACGTAACGCTGCTGGTTGAAGCGGCCGTTGAAGGCGAACGTCTCTTTCTCCGTCCAGGCCTTCATGACCAGATCGTGCGCCTCCATGTACTTCTCGCGCAGCATGGAGGGGTTGGTGCCGTAGGCGTAGCAGGTGTCCATCGGCGTGCCGACGGGGAAGCCAGCGATAAGGCGACCGCCGGAGATGCAGTCGATCATCGCGAACTCTTCCGCGACGCGGGTCGGCGGATTGTAGAGGGCCAGCGAGTTGCCCATGACGCACAGGGCGGTGTCCGTGGTGCGCCGTGCCAACGCAGAGGCGATCAGGTTCGGCGACGGCATCAGGCCGTAGCCGTTGGAGTGGTGCTCGTTGACGCAGATGGCATCGAACCCGCAATCGGCGGCGAACTCCATCTCATCCATGAAGTCGTTGTACATGTGGTGGGCGCGCTTCGGATCGAAGAGCGTGGAGTGGATGTCGACCCATACCGACGGGTGCTTCTCCCGGAAATCATCCGGCAGCTCCGTATAGGGCATCAGGTGGAACCACATGAGCTTCATGGAACGATCTCCCTTTTCGCCTCGCCGTGCGCCACTTCGACCAGCGCACGCTTCGCGGCCGTTTCGTCGTTGCCCGACCGCGGGTGAGTATCAGCGGACCTCCAAGCCCACCGGCTACGAGGTGTGTGGCAGTCTCCAATAAGTCCGGACAGCGTGCAAGCACAGCCGCCGCGTGTTTGCCCGGGAAACAGCGACGCAGCGGTGCGGGCGGGCCGCATTGCCTCGCGAGGATCGCGGGGCTATCTGAAAGGCAGACGTCGCTCCGCCAATCCAGGCGGGGCGCCTGGCGGCGAAAGTCTGTCGCACCTGCAACTCATGAGCTGATGAAGACTTATGCCCAAGACACGCCAGGAGCTGATGACGCGGCTCGACGAGCTTGGCCTCGCGACAACGACGGTGGATCACGAGCCGGTCTTCACGGTCGCGGAAAGCGATCGGCTGCACCAGGAGATTCCGGGCGGACATACCAAGAACCTGTTCCTCAAAGACGCCAAGGGCAAGCTCTGGCTGGTGGTTGCGGAATGTCACACAAACGTCGACCTCAAAACGCTGCCCAAAACGATCGGCTCCGCGCGACTTTCATTCGGCAAGGCGGAGCTGCTGATGGAGGCGCTGGGAGTAGCACCGGGGTCGGTGACGGCTCTGGCGCTGATCAACGATACGGCGCATCGCGTCAGCGTTGTGGTCGATCGGCGGCTGATGGAGTATGACGTGGTCAACTGTCACCCGCTGGTGAACACCGCCACGACCAGCCTACGGCGGGACGACCTGATCCGGTTCATGGAGGCTTGCGGGCACGCGCCACAGGTTCTGGAGCTTTCCGGGTCCGAAAGCGCCGGCTGATCGGTACGACTGCAGCGGCACTGAGCCGCGATGCAAAACTTTGGGCGTACGCGCCCCAACGAGCGCGATGGAGACGAGACGATGGAGTTCGGACAGAACAGGCCAGGCGCGCCGGCTGACGCCGGCACGGGCGCTGGCGAAATGATCAAGGATTCGACCACGGCGGGATTCAAGGCGGACGTGCTGGATGCGTCTCGGCAGGTGCCGGTGATCGTCGATTTCTGGGCGCCGTGGTGCGGTCCGTGCAAGCAGCTCACGCCGGTGATCGAGAAGGTCGTCAAATCGTTCGGCGGCAAGGTGCGGCTGGTCAAGATCAACATCGACGAGCACCCGGCCATCGCAGGCCAGCTCCGCGTGCAGTCGATCCCGACGGTCTATGCCTTCATCGACGGGCGTCCTGTCGACGGCTTCCAGGGTGCGCTGCCCGAAAGTCAGGTGAAGCAGTTCGTGGAGCGCCTCGTCGGCGACAGCCAGGGCGCGGATCTGGCCGAGGCGGTGGCCGAGGCGAACAAGCTGCTCGATGCCGGTGACGTGCAGAGCGCGGCCGAGATTTTCGCGGCGGTGATCAAAGAGGATCGCGAGAACATCGAGGCGCTGGCGGGGCTCGCGAAGTGCTACCTCAAGACGGGCGATCTGATGCGCGCCGAGCAGACCATCTCGCTGGCGCCGCCGGACAAGCAGTCCAATCAGGCGATCGCGAGCGTGCGGGCGGCGATCGAGCTGGCCAAGCATGGCGCGGCCCCCGGCAAGACGGCCGAGCTGAAGGCGGCCATAGAAGCGAATCCGGCCGATCATCAGGCACGGATCGATCTCGCCGTCGCCTATGCGGCGGCGGGGGACAACGCGGCGGCCGTCGACGAGCTTCTGGAGAGCTTCCGCCGCGACAAGGCCTGGAACGATCAGGCCGCACGCAAGCAACTGCTGCAATTCTTCGAGGCCTGGGGACCGAAAGACCCAGCGACTCTCGATGGGCGACGGCGCCTCTCGTCCCTGCTCTTCTCATAGCAGTACGCGAAGGCGCTGCGCTCGGACCCGACCGAAGCGGAGACCCTGATGCCTCGCCGCTACCAGACGTTATCGGACCTGCCCGGCGAACTCGCCGTGTTTCCGCTCACAGGCGCGATCCTGTTGCCGCGCGCTTCGCTGCCGCTCAACATCTTCGAGCCGCGCTATCTGCAGCTTTTCGACGATGTGATGCGATCGAGCCGGCTGGTTGGAATCATCCAGCCGGTCGGCGAAGGCGGGCCGACCGGATCGCCGCAAGAACGGTCGGCGTCGCTGAGGGAGATCGGCTGCGCGGGCCGCGTGACGACCTTCCAGGAGCACGAGGACGGCCGGCTGACCATCGTGCTGACCGGTATCTCGCGGTTCCGCATCGGTGACGAGATGACGGTGCCGCATCCTTATCGCGTGCTGCAGGCGAATTTCGCCCCCTTCGAGGGCGATCTCGAGCTCGGGCGCGGGGAGGCCGAGGTTGATCGCGAGCGCTTGTTAGATACGCTTCGGCGCTATCTGGCACAGCGCAATCTGAAGGCCGACTGGACGGCGGTCGCGCGGACGGGCTCGGAGCAGCTCGTCAACTGGCTGTCGGTGGCAAGTCCATTCGGTCCGGGCGAGAAGCAGGCTCTGCTCGAGGCTCCGACGCTCAGCGAGCGAGCCGACGCGCTGATCACGCTCGCCGAGATGGAGCTGGCAACCGGTGGCGGCAGCGAGCCGGGCGGACGGCTCCAGTAGTGGCGCCAGCATGACTAGCGAGCGACAGCATCGCCGCTGTAGGTGGCGGCGCTGCAAGGGTCGGGAGGCTCTGCGATGGGCGATGATCCACAACGAACGGATGCGGACAACGAGAGCGCGGCTGCTGCTGCCGGGGCCGACATCGGGGTCGCCGGGAGCGCGCGTGCGGGCGAGCGGGTCGACCGGCGGCTGCTCGAGCTGCTGGTTTGCCCGGTGACGAAGATGTCGCTCGATTACGACGAGGCGCGACAGGAGCTGATCAGCCGCAAGGCGAGGCTCGCGTATCCGATCCGGCGGGGCGTGCCGCATCTGCTGCCATCCGAAGCGCGGCATCTGGACGATTGAAGCAAGATGCGCTGGCGCGGTGTCCGGGCTCAAGCTTTGCGGGCCGACGCGAAGTAGTTGACGTCGGTGTCGGGCGACAGCGACCAGACATCCGACAGCGGATCGTAGACCAGGCCTTCGAAAGAGATCTCGAAGAGGCGGGCGGCAGCCATGTGGCGAGCCATCTCGTCGGGTGTGACGAAGCGCTCCCAACGGTGTGTTCCGGCCGGCAGCCAGCGCAGTACATACTCGGCACCGACGATGGCGAGGAGCCACGCCTTCATGGTGCGGTTTATGGTCGAGGCGATCAAGATGCCGCCGGGACGCACGAGGCTCGCGGCGAGGCCGATGAAGGCGGCAGGGTCGGGCACGTGCTCGACGACCTCGAGGCAGAGCACAGCGTCGAAGGTCGTCCCGTTGGCGGCGATCTCCTCGGCCGTGGCGCAGCGGTAATCGATGTCGAGGCCGGACGTTTCGGCGTGCGTGCGTGCGGCGGCGATGTTGTCGCTGGCCGGGTCGAGCCCCGTGACGCTCGCGCCGAGGCGGGCCAACGGCTCGGAGACGAGCCCGCCGCCGCAGCCGATGTCGAGCACGCGGAGGCCAGAGAGTGGCTTCGCAGCTGGAAGCCTGCGCTCGAAATGGGCGGCAAGGCGGTTGCGCAGATAAGCCATGCGGGCCGGGCCCAGGCGGTGAAGCGGTGCGAACTTGCCCTTGGGGTCCCACCATTCGCCGGCGATACGGCCGAACCGCTCGATCTCGGCTGGATCGAGGTTCAGGTTCGGGGCGGTGTCGCGCGCATCTGCCATGGCTGCATTGGCCGCAGCGGGGGCGCGGGTGTCAAGTGCGGAGGTCGCCGCTCTCCAGCGCCCGCTCGACGGGCCGAGGACGCCAGATCGTGCGGCGCACCATACGACCTCGACGCAGCGGAACCGACTGGCCGAAACGTACCTCGACCGAAGGGTGCAGGCTCTCGCCAATGGTCACGAGCGGATCGGGAAGGCGGCTGCTGCGCCAGGTGCCGAGCGCGGATCGGCGCCACGGAGCGATACCGGACAGATCCTGTCCGATCAGACGGATGAACGGCATCAAGCGGCTGGCGCGGTAGATGCCGTCCGATGTCGGGGCGACGGTCTCGCCGAGCGGATCGGGCGCCGTCATAGTGCGCAGGCGGGGGAGATCGAAGGCGACGCCCGTCGTTGCCATGGCACGCTCGGCCATCCAGAGCAGGGCGATGTCCGAGACGGTGCTGTCGGGAAAGCCACCGCCAACGTTGGCGTGGCTGCCGGGGAACCAGACCTGCTCGATATGCTGGCCCTCGGGAGGCGGAGTGTCCTCGCGCCGTGTCCACAGAGATGGGCTGAACGGCCCGCGCGGCTCGTCGATCGCGAGTGCCTGCAGGCCGACCTCGACAAGGGGTGAGAGCTCGGTGTCGTGGAAGGCGAAGTGGCGGTTCCAGCGATGCTTGCCGATCAGCGGGATGCCGAGATTGCCGACCGTGTCCCATACGCCGAGGCAGGTGATGCGGACGCCGGGATGCGCGAGCTTGCGCAAGCGGTCGCGGGTGGCGAGGTCTGGCCCCACGTCGCGCTCCTGGTAGCAGCTCCAGGCGGCGCTGGTCTCGTGCAGGGCATCGGGAGCGAGCAAGCCGACGAAATTGATCAGGCCTGCGAGGCTTCGCGCCTGGAATGCGCCCCGGGAGAATCCGAAAAGATAGATCTCGTCGCCCGGGGCGTAACGCTCCGCGAGAAAGCGGTAGCCGTCGAGGATGCGCCGGTCGACTCCGATGCCGATGGCACCCTCGAGGAAGGCGCGGTACTCG
The DNA here is from genome assembly GCA_963746315.1 of uncultured Alphaproteobacteria bacterium. Classification (GTDB taxonomy): domain Bacteria; phylum Pseudomonadota; class Alphaproteobacteria; order Rhizobiales; family Hyphomicrobiaceae. The sequence goes on from CAVVAR010000005.1 coordinate 166,813, forward strand.
CCGTCGTCCGGGTCGGTGCCGATACCCTCGACGTAGCGGGCGACCTGGGCGATGCCGTCGGGCGCAATGCCGAGCGCGACGCGGGCGAGCTTTACGATGTTGGTCACGTCACCGCGGCCGTTCGGCACGTTCCAGGTGCCGTCAAAGAAGCACAACAGGCGCTTCATCCGTTCCCCCCGACCCGGCGATCTGCCGGCCGCCACGCAACCCCACGAGCATTCTGATAGGACATATCGAGCCCGGCAAGTCGAGGACGAGGGGGAAAACGGCCCGACAACGCGCGTGTCCGGGCACCAGGTCATATCCACTGTGAAAAGGGCATTGGTAAGCTCGCGGCAATGGGCGATCCTGATTGCTCTTCGGCAGGGGTCGGAGCATCAGGCCAGGCACTCGGGAGATGACCTTGAACCGGATCGCACGCGTCTTCCTGGCCGGCTGCCTGGCCATCCTGCCGCTGGCTGTCACGGCCTTCGCGCTGGCATGGGTCGTTTCTGTGATCGCGGGCCTGATCGGTCCGCAGACGGGCATCGGGCGTGTGCTCACCTCGCTCGGAGTGGGTGTGGGCGGCAGCGTTGCCCCGTACGTCGTCGGAGTCCTGATCCTGCTGCTCGCCATCTATGCGCTCGGGCTGGTGGTCGAGTTGCGCATCGGCCCGTGGTTCACGGCGACACTGGAAGGACTGGTGGCCCGGATCCCGATCGTGTCCAAGGTCTATGACCTGTCCAAGCGTTTCACGTCGATCGTGGATGCCAAGGACGGCGGACAACTCGCGAGCATGAGCCCGGTGTGGTGCTTCTTCGGCGGCGAGCCGGGTGCCGCCGTGCTGGCACTGCTGCCGTCAGCGGCGCCGGTGCGCATCGGGGAGCACGACTATGTCGGCATCCTGGTGCCGTCGGCTCCGGTGCCGGTCGGCGGTGCGCTCGTCTATGTGCCGCGGACCTGGGTGCGGCCGGCCGAAGGCGGCGTAGACGAGTTGATGACCGTCTATCTGTCGATGGGCGTGACGCCGCCCAGATCGAGCGCCGGGAGCGTGGCCGTGCGGACCTGAAGGGGGACGCGAGGCGGCTGGATCAATCCAAAGCCTACCGTCCCCGTCGGAGCGATCCGGCGGGGGCGCCTCCCGCCATTCGCCGAGGAGCTTCAGCCGAGGTGGCCTGCGGCCTCGGGCCGGGCCTTCAGGCGGGTGGCGTATTTCTGGGCGATCTTCCTTAACCGCTCGGGGGCGAAGTCCTGCTGGGCCAGCGCCATGCCGCGATCGAAAACCTCGCTGTAGCGGCGGATCTTGCCATCGGCGAGCTCGAACCGGCTGATACCCTCGAAGACGACGCGCGTGCCCTTGGCCTCGGGCAGCTTGGACGTATAGCTGAAGCGATAGCTGGCGTAACCGAGGGGCCCGACGGCGACGGGGTCGAAGAATTCCCACTTGAAGCCTTCGCCGCCTTCGTAGAAGTGCGCGAGCATGTCGCGAACACCGGCCCTGCCGGGGGCGGACGACCCGAAGAAATAGTCGTCGTAGACGCCATCGTCGGTGAACAGGTCGGCGAGAGCGTCGCCGTTGCCGCTTTCGACAGCGGCGGAGAACCTGGCAAGCATCGGGGTGAGGTCCATGACTTCCGCTCCTGGGGTTTCGTCCCGGCATTGTCGGCGAACGACGGGCGACATGGAAGACCTAGTGGCCCGCCGCGCCAAAATCGCAGCATGTCGGCACCCTCTCTCGATTTTGGCGCGACATAAGGGCCCCTAGCGACATCATGAGCTTAGTGTGGCGTTTATCGCGCCATAGTTGAACTCGAGCCTGGGCGCGCCACTGGTCAACTAAGGCGCGACGTCACACTAGTGAGGGCGGGCGGTGATAAGCGGGGATTGGGGATGGATCGCGCGCGCCAACTGGTCGTACCCTCGGGTTTCGAATAGTGGTAGGTGCACAATCGTTGCCTTGGAAGCAACAGTACGTTTACGGATCCGAGCCGACCTGGGCTGGCACGAGCAATGCAACTGTTGGGGCTCCCGACACAGGTTGTTGCGTCACGAGACAGCGCGTCGGGGATGACTGAATCGAGGGGTGAGCATGTCGCGCCGTTATTTCGGGACCGATGGCATTCGTGGACTTGCCAATAGGGCGCCCATGACATCGGAGATCGCGCTGAAGGCGGGGATGGCCGCTGGGCACATCTTCTCGCGCAACGGCAGCCACCGGCATCGAGTGGTCATCGGCAAGGATACGCGGCTTTCCGGCTATATGATCGAGAGCGCCCTGCTGTCGGGCTTCACGTCCGTGGGCATGGACGTGTTCCTGCTCGGGCCGATGCCGACACCGGCCGTCGCCATGCTGACGCGGTCGATGCGCGCCGATCTCGGGGTGATGATCTCGGCTTCGCACAACCCCTATGAGGACAACGGAATCAAGTTCTTCGATCCGGACGGCTACAAGCTGTCGGACGAGATGGAGACCGAGATCGAGGCGCTGATCGATGCGCCCAGCAACGAGCTGATGGCCACGTCGGATAAAATCGGGCGGGCGACGCGGATCGAGAGCGCACAGGAGCGCTACATCGAGTTCGCTAAGCGGACTCTGGCCAAGAACCTCAGGCTGGACGGGCTCCGGATCGTGGTCGATTGCGCGAATGGCGCCGCCTACAAGGTGGCTCCCGAAGCGCTCTGGGAGCTGGGCGCCGAGGTCGTGCGTATCGGCGTCGAGCCGAACGGGCGCAACATCAACCTGAAGTGCGGCTCGACCGCGCCCGAGGCGCTTGCAGACAAAGTGCGCGAGGTGAGGGCCGACATCGGCATCGCGCTCGATGGCGACGCAGACCGGGTGGTGATCGTCGACGAGAAGGCGCGGATCGTCGACGGCGACCAGCTGATGGCGGTGATTGCGGAAAGCTGGCACCGGCGGGGACGTCTCGCGGGCGGCGGCGTGGTTGCGACCGTGATGTCGAACCTGGGGCTCGAGCGCTATCTCGGCGGCATCGGCCTGTCGATGGTGCGAACGGCCGTGGGAGACCGTTATGTTGTCGAGCACATGCGCAAGCACGGCTATAATGTCGGCGGCGAGCAGTCGGGACACATCGTGCTCTCGGATTTCACGACGACGGGCGACGGTCTCGTATCGGCGCTGCAGGTACTTTCGACAGTGGTCTCCACAGGGCGTTCGGTGAGCGAGGTGTGCAACAGGTTCGAGCCGTTGCCGCAAATCCTCAAGAACGTGCGCTACTCCGAAGGCAAGCCGCTCGAGGACGACCGTGTGCGGAAGGCGATCGCCGGCGCCAAGGAGCGGCTCGGGAGTGCCGGTCGTGTCGTGATCCGGCCGTCGGGAACGGAGCCGGTGATTCGCGTCATGGCGGAGGGCGATGACGAGCGGCTGGTGGCCACCGTGGTCGGCGACATCTGCGAGGCCGTCGCGAAGGCGGCACAGGCGGCGTAAGCGTAGCCGCCCGCCATGGCGATACCCGCGGACCGGAGCGAGCGAACCATGTTCGACCCGGCATTCTGACCTACTCATCCTTGACATTGTCCGGACAGCACCGGATACGATTGAGCCGATTAGAACAAGCTTGGCTCAATCGGGAGGAACTCCATGGCTGACGACAAGAAGACTAAGGCCGACAAATCGGCTGGCGCGACGGGTAGCGTGGCTGACAACAACGCGAAGAAGGCCCTCAACCGACGGGACTATCTGCGAAATGCCGGTTTGACGGCGGCTGGTGCCGGAGCCGCCTCGATCGGCTTCCCGGCGATCGCCAGGGCCCAGAACAAGACCTATAAGCTGAAGCTCCAGAGCAACTGGACGGGCATCGGCATCGAGGCGCAGGACAAGGCTGCCCAGCTCTTCGTCGACCGGGTCAAAAAGTTGTCCGGCGGCCGGATCGAGGTGACGAACTTCAACGCAGAGGTGCTGCTCGGTATCGGCGAAACGTTCCGTGGCGTCGGCTCGGGCGTTGCAGACCTCGCCGTCACGTCCTCGATCTATCACCGGGGCATCGTGCCCGTCGGCGAGTTCCTGTGGGCGGTGCCGTTCTTCCCGATCACGACGCTCGAGTTCTACGAGCAGATCTACCACTTCATGGGCGTCAAGGAGCTGTGGCAGGAGGCCTACAAGCCGCACAACGTCGCGCACCTGAGCTACATGATCTCGGACGAGTGGGGCGCCATGGTGTCGACCCGTCCGGTCGAAAAGTATGCCGACTTCAAAGGCATGAAGGTGCGCGCGTTCGGCATCTGGGCCGATTGGCTCGTGCACAACGGCGCGTCGATCGTCACCGTCCCGGGCGGCGAGGTCTACACCGCCATCCAGACCAAGATCCTCGACGCTGCGGCGTTCGGATCACCGGATGCCTGGGCCGGCATGAAGATGCACGAGGTCTGCAAGTACTACCTCAACCCCTCGGTGATTCCATACGACATCGTCGAGGTCATCATGAACTTGAAGACCTTCAACGAGATGCCGCCGGACCTGCAGGAGGTGATGATCACCGCCTCGCGCACGATGAACACCGAGCTTGCCGCCATGACCATCGCGACCGACGCGCGCGGTCGCAAGAAGCTCGCCGAGGGCGGCATGCAAACGCTCATGATGCCGGACGCCGAGCTGAAAAAGGCCGCCGAGTGGTGCTGGAATCAGTTCCTCGCCAAGAAGGGCAAGGATCCCTTCATCGACAAGGTGATCGACATCTACACCCAAGCCCGGCAATTGCACAAAGACTACTACGGGCCGAAGCAGCTCCCCGTCTAGGACGGCCGACAAGCGTCTGCGGTAGGCAGGCTCCGGCCAATGAGCGAAGCAGGGCATAAGCACGACGCGTCGGCTCGGCGCGTCGTGCTGTAGGTCGCTGCCGATGCTTTTTCATGTCAGCCAGGGACAAGAGACCTTGGGGTACGCCCCAAGGCTGAGATCGATAGCTCGCAGCGCCCATTGGGCGACGAGCAAAATGGGGCTGAGCCGTGCGGACCGGATAGCCGTTACTGGCGGTCGCTCGCCTGCTCGATTGCCGGCGCGACCGGCCAGGATGGGGAGTGTTCGGTGAAAGTGATCGAAGGTTATCTGCGCCTTACGGACTGGCTCAATGCCAAGTTCGCCTGGATTGTCGCGTTTCTGATCGTTCCAATGCTCGTCATCATGATCTGGGAGATCGTGATGCGATACTTCTTCAATGCGCCTTCCCAATGGGCCTACGAAATATCGTTGTTCCTCTACGGCGGGTATATTGTGCTCGGCGGGGCTTACACGCACTTGGCTGGTGGCCACGTCAATGTCGACATCATCTGGGGCCAACTCTCGCCTCGCGGGCGAGCCATCCTGGACATTCTCACAAGCGGCTTCGCGTTTCTCTTTCTCGGCGTGCTGTTCTGGGTATCGCTGCAGATCACCATCAACTCGTGGCAGATCGGCGAAACCACGATGTCACATTGGAAGCCGATCTATTACCCGCTGCGTACGACGCTGCCGGTCGGGTGCTTCCTGTTCCTGATGCAGGTTCTGGCAAAGCTTATCCGCGATGTGGCAATCGTCATCAAGGGTGAGGACGTCTTTCCGGTGCGGGTCGCGATCCCGTAACGCCTGAGCTCTGAGATCACGTTCAGCCACCGCGCAACAATCCCTGCGCGGCTCGACAGCACCCACCTCCCCAGGAGTACGTTAATGCTCGGCCTTGGCCCAGAAGGGATGACGATCCTACTTTTTGGCAGTCTCATCCTACTCCTGCTTGCGGGGCTGCCTCTGGTCTTCGCGATCGGCGGCGTCGCAACGTTCTTCATCATCTTCCTGTGGGGGCCGCATGCGCTGCCGGTCCTCGCAAATCGAACCTACATGGCCATGGACATGTTCCTGCTCGTGGCCGTGCCAATGTTCATATTCATGGGGGCGATGCTACAAAGATGCGGCATCGCCGAGGACATGTATGAGTTGATGTACCATTGGATGGGCGGCCTGCGCGGCGGGCTCGCCGCCGGGACGGTGCTCATCTGCACGATGTTCGCCGCAATGGTCGGCATCAGCGGCGCGGCCACCACGTCGATGGGCCTGATCGCGCTGCCGTCCATGCTGAAGCGCGGCTACAAGAAAGACATCGCGATTGGCTGCATCTCGGCGGGCGGCTCGCTCGGCATCCTGATTCCGCCGAGCGTGCTGATGATCATCCTCGCTCTGACCTCTCGCCTTTCGGTCGGGCAATTGTTCATCGCCGGCATTCTGCCGGGGCTGCTGCTCAGCTTCCTGTTCGTGGCGTATATCCTCCTGCGCTGCTATTTCCAGAAGGACATGGGGCCGAGCGTGCCCGATGAAGAGCGGCTTCCGGCGAAAGAGAGCTGGAAGTTGGCGGGAGCACTCGTGCTTCCCATCGGCCTGATATTCGCGGTCATGGGCTCGATGTTCTTCGGTATTGCGACGCCGAGCGAGGCGTCTGCGATCGGTGCTCTCGGCGCAATTGTCAGCGCTATGATCAAGCGTACTTTCAACTGGGAAAGCTTCACCTCGGCACTGTTCATCACGCTTCGCCTGAGCGCGATGGTGATCTGGATCGTGTTCGCGGCCTCGGCATTCACCGCGCTCTATGCGGTAACGGGGGCCTCGTCTCTGGTGGGCACCCTGATCAAGGGCGTGGGTGATCCCTGGATGGTGATCATCACCATGCAGCTGATCCTGTTCGTGCTCGGGATGTTCTTCGATCCGACGGGCATCGTTCTGCTGACGGCGCCGATCTTTTTCCCGATTGTAACCTCGCTCGGTTTCGATCCGCTGTGGTTCGCGATCCTCTTCGTGATCAACATGGAACTGGCCTATCTCACTCCACCCTTCGGCTTCAACCTGTTCTACATGAAGGCGGTCGTGCCACCGGGCGTCACGATGATGGACATCTACAAGTCGTCGCTACCTTTCTGCCTGCTCATGATCCTCGGCCTCGCGCTGTGCATGATCTTTCCGGGGATCATCACCTGGCTGCCGAGCATGATGAAAACGTGACGGTCGAGCCGGTCGGGACTCACCCGGAGTACGGCCGGCGCGACCGAGGCCGTTCCGATGACCGGGCGGCCAGCCCCGCGGCGTACGGTGGCAGCGTCGTGCTGCCGCCGACCTGACGGCTGTGCGGTGGCGCGTCATCCCGTAACGTGATGAAATGCTGTCGTGCCTACGCGCGGCCGCTTCGCCCGATCGCTTCCAACGCCGGATCAAACCATGACCGAAAAGTCAGGCGCCTGTGTCGCCGCCACCTCCGCCAGTCTCGACAGGATCGAGAGCGAGAACGTCAAACTCAATGCGTTCGTGCGGATCCTTCGAGAAACGGCCATGGCGGAGGCGGCGCTGGTCGATGCCCGCCGTGCCGCTGGCGACGAGAGCCGCCCGCTCGCCGGGATGGCGGTCGGGGTGAAAGACATCATCGACGTCGGCGGCGTGGTCTCGGGCTGCGGATCGCTGACGCGGCGCAACGGGCCTCCGGCCGAGCGGGATGCGCCGGTGGTGGAGAAGCTGCGTGCCGCGGGTGCGATCATCCCAGGCAAGACCCATACCGTCGAATACGCTTTTGGGGGCTACGGCACCAACGTCACCGTCGGCACGCCGTGGAATCCGTGGGACCGGAAGGTGCACCGCATTCCCGGCGGCTCGTCGTCGGGGTCGGGCGTCGCGGTCGGTGCGCGGCTGTTGCCGGCGGCGCTCGGGACCGACACGGGCGGATCGGTTCGGATTCCCGCCGCGCTTTGCGGCTGTGTCGGCTTGAAGACCTCCGTCGGCCGGGTGCCACGAACCGGGGTGGCGCCGCTGTCGCAGTTGCTCGACTTCGTCGGGCCGCTCGCACAGGACGTGACGACGGCGGCGCGGCTCTTCGTGGCGATGCAGGGTCCGGATGCGGGCGACCCGACGACGATCGGCATTCAACCGGTCGATCCGATGCCCGAGCTTGGCCGAGGCGTGAAAGGTCTCAGGCTGGGGCGGGTCGCGGACAAGGATCTGCCGCTCCTGTCGGACGAGGTGCGGGCCGACTTCGCGGCGGCGGTGGCGCGATTGGAAGGACTGGGTGCGCGGATCGAGCCCGTCGATCTCGGCGGCAGCATCGATGCATGGGGCAATCTCTGCGGCATGTTCATTGCTGCGGAATGCTACGCCAACTGGCAGGCGCTGGCCGACGACCCGGCCTCTGGGCTCGCCGATCCGATCCGGGCGCGGATGCTTTCCGGCAAGCGCATCACGGCGGCGCAGTACATCCAGGCGCTGGCGGCGCGAGACGCGGCTATCGCAGCATTCCTTCGCCAGATCGACCGGCTCGATGCGATCCTGTTGCCGACTTTGCCGTTTCCGGCGATCCCCGTGGCCGAGGTCGACGAGACGCGCGCGCCGATGGCGATGTATACGCGGTGGGTCAATTATTTGAACCTCGCCGGTCTCGCGGTACCGACGACGCTGTCGCGCGGCGGGTTGCCGATGAGCCTGCAGATCGTTGTGCGTCGCCTCGAGGAGCCGCTGGCGCTTCGGATCGGGCACGCATTCGAGGAGGCGCGCGGTGCATTCCCGATGCCGCCGTCCGGATGAGTGTTTCGCGGAGGATTGGTTGCGGCGCCCGTCGCGGTCGATCCCCCGACCCCCGGCCCCTCCCCGCCAAGGAGGGAGGGGGAAGCAAGGGCGACGGCTGGGTGCGATCTTCTGCGCCGGGTCGTCGCCGACGTGGTCCACAACATTGCGCTCGCTGACGAGGCCCTATGAGCACGCAGAAGAAATCTCCCGCTGAGCTTCGTTCCGCACGCTGGTTTGCGCCGGATGACCTCAGGTCGTTCGGGCATCGCAGCCGCATGAACCAGATCGGCTATGCGGTGGAGGAGTTCGCCGGCAAGCCTGTGATCGGCATCATCAACACGTGGTCCGACTTCGCCCAGTGCCACGCACACTTCAAGCATCGCGTCGACGACGTGAAGCGCGGCGTGCTGCAGGCGGGCGGCTTCCCGGTGGAGTTGCCGGCGATCTCGCTGTCGGAGTCGAAGGTCAAGCCGACGAGCATGCTCTATCGCAACTTCCTCGCCATGGAGACGGAGGAGCTGATCCGCTCGCATCCGGTCGATGGCGCGGTTCTGATGGGCGGCTGCGACAAGACCACGCCGGGCCTGATCCTCGGGGCGATCTCGGCAGGCGTGCCGTCGATCTTCATGCCGGCGGGACCCATGTTGCGCGGCAACTGGCATGGCAAGACGCTGGGCTCCGGCTCCGATGCGTGGAAGTTCTGGGACGAGCGCCGCGCCGGCAACATCTCCGACAAGGACTGGGGCGAGATGGAGATGGGCATCGCGCGCTCCTACGGCGTGTGCATGACCATGGGCACGGCCGCGACCATGACGGCGCTGGCCGACGTGATCGGGCTCTGCCTGCCGGGCACATCGTCCATTCCTGCGGCGGATTCCAACCACGTGCGCATGGCGTCCGCCTGCGGGCGGCGGGTCGTCGACATGGTGTGGGAGGACCTGACCCCGGCCAAGATCCTGACGGAAGGCGCTTTCCGCAACGCGATCACGGTGGCCATGGCGATGGGCTGCTCGACGAACGCGGTGATCCATCTGATCGCCATGGCGCGGCGTGCCGGACACGGCATCGGGCTCGAGGATTTCGATGCGACGAGCCGCAAGGTGCCCGTCATCGCCAATATCCGGCCGTCCGGCGACAAGTACCTGATGGAGGATTTCTACTACGCGGGCGGCCTGCTCGGGCTGATGTCGCGCCTGACGAAACACCTGGACCTCGGCCAGATCAACGTCACGGGCGAGGCGTGGGGCAAGAGCCTCGAGGGGGCGGAGGTCTACAACGACGACGTGATCCGCCCGCTCGACAAGGCGATCTACGACGAGGGCGCGCTGGCCATGCTGAAGGGCAACATCGCGCCCGACGGCTGCGTGATCAAGCCGTCGGCGGCCGAGCCGCATCTGCTCAAGCACACCGGCACGGCCTACGTGTTCGACGATTACGCGCAGCTCAAGGCCGAGATCAACCGCGAGGATCTGCCGGTCACCAAGGACAGTGTGCTGGTGCTCAGGAATGCGGGTCCACAGGGCGGACCGGGCATGCCGGAGTGGGGCATGATCCCGATCCCGACCAAGCTCGTGAAGCAAGGTGTGCGCGACATGGTGCGCATCTCGGACGCGCGCATGTCGGGCACGAGCTACGGCGCCTGCATCCTGCACGTCTCGCCGGAGTCCTACGTGGGCGGGCCGCTGGCCCTCATTCAGACGGGCGACAAGATCACCCTCGACGTCGCGGCGCGGACGCTCAACCTCGACGTCTCGGAGGCGGAGATGGCCAAGCGCCGGGCAGCAATGCCCAAGCCGAAGCCCCGTTACGAGCGTGGCTACGGCTGGATGTTCTCGCAGCATATCAAGCAGGCGCACGACGGCTGCGACTTCGATTTCCTGGAGACGGAGTTCGGCGCGCCGGTGCCGGAGCCGGATATCTACTGAGCGCCGGCCGGGGGGCCTGGCCTTAGAGGCCGTCCTCTTTGGACGGTCTCGATCCGAAGCGGAGATCACAGCCTGTGACCTCAAAGGAAGGCAGGGCGGATGCAGGACGAGGGGGACGAGCAAGGGATCGAAGGGGCAGACAGCCCGCGGGTCGTCCGGCTGCGGGGTGAGCCCGTCATGCTCGCGGCCGATGTCGCACGGGCGTTCGGGGTCGAGACGAGAGAGGTGGTGCAAGCCGTGCGGCGCAACCCTCAGAAGTTCAGCGACCGCCACGCCTTCCGCCCGACCGATGCAGAGCTCGAGCCCTTGAGATCACAAGGTGTGATCTCAAGAAAGGGGTGGGCACCGACGGTGCTGACGCAGAAGGGCGTCGTCCGCCTTGCCACGGTCCTCAACGCGCCAAAGGCTCTCGAGGCCACCGACCAGATCATCGATCTTTTCGTCGCAATCTACTCTCAGCTCCAGCTCGGGCACGACACGGTCGTGGTCGAGAACCCGGCGCGTTTCGCGCTCGACGACGAGGCGGCGACGCAGGTTCGCAAGCTCCGGCGGCGGCTCGTGAAGGCGATCGAGAGCCTCCTCGACACGACCATCGATGCCAAGCGGAACACGACGGTGGGCGATGCCCTGGGTGGCACGGCGAGCAATCTCGTCGACCATCTCAATGCCTGGCTCGCGCAGCCACGTGTCAAGAACGAGCAGATCGCTGCCGAGACGATGAAGGTCGTCGAGCAGACTCGAGACATCTACGAGCGCCGGCAGGCGGACCTCAAGCGCTCGAGTGCGGAGACGGAGCGGATCGTGCTCGAGAACGTCAAGACCAAGCTCGACCTCGTCGAGAAGATTTTGGCGATGACCGACAAGCTCGAGCCCGGCACGCTGGCACAGGTTCTCCCGCATTTCACCGAGGCTCAACTCGCCCTTCCTGCTCGCAAGGCGCGGCGCAAGGACGACAGCTGATCACCGATAGAGACCCCCAACCTGAGAGACCGCCATGGCGCTTTCCCCTGCGACCCGCGACAAGCTGAAGACCGTCTCGACGGCGACGATTACGACGGCGCTGTTCAAGCGCGGTTTTCGCATCCAGATGATTCAGGGCGTGCTTCCGCTCGATCCGTCGAAGCCGACGATGGTCGGCGAGGCATTCACGCTGCGCTACATTCCGGCGCGCGAGGACCTGAATACGATGGCTGTGTTCAGCGATCCAAACCACCCGCAGCGCAAGGCCATCGAGCAGGACTGTCCGCCGGGCGCGGTGTTCGTGATCGACAGCCGCAAGGACGCGCGGGCAGCCTCGGCGGGGTCGATCCTGGTGACGCGGCTGATGAAACGGGGCGTGGCCGGGATCGTGACGGACGGCGGCTTTCGTGATGCGGCTGAGATTGCGAAGCTCGACATTCCGTCGTTCCACCAGCGGCCGTCGGCGCCCACCAATCTGACGCTGCACCAGGCAATCGACACCAACGTGCCGATCGCGTGCGGGGATGCGCCGGTGTTCCCGGGCGACGTGATCGTCGGCGACGGCGATGGATGCGTGGTGATCCCGGCCCATCTGGCCGACGAGATCGCGGACGAGGCCGTCGAGATGACGGCTTACGAGGACTTCGCGACGGAGATGGTCATGGAGGGCCGCTCGATCCGCGGCCTTTATCCGGCGACCGACCCGCAGTCGAAGATCGACTTCGAGGCGTGGCGCAAGAAGAACGGACGGTAGTAGTATTGGCCGAGGGGCAAGCCACCGGTTTGAAGCTTCGAGCTTGCTTCGAGAATGGGCCGCGACAGGCCGGACGACGATGCTCGAGACGACGAAAGCACGTGATCAGGTGGCCGAGCTGGCTCGGACCGAGCCAGCAGAGGCGCTGCGCATCGCGCGAATGATCGCGGATCCGTGGTTTGCGACGCAGGCGCTCGCCTGGGTGGTACGGTTTGCGCCGGCCAATATCGCAGCGGTCGCGCTGAAGGAAGCGCGGGCGACAGCGAAGGCGGGACGCGATGCCTATCAACGCTCGACCGTCCTGGCATGGCCCATTCGCGCCGCCATCCAGAGTGGAGATGTGGCGGCTGCGCGAGCCATGCTCGACGATGCGGTCGCGCTGCTCGCGAAGGCCCGTCCGGTGGCGTCGCGGGCCGAGGCAGGCGGATTGCTGCTGGAGGCGGCTTTTCCAGGGGGGCGGGACCTCTGGGAGCCGGTTCTAGCGGCCATCGAGAAGGATGCGCCGCCGGGCGACGACTGGCGCGCGGGCCGGGTCTACCGATCGATCGCGCACATCATCGCGACCGAGGATGCGGAGTCGGCTCGGCGCCTTGTCGCGAAGCTGCCGGCGGGCAAGACGCGAGACCGGGCCGAGAAGGAGCTTGCGGACGGCGTGACGGCCCAGCCGAGAGAGTTCTTTGCCTGAGGAGCCAGGGGTCACCGCTGCGGGTTGCGCAACGCGGCGGAGTGCTGACCGCAGCTCGTGCCGGGTTTCGGTGCAGGCTCGACCCGACCTACGGGTGGGGGCTGCTGTTCAACGCCCCAGCCACTTCGCCCAGCGGCCCTTCTTCTTTTCGGGCTCGGCGTCTGCTGCCTGCTCCTCGGGTCCGTTCAGCTCCTTGGCGAAGGCGGAGAAGAACTCGTCGGCGAGCTTCTTCGAGGTCGCCTGGATGAGCCGACCGCCAAGGGCCGCGAGCTTGCCGCCGACCTCGGCCTTGGCGGTGTAAGCGAGATCCGTCTCGGCACCGCCTTCGACCTCGGTCAATGCCACATCGGCGCTGCCCTTGGCGAATCCGGCCGCGCCGCCGGAGCCCTGGCCGGCGATGGTATATCCCGCCGGTGGGTTCAAGTTCTGCAGCGTCACATCGCCCGAGAAGTTGGCCGAGATCGGACCGATCTTCAGGCTGACCTTGGCCGCGAGCTCGGTCGGCGATTTCTGCTCGAGCTCCTTGCACCCCGGAATGCAGCGCTTCAGCACCTCGGGGTCGTTGAGAGCGGCCCAGACCACGTCGCGCGGGGCCTGGATGCGATACTGGCCTGACATGTCCATGGTGCAAGGATCCTTGGTGAGTCGGGCTAAGCTACGTTGTCGCCGCGGGCGCCGACGTCGGCGACGCGGGTCACCTGCCAGGCCGAGCCGCCGCAGCGCTCGAACAGGAGCGGCGTGGCGTTGGCGAGCAGCTCAGTAGTGATGTCGAGGCCGAAGCTCGGGGCGAGCACGTAGAGAATCCCGCCATGACCGACCAGGGCCGTGCGCACCTTGCCCGCCTCGACGAGAGAGCGTGTGATGCCGGCCTGGGTGCGGTTGACGAAGGTTGCGAGCGTCTCCCCGTTCGGCGGGTCGTCGCGCCAATCGTGATCGTGGCTCGGCGTGCCGACGAGGTCGCCGAACCAGCGCTCGCGAAGACCCTCCTCCGGAATCGGCGCGAGGCCATGCGGACGGGCGATGGTCTCGGCCGTGACCCAGGCGCGCGTCATGGTCGAGGCTACGACACGCTCGAGTTTCGCGCTCGCCAGAGCCGCCGCCGCCGCCTCCGCCTGTGCGAGCCCGCGAGCGTTGAGCGGGATCTCGGCGTGTTGGAAGATGCGCTTGGCATTTCCCTCGGTCTCGCCGTGGCGGATGAAGTAGAACGCCTCGCACTCGGGCTGAAGCGGCGCTCCGCGGGCCATGCGGAAGAGCTCGTCTAGTCCGCGGTGGAGATAGCCGGGCGTCGTAAGGGGCAAAGACATCCTGACCTCACACGATCTCGAACAGGCCGGCAGCGCCTTGGCCGCCACCGATGCACATCGTGACGACAGCGTACTTGACGCCGCGCCGCTTGCCCTCGATCAGCGCATGGCCAGTCAGGCGTGCGCCCGACATGCCGTAGGGATGGCCGATGGAGATCGCGCCGCCGTCGACGTTGAGCCGATCGTGCGGAATGCCGAGCTTTTCCATGCAGTAGACGACCTGCACGGCAAACGCCTCGTTCAGCTCCCAGAGGCCGATGTCCTCGACCTTGAGGCCGTGCTTCTTCAGGAGCTTCGGCACGGCATAGATCGGGCCGATGCCCATCTCGTCGGGCTCGCAGCCGGCAACCTCGAAGCCGCGATAGATGCCGAGCGGCGTCAGGCCGCGCTTCTGGGCCTCCTTGTCGCTCATCACGACGCAAGCCGAGGAGCCGTCAGAGAGCTGACTGGCGTTGCCGGCGGTGACGAAATTCTCCGGTCCGGCGACCGGCTTCAGCTTGGCAAGGCCTTCGGCGTTGGTCTCCGGCCGGTTGCCCTCGTCCCTGGTCAGGGTGAACATCTCGGTGCCGGCAATCTTGCCTTCCTTGTCGATGATGTTCTTCTCGGCCGTCAGCGGAACGATCTCGTCGTCGAAGCGGCGTGCCTGCTGGGCGGCGGCGGTGCGGCGCTGACTTTCGAGCGCGTAGGCGTCCTGCACGTCGCGGCTGACGCCGTAGCGCTTGGCGACATTGTCGGCGGTCTGGATCATCGGCCAGTAGATGGCCGGCGCGTGCTGCTTGATCCAGTCGTCCTCGTTGCCGAGCACGTTCTGATTGGTCTGATTGCCCTGCACGAGAGAGATCGACTCGAGGCCACCGGCGACGAGGATATCGGCCTCGTCCGAACGAATGCGCTGCGCGGCCATGGCAATGGTTTGCAGCCCCGATGAGCAGAAGCGATTGACCGTGGCGCCCGGCACCGATACGGGCAGTCCGGCGCGCACGGCGATCTGGCGAGCGATGTTGCCGCCGGTCGCGCCTTCGGGCATGGCGCAGCCCATCAGCACGTCCTCGACCTCCTCCGGCGCGATCTTGGCGCGCTTGACGGCCTCGGCCACGGCGTGGCCGCCGAGCGTTGCCCCGTGCACCTTGTTGAAGGCGCCTCGGAAGGCACGACCGATCGGTGTGCGGGCGGTCGAGACGATGACGGCGTCGGCCATGGGGGCTGCTCCTCCGGCTGGTTGTCGTTCGGTGGCTGGAGAATGCCACGCCATCGCCGGCGAAGGAAGCCAACCGACTACCTATCGTCACGATGGCGGCCAGTTTCCGAGGCCGTTTCTGGACCTGCCGACCGGCACGGGGTGCAGCCGGGCGACCTAAGGTCAGTTGTTCAGCATCTGCTGGGGCAGCCACAGGATGATCTGGGGGAAGGTCAGGAAGAGCGCGATCAGGATGAAATCCGCGATCACGAACGGCATGGCACCCTTGAACACCGTCTGCAGCGGAATGTCTCGTCTCACCGAGGCTACGACGAAGCAGTTCAAGCCGATAGGCGGCGTGACCAGGCAGACCTCACACATCTTGACGACGATGACGCCGAACACGATCGGATCGTAGCCGAGCGCCGTCACTGCTGGGTAGACGACCGGCAACGTCAGCAACAACATGCCGATGGCGTCCATGAAGCAGCCGAGGATCAGATAGCCGAGGAGGATCATGACCATGATCATCGTGGGCGGCATGTCGAGATGGACGATGAAGTCGGCGAAGCGCTCGGGCAGCCCCGCGAAGCCGAGGAAGCGCACGAAGATCAGCACGCTCCAGACGAGCGCGAAGATCATGACGGTAAGCTTCGCCGTCTCCATCAGCGCAAGGTAGAGCGACTTCATGGTCATGCCCTTCAACAGGGCGAGAATGAAGACGACGAACGCGCCGAGCGCTGCGGCCTCCGTCGGCGTCGCCCAGCCGAAGTACATGGAAGAAAAAATGATCGCGACGACTGCCACCACCGGAAGCGTGCCGGGCAGCGCGCGAATACGCTCGCCCCAGGTGTAACCGGGGATGGCTGGCCCGAGCTTCGGATTGATGAGGCACCAAACGAGGACAATGGTGGCGTAGCCGACCGCCGTGAGCATGCCGGGAATGAAACCGGCCACGAGCAACTGGCCGACCGAGGCCTCAACAATGATGGCGTAGACGACCATCAGCGCGCTCGGCGGTATGAGGGCCGCCAGGGTGCCGGCAACGGCGACGACGCCAGCCGCCAGCCGCTTGTCGTAACCGGCCTTCAACATTTCAGGGATTGCGATCCGCGAAAAAACGGCAGCGGTCGCGGTCGAGGCGCCGGATACGGCGGCAAACCCGGCATTGGCGAAAACACTGGCGATTGCGAGGCCGCCCGGCAACCAACCGAGCCATTTACGCGCTGCATCGAACAGAGATTGCGTGATGCCGGCGTGGAAGGCGAGGTAGCCGATCAGAATGAAGAGAGGCAGGACCGAGAAGGTGTACTGGATGGATTTCGAGTGGGGCACGGTGCCAATAATGCCGGCACCGGCGTCCCAGCCAATGATGGCGACCGTGCCGAGAAGGCCGACAAGGGAGGCCGCGATGTAGACGCGGATGCCGGCGAACACCAGCACCAGCAGAGCGATGACGCCGAGTATGCCGATCGTGTCGTTGGACAGGTCCGTCATTCTCAGCGCTCCCCTCGGCCGTCGACAGAATTGCCTTCACCCGCACCGACCCGCGCGGTTTCCTCGGCAATCTCGTCAAGGCTTGCGAGCAGCGGGACGCCGACCGGCGTCAGTGACGGGTTCAAAAGCAGTCGCATATAGCCCCAAAGGCTGATGAGGAGGCGAATGGTGAGAAGCACGAATGCGAACGTGACGAGGAGCTTCGATGGCCACCAGGGCAGCTCGAGATCCATCGTGGAGTCGCCTGCCGTAAAGGCGCGCAGGAAGTGCGTGTAGGAGTAGTAGGTCAGCGTGATCGATACGAAGAGCCCGACGAGGACGCCGATCACCTCGACAAACCAGAGTGTCCGGCCCTTCAGGCGCGACGCGAAAATCTCCATGCGAACATGGCCGCCAAGACGCTCGGTGAAGGAGATGGCGATGAAGGCGAAGGTCGTCATGGCGATCTCGACGAGGTCTATGTAGCCGTAGATCGGTGCGTTGAAGAGTTTCCGCGCGAGCACCTGCCAGACCCCAATCAGCATCAGTCCGAAGATGCAGACGGCCGAGATCAAGGCCATGGATTTCTCGATGGCGAAGAACATGCGATCCAACGCGCCGATGGCGCCGCCGCCGCTGGCTTTCGGACCTGATTCGGTCGCGCCTTCCATGTATTGACCTCGTCGCGTAGGGCGGAGATTGATCGGCTGGTCACACGAGAGAGCGCCGGCAAGGACTGCCGGCGCGTCACCCGCGGTGATGCACCCCTGTCGGGGCGCTTTAATCCACTCGAGACACGAGGGGAGAGACGGGCGCCAGGGCGGCGCCGGTCTCGCTTATTTCTTGACGTTGGCTTGGGCCTTCTTGATCTCCGCCGTCATGAACTCGAACAGGCCCTTGGCGTCGAACTTGGACTGGTTGTCGGCGATCCACTTGTCCCAAACGGGTTTGCCGGCGGTGTCCTGGAAGCGCTTCAGCTCTTCGGGCTTGAAGAGGATCTCTTTCATCTTCGCCTTGAAGGCGGGCAAGTTCACCTTGTCCTTGTCCTGCCATGCTGCGACCTGGATCTTGTCGAGCTCAGGCCGAATATCCATCAGCAGCTTCTGGTACTGGGGCGGAAGCTTATCGTAGGCGTCCTTGTTGATGACGAGGCCGCACTCCGTCGTGCCGGGGGACAGGTTATTGGTGAACCAGGTCGACACCTCGTGAATGCGATAGGCGGCCTGACTGTCGGTGAAAGGCAGCGCCACGGCGTCGAGGGTGCCCCGCTCGATCGAAGTGTAGGTCTCAGTGGCCGGAACCGTCGTCGGCACCGCGCCGAGGACCTTCATGGCGTCGCCGAGGCCACCGCCGGCACGGACGCGCATGCCTTTGAAGTCCTCGAGCTTGTGCGGCTCCTTGCCCTTGCCCAAGAGCTCGTATTGAGGAAGGTGGGTCGACACGTAGGGCAGCGCATTCCAGTTCGCCATGTCCTTCACGAACAACGGATGCTGGTAGAGAGCGACACGGACCGGAGTCGCGACGTCGTAGTTGTCGAGCGGAAGAAAGGGAAGGGCCAGGATCATCCACGAAGGGGTCTTGCCTGGATGGTAGAAGTTGCAAAAGTTGGCCATCTGGAAGGCGCCAAGCTTGATGCCATCCAAATTCTCGCGCGCCTTTGACAGCGCCTCGCCCATATGGACCTTGACCTTGAACTTGCCGCCGGTACGCTCGTCCAGGATCTTGGCGAGGGCCTCGTTGTTGGCGGACGCCGCGCGTGGCTTGCCCCAATGCGAAATGTTCCAAGTGACGGACGGGCCGTCGACCTTCTGGGCTGAGGCGGCAGACGCGAACAATGCGGCGGCGCTCGCCATGCAGATGGCGCCAAGCTTTCTGGTTTTCACGGAAGTTCTCCCCGTAGAGATGGCTTGTTTTGTTTGTTTGTCGAGCCGGCTTCGGCCGCTCGGAGGCGGGACTTTCACTGTTCCGCGCCCGATATAAAGCCCGGAGCTGTCAGGAGTCCAGTTTTGGATCGCCGCAAAACGAGTTGTCGGTCAACATCGTCGATGACTGACGCTCACGCTCGAAGCAAACCGTGCCGAATTTCGCCGAGTGCATGGCGCGCCCGCGCCTCGAGGCCTGCGTCGCCCGCGTTCGAGATCGGGTGCTCGATGACGACGAACGGGTAGTCCGGCATGCCGAGCACCTTCGCCATCAGCTTGGCTGCCGACGTGAACCGTGTCGTCATCACGCCCACCGCGGGGACGCCCAGTCGCTCTGCCATGATGCTGTCGTGCAAACTGCACGATGAACACGAGCCTCAGTCCCCGATGCCGGTGACCACCGCGTGCCACGAGCGCATCTCGTCGACGATGTGCTTGTCGGCGGGGGCCGAGTAGTTCGATTTGATGCGATGAACGACCTTGGCGACGCCGTGCTCGGCCTCGAGCATGCGGCCGAGATGGGTGAAGAACTCCTTGGCTCCCTCCTTGCCATTGGAGACGAAGCCGATCGTCGTGCCGCGCAGCGAGATCAGGCGCTGTGCCGGCTGGCCCGTCGGCGGGGCCGCCTCGTTGGTGGGGTCGAGAACGCGGATGGTCATGCTGTTGTCTCCTCGGGTCCGCAGTCGACGCAGGCGCCGATCGGTACCGTCACGGCTCTGGTCTTATGTCCCATCCACGGGGCGATGACGGCGCCGAAGCCTCCTGCGGGGCCGCCGGCTGCAACGACGAGACACGCTTCCGGCGCATCGAGCGCAGTGTAGACGCTTTCGCCACGATCGCGCACGACGGCGCCCTTGCCGACCTCGGCCCATTCCTTGCGCTTGATGCGGGCGCGCTCGTAAAGGAAGCGGCCGATGTCGGCCTTCGACCAGCCGGCCGTCTGCAGAATGTCGCGAAGTTGCTTCGGAATGACGACCACCTGATTGCCGCCGTAGATGGAATAGTGGCGCTGGCTGGCGCGCATCTCGGCGGCGAACGTCTCGAGGATTTCCTCTGGTGCGTGGGTCCATTCGTTCATGAGCTGGCGCGGGGCCATGGACGCCATGACCGTGACCGACGATACGCCCTTCGGGATGCCGCGCATCTCAGCCAGCGGCGTCCAGGTGGTGTCCTCCTCGTCCTCGGCGATGCAATAGGAGAACTTGCCCGGATGGCCGAGCGTGGTGCGGTCGATGCCGCCGGGGCGCACGTCGAGAATGTTGATCAGGCCGAGGCGAATGGCGCGGCCGATGCTGGCGGTTGCACGGTCGGAGTTGGCGAGTGCGTTGAACCCGCCCGAGGCGCCGATCTCGCGGCGGATGGGGCCGTTGATGATCACCAGAACCGCACAGCCACCCGTCGAGGACGTCGTGCCGTGGAGCAGGAACTCCTCTTTCAGCATGCCTTGCCAAGCGGCGATGACGACCGGGAAATGCATGGGCAGGCAGCCGGCCATAACGGCGTTGATGGCGATCTTCTCGGCCGTGATGGGCTGCTCGCGCACAGGCTCGATACCGATGAGCTGGTCGGGCGGCATGCCGGCCCATTCGAGGCAAGCCTTCACCGCGCTCTCGGTCGGCGGCACGACGGGGAGGCCATCGGTCCAGCCGTTGGAGTGATAGAGCTCCTGCGCGGCCATCAGGTCGTCGACCTCGTAGGATCTCGATTTCAGTTGCACGGGGTGTCTCCTGGCGACGCAGCGCGGCCAATTGAGCGCCGGGCCGGGCTCAGGTCAAGCCACGGAAAAGCACACCCCGACGCGCAGGCGCGCGAGGTTGATCCACTGGCATCCGAAGCGCTCACGCGGCGCGGATGCGAAGTGGGCATCCGAAGCGCCCACGCGGCGCGGATGCGAAGTGGGCATCCGAAGCGCCCACAAGAGCGAGAGGGACGGGGCGGCAGCGCCATCCGATGGTTTTGGTTTGAGCGGCGATGCCGCCCCGTTCTTGCCGCTCGCTTTCTCCACCCGCTGCGGACCGTCGGTGGCGGCCTTGCGCGGGGCTCTCGCCCCAGGCAGCGGCAGGCCGAAGGCGCTGGGCATCGGAGCCGACCAGTGAGGAGACCTTGCCGCCAGGGATCAAGCTGGCGAGACGACCTCCGGACCCGGGAGCGTCGCCGATTTCGTGGCGGCCGCTCTAGCTCCGCGCCCCTCTTCGGGAGCGGCACTCCGATCCACTGACGAACGCCTCCGGCAGCGCCCCCTCGTCGATCCGAGCGAGCGCGACAATACACCGGCCGCAGGGGGCGGGGATAACTCCGCGCTTTTCAGATGTCCGGACAGCGGGCTACGCTCCCTCAGGCCCGCGCTATGGGTGATGCAACCTTGCTGGAGGACGTTCTCATGTCGAAGCCCCATTCAACGGTCGGCTCGCGAATGGCTGGCCTCAGCAACGAGTGGCTGGCGAAGACGCAGGAGCCGATCCTGGAGCCGGATCTACCGATCATCGATCCGCATCATCATCTCTGGGACTTTCCCGAGCATTCGTATCTGCTGAAGGACATCCTGGCCGACACGGGGAGCGGGCATAACGTCATCCAGACGGTGTTCCTCGAGTGCACGGCCTGCTTCCGGGAGGATGGGCCGGAGGAGGAAAAGCCGATCGGCGAGGTGGAGTTCGTCAACGGCATCTCGGCCATGTCGGCGTCCGGCGCCTACGGGCCGACGCGGGTGGCGACCGGCATCGTCGGGCTCGCGGAATTGCGGCTCGGTGCGCGGGTCGAGAACGTGCTGACCAAGCAGATGGCGGTTGGCGGTGGGCGTTTCAAAGGCATCCGCTACATCGGCAGTTGGGACGACAAGGACCCGCAGATCCACAACGGGCACACCAACCCGACGCAGCACATGTACGGCGAGGACGCCAAGTTCCACGAGGGTTTCGCGGTGCTCGGCAAGCTCGGGCTGACGTTCGACGCGTGGTGCTATCACACGGCGCTGCCGGACCTCATCAAGCTCGCGCGCAAGTTTCCGTCGCAGCCGATCGTGCTCGACCATTGCGGCGGGCCGCTGGGTCTCGGCTACTACGCCAGCCGCAAGGACGAGGTGTTCGCCGCCTGGAGCCGCGACATCCGCGAGCTCGGCAAGTGCCCGAACGTGATGATCAAGCTTGGCGGGCTCGGCATGCGCATCAACGGCTTCGATTTCCACACCCGGCCGAAGCCGCCGACGTCGGAGGAACTGGCCGCGGCCTGGAAGCCGTTCATCGACGTGTGCATCGAAGCTTTCGGCCCGAAGCGCGCCATGTTCGAGAGCAACTTCCCCGTCGACAAGTTTTCGGGTTCGTATGCGGTGTACTGGAATGCGTTCAAGCGGTTGGCGTCGGGCTGTTCGTCGGATGAGAAAGCGGACCTGTTCCGGGAGTCCGCGCGGCGGTTTTATGGGTTGCCGGGGTGAAATGGCGGAGCGCAGTTTGCCCCCAACTGTCATCCCGGTGCTTGTCACCGGGACCCATCGCGCCGCAGTTTCGGGGTTGCGATAAGGCGCGCAGCGGCGCCCCGAGTCTGACCATCGGCGATTGAGCGCTCTGAGAAATGGGTCCCGGTGATAAGCACCGGGATGACACCTGAATGGCTGGATGGGCTGTGCATGATCAGCCTTTGGTGTGATTTCTGGCGATGCGGAGCACAGAACCGGGGTCGCTTCGGTTACCAATTACCCAAGCGATCCCGGCTCTCCGCGCACCGCGCTCCGGCCGCGAACGCAAGTGGTAGGTGCGTCGACTTCTGGAAAGGCAATCCTGTTCCGCGAGACGGTGCGGCGGTTTTACGAGCTCCCGGGGTGAGTTGACGGGGAAAATGCCTGCGCTCCGGGCCGGAGCCCACTTACCCTCCAACTGTCATCCCGGTGCTTGTCACCGGGACCCATCGCGCCGCAATTCCAGATCGGCAAAAAGGATCACTGCGGCGCAACGAGTGTGATCGTCGGCGATTGAGCGCTCTGAGAAATGGGTCCCGGTAACAAGCACCGGGATGACACCTGAGTGGCTGGATGAGCTGTGCATGGGCCTGCGGTGTAAATCCGTTTGATGCGTGCTGCGGAACCGGGGTCGCTCCGGTCACCACACTAATGAGGGCGAGCGGCCGGACGCCACCCCCTACCCGTTCCCCTGATAGTTCGGTGCTTCGCGGGTGATGTGGACGCCGTGGGGGTGGCTTTCGCGGACGGCGGAGGGCGAGATGCGGATGAAGCGGGCTTTGGCCTGCAGGTCGGCGATGTCGCGGGCGCCGGTGTAGCCCATGCCGGCGCGCAAGCCGCCGACGAGCTGGTGCAGGACGTGGCCGACCGGGCCCTTGTAGGGCACCTGGCCCTCGATGCCTTCGGGCACGAGCTTCAGCTCGTCCTTCACCTCCTGCTGGAAGTAGCGATCGGCCGAGCCGCGGGCCATGGCGCCGACCGAGCCCATGCCGCGGTAGGCTTTGTAGGTGCGGCCCTGGAACAGGATAGGTCTCGCCGGGGCTTTCGTCGGTGCCGGCCAGCAGCGAGCCGACCATGACGCACGAGGCGCCCGCCGCGATGGCCTTGGCGATGTCGCCCGAGAAGCGGATGCCGCCGTCGGCGATGACGGGGACGCCACGCTTTGGGCGGCCTCCACGGCATTTCATGATGGCGGTGAGCTGCGGCACGCCGACGCCCGCGACGATGCGCGTGGTGCAGATGGAGCCCGGGCCGATGCCGACCTTGACCGCGTCGGCGCCGGCGTCGATCAGCGCCTCGGTCGCCTCGGCGGTGGCGACGTTGCCGGCCGCGACCTGCACCCGGTTCGACAGCCGCTTGATGCGGGCGACGGCCTCGATCACGCGCGACGAATGGCCGTGCGCGGTGTCGACCACGATCAGGTCGCAACCGGCGTCGATCAGGCGCTCGGTCCGCGTCGAAGCCATCATCGCCGACGGTCGTCGCGGCGGCGACCCGGAGGCGGCCCTGGTCGTCCTTGCAGGCGTTCGGATGGTTCTGGGCCTTCTCGATGTCCTTCACCGTGATCAGCCCGACGCAATGATAGCGCTCGTCGACGACGATCAGCTTCTCGATGCGGTTCTGATGCAGCAGGCGTTTGGCCTCCTCGCGGTCGACCTCGGCGCGGACCGTGACGAGGCGGTCCTTGGTCATCAACTCGGAGACGGGCTGGCTTTGGTTGGTCGCGAAGCGGACGTCGCGATTGGTGAGCACGCCGACGAGCTTGCCGTCGCGGGCGCCGTTGCTGGCACGCTCGACGACGGGGATGCCGGAGATCTTGTGGGTGCGCATCAGGTCGAGCGCGTCGGCGAGCGTGGCGGTCGGGTGGATGGTCACTGGATTGATGACCATGCCCGACTCGAATTTCTTCACCATGGCCACTTGCTCGGCCTGCTGGGCGGGCTCGAGATTTCTGTGGATGACGCCGATGCCGCCGGCCTGGGCGACCGCGATGGCGAGCTTGCCCTCGGTCACCGTGTCCATGGCAGAGGAGAGAATCGGGATGTTGACCGAGATCTCCTTGGTGACGCGGGAGGCGACGTTGGTCTCTCCAGGCAGCACCTCGGAGCCGCCGGGGATCAGCAGCACGTCGTCGAAGGTGAGGCCGATATCCGGCTCGATGATGGACGAGCGAGGGCGCATGCCATGATCTCCTTCAGGCTCTTCGGCGGGCTTCGGATGCGCGAACGGCCCACGCGCCGGCGATGCGGCAGGCAGGTCGGTGAGAACGCACGCAAATGTCAGCTGTTGCCATCGCCCCCACTAGCAGAACCGTGAGACGTGGGGAAGACACAGGCGCGCCGCAGCTATGCAAAAAACGCGCGTCTGGTTTGCTCGGGATGCCGTGGCCCGGCAGGCTCAAGTCATCGGCGGTGGGGCCGGGCGCGAGGCCGAGGCGGCGATCCACGACCGCACGCCTTGATCGAGCAGCACACCGCCGAGGATCAGCGCGAAGCCGGCGAGATCGAGCGGGCCGAGGCGCTCTCCGAGCAAGAGGCTCGACGCCGTGACGGCGCACACCGGCACCAGCAACGTGCCCAATGCCGCCGTCGAAGCGGGCACACGGGCCATCAAGGTGAACCACAGCGCATAGGCCGCCGCCTGCGGGAAAATGACATTGAACGCGAACGCCGCCGCTATCTCGGGGCGCCAGAGCTCGAGGCGTGGTGTCTCGGAGGCGAGCATGCCCAAAGTCGCGGCGACGGCGCCGACCGCGAACTGCCAGGTCGTCAACCCCAATGGGTCGCCGGCCGGGCGGGACCATTTCATGTAGACAGTGCCGGCTGCCCAGGCGATGGCGCCGCCGAGCACGTAGACGAGGCCGAGGGGCAACTCGCCGGCTGCGATCACGTCCCAGAACGGGTGGGCGAGCAAGCCGATGCCGCCGGCACCGAGGACCAGGGCAAGCGCGCGCAGGCGGTCGATCGGCTCGGACAGCACGACCCAGGCGAACAGCACGGACCAGAGCGGCATGGTGTAGGTCAGGATCGCCGCGCGCGAGGCGGTGAGCGACATCTGCGCGAAGGCGGAGAGGATGTTGAAGGCGGCGCAGTTGAGCAGGCCTGCGATCAGGATCTTGCTCCAGTCCTCACGCCTGACGGCGAGCGACTGGCCGAGCGCCGCGGTGGCCCCGGCGAGCAGCACGGCGCCTCCAGCCAGTCCGGCCGCGCGCAGCGCCCAGGGGCTGGCTCCGGTCAAAAGTAACTTGATCGCCGGCCAGTTCAATCCCCAGAACAGGGCCGCGGCCCAGATCCGCCACATGGGCGGCTAGCCCTTGAAGCCGGTCGCGAGGACATAGAGCTCGGCGCTGTCGGAGCGGCTGGCGGGTGGCTTGATGTGGCGGACGATCTTGAAGCGCTGCTTGAGCAGGGTGAGGAGGTCGCGCTCGGAGCCACCCTGGAACATCTTGCAGAGGAAGGCGCCGCCGGGCTGCAGCACCTCGACGGCGAAGGCGACCGCGGCCTCGGCCAGTGCCATGATGCGCAAGTGATCGGTGCTGGCGTGGCCCGTTGTGGGCGCGGCCATGTCGGACAGAACAACGTCGGCGCCGCCGTCCCGGAGCAGGGCCTTCAGTCGGTCGGGGGCCGAGTTGTCCATGAAGTCCTGTTGGACGATCTCGACGCCGGGGATGGGATCGAACTCCAGGTAGTCGATAGCGACGACCTGGCCCTTGCCTTCCTCGGCCTTGGTCCGCTTGGCGGCGACCTGCGACCAGCCACCGGGCGCCGCGCCCAGATCGACGACGCGCTGACCGGACTTGAGGATGTGATGCTTGTCGTCGATCTCGATCAGCTTGAAGGCTGCCCGCGAGCGCCAGCCATCGCGCTTTGCGGCGGCGACGTAGGGGTCGTTCAACTGGCGCTCCAGCCAGCGCTGCGAGGACGAGGTGCGCCCGGTGGCCGTCTTGAGGCGCACGTTCATATGGCGCACGCCACCTTGGCGCCGGATGCTGCCTGTACCCTTGCCGGGGCCGGAACCGCCGCCGGCCGCTTTCGTGCCGCCACCTTTGCGTGTGCTCATGTCGCGTCCCCGGCGCCGTTGCGGCGACGCTCGTTATGACGGTGATGACCGTCCTCGGCCATCAACGAGGCAAGTATGCCTTCCCGCAAGCCGCGGTCGGCCACGCGCAAGGTCTCGCACGGCCACAGCCGCAGGATCGCCTCCAGCACCGCGCAGCCGGCCAGCACGAGGTCGGCGCGATCGCGGCCGATGCAGGGCTCGGCCATGCGCTCCTCGTAGGTGCAGCTCAGAAGGCGCTCGGTGACTCCACGCGCCTCGGCTGTCTGCATCCAGCAGCCATCGACGCGGGATCGCTCATAGCGTTTCAGTCCTAGGTGAATTCCGGCGACCGTGGTGACCGTCCCCGAGGTACCAAGAAGATGCGCGGGTCGCGTCGCGATGCGGTCGCGGAACGCGTAGCGCGCCTCGAAAGGGCGGAGCAGTTCCAGGACATGCTCGACCATCGCCTCGAATATGTCGCGGTTGACATGGCGGCCGCCGAAGCGTTCGGCAAGCGTGACCACGCCGACGGGTAGCGAGGTCCAGGCGGCGATGCAGCTTTGTGCCTCGAGCCGGTCGGCGATGGATCGGCGCCACGGCGTCCGGCGGCGCGACAGGTCGAGCCAGATCAACTCGGAGGAGCCGCCGCCGATGTCGAAGACCAGGGCGAGATCAGAGCGGCCGTCGAGCAGGGCTGCGCATCCGGCGACAGCGAGCCGGGCCTCCGCTTCGGGGGTGAGCAGCTCGATGTCGAGACCGACCTCGTCGCGGACGCGCTCGAGAAACTCCATGCCGTTCTCGGCGATGCGGCAGGCCTCGGTCGCGACGAGCCGAGATCGGACGACCCGAGCCCGATCGAGCTTCGACGAGCAGACTTTCAACGCCTCGACCGTGCGAACCATGGCAGGCTCGGAGAGCCGGCCCGTGCTGCCGACGCCTTCGCCGAGCCTGATGATGCGTGAGAATGCATCGACGACCTGCAGGCCGCGCCTCGACGGGCGAGCCACGAGCAGGCGGCAGTTGTTGGTGCCGAGGTCGAGCGCGCCATAAGATGGTGGCGGCTCGCGCACGTCCGCTTCGCTATCCCAGCGTCGATCGCCTTGGGTGTAGCTTGGGCCGCTCGATCCCTCTGAGCCGGGCTTTGCCAACTCGTGTCTCCAGTGCCTGGATTGAACGCGACCCCTTCCGGGTGCCGCTATGCGTCAGGCGATTGGCTGGACGTGTCTTGCCATGCACTCTATGCATTCGACCGCGTCGCGTAAAGGGAAGCGATGGGCCTGCGACGACACAAGCGTTTTGCCGTCCCGACGAAGCACGAGGCGCGCAGGGCGAGCGGCAAGGGAATTGCGAGGCCGTCGAATGCGCCATCTGTTGCGAAGGTCGCCGGGGCTCGCGGAGCGGACTTGCCCCGAATTCTGGCGTCGGCGGCTCGCGGTCATCGCAATGTCCGGTGTCGTGCTCCTGGCGGGCGCCGACCGCGCCTTCGCAGAGCCTCTTTCGGCGGAAGCCGTCGGGCAGCGCCTGGTTGCTGCCTATCCCGACTTTCTCGCCGCCGTCGAGGGCAATCAGCTCGTCTGGAAGGACGGCGCGCGGATGGCGATCGACGACGGGCGAGGGGCGAAACCGTTCGACGCCCTGCTGGCCTCGCCCGATCTCAAGGACATGCTGCACTGGCCCTATCATGCCGGTGCGCCGGCCGATGCGCCTGCGTACCAGCATGATCCCGGACGGGCGCGCCACCAACCGCTCTTCGACAAGATGTACGGCGACTGCACGAAGGGTGGCACGGTGGATAAGCTGGTCGAGATCGTCTGGCTGCCGAAGAAGGCGCGCCAGCGCTTGAAGGTGACGCGGGTCAACGGCGTCGCCGCGCGCCTCGAGGCGGTCAGCCGGAAGCTCGATCGGCTGCCGGCCAAATTCGACGCCTACCTGTTTCCCGCGGCTGGCACCTACAACTGCCGGGTCATCGCCGGGACGACCCGGCCGAGCGTGCACGGCGCCGGCATCGCCATCGACATCGGCCTCAAGCATGCGCACTACTGGCGCTGGACGAAGCCCGATGCGAACGGGCGCTATCGCTATCGCAACAGCATTCCCGCCGAAATCGTCGCGGCCTTCGAAAGCGAGGGCTTCATCTGGGGCGGGCGCTGGTATCACTACGACACCATGCATTTCGAGTACCGGCCCGAGCTGATCGACCCGAAGCGGATCGGCAAGGGCGCGGGCTGCCAGGGAGCTGCCAAATGCTGACCGAGCTGGCCGAGGCCGACGCGACGGGCGAGATCGCCGAGATCTTTGCCGAGATCCGCCACTTCTACGCGACGCCCTATGTCTCGTCGATCCATCGTCACCTGGCGACGCGGCCGGGTGTGATCGAATGGGCATGGGAGCTGGTTGCGCCCGCGTTCCGCAGCGGCATTGCGCAGGAGACGGGCTGGCGGATCGCCGCCGACGCGGCACTGACGCCGCTATCGCCGATCCCGGCCGACGTGCTGGCGGTATGGGGCGTCGCGCCGGCCGAGATCGGTACCATCAAGGCGATCGCCGAGAGCTTCACGCGGGTGTCGCCGCTCAATCTCGTGTTCGGCGGGATCGTGCGCGATGTCGTGACGGGAGCGCCGCTCGGCGGTTCATCCTCGACCGCCGGCCGGGACTGGAAGCCGCCGGTCTCGCTCGCGCCACCGCCCGCCATGGTCGATGCGGCGCGTCTCGCGGACGCAGAGCGGCGTGTTCTGGAGCGCTTCCGGTCTGGCACCGGCAATACCGCCTTTGTTCCAGGGCTCTACCGCATGCTGGCACGCTGGCCGGGGCTGCTTGCGCACCTCGCCGTCGAGCTCGGTCCTCGTTTCGAGAGCGCGGAGAAGGCGGCAACCGCCGAGGGGCTGATTGCTGCCATCGATACTACCGTTGCCGACATCCGGGCCGGTCTGCCGAGCCCGAAGCGTCCGCGACCATCGCAGTCGGAGGCCGCGCATCTGGTCCGCATGATCGACGGCTACCGCGTTACCAGCCCGGAGATGATCCTGTTCGGCCGGCTCATCCGGGAGGCGGTCTCGGGTTGAGCGGCTATGTGTTCGAGCCGTGAATGGCATCGATCACGGCAGCCGTCACGTCGGCGGTACGCGCCTTGCCACCGAGGTCGGGCGTGTGGAAGCGCGGATCGGCCGTCACGCGCTCGATCGCCCCCATCAGGCGATCGGCGGCCGGCTTCTCGCCGAGGTGCTCGAGCAGCATCACGGCCGACCAGAAGGTGCCGATCGGGATTGGCGATGCCCTTGCCCATGATGTCGAAGGCCGAGCCGTGGATCGGCTCGAACATCGACGGGAAAGCGCGCTCCGGGATTGAGGTTGGCGGTCGGCGCGATGCCGAGCGAGCCGGCAAGCGCGGCGGCGAGATCGGACAGGATGTCGGCGTGCAGGTTGGTCGCGACGATGGTGTCGATGCGACTGCGGCTTCATCACCATGCGCATGGTCATCGCGTCGACCAGCATCTTGTCCCAGGTCACGTCGGGGAACTCGCGCGCGATCTCGGCGGCGATCTCGTCCCACATCACCATGGCGTGGCGCTGCGCGTTCGACTTGGTGACGACGGTCAGCAGCTTGCGCGGCCGCGACTGCGCCAGCTTGAAGGCGAAGCGCATGATGCGCTCGACGCCGGCGCGCGTGAACATCGAGACGTCGGTCGCGACCTCGAGCGGCGAGCCCTGGTGCACGCGGCCGCCGACGCCGGCAGTACTCGCCCTCGGAGTTCTCGCGCACGATCACCCAGTCGAGTTCCTTGTCGTCGACGTGGCGCAGCGGCGAGGTGATGCCGGGCAGCACGCGGGTCGGGCGCACGTTGGCGTACTGGTCGAAGGGCTGGCAGATGGCGAGGCGCAGGCCCCAGAGCGTGATGTGGTCGGGGATGTCGGGGTGGCCGGCCGAGCCGAACAGGATCGCGTCGTGGTTCTTGATCTGGTCGCGGCCGTTCTCCGGCATCATGCGGCCGTGCGTCTTGTAGTATTCGCCGCCCCAGTCGAACTGGTCGACCTTGAACGCGAAGCTGCCGTCGCGACTGGCGAGCGCCTGCAGCACCTCGACGCCCGCGGAGATGACCTCGGTTCCGATGCCGTCACCGGGGATGGCGGCGATCTTGTAGGTCTTCATTCGGTGTCTCCGTCTGCGGGGATGGGCTGGCGCGGCTCCTCGAGCCTTCGGGACGACCCTATCGCAGCAGGCGCATCTGAATGCAATTCGAGTGTTGGATGGGACGTTGGCTCAGCGTCGCAACGCTTGCGGCAGCCAGGGGACGACCTTCGCAGCGGCTGCACGGGCTTCCGCCTCGGAGGCATAGATCTCGCCGCCGTAGCTGCCGATCATGTACCAGCCGCGGCCGTCCTCGCCATCGCGGCGGTATTCCTCGAAGCCGTACGTCTCGTCGGGTCTCCGGAAGAGGTCGACGCAGCGACCGCCGCCCTCGGCCTCGATGGAAGCGAGCACGAGGTTGCGAGGCCTACCCAAAGATATGACCTCACGCCTTGCGGAAGTGGCAGGAGACCCAGTGGCCGTTGGCGCCCTGCTCCAGCTTCGGCACCTCCGTGGAGCAGCGGGGAAGCTGGCGGATCGGGCAGCGGGTGTGGAAGTGGCAACCCGTCGGCGGCTTGATCGGGTTGGGGACGTCGCCTTCGAGCTTGATGCGGGTGCGCTTGATCTCGGGATCGGGAATCGGCACCGCCGAAAGCAGCGCTTCGGTATAGGGGTGCAGCGGCCGGGCGTAGAGCTCGTCGGCCGGCGCGATCTCGACGATGCGGCCGAGGTACATGACGGCGACGCGCGTCGAGATGTGCTCCACGACCGAGAGATCGTGCGCGATGAAAATGTAGGTGAGGTCGAACTTCGCCTGCAGGTCCTCGAGCAGATTGATGACCTGGGCCTGGATCGAGACGTCGAGTGCCGAGACTGGCTCGTCGCAGATGATCAACTTGGGCTCGACGGCGAGCGCACGGGCGATGCCGATGCGCTGGCGCTGGCCGCCGGAGAACTCGTGCGGGAAGCGGCGCATGTGATCGGCGCGCAGGCCGACCGTCTCCAGGAGGTGGACGACGCGCGCCTCGTGATCCTGACGGCTCTTGGCGAGATTGTGGATGATCAGGGCCTCACCGATGATGGCGCCGACCGTCATGCGCGGGTTGAGCGAGGCGAACGGGTCCTGGAAAATGATCTGCATGTCGCGACGCAGCGCGCGCAACTCCTCGGCGCCCGCCTGAGTGACGTCGCGGCCTTCGAACGTGACCGTTCCGGACGTCGGCGTGATCAGCTGAAGGATGCAGCGCCCGGTCGTCGACTTGCCGCAGCCCGACTCGCCGACGAGGCCGAGCGTCTCGCCCTTGTTGACCTCGAACGTGACACCGTCGACGGCGTGCACACGGCCGACCTCGCGCTGCAAGAGGCCACCCCTGATCGGGAAGTGTTTCTTCAGGTCGGTGACCTTGAGCAGCGGCTCGTTCATGGGGTTGGGCTTCTCCTCGGACCTCAATAGAGCACGCAGGCGACCTTGTGGCCGGGCTCGATCTCGCGCAGCGGCGGAATGCCGGCGAGGCACTTGTCGGATGCGAACTTGCAGCGTGGCGCGAAGCGGCAACCAGGAGGCGGCGTCAGCATGTTCGGCACCGTTCCGGGGATCGCCTCGAGGCGCTCCTTGGCCTTGCCGGCCCGATCGAGACGCGGGATGGAGCGAATGAGGCCCTGCGTGTAGGGATGCATCGGCTTTGCGAAGAGCTGCCGGACCGGCGCCTCCTCCACGACCTTGCCGGCGTACATGACGACAACGCGCTGGGTTACCTCGGCGACGACACCCATGGCGTGCGTGATGAGCATCACGGCCATGCCGAGCCGATCCTTCATGTCGGCAAGGAGATCGAGGATCTGGGCCTGGATGGTGACGTCGAGCGCCGTCGTCGGTTCGTCGGCGATCAGCAGCTTGGGATTGAGCGACAGGGCCATGGCGATCATCACGCGCTGGCGCATGCCGCCCGAGAACTGGTGCGGGTAGTCGTTGACGCGGGCCGTGGCGTTCGGGATCTGGACGAGCGCCAGCATCTCGGCGGCGCGATCCATTGACGCCTTGCGGCCAACCTTCTCGTGGCGGCGAACCACCTCGGCGATCTGCTCGCCGACCGAGTACACTGGATTGAGGGACGTCATCGGCTCCTGGAAGACGATGGCGATCTCCTTGGCCCGGATCTCGTTCATCTCGGCCTTGCCGAGCGGCACGAGATCGCGGCCCTGCCAGATGATCTGCCCCTCGACGATCTTGCCCGGCGGCATCGGCAGGAGCTTGAGCACCGACATGGCGGTGACGGTTTTGCCGCAGCCGGATTCGCCGACGATGCCGACCGTCTCGCCGGCGCCGATCGAGATGTCGACGCCGTCGACGGCGCGCACCCAGCCGTCGTCGGTCTTGAAGTGCGTGTGGAGGCCGCGAATGTCGAGGATGGGCTCGCTCATGAGGCTCTTTCGTGGTCGGTGCGCATCAGAGGACCCGTCGCGGGTCGAGCGCATCGCGCAGACCGTCGCCGATGAAGTTGATGGTGAGGACGGCGAGGAAGATCGCGGCGCCGGGGAAGAGTGCCCAGTGTGGCGCGATATCGAGGTGGTCCTTGGCGTCGAACAGGAGGCGGCCCCAGGTGGGAATGTCGGGCGGGAAGCCGAGCCCCAGGAACGACAGGGTCGATTCCGCGATGATCGCGGCCG
The DNA here is from genome assembly GCA_963746315.1 of uncultured Alphaproteobacteria bacterium. Lineage (GTDB taxonomy): Bacteria > Pseudomonadota > Alphaproteobacteria > Rhizobiales > Hyphomicrobiaceae. The sequence goes on from CAVVAR010000005.1 coordinate 199,741, forward strand.
CGACGTCGATGGTGCCGGCGACGATCACGGGACCGAGCGCGTTCGGCAGGATGTGGCGCACGACCTGGCGGAAGGGAGAGGCGCCGAGGGCACGGGCCGCCTCGACGAACTCCTTCTCGCGGAGGGAGAGGAACTGGGCGCGCACGAGACGCGCAACCGGCATCCAGCGCAGGCCACCGATCACGATGACCACGAGAATGAAGACACCGCCCTCGGCTCCGAATATCGCCGTCAGCCGATCGCGGAACAGATAGATGATCAGCAGCAGCAACGGCAGAGCCGGCAGCGAGAGGAAGAGATCGGTCAGCCACATCAGGAAGGCGTCGACCCAGCCGCGCGACATGCCCGCGATGGCGCCGATCACGACGCCGACGAACACCGCGACAGCCATCGCAGCGAGGCCGACAGCGAGGGAGATGCGGCCGCCATAGAGCATGCGTGCCAGCAAGTCCTGGCCGAGGTCGTCGGTGCCGAAGGGATGGGCCAGGGAGGGACCCTGCAGCGTGGCGCCGAAGTCGATGTCGTCGATCGGCACCGGCCAGATGATCGGGCCGAACAAGATGGCGAGGATCATGATCGCCAGCACGACGGCACTGGCGACGGCGAGACGATGGCGCCGAAAGCGCCGCCATGCCTCCAGGCGGGGCGAGTAGGCTCGCTCCACCGAAGGCACGGGTGTGCCCGGCTCAGCGGTAGGAGATGCGTGGGTCGAGCCAGCCATACAAGATGTCCGCGATCAGGTTGAAGAGGACGACGAGGCACGCGAACACGAAGGTGACGGCCATGATCACCGGCGTGTCGTTGGCGAGCATGGAGGAGATCAGCAGCGACCCGATGCCGGGGACGCGAAAGATCTGCTCGGTGACGATGGCGCCGCCGAAGACGACCGGCATCTGCAACGCGATCAGGGTCACGACCGGAATCAAGGCGTTGCGCACGACGTGCTTCACGATGACGACGCGCTCGTCGAGCCCCTTGGAGCGGGCCGTCGTCACGTAGTCGAGGCGGATCACGTCGAGCACGGCCGAGCGGACGTAGCGCACCAGGGATGCGCCCTGGAAGAGGCCGAGCACCGTGACCGGCATGATCGATTGCTTGAAGTGCTCCCAATAGAATTGCCAGCCCGTGGCCGCGATGTCGGCTCGGTACACGAACGGCAGCCAGTCGAGCCAGATCGAGAACACCAAAATGAGCAGCAGGCCCGTGAAGAATGTCGGCAAGGAGAAACCGACGAAGGCCAGCGTGTTGGCGATCTGGTCGAAGATGGAGTAGGGCCGCGTCGCCGCATAGATGCCGACCGGCAATGCGACCAGCAAGGCCAGGACTTGCGAGGAGCCGATCACGATGAGGGTGGTCGGCAATCGCTGCAGGATCAACGTGTCGACATCCACCCGGCTGACGAACGAGTAGCCCCAGTCGCCCTGGAGCATCGCCGTCAGCCAGCGGAAGTAACGAAGATAGACCGGATCGTCGAGGCCGAACTTCTGCCGCAACGCCTCCTGGACCTCGGGAGGCACGTTCGGATTGGTCGCCAGCTCCTGAAACGGATCTCCCGGCGCCAGCGCCAGCACCGTGTAGAGCACGGCGCTGATGCCGAGGAGGCTCGGGATGGCGATGAGGAGGCGTCGCAGCAGATAGTCAGCCATGCCGCATCCCCTTCATGCCGCGCGTGGACGGCAGCGGACGATGTTGATCATCCTTTGCGATGCCACTCGCTCAAATAGCCGAGTTCGAGATCCCAGCCGCTGATCTGGTTGGCAATCGAGTTCGACGTTGCGCTGACCGTGGAGCGCGAGACGACCGGTATCGTCGCCTGGTTGTTGACGATGAGATCGTTGCACTTGATGAGCAGCGCGGCCCGCTTCACCGGATCGAGCTCGGTCTGAGCCGCCTTGTAGGTCGTGTCGTACTCCTCGTTTTTCCAACGGGAGATATTGCGGCCCTGCCACTTGTTGGCCTTGGTGGCTGCCTCCCACGACAGGAACTGCTGCAGGAAGACCTCGGGGTCCGGCTGCGGCATGGTCGTCGTGTACATCTCGATGTCGGTATAGAACTTGGTAAAGGTATCGGGATTGGCGACATCGGACGAGAAGAACACCGACGCCGTAATCGACTTCAGCTCTACCTCGATGCCGGCCTTCTGGCAGGCCTGCTTGACGATCGCCTGGTTCTTCTGGCGCGGAGCATTGATCGACGTCTGGTAGACGAGCTTCAGCCGCTTGCCGTCTTTCGTGCGGATTCCGTCAGAGCCCTTCTTCCAACCCGCGTCCTCGAGAATCTTTGCGGCCTTCTCGATATTGAACTCGAACTTGGTGTTGGGTGAGCGGAACTTGGACGGATTGTTGACGAAGTTGGCTGTCGCTGTCGCGGTGCGGCCGTAGATGTGCTTCTCGACTGATGTCTTGTCGATCAGCAGCGCGAGAGCCTCCCGGACGGGCTTTTCGGTCAGGAAGGGGTGCTTGGTCTTAAGGCTCGAACGCTCGCCGTCGACCTCGGTCCAGGGATCGGTGTTGTTGAGCAGGATCATCTCGACGTTACCACTCGAGGTGATCACGATGCGCCCCTTGCCGCCGGTCTCGAGGTTCTTGAGGACAGAGTCCTCCACCTGCATGTTCCAAGCGTGATCGAACTCGCCCGTCTGCAACACCGCGCGGGCGGCAGAGACCGCGTCGCCGCCACCCTTCATCTCGATGGTGTCGAAATACGGCCGGTTGGGCAGGTGGTACTTGTCATTGCGCGCGCCTCGCACGATGTCGCCGGGCTTGAAATCGACGAACGTATAGGGACCAGTGCCGACAGGCTTCAAGTTGGTCGGCGCCTCGCGCGACTTGTCGCCCGAGAAGGCCTCATAGAGGTGCTTCGGGATGATCATGCCGCGGCTGCCGACGAATGCGTCGGCCCAGAACGGGGTCGGCTTGGCGAAGATCACTTTGATGGTGTGGCTGTCGACCTTCTCGACCTTGACGTCCTTGTAGCTGCCCGAGGTCGTCGCGGCCGTGCCGGGATCGCGAGCGAACTCCCAGTTGAAGACGCAGTCGTCGGCGGTGAAGGGCTTACCGTCGTGCCACGTGACGTCCTTCTTGAGCTTCCAGGTGACGGACTTGCCATCCGCCGCGAGGCCGCCGTTCTCCCGGCTCGGGATCTCGGCCGCGAGGACAGCGAACAGGTTGCCATCGGGGTCCCAGCCTGCGAGAGGCTCGTAGAAGATGCGGGCCGCGTTCTGGTCCTTGGTGCCGACGGCGAAGTGCGGATTGAGCAAAGTCGGAGCCTGCCAGAACAGCAACTTCAGCGGGCCGCCACCGCCGGCCTTCGTCGGCGCGTACTTGAACGGCGATTGCGCCATGGCCACGTCGCCGATGGCCAGCAGCTGGTTCGCGAACGGCGCGGCCAAGCCGACGGCCGCCATGCGCTGAATGAAGCGACGGCGCGACAGCCGCCCTTCCTTCACGTCTCCGATCAGCTTCGTGAGCTTACGGTCATCCATCGAGAACCTCCCAGGCCCGTTTCGGGCGCGTTGTTACATGTTATTCGGCCTGACGATGGGCCGAATCCGTAAAACTACGGCTTCCGCTGCGTACTCCGCGCGGCGCCGCGATCTTTCGGTCGGATCGGATCAAATCAGGGGAAAGGGTGCGGGTCAACGCACTCCACCGATCAAAACGCTGCCGACGCGCACATTTATCGTGCGGTGAAGTCCTCGCAGAGGCAGCGCGGCGTCGCACCGAGATCTGCACCGCTCGCACCTAGTTGCCCTCTCATGGTCTGTGCAACTTCGAGTGGACCGCGTGTGGCCTCTCGGCCGCATCGACGCAAAGACCCACACACAGGCGGGAGTTATCGCCAATTGGAGAGGATCACAAATGGACAGAAAAACCCAAATCACGGCTCTGTCGGCTCACGACCTCACAAACTTTCCTATTCACTGAACGATGGGGATGAGCAGATGCGGCCAATATTTGGCAACGACAAGCAGCGCGCTTCGCCGAGCCGGATGGCCGTCTACGCGGCTCTTGGGACTTTCAGCATGATGGCGGGGGCCTCCAATGCGTTGGCCCAGTGCGCAGCCACAGGTGACCTCGCGACGTTTCCGGGCGTAGCTGGCTTCATTCCGTTCGCCCAGGGCAGCTCGGTCAACGCGATCATCTCGACGGCGAACACGGTGAATACCGGCTCGTTGGCGCAATCGACGGCATTCGTCAGCAGCCCGCCCGGCGCCAAGGCCGACCAGCAGGGCGGGGGCACCTGGAGCCGCGTGATCGGTGGCACCGTCGAGACAAAGACGGACAGCTCGGCGAGCCTCGCCATCGACAACTTCAATGCAACGCCCGGGGTCAGTCCGGATTTCACGGGCTCGATCAATTGCCGGTCGACGACCAAGCAGGACTTCATCGGAACCCAGACGGGCTTCGATCTGGCCAGGCACAATTTCGGCGGTGGAGCAAACTTCCATCTCGGCCTGACGGCAGGCTGGTTCGACGTGACATCCAAGGACAAGACACCGGGCGAGGGCAGCTTCGAGGCCGAATTGCAGATCCCGTTCGGTGGCGTCTACGCGGCCCTCTACTCGGGACCGTGGACGATCGACGCGCAGGTGCGCTGGGACTTCATCCAGAACGAATACACCGATGCACGGCAAGGTATTTTCTCGCAAAAGCACAATGCGAACTCAACCGCATTCCTATTGAACGTGGCCTACCGGCATGATCTGCCTCAGAACTGGTACATCGAGCCGTCGGCCGGTGCCGTGTTGTCGAACACCGAGATCGACGCATTGAGCGTGCCGGGGACGTTCGCCGCCGGCGATCCGGCAGGCAGCTCGCCGGGAACGCTGCGCATCGACGACGTCGAGAGCCAGACGGCCAGAGCCAGCCTGCGTGTCGGCAAGAACTTCGTCACCGGCAATCTCGCCTGGACCAGCTTCGTCACGGCGAGCGTCTTCCACGAGTTCGCCGGCAACGTCCACTCGACCCTGGAGGCGGACGACAGAAACGTTTCCAACCCGGGCGCTGTGCTTCCGACTTTCGCCAGCACCGGCAGCATCTCCTCGAGCCGCGTCGGCACTTATGGCCATATCGGCTGGGGCGTCGCGGGCACCATCGTCGACACGGGCTGGCTCGGCTATGCCCGCCTCGATTACCGCAAGGGTGACGACCTCGAGAGCCTGACCGTCAATGCCGGGTTGCGCTACCAGTTCGCGCCGCCGGCGGAGACCAAGGCCAGCCTCAAGGACGGCGGTGGCGAGAGCTACGCTTCGTCCGGCTTCCAGTGGACCGGCTTCTACGGCGGCCTGCTCACCGGCGCGAACTGGGGTCGGGCCGACATGGACCTGTTCACCAGCACGGGCAATCGCCTGACCGATCCCGACTACGCCGGCTACATGATCGGCGGCCAGATCGGCTACGACCATCAGGTGGGGCGCGTCGTGCTCGGTATCGCGGCTGATACCGCCTACGTCGACGCCGAAGGTGGCAAGGCTTGTCCGAACGGAATCTACTTCACCTGCACCGCGAAGATGGATCAGCTGTCGATGGTGACGGGGCGTATCGGCCTCGCCCATGATCGCGCCCTCATCTACGTCAAGGGCGGCGTCGCGATCGGCGATGTGACGGTTGGCTACCAGCCGAACGGCGGGGTTGCCGTGGCGACACTGCAGGGCCTCGCGCCGGCCAATTCGCTCAACGAGACGCTGGTCGGTTGGACGGCGGGCGGCGGCCTCGAGTTCGCCTTCTCCGAGCGGTGGTCGGCCAATGCCGAGTACATGTACTACGACCTCGGCAAGGAGCGCTTCGATACGGCGGTTCCCTTCGATGCCGAGGTCACCGGAAGCACGGTCCGGTTCGGCATGAACTACCGGTTCGGATATCGCGGCCACGATCATGGGCACGATCCGCTGAAGTAGGCGATGGTTGCGGCGGCCCACCGCCGGGCCGCTGCTTCCGGCAGAGTGACGCGAGCAAAAGAAAAAAGCCCGGCTGCGATATGATCGCGCCGGGCTTTCTCGTTTGGCTTCGACCGGATCACCGCCAGGTCAGAACACGGGCGGCGTGAAGCGTCCGTAGTCGCGCGTGAACGTCGAGCGATCCCGATAGGCCAGCGAGGGCCGATCGGCCTTGCGTGGCTGTTGGGCTTTACGGGGTTGCATCGCTCGGACTGCCGGCGCGCGCGCCTCGCGCGATGGTGCCGCCTTCGGAGCCATCAACTGCTCCACCGTCGTTTGGCGGGGCGCAGGAGTTGGTGCCTCGGGCGCGATGACGGTTGCCGTCGGAACCGACAGGGAGCGCGTATCGCCGGCGGGCAGCGGCATATCCGGGGCCAGGACCGCCACAGGAGCGAGCGGGCCGGCCTGAAAGCTCGGCACGACTGTCTGTGCGGCGGCCGCAGTGGTGAGCAGGGCACTCGTCAGCAGGGCGATCGTGGAGCGCATTAGCGTAGCCTCCGGAAATGCCGCGTCCGGCGAGGGCCGGTCAGTCGTCCTAGTTTGAATCTACAGCAGAATCGGGACCGGTTAAAGTTTCCGCGCCGCGCGACGACGGGTTGCCCGTCTTGGCTCAATTCTCATCCATCTTCAGCGCTGCGATGAAGGCTTCCTGCGGGATCTCGACGGAGCCGAACTCGCGCATCTTCTTCTTGCCCTTCTTCTGCTTGTCGAGAAGCTTGCGCTTACGCGAGATGTCGCCGCCGTAGCACTTGGCGAGCACGTCCTTTCTTAGTGCGCTGATGGTCTCGCGGGCGATCACCTTGGCGCCGATGGCGGCCTGGATCGGGATCTTGAACAGGTGCTGCGGGATCAGATCCTTCAGCTTCTCGCACATGGCGCGGCCGCGCTGCTCGGAGCGGGACCTGTGGACGACGATCGAGAGCGCGTCGACGGGCTCGGCGTTGACGAGCACCGACAGCTTGACGAGATCGCCCTCCTCGTAGCCCTTGATGTGATAATCGAACGAGGCGTAGCCACGGCTGACCGATTTCAGGCGGTCGTAGAAGTCGAAGACGACCTCGTTGAGCGGCAGATCGTAGACCAGCATGGCGCGGCTGCCGGCATAGGTCAGGTTCTTCTGGCGACCGCGCCGGTCCTGGCACAGCTTCAGCACAGAGCCGAGATACTCGTCCGGCACCAGGATGGTCGCCTCGATCCACGGCTCCTGGATGTGATCGATGCGCATGGTCTCCGGCATGTCGGCCGGGTTGTGCATCTCCTGCATCGTGCCGTCGGTCATGTGCAGGTGATAGATCACCGACGGTGCCGTCGTGATCAGGTCGAGGTTGAACTCGCGCTCCAGGCGCTCGGTGATGATCTCGAGATGGAGCAGTCCGAGGAAACCGCAGCGGAAGCCCTGTCCGAGTGCGGCGCTCGTCTCCATCTCGTAAGAGAAGCTCGCGTCGTTCAGGCGCAGGCGGCCCATGGCCTCGCGCAAGTCCTCGAAGTCGGCCGCATCGACGGGGAACAGACCGCAGAAGACGACCGGCTGGGCGGGCTTGAAGCCCGGCAATGCTTCGGCGGTGGGGGTTTTCTCGTCGGTCACGGTATCGCCGACGCGGGTGTCGGCAACCTGCTTGATGGCGGCGGTGAAGAAGCCGACCTCGCCGGGGCCGAGTTCGTCGACGGTCTCCTGCTTCGGGCGGAAGATGCCGACCCGATCGACGCCGTAGGAGCCGCCGGTGGCCATCATCTTGATGCGCTGGCCCTTCTTCATCACGCCTTCCTTGACGCGGACGAGAACGACCACGCCGAGATAGGCATCGTACCAGCTGTCGATGAGCATCGCCTTCAGGGGCTTGTTGCGATCTCCCACCGGCGGCGGCAGGCGCTCGACGATCGCCTCGAGAACTTGATCGACGTTCATTCCAGTCTTGGCCGAGACGCCGATGGCGCCCGACGCATCGAGGCCGATGACGTCCTCGATCTGGGCCTTGACGCGATCCACGTCGGCGGCGGGGAGATCGACCTTGTTCAGGACGGGCAGGATCTCGAGGTTGTTGTCGAGCGCCTGGTAGACGTTGGCGAGGGTTTGCGCCTCGACGCCCTGGGAGGCGTCGACCACCAGCACGGCGCCTTCGCAGGCGGCCAGCGAGCGCGATACCTCGTAGGCGAAATCGACGTGGCCGGGGGTGTCCATCAGGTTGAGCTGATAGGTTTTTCCGTCCTTCGCCTTGTAGTCGAGGCGCACGGTCTGCGCCTTGATCGTGATGCCGCGCTCCTTCTCGATATCCATGGAATCGAGGATCTGCTCCGACATCTCCCGGTCGGAGACGTTGCCGCACAGCTGGATCAGCCGGTCGGACAAGGTCGACTTGCCGTGGTCGATGTGGGCGATGATCGAGAAGTTGCGGATCAGCGATGTGTCGGTCATGGGCGGGAGATAGCATCTCCGCGAGCCGGAAAGAAGGGGCCGGATGCGCTGCTGCTCACACAGTCAGCTGGAAGCCTCAACCAACAGCGCCTTGGCTTTCTCGAGTGCGATGAATCCGTTCGAGGCGATGACGACCTTATGGCGCTTCAACAGGCCCATCCGGTGGAGCGCCTCCCTCGGCTGCCTCTGCAACCCGGAGATGACGAGGCGGCCGCCGCGCTTGCCGAGGTCGGTCGCCAGATCCTCGAGTGCCGAGAGCGCCGTCGCGTCCACGAGCGGCACATCGCGCATTCGGACGATCAGCACTTTCGGGTAGGTCTTGCCGGCTCGCAGCGTATCGATCAGTGAGCTGGCGCCACCGAAGAACAGCGGGCCCCGAAGCGACAGCACTTGGATGCCGTCGGGCAATTCCATCTCGGTCAGCACCGAGCGAGGTTTCTCGATGTCGTCGGTATCGTCGTCGAGGCGGGCCGAGGTGCCGACGGTGGTCACCGCCGCCTCGGCCATACGGTGCATGAACAGCATGCAGGCGAGGCCGAAGCCGACACCGATGGCGACATTCAGATCCACGATGACGGTGAGCACGAGCGTCGCCAGCAGCACCAGCCGGTCGTCGAACGGGGCGCGGGTGACGAAATGCGAAACCTCCTTGTAGTCGATCAGGCGCCAGGAGACGTTGAGCAGCACGGCGGCCAGACACGGCAGCGCCAGATACGAGGCCAGCGGGGCGGCCAGAAGCATGAACAACAGCACGAAGACGGCGTGCATGATGCCGGATACCGGCGTCCGGGCACCTGCGGAGATATTGGTGCCTGTGCGGGCGATCACGCCGGTGGCGGGCAGTCCGCCAAACAGCGGCGAGGCGATGTTGGCGATGCCTTGTCCCAGAACCTCGGCGTTGGAGCGATGGCGCCCCCCCGTCTTGGCATCGGCCGCAACCGCCGACAGCAGCGATTCAACGCCGACCAGGAAGGCGATGGTGAAAGCCGATGGCAGCACGGCCGTGATCATGGAGGGAGAGAGGTCGGGTAGTTGCGGCATAGGCAACGCGCTCGGAATGCCGCCAAAGCGCGAGCCAATCGTATCGACCGGTAGGCCGAGGGCCCATGCAAGGCCGGACGCGATGACCACGGCGAACAGCAGCCCCGGCCAGCTCGGCCGGAGAATACGCGTCAGCGAAATCACGCCGAGCGTGACGAGACCGACGAGAAGCGCCGAAGGATTGAAGGAGCCCTTGATCTCCCACAGCGCTGCCAGCTTGTGCAGGAACTCGGCCGGGACGTCGCCCTTGAAGCCGAGGAAATCCTTGAGCTGACCGACGGCGATGATGATGCCGATGCCGCTGGTGAAGCCGAGAATGACGGGACCGGGGATGTATTTGATATAGGTGCCGAGCTTCAGGAGCGCCGCTGCGACCAGCATGAACCCGGCGAGGAAGGTCGCGGTCATCAACCCGCCGATGCCGTGCGCATGAACGATATTGGCAATGATGACGATGAAGGCAGCGGCCGGGCCGCCGACCTGGAAGCGGCTGCCGCCAAGAGCCGAGATGAATAATCCTGCGACCACGGACGTGATGAGGCCACGGTCCGGCGTCGTGCCAGCCCCGATCGCAATCGCCATGGACAATGGAAGTGCGAGGATCGCGACCGTCAGCCCGGCGAGAAGGTCGTTGGTCAGGTGACCAGCCGAATAGCCTTCCCGCAGTGCGATGACCAGCTTGGGAACGAAGTGCGCGCCATAGCTCGAGGTGGCGCCGCCGCCCACAGACGGGTTCGGTACCGTTGCTTCCCGCCGGTCTTGCATCCTATGGGCCCCGCGCATCCAGACGCGTACTCGAACTCAGGATACACTGTAGCGCCGGGCCGTATAACTACTCAAGCACAGCTCCGTGTCATCACGACGACAGGCGACCCTCGGGCCGCCTGTCAGACAAAATACCGCAGCTCACAGGACCGGTCGCGCTGCCGCTATTTGCTGGCCTCGCTGATCGTCTTGACGACGCTCGACGTCGGCCGGGCGTTGGCGCTGACGGGGCCCTTCACCTGAAGCGCGACCTGGGCGTCGTACTCGGGGATCGATTTGACCGTGCTCTTCGACGTCACGTGCACGAGCTTGTAGCCGCCGGCCTTGAGCTGGGCGAGCAGATCGGACGCCGCCTGAGCCGTGTTTTTCTGGAAGTCGTGCATCAGGACGATGCCCTTGCCGCGCTTCTCAAGCTTTTTCATCAGCGACGGGACGAGCTTGCTCGTGCCTTTCAGCTTGAAGTCGAAGCTGTCGATGTCGGTCGACCAGATGCCGACGTTGCGCTCACCGAGGTAGGCCATCATATCGGTCGGATGCTGAAGGGCGGGGAATCGGAAGAATGCGCTGAGCTTGTCCTCGTGATCGCCAAGACTGCGGCGGACGGCGCTGATGCCCATCTCGATCTCAGCCTTACGCTTTGTCTCATCGAGCTTTTTGCTCGACAGGGCCACGTGCGAGAAGGTGTGGGTTGCGATCGTGTGACCGGCAGCGGCGACCTGCCGGAGAATATCCGGGTGCCACATGGCATGCTTGCCGATGACGAAGAACATGGCCTTTGCGCAGTGATCGGCGAGTGCCTTCAACACCTGCGGCGTATTGCCGGGCCAGGGCCCGTCGTCGAAGGTCAGCACGACCTCCTTGTCGCGAAGGAAATCGTGGTCCTTGAAGTGCTCGAAGCCAAAGCCGGGGCCGCCCGCGGTGTCGATCTCGACGACGCGGGCAACCCCGAGGGCATTCGGATTGCCGGGGCAATCGGCGGCGGCTGCCGGAGTTGCCAGCGAGGCCATGACCGGCAACGCAAATGCGAGCAGCGCTGCGGGCGCTCTCTTGAGCATGGGACGAGCCTTTCCGAATCGCGGGTCTGCAAGGGTGTGCGAACGGAAAAATGCTGGCTCGGATCACGCTGCGTGGGCAAGATGCGGTGTGCGCTCGGACGCGTTTTGGGCCGGGCGGTGTGACCGTGAATCTGCAACGTCGGACTGTTTAGGTTGCAGTCTGTCGCGGAGAAACCTCCGCGTGCAGCGCCTTGCCACACGCGGGTCACGGGCGTTCAGGCCGCCGTCAGGCCTTGGCCATCGCCTCGATGCGATTGAGGATCTGGTCGAGCACCGGCTTGGCGACGGGGCCGACGCCAGAGGCCGCCAGCGCCTTGTCGATCAGCGGGCGCAGCAGCGGCAGAAGCTGTGCGGCGTAGCCAGCCAGCGTTTTGCGCGCATCGGGTGGGAGCTTGGCGGCGTTGTCACGGATGCCACCGAGCTGTTGCGACATCTCCTGCAGGCGCGGCAAGGCGGCCTTGGCGGAGGCCTCGTCCTTCAGGCCGACGAGAGTGCCGCGCAGCCCCTCTGCGACCGAGCCGAGCTGGCCGCCGATGTTCTGGCCCGCCACCGTGATCTGGGGTACGGCCGGAAGGGTCACCGTCGCCGGGCGCTGATTGCCGAAATAGTACCAGCCGAGCACAGCGAGCAGGGCGGCTCCAGCCACCATCGGCCACATGCCCAGGCCACCGGCCGGCTTCACCTCGGGTGCCGGCATGACGTGCGGGGTGGGCGCCGCGACCTTGGGCGGCGCCAATCCATCGAGCAGCCCCGTTCCCTTGAGCAGGTCGGCGAACCCGCTCGGCATCGCGGCCTGAATATTTTCGCGCTGATCCTTCAACAGGTTGGTGAGGCCTGCGGCGTCGAGGCCAGAGTCCTTCTGCTGCTTGGCGAGCGTGCCAAGGGCGACCGGCGCCAACATGCCGACGAGGCTCTGCACAGGCGCGTCGCCGATGCCGGCGAACTTGCCGACGGCGCTCGTCAGACCCGACACGGCATTGCCGCCGAGGAGGTCGCGCAACGTGTCGGTGCCCGACTTGGCGACGTCGTTCTGCTTGGCGCCGCCGAAGATGCTGCCGAGATCGCCGAGGATGTCGGTATTCTGCTTGCCCAGGACATCCGTGATCTGGCGTCCGCCGCCCGGCTTGCTGGCAACACCGGCGATCCCAGCCAGGATCGTGGGAAGGATCGCGGCGATCGCCGAGCGAACCATCGGGCTCTGGATGCCGAGCGATGACGCGATGCGGTCGACCAGCATCGGCGTCAGGTACTGCATAGCCATGGAGACAATGTTCAACGGCGTGTCCTCACTCTTTGCCGCACCGCGGCCCTACAATCACAAGCATCCCTAGTGCACGAAGGCGGAATGTTTGTGGCAGTCCGGTATGCAGGGATACCGGGCAACGCGCATCCAAACATCGCCTGCTCGAATTGCGCAATGAAAATCTGGAATCGGAAGATCAGCTATCAGGCATAATGCGCAGAATGCTGCCGGCGCCGGCGTCGCTCAGCAGCCAGACGGCGCCGTCAGGGCCCTGGCGGACGTCACGGATGCGCGCGTTGCGGTCTGCCAGCAAGACCTCTTCCGCGACGACGCGCGCGCCATCGAGGACGAGACGGTGCAGTGCCTGTCCTGCCAGAGCCCCGACCAGAAGGTTGCCGCGCCATGCTGGAAACACGTCGCCTGTGTAGAAGGCCATTCCCGAGGGAGCGATGGACGGCACCCAGTAATACATCGGCGCGACCATGTCTTGCCGACTCGGAGCCAAGTGGATTTTTGCGCCCGAGTAGTCGATGCCGTAGCCGACGACCGGCCACCCATAATTTGCGCCGCGCTCGACGATGTTGACCTCGTCGCCGCCACGGGGGCCATGCTCGACGAGCCATAGTATGCCGGTCCCGGGATGAATGGCGGCTGCCTGCGCGTTCCTGTGGCCGTAGCTCCAGATCTCCGGCCGGGCGCCTTCCTTGCCGACGAAGGGGTTGTCGGCCGGCACCGTGCCGTCGGGCTCGAGGCGCACCACCTTGCCCCAATGGCGGCCCAGGTCCTGGGCGAAGCGCATCTCGAAGCGCTCGCCGAGCGTGACGAACAGCTTGCCGTCAGGAGCGAAGACGAGGCGCGAGCCGAAGTGCAATCCGCCACGGTGTGACGGCTCCTGGCGGAAGATGACCTCGAGGTCCTCGAGGCGTTCCTCGCCATGTGGTCCGACGAGGCGTGCACGGGCTACGGCTGTGCCGTTCGATCGACCGTCGCGCGGCTCGGCGTAGCTGATGTAGACGAGGCGCGAGCGCTCGAAATCGGGTTTCAGCGCGATATCGAGCAGGCCGCCCTGACCCGTCGCGGCCACCTTCGGCACGCCGGACAACGGGCGTGACAGCTTGCCGTCGCGCGTCACGATCCGCACCCGGCCCGGCCGCTCGGTCACCAGCATGCGGCGATCGGGAAGAAAGGCGAGGCCCCAGGGGATCTCGAGGCCGCGCGCCACGACCTCGACGCGGACCTTTGTCGGCGGAGCCGCCGGAGCGTCGGTCGGCTCGGCCGTCAGACTGGGCGGAGCAGCGGACATAAGGGCTGCCGCCAGGGCGAGGCGAGCCCAGGCCTTGCGGAGGATGTTCGGTTTATTGCGCATCGATCGGGTCCTCGCTGACGATGACGAACAGATGGGGGACCGGTGGCGAAGGTCCATCTCGCAAGGTGCTTCGTGACGCAAAAGTTATGGTCGGCGCGGCGCTATAACGGCCGGCGAGCGCGGATGGCCGCTGCGAGTGTGCCTTCGTCCAGGTAGTCGAGCTCGCCGCCGACGGGCACGCCCTGCTGCAGGACCGAGACCATGATGCCGCTCGCCGTCAATTGCTCGCGGAGGTAATGCGCGGTCGACTGGCCTTCCACCGTGGCGTTGAGGGCGAGCAGAACCTCCTTCACGGGCGGCTCGGCTCGGGCGACGAGGCGATTGATGTTGAGCTCGTCGGGACCGATGCCATCGAGCGGCGAGAGGTGGCCGCCGAGCACGTGATAGAGCCCGCTGACGACGCCCGCCCGCTCGAGCGCCCACAAGTCGCCGATCTCCTCGACGACGACGATCAGCGTGCGATCGCGACGCTCGTCGCTGCAGATCGTGCAGGGCGAGACCGTATCGAGATTGCCGCACTCCGGGCATTCGCGGAGATGCTGGGCCGCGTCAGCCATGGCACGCGACAGCGGCTCGAGGAGATCCGTGCGACGCTTGAGCAACGCCAGCGCCGCCTTGCGGGCCGAGCGGGGGCCGAGGCCGGGAAGCCGGGCCAGCAGCTGGATCAGACGCTCGATCTCGGGGCCTTGGGTCCTGCGGGACATGGGCGGCGGCTCCCGCTGGTTGGGCGATTCGCTTTGCGATCGAACATAGTGGGCCGCTCGCGCCGCTACCAGTCGCAGACCGGTTCGTGCTTGCGATAGCAAAGCGCACCGGCCTAGCCTTGCAGATTGGGCTCGAGCCGTGGGTTCCGGGAGGACTGCCGTGACTGCCGAAACTGAAGCATCGGACATCGTCGTCGTCGGTGGCGGTATGGCGGGACTGACCGCCGGGGCCCGCGCGGCCGAGCTCGGCCTTTCCGTCATTGTCCTGGAGCGAGGCAACGAGCCGCGCTATCCGGCCAACGCGCGATGGTCGGGCGGCGTCTATCACGTCGGCTATCACGACATCACCGCGGCGCCGGACGTCTTGCGCGGCGTTATCGACCGGGCCACGGCGGGCGCCGCCGACACGGCCCAGGCCGAGGCGTTCGCGGCCAATGCCGGGCGTCTCGTGGCATGGATGCGCGAGGGGGGGGCCACCTACACCGGCACGAAAGTCGACTGGCAGCAATTCATCCTGGCACCGATGCGCGCGATGCGCGCCGGGCTTGACTGGGAGGATCGCGGTCCCGACCAGTTGTTCCGGCGGCTCACCGAGAGGATCACCTCGCGCGGGGGGCGGTTGGTGCTCGGCGCGCGGGCGCGGTCCCTGGTGATGGCCGACGGGCGCTGCACGGGTGTCGTCGCGGATGTCGGCGGAGTCTCGCGGACGTTCACGGGGCGCACCGTCGTCCTGGCAGACGGCGGATTTCAGGCGAGCCTCGAGCGGCTCGGCCGGCACATTACGCGCCATCCGGATCGGATCAAGCAGCGCGGCGCGGCGAACGGGACCGGCGACGGGCTCGCCATGGCGGAGGCGGCCGGGGCGGCGACGGCGGGTCTCGATCTCTTCTACGGCCATCTGCTGTCGCGCGATGCGCTCGGCAACGATCGCGTCTGGCCTTACCCCGAGCTCGATGCGCTGGCGACGTCCGGCATCCTGGTCGACCAGCGGGGGCAGCGCTTCGCCGACGAAGGCGTCGGCGGCGTGGCACTGACCAACTTGCTGGCGCGGGCCGAGGATCCACTCGGTGCGACGATCATCTTCGACGCGGCGATCTGGGATGGACCGGGCCGCTCGGCGCGCATACCGGCCAACCCGACGTTGCCGGAGGCCGGCGGGACCGTGCATGCCGCGGCGACCCTGGATGAGCTGGCCGTCAAGGCGGGACTAAATGGGCCGGTGCTGGCGCAGACCGTGCTCACGTACAATGCAGCACTCGGTGCGGGTAGGCTCGGGACGCTGTCGCCGCCGCGCAGCACGTCCAAAGCGAGGCCGATGCCGATCGTGGCGCCGCCGTTCCATGCGATCCCGGTGGTGGCCGGGATCACCTATACGATGGGCGGAATCCTGATCGACGGCGAGGCCCGCGTTCTCAGGACCGACCGGTCGGCCATCGAGGGGCTCTACGCGGCTGGGTCAACGACCGGCGGTCTCGAAGGGGGCCCAAGCGTCGGATATCTCGGCGGCTTGGCGAAGGCGGGCGTGCAGGGACTTCTGGCGGCCGAGAGTGTTGCAGGACGGTTGTCCCGCACGCGATAACCGCAGTGGCGACAACATCGAGAACAGAGAGGACGCTCATGATCTACGTTGTCGAGATGGATTTCCGGAATCCGGAGCGCGAGCACGACTGGCACACCTGGTATCTCGAGCACACGACCTTTCTCGTGCGCACGATCCCCGGGTTCACCGCCACGCAGCGCTTCCGCTCGCTCAATGCTTCGCCGTCGCCTTGGCTCGCACTTCATGAAGTGGCCGGCCCGCACGTGTTCGAGAGCGCGGAATACAAGGCCGGCGGTGGCCCTGCGTCGACCGGCGACTGGGCGAAACAGCATCTCAACTGGCAGAGGCACGTGTTCGACGGTTGCAAGGAGACGCCCGATGTCGGCGTCGACCAGCACCTCCTGATGGCCGAGGGCGATGCGGCGCTGCCGGGTGCCTACGAGGCGCGGGCGACGCGACTGACTTGTGTCGGCCTCGACGGTAAGAGCAAGCGGCGCTCGATCGCCCTCGTGCCTGCCGGCGGTCTGACCGCCAGCATGTTCGATATGCCCGGCGTGCGGATACTGAAGCCAATCACGCCGAAGATCAGACGTTAATGCCGGTTGCGGTGCCGTGCTTGATGCCCGTGGCGCAGCGGCCGATCGTTTCTCATGCCCTGGAGCACTCCATGATTCCGAAGACCTATCGCCAGATCGTCCTCGCCCGCCGCCCGCCCGGCGAGCCGGCCGAGAGCGACTTCCGCGTCGAGGAGGTGGCGATGCCTGTGCCTGGCACCAACGAGGTGCTGGTGCGCGTCGTCTACATGTCGCTCGATCCCTACATGCGCGGGCGGATGCGCGAGCAGGCGTCCTATGCCAAGCCTGTCGGCATCGGTGAGGTCATGGAAGGCGGGACGGTCGGCGAGGTGGTTCAGTCGAACAGCCCGGCCTTCAAGGCGGGGGACATCGTCGAGGGGCGGCTCGGCTGGCGCGAGTACGGATTGAGCGCGGGACACAACCTGCGCCTCATCGATCCGGCCCTAGCGCCGATCTCGACGGCCAATGGCATCCTCGGCATGCCCGGCATGACGGCGTGGTTCGGGCTCTACGAGATCGGCCAGCCGAAGCCCGGCGAGACCGTGGTGGTCTCGGCGGCCTCCGGCGCCGTCGGCCAGACGGTCGGTCAGCTCGCGAAGATCAGCGGCTGCCGCGTCGTCGGCATCGCGGGCGGCGCGAAGAAGTGCGCGTTCGTCAAGGACGATCTCGGATTCGATGCGGTCGTCGACTACAAGGCCGGCCGGCTCGACGCGGATCTCGCTGCTGCCTGTCCGAACGGAATCGACGTCTACTTCGACAATGTGGGCGGCGTCGTCACCGATGCCGTGATCCCGCTTCTGAACTTCTGGGCGCGCGTGCCGCTATGCGGCTCGATCTCCGCCTACAACGCCGAGAAGCCCGAGATGGGCCCGCGCCTGCTGTGGCCGATGGTGGGGCGGCGCGTTCGCATGCAGGGCTTTATCGTCTCGGACTTCGCGCCGTTCTTCGAGCCCGCGCGACGGCGGATGGGCGAGCTCGTTCGTACGGGCCGCCTCAAGTACAAGGAGGACATCGTCGACGGCATCGAGCGCGCGCCACGTGCCTTCATCGGCCTCCTGCGCGGCGAGAACTTCGGCAAGCTGCAAGTGAAGCTTGGGCCCGAGCCGGGGGCGTGAGGCGGATTGCCCTCCGAGTCCCCGGCCGAAGCGAGTGGTGCGAGCGCAGAGCCGGGGCCTTTGCACGTCGGCGCTTTGCTCGGCGTCAGCCTGAAACGGAAGAAGATCCCGGATAACCGCGCTCTCGGGCGCCGCGCCCGACGAATGGCCCGTCTGCGCGGTTTCCGGGACCTCGATGGGACGGACTACTTCTCCGCCCTGGCCGTGGCATAGCCTGAGAGCACCACGTCGCCTTTCTGGTTGGTCGTGGTGATCGTCATGTCGACCAGCGTCTCGCCGTTCTCCTGGCGGATGGCATCGATTACGGCCGTGCCCTTCAGATCATCGCCGGGCCAGACCTGATTGGTGAAGCGGACGCCGTATTTCTTGACGTTCTCGGCGCCGAAACGGTCGGTCACGACGCGGCCGGTCATGCCCATCGTCAGCATGCCGTGGGCGAAGACGCCCGGATAGCCGGCCGCCTCGCGGCAATAGGGGTCGTCGGTGTGGAGGGGATTGTAGTCGCCGGACGTGCCCGAATACATCACGAGCTGCGTGCGCTTCAGGTCCTCGACGAGGACGTCCTCGAACGTGTCGCCGACCGAGATCTGGCTTGCTTTCAAACGCATGGCTCCGCTCCTCACTTCTGATCCACCGGACGCTCGGTCCGGACGCTGACGCCGCGCGAGATGCAGACCAGCTCGCCCTTCTGGTCGCGGAACTCCTGCACGCGCTCGGTGAACATCAGCTTGCCGGCGCGCTTGCTCTCCTTCTCCCAGGTCTTGCCGACGTGCTCGGTCACGCTCAGCACGTCGCCGGGGACGACCGGGCGGATGAACTCGAAATGCTGCTCGGCATGGAGACCGCCGGCAGATGACGGTTTGCCTTCGACGCCCGAGGGGTTCTTGCCGGAGCCGAACCAGGCCTCGCCCGGCTTCAGGCGCAGATGATAGTCCGGATCGAACTGCGCCACCGCACGGGGAAACGTCGGCGGAGCAGCGGCTTTCTCGAGGCCCGTATCGGGCACCGCGTAGTCGCCGATGGACCGGCGAAACATCATGATGTGGGTCGCTTCGACCGGGAAAGTAATGGTTTTCTCGCCTGCCATTTTGCTCTGCCGTTTCCTCTGCTGAGTTGCCGTTCGAAAATCGCTAAAGGGGTTGTCTGTCGCCTCACTTCCGGCCGGCGGATACGCCGCCGTCGACCATGTATACACCGCCCGTACAGAAGCTCGACTCGTCGCTGGCGAGGAACAGCATGAGCCGGGCCACCTCCTCGGGCGTGCCGTAGCGGCCGAGAGGTGTGCCGGCGGCCATCGGCTGGTCGTTGCGCCCATCGAGGCCGCGCATCTTTTCCAGCGAGGCGATCATCGGAGTGTCGATCGGCGAGGGATTGACCGTGTTGACGCGAATCTTCCTGTCGGAGCCTTCGAGCGCCGCGGATCGCATCAGGCCGATGACGGCGTGCTTGGAAGCCGTGTAGGCCGAAAGGCCGGTCGTGGCGCGGATGCCGGACGTGGACGACGTGATGACGATCGAGCCGCCTGTCGCCTCCATGGCGCGCATCACGTACTTGAGGCCGAGCCAGACGCCGCGGACGTTGACGGCGATGACCTTGTCGAACATCTCGGCGGGATAATCGACGATCGAGGTCATCGTGCCCTCGATGCCGGCGTTGAGCAGCGCCACGTCGACCTTGCCGAAGCGTGCCACCGTCTCGTCGACCAGCTTCTTGACGGCGGCCTCGTCAGTGACGTCGGTCGGGCACACGGCGGCCTTGGCGCCGATCTCGGTCGCAACTTTCTGCAATGGTTCGGCGAGAACGTCGGCGAGCATGACGCTGGCGCCTTCCGCCGCGAACAGCCGGGCGGCTGCCGCGCCAATGCCGCGGGCGGCGCCTGTGATGATCGCTACCTTGCCGTCGAGCCTCGCCATTGCCGTTTCTCTCCGAGATCGCGTTGTCAGCGGTTGTCTCGGATCATCACGCGGGCAACTACGAGCGTCAACGACCTAAGGTGCGGTCCGTGTTGGGAGGGGCCGAAGTGCGCGTGCCCTTCGGCCCCCGTGCCGCCTCAGCGACCTTTGAACTGAGGCTTCCTCTTCTCCATGAAGGCGCGGCGGCCCTCGATGTAGTCCTCGCTCGCAAAACAGGTGGCGACCATGTCGTCGACGGCGGCGCGGTTGCGCTTCGATTCGTCGGCGATCAGGGTGTCGACCGCCATCTTCGCGGTCTTCATGGTGAGCGGGGCGTTCTCGGCGATCCGGTTGGTGTAGTCCTTCACGTAGCTCTCGAGCTCGGCCACCGGCACGACGCGGTTGACGAGGCCCATCTGGAGGGCCTCGGCGGGCGTGAACTTGCGCGCGGTGAAGAAGATCTCCTTGGCATAGGAGGGGCCGACGACATCGACGAGGCGCTTCATTGCGCCGTACCGGTAGCCGAGGCCGAGGCGGGCCGCCGGGACGGCGAAGACGCTGTCGTCCGAGCAGATGCGGATGTCGGTGTTGAGGGCCATGCCGAGCCCGCCGCCGATGCAGATGCCGCGGATCATGGCGATGGTCGGCTTGGTGGACGCCTGGATCGAGGCGTTGGCCTCGTCGCCAGCCGCGTTGTAGATTTTGACGTCCTCGGCGCTCGAGCGCTTCTTCTCGAACTCGGAGATGTCGGCGCCCGAGACGAAGGCCTTGTCGCCGGCACCGGTCAGCAGGATGCCACGGACCTCAGGGTCCTCCTCGAATGCCTTGATGATTTTCGGGATCGCCACCCACATCTCGAACGAGACGGCGTTGCGCTTCTCCGGCTGGTTGAAGATCATCCAGCCGATGCCGCCTTCTTTCTTGACGATCATCTTGGTCGTGCCGACGTCCATGTGGTGTCTCCCGGTTGGGCAGATGCGTAGGTGTGAAGAGTGGCGGCAACATTGCCTCATCGCGGCCGGTTTGTCGCGAGGAAGGCCGTTCGACGCTGCGTTTACGTAGCAGGCAGGGCTGCTTTGCGGGCATGCCCGGCCTTGGCTCGACCGGCCTTGCCAGCCTCAGGAGCGGGCATCAACCATATTCTACGTGGCGACGGCAAAGCGCTGGTCGTCGTCGGTCGCCATCTGGTTGACGAGGTCGATCTCCCACGCGAGATAGGCCCGCATCGCTGTCTCACGATCGCCGCCTCGCTCGCGGGCGGGAAGCCAAACGTCGTCGGCCGTGTCGGCGAGGTGGTCGGCGCCCGTTTCCAGGGGATGACCAGCCGCGACCCAGGCATCGGTGCCGCCTGCCAGCGCGACAACGGGCCGTAATGTGGATCTCCCAAGCCTTGTCGCGGCCACTCTCGCCAGTGCGCCATTCGGCGACGTGATGACGAGGGGGCCGGTCGAGGGCAGCTTGGCAAGCACGGAGGCGAGCCGCCCCGGTGTCGAGAACCAGGCGCCGGGAATGTGACACTTCTTGTAGGGCTTGGAATACTCGAGGTCGACGACGGTCGCGGTGCCGGAATCGAGATGCCCTTTCAACTCGGCCACATCGATGGTCGGGGCGGTGGCGGTCGCGAGCCCGAGGGCACCTGCGCGATAGGGGCCGGCGGCGCGCGGGCCCGGGACGGCGTCGAGAGCAATCACGGCGACATCGGTCCAGCCCATCTGTTTCAGCCAGGAGGCGGTCATCGAGGCTCGCACGCCATCGTCGTCGACGAGCACGACACGAGCGCCCCACGTCGCGAGGTAATTGTCGGTCTCCTGGACGAGCTGGCCGCCGGGGGCCGAGCGGATGCCGGCGACGTGGCCCGCCGCGTATTCCTCGGGTGTGCGAACATCCAGGACGTAGAGCGATTTGACGTCGCTCTCGGCACGCCATGCGGCCAAGGTGCCGGCATCGATGCGGGATATGGCAAAGCGCTCGGCGACGGATGCAGCAGCCTTGCGGGCAGCGGTGGCCCCTTCCGCAGATACATTCGGTGGGCGCCGATCGGCGCCCTGGATCACCTGAAAGCCGGCAAGGTGCCAAGCCATGGTGCCGTCCTTCAGGGAGACGACCTTGTTCGGCACGCCGGCATTGATGAGCGATTGCGCTCCGATGATGCTGCGCGTGCGACCACCGCAGTTCACCACGATGGTCGTCAAGGGTGAGGGGACCAGGTCCTTGAAGCGGAGCACCAGCTCGGCACCAGGCACGCTGACAGCGGTCGGAATGGAGTTGGTGTGGTACTCCTCGAACGAGCGGCTGTCGAAAACGGCCATGTCCATGCCGGACTCGATCATGGCCTTGAGCTGTTCCGCCGTGACCCAAGGTGTTCCGGCGTCGTGCTCGACAACCTCGGCGAACGCCTTGCTCGGCACGTGAACGCCGCTGTAGATGCGGTACCCGGCCGCCGCCCAGGCCGCGATGCCACCGTCGAGCACCGAGACATCGGTGTAGCCGAGCGAGACCATCCGCTCCGCCGCGACCGTGGCGGTGCCGTCGCCATCGTCGCACCAGACCACGCGGGCGCCGCGTCGCGGCACCATGTCGGCGGCCATGACCTCCACGCGACCATGTGGCATGCACGACGCCATCAGGATGTGGCGCTCGCCAAACGGCATCTCCTCGCGGGAGTCGAGAACTGCGATCTCGCCGTTGTCGTGCAAAGCCGCCTTCAGCTGTTGCGCATTCACGCGCCCGACTGCTGCCACCATCGTGCCTGTCTCCTGGATGAATGGCACCGTGTCAGGCGCCGAGATGCCGCTTGAAATGCTCGACCGTTCGCTTGCGGGCGACCGCGGCCTGGGCCTCGTGGTGGGGTGGATAGCCGTAGCGATTGAAGCCATGGACGGTGCCGGGATAGACGTGCACCTCGGCCTTACCCGAGGGGGCCAGCCGCTGCCGGATCAGCTCGACCTTGTCGGGCGGCACGTGCGCGTCGTCCTCGGCGAAATGCAGAAGGAGCGGGCAGCCGATCTGGCCGGCCTCGTCGAGATGCTGGTCGATCTGCACCCCGTAGTAGCTCACCGCTGCACCGATCTTGTGCCGGACGCTCGACAGGTAGGCGAACTTGCCGCCGAGGCAGAAGCCCATCACGCCAACCTTGCCGGTGCATTCCTTCCGAGTTGCGAGGGTGGCGACGGTGTCCTCGAGATCTCGGGCGAACTGGTCGGTGTCGAGGCGCGCGCGCAGGGCCTGGGCCTTGGCGCGGCCCTCGTCGGTGTAGGCGAGATACGATCCTGGCTCCTGCCGCCAATAGACGTCGGGGGCCAGGACGGCGAAGCCGTCGGCGGCGTAGCCGTCGCAGACCGAGCGAATGTGGTGGTTCGTATTGAACACCTCTGGAAGCAGCACGATGCCTGCGGCGGGCGTGCCGGACGGTAACGCCAGATAGCCGGCAAAGGTCTTGCCGTCGCGTGACTTGATCTCGATGTCCTGTCCCATCCATGGGTCCCTTCATTAGTATGAACAGCTTTGGAACTCTGCGATCTCGGCCGTGGAGACGGCGTTCGGACCGTGCGTCTGGCGAGGCTCAGACGTCGAAGAACACCGTCTCGTTGTCGCCTTGCAGGCGGATGTCGAGGCGATAGCCCGTCGGCCCGAGGCTGGCGATCAGCGTGACGCGACGGTCATCGGGCACGCTCAGGAGTACCGGGTCCTTGGCGTTGGCGGCCGCCTCGTCCGCGAAGTAGGCGCGCGTGTAGAGGTGGTTCTGCAGGCCACGGGCGAACACGATCAGCGTCATGTGCGGGGCCTGACCGTCCCCGATGGCGCCGGGCTTCACCGTCTCGAAGGCGTATTCCCCGGCGGGGTCAGTCGCCGTGCGCCCAAAGCCCTTGAATGCGGCGTTGGAGGAGCGGCGGTCGGCGGGATGGGCATAGCGGCCTTCGCTATCGGCCTGCCAGATCTCGATCATGGCGTCGGGCACAGGATTGCCGGCGCCATCTGTCACGATTCCCGTGAGCCGGATCCGAGTACCCGGCGTCGTGTGCTCTCCGATGGAGGGCCCCGCCAGACTTGCGTACTCGTAGCCCGACTGCTCCGGTGTCAGCATGTAGTGAAAGAAGGGGCCAGCCGTCTGCGAGGGCGTCTGCTTTAGAGTCATTCGGTTTCTCCTCAGCCGACCATGGGGGTTTCGGCGCGTCCGCGAAGGACGATGTCGAAGCGGTAGCCGAGGGCGAAATCCTGCTCGGTAAGGCCGAGGTCAAAGTTCGATACGAGTCGTTCCCGAGCGCCTTCCATGGCGCCCATGAAGATCGGGTCTAGCGGCAGCAAAGGGTCGGCCGGGAAGAACATCTGGGTGACGAGCCGCGTCGCGATGGTCGGGCCGAACAGAGAGAAATGGATGTGAGCGGGTCGCCAGCCGTTGGCATGGTTGCCCCATGGGTAGGCGCCGGGTTTCACCGAATAGAATTTGTAGCGCCCCTCGCCGTCCGTCACACAGCGGCCGGCGCCTGAGAAGTTCGGGTCGAGCGGTGCATCATGCTGGTCAGCGTGATGCAGATAGCGGCCGGCCGAGTTGGCCTGCCACACCTCGATCAGCGTGTTGGAGACAGGGCGGCCGTTCTCGTCCAGGACGTGGCCCGAGACGACGATACGCTCGCCGATCGGCTCGCCGGTCTTGCGCGCATTGCGTGTCAGGTCCGCATCGTCCGGGCCGAGGCTGTCGTGGCCGTAAGCGGGGCCGGTCAGCTCGCTCAATGATTGCCGGATGGGGACGAGCGGTTTCGAAGGCGCTCTCAGCAAGGTGGATTTATACGCAGGATCGAGCATCGGTGGATGGCTCGACCAATCGCGCGGCCGTAGTGGCTTCTCCTCCATGAGGGCGCTCCTTTCTCAACCCTGCCCACTGTAGCGAGCGATGACGTCGCGCCATTTGAGCGCGTCTTCTGGTGTCTTGACGACCGCGGCAAGGCCACCCATCGGGGTCACGGGCACGAGCACGCGCTTCACGCCCATGGCGGCGAGGGCTGGGATGTCCTCGAGGTTGTCGGGGAGGCTCACCGTGAATTCGAGCTGGTCGGGATCGCGGCCGGCCTCGCGCGCGGCATTGCGGGCGATGTCGAACAAATCCTGGGGGGCGCCGCGCGCCGGGAAGAAGCCGTCGCCGAGCTTGCCTGCGCGCTTGGCGGCCGCGACGGAGTGTCCGCCGACGATCAGCGGGACGTGTCCATTTACGGGTTGCGGGCGGCAATAGGCGTCCTTGAAGCGGACGAAATCGCCTTCAAAGCTTGGCTTCTCGGCCCCCCAGAGCTCGCGGAGCACCTTCATGTACTCGTCCGTGCGGCGGCCCCGATCCTCGAAGGGGACGCCGAGCGCGTCGAACTCCTCCTTCAGCCAGCCGACGCCGATGCCGAGCAGGATGCGGCCGCCCGAGAGGTGGTCGAGCGTTGCCACCTGCTTGGCCACCACCACCGGATTATGCTGGGGCAGGATCATGATGCCGGTGGCGAGCTTGACGCGCTTGGTGGCGGCGGCGACGTAGGCCATCCAGATCAGCGGATCGGGCAAGGGGACGGCATCGTTGCCACCGGCCATCTTGCCGCCGGCTGCATAGGGGTAGGTCGAGCCGTAGCCGCCGGGCACGACGGTATGCTCGACGGTCCACATGGATTCGAAGCCGGCCTGCTCGGCCGCCTCGGCGAGTGCGACGGCCTTGGCCGGATCGACGTAGGCACCCGTATTGCAGTAGCGCAGCCCAAATTTCATATGCCGTCTCCCAATGTCTCTCGCGGTATTGCCAAGCCGCTGCTCTCGGTCAGGTTCTCTGAGGTCAGGCCCTCCTCGGTCAAGATTTGGCCATTGCGACGATACGGGCCAGCATCGCGCTTTCGGGGCGGGCCAGCTCCTCGACGATGGTGAAGTGATTGGCACCGGGCACCACGACGCACTCGGCCTTCACGCCAGCCTTGCTCCATGCCGCCGCGATCTCCAGGCTCTGGCGGATGAACTCCTGGCTTTCGTCGCCGCCGGCCGCCGCGACGAATGTGCGGTCCTTCGGCGGTGCGGGCCAGAGCAACGGGCTCGCGTCGCGCGCCTTGGCAGGATCGAGCTTCAGGGCCTCGTTGAGGCTCGTCGGCAGCAGCGGCGACAGCTCGAAGACGCCCGATAGCGCGTAGGCGCTCTTCACCAGATCGGCCGGCACGCCGGCGACTTTCGACCAGTCAGTCGCGAGCATGGCTGCCGCGAGGTGTCCGCCAGCCGAGTGCCCGACGACGACGGGGCGCTGCTTGGTCCGGTCCCACACCGCCTTCATGCACTGGCGCAGCTCGGCGACGATGTCCATGATGCCGACCGACGGGCACAGCGAATAGGACGGGAGGGCCACGGCCACGCCGCGCGCGTTGAGCTCCTTGGCCACGAAGCCGTTGTCCTTGCGGTCGCCGCGTTGCCAATATCCGCCGTGGATATAGACGACGAGCGGGGCATTTCCGGCGCCTCCGGCGGCCCGATAAAGATCGTAGCGATTGCGATCGCCCTTGCCGTAGCCGAGGTCGAGGTCGACCTTCGATTCTTTCCTCAGCGTCTCCGAGGCCTTGGCCCAGCGGGCCCGGATGTCGGCGAATTCGGGCACGCGCTTCTGATTGTTGTACTCGGCCTCGAGATCGAGTGCGGCCATGGGCGTGCCTCCGTTAGCTTGCCTTCGAGCCAGCATAAGACGAATTGCGCGGCGAGCCCAAGCCGTGGCGTACTTGGTGGTGGTGTCAGCCTCGTTGGCGGACTGGCGCCAGCGTGGTTCGACCGAGAGGATGATCGAGATGACATATGGGTTGGCAACCGTTCGCTGGGAGGGCGCGGCTCTTGCGGTCCTGGAAGCTGGAGGGAGCTATTACCGTCTCGACCGGCTCGCTCCCGAGCTTCTCGAAGGGCATCACGCGCGCGGGCTGATGGGCCTGTTCGCGGATTGGGAGGCCTCGGACAAGCGGCTCGGCGAGATCGCGCAAGGTCTAGGTCCGGCGAGCCCGGCGCGCCTCGATCCGGCGCCGGAAGGCGAGCAGTTCCTGACGCCGCTGCAGTACCCCAACAAGCTTTTGCTTGGCGGCGCCAACTACTACGAGCACATGCGGAAAGAGGCGAACAAGCCCGATTTCCGCAAGGAGGACGGCACTCCGGTGTTCTTCCTCAAGCCGCCGACGACGTGTCTGGTCGGCTGCGGAAAGACGGTTCTGTATCCGGTCCAGTCCGAGAAATTCGACTGGGAGATCGAGCTCGCCGTCATCGTCGGGAAGCGGTTGCGGCGTGCATCCGAGGACGAGGCGCTCGCCGGTGTTGCCGGCTATGCCGTCGGGCTCGATATGTCGGCCCGCGACTGGCAGATGAATCCACGCCACCCCTGGAAGTTCGATCTCTTTGCGGGCAAGGCCTTCGACACAGCTTGCCCGGTCGGCCCCAAAATCGTGCCGGCCCGCTTCGTCGATCCGACGAACCTCGATCTCCGCCTCTCGGTCAACGGCGTCATCAAGCAGGATGCGAACACGTCCGACATGATCTGGGGCGTAGCCGAGCAGGTCTCGATCCTCTCGGAGCACGTCACGCTCGAGCCGGGCGATATCGTGCTGACCGGCACGCCGGCCGGCGTCGGCATGGCGAGCGGCACCTACCTCAAGGTCGGCGATAGGATCGACGCCGAGATCACGGGGCTCGGCAAGCTGTCGGTCGAGATCATGCCCGACGAGCGCTCGCCCAGGACGCCGCGTCCGGGCTGAAGCTGGCCGGAGTGGTCTTGTCCTCGCCTACCTGTTCGGCGTGTAGCGCCAGAAACGGCCGCCCTTCGCCTCGGCGACGGTGTAGAGGGGAAAGCGCGCGTCGGGCGGACGCGTGCCGGTGTCGATCAGCAGCTGGATATCCTTCAGGATGTGGCTGCGCTCGGCGTAGTCGCTGTGGTTCGACGACAGCAGGGCCTTGGTGCTGGCGTTCGAGATGTCGATCGTATCGAGGCCTTTCAGGATGACGGGGCCGCCAGGTGGCACGTCGCCGGCGCGCGGCACGCCATCGGCCTGTCGGGAGAGGATCAGCGCCTTGTCCTCGTTCGATGCGTAGAGCGTGCGGCCGAGGCCGATCTCCAGCTTCGACGTGATTTCCGAGAAGAGATCGCGGTCCACGTCGGGCGCCGCAAACACGACTTGGCCTATCTTGGCCCGGACCTCGCGATTGCCGCTCTGCTGCAGGGTGCGCAGGGCCTCGATCAGCGGGCGATTACCCATGCTGTGCGCGATGATGTGGATACGCTTGGCTCGCGTTTCCCTGGCGATGCGCTCGAGGAAAGCGATGAGATAGCTCTGCGAGCGCGCGGCGCTGTTGAGATCGTAGGAATAATCGACGTAGGTGCCGCGCGAGGGCCAGCTGTACATCGCTGCGAGGCCGTCGAACTCGAGATCGTGCGCGATCTGCGCCGTGCGATAGAGGGCGTCGTCGAACGACGTGTTGTAGCCGTGCACGAAGACCAGCGCCTGATCCTTGAAGCGCTGCGACCTGTCGAGCTGACCGTTTGCGCGGTCGACCAGCTCCGCCGGATCGAGGACGCGGAGACTGGCGATGGTGAAGTGCTTGGCCGGGCTCTCGGTCTCTCGATAATAGCGGATGTTGAGGAAGGTGTACTGGCGCGGCCGAGGGATGGTGCCGGTCTGGCGCGCCGTGCGGGGAATTGTGATCACGGCGGCGCCGGTCGTGAGCTTGGTGCCCCGCTCGGTCGTCGGGATGGCGTAGGTGATCCTGCTGGTGCCGATCGAGCTGGTGACGATGGGCCCGCTCGCCGGTCGAGGCGGCGCCTGCCCGATCTCGCGCGTGTCGACCTTGCGATCCGTTCCCCACAGCACCGTGACGACGTCGAACAGGTTTTGCTTGGTCGAGGGCGTTGTTTCCGGGGCTGGTGCGATGCTGCGCGTGCCCGACACCGCCGCGTGAGAGGCGCCGCGCAAGGCGAGGATCTGGGAGGCGCGGCCGGGATCGGCCATGGCGATGGTGTAGGGAACACTATCGACCGCAACGCGCTCGCGGCCCGCGATCTCAGGGTCGCGCGCGGCGACCGGTGTGTCTTGCGATTGGGCGATGCCGTAGCCGTCGGAAGGCAAGGTCGATAGACCGTTGGCGCATCCGGCGAGCCCGGTGGCGATGGCCAGCATGGCGAGGTTCAATCGGCGCAATCGCATGGTCCCGGACAACCGCATCTGTGCTCGAGACGCTGCCGGCCAGTCCCGGCAATCACGTCGCACGCAGCTGGCACTTGAACTCATGGAAGTGACGTTGCGCGCCTATAAATCGGCACGCGGCCATGTCGAATCGACGTTTAATCCCAATATGATGGCTGTGCAAGGTCGTGCCGGCAACTGGTCCGCGTCGAGCCACGCTTACCCACAGGCAATTGCTGCAATCGGGGGGACGGGAAGCTGGCCGAATTGGGTGCGGACATAGGGGTGGGATGCGGGCGGTGCCCGGCAGGAGCCGGACACCGGAGACACGTCCATTGAATCAGGGATGCGGACCCCAGGGCGCCTCGGTCATCAGCTTGACCTCCTGGCTCATCACGAGCGGGCGGAACTTGGAGGCGAAGCCCTCGACGAAGTCCGTGTTGGCGAAGACGGCAGCCCAGTGCGCGCGCCGGTCGGCGTCGTCGGCGAACTTCCAGATGTGCACCAGCTGATTGATCATGCCGGTGTCGGCGACGAAGTAGCCGACCAGATGCTTGTCGTGACCGCCCTTTTTCAGCGCGGGGAAGCCCAGCTCGGTGTAGAGCTTCTGGGCCTCGCCCATCTTGCCGACGTAGAGCGTGTAGGTGCGCATCTCGTAAAGTGCCATGCGGTGATATCCTCCGTGGGTGGAGGATCAATTGAGGCACCGGCCGTGATGGAGCGCAAGGGCGTGGTGTGGCCGCGCGTGGTTTCGCCTACTCCAGCTTGAACCCGCGCCGCTTGACGTAGGCGCCGAAGTCGGCGCGCTCGGGGACGGCGTAGTGGCGGGCCTTCTCCTCGCTCCAGCCGTAGTCCTTTGCCTCGCCGAATTTGGCGACGTTGCGCTGGGCGCGATAAGGGAAGATGCCGTTGCGGCGACGATCGTAGGCGCGGACGGTCTCGTCGGTCGCCTCGGTGTAACGGTCGCGGTGGACGGTCAGGCCGAGCGGCAGGCGCGCGGAGACGAAGGCGGGGCCAGCCGGGATGCCGACGCCGAGGCCCGCGACCGGGAAGACGTGGTCGGGCAGGCCGAGGAGGCCGCTCACCGCCTCGGCGTGATTGCGGATGACGCTGATCGGGCAACAGCCGAGGCCAGCCGCCTCGGCGGCGGCGATGAACCCTTCCAATGCGATCGCGGCGTCGACGGCGGCGTTGAAGAACGCGTCGAGATGGTCGTTCGCGAATGCGTGGCCGCGCCATTCGTGCACCTGACGCTGGCGGCGATTGTTGCCGAGGAAGACGAGCAGGTGCGGACAGCCGGGGATCCAGTCCTGGTCCTTCAGCAACTCGTTGATGCGCCCGCGGATGGCGGGGTCCTCGACGATCAGGATGTCGCGCTGTTGCAGGTCGCTCTTCGACGGCGTCGAGAGAGCCACGGCGGCCAGCGTGTCCAACACCCCGGGGGCGACGGGCTCCGGCTTGAAGCGACGGACAACGCCGCGGCCGGCGAGGCGCTGCAGCGACGCATTCTCCGCCAATTGCTCGGGAATCTCGCCGATGTCGCCAAAGCGCAGATCGAGCAGCTCTTTCAGGGATTTCATGTAGCGTTACCTTCCGTTTGGCCGTCCAGTGCGGCCTTGAGCTGAAGGAGGTCCCGCCAGGCCTGTCGCTTCGCCTCAGGCTGGCGAAGCAGATAGGCCGGGTGCAGGGTCGGCATCAGGCGGATAGATCTGCCAGCGAGCTGGAACTCGCGCCAGCGGCCGCGCAGCTTCAAGATGCCGTCGGGCGAGTTGAGCATGGCTTTCGCGGCCGGCCCGCCGAGCGTGAGAATGAGCTCGGGGGCGACCAGCTCGATCTGACGCTCGAGGAACGGACGGCACGCCTGGGCCTCCTCGGGCGTCGGCGTGCGATTTCCCGGCGGGCGCCAGTAGACGATGTTGGTGATGTGCACGTCGGCCTCGGTCAGCTCGATGGCGGCGAGCATGCGATCGAGAAGCTGGCCGGCGCGGCCGACGAACGGCTTGCCTACGAGATCCTCGTCCCGGCCCGGAGCCTCGCCGATTACCATGAGGCGGGCGTTCGGCGCGCCGCGATAAAAGCACGTGGTCTTGGCGGTGGCCTTGAGCGGGCAACCTTCGAACTGTTGTAGTAGCGCTTCCAGTTCTTCCAGAGAGCGGGCGGATCGCGCGGCTTCCCGGGCCGAGGCGACGGCAGCCGGCTCGCGGCGAGTGGGCATCCGAGCGGCCGGCTCTCCGGGCGATGGTGCGGGCGAGGGACGCGAGACCGGGGCCGGGGGACGCTGCTCTGTGCGCGGGAACGGACGCGAGACCTCCGGCGGTGCTCCAGGCCGGGACGGCGGCGGCCGCCCCGGTGATGGCGCACCCGCGGGAGCTGAATGGCCTGTCGGGGCCGCTGGCGGGGGTTCATCCGTATCGGGCCACGCGAAACCGGCTCCGGGCGCTGCGTCGGGGCGTGCCGTCCAATCGACCGCCTCGTCGTCGAGCGCGTCCGCGACGCCGGCCTCCCGCCACCAGGCGAGTAGTGCCAGCAACTTGTCTTTTTGATCCTCGTCGGTCATTGCGCCCAAAGCATAGCGGCCCCGGACGCGAGCGCCAGCGGCACGACAGATCGAAACCCTGGACGGCAACGATGCTTGACGTTCGGGTCGGCAAAGACCTATCGAACGAAAGGGTTGAGGTAATCGGCTGGGACAGGGTCGACATGGCTGAGAATGCTGAGGAGCTGCCGCCGCGCGAGGCGATGGAGTTCGACGTCGTCATCGTGGGTGCGGGACCGGCGGGGCTGGCAACGGCCATCCGCCTGAAGCAGCTCTCGCAGGAGAGCGGGCACGAGGTGTCCGTGGTGGTGCTGGAAAAGGGCTCCGAGGTCGGGGCCCACATACTTTCCGGTGCCGTCATCGATCCGATAGGGCTCGACCGGCTCATCCCGGACTGGCGCGACAAGGGTGCTCCGCTGACCACCGAGGTGACCGAGGACAAGTTCTATTATCTCGGGCCGGCCGGCGAGATGCGGCTGCCGAACTTCCTGATGCCGCCGCTGATGAACAATCACGGCAACTATATCGGGAGCCTCGGCAACCTGTGCAAATGGCTGGGTGAGCAGGCGACCGAGCTCGGCGTCGAGATCTATCCCGGCTTTGCCGCGGCCGAGGTTCTCTACGGCGATGACGGCGCCGTCATCGGTGTCGCGACCGGCGACATGGGAATCGGCAAGGACGGCAAGCCAACGGACAACTTCACGCGCGGCATGGAGCTGCGCGGGCGCTACACGATCATCTCGGAGGGCGCGCGCGGCTCGCTCGCCAAGCAGCTCATCGAGCAATTCAGGCTGGCTGACGGGCACGAGCCGCAGAAGTACGGCCTCGGTCTGAAGGAGCTATGGGAAGTCTCGCCGGACAAGCACAAGCCCGGTCTCATCCAACACTCGTTCGGGTGGCCGCTCGACAACCGGACCGGCGGAGGCTCGTTCCTCTACCACTACGGCGAGAACCTCGTCTCGGTGGGCTTCGTCGTCCATCTCAACTACCAGAACCCTTATCTGTCGCCCTACGAGGAGTTCCAGCGCTTCAAGACGCATCCCGCCATCCGTAGCGTCTTCGAAGGCGGCAAGCGCATCGCCTACGGCGCGCGCGCCATCACCGAGGGCGGCTGGCAGTCGATCCCGACGATGGTGTTTCCCGGTGGCTTGCTCACCGGCTGCTCGGCGGGCCTCGTCAACGTGCCGCGCATCAAGGGCAGCCACAACGCGGTGCTCTCGGGCGTCTATGCGGCGGAGGAAGCGTTCGCCGCGCTCAAGGCGGGGCGCAGCCACGACCGTCTCGAGGGCTACGAGCGGGCCGTGCGCGAGGGGCCGATCGGCGCCGATCTCAAGCGCGTGCGCAATGCCAAGCCCTACTGGTCCAAGTTCGGGACGTTCCTCGGCATCGGGCTCGGCGGGCTCGACATGTGGCTCAACACCATCCTGCCCGGCATCGGGCTTCGGCAACACGGCCAAGCACGGCAAGCCGGACTACGCGGCCACCGGCACCGTCGAGCGGCTTCAAGCCGGTCGCCTATCCGAAGCCCGACGGCGTCTTGACGTTCGACCGGCTGACCAACCTGTCGTTCTCGGCGACCAACCACGAGGAGGACCAGCCGGCCCACCTCAAGGTCAAGGACCTGAAACTGCAGAAGACGTCGGAGCTCGGCCAGTACGACGGGCCGTCGAATCGCTATTGCCCGGCCGGTGTCTACGAGTGGGTGGACGACGACGGTGGCGGCAAGCGTTTCCAGATCAACGCGCAGAACTGCGTGCACTGCAAAACATGCGACATCAAGGACCCGAACCAGAACATCAACTGGACGGTGCCCGAGGGTGGCGGCGGCCCGAACTATCCGGGAATGTGAAGCGGCTCCAAGTGTCCGACCGCGCGGCGCGAGATGTCCCGCCGCGTGCTTGACTCCGCCACAATCGAAGGCCAAGTGCTAGGCTCCGCAAGGGCTTGCCGGTAGCGGCCGGTGCCTAGCGGCGGAGGGACAACGTCCATGAACGCCATCCAAGCCATCGCGATCTGGGGCCTCGTCGCCATATCGGCGGCCGTGGCTGCAGGCATCATAGCCGCAGCGCGGAACCGTGATCACTCGTGGTGGGCGGCATGGTGCTTCGTGCTACCGCCGATGCTGGTCGTCCTGCTGCTGCTGCCACGCAATACCGGGCCGCGGCCCCAGCGTCGATCGCTCGACGAGGAGGACCGCGAGGTCATTTGAGGCATGTGGGTGTTGCTCTTGCTGTAGCGCGGGCTCGTGCGCCCGGGCGCGAGCCTCGGGCGCATTCGATCGCTATTCGAGCACGGGTGCGAGCTCGGCAGGATCGGCCGGGCGGCGAACGCGGCCGTCCAAGTGGGCGCCCTGCTCGACGCTCAGCTGGTTGTGGAGCACGTCGCCGTCGACCCTGGCGCTCGAGCTGAGAACGACGTTGACGCCTTTGACGGTGCCCGCAACAGCGCCGTGCACGATGACGCTCTGGCCCGAGACAACCCCCGTCACATGGCCCTTCTCGCCGATGATGACCTCGTTGCCGACGACGTCGCCTTCGACCTTGCCTTCCACCTGCAGCGTTCCGCGCGTGATGATGCGCAGTCCCTGGCCGACGATGGTCAGATCGTTGCCGATGATTGAAAGCGTACCGTCCTGGCGGCTCATGGGCCGTGTCGTTCCGGCTTGATGGCTGCCTGAAGCCTCGCCGCCGGGACGCAAGGCGTCCAGGGTTCGATCGAAAGTCTTATCGACTGGTTTGATATCGCCGATGTTTTTGGCGTTGCTGGCTGGTTGACGCGTGAACATGACTTAGCCCCCTCTCGATACATTGTGGTCCCTCCACGATGTACGACGTCATGCGCTCGTGTTCGAAATGTGTCCGGCGAGGGCGAGAAGTGCGCCTCAAGCTACCACATCAATCGCCGCCGATGGCGTGTGCCTGCGTGAGAGTGCTGATTTTGCAGATACTTTGATCTTGCGCTGGCGCAATCGGGCTCCCGTCTCGACCTTCTCGTGGTGCGGGAGCACGTCCAGGCTCGGCCACAGACCCGTCACGAGCGTCCTGGCATAGCCGTTGGCATGGCCGGAGCGCCGCATGGCGGCAGCGGCGCCTTGATGATCGTAGGTGAGACGATGCGTGGACAGGACCACCCCCTTGTCGCCCGGCGTAATCAGGCCGTACCAAACGTCGGTCGAGCCGTCGTTGGCGGGCATGCCGATGACGCCTGCGTTGAACCAAGTGCTCTTGCCAGCGCGAGCAATGAAGGGCAGTCCGCAGTGGCCAGCGATGACAAGGTCGGCGCCGGCGAGGCCGCATTCCTCAGCGATCAGCTCTTGCTCGGAGGCGAAAACCCACCGACTGACCGAGTGGGTGCCGCCGTGAACGACGCGAAAGTCGAGGCCACAGAGCGAAAACGTCAGCGTCTCGGGAAGGCCGGCCATCCAGGCACGCATCTCATTGGACACGCGATCGGCGGCGAACGGATACCAGCCCTTCGCGAGAAGGTCGCAAGCGCTGCCTTCCTCGAAATTGCAGGCGCAATCGGCGGCGCCCGCTGCAATCTGCTGCTCGCAGTTGCCTTGAATTGTGTGGCAGCCCCAGCCGGCGATGGCGCGGGCGGTTTCCTCGGGCTCAGCGCAATAGGCGACGACGTCGCCGGTGCAGATGATCTGGCTTGGAGGAATTCCCAAGTGCTCGGCCTCGGCCATCGCCGCCTCGGTGGCACGAAGGTTCGAGTAGGGCCCGCCAACGACCATCACGGGGGCCGCTTCCAGCTCGATCTGCATGCTTCGGGATCCTGCCGATTTGGGTCGAAAACTATGTCACCGACAGGCTTAGCGGCTGGCTCGTCTCGGCACAATCTACGGCCGATCAAGTTTCAGGGAGCGGTAAGAGAAGGTGCGGTGAGCCCGAGGTCAGCGAGGAAATCGTCCGCCAAGGCTTCGGTTCGCGCTCGAATCTCCTCGGCGCGCCATTGCGAGGCGGCGGCCACGCGGCGGGTGAGGTGGAACGCGCTCGTGGCGTAGACGGTGCGCTTGATGTCGAACTCCCGATTGCCGGCCCGGTTCTGCTCCGCTTCCGTCAACAGGGTCAGGTTGCCCAGAACGTGGCGCAGATCGGCACCGTCCGTTGACTGCCGGTCGTTCTCGATCCATGGGCTGTTCGCGGCGGGGCGCTGGGGAAAGATGTGCTCCATGGTCGCCTCGGGAGTGACGGTCACGGCGGCTGCACCGTCGTAGATCGCGTTCAGTCGCAGCAACAGGAACAGCTTGTAGGGTCGGCGCGCCAGGTTGGGGCCGGTCAACACGCTGCGCACGGCAGCCCGCTCGGCGGCGAGAACCTCCAGCGAGCCGCCCGGGGCGAGCGCCGTTCCACGGTCGATCTCGTCGAGCACGGCAAGGTAGCGCTTGTCGCGGCGATAGGGCTCTTCCGGCTTGATCATCTGGACCCAGGCGAGGGCCTCGAGGCGCGTGAGAAAGGGAAGCGTGTCGGGATGCTCGTAGTCGGTCGTCGACAGCCAATGAAGCGCAGGCAGGCGCCATGTCTCGTGGCGGATGACCCACGAGAGATACTGGAGGCGCCGAAAGACGGGGCCGGGCATCGCCGCTGGATCCAGTCCGGCATTGTGCATCTCGACATGTCGTGCGCCGAGGGGGCGCAAATGGTCGAGCACGAAGCGGCCGGCATCGTCGGCGCTCTCGAAGTCGAAGAGTGGCGACAGGCTCATGTCCGCTTGCTCGGTGGCCAGCGTGCGTGCCTCGATGGCGGCGAGATTGCGGAGCAATCCTTCCATACGATCCCGGCCGAGGCGCGACTCCAGATTCTCCCAGGCGGTTTGCGCCCTATCGCGCATGTCGCTGGGGCAGCGCCCGAGGATCCGGCTTTTCAGCAGGTCGGCGGTCTGAGGCTTGACCCCGGTCTCGTGCATCGTCGCGAACAAAAGGCGGGCGGCGTTCTCCTCGGCGACGGTGATCGTGACCAGCAGGGTCCGGTCGAGGAGGAATGCCGAGAGGCGCCGACGCTCGGCAGGCGTCATGGCTGCCAGCCGGCGAATCAGAAGTGCGCGGTTGTCGAGGAGGGCGACCTCGCTCGGCGAGAGATCCAGCGTGCTGGTGTCGAGCTCACGAGCCGCCGCGCCGGGCTCCTGGACCGCGGTGCGCAAGAGATCACTGGTGCCCGGTGCCGTCGAGAAGCGCAGGCTCGCGTCGGCATCGAGGATGCAGCGGCCGAGCCGCTGGCGAAGCTCGCCGTCGTCCTCGAGGTCGCGCAGGACAGCGATCAGCATCGTCAAGGTGATCAGGCGTTGGTGGCCGTCGGCCACGTCGGCGTGCGTCGCGCCGGGTCGGTGTGCGAGGATGACGGCGCCGAGCGGATACCAGTCGATTCCACCCTTTCCCTGGGCATGGCTGACGAGATCGCTGACGAGGCGGTCGGCGTGCTCCTCGCGCCAGGCATAGCCGCGCTGGAAATAGGGAATACTGAGCTTGCGCGGCCCCGTCAGGAGCCCTTCGACGGTCTCGCAACTGCTCGCGAGCGGCACGGTCATGTTGTTCCTCTTTCCCGCCCCTGACGATCCCTTATAGGACGACGAGAACAATCAGAGGTGGTGGAAGGGGAAGCGCTACGCAGAGAAATACTCTTTTCGATGGGCGATGGAATGGCAAGTTCGGCTGGTCCCCGCTCAACCCGGAACAGATGACGCGGGGGGGCTTTGAAGAGGCCGCAAAGGCGAGTCCGTGGTCGTGGGTACAGCAGTGACAGTCTCGGCCGACGCATCGGCATCGCCGCGCCCCGAGCCGATCTGCCAGTGCCTGTTCAGCAGCGTGGCCAGCCGCTCCTCGCGTCGCTTCACGTCCAGTGGGCGCCATTCAGTGAGCCCCTCGATCTCACGGGTCAGCGCGGGTTGCTCGGTGCCTTTCCCGAAATAGATCTCGAGCTTGCGATCGAGCTCGGAGTTGCGCGCCTGCTCGTTGTCGAGGCGCGACACCAGAATGAGGTTGCCAAGCGACTGGGTGCTGCGCTCACGTTCCTCGTTATCCGGGAACCAGTCACGCCATCGGCTCGTGCGGCTGGGTTTTTGTGGCAGGACATGCTCGACGGTGAAGGCGCTCTGATCGAGCCCTTGCGGCGTCCCGGCGACGAGGTCGTTGAGTCGCAGCAGCACCAGCTTGCAGGCCAGCTGGCTGCGGGCGTGGAGCGTGCGCATGTTGTAGGCGATGAGGCGTTGCTCGTCGCGCGTGAGATCGAGAGCGCACGAGGGCTCATCGATGCGGCCTGAACGGATCGCGTCGAGAACGGCACGGTAGCGCACCGTTCGCTTGTCCGAGCCGACACCGAGTATCCGCAGTCCGTAGGCGAGCCGGTCGAGCCGGGTGAGAAATCCGTCCAGGCGTGCGGCATCGCCGCCGACCGTGCGCCAATAGAGCATCAATGGCGGGATCCAGTCGTGGCTGCCGAGCCAGCCGAGGTAGACGAGGCGCATGCCTGCCGGGGTGGCTTGCGAGGCTTCGCCGTGCCGTGCCGACTGGATCGCCTGAAGGATCTCGGCATAGGGGAAAAGCGTGCCGTCGACGAAGGTCTCGGGGTCGCCGCTGCGATCCACGAGCAACCTGATCTCGTCGATGATGCGGGCACGGGAGCGGCCCTCGATCGTACGCAGGTGGCTGAACAATTCCTCGAACGAGCCGCCCAGCCGCTGCTCGATTTCGAGCCAGCGCGCATGCAGCTCCGCGTGCCGGGCGCTGCCGACCGCGCCGAGGATCTGCGCCTTGAGAATGTCGCCGCGGGCAAGGGGCAGCCCGCGGTCG
The DNA here is from genome assembly GCA_963746315.1 of uncultured Alphaproteobacteria bacterium. GTDB lineage: Bacteria > Pseudomonadota > Alphaproteobacteria > Rhizobiales > Hyphomicrobiaceae. The sequence continues at coordinate 237,869 of CAVVAR010000005.1, forward strand.
TTCAGCACGGCGAAGATATGGTGCGCCCGGTCGAGCGTCCGCGCTGCGATCACGGCGAAATGACAGCGCGAGAGGAGATAGGCGACGAGCTGGCGGCGGCGCTCCGGACTCTCGCCGATCAGGGTCGCCATCAGATGCTCACGCACGGCGAGCAGCCGGGTCTCGGGCGCCGGAAGATCGTCAGAGTCGGGCATCGCCGAGGTTGCGCGCGGTTGCTGGACGAAGTCGTAAAAGAAGCGCTGCGTCGGTCCGGTGAGCGTCAGGCGAAGCCGCGGCGCTCCGGTTTCGCCGTCGTCGATTGGGTCGGCGATGCAGAGTGCCGCGCGGGTGGCCGTGCCGGGATCGTCATCCTCGGCGATGTCGCGCAGCACAGCCAGCAGAATGGTCAGCGTCACCAGCCGTTGCAGGCCGTCGATGATCTCGTGGGTGGCGCTTGACGATGGATCGGTCGGGGATGGGCCGGCGCGGCGGATTTCCATCAGGACCACGGCGCCCATGAAATAGTCGCTGTCGCCCGCGCCGTCCGCGATGTCGTCGCGACTGGAACGCTGCTCCGCCGCATCGGTGTCGTCGAGGGCGAGGAGAATGTCGTCGAGAAGTTGTCCAGCCTGATGCGTCGTCCAGGAATACGGCCGCTGATAGGCCGGAATGCTCAGCCGCATGCGCCCTCCGAGCATCTCCTCGAGCGTCAGACAGTTGGCACTGAACGGAGGCTGCATGGGGCCCGCGAGGCTGGAATCCGGAAGGACGGTCGTGCGGGCTCGGTTGCCGCGCCATCGTCAATCCGCCCGATACCACGCGGTCGCGTCGCGAAACAACCGCTGGTCCTGGAACAGGCACTATTTACCGGATCGGCTCAGGGCGAGCCTATCGCATGCCGCGTGCTGCGACTACCGGACGAGGACGATGCGCGCGATCCAGTCGACGTCGCGGCGACGAAGAGCAATGCGTTTGGTGTTGCCTCCAAAAGTGCCGAGCTCGATGCGGCTGGCACTCGCCGAAACCAGGAGGCGCGGCAGAACGGGCATGCCGGACGGCTTGACCATGACCCGGTCACCGGCCTGAGGCTCGGCCGCCTCGGAGACGACAAGCACGTTGCCAGCGCTGTAGGCGGGCTCGAGGCTCGAGTCCGCGACGGTCAAGGCAAACCGCCGGTTGCCCTGATCGACCGTATCGCGGCCATTGGCAGCCATCTTGTGCTCGAGTGGCGGCTCCCAATCGGGGACAAGTCCGCCCCGGACCTCGCCGACGACGGGAACGCCCGAGATCTCACCCTCGTCGGACGCGAAGGAGATCTCCGGCACCTCCTCGAGCTCGAGGGACGCGAAGTCGTCCAAGGTCGTTCCGGTCGCCTCGAGAACCTTGGCGATGCTTTCGGTGCTCGGCCAGCGGGGCCGGCCTTCAGCGGTTACGCGCTTCGAGCGGTTGAATGTGGTGGGGTCCAGACCGGCGAGGCGGGCGAGGGCGGATGGCGTGAGGCCATGGCGCTCCGCGAGCGTGTCGATGGCGCTCCAGATCCAGTCGTGGGTAAGGGGCCTATCGCGCCGCCGCATCTCGTTCGCCTCGCACCCATCCCATGTTATGCATCGGGGATCGCCCGGCGGTCGTGCCATGCGATCTGCGATGCTCGCGTGCAGCGTTCCCGGCCGACGGATGGCAGAGCGGTCGTTGCTTACGGTGAGCAGCCGTCAGTGCAAGCCGCAGGTCGTCCATCAACGGATATTGCTGCGAACAAAGATCAATGGAAACTCTATGCCTGAAATAGTTTACAAGGTCTGTTCGGCACGGGACTGGAGCGACGCCAGAGCGGCCGGACGGTATCTCGGCTCTGCCGACGACCTGCGCGACGGCTTCATCCATCTTTCGACGGCGGCGCAGCTGTCGGGGACGCTGGCGCGGCATTTCTCGGGCAAGGACGGGCGTGGGCTCGCAGACCTGGTGCTGGTCGCCCTTGATGCCGCTCAGCTCGGCGCGGCGCTGAAATGGGAGCCGGCCCGGGACGGTGCCCGCTTTCCGCATCTTTATGGCCCGCTCGATCCGAGCCTTGCGCGGCGCTGCGTGCCGCTCGACATCGCCGCGGATGGTCGCCACATCCTTCCTGGGGATCTCGGCTGATGCTCAACCACCTCTTCGACCTCGCCAGACCCGCGCTGCTGGCGTTCGATCCCGAGCGGGCTCACCAGATGAGCATCCAGGCCCTGGAGAAAGGCCTGCATCCGCGCGATACGAACGCGGACGACGCGCGGTTGGAGATCAGCGTCGCGGGCTTGCGCTTTCCCAATCCGGTCGGCATCGCGGCCGGGTTCGACAAGGACGCCCGCGTGCCGGACGCCATTCTCGCCATGGGCTGCGGCTTTGCCGAGATCGGCACTGTCACGCCGCGACCTCAAGCAGGTAATCCGCAACCGCGCATCTTCCGGTTGATCCGTGACCGGGCGGTCATCAATCGCCTCGGGTTCAACAACGAGGGACACGCTGCAGCATTGGCCCGGCTCGAGGCACGGCGCAATCGTGGCGGCATCGTCGGGGTCAACATCGGCGCCAACAAGGATGCCGAGGACCGCACGGCGGACTACGTGGCAGGGCTCGATGCCTTCTATGGCGTGGCGACTTATTTCACCGTGAATATCTCGTCGCCGAACACGCCTGGGCTGCGCGATTTGCAGGCGCCGGCTGCACTCGACGAGCTCCTGTCACGGATCATGGCTGCGCGGGAGCGTCATGTCGTGGCCGGAGCCCCACGCCGGCCGGTCGTCGTCAAAATCGCCCCGGACATCGCGGAGGACGACATCGACGCGATTGCTGAGCGACTGGTGGCGCACAAGGTCGATGCGATCGCCGTGTCGAATACGACGCTGGCGCGGCCGGGAACTCGTCGACGTCGGCACCGCCAAGGAGGCCGGCGGGCTTTCAGGGCGTCCGCTGTTCCACCGTTCCACGGCCATGCTGGCGCGGATCTATCTGGCGACCGGACGTGGCATTCCGCTGATCGGGATCGGCGGCATCGACAGCCCGGCGACGGCGCTCGCCAAGATCGAGGCCGGAGCGACGCTCATCCAGCTCTACACGGGGCTGATCTACGAGGGCGCCGGGCTGATCGGGCGCATAAAGGCGCATCTTGCCGACGACGCGCGTGTCAACGGCCTCGCGTCGATCGGTCAGGCGACGGGACGGCGCGCCGAGGCATGGGCCGCCAAGCCGCTGGACGGCTGAGACAGCGCCACGCCACCGCCATTGTGCTCCGGCTCAGCCGAGGCCGGTCGCAGCCGTCAGGCCGCCATCGACGAGGATCTCGGTCGCTGTGATGTAGCTGGCCTCATCGGAGGCGAGGAACAGCACGGCGTGGGCGATATCCCAGGCGTTGCCCATCTTGCCGGTGGGGCAGGCGGCATTGCGCTTGTCGATCAAACCTTGCAGGTCGTTGGCGGCGATCGTCTTGGCGAGGCGGTGCTCGACAAGGGCCGTATGCATGAGGCCAGGGATCACGGTGTTGCAGCGAATGCCCTTCTTGGCATAAGCGATCGCCGTCGACTTCGAAAAGGCCAGAATGCCGAGCTTCGTGGTCGAGTAGGCGACGTGGGGACGGTCAGCCGTCATGCGAAGGCCGGCAACCGAAGCCAGGTTCACGATCGCGCCCTTGCCCTGCTTCTCCATGACGGGGATGACGTACTTGCAGCCGAGGAACGCCGTCTTGAGGTTGTGATTGATCTGGCGATCCCAGAGCTCCTCCTCCATGCTTACGGCCGTGCCCGGGGCCGACCCACCGACGTTGTTGACGAGGATGTCGATGCGTCCGAACCGCTTGACGCAATCGGCCACCGCGGCCTCCACCTCCTTCGCCTTGGTCATGTCGACGGCGCGGGTGGCGCAGGTGCCGCCTTCTTTCTCGATGATCGCCTTGGTGACGTCCGCCGCCTCCTTGCGAAGATCGACGCCGTAGACCTTGGCGCCCTGGCGTGCCAACAGAACGGCGGTGGCCTTGCCGTTGCCCCAGACCTTCGCGTCGGGATCGTCGCCGACCGAGCCGGCACCCGACATGAAGACGACCTTGCCCTCGAGACTGAGCATGTTGCTGCTTTCCTTTGACTGATCCTGGCGTCAGCTAAGCACGCGGACCGATGGCGGCCAACGGCCGGTAATCCCGTGGCAGGTCGATCCGGCGGGGCGCCGTGCGGACGGGCATGCGGTTGGTCATGGCGCATGGCGTCGCGTTCGCTTAGGTTTCGCGCCCATCACCCACCCTGCGCTGCGAGCCTTGCACATGCCTTCCACCGCCTTCGACTCCCGCATCTTCCGAGATTTCTTCGGCACGCCAGCCATGCGCGCCGTGTTCTCGGACGAGGCATTGGCGCGGCGCTATGTCGAGGTGGAGGTGGCGTTGGCGCGCGCCGAGGCGAAGGTGGGCGTCATTCCGGAGGCTGCCGCTGTGGAGATCGCGCGGCGGGCGGAAGGCCTCGATCTCGATCTCGCCCAGCTCAAGGCCGAGACCGATATCGTCGGATATCCGATCGTCGGCGTCGTGCACCAGATGGCGAAAGGTGTCGGCGAAGCCGGCGGCTACGTGCATTGGGGGGCGACGACCCAGGACATCATGGACACGGCCACGGTGCTGCAGATCCGTGATGCCCTGGCTCTGGTGGAGGCCGACCTCGACTCGTTGGATCAGACGCTCGCGGCGCTCGCCCGGAAGTACCGCGACACGGTGATGGCGGGGCGCACGCACCTGCAGCACGCGCTGCCGGTGACGTTCGGCTTCAAGGTGGCCGTCTGGCTGTCGATGATCCGGCGACATCGCGAGCGGCTCAACCAGTTGAAGCCGCGGGTGCTGGTCGTGCAATTTTCGGGTGCTGCCGGCACGCTGGCGTCGCTCGGCGACAAGGGGCTCGAGGTGCAGGCCGCGCTCGCCGCCGAGCTCGATCTCGCGCAGCCGGACATCACATGGCATGTGGCTCGCGACGGCATCGCCGAGGCGGGTACGTTCCTCGGCCTTGTGACCGGAAGCCTCTCCAAGATCGCCGTCGACGTGATGCTGATGATGCAGACCGAGATCGGCGAGGTGTTCGAGCCGTTCGTGAAGGGTCGTGGAGCATCGTCGACCATGCCGCAGAAGCGCAATCCCATCTCATGCGAGATGATCGTCGCGCTCGCCAAGACGGTGCGCGCGCAGGTTGGGCTGCTGCTCGACGCGATGGCAACCGACCACGAGCGCGCCACCGGGCCCTGGCATCTCGAGTGGATCGCGCTGCCGGAGGCCTTCCTGGCTTCGGCGAGCGCCTTGCATCAGGCCCGCTTCATGCTCGAAGGGCTGATCGTCGAGCCGGCCGCCATGCGACGGAACCTCGATATCACCGGAGGCTTGATCGTTGCGGAGGCCGTCATGATGGCGCTGGCACCGCTTACAGGACGCGGCGAGGCCCACGATCTCGTCTACGTCGCGTGTCGATCTGCCCTGGATAAAGCGACGCCGTTGATCGACCAGCTGCGCGCGATGCCCGAGGTGACCGCGCACTTCGACGAGGCCGGACTGCAGCAGCTGGTGGACCCGTCCCGCTACCTCGGCACGGCGCGCGAGATGGTGGACCGGCTTCTCTCTCGCTGATCACAGCCGCTTCGATCTCGCGCCGATAGGGGGCGGGATATCAGGCCTTGGTCTCAGCGACCTCGTCGGTCCAGACGCGAAAGCCCTGAAGGGTGTTCGGGCCGAACGTCGTGACCATGGCCACGTCCGCGGCGTCGCGCCCTCGTGCGATGAGAATCCGGCCGATGCGGGGCGTGTTGTTTCTGGGGTCGAACGTGTACCAGCGTCCGTCCAGATAGGCTTCGAACCAAGCTGCGAAGTCGCCCGGAGGGAACGGGGGGGAGGTGCCTACATCGCCGAGATATCCGGTGCAGTAGCGGGCCGGGATGTTCAACGCGCGACAGAAAGCGATCGCGAGATGAGCGTAGTCGCGGCAAACACCGGTGCTTTCGACGTAGGCTTCCGACGCCGTTCGCGTCGGCCGCGCGTTCGCATAATCGAATGCGATGCGCTGGTGGACGAAGTCGCATATAGCCTGCACCCGACCCCAGCCCGGCCTCGCTTTGCCGAATAACTGCCAGCTCATGTCGAGGAGCTTATCGCTCTCGCAGAACCTGCTGGCTCGCAGAAAGACCAAGGCACTGTCGGGAAGTGCTTCGACGGGGACCTGTCCGGCCTCCGGAGCCATCGGATCGGGCTCGCCGTGGTCGCGGATGATCGCGTCCGTCCAGAGGCGAACGAAGCCCGCCGGTGCGACCATCCGGTTGCACCAATTCCCGAACTCGTCGCGGTAGCTGACGACGGGGATCGAAGGCGAGGTGAGCATGTGGTCGGGCGCGGCAAGATCGGCCACGCGCGAATGGTGAATGTTGAGAATCAGAAGGCAAGGCGTCGGTTGGGGGAACCGGTAGTTGAACTCGTAACCGACACGGAGTTTCACAATCGGCTCGCTGACATTTGAGCGGCGGCATCGAGCGCCGTCCCCCCGTACATGATGCCGCGGAGTGCAAATTGTAAGTGTGGAGGCCGCGCGGCCCGCTACCGGGCGTGCTCCATCATGGTCGCCGTGGCCTTTCTCAGCGTCGCACCGAGCAGCTTGTAGTCGATGGAGAGCACAAACACCGAGAAGCCACGAGCGATGCCGTCGGCGATCTCGGACGGGTCGGAAATGTAGAGGCCCGCTGCGACTTTCTTTCGCTGGGCCGCCTCGAGCACGGTCGTGATCGCGCCCTGCACCAACGGGTGAGGGAATTGGCCGTGGACGCCATAGGATACGGAAAGGTCGGCAGGCCCCGGCATCACGCAATCGACGAGGCCGCCGGCCAGAACGCTGTCGATGGTCTCGACGCAGGCTTTGTCCTCGACCAGACCGATCGCCGTTGCCTCGGCGTTCGACCGGTGCGCGTACTCCGCGAACGGGGACAGGCCGAAGCCGGCAGCTGGAACCCCGGTGCAGGTCGGGCGGTCGCCTTCCGGTGCATAGCGCATGGCGCGCAGGGCCGCGTCGGCGCCATAGTCCGGCAAGCCCAGATGAGGCAGCATCAGGCCGCTGCCGCCGGCATCGAGAATGCGCGGCACGTCGTAGATCTGCGACCGCCCGATACGGACGATGGCCTCGATTCCGGACGCGCGTGCGGCCCTGAGATGGGCGGCGACGATCTGGGTGTCATTCATCGTGTGCTCGAGATCGACAATGACGAAGTCGAAGCCGGCCGCGGCATAGAGCTGGGTTATGTTGGGGTCGGTGGAGAAGACGAAGCCGCCGAGCAGCCTGCTGCCGGAGCGTACGCGCTCCCGGAAAGTTCGTTTTGTCATCGCGGGCCTCGATTTGCGGAAAGAGTCGTGATTGGCGCGAGCACGGATCGCGGAGTGGGAGCGGGCCGGTCGTCACGCCCGCCCCCGCGTTCTGGTTCTGCTCAGGCGCGTTTCGGGTCGCCCTGTGCTGGCGGATCGCGCTCGAAGACCTCCTTGATACGGTCGGGGGAGACCTCGATCTTGACGCCGGCGCGCTCGATCTGGAGCTTCATCGGCGAGCGGCTGTCCTGGGCCTCCCAGCCGCGCGCCATCGCCTCGCTCATCTCGGCGTAGGCCATGTTGGCGAGGCGCATCGGCACGCCCAACTCGCGGCCGAGCTCGGTCGCCAGCGTCATGTCCTTGAACGCGAGCTTGAGGGCGAATGCCGGCGGCTCGTATTTGTTGACCAGGAACTGGTCGACCATGCGGTCGAAGGTGCGGCCGCGGCCACCGGCTCCGGTCCGGATCGCCTCCCACAGGGCAAGTGGCTCGACACCGCCCTTGACGCCCATCGTGAACAGCTCGGCGAGGGCCGCCTGGATAGCATAGCCGGCGCCGTTGTGGACCAGCTTCGCCACCGAGCCGGCGCCGATCTCGCCAATGTAGCGGGCCTGATCAGCGAAGGCGTCGAGGAGCACCTTGTTCTCGTCGAAGGTTTTCTTGTCGCCGCCGACCCAGATGGCGAGCTTGCCGGTGCGTGCACCGTTCGGACCGCCGGAGACCGGCGCATCCATGAAGCTCAGGCCCTTCTCCGCGTAGATGGCGGCGATCTTGCGAACCATGCTCGGTGCGTTGGTCGAGAGGTCGAAGACGGCGCCGCCCTTCTTCAGGCCGCCCATGAGGCCGGTGGCGGCGTCCGTGCAGACGGCATCGACCTCCTTGGGACCGGGCAGCGACAGGAACACAACATCGCATTGCTCGGCGACGGCCTTCGGGCTGTCAGCCCATTCGGCACCCTTGGCGATGAATGGCTCGGCGGCGCTCTTCCTGACGTCGTGGACGACGAGGCCGTGGTTCGATTTCTCGAGATATTTCGACAGATTGGCGACCATGTAGGCACCCATGGTGCCAAGGCCGATGAAACCGACTTTCATGATATGGACCTTTTTGATTGCGCAGGGCGACTCCCCTGCGGGAAGCCGGCAGCCCTGCGCGTGCGGACTCAGGATTTCTTCTCGGCGTCGCGGGCGGCAAAGACGTCGCGGATGACGCCGGCGGCCGACATGGCGACCGGCCAGCCACCGTAGAATGCGAGATGGGTGACGAGCTCGGACAGCTCCTCGCGGGTGACGCCGTTGTCGAGCGCGCGGCCGGCATGGCCCTTCAGCTGCTCGGTCCGGTTCATGGCGACGAGGGCCGCGCACACGATCAGGCTGCGGTCGCGCTTGGACAGCTCCTTCCTCTCCCAGACGTCTCCGAACAGCACTTTCTCGGTGAGGTCGATCAGCTTCGGCACGGTGTTGCGAACGGCGTCGCGGCTCGGCGATGGCGGTGTTGCCATGATGGGTACTCCTGGCTTCGGGTTGCTGGTGGACGTGATGCTAGCGAGGAAAGCGGCCGGGGCGCCAGCGGTACCTCCAAGTCCACGGCCCGGGTTTCGCCTTTGCGGGCCAAGTCCGATGCCGGCGCACTCCGTTGCAGAGCGGCAACTGGGGCGGACGCAAGTTGAGGAAGGCCTTGAAACAGGAGGCATTCGTGCCCACTTGCGCCACGGCATCCGTTCGGGATGCACCATGAGGCGCCGAGGATGACGCACGACAAGCTTGCAGTGAAGATGGCCTTCAAGCGCCTCGAGAGCGAGCTTCCGGCGCGTGCGGCCAGGGGGCTGCGCTGGCTTCGCCATCCAGCCTCGCGCTGGGCTCGTATCCCTGCGGGCGTTTTGCTCACGTTTGGCGGCATTTTCTCGTTCCTGCCGCTGCTCGGCATATGGATGCTGCCGCTCGGCCTGCTTCTGATCGCCTACGACGTGCCGTTCCTCCGTCTGCCTGTGAGCCGGTTCACGTTCTGGGGGGCGGAGAAGGCGGGAGCGCTCCGCGCACGCTGGACGCGTGTCCAGGGGTAGGGTGTAAACCGCTCCTCGGGCGCACTTTGCCCGGCAAATAGTCTTGCCACTCGTTGAGCCTCGGACGATCCTGCTGGATCGGAAGCCGGGATAGTCACGAGGAGGCAAGCATGGCCGACTACGATATCGTCATTCGCGGCGGCACAGTCGGGAGCTCGGCCGGCAGTTTCGAGGCGGATGTCGCCATCTCGGGCGAGAGCATCGTCGCTCTGGGCCGTAACCTCGGTCCCGGCAAGCGCGAGATCGACGCCAAGGGCAAGCTCGTGCTTCCGGGCGGCGTCGATGCGCATGCGCATATCGAGCAGCTTTCCGGCATGGGCGTCATGGGCGCCGACAACTTCGAGAGCGCGACAGGGGCCGCAGCGCTCGGCGGGACGACGACGGTGGTGTGCTTCGCAGCCCAGCACAAGGGCAAGAGCCTCACCAAAGTGGTCGAGGATTACCACGTTCTCGCCAAGCGAGGCGCCATCATCGACTACGCGATGCACATGATCCTGGCCGATCCCAACGCCACCGTGCTGAAGGAGGAGCTGCCGCCGCTGGTGAAGAGCGGGCACGCGTCGATCAAGCTGTTCATGACCTACGAGCACACCAAGGTCGACGACGAGCAGTTGCTCGATACGCTCGTCGCCGCGCGAGAGAACCATGCGCTGGTCTGCGTTCACGCCGAGAACAACGGCATGATCTCGTGGATGGGGCGGCGCCTCGTCGAGCGCGGCTATCGCGATCCGCGGTTCCATGGGCCTCATCATCCGCGGCTGTGCGAAACCGAGGCGATCTATCGGCTGGCCGCCTTCTCCGAGCTGATCGATCAGCCGGTGATCGTCTATCACGTGTCCACAGCCGAGGGCGCCAAGGTCATCCGCGAGGCCCGCGGGCGCGGCGTGAAGATGTTTGCCGAGACCTGCACGCAATACCTGACGCTGACCGTCGACGATCTGATCAAGCCCGGGCTCGAGGGCGCCAAGTGGGTGTGCAGCCCGCCGTTGCGACAGAAGTCCGACCAGGAGGCGCTGTGGCACGCGCTCGAGATCGGCGACCTGCAGTTCGTCTCGTCGGATCATGCGCCCTACCGGTTCGACGATACGGGGAAACTGCGTGCGGGACCCGAGCCATCGTTCAAGGAGATCGCCAATGGGATGCCGGGCCTCGAGCTCAGATTGCCGTTGCTGTTCGATGCGATGATCTCGAAAGGGCGCTACGGCCTCGACCGCTTCGTCGAGTGGACCGCGACGGGACCTGCGAAGATGTACGGATTGAGCCCTCGCAAAGGGCAGATCACAATCGGCTCGGATGCGGATATCTGCATCTGGGACCCGAAGCGGCGGACCACGATCAGCGATGCCGGGGTGCACGACAACACCGGCTATACACCATATGCTGGGCGCACGATCGAAGGCTGGCCCGTCACCGTATTGCGGCGAGGCGATATCGTCGCCGACGACGGGAAGTTGAAGGGCAGTGCAGGATCTGGAGCCTTCCTGCCGCGCGAGGCGGGTGAAGCCGCCAATCCGACCGGTCGGCTCAGCCCGGAGTTCGACGAGCAGCGCAATTTCGGCGCGAAACTTTATTGAACTGAGCGGGGCGGTCGACGCGGCAAGTCGCAGTGGGGGATCGGAGCTTTTTCGAGAGCGAGGTCGTCACATGTGCAACTTCGATGCGCAGCGGCTCGAGCAACTCTTATCCGCGCTCAAGAGCTGGTCGGATGCCAATAGTCGGGTCAGAGGCCTGGCCTTGGTCGGCTCCTGGGGGGCGGAGGACCGGCAGCATGCCGAGGCCGATGCGGATATCGTGCTCGTCGTCGACGACCTCGATAGTTTTCGCCATGCGTCCGCATGGATGTCGGAGATCGATTGGACGGCGGCTGGGCTTGGTCCCGGGCACTGGAGCGAGTGCGACTACGGCCGCGCCTGCTCGCGTCATCTCACGTTCGAGGACGGCGCGGAGATCGAAGTCAGCTTCGTGCCGCCCGAGTGGGCCTCCGTCGAGCCCGTCGATCCGGTCACGCGCAGGGTCGCGGGCAACGGCATGCGCGTCGTCCACGACCCCGACGGTCTCATGGGGCGCCTATTGACGGCTTTGTAGACGCCTGCGCGCCTTCAATCCGAAACCTCGATCACCATCTCCACCTCGACCGCCATCTGGAATGGCAGCGTCGCCATGCCCACGGCCGAGCGTCCTCCGCGGCCGGCGTCGCCGAACACCTCGACGAACAGATCCGAGAAGCCGTTGATGACCCTCGGCGGGTCCTCGAAGTCGGGTGTGGCATTGACCATGCCGAGCACTTTCACGACGCGCTTCACCTTGTCGAGGCTGCCGAGCTGGCCGCGAATGTTGGACAGCATGTTCAGTCCGACGACGCGGGCTGCCTGATAGCCTTCGTCGACGGACATCGTGGCGCCGAGCTTGCCCTTGATCAGCGATCCATCAGGAAGCCGTGGTCCGACGCCCGACATGAAGAGCAGGTTTCCCGTCCGCACACCGCCGACGTAGTTGCCGACCGGCTTGGGCACGGGCGGCAACGCGAGCCCTAGATCCTTCACTTTCTGCTCGGCACTCATGGCGGTCTCCTTCAAGCGCTAGACTGAACACAATCGGCCCTTATTCGACTTCCTCGACAGCTACGGGAAACAAGGGGCTGAGCTCGTCCACCTGCATGATGTGGTAGACCGAGAAGCGGTAGGCATCTCCCGCCGTCAGCTCTGGCGGCGTGAAGGGAAAGCCCAGGTTTCCGGCCGTCGAGATCCGGCCCGGGAACGGGGCGTGCAGCAGATACTGCTTGGCGGTGGCTGCCACGGCGCGGGCCTCGTCCTCGTCCTCGCCGATCACCTCGACGATGACGCCGACTTCCTCGGGAAGCTGGGTCACGGGCTGGCCGCCAACGACGCCGAGGCCATAGAAGCGAAAATAGAGCGTGTACGGGTTGTCGGGCTTCGGCGGCACCAGCTCGCGGATCTGTGCCTCGACCAGCCCTGCGATCTCGTCGGACTTCTCGATGAAGACGGGATCGGCCGAGCCCGCCACCATGATGGCGCGGGCGCCGACGCGGGTGGCGCCTTCGATCTTCACGGAATACTGCTTCGTCGGAACCCAGCGGCCACCCGAGACGCGGCAGCGGCGGTCGTCCACGGCCTCGAACTTCGAGTCCTCAAGGTAGAGCACGCCCTCGGGCTCTGCGACCGAGAGCGGATCAGCCTGCTCGTAAAGGCCGTGCGCCGCGACTGACATTGGTGTCGCCCTGCGCGCCGGGTTCATGCTCTCGAGGATGAAGCTTTCGCCCTCGAGCGTGCCGAGCATGGCGTCACGTCCGCCGCCCTCGCACGCCAGCGACGCGCACTCGATGATCTTGGCCATCTGCAGGGCCGGACCGATCGGGAAGCCTAGCTTCTCGGGGAGACACGTGTAGATCCCGGTGTCGCAGGCGCGACCGGCGACGATGACGTCGGGCAGCGTGTCGATGGCGCGAACGAAGGCCTCCGTGCCGGCTTGGCCGACGATGCAGGCGGCGCCATCGATCTCAGCGTCGGTGAGGTCCGGCATTGGGCCGATGGCTGCGATCTTGCCCGCCTTGGCCTGGCGCTTGATCAGGTCGCGCGGCATCTCGGAGCGGATCGTGGCGAGGCGAAACTTGAGGCCTTCCTCGCGTGCGATCTCTCGGATGATCTCGAGCGTCTGGTCGAGGTGGGTGTCGCCGCCGGCTGTTCCCGCCGTGCCGATGACCAGCGGCACCTTCATCGAGAGCGCGCCGACGAGCACCATCTTCAGGTCGCGCTTGGTCGAGCGGCGCGCCGTGGCGAGCTTGCCGGAGCCGAGATAGTAGGGGCCGGGATCGACCGAGCCCATGTCGGCGCCGATCAGGTGCAGGTCGCGCTCGAGGCCGGCGCGGAAGGCCTTCTCGATGATGCCGTAGCCGAGCTGGCCCGACGCCGACATGATGCGGAGCGGCCCCTTCTCCTTCTGCCATTTCTCGATGATGCGCGCGAAGCTCGTCTGGCGTGCCGGTGCCATGGTTCAAATCTCCACGTCGATCATGGGGCGGTGCTGCTGGGCGCCGTAGACGTCGGTGTCGCCCGGAGTGCCGGCGATGACACGGCGGGGGAGCACGATCTTGATGGCGTTGGCGGCCGGGTAAGGGATCACCTCGGCCTCGGCGACGCCGTAACGCTGGGCGATGACGGCTGGTTTCATGGACGGTGCGGCAAGGGCGCGGGCATAGAGCTTCGGGTCGTCGAACATCAGGTCGATGGTGACCTGCGTCGGGCCGGCGTTCTTGGAACGGATGACGCGGGCGGCGTCTCTGAGGCGCATGGGGATTGCCTTTCGGGATGTCTGCGACTGATCCTCGCGTGATCCGGCGCTTGCGGCAACCTCCGACCTGCTACGAACGTCCCGGCCGCTCGCGGTAGCGGGGCAGCGACCAGCCCCAGTGGAGGGCTGCACCGCGAAGGACAAAGCCGGTGAGGAAGCCGGCGACGAGCGCTGTCGAGCCGGGCAATCCGGCGAGGCGGCAGCCGACGAAAACGCCCGCAGCGACCAGGGCGGCTGTGACGTAGATCTCGCGGCTGAGGATCACGGGCGTCTCGCCGCCGAGGATGTCGCGGATGATGCCGCCGAACGTCGCCGTGACGACGCCCATGACGACCGATGCCAAAGCGCCTGCGCCGGCCGCCATCGCAAGATCGGCGCCGGTGACGGCAAACAGCGCCAGCCCCGCGGCATCGAGCCAGAGCAGAAGGCGCATCCGGGATTGCAGTATGTGAGCCGTGAAGAAGACCAGGGTCGCCACGGCAACGCAGGCGATCAGCGGGGTGGGGCGCTGGACCCAGCCGACGGGCGTCACGCCGAGCAGCACGTCTCGGAGCGTACCGCCTCCGATGCCAGTCGCGGTGGCGAGGAGTGCAAAGCCAAAAATGTCCATCTGCTTGCGCGAGGCGACCAGCGCACCCGTTGCCGCAAAAACGATCAAGCCGATCCAGTCGAGTGTGGCGGTCAATCCGGCCAGCGTGGTCAAGCGGCGCTCTCGATCTCGGCAACGGCTTTCGCGACGTCGTCGCTGGTTAGCGTCCAGTCGTTGTCGAGGTTGGCGATCACCTTGCGCATGAAGCGCTCGGAGAGGCCGATGGCGCGAGTCTTGTCGCCGAGATGATCGTAGAGGATGGCAAGGGCGAGTTGCTGCGGGCTCTCGCCTTCATAGGTCCACTCGAAGCCCCAAGTCGTGAACTTGGAGACCTCGTAGTGCTCCGGCAGCGGTTTACCGTCGACGGTGACGAGCAGGCCGTCGAATGCGCGCTTGCCCTCGTAGGTTTTCATGGCCGCGACGTGCCTCCCTATGCCGTTGGTGCCGTGTGAGCTTCCGCTCTCTGATATATCACTGGCAGGCTACGCGCGTTGCACCCGGTTTTCCAGTCCGCCAGGTTGCTCCAGATCAGATGGCGTCCGCCACCATCTCGGCCAGCGCCATCGAGGCGGTGAGGCCGGGGCTCTCGATGCCGAACAGCAGCATCAGGCCGGGGAGGCCGTGCGTTGCGGGGCCGTGCAGGAAGAAGTCGGGCACCGGCTCGCCCTCGCGGTAGAGCTTGGGGCGGATGCCGGTGTAGTCGGCGTGTAGTCGCGAAGGATCGAGGCCGGGATAGTACGTGCGGATGAAGCCGAGGAATTTCTCGATCTTCGTCTCGTCGAACGAATAGTCGATCTCCGGAATCCACTCGATGTCGGGGCCGAACTTGCAACGACCGCCGATGTCGACCGTGACGTGGAGGCCGAGCCACGCGCCGTCCGGCATCGGGTAGATGTGCCGGCCGAACGGCGATTTTCCGGCAAGCGCGTAGTACTGGCCGACAGCGTAGTAGGTCTCGGGTGGGCGATAGTTGCCGTCCCAGGGCAAGGTGCGGGCGAGCTTCGAGGCGTGCAGCCCCGCGGAGACGACGAGGCGCTTCGCGGTGATCACGTCCGCATCGCCGTCGCCGACGGCCACCCGGTAGAGGCCGGATGGTGCGATGCCGAGGCTCTTTACCTGCGTGTTTAGTACAACCTGGGCGCCGTTGCTCTCGGCGTGGCCCTGCAACGCGATCATCAGGCCGTGGCTGTCGACAATGCCGGTCGAGGGTGAGAGCATGGCGGCGACGCAAGCGACCTCGGGCTCGAGCTTCCGGGCCTCCTCGCCTGTCAGCGGCACCAGGTCGTCGACGCCATTCTTGATCGCCGTCTCCTGGATGGCCTTCAGCTTGGGGATCTGGCTCTCCGTGGTGGCGACCAGCAGCTTGGTGATCGGCTTGTGGTCGACACCGTTCTCGGCGCAGAAGGCGTAGAGCCGCTTCTTTCCCTCGACGCACAACTTGGCGCGGAGCGAACCGGGCGGATAGTAAATGCCGGCGTGGATCACCTCGCTGTTGCGGGACGAGGTTTCCGAGCCGATGATGTCGTGCTGCTCGAGGACCATGACGTCCTGACCTCTGAGCGCCAGCTCGCGTGCGATGGCGAGGCCGACGACACCGGCTCCGATCACGATTGTCTCGACGTCAGCGGACATGGGTCCTCGGCTCCTTGCTTTTGTGCCCGGCGCGGTCTGATGGCATGATTTCGAGCCCATGAACAGTGAGCGACAGGAGGCATCCTTGACGAGCGAGACACCGTTCCGGCCATTGGGGCTCGATCACGTCGTGCTGAGGGTGGCTGATGTAGCGCGTGCGCAGGCCTTTTATTGCGACGTACTGGGCGCCCAGGTCGAGAAGGTGCAGGAGGCGCTGGGGCTCTATCAGCTCCGGGCCGGCACCGCGCTCATCGACCTCGTCGATCTCCAAGGTGAGCTTGGACGGAAGGGCGGGGCCGCGCCAGGTGCCGAGGGACGCAACATGGACCACCTGTGCCTCCGGATCGAGCCGTTCGTCGAGGCGGCGCTCGGCGGGCATCTGCGGAAGCACGGCATCGAGCCGGGAGAGGTCGTGAGCCGCTACGGCGCCGAAGGTCAGGGGCCGTCGATGTACATCACGGACCCGGACGGTAACAGCGTCGAGCTGAAGGGGCCGCCCTACGCATGACCGCTTTCAAGACGATCCGCGCGCGAGCCGAGAAGCGAAAGGGTGGGGCGAAGGCGCTTTCGGCCTTATTGCCGGAGGTGCCGAGCAACGAGGCGCTCGCGAGGGTCGGCGACGACCGGGTCCTCGCCGAGATGGCCAAGCGCATCTTCTGCTCGGGATTCGTCTGGCGTGTGATCGAGCAGAAGTGGCCAGGCTTCGAAGCTGCCTTCGAGGGCTTCGACGTAGCGCGGCTCAATTTCGAGCCGGACGAGTTCTGGGAGCGGTTGGCCTCGGATACGCGGATCGTGCGGCATCCGCAGAAGATCAAGTCGGTACGGGAGAATGCGCGCTTCGTCGCCGAGATCGCCGCGGAGCACGGCAGCTTCGGACGTTTTTTCGCGGAGTGGCCGAAGGACGATCAGGTCGGCCTCCTCGAGCTTTTGGCAAAGCGTGGCTCGCGGCTCGGCGGGCGGACGGGGCAGTATTTCCTGCGCTTCATCGGCTGGGACGGGTTCGTGCTGTCGAACGATGTCGTGCTGTGCCTGCGCGATGCGGGCTGCGACATCGCCGAGACGCCGTCGTCGAAGAAGGACCTGCGCAAGGCCCAGGAGCAGCTGAACGCCTGGGCCAAGGAGAGCCGGCTCTCCATGGTCCACGTCTCACGAATTTGCGCCATGTCGATCGGCGAGAACTATGCGGCTGAGAGGCTGGCTGAGATGGGGAGTGAGGAGTAGGTTGCGCTGGTCCGAATTGGGGGACTTCTCACGGCATGATATAAAGCGCTCTCGTATTCCAGGAGAGTTTGCATGACGATTTCTTCTACTTTTCTTGCCGCCGATGGCGATGGCTACGAGCTTCAAATGGGCCGTTGGAGCCGACGGCTCGCTCCTGACTTCGTTACCTTTGCCGGCGTCGATGCTGGCCACGTTCTGGACGTCGGTTGTGGAACGGGAAGTCTGGCGTCTGCGCTGGCCCGGCGGTCTGGCATCGTCAGTGTCAAGGGCGTCGATTTCTCGGACGCCTACGTCCGGCACGCGAGAAGCCGCAATGCCGATGCCCGCGTCGACTTCCAGGTCGGGGACGCCTGTGCGATGCCGTTTCCAGATGGAAGCTTCGATGCCACTCTTTCGCAGCTCGTTCTGCAGTTCGTTCCCGAGCCGGAGCGTGCGATCAGGGAAATGCGCAGAGTGACCAAGCCGGGCGGCACGGTCGCGGCTGCCGTTTGGGACTCCAGAGGGGGCTTCGTGGCCTATCGGATCTTCTGGGATACCGCGGCGATGCTCGATCCTGCCGCCGATACACGACGGGCCAAAGGCTGTGCGCGGGCAATCACGCATCCCGGCGGGCTCGCCCAGGCCTGGCATGCGGCCGGTCTCGTGAACGTCGCGCAGGACATGCTCACCATCCGCATGGACTTTTCGTCGTTCGCGGATTTCTGGAAGCCTGTCGAAGGTCGGGACGGTCCCTTCGCGGAATACGCCAGCACTCTCGCTTCGGATGCGAAGGCGCGGCTGCGCGAGGCCCTCCAGCGAGCCTACCTCGACGGAGCTGCCGACGGTGAGCGGTCCTATGCGGCGACGGCTTGGGTCGTCAAAGGCACCGTTCCCTCATAGAAGGAACGGTAACCAGCACGAGCAAGCCGAGATCAGGCGTACCGAGCACCAATGCCGCTTCAGCCGCTGACGACCTCTGCCTTCTCGAGCACGGCTTCCAGCAGCACGTTGGCGCCAGCCGTGGCCCATTCGGGCTTCATGTCCTCGGCCTCGTTATGGCTGATGCCGTCGATGCACGGCACAAACACCATCGCGGTCGGCGCTACGCGCGCCATGTAGACGGCATCGTGCCCGGCGCCGGAGGAGATCTCGCGCGCCGACAGACCAAGACGTGCTGCAGCCTTGCGAACGGCGTCGACGCAGCTCGGCTCGAAGGGCTGCGGCGGGAAATCGGCGACCAGCTTGTACTCGTGCGCGAGGCCTGTCGCTGCAGCGATCTCCGGTATGGCAGCCTCGACGGCCTTCGCCATGGAGATCAGCTTGTCGCCGTCAGGATGGCGCAGGTCGATGGTCAGGAACACCGATCCGGGGATGACGTTGCGCGAGTTGGGGTAGGCCTGGATCATGCCGCAGGTGGCGCAGGCCTGTGGCTCGTGGGCGTGGCCGATGGCGTTGACCCGCTCGACGATGCGAGCCGCGCCAAGCAGTGCGTCCTTGCGGCGAGACATGGGGGTTGGTCCGGCGTGGCTCTCGACCCCGGTCAGTGTCACCTCGTACCATTTCTGGCCGTTGGCGATCGTCACGATGCCGATGTCAGTGCCCTCCTCCTCGAGGATCGGGCCTTGCTCGATGTGGAGCTCGAAGAAGGCGTGGACCGGCCGGCCGCCGACCGGCAGCGGCCCGGCGAACCCGATCCGATCCAGCTCGCCGCCAATCGTAAGGCCCTGAATGTCGGTCGTCGCGAGCGCATCCTCGAGCTTGAAGACGCCGGCGAATACGCCCGACGCGACGCAGGCCGGCGCGAACCGGGAGCCCTCCTCGTTGGTCCAGTTGACGATCTCGATGGGATGCCGCGTCCTGATGCCGAGATCGGCAATGGTGCGCACCACCTCGAGCGCGGCCATCACACCGAGCGCCCCGTCGAACTTGCCGCCGGTCGGCTGTGTGTCCAGATGGCTGCCGACCATGACTGGCGGCAGCGACGGGTCGGTGCCTTCGCGGCGCGCGAACATGGTGCCCATGCGGTCGACCGAGACCGTGCACCCGGCCGCCTCGACCCAGCTTTGAAAGAGGTGCCGACTCTCGCGATCGAGGTCGGTGAGCGTCAGCCGGTTGACGCCACCTTTCGGCGTGGCGCCAATCCGCGCCATCTCCATCAAGCTCGCCCACAGGCGCCCGCCATCGATGCGTCGGTTGGTATCGGCTCTGACCATCTCGAACTTCCTTCCCGGCCCCTGGGGCTCGCGGCTCATGCTGCAGCGCGGCAGGATCCTTGCTGCATCTCGTCCCGACCGTTATAAACCGCGCCGCGCCCGGCGGAATAGCTCGCCCGGCTTCACCTCATTCCGTTGCAGGAGCCCCAGATGGCCATCGAGCGTACGTTCTCCATCATCAAGCCGGACGCCACGCGGCGCAATCTGACCGGGGCGATCAACGCCGTCATCGAGAAGGCGGGCCTGCGGATCGTCGCGCAGAAGCGGGTTCTGTGGACGCGGGCGCAGGCCGAGAAGTTCTACGAGGAGCACAAGGCGCGCCCGTTTTACGGGGAGCTGTGCACATTCATGACCTCCGGCCCCATCGTGCTGCAGGTGCTCGAGGGCGAGGGCGCCATCGCCACGTATCGCGAGGTCATGGGGGCGACCGACCCGGCCGAGGCCAAGGAAGGCACGATCCGCAAGCTGTTCGCGGTCTCGAAGGGCGAGAACTCGACGCACGGCTCCGACAGCGAGGCCGCGGCCGAGCGTGAGATCGGGCTCAACTTCCGGCTCGACGAGATCGTCGGCTGATATTGTTCTCGAGGGACCGTGAGAGGGCTTCACCTTTCACGGTGCCTCGTGACTTTCCTGCATCGCAGATCGACGACATGCCGTTGTCCTCGCGCTTTCGCGGACAGCGGCTTGCACTACGGAGATGGCGCGCTATAGTCCGCGCCCTTGCCTGTCCGGAGAGATGGCCGAGTGGTTTAAGGCGCACGCCTGGAACGCGTGTGTGCGTGCAAGCGTACCGTGGGTTCGAATCCCACTCTCTCCGCCAGAATGCCACGGCTGGTTGCGAGTGCATCGGTTATTGGCTGTTGGCGAGACTTGTTCAGGCAGAATGCCGGTCGACTTCGATGCCTGCCTCGCCGCGAGCTTTACGTTTCTCAATCGTCTTGGCAGCGGTCGCCAACCTCGCGTGGCCAACTGCCCTCCGGAATGTTCTAGTCGCTCAGGCACAGGATCGGCCTGCACGAGGTGCGCCTGCCGGACAGATTGCCCGTACGTCGAATCGCGGTCGTGAAGATGGACATCGAGGGTGCCGAGCGTGAGGTCTTCGCGCGCAATTTGGAGCCGTGGCTTTCGCTGACGGACGCCGTTGCGGTCGAGATGGCAAGGAATGCGAAGAGGCACTTCAAGCGGCGGTTCGTGGCCGGGGCTTCACGCTATCAACGTCGGGCGAGTTGACGATAGGCCGCAAGCACAGCTGAAAATCGAGTGAAGCTGCAAGCGCGCGCGGGGTGCCCGAGGCGATGAGGTCAGGTCTCCCCTGTCAAGCCAATGAGGTCTCGGCTCCTCCGTCGCTATTCCTTTGAGGATATATCGACGAGGTGGTCGAGATGTGCCGGCTTTCCATTCGCGAGCGGGGACGATAGTCTTTCGAGGTTGGCGACTGGTTGCCAAGCGCGCGGCTTCTGGTCATCCCTGGCCCTGACCGCGTTCGGTATGGGGCGCGACGAGACCAGCATCGGGTGCCGGGGACAGGATGGGCCTCGAGGGTCCCGGCAACGGTGGGTACGGCGCCGGGCATATGGCGCCGCTCGCCAGGTGCAGAGCAATAGACATTCGCATAGCTGCGGGACTCGGATGACGACGATGACACGCGTCACATTGCGGATCGATTTTGAGAACGGATGCCAGATCGGACACGGCAAGATCCGACTACTGGAGTTGATCGCCCAGCATGGGTCGATCAGTCGGGCGGCCAAGGAAATGAGCATGTCATATCGCCGTGCCTGGCTGCTGGCCGACGAGGTGAACCGTATGTTCAAGTCGGCGGTGATCGAGACACAGCATGGCGGCTCGGGCGGAGGATCCGCCCGCCTGACCTCGTTTGGTCATGCGGTCGTCGGGCACTACCGGGCCATGGAGGCTCAGTCCATGAAACTGTTCTCAAAGCAGCTTGCCGAGTTGGAGCAGGGGCTCAACGCCTGATCGCGAGGCGGGCGTCTCGGTGACTGTCATCGATATATCCCGTGATGATTATCGCTTGCGCGTTATTGGGAGGAGTGGCTACCTATCGATATATCCAATTGGGAAGATCCAAGCAGGTGCTGCATGGCTCGGGTATGTCGAAGGGGGCGGATGTTCCAACTGGGGGCGCTGCTGTCGGCGCTCGGCGTACTGTGCGCATCGCAATCGGCGTTGGCTCGAGACGGCCGGGAGGCCAAGGTCGCGGTCGCGGCCAATTTCACGGCGCCGGCCAAGGAGATCGCCGTCGCCTTCGAGAAAGCAACGGGGAGCAGGCTCGTCCTGAGCTTCGGGGCGACCGGTCAGCTGTTCGCTCAGATTTCGCAAGGCGCGCCATTCGAGGTGCTCCTGGCAGCGGACAAGGTGACGCCCGCGAAGGCCGTGAACCAAGGCCACGCGGTGGCAGGCACGGCTTTCACCTATGCCGTGGGGAGGCTCGTTCTCTACAGCAAGAGTGGGGATCTGGTGCAGGGTGAGGCAACTCTCAAGGCTGCCCATGTCGGCAGAGTCGCCATCGCCAACCCCGCGACAGCACCTTACGGAGCGGCAGCGGTGGAGGCGATGAAGGCGCTCGGTGTGTACGAGGCGCTGGAGTCGAAGCTCGTGCGGGGCAACAATATCGCGCAGACCTTCCAGTTCGTGGAAACGGGGAACGCAGAGATCGGGTTCGTGGCATTGAGCCAGATCTCTCATGCAAAAGGCGGGTCGCGCTGGGTCGTGCCGGCCAAGCTGCACACGCCGATCGCGCAGGACGCTGTCCTGCTGAAAGCAGGTGCCGCAAGCGCTCCCGCCAAGGCGTTTCTTGCTTTCCTGAAGGGGCCGGACGCGCGAAAGGTGATCGAGACATACGGGTATGGCGTCGGTGACTAGTGTTCCGGCGCCGACATTTGCTTCCCGTCGCGGCTCGGTCGAGAGCAAATGTCGGCGCCAGAGGAACACTAGCAACATCATGACTTCTAGTGTAGCTTTTGCATCTGACGTTTGGTGACGAGCCCAGTCAAGCGCGGGTACCAAACGTCAGATGCGCTACACTCGTATCCCGGTCCGGCCGGCGCGAAGGATGCGCGCGGTTCGCCGATCGGCGATGTGCAGCCTCAATGGCGGAGTGACATGCTCGATCCGGAAGAGCTCTGGGTGCCGATACGACTGACGCTGACGCTTGCGGCGATCACCACGGTGTTGCTGCTCGTCGTCGGAACCCCGATCGGATGGTGGCTCGCTCGCTCGCGGGCTCGATGGAAGGAGGCGGTGGCGGCTGTAGTGGCCATGCCACTGGTGCTACCGCCGACGGTGCTCGGCTTCTACCTGCTGTTGCTGCTGGGCCCGAATGGTCCGGGTGGGGCAGTTGCTGGACTGTGGGGGGCGCGGACGCTGGCTTTCACGTTCGAAGGTCTCGTCATCGGGTCAGTAATCTACTCGTTGCCGTTCGTCGTGCAGCCGATCCGCAACGCCTTCGCGGCGATTGGCGAGCGGCCACTGGAGGTCGCAGCTACACTTCGCGCCTCGCCGTGGGACGCCTTCTGGTCGGTCGCGGTGCCATTGGCGCGGCCGGGATTCATGACGGCGGCCGTGCTCGGGTTTGCCCATACGGTCGGCGAGTTCGGTGTCGTGCTCATGATCGGCGGCAATATTCCGGGGCAAACGAAGGTGCTGTCGGTCGCGATCTACGATTTCGTCGAGACGCAGCGGTGGACGGAGGCCCACATTCTGGCCGGTGGCATGATCGCATTCTCGTTCGTTGTGATCCTTGCGATGCTGGTGCTCGAGAAGCGCATCGGGCGGAGCGGCGGATGACTAGCGACGGGGTCATCTCGATTGCGCTGAAGGGGAGCGTCGGGACATTCGCGATCGATGTCGGGGTCGAGCTGCCGACGCGTGGCATCACGGCACTGTTTGGTCCATCGGGTTGTGGAAAGACGACCGTATTGCGCTGTGTCGCCGGCCTGGAGGCCCTGCCGGGCAACATCCGCGTCGGAAGCGAGACCTGGCAAGACACGGCCACGGGCACGTTCCTGCCGGCGCACGAAAGGCACGTCGGCTACGTGTTCCAGGAGGCGAGCCTGTTTCCGCACCTCTCCGTTCGGGACAATCTTCTCTATGGCGCACGGCGAGTGAAAGGGGCCAGCTCCCGTGGTCCGAGCCTCGACGACATCGTCGACCTGCTCGGCGTCCGTCCGCTCCTCGATCGTGCCAGCACGGTGCTGTCCGGCGGCGAACGTCAGCGGGTCGCCGTCGGGCGTGCGCTGCTCTCGCAGCCGCGCGTGTTGCTGATGGACGAGCCACTGTCGGCGCTCGATCAACTGACGAAGAATGAAATACTCCCCTATTTCGAGATGATGCACGAGCGTCTGCAGATTCCCGTGCTGTATGTGAGCCACGACATGGCCGAGATCGAGCGGCTCGCAGATACGCTCGTCCTCATGAAAGACGGGCGCGCACTGGCGACTGGGCCGCTCAAGGACCTGCAGACCGATCCGCACCTCCCACTGCTGTCGTCGCGCGAGGCATCCGTTGTGCTCGATGGCACCGTGCGTCGCTTCGACGAGGACTTTCAACTGACGGAGCTGGACGTCGACGGGGGACATCTCATCGTTCCCGGGCTGCACGGCAGCATCGGCGACCGGCGCCGCCTGCGGATCGCGGCTTCGGATGTCAGCTTGGCGCGCACGCGGGCAGCGGATTCGACGATCGTGAACTGTCTCGCGGTTCGCATCGCCTCCATCGAGGGAGGCTTGGACCACCCTCAGGCGACGGCCATCCTGGCGCTCGGAGCCGATGGCGGCGGTGCGCGGATTGCTGCGCGGATCACACGGAAATCCCGGATGGCGCTGGGGCTCGAGCCAGGAGATACGGTCATCGCCCAGATCAAGAGCGTGGCGCTGGTCGCATCCCGCGGCTGATGCGGCCGTGCGGCATAGTCCGGCCCGCAGGAACGTGATCAGGCATCGGTGTCGGCGAGGGCCGGGATGTCGAGCTCCTTCACGCACGAGGCTGGGGAAAGCCGGCGAAGGAGACGGACGATATCGACGATGTCGGCAACGGGAATGCGCTTGCCGTCGTGGGCGGCAAGGGCTGCCTCGCGGCCGGCGGAAAGGTCGATGTCCGTCGCCATGGAGCCGGGCGAGATGACGGTTACTGCGATGCCGGCGGGCCGCAACAGCTCGCGCAGGGCATGGGCGACGCCGCGCACAGCGAATTTCGTCGCGGCGTAGGCGACCGAGCCGGTGCCCTCGTTCTCTAGCCCACACGTGGATCCGATCAGCACAACGCGGGCGTTCCCGGCCTTGCGCAGATTGGCGTCGAGATGACGGGCGGCAAGCAAAAGCGACGTAAGGTTGACGTCGACGATGGCGCGGATCTCGGTGTCGTTCGCGGATGAAAAGCCGCCGCTTTCCCAGATGCCGGCATTGTAGACGAGGAGGCTTATGGGGCGATCTCCGATTTGATCCGTCACTTTCGCGAAGGCGTGGCTGTCGGCCAGATCGTGGGCAATCCAGCGTCGATCGACGCCGTCGGCGGCGTCGAGGACCGAGGGACGGGACCGCGAGATGCACCAGACCGTTTCGCCGGGCTCCGGCGCGCCTGCGGCGAGAGCTGCACCGAGGCCGCGACTTGCTCCGAATACGATGACGTCAGCCATGCGGCAGAGCTCCAATCAAAGGGGCAATCATGGGCGTAGGTCCCTCGCCCGTATTGGCGGTGGCGCTCAACGGCGCTCGAGGATCGAGAGCACGCTACCACGAAACGGCAAGGGCTCGTCGTCGGGCGAGACTGGATGCAAACCGCCAACGGCAGCCGCGAGGGCCTCGATCTCGGAGCGGGCGTAGATGCGCTCGATGGATACGAAGCTGCGCTCCTCGGCGACGTGACCGGCAACAAGCCGCCGGACGACGACGTCCATCTCTACGACCCAGTCGTCGGGGCGCCATCGCAGCGGGCGCGCCGGCCACGTGCAGTGCAGGCGCTCGTCCGGACCGACGACGATCTCGCGCTCGCGGATGGCAAGGCGGTCGAAGCTTTCGCGGACCATCTCGAGATCGTGCAGCTCGAAAGCGAGGCGGCCGCCCGGGACCAGCATCGGGACCAGGTTGCGCAAGAGGGCAGCGAGGTCGGATGGGGTTACGTATCCGACGGAGTAAAGGAGGACCGCCATGCCGTCGAACGGGCCGCCCAGAGCCTGCATCGGCGGCAGCTCGGGCAAGCGGGCGATGTGATAGCGGTCGGCGGGAACGGCGCCGGTCTCGATCGCGATGCGGCCCATCTCGGGCGATGCGTCGATCGCGCTGCACAGTGCGCCGTGCTGGGTGGCGAGGACGGCGGCATGGCGAGCCGGGCCGGCGAATAGCTCGAGGAAGCGAGCCTGCCGGCGGCCGCGTAGAAGCTCGCGTGCCAACACAGCGCATTGGCCGGAGAAATCGCGTCCGCCGGAAATCGAGGCATAGAGGCTACCATGCCGCCCGTAGAGCTCGGAGATACTGCCGACGAGGTGCATGGCGTCAGGGTCCGGTGGTGGACGCGAGGGCGCCATCCAGATCGGGGATCTGGGCGAGCCAATACTCGTCCTCCTCCAGCAGGGCAATGTCGGTCGCGTAATCCAGTGCGCCGGCGTGCGAGGCGAACGTCGCTGGGGGACGCAGTCTGGGCGGTAGGCTCGAGTAGTAGGCCTCGATCCGCGCGAACAGCTTGTCTCGAGCGGTCGCGATGCTGCGGACGCCCAGGCGGCCGCGCTCGAAATCGTCGAGGAGATCGATCATCGCGCGCACACAAAAGAGGCCGAGCCCGGCAAACCAACGCTCGACGGATTCGAGCTCGCTGGAAACGCAGGAGTCGCGGGCCAGATTGAGGGATACGACCTTCTTGGACCACTCGTAGGCGAGCAGGCGGTAAAGCTCCATCAGCGGCTCGAGGCCGGTGTCGAAGACGGCGCCCTGGGCGGCGGGCGCCTTCATTCGCACGTCCCAATCGACATAGGTCTGGCGACTCAGAGGTTGCGTCTGGGCTCCGCGCCAGGTGCTCTCGAAGCTGAAGGTGAAGTGCGGCATGCCGAGGAAACGCGCCTTGGGCCCGTCATAGAGGCGAAGGATGCCCTCGAGGTTCTGGCGGAGCGTGGCGACGCTGGTGCTGCGA
The DNA here is from genome assembly GCA_963746315.1 of uncultured Alphaproteobacteria bacterium. Classification (GTDB taxonomy): domain Bacteria; phylum Pseudomonadota; class Alphaproteobacteria; order Rhizobiales; family Hyphomicrobiaceae. Next base: position 264,325 of record CAVVAR010000005.1, read on the forward strand.
TTGAAGAGAATGAAGCTGAGATCCATGTAGATCTCGTGGTCGGCGAGCGTCTGGATCGCCCGGTGCGTGGTCTCGACCGAAAGCCGCTTGTCCAGGCGATCGAGATCGGTTTGGACGAGAGACTCGACCCCGATGAATACCGAGACGAGACCCGCTTCCCGCAATTTGTCCAGGCGGGGGTAGCGGAGGATCGTGTCGGCGCGCGCGTAGATCTTGAAGTAGACGTCGCGCGCCTCGGAGATCAGAGCATCGACCAGCGCGTCACGGGCGGCGATGTCGGCGCGCGAGCCGCCGATGAACTCGGAATCGTGGAAAACGAAGGCCCTGATGCCTGATTGCTCGTACGCGGCCAACGATCGAAGTGTGTCCTCGACCTGTTGGCGCATCCAACGGCGCTCGTGGTTCTTGCCGGCATTGATGAAACAGAAGTCGCATGGAAACGGGCAGCCGCGTGAGGTTTCCAACGTGCCGCGGCGGCGCGACGCCTGCCAGGGCTCGAGCGGCAGGCGATCGATGTAGGGGGCAATGCGCAACCCGCGCTCGAAGTGAGGGCCGTTATCCGAAATGCCGAGCGCACGTGCCAGGGCAGCCTCGGAGTGTCCGACGACCTGAACGCCTTTCGGGAGCTGGCTGTGACCGAGGAGGCGCGCGGTCTGGCCGTAGAGCACGATCGGCACAGGCAGCCGTCGCGCCAGGGTTCCGGCTAGTCGCAGAGCGTAGTGGACGTTGTCTCCGGTCTCGCGAACCGCGATTACGACCGAGGAGGGCGCACTCGCCACGATGGCGTCGGTGGACAAATGGCGCATCAGATGAAAATCGAAGATATCGTAAACCGTGCCGATCTCGTCGAGATAGTGCGCCAGTTGCGAAAGGATTGCCTCCTCCCGGACGTCGATACCGTTGTAGCGATATGTGAAGGGCGCGCGAACCAGGGCGAGCTTATTCATTTGCCGCGCCTCGGATTCGTTAACCCTCGGCTTCAGTGTATCTCACCGGAAGCCCTCTAAACGCAATCAGGGCCCGACGACCAAATCGACGAACAACTTTCGAACATCGACCGGATTTTGTGGTGCGGGGCGCTCAGAGACATTGCGCTTTTGAGTGGTGCCCATGAGAAAATCTCCATTGTATTATCGGGTCTGAGCTTGCTTTCACCCACCTGATTGAAACGCCGTGCTTGATGCTCGACACGCCAATGAACAACGGTGATAAACTCGCAACTCGACGTAGGGGAGTCAAGGCTTGACTTGCTCTCGTCGGCTAACGAACAATTGAACTCCTGGCTCAATGGTGTCCGTTCGATGTTGCCGAAGCGCGATTATGCGAGCAAGCCCGCGGCCGGTCGGGTGCACGTGGTTTGTGTCGAGCTTGGCGCTGAGGGTTACCATGACAGCGACCCCGGTCTGGAGGCCAAGCTCGAGGAGTGCGGGCGGACGTACGGTTTCCGGTCGTCCTATCTGAGCCAACGTGATCGAGCACCGGTGTGGCCCTCTGTTCCGTCCGGGGCCGAGATGGCGCATCTGATCGTCGTCGCGAATACGGCCTACGACGAACGGCTGGTCGGCGGCGTTGCGATGCGCCTCGGCAGCTGGACCTCGGCAAGCATTGCGTTCACCTACGGCACTCATGAGGCAATGCTTGCCGCCGAGCCGCGGGTCGAAGCCTGGAAGGCGAAAGCCGGTCCGCGGCTGAACTTCCTGTTCCCCGATGTCGTCGACGGCGACGGCCGATGGACCGTGTCGGCCCAGAAAATCATCGACAATGCCGTCTGCGATACGGTGCGGGTGAAGTACCAGCCGGAGCAGACGGCGTCCGATGTCGAGCTGCCGGTGCCGGTCCTCAGGTATTTCGAGCGAGCGAGCCGGCTCTACGCAGAAGAGCGGCTCTATCTTCGCGCGCCGACCGACGGCTACTTCGCGATGCGGTGGGGAGACGGTTTTTTCATCACGGCGACTTTCACGGACAAGATCCAGCTCGATCCAGGCCGCATCTCGCTCGTGCACGGCTATGATCGTGTATCGGGGAAGCTCGCCTACAGCGGCCGCTATCTGCCGTCCTCGGATGCGGTGGAAGCAGCGATCCTGCTGGCTCAGCGCCCCGACTACGACTTCTTGCTGCACACGCATGCCAGCCGGCTCTTCACGCGCAATCCGGCGTTTCGGGATCGTGCGCTGGTGCCTCCCATGGCGTATGGCGAGCCGGAGCTCGGAGATGCGCTGGTGGCGGCGCTCGCCCAGGTGCCGGACGGCTTCGTGATCATGGCTGAGCACGGCGATCTGTTCGCCGGCTCGGGCGATATGCCATCCTTTATCGAGGCCGTGCGAGCGCGGTGCCGGGAGGCACGTGGTGCAACCGCAACGGATTGACCGCCGGCCGTTTCCCCGGTGCTTGATCGTGCGTGGCGATCCGGTGAGCGGTGCCTTCTACGGTTGGTGCGTGAGAGGCTGGACCGAGCGGAGGCGGACAATCGATGTCGTACTGCCGGCGCCACTGCCGACGGGTCCGCTGTGGACCGCTCGATCGACGGCGGCCGGCATATGCTGGGAGGTGCCGCGCCAATGGGTCAAGGGCCGGCAGATGCGGATTGCACTGAAGCCCGGAGATTTCGCGGTCGCGACCGGTCCCCGGCCGCTCGATCGCGTGCCGCCAGATTACTTCGAGATCGGGGGAGCGCCGGGATGCAGGCAGCTCAGCGTCGTGATCGCGGGACAGCATCCGGGCGAAGGAACAGCGATCGCCCTCGCGCTCGAGGTGGCCCGCGTGGCAGCCGTTGCGTGGCCGCGCACGGCGGGTCGTCTTGTTGTCATACCCCTCGTCAACCGCAGCGGCTGGGACCGTGGTTTCACGCGGGAAACGCGAGATGGCGGCGACCCCAACCGAAGCTGGCACGATCCGGCAAGGCTGCACGATTTCACGGCGCTTCGCGCGATGCTGGCGGAAGCATCGTTCGTGCTCGACGTACACGGGGATGAATTCGCGCTGAGGCCCTATCTCGTAGGACCGACACCCGCTTCAAGCGGGATCGCGGCTGAGGTCGCAGGCTTTGCCGATGTACTCGGCGCACGGGTAAGTACGCTCGGCGCCCGGCCGCGGGCGCCCGGCGCTGGCGAGGACGATCCGGGAATCCTGGTCAATTGGCTGGCGGCACAGGGTGTGCCGGGGGCCATGCTGGAGCTGCCTATGCGGGCGCGTCATGGCGCGCGTTCGGAGTTGCCGTCTATCGGCAGACGCCGCAAAATCTCGGATCTTGCGCGCGCCATCGTTCGGACGTTGGGCGCACGGCAGGGACATGAGGCCCAGGTAAGCCCTGTTCGCTGCCCGTAAACCATTCTGACACCTGACGCCGTCCTCTCGATAATGTGCTGTGCCGAGGGTTGCTAGCCGGGGCAGGATCGCTTAGCGTTTCCAGGTAAATGGACTTCTTACTCGTCGCGCAAGTATCGCCGGGCGAGCATTGCAGATGTTTGAGGCCGACCCGACGGCGGCAAGCAGGGAGAGTATTCGATGGGCATCTACATTGGCACGGCCGGCAACGATAACCCGGGCGATATGAGCTTCTACGAGTGGATCTATGGGCTGGATGGCAACGACTTCTTCTTCTCCAGCTATACCGGTGGGGTCATCACGATCTTCGAGGGCGGGCGGGGCGACGACTATTTGGGTTTGAACTGGTCCTATAATACCTTCGGGTCCTTCTACGGGGGTGACGGCAACGACCGGATCCAGGGGGGAGCCGGATCCCAGACCGAGGTGCTCGATGGCGGCAGCGGCGACGACTACATCGAGGACGGCAACACCACGTCAATAGGCGCCGCAGTGATTTATGGCGGCAGCGGGCGGGACCGGGTACTGGGCAAAGGTGGCAACGATACCATCTACGGCGGCGAAGGTGACGACGGCCTCGGCAACATCACAAGTGCGCAATTCGGCAGCGTTGCCTCTGGTCTCTTCGGTGGCGACGGCAACGATTTCATCGACGGTGGAAGCGGGCGGGATCTCGTCAGCGGCGAAGCCGGCGACGACCTGCTGTTCGGCGGCCTCGGCAACGACACGATCAACGGCGGCAACGGCAGCGACACGATCGATGGCGGTGCAGGGAACGACATCATCGATGGCGGCGCCAGTACGGACTTCATCTTCGGCCGCGACGGCAACGACGCCATCTACGCCTCGACCGGCAACGACTTCGCCTACGGCGACGGCGGCAGCGATTTCGTGTTCGGCGACACGGGCGATGACGTGGTCGGTGGCGGTGACGGCAACGATGACGTGCGTGGCGGCGACGGCGTCGACGCGGTGTTCGGCGGACAGGGCAACGACTACATGATTGGCGGCACCAACATCGGTGCCGGCGATGGGTTCGCGGACTACTTCTATGCTTTCTCGGACGGTGTGATCACCAACGAGACCGATTTCATCCTCGATTTCGAGGACACGCAATTCGGAGCGTCGACAAACGACTTCATCGCGCTCAACCAGACGATGGCCAACGACGCACTTATCTTCGATGCGTCGGGCTATACGTGGATCGCCATTCCGACGGCGACAAGCTTCCATTATCTGGGCGTTACCGGAACGAGCGCGAGCGCGATCCAGAACAACATCGTCTACGTCTGAGCGCGAGCCCAAGGCTGTAAAGAGAGCGGCGCCTTCGCGGGGCCGCTCTTTTTCGTTGGGCACAACGGATGGGACGTCAGGTAAGCATCAGGCGGCGTGACGTCTCGGCGGCCTCGTCCTCGACGAGTTGAGCGAGGCGAGCGCGTGTCTTGCGGACGACGCGCAGAGCATGAGCCGTCTCGGCAATGTGGCCGGTAGCCTCGAGGCGTTGCTCGAGTCGTGCGACGTCATCGAGCCAAGCCCGGAAAACACTGGTGCCGGTCGCGGGGGTGGTCACGTCCATCGTGCTGGGCCTCTCTGGTCGACGGGGAGACGCTAATGACGGCGAGGCGTCCCGGTCAAGGGGACGCCGGATCTTTGATGTGCCAAAAACTCGCGTAACGTGTGATCATCACGTCGTGCGCACCGCTTTTCGAAAGGCTCGGCGCCTTGCCTCTACCACCCCTGGACTTTGCTTTTCCCGCCTCGATGGTCGGCCGCTCGAGCAGCTGGTCGGATGCGCGTCCGCCCGAGGCCACGATGCAGCACCCGCCGATCGCGGCGCGGCGCGACGTCGGGATGGCGCCGCGCCTCAAGGGGCTGAGGCTGCCGGTCGATGACGCGGGCGCGCCGCAGGCGGACGGCGCGGTGCCGGTGACGATGCCGATCAAGGTAACGCTGCAGGCGGGCCTGCCTAAAGGGCTCAGCTCTGGTGCCTCGAGCGCGCTGCTGCGCGAGGCGGACGGCCGGACAGTGCGTATCAAGCGATGCGGGTTCGCGACGCGCGGCATTGGCGGCCCCGTGGGGCATGTCGGGCGGATCGGATTGATGGGAATTGCGGAGGCGCTGCAGGAATGCCGGATGCTGGCCTTGTTCCGCGCGCAAGGATTGGCAGCCGCCTGCAAGCCGGAGGCCGTCGATATCCTGGCCGACCCGTCCGTGCCGTTTTTCGAGGAGAACGCCTACGCAATGGTGCGCATCGCCGTGACCAGTGACGTCAGGGCGGACGAATGGCTGCTGAGGCTCGTCGTGGAGGAGCTCGCGGCGAGCGGGCATGAGGGCGTGCGCATGTCGGTCGCGGGAAACGAGCGGATCGGCCTCGATGCGGACGGCAAGGCTGTCGGCCTCGAGATCAGTGGCAGACTGCTGGAGCGGACCGTGGCGCTGGGGCGAGGCCTCGGGGGTCTCATGCGCGCGACGCACGATGCGGGTCTGCTCAGGGGACGCGGCAGCGTGTGGATGGGGAACGACGTGGTCGGCCCGGATCTGCGGCTGTCGGCAGTCGATGCGGATGGCGGAGCGCGATCGATCGGCGAAGGCTCGATCGCAGCCATGCGGCGGATCGAGGTGGCGGAATATGCCGCGGGCTTCTCCGACTGCTACTCGTGGGGGCAGCCCGACTGGCTCGCCGAGCTCGCAACGGTGCTGTTCGAGACGTTTCTCGATGGCTATCGCGCAGCGGCGGACTTCAAGGTCGGCTGAGGCCGGGGCTCTGGCGCCTCATTCCGAGAAGGAATCGGCGCAGCGGACGGGTGGCAAGGTTCCCCACGGCATGATGGGCACTGTGGAGGTGGAGTTCTTCGGGCTGCCCTCGATCAGCTTGTCGCTGTAGACGACGTAGACGAGAACGTTACGCTTGGCGTCGCAACCGCGGACGATGCGCATGCGCTTGAAGAGGAGAGACCGGCGCTGGCGAAAGGCTTCGCCGCCCTGCTCGAGCTTGCGCTTGAAGGAGATCGGGCCGATCTGGCGGCAGGCGAGCGAGATATCGGACAGCTCCTCGGCCAAGCCCAACCAGCCGGTCCAGCCGCCTTTCTCCGGCACGGTGAAATGACAGGCGACGCCATCCACGTCAGGGTCGTCGATGGCATAGGCTGCGAGCTTGTGGTCAGGGGAGAGGAACTTCCAGACCGTCGACTTGCGAAAGATGAGGTCAGGCTCGTCGGCGCTCAATGCCGGTCGGGAGGCGACGATTGCCGCGGACACCGACAGTCCCAGGATCAGGAAACAGAGCTGCGCGACGCGCGACATCAAACCCACGTCCTCCGATAAACCCACGTCCTCCGATGCAACCCGGGAATAACTCGCGGGCGGCTGGTCGCGTTCCAAAGCGGGCCTAGACCGGCGCCCACATTCACGCCTGCCCCACTATCGGTGAGACCCGCTTGCCACCTATGATACGAGGAGGCCGATCGGGCAATGAAGCAGGAAGGGCGCAGATGGATCTCAAGCTGATCGACGTCAAGGTGGCGGACGGGATCGCCGTCGTCACGATGAACAATCCGCCGGTCAACGCGCAGAACGCCGAGTTCAACATCGAGATGGCCTATGCGTTCGACATGATCTCGGATCGGCGGGATGTGCGGGTGGCGGTGCTGACGGGGGCCGGCAAGGTGTTCTCGGCGGGCGCGGACCTCAAGGCGCGGCCTGACAGGTCCAAGGCCGGCGAGCGGTGGCAGCATAATCGGCGGGCGCGCGAGAGCTACCACGCGATCCGCGAGTGCCTGAAGCCGGTGATCGCGGCCATCAACGGGCCGGCTCTCGGCGCGGGGCTGGCGCTGGTCGCCTCGGCGGATATCCTGATCGCGGCCGAGGAGGCGGCACTGGGGCTGCCCGAGATCGACGTCGGGCTGCTCGGTGGCGGCAAGCATACGCAGCGGTTGTTCCCGCACTCGACGCTGCGACGCATGATGCTCACGGGCTACCGGGTGCCGGGAGCGGAGCTTTATCGGCTCGGCGTCGTCGAAGCCTGCGTTCCGAAAGGCGAGCTGATGCCGCTGGCGATGAAGATTGCCGGCGAGGTCGCCTCGAAGAGCCCCGCCGCGATCCGACTCGCCAAGCGGACGCTCAACACGATCGAGGACATGAGCCTCAGGGATGGCTACCGCTACGAGCAGTACATGACGACCGAGCTCGGAGACCATCCGGACTCGGTCGAGGCGCGAACCGCTTTCCTCGAGAAGAGGAAGCCGCGCTACCAGGACTGAGACCGAGGTGGGGCGTCGTGATCGCTGTATCGCGGCGTCGGAGTGTCATGCGCATGGCGAGATGTCATACTGGTTGTGGGCGCTGGCTGGGGTTTCTGCCCAGCATCGTGTTGCTCGCGGCGACGCTCGTCGTGTGCGGCTGGACGTCTCCGGCAGAGGCCGCGATCCGGTTCAAACGCACGGGGGAAGCGACGCTCGGGGGAGCGGATGCGCTCGCGGGCGTGCGCGAGGTGTGCGAGCTCGACCGGCACCGTGTCTGGGTGGACGTCGAGGGGCGCGGCGATTGCGTGGCGTTCTATCCGACGCAGGATGTCAGTGGTGCCACTCAGGCGGTGTTCTATTTCGAGGGGGACATTCCGCCGAGCTACCGCAACAACCGGCAGAGGCTGGGCGGGCACCTGACGTCGCTGCGACGTTCGCTGGAGATTCTCGCCAAGGCCTATAAGGTTCCCTACGTGCTCGTGGCCCGGCCGGGGACTTTCGGATCGACAGGAAGCCATGCGGACCGGCGCAAGGTGCGCGAATATCTCGTCATGCGGGAGGCGGTCGACGCGATCCGGCGGGGGCTGGGGCTCGAGCGGGTCTCGCTCGCCGGGCAATCGGGTGGCGCGACCATCGCGGGAGCCTTGCTGACGCTGGGGCTTGCGCGCGTCAGCTGCGTAACGCCGGCCTCCGGCGGCTACGATCTCACCGCAATGCTCGACTGGCATTCCTCGCGGCAGGGCATCGTCGGAAACCATCGCGAGCATCCGGCCTCGCTTTCGGAGAGCTTCAACGTGATGGACCGCATCGGCGGTGTGGAGCGCGATGCGCGGCGGCGCGTCTTCATCATCGGCGATGTGGCGGACAAGGTGACGCCGTTTGTCCAGCAAAAGCGCTTTGCCGAGCGATTGAGTGCCAATGGTCACCACGCGGAAATGATCGAAGCCAAGGGCCGCGGCGCCGACCATCACGGGTTGTCATTCACGTCGCTCAAAATCGCGGGACTCTGTGCGACGGGAGCCACCGACGACGAGATCCGCCGCGCAGCCACCAAGTAAAGCAAAACGCCAACGGCCCAGGCTGGAGGAAGCCTGGGCCGCCGGATGCCGACGATAGATAGGCGTTACTCGCCGGCGTGGTCGAAGGGTGAGCCGCCGGTGTCGGTCGCGGCGCGGGGTGCCGAGTCGCGGAGGCTATCGAAGGTCGAGCGCGGGGCGCTGTCCCGGAGGTCGTCGAAGGCCGAGCGGGGGGCACTGTCGTTGATCCCGTCGAACACCGAACGGGGGGCCGTCTGGCCGAGGTCGGTGAAGTAGCCGTCGGTAACGCGAGCCTGAGCGGCTCCGGCAAGAAGGCCGAGGGCGACGAGGGTGGCTGCGAAGGTCTTCATGGCATTGCTCCTTGATCATTCGTTCTGCCGCGGGCCGCGTTGATCGCGCCTCGCGGTGGGCGTCGTTGCGCCGTGTCCCCTATATGTCGCGCCGCGCCACGGTTGGTAGGGGACCTCGCGGCGCTGTGAAGAGTGTTGAAAGGGCTCTCGATTTTGGGATGGTGCCATGCACTGCACGCATGCGGCTCGGCCGCGTCTAGTCGGTTGCCGTGGCGTGTACGAGGTAGCGCAGGGGGCCGGGCGTGCGGGCGTCGAAAGGCCAGCAGGTGGCCAGGACGAGGTGGCGGCCCGGCGCCGCCGGGTCGAGGCCCGACTGGTCCCAGGGCGTGACCGAGGTGTGTGAGACGCGGAAGCGCTGGATGCTGCGATCGGCGCGGGTGACCTCGATCAGGTCTCCGGGTGTCACGTGGCGCAGGAACGCGAAGTGCGTGTCGCGGTGGGCGGCATAGACGGTCGTGCCGGGCTCGCCCGGCTCCGGCGTGCGGGGGAGATGACCGGGACCGAAGGCGAGGGCCTGACCACTGGACCCCGACAGGGCGATGATCGAGGCGCCGAGCCTTGGGACGGCGATGCGGGCAACGGGCCACGTATCGGCCCAGCTCCATGGTTTCACCGCGGCTCCGGTGGCGAGGCTTGCCGTGAAGGCGCGCTCGAGGAGCACCTGCGCGAGGAGAGCCTTGGCGTGGATGTAGACGCCCTGGCCAGTGAGGATCAGCCCACCGGCGAACAGCAGGGCGGCGAGGGCGAGGCGTGGCGACGGGCGCCCGATGGGAAAAACGGTCATGTCGGCGGGGCTCGCGTGAACGAGGGTGCGGGGCGCGGGGCCCCGCACCGGGATTGTCAACGCCGGCGACGAGCGGCCGGTAGGCGACCGCGCGCGGCGAGTGCCAGCGCGCCGAGCAGAAGCGCGAGGCCGGCCAGCAAGCGAAGCTCGGCATCCGTGGCCGTCGCGGGTAGCGGCACGGGCTGGCTGACGCTCTGAGTGACGACGCGTGGCTGCGTGCGCGCCGGAGTGGCGGCGGCGAGCCGGGTCGCGGTCGGGGTCACTTTTCCCTCGACGCGGGCGTCCTGTTGCAACCCGGGTGCGCGCTCAGCACGGATCTCGCGCGGTTGCTGGAGCGGGCGCGGGCCGAACACCTTGTCGAAGTCCCAGCCGGCGGGGAGATTGAGCGGGATGTCCGAGCGGGCGAGCGGCTGGCCCGGCGCGCGGCTCACCTCCTGATCGATGGCAACGAGGCTCGTCAGGCGGCTCACCAGATGGTGCTCGAGGGCCAAGGCCAGAATCGCCTTGTCGGCCTCGGCGGGCGTCAGGCTGCGCAAGGTCTTGGCAACCTCGGCGTCGGCGATCTTGCGGCGGGCCCAGAGCTTGGAGAGGCCCGTGCCTTGGGCGGCGTTGGTCAGCGGCAGGGTGACGATCCACGGCTGATCGCCGATGGAGCCCTTGATCTCGAGCGTGCCGCCGGGGCGTGCGAGCTTGGCGGCGACAACGAGAGGCTCGCCCTTGTGAAGGTCCGGCAGGAGGCCCGGCGTCGCGTCGGCGGCATTGTCGCCGAAGCGGGCGGAGAGCCCCGTCACGACGGGTGCCTCGAGCTTCTCGAAGAGCGCGCGCATGCGCTCCTGGACCTCGGCGACGGCGCCGATGTGGGTGAAGGTGCCGCGACCCAGCTCGGCGGCGCGGGTCATCAGGTAGCTGTTCGGGGCCGAGCCGATGCCGACAGTAAAGACGCGCGAGCGCCCGCGCCGGGCGGCGATGGTGTCGAGCAACTGGTGCTCGTTGCCGAGGGCGCCGTCGGTGAGAAAAACGATTTGGCGGAGGTGCGTGGTATCAGCCGGAGCGTTGTCGACGAGTGCGGCCTCGAGGGCGGGAAGCATCTCGGTGCCACCGGTCGCCTGGAGCGCGCCGACGAAGGACATGGCGCGGGCGATGCTGCCCTGGTCGACGCCGACGGGTGACGAAAAGAGCGCGTCCATGGTGTGATTGAAGCGGATGACGTTGAAGCGATCGCTGGGTTTGAGGCGCTGCAGCGCGAAGGCGAGACTGGCCTTGGCCTGGCCGATGGAGGTGCCGCCCATGGAGCCGGAATTGTCGATGACGAGGATGATCTCGCGCGGGCGGCGCTCGGTTGTCTCGGCCGAGAGGCTTGGGGGCGTGACGAAGGCGAGCACGTACTCGGAGCCGGCGACCGTCTCGCGGAACAGGCCGACAGCGGGGGCCTTGGAGGCGGCGGGCTTCCAGGTCAACTCGAAGTCGCGATCGGCCGGCACCGCGCCGGTGTCGAGGGTGACTATGCGGGAGGTCTCGTCAGGCTGCTCGGTCTTGACGGTGTGATAGCGGCTCGTCACGTCGCCGAGTGGAAAGCCGGCGGCAAGGCGAACCTTGATCGTGACGGGGTTCGATGGCGCTGCCTCGCGGGGGTCGATATAGCCGGGCTCGATGCGGGCGCGATCGGGAACCGGGTCGTCGACGGCGCGGCCCCATCCGTCGGCGCCGAGGTCGACGGTCTGCACCAGCGGCTTCGGATTGTATCGCGGGGCGACGACGAGAGGCAGGCGGAGTGAATATCCGGTGCCCGTTCGGCGGACCGGCTCCTGGTACTCGATCTGGACAACGACAGTCTCGCCAGGGCCGATATTGGCGACCGAATTGGTGAAGATGTTGGGCCGCTCCTGCTCGACCAGGGCCGCCTTCTTGCCTTCGGCCTTGGCCTGCTCGAAGGCGGCCTTGGCGGCGGCGCGCTCCTTGATCGATCCGATGACGACGCGCTCGCCGATGACCATCCTGAGGCTGTCGACGGCGGCGCCCTCGGGCAGGGGATAGACGTAGACCGCCTCGACGTGGGTCGCGGCAGGGTTGTGGAACATCTGAGTGACCCGGGTGCGCGCGGTCGGGCCGCTGACGGTGATGTCGTAGTCGGTGCCGAGGCGTGTCGCCTCGACGAGCGCACCGTCCTCGCGGCGGACGAGCAGGGCGCCTGAGCGCATGTCGCTCGGCCGGGTGGATTTCAGGGCCGACATCGGGGGAACGAGCGCCGGGGTTGGGGATGCGGTTGCCGGGGCGGTCACGGGTGCGGTCGGGGCCTCTGCCCGCGCCGGATGGAGACTGGCCACGGCGACGCCGGTGGCGATCCCAAGCGCCAGGAGGGTGCGCGTTACCCCGGCCGCAGCCGTTCGCTCAGCTCGGGCGCCAAGTCCAGATGATCGCCTCTGGGGCGACCCTTCACCAATCGTCTCAAGCATGATGATCCTGCTCCACATCAATCGCAGTTGCGCGTGCCCCGTCCGCGGCTCATGTTTTGCGCTTCGCGGTCAAAGGGATCGACGGGAAGGTTCGGCGAAAGGGGGCACGTTTCCGCCACGCGCCGGGTGGGCTCGCCCTTTCCGTGCCGCTATGTGAGGATTTGTACGGGGCGAAACCATCGATGCAGGGGCCCGACGCACCATGCCGCCGTTGAGCGAGAGAAAGCTGTCCGAGGAGGCGTGCCAGGCCGCCGCTGCGCGCGTTGTGGAGGAAATCGCACGGCGGCGCATTTCGCGGCGACATCTGGCGGACCTGGCGCGGATCAGCCTTTCGACGCTCGAGAAAGCGCTTTCCGGACGCCGACCGCTGACGATCTCGACGCTGGTGAGACTGGAAGAAGCGCTGGGCATGTCGCTCAGGACCGCCAACGGGCAGGCGGTGGCGGTGGCCTCGGCAGGAGAGCCGATGAATGGCGTGGCACCGGACGAGCTGGGCAGCTATGCGCGGCCCGCCGTGCAATGGATCGAGGGGACATATCTCACCCTTCGGCCGTCGTTCGGTAATCCGGCCGCGGTCTACGCATATTGCACGGAGATCCGCTGGGACGAGGCGCTGTCGATCCTGACGTTCCGCGAGCGGGAGCGGACCGACGAGGCCTTTACGCAATTCGGACAGGTGGCGGTGCCGAACCAGTCGGGGCACGTCTATCTCATCACCAACCGGCACGGTCAGCACCGGCTCATCACGGTCTCGCGGCCGACCATCGCGGGCGAGATGCACGGCATCCTCGCCACTCTCCGGGTGGGGCGCGGCTCACAGCTGACGCCGGTCGCAGCACCGATCGTGCTCGTGCCGATCCGTGAAAGCGGCGCTGTGCCGGCTTTCGGACAGATTGCGCCGGGGCATGCGGCCTTCGACGGCTACAAGACCCTCCTGGCGCGCACGACCGCGGACGATTTCGCGGTGCTGATGGGGGGATGACGAGGCAGGCTCATGGCGTGGGCCGCGGAGCAAGTGAGGCAGTCTTGGAAGAGCAAGTCAGGTTTCCGGTCGGCAGCATCATGCTCGAGGGGTTGCTCTCGCTGCCGGGGCAGCCAGCGAAAGTCGGCGTCGTGGTCTGCCATCCTCATCCGCTGCGGGGCGGGGAGATGCGGAACAACGTCGTGGAGGCTCTGGTCGGGCGCTTTCAGGAGCACCGCTGCGCGACGCTCAGGTTCAACTTCCGTGGCGTCGGCGACAGCGGCGGCGAGCACGGGGAGGGCATCGCCGAGGTCGACGACGTGAAGGCGGCTGTCGGCCATCTGCTCAGCCGGCAGGCGTGCGAGACCGTGGTCGTGGCAGGCTACTCGTTCGGCTCGATGGTGGGCTTGAAGGCGGGATCAGAGGACGAGCGCGTCACGGCGCTGATCGGGGTGGCGCTGCCGATCGCGATGCGTGATGCGAATTTTCTCCAAGGCGTGACGAAACCGAAGCTGCTGGTCAGTGGCGATCGGGACGATTTCTCGCCCGTGGCGCGGCTGGAAGAGCTCGTCGCGCGGCTGCCCGAGCCAAAGCAACTGGTCATCGTCAGGCATGCCGATCACTTCTTCAGGGGCCTCGAGAACGACGTTGCGGACGCCGCGGCGCGATTTCTCGAGTTGTGAACGCCAAGGGCTGGCAATTCGGCAGATCGCCGGCGTTGGCCGGCACGGATTGACCGTGCCTGCGTCGTCATCGCGGCGATGCCTGTCGTAGAATTGCCATTCTTGCTCGTCTTGGCTGATCGGTCAGAATGCCTGTCGCGGGACAGGCACAACTCTCGTCCGCCATCGAGGAGACGTGCTCGTGCCAAATCATCACCGCGCCCGGGGGCGCGCGAGATCGCAAGCCTCGTTCGGCGTCGCGCTGCTTGGAGCCTGCCTGCTGGCTGCGCCGGCTGCGGCCCAGGCGCCGCTCTCGAAAGAGGACGAGGCCAAGCTCAAGCAGCGTGGTCAACAGCAGGGGCCGCGCCGGCAAGGTGAGCCGCAGAGGGGAGCACCGCCGCCGGGGCAACCGGGCGCCCCTCGCGGAGGTCCTCCGGCACCACCGCCGGGGGCAGGCCGATCGGCAAGGCCGCCTCCCGGTGGGCCTCCTGGAGGGCTAGCGAGACCGCGCCAGATCGAGCCGCCGCGCGGTGCCGATAATGCGATCCGGAGGTTGCCGCCGGGCGCGCCGGGATCGCGACCCGTTGTCGGCTCCCCGCCAGTACAAATTCCGCCGGGCACGCCTCCCGGTGTACGACAGGCGGTGCCACCACCTGGGCAGCCACCGCGCGTCGTCGCGCCCCAGAACGTGCCGTCGGCGCCCGGCGATCAGCGTGGACGATCGCGGCAGCAACCGCCGTCGCCCGCAGGCATCGCGAAACCGTCCGTGGTTCCGCAGCTCGAGCCCGGCATCAGGCAGCGCGGATCATCTCCAGCCGCGGGTACTGTGCCGCCGCCAGGGTCGCCGCCGCCAGGTCAAAGATCGGATCGCTTCAGGCCCGGTGGTCCGGATGCACGGCCGCCCGGCGACGGCCGGCTGTCGCGACCGGATCCGCGCGGGCAGCGTTCGCCTCCGCCACCCGGCGTTCCGCCACCACCGCCGCGTGGTGCTCCCGTCATCGGTGCTCCCGTGGTTGGCGGACCGGTGGTCGGCGCTCCCGCCCCGCGTCCTCTGGCCGGACCGCGACGGATCGATCAAATCAGGCGGGGCCGCGTCGAGACGGTCGGCAAGTCCGGAGCACGGATCATCCAGGAGCCGGGCAACCGCGTCATCGTCCGGCAGAACAACCGCAGCATCATCACGCGCAACGAGACCAGCGTAATCAACACGTTCGCTCCGGGCGCCAAGAGCAACCGGCGCCGGGACGGCATCACGGAGACGGTCTACGCGCGCCCCGGTGGCATTCGCGTCTATTCCGAGACCGACCGGCAGGGCCGACTGCTGCGGCGCTACCGGCGCGATGCGTCCGGACGTGACGTGATCCTCGTCGACAACCGCCGCTTTTATCGCCGCCTCGCGGTGGGTGCGGGGATCGGCGTGCTCGCGGCAGCAGCGATCGTGGCGCTGGCACCGCCGGCACACTCGCTGCCGCGCGAGAAGTACATCGTCGACTACGTGGATGCGAGCGACGAGGACGTCTACGAGACGATCACGGCGCCGCCGGTCGAGCGGCTCGAGCGAACCTACTCGCTCGACGAGATCCGCTACAGCGAGAGCGTCCGTGCCCGCATGCGTCGCATCGATCTCGACAACATCACGTTCGAGACCGGCTCGTTCGACGTCACGCCGGACCAGTACGGCAAGCTCGAGCGGATCGCGCGGGCCATCGGCCGGGCGATCGACGCCGATCCGTCAGAGGTCTTCTTCATCGAGGGTCATACCGATGCGGTCGGCTCGGAGGAGGACAACTTGAGCCTGTCCGACCGCCGTGCGGAGTTGGTCGCGCGCATCCTCGTCGAGCAGTTCAGCATTCCGATCGAGAACCTGGTCACGCAGGGCTATGGCGAGCAGCATCTGAAGATCGAGACCGACGGACCCGAGCGGGTCAACCGCCGCGTCTCCATGCGCCGCATCACGCCGCTTCTAAGCCGCAACAACGCGGACTGACCGGAGCTGGCGTGCAGACGGAATGATGAAGGCCGCTGAGGGAAACCTCAGCGGCCTTTGCTCTTGCAGGGGAAGGGTCGAAGCAGACTACACGGTGCCGTCGCGCAGGGCCTTCGCTGCCTTCTCGTAGGCCGCGATGGTCTTGGCCACGTCGGCCTCCGTATGCGCCAGCGAGATGTAGGTCTTGCCCTCGCTCTTCAGGATACCCTCGGCCAGCATCACGGTATTGAAGCGCTTGGCCATGTCGAGGTCGCCCTTGAAGAAGCCCCGATAGTCTTGCACCGGCGCGTCCGTGAAGCAGATATCGAACATCGGTGCCTCGCCGATCACCTGGGCGGGCAGCCGCGCGTCCCTCAGAATGCGACCGAGAGCATCCTTCAGCTTGTTGCCCGTGCCCCAGAGCTGCTCGTAAGCCCCTGGCCGCCGCAGGATCTCCATGGTCTTCAGGCCAGCCACCGAAGCGACCGGGTTGCCGGAGAGCGTACCGATCTGGACGAGCGCCTTGTCCTCGGGCACCGCCGCCTTGTCGAAGTGCTTCATGATGTCGGCCCGGCCGGCGATCGCGGCCAGCGGGAAGCCGCCGCCGATGATCTTGCCGAGCGTGCACAGGTCCGGCGTCACGCCGTAGTACTCCTGGCCGCCGCCGTAGGCCCAACGGAAGCCCGTCACCACCTCATCGAAGATGAGCACGATGCCGGTCTCGTCGCAGATCTTGCGCACACCTTCGAGGAAACCGTCCTTCGGCCCGATCAGGCGCTGGAACGGCTCGATGATGATCGCGGCGAGATCGTCCTTGTGTTGCGACACGAGGCTGCGCACCGCCTCGAGATCGTTGAACGGCGCGACCACCACCTCGTCGCGGACCGACTTCGGAATGCCGGCTGAATCCGGCACCGCCTCGGGGAAGTTGGCGAGGCGCTTCGGCGCGAGGCTCATGAGGCCATAGTCGCTCATGCCGTGATAGCCGCCCTCGAACTTGAGGATCTTGTCGCGGCCGCGATAGGCGCGGGCGACTCGCATGGCGTAGAGGTCGGCCTCGGAGCCGGTGCACACGAAGCGCACCTGCTCGGCGCAGGCCATCGCCTGCACGATCTCGGAGGCGAGCTGAATGCCGGGTGGGTTGTTGACGAAGAACGTGGTGCCGTTGACCACCTGCTCGACGACGACGGACGTCACCTCCGGGTGGGCATGGCCGACCAGCATCGGGCCCGAGCCGATCAGGTAGTCGATGTACTCGTTGCCGGAGGCATCCCAGACGTGGCCGGCCTTGCCACGCGCGATGACGATGTCGAGCGCCGTGTTGCCGAACGTCCCGGCGGGAAGCACTGCCTTTGCAGTCGAGACGAGGCTCGCCTCGCTCGCGTTGACGACACGTTGTTGCATGATTGGCCTCTCGAGGATGGCTGGCATGGATGGGACGAAAGTGGCCGGCAGCAAATTCCCCTTGCCGCCCTCCCTGTCGATGCCGGATGCTCAACCCACTTGTCCAGACACGTCAAGCTCGGCCTTTAGGCACGAGCGACGCAGCCTGCCAATTCCGGAGGAGCCCCCATGCCCGTCGTCGTCAAGGCCGATAAGCTAACTTCTATTGTGACCGAGCTGCTGGTCGGCGCCAAGGCGTCCCGCGCCGAGGCTGAATGCGTCGCCAAGGGCGTCGTGCTCGCCAACCTCACCGGCCACGACAGCCACGGCGTGATCGCCATCCCGACCTACATCGACCGTGTCGACAAGGGCCACATCGTGCCGGGCGCGCCGTTCACGGTCGTGCAGGAGAGCGCCACGACGACGGTCGTCGACGGCAACTGGGGCTTCGGGTTCGTCGTCGCCGAGCGCGCCATGAAGATGACGATCGAGAAGGCGAAGAAATCCAACGTCGCGGCCTGCACCATCCTGCGCCAAAGCCACGTCGGCCGCGTGGGTGCCTACCCGATCATGGCGGCGCAAGAGGGCATGATCGCCATCATGACGGCGGACTCGGGCCGCTCGCCGAAGGCCGTCGCCCCGTTCGGCGGCGCCGAGGCGCGCGTCGGCACCAACCCGCTCTCGATCGCCATTCCTTCCACTTTGCCCGGCACGTTCTGCCTCGACATGGCGACCTCGTCGGTTGCCGCGGGCAAGATCAACCTCGCCATCGCCAAGGGCACGTCGATCCCGACGGGCTGGATCGTCGACAAGGACGGCAACCCGACCACGGACCCGACCGAGTTCAAGAAGGGCGGCGTGCTGCTGCCGCTCGGCGGCGAGGAAGGCCACAAGGGCTACGGCCTCTCGGCGATGATCGAGATTCTGTCGGCGATTCTGCCGGGCCTCGGCTTCGGTGTCGATCCGACCGGCCGGCACAACGACGGCTGCTTCATCGCCTGCTTCAAGGTGGAGGCGTTCCGCTCGCTCGACACCTTCAAGCAGGAGGTGACCGAGTTCGCGCAGTACCTGAAGGCGACCAAGAAGCAGAAGGGCGTCAACGAGATCTATTATCCGGGCGAGGTCGAGTACCTGAAGGAGCAGGACCGGCTGGCGAAAGGCATCGAGGTCGACGACAAGACCTGGGCGCAGTTCAAGGAGCTCGGGGCCAAGTACGGCATCGCCGATAAGATCGTGGCTTAGCCATTGACGACCGATGCCACCCTGCAGGCGCGGCTTCGCGCCGCTCTGGGGGGTGCGCCGATCAAACGGCTACCGCGTCGCGTAGTCCCAGGCGGCGAAGACCAGTGTCGTCAGGCCGATCACCGCCAGCATCGCCAGTGCGGCGCGGCGGTAGTGTCGGCTGCCACCGGCCGTGAAGTAGCGGCTGCCGAACCAGGTGGCGACGAAATAGAGCGGCAAGAGAAGCAGCCCGAGGGCGATCGCCTCCCGCGTCAGGAGACCATAGGCGTAGAGCGGCGGTATCGAGGCGATCACGATCGCGGTCATGACGGCAAGCACGTTGCCGCGCTGGCGCTCGGGTGGTCCGGCGCGCGCCAGGGCGACCGCGACCACCGGCGGTCCGCCAATTCCGGCCACGCCCTGGACGAGCCCGCCCGCCGCGCCGGCAAAGAGCAGCACGCCGTTGCCGACCTTGTCGCCGAGCTTCCAGCCCATCGACAGGAAGCCGACGAGCACGACCACCGCTCCCGAGATGACCATCTTCATGATGGCCGGGTCGACGGAGACGAGGATCCAGGTCCCGATCGGCGTCGCCACGAAGATCGCCAGCGCCATTGGTAGGATGATGCGGCGCTCACTATGGCGCACCGCGTCCGGTAGGAGTTGGAAGATCGACGGGAGGCCCATGATGGTGACGACCGCCACCGCGATGCGAGGGCCGACGACGAGGCTGATGACGGGGACGCTGACGAGCGCCGCGCCGAAGCCGACGAACCCGCGCAGGAAGCCGCCGAGCAGGACGGCGGCAGCGACGAGAACCATGCGCCAGTCGAAGGTGAGGACCGCCACGAGGTCCGTCCAGGCGGCCGTGGTCATCGCGCAGGCGTCGCGGGCGCTGGCCAGCGGTTCATGATGCAGTCTCCAGGGATTTCGTTCAGGCTGGACTTGATCAGGCGGGACGTGGCTCCGGCAGGATCGGCCAACCGGCCACTCCCGCGATCGCGCGCGATCGTCTCGTTGACCGCCGGGCAGCGCGAGGCGAACATTAGCGGCGGCGGCCGGCGGCGTCCACGTCGCATGTCGGCCCCCTGCAGCACACGCGAACGGAGGCGAGTGTGGCGTCGCGCCATAGTTGACTGACCGGGCGGCAGGCGACGGATCAACTATGGCGCGGTAAACGCCTCACTAAACCGCTGAGCGCTCTAGTGGCCTTTTGCGTCGCGCCAAAATCGGAAGAGGGTGCCGCCATGCTGCGATTTTGGCGCGACAGGCCACTAGAGCGCCCCGTCTCACGAAAGAAGGCTCGAGCATGAACTTGTCCCGCATCCTGCAGTCCGTTGCGCTCGCCATGCCGACGCGCCCAGCGATATCGGCGCCGGGCGTGTCGCTCACGTATGCCGATTTCGAGGGGCAGGTGGCGGCCATCGCCGGTGCCCTGGTGCAGCGGCATGGACTGCGCAGAGGCGACCGGGTCGGCATCTGGATGGAGAACTGTGCGGAGCTGTTTCCCGTGCTGTTCGGCATCTGGCGGGCGGGTCTCGCCGCCGTGCCGATCAACAACAAGCTGCATCCGAAAGAGCTGCAGTGGATTCTCGGCAACTCGTCGGCGAAGCTGTGCGTGGTGACGCCCGATCTGGCGGAGAAGCTGGCTGAGCTGCCGCCGGGCACCGACATGCCGCCGGTGATCACGACGGGGACTTCGGACTATGCGGCCCTCCTCCAGGGGGCGGCGGTGCGAGAGGCGCCGGCCGAGCCGACGGACGAGGCGTGGCTGTTCTACACGAGCGGCACCACGGGGCGGCCGAAGGGCGCCGTGCTGACGCACCGCAATCTGCTGTTCATGGTGCACGCCTATTACGCCGACATCGATTACCTCGGGCCTGAGGACACGATGTTGCATGCCGCGCCGATGACGCACGGCTCGGGCCTTTACGGGCTTGCCTGCATCCTCAAGGGCGGGCTCAACGTGGTCGTGCCGGGCTCGTTCGATCCCGAACAGATCTTCGCGGCGCTGGCGCGGCATCGGAACGTCTCGTTCTTCGCCGCCCCGACGATGGTCTCGCGCCTGATCAACCACCCGCTCGCGGCTTCGGCCGACACGCGGAACTTGAAGACCATCGCCTACGGCGGTGCGCCGATGTACTTCTCCGACCTGAAGCGCGCCCTCGAGATCTTCGGTCCGAAGCTGTTCCAGGTCTATGGCCAGGGCGAGAGCCCGATGACCATCACCGGACTGCCGAAGTCGATGCACGTGGATGATGGCAGCGGCAAGCTCGAGGCACGGCTGATGGGCGCCGGCATGCCGCGGACGGGCTGCGCACTGCGGGTCGTCGGAGAGGATGGGCGGGATCTGCCTGTTGGCGAGATCGGCGAGATCATCACGCGCAGTGATTGCGTCATGGCAGGCTACCTGAACAACCCCGAGGCCAACGCCAGGTCGCTGCGGGAGGGCTGGCTGTGGACCGGTGACATGGGCAGCCTCGACGCGGATGGGTTCCTCACGCTGAAGGACCGCTCGAAGGACATGATCATCTCGGGCGGCTCCAACATCTATCCGCGCGAGATCGAGGAGGTGCTGCTGACGCACGCCGGGGTTCTGGAATGCGCCGTCGTCTCGCGGCCGCACGCGGATTGGGGCGAGGAGGTGATCGCGTTCGTCGTGCCGCGACCGGGTGCGGACGTGGACGCCGCGGGCCTAGACCGGCTCTGCCTCGACAACATCGCCCGCTACAAGCGGCCCAAGGGCTATCGTATCGTCGAGACGCTGCCGAAGAACAACTACGGCAAGATCCTGAAGACCGATCTGAGGGAGCGGCTGAAGGGCGAGGGGTGAGTGCATCCGTTGTTCGCTCGGACCCTCGCCGCCGATGACCATCTCACGTCCTTGTCCGCCCCCCACATCCTTGCCCTCTCTCTACGGGGAGAGGCGACCCTCAACCAGGACAGCGTCATCCCCGCGAAGGAGGGGACCTACGGCGGCTCTTGTTCGTGAAGCCCGCTTCGTCACGGACGGAGAAGGGGACCGACGTCGAGGTGGTGCTCGGCAAGGAGGGCGGGCCAAGCATCGCTCATCAGGTAGGTGTATTCCTGCTCGCGGGCGGTTGTCATCGGGTCGCGGCCGACGAGCGAAGCGTCGACGTAGCCGGGGTGGCACATGACGAGGCCGTTGGCTGAGAGGCCGGTGACGAACCGGCGGAAGAGCTCGGCGGTGGTGCGGGTCTCGCCGGCGAAGTCGTAGGCGCCGGAGAAGCCTCGGTTGACCGGCACACCGGCCGCCCGGGCGCGGCGCTCGATGCCTGGGCCGAGAGCGGCGATGATCAGGGCCTTCGGCGTGCCGACGCCGCGGCGGACAATCGAGCCAGGCGGCTCGGCGCACGACCGGACCCAGGTGTGGCCCTTCCCGAGGCGAGCGGCGATGCGCACCACGATGTCGCGAACGCCCGGCAGCTGGTGCATGTGGTGGTGGCCGTCGATGTGCGCGGGTGGCGCGCCGTAGTGCGTGATGAAGGCCGCGACCTGACGCTCGATCTCGGCCTCGATCTCGGCCAGCGGCAGGCGGCGCGTCAGCCCGCTGCGAAATACTGTTGCGAGTGGCGGAAAACGACCGTCCGGAGCGAACGCGGGCATCGGGCCGATGGGCGCCTGATCGGTCAAGGTGACATGCAACCCGATGTCGGCGTCGCCCGCGACGGCCTTGAGGGCGGCAGCCTCGGAAGGCCAGAATTCGGAGCCGGTCATGACACTGGTCGCGGAGATGCGACGGGCGGCGATCAGCTCGCGGATGGCGCGGCTGATGCCGGGCGTGAAGGCGTAGTCGTCGGCGCAGACGACGATGCGGGTGGTGCCGGCGGGTGCGCTCGTATCCGCAGTCGCGTGTGGTGTCGCCGTCAAGCGGGTCTCCGTGGGAGGACGGTCATCTGCGTTGGTTAGGAGCACAAGCGCTGGGCGACGGCAAGGCGCGTCGGCCGTTGACTTGGGACCCGTTGTCTTTCACGGTTTTGCATCGCGTTTCCAGCTTCGGAGCCTTCGTACCATGAGCCTTTCGCCCGCTCAGTGGCAGAAACTGATCTCCGAGCTGCACGGCTCGGGGCGGAAGGCGGCGCTGGCGATCACCGGTGGCGGCAGCGGTGCGATCGGGGAGCTGCTTCGCGTTCCCGGTGGCTCGCGGCTGCTGCTCGAGGCGCAAGTGCCCTACGACGAGCAAGCGCTAGCGGGTTTGCTCGGCTTCGTTCCGGCGCAGGCCAGCAGTGCGGAAACATCGATCGCGATGGCCAAGAGTGCGAGAGCACGCGCAGCCAAGCTCGTGTCGGGGGACGCCGATCTGGTCGGCCTCGGTGCGACAGCGGCGCTGGTCAGCGACCGGCCGAGGCGTGGCGAGCATCGGTTCCACATTGCCTGTGCCGGCGCAACGAGAGTGGCGCACTGCACGGGCGTGCTCGCCAAGGGGCGCCGGGACCGTGGCGGCGAGGAGGATCTCGTCGCGCGCGCGATCGTGCTGTGGCTCGCCTCGTGTTGCGGGGTCGAAGCTCCCTCGCCGCGCAGTCTCATGGATGCGGACGAGCATTTCGCGGAGACGGTCACGTCGGCGGTCGACGGCATCGAGCAGCTTCTCGCAGGGGATATCGCGCGCGTGACGGCGCAGCCCGACGGGCAACTGATGCTGTCGGCGCCGATACCCCGCGTGGTGATGCCGGGGTCGTTCAATCCGGTGCACGACGGGCATGTGCAACTGGCGCGGGTCGCGGAGGACTTCCGGCAGGAGCCGCTGGCGTTCGAAATCTCGGTGACGAACGTCGACAAGCCGCCGCTCGAAGGGCAAGCGGTGAGAAAGCGGATCACGCAGTTCGCGTGGGCATCGCCGGTCGAGCTGACGCGGGCGCCGACCTTTCTCGAGAAGGTACGGCTGTTTCCGCGCGCGACCTTCGTGATCGGAGCGGATACGGCCGAGCGGCTGGTGGCGCCGAAATACTATGGCCACGACGAGGACCGGATGCACGGTGCGCTCGAGGAGATCGGAGCGGCGGGGGGGAGTTTCCTGGTGGCGGTACGCATCGATGCCGAGGGACGGCTGGTTGCGCTGAGGGACGTGCCCGTGCCGCATCGCTACGTGGATCTGTTCACAGAGATACCCGAGCACCGGTTTCGGGTAGATACCTCGTCCTCGGCGATCCGGGCGGGGGGAGGCGGCGAGAAGGCCTAGAGCGTGCTGGCTTCGACGTGTGGTCGATGCATAGGTCGGGTCGAGGTTGCACTTCGAGACCCGACGCGTTCTGTGTGGGCCCCCCGTGTCGGGGCTCGCGAGGGCAGGGCTCGATCCGACCCGCGGTCTGCTACGGTCAACGCGGGCTTGCCCCGAGGACCCATCGTGCCGCGCTCGCCGGACGTCGAGAGGGGCCAGATGCGGAAGTCGCCGGCGCACTCGTCCCTTCTCCCCGTTCTTCGTCGTGCCAGCGGCGCGCTTCCAGCCCGACGAGAAGGTTTGGATGAGGGGCGGAGGCATCTCCGGCGGATCGAAGTGTCGAGGGCATCTCAGCGGCCCGGACCGGTCGCAGATCGAGACGCGATCCAGACGGCGATACTTGTTGCTAATGACCCTGGCTGCGTGAAAAGACCTCTCTTGCCGAAGCATGCTATGATTCCCCTGCTGAATCGGCGGGGGATGCGATGACGCGGTTCATTCGAGGGGCGGACCGGAGCCAGTCGACGCTGTTGCCGGAATGCCTCGATGATTGGGTCGACGACGACAATCCTGTTCGCGCCATCGACGTGTTCGTCGACGGTCTGGATCTCGCAGAATTGGGCTTCGAAGGCGTGACGCCGGCCGCGACAGGCCGCCCCGCCTACCACCCCGCGATCCTCCTGAAGCTCTACATCTACGGCTACCTCAACCGCGTGCAGTCGAGCCGGCGGCTCGAGCGCGAGGCGGGCCGGAACCTTGAGGTCATCTGGCTGCTCGGCCGTCTGGTGCCCGATGACAAGGTGATCGCCGACTTCCGCCGCGACAACGGCCCGGCCATCAAGAAGGTCTGCGCGCGCTTCGTGGAGCTGTGCCGCGCAATGGGTCTGCTGGCAACCGCCAGCGTCGCGATCGACGGCTCGAAGTTCAAGGCCGTCAATAATCGGGACCGCAACTTCACGAAGGGAAAGATCGAGCGGCGCCGCCAGCAATTGGAGGAGAGCGTGGCGCGATATCTGTCACAGCTCGACACGGCCGATCATCAAATCCCGACCGTGGCGCTGGCCATAAAGACCGAGCACCTGAAACAGAAACTGGCGAAGCTCAAGGACGAGCTGAAAAAACTCGCCGCGCACGAGAAGCGGATGCTGGCGGCGCCCGACGAGCAGATCTCGCTCACCGATCCCGACAGTCGCTCGATGGCAACGAGCGGCCGTGGCTCCGGTGTGGTCGGCTACAACGTGCAGGTCGCCGTCGACACCGAGAACCACCTGATCGTGACGCACGAGGTGACGAACAGCGGCTCGGACCGCGCACAACTCGCAAACGTGGGCAAGCAGGCGAAGGCCGTGCTCGGGGTCGACAAGCTCGAGGCTGTCGCGGATCGCGGATACTACAACAGCCCCGAGATCCTCGCATGCGAGCGCGCCGGCATCACGGTCACGCTGCCGAAGCCGATGACGTCGGGCGCCAAATCCGAGGGGCGGCTCGGCAAGCAGGACTTTCTCTATATCGAATCCCAGGACGTCTATCGCTGCCCGGCAGACGAATATCTGGAATACCGGTTCACCCGCGAAGAAGATGGAAAACAGGTTCGTCGATACTGGACGAATGCCTGCGGCGAATGCCGCTTCAAGAAGAAATGCACGACGAGCAAGGAGCGACGCATCTCGCGTTGGGAGCACGAGGACGTGCTCGAAGCCGTGCAGGAACGGCTCGACGCGGACCCCATGGCCATGCGCCGTCGCCGCGAGACAGTCGAGCATCCGTTCGGCACATTGAAGGCGCGGATGGGGGCGACGCACTTTCTGTGCAAGACGCTACCCAAGGTAGCGACCGAGATGGCGCTCTCGGTGCTCGCCTACAATCTGACGCGCGTGATGAACATCGTGGGCGTGAAGCCGCTGATGGCGGCGATGCGGGCGGCGTGAGGGGTGACCTCTCGTTCGTGCATCGCCTTGACGGGTTGGCCAGGATCGCCCCACGGTCGGTCGGAGGCCGCACGAGACGCCGTTCAGGAAAAAATTGCTCGGAAGGTCGCCCGACGCCTACCCTGACGGTGTCCCGGTTGGTCCGTGCCCCCTACGCCGCGTTATCACGCAACCAAGACCCGAAAGAGAAGTCCGTCGAGAGTTCGTGCGTGTTTTGATCTTCGGCCGCGCTGCATCTGAAAGCAGCCTGCCTTCGACACTGCCCATCCCGCTTTACAGCGTAAAGGAATACCCGCCATCCAAGATCAATTCGGACCCTGTCATGAAATTTGACGCACTACTGGCCAAAAAGACGGCGACCCCAGAGAAATCTTCTGGCGTCCCCCATCGACCAGCAGGCGTTCTTGCGATTACGCCCTCAATGAACCCTGGTCGTTTTTGCGAACCGTTACGCGTCATTTCTGTATCGATCCAACCAGGGAGCACACTATTGACTTGGATATTATCCTGCGCCCAGGCAGAAGCTAGTACGCGCGTGAGCTGGGCTAATCCAGCTTTTGAAGGAGCGTAACCAGTCATTCTAGGAGCGACGAGGAACGTTGCAAGAGATGCGACGTTTATGATTTTTCCACCACCGGCTTGCTTCATGCATTGGTATGAAGCCTGTGCGCAGGCAAGCGCAGAGGTGAGATTTGTGTCGATCAACGTTCGGAAATCCGATATCGACATTTCTTCAGGCCGGTTTTTCTCCCTCATATTGAATCCAGCATTATTGACAAGAATGTCAATCCTCCCGAATTTTTCTTTCGCCTCCTTGATCATGGCCGCACACGAGGATTCATTTCGGGCATCGAATTCGATGCACTCGCACCGCCGACCATTTTTCGTCAGTGCCGCCCGCGCAGCCTCAGATTTACTCTTATTCCTCGCGGCAATCACAATGTCTGCGCCGGCTTGCGCAAGACCTGTGGCCATGCCTAGACCTATCCCGCCATTGCCGCCCGTTACAACTGCAACTTTTCCCGTGAGATCGAACGATATCATCCCGTAATCCTTCGTGCCCAAACGCCAACGTCGAGGTACTTGTGCTCTGGATTGCTGGTCGGAAATAGTAGCGACCAACTCCACGACTGTCAGCTATCCTACGAGGGACCTGACATCTAGCCTGGGCCGGCGGCTTGGCCGACTGACTTCCGGAAGTGGCCCTTGACGTTGCGGTCTCTGTTCGTTCCGGTTTTGCTCGATGCTGGATGCACAGCCGACGTGGGCACACTCATTCAACGGTGGATTTGGCAACGGTGGGTTTGGCCGCCCCTCACCCTAACCCTCTCCCCGTTCAAGTGCAGCGAACGGGGAGAGGGGACGCGCCCGATGTTGTCTTCACGCCCGCCGGCTCGTCACCTGCGGGCCACGCTCGCGTCTGGCGCATTGTGGCCCGCGCAGCGTAAGCTCCGGCATTCCAAACAATCGAAGCCCAACAGGGAAGGACCACGCCCATGACGTTCACCATGCAAGGCCGCAAGGCGCTCATCACCGGTGGCAGCCTCGGCATCGGCCTCGCCATCGGCGAGACGTTCGCGCGCGCCGGCGCCAGCGTCGCGGTGGTGGCGCGGAGGAAGGACGTGCTCGAGGAGGCGCGGGCGAAAATTCTGGCGGCAGGCGCCCCCAAGGCCGTGGCCATCTCGGCGGACGTGGGCACGGCAGCCGACTGCGAGCGGGCCTACAAGGAGGCCGTCGCCGGCATGGGTGGCGTGGATGTGCTGGTCAACAACGCGGGAACGTCGCAGCGCGGGCCGTTCGAGAGCATCACGGACGAGCTGTGGCAGCACGACCTCGACCTCAAGCTGTTCGCGGCGATCCGGCTCGCGCGGCTGGCGCTGCCGTCGATGAAAGCCAACCGCTTCGGCCGCATCATCAACGTGCTCAACACCGGGGCCAAGGCGCCTCCAGCCGAGGGCGCGCCCACGGCCGTGTCACGCGCGGCCGGCATGGCGCTGACCAAGGTGCTCGCGGGCGAGGGCGCCAAGCACAACGTGCTGGTCAACGGGCTGCTCGTCGGGCGCATCGAGAGCGACCAGTGGGTACGCCGCCACGAGGCCGAGAAGGCCAAGGGCGCCAACGTGTCGATGGAGGATTACTACGCCAACATGGGCAAGTCGCTGCCGATGGGGCGGCTGGGCACCTCCCAGGAGTTCGCCAACGCCGCGCTGTTCCTCGCCTCGGACGCGGGCTCCTACATCACGGGCACGGCGATCAACGTCGACGGCGGACTCTGTCCCGTGGTCTGACGGTCGACGCCAGAGATTGTCGCCGGAGAAAGGTGCCGACGGCAATTTGCCGATCCAAATGCCGCCCCGTCTGTGGCATAAGGTTTGCGTGTAGGAATCGGCCGGTAGCAACCGGCCGAAGCGGTGGACTGCGCGCCGGCCGAGACGGGCGGCCGCAAGACGTGGACGGCGCATGAACCGGGTCTTGCTTGTCATCGGTGGTCTTCTGGTCGGGCTGCTG
The DNA here is from genome assembly GCA_963746315.1 of uncultured Alphaproteobacteria bacterium. Taxonomy (GTDB): domain Bacteria; phylum Pseudomonadota; class Alphaproteobacteria; order Rhizobiales; family Hyphomicrobiaceae. The sequence continues at coordinate 292,322 of CAVVAR010000005.1, forward strand.
GCGACGCTCTTCGTCGCGCCGGTCATGGTCGACTGGAACCGCTACCGGGGCATCTTCGAGGAGGAGGCGACGCGCTTCCTCGGCCGTGAGGTCCGGGTTGGCGGGCAGGTGAACCTGCGGCTTCTGCCGGTGCCATTCGTGCGCTTCGAGCGGGTGCGCGTCGCGGATACGACCGCGTCGGTCGGGCGGCCGCTGTTCATGGCCGACGATTTCACGGTCTGGCTGTCGGTCGGGGCGTTGCTTTCGGGCGGGCTCGAGGCAAGCGACATCGAGGTCCGGCGCCCGACCGTGACGCTGGTGCTCGACGGTAAGGGCGGCGGCAACTGGTCGAGCCTGTCGCCCGAGAATTTCCGCGGCAGCTTCGTTCCGGCCCGAGTCGTCTTCGACGCCGTGCGGATCAGCGACGGAACGCTCGACATCCTCGGTCCCGACGGCGCGGCGAAGACGTCGTTCCAGAACATCAACGGCGAGCTCTCGGCGCAGGCGCTGGAAGGGCCATATCGCGTGGCGGCTGCCTTCGCGATCGGCGGCGCGGCGCGCGAGATCCGGCTTTCGACTGCCAAGCCGACGCAGGACGGCAGCGTCCGTTTCAAGGGTACGGTGCGGGCTCCCGAAAGCGGGGTCAGCTATAGCCTCGAAGGCGACGCGACCGACGTGCTCAGCAGCATCAAGGTCGCGGGTGAGCTGACGGCGCGCCTGCCGTTGCCAGCGTCACTGGCAGCAAAGCCACAATCCGGCGAGCTGCTCGGAGGGGGCGCGCCGAAGGCGGCCGGTGAGTTCGACCTGAGGGCGGCGCTCAAGGGCGATACCAAGGGCTTCGCGCTGTCGGACCTGGCGCTGTCGTTCGAGCAGGAGGGGCGGCCACAGCTCGCAACCGGCGGCGCCAATGTGACCTGGGCCGAGCAAACGGACGTTTCGGTGACCATCAACTCGCACTGGCTCGATCTCGACAAGATCGCCGGAGTGGGCACGGGCGGATCGCCGCTGGAGCTGGCGCAAGGGGTGGCCGTCGCGGTGTCGAACATCCTGGCGACGGAGGGGCGCACCGAGGCGGTGCTGACGATCGACCAGGCGACGCTCGGCGGCGACGTGGTGAGCAATCTTGCCGCGACTCTGGAGCATGCCAAGGGACGGCTCAACATCAAGAGCCTGACCGCGGGGCTTCCGGGGGGCGCGCGGCTCGTCACATCCGGCACGTTCGAGGGCACACCGCCTGATTTGCGCTATGGCGGACGCATCAATCTGCGCGGCGCCAGTCTGGCGCGCTTCAGCGGATGGCTGGCGCGGGACAGGAAGCTGGCACTTCCCGCGCGCGACGGTCCCTTCACGATCGTCGGAGACATGACCATCGGCTCACGAGAGGTGGCAGGGAGAAACCTGACGCTCGAGGTCGGGCGCAACACGCTGACCGGAGACGCGAGCTGGAAGGCCGGACAACCGCAGCAGATCGCGCTCAACCTCGATGGCTCGGAGCTGGATCTTACCCCACTGGTGCCCGACGGGGCCGATCCGGCGCAGACGCTGCGCGATATCATCGTCGGCCTAGCGGGAGGCAAGGGACGGACCGCGGTTGAGGTCGACGCCGCGAACGCCGACATCAGATTGAGGCTCGACCGGCTGGTCGTGGGGCCGGCCGTCTTCCGCGATGCAGCGGCCGAGTTGAGACTGGCCGGCGGAAACCTGACGATGCCGCACCTGCGGCTGGCATCCGCGGATGGCTACACCGTGGAGCTCAAGGGCGATATCGCGGATCTGGCGCAAGCGACGGCCAAAGGCGCATTGACCGGGCTGGTGACGGCCGACAGCGCTGCCGGACTGACGGCGGTGGCGAAGCTCGCGGGGCTGCCGGCCGACTTTATTCCAGCCAGCGACGATGCCGCCATTCTGACGCCGATGCGCCTCGCGGGTCGCCTGCAGGTTGGTCTCAAAGGGCCCGAGACGCGCGATCTTTCACTCGACGGCCTGCTGGCGCAAAGCCGCATTGCCGGTTCTCTACGGCTCGGCAAGTCACAGGCGGGGTGGCGGGATCGACCGACCGACATCGCCTTGACGATCGAGGGTGAGGCGGTCCAGCGCGTCGTGGCTAAGGTCGTCGGAGGCGGCTCGAGCACAGGGCCGGGCGGCGCAGCGCAGAGCGGTTTGCGCCTGACGCTCCGCGGCATTGGAAGCCCGAAGACCGGCATGGCGACGCTGGCTGTGCTGGACGGGGACGGGCAGAGCGCCGCCTACCGGGGCCGCGTTCTCGTCGATGACGAGACGTCGCTGGGGCTCAAGGGAGAGGTGGAGCTGGCGTTGACCGACCTGGCGCGTGGACTGCCACTCGGCGGCGGCGCGATCCGGACGGGTCTCAAGGGGCCGGTCAGCGGTACGGTGCAAGTCGAGCGCAACGGCGGGCGCATGACGCTCGCTACGGCGGGGTTGAAGATCGCCGGCATCGAGGCGAGCGGAGAGGTCGCTGTCGAAGCAAAGGGCGAGGCCCATAGCGTCACCGGCGACCTGAAGCTGGACAAGGGCTCGCTGCAGGGGCTCTTCGCGATGCTGACCTCGGGCCGCTCTGTGGATCGCGCCGAAGGAGATCAGCGTTCGCCTTGGAGCGAAGCTCCGCTCGACCTCGGGCTAGCCGAGCGATTTGCCGGGAGTCGCGTCCAACTGCAGGTGGGGAGGCTGGCGCTGGCACCGGGGCTCGACGTCAGCGAGGCGCGACTTCGAGCTCGCAGCCCGCCCGGCCGGACTCGATGTCCGGCTCGCCGATGCCAAGGTGCACGGCGGGCAGATGTCAGGCGCGATCGGCATGGAGAAGGCCCCGGCGGGCGTTCAAGCGGTCGTCGAGGGGATGATCACCGGGCTCAAGCTCGAGAAAATGGTGCAGGGCGCACCACCGGCAAGTGGCGGCTTGTCGATCAATGTCAAGCTGCAGAGCACGGCGCTGTCGCCGCGTGGCCTCGTGGTTGCGCTCGCGGGCGGCGGCGAGATCCGGCTTTCGCAGGTTCGGCTCAACCGATGGGCACCGACAGCCGTAGCGACTGCCGCAGAGGCCATCCTGGCTCTGCCGGGCGAGATTCCAGCGGGTGCGTTGCGGGCTCAGCTCGAGCTTGCCGTGAAATCACAGGGAATCGCCATCGGCTCCGCGCGCGTGCCCATAACGGTGGCGGATGGCGCGCTTCGGTCGCAACCGCTGGTCGTGACGGTTCCGCTCGGCCGACTGACAGGGCGCGGCGCGGTCGATCTCGACCACATGCTCGTGGATGGCGAATGGCGGCTGGAACCGCGCAACTCGCCTCAGCCGGCCGCCGTTCCGGCGAAGCCAGGTCTGCCGGCGGTTACGGTGAGCTATACCGGGCCACTGTCTGCGCTCACGACGCTCGAGCCGAAGCTCGAGATGGAGGCTCTGGAGCGCGAGGTGGCGGTGCGCAAGGTCGAGCGCGAGGTACTCGAGCTGGAGCGCCTGCGCAAGCTCGACGAGGATCGCGCCAAGGACGAGGTGCTGCGCCAGGAATTGGAGCGCAAGGAGGCCGAGCGGCAATTGGCCGAGCGCCTGCGGCTGGAGGCCATTCAGCAGGGGCTTCCCGGCGGGGCTCCGGCACTCCCGCCACAGCAGCAGCCCGGCGGTGGGTCCACGCTGCCTCCTTCGAGCGGGGCGGCCGTCGGCCAGGGCGACCCAGGTTCGGCGCAGCCCGGCGCGGGGCAACCGCTGGCGGCGCAGGCGCAACCCGCAGCTCCGCAGCCGTCGGAGGTGGAGCGCGCACCGCTACCGCGACCGGCGGCGGCCAGCGCTCCCGCAAAAAGTAAGAGCCGAAACCCGTTTCGGCCGTTTCAGGAAGGCAGCCCCTGAACTCGAGAGCGTAGTGGCTCGTGATACCAGTGCCTGATCCGGCGGATGGGCGCCTGGGAACTCTCAAATCGTCGTGATCCAAGCAGCTTGTCGGCGTTGCGCCAACGCAGGGCACGATAAAGTCGTGGCAATTCCGAGCGCTCGGCTCGGCACGCGTTCTTGATGGAGGTCCGCATGACACAGTTTACGCGTCGTCAGGTTCTTTCGGTGGCTGCGGCCGGCGCGGCATTCGGCATCGCAGGTCCGCTGGAGATCCTGCCTTCTGCGCTCGCGCAGTCGTCGGCACCGTCGCCACTCAATCCGCGAGGGCTCAAGTTCCACGCGTTCAAGATCGGGGACGCGGACGTCTTCACGATCCACGACGGCACGGCCTCACGTGAGCACGCGCCCGGCTTCGTGAAGAACGCATCCATCGATGAGATCAAGGCGTCGCTGAGGTCCGCCGGACTGCCCGACGACAAGGTGCCAAACAGCTACACCGTGACCGTCGTCAGGATGGGCGACCGCACGGTCATGGTGGATGCCGGTAACGGGGCAGGCCGGGCGCCGAACGTGGGGCATCTTCACGAGAACATGCGCGCCGCCGGGCTCGATCCGATGCGGCTCAGCGCGATCGTCATCACGCATTTTCATCCGGATCACATCTTCGGCCTCTACGGGACGGACGACCAGCCGCTCTATGGCGAGACGGAAATCGTCGTGCCGGAGGCAGAGTACAAGTTCTGGACCGATCCGTCGGTGATCGAGAAGCTGGCCGAGGGGCGGCGGGGTATCGCGCGGCGGGTGCAGGCTTCCATGCCGAAGTGGAAGACCATTCGCCAAGTCGCAGCTGGTGTCGAAGCGGTGCCCGGCATCCAGGCCGTCGCGACACCGGGGCACACGCCGGGACATACGAGCTACCGGCTGACGTCGGGTAGCGCCAGCCTGATGGTGCTCGGCGACTTGACCAGCATTCCGCCGGTCAACCTCAACAATCCCGGCTGGCACGTCGTGTTCGACCAGGATGCCAACCTCGCCGAAGCGACGCGGAAAAAGGTGCTCGACGAGGTCGTCGCCAGCAAGACGGTGTGCACCGGCTACCACTGGGGTATGCCGGGTGCGGGAACCATCGCCAAGGACGGCAAAGGCTACGTCCTGGTGCCGGTGGCGTGATGGTGCGGCCGGTCGCCCGCAGGCGGCCGAGCACGTGGCGGCTACTCGCGCCGCAGGACGCGGTTGGTGATGACGTTCGCCCAGCCGCTGGCGACGTAGGTGCGTTTGACCTCGTCGGCGTCATAGACGTGCTCGACCCAGTCGAAGAACTCGATCGGTGAAGCAGCATTGGCCTCGAGGTAACGCTCGAAGAAGTAGTCGAGCACACCGGTGTCGGACTGGCGGATGTGGCCGTATTTCAGCGCAAGCTGACGCCGCGCCTGCTCCACGGGAACACCCTCGACGGCGATGAGGTAGAGCGTGCTCATCAGCCCGGCGCGGTCGGCGCCGGATTTGCAGTGAAAAAGCACCGGTGGCTCGAGCTCGCGTAGCAAGTCCCGTGCGCCGAGAACCTCGGCGCGGGTCGGGGCGGCGCGCGATCGGACCTGGTAGTCGACGAGCCGGATGCCGTGCTGGCGACAGGCCTCTTGCTCGAGCCAGTAGCTGCCGCAGATGCGAGGGCCGCGCAGATTGACGATTGTGCGTACGCCGAGCCGCGCGATGCGCTCGATCTGGTGAGGGGCGGGCTGCGCCGAGCGCCACGCGTGCCGACCGAGCTTATGGAGGTTCAGGTAGGCCAGCCTGAACAGCCCATGATCGACGAGCAGCATGTCGGCCCAGTTCACGGCAGGGCCGAGCGAAACCTTCGCCCAGTCGGGCGAGTGCTCGGCGATCCCCTGCCGCCAGCCACGGACGACCTTGCGCACGGCGCGCCGTTGATGCTTCGCGATCTTTCCCATGCGTGGGAATTGGCTCCTGCTATCCAAGCGTGCGGCACTTTGCGCAAGGCCGACGAAAAAACGCAAGAGGACACAAGGCGCACACACAACCTGATCAAGCTGTGCACAGGGGTGATAGCCGATCAGAAAAATCAGACGCGATATGTGGCGGAAAACGCACGGAAGCGCTTGGCAAACTCGGGCCGGGTTGCCTATAGAGGAAATGTAGCAACCGAATGGTCGCGTTCGCCCCTCGCAGCAACTTCAGATTGTCACATGGCCGGCCCGATGCCTGATACCGGTCGAACCCGGCCACTGCCGCGATGGGCGAGGGGGGCGACAGAACGCGTGGAATTGCGCGCCTATCGGATGCTCACGCGTCTTGCACGGCCGGCGGTGCCCTACATCCTCCGCTTCCGGGAAAGCAAGGGCAAAGAGGATCCGCAGCGGCGAGGAGAGCGCCTCGGGCGGGCCTCGATCATGCGGCCGGATGGCGCCGTCGCGTGGGTTCACGCGGCGAGCGTGGGGGAAACCAGCGCAGTGCTGCCGCTGATGGCGCGGCTGACGGCACATCGACCCGATCTCACGGTTCTGTTGACGACAGGCACGGTTACATCGGCACAATTCGCAGCGAGCCGTCTCGGGACCTCGACGCTGCATCAATACGTGCCACTCGACGAGCCCTCGTATGTTGCCGCTTTCCTCGACTATTGGCGGCCGACACTCGCCATCTTCACCGAGCAGGAGGTCTGGCCGAATCTCGTTCTCTCGGCTGCTGCGCGAGGCATTCCGCTGGCTCTCGTCAATGCCCGGATGTCGGATCGCTCGTTCGAGCGATGGCAGCGGCGGAAGGGATTGGCAGCGGCGCTCTTCTCGCATTTCGCGGTCGTTCTGGCGCAGAACACGGATCTGGCGCGGCGCTTCGAGTTGATCGGCGCGGCGCAAGCGATCGCGGTCGGGAACCTCAAGATCGATGCGCCGGCGCCCCCCGTCGATGCTGCTGCGTTTGCAGCGCTCGAGGGTGCCCTTGGCGGTCGGCCCCGGTTCGTCGCCGCCAGCACGCATCCGGGAGAAGAGATCGCCATCGCCGAAGGGCTCGAGGCGATCCGGGAGCGGATTGGCGGGGTGATCGCGCTGATCGCGCCGCGCCATCCCGAACGAGGAGCGGCCGTCGCCGAGGCTATCGCGACACGGGGACTATCGGTGCGGCGACGTTCGCTCGGACAACTGCCGACCGCGGAAACGGACGTCTACATCGCGGATACGATCGGTGAGCTGGGTACGCTCTATGCGGCGTCGCCGGTGGCGTTCATCGGCGGATCGCTCATTCCTCACGGTGGCCAGAATCCGATCGAAGCGGTGCGGCGCGAGGCCGTTGTCGTGACCGGCCCGAGCACACACAATTTTGCCGATGCCTACAGCGCGCTACTCGCATCCGGGGGCGCGCTGCAAGTGAAGGACCCGAGCGAGATCGCGTCCGTGATGACGTTGCTTCTGGCCGACCCGACTCGCGTCACAGCGATGCGGGAGTCCGCGACGCACGCGCTCGCAGGGCTGTCGGGGGCTCTCGAGCGGACGGCGGCTGCACTGCTTCCCTATCTGCCCGAGGGAGAGGGCCGGCGTGTCGGCCTGGGTGGCTAGCTTGCCGTTCACCGAGCCCGGCTGGTGGTACCGTCCGGAGACGACTTGGGGTGCCCGGGCACTTCTGCCTGCGTCGCGGCTCTGGGGCGCTGCCGCGATACGCCGACATCGCCGCGGCGAAGCCTATCGCTCAGCGCTGCCCGTCATCTGTGTCGGCAATTTTACGGCCGGGGGCACAGGCAAGACACCTTTGGCCCTGCACATCGCGCGCGAGCTCGCGGCACTCGGCGCCAAGCCGGCCTTTCTGACGCGGGGCTATGGCGGGCGGATCGCAGGACCACATTGGGTGGTGCCGGGCCAGGATGCGGCGGCCGACGTCGGTGATGAGCCGCTGCTTCTAGCGCGTGTGGCACCGACCCTCGTTTGTCGCGATCGTGCCGCCGGTGCGCGGGCCATTGCTGCGAGCGGTGCCGGTCACGGTGCGATCGTGATGGATGACGGCCTGCAGAACGGCGCGCTGGTCAAAGACCTGACGATCGCGGTGGTCGACGGACGGCGTGGGGTGGGCAACGGACTCGTAATGCCGGCGGGGCCGCTACGGGCACCGCTCGGGTTCCAGCTATCGCTGGCGGATGCGGTGGTGGTCAACGGTCCCGAGACCGCGAAAAGCGCGACGGAGGAGAGCGCGTTTCCGGATTGGCTGCGACGGAACTTCGGTGGACCGGTGATGCGGGGGCGAACGCGTCCGGACGGAGATACGAGCGGGATCGATGGTCAGCCGTTGGTCGTGTTCAGCGGGATCGGAGCGCCGGAGCGGTTTTTCCAGCTGGTCGAGCGCCTGGGTGGGCGGATCGTCGAGCGCCGGGTCTTTGCCGATCACCACGTCTTCACGGAGAAAGAGGCGGGCGAGCTGCTGGCCTCGGCACGACGACACGGCGCTGTGCCGTGCACGACGGAGAAAGACTGGGTGCGCCTGGCGCACACGGGAATGATGGGAGAATTGCGCTCAGCAGCGCGGGTCGTCGCCATCCGTCTCGAACTCGACGAGCGGGATAGCTTGCGGCTCAGAGGTCTGATCGAGGCGTCACTCGCCGTCCACGGGCGGATCCTGCCGTGAGGCGTGCGCACCGCGGCTGCGGCGCTTGTCGAGCTGGAGGTGGCGCTGGAGCGATGCCTCGGGGGAGCTATAGGCCTCCTGAAGCTCGACGCTCCAATAGCGGAGATCGGCTATAGCGATCGGTATGCCGGTGACGGCGCACAGTACGAAGTCGCCGGGCTGCTCCACCCGGAACTCGCCGTGCATGTAGGCGACGCGGGCCTCACCCTTGAGACCGAACAGGCGTTCGAAGCGATTCATCAATCCAACCTGACGAGGTGCCGGCGATAAAGGCCGCGGATCGCGCGGCGAGCCGTGGCACCATACATAAGACGGGGCGCGGTTGCCAGTCGCGGTTCCGTCACAGGGACGACGTCTCAGAATAGCGAGCCCTGACCGCCTCTGTCACCACCTTGTGGGCGGCGGCGCTGCGATGGGCGTATCCTTAGCTCGGCGGAGGTGCGCTGCGCCGCTTCAGGGGCTGCCGTTCCCGACGTGCGATCCGTGGACGGGGTGCTTTCGGCCGAAGCGGTCGTGACCGTGTCGCCGGCCACGATGGCGCCGCGGTGGCCATCCGCGACCTCGATGTCGATGCGCGCGCCGGGCGGCAGGGCTGCGACCGAGCGCACTGCGAGGCCCGAGGCGTCGCGGACGAGCGCGAAGCCGCGCCCGAGGACACTATGGTAGCTCAGCGAGGCCAACATCTGGCCGAGCGCCTGGAGTGTCTGGCGACGGCGCGCCAAGACGGTCTCGAAGGCGCCACGCTGGCGCCGGTCCAAGCCCTCCAGCCGTTCGGTAGCGCGCGACAAGCGAGCCGAGATGCCGACCGGGCTGAGGCGCCCCGAGACGCGGGTCAGGCTCAGCCGGCGACTGGCTGCGATGCGCGACAAGGCCTCCGCGGCGCGTGACCCGCAGCGTTCGAGGCGGCTCTGCTCGCGCTCGACGCGAACGGCGAGCAAGCGCGGCTGAAGGCGTGGCGAAATGTGCGCGAGGCGTTTGGCGTGGGCCTGGGTGTTGGCCATCAGCGCGCGGGCGAGGCGCTTCTCGGCAGCGTCGAAACGCTGGCGCGGCAGTGCGGTCAGATCCTCGGGACGCGGCAGGCCTCTCACGGCGGCGCGCCAATGGACGCGTGCCTCCTCGAGACGCCGACGGATGCGCTGCATCAGGCGCAAGCCCAGCTCGCCGATACGCTCGACCAGCTCGGAATGCTTCGGCACGGCCCACTCGGCGGCCTTTGTCGGTGTCGGCGCACGGGCATCGGCGGCGAGATCGATGAGCGTCCAATCGGTCTCGTGGCCCACGGCCGAGATCAGCGGGATGGCGCTTTCCGCGGCGGCGCGAACCACGATCTCCTCGTTGAAGCCCCAGAGATCCTCGAGACTACCGCCGCCCCGGGCGACGATGAGCACGTCGGGGCGGGGCACGGGGCCATCCGTCGCGAGTGCGTTGAATCCGCGGATGGCAGCCGCGACCTCGGCGGCCGAGGTCTCGCCCTGCACGCGCACGGGCCAGAGCAGCACGCATGTCGGGAAGCGCTCGGTAAAGCCTGCCAGCATATCGCGGATGACGGCGCCGGTCGGCGAGGTGACGATGCCGACGACCCGGGGCAGGAACGGCAGCGGCCGTCGCCGGCCTTCGTCAAAGAGACCCTCGGCGCCGAGCTTGCGCTTTCTTTCCTCCAGCAGCGCCATCAGCGCGCCGACACCGGCGGGCTCCAGAATTCGATGACGATCTGGTACTTCGAGGCGCCGGGGAACGACGTCACCTTGCCTTGCGCGATGACCTCGAGGCCTTCCTCGGGCTTGAAACGAAGACGCGAGAAGTTGCCGCGCCAGATCACGGCCTCGATCTTGGACTTGTCGTCCTTGAGGGAGAAATAGCAATGGCCAGAGGCATGGGGGCCGCGATAGCCCGAGATCTCACCGCGCAGGCGGACGAAACCGAAGCCGTCCTCGAGCGTGCGCTTGATGGCCGAGGACAGCTCGGAGACCGTCAGCTCGGCGATGTTGGCGCCGGTTCTGCCGGTGCGGGCGGACTCCGGGACTGTCATCCTCACTCCCTGCTGGTCTCAAGGGCTGCCGGTTGTCGTCAAGGTGTCGTCTGGAACGGACAATTGCGACAGAACTGGACGCCATTGCGACGCGGGTCAACTGGCGCGACGCAAGTCAACTGGTGCGACGCAGGTCAACCCGAGTAGGTGGTGCCGGGCTCTCGCGCCATATGCAGGCGGGCTCCGCGATCACGTGGGGGCCCTGCGCCGTTCCTGCTTGTGACGTTCGGCGCGAATGTTACACCATCCAGCCAGTGCCGCGCATGCGCGGCGGGAACAAATCCAGAGCTTTTGCGGGGAGGATCGGCCATGAACGTGCTTTTGATCGGCGCCGGAGGCCGTGAGCACGCCTTGGCCTGGGCGCTCGCCGCCAGTCCGCTGCTCTCCAAACTCTACTGCGCCCCGGGCAACGGCGGTATCGCCGAGGTCGCCGATTGCGTCGCACTGGATGTGAGCCGGCATCCGGACATCATCGCGTTCTGCCGGGCCAAGGCGATCGATTTCGTGGTCATCGGTCCCGAGGCGCCGCTCGTCGCAGGGCTTGCCGACGATCTTGCGGCCGCCGGCATCAAGCATTTCGGCCCCACGCGGGCAGCCGCCCAACTCGAGGGCTCGAAAGGCTTCACGAAGGATCTGTGCCGGGAGCTGTCGATTCCGACCGCGGCCTACGGCCGTTTCGCTGATCGAGCGGCGGCGCTCGCGTATCTGGCAGGCCAACCGGTGCCGATCGTCGTCAAGGCGGATGGTCTGGCGGCCGGCAAGGGCGTGGTCGTGGCGATGACCCGTGCGGAGGCCGAAGCTGCGGTCGAGGCCTGCTTCGCGGGAGCGTTCGGCGCGGCCGGAGCCGAGGTCGTGATCGAGGAATTCCTCGAGGGCGAGGAAGCGAGCTTTTTCGCCCTCTCGGATGGGGCGGCGGCACTGGCCCTGGCAACTGCGCAAGACCACAAGCGGGTCGGCGACGGCGACACGGGTCCCAATACAGGCGGCATGGGTGCCTACTCGCCAGCGCCGGTGATGACGCCTGCCCTCGTCGAGCGCGCGATGGCGGAGATCATCAGGCCGACGATCGACGGGATGGCCCGCCGCGGGACCCCGTTCAAGGGCGTCCTCTATGCAGGACTGATGATCACGGCGGATGGGCCGAAACTGATCGAGTACAACGCGCGGTTCGGCGATCCCGAGACGCAGGTTCTGATGGTGCGGCTGAAGTCGGACCTGCTGGCGGCGCTGCTGGCGGTTGCGGACGGCGTGCTGGCGAGCTTCGACATGCGCTGGCACGACGAGGCAGCACTCACCGTCGTAATGGCGACGAACGGGTATCCGGGCACTTATGGGCGCGGCAGCGAAATCCGCGGACTGGCGCAGGCCGGCGAGGTCGAGGGCGTCGAGATCTTCCATGCCGGCACTCGGCGCGAGGGCGAGCGGATCGTCGCCGACGGTGGCCGTGTGCTGGCCATCACGGCAAGGGCTCCGACCATCGGCGAGGCACAGGCCCGCGCCTATCGCGCTGTCGACCGGATCGATTGGCCGGACGGCTTCTGCCGGCGCGATATCGGCTGGCGCGCGGTCGGCAAGGACCGGACTTCATGAGCGAACGCGACGATCTGTTTCCCGGCTTCGACACGATCGATTTCGATGCGGGCCGGGTTAGGTTGCACGTTCGCAAAGGGGGCACAGGGCCTGCGCTGCTGCTGCTGCACGGCTATCCGCAAACGCACGCCGTCTGGCACAGGGTGGCGGGACCGCTGTCCGAGCGGTTCACCGTCGTGGCGCCGGATCTCAGAGGGTATGGGCGCAGCTCGTGTCCACCGGACGACCTCGAGCACAGGGCCTATTCCAAGCGCACCATGGCCGACGACATGGCGCGCCTGATGCAGGCGCTCGGCTTCGACCGCTATATCGTGATGGGGCACGATCGCGGCGGGCGCGTCGGCTACCGGATGGCGCTGGACCATGCCGATCGCGTGGAAGGGCTGGTAGCTCTCGATATCATGACGACGTGGGATCAATGGCAGCCGGATCAGCAAACGACGCGTCACCGCATCGTGCATTGGGCATTCCTGGCTCAACCCGCGCCCATTCCGGAGACGCTGATCGGAAGTGACGCGGCAGGCTGGCTCGAAGGGTGCCTCAAGCGCGGCACGAGTGGACGCTCGCTCGAGGCGTTCGACGCGCGTGCGCTCGCCAGCTATCGCGAGGGACTGTCGGACCGGGACCGGGTGCATGCGACGTGCGAGGACTTCCGGGCGAGTGCGAGCTGCGATCTCGCGGACGACGACGTAGACCGGAGTCTCGGGATTCGCATCGCCTGCCCAACGCTCGTCGTATGGGGATCGTCGGGCAGCCTCGCCGGCGTTGCGGATCCAATCGTGTTGTGGCGCGACTGGTGCGTGACCGTTTCGGGTCGCTCCATCGACAGTGGTCATTTCATTCCCGAGGAAAATCCGGCGGCGCTGCTCGATGCCGTTCTCCCCTTTTTCGACAGTCTGGAGATACCGATATGACAGCCACGAGCGATCTCTTTCCCGGTTTCCGCGAGGAGCGGCACGTTCTCGGCGAGGCTACGATCCATGCCCGTGTCGGAGGGTCGGGGCCGCCGCTGTTGCTCCTGCACGGCTATCCGCAGACACACGCCTGCTGGCACAAGATCGCGCCGGAGCTGGCAGCTTTCTTCACGCTGGTGATACCGGATCTCAGGGGCTACGGGCGTAGCCGCGGACCGGCTGTGTCGGACGAACGGCACCTCGCCTATTCGAAGCGCGCGATGGCGGCCGACATGGTGACACTGATGCGTACACTCGGACACGAGCGCTTCGCCGTGGTCAGCCACGACCGTGGCGCCCGCGTCGGCTATCGATTGGCGCTCGATTCTCCGGATCGCGTCACGAAACTTGTCACGCTCGATGTGGTGACGACGCTCGATGCGTGGACCGACATGGACATGGCGAACGCCGTCGGGCGCTTCCATTGGCCGTTCCTGGCGCGGCCGGCGCCGTTTCCTGAGACCATGATCGGCCACGACCCCGTCTATTTCCTCGACTACCTGCTGGCGCAGTGGACGGCGACGAAGGACCTTTCCGCTTTCGACCCGCGCGCGCTCGCGGACTACCGGGCGTGCTTCTCGAAGCCGGAGGTGATCCACGCCAGTTGCGAGGACTACCGCGCCGGAGCGGGCTGCGATCCGGAATTCGATGCCATAGACCGCAAGGCGGGACGGCAGATCACATGTCCGATGCTTGCAATCTGGGGTGCGTCGCGCAAGAGCGGTTTCGTCAACAAGCCGCTGGAGACGTGGCGCGCCTGGTGCCCGCACGTGGTTGGCGGTCCGATCGAGTCGGGCCATTTTCTTGCGGAAGAGGCGCCGGCGGAGACGCTCGCTGCGGTAATGCCTTTCTTGCGGCGAGATGGGTAAAGCACTCTGCGGCCCGGGTGTGCCGTGAGGCGTGACGGTCGAGAGGGACGTCTGGACATGAGCCTGGTTCCGACAAGGCATCCGCTGCCGCCCGCGCCGATCCCCAAGCCGCGGATCGGGCTGGCGCTCGGTGGTGGCGGCGCGCGCGGTCTTGCGCATCTGGTCGTGCTCGAGGCGCTCGAGGAAATGGGGCTCAAGCCGACCACGATCGCGGGCACGTCGATCGGCGCCATTTTCGGTGCCGGAGCGGCGGCAGGTCTTTCCGCGCGCTACATGCGCGCCCATGTCGAGGAGCTTCTGTCGGAACGCTACGGGTTGATTCGGCAGCTTTTCTCGGCGCGGCCGCGTCCCGTCGACCGGCTGTTCAATCTCTTCCCGATGCGCTCTGCACTGCTCGATGCGGAGGTGATGCTGGACCTCCTGCTGCCGTCGCGTCTGCCTGCAACGATGGAGCAGCTGGCAGTACCGTTGGCGGTCGTCGCGACCGACTTCTATGCGCAGGAGGCCGTGGTCATTCGCTCCGGGCCGCTGAAGCGCGCCATCGCCGCGAGCATTGCTCTCCCGGTGATCTTCAGTCCGGTCATCATCGAGGGGCGGGCGCTGCTCGATGGCGGCCTCGTCGATCCGTTGCCGTTCGAGCTGGTCAAGGACGGCTCCGATCTCACGATTGCGGTCGATGTTTCCGGGGCGGCGCGTCAGCCGAGCGACGATGCCGGACCGCGCGCCCTGGAGGCCTTGTTCTCGGCGTCGCAGATCCTGCAACGCTCGATCGTGCGGGAGCAGCTCCGGTCGCACAGGCCGGACATTCTCGTCGATACGGCGAGTGAAGGCGTGGGGGTGCTCGACTTCCATCGGTTCCGTGAGATCCTGGCGGCGGCGGAGCCGGCCAAGGACGCGCTCAAACGACAACTCGAGCGCGTGCTCTCGGCGGAAACGGTCGACGCGCGCGGCGCGGAGTAAGCGTGGGCCATGGGAGGCCGTGGTCTCAGCGCCGGCTCGTCCTGACGGAGCGACTTGTCAAACCGGGTTGCCCGGATGCGGGACCGGTATCGCGCATGACGTCCATATTCACTGCAGCTCCCGTGAACTGCTGGGCCCACATGGCGGTGGCCATCTGTGTCGTCGGCCGGAAACGAAGCATGGCGCCGCTCTCGGGATGATCGAGCATCTCGAGCGTGCGCGACAGATCGGGAGCGACCAAGTCGTTCATCAGGGGTTGGCTTGCGGACACGGTGAGGAAGGGGATGATTGGGAACGGCCGGTAGGAGAGCTCCTCGGGGTGCTCCTCGTCGTAGGCCGGGGCTGTCGTCCAGCCGCTCGTTTCAAAACGGCTGGCATCGGTCAGCGACGGCTCGGGAAGCGCGCTCGGACCGAGCGATGCAACCTGGTGCTCGGCCGGATGCTGCGGGGCCGGTGCGAGGGTGCCCGGCGGTACCGGCAAGGTGTTGCCGGTCAGGCTTGGCAGATGCGGCCGCTCCGGGCGTCGTACGGGGGCCGGGCCAGTCACGAGGCGCGGCAGGGTGGCGGCGAGACCGGCCAACTCGGCGAGACGCGCACGGTCACCGGCGGATGGCCACATCGATGCGCGCAGGCTCGCTGGCATGGCGGCTGGGGTCAGGCCGCTGACCTGGCGGGGCTGCTCGACCAGCGTGGGTGCCGCGGGCACGATCGCGCGCGGCGGCAGGGCCGCGATGCGGCTGGGTGCCAAGCTCCTATCGGCGTCGGCGACGGCAATGCGCGGCCCGCCCGTGGTGCGCTGCTCGTGGAACATGGCGACCTGGCGGGCAAGGTCGGTGTGCCTTGCCTTCGCGGCACGCACGTCGTCCTTGGTGATCGAGCCGCCGTCGGCGGCAGCGTGGCGGGTCGATCCGGACGGGAAGAGAAGGGCGAGCTCGTGGCGCGGCAGGCGCGGCCAGCTGCGCACGCGATCGGTGTCGAGATGGACGAAGGGCAGTGCTGAGGTCGGATAGTAGCCGACGCCGCCGCGCTCCTGGATGAGGGCCGAATAGCGGATCTGCTTCACCGGGATGTCGGGAAAGTGCACGTCGGCGGCCTTGCCGAGAATGTGGCGGCTCTGGCTCGCCTGTCCGCCGACGCTCTTGCGCAGCATGTTGTTCGTGGCGCGAGAGCGATAGCCGGAGACGAGGTGGATCGGCTCCTTCGAGCCGAGCTCGCCATGAATCTGCCAGAGCAGATCGAACAGCTCCGGATCCATTTTCGTGGCTTCGTTGCGGCGATGATCGCGCATAACGTGGTTCAGCTTCGCGACGCCTTCCTCGACGAGCTTGCCGTTGCGCTTGTAGACGGCGGTGACGGTTTCCTTGGTGTGGATGTTGTAGATCGAGAGCGTTCGCTCGGCGCCAGGCGCTGCAATCAGCGCCGGAATGCCGAAACCTATCAGCAGCGCGGCCGTGGCCACGCCTGCGAGTAGCCCCCGTTGACGCATCACTTGGGCCGTTCCCCACCTGTCCGGATCGCCACGCCGGCGAGATCCAATATCCCCCAAACCATCGCCGCGCCGCCTCTTACGGGCATGGCTGCGACCCGATCGGAGCCGGAGTAAACCAAAACATGGTAAATCCGGCATCCTTAACGCTTGGTAAGGATCGATTGCGTGCGCTTCTTGACCCGAGTGCGGCAATACGATGGCAGGGGATATCCGGGGGAAAGCGGTAGGCTGGCGACGCGTTGGTTGCGTGGGGGGCTCATCTCGGCTCACAGTCTCGGCGATGCGGTCCTCGCGGCCCGGCACCGACCTTCGAGATGGCGTGATCCCCCATGGCGCAGACCGAGACAGCACGCCTGCAACGGCCCGGAGCCGCACTCGCGGCTGCTACGATCCTCAGCCTGCCGCTCGGGTCGATCTACGCCTTCAGCGTGTTCCTCGCGCCGCTGGAGGAGCTGCTCGGCGCCAGCCGCTCCGACCTTGCCTCGGTGTTCGGCATCTCGGTCATCTTCTTCACGATCGGTCTCAATCTGGCGCCTCGCCTGTTCGGGCGCGTGGCGGTGACGGCGATCATCGCCCTGTCGGCGGCAAGTGCGTCGGTGGGGGTGGCGATCGCGGCCGGAGCGGCGAGCTTCGCGCAGCTCGCGTTCGGGTATGGCGTGCTGTTCGCATTCGGCGGGGGGCTGGCTTATGTGGGGGCGCAGCAGTGCGTGAACGCGACGCCGATCAAGCGGCCTGGGCTGGTCAACGGCTATCTCGTCAGCCTGTTCCCGCTCGGGGCCATGCTTGCGGCTCCGGCCTTTGGCTGGGGGATCGACCGGTACGGGGTGAGAGCCACGCTCGCCGGGTTGGCGGTGGCCGTGGCGATCAGCGGCATAGTGGCGACAATGTTGACCGCGCAGTCGGGCGTGCGCCTGTCGCGCCCGAGCCACATGACCGGCGTCGCCATCGACGAAGAGGAGGTGCGACGCCTCACGAGTGTGTTCTGGAAGCTCTTCCTGGTGTTCTCGTTCGCGGCCACGGCAGGGCTCATGGTGCTGAGCCAGGCGGCGGCCATTCTCGTGGCCTATGGCACGACGAAGTCCACGGCTCTGGCGGCGACGACGGGCATCACGGCGGCCATTGCCGCCGCCCGCCTCGGCGGCGGGCTGATGGTCGACCGGATGTCCGTTCCTGTCGTCGCGGCCACGGCACAGGCGATCGCGCTCGGCGGTGCGGTGCTGTTGACACTGGTTCCGACGCCGGAGATGGCCATCCCGACGCTGGGAATGATCGGGATCGGGTACGGGCTCATCTCGGGAGTCACGGCCGGAGCCGTCGCCCTCTACTGGCCCAAGGCCCTGTTCGGGCAGACGGCGAGCCGCATCTACATCGCCTGGTGCCTCGCGGCGCTCACGCTGCCGGTGGTTGCGGCGCGACTGTTCGACCTCACGGGCGGCTATCACACGGCGATCATGCTGGCCGGTGCGGCCAACCTGTGCGGCGTCGTGGTCGGACTGACACTTCCCCGGCAGACGCGACGCGTCTGAGCGCGGCCAGACTTATCCCCGCATCCTCGAGCCGGGCTAATCTCCCGTCGACGACCGCCAGCGACGCGCGCCTATCCGGCTTCGCGTTCCGAACGGAGCTTTTTGACATCGTGAAAGTTGAGGCCGGGGTTGCCAAGTGCGGCCGCGGGGGCAACCGTAGAGCCATATGCAGCAGCCTGCTTCAGCGGAGGAAAGCCCCATGAGCCTCATCTACGGCGAGATCAAGCAGCTCGGCTACGTCGTCCACGACATCGAAGCGGCCATGAGCCACTGGGTCGAGGTGCTGGGTGTCGGCCCCTGGTTCTACGTCGAGCGGCTTCCTGTGAAGAACTTCCTCTATCGCGGCGAGCCTTCGGATGTGCATGCGTCGATCGCCATCTCCAACTCGTTCGGCACGCAGCTCGAGCTGATCCAGCAGCGCAACGACGCTCCGTCGATGTACCGGGATTTCCTGGCGAACGGGCCGGAAGGCCTGCAACATGTCAGCACGTGGCCGGTCGACTACGACGCGACCGTCCAGCGCGCGTTGGCCAAAGGGCACCGGATCGGCCAGCAGGGCGAGTCCAACCGCGGGCCGTTCGCCTACTTCGAGACGGATCGCGGGCATCGCGGCACCTGCATGGAGATCGCCGCCTACACCGACGTCAGGAAGCGCCAGTTCGACGCCATCGAAGCCGCCGCACGCAGCTGGGACGGCAAGACGGACCCGATCCGGACCAAGTGGCCGGACTAGATGGCGTGGCTCGAGCGCGCTTGACACCGCGCAACCGAGAGGGCGCGGGCTTCGGGCAGTGTCTCGGGGCTCGCTCGACGGGCGGTCGGGCAGTGGGGGTGAGGCGCGGTGTGCTTCTCAGCGACAGCTAGCTTCACTGTTGCCGCGGTCCTGGCGCCCGTGGCTGCCTATTCTCTCGCTACGGCAAGGCGCGAGCCGCGCTGGTCGGCATTGGCGGTCTATCCGCTGGCCTTCGGTGTGCAACAGGCGATCGAGGGTGTTCTGTGGCTCGCACTTGCCGCGGGCCATCAGGATCTCGTGGCGCTCGCAGCGAGAGGTTTCTTGTTCTTCTCGCACTTTTTCTGGCCGGCTTGGGTTCCGTTGTCCATCTGGTGCCTGGAGACCCAATCGGAGCCGTGGCGGCGGCGCGCGCTTTTCGCCCTGGTCGTGTCGGGTTTGCTTTTCGGCCTGTCGATCAGCCTGCCATCGCTGATCCGCCACGATTGGCTTTCCGTCGAGATCGTCGATGGATCGATCGAGTACAACACGGTCCTCATTTACGACGGTGTCGTTGGGAGGACCGTCTTGAAGGTCGCTTATGCGGCGATCGTGGTTTGCGCTCTAGTCCTCTCGACCGAGCGCCTGGTGCAGGTATTCGGCGGGATCATCCTGGTGTCCCTCCTGGTGGCCGAGCACTACTTTGCGCATGCCTTCATTTCGGTCTGGTGCTATTTCGCCGCCGTCTTGTCGATCTATGTCGGTGTCATGCTCACGGTGAGGGCCCGACCGGCAGAGCGCATGGCTTGAACGCTAGGGCCGCGGCAGCGCGTAACGCGCTCCCGCAGGCTCGCTTCCTTCAAGATTTCACAACGGCTCTAATTCCGTCGGCGATCTTGTTGCGATCGGGGAAGACGTGGTCCTCGAGGCCGGGGCTGTAGGGGATCGGCACGAACAGGGCGCAGACCCGCTTCACCGGCGCCTTCAGGGCCTTGAACGTCGCCGGATCCTCGGTGACGAGGGTCGCGATCTCGGCAGAGGCGCCGCACACCGGGCCGGCCTCGTCGGCGATGACGAGGCGACCGGTTTTCCTGACGCAGGCGCGGATCGTCTCGGCATCGAGCGGCGCAATCGTACGTGGGTCGACCACCTCCACCGAGATACCTTCCTTGGCCAGCGACTCGGCGGCGGCCAAAGTTTCGTGCACCGCCCAGGCGAGGGCCACCACGGTGACGTCCTTGCCTTGGCGCTTGACCTCGGCCTTACCGATCGGAATGAGCTCGTCGTAGTCGGCGTCCGGCACCTCGCCTTTCATCGCGAGCATGCGATTGCCCTCGAATGAGATGACGGGATTGTTGTCGCGGATGGCCGACTTCAGGAGGCCCTTCAGGTCGCGTGGGGTCGAGGGGAGAATGATCTTCAGGCCGCTCATGTTCATGAACATGGAATACGGGCTTTGCGAGTGCTGCGCGGCGAGGCGACCGCCACCGCCGACGGCGGCGCGGTAGAGAATCGGAAATTTCTGCTGGCCGCCGAACATGTAGGTGATCTTGGCGGCCTGATTGACGATCTGATCCATGGCGACGAAGCAGAACGTGACCTGCCGCCAGTCGCAGATCGGGCGGAAGCCGGAGCCAGCAGCGCCGATCGACATGCCGGTCATGCAGCTTTCAGCGATGGGCGTCGCGCGCATGCGCTCCTCGCCGAACTCCTTGACGAGCGGGAGGATGGCGTCGGTCGACATGTAGAAGACCTTGCCGTCGCGGCGCATCTCCTCTTGCACGGCCTCGAGCCCGGCCTGGGCGTATGTGATCTCACGCATGGCTAGACGGCTCCGTTGATCGAATGAGTATACGCGCAGCAGCGAGCCCGAGGCTCCCGTGCGCAACGGTGTTGCGTTCCCGGGCGGAGATCGCGCTGCGCGTGATCGAAGACCCGGGATCGCTTGGGGACCGGCTTGGCTCGACATGGCCCAAGCGACCCCGGCTCTTCGCGAGCGCCGCTTCGACGGCGCGCGCTTCGGCCGGGGACGCAAGACCGCCGAGGTTGCGGGCGAAAGCGCTCAACATATCCCGTCCCTCAAGCCGCAAATACGTCGTCGAGCGCTTCTTCCGGCGCGGGGAAGGGGCTCTTGTCGGCGAACTGGCAGGACTGCTCGATTCGCTCGAGGATCTGGCGGTCCATCTCCTGCCATTCGGCGTCGGTGAAACCGTGCTCCTGCTTGAGATGGGCGACGAGGCGGGCGATCGGGTCCTTGCCGGCCTCCTTCCAGGATGCGATCTCGGCGGGATCGCGGTAGTCGGGCTGGCCCTTCCGCTCGGTATGGGCACGCCAGCGATAGGTGCGGCACTCGATCAGCGTCGGGCCTTCGCCGGCTCGCGCCCGAGCGACGGCTTTCTCCGCCGCCTCATGGACGGCGAAGAGGTCGTTGCCGTCGACGAGGACGCCGGGAACGCCATAGGCCGCGGCGCGCACGGCCACCTCGCCGCCGCGCGCGAGCGTGGTCGACGCCGGGGTCTGGGCGGCGTAGCCGTTGTTCTCGCAGACGTAGATGATCGGCAGCTTCCAGGCGGCAGCGATGTTCATGCACTCGTGGAATGGTCCTGCTGCCGAGGCGCCATCGCCGAAGAACGAGACGGCGACGCCGCCCTTGCCTTCCATCTTCGCTGCAAGGGCCGCACCCGTGACGATGGAGATGCCGCCCGCCACGATGCCGTTGGCGCCGAGCATGCCCTTCTCGAAGTCGGCGATGTGCATCGAGCCGCCCTTGCCCTTGCAGTAGCCGTCCCGGCGGCCGTAGAGCTCGGCCATCATGCGGTCGAGGTCGGCGCCCTTGGCGATGCAGTGGCCGTGGCCGCGGTGGGTGGAGATGATCTGGTCGCCATCGCGCAGCGCGCCGCAAACGCCGATCGCGATCGCCTCCTCGCCGATGTAGCAGTGCACGACGCCGTAGATCTTGCCGGCGTGATAGTCGTCGGACGCGCGCTCCTCGAAGCGGCGTATGGTCTGCATCGTGTGCAGCATCTCGCGAAGTGTGTTGGCGCCGAGAGCCATGAGCGTGCCTCCTACGTTCTCGTTGGGGAGAGTGTTGCGCGATGTCAGGCGCGGCTCAAGTGCGCCAGATGGCGCCGATGATCTAAATCAATCAGCGCCACCGTTTTCCCGAACGACGACCCAGGCTCTTCGCTCGTCGCGGGCCTTCACCTCACCCCGATCGCCGTCTCGCACGCCTTGGCGATGCCGAGCATGCGGCGGTCGGCCATCGGCGCGCAGGAGACCATGAGGCTGGTCGGCGGTGCCTCTGGCTTGCTCATGGGGATGGCGATGGAGCAGCCGTCGAAGATGTTGATCATCAGCGTATTGCGCAGCGAAAGCATGTTGAGGCGCGCATAATCCTCGTCCTTGACGAGGTCGGCCTCTTTCGGCGGCAGGATCGGGCATGTCGGCGAGAGGATGGCATCGAAGTCGGACAGCTCGCTCATGTAAGCCGCGATCGCAACCGCACGCTTGTTGAGAAGCTCGATGTAGTCGGCCGCCGTCTGGCCCTCCCCCATCGCGATGCGCATGGCGACGCGGGGGTCGTACTGGTTGCGCTTCGAGGCGAACAGCTCCTTGTGCCAGGCGTAGCTTTCGGCCGCCGAGAGCCCACCCTTGTTGAGGATCGGGCGGATCTGGTCGAACGGCGCGAACGCCTGCTTGACGATCACCGCACCGGCCTTGGCGAGTGCGGCGAGCGTTGTCTCGAAGTCGTCGGCCACGGTTGCATCCATGCCGTCGAGCACGATGTTGGTCGGCACGAGGAGGCGCAGGCCTTTCAGCGATGCGGGTCTGGCGGCGGCAATCGGCTCACCCGCAAAGACGCTGTCGAGCAGCGCGCAACAGTCGACCGTACGCGCGATGGGGCCGATGGAATCGAGGCTGGTCGAGAGCGGCACGACATTGTCGGTCGGCACACGTCGAGCGGTCGGCTTCAAGCCGGTCACGCCGCAGTAGGCGGCCGGGATGCGGCAGGAGCCGCCCGTGTCCGTCCCGAGCGCGCCATGCGCCAAGCCATCCGCGACGGCCACCGCCGAGCCCGACGACGATCCGCCCGGAACGTGCCGGTTGGCGCGGTCCCAGGGCGAAGCCGGCATGCCGTAGTGCGGGTTGGTGCCGATGCCGCCATAGGCGAACTCCACCATGTTGGCGCGTCCGACGATCACAAGCCCCGCCGCCCTCAGCCGCGCCACGACCGGCGCATCGGCCTTGGCTGCCGCCCGATCGGCGAGCGCCGTCGACCCGGCCGTCGTCACCTGCCCTGTGATGTCGGCGAGGTCCTTGATCGCAAACGGGATACCGGCCAGCGGCGACGGCGCGGCCCCGGCCTTCCGCAGCATGTCCTGCGCGTCCGCCGCCTTGCGCGCCCCCTCGGCATCCACCGACACGAACGCCCGCTTGCCTTCGCCCTTCGGGTCCGCAATTTTCGCGAGGCAGTCCTCGACGAGCGCGCGGGAGGTGGTCTTCCCCGACGCGAGGTCGCGGACGAGGGAGGCGATGGTGGGCATGGCGGTCATGTGATGACTCCTCATCGATAGCTACCGTGACAATGTTTGTACCGCTTCTTCGCTCCGCAAAAGCAAGGGCCATTTCGGCGCAGGACTCCCGGTCCACCAAACGTGGCGCTATGGCAAAGAGCTGAGCCGCCTTGGCCTATCCCGAGCCCTCCATCTTCAGTGAAGTCGATCAAAACATTCGCTCCGTCGCTTTCCCATCCTCCGGAACGGAAGACTGCTCCAGAACGAGTCACGGCTATGAAATCATTTATTTGCTCAACAAATACTCTGCAGCCCATGTGATAGAAGTCGATTTTATCGAACACTACGCGTCGCGGCGGCTCAACTCGGAGTCTCATTGATATCTTATTGGGTCTGCTGCGTATCTCGAGAGACCTGCCGATTGTTTCAACATCCCAGTTCTCGCTTGATGAGCGCCACTCGTTGTCAACAACTTCAAGAATTATGTTCGATTGCCGGTCTCTGATGCGTGCATTTAACCGATACGGCGCTCCTGGCTCTTCAGGTCCGCGAATGGAAATGACATCCTCATTGTCAATTCTCAGAAAAACCTTGCACCTTCTTCCAGTAATAGCGCCCGCGACAACCTCTGGGTGCGTATCATCTATGTCCATGTATTCGCGGGCAAACCCAGTTCTTTTGGCGGCTGGGCTGGCCGCGTGCCTTTTTATCGTGGCTACTGAAAGGACCCCTTTTGTGCGCTTGTTCGCGCATCCGCCGCAGAGCAAAAATATTCCATTTATATCATGCGAGTGAGCGTCGTGGAACTCAGGTTCCAGATGCTCATAGGTGATGAAGCCTAATCCGCAAACCACACAGCCGAATCCATCGCGTTGTCGAACAGCTCGCGCGATATCGGCGGGGATGTGCCTGCTGAGGCCGTGCTTGTTTTTCGACACGCACCTACCCCCTCTTTTCCAACCCGAACTCCGCCGCCAACCTCTCGTACGTCCGCACCCGGATCTCGTAGCTCGGTGCTACGGCCACCAGGATCACCTCGTCGGCGCCGAACTGGTCAGCTTTCTGGCGGATCTCGGCGGCGACGGTCTTCGCAGTGCCGAGCGTCAGGCGCGGGCGGTCGTTAGCGGCGATCTGCTGCTCTCTTGGTGAGAACTCGTAGGCCGCGGCCTCCTCGATGGTCGGCACGGTGCGGTTGGCACCCATGGCGGTCAGGGCCCATCGCATCAGCACGGCCTTCTCGATGGCCTTCGCCTCGGTCTCGTCCTCGGCGACGATGGCGAGCATGGCGAGGGCCACGCGCGGCGTCGCCTCGTGCCAGGGCTTGAAGTGGGCGCGATAGGCTTTCGCCACCTCGGCCCCCGAGTAGGCGTTGATGAAGTGCGCGAATGCGAAGCGCATGCCGAGGCTCGCCGGCGAACGAGGCGCCGCCGGTCGATGAGCCGAGCACCCACATCTCGGGCGACGTCGGGACATTGGGGCTCACCATCTGGCCGTGCAGCGGGTGCCCGTCCGGCACGACATCGCGGAACAGGGCCGAGATCTCGGCGAGCTGATTGGCGAAGCCCTCGTCCGTGTCGATGGGACGGCCGTCGAACAGCACGCGGGCGGTGCGCGGGTGGCCACCCGGAGCGCGGCCCATCCCGAGATCGATGCGGCCCGGATACATGGCCTCGAGCATCTTGAACTGCTCGGCGATTTTGAAGGGCGCGTAATAGGGCAGCATGATGCCTCCGGTGCCCAGCCGGATATGCTTCGTCTCGGCACCGAGCCGTGCCAGCAGGATCTCAGGGCTCGCATCGGCCAGCCCGTTCAAGGCGTGATGCTCCGCGCACCAGTAGCGATGATAGCCCAGCCGGTCGGCGAGCTTGGCCAGCTCGATGGTCCGCTGGATGGCCTCGGCCGCCGTCGTGGTGCCGATGATGGGCGACTGGTCGAGGATCGAGAGGGGTAGCGTCATCAGGGGAGGAACCTTTCCGGCGATCTCGCGTCACCATGACATGCCCGGGCGGCTATCTCCACCACTCGGCCTCGGGGATAGCGTCGTAGGGGTATCGACACAGCTTGACCGGGGTCAAGGCCGTCTCGCGGGGAAGCGGCTCTGCTGAGAATGCAGTCGATCTGGAGAGAACCGTCATGAAGGCCTCAGAGGTCATGGCACGGGACGTCGTCACGGTCAGCCCGCAGACGTCCGTCAAAGAGATCGCAGTGTTGATGTCCCAGCGGCGCATCAGTGGCATACCGGTGGTCGATGCTGACGGGAAGCTTGCCGGCATCGTCAGCGAAAGCGATCTGCTGCACCGGGCGGAGACGGGCACGGAGCGCCGCCGCAAGTGGTGGCTCGGCGCGTTCGTCGATTCCGACCAGCTCGCCAGGGAGTACGCCGCCTCGCATGCCCGCAGGGCCTCCGACATCATGTCGACAAAGGTCGTCTCGGTGGACGCGGGCATGGACCTCGGGCAGGTCGCCGACCTGCTCGACCGCCGCAAGCTGAAGCGCGTTCCCGTGGTCGAGGGCGGGCGGCTGGTCGGCATCATCACGCGCGGTGATCTCGTCCGGGCTCTCGTCGCCCAGCAGAGTCAGACAACTGGGGCCGAGGCGGCCGGCGATGGGGCCGTGCTCGCAGCCGTCCAAGAGAGGATGCATCGCGAGGGATGGCTCGACAGCTCGCTGGTGACCGTCGTGATCAAGCAGGGCGTCGCCGAGCTCAGTGGCTTGGCGGCCTCGTCCGATCAGCGGCGGGCATTGCGCCTCCTGGTCGAGGACACCCCCGGTGTCGCGCGCGTCGAGGACAACCTGCGCTTGAGGCCGGCCGGCGGCGCCATGGTGTAGGTGCTGATATCGCCCGGGGCGCGCCATCGCGGCGAGGTGCCGGGCGAAAGCGACTGTAAAAGCCGCTGGACCGGACCCGCCTTCCTCTCCATGCTCGCCGGCCGAAAGCAATCATTCGACCGGACGAGGAGAAGGCGGGTCATGAGTAGCGCGTTGAGGGGTGCGGACATCGTTGCGCGGAGTTTGGAGCGGCTCGGTCACCGGACCGTGTTCACGCTCTCCGGCAACCACATCATGTCGATCTTCGACGCGGCGATCGAGGCCAAGCTCGAGCTGATCCATACGCGCCACGAGGCAGCGGCCGTGCACATGGCCGATGCGTGGGGCCGGCTGACCGGCGAGCCCGGTATCGCGATGGTGACGGGCGGGCCGGGTCACGCCAATGCGGTTGGGGCGCTTTTCACGGCTTTGTCGGCCGAGAGCCCGATGGTTCTGTTGTCGGGGCATGCCGCGACGTGGGAGCTCGGCCGCGGCGGCTTCCAGGAAATCCGTCAGGCTGATATGGCGGCGCCTGTCACCAAGGCATCTTGGACGGCGAAGTCGGCCGCGACGCTCGGTGAGGAGCTAGGCGAGGCGCTTCGGATCGCAAAGTCAGGCCGGCCGGGACCGGTGCATCTGTCGCTGCCGTCGGATCTTCTCGACGAGACGGTCGAGGCCAATGCCATTCGCTGGCCGGATGCGGGCCAAGTTGCGCACCCCCAGCAGATAGCGATGGCGGATGGGGCTGCGGACGCAGTGCTGGCGGCGATGGCGGCAGCCAAGCGGCCGGTGATCCTTGCGGGCCCGCACCTGTCGTCGCGGAAAGGGCGTGATCTTCTCGCGCGCCTCGAGCAGGCGACCGGCGCCCCAGCCGCGGTGATCGAGAGCCCCCGCGGCGCCAACGATGCGACGCTCGGCGCGTTCGGCGACGTGGTGAAAGCCTCCGACCTGATCGTTCTGCTCGGCAAGGCGCTGGACTTCACTATCAAATGGGCGACCGGGCCGGCCTTCGCGGCCGACGTGAAGGTGATCTCGATCGATCCGGACGGCGAGCTGGTCGCGCGTGCCGCCCGCGAGAAGGGCGCCAATCTGGCGTTCGGATGCGTCGCCGATACCTTCCCTGCGGGCGAGGCATTGCTGGCTCGGGTCGCCGCATCGGGCCGCAAGGCCGATCTCGGCTGGCTGCGCGAGGCCCGTACGCTGATGGACGGCCGGCCGGAGGGTTGGGCCGGGCTCAAGGGCAAGGCGGCCGGGCGGATGCACGCGGCGGAGGTGTTCCGCGCGCTCAGGCCGGTCGTCGAGCGCGATCCGGAAACGTTGCTGATCTGCGATGGTGGCGAGTTCGCGCAGTGGGGCCAAAGTCTGCTGCCAGTCGACAAGAGGTTGATCAACTCGGTTGCGGGCTCGATCGGGGCGTCGTTGCCGTTCGCCATCGCCGGGCGGGTGCACGACAAGACGGCGCCGGTCATCGCGGTGCTCGGCGACGGCACGTTCGGCTTCCACATGTCGGAGTTCGAGAGTGCGGTGCGGCACGGCACGCCATTCGTCGCGATCGTCGGCAATGACGCCTGCTGGAACGCGGAGAGCCAGATCCAGAAGCGCGACTACGGCGCCGATCGGATGCACGGGTGCGAGCTTCTGCCGGCGCGATACGACCAAGTCGTCGCAGCTTTGGGTGGGCACGGAGAGCTGGTCGAGCGGATCGAGGACCTGGTGCCGGCCGTGGAGCGGGCGATGGCCTCGGGCAAGCCTGCCTGCGTCAATGTGCAAGTCGAGAGCATTGCGGCCCCGATCATTCGCAAATCCGCCTGACATCGTGCGCCGAAGGAATTAGAGTGTTGCGCGTGCATCTCGGGCTTCGCCATGCTCGTGTCGCGAAGTCGGATAAGGCTTTCAGGAGTACCTAGTCGATGGAGTTGGCAATGACGGAAGCGCAGAAGATCGCCCGTGCCGAGCGCAAGGTGCAGGCGATGACCGGGTTCTACATCCACCTCGCAACGTTCGGCGTCGTCATGCTGCTGTTGCTCGGGTTGAACCTCACCGATCCGCAGTGGTGGGTGCAGTGGCCGTTCGCCGGCTGGGGTGCCGGCATCGTGGCACACTGGTATGCCGTGTTCGGGCGTGGTGCCGAGATGCTGCAGCGCTGGCAGCTCAAGAAGATCTACGAGCTCAAGAGCCACATGTAAGTCTGGCGTGCCTCAACGGTCGTCCGTCTCGGGATGCCGGCGCGACGGCGACCGATTGGGGTTAGCCGACGATCAATTCGAACCTAACGAGCGGTCACGAACGCGGGGGGCGGGAAGGTGGCAGAGCCGAGCCGCGGGGCAGCGTCAGCTGTCGATGGTCCCGCGGTTGTTGTGCCGCGCACTCTCGCTGCGATCGGAGCCATGGTGCTTTCCACCGTGGCCTTCACCATCGGCGATGCGGCCATGCGGCTGGCTGCCGGGACTATTCCGACTGGACAGTCGGTTTTCCTGCGCAGTCTGACGTCGGTGGTGCTGGTTGCGCTCGCGGCGCACTGGACCGGCGTGCTCGCCTCGCTGAGGCGTGCCCTGGTGCCTTGGATGGGGTGGCGCTGCGTCGGTGATGCCGGCAACTCGCTTCTGTTTCAAGCGGCACTGGCGCGTATGCCGTTCGCGGACATCATGGCCGTGCTGCAATTGACGCCGCTGTCGCTGACCGCCGCGTCGGCGTTGTTTCTCGGGGCGACGGTCGGGTGGCGCAGATGGGCCGCCGTCGCAGCGGGGCTCGTCGGGACCCTGCTGGTGATCAAGCCGGGCACTACGGCCTTCAATATCTTCGCAATCCTCGCGGTCGCGTCGGTGCTCTGCGGGACTTTGCGCGACGTGGCGACCCGGCGGCTCGACAGCGCAATCCCCACACTCATCATTCTGCTGGTCTCACAGGCAGCCGTCGCGGCGGCAGGCTTCGGGCTTGCCCTGTTCCAGGGATGGGTGTGGCCGTCGGGGCGGGGAGCGGCGCTGGTCGGTTTCGCGGGCGCAATGACGGCGCTCGGGCATCTCTGGATGATCATTGCGCTCAGGATCGGTGACGTGGCAGCGGTTGCGCCATTCCGCTATGCGAGTGTGGTCTGGGCGATCCTGATCGGCCTCATGCTGTTCGGCGAGGTGCCGGACGGCTGGTCGTTGGTCGGCATGGCTGTTCTCGTGGCCGCCGGCCTCTACGCGTTCCACCGCGAGCGCGTCAACCTGCGCAGCGTGGCCGCTGGTCGGGCTTGATGGATCGGCGCCGGATGCCGCTCGATCAATCCAGGCAGCCGTCGAACGTGAACTCCAGCCGATCGGCGAAGCTGCCGGTTGGTGCGCATGTTCGGGCGTTGATCGATGGAGCGGTCCCGCCCATCACCACGGTACGCTCGTCGCGCGCCTCTCCTCCGACGGAATAGGCGCGGTACCCGCACCGTTCCGAGAACCGCCTGGCCACGCCGAAATAGCGGTTCCCGGACCTCTCACCGATGAAGAGCACGGTGCCCGGCGCTACTCCGATGCGTGCAAGCCCCTCCCTCGGTTGGAGATAGGCGAACGTGCGGCGCGTTCCCTCTGCGACCAGAACCATGCGGCTGCCATTGTGCATCCAAGCCGTGCGGCCACGACACGTTATGCCGTCGGATGGCGGGCTGCCTCCCGTCAGGGGCGGAGCAGGGGCCGTCGGCGCCGCTGCCGTCGTCGTGGCATAAGGCGGTGTAGCTGGCTGTGCGGCAGGTGCTGCCTCCTTGGCAATCTCCTCGATCCGCAGGCGGGCGACATCAGCATAGAAAGTATCGCTGTATCGCTTGATGTAGGCCTCGAGAACGGCGACATCCCGCGAGTCCTTGACCAAGGGCCATGCCTCGGCGGCGGTCGGACCGGCGGGCCGGCTGTTGATGATCGTCGGCTTCGTTGCGGCGGTTGGGGCCGGTTGGCTTGTCATCTCGCCGAGGTGGACCGGGCCCAGCAGCGACGTGTGCTCCCAAGGGACCTGGCGGCCTTGCGTCGACTGCACCACATCTCCCCTCACCCGGGCGAGCAAGCTCAATATATCGCGCCCGGGCGTCTCGATCTGGCCGAGCAGCGCGGCCGTATACGGCGAGTTGCGGCCACTGCCATCGGACGCGACGTTGCCGGGCTGGGTCGAGAAGCTGATCAGACTGCCGATGCCGGCTTTGATCTCGGCAAGGCCTTGCGAGACGGCTGAGCCTGCGCGGGAGCCCGAGCTGGAGCCGCCCGGTACGCTCAATCCGCGGGTGCCAAGCGTTTCAGACAGGTTGCGGGCAAGTGGATTGTCGCGGCAAGCATCGAGAAGGACGATCGAGACCTTGGCCTTATGCTCCATCCGTTTCAGGACGAGGTCGAGCGGCAGGCTCTCGAAGTCGATGTCGCCGGCCGTTTTCAGTCTGGCGTCAATGGGGAGAAAATGGTTCTGGCCGTTGGCCTGGATGGCGTGGCCGGCATAGAAAAGGACTGCAAGGTCGGAGCCGGGTAGATCCCGATCGAAGTCCCGGATGATGCGCTCCATGCTGCGTTTGTCGAGATCGAGACCTTCGTGCACGACGAAGCCCAGGCGACGCAACGCGGCCGCCATATCGACAGCGTCGTGGCGAGTGTTCGTCAGCTTCTGTGCTGATGAATAGGCGGAATTGCCGATGACGAGAGCAACGCGCTTTCTGGCCGCCGTGGCGTCGGCAATGGGAATTGTCAGCAACAGCAAGGCAGCAAGCAGGAACTGCAAAAGAAACATTGTGGTGATCCGAGCAACAGCAGGCTGAGTGTTCTGCATCTCACAGGTGCGCTGCGCTCAGCAACCCCTCTCGACCGATGCTGACTCGACATGCTTAGCCGAGCGCTGTCGTTAGCTGTGCAACCTGAAAATCAGTGACCTCGAATTCTGCCTGTCATCCCGCAGCCGGCATGCGGCGTATCCGCCAGGTGAACGAGGGGTCGCCGAGGTCGAGGCGCTCGACAGTCTCGAGCACAAGGAAGCGATTGTGCACCGAGAGCAGACCTTCGAGCAGGCCGTTCCAGGCCTCGAACACGGCTGGTGACTGAGGCGGCAGACCGCGCATCAGCCGCCAGGAGGTGCGCCGCACGACGGCTGCGCTGCCCGCTGCGTAGCAAGTGGCGCTGTCGCCTTCGCCTTCGGCGAGGCCGATCATCAGCTTGGCAAAAGACTCGGGGCTGTCATCTGTGATGCCAAGGGCCGTGGCGGTCTCGTGGTAGAGCTGCGCGCCGACGAGACGGCCGGTGATGCGGCCGAGGTGGGCCGCCTCTGCGGGGCCGAGCTGCTCGACGAGACGTGGCAAGCCGGAGCGCACGTACTCCATGCAGTAGTTGCGCTCGGCCTTGGCGAGGCGCTCGGGCGGCCAGTCGGCGGCGGGGAGCCGCGGTGCGGCGGCGGGGTCGAAAGGCGGGGCGATCTCGCCGGGACGGAAAATCAGGCGCTCCTCTGGCGCGATGTCGTGATCGCGCTCCCAGAAGTATCCGGCCAGCCCGTGCTGCCCGTCGGTGGTTTGCGCCGAGCACACGAAGCCAAGGCGTGGATTGCCGAGGCTGACGCCGTTCTGCGCATACCAGCCGCGGAGGAAGGCGCGGGACACCTCGCTCGGGATGCCGCAGACGGCGGCGCCGGGATAGATCCAGCGCGGCGGCACGAAATGGACCCAGGCTTTTCTGTCGCTTTCGCGCATGAACTCGACGCGGACGCCGCCAACGCTGTTCGAGAGATAGTGGTAGGCCGCGCAGGCGACCGCGTCCGGCATCCCCTTCAAGCCCAGCTTCTCGAAGCTCGACAGGAACTTCTCGTGGTGCTGGTGGCGGAAGACGCGGAATATCCATTCGGCCGCGTCGGCGCCCGAACGGCGCGAGACGAGGGTCAGCATCAGTCCCGTGAAGTAGGTGTGATACAGCCGGGACGCGGCCTGCATCGGGGCATGGGCGGACGTGCTGGCGCTCGGCTCGGTCGCGGTCATCGGGTCAGCGCAGCTCGGCCGCGGTGACCAGCGCGGCGAAGGGGATGCCCGCCTTGGCGAACGCCTCCGCGGCGCCCTCCTGGCGGTCGACCATGGTCAGCACCTTGATCACCTCGCCGCCTTCGCTGCGCACGGCCTCGATGGCTTTCATCGACGAGCCGCCGGTCGTGGTGACGTCCTCCAGAATGACGACGCGCTTGCCTTTCAGGCTGTCGCCGCGTTGCAGCCCTTCGACAAGGCTCTTGGTGCCGTGCTCCTTGGTCTGCTTGCGGACGACGAAGGCCTGCAGCGGGGTGCCGGCGGCGTGGCTCATCGCGGCGGCGGCGGTAGCGAGCGGGACGGCGCCAAGCTCGAGGCCGCCGACGAGATCCGGCTTGTCGGCGTTCAGGGCCTCGACGATCAGAGCACCAAGCAAATACGCGCCCTCGGGATCCAGCATCGTGGGCTTCAGGTTGCAGTAGAAGTCGCTCGTCCTGCCCGAGGCCAGCGTGAACGTGCGGCCGGTCTCGACCGAGCGCGCTTTGATGATAGCGATCAGCCGCTCACGGCTGGCAGCGGGAATCGTGGTGGACATGCGGGTCGTCTCTCGGGCTGATGGCCGCCGGGTCGGCGCCTCGCGGCGGAAAAAGGCTCGCTCCGTGGGCGATCCCGATGAGGGGCTCCTGAAGCCCATCCCATCCGTCGAAGGCGTGCTCGGCGGCAGGTGCGTAAGGTGGATCGGCGAGCGATGAGGCTTCCGGGGCTGGCATGTCAAGGGGAAGGTGCGTGGTGGACCGGTGATCTGGCTGGTACTTCCAGTCAGGTAAGCACGCATGCGGCCGGAGCGGGGCAGACCGTGCTAACCGTGACCGTTCTCCGGTCATACCCGTCTGCCGCCCCCCCCCCCCCCAGTCGCTCGACACGCCCCATCGGCACGATCTCTCTGCCGCGAGGGTCGAGTGCCGGTTCATCAGTCCGCTGGTGCCGATCGCGCAACATCCGCTTGCAGATCGGTGGTTTCCGGCATCAAGTTTGACCGAACGCTCTTCGAGCGTCCTGCCGTTGCACCTATAGACAACCCACAGGACGCGGGGCGGAATTGCCCATTCGAGTGGCTCGTACTGCAATCCGCCCTGTCGCGTCACTGAGTGGGGAGCAGAGCATGGCGGTCTGGAGTCCTGAGCATTGGTTCTTGCCACCGGACGAGACGCCGCGTCACCCCCACTTCACTAAAGGGAACGCGGTAACATCTTTTGTCGACGCGATGGGCTATTTTGAGGATCTCAGTGTCGTTCTGACCACGTGCGACGAGTCCATTCTGATCGCCGGCTGGCGTATTTCAAGTGAACAGATTCTTTCCCCGTCGGTCGGCTCGGAGGGTCTCGTCGGTCAATCCTTTCTGGATCATCTCCGATCCGCCGCGTACCGAGGCTGCAGTGTGCGCGCGCTACTTTTCAATGTGCCTGGAACGGAAGCGCCCGGGCCTTTCCGGTTCTGGCACGCCCGCGACAATGTGGAATTCGCGCAGGCGATCAACGAAGCCGGGGGGGAAGCCGTGCTCGACGGTCGGCTGGCGAAGATTCCAGCCTCGGCGCATCATCAGAAATTCATCATCGCAACCTCGCACAGTCGTGGGCGGAGCGTCGCCTACGTCGGAGGAATTCGACGTCTGCCTCGACCGTTGGGATCGCGCGGCGCACGACGACTGCGAGCTCAGGCAGCGCGACTATGTGCGGGTCGGATCGATGGAGACCCATACCGCGAGCCAACCTGGCTGGCACGATGTGCAGTTGCGCTTGGAAGGGCCTGCAATCGCACAGGTCTGGCAAGTCTTTCAAGATCGCTGGAACGACCTCCGACCGCCGAATTCCCACCCGATGCTGCAGGAGTTCAGGGCGCGGACGAAAATGGACGACGAGGTGCCTCCATGTCCGGAGGCAGGCACGGCGGCGATCCAGGTCAATCTCACGCTTCCGGCCGGAGTTTTTCCAACGGACGGCGGGCCCGGCGAGAATACGATCGCGCTTGCGCATGAACGCGCGATTTCCCGTGCCGAGCACTTCATCTACGTTGAGGACCAGTATGTCTGGCCATGCTCGCTGGTCGAGCCGCTGGAGCACGCCCTGGCGCGGGGGGTTCACGTGCTCTTGGTTGTGGCGCGCGACTATGATGCGCCTGGTCTCGCCCCGGTCGCGAAACGGCTCCGGTTCGAGGTCATCGACAGACTGCGGCGGGCAGGAGGCGATCGTTTTCAAGTTTTCCATATCGAGCGCAAGGACGGGAAGCAGGTCTATGTGCATTCGAAGGTGCTGATCGTCGACGATCGCTATGCTTCGATCGGCTCGGCGAACTTCAATGCGCGCAGCCTAACCAACGACACGGAGCTGCAGATCGGCGTCGTCGACGAGGAGCTCGTCGATATTTCGATCGGAGGAAAGCCCGGCCGTGTCTGCAGGTTCGCTCACGATTTGCGCCGCGCGCTCTGGTCGGAGCATCTGGAAATCCCGGTCGAGCGTCTCGGTGACCCGGTGGCAGCACTCACCGCGTTCTGGCGGCAGGCCCCAATCGCACCCAGTGTGCGGGCTCGCCGGCATGAGGTGTCGCTTTCCCCCTTCAGCCTCGAGCCTATTGCAGAACACTTGACGACGCTGATCTCCGACCGTCTCGCTCACGTGCCGCTGATCCCGCTCCCCGAGGGTGTCAGCGAGCGCAGCACTGTGAAGCTTGCCGTCGACGCCGCGCTCCGCGGGCCGCAGACCGCTCTGCTCTTCAAGTTCATTGAGGAGTTGCTCAATCCCGATCTCGCGCCGGCGCTGGCGGGAGCCAGACGGACGCTCGGCTCCGTTGTGAAGCCGCATCGGGTTTCGCCGGGAGACGAGCGGCTGGGGGACCAGATCATCGCCCGCCTCGGGCGTAAGCAACTCCCACAGATGGTCGATTGGTTCGATCCCGGCTTGCTCGTCCGGATCGGCATTCGGGATGTCATCTCGGGTACGATCGGACAATATGCGGATCAGCGTCTGATGCAGGCGGCATCAGACCACGTGGCGTCCGAGAAAGATCTGGTCGCGCGCTACGACTTCAGCAATCCGAGCACACCGGGAAAGTGTCTAGCTACGGACGACGAGGGGCATGTCTGGGTCGACTATATCGCCGACCTGGGGGACGGGTTCGAGGCAACCTATGCCATGGCATCTCTGCTCGCGCGACATAAGCTCGAGGTGAGAGGGGTCAGGCGCGAGAGTGCCATGCTCGACTTGCCTGGCGGCGAGATTCTCATCATGGGGGGCGATCAGGCCTATCCGCAGGGCACGCAACAGGAATACCAGCACCGCCTCGTCGATCCCTACACATGGGCGGCCATGACGGATGAGCCGACACGGAAGTTGTTCGCCATTCCAGGAAATCACGACTGGTACGACGGCCTCAATGCATTCTCCAGCCTCTTCACCTCCGCGCGTGATCGAATATCGGGCGGGATTGGACGTCAAATCGGGATGTGGCGATGCTATCAGCATCGAAGCTACTGGGCGCTGAAGCTGCCGCACGACTGGTGGATCTGGGGGCCAGACATCCAACTCGAAGGCAATCTGGATGATCCGCAGCGCGATTACTTCGACATCGTCAGCGACTACACGCGCCCGGGCGATAAAATCATCATCTGTCTCGCCGAGCCGAGCTGGCACCATGAGAATTACGATAACCTTCACGAGATCAGTATGCTCGCAAGGAAAAGGGGCGCGAAAATCTGCGCGGTCCTCGCCGGCGACTGGCACCACTACAGCCGCTACACGAACTCGGATCTCGGCGTGCAGTTCATCACGTGCGGCGGGGGCGGTGCCTTCGCTCACGCTACGCATCAGCTCAAGACGAGGCTCGAACTACACTGGGCTGAAACGACTCCGGCCCAGAGTCGTAAGGCTAGCGCGACCGACACGCTCGAGTTCAACCGGATGGAGCAGGGGATCGTCAAGGAGACGGATCAGGTCGACTTCACGGTCAAGGACTATCCGATCGATGCGGACGGCACTGGCGCCGAGAATTTGAGGGCGGGAGACCGAGGAGCGTCGCCACGACGGCACTCGCTCTCCAAGAGCGCTTTCAACCTCAGACGATACATGTATCACACTCCACGCATCTACCCTTCGAAGGCGACGAGCCGCCTGCTCGCGCTGAAGAACGTGTTGCTCCCGTTCCGAAACGTGCGTTTCGCACTGTTCGTCGGCTTCATCTATTTTCTCTATGCTTGGGCTTTCCAGGTCTCCGCCCCGCCATTCGACACGAAGGCGGCTCTGCAATCGTTCACTACCGGGGGCCGAGTCAGTGCCGCTGACGCGGTCGCGGCCGTGTCGCACGCGTTCTGGGCCGTGATCAGCCCACAACGGGTCATGCAGGCCGTGCAGGGAAGTCCTGTCTTCTTCTTCATGCTTCTGGGTTTGTGGTCGGGACTCGTCTACTACGTCGAGCTCGGCAAAGGCTTTATCAACACGCTCGGAAAGATCTTCATCGGCTCGGCTCACTTTTTCATGCATCTAAGCGCGCTGCTGGTGATCAATCTCGTGGCTTTCCTGCCGACCGTCCTCATCACCGCGTTTCAGACGGTGTTGCTCGGCGGTGCCGCCATGGCGATCGGGGCACCGGAAAGCAGCGTGTGGCAGCAAGCCACATTTTTGCTGGCGTATGCCGCGGTCTCGATCGCCATGGGAGGGTTCGTAGGTGCTCTCATCATGGGGGTCTACTGGACGCTGACATCGACGCTGCTCAACATGCACTGTGGTGACGCATTCGGCGCGCTCGGTATCCGCGACTACAAGCATTTCCTGCGCATGCGTTTCGGTCCAGACGAGGTTACGATCTATCCGATTGCGCTGGACAAGGTGCCGGGGCGGCGAGGATGGCGGGTTGCTACAGCCGAGGAGCAAGCTCGGACGCCTTCGCTGATCTTGCCGAAGATGCCGTTCAAGCCACACCTTATCGAGCCGCCGATCGTTATCCGGGCAAAGGACGTCACGTCTTGACGCGCAAACTTGCGTTCGGTCCGCTCGTGGCAACCGTGCCGGAGGCAAGGACGAAAGGTGCGGCAAGAGCGCCCTGGCGCAAGATGATGTCGCCGACGTGCTCACTCCACGGGGAGCGCGCTGCCTAGTGCACCCCTTGCTCGTGGGACAAGTCATGGCGTCGGGGCTATCGTCCGAGGTCAACCCTGGTTTCGTGTTGCCGGGAGGTCGACCTCGGCGATGAAGCCGCCGCCGGGTGCATTCGCGAATCTGATCGAGCCGCCAAGCTCCTCCACGATCGTGGCGGCAATGGCGAGGCCCAGACCGGAGCCGGGCTGCTTCTGGTCCAGCCTCAGTCCCCGCGCGGTGAGGGTCGCAAGTTTTTCCTCGGCCACACCGTGGCCATCGTCGGAGACGGAAACGCGCACGTGACCATTCGTCAGCGAGCCGCGGACGCTAACCCGACGGGTTGCCCATTTGCGCGCATTGTCGAGCAACCCGCCCAGGACCTCTGCCAGCGCCGTCGGATCGGCCTGGACCGTGAGCGCGTCGGGAACGTCGATCGACCACTCGAGAGCCGGGCCTCGTGCCAATCGCTCCAGGCTGCGCACGAGTGCGCCCACTAGTGGTTTGACGCGGGTCGGGGCGGCAGTATGCGGTGCGTTCACGCTCCGCGCGAAAGCCAACTCGCGCTCGACGTGCCGCAGCATGCTGCCGGCGTATTCCCTGAGCTCTCCGGCGATCTCGGGATGCCCTTTCTCGGCGACCTCGTCGGCGATCGCAGTCATGGCGGTGATGGGCGTCTTGAGGCCATGGGCAAGGTCGGCTGCGCGCTGGCGATTGCGCTCGGCGACGAGGTCGCGCGTGTCGAGAAGCTTGTTGAGATCGTCGACCAGCAAGGCAACCTCGGCCGGATAGCGTCCAGTGAGCCGCTTGAGGTCGCCGCCACGAAGGCCGGCAAGATCGGCGCGCAATCGGCTCAGTGGCAGTAGCCCGACCGTCACCGCGATGCCGAACGCAATCAGTAGAAGAGTGCCCAGAAGAAGCAGCATGATCGCGATCTCCCGGCTGAAACTGCCGACGGCAGCGATCGTCTCAGCCCGATCCTGCGCGACGGCGAACCGGATCGTCGCCGGTGCCGAGCTGCGGTCGACCTTGACGGCTCGCTCCACGGCGACGAGCGGCCGGTGCTGCGGACCCTCGAGAATATGCTCATGCAGGCCGGACAGGGGGTCGTCGAGGGGAAGCCGCAACGTCTCGTCCCACAGTGACCGTGAGCGCTCGACGACGGCGCCGCTGGCCTCCACCTGCCAGTAGGCTCCGCTGAACGGCTGGTCGTAGCGTGGGTCGGCAGGCCGGCGCTGCAGCGAGACGGTCCCGTCCGGAGCGACCGACATGCCTGCCATCAATTGGCGCATGTCGCCTTCCAGCGAGGCGACGACCCGCCGCTCGACGTGATGCTCGAACAGCATCGTCAGGGCCCACCCGGCGGCCGTCATGGCGGCGAGAATGGCGAGGAGCGCCGCCGATACGACGCGCAGACTGATCGAGCGGCTAGCTTTCTGCATCGCTGCCGGACTGATCTTCCGATCGAACGGTGTAGCCAAAGCCTCGCTTCGTCCGAATCAGCTCGACGCCAAGTTTTTTTCGGACGCGGGCGACGAGCACCTCGAGCGCATTGCTGTCTCGTTCGATATCCTCTCCATAGACGTGCTCGGTCAACTCCAGCTGGGAGATGATCCGGCCGCGATGATGCAGCAGATAGCTCAGCAACCGATACTCGAGTTGCGTGAGGTCGACCGGAGCACCGTCGACGGCGACAGACATCTGGCGCGTGTCCAGCGCGACGGGGCCAACGCGCAGGACGCTGTTAGCCGACCCGGACGATCGTCGCAGCAAGGCGCGCAGCCGTGCCAGAAGCTCCTCCATCTGGAAAGGCTTTGGCAGGTAGTCGTCCGCGCCGGCATCGATGCCTTCGACGCGCTCGATCCATGTGCCCCGTGCCGTCAGGATGAGAACTGGCATGGTGCGACGGGCGCTGCGCCAGCGCTTCAAGACCTGTAGCCCGTCCATCCGGGGGAGACCGAGGTCGAGAATGGCAAGGTCGAAGTTCTCGGTGTCGCCGCGGAACCACCCGTCCTCGCCGTCGCGTGCACGCTCGACGAGATAGCCGGAGCTCGTCAATGCGCGCTCCACACGCCGGGCGATGCCGTCCTCGTCCTCGATGAGCAGGATCCGCATCACTTGCCCTCGATCTTCAAGATGCTCTTGTCCCGCGCGTCGAGATAAATCTCCAGAAAGCGGCCACCGGGCGCGATCACCTTGATCTCATAGACCCACTGCCCCTTCTTGCGATCGAGCTCGATGCCGACGATCTCTCCCGGTTGGGTCAGCTTGACGTGCTCGAGGATCTCGGTGAGTGGCAGTATCTCGCCGGCCGCTCGGGCTTTGGCAGCGGCGGAGTGATCATCATCGTCGTCATCGTCCCCGTCACGGCCGCTCCGGCGCGCGAGGACGGCCGAGGCCCCGTGCCCGGCCATCATCAGCCCGGTGACTGCGACCAGTAATCCTCGTCTGTCGAGCCTCATTCCGCCTTTCCAGTCTACTGCATGACGGTTCTGCCCGTGAAGAACAGGGGGCGCCGCGCCGACAGTCTAGACGCCGCTTGCTGACAACACGCTTACGGAGAGCTGTCGGCAGGCTGACGGACCACGTCAGCTGTTCGACAGCCACCCCTCTCTAACGTGCTCCTCGTCCCGCCCGAGATTGCGGCGACCAACTTGGACAAACAGGAGACGACCAATGAACCTCAAAACACTTGTTCCAGCCTTGATCTTGGCGAGCGGCATTCTTGCGATCACGGCACCGGCCCATGCCAGCGACGACGATTGCCGCCGCGTGCCGCGTGCGGAGTGGCGGTCGATGGAGGATGCCGCCGCAGCCGTCAAGGCTCAGGGCTTCGAGATCAATAAGATCGAGGTCGACGACGGCTGCTACGAAGTGAAGGCCGTCGGCAAGTCTGGAGAGCGTATCAAACTCTACATCGATCCGGGCTCGCTCGAGGTCGTGCGCCGCAGGAACCGCTCCTGATGAGCCTGGAGCAGGCCGTCGGAACCGATGGCGGCGCAAAGCCGTCATCGGTGACGGTGTGGGACCCTTTCGTGAGGGTCTTCCACTGGAGCCTGGTCGCGACTTTCGCTACGGCCTTTATCAGCGCCGAGGAGTGGGACCGCCTGCACGAGTGGACCGGGTATGCAGCCATGGGGCTCGTAGCGGCGCGGGTCTTGTGGGGCTTTGTCGGGTCGCAGAACGCGAGATTTGCAGATTTCGTGCGTGGCCCAACGACGACGCTCAAGTATCTTCGGGACATTCTGTCCGGGCGTGAGCGGCGGTATCTCGGACACAATCCGGTCGGCGGCATTATGGTTCTTGGGCTCCTGGCAGGCATCGCCACTCTTGGCGTCACCGGCTACCTGCTGACAGACAGCGCCTACGGGGACATTCATTGGGTGGAAGACCTGCACGAGGGGGTGGCCAACGGCATGCTCGTGCTCATAGGCCTGCACGTGGCTGGGGTGGTCATTGCCAGCGTGAGGCATGGCGAGAACCTCGTCCGATCCATGCTGACCGGCAGGAAGCGGCCGGGTTAATCGAACCGATGGCAGCTGGAGACCGTTGCGCTCCGCCTCAGCCACGTCTCCAGCCCCGCCCTTGACGCCGAGCCGCCCGCGGCCTTTATGAGTCCTTGTCAGCCGGCTGGACGGCCACTGGTGGTGCGTCTCGCCGCGAGGCGTCGCGCATCGCTGGAGGAAAGTCCGGGCTCCATGGATGAACGGTGGCGGCTAACGGCCGCCGGGGGCAACCCCAGGGAAAGTGCCACAGAGACGATACCGCCTCCTTCCTTCGCGCTTCAGTTGCCGACAAAGCAACCGCGCGGAGGCGCTTCAGTTGCCCTCAAAGCAACCGCGCAGGAGGTAAGGGTGAAAAGGTGCGGTAAGAGCGCACCGCGGCGGCAGTGATGTCGCTGGCAGGGCAAACCCCACCGGGAGCAAGACCAAATAGGGGCGGCGTGCGCGTCGGGGGCAACCTCGGCGCCGGGGCTCATCCAGCCTGCTGCCCGGGTTGGTTGCTCGAGGCGTCCGGTAACGGACGTCCCAGACGAATGGCCGTCGCGAGGAGGCCCAGCAATGGGTTTCCTCAGACAGAACCCGGCTTACAGGCCGGCTGACGAACTTTTTGGTTGCGCCTTCGGATGCCAACTCCGCATCCGGCGCGCGCTAGTTGCGCCTTCCGATGCCCACTCCGCATCCGGCGCGGACCAGTTGCGCCTTCGGATGGCCAGCGGCGTCAGGTGTGCGGCGCGGGCTAGAGTTGCAGCAGGCGAAGCCAGCGCATGACGTCGAGCATGCTCATGGCGGCGGCTGCGACGTAGGTGAAGGCCGCCGCGCGCAAGATCTGGCGCGCCGAGGCCATGTCGCGGTCGCCGATGTAGCGACCCGCCTTCAACACAGGGAGCGCGCGGCGGAAGCTGGCGTCGAACTCGACCGGCAGCGTGACGGCGTGCATGACGATGGTCGAGCCCAGAATGAGCATGCCGAGGAACAGCTCGAGTACGATGACGTATGGCGACTTGAAGATCAGGACGACGAGCGGCGTCGCCAGCATCACCGCCATGCCGAGGCGCTCGATCGACTGGGCCTGCTTGGCGAGGCGGGTGCGGGCCAGCAGCGGGCCGTATTGGGTGGCGTCCTGCATGGCGTGGCCGACCTCGTGTGCCGCCACGACCACCGCCGCCAGCGAGCGGCCGTCGAAATGCTGCGGAGTCAGCCGAACCACTTTTGCCTCTGGGTCATAGTGGTCGCCGATGGTGGTTTCCTCAACCTTGACGTGCGTCAGCTTCATTTCGTCGAGAAGGTGGCGGGCAAACTCGCCACCGGTGCCAGCAAAGTCCGATCGCTGGACGCCATGGCGCCGCAGCACCCCCTTGACCCACATCTGGGGAAGAAGGGCGAGCCCGAAGACTATGATCAGGACGACGAGCAGTGCTCCCAACGGAGGCCTCCATCGCGGTTCGACCGGCGATTATATCTAGTGTGGCGTCGCGCCTTAGTTGACCAGTGGTGCGTCCAGGCTCGTGTCAACTAAGGCGCGATAAACGCCACACTAAGCCCATGATATCGCTAGTGGCCCTTATGTCGCGCCAAAATCGAGAGAGGTTGCCGACATGTTGCGATAGGGCCACTAGTGCGTGCTGACCGTGTCGTGAAGGAGACTCATGGCGGCGCCGCGTTAGGACCGTGCAGCTGTTTCCACACGAGGCGCGGCACCGCTGCTCTTGTCATTGTGGCCGCTGCCGTGCGAGGTCGAACCACATACGATCTGCATGGATTCGCCCCACTCGCAGTCAGTGCCTGCCGTCCGCGTCGGCGCTGCCATCGGGGCCACAAAGAAGCGGACCGAAACGCATGGCATCATCACGCGACCTCTTCGGCAACGCCGCCCAGGACATGACCGACAAGAGCGCCCGACGCACCCGAGCCAGTGACGCCTCGGAGGCCTACACGGCGGCCGACATCGAGGTGCTCGAGGGCCTTGAGCCTGTTCGGCGGCGCCCCGGCATGTACATCGGCGGCACCGACGAGAAGGCGATGCATCACCTTTTCGCCGAGGTGATCGACAACTCGATGGACGAGGCAGTCGCCGGCCACGCAAGCTGGATCGAGGTCAAGCTGACGGCCGACGGCTTTCTGGCCGTGATCGACAACGGGCGCGGCATTCCGATCGATCCGCACCCAAAGTTCCCGAAGAAATCGGCGCTCGAAGTGATCATGTGCACGCTGCACGCGGGCGGCAAATTCGACGGCAAGGCCTACAATACGTCGGGTGGTCTGCACGGTGTCGGTATCTCGGTCGTCAACGCGCTCGCGGAGACGTGCGAGATCGAGGTTGCGCGTGGGCAGCAGCTCTACCGGATGGTATTCTCGCGCGGGCTTCCGCAAACCAAGCTCGAGAAGCTGGGCTCGATCATGAACCGGCGCGGGACGACCGTGCGGTTCAAACCCGACGAGCAGATCTTCGGCAAGGGATGCGCTTTCAAACCGGCGATACTGCTCAAGATGGCGCGCTCGAAGGCCTACCTGTTCGGTGGCGTCGAGATCCGGTGGAGCTGCGCGCCAGAGCTGATCACGGACGGGACGCCGGCCGAGGCGGTGTTTCATTTCCCCGGTGGTCTCAAGGACTACCTCACGCGCGAGAAGATCGGCGGTAAGACGCTCGTTACCAAGGATATTTTCTCGGGTCGCGTCGACAAGGCCGGCGGCCACGGATCGGTCGAATGGGCCGCCTGCTGGCTGGCAGATGCGGACGGCGAGACCCAGTCCTACTGCAACACCATCCCGACACCCGAAGGCGGCACGCACGAGACAGGTCTTCGCAACGCGCTGATGAAGGGCCTCAGGGCCTACGGTGAGCTGACCAACAACAAGAAGGCCGGCCAGATCCTCGCCGAGGACGTGATGGGCACGTCAATGGCGATGCTGTCGGTGTTCATTCGCGAGCCCGAGTTCCAGGGGCAGACCAAGAACCGGCTTTCGACTGTCGAGG
Source organism: uncultured Alphaproteobacteria bacterium (assembly GCA_963746315.1). Classification (GTDB taxonomy): domain Bacteria; phylum Pseudomonadota; class Alphaproteobacteria; order Rhizobiales; family Hyphomicrobiaceae. The sequence goes on from CAVVAR010000005.1 coordinate 335,753, forward strand.
CGACACGGATCGTCGAGAACACCGTTCGCGATGCCTTCGATCATTGGCTTGCCGACAGCCCCCAGCAGGCAACGCGCCTGCTCGAGTGGGCCATCGAGCAGGCCGAGGACCGCCAGCGGCGACGCAAGGAGAAAGAGGTCTCGCGCCAGTCGGCGACCCGCAAGCTTCGGCTGCCGGGCAAGCTGACGGATTGCTCGTCGACGTCGGGGGACACGGAAATCTTCCTGGTCGAGGGCGATTCGGCGGGTGGCTCGGCCAAGCAGGCGCGCGACCCACGCACACAGGCGATCCTGCCGCTGCGCGGCAAGATCTTGAACGTGGCTAGCGCCACGTCCACCAAGCTCTCGCAGAATCAGCTTCTATCCGATCTGATCCAGGCGCTCGGGACGGGAACAGGCACCAAGTATCGTGACGAGGAGCTGCGCTACGACCGGGTCATCATCATGACGGACGCCGACGTCGACGGTGCCCATATCGCCTCGTTGTTGATGACGTTCTTCTACCAGGAGATGCGGCCGCTCATCGAGAACGGTCACCTCTATCTGGCGGTGGCGCCGTTCTACAAGCTGACGCACGGCGCGAAGACCGTCTACGCCCTGGACGACCGGCATCGGGAGGCGCTTCTGAAGAGCGAGTTTCCGGCCAACGCCAAGGTGACGATCGGCCGCTTCAAAGGCCTTGGCGAGATGAATCCGGGCGAGCTCAAGTCCACGACCATGGACCCGAAGGTGCGAACGCTTCTGAAAGTCGAGATTTCCGAGGCCGACCGCGAGGCTGTATCGGAGACCGTCAACACGCTGATGGGGACCAAGCCGGAGCTGCGTTTCCGGTTCATCCAGGACCGGGCCGCATTCGCCAAGGATCTCGACCTTTGATGCGATAGCCGCAAGGGGTTGAGGCAACCAGGGCCCGCCGGGTGCGATGGCGGGTAACCACGACGCAACTCCAATCAGGCCGTTCTGTCCGCGCTCGTTGTTTCGGCGCACTGGCTTCGCTAGGGTCCCGGGCAGCAGCCAGACGTCGGTATCGCGGCCGTCGCCTGCACCACCGATGATGCGTCCGCGACCCGAGTCTCAATGCCGATCGCCATCGTAACAGGTAGCCTCACGCCGTATACGGTTCGCGCCTACGACGCGTTCGCCGAACGCTACCGCGAGGATCTCCACGTTTTTACGTGTGCGGCAATCGAGCCGCACCGAGCGTGGCAGGTGGCGACGCCCAAGCATTTCGCGCATGCGGTTCTGCCGGGCTTGAGATGGCATCGCCACGACGCAAGCCATGTCTACGCCAACCCATCCGTCGTTACCCGACTAGCGCGTCTAAGGCCCGAGACGATGGCGGTCGCGGCATTCTCTCCGACGATGGCGCTCGCCGTCGCCTATGCTCGCGCAACGGGCTTGGCCTACGGCGTTGCGACGGACGGTACGCTGGAGACCGATCCTGGGGAAAGCTCGGCCCCGCACCGGTTGATGCGGCAGATGATGGTCCCGGCTGCGCGCTACGGCATTTGCGCCAGCGAAGCGAGTGTCGCGCTGCTCGAGCGTTGGGGGTTGCATCGCGGCCGCGGCGTGGTGGTTCCCATCGTTTCTGCGTGGGACGCCCCGGACGGGCTGCCCGGCTATGACGAGCGCCCCTACGACGTGATCCTCGCCGGCGGCATCAACGAGCGGTTCAAGGGCGTGCTGTTCTTTGCGGAGGTGGTGGAGCGGCTGTCGACGCGCGGGCGCGCACTGCGGATTCGTATTGCGGGCAAGGGCCCGGATCGGGACGAGTTGGAGCGGCGGCTGGCTGCGGCTGGGGCGGAGGTCCATTTCGATGGTGCGCTACAGCCGGAGCAGATGCCGGAAGCGCTCAGCTCTGCCAAGGTGCTGGCATTTCCATCGCGGCACGATCCCTGGGGGCTCGTTGCCAATGAAGCTGTCTTGTGCGGAACGCCGGTGCTCGGCTCGCCACACGCGACATCATCCCAGTATTTCGTGGAGTGTTTCGGTGCGGGCGTGGTGCGGCCGCTGGAGGTCGAGCCCTGGTGCGAGGCGTTGCTGGATATGCTCTCCGGACCAGGGCGCTGGTCGAGTTTCATGAAGCAGCGCGAGGCTGCCATCGCGTGGTTCAGCGTCGACGCGGCCGTTGCGGGCCTCAAAGCGGCGTTCGATCTCGGCCGTGGTGCCAGACAGGATGCCTCTGCGCCTGAAAAGGCGGTTCAGAGGGCGAGCCGTGGTTGATTCGTTAAGAGCTTTGCGCCTATAAACGGCTATGAGCCTCATCCTCGCACACGCCATTCGAATTAAGGCCCCGGCTGCCTGAGGGCACCGGGATGCTGCGCCTTTTTCGTTTGGATTCGTCTGCGAAGGAACAACCTCATGTCCGCCACATCATCGTCATCGCTTGTCTTCGACCAGGGTGCCTCGGTCGAGGCCAGCACCGTTTCGGCTCGCTATCTCGTGCAGGGACCGAGCGATCCCGGCCTTCTGTCGCGTCTGGTCGAGCCGTTCGCGAAGCTTGGCACGGTGCCCAGCCGAGTGCATGCCTCGTGCGAGTCGGGCGATGGCTCACAGATGACCGTTGACCTCAGGCTGGGCGGCGTTGCGCCGCGAACAGCCGAGCTGATCGAGCACTCGCTGCGGCGAGTCGTCGGCGTCAGCCAGTTGATCGCGGTGGTCGAGGCGGCCTGAGCCGCCCCAGCCGGTCTGCCCCTTGGCTGACGACGCTTTTCTATCCCCTGGTCAATTGCTCTCGCGCACGGTAATCGATGACGTTCGTGTGACAGGGGAGCTCACGATGCGAGGCGCTCGGGAATGGCAGAATGCGACGGCGCCAAGCCTCGCAGATATCGAGGCTCTGGCAGCCGACGCCTGGGACCGTCTGCCAGCAGAGTTCCGCAAGCTGTGCCGGGATCTCGTCTTCCGAGTCGAGGACTTTGCGACCGACGACATTCTGGACGAGATGGAGATCGAAAGCCCATTCGATCTGATGGGGCTCTACAAGGGCGTCAGCCTGGATCGAAAAAGTGTTCTAGATCAGTCACTCGAACCTGATATGGTATTTTTATACCGTAGAGCGATCATCGACTACTGGGCCGAGAGCGAAGAGTCGCTCGGCCATCTTGTCACCCATGTTCTGGTGCACGAGATCGGTCATCATTTCGGTCTTTCGGACGCTGACATGGACGCTATCGAGGCCGAAGCAGGGGAAGTGTAACTTTTGCCGGGCCATTGTAGCCTCGCCGTCATCTCACGATTGCAGGGTCGGACCGCTATCCTGCCGATCGGGATGTGACAGAAGAGACGCGGTCATCTGAGCGCGATGACATAAGGCGTCCTCAGGGGTTGCAGCGGACCGGGTACGAGGCGACATTGCCGGTCGAGCGGACAGCGTTCTGGAAAGGGGGCTCCTGTGGCAAATGACGGACGGCGGCGGATGGCTGCCTTTGCGGTCGCTGCCGCAATCTGGATCGCGAGTGGCGCCGGAGCGGCGCCAGCTTCTGCCGGACCCACTCCCGAGGAATACGTTGCACATGTGGGTGGGGACGCCACGATCGTTGAGCCGGGCGGCGTCAAGCTCGATGGCTACCGGATGACGTGTGGCCAGCGCCCCACTGTCATGGACAACCAACTCGACGATTACGGCGCTGCCTATCCGGGCTTCCTGATCCTCAACCCGCGGCTGATCAACAGAGTGCCGACGGTGGTCAAGAAGTGGATCTTCGCCCACGAGTGCGGTCATCAGTTCCGCGGCCCCGACGAGGAGACAGCCGACTGCTTCGCCGTTCAACGCGGCCGCCGGCAAGGCTGGCTCGATGAGACGGGGCTCGACGAGATCTGCAAGTTCATCAGCCCGGCCAAGGGCGACAGCATGCATTTCTCCGGATCGCATCGATGCCAGATCATGCGCCAATGCTACGCGGATCCCACGATCAAGTGATGCCTCGTGCACCTTCTGGGGCCGCCGCTGACCTTGCGGCCCCTCGACTCTGATCGCTTTGAGAGCGTGTCGGTTCAGCCGCGTGGCGGGGCATTCTCTATCGGCGGGCCTCGATCTGCGGAGCCGTAGTAGTAGGCACCGATGGCCAAGCCGGCAAAAATCGCCAACAAAGTGCCGATAACCAAGGCCCGCAGTGTCATGGGCCTGCTAGAGCCCTGTCGCGCCTCGGTCGTTGTGAGTTCCGCAGGGTGTTCATCGGTGTGCTTGTGCCGGTCGGTCTCATCCATGTCAGGCTCCTTTCATGGTGGCTGTGCCAGAGGGCCGGGCGGGTCATGGGACCTAGCGAACTACGCACGGGGCGGATTGAGCCCGCCTCCTCGGGAACGCTCGGGTCCGGGAAATGGTTGCGCCAAGTGGCGCGGACCTTGTCTGCGGTGCCCCAAATCCGGGTGATGCTCCTGCTGCGTCCACCGCCGCGCCCGCCAGAAAACGGGAAAGGAGGATCAGCGAACGCTCGGCGCCCTGAATTCCCTCGGCCCGGCCTGCTGGTTGGCTCTCGCTCTGCCCGCACAGCCCCAGCCGAGCCGGCTCCACGCGAGACGGCTTTCATCGATGTCCAATCGTCGGCAGGCCGATTGGGTTCCCCGAAACCAGTTGCAGCAAGGGGCTCAGCGGCGCGGCGCGAAGAGGGGCAATCGCTCAACGGCGTTGGCGTGCTCGAGCTCGAGCAGGCGCTGCTTGGTCGTCGTGCCGCCCGGCGCCGAGAAGCCGCCGAGGCCATTGCCGCTTGCCAGGACGCGATGGCAGGGGACGATCACGGGTATAGGGTTGCGGCCCATGGCCTGGCCGACGGCGCGGGCGGCGCCCGGCATCCCGAGTGCGTTGGCGAGCGCGCCGTAGCTGGTGGTTTCGCCCCAGGGGAGCAGCCGGATCTGTGCATAGAGCGCGAGATGGAATGGCGGCCGATGGCCGAGATCGAGGTCGATGCCGGCGAAGTCGGTGGGTGTGCCAGTGAAGTATCGCCCGAGCTCCGTGACCGCCCGGGCGATAGGGTCCGGCAACGTCCCGGTCCAGGCACGGCGTCCGGGCACGGCGAGCCGGCGCTCGGTCCCCTCGGCGGTCGGCTCGGGCAGCAGGAGCCGCGTCAGGCCGATCGGACTCCAGGCAATGCCGCAAACGCCGAAGGCGGTCGCGAAGAGATGGTGGTGCTCGACCGAAGCGTCGTTGTTCATGCGTGCTCCACCCGGCTTCAGTCCGTGGCGCAGTAGGCCTCGATCCGGTAGCCGTCCGGATCTACGACGAAGCCGGCATAGTACGCCCCGCTGTACTCGGGGCGAAGTCCCGGCTTGCCGTTATCCGACCCGCCAGACTCGAGCGCTGCGGCATGGAAAGCGTCGACCGCTTTGCGGGATGGCGCATCAAAGCAGATGTGCAGCCCCGACGCATCGTCTCGCGGCACAGGCGAGGTGACGGCGATGATCCAGAATGCGGCCGCACCCTCGGACCCATAGCCGATTCCGTCAGCGCCGTCGCTGAGGCGGGTGTAGCCGAGGGGTCGCAATGCGTCGTCATAGAAGCGGCCGGAGCGAGCGAGGTCGGCGACGCCGATCGAAATGTGGTTGATCATGTTGGGCCTCCTCGGATCAGAAGTGGGGGGCGTCCGGATAGCGACAACGGCCTTGCCGGATCTTGACGGCGGAGGCGATCTCGGCGCGGTCTATGCCGATGTCGCGAAGCGTCCGATCGTCCAGGCCTTCGAGGATGCGTTGTGTCGCGCGCTGGCGCATGCGCTCCCGCAACCTCCTGTGCAAGGACGCGATGGCTGCGGTGATCCAACCGCCTGGGATCGTTCTCGCCGGGCAGGCTGTCGGATCGGATCGTACAATGAGGGCTGACATGATGCCTCCTGGGCTTGCCGCGGTGCGTGCGAAGGGCCGCCGCCGCTCGATCCAGGCATCATGCAGGAGTGGGTCTGACAGCGTGGTGTCAGGAGGGACAGCCGGCTCCTGACACCGTGCTGTCAGGAGCGATGAGATACAGGTCGGCGTCTTGTTCGGACCGGGCGTGGAGGTGGACGTGCGTCGTGCAGATCGCCTGTTCGAGATCATCCAGCTCTTGCGCCGCAAGCCGACTGTGAAAGCGCGCGAGCTGGCCGAGGCCCTCGAGGTCTCGGAGCGGACAATTTACCGGGATATCAGCGACCTGATGGCGATCGGCGTGCCGATCGAGGGGGAGGCGGGCGTCGGCTACGTCCTGAAGGCCGGCTACGACCTCCCGCCGCTGATGTTCAAGGAGCAGGAGATCGAGGCGCTGGTGCTTGGGGCGCGCATTGTCGAATCCTGGGCGGACCAGGAGCTTGCGGCGGCGGCGACCGACGCCATCGCCAAGATCGAGGCTGTCATTCCCGACCGACTGAGAAGCTACATGGCGCAGACGGCGCTACTTGCACCGGCGACGCACTACATGGAGCCGCTGACCTTCGATCTGGCAGAGCTGCGGCGCGCCATCCGGGGGCAGACCCGGGTGCATTTCCGTTATCGGGACGTGCTCGACAGGGGGAGTGAGAGAACAGTGAGGCCGCTGTCCCTCGCCTACTTCGGGCCGGTTTGGGTGCTCGCTGCATGGTGTGAGCTGCGCGACGATTTCAGGACGTTCCGCCTCGATCGCATCTCGGGTTTCGCGGCGACCGGAGACCGGTTCCCGGCCGAGCGGGGCAAGTCGCTGCACGACTTTCTCAAGCGTTCACAGACCTGGAGCCGCAGCGCGCTCAGCGGGAACGAGGATCGCGATACCTGATGCCGACGAGGCAGCGTGTTGCGCGCCGTGCACAGTTGCGCCCTATGGGCCCTGCGTAGCGGTTGCAAGCCCGCGAGGCGCCGCGTATGAGTGCGCGCAGAAGAGCTTGCCCTCGGGCCGGAAACGGTCCGGGCTCGGCGTGTCGGCAGCCGACCCGGCCGGCAGGGCATTGCGTGCGCCTGGTCAGCGATGATCAGGATCTCTGGGGGCGCTTTCGCGAGACGGCCCATGCCAACTCTGGTGATGAAATTCGGCGGCACGTCCGTCGCCAACGTCGAACGCATCCGCAATGTGGCCGCCCACGTCAAGCGGGAGGTGGACGCTGGCAACAAGGTCGCTGTGGTCGTCTCGGCAATGTCGGGCGCGACGAACCAGCTGGTGTCCTGGGTGCGGGAGGCTTCTGTCCTTCATGACGCGCGCGAGTACGATGCCGTCGTCGCCTCGGGCGAGTGCGTGACAGCAGGATTGCTGGCCATCGTGCTGCAGTCGATCGGTATACCGGCCCGGTCGTGGCAGGGATGGCAAATCCCGGTGGTCACCGATCAGGCCCACGGTGCCGCGCGGATCGTCGACATCAAGGGAGATGCCCTGATCGAGCGGCTGGCGGCTGGCGAGGTCGCCGTGGTCACGGGCTTCCAGGGCGTGGAGCCGACGCGCAACCGGATCGCAACGCTGGGGCGCGGCGGGTCCGACACCAGCGCGGTCGCGCTCGCCGTAGCACTCAAGGCCGATCTCTGCGATATCTACACTGACGTCGATGGCGTCTACACGACCGATCCCCGCATCGTGGCGAAAGCCCGCCGCCTGCCAAAAATCTCCTACGAGGAGATGCTGGAGATGGCCTCGCTCGGCTCCAAGGTGCTGCAGACGAGGTCGGTCGAGCTCGCCATGGTGTACCGCATGCGAACGCGCGTGCTTTCTAGCTTCGTGCCGCCCGAGGAGATGAAGGCGGCCCGTCCCGACACCTGGGACGCGATTGGAACCATTGTTTGCGACGAGGATGAGATCGTGGAGACCCAGGTCGTCAGCGGCATCGCCTACTCCAAGGACGAGGCCAAGATCACGCTGCGTCGAATCGCCGATCGCCCGGGAATTGCAGCGGCCATATTCGGCCCTCTCGCAGATGCGAACATCAACGTCGACATGATCGTGCAGAACGTGTCATCGGACGGGCGCTCGACGGATATGACGTTCACGGTCCTGCAGACCGATCTGCCACGGGCGCTGGAGGTTCTGAAATCGGCTCAGGCCGCAATCGGGGATTGCGAGCTCGTCAGCTCCTCGGACGTGGTCAAGGTGTCGGTGATCGGCATCGGCATGCGCAGCCATGCGGGCGTAGCTGCACAGATGTTCAAGGCGCTGGCGAGCAAGGGCATCAATATCGTTGCGATTACGACGTCCGAGATCAAAATCAGCGTTCTGATCGATGCGGCCTATTCGGAACTCGCGGTGCGGACGCTGCATTCGCTCTACGGCCTCGACGCAGATTGAGCCGAGACCGTAGCGGGGTCGCCCGGCCTGAATCGGCGGCGAGACCTGGTTGCGAGATCGGTCATGCCGCAGGCGACAGCGCGAAGCCATCGCTTCTGTCACATTGTGTGCCCGTGCCGCGAGCCGATGACCGATGTGCGCCTCTCGGCAGACCGGCCGCGATCCCGCAGCAGCAAACGCCATAGCATCGATATCGTGATGCGCACGCTCCGCCAGAACGCTTGACTGCACATTATTCAACAGGCTCATTCGCCAAATGCCAAAGAGACCAGTCGAGGAGCCGCATATCGCCTCGGCGGAGCCGACGCTCAGACTGATTCTGCGCCGGTTACGCGAGACGATGGCCGAAACGGACGACGGCCAGCGGAGGCTGGACAAGATCGTGCGCCTCGTGTCGGGGCTCATGGTGGCCGAGGTGTGCTCCATCTATCTGAAGCGTCAGGATCATTCGCTCGAGCTGTTTGCCACCGAAGGCCTCAATCCGGCCGCCGTGCACAACCTGTTCATGAAGCGCGGCGAAGGCCTCGTCGGGCGCTGTGCGGAGCTTGCCGTTCCCGTCAACGAGCCTGATGCACAGGCGCATCCGGCTTTCTCCTACAGGCCTGAAACGGGCGAGGAGATCTACCACTCGTTCCTGGCGGTGCCGATCCTGAGGAGCGGCGAGGTTCTGGGCGTGCTCACCGTTCAGAACAAAACGCTGCGGCACTACTCTGACGACGACGTCGAGGCGCTGCAAACGACGGCCATGGTGCTGGCCGAGCATCTGGTCACGGGCTCGGTGGCGAGTGCCACGGGGGCCGCGACGCGAGCCATCGACGATCTCGTTCGCGGGCAGGCGATCGCGGAGGGGATCGCCCTCGGGCACGTCGTCCTGCATGCGCCGCGCGTGGGGGTGACGGAGCTGGTCGCGACGGATGTCGCGCATGAGGTCGAGCGGCTCGAAGCTGCGATAGCGGACCTCAAGGCGACCCTCGATGCCTTGATGAGCCAAAGCCATCTGGCGAGGGCTGGCGAGCATCGCGACGTGCTCGAGGCCTACCGGATGTTCGCCAACGATCGCGGGTGGCAGCGCCGGCTGGTCGAGGCGGTCAGGTCGGGGCTGACCGCCGAGGGGGCCGTCGAGCAGGTACAGAACCGGACACGCGCCAGAATGCTGCGGTTGCAGGATCCGTTCTGGAGGGACCGCCTTCGGGATCTCGACGATCTCTCGGATCGTCTGCTCCGGGTGCTCGCGAGCGCTGCCGGCAATGACGCACCCAAGAAAGATCTGCCGCACGACACGGTGATCGTCGCGCGGAGCATGGGCGCCGCCGATCTGCTCGACTACGACCGTGATCGCCTCAAAGGCCTGGTGATCGAGGAAAGCTCGAGCCACAGCCACGTCGCGATCGTCGCCCGGGCGCTGGGCATCGCGGCGGTCGGTGGCGCGCGTGGCATCATGGAGCGCGTGGAGCCGGGTAGTCCGATCATCGTGGACGCGGAGGCGGGCGAGATCTACATCCGCCCGTCGAGCCAGGTCGTGTCCGTATATGCGGACAAGGCGCGGTTCCGGGCGCGGCGTCAGCGACAGTACGATGCCTTGCGTGACCGGCCGGCGGTGACGCGGGATGGCGTGCGGGTGGAGCTGCACATCAATGCTGGCCTGCCGGTCGATCTGGCGCATATCGGGGAGTTGGGGGCGGACGGCATCGGGCTCTACCGCACCGAGCTGCAGTTCATGATCGCGCCGTCGCTGCCGCGGCTCGAGCGGCAGACGGCGACCTACCGCGCGGTTCTCGATGCGGCGGGCGACCGGCCGGTGGTGTTCCGGACGCTGGACATCGGCGGTGACAAGGTGCTGCCTTACCTGCGGAGCACGCCCGAGGAGAACCCGGCACTGGGCTGGCGCGGGGTGAGGCTCGCGCTCGACAGGCCAGCGCTCCTGCAGACGCAGATCCGCGCAATGATCCGGGCGGCCGATGGCCGGCCACTGACGGTGATGGCGCCGATGGTCTCGGAGCGCGGCGAGATCGTGGCCGTGAGGAGCCTGATCGACGGCGAGTTGCAGCGCGCCGAGCGGCGCGGGCATCGCGTGCCGTCCCGCCTCAAGGTCGGCATCATGATCGAGGTGCCATCGCTGCTGTTCGCAATCGACGAGGTGATGCAGGTGGTCGACTTCGTGTCGATCGGCAGCAACGACCTGCTGCAATATCTCTTTGCCGCGGACCGGGGCAACGAGCGGGTCGGCTCCAGGTTCGACACGCTGTCCGCGCCGTTTCTCAGGGCATTACGTATGGTGGTCAGGGCCGGCCAGCGTCACGCGCGACCGGTGTCGCTGTGCGGAGAGCTGGGCGGGCGGCCATTGGAGGCCATGGCGCTGGTGGCCATAGGATTGAGGTCGTTGTCGATGGCGCCTGCATCGATCGGGCCCGTCAAAGCGATGCTACTGTCGCTCGACGCAGGGCGGGCTGCGGCCCACATCGAGCCATTGATCGATGGCTCGTGCGCAAGTGTCAGGGACGAGCTGGTGCGCTTCGCCGAGAACGAAGGGCTCGAGATCTGACACGTGAGGGCTTTCGTTGGAAGTCCGGAGGCGCGGCTGTGCTATTTGGTCCTCGTTGATGCCGGGGTCGGCGCAACTGCAGGTGGACGACCGGCACGGCCGCGACGGAGGCGGAGGGTCCGACTCAGCTCGGAGACGATGGCACTCATCTCGTCCTCAGTCTTGGCGCCGCGGAAAATGTGGACCTCGTTGGCGCCGCGCCGTGCTCCAGCACGGCGAATCCGCGCAAGATTGAGGCTCGGCACATCGGTGCGTGTCCTGCAGACGGCCAGAACGACGCGGACGCCGTTCTCCGACCGTTTGACGAGGAGGTATGTCGCCCCACGAATTGCAGGACAGCCTATCAGGGTATAGATCGTGTGGAGCAGACGGCGACCGCTGGCGGTGCCCCATGTCGTGGTGCCCAAAGGTCGGAGAATGCCGGCACTCGGCGCCAATTTCGGCGGCCGGTTCTCGTCGACCTCGCAGTTTACGCTGCACTCCATCTTACAATCCGATAATCGGCGGTTGAGATCATCCAACAAACGTTCTGCGACCAGCGGGGGTTCCCGCGGTGTACGCGCCGCGGTCGGGATAACGACAGGTTTCGATTCCGCTCAGTGCTCCTTTGGAGACTAGGGCAGAGGGGCAGGGTTGCACCGCATTCAGCGGGTTACAATCGCAATCCGAAAAACGGTTACCATTTGGATCAAGGCGTGATCTGGCGGCAACGCTCCAGCTTTTGAGCTATGGTGACCAAACGGGTGACTGCACGGATGCGAGCGGCTCATGAAGCGGAAGCGCAGCGCCGGTGTCAGCCACATTTCGCGTAGCCGCAGTCCCGGCACACCCAGCACCCCGACTGAACGACGAGCGGCCCGGAATGGCATCGCGGACACCGCCGCCCTGCGGCTTGGACCGGGCCTTGGTCTGTCGGCCCGCCGACCTGCGGAGGGGGAGATGCACCCGCGCCGGAGCTACCGGGCTCGGTGAGCGGGCGTTGCAGAAAGCCGATGCGCAGAAGATGCCGCTCGATCACCTCGCCGATAGCGGCGAGGAGGCTCGGCACGTAGCGACCGTCCATCCATTGGCCACCCTGGGGGTCGAATACCGCCTTCAACTCCTCGACCACGAAGGACACGTCGCCACCGCGCCTGAAAACGGCGCTGATCATGCGGGTCAGGGCGACCGTCCAGGCATAATGCTCGAGATTCTTGGTGTTGATAAAGATCTCGAACGGGCGGCGTCGCCCGTCGCGCTCGATGTCGTTTATGGTGACGTAGATGGCGTGGTCGCTGCCGACCCACTTGAGTTTGTACGTGTAACCCGCCAGCACCGGCTCGCGCTCCAAAGGCGGTGACATGTAGACAATGCCAGCGGCGTCGGGGCCGCTTTGCTGGCGCAAAGTCGGCGCCGGCGACCTGGTGTCGTGAAGGGCGGTTTCGCCAGGGACTGTGGTGGCCGGCACGGTTGCAGCGCCAGACTCTGAATGGAGTATGGGTGCGAGGGCCGACACAGCAGGCGCCATGGTGACGGCCGCTGAGATCTGATCCTTCGCAGTCGCTGCGGAGGAGGCTGCCGCCGTCAGAACAGCGCCGGTTATCGAGTTGGGACGGAACGTGGTGCACCCTTTGAGGCCGAGGTCATAGGCCTCGGCATAGATGCTCTCGAACGTTTCGAAGTCGATGTCCTCGGCGCAGTTGATGGTTTTCGAGATCGAGCTGTCGACGTGGCCCTGGATGGCTGCCTGCATCAGGAGATGCTCGGTCGGTGTCAGTTGGCTCGCTGTGATGAAGGCCGCCGGCAAAGCTGCGATACCGTCAGATAGCGAACGATAGACACGATAGGCGTAGTCCTCGACGGTCTCCTCGCGCACTGCATTGCCGGCTTCGCGGACGCGCCGCTGATAATGAAAATCGAAGATCGGCTCGATACCACTCGAGACGTTGCCGGCCAGGAGCGAGATCGTGCCAGTCGGCGCGATCGACGTGAGGCAGCCATTGCGCATGCCGTGACGCGATATTGCGTCTCGGACGTCCGAGTCCAGGCGCTGGACGTTGGGGCTTGTGAGGAACGGCTCAGGCTCGAAGAGCGGGAACGTACCCTTCTCGGAGGCGAGCTGGGCACTCGCCAGATAGGCATTGCGCTCGACGATCGCCATCCAGCGACCGGCCATGCGTCGCGCCTCGGGGCTGCCGTAGCGTAGGCCGCACATCGCCAGAGCGTCGGCCAACCCCGTGATACCGAGACCAATCCGGCGCTTGGCCATGGCCTCCTCTCGCTGAGCGTCGAGCGGATATGCCGACACGTCGATGACATTGTCGAGGAAGCGAACGCCCAGCCCGGCTAGCTCGGCGAGGCGGCTTTCGTCCAGGGTTGCGTCCGCCTCGAAGGGGCGGTCGACAAGGCGGGCCAAGTTGACCGAGCCGAGCAGGCAGGCGCCGTAGGGGGGAAGCGGCTGCTCGCCGCACGGGTTCGTCGCCCGTATCGTCTCGCAATAGGAGAGGTTGTTGCTCGCATTGATGCGGTCGATGAAGATGACGCCCGGCTCGGCATAGGCGTAAGTTGCGCGCATGATGCGGTCCCAGAGGGCGCGGGCCTTCACCGTGCGATAGACCGTGCCCTCGAAAGACAGCGCCCAGTCCCGGTTGGCGCGCACGGCCTCGACGAAAGCGTCAGTGACCAGCACGGAAAGATTGAAGTTCCGCAGGCGACCCTGCTGTGCTTTGGCGTCGATGAACGCCTCGATGTCCGGGTGATCGCAGCGCAGAGTGCCCATCATGGCGCCGCGCCGCTGCCCGGCAGACATTATCGTGAGGCACATGGCATCCCAGACATCCATGAAGCTGACGGGGCCGGATGCGCCTGCGCCGACGCTGCTCACAAGAGAGCCGCTCGGACGCAACGTCGAGAAGTCGTGGCCGATTCCGCCGCCGCGCTGCATGGTGAGTGCAGCTTCCTTGACGTTGTCGAAGATCGAGGCGAGGTCGTCCTCGATCCGGCCCATGACAAAGCAGTTGAAGAGCGTCACGTTCCGGCCGGTTCCAGCCCCGGCGATGATGCGGCCGGCCGGCAGGAAGGCCAGGTCGCTGATGGCCTCGAAAAAGCAGCGTTGCCAATGATCGCGACAGTGGACCGCCTCGGGTGATGCTGCAGCCCGGGCCACACGACGCCAAGTGTCGTCCAGCGTCGCCTCCAAAGGCGTGCCGTCGGCGGTCTTCAACCGATATTTGCTGTCCCAGATGTGCTCCGAGATCGGTGGCAGCGGAAGATGCGGGGATGATCTCTTGGTCATGACGTTTGCCGATGTCGCTCGCCGCGCCTGTCACTCGGATGCGGTCATTTGGCTGTGTCTCGTCGTGCGAATATGGAGCCGGGTGCTGCAGGCGTCAACACAAAGTTCTTGTATTGTTCCGGTTGTGGTCTATGTTGACGATCATCGTGATGAGGATGGCAGAAATCGGGGATGGCGCAGGCTGAGCGGGGGGAGCTAGGTTTCGAGTTCATCCAGCCGCCAAGGGGAGTGCGACGTATGACTGCCGAGTTCAAGCCGCTCGATGGGGTCCGCGTGATCGAGCTGAGCCACATGATCATGGGGCCGTCCTGCGGTATGTTCCTCGGTTTCCTCGGCGCCGAGGTCATCAAGGTCGAGCCACCCGAAGGCGACAAGACTCGCTATCTCAGCGGCATGGGAGTGCCTTTCTTCCCGCTGTTCAATCGCGGAAAGAAGTCCGTCCAACTGGATCTGAAATCGGACAGTGGGCGCATGGCGCTCGACAAGCTACTGGCGACCGCGGACGTGCTCGTCGAGAATTTCCGCGACTTCGCGTTGGCCAAGATGGGTGCGGACCCCGAGGATTTGCGGCGGCGCTTTCCCCGGCTGATCGTGGCGTCTCACAAGGGTTTCCTGAGCGGTCCCTATCAGGAGCGGACCGCGCTCGACGAGGTTGTGCAGATGATGTCGGGGCTCGCTTATATGACCGGGCCGAGTGGACGTCCGTTGCGTGTCGGCTCGTCGGCGAACGACGTGATGGCCGGACTCTTCGGGGCGGCGTCTGTCGTCGGCGCGATCATGGAGCGACGAGAGACGGGCAAGGGGCGGGACTTGCGTATCGGCCTCTTTGAGAACTGCCTGCTCCTGGTGGCGCAGCACATGGTGCAGTTCGAGCTCGAAGGCGTAAGCCCGCCGCCGATGCCGGAGCGGGATTTCTCATGGCCCGTCTACGACATCTTCACGACCGGCGACGGAAAGCAGTTGTTCGTCGGCGCCGTGACCGAGGGGCAGTGGGGTACGCTGTGCGATATCCTGGCGCTCACGGAGCTCAAGGTAGACCCACGCCTTCAGACACGGATGGACTGCATCAAGGCGCGCAACTGGACGATCCCGATCGTGACTGCGGCGATGGCCGAGCGAAAGGCTTCAGACCTGATGGCGGCGTTCGAGCCCGCGGGCATTCCTTTCGCACCGATCGCTAAACCGAGCGACATGTTCCAGGATCCCCACGTCATGCGGCCCGGCGGACTTGCGGTATCGACGATGGCGGATGGCCGCCAGTTCCGGGCGCCGTCTCTGCCGGTCGAGGTCGACGGGGTGATGGTGCGCGGTGGCGGCGACGTTGCGGCGGTCGGCCAGGATACCGATGCGGTTCTCGGCGAGCTTGGATTCGATCGTGATGCCATAGCTGCGGCGCGAGGGAAGCCTGCATGAGGTATACGCACGCTCGCCCTTGCATCGTGCCCCGGGTCGATGCTCGCGAGCCAAGCTCGAGACGGATAGAGGCTCAACCGACTGGCGGAGTGCTGGCGGTCGAGGCTGGGCGTTGGTTGTAGACGAGGCGCGCCAGGCGCCACGATCAAGCGGGGCAGGGCAAGCTGGCTCAGATCGGAGAAGGGTTCAGACCAACAGGACCTTGCCGATCACCTTTCGCTCGACGATGAGCTTCAAGGCCTCGCTCGCCTGGGCGAGCGGCAGGGCGTGCGAGTGATGCGGGCTAATTCGGCCGGCGCCGAGCCAGCTGACCAGGACATCGAGATTGCGACGTGCGCGCTCGGGATCGAGGCGGTTGAGCGCGCCGATTGTGAAGCCGACGACCTCGGCATCCTTGACGAGGAGGTGATTGGTCTTGGCGACGGCAGGACGGCCGCTGGTGAAGCCGACGATCAGGATGCGGCCGAAGGGAGCCACCGATCGCATGGATTCGTCGAATACGTCGCCACCAACCGGATCGAAGATCACGTCGGCGCCGCGGCCTCCGGTGAGCGCCAGCACCTGGTCGCGGAAGCCGGCGCTGTAGTCGATTACCTGGTCGGCGCCGAGGCGCCTGCAGATCTCAAGACGCTCGGGATTGCGCGCGGTCGCGATGACCCGGGCCCCCATCAGCTTGCCGACGTCGACGGTGGCTAAGCCGACTCCGCCGGCGGCGCCATGAACGAGAAGGGTCTCGCCCGGCTGCAAACGGCCCCGCTGCAAGGCATAGAGCGCGGTCGTGTAGTTGGATCGGAAGGCGGCGGCAGCCTCGAAATTCACGGTCTCCGGCAGCTTGACGACCGACGATGCCGGCAGAACGGTCTCCTCGGCGAAACCGCCTCCGCAAAGGACGCGATCACCCACAGCCAAACCGTCGACGCCCGCGCCAAGCTCGATGATCTCGCCCGAAGCCTCGCCTCCGGGAATGAAGGGTGGCGGCGTCTTGACGTGGTACTGGCCGGCGATGCGGAGCACGTCGGAGAAGCTGGCGCCGCGGGCGCGCAGGCGGATCTTGACCTCACCCTCGCCCGGCGACGGCGACGGGACCGCCCTGACGACGAGACTATCAGGCCCACCATAGGCCTCGCACATCACGACCTGCATATCATCAACTCCCTTCGTCCCCGGCTTATCGAGGCCGCTCAGGCGACGCCTGCACGAAGCAGATCGTGGACGTGGACGATGCCGACCGGCTGGCCGTTGTCGACGACGAACATCTGCGTGCGCTTGAGAGAGTTTATCTGCTCCAGGGCCGCGGGGGCCAGCATGCCGGGTGAGAGCGTGTTCGGCTGCCTCGTCATGATGTCGCTGGCGCAGCGTGTGAGAAGCCCGTCGCCCATGTGGCGGCGGAGGTCGCCGTCGGTGATCATCCCCGCGAGCTGGCCGTTCTCGTCGACGACGCCGACGCATCCAAAGCTCTTCGTGGTCATAGTGACGATGACCTCGCTCATCGGCGTCGCAAGGGGCACGAGAGGAAGCGCCTCACCCTTGTGCATGAGATCGCCGACATGCTTGAGCTGGGCGCCCAGCGAGCCGCCGGGGTGGAAGACCCGGAAGTCGTGGGCGGTGAAACCCTTCTGCTCGAGCAACGCGATGGCAAGACAGTCGCCGAGAGCGAGTTGCATCGTCGTGGAGGTTGTGGGGGCGAGCCCGTGCGGGCAAGCTTCCTTGGCTCGGGGAAGCTCGAGGACGACGTCGGCTGCCTTACCGAGCGCGGATGCCTGCCGGGACGTGATGGCGATCAGGCCGACGTTGAAACGCCGTGAATAGGTGATGATGCCGGACAGCTCGACGGTCTCGCCGGACCACGATAGCGCGAGAATGACGTCGTCGCGCGCGATCATGCCGAGGTCGCCGTGGGCGGCTTCCGATGGATGCACGAAAAAGGCCGGCGTGCCGGTCGACGCAAAGGTCGCGGCGACCTTCTGGCCGACATGACCTGACTTGCCGATGCCGGTGACGATGACGCGGCCACGGGCGGCGGACAGCATGCCTACGGCCTTCTCGAGGGCCGACCCGAGGCCGCCGTCGAGCATTGCGCGGAGAGCGGCGAGGCCCTGCTCCTCGATGTCGAGCGTGCGGATCGCGCTCGCACGCGGGGTCGTGGGCTCGGTGTGCGGCACAAGTCTCTGCCTGTCGGTCGTAGCGACGGCTCGCGCCTGCGACGAGCTAATCATGTGTGGCTCCCCCGATGATCTCGCGCCGCCGGCCGCCGGCCGCACCGCGAATCGTGTCCCCTTGGCTGCATACAACCCGAGTTCGGTGGCGGATTCGAGCCGGTACGCCGCGGCAAATGTACCTGAACGCGGAAAACCGTCGCTCCGGCAGGGCAAGGCGCCCGGGAACGGGGGGCGAGGCAACGAACGAATGTTGCGACGGGGCTCGTGCGGCAGTGCAGGGGCGACGCCCCGTTGGGCGTGGTGCTATCCGCGTATGGCGAGGAATGCGTCCAACTCGTCTGCGGTCGGCAGGCCGGCGCGGCTGCCGAGGCGGGTGCACTTCATGGCGGCCACGGCGCAGGCGCGGCGCGCACATTCTGTCGTGTCGAGACCCTCCGCGAGTGCGACGGCAAAGGCGCCGTGGAAGGCGTCGCCGGCACCGGTCGTGTCGACGGCGTCAACGGCAAATGACGCCAGCGCTCCGGTGCTGCCGTCAGCCTCTCGCCAGATGTAGCCTTGGCTGCCGAGCGTAACGCCGGCATGGCGGGGGCCGCGGTCCAGGACTTGGCGCAGCCGGGACTCGTCGTCGCCATCCCGGAACAGCTCGCGCAGAGCCGGGGCGGAGAAAATCGCGTAGTCGGCCAGCTCGAGTATCTCGGGAAGCGCCTCGCGCGCACCGAGATCGGCATCGAGAATGGTGACGACGCCGGATTTGCGCGCGTGCTCGAAAGCGACTCGCGTCGCCTCCAGCCACCGCAGATCGGCGAGGACGACATCGGCCTGGGAGATCCGCTCCAACGGCAGCCAGCTGGTGCTGGTCGGAATCGTGGTATCGCGCATGCCGACGATCAAGCGCTCGGCGCGGCCGTCGACGATGATCGCCGATGTCGACGAGCGAGCGTCCTCGAAACTCTCGACGGCACGTATGTCGACCCGCTCGGCTTTCAACCCGGCCTTGATGATCGCGGCAGCGTTATCGTCACCGACACGGCTCCACAGCTCGACCTTGGCGCCGAGCCTGGCGGCAGCGACCGCGGCGTTGGCAGCCATGCCGCCGCCGACCTCGATCGCCTCTATGGCGCGCACTTTTGTCGGCTCGCGCGGAAAAGCCTCGACGCGATAGACGCGGTCGAGCGCGGCGTGGCCGATTATGATCAAGTGTTTTCCCGGCATCGGCTCTCCGGTTGTGTCGAAGGGGCCAGTCGGACCCCGCGCTTCAGCGTGCGCGTTGCGGTCGACCCCATCAGACTGTCGGGGTTTCGTCCGGGACCGGCAAGAGTTTTCCGGCGTCCAGCCCGACGGTGCACGTCTATCTGGTGCGAGGTCTGAGACGTGCGAGCGCCGCTCGGCTGGTTTCCTGCGTGGCGTCCAGGGCGATGGCGCGCTCGTAGTCGCGGATGGCGTCCTCGCGACGGCCAAGGGCTTCGAGGATCTGGCCGCGTGTGTCGTAGGCGTAGCCGTTGGCGGAGTTGGCATCTATGGACCGGTTCGCGTCGGCGAGCGCATCGGCCGGCCTGCCGGCCTGAAAGACGCTCCATGCACGATTGTTGAGGGCCTCGGCATGGCGGGGAGCTGCGCGCACAGCGGCGTCGTAATCGCGCATGGCGGCCTGCTGGGAGGCAGCATCGCCCTTCAGAAAGTGGGCAATGCCACGGTCGGTCAGCGCTTGTGCATCGGCGGGCGCGAGCTCCAGGGCCCGGGTCATATCGGCGATCGCCTTGTCGAGATTGCCGAGGCGACGCTCGGCGAGACCTTGCTGGTGGAAGGCGGCAGCGCGGCGGGCCGGGATGTCGTCGCTTGTGATCACCGGGGCGCAGCGGGCGGCTTTTTCGGTGTCGGCGGCGGACTGACAGGCGGACCAGTTGGCGTCGCGAATGCGTTGGCGCTCGGCTTCAGCGGCGGCAGCACTTGCGGCCTCGGCGCGGCTCTGCTCGCTGCGAAGGGCCTCGAGGCGGGCTCTGGCAGTGGCGGCGACGCGCGATGCGGCGTGCTCGGTGAGAAAGCGCTCGATCGCGGCAATATCGGTCGAGCCGGCGAGCGAGCTCCAAGCCGTCTCGGCCAATTGCTCGGGGTCAGACGGTGCTGGCGCGATGGGGGCGGCAGGGGGAGATGGGACAGAAGGAGACGGGACAGAAGGAGACGGGACAGAAGGTGAGATCACGGGAGCGGAAGGTGTGAGAGGGGCGGGGGCGATCGGGGCAGGATCTGACGTCGCGACAGGGAGCGACGCGGCGGCGGTATCGGTCCGCTCCGTGCGCTTGGACGATGAGTTCGGCGACGGGGCGGTGGCTATGGCTGGCGGTGTGGGCGGCGGCGCCCGCCAGTAGGCGAAGGCCCCCGCTGCGGCGAGGGCCAGTGCTGCCACGCCGGCGAGGAGGGGCCCGCGACGCAGGGTCGCCGTTGCAGCGAGCGGCGTGTCGCGGAGCGCGGCCGTGCCCGCAGGCGCTGAGGAGGCATCCGCCGAACTCCGTGCGAATTCGGCGGTGCCGGCAGTGGCAATCGGGGCCGAAGACTTTGAGAGAGTGCCCTCGGAGGTGTCCGTCAGTCTTTGCGGTGTCTCGATGGAGGTGGCCGGCGCGGTGTCCGTGAGCATGCCGCGCCATTCGGGGATGGACTTCGGCCGATCGCCGGGCTTCAGGCGCAGTGCCATGTCAATGGCTGCCATGAAGCCTGGGCGATAGGCCGTGTCGGTCATCTGGGTGACGGGCTTCAGCTCGTCGCCGAGGGCGCCACGACGGCTCGAATCCATCGGCGGGTGGCCAGAGATGGCACGATAAAGGGTGGCGCCGACGGCATAAATGTCGGTCCATGGGCCCTGCAACTCGGCGATGCCATGGTACTGCTCGGGCGGCGAGTAGCCGTGCTTGACGATCGCCGAAACTTTTTGTGATCGCTCCCGGATGTCCTCGCGGCAGGCTCCGAAGTCGATGAGGCAAGGCATCCCGTCGCGGCGGATGAGGATGTTGTCCGGGGCGATGTCGCGATGCAGCAGCTTGGCTCCGTGGACGACCTCGAGCGCATCGAGCAGGGGCATCAGGACCCGGTCCAGCTCGGCCTGTGTCGGCGGGCGTCCGAGACTGTCGAGCCACTGGCCCATCTGCTGGCCCTCGACATAGCCGAGGACGGCGTAAGCGGTGCCGTTCTCCTCGAAGTAATCGACCACGTCGACGATGCCCGGGTGCTCGCACTTCGCCAGTGCCTCGGCCTCCTTCAAGAAGCGGTCGAGCCCCCATCGGAACAAGCCGCCACCGTCGGGTGTGCTCACGACATGGGTGCCGCGCCGGGCCGCGAACTGGCGGGGGAAAAACTCCTTCAATGCGAAAACCTTGGACTTCAGGCGGTCGTGGCGCGCTCGATAGGTGATGCCGAAGCCGCCGGCGCCGATGACCTCCTCGATGACGTAGTGGCGGATGGTCAGTCCGGACCGGAGGGCGACGAAGCTGCCGCCGTGGCCGCTTTCTGCCGTGCCGCCGGGTGTGGGGCCGGTTCCCGGTGGGGTGGAGCCGGTCTCATCAGGCATCTCTGGTCCTCGTCTGTGATCGCTCACGACAGTCATACACGGTGCCGCGTCGATTTTCAGTTGACGATGCTTGCCGGACAATGCGCTGAACGCTTGGCCCGGTTGTCCAAAAATGCGACCTTGGCAATTGATAATGCCTCGTCTTCATATCCTCGACTGGACCCGGACACCATGATCTCACGACTGTGTTGCCAGATGCTCGCGGCTCTCGCGCTCGCCTTTTGCACGACGGGCGCGCTTGCCCAGGCACCGCCCACGGCCGATCAGATCATCGAGCGCCTGAAATCGGGGCAGGGCGCGGGGGTGGGCCGCCGGACGAGAGGGCTCTCGGCTCCGGGCGGGCATCCCGGCGGTCAGCCGAGCCAGATCGATCCCGCGTCGGCCGTCGGCGCACCGGTCGGTGCACCCATCGAGCCGAGGGTCGACAGTCTTTTCGTCGCCCCACCCGGGCAACTCTCGACCGGTCAACGCAACGAGGTCGCCGCCATCGCGCAGGCCCGGCCGACGATCGATCTCACGATCTATTTCGATTTCAACTCGGCAGAGATCGCCCCGCAGGCCGTGCCGACACTGGTCGAGCTCGGGAAGGCGCTGTCGTCGGATGCCCTCAAGGAGACGCGGTTTCTGCTCGCCGGGCACACGGATGCAAAGGGAAGCAACACCTACAATCTGAAACTCTCGCAGCGCCGCGCCGAGACCATCCGGCGATTCCTCGTGACCCAGTTCAAGGTGGAGGAGCAGAGAACTCCTCGCCATCGGCTACGGCGAGGAGCAACCGAAAAACACCGCCAATCCGCTGGCCGACGAGAACCGGCGCGTGCAAGTGGTGAACTTCGGCGGCTAGGTCTCGCGTGGCCGCCGCTCACCTTCGTCATCATAGGAGCTTCGGACCCATGAGCTCGACCGACAGGATTGTCACGACGCACGTCGGCAGTCTCCCGCGATCCGAGATGGTGAGTGACGTGGTCGAGGCAGAGGAGGCGGGATCGCCGGTCTCGGCCGAGCTGTTCGATGCGGTGATCGCCGAAGCGATCGACGTCGAGGTAGAGCGACAGAAGCGGATCGGCATCGACATCGTCTCGGACGGAGAGTTCTCGAAGCTCACCTATGCGAGCTACATCCAGCATCGGTTGACCGGCTTTTCCGGAGACAGCCCGCTGGTCACGCCAGCCGATTTCGACGATTTCCCAGGAGCCGCGACGGCGGCCGAATCCCGCCGCCGCCGGCCGCACAAGTTCCAAAGGCCGATCTGTACGGGGCCGGTCGCGATCCGGACACGCGAGCCCCTCGAGGCCGACATCCGGCGCATGCAGGCGGCAGTCGCCAAGCACAATCCGGCCGGCGCATTTCTGACGGCGGCGTCGCCGGGGTTGATCGCGATCTTCCATCCGAACCGCTATTATCCGACGCACGCCGCCTATCTCGAAGCGCTGGCGAAAGCGATGCGGGTCGAATACGAGGCGATCGTCGCGGCCGGGCTCGATCTGCAGATCGATTGCCCGGACCTCGCAATGGGACGACATACGATCTTCAAGCATGCGAGCGATGCGGCGTTTCTCAATCATGCAGAGGAGCAGATCGAGGCCCTCAATCTTGCTCTCCAGGGGCTGCCGCCGGAACGGCTCCGGATGTACGTCTCGTGGGGCAACTACGAGGGTCCGCACACGCACGACATCGCGCTAGAGAAAATACTGCCAGTCATCCTCAAGGGGCGACCAAGGTCGATCCTGATCGAAGCTGCCACGCCGACCCATCAACACGACTGGCACGTCTTCGAGCGCATCCGCTTGCCGGACGACAAGGTTCTCGTTCCCGGCGTGATCGACGTGACCAACAATTACGTTGAGCATCCCGAGGTGGTCGCGGACCGGATCGAGCGCTACGCGCGGGTCGTCGGGCGCGAGCGGGTCATCGCGTCGACCGATTCAGGCTTCGCGGCGTTCGCTGGCGACCGGATGGTCGATCCGCGCGTTGCCTTCGCAAAGCTCGAGAACCTGGTGCGGGGCGCCGAGCTTGCGTCGCGGCGGCTCTGGGGCCGGTGATCGTGCGCGAGCGTTCGCGCATCGCCTGATCAAGGCAGAAGCGGCAGCTCGCCAGCTTGCGGGCTCCCGGAAAGGAGGACGATCTGTGGGCAAGAACGGTGCTGGCAGCCTTGAGGGTGTGGATCTGCGGCCGCTGCCGGCAATTTCCTGCCGCGATTGCCCGCTGCGCGCGCTTCCGACGTTTCGAGCATTCGAAGGCGAGGAGCTGGCATTCGTCGAGAAATTCAAGGTGGGAGAATTGTCGGTCAAGGCCGGCTCGAATGTGTTTCTCGAGGGTCACGACAGCCCTCACCTCTTCACGGTGCTGGATGGCTGGGCCCTCAGGTACAAGCTGTTGGAGAACGGCCGGCGGCAGATTTTCAACTTCGCAATCCGTGGCGATTTTCTTGGATTGCAGGGTGTGCTGTTCGACAAGATGCTGCATTCCGTAGAGGCGCTGAGCGACCTCAGGCTCTGTGTCTTCTCACGCTCTCGCGTATGGGAGCTCTATGAACGGCATTCGGGACTGGCATTCGATCTCACCTGGATCGCGGCGAGGGAGGAATCCATTCTTGCCGATCATCTGGCGGCCGTCGGCCAGAAACCAGCCCGAGAGCGGATCGCGTACGCGCTGGTCTATCTGTTCGATCGCGCGCGGAGGGCGGGAGTTCTCGACGGGAACCAGCTCACACTGCCTGTCACCCAGGAGCATCTGGCCGATGCCATGGGATTGTCCCTCGTCCATACGAACAAGACCATTCAGCGGCTGCGATCGTCCGGCTGGCTCGAATGGCGGCGTCAGACGATTACGCTGCACGACGAGCCGAGCCTTGCCGCGCTGGGCGGCTACGATCGATACGATCGAGGGGCGCATCCCTTTATCTGAGCTTCGAAGGGAAAGGGATCGCCAGCGCCGCAGACGGGGGAGGAGCTCGACTGCCGTTTCGTTGGCCGCGACGAGAAATCGGAAAAACCGTCGCGTTCTCCATACCGTCGCGTCCGATTGACATGCGACCAGGCGATCCCCGACCGTGTGTCCGGCCGGTCTCGACGACTGCAACTCTGGCGGTGGTCGAGACCTTCCCGATGGGCGCGCTATCGACCGCGCGATTGTTTCCGCTGGGCCGGCTTGCGCGCCGCTATCGGTACTCGCCGACTGTCATCTCTCTCTAGCAGAATGAATGTCGTGACGAGCACGAGGGGGATTGCGGCGAGGGGCAAGAACAAAGCTAATGCGCTCATGCTTTCTCATGGTTGGCGCCATCCGGCGCCAGGGCCATCCTCTTTTGAACAAATGATCGGGGAAACGGCGCCCGGGCGAGGCAGGGCGCTCGCCCGGGCGTGGCAAGAGGCCGATGGGGAGTGCAGTATGACCTCTCGCCGTCCAGTTCACATGCTGCCCATCCAGTCGTCGACCTCGCGGCGCGCGCGGTCCTTCTCGTAACCGTAACGCTGCTGGAGGCGACCTTCGAGCTCGTCGCGCTTGCCGTCGATCTGAGTGAGCTCGTCGTCCGTTAGCTCACCCCAGCGCTGTTTGGCCTTTCCGCTGAACTCTTTCCAGCCACCAGAAATCCGATCCCAATCCATGACGTCGATCTCCTGTGATGCGTTGCGAGCCTGTTCGGCTGTCGCGATGGCTTGAAAACGCCTGGACCCTGCCTCGGTTCCTCGATCAGAAGATCGGCTCGTGTTGTGCGTCAGGTATTGCATAAAAAGTGAGGATCACTCGTTGTTTCCGGCTATCTTTTTTATTTATTTGTCCGTCCGGTCGATTTCCTGGAGAAAACCAAATAACGAGCGTAGTGGAACCTGCGAGCGGCAATTTTCGTTTGTTACGCCAGCAGCCAATGCTGCTCTCTACCTAATGAATGTCAGGAGAAGCACCATGAAACGAGTGATTCCTCTCGCCATGGCGATCGCGCTTGCCGGATCGGCCGCAATTGCCCAGACGCAGACAACGCCGGCTCCGGCCCCCGCGCCGGCCCCATCGACAGCCGCGCCGTCCGCGACCACGACCACCACGACCCCGAGTACGGCAGTCGGGCAAGCCATGACACTCACCGACGCGCAGGCGAGCGAGTGGGTCGACAAGACGGTCTACAGCAGTGATGCCAAGAACGTCGGCGAGGTTGCAGCAATCCAGCGGGACACTTCGGGCAAGGTGACCGAGATGCATGCCGATATCGGTGGCTTCCTCGGCCTCGGTGAAACCAGGGTCAGATTGATGCCGAGCCAGTTCAAGCTGGAGAACGACCGCATCGTGCTCAACTTGAACTCGGAGCAAGTGCGTGCGCTGCCGAAAATCGCCAAGTAGATCGGGCGCTATAATATGTGTTATGAAAAAGGGCGGCTTGGCAGATTTTCCGCCAAGCCGCCTTTTTTTCGGGGCCGTTGTCAGATGGTGCCGGCTCCCCAGTAGTATGGCACGCCATAGTGGTCGTAGGTCCGGCGCTCCCAGTCCCGGTCGTTCCAGGACGAGTCATCGTGGGTTGGAGCGTTTCTCAACTGCTCCTCGGTTATGCCGGTGCGATAGCCTCCGAGCGAGGTATCGTACTCAAGTGCATTCCACGGCACGGGATAGTAGCTCTCGCCCAGGCCGAGGAAGCCGCCGAAGCTCATGACAGCGTAGGTGACCTGACCGGAACGTTTGTCGATCATGACGTGGTCGATGGTGCCGATATTGTCGCCGTTCGGTGCGTAGACGGTCGTGCCTTGGACGCGCTCACTCGAGATCAAGCTCTGGTGCGTATCTGTCGTTTGCATGTCGAAAACTCCCTGAAGGCTCCTGGCGGGAAAACGCTGGAGACCGCAGGGCGTTCCTATGTGATGCGCCTGGCACGTGGGACGGCAGGAGCCCAGGGCTCTGGGACCCCGGCCCGGTGAGCGCGTCGTATGTCGTAGATTAAGGACTGTGCCGTGCAGCGATGCTACGAACCCTGATACCGCATGGGAAGGTCGGCCCTGCGCGTTCGAGCTAAAGCAAGATGTCTCGTCATGGGTGCGTTGCAGTTCGCTCTTCCATGCGTACAGTGTGCTTGACCCGAGCTTCCGGCTAAGGACGTTCGCGTGAATTCTGGATTGGATTTCGCTGGCCTCGCCGCAGCGGCAATCGGCGGCGGAGCGTCACTGCGGGGCGAACGTCTCATGCGATTGCTCGAGGCCGAATTGGGGACGCGGCGCGTGCAGCGTTACGCGCCTACGATCGTCGTCCTGATCATTTCGCTCTCGCTCGCACTGGTTTTCGCGCTGGCGACGCGCAACGAGGGGCGCGCCCGGGCGGAAGCGGCTTTCATTCACGAGGTGCGCTCGGCGCGCGACGCCATCGTCGACGTTATGCGAACGTACGAGCAATCGCTGCGCGCTGGGGCGGGGCTCGCCGAAGCCGCGGGGCCGTTGACGCGCCGTGACTGGTCCATTTTCGTGCGTGCGCTCGCGTTGCCCGAGAATGCGCCGGGAAGCCAGGGTCTGGGCTACGTCAGGGTGGTGAAGGGTGACGAGCTCGAGGCGCTGGTTGCTGCTCAGAGAGCCAGCGGTCTCAACGAGTACACGTTCAGGCCGACCGGTCAGAGGGACCTTTATACGGCGATCGTCTTTCTCGAGCCACTCGACTGGCGCAACGAGCGAGCGCTCGGCTTCGACATGTATTCGGAGCCGGTGCGGCGTTCGGCGATGGAGCGTGCACGCGACACGGGCGATCCGGCTCTGTCGCGGCGCGTGACCCTGATTCAAGAAACAATCGATGACGCGCAGGCGGGGACTCTTCTCTACATGCCCTTCTACGCGGGAGGCGGGCGGCCGGACACGGTCGAGGAGCGGCGAGCGAAGATCCAGGGATGGGTTTATGGCGTCTTCCGAATGCGAGATTTCTTCAACCAGGCTTTCGGGCAGCGTGCACCGGCCGTATCCGGCCGAGTGAGGCTCGAGATTTTCGATGGCAATGCGCCCGAGGCCGAAGCGCTCATGTACGACAGCCTCGCGCCGGGGCCGCCGCGGCTCAGTCCTGCCGTCAAACCGGCGCCACCGACGTTCGTGGAGCTTTACCCCCTCATGGTCGGCGGGGTGCGATGGACGATGCGCGCGAGTTCGCTGCCGAAGATCGATCAACTCGTCGATCGATGGCGTCCCTGGTCAGTTCTCGGCATAGGCATCCTGTGCAGCGCCCTCCTGGCTGCGATCTCGGCGACGCTCGACTATTCCAGGCATCGCTATGCGCTGGCCGAGAGACAGCTCATCGGCGAGGTGGCCGAGCGGAAGCGGGCCGAGGAGGAGGCGCAACTGGCCAACCAGGAGCTTATCCATCGCGTCAAGAATACACTGGCCGTGGTGACTGCGATCGCGTCGCAGACTGGGCGTCACGCGGGCACGATCGAGGAGTTCAATCGTGCGTTCCGGTCGCGCCTCGTTGGGCTTGCGCGGGTGCAAGATCTGCTCAACCCGAACGTCGCGCACACGTCGGAGCTTGGATCTTTTTCCCGGGGATTGCTCTCTCCCTATATCGGCGAGAGGCCGGATGCCCTTGCGACCGACGGGCCGCCGGTCGTCGTGGGTCACAACGACGCGACGCTCCTCAGTCTTGTGCTTAACGAGCTTGCCACGAACGCGACCAAATATGGGGCTTGGTCTGTGCCGAGCGGGAAGGTCGAGCTCAAATGGCAGCTCTCGGGCCGAGATCCGGATCGGCAGCTGGTTATCACCTGGGAAGAGCAGGATGGACCTGCCGTCGAGGCGCCGAATGCGCCAGGCTTCGGGTCCAGCGTCATGCGGGTCGCCGTCGAGCGCGGGTTGCGCGGCACGCTAGTCGCCGACTATGGCGTTGCCGGCGTCCGCTACACCATCAGCGTACCTCGCGAAGCGGCGGGCGGCACGCCGATGGGATCTGTCGCGTAGCCGGTTGAATCCTCGCCGGCTTCGCGGGCCGGCTCGGGCTTCTCGATCTCGAGATTGGCCAGCAACTCGACGACGGTCGACAACGATTTGGCCGCTTGATCGGTTGCAGTTGCGGGCGCGACCGACTCAGGTGCAGCAGTGCCCGGTGCCAGTACGAGAACGCTGGCGGCGGGGAAATCGCGTGTGGCGCGCGAAGCAATGAACTGAGCCTGGCGGCGCGGAAGGCCGCCCGCGCTGGCGATTACAATTGCGGACGGAGAAGCATCGCCTTCGCGCCGACCGACAGAAGCGAGAGCGGTCAGACCCGTGGAGTGACTGCTAGCGACCGCGGAGCAAGCGCAGCGAGCCGAGACGAGGCTCGCCAGGAAGATGGCGGCGGTGACGTCGATCTCGCCGCGAGCGGGCACGACGAGGACGTCGATCTCGTCGTCGTCGCGGCCCTCGGGGCGGGCGAGGCTTGGGATCAGCTCGATGGCTTCCTCCACGGCGCGGCGGATCGTGATCGCCTGCTCGCTGGACAAGCGCCCATTGCGCGCATCAGCCGAGGCGAGGATCAGGGCCGGCAGCATCAGACGGTCGGTCGCCTGCGCGAGACTGGAGGCTGCGCTCGCGGTCTCGAATTGATCGACTGCGGCCAAGCTGTCACCGGACAAAAGGCGGTGGTAAAGCTCCTGGGCCGGCTCCAATGCAGGCTCGTCGCCGAGGAGAATGCTGACGAACGCCAGCCCGGGCACATGGCGCCCGAGGACCATGAAGGCCATCGTCAGCGGCGCGGCGAGCAGCAGCCCGACCGTGCCCCAAACCAGCGTCCAGAAACTGGCGGCGGCGATCATGGCGAAGGGCGAGAGGCCGACGCGGCGGCCGAGCACGAGCGGCTCTACGATATTGCCCATCACCAGCTCCGAAACGAGGAAGAAAACGGCGGTGAAAATGGCCAGTCCCCAGCCGGGGTCGACGCTCGCTGCCAGCAGGATCGGCGGAATGGCGGCAATATAGGAGCCGATAAACGGGACGAAACGCATGAGGCCGGAAAGGACGGCCCAGAGGAGGGCGCCGGGTACACCTGCGATCCAGAGTACGAGCCCGACCATGATACCGTAAGCGGTGCTCATCAACGCCTGTGCGAGAAAGAGCTGAGACAGCCGCTTTCCAGCGTCACTCATTGCGCTCGTCGTCTCGGTCAGATTGTCGATACCGAAAACGCGCACGATGCGGTCGCGCATATCCTGGTGCTGAAGCAAAAGAAACAGTGTGAACAGCACAAGAAGCGCCAATTTTGCCGCCGGCTCCGCCAGCTCGGAGTAACGGGCGATGGTGCCGGACGGCGTCCCGTCCGCGGCTTGCACGACGATCGCCTCGTCCTTGGGGCCTGTCGAACCCACGGCGTTGCGCGGTGACTTCCCGAGCTCGCGTCCAACCGCCTCTGTCAGCCTATCAATGGCGTCGGCGGCGCGTCTCAACGCACCGTCGTCACGCCCCACCGCGGCCACGGTGCGGACTTTCGCGATCAGGTTCTCGCGGTAATCGTCAACGCGCGCCGTGATCGACAGTAACTCGACACTGAGAACCATCGTTGCCGCGACCAGCAACGCGATCGTGAGACCAAGAACGCCGGCGACGGAAAGACCGTGCGGGAGTCCACGTGCAGCAAGCCAGCGTACGATGGGAGCCAGAATGAAGGAGACTATGGTCGCGCCGGCAAGAGGGATGAGGATGGCTTGGCCCAATACGAGCGCCGCCACGACAAGCGCGGCGACCGTCAACGCAGCTGCCAGATGTCGGACGGAACCGGTCAGCATCGTCATCCGATCACTCTCCCCACATCTGGCGACCAGGCGCCGCGTGTAAAAACGCAAGCCCGCATGATGCCGTTCCCGGGATGGTGTTTTTCCAGGCCAGGGAACAAACGCGAGCGCGCGTCGTTTATCGCTGAAGATCGAATGACGGGTCAAAATGCGATCAAGGAGTTTCCGGATGGGTAATCTTCTCTACTATGCCATCGCTTTCCTCGTGGTGGCTCTTATCGCCGCCTTCCTCGGCTTCGGCGGCGTAGCTGGAACGGCAATGGAAGGTGCGCGAATTCTGTTCTGGGTGGCGATCGTTCTTTTCGTCGTCTCGGTCGTTGTGGGCTTCATACGCCGCGCCTAGCAGGGTGTAGCGAGCCTTTCCTTATCAACAAGCGGCCGTGAGCGCTCTCTGCTCTCGGCCGTTTTCTTATTTCAGTGGGATACCGGTGCACGAAGCAGCTGTCTCGACGGAACTCAACCAGCCGCGGCGTGTTTAAAACTCAGCGGCGCCGGGGCGCCGCATTCATCGAAAGAGTGGAGATCGAGCATGGCATCGACGAGCGGAAGCTACGCCAATCAGGCGCGCGACTTGGAAGATCGTGCGCGCACGGCCGGAGACCAGTTCGGCGATAAGGCCTCGGAATTCGCAGCGAAGGCCAGCGATCAGATCGAGGGCGCCATGCACAGCGCAGAGCACACGGCACGACAGATGGCCGAGCAGGGCCGCGAGGCCGGCGAGCGCGTTCAGGAGGTCGCCGGGAACTTCAAGACGGCCGTCGACAAGTCCGTTCGCGAGCAGCCGATGGCCACCCTGGCGGTTGCCGCGGCACTCGGGTTCGTCATCGGCGCGCTCTGGAAATCCTAACGCGCGCTGTCCTGCCAAGTCAGGAGGGGTATCGACATGCTGCAATCGTTGTTCAAACGCGCCGAAGCGACGGTCGATAATGTGATCGCCGTGGCCCTGGCGCGGGCGCTCGTGGCGATTCCCTTCCTGGTTGCGGCCGGTTTCGCGACGGCTGGGCTCGCCTCGTATCTCTACCGAGAGCTCGGCGACGAGGTCGGCAACTGGGCAATGGCCGGGATCTTCTGCCTGGTCGGTCTGATCACGGCTGCGGTCGTGGCGGCGCGCTCGAGGGTGCCGGCGACCAGCGAGACCGGCGTTGCCGACGTCGGCGGGACAAGCGATGGCAATGTCAACGAGCGGGACGCGCCGCTGCTCGATCCCATGGACAAGGAAGTGGTGGCGGCGGCGCTGGCGGCTGTCGGTCCTTTGGCCTTGCCATTGGTCCTACGAGCGATCGTGCGAAATTTGCCTCTCGTTGCGGCCGTCGCGGCGGCAGGGTTCGTGTTGAGCCGGCAAAGTGGGCAGGAGCCGACAACGCAGGTACAACCAGCGGAATAAGATTGCACCGAGATCGCGCGGAGGTAGGAGCGACCACTCGACGGGCGCTGCGATGGAACCTCTGGCCAAATGGTGCGTTGAGAATGCAATCTGTGAGGGCGTGCTGCCGCCTGCGTTGCATTCGATTTGGGGACAGGGACCAATGAACGACAGCGGGCGCGCAGGATTTGCGATCAACGATGTAATGGGGCGGCGCGAACTCATGCACCAGAACGATGAGAATGGACCCAAGGCAGATGGGCGACAAAGCGTGCCGGCCAAGGATGATCATGTGAAAGACGATCACGTCGTGCTGCCGATGGAGGCCCAGGGGCGCATCGGGCAGCACCTTCGGCGCATCTATGGCGAAATTCTCGCCGAGCCGCTGCCGGATAAATTTTCCAAGCTTCTAAATGACCTTGCGAAATCGGAGCGTTCGGAATGAGTAGTCCACCCGACTCCTCCGGCATGCAGAAGGAGTTGGCGCAGCTCGTGCCCAATCTGCGCGCGTTCGCCAGATCTCTTTGCGGCAATGCCGACCAAGCCGACGATCTCGTCCAAGAGACTCTGGTCAAAGCCTGGCGCAGCCGTCAGAGCTTCGCGCCGGGCTCCAATCTTAAAGCGTGGTTGTTCACCATCCTTCGTAACACGTTCCTGTCGGAGCGACGCAAGCGGAAGTTCGAGGTTCACGACACGGACGGCAAGCTCGCGATGCAGCTCAGCGTCAAGGGCAGCCAGTCCGGGCACATGGATCTCCAGGATTTCGCGAAGGCGTTCGCTAAATTGCCTGAGGAGCAGCGAGAGGCCCTCATTCTCGTGGGCGCCGAGGGGTTCGCCTATGAGGATGCCGCGCTGATGTGCGGTTGTGCGGTCGGCACAATAAAGAGCCGGGTGAATTGCGCGCGCGGCAAGCTGGCCGAACTGCTCGGTGTCACAGAAGCGAGCGAGCTGATCTCCGACGACCTCGGCGACCGCCCCGCGCGCCTGCACGCACCGTGAGCAGTCTGGGCGCGATTGTGCGACGATAATGGTCTCGGCGGCAGCCCATTCGATCGATGTGCCACGCTGCGGCCGGGCAAACGACGCCTCGAAAAAGAAATTCAGAGGCTAAGGAACCGGCAAAGGGACTAAGCGTTCTCATTGCCAGACATCAGATGCTCGGGGAGTTGCACTGCATGAGTATTTCGATCGCGGACGTTGTAGCTCCGCAACTTCCATCCTTGCGTCTCTTCGCGCGCGCCTTGACTGGCTCGCAGGAGCAGGGCGACGCATATGTCGTGGCGATGCTCGAGGCGCTGGTCGCGGACAAGCAGTTGCTCCGGCGAGACATGCCGCCCAAGGCGGCCATGTATCGAGCATTTCTCAAAATCTGGGACGCGATGCCGATCAACCGGAAGGCCGAGCCGGCGGACGGCGGCGCGAGCACGGTGGCCGACAGACGGATCGAGACGTTGACGCCGAGACCGCGGCAAGCGTTTCTGCTGGCGGCGCTCGAGGACTTCGCGACCGGGGATATCGCTCAGATCCTGGACATCGGCGAGCCTGAGGTGCGGGATCTGGTCGACGAGGCCGGGCGGGAGATTGCCGATCAGATCGCAGCGCGCGTCCTGATCATCGAGGATGAGCCGCTGATCGGGCTCGATCTCGAGGCGATCGTGACCGAGATCGGGCATGAGGTGGTGGGTATCTCGACGACGCGGAGCGAGGCCGTCGCGGCAGCAGGCAAAATGCGACCAGGGTTGATTCTCGCCGATGTGCAGCTGGCAGACGGCAGCTCGGGGATCGATGCCGTGAACGATATTCTGACCGAGATCGACGTGCCGGTGATCTTCATCACGGCATATCCGGAGCGTTTGCTCACGGGTGAGCGGGCAGAGCCGACCTTCCTTATCACGAAACCGTTCCGCCCAGAGATGGTCAAGGCGGTGATGAGCCAAGCTTTGTTTTTCGACATTCGCGCTGGTCGTCCGCGCGGCGATGCGGCCGCGTAGTGTCCGATCCGATGTGCGATCGGACTGACCGTGATCAAGGATACTCCGGCTAAGGAGACTACAATCGAACTGATGCAGGTCCTTGATCGGGCCTCCTGTTACACGTCGTGGGAGTGTTTGCGTACCAGCCAGCAAGTCAAAGCATTGATGGAGAAGAAAGCGCCACCGGCCGAGTCCGCGAGCCGGGCATTAACCTCGCACGCTGACGGCGTAGCGCCCATCGACGCGCTGCTCGGCAGCGCGATGCTGGCATCCAGCGTCGATTGCGTGAAGCTCGTCGGGCTCGACGGGATGCTCGAGTTCGTCAACGATCGCGGCAAGCTGCTGCTCGAGCTCGAGCCCGAGACGGACTTGGCGGGGCAGAGCTGGGTCGGGCTTTGGCCGGACGAGATGCGCAGCACCGTGGCTGAGGCACTGGCGACGTCGCGTGGTGGCGAGATCGTTCGCTTCACGGGTATGTGCCCAACGGCCAAGGGTATCGCAAAATGGTGGGACGTCGCTGTCAGTCCGGTTCGCGACGACAGAGGCGCGGTCTGTCATCTCCTCTGCGTGTCGCGCGACGTCACGCAGCAAAAGGCCATCGAGCATTCGCTTCAGGCGAGTGAGCAACGCTTCCGCGCGCTCGCCGACAACATGGCGCAACTGGCCTGGATGGCCGATGCGAACGGCGACGTGTTCTGGTTCAACAAGCGCTGGACGGACTACACCGGCACCACGCTCGCGGACATGAGCGGCAAGGGTTGGCGCAAAGTCCACCATCCCGACTTCGTCGAGCATGTCGTCTCGCGGGTAAACGAGGCGTTCAAAGATCGCACGATGTGGGAGGACGTGCTGCCGCTGAAGAGCCAGAACGGCAGCTACCGTTGGTTTCTGTCGCGGGCCGTGCCGGTGACGGACGATACGGGACGGGTTGTGCTGTGGTGCGCGACGCATACCGACATTACGGAGCAGCGCATCCTCGGGCAGCGCCTGCGCCAGCTGGCGAGGGTCATCGAGCTGTCGCACGAGGCCATGCTGGTGTGGGATGTCGATGACGGCATCATGCTGTGGAACAAGGGCTGCGAGGAGCTCTACGGATACCGTCGCAGCGAGGTGCTCGGAGCCCCGGCGAAGGAGATTCTGGCCGTCATTCGCACCGATGGGGCAGAGACGGTGGAAGACATGCTGCTTCGCGACGGAGAGTGGAGCGGCGAGATCATGCATCGCGCCAAGGACGGGTCGGAAGTGTGGGTCGACAGCCGGCAGGAGCTGATCCGTGCCGGCGGCCGGAACCTCGTGCTCGAGACCAATCGCGACATCTCCGAGCGGCGCAAGGCGGATGCGATCCGTGACCTGCTGGTGGCGGAGCTCAATCATCGCGTCAAGAACACGCTGGCCATCGTGCAGTCGCTGGCGGCCCAGACGGCGCGGACACAAACCGACATGCCGGCTTTCGTGGCGAGCTTCACCGGGCGTCTCCAATCGCTGGCCGCAGCCCAGGCGATCCTCTCGGAGGCGCACTGGTCCGGTGCGCGCTTGCGAGATCTGGTGAGCTCGCAGCTCGCGATCACGATTGGACCGAGCGAGCAGGCGTCGCTGACTGGGGAGGACGTTTTCCTGCCGCCGCAAACGGCGCTGCAGCTGACGCTCATCCTTCACGAGCTGGCAACCAACGCCAGGCGCCACGGGGCCCTGTCCGTGGCGCAAGGGCGGGTCGACATCGCATGGCGGGTCGAGCCGGGGATGCCGCGCCATGTCGTTCTCGACTGGCGTGAGAGCGGCGGTCCGCGGGTCGAGGAGCCGGGGGAGCGAGGCTTCGGCCGGCAGTTGATCGAGCGGACAGGACGTCTGCCCTATCTCAAGTCGAAGATCGAATTCCGACGGACCGGAGTCCGGTGTCGCGTCTGGGCAGAGTTGCCGGATGAGGACCAAACGACGAGCCTCGGGTACTTCGATCCCAGTCGTGGCGTAGCGAAGCGCGGGGGGCGCGAGCCGTTGCGGCAACTTGGCAAAAGTCGTGTCGGGCGGCGGGTCCTGGTGGTGGAGGATGATCCGCTCGACGCGCTTCTCATCGAGGAAGCGCTGGCGGATGCTGGCTATCTGGTGGTCGGGTCGGCACGCTCGAGGGAAGACGTGGAGCATGCGCTCCGGGACCTCACCTTCGATGCTGCCGTAGTCGACAGCGACGCGGCCTCACTCGATACCTCAAAGCTTCTGGACGAGCTCGAGGCTCGGCAGCTGCCGCTTATTATGATCGGCGGGGGGCAGCCGGCCGATGGGGAGCGACAGACCATGACCAGAGTTCCGCGCCCCGTTGTGCTTGCCGATCTGCTCGACGGGTTGGCAAGCGTACTGGCGCGGCCCTGAGGCCGCGATCGGTAGGGGCGTCTCAGTCCTGGTTGTTGACCTGCTCCTTGGTCAGCTCACGCTCAAGGCTTTCCGGCCGTGATTGCATGGCGGCGCGAACTGCAGCGTGGCGCTGGCGCACATCGGCCAAGTCCTCGGGCGTGGCGATGGCTCGCTCGGCGTCTGCCAGCACGAGGTCGGCATGGCGGGTGAGCGTGCGCCAGCGGCTCGGATCGTGCTCCGTGCTCGCGACCTCGGCCAGCACCTCCAGAATGCGGATCGTCACCGGCGGATTTGCAGCGGCGTTCTGGCGGATGGCAAGAAACATGGCATCGACGAGGCCATCGTAGTCGACGGCCGAGGCGACGAGAACCGGGCGGCCGTCGCGCTCCCAGACGCCGGTGGGCAGGTGCAACCTCGCGAGCTCGCACAGGGCGGCACCGAGGCTATCGAGAACGGCGATGGCGGTGAACGGGTCGTTGATGCCTGGAGACAAAGCTCTCAGGGCGACCTCGACCAGATGGCGGACAGCCAGCTCGAGATCGGCGGACGTGGTGCGTTGCGGCCCAATCGCCGATGTCTCCAGGAGGGCGTCTTCGATGCCCTCGACGACGGGAAGCGCGAGGGCGACCGGTGCGCCGGGAAAGACGAAATCCCCGGGGCGCTTCATCAGCTTTATGGCGGTACCGTTGGCCGCGGCCCAGTCTGCCAGAGCGGCCTCGTCGAGCTGCACGAGATAGCCGCGACGATGGTCGGGGATCGGCACAGCCTTGCGCCAGAATGCCTCCGGCGGCGGGGCTGGCTTTTCCTCCTCGTCCGAGAGACGCCGGATGGCGTGCAGAAGGTCGTCGCCGACGAGCGTGAGGACGGTGTCGACGTTGATTCGACCAGCCATATGGTCGACGAACCAGACGAGGGCTGCGACGCAGACCACGGCGAGAGCGAGGGCGACGGTGACGGCCAGATGCGGGATGAACTCGCCTTCGGCCTCGGAGCGGACGGTGCGCAACACGAGAAGGGCGTAGACGAAGGTCGCGAGGAAGATGCCGAGGGTGAGCTGATTGCCGCGATCACGCGTGAAATTGCGTAGTAGCCGCGGGCCCATCTGTCCGGCAGCCAGACTGAGAGCCGCGATCGTAATCGAGAAAACCGTGCCGGCGACGGTGATCGTCGAGGAGGCAATCGCACCCAAGACGGCGCGGGCGCCTGCGGGACCACCACCGTAGATCCAGGTCTTATCGAACGACATTCCATCGAAGAGATCAGTGCGATCAAGGTGGACGAGATACAAGGCCGCGAGCACGCCGGCAGCCACCAGGGCACCCGGAACGAGCCAGAACGCTTCCTCGAGGTCGTCCAGTAATTTGCGAAATCCTGCAGTCATGGCGGATGGCCCGGCTCGTGTGGGTCGGCGACTTGCACAAGTCAGGAGGCGGCCAATTCGTTCCTGGCGTCGGCTCGGTGATCAGTTGACGCTCGTTGCAGGGGGTGCTCACCTCAGACTTGGAATTGAACCGTAGGCGGGAGCCTCTCTCATGACCGTGATCGCGAACAGCCTGCATGCCCTGGACGTGCAGAGCCTCATCCATCCCCAATCGAACCTGCGTCAGCACCAGGAGCAGGGGCCGAGCATCATCACGCGCGGCAAGGGGATCTACGTCTACGACGATGACGGCAAGGAGTACCTCGAGGCGGCGGCAGGCTTGTGGTGCGCGTCGCTGGGCTTCGGCGTCGAGCGGCTCGCCAAGGTCGCGTACGACGAGATGTGCAAGGTCGGCTACTATCACATCTACCGGAGCGCATCGAACGAGAGCGCCATCAAGCTGGCGGCGAAACTGCTCGAGATGTCGCCGGTACCCATGTCGAAGGTCTTTTTCCAGTGCTCCGGGTCGGAGGCGAACGACACGGCCGTGAAGCTCGTGTGGTACTTCTGGCATGCGCACGGCAAGCCGTGGAAGCGCAAGATCATCGGCCGCAAGATGGGCTATCACGGGTCGACGTGCGCGTCGGCGAGCATTTCGGGCAAGCCCGACATGCACCAGGAGTCGGGGCTGCCGTTCGATGCGTTCCGGCATACCGAGTTTCCGAACTACTACCGCAACCAGCTCGACGGCGAGACGGAGGAGCAATTCTCGACGCGCATGGCGGCGGCACTCGAGAAGCTGATCCTGGAGGAGGGACCGGAGACTGTCGCGGCGTTCTGGGCTGAGCCGGTGATGGGCGCTGGTGGCGCGGTGCTGCCACCGGCCGGGTATTTCGAGAAGATCCAGGCCGTGCTGCGGAAGTACGACATCCTGTTCGTCGCGGACGAGGTCATATGCGGGTTCGGGCGGACGGGCCAGATGTGGGGCAGCCAGACCTTCAATCTGAAGCCTGACATGATCTCATGCGCGAAAGCGCTGTCGGCGGGATTGCAGCCGATCTCGGCGCTGCTGCTCAACGAGCGAGTGTTCCAGGCGCTGATGATCGAGACCGACAAGGTCGGCCATCTGGCGCACGGGTATACCTACGCGGGCCATCCGGTGACGACGGCGGTCGCGCTCGAGACGATCAGGATCTACGAGGAGATGGACCTCATCGGCCACGTGGGGCGCGTGTCGGAGCCGTTCATGGGCGGGCTCAAGGCGCTCGAGGCGCATCCGCTGATCGGCGAGTTCCGGGGCGTCGGACTGATCGGCGCGCTCGAGGTGGTGAAGGACAAGGCGACGCGCGACATGTATCCGGGCTCGTCGGGCGTGATGGACATCCTGGCCAAGAGCGCCAAGAAGCAGGGGCTCATTCTGCGACTGGTCGGCAATCGGATCGCGTTCTCCCCGCCGCTGATCATCACCGAGGACGAGGTCGGCGAGATGATCAAGCGGCTGACGTCGGCGCTGGACGATACGTGGTCGGCGGTGCGGGCGAACTGAGGGACGCGGGCTCGGAGTGCGGGGTGGGGTGAGGCGTTGATAGCTCGTCGCCCTGCCTCATCCCCCAACTCGCGCTCGCCTCATAGCGAGGGGTGAGCCTGCACGGTCTGCTGCCGCGACGCGTGCACGGTCCCCGTAGTTGGTGTGTGGCATCGGCGGCAGGTCGTGATCCAATACCCGTGGCAACGGGGGCGTCGCCTGCTCCTGCGGCTTGCCCCGCCGCGCATCCCGGCCGAGCACGCGGGCCAGCACATGCGGCGGCAGGCCGGCGCTCTCGGCGGCGCTCACGTAGGGCTGCCAGAACTTGCGGAAAGCTTCGCGCGTCGCTTGCGCCGACGTCGGCAACATATCGGTCGGCCGGAATGCCTGCCCGGCAAGCCAGGCATGGACAGCCTGCCAGACAACGGGCGGTGCGCGCCGGTTGCGTGGCCCGCGGATCTGGGAGATGCATGGCGCGCCGCAGTCGTCGGGCTTCAGGGTCACCTCGATGTCGGCGATCGAGCGGCCCTCCTTGCGGACGCTGAAAATCCTGACCCGCCCATAGGCGAGGTGCGCGGCGTACTGGTCGAGGCAGTTCTCCATTGCCACGCTTTCGGCGACGAAATCCTCGACCGACTTGAGCGCGACGATATCGAGCCCGGATACCGTGGCATCGTGGAGCCAGGCGTCGCGCGGCCCACCGGCCAAGGCGCCGACGAGATCGATCCGCTTCCGCCATATCGAGACCTCGTCACGGGCGCGCTTCCAGCCGATGGCCGGGGACCACGCCCCGCGCAAAAGGCGATGCCCGGCGAAGCCCGGCGTGAGGCTCGCCCATGACCAGGCCAGAAGCCACTGCATGTCCTCGTCGCTGGTGTGCGGCGGCAAGAGGCGGGGCTCGCGCAGGCACCAGAGCGCGAACTCTCGTCCGGCCAGCCGATGGCCAACCAGGGTCCGCTCGAACCAGACCGTGGCTTCGCGCGGGTGGTCCGGCATCCGGTTGACGACCGCGGCGGTGAACTCCTCGTCGTCCGGTAGGAGCGGCAACGGCTGAGCGAAGGCTTGCGCCGGCAGTCGGCGCAGCCATAGGGGCAGGTCCAGGCAACCCGCCGCGACCTTGAGCGGATGACCGGCGACCACCGCCTCGAATGCCGCCTGTCGCCGCCTGACGTTGCCGTACCCGGTCGCGAGTGCGAACAGCAGCGCGGGGAACGAGTCCGCGAGATCCTCGACGGCGGGGGCGCAGGAGGTGAGGCCGGCTATGTATTTCCGGTACGGCTGCGGGAAAGCATTGAGCCGCCGCATGCGCCGCTCCGTGACCGACTCGATCACCGATTCGACTGGACGAGATACACTCGGTCCCATGCCGTACTCCCGACGCTAACGCTGCCACCAGCCTATCGAGGCTAGTGGGACATGATGGCAAAAGCGCGAGCAGATCTTGCTCACTCGTTCGGCAAAATGTCATCGGCCCGCCGGTGAGTGCGCGGCTCGATGCAATTCATAGTCGTGCCGACTGCGGCAAAGCCTGCAGGTCAGCAACGCTTCACAGCCAGCGGGCAGCACGCGAAGCTAGCGGAGTGCGGCAAGCGCCTGCGAAAAACCACTCAGTGAGATCGGGATACCGATGCCGGCCTCCTCGGTCTGGAAAATGATGAAGACTGCCGTCTTGCCCGCCTTCAGCTGTTCGATGAGCTTTTCCTCGGCCACGACCTGCGCATAGCAGGCGAAGTTCTGGCACCGGAGAAACGGTGCGTTTCCGACATCGCGATCGTCGATCTTGAGGCCGAGGCCCGGTGGTAGCAGCACGCCGAGCGGCGCGAACACGCGCAACACCTGGGTGCCGTTGGAAAAAGTCTGGAAATAGACGGTGAGGCCGACGTTGTTGCGATCCTCGGCCGTGACGCTCTGCACCAGCGCACAGATCTCGTTCCGGGCGCCGGGCGGCGGTGCCTTGCACACGACCTGCCAGTCGCCGTGTTGTGCCTTGACCGTGCCCGACTGGGCTTCGGCCGATGAGCCCCAGGCCAGCGCGCCGACAAGCGCAAACGCGACCGCAGTTGCGATCGCGGCAGGGGCTCGCCGAAACCGGGGCCAAGTGTATGTGTCCGTGCTCCGAGCGCTGGAGCGCGGAATCAGGCGCTTTCGGTCCACATTCCGCTCCCTGGCGCTGCCCGTTGCTGCAACGCCTGCTTCGAACAATCGCGAGCCTTGCCCGGCGGTTCCCGGCAATCGTGTCGCCCAACCCAATCAGGGCGGGCCATGCCGCGATAGCACGCGCGAAACGCCGAGGCTACATGTCGACGCCAGAGGTATCGAGCAATGGGGCCGAAGTTCGGCCACGGTAGCGCTTCGCCTCAATCCACCGTTCAGAATGCATCGAAAACCGCCTGATCGAGCAATATGCCGCAGCGCACCGCGCTTGAGTCGCCCGCGCGCGATGTGCTCACTTCTCCGGCAGGGTGAGCGTAAAGGCGTCGCCCGGGCCAGCGCCGATTGAACAGGCTTCATTGGCAACGCGGACGGCGGTTTTCGCAAGCAGATTCGACTGCGCGTGCGACGTTCGCGGCAATGAGCAAAGGCCTTTTCTGCACGCGGCGCGCTTGCGGCCGACCGGCCATCGTGGCATGCCGGCGGCCGTGGCCATCGGCATACGGTTACATCGGCGCGCCGGCCCTCCGGCGGCCGACGCGAAACAGGCGGCAGGTCGAGGACGGCGGAATGATGAGACGGCTCAAGGATGCGTTGCAGAGCGGTATGATCGGTGCAGCAACCGCCATGTCGATCGCGGCTTCCCCGGCCCTCGCCGGCACCGGAGAGCCGTCACCTTGGCAACTCGGCATGCAGGGTGCCGTCACCGATATCGCAGATGGCATTCATGCCTTCCACGACGGCGTGAACATCATCATCATCGCGATCGCGATCTTTGTTCTGCTGCTGCTCGTCTACGTCGTCTGGCGGTTCAACGAGAACGCCAACCCGACGCCCTCCAAGACGACCCATCACACGGGCCTCGAGGTCGCCTGGACGATCATCCCGGTGTTCATCCTCGTCGGCATCGCCATCCCCTCGTTCAAGCTGCTGTTCGCCCAGTATGCGTACCCGAAGGCCGACGTGACCTTGAAGGCAACCGGCAACCAGTGGAACTGGACGTACCAGTATCCGGACCACGGCGGCTTCAATTTCACCTCCATCATGCTGAACGACGCCGAGCGTGACGAGCGCATCAAGAAGGGCATCAAG
This sequence comes from uncultured Alphaproteobacteria bacterium, assembly GCA_963746315.1. Classification (GTDB taxonomy): domain Bacteria; phylum Pseudomonadota; class Alphaproteobacteria; order Rhizobiales; family Hyphomicrobiaceae. The sequence continues at coordinate 377,431 of CAVVAR010000005.1, forward strand.
TCGCCGCGCCTTCTCGCCGTCGACAACGAGGTGATCGTGCCGGTCGGCAAGGTCGTCCACGTGCTCGTCACGGCCAGCGACGTGATCCACAACTGGACCGTTCCCTCCTTCGGCTCCAAGGTGGACGCCGTTCCGGGCCGGACGACGGCGACATGGTTCAAGGCGCGGACCGAGGGCATCTATTACGGGCAGTGCTCGGAGCTGTGCGGCAAGGACCACGCGTTCATGCCGATCGCCGTCCGGGTCGTGAAGCCCGAGGTGTTCGAGCAATGGGCGGCGCTGATGAAGGACCGCAAGCGCGGCCCTGCACGCCAGCTGATCGAGAAAGCCGCGATCGAGCAGTCCAGCAGGACTGTCGCGGCCGACAGCAGCTCGCCGGTCACCGTCGCAGGCAACTGACGAAGACGCCCGAGGATGCGACGTCTCAGCGACGCATCCGGCCGATAGAAACCGAAAAACGTCCAGGCTCCGCAACCGAGGCAATAAGAAATGGCCGGCAGCGCGCACGCAGCACACGACGATCACGAGCATCAGCCTTACGGCATGGGCCGCTGGCTGTTCTCGACCAACCACAAAGACATCGGCACGATGTACCTCATCTTCGCCATGGTGGCGGGGGTGATCGGTGGCTTCCTGTCGGTGATGATGCGTCTCGAGCTCGCCGAGCCTGGGATGCAGTACTTCTCCAGCTCACATCTGTTCAACGTCTACGTGACGGGTCATGGCCTGATCATGGTGTTCTTCATGGTCATGCCGGCCATGATCGGTGGTTTCGGCAACTGGTTCGTGCCGCTGATGATCGGCGCGCCGGACATGGCCTTCCCGCGGATGAACAACATCTCGTTCTGGCTGCTCCCGGCCTCGCTCGGGTTGCTGGTCATCTCGATGTTCGTCGAGGGAGCGGGCACCTGTAACGTGCCGAGCGACATGTCGGGCTGCGGCGTGGGCGGTGGCTGGACCATCTACGCGCCGCTTTCGACAACGGGCCATCCCGGTCCTGCGATGGACTTCGCGATCCTCTCGCTGCACATCGCCGGCGCCTCGTCGATCCTAGGTGCCATCAACTTCATCACCACCATCTTCAACATGCGCGCGCCGGGGATGACGCTGCACAAGATGCCGCTGTTCGTCTGGTCGGTGCTGATCACGGCCTTCCTGCTGCTGCTGTCGCTGCCCGTGCTGGCTGGCGCCATTACGATGCTGCTGACCGACCGTAACTTCGGCACGACGTTCTTCACCGCGTCCGGTGGCGGCGACCCCGTGCTCTACCAGCACCTGTTCTGGTTCTTTGGCCACCCGGAAGTTTACATCCTGATCCTGCCGGGCTTCGGTATGATCAGCCACATCGTGTCAACCTTCTCGCGGAAGCCGATCTTCGGCTATCTCGGCATGGCCTATGCGATGGTCGCCATCGGTCTCGTCGGGTTCGTCGTGTGGGCCCACCACATGTACACCTCGGGGATGGGCGTCAACACGCAGGCCTACTTCGTGTTCGCCACGATGGTCATCGCGGTGCCGACGGGCGTGAAGGTCTTCTCCTGGATCGCCACCATGTGGGGCGGATCGATCCGCTTCACCGTGCCCATGTTGTGGGCACTCGGCTTCATCTTCCTGTTCACGGTTGGTGGCGTCACGGGCGTGATGCTCGCCAACGCCGGCGTCGACCGCGCGCTGCACGACACCTACTACGTGGTCGCTCACTTCCACTATGTTCTGTCGCTCGGAGCCGTCTTCGCCATCTTCGCCGGCTGGTACTACTGGTTCCCGAAGATGTCCGGCTACATGTACAACGAGACGATTGGCGTCATTCACTTCTGGATGACCTTTATCGGCGCCAACATCCTGTTCTTCCCGCAACACTTCCTCGGGCTGGCGGGTATGCCACGACGCTATGTCGACTATCCCGACGCCTTCGCGCAATGGAACCAGATCTCGTCCTACGGCTCCTACATCACAGCCGCGGCGACGCTGGTGTTCTTCTTCGGCGTTGCGCTGGCCTTCGCCAAGAAAGTGAAAGCTGCGGACAATCCCTGGGGCGAGGGTGCAACCACGCTCGAGTGGACGCTCTCCTCTCCGCCACCGTTCCATTGCTTCGAGACGCTTCCGCGTATCGAGGCCAGCGAGCACCATTGATCGAAGGGGCATAGCGCCCCGGCGACAGGCGATCGAGACGGGCGGCAGGTTTCGCCCGTCCTGCATCCAAGACCAGAGGTTTGTTGGTAGCCATGGCCGAGATCGGGCTCACATCTGACGAGACGCGGAACCCGACGCTCGGAGGCGACGTCGAGGACTATATCGCCCTGTTGAAGCCGCGCGTGATGTCGCTCGTCGTCTTCACTGCGCTGACAGGAATGGTCGCCGCGCCCGGAGCCATTCATCCCGCGCTCGGCCTGATCGCGCTCCTCGCCATCGCCGTCGGGGCTGGAGCCTCCGGTGCGCTCAACATGTGGTGGGATGCCGATATCGATGCCGTGATGCAGCGCACGCAGTCGCGGCCGGTGCCGCAAGGACGCGTCACGGCGGACGAAGCGCTGGCCTTCGGCCTGATACTTTCCGTTCTGTCCGTGCTCACTCTGGGCATCACAGTGAGCTGGTTCGCGGCCGCGCTGCTGGCCTTCACCATCGCTTTCTACGTGCTCGTCTACACGATGTGGCTGAAGCGGCGCACGCCACAGAACATCGTGATCGGAGGCGCCGCCGGCGCTTTCCCGCCGATGATCGGGTGGGCCGCCGTGACCGGCGGGGTCAGCGTCGACAGCGTCATTCTGTTCCTGATCATCTTCATGTGGACGCCGCCGCACTTCTGGGCGCTGGCCCTCTATAGGGCTCGCGACTACGAGGCGGCAGGCGTGCCCATGCTGCCGGTGGTCGCCGGCTCGCGCGAGACCCGCCGCCAGATCCTGCTCTACAGCGCGCTCCTTGTGCCGCTGGCGTGCACGCCGGTGCTCACCGGGCTCGGCGGTATCGCCTATGCGGTGGTCTCTGTCGCGCTCGGTCTGATGTTCATGGCGCTCGCCGTCGACGTCTGGCGGAAGTCCGATGGCGCCGCCGGGGACAAGGCGGCCAAGCGGCTGTTCGGGTTCTCGATCCTCTATCTGTTCCTGCTGTTCGCCGTTCTGCTCGCCGAGCATTCGGTTCGGCACTTCCTGGGCTGAGGCGCGAAAGGGATGATCGTGGCGACTTCCGGAGGCGACGAATACAAGCGGCGACAGCGGATGCGCTCGATCGCCATTGGATTCGCACTCGCCGCGCTCGTCGTCCTGTTCTACGTCGCGACCATCGTTCGTCTGGGTCCCAATGCACTCAAAAAGGACGGGGGCTTAACCTCCCGGCCTCCCGTCGCTCAGGATGCAACCAAGCAGGCTCCAAAATGACGAGTAAGAGCGGGCGTTCCAAATCCGATTTGAAAATAGCCGCAATCTGCGCCAGCATCGCGATTGGCATGGTGGGCCTCGCCTATGCCTCCGTGCCTCTTTATCGCCTGTTCTGCCAGATCACGGGCTTTGCCGGCACCACGCAGCGTGCCACGGCTCCATCCGCCGAGGTGCTCGATCAGACGGTGCTCGTCCGCTTCGATTCCAATGTGGCGCCCGGCCTGGATTGGGAGTTTGCGCCCGTCGTGACGACGACCGAGGTTCGCATCGGCGAGAATTCGCTGGCCTTTTACCGCGCCACCAACCGCTCGTCGGTTCCGATCGTCGGCACCGCCACGTTCAACGTCACGCCCGAGCAGGTCGGGGCCTTCTTCAACAAGGTCGAGTGCTTCTGCTTTACGGAACAGCGGCTCGAGCCCGGAGAGTCCATCGAGATGCCGGTCAGCTTCTTCGTCGACCCTGCCATCGTGAAGGATGCGGACGGAGCGCTGGTGCGCACGATCACGCTCTCGTACACGTTCCATCCGGTTGCGAAGCCCAAGACGAGTGCCGAGGCTCGCGTGCCATCCGGCAGCGGCACGGGAGCGACCAAGACCGGTGTGCCGTCGACGCCGCCGGGATAGATTCAGCGGCGTCGACCGGGCGAGACGTCTCGCCCGGTCCTGGCGCCGCACATTGGACGCAGTGACGATCGGCAGGCCGGCCAAACCAGCGAGACCTGCCAGCAGACGAGGGCACCAGGAGAACCGAGATGGCCGATACCCACGCCAAGCACCATGACTACCATCTCGTCGACCCGAGCCCATGGCCCGCGGTCGGCTCGCTGTTCGCATTCGTGATGGCCGTCGGTGCCATCGTCTGGATGAAGACGCACGGCAGCCCGACGGCGACGCTGCTTGGCATGCGCGGCCCCTGGGTCTTTGCAGTCGGCACGCTCGGCGTACTCTTTACAATGTACGGCTGGTGGCGCGACGTCATCAAGGAAGCCCATCGCGGCGACCACACCCCCGTCGTACGCCTGCACCTGCGTTACGGCATGATCATGTTCATCGCCTCCGAGGTGATGTTCTTCGTCGCGTGGTTCTGGGCCTATTTCGATGTCTCGTTGTTCCCGGCGGGTGTGCATCCGCTGCCGATCACTCAGCCGGACGGCTCCGTGGTCGAAGGACGCGACCTCATCGGTCTGGTCGAGCGCAACAGCATCACCGGCGGCACATGGCCGCCGAAGCCGAGCGAGAATTTCACAGCGACGTTCAATCCGTGGGGTCTGCCGCTTGTCAATACTTTGGTCCTGCTGCTCTCGGGCACGACCGTTACCTGGGCGCACCACGCGCTGCTCGAGAACAATCGCAAGGGCTTGATCCAAGGTCTGCTGGCGACCGTCGTCCTCGGCTTCTTGTTCACGCTGCTGCAGGCCTACGAGTACGGCCACGCCGCCTTCAACTTCTCGGGGCACATCTACGGCGCCACCTTCTACATGGCGACCGGGTTCCATGGCGCGCACGTGATCATCGGCACCATTTTCCTGGCGGTGTGCCTGTTCCGGGCGATGAAGGGCCACTTCACGCCGAAGCAGCACTTCGGTTTCGAGGCGGCGGCTTGGTACTGGCATTTCGTCGACGTGGTCTGGCTGTTCCTGTTCATCGCGATCTACGTGCTGGGCGCCGGCGCCAATCCGGCCGGAGCGCACTGAGCGGATTTCAGAGCACTCAAGCAGGGGAACATGCAGGGGCGGCCAAGCGGCCGCCCTTCGCGCATCCGGAGCCGTGCCGAGAGCTGGATGAAGCCTCTTGGCGATCACGGCGGGTGCCTTTAACAGGTGGGGTCGTACAGTCGCCGACAGAGTAGAGCGTTCCATGAGCACACCGCCGTCCGAGCCAGAGGTCCTGATCCGCGTCGAGGGTCGCGCTGGGCGCTTGACGCTTAACCGGCCGAAGGCCCTCAACGCCCTCACACTGGGCATGGTTCGCGAGATCTGGGCCGCCCTGCTTGCCTGGAAGGACGATCCTGCGGTTGGGCTCGTCATTCTCGACGGCGCGGGGGATCGGGCGCTCTGTGCCGGCGGCGACGTGCTCTCACTTTATCAGAGCCGCACGCAGGGCTCCGGCCTCGCCCGCACGTTCTGGCGCGAGGAATATCGTCTCAATGCGCTGATCCATCGTTACCCGAAGCCGTTCGTCGCCATCATGGACGGCATCGTCATGGGAGGCGGGATCGGCCTCTCCGCGCACGCGCAGGGTGGCGGCCGCATCGTCACCGACCGTTCGATGCTCGCCATGCCCGAGACAGGCATCGGGCTGATACCCGACGTCGGCGGCACCTGGCTGCTCGGCCGGGCGATCGGCGAGCTCGGCATCTATCTCGGGCTGACCGGTGCCCGCATGAACGGCTCCGACGCCATTCAAACGGGTTTCGCTGATATCCATATCGCGCACCAGCAGCGCGAGGCGCTCGTTGCCGCATTGGCCGATCCGAACGGATCTCCGGTGCAGGATATCCTCGACGAGGCGGCTGACGCCGCGCCCGTCCCTGCCTCGCCGCTGATGGCATTGAAGGCGGAGGTCGATCGGTGCTTCGCTCAGCCGACCGTCGAGGCCATTCTCGATGAGCTGCAGACGACCACGGCGGAATGGGCGGTCAAAGCCCGCGCGGATCTGCTCCTGAAATCGCCGCTGGCTCTCAAGGCATCGCTGGCGGCCATGCGCCGCGCCCCGGGTCTCGGCTCACTCGAGGCTGCGCTCGACGTCGAGTTCCGGCTGTGCACACACCTGTTCGAGGCCGGGGAGTTCCCCGAGGGCGTGCGCGCTCTTCTCGTCGATAAAGACAAGGCTCCGAAATGGCGCCCTCCCCGCGTCGAGGACGTCACGGACGAGATGGTCGAGGCGCTTTTCGCCAGGCTGCTTCCGTCCGAGGAGCCTGGGCTCACCCCGGCCCAATAGCTCGAGCGCGGATCGCAAGCCAACAGCGAATAGACTCGGGACGAGCCTAACCCGCTCGAAATATTGCCATTTTGTTAATGCTGGGTGGCTGGCATCAGTTGCGTCGAGTTCGAAGGCAGCCGGACCGGGCGAGCGAGACGCCGATGGTCACGTCGTCCGGCATGGCGGGAAGCGGGGGCTTTCCATCGAGTTCTGCGTGCAGCGGGGGTGGCGATGCCGCTCCTCAACGCCACTCATGCGCCGGAGGACCGCGCCATGGATCCCAACATCATCGTCATGATTACGTTGCTCGCCCTGCCGAATGGAGACAACGGCGTGCACGTCAAGCCGTTCGACTCGGCCGCCGCCTGCAGCGAGGCCGCGGCCATCGAAGCGTCGGACCCATTCGTCGCACACGTTGAGTGCTCGGAGCTGACGGACGGCAACCTGACGCTCAGCTTCAAACGCAATACCGGCCAGCCGGGCGTCGGCCGCCCGGCCAAGGCCGCCAGTTGACGGGCCGGCGCGCGTAGCCGGCAGTGCGGGCTCGATCGCACCGCACGGCTCCAGCGGCGGCTCTGGCGCGACGTCAGGAGGCGTTCACGCCTGGGTATATCCCAGGACCGTAGAATTTCCTCAGCTCCTCGATCTGATTGGGCGGCGGTGGTGCATACGTGCCGACGCGGCTGGCGAAGCGGCCGCCCATGACCCGCGACAGGACGACGGCCATCTCGCCGGCTTTCACCAGCGCCGTGATGCCGTTGAGGATCGGCAATCCGCAGGCCGCCTCGTGCACGTCGGCATCCGCCAGAAGTGCCATCACGACGCCGCCCGCTGCGATCGTCACCTCTGCACCGGCATCGGCGTTTGCCTGCGCCGCCTTGTCGAAAGAGGTGCGAATACGCTGCAGTGCGTCGGCGTTCTCGAAGGCCGCCGGCAGATCGAGCAGCCGCTCCACCTGCATGCGATTGATGGCCGCCACCCGCCCCATGAGTGCGTATCGCTCGACATTCTCGACGATGCGCGGTGTGAACTTGGCGTTGATCGTCACCAGCGACACCTTCACACCCATCAGGCAGGCGATGTGGAGTGAGCTTTCGCAGAGCCCCAGCACGGGAATGGTGGCGAACTCCCGTGCTTCCCTGAGCCCCGGATCGCAGATGTTGCCGATCAGGAAGGCATCGAAGCCTCGCTGCATGGCGATGTGGACGTTTTCGAGCACCTCGGCCGTCTCGAGGAATTCGAGATAGCGGAACTGGTCGCCAGCCCCGCCGACCTTCTTGATGCCATGCACCTCGATCTCGGTTCCGGTGGCTTTCACTTTGTCGAGGACGCGGCGCAGAGCCTTGGGGTAGGTGCCCCAGGTCTCTCCCTCACGCGTCATGCTTTGGTACCAGAGCTTCATCGCCAACTCCCTTGCGAGCCTATTTGAGCCAAGGCTGCATGGGGAGGGGTCGTGTGGGCAAGCAAGACGACGCATTCTGAGGGCTGGCCGTGATTTCGGGGGATGGCTCGGGCTCGTTGCGGCAACCCGCCGGGATCACTTGCGAGTGGGACCAGCCGCTCGTCGTTTGAGAACGAGAAAAACAATCGTCTTCCTGTTAAATATTTAAAATCAATGAGTTGCGCTGCATCTTGGGCGCACTACGCGGCGCGTCTGAAAAATGGTTAATTGCGATTCGTCAAGTTGAAACCGCGACATTGCAACTTCGTCAACTATTTTTCCTTCGACCCCCTTGCACAAATGCCACAGATGGGCTTTTATGTGGGTGTCCGAAACGTGGCGCCGTCCCACCTATCCCCCCATAGTGGCGTCACGCTTTTAGCCCGCGGCCTGTCCCCCGGCCGCGGGCTTTTTATTTGTGCTGCGCTCACTTGTAGCGCACAGCGAGTCCCCTGCGGGGAGCCCGGCCGCCATGCGCGGCGCAGTTAAAGAGTCAACACCATCTTGCCCTGCACGCGGCGGGCCGTGATCTCGGCGAATGCGTCGGTCGCGCGCTCGAGAGGGAACGTCTTGTGGATGCGTGGGCGCAGCTTGCCTTCCTCCCAGGCGCCAAGGAGCCGGGTCAGCAATGCGCGGGACTGATCGGGATAGCGGTGGCTGTGCTCGCCGAAAACCACGCCGATCACAGAGAAATTCTTGACGAGAATGAGGTTGGCCGCGGGTTTCGGCACCTCACCTGACGCAAAGCCCACCACGAGCATGCGTCCTTCCCAGCCGATTGCCCGGACGCACGCATCGAAGGCAGGGCCGCCAACGGGATCGAACACAACATCGACGCCATTGCCACCGGTCAGCTCGCGAAGCCGGTCGCGCAAGTTTTCGGCGCGATAATCGACGACCTCGTCCGCGCCGTACTCCTTGGCGAGGGCGAGCTTGTCGGCGCCGCCGGCGGCCGCGATCACGCGAGCCCCCAGCAGCTTGCCGCATTCGATGGCGGCCAGACCAACGCCGCCCGTCGCGCCGAGCACAACCAGCGTCTCGCCGGGTTTCAAGTGTCCGCGATAATCGAGGGCGAACTGGGCCGTGCCATAGGCGATGGTGAAGGCTGCGGCAGTCTCGAAGTCCATCTTGTCCGGGATGGGCGTGACGATGCCGCCCGGGAGCACGATCTCGCTGGCGAAGCCGCCCGCCAGACGCGCGAAGGCCAGCACACGGTCGCCCGGCTTCACATGGGAAATGCCGTCGCCCACCTCCATCACCACGCCTGCCACCTCGAGGCCCGGGATGAACGGCATCGGCGGCTTCACCTGGTACTTGCCCTCGCACATCAGGATGTCGGGGAAGTTGACGCCGGCGGCTTTCACGCCGATGCGGACCTGTCCGGCTCCCATGAGAGGGCTCTCGACCTCGTCGATGCGGAGCGAGCCGAGATCACCGAGTGTGTGGCAGCGCAAAGCACGCATGGCAGGGCTCTCCGTTCCGTTTCAGGGGTGTTGGGCGTGACGGGCGGCGAACGGCCGGTCAGCGCGAAGTAGCCTGACGCGCCCAGCCATCACCCGTGCTCCGCCTCGGCCAGTGCCTTCAGCTCGCGCCGCATCAGCTTTCCCGTGGGCGTCAGCGGCAACGCCTCGGCCAGGCACACGATGTCCGGCACCTTGTAGCCGGAAAGCCGTTCCCGGCAATGGGCGACGAGTGCAGCTGCGTCTACCGTCGAGCCGGGTCTCGGCACGACGAACGCGACGATCGCCTCGCCTTTGTGGGCGTCCGCCAGTCCGGTGACGCCGGCCAGGCCGACGGCCGGATGCTGCTGCAGCGCCTCCTCCACCTCGGCCGGTGAGACGTTGATGCCCGAACGCTTGATCATCTCCGAAGACCGCCCGGCGAAGTGGAACCGGCCGTGTGCATCCAGGTGCCCGAGATCGCCGGTGCGGAACCAGCCGTCCTCGGTCAGCACCTCGACATTGTGCCTGGCGCTGTCGCCCCGGTAGCCGGGCATCAGATAGCCCTTGACCTCGACAGCCCCGGTCTCGCCCGTGCCGAGCAGGGCACCGCTCTCGGCGTCGCGGATGCGCAACGACACCCCCGGCAGCGGCGGGCCCTGGCAGTGGGCCCGTTCGTCGAGCGTCCACGCGTTCGGCGTTACGCAGCAATTGCCGTATGTTTCGGTCGAGCCGTAGATATTGCAGATGCGGGACGCACCCAGAACCTCGGCGGCCTTGAGAACATCCTGTGGCGCCCCGATCGTGACGCCGGTGCGAAGGCTACGGGTTCTGGCCGGTGTGAACGCCGGATGGGCGACGAGCGCGTTGGTCATAGCCGGCAACGTGTAGATCGCGGTGCATGCGTGACGCTCGATCAGATCGAGCGCCTCCCCCGGCTCGAAGCGGCTGTGCAGCACCAGCGTCGCGCCGTGGGTCAGCGTTGCGGGCAGCGCGTTGACGGCGCCGTACGACCAGAACAGCGGGATGGATACCAGCACGCGATCGCCGGGGGCGAGACCTTGCCGCTCGCCGATGTTGAAGCCGTTCTCGATCGCGGCGAAATGCTGAAGGGGCACGGCCTTGGGCCGGCTGCTGGAGCCGGACGTATAGAGCACGACGAGCGTATCGCCAGCGCTTGCAACCTCGCCGGGCGGCAGCTCGGGAAGTGGCGCGTGATCGCGATAGCGGGCGAAGCTCTCGAAGCCATCGCGAGGTTCGCCATCCACAAGCACGAGACGTTCGAGAGACGGATGCCGCCCCGAGGCCTTCAGCGCCGCGATGTCGTCGGCGAAAGTCTGTGGGCCCAGCCTCTCGATCAGAAACAGGCACTTGATGCCGCTGTCGCCGAGCAGGAAGTCGAGCTCCGGGCCCTTCGACCAGGTGCTGAGCGGGACAATCGTCGCGCCGAGCGCCGCCGCGCCGAAGAAGATCTCAAGCCACTCGGCGCGGTTGTTGATCAGGATGCCGACCGCATCGCCTCGGCGGATACCGCGCGCATGCAGCGCTCCTGCAACCCGTGATGCCGTCGCATGCAGGCTGGCGAACGACAGCGTGCCTTCCTTGGCGATCACCGCCGGCGCGTCGGGTGTGCGGCCCGCCAGCTCGGCCAGGAGATCGAAGAAGGTGCGGCTGAAAGGCGCTTGCATGTCTGGCGGTCCAGCTCGTCGGTTTCGTTGGGGCGATCGCTGCACGAGCACAGGACGCGACAAGCAGGCTGTCCCGCCATTGGCTACGCGGCTAACGTGAGGCCGAGTAGATACCGAGTGCCGGTGCCCCGTGTCTACCCTGCCTACAACTGGCACTCGCTGCCGCCCGTCGAAGGAGACTTCCAGATGCCGCTTCTGGTCCGCGAGGCCGAGCCTCACGTCGTTCTGATCACCATCGACAATCAGGCCAAGCGCAACGCCATGCCCCGCGCCATGCTGGCCGAGCTCGCCGATCTGTGGGACCGCCTCGCGGCGGACGCTTCCTGCCGTGCCGTCGTCATCACCGGCGCGGGTGACAAGGGCTTCTGCGCAGGCGCCGACATCGGCGGTGATCTCACGGCCAGTGCCGAGACGGCGGCCATCGTCAACCGCTCGTTATTGAAGACCAGCGTGTTCCCGAAACCGGTCATCGCCGCCGTCAACGGCGACTGTGCAGGCGGAGGCGTCGAGCTGCTGCTAGCGACCGACATTCGTGGCGCCGCGCCGCATGCCCGCTTCGGGCTGCCCGAGGTGCGCTTCGCCATCTATCCGTTCGGCGGCGCCACCGTGAAGCTCATCCAGCAGATCGGCTATGTGCACGCCATGGATCTGATCCTGACGGGCCGTCTCATCGATGCCGCCACCGCCGCGCGCCTCGCCCTGGTCAACGAGGTCGTGCCCGCGGCGGAGCTGCTCGACTGGGCGCTGGCCACGGCGCGCGCGATCGCGGCCAACAGCCCGGCCGCCGTACAGGCGGTGAAAACCCAGATCTCGAGCACGATCGCCGAGCATGCCATGGCCCGCGAGCCGCTCGACCAGACCCTTGGGGACAAGGTCCGCGCCAGCCCGGATTTCAAGGAAGGCGTTGCGGCGTTCCTCGAAAAGCGCAAGCCTGAGTATCGATAAACGCTACGATGGAGCCACAGGACAATGTCGCGTGAGCGCATGCCGGTCATTCCGGCCGACAAGATGACGGACGAGCAGAAGGCGGCCGCCACAGCCTTCGCCGAAGGCCGCGGCTATGCCGTTCGCGGTCCCTTCGCGGCGATGCTGCGAAGCCCTGAGGTGATGCTTCGCGCCAAGGCGATGGGCGATTACCTGCGCTTCAACAGCACGCTGCCGCCGCGTCTCAACGAGCTGGCGATCTGCATCACGGCGCGCCAGTGGGGCCAGAGCTACGAGTGGCACGCGCACCGACCGCTGGCCGAGAAGGGCGGCCTCAGGTCCGAGATCGCAGACGCCATCGCGGATGGCCGCCGGCCCCGCGAGATGTCGATCGACGAGGAGTGCGTCTACGACTTCGCCACCGAGCTGCACCAGAACAAATGCGTGTCGGACGCCACCTATGCCCGTGCGCTGGCGCTGTTCGGCGAGAAGGGCGTCGTCGATCTCACCGCCGTCAACGGCTACTACACGTTGATCGCCATGGTGCTGAACGTCGCCCGCACCGCGCTGCCCGAGGGCGCCAAGCCCGGCCTCGAGCCGTTCCCGCGCTGAGCCGGGACCAAGGAGGACGCGAGCCTCGTGTCCTCCGGCGCTCGTCAGACTTTGCAACGATGCCGGAAGAGGCTCCATGGCTGATGCTGCCGCCCTTCAACGCCTGATCGACAAAGACGCGATCCGCGACCTGATGAGCCGCTATGCCCGCGGCGTCGATCGCGCCGATTGGGATGCCGTGCGCGCCACCTACCACCACGACGCCTACGACGATCATGGTGACTACAAGGGTGGTCTCGACGGCTTCATCGAGTTCGCCAAGTCCCGCACTGGCGGCGCAACCCAGGTGATGCACTTCCTCGGCGAGTGCCTGATCGAGTTTGCCGGGCCCGACGTCGCTATCGCGGAAACGTACTTCTTCACCGCACACACCCTCGGGCCGGAAGCCCAGCGTCAGTATGGCGCCTCGGCCGACGGTGGTCCGGTGCAGCTCTCGCACTACGGCCGCTATGCCGATCGTGTCGAGCGGCGAAACGGCGTCTGGCGCATCGCCCATCGCATCGTGATCTTCGAGACGACGCGGCTGTCGCTCGGCGAGGTGCCACCGATCAAGCCGGGCTGGGCCACGCACCGCCGCGACATGTCGGACCCCATATTCCGGCTCCGCGCAGAGGCCGGTCTTTCCTAGGCCAAGGCGCCGTTTGCCATGCCATGAAGACAGGATTGACCATCGCGGGCACGGTGGCGATTGAGTTGCGCGTCAGGTCGCGACGGATGGCTGCGGGATGTGGATTTCGGTGAGACTGCGCGATGGTGCCTGGGTGGGTGCCGCGCTGCTCGGATTGGCTGTGGCGCTCGCCTCGAATTTCGCACGAAGCGAGGAGAGGCAACTGTCGGTCGGGCCGGCCGCAGCCGCTGCCGAAAAGATCGCCTGGGGGCCTTGCACCGCCGTTCCGCCCGACCAGTCAGCCGCCACGGAGGCGGCTCAGGCTCTCCTCCAGACACTCTGGCTCGCCAACGACCGAGGCCATTTCGCCGCCTACACGATGCCCGGGGAGAAGCGAAATCCGTTCGATCTGTCGCCACCCACGCCCGATTCCGGTGCGCGCGACGGTCTCGTCCAGGCGCGGCCGCCGCACTGCTCATTCCGTCGCGACGGGGACGCTGCTCTGACTTTTCGCTTCGTCAGTCCGTTCTATCGCTTCCATGAGGCCGGTCACGGCTGGTCGCCCCCGCTGCGCGACGGCATGATGCTGGAGGTGGCCGTCGGTCTCGTGGGTTCGGCGTGGGAGGCCCGAGATACCGGCTCGGAGAGGAGCGTCCTGCTGCCGGAGCAGAAGCCCCGCCGGGCCGAGGCGGCCGCGCTTCCGCCCGAGGGCCGGTGGGCCGAGCCGATCCCCGGATGCGGGAAGCGACATCGCTGGACAGGCACGGCCTGCGTCGCGCGCAAGAAGTGAGGCGCTTTACGGCCTCTTTCGCGGTGGGCCGATTGCCGCGATCAAGGCCTGGGCAGCCGCGGGATTGCGCGCTTTCGCCCCAGAGATGAAGTACGCGAACACATCGCCGCGCCGCGCCCACTGTTTGACCCTTGCGGCAACATCTGCAATCTCGCCGGCCGACACTCCAGTCGGCTCGTTCTCGCGACTGGCCATCAGTCGCGCATAGGTGAGACCGGCGGTCGTTGGGACGTCGATCTCGGGGAAATCCTCGTCGAGCGCCACGACGACCGCCACTTTGCTTTCGCGGGCGAGGTCGTAGAAGGTCTCAGTCGCGAAGCTCGGATGCCGAACCTCGATCGCGTGTCGAAGCAGCAGGCCATCACGCTCCTTCGGCAGCATGCGCAGAAATGCCGACATCTCATTTGCATCGAATGTCTTCGTCGGCATCAGCTGCCAGTTGATTGGCCCGAGCTTGATTCCCAGCTCCGTAACCCCCTGGGCCAGGAACCCGCCGATGGCATCGGCCGCCGCCGACAGATCCTTCCTGCTCGTTGCGTAGCGCGACGCTTTCAAGGAGAAGACGAAATCATCGGGCGTCTCGTCGCGCCATTTGCGCCAACTGTCCGGCTTGAACCGAGCGTAATAGGTGGCGTTGATCTCGATCGATGTCAGTGCGCGGGACGCAAACGCGAGCTCGTCCTTTTGCCTCAGGCCGTCCGGGTAGAAGGTGCCGCGCCAAGGCTCGTACGTCCACCCTCCGACACCGATCCTGATCTCGCTCGGCATGCCGTGCACCGCTCATTTGACCTCTCCACAGAAGCCAAATCGCTCTCGCAGGTAGTTCGATCCGCTGAAGTGGAAATTTCCCCGGGAAGGTGACCGTCGGCCTCAATCCGGAACGATGCCGCCGTCGACGTTGTAGGACTGGCCGGTGATATTGCGCGCGCCGGGCGAGGCGAGAAACACCACCATGGCTGCGATATCGGCCGGATCGTTTGCGCGCCGGATGGGAATGACCTCGAGCCGTTTGGCGTCCATCGCCTCGATGGTGAGCCCTTCCTGCTGGGCACGAACGCGCAGGTTGGCCTCCGACAGCGCCGTCCGCGTCACGCCCGGGCACACGGAGTTGACGTTGATGTCGTACTTGCCGAGCTGTTGGGCCGCCGTCTTGGTCAGGCTGATCACGGCGCCCTTGCTCGCGGCGTAGGCAGCATTCGAGGTGCCGGCGTAGCCCTTGCCCGCGATCGAGGCGATGTTGATAATCCGTCCGCTGCGCTGCTGGATCATCACGCGCGCCACGGTTTGCAGACAGAAGAAGACGCCTTTGGCGTTGACGCGATGGATGCGGTCCCAGTCGGCCTCGGTGATGTCCATGATGTCGGCGCGCCGCGTGACGCCGGCATTGTTGACGAGAATGTCGATCCGGCCGTGAGCGGCCATTGTGCGGTCGACCATGCTCTGGATGCTCTCGACATCGCCGACGTCGACTGTCAGTGCGAGCGCCTTGCGCTGATGCGCCTGGATCGCCTGCGCGGCTGCCTCGGCAAGCTTGCCGTCAATGTCGGCTGTAATGACGGTGGCGCCGGCTTCAGCCAGCGCCATCGCCGTCGCGGAGCCGATGCCCTGTCCGGCCCCGGTGACGATCGCGATCCTGTCCTTGAGCAGCATGCCCTCACTCCTGCTTCAAGCTGTGGCGACTTCTCTTCAAGCAGCCAGTCCACCGATCCCCATGGCATCGCCATAGCGGCGGCTGGCCTCGAGGAAATCGCCGTATTTCCGGTGCACAGCGGTGTGCTGCACGCAGGCGAGCAGCAGGCGGTTCCGGTCGAAGCTCGTATTCTTGAAGTAGTCCTCGACGAGGAGCTGGCCGAGCTCCTGGTTGTGCGGGTCGTTGCCGATGCGCGTCGCGGCGATGGCGAGTTGCTGGGCGAGGGCTGCCGGATCGCCACCGCCTGCGAGATAGGCGCGCGCCCACGCGATCGCCTTCGGCCCGTCGAGCGCGATGGTGGCTGCAGCGACCTGCTCGAGCATCTGGCCCGTGGTCTTCGAGCTTGCGCCGGAGGGCAGCTCGGCCCGTGCCTCGCGACCATCGCCGACCTGCCGATTGTGCCAGGCGTTGCGGTTCAAGTACGTCGTCGCCACGTAGAGCAGCTTCAGGCGCTGCGGATGATCGAAAGTATCGTAGAACCAGCCGAGCGTGTTGAGATACTCGTAGCAGTGCTGCGGAATAGAGAAGTTGAGCGTGTCCTGCGTCTCGAGCAGCACCTGCGCGCCGCCGACTTGCAGCACGTCGAGGATCTGCCGCGGGCCCTTGCCGGCCAGCAGCAGGCGCGACAGCGCTTCCTGGATGCCCGGCTCCTGTCCGTGGAGAACGACGTCGAGGAAAGCCTCGGCCTCATCCTTGGACAGCGGCGTCGTATGGCGGAGGATCTCGGCCTCCTTCGCCGTGGCGCCGCCGTACGGGATCGCCGAGATCTTCTGCTTCTCGATGTAGTGCGTGATGCAGTTGCAGGCCATCTCGTAGGTCGAGTACCAGCGCGGCCCGACCCCGATGTCGAGAGCGCCGGCGTAAAGCACGTGGTGGGCGTTGTCCCAGCCAACGAAATTGCCGAGTTCCACCGTTGCGCGGGCCCGGAACGATTTGTGACCAGTGGTGTAGGAGCGGTTGAGATAGACGCGATCCTGCAAGTCGATCAGGCCAGCGAAGCAGAGCTGGGCCAGCGCTTCCTTGCGATCGCCCGGCTCCTCCATGATGCCGAGGAACACCCGATAGGCTTCGAGGACGTGGCCGCGGTGGACGAGATCGAGCCATTGGTCGAGCTTCTCGTCGAGCGAGCCTTCGAGATGCTCCGCCGTCTGGTCGGGCCAGTGCACGACGGGCTTCACCGGCGCGCCCTTGATCGGCTCCATGCCGCGCGAGTAATGGCCCGGTGCCTTGTTGATCTTCTGGTTCCAGATATCGAGACCGGTCGGGATGTACCAGACGGTCTGCGCCATCGGCAGCCCGGCGAGCTCCTTCGGCATCAACTTCGCCAGATGCGTCGTCGCTCGGGCCGAGAGGAGACAATGATCATTGTTGACGAAGTTGACGAAGCCGCGATCGATGCGCTCGTGATAGGGCACGTGCGTCAGTGGCGCATGGATGCGTACGCCCTCGTTGACCATTTCCGGTAACGGCCGGCCGGCCTTTACGAGGCCGTAGTAGGCCCGGCTGGCGCCGACCTGGTCGCGATCGAGGATGCGTTCCTCGAGCTTGTCGTAGAGGCGGCGGGCATCGGTCGGGATGGTCTCGGCGGAAGCGACGGTCTGGGGCATGGCAATACTCCTCGGACGCGCGAAAAGGACCGCACCGCGAACGATCTCGACTGCCTCGTTCCGAGCGGACGCACACCAAGCGTTGCACACCTTCGCGCGAAGTCAAACGCCTGCTGGTGATGCCGGCAGCGACGCCGGGATTGTCGGCGCGTCTCGACCGCGCCAGTATCCACTCAACGAGGCATCGCGACCGATGCCCACCACGCCGGGGAGACGACGATGGCAGATACATTCGACTACGTGATCGTGGGGGCCGGCTCGGCCGGGTGCATTCTGGCCAATCGACTGTCGGAGGACGGACGCCACACAGTCTGCGTGCTCGAGGCGGGGCCGCGCGACTGGCATCCCTTCATCCACATCCCTGCCGGTTTCATCCACACGCTCACCATGAAAAGTGTGAACTGGCTCTACGAGGCCGAGACCAGCGAATGGACCAACGGCCGGGTCATCGCGGTGCCACGCGGCAAGACGCTCGGCGGCTCGTCGTCGATCAATGGCCACATCTACAACCGCGGCCAGCGCATGGACTTCGACGGCTGGGCGCAGAAGGGCAACCGCGGCTGGGGCTATAACGACGTGCTTCCCTATTTCCGCCGCACCGAGCAGCGGATCGGCGATGCCGACGATACGTTCCGGGGGCGTCAGGGAAATCTCACCGTGACCGATCTCGGCGTGACGCATCCCTTGTGTGAAGCCTTCCTCAAAGGTGCCGCAGAGCTGGGCATTCCACGCAACCGTGACTACAACGGCGAGCGCCAAGAGGGCATCTCCTACGTGCAGCGCACGGCCAACAAGGGCCGCCGCATGTCGACCGCACGTGCCTTCCTCGATCCCGCTCGCGCGCGGCCGAACCTCACCATCCGCACGAACGCTCACGCAGCGCGTCTTGTCCTTGAAGGCAAGCGTGCCGTCGGCGTCTCCTATGCCAAGGGCGGCCGGGGCGGCGCGCTCACCGAGGTTCGAGCCCGTCGCGAGGTGATCGTCTCCGGTGGCTCCGTCAATTCACCGCAACTGCTGCAGGTGTCCGGAATCGGACCCGGTGGACTACTTCGCTCGCTGGGTATCGAGGTGCGCCATGAGCTCGCCGGCATCGGGGAGAATCTCGCCGATCACTACGCGCCGCGCTTCGGCGTGCGTGTCAAAGGCATCGAGACCTTGAACGAGCGCTCGAAGGGGCTGCGCCTCGCGGGCGAGATCGTCAAATACTTCACCGGTCGGGAAAGTATTCTCGCGCTCAGCCCTTCGATGGTCTACGGCTTCTGGCACTCGGACGAGGCGACGCGACCGAACGATCTGCAGTTCCTGTTCACGCCGGCGAGCTACAAGCAGGGCCGCCACGGCCTGCTCGACGACTTCCCTGGTCTCACCGTAGCCGCCTGGCAGCACCGCCCCGTAAGTCGCGGCTACGTCCGCGCCCGCTCGTCCGACCCGTTCGATAAGCCGTCGATCCAACCCAACTATCTTGCCGAGGAGACCGACCGGCGCGTCACCGTCGCCGCGATGAAATTCGCGCGCCGCCTGATCAATACGACGCCGATGAAACCTTATCTCGCGGGTGAGGAATACCCCGGCGAGAACGTCCAGTCCGACGACGAGCTGCTCGCTGCCGCCCGACAGTGGGGCTCGAGCACCTACCACTTGATGGGCACGTGTCGCATGGGTCCAGCCACCGATCCGACCTCCGTCGTCGACGATCAACTTCGAGTGCGCGGCATGGAAGGCCTGCGCGTCATCGACGCCTCCGTGATGCCGGCGATGATCTCCGCCAATCTCAACGCCGCGACCATGATGATCGCCGAGAAAGGCGCGGACATGGTGGTCGGCAAGCCTGCCCTCGATCCGGTCCTGGTGCCGGAGCTGGCCTGACGCACGAGTTCGGCCCACGCCGTGGCTCTCACTCCGGCAGCATCATGAACAGGCGGGAGACGTAGCAGGCCGATGGCGTCATGCGGGGCAGGAGTGCCGGTAGCTCCTGGCGCGTCACGACGAGCGCCGAGCCTTCCGTCACGACGACGTCGGCGAGCGGGACATCGCGGAGCACGTAGTAGAGGCCCTTGACGCCGCCGCCGCCCGGATAGGCGACCGAGAAATCGACCAGGGGCTCAAACCGGTCTGCTGCGAACGCCAGTCCCGTCTCCTCCTCCAGCTCGCGGCGCACGGTCTCGATCGGCGTCTCGTCATCCTCCTTGTGCCCGCCGAAGAGCCCGACGAGCCCCGCATAGAGAAGGCCTGGGATATCGTCTCGCTGCTGGAACAGCAGTCGACCGCATGTCCCGATGACGATGGAGGCAGCGACCTCGCGGAAGGGCTCGACGATCCGATCGGCCATTCGTGCTCTCTCCTTGCGACACCGCCGCGATCACTGTTGCACCGCGCCGACGAGCCATTGCGTCAGCACGGATGCCGTATCGAGAAAATCGGCGATCTCCATCGCCTCGTGGGGATTGTGGCTGCCGTTGGCGTTGCGCACGAACAGCATGCACGACGGCACTCCGGCCACCGTGAACGTCGCCGTGTCGTGCGACGCGGGACTGGCAAGAGGCATGGTCGGGATGCCGATCTCGCCTGCTGCCTCGGTCAGCGCCCGCATAAGCTGCGGATTGGACGGCGCTACGTCGGCCGATGCCCGCTTGCCGAGATTGACGCGCACGCCGCGCTTCGTCTCGATGTCGCGCGCCAAGGCCAGCACCTGCGCTTCGAGATCAGCGAGATGGGCTTTGTCGTAGGCCCGGACGTCGAGGCTGAGGGTCATCAGTCCAGCGACCTTGGTCAGCGCATGCTCGCGCGGATCGGAATAGAAGCGGCCAATGGTGAAGGCCATCGGCCGTTTCGCAGCGTCGGCTGGTTTCCAGATCTCGTCGAGGCCGAGGGCAAAATCGCTCGCTGCCAGAACGGCGTCGTGGCGGAAGCGGCGCGGCAAGCCCACGTGCGCCCACTCGCCGTGAATGTTGATCTCGGGATAGCGGAAGTTGCCCGGAACGCCGATGCCGATGGCGACGGGCAGACCGGCCTCGATCAACTGCGGTGCTTGCTCGATGTGCACCTCCACCCAGGCGGCGATGTCCTTGGCCGAGAGCGATGCCGCGCGCCTACGGACTGCGTCGACGTCGGCACCGCACTCGGCCATATGCTCGGCGAGCGATCGGCCGGTGTCGGTTCGCTTCGCCTCGAGCGCTCCGTCCGGCAGAACGCCGAATGCCGATCGCGAGCCGATGTAGGACACCTCGAACCAGACGCTTTCCTCGGCCCGGATCGCCATGGTGGTGACATCGCAGGCGGGCGTGATGCCGAGCGTCTGCAAGGCTCGCATGGCAACGAGTCCGGCGATCACGCCCGCCGCACCGTCGAAATTGCCGCCGTTGCCGACCGAGTCGAGATGCGAGCCCATCATGATGCGCGGGCGGCTGCGGTCTTGGCCCGGCAGGGTCATGAACAGGTTTGCGGCGTGGTCGTAACGCTGCTCGAGGCCGAGGCTGGTGGCGACCTGCTCGATCACGCGATATCCGAACTGCTCGCCTGCGCCGAACGTGTCGCGCGTGACGCCGGGACCCACGGGATCGAGGCTTCCAGCGCGCAACTCGTCGAAGAGGGCGCTGACCTCTCGCTCCTGGGCGAGCACGGCACGGCGAACGTCGGAGCTGGAGGGAGGCACGTTTGAAACTCCTTGATTTGCCAATGGACGGTTGAACGGAGGACGCTACCATTCCATCGACACAATGGCCTCGGGAGCGAGCACGATGCAATCGGACCTGGAAGGACGGCGCGCTTTGGTCACGGGTGCGCAGCAGGGCATCGGCGGTGCGACCGCGGTGGCGTTGGCCGCGGCCGGCGCCGACGTCGCCGTCAACTGGCTGGACGACCGGGCCGCCGCCGAGGCCGTGGCCTCACAAATCGCGGGGTTGGGGCGTAAGGTGGCGCTCGTTCAAGGCAGTGTCGGCTCCAAAGCCGAGGTTGAGCGGATCGTTGCCGAGACCGAGGATGCGCTGGGCGACGTCGACATCCTCGTCAACAACGCGGGCATCTTCCCGCGCTCTCCTTTTTTGGAGCTGGACGAGGCCGAATGGGACGCCGTCCACACGGTCAATCTGAAGGGCTCATTCCTCGTCGCTCAGGCGGTGGCGCGGCGCATGGTTGCCGCGGGGCGAAAAGGCTCGATCGTCAACCTCTCGTCGTCGTCCGTGCGCGGTCACGTCCTCGGCGTCCACTACTCGGCCAGCAAGGCCGGCGTCATCGGTCTCACTCGGTCGATGGCGCTGGCCCTCGCGCCGCACGGCATTCGGGTCAATGCCATCGCGCCGGGTATCACCGACACGGCGCAACCGCGCTACCAGTTCAGCGAAACCGAAATGGCCGAGCAATCCCGCCTCGTGCCGCTCGGGGCCATGGCCCAACCGGGCGACATCGCCGACATCATCGTTTTCCTGGCCTCGGACCGCTCGCGGTTCATGACCGGCGAGTTGGTTCACGCCAATGGCGGCCTCTACATGGCCTGACGCAAAGCACGTCGATATCAAAAAGGAGATGCGCCGATGAAGCTTCCCGCCCACAACCGCTACGACTACGTGCCGATCACGAAGCGGCCCGACTACACATGGCCGGGTGGCAAGCGTCTCGCCGTCTACTTCTGCAACAACATCGAATATTTCGCGTTCGGCACTGGCCTTGGCTCAGACAGCACCGGTGTTCCGGCGCCGCAGTCGCAGCGCAACTACGCCTGGCGCGACTACGGCAACCGCGTCGGTATCTGGCGCATGTTCGATCTCTTCGACGACTTGGAATGCCCGCTCGCCCACAATCTCAACTCGATGGTCCTCGACCACCACCCCGACATCGGCGAGCGCATGCTGGCGCGCGGTGACGAGTTCGTCGCCCACGGCCGCAGCAATGCCGAGCGGCAGGGCGAGATGTGGGAGGAGGACGAGGCCCGCCTGATCGCCGAGACGACGGAGACCATCCGGAAGTTTACTGGCAACCAGCCCATCGGCTGGATGAGCCCTTGGCTCTCTCAGAGCCGCGCGACGCTCGATCTGTTGCAGGAGGCCGGCTACGTCTACCAGTGCGACTGGCCGCTCGACGATCAGCCGATCTGGATGCGCACCAGGGGTGCTCGCATCCTCAACATGCCCTACCCGATCGAGATCAACGACTCGCCGACGCTCGTGATGCGCCAGCACACGGCGGTCGAGCTGATGGACATGTGGATCGATCAGTTCGACGAGATGCTGGAACAGTCGGAGCGCGGCCAGCCGCTGGTCTGTCCGTTCGTGCTGCACACGTTCCTGCTCGGCCAACCGTTTCGGATCCGCCAGCTGCGCCGTGCCATGCAGCATATTCTGAGGCACCGCGACCGCATCTGGCTGACCCAGCCGGGTGAGATCGCGGCGCACATCCAGTCCCTCCCGGCCGGAACCGTGCCGGGGGGCTAAGCGTCGACCCCTGCGGCCCTGGGGCTAGTTGCGGAAGCCCTGGTCGAAGGCCTTGGTGAAGGCGAGGCCGAGGCCGGGAGCGGTGGGGACGGTCATCTCGCCGTTGACCGGGATGGGCGGGTTGTCGAACAGGTTCCGGCACCAGGGCATGTACTCGACGATCTCGCCGTTCGGAATTGTAGCGATGAGGTGGACGTGCACCTCGGGAATCAGGTGCGACACGACGGGGATGTTGTGCGCCTCGGCCATGCCGGCGACCTTCATCCACTGCGTGATGCCGCCGACGCGCACGAGGTCGATCATGGCGATGTCGACGGACCGGCGCTCGAGCATCTGGCGGAACGGCTCGATGCCCCAGACATACTCGCCGCCGGCGATGGGTGTCTTCAGCGCGGCGGTGACGGTGGCGAGGCCCTGGAAGTCGTCGGCGCGGGTGACGTCCTCGAGCCAGTGGAGGTGGTAGGGCTCGACGCGCTTGCCGATGTCGACGGCCTGATAGGTTGTCCAGCGCTGGTTGATGTCGCACATGAGCTGGATGTCGGGGCCGATCGCCTCACGCAGCACCTTGATGCGATCGACCTCGATCTCCGGCGTGGTGTGGCCGGGGAGCGCGAGCTGCGTTTTCATGGCCTTCCAGCCGCGCTCGACGAGCTTGCGGCCGGCAGTCTCGACCTCCTTCAGCGTGAACTGGCGCATGAGGGCGCCCGAGGCGTAGGCCGGCACCTTGTCGCGATGGCCGCCGAGCAGCTTCGCGACCGGCTGGCCGAGGTGCTTGCCCTTGATGTCCCAGAGCGCGGTATCGAGGGCCGAGAGCGCGAGGGTGAAGACGCCCTGTGGGCCCGCGCTCGAGCACGCGTCGCGGAGCTTCTGGGCGATGCGCTCGGTTGCCAGCGCATCCATGCCGATCATGAGCGCGCCGAGGTCATCGACGGCCTGTTTCAGCGTGCGGTTCATGGCGGCGCCGAAGAAGGTCACGCCGATGCCGTCCGTGCCGTCCGCGGTCGCGATCTTGACGAGGACGAAGGGGCGCGTGGCGCCGGGCACCTGGGGGCCATCGGCGAGTGGCTCGTCGGCGGGCAATTCGACGATCTGCGAGAGAACGTGCGTGATCTTCATGGGGCGGCTCCTGGGGTGCCGTGTTTGGGCGAGGGCCATGGTCGGGGCGCCGGGTTGGGGAGTCAACCGATGGGGCAAGCGAAGCGACGGCCGCCCGGCAAGTGGCCGGATTCGTCATCAAAAGCTTAATCGGGAGGTTGACATTTGAAGTTGAGTTGCGGGTTCTCGGTAAGACCTCAGGGAGCATAGTCTTTGCTTCGGCGCTGCACTGCGCCCTCGCACGCATCGGTGACGCCACGTCGCCGGTGGAAAGGTTGCCGTCATGAATGCTCGCACCATCGGTTTCATCGTCGCTTGTGTCGCGATCACGATGTTCGCGGCCGGGATCAACCCATTCGAGCCGGGAGAGCCGTATCAGCGGCATATCTTGTCGGGCCGCTAAGGATCGCTTCCGCATCAAGATCGATACGGACTGCGGCGGCGCGAGCCGTGGCGGCGAGACGCTCACAATTCCGGCTCAAAACTCCTCCAGCAACCGGCCGAACCCGGGCACCTTGTCCTGGATGCCGTTGGCGCGCAGCGCGTGCCAGTAGGTAGCGGTGTTGATGGCGAGGACGGGCTTGCCGAGCCACAGCTCGGCGGCGGCGGCGAGGCGGACCATCGAGAGATTGGTGCCGACCTGGACGAGGGCGTCGACATCGTCGTCATCGAGGCGGCGGAGCGCGTCGCGGCACTCGGCCGTCGTCGTGTGGGCGATGCCGACCCAGGATTTCCGCTCGAGGGCGATGTCGCGGACGGTGGTGAACCCCATGTCGGCGAAGTAGCGTTTCACCTCGTCGTTCATGACGGGCCAGTAGGGCGTCAACAGCGCGATGCGGCGCACGTTTCCGTAGGCGTGGAGCGCGGCAGTCATGGCGTGACTGCCCACGGTGACTTTCAGCCCCGAGCGCTGCTCGATGCCCGCGATGAAGGTGTCGGCGCCCTTGGCTCCGCCGAAGAACGAGAGCGCCGATATGCCCATGACGAGGTAATCAGGCTCGGCGGTCATGACGCTATCGACGGCGGCCATGACGTTGTCGCCGATGACGCCGATGCCGGCGCGGAAGGTTTCGTTCGAGAGGGCCGCTGCGTTGGGCGTGTAAATCCGGCTGTAGTGGTTGGTAACGCCGTAGGGGCGCATGTCGTCCATGTCGGGCTGGACGATGGTGTTGGTCGACGGCGCCATGACGCCGAGCTTCAAGCGAGGGGCAAGGGCGTCAGGCATGAGGTCACTCGCTTTGGGTTTCGGATGCAGTGCCATCGAGCAGAGGTGCTGAGTTCAGCGGGACTGTGCGCGTGCATTCCATAGCGAACCGGGCTGATGCTTGACAGTATTCGCTGATTGTTCCGCTGTCACGGTCGTGTGAGCTTCGGCGCTTCGGCTCGAGCGAACAGCACGGGGGGAGGACGCTGTCCGGCCACCGTTTTTGATTTTGTGAGGCAGCCTCGCGGCGCCCTCCGACGATATTTTCGCATTGCAGGAGCGAGCCGTGGGGGTTGCCCCGACCTGTGTTCACTGCCAACGCCTGACTTACGTAGTGTGGCGGTTCGCAAGCCCGCTTCAGAGTTTGATCTTGGCGGAGCAAGCGGGCTTGCGAACGTAACGCCACACGTACCAATGCGTTGGCTGGTGTCCTTTCGATCGCGAAGCTCGTTGAGAGATTGGTCCGGATTCTGACGAGCTTCGCGATCGGGACACCAGCTGGCGATCACCGCTCCAGAGGTCAGATACCGCCTCCTGCCCCCACTTTCGGCACGCCCCGCGAAAACGACCCGCGCGGACAGGATGGCGAGGAGAATACGCGGGGCGAGGGGACCGGGGACAAGTTTACTGGGCAGGGCTGGTTTTGCGAAGGTTACAGCAGTGAACCGTTCGCGACCCATCCCTCAAAGTGCCGTCATCCCCGCCCCGGAACATGTCCGGGGTAAACTGCGGCGGGGATCCACGTCGGCGTTAGAGCATATAGAGACCTGTCGTGGGTGTCCGCCTTTCGCGGGCATGACGGTGGAGCCCGGAGTTTGCAGACATTGGTCAGACCTGAGATGCTTACCGCTATCGTGTCGAGCTAGGGGTACTTGAACACCTATAGCGGACAGGCGTTCTGGGCAATCGGAGAACCGGCATGGTGACCTATAGCGGTGGATGCGCGTGTGGAGCCGTTCGCTACGAACTGTCGGAAGAGCCAATCTTTCAGTTGGTATGCCACTGCGCGGATTGCCAAAAGGCCAGCGGATCGGCGTTTGCCGAAGTGCTCATCGTCGCAGCCGATAGGCTGTCGATTTACGGCAGCGAACCAAAGTTCTATGCGGTGAAGGCTGAGAGTGGTCGAACAATGAACCGAGGCTTTTGCGACAATTGCGGCAGTCCAGTGATGATTCGACGCCCGGAAACACCGCAAGTGGCATTTCTGCAAGCCGGAAGCCTTGATGATAGCACCGCATTCAAGCCAGCTGCCGAAGTGTTCACGTGCCGAGCACAATCATTTGCAACACCGGTTAAAGGCGCGATGTCGTTCGAGATGGGGCCTCCCGCCGATCTCGTACGGCCGGTAATCGAGGCCCATTTTGCAAGGCGCTCATAGAGCCCAGGAAACCGCATCAGCGCCGTCCCTCGGCGACTATGCGGAGAGGGAGGGGGGACGTTCGTCGGTGGCGAGTGTCGGCTCTATTTTGCGTCTGGCGGCATGGCAGAGGTACCTCCGCTAGCGACCGTGAGGGCGCCGACGTCATGTGCCAGCTGCGAACTTCGCCGAAAATCTGCGTACACTCTAACCATGTTGTCGGCTATGTGATGTCAAAGTGAGGCTGGACCTTGGCGTCGAGTTTGGCCGCAATGTTGCGTAGATCCGCGACACTTTCATCTTCAGAACTGAGAGTGTTTCTCCCTCTCAATGCGTCGAGCAATGAACGTTTTCGGGACCATGTGATGTGGGCCTCATTCCTCGAGGCATTCGGCTTTTCGTTGCTGTCCGAAGAAACGCAGCATGCCAGAAGATAACCCCTGTTTGCCTTGCTCGCTTCGAAGTCCCATCCGTGATCCTCAGGCCAGATATCGCTTACCGTGTAGCCCAGCATTGAGAGTTCGCGCGCGACATACACGGCAAGTGCCTTGCCATGGATGCCATTGATGTTCTCGGCAACCGTCTCTTCCGGATCCTCAAACCCATCCAGCTCAAATGCCAAGTGTGCGTGGGCCATCGTCAGACAATCCTTCCTGGACCGGACAACAAGAGAGGCGCCTGGTTCCTGGAGCCTCCTATTCGGAGAGATTGGGACACATCTTGCGCAGTCGCAGAAAAACGGGCCAGATTTCCACTTCTCGTCCCATCAAAAGCGTATGTCGTCCACGTGTGCCACGTATCCTGAGCTGAACCGGTGTGGCGGCGTGGGTTTGCACTGTTCTGCTGACGCCCTCGTCATCAACCAGATGCATTGATTTAACATCCGAGACTTTAATGATCTCGTGGGAGACACGAACACCTTTTCGATTGAACGCTTGGGTCTCCAATGTCTGCGATGCTGGGTCATAATGGAGGAAGTGCTCCACGTCCGAATTGATGTACCCGCGAAGAAACACATAGGCAATCAGTGCAAGAACCGCTCCCGACAACCACGTGCCCGCTTGCGTCATTGGGTCGGCATCAAAGCGAACCAAGTCCGTCGTATAGACCAGTACGAACAATATCGGTGGGCCGAATATGATCGTATAGGTGAGCGTCCGAACAAGCGCGTTGGTAAAGCGGCAATGCTTATGAAACGAATGAGCCCGCAGGCCGTCGGCATCGTCCGACAGCTTCACCCAACTGGGACTTGACCATCTTTTGGCTTCAAGCTCGAACAGCGGTGTGGTCCGGCCATCGTCGCGGGCACCGTTTGTCATTATGCAACTTCCGAGCTTGGAATTGACGCTTTGAACCTTCTTTGATTGGCGGCGACTCTTGCCTGATGGAGCATCGAACCGCAGGGTTCGTAAAAAGCCCGCCAACAAATCCAATGACTACCAACAGCGCCCACGCCCAAACCCCTAGGTAGTTCTCAGGCATGCAATCAGCATCATAGAAAACTTAGAAAAGACTAAACCTCGGCTCGGGGTCACGAGCCACCGAACTCGACTCCCGGACTTCGGCAAGACCTCTTCCATCTCCGCACATCATCCGGCGGCGGGCTCGCTCGGTCAACGTCGATCCGTCCATGACGGCTCCTGCATAAAAATACAAAAAAACGGGCGCGTGAGGCGGGTGGTGCGCAACATGAGTGCATGTCGGTAGCTGCCGCCGCGGGATGACGTGGCTGATGATGTCACCCGTGCAACCGCAGCTCTGACTCATCCCGCAATCGTGCGTGAGGCGGAGGTTTGCCGCACCCACCACATGCGCTACCTTCGTCGCTCGCAATGCCAGCCTGAACAGGCAGCCACCGGAGACCGATCATGAGTGAGCAGGGCTATACGCCACCGAAGGTTTGGGTGTGGGACAAGGAGAGCGGGGGGCGGTTCGCCAACATCAACCGACCGATCGCCGGGGCGACGCATGAGAAGGAGCTGCCGGTCGGGAAGCATCCGCTGCAGCTCTACTCGCAGGGCACGCCGAACGGCGTCAAAGTCACGGTCATGCTCGAGGAGCTGCTGGCGCTCGGGCACAAAGGCGCCGAGTACGATGCCTGGCTGATCCGCATCGGCAACGGCGACCAGTTCGGCAGCGGGTTCGTCGGGGTGAACCCGAACTCGAAGATTCCGGCGCTGCTCGACCGGACGGACCCGGCCAAGCCGCAGCGCGTGTTCGAGTCCGGCGCGATCCTCCTTTATCTCGCGGAGAAGTTCGGTGCGTTCCTGCCGAAGGACCCGGGTGCGCGGACGGAAGCGCTGAACTGGCTGTTCTGGCAGATGGGCAGCGCGCCTTATCTCGGCGGCGGGTTCGGGCACTTCTACGCCTACGCGCCGGAGAAGTGGGAGTATCCGATCAACCGCTTCGCGATGGAGACGAAGCGGCAACTCGACGTGCTCGACCGGCATCTGGCGACGAACGCGTTCATGGCAGGCAACGACTACTCGATTGCCGACATGGCGATCTGGCCGTGGTACGGCGCGCTCGCCAAGGGACTGCTTTACGGCGGCGGCGAGTTCCTGTCGGTGCAGGACTACAGCCATGTGCAGCGCTGGACCGACGAGATCGCGGCGCGGCCGGCCGTGAAGCGCGGGCGGATGGTCAACCGCATCCAGGGCGAGCCGTCGAGCCAGCTGCACGAGCGCCACGAGGCGAGCGACTTCGAGACCAAGACGCAGGACAAGCTCGAGAAGTGACGTCTCCCGGCGGGGGCGGCTCGTGTTCCGGTTCTGACATTTGCCTCCCATGGCGGTTGCGAGCAAATGTCAGGACCATGAGGAACACTAGCAAGCTTATGTTTCTAGTGTAGCTTTTGCATCTGACGTATGGAGGGAAGCCCAGCCGCAAACGGGTACCAAACGTCAGATGCGCCACACTAGCCGCTCAACGCGGATGTTCATCGGGAGGCGGGCATGCTGTAGGCTTGCCCGCGATCCTGGACTTCTCAGCATTCGAAAAGCGCCCCATGCACGTCTTCCACGGCTACGACGACCTCCCGGCCTCGCTTCGCGGCGCGGCGCTGGCCATCGGCAATTTCGACGGGGTCCATCGCGGGCATCAGGCGCTGATCGCACGAGCGCGGGAGCAGGCGGCTCAGGCGTCGCGCGAGGGGCATGCGCGGCTCGCGGGAGCCATGGTGTTCGAGCCGCATCCGCGTGAGTATTTCCATCCCGAGCGGCCGCACTTCCGTATCACGTCGCTGGAGCGCAAGCTCAAGCTGTTCGAGCGCTACGGCCTGGATTTCGCGGTGGTAGCGCCGTTCGACAAGGCGCTGGCCGGCCTGGATGCGGAACCTTTCGCCGAGCGCGTGCTGGTCGCCGGGCTCGGTGTCGCCCATGTCGTGGTCGGCTACGATTTCTTCTTCGGCAAGGGCCGGGGCGGTAGTGCGGAGGACCTGCAGCGCCTCGGCGCCAAGCTCGGGTTCGGGGTGAGCGTCGTGCCCCCGGTCGCCGAAGGGGGCGAGGTGTTCTCGTCGTCGGCGATCCGTGCCGAGATCGCGCAGGGCGATGTCGCGGGTGCGGCGGCGATGATGGGCCACTGGTGGAGTGTCACCGGCGAGGTCGTCGGCGGCGCCAAGCGCGGCACCGGCATGGGGTTCCCGACTGCGAATGTCGTGCTGCCACGGACGACGCCGCTCGCCTACGGCATCTACGCCGTTTTCGTCGACAGCCCGGACGGGCGGCACCAGGGGGCGGCTTATCTCGGGACGCGGCCGACGTTCGACAACGGACCGCCGGTGCTCGAGGTGTTCCTGTTCGACTTCGACGACAACCTTTACGGCAAGCTGATCGAGGTATCGTTCGTCGGCTTCATCCGTCCCGACCGGCGCTTCGACGGCATGGAAGCGCTGATGGAGCAGATGGCCAAGGATTGTGAAAAGGCGCGGCAGATGCTCGCTGCCGCGCCCTCGCTGTCGTGACGGGTCGGTGACGGAGGTCAGCGTGTCTGGCTCACCGGCGCGCTCTGCGAAAGACGCGGGCCGGGCGTTACGGGGGCGCGGCGCAGCTCCACGTCCAGGGTCTGGTCGACGAAGGTGCCGTTGAAGTCGTCATGGATGCGCAGGACGACCTGATAGCGGCCCTCGGCGAAGGTCAGGTGGTTCAGCATCAGGTCGCCGTACACCTGGGTCAGCGGTGCGGGGCCGGACGACGGACGCGTCAGCGGCAGCTGCCAGGCGTTATCGCGGACGGCGACGGTCTGGCCCTGGGCGTCACGGACCAGGATGTCGACCGACATGGAAGCGCGGACGTTGCCATTCTCGAACCTCGTCGTGAGGTTGGTCGGCTCGAAATAGATGTTGAATGGCGTGCCCGGTGCAATGACGTTCGTGCGGGCCTGGAACTGTCCGAACCCGGTCGCGGCGCCTTGCGAGAGCGCGATGCGCTGGATGGCAATGGCCGAGCCGGTATTGGTCTCGCTTGCGGCGGCGGTCTGCTGAGCCTGGGGGCTCTGCTTGGAGGCGAGATCCAGGCGCACGGCGAAGTTGC
Source organism: uncultured Alphaproteobacteria bacterium (assembly GCA_963746315.1). Taxonomy (GTDB): domain Bacteria; phylum Pseudomonadota; class Alphaproteobacteria; order Rhizobiales; family Hyphomicrobiaceae. The sequence goes on from CAVVAR010000005.1 coordinate 408,135, forward strand.
CGGTAGCGGCCGCGATGGTGGAGAGGACGAGGAAGCCTACTCCGAGGAAGATGCCGAATTTGCCTTTCATGACGCGTGCTCCCGATGGGCCGTTCGACGACACTGGATTTCGTTGAAAGCATTGGTACATCCAAAAGGAACAATGTTCAATATAGATAGGCGCGATCGGGCATCACAACTGCGTGAGTTTCGGGTCTGTCTGTATCGTATATTGAGGGCTCTACCCAGCTTTGTCCCGGTCTTCTCCGGGATGGGCGGCACGTCAGGTGCCGGGGCCGAGCTGCCAGACGGCGGTGCGCTTGATCTCTGCGTCCTCCAGCTCGCGCGTGACGGGCACGCTGTGCTCGGCGAGCTGGGTGAACCGACCTCGTGGAAAATAGCTGCGGCCAGGATCGCCGATGAGCACGCGGGCTCCGGTGCGTGCGGCGGTCTCGATGAAAGCCAGCACCCGGTCGGCGAGCCCGCGCTCGTAGAAGAGGTCGCCGACGAGGACAACGGTGAAACGCCCGTCGGGCATCATGGCGAGGAGATCGTCGGAGGTGGTCGTGACGGTGACCCCGTTGGCATCGGCGTTGAGGTGGCATGCGGCGAGCGCGACCGCATCGATGTCGGCGGCTAGCACGGAACTGCCGCCTGCCTTCATGGCGGCGACGGCGGTCAAGCCCGACCCGGTGCCGAGGTCGAGCACGTCACGGCCGGCGACGAGATCCGGGTGATCGAGCAAGTGGCGGGCGAGCGCCTGTCCGCCAGCCCAGGCGAAGGCCCAGTAGGGCGGCGGCACGTTCAAGGCGCCGAGCTCCTCCTCGGTCTTGCGCCAGATCGGCAGCGATTCCTCGGCGAGATGCAGCGCGATCTCGGGCACGAGCGGTGGGCTCAGCTGCTTCGTGTTGGCGCGGATGAAGGCGGGCCAGTCGTGGGCTGTCGGCGGCGAGGCTGTCATTGCGGCAGCTTGCCCGAGTTGGCGCGGCGTCGCGATGCCCGCGAGCGTACGCGCCAGACGCGGCCCTGCTCGGGATCGTCCTCGATCAGGGCGGGAACCAGAGGCGCCGGGTAGCGAGCGAGCTCGTCGAGGACGGCCACGGGGCGGCGTCCGCTCAGGCGATCGCCCATGAGCAAGGCCATTTCCGCGTCGGCGGCCAACTCCAGGAACGCGCCGACGCGAAGCGCAAGCTCGGGCTCGTAGACAAGGTCGGAGACGATGACGAGGTCGGCGTCGGGAAGCTCTCCGAGCAGGTCGCGGGTCGTGGTTTCGATGCGCCCGGCGAGGCCATTGGCGGCTGCGTTCATGGTGATGGCAACCTCGGCGATGGGATCGATATCGGCCGCGAGCACGTGGGCCGCGCCAGCCAAGATCGCGGCGATGGCGCCGACGCCGGAGCCCGAGCCGATGTCGACGACACGCCGTCCGGCCAAGAGCGCGTGGTTGTCTAGAATGTATCGCGCCATCGCCTGCCCGCCCGGCCAGGCGAAGGCCCAGTACGGCGGAAACCGCTCCTCGGGATCGCGCTCGAGACCTTCGGCGGTCTGGAAGATGCGATGCGAGTCGCGGGCAAGGTGCAGGTCGATCTCCGGCACCAGAGTGGCGCGGCCGAGCTCGGTGTTGGCGCGAATGAAGGCGGCTGGATCATACATGCGGGGTCAGTCGTTCCAATGAAAGAGCGCGTCGAAGATTCGGAGCGGTCCGTCGGCCAGATTCGAACGAAAGCGCCATTCGGGCGGCAGCGGTGGCGCCACGTCGCATTTCCGCAGTCGCGTCAGTCCATCTGCGTCCAGCCGTTCGGCCACACGATGGGCCAGCTCTTCGACCTCGAGTGTGGTGAAGGTATCGACGCCGTTGAACGTCGGCATGTAGCGGCCGCCGTTCGTCGCCGACCACGACTTCTCGCCCTCACCCATTACGAAGCAGGGTGCCATCCGGCACAGCAGCACCCAGTGTCCCGTGTAGGCGTGATCGGCTCCATCGTATTTCGGCCGTCGGAAGGCTGGCTCGTCGCGATAGACCCAGATGTCGAAGAAGGATGCCGTTCCCGAACCGTAGTCGTTCCACTCGGAGTTGTCTTCCAGCTTCATTCGCGCAAGCAGATCGCGAACCCTACCACGGTAGCGATCGACGCCCGGTCCGCCGAAACGGTCCACCCGCCGCAGATGCGTCCAGAGCCACTCGGAATCCAACACCTCGTGTGGCGGGCCAAGCGGCGTTTGCGCTCGGCGCCGCCCCATCACTCGGCGAGCTTGTCGGGATCGAGGCCGCCCATGCGGCAGACCTCGTTCCACTCGGCGCGGGTGACGGGTTGCACGGAGAGCCGCATCGACGTGACGAGACTCATTTCAGCGAGCTTCTTGCTGGCCTTGACGTCGGCGAGCGTCACGGGCTTCGGCATGTCGGTTACGGCGATGACGTCGACGCACTCCCAGGTTCCGGTATCGTCGTCGGGGTCGGGATGCGCCAGCGCCGATACCCGCGCGATGCCCACGATCTCTTTGCCGATGTTGGAGTGGTAGAAAAATGCAAGGTCGCCGAGATGCATGGCTCGCATGTTGTTGCGCGCGAGATAGTTGCGCACCCCCGTCCACGGCTCGCCCGCCTTCCCCTTCGCCTTCAGCATCTCCCACGAGAACACGTCCGGCTCCGACTTGAGGAGCCAGAAGCCGGTCGAGACCGGTGTCGGGGCGGGTGGCTTCTTAGGCATTGCGCGAGCGTTCCTGGTGATCGAGCGCGGCGACGAGGCGTTCGATGGTGGCGAGCGTCGAGGCGTCGAGGCGGCCGTCGACGCGGGCGGGGCGGAAGTGGCGCTGGAAGGCCGCAATCACGAGAGCCGTCGGAAGATCGAGCTCGCTGGTCGTCTCGATGGCATAGCCGTAGCGACGGAGCAGGTCCTGGGCCTTGGCGATCATGGCGTCTCGGGCGCCAGGGGCGAAGCCGTCGTCGGCGGGATCGACAGCGACGGGCTGCACCCACAATCCGACGCCGGCCGTTGCCAGCCTTTGCCAGTCGAATTTCTCCCCGGGATCGATTTTGCGTGCGGGGGCGACATCGGAGTGAGCGAGGACGCGCTCCGGCGCGATGGACCAGCGACGGACGACGTCGGCGGCCAGTGCCTCGACGGCGGCCATCTGTGCCTCGGGGAATTCCGGATATCCCTGATCGTGGCCGGGATTATGGATCTCGAAGCCGACCGAGCGCGAGTTGATGTCGGTCTCGCCGGCCCAGGCCGAGACGCCAGCGTGCCAGGCGCGCTGATCCTCGGCGACCATCTGTGTGATCGTGCCGTCGACATCGATGACGTAGTGGCATGAGACCTTGGCCTCCGGGCGCGACAGCCAATCGATGGCCCGCTCGCACGAGGTCATGCCGGTGTAGTGCAGCAGCAGAATGTCCGGGCGACTGGCGCCGCGACGCGGCTCGCAACAGGGCGAGGGATGGATCGCGGCGACAAGCGGCGTGTCGCGAGCCGAGATCACAAGCCTTTCTCCGCGGCCAGCTTGTCGTAGGCGGCGTTGATGGCAGCCAGCTTACGCTCCGCGATTGTGACGAACTCGGCGGGCACCCCACGACCCATCAACCGGTCCGGATGATGCTCGACGACGAGGGCGCGATGACGCGCCTTGATCTCGGCCGGTGTTGCGGCCGGCGTCAGGCCGAGCGTCGTGTAGGGGTCGGCCTCTGCCGCCACGAACAGCGACCTGATCCAGGCGAGCTCGGGCTCGGTGAGCCCGATGAGGGCGCTGACCTCGCTCAGATAGCGGTCCTCGCGCTCGTGAAGCACGCCGTCGGCGGCGGCGATCACGAAAAGGCCTTCGATCACGTCGCGGCGCAGCTCGGGCTCGTCAACCAGCATGCGGCCGACCTGGCGCGCGTAAGCCTCGTAGCCCGCGACGTCCTGCTTGGCGAGATCGAAGACGTGACGAACGTTCTCGGCCTCGTTTTCCGGAAACGCGCAGACCCGGCGGAAGGCCTCTACCTCGTCGCAGGTGACGATACCGTCGGACTTCGCCATCTTGGCCGAGAGCGCAATGATGGCGATCGTAAACGCTACGCTCGTGCCGGCAGTGCCCGTCTCGATCCCCACGGCGCGCAGGATCGGGGCAATGCTGTCCATTCGTGCAGCTGCCGCTGCAGCGCTCGAGATCGTCTGCCAAATCGTCATGGGTGGAATCTACCGCGAAGTGGGGGTGTCGGTCCATGTGCAGATGGGGGCAGCATGGGGGATGTCGCGTCGCAGCGGAGGGCGCTGTGAGCTGCGCATCCGCATTAGACATCTCGCACCGGTCCGCAGGGTGATCGTGTCGCTGGTGTCAAACCGCCAGCGGCAACTCTTCTTTTCCCAGGTAATAGACCATAGCCGAATTTTGCCGCTCCTGGTTCGCATAGCCTCTGCCATAAGTGGTTGCCTCGCGCGGCGGTCTATTGCGCCGGCACAGGGAGCTCGGAGATGATTGCGTCGGCAGCGCGGACAGCATGGACCGCGAACAGGGCGGCTATGACTGTGCGGGCATTGGCAATCGGACTTTGTGTGGGAATCGGTCTTGCCGAGGGGCAAGCCGCGCAGTCGGCCGAGGACGCATTCGGTATCTGGAGGCACCCCGAGAACGGCAGCCGCATCCGCGTCTATCCCTGCGGGCAGCGCCGTCTGTGCATTCGAATTCTGAGCGTTACCGACGCGCAGCGTGTCGATGAGAACAACCCCGATTCCGGACTTCGCAATCGCCCGATCATCGGGCTGGTGATCGTCGACGGTGCCGAGCAGACCGGCAATGCGGCATGGTCGGGCCCGCTTTACAACAGGACCGACGGACGCCACTACGACGGGCACATCAAGGTCGTCGGGCGCGACCGGCTGGAGCTGACGGGTTGTGCCATCGTGCTTTTGTGCCGGTCCATGGTCTGGCGGCGGGAGCGCTAGCTGCTCAAAGCCCAAGGCGTCGCCGCAGCTGGCGTCAGGCCGCCGCCTCTGCCGCCTCGAAGGCTTCCGTCGCGGCGAGCCAGGCTTCCTCGGCCTCGGCCAGAGCCTTGGCCTTCTGGCCGCGCTCGAGGACCAGACGCTGGGCCTTGGCGGAATCGCGCGTGTAAAGGTCGGGATCGGCCAGGGTGACGTCGAGCCTCGCGATCTCGGCGGCGAGGGTTTCCATGCGCTTCTCGGCGGTCTGCACCGTCTTGCGGAGCGGGGCGAGTTGGGCACGGCGCTCGGCGGCATCGCGGCGCTGGTCGGCGCGGGAGGATTTTGCGTCGCCAGCTTTCTCTTCGGCGGAGCGGGCGCGCGTCCTGCCGCCGCGCTCGGCCAGCAGCTCGCTGCGATAGCTCTCCATGTCGCCATCGTAGGGGCGCACGGTGCCGTTCCGGACGATCCACAGCCGATCCGCCGAGGCGTCGATGAGATGGCGGTCGTGGCTGATCAGAATGACGGCGCCTTCGTACTCGTTCAGCGCGTGCACCAGCGCCTCGCGACTGTCGACATCGAGATGGTTGGTCGGCTCGTCGAGGATCAGGATGTGCGGCGCGTGAAATGCCGTCATGGCCATCAGCAGGCGCGCCTTCTCGCCGCCCGACAGGTTGTCCGCCTTGGTGTCGGCCTTGGCCGCTCCGAAGCCCCAAGTGCCGAGGCGGGTGCGGCGCTCGGCCTCGGTTGCCGTCGGCATCAGCCGGGTGATCTGGTCGAAGGGGCTGAGACCGGCCGCCAGGTCGTCGAGCTGGTGTTGGGCAAAGTAGCCGACCTCCAGCTTTTGCGAGCGGCGCATTGTGCCGTCCAGCGTCGCAAGCCGGCCGGCGATCAGTTTCGCGAAGGTCGACTTGCCGTTGCCGTTGGCGCCGAGCAGCGCGATGCGGTCGTCCTGGTCGATGCGCAGATCGAGGCGCGAGAGAATCGGGGCGCCGGGCGCGTAGCCGACGCTGGCGCGCTCGAGCTGGAGGATGGGGCTCGCGAGCAGCTTCTGGGGCGCCGGGAATCGGAACGGGACGACCCGATCCTCGACCTCGGCGGCGATCGGCTGCATGCGGGCCAGCGCCTTGACGCGGCTCTGGGCCTGGGCGGCTTTCGTGGCCTTGGCCTTGAAGCGGGTGATGAACGCCTCGAGGTGCTTGCGTTGCTCGTCCTGCTTCTTCTGCAGCTTGAGGTCCAGGCGCTGCTTCTCGCGGCGTGTCTCCTCGAAGGTGTCGTAGCCGCCCGAGTAGAGTGTGAGCTTGCCGCGATCGAGGTGGACAATGGAGCCGACGGCGCGGTTCAGGAGGTCGCGGTCGTGGCTGACCATGACGACGGTGTGCGGGTAGGCCTTGAGGTAGCTTTCGAGCCAGAGCGTGCCTTCGAGATCGAGGTAGTTGGTCGGCTCGTCGAGCAGCAGCACCTCGGGCTCGAGGAAAAGGACGGCCGCGAGGGCGACCCGCATGCGCCAACCGCCCGAGTACTCGCGGCAGGCGCGCAGCTGGGCTTCCTCGTCGAAGCCGAGGCCCGAGAGGATCTGTGCGGCACGGGCCGGCGCCGAGTGGGCGTCGATATCGTTCAGGCGCTCGTGAATGGCGGCGATGCGGGCGGCGTCCACGGCTGTGTCCGCCTCGGCCAGCAATGTGGCGCGCTCGGTGTCGGCGGCCAGCACCCAGTCGATCAGGCTGTCGTCGCCGCCAGGTGCCTCCTGGGCGACGTAGCCGATGCGGGCGCCCTTCGCCGTGCTGATGCTGCCGTCGTCGGGCGCGATCTCGCCGACGATCAGGCGCACGAGCGTCGATTTGCCCGCGCCATTACGCCCGACCAGGCCGACTTTGTGGCCGGTCGGGATTGCGACGGTGGCGCCCTCGAGGATCAGCTTGCCCTCGATGCGATAGGTGAGCTCGTTGATGTGCAGCATGGCGGGCCGGAGATACCCGCTCGCGGCGCAGATGTCACTTGGTCTGCTTCGACTATCGCCGGTTGTCGCCGCCGTTGAAGCGATCCCAGAACTCCTCGCGGTCGCACCGGTGGTTGAGGTTGAGGCTGTCGAGTGGGCGGCCGGTGTCGCGCTGGCAACGGCCCTGACGATCCACCGTCGAGGAACGGCGCGGCTGCTCGTAGCGGTCGCGATCGTAGGACTTGCGGCCATACCGGCGCTCCTGGGCATCGGCGGGGAGGGCCGATGTCACGACGATCAAGCCGGCTAGGATGAGGGCAAGCTGCCGCATGGTGGCCTCCGCGGATGTCGCACCGTATCAGCCATGGGATGTGGGGGTGATTTCGCCGAACGGCAAGGTTGCACAGCGTCAGCGCGTTGCGCCGATGCGCTGTTTCCACACTCCATCGGGACGCGGGCCGTCCGAAGGCGGACTCCTGGGCTGACCCGGCGGCGGCGCATGTTTATAGTGGCGGTCATGAGCACCGAACCGAAGCGAAACTCGCACGCCGTCATCACCGTCCCGGATGGCGAGCCCGTCCCTGTCGCCAAGGCCAGCCACGTCTATCTGGTGGACGGGTCCGGCTATATTTTCAGGGCGTTCCACGCATTGCCACCGCTGACGCGGCCGTCGGACGGGCTGCCGGTCGGCGCCGTGCACGGCTTCTGTGCGATGCTGTGGAAGTTGATGGCCGATGCCAAGGCCGGCCGTGGCCCGACGCACATTGCCGTGATCTTCGATGCGAGCCGCGAGAACTACCGCAACGAGATCTACAAAGAGTACAAGGCCAACCGCCCGCCCGCGCCCGAGGAGCTGGTGCCGCAGTTCCCGCTGATCCGGGAGGCCGTCAAGGCCTTCAACATCGCGTGTATCGAGCAGGACGGCTACGAGGCCGACGACCTGATCGCCACCTACGCGAAGGACGTGATCGCCAGGGGTGGCGACGTGACGATCGTGTCGTCCGACAAGGACCTGATGCAGCTCGTCCAGCCCGGCGTCGTCATGCTGGACACCATGAAGGGCAAGACCATCGGGCGCGAGGAGGTGATCGAGAAGTTCGGTGTGGAGCCGACGCTGGTGGTGGACGTGCAGTCGCTGGCCGGTGATTCGGTCGACAACGTGCCGGGCGTTCCGGGGATCGGGATCAAGACGGCGGCCGAGCTGATCAAGGAATACGGTGATCTCGATTCGCTGCTGGCGCGCGCGAGCGAGATCAAGCAGCCGAAGCGGCGCGAGAAGCTGATCGAGTTCGCGGAGCAGGCGCGGATCAGCCGCGAGCTGGTGCGGCTCAAGGACGACGTGCCGGTGACGGTCACGCTGGACCAGCTCGGCCTGCAGGAGCCGAAGGCAGATCCGCTCCTCGATTTCATGCGCGAGATGGAGTTCAACACCCTGACCAAACGTGTCGCGGAGGCGCTGGGCGTCGCGGTGCCGCCGCCGCTGGAACGGTCGGTCGGATCGAGCCTCGCCGGGCGCGAGGCCAAGGCGCCGGTGGCGCGGTCGGGGCCGCGCGCATCTGGAACAGGGGCAGAGGAAGGCGAGACGGGCTCGGCGGCCGGGAACGGGGCTTTTGCCGAGGTGATCGCGTTTTCGCGCGGCGCGGCGCGCGAGCCGAAGATCGACCGGGCGCAGTACGAGACGGTGCGTGATCTCGCGCGGCTGGAAACCTGGGTGACGGAGGCAATCAATCTCGGTCGCGTGGCGTTCGACACGGAGACCACCAGCCTCGATCCGATGCGGTGCGATCTCGTCGGTTTCTCGCTCGCGACGTCCCACGGGCGCGCCTGCTACGTGCCGCTGGCTCATACGAGCGGGAGCGGCGATCTCTTCGGCGGCGGCGGCCTGCTCGAAGGGCAGATCCCCATCCGCGATGCGCTGCCTCTCCTCAAGACGCTGCTCGAGGATCCGGCGACGCTGAAGATCGGGCAGAACATGAAGTACGACGCGCTGGTGATGCGTCGCCATGGCATCCGCATCGCGCCGATCGATGATACGCAGCTGATGTCCTATGCGCTCGACGGCGGGCGCGGCGCGCACGGCATGGATGCGCTGGCGGAGCGGCATCTCGGGCATATGTGCATCTCGTTCAACGACGTGATCGCGCATGCGCCGGGGGCGAAGAAGGGCGAGAAGACGTTCGCGGGCGTCCCGATCGACAAGGCGACGGAGTATGCGGCCGAGGACGCCGACGTGACCATGCGGCTCTGGATGGCGTTGAAGCCCCGCCTCGTCGCGGAGCGGATGACGACCGTCTACGAGACGCTGGAGCGGCCGCTCGTCGACGTGATCGTCGACATGGAGAATGCGGGCATCAAGGTCGACCGCGCGATTCTTTCGCGGCTGTCGTCGAGCTTCGCGCAGTCCATCGCGCGCCTTGACGAGGAAGTGCAGGCTCTGGTGGCCGCGCACACTGGCGGCCAGCGCTTCAACCTCGGCAGTCCGAAGCAACTCGGCGAGTTGCTGTTCGATCGGCTGAAGCTGCCGGGCGGCAAGCGCACCAAGAGCGGTCAATGGGAGACGCGGGCGGGTCTGCTCGACGATCTCGCGGCCAACGAGGAGCTTCCGGACGACGCGCGGCGGCTTATCAATACGATGCTCGAGTGGCGGCAGCTCTCGAAGCTGAAGTCCACCTATACGGACTCGCTGCCCGGCTACATCGACGAGCACGGCCGCATCCACACGAGCTACGCGCTGGCCGCGACGACGACGGGACGTCTCGCCTCGGCAGAGCCGAACCTGCAGAACATTCCCGTGCGCACGAAGGAAGGCCGGGAAATCCGCACCGCCTTCATCGCGGACAAGGGCGCCAAGCTGATCTCGGCCGACTACTCGCAGATCGAGTTGCGCGTGCTCGCGCATATCGCCGACATTCCGCAGCTCAAGCAGGCATTTGCGGACGGGCTCGACATTCACGCCATGACGGCGTCCGAGATGTTCGGCGTGCCCGTCAAGGATATGCCGGGCGAGGTGCGCCGACGTGCCAAGGCGATCAACTTCGGCATCATCTACGGCATATCGGCGTTCGGGCTCGCGGCACAGCTCGGCATCTCGAAGCAGGAGGCAGGCGAGTACATCACGACGTACTTCAAGCGCTTTCCCGGCATCCGCGACTACATGGACCGCACGAAGAAGTTCGCCCACGATCACGGCTACGTCGAGACGGTGTTCGGTCGCCGCGTGCACTATCCTGAGATCAATACGAAGAACCCGTCGATGCGCGGTTTCCTCGAGCGCGCGGCGATCAACGCGCCGATCCAGGGCTCGGCCGCCGATATCATCCGCCGCGCCATGATCCGAATGCCCGCGGCGCTACGGGACGCCAAGCTCGAGGCGACGACGATGCTTCTGCAGGTGCACGACGAATTGATCTTCGAGGTGAAGGAGGCCGAGATCGAGACGGCGCTCGGCGTCGTGCGCTCGATCATGGAGAAAGCGCCCGAGCCGGCTGTGAAATTCTCGGTGCCGATCCACGTGGACGCAAAGGCTGCCGGCAACTGGGAAGCGGCGCACTGATCGGGGGAGCCCGCGATTGCTGACGAAGATTGCCGATCTCAGCAACGCCCGGGCGAGGGTATTCTCAAGGCCGCTTCGGGACCATGAGGATGGCTTCGCCTTCCAGCACTGCCTTTTCGCCGACGAGGCACACGCAGTCGAAGCGGGCACGGCGCTTGGCGGGAATCAGCTCGACCACTTTTACTTTCGCAATGGCGTGATCGCCGATCCGGACGGGAGCGCGGAAATTGAGCGTCTGCGAGACGTAGATCGCGCCGGGGCCGGGCAGCTCCATGCCGAACACGGCCGAAATGTAGCCGGCCGTCAGCATGCCATGGGCGATGCGGCCCTTGAACATGGTCTTGGCGGCGTAATCCTCGTCGATGTGGACCGGATTCCTATCTCCGGTGACCTCGGCGAAGGCCATAATGTCGGCCTCGGTCACGACCTTGGCGAAGCTGGCCTCCATGCCGAGCTCAAGGTCCTCGAAGAAATAGGTCGTGCGCTGCTGAAAGGTCATGAAGGCTCGGGCTCCCGTACACGGACCTGTGTGTCGTTTTTGCACCCAGCGCCCGAATTCATGGCAGGACGCTCAGTTAGGGGGATATTTCGCAGTGCAACAAGCGTGGTCGAATGTCGCTGGACGCCCAGGCGTGGCGACTACAACCAGAGTCACGAGCTCGTGACGATCGATAAAGAGGCAACGTCCGGCGGATCGGGGAGGTTGCCGAGGTCCCGGCCGGTCGCTATATGACAGGTCTCCCCCAATGCATGAGAGACCGTCGGGCGAGCCGTAAGCGGACGGCGGTCGTCGAAGGATGTTCCAATGAGCGATCGTAAACCATTGATGCCCAAGGCGACGGCTGTTTGGCTGGTCGAGAACACATCGCTGAGCTTCGATCAGATCGCCGAGCTGTGCGGCCTGCACAACCTCGAGGTAAAGGGCATCGCGGACGGCGATGTGGCGCAGGGCATCAAGGGCCAGGACCCGATCTCGTCCGGCCAGCTGACGCGCGAGGAGATCGCCCGCGCCGAGGCGAACCCCAACTACCGTCTGCGCCTCGCCGAGCCGAAATACGAGATGCCGGTCGTCAAGACCAAGAAGGGTCCGCGCTATACGCCCGTCTCACGCCGCCACGACCGACCGAACGCGGTGCTCTGGCTGTTGCGCAATCATCCGGAGCTTAAGGACAGCCAAATCATGCGTCTGGTCGGCACCACCAAGCCGACCATCGCGTCGATCCGCGAGCGCACGCACTGGAACTCGCCCAACTTGCAACCGCAGGATCCGGTGACGCTGGGCCTTTGCTCTCAGATCGATCTCGATGCCGAGGTGAAGAAGAGCTCGAAGCGCGTGCCGGCCGGCACCGTGGCGCCAGCCATGGACGAGCCGGAGCGCGCCGGGACGCTGCTGCCCACCAGCCAGACCATCCCTGGCCTCGGCGATCAGCCTGGCGTCGAGGACTTCCCGGCGCCCGCCGAGGACGACCAAGCTGCCAATTCCGACGAGGACGCCCGCGTCTTCGCCAAGCTCAAGGAGTTGACGCGCCCGAGCGAGGAAGAGGAAGACGCCGCCGACAAGGAGTAGCGGCACCCCACCCACTGCTCACTGCCGCGGGGCGGTGCTCAAAGCGCCGCCAGCCGGCTGTTGCGCACGTCGGTCACGAGCATGGCTCCCGGCGCGTGCGTGATCGCCAACTCCGGCGCAATGGCCGCGATGACGGCTTGCGGAGTCACTCCGCAAGCCCAGAACACGGGCAGCTCGTCGGGACGCACATCGACAGCGTCGCCGTAGTCCGGCTTGGTGATATCGGCGATGCCGATCGCCTCCGGCAACCCGATGTGGACCGGCGCACCGTGCACCGCCGGGAACCGCGACGTGATCTGGATCGCGCGGATCGCGTCCGCCGGCTTGAACGGCCGCATCGAGACGACCATCGGTCCGTGAAACGGTCCGGACGGTTGACATGCGAGGCTCGTCCGGAACATCGGCACATTGACGCCGCAGGTTTGATGCCGAAGCTCCAGCCCGTCCTCGACGAGTGCTTCCTCGAACGAGAACGAGCAGCCAAGCGCGAAGGCCACGAGGTCGTCGCGCCAGAACTCGCGGATGTCGGCCACCTCGGCAACCAACTCACCTTTCCGCCAGACGCGGTACATCGGCACGTCGGTCCGGATATCGAGATCCTGGCCGAGCTCGGGCATGGATGAATCGCCGGGTTTGGGCGACATGCCGATCAACGGACAGGGTTTGGGGTTGAGCTGGCAGAATCGCAGGAAGTCGCTGGCGAGATCCTTCGGCAGCACCGCAAGGTTGGCTTGCACGAACCCAGGTGCGAAGCCGTGCGTGAACCCAGTGTAGGCGCCCTGCCGGAACAGTCGCCGCGCATCCGCTCCCGTCCGCACGTTGGACTGCAAGTTGGACACGGCCGCTGCCGTGCCGTGGTCTTGTCCCGTTGCCGCCGTGCCGTCGTGCGGTGCCATTGCCGTCTCCTCTCTGAATGCGATCGGACTTACCCGAGCTTCGCCCGCGCCGCCGCCATCACTCGCTCGAACTCGGCGTCGAGCGCTGCGTTGGCGCCCCGGCATCCGTCCGCCACGAGGCTCGCGAACTCGAGGTAGTCGCGCCGCCGCGACAGCGTCCATTCGCCTGGCGGGTTGCTGACCGTGTCCGCCACGTTGCAGGTCTTGTCGGCGAGCTTGATCATCTTGGCTCGCTCCGACAGATGCACGGCATGGTCGATCTCGTGGCGTTTGCGCTGTTGCCACGTGACACCCGGCTCGTCGGTGAGCTCGGCCACCAGCGCCGCGATCTCGTTGCCGAAGATGCCGGCCAGCTCCGCCCGCGTCGTCTCGGTGTCCTCGATCGTGTCGTGCAGGATCGCCGCCGCGAGGATCACCGGATCGTCGATGCCCGCCACGCGGTTGAGCCGCTCGGCGACCTCCAGCGGATGATTGATGTAGGGCGTGTTGCGCACGCCCTTCCGCCGCTGGTCGCGATGCTTGTCGGCTGCGAAATGGGCCGCCTGGATGACGAGCCCGATGCTTGATATGCCCGGCTTCATGACCCTCGCGTTACGCCCGCTTCGCATTGCCCGCAAGCTTCGCGAGATCCGGCACCGGCCGTGCTGTCGCCGGATCGCCCGCAAATGCCGCCTCGATTGCGGCTGCGACCTGCAGCACGTGCAGATCCGAGCCGCGCGGACCGATCACCTGGATGCCGAAGGGCAAACCTTTGTCATCGCGCCCGCAAGGGATCGCGCACGCACAGCAGAGCGCCATCGTCGGCGCGTAGGCGAGCGCCAGCCAGCGCATGTAGGTCGGCATCCGCTCGCCGTCGATCTCCTCGACAAAAAGCTGTGCGTGCGGAAACGGCGACACCGACGCCGTCGGTGCGATCAGCACGTCCCAGTCTTGGAAGAACGCGTTGACCCGCTGCAGGAGCTTGTGCTGCTCGACCATGCCGCGGCCGATCTCGGCCATGGTCAGCTTGAGCCCGCGCTCGGTGTTGTCGATCACGTTGCGGTCCAACAGATCGCGATGTTGGCTGAGCTTCTCCTGGTGCTGGGTGGCGAATGCCAGCCCGCGGTGGATCTCGAAGATCTCGTGAAGCCCCGAATAGTCGGGATGCTTCTCCTCGGCGACACCGAGCGACGGCGCCAGCCGCTTCATCCGGTCCGCAAATACGGCTCGGATCGCTTTCGCGACCGGCGCTTGCCCGAAGTCAGGCGTTATCGCTACGCGGAGGCTGGCGAGGTCGGCCGGCAACAGCATCTCCGGCAGATCGAGCGTGCCGGTGGAGTAGGGGTCGTTGACGTTGTCGTCGACCTGGGCGCGGAACAGGAGATAGGCGTCCTCCACCGACCGGCCCATCGGCCCGAGCACGCCCCACGGTATCAGCCCCGCCGATCTGTCCGGTGCCGGCACCACGCCGACCGAGGGACGGAAGCCGACGATGCCGCTGAAAGCAGCCGGCGTGCGAAGCGAGCCGCCATAATCCGATCCGGTCGCGAGCGGCATCTGCCCGACCGCCAGTGCAACCGCCGATCCACCCGACGAGCCTGCCGCCGTCAGTACCGGATCGAATGGATTTCCGGTCGCGCCATAGACGCGGTTGCGGGTGTTGGCCCCCGCTCCGTACTCCGGAGTGTTCGTCTTGGCGAAGATGTTGGCACCCGCGTCGCGCACGTTCGCGACGTTGACGCTGTCCGCCTCGGGTACATGGTCCTTGAAGATCAGCGAGCCCCAGGTGGTGCGAAGCCCCTGTACCGGCTCCAGGTCCTTGATGCCGACCGGCAGCCCGTGCAGCAGCCCCAATTGGCGGCCGGCCATCACGTCGGCCTCCTGGTCCTTCGCGGTCTGGCGCGCCAGGGTCTCGTCTTGCGCCACCACTGCGTTGACGGCGCCGTTCGTCTCGGCCGTCCGCTTCAGGCAGCTCTCCAGAAGCTCGACCGGTGACAGTTTTTTCGCCCCGATCAGCCGCCGCGCCTCTGTGGCGGAGAGCTCGCAGGGCTCGGTCGCTTGCTTAGCCATGTGATTGCGTTCCTCGTCTCAGACCTAGTGTCCCGTCTCGCAATTGCCGACGACATTGCTGCAACCTCTCTCGGCAATTGCGAGACGGGACACTAGCATTATCATTACCTTAGTGTGGCGCTTGGCCCGCAATTGCCGACTCCGAGCGTGCCGGAATTTCTGGTCTGCAATTGCGGGGCGCCACACTAGCGGCCGGGTACGCCCCGGCCCTCGGCGATGTCCCAATAGACGCCTGCCATCAAGCCGGCAGCGCTGCGAATCACCGGCATCAGGACGTGCTCGTCCGGCCAGTGCTGCGAGCATGACGCGTAGGAGTGCGGGATCCAGATCGCGGGCATGCCCAGGTCGTCCGTGAAGATGTCGTTGCAGATCGAGCCGCCGGTCGAGGGGATCACGGCCGGCTTGGTGTTCGACGAGCGCTGGATCGAGCCGCGCACGAACATCGCCCATGGGTGGTCCGGCTCGATGCGCGAGGCGCCGAAGGTGCCGTCGTTGATGGCGGGCGGTGGCAGCACCTTGACGAGGTCGTGACCCTTGTCGGCGAGATGCTTCTCCACTGCCGGAATGATCTGGGACGTATCCGTGCCTGCAACGAAGCGGAGCTGACAGTTGGCTACGGCCTTCGGCGGAATGGCGTTGACGGGCCGTCCCGGCGTTCCGGTCGTGAACGCCAGAATGTTGAACGTGTTCGCCGCGTAGACCCGCTCGGCGGGGCGCATGCCCGGCTCGCCCCACCAGTCGTCGACTTGCGGGCCGTCGGAGCCGCCGTCGATCTCGACATCGGCCAGCACCTCTTTCACGGCAGCCGAGGCCGGCGGGGCCTTCAGCGCCTCGACCAGCAACTCGCCCTTGGGCCCGACGATCGAGGCGAGTGCATGCGCCAGCAGGAATCCCGGGTTGGCGATCAGCCCGCCCCAGTTTCCGGAATGATGCCCGCCCTCGCGCAGGTCGCAGACGAGGTCGAAATTCATGGCGCCCCGGCAGCCGAGCGACAGCGTCGGCCGATCCTGGCGGACGCGCGGCCCGTCGGAGGCGACCAGCACGTCGGCGGCGAAGTCCGCAGCGTTGGCCCTGACCAGCTCCTTCAGGCCCTTCGAGCCCGCCTCCTCGCCGGTCTCGATCATGAATTTGGCGTTGGAGCCGAGTGTGCCGCCGCGCTCGTCCATCACCGCCTTCAGCGCGGCCATGTTGATCGTGTGCTGGCCTTTGTTGTCGGCGGTCCCGCGCCCGTAGAGACGGTCTCCGTCCCGTGCCGTGATCCAGGGGCCTTTGCCCTTCGTCCACTGCTCGTCCATGCCGCGGACGACGTCGCCGTGCCCGTAGCCGAGCACGGTCGGCAGGCGTGGATCCTCGATCCGGGTTGCGAGAAGCACCGGGCCTTGGCCCTTGATCGGGTTCTCGTAGATTTTGGACGTGAACCCCATCGCCGCGAACGCGGGTGCCATCTCCGCCTCGAGATAGCGGTGACATTCGGCGATGGCGTCGGCGTCCGGAAACTTCTGGCTTTCCGTGCGAATGGCAACGCGCCGAGCGAGGTCGGCCTCGAAACCGCCGCCAGAGACGTACGCCTCCATCCGGCCGATCGCCCCAGCTCGCGTCCCCGTCGTCTCGTTCTTCGCCATCGCCTCGCGTCTCCGCTCACTCAATCCTGCAGCCGATCCGGCCTTATACGCCATTCGATCACCTTCGCGGACCAGACAAAAGCCCTACCAGCCGCGATCGGAGCGCGTGTCCTCTGCCGCCTGCGCATGCCACGCATGCACGGAGCGGCCGACTGGTGCCTTTCCATCGCCACCGACACCCGCGAAAGCCCTCGCGTTGCATGAGCCCGCGATTCGTCATCGACGCTGGGCAAACGGAGGGGCATAGGTGTCGACAGTGCAGAATCGCCGCGGAGCAGCAGCCGTCAGCTCCCACGAAGGCGCGCCGGGAGGGGACCCCGTGGAAAAGATTGTCGCAGCACCACGCAACGACGTTGCGGGCGGCATCCTATGGGTGACGCTCGCCATGGCGCTCTTCGCGGGCCTCGCAGCCTCGTCGCGGCTCGCCATGTCGTATGGCTATCATCCGCTTCAAATCGCGTTCTTCCGCTTCCTTTCGGCCCTGGTCCTCATGCTGCCGCTGTTGGCGTGGCGCGGTGTCGCGCTCGTCAAATCGAATGCGCCTGAGCTCTATGCGATCCGCGCCAGCATCAGCCTGTTCTCGATGACGGCCTGGTTCTGGGCCATCTCCCTCATTCCACTCGGCGAGCTGACAGCCATCGGCTTCCTGTCGCCTGTTTTCGGTACGCTGGCGGCGATCGTCATCCTCGGGGAGAAAGTGCGCGCACGACGCTGGACGGCTATCTTCGTCGGGTTCGTCGGCGCCATGATCATGCTGCGTCCCGGCGCCTCGCCGATCGGTCTGGGGCAATACCTGGCACTGTTCTCCGCATTCACCGGCGGCGTTATGGCCGTGCTGCTGAAGCAGCTGGCTGGCCGCGACGATCCCGACAAGATCGTGTTCCTGACGACGCTGATCATGACGCCGCTGTCTCTCGTGCCGGCGCTGTTCGTCTGGCGCACGCCGACCTTCGAGCTTCTGCCGATCATCACCGTGGTCGGGCTGACCGGTGTGCTCGGCCATATGTGCCTCGCGCGCGCCTTCCGCGCCGCCGACGCCTCCCTGGTGCTGACGCTGGAATTCTCACGCCTGCCATTCGCGGTGGCGCTCGGGTTCATCTTGTTCGGCGAGTTGATCGACACCTGGACGTGGGTCGGCGCCGCGATCATTTTCGCCTCGGCCGTCTATATCGCGCAGCGCGAAGCGGCGCTTCGTCGCGAGGCGCGGAAGAAAGAGCTGGAGGGCGGGTGAGCCGAGCCACGGAGGTCGATCGCGAACAGCTTCACTCATCGTGATGGGCCAGGAAGAGACTAGGAGACACATGTCCATTGACCAGCGCAAGTTGCCGCGCCAGCATTCTGGTGAACCCGGGAGAGCCCCGCGAAGGGGCTGAGAAACCGCTACAGGCCAAACCGGCCGGCGCGGAAATCCCAAGAACCTGAACCGGTTCGCACCGGCGGAGGGAAGGGAGCTCGAGTTGGCCCATTTGTCTTTCGGTGACGTCGTTCGCGACATCAAAGCCGTCGTCCTCGACAAGGACGGCACGATAGTTGACTTCGATATTGCTTGGCGCAGTCGCCTTGCTCGCTCCATTCGGGCCGTTACCGCTGCAGCAAGCGGAGACGAGGAGTTGGAACAGGCACTCCATCGAGCGCTGGGCAGTGCGGGAGCCAATCAGGAGATCCTGCCAGATGGCCCGTTCGTTTCGGCCAAGCTGGCTGACAAGGCAGTGATGGTGGCAACCGTTCTCTATCAGCAGGGAATGAGTTGGCATGAGGCACAAACCATTGCACAGAAGCAGTTTCTATCCGACTTGACCTCGCCCCCACAACCACACGACGTCGAAGGGATTGGAGACGTAGTCGCCCGCCTGCGCATGCTGAAGTCTGTCGGGGTGTATATCGGCATTGCCACCAACGACGAAAGATCGGCGACGCTCGCGGGATTGAAGCATCTAGGCGTCTCGAAATTCGTCGACTGCTTGGTTTGCAACGGCGATTTTGATCTCGCAGCCAAACCGTCTCCCGATGGCTTGGTGCATATCGCCAGATCGCTTGGCGTGTTGCCCTCTGAGCTTGCGATGGTCGGCGACAGTGTTGCCGACATGTTAGCTGGCAAGGCGGCCGGAGCTGGCATCACCGTTGGCGTTCTGAGTGGCCCTTCCACACGCGAGCAGTTGGCCGACTTTGCCGACGTTATCGTGGCCGACATTCATGCCATTGTCCCACACGAATGACGTGGTCGGCCTGTCCAACGACGGCCTCTCCGCACCCGGCCCACGATGAGTCCTCGCGACAAGCGCGAAGATCACAGACGATAGCCCGGCGCAAGTCCGCTCCCGGCCCAGCCACTCTGCATCCTTCAGCGGACCATCGATGGTCGCGGCGCGAGTGCGTCCTTTGACATGACGAGATTGCGCGGACAGCCGCTCATCTCTGCTCAGTCCCGCATCGCAAGCTGAGCCGGATCATCCACGTCGACGTGCGTCTGGAAGTAGTAGTGGCCCGTCGGTTTGCCCCCGCTGACGAAATCGATGCGCTGCTTGCGTGCGGTCCCGTCGACGATCACCGTCCGCTCCCGAAAATGCGCACCGAGCTGAGCCCCATGCTGCGCGAGCAGTGCGCGTCTCGCCTCTCCCCGGATTGCCACGGACAGACACCTCGGATCGCGATAGTCGGCCTCCGAGCAGAGCCACAGCGTATCGGTCTCCTCGCCCGTGCTGCGTACCACCAGCCGGAACGTGCCTGTGACGCCGCTTTCCGAGGCGGCTGCTGCCGCGATGGCTGCGGTCGGATCCATCTGTGGCTCGCGCTCGGCATCCGGTGCACTGCCTGTCGCCAGCGGCGGCAGCACGTTGCCGACGGCCGCCGCGACATCCTCGGCCGACGACCACCTCAGGTGCTGACGCACCGAGAGAAAATATCCAAGATCGTCCGAAAGGCGCACCTCGCCCACCGAAACCGGAACGATCAGCCTTTTCGACGAGTGCGCGATCTGCACCTCTTGCAACACGTCGGGGCTCGCATTGGCCGCCTCAGTCAGCAGCACGACGAGGCTCCTCCCCTCCCGTATCGCGGCCATGATCTGTGCGGGATAGGTGCGGCCGGGCACGATGTCGCGCGGCGCGATCCAGCACGCGTGTCCGCGCGCCTCCAGGCTGGTCACGAGCTCGCTGGCTTTTCCGGCGCCGTCGCTCACGGCATGGCTTATGAAAACCCTCGACATCCATCCCCCGGCTGCAGCGACTTGCGCGCATCGACGTGCGAGGCCGCCTATCGAGCAGCCTCGCCTTTGCGATCCTCAGTGCGCCTTGGGCGCCTTTCTGTCTCCGCGCACCACGCGCCGTCCCAGCGAATGCCGATGCACCTCGCTCGGGCCGTCGTAGATGCGGAATGCGCGCACGTCGCGGAAGATCTTCTCCACCACCGTGTCGTCGGTGACGCCCATGCCGCCCAGGATCTGCATCGACCGGTCGACCACGCGGAAGATTGCCTCCGAGCAGATCACCTTGGCCATGGACGAGGCGGTCGAGGCCTTGTCTGCCCTGGTCGAGCAGCCAGGCGCAATGCCAGATCGCCAGCCGCGAGATGTGAATGTCCATGGCGTTGTCGGCCAGCATGAACGACACGCCCTGATGCTCGCCGAGCGTCTTGCCGAACGACATGCGGTGCCGCGCATACTCCGTCGCGATGTCGTGTGCGCGGACCGCCGAGCCGAGCCAGCGCATGCAGTGCGTCAGCCGTGCCGGAGCGAGCCGAACCTGGGCGTACTGGAAACCTTTGCCGATCTCTCCGAGGATATCCTCGCCCGAGACGTGCAGGTTCTCGATGTCGATCACCGCATGTCCGCCCATGAAGCTCGAGTCCATGGTGCCGAGCACGCGGCTGATCTTGAAGGCCGGATTGGGCAGATCCGTCAGGAACATCGTGCAGTCGCCCGGACCGTCGCCGGTGCGCGCCATGATGATCGCGAACGCGGCACCCTCCGCGCCCGTGATCAGCGTCTTGCGGCCGTTGATCACGAAGCCGTTGCCGTCGGGTTTCGCCGTGGTCTTGAGCAGCAGCGGATCGGCACCGGCACCGCCGTCCGGCTCGGTCATGGCGAAGCACGAGCGAACCTCGCCCGTCGCCAGCCGCGACAGGTACTTCTTGCGCTGCGCCGGCGTCGCCACCACGTCGAGCAGATGAATGTTGCCCTCGTCCGGCGCATGGAAGTGCAGTGCGATCGGACCCAGGATCGAATAGCCGGCCGCCTCGAAGACGACCGCCTGCTCGAAATGCGAGAACCCTTTGCCGCCGAAGTCCTCCGGCGAGTTGATGCCGAGCAGTCCCGCCTCTTTCGCAGCCTTGTTGAGGTCGTGCCGCATGTCCTCGGGAATGCCGTGGTTGTCCCAACGGGGATCCTTCTCGAAGGGAATGATCTTCTCGCGCACGAAGGCGGCGACCTTGTCGCGCAGCTCGGCCAGCGGCTTGTCGATCTCGAAGTTCATCGTGCGGGTATCCTCTCTCGGCGCCTGTTTCGGGGCGGGAGACTACCCCCTGCGTCGCCAGGAGCAAGCCAATCGGTCGTTCGCGCTTGAGCAAAGTCAATCGCCAGACCGGCGCTGATCCGTCCGCTCGCTTCCCAGTTTGCTTGCCAGCCCACCACTTTCCGGAGCACCTTCCTGCATCATCGCTTCGGGAGACACGCCATGCAGATCGGTATCACGCTGCCGCTCATCGATGTCGGTGGCGACCCCGTCACCGTCCGAGACTTCGCCCAGGCGGCTGAGGGGCTCGGCTACCACCATCTCGGCGCCCCCGACCACGTTCTCGGCGCCAACGTCGAGAATAGGCCCGACTGGGGCCAGAGGAACACCTCGAAAGACCTCTTCCACGACCCTTTTGTCCTGTTCGGCTACCTCTCCGGTGTCACCCGTACCATCGGTTTTTCGACCCAGGTCCTCATCCTCGCCCAACGCCAGGCCGCTCTCGTTGCCAAGCAGGCCGCCTCGCTGGATGTTCTCTCGGGCGGTCGCTTCCGCCTCGGCGTCGGCATAGGCTGGAACCCGATCGAGTTCCAGGCCCTCAACGAGGACTTCAAGACGCGCGGTCGCCGCTCCGAGGAGCAGGTCCAGGTGATGAAAGCGCTCTGGGCCGAGCCGCACGTCACGTTCTCAGGCGAGTGGCACACGATCGACGACGCCGGCATCAACCCGCTGCCGACGAGGCGCACCATTCCCCTCTGGTTCGGCGGCCACGAGGATGTCACCTTGCGCCGCATCGCCAGGTGGGGCGACGGGTGGATCATGCTCGCCCACCCCCAAGGTCCCGAGGCGACGGCCCAATTCGACAAGCTCAGGCAGTACGTCGAGGAAGCCGGCCGCGACCCTGCCTCAGTCGGCCTCGAAGTCTGGGTCTCGACCGCCGAGGGGAGCGGCCCCGAGGAATGGCGCCGTGCGTTCGAGGGCTGGGAGGCCGCCGGCGTCACCCATGTCACGCTCAACACCACGTACGGCCGCGGCCCCCACACCCGCATCCCCGGCCGCACGCTCGCCGATCACATGACCGCCATGCGCGACTACATCGCGGCTGTGAAAGACCTCGCCTGACGGGACCGGGCCGCCGGCGCGATCTACTCCTTCGCCTTCTTGATCGCGTTGGCGAGGCCGCGGTCCCTGGCGCCCTTGAAGGCCTCGGTGACGTGGCTGAGCTGGTGCGTATCGAAGTGGGCGTGGAGCGCGGTTCTGAGGCCCTGGGCGTCGAGCGTGCGGTTGATCGAGCGCTTGACGAGCTTCAGGGCAAAGGGCTCGGCCTTGGCGATGTGGGTGGCCATGGCCATCGTCTCCGTCTCCAGATCGGCGCGGGGTACGACCTTGTTGACCATGCCGATGCGATAGGCTTCCGCCGCCGACATCCGGCCGCCCATGAACAGCATCTCCTTGGCTTTTCTCGCACCCATTACCCAGGGGTGGATCAGCACCTCCACCGCGGCTGCGCCGAGGGTGTGGCAGACGGGATCGGAGAAGAATGCGTCGTCGGCGGCGACGATCAGATCGCACATGTTGGCGACCATGAAGCCGCCCGCGATGCAGGCGCCCTGCACGGAAGCGATGGTGGGCTTCGGGCAGTCCCAGATGCGCAGCGCATACTCGAGGTAATAGAGCTCCTCGTAGGCCCACCGCTGCTCGACGGTGAAGTTGGCGCGTTCAGCGGCGCCCTGCTTCAGGTCGTGGCCGGCGGAGAAATGGTCGCCCTTGCCGTCGAAGACGAGGACGCGCACGGCCGGGTCGGCGGTGGCCGTCCTGACGGCGTCGTCGAGTTGGTCGAGGAGCTGCTTGCTCTCGGCGTTGCGCATCTCGGGGCGATTGTGTGAGAGGCGCGCGACGCCGCCTTCGACGGTGTAGGCGATGTCCGTGTAGCTCATGGCAGTTCCCTCGCTTCGTTTGCGTGGCACCATGCTCACCCGTCGGCGCGCACCTCGGCAAGTGCGCGGTTGAACTCCGCTCCGAAGATCATGATGACGCCCGAGAACTGGAAGAAGATGAGGGCGGTGAGGAGTTGCGTCAGGCCGCCGTAGAAGATCGAGTAGTCGCTGACGGTGAGCCACCAGGAATAGACCCAAGCCGCGAGGATCCACAGAGCGACGCTCAAGGCGGCGCCTGGCCAGATGTCCCAGAGCGTGCGACGGCCGGCGGCCAGCCAGAGGTGATAGGCGAGCAACTGAGCGAGGGTGATGGCCACGACGATGGTGTATCGCGAGGTCGGAGAGAGCAGGCCGTGGTCGATCAGCCAGATGATCGGCTGCCAGTCGCGCGCCGTTGCCAGCGCGGGGCCGACCACGACACCCCAGGCAATCGCAAGCATGCCGGCAGCCGTGGCGAAGACGAAGATGAGGCTCTGGAAGAAACAGAACAGCATCGAGCGGCCTTCGCGAACGCCGTACGCGACATTGAGGGCGGCGCGCAGGCTTTCGATGGCGCTGGTGGCGAAGAACAGCGATATGGCGGCGCCGAGCGTGAGGATGCCGTACTGGGTACGTCCCATCACCTTTTCGACCTCGGGGGCCAGCGCACTGGCGACGGTGTCGGGCACAGCCTGGAAGAGCTGCTGGATGGCGGCGTCGGCCAGCTCGCGCCCTCCGAGGGTGCCTGCGAGGGCCGCGAGGAAGATGCAGAACGGAAACAGCGACAGCAGGAACGAGAATGCAACGGCACCGGCCATCGACACGCCGCCATCATCGATGACGCGGGTGACCGCAAGCCTGAGCACGTTCCACGCCTTGCGCATCGACCTTCTCCAGCCTCCCCCGCTTTTGTCTCAGCGTGGTGCTCTGCCGGTACCGGCTTAGCGAGAACAGGTTTATTATGCCAGTCGCGGTGGCGACGGAAGGACCGGCCGCGGCATGTCGTGTGTCCGGAATGTCGTAATTCGGCGATTGTGCTGCGGTCATTGGAGATGCAACCGGAATGGCCGGCCCGAGGAAGACTATCGATGCGGCGCGGACGGCTCTCGAGCGCGCCAGGGACGATCTGGAGAGGCGGCTTGACGCCGAGCCGGCGTGGGCGGCGCTCAAGCAACTCGAGGCGCGACTGGCACGCGGCGAGGCACCACCCGGCGTCGACTACGACGATCTGAAGCTCCGGCTCTATCGGCATCTCGATGCGAAAGTCGCGGACTGGCGGTCGCTGGCTGCGGTCGAGGCGGCAATCGTTGCCCTGGGTGTGGCTCCCGCGACGATCCACGATGCGGGTGTCGAGCCGTCGCCTGTCGCGGCGGGTGAGCGCCTTATCGCCTTGCCGCCCCCCTTGCCCGAAAAGGCGCCGCCGCGCCAGGTAGAGCGAACGCGTTATGGCCCGACGACGAGCCGGCCACTCGCCTCGAAGGAGCCGGTGCCGCAGTCATCAATGCAGCGCCCCGGTTCGCAGCATCCGCGGTTATCGCGCGAGCCAACTCCGCCTCGCGTCCCGGCCGAGACTGTGAAGCCGCGGCGCCCGGCTTCCGCCGGCAGCCGCCTCGCTTCCGCGCTTGGACTCGCTGGTGACGGGCCGGCTCGGCTCACCTCGCTCGAAGCCGAGATCGAACGGATGATGCGGCGCGACGTGGGGATCTGGGAGCAGCCACCTGGCGCCGCTCCATCCCCATCGGCTCGCTCTCCGAGGACGCCACCGGCCCCGACCGCTGCCTCTGACGCATCCGGCACGCCCTCTCCGCGCCGGGAACTCGCCGAGCTTGGCCCCTTCGGAGGTGCCAATGCTTCGTGGCGACGAGGCGGAAGTCGAGATCGTCAGTCTGGCGCCGGCGAAGCCGAGGGAGGAGCCACGACCGATCTCGCGCCTCGCGGAGCGGCTCAGGCGTGTCGATGACAGACCAGAGGAGCCCGCAGAGGTCTCTGAGGTCGTGATGCAGGGCCCGATCGAGGAAGCGTCGGTCGAGATCGTGCTCCTTGACGAGCAAGCGCCTGTGCAGCCCGGAGGCTCGACGGACAAAGGGCCGTCAGCGGGCTAGTGTAGCGCATCTGACGTTTGGTACCCGCGCTCGGCTGGGCTCGTCACCAAACGTCAGATGCAAAAGCTACACTAAGTCATGATGTTGCTAGTGTTCCTCTGGCGCCGACATTTGCTCTCGACCGAGCCGCGACGGGAAGCAAATGTCGGCGCCGGAACACTAGGCAATAGTCGGCGGGAGCTACCATCGATACCAGTCGCCGCTCCGTTCGCGACGCCGCGGCTTGTACGAGGACTCGCTATATCCGATCAACTCGCCGCGTTTGCGTGCCACAAAGTTGGCGATGCTGCGTGCCGCTTCCGCCTCGCCTCGCGTCTGGACCACGATGTCGGTCCCCGGGCCGGTCTCGATGCTCTTGCCGAGGTCCGAGATGATGAGCGTCGAGCCCGGCTGCAGCGTGGGCATGATGCGCGCCAGGACGGCCGGGGGAATCTCGACGCGATCGAGCGCGGCGCGGGCGGACCGCAGGCTATCGCGGCTGGTGTGCGTATCGTCGTCGGCTTCGCCCTTGCGGCGCTTCTTCGATTTGGCTCGAGCGGGTAGCGGAGAACGGCCGTCCGCCGTCTCCAGCGTCATGCCGACCCAGCGAACCTCGTCGTCGCGGTCGTCGATCTGGAAGGCGGTAAAGATGTGTGTCCCGAGGCGGCGATCCGGCTCGCGGATCTCGATGGGTAGCTCCATGACAGGGTGGCGGGCCTGGTGCACAAAGACGCGGCCCGCGTCGCGCGACACGAAGATGGTGACCGGCGACAGTTTGCGTGCGATCGATCGAAATTGGTTGAGGACGACCTGGCGCTCCGCATCGAGCTTGCGGACGTGGTCCTGAGCGGCCATCGCGGCGCCAGCGCTGCGGGCTGCCAGCTCGCGTGCCCAATCCTCGCGAGTTCTGGGCCGACACCTCCTCGACGAGCGCCTCGATGTGATCGGCCACGGCGGCGTTCCAGCCTGCAACCGTTGTCGTATTGAACGGCGCCTCGGCAAGTGCTGCTGTGCGACCCCTGGCCCGGTTGGCGAGGGCGATGGCCTGACGGAGTGCCTTCTCGGCCTTGCCCTGCGCGATCAGGCGAGGGCGAACGGGCACCTTGGCTTGATTGACGGCCTTGGTGGCGGCGTTCAGTCGCTTTTCCACCTCGATGCGGCGGGCGCGCAGCTCAGCGAGGCTCGGTTGCGGCTTGGGCTGCATGACTGACGCGACGGCTGCCCGCATGGCGCTCGCATCCTCGGCGGTCCCAGCCACGTTGATGGCGCCGGTCCGATCAGGTGCGGTCAGGGGCGTTACGGTGTCGGGCTCGATCGCGGGAGCGGAGGGTATCGCGGGGGGCTCGCCGGGTTGCGGCAAGACCGGATGGGAGACCGGCTGCGGCGACGCCTCGTCAGACGTGATGACCACGCGGGTTCCGATCTGAGTGGTCCGGAACAGCTGCTCGGCGAACCCGTCAGGCAGGCGGATGCAACCATGGGACGCGCGGTAACCCGGGAGCAAACCCTGATGCAGGGCGATGCCAGACCAAGTGAGGCGCTGCATGAACGGCATCTCGGCGTCATCGTAGAGGTTCGAGTTGTGCTCGACCTTGCGCTCGATGATCGAAAAGATGCCTTCCGGCGTGTCGTGGCCGCGCTTGCCGGTCGAGACCTTGGAGCTCGCGATCATTCCGTTGCGGTCGAAGACGCGAATTTTCTGGCTCCCGAGCGAGATGACACTGATCAAGGGACCGTCGGCGTCGAAAGGCTCAAGGTTGGCGCCGTAGTCGCCGTCTGGGTCCGGGCGCGGCGGCTGGTACTCGAACGATTGGGCGAGCGCAGGGGCCGGTGTGGCCAAACCTCCGACTACGGAGAGCAGTGCCACCAGCGAAGCGCCAGCAACCAGGGTGCCAAGCGACCCGATCAGCGAGCGATGCCGGTTAGCCGTTCTGGATCTCACGGGCGCTGCTCCCTTGCGCGGGCGATTGGCGATTCGCCGTCCACGATACGTCGGCTCGACTAAGCATCAGTTACGACGTGGACCAGAACGAGGCAAGGCCGCTCCGACGTGCACGGCCCAAATGCCGATCGCAGCTCGGGAAGTCGCGGAAAAGAGAAGGGCCGCCGGATTTCTCCGACGGCCCGCGATTGCCGACGACCATGACGGTCGCTGGCGGAGACTCAGGTGCCTACGGCGTTGGTGACGCACTTCTTGGTGTGGCTTTCCTTCGCGGCTCCAGTCAGCTTCTTGTCGGCAGCCGACTTGTTGCAAGCGGTGGTGGCGTCACCCTCGCACTTCTTCAGGAAGGACGCGAGCGCGGCGCCTGCCAGCTTCTTGGCGGCAGCGCTGGCCTTGCACGTGGTGGCAGCCTGCGCCTGCTTCTGAGCGCCGGACGCGGTGGGCTTGGCAGCCGTCGGCTTGGCCGGCGCGGGGGCCGCTGCCGGTGCAGGCGCGGTCGGCTTGGCGGGTGCCGGCTGGGTGGCGGGGGCCTGGGCCAGCGTGGCCGAGGCCGAGAAGAGCAGGATGGCTGCGGCAGTGGCGAATTTCATGATCTCTTGCCCTTTCGGAGCAGCAGAAGGACGAGCTCCCGGCGCGTCGAGGGCCGGTCATAGGACCCTTCAGATGAACGCGAGCTGACAGCGTGGCGTGCAGGTTTTGCCGAGGCGGCGAAAGTGATGTTCCCGAGCGTAGAGCCATCGTCAATGCCGAAGCCTGCAAGCGCGGGCGATGGAGGATCAGGCGGCTTGGCGGCGCCTGGCCAGCCATTGCCAGACATAGCCGCCGAGAACGCTGCGTCCGGTCAACACATAGGCCGCTATATTGGCGTTGCGGACGAGCTCGCGCTGCTCGACCGCGGCAACGCCGGTGCCGGCAAAAAGAAGCCTGTCACCAACCTCGATCACGGTGTCGTCGGACGGCAGCTCAATGATCGTGTTGAGGCGGCTGAGTAGGAGGGGCATGGTTGCTGCGCGCGCCGTGCGGTCCGAGCTTCGCCGCATCAACTCTCCGAGGCGCAGTTGCACCCCTTCTCTCGCCGCGGCGTCGAGGAGGCCTGGCGTCTCCTCGGGCGTAATCGAGATGGACCAGAAATCCGGCGCGATATCCTGCGTGATCCGACTCAATCTCTGGACGACGGCCTCGGCCCACTCGTTGGGCCTCTTCTCGACGATCGCCAGGAAATTGGCCAGCAGCGGGGTTCGCAATGTCGCGACGCACTCGTTGGCGATGATCTGACTGGCGACCATCGTCATGTTGGCGCGGAGGCTCGCGAACAGGGCCTCGTTCGCAACGAAGTTCTGCCGAGCGATGATGAACAGGTCGGGGTTGAGCTGCCTGGCGGTGATCGTGATGGCCAGGTTTGCGGGGTCGCTGTCGGTTCCGGCGACGAGACCCGCCGCGTTCGATACTCCGGCGGCCAGCAGTGCATCGCGATCGGAGCCTAATCCGGAGACGACGCGCTTGCCACTGCCGGGCTCGGCGGCCGGATCGATGACGACGACATCGAAGCCGCCGCTCTCGATCGCCGATGCGAGCTGAGCACCGAAACGACCGTACCCGCATACGATCCAGGCCCCGGGCGGGGTCGGAATGCGCGGCCGCAGATACGTGCCCGGCGGATCCGTGAGCCACGTCAACAGGCGATGGCTGTCGGGCGATTTCATCGCGAGAAGGAGGCGTTGGGCGAACTCGTCGAACGGATCGATGACCTGGCAGTTGTCGAGCAGCTCGAGCGTCGCATCGACGGACGGGGTGTGCGACCGGCACAGGATCGGAAGCCCCGGATGAAGCAGATGCACCGCCAGCGCGATGGTGAGATTGATCTCGTCGGAGTTGGACAGCGCGAGCACGCCCCGGCATTCGGCCTTCAGGATACCGGCCATCGTCAGCGTGTCGGGATGCCGCGCGTCGGCGGCGATCCCCAAGGTGTCGACGGTAAGCTCCTGCAACTCCAGCTCATGGAGGCGTGTCGCATCAGCGTCTATCACCACGAAGCGAAATCCGAGGCGGTCCAGAGTGCGCACCACCATCAGTCCGGTCTCACCGAAGCCGCACACGACGTAGAAGGGCTCGCGCAGGCGCCGGACCTCGCGGCCGAATCTCGCGGTGACGATCGACTGGCGAACCCCCTGGTCTTGTGCGAGTGCCAGCAGCGCGCTCACGAGATAGGCCCAGCCGATCACCGACAGGTAAATCACGAACGTCACCCACAGGCGCTGGGTGTCCGTGAAGGGATGGGGGATCTCGCCGAAGCCGATCGTCGTGGCGGTATAGGAAACCAGATATAGAGCCTGGAACAGAGACATATGCCAGGGACGGCCCTCGGCATCGACGCCGGGTATTACTG
Source organism: uncultured Alphaproteobacteria bacterium (assembly GCA_963746315.1). Lineage (GTDB taxonomy): Bacteria > Pseudomonadota > Alphaproteobacteria > Rhizobiales > Hyphomicrobiaceae. The sequence continues at coordinate 437,411 of CAVVAR010000005.1, forward strand.
TCAGGCCGACCGTCGCCACGGCGAAAATCAGGATGATCAGGATCAGGGGCGCTCTGAGGCGACGGAGCGCGATGAAGAAGATGCTGTTCACGGCACTCCGTTCCGCTCACCGGCGCTGCAGCGTCGTCTCGACGATCATGATCGCGACCGAAGCGAAGTTGGCGAGAAGGGCCCCGGCCGCCAACGATACGACGCTCGCGATGTCTGACGGGGAGATCTGCTCGGCGGCGAGGCCCCGGGTGGCGAAGAACCAGACCAGCGACGCCAGCAGCAGCTGCGATAGCGCGACCAGGCTCGAGGCCAGGTGAACGGCGCCGATATGCGTTCTGTCGCCGAACTTGAGCACCGTCGCGATCAGGTTGACGACGATGGCGGCTCCCAGCTCCCACACATGATGATGGTCGCGATTGTCGACGTCGCCGTAGACAAAACCGAAGTTGAGTGTGGCGGCGAGCAGGATGAAGAAGGCGAAGACGACTTTCTCGAGATTCATGGGTGGGGCTGGCCTGGCTGTGGAGTGCGAATGCAGACCGGCCGCCTGCCTTGCGACCGCCGCCGATACAGAAAGCTGCGCGCTTCTCAGCGCACGGTCGTTGCCGTGGATCAAGCCGTCTTCGCCATCTCGCGGAGCTGGAATTTCTGGATCTTTCCGGTCGAGGTTTTCGGGATTTCGGCGAAGACGACATGGCGCGGGCATTTGAAGCGGGCGAGATGCTCGCGGCACCAGTCGATGAGCTCATCGGCCGTGGCTGTCGTGTTGGGCTTGAGCTCGATGAAGGCGCAGGGCGTCTCGCCCCATTTCTCGTCGGGCTTGGCGACTACGGCGCAATGGGCGACGGCCGGGTGCTTGTAGAGCACGTCCTCGACCTCGATCGAGGAGATGTTCTCGCCTCCCGAGATGATGATGTCCTTGGAGCGATCCTTGAGCTGGATATAGCCGTCCGGATGCATGACGCCGAGGTCGCCGGTATGGAACCAGCCGCCGGCGAAGGCTTCGTCCGTGGCGGTCTTGTTCTTCAGGTAGCCCTTCATCACGATGTTGCCGCGCATCATGACCTCGCCCATGGTCTCGCCGTCCCAGGGGACCGGCATCATGGTGGCCGGGTACATCACAGAGAGGCCTTCGAGCGCGGCATAGGCCACGCCCTGGCGTGACTTCAACTGGGCGCGGCGGCTGGTGTCGAGGGCATCCCACTCGGCCTTCCATTCGTTGACGACGGAGGGGCCGTAGACCTCGGTGAGACCGTAGACGTGGGTGACGTTGAAGCCGGCCTCGGACATGCGTGCGAGCACGGCCTCGGGTGGGGCCGCGCCCGCCGTGACGAACTGGACCGTGTGCGAGATGGCGCGTTTCTCTTCGTCGGGGGCATTGAGCATGGTCGCCATGACGATCGGGGCGCCGCACATATGGGTGACGTGGTGCTCGGCGATGAAGTCGTAGATCAGCTTGGCGCGCACCCAGCGGAGGCAGACGTGGGTGCCACCGACGGCCGACAGCGTCCACGGGAATGCCCAGCCGTTGCAGTGGAACATCGGCAGTGTCCACAGATAGACCGGATGGCGGCCGAGGCCGGCGGCGATCGTGTTCGCGTAGCACATCAGCGCGGCTCCGCGATGATGGACAACGACGCCCTTCGGGTTTCCCGTGGTGCCGGAGGTGTAGTTGAGGCCGATCGCCTCCCACTCGTTCGTGGGCATGCGCCAGGAGAAATCGGGATCGCCCTCGGCGACGAGCGCCTCGTAGTCGAGTGTGCCCAGGCGCTCGCCGGACTGCGGAAACGCGAGGTCGTCGAAGTCGATGACGAGGGGCCTTACCTTGGCGAGGGCCAGCGCCTCCTTCATGACGGGCGCATACTCGCGGTCGGTGATCAGGATTTTCGTGTTGGCGTGATCAAGTTGGAAGGCGACGATGGCAGCGTCGAGCCGCGTGTTCATGGAATGCAGCACCGCGCCGGTCATCGGCACGCCGTAGTGCGCCTCGAGCATCGGCGGCACATTCGGGAGCATGACGGAGACGGTGTCGCCGACGCCGATGCCGCGCTTCGACAGGGCCGAGGCGAGGCGGCGGCAGCGCGCATAGAGGTCGCGGTAGGTCCGGCGCTCGTTCCCATGGATGACGGCGACGTGCTCTGGCCACACGTGGGCGGCGCGCGCCAGGAACGACAAGGGTGTGAGCGGCTGGTAGTTGGCCGGATTCGGAGCGAGATCCTGCTCGAACGGATTTGTCATGGATTTGCGGCCCTGATCGCGGAGCCCGATGCGCCATGTCCGGGCTGATTGAACGGAACACTATAGAACCGAATTGGTCGCAGCAACGCCGCAGGGCCGGCCTTGCCTCTTGCTCCAGGTGCCGCGACAATGCTGTCAAAGCGCCGGAATCGCAGGCGAACGCCCGCAATTGGGAGGAATACTGGAATGAGCCGCTATCACGAGGTCTACGAGGGCTGGAAGAAGGACCCGGAGCGGTTCTGGGGCGAGGCGGCGCGCGAGATCGATTGGATCAACCTGTGGGACAAGGTGTTCGATCCCGATATGGGCGAGTACGGCCGCTGGTTCGCGGGGGCAGAGTGCAACACCGCCTACAACTGCCTCGACCGGCACGTGCTCCGCGGGCGCGGCGCGCAGAACGCGCTCATCTACGATAGTCCCGTCACGGGGACGAAGAAGGCCTTCACCTATTCGCAGCTGACTCGACGAGGTCGCGACGTTCGGCGCGGTCCTCCAGGATCTCGGCGTGAAGAAGGGCGACCGGGTCATCATCTACATGCCGATGGTGCCCGAGGCTGCGATCGCCATGCTGGCCTGCGCCCGCATCGGCGCCATTCATTCCGTCGTGTTCGGAGGTTTCGCAGCGTCGGAGCTGGCGACGAGGCTGGACGACTCGAAGCCCGTGGCGATCGTATCGGCGAGCTGCGGCATCGAAACGGCCCGCGTGGTGCCCTACAAGCCCCTGCTCGACAAGGCGATCGAGCTGGCGAGCCACAAGGTCGGCATCTCGGTCGTGCTGCAGCGGTCTCAGGCCGAGGCGACAATGGTCGCGGGCCGGGATCACGACTGGGCAGAGGCGGTGGCGGCGGCGAAGACGAAGGGGCGCAAAGCTGCCTGTGTGCCGGTGGCGGCGACCGATCCGCTCTACATCCTCTACACGTCGGGAACGACAGGCTCGCCGAAGGGCGTGATCCGCGACAACGGCGGCCACATGGTCGCGCTGAAGTGGACCATGAAGAACCACTACGACATCGAGCCCGGTGAGGTGTTCTGGTCGGCGTCCGACGTCGGCTGGGTGGTGGGCCACAGCTACATCGTCTATGCGCCGCTGCTGCATGGCGCGACGACCATCCTCTACGAGGGCAAGCCGGTCGGAACGCCGGACGCGGGTGCCTTCTGGCGGGTGATCTCGGAGCACAAGGTGTCGGCGATGTTCACCGCGCCGACCGCGTTCCGGGCGATCAAGAAGGACGACCCGCAGGGCGAGCTCATAAAGAAGTACGATCTGCGAGCTTTCCGAACGCTGTTCCTGGCCGGCGAGAGGGCCGATCCCGAGACCATCAAGTGGGCCGAGCAGCACCTGAAGGTGCCGGTGATCGACCATTGGTGGCAGACCGAGACGGGCTGGCCGATCGCGGGCAATCCGGTCGGGCTCGGGCAGCTTCCCGTCAAGTACGGTTCGCCGTCGGTGCCGATGCCCGGCTACGACCTGCAATGCCTCGACGAGAAGGGCGAGCCGGTGCCACGCGGGCAAACCGGCACGCTTGCCGTGAAGCTGCCGCTGCCGCCGTCGTCCTTGCCGACGCTCTGGGGTAACGATGAGCGGTTCCGCAAGAGCTACCTCGCCGACTTCAAGGGCTACTACACCACGTCGGACGCCGGCTTCATCGACGAGGACGGCTACGTCTTCGTGATGGCGCGAACAGACGACGTTATCAACGTCGCTGGTCACCGCCTGTCGACGGGACAGATGGAGGAGGTCGTCGCGCGGCACAAGGACGTCGGCGAGTGCGCCGTCATGGGTGTGCACGATGATCTCAAAGGGCAGCTGCCGGCTGGCTTCATCGTGCTCAACGCGGGTGTCAACCGTGACGAGAAAGAGATCGAGGCCGAGGTGATCAAGCTGGTCCGTGACGAGATCGGGCCGGTCGCCGCGTTCAAACAGGTGATGACGGTCAAGCGCCTGCCGAAGACGCGGTCTGGCAAGATCCTGCGCGGCACCATGCGGGCGATCGCCGACAGCGAGGCATGGAAGATGCCCGCGACGATCGACGATCCGACGATCCTCGACGAGATCGCCGAGGCGCTGAAGTCGCGCGGCATGGCGAAGGGGAGCAAGGGGCCGGCTTAGGTCTCTGCCTTCGTGTCTGACCAACTGTCATCCCGGCGCTTGTCGCCGGGACCCATGGTGCAGCAGACACGGCCTCTATTGGCGGAACGGGTGATGCGGTTGGCTCGCGGCACAAGCCGCTCGTCTCGGACTCGCGGAGGGATGGGTCCCGGGCACAAGGCCCGGGATGACACCGATTTGGTTCGGCGTCCTGCTTGAACCTACTTCGCCACCAGCCCCTTCGCGGCCTCGACGGTCTTGGCGACGGTGATGCCGAAGTGCTCGTAGAGCTTCGGGGCGGGGGCGGAGGCGCCGAAGCCGGACATGCCGATGAAGCGGTCCGAGAAGCGGAGCCACTCGCGCCAGCCCATCTCGACGGCGGCCTCGATGGCAACGCGTGGCGCCTCGCCGAGGACGTCCATCCGATAGCTTTCCGGCTGCTTGCGGAATAGCTCGAAGCTCGGCATGGAGACAACGGCGGCGGCAATGCCGTCCTTCGCGAGCGCCTCAGCGGCGGCGGCGGCCAAGCCCACTTCCGAGCCGGTGGCAATCAAGGTGACGTCGCGCTTCCCCGACACGTCGCGGATCACGTAGCCGCCTTTGGCCGACAGGTTCTCGTCGGTGTGCGTGGTGCGCAGGTTCGGCACGTTCTGACGGGTTAGGGCCAGAATCGACGGCGTCTCGCCGGGGGCCACGGCCAGCGCCCAGCACTCGGCGGTCTCGACGCCGTCGGCGGGGCGGAAGACGTTGAGGTTCGGGATGGCGCGCAGTGCGGCCAGATGCTCGACGGGCTGGTGCGTCGGGCCGTCCTCGCCGAGGCCGATCGAGTCGTGCGTCATCACGTAGACGACGCGCTGGCCCATCAGCGCCGACAGTCGGATCGACGGGCGGCAGTAGTCGGTAAAGGCCATGAACGTGCCGCCGTAGGGGATCAGCCCGCCGTGCAGTGCGATGCCGTTCATGGCGGCGGCCATGGCATGCTCGCGCACGCCGTAGTGGATGTAGGAGCCGGAGAAATCACCCGGCTTGATGATGCCTTGCGACTTGGCCTTGGTGTTGTTGGAGCCGGTGAGGTCGGCCGAGCCGCCGATCAGTGCCGGGCACGCGGCGGTGAGCTTCTCGAGCGTGAGCTCGGACCAGACTCGGGTTGCTTTCTGGCCGGTCTCGGCAGCGGCGGCCTGCTTGCAGGCGCGGATGGCGTCGGCGATGGCGGTTTTGACGGCGCCGGCGGGATGGGCCAGAGCCTCGCGCTTGGCGGCGTCGATCTTGGAGAAGCGTGCTTCCCATGCCTCGCGAGCAGCGGCGCCCCGTGCACCGGCGGCTCGCCACGCCGCGAGGATGTCGGCCGGAATCTCGAAGGTGCCGTGTGGCCAGCCGATCTTCTCGCGGGCGCCCTTGATCTCGTCGGCGCCGAGCGGCGAACCGTGCGAGGAGGCCTTACCCTCCTTGGTCGGGGCGCCGTAGCCGATGCGCGTCTTGCAGGCGATCAGCCAGGGCTTCGTGGTGTCCGCCTTGGCAGTCGCGAGGGCCTTGGAGACCGCCGCGGCGTCGTGACCGTCGACCGAGAGCGTCGCCCAGCCCGAGGCTTTGAACCGGGCGATCTGGTCCTCGCTGGTCGTCAGGCTGGTTGGGCCATCGATCGAGATGCCATTGTCGTCGAAGAGCACGATCAGCCGGCTGAGCCGCAAATGGCCGGCAAGCGAGATCGCCTCCTGCGAGATGCCTTCCATCAGGCAGCCGTCACCTGCGATGACCCAGGTGCGATGGTCGACGATGTCGTCGCCCAGGCGAGCATTCAGGATGCGCTCCGCGATCGCCATGCCAACGGCATTGGCGAGCCCCTGGCCGAGTGGGCCTGTGGTCGTCTCGATGCCGGGGGCGTGGCCGAACTCGGGATGGCCTGCCGTCTTGGCGCCGAGTTGGCGGAAATTCTTGATGTCGTCGAGCGTCATGCCGGGCGTGCCGGACAGATGCAGCAGCGCGTAGAGCAACATGGAGCCGTGGCCGGCGGAAAGGACGAAGCGGTCCCGATCGGGCCAATCGGGACGCGTGGCGTCGTACTTCAGGGCTTCGGTGAAGAGGACGGTTGCGACATCGGCCATGCCCATGGGCATGCCGGGGTGACCGGACTTGGCCTTCTCCACGGCGTCCATGGAGAGCGCGCGGATGGCGTTCGCCATGTCCTTCACGGACGCGCCGGTGATCGTCGTCGCTGCGTTGGCCATCACTCTTCTTCCTTCGGCACGGGCTGGCGCGCGGAGGCCGGACCCGGCATCCCGCGCACTCCATACTGGCGATGGTGGCCCGCGTCCACAGGTGCAGACGCGCTTTCGAACACTTTGATGACGCTCAGGCCGCCAGCAACTTCAAAGCCTTGACCGAGCGCAATGTCGCGGCTGCCGGCTCGGACGGGACGTGGGTCTCGACGACGAAAGTGATGTCGCGCTCGCGGGCCGCGGCGTAGATCGGATCGAGCAGCATGCGGAACGGAATGTCGCCTTCGCCGAGCGCGACCATCCTGCCTTGCGCATCGCTCCAATCCTTGAAGTGGATCTGGGAGACGAATGGCGTGATCGCCTCCAGGTCCGCCTGGCTCGGGCGCTGGCGACGCCATGCATTGGGGATGTCCAGTAGGGCCTGCAGCCGGGGATGGCGCCAGCGGTGCATGGCGGCGACGAGGTCGGCGACGGTGTGCAGGTTGCAGACGTGCTCGTTCTCAATGTGGAGCGTGGCGTCGTGGCGCTCGGCAAGGCGGATCAGCTTGGCGTAGTCGTCGTCGAGCTCGGCCAGGTTGAAGCCGTCATGCTTCAGAAGAGAGAAGACGCGCAGGTCGCGGGCCCCCAGGATCTCGGCGCAGCGGAAGGCGTCCTCGTAAAGCTGGTCGGTCGTGCGGCCCTTGGTGTCAAAGCCGAACTGGTCGCCCATATCGGCGGCGGACTGGCCGGGCGCCGGCCACTTCAGGAGCGGTGTCGCGAGCGTGCCGACGGTGAGGCCCGCCTCGCGGATCTCCTTGGCGGCGGCGCGTTGGGCACTTTCGTCGAGCGACATGAAATTGATGCCGCCGATGGAGCGGACATCGACCTTTGTCAGGCCCTCCTCGGCCGCCGCGCGCAGGCCATCAGCCAGGACAGGGGAGACCTCGTCGGTGATCAGCGACAGGGCGATTGGCATGGGGCGGCTCCAGGCTGGTGGATGATATGGCCGGGCGGGTCAGCTCCGCACAACCGCCTTGACGATCGTGCCGTCGACGGGAAGCGAGGCCATCTCGGCGATCGTGATCGGCTTCACCGGCGCGCGCAAGCGGAAGTAGCCGACCTCGGCCGGCGAGACGCCGCGCTCGGCTGCGATCAGCTCGGTGACAGTGAGGCCGCACATGCGGCCCTGGCATGGGCCCATGCCGCAGCGGGTGTAGGACTTGAGCTGAGCAGGACCGAGAGCGCCGATCTCGACGGCCTTCTGGATCTCGGCGGCCGTTACCTCCTCGCAGCGACAGACAATGGTTTCGGGCGCCGGACGGCGGAATGCGACGGCGGGACGATAGAAGGTGTCGAGGAAAGCGCGCGGACGAGCGAGGGCTCGGAGGCGTTTGAGCGGTGCCTCGGGCGCTGGAAGGCTGGCGGGGGCGATGCCGAGTGCGCGCGCGGCGCCGATGCCGGCCAGCTTTCCGCGCTCGACGGCGGCTTCCCAACCGGAAATGCCGGCGCCGTCGCCCGCAATGGCAATGGGCGCGAGCGATGTCTGGCCGAAAGCGTCCACGTCGGGGATGAAACAGAGCTGCCGGTCGTCCCAGCGATGAGCAATGCCCGCAGCCATGGCCAGATTGACCTGGGGAACCACGCCCTGGTGCAAAAGCACCGTATCGGCGGGGATCTGCTCCTCGTTGCCATTCCCGCGACGGAAGCGGATGGTCGTTGCCCGCTCGGCTCCGTCGATGGCCAATGCGGTCACCTTGCGCAGCACGCGAACGCGGGCGCGGACCTTGGCCATCAGGGCAAGTCCCTTGGCGAGGTAAGGCGAGGCGGCGAAGGCCGGGAAGCTGCGGGTGGCGGCAAGGCGGGCGCCGGGATCGGTGGTGTCGAGAAGCGCGGAGATGCGGCCTCCGGCTGCGAGGAGCTGGGCCGCATAGAGCCACACGAGCGGGCCGGTTCCTGCCACGACGAGGCGGCCGTTCGGGTAGAGGCCGGACGACTTTAGAAGACCTTGGGCGGCGCCGACCGTCATGACGCCGGGAAGCGTCCAACCCGGCACGGGGAACGGCCGCTCCATGGCGCCGGTCGCAATGACGACGCGCTTCGCCGAGACGTAGCGTGCGGCACCGTCAGCGGAGAGGCCGGCCACGCCTTCGGCGTCAAGGCTCCAGACCTGGGTCGAGGGCAGGTAGACGGCGCCGGCTTCGTAGAACGCGCGGACGGCCGGCGCGCCCGCCCAGTAGTCGCTGCCGAGCACGGGGCGGCTCATGACCGGTGTCGTCGTGACGGCGCGCCAGATCTGCCCGCCGGGGCCTGGGCCCTCGTCGACGACGAGCGTGGAGAGGCCTGCCCTCGCGGTTACCGTCGCGGCGGCCATACCAGCGGGTCCGGCACCGACGACAAGCACGTCCCAAGTGTCGGGAAGGGAGGCAAGGCGGCTCATCGGCAGGCCTCGCGGCGGCGGGATTGGGTCTCGATCGTCATGCCCTCGCGGACCTCGATCAGGCAGCCCTGACGGTTGCCGACGCCGTTAATCGTGACCAGGCATTCGAAGCAGACGCCCATCAGGCAGTAGGGGCCGCGCGGGCTCTCTGAAACGGCGGAAACGCGGCAGGCAGCGACGTCGGCGGCGAGCAGGGCGGCGGCCACCGTGTCGCCGGCGCGGGCCTCGGCCGCGAGCCCGTCGATGGTGATCCGAATGGTCCGCTGGTGGCGGTCGTCAACGCGGGCGAGCATCGAACCTCCGGGCCGAGAATGCGTCGAGCGAGGGATCGAGCGCGCCCTTCGCGATCATCGGCGCGATCTCGAGGGCGTGGTTGGCGGCGAGAGTCACGCCGGAGTGGCAGGTGACGACGAAGGCGCCAGGGGAGGCGGTCGATTGCTCGTAGATCGGGAAGCCGTCGGCGGTCATGACGCGGATCGCGGACCAGGTGCGGACCACATTAAGGCGGGCGAGGCGCGGGAACATGCGTACGGCGCGATCGGCCATGACGGTGTTGATCGGGAACGTCATGCCGGCGGGGTCGGTCGCCTCCTCCTTGCTGTCGCCGATCATGACGCTGCCTTCGTCAGTCTGGCGAATGGTGACCACGGGGTGATGCAGGAAGGGCGCGACGCGCTCGGTGACGATGATCTGGCCACGCTCGGGCAGCATCGGTGCAGAGAGACCGATCATGGGTGCGAGCGTCATGTTGGCGTTGCCGGCGGCGAGCACGACCTTGCCGGCGGTCAATTCGCCTTTGGGTGTCGAGAGGCGGAAGGCGCCGTCCCGATTGGCGATGCCGTTGACGCGGCGGCCAGGGAGATAGGCACCGCCGAGCCGGGCAAGCCCGCCGTGCAGTGCGCGAAGCAGCTTTTGCGAATTGACGTGGCCGTCGAGCGGGCAATAGCTGCCGCCGACGACCTCGGGGCCGACGTCGGGCAGCATCTTGCGGACCTCGGCAGCACCGAGGATCGTGGTCTCGTAGCCGACCATGCGCGGCTGGTTGTGGAGGCGTTTCAGCGTCTGCGCGCGGGTTTCGAGCTCTTTCTCCGAGAGTGCCAAGTGAAAGCCGCCCGGCTGCTGGAGCGCCACGTCGATGCCAGTCTCACGGGCGAGCTCGTCGGCCAGGGTCGGCCAGGCTCGCGATCCACGCACCGTCCAGCTGGCATACTCCGGCATGCCGAGACCCTTCGACTGGACCCAGACCAGCGCGAAGTTGCCGCGCGATGCGCGCTTGGCGTCGTCGCCCTCGTCAAGCACGGCGACGCGCTGGCCAAGCCGCGCAAGGCCCCATGCGACGGCCGCGCCGACGAGCCCGCCGCCGACGACGGCGACGTCATAATCCTTCCGTGTTGTTCCGTCGTCTGTCATGCGTTGCCCAGCCTACCTCATGCAGCAGGTGACACTCGCGGCGCGTGGACGTCAACGGTGGCCGTCGACGCGACTTTCGACGGCTTCCCACTTCCGGCGCGGCTGCTAAGCTCGGCTTCAATCGCCGGGTGCATGTTCAAATCGCGGCGAAGCACGGAGGACGTTCCATGAAAGAGGCAACGCGGCGCGGGCCGCGATACAGGCATCAGGCCGACGAGAGCCAGCCCTACGAAACCATCACGATCGACCAGCTGACGCCGGTGATCGGAGCCGAGATCGGTGGTGTCGATCTCGCCAAGCCGCTGTCGAACCAGCAGCAGGACGAGATCCATCGCGCGCTGGCGGAAAACCTCGTGATCTTCTTCCGCGACCAGGACATCACGTCCGAGCAGCATCTGGGCTTCGGGCGCCTGTTCGGCGAGCTGATGATCCATCCGGCGGCGCCGCACATCGAGGGGCATCCGGAGCTGTTGAAGATCTACGCCGACAAGGACAGCCCCCGGGCCAACGGCGAAAGCTGGCATTCGGACGTCAGTTGCGAGCCGGAGCCGCCAATGGGCTCGATCCTGCACATCAAGCAGTGTCCGCCGAAGGGCGGCGATACGCTGTTCGCCAACATGTATGCGGCCTACGAGGCGCTGTCGGACAGGATGAAGGCCTATCTCGATGGTCTCACCGCGGTCCACGACGGCGAGCACGTCTATCGCGGCACCTACGCCAACTACGGCGTCAAGGACAAGCCTGCCTACCCGCGCGCCGAGCATCCGGTGGTGCGCACGCATCCGGTGACGGGGAAGAGGTGTCTGTTCGTCAATGGCGGGTTCACGACGCGCATTCTCGGGGTGCCGCGCGACGAGAGCGACGCGATCCTCGACTATCTCGTCGACCACATGGCCAATCCGCTGTTCCAATGCCGCTTCCGATGGCAGCCCAACTCGATCGCGTTCTGGGACAACCGCTGCGCCCAGCATCGCGCCATGTGGGATTACTGGCCGCATACCCGTAGCGGGGCGCGGGCGACGGTGAAGGGGGAAAAGCCGGTTTAGGCTGGAGGTTTGCGGCCGTTTTCCCTGGCTTCTTTGAGCGTCGTCAGCCCGCATTCATGCGTCGTGTGGCAGGCTGCCGCCTGGTGCTCGAGCCGGAGGTGGTCCGATGTCGAAATGGACTGTGAGTTGTCTCGCCGCTCTCGCCATCGCTTCTGCCAGTGCCGGGGCAGCCCAGGCGAGCGGCATATCGGGGAAATGGCGGATTGTGGCGGTGAGCGATGTCGCGGGGCTCGATGCATCGCGGACCGAGCTGGCTCTCGATGAAACCGGCGCGGCGACTATGACCGTCGGCTGCAATCGAATGCGCAGCCGCGCGACCATCGCAAATGGGAAGATCACCTTCGGGCCGGTCGCCGCGACGCGCATGGCCTGTCCCCCGCCTCTGGCTGAGATCGAGGGCCGCTTCGTCGAGGCGCTGAATAGTGTGAGCACGTTCAAGGTGGACGGTGGACGTCTGCGGTTCCTCGATGATGGAGGCACCGTGATGGTGCAATTGCAGCGCCCGCAGTGAGTGCGCTCGTGACAGCCGTTTCCGGGGCGGGCATTGTCGTGCCTCCGCTCAAGGGAAGCGGTCCATTGTCACGGCACGGGACGGAGTTCAATGGCGATCGAAGGCGCAGATCATTTCGGCTTCACGAACGAGAAGCTGGCAAGCCTCGAGACGGTTTACCGGCCGGATCTGTTCAAGGGCAAGGTCGTCGTCGTGACCGGTGCCGGCTCGGGTTTCGGGCTCGCCATCGCGACGCTTTTTGCACGGCTCGGGGCCGACGTCGCCATTACAGGGCGCAATGAGGAGCGGGTCGGCAAGGCCAAGGCTTTTCTCGACGGGTTCGGCACCAAGGTCTCGAGCCACCTTTTCAATATCCGCGATGCCGAAGCCGATGCCCAGTTCATCGCCGACGTCTGGCGGGCGCATGGCCGGCTCGACGTGCTGATCAACAACGCCGGCGGGCAGTTCCCGCAAGCGGCGATCGACTTCAAGCCAAAGGGCTGGAACGCGGTCATCGACAACAACCTCAACGGCACCTGGTACATGATGCAGGCGGCGGCCCGGGCCTGGATCGAGCACAAATCGCCGGGCGTGATCGTCAATATCGTCGCGGATTTCTGGCGCGGCATGCCGGGTATCGCGCATACAGCGGCCGCGCGCGCGGGCGTGACATACGCCTCGAAAACGGTGGCGGTGGAGTGGGCGCCGGACGACATCCGCGTCAACTGCGTGGCACCGGGATGTCTTGAGACGTCGGGCTTCGCGCACTATCCGCCGGATGGGGCCGCGACGTACAAGGAAGCGAACCCGATGAAGCGCGTCGGCGATGCCTGGGACGTGGCGGAAGCCTGCGTCTATCTGGCCGCACCGTCGGCCAAATTCATCACGGGCGAGGTGCTCACCGTCGACGGCGGGCAGCAGCTCTGGGGTGATCCCTGGCCGACCGGCCGACCGGCGTGGTTCCGGCTCTGATGCCTGGCTGGAGCTATGCTTCCAACGCTGGTGGATCGTGCGCCGTGCTGGTTTTTCCGGGGGTTGCAGCGGCGATACTCCCGGCCCATGGTGCGCCGATGTTTCAACTCGCCCGACCAGGCGGCCTCAGGAGCGACGCATGACCAGCCCGCGGATCAAGCTGCACAAAGGCGACCTTCCGGCGGGGCTGACGTTCGGCAGCTCGGTGGCGATCGACACGGAGACGCTGGGGCTAAAGCCCTATCGGGACCGGTTGTGTCTGGTGCAGCTCTCAGCCGGCAATAACGAGGCGCATCTGGTGCAGCTCGACGGCTCCGACTGGTCGGCGCCCCAGCTGAAGGCGCTGCTCGTGGACCCGGACGTCGTGAAAATCTTCCACTACGGCCGGTTCGATATCGCCGTGCTGAAGCGATGGCTGGGCGTTGCGACCACGCCAGTGTGGTGCACGAAGATCGCCTCCAAGCTGGCACGCACCTACACGGACCGGCACGGCCTGAAGGATCTGTGCGCGGAACTCGCGGGGATCGAGCTTTCCAAACAGCAGCAGAGCTCGGATTGGGCTTCGGCCAATTTATCGCAGCAGCAACTCGCCTATGCGGCGTCGGATGTGCTGCACCTCCATACGCTGAAGGCCAAGCTCGAGGCGATGCTGCAGCGCGAGGGCCGCATGGCGATGGCCGAGGCGGCGTTCCGCTATCTGCCGGAGCGCGCGGGTCTGGACCTCGCCGGGTTCGATGACATGGATGTGTTCGCGCACTGACGGGGGTGCGGCGAAAACTGTTCGCAATGTAGGGGATGCGACGTTGCGGCGTCCCATTGTCTCCCCAATTTCGGTTCATCTGACTCGTCTTGGCAGACTGCGCATCCGACATCCGGGGGGCAGATCAGCCGCTGGAACGGGGCATGCGAGGCGATATCAAGAAGGCGTCGTCCCCACGCGGAGGCGCGATCGGCATTGTGGTGACCGCCGCGGAGCGCGAGCGGGCGTTTCGGCGCGCGCGCCGGCACAGCATCCTGGTCAAAGCCTTCAAAGTGCTGCTGCCGATGACCGCGATCGCGTGTCTCGGCGTCTATGGTGTCGCGCTCGTCGTCAGCTCCGGGCTGAAAAGCCGAGACATCTCCGCCAGCAAGGTCACCATCGACCCGACCAACCTGACCATGGCCGATCCGCGCTACAGCGGCTTCGGCAAGGACGGATCGGAATACAAGGTACACGCCAAGACCGCCGTGACCGATCTTCGCATGTCAGCCCCGATCCGGCTCGATGTCATCGATGGCGAGATCACGCAACCGAGCGGTGTGGTCACGCGCCTCAATGCAAAGTGGGGCACCTACGACCAGAAGAAGGACCTGCTCGAGCTCTATGAAAGCATCGATGTCGATGCCACGAACGGAATGCGCGCGCGCCTGACGCGCGCCACGGTACTGGCCAAGGAAAGCCGCATCATCAGTAACGAGCCAGTTCATGCGGAGACCGAAACGGGGAGCATTCGAGCCGGCACGATGACGCTCGACACCAAGGCGCGACGGGCGAGCTTCAAGACCTCGGTTCATGTCACGCTGAAGCCCTCCAAGCCGGCGGCTGACCTGAAGCCAGTCGAGGGTCCGGCGCCCAAGCGTGAGGCACAGGCGTTCGGGATCGACGCGAGCTCGGGGGAGCCGGTGATCGTGACCTCGCAGCGGCTCGACGTCGACGACACCGCGAAGACCGCGCTGTTCCGCGACGAGGTCGTGGCGCGGCAAGCGGAGGCGATCCTCGAGGCCCCGGAGCTGGATGTCCTCTACGCCGGCCGGGCGAGCATCGGCGATGGGGGCGCGGGCGCGAGCCAGTCCGCAGGCGGCGGCGAGGCGACCAAGCTCAAGTCGATCAAGGCGCGTGGGGGTGTGCGCATGTCGAACAAGGCCGATCAGGCCGAGAGCGAGACGCTCGACTACGACGCGGAAACGGAGCGGATTTTGCTCGACGGCAACGTGACGATGACGCAACTGCCGGAGCGGCACGTCAAGGCCGGGAGTGTGCTTCTCGATCAGAAAGCGGATACGGCGCTGCTGACAGGCGACGTGGAGGTCACGCAGGGGCGCAACGTGCTCAAGGGCGGGCGACTCGCGATCGACAGGAGAGGCGGAACCGCGAAGCTGGCCAGCCCCGCAGCGGCCGGCAGGTCGGCGGGACGGATCTCGACGCTGTTCTATCAGAACCAGACCGCGAAGCGCGGCGGGGCGTCCGCCAAGCCGGCCGAGCGGGACGAAGAGACGACGATCGGGCCGCTCGGGGCCAATTTCAAAAGTGATCCCGACGCGCCCATCGAGGTCGAGGCGCAGTTGCTCGATGTGAACGACCGCAAGCATACGGCGATCTATACGGGCGCGGTGGTGGCCAAGCAGGGCACGTTCGTGGTGCGTACCGAGGAGATGACCGCGCATTACTCCGGCGAGACGGGGCTCACGGCTTCGTCGCAGCCGCTGCAGCGCGACAAGGCGAAGGCGTCCGGGCCAGGTGGCTCCGAGCTGCGCCGCATCGAGGCGCGGCGCGGTGTCATGGTGACGGGAAGCGACGACCAGCAGGCAACCGGCGAGTGGGCGACCTTTGACGTCAAGGCCAACACCATCGTGATGGGCGGCAATGTCACGGTCTCGCAAGGCAAGCAGGTGGTGAGAGCGCCTGCTGGAATGCGCCTGCTGATCGATCTCGGCAGCGGTGTGACACGTTTCGAGGCCGAGCCGGGGGCCGCGGGCAAGGCCGGTCCGAAGATCAGCGGCGCGTTCGCGACCTCCGTCGCGCCCAGTGCGCAGAACAATACCGTCGCCGGTTGTCCCCCGGGGGCCATCTGCAAGAGCGGGCGGCTCGAGGCGATCTTCTATCCGAACCAGATCCAGGAAAAGGCCAGCAAGAGGGCCGGAGCCGCAGGGGCCTCCGAGGCTGGGAAATCGGCCAGGGATGCGGCGCGAAACCTCGTGAAGCGGCCGCCCGGCAGCGCGTCTGGCCGCCAAACGGGGAATCCGTCGGGCGCGCCTTGATCACCTTATCCCGATCCTGGTTTATATCAGAAAGCTCCAACGCGCCCCGTTGAGCGGCCGCGTGCGTTCAAGGATCGATCCACACATGGCCTTCACGTTGTTCCCGAGAGCACGTCGCGCGATCGCCGGCAGCGGTCCGCCAGCCGCCGAGGGGCCCTCGGTGCGGGGACCAGCGGCCTCAGGTGGGCGCGTGCATGCGAGCGCGGGGGGCGACGGTTGGCTGACCAGCGAGGGCGTGCAGAAGAGCTACGGCAAACGGAAAGTCGTGAAGGGCGTCAGCGTCGCCGTCGCGCGGGGCGAGGTGGTCGGTCTGCTCGGACCTAACGGTGCCGGCAAAACCACGGTGTTCTATATGATCACCGGTCTGGTGCCCGCCGACGCCGGGCGGATCACCATCGACGGAAGGGACGTGACGCGCCTGCCGATGTACCGGCGGGCGCGGCTCGGTATCGGCTATCTGCCACAGGAGGCCTCGATCTTCCGAGGGCTGACGGTGGAGCAGAACATCATGGCCATTCTGGAGCTGGTGGAGCCGAGCCGGAAGAAGCGGCGGGAGCAACTCGACAGCCTGCTCGAAGAATTCCAGATCACGCGGCTCAGGAAGAGCCCCTCGATCGCGCTCTCGGGCGGTGAACGCCGGCGGTGCGAGATCGCAAGGGCCCTGGCCTCGCGACCGTCGTATATGCTCCTCGACGAGCCGTTCGCGGGTATCGACCCGATTGCGGTCGGCGACATCCAGCAGCTGGTGCGGCATCTCAAGCAGCGTGGCCTGGGCGTTCTGATCACCGATCATAACGTTCGGGAAACCTTGTCGCTGGTCGACAGGGCCTACGTCATTGCCGAGGGTCAGGTTCTGACACAAGGTAGTCCTTCGGAAATCATCGCCAACGAGGATGTCCGGCGGGTGTATCTTGGAGATATGTTCAGTTAATGCCCGTCGACTATCACTCTCGTCGTGCAGAACCATTCGAGGAGCGGTGAGGAGCAGCAATGGCGCTTTCGACGAAGCTAGAGCTCAGGCAGAGCCAGCAGCTCGTCATGACGCCGCAGCTGCAGCAGGCGATCCGTCTTCTTCAGTTGTCAAATCTCGAGCTCAGCGCCTTCGTCGAGACGGAGCTCGAGCGTAATCCTCTGCTCGAGCGCGATGCAGAGGCGCCGATCGAGAGACCGCAGCCGAGCGACGCCGATGCGATGCCGGTGCCGGTCGCCGGGGATGGCGGGCTCGATTTCGGCACGCCGGGCGACGCGCCGACACGCGAGCTCGACAGCGACGTCGCCGATACGTTTCCAGAGGCGGGCGCCAGCGATCTCGGGCCTGACATGCAGCCGGGGATGCGCGGCAACCTCGTCGAGCGTGCCCGGACGTCGTCATCCGGCGACGATGCCTCGAGCATCGAGGACTATGCGACGGAGCGTCAGTCGCTCAGAGATCATCTGGAGACGCAGCTCGGTTTGGCGTTGACGGATGCCAAGGATCGACTGATTGGCGCCTACCTCATCGATCAGGTCGACGAGGCTGGTTATCTTCGAGCCGATCTAGCCGACGTGGCGGATCGGCTCGGTGTCGAGCTATCGCACATCGAGGCGGTTCTCGGGGTGCTCCAGACGTTCGAGCCAGCCGGCGTGATGGCGCGGGATCTGAAGGAGTGCCTTGCGCTGCAACTGCGCGATCAGGGCCGCCTCGACCCGCTGATGGCGACGTTTCTCGAGCATTTGCCGCTGCTGGGGCAGCGCAATCTGACGGCGCTGCGCAAGGCGGTCGGCGCCGACGCCGAGGATCTCGCCGACATGATCGCCGAGGTGCGGCGCCTCAATCCGAAACCCGGTCTCGGTTTCGGCCAGCTCGAGATCGAGCCGGTGGTGCCGGACGTGCATGTCCGGATGGGCAGCGACGGAAGCTGGCTCATCGAGCTGAACAGTGACACGCTGCCGCGCGTGCTGGTCAACCGGGTCTACTACACCCGGGTGCATCGAACGGCGCGCAGCACGCAGGACAAGGACTTTCTCCTGGAGTGCCTGCAGAACGCCAACTGGCTGGTCAAGAGCCTGGACCAACGCGCGCGCACGATCCTGCGCGTGGCCGAGGAAATCGTACGGCAGCAGGACCGCTTCCTCGTCTACGGCGTGCAGCACCTGAGACCGCTCAACCTGAAGACGGTGGCTGACGCCATCAAGATGCACGAGTCGACCGTCAGCCGCGTTACGTCGAACAAGTACATCTCGACGCCGCGCGGTATTTTCGAGCTCAAGTATTTCTTCTCGTCGGCGATCTCATCGGCCGGCGATGGGGAGGCTCACTCGTCGGAATCGGTGCGGCACCGCATCAAGTTGCTGATCGATGCCGAGAGCCCCGACGACATACTTTCGGACGACAAGCTGGTCGAGATCCTGGGGCGCGAGGGCATCGAAATCGCGCGTCGGACGGTGGCAAAGTACCGCGAAGGAATGCGAATTCCATCGTCCGTTCAGCGCCGCCGCGAGAAGAAGATGCATTGCCAGGCCGTTGCGTGAACCTTGCCAAAATCAAGGCATTGGCGTCGGAATTCGTGGTTTGACTCAGGCAGGCCCCATGACTACGTTCCCGGCATGCTCGAACAGTCGATGGCCGACGTCGCACTCCTGTTGTCGGAGTGAGGTTATCACTCGATAGATCAAGGACTTGCGTCTGCGGAGCTTGTCGCGCAAAGCCACCCCGTCGGCGGGGCGCCAGCGAATCACGACAAGGCCGTGCAGCCGCCGGAAGGGCCAAACCGAATGGATCTCGGCGATCTTCTCAAGCCCGAAGGTGTATTCGCCTCCCTGAGGGTCAAGAACAAGAAGCAGGCGCTACGCGAGCTGGCAACCAGGGTCGCGCAAGTCACCGGGTTGGATGAGCGGCAGGTGTTCGACACGCTACTGCAACGCGAGCGGCTCGGCTCGACGGGTGTCGGGCGCGGCATCGCTATCCCGCACGCGCGCATGACCGGGCTGAACCGCATTGCGACCGTGTTTGCGCAACTCGAGGAGCCGATCGATTTCGAGGCGTCGGACAGCGAGCCCGTCGATCTGGTGTTCGTGTTGCTGGCACCCGAGCAGGCAGGCGCCGATCACCTGAAGGCACTGGCACGCATCTCGCGCGTGCTCAGGGATCCCCATACGCTCGAGAAGCTCAGGTCGGCCAGCGACCGGGACGCTCTCTACGCCGTTTTGACCGAGCCGCTCGCATCGCACGCGGCCTGACCGAAGAAAATGCGGCGATCCTCAACGGACAGCCGCTATGGCCGCCCAGATGCGTGCGGGCGTGGCAGGCATCTCGATCTCGGTGACGCCGAGCGGCTGCAGCGCATCTCGGATGGCGTTCATCAGCGCCGGCAACGGACCGACGGTGCCGCTTTCGCCGACACCTTTGACACCGAGCGGGTTCGATGTGGCGGGCGATGGCGCGAGGATCGAGTTGAAGCGCGGAAGGTCGCGGGCTCGTGGCAGCGCATAGTCCATCATCGATCCGGCGAGAAGCTGCCCGCTGGCAGGGTCGTAGGCACCGTGCTCCATCAACACCTGACCGAAGCCTTGTGCGAGGGCGCCGTGGACCTGGCCCTCGGCGAGCTCGTGATGGATGACGCGCCCGCAGTCGTCGACGGCGACGAACTGCGCCACGCTCACCTCGCCGGTCTCGGGATCGATCTCGACCTCGGCGATGTGGCAGCCTGATGGGAACGTCGGCGGCGCCTCGATCCGCACCTCGGCCTCGAGCGGAGGCGCGCCGCCGGCCGCCAGTTCCTCGATGCCGATGGCGAGATTGGTCGCCGGCACCTCGAGGCGGCCGGCGTCGTAGACGACCTTCTCGGGTGGCACACCGAAGCGCTCGGCGGCGCGTGTCCTGGCGACGTCGATCAGCTTCAAGGCGGTGGCGCGGATCGCGGTGCCCGCCATAATCGTCGAGCGGGAGGCCGAGGACGAGCCGCCGTCCTCGAAGCCGGTGCTGTCGCCCTGAGCGACGGCGATGCGCGCCGTGCCAAGTCCGAGCTGCTCGTCGGCGAGCATGGCGAAGACCGTCTCGTGGCCTTGGCCCGTGGCGCCGATTGCAGTGCTCAATCGCACGAGCCCATCGTCGCCGAGCCGCATGCGGGCCCGCTCGGTCGGTACACCGCCGGAGATCTCGACGAACATGCCGATACCGGCGCCGCGAACGAGGCCTTTGGCGCGCGACTTGGCTTTGCGCTCGGCGAGGCCCGGCCAGTCTGCAGCGAGGAGTGCACGGTCGAGAAGATCGGGGAAGTCGCCCGAGCAGTACGTCATGCCGACGGCCGTCTTGTGCGGCATGGTCTCGGGGCCGAGCATGTTGCGGCGGCGGATCTCGACGGGATCGAGGCCCAGCTTCGCGGCGGCGGCCTCGATCAGGCTTTCCATGATGTAGGCCGCCTCGGGACGGCCGGCGCCGCGATAGGGAGCGGTCGGCACGGTATTGGTCAGCACGCACGTGACGGCCGAGTGCACCGCTGGAATGCGATAGGGGCCGGTCAGGCAACGCGAGAAATTGGCGGTCGCGATGAAGTAGCCGACATGGTGCATGTAGGCGCCCATGGCCGCTTTGGCCTCGACGTCGAGAGCAAGGATGCGGCCCTCTGCGTCGAGTGCGAGGCGACCATGCATCACCGAATCCCGGGCCTGGGCATCCGAGACGAAGGCTTCGGTGCGCGTTGCCGTCCAGCGCACCGGCGTGCCAAGGAGGCGGGCCGCGTGCAGAAGCGCGGGGTACTCGGGATAGGTGCCGTTGCGGATGCCGAAGGCGCCACCCACGTCGCGCGAGGTGACGACAATGGCGTGCTTATCGACGCCGAGGATCGCTGCGATCTGGTCGCGGACGATGGTCATGCCCTGATTGCCGGTGTGCAGGCGATAAATGCCCGTCGCCGTCTCGAACGAGGCAACGGCGGCGCGCGGCTCCATCGGGCAGATGACGACCCGCTGGCTGGTGCGGCTGGCCTCGACGACGTGGGCCGCGGCGGCGAAACCGGTGTCTACGGCTGCCCGATCGCCGAGCGTCCAGCGAAAGGCAACATTGCCCGGAGCAGACGGCCACAGCTCCGGTGCCCCGGGAGCGAGGGCGTCCTCGATAAGCGCGGCGGCAGCGAGCGGGGCGTAGTCGACGGACAGGGCCGACGCCATCTCCTCGGCAGCGTCGCGGGTTTCGCCCACGCAAAGCGCAACGGGCTCGCCGACGTGGCGAACCTTGTCGTGTGCCAGCACCGGCCATGGGGCCGCGCGCGGTGGGCGGCCATCGAGATCGGTCAGCCGCTGCTGCACGGGGACGCCCCCGAAGCCCGCCGCCCGCCAGTCGTCGCCGGTCAGCACCAACCGCGCGCCCGGCACCTGCATGGCACCCGATTTATCGATCGTGCGGATGGTGGCGTGCGCGTGTGGAGAACGGGCAAAGGCCGCCCAGAACGCGCCCTCTGCGGCGGTGTCGTCGGTGAACGCGCCAGTACCCGTGATAAGGCGGTGGTCCTCGACCCGCATGGCGTGGCTCCCCAGATCAGCCTCGGGCAGCTCCGCGCGAGGTGCGCTCAGTCTAGGCTGCGTTTCGGGACAGTGCCAAGGATTGGCGAGGCAGGGATCCGAAGGCGCCCAGGTCGCAGATCGGGATCGGTTATCTAAGGGCGAATGCTGCCGATGACCGCGAGCTTGCCGTTGCGGGGCTCGACGACGATGCCCTCGCCCGAGGCCGTCGATCGTCCGACGAGCGCCGAGATGTTGACCTGATGCGTCGTCACGACGAGGGCTCCCGGTCCTCGCCAATCCAATAGTATTCGGCGGGCCGCACTGGTTTTCTCGACGCGTTGGTCGGGTTTACCGAAGAAGGAGTTGAAGGCGGGCTCGGGCTGCACGCGTCCGGGAAGGGCGAGCTCGGCGGTCTCGCGGCTGCGACACCACTCGGAGGTGAGAACGCGTCCGACGCTGACACCAGCCTTGCGGATCGCGTCGCCGATCCTCCTCGCCTGAGCCCGGCCGGTCTCGTCGAGAGTGCGCTGGGTCGCGCAATCACCGATCCGCATGCCTGCAGGATCGCCGAATCCAGGGGCATGGGCATGGCGAAAGAGGACAATCGCGCCGCGGCGCAGTGCCTCCCAGGCAGCCGTCTCGGACGCAGCCGCCATCGACGGCATCGAGGCACTGACGACGAGGATGGCCAGGGCGATCACGCGGGTGACCAGGGTGGTAGCGCTTGGTGGTAATGCTCGCCGCATGGCACGCCTTTCCGAGAGATCGTCCTCACAAGACGCACGACGGCGAGAAACGGATCTCACGTCTCGCAAAATCGCCCTCAAGTCGTGGCATGGTGCGCTGCCTCGGGTTCGAGGCGCGAGGCCGCAGGCCATCGACAAGCAAGTACGTGGCGGGATGACGAAATGAAGCTTGTGGGAGACCTTGTCGCCGGTGCACGGCGGCCGTCGCGGCAGATCGGAGCTGTTCTTCGCGTTCTCGGTGCGCTCGCGCTGGCGAGTTTCGCAGTTGCCGGCGTTGCGCGTGCCGAGCCATCGTTCAAGGGCTTTCTCGATGGATTGCGGCCCGAGGCGGAGGCACGCGGCATCTCGCGCGGCACGTTCGACCGGGAGACGCGTGGGCTGGAGCCCGATCTCTCTTTGCCGGATCTCGTACGGGGTGCGACTCCGAAGGTCTCGAGCAGGGGACAGGCCGAGTTCACGGTGGCACCGCAGGACTATGTGTCGGCCAAGCGGATCGCGAAACTCGCGGAAGAAGGGCGGGCGCTGGCGAAAGCTCATGCCGTCGCGCTGGCGCGCATCGAGAAGGAGATCGGTGTCGACGCCCACGTGGTGCTCGCGATCTGGGGCCGCGAGACGGCGTTCGGCAAATACAAGGCCGCCCACGATGCCATCCGAGTGCTTGCGACGCAGGCCTATACGGGCCGGCGGAAAGATCTGTTCCGGGACGAGCTGCTGCATGCCTTGAAGCTGATCGAGGACGGACGTCTCAGGCGCTCCGAAATGCGCGCCTCGTGGGCCGGCGCCATGGGGCTGACGCAGTTCATGCCGTCGGAGTTCTACTCCTCGGCCGTGGACATGGATCGCGACGGGCGGATCGACCTGTTCGGCTCGGTCGCCGACGCTCTCGGCTCGGCTGCAATGCAGCTGAAGCACAAGGGTTGGACCGGCAAGCTGCCGTGGGGCATCGAGGTGCGTACGGGCACGCGCGTCGATTGCGCCAACGAGGGTCCGGGCAATGCGCGGCCGATCGCGGACTGGATGCGGCTCGGCGTCGTGCGGGCGGACGGCAAGCCGTTCGAGACCCGACATCACGCGGCGTCCGCCTATCTCATGTCGCCGGGCGGGACGTTCGGCCCGCAGTTTCTCGTCACCGAGAATTTCAAGGTGCTCCGGGCCTACAACACGTCGGATCTCTATGCCGTGTTCGTGGGGCATCTGTCGGATCGGATCGCGGGCGGTGGTGCCTTCGTTACGCCATGGTCGAGCATCCGGCAGCTGGACAATGCCAGCATTCTCGAGGTGCAGACCCGACTGGATCGCGCCGGCTACAAGATCGCCAAGCTCGATGGACGCATCGGATCGGAGACGCGGCTCAAGATCGGGCTCTATCAGCGCGCGAATGGCCTCAAGGTCGAGTGCTGGCCGAGTGCGGAGCTGCTGTCGGCGATGCGCCGGATCGCGGGGCCTTGATTGGGGCCGTGCGGACGATGGCTTTGCCAAGGCTGGCTCAACGACTAAACAGGGGCTCGTCCTGAACCAGACTGGAGACCTGTCATGAGCACTCCCGCCAAGCCGACCGTCATCGGTGTTCTCGGTCTCGGATCGATGGGGGCGGGCGTTGCGGGCGACCTCAAGGCCTCGGGCTTCGATGTCGTCTCGACGATGGCCGGACGCTCGGGGCGGAGCCGGGAGCGCGCGGCTCAGACCGGGGCACGGCTGCTCGACAGCCTCGATGCCGTGGTCGCGGCAGCCGACACGTTCCTGTCGATCGTGCCTGCGGATCAGGCCGTCCCGCTGGCGGAGGCCGTGGCCGATGCGTCAAAGGGCAAGGCGCTCCACTACGTCGATTGCAACTCGATCACGCCCGCCAAGAGCGCGAGCATCGCAAACATCGTCTCGGCGGCCGGGGCGATCTACTCCGATGGGGGCATCATCGGGCCGCCGCCGGGCGGGAAGGTGAAGACGCGCCTCTATGTCTCGGGGCCGCATGCGGATGTGCTGGCGGCGCTGGGCTCGGACAAGATGCCGGTCATCCGGCTGGGCGACAGCCTGACCCAGGCGACCGAGATGAAGGTGCTGTTCTCTGCGGCCAACAAGGGCACGGCGGCGCTGCTCGCCAACATCATGGCGGCGGCTGTGAAAGTGGGGCTGCTCGATCGCGTGATGAGCGAGCTCGATGCGGTGAAGCCCGGATTGGCCGGCGTGCTCCGTTCGGCGGCCTCCGATCTCGACGAGAAGGCCGGGCGCTGGGCGATCGAGATGGACGATCTCGCGCAGGGCCTGGCGGATCTCGATGCGCATCCGGGCTACCATCGGGCGGCGGGCGACGGCTACCGGCGGCTCGCCGCCAACATGCCCGACGCCAAGGGCGAGGACGCGCTGGCGCGTGTGCTCGCGGCCTGGATGGGGCCGAAGGCGGGCTGAGCGGCGAGTTGGCTGGCCGCGACGAGTTTGTCGTCGGGCCTTACGGTCAGTCGTCCAGCACCGCCACGGCGCGGGTCCAGCCAGCGCTTCCCGCTTTCACCTTCACGGGGAAGCAGATCACGGTGAAGCCGCTCGCGGGGAGCTGGTCGAGATTGGCGAGCTTCTCGATCTGGCAATAGCCGATCTCGCGGCCCGACTTGTGGCCCTCCCAGATGATCGAGGGGTCGCCCGTCTCGGCGAAGCGCTTGGCCGTATAGACGAAGGGCGCATCCCAGGACCAGGCGTCGGTGCCGACAACGCGGATGCCGCGCGAGGTGAGATAGAGCGTTGCCTCGCGACCCATGCCGCAGCCGGTCGGTACATAGTCGTCCTCGCCGTAGCGGGCGGCGGCGGCGGTGTTCACGACCACGATCTCGAGTGGTGAGAGCGTGTGGCCGATGCGCTTCAACTCGGACTCGATGTCGGCGGCCGAGACCACGTAGCCGTTCGGGAAGTGGCGGAAGTCCAGCTTGACGCCCGGCTGGTGAAACCATTCGAGCGGGATCTCATCGATGGTGGTGGCCCGTTTGCCTCCGTCCATCGTCGTCGCGTAGTGCCATGGCGCGTCGACGTGGGTGCCGTTGTGCGTCGAGATCTGGCACTGCTCGGTGGCCCAGCCCTCAGCGCCCGGCAGCTTGTCGGGGGTCATTCCGGGGAAATGGCGGAGCATTCGGGGGATCGATTCCTGGTGCCCCTCGTAGTGGATCTTGGGCTCGCCGCCGGGCGGGTCGGAGGCGATGCCGGCCTGAAGTACGACCGAGATATCGACGATGCGGCGGGCCATGGGTGCCTCCATTTCGGATCGATGCCTCGGCAAGTATGACCGCGTTCAACATCGTTACCAACTGCCGCGCGCCGCTCTCCCCCGTTGCGGGCGCGGTCCAAGCAGCGCAATAGTGCGCGCAAACGACTGGCCCCGCCCCCGCGGGGCGCGAACGGAGTGCGAACGCGGAATGGTCACAGACGTTGCAACGGGCCCCACTCAGCAGGGCGAGGGCAGCAGCAGTGAGGTGCGGACCCTCGCTGCCGTGTCGACGGCGCATTGGGTCAGCCACTTCCACATTCTCGTCCTGCCGCCGCTGTTCCCCTTCCTCAAGGATCGGCTGGGCGTCGGCTTCGTGGAGCTCGGACTGGCGCTGACCGTATTCGCGATCGTCTCGGGGCTGACGCAGGCTCCGATGGGCGCGGCGGTCGACCGTTTTGGTGCGCGCCGCATCCTGATCGCGGGGCTTTGTCTCGGTGGCGCTGCCTTCGTCATGATGGGACTGACGCTCAGCTACCCCTGGCTGATCGTCTGTGCCGGTCTCGCGGGGCTCGCCAACAGCGTCTATCACCCTGCCGATTACGCGCTGCTTGCGGCGGGCATCGGCGAGAAGAGGGTGGGGCGGGCGTTCTCGATCCACACATTCTCGGGTTTCTTCGGCGGCGCAGTGGCGCCGGCAACGCTGCTGCTGCTCGTGTCGCTCGTCGGGATCGAGGGCGCGCTGATCGGTGCCGGCCTGCTCGGCCCGGTCGCGGCTATCGTCGTGGCCCTGGTGCCGATGCCAGCAACCGGCTCTGCGGCGGTGGCGTCCGGAGGGCCTGGCTCGAAGAAGGCGGGTACCGGGTCGCTGTCGAGCGTGATGACGCCGGCTATCCTGATGCTGACGGTCTTCTACATCCTGCTCAGCCTGTCGAACGCGGGGCTCAGCAGCTTCTCGGTCGTCGCGCTGATGGAGGCCTACGAGGTCAATTTTGCTGCGGCTAACGTCGCGCTGACGGCGTTCCTCGGGCTCGGTGCCTTGGGTGTGCTCGCAGGTGGCGTGCTCGCGGATCGAACGCGACGCCATGCGCAGGTGGCCGCGGCTTGTTTTGCCACCAACGCACTGATCGTGCTCGCTATTGCCTTGCTCAGCTTGCCGCACTGGCTCATCGTCGTCGCGTTCGGTGTGGCGGGCTTCCTCGGGGGCGTCATCGCGCCGTCGCGCGACATGCTGGTGCGACAGGCGGCACCGCCCGGCGCGGCGGGGCGGGCCTTCGGGATCGTGTCGACCGGCTTCAACATCGGCGGCATCTTCGGTCCGATGATGTACGGCTTCATCATGGACAGTCATCTGCCGCGATGGGTATTCGGCGTGTCCGCGATCTTCATGGTGTTGACCGTGCTACTCGCGCTCGCAACCGACAGGAAGCGGACGCCATGAGCGACTTTCCGGCGATCGCGGGGGATGTGAGCTTGGAGGAAGCGCAGGCTCTGCTCGAGGCGGCCGGGCTCGGCGACGGGCTACCGCTCGTGCCGCCCACCGATGCACGTCTCGGGGCCATGCTCGCCGGCATCACCGACGCCGACGCATCGCTCGGCTTCATGCCGCCCCTGTTCGGCGAGGTGACGCCGCGGGCGGTCGCCTACAACGCCGTGCTGGCGGGATGCCGGTCCGCCGAGCTGCCGGTCGTCATCGCCGCGGTGGCGGCATGTCTCGAGCCGGAGCTCAATCTGCTTGGCCTCATGACGACGACGGGATCGGCGGCGGTTGCGACCATCGTGCACGGCCCGATCGTGCAGACGCTCGGTCTCAACGCATCGATCAACTGTCTCGGGCCGGGCAACAGGGCCAATGCGACGATCGGCCGAGCCGTCAGCTTGTGCTTGCGCAACATCGGCGGTGCGCGGGAGGGCTCCGGCGACATGGCGACGTGCGGGCAGCCGGGCAAGTATACGTTCTGCTTCGCCGAGGGTGGCGAGGGGCCATTTCCACCGTTGCACGCCCGCCGCGGGCTGGCTGCCGGCGCAAGCGCGGTCACCGTCATCGGGGTGTCAGGGACGGCCGAGGTGCTGCCGCTGCGCGACGGCGAGGGTGGCGACGCCGGTGCCGATGCGATCCTCGATGCGCTGGCGATCATCATGCGGGCTTCGGTCGAGACGACGGGCGCTGCCCGTCAGCCCGAGCCGCCACAGCAGGTGTTCATCCTGCCACTGGAACTCGCCGAGCGACTGTCGGCGGCCGGAATCGGCCTCGCCGAGCTGCAGCAGCATCTGATGGCGGCAGGAGCCGACGGGGGAGTTGCGATCGCGGGCCGCACGGACGAGATCTACCCGATCGTGACGGGTGGCCCGGGGGTAAAAATGGCCTATCTGCCGCTCTGGGGTGGCGGTTCCCGGATGGTCACCCGTGCCATAGACCTGTAGACTTCCCCGCGTGAGGCGGGGACGTGCTGGAAGTCATTCAATTCGCGGAAAAACCGAGAGATTTTCGAGGCCGCGCCAGCTCGCGCAATGCATCAATCGAGGTGGCCCGTTCCTTGCGAATAGGTTGGCGAGGGCTCTGCGGCTGGACAATCTGACACGAGCCTTTACTGCTCGATAATGCCGGCTATTGCGGCAGAGTTGCGTGATGCGTGGGGTATTCGATTGACCGGCCCGATTGATAGCGAAACGGCGGAAAGCCCAAGCCATCCGCAGCCAGCGGGGCCAGATCAGGACTCGACGCAGCCGCGTATCGATTCGGGACTGATCTGTCTCGCGTTGATCGCTGGTCATTACCGAATCACGGCTGACGCGCAGCAATTGGCCCACGATCTGGGGCTCGGCACTCGACCCAGCGAGGGCAACGATCTCGTCCGAGCCGCGAAGCGAATTGGTCTCAAGGCGCGCGCGGTGACGGGCCAGCCGGCCAGCCGGCTCGATACGTGTCCGTTGCCGGCGATCCTGAAGGCCCAGGACGGGCGCTATCTCGTGCTGCTGCAGCGCCTGGCCGATGGACGTATTCGCGTCGGCGATCCGGTGGCTCGCGCGCAACGGGCCGAAAGCGTCGAGGACCTCGGGGCCAAGTCGGCTGGCGAGATCGTGCTCGTCACCCGCCGCTGGGGCGGTCCCGGGATCGAGCCGATCGAGTTCAGCTTCCGGTGGTTCCTGCCGCCCATGTGGCGCTATCGCCGACCGCTGGCGCACGTCATGATCGCGTCGTTGTTCGTGCAACTGTTCGCGCTCGCAACGCCGCTTCTCTTCCAGGTGGTGATCGACAAAGTTCTGGTGCACAGGGGCCTGTCGACGCTGGTCGTCATCGTGGCGGGGCTCGTCCTGATCGCGATCTTCGATGGTCTGCTGCAGTTCCTCAGAAGCTATACGCTCAGTCACACGGCGAGCCGGATCGACGTCGAGCTGGGGAGTCGCCTGTTCGATCATCTGTTGCGATTGCCGCTCAGCTACTTCGAGACGCGACCGACGGGACAAACCGTGGCGCGGGTGCGCGAGCTCGAGACCATTCGGAACTTTCTGACCGGACAGGGGCTGTCGTCGGTCATCGATCTCCTGTTCACATTCGTGTTCTTCGCGGTGCTTTTCCTCTACTCGGCCAAGCTGACGCTGATCGTACTCTTGTCGGTCCCGGTCTACGTCGCGATCGCGGTTCTGATCCGCCCGATCCTGAGGGACAAGATCAACGACCGGTTCAACACCGGTGCGGCGAGCCAGCAGTTCCTGGTCGAGTTCGTCTTCGGCATGCAGACGTTGAAGGCCGCCGCCGTCGAGCCGATCCTGAGGAACCAGTGGGAAGAGAGGCTCGCGGCTTATGTGCGCACCTCCTTCGAGGCGGTCGTCGTATCGAGCGTGGGCCAGAATGCGATCCAGCTGGTGAGCAAGCTGACGACGGCCGCGGTGCTCTTCTTCGGGGCGACCGCCGTGGTCAACAACGAGCTTACGGTCGGTGGCTTGATCGCTTTCAACATGATCATGAACCAGGCCACGCAACCGGTGCTGCGCCTGTCCCAGCTCTGGCAGGACTTCCAACAGGTGCAGATCTCGGTCAGTCGCCTCGGCGACATCCTGAATGCGCCGGTCGAGAGCCAGCGGCTCGGCGTCGCGCATCTGCCTCCGGCACGCGGGGCGATCCGCGTCAGCGGCATGACGTTCCGCTACCGGCCAGACACGCCTGAAGTGCTGCAGAACATCAACCTCGACATTCCAGCCGGACAAGTGATCGGCATCGTGGGTCCGTCCGGATCAGGCAAGTCGACGCTGACCAAGCTGATGCAACGGCTCTATCGCCCCGAGCGCGGGCAAATCATGATCGACGGCCTGGACATTGCGCAGGTCGATACGGCGTGGCTCAGGCGGCAGATCGGCGTCGTGCTGCAGGAGTTGACGCTGTTCAACCGCAGCATCCACGAGAACATCGCGCTCGCCCATCCGGGTATGTCGCGAGCCCAGGTGATCATGGTGGCGCGTCTCGCGGGGGCCGACGAGTTCATCTCCAAGCTGCCCCTCGGCTATGACACACCGATCGAGGAGCGGGGCGCCAATCTTTCGGGCGGGCAGCGTCAGCGCATCGCGATCGCGAGGGCGCTCGCCACGCAGCCGCGTATCCTCATTCTCGACGAGGCGACGAGTGCCCTCGACTACGAGAGCGAGCGGATCATCCAGCGGAACATGAAGCATATCGTGCAGGGGCGGACGGTGATCGTCATCGCGCATCGCCTCAATGCAGTCCGGCGCGCCGATCGTATCGTCGCCCTGGATGGCGGCAGGATCGTGGAGCAGGGAACGCATGCCGAGCTGCTGGCCCGGCCGGGTGGTCTCTATGCGCGCCTCTGGCATCTCCAGGGAACGGACGAGAGCTGAGATACGAGGAGCGTTCTCGCGATGCCCGAGCCGATGCACCTGCTGTGGATTTATGTGAGCGCGCTGGTCGTGTTCATCGCGTCGGCACTCGTGTTCGACCTCTGGCGCCATAGGATGCGCCGCCGCAAGGCGGAGCTGGCGCGTCCGGCGATGGGTAGCGTCGGCAGGGCGTTGCTCGAGGGGGGGCGGGAGACGACGGCTTACGACGACGGAAGCTCAGCTCCACACGTGCCGCCGCCGGACAGCATCGAAGCGCCAGATGTCGCGGCGGCAAGGGTCAGGGCGACCGGCAAGTCGCCAGGCTGGTCGATGTCGCGAATTCTGACGACGCCGAGCCGGGTCCTCGGTGAGATGGCCAAGGCACCGCCGACGGCGGCGCCGGCCGGCGGTGATGCCGCCAACCTGGCCCGCAAACACCGGATCGCCGAAGACAAGGAGTTCCTGCCGGCCGCGCTGGAAATCCTCGAGACGCCGCCGTCCCCTGTCGCGACAAGCCTGATGCTTGCCATCTGCGCCATTTTCGTCGCCGCGCTGGTGTGGGCGGTGGTCGGCAAGCTCGATATCCATGCCGTTGCACAGGGCAAGATCCAGCCCAGTGGACGCACCAAAGTCGTCCAGCCGCTGGAGCCGGGGCGGATTGCCGCCATCCATGTGCAAGGTGGGCAACAGGTTGCGCGAGGCGACGTCCTCGTCGAGCTCGATCCGACCGATTCGGCCGCCGATCTGGTGGCACTCGAACGAGAGCTCGAGAGCACGACGGCGGAATTGCTACGGCGAAAGGCCGTCGTCGCAGCCGTCCGTACAGCATCGGCGCGGCTGCCGTCGATCGACTTTCCGGCCGGCATCGGACCTCGGGTCCGGCAACGCGAGAGCGACCTGATGATGGCCGAGGTGCTGCAATTCCGCGCCGCAGCAGACAGCATCAAGGCGCAGATCGCCGAGAAGGAGGCAACGAAGCAGAGGCTGGCGCTCAGCATCGATGCACGGCGCAAGGTGCTCGGCCTGTCGAAGGAGCGCGTCGGCATGCGCGAGGAGATCAAGACGCGGGGGGCCGGTTCCCGGGCGCTGATCATCGAAGCCGAGCTGCAGTACGAGAATTTTCGAACCACCGACGCGAGCGAGCGCGGGCAGCTGATGGAGGCAGATGCCTCGATCGATGCGCTCGGTAAGCGGCTGAAGCAGGCCGAGGGCCAGTTCA
The DNA here is from genome assembly GCA_963746315.1 of uncultured Alphaproteobacteria bacterium. Classification (GTDB taxonomy): domain Bacteria; phylum Pseudomonadota; class Alphaproteobacteria; order Rhizobiales; family Hyphomicrobiaceae. The sequence continues at coordinate 468,760 of CAVVAR010000005.1, forward strand.
TCGCCGAGCAGACGCAGAAGGCCGCGGATGCGGACCGGCGCCGCGACCGCCTCGAGCAGGAGATCATCAAGGCGCGCTCGAAGCGCGACCGGACTTAGCTGCGTGCACCCGCGGACGGTCTAGTGCAGCAGATCGAGGTCACGACACTCGGACAAGTCGTCGCCAGCGGGCAATCGCTGATGAGTGTCGTGCCGATCGACGCTCCGCTCGAGGTGGAAGCGATGGTGGCCAACAAGGATGTCGGGTTCGTAAGGCCGGGCCAGAGGGCCGTCGTAAAGGTCGAGGCGTTTCCATTCACGCGGTATGGCTCGATCGAGGCGGAAGTGGTGCGGGTGTCGACCGACGCCGTCGAGGACCGCAATGTCACCGCGATGATGGATGCATCGAGTGCAGCGCGGCCGCAGGCGTCCGGTGCCTCGAGCGGTCCGCCTGGCCAAAACCTCGTCTTCCCAGCCGTGGTCAAGCTCTCGCGCCGGATGATCAACGTCGACGGCAAGGACGTGCCGCTCTCGCCGGGAATGGCGGTGACGGTGGAGATCAAGACCGGCGAGCGGCGCGCAATCAGCTACGTGCTGTCGCCGCTACGCGAGATTCTCTCGAGATCAGCGCACGAGCGGTAGGGATCACGTCTCGGCGCCGCCGTTGACCTGGATCATCTGGCCATTGATGAAGGCGCCGGCGTCGGAGGCCAGAAGCGCGACGGCGGCCGCGACCTCGTCCGGCGTGCCGAGGCGGCCGAGTGGGACGCGCGCCGCCATCGGGGCGATGTGAGCCGCCTGATCCGCGTCCTGTGCCTCCCCCATGATGGGGCCGGGCGAAACGATATTGGTGGTTATACCCTTCGGGCCGAACTCCTTGGCGAGCGCCTTGGTCAAACCCCACGCGGCGTGCTTCGAGGCCGAGACGTGAGCGCGGCCGTTGTAGCCGTGGATCGCGTTCATGCCGGCAAAGTTGACGATGCGTCCCCAACCCTTGGTGATCATGCCGGGCAGGCATTGTCTCGCCAGCCAGTAGGCGGCGTCGAAATTAACGGCCATGGCATAGCGCCAGTCGTCCTCGGTCATCTCGAGGAATTTGCCGTCCTTCCTGATGGCGGCGTTGTTGACGAGAATGTCCACGGTGCCGAACCGCGTGAGCGCCGCGGCCCCGATCCGATAGGCATCGTCCCGGCGGCCGACGTCACCCATGGCGACCAATGCCTCGACGCCGAAAGCCTCGGCCTCGGCAGCGGTCCGCTCGGCTGCGGCCGTGTCTTGTGCTCCGTTGACGACGACATTGCAGCCGGCGCTGGCGAGATGCAGGACGCACGCGCGGCCGATGTTCTTGTTGGAACCGGTGACGAGTGCGGTCCGCCGTTGGGCTGGCATGGTCGGTTAACTCCGGGATCAGAATTACAAAGGGTGGAACACTAGAACGAACGATGCTGCCGCCGCAATGTGGGACAATAGCGGGTAGCCTGCGCTAAGCTCACATCACGCCGATGCCACGGACGCACGACCCATGATCGAGAGGGATACTGATCGATGTCTACTGCCAAGCCGGATACCACGCGCGGACATTGCCTCTGCGGTGCGATCGAGTACGAGTTCTCGGGCGCGCCCAAGTGGGTGATGCACTGCCATTGCGAAAGCTGCCGCCGCGCTGTCTCATCGGCCGTCGCGACCTACGTCGGCGTGAATATCGATCAGTTCCATTATCTGAAGGGCACGCCCTCGATCTATGAATTGTCGCCGGGCGTGAAACGCTACTTCTGCCCCACCTGTGGCTCGCCGATGGCCTATGCCGGCTCGCGCTGGCCGAAAGAGGTGCACCTCTTCATCGGAACACTCGACAACCCGGGAAAGTACAGCCCGACTGGGCACGCGCACATCGAGGAGCGGGTCAACTGGTTCGACGTGCACGACGACCTGCCGCGCTACAAGGAGACGGCCGGCAAGGATGCGAAACCGGTCGCGAAAGGGCCGGTCAAGGTCTGATCGCTCGCGTCGTGATCGTGTGGGCAACTCGCCCCCGGGGCGTGCGTCCGGGGGCGTTCTCGGCTAACGTGGCGGTATGAGCAACACGACACTCAAGCCCAACCGCAGCGTCGCCGTCGGCAACGTCACGTTCGCCCAGGACCGCCCGTTCGCGGTCTTCGCGGGTCCCTGCCAGATGGAAAGCCGGGCGCATGCGCTCGAGATGGCGGCGGCATTGAAAGAGATCGCCAGCCGTGTCGGCCTCGGGCTCGTCTACAAGACGAGCTTCGACAAGGCGAACCGAACCTCGCTCTCGGGCAAGCGCGGCATCGGGCTCGACGGTGCGATTCCGGTGTTCGCCGAGATTCGCGAGACGCTGGGGCTGCCGATCGTCACAGACGTTCACGAGATCGACCAATGCGCCCGCGTTGCGCCTGTCGTCGACGTGCTGCAGATTCCGGCGTTCCTGTGCCGGCAAACGGACCTGCTCATTGCGGCGGCGAAAACCGGCAAGGTCGTCAAAATCAAGAAGGGCCAGTTCCTCGCGCCCTGGGATATGAAAAACGTCGTCGCCAAGGTGACCGAGAGCGGCAATCCCAACGTCCTGGTGACCGAGCGGGGCGCCTCCTTCGGCTACAATACGCTGGTCGTCGACATGCGCGCGCTGCCGATCATGGCCGAGACCGGGGCGCCGGTGATTTTCGACGCGACGCATGCCGTGCAGCAGCCGGGAGGCCAAGGCACCTCGTCGGGCGGCGATCGGCGCTTTGTGCCGGTGCTCGCGCGGGCGGCGGTGGCGGTGGGCGTCGCGGGGCTCTTCATCGAGACGCATCCCGACCCCGACAAGGCGCCGTCGGATGGGCCAAACATGGTGCCGTTGAAGGATTTCGAAGGCCTCATGCGCAACCTCAAGGCACTCGACAAGGTGGTGAAGGGCCAGCTCTCGAGCTAGGGGCTTGCCCTACCTGGTGGAGCCCAATGCGATGAAAAGTGGGCGGCAGAGGCGGCAGGAGATCGTTCTGCGTCGTCAGGTGCGCTCTGAGCGGCGACAACGCTACGTCTCGCCGCCGTGGGAGGACAATGGCCTGCCGCGGGGCGCGATTGCCGCCGATCCCGAACTGCTCTTGCACGACAACACGTATGGGCCGCGACCTCTCTACTACTTCGATGTCTCGTTCAGTTGTGTCGATTGCGGAAAGTCGGAAGTTTGGACGGCTGCCCAGCAGCAGTGGTGGTACGAGGGTGCCAAGGGCAAGATCGGCTCCACGGCCAATCGATGCCGGGAGTGCCGGCGCAAGCGACGATTGCGGCGCTCGCAGGATCGGCGCGTGCATATCGAGGGATTGATGACGAAGCACGGGATCGAGGAGACCGCCCGGCGTTTGGGGATGTCGGTCGACGTGCTGTTGCGCATGCGCACGCAATGGGACAAATCCTGATGAGACGACGGCGTCTGCCTGTTCGTAGTGGCTCGATCGACCAGCGGATCGTTTGTGAGGGGCGTGGCAAATGACGTCGATCCCGATGGTACTCGCTGGCCTGATGGGGGCGTCGGGCGTGGTGCTTGCCGCATTGGCGGCGCATGCCCAGCCGGGTGCCGGCCTGGATAGCGCTGCTCAGATGCTCCTGTTTCATGCGCTTGCCGTGGTCGGTTCGAGCGCGTTGGCGGAGTTGGGGCGGTTGTGGCGGACGGCCGCGCTCGTCGCCATGGCAGGATGGTTGCTGGGCGGCACGCTGTTCTCGGGCGATATCGCGATGCGCGCCTTTGTCGGGCAACGGCTGTTTCCGATGGCCGCTCCGACAGGCGGCGGACTCCTGATCGCGTCCTGGCTTGTGTTCGCACTCGCCGCGGCCGTTCGGCAGAGGTGAGCGCCTCGCTCGGCTCAGAGGGCCGACCACAGCGCGCCCAGCCCGGCCAGCAGCAGGAGCGCGGTGAGCACCGGTGCGAAGTGGCGCTCGGCGAGCCAGGGTGCCAGGCGAAGACCGGCGAATGTTCCGGCGAGTACCGGCACCGTCAACCGGAGGATGGTGCGCCAGTCTTCTGATACGAGTGAGCCGGTCGCCACATGCGCCAGAAGGACGGCGACATAGCAGCCGGCGAAAAACAGGATCGACAGCGATCGGGCGGCGGCCGGCGGCAGCGGGTGGCGCAGCATGTGCACCATCAGCGGCGGCCCCGGCATGACGAGCACCGCGGTCAGGGCGCCGGAGAGTGCGCCGGTAAAGCCGAGAGCCAGCCTCGATCGCTGGATTGCGCTCGTGGTGCTTGTACCTGCGTCGCGGATCGCCGGACGAAGCCGGCGCCAGGCCAGCATGGCGGCTACAAAAAGTATGATCACGCCGATGGCGAGCTTCATGAGGCGCACATCGAGCGCGTGGAACACGAGTAGTCCCAGGGGACAGCCGAGCAGAGCGCCGAGCACGAGGGGTCGAAACAGAGGCCATGGCACGCCTCCGGCGACGCGCGGCACCAGCACGATGCACTGCACGACGTGCAGAGCGACGAGGATGGGAACCGCGGACGTGGAGTTGAGCACGGCCAGGAACACAGGCGCGGCCAGGATCGCGAATCCGAACCCGGTTGCGGCCTGCACGGCCGCGCCCGCCGCAACCGCCGTAGCCAGGACCAGCCATTCAGCGATGTCGGGGGGCACGAGCGTGTCTCAGCGTGAGAGGAAGATGACGGCGACGCCCGAAAAAATCAGCGAGAAGCCGATGGCGTGACTCCAGCCGAGAGGCTCCTTGAGAACGAACGTCGAGAAACCCGCGAACACGAGCAGGGTGATCACCTACTGGATCGTTTTAAGCTCGGCCGCCGAGTACACCGCATGCCCGTAGCGGTTGGCTGGAACAGCCAAGCAGTATTCGATCAGCGCAATGCCCCAGGACGCGAGCACCACCACGAACAGCGGGTATTCTTTGAAGCGCAAATGGCCATACCAGGCGAGCGTCATGAACACGTTCGACGCCGTGAGCAACAGGATCGGCGTGATGTATACTGAGAGACCGGACAGCGTCATCTGAGGCCCATGGCTATCGACGAGAAGCTCGAACATCGCTCGTAGGACAAAGCGGATGCCGGGTCGCGCTTATTCTGGAGCGACCGCAGGGTGGTCCACATCTCGTCTGCGGATGCGATTGCGTTGGGGGGCGCAAGCAGCTAATCCGCGTTCCATGCGCCGCATCCATGCCGATCTCCTGCTCCTGGCCGCCGCCGCCATCTGGGGCTTTGCCTTCCTGTTCCAGAAGTCGGCGATGGCCCACGTCGGCCCCATCGCGTTCGTGGCTGCGCGTGCTGTCGTGGCAAGCGTCGCGTTGTTGCCGCTGGCGCTTGTGGAGATGCGGAAGGGTGGCGTGCGCTGGGTGTCGATCTGGCCGGTGGCTACGACGGCCGGTGCCGCGTTCTTCACGGGTGCCGTCCTGCAGCAATGGGGTCTCGTTACCGCGAGCGTCACGAACACGGGTTTTCTGACGGCGCTTTATGTGGTGGTGACGCCATTCATCGCCTGGAGCTTGCTCAGGCGCCGCCCGCCCGCGATCGTCTGGGCCGCCGTCGTGCTGTCGTTCTGCGGCACGTGGCTGCTCGGCGGCGGCTCGCTTTCCTCGTTCTCGTCCGGCGACGCGCTCGTGGCACTTTCGGCCGTGTTCTGGGCCTTGCATGTCGTGCTCGTGGGGCGGGCGGGACCGCTCGGCCGGCCCGTTGCGTTCACGATGCTGCAGTTCGTCGTTGTCGCGGCGTGCGGCCTTGCGCTGGCGCCGCTCGTTGAGACGGTCACGGTTGAGAAGCTCGCCGACGCCTGGGTCGAGATCGCCTACGTCGGACTTCTCTCCAGTGCGCTGACGTTCACGCTGTTCTCGATCGCGCTCCGCCACACCGGCCCCAGCGAGGCGACGATCATCGTCTCGACCGAGACCTTGTTCGCGGCCTTCGGGGCGTGGCTCATTCTCGGCGAGCGCCTGCCGTTGATCGCCTGGGCCGGTGCCGGCCTGATCCTCTTTGCGACGATGCTGGTGCAACTCGCACAGCATCGCCGGCCGGCCCCCGTAGCGGAGGTGGAGGCTGCCACAAAGCCGACTACCGATGCCTCTCGCGCCTGAGGGTGGCGTGGTGAGACGTTGCGTCCTCAGGCTTTTGGGCGCTGCGTGATCGGCGGCTCGACGTCGGCTGGAATCGGACACTCGTAAGGCCGCCCGCCCGTCCGCTTCTTGTGATCGGCCTTGGCGGCGGCGACGAGATCCGGGCTGCGCAGCGCCTCCATCGCGGTTCCGGCCATCACCTTGGCCGCGTGCACCATGCCCTTGTGGGCCGCCGGCACGATGCCCTGCGACGTTATCTGCCACGAATGCCCCGGCGTGCCGATGGCATGCGTCGCGATCCGCGCCTGCACCGTCGGCACTTTCCAGCTCACGTCGCCGACGTCCGTCGATCCGATCATCGGCTCGCCGCGCTGGTCGATGGGCAGCACGTAGTCGCACAGCGGCTCGGGGCGGGGCTCGATGCCGACCTTGCGATAGGCCGACGCGATGTCCTCCGGGCCAAGCGTCGCCTGGATCTTGGCCGCGAACTCGTGGTCGGCCTTGTCGAAGCCTGGTCCGCCGACCCGGTCGAAGACGCGCTGCATCGCATCCGAGAGGGGCGTGTTGTAGAGCAGGTTCGAGACGGCGCTCACCACCTGCATCTCGACCTTGGTCTCGGTCATCATCGCGGCGCCCTCGGCCACCGCCTTGACGCGCGGCACCAGCGCATTCAGCGCCACCAGATCGCGCGAACGAATGGCATACCGCACCTTCGCCCGGGCCTGCACCACGTTCGGCGCGACGCCGCCCGTATCGAGAATGGCGTGGTGGATGCGGCTGTCCTGCGGAATGTGCTCGCGCAGGTATTGCACGCCGACGCTCATCAGCTCGACCGCATCGAGCGCGCTGCGTCCCAGATGCGGCGAGGCCGAAGCATGCGAGGCGCGGCCGTCGAACGTGAAATCGATGCGCATGTTGGCGAGGCTCAAGGCCTCGTCGACGCGATTGAACGCCGCCGGATGCCATGAGATGGCGACGTCCACGTCGTCGAAGGCGCCCGCGCGCACCATGAAGCCCTTGGCCGCGCCACCTTCCTCGGCCGGACAGCCGTAGTAGCGAACGCGCCCCTTGAGGCCGTGCTCGGCGAGCAGATCCTTGACGGCGGTGGCGGCGAGCAGCGCGGCCGAGCCCAGCATGTTGTGGCCGCAGCCGTGGCCGTGCCCGCCATTCTCGAGCGGCTTCGGCTCGGCGAGTCCGCCCACCTGGGAGAGGCCCGGCAGCGCGTCGTACTCGCCGAGGATGGCGATCACCGGCCCCTCGTCACCCGCCTCGCCCATGATGGCTGTCGGGATGCCGGCCACGTTCTCGGTGATGCGGAAGCCCTCGGCCTTCAGCATGGCGAGATGCTCGGCGGTCGATTTGTGCTCCGTGTAGGCGATCTCCGGTGTCGCCCAGACCCGGTCGGAAAGCCCCTGAAACGGCTCACGCTTGGCCTCGACATAGGACCAGATCGGATCGGTGTTGGGGGTGGACATGGGGTGCAGGCCTCGGTTGGTTGGGCTCTCTCAGCCGACGAAACTATCGCAACACCGCCTGTGAGGCGAGTGGCCGACCGCGGCCCCCGGCTCGTCGACCGGCTTTGCGGTTCGCGGACGTCGGAGGCGAATTGCGGCTCCCGCTCCGCCCGCGCGCCTGCGTTCCCGGGCGAAGCCGGCGACCATGAGGTCGCCGCGAGCAGACCCGGGATCGCTTGGCCGATGGCCTTCATCGTCCCGGTGGCCCCGGCTCTGCGCTTTGGCCCTGCCGGGCCACGCTTCGGCCGGGGACACGGCTGCTGGATCGATTGAAACTCCACCCGGCCACTCCCACACCCACTTCTGTCATCCTGGGCTTGCCTGCCCCGGCGCAGGCCGGGGTGCCCGGGACCCATCCCTCCGCGAGTCCGGGCCGCCGCGCTCTCTCTCGGACACACCTCCGCACCCGGCAGCGCAACGCGCCCCGGTCGATCAACAACTGCACGGGGGGAGGACGCCGTCCGGCCACCGTTTTTGATTTTGCGAGGCAGCCTCGCGGCGCCCTCCGACAATATTTTCGCGTTCGCAGGAGCGAGCCGTGGGGTTTTCCCCGACCCATCATCACTGCCAACGCCTGACTTACGTAGTGGCGATCACCGCTCCAGAGGTCAGATACCGCCTCCTGCCCTCGCCCTCGGCACGCCTCGCGAAAACGACCCGCGCGGACAGGAAGCGGCGAGAATACGCGAGGCCGAGGGATCGGGGATAACTTTGCGGGTTTGGGAGCAGTTGTCTGAGCCATCCTGATCGCCGCCGACGTGATCCGATAGCCCCCGCGACACCAACAAACCGTCATCCCGGTGCTTGTCACCGGGACCCATCGCGCCGCAATCTCCGGCCCTCGAAGGAGCACCCGCGTGTCCACCTATTTCGTATACATCTTGGCGAGCAAACCCCACGGCACGCTCTACATCGGCGTGACCAACGGCCTGGTCCGCCGCATCGACGAGCACCGAGCCGGAATCGCCTCGAAGTTCACGGCCAAGTACAAGGTGCACCAACTCGTCTGGTATCGCGAATTCGCTGCCGTCGACGAAGCGATCCAGCGCGAGAAAACAATGAAGGAATGGCCGCGCCAGTGGAAAATCAACGAGATCGAGCGCGAAAACCCGCACTGGCTCGACCTCTATCCCTCGCTACCCGGTGTGCGGCCAACGCCGCCGCTCTGAGCCAGCTGATGAATGGGTACGGGTAACCTCCGGCCTTCGCTGGGGCAGGCAACCGGGATGACACAGAATGAGGTGCAAGCGCGATGGATTGGGCAGGTTTGCCGACGGATCAGTCGCGGAGTTCTCGGCCGCCCCCCACCCACCGATGTCATCCCGGTGCTTGTCACCGGGACCCATCGCGCCGCGAATTCGGACCGCCGGATTGTGCCCAGGTCTTGCAGCCAACTCCACCGTTTATACAAGCGCAGCACCTCCACCTAATGCACCGAGCAAGCTGATGGATGGGTCCCGTGGACAAGCCACGGGATGACAGAGTGTGAGCCGCGAACGCTTCGGGGTTGGGACTAGTTCGCAGGGAAGGCTGACACGGCATTCTCCGCCGTCCCCCACCCACCGATGTCATCCCGGTGCTTGTCACCGAGACCCATCGCGCCGCGATCTCGAACCGCTGGTAGTGCCCAAGGTCTTGCAGCCAAATCCACCGATTACACAAGCGCAGCACCTTCATCTAATGCACCGAGCAAGCTGATGAATAGGTCCCGGTGACAAGCACCGGGATGACAGTGAGGGAGACGCAAGTGCGGTGGGCGGGGCTGTTTTGCGGAAGAAGGCGGACGGAGGGCCGAGCGAAGTGATATCCAACTCTCAAAAAGACATCGATTTCTGTGCCTCAGTTTGTGGACGTCGGGCGGATGCTGCCATACCTGGTGAGAGGTCAATCAACACCGATGAGTTTCCAAAAACAACGCACTGTCACTCGGAATGCGGCAGTTTCAGTGCCTGGATCCGGCTCGTGCTCAAGGCAGCCCAATTAGATCAAAGGAATGGTTTTCGTTTTCTATTAATAATCATCTCTTTAATGGCGTGTCGTTTATTAAATATTCTCGAATCATGTATTTCGCCCTGCAAATCATCTCGGCGTGGTCACGAAGCTCGGTGAGCGAAACGCTTGTCCCTTCTTTGCGTTTTTTGCTATCTCCAAAGTATGGAATTATGCTTATGCGGTCGCCTCCGCTGTAACTATATTTTGCGTGCGCGTAGGTGTTCCGCAGGCCGCTGCATTTCCTGAATTTCTCAATTGCGATTTTTAAGACGGTTCGTGATTCGGAATCGGTGTGAAGATCGCGAAGAACTTCAAGAAGTTGGAGCTTTTGTGACACGGATGTGAAGGCGCCGAACGTCATGATGGCGTGATCCGTCGACATGCCCGATAACTTCGCGAATAGTTGCGGTATGCAAGACTCTATGAATGCCGTTGAGGCAATTATTATTCCGACCTCCATTGCAAAGGCTGGTGCCGTTTCCAAGCCGTCGGCCGGGCCAAAGGTGTCGACCGGCGTGTCCCCTAGGAAATACGGTGGTCGCAGATAATGGTGCTGAAGGCAGTGAGGGCAATGAGCCATCTGGAGGCCCACGGCCTTCAGGCCCACCTTTCGCGGAAACATCAAGCTTGGTGTCGAACTCCTTTCCGGAAGTTGGACATAGCATCATGACTGCGGCCACCGATTACAACCTCCATCGCTGTTAACGATTGTTGCGGAAATTGCCTCACCTCATCACCGGTATCGAAAACTCCGCCCCCTCCTTCACGCCGCTCGGCCAGCGGCTCGTCACCGTTTTCGTCCGCGTATAGAACCGCACCGAATCCGGGCCGTGCTGGTTGAGGTCGCCGAACGCGCTCCGTTTCCAACCGCCGAAGGTGTAGTAGGCGAGCGGCACGGGGATCGGCACGTTGACGCCGACCATGCCGATATTCACTTTCGCGACGAAATCGCGGGCGGTGTCGCCGTCGCGGGTGAAGATGGCGACGCCGTTGCCGTACTCGTGGTCCATGGCGAGGCGTAGCCCTTCGTCGTAGTCCTTGGCGCGCACGACCGAGAGCACGGGGCCGAAGATCTCCTCCTTGTAGATCTTCATGTCGCGCGTCACGTCGTCGAACAGGCAGCCGCCCATGTAGAAGCCCTGCTCGTAGCCCTGCATCTTGAAGTCGCGGCCATCGACCTTGAGCTTGGCGCCTTCGCTGACGCCGGTCGCGACGTAGCCTTTCACCTTCTCCAGATGCGCGCGCGTGACCAGCGGCCCCATGTCGGCGTCGAGGCTGGTGGACGGGCCGATCTTCAGCCCCTCGATGCGCGGAATGAGCTTCTCGACCAGCGCATCCGCCGTTTTCTGGCCGACCGGCACCGCCACCGACACCGCCATGCAGCGCTCGCCCGCCGAGCCGTAGCCGGCACCGATCAGCGCGTCGGCGGCCTGGTCGAGATCGGCGTCGGGCATCACGATCATGTGGTTCTTGGCGCCGCCGAAGCAGGCGACGCGTTTGCCGCTCGCAGCACCCCGCGCATAGACATAGGCCGCGATCGGCGTCGAGCCGACGAAGCCCACGGCCTGGATGTCCTCGTCGTCGAGGATGGCGTCGACGGCCTCCTTGTCGCCGTTGACCACATTGAGGATGCCCGGCGGCAGGCCCGCCTCGATCATCAGCTCGGCCAGCATCAGCGGCACGCTCGGGTCGCGCTCGGAGGGCTTGAGGATGAAAGCGTTGCCGCAGGCGATGGCGGGGGCGAACTTCCACATCGGGATCATCGCCGGAAAGTTGAACGGCGTGATGCCCGCCACGACGCCGAGCGGCTGGCGCATCGAGTAGACGTCGATGCCCGGGCCGGCGCCCTCGGTGTACTCGCCCTTCAACAGATGGGGGATTCCTGTTGCGAACTCGGCGACCTCGAGGCCGCGCTGGATGTCGCCCTTGGCGTCGGGGATCACCTTGCCGTGCTCGCGGGCGAGCTTGTCGGCGAGCTTGTCCATGTCCCGGTTCAGCAGGTCGACGAATTTCGCCATCACGCGGGCCCGGCGCTGCGGATTGAGCGCGGCCCATGCCGGTTGCGCGGCCTTGGCGTTATCGATCGCCGCGCGGACCTCGGCCTTGGAGGCGAGCGGCACGCGGCCTGCCACCTCGCCGGTCATCGGCCAGAACACGTCGGCGAAGCGGCCGGACGAACCGTTAACCCGTTTGCCGCCGATGAAATGGGTGAGCTCCTCGGCCATTGGTCCGCCCTCGGTTTATGGGTTCAGCATGTGATTTGCATCCTAGGTGGGCTCTCACAGCAATGCCAGATGGGAGCTTGCGAAAAGGGCGTGCGCGGTAATGCCGTGATGGCTCGTTCCTTGCTTGGCTTGCTCAGCCAACATCCGGAGCCGCCCCGACATGCCTCGCATCCTGCCCCGACGCTCGTTCATGGTCGCCGTGGCGAGCCTTGCGTCGGCGCTGCCGCTGACGGCTGCCGCTGGGCCGCGACGTGCCGCTGGCAAGACCGATCGAGCCGCTGCGGGGGGCGACCTTGGTCTGGTGCCGGATCTGGCGGGCGATCAAGCGGCGGCGCTGCAACTCGCCATCGATCAGGCCGCGTTGAAGGGCGTCTCGCTGCGGCTGCCGCCGGGCCGTTTCCAGGTCACGGGCGTGACGCTGCGGGACCGCAGCCATGTCGTCGGCAGCCCGCGCACGGTGATCGAGGGGAATGCGAGCGGTCCGGTGCTCAACGCCGATGGTGCGCATGGTCTGCGGCTCGAAAAGCTGCGGATCGAGGGGAAGGGCGCCGGTCCCAGCGGCGGTCTCGTCGAGCTACGGGGCTCGCGTGACATCGGGATCGAGGATGTCAGTGTCGTTGGAGCCGTTCGAAACGCGTTGGCCCTGGTCGACTGCTCCGGCCGGGTCGCGTCATGCCGCATCTCGCGGGCGGGTGGTGCGGCGCTCTTTTCGCTGGATGCCGCTGGCCTCGAGATCGTCGGCAATGAGATCGCCGACTGTGCCGATAACGGCATTCTCGTGTGGCGCACGACCGCAGGCGACGACGGCACGCTCGTTGCGCAGAACCGCATCGAGAGGATCGGTGCCGCATCCAGGGGCTCGGGCCAGTACGGCAATGGCATCAACGTCTTTCGTGCGGGCGGCGTCCGCGTCACCGGCAACCACATCGCGGACTGCGCCTACTCGGCCGTCAGGGGCAATGCCGCCTCGAACATCCAGATCGTCGGCAATTCGGCGACGCGCATCGGTGAGGTCGCGCTCTATGCCGAGTTCGGCTTCCAAGGCGCGCTCATCGCGCAGAACGTCGTCGATCAGGCGGCGGCGGGAATCTCCGTGACGAATTTCAACGAGGGTGGTCGTCTGGCCGTCATCCAAGGCAACCTGATCCGCAATCTGTTCCGGCGCGAGCACGAGCCCGTCGACAAGCGCGGCGAGGGGATCGCCGTGGAGGCCGACGCCGTGGTGACCGGGAATACGATCGAAGGTGCGCCGACGGCGGGGATCGTGATCGGCTGGGGGCGCTACATGCGCGACGTCAATGCGTCGGCCAATGTAATCCGCGCCTCGCGCGTCGGCATCATGATTACGCGCGATCCGGAGGCTGGCTCGTGCCTCGTCTCGCAAAACCTGATCTCGGGGGCTCGCGATGGAGCGATCCGACTGATGGAGCTGGGTCGGGCCGTTGGCCCGGATTTGACGCACGAGGCGTTGCAATCGGAGAGGCTGGTCGTTACCGGCAATATGGCGACGGGCGGCGGCAGATGATGCACGATGGCTTGGCGCGCAATTCGCACGGGAGAAGGCAAGCGCCATGCGGCTCAAATCAGAGATGTGGGTGAAGGCCTATCTGCGAGGTGCCGCCGTTGCGGGCGCGCCGGGCGTTGTCGTGCGGCGCGGGGATGCGGACGCGGGCGTCATCATGATCAAGATCGCCCGGCTCGATGGTCATTGCGATCTCTACGGCCCGGCACCGGCCGGCCTCGCCTCGGACGACGGAGAGAGGCGATGGACCCGTCTTGCCGAGAATGCGCCGGAGACCACCATCGAGGAGCGTCTGGCGGCAGAGGTGCGGCTCGATCCGGATCTGTGGATCGTCGAAATCGAGAGCCGGCAGGGCCAGCATTATCTGGAGGGTTGGCTGGCGGAGTGATGAGACGTTGCTGGATGGCAACGCCCATTCGCCGGCTGTTGCGCATTAATCGATCGTTAAGGGGATCAGACGCCAAATCATTGTATCGAGCCTTGAGTCGGAGCGTTCACACGAGCACCGTCTCCGCTCTGGCATCGAGAGCGCCAACGGGCAGGAGGGTCCCATGGCAACTATTCTCGAGTTTCGCGCGTCACATGACGAAGCGGCTCAGCGACCGCGTCGACACAAGGTCCATTCGGCCGAGATCGTCATCTTTCCGGGCATTCGCTATGAGCGCTGGCGGGATGCCGAGGGGAAGACCGACGTCGCGCGGGGAGGCAAGCAGCGTGACGTGCTGAAGCTGGTCGACTGATATCGGCCGGAAGCCGCGCGACCGCCTTCGGCCCTAGAGTACGTCCGAGCAGCTCATATCGAGCTTGGCGAGACCTGCCTCGAGGTGGTCCCCGAGCAGAGGCGTTCCGAGCAGATACCGCGCCGTGCTCTCAGTGCCGGCGCGCTGCGCCTCGGCCCTCAGCGCTTCCCAGTCGTCGGGTGTGCTGTCGTCGCGGCCGAGCCACATCAAGGTGACGAGATCGATCCGCTCGTCGTCCGTCATGCCTTCGATGAAGCCGGTCAATTCTTCCTCGATCGGGTCCCCGGGCAAATCCTCGAGCACATCGCGCATACCATCATCGGCGGCGTTGGAGCCGCTGTCGACGTCGGTGGCGACGTCCTTCACGTCGAACTCGCGCGCCTTGACGATCACGAAACAGACCTTGTCGAGCGCAATCTCGAGATCGGGGATATAGGCCATCGCGAGCGTCCTCTCAGCAATGGGCGGAGCAAGACACGCCGCCGCTCTGCAGCACAACGCATCGGATAAGCAACCGTTGCCTGCCGGCCTTGACGCCGGTCAAGGGCACTTCGCTGATGGTCGCTCGACCTCACCCCCGCCGAACTTCGCAGCCGGCGCGTTTCAGGCCGGCCTCGATCTCGGCGCCGAAGGCACGACCGCGTGTCGGCGCGCGGATGACGGCGAATCCCTGCGGCTCGGGAACCTCGATCTGGGAGATCGAGGTCTGGGTCGCGCGCCCGCCGAGCGTCAACAGGCTGAACGACCGCTCGCCCTGCGGGATCAGCGTCAATGTGATTTCTGCAGAGCGTCCTTCCTGGGCGGGGAGGACGTAAAAATTGTCTCCCCAGACGGTATAGAGGCCGAGGGTCCAGCCCATATCCGGCAGGGCGGCCGTCACCGCCACGGGGCCATCGCCGATGTCGTATCGGCAGACCGCCAATCGGACGTCGGGGCCGAGGTAGGGGAGGGGCTGGTTCGAGGCATCGATCGGCGGCAAGACGCGCATCCGATTGACCGGAAGCGACTGGGACAGGCGCTGGAAGGCACTCGCCTTGGCGAATTGAGGAACCACCAGGGTGGCGACGATGTGGATCATCCCCCCGGCCACCATGGCCAGAAGGGCGGTGTAAAGGCTCAGACGTTTCAGCCAACCGGGAATCATCGACACGACACCCTCCGTATCGTCGGGGGGCGCCATCCGGCCTGCGCGGTCGAGTTCGGTGCCATCGCCTTCAATCATCAAGACGAGGGAGATCCGCCCGGCGCCCGTAGTCGGCAGCCAGTTGCCGGGGCGTGCTGTACGGGCGAGCGATATGGCGAGGCGACCGCCTGGTGGGCGCAGCAAGGTTGCGCTGTTGTAGGCGTAGCGCTCCGCGGCATTGGGGATCAGGTTGCCGTGCTCGTCGAAGACCGAGATCGACCAGAAGCGCACGCGGGGCTCCTCGCCCTCGACGGCGTACTCGCAGGAGGAATGGAGGCGCTGGCCGTCACTGTCGGTCATGGCCTCATAGGTGAGGGCGAGCGCCGAGGAGACCGGTAGCATGCCGCGGCGAATGAAGTGCGCGCGCGTGTATGGGTCGGCATCGGCACGGCCAGCCGCGGTCCAGGCGGTCCACGGGCCTACGGCCTCCGTCGTCATGGGACTGCCACGCTCGATCATGTACCAGGACGAGCCGAGCCCTCCGACGATGGCGATCAGCAGGAACATGACGACATTGGCGATCATCGAACGCCTCCCGGTCGTGCGGTCGTGTCGCCGATCCCGATCACTGTCGCTGCCCGATGACCGACGGCTCGCTACGCGGAGTCTCGAGCCCGGCCTTACGTTGGCGTGCCGCCGGGCTCGTTGCCGGCGGGGCAGTCTCGGCCGGCGGCTGGCCCGGTGCGCCCGCAGGCCGAGCCGGTGATGGCAACGAGCTGCGGTCGTCGGCGGCCGGCTCCGGCAAGCCGCCCGCGACGCGCAGCGACCGCGCAACCTTGCGCAGGGCTTCCTTGAGCTTCTCCGACATCAACCGGTCGCGGCCCTTGGATGCCGATGCGAGCTCCTGGGCGAGTTGCGGCTGGGTCCGCTTCAGCTCCTCGATGCGGGCGCGCTCGGCGACCTGGACCGGATGCAGGGGGATGCCGGGTATCTGCTTTATGTTCATGCTCGAATGGGCGACCGACATGAAGCTGTGCCACGCTGACGCCGGGATGCTGCCGCCGGTCACGCGGTCCATGGGGCGGAAGTCGTCGTTGCCGACCCATACGCCCGTCACGTAGTCGCCGCTGAAACCCATGAACCAAGCGTCGCGATAGCTGGACGAGGTTCCGGTCTTGCCGGCCGTCTGGGTGAAGTCGAGCTGAGCGCGCTTGCCCGTCCCGTCGGTCACGACCATGTGCATCATCTGGTTCATGTATTCGGCATGCTTTGTCTGAACGACCTGCCGGGGAGGCGGCTCGTCCTGGTCTCGAGCATAGATCACCTCGCCTCGCGAGTTCATGAGCTCGAGGACGGCATAAGGCCGAGCCAGCTTGCCGCCATTGGCGAATGTCGCGTAGGCGCCCGTGTGCTCGAGAACCGTCACGCCGCCATCGCCGAGTGCCATGGAGCAGGTTCTCTTCACTCCCTCGACGCCGAGCCGCCGGGTCAGTTTGATGACGTTCTCGCGGTCGTACTTGAGCGACAACTCGACGGCCGTGGTGTTGAGCGACTTCGCGAAGGCGACGCCCAGGGGGAGAGCGCCGCGGCCGCCGGTGCTGCCGTCATAGTTCTTCGGAGACCAGTTGCCGCAGCTGACCGATTGGTCGCGCACGGTCGAGGACGGTGTCAGGCCGTGCTCGACGGCGTTGGCGTAGACATAGAGCTTGAACGAGGAGCCGGGCTGGCGGCGGGCATGCGTCGCGCGATTGAACTGGCTTTCGCCGTAATCGAGGCCGCCGACGAGCGCGCGGACAGTGCCGTCCGGCTCCATGGCGACCAACGCGCCCGAGCTCAAACTCTTCTTGCCTTCCTGTCGCACCGTAGAGATCAGTGCCTGTTCGGCCGCCTGCTGCAATCGCAGATCGACGGCGACACGGGCGGTGAGCACGTAATAGCCGCGGCCTTCCGCGATGCGCTGCACCTCCTCGAATGCCCAGTCGAGATACCAGTCAGGGCTGTTGGCGAGGCGGGTCTCGATCGGGCGGGCGGGGTTGAGGCGGGCACTATGCACCTGACCGGCCGTCATGAAACCGGCTTCGACCAGGTTCGTGAGCACCTCGTTTGCGCGAGCCCGCGCGGCCGGCAGATCGATATGGGGGGCATACTTTGTGGGCGCTTTGAACAATCCTGCCATCATGGCCGCCTCGCCCAGAGTGACGTCGCGGACGGACTTGCCGAAATAGAATTGTGCGGCTGCCTCGACGCCGAAGGCGCCGCCCCCCATGTAGGCGCGGTCGAAGTAAAGCTTGAGGATCTGGTTCTTGTTGAAGCGCGCCTCGAGCCAGAACGACAGGAACAGCTCCTTGATCTTGCGAGTGAGCGAGCGCTCGGAGGACAAGAACAGGTTCTTGGCGAGCTGCTGGGTGAGCGTCGAGCCGCCCTGGACGGTCTCACCGGCATTGAGGTTCGTCATCAGGGCGCGCAGGGTGCCGAGAACATCGATGCCGAAATGCTCGTAGAACCGGCGGTCCTCAGTGGCGAGAGTTCGCCTTGACCAGATGCTCCGGAATTTCGTTCAGAGGCACCGCATCGTTGTGGAGAATGCCCCGCTGGCCAATCTCCTTGCCGTTCTGATCGACGAACTTCACGCTGTACTTACCGGTACCGAAGATTTTCGATTCGTCCATCTCCAGAAACGCGGGAATCGCGAGCGCATACATCAGCGCAAGGCCGCCGGCAGCCAGCGTCAATCCTTCCGATGCCGCCTCGTTGAGGAGCCGGCGCCAGCCGGATAGACGGAAGCGGGCGAAAAAACTGGAGCTCGCGTTCCAGCGATCCTGGATGCCGTGCCACAGACCGGCCAGCGATGAATCGAGCCAGGAATCGAAGATCCCCAACCTTCGCCAAAGCCGGCCGCGCGTGTTCTGCTTGAAGAACCAGTCGCTCAAAGGCTATGTCCCACCTGCATCGGCCCCCCGGCCGCGCCTCACCGCAGCCTCAGGCCACCGTTCAGCAATCAAGACACGTTGCTCGACCTACTACGCGGCGCCTAATAGGTGCCGGACTGACGAGACGTCGGACTGTCCGCCAAGCAGACGGGCATGGGGCATTTCTAGCTGCATCGCGGCCCGAGCGCGAGAGGTCACTTTGCAAGATCTAGAGGAGAAGTTCTGGCGCAAACGGCCGCTCGAGGAGTTGAGCGAGGTCGAATGGGAGGCGCTTTGCGACGGTTGCGGGCGGTGCTGCCTGAACAAGCTCGAGGACGAGGACACGGGGGACATCATGCTCACGCGCCTCGCCTGCCGATTGCTGGACATCGGCTCGTGCCAATGCTCGGACTACGCCAATCGCAAGGACAAGGTGCCGGAGTGCGTGAAGATCGACGCCGAGACCGTGCGGAGCGTGACGTGGCTGCCGCCAACCTGCGCCTACAGGTTGGTCGCCGAGGATCGCGACCTTTTCTGGTGGCATCCGCTTGTTTCCGGGACCCAGCAGACCGTCCACGACGCCGGCATCTCGATCCGGCATTTTGCCCGGAGCGAGAAGGGCATCAAGATCGAGAACTACTGGAAGTACATCATCGACGACTTCGGCTGAGCCGGTGAAGCTTCAGCTGCCGCGGACGGCAATGACCGCGGCGACGACCATCATCAGGCAAGCAACGGCGAGCGCCAGGCTGGGTTGGGCGAGACCAAGCACCACGAGGAGCATCGTCGAAATGACGGGCGAGGCATAAGCGAGCACGCCGAGCGTGGCGATGTGGCCCTGCTTCATGCCGATGTCCCACAAGAGAAACGCGGCACCGACCGGACCCAGCCCCAGCAGTCCGAGCGCGAGCCATACGCTGCTCCCCGATGGCTCGTGCCATCCTTCGAAGGCGAGGTTGCAGGCGAGAGCGAGTGCGGCCGTCGCGAGGCAGGGGAGAGCGAGGCTCTCGCTCGGGATGGCGGCCACGAGGCGCGAGAGCACCGAATAGCTGGCCCAGACGAAGGAACAGGCCAGCGCGAGCGACAGGCCGACGAGGTGCGCCGGGCCGCCTGTCGAGGTGCTGCCGCTGTCCTGTACCAGCAGAGCGGCCGCCCCCAGACCGACAATCGCCGCGACGATATGTCGGGCGCTGAGCCGGTGGCCCGGCAGCAGGCCGGACATCAGCACGGTGAGAAGCGCCCAGAGCGATGCGATCAGATTCGCTTGAGCGGGTGGTGCGAGCCGCAAGGCGGCGAAATACAGCGCGTGATAGGCAAATAGGCCATAGAGCGCGAGCACGAAGCCCCTTGGGTGCGGCGCAAGTGCCTGCCAGCGTCCGTTCAATACCGCGAAGGCGAACAGCAGCAGTCCGCCGATGGCGAACGTGATGGCCGTGGTCTGGAAGGGCGGAACGGCCGGCCCCTTGAGCGCGGTGAGTGTCGCGAGCGTGCTCCAAAGCAGGATCGCCCCGAAGCCGAGGGCCGTGGCGAGCCTCGGAGACCATGGTTGCGCCCGCGCTGTCAGCGGCGACTGCTCAACCCTGTCGTCATTCTTGCGCTGCTTCTCTACAGACACGCCACCCCCGCCCGAAAGTTGTGCAGCGTAGAAATCACAGACCGGGAATTGATGCCAAGACGAAGTGTACGTGGCCCGACCAACTTGCTAGCGTAGCGCGTGGGAGGGTCGCGGCGCGTCCGGCGAGAGGGCGAGCCCCGGGCCGTGCTACATGAGCGGCTTCGGCGCAGGCGGGCCATGGAATATTTCGTTCAGCAACTGATCAACGGCGTCACGCTCGGATCGATCTATGGATTGATCGCGATCGGCTACACGATGGTGTACGGCATCATCGGCATGATCAATTTCGCCCATGGCGACGTGTTCATGGTGGGCTCGTTCACGGCACTGCTTCTCTTCCTGTTGATCGGATTGACGGGGGCCTCGCCGCTGATCGTGATCGTGCTGGTGATCATCGGCGTGCTCATCGTGGCCATGGCTCTGACAGCGGTCTGGGGCTGGACCATCGAGCGCCTCGCCTACCGGCCTCTGCGCGGGTCGTTTCGCCTGGCACCGCTGATCACGGCGATCGGCATGTCGATCGTGCTGTCGAACATGGTGCAGATTGCACAGGGGGCTCGCGTCAAGAACTTGCCGCCCGACATCAAGGACCGCCTGGCAGGCGGCTTCAAGGTGATGGAGGCGAATGGTTTCGCGGCCGTCGTCTCGTACCGACAGCTGATCATCGTGGCCACGACAATCGTGTTGATGGCCGTTTTCACATGGATCATCACGTCGACGCCGCTCGGACGTGCGCAACGTGCGTGCGAGCAGGATCGGACGATGGCCGCGCTGACCGGCGTCGATGTCGACAGGACGATCTCGCTGACGTTCGTCATCGGCGCGGCGCTCGCAGCCGTCGCGGGCGTGATGTTCCTCGTCTACTACGGGGCGATCGATTTCTACATCGGCTTCGTCGCCGGTATCAAAGCCTTCACGGCAGCCGTTCTGGGCGGCATCGGCTCGCTTCCAGGGGCGATGCTCGGGGGCCTGCTGATCGGTCTCATCGAGGTCTTCTGGGCCGGCTACGTCGGGTCGGAATATAAAGATGTGGCCGCCTTCTCGCTGCTGGCCATCGTGCTCATCTTCAGACCCGAGGGACTGCTCGGCCGTCCCGAGATCGAGAAGGTTTGAGCCGATGGCCGTGACGACTGCTCAGTCGGGGCAAGCCACCGCCGCCAAACCCGGCGCCTCCGCCGCTGTCGTCGATGCCTTGATCGCCGCCGTGATCGCTCTCCTGCTGGCGATGCCGATCCTCACCTACAAGTCGGTCGAGCAGATCACCTCGCTCGAGGTCGTGTCGCGATGGCCGTGGGTGCTCGTTGGCGTCGCGGTCGTGTTCGTCGGCCGGCTTACGATCAATCTGGCCCGGCCGCATGTCTCGGGTGCAGACGAGGGGCTCGCCCGGCTCGGCGTCGCGCTCACAGGCTTATTCGAGCGGACCGGCGGCTGGCGCACGGTGATCGGAGCTCTGCTTGTCGCTGCCTTGATCGGGAGTGCGACGGGGCGGCTCGCGGTCAGCCGCTGGCTCGACCTTCTGCTGATCGTGCCTCTCGTCATCGGCGTGTGGCGTCGCTCGCCAGCCTGGCTTTTTCTCGGGCTCGCGCTGTTCTTTCCCTTCGCGCCCGGTGCGTCGCGCTACTACGTGGAGAACTTCGGGATTCTGGTTCTCATCTACGTGATGCTCGGATGGGGACTCAACGTGGTCGTTGGGCTCGCGGGGCTGCTCGATCTCGGCTACGTGGCGTTCTACGCGGTCGGAGCCTATGCCTACGCGCTGCTGGCCCAGCATTTCGGATTGTCGTTCTGGATCTGCCTTCCGCTCGCGGGGCTCCTGGCGGCGTTCTGGGGCATCATTCTCGGCTTTCCCGTGCTGCGGCTCAGGGGCGACTATCTCGCCATCGTCACGCTCGCGTTCGGCGAGATCATCCGCATCGTGCTGATCAACTGGCAAAGCCTGACGGGCGGACCCAATGGCCTTTCCGGCATACCTCGGCCGACCCTATTCGGTCTCGAGTTCAAGGCTGAGGGAGGCTTCGCCGATTATTTCGGGCTCGAGCACAGCTCGCTGCACAGGATCATCTTTCTCTACTACATCATCCTGGCGCTGGCGCTGGTGACGAACTGGGCGACCGTTCGCCTCCGTCGCCTCCCGGTCGGACGGGCCTGGGAGGCGTTGCGAGAGGACGAGATCGCGTGCCGGTCGCTCGGGATCAACGTCACCAACACCAAGCTCACGGCCTTCTCCATCGGCGCCATGTTCGGCGGCTTCGCGGGTGCGTTCTTCGCCACCAAGCAGGGGTTCATCTCGCCGGAATCGTTCACGTTCTGGGAGTCGGCGATCATCCTCGCCATCGTGGTCCTGGGCGGCATGGGAAGCCAGGTCGGTGTCGCGGTCGCAGCGCTGGTGATGATCGGCGGCACAGAGCTGTTCCGCGACCTCGAAATCTACCGCATGCTCGTTTTCGGCGCGGCGATGGTGGCGGTCATGGTCTGGCGGCCGCGCGGCGTCGTGTCGGGGCGCGTCCCCACGATCGCGCTCACCGAGACGCGCCGGATCGGCGGAGATCTCGTCAAGGAGGGGCACGGATGACGTCGAGCGATCCCGGTCCCGTGCTCGAGCTCGATGCGGTTGGCATGCGCTTTGGCGGCCTCGTTGCGGTGGACGAGCTGAGCTTTGCCGCCGAGCGCGGCCATATCACGGCGTTGATCGGGCCTAATGGCGCGGGGAAGACGACGGTCTTCAACTGCATCACCGGATTCTACCGGCCGACGTCCGGGTCCATTCGCGTGCGGCATGCCGACGGCGCCAGCTACCCGTTGCACACCATGGCGGGGCATCGCATCTGCGAGGATGCGAATGTCGCGCGCACATTCCAGAACATCCGGCTTTTCGCGGGCATGAGCCTGCTCGAGAACCTGCTCGTGGCGCAGCACAACAAGCTCATGCGGGCTTCGGGCTTTACGGTCGGAGGGTTGCTGGGGCTGCCCAGCTATGCACGAGCGGAGCGCGAGGCGGTCGACCTCGCCAAGCACTGGCTCGATCGGGTCGGCCTGGTGCACCGGGCCGACGACGCCGCGGGCGACCTTCCCTACGGCGACCAGCGGCGGCTCGAGATCGCGCGGGCGATGTGCACGGGGCCGGTGCTGCTTTGTCTCGACGAGCCTGCGGCCGGTCTCAATCCGCGGGAGAGCCGCGATCTCAACCAGCTCTTGGTGTCGATGCGCGGAGAGAATGGGCTGTCGATCCTGCTGATCGAGCACGACATGGGTGTGGTGATGGAGATCTCGGACCGGATCGTGGTGCTCGACTACGGCCGGAAGATCGCAGAAGGGACGCCGAGTGAAATCCGCGCCAATCCGGCGGTGATCGCTGCCTATCTCGGTGTGGAGGACGAGGAGGTCGAAAAGGTCGAGCAGGAGATCCGGCGGTGACAGCTCCGATCCTCCAGATCCGCGGCGTCGAGGCCTTCTATGGCAAGGTGCAGGCGCTGAAGGGCGTCGATCTCGATGTCGCCGAGGGCGAGATCGTGACCATGATTGGCGCCAACGGCGCGGGCAAAACGACGCTCATGATGACCGTCTGCGGCTCGCCCCGGGCGCGGCAGGGCAGCATCGTCTTCGACGGTCGCGACATCACACAGATGGCGACGCACCGCATCATGCATCTGAGGATTGCGCAGTCGCCGGAGGGGCGGCGGATCTTTCCGCGTATGACCGTCCTCGAGAACCTGCAGATGGGATCGCTGCTCAACCCGGACGCCGAGCGCACATTCGACCAGGACTTGAAACGCGCTTTCGAGCTCTTCCCCATCCTGCAGAAGCGACAAAGCCAGCGCGGTGGCACGCTGTCGGGCGGCGAGCAGCAGATGCTCTCGATCGCGCGCGCCCTCATGGGGCGGCCGAAGCTGCTTTTGCTCGACGAGCCGTCGCTCGGTCTTGCGCCGCTGATCGTCCGACAGATCTTCGACGTCATTCGCGATCTCAACCGGCAAGAGGGCCTGACCGTCTTTCTCGTCGAGCAAAACGCCTATCATGCGCTCAGGCTCGCGCATCGTGGCTACGTGATGGTCAATGGGCAGATAACCCTGTCGGGGACCGGTGCGGAGTTGCTGGCAAGGGAGGAAATCCGCGCAGCCTATCTCGAGGGTGGACGGCACTGAGCCCCGCAAATGCCTTCAAGTCGGGCAGGTGAGGGCGGCATTGCCGCCTTTCCGCCGCGGAATCTGTGTTATTCATTATGGAGTGTCGCGCCCGGCCTATCCGCGCGCAGCAGTAGAATTTTGGAGGCTCGAACTCATGAAGAGAATTCTCGCAGTCACAACGTTAGCCGCGGGCTTAGCGTTGCCTGCCCATGCGCAGGACATTTCGATCGCCACCGTCGGTCCGATGACGGGGCAGTACGCCAGCTTCGGCGCGCAAATGAAAGCCGGCGCCGAAATGGCAGTCGCCGATATCAACAAGGCCGGTGGTGTGACCATCGGCGGCAAAAAGATGATGCTGAAGCTGACGATCGGCGACGACGCGTGCGATCCGAAGCAGGCCGTCGCCGTTGCAACCAAGCTCGCGGGCGAGAACGTGCGCCTGGTGGCCGGACATTTCTGCTCGGGATCCTCGATCCCGGCCTCGAAAGTCTATGCGGAGGAGGGCATCGTTCAGATCTCGCCGGCCTCGACCAATCCGAAGCTCACCGACGAGCGGGCCGGCCCGAACGTCTTCCGGGTTTGCGGTCGTGACGACCAACAGGGCTCGGTCGCAGGCAAGTACCTAGCGACGCAGTTCAAGGACAAGAAGGTTGCCATCGTCCACGACAAGTCGGCCTATGGCAAAGGCCTTGCCGACGAGACGAAGAAGGCGATGAATGCCGCTGGCAAGCAAGAGGCGCTCTACGAGGCCTACACGGCCGGCGAGAAGGACTACACCGCGCTCGTCACCAAGCTGAAGCAAGCCGGTACCGACATCCTCTATGTGGGCGGCTATCACACCGAAGCCGGTCTGATGGCGCGGCAGATGCGCGACCAGGGCATGACGACGACGCTCGTCTCTGGCGATGCGCTCGTGACGCAGGAGTATTGGCAGATCACCGGCAAGGCCGGCGAGGGCACGTTGATGACGTTCTCTCCAGACCCGCGCAAGAGCCCGGCAGCCAAGGGCGTCGTCGAGCGGTTCCGTGCCGCGAAGATCGAGCCGGAAGGCTACGTGCTCTACACGTATGCTGCGATCCAGGCCTGGAAGCAGGCGGCCGAGAAAGCTAATGCCGTCGATATGAAGAAGGTGGTCGAGCAGCTCAACAATCTGGAGTTCGACACCGTGCTCGGCAAGTTCAAGTTCGACAAGAAGGGCGATCCGACACTGCCGCCCTACATGTTCTACGAGTGGAAGGACGGGCAGTACGCGCAGCTCTGAGCTCAGAGCTGTTCGCCTAGAGTGATGGGGGCTCGCGCGCTGCGCGGGCCCTTTCTCGTTGATCCAATCAAATGGCGAGCGTGGCGCCGTGGCGCAGGATGTCGTCGACAGCGGGCAGATAGCGCCCGTCGCTGTCCTGGAGCACCAGCCCCGGTCGCAACTCCAGGGCGGCGCGGCTGCCCTTGAGTGCCGACACGAGCACCCGGCTCGCCGTCGTCCCGGCGCGCGGATGGACCGGGAGGATGCGAATGCGGCCGAAGCGCCCGTCCAGAGCGGACAGGATGGGACCGAGGGCGTCCGCGCGATGGATGAGCGTGAGCGTGGCGTCGGCCGCGGCTGCGGTCGCCAGGAAGGCCAGCCAGCGGTCGAGGTCGCCGCTTGCCATCTGGTGCGCACCAGCTTTCGTTGCCTGGGGTGGCGGCGTCCCCGACCCTTCCGCGTAGTAGGGAGGGTTGGTTACGAGGTAGTCGAAGCTCGCCGGAGCGAGACCATGGGGCCGGGCTGGATCATGCAGGATGCGACCGCCTGCCGAGATGTCGGCTATCGCAACCCTGACGCGTCCGGCGAAGCCGTTGCGCTCGATGTTGGCTTCAGCAAGCTCTGCCAATTCCAGATCGCGCTCGACGAGCGTGACGTCGGCCCCGGCCACACGGGCCGCGATGGCCAAGCCGACAACGCCCACGCCCGCGCCGGCGTCAAGGATGCGCGCTGTATCCCCGCCGCCAACTGGGCAAGCGGCCGCAAGCAGAACGGCATCCAATCCCGAGCGATAGCCGCGGGAAGGCTGAAGCACCGAAATCCTTCCGCCGAGGAACGCATCGTCTGTCAGGTCGGTTGAACGCATCGAAAGTGCTGCTATGCCGTACTACTGCCCGGACGGCCGATAAGCCCGGGGGCCGGGGAATGTGCGACATCGGGCAACTCATTGCCGAGGCCTGCATCGATCAGCAGGCTGCGGGCGGCATTTGCGTCGCCGGCAGCGATCAGGATGCGACGGGGGAAGATGCTGATCGAAGCTTCAACCGCGCTCGTATTGGCATCGGCCACATGGTAGTCGATCCGCTGATCGCGCAGCAGGGCTTCGACAAAGCTGACGAGGACGGGGTCGCTGGTGCGCAAAAGCTCGTACATGGGCTCTCCTGGCAGCCTCTTGGCCCACCGCGCGACGGCAAAGTGGCTTGACCGTTAGCGGTCGATCGGGACTATAAGCGCTGAAGTAGGTAAACGGCCACAAAGGAACAGAAATTTGGGTGCGGTTGTGCAAATCGGCGACGCACGCGACGCCAACGCGGGCCTCAAGGGCATGCTCGACCTCGTCGCCGAGGATATGGGCGCGGTCAATCGCATCATCCTCGACAAGGCCATCTCGGATGTCGAGCTGATCCCGACGCTGGCGCATCATCTGATCGATTTCGGGCGGCAAGCGGCTCCGGCCGATGTTGACCATTGCGGCCGCCAAGCTGATCGGTGCCAAGGGTGATGGGCCTGTGAGGATGGCGGCGGCCGTCGAGTTCATGCACACGGCCACCCTTCTGCATGACGATGTGGTCGACGAAAGCGACGTCCGACGGGGTAAGAAGTCCGCGCGCATCGTCTGGGGCAATCAGGCGAGTGTGCTGGTCGGCGACTTCCTGCTGGGCCAGGCGTTCAGGATGATGGTCGACGTCGGCTCGCTGCCGGGTCTCAAGATCCTGTCGCATGCCGCGGCTGTCATCGCCGAAGGCGAGGTGATGCAACTTGCCGCTGCCAAGAACATGGCTACGACCGAGGACGAATACCTGGCCATCGTCAACGCCAAAACGGCGGCACTGTTTTCCGCCGCGGCGGAGGTCAGCCCTGCGCTGATCGGTCGTCCGGCCGAGGAGCAGGCGGCGCTCAAGTCATACGGGCGCAACCTCGGCATCGCCTTCCAGTTGGTCGACGACGCGCTGGACTACGGCGGCGATAGCGAGCGCCTGGGCAAGTCGGTGGGCGATGATTTCCGCGAAGGCAAAATAACGCTGCCTGTGATTCTCGCGTTTCGCCGGGGGACCGAGGCAGAACGCGAATTCTGGCAGAAGGCGCTCGTACAAGGCGACACTGGGGACGAGAACCTCAGCCGCGCGATCGGCCTCATCAAGCGCCACCGGACCATTGAGGCCACGCTGGAACGAGCGCGTACCTACGGCGCCATGGCGCAGGATGCCCTTGCCATTTTCCCGGACAGCGTGCCGCGGCGCGCGTTGCTCGATGTCGTCGACTTCTGTGTCAGCCGGGCGCACTGAGCTTCATTGCCATCGTTCGACAGAAGAATCCCCGGATGCTTGAGGCAACCGGGGATCAAACTTCGGAAAGATCTCGCGAACTCAGTTCTTTTTGGCCGGGGCCTTTGGTGCGGCGGTCGTCGGAGCTGCGGCTTTGGCCGGAGCCTTGGGCGCCGCAGCCTTTGCCGGCGCCTTAGCCGCCGGTGCCTTCGCCTTGGGGGCGCTACGGCAATAGGCTTTGATCTCCTTGCCGGCCTTGGTCTTGGATGCGGCGATCCACTGGCAACCAGGACCGGTCGCGCAGGCCGCTTCCTCTTTCAGCGCATTGCATGCGGGAGCGGCGGATTTCTTGGCGGCCGGCGCAGCTGCCTTCTTCGCGGCTGCTGCGGGAGCTTTCTTGGCTGGGGCCGTCTTCACGGCCTCGGGAGCCTTCTGCTGCTGTGCGCTGGCCACGCCACAGGTTAGTGCGAGTGCGAGAGCGGCCATGCAAGCGCTGGCGCCCCAACGGAC
The DNA here is from genome assembly GCA_963746315.1 of uncultured Alphaproteobacteria bacterium. Lineage (GTDB taxonomy): Bacteria > Pseudomonadota > Alphaproteobacteria > Rhizobiales > Hyphomicrobiaceae. Next base: position 496,570 of record CAVVAR010000005.1, read on the forward strand.
AGTCTTGATCACGGCAATCATCTCCATGGTTGATGCCGCCGAATCCTTATCATTGGCCCATCGGGCCAGATACGAAAATGTGATGAACATGTATTCATCGAAATCCGGAGGCCGATACTTCCGATCGACATAAAGAACGTCGAGCCCACGCGTTCGCGTCGCGCGCACGTTGAACCATGCCTCCGGCTGCAATGTGTTGGCGCTCAGGTGTTTGAGCGCATGTGACAGGGCGGAAGCGCGACCTTCACGTCTGAAACCATTGAGTTTTTTCACTGGGCGGATCTGAGTAAAGGCAAGATGGAGACTTCGCAGAGAGCAAGAGGCGAGGATCGCTCTGTAAAACTACAACGCGATCTCGACCCAGGTTTCGGCTCCATCTTTACTTGTCGACGCGAAGGCAATTCTTGACGGTGGAAAACTCGCCGGTCAATCGCGCCGGGTGCGAGGGTTAGTCGGATTTGGTAGCGCGTCGTGCGCGGGCCTCGATTCGCTCGGCAGCGGCGAGGATGCGCTCGGCTTTGATGACGATCGGGATGTCGATCATCTTGCCGTCGAGCTGGACTGAGGCGCGACCCTGGCTTTTCGCTTCATCATAGACGTCGATGACGCGGCGCGCCCAAGTCAATTCGGTAGGCTTCACGCCGAACTCCTCGTTCAGGATCGCGACGTGGTTCGGGTGAATGCACGAGGAGCCGCGGAAGCCCATGCGGCGGGCGAGGCGGGCGGAGGCCCGGTAGCCTTCCAGGTCGCGGAAGTCGGCGACCGACCCGATGATGCCCATAGGCATCAGTCCGTTGGCCACGGCGGCGATAGCCACGCGCTGCTTCGGATAGTGAAGGATGTCGGTTGCCGCCTCGCCACCGATCTCCATGGCGAAATCCTCGGAGCCGAGGCCGACAGACACGAGGCGCGGATGCGCAGCGGCGATCTCGTCGGCGCGCGCGAAGGCGGACGGCGTCTCGATCAGTGCCATGAAACGGGTATGGCCGACGGTCATGCCCTTGGAGGCCTCGATCCGGTCGGCCAGCTCCGCCAGCAAGCGGATGTGGCTGGCTCCGTCGATCTTGGGCAGGATCAGCGCCGAGATGGCGGGCGATATCGCCGCCTCCATGTCACGTACACACAGCTCGAGCGGTTGATTGACGCGCACGACGACGTCGGCACCACTTCGCGCGACTTTCGGCGCGGCAGCCTCGATCAAGGTGCGAGCGGTCGCTTTCTCGCCGGGAGGGACGCTGTCCTCGAGGTCGAGAATGACGGCGTCGGAACCGCGTGTGTGCGCTGTTTCCACGAACTTGGTCACGTTGACGGGGACAAATAGCATCGAGCGCCAAACGGGAAGGTTACTGGCGGAAGCGGTGGACATGTCAGTCTCCAAGGGGCGTGTTGGGCAGGGCAGCTCGAGCAGAGGGGCATGCGACGTCGTTGGAGGTAGCGGCGGTGCGGCTGCTACCTCCGTGATCAATACGAATGCTGCATCACTTGGTGACGCGGGTCTTGGCTCGTTGCTCGAAGTCCTTGATCAGGATGTTCGAGCAGGCGTCCGGGCCGTGGTTGTTCATCGCGACGTTGTGCAGCTCCTCGACGATGCGCCCTAGGATCATCGGAACGCCGGTGTCGCGGCCGAGCTGGTTGGCGAGCCGAACGTCCTTGGTCATCAGGCCGAGAGCGAATGAAGCCGGGAACTTGCCGTCGATGGTGTCGGCGAGCGAGCGTTCGGTCGTGCCGTTGCGGCCGGAGCTCTTGTTGAGCACCTCCGTCGCCAGCTTCGGATCAAGCCCGTTCTTGACCGCCAGGGCCATAGCCTCGAAGGCAATTGCGCGGCCGGTCGCCAACATCAGGTTGTTGACCAGCTTCATGGTCTGGCCGGCGCCGAGATCACCCACGCGAAAGACATTGGGGCCGACTTTCTCGAAGACGGGCTTGATCTTCTCGTAGATCTCGACGGTGGCGCCGACCATGATCGCCAATGTGCCGGCTTCGGCTCCGGCAGGCCCGCCCGACACCGGCGCGTCGATCATGATCACGCCCTTCTTCGCGAGCTCGGCTGCCATCGCCTTGGTTTGCAGCGGATCACCCGTGGTCATGTCGGCGACGATGGTGCCGGGCTTGAGGCCCTGGGCCAGCCCATTGTTGCCGAAGATCGCCGCGCGCACATTCTCCGAGGTGGGAAGGCAAAGGCAAACGATGTCGGACTGCTCGGCGAGGGCCGCGGCGCTCTGGGCGGGCTGGCCGCCGAGCTCGGCGATCTCCGAGACTTTCTTCGGGTCGAGGTCGTAGACGCGCAAGGGCTGCTTGTTGACGAGCATGCGCTTGACGATGCCGCCGCCCATGCTGCCGAGACCGACGTAGCCGACATTCATGATGCTTCTGCTTTCCTGGTTGGTGGAGAGAGTTGGAGAAGTTGGCCTTATGCGGCCTGCTGCTCGACGGTCGGGGCGTCGCCCATGAGCGTCGTGCGGCGCACGTCGCGCGGCTGGTCGTGGGGGAAAGGACGCGCCCGATGCATGGTCGAGCGATTGTCCCAAATGACGAGGTCGCCGGCGCGCCACTTGTGGGCATAGGTGAACTCGCGCTGGGTCGCCATCTCGATCAGGTCCATCAGGAACGCCTTCGCCTCGGGCTCGGGCCAGCCGACGATCCTGCCGGCGTGAGACGACAAGTAGAGTGATTTCCGGCCCGTCGAGGGATGCACGCGGACGAGGCGCTGCAGCACCGGTTTGAAGCGCTCGCGCTCCTCGGCGGTGAACTCGGTGAAGCCGTGCTTGGCGCGGGAAAACATCTGCGAGTGCTCGCAAATGAGGTTCTCGCACTGGTCCTTCGTCTCCTGATCGAGGGAGTCGTAGGCTTGACGCATGTCGGCGAACTCGGTGTTGCCGCCCTTCGAGACGACCTTGCGGGCGTGTAGGAGGGAGTACTTGGCCGGGATCACCTTGAACGAGCTGTCTGAGTGCCAGAGCTGGTTGCCGAGCGCATAGAGGCGCCGGCGATCGTCGCGGGCGAACGGCTTGCCTTCCTTATCGAGGTTCGAGACATCCGCGAACGAGTTGGGCAGTCGCTGCTCCTCGGGCTTTCTGAGACTGACGCCGATGGCGAGCTCGATCGGACCCAGCGATTGGGTGAAGGCGAGCTGCTGCTCATCGGTGAGGGGCTGGTCGTGGAAAATGAGGACCGCGTACTGATCCATGCCGGCATGGATGGCGGCGATGTCCTCTTTCGGCAATGGCCTGGTCAGGTCAAGACCGCTGACCTCGCCGACGAAACCGGGGCCGAGCTGGCGGATTTGCATGGGCATGGTGGGCATCCTGAGGTGGTCGTTGGTCGTTCGCGCTTTCAGGCGGCCTGATCCATGGTCGAGGCATCGCCCATCAGGGTGGTGCGGCGCACGTCGCGTGGCTCGTCGACGGGGAAGGGCCGGGCGCGGTGCATGGTGGCACGATTGTCCCACATGACGAGATCGCCGACCCGCCACGTGTGCGAATAGGTGAACTCGCGCTGCGTCGCCATCTCGTTGAGATCCATCAGGAACGCCTTGGCCTCGGGCTCCGGCCAGCCGACGATTTTGCCGGCATGCGACGAGAGGTAGATCGACTTGCGTCCCGTCGAGGGGTGCGTCCGCACCAGGCGCTGCAGCACGGGTTTGAAGCGCTCGCGCTCCTCGGGAGTGAACTCGGTGAAGCCCAGCTTGGCTCGCGAGTAGAGTTGCGAATGCTCGCAGACCAGCGGCGCGCACAGGTCCTTCGTCTCCTGGTCGAACGAGTCCCACGCTTGGCGCATATCGGCGAACTCGGTGTTGCCGCCCCTCGACGGAAGCGCGCGGGCGTGCAGCAGGGAATACTTGGCCGGGATGGGCTTGAAGGAGCTGTCCGAGTGCCACAGCCGGTTGCCGATCGCGAACTGCCAGCGGCGGTCGTCGCGCTTGAACACGCGGCCGTCCTTGTCGATGTTCGAGACGTCGGCGAAATGCGGGGACGCGAGGCGATGCTCGCCCCTGAGGCTGGTGCCGATCGCCACCTCGAGCGGTCCCAGGCTCTGCGTGAAGGCGAGCTGCTGCTCGTCGGTGAAGTCCTGGCCGTGGAAGATCAGGACGGCATACTTGTCCATGCCCGCGTGGATCGCCGCGATGTCGTCAGGCGGTAGCGGTCTGGTCAGGTCGAGACCGCTGGCTTCTCCGACGAACCCGGGGCCGAGCTGGCGAATTTGCATTGGCATTGGTTCTGTCCCTGGACGTAGTGGCGGGCGACGAGCACGTGACGTGATGAAGCCGCTTCAGGCTCGATCTCAGGCGTTGGAGCTGTCGCGGCATCCCGCCTGCGGTTGCCGTCCCAGCAATCCTAGAGCGCCCGAGGAAGGCCTGTCACCTGGGAGGCGCCCGTCCGGCTCGTCGTGGTGGAATAGGAGGTGCGACGAGATGGCACGCGTGGGCGGATTTAGAGTATGCTTCCTGCTATTCGGCCGCCTTCCCGAGCCTGCCGGCCCGAGGAGCATCGTGAGCAGAATCCTATCGAGGCTTCCAAGCGATGGTGACGAGCGCGAGGGACGAGCTACGCGGTCTTGCCTTCTGGGCGGATGCGCTGACGGACGACGAGGCCGAGCGAGCGCGTCGCGGCATCAGCGAGCGCCAGTTCCCGGCTGGGTCTTACATCTGCCATCGCGGCGACAAGCTCGATTTCGTGGACCGGTGTGGTTACCGGCCTGGTCAAGATCGGCGCGATCTCCGCTTCGGGTAAAGCCATCACTTTCGCCGGAATAGGAGCTGGCGGGTGGCTCGGCGAAGGCTCGGTCCTCAAGGGGGAGCCGAGAAAGTATGATCTCGTGGCCCTTCGCACGACCCGCCTCGCAATGATGAATTGGCCAACATTCATGTGGCTGTTCGACAATAGCGTCGGGTTCAACAAATTCCTGGTCACGCAGCTCAACGAGCGGATGGGCCAGTTCATCGCCACTATCGAGCACGACAGGCTGCACGATCCGACCGCGCGGGTGGCCCGCAACCTCGCCTGGCTCTTCAATCCGGTGCTCTATCCGGGCCTCGGAGACCATATCGAGATTACGCAAGAGGAACTGGCCCTGCTTGCCGGCGTGTCTCGCCAAATCGTCAGTCGCGGGCTGAAGATTTTGGAGGAAAAAGGTCTGATCAGGGTCGAGCGAGGCGGTTTGACAGTGCTCGCCATCGGTGGACTCGCCACCTACGAGGGCGATTGAGGCACAAATCCCGCAGCAATTCGCTCATTGGTAACATAGTCTTGAGCAGCAGTCTGTCCAGCTGAAACTTGAGACCCAGCCTGTTTCGTGAGCAAGTGGATGCGGCTCGGTCAACGACGTCGAGCGCCGACGACGAACGAGCCGGTCGGTGTGACTTGGCGATGGTGAGCGCAAGGGCCATGGGGACCTGCGCGCACCGTGGTGAACGATCACATCGGGTCGGCAATCCGTCGTCAGGCGACGCAGAGTTGATCGCAGGCAAAATGGCGTCGCCTCGAATGCGGCGCTGAGAGGATGGCGTGGGGGCCGGTTTTTCCCGGCTCGACACGTCGCCCTAGTTCGACAGGGAGGAGTTGAGCCGTGACCGCTGGGCCACCCCAGACGCAACCCGATACGATTCCCAAGCTCCTGCTACGCAATGCCAGCGTCTACGCCACGCGTCCGGCATTCCGCGAGAAGGATCTCGGTATCTGGCAGACCTGGACGTGGTCGGAGGTGCTCGACGAGGTGCGCGCTCTGGCGCTCGGTCTCGAGCGGCTGGGTCTCAAGAGTGGCGATACCGTTGCCGTCATCGGCGACAACCGTCCGCACCTCTACTGGACGTTTACCGCCGCCCAGAGCCTGGGCGCGATCCCGGTGCCGCTCTATCAGGACTTGGTTGCCGATGAGATGGCCTACGTGCTCGAGCACGCCGAGGTGCGTTTTGCCGTCGTCGAGAACCAGGAGCAGGTCGACAAGGTGTTGTCGATCGCAGACCGCCTGCCGCGGCTCGAGCGCATCGTCTATGACGATCCCCGCGGGCTCGAGGCTTATGACCGGTCCCGCCTGCACGCGCTCACTGACGTGCAAGACCTGGGACGCGAGACGTTGAAGACAGACGCGGGCGCCGCAGATGCCTGGCTCAGCAGGATCAGAGACGGCAAAGGCTCGGACGTGAGCGTGATGCTCTATACGTCGGGCACCACGGGACGACCCAAGGGCGTGATGCTGACGCACGAGAACGTCGTCGTATCGGGGCGCAACGCCAACGTCTTCGACCATTTCACGCCCGACGACACGATGATTGCCTACCTGCCTATGGCGTGGGTCGGCGATCATATCTTCTCATACGGCCAGGCGTTCGCCGGTGCCTTGACGGTGTGCTGTCCGGAAAGCCCGGAGACCGCAACCGACGATCGCCGCGAGATCGGTCCGACCTACTTCTTCGCGCCGCCGCGCGTGTTCGAGACCATGCTCACGCAGATCATGGTGCGCATGGAGGATGCGGGGCCGATCAAGAAGGCCATGTTCCACTATTTCCTGAAGGTGGCACGGCGGGCCGGCGAGAAGGTGCTCGATGGCAGGCCGGTCGGGCTGGGCGATCGGTTGCTCTATGCCGTGGGCGACCTCCTGGTCTATGGACCGCTGCGCAATCGGATCGGGTTCTCAAATCTGCGTGTTGCCTACACGGCCGGCGAGGCTATCGGCCCCGAGCTGTTCTCGTTCTTTCGCGGTCTCGGCATCAACCTGAAGCAGCTCTATGGGCAGACCGAGGCGAGCGTGTTCATTACGCTACAGCCGGACGGCGAGGTCTATCCGGAGACGGTCGGCAAACCCGGTCCGCAAGTCGAGATCAAGATCGAGGAGGGCAGCGGTGAGGTGCTCTTCAAAAGCCCCGGCGTTTTCTACAAGTATTTCAAGAACGACGAGGCCACCGCCGCGACCAAGACAGCCGACGGATGGGTGCGCACCGGGGATGCCGGCTTCATCGACGCCAACGGTCATCTCGAGAATCATAGACCGAGCCAAGGATGTGGGGCGACTGACGAACGGTGCGCTCTTCGCGCCGAAGTACGTCGAGAACCGGCTGAAGTTCTACCCCGAGATCAAAGAGGCGGTCGTATTCGGTCATGGGCGCGATTTCGCAACCGCGTTCGTCAATATCGATCTGACGAGCGTCGGCAGCTGGGCCGAGCGCAACAACGTGATCTACGCCAGCTACCAGGAGTTGGCAGGGCACCCCCAGGTCCGTGACATGATCGAGCGCCGGGTCGACGAGCTGAACCGCTCGCTGGCCAACGAGCCGATGGTGGCGGGCTCGCAGGTGCATCGATTCCTGATCCTCCACAAGGAGCTCGATGCCGACGACGGCGAGCTGACGCGCACGCAGAAGGTGCGGCGCGGGTTCATCGCCGAGCGCTATGAGCCACTGATCAAGGCTCTCTACGACGGCTCCAAGACCGCCCACCTGTCGGTCGAGGTGACATACGAGGACGGCCGTAAGGGCAAAATCGAGGGCGATGTCGAGATCGTCGAGGTGAAGACCTACCCGGCTGCCGAAGCGGTGAAGGAAGCGGCGGAATGAGCGTCAAGACCGATATGCCGATCGCGCCTGCCGAAACTGTCACGTCGCTGGGAATGGCGATGGCCGAGGCACAACGTTCGCCCGACGGGCCTGTTCATGCCCGTCCCATCGGGGAGGTGCTGCTGTCGGTCGAGAACGTATCGCTGGCGTTCGGCGGCGTCAGGGCCATCTCGGACGTGTCCTTCGACATCCGCAAGGGAGAGATCCGCGCCATCATCGGACCCAACGGAGCCGGCAAGACGTCGATGCTCAACGTCATCAACGGCTTTTACTTCCCGCAAGAGGGTGTGATCACGTTCAAGGGCGAGAAGCGGCGCGAGATGCGCCCGTATTTCGCGGCGACGTCGGGCATCTCGCGGACATTCCAGAACGTGGCTCTTTTCAAAGGCATGTCGACGCTCGACAACATGATGGCCGGGCGCACGCTCAAGATGCGCAAAGGCCTGTTCTGGCAAGCGCTGCGGGTCGGCCCGGCTGCGGCCGAGGAGATCCGTCATCGCGAGGTGGTCGAGCGGTTGATCGATTTCCTGGAGATCCAGCACATCCGCAAGGTTCCGGTCGGCAAGCTGCCGTACGGCCTGCAAAAGCGGGTAGAGCTGGGGCGCGCGCTTGCGATGGAGCCGGAGCTCCTGCTCCTCGACGAGCCTATGGCCGGCATGAACCTCGAGGAGAAAGAGGACATGAGCCGGTTCGTTCTGACCATCAACCAATCGCTTGGTACGACCATCGCGCTGATCGAGCACGACATGGGCGTGGTGATGGATCTGTCCGACCGAGTTGTCGTGCTGGAGTACGGGCGCAAGATCGCCGACGGCACGCCGGACGAGGTCAAGAGCAATCCAAAGGTCATCGACGCCTATCTCGGCGTTTCTCACTAATCCCTCACGCGACGCGGTATCGAGCCAGCCATGACGGCGTTAAGCTTTGCAATTCCGGGAGGTATCGGCGCCATCCTCGCCGGCCTGATGTTCACCCTTCTCAAGGGCGACAGGAAGTCGGCCATCGACTTGGCCGTGCACATCTTCCTGGCGGTGGTGATGGCGATCTTTCTCGCCTTCCTCGCCTCCAAGGCCATCGACAATCCCGGCGGCTTTTTGGAGATCCTGGTCGGCGGGCTGCTGTCCGGGGTGCTCTATTCACTCGTGGCGCTCGGCTTCGTGCTGATTTTCAAAGCCTCGGGTGTGTTCAACTACGCGCAAGGCGCCATGGTGCTGGTGGCGGGCCTCGCACTCGTGAGGTCGCTCGACTTCCTGACGGCGAAGGGCGTCGCCACCGTTGCGGCAGTCCCGCTGGCGATTTTGTTCTCCGGCGCGGTGATGGCGCTCTGCGCTTTCGTGATCGAGAAGTGGGTGCTGCGTCCCCTGCTGAACCAGGACGGGCTCACGCTCTTCATGTCGACCATCGGCGCGACCTTCGTGCTCGAGGGGCTGGCGCAGATGGTGTTCGGATCGGACGTCTATCCGCTGAAGCTGTTTCCGACCGACCCGATGATCCTGCTCGAAGGGACGTTTCCGGGAGGCATCCTGGTCAACAAGCTGGACGTATGGGGAGGCGTGATCGCGGGAGTTCTCGTCGCCGCGCTGGCCCTTTTCTTCCAGTATACCAAAACGGGGCGAGCCCTACGCGCGGTCGCGGACGACCACGCGGCGGCGCAGTCGGTCGGCATTCCGATCTCGTGGATCTGGTTCATCGTCTGGCTGGTGGCCGGGATCGTGGCACTCGTCGCGGCAACGGTCTGGGGTACAAAGCTCGGTATTCAGTTCTCCATCGTTTTCCTGGCGCTGAAGGCGCTGCCGGTTCTGATCATCGGCGGGTTCACGTCGGTGCCCGGCGCCATTGTCGGCGGCCTGATCGTGGGAGCCGGCGAGAAGCTGGCCGAGCTTTATCTCGGTGAGCTCATCGGCGGTGGCATCGAGTACTGGTTCGCTTACGTTCTGGCATTGGCCGTGCTTCTCGTCAGGCCGCAGGGCCTGTTCGGCGAGAAGATCATCGAGCGGATTTGAGAGGCAAAAATGCTCTACCGCGAGACCGGCCAGTTCAAGACGTCCTATACGGCGGATATGGGGATCTTCCCCCTTCGGCAGGATCGATATGCGCTCATCGTGCTATTGGCGTTCGCCTTCATCGGCGTGCCGCTCATGGCGCATTTCAACATCTGGCCGTTCGGCAGCGAATATCTGTTGCGGGCCATCCTGCTGCCATTCTTGATCCTCTCGCTGGCGGCGATCGGGGTGAACATCCTGATCGGGTACTGCGGGCAGATCTCGCTCGGCTCGGGTGCCTTCATGGCGATCGGGGCCTACATGGCCTACAAGTTCGGCACCGGCATGCCGGAGATCGGCTTGCCGGCCTTGCCGGTTCTGGTGTCGATCCTGCTCGGCGGAGTCTGCTCGGCGCTGGTCGGCATCCTCTTCGGCATTCCGTCGTTGCGGATCAAGGGCCTCTACCTGGCGGTGGCAACCCTCGCTGCGCAGTTCTTCTTCGACTGGGTGTTCCTGCGCGTCGCCTGGTTCACGAACTATGCGCCCTCAGGCTCGGTCAGCGCGCCGGAGCTCAACTTCTTCGGCTGGATCGTCGACGAGCCTCTCGAGCGCTACCTGCTTTGCCTCATGTTCGTCAGCGTGTTCGCGCTCGTTGCAAAGAACCTCGTACGGGGCAACATCGGCCGGCAGTGGATGGCGATCCGCGACATGGACATCGCGGCCGAGCTGATGGGCATCCGGCCGTTCTTCGCGAAACTGTCGGCGTTCGCCGTCTCCTCGTTCATCGTCGGCGTGGCGGGAGCGCTCTGGGCGTTCGTCTATCTCGGCGCGTGGGAGCCGTTGGCGTTCTCGATCGATCGATCGCTCCAGCTTCTGTTCATGGTGATCATCGGCGGCCTCGGCTCGATCCTCGGCTCGTTCCTCGGCGCCGGTTTCATCCTGATCGTGCCGATCATGCTGAACCTGATCCCATCGGAGCTCGGGGTGCCGCTCTCGACCGAGACCATCTCTCATCTCGAGTTCATCATCTTCGGGTCGCTGATCTGCTTTCTTCTGATCAAGGAGCCGCACGGTTTCGCCCGGCTGATCACGCTGATGAAGGAGAAGCTGCGGCTCTGGCCATTCCCGTATTGAGGCGCAAGCCGAACGCTTCGATGGGGTCTGCGGTGCGGTCCCGAGAAGCCTGAAGATCTAAGCCCGCAGTAATGTCTGCACGGCCAACGCGGCCGGACAGGCCAACAAAGTGGAGGAGGAAGTAATGAGGAAACTTTTTGGCACGGCGGCCATTGTCGCCTTCGGCCTGGGAACGGCGGCCCCTGTGCTCGCCCAAGGCGAGCAGTTCATTCCAGTGCTGTCCTATCGGACCGGCGCCTATGCCGTGAACGGTGTGCCGTTCGCCAATGGAACGCTCGACTACATCGAGCTTCTCAACGCGCGTGACGGTGGCATCAACGGCGTCAAGATCGCCTTCGAGGAGTGCGAGACGGGCTACGCCACCGACAAGGGCGTCGAGTGCTACGAGCGCCTGAAAGGTAAAGGCTCGACTGGTGCAGCCTATGTCTCGCCACTCTCGACGGGGATCACATTCGCGCTGACGGAGAAGGCGCCGGGCGACAAGATTCCCCTTCTGACGCTCGGATATGGCCGCTCGGAGAGCCGCAACGGCGCCGTGTTCCCGTGGAACTTCATCGCCATGGGCAGCTACTGGACGGGTGCCAGCGTGGCGATCAACCATATCGCCAAGGAGATGGGCGGCTTCGACAAGCTGAAGGGCAAGAAGATCAGTCTTATTTATCACGACAGCCCGTACGGCAAGGAGCCGATCCCGGCACTCGAGGCGCTCGCCAAGAAGCACGGCTACACGTTCAAGGGCATCCCGGTCACGCATCCCGGTGTCGAGCAGAAGTCGCAGTGGCTTTCGATACGGCAGGATCGCCCCGACTACGTGCTTCTGTGGGGCTGGGGGGTCATGAACGGCACGGCGATCAAGGAGGCGGCGGCGGTTGCCTATCCGCGCGAGAAAATCATCGGCATCTGGTGGTCGGGAGCCGAGCCCGACGTCGCGCCGGCTGGTGATGGTGCCAAGGGCTACAAGGCTCTCATGCTGCAGCATGGCCCGGGCCTGTTCGGCGTCCACGCCGAGATCAAGAAGAACGTTCTCGACAAGGGTAAAGGCAATGCCAAGGACGACTTTGGCCAGGTGCTCTACAATCGTGGTCTGATCAACTCGTTCATCGGGACCGAGGCGATCCGCACGGCACAGGCCAAGTTCGGCAAGAAGCCGATGACCGGAGAGCAGGTGCGCTGGGGCTTCGAGAACCTCAACATCACCGAGGCGCGCATCAAGGAAGCCGGCTTCGAGGGCATGCTGCGGCCGCTCAAGCTTTCTTGCACGGACCACCAGGGTGCCGATGTTGCCCGCGTGCAGCAGTGGGATGGCAAGGAGTGGAAGGTGATCTCCGACTGGTACACGGCGGACCGGGACGTGCTCGATAAGCTAGTCGCGGAGCAATCGGCCAAGTATGCGGCCGAGAAGAAGATCACGCCGGTCGACTGCTCGAAGGCGAACTAACCTCCGGGGGGAGGGGCGGGCGGCGGTCGCGACCGGAGCAATCCGGCAATCGCCGCCCGATCTCATCGACTTGACTTCGTGCTTGGCTCGGGATTGCCGTTCATGACCGCTGCTTCCGCCTCTGCCCAACCAGCGACGACGCCGATCGTCGAGGTGAACAACATCGAGGTGATCTACGACCACGTCATCCTGGTGCTCAAAGGCGTATCGCTCACGGTACCCAAAGGCGGGATCGTCGCGATCCTCGGGGCCAACGGTGCCGGTAAAACGACGACACTGCGGTCGATCTCGAACCTCCTCAAAGCCGAACGAGGCGAGGTCACCAAGGGCTCGATCATGTTCAAGGGCGAACGGATCGATGGACTGACGCCAAGCGATCTCGTGAAGCGCGGCTGCATCCAGGTCATGGAAGGCCGGCACTGCTTCGGCCATCTGACCATCGAGGAGAACCTGTTGACCGGGGCCTTCACGCGCCGCGATGGGCGGGCGGCCGTCAATCAGTCGCTCGAGCGCGTCTATACCTATTTCCCGCGTCTCAAAGAGAGGCGCGGATCGCAGGCGGGCTACACGTCAGGTGGCGAGCAACAGATGTGCGCCATCGGCCGCGCCTTGATGGCGAACCCGACGATGGTGCTGCTGGACGAGCCCTCGATGGGGCTGGCGCCGCAGATCGTCGAGCAGATCTTCGAGATCGTAAAAGATATCAATACGAAAGACGGTGTGTCCTTTCTCCTCGCCGAGCAGAACACCAACATGGCGCTGAAGTATGCGACTTACGGCTACATCCTCGAGAATGGCCGTGTGGTTCTGGATGGCGATGCGGCCGCGTTGCGCGAGAATGCCGACGTGAAAGAGTTCTACCTCGGCACGGGCGGCGGAGGGGAGCGTCGCAGCTTCCGCGACGTCAAGCACTACAAGCGGCGCAAGCGCTGGCTGGCGTAAGAATCCAGGTGCCGCCTTGCTGCGCCGACTCGGCTGGGGATGGCCGCTCAGAGGCGACGGGGGGCCGGGCCGGACAAGCGGCGGATCTTGCGCAGAGTCGCGCCTTTCGCAGGCGAACGCCTCATCCCATTGTGAAGGGAGACGCTGGCGATGCAGGTCAGAATCGCTGCGACCATGAGGAGGGCCAGAACGTAAGGAAAGCTTTCTGGAGTGAACTGGCGATGGTTCACGATGTTGAAGGTCGCGTACATGGCAGAGATCAGCAGGCTCGTACCGGTCACGGACTTTCTCCTAGTGTCTTCGAAATGCGGTGCGGAGCGACGGCTCCATTGAACCGATAGATAACATCGTGTTGCCACGGTCGGTGCACAACGCGATGTTGAGATTGACGATCCGTTACCGGCCGTACCAATCGAGGCGCTGGCGCTTCGGAGGCAAGGCGGTCGCGCTGTGACGCAAGATCGATGCTGGGAGGAGATATGGCTCAGGAATTCCTCGATTCTCTCGAGACTCGCCCGCGCGAGGCTCGCGAGGCCGCGCAAATGGCTCTCCTGCCAGGGCTCCTAAGTCGAGCGATCGCCGATTGTCCGGGATGGCGCGACCACCTGGCGGGCGTCGATGCACAGTCGGTGACGTCACGGGCGGCGCTGGCCAGGGTGCCCCTGCTGCGGAAATCATCGCTCAAGGACCTGCAAGTCGCCCGTCCGCCTTACGGCGGTTTTGCGACGAGCGAGCCGGGGCGGATCGGACGGACATTCATGTCGCCTGGGCCGATTTTCGAGCCCGAAGGGCTCGGCCACGACTGGTGGCGCTCGGCGCGCGCTCTCTACGCCATGGGTATCCGCTCGACCGATCTCGTGCACAACACGTTCGCCTACCACCTGACGCCGGGAGGCTGGATCCTCGATGCGGGGGCGAGGGCGCTGGGCTGTACGGTCATCGCTGCGGGGCCGGGTGCGACGGAACAGCAGCTCGACGCCATCGAGAGACTGCGCCCCAGCGTCTATGTGGGCGTACCCGATTATCTCAAGATCCTGCTCGACAAGGCGAAGGAACTCGGGCGCGACATGTCCTCGATCAAGATGGCGATGGTCGGGGGCGGCGCCTTATTCCCTTCGCTCCGCAAGGAGTACGCCGAGCGCGGCGTTGCCGTTTTCCAGTGCTATGCGACTGCCGACGTCGGGTTGATCGCCTATGAGAGCCCAGGTCCTGATGGCACGGTGGAAGGCATGATAGTCGATGAAGGTGTCATCGTCGAAATCGTGCGACCGGGCACAGGAGACCCGGTTCCCGAGGGAGAGGTCGGGGAGGTGGTGGTCACGGCCTTCAATCGGGACTACCCCATGATCCGGCTGGCAACGGGTGATCTTTCGGCGGTTCTCGCAGGGCAAAGTCCATGCGGGCGGACCAATATGCGGATCAAGGGCTGGCTCGGCCGGGCCGACCAGACCACCAAAGTGAAGGGCATGTTCGTGCATCCCGAGCAGATCGCGGAGGTGGCACGACGCGTTTCGGGGCTCGGCCGCCTCAGGCTTGTTGTTGGGCGCGCGGGCGAGCAGGACGTGATGACGCTGAAAGCTGAAGCGTCCGGGAGCGATCCCGGCCTCGCCGAGACGCTCGCGGAAGCGGTTCAGGCAGCGACCAAGCTGCGTGCGACCGTCGAAATCGTCGAGCCAGGCTCGCTACCGAATGACGGCAAGGTGATTGCCGACGAGCGCAGCTACGGTTGAGAGGGCGCTATTGCGCGAATGGGCGCGACGCGCATCGGCGTCGCGTCCGTTCGGGCTGTCAGCCCACTCAGGCCCATGCCTCCGGATCCCGCAAAACTGCGACAATCGCATCGCGGCAGGCGATCGCCAGCCGGTCGCCCTTCTCCTTGGTCGCCTTACGGGCATCGCCGACGACGCCGGTCTCTGTGAACGACCGATAGGGGCGGTAGCGGCCGACACCCAGCGGTCGCGGCGTGGAGTGGCTTGGGCCTACGGCCTCGGCGAGCTTGTCGTGGCGCACGAGCTCGGGGGCGAGCGCCATCATCAGCGACGTCTCGCCCTCGCAAGCGTGGCGGATTCGCTCCTGGTCGTCGAGGATCGGATCGATGGCAGGTTGCGCCAGCTCGAAATGGGTCGTGGCGCGCACCTTCAAGCCGGTCTCGACCGCAAAATCGGGCAGGAAGGCCGAGAGCGCCGAGATATTGCCGCCGTGACCGTTGACGATCAGGACTTTCGTGAAGCCGTGGCGGGAGATGCTCTTGAGAAACGCCAGCAGGACGGCGCGATAGGTCGGAATGTCGAACGTGAAGGTACCGCCGAAGGCCATATGGTGCTCAGCCATGCCGCACCAGAGTGTGGGCGCAACGACTACCGGCATCTCGTTCTGCAGCGCTTCGGCCGCAAGACGGCAGACGCCTTCGCACAGCACGGTATCGACGCCGACGGCGAGGTGAGGGCCGTGCTGCTCCATGGATGCGACGGGCATGATCACGGTCGCGTCGCGCTGAGCCAGCGCGCGGATCTCGGCGGCCGTCAGCTCCTTCCACATGGGCGAATGTGCCATCGGCCTCAACTCCTCCATCTCATCGTCAGACATGCCCCGGATTGACGCATGCCGTGGGCGGGTGCGACCGTAACGCTCTCAAGGTGCCGCATGCAATGCGGGCCAGAACAAAAAATGGGCGCCGATCCAGGAGGAAGCGCAGTTCCAGATGCGAACAAGCCGGCCTTCGAGTGCCGACCCGGGAACGATTGTCACAATCGTCAATCAACCGTCATGTCGCTCCCCTAGAGCCGGCTGTGTGAAGCCAACAATGGAGAGCCGAATGCTCAATCCCCTCAGGAGGGCCGCCTCAGTCGCTGCCGTCGCTTTCGCCGGCACTCTCGCCATGGGGCACGCTGCCCTCGCGCAAACCGAGATCCAGCTCTGGCACGCGATGGGCGGAGAGCTGGGCGAGAAGACGCAAGCGATCGCGGACGGCTTCAACAAGAGCCAATCGGATTTCAAGGTCGTGCCCGTCTATAAGGGCACCTACACCGAGACGATGACGGGGGCGATCGCGGCCTTCCGCGCCAAGCAGGCGCCGCACATCGTGCAGGTATTCGAGGTCGGCACGGCCTCGATGATGGCGGCCAAGGGCGCCGTCTATCCCGTCTTCAAGTTGATGGCGGATGCGAAAGAGGCTTTCGATCCGAAGGCCTATCTGCCGGCAGTGGTCGGCTACTACACGGACACGGACGGCAACATGCTGTCGATGCCGTTCAACTCGTCGACGCCGATCCTCTATTACAACAAGGATGCCTTCCAGAAGGCCGGTCTCGACCCGGAGAAGGCGCCGAAGACCTGGGAGGAGGTCGAAGCCTTCTCAAAGAAGATCATCGCGTCTGGCGCTGCGAAGTGTGGCTTCACGACCGGATGGCAGAGCTGGGTGCAGCTCGAGAACTTCGGTGCGATGCACAACCTGCCGTTCGCGACCAAGGCCAACGGGTTCGGTGGAACCGATATCGAGCTGAAGATCAACTCCGATCTCCACGTTCGCCACATCGCCAATATGGAAAAGTGGGCCAAGGACGGCATCTTCAAGTATGGAGGTCGCCAGTCGAAGTCGGCTCCGATGTTCTACTCGGGCGAGTGCGCGATCTACATGAACTCGTCGGCTGCCCGCGCCGGCGTCGATGCCAACGCCAAGACGTTCAAGGTCGGTGTCGGGATGCTGCCGGTCTATGCGGACGTCAAGGGTGCGCCGCAGAACTCCATCATCGGTGGTGCCACGCTTTGGGTGCTGCAGGGCCGTCCCGCAGGCGACTACAAGGGCGTGGCGAAGTTCTTCACGTACCTGTCGCGACCCGAGGTTCAGGCCAAATGGCACCAGGAGACGGGCTATCTGCCGATTACGCTCGCAGCGGCAGAGCTTTCGGCGAAGGAAGGCTTCTATGCCAAGACGCCCGGGACGGATCTGCCGGCGAAGCAGATGAACCTCAATCCGCCCACCGAGAACTCGAAGGGGCTCCGGATCGGCAACTTCGTGCAGATCCGCGATGTGATCAACGAAGAGCTCGAGAACGTGTGGTCCGGCAAGAAGCCAGCCAAGGCGGCTCTCGACGAGGCGGTCAAGCGTGGTAACGCGTTGATCAAGCAGTTCGCGGACGCCAACAAGTAAACTGTGGCTGCGCGCTGGCGGGTACGCGAAAGGGCGAGCATTGGCTCACTCACGTCGCGTGCCCGCCAGCGCGCACATTCTATCTTCTCGACAACTCACCCCCGACCGCGCGGATTTCCCATGGTACGCCGAAGCGAGGAGCCGGTGTTTCCGAACCGGTTCCTTCCCTACCTGCTCCTGGCTCCGCAGCTCGCCATCACGCTCGTTTTTTTTCTATGGCCGGCAGGAAAGGCGCTGCAACAATCCGTGCTTCGGGAGGATCCGTTCGGCCTGAAATCGCAGTTCGTGGGACTAGCCAACTTTCATCGCGTGCTGTCCGATCCGCATTATCTCGACGCGGCCATTCTGACGGTCTGGTTGTCGCTGGCGACGATCGTTCTGGCGCTACTTTTCGGGCTTCTGCTGGCTGCCGCTGTCGACGGGGTTCTCAAGGGCAGTGGACTCTACGAGACGGTTCTGCTCGTGCCTTATGCCGTCGCGCCGGCGATTGCGGGCGTGCTCTGGTTCTTTCTGATGAACCCCTCGGTCGGGACGCTTTCCGGGGCGATCAAGGCGCTGGGCTACCAGTGGAACCACCAGATCAGTGGCGGCGATGCTCTCATGCTGGTCGTCGCGGCCGCGGCCTGGAAGCAGAATTCCCTACAATTTTCTGTTCTTCGTTGCGGCGCTGCGCTCGATCCCAAAATCCCTGATCGAGGGGGCGGCCATCGACGGTGCCGGGCCCGTGTCCCGCTTCATCCACATCACGCTGCCGCTGATCTCGCCGACAACGTTCTTTCTCGTCGTCGTCAATATGATCTACGCAATCTTCGATACGTTCGGGACGATCCACGCAACGACCGCGGGGGGGCCCGGGCAGTCGACGACGACACTGATCTACAAGGTCTACAACGACGGCTTTGTGGGCCTCGACCTCGGTGGCTCATCGGCACAGTCGGTTGTTCTGATGGCGGTCGTGATCGTGCTGACGCTGCTTCAGTTTCGTTACGTCGAGAAGAAGGTGACGTACTGATGGTCGGGGGAACCACGCGGGAGCAAGTCTTCCGGCATGTCGCTTTGTTGCTCGGTACCGTGCTGGTTCTCGGGCCGATCTGGATCGCGTTCGTGGCCTCGACGCTCGATCCGGCCGACATCCTCTCGCGTGCGGTGCCGCTGGTGCCCGGGGGGCATGGCCTGCAAACTTACACCGACGTGCTCATGAAGGGGCATGTGCGGGGCGGCGCACCGCCGCTCTGGCTGATGCTCACGAACAGCCTGCTTGTGGCCGTAGCCATTGCCGTAGGCAAGATCGTGATCTCGATCCTTTCGGCGTTCGCCATCGTCTATTTTCGCTTTCCAGGGCGCATGCTGGCGTTCTGGCTGATCTTCATCACCCTGATGCTGCCGGTGGAAGTGCGCATCATGCCGACGTTCGAGGTGATCGCACACCTGGGGCTGGTCAACACCTACTGGGGGCTGACAGTGCCGTTGATGGCCTCGGCCACGGCGACCTTTCTGTTCCGGCAGTTCTTCATGACGGTGCCGCGGGAAATCGCCGATGCGGCAAGGCTCGATGGTGCTCGCCCGATGGCGTTCCTTTGGCATATCCTGATCCCGATGTCGCGAACCTCGATCGCGGCGCTGTTCGTGATCCTGTTCGTCTACGGCTGGAATCAGTATCTGTGGCCTCTCCTCGTTACGACCGAGCCTCGCTACTACACGATCGTCATGGGCATCCAGCGCATGATGGCGGTGCCGGATTCCACGCCGACGTGGCACACGATCATGGCTACAGCCACGCTGGCGCTCCTGCCGCCAGCCGTGGTCGTGGTGCTCATGCGCCGGACGTTCGTGCGGGGGCTGGTCGAACTCGGAGAAGTGAGCGGACGCCGGCGACAGCCGGTAGTGGAACCCGCTCGATCCGGAGCCGCCCCATGACCGGTCTCGTTCTCGCTCTCGACCAAGGCACCACGTCGAGCCGGGCACTGCTGTTCGATCCCAGCCTGGCCATCGTCGCGATGGCACAGCAGGAGCTGCCGCAGCACTTCCCGCACGAGGGCTGGGTCGAGCACGATCCCGAGGACATCTGGCGGACCACGGTGGCGACGGCGCGCGATGCGCTGGCACGAAGTGGCGTCGATGCGCGCCGCGTCGCCGCCATGGGGATCACCAACCAGCGCGAGACAACAGTGATTTGGGATCGGCGGACAGGACGGCCGATCCATCGGGCCATCGTCTGGCAGGATCGACGTACCGCCGGACTGTGTGAGCGCCTCAAGGCCGACGGCGTCGAGGCCTTGGTTCGCGAGCGGACGGGGCTGGTGCTCGATCCCTACTTCTCCGCGACGAAGATCGCCTGGCTGCTCGACACTATCGAGGGTGCACGTCGCGCTGCCGAGGCTGGACATCTTGCGTTTGGAACCATCGATTCCTTCCTCGTCTGGCGGCTGACCGGGGGGCGCGTGCATGCGACGGATGCCACCAACGCGGCGCGCACGCTGCTCTACGATATCCGCCGAGGTGCGTGGGACGACGATCTCCTGAGGCTGTTCCGGGTGCCACGCGCAATCCTGCCCGAGGTGCGCGATACGGCGGGCGACTTCGGCACCAGCGAGCCCGACATCCTCGGCGGGGCGGTCGCCATTCGCGGCGTCGCCGGGGATCAGCAGGCGGCGACGATCGGGCAGGCCTGTTTCCGGCCGGGCATGGTGAAATCGACCTACGGGACGGGCTGCTTCGCGCTTCTGAATACAGGCGACGCGCCGGTTGCGTCGTCGAGCCGCCTGCTGACGACGGTCGCCTATCAGCTCGCGGGGCAGCGGACCTATGCGTTGGAGGGCGCCATTTTCGTCGCGGGGGCTGCCGTGCAGTGGCTACGCGACGGGCTCGGTCTCATCGGCTCGGCCGACGAGACCGGAGGGCTTGCTGGCCGATCCGACCCCGCCCAAGAGGTGGTCATGGTACCGGCCTTCGTCGGGCTCGGGGCTCCGTACTGGGTGCCGGAGGCACGGGGGGCCCTGCTCGGGCTGACGCGTGCGACCGGACCGGCCGAGATCGCGCGAGCGGCGCTCGAGGCCGTCGCCTATCAGACGCGCGATCTCGTGGAGGCCATGCGCAATGACTGGCCCGCGGTGGACGACACGGTGATCCGCGTCGACGGCGGCATGGTCGCAAGCGACTGGATGCTGCAATTCCTGGCGGACACGCTGGCGGCCCCGGTCGACCGGCCGACCATCCTGGAGACGACCGCGCTCGGGGCGGCTTGGCTCGCAGGGCACGAGGCCGGCGTTTGGCCGGACCAGGACGGGTTCGCGGCCCTCCTCAAGCTGGACCGGCGCTTTTCGCCTGCCATGGCAGAGGATGAGCGGGCGCGGCGGTATCGCAACTGGCGTCGGGCCGTGGATGCGGTCGTCGGTTACGCGAGGGCCTCATGACGGGTGCGCGCGTTGAGGCGGGTTGGCAAGCTTGCCGGAGGCGGGGTAACGTCCGCGAGCCTTATATCCCGTCGTCCCGAATCCAGATCGGACACAGCCCATGCCAGTGATCACGGTCACCGTGAACAGTGCGACGCACAAGATCGACGTTCCCGACAACACGCTGCTGTCGTCGCTGCTGCGCGACGTGCTCCGTCTGACAGGTACGCATATCGGCTGCGATACCAGCCAATGCGGGGCGTGCACCGTGCACGTGGACGGGCGCTCGGTGAAGAGCTGCACGATGCTGGCGGTAGAGGCGGACGGGCTCGCCGTGACGACGATCGAGGGGCTTGCCGAGGGTGACAAGCTGCATCCGATGCAAGCGGCGTTCCGCGATCATCATGGCCTGCAGTGCGGGTTCTGCACGCCCGGCATGATCATGGCGGCGGTGGCCCTTGCGGAGCGCAATCCGGAGCCAACCGAAGCGGACGTGCGGGAGGGCCTGGAAGGCAATCTGTGCCGCTGCACGGGCTATCAGAACATCGTCGAGGCCATCATGAGTGGCGCCCGGGCGATGCACGGCGCGAGGAGCTGAGACCGATGACACCTTTCAAGCTGCATCGCGCGCAGAGCCTCGGTGAGGCGGTCAATCTGCTCAAGGGAGCCGAGGACGGCCGCTTCCTCGCCGGAGGACAGACGCTGATCCCCGTGTTGAAACAGCGGCTCGCGGCGCCGAGCGATCTGGTGGCGCTCGGTGGCGTGGCAGGCCTTGCGGGGATCAAGGCGGAGGCGGGAAAGATCGCGATCGGAGCCATGACGCGGCATGCCGACGTCGCCGAGAGCGCGGATGTGCGGCGGCTGATTCCGGCGCTGGCCGAGATGGCCGGAGGCATCGGTGACCCGCACGTACGCAATCGCGGAACGATGGGGGGCTCGGTCGCCAATAACGACCCGGCGGCTGACTATCCGGCAGCCGTGCTCGGGCTCAGTGCGACAGTGGTCACGGATCGCCGCCGGATTGCCGCCGACGACTATTTCCAGGGGCTTTTCACGACGGCGCTCGCCGACGGCGAGATCATCACGGCCATCGAGTTTCCCGTGCCAGAGCGGGCGGGCTACGTGAAAATGCCGCATCCGGCATCGCGCTACTGCTTGGTCGGCGTGATGGTGGCGAAGGGGCCAGAGGGTGTGAGGGTGGCCGTGACCGGTGCCGGCCAGGAGGGAGCGTTCCGCGTACCCGAGATGGAAGCGGCGCTGGCGAAGAGCTTTGCGGCTGATGCCATAGCCGGGTTCAAGGTGCCGGCCGGCAATCTCATGACCGATATTCACGCTGGTGCCGACTATCGAGCGCATCTGATCGGCGTGCTGGCGCGGCGGGCGGTAGCGAAGGCTTCGGCTTGACGTCCTGCTGCGAGCCTGCGGAAGCGATTGCCTATGCCTCGGCGACGCCTGCCTCGCGCGCCTTCTCGGCCAGATAGCGGCGGCCTTCGAGCATCTGATCGAGGGTGCCCCAGCCGCAGGTGTAGGGGCCGCGATAGCCGGCCCCTTCGATGAGGCGGAACATCTCG
Organism: uncultured Alphaproteobacteria bacterium; assembly: GCA_963746315.1. Classification (GTDB taxonomy): domain Bacteria; phylum Pseudomonadota; class Alphaproteobacteria; order Rhizobiales; family Hyphomicrobiaceae. The sequence goes on from CAVVAR010000005.1 coordinate 518,728, forward strand.
ACGAAGTCGACGGTGCCTGTGCCCGGGTGCATGTGCAGCTCGTAGAGGCCGTTGTTGTCGGCGACGCGCACCTCGCCGCAGCGGCTCATATCCATGCCCTCGACGAAGCCTCGGATGCCGGCGGGGTCATAGTGGGCGTGATTAACCGTGAAGGACCACTTCAGGCTCGGCCGGTCGATGCGGTCGAGGAATTCACAGGTATCGCCGAGCGTGTCCGGCATGTAGTGGACCTCGGCGCGCTCGGGCTCGCCGTTGAGATTTTCCAGAAGTAGCTGCACGCGGTGTCGCTCGGCGAAGGCCGCCGCTCGTGCCAACCGTGCGATGGCGGCTTCCTTGCGCAGCCCCCGGTCGGCGGTGAAATGATAGCCGCCGTGCACGATCACCCATTTCGCTGCCAGGCGTCGCGCGAGCTTGATGTAGGCGGTCAGGTACTCGTCGGCGGCTTCGCGCAGAAATGGCGAGATCTCGGCGACGTTGACGGCCGAAAGCGTATGGAGGGCCAGACGGACGTTCCTGCCCTCGGCAAGTCTGCCGATCGAAGCGCAGCGGGCGTCGTCGAAGCTCTCGAGTGCGTTCGGGGCGATGTCGCATTGCACGTCGATGGCGCGGACATCGTTCTGGGCGGCCCACACGATCGCCTCCTCGACGGACAGCTTGCGGCCGACGTCGATGCCGATGCGGTCGATGAAGGGCATGCGTGAGCTCCTGTCCGAGCGCCGGGCGCTGCTATCAGAGTGCCAGATAACGGGCCTTGACGTCCTCGTTCGCCCTCAAGGCCTCGATGGTATCCCGATAGACGATCTCGCCCTTGTCAATGACCGTCGCGTGGCTGGCGATGCCGAGGCAGAAGTGCATGTTCTGCTCGGCCAGCAACACGGTGACGCCCATATCGCGCAGCTTGCGCAGGAGCGCCCCGATCTGCTGCACGATGACGGGTGCAAGCCCTTCGCTCGGCTCGTCGAGGAGTAGGCCGACGGGGTTGCCCATGAGGGTGCGGCCAATGGTCAGCATCTGCTGCTCGCCGCCAGACAGGCGCCCGCCCATGCGGGCCTTGAGCGGCTCCAAGAGTGGGAGCACCTCGTAGATCCGGGCGAGGGTCCAGTAATCCTCCCCGTTCGGCCCCTTCTTTGCGCCGATGAGGAGATTGTCCTCGACGGAATGCTCCGGGAAAATCTGGCGATCCTCCGGAACGTAGCCCAGACCGGCACGGGCGATGTGATGCGGCTTCCTGCGCTGCATCTCGGTGCCAAGAACGGTGGTCTTGCCCCGCTTTGGTGGCGCGAGCCCCGCCAGGGCTTTCAGGGTCGTCGATTTGCCAGCGCCATTTCGACCGAGCAGAGCCATCGTCTGGCCTTCGGTGACGGTGATTGAGACGCCGAAAAGGATCTGGCTCGTCCCATAGAAGACGTCGATGTCATCTGCCGAGAAGATGGTGCGATTGCTTTTGGTCATGCGTGCGCGGCCTCGAACTCGTCGCCCAAGTAGGCCTTGATCACCTCGGGATGTCTGCGGATCTCGTCGGGCGTCCCCTCGGCGAGCACGCGGCCGTAGCTCAGAACCTTCACTGATTGCGCGATCTTGAAGACGATCGACATATCGTGCTCGATGAAGATGAGCGTCATGCGCTCCTGCTCCCACATGCGGTGCACGGTGTCGATCATGGCCCACCGCTCCTCCGGCCCCATGCCGGCGGTCGGCTCGTCGAGCAGAAGCACGCGCGGCTCGAGCACAAGAGCCAGCGCGATATCGAGCAGTTTCTGGTCACCGTGGCTGAGGTTGCGCGAGAGGAAATCGGCCTTGCTCGTGAGGCCGACCATCTGCATCACGTGGGCGGCTCGCTCCTCGAGCTCGGGCAGCGGGAACCGGCGGCCTATGACTGTGTGCTTGTTGCGATGCGCCTGCACGGCGCCGAGGATGGCGTCGTGGACGGTCATCGTCGGGAAGATGCGGGCGATCTGGAATGCCCGGCCGATCCCGCGACGCACGATCTCGGGTGGCGATAGCCCCGCAATGTCCTCGCCGTCGAGGAGGATGCGGCCCTTGTCGGGCCGCAGCGCCCCCGTGATGAGATTGAAAAAGGTCGTCTTGCCGGCGCCGTTTGGGCCGATGACGGCCGAGAGCGATCCCTTGGGAAAGTGCAGCGAGACGTCGCTGGTGGCGGCAACGCCGCCGAAGGACTTCGAGAGGTTCTCGATCTTGAGCATGGCTCACTCTCCCGCTGGGACTGGCTTGGCGGGTGCCACCGGCTCGGCCCGGTTTTCGGCGGACAAATTTGCCTGACGGCGGTCGCGCCACATGTCTGCAACGAAGTCGAGAACGCCCTTCCGCAGGCCGAGCGCGAAGAGAAGGATGATGCCGCCAAGAACGATGCCGTAGTGGCTGGTGAGCTTGGTGACGACATCGTTGAGAAGCAGCAGCATAACCGCTCCGACCAGCGGTCCTAGGAAGACCGTCAAACCGCCGAGCATGATCATGAAGATCGCTTCGCCCGAGATGGTCCAGTAGGCAAAATCGGGGAAGGCGCCCGAGACGAACAGGCTCATCACCATGCCGCCGATTGCGCCGAAAGCTCCCGCGATGACGTAGGCCATCAGGCGCACGCGAAACACGTTGATGCCGAGAAAGGGGGCCCGAGAGACGTTGTCGCGGATCATGCGCAGCGTGTAGCCGAAGGGGGACTGCACGATGTGATGCATGGCGAGCAGGCACACGATGAGCAGGCCGGAGGCGAACAGGTAGAGATGGTAGTAGTTGTCGAGCCGGATGCCGAGGAACGGCGGTCGCGGAATGCCGCCCGTCAGGCCCTGGTCGCCCCCGGTGATCGGAGTCCAGGCGATGATCAGGCTGTGCAGCAGCATCTGGAAGGCGAGGGTGAGGAACGCGAAGTAGATCTCGCTCAGATTGACGCAAATCGAGCCGACCACGACAGCCACGACGATCGAGATGAAGATCGTGAGGAAGAACGCGACCGGGATCGACACCGGGAAATTCTGCATGATCAGCGCAAAGCTGTAGCAGCCGAGCCCGAAGTAGAGCCCATGCCCGAAGCTCTCCATTCCCGAGTAGCCGACCAGCAGGTTGAGCGACGTCGCAAAGATCCCGAAGGCGGCGAGACGGACCACGAAATCCGTGAAGCCCTTGGACGGGAAGATGAACGGCAGAGCCGCGAGGATCAGGAAGGCTGCGATCGCGATCAGGCTGTCGCGCATGAGCGAGGAACGCGCATTCATGTCAGCGGCCCTCCTTGCCGAACAGCCCGCTTGGCTTGAGCACGAGCACGACAGCCATCATCAGGAACATCAGTCCCTCGGTGAAGAGTGGAAAGCCGATGCTGCCGAAGCTGCGGACAAGTCCGACCAGGAGCGAGCCGACGAGGGCCCCCGCGACCGAGCCCATGCCGCCGATCACGGTGACGATGAAGCTCTCGATCACGATCGACAGCCCCATGCCCGCGGTCAGCGATCGAACCGGCGCGGCAAGCCCACCGGCCAATCCCGCGAGGAGACCGCCGAGGACGAAAACGCTGGCATAGACAACGCCCGTGTTGATACCGAGCGCCGAGACCATGCTCGGATTGACGGCGGCAGCGCGGATGATCTTGCCGTAGCGGGTCTTCGTGATGAGCAGGCCGAGCAGGGCGGCGATGATCAAGGTGACGATGATGAGGAACATATAGAAGACCGGGATGACGCCGCCGGCGAACACGATCGGCAAGGTGCGGAACGTCTCGGGCATTCCGAACGAGAGGAAGTCCGCGCCCCAGATCAACTTCACGACGTCGTCGAGGATCAGGATAACGGCGTAGCATACGAGAATTTGCATGAGCACGGGCGAGCCGTAGACGCGGGAGATCAGCAGGCGTTCGAACAGGAAGCCGAAGATCGCGACGCCGATACCGCCGGCGAGCACGGCGATGAAGTAGCTGTCGGTGACCTGATAGGCCGTCCAGGCGAAGTAAGCGCCCAGCATGTAGAACGAGCCGTGCGCGAAATTGACGACCTTCAACACGCCGAAGATGAGCGATACGCCGGCTGCCACCATGAAAAGAAGCAGCCCAATGATGAGGCCGCTGGTGGTTTGCGTGATGAGGCAGGACGTCGAGATCAGGCAGTTGCCGAGAGCGCTGAGATCCAAGGGTCACCTGGCAGGAACGAGAGCCGAGACGGCAACGGGCGGCGCGCGGCGCCGCCCGTCACGGCGGAACGTCAGGGACGCGCTCAGATGTACTTCATCGACTTTTTCCACTCCTGCTCGAGCTCGAGAATGACCTTCCAGTCGACGGCCTTCACGTCAGGCACGAACGGGTCCTTCTGGATGGTCTGGCCCCAGCCGGTGGCGTAGTTGATGATCGTGTTGTCGCCGGCGCGCATGGTGATCTTGCCCTCGGCTCCGAACGGCGAGTCGATCGTCGCCCCAGACATCGCCGCGGCGAGCTTCTTCGGATCAGTGCCGTTCGTCTTCTTGATGGCGTCGATGACAAATTTCGCGCCGACCGCGTTCTCCCACGACCAATTGAGCGGATACTCATTGTACTTGGCGCGATAGGCGGCCGACCAATCGGCGTTCGCTTTCGTATTGGGGAACGTCGACAGGTAGCGGCTGCCCGAGTGGATGCCTTTCGGCAGGTTCTTGATCGCCGTCAGAATTGCGTAGTCGGCGATGTTGATCGCGAAAACCTCCATCTGTGCGAACAGATTGTAGATGCTCGACTGATCGATGAAGGCAGTAAGGTCGCCGCCCCACAGGCAAGAGTAGACGGCCTGCGGCTTGGCCTGGAGGATTTTGGTCAGCTGCTCGGTGTAGTCGGGCTGAGCGAGCTTCGGCCAGCTCTCGCCGATGACCTCGGCGTCCTTGTAGAAGTGCTTCAGGTACTGGAAGAAGAGCTTGTTGGAGTCGCGCCCATACGCGTAGTCCGGCGAGCAGCCCATCCACTTGTTCAATTTCTTCTGCTTGGCGACCTCGGCGGCATAGGAGCCGCCAGCGATCGAGTCGTGAATGCCCTGCCGCGCCGATCGGAAGGCTGTCGGCACGTGGATCTTGGGGTCGGCCGTAAGAGACGACGTCTCCGAGTTCATGTGAACCGTGAGAACGCCGGTTTCCTTGGCGACCTCCTGGATGGCAAATGCTGCAGCAGAGGTGTCGGCGTCGAACAGGATCTCGCAGCCGTCGCTGTTGACGAACTCGCGGGCGAGCCGGGCAAACTCTTCGGGTTTGGCTTTCGAATCTCGAACGATGAGCTCGATGGGCCGGCCATTGAGGCCGCCGGCGGCATTGAATTTCTCGATCTCGACGAGGGCGCCCTTCGACGAGGCGGAACCGATCACGGCGAAGCGGCCGGACTGGATGGTCACCATGCCGGCCTTGATCGGCTTGTTCTGCGCGCGCGATACGAACGGGAAGCCTGCTACGGCTGTCGCTGCCGCGGCGCCCGCGCCCTTGAGCACGGTCCGGCGACCGACGGCTTGCCGGTTACGATGGGTCATTTGTTACCTCCCAAGACGTGTTTGCCCGCACACGAGGCGGCGAGCTTGGGCGGCAAAATAGCAAGGCCCTTGAATATGTCCAGACAAGCTGTGGATGGTGGGTATCCCGGCCTGTACCTGCCAGGACGATAGTGTGGTTCTCTGTGAGCTCGACCTCGTCAGGCGTTACGGGCGATCGGAGCCGGGTCGGATGCGGGTGCGGCGACCTTAGCCGATGACCTCCGGGCTATGAACCGGGACTTCAGCGCCAGCATGGGCTTCTCGATCCAATGCCACGACATGGCCGCGAAGACGAGAGTGAGCAGGCCGGCGACGACGGCAAGCCACCTGCTGTGACCGTGGAACGACGGGGCAAGCGCCAGGACGGCCTGGGTGATCGGGAAGCCATAGAGATAGATGCCGTAGGAGTAGTCGTACTTTCTCAGGCCCGAGATCCATTCATGGTGGAAAAGGCCGACATAGACGACAGCGTAGACGACGAAGATCGGGGCCAAAAACGTGGTCGCCTGCCAGTAGAGAAGGATGTAGCCGGCGACCACCGCGACGGCGAGAAGGCGCAGGTCGCGGGGGATCTCGTGGCGCCAGTGATAGAACAGGCAACCGGCGAAGAAGTAGTAGACCAGCAGTGGGGTGCTGGCAGTGGTCGGGGTGAGGCCGAAGCCGAGCCCAATGCTGGCGACGACGGCCATGAGAGTGACGATGACGAAAGCGCGCGTAAACGCCGCGCGGTCAAACATCTGGCCCGTCGCCATCAGGGCGGCGGACACGAGATAGCAATAGAATTCTGCCGGAAGCGTCCACAGATTGGCATTGACGATATTGGTAGTCTTGTTCTCGTAGAAAACGCCCGGGAGGTCGAAAGACACGAAGCCGACGATATTTCCGAAGTAGCGCCAGAATGACCAGTGGGCGAAATAGTCGGACAAGACGAGCACGGTCAGAAGCGGGCCCAGCACGAGCGCCGAAAGCATGACCTCCACGGCGAGCGCTGGGAAAATGCGCAGGGCGCGCAGAATGAGGAAGCTCGAGACCTCGCGCACCCTCAGGGCGCTGGCGGTGACGAGAAAACCACTCAGCGCAAAGAACATCGGAACGAGCGAGACCTGAAAGGGACGTCGCCATCCCGCCCAGCCGCGGTCGGCCAACGTTGCGACCGCCTCGACCGGAACCGTAATAGCCCCGGAGCCGGCCAGCCATTTGCAGTGACCATAGAAGATGAGCAGCGCGAGGCCCCAGCGCAGGACATCGAAGCCCGCCGACATGCCTTTCTGCCGGTCGAGGACCTCGCCAAAGCTGTGGCGCGCCCGAAACGTGACCATTCCCACCCCCAACGTCGCAGCACTATCCGGCACGCCCTTGCAGCGATGCCGAGCGCAACTTTCCGTCGACAGTCCAAGTCGACGGATTTATCCCGAGGTGGTCCCTCGGGCGTTTACGCCTCGTTATTTCGCTGGCAACGTTAGCCTGAGCGGTTTTTCGGTGCTGTTAACGACGATGTTTGCTCGCGTTTATGGCAAACAAGTCGTTAATCTCCTCGCGGACTTGATCGATCCTGAGACAAGGGCAGCGCCGAGGGCGTTTTCAGGCCGCGTCATGAAAGATGACGCCGAGTGTTTGCCGGCGGCCAGATCGTATTCGGCTGACGCCGTGGCGCATCTTCACGCGATAGTCGCCGCGGGTACCGGTCATGGGGCGCTCGTTGACCGCGAATACGACCGCCTCGCCGACGCGAAGGGCAATGACCTCGGGGCGTGACTGCATGCGGGGGCGCTGCTCGACGAGGACGAACTCGCCGCCGGTGAAGTCCTGTTCGGGGTCCGAAAGCAGGACGGCGACCTGAATCGGAAAGACCGTCGGGCCGTAGAGATCCTGGTGGAGGCAATTGTAGTCGCCCGGCTCGTAGCGCAGGAGCAGGGGCGTCGGGCGGGTCTGGCCGGCTGCGTGGCAGCGCTCGAGAAAGACATCGTGATCGGGGGGGAAGGCCACATCGCTTCCCATGCGGGCCATCCATCGAGACGCGACGGGAGCGAGGCGTTGGTAGAGCTCGCGGCGGAGGTCGGCGACAAGGGGCGGCAAGGGGTACGCGAGATACTTGTACTCGCCGGAGCCGAACCCGTGTCTCGCCATGACGATGCGCGAGCGGAATAGAGCTTCCTCGTCATAGATCGCAGCCAGCGCCCGGCATTCCTCGGCCGACAGAAGCGGGCCCGCAATGGCAGCGCCCCGCTGGTCGAGGTCGGCTGCGATTGCGGACCAGTCGAGGCCGCCGATCCGGTCGGGGATTGTGGTTTGAGCGCGGCGCGTCATCCGATTGGCTCGTCCATCGTTCTGGTCGTTCCGCCGATCCGGCGTCCCCGGTGGCAACGATGTCAGGCTAAAGCCGGACACCGCCGGGGGCGACCCGAAAGCGGACCGAGCTAAACGGCTCCCGGCTCCGGGACGAGACGACGCTCGACCAGACGCGCGAACATGGCGGCGCCGAAGGGAATGGCGTCGTCGTTGAAGTCGTAGCGGTCGTTGTGGACCGATGCGCTCTTCTCGCCATTGCCGAGGTTGATGTAGGCGCCCGGCACCTTCTCGAGCATGAAGGCAAAATCCTCGGACGCCGAAGCGGGAGGCTTGTTGCGGTCGACGTTGGCTGTCCCCACCAACTCGGCGGCGGCGTCGGCAATTGCCGCGGTCGGCTCGGGTGCGTTGACGAGGGGCGCGAAAATCAGGCGGTAGTCGACGGCGGCTTTTGCGCCCAATCCTTCGGCAACGCCGGTAGAGACACGCGACAGGCCTGCTTCCAGGAGCGACAGTGTCTCGCGCTTCATGGCGCGGATGGTGCCGCCGAAGCTGGCCCGCTCGGGAATGACGTTGTAGGCATCGCCACCCTCGATCTTGGTGACGCTGATGACGCCCATGTCGCCTGGCGGGACGTTGCGCGCGACGACGGTCTGTAGTGCCGTGACGATCTGGCAAGCGGCAACGACCGGATCGATACCGGCACTGGGGCGAGCACCGTGCGCCCCTCGGCCAGTGACGGTCACGTCGAAGAACGCGCCACCGGCCATGCCCGTCCCGGGTGTGATGCCAAACTGGCCAACGGGCATGCCGGGATGATTGTGCATGCCGTAGAGCTCGTCGGCGGGGAATTTCTCGAGGAGGCCCTCGTTCAGCATCGCGAGGGCGCCACCGGCACCTTCCTCGCCGGGCTGGAAGATGAAGTTGACCGTGCCGTTGAAGGCCTTGGTCTCGGCGAGGTAGCGGGCTGCGCCAAGCAGCATGGTGGTGTGGCCGTCGTGGCCGCAGGCGTGCTGGATGCCTGGCTTGGTGCTCTTGTAGGCCGCGCCGGTCGCCTCGTTGATGGGGAGGGCGTCCATGTCGGCCCTCAGGCCGATTGCGCGCGGGCCATTCCCGTTGCGCAGGACGCCAACCACGCCGGCACCGCCGACCATGCGGTGAACCTCGATGCCCCAGGACTCGAGCAGCCCGGCCACGATATCGGCGGTACGGTGGGTCTCCAGGCCGAGTTCGGGGTTGGCGTGGATGTCGCGGCGCACGGCGACAAGCGCGTCCTGGTAGCTCTTCACCCGCTCGAGGGCGGCGGACGCTGTGGTTTCAGGCATGGCGAACCTCGGCAGGGATAGGGATAGGGCAGATCTCGACAATCCACACCATCGCTATCCTCGCCCGACGATGCAATGCCGAAAACCCGGCAAGCTGCCAGTCGGGGCTAAACCAGCTGCGCGCGAATACGGGCGCTCAGCATGTCGATCAGCATCACGGTCGCGACGACGATGATGATGATGGCCGCGGTCTCGGCGTAGTTGAAGCTGCGGATGTTCTCGTAGAGCGAGTGGCCGATGCCGCCCGCGCCGACGATCCCGAGAACGGTGGCCGAGCGCACATTGGTCTCGAACCGGTAGAGCGTGAAGGACGACCAGAGCGGCATGACCTGCGGGACGACGCCGTAGAGCACCTCCTGCAACCGGCTTGCGCCCGATGAGCGAATACCTTCGACAGGGCGTGGGTCGATGGCCTCGACGGCCTCTGAGAACAGCTTGGCGATGATGCCGACGTTGTGCACGGCGAGCGCCAGAACTCCAGCGAGCGGACCCAGTCCGACGGCCACGACGAACAGCAGGGCGAAGACGATCTCGTTGATCGCTCGGGCCGCGTCCATGACGCGGCGAACGGGCTGCACGACCCATTGCGGCGTGATGTTGGAGGAGGCGAGGATGGCGAGCGGGGCGCCGATCACGACCGACAGCGCGGTGCCCCAGATGGCGATCTGGACGGTCTCGACCATCTCGGCGAGGTATTGGCGCCATTCGTGGAAGTTGGGCTTCAGGAAGCCCGCCAGAAACTCGGCCATGTTGCGCCAGTCGGTGACCAGCGATGTGGCCTTATACATTTCGACCGGTGCGAACGACCAAGCCAGTAGCGCGAGGATCAAGAGAGAGACGACCCAGCTGCGCAACCGGTCGAATAGGGCTGGTCGAGGGACAGCGATGGCCGTCGGCGGCAACCCTCGAGGCGTAGCGTCTGAGCTGGTGGCGGTCATGGGGCTTTCAACGTCTCTAATGATGGCATGCAAATGAGTGCCGGCGCGGACCAGGAGTCCGCGCCGTTGTTCCTGGACGTAAGCGAGAGCTTATTTCTTGATGGAGGCGAGCTGCGCGCCGATCTCGTCGAACTTCTTCTGGAGCGCGGCGAGCTGGCTCTTCTTGTCGGCTTCGGCCAGCTTGTCGTCGGCCTTGACCTTGAGGATCGACCTGTTGATCTCCATCTGGCGGATGGGGAGAAGCTGGTTGTTGTCGGATTTCTTGAAGGGCGCCCAGCCGAGCTCGGCGAGGATCTTCTTCTCCGCCTCATCCTTAGTGCCGTAGGTGAGGAAGAAGTCGAGAAGCTTGCTCTTGGTGGCGTCGGCTAGATCCTTGCGCCAGACCAACGGGTCAGACGGAATGAGCGGCGATGTCCAGATCACGCGGATCTGTGCTGCCTTCTCGGGCGCTGTCTTCTTGAGGCGATTGAGGTTCTCGTTGTTGTTGGCGGCGGCGTTGACCAGCTTATTGGCGACAGCCAACGCGTTGGCTTCATGATTGGCCGCGCGGACCGTCTTGAAGCAGGCCTTCGGATCGATGCTCTTGGCCGAGAACACGAACGTGGTCGGCACGAGGAAACCCGAGGTTGAGTTCGGATCGCCAATTCCAAAGTCGAGGGTCTTATCGCACTTCAGCACGTCCTCGAGCTTCTGGAACGGGCTGTCCTTGTGGACAATGATGTGGGACCAGTAGCCGGGGTTGCCGTCCTTATCGACGGACTGGACGAAGATTTCGCCGTTGGCGCGGTCGACGGCCTCCATGGCCGACTTGTTGCCGTACCATGCAAGCTGAACCTTGTTGAAGCGCATGGCTTCGATGACGCCAGCATAGTCGGAAGCATAGAAGCCGTTGACCTTCAGCCCGAGCTTCTTGCCCATTTCGGCCAGGAATGGCTCCCACGTCTTCTTCAGGTTGGAGCTCGCCTCGGTTGCGATGATACCGAAGTTGATCTCGTCGGCAGCCTTGACAGGCGTGGCCGCCACGGCGAGGCCGAGGCTGGCCGCGGACAGGATATTGCGAAGCATGAGGTCCCTCCGGAAAGCTTCTGTCACTTGCGACACCTCTCCGGCCAAGAGGCCGGTGAGCCTTTGCGGACCGCGTTTCGATCGCGGTCCCTGATCAGGCGGCAGTGCTTGCCGCAACCATGACGTGGCCGTTGGCGCGGGCAGGCGGCGTGGGCGTGCGCTTGGCGGTCTCGAGCCCCGGCAGGAACAGCTCCTCGCTCTCGGCGCCGTAGAGCTCGCCGAGAAAATCGGGCGTCAGTGCTTTCGAGGGGCCGTCGTAGACGACCTCGCCGTGGCGCAGCGCAATGGTGCGGGGACAGTAGTTGAGCGCGTACTCGACCTGATGCAGCGAGACCAGCACAGTGATGCCGTCGACCCGATTGAGTTCGGCGAGAATATCCATCACGCGACGCGCCGAGCTCGGATCAAGGGAGGCGATCGGCTCGTCGGCGATCAAAATCTCGGCGCCCTGGACGAGGCTGCGAGCGATGGCGGCGCGTTGCTGTTGACCGCCCGACAGCTGGGAGCCCCGTTTGAGGGCCTGCTCGGCGATGCCGACGCGGGTGAGCGCGTGCATGGCGCTCTGTTTCTCGGCCAGCGTGAAGCGCCCGAGCGTGCCGCGCCAGCGGGGGACGTGTCCGAGAAAGCCGACAAGGACATTGGTCAGCACCGAAAGGCGCGGGACGAGATTGAACTGCTGGAAGACGATGGAGATGCGCGAGCGCAGTGCCTTGGCTGACGGCGTTATGCGGCCTGCCTGCTGCATGGGCTCGCCGAAGGCGCGGATCTCGCCACCGCGGCCGTTCGGGGTGTGATCGATCGGGATGAGACCGGCGACTGCGCGGATCAGCGTCGACTTGCCGGAGCCGGAAGCGCCGATCAAGGCGACCATCTCGCCGCGATCAATCTTGAGCGAGATGTCTTTCAGGACGCGCTCGCTCTTGACGAACGACTTGCTCGCCGTGACGATCTCGATTGCAGGATGCTGCAAGGCTCTCTCCTTCGCTTGAAGGGCCAGTAGCATCCGTATGTGACAAGCATGCAATGGAAGCACCGCCGACGGAGCGTCGATCTCGGGGGCGGGTGTTCGGAGGCTCGAAGATGACCGTCGCCGTCGGCATAGGCCTCATGGAGTTTCCGTTCGAAACGGCCGCTGGATACTGGCGCTGGGTCGACCTGTGCGAGCAGGGCGGCATCGACAGTTTCTGGCAGACGGATCGTGTCGTCAGCCGCGAGCCGATCCTCGAGTGCATGACTGCCATTGCCGCGGTCGCGGGGCGCACCAAACGGCTCAAGTTCGGGATGAACGTGATCTCACTGGCTCTTCGCGATCCGGTGCTGGTCGCGAAGCAATGCGCAACGATCGATGTGCTGTCGGAGGGACGGCTCCTGCCGGCGTTCGGTGTCGGCAGCCCAGCGGCGCCCGAATGGAAGGCGCTCGGCATCGACACCAAGGGGCGGGGCGGCAAGACCGACGAGGGGCTCGAGATCATCAAGCGCTTGTGGACCGAGGAAAGCGTCGATTTCGAGGGGCGCCACTACAAGCTGAAGGGCGCCTCGATCTCGCCGCGGCCGGTCCAGGCCGACATTCCGATGTGGATCGGGGGGAACTCAGAGGCGGCGATCGAACGAACGGCGCGGGTCGGCACTGGCTGGCAGGCAGGACCGGAGACACCCGAGCAGGCCGGCGTGGTGGTCAAGGCGATCAAGGCGGCGGCTGCACGCCACGGGCGGACGATCGACGACGACCACTATGGAGCCGGATTCCCGTTCTATTTCGGGCGCGAGGGGGACCCCGTTCTGGACCGGGTTCGCGAGTCCTATCAGAAGCGCACAAAGCGAGACCCGGCTGGATATTTCGCGGTCGGCGAGGCGGCCGATATCGTGCAGAGGATCGCCGAGTACGTGGAGAACGGGGTGGAAAAGTTCGTCGTGCGACCGGTGGCGCGCGGCGACGAGGCGATGATGGCGCAGACGCGGCGTCTGGTTGAGGAGGTCATCCCCGAGGTGGCGCGTCGCTGGCCGAAACCTCCGAAGAAGGCGGCCGCAGCCGAGTAGCGCGCCCAAGCATCAGGTGCGACGTGCAAATCCGGCCGCCGTGGCGAGGCCCAGCAGCAGCATGACGCCGGCCGAGATGGCGATGGTGACGGCGGGGCCGAGGGAGGCGATACCGAGGCCGTAGAGCACGGGGCCGACCGCTTGGCCGAGGAAGAAATTGAAGGCGTGGAGCGCCACCGACGCGCCGCGGGCGTCGGGCGCGAGCTCGGTTACCTGCGTCTGGATCGAGTTGTGGATCATGTAGAAGCCAAAACCGACGGCGACGAAGGCCAGGACTTTCGGCGGCCAGGCGTGGAAGCAGGCAAGCGCTGCGAGGCCAGACCCGCAGACCACGCCGCCCCAGCGCACGAGATTGAGATAGCTCATGTGGCGTAGCATCGAGCGCACGCTCAGTGTGTAAAGGATGCCGCCGATGGCCATGCCGGAGATGATGAAACCGGCCTCGCGGATACTTCCCGTGCCGTCGGCCTCCAGCATGGCTGCGAGGTAGGGGAGAATGCCGAAGATAGCCATGCCTTCGACGAAGACGGCGCCGTAGCAGACGATCGCACGCGGGTGAGCCAGCACGCGGGCGTAGCTGCTCAGCATGCCTGAAATGGTGAAGGCCTTGCGCGTCGCTCCCGGCAGAGGCAACAGCCATCGCCAAGCCGCCGCGAGCGCTATGAGGCTGGCGAGGACGGTGAGCGAGAGCACCACGCGCCAGCTGGTAGCGCTGGCGATGAGGCCGGCGCCGATCGCACCCGCGAGCTGGCCGGTGAGGATCGCAGTGAGAATGCGGGAGAGGGCGACCTGGCGGTCCTTCATCTCGAAACGGTCGCCGACGGTGGCGAAGCAGAGGGGCACGATGCCGCCTGAGGCGAAGCCTGTGAGGATGCGGGCGACGAAGAGAAACTCGATGGTCGGGGCGAGCATCGCTCCGATCGAGCCGAGGGCTAGCAACGAGAGGCAGACCTTGATCATGCGGGCTTTGCCAACCGCATCGCCGAGGGCACCGAGGATCGGTTGGCCGAGGGCGCACGGGAAGGCGAAGGCCGAGGCGAGCAGGGCCACTGTCGCGATCTCGGTGCCTAGGTCGCGGGCGACCTCAGGCACGATCGGATCGAGGATGCGGATCGCGAGCGAGCTTGAGAACGCCGCGAGGGCGAGAAGTGCGAGAAGAGGCATGGTTGTCCATCAGCCGGGGTGAAAAGGCAGGGCTGGTTGACAAAGAGCCGCCCGTCTGGGGGCGGCTCCTGCAAGCGGCGGGTGGTCGACGTGCGGCTCTTTCGATGGTGCTTAGCCGGGAAATGGCCTGGCCGTTTCGGCAAGATACTGCATGGCGACGGCGACACCGCCTTGCTTGTGGGGCACCTTGGCGAGCCCGAGCCCCATCTCGACTCCGGCCAGCGTGCCAAGGATCGTGAGATCGTTGGTGTCGCCGAGATGGCCGATGCGGAAGACCTTGCCGGCAACCTTCGACAAGCCGGTCCCGAGCGACAGGTCGAAGTGGTCGAGAATGGTCTTGCGGAGCGTGTCTGCGTTGTGGCCGTCCGGCATGACCACGGCGGTCAGCACGGGCGAGTAATGGCGATGCTCCTTGCAGAGGTTCTCGAGGCCCCAGGTGGCGACCGCGCGCCGGGTCGCCTCGGCGTGGCGGTTGTGGCGAGCGAAGACGTTGTCGAGGCCTTCCTCGTGGAGCATGTCGATCGCGGCCGACAGCGCGTACAGCATGTTGGTGGCCGGGGTGTAGGGGAAGTAGCCGTTCTTGTTGTTGGCGATCATTTCGTCCCAGGCCCAGAAGCTGCGCGGGAGCTTCGCGTCCTTCGAGGCCGCGAGGGCCTTGTCGGAGACGGCGTTGAACGAGAGGCCGGGGGGCAGCATCAGGCCCTTCTGCGAGCCGCCGACGGTGACGTCAACGCCCCACTCGTCGTGGCGGTAGTCGGCAGAGCCGAGCGAGGAAATGGTGTCGACCATCAGCAGGGCCGGGTGGCCGGCCGCGTCGATCGCCTTGCGGATCTCGTCGATGCGGGTCAGCGAGCCCGATGAGGTCTCGTTGTGGACAACGCAAACGGCTTTGATCGTGCGGGCCGTGTCGGCCTTGAGGCGCGCCTCGATGCGGGCCGGGTCGGCGCCGGAGCGCCAGTCGCTCTCGATGAACTCGGGCTTCAGGCCGAGCTTGGTCGCCAGGCTCTTCCAGAGCGAGGCGAAGTGGCCCGTCTCGTACATGAGGACCGTGTCGCCCGCCGACAGCGTGTTAACGAGGGCCGCCTCCCACGCGCCGGTGCCGGATGCGGGGTAGATGATGACGGAACTCTTGGTCTTGAAGATGGTCTTGATGCCGGAGAGCACCTTCAGGCCGAGCTTGCCGAAGTCTGGCCCCCGATGGTCGAGAACGGGCATGTCCATGGCGCGCAGAATGCGGTCCGGCACCGGAGATGGGCCCGGAATCTGCAGAAAGTGACGACCGGCGCGACGCGGCTCGTTGGACATGGGGCGCTATCCTCGGAATGGTAAAGGCTTGCAGCCTCGTGGCCGCCTATGCCAGCGATAGGTTCCGCCCCCGAGGCCCGTCAAGCAATTCCGCCGCGAAAGCCCATCCATGAACGTCCACGTTCCCCCTCACCACGCGCTTGCCGACCGTCTGAAGCGGGAGATCGAGGGCGACGTGCTGTTCGACGCGGCCAGCCGGGGAAGGTACGCGACGGATGCCTCGATCTATCAGATTGAGCCGGTGGGCGTGGTGGTACCTCGGTCGCTCGCCGACGTCGAGGCGGCGCACCTTATCGCCAGGGAGGCGCGCGTTCCGCTGCTGCCCCGCGGCGGTGGGACCTCGCAGTCGGGCCAGACCGTGGGGCGGGCGCTGGTGATCGACTACTCCAAGCACGTCAACCGACTGATCGAAACCGACGCCGAAGGTGCGACCTGCCTCGTCGAGCCCGGCATCGTGCTCGACGAGCTCAACCGTCAGCTGAAGTCGACGGGGCTCTGGTTTCCGGTCGACGTGTCGACATCGAGCCGGGCGACCATCGGCGGCATGACCGGCAACAACAGTTGCGGGACGCGCTCCATTCGCTACGGCATCATGCGCGACAACGTGCTGGCCATCGACGCGATGCTGGCAGACGGGACGAAGGCCCACTTTGGGGAAGTGCCGGCCGACTTCGAGAAGATCAACGCGCCAGATGCGGCACGCGACCTGTTTCGCGACCTGCTCCGGCTCGGCGATCGCGATGCGGAGCACATCCGGCAGGCATTTCCAGAGGTGTCGCGGCGTGTCGGGGGCTACCTCATCGACGGGCTACTTCCTCGTGCGCCTTCGGATGCCGACTTCGCAACCGGCGCGGCCGGCGAGCGCTCTCGCAATCTCGCGACGATCCTGTGCGGCTCGGAAGGAACGCTCGCGTTGTCGGAGCGCATTCGCCTGAAGCTGTCGCCGCAGCCGAAGAACAAGGCGCTGGGCATCTGCCACTTCGCGACGTTCCGAAAGGCGATGGAGGCGGCGCAGCATATCGTGAAGCTCGGGCCGGTGGCCGTCGAGCTGGTGGACCGGACGCTGATCGAGCTGGCGCGCGACATCGCGATGTTCCGGCCGGTCATGGAGCGCCATGTGCGCGGCAAGCCCGATGCGCTGCTGCTCGTCGAGTTCGCCGAGGACGACCAGACGGAGAACCTGCGGCGGGTCGATCGGCTCGAGGAGCTGATGGGCGATCTCGGGCATCCGAAAGCGGTGGTCAAGGTCGCGGATGCGGCCGAGCAAAAGGCGGTGTGGGAGGTGCGGGCGGCGGGCCTCAACATCATGATGAGCATGAAGACGGAGGGAAAGCCCGTCTCGTTCATCGAGGACTGTGCGGTGCCACTCGAGCATCTCGCCGACTACACCGAGCGCTTGACGGAGGTCTTCGAGAAGCACGGTACGACCGGCACCTGGTATGCGCATGCCTCGGTTGGCTGCCTCCACGTGCGCCCCGTGCTCAACCTGAAGCTCGAGCACGACGTCAAGACAATGCGCGCCATCGCCGAGGCGGCGTTCGAGATGGTGCGCGAATACAAAGGCGCGCACTCGGGCGAGCATGGCGACGGGCTCGTGCGCTCCGAGTTTCACGAGAGCATGTACGGGCGGCGCACGGTCGAGCTTTTCGAGGGAGTAAAGGACAGGTTCGACCCGAAGGGCCTGATGAATCCAGGCAAGATCGTACGGCCACCGCGCATGGACGATCGCTCGCTGCTTCGCTATCCGCCCGGCTATGGCGTTCGCGGCGTGGAGACCGTGCTCGACTGGTCAGCATGGCCCGGCGCGGCAGGCGGTTTCCAGGGCGCCGTCGAGATGTGCAACAACAACGGTGAGTGCCGGAAGCTCGCCGGAGGCGCCATGTGCCCGAGCTACCGGGTGACCCGGAACGAGCGCGATGTGACGCGCGGCAGGGCGAACACGCTGCGGCTCGCGATCTCGGGACAGCTCGGGCCCGATGCGCTGTCGTCGGAAGCAGTCGCCGACGCAATGAAGTTGTGCGTGTCGTGCAAGGCATGCCGGCGCGAGTGTCCAACCGGCGTCGACATGGCGAGGATGAAGATCGAGGTTCTGGCAGCACGCAATGCGGCGCGGCATGGCTGGCTTTCGCTCGGCGACAAGCTCGTCGCCTACCTGCCGCGCTATGCCCCGTACGCCCGCTGGCTGGCGCCGCTCACGAACCTTCGCAATCGCTGGCCGGCGCTGGCGCGCTTGATGGAGCGCGCGACAGGTTTCTCGGCAAAGCGCAAGCTGCCTGAGTGGCGGTGGCGGGGGTTCGACAGCTCTGCGGGTGCTGTCCCAGCAAGAATTCGGCCCCCTCACCCTAACCCTCTCCCCGAGGGGAGAGGGGACGCGCGAGCGGACGGGCGGGGGACACCTTTGCCCTCTTTCGCGCATGAAGCGGAGCCGGTTATTAGAAGCGTCGCGCTGCTGGCGGACACCTTCAACAGCAACTTCGAGCCAGGGAATCTGGAGGCGACGGTCGAGGTTCTGGAAGGGCTCGGTTACGTCGTCGAGGTGATCAGGGCGACGGACGGCGGCGGACCGGTGTGTTGTGGGCGAACGCTCCTAGCCGCCGGACTGGTGGAGGAGGCACGTAAGGAGGCCTGGAGGGTGCTCGAAGCAGTGCGCACTCATCTCGAGGCGGGGCATCCGATCATAGGCATCGAGCCATCGTGCCTGCTTACGCTTCGTGACGAATTCCTCGCCATGGGGCTCGGCGAGAAAGCGGAGAAGCTGGCGCGGCAGGCCGTCATGCTCGAAGAGTTCCTGATCAACGAGCAGAAGGCGGGACGCATAGGGAGAGGGCAGCTCGGTCATCTCGAAAAGACTGTCCATCTGCACACCCATTGCCACCAGAAGGCGCACGGAGTGGCCGGCGCGGTCGAGCAGGCCCTGCGGCTGGTAGACGGGCTCACGGTGAAGCCGATCGACAGCGGTTGCTGCGGTATGGCGGGCAGCTTCGGATATCAGGCCGAGACGCACGACGTGTCGATGGCGATGGGCGAGCTCGCCCTGTTGCCGGCGGTCCGCGCGGCTGGAGCAGACGACATCGTCGTGGCGGACGGGTTCTCCTGCCGGCATCAGATCGCGGATGGGGCGAGCCGTGAGGCGCGCCACGTCGCCGTCGTGCTCCGTGATGCACTCAGGGCCGCCAAGGGCGTTGCTACTCGGTCGGAATGAAGTCGTAGACGCCGACGCCCTGGATGATCATGAACTTGCAGCGACTGCCGTCGCGACCTTGCACCATGTGCGCGATGCCGGGGCCGACCGCGAAGCGTTGTCCCGGAGCCAGTACGGCCGATTGGTTGGGCAGACGCGTCTCGATAACGGTGACCCCCTCCAGGCAGACGAAGCTGTCGGTGACCTCGGAGTGCTTGTGCCACGGCACGCGTTGTCCGCTGGCAAGTGTCAGCACCTGGACCCGCAAATCCTTCCCATCCGCGACCAACTCGCGGCTCTCGAGATCGTAGCTGCCTCGATTGCGAACTTCCATGGGCGGCTCCCTTCTACTTGGCCGATGCCTGCATTAGAGGCAGGTTGTGGCGAGATCGGGCTGGTGTCGAGTGGCCAATCGCTGACACGAGCGCAAAGTTCATGCTTCAATCGGCGAAATGCCAGGAGGAGCCCCCACAATGTCCCAGAGCACGATGCTCGAGTTGACCGCCACCGAGGCCCGCGACCGCATGGTCCATGGGGATTTCACGGCCGAGGCCTACACGCAGGCCTGCCTCGACCAGATCGAGAAGCGCGACGGCGACATCGAGGCGTGGGCCTATCTCGACCCGGCACATGCGCTGGCGCAGGCGCGGGCACTCGACAAGCAACGAGCTTCGGGCGCCGGGACCGGGGCGCTGCATGGTTTGCCGGTGGGCATCAAGGACATCATCAATACGGCCGATATGCCGACGCAGAACGGCTCGGCGCTGTTCAAGGGCTATCAGCCTGAGATGGACGCGACCTGCGTGGCGGTGCTGCGTGCCGCGGGAGCCGTGATTATCGGTAAGACGGTGACGACGGAGCTTGCCAATACGACGCCGAACAAGACAAAAAACCCGCATAATCCGGCGCACACGCCGGGTGGATCGTCCTCCGGCTCGGCCGCGGGCGTGGCCGCGCGGATGATACCGCTGGCGCTCGGAACGCAAACCGGCGGGTCGGTGATCCGGCCCGGATCGTTCTGTGGCGTTCACGCGATGAAGCCGACGCTCGGGCTCATCTCCCGCACGGGCGTGACGCTGCAATCGCATACGCTCGACACGGTGGGCGTTTACGGCAGGTCGCTGGCGGACTTGGCGCTGATCACCGATGCGCTGTCGCAATACGACCCAAGCGACGCGGTGAGCTACGAGCGGGCGCGGCCGACACTCGCGACGACGCTAGCGGCGGGGGCGTCCGGCAAGCCGAGGCTCGGCTTCTTCCGCTCGCCCGCGTGGGATCAGGCAGAGCCAGCGGCACGAGAGGCGCTCGAGGCATTCGTCAAGAAGCTCGGCGGGTGTGTCGAAGAGATCCGAATTCCGGCGCTCGACGGCATCATCCAGCATCATGCCAAAGTGATGGCGGCGGAGAACTCGGGTTATTACGGTCCGCTGCTCGAGCGCAATCCGGAAGGTGTGAGCCCCAATCTCACCGAACGGCTGCGTAATGCCGCCAAGGTGCCGGCCGGCGATTACGTGCGCTCGCTCGCGGCGCGCGACGTGCTCTATCGAGAGGTCGAGCGCGTTCTCGGCGATTACTCGGCGATCGTAACGTTGCCATCGTGCGGGCCGGCGCCGAAAGGGCTCGGTTCGACGGGCAACGCCGTGTTCAACGCCATGTGGACCTATCTGGGTGTGCCGTGCGTGACGCTGCCGCTGATGACGGTCGACGGGATGCCTTGCGGCGTGCAGTTGATCGGCAAGCGACGGGACGAGGGACGCCTGCTATCGGTTGCACGCTCTGTGGAGGAGATGGTGGCCGAGCACGGCGTGATGCGTTAGCTCGAAATTGCGGCGCGCCTTCGGTTGCCCACCAGCAACCGGCGGTCTTTCGTTGCGCCTTCGGTTGCCCACCAGCAACCGGCGGTCTTTCGTTGCGCCTTCGGTTGCCCACCAGCAACCGGCGGTCTTTCGCTGCGCCTTCGGTTGCCCACCAGCAACCGGCGGTCTCTCGTTGCGCCTTCGGTTGCCCACCAGCAACCGGCGGTCTTTCGTTGCGCCTTCGGTTGCCCACCAGCAACCGGCGGTCTTTCGTTGCGCCTTCGGTTGCCCACCAGCAACCGGCGGTCTTTCGCTGCGCCTTCGGTTGCCCACCAGCAACCGGCGGTCTCTCGTTGCGCCTTCGGTTGCCCACCAGCAACCGGCGCCGGGCTACGGCAATTCCACCTCGGCGGAGGTGGTGGCGATGGTGCGGCCGTCGCGCTGAATCTCGATGGCGCCTCGATAGCGGCCTGGCGGCCACCGCTTTGCGGTCAGCCGCTTGCCGGCACCGGCGACGTAGATCGCTTTGCCACGGTCGAGGGGCGAGGTGGTGTGATCGACCCGAAAGCCGCCCGGCCCCTCGACGGCGAGATGCAGGCGGTCTCCAGCGGCCAGATTGATCACGCGCGCGAAAAGCACGAGACCAGGGCTTACGGGCGAGGCGGCGGGAAAGCGGGTATGATCCTGCTCGAGCGCCGCCCAACTCGGGATAGCGGCCGCAAAGCCGGCCTGGATCACCTCGGCGGGGCGGTAGGCGAGTTGGCGCGCAGTCGCGGGTCCCCAAAGGCTCCCGGAGGGCAACGAGTTGCCGGTGGGTTTGCTGCAGGTCGCGGCCGGCTCGGCATTCTTCCCTCCGGGCAGGCCTGTGAAGGGATCCAGCACGCGACCGCTCCGGCGGACCGTGAAATGGAGGTGTGCGAAGTCGGCGAGGCCGGAATAGCCGACCTTGCCGAGAACGGCGCCTTGCTCAACCACCTGGCCGGGTGTGACGGCGATGCTGCCCTGGAGGAGGTGGCAATACTGGGTTTGCAGACCGTCCGGATGGGCCACGACGAGGCCGTTGCCGCATTCGCGGTCTGTAATGCCGGAACGGCCCTTCTCGCGAGCGAAGGCGTCCGGCATCCGGTCCCTCACTCTCAAGACGCGGCCTCGGGCGGCTGCGAGAACCTCGACACCGGTCTTGGCGGCCATCGCTGACAAGATGCGGAAGTCGACACCGTCATGACCGTCGTAGCTGGCTCGACCGCAGGCGAAATCGCGCACGGCCGGCGTGGGGTCGACGTCGACGTGGTGCTGGACGAAACAGGTCCGACCCAAATCGCAGCGAATGGGCAGCGTCAGGGGCTGGGGCTCGGCCGCCAGTGGCGTCGATGCAACCCAGGTGGCCAAAGCGGCGAAGAGCGCAGACCTTGATCGCATGGCAAGAGCTACCATTTCCGGTCCTCTGGATCGGTGCCTCATGTCAGGCGGCAATTGCGCGGCATATAGCATGCGCGGCTCGGTAATTCACTGGCGGAGCGTGTGCGCCGTCGCCGGAACCTTGACCACCGACCGTAAAGCGGCCGTTAAGTCGAATTGCGCGAGCGTATTTGAAACAGTGTCTTAATCAGACTTTGTGACCTAACCTGACAATATCCGATCGGATTTTCGTGCCCGCGCAACTCTGCCACACTCGCCGCGCATGCTTGAGCCGGCGATCAAGAGCTGAAGCGGCGGCACGGATCGGCCGCGACGCTCGTGCCCGCATGGCATTGGGAGTGAGACCTTGACCACGTCCGTACGGCGCCCGCGGAAAAGCGCGGCTCGCCGCAAGCCCGCCGCGACGCCTTCCCTCGCTGAGCAGCAGGTTGCGGGGGTGCCTCCAAGCCGCTTCTACAACCGCGAGCTCTCGTGGCTGCAATTCAATGCTCGCGTGCTGGAGGAGGCCGGCAACGCCAAGCATCCGCTGCTCGAGCGGTTGCGCTTCCTGTCGATATCGGCGTCCAACCTCGACGAATTCTTCATGGTCCGGGTCGCGGGTCTGCACGGGCAGGTGCTTGCGAAGGTGCGGACGGTGAGCCAGGACGGCCTGACGCCCGAGCAGCAGCTGGCGGCCATCAACCGGTTCGTCAACGAGCTTTCGGGCAAGCAGCAGGCGGCCTGGATCGAGCTCAAGGGCTTGCTGGGCGAGAGCGGGATCGAGGTGATCGAGCCGTCGCGGCTAGAGCCGTTCGAGCTGGCCTGGCTGGACGACTACTTCATCAACCACATCTTTCCCGTGTTGACGCCGATCGCTGTCGATCCTGTGCATCCGTTCCCGTTCATCCCGAACAAGGGTTTCACGCTCGGGCTCGAGCTGGAGCGTGAAGGCTCAGGCGGGCTGATGCACGCGATCATGCCGATCCCGGCGCAGTTGAAGCGGTTCATCCGGTTACCGGGCGACCCATCGAGCGACGACGTGGCAGGCGTTGCGGCGCCGATCAGATTTCTGCCGGTCGAGACGCTGGTGGCGCATTACGTGGGGCGCCTCTTTCCGGGATACCGTGTCGCCCGCCATGGCGCGTTCCGGGTGCTCCGCGACAGTGACATCGAGGTCGAAGAGGAAGCCGAGGATCTCGTGCGCTTCTTCGAGAGCGCTTTGAGGCGGCGCAAGCGTGGGTCCGTGATCCGCCTGCAGGTCGAGGCGTCGATGCCGCGAGAGCTCAGGGAGTTCGTGACCGCACAACTCCAGGTGCGCGAGGCTGACGTCTATATGAAGGAGCAATTGCTGGGGCTCGCGGATGTCAGCCAACTTATCGTGGCCGACCGGCCGAGCCTTTTGTTTCGGCCCTTCAACATCCGCTTTCCCGAGCGGATTCGCGAGTACGACGGCGACTGTTTCGCGGCCATCGGGGCTAAGGATATCGTCGTTCACCATCCTTACGAATTGTTCGATGTGGTCGTGCAGTTTCTTCGGCAAGCTGCGCTCGACCCCGATGTCATGGCCATCAAATGGACGCTCTATCGGACGTCGACCGACAGCCCGATCGTGAAGGCGCTCAAGGATGCGGCCGATCTCGGCAAGTCGGTTACTGCGGTGGTCGAGCTCAAGGCCCGTTTCGACGAGGAAGCCAACATCCGCTGGGCCAAGGATCTCGAAAGCGCCGGCGTGCACGTCGTCTACGGGTTCATCGAGCTGAAGACGCACGCGAAGCTCGGCATCGTGGTTCGCCGTGAGGGCGAAGGTGTGGTTTCTTATTGCCACATCGGAACGGGCAACTATCACCCTCAGACGGCGCGGGTCTACACGGACCTGTCGTTCTTCACGGCAAACGCGGCGATCGCGCGCGATGCGACGCGGATCTTCAATTTCGTAACCGGCTATGCGGAGCCGGCCGAGCTCGAGGTGCTGGCGGCGAGTCCGCGTGGCATTCGCCAGCGGATGCTGGAGCATATCGCCGCCGAGGCCGAGCATGCGCGGGCCGGCCGGCCCGCCGCGATCTGGGGTAAGATGAACTCGCTGGTGGACGGGCAGATCATCGAGGCACTTTACGCGGCTAGCAGCGCGGGCGTGCAAGTCGACCTCGTCGTCCGGGGCATCTGCTGCCTCAGGCCGGGACTACCCGGGCTTTCCGAGAACATTCGTGTCAAAAGCATTGTGGGACGCTTTCTGGAGCATGGCCGAATCTATTGTTTCGGCAACGGCTATGGGCTTCCCGATCGGCGCGCACTCGTCTACATCAGCTCGGCCGACATGATGCCGCGCAACCTGGACCGGCGCGTCGAGGCAATGGTCCCGATCCTCAACCCGACGGTCCACGAGCAGATACTCGACCAGATCATGGTGGCAAACCTCAAGGACAACCAGCAGAGCTGGCGGGTGCTCGGCGACGGGAGCTGCGAGCGGATTGAGCCGGCGGCGGGCGACGAGGCGTTCAATGCCCACACCTACTTCATGACGAATCCGTCGCTGTCGGGCAGGGGGCAATCCCTCGCCGGGAGCTTTCCGCCGCGTGTGCGGTTTCGAGACAAGAGCTGAAGCTAGATCGAGGCCGACGGCGTGGCGGATCACGGCAGCATGCAAGGGAACCAAGGCCGGCTCGTGGATCTGGAGCCGATCGGGGTCATCGACATTGGATCGCACTCCGTCCGCCTCGTGGTCTACGAGGGGGCGGTGCGCAGCCCGGTCCCGCTATTCAACGAGAAGGTTCCGTGTGGCCTCGGCCGGGGACTGGTCACGACGGGGCGGCTCAGCGCGGAAGGCGTGGAGCGGGCCATCGCGGCGATCCGGCGGTTCAAAGGCATCGCGCGCAACCTGCACGTCAAGAACATCCGCGCTGTGGCAACGGCGGCCGTACGCGAGGCGAGCAACGGCACGCAATTCATCGCGACAGCGTCGGCGGTGCTCGGTGAGCCGATCCAAGTCCTTTCGGGCGAGCGGGAGGCAGAACTCGCGGCCTACGGGATCGAGATGGGCTTTCGCAGTCCGGACGGCGTGGCCGGCGATCTCGGCGGTGGCAGCCTGGAGCTGATCGATGTGCAAGGCGGACGACGACGGGCAGCGGTGACGCTGCCACTCGGCGGGCTGCGGCTGATCGACCAATCCGGCGGGCGCATGGAGAAGGCGATCGAGATCGTCGACCAGCAACTGGCGAAGCTACCGTGGATCGACGCCGGCCGCGGCCGGACGTTCTTTGCGGTCGGCGGCACGTGGCGGGCGCTCGGCAAGCTGCACATGGCAATGGTCGACTACCCGTTGCGCGTCATGCACGGGTACCGGCTCAGTGGGCGCGACGCGCTGAGCGTCACCGAAGCTGTCCGAAAAGCCAAGCGGCTCGCCGATCTGAAGGGCGGTCAATTCGTGTCGCGGGCCCGGCGCGAGGTGCTGCCCTTCGGGGCGCTGGTGCTCGAGCGGCTGGTGCAAAGGATGCAGCCGTCGGAGGTCGTTTTTTCCGTTTTCGGCATCCGTGAAGGACTGCTCTACTCGCTGCTCTCGCCCGTCGAGCAGCAGAAGGATCCGCTGATCGCGTTCGCCGAGGACTACGCCCGGCTCAGATCGCGATCGCTCGACCATGCGCACGAGCTGACGGCGTGGACCGAGGGGCTTTTCGTCCCGCCGGGACCAAAGGAAACCGAGGAAGACCGACGGTTGAGGCACGCGGCGTGCCTTCTCTCCGATATTGGATGGCGTGCGATGCCCGATTATCGCGGAGAGCAGAGCCTCAACGTGATTGCGCATGCGGCATTGAACGGCATCGATCATCCAGGCCGGATTTTCCTGGCTCTGACGGTCTATTTCCGGCACACGGGGCCCGGCGAAAGCGAGGGCACGGACGATATCTCGGAGCGTCTCAAGGCGCTGGTCCCGCGGCGTCTCTACCGGCGGGCGCGTGTGCTCGGTGCAGCGATCAGGGCAGCGCACATGCTTTCGATCGGGATGCCGGGAACGATCGACGAGACGCCCGTCGTCTACGAGGGAGACCGGCTCGTGTTGAAGCTGCCGCCCGCGCACATGCATCTCGATGGCGAGAGACTGCAACGGCGTTTTGGAGCGCTGGCCGAGCTCCTGGGGCGCCGACCCGAGATCCGGCTCGGCTGACCCGACCCGAGCTAGAGCATGTTCACGAGTGATGAAATCGAGGGGATTCCCATGAGGCCGCGAATATGATTCACGATGGATGCTGGGCAGGGGGCCAGCATCCATGGCGAAGCCTCTCGACAATGACTTGCGTGCTCGCATCGTTGCCGCCGTCGAAGGTGGCATGTCATGCCGCGCCGCAGCGGCACGGTTCGACGTCTCCAGTCCGCTGCCATCAAGCTGATGCAGCGCTATCGCTCCACCGGCTCGATCGAGCCGGGGCAGATGGGTGGGCACAAGCCGCTGAAGCTCGCGGCCTGGCGCGACTGGCTGATGCAGCGCCTCGCCGAGAAGCCGGATATCACGACGCGAGAGCTCGCCGACGAACTGGTCGAGCGTGGCATGACGGTGAGCCACGTGTCGATCTGGAACCTGTTCCGGCGCGAGGATCAGAGCCACAAAAAAAAGCGTGCTCGCCTGCGAGCAGGATAGGCCCGACGTCGCGCGCCATCGCTCTCGCTGGCAGCAGCGGCAGGCGACGATCGATCCAGAGCGCCTCGTCTTCATCGACGAGACCTGGACCAAGACCAACATGGCGCCCCTCAGGGGTTGGTGCCTGCGCGGCCGTCGCCTGAAGGATCAGGTCCCGCACCGCCGCTGGCAGACGCTCACGTTCATCGCGGCGCTGCGCCACGACGGGATAGTGGCGCCGTGCCTGTTCGACGGCCCGATCAACGGTGAGAGCTTCCTCGCCTATGTCACCCAGGTTCTCGTTCCAACGCTGAGACCCGGCGACATCGTCGTCATGGACAATCTCGGCTCGCACAAGAGCAAGGCGGTTCGCGATGCTATCTGGTCCGTCGGCGCCCGCCGCCTGTTTCTGCCGGCCTATTCCCCCGACCTCAATCCGATCGAGCAGGTCTTCTCGAAGCTCAAGACGCTGCTGCGCAAGGCGAGAGCACGATCTCGAGAGGCCCTCGCAACCGCTATCGGCGAACTCCTCCCACACTTCCAGCCGAGCGAATGTGCCAACTACCTCCGCAACGCCGGATATGCGTCCATCTAATGTGAACGTGCTCTAGCGCAGCGCGTCCGGCGAATGAATTGGCCGCGCGTTACCGGGCGCGCGGCCAATCTGCGGAAGTGGGGGGCCACTCATGGCCATTTGCGTTCGGTGCGATCGCTATCCTTTGATCTCGTCGACGAAGGTCGTGAACACCTCGACCGGCTCGCGGTCGGTGCGGAACGTGTTCACCTTGGCTTCGGGATCGGGATAGCCGAGCGCCATGCCACAAACCACCTGCTCGACATCCGGGATGCCGAGGCGCTTGCGCAAGAGCTCGTGGTAATTGGCGAGGGCGGCCTGCGGGCACGTCTCGAGGCCGAACTGCCGGGCGGCGATCATCACAGATTGGATGAACATGCCGCTGTCGAGCCATGAGCCGATCTCCATGTCCTTGTCGATCGTGAAGAACAGGCCGACGGGCGCGCCGAAAAGATCGTAATTGCCGCGCCGCTGGCGTTTCATGCCCTCCTTGTCCTCGCGCGTGATGCCGAGGGTGCCGTAGAGACCCCATCCGCAGGCGCGGCGGCGGCCGATGTAGGGCTCGCGCCACTTCTGCGGATAGTAATTGTAGGGCCGCTCGGGCTCCGGCGCGGTGTCGTAGGCGTGGCACATCTCGGCGGTGATCTGGTCGCGGATGGTGCCGTCGACCACGTAGACCTTCCAAGGCTGGATGTTGGTGCCGGACGGTGCGCGGCCTGCCGTCTCCAGGATGCGGGCGATCAGCGGCCTTGGCACGGGCGTCTTGAGGAACCCCCGGATCGACTGGCGGCCGCGGATGGCGTCCTCGACGGTGAGGCCTTGCCGCTCCTCGGGGCTCGCCTTCCAGCTTCCGGCACTCGTCTCCGCTTTCGTCTCGCGCTGCATGTTTGCCTCATTCGATGTGGGGGGCGGCGCCGAAGCCGGCCGTCGCGTACATTGATAGTCTGGACAAACATCTATTGCCCAGCTTTCAAACGTATCGCTTCATGGCTCGGGCGCGTCGATTGGACGGATTGCCGGCTGGCTGGCCGACGCCCACATGCAGCACGAAGTCGTTTCACGGTTCCAGCAAGGCTCGCTGCTCAATGTCTGATCCTGTGCCCTCACCGTTCGTGGCCGGCCTCGGCTGCCGGTGCCCGCGTTGCGGGAAGGGCGACTTGTTTCCGGGGGTGCTGTCGCTGTCGCTCAAAGACAAGTGCGAGGCGTGCGGGCTCGATTACGCCTTCATCGACGCTGGCGACGGTCCGGCCGTATTCGCGATCTTCATTCTGGGCTTCCTGATCCTCGGCGGGGCGATGATCGCCGAGTTCGTGTTCGGAGTGCCGGTGTGGGGGCACGTGTTGCTCTGGGGCATTCTGACGCCACTCCTGGCATTGGCCCTGCTGAAAGTGCTCAAAGGGACGCTGGCGGCGCTGCAGTTCCGCTACAAGGCCCGCGAGGCCGGACATGCCGATCTGAAGGGGCCCCTCGTCTGATGGCAGGCCAAAAAAGCGGGCTGTTCTGGCCCACGATCGTGAGCGCGGCAGCGTTCTTTGCGCTGATCGGGCTCGGTACGTGGCAAATGCAGCGGCTCGCTTGGAAGAACAATCTCATCGCGCAGATCGAAGCGCGGGTAGTCGCGGCGGCCGTGGCGTTCCCGGACGCGCTGGAGCGCGGGCGCAGGGGCGAGGATCTCGAATACACGCGCGTCACGGTCACGGGAACGTTCATGCCGGGACTCGAGCGGCATCTGTGGGTTGCCTCATCGACCGGGCCAGGCTGGCATATCTATGCGCCGCTGGTGACTCGGGCCGGACCGGTCGTGATCGTCAATCGTGGCTTCGTGCCGGATGCGCGGCGGGAGGCATCGTCGCGTCCGGAGCCGGAGTTGGCGGGCGAGGTTACGCTGGTCGGTCTGCTCCGGAAGCCGGAGGTGATGGCGACGTTCACGCCTGAGAATAACGTAGCGCGCAACATCTGGCATTGGCGTGATCTGGCGGGCATGGCGGCATCCATGGTGCCCGATGCCAAGGCGGAGCTGGCTCCGTTTTTCCTCGACGCAGAGAAGGGATCTCCGGCCGGGCGGCTCGGCCCACAGGGCGGGGTGACGCGGCTCGAGAATGCCAACAACCATCTGCAGTATGCCGTGACGTGGTATGGCATAGCGGCCACACTGATTGGCGTGTATGTGGCTTTCCTGCGCGTTCGGTTGCAGCGTGTCCGGGAGGACGCATCTCAAGCAACCTGAGATTGTCGTATATGCTGGGGACAGCCGGGAGTGCGGATGGGGGCAGCCTTGTGGCGGACATGCTTCGCCGATAGGGTCGGCCGAAGCTCGTTACCGTCCTCAAGACCATCGCTAAACGAGGGCCGTTGTCGCCGTGAGATACGTCAGCACCCGGGGGAAGGCCCCTGAGCTCGGCTTCGAGGACGTGTTGCTGACCGGGCTGGCCCGGGACGGCGGCCTCTACTTGCCGCAGGATTGGCCGCAGTTCTCTCAGCCGGAGATCGCCCGCATGGCGGGGCGGTCCTACGAGGCGGTAGCTCTCGAGGTGATGCGGCCGTTTCTCGACGGCGAGGTGAGCGATCACGAGCTGAGCGCGATCATCGCGGAGGCCTATGGCACGTTCCGGCATCGCACGGTGGCGCCGCTCGTCCAGATCGGACCTTCGGATTGGGTTCTGGAGCTGTTTCACGGTCCGACCCTGGCGTTCAAAGACGTCGCCATGCAGGTGCTGGCGCGATTGATGGACCGGGCTCTGCAAAAGCGCGGACAGCGGGCGACCATCGTCGGAGCGACCTCGGGCGACACGGGCGGGGCGGCGATCGAGGCGTTTCGCGGGCGGGCGTCGATCGATATCTTCATTCTCTATCCGCATGGACGCGTGAGCGACGTGCAACGGCGACAGATGACGACGGCGCCGGACACGAACGTGCATGCGCTGGCCGTCGACGGCACGTTCGACGATTGCCAGAACATCGTGAAGGCGCTGTTCAACGATCTCGCCTTGCGCGACCGCCTCGGTCTCGCGGGGGTGAACTCGATAAACTGGGCACGGCTCGTCTCGCAGATCGTCTATTACTTCACCTCGGCTGTGGCTCTGGGCGCGCCGGAGCGTAACGTCAGCTTCACGGTGCCGACGGGGAACTTCGGGGACATCTTCGCGGGCTACGCCGCGGTGAGCATGGGGCTGCCGATCGAGCGTCTGGTGGTCGCGACGAATGTGAACGACATTCTCGTGCGTACGCTGGAAACGGGCCTCTACGAGCCGCGCGGCGTGGTCGCGACGCATTCGCCGAGCATGGACATCCAGATCTCGTCGAATTTCGAGCGGCTGCTGTTCGAGCTCGCAGACCGCGATTCTCGACAGGCTGAACGAGCAGATGACCAGCCTGCGCGACGAAGGCCGCTTCGCGCTCGAGCACCATGAGCTGGCGCTGCTGCGCAAGTTCTTCGATGCCGGACGTGCGAGCGAGGAGGAGACCATCGCCGAGATCCGGCGCCTCGAAGCTGCGACCGGCTATGTGGCAGATCCGCATACGGCGGTGGGTACGGCCGTAGCGGCGCGTGTGAAGAGAGATCCGGAAGTGCCGATGATCACGCTGGCGACCGCCCATCCGGCGAAGTTCCCGGATGCCATCGCCAAGGCCATTGGCCGGCCCCCCGCCGTCCCCGAGTTGGTGGCGCGGCAATCTGAGCTGCCGGAGCGTATCAATCGTGTGCCGGGCGACATCGCCAAGATCGCAGAGCTGATCGAGGCGAAGGCCGTGCGGCGGAGGAGCGTATAATCATGATCACCACCCAGTCACGCCTGGCCAACGGTCTCAGGGTCGTTTCGCATGAGATGCCCCACCTCGGGACCGTGGCTCTCGGTGTCTGGGTCGCATCCGGAGCACGGCACGAGGGCGCCTCGGAGCATGGCATCTCACACCTTCTCGAGCATATGGCATTCAAGGGAACGAGCCGCCGCTCGGCGCGCGATATCGCCGAGGAAATCGAGCAGGTGGGCGCCGACCTCAACGCGGCAACGAGCCTCGACACGACCTGCTATTATGCTCGCGTCCTCAAGGACGATGTCGCGGTAGCGCTCGATATCCTCGCCGACATCATACAGAATCCGCTTTACTCGGAGGACGAGCTCGAGCGCGAGCGGGAGGTGATCCTGCAGGAGATCGCCTCGACCCGGGACAGTCCGGACGACACCGTCTACGACCTGTTCCAGGATGCGGCATTCCCGGGACAGCCGCTCGGAAGACCGATTCTCGGAACTCCGGAAAGCGTCACCAGCTTCTCGGCCGACGATCTCAGGGCGTTTCTCAAGTCTCGGTATCGGGCGGGAAGCATGGTGCTTTCGGCGGCGGGCAACATCTCGCACGAGACGCTGGTGAAGGCTGCGGAGAGGCTGTTCGGAGGGCTGCCCGAGGGTGAATTGCCCAAGGCGGTGCCGGCCATCTATGTCGGGGGACCGCGTGTCTCCTCGCGAAGCTTCGAGCAGGCGCACGTCGTGATGGGCTACCGTGGCCTCTCCTACAGCGACCCGGCTTTCTACACGGCCCAAGTCTACTCGGGATTGCTGGGCGGCGGAATGTCGTCACGCCTCTTCCAGGAAGTCCGAGAGAAGCGGGGCTTGTGCTATTCGATCTACTCGTCGGCCTGGGGGCTCGGCGATACGGGGCTGCTCTCGGTGCATGCCTCGACCGGCCCCGAGACACTCAAGGAGCTGGTCGACGTCATCCGTCACGAGCTTGCCAGATCGGTCTCGGAAAAGCCCGACGAGCGTGAAATCCAGCGCGCCAAGGCCCAGCTCAAGACGGGCCTTCTGATGAGCCTCGAAAGCTCGGTCTCGCGGGCCGAGCAGATGGCGCGTCAGCTCCTCGCTTTCGACCGCCTGATCCCGGCAGACGAGCTTATCGGTCGGGTCGATGCGGTGACTGTCGATGCGGTAAGGGATGCCGCGGAGCGTCTTGTGACGGGGTCGGAGCTTGCGATTGCGCTGGTCGGGGGAAATGACGACGGGGATCTCCACGACGTTGCGGAGCAATCGGCGGCGGTTTGAGGGAAGGGAAGCGGAAACGCGGCTCGGGGCGATGGGATGGACGCTCAATAGTTTGTTCGGGGGGACGGCGCCGGTGCTGCGAAGCGGGCGCGTGGTGCTCGTCGAGCCGGCGCGCTGCCATTACGAGGCGTGGTCGCTGTTGCGCGAGACCAGCCGGCAGCATCTTGAGCCATATGAGCCAGCGTGGGCTTCCGACGAATTGACGAAGGCGGCGTATCGCCGACGGCTGAAGCGCTATCGGCTCGACAGGTCGCGTGAGACAGGCGCGGCCTTTCTGGTGATGCGCGCATCAGACGACGCGTTGCTCGGTGGGGTCACGCTGACGAACATCCGGCGCGGGGTGACGCAATCGGCCTCGGTGGGCTACTGGATCGGATTGCCTTTCGTGCGGCGCGGTTATGCGAGCGAGGCGCTGAACGGCGTGCTACGGCACGCCTTCGACAGTCTCGGGCTCAATCGTGTGGAAGCCGCGTGCATGCCCTCCAATGGCGCTTCGATAGCCGTTCTGGAGCGTGGCGGGTTCCGCCGCGAGGGGCTTGCACGGCGGTACATCATGATCAATGGGGTGTTCGAGGATCACTTGCTGTTCGCCCGCCTGAAGGACGACGCTTTGGCCGTCGTCGGGGAGGTCGGCGATGCCGCGCCTGTTCACCGTCGCTGTGCCACAACGACTGCGAGGGCCACCGGGTCGGTCGCGCCCGGCGCTGCCGCGGAGGGACATGCGGCATGAGGGGGACTTACGGGCAGGCGGGGAAAGGTTTGCGGTCGTCACGCGAGGCGGACGTGAGCGTCGTCCGGTGTATGGACGTCCTGCGCATGCTGTTCGCCTGCTGTGCCCTGCTGTTCGTAACGCTGGCTGGTTCGTTCCCGGCGCATGCCTTGAAGCCGATCACGCTGACAGGCGACCAGGATTGGCTCGAAATCTCGGCGCTCGGCGAAGCCTACGAGGGGCGAGGCGACACGCTGCAGATCGATATGGCACCGGGGGCGGACGGAGCGTCGGCGCGGATGGCCGTCAAGGCGTCGACGCCGGGCACCAGTCCGAACTGGATCGTGTTCGCCCTGACGAACCCGACCAGCAAAGCCATAGAGCTGTGGCTGACGGCCGACCGCTA
This sequence comes from uncultured Alphaproteobacteria bacterium, assembly GCA_963746315.1. Classification (GTDB taxonomy): domain Bacteria; phylum Pseudomonadota; class Alphaproteobacteria; order Rhizobiales; family Hyphomicrobiaceae. The sequence continues at coordinate 552,040 of CAVVAR010000005.1, forward strand.
CTCGCCGATCGGCTCCGGCGTCGTGTGGCCGGATCTCGACACACGACGGATCGCGGCGGTGACGCATTCGGCCGGGTTCGCACCGGAACGGGTGAGGAACGACCGTGTCGACATCTTCCGGCTGACGGTCGAGAGCGGTCAAACGATCACCTACGTGGCGGAGCTGGCCTCCGAGCGCTTCTCTCGCATCAACCTATGGAAGCCTATCGAGTTCGAGCAGCGGCAGCGGGAGCGGCAGCTGTTCAACGGTATCATGCTCGGTATCACCGGCCTTCTGGCGGTGTTCCTGACGGCCGTGTTCGCCGCCAACCACAAGTCTATTTTTCCGATGGCTGGGCTCGTCGCATGGTGCGCGCTGGGGCTGCTCTGCGTTGATTTTGGGTTCTGGCACAAGCTTTTCCAAATGAAGCCGGAGGACAACGCCCAGTACCGGGCGGCCGCGGAAGCGGCGCTTGCGGCCAGTCTCGTGATCTTCCTCACGGCATTCCTGAGGGTGAACTTGTGGAGTGGGTTCGCGCGCACCCTGTTCGTCGTCTGGATCGCGGCGCAGCTCGCCATCGTCGCGGTCGCGATCCTCGATCCTCGGCTCGCCGCAACGGTGGCGCGGTTGTCGCTCGGGCTCATCGGGGCGCTCGGCTTTGTGATCATTCTCGTGCTGTCGCTCAGGGGGCTCGACCGTGCGCTGGCCCTGATGCCGACCTGGATCCTGTTCCTGGTGTGGCTGTTTGGTGCGGCCGTCACGCTCACAGGTCGCATGTCCGGCGACTTCGCGATCTCGGGCCTGGTCGCAGGGCTGGTGCTGATCCTGGTTCTGATCGGCTTTACTGTCACGCAATACGCATTCCGCTCCACAGAGCCGATGCTCGGTGTCGCGCACGGCGGCCAGCAACTGCGGCTGGCGGCGATGGACCGGGCCGGTGTCGCGTTCTGGGAGTGGAACGTGCGGCGGGACGAGATTCGCCTCGATCCGGAGATCGAGGCGGCACTCGGGCTCGGTGCAGGCGAATTGCCGAGCGCGGTCGATGATCTCCTCGCTTACGTTCACCCCGCTGACCGCGAGCGTTTCCGGCTCGAGCTACTCGCGATCCGAGAGCACGAAGGCGGGACGCTGCACACCGGCATCAGGATGCGTCATGCGGACAGCTCCTATCGCTGGCTCGATTTCGAGGGAGCCAGCGTGCCAACGTCGGACCGGCGCAACCTCCGGTGTGTGGGGCTGGTGCGAGACACCACCGATCAGAAACGGGCGCAGGAGCGGTTGCTGCACAATGCAGTCTACGACAGCCTGACGTCGCTGCCGAACCGGGAGCTGTTCCTCGACCGACTCGGTGGGTTGATGAAACCAGGGCCGACCGGCGGTATCCGGCAGCTCGCCGTGATCATCGTCGATGTCGACAAGTTCCGATCGGTGAACACTTCGTTCGGGCTGGTCGTCGGCGACAGCATCATTCTGACCGTGTCGCGCCGGCTGACGCGGATACTCGGCGTTGACGGGACGCTGGCGCGGATCGGTGGCGACCAGTTTGCGTTGCTCCTCGTCGACCAGAACGATCCGCGAGAGCTGGCTGCCTTCGCTGAGCGGCTGCGGCTGTCGCTGCGCTCTGCGATCCGGATTGCTGGACAGGAGATCGTGCTGACCGGGTCGATCGGTATCGCCGTCTACGACGGGACTGCGCCCAGTCCGCGAGAGATGATGCGCGACGCCGAGATCGCGATGCACCGGGCCAAGCGGCTGGGCAGCGATCGCGCGGAGTTCTTCGGTCAGGAGATGCATAACGAGCGGGCCGAGCGCCTGCAGCTCGAGCGAGACCTCGCTCAGGCAATCCAGGACCGGCGGTTGACGCTGCTCTATCAGCCCATCGTCGGCCTCTCGAACGACGAGCTGATCGGCTTCGAGGCTGTGGTCCGGTGGCAGCATCCCAAGCTCGGCGTCGTGTCACCCGCCGATCTCATGCCGCTTGCCGAGCAGGCCGATCTCGTATCGAGGCTGGGCTCGCTGGTGCTGGGCCGTGTCGTCGCCGATATCTCTCGCTGGCAGCAGGAGTTGCCACGGCCGGAGCATCCGCTGTTCGTGACTCTAAGCCTGACCAGCCGTCAGTTGCTGGCTCCAGAGATCATCCAGGAGGTACGCAACGCGAGGTCAAAGTCGGTGCTGCCGGCGGGGACATTGCGGCTGTCGGTACCCGAGGCGCTGGTGATGGACAATCCTGAGCAGGCGACGCATGTCCTCGAGCTCTTGCGCGAGGCCGGCGTCGAGCTGTGGATGGACGGCTTCGGCACGGGATACAGCTCGCTCGCGTATCTCGGACGGTTCCCATTCGAGGCTTTTAAGATCGACAAGGCGCTGGTCGAGTGGTCAAGCCAGGGCGAGCGGGATGCGGCGCTGGTGCGGTCGGTGGTCGCGATTGCGCATGAGCTCGGCCGAAAGGTCGTCGGCGATGGTGTCGGCTCGGCGGAGGACGCCGCGTTCCTGCGCTCGATTGGCTGCCACTATGCGCAGGGGTTCCACTACGGCGAGGCGATGGGCGAGGACGAGGTGGTTCGGCTGCTCAGGCTGATCCGCAAGTCGGAGCGCCGTATGCGCCGTCGCGGGATGGTGCGAGGACAGGAAAAGAAAAAGGCCGTCGAGACTGCGGTCGAAGTCCCTGGGGCGATGCCGAGCGGGCCATCGGTGGCCGCCGCATCCGCCGGAGGGATGGCGCCTGCCGCAATGGCCACGGCGGGGACGGCGCCGCCACCGATGGGGATGTCGGGCGCTCCGGGCTCACCACTTGCGGGCACGCCCCGGACACAGCCACCGATGCCGGGCATGACGCGCCCGCCGATGCGCCCCGACAGCACGACGGGGCCCACCACGCTGCCGCCGCTTCCCGGCGCGAGGCCGGTTGCGGGAGATCGCGGGACCTCAGGAGGACCGCCGACCGCACCGCCGCGCCCGCCACCCTCTCCAGCTCCGACGGTCGCGAGCGGTCATTTGCCTTCTTCCGGCGTCCCGGACGGTGGGTCGCCGACTACGGATGGGCGAGGGGCGCCTCGTCCGGTCCGGCCAGCCGGCGTGCAAGCCGCTTCCCAAAGCGGAGCCCCGGTCACGCGTCCGCCGCCGCCACAACGGACGATGCGGGTCTCGGAGCCTGTGCCCAGCCATCCGGCGCGCGAGCAAGCGAACGGCCACGGCGCTGCGGGGCGTGGCGACCGGCGGATGCCTGCGGACGATGGCGCGTCGAAGAGCGCAAGGCTGACCGGCGAGCCTCAGCAGATCCCTGGGGCGGCATCGGCTGCGCGCCCGGTGGTTCCTCCGGTGCAACCAGGCGGGCGGCGCGTCTCGACGCCGTCTCTTTCGCCGGCCGTCGCCGCGAGCTTGGCGCGCCTCGCAGGCAAACCGGATGCACCACCGGCTCAAGAGCGGAGCCCGGACGGCGCGACGATGGCGTCTACGGGGAAGGCTAAGGCGGCGGAATAGGGTTCTGCGGCGACCACTGGCGAGGCATCGCCCCGGCCGACTCAGCCCTTCGACGAACTCAGGCGTGACCGGCGCCGGCGACGAGAAACGTCGGGTCGACGCCGAGCGTGGACAGCGCACGCTCGTAGATCTGCTCGATCTCGTCAGAGAAGATCAATGCGCGGTCGGCCGAGCAATGCAGCCAGCCGTTGGCCTGGATCTCCTGCTCGAGCTGCCCCGGCGCCCAGCCGGCGTAACCCAGGGCGAGCATGCACTGCGTCGGGCCGCCGCCGGCGGCAATCGCCTTCAGAATATCGGTGGTGGCGGTCAGGCAAATGCCGTCCGATATCGGGAGCGTCGACTCTTCAACGACGAAGTCGTCGCTATGGAGGACGAAGCCGCGCTCGGCCGAGACGGGGCCTCCGACGTGAACGGATCGAGCCTCCAGACTTTCTGTGAGCTCATCTTCCGCGTCGTCCGACAACAGATCCAGCTGCCTCAGCAACCCGCGGAATGTCAGGTTCTTGGCACGCTGGTTGATGATGATGCCCATCGCGCCATCGTCGGAATGGCGGCACATGTAGATCACCGCCCGCCGAAACCGCTTGTCGGTCATGGTGGGCATGGCCAACAGAAGCTGGCCTTCCAGGTAATGTTCCTCGGCCCATCTGGTGGGCGTCGCCTTGGTGCTCATCGGCTGAGATTAACCGCGTGCCCGGCCGGCGTGAAGAGACCAAACGTCGGATCAATCCGGCGTGAGCCGTACTTGAAGTGCATTGGCGTCACGCGGGGATACAACTACATACGGGACGACGCATTGCGAGCGAGATGGATGGGCATGACAAAGTATTCGACAGGATGGACGTGCGCCTCGCTGCTGCTGGCGGCCTGCCTGCCTGTACTCGACGGTTCCGTTGCGAACGCCCGCGACAACGACAAGGGCGAGCCGCGCCTTGCCTCGCCATGGGTGACCGAGCAAGCCTCGCGCACGCGCATGATTGCCGGGCGCGTCGGACATGGAGGCTCCGCGCGGATGTATGCGGGTCTCGAGATCGAGCTCGACGACGGCTGGAAGACATACTGGCGCAACCCGGGCACGTCGGGCGTGCCGCCGCGGATCGAGCTCGAAGGCTCGGAGAACCTGGCAAAGGCGGAATTGCTGTTCCCTGCGCCTCAGCGGTTCAGGGACCGCGACGGAGATACCATCGGCTACAAGAAGCTCGTGGTTCTGCCGGTGGCCCTAACGCCAAAAGATCCTTCGAAGCCGATTGTGCTGAAGGTCGTGGCCGAGTTCGGAATTTGCCGCGAGGTTTGCATTCCTGTGCAGCCGACGCTTAACCTTCTCGTACCGCCCGATGCGCCCGCTGCGGAGACGGAGGGACGGCTCGCTGCGGCCCTGGCACAGGTGCCGCTTACAAATGCGTCCGGACCGAAGGTACCGAGCGTCGCGCGGGTCGCGACGCGTCTGGCGGGTGACAAGCCCCAGGTGGTGATCGATGCGGTCTTTCCGGGCGTAGCCGAACGGGGTGATGTCTTCCTGGAGGCGCCGGAAGGCATCTGGATTCCCCTGCCTCAGCCGGTGGGCCCTGCGAAGGGTGCCGAGCGGCGGTTTATCGTCGACCTGACCGATGGGGCGGACCTCAAGGAGCTGCAGGGCCGATCCATTCGCATGACACTTGTCGGGTCAGCCGGCCAGTCCGAGGCCACATTCGATCTCGTGGACGCGAACTAGACCGTTCGGCGACGTTGCCGCTCGTGTCTCGGTGGCGGGAATATCCCGTTCGCCGTTGCATTTACTTATTTGACGGTACTTAGGGCTGTTTTGACTTTTTCGGCCGTCGCATGGCGTGTAACTTCTAGTGAACGTCGTGCGGGGCTCTTACAGGGTGGTGATCGATGCATATTCTGACGCGCGGTGACATTCCGCAGAGGCTGCGGCTAATTTCCGGGCTGATCCTGTTCCTCTTTGCACTGACGCACTTCCTGAACACTGCCGTCGGTCTGGTCAGTCTCGAGCAGATGGACCAGATCGATCGCTGGCGGGCAGTGGTGATCCGCTCACTTCCGGGCACGATCATCCTGGGCTCGGCGCTGGTGATTCACATGTTTTTCGCTTTGTGGAAGGTGGCGACGCGAACCACCTACCGGCTGCCCTGGTGGGAGCTGCTGCAGATCGTGCTCGGCCTGCTGATCCCGTTCCTGCTCTTCCCGCACATCGTCAATACGCGCATCGCCAACTCTTTCTTCAATGTCGAGGACAATTACCTCTACGAGCTGGCCCGGCTCTGGCCGGCGAATGCGATCCTTCAGAGCACGCTGCTGGTCATCGTCTGGATCCACGGCTGCCTCGGGATTCACTTCTGGCTTCGCCTGCATACCCCCTATCGCGCCATGCAACCGGTGCTGCTGTTTCTCGCGATCACCATTCCCCTGGCGTCGCTGGCCGGCTTCATGGTGTCGGGGCGCGCCGTCGCGGCACTGATCGAGAACCCGGAAGCATTTCAACGGGTCAGGGAGCTGACACGGTGGCCGAATGCGGAGGCGAACGAGCTGCTTGGTACCTATCGCGTCTGGGTGCGACTTGGATTCCTCGGCGTGCTGGGACTTATCGCGGCTATTTTCGCCATTCGATACATCTCCTGGCTCTCGGCGCCGAAAGTGACCGTCAGCTATGCAGGTGGGCCCAATGTCAGCGTGCCGATCGGACCGACGCTGCTCGAGATCTCGCGCCTCAACAAAATCCCGCATGCCTCGGTCTGCGGTGGTCGTGCGCGGTGCTCGACCTGTCGTGTGCGCATCGAGGAGGGCGGGGAGAACCTGCCGCCTGCGGTGTTCCCCGAATCCGTGACGCTGGCGGCCATCGAGGCGCCGGCCAACGTCCGTCTCGCCTGTCAGATCCGACCCTCGAAGCCGATCGTGGTGACACGCCTGCTTAGGCCGGTGGGCACGGGGCCGGATGCCGCCGGCGTGCCCGAGTCGGACTCGAGCGGCACCGAGAAGCCTCTGGCGGTTCTCTATGTCAACATGCGCGAGTTCAACGAGCTGACGCGCACCAAGCTGCCCTATGATGTGGTGTTCCTGCTCAATCAGTTCTTTACGGCAATCGGGACCGCGGTGCGCTCGCAAGGTGGGACGGTCGACAAGTACATCGGTGACGGCCTGATCGCAGTGTTCGGTCAGCGGCAGGGCGTCGAGGCGGGATGCCGGCAGGCGTTGCGGGCCATCCGTGCGATCGACCTCGCACTCGACCATCTCAACTCGGTGATCGGACCCGAACTCGGCAGGCCGGTGCGGATCGCCGCCGGTCTCCATGCCGGGCATCTCATTCTCGGCCGGATCGGACATGGCACGACGGTCGATCTGACGGTGGTGGGGCCCGCGGTCAAGATCGCCCTACAGCTCGAAGACCTTGCGAAGCAGCGGGACGTGCAACTCGTGCTGTCGCATGACGTGGCGCGGCTCGCGGGCTGGAATCCGGAGGATCACCTGATCAGCAGCATCGTGGTGGATGGGTTGGAGGAACCGCTGGAGGTGGTCGACGTGCCGCGCGGGCGAGATCTGGCCGTCACGATCCTTGCGCCGGTGCAGGGCGAGCGGACGCCGCGGGCAGCGGAGCCGGCGGAAAGTTGATCCCGCGACGTGGGCCGGGTCTCCGCAGCGGAGACCCGGATGCGTAGTGGCGTGGATTATTCCTCAGGCCTTGGCCTTGGCGTATTTGCCGGCGATCTGGGGAGCAATCGGGTCGAGGCCCTTCTCCTGGCGCTCCAGCCTCGTCACCTTCTCCCACTTGCGCTCCAGGTCGTCGCGTACCTTGAATGAGAGACGTCCCAGTCCTTCGGTCTCGATCTCGATCGTCTCGCCGTTCTGGAAGGGGTGGAGCCCGCGGTGGTTGGTGCCGGTGGCCAGGATGTCGCCCGGCTCGAGCGTGTGGATGGACGTCGCCCACTCGATGCAGCGCTTGATGTCGTGTGCCATGTCGCTGGTGTTGAAGTTCTGGCGCAGCACGCCGTCGTTCCACAGCCGCACCTGCAGGTTCTGCGGATCTGGGATCTCGTCCGCGGTTACGATCCAGGGGCCGATCGGGGCGAACGTGTCGCGCGACTTCATCTGGAAGAAGACGTTGTTCGGGGGCGCCAGACCGCGCGCCGAGCCGTCGATGAAGTTCATGTAGCCGAAAACATACTGCATGGCGTCGGCGGCTTTGACGTTGCTCGCCCGCTTGCCGATGACGACCGCCACCTCGGCCTCGCCCTCGAAGACGGAGGCGGGAACGTCGGGCAGCACCATGGTGTCGCCGGGGCCGATGATGGCGCTCGGGGATTTGTGGAACGCGTTGATCGGGGCGGGCGCGTCGCGCGTGCCGTCCTCCATGTAGTTGACCGCCATGCAGTCGATGGTGGCCGGTTTGGGCAGTGGGGCCCGCAGTTTTACGGAGGTCAGGGGTACTGCTTTTCCGCTCTTGGCAGCGGCCTCGATCTTCGGCCGGAACTCCGCGAAGCGCGCAATGACGCCGTTGATGAGGTCGGCGGGTCCGAGATGGGGAATGTCGCGAACGGCCGACATCACGTCCACGATGCCGTCGCCGACGACAACACCCAGCTTGAAGTCATCGAAGTAGGCCAGCTTCATGAGAGCGCTCCTCGCATAGTCCGGATCTCCGGATCGATCTCCGGCGGCGGCACGCGCACGCGCGGGTCCCTCATGATGGCATTCGGCCGGCGCGGTGACCACCATCGCCGGAATTGCTTATGACAGCGGGCGACTTTATCTGCTCTCTGGCGCTTTGCTGAAGGGCGCTCCGCGGCACAGCAGGTCGAGGCGATACCGATGCGAATGACGACCGACACCATTTTCGATCTCATGTCCAATCGCGGCACCGGACGCTATGGCCTATCGGCCGTGACCCAGCTCGAGCACGCGCTGCAGTCGGCGGCCCTGGCGCATCAGCGGCAGCTGGGCGATGCGCTGGTGATCGCGGCGCTGATGCACGACGTCGGACATCTGGTCGTCGGTGAGGACGTCAACTTGGCCGCCGAGGGCATCGACGATCTGCACGAGGAGGCGGCGGCAAAGGTGCTTGCCGGTATCTATGGGCCCGAGGTCGCGGAGCCGGTGCGCCTGCACGTGGCGGCCAAGCGCTATCTGTGTGGTGCCAACCCCGGCTATTACGGCAAGCTTTCGCAGGACTCGAAGGACTCTCTTGCACTGCAAGGCGGACCGATGACGGCGGATGAGCTTGCCGATTTCGATCGGCTGGAGCATCGGGCTGCGGCTCTCGCGCTGCGCATCATCGACGACGAGGCGAAGGTGGAGGGGCTGGCGACGCCGTCGCTCGAGACGTACCGACGGATTGCAGCCCGCCTGGAAGCGGCCCACAACGCACGAGCCTGACCAGGGTCAGCCGGCTTCGAGCATTCGATATGGACCGCGCCTGGCCGGGTTGCGAGGCGGCTCGCACGCGCCTACGGTTCCCTCCCATTCATCCAGCCACGTGCCGCAGCGCATATCGCGCCTGGGCCACGAACCGAGGAAATCTCAATGGCCTTCGACGCCAACCGACCAGATCTCACTATCGCCGTGATCGGCACGGGCACCATGGGTCGCGGCATCGTGCAGGTGTCGGCGGCCGGGGGCATGAACGTCATTGCCTACGACGAGAAGGCGGGCGGCGCGCAGGCGGCCAAGGACTTCACGGCCAAGATGCTCGAGCGCAACGTCGAGAAGGGCCAGATGTCGCCCGAGGCCGCCAAGGCGGCCGTCGACAGGATCTCGGTCGCTTCCAGTCTCGCAGAGGTCGCCAGAGCCGACGTGGTGGTCGAGGCCGTGTTCGAGCGGCTCGACATCAAGCAGGACCTTTTCGAGAAGCTCGATGCGGTCTGTCCCCCGACCACGATCCTGGCATCGAATACGTCGTCGCTGCCGGTTACCGCGATCGCGGCGCGGACGAAGCATCCCGAGCGCTGCGCCGGCCTGCATTTCTTCAATCCCGTGCCGCTGATGCGCCTCGTCGAGGTGATCCCTGGTCTGAAAACGGCCGAGTGGGTCTCAGAGGCGCTGATGACGATCGGACGTCGTATGACGCGTGAGCCGGTGCTCTGCGTCGACAGCCCTGGGTTCCTGGTCAACCACATCGGTCGCGGCCTCGGGCCTGAGACGCAGCGCATCCTGCAGGAAGGCATCGCGACGATCGACGAGATCGATCGCATCCTGACCGGCGCGCCGGGCTTCCGCATGGGGCCGTTCACGCTCGGCGACATGGTCGGGATCGACGTCGGCAACGCGGCCATGGCCTCGATGTACGAGCAGTTCTTCCACGAGCCGGCCTATGCGCCGTCGCCGCTGATGGCGTTGCGTGCGGCGGGTGGGCTTTACGGCCAGAAGACGGGCTCGGGCTGGTACACCTACAAGGACGGCAAGAAGATCGAGCCGGCGCAGAAGCCGGTTCCGACAACGCGACCCAAGTCGGTGTGGGTGCGTCCGTCGGATCACAACCAGGATCTGCAGAACCCCTTCCTCGAGTATCTGAAGGGCCAGGGGTTCGAGATCGAGCGGTCGTCGGCGCCTTCCAAGGAGGCGCTGATCGTCATTACGCCGGTCGGCTACGACGTGACGACGGCGGTGCAGGACCTCAAGGTCGATGGCGCGCGCACCGTCGCCGTCGACGTGCTGTTCGGCATGAAGGGGCCCCGCACCGTCATGGTGTCGCCGGCGACGGCGCCCGAGTACCGCGACATGGCGCACGCCATGATGGCGGCGGATGGGCAGCCGGTGGTGGTGATTAACGACAGCCCAGGCTTCGTGGCGCAGCGCGCGGTGGCGGCGCTGATCAACGTGGGCTGCAACGTGGCACAGCGCGGCGTCGGAGTGCCCGGTGACATCGACAAGGGTGCAAAGCTCGGCCTCGGCTACCCATACGGCCCGATCGAGTGGGGCGACCGAATCGGCCCGAAGCGCGTGCTGTTCATTCTCGAGCGACTGCAGGAGTTCTATCAGGAGCCGAGATACAGGCCGTCTGCGTGGTTGAAGCGGCGCGTAATGCTCGGACTGCCGCTGACCGCGCCGGAGGGCGTGCAGCGATAAGAGAAGAGATTGCAACGAGAAGCGGGCTCGGGGGGAGCCCGCCTCCCGGATGAGTGGGTTCAGCTATCGCTGCTCTTCTTCGAACGGGCGTCCTGGCACTTGCCGCCCTTCAGATACTTGTACTCGCCGCACGACTTGCCGGCAGCGACCTTGGCCTTCTTGGCTTTCTTACCGGCCGCTTGCGCCGTGACATCGGATGTCGCCACATGGGCCATTGTTACGGGTACTGCCAGTGCGCAGGCCAACAGCAGGGTTTTCACGAGGCTCATTTTTGTCTCGCTCCATAACGCCGGCATGGTGCCGGACACCTGTCAGCTAAGACATGATTTTTGATGCTGTAACAGTGGCGTGGCGCGTAAAATTTCGTTTACGCGGTGCCGATTTCGGGCGATTGCGCGAGTTTAGCGATGGCAATGCGCCAAGCCGTTCGTCATTCAAATCATAAGGATTATTTGGCTCTCGGAAATGAGTTCTCGGTCTTGCGATAGCGGTGTTTCCACGAGGCGCTGGAGGAGAGTGATTTGGAAGATCGGCGCCTTGGCTGGCCGCGGGCTCCTGCGGTTCTCGGCCGAGGAAGGCAGCTCCAAGTGACAGACGCGACGGCGTAGAGGCTCAAGAAGACTGTTGTGGGCACGGCGGGGCCGGTTCAAAAACCGAGCCAGCCCTCGTGCTTGCTCTCGAGCTTCAATCCATAACGTCGCGTGAGGATGGCCAGCGTCTCGGACAGTGTCGAATCGAGATGGCTGGATGCAAGATGGAGTTCCGTCTTGTATTGGCCGCATGAGACACCGTTGACCCAGAACGGGATGCTGATCGTGTCAGCCGTCAGCACCGTCCGCCGTTCCGCCAGTTCCTCCACGCCGTCGACAAATTCCGATACCTCGATGCTCTTGAGGCCGGATGCATTAAGAGCCGCCAGGCTTCGGTTTTTCTCTCAGCGTTTCAGTGGAGCCAGCACCTTTCGGACATCCCGTTCGTTCGTGCGATCTATGACCTTGATCTCGACATCCGCGTCGCCATTCTCCGCATATTCGGAGTGAAGACAGTTCCGGCCGAAAGACCGCGGAGATTTGCAATGTCGCCGATCCCAGATGCGGTGTGATCTGAAGCCACCTTTAGACATGGGCACCAGAACACTGTCCACGCCGCCGTCGATGAGCAGATGCGGACAAATCCCACGACATGATCCATCTCGACTTGCCGGCTCGATCACGCGGAGGATCTTGGTCTCGGCTGTTCGAACGGGGTTGGCGGCGTCATCTCCTTGAAATCGAGATTGCAGCTCGCGAAACTGATGCCTGCTGATCACACCGGGCAGAATGGCAACGATGGCTATCGCCACGATTGAAAGAGCCGCGAGGAGCGCTCTCGGCTCGCGTCCATCGATCGAAAGAACGAGAGGTGCGAGGAGCGCAGAATAAACAAAGAACGTAGGCGCAAAAAACGCGAAAAAAATAAGAGGAGGGAAAAAGAACATCGCAGCAATCGCGAAGCCCGAATCTAAGAGCCCTAAAATGACGCTTATGAGGAAGCCAAGAAACATCACAGAGTTCCACCAGAGATATGGCTTCATCGGGCATGTCCTGGCCGGGGCCGTAGTGGCGCTCTCGTCGAGAGCCGCCGAGCGTAGACGGAACTCGTGAATATTGTCCTGCGGCCGCCGATTGCAGCGGCCCTACGGATTGCGTCCAGGTCGCCTCGCCGCGACTATTGCCAGCCGCCCTCAAAGATGCTCGCCTAGACGGCGAAGTCGCCCGAAGAGGCGACCCGCGACCGACCCCAACGTGCTGCCCCAGAGGAAACGTCCATGTCTTTCGAGCGCCTGTTCTCGCCTCGCGCCATCGCCATCATCGGCGCCTCGGGCGATCTGACGCGCATCTCGGGCCAGCCGATCCAGGCCCTCGTCAACTCCGGCTACAAAGGCCCGGTCCACCTCGTCAATCCGCGCTATCCCGAGCTCCACGGGCGCAAATGTCACCCGAACGCGGCGGCGATCGGCGAGCCGGTCGATCTCGCGGTGATCGCCGTGCCGGCGGCTGGCGTACCGGCCGCGGTGCGCGATTGCGGGGCGGCGAAGATCCCGTTCGCGATCATCCTGACGGCCGGGTTTCGCGAGTTGGGAGACGAGGGGCGCGCGCTCGAAGCCGAGCTTGCCAAGGCGTGCCGCGAGAGCGGTGTCAGGGCGATCGGACCCAATTGCCAGGGCGCACTCTCGACGGACAGTCGAATGTGGTGCGTGTTCGGCTCGGTAGCGGAGGAAACGGGGCTGGCCCGCGGACCGGTCTCGTGCGCGTTCCAGTCCGGCGGGTTCGGCTATGCAGTCGTCAACCTCGCCGAGGTGCAGGGCGTTGGCTTCCGAACCGTCGTCTCGACCGGTAACGAGACCGACGTCACCATGCCGGAGCTGCTTTCGGCCATGCTCGACGATCCGGGCACCGAACTGGCATTCGGCTACATGGAAGGCACGCCTGAGGGGCGCATGTTGCTCGATCTCGGCCGGAAGTCGCTGGAGATGGCGAAGCCCGTGCTGATCTGGAAGGGCGCGCAAACCGAGATCGGGACCAAGGCGGCGGCCTCGCATACGGCGAATCTTACGGGCAATTACGATCTCTTCCAGGCTGCGTTTCGCCAATCTGGGCTCATCGAGACGCAAGATGTGGAAGAGATCGTGGATTTCGCCAAGGTCGCCAGCCAGAAGCGTTGGCCGAAAGGCCGCTCGATCGGCGTCCTGTCGATCTCCGGCGGGTCGGGCGTGGTGTTCGCGGATCGCGCGGCGAAAGAGGGGCTGAACCTGCCGCCGTTCGCGCCGGATACGTTCAAGGCGCTGCGCGCCATCATCCCGTCGTTCGGGGCTGCCGACAATCCGGCCGATACGACAGCGGCGGTCATCAACCAGCCGGAGCTCTTCACGTCGACGCTCGATATCGTGCTGGCCGACCCGGGCATCGACCAGCTGTCGCTGCTGCTCGCGTCCTTGCCGGGTAAGGGCGCGTACAACTGCGCGGTGGCCATCGCGGCGGCGGCGGCGAAGACCGATAAGCCGGTGCAGGTGGTTTGGTCGGGCCGCAAGGCCAAGTCTGAGGAGGCCTGGAAGGTCTTCACCGACAACGGGATCCCGTTCCTGCCCACGCCGGCACGAGGAGCGAAGGCAGCAGCGACGCTCGCCAAGTTTGCGGAGGATCGGCGCCGTCTCATCGGCCGCAAGGCGCCGGCCTATGCCATACCTGCCGGTCTGAAGCTACCGGAGGGCGCTGTGACGCTCTCCGAGGTGGAAAGCAAAGGCGTGCTGAAGGCCTTCGGAGTGGGCGTGACGAACGAGATCCTGGTGCCGGTCGGGGCCGATGTGGCGGCGGCGGCAAAAGGGCTCGAGGGACCGTTCGCGGTGAAGATCGTCTCGCGCGACATCGCGCACAAGACGGAGGCGGGTGGCGTCAAGCTCAAGGTGGCAGCGGCTGATCTGGCGAACGCGGCAGAAGAGGTGATCGCCAATGGGCGTGCCTACAAGCCGGGCGCGACGATCGACGGCGTGCTCGTCTCGGAGATGGCGTCGGGGCTCGAGGCGCTGATCGGCGTCGTCAACGACGAGAGCTTCGGGCCGTGCGTCACGTTCGGTCTCGGCGGCGTTCTGACCGAGGTTCTGGGCGACGTGACGTTCCGGATCGCCCCTTTCGACATCGAGACGGCGCGGGACATGATTGGCGAGTTGCGCGGCGCGAAGCTGTTCGACGGGTATCGCGGCCAGCCGGCTGCCGACAAGGAGGCCTTGGCCGCCATGCTGGTCGAGGTGTCGCGCATGGCTGCGGCACTGGGTTCGCGGCTCAAGGAGATGGACATCAACCCGGTGTTCGTCGGGCCTGCGGGGAAGGGCTGCCGCGCGGCGGATGCACTGGTCGTTCTGAAGGAAGGCTGATGCAAGGCTGTTATCCAGCTAGCTTCACAAGAGGCCAGCCGAGCGCATGAGAATGACGCTGATCGTCACTGGCACAGCTAGGCGCAGAAGCCAGATCCACAGTGGGCCACTGCGTGAGCCGGACAAGTCCACCGCTTGCAGGGCGACGACGGGCGTCAACCGCCAGCCGACGTAGGCCGCAATAGCGAGACCGCCACACGGTAATAGAAAATTCGAGATGGCGTGATCGATCGTATCGAGCAGCGGCCGTCCGGCGACCCGCCAGTCCGCCAGAGTGCCGTAGCTCAATGCAGACGGAACGCCGATCAGGAAGATGACCGAGGTGACGGTCAATGCCGCCCGCGAGCGCGCGACGCCCAAACGATCACAAGCGACGGAAACTGGGACCTCGAGGAGCGAGATCATCGAAGTGAGGGCGGCTGCGGAGAGCAGCAGGAAGAAAACAATCCCGATCCATGTTCCGCCCGGCATCGCGAGGAGCACTTGCGGGAATGTGATGAAGGCCAGTCGAGGCCCGGCCGCCGGGTCGCCACCCAGAGCGAACACGGCGGGAAATATCGCCAAGCCCGCCACGAGTGCGAAAACCGTATCTCCGAGCGCGATGGCCACGGCGGAGCGCGGAAGGCGAGAATTTCTGCCGACGTAGCTGCCATAGGTGATGAAAACCGCCATGCCGACGCCCAGGGAGAAGAATGCCTGCCCCAATGCGTTCAGGTACATCTCGGGACGTGCCAGCACGCTCCAGTCCGGCGAGAAGAGAAAGCGGACCCCCTTGCCGGACCCTGGCAGAGTGAGCGCGTAGCCCGCTAGACAGATGACGATGAGGGCGAGGATCGGCATCAGCCAGAGGTTGATGCGCTCGATACCCTTCTTGACGCCTCCGGCGACGACGGCTCCTGCAAACGCCAGCATCACGCCTTGCCAGAGCACCGGCTCGAAGGATCCAGCTATGAAACGCTCGAAATAGCCGCCGAAGCCACCCTCGACGGCTCGCCAGAGGCCGCCCGTCGAGGCTCCGAGAAAGTACTTCAGCGCCCAGCCGGCAATGACGGCGTAGTAGCTGAGAATCAAGGCTGCGCCGACGACCGAGACCCACCCCGCGAAACGCCAGGGGCTGCGCGCGCGGTCGAGCTCGAATGCGGTAACTGCATCGCCACCGCCTCGCCGACCGAGTCCGAGCTCCGCGATCATCAACGGGAGACCGATCAGAAGAACGAACAAGAGATAAACGAGCAGGAACACCGCTCCGCCGTTCTCGCCGGTGATATAGGCGAAGCGCCAGATATTACCGAGCCCGACAGCGGCGCCGATCGTCGCCAGAACGAAACCGGTCTGAGATCCCCACTGCTCGCGCACGCCTCATCGCCCTCGCCTGCCGACCGGATTTGATCAGCTTAGCAGGGCGCGGCGCATACGATGTTGATCGTGGTCAGTGTCGTGGACCCCGATGGGCAGATGAACCAAGCTGGCCCATCCGGATCTCAATGCTGTTTGCCGGTCTCTGGGTCGAGGAGGCGGTGCAGGTGGACGATGAAGTAGCGCATCTCGGCGTTGTCGACGGTGCGCTGGGCGGCGGCCTTCCACGCCTTCTGCGCCTCGGCGTAGTTCGGAAACATGCCGACTATATCGAGTTTGGACAGGTCCTTGAACTCGAAGTGATCGAGCTTTGCCAGCTCGCCACCGAAGACGAGATGGAGGAGTTGCTTCGGGGGCTTGTCTTCCTTCGTGTTGCTCATGGTGTCGCTCGTGCCTGAGTGTTGAAGAGGCGTTTGACGTCGAAAGAGGGGGCGCTCAGCTTTCGATCTCACAGCCGAGGCGCTTCAAGGTGGCGTCGACCCAACCGCGGTCGGCTTTGCCGTGTGCGATGTCGGCGAGCTGCTCGAGCTCGGTGGCGTGCTTGGCCTGCGTAGCGGCGAGCACCGTCTCACACGCATCAAATGGAACGCAGAGGAGTCCATCTTCGTCGCCGATGACGAGATCGCCGGGCTCGATCGTCATGCCGTCGATGGCGATCGTGACATTGATCTCGCCGGGGCCGTCCTTGTAGGGACCGCGATGCGTGATGCCGGCCGCATAAACCGGAAAGTCGCCGTCGCGGATGGTACCGGCGTCGCGGATGGCGCCGTTGACGACGATGCCGCCGATGGAGCGTGTCTCGGCGTAGCTGGTCATGATCTCGCCGATGATGGCGTTGGAGAGGTCGCCGCCGGCATCCACGACGACGATGTCGCCGGGTGCAGCCATATCGAGCGCTTTGTGGACCATCAGGTTGTCGCCTGGCCGCGTGCGCACGGTCAAAGCGGGGCCTGCCATGACGCCACCGGCATGCATCGGGCTGAGCCGGGCACCACCCGCGAACATGCGGCTCATGTTGTCCGAAATGTTGGCGACCGGCATCTCCCGGAAGGCCGCGACGAGCACCGGGGACACCACGCGGCGGCGCTTCAGGATGCGGAAACCGATCGTCATTGTGTTCCTCGTCAGATCTCGGGCCTCCATGCGCGACGCGGGGAGGCGGCTCAGCGTGGCCGTTTTCGGGTTGCCGCCGATCCGGTCGCCGTCCGATGGTTCTAGTTCGGGTTTGCGGGCAGTGGAAGCGCAGGCTGGGGCAGATACCATCGCGGCTGTCGTCTATAGTGACCGACCGGCTCGGCGCGAACCATGCGGCGACAGCAATGCAAGACGGAGCTGGCATGAAAGGCCGTGAGCATCGCTATACACCGATCCTGACATGGACCGGCAACGAGGGCTCGGGTACGAGCAGCTACAGGGCCTACTCGCGCGACTACCTGATCGTGGTCGAGGGGAGGCCCGATATCGCCGGCTCGTCCGATCCGGCGTTTCGCGGGGATGCCGGCCGGCACAATCCGGAGGACATGCTGGTCGCCTCGCTGTCGGCCTGTCACATGCTCTGGTATCTCCATCTTGCGGCCGAGGGTGGGCTGGTCGTGGTCGGCTATCGCGATGAGCCCGTCGGTACGATGGTCGAGGATAAGGACCGAGGTGGTTGGTTCGAGAGGGTCATTCTCCGACCGGAGGTGACGCTTGCCCCGGGTGGAGACGCAACCAAGGCGGTCGCTCTCCACGAGGCGGCGCACAGCAAGTGTTTCATTGCCAACTCGGTGAATTTTCCGGTTACGTGCGAGCCGCGTGTCGTGATCGAAGGCTGATTGCGCGCGGGGCAGCCGACCGGCGCCTGTTGGGCCGGCTCACAGTGCTTGACCGAGCCCTCTGGTGTCGGGCATGTTCCCGCCCCTCGGATGCGCCGGTCCCGGTGCAAGCCAAGCCCCAGTGGCGGAACGGTAGACGCGTCAGACTCAAAATCTGATATCCGCAAGGGTGTGGGGGTTCGAGTCCCTCCTGGGGCACCACCAAACTGCAGAAGAAACTGATTACGCTAGCTAAAATCAGGATAGCCTTCGTTTCTGTACCACTTGCTGTGCCAACCGCTCGCGCGGATCTCGTGCGGAGATACCCGATCTTTCGCAATGGCACTGCAGCGGCATCTCCTGGCGTGGAGACTGAGCGACCACTTGCGTGTATGCCGACAGTCTGACCATAGCGGTCGAGGTAGAGGCGTCAGTCTAGAACATATCCGTTTAAGGTATTGACGGACACGGCTGAGGCCGAACCCGCAGGCAAAAGCTCTAATAACGCGCGCGGCTTCTCGAGGATAAAGCGTCCATCGCGTCCTGCACCTGAAGATAACCGCAGAGAGACTTCTTGGGACCTCTTCGGCGCGACTGCGAAGCCTCGAACTTGAGAATTCGCGGCGCAGCCCAGTCCTCACAGTAGTGAGGTCTTGCACCCCATCCGCTACCCATTAACATTGCGGCAGTTGGGGAACGCGAAGCATGGGCGAGGGTGAAGCAGTCAAGGCTTGGGCGCAGGGCCGTGCTTTGCCTTCCCAATTTGCTCATCCATTCAGATGCACGGGGAGATCGCGGCTTGGGACGGAAAATTCTTCTGGTGACGGCGGATCAGCAGCGCCACGACGCACTTGGCTGCAATGGCGGGAAAGTCGCGCGAACACCTGTCATCGACAGCCTCGCGGCAACGGGCATCAACTACAAGCGCGCCCATAATCAAAACGTCGTTTGCATGCCGGCCCGGGCGACCATCATCTCCGGCCAGCACGTGCGCAGCCATGGCGTCACCATGAACGGCATCCCGCTGCCCGAGGACACGCCTGATATCGCTCGCCTCTTGAAAGAGCAGGCAGGCTACAAGACCGCCCTGATCGGCAAGGCGCATTTCGAGCCCGCATCGGCACCGGGCGGGCCTTACTTCGAGAACTTCGCCGCGAGCCGGAACCTCACCGGGCCGCATCGAGGCTTCGATCATATGGAGCTGTGCGGGCATACGGGACGTGCGGGACGAAGCCTGTTCCACTATCCGAAATGGCTCGAGGAAACGCATCCGGGGGCAGCGAATACCTTCCAGGAATATGTATCACCGGAAAAGGAGATCAGCGGCAAGCCGGGTGGAGATACGGGCGCTGTTCAGGTCTGGCACAACGCCATTCCCCGGGAACTCTATCATACGGACTGGGTGGCTGATCGTGTGATCGCCTGGCTCGATAGCCTCGATGCCGATGCCGATTGGTTTGTCTGGATGAGTTTTCCAGATCCACATCATCCGTGGGACCCCCCGAAATCAGAGCTGGGGCGGGTCAATTGGCGCGACCTGGATTTGCCCCCCGCCTATCCTGGCAGTCGGGACAAGACCATCGACATTCTGAGGACCAAGCCACGCCATTGGCTCGACTGGTACCTGGGTCAAAGGCAGTACGCCTATGAAGTGCCCAAAGCCTTCGTGCCGGCCGAGTTGACCGCCGATCAGATCCGCGAGGTCAACGCCATGTGCCACATCGAGAACGAGTTGATCGACGAGGCGCTCGGCCGGGTGCTGCGGCATATCGATGGCAAGGGCTGGGGCCGCGACCTCGATGTCATCTACACCGCCGATCATGGCGAGTTCCAGGGCGACTTCGGCATGCTGTTCAAGGGGCCGTATCACGTCGATGCGCTGATGCGATTGCCGCTGATCTGGCGGCCGGCGTCTTCGGCGGGGATCGCGCCTGCCGTGATCGAGCAGCCGGTCGGCCATGTGGATCTGGCCCGGACCATCGCTGCTGCGACGGGCATCACGCCAGACCTGCGCATGCAGGGCGCGCCGTTGCCGACGACGCCCGAGAACGACCGCGAGCGGGTCATCACGGAATGGGACGGCGGCTATAATGGCGAAAGCGTCACGCTGCGCAGCATTTGCCGGGACGGCTACGTGTGCACTGTCTGCGAGCCGGGCACGGCGCATCAGGGTGACGAAGGCGAGCTTTATGATCTGACAGCCGACCCGCTGCAGTTCGTGAACCTGTGGGACGATCCGGCGCGTCAAAAACTGAAAAGCGATCTGATCGCGGATCTCTACGACAACCTGCCCGCCGCCCGCACGCCGCCCCTGAAGCAGATTGCGCTTGTGTAGGCATTTACGTTTGTCGCGGATCGTGTCGGAGTGCTCGATGAAGCCGTACCAGCTCGGCCTGCAGTATCATGATCCCGAAAAGAGCCTCAGCGGCTTCACGCTCATTGCACCGATGGCGCATGAAGCGGCCTACCTGATCGACGGCAGCGGTGCAGTCATCCACCAGTGGGCTTTGCCCGGAGCCTTGGGATCGAAGGCGTATCTCCTCCCGAATGGTAACCTTCTTCTCTCCGTTTTCACGCGAGATGGCGTCCACCTCAGCGGCGCCATCAAAATACCTGGCGCACTCGGCGGCCGGATGATCGAGCTCGATTGGCACGGCAACATCGTCTGGGAGCACACGGACCCAAACCAGCATCACGATCTGTGCCGATTGGAGAACGGCAACACGCTCTATCTCGACCGCGAGGAAATGCCGGTGGAGAAGGCGGCGCAGATCCGCGGTGGCGTGCCCGGAACCGGCCTGCACCAGCCGGAGCTGCAGGGGAAGATGTTTGCCGACGTGGTGCGTGAGGTCGCCCCGAATGGGGAACTTGCCTGGGAATGGCGGTTCCAGGATATCGATCCCAGCCTCTTTTCGCTCGCCGTGGACTGTCATCGCGGAGAATGGGCGCATGCCAACTCGATTGCGCCGACGCTGGACGGCAATGTCCTGATCAGCTTCCGACATCTCGACACGATCATGATCGTCGACAAGGCCTCGAAAGAAGTCGTCTGGTCGATGACCGACCGGAGCTGGGGGCATCAGCATCACGCCGAAATGCTGCCCAATGGCGACATCACGATATTCGCCAACGGCATGAACAATCTGTACCAGCCGCTGCACTCACGGGCGATCGAGCTGGACCCGAATACGAAGGAAACGGTCTGGCAGTACATCGCCCCACAACGCTGGACATTCTTCAGTCCGGTCATGGGCGGCGTGCAGCGGCTTGCGAATGGCAACACGCTAATTTGCGAATCCCTCAATGGTCGGGTGTTCGAGGTAACATCGGAAGGGGAGATTGTGTGGGACTACATTTGCCCGATATTCCATCCTGTCCCGGTCCTGCAAGCGCCTGGGAATGCTTTGTTCCGAGCCTACCGATATGCTTCCGACTCGCTTGAAATAGCCGGCAGAGTGTGACCCGTTGCTGTGCGCTTGCTGGATGACGGCGCGCAGCCAAGCGCTTGCCAAGCTGTGCTCGCTACGCCTCGCGCTCCCAGCAAGTCGATCACGACAGATACGGTGCACACCCTGAGTTCGTCAGCAGCGGCTCGATGCGTGCGCGGGAGTCTGAATCCAACTCTGCGAAGAGCTTACGCAATCGGGCATAGCACTTCGCCTGATAGCCAAACGGCGCTTGCACGTAATCTTGTCCGGACAAGGTCAACCGTACTTCTTCATTGCCTTGTATAAAAGATCTCGCATTGGCTTCGAGGAACGGCAGGTAAGTGTCGCCCGCCACTTGGAGTAAACCAACAACGGCTTCTGACACCTCGGCATCCGGCTCACGCCATTTGCCCTCGACGCCAGATGCGTCGTCGTTTCGGCGGACCCAATGGGTCAGTCGATTGGCCACCGCTCGCATGATCCGCTGAGGTGTGGGATCATCCGCCAATGTCTTCAACTGGCCAAACAGAGCAAAGTCTGCAAGCGAAGGCCTGGAGCCGAACAAGTAGCCTTTCTGGTCGAGTGTCTGCCCGAGAAGGCGTATCAGCCGCATGAAGCCACTCTCGATGACAGCGGCGTTCTGAGGCGTCGACCCCACCATCGGCAGGCGGCCAATCTGTCGTTGCCTCATGGCATCTGCCGCTTCTTGAAACGCATCGTCGTCAAGGCCAGGCTGTGCGTCGCTGATGATCCAGCGACTGCAGTAACGCTGATCCTCCTCGTCGCGCCAGCGGTAATGGAACATCATCTTCGTTACCCATTCATCCGCCATATCCTCGATCAAGTGACTGAGGAAGGCCTGCGCCGGATCATCTGGGATAGTGGAACGAATTCCAGGGTGGCGCTCCTCCAGTGCGAGCGCCTGTAATGTCGAATTGAGCATATACTCCCCGCTATCGGGAATTTGCAGCACAGGCACAAGCTGCGGCTTGAGATCCACCAATTCGCGACGGATCTCAGGCGTGCGCATGATCCAAATGAAAGGTATTCGACGATAGCGCATCAGAGCGCGCATTTTTACAGAGTACGGCGAGCCATTGCCGCCAATCAATCGATAGGTATCAGACATGCTCTAACCTGAACTTCTCACGCATGTGATGCGCATCGGGGCTCCGACTCAGCGAAAGTTCTTCTGCGACAAAGCCTTGCGCCCAGCAGGAGATCATCCCCGATGCCGACACAGTGTAGCCAGGGCGAGCTTGATCTGGGAAGGTCGGGCGGCCGCAAACTTGTGGGCGCTTTCGACGGCGGCGCCATCACGTCCAACGGTGGCGTCGTTCTGCTCGCTGCGGCCGATCGGGTCACCGGGCTCGGTCGCCGCCTCGCGAGATGCTTCACCGATCTGCGCGTTGCCGACGCCGTCCGCCACTCGGTTCCCGATCTGCTGCGCCAGCGCATTTTCGGCATCGCGCTCGGGCACGAGGACCTGATCGACCACGATGCGCTGCGCGATGATCCGGCGCTTTCCGCCGTGCTCGACAAGCCCGGTGACAGGCTCGCCGGCAAGTCGACGCTCAATCGGCTCGAGCATGCGGGCAAGATCGGCAGTGACCGGCACCACAAGCTCGACCATGACGCGGAGGCAATCGAGCGGCTGATTGTCGATCTCTTCCTCGACGCCCACGACAGGCCGCCATCGCGCATCGTCATCGATCTCGATGCTACCGATGATCCGGTCTACGGCGAGCAGGAGGGCCGACACTTCCACGGCTACTACGACTGCTACTGCTATCTGCCGCTCTATGTCTTCTGCGGCCGGCACCTGCTTGCGGCGAAGCTCAGGTCATCGAGCCTGGACGCCGCTCACGGCAGCGTTGCCGAGGTCGCCCGCATCGTCGCCCAGATCCGCGTCCGTTGGCCTGCGACGACAATCGTCATCCGCGCTGACTTCTGGCTTCTGCCGCGACGACCTGATGACATGGTGCGAGGCCAACGACGTGCAGTATGTGCTGGGACTCGCTGGCAATACCCGTCTCGTTCGCAAGCTCGCACCCGAGATGCGCAGGGCCAGACGGCGGGCGAAGCAATCGGGGCAGCCGGCGCGCGTCTTCACCGACTTCGAGTACCGGACCCGCAAGAGCTGGAGTGCCAGGCGGCGCGTCATCGGCAAGGCGGAATGGACCAACGGCGCCGCCAATCCACGCTTCATCGTAACGAACATCCATGCGGCCTTCGGGCCGGCGCGCTTCCTCTACGAGGATGTGTACTGCCAGCGCGGCGAGATGGAAAACCGACTGAAGGAGTGCCAGGGCGACCTCTTCGCCGACCGGACGCCGGCGCCGACCATGCGGGCGAACCAACTACGGCTGTGGCTCGCATCCTTCGCCTACGTGCTCATGTGCGCGGTCAGGCGCATCGGTCTGGCCGGCACCAAGCTCGCAGCGGCGACCTGCGGCACCATCAGGCTGAAGCTTCTCAAGATCGGCGCCCGCGTCACCATCAGCGTGAGACGCGTGAAACTCGCCTTCGCAACCGCCTGCCCGGATCGCGAAGTCTTCATGCTCGCGGCGCGACGACTATGAGGCGCCGGCGGCCAAGCCGAGCCTGAGCCCTGGGATCAACAGAAGAGGATCATCGCCGAGCCTGCCCATGCTGCCCGACCGGCGGCGACCACCGGGCTCGGCCGTTAGAGCCCCGGTGCCGGCGGCTGCCTCTCAATCGTCAAACGACACCAGCGTCAGCGCGGCTGTGAGAAGTGCAGGCTAATGAGCCTCCTCGCATGTGCGATGCCTTCTCGCCGGTGACTGCATTTGGGCGGCCGAAATCAAGTTGAGGCGGCGGGGCTCACGCCTCTGCAAGTGCCTTGCCGTTGACCCGTGTCTCGCTCTTGACGTTGTCGACGGTGACGTGGGTGTCGTACCAGGTCAGCCGCGGGCGCACGCCGAATCGCTTGGCCAAGTCTGCAAGCCGCTCCTCCGTATACCAGGCCTCGGCCGCCTGCCGGCTTTCCCACAGATAAACACCGCCGGTCCCGGTTTCACCGTTGAGGTAGTCCTTGCGGATCAGGCCATGGGCGGCGAGGTCGCGGTAGATCGGCGCTGTTCCTGTGCCGCCCTTGATGGCCTGCTCCTCGGTGCGCTTCGGAAGATCGAACTGTACGACGACGATGCAGTTGGCCATGACGGGACTCCCTGTTTGAGAAGTGGCGAACAGAACAAGCTTATCCATGATGCCCTATATGGCCTGCATTCAGCTAGGCCGAGCTGCCCGTGGCGTGGTTCCACCATGCCTGGTCCGAGTAGGCCCGCAGGTCCAACTCGTGCGTCCACGCCGATCGATGCTGGTGGGCGACGTAGAAGTAGGTGTTGGCAATCTCGGCCGGCAGCAAGAGCCCGTCTTTTTCGAGACCTTTGCGTTCCCTGAGCTGCTGGAAACGGTCCGGCCCGAGCATTTTGCCGAGCGTATCTGGGGCATCGACGGCGCCGTCGATGACGATGTGGGCGACATGGATGCCCTTCGCCGCGAACTCGGCGTTGAGCGATTGGCAGAGCATGCGGCGTCCCGACATCGCCGACGTGTGCGAGTGCTGCCCGGCGTTGCCGCGCATGGCGGCGGTGGCCGAGGTGACGAGCAAGGTGCCCTTGCCCCGCGTCTCCATGTACGGGAACAGCACTCGAGCCAGCCGGAACAGCCCGAACGTCGCCATCCGCCAGCCGATCTCGAACTGCTTGAGCGTCGTATCGGCGAGCGCCCGGCTGCCGATCTGGGCGCCGAGATTGAACACCGCGACCTCGATCGGGCCGATATCGGCCTCGACGCTCTCGACCAGCCGCTCGATGCTGCCCTCTTCGACGGCGTTGAGCATGAAGCCCGTCGCCGAGCCGCCCTCAGATTTGATCTCGTCGACGAGCCGGTCGAGACCTGCCTTGTCGCTGCGCCGCGCCAGAACGGCGTGGTAGCCCTCGCGCGCAAAACGCTTGGCGACATTACCGCCGATGCCGGCGCCGGCGCCGATGATGAGACAGACGCGTTGGGTCATGACTTGGTCCTCATCTCGAGGAGGCGTCGTTCATGCCGCCCAGGCGCGCTGCAGGGCCGGACGTGCGTTCAGGCGGTCGATGTAGGCTGCGACATTAGGCTTGTCGGAGATGTCCGCGCCGAGCCGCTGTGCCACGGTGCAGGCATGCCCGGTCATGACGTCGGCGCCGCTGAAGTCTCCAGCGAGGAACTCGCGTCCCTCGAGATGCGTCTCCACGGCACTGAGCATGCGCGACAGCAGCTTCGTCGCGCGGTCGACGTTGACCTGATTGCGGCGTTCCGGGGGAAGCAGAATGGTCTCGACCACGATGATGTTCACCGGCGGCATGATCATGCCTTCGGCGTAGTGCAGCCATTGCAGATAGAGCGGGAAATCGGGCGAGGAGACGTCCGGAGCCATTCGACCATTGTCATACCGGGCGAGAACGTATTGCACGATCGCTCCGGACTCGAAAATGGTCGTATCGCCATCCTGTAGCGCTGGCACGCGGCCCATGGGATGGACCTTGGCGTACTCGGGCGAGCGCATGGCGGGATCGCCGAGCTTGTACTTCTCCAGCTCGTAGGGCAGCCCCATCTCCTCGAGCAGCCAGACGATGCGGACGGAGCGCGTGTTGGGTGCGTGGTAGATCTTCATGGTCTGTGGCCCTGAAACCGGAGTGATCGACCGTGTCTTGTCATTATGAACCGTTTGGTCCATAACGCAAGCATGGCTCGTCCTCTGGAATTCGATCGATCCAAAGCCGTGAACAAGGCGTTGGTGCTGTTCTGGCGCCAGGGCTATCAGGCGACGTCGCTCGCCGATCTGCTGGTGGCCATGGGCATCAGCCGCAGCAGCTTCTACGCCGCGTTCACCGACAAGCGCAGCCTGTTCATCGAGTGCATGGACCTGTTCTCGGCACGCACGCACGACATGCTGCAGCGCGCCCGCGCCGAGATGCCACCGCTCGATGTGCTGCAGAGCTTCCTGGAGGGCAAGCTGGTCAGCGGACGCGGCGCTGTCGCGGAGAGACGTCACTGGGGCTGCATGCAGGTGAACACCGTGCTCGAGCTGGCCGGCGTCGACGACGATCTCGCCGCGCGCGCCAGCCACAACCTTTCAAAGTTGGAGCTCTTCTTTCAGGCTTGCATCGAGGACTCCGGTGCGACGCCGGCCCGCGCCGAGGAGTTGGCCGCGATGCTGATGCTGTTCAACGAGGGCATCCGCGTGTCCAGCCGCCGCCGGCTGCCCGACGCGCAGCGCCAGAAGTCCATCGCCACGACCTTCCGTCTCATCCGGAGCGCTCTCGCATGACCGCGATCATGCCCCTGCCGACCAAGTTGTTCGCCACCGTTAAGGGCTATCGCCTGAGGCATGTCGAATTGGTAAGCGGCGCGCGATGTGACGCCGCCGCTGGTGTTCAACGGTTCCTGACTTGCGTTTGACCCGGAGACTTCATGAAGACGCGCATCACCGAGCTGTTCGGCATCCAGCACCCCATCATCCAGGGCGGCATGCACTACGTCGGCTTCGCTGAGTTGGCGGCCGCCGTCAGCAATGCCGGGGGCTTGGGTATCATCACCGGCCTGACGCAGAAGACGCCCGCGCTGCTGGCCGAGGAAATCGCCAAGTGCCGCGCCCTCACCGACAAGCCGTTCGGCGTGAACCTCACGTTCCTGCCGAGCGTCAACACCCCCGACTACCCCGGCTACATCAAGGTCATTATCGACGCTGGCGTGAAGGCCGTGGAGACAGCCGGCAATAATCCGCAGAAGTGGCTGCCGATGCTGCACGAGGCGGGCGTGAAAGTTATCCACAAGTGCACCAGCGTGCGCCACTCGCTCAAAGCCCAGGCCATCGGCTGTGATGCGGTCAGCGTCGACGGCTTCGAGTGTGCCGGTCATCCGGGCGAGGACGACATCCCGAACTTCATCCTGCTGCCGCGCGCGGCTGACGAGCTGAAAATCCCGTTCGTCGCATCCGGCGGCATGGCCGACGGCCGCAGCCTCGTCGCCGCACTGGCGCTCGGCGCCGAGGGCATGAACATGGGCACGCGCTTCATCGCCACGAAAGAGGCGCCCGTGCACCAGAACGTGAAGGACGCCATCGTCGCAGCCACCGAGCTGGATACTCGGCTGATAATGCGCCCGCTGCGCAACACCGTGCGCGTGCTGCGCAATGCCTCCGTCGACCGCCTGCTCGAGACGGAGAAAGCGCTCGGCGCCAACATCAAGTTCGAGGACATCACGCGGGAGGTGGCCGGCGTCTATCCGAAGGTCATGCTCGAGGGCGCCATGGACACCGGCGCCTGGAGCTGCGGCATGGTGGCGGGCCTGATCCATGACGTGCCGACGGTGAAGGAATTGATCGACCGCATCATGGCCGAGGCCGAGGCAATCATTGCACAACGCCTGGCGCGCTTCGCAGCGGCGAGCTGAGCGTGCAGCCCGTCTCCGAAGGCCGTGGACAGGCGCGAGCGGACAGCTGGACTGCCCCGGTTTCGGGTGACGTGCCCGCCGCCTGCGCCAAGTCGAGGCAGATCTTCGAGTCATCCCGGAGAACAAACCCGCACACTCGAACAGGAGCATCAGATGACCGAGCTGGTTCGTATAGCGAACAACGGCCATGTCCGCACGATCACACTCAACCGCGCCGAGAAGAAGAACGCGCTGTCGGACGAACTCGCCTGGGGCGTGGTTGCGGCAATCGACGAGGCTGCCAAGGACGACAGCGTCTGGGTGATCGCCTTGACCGGCTCTGGTGACAGCTTCTGCGCCGGCCTCGACCTCACCATGACCGAGCGCAGGTCGCCCCTCCCGCCGATGACCGCCCAGCTCGACGACATTCATTGGGTCGGGAATTTCCTGCTTGCCATCCGCAAGCGCTGCGACAAGCCGGTGGTGGGCGGGATCAACGGTGTGGCCGTGGGGGCCGGTCTCGGTCTCGCCATGGCGACCGATGTCCGTATCGTCGCGCGCAACGCCCGATTGATGGCCGGCTACACGCGCATCGGCGGCTCTCCCGATGGCGGCCTCACGATTACGCTGCCGCAGGCCATGGGCTATGAGCCGGCGTTGCGCTTCATGATGGAGAACCGCACGGTGGGCGGCGAGGAAGCCGTGCGCCTCGGTATGGCCGGCGAAGTGGTCGACGACGACAAGCACTCTATGCGCCTCGCGGAATATTGCCAACAGCTCTGCGAATGGTCGCCGATCACGCTGCGCCTGCTCAAGCGCGGGATGGTGAAATCGCTCGAGACGCACGACGTCGAGCAACAGCTGCGTTACGAGCTCGCCAACATCCGGATCGCGTTCGCAAGCGAGGACGCGAAAGAAGCACGCACCGCCTTTCTCGAAAAGCGCAAGCCGGTGTTCAAAGGGCGGTGAACCCGCGGCGTCCTACAGTAGCTGCTGGAGGCGATCATTGACGCCGCAATCGCTCGTTGCCGGCGTGTGCGCCGTGGCATAGATTCTCCGCGATGTGAATAGTGCTGGTTGTCAGGGGTGTTTCGACCGATGGTAAGACTGAGCGATCTTCAGCCGGCGGATGCGCAGCACCTGCTGTCCAAGGACTGCCCGCAGTTCGATACCACGCCGTTTGTCGCGGGCCCGGCACTGGCCGATCGCCGCGTCGCGATCGTCACGACCGCCGGGCTCCACCTGCGCGACCACGCCACGTTCGATCTGCGCGACACGGGTTACCGCGTGCTGCCCGGGGAGGCGTCAGCGGATCAGCTGCTGATGAGCCATACCTCCGTGAACTTCGATCGGTCGGGCTTCCAGCAGGATGTCAACACCGTCTATCCCATCGACCGGCTACGCGAGCTGGAGGCCTCCGGCGAGATCGGATCCGTCGCATCGTATCACTACTCGCTGATGGGCGCCGGCTGGGAGCCACACGAGATCGAGGAGACGAGCGCGCAGATTGCCGGGCTGCTGAAGCAGGATGGTGTCAACGCGGCGCTTCTGGTGCCGGTCTGACCGAACTGCACGCGCGCCGTCGGCGCGCTCGGCCACTACCTCGAAGCGGCGGGCATACCGACCACCGGCATCAGTCTGGTGCGGGAGAACACGGTGCTCATTCGTCCGCCCCGCGCGCTGTGGGTGCCGTTCGACCTCGGACGGCCATTCGGCGCGCCCAACGAGCCTGCATTCCAGTCCGAGGTTCTGAGGGCCGCGCTCGCGTTGCTGGTACGGGAGGATGGGCCGGTCATTCTGGAGGACTTCCCGAAGGACGCGCCAGGGCAGGGCGAGGCGAGCATGGACGGCATGGTCTGCCCAGTCCCCTTGCGGCGGCCGGCAGCGAGTGGGCCATCGAGCATGATCGAGCAGATCATGGGCGAGATCAGGCAGCTCAGCCCGTGGCGCGAGATGTTTCTCGCTAGGCAGGGCCGCTCCATTGTCGGCGTCAGCAGAATGTCGATCGACGAGGCCGCGACGGCGCTATTTTCCATCCTCAAAACCGGCAACGCCACAGGCGTCGCCGACGACGAACTCGGTTTCTGCCTGCGCTACGCATCCGAGGATCTGCGCAACTGGTACATCGAGGCTGCGTCGGCCCGTCCCGGCGGTGCAGCTTCGGCGCAACAACTGGCGGACTGGTTCTGGGGTGAGACGAGTGCCGGCGCCTTGATCCTTGCGCTGCATCCTGCATGTCTTGCTAGCGGGAGCCCGCAGCTCAAGCGTGTCGCTGCCGGGGCTCTGGTGCCGCGAGCGCAGCAGCATAGATTGGCGCCAACAACACCCGACAAGGGAGCGCGGGGCACACAGACGCCAAGCGGGCGGATCGGAGATGCCAGTTAGGCCCGGCGGAGCTGCGTCCCGGCCCTACGGCTACGACCAAAGCAGATCGCCACAAGTTTAATTGGCGTGCCACTGCGCGTTAGACGATCAGGCAGGCGTTGCAGGGCACCAGGCCAGGAATGGAGGGTTCGGATGACGACGGGTTCGAGGCACTATCCCGGCTTTCAAGGCAAGGTCGGCCGTACGCGAGAGGAATCGGAGCCCCACTGGGACCTGCCGCCACGCGCTCCTGCAGGCACGCCCAACATTGTCGTGATCTTCATGGACGATCTCGGCTGGTCGGACATCGGCAGCTATGGCTCAGAGATCGAGACGCCGCACATCGATGCGCTGGCCAAGCGGGGCGTGCGCTTCAACCACTACACCACCCACCCGATCTGCTCGCCGGCGCGGGCAGCACTGCTAACCGGCCGGAATGCCCACTCCGTCGCCACCGGCTGGCTCGCCAACAACAATCCGGGCTTTCCCGGCTATTCGGGTGAGATGCCGCTGGACGCGCCTACCATCGCTGAGACACTGCGTGCCGCAGGCTTCGCCACTTTCATGGTGGGGAAATGGCACAATTCACCGAATGGCGTGACGCCGAACCATTCCTGGCCGACGTTTCGCGGTTTCGATCGCTTCTACGGCTTCCTGGAGGGCGAGACGAGCTACTTCTATCCGGCACGCCTGCTCTACAACAACGTCATCGCGCCAATCGACGAATACCCCGAAGGTTATTACGCAACCGACGACTGGATGGACAAGGCATTGGCTTTCGTCACGGACTTGCGCAACCAGGATCCCCAAAAGCCTTTCTTTCTCTACGTTGCCAATAACGCTGTGCACGGCCCGCTGCAGGCCAAGGAGCAGGATCTCGCCAAGTATCGCGGGCGCTACGACGCTGGCTGGGACGTCTTGCGCGCCGAACGGCTCGAGCGACAGAAGAAACTCGGCATCGTCCCGCCGGATACCCGCTTGGCCGAGCGCGACCCAAGTGTGCCCGCCTGGGACGATCTGCCGGAGGAGCACCGTCGCCTCTTCGTCAAGCACATGGAAGCCTATGCTGCAGTTCTCGATTGCGCTGACCAGAACGTGGGCCGTCTCGTGGCGCGTCTCGAGCTCTTGGGTGAACTCGACAACACGATCATCGTTTTCACCTCGGACAATGGCGGCACCAGCTCGGCCGGGCCTTCCGGCATGGTCAATTTCAACCGCCGCTTCGCGGGCCTCGCTCCGCTCCCCGTCGAGGTCGATGTCGAGCGCGCGGAATGGGTTGGCACCGAGCGCGCGACAGCGCTCTACCCGATGGGTTGGGGGCAGCTGTCCAATGCACCGTTCCCCTCCTACAAGACTTACACCGGCGGCGGTGGGCGTCGTGTCAGCTTCGTCGTGTCATGGCCGGCAGGGCTTGCCGACAAGGGCTCGGTTCGCAGCCATTTCGGCCACGTCACGGACGTCATGCCCACACTGCTCGATCTGGCTGGAGTCCCGGCGCTATCGGTCTCCCACGGCAAGCCGGCCCAGCCGGCGCATGGCAAGAGCCTTGCCGCCGTTCTGCGCGATGGCTCTGCTGAATCTCCGCGACGCGAGCAGTACTATGAGTGCTGGGCCAATCGTGCCTTCTATCGCGACGGCTGGATCGCGGTGTCGCTACAGGTCAAGGGACAGAAGATCGACTTCGACAACTGGACGCTTCACCAGCATGCCGACGATTTCTCCGAAGAGATGGATATTGCCCATAAGCACCCCGAGAAGCTGCGCGAGCTCGTCGAGGCATTCGACGAGGCAGCCTGGGCAAACATGGTCTATCCGCTGGACGGACGCTCACCACTTCAGAAATTCAACGAATTGGCCCCGCACCAGCGCCCACCAGCCTCGGCGCGCCGCCGCTTCCTTCCGGGGACACAAAGCATCCATCGAGGAGTGATCGTTCCGCTGATTGCGGACAGGAGCTTCACAATAGCGGTGGACTTCACGCAGGGCAGAGATGCGCAAGGGGTATTGTTCGCCATTGGTGATGTCACCGGCGGCATGGTGGCTTACATCGAGGCGGGAAGGCCTCGGCTCTACTACAACGGCTTTGGCGAGTTCCATGAGCTGGCTGGCCGGCAAGTGAGCGAGGGCCGCCATCGGCTCGTGTTGGAGTTCGAGGCACTCGGCAAGCGACGCGGGCGTGGTCGCCTCAATCTCGACGACAGCACTGGTGAATGGGGAGAGCTGAGCCCCACCATGATGTACGGCTTTCACGAAGGCATGGACATCGGCCTCGACAGACGTGGACCTGTGAGATGGGAGTTGAAGGAGAAGTACGGCACGTTTCGATATGGCGGCGAAATACACGAGGTCGTCGTGGAGACGGGGCCATTTGCGCCCGACACCGGGTATGCAAAGGGTTAACATGTGCCAAAATCCGCGTGCGCGGTGACGGCGACGTCGCCAGACCGCAAGCAGGTTCCTGTCTACCGCCGATCACTTGCCGTCGATGGCCACGGCCCACCAGGCGTGTCCCTAGCCGACACGAAGAACTCGTTCGCCACATGGCCGCAGCTGGCGTAAGTGCGGTCGTGCGTGTGCGACCAGTCGATCTCTGCAAGTGAACCAATGGTCGACTTCCCAGCACACAGATCGGTGCTAGGATGGTTGCCGAGCAAGGGAACGGATTTGGAAAAATGTAAATTATATAAGCATGTTATGCGATGTGAAGCACTTCGTGGCATGCGTTGACGTTTCGTGGCAGAAATCGCGTTCGAGTCCTTACGGGGGCACCAAATGGGCTAGTGGATTGATTGCCGCAACGTGGCGTCGAGTGGGGTCATGCCACGTGACGGTCGGACCGTTCATGTGCGCCGGCGCAACATTCCGGCGAGGTGCGACCGCTTTACGGCGCCTGTCATGAGCGCCGCCGCGAAATAGACGGTCCCGCCGCCGACGATCATTCCAGCGAGTGCGGTCGCTCTCGTGCCGAGTGGCTGGCCGGCTGCGAGCCAGGGAGCGAGTTGATAGGTCGCCGCGACCAGCGCGAGCCCCATGACGCCACTCGCGAGCACGATCATCGGCAGCGCGAGCCTGAGCCTTCTGTCGGCGCGAAAATGATCGCGATGGCGAAGGCCGCGATAGAGCAACGCCACGTTCAGCCAAGCGCCAACGACCGTCGCGACACCGATGCCGAGATGCGCCGAAAGCCCGATGTGCGGGAAAGCGAAGAACAACACGATCGAGCCCACGGTATTGACGCCGAGGCTCCATGCGGTGAACAGCATCGGCGTCCGGGTGTCCTCGCGCGCGAAGTAGCCAGGCTGGAATACCTTCTGGAGAACGAAAGCCGGCAGTCCGAGGGCGAAAATCGCCAGGACGGCGGACACTGCGCGGGTATCATCGACCGTGAACTTTCCTCGCTCGAACAGGACCGAGACGATTGGTCCGGGGACGAGCGCCAGGGCAACGGCCGCCGGAACGGTGAGCAGCATGGCCAGCTCCAGCGCCCGGTTCTGGGCGTCCAGAACGGCCACCTCGTTGCCGGCTCTGAGATGACGAGAAATGTCCGGCAGAAGGACGACGCCGATGGCGATGCCGATGATGGCGAGTGGCAGCTCGTAGAGGCGATCGGCGTAGTAGAGCCACGGCACGGCACCGGTCTGCAGAGATGCGATCATGCCGCCGATCACGATGTTGATCTGCGTCGCGCCACCCGCGACGATTCCGGGCACTCCGAGGCGGACCAGCCGGCGCATGTCCTCGGACCAGACCGGCCGCACGAGGCGCGGAACGAATCCCGCCCTCCATGCGCCCCACAGGAGCACGAGCAGTTGCAGGACACCGGCGGCAGCTATGCCCCAGGCGAGCACAATGCCTGTTCGCGCATCATTGCCGTAGCCGAGAGCCAGCGCAATCGCGATGGCTGCCATCAGCGTGAGATTGAGAACGATCGATACGGCCGCACTCTCCGCGAATCGACCGACCGAGTTCAGCACTCCCGACAGAAGGGCAACGAGCGACATGCAGAGCAGATAAGGAAACGCGATCCGGCTCATGGTCACGGCCAACTCGAACTTGGCCGGGTCGTCGGCGAAACCGGGGGCAAGCCCATACATGGCCCACGGCATGGCGATCATTGCCAAGGCCGACAAGACCAGCAATATCAACGCCAGTCCCGACATGGCTTGCGATGCCAGCGCCTTTGCGGCTTCCTTTCCATCGCCTTCGAGCCGTTTGGCGAACATCGGCACGAAGGCCGCATTGAACGCGCCCTCGCCGAACCACCTGCGGAACAGATTGGGAAACCGGAACGCGACCACGAACGCCTCGGCGATCGGCCCGGCACCGATAATGGCTGCGAGCGCGATGTCGCGCAGGAAACCCAGGACGCGGCTGACGAGCGTCAGTCCGCCGACGGTGGCGAAGGCGCGATAGAGCTTCATGGCGCGAGCGGTAGCGGAGCCAAGGCCCGCCGGCAAGTGCCGGAAGGCCGAGGATGCAACTCGCCATCCGCTCGTGCGCAATCGGCCACGCAGGGTTACAGGACAGTTGGTGATCCGATCGCCGGCTCCTATGTTCCCAGAGAGAACGGAGATGGCGATGCACACGCGCTTCATCATACTGGGCATGCTTGCGGCGGTCGCCTCGCTGACGGCCTTCTCGAGCGCCTCGGCGATGTCCAGGTACAAGTGGAAATACCGGCCACTTGTCGTGTTCGCCCCGACTGCCGGGGACGCTCGCCTCGTGCGCCAGAGGGCGATCGTGGCCAGTTTCCGTCCGGCATTCATCGATCGCCAGATGGTCGTCGTGTATGTGACGGGCGACACCGTTACTGCAGATCTCGGCCCTTCGCCGCGCCTCGACGCGGAGGCGCTCCGTCAAAGGTTCGGAGCGAAATCGCGTGAGTTCAAGGCTGTCCTGATCGGCAAGGACGGCGGCGTGAAGCTGGCCTCGTCGAAGCCGTTTCCGGGACCCGTCTTGTTTCGCACGATCGATGCGATGCCGATGCGTGCGGAGGAAAGCCGCGCCAAAGGCCGCCGGTAGCCGATCTGCCACCGGCGATGGCGCGTGCCGCCCGGTTGTGGCTCACGGGCGTCTCATTTGGTTCGCCGCAGGTATATCCCCCCGCTGACATGCCCGTCAGGGAACGCTTCGCGCATCAGGGTGGAATGGAATGTCGTCATGAAGGAATTGTAGAAGTAGAGTTCAAATGACGAATTGAACTGAAGAAACGCACGCAATATGTAGGCTTCATTCCATCCGAACCCTTTCATGACCCAATCCCGGGGATAATCGAACGGGTACAGGATGTCGTGGAAGTGGATCACCACCCCAGGCTTGATTCGTGGCAATATATTGAAAAATATATGATTTACGTCGCTTCCGATTTTGGAGGAATGCGACGAGTCGACAAACAGAATATCTCCGGCTTCCAATTCATCGAAAATCGCCAAATCGACTTTTTGCACCATCGTCTCCATGATGACGCAACGATCACGCGGTGGCGATCCGATTAGGTCGTGCAGGCGTTCGGGGTAAGGCTCGATACAGGTCAGCGTAGTCGGGAGGGAATGCTTCTCGATCACGTCCAGCATGCCCGCCGAGCTAAATCCGGAGCCGATCTCGACGATCCGGCGGGGCTTCAAGTGCCGAATCATGCCGGCCAGCACTCTGAAATCGAGTGCAATGAAGTAGTTGTTTGCCAGATAGTATCGCCAGCCGGGTGTGCGATTCAGGGGGACATCCATCCGAGCCAAGGGCGCGAGGATTTTGCACAGCTCAATCTGCGCGTCCTCGCGCATGTCGATCCCAGGCAGAGCCCGCGGCGGCTCCGGCAAGAAAAAGCGATCGCCGTCCTGGGCGATCTCGGCAAGGGAGGGGTACGCGGAATAATAATGTCCCGATGGATGGGTTGTTTCGAATACACTCTGATCCAGGTTCGTAAGGCCATCTTGGGACATTTTGGAAGTTGCTCCTAGTGCAAATTGCTTGAGGGAGTGCTTGACGAGTTTTCTCAGCTTCGACGTCATTCGTTCCTCCTCAGGACATTCAGGCGCAACAGAGTGGGGCGAACACCTTCCACCAGGCTGAAGCCGTTGCCGCACCGATGTCCGCCCGCCCCGAAAAAACGCAAATGAGCCAAAGCACGTCACCGCTCAGTCACATCCGTTCCTGCCGGTGCCATCGGCTTGCAAGATATTTCCGAAATGGGTTATCTGCAATCAGGAGTCCGACGGGGTCCGTGCAACCCTCAACCACCAGGGATTCGGTGCCCATGGCGATGCTCTCCAGACGAATTTCCGCGCTGTGCACAGTGTCTGCACTGCTGTCGGCGTGGGTCGTCGCTGCTGCCCCGGCTGCCGCGCAGCGACGCGAGGTGCCGCCGTCGCGGGAGGCTGTTCGCTACTCGTTCGCGCCCATCGTCAAGCGCACGGCTCC
Organism: uncultured Alphaproteobacteria bacterium; assembly: GCA_963746315.1. Taxonomy (GTDB): domain Bacteria; phylum Pseudomonadota; class Alphaproteobacteria; order Rhizobiales; family Hyphomicrobiaceae. Next base: position 588,262 of record CAVVAR010000005.1, read on the forward strand.
GGCCGTCGTCAACGTCTACGTGCGCGGTCAGGTTCAGGTGAAGTCGCCGTTCAACGATCCGCTGTTCCGCCAGTTTTTCGGAGAACGGTTCGGCATGCCGGCGGAACGCGCGCAATCCTCGCTGGGCTCGGGCGTCATCGTCTCGCCCGACGGTGTCGTCGTCACCAATACCCACGTCATCAAGATCGGTGGCCGCTCCGAGATCCGTCTCGTTCTCGCCGACAAGCGCGAGTTCGATGCCAAGGTCCTGCTGCAGGACGAGAAGACCGATATCGCGATCCTGAAGATCGAGGGCGGTGACGGCAACTTCCCGCATCTCCAGTTCGAAAGCTCCGATGGGCTTGAGGTGGGCGATCAGGTTCTCGCCATCGGCAATCCCTTTGGCGTCGGCCAGACGGTGACCAGCGGTATCGTATCGGGGCTGTCCCGCACCGAGGTGACGAAGTCGGACGCACAGGTCTTCATCCAGACGGATGCCGCCATCAATCCGGGCAACTCCGGCGGCGCCCTGGTCGATATGGCCGGACGGCTGGTCGGCATCAACACCGCAATCTTCTCGCGCTCCGGGGGCTCGCACGGGATTGGCTTCGCCATCCCGTCCGATCTCGTGCGTGTCTACGTCGAGAGCGCCCTTGCCGGCCGCAAGGTCGAGCGCCCCTGGCTGGGAGCCCGGCTCGAGGCGGTCACCCGGGATATCGCAGACGCACTGAAGCTCGAGCGCGCAACGGGGGCGGCCGTCATGCGTGTCCACGCCGCGAGTCCGGCTGCCGCCGCCCGGCTCGAGCCCGGCGATGTCATCGTCGGCGTCGACGGTCAGGAGGTCGCCGACCCGCGCTCCGTACAGTACCGGCTGACCACGCGCGGCGTCGGCAATAAGGCGCGCCTCGACGTCATCCGTCAGGGCCGTCGCGTGGTCGTCGAGATCGATCTCGCCGCAGCCCCCGAGCCGACCATGACGGACGTGCGCAATCTGGCCGGTGCGCATCCGCTCGACGGCGCTCGGGTCGTCAACCTCTATCCGCCCCTCGCCGACGATCTTGGCCTCGACCAGACCGACGGTGTCGTCGTCGTCAACGTGCGTTCCGGCTCGACCGCCGAGCGCCTCGGGTTCCGCTCAGGAGACGTGATCGCCGCGGTCGGCGACGTGGTCGTGGACAGCTACGAGACGCTGGCGCCGCTGCTCAAGAAGAGGCAGCGTCTTTGGACCGTGTCGATCAAGCGCGGCGGCCGTCTGCTGCGCATGCAGGTGGCTGGCTAGTCGACGGTCGTCGAGCCCCTCGAATGGGATGTGAGCGTGCGACGGATCGCGTTGGCGCCAGGTTTCGGCTTTACCGGCGGAACAATTGCGGTCCTGCACGGTTGCCCAATGGAATGGATAGCGACCAGAGGGCCCTTATGAGCACGTCCCGCGATCCGAAGGACAATCCTGAGCATATTCCGGTCGAGAAGCGCCTGTCGGGCGACTTCGGCTCGCCTCTCGAGCTGATGGCCGCGCCCGGTCTCAGCGCTGAGCAGAAGCGAGACATTCTGAAAGTCTGGCTCAACGATCTGGAGGCTCAGCCGCCCTCGGCGGAGACACGCACTGTGCGGGACAGCGTTCGCGAGGCTCTGGCGGTCGCCGAAAAGGAGATCCAATGAAGCCCACGAAGCTTTTCGCCGTACTCTCGGCGAGCGCACTGGTTGCCTCGGTGTCGTCGATGACGGTCGAGGCGGTCGAGCCGCTGGCGAACATGGGGACGCTGACCTGCGTCGCGTCGCCCGGCGAGACCGAGCCGCTCGGACCGGAGCGGCAGCTTAGCTGCACATTCGAACCGCTCACCGGCGCCAAGGCGCAGATGACAGGGACCGTAAAGCGGATCGGAGCGCAAACGCCGAGCGATGCCAAGATCGTGCTGGCGTGGACGGTGATGGCGCCCAAAATCGATACGCCGGTCAACCAGCTCGAAGGACGCTACGTCGGCGCCGTCGGTGAGGGTCGCGGCGCCAACTCGACGGGGCTGGTCGGAGGAGCGGGCGGCCACATCACGTTGCGTCCGCTGACGCTCGATCCGAACATCGGCGAGAACGCGGCGCTCGCCGTTCTGGAGCTGCAACTCGCCGCGATGAAGGCCTGATCAGGGCCGGGTGTTACGCTTGAGATCCGCGGTGTCGTCCCACATGAGGAAGTCGGGGCCGAGCGAGCGGATATCGGGCGCGCCCATGTTTCCCATGACGAGGTCGACCTCGTTCTTCAGGATATTCAGCGCGTGCCCGGCCATCGGCTCTCCGCCGATGGCGACGCCGTAGAGCGTCATGCGACCGACGAAGCAGAACTTGGCGCCGAGACACATGGCCGTGACGACGTCGGAGCCGCGACGGATGCCGCTGTCGAGCATCAGGGTCATCTTGTCGCCGACGGCGTCGCGGATGGCTGGAAGCACCTCTACGGGGGATGGAGCGCGGTCGAGCTGCCGGGCGCCGTGGTTCGAGACCATCAGGCCATCGACGCCGATCTTGTGGGCGCGCTCGGCATCGGCCGGGTGCATGACGCCCTTCAGCACCATCTTGCGCGGCCACAACTCGCGGAACTTCTCGATGTCCGACCAATCGAGCGGTGGTGTGGTCTGCGTCGCCTGGAAGGCTGCGACTTTCTCGGCATCGTTCTCGGCACCGGGGCCGGCGTACTTGGCCCAGTTGGAGAGCATCGGGGTGCCGCCGCCGTTCTTGTAGTAGTTCAGCAGCCAGCCCGGATGTGTCGCGGCTTCCATCAGAATGTGGAGCGGCATCTTGAGCGGACGTGCCATGCCGTTGCGCTTGTTGCGCTCGCGGTTCGAATGGACCGGCACGTCGACCGTGATGACCAGCGTCGACAGGCCGGCATCCTTGGCCCGTTTGATCATGTCGTAGGAGATCTCTTTGTCCTTGGCCGTGTACATCTGATACCAGCCGTGGTCGGGCGCAACCCGGGCCAGGTTCTCGATGGTGTCGGTCGAGGCGCCGGACATGATGAAAGGCACGTTGGCCTTGCGCGCGGCGGCAGCCAGCATCAGGTCGGCGCCAGGGCGGAAGAGAGCGGCGCCGCCGGTCGGGGCGATGCCGACGGGTTGAGCATAGGTGCGGCCGAACAGCTCGGTCGTCTGTGAGCGCTTCGAGACGTCGACCATGTAGCGGGGCACGATGCGATGGCGCTCGAAGCCCCAGGTGTTGCGCTCGATGCCGATCTCGTCGTCGAGACCGCCCTCGATGAAGTCGAAGGCGATCTTGGGTAGGCGGCGCTTCGCTGCGCGGCGCAGGTCGTCGTAGTTGAGAAGCTGAGACATGGTGTTTCGGGATCCCCGGGGAGCTCTTGGGCGTGGGCGCGGTAAATCGCGCGGATTTTGAGAGAGCTAGGGTGCCGCCGGCTGCGGCACTAGGCAAGCGGGATGTTGAGGGAAGGTTGAAGGCGGCTGGTCACGAGCGCGCCTACACCGAATCGGCTTCCGATGCCGGCTGCCCCATCGGTCCGGTTTCCCCTTCCCCGCGAATGACCACGATCAGGTGATTAAGGAAATCGGAGAGTAGTTGGAGCGCCATGGCCCCTACGGCGGCGGCAGCCGCAAGCTTGCCGGGCCACAAGGGGTACTCGATCGCCCCGAACCGGATCTGCTGGCGCTCCGTAGAGATGATGGCCTCGTCCCAGGCCTGCCACGCCATGACGATCACGAAGGCCAGAACCAGCAGCAGCGTGACCAACTCGAGCAGCACTTGCGCCCTTTGCGGCAGGAGCTCTGTGAATAGGGTGAGCCGCAGATGCCCTTTCAGAAGCTGCGTGTAGGACATCAGGCCAAAAAAGATGAAGGCCATGAGCATCTCGACGAGCTCGATGACCCCCAGAAACGATCGACCGAGAAAGTACCGATAGAAGACCTCGGCCAACGTCGAGACCGTGATCATGACGATGCACAGCGCGGCCAAGAACCCCATGAGGGTGCTGAGGCGGCTTACGACCCACTGCAGCTGACGGGCCACCGATTCAAGCGCATTCATCGACACCAGCTCCGAGATTGCCAGAGGCACGCTTCCACTATCGGGATCACGTGCGCGCTCTGGCGTGCATCAACCCAATTCCATGCAGGAGGCGCGCGCGCCGGGATGCAACCGTCCAAGCACCTTCGGCTCATGCGGCCACAAGGCAAAGTCGCTCCGGGCGTGCGAGCAAGCCCGGAGCAAGAGTTCCTAGTCCGGCTTGCCTAGAACGACGGTCACTGGATCGATATAGTCCGTCGCCTTCGGCTCGTTCTGGGCCAGAATCTCGCGGAACCGGTTGAAGAACTCCCGGGCCGGAGCCTTGCGGGCCTCACGCGAGCGGATCGCCTCGTCCCAGACCGTCTCCGACACGATCTTGCGGGCCTTCTCGCGCTCCTCCTTGGACCAGCGCTGGAAGGTCATCTTCGCATCCTGCATCACCTTGGCGCGCTGGCGATTGAGATCGCTGAGCTCCTTGATGTAGGAGGTCTGGATGAGCTCGGCCATGGTATCGACCAACAGCGCGCGAGTTTTCGGGCTCAATGAATCAAGCTTCCTCTTGTTCATGACGATGGCGACATTGCCATAGGTCCCGGCGCCGAAATCGATGACGTAGCTCGACACCTCGTGAAGCGCCATCGGCGTAATGAGGTTGGCGGGCAGCCCCGAATAGCCTTCGATCACCTTGCGCTCGAGCGAGGTATAGATATCCGGCGCCGGCAGCGCGACCGGAACCGCACCCAGTGCCTTCAACGACTGATTAATGAGACCGAAAGCACGGATGCGCTTGCCTTTGAGATCCTCGGCTCCCTTCCACGGCTCGCGGGCGCCGAGGATGGTCGGATCGACCGCGAGGCTACCGACAAGCGATAGGTTCTGGCGCTCGAACTCCTTTCGCAGCCCCTCGAACTCGCTGTACATCTGTTTCACGGTCATCATCAGGGCTTGCGTATTGTTCGTCAGGTACGGCAGGTCCTGCATGGTCGTGAGTGGCAGCTCGCCGGGAAAGTACCCGGAGGCGACATAGGCGACATCTGCAATGCCGCGCGAGGCGCCATCGAGCAGAGCGGTCGTCGCAAGCAGTGCCTGGTCCCGGTAGGTCTCGAATGTCACACGACCGTTGGACCGCTTCGTTACCTCGTCCATCCACCTTTGCAGGAAGATCTCCCGGACGTGGCTCGCCGACAGATAGCCAGCGTAGCGCAGCTTCACCTGGTCGAACTCATCCGCGGCATGGGCGGTGGTCTGGAGACCGAGGACCGGCAGCGCCGCGATCATGGCCCCTGCCAGAATGGAACGTCGGAGCCAGTTTGGCTTTCTCATGGGAGTCTCCCTTTCCTGTTTCGTCGTCGACAGTTTCTTCTTGTCGAGTGGCCGGCTGCCTCGTCGTGAGGCCGCCTCCGGCCCCACATCAGTCCGGAGGCCCGAGTGCTACCGAGACCGGATCGATATAGATCGTCGCCTTCTTCTCGTTCTCGACGATCAGCTCCTTGAATCGCTTGACGAACGCGCGAGCCGGCGCACCCCGTTTTTCACGCGTGCTGATCGCGTCCTCCCAGACCGTCTCGGAGACGATCTTGCTTGCCGCCTCGCGTTCTTCCTTCGACCACCGGATGAACGTCATTTTTGCATCCTGGATCGCCTTGGCCCGCTTGCGGTTCAAATCCGAGACGTCTTTGATGTAGTTGGTGTTGACCAGCTCGGCGAAGGTATCGACAAGCAAATTGCGAGTCTTGGCATTCAAGCCGTCGAATTTTCTCTTGTTCATGAAAATGGCGACATTGACATAGTTTCCGGCGCCATAGTCGATAACGTACTTCGAAACCTCGTGCAGGGCCCATGGCGGAATGATGTTGGCGGGAAGGCCAGAGTAGCCCTCGATTACCTTTCGCTCCATCGATGTGTAGATTTCGGGTGCCGGCAATGCGACGGGAACTGCACCAAGGGCTTTCATCGTCTGGTTGATGAGGCCGAAGGCCCGGATCCGCTTTCCCTTCAGATCAGCCGCATTTCGCCATGGCTCCCGGCTGCCGAGGATGGTCGGGTCTCCGGGCAAACTTCCGAGCAGCACGATACCCTGCCGGTCGTACTCTTTGCGCAGGCCCTCGAACTCCGCGTAGATCTGCACCAGCGTCAACATCAGCGCCTGGCTGTTGTTGGTCAGGAACGGCAGGTCCATGAGCGTGGTCAAGGGCAACTCGGATGGATGATATCCCGTCGCGACGTAGCTGATATCGCTGATGCCACGCGAGGCGCCATCGAGAAGAGCCGTCGTGCCGAGAAGCGCCTGATCCCGGTAGGTGTCGAAATTCACTCGCCCGCCGGAGCGTTTGGTGACCTCGTCCATCCACTTTTGAGTGAATATCTCGCGCACGTGGGTGGCGGGCACGAAGCTCGCGTAGCGCAGGCGAACATTGTCGTACTCGTCCGACGCGTGGGCATGTCGTGTGGGCCCCACGCCCAACAGTAGGGCCAAGGCCAAGCCGACTAGGCTCCAGCGCTTCCAATCGCCGTAGAGTGCCATGGGAATTTCCTCCTGTTTTTTTATTCTGTTGCTTCAATACGGAATTCTCAACTCGTTGATCCTCTGCTTGATCCTCTATTCCGACCCCGAGGGCTCTTCCCGCCGGGGCATCTTTCGTTATCTCGCTCCAGCGTCGCTGCGCGCCACGCCAAGGCGTCTCTAGAACATCAGATTCGGGAGAAACAGGATGATCTCCGGAAACAGCACCAGAATTGTGATGGTGAGTATATCCATCAAGAAGAACCAGAATATCCCCTTGAAAACGACCTCCATGGGGATATGGGGTGCCACCGCCTTGGTCACATAGACATTGAGGCCGACAGGCGGCGTGATCGCCGCTATCTCCATCATCTTGATGACGATGATGCCGTACCAAATCGGTGAGTGTCCCAGATCAGTTATCACCGGCAACGTGATCGGGACGGTGATGATCATCACCGAGAGGGGATTGAGAAACATCCCGAGGGGGATATAGAGGAGCAGGATCAGGAGCAGCACGACCCAAGGCGGCTGATCCAGTCCTGCGATCAACTGCGAAAAGTGGTAGGGCACGCGGCTAAGCGAGACGAACTGCGAGAAGAGTGTGGCGCCGATCAGGATCGCCAGGATCATGCCCGCGACACGCGTGGTCTCGCTCAGTGCCTGGCGAAACGCGCCCAGGGCGGTCGGCTCGACGCCCTCCGGATCACCCAGGACCCGCATGACTCCCTGACCCGGCTTGACCGGCAGCCCCATGCGCTGCAGCAAGCCAAGAGCCCGGTGCCAATAGAAGCGATGAAGAACTCCAAGGACGGCGACGAACACTCCGACCGCGCCGGCCTCGGTCGGGGTGAACACGCCGAGGAAGATGCCGCCGACCATCGAGACGAACAGAATGAGGATGCCAGTCAGCTTGGGAATGCTCCGGATCGCCTCGTTCCATGGCGTGGGCGGAGCGCGCGAGGCGAGGCTCGGGTTCAGGGTCACCCGCACCGCGATCATGACGCCATAGATGAAAGCTGAAAGGATGCCTGGGATGATGCCCGCAATGAGCAGCTGGCCAATGGATGCCTCGGCAAGGAGACCGTACAGCACGAGCAGAACGCTCGGCGGGATCAAGGTGCCCAGCGTTCCCGCGGCGGCCACACAGCCAGCGGCCAAGCCCCGGTCGTAGCCGTAACGCTCCATCTCTGGGATTGCGACGCGGCCCATCGTGCCGACGGTGGCAACGCTGGAGCCGGTCGTGGCGGCGAAGGCGGCCGAGCCGAACACCGTCGCGATCGCAAGGCCGCCCGGAAAGCGTCCGAACAGCTTATTGCCGACCTCGAACGCATTTGCGGTGATGCCAGACGAAAATGCGAGATACCCCGTCAGCACGAACAGAATGACCACGCTCAGCGCATGCTGCGATGCAAAATTCCACGGGGTTATCCAAAGTGTGCTCAAAGCGGCGTCGAAAGGCAGCAAGAGCAAGAACCCGCAAAAAGCGGAAATGCCGAGCGCGAATGCAATGTGGACGCCGAGCGCCAGCATTGTCAGGAGAACTCCCAACCCGAGAATTCCAACAAGTCCTGGATCCATCGTGCCCCTCGCTCCCGCACATCGATGACACCCCCGCGGGGGTGAGGAGCCGCTCCAAATGAATGTCGCAAAAAGTCACATCGGATGCGGCATATTGCCAGCGTAGGCCGCTGGGGTCCGATTTCGCAAGCGTTTATCTGCGCGCAAGATGACGGCTGGGAGAGCAAGCCTTCGTTGCTCGAGCCGGTCGGTGAAGTGGACGGGGTGATTGTCGACTCTGGTGGTCGAAATAACGACTGCCAGTGGGGCGGCGGACGGGCGTTGGCCCACGTCTCGCGACCATAGCCAGATTACCTCGAGTCAGCGGCACCGTGGATAAGTTGGTGGCGTGTCGGCGTGAATTTCTCTGTGGCAGCAGCGGAGCGCTGGGTCCCGGTGACACGCACCGGGATGACGATGAGCGAGAGCGATCAGGCCTCGGGCAGCGCACCCGGACGCGGATCGAGCGGGACGAGAGTGGAGAGGCCGGCAGCGGTCTCAAACAGGGCAGCGGCGGAGAGGAGAGCTGCTTCGCCCCGGGGCTGGCCGACCATCTGCAGCCCTACGGGGCGGGCGAACTGGTCGAACCCGCAGGGGAGCACCAGCGATGGCGTCCCCATCAGCGTCGGTATGGCGGTGACCAGCGAGCCGCCGAGATAGTTGTCGAGGGGCTCGCCGTCGATCTTGGCGGGCATGCGTTTCGTCACGTCGAAGGCGGGCGTCGAGGCGCCGGGCAGCACGAGTACATCGTAGATCTCGTAGAAGGCCGCGACGCGGCGATAGAAGGAGGCTCGCTCGCGCTCTGCCCAGGCGATGCGGGCGGGGCTCGACTTCAGGCCTTCCTCGAAGTTCCAGATGATGTCGGGCTTGAACTTGTCGCGGTGCTCGGCGATCTGCAACTCGCGGTCGACGACATAGGACTGGGCGCGCAGGATGAGGAAAGCCTCGGCGATGCGGCCAGGGTCGGGGAAGGCTTCCTCGATCTCACAGCCAATGTCCGTGAAATGCTTCAGGGCTGCGCGGCAGATGTCACGGGTCTCGCGATCGACGGGGAAGGCGCCGCCGAAATCGTCGGTGTAGGCAATGCGACGGGGAATGGCCGGGGCTTCGGTCGCTGACAGGAATGAGCGGGCGGGGGCGTCGAACGTTTGCGGGTCGCGGGGATCGAAGCCCGCCATCGCGTCGAGAAAGAGGGCAAGGTCGCCGACGTTGCGAGCCATCGGGCCTTGCACGGAGAGCGGCGCGTAGAGGTTGTTCGACGTGCCACGTGTGACGCGGCCGGGCGACGGGCGTAAGCCGACCACCGAGCAGTAGGCGGCCGGCCGCCGGAGCGAGCCGGCATGGTCGGAGCCGTGCGCGAGCCAGACCTCGCCAGCAGCGAGTGCGGCTGCGCCACCGCCGGTGGAGCCGCCGGGTGTGAGTGATGTGTTCCAGGGATTGTTGGTGCGCCCGAATACCTCGTTGAAGGTGGAGCCGCCGGAGGCGAACTCGGGGGTGTTCGATTTGGCAATGACGATGCCGCCCTTGTGCTCGATGCGTTCCACTACGGGATGCGAGGTGGCGGGAACGTGGTCCTTGAAGATCGGAGAGCCGTAGGTCGTGCGGACGCCGGCGACGTCGTTCACGTCCTTGATGGCGACGGGAAGGCCGCCGAGCCAGCCGGGCTCGCCTTCCGCCTCGCGGCGTTTGCCCTGCATGAGGCTTCGGGCGTGATCGCGGGCGCGGTCGAAGCACAGCGTGGGGAGCGCGTTGATTGCCGGCTCGCAGGCCGCGATGCGTTTCTCGGCGGCGTCGATCAGGTCGAGGGGCGTGATGTCGCCCTCGGACAGGCGACGGACGGCCTCGCGGGCGGTGAGCTGGATCAGGTCGGAGGGCATGGTGGTCACCTCGCTGGCGATGGTGTGGCTCGGTGGCTGGACAGGAGTATGCCGAGCAATGTGAACCAGGGTGAGTGCGTTACTCGGGTAGCCCCTTCACCCTGGCTCTCTCCCCGAGGGGAGAGGGGACATGCGTGAGACGAGAGAGGGATGCGCAAGCCGTCGTTTTAGTGTCGCTGTAGCGGCCGACCGTCCAGGGGCTCGTGTGCGACGCCCACGTGCGCGAGCACGGAGGGTGCGATGTCGATGGCGGAAGAGGGTGTGTCGCGTGTCACTCCGGCAGTGAAACCGGTGCCCTGCATCATCAGGAACGGTGACTGCTCGTAGCGGGCAAGGCCGCCGTGCTGGCCGCAACCCATGCGGTCGGGCTTGCCGGCCTCGGGCTTCGCCGCGAAGCTTTTGCCGGGGATGCCGTGCTCGTTCGGCTCGTCGGTGGCGGCCATAGCCACGGCGAAGGCGAGGCCGTGACGTGCGATCTGGCCAATCTCAGGAAGGCGGTCGGTGCCGAGCACGTCGCCCGCCCACGGCTGTACGCGGAGGAAATCGCCGATGGCGTTGGTGTGCTGTGCGTGATCGGGATGCACATAGACGAGCGCCGAGGTGCCGTTCGAGACAGCGAGCACGTCGCCCGAGCCGGCCTTCTCCTTGAGCCCGGCGCGGACGAGCTCGGCGTCGATGTCGATGACGCCGGCGACGGTCTGGTGGCCGTGGTCGGAGGCGACGACGAGAAGGATGTCGTCGCCGGACTTGCGGGCGTTGCTCACGGCCGCGATCACGAGGGCGGCGGTCGCGTCGGCGCCGCGGATCGAGTCGAGGTGGCTCGGTGAGCCGAGCGGGAAGGCGTGCGAGGAGGCGTCCGGCTCGGCGAGCCAGAGGACACCGAGGGCGGGTTTTCGCGGGCCATGGACGACGTCGGCGATGAAGCGCTCGGCCATGTCGCGGTCACCGGCGACATTGATGCCGATCCGCCCGGCGTCCCAATCGGTGATGGGCGTGCGGCCCGGGCCGAAGGAGCCGGCGCGGTGGTAGACGATGCCATGGCCGTCGGGGTCATGGGCGTAGGCGGCGCCCGGCGAGACGTTGGAGTAGATGATGGCGCCGCCGTGGTCGGCGAGGCGCTCGGCCATGGTGGGCATGGCGAGCGAGCGGCCAGTGACGCGGCGTTTGTGCTGCAGGAAGCCCGGATGGCCGGCGTCATGGGCGACGAGGCGGCCCTCCTCGATGAGGACGAGGCTGTTGCCGGCAAGCTCGTGCCGGGCCGGGTGGCAGCCGGTCGCGAGTGAGGACGAGACAACACGGGTCGCCGAGGGAAACACGGAGCGATGACGGGCGAACATCTCGGAGGTCGCGGCGTGAGCGACAAGAGTGGGTGTCAGGTCCGGACCGATCATGTCGCGCCGGAGGCCGTCGAGAACGAGGATGATGGCGCGGCGCATGGGGGGCTCCGATGGGACCGATGGTGGCGGCGCGTGAGCTTAGACCAGAACTATGACGGGCGCGATGCTCAGACCGAGAATGGGCGACGGAGATCGAGGCAATTGGCAGTGGGGCTTGGGCGGACAGCAGTCGAATCTGCGGAAGGCGATTGTGCCGGTTTCAGCCTCTCGCGGCGCAGCAGGCGGTGCACCGCACAAAGTCGAGCGATCCCAGAAGCAGGCGTATGCGTTGAAGCTTTAACCGTCGAGATCGCCAGACAAACCAATGCCGGCTATCGCGCACAGCGACACCTACTCATTTGGCGGCGAGAAACCAGGTTCCTACTTCGGCCGATAGTCGTCAGGGGCACCCGGCGGGATGGGCGGATGGGTCTTCAGGCTCTGCTGGAACTCCTGCATCATGTATCGAATTGGCGTGCGGACCCAGTTGGCCGGCAGCCCTACATCGGTCTCTTCCTTCGGATCCTGAAGCAGGTCGAAGATCATGGGGCTCTCGAGCTTGATCGGCCCCTCATTGGGTTCACGTTCCAGGATCAAGTGCATCTTGAAGTTGCGCCACTTCACAGCACGCAACTCGTCTTTAATGTAGAAAAGGAAGCCTTCCCGACCCGACTTGGATGTCTTGCCCAACAGAAAGTCGAGTTGGTCGATGCCATCGATCGGACGATCGGTCGGTAGTGAAGCACCGACGAGTTGAGCGAGCGTTGGGAACAGGTCCGTCACATGCACGATCTCGTTGCTGGTTCTGGCGGCCGCAATGCGTCCCGGCCAACGGAACATGAAGGGGACGCGTAGCGAGCCTTCCATCGCCGTATGATAGGTCCCCGTCCAGGGTCCGGCCGTACCGCGCCAGGGACGACGGAACTCAGGCCCGTTGTCGCTACCGAACATCAGCAGCGTGTCCTGGGCGAGGTTCAGACGTTCGAGCGCGTCGACGATCTGGCCGACGCGGAAATCCATCTCCGCAACACTATCGGCGAAGTCGCCGGCTCCCGTGCGACCCGCAAACTCAGGATGCGGGAGTGTTGGAAAATGCAGGTGGGTGATCGGTACATAGGCAAAGAAAGGCCGCTGTTGACCGGCATTGCGTTCGATGAAGTCGATCGCGTGGTCCACGATCTCCTTGTCGATCGTGCGCTTGGCATCGAGATCGAAGACGTGGAGGCTCTTCGCGGTCTCGCCGCGCCGTCCCTGCATCACGTACGGCATCGGCACGACATTGGGATCGAACCCCGGTGACGAGGTGAACATGCTTTCGTTCGAGGTGCGCGGAATGCCATACCACTCGTCGAAACCACGCTCGTGCGGGTAGCGGCCAGGGCGATCGCCCAAGTGCCATTTTCCGAAGCAGCCTGTGGCGTAGCCCGCCTGTCCCAGAAGCTGGCCAAGCGTGATCTCCCATGGCAGCAGCCCTTGCGGCAAGCCGGCAGGAATGGATTGCATCGCGCCTGTGCGGATGGGGTGCCGACCAGTGATGAGTGCGGATCGCGTCGGCACGCAGTCGCTTTCGACATTGAAATTGAGCATGCGCAGCCCTTCGGCGGCCAGCTTGTCGATGCGTGGCGTCTCGGCACCGCGCAAGCCGGCGCTGCCATAGCAGCCCAGCTCACCCCATCCGAGGTTGTCGGCGAGGATTAGAACGATATTCGGAGCGGACTTCTGCTGAGCCACTTGAAGCGCTTCCCAAGGTAAGGCATTGACCCGACACGCGCGGTGCCTAATCCCGCGTATCAATAGCTAAGTGCTAGCGTACCAAGAGCATGCCGTACATTGCAGAGACAGAATCATTTGCTGCAATCAATGCGGTATCCCAACGAACTTCGCCTGAGCTCACGTTTGGAGGCTTGCAACGCGGCCACCTCGCGTTGCCGCGAAACCGACCCTGCTATGTGATCGTTGCGCACGCACTCAAATCCTTGCAGACCTCAGCCAAGGGCTTGGACGACGGCATCTTTCAATGACTGGGTCTCGTCGGTCCAGGGGGCGCGGCGGCTCAGTACGAGGTTGGCCTCGGACTTGAGGATCACGCCGTCGTCGAGGACGCGGAGGCTGTTGGCTTTCAGCGTGGAGCCGGTCGAGGTGATGTCGACGATCAGCTCGGCGAGGCCGGCCGCAGGCGCGCCCTCGGTGGCGCCGAGGCTTTCGACGATGCGGTACATGGTGACGGCATCGACGGAGGGGGGCTCGCCGCCATAGCGGTGCCCCGAGAAGAACATGCGGGTGAGTGTCCGGTACTTGGTTGCGACGCGCATGCGGGTGCCGTGACGGCGGCGGTAGAGGAGGGCTGCCTCCTCGAGATCGGACATGGTGGAGACGTCGATCCAGAAGTCGGGAACGGCGACGACCACGTCTGCATGGCCGAAGCCAAGGCGCTTCACGAACTCGACGTCGGACTCGGCCTCGGGGATGAGGTCGCGGACGAGGTCCTCACCGGTGACGCCGAGGTGCACCTCGCCCTTGCGCAAGAGATCGGCGATCTCGGAAGCCGAGACGAAGGCGACCTCGACGCCGGGAAGGCCCTGCAACTCGCCGCGATAGCCGCGCTCGTTTCCGGTGCGGGCGAGCTTCAAGCCGCCGCGGGCGAAAAGGGCGGCGGTCTCGTCCATCAGGCGGCCCTTCGACGGCACGGCCAGAACCAGCTTGTCGGTGCTGGCGTCGTTCATGCGCGGCCTCCGCGGACAGCAAGCAGCAGACGATCGGTGTGAATGGCGGAACCGACGGCGGCGACGGGGCTCGGCGCGCCGATCGCCTCGACGAGACGGTCGTAGCGACCGCCGCCAGCCAGTGGCTCCTGCTCGCGGAGAAGCGGCGACAGGATCTCGAAGACGAAGCCGGTGTAGTACTCGAACTGTCGGCCAAAGCCGCCGGAGAAGGGCGCTTCGGCCATATCGATGCCCTCCTGTGTGCAGAGCCGCAGCCGCTCCTCGAAACCCGCGAGCGCCGGCTCGATGTCGATGGTCGTGCCCTTGAGCAGGGCGCGAATGGCGTCGGGCGCGGCGCTGGCCGGTGTCGCGAGCTTGATGTAGGCGTCGAGCAGCAGCGCGGCGCGGGGGTCGAGCGGCGGGGACTTCAGGTCGGCGGCAAGGCCCTCGAGCTGCCAGGCGATCTCGTCGAGGGTGCGAGTGCCGGCGATGACGAGGCCCTGTCGCTCCAGGTGCTGCTCGAGGGCGACGACGGCGTCGCCGTGGCGGATGGTGCCGCGGCGGGCGGCCTCGATCGCCTGAAACAGCGGCTCGGCGAGGGCGCGGCCGAACTCCTCGGGCTTCATGAGCTTCTGGAGCTGGCGGCGAAATGCGGCGTGCTGCCAGAAGTGGTGGCGCAATTGCGTGCGCCAGCGTTCAGGCATGTCGATGGCGTCGAGCAAGGCGTTGAAGATGCCGAGGTCGCCGACGCGGAAGGTGAAGGCGCGCAAGCCTGCCGCGCGGATCGAATTCGACAGAGAGGGCCAGGATCTCGGCCTCGGCCTGGGCCGGCTTGTCGGGGGCGAACGATTCGATGCCGGCCTGGGAGAACTCGCGCGGGCGGGCGAGGGTGCCGCCGCCGCGCTGATAGCGGAAGACGACCCCGTTATACGAGAAGCGGGCTGGCTGCCCGGTCTCGCCGTAGCGGTCGAGATAGAGGCGGGTGGCAGGGATGGTGAGGTCGGGGCGCAGGCAAAGCTCGGCGCCGTCGGGGTCGGTGAAGACGTAGGTGCGGGCGCGCAGATCCTCGCCAATCAGATCGAGAAAGAGGTCCGCGGGCTGGATCACGGGCGGCGCGATCGGCTCGAAGCCGGCGCGGGCGAAGATTGCCGTGATGATGGTCGATTGGCGCCCGTGCGCCTCGATCCAGCGCGAGGACATCGGTGCTCCAGGGGGATCGGTGAGTTGATCCACGCTCAGCCTCCGTGACGGGCCACGATCTCGCGCACGCCCTCGACCAGGCGATCGCGAGGAACCGACAATTGGGCCGGCCGGGCGGCTTTCCAGGCGGCGTTGTCCTTGATGGCGGCCGCGGCCTTGGCGCCCTCGATAAGGTCCTTGAGCTGGACCTCGCCCTTGGCGCGCTCGTCGGAGCCTTCAATGACGACGCACGGGGCGCGACGGCGGTCGGCGTATTTCATTTGGGCCTTCATGCCGGAGGTTCCGAGATACATTTCGGCGCGGATGCCGGCCGAGCGCAGCTCCTGGGCGATGGCCTGATAGCCGGCGATCTCGGCCTTGTCCATCACGAGCACAAGGACCGGGCCAAGCGGGGCGGCGGCGGAAGCGGCCTCGCGGATTTTGAGGGCCGCCTGCAGGCGGGAGATGCCGAGCGAGAAGCCGGTTGCGGGGACGCGCTCGCCAGTGAAGCGGGCGACGAGGTCGTCATAGCGGCCGCCGCCGCCGACCGAGCCAAAACGGACAGGCTGGCCGTCCTCGTTCTTGACCTCGAAGGTGAGCTCGGCCTCGAACACGGGGCCCGTGTAGTAGTCGAGGCCGCGAACGACGGAGGGGTCGAAGGCGATCAGGTCGGCCGGCGCTCCGGCGGCGCGCACCAGTGCCTCGATGGCGGCGATCTCGCCGAGGCCGTCGCGGGCGCGGGGGCTCGCCTCTACGAGCGGGGCGACGCGGGCGACCAGACTTTCGCCGGGTGCGCCGCCCGAGGCTGCGTCGAGGAAGCGGACGATGGTGTCGATGGGGCCGGTCTCGAGGCCAGCGCCGGGTGTGAAGTCGCCGCTCTCGTCACGACGCCCTTTGCCGAGCAACAGCGCGACACCGTCGGTTCCGAACTTGTCGAATTTGTCCATGGCGCGGAGCACGGTGAGGCGTTGCGCGGCGTCGGCATCCGACTCGGGATGGATGCCGGCCGTCTCGAGCAGGCCGTCGAGGACTTTGCGGTTGTTGAGGCGGATGCGGAACTCGTCGATGCCGAGGCGGCGGATGACGTCGGCCATGAGCAGGCAGGCCTCGGCGTCGGCCGCGACATTGTCGGTGCCAACGGTATCGGCGTCGCATTGGATGAACTGGCGGAAGCGGCCGGGGCCGGGCTTCTCGTTGCGCCAGACCGGGCCGATGGCGTAGCGGCGATAGGGCAAGGCAATGCGCTGGCGGTTCTCGGCGACGTAGCGGGCTAGAGGAGCGGTCAGGTCATAGCGCAGGCTCAGCCACTGGTCGTCCTCATCTTGCAGCGAGAAGACGCCGGCATTGGGCCGGTCCTGGTCAGGCAGGAACTTGCCCAGGGCGTCGGTGAACTCGAAGGCGGGGGTGTCGAGTGGCTCGTAGCCGTAGAGCTCGTAGACCTCGCGGATGGTCGCCAGCATGCGGTTGAGGGACCTGAGGTCGTCGCCGGCCATATCTGCAAAGCCCTTGGGCAGGCGCGCCTCGGGCCGATTGGCGTCCTTGCGATCAGCCTCCGTACGAGCAGGCTCCGTGCGAGCAGCCATGGGGGTGTCGTCCTCTTGCAATCGGGATGACGGAGTACGCGGTCAGGCGACCGGGCGCGCGCGTCGTTCGCGCCTTATAGACCAGCCCGGGCCGTCTGCGAAACCGCTGGACGCCGCGGCCTATTCAGGCGGCAGGTTGCGGGCCAGCCCGGGCGTAGCGTTGGTCCTCGACACAATCCAGCGATCGAGCCAGGAACGATCTATGGGCAACCACGTTGGCTTCGGGGCATCGGGAGTCGTCAGTGACGGTCCGATCCCGGCGACGGCTGCGTAGAGCGGCGGCTCGGAGGTGATTGCCACGTCGCGTAGGCGCGCCTGGCTGCCACCTACAACGGAATTCGCGATCGGCGAGGTGTCGTCCCCCAGTCTGCCGAGCAGCGCGCCCAGACCTTCTCCGGTCAGTTTTGCCAGAGCCTCCAGGCGCACCCAGGCTTGGAGGAAGCGTGCCTCGCCCGGGCCGTCTGGGAGCGGGTCTCGAGGTGCCAACGAGGCGGCAGCTTCCAGCAGCATGGCGCGTCGATGCTCGGCGATACGGACGCTGCGCGGTGCCTCCAGATCGACGCCGACGGGGCCTTCGTGCGAGATGGCGATCATGGCGGCGGTGTCGCAATGGGCGAGGCTGAAGTCGAGGGCCGGCAGGGCAGACCGGTGGCCGAACGTTGGTTTGCCACCGGGCGCGACGACGAATGCGGCCGCTGCGGCATCGAGGCCAACATAGCCGGCCAGGACGATGCGCAGAGCGGCGCGAGCGACCTCGCGCGAGGCGACGACGGGGCTTTCTCCGGAGGCGTGGCGGGGCAACTCCGGCACCAGCCCATATCGCCGCGCCATTTCCGGCAGAAGCCGAGATCCGGTATCGAGATCGACGAGCCACAGAGCCAGCGGTTGCGCAGAATCGGCCGCTCGCCTCGGTGCTGCGGTCGGCCCGGTCAGCATCAGGCAGACCGGCGGGGGCGACGCTCCGGCTTGGTGGGCGCTGTCGCGACACTCTCGGCGGTGCCCGTTAGCATCTCGCGGCATCGCACGAGCTCGGCGATAACGGTATCCAGAAGCTCGCCACGGACACCGGACGAGGCGGGAGCCGGCGCGACGGCACGGGGTCGGCCGCGTTTTGGGGCATCTGACACGGGGGACGGCTTGGCGCCTTTGCCCGTTCGCTGCGCTTCCGAGCCAGCCGAGACACCGGCGGCTTGCGCCGCGGCGGCCGCTTGGCGCTTTTCCTCCTCGCTGCGGACACGCTCCTTGACGGCGTCGACGCCCTGCTCGCGGAGGATCTTCTGGACGCCCTTGATGGTATAGCCGTCGCGATGCAGGAGCTGGCGGATGCCCCGCAAAAGCTCCATATCCTCCGGGCGATAATAGCGGCGGCCGCCGCCCCGCTTCATCGGTCGGATCTGGCTGAACTTGACCTCCCAGAAGCGAAGCACATGCTTCTGGATGCCGAGATCGTCGGCAACCTCGCTGATCGTGCGAAACGCCTCTGCTGCCTTGGCCATGGCTCACTCTCGAAAGGGACGGCTATACGCCTGGGGCGCTCACCGGGAATTCATCTGAGAATCGAGAAAGCACCCGCTATTCGGCGGCTCTTTTGCGGGTTCGGCCACTATTGATGCGCGTCTTCATGATGTTGCTGGCGCGGAAGACGAGGACCCGGCGCGGCGTGATCGGCACTTCCTCGCCGGTCTTCGGATTGCGGCCGATGCGGCGGCCCTTCTGTCGAACGCCGAACGAGCCGAACGACGACAGCTTGACGCCTTCACCTTTGGCGAGCGCCGAGGAAATCTCGCCAAGAACGAGCTCGACCAAGTCCTGCGACTCGTTGCGCGGCAAGCCGATCTTGCGCACCAGCGCCTCAGCCAAATCCGCACGTGTTAATGTCTTGCCGCCCATCGCGATATGTCTCCCCAGCGCGCCCTCGGACGGGATGCTATCTCCAGGTCGGCGAGCGGTCAATGGCGCAGAGCGCCAACAGTCTGATGCGCAAAGGTATTTGATGACCCCGTCGGCTCTGGCCAAAGGTGCTACCAGCGGACGAGCACGGCGCCCCACGTGAAGCCGCCTCCCATGGCCTCCATCAGGATGAGGTTGCCCTCGTGGAGACGATGCTCCTCGAAGGCCTGATTGAGTGCGAGGGGGATGGAGGCTGCGGACGTATTTCCGTGGTTTGCCAACGTCATCATGATTCTTTCAGGCGGAATGCCGAGCTTGCGGGCAATGCCGTCGAGAATTCGCTGATTGGCCTGATGAGGCACGAACAGATCGATCTCGTCAGGTGCGAATCCCGTCATGACGAGCGTCTCCTCGATGACGCCCGAGATCTTCTGGACGGCATGGCGGAACACCTCACGGCCGTTCATGCGAAGATGGCCGGTGGTCTTGGTGGAGCCGGGACCACCATCGACGTAGAGCAGGTCCTCGAAGCGGCCGTCCGAACGGATCTGCGTGGCGAGAATGCCGCGGTCGTCGCGCGTGCCGTGTTGCGGTTGAGCCTCAAGAACGACAGCGCCGGCGCCATCGCCGAAAAGCACGCAGGTGGTGCGGTCCTCCCAATCCAGAATGCGGGAGAAGGTTTCGGCGCCGATCACGAGGGCGCGCTTGAATTGCCCCGTCTTCAGGAAGTTGTCGGCCGTGGTCAAGGCATAGACGAAGCCCGAGCAAACAGCCTGGATATCGAACGCGGCGCCCTTCACGATGCCGAGGCCGGCTTGAATTCTCACGGCCGTGGCGGGGAAGGTGCGATCGGGCGTAGCGGTGGCGCAAACAACGAGATCAATCTCGACGGGGTCGATGCCGGAGCGGACCAGGGCCTGACGTGCGGCGGCAATGCCGAGATCGCTGGTGAGCTCCCCCTCTGCAGCAATGTGACGCTGGCGGATCCCTGTCCGCTCGACGATCCACTCGTCGCTGGTATCGATAGTGCGCGCCATTTCCGCGTTGGTGAGAATGCGCTTCGGCAGGTAGGCGCCGACCCCCCGGATTACCGATCGATTGACCGCCACGTTGGCACCTCGCTCCGAGATTTGCTTCTGCATTGCCGACCCTCGCCTCACGACCCCTGTCGAAGCTGGGCTCGGCTTCACCACCGAAGGGCGGAGGCCCGATCCCGCGATCCGCCTGGTGACGAGGCTCGCCCTGCTAGCCTTGTCCTCCCCCGACCGGAGCATCGAGCTTGCCGGCAATCGAGGCGATGTCGGCGGCGATGCGGTCGATGACGCGCTTCTCGGCCATCTCGTAGCCGAGATCGACGGCGGTCGCAAAACCCAACGCATCCGTGCCGCCATGACTCTTAATGGCAATGCCGTTCAGGCCGAGGAACGGACCACCGTTCAGACGCCGCGGGTCCATCTGGCCCTTGAGCACCTCGAAGCCGCTCTTGGCCAGCAATGCGCCGATGCGCGTGACCACCGACCGGCCCATGGCGTTGCGCAGGTACGTCGCGATCTGGCGGGCGGTCCCCTCGGCCGTCTTGAGTGCGATGTTGCCGGCAAATCCCTCGACGACGATCACGTCGACGACGCCCTGCCCGATGTGGTCGCCCTCTATGAAGCCTTTGTATTCGATGTTCAATCCGAGATCGCCCTGCTTCAGCAAGGCATGGGCCTGGCGAACCTCCTCGTTGCCTTTGATCTCCTCGACGCCGACGTTGAGCAAGCCGACGGTCGGGCGCTCGATGCCGAAGTGGGCACGGGACATGGCGGCGCCCATCAGGGCGTACTCGACGAGCTGACGGGCGCTGGCGCCGATATTGGAGCCGACATCGAGCACGATCGACGGGCGGCCGATCGTCGGCCATTGGGCCGCGATGGCGGGACGCTCGATACCCGGCATCTGGCGCAGGACCAGCCTGGCGAGCGCCATGAGGGCACCCGTGTTGCCAGCGGATATGGCGGCCTGCGCCTCGCCGTTTCGCACGGCCTCGAGGGCGAGCCACATGCTGGTGCCCTTGCCACGCCTGAGGGCCTGGCTCGGCTTGTCGTGCATTCCAATCGAGAGGTCGGTGTGGAGAATGCGCGCAGACTTTTTCAGGCCGGGATGCTCGGCGAGGCAGGTGGCGATGCGGGCCTCGTCTCCGGTCAATATGAACTGCAGCCCGGGATGGCGGGACAGCGAAAGCGCGGCGCCCGGCACGACGACCTCCGGGCCGTGGTCGCCGCCCATTGCGTCGAGCGCGAGTGTGATCGACCCTGCCATGGTGCTCGTCCGTCTTGTCATTTCTGCCGCGCCGATCTTGCTTCGACGTGATGCGGGGCACCCTGGCCGGCTCGCGCGAAGATAGCCTTCCGTAGCGCCGATACAATCGGAATGCGAGTCGTCGCGTGCGCGCGCATCGCACATCTGGGGATCATTCGGGAGGGGCCGGCTTCTTGAGCCGCGCGAGGGCGGCGAATGGGCTCTCGCCGGCTGCCACGTCTTTTTCGTCGGTCCAGTCGAAGCTCACGCCTTCCCGGCGCGGATAGGGATCGAGCCCGCTGACGAGTTCCTCGACGACGATGCGCCCGATGTCGATGGTGCCATTCTCGATCGGCTCCTCGTCGGGACTTTCGAGATCCTCGAGCGAGCCTTCGATCTCGGGCTCGGGAACGTGGGCATGCGGTGTGAAGATCACATCGACTGGCACCCTGACGGTCGACGAAACGGGCTCCAGAGTGACGACGCACTCCTGCGTCACCTGCGCATCGATGGTCCCGGAGACCGCCAGGCGCCCGTTGGCTATCGAGGTGATGCGGTATCGCGCGACGAGCGAGTCGACCGAAGGGATGGTCAGCTCCTCGGCTAGCCGCCGTGCCTCCTCGACGGACGCCTTGCGCTCGACGACGAGACCATTGGCCGGCAGATCGCGGACGGCATGCGTCCAGTCGAGTGCGTTCATGCGGGTCGCTCCATAGCTTGGCCGGTCAACGCGAGAATGGGAGGGAACGCAAGGTCTCCCGCGAGAAAGTCGCGGGATGGCACGCGGCCAAGCTCTGACCGTGCGCGGCGGGTGTAGGCGGCCAGCAAGCGGGCGCCTCTGGCGGCAGGATCTGCGATCGTCTTGGTGTCCACACCATAGACATGCTCGAGAAGCGCGCTTTCGAGAGGATCGGCGGGCGACCCGGTCGTCGATCCGGCCAGGGCCGCCCGGTAATCGCGCGTTCGCTCGGCGATGGCGGCCCCGAGCTTCTGAATCCTGGGGGAGACGCTGTCGTCGCCAAGACCGATGCGGCGCAGAGCGTCATCCGTGTCCGCAACGAGAAGCTCCATCACATGCTGGCCCAGGCCCTGTCCGGCCGTGCCCTCGTCACGCAGCCGGTCCAGTGTCAGAACCGTATGGAGCAGGAGCATTTCGAGGCGGCCGTCCATCGTGTCCGGAACGCCACACTCCAGGTAAAGGGCCGGATCACGCGACTGTGCCACAATCCTCTCATAAAGCTGCTGCCCTGATCTTCGCCGCAACGATCTGCTCTTGAGCCAGCCAAGCATGCTTCATCCATCGATCGTGACGCGCGCCAGTCGCGGCGAGCCCTGGAGGGCTCAGAAGTGAGACAGGTCGTTCACAGGTGCGAGAGGAGCGGGCGTTGTCATGTGCTCGCGTTCCGAGTAGTCGGGATCGAGAGGCGCAACGCGTCCGATTCTCCTGCTCGTATAGCGCTGCAGGTCGGAGGGCGCCAGTGACGGGGAAACGCATGCCGGGCGATCGCGATGCAACCGTGGGCGGAACGGGTGAGACTTCCGCCGCTGACGTGCACAAGCGCATGACCCGCGGCGGGGTGCGGATGCGACTGACGACGTGTGCTGTGGCACTGGTAGCCGCCGGCTGCGCTGCGACGACGTTGAAGCACGGGCATCAGTTCCAGGAGACGGACCTGCAGCAGGTGCAACCTGGAATGACGGAAGATTCGGTGCGCATGGCGCTCGGCACGCCGGCCACGACCTCCGCGCTGCCGGGCGGCAATGCGTATTACTACATCTCATCGACGACCAAGCAGAGCGCCTTCTTCAAAGAGCAAGAGGTCGACCGCAAGGTTGTGGCCGTCTATTTCAATCCGACGGGGAGCGTCGACAAGGTGGCGCATTACGGCATGCGCGACGGTCGCGTATTCGATTTCGTGAAGAACGAGACGCCGGCGCATCTGCGCGACAAATCGTTCATCCAGCGCTTCTTCCGGGGCGTCGGTCCGAAACAGAAGATCGTTGACGATTGAGATCGTGGCCCGACCGGAGCTGCGCTCCGGGCGATGCCATAGCTAAGTCAAATGACAAGAGCGGGCCTTTCGGTCCCGCTCTTTTTGTATGCGCTCGCCGTCTTGTCGCGCGGCGGCCTGGACTGGCCAGACCGCGCTCCAGCGTTTACTCGGCGCTGCCGAAACGGCGTTGCCACCAGCCACGGCGGGACGGGCGCTCAGGCTCGTTCGAAGTGTCGGCGGTCGCGTGCTCGTGCTCGGGAGCAGGCGGCTCATTCGTGTCGTCGCGGTGCTCGTGCTCGCCCCGGCCGCCGCCGTGATCAGCCGCGCCGTTGGAGCGCGTCGATGCCTCGGAGGCGACGGGCTCGTCCTGATGGCTGTGTGGCGTCTCGGCGAGCGCCGGCTCCCCGACGTGGGGCACGGATGGCTCGGCGGGCGCATGCTCCGGCTCGGCCGTTGGCGCGGCCGTGGCCTCGGGCGCGGCATGCGGCTCGGGAGCCGACACGGCCTCGGCCGGAACCTCGCTGACAGAGGCCTCCTCGGGCGGTGTCACGACTTCCGGAGCAGCAGCCACATGAGCCGGCCCGGAGGCGTCGGACGTTGCCGCCGTCTCGTCGACGGCTGCTTGCTCAGGGGCGAGTGGCGCCTCGGGCGTGCCGCCTGCCAACGTCACCGCAAGGCTGATCGCCTCCGCGGAACTCCTCGCGAACGGGTCGTCGCTCGTCTCGACGATCGCCGGTCGCTGCGATTGAGGATGCGAGCTGCTTTCCGCAGTCTCGTCGACGGAATGGACCAAACCTATTGCAGGCGCGTAGTGCTGCCCCGCATCCGCATCGGGTTGATCGGCGCCCGGGCGAGACATCTCGGCAATGCCCCACTCGTGACGGTCGGTCCCGTCGCTTTGGCTACCCGCTTCCGCTTGAGCGCCCTCGCCGTTCTCACGACGGCGTGAGCGACCGCCGCGGCGACCCCGCCGCCGCCCCCGGCGCCGGGCCTCACCGCCTTCGCCATCGGCGCGAACCTCGTCATCCGCGTCTGCGCCTTCGGCGTCAACCGTCGTCTCGGCGTCGTTCGAGGCGACAGTCTCGTCCTCGGCTGCGTAGCTTGCGGGTGCGTCGAGTGGATCACGAGCGTCGGCGGAGCTATCGTCCGCCTCGTCCTCGGATGGGGCTCGGGCTGTCGCCTGGCCCTCGTCCGTTCCGCCCTCCCTGTCGCGGCGGCCGCGGCGGCGACGTCTGCGCCGACCACGCCGCTCCTCCTCGCTGGCCTCACCAACGGTCGCGGCTGAAGCACGCGAGCGATCGGCGGGAGCATCCGTGCGCTCGTCATCGACGGGCTCGGCGACGTCCTCGACGTCCTCTACAGCATCCTCGTCGCGGTCGAAGCCCCACTCCATGCTGACTGCGGTGCGCGACGCCGGCTTGGCCAAGGCGACGGGGGCCGCGATGCGCTCGACGCCGAAGTTGGCGCCCTGCATGCGATCGGATGCCTCGACGCGAATGGCGACGCCGTAGCGGCGCTCCATCTCAGTGATGTAGGCGCGCTTGTGATTGAGAATGTAGAGCGCGACCTCGGCGGTGGTCGTGACGGCAAGCGACGACGGTTGCTTGAGGAGATGATCCTCGAGCCCGCGCAACACGGCGAGCGAGACCGACTCGATCGACCTGATGATGCCGGTGCCTTGGCAGTGCGGGCACTGCGAGGTCGAACCTTCGAGCACGCCGGCGCGCAGGCGCTGGCGCGACATCTCGAGCAAACCGAAGTGCGAGATGCGACCGACCTGGATGCGGGCACGATCGAAGCGCAGTGCATCCTTCAGGCGCCGCTCGACGTTCCGGTTGTTGCGCTTCTCCTCCATGTCGATGAAATCGACGACGATGAGGCCAGCCAGATCGCGCAGCTTGAGTTGCCGGGCGATTTCCTCGGCCGCCTCGAGGTTCGTATTGAGCGCCGTCTCCTCGATCGAAAACTCGCGCGTGGATTTTCCGGAGTTGACGTCGACAGAGACGAGGGCCTCGGTCTGGTTGATGACGATGTAGCCGCCCGATCGAAGTGTGACGTAGGGGCTGAACAGCGCGTTGAGCTGACGCTCGATGCCGTAGCGGGCGAACAGCGGCTCGGGCGCGCGATAGCTCACCACGTGGCTGCCGCTGCCCGGCATCAGCATTTCCATGAAGTCCTGCGCCTCGCGATGGGCCGCGTCACCGGCCACCACGATCTGGTCGAAGTCCTTCGAATAGAGGTCGCGGATCGCGCGCTTGATGATGTTGCCTTCCTCATAGACGAGGCAAGGCGCGGTCGAGGACAAGGTCAACTCGCGGACGTTATCCCAGAGTCTGAGAAGGTAGTCGTAGTCGCGCTTGATCTCCTGCTTGGTGCGCGCCGCGCCGGCCGTGCGGATGATCAGGCCCATGCCCTCCTCGACGTCGAGCTCGTCGGCGATGGCCTTGAGGCGCTTCCTGTCCTGGGGCTGGGTAATCTTGCGAGAGATGCCGCCGCCTCGGGCGGTATTCGGCATCAGGACGGTGTAGCGGCCTGCCAGCGAGATGTAGGTGGTCAGAGCTGCGCCCTTGTTACCGCGCTCCTCCTTGACGACCTGCACCAGCATGATCTGGCGGCGCTTGATGACCTCCTGGATCTTGTACTGACGGGCGCGGCGGCGCGGGCGCTCCGGCACCTCCTCGAGAACGTCCTCCTCGGTCGCGATCTGCTCGATCTGGTCGTCCTCGGCGGTACCATTGCCGTTCGCGTCGGGCTGATCGTCGTCCTCCGCGTCGTCGCCTTCGTCGGCGTCGGAATCGGGGTGACGGAGCTCTACGGGCTCATCCCGAGGCGTGGAGGTCCTGGGGATCGGATAGGCTGCAGGCGGGGCGACAGGACCGTCGGCTGGCGCCGACCAGTCGCCGGGGCTCAAATCGGAGGTCGGCGGGGCGACATCCACCACGGCCTGCGCGTGGGGAGTGTCATCGTGTGGCTGCGCTGCCTGCGCGTTCGCGGACGGCTCGGCCGACCAATCGGTGGCCTCGGTACGTGCCTCCGGCTCGGCGTGGCGGACATCCCCGGCGGCGGTCTCGTGGCGGAGCGGCGCGACCTGGGCCGGCGCCTCGCCCTCGCCCTCGTCGTCGGGGGATGCGCCGCCCGATGTCTGGTAGCCATCCTCGAACGTATCGATCTCGGCCAACTCGTCGTCGCGGGCGGCATGGCGCGAGCCCTGGCCTTCGCCGTTCTCGCCGCCGCGCTCGTTCCGATTGTTCTTGCGACGGCGCCGCGGCCCGCGCGAGCGTGCCCGCTCGTCGGCTTCGGCCTCGGCGCGCTGCTCCGCCTCGGCCTCCTCCTGCTTCAGCATCTCCCGATCGGCGACGGGGATCTGATAGTAGTCCGGGTGGATCTCGTTGAAGGCGAGAAAGCCGTGGCGGTTGCCGCCATACTCGATGAACGCCGCCTGGAGCGATGGCTCGACCCTGGTGACCTTCGCCAGGTAGATATTGCCTCTCAGCAGCTTCCTCGCGGCCGACTCGAAATCGAACTCCTCTACGCGGCCGTTGCGCAGTGCCACCACCCGAGTCTCCTCGGGGTGGGTGGCGTCGATGAGCATCTTGTTCTTGTCCATTGCGTCTTATTCCCGACGCGGCGTCCAGGGCCTCGCGATGCGGTGACCCGACGGCCGACCGCCCGCAATGCGCCCGTGACGGCGCTTTGTTCTCGATGGGTTGAATGGGTGTGGGGCGATGCCGCTGCATCGCTCAGGCTCGGTCGGGCCTCGACGGAATGCGCTAGCGAGCATTCCGAAATGCGGCCGCGGCCGGCCGGGCCTTGCGACCCGTCCCTGGCATGCATGCTTTCGCTCCGGCGTGTCATCTGTTCCTCGAAGGACCGCTAGGTCCCATAAATTCCGGATCGAACGATCCAGATCGCCGCCCGCGATGGCGGAGCGGCCAAGTCTGCTTCGGCTCTTTCCGCTCGGCGTGGGCATTCACCCCGCAGACGGAGCCGCATTGCATGCCCTTGACGACGACCGCCTCGTGGAACGGTCAGCGTGCCTGGGCACAAAAATGGCTTCGGCAACTCCACTGACTGCACCTTCAGCCCGGCCTATGCAGCGGGTAAAGGTTAAGCCCTGCCCAGACCGATACCGATCCAGGCTCGACTGCAGCACCGCGCAGTTGCGTCGAGTTCGCTCGAACGTTGCCCGCCGCAGCCTTCATGTGGCAATCGGGCCCGCTCATCCTCGGACGAACGGGCTCAGCCTGACAGGGAGGCAGACGAGCGCGTCGAGACGCGATATACGTTGTACGGCTCGAAGCAGGACAAGGCAAGCCATCAGGATTGCCATCGCCGTTCGCACCGATCGAGCCAGGAAAGTGGCCTGATTCGGGTAAGTTTCGGTTAACGAGGGCTCAACAGGCGCAACGACGACCGGGGTGTTGGGGGAAATCGGAGTGGCCGGCTCGCGCGCGAGAGGCTTGGTTGTGGCCAGCACCGCCGCTTTGTGGTGGCTCTGTCTCGGTGCGCCTGCAACACTGGCCGAAGGGCGACCCGACGCGGGTCAAGCGCCCGGCGGATGGGGTGAGGCCACGGAGGTCCGCTCTGCGGAGCGCGAAACCAGGAAGCCGACCGCAACCAACGCCGGGGCAGGGGCCGCTCGAAGTGGCACCCGCAAGGTGGTCAAGAGCAAGGCGGGTCGCGGCACGACAGAGCCAATGAACGTGGCGCTCGGCTACGCGATCGGCGGCGACGCCGCGCGAACGGTCTTCAGTCTCGAGCTCGGCAGCCCGACGGACTATGGAACGCGGAGCCTCGCAAATCCGCCGCGCGTGATCCTGGATCTACCCGAGACGGAGTTCCGGCTCGCCGATGGGGCAGGGCGCGCGGGCAAGGGGCTGATCACGGCTTTCCGCTTTGGCTTGATCGAGGCGGGAAAGTCGAGGGTTGTGATCGACACGGCGGGGCCGGTCCGGGTGGAGCGGGCGGAGCTTTCGCTCGGCGAGGCTGGTGAGGCGTTCCGTCTCGAGATCGAGCTGGTATCGACAACGGCAGGAGAGCTTGCCGCGGCCGAGCTCGCTGAAGCGGCGCTCAACCTCAAGCCAACGTTTCCCGAGCCGAAGCCGGTGCCGCGCACCGATCCCCCGGAGCGGCCGGTCATCGTGGTCGACGCGGGTCACGGCGGCATCGATTCAGGTGCGTCGGGATCGAAGATTGCCGAGAAGGACCTAGTGCTCGCGGTTGCTCTGCGCATCGAACGGACCTTGAGGGAAACGCGCGGCTATGACGTCATCATGACACGCACAAAGGACGTCTTCGTGTCCCTGGACGAGCGCGTGGACGTCGCGCGTCGCCACGCTGCCGACCTTTTCGTATCGGTTCACGCCGACTCGCTGGCGAGGCGGGAAGCCGCGCGGACCGTGCGGGGAGCGACGGTCTACACTCTTGCGGACCAGGCGTCCGACGAGCTCACCCGCCAAGTCGCGGATAAGGAGAACGCTGTCGATCTCCTGGCCGGACTTCCCATGAGCAGGGTGGCGGATGATCAGGTGCGTGACATTCTGATCGACCTGATGCGGCGGGAGACACTGAGTTTCGCCAGCCAGTTCCGCGAATCGTTGCTGTCTGAGCTGCGCGGTGGTGTGCTCCTGTCGCGGGACCCGCGAAGGTCGGGCCCGTTCAAGGTGCTCAAGCAACCGAGCTCGCCAGCCGTGCTGGTCGAGCTCGGGTACATCAGCAACGCCGAGGACGAACGAATCATGATGAAACCGGAATGGCAAGCCAGGGTTGCTTCATCCGTTGTTCGCGCGGTCCGCGAGCATTTTCGGCAGCGTCTCGCAGCGCGTCGCTGAAGGCGCAATGGCGAGGCGTCGGCGCGGTCGTGCCCGGAACCGTGTTTGCGGACAGCCTCTTGCCACATTTCGTGATATGGTGACCTTTCTGTGAGCCAAGCACCCTCGATGCTTGCCAATGGGTGGTGAAGCGGGCAAGTCACCAAGGCCGCAACGGATCGAGCCGACATGAGACAGCCCATCGTCCCACCTCCAGCACCGCGACGTCCGCGGCGGCGGCGACGCAGCTGGATGCTCAGCCTGCTGGGTTTCACCTTCGCATCGATGGTGTTCGTGTTCATCGGCGGCGCGGCCATAGCCGGTTTTCTGCTGTGGCAGGCTTCGCGGGACCTGCCGCCGTCCGACAAGCTGGCGAGCTACGAGCCGCCGGTCATGACCCGGATGCACGCTCACGATGGCGCGCTGATCGCAGAATACGCGCGCGAGCGGCGGATCTTCGTCCCGATCAATACGGTGCCGCAGAAGCTGATCAACGCTTTTCTGTCGGCGGAGGACCGGCGCTTCTACGAGCATATCGGTCTGGATTTCACCGGCATCGCAAGGGCCGGCATCAAGTTCATCGAGGCCAAGATCAAGGGCCGCGGCTCGATCCAGGGTGCCTCGACAATCACGCAGCAGGTGGCGAAGAACTTCCTGCTTTCGAGCGAGCGGACCTTCGACCGGAAGCTGCGCGAGGCGATCCTGGCGATCCGGATCGAGCAGACCTACTCGAAGGACAAAATTCTCGAGCTGTATCTGAATGAGATCTACT
This sequence comes from uncultured Alphaproteobacteria bacterium, assembly GCA_963746315.1. Classification (GTDB taxonomy): domain Bacteria; phylum Pseudomonadota; class Alphaproteobacteria; order Rhizobiales; family Hyphomicrobiaceae. Next base: position 617,772 of record CAVVAR010000005.1, read on the forward strand.
TCGGCATCGGCTCCTACGGCATAGCGGCGGCCGCGCTCAATTATTTCGACAAGGAGCTCGACGAGCTGACGCTCGAGGAGGCGGCATATCTGGCGGCACTGCCGAAGGGGCCCAACAACTATCACCCCTATCGGAAGACGGCGGCAGCGGTCGAGCGACGCAACTGGATCATCGATCAGATGGTCTCCAACGGCCATGCCTCGCCGGAGGAGGCCAAGGCGGCGAAGGCCAAGCCGCTCACCGTCAACATTCGTCCATTCGGCACGCAGATCTTTGCTGCGGACTATTTCGCCGAGGAGGTTCGTCGCTGGCTGATCGGCCGTGACGAGTTCGGCGAGAAGAAGCTCTATGAGGGCGGGCTTTCGGTCCGCACGACCCTCGATCCGAAGCTGCAGCAATACGCACGCCGGGTTCTGACCGACGGACTCGTCACGTTCGATCGCATGCGCGGATGGCGCGGGGCGACGCAGAAGATCGAAGTCGCCGGCGATTGGGGCGTCACGCTCGGGGGGATCGAGGCGCCCGGTGATCTCGCGCCGTGGCGCCTCGGCGTGGTGCTCGAGGTGCAGAAGGCGAAGATCATCGTTGGCTTGCGGCCACCGAAGCGGCCAGACGGCAAGCTCGAGTCCGAGCGTCAGGCCGTCGAAATCGGCCTGGATGAAATGAAGTGGGCCGGTCGATACGTCGGCGTCGATAAGGCGAAAGGGCCGGCGCCGAAAGGTCCGGGAGACGTCGTGCATATCGGCGACGTGGTCTGGGTGGCGCCAAAAGATCCGGAGAAGCCTGCCGGCGTCTGGTCGCTCATGCAGATCCCGGAGGTTGGTGGCGGCATCGTCGCAATGGACCCGCACACGGGGCGCGTCCTGGCCATCGTCGGCGGGTTCTCCTTCGCGATGAGCCAATTCGACCGGGCGGCGCAAGCCAGGCGACAGCCGGGCTCGACTTTCAAGCCGCTGGTCTATGCCACGGCGATCGACAACGGGTACAAGCCGACGTCGATCGTGCTCGATGCTCCGATCGAGATCGAGCAGGGGCCCGGCAAGGAAGCTTGGCGTCCTGAGAACTACAACAAGTCGCAGTCGCTGGGACCGGCGACACTGCGCGTCGGTATCGAGAAGTCCAGGAACCAGATGACGGCGCGGCTCGGCCAGGATCTGGGCATGCCGGTGATCGTCGAGTACGCGCGCAGGTTCGGCATCTATGACGATCTGGCGCCCCTGCCGGCAATGGTGCTTGGCGCAGGCGAAACGACTTTGCTCAGGATGGTGGGCGGCTACGCCATGCTCGCCAATGGCGGCAAGAAGATCACGCCGACGCTCATCGATCGCATCCAGGATCGATGGGGCCGTTCGGTCTGGCGCCATGACGCGCGCGAGTGCACGGGGTGCTCGGCCGAGAGTTGGGCGGGCCAGCAGGAGCCCGAGATCGAGGATACCCGGCGGCAGATCGTCGACCCGCACACGGCCTATCAGATGACATCGATCCTCGAAGGCGTCGTGCAGCGGGGGACGGCGACGATCGTCAAGAAGATCGTGCCCAACGTGCCGTTTGCCGGCAAGACCGGCACCTCGAACAAGTCGAAGGACGTCTGGTTCGTCGGCTACACGCCCGATCTCGTCGTCGGCGTGTTCGTCGGCTACGATACGCCCAAACCGATGGGCAAGTCCGCGACCGGCGGCCAGGTGGCTGCACCGATCTTCGCCAATTTCATGAAACTGGCGCTGGCCGACAAGAAGGCGGTGCCGTTCCGCATTCCGCCGGGCATCAAGATGGTGCGGGTCAACTCGAAGACCGGTCTCAAGTCGCAACCGGGCGATGAGGCATCCATCCTCGAGGCTTTCAAGCCCAACGAGGAGCCCGACGATGCCTACTCGGTGATCGGGTTCAACTCAGGCGAAGGCGGCACGCTCGGGCAGGCGGACGATGCGGAGAGGTCGGTCGTGCGGGGGCCTGGCTACGGCGGACGGTGGTGAGCGCCCGCTGAGGCTCACGGCCGAACCCTCGGAAAACGAGTGATGTCCCGATCTTCCGTTCCGCGCTAGGGTTCCAGCCCCGGCTTTCGCGTTGCGTTGCGGCTCGTGTCGGAGGAGTCGTCGGAACCAAAAGCAGCACGGTCCAGACGCGGCTCGGGTCTCGCGTCCCATCATAGCGGAGGGACAGAGCAGCCCCTCGACGCAGCCGGATTCGCTCTTATTACAGGATTATCCGCCAGTGACCGCAGCATCAGATCAGAGCACCATCCGCGTCATGAGCGGCCTCGCACTCGAGGTGGCCGTCAACCGCTGGATCAAACCGCAGTTCGAGACCGAGACAAGCTTCACCCTCGATTTCGACTGGCGCCCCACCGCTGCCCTGATGCGCGATATCGAGGGTGGCGCGCGCGCCGACATGATCATCGCCATCTCCGACGCCATGGACCGGCTGGTGGCCGACGGTATCGTGCTGGCCTCGACCAGGACCCGGCTCGCGGATTCGATCCTCGGCGTCGGCGTGAAGGCAGGGGCGGCGAAGCCCGACGTGTCCACTGTCGAGGCATTCAAGAAGGCGATGGTGGGCGCGCGCGCCGTCGCCTACTCGCAGGCCGGGGCAAGCGGCATCTATTTCGCCGGGCTGATCGGGAGGCTGGGGATTGCGAAGGAGGTCAACGCGCGTGCGGTCGTCATCCCGATGGGATTCACGGCCGAGAAGGTGGCCTCGGGCGAGGCTGAGCTCGCCGTGCAGCAAGTCAGCGAGTTGATGAGCGTGTCGGGCATCGACGTTGCCGGGCCATTTCCTGACGAGGTGCAGGTGTCGTCGACGTTCGAGGTGGCGATCTTCGCCGACGCGACGAACCTGGCGGGTGCGGAGGCGTTCCTCCAGGCCCTCAAGTCGCCCGACGCGCACGCAGCCTACAATCGAGGTGGGCTGCAGTCGCGATTGTAGGCCAATACGTTCTCGCCGTATTTCAGGAGCCCGCCATGATCGTCGACGTGCGCACCTATACGCTCGTTCCGCGCAAGCTGCCCGGCTACGTCGAGCTGTTCGAGCAGTACGCGCTGCCGGTCATGACGCGGCATGGGCTCGAGTTGCTCGGCTACTACGTCAGCCAGATCGGGCCGCTCAACCAGGTCGTTCACATCTGGCGCTACGACAGCCTCGCGGACATGGAGGCGAAGCGGGCGCGGCGCGACGCCGATCCCGCCTGGGGCGAGTTTCTGGCGATGACCGAGGGCATGGTGCTCGTGCAGGACGACAAGGTGATGCGGCCGACGGCGTTCTCGCCGGGGGCCTAATCCGATGCGTCGAGGCGCTGGCTGGGGGTGGGCGTGATTGCGCCGTCTCGGCAGGGGGCCTATATCGGCGCGAGCTACGTTTGGATTCGACCCAGGAGACACGCCCATGCGGGCCGAGCACGAAAAGCTCGTCAGCGACATCAAAGAGTCGCTGGCGCTGCTAAGGAGGTCTCTTTGACTGGGAGACTGCAGAGGACCAACTCGCGGCGCTGAACCGCGATAGCGAAGACCCGAACCTGTGGTCGGACCCGCAACGGGCGCAGAAGGTGATGCGCCAGCGGCAGGCCCTGGAACGTGCCGTCAGCGGCTATACGAAGCTCGAGCGTGAACTGGACGACAACCTCACTCTTATGGAGCTTGCCGAGGCCGAGGCGGACGAGGCAACGATAAGCGAGGCCGAGGCGGGGCTCGAGCGGCTCGTCAAGGAGGTGCACCGCCAGGAGGTGGAGGCACTGCTCTCGGGCGAGGCCGACGGCATGGACGCCTACCTCGAGGTGCATGCGGGCGCGGGCGGCACCGAGAGCCAGGATTGGGCCCAGATGCTGCTCCGGATGTACACCCGCTGGGCCGAGAACCGCGGCTTCAAGGTCAACCTGATCGACCAGAGCGATGGCGAGGAGGCGGGCATCAAGAGTGCAACGATCGAGGTGAAGGGCGAGAATGCCTATGGCTGGCTGAAGACGGAGGCAGGTGTGCACCGGCTGGTGCGCATCTCGCCCTACGATTCCAACGCCAGGCGGCACACCTCGTTCTCGAGCGTGACGGTCTATCCGGTGGTCGACGACACCATCGAGATCGAGATCAATCCGGGGGACCTCGACATCTCGTACACGCGGTCACAAGGCGCGGGCGGGCAGTCGGTCAACCGGACCGAGTCGGCCGTGCGGCTTGTACACAGGCCGACCAACATCATCATCTTCGCGCAGGAGCAACGGTCTCAGCACCAGAACCGCGAGATTGCGATGAAGCGGCTCAAGGCGCGGCTCTACGAGATGGAGTTGAAGAAGCGCGAGGAGAAGGCGCTGGCCGATCAGGCCGCCAAATCGGATATCGGCTGGGGCCACCAGATTCGCTCGTACGTGCTGCAGCCCTACCAGATGGTCAAGGACTTGCGAACCGGCGTGCAGACGAGCGATTCTGCTGGTGTTCTCGGCGGGGACATCGACGCGTTCATCGAGGCGGCACTGGCCAACCGGATCAAGGGAAGTGGCGCGGCGGCCGTGGAGGACATCGACTGACGTCAGCGGCGCGGGCGACGGCTCAGGCTCCGAACCGGACACCGAGCTCGCCCGCGCGGCGCCAGCGCACCTCGCAGTGCGTGTCGATCGACATGGCCTCGACGGTGAGCCGGAAGCGATCCGGCACGACGACGCCATCGGGGATGCGCAACCGGGCGCCAGTCCGGGAAATGTCCACCAGAACGCACGAGATCGCGCTCGCGTCTGGCTGGATGAAGATCTCGGCAGCCCGAACGAGACGGCGGCGCTCGGAGCCACGACGCTCGTCGATCTCCGGCTCGGCTTCAACTGGCAGCTCGAAGGCGACGCCGCAATAGCCCGCAAAGGCGCCCGAGGCGTCGAACTGGGGGTGCCCGATGGTGCGCAAGATCAATGTCTTGCCGCCCTGGTAGCGAATGAAATCGACCGGACCGAACGTGCTGTGAGCCTCGAGCTGCTCGAGCCACGATTGCCCGTCGGCGGTGCGAAAGCTCATATTGCCGAGCTCTTGCCGAGTCTTGCCAAAGTGCCAGCTCGGCGGCTTGCCGGCGTACCGCTCGACACTGGGACTCATGTAGGTGAAGCGATGCTCGGCGTCCGTTTCCCAGATCCAGCCGCCGAGAATGGCGGTGACAACCTCGAGACGATGGCGTTCGCGCTTCAGATCGGCGAGAAGATCGGTGGTGAGCACCCTCGGGACGGCACCGTAAGATGCGCCGTCATGTGCGCTTTCGAAGGCTTTCATCCGGAAATTCTCGTGCAGCGAAGACATCCCCGTACCCCTGATCGTTGGCTGACAATCTGACAGGGAATTGTGAATGGCCGGTTTATGGCGCACGCGTCCTAAATTACCGAGCGCCGGTTGGGCGAGGAGCTTGTTCAGATGGACTTCTTCGACACATTGAAAGCCGCGGGAGCGGACGAGTGGCAGCGCTATGCGGGGCACCCGTTCACGACGGCGATGGGCGAAGGGACTTTGCCCGAGGCGGCATTCCGGCATTATCTCGTCCAGGACTACCTCTTCCTGATCGAGTTCGCGCGCGCCTATGCGCTGGCCGTCTACAAGGCACCCACACTTGCCGACATGCGCGAGGGGGCGGGCGGTCTTTCTGCCATCCTCGATGTCGAGATGGGGCTTCACGTCAAGCTTTGTGAAGCGTGGGGCCTTTCGCCGATCGATCTGGAGCAGTCGCCATCAGAGCCCGAGACGCTAGCCTATACGCGCTATGTCCTTGATGCGGGCATGCGGGGCGACCTGCTGTCGTTGAAGGTTGCGCTCGCGCCGTGCGTGATCGGGTATGCCGAGATTGCGGAGCGTCTCGGGGGGATGCCGAGAGGCGGCGCTGCGGACAATCCCTATCGGGTCTGGATCGCGGAGTATTCGGGCGAGCCCTATCGCGAGGTAGCGGCGGCGGCTCGTGCGCATCTCGATCGACTGGCGGCGCGCTACCTGACGCCGGCAAGGGAGGCCGAGCTTGTCGCGATCTTTCGCGAGGCAACGCGTCTCGAAGCCGATTTCTGGGAAATGGGCTGGCGGAAGCGGTGATGTCCGGCACGCGTGCGGCCTTTCCCTCGGAGAGCTATCCGAGCCAATAGCCGCGTGCCCTACGAGGGCTTGGCTCGCACGCAATGCCGTCGCCATCGGCGTCGTGCCGCAGCCAGAACCCGGGCATGCCCTGCTTGGCCGGCGCGAGGCCCACTCTTCGGGCTGAATCGCAGCTCGGCGCTGCAACAAAATGGCGAACCCAAGCGACGAATGTCCACGGAGGCTGGAAGTATCGCTCCAAGGCTATGCCGCACGTGAAGGCAACGCCCAAACCGACGATCATGGCTAACCGCCGCGCGGACTTGCGAGCAAATAACGTGTGATTGTCGTGATATGGATGACGCCAAACCATGCCCGATGCAGCCCCTGCAAAAACCTAACGCACGGACTGTGGTAGCCAATGGCCATCCGGGCAATTGAACATGCTCGAACAGGTTAGCGCGAGTCCAGACCGATCACGGAGGATCGGCCGGGATCGAGCGCTGGCGAGCGGCTCGGCTCAACGTCGGCCTCGCCGTGCGCGATTGGAAGACATGAGGTATATTTATGCAAATCAATGCTTTGTGCGTCTTTTCGGTATTTCGGTGCGCGGCGGCGGTATCCCGCAAAGACCAGAGCCGATTGCTGCGCAATCTGAATGATTTGCGGGCCAGAAGGCCTGCGGCTAGAACAACTCAACCCCCGGCGGGTAAACGTCCGCCTTGACGAACGGGTCGCGCCGTCACACCTGAATTGGGCATCGCGCCCCTGGTATCGGCGCTCGCGACAGGAGACACACGATGGCTACGCTGCCTGCGCTTCAGTATCTCGACAAGGCGCTTACGACCGTGCGCGACATGGGACTGAGGACGGAGAGCTCCGGGCAAGATCCAATCGTGGCGCTGCTCGAGCAGATCGCCGATCTCGACAAAGACAAGATCGCGATCATCGCGCGGACGCTAGCCGAGGCGTCGACTTTCAACGAGATCGTCAGGAACGAGATCTCGGCCATGAAGATCGGCGAGCGCTACAATGACATCGTCGAGAGCTTCAACTCGATCCGTGACGATGCGAAATCGATGGTCGACCAACTCGATGACGGGCGCATCTCGACGTTCGAGCGGGTCAACAACGTGTGGATGAAGGTCAGCCGAGGGGATGTCTCGCAGCGCTTCGACAAAATCCACAAGACCTACCTGGCGGTCGCTTCCGACAGCGCCGACCAGATCAGGCGCGAGCAACGGATCCTGACCGCCTACCAGGACTATCGCGGCGCCTACAAGCAGGCGCAGATCCTGGCATTGGAAGTGCTCAAGAAGGCGGAAGCGAAGCTCGAGACGGCAAAGTCCGCGCTCACGGCCGCGTCGGAGTCGGTTTCCGGCTTTGCCGGCAGCGATCCGGCCGAGCGTGCGAAGCTCGAGCTGCAGCGCGATGAAAAGCTCCGCGCCATGCAGGACGAGGACAAGCGCTATCAGATCGCCAAGGACCTCGCGGACAATCTGACCATCGGCTACAACACGACCGAGGTCATCATGACCCGGCTGCTGCAGACGACCAATGCGAAGGAGCGCGTCTATCAGCAGGCAATCACGTTCTTCTCGACCAACGAGGCGGTGCTGACGGCGCTCAAGGCCTCGTTCACCGGCCTGTTCGGGCTGCACGAGTCGACGGCGACACTCGAAGCCATGAAAAAGGGCGTCTCCGACAGCCTCGAGACGATCGGCGAAATCGGCAACCAGGTTCAGGAGGCGGCCATCAAGGCCGGCTACGGGCCGACGGTTCGGGCCGATGCCGTGAAGAAGCTGGTCGACTCGATCGTGAGCTTCCAGGAGCGCTCGCGCCACATCATCAAGGAGATGCGCACCATGGCGAGCCGCAACTCCGAGGAGATCAACGAGGCGGTGGAGGACGGCAAGCGGCGTCTCGCACAGCTTGCCGTGGACGCCGCGGCACTGGGATGAGCCTGGGCACCCGTGATTTGCGCTGGTGCGGGAACTCGTGACGTTTGAAGCGTGAGAACGGGTGAGCGCCGAACTCTCCGCGCGCACGCTTCTGCCGCGCCACGCAGGAACGGGCCTCTTCAAGGTTGAGTCATGGCCGCCGAAGCAAAACCGAGCCGCCCTCTCGACGACGTCATGATCGCCATGGACGTCGTGGATACGCTGCGTCACGACAAGCGGCTCGTGGAGCGCGAGCTCGACGATGCGCAACGGCGCGCGGAGCTTATCGAGCGGCTTCGGGACATCTACAAGGGCCAGGGCATCGAGGTGCCCGATCAGATTCTCGAGGACGGCGTAAAGGCGCTCGAGGAAAAGCGGTTCGTCTACACGCCGCCTGCGCCCTCGCTCGAGGTGCGGCTGGCCCGGCTCTATGTCACGCGAGATCGGTGGGGCAAGCGGGTGGCCGCGATTGCCCTCGGCGCGGCGCTGGTCGGAGGGGGATGGTACTTCGGCTATGAGCGGCCGCGCGCCCTCGAGACGGCCGCTATAGAGCGCGAGCTCAGCCAAGAGCTGCCCGCTCGGGTGACCAGCCTGGTGCAGCAACTCGAGCGCGAGGCGAAATCGGACGCGGTGGTCGCAGACGGACGCCAGATTGCCGAGGCTGCCCGTTCGGCTGCCTCGGGCGGAAACCGGGAGACAGCGCGACAGGAGGAGGCTCGGCTGGCCCGGATGCTCGAGCAATTGCGGGCATCGTATGATGTGCGCATCGTCAATCGGCGCGGCGAGATCACGGGACTGTGGCGGGTGCCTCGCGTCAATCCGCTGAGCCGCAACTACTATCTGGTGGTCGAGGCGATCGACGCGTCGGGCAAGGTCGTGCCGCGCGATATTCTGAACGAGGAGACGGGGCAGCGCGAGGCTGTCACGAAGTGGGCCGTGCGCGTGCCGAAGTCGGTCTTCGACGAGGTGCAGGCCGATAAGCTCGACGACGGCATTATCCAGAAGGCCGTGCTTGGCACGAAGCTGCGCGGCGAGCTGGAGCCGAGCTGGCGGCGCGAGGTCTCCGGCGGCGCTCTGACGAGGTGGTGAGAATGCAGAGCGGCCAACAGACGCTCGCCGGTATCGAGGAGGCGCTGCGGGATCTGAAAGCCCAACGGGCCAGTATCACGAGCGAGCTGGAAGCAGCGAACCGCGAGCGTGTAGGCCTCGTCGGTGAGCGACTGGCGGCGCTGCGCCGCCTGGCAACAATCCGCGCGCGCGACGCTTCTGCGGACGGGGTCATCGACGACGCGGACAATCTCTCGCATCAGGTGCGTGGCATTCTGGAGGCCCGGCTGAGGACGATCGGCGCCCTCGAGGACCGACAGTCGAAGGCGGAAGGCGAGCGCGCAGCCCAGGTGGCGCGTCAAGACGAGCAGACACGACGGATCGCGGTTCTGGAAGATCGGCTCGATCATTTCGGCACGGAGGCACGAGCCTCGCTGGCGCAGGACAAGGACTACGCCACGCTGGCCGAGGTCCACGGCGCTCTCGCGGCCACGCTCGCGAAGGCCACCGAGAAGGCCGAGCAGGTCACGCGCGACGAGCACGAAAAGGGACTGCCCTACCGCGACGATCCGCTGTTCATGTACTTGTGGCGCAGACAGTTCGGGACTTCTCAGTATCAGGCGAGCGGTCTTGTCCGCTTGCTGGATGAGTGGGTGGCGGGGCTCGTCAGGTTTTCGGATGCGAGAGCCAACTATACGCTGCTGACAGAGATCCCGGTGCGGCTCAGGGCGCATGCCGAGGATCTCAAGCGTCAAGTGCAAGCTGCCAAGGCGGCGCTCGACGAGATGGAGGCCAAGCGGACGCGGGAGTTGGCCGGCCGCGACCTCATCGCCGAGCTCAGGCGCGAGCGCGAGCGGCAGACCGAGCTCGACAACGAGCTCGAGCGCATCACGTCGGAGCTCGCCGAGACGGGCAATCAGCTGAAGGTCTACGCGAAGGGCGAGGATCAATCGTTCATCGCGGCGGTCGCGGCCTACGCGGCCTTTCTCGAGCGCGAGCCCCTGCGGCGACTCATGGGGCAAGCCGCCGCGACCGAGACGAAAGAGGACGACATGGTCGTCGAGGAGGTGCAGCGCCTCGGGCAACTCGTCGATGAGCTGGAAGCGGGCAACGTCAGCCGGCGGCGGCGGCTCGACCAGATTGCCGAGCGTCAGGTCGAGATGGCACGGCTCGCCTCTAATTTCCGCCGCCAGCGCTACGACGACGTCGGGTCGGAGTTCAACGACAGTCCGCGGGTCGAGGACCTCCTGCAGATGCTGCTTCGAGGTGCGATCACGGCTGCGGAATACTGGGTGCGCATGCAGCAGCAGCAGCACTGGCGGCACCGGCCAGGAGACTCGTGGCGGCGGCAATCGGGCATGCCGCCGTTCGGCGGGTTTCCGAGCGGATGGGGCGGAGGCCGGCGTCGCCGCGACGATGATGACGATGATGACGACGACGATGATGATCGCGGGCGCCGCGGCGGGTTCAGGACCGGCGGTTCTTTCTGAGCGTCGCTTTCCGGATGTGACGGGCTGGCCTCAAAGACGTGTCCCCGAGGGTGGCTCGATCTGCTGGTGACGCGCTTTGGCGGCCCTTTCCAGGGCGGCGCAGGTCAGCTTGTCCAGATCGAGGCGCCCGGCCAGCATCTCGAGGAAGCGGACCTCCTCCAGCCGCACCTTCAAGTCGGTGGCGGCGACCTCGGCGCAGAGCACGTAAGCGGTTTCCTCGAGATGCGCGGGCAAGGCATCGACGATCAGATCCAGCACCTTGTCGAGGCCCGAGGGACCAGCGAGCACCTTGCCGCAATCCTGGGATTCCTTGACGAGCCAGTCATGGTCGTAGTTCAGGAACGGGGGAAGCTCCTTAACGACTGAACCGATGCGCTGCAGCTCGTCGTCGGTGATCCGACGGTCGACGGCCGCCGTGGTGATCATGGCGTAGATCAGGGCTTCCTCGGCCGAAAGCTTGCTCATTCAGGTCTCCAGTCCGGTTTCCTTGCCGTGGCGCACAGTAATATCAATTGGGGCCTCAAAACGCTCGGCTTGATTGACGCACAGAGGCGGCGCACCTACGGTCCCGACGGTCAGTCAACCAAAGCAAGAAACATGTCCGAACCCATCCCTCCCGCTGAGATCGCCGTTGCCGCAGAGGCTCGCGCCTGGCCCTTCGAGGAGGCTCGCCGCCTCATCCAGCGCCTCGATAAAATGCCTGGCGGCAAAGACAAGCCGGTGATTTTCGAGACGGGCTATGGGCCGTCCGGCTTACCGCATATCGGCACATTCGGCGAGGTGGCGCGGACGAGCATGGTGCGCCACGCATTCGAGGTTCTGACCGAGGGGCGGCGCAAGACGCGTCTCATCTGCTTCTCCGACGACATGGATGGGTTTCGCAAGGTGCCCGGCAATGTGCCGAACCAGGAGATGCTCGCCGGTTTTATCGATACCCCCCTGACGAGCGTTCCCGATCCTTTCTCAAACGAGCATCCCAGCTTCGCGCACCACAACAATGCGCGGCTCAGGCGTTTTCTCGACCAATTCGGCTTCGACTACGAGTTCTTCTCGGCGACCGACGTCTACAGGTCCGGGGCGATGGACGAGACGTTGCTGCGCATGCTCGAGGTCTACGACAAGGTGATGGATATCATCCTGCCGACGTTCGGACCTGAGCGTCGTGCCACTTACTCGCCGTTCCTGCCGATCTCGCCCAGAACGAGCAAGGTGCTCTACGTGCCGATGATCGAGCGCAATCCGTCGAAGGGGACCGTGGTCTACGTCGATCCGGAGACGAACGAGAAGGTCGAGACCAAGGTTACGGGCGGCGCGGTGAAGTGCCAGTGGAAGGCCGACTGGGCGCTACGATGGACCGCGTTCGGCGTCGACTACGAGATGGCAGGCAAGGACCTGATCGATTCCGTCACGCTTTCATCGAAGATCTGTCGCGCGCTCGGCGGGACGCCGCCCGAGGGTTTCAACTACGAGCTGTTCCTCGACGAGCATGGCCAGAAGATCTCGAAATCGAAGGGCAACGGCCTGACCATCGAGGAGTGGCTGACCTACGCCTCGCCGGAGAGTCTGTCGCTCTACATGTTCCAGAAGCCGAAGACGGCCAAGCGGCTCTATTTCGATGTCATCCCGCGCGCGGTCGACGAGTACCTGACATTCCTCGCCAAGTATCCGGCCGAGGAGGCCAAGGCGCGGGTCGAGAATCCCATATGGCACATCCACGGCGGGCATCCGCCAGCTGCCGAGCTGCCGATCTCGTTCGGGCTGCTGCTCAATCTCGTCTCGGCCTCGAACGCGCACGACAAGGCGGTGCTTTGGGGCTTCATCCGGCGCCACGCCGCCGACGCGACGGCCGACCGCTATCCTCTGCTCGACCAGCTGGTCGGCTATGCGATCGCCTACTACGACGCTTTCGTTAAGCCGGCAAAGACGTTCCGCGCGCCGACCGACGAGGAGCGCACGGCGCTCGAGGCTCTGGATGCCGCGCTTGCCACGGCCGCGGCCGACGCCAGTGCCGAGGAGTTGCAGAACATCGTCTACGAGGCCGGCAAGGCCAACGGCTTCGGCGACAAGCTCCGCCAGTGGTTCCAGGCGATCTACGAGGTTCTGCTCGGTCAGACCCAGGGGCCGAGGTTCGGCTCGTTCATCGAGCTTTACGGCGTGGCCGAGACGCGCGAGCTGATCGGGAAGGCCCTCAAAGGCGAGCTTTCCAGAGCCGCTTGAGTTCGCGTATCCGCTCGACCGACCAGAGCTGGGGTGCCGCGGCGCGGTCGGCCGGTGAGAACAGGCGGCGCTCGCCCCAGCGCCATGCCAGCGCGAACCCCGTCAGGAGCAGGGCTCCTATGAGCACGGGATTCAGCATCCACTCGAGTCCGAGGCCGTAAGAGGCAACCAGGAAGGCATCGATGCCGGCCGGTGGATGGAGCGTGCGCGAGGCGATCATGACAAAGGTTGCGAGGCCGACGGCGAGGGCGCTCGCAGTCTCGCCTGACCCGAGCATCAGCAATGCCAGGAGGCCCGCGAGGCAAGAGAGCAGGTGCCCTCCGATGATGGCGCGCGGCTGAGCCGGCTCGCTATCCGGCAGCGCCATGGCCAGCACGATCGAGGTGACGAACGGAACGCGGACCATCGGCTCGGCGGCCCAGATCGCCAGCACCTCCATTATGCCGATGGCCGTCCCCGCGCCGAGCGCGCGATAGACGGAGATGAGGTAGCGACGTCGCACACGGATTCCTTCTTTCGACGAGGTTGGTAGCGGCGAACCTGGGCCGAGACGTTGCGCCGGAGCGTTTGCGAGGTCGGCAACATCAGAGAGAACCAGTCTACGGCCTTGCAGGCAAGCGCTTCGCCGCGCCGCTTACCGACGGCGGAGGGCGAGCTTGCGTGAGAGGTCGGACAGGGCTCCCGAGAGCGGGTGGAACTCGAACCGGATGCTGTGGCGGCCGGCGGGGACCCGAACCGCGCGGAACATCACGTTGGCGCGGCGGATGAGGGAGGCGCTGCCATCGACACTGGCGCGCCACCAGGGGTGCCAGACGTCGCTGAGGACGAGAAATCCGGCCCGGGGCGCATTCACGGCCACGTCCACGCGGGTGTTCTCGTAGCGCACGATGATCGCGTCGGCCTCTTTCTCGGGTGGGGCGCCCGGTCGCGACGCAATCTCGAGACTTGGCAATGGTGCTGCCGGCAGCACTGCGATCTCGGGCGAGACGGCGACGGTCATCGGTAGCGGACGCTGGTCCGGATCAGGCGGGTCGGAGCTGTCGAGCAGGACGGTTTGGCGCGGATCGAACTCGGGCCAGCGACCGTCGGCGAGAATGCGGTCGAAGTCGGCGACCATGGCGTTCTCGACGAAGAGGACGCGGGGCAGGGCGCGCGGGTTCTCGTAGATGTAGGCATCCGGTGTGCGGCCGACGAAATTCAGATCCTCGTCGCCGATCCGGCGATCGAGGCGCGCGATCGGCACCGGACTCGCGATAAAGCGCAGGCCGAGAAGATCGGCGAGGCGGCAGCGATATGACGGGAAGAGGGGACTGAAAGCGCGCTGCTCGTAGCCGGCAATATAGTCGCCGGCGCCGAGGGCGCGGGTGACGAGAGCCGTGCGAAGAGGATTATAGCCTAGCGTCTGATCGAAGCCGTGGGCCTCGGCGGCGTTCTGCCAGTCGAAGCCGACGCCTGCGACCTCGATGCGATCCCGCCAGGGCGATCCGGGCTTGCGTCTGAGGTGATGCGACAGAAAGGCGATGGTCTCGTTGCGGGTGTCGGGGTTCAAGGCCTCCTGGGCCCGATCAATCGGCTTTCCGGTTGCCTCGCTCGGCCCGTTGCTGAGGGCGAGATCGGCGCCCACGACAATCGCGGGAAGGAAGGCTGCGAAGCGACCCATAGGGCCCAGACTGCCCACGGGCATGGCGAGCAGCAGACCGGCTCCGACGACGACGGTGGCGGCGGCGGCGAGTGGCACGAGGGCGGCCCCGAGACGGCCATGCCAGTAGGCAAGTGCGGCGCCCGTGCAGAGCAGCAACAGAAACACCAGAGCTTCGCGCCGCAATGCTCGCCGATCGCTCGTGAGGCTGCCCGTGAGGCCGAGATGAACGACGTAGCCGGCGAGGATCGACAGGAAGCCGCCGAGGAGGAACGTGGCGTCGGCGGGTCGCCGAAAGAGCGACACGCCCGGTAGCACCTCGTAGACGATGCGAAACAGGGGCGTGTTGCTGCCGAGCGCATAGACCAGCGCGATCAGCGCGGCGGCCGTGTAGCCGACGATCTCCCGGCGCCTGAGGGCGCCCCGGGACAGAGCGCCGCGCAGCAGAACGATGCAGGGCAGCGCGCCCATGTAGAGCTGGCTCATGTTGGGCGAAAGCGTCAGCTCGGAAGGATCCCAAGTCTCGCTGTAGGGGCCCCAGTAACCGAGCGCGGCGTCCTTGATGCCGAACAGGTCGGGAACGAGGAAGGTGAGCAGCGATGCGGGATGTAGAGAGCCGCGGGCGGCCTCGGCGAAGGCAATGGATGGGCGGTTGGAGCCTGCAAGGAAGACGTAGGTGAGGGCTACCGGCAGCACCGCGACGACGAGTGCGGTGACTGCGGCCGCGGCGAGCGGTGCGACGTCACTGCGCGCCACGCGAGCCGGAGCCGGATCGGTCAGCCAATCTGCGGCGACGACGACAGCGAGCAGATAGCACGCGAGAAGTGCGACCTGATCCGGCTGAGCCACCATCAGGCCAGCAGCGACGCCTGCGGCCGCGCCCCAGGCCGGGCTTTCCCGATGGCGCGCCCGTACGAGTAGCCATAGCGCCAGAGCGAAGAAGGCATAGCTCTGGATCTGGCCGATGTGCTGCATGCGCCAGGAGGCCGAGCCACCGAAGGCGAAGCAGAGGGCTGCGACGGCGGCGCCGCCCGGATGCCAGCCGCGGTCCCGGAACAGCATCAGGATGGCGCCGGCACCGAGCCCGAGCAGCACGAAGACGTAGACGTCGAGCAGCCAGAAGCTCGGGTTCTTGCTCAAGGCCGCCAGAAAGAGGCCGGGTGAGAAAATCAGCGACTGCGGGTCGGCGATCTGGGGGACGCCGACGAAGGTATGCGGGTTCCAGGCCGGCGACTGACCGGAGTGCAAGGCGCTGGCGAGGAACTGTAGCTGGGCCTGGAACAGGGCCTTCGCGTCGTAGGGGATTGAGACTCGGCCGCTCAGCCACGGGTAGGCGAACAGACCCCATAGCGCCAGCACGAGCAGCGCGGAGATGCGCCAAGCTCGGCGAAGCTCGCTGCCGGCAACGAGGGGGGCGCCGGCGAACTCTGACGTGATGCGAGACATTGCGGGGATCCGCTAGCTGCCCGCACGCACGGCCAGGAAGGCCATCCGTGCCTGGTTGTGGCCGAGGTTGGGGTGATGGCGTCGGGCGGAGAAGCCTTTGGCGGAAAGCAGGGAGATGATCGCGTCCGCCTCGTACTGTTGCAGGCCGAGCTCAGCGCGGATCTTCCGGTAGTCGGAAAAGAGTGTCCGCACCAGGCCGGCTCCCGCGGCCAGGAAGAAGCCTTCCCGCCGGGCGAACGATAGAAGCGCCGCAGCATCGGTCATCGGTCCCACTGAAGGCGGGATGATATCGGCGAGAAGAAGGCGCCCGTCGGTGGCGAGTAAACGGCGCCAGCCGTCGAGGCAGGCGTCGAGAACGTCCGGGGGGAGATATTGAACAACGGAGTTCGCCACGACGAGATCGACTGAGCGGCCAGGCAAAGCGGCCAGCTCGTCCGGCGCAATGACGACAATGGCTTCGACGGAGGCGAAGCGCTTGCGCAGCTCCGCGCGGACGCTCGGGGCCGCGTCGCACAGGTAGAGGCGGCGGCATCTGCTGGCCACCTCGTCCGCGTGCAGGGCCTCGCCGCAGCCATAGTCGAGCACGACCGGGTCGCCGCCACCGAGATTGGCGATCAAGCCGTCGGCGACGCAACGGTAGTGAGCCTCACGGTGACGCTGACTGACATAGATCGTCGGCTTGTCGTCCCAGTACTCGATCCAACCCATGCCGACAGTACTTTCTTGCCCGTCTCCCGCCATCTGGCAGGGAGCCCCGATCGTGCCAGGAAATGCCGGCCTCTCCGTGCCTCGCCGTTCCTGAACAACAGATGAACCACATGGTGCGCACGGAGCCTGACGCCGTCCGCCGAGGCGCGTCCAGCTTGCACCATGAAGCGGCCTCGGACTACTGATTGAAGCCAAATAGACAGGGATGAGGCGCATGACGACCAACAAGAAGAAGGTTCTCTTCACGGATTCGATGGGTAGCGATGGAATCGAGATCCTGAAAGGGCGAGGCGACGTCGAGGCGATCCCCTTCAACTACTTCATGAAGGGGGCGGAGTATCAGTCGCTTCTGAAGTCTCATGCACCGGTTCACGGGGTTGTCCTCGGCGCGACGCCGTTCGGGGAGGCCGACTACGCGGCCTCCGGAGGTGTCGAGGTGGTGGCGCGGACGGGCGTCGGCTATGACGCGATCGACATACCGGCGATGACCAGCCACAAGGTCCCGGTCATGATCGCGGGTACTGCCAACTCTCCCTCGGTCGCCGAGCAGGCGATGACGTTCATGCTGACGCTCGCCCGGAAAGGTCCGCAACTGACGCGCCTCGTCGCCGAGGGGCGCTGGGCGGACCGCCTGAAGCCGGAGTATGTCGCCGTCGACATGTTCGAGAAGACGGTGTTGATCGTCGGCTTCGGCCGTATCGGGACCCGGACGGCAAAGCGCTGTCTCGCCATGGAGATGACGGTCCTCATCTACGACCCCTATGTGAAGCCGGAGACGATCAAGGCGGCAGGTTGCGAGCCGGTCTCGGATCTCGACGGTGCGCTGCCGCGGGCCGATTTCGTCACGATCCACTGCCCGAAGACGCCTGAGACGATCGGGATGTTCAACGCTGCTCGTCTGAAGAGGATGAAGCGGACAGCGTATCTCGTGTGCACGGCACGCGGCGGCATCATCGACGAGGCGGCACTGCATCAGGCGTTGACCGACGGGACGCTGCCAGCCGCCGCGCTCGACGTCTTCGACCGCGAGCCGCCCGACCCGGCCAATCCCCTGTTCAAGCTGCCGAACATCATCCTGTCCCCGCACATGGCGGGAGTCACGGCAGAGGCCATGCAGCGCATGGCTGTCGAGGCCGCGAAAAACGTTCTATCCGTGTTCGACGGCGCGCCGAGAAAAGAGAATGCGGTCAATCCCCAAGTTTTTGGCTGATTATCGGTCGTCACCGGAAAACCGTTCAAAACGGGGTCTTATGGGCCCCGTTTTCGTATTCTCAGGCATTCGGTGCGACGAAGCGTCGTCTGCAGCGGCTGATACTAAGACAAAGGTAGGATTTGAAGGAACGGCTGGGAACATTTCCCAGGGCGGATGCTTCCACGCGTATCGTCTGCAACTCAGGCAGAACGAAAGGAGTGGTTTGAATGGCAACGCGAAACCGATATCGAGATTACGACGACGACTATGAAACGGGTCGTGGCCGCGACACGAGCCACCGCGGCCGGGTCCGAGATCCCGCGCATGACCGTCGTCTGCGCGGAAACGAGTCGGATCGGCTTTACGAGTCGCGGCATACCGGAAATCCGGGACAGGGCGCGGTCCGGGATCCCGACCATGACCATCGTCTACGCGGGAACGAGACGGACCGTCTCTACGAGTTGCGCCATCGCGGTGACGACGGCCGTGGGCGTGTGACCGATCCCGATCACGACCATCGCCTGCGCGGGAACGAGACGGATCGCCTCTACGAGTCGCGGCATCGCGGCGACGACGGTCGTGGGCGTGTGACCGATCCCGATTACGACCATCGCCTGCGCGGGAACGAGACGGACCGTCTCTACGAGTCGCGGCATCGCGGCGACGACGGCCGTGGGCGTGTGATCGATTCCGATCACGACCATCGCCTGCGCGGGAACGAGACGGACCGTCTCTACGAGTCGCGGCATCGCGGCGACGACGGCCGCGGGCGTGTGACCGATCCCGATCACGACCACCGCCTGCGCGGGAACGAGACGGACCGTCTCTACGAGTCCCGCCACCGGAGTGGTGATGGGCGTGGACGCGTGACCGATCCCGAGCACGACCGGCGTCTATCGAGCTCCGATCGATACGAAAGCGGCGGGCGTTCCGGTCGCTATCGTGACGATGACGACGGGTATTCGTCCCGCTCCGGCCGCGGTCGAAGCGACGACGATGGCTCGTATCGCTCCCGGTCGTCGCAAAGCTCGCGCCATCGGGGCGATGACGACGATTACGGGCGTGGCGGGGAGCACTACGATTCCGACGCAGATCGCTACCGCGATTCGTCGGGGCGATTCACTCGCCGCTAAGCCGTCGAACGTTGAGCCCGGCCTGCCCGCCTTCCGGCGGGCCGGGCTTTTTCTTGCCAGAGGCGCAGCCATAGGCACATGGCAAAGGCAAAAGCTCTTCCGCGTGAGGCGGCCGACGCGAAGGCAGCGGGTCTCACGTACGTTTCAGACCAGGATCCCGGCATTACCCGATCCGCTAAGGGGAAAAGCTTCAGCTATCGGGGGCCCAATGGCGGGCCGGTCGAGGCCGAGCATCTCGCACGCATCAAATCATTGGCCATTCCCCCGGCTTGGCGCGAGGTGTGGATTTCGCCCTTCGCCAATGGGCATATTCAGGCGACCGGACGAGATGCGCGGGGACGTAAACAGTATCGCTATCATGACCAGTGGCGTATTATCAGAGATCGACACAAATTCGAGCACACCGTGGAGTTCGCGCGCTTGTTGCCGAGTATCCGGGCCCGCGTTGCGCACGATATGAAACTGCCCGGTACACCCAGGGAGAAAGTCCTGGCGACGATTGTCAGCCTTCTCGACAAAACCCTCATCCGGGCTGGTAATGTAGAGTACGCGCGCGAAAATCGCAGCTATGGTCTCACGACACTTAAAGCGCGGCATTTGTCTGTCAACGGTTCGGAGCTACGTTTTGAGTTTAAAGGCAAAAGCGGCAAGACATGGCGGTTGCCGCTGAAAGATCGCCGGATTGCGCGTATCGTTGGGAAACTTCAGGAATTGCCGGGGCAGCATTTGTTCAAGTATCTGGATGACGACGGCACGGTCACTTCGGTGGATTCCGCCGATGTCAACGCCTACCTGCGCGAGGTCGCCGGCGCGGACGTTTCAGCGAAGGATTTCCGAACCTGGGCCGGCACGGTCCTGGCCGCGGGGGCGCTCAGCGTGCTTGGGTCGCATGAGAGCGCGACACAAGCGAAGGGACACTTGAAACGCGCGATACAGGAGGTGGCCGCGCGCCTTGGTAATACGGTGACCATCAGCCGGAAATGCTACGTCCATCCGGAGGTCGTGTCGTGTTACCTCGAGGGTGTCTTCCCGAAGCTCGACGCCGCAGCTGGCGACCGGGATGCGGCGGAGCGAGGAGAGCTCAGCTTCATCGAGCAGGCCGTGCTGCGGCTGCTCGAGGCGCGACTCGACAGATCGGCGCGCAAGCCTGCAGCCACCGGCCGCTAGGTGCAAGGCAAGGCACTTCATTCGACCGCTCAGACGATTTTCTGGCCCGTCTTGCTCCAGTCGGCCAGAAACGCCTCGAGGCCCTTGTCGGTCAGTGGGTGCTTGACCAGAGCCTTCAGGATGGCTGGCGGCACGGTCGCTACGTCGGCGCCGATCATGGCGGCGTCGCGGACGTGGTTCACGGTGCGGATGGAGGCTGCGAGGATCTTCGTCTCGAGTGCGGGATAGTTGTCGTAGATGGCGCGGATCTCGCGGATCAGGTCCATGCCGTCGAGGCCGATGTCGTCGAGACGGCCGATGAACGGGCGAGACGAACGTCGCGCCGGCCTTGGCGGCGAGCAGAGCCTGATTGGCCGAGAAGCAGAGCGTGACGTTGACCATGGTGCCCTCGCCGGTCAGCGCCTTGCAGGCCTTCAGGCCATCCCAGGTCAGCGGCACCTTGACCGCGACGTTCTTGGCGATCTTCGCGAGGGTGCGTCCCTCGGCCAGCATGCCGGCGGCATCGGTCGCTGCGACCTCGGCCGAAACGGGACCGGGCACGATCTCGCAGATCTCGGCGATGATGGTCTTGAAGTCGCGGCCAGCCTTGGCGACCAGCGAGGGATTGGTGGTGACGCCGTCGAGAAGGCCGAGGCTCGCGAGCTCGCGGATTTCGGCCACGTCGGCCGTGTCGACGAAGAATTTCATAGCTCGAGCTCTCCTGGTCAGTGCAGTTGCCATGCCTCACAAGTGGCACATTGGGCTAGAATTAACTATCGCGGCCTGCGTGGCGATTCGGCATGCGAGCCCGCGTTCTAGTCGGAAGGCGTGACGCTTGGAAGACCTGCTCGATCTCGAGGGTAACGACGGTGCAGTGCGCGGCACATCGCAAGTGCCGGTGCTGTTGCCCGTCGCGCTCGACCAGACCTACGATTATCTGGTGCCTGGGCATCTGGAGCTCGAGCCCGGCTGCTTCGTGCTGGTGCCGTTCGGTCCGCAGGTGCGGATCGGTATCGTCTGGGACCGGCCAGTCGGCGAAGGTAAGCCGGTCGATCCAAAGAAGATGAAGACGATCACAGAGCGCCTCGATGCCCCGGCGCTGCCGGTACAGTCGCTGCGCTTCGCGGAATGGGTGGCCCGCTACACACTCGGCCCGCTCGGCATGGTGGTGCGCATGATGATGAGCGCGCAAGCCGCATTCGAGCCGGTGAAGCCTCGCTTCGGGGTTACCAGTGTGCCGGATGCGGCGCTGCCGTCGCGGATGACGCCCGAGCGCCAGCGGGCCATCGATATCGCGTCCGACGGCCTTATACGGGCCAAGTCGGCGCTGGCCGCGGAGGCTGCGTGCACGACCGGGGTGGTCGATGGCCTCGTGAAGGCCGGGTGCCTCGTCGAGGTGGCCATTCCGGAAAAGCGGTTCGCGGTACCGGCGCATGGGCACGCTGAGGTCGAGCTGTCGCCCGATCAGGCAGCGGCGGCGCATGCCTTACGCTCGGCGATCGACGCCGACGCGTTCTCGGTGTCGCTGCTCGACGGCGTGACCGGCTCCGGCAAGACCGAGGTCTACTTCGAAGCGGTTGCGCATGCGCTGTCGAAAGGCCGGCAAGTCCTCATCCTGCTGCCGGAGATCGCGCTCACCAGTCAGTTCATGAACCGGTTCAAGGCGCGCTTCGGAGCGCCGCCGGCCGAGTGGCATTCAGCGCTGTCTCCGGCCGAGCGCGGGAGAACGTGGAAAGCGGCCGCGACCGGCGAGGCGCGGTGCATTGTCGGCGCGCGATCCGCCCTGTTCCTGCCATTCCGCGACTTGGGCCTGATCGTCATCGACGAGGAGCACGATCCGGGCTTCAAGCAGGAGGATCGGGTCCATTATCAGGGCCGTGATATGGCCATCGTGCGGGCGCGGATCGGTGACGCGGCGATCGTGCTTGCCTCGGCGACGCCGTCCATCGAGAGCCACGTCAACGCGCGCACGGGGCGCTATCGCCATCTCAGCCTGCCCGGCCGCTATCATGGCGCGGAGTTGCCCGAGATCACCGCGATCGACATGCGCAAGACGCCTCCGGAACGTGGCAAATGGCTGGCGCCGCCGATGGTCGAGGCAGTCAACGAGACACTCGAGAAAAAGCAGCAGACGCTGCTGTTTCTGAACCGGCGGGGCTATGCGCCGTTGACGCTGTGCCGGACGTGCGGGCATCGCATCGAGTGTCCCCAGTGCTCGGCGTGGCTGGTCGAGCATCGGTTCCGTGGCCGGCTCAACTGCCATCATTGCGGCTTCTCGCTGCCGCTGCCAAAGCGCTGCCCAAAGTGCGAGGAGGAGGACACGCTCGTCGCGTGCGGTCCGGGTGTCGAGCGGATCGCGGAGGAGGTGGCCGAGCGTTGGCCGGATGCGCGCACGCTGATCCTGTCGTCGGACCTCATTCCGGGGCTGACGGAGATGCGGGCGATCATCAAGAAGATCGAGGACGGCGAGGCGGACATCATCATCGGCACGCAGATCGTGGCGAAGGGCCACCATTTCCCGGATCTCGCGACGGTAGGTGTGGTCGATGGCGATCTTGGCCTCGCGCAAGGCGCCGATCCTCGGGCGGGCGAGCGGACGTTCCAGCTTCTGCATCAGGTGACGGGGCGTGCTGGCCGCTCCTTCGCGCGAGGGCGCGGTTTCGTTCAGACGCACATGCCGGACCATCCCGTGATGCAGGCGATCGTGGCGAGCGACCGCGAGGCGTTCCTCAATCACGAGATCCTGGTGCGCCAGTCAGCGATGCTGCCGCCCTACGGCCGTTTGGTCGCGCTGGTCGTTTCGGCGAAGCACCGCGATGTGGCGCAAGGCTTCGCGCGGGAGGTTGCCCGACGCGCGCCGGCGGCGGAGCAGATCGAGCTGTTGGGGCCGGCAGAGGCGCCCATTGCCATCATCCGCGGCCGCTACCGGTGGCGGCTCCTCCTGAAGGCGCCGCGCGAGACGGATGTGCAGGCCTATATCCGCGAATGGCTGGCGCTGCTGCCCGAGGTCAAGGGCGACATCAAGCTGACGGTGGATATCGATCCATACAGCTTCTTGTGAGCAGGCGCCGGGCTTACCGGTTCAGCGCCCAGATCGCGCCATTGAGCGTCGAGGCGTAGGCGACCCAGGCGAAATAGGGCACGAACAGAAGAGCCGCCATCCGTGCAGGCGTCCACATGGCTGCGATAAAGGCTGCGATGAGCGCCAGAAGCACGATGATGTCGACGAAGGCGAGGCCGATCATCTGGCGGCCGAAGAAGAGCCAGGACCAGAGTCCGTTCACGACCAGGGCTGCCGTCCAGATTGCGACGGCGCGGCCGAAGCCCTCAGCGCGCCATGCGAGCCAGCCGGCTATGGCGATCATGATGTAAAGGACGGTCCAGACGGGGCCGAAGACCCAGTTCGGTGGGTTCCAGGACGGTTTGGCCAGCGCTGCATACCACTCGCCAGGGCGAAAGATTGCACCGAATGCCGACACGGCCGCTGTCACCAGAACGAAGGCGATCAGCATTGCGATTTGGCGGGGCATCTACGATCTCCGGTCGGCTTCGAAGGCAGACAAACCTTAACGCCCGAGAGCGGCCGATGGATCAATGGCGGCATCGGCGATCTGCCACACCGCAATGGTGATCGTGGCTGTGCGGGACGCGGCTTACGCCGGTGGGACGTCCGCTGTTGACGACGTCAAACAAGGCGATCCGCTGAATGTTGGGTCAAGTGCTGCCGTTGTCCGAGAAGCGGCCGTCGCGCCAGGCGAGGGCGGCTTTGAGGCCCTGCTCCTTGCGGATGCGGGCGA
Source organism: uncultured Alphaproteobacteria bacterium (assembly GCA_963746315.1). GTDB lineage: Bacteria > Pseudomonadota > Alphaproteobacteria > Rhizobiales > Hyphomicrobiaceae. Next base: position 641,541 of record CAVVAR010000005.1, read on the forward strand.
ACTCGGCCTTCTCGGGGCTCGGCGTGGCATTGAGAATGACATCGATATCGAGGGAGGCGCGGAGCGCGTCGCGCATTCCCATGATCTCGTAGGTGCGGTTCATGGCGCGCTTGGTGAAGAAGACCGACGGGCCGGCCGCAGCGGCGATGTCGAGCGCCATGCGGCGGCCGACGGGGATCAACTCGTCGGCGGGGACGACGTGATTGACGATTCCAATCTGGTGGGCGCGCTGGGCGTCCATCTTGTCGTTGCCGGTGAGCAGCATCTCCTTTGCGTGCTTCGGTAGGACAGCCCACGGCAGCAGCATGGCGACGATGCCGGTGCCGAAGCGGACCTCGGGCTCGCCGAAGCGGGTGCCTTCCGCTGCGATGGTGATGTCGCAGGCCAGCGCCACCTCGAAAGCGCCGGCCATGCAGAAGCCGTGAACGAGCGCGATGGTGGGTTTCGGGCAATCCCAGAACGCCATGATGAAATCGAACTGGCGCTCCATCTGGGCGCGGACCTTGTCCACGGTGGACATGTCGCGCTCGGCGGATGCCTTCATGTCGAAGCCGGCGGAAAAGGCGCGGCCCTCGCCGCGGACCAGGACGGCGCGGACGCTATCGTCCTCGGCGACCTGCTTCAGCGCAGCGACGCATTCGTCCATGGCCTCGTTGTGGAACGCGTTGAGGACGCTCGGCCGGTTGAAGGCGAGTGTCGCGACGGGGCCGTCGACGTCGAGCCTGATGTGCTGGAAGGGCATGGCCACTCTCTCCTCGTCATCGCATCCCGCATAGGAACGGCGGCATCCCATAAGAATGCCGCCGTTGGAAAAGCTCAACATCGGCAGCGTCTACGCACTGGCCGTCAGCTTGCCCAGGATTTCGTCGCAGTGCTTGTCGGCAAGCGCCGTCAGCTCCGCATCGGTACGGTCCTGGATCGGGTGGGGCACCCACACCATGGTCGGGTCGTAGCCGAGGGCCTTCGACTGGACGTCAGCGGCCTGGGTGAAAGCGGTCGTGGCGACAATCAGCGCCGGCACACCAGAGAGGTCGAGATTGGATCCGTCGTGCAAACTGCACGTTGTGCATGAGCCTCAATCAGCGAGGCCGATGATCGCCGCATCCACCTCCGACGTCATCTTCTGCTTGGTGTCGGTGGCGACGAGGCGGCTCGGTGTCGGCTTGGCGTAGCGCTTCACCTGGATGCCACGCTCCTTGAGGCGATCGGCCAGACGGTTGAGGAACACGTCGCCGCGTGCCTTGCCGATGTCGAGCAGCCCGATGGTAAGCCCATCGAGCGATTTGGGGCGGGCCGTCTGCTTGCGGCTTGCGGGTGCATGCTCGCCCGTGGGGTCGAGCAGGATCTTCGGGTCCATGGTGGCGTCATGCCTCCTGGGTTGAGTGTGAGGCCGGCGCGCGGCCGACCGTCCGGGAGGGTAGGCGAGTTCGTGAGGAGTGGGAAGGTGTGTCTCAGACGGCGGTAACGGAGGGCCATTCCTGGCGCGTCATCCTTCGTCCTGGCGCAGGTGGTCGCGCAGCGTCGTCCCGCTGTAGTCGTGGCGAAAGATCCCGCGGCGCTGCAACTCTGGCACCACGAGGTCGACGAAATCGTCGAAGGCGCCTGGGAAATAGGCCGGCTGGATCATGAAGCCGTCGGCAAGGCCGCCCTCGAACCACTCCTGCAGCGTATCGGCGATCCGCGTCGGGCTGCCCCAGATCACCCAGTGGCCGCGCGCGGCGGCCGCGATGTTGTAAAGATCGCGCAGTGTCATGTTCTCGCGCCGTGCCATCGCAAAAAGCGTCCTCGCGAAGGATTGGCTGTTGGCGTTCGGTGGCAAGTCCGGCACCGGCCCATCGAGCGGGTAGGCGGACAGGTCGACGCCGAGACGGACGGAGACGAGCCGCAGCGCATTCGTTGGCGATACCCAGCTCTGCAAGCGGTCGAGCTGAGCTTTGGCTTCGGCGTCCGTGCGTCCGACGATCGGCATCACGCCCGGCAAGAGCACGAGGTCGTGGGGCTCGCGTCCATATTTCGGCAGGCGTGATTTAAGTGCGTCGTAGGCGGCTTTCGCCTCGTCCTTGTCGCCGCTCACCACGGAGAAGACGATATCCGCCGTCCGTGCCGACAGCTCTTGCCCCGGCTCCGAGCCACCGGCCTGAATGAGCAGGGGCTCACCTTTGGGCGGACGTTCTACATTGAGCGGTCCGCGGACCCGGAAGTTGGGTCCGCTGTGATTGAGCGCGTGGATCCGCGCGCGATCCGTGAACACGCCGGTCTCGCGATCCCTCACGACGGCGCCCTCCTCCCAGCCGCGCCATAGCCCGCGCACCACGTCGACGAACTCGTTGGCGATCTCGTAGCGCCGGTCGTGATCGATGTTCGTTTCCCGGCTGAAGTTCGCATAGGCGTCGGGCGCGTTGGTGGTCACGATGTTCCAGGCGATCCGCCCTTCGGTGAGGTGAGCCAGCGACTGGAAAACACGCGCGACGTTAAACGGGTCGCTGAAACTGGTCGAGACCGTACAGCCGAAGCCGATCTTTCGTGCAACGAGGCTCAGCGCGGCCACGGTGGTGGTCGGCTCGAGGCGCGATTGCATCGAGGGATGATCGTTCGGCGCCGAAACCAAGCTGTCGGCGATGAAAAAAAGATCGAATTTGCCGCGCTCGGCTATGCGTACGCCGGCCTCGGCGATCGGCCAATCGCAGTTGCTCGCAAAGGCGCCATCCATGCGCCAGCCTGCAATGTGGTTTCCGGTGCCGAGCCAGAATACGGCCAGATGCATCTGACGCTTGCGCTTCCGCACGATGCTCCTCCCGTGGGGCGGGCCCTCCGAAATGCCTGCACCGCCGTCTCGGTCTCAGTGACCGGCAACGAGGCTTTGGCCGATCGAGCTCCGCGGCAGTATGCACCGATCGGCCGCCATGGCCAACGAAGGCTGCGCAGGTGGCCGCATCAAAGGAGAGAGAGCCCCGCCCTCACGTCACCTTGAACCCCAGTCCTGGCGAGACGACGCGGGTACCTTCGTCCTCGAGGACGGTCGTGGCGAGATGGCCGGCGGCTGCCGCCTCGCGGGCGAAGACGTCGAGGGGGCGGACAACGGCGGCTGGGACGCGGGCCTCGGCGCAGCGGCGCTCGATATCGGCGCCGTCGTAGCGACGCGTTGCCTTCGAGAGGCGTGCCTTAACGGCTGGGGGGTCCTTGGCGCGCAGGAAGGCGGCGGGTGCGTCGGCCGTCAGCGGCGTCTCGAAGAGCGCCGGATCGCTGGCGACGTCGGCGATGCCCAGAAGGTCGAGGAGGGCCAGGAACTGTCGGGGTGTGTTGGCGGCGAACGCGATCTGGCCGCCATCGCGGGTCGGGAAGAGATCGGCGGCAGGGCTGCCGGAGAAGGCTTGGTTGCCCTGGCGCACGGGGCGGGTGCCGTCGGTCAGGGCCTCGCAGGTGAGCGGGTACATGAGCTGCAGTGCGGCCGAGGCCATCGAGACATCGATCAGCATGCCGGCGCCGCGGCGGTCGCGCTCGCGAAGTGCCGAGACGATGGCGAGGGCGGCGATGATACCGGCGCCGGCATCGATCAGCGGAAAGCCGATCTTCTGCGGAGGATCGGTTTCGGCGCCGGACGCGAGCGTCATGCCGGTCGCTGCCTGCACCACATGATCGTAGGCGGAGCGGCCTGCGTCGCGGCCGAAACCGGAGATGGAGCAGTAGATCAGCTGTGGGTTGAGCGATTTCAGAGCTTCCCAGCCAAGGCCGAGGCGCTCGCTGGCGCCGGGGCGAAGGTTGTCGACGAAGATGTCGGCTCCGGCGATTTCCGCCTTGATTCGTGCAAGGTTCTCGGGATCACGAAGATCGAGGCGCAGCTTGCGCTTGCCGGCATTGAGCGCGACGAAAGCCTGGGGGCCGCGCGCGCCGCGCCGCATGACGTCACCCGCCAGGCTTTCTATCTTGAGAACATCGGCGCCCATCTGGGCAAGATGGAAGGTGGCGAACGGGCCGGCGATGACGTGGCTGACGTCGATCACCTTGATACCCTCGAGTGGGCGGAAGGCTTGCTGCATCCAGACATCTCCCTCGGTCGCCGTGGGCGGCGCGCGGCGGCCACTGTCAAGCGATCGTCACATCGAGGCAAGCGGGGTGTGAATTGGCGGGAGAGACAACTGACCGGCCTTGATCGCGCCAAACGCGTGCGTAGCGTAGCGGGCAAATGACAATCGATCGAGGGCACACGACATGACGACGCTGCAGGCTTCCTCCCAGAACCAGCTCCGCCAGTACATCGAGCAGATCGAGCGGCTCGAGGAGGAGAAGAAGGCGCTGGCAGCCGACATTCGCGACAAGTTCCTGGAGGCCAAGGCCGAGGGCTTCGATCCGAAGATCATGAAGAAGGTGATCTCGCTCAGGAAGAAGCCGAAGGCCGAGCGGACCGAGGAAGAGGCGCTGCTGGAGACCTATCTGCATGCGCTCGGCATGCTGCTCGACACGCCTTCGATGCAGATGCCCGACGAGATGATGGATGCCGCGGAATAGGCGGAACGACGCCCACGGCTGGCTTCAGCCGCGGGAATGATCGCCATCCGGGTCGTGGCCCTCTACACTAAGGCCGGTGATCCGGACCAAGGGGGGGCGAGGCGATCATGGGTGAAGACACGGACGTTGCAGCTCGCGCCCGCGAGCCATTTCGTATCGTGCAGATCTCCGATACGCATCTGTCGGCGACGCATGCCTATTTCGTCGACAATTTTCGAGTACTGGTCGATGAGGTGGGGGCATTGCGCCCCGATCTCGTCGTGCATTCGGGGGATGTTTCGTTCAATGGGCCAGTCGCCGATGGCGATTTGGCTTTCGCGCGCTCCGAAATGGGGCGGATCGCGGCGCCCTGGCGAATCATTCCTGGAAATCACGATGTCGGCGAGGCGCCACGGCATTCCCGGCTCGAGCAGCCCTTGACGGATGCCCGGCTGGCGGCGTGGAAGCGCGAATTCGGGCCACTGTGGTGGTTGGAGGACGTTGCGGACTGGAGGCTCGTCGGACTCGACACCTCGCTCTTCGACAGCGGTCGGTCTGAGGAGGTCCAGCAAAACGCCTTTCTCGCGGAAGCGCTCGAAACGCGGGGCGGCCGACCGGTGATGGTCTTCATGCATATGCCGCCGTTCGTGGACGAGGCGGAAGATCGTCAACCGACGACGTCGAGCATTCCGTTCGAGGGGCGACTCGCTTTTCTGGAGGCCTGCCAGCGGGGCGGCGTTCGCGTCATTGCGTGCGGGCATCTGCATGTTTATCGGCGTATGATGTGGCGCGACATCGAGATCGTGTGGGCGGCGTGCACCTCGTTCGTCAATATTGCCAGATGGCAGAAGCATTTCGGTGGCTTCGCCCGCTCGGGCCTCGTCGAATGGACACTCGACGGTCCGCGCGTTTTACATCGGCTGGTCGAGCCGCCCCGGCTTTTCACCCACGATACGGGGCTCTGGTCGGATAAGTATGGGACCGTGACCAAGCTACCGCCGCTGCCCGCTCGCTAACCGAGCAGAGGCAGCGCGAGCCAGAGCGTGAAGCCATTGATCATGAGCAGGGTGCCGCCTGCGGCGAGCACGGCGCTCGCGATCAAAAGCGCGTCGGTGCCAGCGATGAGGGCAACGGATGCCAGCACGATGGCGATCTGCAGCAGGGCCTGGGACAGATCGAAATAGGGGTCCTTGCGCAGGGCGACGTCGCGCTCGGCTTCCAGTGCCTTGGCGCGCTGGAACAGCTCGTCCAAGCCTTCGTTGCGCTTCTTGTCGCTGGTGAAGGCGGCAACCGTGTCGCGATAGGCCTTGATCTTGTCCTGGATCGCGAGGCGGGCCTCGGCCGGCATGGCCGGATTGGCGGCGAGCATCATCTCGAGCTCGTCGCCCGCGAGCGAGAACGTCGTACGCCGCACGTTCTTCGCCTGGAAGAACGACCACATGTTCGTCACCTCGATATTGGCGCGTGTCGCATCCTTGGACGCGTTGCCGCCGCCAACGCCACAGATGGCGAGCAAGGTGGCTAGCACACCGACATAGACGCCGATCCATTTGGCGCGGGCGTCTTCAGTGGTCTTCAGGTCTGCGATGTCACTCATCGACATGACTGTTTCCCCGGGGCAGATGAGGCGCGGATAGTCGGGAAACGGCGAACCGTGGGCATGGCGCAGATTGACGCACATCAGAGAGGTAGATGCAGCTGGATCGGCGGCGTGTTAGCGCTTCGCGACAGATTGGCCGGAGGCATGTCGATGCGTGACGCTTATGCTCTCACTCGCTCCGATCTCGAGGCGGCGGCCGCGATCGTCCATGCGCAGATGCCAGCCACACCGGCCTACGTGTGGCCCCTGCTGGGGGAGCGTGCGGGCTCGGAGGTTTGGGTCAAGCACGAGAATCACACGCCGACAGGTGCCTTCAAGATTCGCGGCGGCATCGTCTACATGGACGAGCTTGCAAAGAGCGGGGTGCGCGCCAAAGGCGTGATCACTGCGACCCGCGGCAACCACGGTCAATCAATCGCGCGTGCAGCCAAAGCGGTGGGGCTTTCCTCGACGATCCTGGTTCCGCACGGGAACTCGGTCGAGAAGAATGCCGCGATGCGCGCGTTCGGCGCGCGGCTGATCGAGCACGGCCGCGATTTCGACGAGGCCAAGGACGAGGCCGCGCGACTCTCGGAGGTCGAGGGTCTGCATATGGTGCCCTCGTACCACCCGGCGCTGGTCAAGGGCGTGGCGACGTATGCGATCGAGCTGTTCGGCGCCGCGGGCGCGCTCGATGCCGTGTATGTTCCGATCGGGATGGGATCGGGCATATCAGGGCTGATCGCGGCACGGGATGCGCTTGGACTCACCACTGAGATCGTCGGCGTCGTCGCCGAGGCGGCACCGGCCGTCGCGCTATCGTTCGAGGCGGGGCGCGTGGTGGCAACCAACAGCGCGGCCACCTTCGCCGACGGCATGGCCTGCCGCGAGCCGCATCCCGATGCGATCGCCGTGATCGCGCGCGGGGCGGCAGATATCGTGCGCGTGAGCGAGGACGAGATTGCGGAGGCGATGCGCCTCCTCTACGAGACGACGCACAACGTGGCGGAAGGCGCTGGAGCGGCCGCCATGGCGGCGTTACTGAAGGACCGCCGCAGAACTCCCGGGGCAAGGCTCGGTGTGATCCTTTCGGGCGGCAACGTCGACCGCCCGGTGATGGCACAGGTGCTCGCCGGAGAGACGCCCGCCGTGTAAGATCGTGGCGGGTACGAGGGCGATGCCACGGTGAACACACCGGGAATCGTTATGGTCAAAGGGCGCCTGGATTTGCTAGCGTCCGGATCGATGAATCACTCCAGCTGGGCGCTGGTTCAAAGCCCGCGAGGTGCAAGCGATGTGGAAGCGAGCCGCCGTCAGGGGTAGCCGGTGCGTAACGAGGGCTCTGCTGGCTCTGCCGCTGGTTTGCTTGCTGGGTCATGAACGCGTGGAAGCCCGGACAGGCTCCGAGACGCAGGCCGCGAGCTCTCTGCTCGGCAGCTATCTGGCTGGGCGCATCGCACGAGGGCAGCACGACAGTAGTGCCGCCTCGGAGTACTACCGGGTCGCGCTGGCTCGTGATCCGGGCAATTTGCCACTCACCGAGCAATCCCTCCTCATGGAGGCGACAGAGGGCCGCTTCGAGCATGCGGTGGAGCTGGCTCGGCGGCTGATCGAGAACTATCCGGAGCACCGCATGGCGCGGCTGGTGCTGGGGCTGGAAGCGGCGAAAGCGAAGCGCTATGCGGAGGCCGCGCAGCATTTCGGAGCGCCCGGAAACGGGGTGATGGAGCAGCTGACGCTGGCGCTGGCGCGAGGCTGGATGAAGGTCGCGCAGGGCGATGTCCGGGGCGGCATAGCCGAAGCGGATACCATCAACCAGGCCGAGTGGGCGCGCTTCTACGTGCGATATCACAAGGCGCTGATGTACGATGTCGCGGCCCAGAGGATGCAGGCGCGGCATGCCTACGAGCGGATCTTCCGCAGCGATACGAAATCGTTCCGCGTGGCGCTCGCCTACGCCCACCACGCGTCGGCAGGGGGGGACAACAAGCTCGCGTCCGCCACTCTCGAGGAGCATGCGAAGAAGACGGGCGGCGGCGTGCATCCGGTCGCCAAGGGGCTCGCGCAGCAACTCAAGGACGGGAAGCAGGTCGGCTTGCTGGTGGAAACGCCCAGTCAGGGACTGGCCGAAATCTTCTACGGGCTCGGCGAGGCGCTGGCGAGCGAGGGCGGCATCAGTGTCGGCGCGGTCTATCTGCAGATGGCGCTCTATCTCGAGCCGACCTCGCCCTTCGCGCTCGCGGCGCTGGCCAACGTCTATGAGACATCGAAGAACTACGAGGCGGCTATCGCTGCCTACGACCGCATCCCGGCGGGCACGGCCTTGCAGCAGGCCATCGACATTCGCAAGGCGCAGAACCTGAACTTGCTGGACCGGGTCGACGAGGCCAAGTCCCTGCTCGAGCAACTGGCTGCGCGCGATCCGTCGGATCCCAAGGCCCTCGATGCGCTTGGCAACATGATGCGTGGACGCAAGCGCCATGAGGAGGCGATTGGCTACTATTCGAAAGTGATCGCTCTGATCGGCAAGCCGGAAGCCAAGCACTGGCCGTATTTCTATGCGCGCGGCACGAGCTACGAGCGGCTGAAAAAGTGGCCCCAGGCCGAGGCCGATCTGCAAAAGGCGATGCAACTTTCACCGGACCAATCGCTGGTGCTCAACTACCTCGGATATTCCTGGGTCGACCAGGGCATCCATCTGAAGCAGGGGCTCAAGCTGATCGAGCGTGCGGTGCAGCTCAAGCCCGATGACGGGTTCATCGTCGATAGTCTGGGCTGGGCGCACTACCGGCTGGGCAATTTCAAGCAGGCGGTCAAGTATCTGGAGCGTGCTGTCGAGTTGCGACCCGAGGATCCGACCCTCAACGATCACCTCGGCGATGCCTTCTGGCGCGTAGGACGGGAGCGCGAGGCGCGTTTTCAATGGCAACAGGCACTGACGCTAAAGCCCGAGCCCGAGGAAGAGGCAAAGATCAAGCAGAAGGTCGAAAAAGGTTTGCCCACTCTGCCGCAGGCGCGGGCGCAGAAGGCCAAAAAGGCACGGGCCGTGAAATCCCGTGAGCCGCGGAAGCGGGTCGAGACTCGCCTGACACCGCGCAGACCAAGCCTCCAGTGAGGCCGGCGGCGGCGTGATCTCATGGGACGTGAAGGCTCGGCGGTGCAGTCAAAGCCTGGATGCAAGCCCGACTTGTTGATCGAGCCGGCTCCCGCAAAAATCAATCTGACGCTCATCGTTCACGGGCGGCGACCCGACGGTTACCACGAGCTCGAGAGCCTGGTTGCATTCGCTGGTGCCGAGGCGGCGGATGTCGTCACGCTCGAGCCGGGGGGTGCATTTCAGCTCGATATCACCGGTCCCGGGGCCTGGGCTCTGACGGACGAGGGCGAACCCGTCAACCTGGTGGCGCGCGCCATCACGGCCGCGCTCAGGGTGGCACCGCGTCTGAGGACCGGTACGTTTCGACTGCACAAGACGTTGCCGATCGCCGCCGGGATCGGCGGCGGATCTGCGGATGCGGCGGCGGCCCTTCGCTTGCTGCGACGCGCCAACGCGGACTTCGCCGACGATATCGACTGGATGGCGATTGCGGCATCTATCGGGGCCGATGTCCCAGTCTGCCTCGTCAGTCGCGCATCGATGATGAGCGGGCTCGGGGAGCGGGTCATCGTTCTGCCGGAGATGCCGCAGCTCTGGGCGGTGCTGGCAAATCCGGGCGTGCCCCTGGCGACAGCCGACGTGTTCCGAGCATTGGGCGCGAGGTCGCTGACAGCCGACGCTGCGGGGCTGGAGCGGTCAGCTCAGATATGCTTCGAGGATCAGGCCGCCCTCATCGCCTATGTTGCTGATCGCAGGAATGATCTGGAAGTGGCGGCGCGACCCTTGTGTCCCGGCGTGGCAGAGGTGACGGCGCGGCTTGCCGATCTCGAGGGCTCGCTGGTGGCGCGAATGTCAGGGAGCGGGCCGACGTGCTTTGCGCTGTTTGCTTCGTCCGACGCTGCCCAGGCGGGAGCTCGGCACCTCGCTGAAGCGCGCCCCAACTGGTGGATCGTCGCGACGACGCTCGGCTGAGGACGAGAACGGGGCCGAGGACCACAGAGCGGTCCGTGGTGTGTCCTGTCTCCGAGGCGCCCGCGGCAGCGCTCTCGGAGACCAACCGTCGATGCCTAGCGGGCGATCCCGACCTAAGCCTCGACGAACTTGAAATGCCCTGCCTTATCGCGGGTGATGCGGCCGGCCGACGGCGACGGGAAGTGACCCGTGCAGATCAACGTCGAGGTATCGCAGAAGCGCGAGAAGAGGCGGTTTCGCGTTTCGCCGGCGATCTTGGAATCCCAATCCGCCATCATTCCGATCTCGGGATAGCGCACCTGGATCGGCGAATGGACCATGTCGCCCGTGACCAGGGCGTCGTGGCCAACCTTCCCGGCCAGCACGTTGTACTGATCGATGGTGTGGCCAGGGGCCGGCACCAGCTGTACGAGATCGTTGAAGGCGTAATCGCTCTTGACGATGTCGACGCGGCCAGCCTCGACGACCGGCAAGACGCTGTCGGTGATCCAGGCCGCGGCGTCCGGGTTCTGCTTGTGACGCTGTGTCCAGAACTCGAGCTCGCGGTCGGAGAAGATGTAGCGGGCCTTGGGAAAGGTCGGAACCCAGCGGCCATTCTCGAGTCGGGTGTTCCAGCCGACGTGATCGACGTGGAGGTGGGTGCACATCACGAAATCGATGTCGTTCACGGTGAGACCGGCAGCCGCGAGGCTCTTTTCGTACCGATCGGACTGCATCATGTCCCAGAACGGCCGGTGGGGGCGCGGCTTGTGATTGCCGACGCAGGTGTCAACCAGGATCTTGTGATGCGGCGTCTCGATGACATAGCTCTGGATGCAGAGCACCAGCATGCCGTTGCTGTCGACATAGCGCGGCTGCAGCCAATGGCTGTTCTCGGCCAGCATCTCCTTGGTGAAATTCGGAAAGAAATCGTGAACTGGGAAAAACGGGGCCTCCTGCTCGACGATGCGTCGGATCTTGATGTCGCCGAGCTCAATGGCGGTGCTCATGGGCCGTCTCCCTGGGTGCGTGCGAAGGGGGCGCGGACCGTCCCCACATGACGTCACGATTGCGCCTTCGCGGGTGGTTGTCCAGGCGGCATGCGGCGTCGTGACCGGCGGCTCAGTGCTCGCTGGTGTCCCGGGACTTGATCAATTCGACAAGAGCGTCGAAGCACGCCGTGATGCGTGGGACGTCTTTCAGATCCTCGTGCATGAGAATCCAGACGTCCCGCTTCATCGCCGGTCCGCCGCGAGATACGCGGACCAGCTCCGGCCAAGGCTCGGCCATCTGCGCCGGCAGGAGTGACAGGCCGAGGCCGAGGCGGGTTGCCTCGATTCGATTGCCGAGGTGATTTATGCGCACGGCGGTTCGACCTCCGCGGGCGATTGCATCGAGCGCCTGCGCCTCTGGCCATGTGGCAAACTCAGGCGCATAGCCGATGTACTCGAAGAGCTCGGGCTTCCTGGCATCCACGTAGCTACGCGCTCCGTAAAGATGATAGGCGAGCTCGGCAACCTTGACCCCGATGAGGCCCGAGTCAGAAGTCGGCTCAGACAGGCGGACAGCAATATCTGCGTCGCTGCGTGCGAGGCTCAAGTTCTGCTGGCTCACCCGCAGATCGAGGTCGAGGTCGGGGAACTGCTGGCGAATCTCCTTGAGAGCGGGCATGACCAGGTAGATGCCAACAGCCTCAGTCGCCGTTATGCGGACGGCGCCTGCTATATTGGTGTGAAAACCGGAAACGAAGCGTACGATTGCCTCGGCCCTGTCGGCCATCGGGCTTGCCAGCTCGAGGATTCGCTTGCCGGCCTCGGTCAGCACATAGCGGCCGGATTCGCGCGAGAATAGGGGTTGAGCTAGATCCGTCTCGAGATTTGCTATGCGGCGGCTGACCGTGACGTGGGTGACGCCGAGAGCCCGCGCTGTCGCCGACAAGCTGCCGAGGCGAGCCAGCTCGATCAGGACGCGCAGGTCCTCCCAGTCAATGCTGATTGAACGTCTTTTAACAGGCATTGTTCGATCTTTATGACTAGCGACGCTCGCTGATCACGGGCACGTTACCAACAACGTTGCCGTCTGACTTGCAGTAGTCCAGGACTCGTGTCGAGTCTTCAATTGCTGCAAATATGAGACTAGGTGCTCTCAGAGTGCCCTCGATGGCTGGCAAATGCGATCTCCGATCATGCGATCGCGCCCACACCAGGAGGCCCCCATGCTTACAAGAACGACGGAGCCCAATTCGATGACCGGGGAGCAACCCAAGGCAGCCCTGACTGGTTCGATCACGCATCTTCTGCACCGGGCCTGTCAAGTCGCGGACAGTGTGTTCAACGAGGAAGCCGGCAAGACCGGTCTCACGACGCGTCAGTTCGCGGTGCTCATTGCCGTGGCAGACAATCGCGACATCAGTCAGACGGGGCTGGTGCAGGTGACGGGTATCGACCGCTCGACGGTCGCCGAGATCGTCAAGCGCCTGTTGCGGCGGGGCCTGATCAAGCGCAAGCGGACACGGCTCGATGCGCGCGCCTATGCGGTTCGCCTGACCGATGAAGGCGAGGCGCTCCTGAGTGAGGTTGAGCCGGCGGCGCGGCGCGCCGAAGAGCGTCTGCGGAGCGCATTCAACGGCCACGACGTTCCGGCCCTGACCGAGGCGCTGGCGCAACTCGTTGCGGCCTACCCGGCCTCGAAGTGACGCAATTCCGGGAACCGTGAACCGGCTCAAGCACAGGTGAACGGCTCCCGACCACTCCGCCCTTGCCGGGGGCGAGCCACTGGCGTACCCCATGCTGCAGACGTTTGCCGTGATACGCTGAAGTGACGACGACCGCGACAAAACTCACGACGATTTCCTGCGTGTGCTGAAATCCTGGTCTCCGCCGCTGCGACGCGCAAGGCACGTCGCGTGCTCTGTCGCCGGAGGCCACTACAGACATGCTTTCCAATCCACTCGAACGCGCAGAACGGCGCCTCGTGCTGATCGGCGGCGGTCATGCGCATGTGGTCGTTCTTCGCGAGCTCGCGATGAAGCCTGAGCCCGGCCTCGAGATCGTTCTGGTGGCCAAGGAGCTCGACGCACCCTACTCGGGAATGCTGCCAGGCTACGTCGCCACTCACTATGACCTTGATGCTTGCCACATCGATCTGGTCCGGCTCGCGCACTTCGCAGGCGCACGGGTCATTCATGGTGCAGCCAATGGAATCGATACAACTCTGAAACGTGTCCACCTTCATGGTCGGCCGCCGATCGCGTACGATCTTCTCTCCATCGATACGGGTATCACGCCCGCGGTGGGCGATATCGAAGGTGCGGACGAGAACGCCGTTGCGGTCAAGCCAGTGTCGACGTTCGCGCCGCGATGGAAGGCGCTCGAGGCACGGGCGCTTGCTGCAGGCGGTCCCCGGCGGATTTCCGTGATCGGGACGGGGGCAGCCGGGTTCGAGCTGATTTTGGCGATCCGACACAGTTTGCGGGAGCAGGCGAGCCGTCACGGTATCGCTGCCGATGATTTCAGCTTCGTGCTGATCGGAAGCGGGGCGCTGCTGGCGAGCCATAACGCGCGCGCGCGGCGTCTGGCGGCGGCAGAGCTTGCCCGCGCCGGCGTGACGCTCATCCTCAATGATGCCGCGGTGGCGGTCGATCGAGACCGGGTGCGACTCGCGAGCGGGCGCGAGGTCCAGAGCGATGCGACGCTTGTCACGACGAAGGCCGTGGCGCCGGAGTGGTTCGCGAGCACCGGTCTCAGCCTCGATCCGCGGGGATTTCTTGCGGTAGCGCCGACTCTGCAAGTGGTCGGTCAGAGCGATATTTTTGCCGTCGGCGACTGTGCGACCGTGCTCGAGCATCCGCGTGAGAAGGCGGGCGTCTTTGCCGTACGTCAGGGGCCGCCGTTGACCCGGAACCTGCGCCTACTGGCGCGCGGGATGAAGCCCGAGCCGTTCGTGCCGCAGAAGCAATTCCTCACGCTGTTGTCGTGCGGCGGCAAGACGGCGATTGCGTCGCGAGGGGCTTTCGCCGCCGCCGGCGCTTGGGCGTGGCGGTTGAAGGACCACATCGACCGGACCTTCATGCGGAAGTTCCAGGATCTGCCCGATCCTATGAATGGGGCGGTCGAGGCAGCCGATGCCATGCTCTGCGCGGGTTGCGCGGCGAAACTCGGCCCCGCGCCACTCGCACGCGCGCTTGAACGCTTCGCGGCCAGCGACGAAACAGACACGGCCGGTCAGGTGCGCAATCTGGCGCCTCGCGACGACGCTGCGCTCCTCGACCTGGGTGGCGAGGCGCTACGTGTCGAGAGCGTCGATCATTTTCCAGCAATCTGGCCAGAGCCCTACGTGCTGGGAGAGATTGCTGCTGCGCATGCGCTGGGAGACATCCTGGCGAAAGGGGCCAAACCCGATCATGCCTTGGCTCTCGCCGGGTTGCCTCCCGCCGCAGCCCATCTGCAAGAGGACGATCTTTTTCAACTTCTGGCGGGAGCGCGCGCTGTGCTCAGTCGTGAGGGGGTGCCGGTGGTCGGCGGGCATACGGCGCGCGCGGAGCAGCTCGGCATCGGGTTTTTCGTATCGGGAGCGGTGCTGCGAGACCGGTTCTTGCTCAAAGGCGGTCTCGTAGGAGGCGAAGTGCTGGTGCTGACCAAGCCCATCGGCACGGGGATCGTGTTTGCCGGCTGGATGCGCAGGCTGGCGCGCGCAAAAGACGTCGCGGCGGCGCTCGAGGGCATGCGCGTTTCGAGCGCGACCGCGGCGCGGATCCTGCGCGAGCATGGAGCGACGGCCGTTACGGATGTGACCGGTTTCGGTTTGGCCGGGCACCTGGTGGAGATGCTCGAGGCGTCAGGCACACGGGCTACGATCGGCTTGGCAAAGTGCCGGCGGTATCCCGGTGTGGACCGGCTGATTGGCGCGGGGGTGCGGTCGAGCCTGCTCGCGGAGAATCTGGCGCTCAATACCAAGATCGAGCTCGCGGTCGAGGATGAGGAACGTGCCCTGGCACTGCTGCTAGATCCGCAAACGTCAGGCGGATTGCTTGCCGGCATCCCTGCCGGGGAGGTCGAGACGGTTCTCGCGGCGATGGCCGGCGCAGGGATCGAGGTCTCGGCCATCGGCGTCGTTGATCGAGGCAACGGGAAGTGGCATCCGGGCGGGAGGCCGCTCGTGGTGCAGGCCGATATCCATTTGTCCGATGCAGTCACACCAATAATCCAGAGTGGCGCCTCACTCTTGCCGCTCACGGTGCAATAAAGTCATCGTGAGTACCGCGTGGGACCGCGGGCATGCTACGCGACAAGCGGATCATCGACGGGAAGCGCGAAAAGCGCCGGTCAAACGAAAAACAGGGGACGTCTCATCGTGACTCAGCCCGGCCATGCCTTGGGCCTACCCAGCCTTGCGAAGTTCGAGCATCCCGATATCACAGCCACCGGCGAGCAACGGGCCAGCGTCCCGTTGGAGCGGCTGGAAACGGTGTGGTTCAATACGGGAACACTGTGCAACATCACGTGCGTGAACTGCTATATCGACTCGAGTCCGTCAAACGACCGTCTTGCCTACATCAGTGCGAGCGAGGTGACCGAGCTGCTCGACGAGCTGCTCCAGGGTGAGCACGGGACCCGCGAAATCGGCTTCACAGGCGGCGAGCCGTTCATGAATCCCGAGTTCATCGCGATGCTCGGAGCTACTCTCGAGCGCGGGTTCGACGTTCTGGTGCTGACCAATGCCATGCAGCCGATGCAGCGGGCGCCGATCAAGCGCGGGCTGCTCGCGCTCAAGGAACAGCACGGCGCACGGCTTCGACTTCGGATCAGCTTGGACCATTTTACCGCGGAGCTGCATGAGGCCGAGCGTGGCCCCAAGACCTGGGCCAAGGCGATCGCCGGGATCGACTGGCTCAATGCCAATGGCTTCGAGATCGCGATCGCGGGACGGACCTGCTGGAACGAGCCGGAGGCAGAAGAGCGCAACGGCTATGCCGCGCTGGTCGCGACACGTGGCTGGCGCATTGATCCGGCCAATCCAAAGCAAATGATGCTGTTGCCGGAGATGGACGGGAGCCGTGAGGTTCCCGAGATCACGACGCGGTGCTGGAGCATCCTCGACAAGCGGCCCGCAGACATGATGTGCGCGACGAGCCGGATGGTGGTCAAGCGCAAGGGGGCGACGAGGCCCGTCGTACTCCCCTGCACGTTGCTTCCCTACGAGCCGGCCTTCGAGATGGGGTCGACGTTCGCTGAGGCAGGTGCAGCCAACAAAGGCATGTTCACCAAGGGTGCGGTCAAGCTCTGCCATCCC
This sequence comes from uncultured Alphaproteobacteria bacterium, assembly GCA_963746315.1. Taxonomy (GTDB): domain Bacteria; phylum Pseudomonadota; class Alphaproteobacteria; order Rhizobiales; family Hyphomicrobiaceae. Next base: position 657,944 of record CAVVAR010000005.1, read on the forward strand.
CACTGTGCGAAGTTCTGCGTGCTCGGCGGAGGCAGCTGCTCCTGATACGATGGGGCTGGTCGAGCCAGATCATGGGCCGGCGGGGAAGACGTCCCCGTCCGGCTCACGAAACTGCTGGAGGGTTCAGCGCTTGCCGGCAACCAGCGCGTCGCGGATCTCCTTCAGGTAGACCTCGCTCGGAGCAGGGGGCGCGGGCGGAGCTTCTGCCTGTTGTTTCTCGAAGCGCTTCTTGGCCATGTTGATGGCCTTGATGACCATGAAGAGCACAAAGGCGATGATTGCAAAGTCGATGATCGTCTGGATGAACGCGCCGTACTTCAGGGCTACGGGCTCGCCGGTGGGAGTCGGCATATTGATGGCCAAGTCCGCAAAGTTGACGCCGCCGATGATGTAGCCGATGGGCGGCATCAGCACATTCTTCACCAGCGAATCGACAATCTTGCCGAACGCGGCGCCAACGATGACGCCCACGGCGAGATCGACGACGTTGCCCTTCAAGGCAAATTCACGGAATTCCGATAGCAGCGACATTTCTGGCCCCTTTCGTTTCGACATTTTTCAGAGTTGCCTTCGCCGCTCTCTCGGCCTGGCGAACCCTGGGCAACACGGGCGCTGGACGCACAGTGATGCGCGCCGCAAACACGTGTGGCCCGCGGACAATAGTCCTGGGCTGTGGCGAGAGGCAATCATCTCGGCACGTACATATCCCTCGGGCTGCCAGAAACTCATATTCAAGCGGGTTGTCGGATCGACCGACGACGTTGCAATGGCCCATGGATAACGGTGATCCTCAGTGCCGCCGCGTGGCGAGAGAGCGACGCGAGATGCCTGTGGACGATTTTCTGGCGCACCGATCCTGGAGAGGCTAGAGCAGGGTCGTCGAGGTAGACTCACTCGCTGATCGCTGCGATTCGCCGGGCGCGCCGTGCAGAGTGCCCACTCTCGACCACATTGGGGGTGCACCGTCGCCAGATGGGGCAGGCGCCGCGGTGGCTCCGAGCGCTCCGGCGAGTGATGCGACGCCGCGGGAGGGGACGGCATGATCGAGCGCAAGGAGCGTAAACCTTACTGGCGCCACACCAAGTGGCAGATGCTGACAAGCCTGCTGCCGTTCCTGCTCGCGCTCGTCGTGTTGCCGCTCTATGCCGATCAGCTCAATACGCGGCGCTTCCTGGGGTTTCCGCTCGGCTATTTCCTCGCATGCCACGGCGTGGTGCTGATCGCTATCGTCACGGCGTTCGCTCACATCAACCGCCAGGACGCGATCGACCACTGGCACGGCGCGCACGAGGATCTCTGAGCCATGCCGCACCGTCACGGCGCTCAGCTCGCTAATCCCTTGATCGGGGTCTATTTCGGCATCTTTGCCGCGTGCGTTGCGGCGGGCGTCGTGCTGCTGCTGATCCTCGAGCAACTCGGTGTTACGGAGGCCTCGCTGAAATCGGCGATGGCGGTCATGTCGGTGGCCCTCACGGTGACGATCGGCGTCGGCGCGTACACCAATCGATCGCGAGAGTTCCTGACGTCGGGTCGACGGGTGCCGGCGGTCTACAATGGCCTGTCTCTGGCTATCGTTGCTCCCGGGGGGGCCGGCCTCGTCGGGATGGCCGGAGCCCTCTTCATCGCGGGCTTCGACATGCTGTTCCTGGGCGTCGGGATCGTGGCCGGTCTGACGGTCTCGGTGATGCTCATCGCTCCGTACCTGCGCAAATTCGGCGCACCGACGGTGCCCGCGTACCTTGGCCAGCGTTTCGAGAGCAATGCATTGCGGCTGTTTGCGGCGTCGATCGCAGTGCTGCCGCTGATGTTGATCGCAATCGCGGAAGTCAAGATTGCGGTGATGGCCGCCAAGTGGCTGATACCCGTCGCAACAGAGACCGCGGCAATGCTGATCGTGGCGGTGCTGGCCGTCACACTGGCACCGGGAGGTGCCCGATCGTCGTCATGGTCGAGCGCGGCGCAGGCCCTGATGGTCTTGATCGCGATCCTGTTGCCCGCTGGGATCGCCGCAGTAATGGAGACCAACCTTCCCTTTGGGCAGTTGAGCCATGGTCCGTTGATGCGCGGGCTGGGTCGTGTGGAAACAGCACAGGGGATACCCGTGCCAGTGGCCGGGTGGATGACCTTTGAATTGCCGGGTGCAGGGCTGCAAGCCATTGTCGGTCGCTTCGCCACCGCGTTCGGCAGTGTCGGGCCGGTGGCGTTCGTGCTGGCGACGCTGACGGTGCTGGTCGGCGTGGCTGGCTCACCGTCGCTGCTGGCGCGCTCCGTGACGACCCCAAGCGTATACGACACGCGCAAGTCCATCGGATGGGCGGTTGCGTTGGCCGGTGTTGTTCTCCTGACCTTCTCCAGTGTCGCCGTTTTCCAGCGCGACATTCTGCTGAGCAGCCTCGCAGGCCAGCCGACCTCGGCGATCCCGGCAACCTTGCAGCGACTGATCGAGCTAGGGCTCGCTGGGACGGAGGGATCGGGTGCCAAGCTGACCGCAACCTCAATCCAATTCGATCGTGACGGTATGCTACTGGCGCTGCCGATTTTGATGGGTATGCCGCTGGCGGTGGTCAATCTGGTGGCCGCCGGCGTGCTGGCCGCGGCGCTGGCAGGGGCGGCAGCCAGTGTCACTCAGCTTGGGATCATCATCGGCGAGGACGTGGTCAACGCTCCTGCAAACTGGCGGGCCAGTGACGTGCACCGGGTTACGGTGTGTCGGGTCGCGATCGTGGCCGCAGCCGGATTCGTGGGGATCGGGGCAGTGCTGGCGAGCGGCGATCCACTGGTGCTGCTGCTCTACTCGCTAGCGGTCTCCGGCTCGGCATTCTTCCCGGTCCTCGTGCTGTCGATCTGGTGGAAGCGGATCACGGCAGCAGGTGCCATCGCGGGTCTTGCGGCGGGGCTCGCGGCAGCGTTGATCGCTGTTCTCGCTGATCTTGGAACGCTGGCGCTGCCGGGCGTGCTCGCACCTGTCGTCGGACTACCGGCCGGCTTACTTGCGACGATGGTGGTCAGCCAATTGACGCCCGTTCCGGGCCGGCACATTCTCGAAATGGTGCGCGAGTTGCGAATTCCGGGCGGCGAGGCGATCTACGATCGCGAGATGCGCCAAGCTCGCCAACGGGGCGCGCGCGCTCGTTGACGTCGTCGGCGCTTGAGATATGACCGTCGGCGCGCTGTGGCGGGACGGCGTGCATCGTTATGATGGGCGGTGAGCTGTGAACGGCGAGTTGAGGACGTCATCGGGCCAGGTAACAGGGGGGGCCGGGCCACGCGAGCGGATTGGTCTCTATCCGCCGATCGAGCCCTATGCACGTGGCCTACTGGATGTCGGCGACGGTCACGAAATCTATTTCGAGGAGAGCGGCAACCGTCGCGGACAGCCTGTTCTGATCGTGCACGGCGGGCCCGGCGGCGGCAGCAATCCGACAATGCGCCGATTTCACAACCCGGCACGCTATCGCATCATACTCGCAGACCAGCGTGGATGCGGACGGTCTCTGCCCAACGCCTCGCTCGATGCGAACACGACGTGGCATCTCGTCGGCGACATGGAGCGGCTGAGGGTGCACCTCGGCATCTCGCGGTGGCAGATCGTGGGAGGCTCGTGGGGCTCGACACTGGCGCTCGCCTATGCCCAAGCGCATCCGAGCCGTGTGACGGCGCTTTTGCTGCGCGGCATCTTCCTGCTGCGCCGCGCCGAGCTTTACTGGTTCTATCAGGAAGGTGCGAGCTGGCTCTTTCCGGAAGCTTTCGCCGATCTCATGTCCGCGATTCCTTCGGAGGAGCGGGGTGACGTGATCGGCGCCTACTACCGGCGACTGACGCATCCAGACATCAAGGTGCAGCTTGCGGCGGCGCGCTCATGGAGCCTCTGGGAAGCCTCCACACTGGCTTTGAAGCCCGATGCCGAGCGTCTCCGGCTATTCAGCGCCGACGCCTATGCCCTCGCCTTCGCCCGGATCGAGTGCCACTACTTCGTCAACGGCGGCTTTTTCTCGTACGACGGAGAGCTGCTGACGGAGGCGCACCGAATCGCCGACATCCCCGGTGTGATCGTGCACGGCCGCTACGACGTCGTCACCCCGATCAAGTCAGCTTTCGATCTCAAGGCGCGCTGGCCACGAGCGGAGCTGGTCGTGGTGTCGGATGCAGGGCACGCGATGACCGAGCCTGGAATTGTGCATGAGCTGATCCGGGCGACGCGCCGTCTCGGGGAGTGATAGGACGCGGACGCCGCGATGGCCGCTCATTCTTTCAAGCCGGCTTTGCGCAGACCTTCGAGGATGTGCTGAAGGTCGTCCGGAGCCGTATTCCATTTCTCCAGCTCTGTGCGCGCCGAAAAACCGGGCTTGATCTCGAAGAGGCGGGCAACTGCCTGCCCGGCATCCGGATGGCCGAGCTGCCCCATGGCAGCGCCTGTCAGAAGGTGGGACCAGCCGAAATGCGGCAGGCCAATCCTCTGCATGTCCGCGAGCGTCTCGTCGTAGCGGTGCTGATGATAGTGGAGACGCGCGAACGTGAAATAATACCATGTGGGATGCAGAGGATTGAGCGTCTGGGCGCGGCGCGAAAGCTCGGCACCCCGCTCGAACTCACCCATAAAGGCGTAGTAGTGGCCGACGTCGGCCAGCGTCTCGGGATCGTTCGGGTTGAGACTCAGCGCGAGCTGCGCCTCTGTCTCGAACCGCTCGTTCTCGCCGCGAAAGAAATGGACGATTGCAAGCCAGCACCGAGCGTAAGCATTTTTCGGGTCCAGGCTGGTTGCGGCGAGTGCGTGGGTCAGTGCCCGGCCGATGGGGTTCGGTCGCGGGTTCATGTCGAAGCGGTGCTCGCCCAGGTAGACATTGGCGAGCAGTGCATGGGCATCCGGCGAAAGAGGGTCGAGCTCGACGGCCTTCTCGAGAAGGTCGCGTGCCTCGGCGTGCATCTCGGCGCTGAGCATCCAGGTGTAGCGGCGTGCCCGCAGAAGACAATCATAGGCGCTAAGCTCGAGGCGGCCTTTCTTCATGGCCCTTTGCAGTGCCACGTCCTGCATGGTGACACCGAGAGTGGCGGCGATAACGCGGGTGACCTCATCCTGTAGGTCGAAGATATCGACCATCTCGCGATCGTAACGGTCGCCCCACAGCTGGACGCCCGTCTCGCCGTCGATGAGTTGAACCGATATGCGCAATCGGCCAGCGGCCCGGCGCACACTGCCCTGCACGACGTAGCCGGCGTTGGTGCGGGCGCAGATCTCGGCAAGATCATGCGCACGGCCCTTGAATTGGAAAGACGAGGCGCCGCCAATGACCCTCAGGTCCCGGAAGCGGGACAGGTTGGTGATGATGTCCTCTGTCAGACCGTCCGCAAAGTACTCGTCAGCCTCTGCGTTGAGGTTGGAAAATGGGAGGACGACGAGGATGGGCTTGGGGTCCTGGTCGCTGGCGAGCGGAGCGGCTGCCGAGGGGGACGAGAGGGCGGCTTGCGCTGCGGGGGACGGGACCTCAGGTGACGCCGGGTCCTGAGGCACCTCGACGTTGGCGCAAAACTCGAACCCGCGGCCGCGTATGGTGCGGATGTAGCTCTGGTTGTCGCCAGTGTCGCCAAGGGCCTTGCGCGCTGATTTTATGCAGCTCGAGATCGTCGCGTCGGAAATGGCGCGCCCTTGCCAAACGGCGACAACGACATCGTCGCGCGACACGATGCGGTTCGCGTTGCGAACGAGATACGAGATCAGATCGAATACCAGGGGCTCGGTCGGGCATACGTCTCGTCCGCGACGCAGCTCGTAGCGCTCCAGATCAATCTCGAACTGGTCGAAGCGATAGCGCATCAGCTGCCCCGCCTCGCACAATCCTCTGCAAAGGCGGGCCGAAATTGGGGGTTCCTGGACCATTTCCGCGTGTCCGCCATCGATCCCCCCTCATTCCCCAGGGAGCGCGCAGGAAATCCCCTCGCCGGGCTCAAGCAGAGAAACCCGCTGTGAAGGATATTCAGGATACCCGCCAGGCCAGACGAATTGCAGGAGGCGGGCAAGTCCTCACCCGATACTGCGCAAAAGGAACTCATTATGACGACCTCAACACAATCCACCGCGTCACCGGACTATAGCAGCATCAAGGCCAAGCAGAATGCCGCCTGGGCCTCAGGTGATTATGCCCGCATCGGCACGACACTGCAGATCGTCGGCGAAGATCTCGCTGAGGCGATGGACGTACGCCCAGGCTCGACCGTGCTCGATGTCGCCGCCGGCAATGGCAATGCCACGCTCGCGTTCGCCCGGCGCTGGTGCAAAGTAACCTCGTCGGACTATGTGGACTCGCTGCTGGCGCGCGGGAGGGGCCGGGCCGAGGCCGAGTCGCTACCGGTGACGTTCCAAGTGGCCGACGCGGAGCAGCTTCCGTTCGCCGACGATCAGTTCGACGCGGTGGTCTCGACATTCGGTGTGATGTTCACGCCGAACCAAGCCAAGGCCGCGAGCGAGCTGATGCGGGTTTGTCGGCCGGGAGGGCAGATCGGGCTCGCCAATTGGACACCGGAGGGCTTCATCGGACAGGTATTCAAGACCTTAGGCCGCCACATTGCGCCGCCAGCGGGCGTGAGCTCGCCGGCACTGTGGGGAACGAAAGGCTGGATCGAGGAGCGGTTCGGCGGCCAGGCGACCTCTATCGCCATGACGCCCAAGGACTTCATATTCCGCTATCGCTCGCCGGCCCATTTCATGGACATTTTCCGGACTTACTACGGGCCCGTTCACAAGGCGTTCCTGGCGCTCGAGCCGGCCGGGCAAGTGGCGCTGGAAAAGGATCTTCTGGCCACGATCGCGAGCTTCGAGACAGCCAAGGACGGGACAATGCGTGTGCCGTCCACCTACCAGGAGATCGTGATCAGGAAGTCGTGAGCCGGCGGGCCGGTAGACTCAGGTGCCGAAGGTCTACCGGCCCCGAGCCGTCGCGGATAGGAGAGCCGAGCCCGCAATCTCGAGGGGGCGCCCGCGTCAGAGCGGGGTTCCCTTACCGTTCGGCCCCGAGCTGGGGCTGTCGAACTCCTTCAGCTTGTCCCGGAATTTCTTGAACATTCGCTCGAGGTAGCTCAGCGCCTTGTCGACGTCCTCCTCGCTCGGCAGCTCGAGCCTGGGTTTCGGACTGGCGGGGCCGCCGTCGAGGCCGAGCATCTCCTCCAGGCGCTTGATCTCGGCCTTGAGCTCTTTATTCTCTTCCGCGAGGCGTGCAATCTCTGATTGCAGATCCCGGTCGTCCTTTACTGGTTTGCATTCGAAGGACGCGCCCGCGCCCGCCCGCGCGCAGAGAGACACATCGCCGGTTACGGTATCGAGGCGCAGGAAGCCCCCATCTGCCGGCTGCATCGTGAAGCGACCCGGCTTCTCCTCACCGCTGGGAGCAGCCGCAATCGCCGCGCTGGCCAATCCCGCCACCAGGGCGCCCGCCAAAACCGTTCGGACACGCATCTCATCCTCCCAACCGCTCTCGCAGAGCCGCGCCGAGGCTCAGCGGGCCGGTTCAGCTCTCTACCGAGAAAATGTGGCAATCCGGGCACAATGCCAAGCGGGTTGCACAACGAGACGATACTTAACCGTTCTTTTACGCGATGCAGACACCGTCATCTTTGACGGCTTTTTCTCGTTCTTAGTCAGAGCCTTGTTAATGCAACTAGCTGGACTGTGCGAACATTGGTGAACAACCGGTAGACGCAGGCTTCGAAATTGGACGCCCCAGCAATGCAGACACCTGGGAACGACTTTGCCGGCGAGGACGAAAATGGCAGATGCGGAGCGATCGAAGGCCGAAGGAGAAGTGCCTGGCAAGCCCATCAAGCGGCGCGAGGAGCTGGACCAGCTTCTGCAACGCATCGCGGCTCACATCGCGGAGGTCGACGCGGTCGACAGCCCGACGAGTGGCGGCCCTACACCGCGGGCGGCGGCTGCAGACAGCGTGGAAACGGCAGAAAGGCAGGGCGATGCCCTGGAGGCCGCCGATCCGAAAGTAGAGCCGGACCGCGAGGGGGGCAGCGGGGATCGGTCCCGTTCGGGGGCATCGCTGCGGCGCAAACCATTGAGTGTCGAGCCGCCGGCCCTGCGCTCGGCTCTGAGTGGCAACAAGCCGGCAAGTGGCGTCTCTGTCTCGCCCTCGCGCCATGGCAACGACCAGGAAACACCCGAAGCCGATAGCAAGCCCTTGGAAAGTGCTTCGAGGCCAACGGAAGACGAGGCCGACGGCTCGATGGCAATTGAGTTGAGAGAGGCACAGGCAGTCGGCGGGAATGCCGGGGCCGAGCCGTGGGACGATGTCACGGCCGAGGCGTTGACCCGAACCTACGAGACCGATCTGGCCGTTCCGCCGTTGCGGAGCATGCTCGAGGCGATGGGTGGTCCCGCTGGCGGATCGCCTGAGCGGCGTGGTAGTGAGCGCCGGCTTGCGCCGGCCGATCGCGCTTTCGATTCCGGGGGAGCTGTCAGTGCGACAGATGTCGATGTGGCGCAGGCCGGGCTTCTCAATGCAGCTCGTCGCGTCGAGGCCCTGCTCGACCGTCTGGCACCGCGGGAAGCCGTCGATGCGCTGGGTGCCCGGTTCTCGACGCTCGAGGGCGAGGTCGAACGGGCCGGGGCTCAACTGCAGCGGCTCGATGGCATCGAGACGCGACTTGGGGAGCTGGGACAGAAGTTGACGGATGAGCAGATCGTCACGCTGTTCGGCTCGCTGGTGCCGACGGCGGAGGATCTTACTCAGTTCGCCGAGGACGCGGCCGGACGCGCTGCCGAGCGCGTGCTCGAGGCCTACTCGCAGGAGCTCAGCGTACAGGCTGCGCCTCGCGCGCCGACGGATGCTGTCGCCAATGTGGCTTCGGCAAGCCAGATGAAGGCGCTCAGCGAGCTTCTCGCGGCGTTCATGGACGAGCGTCGCCGTAACGATGTGGGTACGCTGGAGGCGCTGGAGACGCTGCAGCTCGCCATGCAACACGTGCTCGACCGGATCGACCGCGTCGAGGATGTGCTGCCGCACGATGACCAGGAGACCGGACAAGGCTCGCGCCACGCCCCAATGGCGAGCATGAGCTACGAGCCGGCTGCGCTCGCCGCCAAGTCTGACGAGCTGCCGGAGGGTCTCGTCAACCTGACTGCCAATCAAGGCGGCCGTGACCTCCAGGCGCATTCCTATCGCATGCCGGACGACCGAGCACCGGATCTCGACACGATTCCGGATGCCCGCGGCTACGACGAGCGTTCGACGCTTTCGCCGGAACCTCGGGACCGCCAGACCGATGCCCTGGCCGCCACTCTCGACATGCCGATCGAGACGGCTCAGCGTCTGCGGGGGCACCAGTCCAGCGCGCCCGTAGCGGTGGATGACCCGGCGCCGGCGCAGCCAATGACCGATCGGCAGGCCTTCATAGCGATGGCCCGCAAGGCCGCAGAGCGTGCGAAGGCCGAGGCCGAAGGTCCTGCCAAGGGCGAGGCCGGCAAGCCCGGTAAATCTCGGGTCGCCGGAGATCTGGGTGGCAAGGCCGCGTCCTCCGGCTCCTCGGTCGGGATCATCCGGCCTGGCGTCATCATCATCGCAGTGGGCGCCATCCTGTTCGCGGGCTACTGGTTTCTGATCGGCCAGAAGAGCGGATTGCCGCGCGTACTCACACCGACCGTGAGCGAGCGGGTCGAGCCGGCAGCGGTCCAGTCGTCAAACGGTGCGAAGCCGGATTTGGAGAAGGATGAGGCCGCGCCCTCTCCCGCCAATGCGGCGCCAGCGATCGAGGCTCCGGCTCGCCCGAGCAATACGTCTGATGACACGCCAACGGCCCCGGCGGCCGATCAACAGGAGGCGAGTGCGGCACCGGCGGGCGACGTAACCGGTCCCGGCATGGCCATTGCGTTCGGTCCGTCCTCCGCGAACTTCGATGCGGTCATGCAGGCTCGCGAGCGTGCGCGTCTGGCGAACCTGTCGCAACGCACGGCCTTCACGGCGGCCCGTTCACATGGGATCCCTCATGGTCCCGCTCCGGACGTTGCGAAGGACGTCAGTTCGATCGAGACGGCCTCGGTGGCCTCTGATTCACGTGTTTCGCAGGAGCCCGCGCAGGCCTCCGCTCCGACAAGCCTGAAGAGCACGACGCAACAACTCATTCTGCCGCCTGCGGCTGCCGGCCCGCTGTCGCTACGTCTCGCGGCCGCTCAAGGGGACGCCTCGGCTCAGCTCGAGATTGCGACGCGGCTCGCCGAGGGGAAGGGTGTCAAGCAGAGCTTCGCGGAGGCGGCAACCTGGTACGAGCGGGCGGCGGTGCAGGGGCAGCCGATTGCGCAGTATCGCCTCGCCACGCTCTATGAGCGCGGCATGGGCGTAAAAGCGGATCGCAACCGCGCGCGGACGCTCTACGAGCAGGCCGCCGAGCAGGGCAACCTCAAGGCGATGCACAACCTGGCCGTGATCAGCGCCAGCCCGGCATCGGGAAGACCCGACTACGACACCGCCGCGACGCTCTTCAATCGGGCAGCCGGTCACGGTCTGGCAGACAGCCAGTACAATCTTGGCGTGCTCTATGAGAGCGGGCTCGGAGTGCCAAAGGATCATGCCGCTGCATACAAGTGGTACACGCTTGCCGCGCGCGGCGGCGATGCGGACGCGGCGCGGCGCCGTGACTCGCTGATCTCGCGGTTGCCGGCTGAAACGCTGCAGGCGATGGATCGCCAGATCGCGGCTTGGCGTCCGGCTCCGGCTGACGAGCAGGCCAACAATGCCCGTGTTGCGGGGAGCAGCTGGAAGCAGCGCAAGGCGGCCACGGCCCGTTGAGGCATCCAACAGGACCAAATCGAGGCGGGGCGGGCGTGCTCCGCCTCAAGTCGTTTCTTGGCCGACTGGGCAGGCATCGGAGAATTCACTGTCGCGATGACCGGTCGGACTTGCAAAACGCGGCACTTTGTGTGTCCTTTGCCGATGATCGCGGGGCGATCGTGCGGGGCGGAAGCTGGCATGCGAGAGAAGCGGAACTGGACGAGGTGCGCGATCAAGCTCGCGTCGATCCTCGTTGCAGTGATCGTGCTCGCAGTGATCCCCGGCAGCAATGCAGATGCCCAGCGGCGGCAGCGCATCTCCCCGATACCTGTGCCGGTGCCCCAACGGATCGAGCCCTCTACGCCGCCCGTTGAAGGATCGGCTGCAGGCGAGATGCCGCGCGAAACAGTGCAAGCGGACGTCTCCACCCGCAATGTTCCCGTCACCTCCAATTTCGCAGGTACCGAGATCGTCGTGTTCGGGGCGGTCGACTATAGCCGCCAGTCGAGCGCGGAGGCCGGCCTCTACGACGTCGTGATCGTGGTTGTCGGGACGCCGACGCGGCTGACGGTGCGCAAGAAGGGCAAAGTAGCCGGTATCTGGTTGAACACCGATGCGATCAGCTTCGAAAGTGTGCCGAGCTACTATGCGATCGCGTCCACACGGCCGCTCGACGAGGTCGCCTCTCCGGAAGTTCTGAAAGCGACGGGCATCGGTTTTGAATATGTGCCCATGGAGCTTGCGAAGAGCGCAGAAAAACGTACCGCAGCAGAAGTCAGGGCTTTTCGCCAGGCGATCGTTGGACTGAAGAACAAGGATCGGCTCTACACGATCAACGAGTATGCGGTGGCGTTCATCGGACGCAGCCTGTTCCGGGCGTCGATCGACGTGCCGGCGAATGTCGTGGTCGGTCCCTTCGAGACGCGTGTCTACCTGTTTCGCAACGGTGAGCTGCTCAGCAAGTACGATGCGCGAACTCGAGCTGCATCGGCAGGGATTCGAGGAGCTGACGTATGGCCTCGCCTTCAGGCGGCCACTGATCTACGGGCTGAGCATCATCATCATTGCGATGAGTGCGGGCCTTCTAGCGGCAGTCGTATTCAGAGGCGCTGGGCGATAGCTCGCTGTCTGCTGCAGGGGCTTTTGCCTTTTGCTGCTGGCGCCGAAAACTGCTCCGGACTATCTTGTCGTTTAGTGAGCCGGGCGAGATGAAGGGGATTTTTGGATCCGTCGCCTGAATGTTCACTCTGAATGAATCGAGACATTTCTTGATCTGTTTCCATTGAAAGGAGGCGTTATGTCTGCTTTCGTAATATTCTCACACCCTGCCTCGATGGCTCGCGGGGCTCTGGCGGTCGCCACTGTTCTTCTCGTTGGTCTTTCGACTGCAGCAGCCAATCCTCTCGCCGATTGTGCGCGGGACGATGACCCCGCGACCTCGCTTGCCGGATGCACCGAAATCATCAAGTCGGCCTGGGCGACAGACGAGCAGCAGATCCTGGCATTCAATAACCGCGCCAATGCGCTGAGCGCTCTCGGGCGACATAGCGAGGCGATCGAGGACTATGGCCGCGCGCTCGCCTTCGATCAGCACTACGGCAACGCGCTGTTCAACCGAGGCGGAACTCATCTCGAAGTTGGCAATCTCGGGGCGGCGATCGCCGACTTCGACGCCGTCATCAAGCTGGAGCCCAGCCGATGGGCCGCCTACAACAATCGCGGTCTGGCGAGGCTGAGGACGGGGCTTTACGAGGCCGGGATCGCAGATTTCACCAAGGCTATCGAGATCGAGCCCTCAGTGGCGTTCCTCTTCAATAACCGCGGCGTGGCGTGGCGAAGGATTGGGGACCGGTCGCGTGCGATCACGGATTTCAGTGCCGCGATCGGGCTCCAGCCTGGATATGTCGCCGCTCTGAACAGTCGGGGCGAACTGCATCTCGCTGAAGGACGGCCAGCACTGGCGCTCGCCGATTTCAGAGATGCGCTGGCCGTAGATCCCACACATGCAGCAGCGCGTCGCAATCTGTCGGAACTCGACCAATCCGACGTGGCCGGGCGGTAGCGCGTCTGCGCGTCAATCCGGTCCCAGGTTCGCGTGGGCAACCGGATAGACTCCGTTCTGGCCGAGCACATGGACGTCGAAGCGACTTTCGGTGAACAGCGGGGCGAAAGCTCGATCGAGGACGTTCAGGCCCCCTGTGAAGGCACCGAAGGCCGGCATGACGAGACGATTGGCGTTGCCAACGAAGCAGGGGCGACGCATGCCAGCACCGCCGAGGACGACGCGTGCCGCCGGATGAAGGTGGCCGGCGATCTCGCCTGTAGCGCTTCCTGGCAACGGCTCGTGGCGGAGCACGAGACTACCGAGGTTCAGGCTCGAGGCGACGGCGCCGCCAAGAACGGCAGAGATTTCCGGGTCGTGGTTGCCGGTGATCCAAACCCACTCGCGGCCGGTCTGCAGGCGCGCGAGCTCGGATAATTCGGTGGCTCCGAGGCGGCTATCCGCAAAGCGATCGTGCAGGCTGTCGCCGAGAGCAACGACGCGTCGGGGCCGATAGCGTGTCAGCACGGCGGCGAGCCGGTGCAACGTCTCACGGGTATCATAGGGGGGCAGCATGATGCCGCGGACGGCGAAGGCCGAGCCCTTCTCGAGGTGCAAATCGGCGACGATGAGCGTGCTTTCGCCGGGTACGAAGAGGGCGCCGGAACGATCGGCCACTACCTCGATGCCGCCGACCTGCATGGCGCTGACCTCGAACGAGCTGGACGGAGTGCGCGCTCCTCCGGCGGTTGCCCTCATCTCATCCCCCCAACGTCCTTACTGCGTCGTCGCCTCGTCTCCTGCGGCGGTGGCGCGTAGCATTTCCTCAGCCGCCTCCCGCAGTGCGGCCTCGCGCGCGTCGCCGCCAACCGCCTCGCGGCCAAGCTCCAGCATGATCGGCACGGCCAACGGCGATGCCCGCTCCAACGGAATGTGGCGCACGTGCCCCCTGATGCGGCGCAGGAACTCGCCAAGACGTGCGATATCCAAGAGCCCCGTCGCGGCATCCTTGTAGGCGGCCTCGAGCAGGACGTGGCCGGGATCGTGGCGGCGCAGCACATCGTAGACGAGACCTGCCGACACCGTCAGCTGCCGACCGTTCTTCTCCTTGCCCGGATGGCGGCGCTCGATCAACCCTGCAATCATGGCGCAATGACGGAACGTGCGGCGCATGAGGCTGGTCTCGGCGAGCCAGGCGTCGAGATCGTCGCCGAGCATGTCCTCGTCGAGCAGGCGGCCCAGATCGAGTGCGCCCTCGGTGATCATCACCGACAGGTCACCGAGGCCCCAGATCGACATCGCATAATCGTTGGCGAGAAAGCCCAGCGGCTTTGCGCCGGCGCGCTCGAGGCGTCGGGTCAGCAGCATGCCTAGCGTCTGATGGGCAAGACGGCCCTCGAACGGGTAGGCGACCATGTGATGGCGGCCGCCGTGGAAGAAGGTCTCGATCAGGACCTCGCCGGGGGCCGGCAGTGCCGAATGCTGCTGCTGCAGGCGAAGCCACTCGGCGACGGGCGTTGGGAGCCTCTGCCAGCGATCGGGCTCGGCGAGCATCTCACGAACGCGCTTGGCGAGATGGGTCGACAGGGGGAAGCGACCGCCGGGGTAGCTCGGCACGATCGGATCCTTGGCGGTGGCGCGGGAGACGAAGACCTCGTTGTCGCGGAAGCCTTCGAGCCGCAAGGTCTCACCACCGAGCACGAAGGCGTCGCCGGGCTTGAGCTCGCCCGCGAACCACTCGTCGATCTCGCCGACGACACGGCCGCCGACCAGGGGCTTCGAGCCGGCTCGACCCGTGGCACCGCGGCGACCTACGAGACGGACCTTGACCATCGGGCTTTCGACGATGGTTCCGACATTGAGGCGGTACTGCTGGGCGACTCGCGGGTGAGCAATGCGCAGGCGGCCATCATCGGTCGACTTGAGGCGGGCGAAGCGGTCGTAAGCGCGGAGGGCGTAGCCGCCCGTCGCCGCCAGATCCACGACGCGATCGAAGTCGGTGCGCGAGAGCCCGGCATAAGGCAGTGCGCTTGCAACCTCGGTGTGCAGCGCCTCGGGGTCGAATGGTCCAGCGCAGGCGACGCCGAGAACATGCTGGGCGAGCACGTCGAGGCCACCTTGGCGATTGACGACCGCGTCTTGGGCACCGGCCTCGGCGGCTTCCAGCGCGGCGCGGCACTCCAGCACCTCGAAGCGATTGGCCGGCACCAGCAGGGCCTTCGATGGCTCATCGAGCCGGTGGTTGGCGCGGCCGATGCGCTGGATGAGGCGGCTGGCGCCTTTCGGTGCGCCGATGTGGATGACCAGGTCCACGTCGCCCCAGTCGATGCCGAGATCGAGGGTCGAGGTGGCGACTACGGCGCGGAGCTTTCCGGCGGCCATGGCCGCCTCGACCTTGCGGCGCTGGGCAACGTCGAGCGAGCCGTGATGCAGTGCGATGGGGAGGCTTGCCTCGTTGGCTTTCCACAGCTCGTGGAACATCAGCTCGGCCTGGAGACGCGTGTTGACGAAGACGATGGCGAGCCGATGCCGGGCGATGGCGGCGAGCACGTCCGGGACCGCATAGCGGGCCGTGTGGCTCGCCCACGGAAGTGGATCCTCTGTCTCGAGGATGGTCACGTCGGGCGCGGCGCCCCCCGACAACGCGACGACGTCGGCGAGGCGGATCGCCCGATCGGCGCACGTCTGGGGGGCGAGCCAGGCGCGCAGCTCGGTGGGACGGGCGACGGTTGCGGAGAGGCCGGTCAGCACGAGCCCAGGCGCGAGCGCCCGCAGCCGGGCAAGGCCGAGCGCCAACAGATCGCCGCGCTTCGACGGAACGAGGGCATGCAACTCGTCCAGGATGACCGTCTCGAGGTCGGCGAACAGATAGCCTGCGTCCTCGCCCGAGATCAGCAGAGCAACCTGCTCGGGTGTCGTCAGCAGGATCTCCGGCGGGCGGGTGCGTTGGCGGGTGCGGCGCGATTGCGGCGTGTCGCCGGTGCGGGTCTCCACCCTGAGACCAAGCCCCATCTCGGCGATGGGTTGCGTGAGATTGCGGGCGACGTCGACAGCCAGCGCTTTCAACGGTGAGATGTAGAGGGTTTTAAGGCCCGAACCCTTGCGCTCGGCACCTGGCGGCACGGTTGCGGCGACGAGGCTCGGCAGAAAGCCGGCCAGCGTCTTGCCGGCGCCCGTTGGGGCAATGAGCAGCGTCGAGCGGCGGTCTTGGGCCTGGGCCAGGAGAGAGAGCTGGTGTGGTCGAGGTGTCCAGCCCTTGGCAGCGAACCAGCCGGCGATCGGCTCGGGCAACGGCGTCACCGGCACGCGCTTCGAGGCCTTGGGAGTACCGGTGTCGCGGCGCCTCGCGCTCGCTGCCGGCTTCAACGAACGTGTCGCCATACGGTCCGTTCCGCCACGATTACGCTGGGGCGAGCCTGTCGCGATCGTCTGGCGTTCGTGCTATCCGAACGGCGCAAATGACCTCGATCCGGTCGGCGGCTGCAACTGACCAGCCGATCGGGCACGACCTGGGAGCGACGCGTGGACAGGAACAGGCTTCTCGGCGGCAATCCGATCGGCGTGATCGTGCGTCTCGTCGTGCTTTCGATCATCGTCGGCATTGTCATGTCGGCCCTCGATATCCGACCCGAGACCCTTCTTTATCATGTGCAGATGCTGATTTATCGCATCTCTATGCTCGGCTTCGGGGTGTTCGAGGGCATCTTTGGCTACTTCATCCTGGGCGCGGTGGTCGTGGTCCCGATCTGGCTCATCGCGCGGCTGCTTGGTCTGCTGGGCGGACGCAGCGGCGATCGTCGCGACTGATGAGGGACGAGGCTGGCGCCGGGGGCGCAGTGACGGCGGTGGCCGAGCCGGTCGACGGGCAAACCTCGTCAAGATCCGCTCCTGCAAAGATCGGGCACGCCGAGGTGCTGGCGATCGCTCTGCCGATCACGCTGTCCAACGCCACGGTGCCGCTGATCGGATTTGTCGATACCGCGGTCGTCGGGCAACTTGGCGTGCCGCATCTGATGGGCGCGGTGGCGATCGGTGCCGTCATCTTCAACATGCTCTACTGGACGTTCTCGTTCCTCAGGATGGGCACGACGGGGCTCACCGCGCAGGCGCTGGGTGCCGGCCAGAACCGCGAGATCGCTGGGCACCTGCTGCGCGCGCTGATGGTGGCGCTGGTGTGCGGGGCCGGGCTCGTCCTGCTGCAAGTGCCGGTGCGGCTGGGTGCCTTCTGGCTGACGGGCGGATCGGCACAAGTGCTGGATGCCGCGACCAGCTATTTCAACATTCGCATATGGGCGGCGCCGGCGGGCCTCGTCAATTTCGCGCTGCTCGGATGGCTGATCGGCCTCGGACGGGCGGGCGTCGCCTTCCTTTTGCAGCTGTTTCTCAACCTCATGAACATCGCGCTCGCGCTGCTGTTCGGCCTGGTGCTCGAGGGCGGAGTTGCGGGTGTGGCATGGGGCGCGCTCGTCGCGGAAAATGTGGCCGCGCTGACGGGGCTCGTGATCGCGGTTCGGATCGCGCGCGGGATGGGGGCGCGTGCACCGCTCCTCGACGCGCTCGATGCCGGAAAGCTGAAGCGGTCGCTCGCGATCAACGGTGATCTCGTCGTGCGGTCCCTGACCGGCTATGCGGCGCTGATCGTATTCACATCGGAGGGTGCCAGGGCGGGAGATGTGACGCTCGCGTCCAATGCGCTGCTGTTCAGCATCATGGCCATCGCGATCTACCTGCTCGACGGGTTCGCATTCGCGGCGGAAGCGCTGGTCGGCCGCAGCGTAGGGGCGCGGGATCGCGCCGGGTTCGACAGGGCCGTCAGGATATCGACGCTGTGGGCGGGCTTGTTTGCGGTCATGCTCGGCCTCGTCATCTGGATCGCGGGGCCGTTCATCATCGCGACGAGCGCCAAGAGCCCCGAGGTGCAGGCGGCGGCGCTGGCTTTTCTCATATGGGTCGCGCTCGGCCCGATCGCAGGCGTGTGGTGCTTTCAGCTCGACGGCATCTTCACCGGGGCGACACGGACGCGCGACATGCGCAACATGATGATCGTCTCGATCGGGGTGTTCTTCGTCGCGTTCCTGATACTGGGCCGTGCTTTCGGCAATCACGGCCTGTGGGCATCCTATATGGTGCTGTTCATCGTTCGCGCGATCACGCTCGGCGCGCGTATGCCCAGCCTCGTGCGTGGCGCGTTCGGTTGATCAAGCCGGCGATGCGAGCAGACCGGCGAGGACTCGGACGTCGGAGGCGCTTTCCAGCCGATCCACGGCCTCGATCAGCCGGTCCGCGTTCTCTGCCGCGATAGGCCTGTGAGCGGCCGCAGCATTGCTGCGGAACTTGGCGAGATGAGCCTCGCGTGACAGCGGCTTGGCCGGATTGCCGAGGACGGTGTCGAGCGATGCGTTGTGACGCTGGCCATCGGTCATGACGATCCCGACCTCTACGGGCGTCAGCGCATTTGGATCGCCAGCATCCCGGATCTCGATGGCGATGCTCTGCGCGAGCGCGGCGGTCGCCGGGTCGCCATATATCCCGGGTGAGAAGTCGGCGAGGCCGAGTGTGCCGCTGATCAGCATGCGGGCGGCGGTGAAGCGTGCGCAAAGACGCGCGTAGTTGATATCCATATCCGGCTTCCATGGCCGGCCGACAAGGTGGTTCGTCAACGGCGGCACCCAGGCGGTGACGCGGTCGATGCGCTCGGGTGAAAACTCCGGCCGTGAGCGGATGTCGAGGCATGCCTCCATGACGCCGTGCGTGGCGCGGCCGGAGGGCCAGGGCTTGTGCGCCAGCTCGGTGACACGCCAGATCTTGCCGAGCGTCGCGGCAACTGGTGCGGGATCGCCTTTGGCTTCGACCAGGCGGAAGTATCCGAAGGGACCCTCGAGAATATTCATCGGGCCTTCGAAGCCGGCGGCTGCAAGATCGCAGGCGACAACGGCGTTGCGGGCATTGAAGCCCATCTGGAGTGCAAGGAGCGGCGAGCCTTCGGTGTGGGCTTGCATGGTGCCAGAGACCTGGCCGTAGACGAGCGAGAAAGCCTGGGTCTGGCGCGCTGCGTCGAAGCCCATCAGCTTGCCGAGAGCCGCGGTTGCGCCGAAGGCACCAGCGGTTGCAGGACGAAAGAAGCGCAGGCCGGTTTCGGCGGCGAGCCCCAAGCCTGCTGCGACATCGACGCCCAAGGTGCAGGCAAGGATGAGATCGCGTCCGCTGACGCCGCCAGCGCGCTCCGCCCCCGCCATGGCTGCCGCGAGAACGGCCGTCACGGCGTGCACGACGGCCTTCTCATGCACGCAATCGAACTCGGAGCAGTGGGTCTGGTAGGCATTGCACAGGGCTGCAGCCGGGGCCGGCAGGCGGGTACCATTGCCCCAGACGCGGGCGGCATCGCCCGCACCGGACAGAGCCTGGGCCGCAACGAGCTCGGGCGCGCGAGGGCCGTTGCTACCGGCAAGGCCGACGCCCATCGCGTCGAGGATGAAGGTCTTGGCGGCCACCACTGCCGCCTCGGGGAGATCCTCGTAGCGCGTGCGGGCTACGTGGTCCGCGAAGGCTGCAATGGCGTCCATCCAGCGTGCTCCGATGCTTTCAGGCGGCCTCGGCCTGGGCGGTGGTCATGGTGTCGCCGGCGACTGTGGTCCGGCGCATGTCGCGCGGCTGGCTCGCGTCGTAGCGGCGGACGCGGTGCAGGACTTGGCGGTTGTCCCAGATGACGAGATCGTGGACCTGCCAGCGGTGGACGTAGACGTACTTCGGCTGCGTGGCGTGCTCGGTGAGATCGCGCAAAAGTATGCGCGCCTCGGGCATGGTCATGCCGAGGATCGCACCGGCGTGGGAGGACAGATAGAGCGATTTGCGGCCAGTCACGGGATGTTTGCGCACGAGGCGCTGGCGGACCGGCTTGAACATGGCCCTCTCCTCGTCGGTGAACTCGGTAAAGCCCAGCGACCCGCGCGAGTGCATCAGCGAGTGCTCGCAGACCATGTCGTCGATCTCGGCCTTGGTGGCGGCGTCGAGGTCGTCGTAGGCGGCGCGCATGTCGGCGAACTCGGTATTGCCGCCATTGGTGTTCAGGATGCGGCACGACAGCAGAGAGTACTTTGCCGGCACGGCGCGGAACGACGAGTCCGAGTGCCACAGCATGTTGCCGATGTTGAACAGGTGCTGGCGGCTGTCTTTCGGGAGGGGCTTGCCATCCTTGTCCAGATTGGAGACGTCGTTCATGCCCTCGGCCAGGCGTTTGTCCTTGTCTTTCGTGATGTTGCCACCGCGGGCGTTCTCGAGCGGACCGAAATTCCTCGAGAATGC
The DNA here is from genome assembly GCA_963746315.1 of uncultured Alphaproteobacteria bacterium. GTDB lineage: Bacteria > Pseudomonadota > Alphaproteobacteria > Rhizobiales > Hyphomicrobiaceae. The sequence continues at coordinate 678,047 of CAVVAR010000005.1, forward strand.
CTGCTGTTGCTCGTCGGTGATCCCCTGACCGGGGAGCACGAGCACGGCGTACTTGTCCATGCCGGCCTCGAGGGCTGCGACCTCGTCCCTGGAGAGTGGTTTGGTCAGGTCGACACCGGAAACCTCGCCGGCAAATACGGGGGTCAACTGGCGGATGGAAACGGCCATGGGGCATGCCTCCTGGTTAGGCTTGTTGACGCCGGACCTCACGAGCGGCGCATTGTGACGGCACTCAGGCTAGGTCAATCCGGTGGCCACGAAAAGTCCGGACATGCGAGCCGGTGCTCTGACGAGCGAAGGGCACAATATCGCATCGAGCGAGACCGGGGATAAGGCCGGCTCAATCGGGTACGCCGTCGCGCGGGACAGGCTCAGCGGCGACGGCCGAAGCCGCCGACGGTGTCGAGGGCAGCCCAGTTGCTCTGGAAAAGAGCGAACGCGACGAACAGCAGCCAGAAGTTGGTGGGTAGCGCCATCCACACCACCAAGGCCGTCACGACGAGACCGAGACCGGCGACAATGCGGGTGGACCAGATCGGACCGAGGATCGGGTGCAGCCAGGCGTCGAGCGTGCGGCCGCCGTCGAGGGGGTAGGACGGCAACAAGTTGAATACCAGCAACCAGAAATTGATGGCGGAGAGCGTCGCCAACGCGATGCCGAGCATGGGTTTGCCGAGGGCCCAGGCCTCGGTGGTGAGCGCGCCGAAGCCTTGCCACAGAATAAGGTTGGCCAGGGGACCCGCCAGGAAAATGACGGTCTGGGCCAGGATCGACCGCGGTAGCGAGGACGAGAAGCGCGCCACGCCGCCGAGACCGCCAATCTCGATCTCGTCCGTGCCGACTTTCCAGATCCGTGCGGCCAGCATGTGGCCGAGCTCGTGCAACAGGATCGAGGCCAGAATGCCGATGATGATCAGGATGCCGGCCGACATGAGCTGGGTGTCGCCGCCGGTGAAGTAGCGGTGGCTGAACAAGACCAGGATCAGCACCAGAAGCATGTCGAGGAAGATCGGCACGCCGCCGATGCGGCCGAGCTCGAAGCGGGTGATCATCGGGAAAAACATCCTTCGCAGCTTTCCATAGCCGCTGGCTACCACACCACCTCCGAATCGACCATGACGATAAGCCTGCTGGCGCGTCGAGAACAGGGAAGGGGGCCCGTCGCGCCTGCACGGCCAGTTTTGATTATTCGATCGTTTGCCCGATGGTGTATGGTAGGATGCTCGTGAGGTTTTCCATATGGCGGATACAACCGGTCCAGTTTCGGAAGTTTCCTGCATCGGTCTCAATCGGATTGACGCACAGCGTACGGGCACCGGATCGTGATGCCCATGCGTCGTTTGCCGAGTTGCCGACGAAGAGGACTTGGAGCGGGTTCAGCCGCCTTTGCTGGATAATTTCTCTGATGAACTGAGGCTTCGTTCGAAAGTCGTATTTCGTACCGTGTATAACCGAAATGACGCCGGCACTATCGTACTCAAACTCATTCGCTCGTACATCGTCGAACAGCTCATAGGCGTCACCAAGGCTCAGCCGTATGACTTCTTTGACTGATCCAGAAAGTATCGACGTGTGAACGCGACGCTTCTTTAAATCATCGATTGTCGTCCGAAGGCCTGGAACGAGGGAAATCTCGCGCGCAACCTCCGCAACTCTATTGCGCGTGAGGCCGCGCTCCTTGAAAAGCCTGCACGTAAGATCGCACCATTGCTGGTGCGTCAGTAGCGACTGCCTGAACTCGTTATGATACCTGCTGCACTCGGCTTTGCTCAGGCCGGCCGCCTCCCACAGTCTCTCCCAAACGGTTCCTTTGTCTTTCTCGTTGGAAAGAGTTCCGTCGAAATCGAAAACGACAGCCTTCGTGTCGAAGTTGAACTCGTATTGGTCGACGCTCTTTATGGCGCCACTTGAACGGCGATTGTGATAAGTAAGCAAGTATTCAGTCAGGAAATCGTCTTCTTGTCCTCCTCTCAATTGCCCCCGGCAGTTAAGCCTCGCCTCGATCTTTTCTATGTCGGAAAGCTCGCACTCGGGGAAATTTTCAAGCGAGAGTGGGTTCTCATTCTTTGCCCTTAATTTTTCAAGCTTCCTCAATGTGTTCGGCTTCAGACTTGTATCTATGGACAGTCGCTCGATATCGACCAACTCGCCCCGAAACCCTCCTCGGTCGATCCGAAAATAAAACAACTTGAATGGGTTTATTGGAACCTTGTGTCGCCGCGCCTTTGTATCTTCGACGCCCTTCCTCAGGAGGCCACTCAACTGAGCAAGAAGATAGGTACCGATCTCGTCTGCTGTTTCAAACCAGACGAGCAGATTATTCTTGCTGTGACTGGCGACTGCGGAGATGAATTCCAAGACCTGAGTGTCTTCGACTGATGAAAATTTCGCACCCTTGATCCTGTGCCGCGCATAGGCGTCGTAGTCAGCCTTGATGTCTCGAAGAACGAACGCGAGTATGGGTAGCCCATGGTCCCGTGCCGTCTCGTATTCTTTCAAGGTAACGGATTTGTAGAGCTTCTTTTTACCATTCGGTGTCGATGCCGTTGCGGGAGACCCATAGCGTCGTCCAATAATCAGGACGAACACGTGAACTCTTGCGAACTTTTCCGTAGCATGACTCGTCTAGCGATTGCTCGCTGTCATAGGTGAGCTCACCATTCTCAGCGAGTATTGGAAAGTGGCCGGCTTGAGTAATTTGGCCAGCCACCTGCGATCGCGTGTTGGAAAGGTCGGCAAACGTAGAGCTGATAAAAACGATGCTGCGATCCATTTTTACCTCATGCGACAATTGCTCGCATGAACATAAAAATCCGATGAGTGTGTCTTGCGTGTGACGTCCTGAGCCCGGCGCCGTCGCTACCCCTGCCCTCGCATTCCCAGCGTCCTTAGCCGCAGCGCGTTCAGGCGGATGAACCCGGCGGCGTCCTTCTGGTCATAGGCGCCGCGGTCGTCCTCGAAGGTGACGAGGGTCGACGAGTAGAGCGATTTCGGCGACGCGCGGCCAGTGACGATGACGTTGCCCTTGTAGAGCTCCAGCGTCACCTCGCCCTCGACGTGCTCCTGGCTCTTGTCGACCAGCGCCTGGATCATCTCGCGCTCGGGTGAGAACCAGAAACCATTGTAGATCAGCTCCGCATAGCGCGGCATCAACTCGTCCTTGAGATGAGCTGCACCACGATCGAGCGTGATGCTTTCCATGGCGCGATGCGCGGCCAGAAGGATGGTGCCACCGGGGGTCTCGTAGACGCCCCGCGACTTCATGCCGACGAACCGGTTCTCGACGAGATCGAGGCGTCCGATGCCGTTGTCGCGGCCGAGGTCGTTCAAGGCCTTGAGAAGCGTGGCCGGGCTCAGCTTCTTGCCGTCGAGAGAGACCGCGTCGCCCTTCGCGAAGCCGATGGTGATGGTGGTCACCTTGTCCGGCGCGGCCATCGGCGAGATGGTGCGCTGGTAGACGATCTCGGGTGCCTTCGTGGCCGGGTCCTCCAGCACCTTGCCCTCGGAGGACGAGTGCAGCAGGTTGGCGTCGACCGAGAACGGGCTCTCGCCTTCCTTGTCCTTGGCCACCGGGATCTGATGCGTGCGCGCAAACTCGATCAGATCCTCGCGGCCCTTGAACGTCCACTCGCGCCACGGAGCGATGATCTTGATCGATGGCTCGAGTGCATAATAGCCGAGCTCGAAGCGGACCTGATCGTTGCCCTTGCCGGTGGCACCGTGGCAGACTGCGTCGGCGCCAACCTTGCGGGCGATCTCGATCTGCTTCTTGGCGATCAACGGGCGCGCGATCGACGTGCCGAGCAGGTAGACGCCCTCGTAGACGGCGTTCGCCCGGAACATCGGAAACACGTAGTCGCGGACGAATTCCTCACGCAGATCCTCGATGAAGATATTCTCGGCCTTGATGCCGAGCATCAGCGCCTTATCCCGGGCGGGGCCGAGCTCTTCTCCCTGGCCCAGGTCGGCGGTGAAGGTGACGACCTCGCATCCGTAGGTTTCCTGCAGCCATTTCAGGATGATGGATGTGTCGAGACCGCCCGAGTAGGCGAGCACCACGCGCTTGACCTTGCCTTTGAGATCCTGGTCGCTCTCGGCGCTGATCGCCATCGCACTCTCTCCCGGGCCGCTTCGAATGGGGGCGCACTATAGGCGTGGCGCTTCGGCCCGCAAGACGACAAAGCAGGGCGCGACCACGTAGTCGCTCGCCATCGAGGCCCGAAGATGCCCCGGAAGACCGACCGGTGCTCGGATGGGGGCGGTCTGCTTCGAGTGCCAGTCCACGCTTTCGTGAGTGAAGTTTACCTCGCCGGCTCTGGAACTCGAACCGAGCAAGCCTATTTCTCGGGTAAGGCCGGACCGGATGCAGAGCCACCGCGTGGTGTTGGCTTCGACGGCTCCTCCATGGCAGTGGTTGCCACGTGGAACTTTTCTCCGGTCTGGCCGGTTTGTCGAAGCAATTCAAGTGGCCGTCGCCTTCCCCGATCGACGGCCGGGCTCGTGCGCTGTTCCCCCGCGGCGGCGAGCCATCAAGGTCCCGGACGGTAGATCCCCCACTCCCCATGGCCGTCCGGGACCGCACCCACCGCAATGCTCCAGCTCGCGGCGTTTGACTTGTCAGCCACATATTTCTGTGGCCCTTAGCTGGGCTTCGGAGGTCGATGGAGGGAGAGCATGCGCGTGCCCGCAAAAGCAAAATCCGTCCGGCTGCTGATGGCAGGCATTGCGCTGGTCGTGCTCGCGGCTCTCGCCGCTCCGGGCGCCCTTGCCCAGAGGATCGGCGAGGATCTGGCATCGCGTCTCACCGCAGAGCAGACGAAGGCATACGTCCTCTACCTGCGTGCGCAGGCGCAGCACGCGAAGGAGACCGATGCCTATTGGGCCGTCATCGACGAGATGAAGGAGAGCCGTCGGCGGAAGCGAGCAGCAGGGCAGCCATTCGCCGCATCGGACTACGTCGCTGTGCAGCCTCCCAAGTACGCAGGGCCTCCGATGCCTGCGGACGTGGCCAAGATCATCGCCGCTCTGCGACCCTCGGAGCCACCGGAGCCGATGGCCGATGTCGCGGACTTCCTCCGTCACGCGCGCGAGGTCTACGGTTTCGTTCCGACTTCTACGAAGGAAGCCCAATTCAAGCGGCGCTATGCGGAAGAGGCGCTGGAACTCGGACTCAGCAAGGATCAAGTGGTGCGCGTCTATGCACTAGAGACGGGTGGCCGCGGCACCTACGATATGCAGGCTGGTATCGATCCGGAGACCAAGCGGGGCCGGCCCATCTCATCGGCGCTCGGATATGCGCAGTTGCTCGCCGCCAACTCGGTGAATGAGGTCGCGAAGCACGGTGAGGCATTTATCGCGCGGCTCAATGCGCTCGCGGCTGCGTCAAGTGCGCGACGGCGCGCTCAGCTTCGAGCCAAGGCCGCGGTGGTCAAGCGGATGCTGCGCGTGGCGCGGTCGGTTCCAAATCAGTGGAGTGCACACGTCGCGCTGTCGCGCACTCCCAAGGGTCTCGGCATCCATGCGCTCAATCTGGATGCCGATATCGGGCCGTGGCTGCAGACGATCAAGTTGCAGGGCGTTCGCGCCTATGCGGCGAAGGCAGGGCGGCCGAACCTCAGCGGTGCCGAGATCGAGTTGATAAATCTGGCCGGTCCGCAGACGGGTCTCGATATGATGGATCCGGCGGGGCTGAACGTGCCGACTGCGAATTTCTTCGCGGAGAGGGCCTACAACCGAAATCCGATCGTCAAGGATCGAACCTCGGCCGAGCTGCTCGCAGCGCTGGAGGATCGCATGAACGTCAACCTGCGCAAGGCCGGCTCGATTGAGTTCGCGCGGATCTTCGATGCCGTAATCGAGGCTCGCTCGCGGGCGGCGGGCCGATAGCCGGGAGGTGGTCGCGGCTCTGCTGCACGCGCCACTGTGGATCGCCGGGACGGCTTCTCGCTACCGGCAGACCTTCGATTCTCCCGTCCTTGCCATGCCAGGCGAGGTCGAGATGCAAGTGATCGCGGTGGTAGACGTCGGCGTAGGGTCCCAGGACCGTCGTGAATGTGCGGCAGGCGCCGGAATGCATGTCGCGCAGGAAGGCGCGCTCGCGGGGGCTGCCCCACCAGCCCCGTTTGACGGTCACCCAATGGCCGTCGGCGAGCTGAAAGGCGGACACGTCGAGGGCGTTGGCGTGGGCGTGCTCCGAGATTTTGGCGCCGACGATGCCATTGCGCGACCGGCAGGCGTAGGAGGCAGCAACCTTGATCTCGACGACGGGTTGTCCGAAATGACGGCGTGCGCCGGATTGGACGACCTCGGCCATCCACTTCTCGACGGCCGGTATCATCTCGCAACGCAGAAGCGCCGGGGGATGCATGGCGACGCGGCCGCCAAGGGCACCTGTCATCTCGAACGGGTTGGCTACCCCGCAGCGGCCGGGACCGCCGAGCGAAGCGCGTTGGACGAGATATGGCGAGGGTTGAGCCAGACCCATTGCCATGCACCGCTGGTGCTCGGTGCGCCGCCAGCTGTCGGGCATGGTGATGGCGCGCTTGGCGACAGAGCCGCCGGGCGGTGACGACGAGCCGGTACGACCGCATCCCCAGAGCGCGAGGAGACTGGCCAACAAAGCCGCAGTTTGGCAGATACGCAGCACAGACATGGTTTCATGCTATCGCGGGGATATTGACGAACGGTTAACCTTCACAGGCCGCGAACGATGCGGGGCTCGGTGGCCCGGCGCCGTGCGTGCGGATTTGCAGATCGAGGATGCCACCATCAGCGGGCGGCATTGGGCCGCCATCGTGTCGACAGATGGCGGAATGTTGGCGGTGCGATGACCGTGATCGATTGTCCTTCGTAGCCCGAGACGAGCGTTAACCTTGTCGATGCTAATGGGTTAATCTTATCCTGCAGATCACAGAAGAGTATGTGACTGCGGCGGACGTCTGGTGGGGAGCCGGACCATGAGTAGATCGCGACTTCTGGTGATCGGAGCCGGGCCTGTAGGGCTCGGCATGGCCGATGCCCTGGCGCGCGCGGGAATTCCCTATGATCACGTCGAGGCGTCGTCGGGCATCGGCGGCAACTGGCGACATGGCGTTTATGCAACCGTTCACGTCGTGTCGTCCAAACGCTCGACGGCTTTCGCCGACTATCCCATGCCGGCTGATTACCCTGATTTTCCGTCAGGGGCACAGATGTTGGCGTATCTCGAATCCTATGCTCGCGATCGCGGATTGAGCGAGCGGATCGAGCTGGACCGAGAGGTCGTTGAAGCCCGGCCGAATCCGGACGACAGCTGGTCGGTTGTTTTTCGTGATGGTGAAAGGCGCATCTATAAGGGCGTGGTCGTTTGTAACGGTCATCACTGGGACCGTATCATGCCGCAGCTGCCTGGGCGGTTCGCCGGCCGGGTCATGCATGCAAAGGATTATCGGCGTCCGGCCGATCTAGCTGGTCAGCGTGTGCTCATCGTCGGCTGCGGCAACTCGGGCTGCGATCTGGCCTCCGAGGCCGCTCGGGTCGCTGCTTCTGCGGATTGGAGCTTGCGGAGCGGGGCTTGGTTTCTCCCGAAGATCGCCTTGGGGCGGCCGTTGACGGATCTGCCTATCTGGCGCCTTCCGATCTGGGCGCAGCGGTTGGTGCTGAAGGCGCTGATCCGGGTGCTCATCGGGGACTATCGCGACTACGGCCTACCCTTGCCTGACCATCGGCTGTTCGAGCGGCATCCCACTTTTGGCACCGAGGCGCTGGGCTATGTGCGCCAAGGACGCATCCGCCCGAGGCCGGGGATCGCGGCCATCGAGGATCACACCGTCACGTTCTCCGACGGCTCGCGCGGCGAGTACGACCTCATCGTTGCCGCGACGGGCTATCGGCTGAGCTTTCCGTTTCTACCGAGCGGGCTTGTCGAGATTCGCAATAATGTGGCGCAGGTCTACGGTGGTGCTTTCCCGGCTGGCTTGAAGAACCTCTACATTGTCGGCTCTGAGCAGCCGCGCAATGGCTTCGGGGCGTTGCTCACGCCGGCGACGCGCCTCTACGCCAGACTCATTCAGCTCCAGGACGAGCTCGAGCACCCGATCGGATCAATTCTCAAGTTCGGCCGGGAGAAGATTCCGCCGACGCCATTCATCGATCCGGCCAGGGCGCAGAGGCAAATCCGCTGGGGGCACCGCTTGCTTCCGATCCTGAAGCTCGAGGGGCGGATCCTCGCACGGCGGCAGCCTTACCGGTCTGCGGCCTTGGATCCGGCGCCGACGCTCGACTATCGGGAGGCGGCGGAGTAGCTGTGAACCGGTTGGTGTCTCACAGCAGCGGGTCTCTGCGATGAAAGTGCTCGTCACGGGAGCCGGTGGGCATCTCGGCTTCAACCTCGTTCAGGCCTTGCTCGCAGCGGGACACGACATTCGCGCGTCTTTGCGCTCGCTCGACAATTCTGCGGCGGTTGCGCGTCTCGAGGCGCTGGGTCCCGTGCAGGTGGTCGCGGCACCGCTCGAGAGCGAAGCGGCGTTGCGTGCCGCCATGGATGGCATGGACGCTCTCGTCCATGCCGCTGCCGTCTATCTCCTGCATGCACCGGGGCGCGATGCCGAAATCGTCTCGGCGAGCGTAGACGGCGTCGAGAGGGCGTTTCGCGCGGCGAAGGATGCAGGCATCAAGCGGATCGTGCTGACCTCGTCGATCGTAACGCTGCCGCTGACGCCTCGCGGTGCGCGGCCTGTCGACGAAAGCGCCTGGACGGACGACGTGAGGGTTCCCTACTTCCGGGCGAAGACACTCGCGGAGCGGCGCGCATGGGAGCTCTCGCGCGAGCTCGGCCTCGATCTGGTGACGGTCTTGCCGGGGGCGTTCGGGGGACCGGGGTTTGTTCGGCCGACACCGACGATCGACCTCATCGAGGCGATCATGAAGGGGGCCATGGACATCGCGGCGCCGCCGGTTGCCTATCCCTATATCGACGTGCGCGATGTTGCGAGCGCGCACGTTATGGCGTTGCTGAGCGGCGCTACGGGACGCTTTATTGCCATCAACGAGCCGATCCCGATGCTCGGCGACCTCGCCCGCGAGATGCATGCTCTCGACCGGCGCGTGCGCAAGCCGCTGCTGACGCTGCCGTCGTTCACGATGGGCGTCCTGCCCTATCTCGATGGGCTGGCCAGCGCGATGGGGGGGACGAAACGCACCATGACACCGGAGATGGCGGCCACGATGACCGGGCGGCGCTTCAACATCAGCTCGGCGCGTATCCGGCGGGAGCTCGGATGGTCGCCGGCGATCACGCTGAGCCAGAGCCTTGCGGATACGATGGCGGCCATACGGGCGGTGTCATCTCGCGAGCCGAGCACGCGCGAAGCCGGACGGGCCTGAGCGCGCCTCGGCTCGAATGGGGCTGCTACGTTCTTGCCGCGAAGCGATTGACGGCCGGTTTGAGGCCGAGGTTCTCGCGTAGCGTCGTGTGCTCATACTCGGTGCGAAAAAGGCCGCGGCGCTGCAATTCGGGCGTGATGAGCTCGACGAAATCCTCGCAGCCAGCAGGCAAATGGGTGGGCGTGATGTTGAAGCCGTCGCAGGCCGCGCCCTCGAACCAGTCCTGCATGACGTCGACGATGTCCACGGGCGTGCCGATGAGGCAGAAGCCACCCATGCCGGCGACTTGCTCGTAGAGCTGGCGGATGGTCGGACGCTCCGTCTTCACGCGTTCCACGAGTTGCTTGCTCAGGCTCTTGATCCCGGTCGGTCCGAAGGCCTCCAGCGGGACGGGCTCGTCGAGTGGATAACCCGAGAGGTCGCCGAAGGCGTTGCCAAGGCGATTGAGTCCGACGAGAGGATCGAGCAAGGCTTGCAGCTCGTCGAACTTTGCCCGTGCCTCATCGCGGGTGCGGCCGACCACGGGGCGCAGTGCCGGCAGTATTTTCAGGTCCTGCGGATCGCGTGCGTACTTGGCCATACGGCCCTTGATGTCGGCGTAGAATGTCTGAGCTGCCGCTTTCGTGCCGTGAATGGCGTAGACGAGATCGGCCGTTTCGGCGGCCAACTCGCGACCTTGCTCGGAGGCGCCGGCTTGCACGACGACCGGATGACCCTGCGGCGGGCGCGCCATGTTGAGGGGGCCACGGACCGTGAAGAAGCGGCCTTTGTGGTCGAGTGTGTGCAGCTTCGCCTCGTCGTAGAAGAGCGCGCTCTTCTTGTCGAAGAGAAGGGCATCGTCCTCCCAGCTATCCCAGAGGCCGCGTACCACCTCCACGAACTCGGCGGCGCGGGCATAGCGCGTGTCGTAGTCGAGCTGGTCCTCGCGGCCAAAATTTTTCGCCTCGGCGTCGGACCAGGACGTGACGACGTTCCAGCCGGCGCGGCCGTTGCTGATCCAGTCGAGTGACGCGAACTTGCGGGCGATATTGTACGGCTCGTTGTACGTCGTGGATGCGGTGGTCACGAGGCCGATATGGCTCGTGACCACGGCGAGCGCGGGAAGGAGCGTCATCGGCTCCATCTCGACGAGCTCGTAGCCGGCGCGGACGAGGGAGCCCCGGGGCACGTCGCGCTCGCGGATGCCGATGCCGTCGGCGAAGAAGATGAGATCGCACTTGCCGCGCTCAGCGGCTTTCGCGCTCCGAGCGTAGTGCTCGAAGCGCAGTGTCCCGTCGGCAGGAACATCCGGATGGCGCCAGGCGGCCGGATGGTATCCGAGGCCACGGATGGACATGCCAATGTGCATTTTTCTGCGCGTCATGGCCGTTACCTCTCGAGGCGCGTGGCCTAGAGCATCATCCGATCGCACGCGGTCGCTTTTCGCGACCGGGCGATCGGATAAGGATGCTCTACACGTCTAGAGCTTGTCGACGCCGGCCCGAGCGCAGTCCTCGTCCTCCTGCGCCGTGCCGCCGCCGACACCGCAGGCGCCGATCAAGGTCCCGTTGCGAAAGATCGGAACAGCGCCCTGGCCGAGGAACATGTGATTGCCCTCAGCCATGACGATGCCGCGGAGCGTAGGGTGGTCGGCTCGCGCGGTCAGCTCGCCGCTCGGGCGGCCGAAGGCGGCGGATGCGACGGCCTTGCCCTGGCTGCCATAGGAGCCCGCCCACATGGCGCCGTCCATGCGCTGGAACGCCACCAACCTGCCACCCGCATCGCAGACGGCGATGTTCATCTTTGCGCCGATCTCATCGGCCTTCGCGATGGCGCCGGCGATGATCCGGTTGGCGTCGGCAAGTGTCAGGCTCATGGCGTCTCCTCCGAGGCTGTCGCTGGTGCGCTTCGTCTCAATTGCCGGCAAGTATGGCGTCGGCGACCTTCTCGGCCGTCATGATGGTCGGGAAGTTCGTGTTGGCACAGGGCACGACGGGGAAGATCGAGGCGTCCACCACGCGTAAGCCTCCGACGCCGCGCACGCGGCCGTTCGGGTCGGTCACTGCCATGGGATCGTCGCGGGCCCCCATGCGGCAGGTACACGAGGCGTGCCAGACACCGACGGCTGCCTTGCGTATGAAAGACTCGGCCTCGTCCTCGTCATTGCGGACGCCGTCCATCGTGAAGCCTTCCATGATCAGCTTCTCGATCAGGATCTTGCGCAGAAAACCGGGGCCATCCAACAGCTTGGCCATGATGGTGGTCAGGATCTTGTTCTTGGTATTGATCTCGCCGACCTGACGCACCTTGTCGGAGTAGCTGGCAGGGAACGGGTTGGCGATCATCTGCTGCATGGCGGGATCCTCGTAGATCGGCGCCAGCCGCTTGATGCCGTCGGCGATGCGCTCGAGGTCGCGCCGGTCCGACAGCAGGTTGAACTCGACCGCCGGCTCGTCGGAGGGATTGCGGCTCTGCAGGCGCACCTGGCCGCTCTCAGAGAACGTCTTGTTGACGAACAGAATGAAGGTGCCGATCTGCTCGCCGACGGCATGCCACGAGGTCTTCGTTGCACCAACGACGAACATGTCGCCCGGAGGCGCTCCGCCGATGTGCGAGGAATAGCGCGCGCCGATGAAGAGGTGGCGACGGGTCTCCTTGTTGGTCACGCGGGCGGCGGGCTTCAGGAACGCGGCGAGCGCGATGGAGGGATGGTCCATCAGCCGCTGCCCTACGCCGGAGAGCGCGTGGCGAACTGGAATGTCGAGATCACGCAGATGGCCGGCTGGTCCGATACCGGCGCGCATGAGGTGCGCGGGAGAGTGGATGGCGCCCGACGAAAGGATCACCTCCCTGGCGCGAAACTCCGTCGTGCGGCCCGAGACGCGGGCCTTGACGCCAACGCACTTCAAGTCCTCGAAGATGAGCTCGGTCACCTGGGTGTCGGTCGAGATCGTGAGGTTCGGCCGCTTGCGCACCTCGGCGTTCAGATAGCCGATCGCCGCCGAGACGCGCTGCTCGTTGGCGTTCGAGATGGTGACGGGAAAAAAGCCATCCTCGAAATGGCCGTTCTGATCGGCAAGCTCCTTGTAGCCGGCTCTGATGAAAGCCTGCTTGAGGGCTCTCGCGTGACCGGGCCATTGGGCCTCCGGCACGCGGCGCACGGGGATCGGGCCATCCTGGCCGTGCCATTCATTGTCGAAATCGAGGTCGCGCTCGAGCTTCTTGAAGTAGGGGAGGACGTTGTCCCATTTCCAGCCCGTCGCGCCGCGGGTCTCCCACTCGTCGTAGTCCGTGGGGGCGCCGCGGTTGGCCATCTGACCGTTGATGGCGGAGCCGCCGCCGAGCACACGGGCCTGCTCGTACTTCCTGAGGCGAGGCTTCGGCGCGGTCGGATCGTTGTTGTGCGAGACGACCTCGGTCGAGACCTTCAGCTCCTTCCAGAGGAAGCGATTGTTCAGGTAGGCGGTGCCGGAGTAGGAATTGAGCACCTCCTTGGGTTCCCGACCTGGCGGGGTATCCTCGCCTGCCTCACAGACCAGCACGCGATTGGCGGAGCGCTCTGTCAAGCGGCTCGCGAGCACCGACCCGGCGGACCCGCCCCCGACGATGATGTAATCGAATTCCATTGCCTGCCCCGTCTCGCTCCCTGCTTTTCGTGAAGCATGCCTCTCGTTCGGAGGCTGTGCAATCGAGGTTTGCGGGAGCGTCAGGTTGTTCGGTCTACAACTCGGGTCCGACGTAACACTCGGCCAACGCCGTCTGGGCGGCGCGGGAGCGCATCAGGAAGGAAAGCTCGGCCGCCTGCATGCCGGCCTCGAACGAGCCGGGTTCGTGCAGGCGATGCAGCAGCCCCGTCAGCCACCAGGACAGGCGCGCGGCCTGCCAGACCCGGGCGAGGGCCCGGTCGGAGTAGCCGTCGAGGCCACGGGAATCGGCCTTGCGATACCAAGTGGTGAAGGCCTCGCTCAGGTAGTGTGCGTCGGCGGCCGCGAGGTTCAGGCCCTTGGCGCCTGTCGGGGGAACGATGTGGGCGGCGTCGCCCGCGAGAAAGAGCCGACCGTGTCGCATTGGCGAAGCCACAAAACTGCGCAATGGCGCGATTGATTTCTCGATCGCGGGGCCACGCGTGATGCCGGCTGCGGCCGTAGGCCCAAGTCGCTCGACAAGCTCGTTCCATATGCGCTCGTCGGGCCACTCGTCGAGACGGGTGTCGGGATCACATTGGATGTAGTAGCGGCTGCGGGTTGGGGAGCGCATCGAGGCGAGTGCGAAACCACGGCCGTGGCTCGCGTAGACAAGCTCGTTGGAGCACGGCGGCACGTCGGCGAGGATGCCCAGCCAGGCAAGCGGCCAGATACGTTCCGACGTGGTCAACAGGGCAGGCGGAATGCTCGCGCGGCTGACACCGTGGAAGCCGTCGCAGCCGGCGACGAAATCGCAGTCAAGAGCGTGGCTGCCTTCGGCATCGCGCCAGGTCAACCGGGGCCTTACTCCCTCAACATCGTGGATCGCGACGTCGGCGGCTTCGAAGACGAGCGGGCGCCCGGTAGCGATACGGGCGGCGACGAGGTCGCGGGTAATCTCGGTCTGGCCCCAGACAATGACGTGGCGGCCAATCAGCTCACGAAAATCGAGGCGGAGCTGGTCGCCGCCGGCGGCAACAATGGAGCACCCTTCGTGAACGAGACCGAGACGGCGTGGGCGCTCGCCGACACCGGCGCGCTCGAGAAGGCGCACAGTCCCCTCCTCGAGCACACCCGCGCGGATGCGGTTCTCGACGTAGGGCCGATCCCGCGCTTCGAGGATGACGCTCTCGATCCCGGCCACGGCGAGCAACTCACCGAGCAGAAGCCCGGCCGGACCCGCCCCGACGATCCCGACCTGGGTTCGCTCCGGCCGCCGCATTAGAAGCGCTCCTTGGGCTCAGCCTTACACCGTCGCGATAGCGTTGGCCGGAGATCCAACCGCGCCCGGCAAATTCAACGGTGGCGCGGTCATCAGGAACGACGAGCGGTTGTTCTTGCGGAGCCAATCGGCCAGCTCGGAGAGACGCCAGATCTCGCCCAGGTTGACGCCGAGCTTGAAGAGCGCGTGATGGTGCAAGGGCAGCATCACGCACTGTCCGGGTTTGGGAGGGGCGTCATACATCTCCACGGCATAGTTGTCGGCGATCAGGGCCGAGACCTTGGACTCGGAGATCCAGCGCAGCAGCCGGTCGTCGCGACCGTCGAGGCCGCAGCAATGTCCGTGCAACCATTCGGGTGTGGGCTTCTTCTTCGCCTCGAAGATGATCTCGTCGAAGCCGGTGCGGAAACAGACCATGTCGCCGGGTAGCACCTTGATGCCGTCGGCGGCGAAGATGCGCATCAAGTCGTCATAGTCGACCGGCTTCTTGGCGCGTCCGAAATGCGCCTCGAGATCGACCATCACGGCACGACCCTGGATACACTTCTGGGCCATGTTCTCGACGCCGAGGGCGTTTGCAGCCGACGTGCCGACCGCAGGCACCATAGTGCCGGGGACACCGCCTGCGTCCTTGCCTTCGGTCGGTCCCAGGATCTCGTGAGAGAGGCGATAGCCGTTGTAGAAGACCGGCTCGGCCGTACCGTCGCCATCAGCATCGAACAGTGCGCCGACATGGGCGAGCGTGTCCCACTGGCTGGAATACTGAAGGTGGAGCAGCACCATGTCGTCGTTGACGACATCCAGCATGCCGGGGTGATCCCACTCGGCGCGATAGCCCCAGTTCGGCTTGTCGTTCCTGAGCGTCGGGCGGATCTGAGGCGGGAAGCGGCGCGGGTTGAGTGCGTTGCCGCCGGGGTGGTCGAGGGGCATGGAGAGGCAGAACGTCTGGCCGGTCTTCACCTCGGCGATACCCTGCTGAACCTTCTCGGCGGTGATCTCGTTCAGCCGGCCGAGCTGGTCGTCGGGGCCATAGTCGCCCCATGTCGAGCCTTCGGGGCGGTTCTTCCAGCGGTTGTTGCTCGACATGGGTCTGGTCTCCTCCGGGCAGCGTTATGGTTTGTGTCGAGGCAGCATACGCGAGCCATCGCAGCCGGCAACACGCCGGAGCGGCAAATGGACCGACATGGCTATCGGGATATGGCGCCTCGACTCGGATGATGGTCTGTGGAAGATGCGCGCCGAAAGTCCTCACGTTGCCAATAGGAGTGCGCTTGCCCCAATCCGAGCATCCGCCCGCGAAAGACGAGGCGATTCCAGCCAGCAATGGCGGTACGCTCGCTTATGTGGCAGCGGCCCTGCAGCGTGCTGTCGTGGCGCCGGTGCGAGCGTTCCGGATCACCTATCTGCCGCTGCTGATGGTCTATTTCGCCTACGGTGCGCTTGGTCTCGTCGCCGTCGCGCAGGGGTTTTGGGAGAAGAAGGGGCTTACGCTATCCCCGACAGAGCTCGCCCAGCTCGGCGTCTGGCTGGCGCTGCCCTGGGCGATCAAGATGGTGTTCGGGGAAATGGTCGACACGGTGGCGATTGTCGGCTCCCGGCGACGGATCTATGTGTTCCTCGGAGCTGCTCTGGTTGCGACGAGCCTCGTGATGATGGCGGGCGCGGCCGGCGGCTGGCTGACTTTCGCCAGCCCGGACGTGATCTATATCGCGGCATCGCTGCTGTCGGTCATCGGCGTGGTGCTGCAGGACGTCGTGGCCGACGCCATGAGCACGGAGGTGGTGGCGCGGACCGATTCGGACGGGAACCCGCGCCCGCAGGCCGACATCGACTACGACCTCGGTATGGTGCAGGCACTGGGGCGGCTTGCGCTCTATCTCGGGATTCTTCTGACTGCACGAGCAGCCGGCTGGCTCGCGCAAACACTGTCCTATGAAACCGTATTCCTGATCGGCCTGATCATACCCGCCGTCTCGGTGACGGGGGCCGTGCTCGTGCGTCTCGATGCCAGCGAAAGCCGCCCGACGGACTGGCGCATTCTCGGTGGCGGTCTGGCGTTCGGCGCATTCGTGGTCGGAGTTGGTGTGGTCGGGGTGCCGTTCGGGCAGGAGGTGATCTTCGTTGTTTCGATGGCGGTGATCGTCTCGATGCTGATCCGGGTGACGCACGACGTCGCTCCGGATGTCCGGCGACGTATCGCGTATGCCGCGATCCTCATCTTCGCGTTTCGCGCCGTGCCGGGTGTCGGCGCCGGATACTCGTGGTTCACGATGGACAAGCTCGGTTTCGACGAGGAGTTTTTCGGTCGATTGAACGAGATCGGGGCATTTCTCGGTCTCGCCGCAGCCTGGCTCTTGTCCGATGCGATTACACGGCAACCGGTGGCGCGGGTTCTTCTTTGGCTGACCTTCGGCGGGCTCATTCTTGCCATTCCCAACTTCATGCTGGTGATGGGCGTTCACGAATGGACGGACCGCGTGCTGGGTATCGGCGCACGCGGCATCGCTCTGATCGACGCTGCGGCGCAATCGCCACTCGTTCAGGTGAGCATGATTCCACTGCTGACGCTGACCGCAATCTACGCGCCGCCAGCACAGCGGGCCACGTGGTTTGCCTTGATGGCGTCGTTCATGAACCTGGCCCTGGTCGCGGGACAATTGCAGACCAAATATCTCAATCAGCTGTTCGACGTGAACCGCGGCGCCTACGACAATCTGCCGGTTCTTCTGGCCGTCGTCGTCGCCATCGGCTTCATCGTGCCGATCACGGTGATCCTGTTGGTCGGGCGGCGTGTCAGGTAGTCAGGTGGCAAGGCCGTCTTGACGCCGTCCTTTCGTGGTTATCCTGGATCGACCGCGCCACGCGTTCCTCACAAAAATGGAGCTTCCGCCACATGCGCCGCCTGCTCGTTGCTTCGGTTCTCGGCCTGACGGTTCTCAGTGGTGCCATCCTCCCGCGCCTGGGATCAGCCGCCTCGCTCGGAGGCTTGGCCGTCGAGGTGACCAATGGCTCGGAGCCTGTGCTCTGTGCCGAAAAGGACAACGTCACGCTGGCATTTGCCTCTCCGGAGGCACGCGCATTCCGTATCGAGGCGGCACACCCCGCCTACATCGGCACGCTCGCGCGCGACAGCTTCGAAGCCGATTGGACAGCCTGCGACATGTCGAGCGACCCCGCTCACGCGAGCGAGGTGAAGGTGCCGACGCGGCGCACGCTCTATGAAGAGCCGGCGCTCTGGGTCGTCGGCTGGACGATGCCGACCTTCTGGAGGCCCTCGACGGCGACGGTCCGCATCGGGGATCGCGTCGAGCAGGGCCTGCATCTGGTGCAGGTGTGGATGATCCGGCCGATGGGGGGGGAGGAGGTTTTGGTCTTCTACCCCCAAGACGGCTACTGGCGCATTCGACCGCTTGCGCCCGAGGGGCGTGCGCCGACCGCTTTTGGCTCATCGTTTCTCGTGGGGCCGGTGGAGACCGATGTGCGCCCGATCGTGAAGCTCAAGGAAATCGCTTTCGATCCCAAGGCAAAGCGGTTCTCGTTGTCGTTCGAGAATGGCGGAACGGCATCGATCACGATGGCCGAGGTGACGATCGACCGGCACGTGCTCGACATCGCGTTCGACAAGCCCGTGGCGGGGCGGCCGTTCGCGATGCTTCGCTCGATGTACATCACGGAGTTCAACAACGATGTGGCGCGCGTGGCTGTGCGCGAGGCAGGCGCCAAGGGGTGGCGCGAGGATGGCGTGATGGCGTTCAAGGGCGGCAACGTGACTGACCTGTGGGCCGGACGCACGAGCGTGTCGCGGCACAACTCCTCGTCGCCGGACATGGTGGTGTCCCGGTTCTCGTCTGGCGGTCCGCAGCCTGCCGGCCGCTGACGGCTGACGGCGCCAAGTCTCAAATAGCTGGCAAATCGACGAATAACGCTTCGAGCACCCGTGGCGGACGCGTTGCGGGGAGCTTGCGCTCGGAGATCACCAGCAGCCTGTCCCCGACGATTGCAATCGCCTCCGGGCGGTCTCCTAGCAAACGACCCTTGTCGTCGCGCTTACGCTCGATCGGGAGGTCCATCAGAAAGCGGGCCTCGCGCGGAGTTCCAGGCTCGGTCGACCACCCGTCGAGCGGCGCGCGAGAGAGATACAGCTCGAACGGCCCCTCCATGTCGAGCGTCGGACCGGCGAGCACAAGAAGTCCCTTCGGATGCATGGCGAGGTCGCGGATGCCAAGGCCGCCGGTATCGATCAGGTGCGGGCGACAGAGATGCCCGTCGACCTCCACGATGGATAGTGCGCCATTCGAGACCTTGGTTTCCATCTCGATGACGATTGCGTAGGGGCCGAGCACTGGACCGCGCAGTCCAAGAAAGACGCGATTGCGCGTCACGGCGAGGCCCTCGATGTCGAGGCCGTTCTCTTTCGCGGGACGCTCGGTTGCGCGACTCAACTCGCGCCATTCCTGCCGCATCGCCCAGACGAGGCCGCCCGCGCTCTCTCCGATGGGCAGCGCGCGTCCGCTCCCGGCAACGGGTTGGCCCTGGTCGTCGATCTCGACGAATCCAAGGAAGCAGCGCGCGTCCTCCCGCTCGATGTCCTTGCCGTCGAGCAGCTTGTCGGTGCGTCGCTTGTCGTACTTCTTGCGGACCAGCGCGTGGGAGCCAGCGAGCCAGAGCCGGTGGCTGTCGAAGGCCATGCCCTCCAGATCGGACTCGGATTCGCCGTCGGGCGGATAGCAGTCGAAGTAATCGGCGAGGGCAAAGCTCGAGGCGCTGCCGAAATCGTCGCCGGTGGTCTGCAGCTGCTCGAACGAGAAGCCTTCGTCGGAGACGGTCCACAGGTGGCTTGCGCCGGAAGCTGCGGCCGAGACGTTGTCGATCTTGGCCTTGCCTTCACCGTCGAGGACGGTGCCGTAGTCGAGACGCGTTACATGGCCGACCATCGCGCATCATCCCCTCAACCCTTCACCCACCCCTGCGCCACTGCCGCCTCGTGGCGGCAACGCTCGGGACCACCGAGCGTGTGGCGATCGAGGCTGATGCGCTTGTACCAGAGCTCGAGGCCCATCAATTCGGTGAAGCCCATGCCGCCGTGCATCTCGGTCGCCTTGGTCTGGACATGGCGGCCAACCTCGGCCAGATGCGCCTTGGCATGGCATGCAGCGATGTGGGCCTCCTCGGGGATCGCGTCGTGGGCGTGGGCTGCGAACCAGACGAGGGCGCGGCACGGCTCGAGGTCGGTCGCCATCTCGGCCGCCATGTGCTTGACCGCCTGAAAGCTCGCGATGACACGGCCGAACTGCACTCGCTCGCCGGCGTAGGCGACGGCCTTGTCGAGCATCGCCTGTGATGCGCCGAGCGTGTCGGCGGCCAGCATCACGCGGCCGGCGTCGATGATGCGCCGCCGCGCTCCCGTCGGATCGTTAGAGGCATCGAGCCGCGCTGCTGCGGCGCCCGAGAGCTTCACTTGCCCGAGCGGGCGTGTGCGATCGAGGGTCGGCTTCACCTCGACGGCGACGCCCTCGGCGCCTACCTCGACGAGCGCCGCGGCTCCGTCCGGCATCAGTGTCAGCACGTGGGTCGCGCTCGCCAAATCGATCGCGCCATCGATCTCGCCCGTGAGGCCATCGTCATCGAGCCGAGCCTCGGCTGCGCCGGTCTGGCCGGTGCCGCCGGCAAACGCAACTGCGACGCGCATCTCACCGGATGCCATCCGCGGCAACCAGTCGGCCTGCTGCTCGGCGTTGGCGAGCAACGTCACCGCGAGGGGGGCCATCACTGCTGCGCCGGAGAACGCGACTGGCGCGGCGTAGTAGCCGAGCGCTTCGGCTGCTACCGCCGCGTCGAGAAGTCCGAGGCCCGCGCCGCCATGCTCCTCTGGCACCATCAGACCCGCTATGCCGAGATCGGCCAAGGCGCGCCAGTGATTGTCCGAGTAGCCCCCGGCATCCTTTGCAAGTGTTTTCAGCCTGTCGAGGGTGAGCTCGCGCGCGAGGTAGCCGCGAAGGCTCTCGTCCAGGAGGCGTTGCTCCTCGGTCAGGGCAAATTCCATGGTGTCAGCTCTTCGTTGTGGTTTGCGGTGCCGCTTTCGGCTCGCGTGGCATACCGAGGCCCCGCTCGGAGATGATGTTCTTCTGGATCTGGCTAGAGCCGCCGCCGATGATCAGCCCGAGGTCGTACATGTGGTCGGTGTGCCAAGCCGTAGCGTCATCGTCGGTGCCGCCATCCACGTCGTCGTGGGGATCGAAGGCGAGACCGGCGGCGCCATAGACGTCCACGGCCAGCGCGGACAGCCGGTAGCCCATCTCGGTGCCGTAGAGCTTGACGACGAGGCGTTTCAGGCCGGAGTCGACGCCTTTTGCGGCCTCGGTCAGCAACCGCATCTGGTGGTACTTCGAGGCCATCACCTCGCCCTGCAGGCGGACCAGACGATCGCGCCATTCGGGCCTATCGATCAAGCGCTCGCCGTCGATCCGGGTCGTCTCCATCAGCTCGCGGATGCGGTGGACGCGATGAATGAACTTGTTTGCGTCCCCGAGCATCATGCGCTCGTACTTGAGGGTGGTGTTGGCGACCGCCCAGCCGTCGCCGCGGCCCATGACGATCTGGTGGGCGGGCACGCGGACATCGGTGAAGAAGACCTCGTTGAACGTCGCCTTCCCGGTCATCGTGCGTAGCGGACGCACCTCGATGCCAGGCGTGCGCATGGAGAGCAGCAGGTAGGACAGGCCCTGGTGCTTCGGCTTGTCGGGCTCGGTGCGGCAGAGCAGGAACATCCAGTCGGAATAGTGGGCGGACGACGTCCAGATCTTCTGGCCGTTGACGACGAAGTGGTCGCCATCGAGCACGGCCTTGGTCTGGACATTGGCGAGATCGGAGCCGGCGCCCGGCTCCGAGTAACCCTGGCACCAGATGATCTCGCCGCGAATGGTCGGCCGGATGAACTGCTCGCGCTGAGCTTCTGTGCCGACCTCGAGCAGTGTAGGGACGAGCATCGAGATGCCCTGGCTCGCGATGCCGGCCGCAATGCCCGCCTTGGAGAACTCCTCGGCGATGATGGCGGCCTCCATCACATCCGGCTCGGCTCCGAAGCCGCCGTACCGCTGGGGAATGGTGCGGGCGGCGTAGCCTCTCTCGACGAGCAGGCACTGCCATGCGAGCAGCTTCGTGTCGGGTTTGCGGCGGGCGCCTATGGCCTTCGGCGCTACGTCCCTGTGCTCGGCGACGAAGGCGCGCACCTCGCTCTGCAGCGCGCGGTATTTCTCGGAGTAGCTGAGGTCCATATGTGTCTCCGGCAGCGCGGGTTGGCCCTGTCGCTGCCAGGATAGCGTTCGCTTCAGCGCGATCACAAGCGAGGATCCGCGCGGACACGCGTTGGCCGTGCCGGGGTTGCCATCAATACTTCTGGCTGGCACCGAAGCTGTTGCCGTCGGTCGCACGCTGGGTTTTACGCGCCTTCGACCATCCTTCGGCGCTTTGGGCAGCCGGTGCAGCGGCGGCCTCGCTCGCTTTCAGCTCGTTGGCGAGTGGGGCATAGTCCTTATTGCTATCGAATGCGCTCTGCTGCTTGCGCAGATAGTCGGCATTCGCCTTGAACTTCTCCCGTGCTTCCTCCAGCCGTCCCGCGTCGCGCAGCCTGACGGCTTCCTGGCGTGCCTCGCGCGAGAGCAAGGTGGTCACGTCGCGCATGACGATAGCATTGATGCTCTTTTCGACCGCTGTCCTGTCGTTGTCGAAGCGGGCGATCGCGTTGCTCCGGGCGCTGGCGCGCGTACCGCCTCGCGTGTCGGTATAGGCGACCTCGATCTCGGCAATCGTGGCCTCGCCATGAGTGGTGGCCGGTGCGATCTCGACCTCGGCCAGCAGAACCTGCTCGACGCCACCGTACAGTGCACCGACGCGGTAGACGATGCGGTCGGTCTCGATCCGGGCCTCCCGGCCGAGAGACCGCAGCGGCCGTATGCCATCCTTCACCTTGATGATGATCTCGGCCTCCTGGCCGATGGTTCCGGCGACGTCGTCGAACTCGCGAGCCAGGAACGATGCAAGATCCGCGCTCTCCTGGACGAAGACGTGACCGCCGTCGGCGCTTCTCGCCAAGCCGGCCATCAGGTCCTCGTTGTAGCCGGTCCCGAGGCCGATCGTCGAAACCGTGATGCCTTCGCTCGCCAGCTCGCGTCCGAGGCTTTCGAAATCCCTGGGTTTCGATGGGCCGACGTTGGCGAGACCATCCGAAATGAGCACGATGCGATTGACGCGATCCTTCGACTTGAACTTGCGGACCTCGTTGGCGCCCGCGAGCAATGCAGCGTGGATCGCGGTTGAGCCGCGCGGGGAGAGCCGGGAGATGCGCGCCTTGACGTCGGAGGGGCTGAGGACCTTGGTTGCCGGCACGTCGACCTCGACGCGGTCGTCGTAGCTGACGACGGCGAGGATGTCGTCGGAGCCCAGGCGATCGACGGCCATCTCGGCTGCGCGGCGAGCGTTGGCCATGCGTCCTTGCGACGACATCGAGCCAGAGCGATCGATGACCAGTGCGACGTTCATGACGGCTCGATGGGCGTCCTTGCGGCGCACGGGCGTAACGGCGACGCGCAGGTAGGCTTTCTGGGTCTCGCCGGCGAGAAAGAGGCCGTGGTCCAGATCTGCCTTGATGGCAACGGGGGGCGTCGTGGAGGCGAACCCGGCATCGCCTCCCGCGATCGCTGCGACGGAGGCGCCAAGGGCCAGGATGAATTTCCGAGCGAGCCTGCGAGAATGCGCGATCATTCGTCGAACCTCTTTTGTGCAAACTGCAACACATTCGATGACATGCCACACATTCCCGTCGCCGGATGGCGTGGTAGTGGACAAGAGATGGCCAAGTCGAGGTCGGATTGAGGCGCTGGTGTGGGACAGTCAGCAAGGCGACCGTGTCAACGTGCGACGACCCAGGCGGAGTAGGGGAGGCGGGCGAGACTTCGCGTTCTGATAGCGAGAATCGTCCGTCACCTCGTCACCGATCCAGTCCGGGAGGCTCACCGCCTGGTCCTCCGCGGCGAGTTCGATCTCCGCGATCACGAGTCCGCCATTCTCGCCAGAGAAGACGTCCACCTCCCAGCAGAGGCAGCCCATGGGCACGAGATGGCGGACCTTCTCGACGACATGACCCTGCGCCAAGGGCGCCATGGCATCGGCATCGTCGACGGAAATGGCGTACTCGAATTCCGAGCGCCGAAGGCCGGCAGCCGCCGATTTGATCGTCAACCAAGCCTGCGCCGCGTCTGTGACGCGGACGCGGATGGTGGCCCTTTTTTCCTCGCACAAATAGAACTGGCGGATGCGGCGGGAGGCCGCCACGGCCGATCGCCAACTGTCATTCCTGACCAGAAACTTGCGCTCGATCTCGATCGCCACAGCATGCTCCGAAGACGGCTTCGGGATGATCAACGTAATGGTTTTTCCCGCGCTCCGCGAGGGCCAGAAGTCGGTTCCGGGCAAGTGTCGCTCACCCAATCCGAAAGCGCCAAGCCTGCCCGAGCGAGCGGGGGGGCGAAGGGCGCTCCACTTGCGCAGGACTTGACGTCGGCTCCGTGGTGGGGCAACTCCGGTGAGTGGTCGAAAGGTCCGAGCGCCTTGTCGACGAGGTCCCGTAGCTCAGCCGGATAGAGCACCAGATTCCTAATCTGGGGGTCGCAGGTTCGAATCCTGCCGGGATCGCCAATGAAATCAATATATTGGCCCAAATCTGAAGTTATCGACGATCCGAAGAGTTCAGGCCGCTGTCCACCCGCTGGCCAATACGATGGATGACACGAGCGGTTGGCCTCCATGGTTGGTCCTTTCCGAGTAGCCGCTAAATTGATCAACACTAGTCACTCCCCCGCGACCTGCGCGATCGGCCGGCCGCCCTGGGTTGCCGCGATCGCCACTTTGGGCCTTGAACAGCGACGACCGACTCCGGTGCTTGAGCTGGCACCACAATTTCGAACGGTAGGAGCGTCTGCCTGACAACGGGCGCGGTGGCGCCTGCGAACCACAAGCTAACGGCCGAAGCGGCAACGCTCAGCCGTTCCTTCTCGCAAACGAGCTGCATGACGTATGCGTGACGACTGTTCGCGCCCCTTTCCCTCATGCGGACTCAAGTCGGTTGCGGCCGCCTGATAGTGGATCCTCCGCGCCGAGCACCCTGGGCAACGCGGTCACCGCAATGGATCTCTACCTCCAATCGCCACGACTTGGCTCGACGCTTGCCTCTTCGGGAACCCCGCCCTGCGCAGACCGTTGAGTAGCAAATTCATGTGCTCCTCCTTCTGGAATGGGCGGTTCTCACCACGAAAAAGGCTGTCGATAAAGTCCGGCGCCCAACTCATCAGTTCATTCAAATGGGTCTCCATCAACTCACGCCGGCCATTTTCTGCGGCATATGAGATCATCATTGCGCGGCGGATGGGTGCCGATGGAAGCATATTTATCGCCTTCTCAGCCCATTCCTCGAACTCCGAATTGCTCCTCTCGATGAAGGCGCACATGGCCAGAGCAAGGTACGAGATGTGCATTCTCGGATCCATAGGACTGAGCCGGATGGCAAGGAGTGCGTGTCGTTTTGCATTCTCGAAATCTCCTGCTCCTGCCTCGCACCAAGACCAATATCTCAAGACGAGCAAATCGTTCGGGTTCATCGAATGCGCAATCCGGTAGTCCCTGCTTGCATCATCGAAGCGAGCCAACTGAAACCGCGCCCTCGCCAAATGATAGTAAGCCATATACGAGTTCGGAAAGTGGAGAAGGTATTCTTTTGCCCATCGCTCCGAGATGACATTTGCATCGGATGGATCGGTGCCCCACCTGAACAGGCCCTTGGAGGCATAGCCATCGCAGAGCGTCTGGTATGCGATGGCACACTTGGGATCCAACTTAACGGAGGTCTTGGCCAATTCGATGATTTCATCAACCTTTGACGGATCTTTGACCCGGAAAGCCTCTCCCCATATCGCCTGTGCGTGCCACGCAATTTGGTGAGCAGAGTTGATGTCAAATGGTACTCTAACTGCCTGATCCAGGTGACCGGTCCTGACCTTGTAGGCCACATTGCCGGCAACCTGGCCAGCAACCCGCTCCTGCAGCCCGAAGACGTCCTCCAGGGTGCCGTCGTATCTCTCGCTCCATACGCGACGCCCTTCATATGCACTGAAGAGCTGCGTCGTTATCCGGACGCGTTGCCCGGACTTCCGAACGCTACCTTCGAGGACAAATTGGGAGCATAGCTCTCGAGCAACAGCGTCCGCGGTCATATCTCGCGATTTGTACTTCAAGGTTGTGGTACTTGATACGACAAACAGGTCCTCAAAGCGCGACATGTCGGTGATCAGATCCTCGGCTATCCCGTCTGCAAAGTGCCCGTCCTCCGGATCGCCGCTCAAATTCGCAAAGGGCATCACCGCAATCGACGGTCTGTCAGGGATCATGAGGGCGGTCGCGGGTGCAGCATCGGCACGCGACGGTGTTGTTTGACTTGCCATCACGGAGGCAGCCCGGTCGGCACCGTCAGGGCGGGCGCCATCGCTGTTCGTGGGATCGGATAGCCTCACGCCCTCAGTTGCCGCGACCGGCACCTCGAAGCGAAAGCCGCGGCCGTGCACCGTCTTGATGAACCTCTTCGTCGTGCCGTCGTCGCCAAGGGCACGCCGCGCGGCATTGATCCGTGTCGAAATGGCCGAATCCGAGACGGCTCGGCCGTGCCAGACGCCGTCGACTATGTCCTCCCTCGAGAGGATGCGGCCAGGACGCGATGCCAAGAACACGATCAGATCGAAGACCTGCGGTTCGATCTTCACTGGCTGGCCGTTCCTGCGCAGCTCGGCTGCATCCACGTCGATGTCGAACTCCGCGAACCTCACGGATTCCTCCTCAACCTTTCCCGGCCCGCCGAACACGTTGCGAAGCGTAGCTCAAAATTGAAGAGATCTGGACAAATTCTGAAGGCTATCTTCAAGCTAGCCGCTCGTCGCGATGCCAGTCTCGGAGTTCATCAACGCGATGAGGTCCCCATGCTATCCGAAGCCATTGCCACGCTGAAACAATCACTCAGAGGCCCCATCATCACGCGGGAGGACGGCCAGTACGACGAGGCGCGGGCGCTCTACAACGGCATGATCGACAAGCGACCGCTGCTCATCGCCAAGTGCGCCGACGTCACCGACGTCATGATTGCCGTCGCCTTTGGCAGAGACAACGGGCTGCGCATGGCCGTTCGCGGGGGCGGCCACAACGGACCGGGGCTCGGCAGTGTCACCGATGGTCTCGTCATCGACATGGCAGCCGTGAATGGCGTTCGCGTCGACCCAAGGACCCGCACGGCGTGTGTCGGTGCGGGTTGCACGCAAGGCGACGTCGATCACGCGACGCATGCTTTCGGCCTGGCCGTTCCAGCCGGCATCATTTCGACCACGGGCATAGCGGGTCTTACGCTATCCGGCGGTCACGGCTACCTAACGCGCAAGCACGGCCTCACCATCGACAACCTGCTCGAGGCCGACGTGGTGCTCGCGGACGGCACGTTCGTCACGGCAAGCAAGGACGACAGCGCCGACCTCCTCTGGGCCCTGCGCGGCGGCGGCGGCAATTTCGGTGTCGTCACCAGCTTCAAGTTCCAGCTTCACCCTGTCAGCACGGTGTTCGCCGGTCCGATCGCGTTCGACCAGAAGCACGCGCGCACGATCATGCAGCGCTTCCGGGAGTTCCTGCCGACGGCAACAGAGGATCTCGGCATCTTCCTCGGCTTGAAGACCGTGCTCTCCTGCGACCCCTTCCCAAAAGAGCATTGGGGCAAACGCATATGCTTGCTCATGTCCTGCTTCAACGGCTCCGAGGGCGACGGCAAGAAGGCCCTCGAACCCTTGTTGAAAGCGCTGCCTGAGCCCTGGTTCAATTGGATGAGCATGATGCCCTATCCGAGCGTGCAGGCCATGTTCGACGGTCTCTATCCGAAGGGCATGCAGTGGTACTGGCGCGGAGATTTCGTCAAGACGCTGCCCGAAGCCGCCATCGAAGCGCACCTCGAGCAGGCAGCCAAGGCGCCGACCGAATTGTCACTGATGCATCTCTATCCGATCGACGGCGCCGTGCATCGTCACGGGAAGGGCGACACGGCCTGGAACTGCCGCGACGCCACGTTCTCGATGGTCATTGCGGGCATCGATCCCGACGCGCGAAAGGCCGAAGCCGTGACGCAGTGGACCAAGGCCTACTGGGACGCGGTGCACCCCTTCAACCTTGGCGGTGCCTATCCAAACTTCATGATGGACGACGAGGGCGATGCGCGGCTCAAGGCCACCTTTGGCGAAAATTACGCCCGGCTGGCCGCCGTGAAGAAGAAGTACGACCCGACGAACCTGTTCAGGGTCAACCAGAACATCAACCCGGCGGCTTGACCGTCGCGCGAGCTAATAGAACGAATGTAGTCAGTTGGGCGGAGGGCTTACTTCCGTCCAACAAACGCGTTACGACTGCTCCTGAGAAAAGCTGAAGTCACAGCAGACGAAAGGAACAAAAACGCACTGGGTCGGGTGCCCGCTTGAACGCATGGGTGCATTTCTCACACTGACCACTCGGAACCTGCCGATCGTGGCACGGATGGCGAACGCTGACGCGATGGGATCGGTACCGACCGTCGGTGCCGATTCTCCCTCGGGCCAAAAGGGTGAGTGGTCCCCCTCTTGCGCGCGCCGCAGTGGCTGTGCGGTAATGCCAAAGCAGGCCCCGACAGTGCCCCTGTTGGGCTAGCGCTTCTTAGGGCGCGTCTGCCTCCCACGGGCGCGCCCTTTTCAGCGCCGCCGCGTTACAGCCGGGTTTTCGATTTGTAGGAAGCTGGCACGCGCACCGCACTTGGCGCACACCAGCCGACGCTCGATCTCCAGGTGAGGGGTGGTCATCGGCACGCCAACGCGCTTCGCGACCTCGGCCGGCGTCATGGCCTCACCGGCGTGCCAGCACTTTCGACATGTGGGCTTCAACCGGAAGTCCTCGCGCTCATGATCGGCCAGCGTGGCTGGTGACCCGGTGTATTGAGCGCGAGATCGTTGATCGGTCATTTCGGCAGATCTCTCCACATCGCCATGGACAACGGGCCGGCCCCCTTGCGTATCGCCGGGGCGGTTCAAAGCGGGGTCCGAGTAGCAACGAGTAACCCGGCAGCGCTCAACGCGCCGAAAAGCCACCTCGCGCCAGTCGCGCGACCGAGAGTCCCGAGTTTGTCCGCGTTCGCATGGTTTCGCGCACAATTCCAGAGCTGCCAACGCAATGGATTGGCAGCTTTCGCAGAGTGGGAATAGCCGGCATAGTTGACGACATGGCTAAGTCTCGACGCTCGGCTGATGCGACACCCGATCTCTTTGATGCCTCCCGAAAGCGTGCGGCCCCGGCAGACGTGCGTCGGGACGCACCGCGTGAGACCAGCAGCCTACTTCCATCGGATCTCTACGGAGCGCTCAGCAAGTTGTCGGACGCCGATCTCAAACGGCTGACGGATGCGGTTACGGCCGAGTCTGAACGGCGCAATCCAATCTCGACGAAGCCAACCGGCGAGGAACAGCGCTTCAGCGCGCCGCACGCGTCAAAGAAGACAAACCCGCGTTCTCGTGTTCCGAAGCTCGAGCCGGTCCCACTGACCCCTGGAAGACTGAACGCGATCCGCGCCGCACTTGGTGCCGGGATCAAGGTTTCGACTGTCGCCCGTCAGTTTGGCGTGAGCCAAGCCGCGATCCAGAAGGCATTGAAACGCGACGATGCTACGTGACGTCTGTTCTCGAGTGAGTGGCGATACGAGAGCGGCCCGCGTAGAGGTAGAGTCCAGTGCTACCGGCTCAATCGGTATTGGCTGATCGGTGCCCTACGCCCCCCCCTACGGGCAAGTTCGACGAAAATATACAGAATGTATGGACCGGCTGCGTGCCGCAAGTGAGATTCCAGCGATGGACGACGGAAGTCGCAGATATGTATCCGGCCTGTTGGTCGACTCGGTTGAAGTCGTGGCCTTGATGGGAATACGCACGCGCCTTGGGTCTCATTAGCGGTCAGGCCGGCAAGCGGCCATCCTGTATATCAGACTCCCGGTGCGTAAATTCATCCGTTCCATCGAGCAAACTCAGTCGCGTACCTCGTTGCCTGGTTTTCAGTTGGGGGTCCTCATCTCCGTTTCTTTGTTCGGTTTGATGGACCCGTTTCTCCGCCCCGGCCCATACCTTGCCCTCGCCGTCGCGTGCAGAGCCCGTCATGGACGCGCCCTGCACTTGCGCGCCCCTTGTGGGCTTGTCCTTGACGGGGTCGAGCCCGACGGCAGACTGGTTGTGGCTCAGCGGACATCATATGTGTGTCATCGCTCATGCTCAGACTGTCATTGCTTCATCGAACTTCCTGTTGTGCCGCAACACGCTCCAGGCGATGCGGGCGAGCTTATTGGCAAGCGCCGCTTCAAGCTTGTTGCGGTGCATACGTCCGGTGGCGGCCGAGAGCCAAGCTCCGAAGCTGAATTTCTCCCAGTTTGCTGGCCGCATCAGAATGATGTTGGCAGCCTGAATGTAGAGTGTGCGCAGATATTTGCTCCCGCGCTTGGATAGCCGCCCGAGAATTGGTCGTCCTCCCGTGGAGTACTGGCGGGGAACGAGGCCAATCCACGCCCCGAAATCCCGCCCCCGCGCAAACGCCTCGCCAGTGCCAATCGCGGCCACCGTGGCGGTCGAGATCAACGGGCCAATGCTCGGTATCGTCATGAGCCGCTGGCAGTGTCTCTCGCGCTTGCTGACGGCTTCGATCTCGTCCGTAACAGCCTCGATACGACGATCCAGATGGGCCCAATCCTCTTGCAGGGTAAGCCTGCGGCGAGCGCCGCAGGCTTACCGTCAATCAGGCCGCGCGTCGCAACGGTGGTGCCCCAATTGGCCGGCATGCGCAACAACGACCGCCGGCGACAAGGGCGGCCATATGATGGCACCCGGTTCGCCTGCACACGTCGCTCGTAGTTCTGCTGATCCAAGAACGTCAGCAAGCAGCACTTCGGGCTTGGTGGAAGTCGCCCCAACCAGGCCTTGCGTGTCAGCAAGAGCGTCACCGCCGGTCAACGGTCTCGATCGCTTCGGAGAGACGACGCGAACGTCTATTTTCGTTGCTCGTCGCGTTCGCCCCTACCGAAACCTTCGATACAGGACACGAGTGGCTCATTCGGCGGTGACAGATGTCAAGTTATCGGGCGGGCTTATAAGTCTTCGCGACCGCTCCAGCCTTCTTGAGGGCTTCGACGCCTTGGGCGCCCGTTATCAGTGGAGTGGTTTTTCCGGATTTGACTGCTCCGCCTGCTGCGATCGCCATGGCGATCCCTGCCATGCTCTCGGTATTCGGCACATCAGCAATCACGACCAGATCGTACTCGCCCATGCAGAGCCAACCGCCAATCAATTTGCCCCCGACAGCCTCGCATGCTTGCCGGGCAACATTCTCAATCCGATCCTGCGGGTTCTTGACCTGGGCGGCCCAAGAGTCAGGCGCATATGCAGCCTGATACATGAACAACGGCATCTTCAACCTCCATTACTCAGTGGGTTGCAGTGACGCGCGTCTCAGTCTGCCTTATCGGCAGCAGCTCACCTTACACCTGTCGTGCCACGTTTGCCATGAACTTGAGCAATGGTGACGCGGGTGCCACTGCAGGCGCCGAATGGCATCTTCAAGGGAAGGTCGCGCGGACACCTTTGGCTACACCCTGTCGGCTGGCGAGAACGTTTCGCGTTGAAGCAAAACGGCACGTCAAAGTGACGCCGATGCTGCCCGCCCCGCTGTTGACGACCGCGGCCTTGCCGTCCAATTCCGCTCCAGCTCACCATCATTCCGGCTCAGATGATGATCGAGCTTGGCCGTCGTGCGCCAAGGCGTCGATACTTCGCGCCCAGGCTCAGGGCGATCAAACTGGTACCATCAAGTTCCTGGTCTCCGGTTCTCCCGGTGGCGGGAGAGCGCTGCTAATTTTGTCCTGCGCTGAGCCTGTTTCTATCGACTGGAACGGCGCAGCAGCGCCATCGACCCACCCTGCTGCGAGCGATGGCGGCTGCACTCATAATCCGAGGCGCAGCGTTTGCTCCATGCAGAAGGAGGTTCTTCATGACCGCCGTCAACATCGTCGAGTACAAGGCAATCACCGATACGATCCAGCACTATCTGAAAGGCGCCCGCTCGGGCAAAGGCGCCGACATGCGGCCTGCATTCCATGAGCAAGCCACCATCTTCGGCTACGTGGGCCCAGATCTTTTTGCAGGTCCTATCGAACGTCTCTTCGAGTGGAATGACAACAACGGTGCTGCTGTCGACGTGGTGCCACATGTCTCAATCCTCGATGTGGTCGGGACCGTGGCCATCGCCCGTATCGAAGCCGATAATTGGACCGGACATCGCTTCACCGACTTCTTCACGTTGCTGAAGGTCGATGGACGGTGGAAGATCATGAACAAGGTCTTCCATCTGCACGCGGCTTGAAGCTGGGAGTGCGGGGTGGAGCCTCGTCCGCCCCGGAGCCCTTGTTGCCGCTTTCCCCGGGCGGCACTTGCGCATAGCGTTTCTCGGACCATTGATCGAAGAAGGCCACTCGCGAGATTGCCCATGCAGCTGTCATTCGAGATCGATCCTTCGGCGCCGCACTCGCTTCAGTCGCAACTGGTCGGCGAGATCAGCACGTCGATCACCACGGGACGACTGCAGCCCGGTACGCGTCTGCCAGGGACGCGGGCACTCAGCGAGCAACTTGGTGTCTCCAGGAACACAGTTCTGCTGGCCTTTGCGGCACTCGAAGCCGAGGGGTTCGTGGAGACACGCAAGGGATCCGGGACCTTCGTGAGTGCGGTTTCGCCCGAAGCAATGCCGTTCGAACCACAGCCCCAGGTCACGAAGCGCAGGCCGGTCAAGCCGAAGACCGAACGCCCCATCGTCTGCGATTTCAAGCTTGAAGCGGTCGACCCCGACCTGTTTCCCGCCGCCGTGTGGCGCCGGCTCATGATGCGACGAATCCAGTCGTCGCAGTTTAATCTGGGCAGGGTCGACGATCGCCAGGGATCGCTGGACCTGCGTCAGTCGCTCTGCCGCTTCCTCGGCGCCAGCCGCGGAATGTCCGTAAGACCCGAGCAGATCCTGATTGTCTCGAGCATCCAGCAGGCAACAAACGTCGTCGGTCAGATGTACGTCACGCCGGGATCTCCGGTCGTCGTCGAGCGGCCTGGGTGCAGCCTGATTGCGCCGATCTACTCCCGGGCCGGAGCCGAGATCGTGCCTATCCCCACGGATTGCGATGGCCTGCAAACGGACCTGCTGCCCGACCTTCGCCACGCACTGGTCGCGGTCACCCCGGAGCGGCAGTTTCCGATGGGCTACACGATGTCCATTGCGCGGCGACACGCGCTTCTCGAATGGGCGGGGCGCCAGGATGCGCATGTCTTCGAGGTCGATTTCGACAGTGATTTTCGCTACGAAGGCTCGCCGAAACCGGCACTCCAAGCCCTGGATGCCAATCACAGGTTCATCCATGCCGGTTCGTTTGCCCTGACGATCGGACCCGGCCTGCGCCTTGGCTATCTCGTCGTGCCGCCGACGCTGGTCGGCAAGGCGCTCGAGGCACTTCGGCTGCTCGATCATGCCTATCCCTGCCAGACGCAAGGTGGCGCGCCGTGGCTCGATCAAGCCGTGCTGTGCGACTTCATCGATACCGGTGGCTACGACCGGCAGCTGCGGCGCCTTCGCAAGGCCTACATGGAGCGGCGGGATGCCCTCGTGCAATCGCTGCAACGTCATTTTGGCGATTGCGAGCTACTGGGGACAGCGTCCGGCACGCACTTGATCTGGCGGCTGCCATCGCACCTGCCCGATGCCCTGCAATGTCAGGCTCTGGCGCGGGAAGCCGGCATCGTTGTCAACACATTGCAGCAGGAAACCATCACCGGTCCGGAATTCCTGGCCGACTGGAATCGCTATCTCCTTTTGGGCTATGCAGACGTGAAGCCCGAGACGATCAGGACTGCCGTGAGGCGACTGGCCGAGGCGCTGGCCAACTTGCGTTTTGCTTAGAAGCGCACTTTCGATCCGGTGGCGCGAATGACCGAAAAAGGAGGAATTGCGAGGCCGCCTCTCGGCATTTTTGTTGTTGTCAGCCTCTTTGACCGGTGTGAAGCTGACTTCCTCTTGACGTCGGTTGTGTGACCGAACCGAGCGCTTGGAGTGCGACATGACAGCGTATCTATTGTTGGACATCGATGCTCACGACGCGGAGGGATTTCAAGAGTACCGATCCAAAGCGTCCGCATTCATTGCAGAGCACGGTGGTGAATATCTCGTGCGCGGTGGAGAATTCGAGGTCGTCGAAGGTGATTGGCACCCACATCGCCTCGTGATTTTCAAATTTCCGGATCGACAAGCGATCCGCAACTTCTTCGCCGATCCGGACTACACAGACGTTGCAGCCATACGATTCCGCAGCTCCAAGACGCTCGCCATTGCCGTCGACGGCATCGACTGATGAAGCGGTCCGTGCCCAGGCCACGATTATCACCCCTTCCAAGCCTCGATATTCATGGGAGAAGCAGACGTGAACGCGTCGTATTCTGCAAGCGATGCAGCTCATCACATCGTCACCGCCGCCCGCGCCCTTGCACCACAAATTGTTGCTGCGCGTGACGAGGCAGAGCAGCTGCGTCGGACACCTCCAACACTTGCCAAGGCACTGACTAACGCCGGCCTCTACCAGATGTTCCTACCGCGATCTGTTGGTGGGATGGAGTTGCCACCGCTTACTGCATTCGAAGCCATCGAGGAGCTCTCAAAGGCCGACGGTTCTGTTGGCTGGTGTGCCATGATCGCCTCGGATGTTGCCATGATCACTGGTTGGCTCCCGACCGAGACTGTCCGAAAGATGGCTGGGTCGCCTCCCGATTTGCGGGCTGCAGGCTCGCTTCGGCCTCAGGGCAAGGCTTGGCCGGTGGATGGCGGTTACCGGGTGAAGGGACAGTGGAATTTTGCGAGCGGCATCATGCACGCAAATTGGCTCTACTGCCCGACCATCATCATGGATGGCGACAAGCCACAAATGACGCCTGCGGGAACACCCAAGGTCCGGGCAATGTGGCTTCCAATTGAAGACGCCACGATCATCGACACATGGCAGACGATCGGGATGCGCGGGACGGGCAGCCAGGATTTCACTGTCGACGACAAGTTCGTTCCCGAGGACCGGACTTGTTTCATTGCCGAGCCACCCATCGAGAGGGGAGCACTTTTCAGTCCGCGGCTGTTTCTGGTCAATCTCTGGGTAACAACAGCGGGGAATGCTCTCGGTATCGCCCGGGGCGCCATAGATACGTTCGTCGACATGGCACTCCGCGATGCGACGACGCAGTCGACCGCCCTGCTGCGCGATCGCCCTCTTGTGCAGTCGCGCGTGGGAACC
Source organism: uncultured Alphaproteobacteria bacterium (assembly GCA_963746315.1). GTDB lineage: Bacteria > Pseudomonadota > Alphaproteobacteria > Rhizobiales > Hyphomicrobiaceae. Next base: position 712,740 of record CAVVAR010000005.1, read on the forward strand.
GCCGAAGCCATCCTGAATGCGGCGAGAACCTATGTTGTGCACGCCGTCGATGCTGCCTGGCAGGCTGTTCGCAACAACGAGCCGGATCCATCGCGCCAGATTGCCGATGCTCGCCTTGCGATCACGCACGCCATTCATGAAGTCCGTGCGTGTTGTCGACATCATATTCCACGCTGCGGGAACCAATGCGATCTATACGCGGAACCCACTGGAGCGGCATTTCCGCGACGTTCACGTCGCTGTCCAGCACAACTCCGCATTTCCGGCTCATTACGAGTCTGCGGGAAAGGTTCTGATGGGGCTGAGGCCGTCTGATCCGGGGTGGTGACACACATGGGGAGTATCCCGGAATGGCGTGGCTGGAGGTGGAGAGAAACAGCCCACCAGCTCTGGCCATCCGGTTTCTTGACGAAGCTTGAAGTTGGGAGGAAAGCATGAAGCGCGAACGCATTGATCCTGGTTGGGCCTGGACGAAGAAGTTCAACTTCTGGGTCGGCTGGAAGATGGGCGAGTCGGTTCAGCTATCCGGTCTTGTCGCCTTCGATTCCGACGGTGGCGTCATTGGAATGGGCGACTGCTACGCCCAGACCAAGCAGACCTTCGCGAATATCGAGCAGGCACTCGCAAGCGCCGGAGCAACGATGTCGGATGTCGTGAAGATTACCACCTACCTGACCGACATGGCCAACTACCAGGCCTTCAGCAGAGCCCGCGCAGAGACGTTCCCAAATGGTGTCCCGTCGAGCACCACGGTTTGCTCTCCGCAGCTTATCGTGCCCGATCTTCTCGTCGAGATTGAAGCCGTGGCGATCATTGGCAGCGGCCGGGGTTAGACAGCATGGGAAGCACTGCTCTCGAGCCGAGCGGCCATCCGAAGGGACCGGCTGCGGGGAGCGAAAGGACTTGTGGGGACGCGCCGAGCTAACGGTCGAAAACCGACGACAGCAACTGGGCATCAACTTGCAGAAGGAGCCGAACACAATGCCGAAAGGATATCTGATCGCTGAGCTGGAAGTAACAAACATGGCCGGATACGAGGAATATCGACGACAGGTTCCAGCAACGATAGCAGCCTATGGGGGGCGCTACGTCGTCCGGGCCGGACCAGCAACTCTCCTAGAAGGCAGCGGTGGACCCGGGCGCATGGTGGTCCTGGAGTTCGATAGTCCCGAGAAGGCAATGGCCTGGTACAATTCCCCCGAATATCAGGCGATCCTTCCACACAGGCTCAACAACTGCACTGGCCGGGCAATCATCGTCTCTGGGCACGACGAGTGAAGTGGGTGCTTCCTTGCCACAGTCGTCTTGCCGAACCGCAGGCATAGAAGCTTCATCCAGAGTGGATAGGAAGACGCCATGGTTGCCACGATCGCGGAGATCCTGCCCCACGCCGCCCGCAGGTACGGGGATAAGACCGCGCTCATCGTCGAGAACCGACCGTTCTCTTTCCGCGAGCTGGATACCTTGTCGAACCGGGTCGCCAATGGTTTGAGTGCTTCGGGAGTCAAGGCAGGCGATCGAGTGACGCTCTACGGTCCGAACTGCTGGGAATGGCTGGTGTCCTACTACGGCATTGCCAAGACCGGTGCCGTCGTGAACCCGATCAACGTGATGTTGACTCCGGAAGAGGTTCGTTACGCTGTGACGGATGCCGGCGCCCGCGCGGTGGTCGCGTCTCCCGACAAGGGTGAGGCGCTGCTGGACATGAAGGGCACAGCCGATCTGTCGGAGGTCGTCCTTTGGGGCGAGGCGCCGGCGACCGGTGCCACGATGCTGAGCGACTGGCTGCAGAGAGGAAAGCCGCAGTTTGCTTTCCACCAGCGGAACGTCTCCGACTTGGCTGCCATCTGCTACACGTCCGGTACGACCGGTCATCCCAAGGGAGCGATGCAAAGTCATCGCGCCGTCGTTGGCGCTGCCGTGGGGACTGCGCTGATGGCAGCCCGGACGTCGCAGGATAGGGTCATCAATGCTCTGCCGTTGCCGCACGTCTACGGGAGCTGCGTCTTCAACGCGGCCATGATGGCTGGCTCGACCCTGATCCTCATTCCCCGTTTCAACGAGATTGCAGTTCTCACCGCAATTGCCGAGCACAAGGCAACACTGATGGACGGTGTGCCGACCGCCTACTACTACCTTCTGGCACATTCTGATTTCGAGAAGTACGACCTCTCAAGCCTCACGCGGTGCTGGGTCGGAGGGCAGACGCTCCCGGCAGCCAAGTCGCTCGAATTCACCGACCGAACCGGGTGTCCGGTTCACGAAGCGTGGGGCATGACGGAGCTTGCCGGGGCTACCTCCGCCAATCCCGTCTATGGGCCAAACAAGCCGGGTACGATCGGGCTCCCCTATCCAGGCAATGCCTTCCGCGTTGTCGACGTCGATGATCCCGACAAGGAAATGCCGGTGGGCGAGCGCGGCGAGCTGATGTACCGGGGCCCGCTCGTCATGGACGGCTATTACAATAATCCAAAGGGAACGGCCGAGACGATCCGGCCCGACGGATGGCTGCATACGGGCGACATCGCCACGATGGACGAGGACGGCTATGCCACAATCGTCGATCGCAAGAAGGACATGATCCTCACCGCCGGTTTCAATGTCTATCCCGCCGAGATCGAGCGTGTGATCTGCATGCATCCGGATGTGGCGCTCGCGGCGGTTGGCGGTGTTTCTGATGAAGCCAAAGGCGAGCTGGCGAAGGCCTATGTGATCCTGAAGCCCGGCGCAAAGCTGTCGCGCGAGGCGCTTATCACACACTGTCGCCAGCATCTGGCTTCCTACAAAGTCCCGCGTGCCGTCCAATTCGTCGAGACCGTGCCAACGACATCCTCGGGCAAGATCATGCGCAGGATGCTCAAGGACGTGGACGACGGAACAATAGACATCAAATGAGCGGTTGTGACGGGGGGACGCGGCTCTCGGATTCCGTGAGAAGGCGCAGACGAGGGAAAGGAATTACTTGATGGTGCCCACGATTTCCGGCCAGCGCCCGAAGCAAATAACCGCCGAGCAGGCTGCCGGTTTTGTCAAATCGGGCATGTGGCTCGATTTCGGGTTTGGGATCTGCCAGCCGGATGTGTTCGACAAGGCCCTCGGGGCGCGAACGCATGAATTGAAGGGCGTGAAGATCCGCAGTTGCATTACGTTGCGGCCGCGCGCCCATCATGAGGCCGATCCGACTGGCGAGCACATTCTGAGCCTGAACTGGCACTTCAGCGGCTACGATCGCCGCCAGCACGATGCCGGCCGGTGCAACTACCTTCCTCTCAACCTCGGCGAATGGCCGGATCTCTACCGCCGCTTCGTCGATCGCGTCGACATCGCAGTTTTCCAGGTCTGCCCGAAAGACGAGAACGGCTTCTACAATTTCTCTGCCGCGGCCTCGTACCATCGGGCGCTGGTCGACAAGGCGCAGATGGTCATTCTGGAGGTCAACCCGGGCCTGCCCTACTGCCACGGCCAGGAGAATTTGGTTCACGAGAGCGAGGTCGACTTCATCATCGACGGCGACGGCCGGTCAGCAGCCGAGTTGCCCGATGCCATCACGACAGATGTTGATCTGGCCATTGCTCGACTGATCGCGGCCGAGATCAAGGATGGGGACTGTCTCCAGATCGGCATCGGAGGATTGCCGAATGCTGTCTGCCGAGCAGTCGCTCAGGCCGGCGTCAAGGATCTCGGCATCAACACGGAGATGATGGTCGAGGGTCTCATGGAGTTGGTCAAAGCCGGCGCCGCCACCGGCTCACGCAAGCAGGTCGACGTCGGCAAAGCTGTCTACGCCTTCGCCATCGGATCACGTGAGCTCTACTCCTACATCGACCGCAATCCGGCGTTCGAGACGCGCGCCGTCGACTATACGAACCTGCCTCACTTTGTTGCTCGCAATGACAATGTCGTCGCCGTGAACAGCACAGGCCAGATGGACCTGCAAGGACAGGCGGCCTCTGAATCGTCGGGTCACCGGCACTTCAGCGGCACTGGCGGACAACTGGGCTTCGTGCGCGCCGCATACCAGTCGAATGGCGGCCGTGCGTTTCTGTGCATGCCGTCGACGCATGAGAAGAATGGCGTGCGCAAGAGCCGTGTCGTCCTCGATTTTCCAGGCGGCACGGTCGTGACGGTGCCCCGCACCGACGTCATGTACGCTGTGACCGAATACGGCATCGTCTGCCTCAAGGGAAAGGCGGTGGCGGAGCGCGCGAAAGCGATGATCTCCATCGCTCATCCGGACTTCCGCGAGGACTTGGAGCGTGAAGCGTACGACAAGGGGCTCATTCCACGCGCGTTCTACTGAGCGACCAGAGGTCGTCGCAAGATCCAGAGCATCTGGTCGGGTAAGCGATGGCGGACGTCGTGGCTCGCCCGCGCTGGCTACTCAAGTTGTTTTTTGAGGACTATCGGTTGACTTCAACAGTGGCGCTTCAAACGAGGAAGGTCGCCACCAGCCAGGAGGGCTTCCCATGCGGAGCCAAGCCGAAAAAGCCGCAATCTTCCGCGACCTGCACACCGCCCCGGGTTGCTTCGTCATTCCGAACCCGTGGGACGTCGGCAGCGCAAGAATGCTGGCGGGGCTCGGCTATGAGGCGCTGGCGACCACATCTGCCGGCATGGCCTGGAACATGGGTCTTGGCGACAGCCAGGTCGGTCGCGATCAGGTTCTGGAGCATTGCCGATTGTTGGCAAACGCTACGGAATTGCCGCTCGCCGCCGATTTGGAGGATTGCTACAGCTACACGCCAGCCGGCGTGGCCGAAACGATCCGCCTCGGGGCTGAAGTAGGGTTGGTCGGCGGCTCAGTCGAGGATTGGGTACCCGGGCGATTTGGCGATGAGCCCCGCATCCTGCCCATCGCCGAAGCGGCGGATCTGGTGCGTGCTGCAGCGGAGGCGGCGCGGGCGCTGCCCTTCCCGTTCTTGCTCTGCGGCCGAGCGGAAAATCACGTTCGCGGCGTGACCGATCTGGCCGATACGATCAAACGCCTGCAGGCCTATCAGGAAGCCGGGGCCGACGTGCTGTACGCACCCGGCCTCCCCACGCTGGCGGATATTGACAGCGTCCTAAAAGAAATCGACCGCCCGCTGAACGTGCTGATGGGCGGGGCCACCGGAATGCACACGATGGCCGAGCTTCAGGCGCTCGGAGTCAAGCGCGTCAGTCTCGGCGCTGCGTTCGCGAACTCCGCCTACAGCGCATTCCTGCGTGCCGCAAAAGAGGTGAAGGAGCAGGGCACCTTCACCTTTCGGGAGAAGAATGCCCCCGCAGCGGAATTCGGTCGCTTGTTGGAACTGGGAACGAGCCGAGATGCGAACGAGGGCAAAGCTCGCGGCTCTTGATGACCGGCTGCTCGTCGGCTTACGCGCTTTGTCGAAGCGCCATCAATGCCTTGGGCTACGCCAAAGCATGCAACGACGTAGCCCAGGATCATCTGGTGTGCTTGCACAGAGAATGTGACTCAGGAGGGCCTTTTCATGATGGTGTCCGAGCGGCCAGCGGGCGCGAATATGCCGCGCGTGGGCGAAGCCTCAGCAGCGGGGTTCTGTGAGCAACTTCGGAAGCTCTCTGATGCGGTAGCGCAGCAGCGGGCAGAGTTCGACACGGCAGGGCAACTTCCTGATGACCTCTTTCGCAAGCTTGCCGCGATCGGCCTCTTCAGACTTTGGCTGCCGAAGGCGCTTGGTGGTCCCGAACTCTCCGCGTTGGAATTCATGGATGTCGTTGAAGAAGCTGCGGCCTTGGATGGTACAATCGGCTGGCTGGTCGGCAATGGCGGAGGCATGGCTCGCACCGGCGCGTTCCTGCCGGTTCAATCGGCGCAAGAAATCTTTTCTGATCCCGAAGCATTTGTCGTCTCTGGAACGGCCGGTGTCGGACGAGCGGTGCGTGTTGCCGGTGGCTACCGCGTAAACGGGCGCTGGCCTTTCGGCAGCGGGTCACCTCATGCGACGTGGTTTTCGCCGTTCTGCGAGATCGAAGACTCCGGACAAGGCACGGGCCGCCGGATCCTGGTCTATTCACCACGCGCGCACGTAACTTTGTACGACAATTGGCAGGTATCCGGCCTTTGTGGCACCGGCAGCGTCGACTTCGAGTTTCGGGACGTGTTCGTTCCGGACCGTTTCGCTCATCCCCACCAGCCGGAGCCGACACAGCCTGGTACCCTGTACAAGCTGCCAACTGGCTCGATATTCCCATGGACCGTTGCGACCGTTCCGCTAGGCCTCGCGCGTGGCGCGCTCAACGAATTCGTCCGGCTTGCAATTCAGAGGAAGCGTCGTGGTGATTCAATCCCGCTGGCAGAACGTGAACTTGTGCAATCTGAAATCGGACGGATCGAGGCGCGCCTGGGTGCGGCCCATGCTTTCCTAAGGCAGGGCATGGTGAATTTGCTGGGAGCTATCGAGGCCGGGGCTGGCTTGGTGCCGGCACGTGTCCAGTTCCGCCTCGGTTGCACTCATGCTAGCGAGACCGCACTTGCGACAATCGGGCGGCTGACCGAGATCGCGGGAGCGGTGGCCATCTTGCAGTCATGCCCGCTCGAGCGGTACGAGCGCGACGCCCGCGCAGCGGCGAAGCACCTGGCGATGAGCTCAGCCGCCTATATTACCGGAGGGAAGTTGATCCTGGGACAGGACCTCTCCCAAACACATTTCTGATGTCTCGGCCTTCACGGCTCTCCGAACTGCACCCCCGACGCGAACGAAGGCTAAGCGGACGGACTTCAACGGAGAAGATCCACCAGCGTCATAGGCCGCTCCGGGTCAACTGCACGCAACCGCCCGTGCCGCCGGCACGGCAGCAGCACCCCCAGCAAGAGACGATCAATTAACGACTGGCAGCTTGTCCCCCGATCGCGTCGGCGTCAACGTGAGCCCAGAGTAAGCCTGCGGTGAGCGCCGCAGGTGCCGTCGGTTTCAAGCGGCTTGGCTGACCACCGCGCCTGCTGGGCGCCAGTTCCACGGCAACAACTCGTCGAGCTTCGACGCCGGGTGGTCGGCAATGCGCGCGAGCACGTCGGCCAGCCACGCCTGCGGGTCGATGTCGTTCATCTTCGCCGTGACGATGAGGCTGTACATGGCGGCGGCGCGCGTGCCCCCGCGATCCGAACCGGCAAAGAGCCACGACTTTCTTCCGAGTGCGATACCGCGCAGCGCCCGCTCGGCGGCATTGTTGCTCAGACAGATACGGCCGTCGTCAAGGAACCGCGTGAACGCGGGCCAGCGCTTCAGCATGTAGTCCATGGCCTTGGCGAGATCGCTACCGCGCGAGAGCTTCGGCCGCTCGGCGCGCATGCGAGCTTCCATCTCGTCGACGAGAGCGCGGCTCAGTTCCTGTCGAACGGCGCGGCGCTCGTCGGCGCTTTTGCCATTGATGCCGCGCTCGATCTCGAACAGCCGATCCATACGCTGCACGATTTCAAGCGCCAGGGGCGAGGTCGGCATCGGCACCTTGCCTTCAGCCTTGCGGCGGGCGCTGGCCTCGACGTCGGCGAGAGCGAAGAACGGACGGCGCGCATGCGCCCAGCAGCCCGCTTCCAGGATCAGGCCCGGCTTGCGATCGATGGCATACAGGCGATTGTACCCGGCATAGGCGTCGGCCTGGAGCACGCCAGACCAGCGGGTGAGATGCGCCTCGACATGCGCGCCGCCGCGATCGCGCGAGTAGTAGAACATGGCCGCAGGTGGAGCGCCGCCGCCGAACGGGCGATCATCGCGCACGTAGACCCAGCATCTGCCGGTATGGGTCTTGCCCTTGGCCAGCACGGGGACCGTGGTGTCATCACCGTGCAATCGGTTGGCAGCGAAGACGTGCGTCTCGACGCGCCTGAGCAGCGGCTCCAGCACCGCGCAACCGGCACCGACCTGATCGGCGAGTGTCGACACGCTGAAAGGCACACCCTCGCGGCCGTAGCGCTCCGCCTGCCGGTTTAAGGGCTGGTGCTGACCGAACTTCTCGAACAGCAGCATGGCCATCAGGTTCGGCCCAGCCCAGCCACGCGGCGTGACGTGGAACGGCGCGGGCGGCTCGCTGATCTTCTCGCAATCCCGACAGGTCATCTTCTCGCGTACGTGCTGGATGACCTTCCACCGGCGCGGGACCACCTCCAGCGTCTCGGTGACGGTCTCGCCGAGCTTACGCAGGCGCGCGCCGCCGCAGCACTCGCAGGTCGTGGGCGAAGGAACGACGACGCGCTCGCGCGGCAGGTGCGTGGGGAACGGCTGTCGTGACGGGCGCCTGCGCGTAAACGGCGCGACGTTCGTCGTCCTGGCGGCAGCGCGCTCGGCGGCGATCTCGTCCTCGGTGGCAGCCGTCTCCAGCTCTTCGAGATCCAGCTCCATCTGATCGAGGAGGCGTTCCGTACGCTCCGAGCGCGGCCCGTAGATCCGCCGATTGAGCTTGGCGATCTCGAGGTTCTGACGTGCGATCGTCGCTGCATCGTCGGCGGCCTTGGCACGGGCCAGCGCCAGCTCGGCCTCGATACGCGCGGCGCGATCGCGCTCGGCAGCCAGTGCCGCTCTCAGCGCCTCGATGTCGGAGGTCGAATCCATACAACGAGAGAATCACAGAGCGTCCTGCATCGCTCGCACAATGTGCAGCTATCCCGCGCGTTCCGGGCGGAATGTGTGAACCGGGTTACGCCAGTCGATCCCGTCGAGCGACTACCCATGTGAATGCCCCTTCTTGCAAGGCGTATTGATTCTGAGATCGAGATGATCGATCTCGTGGTTGCGCAGCTTTCTGACGGCTTCAATGATGGCCGGCGTGTTTGCGAACAGGTGCGCGCCGGACGGGTGCGGATCGATCAACAAGCGCCCTTTCCGGATCTGGACGTAGATCCAGTTCACAGGGATCTTCAAGACGTTGGCGATCTCGTTTGCGCTCAGCACGTCCTTGGAGTGCTGCCAGCGCGTTCGCTGCTCGACGAGCCCTTTCAGGCCCGCGTCATACCGTATGCGCTGGACAGTGTTCGGTAGGACCTTGTCGGGGCTGTTCGGTGAGCGGTGCCCGTCTCGCGTCAGCACGGCGGCAATTTCATCGTCGTGCATCCCGGTACGGGCAAGCTCGGTAATGCGCTGCTGCATCTCATCGCCACGGGTTAGCCGTGCCACGGAGCCCACACGCATCTTCACTTCGATCTCACTGACGGCTCCACCGCGCCACACGATGCGCACTTTGACAACGTCATGCTCACCGCGGTCGAGAACAACCTTCTCTACGAGACAGCGCAGCAATGCCTTTCTCTTTGCATCGGTCGTGCTCAGGTTCGCCCAGATCTCGGGGAGGCGGCCAGAAAGGCGGATGACGTTGTCGCCCAGTGCCTTTCCGATCGCGATGGGGCTAACGGATTGGGGCACACTGGACTGCGCCAGGGCCTCCTCCGCTGCGCGCACCTCCTTGAGGGCCGACTCCCAGCGACGCTCCAGCTCAGCGGCGACGAGCCGATTGTCGGGATCGACCTTGTTGAACTGTCGTTCTGCCAGCGATGCTTCGTAACGTCGCCGTTGAAGTTGCTGCTCAGCGCTCTTACGCATCGCCTTGTCCGACTCGCTCTGAGCGCGACGGGCGCGCGACAGCGCGTCGATCTCGGCCGGAGCCAGCGCTTGCAGGAAGGCCTGCGTCACTGCCGTGTCAATACGAGGCGCGCTGACATGCTGGCAGGCGGGCAGGCCCTGATGTGCGCTCAGGTGATTGCAGACGTACTCGGGACGGTTCTTGTAGCGGACGTACATCTTGTGGCCGCATCTGCCACACCACGCAATGCCGGTCAGAAGCAGCTCGCCATCGCGCGGCGCACCCCTCGTCTTCTTGCGCATGTATTCAGCCCGGTTGTCGCTGACGATGCCTCTGATCTTCTCGTAGGTCTTCCAATCGATATAGGCTGGATAGCGGTCCTTGACGACGATCCGCCATTCCTCGATCGGCTTCGCCGCCTTCATCGTCGATTTGCCGTCGGTGGGCTTGCGCAATCGTGTGCGTCCGTAGACGAATGCGCCAGCGTAGGCGGGGTTCTTGAGAATCCTCGCCACTGCGGACGTTGTGGCGGAGGCCCACGTGAGATCGCCATGACGATCACGGCGCGGCAGTTCGAGATCGCAGGCATTGAACTCGCGCATCACCTTGGCGACACTGCGCACCTTCAGAAAGGTCTCGAACAGCAGCGAGAGCCGTTCCTGAACCTCCATATTCGGATCCTTGACGACGACACCCGAAGGGTCGCGGACGAGGCCGACAGGCAAAGTCAGCGCCAACTCGCCGCGCTCAGCTTTTGCGAGAAGACCTGCCGTGAGCCTGCTACGGATCGTGTGCAGCTCCAGCTCGGATATCGTTCCTTTCAAGCCAAGCAGCAGTCGCCCGTTCGGGCTGCCCGGATCGTAGACGCCGTCCCGATCGGCAATCAGGCAGCCGTGCAATCCGCAGATGTCGAGCAGAGGATACCAGTCCGTGCAATTGCGGGCGAGGCGGGTCACATCGATCGACAGGATTAGGCCGACCTCGTGAAGGCCCACGCGTCCGACCAGTTCCTTGAAGCCGCTGCGCTGCACCGATGACGCCCCGCTCAGGCCGAGATCGGCATCGATGACATCGATGTCAGCTTCGCGCCAGCCGAGCTCCTTTGCCCGTTGCTGGAGTGCGTACTGCAAACGCAGGCTCTCCTGGTTGCTCACCACCTGGTGGGGAGTCGATTGGCGGATGTACACAACGGCTCGCCGCGCCAGGTGCGTCGGCTTCACCAGCTCGGATCTCATGGCTCACCTCCGCCAGCACCGCGGCGACCTCGTCGACGATCTGGCGCTGCAGCGCCGGTGGCAATGTGAACCACACGTTTTTCGGATCGATCGGCATCGAGCTGCTCAACGGCCAAGGTCAGATCGTGAAGCGCCTCGATGCTGAGCTTCGTTCGATTCTCAGAGGACGGCTGTGGCTCGGTTGCCGCGACCGCGATCAAAAGGCTTGCGCCGTCGCGATGCTCGACTTCGTAACTCACCGGCATGCCACCGCCGCGATGGACTGACCGAATGACCCGGAAAGTCCGGCCGAACAACGGATGCGTCGGATCACGCACAGTCACTTCGACGGCAGATGATTCGTCAGACTCGCGGGTGGGGATATTGCGTTGTGCCTTCGAGCATGTAGGCCAGCTGCGCGGATGATATCGATACGCTGCCGCTGGCGACCGCCGGCCAAACGAACCGGCCGCGCTCCAACCTCTTGGCATAGAGCGAGAGCCCGAGTCCGTCGTGCCAGAGGATCTTGATCAGGTCGCCACGCGCCCCGCGAAACACGAAGAGATCGCCGGCGAATGGATCACGGCCGAGCGTCTCCTGCACCTGCAGCGCCAGCCCGTTCATGCCGCGCCGCATGTCGGTGCGCCCGACCGAGAGCCACACGCGCACGCCCGACGGCACCGGGATCATCGCTTCCTCAGCACGTCGAGAACGCGCTTCAAAGCACGGCCGTCGAAGCTCGATCCGACGCGGATGCGGCAATCGCCGCCGACCTCGATCTCGATGGTGTCCGAATGAGCGGGCGCCGGACGCGTAGCGCCCTCTCGCTCCGGCTCTGAGGTTATCGTCACAGGCACGAGCCCGCCCGACGACCCTGGGGTCGGCGAACCCGACTTCTCCGCCAGCCGGCGCCAGCGGAAGACCTGGTTGGCATTGACGTCGTACTGGCGCGCCACGATCGAGACCGACGACCCAGGCAGGTATGTCGCCGCCACGATCTCGCGCTTCAGCGCCGCTGACCAGCGCTTGTTCCGACGTCGCTTCGCGCCATTTGTGTCCACATCCGGCATTGTGGGCACTTCCTCACTCGCGTTGATCCAAGACGAGCGTGGAAGACTCGATCAGGGATCAAGCCTCGACAAGGCGGTGCCCACCGGAGGAAGACTGAG
>CAVVAR010000006.1:0-31766 GCA_963746315.1 uncultured Alphaproteobacteria bacterium
GATCGGCGCGACCGGTGGGACGTCACGAAGGCCAAGCCGCCGCTGTTCGGCTCCGTCGACATCACCTTCTATGATGTGGACGAGGCCCGCGACGTCCGCCAGATCCTCGAGGACCGGCGCAAGCTTCTCGAGCCGCTCGAGATGAAGCGGCTGCCGTGGCGGGCGCCGAAGGCGTCACCGGATGCAGCCGGCATAGAGGATACGCTCAAGCTCAAGGCAGCCGTGCCGCAGCCGGCCGACGACAAGACGCCGCCACCGGCCGTCACGCTGCCGGAGAGGCCCGCGACCAACCCGTTGCCGTTTATCAAGCGTGACGCCGCCCAGCACGCGGCCGAGGTCGCGGAGAGGGCCCTGCAGCGCATGGCCGAGCGCGGCAATCGCGAGCGAACGCGGCGGACGGGCCGCCAGCGGCAACCGAGGCCGCGATGATCGAGGAGATGTCTGCCTACGAAGGGTACGCGGAAGAGCTGCCGAGGCAGAGATCGGCTCTTGTTGACCCTGGCTGCGTGAAAAGACCTCTCTTGCCGAAGCATGCTATGATTCCCCTGCTGAATCGGCGGGGGTGACGATGACGCGGTTCATTCGAGGGGCGGAGCGCAGCCAGTCGACGCTGTTGCCGGAATGCCTCGATGATTGGGTCGACGACGACAATCCTGTTCGCGCCATCGATGTCTTCGTCGATGGCCTCGATCTCGCAGAATTAGGCTTCGAAGGCGTGACGCCGGCAGCGACTGGCAGGCCCGCCTACCATCCCGCGATCCTCCTCAAGCTCTACATCTACGGCTACCTCAACCGCGTGCAGTCGAGCCGTCGTCTCGAACGCGAGGCAGCGCGCAACCTCGAGGTCATCTGGCTGCTCGGCCGTCTCGTGCCCGACGACAAGGTGATCGCCGACTTCCGCAAGGACAACGGCCCGGCCATCAAGAAGGTCTGCGCGCGTTTCGTGGAGCTGTGCCGCGAGATGGGCCTGCTTGCGAAAGCCAGCGTCGCCATCGACGGCTCGAAGTTCAAGGCGGTCAACAATCGGGACCGCAATTTCACGAAAGGGAAAGTCGAGCGCCGCCGCCAGCAGCTCGAAGAAAGCGTGGCGCGATATCTGTCGCAGCTCGACACCGCCGATCATCAAATCCCGACTGTGGCGCTGGCCATAAAAACCGAGCATCTGAAGCAGAAACTGGCGAAGATCAAGGACGAGCTGAAAAAGCTCGCCGCGCACGAGAAGCGCATGCTGGCCTCGCCCGACGAGCAGATCTCGCTGACCGATCCGGACAGCCGCTCGATGGCGACGAGCGGGCGCGGCTCGGGCGTCGTCGGCTACAACGTGCAGGTCGCGGTCGACACCGAGAACCACCTGATCGTCACGCACGAGGTGACGAACAGCGGCTCGGACCGGGCACAACTTGCCAACGTCGGCAAGCAGGCGAAGGCCGTGCTCGGCGTCGAGAAGCTCGAGGCCGTCGCCGATCGCGGATACTACAACAGCCCCGAGATCCTCGCGTGCGAGCGCGCCGGCATCACGGTCGACGCTGCCGAAGCCGATGACGTCGGGCGCAAAATCCGAGGGGCGGCTCGGAAAGCAGGACTTTCTCTACATCGAGTCTCAGGACGTCTATCGCTGCCCGGCAGGCGAATATCTGGAGTATCGATTTACCCGCGAAGAAGATGGAAAGCGGCTTCGCCGCTACTGGACGAATGCCTGCGCCGAATGTCCCTTGAAGAAGAAATGCACGACGGGCAAGGAGCGGCGCATCTCCCGCTGGGAGCACGAGGACGTGCTCGAAGCGGTGCAGGAGCGGCTCGACGCCGACCCCATGGCCATGCGCCGCCGCCGCGAGACCGTCGAGCATCCGTTCGGCACCATGAAGGCGCGGATGGGCGCGACGCACTTTCTGTGCAAGACGCTACCCAAGGTGGCGACCGAGATGGCGCTCTCGGTGCTCGCCTACAATCTGACGCGCGTCATGAACATCGTGGGGGTGAAGCCGCTGATGGCGGCGATGCGGGCGGCATGAGGGGGGACCTCTCATTCGTGCCTCGACCTGCAGTGTTGGCCAGGATCGCCCCGCGGTCGGTCAGAGGCCGCACGGGACGCCGTTCAGGAAAAAATTGCTCAAAACGGACGCTGGCAGCTACCTTGCCCGTGTCCCGGCCGGTCCGCACCCCCTACGCCGCGTTATCACGCAACCAAGACCCGATGCTGACGTCCGAACACATCATGACACCTTGGCGATCAATGTCCGCTGCACATTCGACACTGAAGCAACGAGGCACTACCCGCAGGGCTATCGCATTTGACTGAGCCTTCCCAGCATCTCCAAGAAAACCGCTGGCGGCCTCGCTCGGCCAAGCTCGCCGACATTGGACGGGGCAAGCTCCGCCCGAGGTCAAGCCGATGGGAGATGCTGTCAGTTGCGGCGCGCCTCGTCGAGCAGCCGGCGCTCTGAGGCGCCATGTCCTCGCAACGGGCACAAGCCCGGTTTGCTCTTACTCAGCCGCGGTCGGGGCGGATGAAGCGGGCTCTCGAGTGAACTTGCCGACCAGAAAGGCCAGTGCCACGAGGCTCGCACCTGCAAGGTCGGTATAGAACCCCGGCACCAGCAGGCAGCCGGCCGCCGCCAGCAACAGCGCCCTGACGGCGATGTTGATCCGGCCGATGCCGTGCATGTAGCTCTCGAAGGCGCACGCCATCAGCCAAACCGAAATCAACGCGGTCGAGACGTCGTGGATGATGGCGCCGGTCTCGCCGCGCAGGATCAGCGTCGGATTGAGCACGAACAGGAACGGCAGGATGAAGTTGATGAGGCCAAGCCGCATCGACAGGAAGCCGGTCTCCATGGCCTTGGAGCCGGCGATGGTGGCGGCGGCGATGGCGCCAAGTGCGACCGGCGGCGTGATGTAGCTTAGGACGCCCCAGTAGAGGATGAAGAGATGGCTCGCGACGGGATCGAGGCCAGCCTTGATCAACGCCGGCCCCATGACGACGGCGAGGAAGATGTAGCAGGCGCTGACCGTCATACCCATGCCGAGGATGAACGAGGTCACGGCACCGAAGAACAGCAGCAGATAGACGTTGCCGCCTGCGAACTGCACGAGCTCGCGGCTGAATGCGCCGCCAACGCCCGTGTAGGAAAGCGCGCCGACGATGAGGCCGATGCCGGCCAGGATGCCAACGATGTTGGTGACGTTCTTGACGCCGTCGTCGAGCATGTGGACGAGGCGGGCGAAATTCAACTTGTTGACGCCGGTGATCCAGCCGTTGATGGCGCTGGTGACAAGGAGTACCAGCGTCGCATAGAACGGCGCGTGCGCCTCGATGCCGACCCAGACCAGCAGGTAGATCAGCAGTCCCAGCGAGAACAGGAAGTGCCAGCCTACCTTGATGGCCGGCCACAGCGGCGGGATCTCCGACGCCGGTTGGCCTTTGAGGCCATTGCGCGCGGCGTAGCAGTCGGCCTGCAGCAGCAGCGCGATATAGAACATCAGCGCCGGGATTGTAGCGGCGATCATGACCGTGGCATAGGAGATGTTGAGGAATTCGGCCATGATGAAGGCGACGGCGCCCATGACAGGCGGCATCAAGGCGCCACCCGTCGAGGCGCAGGCCTCGACCGCGGCTGCGTATTTTGGGGGGTAGCCGACCCGTTTCATGGTCGGGATTGTCAACTGGCCCGTGGTGACCACGTTCGAGATGACGCTGCCCGACAGCGAGCCGAAGAGGCCGCTCGAAACGATCGCAACCTTGGCCGGGCCGCCCCTGGCACGCCCGAGCAATGCGGTGGCAAAGGTCATGAAGAACTCGCCGCCGCCTGTCGCGACCAGTGCCGAGCCAAACAGCAGGAAGCCGATCAGCAGGCCTGCAACCGTACGCATCGGCACGCCGATGATGCTCTCGGTGCCGAGTGCGTGTTGGCGGACGAGTTCATCCAGAGGGCTCGACGGTCCCCACAGGAAGCCCGGCATCTTGTCGGCATAGAGGGGATAGAGGAAAAAGAACAGGCAGATCAGGAAAAGCAGCGGCCCGCCAACGCGGCGCATGGCCTCGAGCACCAGCAGGCAGACGATGCCGGCAATCAGCGTCGCTTCGGTCGGGGCCAGGATGTCCCAGCCCTCCTGCACAATGCGCTCGCCGTTGCGCGCGAGGAAGCACATGGACAACAGCGCGGCCGCAAACAGCACCCAGTCGGACCACGCCGGACTGCCCTCGCTCTCGGCCTGATTGGGATAAATGAGGTAAATCTCGAACATCAGCAGGGCGATCATCGCGGCAGCGAGCGCCATCTGAAGGGGCGTCAAACTCGAGAGACCCGTGGTCACCAGCGGAAGGCCCCGGTAAATCACATAGCCTATGGCCACCAGCGAGATAGTGAACACGATCCACTCGAAGATGCCGGTGGCACCATCCTCCGCCTTAGATTGGGCCGGATAGACCAGAAACACGAGTGCCAGGAAGACGCCGGTAAGCAGGTAGTAGTAGGCGGTGTCTATCAGCAGGAAGCCGACGAAGAACTGGATGTTGAACAGCCGGTTGATGTTGAGGAGGATGCCGGCGAGCCCGAGCAGCATCACCAGCCACAGCGTGCCCCCCGACAGGCGGCGCTCGGCGGGGCCTTCCGAGATCATCGGCTTGTTGTTCGACGCGTCACTCATGGCGAGCACTCGATGGCTGAAAATGGCTGTCGGATGGTGAGAGCCGCGGCATGCAGCCGACCGATCGCTCCGGCCGAGGCACCCCGCACCACGGTGGTCGCAGCGATGTCCGGGCGCCTGGATTACGGGACCGGACGGAAGAATGGCTGCGCCTCACCGGCCCAGCCATCCCGCCTTCTTGACGAACTGTCAGCGGTCAGTTGCTGAGGTTCTTCGCGATGTAGGCTTCCCAGTAGGCCGGCCACTCGTCCTCGGCCGAGAACTTCTCTTTCTTCTCGGCCTTCTCGGCGACGACCTTGTCGAAGTCCTCGTTGGCATTATCCCAGGCGGCGCGCACCCTCTCGAGGCGGGCGAGGCGCTTGTCGTGCCAGTCCTGGGCCTCCTTGGTCCAGTAGCCCTTCTCCTTGGCGTACTTGATGGAACCCTCGTGCCAGGGAGCGTCTGCTGGCGGAAGAATCGAACGCTTGACCTCCCAGTTGACCGAACTCGCCGTGGTCGTCTTGAACAGGTCGAAAGATTCGTCGATTGCCTTGACCAGATTGTAGACCTCGTCCGCCGACGTGTTTGCGTACGTGGTGATCATGGGATAGCGGTAGCCGACCAGCCAAACGGGGTTCTCCTTGGAGACACCGGCGCCGCTGCTCTCTTTGAACGGCTCGGCGAAGCTCACCACGTCGGTGATCGCCTTCCAACCAGCCTTGTTATCGGGGTCGAACGGCGGCCAGATGAGTTCCTCGCGGCGAGGCTTCGAGCTGGCGCATGTTGGCCGATGTGGTGACCGAGCCGAATGCGTCGAGCTGGTTGGCCAGCGTCGCGTCCTTCATGGCACCGTAGCTGCCGAACCAGACGACCTCTACGTCCTTTCGGGTCAGGCCGCCGAAGGCGAGGTAGGCGTCGTTCTTGACGTTGACCGAAGGGTTGCCCTTGACGTAACCGATGCGCTTGCCCTTCAGGTCGGAGATTTTCGTGACGCCAGTATCCTTGGCGACGGCGAGGCCGACGGCGGCCGGACGGCCCAGCACGATGCGGATATCCTGCGGACCCCACGACTGAACACCGAAATCATAAGTTCCTTCGGCCGCAAAATAGGCTTCGTTGGCGAGAAAGCCGTACTTCACCTTGCCTGTCAGCATCGGCAACATCCGGCCGATCGAGGTGCCGGCGGGCACGATGCGGATGCGAGTTTTATATTTGGTGGCGAGCGCGTTGGCGATGCCGGAGGCTTCGGCGTAGCCGCTCGAGCCGAGGTCGTAGGCGCTCCAGATCATCGAATCCGGCAGCTTCGGGTCGGCGGCGCTCACCGACGGGACGTGGGCGAAAGTCAATGCGATGGTGCCGACGACTGCAGCACCCACTCGGGTCAATATCATGGAAGTCTCCTTTTTGATTATTCTTACCGGCGATCGATCCCACAATCTCGCACGGGGCGTC
This sequence comes from uncultured Alphaproteobacteria bacterium, assembly GCA_963746315.1. Classification (GTDB taxonomy): domain Bacteria; phylum Pseudomonadota; class Alphaproteobacteria; order Rhizobiales; family Hyphomicrobiaceae. The sequence goes on from CAVVAR010000006.1 coordinate 6,079, forward strand.
CTCCTACTTGCAGTTTGCCCGCAATCTCCCCATCAAACAACCCCTGCCTGGAATCCATGCCAATTCACACAGAGCCCGTCCGGGCTTGTCTTGATTCCCTGGATCAGCTGGGCGAAGCGTTCGCGGCTGGAGCCCATGAAGGCCGTCGCACGCACGATGGAAAAGCACCGCGAGGGCATTCGCGCGTGGTTCGGCAGCCGCATCTCCAACGGCCCCATCGAGGGGATCAATGCCACCGTGCAGGCCGCCAAATCCCGCGCCAACGGCTATCGCAACAGCGGAACCTTGAAGGCCATGACCTATCGCCGGCAAACTCGACCTCAAGCTACCCACTTGAAACGTCGGGGAGCCGCTAGAAGACTTGAAGACTTAGACCATCATGTCCGCTGGGGACACGGGTAGCTTGATGGGTGACGCGCCCCGACGTGTCGACTAAGGCGCGGTAGCGCAACGGTGGTTGCCTCGCCGAGGCGAGGCCGAGCCCCAGACACGGGGAGCGGATCATGACGGAGACTACCATTTTCGTGGGTCTGGACGTCCACAAGATGACGATCGCCGTGGCGACGGTGGCGGCGCATGCCTCGGCTTCGGTGCAGTTCTTCGGCACGATTGCCAACACGCCAGAGGTATCCGGTCGATGCTGAGGAATCTCGGCAAGGGTGGGCAGAAGCTGCATCTCGCCTACGAGGCCGGCCCGTTGGGCTACAACCTCTATCGGCTGTCGACGGGCCTCGGCCATCGCTGCGATGTGGTGGCGCCGTCGCTGATCCCGAGAAGGCCCGGCGACAAGATCAAGACCGATCGGCGTGATGCGATGATGCTCGCGCAGTTGCTGCGTGCGGGCCAGCTGACCGAGGTGTGGGTTCCCGACGAGGCGCACGAGGCGATGCGGGATCTCGTGCGCATGCGGGCGCAGGCGATGAAGGACCAGCGCAAGACGCGCCAGCAGCTGCACAGCTTCCTGCTGCGGCACGTCCGCGTGTTCCCAGGCAAGCACTGGACCAAGGCGCACCGACGCTGGCTCGGGGAGCTGAAGTTCGCCCATCCTGCCCAGCATCTCGTGCTCGAAGTGCTGCTGGCACGGATCGAGCGGGCCGAGGAGCTGTGCGACCGGCTGAAGAAGTCCATCGTCGAGTTGGTGCCGAAGTGGACGCTGGCGCCGGTGGTCGCAGCCGTGCAGGCCCTGCGCGGGGTCTCGGTCCTCGTCGCGGCCACGGTCGTGGCCGAGGTCGGCAACTTCAGCCGTTTCGAGAGCCCACGGCAGCTGATGGCCTACCTGGGCCTCAATCCCTCGGAGCATTCGAGTGGCGCCACACCTACCGCACCGTCCGAAATTGTGGAGCCACTTCTTAGAGCGCCCCACATCAACAACATTGGCACGGCGTGAGGTATTTGCGCTTTTCTTGTCGCTACTCACTGAGAATCAGCGCGCTGATATGTCAGGCCAGCGCGGTTAGAGTGCGTTCCATCGATCTCCAAGATCGGCACTTCCAATCCTTCCCACCATGATTTGCGAGCGTCGTCACGCACTGGCTGTCAGCTCTTCCCTACCCAGGACCGGACTGAATCTCATCCTATCACTACTGAGCTAACCACGGCAGAAATTGGCCCGAAGGAGGAGTCGGCTCGACGGTCGGTCTTGGTGGTGCTGCGTCATCGGTCCCGATCGTCGCTGTGCTGCCCCCCGCAGGGAGTGCGCGCCCGCGTTAACGTTGCTTTGAAGTCTGGGGCTAAGTCGAATTGCTCGATCTGGGGCATGCCATCTACGATGTCGGACGTCGGCTGATAAAAACCTGCGTCGGCGACGAAGATTGCGTGGGCCGAGCGGATGATGGAACGGGGATGGCGCGTCCAGATTTAGGCTCGACCGTCGAGCGACGCATAGCCATGGTCATCGGTAATTTGGCCTACCGCCATGCCGGCGTGCTCAAGAACCCGATCTCGTGGTCTGGCCAGGCACAAAAGGGTGCTTCCTTGTCTGGAACCTGAAGACGATGAAGCCCGTCCGGATCGTTCAGAACACCGGCTTTACCTACTATCATGCAGCTGTGGCCTCGGCCGATGGCCAGCTCATCGCGATCGGCGGTCAGGACGGTGCTGTCCAGATCTGGGATACGAACACCTGGAAGGAGCTGAGGCACTTCCAGGCCTCGTCCCGCAGGATCACGCAACTCGCGTTCACACCGGAAGGCCGTCACCTCGTCTCAACCGGTGACGTCGACGGAGCTGCGAAACTCTGGGATGTGCTCACCGGATCAGCGCGCGCCGAGTTCTTGCACCCGGCCGGCGGCGCACTGGGGCCCATGGCCGTCACCCCGGACGGCACGACCCTGGTGACAACCGGCTATGATGTGAAGGCGTGGAGGATGCCGCAGTAAGCGGTGCCTTCGCTCCCAAAGGTGAGAAACTGGGCGGCCTCAGACGATGACCTCGACGGTGGCCTTGCGCCGCGCGATGCGGCCGATGCGTGAGCGCTCGCGCTCTTGCCGGGCCTCGGCTCGGGCCTCGTCGCTTTTCCTGAGCCAGGTGAGCGTGATCGTCTCGACGGTGCGGCCCCGCTTCTTGAGCCGGAGCGCGACCTCGAAGTCGGTGAGCTGGTTGACTTCGCCGACGGCGACCTTCAGGCACTGCGCATTGAAATCGGCGAAGCGGGCAAGCCGGCCCTTCGGCACGCCGAGCAGGCCGCGCAGCTCGTCGACGCTGAAGGACTGCGCCTGCTTCCGGAGGTTGATGCGCTGCTCGATCATCTCGTAGAGCCGGATCGAGTATTTCGAGCGCAACAGGTACTGGATCTCGGACCTCAGACGCGCCCAGCTGCGGCTGGATTTGAGGACCTCGAGCAGGCTCGGGTGCAGCGTGTAGTGGAAGAAGCCGTCGGCCCCCTCCTCCTCGGCGTTGGGGCCGAGCAGGTTGATGCGCACGGTCTTGGAGAGCCCGGTTTTCGGATCGCGCACCTTGACCTTGGCGAAGCCCGCCATCAGCCGGTCGAAGGCCTCGTGCAGTCGATCGTTCGAGTCGTGGCTGCCGCGGAGGCGCGACTTCGCCACCGAATAGACCTTGCCGGGCGCAATCGCGTTCCAGGCGTGCGCGATCAGCTGATTGTAGAGGATCAGCTCGGCGCGGTTGAGCGGCGTGATCTCGACGGCGTCGACGAGCTCGGTCGGCTTGATGAAGGTGGCGCGGTCCTCGGGGTCGAGCGGATCGCCGACCACCTTGACGGCAAGGGTCGGAATGGCAGGACGATTTTCGGCAACGGCGGCACTCACGATGACAAGGGTGCCATGGAGAGAATAGATCTGGGTGAGATAATTTCGTTTCCGTCTCACTTGTCCACAGGCGGTGCCGATAGGGCCGCCCAAAAACTCACATGACGCCGCCCCTTTCCTCACCCGACTCGGCCCAATATCTCACACGACTCGGCCCGCTTTCTCACCTTCTCCGCCCGGTTTCTCACTTTGCACCGCGGAGATGCCGCAGAAGTGCTCGCTGTCCCGCCTGCCGAATCTGAAAGCCTTGAACAAAAAGAATCCTTGAAAGGTGAGATCGCCTGCATTGGCCGGCAGCATTCACTTCGGCGAAGGGCTTTATTGGCGTGCCTGCGGCACGGCATTGTCTTTTGCATGCCTTCGGCATGACGACGCGGCCGGCAGAGCCGACCGCGACTTGATCATCTCCTCACCCTCCCTTTGCGCTGACGCGCACGGTCGCCGCGCCTGGGCGTTGAGCGCGGAGTATCAGTGATTGAGCCGGATGTCTGGCGTGTGGGATGGATCGGTAACGGCTTTGCGAGAACGCAAGTGGCAGGCTCCGGGCGCCCCACGACCTTCGGGCGAGCACCGATGGTGTCTCTTTGGCGAGATGCGGCACGCTCAGTGCGATGAACCGACCTCGTTGCTGGCCGGACACCCGGCGTTTCTTGACGCATGAGCGGGCTTCAGAGCGCCAAGGCGGCGATCCTCATTCTGGAAAACAATGAGCATCAGGGTCGCACAGAACCAAATCTGGATTTGCTCACTTGCAAGCGTGCGCAAGTTCGAAGGCCTGCAAGTGTGCGCGTTCTAAAATCTAGCAAATGTGGATTTGCTCAAGTTCGAAAGTTTCGATTTGTAAGACTGCGGATCTGGATAACTTCGCAAGTTCGCGAATTTTGACTTGCCTTGCTCCGCAAGCGTGGAAAACTGGAAGTCGGAGGTTATCATGATATTATCTTTTGCATCTTCAAAGGGCGGCGTCGGCAAGTCCACGACGTGTGCCGCCATCGCCGCCAAGCTGGCCCAGGATGGCAACCGCGTCCTGGTCCTCGATCTCGACCAGAACCAGACCGTCGCCCGATGGGCCAAGAAGGCCGGCATGCCCGGCCTGGAGGTGATGGCGCTGGCGCCGGATGCCTTCACGCGGGTGTTCCGGGAGAAGGCTGCGGGCTTCGATCACGTGCTGATCGATCTCGCCGGCACGCGCGAGGCGACACTCCTGAAGGCCATGGCGCGGTCCGATCTCGTCATCATCCCGGCGCAGGCCTCCGAGCCGGATCTTCGCGAAGCGCTCGTCATCATCGACGACATCAGGGACGTGGTCGAGGCCGGCGCCAGCCGGCCTGCAGTACCGGCTGCTGCTGACCAAGCTGTTTCCGCTGCCGACCCGCGTGACGCTCTTTGCCCACCGCGAGATCGCGCGCCACGACATGGCGAGCTTCCGGACCGGCCTCGTCGAGCGCGCGCAATACCGCGAGATGTTCCTGACCGGCAAGGCGCCGACGCTCGCCGAGCCCAAGGGCAAGGCCGCCCGCGAGATCGACGCGCTCGTCGTCGAGATCGAGGCCATCGTCGGGCCCGCCGGACGCGACGACGGGGAGGGCGGCATGAGCAGGTCGCCGACGAGTTCCGCGCCATCGAGATCGATGCCGTCGATCAACAAGCTCGCCGAGACCGCACGGCGCAAGCGCATCCCGTCGCTGACGGTCGCGACCGACGTGGAGCCCGAGGCGAAGCGGGATACTGCGATGGAGGAGGCTGCGCCGGCTGTCAGGGCTGCTGATGACGGGCCATCGGAGGGGCTTTCGAGTCCAGAGCCCACCCACCGCCCTGGAGTGGAAGTGGCGGCACGGGTGCGGCGCCGGCCGCTCAGCATCGAGGTGCCGGAGTATCTGGCGCGCGAGCTGCGCGTGAAGGCCGCTACCGACGCCGTCACGGTGCGGTTTTTGGTGCTGTCAGCTCTTGTCGAAGCGGGCTACCGCGTCGACGTCTCGGAGCTCGAGGAGGACGGGCGGCGGCTCAGATGAAATTGACAAGGATTGGCAAAGTTTGTCATGATGGGATGAGGAGGTGCCCATGGCGACGATGAACATATCCCTGCCCGATCCGATGAAAGACTGGGTCAATGCCCAGACGACGAGCGGGCGCTATGCCAATGCCAGCGACTATGTCCGCGATCTGATCCGGCAGGACCAGGAGCGCGCCGACAAGGTGCGCCAATTGCAGGCCCTGATCGACCAGGGGCTCGCGTCGGGCGTCTCGGAGGCGAGCATCGATGACGTGCTGGCCCGTGCCCGCAAGGCGGCGCGGCAGCCGAAGTAGTGGCCTACAAGCTCACCCATAGCGCCGAGCAGGATCTGATCGACATCTACGTCGAGGGCTACCGGCTGTTCGGCGAGCGCCAGGCCGAGGCCTATGCCGCAGACATTCCGGGAGACGTTCGAGCTGCTGGTCCAGTTTCCGGGGCTCGCACGGGAGCGGGTCGAGCTGACGCCGCCGGTGCGCATTCATCCCTGTGGCGTCCATGTCATCGTCTATCTGGTGATGGAGACGGGCGATGTGCTGATCGTGCGCATCCGGCATGGCCGCGAGGACTGGATCAGCGATCCGACCGGTGGCGTGTGAGGTTGTCGTTGTGTTTCCTGGAATGAGGTGATCTGGCCGCGCGGCGCTGTGGCGCCGAACCCGCTCTATGCGCCGAACACCTCGTGTCGGCCCACCGAGCCCGGCGACTGGCTCAGTCGAGGTGAATTGGGACGCTGCAGCGGTCTCGGCCCATGCGGGTGACGATCGGGCGCGGGGCTTTGTGTTTTTGAATCTCTTGGTTGATTGAAGCCGGCTTCTGGCTTGGCGTCTGGCCGGAATTCCGGCAGGGCTCCGACTCTCCAGGGGAAAGTGGGCTTTCCCCTTGCGCCGCCATGCGCGTGCCCGTGGCGGGGCGAAGGCACGCGATGGCGGCTCCGGGGGAAAGAAGCTGGGCATGACGGCCAAGGGCCGCTGAGGGGCCGATGGCTGGCGATTGGAGCGCTATTCAGCAGGATTTGAGGGCGCGATCAGCGTGTGATGGGCGTGATCCTGTGGCGGCGCTCAGGTCGGATCGGATGGGATATTGGGTGCCGGGCTTGCCGGCTTGTACGGACGGCGCCGGGTGCGTGGCGTCTTGGGCTTGTTGTCGTCGCGTTTCGAGGTCGCGGGTTTTGATCGGCCCGTCTTGGATGGGCGAGAGTTGTTTTTTGGCCCCGGTGATTTCGCGGCCGTGGTCGGTGTGCGTTCGGCCATGCGCCCATTGGCCAGCGCGCGCAGGCGCTGCATGCGCCGCAGTCGTGTGGTCTCGGAGTGCCGCTTGGCTTTGCGATCGAGGTAGCCGGTGAAGGCCTGGCTGTTCAGAAGATCGATGCCGCGGCCGAGCATCAGCTCGATCCAGACGATCTCGGCCCGAAGCGCCGTCTCCTCGTTGTCGTGAACCTCCAGCACCACGAAATGCGGCACGAAACCGTTCTCCTGGATCTGCCGGATGACGAGCCCGGAGATCTGGTCGGTGCCCTCGAGATGCTGCCGGCTCCTGAGGTCGAAGGCCCCGGTCTCGCCGACATAGAACGGACGCTGCGAGCGCGGATCGATGATGGCGTAGACCATGTAGCTCATGAGCGTGGCCGGTGCCGGCGCGACGGACCGCGCGAGGTGCGCCGGTCGGGATCGCCAATCTCGAGAACCGGCGCGGTCTCGGGATGCGCGATATCGCGGCAGTCGATCTCCATCCGCTCGATCGCGGCACCGTTGAGCAGCAGCGGGCAGGGCACACCTTTCTTGTCGAGCGGTGTCAGCGTGAAGCTGACGCCGCCGATGCCGGCAACGTCGGCATCCTGTAGGCGCGCGACGATCCGCATCGCGATGTCGATCAGAGTCTCCGTCTCAAAGGTGCCGGTGATGTGGAATTTCATGAGGCCCCGCTGTCATGTCTCGGAGTCCTGGCGGGCCGGGGCATTGGCGTCGTTTGGTTCGGAGCGCGGCATCTCGGATTGACGCGCGGAATCGTGGCGCGCCGCCATTTCCTCGGCGAGAGCCTGCAACGCCCAGTGTGCGTGGCCCTGCGTGAGTTTGGCGCTCGTCGGCGCGGATGCGGATGGATCGACGACTGGCTGCCCGTCCGATCCCGCAATTCTGGCGCGGTATTTCTCTGAATATATTCGAATGGGTTTCGGCGTTATGAATTTTATTGACATATCTAAGTTTAATAATTAGAAAAACAACATTTCTATAATTATTTATTTGGAGAATTGCAATGAAAAACTCACTGACCATAAATGCCGGCAGCGTATTGCCGGTCGATACCATCCGTTTCATCCGCCCGATCGACGCGGAGGAGCGAACCCGTCTCGTAGAGCGCTACGGCGAGGACGCCGCCGACTTCAACATCGCCATCCACTTCGCCGACAAGTCGACCAAGCTCGCCAAGCAGTCGCTCGATGACGTTCGCGGGCAGGGTATTGGTCTCGTCAACATCGGCGCCGATCGCCACGTCGTCGCCGCCAACATCAAGCGCGCCGATCCGTTCACCAAGGACGATGCCGCCAAGCTGGTGGGCGAGCGCGGCTTCACGCTCAACCAGACCTTCCGCTCGCGCGTCGAGACCACCGCCGGCACGGTGCTCTCGAGCGCCACGCCGGCCCAGATCATGGAGCGGCGCAGCAAGGCGATCGAGACCAGCGGACCGAAGGCCCCGTTGCAGGGGTAATTGCCGTCTTTACCCGGCCCCGGTGCTTCCCATGCCTATCCCTTCAATTCAGGCTGGCGCCGGGTGAATTGATGCGAAGCGTCGATGAGGCCGTGTGACGTCGACGATTTTTCGCATCAGAGCAGCATGAGCCACCGCTTCAACAGTGAGACGGCCCAATGGCAGGCCTGAACGGCGTCGGCCGCGCGGCGTTCGGCCTTTGTCTGGATCACGGCGTCATGTTCACGCTCGCCGAGGCTATGGCCATTGTAGCCGGCATGGCCATCGGTGGTGGCACTACGCGTGTGCTCTCGCAACGCGCACACGCCGGCATGCCGCCGCAGCGGGCCATGATTCAGGTTACGAGCTGACTTCCCCGATTTCTGTGCCCGGGAGCGAAGCACGAGTGCTGTCGACACAGAAGCAGAAATACCGTGGTTCAACTCAACAGCACCATCGATTGCTCGCCGAAGGATAGCTTGCGTGTTCGGGTGGGTCTCGCGCCAGCCCGTCGCGCCCACGCGGTCCCGGCTCGTCGCGGAATTTCTGACGCAATTCTGCTTTGGCCGAGGATGCAAAACCGTGAGGCTTGAGAGATATTCTTTTGGCCATGTCACGCCCATGGGTTCCGGCCTTTGCCGGAGAGACGGCAGCGGCAAAAGCGTTGGCATGCGAGATGGCTACGTGCGTCAACGCCGCGCCGTCACCGGCGCTTGATGGATCCGACGATGAGGCCGGATGTGCCGGTTTTCTTGGAGAGAGCGTCGTCGAGGCTCTGGGTCATCCAGGCCGCGGTTTCGGCGGTAAGCCGGACGAAGGCGGCGTTGAGCGCTGCGACGTGGTCGGCCGGGTCCTTGCTCTTCACCGGCTCCTTCTCCTCGAAGCGCTTGCTCGCCAGCACAGCGCCGCCGCTCTCCGCGACCAGCTTGGCCTGGACTGCGATGCGCGCCTCGCTGCCGGCCTCGCCGACGTCGATCTGGAAAGTCTGCAGCGCCAGGGACAGGCCAACATCGGCGTTGACCTTGTCCTGGCCGTTGCTCACCGCCCGGAACCGACCGGAGCCCGCAAGCACCTCCACCAGCCGGGCGCGGACCAGCATCGGCAGGCGGTCATTCCAGGTGGCGCCCGACAGATAGCTGATCTCGCCGCTCGGCCGGCGCACGACGACACGGTCGCTGTCGACTGCGCGGATGGCGGTCGGCTCGTAGACGACGAGTTGTATCCTCTTGGTCTGGCCTGATACGGCACCGACAGGCTTCGCCGCGGGTGCCGCCAGATCGAACATACGCGAGGTGACGGCGGCCTCACCCGTCCCGGGGACTAGGCCTGGCGCGGCACAACCGGCAAGGTTGGCGGACGTCAGGAGCGCCATGAAAAGCGCGATGCACGTGCGGGAAGGTCTCAGCATCGATCGGGCCTCGCGTTCACGGTTGACCGGCAACATGGGCGCGGTCGTGTACCCCTGGAAGGGTCAGCGGGCGACTGTCAGTTAGGCTTGTACTCGCGGACGGTCGTGTCGCCCCAGATAATAGACTTCGGATCGCGCTCGAAACGCACCACGAGGCGATCGATGCTCTGGGCGGCGCGGCGTCCGTCCCGGGCCAGCAGCTCGATCTCCTGCAGGCTGCGACGAGCGACGGAGGCGAGCTGGTCGGCGTTGCCGCCGACGGCCTTGTCGAGCTTCTCGGCCGTTGCCCGCAGCGCCTGCATGGCCTTCGTCGCTTGGTCGACGATCGAGCGGTCGCCGGCCAGCATCTCCTTGTCGATGCGGGCCATCATGGTATCAAGGCGCGCCGCCGACGTCCGGAAGCTCTCAGTCATGGCGTGGATGTTCCCGAGCGTGCCGCTGATGGCATCCTTGTTGGAGGCGAGGACATCGGTGAAGACGCGCATGCTCTCCATGGACTGGCGCAGGATCTTCTCGTTGCTGGTCACCATCTCGTGGAGGCGGACGAAGAGCGCGTTCACGTTAGCCAGGATCTCGGGCATGGCGTCCATGACGGAGCCTGCGAGCTGAGGCTTGGCTGCGAGGTCCGTGAGATTCTTGGCCGTCGCGGCCGCGAGCAGCGGCGAGGAAGGCTCCCCAGCACTGATCTGGATGGCCGAGAGACCGGTGATGCCCAATTGGGTGATGCTCGCGAGCGAATCCTGGCGAACGGGGATACCGGCCTTTAGGCGCAGGCGCACCTCCACCTTACGCGTGTCCGGCGAGTAAATGGCGATGCTGTCGACCGAGCCCACCTTGATGCCGTTGAAGAGCACGTTGGCGCCGGGCGACAGTCCGGCGACGGAACCCGTGAAGAGGACGCGGTGGGTCGCCTCCCCGCCGCCCAGGGCGCGGTCGGCGCTCCAGCGCACGAACGCAAGCACGCCGGCAATCAGGGCAATCGCCAGCACACCCACGATGAAATGATTGGCACGCGTCTCCATTCAGTGTCCTTCATCATGGGCCGCCAGCGCGGCCTGCGGCGCGAACTTGCGGCCGCGTTCACCCTGGAAATATTCCTTGATCCAGGGGTGCGCCGGATTGGCCTGCAACTCGGCCGGGGGGGCAACCTGATAGATGCGTCCCTCGGCAAGCACTGCGACGCGATCACAGATGGCGAAAAGGCTGTCGAGGTCGTGGGTCACCATGTAGACGGTGAGACCCAACGTGCGTTGCAGCCGCCGGATGAGCGCGTCGAAGGCCGCGGCACCGATCGGGTCGAGGCCGGCCGTCGGCTCGTCGAGGAAGACGATCTCGGGATCGAGCGCCAGCGCTCGCGCAAGGCCCGCGCGCTTGCGCATGCCGCCCGACAGCTCCGACGGATACTTGCCCGCGGCATTTGCCGGCAGGCCCACCATCGCGAGCTTGAGGCGCGCGAGCTCGTCCATCGCCGCACCCGACAGCGAAGTGTGCTCGCGCATGGGAACCTCGATGTTCTGCAGAACTGTGAGCGCGCCGAAGAGCGCGCCGTCCTGGAAGAGAATGCCCCAACGCGCTTCAATGGCCGCCCGTTCGCGCGCCGAGAGTCCCTCGAGCTTGCGGCCGAAAACCTCGATGGAGCCCGCCTGATAGGGCTCGAGCCCGGTGATACAGCGCAACAGCACCGACTTGCCCTGTCCGGAGCCGCCGACGATTCCCAGCACTTCGCCGCTGATCACATCCAGATCGAGACCCTCGTAGAGCACCTGCCGACCGAAGCGCTTGCCGATGCCACGGAGTCGGATCGCCGCTTGCGAGCACGCGTGGGGCGATGCCAAGCCCTCTGGCTCGATCACAATATGCTCCGCTTTGGTCATGGCTAAATCCCCACCGAGACCAGGAACATCGCGAAGAGCGCGCCGAGGATGATGACGAGGAAGATGGCCTTGACGACCGCGCTCGTGACATGGCGGCCGAGCGACTCAGCGCTACCGGCCACCTTTAGGCCCTCAGCGCATCCGACCAGCCCTATGACGAGGGCGGCGAATGGCGTCTTGATCATGCCGGCGAGAAAATGCCGCAGTTCGGCAGCCGCCTGCAGACGCTCGAGGAAGATGCTGAGCGACTGGTCGAGATGGAAGACCGCGACGACGGCGCCACCGGCGAGGCACATGATGTCGCCGACGAACGTCAGCAACGGCAGCGCCACCAGCAGAGCGGCAATGCGCGGCACAACGAGCGTCTCGACCGGATCGATGCCCATCGTGCGCATCGCCGCGATCTCCTCGCGCATCTTCATGGAACCGATCTCGGCGGTGAACGCGGAGGCGGACCGGCCGGCGACCATAACAGCGGTGAGAAGCACACCTATCTCGCGCAGGGCCAGAACGCCCAGCATGTTGGCCGCATAGGGCTCCGCGCCATAGGCCGCGAGCTGCAGCGCGCCCTGCTGCATCACGACCGCTCCAATCAGGAAGCAGATAAGGCCGGTGATCGGGATGGCCCGAAGGCCAGTGTGTTCCAGATGATGCACGAAGGCGGTCAGCCGGAAGCGGCCAGTCGCGAGGGACCTCACAAATCCGGTGAGGAAGACGCCGAGGAAGCCGACAAGGCCGCTGATCTCGCTGGCGGCGGTCCCCATTCCAGCGCCGACAGCAGACACCAGTCGGGAGAAGCGGCCGGGGCACTTCTCCACCTCGACTTCGCTGTTGCCGAGGCGTCGGACCTCGCCGATGAGAACGCTGTGGTTGGGCCGGGCCCCTACGACCTCTAGTCGACAGCCGAGGTTGGCAAGCTCGACGATCACGCGGCCGACCAACCAGGCGCCCGCTGTGTCGAGAGTACCGAGGCCAGCGCAATCCAGCCGGCCTTTCGGCGGCCAGGCGCCCTTGCGCCGAGTGGCGCGCAGCAGCGCGATGTCCCGTTCCAGCCCAGCGACGGTCCGGACCGTACAGTCGCCGCTGAGCGCGAGAAAAAGCCCGTCATCCTTGAATTCGGCAGACACGGCAGCACTGCGGCAGGCTGCCGAGACCACCGGTCGTGATACAACTGCGCTCTCGCTGGCTTTTGCGATGCCTGCCGTTCCCATGTCGGCAGAAAGCACGGCCCCTCGCGGCCTTCAAGGCGAGCGTCGACTTACCCACAGTCAATCAGAGTTGGGCGGCGACAGTCGAATCGTCTATTGGTAAAACATGCTTCAGGCATCCAAACGTGCGGCCGTGCTGATCGCCATAGGATCGATCATGCCCGCGACCCAACATGCGATGGCTGGCTCCGGCTCACTGTCGATCGAAGCCGACGTCGGCAGCCTAGTCGGCGCGCGGCCGCAATGGCTCGGCTCGGGCCGGTACGAGTTCTTCGCAGCGCCGCTCCTCTCCCTCAAGCGTCTGCACATACCGGGCATCGTGAGCATCGGCGGCTCGGAGCTTGGTTTCTCGCTTGCGCCTTCGCTCGGCACCGTCGCCGGACGCGGACCCGGAACGGACACGCGACTACGGGGCCTCGCAAGCGTCTCCGACGCTTACGAACTGGGCCTCAAGGCGAGCTACACTTGGCCGGCAGCTCGTGTCTTCGCGGAAGTACGGCAGGGCTTCGGCGGTCATAGCGCCGTTGTCGGCGGTGTCGGGGCAGATGCGATCATCCAGTTGGGCGACCGCACGAAGCTCGAGATCGGCCCACGTTTGGATTTCGCCGCTGGCGACTACATGGAGACCTATTTCTCGGTATCACCGACAGAAGCGATCTCATCCGGATTGAGCGTGCACGAGGCCTCGGCCGGCATCGTCAGCATGGGAGTAGCGGCAATGCTGCGCCATGAACTGACGGAGGATTGGGCGGCGGTGACGCGGCTTGAGTACGACCGGCTCGTTGGGGGCGCAGCTGACGCGCCCTTCGTTGCAGCCGCCGGGCGTCACCAGTGGCTGATCGGCGTTGGCCTCACGTACCACTTAGAGTGGGACGGCGCTGGCACGGAGCCATACTGAACCGCGCCCGAAGACAGCGCGTCATTCGGCCAGCGGCCCTCAATAGCTGAATTCGACCCCCAGCCCTAGCTTGCTGTTTCCGTCACTGCCGCTCTCGCCACGCGCCTTGATATTCTTGGTGATGTCGAGGTCGATCACGACGCTGCTAGCACCGGTACCTGCGTTCTGCTTGACACCGAGATAGACGCTGTCGGCGATGTTGCTGCCGGCAGAGATCGCCGCGTTGCCCTTGTCGTCCGTTGTGACATCGAGACGGTCCACGCCGACCGAGCGACGCAGCTGGTCGAGCATGCCCGAGCCGCCGGTAATGCCACCGAGCCGGTCGATCTCGTTTGCCAGCTGGGCGAGCTGGATCGGCGACAGCTTTGTGAGCGATCTTCCGAAGATAAGCAGCGCCAGGATCTCGTCCTGCGGCAGATCGGGTGACGAAGAGAACTTGAGGCGGGGATCGGACGCCCGGCCGGCGAGCATCGCCGTGATGGATGTGCTGCCTGCGCTTGTCGTGGCTTCGAGGTTGAGAACGGGGTCCAGGCGGCCAGGGAAAGTGATGGTACCGCGGGTCAACTGGAGACGTCGGCCCAGCAGCGCCATGCTGCCCCGCCGCATGACGAACTGGCCGTCGGCGAGGACATCGAGCGAGTTTCCGTGGAGTCTGAGGTCTCCGCCAAGCTCGGCCTCGACGCCGCGTCCACGCACGTAGATGCGGCCATCCGAGGAGAGTGACAGGTCTATCGCCACTGGTCGGTCCGCTTGCCGCGTGCGGGTTTCGTCGGGGAGACCGAGCCGCTTGCGATCTGCCGTGCTTACTCCGACGTGCCTGATGTCGAGTTCAACCAGCGAGCGCGGCTGTTGCTCGGAGATTGTGATGTCGGCCCGCGCCATCCTTATTGTCCCAGCGATCCTGGGCTCCCTGGCCAGCGGGCCGGAGATGACCACGTCGGCGTCGGCGAGGGCTTTCACGGCCGTGCGATCGTCGTAGCTCAGGGACTGTCCAGCAAGCGTGAGGTTGGCGAGGAAATCCGTCGCGGGATCAAGCGAGATGTTGCCCCGCCCTGACAGGCGGCCGCCGCGCGGAGCATCGCCGGCAAGCCGGTCGATGAGGAGGTCGCGCTCAACGAGCCGGCCTGCAGCGTTGAGCGACGAAAGGCTCAGACCCGAGGATGGATCCGCGAGAGCGCCGTCCCTGAGCTGGATCGCACCAGTGATATTCGGCCCCGAGAACGCGCCTGATGCGGCGGCATCGAGACGAAGGACACCACTCCCCCGAGTGCCGCGATCTGCGAGTGGCGCGAGCGCGAGACTGAAGGGAATGCTGCCCGTCAATTTGGAAGAAGCGATACGCCGGGCGCTCGTATCGATCGTTCCCTTGCCGCGAACGTCGAGTCCGCTGGGCCCTGCGATGTCGGCGTCGAAGTCGAGACGATCCGCCTGCCACGTGCCGCGCGATGAGAGCGAGACCGACGGAAGGTTGGCGTCGCGCAGCGGCTTGGCGGACGCATTGCGCCACCGCGCCTCGTACGTCGCGCGGGGACGCGTCCGGGTTCCGTCGATGCGAATCGTGCCGTCGATTGCTCCCTCGATCGCCAATTCTGGGACCAGAGGCAGAGCGATCTCGCTTGCCGAGAGACCAACGGCGCGAACTGTTGCGTCGAGTTTGTCGCCAGCCTTGCCCGATAACTCCAGCCGGCCGCGGCCGACGCTCAGCACGGCGCCATTTGTTGCGATGCCGCTTTCGGGGAACGTGAACGTGGCGGGCTTGGCGAGCTTTGCGGCAAAACCCCGATAGGCGAGGCGTCCATCGTCGAACGTAAGGGACACCTCGCGCGCAGCCGCGTCCGCCGTCGCGTCCAGGCTTGCAACGAGGCCGGGACCCTTTGCACGCACCGCGAAGCTTGCGAGCGATTTGTCGAGCCGCGCATCGAGTGATGACGTCTCGACCGTAATGCCGCCCGTTTCGATGCCGGAAACATCGGCGCGAAGCTGGCCACGCGGCGCCGCGAGGGAACCGCCAAGGCGACCGGCAAGCTTGGCACTACCAACCCGCGACGTGCCCACCAGTATATCGCGCGCCTTGCCGTCCACCACGAAGCCGGCATCGCGGGCATTGGCGGGTCGGCTGAGCCGCAGCGCGCCGCTCCCGCCGAGCGGGATGCCGAGAACGCCCGCGAACTCGGCGAGCTTCGGGATGTCCGCCGAGATGTCTGCTGCAAGCGTGCCATCGGTTGCCAGTATCGCGTCACCGGAGAGCTTGCTGCTGCCGTAGCGCAGATCGAGGCCTTCGAGACGTCCCCCTCCACCGCCCTCCAGAGCGGCGTAAAGCCCACCCGAGAGCGGGTGCCCGCCATGGCGGCCATTGAGTGTGAGCTTCGCGGCGGGTGCATCGAGCGTTCCGGCGAGCGCGGCGTTCACCGCGAGCGTCTCGATCGGCGCACCGCGCCCCGCGGCAGATGTGGCCTCAAGGCTCACGTTGCCCGAGAGACTGCTTCTGAAGGCCGATATTCTGCCAGACGCTTTCACGCTGCCCCGCAACGCGCCATGCAGCCGCTCCAGGCGTCCGAGCGCGAGTTCGAACGCTGCATCGGCCACGTCCGGTCCGTGTCGCCCGGAGAAAGTGCCCTGGAGTTCGTCTCCCTGCACCTTGCCGTTCTCGATCGACGTGAGCTGGCCGGCGGAGTGACTGATGTGTGCCGAGAAGCCGCTGGCACCTTCGAGTATCTTGACCAGTGGCGCCCGCCCCAGACGAACCCCCTGCAGTCTGGCGCTGATATCGCCGCTACCTTCGAGGGACCTTAGACTGAAGTCACCATTGCCGACGAATTCGAGCCGGCCTACCGCATCGGTCGGCAGCAACCCGGCGACGTCTTCGAGGCGATCGATGGTCGCCTCGATACGTCCGGAGGCGTAGAGGTCCGCCAGTGCACCTGCAAACCGGGTCCGGGCGCCAAGCGTCTCAGCGTCGATCTCGAGCTGCGAGAAGTCCAGCCAACCGCGATCGAAGGGGGCGGGCTGCGTGCCGGATGCCGTGACGGCCACAGTCTCGCGTTTCAATTCCCCCCAGACGACATCCTTCAGGGAAGCACGAATGGTTACGCGGCGGTTCTCGGCGGCGGGATCGAGTACGAACGAGATGTGGCCGCCTGACAGCGAGATCGCGTGGTTCGCTTCGATGGGAAGCTGCAGAGGCGTTGTGCCATCGTCGCGCAGCCGGAGATCGAGGCTTCCGTGGACGAAGCGTCGCTGCGGCTCGACGACACCGTGCGCAGCCCCGGTCAGCAGCGGTGCATCCAGCTTGGCTTCATGCAGCACCAAATGACCGCTGTCGTCCCAGCGACCATCGACAGAAACCGTCGTCCTGCCCGCGAGCAAAGGGGCGACTTTGGAGGGCAGAAGGCCATCCGCCCTGCCGCGGATCTGGCCATTGAACTTGCGAGACCTGCCGTCCCTCCGGATCGAGGCGTCGCCGGAGAACGAGAGCGTGCGCCCGCCGTCTGCCGTGACAGTGCCCTTCCAGTCGTCAAGCGAGCCGTTTCCCTTCAGACGAACCTCGAGGGCCGGCAACCCCGGCAGATCGAGCAGGCGGCCGAGCAAACCGCCTGCGGGCTCAGACACGGTGGCATCGACGGTCAGCGCAGCGGTGTCGGGCCGCAACACCAGGGTCGCATCCAGGCGGCCGGGCCGACCGTCCGCATGGGCGATGCCGACCCGGCCTTCGAGATCCTCACCCGGCTTGCCTGCCATAATGCGGGCGGCAACCTTGAGATGCGCTGCACTCCCGATGACGGCAGGCTCGACCGCAAGCAGGTCGATCCGGCCTTCGTGCAGCGCGATGGGAAGGAGCGAGAAGTGGCCATCATCCTTCCGGGCGTGCACCGCCTGGGCGACGGGGCGCCTGCGCAGATGCACAAGAGCCGCAACGGCCCGGTCGGCATGAATGCGCCCCCCCAGCAGCGCTGTTGGCCGCCAGGAGAAGGCGATGCCTTCAAGGCTGAGCCACACGCCCTGGGAGTTCGAGAAACTCGATACGATCGATCTCGCCCTCGGACAGCAGCGATCCTGAGAGCTGGCCGATGCGTACCTGCATTGAGGAATCGGACGCCTGCCAGGCGGCATACTGCAGCAGCCCCCGCTGTCCCCATGAAGTCGCGAACAGAACGCCCGTCGCGACGACGACGAACAGCAGCAAGGCGGCGCCGATCCTGCCGATGCGCCATGCAGCGCGCGCCAGCATCAGAAGGCCTGTCCGAGACCAACGTAGAACGAGACGTCGGGCTGGCCCCGGTGATCGCCGAGCGGAGTTGCGATGTCGAGCCGCAGGGGCCCCAGCGCTGTGTAGTAGCGAAGGCCCACACCGACGCCGACCTTGATGGCATCACCGCCGGGCCAAGCATTTCCGGAGACGCTCGCCGCATCGATGAAGGGCACGAGTCCGATCGATGGTGTAAACCGCATACGAAACTCCAGACTGGCCTCGATGAGTGAGGCACCGCCTTCGGCACCGTTCACCAGAACGGGGGCGATGCTCCGGTAGGCAAAGCCGCGTACAGAGCCGCCGCCGCCAGCGTAGAGGCGGTGACTGGGCCTTACGTCCTCGGCATCCGCCCCAAGCAGCCACGCCGCTGTCAGGCGGCTGGCGACGACGAACCTCTGTTCGGCATCAAACGACTGATAGCCGGTGATCTGGCCGCGCGCCGTGACATAGCTCTCGCCACGCTGGAACTCGTGTGTCGGCTCGATCGCGACATGAGCGCGCCAACCGCGCGCGGGATCAAGCCTGTTGTCGCGGTTATCCTCGGTTATAGTCGCGGGCAAGCTCACCGCGACATCGGTCCGGGTGGCAATTGCGTCGCTCTCCTCGGCGACAGAACCGGCGAGACCGACGATGGCCGAGGTGGTCTCGTTGTACTTGTGCGAGAGGCCGACCTTCAACGTCGCGGCGTGGCTCTTGTAGCTTTCGAGGTGTTCCTTGCCGATACCGCCTTCCAGGACAAGGTCGGTGGCCACGTCGAACAGCGCCGGCTTGGTCAGCGTCGACTTTGCGAAATACTGGAGTTCTTCGGCGCCGCCGTTCCCGATCTGCGAGACGCCGCCTTCGATGCGGAACGATTCAGCCCCGCCGAAGAGGTTGTGGTGGCCCCAGTAGGCCTTCGCCTCGCCGCCGTCGATCGTCGACATGGAGGTGGTCGCGCCGAAGTAGCGGGGCTTCCGCTCGGTGACGGTGATGGTGAGGGGTATGCCGCCGTCGTGGTCGACAGCGTTGCCCTCGTGGATGCGCACGCTCTCGATGGCTGGAAGCTTCCTGAGACGTGTCGAAGCCTTTCCGAGGGCTGCCGGATCGTAGCGCTGGCCTGGCTCGAGACCGCCATAGCGCCGGACGAGGTCGTCATCGATCGCCGCGGCGCCGGTGAGATTGACCCAGCCGAGCTGCGCTGGTGGCCCCGGCTCGATCCGGACCGAGACATCGAGACGATTGCGGACGTGATCGGCGCGGATGTCCTTGCCCTCGAGACGGGCTAGGGGATGACCGGCCTGCCGCCACGCCTCGATCAGCTTGTCGATGGCGCGGACGAGCACCTTCGAGCTTGCCGGTGCGCCTTCGACGAGACCCAAGGTCGCCAGATCCGGAATCCCGGAAGCTGATTGAGCCTCTCCGACATCGATCCTAATCGCTCCGAACAGGAATAGAGGGCCAGGGTTCACGTCGTATCGGACCACAAGCCTCTCGCCCGGCACCGTGGCGGGCAAGGCACTCCCCGGGGCTGGCAGCGGTTGGCCGGCGATCGTGACTGCGATCTCGCCAGCGAAGTGGCCAACCTCGTAGAGAGCGGCCCGCAGTCGGCCGACGTCCGTCCTGGCGCGCGACGCGAGGAGGTCCGGCTGGATCTCCCCCTTGCCGCCGCCGGCCAGCAGTTGCGCCGCCTGCTCCAGAGGTTTGCGAAGCGCGGCATAGTCGCCCGCTAGGGTGATCGAGGCATCAAAGGCAGTCTTCTGTCCGGCCTGAGCGTCCGTCCCATCGGCCTTACCTACGATCAGCCCTCGCGCCCATGCGATAGGATCGAACGCACGCGCGGGCGCAACGCCGGTTGCCGGGATAAGCGACAGCGAGAAACCGATGTGCAGCAGTCTGGCGGCAATTCTGCGCAATGCTCTCCGAAAGCTCCTGTCTGGACCGGCCCGCAAACGGCGGGTGGGGATTGGGAGCCACGCGAAACGAAAGGCTCGACACGCGAATTACGCGAACACGACGCTAGGGGTTGTGTTTACCCTGTAAGGGGGGACGGAGCCACTGCCAACCGAGGCGCAGGGCCATGCGCAGGGCGATCCAATTTTGGCTCCCGTCCTTCCGATATCGGTTCCACGGACGAAAAGTTGTGCGCAGCACAGAGCGTAGGGGGAGGGGCTCCCGCTGACGCTAGCTTTTCGCGATCCATCAATGAGGACGCGGGATTGACTTAATGTCGTTATCGAGGCGAGGCGCTTTCTGAACGTCGGCTGCCGGAAAGCGCCGCAGGGCACAGACCTGCCGCCTTCCTATCGGGATAAGAGAAAATCGGACTCTCGAGAGTGGCGCACATCGTGCGATTGAACGGCAAGAATGCCCTGGCAACCGGCGCTGCACGTGGCATCGGCAGCGCGATCGCAACCGCCTTAGTGAACGAGGGGGCCATCGTCGGGCTGTCCGACATTCGCGACGACGAGGGTAGCGTCCTCGCCGAGAAGCTGGGCTCGACAGCCCGCTAAGTGCATCTGGATGTAAGGTCCAAGGCGGACTGGGCGTCGGCTAGTGTGTCCTGAGTCAGAAGTTCGCAGGGTCAAAGACTTCGAACCACGGCACCTTCTTCGCAAAGAGCAAGGGAGGCTGCAATGGCGGGACAACGCGTGGCGCCGCAGATCGCGCTGACAGCGGATGAGCGGGTGGCGTTGGAAAGCCGAGCGGCGCGACGCAAGACGGCCCACGCGATGTCGATGCGGGCGCGGATCGTGCTGGCGAGCGCCGATTGACTTCAAAGCAAGCTGATCGCGGCCAAGCTCGAAGTGAACGAGGACACAGCCGGAAAATGGCGCAAGCGGTTCGCCGAGCGCCGTCTCGAGGGGCTCGAAGACGAGCAGCGCTTGGGAACTCCGCGCACCATCGACGACGCGCGCATCGAGGCGGTGATCGTCGCGACCTTGGAAAGCACGCCCACCAACGCGACGCATTGGGCCTCGCGCGGCATGGCCAAGGCAACCGGACTCTCGACCTCCAGCGTGCAGCGCTTCTGGCGTGCCTTTGGCCTGCAGCCGCACCGGCTGGAAACGTTCAAGCTCTGTACAGACCCTAACTTCGTCGCCAAGGTCCGCGACGTGGTCGGGCTCTCATGTCGCCGCCCGACCGGGCCATCGTCCCGTGTGTGGACGAGAAAAATCAGATCCAGGCGCTCGACCGCAGCCAGCCCATGCTGCTGATGCGCCCTGGCCAAGCAGCGCGTCGCAGCCACGACTACAAGCGCCACGGGACGACCTCGCTCTGCGCCGCGCTCGACATCGCCACCGGTGCCGTGATCGGCAAGTGCTATGCTCGACATCGCGCGAAAGAGTTCCGCAAATTCCTCGACGAGATCGAGGCGGCTGTTCCGTCCGATCTCGATGTCCACCTCGTCATGGACAACTACGCAACGCCCAAGACCCCACTCGTCCGGAACTGGCTGGCCAAGCGCCCGCGCTGGCACGTGCATCTGACGCCCACGAGCGCCTCCTGGCTCGATCAGGTCGAGCGCGTCTTCGCGCTCATCTCAGACCGCAAGATCAAACGAGGCATCCACCGCAGCGTGTCGAGCCTGCGCGCCGACATCATGGCCTACATCCAGGCTCATAACGCCGACCCAAAACCATTGCGCTGGACCAAATCCGCCGACGATATTCGAGCGGTACGTGATCCGTCGTTTCTGCAGTTAGCCTTTTGGCGGGGCGGCGTGCCGCGGGCGAGCTGTGGAGATGCCATCCATCGCAGTAGCCCGACCCGGTGCCGGCACCGGTGCTGGGTCTTGCGCTTTGAGCCATCTCGACAACGCGGCTGCGGCAGGTGCTGAGGTCCGCCGCGACGCCGGCCCGCCCTGACGGACGCTGCGGGCGATGACTACCAGCATAAGAGCGGCCATTGCAAGTTGACCCGAACCGGATCCCGGAGTACAAACAATATTACTCATGTTGAGCGGCCTCTAAGAGGCGCAGCGCGACGTATGTAATCGCCAGATGATCTGCCTATTGGGAATGCAGAACCGCCGAACAAGCATTGGAGGTCGATAAATACTGAAATTGATCAAGAATATATTGGAAACGACTGACGTCAATGAGTTGATGGTTCATTAATATTTGCAACAAGAAGTGATCCGACAAGTACGTCTCCCCGTTCGACAAGACATGCCGACCGGACGAGCCGATGCAGTGGAGGGGCCCGCAATGGCATCTGAAGACAAGATCGACGGGCGCGCCGTGGCATGCGATCCCGCTATAGGGACACTTGGTGCGCAGCCTCCCCGATCCCTAGAGCAGCTTGCCGCCTCGCGCGTCGCCATCGAAGGCGTGTGGCCCGAGATCGACGGCGGCCGGTTTCCTGCCAAACGCGTCACGGGGGATCTCTTCGTTGTTGAGGCGGACATTTTCACTGACGGTCACGACAAGATCGACGCGGCTCTTCTCTACAGGCGCTCCAATGCGTCGGTATGGGACGAAGAGCCCATGCGTCACGTCGACAATGACCGTTGGCGCGCGAGTGTCCGCCTCACCGACAACGGCTGCTACGTCTACTCGATCATCGCTTGGCGAGATCTCTTCGCCACGTGGCGGGACGAGTTTAACAAGAAGCAGGCAGCAGGCGTACCGGTGGAGCTTGAGCTCTCAGAGGGTCGGTCACTCGTCCGACGTGCCGCCGACGCGGCCACTCGGGGCGAGGCTGCCGACCGCGAAGCCCTGCGCCGACTCGCCGACAAGATCGACGGTTCGACCAGCTCGCACCAACGCGAGCTTCTGCTCGGCGAGGACTGTGCCCAACTCGTGCGTCGCGCCGGCCCGCGCACGCATCTGACGACCTACGCGAAGACGCTCGCAGTCTGGGTCGACCGGCCGCGGGGTACGTTCAGCGCATGGTACGAGATGTTCCCCCGATCGCAATCGGGCGACGTTAACCGCCACGGCACGTTTGACGATGTCATCCGGCGACTGCCCTATGTCAAGGACATGGGCTTCGACGTGCTCTATTTCACGCCGATCCACCCTGTCGGCCGGACGAACCGAAAGGGTCGCAACAACTCGCTCGCGCCCGAGGCGGGTGATCCCGGAAGTCCCTATGCAATTGGTTCGAGTGAGGGGGGGCACGACGCGCTCCATCCTGAACTCGGCACCTTCGACGACTTCGCGCGGCTCGTAGAGGCGGCAGACAAGCACGGGCTTGAGATCGCCCTCGACTTCGCCATCCAATGTTCGCCCGACCATCCATGGATCAGGGAACATCCGGAGTGGTTCGACTGGCGTCCGGACGGGACGATCAAATTCGCGGAGAACCCGCCAAAGAAGTACGAGGACATTGTCAACGTTCACTTCTATCGCGATGCCTTCCCGTCGATTTGGTACGCACTGCGCGATGTGGTGCTGCTTTGGGCGGAGCGCGGGGTGCGCATATTTCGGGTCGACAATCCGCACACCAAGCCCTACCCTTTCTGGGAATGGATGATCGCCGAAGTGCAGGCCCAATACCCCGACACGGTATTTCTGTCGGAGGCATTCACGCGACCGAAGGTGATGAAGCGCCTCGCAAAGCTTGGCTTCACACAATCCTACACCTATTTCACCTGGCGCAATACGAAGGCGGAGCTCACCGAATATCTGACCGAGCTAACGCGCACCGAGGCTCGGGAGTATTACCGACCGAACTTCTTCGCCAATACGCCGGATATAAATCCATATTTCCTGCAGACAAGTGGTCGCGCGGGATTCCAGGCGCGCCTCGTCCTCGCCGCAATGCTTGCCGGCAACTACGGGATCTACAATGGATTCGAGATCTGCGAGGGCCGTCCGCTGGCGGGTAAGGAAGAGTATCTCGACTCCGAGAAGTACGAGATCAAAGCCTGGGACTGGGACCGCGAGGGACATATCCGGGACGACATCAGGCTCGTCAATCGCCTCAGGAACGAGCGTCCCTCGCTGCAGCAATTTCCTAACCTGTCCTTCTACAATGCCTGGAACGACAACATTCTTTATTTCGGGAAATACACGGACGACAGGCGTGACTTCGTTCTCGTCGCCGTCAATCTCGACCCCAATACCGCACAGGGTGCCCACTTCGAGGTTCCGCTATGGGAGTTCGGTCTCGCCGACGATGCCTCGATCGAGGTCGAGGACCTTGTGACAGGTGGGCGTTTCGGGTGGTCGGGAAAGGTTCAGCACATGCTGCTCGACCCGCTTAGGCGCCCGTATTCCATCTGGAGGCTGCTAGATCCAATGGGGAGGTCTGCGTAATGTCCACTGCGCATTCGACGCCAGGAGGCGATGTCTTAACAGCCGTGGTGCGGGATGAGCAAGGCGCGGCTGGCGTCGACCGCGCGGCTTCCGACTGGTACAAAGACGCTGTCATCTACCAGCTCCACGTAAAGGCTTTCCAAGACTCCAACGGGGACGGGGTTGGTGACTTCGCAGGCCTGATGCAGCGACTCGACTACGTCCAGGAGCTTGGCGTCAATACGATCTGGCTCTTACCGTTCTACCCCTCGCCATTGCGCGACGATGGCTACGATATCGCCAACTATCTGGACGTCCATCCCAGCTACGGCGACCTCGAGCAGTTCAAGGGGTTTATCGGCGAGGCGCACCGGCGCGGCATCCGTGTCATCACGGAGCTGGTGATCAATCACACCTCTGACCAGCACCCTTGGTTCCAGGCCTCCCGCAAGGCGCCTGATGGTTCCCGCGAGCGCAACTTCTACGTCTGGAGCGAAACGGACCATAAGTACGATGGAACACGCATCATTTTTCTCGACTTCGAGAAATCGAATTGGACCTGGGACGCCGAGGCGGGAGCCTATTTCTGGCACCGTTTCTATTCGCATCAACCTGATCTCAATTTCGACAATCCAGAAGTCCTTTCGGAAGTTATCAAAACGTTGCGATTCTGGCTCGACATGGGCGTCGACGGGCTCAGGCTCGATGCCGTTCCGTATCTGTGTGAACGCGAGGGCACCAACAACGAAAACCTGCCAGAGACGCATGCCGTACTGAAGCGTATCCGTGCAGAGGTTGACCGGCTCTACCCGGACCGCATGCTGCTCGCCGAAGCCAACCAGTGGCCCGAGGATACGCGACCCTATTTCGGGGAAGGCGACGAGTGCCACATGTCGTTTCATTTCCCGTTGATGCCACGCATGTACATGGCGCTGGCTCAGGAGGATAGATATCCGATCACCGACATCCTTCGCCAGACGCCGGAAATCCCAGAAAACTGCCAGTGGGCGTTATTCCTACGCAACCACGATGAGCTCACGCTCGAGATGGTGACGGAGGACGAGCGGGACTACCTATGGCGCACCTACGCATCTGATCCCCGAGCCCGCATCAATCTCGGTATCCGCCGCCGCCTCGCTCCGCTGCTCGAGAACGACAGGCGCAAGATTGAATTGCTCAATGCGCTTCTTCTAGCGATGCCGGGGACACCCGTCGTGTACTACGGCGACGAACTCGGAATGGGCGACAACTACTATCTTGGCGACCGCGACGGCGTGCGCACACCGATGCAGTGGTCGGTCGATCGCAATGGGGGATTCTCGCGCGCGGATCCCCAGCGCCTCTATCTCCCGCCCATAATGGACGCCAACTTCGGCTATCAGGCGATCAACGTCGAGGCGCAGCAGCGTGACCCCTCATCGCTACTCAACTGGACGCGCCGCATGATTGCCGTCCGGAAAGCGCAGGCGGCCTTCGGTCGCGGCGCGTTGACGTTCCTTTATCCTCGAAACCGCAAGGTTCTGGCGTTCATTCGCGAGCACGGAGGCAGCCGGCTTCTCTGCGTCTTCAACCTGTCCCGCTCTGCGCAGGCAGTCGAGCTCGATTTGTCGGCTTACCAGGGGGCGTCGCCCGTCGAACTCACGGGCAACTCGCCGTTCCCTTCGATTGGTGAGCTGCCATACATGCTGACGCTGCCGGCCTACGGCTTCTACTGGTTCGCGCTCGCCGACGATGGTCTGGAGCCTGATTGGCGTATCGCACCCGTCGAGCCGGCGAAGGACCTCGTAACGGTCGTGTACGCGCATGGCTGGGAGAGCATCCTCGCCGGCCGCGAGCGCAGCCATCTCGAGCAGGCGAGCCTGCCA
>CAVVAR010000007.1:0-6246 GCA_963746315.1 uncultured Alphaproteobacteria bacterium
GCGGTCGTGCATTACGTTCATCACCGCTTCGGCGTTTGTCGAAGACAAGCAGCAAGGCAGCGCATCGCTGAGACGGACGGCTCCGGCCCGGCCGGCACATTTCTCGGTGCTCGCCTCCGGCAAGACACGCGAATACATCTGGTTGCCCCGCGCTCCCGCGATCCGGCGCGCGCGATCAGCGCGCGACGCAGCGGCAGCGCCAGTAAAGAACTTTGGTCCTGCCGGCACCGATCTCGCCATTGCCGTCGTCGATGGCGTCAACACCGCGAGCCCGGCGCTCTATTATGTCCACACCGACCAGCCCCGCCTGCGCGGGGCCAGGCATCGGCCGGCCCGTGGCCATGACGGATGGGGCCAAGGCCCGTCGCTGCGGTCGTGCGCGCGCGGTCGACGGCCGATCGAGCGCGCACGTGGATTGCTGCGCGAAGAGAACGACTGGCAGGCCGTTTGGGGGCCGTTGGCGAGGCGGTGAGCTTCTCGGGCAGCCTGGCGATGGACCTCAGGTTCCCCGGGACTCCTTTCGTGGTCAACACTCGGCAAGCCGGTGTTGAGCGTGGTTCCAATTCGCAGGGCCGGTTGCTGGTGGGCAACCGAAGGCCCAATGAGAACTTCTTGCACGACAACTGGCACCGGCACTATGGTCCGATCCCACCCTGGGCCGCTACACCCAGCCCGACCCGCTCGGCCTCATGGATGGTCCCGGCTTGTTTATCTATGCAAAGCTCGGCGCCGTATCACTTCATCGACCCTGAAGGACTAGAGCACTTCAGACAAAGGCGGAATTGGGGGATTCCCGAATCAGGCGCGTTCTGATTTAAGATGCATGCTGGTGGAAGGGGGCCAGCATGCATGGCGAAGCCCTATTCGGAAGACCTGCGTGCGCGCGTGGCGACGGCGATTGCTGAAGGCGAGACCTGTCGCTCCATTGCAGAGCGGTTCGAGATCGCGCCTTCGACTGTTGTGAAGTGGGCCAAGCGCGTGCGCGAGACCGGAAGTTCCGCGCCCGCCAAGTTCGGCGGCTATCGCACCTGCAGCCTGACGCCGCATCGCGATTTCCTGCTCGCGCAAATCGAGGAGGTTCCGCACCTCACGCTGCATCGCTTGAAGGACCTTCTGGCTGAGCGCGGCGTGGCGGTCTCGCACGATACGGTCTGGCGGTTCCTGCGTCGCGAGGGGCGCTCGTTCAAAAAAAACACTCTTCGCCAGTGAGCAGTGTCGCCCTGATGTCGTGAGACGGCGCGAGCGCTGGCGTCGTGCGAGCCATCATCTCGATGCTGCGCGTCTCGTCTTCATCGACGAGACATGGATCAAAACCAACATGGCACCGATCCGGGGCTGGGGCCCGAAGAACACGCGCCTGCTCGGGTTTGCTCCCGACGGTCGTTGGCATACACTGACGTTTCTTGCGGCGCTGAGACGCAATGCTTTGACCGCCCCGTGCGTCGTGGACGGCCCCATCAACGGCACCATCTTCCGGGTCTACATCGAGCAGTTCCTGCTTCCCACGCTGCGACCCGACGACATCGTCGTTCTCGACAATCTCGGCAGCCATCGCTCGCCCGCCATCCGCGCAGCGATCCGCAGCGTCGGCGCCAAGCTCGCATTCCTCCCGCCCTGACTCTCCTGATCTCAACCCCATCGAACAGGTCTTCGCCATGGTGAAGCACTGGATGCGGACCGCACAGGCCCGCTTCATCGACGCCATCCACGACCACATCGCAAAGCTGATCGACAGCATCCCGAGCCACGAATGCAGCAACTACATGCTCAACGCTGGATATGTTTCCAACTTAAGTCTGAAAGACTTTAATGGGGCGCGGCTCCCCTCCTGGGCCTAAAAAAGGACGCAACGGTAGGGTTAACCCGCAACCTTTTCCCAATGGAAATTACAACCCGGGTTTTTCGGGCCAAGATCAGAAATGCTCTATCCCTGGCCCGCTGGGATCAATGGCGAACGCCAATTCTTGCCTTCTTAAGTGCTGCAAGATCCACGATGATTGTTATGAAGCTAATGGATGCAACGAGAGCTCCTGGAGAGGAAACGGGGGTATTTTTGGCAATGCTCGTTGGCCTCAAACGTACGCATGCAATTTGTGCAATGCTGCTGTCCGTAAGTGTTTTTCAGAGTTGCTTACGTCACCGAGTTGCTTCGAGAGCCAGACAAATATTTTTTCCTGTGCTGCTCCGTAAGTCTTCCCTGAAGCGCTGGCTCATGGGCACGCACGCCGGCGCGGTGCGTCGCAAACATCTGCAGGCCTATCTCGACGAGTTCGCCTTCCGCCACAACCGCCGCAAGACCAACGGTATCGTGCGCGTCGCTGCCCGCGTCATCGAAAGCGTGGTCGCCACGCCACCACTCACCATGCGAAACCTCATCGATCAGACGCGCCCCTGCCGCCGGTTCGCCTCACATCAAACGACGCCAGCCTGAGCTGACGGGAGAGGCATGGGCTGCATGATCATGACCCATAGGGAGAGCTTTCGCTGTAATGCTCATCATGCAACTGAAGAGACCTAACAGAATGAACCAGTCCTCGAAGGCACTTGCACTTGGTCTTGTGATCGCATTGGCGGCGCAATTGAGCGGTTGTGGCCAATGGCCAGAAGCAACGTTTCGCTTGGCTGACGACTGGCACTGCCGTCTGGGTAAAGCTCCCAGCCGGCGTGAAGCGACAAGACGTAATTGTGGAAATAAGCTATTTCGTTAAGAGCCACGGGCGCACAGCACGAATAGAGTTCGTAATCGCGGCGCGCTGCAGCAGAGTTATGGGGATTTAGACGGAAAATTAAAAGGACTATATCCGTTTTCTCGTTTTGGAAAACCTCTTGAAAGCGGATTGGGCGCGGGCAAGTATCCGACCTTCGAAGCCGTAAGCGTTGGAAGTGTAACTGAAATTGTGGAGCACAGAACAAAAGGCGATATAGTGTACCCGACATTCCCCAAGTAGCCCTGGGACGATCCGAGACTACGCCGCCTGCCGGGCGTCGGCAACTGCTGCGGATAGGGCCATGGTAGCAGCGGACGCTGCTGCAGTCGCTCTTACGGCGTGATCCTGCACGTTGGTGGCGGTGCGGGCGGCTCGCAGACGCGCTCCGACCATCGTTTCCGGCGTACCCGGGCAGCGGCGCCGCCGTGGAGTCGTGCCGGTGGAATTGATTGCGTGTGGGACGGTCGAGATCGTTCGTCATGATGGCGCCGGTGATGGTCTGAGCCGATGGATGGCGGCGAGGATCTGGTGGAAGAGGTCGCGTGGGATCGCGACCTCGGCGAGTTGGAAGGTGATCGTGCGGGCGTGGCGGACGACGCGGGCGCCGATCTTGATGAGCCGCGTCTGCAGGCTCGTCAGCGACCAGGACGCGACCTCGTCAGGCAGCTCGGCGGCCTGGAGGAACATGCCGAGGTTGTAGGCCAGCGCATGGAGCTGCAGGCGGACCTCGTTCTGCGCCATCGTCCGGCATGACAGCCGGGTCCACTTGAGCGCGATCTTGCCCTCCTTGATGTGCTGCTCGGCGGTGCCGCGCTGATTGTAGAAGGCGAACACCTGCTCGGGGTCCAAGGGCAGGTTGGTGAGCAGGAAGCCGACACGGGGCAGCAGCTGACCTGGACGCCATTCGATCTTCGCCAGCACCGCCGCGGCTTTTCCCAGGAGCCAGCCGGAGACTCGAAGTCGCCATAGACACGGCGTACCTCGTCGAGGCCGCCGACGGACGTCTCATCAGGTCGGTGATCTGTTCTTGCAAGGTCGCGTTCTTCGGTAGACGAATGGCGTAGAGATAGCCGTTGCCTCGAACGTCTCGTAGAGCGCGGGGATCGCGAAAGCGGCGTCGGCGCGGAACAGTCGCAGGATATCCTTGTCGGCGTACCGGTCCATCACCGGTTTCAGGACTGTCAATGGGCCCTGAACTTTCCGCGAATGTGGGCTTTCAATTTTCCCTAGTTGGCGGCGATGAGTGGGGTCCGGGGATCAGCCGGCTTCGGGATCGTCGTCTCTTCTTTCCTGGTGGCCGGCCGCGGCGCTTGGGCTGGGCGGGCGTGTTGATGTTCGACCTCGCGCGCACATTCTCCGGCACGAGGTCGGCGTGTTGGCGGAGACGGTAGCTGGACCCTTCGATCTGGATGACGATGGCGTGGTGCAGCAGGCGATCGAGCAGTGCGGTGGCGACGACGTGATCGCCGAACACCTCGCCCCATTCGGCGAAGCCGCGGTTCGAGGTCAGGATCATGGCGCCCTTCTCGTAGCGGGCGTTGACGAGCTGGAAGAACAGGTTGCCGCCGCCGGGCGTCACCGGCAGGTAGCCGATCTCGTCGACGACCAGCAGAGAGGCGCGCGCCAGGAAGCGGATGCGCTCCTTGAGCTGGCCCTCTCGCTCGGCCTTGACCAGCGAGGCGATGATGTCGGCCAGCGTCGAGAAGGCGACACTCTTGCCGGCCTTCACGGCCTCGACGGCGAGCGCCGTCGCCAGATGGCTCTTGCCGGTGCCGGGCGGCCCCAGGAGGTGAACGACCTCGGCGCGATCGATGAACTTCAGCTCGGCCAGCGCCAGGATGCGATTGCGATCGAGCGAAGGCTGGAAGGCGAAGTCGAAGCCGGCGAGCGTCTTGACGGCCGACAGTCGCGCCATCATCAGCGATGTCTTGATGCGCCGGTTGTCGCGCAGCGTCAGCTCCTCGATCAGCAGGTGATCGAGCGCCTCGATGGCGTTGACCTCGCCCTGCTCGATCCGCCTGACGGTGGCGTCGAGCATTTCGAGCGCGCGCGGCATCTTCAGCGCCACCAGGCTCTTCTTGATGCTGTCGAGCAGCGAGGGGTTGGTATGGATGCGTCATCACCGGCCTCCCGAAGCCGCGAGGCGCTCGCCGATCGCCTGGTAGATATCGAGCGATCGGCGCTGCACGTGATCGCCCGTGCGGCCAATGATGGCGGCCTGCTGCGCCGGGCCGGACCGTCGTCGGGATACGCCCCTGCCTGTGCTCCGGCGCCACGCGTGTGCGTTTGCGTCCTTCCAGAACCGGGATGCACGGCAACCAGCCGGCCCTGGTCCAGAATGCGGATGACGTCCGGCAGCTGGTGCACCTCGACGACGCGGCGCGTGCGGTCGGGAACGGAGTAGTAGTTGCCGCCGATCGAGACCAGACCGTCATTGCTGACGCGGCGCTCGAGCTTCAGGAGCGCATCGAACGGTGTCGCCGGTAACGCCTGCAGCTCGCCCTGCTCGGCGGCGAAGGCCTCCGCGACGATCCTCTGCGTCGTGCCGTGCACGACGGACGTTGGCAACGGTTGCCAGCCAGTCGTCGAGCTGGGCGTTGAGGTCGTCGAGGTTGCGGAAGGTGCGGGCGAGGAAGAAGTCCTGGCGGATGTAGCTGAAGGGGCGCTCGACCTTGCCCTTGGTCTTGGCCCGATAGGGCCGGCAGGCCCTGGGCAGGAAGCCGTAGTGCCGGGCGAGCGACAACAGTGAGCTGTTGTAGACGATGTGGCCTGCGCCATCCTCGCCGGTCACCGCCGTCTTCATGCGGTCGTAGAGGATCTCGATCGGCACGCCGCCGAGCGCGGCAAAGGCCTGCATGTGGCAGCGCAGAAGCGTCTGCAGATCCTGGTGCATGACGTAGCGGGCGAAGATGAAGCGGGAGTGGCCGAGCACGATCGAGAACAGCCAGACGATCCGCGTCACGCCGGGCTCGTCGGTGAACTCGTCGACGAAGCGGGCGAAGTCGACCTGGGCCTGCTGGCCGGCCGGCGTCTCGAAGCGCACCTCGAACGGCTTGGGCCCATGGTCCGGCCGGATCGCGGCCACGAACCGCTTCACGGCCGTATAGGCGCCAGTGTAGCCCCGCTCGCGGATCTCGCGATGGAGCCGAACGGCACTGAGCTCCGGGAACGCGGCGACGCGCTCGCGCAGATAGTCGAGATAGGGCGCCAGCTTGCTCGGCCTGCCCGCCTGACGCGGGCCATAGGCCGGCGGCTCAAGGCCGCGCTCGATGTACTTCCTGACGGTCTTCGGGTCTCGCCCCGTGCTGCCGGGCGATGGCGCTGATCGATAGTCCCTGTCGATGAAGGTCCAGAATCACGATGAGGTCTCCAAGCTGGATCATCCGCGCCGCCCCCGTCCGAATCAGTTCGGACGATCATGGTCGGCAGCGGCGACGAGCCTGACAGGGGTGGGGCGCGCCCCACCCCTGTCAGGCAACAACACCAGCTAGGGAATTTTCGATGCCCACAATTACGGGAGTATTCAACGACCGATGAC
>CAVVAR010000008.1:0-10767 GCA_963746315.1 uncultured Alphaproteobacteria bacterium
CGCCGCGCAGGCGGGGGATGTTCGACGTGGACGACTATCTGAAGGTTCGGTACGCGGTCCAGATCGAGGGGCTCAGCAAGCGAGCGGCGGCACGGCGGTTTGGGATCGATCCCAGGACCGTCGACAAGATGATGACGTTCTCGGTGCCGCCGGGTTATGTGCGGACGAAGCCGCCGGTGCGGCCGAAGCTCGATCCGTTCATAGCGATCATCGACAAGATCCTGGTCGACGACAAAGCGCGGCCGAAGAAGCAGCATCACACGGCGAAGCGGATTTTCGAACGACTGCGCGACGAGTATGCCTTCACCGGCGGCATCACGATCGTGAAGGACTACGTGGCAGGCGTGCAGCAGCGCTCTGCCGAGATGTTCGTGCCGCTGGAGCATCCGCCGGGGCATGCGCAGGCCGACTTCGGCGAGGCGTTGGCTGTCATCGGCGGCGTGGAGCAGAAGATCCACTACTTTGCGTACGATCTGCCGCATTCGGACGCCAACTTCGTGGTGGCGTATCCGGCCGAGACAACCGAGGCCTTCTGCGATGGCCACGTTCAGGCGTTCGCGTTCTTCGGCGGCCTGTCGGAGACGGGCAATGCGGGCGTGCCGCAATCGATCCTGTACGACAACACCAAGATCGCAGTGGCCAAGATCCTCGGCGACGGCAAGCGCCAGCGCACGCGGGTGTTCACGGAGCTGCAGTCCAGCTATCTGTTCCGGGATCGCTTCGGCCGGCCGGCCAAAGGCAACGACAAGGGGAAAGTCGAAGGGCTCGTCGGCTTTGCGCGGCGCAACTTCATGGTCCCGGTGCCGGTGTTCGACAGCTTCGCGGCTCTGAACGCGCACCTCGTCGACTGCTGCCGCAAACGCATGGGCGAGATCCTGCGTGGCCACACCGAGACGATCGGCGAGCGGCTGGCTCGCGATCTTGCTGCCTTCCAGCACCTGCCACCAACGCCCTACGATGCCTGCGAGAAGCTGGGCACCCGCGTGTCGTCGCTGTCGCTGGTGCGCTATCGGCTCAACGACTACTCGGTTCCGACGAGCTTCGGCCACCGTGAGGTGCTCGTGCGCGGCTATGTGCACGAGGTCGTGATCGCGTGCGGGACCGAGATCATCGCGCGTCACCCACGGTCATACGAGCGCGAGGACTTCGTGTTCGACCCGCTGCATTACCTTGCGCTGATCGAGCTCAAGATCAATGCACTCGACCAGGCCGCGCCACTGGCCGATTGGAGGTTGCCGGACGAGTTCGCCACGCTGCGTCGCCTGCTTGAAGCCCGGATGGGCAAGCCCGGCAAGCGCGAGTTCGTCCAGGTCTTGCGGCTGATGGAGACCTTCGCGATCGAGGATGTCGCCGCGGCCGTGCGCGACGCCATCCAGCGTGGTGCAGTCGGCTTCGACGCGATCAAGCATCTGGTGCTGTGCCGGATCGAACGACGTCCTCCACGCCTCGACATGACGGTCTATCCATACCTGCCGAAGGCGACCGTCGCGACGACGTCGGCGCGCTCGTACATGGAGCTGTTGGCGGGGGCTGCGTCATGAGCGACACGCCGCAAGTTCTCCTGGCCCATCACCTCAAGGCGCTGAAGTTGCCGACGATCCTGCGCGAGTACGACAAGATCGCTCGCGCCTGCGCCGCCGAGGGCGTCGATTACCCGCGCTATCTGCTACGGTTGGTCGAAGCCGAGATCATCGAGCGCGAACGCCGCATGGTCGACCGCCGTATCAAGGCGGCCAAGTTCCCGACCGTGAAAAGTCTCGACAGCTTCGACTTCGCGGCGTTCCCCGACTTGAACAAGGCACTGGTGATGGAGCTGGCGAGGTCGGAGTATGTCGGCCGCCGCGAGAATATCATCGCTGTCGGCAACTCGGGCACGGGCAAGAGCCATATCGGACTGGGGCTCGGCCTCGCCGCTTGCCAGAAGGGCCTGTCGGTCGGCTTCACCAACGCGGCGGCGATCGTGCATGAGCTGATCGAGGCACGCGATGAAAAGCGCCTGTTGCGGCTGCAGCGCCAGCTTGCGGCCTACAAGCTGCTGATCATCGACGAACTGGGCTACGTGCCACTGTCGCAGACCGGCGCCGAGCTGCTGTTCGAGGTGTTCTCTCAGAGGTACGAGCGCGGCTCGACGATCGTCACCAGCAATCTGCCCTTCGACGAATGGACATCCGTGTTCGGCTCCGAGCGTCTCACGGGCGCGCTGCTCGACCGGCTGACCCACCACGTCCACATCCTGGAGATGAACGGCGAGAGCTATCGCCTCGCACACTCCAAGCGCCGCGTCCGACGGCCGAAGCCCGATACCCCACCCGACGAAGCCACCGAAAAATGATCGCCAAACGCATGAAGGCCCCCGCGCGCGGGGGCCTTCATGCGTTCAAGACTGATGGATTATTGCTCCGGCCCGCCGATGCAAAATCACTCCGGCGTTGACACTTGCGTGCAGGAAGGCCTGATGCTGGAAGAAGTCGAGATGCCGCCACGTCTGCATCGCGGTGTCATGCACCGGGCAGTCGGCGTGAGCGCAGTGCGGGCACGGGAAGCGACCGCCGCGCGCGAAGTCGATCTCGATATCGAGACGGCGGGCCTCAGCGTCGAAGGTGGCGGCCTTGACCATCCACGGCGGCACGAGGCCGAGGGCGAGCTGCAGAAGGTCGGTGTCGCGCATGTCGGTGCCAGGGTTGTGATGGATCCTGGCGTCCAGTGTGCCGCCGAGCCGGCCGCCCCTCAAGGTCAAGCCCTCACGGGCGCGCGAACTGCGCGTCCTTGACCGCCGGCCGCCCCGTCAGCGCTCGCTCTGCCAACAAGATCAAGCCGCACTCCGACCGCTCAACCAACTCAATTCAGCGAAGAGGCAATTAAAGCAAGTAAGGGCACCTCGAACAATGATGTTTTCCGGTACCGACGCAGCGCTGTCTGATTGATTTCGGCGATTTCTGCCCGCTTTCGTCGTGCGCGCGCCTCCGCTTCGTCCGCCTGTTGCCCCATCGTGAGCACTCCGGGCGGACTCTGGCTCATGCGTTTGCCATCCGCTCCAGCGTCACCAGCCGGCGCACGTTGTAGGCGAGGTTCTGCATGCCGATCTTGAGCCGGGCGCGGGCGATGCCGACTAAGTGGTCCGCCGTCAGACGTCAAGATTGCCTGAGTCTGCTCGCTGGCCAAGAGCTTTTGGCCGCGAGCGGTGTCTGCGGGCGCGCAGGCTCTTGGAACTGGGCAGATCCGGCGTTGAAGCCACCGCGTTCTTGCCCGGCGGTGGTGTTTTTCAGCACATCGGGCAGACCTGTCCTGCCGCTTTCGTTCAGTTTGGGCGTGGAACGCTGTCACGCGCATGACGGTGGCGCTCGAAGTCGGCGGATTGCGGCAAGGATGGCGCGCACCAACGTACCGGACACCGCGACCTCAGCCAACTGGAAGGTGATGGCGCGAGCGTGGCGTTCGACGCTCGCCCCGATCTTGATCCGCCGCGTTTGCAGACTGGTGAGCGACCAATCCGCCATCTCCTCGGGAAGGTCTGCGCCTTGCAGGAAGACGCCGAGATTGTAGGCCAGCGCGTGAAGCTGAAGGCGGACCTCGTTCTGCGCCATGCCCTTGCAGGACAGCCGCGTCCAGTTGATCGCCTGCTTGCCTTCTTTGATGTGCTGCTCGGCGGTGCCACGCTGATTGTAGAAATGGATGATCCAGTCAGGGTCCGCAGCAACGCGATACGCTCTTCCACCCGACAGCTCTCCTTGAAGGGCATCGCTCGAATCTCCTCGTGATTCGAGCAAGTTGACCTGTCAGGAATGCTCCCGGTCTATGATGTCAGGGATCTACCCGGTTCGTACCCCCTGCAGTGCGACGACAATACCCAAACAGTAGTCCAGGGGCGCATCATTCGGATAGGATTAAAGTGGTGCAAGAAAGCCGCCGGTCTTTCCCTAAACCTTGATCGCCCTGGTCTTGGCAAGCCCAGGCAGGCCCTGGACCCGTTGGCGAGCAGGCCGATCAGGAGGCGCTCGATCACCTCGCGCTGGCCGATGATCGCCTCGCCCATGCGTTCCCGCAGCGCCGCGATCTGATCCCGAGCCGTGGATCCAGACATGTCGGTGGTCGCCTCCATCAGCCCTTAGCCTCTCTTGTGAGGGTATCACGCGCTTCCTTCATGCGTCGCCTCTCATCGTCGCCAACCTCGGGGAACTGAGGGTCGAGGCGCTCCAGCGCCTCGGACAGGACCGAGGAGATCACCATGCGCGCGTACCACTTGTTGTTCGCCGGGATCACGTGCCATGGCGCGTAGTCGCGCGCCGTATTGCGGATCATGTCCTCGTAGGCATCCATGTACTTGTCCCAGAGCTTGCGCTCCTCGAGGTCGCCGAACGAGAATTTCCAGTTCTTGTCTTCCTCGTCGATCCGGTCGAGGAACCGCCGCGCCTGCTCGTCCTTGGAAATGTGCAGGAAGAACTTCAAGACCAGGGTGCCGCTGTTCGCGAGATGCCGCTCGAAGGCGCGGATGTCCTTGAAGCGCCGCTTCCAGAAGTCGTCGTCGACAAGCGCGGAGGGAATGGCCTGGTTCTCGAGGATCTCCGGGTGAACGCGGACGACCAGGACCTCCTCGTAATGCGATCGGTTGTGGATCACGATCTTGCCGCGCGGGGGCAGCGCGATCACGTGACGCCACAGGAAGTCGTGCTGCAGCTCGACCGGGCCGGGCTGCTTGAACGAGCGGACGTCGCAGCCCTGCGGGTTGATCCCGGTCGTGACGTGCTCGATGGCGCTGTCCTTGCCAGCCGCGTCCATCGCCTGAAGCACCATCAGGACCGCCCATTTGCCCTCGGCGTAGAGACGCTCCTGCAGATTGCGCAAGTCCTTGAGGCTGTCGGCCAGCAGCTCCTTTGCGTCATCCTTTTCGATATCGAGCCTGGCGGTATCGCCCGGGTCGACATCACCAAGCCGGAATTTCCTGCCATCGCTGATCCGATGGCGCGCTGCCAGATCGGCCTTGTTCATCTTCGCCCCGTCGCGGGTCCGGCGCACAACCCGCCCGACGCTTCTTCTGAGCCGACATTCCCCAAGTAGCCCTTGGTTGGGTTGATGCTACTGGCTCAGACGGGGCGTGACAACGTTGTCGGGCGTGCGCGAGAGCTTCGCTGGGCAGTGTAAGGCGTGATTTCGAGGCTGTTGCCGCGTCTGAAAGCGTATGTCGCTGCATCCACGTGTTTATCTCGACGTGCTCCGCCTGTGGTCCCGGCCGGGGCTGCAACATCAGTTTTTTCATTATGCGTGTTCCGTTCGAGTTTTCTTATCATGACGGTGCTGGCGATGGCCTGAGCCGATGGATGGCAGCGAGGATCTGTTGGAAGAGATCGCGGGGTATCGCGATCTCAGCAAGCTGGAAGGTGGTCGTGCGGGCATTGCGCACGACGCGCGCGCCGATCTTGATCAGTCTCGTCTGCAGGCTCGTCAGGGACCATGTCGCAATCTCGTCGGGCAGCTCGGCACTATCCCGGATCATGCATCAGGCTTGATGAACTGTGCGGTGGCTGTGGCGTAGGCCGTTGAGATCGCGTAGCAAACCGTTGCGAGACGAGCGTGCTTGCGTTGCAACGGAACGCCACAGCCACCGCACAGTTCATCAAGCCTGATGCATGATCCGGGTTAAAACAGGAGGGCTAACTCCGTGCCTATGATTGGGCGCCAGACGGCGAACGCAACCAGAGGCGAAATTTCCGGCGAACGCGCGCTGCCGGGATGAGTTTTTCGGAAGCAGGTCGCAACCCATTAAAACCGCGTTTGCAAACGAACGCCGGTTAAAACGACATCGTCTCGATCGGGTTTGAAAGGTTCGATCCATTGCAGGTCAGCGGTCAGTCTCAGCCATGGGGTAATGCCAACATTATAGAATAGCTCGACGCCGCGCTCGCCACCACGCAAGCCGATGCCGAGTTGCGCCAGGCCGTCCGTCAAATCACCGCTCAGACCGTAGTCAAAATAACCGATGCCCCAGCGGTCTAGCCCGTGACCCAAATACTCATGGCTGCCGCCAACTCCCACATAATAGTGTCCGCTCAGGGGGTTGGGGTTTTCATCCGAGATTGCGAGTTCGTAAAAGAAGCCCCACCCAATTGCAGGGTTAGACGCATCTTGCCAGATATATTGATCCCCGCTCCAGGCCACGCTCCATGAGCCCTTTTGCGTGAGCTGGGCCTGGGACCCCGGCGGCAGTGCTGCCGCTTCAGGGATCTTGGACAGATCGAAACCTTCTTTCGTGCTGTATGCCACCTTTAGGCCAACAGAGCCTGGCAGGTCGAAGAAACGGGTGGGCACTGAAATGCCCGGCTGAATCGTGACACCTTCGGCGAACGGATTCCTGAGCACATCGGAATCCTGCGCATTTCGAGGATCGTAAACCATTAGCGAAAAGCTCGCCCAATCCGTCTTAAGGTTTGAAATTGCGCCGATAATGTAGGGTGGAGTGAGACCTGTAAATGGAATCCCAAGTCCCATGTGCCAGTACGTATCCAATCCACCCCCGCCCTTGATGGGAGAAAGTGCGACCGTGTCGAGCAAATTGAACTTGCCAACGCTGACTGAGAGCCGTTCGCCGAATTTCTGATTAACATAGAGCGAGGTGTCGCTGTCACTCCCGCCCACGCGCGGCCATGCGAGACCGGTATTTACCGGTATGAGGGCGCCCGTGTCGAGTGAATTGACGTCTTCTCCAAACACCCATTCCTGGTGAAAATGCACGGAAAAACCTCGCCAAAGACCAAGTTTTTGGCCATCGAGATTGACCCGCACGTCTGCTTTAGCACCGTACTGCCAATCCTTCTCCGCGTCTCCTGCAACAACGCCTTGATAGAATTGGGTAACCCACGTATCGACCGCGACTCCACGTTGGCGCAGCGTCGCTTTTGGCGAGCCTGCACCTTCAAGCAACGTCGGTCGCGTCCAAAGGTCCGCATGGGGCCAGTCGTCGGCGTGCGCTGCCAGACTGATCAGAAACGTGGCTGAGATCACCGCACCAGCAGTGGCAAGATTGGTTCCACTCCAACGTCGCATTTTGCAGCTCCGATCTAGGCAAATGTCACATGACCCGAAAGCGAAAGGAATCGCGGCGAGATTGCATTCGTTTGCAGAAAATTGCCACCTGTTGCTCACGGAGCTCCGTTGGCACTGTGCGAAGTGTAGCGAGATCGCCACACTCACGTTGCATGCCTATCCCTTAAGTCCGGCGGCGGGCCAGAAAGCCCAATTTCATCAACGCGCTGAGGTGTGTCTCGACTGCGAGCGTCAATGTCGTCAACTTGTTGATGCCTCGAGGATTTTGGCTGCGGAACCGGATCAAATGGGATAGGCATGGATTTCGAATGACTTCGAAGCCAGTCAAACACGCCGGGGCAAAGATGTAGCAGTGGGGCTATGAGTTGATGGTTTCGAGCAGCGCGATGTGCACATTGGCGCCATATGGCTAGATTAGAAAGACGAATCAATATTTGTACATCATAGTTGCTGCGCCTATCATAAGGATAGTTCAAAATGACCATGCCCGTTATAATACGCATGATAATAGCGCTATTCTGTGTCGGATCGGTTGGCATCGGCCAGTGTCTTGCACAGAGTAGCGAAGCCGACTTGTCCAAGAAGCTGGCCAACCCAGTTGCGTCGCTGATCAGCGTGCCGATAAAAACCGACTACAATTCTGGATATGGATCAAAGGACGGACGCAACGTCACTTCCAGCCTCCAGCCCGTTGTCCCCTTCAAGCTTTCCGATGGTCTGTCTCTCGTGACACGCACGATCTTACCGATAGTCTGGCAGAATGATATTGTGGGTGATTCGGGAGTGCAGTTCGGCCTCGGTGACACCTTACAGAGTTTCTTTCTGGTGCCAAGTTCTCGGAGCACGTCTTTGGGAGAGCTTACGTATGGCGTTGGGCCAGCGCTGACATGGGCAACAAGCACCAATCGCTTGCTTGGCTCCGGCACTTGGGGGCTGGGACCTACAGGCGTTTTTTTGTTCCAAAAGTCGGGCTGGACTTGGGGGGCATTGGTGACCCAACAATGGGGGGTAGCTGAGACGCGCAGTAACGTGCCGGATTTGAACGTGACGGCTCTGCAGCCCTTTATATCGTATACAAACGCAGATCAGTGGACGTTCGGTTTGAATACGGAAAGCAGCTATAACTGGACCTCAGAAGAATGGGCCGTGCCGATCAACATTAACGTGTCAAAATTGACCAAAATCGGTGAGCAGCCCATTCAGCTCCAGGGCGGTGTACGCTATTGGGCAGAGAGCGCGACGGGCGGGGCCGATGGTGTTGGCTTCCGCACTCAGATCACTTTCCTATTCCCTGGCTGATGGGTAGCATGCCTATTCCTTTTGATCCGGTTCCGCGGCCAAAATCCTCGGGGCGTCAACAAGTCGACGACATTGACGCTCGCAGTCGAGACAACACCTCAGCGCGTTGATGAAGTTGGGCTTTCTGGCCCGCCGTCGGACTTAAGGGGATAGGCTTGCTCGCGTTGCCCGTCTCCAGCGTGTGATTCCAGGCTTTTTCGCTGTAACGGCGTGTACCGTCCGTCACTGCCGTTGCGTGAGTCGCAAGCTCCGCGTCGGCAACTGCTTGAGTGCCGCGTCATTGTTTTCGGCGTGCGCGAAGGCGCACTCGTCCGCTGCGTTCCGCCGCAGATCAGCACCAACTGCTTGTTGGCCGCCCCCTCCGACAGCGCCTGGTCGAGTTAGCGAAAGGCCAGCGGCTCGCTGTCCGAGCACGTCGCGGCGCCGAAGCTGTGCAGCAAGCCAGCCGTTCTTGAGAGCCGAAGGCCATGATGCGCTTGAAATCCTCCCATGCCGTCCCCGTGTGAGATTTCGAAGATGTCGCGAAACCAGCGTCTTGAAGGTGTCGTTTTTCTCCAGAACCGTACGTCGGGCTGGTCTGGATGGCCGCACGCGGCCGCTCGAACGGAAGAGCCACCCGCTCAGTCCACACGCGTGTGCTGCTGCAGCGTGCGCATGCAGCTGCCACCCCGGCCTCGATCCGTCGTCGCAATCCTCCTCGGTCGCGACCGCGCCTCGAACTTCGACCGCGAGTCTTCGGAAAGCTCGCCACTGTTTTTCGTTCGCTGCGTCATCGACCCACTCCTGGTTGACGCTTCCTCGATCCTCTGTCGTTGATCCTCGGGCTCGGGTGCGGCGTTGCCGCTCAGGTGCATAATCGTCGCGCGGCCGTGCGAACACTGCCGCGTCCGGACAGCTCGACGCGAACGCGAGCTTCACGCGCCGGACCGAGATCGTGACGCGGGCGCCGAGCTTGAGGAGCTACAGACGGATCGTGCCGCAGGTCGCCCGCTCCAGTTCGTGCCGGCAAGCCCGATGCGGCGCACCGCGCACATCAGGACGTAGGCGAGCGACGACAGCCAGAGCCGCAGCTGGTTGGCCCGCATCGTCGGTGTCGGCGTGCGGTCTGCGAACAGATCGCCCTGGCACTCCTTCAGCCGGTTCTCCATCTCGCCGCGCTGGCAGTAGACGGTCTCGTAGAGGAAGCGCGGCGAGCCGAATGCGGGATGGACGTTGGTGACGATGAAGCGCGGGTTGGCGCCGCCGTTCGTGAACTCGGCCTTCCCGATGACGCGACGCTCGGCAGACCAGCTCTTGCGCGTGCGATAGCGGAAGTCGGCGAACACGCGCGCCGGCTGGCCGGTCCGCTTCGCCTTGCGCGCGGCGGCCTTCATCTCCGGCGCGATCTTCGCTGACGAGCCGCTCGTTGCCGGCCAGCCCGAGCACGTACTGCACGCCGTTTTCCTCGCACCAGCGTCATCAGATCGTCGCGGCAGAAGCCACTGTCGGCACGGATGACGATCGTGGTCTTGGGCCAGTGCTCGCGGATGTGGCCGACGATGCGGGCGACCTCTTCTGTCGCGCCGTCGGCGGCATCGTTGGCCGACGATCTGAGCTTGGCCGCGAGCAGATGCCGGCCGCAGAAGATGTAGAGCGGCAGATAGCAGTAGCAGTCGTAGTAGCCGTGGAAGTGCCGACCTTCCTGTTCGCCGTAGAGCGGATCGTCGGTGGCATCGAGGTCGATGACGATGCGCGATCGGCGGCTCGCGATGCGCGTCCAGGAACAGATCGACGAACAGCCGCTCGATGGCTTGCCGCATCATGATCGAGCTTGTGGTGACGGTCCTGGCCGATCTTGCCGGCGTGCTCCAGCCGGTTGAGCGTCGACTTGCCGGCGAGCGCGCCGCCCGGCTTGTCGATGACGGCGGCGAGCGCCGGATCGAAGCGCAGCGCGTCGTGGTCGATGAGGTCCTCGTAGCCGAGCGCGAGGCCGAAGATGCGCTGGCGCAGGAGGTCCGGCAGCGTGTGCTTGATGGCCTCCGGCAACGCGGTGGTCGGTGAAGCAGGCGGCCAGCCGCTCGGCCAGTCTCAGCTTGCGGTCGGCACCGGCCAGCAACGCCACGCCGCCGTTCGACGTGATCGCGCCGCCGTCGAAAGCGCCCACAAGTTTGCGGCCACCGGACCTTCCCAAATCAAGCTCGGTCTGGATACACTGTGTCGGCATCGGGGATCATCTCCTGCGCAGATCAAGTCGTTGTCGCAAAACAACTTTCTCTGAGTTGGAGCCCCGATGCTCTTACGCTGGGAGAAGTTCAGGCTAAGAGACCCATGGCGATCAGGAAGGGGCTGCCTGGAACGGGCATTTCGACTGCACCTGCTACCACCCCAACTTTCTGTTCAACCAGTTCGGCATGCTGGAACGCTGCGCCCTGCGCAATGGCAACGTCCACA
>CAVVAR010000009.1:0-19274 GCA_963746315.1 uncultured Alphaproteobacteria bacterium
GATGTCGAGCATGCCGGCGATCAGCCGGAGTGAGCGCTCGAGGTGCTCGGGGCGGATCAGCTCGAGGTTGTCGGCAGAGGTATGGTAGGCGGGATACTCGCCCCAGCGGCTGCGCTGGAACGAGCCGACGGCAAGATTGAAGCCCGGAGAGCAGTACTGGCGCTCGTCGTAGCCGTAGGGCGAGAAATCCAGCAGGCGTGGGGCGCCTTCGATCCCCTGCAACACCAGGGCTGCGGCCCGGTCGATGGATGCGTTGCCGCGCCGGCTGCGCTTGTAGGTCGGACCGCCGCCGTCGCCGACGTTAGAGACGACGAGACCGTGCCGGATGCGCTCGACGCGGTCGC
The DNA here is from genome assembly GCA_963746315.1 of uncultured Alphaproteobacteria bacterium. Lineage (GTDB taxonomy): Bacteria > Pseudomonadota > Alphaproteobacteria > Rhizobiales > Hyphomicrobiaceae. Next base: position 345 of record CAVVAR010000009.1, read on the forward strand.
GGTTCAGCGCCAGCCAGGTGATCGAGCCGATGGTCCCCGGGACCAGCAGAATGCGATATCCCAGTCTCGTTTTTTGTCTGGCCATGTGGCGGGCGAGCCAGGTGAGAAGCGCCAGACCGGAGCAATTGTCGTTGGCGAGCGACGGATGGCAAACGTGCGTCGACAGGAGCACCTCGCCGTCGCTTTCGCCGGGAATGAGCAGCTCACCGTAGGTGAGCGATCCGGCCGGATTCAGCGTCGCGTCGATGACGACGCGGTAGGTCGTGTCCGTCATCGCATCGAGTTGGCGTTGCGTCAGGCAAAAGCCCCACGTCTCTCGGTAATACGTGGTTCGATAAGGGATCAGGTCCGGGCGATCCGGCAAGGTGTGGAGATGCGGGCGCAGCTCGGCGAGCGTCATGGTGCGGTCGACCGGGGTCGAATACCCGACGACGTGCAGGTTGTGCTCGGCCAAGTCTACGACGCGGCGTCCCGCGCTGTCGGTGATGTGGGCCGCTCGTACATTCCATTCCGGTGGCACGTGCCAATCGAGCACGGGCGTTCCCGAGGGCACCTCCTTGATCTCGAAGGGAGCGAAGGCTTGGAGCAGCCGCAGCGTCTTGCGGACGCCGTCGCCGGTCAGGCTGCGGCTCAACGGGAAGAGCTGGGCGGCGAGGTCGTAGATCTCTGCGCCCGGCGAGCCAGCCGAGGGCAGACTGTCGAGCAATCCGCCGATACCGCGCATGGCTACTCCGCTGCCTGACGCAGGCGACGCAGATCCGGCGTGAGCACGCCTTCGCTCATCAGCTGTCGAACCTGCCCGATGCGCTGATAGCGCGGGCCCTCGAACTCGGCGCTGGTCAGGCGCGCCTCGCGGTAGGCGGCGAAAAGCTCCCCGGCACCGCGCCGGACATCCCATTCCGGCTGGAACGACGGCAGCGCGCGACGGATCTTCTCGAAGCTGACGCGGTAGGAGCGCTTGTCGGGACCGGCGTCGGAGGCGTACTCGAGCCTGCAGCCCGGAACGACCTCGGCAACGACGCCCGCGATGTCGCGGATCCTGTAGTTGTGGGCGGTCTGGCCGACATTGAAGGCTTGATTGTGTACGACGTCGACGGGCGCCTCGAGAGCCGCGATGAAGGCCGCGGAGATGTCACGGATGTGCACGATGGGGCGCCACGGCGTACCATCGGACTTCATATAGATGCGGCCCTCGGTAACGGCGAAGGCGACCAGATTGTTGAGTACGAGGTCGAACCTCAGGCGAGGCGAGAGACCGTAGGCCGTTGCCGGCCGCATGAAGACCGGCGAGAAGCTCTGGTCGGCGAGCGGGGCGATGTCGCGCTCGGCCCAGACCTTCGACTGGCCGTAGGGCGTGACCGGGTTAAGGTCTCCCGTCTCGTCGAGCAGCTCCGTGTCGGCCAGTCCATAGTTGGCGCAGGACGAGGCGAGCAGGAAGCGGCGCACGCCGGCGGCCTTTGCCGCCTGTGCGACCTGCACGCTCGCCCGGTGATTGATGTCGTACGTCGTCTCGGGATCGAGATTGCCCAAGGGATCGTTCGAGAGCGCGGCCAAGTGGATGACGGCGTCGATGCCTTTGAAATCGTCAGGAGCCGCGTCACGTACGTCTTTCCGGATGGCGGGCACGTCGACGATGCTGCCGCCGGATACAAAGTCGCAGCGCGAATAGATATCGATGTCGTAGCCCGTGACCTCGTGGCCCTTCGCCAGCAGGAGCGGCACCATCACCGTGCCGATGTATCCTCTATGACCCGTCACTACGACTCGCATCGCAACCTCACTTCTGTCTGCTTCATCCGGGGGAGCCCGGGCATTCGTCCATGCTCTAGCGGCCGGCCGCTGGCGTCAGGCCTGACCGATCACGAGCTTTCTCACGTGAAAGGCTTCGGCGTAGCGCTCGGGTGCGCGGCACTCCATCCCGCGCAGCCTTGCGAGGCCCAGAAAGGTATCGGCGTCGAACCAGTCCTTAGAGCGCTGCGTCGCGAAGTGGGCCATCAGCAACTCGATCTTGCGCGAGATGGTCGTCTCGGTCGCGGGCACGTAAAGGCTCGGCCGCCCGAGATCGCCATCCCATTTCGGAATCTCGTACTCCAAAGTGAGGTGATCACGGAAGGTATTCCGTGTGAGCTCGGCGACGAGGCGATGGTCCTGATGGGCGTCGTCATGGTGGTGGGTGAGCACGACATCGGGGGCGACGCGGCTTTTCAGCCCTTCGAACCAGTCCTTGATCTGCGATCGCTGGGCGGGAAAATATCCGTCGCCGAACGCACACAGCTCGATCTCGGTGCGGGCAGCGCCTTGGAGAAAGCCATTGGCCGAGCTGCGGGCCTCGCCGGCACGCGGGCCAGCTGCACTCAGCACGACCCAATGGGCCTCGACGGCGATGCCGGCCGTGATCCAGCCGAGCAAAGTGGCTCCGGCCCCGATCTCGATGTCGTCGGAATGGGCACCCAGGCAGAGCACGCGCAAGCGTTCTCCTGGTACCGCCAAGGCGATGCTTCTCATTTGGCCATGACCCGGCTCGATCCTGCTGCGGATTTGCCCCGAAGCCACGGCGTCTCGCCCCGATCCACCAGCTCCTCGAGAAACTGCCGGTCCTTCAGAGTATCCATCGGACACCAGAAGCCTTCGTGCCGGAAGGCCAGCAGCTTGTCCTCTGCAATCAGCCGGGCGAACGGCTGGCCAACAAGATCCTCGCCTTTGCCGATATAGTCGAAGATCTCCGGTCGCATGATGAAGAAGCCGCCGTTAATCCAGAGGTCGGCCTCGCGGGCGTTGCGGAAGCTCTGTGGCCGTCCATCCGGAGAAATGGTGATGAGGTGCATGCTCATGGTAGGTCGAACGGCCAGGAAGCAGGCAACCTTGTTGCTCCGGCGGAAGGTTTCGACCATGGCCTCGAGATCGACATCGGCCAGTCCGTCCGAATAGTTGGCGAAGAACATCTCCTCGTTCTCGACATGGCTTCGAACGGCGGCGAGGCGCTCGCCGACGTTGGGCGCGATGCCGGTGTCGATCAGGGCAACACGCCAATCCTCACGAGCATCACCGATGATCTCGACGTTGCGCCCGAAGCCGGAGACGACGCAGTCGGCGAAGGTCTGCGGGCGACCGGACAGGAAGAACTCCTTGATCACCGATGCTTTGTGGCCGAGGCACAAGACGAAGTCCTTGTGGTCGTAGCCCGCGTAGTAGCTCATCAGATGCCACAGGATCGGCTGGTGGCCGATCGGGATCATGGGCTTGGGAACGGCCTCCGAGTATTCGCGGATGCGCATGCCCTGGCCCCCACAGAAGAGCACGGTCTTCATGGTGCGCTCACCTCGGCCGGTGCAACGATCGCGGGGCTCGGAATTGGGACGATGAACTTCCCGCCCCAATCGCCGATGTGGTGCATCTGGCGCATGATCTCGTGCTTGAGGTTCCAGGGGAGGATCATGACGTAGTCGGGACGCGCCTCGTCGATGGCCTCGGGCGGCAGGATCGGGACGTGCATGCCGGGTGTGAAGCGGCCGTGCTTGTAGGGATTGCGGTCGACGGTGAAGTCGAGGAAATCCGAACCGATGCCGCAGTAGTTCAGTAGCGTGTTGCCCTTGCCCGGAGCGCCGTAGCCGACAACGAGTTTTCCCTCGCGCTTCAGCTGGATCAGCAGGGCGAGCAGGTCGCGCTTCAGGGCGCGTACCTCGGCGTCGAAGCCGGTGTAGGTTTCGATCCGGCGGAAGCCGCGGCGCTCCTCCTCGCCGAGGATGCGTCCGACCGCGGCTGTGGCGGCGTGGCTGCTTGTCTGGTGGGCGAGATAGACACGGAGCGAGCCGCCGTGCGTCGGCAACTCCTCGACATCAACCAGGCGCAGGCCGTGCTGCCGCGCGAGGCGGTCGACCGAGATCAACGAGAAGTACGAGAAGTGCTCGTGGTAGATCGTGTCGAACTGGCGCTCGTCGATCAGCCGCGCCAGGTGGGGAAACTCCAAGGTGACGAGCCCATCGGGCTTGAGGATCAGTGGCATCCCCGCCACGAAGTCGTTGAGATCGGGCACCTGGGCCAGGACATTGTTGCCGACGATCAGGTCTGCCAGCCTGCCTTCGGCGGCCATGGCACGCGCGAGGCGGACACCGAAGAAATCCACCGTGGTCGGCACGGCCTTCTCGAGTGCTGCCGCGGCGACGTTTCCGGCCGGCTCGATGCCGAGCACGGGAACGCCTTTGGGCAGGAAGTGCTGCAGCAGATAGCCATCGTTGGAGGCGAGCTCGACGACGAGGCTCTGCGCACCCAGCCCAAGGCGCTGCTCGATCATGTCGCAATAGGCTTTGGCGTGAGCAACCCAGCTGGTCGAGAACGACGAGAAGTAGGCGTAGGTCGAGAAAATGTGCTCCGGCGCCACGTACTCTTTCAGCTGCACGAGAAAGCATTCGGGGCAGACCAGAACGCGCAGCGGGTAGTATGGCTCCATGCGGTCGAGCTCCTCGGCGCCGAGGAAGCTCTCGCAGAGTGGCGACATGCCGAGGTCGACGAACGTGTGCGACAGTCGGCTCTGGCACAGGCGGCACGACTGGTGCGTCGTTCCGGAATGGGTGTCGGTGGCGCGCGGTGTCAACATTTGATCAAGCATGCAAGGCGCTCTTGAAAGAGAGGTCGCAACCGATCCGCTCGGCGATCCGATCGATAACGTCGCGATCGATCTCGGGATCGAACTTGCGGGCGAAGAGGACGTCAGGATCGTCGATCCGCGACCAGTGCTCCTGGGTTAGAACGAGTGGCGACGGGGACGAGCTATTCCACAGCATCAGCCGGCGCGGCCTCGGGACGATGTTGAGTTTCTCGGGGCTGTTCAGAAGGATGGTCTGGAAGGCCAGCTCGTCGGGAAACATCGTATAGTGCAGGTAGCGGAGGATGCGGCGGGCCTCGTCCGACCGTGCGACATGCAGGCAGGCGGCGCGGCTCAGGATGCACCAGAAGGCGCCGAAACTCAGCTTGAAGCCGCGCGGTGCCGGACGCGGAATCCAGGTCTTGCGCGGGCGTCCGCCGACCTCGACGTAGTACGTTGCAAACCGGTAGGCGAGGTCGGGCCTTTCCGTCTCGAGATCGATCATCTCGACGAAGCTCTTTTCCGGCTCGGCCGACAGGATGCGTTGGATCTCGTCGACCGGCTTGGTCGGGAGGCATTGACCACTCAGATTAATATGATGGGTCCAGTCGTCGGCCCATTCCAGCAACGCCTCGATGGCGCGCAACTCGACGCGCAGAATGCTCCTGCTGCCCCAGGCGATCGGCTGGCTTTCAAGGAAGCGCACGTTCTCGATGCGCTCAATCGATATGCCGCGCTCGATCTCCTCGCGGAATGCCGGACCGGACACCGCGTTACAGTGGATGATGCAATAATTCCCGTTGCGACAGACGGCGCGGGCGAGCGCGATAACCTGTGCCGGTGATTTGTGAGCGACGATGGAAAATGCGAGCTTCATCTGCTTGCGGCCCCGAGGCTGAGCATAGCAAAGGCAGCGGTCACTCTCGATGCTATCGTCTACCATGGCAGCATCTTCATATCTCTGAAGAAACCGCCTGTTGGTCCGTTCGCTGGCAGCGTCGCCAGCCAAATGGCCGTGACTGCGCCGTCAGCCACCGCCAGCGGTGCGGTCGCGCCGCCCATGTCGGTGCGCAGCCAACCGGGACACATGGCGTTGATCTTTATGTTCTCGCTGGCGAACTCGGCGGCCGCGACGCGAGTCAGCGAGTTCAGGGCGGTCTTCGAGACACGGTATGACGGAACGCCGGATCGCAACTCTTCGAGCTGTCCGGCGCGCGACGAGATATTGACGACGCGGCCATAGCCCCGCTCGCGCATAACGGGCAGCACTGCCTGCATCGTGAGCAGCGCACCCATCGCGTTGGTGCGGAAAGCGGCCAGCAGGCGCTCGGGGGGCATGTCGAGCACGCTCGCGGTCTGCCCATCGGGGCCGTCGAGAAGGACGCCGGCGTTGTTGACGAGAATACCGATCGGGCCCTGATCCCTGATCAGCCCGTCGACGGCGAACCGCACCGAGTGCGGGCAATCGACATCGAGGGCAATGGCAGCGGTGTCGAGGTGCTCGCCTGCAAGGATCGCGGCTGCGGCCCGACCCTTTAGCGGATCGCGACAACCTAGCGCAACGCGGTGGCCAAGCCGTGCGAGTTGGCGCGCAATCTCGAGACCGAGGCCTCGATTGGCACCGGTGACAAGGGCTAGCTCGCTTTTCGTGCCACCTGCTCGCATCGGTGCCGTGTCGCCCTCGACCTCATCATCGCCATTCCGGCCCAGCCCTTGCCGTAGCCATGCTGTCGCCAACCGAAGGATGGCCGACGATCGATACCTTTATTGGATTGCCTTCTTGTTTATCGTCCAGCCAGAGTCGTGTCTTGGGTGTCGGCGTAAGCTCCTTAATTCGCCGAATCCGGCCGGAAACATATGCAACGCAAAGAGTTATTGGCGTTCTAAGGGCTGGAAAGCGGATGCAAAGCTCGGGCCGGCTGTGCCAAGGTTAATGGTGCGGCTCGCGTGCTCTAACGGCTCGCGGTCGCAAGGCAAAGACGGCAATGACGTGCCAGCGACTGCGTGGCGATGAGCGGCCCGCCGTCGACGTGCGATGCTTGCTTCGCACCGGCGATCAGGCGCCTGGGTCGACGCCCGGCCGCCCGACGCTCAGGTAGGTGAAGCCCATCCTCGCCATGTCCTCCGGGCGATAGATGTTCCTCAGGTCGACCACGACCGGCGCGGCGAGGAGCGACTTGACGCGCTTGAAGTCGAGGGCGCGAAACTCGTTCCATTCCGTCACGATAACCATGGCATCCGCGCCCTCGATGCAAGCGTAGGCGCTCGATGCCAGCTTCAGTCCCGGCATGGTCTGCCGAGCCTGGTCCATGCCTTCGGGGTCATAGCCGCGGACGGTGGCGCCGGCATCCTCGAGCGCCGTGACCAGCGCGATCGACGGCGCCTCGCGCATGTCGTCGGTGTTTGGCTTGAATGTCAGCCCAAGCACGGCGATCGTCTTGTCGCGCACCGAGCCGCCGCAGGCCTGAATGACCTTGCGGGCCATGGCACGCTTGCGCTGATCATTGACGGCCGCGACTGTCTCCACGACGCGGAGTGGCGTCGCGTAGTCCTGTGCGGTCTTGACGAGGGCCAGCGTATCCTTCGGAAAGCACGATCCGCCGTAGCCGGGGCCGGCATGCAGGAACTTCGACCCGATCCGATTGTCGAGGCCGATGCCGCGAGCCACCTCCTGCACGTTGGCGCCGACCTGCTCGCAAAGATCGGCCATCTCGTTGATGAACGTGATCTTGGTCGCAAGGAAGGCGTTGGCGGCATACTTGATCAGCTCGGACGTGCGCCGGCCCGTGAAAAGAAGTGGCGGATGATTGAGATAGAGGGGGCGATAGACCTCGGTCATGATGTCGCGCGTGCGCTGATCCTCGCAGCCGATGACGATGCGATCCGGGCGCTTGAAGTCCTCGATGGCTGAGCCTTCGCGCAAAAATTCGGGGTTGGACGCGACGGTGATCTCCAGGTCGGGCCGTGCCTTCCTGACGATGCGCTCGACCTCGTCGCCGGTGCCGACGGGAACAGTCGACTTGGTTGCAACCACGAGAGGGCCCGCGGCCGCCTCGGCGACCTCGCGGGCCGCCTGGTAGACGAAGGACAGGTCGGCATGGCCGTCACCGCGGCGCGACGGGGTGCCGACGGCAAGAAACGCGACCTCGGCACTCCTGACAGCTTCGGCCAGATCGGTCGAGAAGGCCAGCCGGCCAGCGCCCCGGTTCGTCTGCACGAGGTTGTCGAGGCCGGGCTCGTAGATCGGCATCTTACCGTCCTCGAGACTGGAGATCTTGCTCTGGTCCTTGTCGACGCAGACGACATCATGCCCGAAGTCGGCGAAGCAGGCGCCCGAGACGAGGCCGACGTATCCGGAGCCGATCACTACGATGCGCATGGTGCCCCCTCTGGCGATCCGAAATGAGGTTCGGCTGCCGTTTGACCGCCGCCTGCTCTGCAACACGTAAGCTGACGCGAGGATGTGCTTTCGGCTTGGCGATTGGGTCGTAAATTTCCCCTGCGGCCTGCCTAGCATGGGGGCCGATGGCGCCAGCGTACCTGCGGATGCGACACGCTACCGCATTAGCGGTCCTCTCGGTGGCAGAGCGTGCGTTGCGCCGCGAGGGCTGCTGTGGCATCGGACACAGATACGAGACATGCTTCGCGGGGTGGGGCTCATGAAGGTCGAGCAGCTCAAGATTGGCGACGTCAAGCTGATCACGCCCAGTATCCATCGCGACGATCGAGGCTTCTTCTCCGAGACCTACAATCGGACGGCGCTTGCGGATGCGGGGATTGCCGCCGCGTTCGTGCAAGACAACCACTCCCTTTCGAGGCAGAAGGGTGTCGTGCGCGGACTGCACTTCCAAGTTGCTCCCCGGCAGCAGGGCAAGCTGGTTCGCGTTACGCGCGGCTCGATCCTGGACGTCGCCGTCGACATCCGTGTCGGGTCGCCGACGTACGGACAGCACGTCTCGGCCGTGCTCTCGGCTGAGAACTGGGCACAACTGTGGGTGCCAACCGGTTTTGCGCACGGTTTCTGCACGCTTGAGGCCGATACAGAGGTTCAATACAAGGTCACCGACTATTACGCGCCGGAGTGTGATCGAGGCATTCTCTGGAACGATCCGGTGCTGGGGATTTCCTGGCCTGTCACGGCCGATGAGGCTGTGCTTTCCGACAAGGATCGCAAACAGCCGAGGCTCGCGGACGCGCCGGCGGCCTTTGCATACGAAGGCTGAGCGAGGAAAGCTCGGTCGGTGGGGATGCGTTGAGCTCGGTGGCGAGCGGCGGGGCGGACATGCGAGTCATCGTTACGGGTGGAGCGGGTTTTATCGGGTCGGCCGTGTGCCGGTATCTCGTCGGTGCGCTGGGCGTGTCGGTGCTCAATATCGACAAGCTCACGTATGCCGCCAACTTGGGCTCGGTGGAGCCGATTGCCGGCAACGCGCTGTATCGCTTTGCCAAGGCCGACATCTGCGATCGCGCGGCGATGGATGCCCTGTTCGCCGACTTCTCACCGGATGCCGTCATACATCTCGCCGCGGAGAGCCATGTCGACCGCTCGATCACCGGCTCGGGTGCGTTCGTGGAGACCAACATCGTCGGCACGTACACCCTGCTCGAGGCGGCCAGAGCCTACCGGCAGTCTCGAAAAGCCGAGGCCGCAGACGGCTTCCGGTTCCTGCATGTGTCGACCGACGAGGTCTACGGGTCGCTCGGGGCCGAGGGGCTGTTCCGAGAGGACACGCCCTACGATCCAAGCTCGCCCTATTCGGCAAGCAAGGCTGCGTCCGATCATCTGGCGGTGGCCTGGCATCGAACGTACGGCTTGCCCGTCATCGTCTCGAACTGCTCGAATAACTACGGACCCTATCAGTTTCCCGAAAAGCTCATCCCCTTGATGATCCTGAACGCCCGGCACGGCAAGGCGCTGCCGGTTTACGGGGATGGGCAGAACATTCGCGACTGGCTCTATGTCGACGATCATGCGCGCGCCTTGTGGCTGATTCTGACGCGCGGTCAGCTCGGCGAGAAATACAACGTGGGCGGGCGCAACGAGCAAACCAATCTCGCTGTGGTCGAGCGCATCTGCGATCTCATGGACGAGCACGTTCCCGGTGCGCGGCCGCACCGGCGTCTGATCAGCTATGTCACGGATAGGCCGGGCCACGACCGGCGCTATGCGATCGATGCGTCGCGGCTGGAGCGTGAGCTCGGCTGGACCGCGCAAGAGACTTTCGCCACTGGCATCGACAAGACGGTTCGCTGGTATCTCGACAATCAGGCCTGGTGGGAACCGCTGCAAAGCTCGGTCTATCAGGGTGAGCGTTTGGGCTTGCTGCCGGCGGCCGCGTCGTCGTCCGGTGCGCCATGAGGATCCTCGTTGCCGGCAGCGAAGGTCAGTTGGCGCGCTCTCTCAGGGCGCTATCGCCACCTCGGGGCACAGAGATCATTGCGGTGGGGCGTCCGGATCTGGATTTGCTCGTGCCGTCCACGATCGAGGCCGCTTTCGATGCGGCGCGGCCGGACCTGGTGGTCAACGCTGCGGCCTACACGGCTGTCGACAAGGCGGAATCGGAACCGGAGGCAGCGCTCGCCGTCAATGCAGCTGGCGCCGAAGCTCTTGCGCTGCAGTGCGCGACGCGCTCCCTGCCGATCATTCACGTATCGACTGACTACGTGTTCGATGGCAGCAAGCCGTCAGCCTACCGGGAGGCCGATCCCGTGTCTCCGCTCGGTGCTTATGGCCGCTCGAAGCTCGAGGGTGAGCGGCGGGTTGCCGCAGCGTGTCCGCAGCACGTCATTCTGCGAACGGCATGGGTCTTCAGCCCCTATGGCCAGAACTTCGTCAAGACGATGCTGCGGCTCGCCGAAAGCCGGCCCGAGATCTCCGTGGTCGACGATCAGATTGGTAGCCCGACCTATGCGCCCCATCTCGCTGCAGCTATTCTGGAGGTGGCGCGCAGCTTAGCTCGTCCGGAGGCGGTGACGTGGGGGATTTATCACGCGGCCGGCTCCGGCGAGGCGACTTGGTGCGGATTGGCGCGTGAGGCTCTAGGTGTCTCCGAGCGTCTGGGCGGACCGACCGCGACGGTCCGCGCGATCACGACGGCGGAGTATCCGACGCCCGCGCGGCGGCCCGCGAACTCGCGGCTCGACTGCACTCGGCTGAAGGCGGCGTTCGGCGTCGAGATGCCGCCATGGCGCGAGGGCGTCGAGACTTGTGTGAGACAGCTTCTCTCGATGCGTTCGAGCCAGAGCCTTTAGATCGGAGTGACCATGAGGGGGATAATTCTCGCCGGCGGACGGGGTACGCGCCTCTACCCGATGACGCTCGTGGCGTCGAAGCAGCTGCTGCCCGTCTACGACAAGCCGATGATCTATTATCCGCTGACCACGCTGATGCTGGCGGGCATCCGCGAGATCCTGCTTATTTCCACGCCCGGTGATCTGCCGAGCTACCAGCGCCTCCTCGGCGACGGCGGGCAGTGGGGGCTCGCGATCTCCTATGCCGCTCAGCCCGAGCCTGCCGGTTTGGCGCAGGCCTACATCATCGGCGCGGATTTCGTTGCCGGCCAAAGCTCCGCCCTGATCCTCGGCGACAACATATACTACGGTCATGGCCTGCCGGAGCTGATGGCCCGGGCCGTCGGCCGGTCCAGCGGAGCCACGGTGTTTGCCTATCACGTGACCGACCCCGAGCGGTACGGCGTGGTCGAGTTCGACCAGTCGGGAAAAGCCATATCTCTGGTCGAGAAGCCGAAGGCGCCAAAATCGAACTGGGCCGTCACCGGGCTTTATTTTTACGATGCCCAAGTGGTGGACATCGCGGCGTCGCTCAAGCCCTCGCCGCGCGGTGAGCTCGAGATCACAGATGTCAATGCGGCTTATCTCAGGCGTGGCGAGCTGCAGGTGGAGAAGATGGGGCGCGGCTATGCGTGGCTCGATACAGGCACGCCAGACAGCTTGATCGAGGCCTCCGACTTCGTCAGGGCACTCGAGAAGCGGCAGGGGTTCCGCATTGCCAGCCCCGAGGAGGTGGCGTACCGCATGGGGTTCATCACGAGACAGGCGTTGCGACAGCTCGGCACGTCGTTGGCGGCGTCGGACTATGGGCAGTACCTGATCAAGGTGGCTGACGAGGAGATCTGACCCGGTCGCAAGGCCGCCTTATTGGCGTCACCATTGCCTGCCGAATTCGCTCGGTTGTCAGCATATGGGGGTGGATGCCCTAGCTGCAGGGGGTCTCGCGTAGCGGGCGCTGGGCGTCTGGCAGGCTGGGTAAGGACCAAGCAGTCCTGATCGAAGAACGTTCGCTTTGCTGTTGAAGTAGCTGACGCGCCGTCAGGGCTCGGCAAGCGCATCTGTCGAGTTGCAGTCAGAAGTTGGGGCAAATCTGGGTGAACCAAATCACGCTCGTGCCGGCGGACGTCAAGACCCTGCCCAACGGGGCGGGGCAGAGCCATATTGCCCGCCTGCTGACGCAATGGCTGCGCCAATTGCCCTTCATCCTCGTCGTCGTCGTGCCGACTATCTTGGCAGCCATCTACTACGGCCTCATCGCGGCGGATCGTTTCGAGGCGGAAACGAAATTCGTGATCCGAAGCCCCAGCAACGCGGCAACCAGCCAGCTGGCGAGCCTGGTGCAAGGGTCGAGCATCATTCGATCTGCGGACGATGCCTATATCGTTCACGCTTATCTCGCTTCGCGTGACATCGTCCAGAAGCTCGTCTCCACCGCCGATCTCCGCGCGCGTCTGGATCGTCCAGAGGCGGACATACTGTGGCGGTATCCATCGCCGTTCTCGAGCCACAACGAGGAACGGCTGTTCAAGCACATGAAGCGTATCGTGACGGTCGACTACGATTATTCGACCGGCATCACCACGCTGAAGGTGCAGGCCTTTCGGCCCCAGGATGCGCGCGAGCTGGCGGAAGCGATGCTGATCGAGTTCGAAGCTCTGATCAACAGGCTGAGCGAGCGCGCGCAGGCCGACGCCATCTCAGCTGCCCAACGCGAGGTGGAGCTGACGCGGGCTGCGGCCCGGGAGACGCAAGCCAAGATCACGAGCTTCCGTCACCGTATCGGAATGATCGATCCTGGTCGCGTATCAGCCACGGCCTTGGACACGATCGCGCGGCTCGCTCTGGAAGTCGCCCAGACCACCGCTCAAATGGCCGAGATACAGCGAGCGTCACCGCAGAGCAATCAAATCGCGTCGCTCGGAAACCGAAAGACAGCACTGGAAGAGCAGATACTGTCGGAGCAAAAGCGGCTCGCCGGTACCGGCGGGTCACTTGCACCGCTTATCGCCGAGTACGAGCGATTGGTCCTCGAACGCGAGTTTGCCGAGCGTACTTTTGCCTCGGCATTGACATCACTTGAGGCAGCTCGGCTCGATACCGAGCGCCAGCGCCTCTTCCTGGAGCGAATCTCGGCTCCGACCGCTCCCGATTATGCGCATAAGCCAAGTCGCGTGCTCAATGTGCTCGGCATCATGTTTCTGGCATGGGCCATTTACGGTATCGGCCGCATGCTCCTCGAGGATACCCTGACGCACGGGGACATGTAGGAGCCCGGCTGGATGCAGCTCAAACTTGATACGCCGCCGCTCGATCCTCTAGGTCCAGAGGATGGGGCGGGTGCGCGCCAGATCGTCGTAAGCAACATCGTCAAGGAGTTCCATACGGAGATCGGCGTACGGCGCGTGCTCGACGGCATCTCGTTCAGCGTCGGCATGGGCGAGCGCATTGCCATTCTCGGTCGGAACGGTGCCGGCAAATCCACGCTCATTCAGATCCTGGCGGGTGTGCAACAGCCGACCAGCGGGACCATCGAACGGGGGTTGCGGATGTCGTGGCCGCTGGCGCTGGGCGGCGGTTTCGAAGGCGAGCTCACGGGCTACGACAACGTCAGGTTCATCTCCCGTGTCTATGACGTGCCGTTTCGAGAGACCTACGACTTCATCGAGGACTTCACCGAGCTCGGCAGGCTGCTCCACATGCCTGTGCGGTTCTACTCGGCCGGCATGCGGATGCGGCTCGCCTTCGCATTGTCACTCGCTATCGATTTCGAGTGCTTCCTGATCGACGAAGTCATCCTCGTCGGTGACACGCGATTCCAGCAGAAGTGCCATGCCGAGATCTTCGATAAGCGGAAGGACCGGGCGATGATCCTCGCCATTCACAGCCATGAGGTCGTCCACGAGCACTGCACATCAGCGCTGATCCTGAAGAATGGCCGAGGGATCGTTCTCAGGGACATCAATCTCGCAACGGATATCTATCACTCACTCTGAGGGGCCTCGTTCGAGCGGGGGAGAGGCTAGATATGACGAAGAAGCAGAGCCTTGCCGTGCGAGCGAGCGCTATTCGCTTACATCTTTGGCGGTCAGGCGGCCCCTATTTCAATCTAGCCATCAGAGAGGGCGTGCGCCGCGTATTTCCGCCGGCCCGCGCGCGAGCGCGACAAGACGGGCGTGCCGTGCGCGTGGTGGGACTGCTTTCGACGGTGAGCGGGATTGGACAATCCGCGCGTCTCTGTGTGGCCGATCTCCGATCAAGCGATTTCCAGGTCTCGACGCAAAACCTCTCCAAGCTTTTCGGCGTCGATGGGAAGGTCTCTTTCGATGCTGGCTGCTCCGGCCGGCCAAACGGCCGCGAGCTGTCGATCTACCATCTCAATCCACCGCTGATGTTGCTCGGCATGATCGCCTCCGGCCCGCGTCGTTACTATCGGGGGACCAACATCGCGTATTGGGCGTGGGAGCTTCCCGATCTTCCGCCGGAATGGATCGTTGCGCTGGACTATGTCGATGCCGTACTCACGCCGTCGACGTTCTGCCGAGACATCATTCAACGGCATACGACGAAGCCAGTGGTTGTCGTGCCCCACCCTGTGCCGTTCGCGCCCGGGCGCGCATGGAAGGCGCATGACGAGAAGCGGGCATTCCGCGTCTTGAGCGTCTTCAACTGTGGCTCGTCGCTCCACCGCAAGAATCTGTTCGCAGTCATCGAGGCGTTCAAGCTGGCCTTTGGCAACGACAGGGATGCGGAGCTGGTGTTGAAGGTGGCGGACGGGCGTCAGCATCAATCGGATATAGCCGACCTGATGGAGCGCATCGGAGAAGCGCCGAATATCCGCATCCTCGACCAGAACATGACGGCCGAGCAGCTCGACGGCCTGATGAGGAGCGCAGACGCTTACATATCGCTGCATCGGTCGGAAGGCTTCGGTCTGACCGTGGCCGAGGCGATGATGCGCGAGGTGCCGGTGATCGTGACGGGTTGGTCGGGGACCTCGGACTATTGTCTACCTGGCTTGGCCCACGTGGTCGACTTCAGCCTGGCTCCCCTCGACGACCCTCATCCGGCTTACTGCCATGTGCGGGAGGCGTGCTGGGCCGAGCCGTCGATCGAGCACGCGGCACGCCTGCTCGCCGAAGTGCGCGCAGATCCTCTGGGAGCCAAGCAGAGGGCCGAGGAGCTTCGGAGGCGGCTGATCGCGTACATCGAGGGCAATCGTTACGGGGCCGCGCTCGATCGCCTTTGCGGGCCGCAGGCGACCGCCGCCTGAGGCGGATCGGTCAGCTCATCAGTCTTTTGTAGAGTTTCTGCACCCGCTCCTGGTAGCGGTCCGGGGAGAACATCTCCGCGCGGATGCGTCCTTTCGAGACGAGATCGGCGCACAGATCGTCGTCCTGGTCGAGCCTGCGGATACCCGCTGCGATCGAATTCGACGTCATGCGGGTCGACGAGCACAGCCGCGTCGCCGACAATTTCCGGAAGTGAGGATGTATTCGACGTAAGCACGGGGGCGCCCGCCACCATGGCCTCGAGAACCGGCAGCCCGAAACCCTCGTAGAGGGATGGGAAGAGGACCGCGCGGGCACCCCGCATCAGGGCCACCAATCTCGTGAAGGGAAGATAGGACAAGCGGCGCACGCGCCGCCGAGGGGTGATGACCCCATTGCTCACGACATATGTCAGGAAACGCTCGTCGCCCATTTTCTCGAGATCGCGATCGTACTGCCAGGCGGGAGCTCCCACGACGATCAGCGGGCGCCGACTGCCAGTGGACGCGTAGGCGTCGATCAGGCGCGAAAGGTTCTTCTTTGGCTCGATTGCGCCGACAAACAGGTAGTAGCCGCCCGGCTCGAGCTGGAAGAAGTGCTCCAGCTCAGCGGCCAGTTGATCGCGCGAGCCGGATAGCAGAGCCGCCGGTATGTGGACGGACTGGTAGGTGTTCGTAACGCGATACTCCGGGATGCCGATCAGCTCGACGATGTCGCGCTTCGAGTGCTCGGAGACGGTGACGATATGGTCCGCGTGGCGTGCAATGTGGCGCACCAACTGGAGGAAGTATTTCTTGTCGTCGAGCGTCGCATAGGGCAGGCGAAGCGGTACGAGGTCGTGAATGGTGTAGATGTTCGGGCAGCCTTCGACGCGGATCGGAATTGGCTGCGTCGCATGAAAGAGATCTGGCTTGGAGTTGACCTTGAGCCGTGCCCTCGTCTTGTAGCGCCGGAAGTGCATCAGTGTGACGTCTGGTAGCTCACGCACAGCGTGCACTCGATCGAAACCAGCCAGCTTGCCGCCGGCCGGATCGACGACCGCATTGCCGAGACGCAAAGTCGACGGCGTGATGCCGAGCGGCGATCCAAAAAGCGCGTGACGGGCCAAGCCGGCAGACCGGAGCAGCCAATGTTGGTTCGAGCCACGCGCATCGTAGAATGAGATCTCGCCGAGCAACGGATCTTTGGTGGCGACCTGGACACGGGTCCCGACAACAACCTCGGTGGCATAGCCCAAGGTGCGCAATGTCGCGTTGAGCGTTCGAGCGTAGGTTGCGATGCCCGTCCCGGTTTCGAGCGTGAGGTTGTGACCCTCGAGCAGAATCTTCTTGCCAGACATCGATCACCTTGACGCGGCCCGGAACGCGACCGAGCGGTAAGCATGAGAACACAAGAAGTTACTTCATTACGCTGTGGCCGCTGGTGGGGACAGGTGGCAAATTGTGATCGGGGCGCTCAGCCGCTCCGCTCGACGATCATGCCATGCAGATCGAAGCTGCCCTCGACGGCGCCCTCCTCGTTGAAGAGGCGGATCTGAAGGGGCGCGCGGGGCTCCTCGATGGCGAAATCGATGGCGCAGGTGAAGTGGCCCCGGCGGGGCAGAGGCGAGGTTCCTTCCGCTATGACGCGATCGGTATAGGCATCGATCTTGAGAATGTCGCCGACACGTTGTCCCAAACCTTGAAGTCGACCGTCACGCGCCAGCTTCCGGCCGGCAGATCAAAGAACGGGCCGAAGGCGAAACAGCGCCGGCCGCCAATGAGGTCGATGACGCCCGCGATCGGCGTGCCGTGCGGTCGGGCTCGAGGAAGATCCGAGGGGCCATCGAAGCGCGCGGCGAGGCGCCCTGCAACCAGGTCGTGGTAGCCATCGAGCACCTGTGCCGCGAGCGCCATATCCTCGCTCGAAGCCGACTGACCATCTGCTGATGGCATCAGGTCTCTGTAGCGTCGTGGCGTCGGGCCTCTGCGAACGGACCTTGCGCAACACCTCGGCTCGGCTCGTAGAGGTGAGAGCGATACCGTAAAGAGTGCATAGTCGCTTGATCAGGTCGGGGATCGGAAGGGGCAACATCTCCGGCGAAAGGCGCCATGCGGCGGGGCTCAAAGCAAGGTCGTGGAGGGTGGCGAGGCTCTGGCTCGCAAAGCGCAGCGCAGGCAATCCCGTCAGGTCCCGCGTCGCCGCCACGTGCTCAACGATCGTGGCCGGCGGCTCGAGCACCACGACGAAGCGCGCTCCGGATTTCTCGATCATTCCAGTTATTTCGCGCGACGGGATGTCGCTGAACATTACGACGGGTCGTGAACCACGTGCGGCCCACGCCGTCTGCAGCTCCTCTGCGGTGCCGGCGGCAATCGATGATAGGGTCCTGCCGCGACCTCGGTCAGCGTCTGGACGGTTTGAAGCACGATCGCCGTCAAAGGCGACGGGCGCCGAGGACGGTCACGAACATTGGGTCACTCGCGTACTGCCAGCTTTTTCGACAATCAGGCCGAAGCAGGTGGAGGCGAAACCGTCCAGCATCAGTTCGAGGTGCTGGCTGCTGTTCGCCCAGCCGGGAGCAACGAGGGCAAGGTCGTGATCATATGGCGGCAGATCGATAAAGCGGTCCATGGGAGCGTTGCCGATGTCGAAATCGAGGGGGGCGACCGTATGCCCTTTTGCCGTCAGCCGCGCTGCGATATCCCGAAAATGGGCCTTCTGGAAGAGAACCGTCGCCCAATTGTCGATCGTCTCGTTGTCATTCAGAAAGTTGAACCTGGTCGTGTGCACTGCGATGCCGCCGGGACGGAGAGTGTCGAGGCTGTTCTCATAAAATCAAGACCTTGGCGTATTCGAACCCAAGCGCCGAGACAGCAGAGCGACCAGCAAAGTCTGTAGTCCCGCAATGTGGCCGGGATGGCGTTCATGTCGACGTACTCGAGCGAGACGCGCTCGAGGAAGAGGTCGCGCCCTACGAGATGGGCATGATGGCCCTTTTCGAGGCTCGACGTGTGCTGGTTTGTTGCGACCGCAGCCTTTCTCCGCCGCGGCTGACGGAGCCAAGTCGGTCATCGTCACCCGGCAACCGATCGACGCCAGAAAGCTCGGGATCGGCTCCTCACCACAGCCGAACCCCAGACCGCGCTCGCCTTCGCCCAGCAGGCGATGCTCGTGGAGCGCCTGGAGCAGGTAGCAGTACTCCAAGATCTTGCGATGATAGATCGGAGATATGCCGAGGCAACTGGTCCACCAGTGGACCCGATCCGATTCCATGTCCGCCTGAGTGCAGGCCTTCGACGTAAGACCGATCTCGACGGCGCCCGTAACTTGCCGGCGCAGGCTGGGCATCTCGCAACTTGCGGGCGAGCTCGTATCCGAAGGACTTCAGGTTCAGCTTTACCCCCTCGATGTCCTTCGCCAGTTGCCACAAGGTGCCGATGTTCGGGTTACCTTGGCCATCGACGAGACGCGCGAGCGTCGCCAACTTGGCCTCGAGTGGCGGCTCAGGTGGTGGAGTGGAGGACTTCTTGATCATGATCGGAAGCGATCTCGAGGGTTTGCAACCCGGCCGTCATAGCCGAGTTGCGGAGGGGGCGGAAGCGCGAGTTCTGGATCAGACGCGCCTCGACGATACGACACGGTTCATCGTGCGGACATGATTCGTTACTCTATAGACTCTCCATTTGTGCGAGGGCGCTGGACCGCGAGCTTGTTGTGTCCTCCACGCTACTATAGGGCGCAAAGCGGCTTCGATCGGTTTGCAGGAACGTTCAGACAAATGTATGGTGCGCGAGGTGATGGCCAATA
>CAVVAR010000010.1:0-547946 GCA_963746315.1 uncultured Alphaproteobacteria bacterium
GAGTTTATTGCGCGCCAGCGTTGGTTCGGTGGCAAGGACTCAGACCATCGACACTGTCTCGCTCATGCCCTTGGCGGACCTCACAGCCAATGGGCGACAGCTTTCAGCTCGTCGATGTCGACGTGTCACTTCGAGGCTCTGAACGTCAGCGATATTTCCTCCCGTTGTCTGCGCTCTGGGGAGCGGAGCACGTTGGGCTAGTGCTGCACGACTGCCATTCACAGTCGCCAAATTGCGTCGCGGATCGCGGGTGGGAGCACTGCTCGACGCCACGTTCGACGAGCGCTTCGCGCGTGCGCTCGTCGCTGCAGCGGCGCGAGGCGAACGAATTGCCTCTGCCGGCGGCGAGATCATTCTCGAGGCTTTCGGCGAATGGCCAACGGCAAATGAGCCCGGAGCCGAGATGGTTGTGCGCAACGTCGGCGCTGATCAAAGCAACAATTCGCTCGTCGTCGACGAGCGCCTTCTCTTGAAAATCTATCGTCGCCTTCGAGAGGGCATTCAGCCCGAGATCGAGATGAGCCGCTTTCTGAGCCAGGAGGCCGGCTTTGCCAATACACCTGCTCTTCGGGGACTCGTCGAGCATCGCCCCGACGAGGACGACCCGACTGTCCTTTGCGCCTTCTTCGATTTCGTCCGCAACCAGGGCGACTGCTGGCAGGTTATCGTCGGCGCGCTTGAAAGACATCTCGACGATCTACTGCTTGTCTCGGACCTTCCTGAGCGCGATGCGAGAGAAGAGCCGACCTGGGCGTACCCCTTGGATCTCCCGATCATTATCGGCCGGCGAACCGCCGAGATGCACTCGGCTCTTGCGATTGACACGCTGCAAGATGCTTTCCGATCCGAGCCGGTGACGCAGGCTGACATCGAGGCCTGGGTCGAGGCAGCAAGGAGCGAGGCCAGGGCCGCTATGGCCACGGTCGAGCGGAGGGCCGAACGGACAAAGGATGACGTCGCCGGCACCCGCCTCCGGCAGCTCATCGAGGCGCGCGGGAACGTCGAGGCTCGCCTCGACGAGCTGGCATCGCTGACGGCCGAGGGCATCAAGACCCGCATCCATGGCGATTATCACTTGGGCCAAATGCTCGTCGTCGAGACGGATGTCTTCGTCATCGACTTCGAGGGCGAGCCCCAGACGGACACTCGAGGAGAGGCGAGCCAAAACCACGCCCATGCGTGATGTCGCGGGTCTCCTTCGCTCGATCGATTATGCAGCCTGGGCGGCCCTCGATCGCGTCGCATCCCGGACACCCGATCTTCCGGACCGGATTACCCAAGCCGCCCTTGCTTGGCGAGCGTGGGCGTCACAGGTGTTTCTTACGGCTTACAACGACGCGCGAAAACCCGACGTTCCGGCAGCGGTTCACGGCGGGGTGCTCGACATCTTCGTCCTGCAAAAGGCTTTCTACGAGATTTCGTACGAAGCAGCCAATCGGCCCGGCTGGATGTCGATTCCCGTTAAAGGGGTTCTCGAACTTCTCGCGGAAAGCAATCTGGAGGGGAGCGCATGACTGTGCGTCCTGACCACACACACCGTCCCGACGGGATGCCGTCCGCCGCCGATATCGAAGCCATCACGACCGGTCGGCATGGCGATCCTTTTTCGGTTCTCGGGCCACACTCGATCGCCGATGGCCGGCTATCACTGCGCGTCTTCGCCCCTGACGCGAGCGATGCGGAGGCCGTAGACAAAGACGGCGAGATCTTGGTCCGGCTCGAGCGGACGCATGATGCCGGCTTCTTCGCTGGGCCGCTCCCGGCCAACGTCGGTCGGGCAGACTATCGACTGCGGCTCGGCAAAGACGGCCAAAGGTGGGAAATTCACGACACCTACCGGTTTCCACCGTGTCTGGGCGAAATCGATGTCTATCTTCTGAGCGAGGGAACGCATCGACGGCTTTACGAGAGGATGGGCGCGCACCCGACCTCGCTTGAAAGCGTCGATGGCGTGTCTTTCGCCGTCTGGGCGCCTAATGCACGCCGCGTGAGTGTGGTTGGGCAGTTCAACGGCTGGGATGGACGACGCCATCCCATGCGGCGGCGAATCGAGGCGGGGATCTGGGAGCTATTCATTCCCCATCTGACGACGGGTGACGTCTACAAGTTCGAGATAATCGGGCCGCAAGGCGATCTGCTTCCGCTCAAGGCAGACCCCTATTCTTTCGCGCAGGAGCCGCCACCTGCGACCGGGTCCATAGTGCACGGGCTGACTCGTCGTGACTGGGGAGATGCCGAATGGCTCGACGCGAGGGTATCCCGTACAAATCGTGAAGAGGCCATCTCCATCTACGAGGTGCACCTCGGCTCTTGGCGCCGCGGCCCTGACAACGCGTTTCTCGGCTACCGGCGTCTCGCAGTAGAGCTTGTCGACTACGTACGCGACATGGGTTTCACCCACATCGAATTGCTGCCCGTCAGCGAGCATCCGTTCTCGGGCTCGTGGGGCTACCAGCCGATCGGGCTACATGCACCGACATCACGCCATGGCAGCCCCGAGGATTTCGCCCACTTCGTCGACTGCTGCCATCAGGCCGGAATTGGCGTGATTCTCGACTGGGTTCCAGCGCACTTCCCTTCCGACGCTCACGGCCTCGCACGCTTCGACGGCACGGCACTATACGAGCACGAGGACCCGCGCCTGGGATTCCACAAGGACTGGAATACGCTGATCTACAATCTCGGTCGCCGGGAGGTGGCCAACTTCCTTTATGCCAACGCGCTGTTTTGGTTCGACCGCTTCCATGTGGACGCGCTCAGGGTCGATGCCGTGGCCTCCATGCTCTACCTCGACTACAGCCGAGAGCCGGGCGAATGGGTGCCGAACGTCCACGGCGGACGTGAAAATCTGGAGGCCGTCGATTTCCTGCGAGCAGTGAATACTCGTGTCTACGAAGCGTTTCCCGGCGCCATGACGATGGCGGAGGAGTCGACCGCCTGGCCGCAGGTGTCCCGTCCGGTCGACGTTGGCGGGCTCGGGTTCGGCTTCAAGTGGAACATGGGCTGGATGCACGACACCCTTCGCTACATGTCGAAGGATCCGGTGCATCGCCGTCATCATCATCATGATCTGACTTTCGGCCTGCTTTACGCCTTCACAGAGAACTTTGTGCTGCCCCTGAGCCATGACGAGGTTGTCCACGGCAAGGGCTCGCTGCTCGGCAAGATGCCCGGAGACCGATGGCAGAGATTCGCCAATCTCCGTGCCTACTTCGCATTCATGTGGACACATCCCGGCAAGAAACTCCTGTTCATGGGGGGCGAGTTTGGCCAGGATCGCGAATGGAGCCATGATCGCTCGCTCGACTGGCACTTGCTGGCCGAGCCCGATCACCGGGGCGTGCAGAACCTGGTCCGCGATCTCAATGCTCTCTATCGCACGACCCGCGCTCTGCACGAGCTCGACTGCGAGGCGGATGGGTTCGAATGGGCCGTCGCGGACGATGCGGACCAGAGCGTGCTCGCGTTCTGGCGCAAGTCGCGCGGCTCCGAGCCACCGGCGCTGGTCGTGTGCAATTTCACACCACACGCGTGGCATGGCTATCGCATCGGCGTTGCCAGTCGAGGCGACGTGGCTACGAACGACTCAATACCGATGCCGAGGTCTATGGCGGCACGAACATCGGAAACTCCGGCGCTGTCACAACCGAGGCGATCCCGAGCCATGGCCGGCCGTTCTCTATCACGCTAACGCTGCCACCGCTTGCCACCATCGTCCTGCAGCCATGATGACCCTCATTGGAGCCAAGAGCATGCAGCGTGGCGCGACCCGGATCGAAGCTGGGCGACCCTACCCGCTGGGAGCGACACACGACGCATCAGGGGTCAATTTCGCGCTTTTCTCGGCGAATGCCACTCGTGTCGAGCTGTGCCTGTTCGATGACAAGGGGGCGCGCGAAACAGCGCGGATACCGTTGCCGGAGAACACCGACGAGGTGTGGCATGGCTACGTGCCCGGAATGAGCCCCGGTCAGCTTTACGGCTACCGGGTTCATGGCCCGTGGGCTCCGGAGGCAGGGCATCGCTTCAACCACCACAAGTTGGTTCTTGATCCATATGCAAAGGCGCTAAAGGGACAATTGATCTGGGACGACGCCGTCTATGGCTACCAGATCGGTGCTGCTGAGGGTGACCTCGCGATTGACCTCGCGCAACTCGGCACCGTTCATGCCAAAGTGCGTTATCATCGAGACCGCCGCCCGCTGGCGCCCCTCCTTCTCCTGGCGGCGCGAGACGCGTCCGCGCACGTCGTGGGCGGAAAGCATCATCTACGAGGCGCACGTCAAGGGCATGACCGCATGCCATCCGGCCGTGCCCGCACGACACCGCGGCACGTTTGCAGGACTGGCACATCCCGCCGTCATTGAGCATCTGGTCAGACTCGGCGTCACGGCCATCGAGTTGCTTGCCGGTCCACGAATTCTGCGACGATCGTCAACTCGTCGAGAAGGGACTCGTGAATTACTGGGGCTACAACACGCTCGGTTTCTTCGCGCCGGCGCAGCGCTATATTCCTCCTGGCGGTGACATCAACCAGTTCAAGCTGATGGTCCACCGGCTGCATGAAGCGGGCATCGAAGTCATTCTTGATGTCGTCTACAATCACACCGCCGAAGGGAATCATCTTGGCCCCACCCTGTCGTTCAGGGGCATCGACAATGCCAGCTATTACATGCTGGCCGACGATCCGCGGTTCTATTTCGATACGACCGGTTGCGGCAACACGGTCAATCTCGAGCACCCGCGCGTGCTCCAGATGGTCATGGATTCACTCCGCTACTGGGTGGAGGAGGGCCACGTCGACGGCTTCAGGTTCGACCTCGCGACATCGCTAGGCCGTGAGGACCGCGCATTCCGCCAATCGGCGTCATTCCTCAATGCTGCACGCCAGGACCCGGTGCTGGCCAATGTCAAGCTCATCGCTGAACCCTGGGATGTCGGCATGGACGGCTACCAGGTCGGCAATTTCCCGCCGGGATGGGCCGAGTGGAACGGAGTGTTCCGCGACGACCTGCGCAGCTACTGGAAGGGGGATACGGGCTTCGTGCCAGGCATCGCCTCGGGTCTTTTGGGCTCGGCTGGCCTATTCGACAAGCGGGGACGACGTCCCTGGTCGAGCATCAACTTCGCCACGGCCCACGACGGCTTCACGCTCGCTGACCTCTATGCCTACAGCGACAAGCACAACGAGGCCAACGGCGAGGACAACAACGATGGTCACGACGACAATCGGAGCTGGAATTGCGGTGTCGAGGGACCAACATCCGATCCCGCAATAACGGAGCTGCGTGAGCGCATGCGCAGGGGGGCTATTGCGCTTCTGCTTCTCTCACAGGGCACCCCCATGCTGCTGATGGGCGACGAGATCGGCCGCACACAACAAGGCAACAATAACGCTTACTGTCAGGATAACGAGCTCTCCTGGATGGATTGGGAGAACGTGACCGAGGGCGACGAGACATTCTACCAGTTCGTCGCAGGTCTCATCCGGCTGAGAAAACAGCGCCCGCTTCTACGCCAGACCCGCTTCCTTCACGGCGAACGAACGGTTCGCGATGGCCCGCGCAATGTCACATGGCTGCGGCCCGACGCAAAACCCATGACCAAGCAGGACTGGAGTAATGGAGAGGCACGAGTGCTGGGTGTCATGCTGGCGCAGGCAGGAGCCGCACCACTCTTGCTGCTGCTCAATGCTTATCATGACGATGTCCAGTTCCGGCTACCGCATCCACACATCGTGACAGGCTGGCGTCTGATTGTTGATTCAGGGCGTGGCCTCATCGAGCCTGACGAGCCGATCCTTGCGCCGGGCGCGGACTCCGTTCTGACACAACGCAATGTCCTCCTTTACGAAGGGCGTCACAGATGAGCGCTGGCTTCAAGCTGGAGAAATCCTGGGGCGCAGAGCTTCTCCCCGATGGGAGAGCGCGCTTTCGAGTATGGGCACCCGGCCAAGCCTCCGTCGCGGTTCTCGCAGTTGATACCGATGTCAGTGAGCCGATGTCGAGGGATAGCGATGGATGGTTCACGCATGAAACTGATCTGATTGCCACCGGTGGAGCCTACGCATTCGTGCTCGACGATGGCATGCGCGTGCCCGATCCCGCCTCCCGTGCTCAGGCGAGCGATGTGCACGGGCCTTCACTGCTCGTCGATCCGCTCGCCTACCGCTGGAAGTGTAAAGACTGGCGGGGGCGGCCCTGGTCAGAAGCCGTAGTCTACGAGCTTCACACCGGCACCTTCACTGAGGACGGCACATTCGGTGGTATCGAGCGCAAGCTGGATCATCTGGTCGGTTTGGGCGTAACTGCCATCGAGCTGATGCCGGTCGCCCAATTCTCGGGTCATCGAGGATGGGGCTATGACGGCGTCCTACTCTACGCACCGCATGTCGCCTACGGAGGACCCGCAGGCCTGAAGTGCCTTGTCGACAGCGCGCATGCTCGTGGGCTGATGGTACTACTCGATGTCGTCTACAATCATTTCGGACCGGACGGGAATTACCTGCATCTCTACGCACCTCAATTCTTCGACACGACGCGACAGACGCCTTGGGGCGCGGCAATTGATTATTCGCAGAAACCTGTCCGCCGGTTCGCGATCGAGAATGCGCTCTATTGGCTGGAAGAGTACCGCCTCGACGGTCTGAGGCTCGATGCGATCGATCAGATTAAGGATCCGTCGAGCCCGTCTGTGCTCGAGGAGCTGGCAACCGAGGTCAGGTCGCGGATCACACAGCGCCATGTCCATTTGACGACGGAGGACGAGCGCAACATCACCCGGCTGCATGCGAGGGATGATGCTGGAAAAACAAAACACTACACGGCCGAGTGGAACGACGACCTGCACCATGTGGCACACGTTCTGGCCACGGGGGAAGCGGATGGCTACTACAGCGACTACCTAGACGAGCCTGCAGCGAAGATCGCTCGAGCGCTCTCCGAGGGCTTTGTCTATCAAGGCGAGCCATCGGCTTACAAGGATGGGAAGTCACGTGGTGAACCGAGCATAACATTGCCACCCCTGGCCTTCGTCAATTTCCTGCAGAACCACGACCAGATCGGAAATCGGGCCTTCGGCGAGCGCCTGACGACGTTGGCCTCCGCCGAGGCCGTCGACTTGCTCACTGCGATACTTTTTCTCAGTCCACAGATCCCGCTCATTTACATGGGCGAGGAGTGGGGCGAGACCAGACCATTCCAGTTTTTCACCGATTTCGCAGGCGATCTTGCCAATGCCGTACGCAACGGGCGACGCAACGAGTTCCGCAATTGGCCCCACTTCCAGGACCCACGCATTCGAGCACAGATCCCCGATCCCAACGCGCTGGCAACCTTCGAAGCCTCACGCATCGATTGGACGGCAGCCGCACGGCCGCCGCATGACAGACGCTTAGCATTGGTGCAACGGCTGCTTGCTACTCGGCGCGCGCACCTGATGCCCTGGCTCGAACGCCTTAAGGGCGGCGCAGCTAACGCGCGTGTGATCGAAGGCAAGGTCATTTGTGTCGAATGGTGCGCGCCCGATGTGCATTATCGGCTTCTGGCGAATGTGTCGGGCACTGTCGTGGCGGTGAAGGCGAAGGAGTTCGCCCATCTGCTCAGCGACGATACATCGATCTTCGAGCTACCCGAGGGCACGAGGGCAAAGCTTACAGGAGGCGACATGGAGCCGTGGTCGGGCGTCTTTGCCCTCGATCGAGCCGATCGCTCAAAGTCGAGCTGAGGCATGGTCAGGTCGCGGCTGGACAAATTGGCAAAGGCTTATGGAGTAGCTCTCAGCTATTTGAGCGAGACGGGTAAGCGCCGCCGCACCAGTGACGCGGCGAAGCGCGACCTTCTAGGGGCACTGGGGGTTTCCGCGCGCACCGACGCCGAAATCGATGCAGCTCTTGCTTCCCTGAGGCCGCAGCCGACTGACGATTTACGTCCTGTACCGACCAGCTATGCACCCGATTGGCTACTTTCCGGGAGAGCGTGGGGAATAACGTGCCAGCTCTACGGGCTTCGCTCCCGTCGCAACTGGGGCATAGGCGACTTCGAGGATCTGGCGCGCGTTGCCGAGATCATGGCCGCCGAGGGAGCGGATTTCGTTGGCGTCAATCCGTTACACGCTTTGTTCATGGCAGCCCCTCAGCGGTTCGGCCCCTACTCGCCATCGAGCCGCCGCTTCCTCAATCCGCTCTATATTGCGACCGATTTTCTTCCCGGCGCTGTCGTGACCGAGCCAGCCCGCCTCGCTGCAGCCAGAGCGTCGGAGCTGGTCGACTATTGCGAGGTTGCCGCGCATAAGCAATCGGCGTTCGAGGCCGCCTACACACACTTCTGTCGTCACCAGCTCGGCACCAATTCGTCTCAGGATCGCGACTTCGCGAGCTTCTGCGCGTTGGGCGGTGTTCCCCTTGTCGACTTCGCGTTGTTCGAGACCATCTCGGAGACTGCAGTCGCGCGCGGACGTTCGGCGGGATGGCATGGGTGGCCGGATGAGCTTCGAATTCGCAGCAGCCCGGCCGTCGAACTCATTTCCCGCGAAAGCGCAGAGCGCATTCGCTTTCACCAGTGGCTGCAGTGGACGGCAGATCGTCAGCTGGCCGACGCGCAGCGCCGGGCACTGGCGGCAGGGATGCGCATCGGTCTCTACCTGGATCTTGCAGTCGGCGTTGCGCCCGACGGTGCCGACACTTGGTGTGCACCGGGCGAGGTCTTGACAGGAGCCCGGGTTGGCGCGCCGCCGGACCAGTTCAATGCGGCGGGACAGGATTGGGGACTGACACCACTTTCTCCGGTGCTGCCAGCCGACTGCGGCGAAGGTTTGTTCCATGCCGTTCTCGAAGTCGCGATGCGTCACGCGGGTGCCGTCCGGCTCGACCACGCCATGGCGCTCAAGCGCCTCTATCTGATCCCCGAGGGCCACTCGAGCGCCGACGGTGGATATGTGCATTACCCCATGAACGCTCTTCTCAGCGATGTGGCCGAGACTTCACGGAAGATGCACTCGATAGTGATCGGCGAGGACCTCGGCACCGTGCCGCAGGGATTCCGCGAGACCATGCGCGAGTGCGCAATCCTGGGTTATCGTGTCCTCTTCTTCGAGCGCAGCAAGGCCGGCTTCCTGCCTCCAGATTGCTATACTGCCGAGGCTCTCGCCTGCATCAGTACGCACGACCTGCCAACACTCAACGGCTGGTGGCAGGGGCGGGATCTCGTCGAGCGCGAACGCCTGGGTTTGACAGGCGGCGAAGATTTGCAGAAGGCGTGGGCGTCGCGGCGATCAGAAAAGCAGGCACTGATTTCGGCGCTGGCCGGAGCGAACGTCCTGCCGAAGAAGCTGATCGCATTCATTCAGCCAGGCGCGATGCCGCCGCCAGACTTGCCGGATGAGCTCAGTGCCGCTGTTCACAAGTTCATAGCACGGACTCCCTGCCGCCTCGTCGCGGCCCAGCTTGAAGATCTCTTGGGCTCGACCGACTGCCTCAACATCCCAGGAACGACCGACGAGCACCCAAACTGGCGCCGCAAGATACCCGTCGAGATCGAGCATATGGCCGGCTTTGCGCAATTTCGCGCGATCTGCAGCGCTTTGAGAGAGGAGCGCCCGCGCCAACCATGAAAGCGACCTATCGTCTCCAGTTGCGCAATGGCGTCACGTTCTTCACAGCTGCCGAGCTTGTGCCATACCTCGCCTCGATTGGGATCTCTGACCTCTACGTTTCGCCGATCTTCGAGGCCGAACCCGGCTCAACGCACGGCTACGACGTTATTGATGTAAGGCGGCTCGATCCGACCCTCGGTGGAGAGGTCGGCTTCGCGGCACTCAGCAACGCTCTTCAACGTCACGCGCTCGGCCTCATTGTCGATTTCGTTCCCAATCACATGGCAGCCTCGCCGAATAACCCGTGGTGGCGGGACGTGCTGGAGTGGGGGGTATCAAGCCGATACGCTCAACATTTCGACATCGACTGGTCAGCTCCCCGGCTTCTGCTGCCTGTACTCGCAAAGCCCTACGGCGACTTGCTCGCTGATGGAGAATTCAGCCTTCTTTTCGAGCCGGAAACGGGCGAGTTCCATTTCACCTACGGTGAGCTGCGCCTGCCCCTCCATCCCACCTCCTGCGCCGGCATCGTCGCACGGATCGCCGGTCAGGACTGCCTGCAGCTGTCACGCAAGCTCGTGTCTGCTAGCCCGGGAAACGCGGCGGGGATAAAATCCGAGCTCGCGCACCTTGCGCGGGATGCAAGCGTTAACGTAGCCATTCAGCGAGTGGTTCAGGCTGTTGCCGCCGATGTCGACGCACTCGACGCGCTGCACGAGCGCCAGATCTGGCGCCTCTGTGATTGGCGCATCGGTCGCGAGGCGCTGACCTACCGCCGCTTCTTCGAGATCACCGGCCTCGTCGGCATCAAGGTGGAACGCGAGGATGTTTTCCGGGATGTCCATGACAGCGTGCTCCGGCTTGTCGGGGACGGACACGTGACAGGTCTGCGCATCGACCACATCGACGGCTTGGCGGATCCGGCGGGCTATCTCGACCGCCTCGACCGCGAGGTCAAGAGCCGGACGGACGCCGCGGTGCCGATACTTGTCGAAAAAATTCTGGAATCGGATGAGACGATACCGGCGAATTGGCCTGTCGCCGGCACGACAGGCTACGAGTTTGCGAATGCTGTCTCGGGGCTCTTGGTCGATACGAAAGGCAACCAGGAGCTGACCGACAGCTATCGGGCCTTCCTGGGCAACAGCATGAGGTTCGAAAATGTGGTCGACCTGTGCAAGCGCCAGATCATCACGCACAATCTGTCGGCCGAGTTCACAAGGCTCACCAGCATGGCATGCGCCATCGCTGCGAGCGATTGGAGCTTCCGCGATATCGGTCCGGAAACCATGCGGGCTGCGATTGCCGAGATCGCGATCGCTCTTCCCGTATATCGAACCTATGTCGATGTGAGAGGGCCGGGGGAGAACGACCGCACGGTGATCCGGAATGCAGTGGCTCATGCTCGAGAGCCGTCGAAAAGTCGAAAACGAAGCCGTTTTCGTGTTCCTCGAGAAAGTCCTTCGCCTCGAGTCTCCCTACGCCCGAGGCAGCAGGCCGCCGCGCTCGAATTCACGCAACGCTTCCAGCAGACGACCGGTCCGGTGATGGCCAAGGCGCTCGAGGACACCGCGTTCTATCGCTACAATCGCCTCATCGCACTCAACGAGGTCGGCGGCGCGCCGGACACATTCGGCATGTCGTTGGAACTCTTTCATGAATCGATGATGGTGCGCCAGAAGCGCCAGCCGCAAGGTCTCAGCGCTACCGCAACGCACGACACCAAACGCGGCGAAGACGCCCGAGCACGCCTCTGCGTTTTGAGCGAGGTGCCGACGAAGTGGAGCAAGAATGTTGCACGCTGGAGGGGGCTCAATCGGCATCTCAAGGCCGCTGCAGGAACGGGCTCCCTACCCGATCCCAATGCTGAATGGCTCTTCTATCAGGCGCTGCTGGGCGCTTGGCCTGTCGACATGCACCCGAGCGATGATGAGGCTCTCGCGTCGTTGTCGGAACGCATGTCAGCCTTCATGCTGAAGGCCGTCCGCGAAGCCAAACAGCACACGAGTTGGACCCAGCCCGTGGAAGCCTACGAGACTGCGCTCGAGCACTTCGTGCGGGGGACACTGCGCCGTGCCGATTCTCCAGCTTTTCTGACCGACTTCGATCATGCCGTGAAACCGATCGTTTTGGCCGGCGCTCTCAACAGCATGACGCAGACATTGGTGAAGCTCGTCGCGCCCGGCGTGCCGGACGTCTATCAGCGGACGGAGACCTGGGACTTGAGTTTGGTCGATCCCGACAATCGCCGCCCGGTGAACCTCAGTGAATTGCAGGATCGCTTGGCGCGACTGAATGAAAGTACACCCGAGGCTCTGCTCGCCGAGTGGCAGAGTGGCCTTCCCAAGCTCTACGTGATCAGACGAGCCCTGGAAGTGCGCCACGAGCGGCCGCAGCTCTTTGCAGAGGGCGATTATCAACCTCTGTTAGGCCAAGGGATCCGTGCGGACCACATTGTCGCCTTCGCACGTACCCACCATGAACATGCGGCCATTGTTGTCGCGCCGCGCCTTGCGTTCGACCTGCTCGAAGGAGCAACGGATCCGGTGGTTCCAAAAGCGAGGTGGCAGGATACCCATCTCAAGCTGCCCGAAGTCCTCTCCCGACACACCTGGCGCAACGTCTTCTCTGACGACCGGCCCATCAGCACAGGGGCCGACGGACGTTTGGATCTCGCGACCAATTCTCGCCCGCGTCCCAGTCGCATTAC
Organism: uncultured Alphaproteobacteria bacterium; assembly: GCA_963746315.1. Taxonomy (GTDB): domain Bacteria; phylum Pseudomonadota; class Alphaproteobacteria; order Rhizobiales; family Hyphomicrobiaceae. The sequence continues at coordinate 12,302 of CAVVAR010000010.1, forward strand.
TGATGCCCACGTCTCCCTGAACCCGGGCAGCATAGCTCATACTGGGACGACGGGGATGTCCCGATCGATGTTGAAATAAGCAGAGGAGCGTTGCTCGCCCCGAGCCCGTAGGCTCTGTCGCCACCCGCAAGATCGGCCGTGCCGTCTGGCTGCCGGAGGGACCACTCCCACGCGTCGACAGAGACGGGACATCGAAGTCGGTCGCCACGCGCCGGTTCGTGGCGCTGTCGCAGCAGCGATAAGAGGACTGGCTCGCCAGCGACATCTCCAAACTCGATCTGCTCGTCTTTCAGATCGACGGCCTGCATGCTGCCGAGGACATCGTGCTGATCGGCGCCATCGGCATCGACGGCAACGGCGACAAGCACATTCTCGGGTTGGTCGAGGGCGCTACCGAAAGTGCCGCTGCGGCCCAGGCCCTGCTCGACAATCTCATCGAGCGAGGGCTCGATCCCCAGGTGCCGCGCCTATTCATTCTCGATGGATCGAAGGCGCTCTCGAAGTGGACCTCCCCGGATTCAGTGGAGAGCGAATTGCTCTTCCAGTGACCGTATCCGGTGCGCTGCCTCGAAGGCTGTCGGGCTGATGTAGTCCAGGCTCGAGTGACGCCTGCGTGGGTTATAGAAGCCCTCGATGTATTGGCCAATCGCGTTGGCGGCCTGCTGTCGCGTCGTGAATGCAGTCCGCCAGACCAGCTCGGACTTGATCGTCTTGAACACGGTCTCGACCATGGCGTTGTCGTAGCAGTTGCCGCGTCCGCTCATCGATGCAACGAATCCGTGGTCGCGGAGCAGGCGCCGATAGTCGTCCGAGCAGTATTGGCTGCCGCGGTCCGAATGATGGATCAACCCGCGCGGCGGCCGACGCAGCGCAATGGCGCGCCGCAAGGCTCCCTTTGCCAAGCCCCTTTTCATCCTGTCCCCGATCTCCCAGCCGACGATCCGCCGCGAGTAGAGGGCCAGGACGATGGCCAGGTAGAGCCAGCCCTCCGCAGTCCAAACGTACGAGATGTCGACGCCCCACTTCTGGTCAGGCGCCGTCGCGGTGAAATCGCGATCGAGAACGTTTGCCGCGACAAGCCCGCCATGATCGCTGTCCGTCGTCCGCTTGAAGCGCGTCTTTTGCCGCGCTTGCAGGCCGTTCTCGCTCATCAACCGTGTCACCCGATGCCGGCCGATCGACAAGCCCTGTTCCTTCAGCTCGGCGTGCATCCGCGGGCTCCCGTACGTCTCGTTTGATGTCCAGAACTCCGCACGGATGTGCGCCAGCATGACCATGTCGTCCGACTGGCGCGCACTCCGAGGGCGCCGCTTCCACGCATAGTATCCGCTCACGCTGACGCTGAGAGCCGCACACGCCGTCTCGACCGGGATCTCCGCCTTCTTTGCATCGATCAACGCGAAACTCATCGACCTGTCTCCTTGGCAAAGAAGGCGTTCGCTTTTTTTAGGAGGTCCCTCTCGGCCCGAAGAAGCTCGTTCTCCCGACGCAGCCGCTGAAGCTCCTTCTCGACGTCCTCGTGCGGCCCGGCCATGAGTTCCGCACGATCGAGCTTGCGCTTCCATGCCCCGAGCGAAGAGGCACCGACGCCGAGGTCATCGGCGACCTCCCTGATCGTCCGGCCGCTGGTCGCGAGAAGCCGCACCGCCTCCTGCCGGAACGCGTCGTCGATCACCCGCCCCTTGTCCGTCCGCTTCTTGCCCAACCAGTGCTCCCCTGATTCGCCTATTCGATCAGAAAAGCCCTCCACTTTCTCGGGGGAAGTCCACTGCGCGTTTGGCTCGACAGGAACCGCAATGCAACGCCGCCGCAGTCACTGACGGGCAAGGCGATCAGCTATCTCGCTGGCGAATGGCCAAAGCTCATCCGTTACCTCGAAGACGGCCGCATCGAGGTATCGAACGTGCTCTGCGAGAACGCCATCCGCCCGTTTGTCGTCGGAAGAAAAGCCTGGCTCTTCAGCGATACGGCGAAGGGGGCCACAGCGTCGGCGCGGCTTATAGCCTCGTCGAGACGGCAAAGGCCAACGGTCTCGAGCCCTTCGCCTACCTCAAGCACATCTTCACAAAGCTGCCGCAGGCCAAGACCCTCGAAGATATCGAGGCCCTGCTGCCTTTGAGTGTCGCGAAACCGGCGACGCAAAGCGTCGCCGCCTGATCCGACTCACGTCAAGCGAAAACCAAAACCGCGAGGCCCCGGTCGATAGTGGGGCTTACTGTTGATCCCTCGAGTGCCGACTCAAAAGCCCGGCAGCAGTGCTGCCGGGCTGGGCTTTGACAAGCTACACGAACGTCGCAGAGTTGGCGGAGATTACTGTCCGATGGCACTGCGGGGTGCGCTGTCGTTGAGGTTGTCGAAGGCGCTACGTGGAGCCGTGTCATTCAGGCTGTCGAACACGCCGCGCGGTGCCGTATCGGCGATGTCCGCGAAGGGGCTGCGGGGCGCAGTGTTAGAGATGTCAGTGAAAACGCTATTTGGCGCCGTAGCGTTGATCTCACCGAACACATCCCCTGTGCGCGCGGTGGCTGCGCCGGCAAAGATGCCCAGGGCGACGAGTGATACGGCGATGGTCTTCATGACATAGCTCCGATCAGTTTGATTTGTTCTCGTTGTCATTCCGTCCGGACGATTAGCGTTTGCCCGGTTCGGATCGACGCCGGTTACTTGGGGTCCCATTTGCACGTTTCCAGATTTCCTCACGGAACCGTGAGAAGGCGTTATGAGCGAGAGAGATTTGTTGATCACAGAACAGCCACTCAGAAAAAACCGTGCGTACTTCGACGACGTTATTTCGATACACACAGGTTGAAGGTGGATCATGGCGCTCAGTGGTTTCTCACTCGTCGGTTTCGTTCTCGCAGCGACCTTGCTCGGCACAGCGACGCTTGTGACGCTTTGAATGTGCGGGCGGCGATAGCGATGCCAAGGGCACATCCACGGGGAGCGCGACTAGACAGGTCAACGAGCGCCGCGCATGTTCGGCGGCAGTGCTGTGGCCGCCTGAGCGGCAACAGATCATTGTCAACCTCACATGTTTCGTGATCGTGGCGGGCGGTATGAGACCGTCCCCCAAACGGCAATCGACTTGCGGACATCCAGGTCGTTCGTCAGGCGCTTACGGTGAAGGACAAGCGGATCACACCGCACATCCCCGTCTGGGAAAAGAGCCAACGCGACGACGGCACATTCTCGCGCGACGCCTTCAAATGGGACCCGCGTTGAGGCGTCTCCGTTTGCCCGAACGGCAAGGATATGAGCGGGCGGCACGATCACCGGCAACAATGCCCGCCTCTATGCCGCCAGAAAGCGAGACTGCGATGCTTGTCCACTCAAAGATCGCTGTTGTCCGCGACCAACCCTCGCGGCGGCTCCCGCGCGACGTGCATGAGGATGCTCGCGATGTGGCGCGGAGGAAGATGAAGACCAAGGCCTTCCTCAAGTCACGCAATGAGCGCAAACGCGTCGAGATGCGTTTTGGTCATCTGAAGACCCACCACGGCTTCGAGCGCATGCGGCTCAGAGGCCTGACTGGCGCCCGCGACGAGTTCCATCTCGCAGCCATCGTGCAGAACCTGAAGACGATGGCGCTTCGCCTGATCCATCCGCCACCAGATCCGGCACCCGCGTGAGTGGCGTTGGTGGAGTTGGATTGGTGGCGTCAGGCGATTGCGTGGGCGTTGGTCGCTATCAGCGGCCGACAGAGAAGGCGACCCATCGGCCCTCACACATCGACTTCAATGCCGGGACAAGGTCACTACGCGCAGACTTTCTCGACAGCATCGGCCAATAGCTCCACATGCCAGTCTCAGATCATCAGATAGCATGTGCTTTCTGTGCACACCAAGGCGGCAGTCGTCGCCGCAAGAAGCGTTGCGGTGCGAGTACGCCCTGGTCCGCGTCTGGGGACTGCTTTCGGCTCTCCCACGTATGTGCGCACGTGTGCCATCGCATCCTCCGCGATCAGGACAAGATGCGGATCGATGGCAAGGGTGAGGTCCAGGACATGCGCTTCCGGGACGACATCGGCCGGACCGTAAGTTCCGATTTGCGTCTCGATCTTCATGTTCCGCAACTCGATCGTGCTGCGACAGGGCATGGTAAGTCCTCCGATCCCCGATCTGGGAAAAAAGAGCGCGGAAACAGCGCATGTACCAAGCGCGTCATTGGCTCACGCTCATGCAAGTTTGCTCCCGACCAGCGAACGACCGAAGCAGAAAAGACCGCGTACCGACCATCGGATTGTCTCCCGACCTGACGCTCAGGTCGCCCATCGAACCCGCCCCGCAGTCCGCGCCCGTAACTGGGACGCAGCCACTGAACAGGTGATGCACGCTTACAAGGCCGGCATCGAAAGGCCAGTCACCATGCCGCCCTAAGGTCGCACAGGGTTCTGCGCTCCAGCGAAGAATAGTAGGGTGCCGCGCTGGTCGAAGATCGGTCGGATGCGCAACCGGTTCAGAAATAGCGTGCCATCCTTTCGGTAATTGAGGATGTCGATAGTGAAACGTGTGCGCGCGCGGAGGGCGTGGCGAATCGCCTCGACAGCCTCGGGATTGGTGCCGGGCCCCTGGAGAAAACGGCAGTTACGCCCGATGGCCTCGCCCTCGCTGTAGCCAGTCTGCCGCTCGAACTCCTCGCTGACGTAGACCATGGGATTGTCGGGCAACGACGGGTCGCTGAAGACGACGCTCATTTCCCCCTCGTCGGCTTCGAGCAGCGACAGCAGAAAGCCCCGATCGAGTTCGTTGCGCGACATGATCAAACACTCCGATGGACGGCGGCGGCTCGGTGTGGCCGCGTTTCGTCAGAGTTTATAGGCCATTGCCTAAACGGTATAGTCTCCCAGAAAACGCTTCATGGCCGACCGCCCACACAGCTGAGATCTCGTCTCTGGCGCTTCCGGCAGTCAGTCCTGAGTGCCTATGTCATGGCTGGCCCGCGGTGCTTTACGAACTCGAAAGGTAAAGTTGGCGCTGGCACTTGACGGCGACCGAATAAAGCCAAACGCCTCGCCGCGGTCAACTGCAAACCCGCCGAAGATCAGCGACCACCCCAAGCCTCGCAATTCACTAAAGCAATGGCCCATATGCTTCGCAGGGCTCGACGCGCGATGCCCCACAAGCTAAGCAGTCCCGCGGTTCACGATCGAACCCGTCGCGATCAGCTCCATCAGGAGCGACATCATCGCTTGACTTGAGCAATTGAACGGATCGAGCGCGACCTTTTCGGAGTATTTCAGCAACACGGCAGCGTTGATGCTCTCGACATTCACGTGAGCCATAGTCCAGTTGCCGAACCGCCGCTCGGCAATCTCCTCGAAAGAGAGAATGGTCATTCGCTGGTGTCGATCGTCGAGGTAGATTGACCTGAGCAGATCTGCGATCGGCTCACGCCCACCTTCGACCACCTGAACGAAGCTGTCGTGGGTAAGGCAAAGCAGTCCTGTAATGCCGCGCGCCGGGTTGTTCTTTCGCGACTGTTCGAGAATTGCGTCGAGCGCAGATGCTGCGAGCGGGGTTGCAATTCGGCTGGCGTATAGACAGCGGACTAGCATTTGGATCTCACTTGTTCATGGTGACGAGCGAAAGGAACTCACGGCGCAGCGCCGGATCCTTCAGGAACGAGCCGCGCATGACGCTGTTGACCATCTTGGCCGAAGTGTCCTTGACGCCGCGCCAATGCATACAGAAGTGGTCGGCCTCCATGATGACCGCGAGACCATCTGGCTTGACCATGTCCATCAGAAGCTCAGCCATCTGCGTGATGGCTTCCTCCTGGATCTGCGGTCGCGTCATCAACCATTCGGCAACCCGCGCATACTTCGACAACCCGATTAGGTTTGAATGCTGATTGGGCATTACACCAATCCACAGCCGGCCCATGATGGGACAGAAGTGATGACTGCAGGCGCTGCGAACCGTCATCGGGCCGACGATCATTAGCTCGTTGAGGCTGGTAACATTGGGAAACTCAGTCACGGATGGTGCCGCATGATAGCGGCCGCGAAATACCTCGTTGAGGTACATCTTGGCGACGCGCCGTGCGGTGCCTTGCGTGTTGTGGTCGTTCTCGATATCGATGACCAGCCCCTCCAGTACAGCCTTCATCTTGGCCGCCACCTCATCGAGCAGCAGATCGAGTTCTCCAGGCTCGATGAAGTCGGCGATGTTGTCGTTGGCGTTGAATCGCCGCTTCGCCCGAATCAGCCGTTCGCGAATGCGGGTTGAGATCTCCGGTCCCGTTGGCGCAGCGCTGTCATGAACAAAGTCGTCCATCGACACATTCCTCCCCTTCAAGCGCCGTTTGCGCCACCGGCACATTCTAGCGCGCATCTCATCCGGCCTCATAGGCATGGCGTCGATCGTAGCAAACAATCGGCGCGTGCCCAGCGGCATTGGTTACTACAGCGGCGCATCACCGTCCTTGCCGACCAGTACGGCGCGGAAGGAAGCGGGCGCAACTCCAAACGGTGCCCTGAAGGCTCTGGCGCCCAGCTCGGGCCTCGGAGCAACCTCGGAACTGACGACATCGCCGTTGACCCAGACCACGACGACATTGCGGACGGCCAACCCGGGACGACTTGCAGCGACCTGACAACCTACGTTTTGCTCATGCGCTTCTGCTTCTGGCGCATTGGATAACCGCGATCTTAAGCGAGCGAAGGTGGGTTCTTGGATCGCTGCATAGGCTTCAGAGCGGTCGAGCCAGTCACGGCACTGCCAACAGCGTGTCAGGTTGATCCGATCCGGCTCATCCCTCGTTTCAGGCCTATGAAATATAATACTCACGAGCTGGCGGAGGTGGATCGGATCCCCGTCATAGCTGTCATACTCGGATGGGCGGGGGTGTTGCCGTTCGCGGCCCTCGTGATTAGTGCGACTGTCGGCCCGCACGGTCATGCGGGAGCCGCGGTGGCGGCTCTTGTAGGCTACGGCTCCATCATCCTGAGCTTCATGGGCGGTGTACTGTGGGGGCTGGAGATGAGCCAGGCGCGGTCGCAAGCCGCGTATGTCGCGAGTATTGTTCCGGCCCTGACTGCGGCTGCCGCCATGGTATTCCAAGCGAGTTTGGGCATTTTTCTCCTGCTCTGCGGATTTGCCGGTCTCCTTGCATATGACTTGGTTCTCAGCCGCTCAGGGGGCGCTCCAAACTGGTATCTGGTCCTGCGGTGGCGGTTGACGACTGCAGTCGGTGCCTTGTTGGCGGTAGCTTTGCTATTTGCGCGGCCTCTCTAAACTCGAACGAAGCACGAGGGTCTTCATGACATACGAAACCGCTTTGGAACTAAATAACGGACTAGCTCTGGGCGTTCGAAGGGAACTGGCCATCCGGCTGTGCGGCGTGCTGGATGCTGTGTACTCACTCATGGTGCGCACTCAGGTGTATCATTGGAACGTCGAAGGACCACTTTTCGAGCCAGTGCACAAGCTGACGGAAGAGCAATACACCGTCCTATTTGCAACGGTCGACGAGATCGCGGAGCGAATACGAGCGCTCGATGTAAAGCCCGCGGTGAATATCAATGCATTTCCAACCGGGGTCTCGAATCTGCCTGCGACGCAAACGGCAGCGGGCATGATTACCGATCTCATTCGCAATCATGAATGCGTTATCCGCGATATGCGCGCCGTCGCGGCGGCTGCGACCATTGCCGATGATTTGGTAACTGCGGATTTGCTGACTGGCTATATCGCGCGGCATGAGAAAGACGCTTGGATGCTGCGCTCGATGCTTCGGGGTCCCTGAGACCAGAACGAGCCGTCGCGACTTGTTCGCGACTGGAGGCCACGTTTTTGGCAGCTCTACCCTCGCGTTCGGCGCCATGGATTTTCGGCTACGGGTCTGTTGCCAGGGTAGCGCGGCATCAGACGATGATGTCGGGAGTCTATGCGATGACACTGTTAGCCCGGCGTGAAGAGTTGGCCGTGTTGGAACACAGGTCACTGCTGCTTGTCGAGGATGACAAGATACTTCTGGCGCGACTTGCGACGGCCTTGCAGGCTAGCGGATTTGCGGTGCAGTCTGCAAATTCCATTAAGACGGGTCTTGAGATGGTCAGGGCTTTACCGCCGGCGTTCGCGGTCGTTTACGGTCGCGCCGCCATGATCGGCATCGATGTCGGATCGCGTCCCCGCTGGTGGTGTTCCAAACCGGTGGGCTCCATGTCGCCGCCCTTGCACGTCGTGCGGTTCAAGCCGGCCACCGTCCAAAGCAACCCTGAGCCAAGCGTAAGGCGTCGCCCAAGTCGGACCGCGCTCTAACGGAGTTCGACCTGTGAGCTGTAGAGTCTCGGAGCGCTTCACCAAAGCAACATTGCCGATCAAGATGTGTGTCGCCTGCGGTCGTCCGTTCGCATGGCGTAAGAAGTGGTCGCGGACTTGGGAAGATGTCAAGTATTGCTCGGATCGCTGCCGAGCTGCCAGAAACTCAAAGCCGGTCACGGCCACGTCGTGGAAGGCGTGAGGCCCGCAAGGAAAGTCGCCGCGCTCGCCTCGATGCGCGCTTTCTCGTCGTCGGAGAACTTCTCGTAGCTGCGCACCATCTGAGACATGCGCGGGTTTGTTTTTATCGTGGCCGCGTGCCGACGGATGAAATCCCAGTAAAGGGCATTGAACGGACAGGCTCTCGCACCGGTCCGCTGCTTCACGTCGTAGATGCACGACCCGCAGTAGTCGGACATCCGATTGATGTAAGCTCCGCTCGCGGCGTAGGGCTTCGAAGCAATAAGCCCGCCGTCGGCGAACTGGCTCATTCCAACGGTGTTGGGCAGCTCGACCCACTCGTAGGCGTCGGCATAAACGGCAAGGTACCATTCGTGCAAGACCTGAGGCGAGACGCCGGCCAACAACGCGAAGTTGCCGGTCACCATCAGCCTCTGGATATGATGTGCGTAGGCCTCTTCCCTGGTCTGAGTGATGGCCTCCTGCATGCACCTCATGTTGGTTTCACCGGTCCAGTAGAAATCCGGCAGCTGACGCACATGCTCGAGCCCGTTCGAGGCCGCATACTCCGGCATCTTGAGCCAATAGATCCCGCGCACGTACTCGCGCCAGCCAATCATTTGGCGGATGTAGCCTTCCGCCGCATTCAGCGGCACGCGACCGGCGCGGTAGGCGGCTTCCACCCTGCGGCACATGCGGAGCGGTTCGAGAAGCCCGCAGTTCAAGTACATCGAGACGATCGAGTGATACAGGAAGCGCTGGCCCTTCAGCATGGCATCCTGGTAGTCACCGAACTGCGCGAGCCCGACGTCGACGAAATGATCGAAGGCTGCTTCTGCATCGACACGCGTCACGGCGAACCAGAACGGATCGGCATCGCCGAAGTGGCCGGCGAAGCGTTCCTTCACCAGTGCGACGACCTCGCGCGTGGTTGCATCCTGATGGAAACGCGCAGGCGCGGGCATGAACAGATCGGTCTTAGCCGCCTTCCGATTGTCGTGGTCGAAGTTCCACTGACCGCCGGCGGGCGTGTGGCCATCCATCAACAGCCCGGTCTTGCGGCGCATGTCTCGGTAGAAGTACTCCATGCGCAATTGCTTGCGCCCTTTGGCCCAGGCGGCGAATTCGCCGGTCGAGCAGACGAACCGGGTATCGGCGCACACGTCGACGGGCAGATTGAGTTGGCTTGACCACGAGCGGATGATCTGAAGCACACGCCATTCGCCCGGCTCGGTGATCAAGATCCGCTCGGGCCGGTGCGTGGCCACAGCGCGCGCTACTTCCCCCGCAAGACTGCCGGAATTGCCGTCGTCATCGAGGCGCGTGTACGCGACCCGCCTGCCCTGCGCGTGCAATTCGTCCGCGAAGTGACGCATCGCCGAGAACAGCAGAATGATCTTCTTCTTGTGATGGCGGACGTAGGTGGCTTCTTCCGCCACCTCGCACATCACAACGAGATCGAGCGCCCTGTCGCAGGCCGCCAGGCTCGAAAGATCGGGCGATAGCTGATCGCCCAGGACCACAACCAGGTTGCGAATTTTGTTCGGCGATTGAGCGCGAGCCATTGGGTCACCCAAACTTCACGGCCGTCGCTGGGCAATGGCAGCGATTGCAACTGACAGCCTCAGAGCGGGTACCGGATGATCACGGGCTTCTCGCGGTTCAGCGTATTGGCTTCGATGCGCTGGACGATGAAGTCTGCCACGTCGGCGCGAGCGACGATGCCGTTACGCCATTCGCTCGAGCGCGTCAGAACTTTGTAAATGCCGCTCAACGGGCAATTCATGAGCACCCCGGGTCGCACGATCAGCCACTCCAGGTCGCTCGCGGCAATCATCTCCTCCTGAATCGACTTGTCGTCGTAGGCATTCTTGAAGATCAGTCTGAAGGGGAGCCGCTGCAGAATGTTGATGGCGTCGTGACTGTCGCCGGCGCCAAACCCGGTAACGGCAACGAGCTTGCTGACGCCAGATTTGGTCATCGCCGGCAGGAGCACGCGAGTCGCTTCCGAGAAAAGCGTTACAGGCTTGAGCATGAAATCAAGCGACGGCGGCACACCAAGCGCCTGCACGACGACGTCAATACCCGCGAGCGCCCGGATGACATCGTCGGCGTTTCGGGCATCGCCGATGAACGCTTCGCAGTCGCCGCCGATGTCTGCTGGCAGTCGGCCGCTGCGGGACATGACACGCACACGATGTCCTTTCGCAACCGCCGAACGGCACACGGCCAGACCGATCCCCTGGCTCCCTCCCATTACGAGAATGCAGCGTCATGATCGTGTCCGAGTCGAGGTCGACGCCCGGAACATCCACTGCAATGCGGGCCGCACGACAAGGAACCCCCGATACACAACCTCGGTCACTTGCAGCACGCCCGGCAGCAGGACGATACGACCAAGCCAGCGCCAGGCGGGAAGTGCAAGCCACAGACGGCCGAAGCCCTCCGCACCCGAAACCAGCGTACCTTCGGCGATCTCGCACGTAAAACCGCTTGAGGGCTGTAGCCTTGTCGAGCCCGGTAGCGATCGTGCCAGGCTCGAGCGCCGACACGTCGATAAACGCCACGGCTTCCGCGCCTGCACAATGACGATAAATACCGATTTCCGCCGTACACAGCGGGCAGGACCCGTCGTAAAATACGGTCAAAGCGCTGACTTTATCGGTCAAGCTCGTACCCGCTTGGTCCAGACACGCGATAGGTGATCGAGCGGCGATCGCGCCATCGTAAAGCCGGGGCCGTGCTCGGATATTATTCATGCTCACCGTCATGACGCCGGCCCGAACCTGCCTTGAACAAGCCAGGCTTGATTGAGGCCGCAGTATACGTTGCCGTCGTGATCGCGGCCGCTGCGATCAGCACAACATGACCAATCAAGCTCGCGGGCAGCATCGTGTAGCTTCCGATGGCGACCGAGAAAGCCACCGCCCACATCCATCCCAGGATTTGCAGGATCATGTGCCGCGTGCTCACATCGGGGATGTGTCGAAGCGGGCTGACTTCATGGTTGAAAATGAAATTCCATGCATCCGCGATCAACTTTTGCATTTCGGTACCTCTGTTGCGGCCGGCCGCGGGCGACGCAACCCCTACCGGGGCCGGTCTATGTTAGCCATTTCCCGCCCGACTTTCGGGCCTCAACCCTGTTTTCAAGATCGAGAAGCCCGGTTTGATCGTAACAATGCTGCCAGGTAGACGCAGTTTCGCTAGCATCGACTTCTTAAACGATGCGCACTGCGAAGCGGATCATCGGGCCAGACAGTCGATGCAGGTCCGCAAGCTGTCGCTGGCTGCCGGCACTGGCGCCGAGCAAGGTGCGGCGCAACATCTTCGACTTACGATCAGCGTGTTCAATACGTCTAAAAAACAACACGGGCTCGTTCTGGATCGACCCGAGCAAGGATGTGCCCACAATGTCGGATGTGGGCACAAGTGGCGAAAAGCGACCCCGCAACAAGCGCTGGCCGGAGGCGCTGAAGACACCCAGATCAGAGGGCGCATTGGGTCGCCGAGCGTCGCCGGCTCGACGAGACGCTTCAGTTCGGGCACCAATCCCTGGTCGCTGATGGCAACCGGCTTGCGTCCACCGCCCGTCCGACGAACCCTGCCCTTTGGTGGCGGCACCGCGTCGAGATCGTCCTCGCCGCGGTTGATGGTCGAGCGGGCGAGCCCCGTGATCTCGGAGACGATCTTGAGGCCACCGTATCCCGCGGCCTGCACCTCGGACGCAGCGAACATCTGGCGCCCCCGCTCGTCGAGCCTGGAGCCGACGGCATCCCATCGTTCCCGTATCGCGTGCCTGTCGATCATCCGATTGCATACGACTGTTTGCAGCTCAACACCTCCCCAGGGCCGTGGGTCAAGGAGTCTCAGGCCCACCCATCGGGATTCGACTGGTTTGCGATGTGTCCTTGGCCGGCTCTCTACCCACTGAATGCGCCAAGGCTACGCAGCAAAATGTTAGCCCGATGTTAGCCAGACAATTGACAACGACCACTTGCTACTGCTTAAGCCATTGAGATCTATGGTGGGTGTACAAGGACTCGAACCTTGGACCCGCTGATTAAGAGTCAGCTGCTCTACCAACTGAGCTATACACCCCCGCCATGGATAACGGGATGGCGTATCCCGAAGGGGGTGTCTCTATAGGAGATGCGGAAGCAAGTCCACTGCAGAACGAGGCCCATCGTCAAAAAATCGAGGGCTTCATCGCCTCAAGGACCGGCGGCATCCGCCGTTTGATCGTGACGATGCGATCCAGCCGGCAACCAAGGGCCGATGCGGCGGACGCCGCGAGCCAGCGCGGGACGACGTGCCAGCATCGTGGCTGCATCCGTTCCGAGACGTGGATGGTGCCATCTCGGTGCCACCTCGACGAGAGGCACCAGAACAAAACCCCGCCGCCCCACCTCTGGATGGGGCAGGACGAGACGACCTGCCTCGCGGGTGCCGCGCGGGCAACCGACGACCCGCCCCCCAAAGTCGAGAATATCGATATCAAGCGGCCGGGGTCCCCAACGTCCGTTGGCGCGGCGCCCCGCATATCGTTCAATCCGCTTGAGAAGGCGGAGCAGAGCGCCCGGGCCTACTGAGCCGCGGACACCGAGCACGGCGTTCAGAAAGAGGGGTTGTCGCACTCCGCCGACCGGAACCGTCTCGTAGAGCGACGAACGGGCAACGACTTCCAGGCCCGCGACCTGTAGCGCCTCGACGGCCCTGGAGAAGGCCTGGACCGGCTCGCCCCACGCACCGCGGACGTTACCGCCAATCCCGAGCCAAATCACCGGCACGATCGCATTTTGTCGGCAGAGTTCGCCTTTGATGCGGGTCTCGCTGCGATGCATCAGTTAACTGAACCTCTGCCATCGCGATTTTGACATAAGAAAAACTATATATCCCGCTTGCCTTACGCCTTTTCGTCCCCCCGACTCTGGCCTATAGTCCACCCGACTTCAAGTTGAAGCATTGCACTGCTGGCAATTGCGGGTCGGGCTGGGCTGGTGCGCGAAGCGGAGTCTATGGCGGGCACCGCTCGGCAATTTTCAATCAAGGCGATCGACGACATGTTCTTCTATCCAACAGAACGAATCGCCCTCTTCATTGACGGCGCAAACCTGTACGCGACTGCGAAGGCGCTAGGCTTCGACATCGATTACAAGCGATTGCTCAATGTTTTCAGAGCAAAAGGCCAACTGGTGCGTGCGCTCTACTACACGGCCCTCGCGGAAGACCAGGAGTACTCCTCGATACGTCCGCTGATCGATTGGCTGGACTACAATGGCTATACGATGGTCACCAAGCCGACCAAGGAATACACGGATGCCTCGGGTCGCCGGAAGATCAAGGGAAACATGGACATCGAGCTGACGGTCGATGCCATGGAGCTGGCCAATCACCTCGATCACGTGGTGCTGTTCTCTGGTGACGGAGACTTCCGCTCGCTTGTCGCGGCGCTCCAGCACAAGGGCGTACGGGTGAGCGTTGCGTCCACGCTGCACACCCAACCACCCATGGTCGCGGACGAGCTCCGGCGGCAAGCCGATCAGTTCATCGACGTCGCGGATCTGGAGAAAGAGATCTGCCGCGATCCGTCGGTGCGCGTTCCGCGTGAAGCCCGCGAAACGAGGCTTCAAGCCATGCGCTCACAGCATGGACGGATACCCGAGCGCGAAACCTACCCCGGCGGCGACGATCCCCTCGATCTGTAGAGAGATCTGCTACTGCAACGGTCCTCGCGAGCATTCGCAATGAGACCGCGAGATGAGGCGTGAGCCGCACATGAGTGTCGTCTTTCGCCATGCGATCAGTCGCCCCGCATGACGCAACTTGCGACGAGCTGCGAGCCTCTGCTCGACTGCGCGATTTGTCCGCGCCTCGAAGCTTTCAGGCACGCGAACCAGAGCACTTTCCCGTCCTGGCACAATGCCCCCGTGGCCTCGTTCGGCCCGGCCGACGCCCGACTGTTGATCGTTGGCCTGGCGCCCGGTCTCAAGGGCGCCAACCGCACTGGACGGCCCTTTACGGGCGACTTCGCCGGGGATCTGCTCTACGCTACACTGCTTAAGCTTGGCATGGCGGACGGCAGCTACGGCGCCGATCCCGACGACGACCTGACGCTGGTGAACTGCCGAATTACCAACGCCGTCCGGTGCGTGCCACCAGCAAACAAGCCAACTCCAGCAGAGATTTCTGCTTGCCGAAGCTTTCTCACCGCGACTATCGCCGCGATGAAGCAACTCAGGGGCATCGTCGCCCTGGGGCGCATAGCCCATGACAGCGTGGTGTCGAGCCAGGGGCTCCGGCGCGCGGCCTACCCATTCGCTCACGGTCGCGTGCATACGCTCCGCGACGGCTTGAGCCTCCACGATAGCTATCACTGCTCGCGCTATAATACGAATACCGGCGTGCTGACGGCCTCGATGTTCAGCGACGTCCTGGCCGCGGCCAAAAGCGCTGCGGCCTGAGGCCCTCTTCAGGCCCGCATGAGCGCGGGATCAGCCCGGCAGCAGCACCATCGTTCTCAGCGGCTGAGGACGGCAACCAGCGCGCGGACGTGGCCGCCATTCTCCGCGATATAGTTCTCGAACAGCTTTTTGAGGAACGGCGTCATCCAGAACCCGTACACCATGGCATCGCGGACCCGATAGGTCGAGCCCTTGACCGATAGAAGCCAGCGCACGTCGTAGCTCGAGCCGTCGCGCAGCGTGATGACGCTATCGACCATGATGCCCTGGCCGCCACGTACGCTTCCGGTGATACGGTAGCTCGCAACCGGATACTTCGGCGCCTCATTGGCCGTGTAGCGACCGATGAAGCGGACCATGCCGGCCAGATAGCCGGGCCGATCTGTCGGGCTCAGCTGCGTGCGGTAGGAGCCGAGCGAGTAGCTGCCGATGTAGCCGGTATCGGCGTAGCGATGGATGACCGCCGAGATCAGCGCGGGCGACTTCGACCGGCTGGCCGAAAGGAGTTCGCGCGCGACCTTCTCCATGAACTGGACCGCCGGATCGGCTGCTCGCGCCGGCACCGCGTGCAGCACGAGCAACAGCGTCGCAAGGCCCAGCCAACGCGTCGCAGCCATCAAAGCCGGACTTGCCATTCCCGCCATATCGCATCCCCGTGGCGCTTGGCGACCGCCCCAATTGGCCGGTCGTATCCCCCCTGCCGACAGGCGGCAATAAATCACAGCGCAGAGCGCGCGTCAAAGCCTCAACGGCAGGGCGAATAGCCCCATGCTGCGTTAGAGTCGCGGCAATTTCCGGGCAGCAACGCTATTCACGCTGCAACCGTCCCCAACTCGGGTGCGCTGGCCTCGGCCCGTTGCACCGATCTGCGCTCGTAGATCGCGCGCGCGGGAATTTCGGGCAATCCCAGCAATAACTTGGCCTCGTCCAGCATGGCCTGCGTCACCCGCTCCGCCGACATCAGTGTGACGGTCAGGGATGGCTCGGCGTGCACCAACACGATTTCGTGAGCGAGGCCCGACAGTGAGGCGCGAACATGATGCGCGATGCCCTTGTACGCGGTCAGCGGAACCAACCGGCGGCGCGAGCCGAGAGGCGTGCGGCGAATGATCTCGACGTGACCGTCGGCGACGACCACCTCCTGGCGCAGCCAGGCCCGCGAAAGAAGGCGAGTGGCAGGAATGACCATGAGCGCTGCCCATAGCGTGATGCCGGCTGCGATCTGGGCCGTGGCGAGTGGGCGCGAGGCGAGGACGCCGAGCGAGGCCGGTTCGGCCACGGTGGCGACAGCCACGCCACCGAGCACCACAACGAGTTCGACGACCATTGAGCCGACAAATGCGATGCGCGACGCGCCGCTCGCGCTCGGATGGCACTGGGCGATCCTGAGCGGCAGACGATCGAAGGCCCCAGGAGGCGCATTCCGATCGACAGAAGTCCGCGACATATAGCTTTTCCCCCGAAAGACTTAGACGGTTCTCCATAGTACTCACGAGGCTTTAATCGGCCGTTAACCGTGAGCGGCGCGCGGCTACGCATGGCACGAGTCGAGGCCGTGCGCGACAACCCGGGGGAATGCGCCGCAGAGCCGACTTGACATATAAAGATATCTTTATATTTGTCTGTGGGTCTGAGCCTGGAGGCTTCGCGTTGCTCGACCAACGGATAGTTCTGGCGATGTTGCGGGCGGCGGCGGAGCCGACGCGCTTGCGCATTCTAGCCCTGCTGACGCGCGGAGAGCTCAGCGTCAAGGATCTGACCCGGATCCTGAACCAGAGCCAGCCGCGGATCAGCCGTCACCTGAAACTGCTGACCGAGGCAGGGCTCGTGGATCGCCTGCGAGACGGCAGCTGGGCTTATTTCCAGCTTGTCGCCTCTGGAGACCGCGGCCAGTTGCTCGATGCGCTGCTTGGGGCGATCAATCCTAACGATGCCGTTCTGGAGCGGGACCGTGGCCGAGCCGAGCTTGTGAAGCGCGAGCGGGAGGCTGCGGCGCAAGCCTATTTCCGGGCCAATGCGGCCGAATGGGACCGTATCCGCGCTCTGCACATCACCGAGACCGCGGTAGAGGACGAGGTATGCCGCGTGCTCGGCGACGGGCCGTTCGGGCTGCTGGTCGATCTCGGGACGGGCACCGGGCGCATGCTCGAGCTGCTGTCCGGACGCTACGAGCGCGCCATCGGCTTCGACATCAACCACACGATGCTCGACTACGCCCGCAGCAAGATCGAGGAAGCCGGCATTGTAGGAGCCAGCGTGCGTCACGGCGACCTCTACGAGGTGGCGCTGGCCGATGGCGCCGCCGACGCCGTGATCATGCATCAGGTGCTGCACTTCCTCACCGAGCCGGCACATGCGATCCGGGAAGCCGCGCGCATCCTGGCCCCT
This sequence comes from uncultured Alphaproteobacteria bacterium, assembly GCA_963746315.1. Taxonomy (GTDB): domain Bacteria; phylum Pseudomonadota; class Alphaproteobacteria; order Rhizobiales; family Hyphomicrobiaceae. The sequence goes on from CAVVAR010000010.1 coordinate 29,595, forward strand.
TACGGCCGGCTGATCATCGTCGATTTCGCACCGCATACCATGGAGTTCATGCGTAACCGGTTCGCGCACGAGCGATTGGGTTTCGCCGAGGCGCAGATGACGCAATGGCTGACGGAAGCCGGCCTCAGGCACGACGGAACTCGCAATCTGGTGCCGGCTGCACCGGACGGCGAAGGCAAGCTCACAGTCAAGGTTTGGATCGCCGCCCGGCCGGCACCTCCCGATACGAGGCCGGCGGACGAGCGACGCAGGAGGGTAGAGGCATGACAACGCCAGCAGGCTCGATCGACCGGCTCGAGCGCAGGAGCCGCATCGTCGGAAACGGCGATATCGAGGTCTCGTTCGAGTTCTTCCCGCCAAAAACGGAGAAGATGGAGGAGGCGCTATGGACATCGATCCGCCGCCTTGCGCCACTTGGCCCGAGCTTCGTCTCGGTGACCTACGGAGCCGGCGGCTCCACACGGGAGCGGACACACACCACTGTCGCTCGCCTCGCCCGCGAAACCGCGGTCAGCCCTGCGGCGCATCTCACCTGCGTCAACGCCTCGCGCGCGGAAATCGACGAGGTCGTCCGCGGCTACGCATCGGTCGGCGTCCGACATATCGTGGCCCTCAGAGGCGATCCCCCGACGGGCGTGGGCACGCGCTACGTGCCGCATCCCGAAGGCTACGCGCAGGCGGCCGACCTCGTCGCCGGCATCAAGCGAATTGGCGGCTTCGAGGTATCGGTCGGCGGTTATCCCGAGAAGCATCCGGAAAGCCAGAGCTTCGAGGCCGATATCGATTTTCTCAAGGCCAAGGTCGATGCCGGCGCCGATCGCATAATCACGCAGTTCTTCTTCGATAACGCGCATTACCTGAGGTTTCTCGAGCGTGTCCGGGCGCGAGGCATCTGGTGCCCGGTCCTGCCAGGCATCGTGCCGATTCACAACTTCAAGCAGGTAGCAGGGTTCGCCGGCAAGACAGGGACGAGTATGCCGGCGTGGATGGCGCGACGCTTCGAGGGCCTCGACGACGACCAGGCGACGACGCATCTGGTAGCGGCGGCCGTTGCCGCCGAGCAGGTGCTCGATCTGGTCGACCAGGGCGTGCGGCAGTTCCACTTCTATACGCTCAACCGGGCCGATCTCGTCTACGCGATCTGCCATCTGCTGGGGCTTCGCCCCCACGCCAAAGCCGCCGAGGCTGCAGCCTGATACGAAGCACCCGGACACAATCCGAAACGGGCGCCACAAGCCTGGAGTTGTAGAGAGATGACGAAGCACACTCGATCGATGGACGACTGCCGGGCGACGACCGCGCGACTGCGGGATGCTGCCGCAAAGCGCATCCTCGTCATCGACGGCGCCATGGGCACCATGATCCAGCGCCACAAGCTGGGCGAAGCCGAGTATCGCGGCGACCGGTTCAAGGACTGGCACCGCGACGTCAAAGGCAACAACGACCTGCTGGTTCTGAGCCAACCGACGATCATTCGCGACATCCACGCCCAGTACATCGCGGCGGGTGCCGACCTCGTCGAGACCAACACCTTCAACGCGCAGGTGATCTCCATGGCCGACTATGGCATGGAGGCGCTGTCCTACGAGATCAACGTCGCGGCAGCGCGTCTGGCGCGCGAGGCCTGCGATGCAGCCATGGCGAAGGACCCGTCGCGCCCGCGCTTCGTCGCCGGCGCCGTCGGCCCGACCAACCGCACCGCCTCGATCTCCCCTGACGTCAATAATCCGGGCTATCGCAATGTCTCGTTCGACGAGTTGCGCGAGGCCTACAAGGAGCAGGTGACTGCTCTGATCGAGGGCGGCTCGGACCTCATTCTGATCGAGACGATCTTCGACACGCTCAACGCCAAGGCAGCGGGCGTGGCGACACTCGAAGCGTACGAGGAGACCGGCATCGAATTGCCGATCATCATCTCCGGCACCATCACGGATCGCTCGGGCCGCACGCTATCTGGGCAGACACCAACGGCGTTCTGGTACTCGATGCGCCACCTGAAGCCGTTCGCGATCGGGCTCAACTGCGCGCTCGGAGCCGACCTGATGCGCCCGCACCTCGCCGAGATCGCGGGCGTGGCGGATACGCTCGTCTCGGCCTATCCGAACGCCGGGCTGCCGAACGCCATGGGCGAGTACGACGAGACACCCGACGACATGGCCTGCCAGATCGAGGCGTGGGCCAAGGACGGCCTCGTCAACATCGTCGGTGGCTGCTGCGGCTCGACACCCGACCACATCCGCCATGTCGCAGAGCACGTCGCCAAGTTCGCGCCGCGCGAGGTGCCTGTGGTGGAGCCGAAGATGCGGCTCTCCGGACTGGAAGCGTTCGTGGCGGGGTGAAGGTTGATGCTGCGGCATGTGGCAAGGAAATGAACAAATGACGACGCAATCCGCAGGCTCGGCCTTCATCAATGTGGGCGAGCGCACGAATGTCACGGGCTCGGCAAAATTTCGGAAGCTGATCGAGCAGGGTGACTACCAGGCGGCGCTGACAGTGGCGCGGCAACAGGTGGAGTCGGGCGCACAGATCATCGACGTGAACATGGACGAGGGCCTTCTCGACTCAGAGAAGGCGATGACGACGTTCCTCAACATGATCGCGTCGGAGCCGGATATCAGCCGCGTGCCGGTGATGATCGACAGCTCGAAGTGGTCGGTGATCGAGGCGGGCCTGAAATGCGTGCAGGGCAAGCCCATCGTCAACTCGATCTCGATGAAAGAGGGCGAGGCACAGTTCCTCGAGCAGGCGAAGCAGTGCTTGCGCTACGGCGCCGCCGTGGTCGTGATGGCCTTCGACGAGAAGGGCCAGGCCGACACCAAGGATCGCAAGGTCGAGATCTGCTCGCGGGCCTACGCATTGCTGACCGAAAAGGTCGGGTTTCCGCCTGAGGACATCATCTTCGATCCCAACATTTTCGCGGTCGCGACGGGCATCGAGGAGCACAACAATTACGGCGTCGACTTCATCGAGGCAGCACGCGAGATCAAGCAGCGGTTTCCCCTTGTGCATATCTCGGGAGGCGTGTCGAACCTGTCCTTCTCGTTCCGCGGCAACGAGCCGGTGCGCGAGGCGATGCACTCGGTGTTTCTCTATCATGCCATCCGGGCCGGCATGGACATGGGCATCGTCAACGCCGGGCAACTCACCGTCTACGACGACATCCCGGCGGATCTGCGCGAGCTGATCGAGGATGTGGTGCTGAACCGGCGCGCGGATTCGACGGATCGCCTCCTCGAGGCGGCGCAACGCTTCAAGGGGGAAGGCGCCAAGAAGCGCGAGGTCGATCTGGCGTGGCGCAACACGACCGTCGAGGAGCGGCTGAAGCACGCGCTCGTGCACGGCATCACGGAGTTCATCGAGGTCGACACCGAGGAGGCGCGCGCCAACGCCGCCAAGCCGCTGCATGTGATCGAAGGCCCGCTGATGGCCGGCATGAACGTCGTCGGCGACCTGTTCGGGGCGGGCAAGATGTTCCTGCCGCAGGTGGTGAAATCGGCGCGCGTGATGAAGCAGGCCGTGGCCTACCTGCAGCCCTACCTCGAAGCCGAGAAGCGGGCGTCGGGACTGATCGAGATGCCGCCCAAAGGCAAGGTGGTGATGGCCACCGTGAAGGGCGACGTGCACGATATCGGCAAGAACATCGTCGGCGTCGTGCTCCAGTGCAACAACTACGAGGTCATCGATCTCGGCGTCATGGTGCCAGCGGCGAAGATCCTCCAGGTCGCCAAGGAGGAGAACGCAGACATCATCGGACTTTCGGGCCTGATTACGCCGTCGCTCGACGAGATGTGCTACGTCGCCGCCGAAATGGAGCGGGAGGGCTTCGACGTGCCGCTGCTGATCGGCGGCGCGACGACGAGCCGGGTGCACACGGCCGTGAAGATCAGCCCCAACTATCACAAGGGGCAGGCGATCTACGTGACCGACGCCAGCCGGGCGGTCGGTGTCGTCTCGAGCCTGCTATCCGAGACCGAGCGCGGCCCTTACATCGAGACGATCCGGGCGGAGTATGCCAAAGCCCGGGACGCGCATTTGAAAGGCCAGGCGCGCAAGACGCGCATACCGCTCGGCACGGCGCGCAACAACCGCTTCGCGATCGACTGGCAGAAGACGCGCATCAGGAAGCCGGACTTCCTCGGCACCAGGACGTTCGCGAGCTACGATCTCGCCGAGCTGGTCCGCTACATCGACTGGACGCCGTTCTTCCAGACGTGGGAGCTGAACGGGCGCTATCCGCGCATCCTCGACGACAACGTGGTCGGCACCGAGGCGCGGCGTCTTTTCGGCGACGCGCAGGAGATGCTGACGCGGATCGTCGCCGAGAAGTGGGTCGGAGCGCAGGCCGTGATCGGCTTCTGGCCGGCGAACTCGGTCGAGGACGACATCGAGGTCTACACCGACGACACGCGCAAGGTGCGGCTCACGATGCTGCATACCCTGCGCCAGCAGATGGCCCGCGACCCGAGCCGCGAGCGGGCGCATACCGCGCTCGCCGATTTCATTGCGCCGAAGGAGACAGGAATTCGCCGATTACGTCGGCGGCTTCGCGGTGACGGCCGGCATCGGCGAGGAAGCCGCACTCGAGAGCCACATCGCCAAGACCGACGACTACGGCCGGATCATGCTGAAGGCGTTGTGCGACAGGCTGGCCGAGGCGTTCGCGGAGCGGATGCACGAGCGCGTGCGCAAGGAGTTCTGGGGCTACGTCAAAGGCGAGCGGCTGACGGCGGAGGAGCTGATTGCGGAAAAGTACGTCGGCATCCGTCCGGCGCCCGGCTATCCGGCTCAGCCCGATCACACGGAGAAGGCCACGCTCTGGCAGCTCATGGACGTCGAGCGGCAGGCTGGCATCCAGCTCACCGAGAGCTTCGCCATGTGGCCGGGGTCGTCGGTGTCGGGGCTCTATCTCTCCCACCCAGACAGTCACTATTTCGGCGTCGGGCAGCATCGAGCGCGACCAGGTCGAGGATTACGCGCGCCGCAAGGCCTGGACGATCGAGGAGACCGAGCGGTGGCTGGCACCCGTGCTCAACTACGATCCAGCGGCGGCGAAGGACAAGGCGGCATAAATCGACCCCGCAGGCGGCCCGAAGCTCGACGAGATGCATCGCGGCAACGGCGCTTGGCTCATGGTCCAGCTCGACGGCACGGCTGCCTCGCATGTGTCGTCGAGCGCTGATAGCTTGCTGCGTGTGATCGTCGGCCGAGTCGGCGACACCTCACGACGCCATGGGGGAGACAATGCTGCCGCGCATCGTGCTGCTGCTCTTACAGATTGCAGCGGCCTGGTTTCTGGCCGAACCGATCAAGTCCGCACTGCCGGCGCTGCTTGGCCGGCAATACGACATCTTCATCTACGCGCTGCTCTACGCGGCCATCATCATGGTGGTGGGCTTCGCTGGCTCGCTGGTCCTGAAGGGCGTCCGCGTACCGGGCGTGGGCACGTTCATCGCGAGCCTCGTGCTGGCGAGCATTCTCGCCGCGATCACGCTCTTCACGCAGATTTCGGGACCGATCCAGGAGGCACTTCCCTTCCTTCGGGGGAACGCCAAGCTGTATCCACTGGTGGGCGCGCTCCTGGGGTACCTGCTCAAACGCTGAGCGGGTCCCTTGCGGATGAAACGACATCGGCGCGGATCGGGGGATCCGCGCCGACTGTGTTTGAGGCCCTGTCGGGCTAGTGTCAGTGTGAGCGTCGAGCGGCAGCCGGATATGGCGCCGGTCCGGTCACACCATGCCGAGCACGATCGCTGCCAGGAATCCGAACGACACGATCGCGGCCAGCACGTTCAGTCTCATTCTCAGTTCCATCGTGCCTCCTTTGACGGCTTGAAGCCGCCCAGAGCTAGTGGCGTGCCCGCTCCATGAACGAGGATTAATCTCGCCGCCACGCGTTTGCCAAGCGAAAAATGCACTGCCGCCGCAATAGTTCGGCGTATTGGGAAAGAAAACTCATTAAAAAAGTGTTGCAAACCGGCAACTCGACGTGCAGCCGAACCGCAACCCGAGTGATATATTTCACCTGCCGCAAGTCGTGGTCCAGTTCTGGAAGATATTTACTTCCCCATCCCGCTCAATTCGATCCAGACAACCCCGTTGCAGCGGCAGCACAGCCGAGATGACTTGCAGCACCGCGCCAGTCAATCCTTCCCACTCGATTGCGCAAAACCGCAGCGGGAGCAATGAGACGGTCGCGATTGCTGGTGCGCGACTGGCGTGAGAAGAAGGGGTGACAGCAGCCTTTGCGGCTATGGCAGGGCAGCCATGCGGTTCAATCAGGGCAAGCCGGGCAAGCTGGTTCGAAAACGGAGATCAATCATGGATTTCAACGCGTTCGTTCTCACCAAAGGCGACAAGGGGCAAGACCTCGCCTGGCGCTCGGTGGGGGAGTCCGAGCTGATGGACGGTGACGTGACGGTGCGCGTGTCGCACTCGACCATCAACTACAAGGATGGCCTCGCGCTGACCGGCAAGGCGCCCGTGGTCCGCCGGTGGCCGATGATTCCAGGTATCGATTTCGCCGGGACTGTCGAAGAGTCATCGCACACGGATTTCAAGCCGGGTGATGCCGTGATCCTGAACGGATGGGGGCTGGGCGAGACCCATCTCGGTGGCTACGCGGAGGTAGCCCGGGTCAAGGGCGACTGGCTGATCAAGCGGCCGGACGGCATCTCGGCCACCCAGTCGATGGCCATCGGCACGGCGGGATACACGGCGATGCTGAGCGTGCTGGCACTCGAGCGGCACGACGTAGCGCCGGCGAGCGGCCCCATTCTGGTGACGGGCGCGGCCGGCGGGGTCGGTAGTGTCGCCGTCGCGGTTCTGGCCAAGCTCGGCTACCACGTGATTGCCTCCACGGGCCGGGCTGCGGAGACCGATTACCTCAAGGGCCTCGGCGCCAAGGAGATCATCGACCGGGCGGAGCTCGGTGCAGGCCCGGGCCGCGCGCTGGCCAAGGAGCGGTGGGCGGGCGTCGTCGACGCGGTGGGCAGCCACACGCTCGCCAACGCCATTGCGGCAACGCGTTACGGCGGGTGCATCGCAGCCTGCGGTCTCGCACAAGGCATGGACCTTGCCACATCGGTGGCGCCGTTCATCCTTCGCGGCGTGACGCTCGCCGGCATCGACAGCGTGATGGCCCCGAAAGCTCGGCGGGTCGAGGCCTGGGGACGGCTCGCCCGCGATCTCGACCCGGCAACGCTGGCGGCGATGACCGTGACGCGGCCGATCGCCGATGCGCCCGCGCTCGCGCCCGACATCCTCGCCGGCAAGGTTCGCGGTCGGGTAGTGCTCGAGATCGGGTAAGCCGGCGACGGGCCGGCGTTGGCAGCGCCGCCCGTTGCCGAGCCGGCAGACGCCACGCAACGCATAATTAACCCTGCGACGCGTCTTGCCCGGCCCGTCGAGCCGATTTGCACCCTGCTGGCATAGACTTCGCGATGCCTCGAAGCGCCAACCAGCAGGACGCGACGTATGAGTCTCGACGACGAGACAGCACCGCCAAAGTGGATTTTCAAGGCTGCGGCGGTGCTGTGCGCGCTGTTCGCTGGCCTCGCTGTGGCGCTGGCCATGGTCGCAAAGCCACCCGAACCCGAAACAGCTGCGATGCTGAGCCTCGATCGGCCACAGCTCGTCGTCTTCGAGAGCCAATCGTGCAGCTGGTGTCACCGGTTCCGCAAGAGCGTGGCGCCGGCCTACGAGATGTCCCATCTCGAGCATCGCGCGCCGCTCACGTACGTCGACGTGTCAAAGCAGAAGACAGCCGGATATCGCCTCGACAAACGCGTGACGGCGACGCCGACGTTCGTTCTGGTCGACCGGCGCGGCCGCGAGGTCGCACGCATGCGGGGCCTTCCCGGCGGAAAGGATGTATTTCTGCCCGAGGTCGAGAAGATGCTCACAAAACTGGCCGACGGCGAGAACAGCTAGCCGCTCGCGCAGAACAGCGCCTCCTCGTCGACGCGCGACATCAATCGAGCAGCGAGCGCCCCGTCATCTCCTTAGGCTGATCGACCCCCATCAGCGCGAGCAGCGTCGGCGCGACGTCGGCCAGACGCCCGTCGTGAAGGCCCACACCGGGAACGCCCGAGAGCATGACAGGCACGAGGTTGGTGGTGTGCGACGTGTGCGGGCCACCGGTCTCGGGATCGCGCATCAGCTCGCAGTTGCCATGGTCCGCCGTCACCAGCAGGGCTCCACCCGCGGCCGCGACGGCCTCGGCGATACGGCCCAGCCCCGTGTCGACCGTCTCGACGGCTTTGATCGCAGCCTCGAGGCTGCCGGTATGGCCGACCATATCCGGATTGGCGAAATTTAAGACGACGAGGTCGAACTTGCCGGAACCGATGGCCGCCACCGCCTTGTCGGTCAGCTCGGGCGCCGACATCTCAGGCTTGAGGTCGTAGGTCGCGACCTTCGGCGAGGCGACGAGGATGCGCTCCTCGCCCGGGTAGGGCTCCTCCCGCCCACCGGAGAAGAAGAACGTGACGTGGGGATATTTCTCGGTCTCGGCCATGCGGACTTGCGTACGCCCCGCCTTGGAGACGGTCTCGCCCATCCCCATCGACAACTCCTGCCGGGGGAAAAGGGTCGCGCAGTAGGGGTCGAGGGCATCGCCATAGGAAGCCATGCCGGCGGCAGCCGAGAACCGCACGATGCGCTTTCTCTCGAAGCCGTCGAAGCCAGGGATGAGCAGGGCGGCAAGGATTTCACGCATCCGGTCGGAGCGGAAATTGATGGAGATGATCGCATCGCCGTCCTTCATGCCGTCATAGCCGCCGATCACCGCGGCCGGCACGAACTCGTCGAACTTGCCTAGCGCGTAGGCTGCCTCGACGGCTTCCGGCGCTGTGGCATGGCGCGCGCCCTCGCCGGATACCATGAGATCGTAGGCCTGCGAGACGCGCTCCCAGCGCTTGTCGCGATCCATGGCGAAGTATCGACCAATCACCGTCGCGATCGGCACCTCGGGAGGCAGATCGAGGCCAAGCCGGCGCATGTCGTCGGCCGCCGACTGGGGCGGCGTATCGCGGCCGTCCGTAAAGGCATGAACGACGGCCGGTACGCTGCGCTCGACGAGGGCCCGGGCCACGGCGGCGGCGTGCGCCTGATGGGCGTGCACGCCACCGGGCGACATGAGGCCCATGATGTGGCAGGTGCCGCCCGTCGCCTTGACCTTGGCCACAAGGCCGCTGTCGTCGATCAGCTTCCCCAGGGTGCCGTCCTTTGCCGCGAGTTCGACGCGCGGCAGATCCTGCATGACGACCCGGCCGGCGCCGATATTCAGGTGGCCGACCTCGGAATTGCCCATCTGGCCTTCGGGCAGACCGACGTCGAGGCCCGATGTTTTCAGGAAGGCGCGCGGTCCGGCGGCCCAGAGACGGTCGAACGCCGGTGTGCGGGCCAGGCGGACGGCGTTGTCGGCGTCGTCCTCGCGCCAACCCCAGCCGTCGAGAACCACCAGCATTACGGGACGGGGTGCCATCCGGGACTTCCTTCATCTTGCGATCGTGTTGCCCGACACAAAGGCGATCAGCGCCCTCATTGCAAGACTAGGACGGCAACAAATCCCAGGTCGCGAGCGGGCAAGGTGAACGCCGGGCGATCTGGATCAAGGAACCGCAGGCGCGTGTTTCCTTGCCCGCAAGAACTCGCCTATCCTTCCCGGATCGCCAACGAACATACCGGGAGACGCCCATGCGAGCCGCCGTCATGTACGAGGTCAACAAGCCGCTGCAGATCGAGACTATCGACGTCAAGAAGCCCGGGCCGCACGAGGTTCTGATTCGCACGGCCTACGCCGGTCTCTGCCATTCCGACCTGCACTTCATCGAGGGGCTTTATCCGCACCCGCTGCCCGTCGTTCTCGGCCACGAAGTCGGCGGGCGTCGTCGAGCAGGTGGGGTCCGAGGTGCGCTACGTCCAGAAAGGCGACCACGTCATTACCTGCCTGTCGGTGTTCTGCGGCGAGTGCGACAACTGCACGGCGGGTCGCCCCGTCATCTGTACCGACACAAGCGTGAAGATGCTCCCTGGCGAGGCGCGGCGCCTGTCGAAGGACGGCAACACGCTGCACACCTTCGCGAACCTCTCGGGCTACGCGGAGATGATGCTCGTCCACGAGCATGCCGTGGTGAAGATCGACAAGGATTTCCCGCTGGACCGCGCAGCCCTGATCGGTTGCGGCGTCATCACGGGCTTTGGTGCGGCCGTCAACACGGCGAAAGTCGCGCCGGGTGAGACAGTGGCCATCTTCGGCTGCGGCGGCGTCGGCATGGCGGCGCTCAACGGCGCGGCGGTGGCGGGTGCCGGGCGGATCTTCGCCGTCGACACGAACCCGGTCAAGTTGCAGCTCGCAGCAAAGATCGGCGCGACCGACTTGATCAACCCGCGCGACGGGGACCCGGTCGAGCGCATCCGGGCCGCCCTCGGCGGCAAGCCGTCGGACGGCGTGCATCACGCGATCGAATGCCTGGGTCTCAAACTCACCGCCGAGCAGTCCTTCAAGGTGTTGCGCCACGGCGGTACGGCGACAATCGTCGGCATGGTCCCATTCGGCCAGAACCTCGAGATCCATGGCGCGGACTTCCTGCGCGAAAAGAAGATCCAGGGCTCGTCGATGGGCTCGAACCGCTTCCGCACCGACATGCCGCGACTGATCGATTTCTATCGACGCGGCAAGCTGCACCTCGACGACTTCATCTCGGCGCACATCACGCTCGACGAGATCAACGAAGGCTTTGCCAACATGAAAGCCGGCAAAGTCGTGCGCAGCGTCATCGACTTCAAGGCTCTGTGACGGCTGGCCGGGTTACGGCTTCGTCGCAGGTGCAGGGGCCGGAGTGGTGGGCGTCGTGTTGACCTTCCCAGTCGCACTGGTCGGAGGGTTGGTCGGCTCCCGAACGCTGGCGGTATTGGCGTAGATCAAGGCGCCGATGCCGATCAGCACAACCAGCCCGATGACCACGTAGGTCGTCGTGCGGTCCATGGTCCACCTCGCTGAGGGGCGGCCCGCCGCAATCGACGGCGGGCCGCTAGTTCAAGTTGGCATTACTTCTTGGTGCCGGTCGTCGCGCCCGAGCCGGTGGTCGAGCCGCTGGCGCCGGTGCCCGCGCCCGTCGTCGCCGTGCTCTTCACCATGCCCTGCTGGCACGCCGCGAGGAACTCGGCGCTCGACAGCTTGTCGTCGCTATTGGTGTCGGCCGAATCGAAATTCGTCACATAGGTCTGGGCCTGCGCCTGGGTCAGCGATCCCGTCGAGCTGGCGTCGGCCTTGCTCCACAAGGACTGGCACTCGGCCTGCGTCATCTGCTGCTTGGCGCCTGGAGTGGCGCCGCTGGTCTGCGCCGTCGCGGTGGCGATGCCGAGGAACAGGATGGCACCGGTCGTCAGGACTGATTTCAGCATTGTCGTACTCCATTCGAGTTACGCACGCGTCCTGCGCGCTGGCTGATCAACGCCGATCACCAGCCGGTGTTCCGTTGAGTAGCTCCCCCTCACCACTATTCACATCGCGCCGCGCCGAGCCGGCGGTTGCTTGCCACTCATGTCCAGCACGGCGGCGGGCCGCCGCAAACGCCTGTTCGGATCACGACGCGCCTTTGACGCGCGCAGCAAGACGCGCACGAAACTCATCGGTGGAATTGGTGCGAGGAAACGGCACCCCGGGAACCGGCACGCCGAGATGACAGCAAAGAGGCTCCCAGCCCTCGGCCACGTCGTAGACGAGCAGGCGTGCTGGCGCGATGGTCGCCTTCACATCGGCGATATGGGCGCGATAGACGGCGAGGGCATGGTCCGGGTCGCCCAGCCGCTCGGAGAACGTGCGCCGCTCGACGATGTCGTAGACCATCTCCCCTTGCTCTCGGGCGAGGGGTTCGGTGCGCTGATGGCGCGATCTCAAGCTCTCGTAGATGGTGGCCTGAATGGATTTCACCCACGCTTCCTCGGGGCGGACGCTGAGGATGACCGGGGCCAGCGGGTAGTGCGCGGCGATCTCGCGCCAGAAGTAGGTCGACGGCCAATCGACCGCCGAGCGAAAATCCTGGAAGACGGTATCCCAGTCATTGCGCTCGCCACGCGCGGCGGCCGCCCAGAAGCGGATCTGCTCGGGCCTGTCGCGGACCTCGAACATGTGATGGCAAGGCCCGAAGCCCAGCATTTCGAGCGCGATCTTGAGCGAGTTGGTGCCAGTCCGGCCGAAACCGGCGCCGACGACATCGAGGGGCATGACCAGCGGTCCTTTTTCGAGACGCTAATACCGGGCCATGATCGGCGACCGAGGCCGCGACAGGCAAGCGCTGCGGCGCAGGGAACGACGGCGCACCTGATATGCTCAGCCCGAATCGTTGCGGGAGCCGTCCATGCCCCTTTCACTTAGCAAAAGCCCTGCTGCCCTTAAGTGGCTCGCCGTGGCCGCGATCTGGCTGGCAGCGACCGCAGCCGCGAGTGCCCGGGAGCCCGCTCCGGTCGCGCATGGAGCCGGGCTCACCGCGCGCCTGGTCGGTCCTGCGGCTGCGGGCCTCCCACCGCTCTCCCAGAGCGCCGGCGGCGAGATGCACGATGGGCGCGCCTATCCGTTCGCCCGACGGATTGAGCAGAGCGCCACATACGATGGCTTTCGGGTGGAAGGGGCTCACCTCCTGATCGAGCGTGTGCTCTTTACCGGGCCCATCGACATCTATGTGCGGATGCCGGTGGTTGTCCGCGGCGTCAGCATACGCACGCGCACGGGAGCACACTGGGCGCTGCACACACGACCCGAGGCCGGCCCTGTGCTGATCCTGTGGTCCGAGATGCGCGCCGGCTCCACCGAGGGTGCGCCCGCCGATCGCAGGAACGCGCTGTCGCGGGCGCTCTATCTCAGGAGCGAGCGCGTCACCGTCTATCGCAGTCACCTGACGCTCGCCGCGGACGGCATCCAGATCCATGCGCCCGGCGCGCGCGTCATCGAGACGCTGATCGATGGCCTCGTCTATTGGGACGGTGACCACAACGACGGCATCCAGATGCTCGGGCGCGGCGCCGATGCCGAGATCGTGCGCAGCCGCATCGTCAACCCCAATCCGCAGACCAGCGCGCTCAACTTGATCGGCGAGCGAGTGCTGGTAGCCGACAACTATCTTTCGGGCGGGGGGTGGACGCTCTACGGCGGCGCGCATCACACCAAGCGCGTGCCTGGATCGACGCGCGGCGTCGTCATCAGAGGCAACGTGTTCGGTCGCGATCATTTCCCGAAGGGCGGCGGCTTCGGTCCCGTCACCGGCTACGATGCAGCCGGACCCGGCAACGACTGGAGCGGCAACCGCTGGAGCGACGGCGCGCCGCTCGTGATCGGCACACCGGCTCCAGGGAAGCGTTGAGGCGACGTGCCGGCATCTACGCCGCGACGGCGGCCGCCGGGGACGCCGCCGCAGCCTCGAGCACCATCGTCGAGCATTTCTCGCCGATCATGATCGAGGGAGCGTTGGTGTTGCCCGAGGTCAGCGTCGGCATGATCGAGGCGTCGGCAATGCGCAAGCCCTCGATGCCACGCACGCGCAGGCGATCGTCGACGACCGCCATCGGGTCGCTGTCCGTACCCATCTTGCACGTGCCGACCGGGTGATAGGCGGTCTCGGCGGTACGGGTCACGTAGTCGATGAACTCGTCGTCCGACTGCGCCTGCTTGCCAGGGCCGAACTCCTTCGGCTCGAGCCATTCGAGCGCCGGGGCTTCGAGGACACGGCGCACGGTGCGCATGGCGGCGACGACGCAATCGCGGTCGATCTGGTCGGAAAGGAAGTTGAATGTCACCGCCGGAGCCTTCGAGGCATCCGCCGTCGTGACGTGGATCGAGCCTTTGCTCTCGGGCCGCTGCTGGTGCGTGATGATGGTGATGCCGGCCTCCTTGTCGAGCTTGATGTCCGGCGTCACCAGGAACGGCTGCACCATGAACATGGCATCGGGGCTGGCGAGGCCCTCGCGGGTCTTGAAGAACGCGCGCATTGGAGACGCCGGCAGCGCGAGGAAGCCTTGTCTCGTCAGAATGTAGCGGAGGCCTTGCCCCACCGCGCTGATCCCGCGGGCCTTCTCGTTGTAGGTGGCGCCGCGGCGTCCAACCTTCCACTTCATGCGCGGCGCCCAATGGTCGCGCAGGTTCTCGCCGACACCCGGGAGCGCGTGGCGGACCTCGATCCCGACCGACTTCAGGCGTTCCGGGTTGCCGATACCGGAGAGCTCAAGCAGCTGCGGCGAGCAGATGGCGCCGGTCGAGACGATCACCTCACGTGTGGCTGTCGCCTCGCGGACCTCGGTTCCCACCCGATAGCGGACGCCGGTGCAACGCTTGCCCTCGAAGAGGAGGCGCTCGGCAAGGGCACCCGTCTCGATGTCGAGATTCGGTCGCTTGCGCGCGACCTCGAGATACGTCGCGGCCGTGCTCATGCGCTTGCCACCGCTGATGGAGGCCTGCGTCATCGCAATGCCCTCTTGCTCGGGGCCGTTGTAGTCGTCGTTACGCTTGATGCCGATGGAAGCTGCCGCCTCGAAGAAGCTATCGTAGAGCTGTCCAGCCTCGGACAGATCCGAGATGCGCACCGGGCCAGACCGGCCGCGGAAGTCCTTGTCACCGCCCTGATAGCTCTCCACCCGCTTGAAGATCGGCAGCACGTCCTCGTAGCTCCAGCCACGATTGCCGAGCTGCGCCCAGGTGTCGAAATCCTGCCGTTGGCCGCGCACCCAGACCATGCCGTTGATGGCGCTCGATCCACCGAGCATCTTACCGCGCGGGATCGGGATGTTGCGCCCGCCGGTGGCCTTCTCGGCCTCCGAAGCGAACAGCCAGTTCACGCCCGGCCGGTTGATGAAATGGGCGAACGAAACCGGCACCTGGGACAGCCAGTGCGTCTCCTGGCCGGCCTCGAGCAGAAGCACGCGGTACTTGCCGTTCTCGGTCAGCCTGTACGCAAGCGCTGCCCCCGCGGAGCCCGCGCCAACCACGATGAAATCCACGACGTGCCGGTACATGTTCTGCCCCTCATGCGTGCAGCGGCAGCGAGACACGCCTTTGAGGTGCCCCGCCACTCATCGCATCGGTGTTTTCCAAAGCCCTGTCGACAGCGGGCTTGACGAAAGGATAGCAAGGTGCCGCCATATGTCCAGACAAGCTAGCGCGCCGGACAGCGCCTGTTCCAGCATCGAAAGGGCCATCATGTCGCAAGCCAAGGAGACCACGCCGCCGAGCCCTGCGCGGGAGCCCCGTCACATCGACGCGCTGATCGTGGGCGCCGGTTTCGGGGGCATGTACATGCTGCACCGCCTGAGAGGGCTCGGGCTCAACTGCCAGGTGATCGAGGCCGGCACCGGCGTCGGCGGCACCTGGTACTGGAACCGCTATCCGGGCGCGCGCTGCGACATCGAGAGCATGCAGTACTCCTACTCGTTCTCGCCGGAGCTGCAGCAGGAGTGGAGCTGGACGGAGCGCTACGCGGCGCAGCCCGAGATCCTGCGCTACGCCAACCACGTCGCCGACCGCTTCGACCTGCGGCGGGACATCCGCTTCGAGACGCGCGTCGTCTCGGCGCATTTCGACGCGAACGCCAATCGCTGGGCGGTCACGACCGACAACGGCGACCGCTATTCGGCCCGCTATTGCGTCATGGCGACCGGCTGCCTCTCGAATGCACGGCTGCCCGATATCAAGGGCCGCGACAACTTCCAGGGCGCAACCTACCACACGGGGCATTGGCCGCACGAGGGCGTCGACCTCTCGGGCAAGCGTGTCGGCGTGATCGGCACCGGCTCGTCGGCAATCCAGGCGATCCCGGTGATCGCGGAGACGGCCCAGCACCTGCTCGTCTTCCAGCGCACACCCAACTACTCGATCCCTGCACGCAATGGCCCGATGACGCGAGACTACGAGGACATGTGGAAGGCGGACTACGAGCAGCGCCGGGCGCAAGCGCGCATGACGCGCAATGGCATCCTCGCCAACTTCAACGACCAGTCGGCGCTCGAAGTGCCGGAGACGACGCGGCGGCGCAACTATGAAGCCCGCTGGGTGACGGGCGGCACCACGTTCATGGCCGTCCTACAACGACCTGATCACCTCGAAGGCCGCGAACGACACGGCGGCCGAGTTCGTGCGCGAGCAGATCCGGGCCATCGTCAAGGACCCGAAGGTGGCCGAGCTGCTGGCGCCGAAAGATTATCCGATCGGGACCAAGCGCATCTGCGTCGACACGCTCTACTTCGAGACGTACAATCGCGACAACGTCACTCTGGTCGATCTGCGCTCGTCGCCGATCGAGGAGATCACCGACGACCGGCATTCGCACGAGCGGAACAGAGCTTCGATCTCGACGCGATCGTGTTCGCGACCGGCTTCGATGCGATGACCGGAACGCTTCTCAAGATCGACATTCGCGGCCGCAACGGCGCCCGGCTCAGCGACAAGTGGGAGGCGGGTCCGCGCACCTATCTCGGCCTGATGTGCGCCGACTTCCCGAACATGTTCATGATCACCGGACCGGGAAGCCCGTCGGTGCTCTCCAACATGATGGTCTCGATCGAGCAGCACGTCGACTGGATCACGGATTGCCTGGGCTACATGGGCCACCGCCAGATAAGCGTGATCGAGCCAACGCAGAAGGCCGAGGACGATTGGGTCGCGCACGTCAACGAGGTGGCGGGCAAGACACTCTATCCGGCGGCGGCCTCCTGGTACATGGGCGCCAACATCCCCGGAAAGCCGCGCGTGTTCATGCCCTACATCGGCGGCGTCGGGCGCTATCGGAAGCATTGCGACGGACGTCGCGGCCAAGGGCTACGAGGGCTTCGTGATGGCCGGCGGACGGAGCGCTGCGGCCTAAGGCGCTTGTAGGTCGGGTCGAGCCTGCACTTCGAGACCCGACGGGCCGAGACGTGTGGGGTCTCGCGAGGGCAGCGCTCTACACGACCTACGGAGGGGCGGCGCGGCGCCTCGGCGGGCATGCTAGGCTGTCACAGCCCAATGCCTCGCCCCGGAGAGAGACCATGACCGCTTCACAAGCCGAGAAAGCCGCTCGCCTGGCCGCGCTGCATGCCGGACCGGGGGCGTTCGTCATCGCGAATGCCTGGGATGCGGGCACGGCGCGCATGTTGACCTCGCTCGGGTTTGCTGCGCTCGCCTCGTCGAGCGGAGCCGCGGCGGGCGTGCTCGGACGCCGCGACGGGCGCATCACGCGGGAGGAGTCGCTCACGCATGCCAAGGCCATTGTCGAGGCGACGAGCCTGCCGGTGTCGGCCGACCTCGAGAACGGCTTTGGCGACACGCCGGCGGACGCCGCGATGACGATCAGCGGCGCGATTGCCGTCGGGCTGGTCGGCGGCTCGATCGAGGACTACTCGGGGAAGGTCACGTACTCGCACGACCTCGCCGTGGAGCGCGTGAAAGCGGCCGTTGCCGCAGCTCGCGGGGCACCGTTCCCGTTCGCGCTGACGGCGCGGTGCGAGAACTTCATCCGCGGCAACCCCGACCTCGACGACACGATTGCCCGGCTAAAGGCCTACGAGGCCGCTGGCGCCGACGTGCTGATGGCCCCCGGCCTCCCCGACCTAGATGCAGTGCGAAAGGTTTGCTCCAGCCTCGAGAAGCCGTTCAATTTCATGGGCGGCATCAAGGGCCGGAACCCGACCGTAGCCGAGCTCGAGGCGGCCGGCGTACGTCGCGTCAGCCTCGCGACCTCGCTCTATCGCGCTGCCATGACCGGTCTGGTGGCAGCCGCGCGCGAGGTCAAGGAGCACGGCACCTTCGGCTATCTCGACACGACGCTGGCGACGCCGGACCTCAACGCCTTCATGCAGGAGTGAGAGGGTTCCGGAGCGGGACAAAAAATTATGCCCGGGGGCCGCGACGGTGGCACACTCGGCCCTCACGGCAATGCTCAGCAGACGACACGGGAGGCCAATATGACGGGTGACGGCATCACATTCGGCTGGTTCCTGCCGTCGAGCGGCGACGCAATAAGCCTCGGCGACCCGAAGGGGCGCATCCCCACGACGCGCGCCATGCTCGACGAGGTTGTAGATGCGGTCGACAACGGCGGCTTCAAGTATCTCCTGATACCGGTCAATACGACATGCTGGGAGGCGACGGTGCTCGCGTCCTACTACGTCGCGCGGACGCGGAACGTGGCGCCGCTGATCGCGCTTCGGGCCGGCTATGTGAATCCGGCACTCGCGGCGCGCACGTTCGCCACGCTCGACCAGATGGCCGAGGGCAGGTTGTGCATCAATCTGATCGCCGGCATCAACGACGACGAGGCGGTTGCAGACGGCATCAACGACGTGAAATCCGTCCGCTACGAGAAGATGGACGAGGAGGTCGAGATCATGAAGCGGCTCTGGTCGTCGACCGAGCCGATCGGCTACGCGGGCAAACACTACCGCATCAATCAGGTGGTGGAGCCGAAGCCCTTCCAGAAGCCGCATCCGCCGTTCTTTCTCGGCGGCGGCTCCGCGCAGGCGGCCGAGATCTCGGCGAAGCATTCGACCGTGCACCTGTTCTGGGGCGACAAGCCGGACGTGATAGCGGCAAAGGTCCGCGACATGAAGGCCCTCGCCGCGAAATACGGCCGCGCCGACGCGCTCAACTTCGGCATGCGCCTTCAGATCATCTGCCGCGACACGGAAGCCGAGGCCTGGGATGAGGCGCACCGGCTGATTGCCGGGGCCAAACGCTTCGACTTCGTCAACATGCGCACCGGCGCGGCGGCCGTCGAAGGCATCCGGCGCACGTCGGACGCCAACCGCCGCGTTTGGGAGCTTCTCGAGCAATCGGGCGACGACATGAAGATCCATCCGCATCTTTGGACGGGCATCTCGACTGTGCGCATCGGCGCGGGCATCGCAGTGGTCGGCAATCCGCAGCAGGTGGCGGCGACGCTGCAGGAGTTCGTGGACGCGGGTTGCACGACGTTCTGCCTTTCCGGCTACCCGCACGCGGAAGCGGCGCGCAATTTCTCGGCCAAGGTGATGCCGCTCTTTGCCGGTCGCATCGCCGACCGCCTGCCGGCCGTCGCGTAGCCTGCCTGTTGCGAGACCCCTATCGTTGCACCTCCAGCCCGGCACGGATCGAGCCCAGACCGCTTGCGGAAGGACGACATGGCAGAGCAGACAGCCAAGCTGACCGCGCCCTCCGGACGCATCGATTTCGCGTGCTCGCCCGAGACCTACCGGCACTGGAAGCTGGCATTCCACGGCGAGACCGCCGAGCTCATCATGGACGTCGACGAGACCGCGACACTGTTCGAGGGCTATCAACTCAAGCTCAACTCGTACGATCTCGGCGTCGACATCGAGCTGGCGGATGCGCTGCAGCGGCTGCGTTTCGAGCACCCCGAGGTGAAGGTGGTGGTGCTCAAGTCAGGCAAGGAGCGCGTCTTCTCGGCGGGCGCCAACATCCGGATGCTGGGCGGCGCGAGCCACGGCCACAAGGTCAACTTCTGCAAGTTCACCAACGAGACTCGCAACGGCATGGAGGATTCCTCCGAGCACTCGGGCCAGAAGTTCCTCTGCGCGGTGAAGGGCACGGCGGCGGGCGGCGGCTACGAGCTGGCGCTCTCGTGCGACCGGATTCTCCTCGCCGACGACGGCAATGCGACCGTCTCGCTTCCCGAGTTGCCGCTACTTGCGGTGCTGCCGGGGACGGGCGGCCTGACGCGCGTCACCGACAAGCGCAAGGTGCGCCGTGATCACGCCGACGTCTTCTGCACGACCGAGGAGGGCGTGAAGGGTAAGCGGGCCGTGGCGTGGCGGCTCGTCGATCGGACGGCACCAAGCTCGCGCTTCGACGAGGCGATCGCCGAGATGGCGAAGGATCTCGCCGCGCAGTCGGATCGCCCATCGGACGCCACGGGCATCGAGCTGACCCCGCTCGCACGCTCGATCGACGGCGACCGGATCGCCTACTCGACGGTAAAGGTCGAGATTGACCGAAGCGGCAAGCGCGCGACCATCACGCTCCACGGCCCGACGGCGCCGCCACCCGCGTCGGCCGAGGCAATGGCGGCGCTAGGCGCCGAGTTCCATCCGCTGCGTCTCGCCCGCGAGCTCGACGATGCGATCCTGCATCTCAGGCTCAACGAGCCGGCGATCGGAACGCTTGTGTTCAAGTCCGAGGGCGACCCGGATCTGGTGCTCGCCTATGACGTGATGCTGGCGGCGCATCAGGAGCACTGGCTCGCGCGCGAGATCCTCAACAACTGGAAGCGCGTGTTGAAACGCATCGACCTGACGTCGCGCTCGCTCGTGACTCTGGTCGAGCCGGGCTCGTGCTTCGCCGGCACGCTCGCCGAAATCGTCGTCGCGTGCGACCGCGCCTACATGCTCGACGGGCGGCTCGAGGGCGACAACCGCCCCGAGGCGCGCATCGCATTGTCGTCGCTGAACTTTGGCCGATATCCGATGTCTAATGGAATCACGCGGCTCGAAACGCGCTTTCTCGGCGAGCCCGACAGTATCGAGGCTGCGAAGGCTCGGGTGGGAGAGACCCTCGACGCGGCCGATGCCGCCGCGCTCGGCCTCGTCACCGAGAGCCTGGACGAGGTCGACTGGGAGGACGAGGTGCGCATCTTCCTCGAGGAGCGCGCGTCGTTCTCGGCGGACGGGCTGACCGGCCTCGAGGCCAATCTGCGCTTCGCCGGTCCGGAGACGATGGAGACGAAAATCTTCGGGCGCCTCACGGCCTGGCAGAACTGGATCTTCCAGCGACCCAACGCGGTCGGACCGAACGGCGCACTCAAGCGATACGGGTCGGGCGTGAAGGGCGACTTCGATCCCGACAGGGTCTAGGCCGGCGCCGACGCTACCGCCGGCTCCAGTGCGAAACCCTCATAGTCGTGCGCGGCGACGTCGTCGCACTTGGCCCGATAGCGCGGGACGCCGCCAGTGTAGGGCATGAAAACAGGCGGCTTTCCCGGCACATTCGCACCGACGTACCAGGACCGCTCGCCGGCCCTCAGCGTGCGGCAAGCCTCCTCTGCGACGTGCGCCACCCAGGCGTCCTCGGCCTCACGCGTCGCCTCGATCACGGCAATACCGCGCGCCCTCAGCTCGGCCATGCAGTCGGCGATCCACTCCACGTGCTGCTCGATCGACGGCAGCATGTTGGTGAGCACCGAGGGGCTGCCTGGACCGGTGATGGTGAAGAGGTTCGGGAAGCCATGCATGGCGAGACCCAGGTACGTTCGCGGGCCGTCGGCCCACTTGCGTTTGAGGTCGCAACCGTCGCGGCCGCGAATATCGATGCGCAGCAGCGCACCGGTCATCGCATCGAAGCCTGTCGCCAGCACAATGACGTCCGCAGCGTGCAGCACACCGTGAGCGACGACACCCTCCGCGGTAATTCGCTCGATCGGCGACGCCGAGACATCGACGAGCGTCACATTCGACCGATTGTAGGTCTCGTAGTAGCCGAGATCGACACACAGGCGCTTGGCACCGACCGGCGTCGTTGGCATCAGTCGGTCCGCCACCTCGCTGTCCTTGACGATGCCGCGGATCTTGGCGCGTATGAAATCGGCGGCCGTTCGATTGGCGTCGGGATCAGTCAGCAGATCGGCATAGGCGCCGAGGAACGTCAGCCCCCCACGCTGCCATCTGCGCTCGTACTCGCGCTCGCGCAGCTCTGGCGGCGTCTCGAGCGCCTTCTCGGAGCTCGAATCGAACAACACGCCCGTCGGCATCGCCTTGGCGCGCGCTCGAAGCTGCCGATAGATCGCCTTTATTCCGGTGAGCACGGCAGCGGGCAGTGCAATGTTCCGCGCGGGAACGGAATAGGCCGGCGAGCGCTGCAGCACGGTCAAGTGTGCGGCCTCGCGGGCGATCACCGGAATGGACTGAATGGCTGACGAGCCCGTGCCGATCACAGCGACGCGCTTGCCGCGGAAATCGACGGGCTCGTGCGGCCACTCGGCCGTATGAAGAACGGCCCCAGCGAAACTCTCGAGGCCTTCGATCACCGGGCGGCTCGGCGCGGAGAGACACCCCGTCGCCATGATGCAGACCGGCGCCGTATAGCTGCGTCCATCCTCGGTCGCGAGACGCCACGCACAAGCAGCCTCCTCGAAGTGAGCCGTTGTGACCCGCGTTGCAAGGTCGATATCGCGGCGCAGGTCGAAGCGGTCGGCAACGTGTTCCGCGTAGCGTAGGATCTCGGCCTGGGCCGCGTAGCGCTCGGACCACGACCAATCCTGCTCCAGCTCCGGCGAGAACGAATAGGAGTATTGCGTGCTCTCGATATCGCAACGCGCGCCGGGGTATCGGTTCCAATACTAGGTGCCACCGACACCGTTACCGGCCTCCAGGACGCGCGCTCGCAAGCCCAGAGCGCGGAGACGGTGCAGCATGTAGAGCCCAGCGAACCCGGCGCCGACGATCAGCGCATCCAAGTCTCCGTCGCCTTCGCCCGCGCGCATAACCGCCTCACCCGACGCTCAAACACAACCGTTCAGGATCTATCGCGCCGCGCGGCCGGCGAACAAGCACTGGCGGGCCACATGATGCAGAAACTGATGAAGGAACAGCGTTAATGACGGTGCCTAATCGTCGACGCGTGACAGCCCGCCGGTTTTGCGGGCACCATGCGAGCGCACCCTGCCCGGTCTCTCAGCAATCGACGATGGAGCCCAGCGATGGCACAGAGTTCCCAGCTCAAGGTCTCGTCCCGCATCACGAGCATCGAGACGCTCGCCTGCGACGCCGGCTGGCGAAACTACCACTTCGTCAAGGTCGTCACGGAGGACGGCGTCACGGGCTGGAGCGAGTTCGACGAGGGCTTCGGGGCGCCGGGCGTCGCGACGGCCGTCAACCGGCTCGGCGCGCGGGTGGTCGGACAACCCGTCGGCGAGCACGAACGGATATATGCGGAGCTTTACGCCGCGACGCGGCCCGCGGCCGGCGGCGTCGTCGCACTCGCGCTCGGCGCCATCGAGAACGCCCTGCTCGACGCCAAGGCAAAGACGCTCGGCGTTCCGTGCTACGAGCTGCTCGGCGGCAAGGTGCGCGATCGCATTCGCGTCTACTGGTCCCACTGCGCGACGTGGCGGATCAATCACCCGACCTGGTACAAGCCCGCCATCACCGACCTCGACGGCGTAAAAGCGCTCGGCCGCGAGGTGCGCGAGAAGGGCTTCACCGCCTGCAAGACGAACATCTTCCTTTACGACGAGAACAAGAAAAATCCGCGCGGCTGGCGTCCCGGCTTCGGCTCACCAAACCAACCCGCCGTGAATGTCGAACGCGATATCCTCACGAACCTGCGGATGCACCTCGAAGCCCTGCGCGATGGCGTCGGGCCGGACGTCGACATTCTCCTCGACCTCAATTTTAACGCCAAGACCGAGGGCTACCTCAAGATCTTGCGTGCCATCGCCGACCTCGACATGTTCTGGATCGAGATCGACAGCTATAATCCGGAAGCGCTCGGCTACATCCGGCGGCAGAGCCCACACCCGATCTCGTCGTGCGAGACGCTGCTCGGCATCCGCGAGTTCCTGCCCTACTTCCGTGAGCAAGCCATGGACGTCGCGATCATCGACACGCCCTGGAACGGCGTCTGGCAATCGATGAAGATCGCCAATCTGGCCGAGGCTCACGAGGTGAATGTCGCGCCGCATAACTTCTACGGCCACCTGTGCACGATGATGAATGCGCACTTCGCGGCGGCTGTGCCGAACCTGCGGATCATGGAGACCGACATCGACCGGCTCGAGTGGGACCACGAGCTGTTCAGCCACGTTCCCGAGTATGTCGACGGCCACTTGGTGATGCCGTCACGACCCGGCTGGGGCACAGAGCCGAACGAGGACGCGATCCGCGCGCGGCCTCCGAAAGGCAGCGGCGGCCTGTTGAGCTACGGGCAGAAGAAATAGGCTCAATCACGAAGGCGGCGCCGATGATGCGGGCAGGCGATCAAAATGGCGGACATCGGCAGATCGACCGGCGGGCCGTGCTCGGCGCCTTGGCAGGCCTCGCAGCAGGCACGGTCGCTGTCGGCACCGCGGGAGCCGGACAGGAGAAGTCGATGCACACGCGCAAGATCCCTGCGACAGGCGAGGCATTGCCCGTCATCGGCCTCGGCACGTGGCAGACGTTCGACGTCGGAAACGACAGGACGGCCCTCGATCAGCGCCGCGAGGTCCTGGAGATGCTCTTCGCGGCGGGCGGTCGGATGATCGACAGCTCGCCGATGTACGGCCGGTCGGAGGCGACGGTCGGCACGCTGCTCGCTGAGATGGGCGCGCGCGACAAGGCGTTTCTCGCGACGAAGGTCTGGACATCCGGCGAGGCGGCCGGTCTGGCCCAGATGGCGCAATCCGCCGAGCGGCTTCGTAGTCCGACCATCGACCTCATGCAGGTCCACAACCTCGTCGACTGGCGCACGCAGCTGAAAACTCTGCGGGAAGGGCAAGCCAAGGGCCGCTTCCGCCACATCGGCATTACGCACTACACCACGTCCGCTTTCGACGAGCTGATGTCCGTCATGCGATCGGAGCGGATCGACTTCGTGCAACTTCCTTACTCGCTGTCCGTGCCGGACGCCGAAGCGCGCCTGCTGCCACTCGCCCTCGAGCGCGGCATTGGCGTGATCCCGAACCGGCCCTACGACGGGGCCAACATGTTCCAGCGCGTCAAGGGCAAGCCGCTCCCCGACTTCGCCGCCGCGATCGGAGCGACGAGCTTCGGCCAGATCTTTCTCAAGTATCTCCTCGGACATCCCGCCATCACCTGTGTGATCCCCGGCACGGCGAAGGCCCGACACATGCACGACAACGTAGCGGCCGGCTTTGGTCCTCTGCCCGACGAGGATCAACGGCGGCGCATAGCGAAATGGTGGCAGAGCTTATGAGGCTTGCTCACGTCAGAGTTGGCTAATCTATACGTCCGGGATGAGGACGATCAGCAGAGCTGGAGGAAACGCAGCATGGACTACGGCGTCGCACTGTTTTTCACGGACTACTCGATCGGGCCGATCGAGCTCGGCAAGGCACTCGAGGAGCGCGGGTTCGAGAGCGTCTGGGCGCCCGAGCACAGCCATATCCCGCTCACGCGCAAGTCGCCCTTTCCGCAGGGCGGCGACCTGCCGAAGAAATACTACGACGTGATGGACCCGTTCGTGACGCTGTCGGCCGCCGCCGCCGCGACCACGAAGCTGAAGGTCGGCACCGGCATCTGCCTCGTCGTGCAGCGCGATCCTATTCAAACCGCAAAGTCCGTCGCGAGCCTCGACCAGGTCTCGAAGGGCCGCTTCCTGTTCGGCATCGGGGCGGGGTGGAACGAGGACGAGATGGCCAACCACGGCACGACCAACTTCAAGGGCCGCTTCAAGCTGATGGAGGAGCGGGTCCGCGCCATGCGCGAGATCTGGACGAAATCGAAACCCGAATACAGCGGCGAGTACGTCAATTTCGGACCGATGATGACGTGGCCAAAGCCGGTTCAGAAGCCGCTGCCCGTCATCGTCGGTGGAAACTTCCCGCACGGCGCGCGGCGTGCCGTTGCCTTCGGTGACGGCTGGATCCCGCACGCGACGCGGCCCGAGTACGGAGGCGTCGATGTGCTCGATCACCTCCCAGCCTTCCGGCAAATGTGCAAGGACGCCGGGCGCGATCCCGCCGACCTGCCGATCACCACCTTCAACACCCCCGGCGACGTCGAGACGCTCAAGCGGTTCCGCGATGCGGGCATCAACCGCGTCGTCTTCTCGATACCGTCGGAGGATGCAACCAAGACGCTACCGACGCTCGACAAGCTGGCCGCTGCAATGAACCAGGTGGGGTGAGCACGATGACCAACATTCGGATCGAGCCCCTCCACTCCGAGCTCGGCGCCAGGATCACCGGCGTAGATCTCACCCGCGACCTCGACGACGCCACGGTGGAGACGCTCCGCGAGGCGGTCGACACTTACTCGTTCGTGCTGTTTCCAGGCCAGCGGATGGACGACGCCGCGCAACTCGCGCTCACGCGGCGCTTCGGTGAGCCCGAGCCAAGCCATGTCGCCAAGGGCGAGGGTAAGCTCGAGTATTTCGGCACCATCGGCAACGTGCAGCCGGACGGCACGGTGCTGGGCAACACGCACAAGAAGACGATCTTTCTCACCGGCAACAACATGTGGCACTCGGACGCCTCGTTCAAGGAGACGCCGGCATTCCTGTCCATCATGTGCGCCTACGAGACGCCGGCCGAGGGAGGTGCGACGCTGTTCGCCTCGACGCGGCGCACGTACGAGCGAATGTCGCCCGAGCGAAAGGCCGAGCTCGATCCACTGATCGTCATCCACGACTACGTCTATTCGCGCTCGAAGGTGGCGCCGGACGCGGTGTCACCTCAACTCGCGGCCACACTGCCGCCGGTGCGCCACAAGCTCGTCCGGCGCAATCCGCGCACGGGCGCGCCGAACCTGTTCATCGGATCGCACGCCAAGGCGATCGAGGGATGGAGCGACGAGCAAAGCCGGGCGCTTCTGAAGGGCCTGGTGGAGGAAACCGTTGGCGAAACGCATATCTACGCGCATCGCTGGCAACCGGGCGAGGTCGTGCTCTGGGACAACCGCTGCCTGATCCACCGCGGCGAAGGCTACGACGCCGACAAGTACCGCCGCTACATGCGCCAAACCCGGACCCGCGGAGACGGGCCGACGCTCGGGGAGTAGTTTCATTCCCTCCCACCGAGTTCCCGGCCGGAGCGCGCAATAGCGCGTGCAGAGCCGGGGCCTTTACAGGATGCGGCCATTCTCGCGGTGGAAAGATCCCGGATAACCGCGCTGGTTGGTCGTGCCCATCCCTTGCCGCCCGTCGGCGCGGTTTCCGGGAACTCGGCTTTTTTTCTTGCGCAAGAAAGTCGAGATTAGTTTGGCGTCGGCAACAGCCGCCGCCGCTGAAACTCGCGCAGGGCAGCGGCGAACATAACCTCGCTGTCCATCACCTCGGTGAAGCCGGCCTGCATGAGCTTGATCATCGAGGAGTAGGACACGGGCGCCGGTTTGGTGCGGCCGTGGTTCATCTGCCAGTCGGCGTACTCGAACGAGAGGCCGACGAGGCTCCTCAGGTCCGGCGCGGCGAGCCCGTGCTTCGTCACGATCCGCTGCCACTCGTCCTCGCGGGGCGCGATCTCGGACGCGAGCGACATCGGTCGTTCATCGCCCGGTTTCATGCCGACGGCGTCCGCGATGGCCGGCCACACGTTCGGCCACGCGAAGACGTCACCGTTGGAGACGTTGAAGGCCTCGTTCCGTGCTTTATCGTTGTCGCCAGCCCACGCCATGGCTCGCGCAAGCAACCCGGCATCGACGGCTTGCGAGACGCGGCCCGGCCCGCCGGGGAAATGCAGCGGCTCGCCGCGCTCCTTCAGGACGGCTGCGTAGACGCCGATCGCCGGGATCAGGTTCATCGCCGCGCCGAGCGAGTAGCCGCAGATGAGTACGGGGCGGAAAATCGTGAAGGCCCACGATTGCCCGTTCTGGCGCTCGCGGATGTAGTCCTCCTGTTGCCAGTAGAAATTCGGCACGTCGCGCGCCTCGTCGCGTCCCTCGCGCGCCGGGTACTTCATCGGCCTGACGTGCGAGCCGTAGGCCTTGGTTCCTTGCAGCAGCGAGACGTGGCGGAGCCCCTTCGCGGCGCCGAGCAGCGGGTCCATCAGGTTGCGCAGCATGGCATCGTTGATCGCAATCTGGTCGTCCGCGCGCCAGCCCGCGACGAGCCCCGGCTTCTCGTAGAGCGCGGCGTAGACGACGTGCGTCACCTCCGGCATGGCACCGAAGATCTCGGCGCATGAGGCGCGGTCCTGCAGATCCACGGAAAGGAAGCGCGCCCCGAACGTCTCGGCGGGCTTACGGCGCGAGACGGCGATGACGTTCGTATCGGGCAGCCCCGCGAAGTGCTGCATCGCCGCGTGGCCGACGAGGCCCGTGGCGCCTGCGACGAGGACGGCTCTGGTCGGCATAGTGTGGTCTCCCGATCATCCAAATTCGGTCGTCCCGGGCCTTGTGCCCGGGACCCATTCCTCGCGTTGCTCAGGCCGTCAGGGCGCGTACCGAAGACGTGCTCGCGTCGTGTTTGGGAGCCGTCTCTGGTGATTGAATGTGCTGCACCATGGGTCCCGGTGACAAGCACCGGGATGACTGTTGTCCAGCAAGCAGGCGACCCGCTGCCTCACCCCGCGACGACTACGCCCTTCCCCACCATCGCCGAAATCTCCGCCTCGCTGTAGCCCGCCTCGGCCAGAACCTCGGCGTTGTGTTGGCCCATGGTTGGGGCGTGGCGGCGCAGGCCCAGGCGCTCGTCGCCGAAGGCGAAGGGCATGGCGGGGAGCTTCACCGGCTTGCCGTCCATGCCGCCGGCGCGGTTGATGAAGGTCTCGATGAGGCCGCCGGTCGCGAGCAGGTGGGCGTCCTCGAAGAGATCGGCCGGCTTACCGACGGGCGCCCACGAGCATGCCGCGCGCTCCAGCCGCTCAGCCACCTCGGCCTTGGGCAGCGGCGCGATGATCTCCTTCAGACGCGGGATCAGCCACTCGCGCTCGCCGACGCGCATCAGGTTGGTGGCGAGGCGCGCGTCGGCGGCGAGCGCCTGCAGGCCGAACTCCTCGACGAACCGCGCCCACTGCTGGTCGCTCGTCACGCCGATGAACAATTCCCCGTCGGCACAGGGGAACACCTCGTAGATGGCCCAGGCACCACGCCGCGCGGGCATCGGCGGCATGTCCTGGCCGGTCGCGACGATGCCGGACATATGTGAGGCCATGAGGAACGCCGCGCTCTCGAACAGCGCCGAGGTGACGAGCTGGCCTTTGCCAGTGCGGTCGCGCTCGCGGAGCGCAGCCTGCAAGGCAATGACACCGAACACGGCGCCGAGAATGTCGATGATCGAGGCGCCCGCGCGCAGCGGCCGTCCGGGCGGGCCCGTCATGTAGGCGAGGCCGACGTGATACTGCACGACCTCGTCGAGCGCCGGGCGGTGCGAGTAGGGGCCGGGCAGATAGCCTTTCAGCGCGAGATAGATGAGCCGCGGATTCAGCTTCTCGAGCGCGTCCCAGCCGCAACCGAGCCGCTCCATGGTTCCGGGGCCGTAGTTCTCGAGCACAACGTCAGCCTGTCCCGCAAGGCGATGAAAGGCCTGCTGCCCTTCCGGCTGCTTCAGGTCGAGAGCGATGCCGCGCTTATTCCTGTTGAAGGCCGAGAAAAAGCCCGCCGCAAAACCGCCCAGCCCGCGCGTATGGTCGCCCTTCGGCGCCGGCTCCACCTTGATCACGTCGGCGCCGAGGTCGGCAAGCACCAGCCCCGCCGTCGGCCCCATGACGGTGTGCGAGAGCTCGAGGACTCGGATGCCGGAAAGAGGGAGGGAGGACGTCGTCATCATCGCAGGGGGCCTCGGCGGATCGGGACTGGAGTGAAGGTCGCTAGCGTGCACCATCCGGCGTGACACTTGAAGGCCCCCCGGTGGACGGACCCAGCTCAGCGCCGATCAAGACATCTTGATAGCCCGCGACGGCTTTTTGGTTGGCGTCCGGTCACGGCTGATCGTACGACGACATACCATTTGACGAGGACCAATTCCGGAAGTTGGCGCATGGATCTGTTGTTCGCCTATGGCGCGGGTCTCTTAACCCTCATAAATCCGTGCGTCCTGCCGGTGCTTCCCTTCATTCTGGGCGCGGCGGTCCAGGAGGAGCGCCTCGGGCCCCTGGCGCTTTGTGCGGGCCTCAGCGTCGCCTTCGTCGTGGTCGGTGTCGGCGTTGCCGCTCTCGGCCCGGCGATCGGGCTCGATGCCGATGTCATGGCGAAGATCGGTGCAGTCGCCATGATCGGCTTTGGGCTCGTCCTCATGGTTCCCGCCCTGAACGTTCGCTTCGCAACCGCCACTGCCGGTATCGCAGGCCATGCGTTCGAGCGCCGCGGTGCGCTGCAGGGACAGGGGCTCTCCGGCCAGTTCATCGGCGGCATGCTGCTCGGCGCCGCGTGGTCGCCCTGCATCGGACCGACGCTGGGTGGCGCCATATCGCTCGCCTCGCAGGGCAAGTCGCTCGCCTGGGCCACGGCAATCATGGCGTGCTTCGCCATCGGCGCCTCCACCATCATCCTGGCGCTCGCCTACGGAACCCGCGAGGCGCTCGCTCGCCGCCAGCAACAGCTGCGCACGTTCGCCGCCAGCTCGAAATCGTTCCTGGCCGCTGCGCTG
The DNA here is from genome assembly GCA_963746315.1 of uncultured Alphaproteobacteria bacterium. GTDB lineage: Bacteria > Pseudomonadota > Alphaproteobacteria > Rhizobiales > Hyphomicrobiaceae. The sequence goes on from CAVVAR010000010.1 coordinate 59,791, forward strand.
ATCACTGTGGGCCTCGCCATGTTCTTCGGGCTGCATCAGCGGATCGAGGGATGGGCGCTGAGCGTGCTGCCCATATGGCTCCAGGAGCTTTCTGTTTCTTTGTGAGGGTTCGTCAGCAGAAGAAGGAGTGAGGATTTGCGGAACTTCTTGGCAGGGCTCTTGGCCCTGATGCTCATGATCGTGACGGGGCATATGCCGGCGACAGCAGGTAGTGATACGATCACCTACAAACCGGGTGCGGTCCAGGCGGCCATCGCCAAGGGCGAGACCGTTCTGATCCACTACAAGTCGACGTGGTGACCGACCTGCGCACAGCAGGAACGCGTGCTGCAACGGCTCCGTGAGAGCCTGCCCCAATACAACAAGGCGATTACGTTCGTCCTGGTCGACTGGGACACCTTCAAGAACGACGAGGTGACGACCAGCCGCCAAGTTCCGCGGCGCTCGACCTTCGTGCTGATCAAAGGCGGAAAGGAGATCGACCGCCTGGTTGCCGAGACCGGCGAGGAGCGTATCAAAGCGATGCTTGATCTCGCACTGAAGTAGAGAGATCGCTAACGAACGAGCCCGGCCGCACGAAGCGGCCGGGCTCTTTGCATCTGGTGCCCGCTCGAGCGTTGCGGGTCGGGCGCTGCCGCTGCGATAGTCGCGGCTTCTTCCCCCGTCCAGGAGCCCCGCCATGTGGCCGAACCCGCGTATTCCCTACCAGATGTCATCGGAGCGTCCCCGCTACGAGCCGCTCGAAGGCAAGCCGCTGATGGTGAACCCAGTCGTCGCCATCGAGTACTGGCCGTTCGACCGTCCGATGCCACGCGGCATCCTGCCGGCGCCCCACGGCAAGCCGAGCGAGCCTCCCGATGTCGCCAACTACTCGTGGGTCGAATACGGCATGCGGTGTGGGCTTCCGCGTATCTTCAAGGCGCTGGAGAAACGCGGACTCAAGGCGTCGGCGTGGATGAATGCGCAGTGCGCCGACGTCTATCCGCAGGCCGCCGCGCAGGCCGCGAAGGCCGGGTGGGATTTCGTCGGGCACAGCTGGTTCCAGCGCTCGCTCAAGGAGGTCGAGGACGAGGAGGCGGAGGTCGCGCGCTCGCTCGCGCGGCTCGAGGCGCTGAGCGGCAGGCAAGTCCGTGGCTGGTTCGGCGCCGGCGGAGGCGAGACGCCGCGCACGCCGGAGGTGCTGAAACGGGCCGGTCTCGACTACACGCACGATTGGCTGCTCGACGACCTGCCGTGCTGGATGACGACGGCAGAGGGGCCGCTGCTCTGCTTGCCCTACACCTGGGAGATCAACGACGTGCCCATGTGGGCCGTGCAGGGCCAATCGTCGGACGAGCTTATCAAGCGGCTGGAGGCGACGCTCGCCGTCCTCGAGCCGGAGCTGGAGGAGAACCCGCGCGTGCTGTCCATCGGCCTTCATCCGCACATCGCCGGCGTGCCGCACCGCATGTACTATCTCGAGAAGGCGCTCGACATGCTCATGAGCCGCCCCGACACGATCTTCGTCACGTCGGACCGGATCGCGGACTGGTTCGTGTCTGTAGACAAGACCGGACGCGACGCGCTGGAGGAAGCGATGAAAACGCGCGCGTGACGGCGGCACCCGTCCTCTGGGGCGGGGCGCACGTGGTGAGCGCCCTCGCCTCCGGGATCGCAGTTCCTACGCCGCCTTCCGCCGGAAAGCATCCAAGCTGCCGGCGTGGATCAGCTCGCTCGGGAGTTGATGTCCGACGATCTCCTCGGCCATGCGCCCCACCTCGATCAGCTTGTCGAGATCGACGCCCGTGTGGATGCCCATCTCCTCGCAGAGCAGCACCAATTCCTCGGTGCAGATGTTGCCGGCAGCGCCCTTCTGGCCCGCGAACGGACAGCCGCCAAGGCCGCCGACCGTGGCGTCGAACTGGGCGACACCCATCTTCATAGCGGCATGCGCGTTGGCGATCGCCATGCCGCGCGTGTCGTGCAGATGAAGGCCGATGCGGTGCGACGGCCACTTGCTGCGCACGGCGCCCAGCACCTTCTCGAGGCGTGGCGGGATGGCCCAGCCCATGGTGTCGGCGAGCGAGATCAGCTCGATGGTGGCGCCGGCTTCCTCGGCGAGCTTGAAGCCCTCCGCCACACGCTCGACGACCTGCTCGGGCTTCACGTCGCCCGAGTAGTTGCACCCGAACGCCGCCATCACGCCGATGCGCTTGACCGGCACGCTGCGCTCGATGTGCAGCGCCGTCTGCTTGCGCATGGCCTCGTAGTTCTCGGCCAGTGTGCGGTTGAGGTTCTTCTTGCAGAAGCCCTCGGTGGCGACGAGCGAGATCGAGCCCGAGAGCGTCAGCTTGTCCTTAAAGGCCAGCGCGCGGTCGAGGCCGGAGGCGTTGAACCAGAGCGCCGTATAGTCGACCCCCGGCTTGGCCTTGAAGCCGGCGACCGTCTGCTCGGCGTCCGCCCATTGCGGCACGACGCGCGGCGAGACGAACGAGCACGCCTGGATGTGATGCAGGCCGGTCTCGGCCAGCGCCTCGATCAGCTTGATCTTGTCGGAGGTCGGGATCGGACCCGGTTCGATCTGGAAGCCTTCGCGGGGGCCTTCCTCGTGAATGGCGACGTGCTTGGGAAGATCGGACATGGGGCGGCTCCTCGCGGACTCGGTTGTCGGTTGCCGCCAGAATGCGCCGGCCGGGCGTGAGTGTCGAGATGGATGTGGGGCAAGGAGTGGCCGCCCGCTACGGTGGCTCGGTCAGGGCTTCCTGCGGCCGAGAGGCAATTGGTGTACCTCGGCCATTGTCAGATTTGGCGCAGGTGATGTTAGCCCCACCGAGACATCGTGCCGGTTTGCGACGCACCCGGCGCCCTTGCTCAAAACGGGATTCTGGCTAGTTCATCTTTCGCAAATGCGTGCTCGGCCTCATACTGCATCGGCACTACGGTCTGCGACTGGACCTAGCGGCGTGTTGGGTGCAGGGTCATCAGGTCGGGACTGTCACCGGCGCCGTCGCGCCAGCGCCCGGGACTGAGGCCGGTCACACGCTTGAATGCGCGAGAGAAAGCGGCCTCCGATTCGTAGCCGATGTCGGCCGCGATTTTCGCGATCGGATCACGTCCATTGCGGAGGCGTTCAGCAGCAAGCTGGATGCGCCAGCCGATGACGTAGTCGATCGGTGGCCGTCCCAGCAAGGCGTTGAAGCGTTCGGATAGAACCGTGCGCGAAGCGCCGGCTTCCCGTGCGAGGCTGTCAACGGTCCAGGAACGTACCGGATCGGCATGGATGAGCTTCAGTGCTTGACCGACGATGGAATCGTTCAACGCTGCCAGCAATCCCTTGCTATCCTGGCGCAGGCTCGAGGCATGGCGGCGCAACATTTCGATGAATAGCAGCTCCATCAGACGGCCGAGCATGATGTCGGCACCGGGGGAGGCTGCGTCGACGAGTGCCATGATGTCCCGCACCGTGCTGATCACGAGCTCCCCGGCCTTGAAGTCGCCCGGCCGTGCGATGACGAATTCGGGGAGGCTTCGGAATAGCGGCATCGCGAGGAATTCCGACAATTCGAGAAGGCCGCAGATCAGGCGTGCCTCAGGGCCGCCGCCTCCATGGTCGGACGTCCAGAGACCAGGATGATTGCCTTGGCGGACGGTGCTCTCAACCGGCACGATAGGGACGTCGTCACCCTCCCAGAACTGGTGCGCATCGGCGAACGGGATCAGAAGCAGATCGCCAGCGGCGAGCCGACGTCGGTTGCCGCTTGCCGACTCGAACATGCAGGTCCCGGCCGTGATCAGGTGGAAGACGCTGATGTGGCGCAGGTGTGCTGCCGGCATACTGGGGTCGAACCGTTTGCCAGACCTGATTCCAAACGGCGCGGTGTAACGGCCGCTGAAAAACACGGCGCCGGTCAGGCGAACAGCGCGCAGCATATCCGTCAAGACATCCGGCGTTCCGGCACGGGAATCCGGCGTTCCGGTCATTGCCGATTGGCCTCGATCGACACAAAAATTCGCACAAGGAATGCATATCAAAGGAGATTTTCATGTCTGCTGCAACTGCTCATAATAAAATCACGGAAGCGTCCTTCGACTGGCGCGCAACATTGGCCAAGCTGGCGCCACGCTTGGAGGCCACCGAAAAGCACTGCGACCAGACGAAGGAATACGTCGCCGACAACATGGCACTTCTGCGCGAGCACGGGTTCTTGGCCCTTGCCGTCCCGCGCGAACTCGGTGGCGCTGGGTTGCTGCCTGCAGAGCTGGCCGAATTCCTGCGCATGCTGGGACGCATCTCCAGCGCGACGGCGCTGACCATGTCCATGCACACGCATCCCGTGGCCTTTGCCGCTTGGCGGTGGCGTCACCAGAAAGCGCCAACTGACGCCCTGCTGAAACGGATCGCGGCCGAGCGGTTGCAACTCCTCACTTCTGGTGGCTCGGACTGGCTGCCTGGCTCGGGAACAGCGACCAAGGTCGAGGGCGGTTACAGGGTCAACGGCCGTAAGGTCTTTGCCAGCGGCGCGCCATCGGCCAATCTGTTCATGACGATGGCTGTGGAGCAGACGCCCGAGGGACCGATGGTGATGCACATCGCCGTTCCCCTCGCATCCCCCGGCATCAGCATTATCGAGACCTGGGACACGATGGGTATGCGCGGCACGGCCTCGCACGACGTGGTGTTCGAAGATGTGTTCGTGCCGGATGCCGCTGTCTCGGTGCGTCGGCCGTCTGGCGCTTGGCATCCGATCATGCATCTGATCTCGATGGTGGCGTTTCCGCTTGTTTATGCCGTCTACACTGGCATCGCCGAGGCAGCCTGCGGGATCGCCGTCGCGGCTGCCAAGCGCAAAGGAACGACCTCGGTCGAGCTGGTCGGCGAACTGCAGACCGAGTGGATGGCGACGCGTATCGCTCACGACAGCATGGTGGCCTTCGCGGAGACGGCGCAACCGGGAGAGGCGACGACCAGCGAGATATTCACGTATCGCAGTCTGATCGCCCGCAGCGCGCTCAAGACTGTCGAACTCGCACTCGAGGTGACCGGCGGCGGGAGCTACTTTCGCGAGCAGGTGGTGGAGCGGTTGTTCCGTGACATCCAAGGCGCGCGTTTCCATCCACTGCGCCCCGTCGACCAGCGAAAACTTGCCGGTCGCATGGCGCTGGGGTTGCCGGTCGATGAGGTGCAGCGATAGGAGCGAACACATTCTGCAGCTGGCCGGCGCATCGCTCCCTAACGGCGGCGCTCGGCGTGCTGGGGACATCTGAGGACTCCCATGCCCGGCCCACCTGCCCCACTTACGAGTTCGGGCCGCGATCCATCGAGATGGGCTGCCAGCGCTTCAGGCCGGCGGTGGTGAGCACCACCGGGTTGACGCAGGAGAGCGGCCAGCGACCCGACAGCACGTTGGCGATCTCCTGGCCGACGCGGCGCTTGCGGGCCGGGTCGAAGCGGGCGGAGGCCGAGGCGTTGTGCGGGGCGAGGATGACGTTGGTCATCTTCAGTAGCGGATTGTCCGGCTTGACCGGCTCGATCTCGAACACGTCGAGCCCGGCGCCAGCGATCCAGCCCTCCTGCAGCGCCTTGATGAGGCCGGCCTCCTCGACGGTGGGCCCGCGCCCCGTGTTGACGAAAATGCAGGTCGGCTTCATGCGGCGGAAGTGCTGGCCCTTGAGGAAACCCTGCGCCTCCGGCGTCGCCGGCATGTGCATGGAGATGAAGTCGGACCGGGTCAGCACGTCGTCGAGCGAGACCGGCTCGACGCCGTGCTCGGCAATCGTCTGTTCGTCGATGAAGGGGTCGTGCGCAATCAGGTTGAGGCCGAACGCCTTGGCGCGCCGTGCGGTGGCACGGGCAACGCGACCGAAGGCGATGAAGCCGAGCGTCTGGCCCATCAGGCGCGGAATCTTCAAGAGCTGCGGACGGCCCTCGGTCCAGCGACCCTCGCGCACCATGCGGTCCTGCTCGATGGCGCGCCGGTGGGCGGCGAGCAGCAGCATCATGGCGTGGTCGGCCACCTCCTCGATGAAGGTGTCCGGGCAGTTGGTGACGGGGATGCCCTTGGCGGTGGCGGCGGCGACGTCGACCGTATCGACGCCGACCGAGCCGAGCGAGATCACCTTGCACTTGGTGAGCGCATGCAGCATCGGGGCCGTGAATTTCATGCCTTTCGCGTAGACGGCGTCGGCTGTCGGCGCGAGCGCGATGAAGGCCTCCGGCGTCGGGTCGCACTCGACGATCTCGACATCGAGCGGGTCCAGCGCCTCCATCTCATGGTTGTAGCCGCCGAGACCCGTGGAGATGGTGGTCGCCTTGGTTGTGAGAACGCGGTAGCGCGGCATGAGGAGGCCTCTCTTGTACCCTGAGCGTCGCAAGCCAAGCGCAGGTGCGGTCTGGCGTGCAACTACCATTTTTGGCGATCGCGCGTTCCCCAGTCGCCGCGTCGGGTCTTGCGAAGGGCTCGACCCGACCGAATGTCACCGGCGCGGTAGGTCGGGTCGAGATTGCACTTTGAGACCCGACAGGGCGAGCACAAACCCCGACGCGTCGGGTCTCGCGAAGGGCTCGACCCGACCTACGCCGAGATGGCTGGGAACGGCCCCTGCCCTCACTCCGCCGCAGCGGCGGTGACCTTGCCCTTGAAGGCCGGCATGACCTCCTTGGAGAAGCGCTCGAGCTGCTCCATCGCCATCGCGAGCGGGGTGCCCATCGGCAGCGAGCAGGAGACGCGCTCGAGGCCCGGCAGGACCGCCTCGGTCCTCTTCAGCGCCTCGATGATCTCCTCGGCCGTACCGGCGAGGAAGCCGCCGGCGCTCACCGCATCCTCGATGCGCGGCAGCTTGGTGTTGGGCACCAGCGCCGGATTGCGCATGGCGGCGATCTGCTCCTCGGTGATGGCACGCACGAGGCGCAACTCGCCGAACATCTTCATGTTCTCCTCGTAGTAGATCGCGGCCTCCTTCATGGCCTGCTCCTTCGACGAGGCGATGTGGAACTGGTAGCCGATCGACATGCGCTCGCCCGGCACGAGATCGATGCCGCGGCGCTTATAAGCAGCGCGGAAGCCGTCGACATGGCGTTGCACCACGCCACCCTCGGCCGAGCCGCCGCCGATGACGCCGCAGATGCCGTGCTTGGCCATGAAGTCGAAGGCGCGCTCCGAGCCGGACTGGATCGGCTGCCAGCACTCGACGGGGAGCTTGAGAGGCCGTGGAACGAGCGTCAGCTCTTTCAGTGTGTAGCCGCGATAGGGCACCTCGGGCGGGCACGTATAATACTTGCCCTTGTGCGAGAACTTCTCCTCGTTGAAGGCCTTGAAGACGAGGTCGGTGCCTTCCTCGAACATCTCTCGGTTGGCGTCCTGATCGATCAACGGCGCGCCGAAGGTCTCGACCTCGCGCGTGTGATAGCCGCGGGCCACCCCGAACACGGTGCGACCACGGGTGAGGATCTCGGCGGTGGCGTAATCCTCGGCAAGACGCAGCGGATGCCACATCGGCACGACGTTGAAACCGCAGCCGATCCTGATGTTCTTAGTGATGCCGGCGAGGTGCATCGCCATCATCAGCAGGTTTGGGATGCACTCGGTGCCTTCGGGCTGAAAATGATGCTCGGCCATCCAGAAGGTGTCGTAGCCGAGACGGTCCATCGTCCGGGCGTACTCCTCGGCCTTGTAGAGGGCGCCGGCCAATTGCTCGGTGGTGTAATGGCGCTCATTGACCGGCTTTCCGAGATAGCCGCAGTCCTCCATGTCGACGGTGCCGACGTAGGAGCTGTCGAAATACTTGAGCATGGGGTTCCCTCCGGGGCGACAAGCACCCGTTCGCCGGGCGCGATCAGATTTGTCCGGACAGGCTAAGCTGGAAGGCCAGAGCGGGCAACAGTGGTCTGCAGCCGCGCCGTCATGGTGTGGGCAAATGAGCGGCGAGCAGCCCTGCGGTCTTGAGGTCCGACCAGAATGCGGCCGGGATCGGAATGGCGCGCGCCTTCAAGTTGGCCTCGACCTCTTGGGGGCCGGTGGCGCCGAGGACGGCCGCCTTCACGGTCGGCTCGGCCAGCACGAACTGGATCGCTGCGGCGTTGAGGGGCACGCGGTGGGCCGCCGCGATCTCCTCGATGCGCACGAGACGGGCCATGATGTCGGCCGGGGGCGGGTTGTAGTTGAAGGTCGCCGTCGCCGACTTCGAGCCGAGCGCCAGCAGGCCCGAGTTGAACACGGCCGCGAGCAGCAAGCCCACGCCACGCTTCCGGCAGAGGTCCATGAACTCGAGCGTTTCGGGCGTGTGGGTCAGCAGCGTGTACTGGCCGGCCATCATGATGCAGTCGAAATCGCCGGCCTCGACGAAGCGGCGGCACCAGCGCGTGTCGTTGATGCCGGCGCCGATGGCTTTGAGGTCGCCCGAGCGGCGCAGCTCGTCGAGGGCCTTGTAGGCGCCCTCCATGGCGGCCTTGAAGTAGGGCTCGGCGGCAGCGTCGGAGCCATGCGTGAACGCATCGACGTCATGGATGAAGGCGATATCGATCCGCGAGACGCCCATGCGGAGGTACGAGTGCTCGAGCGAGCGCATGACGCCGTCGTAGCTGTAGTCGTAGCGCGGAAACATCGGCAGGCCGCCGACGCGCAGGCCGGTCGTCTCGTCCGAGGCGCGGAGCGGGCGCATGATGCGGCCGATTTTGGTCGAGAGCACGTAGTCGGACGCAGGCACCGACTGCAGAAAGCGGCCAACACGCAGCTCGCTACGGCCGTACCCGTAGTAGGGCGAGGTGTCGTAGTAGCGGCCCCCGCCTTTCCAGAGCGCCGCCATCGAGGCGTGCGCGTCGTCGTCGCTGATCTTGAAGCGGAAGTTGCCGATCGGCGCCCCACCGAAACCGATCTCGGTGACGGCGAGCCCGGCGTGGCCGACGGGGCGGGTGGGGAGTGCTGTTGCTCCAGATCGCAGCATGCCATGGTCCTTCTTCGGCGTTCCGCCTGGGGCTTCAGCCGTCCTGTTTGCCGGCGATGTAGCGATCGGTGGCACGTGTGGGCAGGCCATCGATGCTTTGCGTTCGTCTCGACGTTTTCTTCACCCACGCGGCGGGATCGGCTTGCCGGTGGTACTTGGTCAGCGTGTCGCGCTCGCGATCGAACGCCATGAACGGCACGCCCCAGCCGCAGCTCGTTTGGACACTTTCGACGTCGATCACAAAGATCTGGCGGGTCCCGGGCAGCAGCGCGAATTGCGCTTCCAAGGCCGCCCAGCCTGCGTCTTGCGGCAAAACCGGACGTCCTCGACCGTAGATGCGCAGGATCAGCGCAGGCTGCTCGAAATTGCAGAACATGACGGTGATGCGGCCGTCCGCTGCAAGATGCGCATGCGTCTCGTTACCCGAGCCGCCGAGATCGAGGTAAGCGACCCGCTGCGGCCCCAGCACGCGAAAGCAGTCGAGACCTTTTGGCGACAGGTTGATCCTTGCCTCGGCTGCCGCCGTTGCCACGAAGAAAATGGCCTGCTTGCCGATCATCTCGACATGGGCGTCGGTCAAGTTCTCGGTGAATTCGGCCATGGGGACTGGTCCTTCCGCAACAGCCACGGATTGGGGTCGAACTCGAAGGCGAGCCCAATGTGATCAGTGCCGACGATAGCATCAGTTTTCTGGCGCAAGAACGCCGATTGGCGTGTCGAGCCAGGCGACCTCATGCTCGGCGCCGATCAGGCGAATGGCCTCCCCGCCCTACCGCACGAACCTGTAATCAAACCCGCACTTGCCATACGGCTTGATCAGGCCGGCCGTCGGGCTGGGGAAATGGATCGGCAGGATGACCGTTGGCGTGTCGCAGACGCGGTCGAGGAAGCGGCGGCGGGATTGGGCGGCCTCGGCGCGGTCGACGTCGAAGATGGTGGACCACTCGGGCTCACGGCATTGCAGCGCGTGGTGCATCATGTCGCCGGTGACGACGGCCTTCTGGCCCTTCGACGAGATGTTGACACACATATGGCGCGGCGAATGGCCGGGCGTCGGCGTGAGCGTGAAGGTGTCGTCGAGCTCGTAGGTGTTGTCGACGAGCAGCGCCTGGCCGGCCTCGACGACCGGGCGGCAATTGTTGGTCCACACCGTGCCCGGCGGATTGCGGCCTTCCTTGGTGGCGGCCTCCCACCAGGCGTACTCGTCCTTGTGGAAGATGTACTTGGCGTTGGGGAAAGTCGGCACCCAGCGGCCGTTGACGAGGCGCGTGTTCCAGCCGGTATGGTCGATGTGGAGATGCGTGCAGAAGACGTGCGTGATCTCCTCGAAAGAGAGGCCGGCCTTCTTGAAGTTGTCGAGCCAGGGCTGGGTGTCGAAGTCCATCGGCGCGGGGTGACCCTTGTTCTCGCCGAGGCAGGTATCGACCAGCACGAGGTGCTTCGGCGTGCGCACGACGAACGTCTGGTAGGTGATGACCATCTTGCCGGTGGCGGGGTCGAAGACCTCTGGCTCCAGCGTGCGCAGATGCTCGCGGGCGACGGCGTGGTCGTAGGACGGAAACATGTCGACCGGGCGGCGCCAGGGGCCGTCGCGCTCGATGATGGAGGTGATGGTGACATCGCCGATGGTGAGCGAGCGCATGGCAGTGCTCCCGTGTTGCTGGAGTTGAAGAGCCGTGCAGCAACGCTGCCACCTCCGGCAACCGCCAACAATGGGAAAATAAGGCCCCCGCCCGCCGCGTCAGGCGACGAGCCGGCTCCCGTCCGCAAGATGCACCAGGCAGCCATCGGCGATGGTGGCGACGACGCGGGCCGGCCCCGACGGCGGCGCGTCAACAAGCACGAGATCGGCGCGCTTGCCCTCGGCGATGACCCCGCGATCGGTGAGGCCCACGGCGGCGGCGGCGTTGGCGGAGACCAGCGGCCAGCCCTTCTCCAGCGGCACGCCATGCTTAGCCGCGAGGATGAAAGGCGCCTGGAGCAGCGCCGGGTAGTAGTAGTCCGAAGCCAGGACGCTGCACCACCCGCGCTGCGCCATCTCGGCAGCGTCCGGACACCCCGTATGGCTGCCGCCGCGCAGCACGTTCGGGGCGCCGAACACGGTCGGTGCGCCGTCAGCGACTGCGGCCTCAGCGACGGCGTCGGTCATGGGGAACTCGGCGATGGCGACGCCGAGCGACGCGAACCATTGGCGTTGCTCGATCGTCATGTCGTCGTGCGACATGGCGGGAACGCCTGCTGCGACGGCCGCCGCCGCGATGCGTGCTATGGAGCCTGCAACCTCGCCGGTGCGGCCGTAGACGCGCTCTACGAGGGTATCGAAGGCTTTCGGGTCCAGCCCGGATCGCTCGACCATCTTGGCCATCTTGTCGGGGCGGTGGCGAACCTTGATGGTGCCGGTCATGTGATCGTTGAAGGCGACGACGCCGACGCGGCGCTCCCTGATCCAGGAAAGGATCTCATCCTCCCCGTCGAGGTTGTAGGTCTCATGGCGGAGGTGATAGCGCGTGTCGGCTGCGAGCTTGGGGCGCAACCCCTCGATGGCCTTCAATAGTGCGCGTGCGTGCGCCGCATCGCGCAGACCGGGTTCCCACGAGCGCGTCACGCCATGGAAGGCCGTCGTAATGCCGTTGGCGACCAGTTGCCGGTCGGTCTCGAGAAGCGCCAGCGCGAGATCGATGCCAACGCCCGGTCGGGGCATCATCTGGCGCTCGAAGGCGTCGCCATGGACGTCGACGAGGCCCGGCAGGACGAGCAAGCCCCCGGCATCGATCACCAACCGAGCAGACATGCCGGCCGGCTCCAGCGCGAGGCACGCGTCGTCACCGCACGCGACGACGGCCACGTCGCCCCGCGCGAGACCGTCGCAGACGAGGACGCGCCCGCCGACCACCGCGATGCGAGCTTCACGCGCCTGACGTTGCATATCACCCTCAATTCATCTCACGTCGGACCACAGCCCACCGGCCCAGTCGATCGACCTGCGGCATTTTAGTGAAGTTTTTGCGACACGTTTTCGGAAACCGAAGTAGGTCCCTGGTAGTTTTACTTCCCGGAGCCTAACCAAGCCTCGGAACAATGTCTGTCATGTCCATGTCCTGCGAACTTGCTCAAGCCGCGGTCGAAACAGCCTTGCAAGGCCTGCAGGACGAGCGCGCGGCGTGCGTCGCGCGGCTCCATGCCGTACTTTCGATGCAGGGTTGCGATAGCGAGGTCGAGGGCTATCTCAAACGTATCGACAGCATCAACGCGGCTCTCATCCGGCTGGCCAGCGCCCACATCGTTCACTGATCCACCCCCGCGAGAGGATCGCGGCAGAAACCCTGCGCGGCGCCTCCCCCTTGCACGCCCCGCGCCGAGTGTGGCATCGCACCCCTTCGAACGTGTGTGAAAACCGGGGGGCGTCCGTGGACAGCTTCGATTACGTGATCGTTGGCGCCGGCTCGGCCGGCTGCGTGCTGGCCAATCGGCTCTCGGCCGACGGAATCACGAGCGTTTGCGTGCTGGAAGCGGGTCCGCCCGACTGGCTGCCATGGATTCACATCCCGGCCGGCTTCATCAAGACATTCTACGATCCCACCGTGAACTGGCTCTACAGTATGGAGCCGTCGGAATGGACCGGGGGGCGCCGGATCCATGCGCCGCGCGGCAAGACGCTGGGCGGCTCGTCTTCGATCAACGGACACGTCTACAATCGAGGCCAGCCGCTCGATTTCGATACCTGGGCGCAGATGGGCAACCGGGGATGGGGATATGCCGACGTGCTGCCCTACTTCAAGCGGCTCGAGGGGCGCCAGGGTGGTGATGCGGACGCGACGTTCCGTGGCCGCGACGGCAGCCTGACGGTCTCCGACATCGATTGGGTCCATCCGCTCTGCGAGGCCTTCATCCAGGGCGCGGTGGAGGCCGGCATTCCGCGCAACCCCGACTACAACGGCGCCTTGCAGGAGGGCGTCGCCTACGCGCAGCGCACCATCAGCAACGGCCGCCGGGTCTCGGCGGCGCGCGCCTTTTTGCATCCGGCCCGCAAGCGGCACAACCTCACGATCATCACGGAGGCGCACGCGACCGGCCTGATCATGGACGGCAAGCGCGTACGGGGCGTGCGCTTCGCCAAGGGCGGCCGTGGCGGCCCCATCACCGAGATCAGGGCCTCACGCGAGGTGATCCTCTCGGGCGGCACCTATAACTCGCCGCAACTCATGCAGCTCTCGGGTATCGGCTCGCCGGAGCTGCTGGCCGCGCACGGCATCGAGGTGCGTCACGCACTGCCGGGCGTCGGAGAGCACCTCAAGGATCACTACGCACCGCGCTTCGTCGCCCGCGTCAAGAACATCGAAACGATCAACGAGCGCGTCCGGGGCATGAAGCTGGCCGCCGAGGTGGCGAAATGGGTGTTTACGCGAAAGGGCGTCCTCGCACTGTCGCCGACGCTCGTTTACGCCTTCTGGCGCTCCTATCCGGAGGTCGCCAACTCGGACATCCAGCTGACGTTCACGCCGGCGAGCTATCGCGAGGGCGTCCAGGGCGAGCTCGAGCGCGAGCCCGGCATGACCGTCGCCTCGTGGCAGCAGCGCCCCGACAGCAAGGGCTACGTGCGCATCCGCAGCGCCGATCCGTTCGAGGCGCCCCTGATCCAGCCGAACTATCTGACCGAGGAAGGCGATCGTCGCGTCCTTCTCGCCGCCATGCGGCTGGCACGGCGGCTGCTCGCGTCGAAGCCGCTGCAGCCCTACTACGACCACGAGGACTTCCCGGGGCCGAAGGTGCAGAGCGACGATGAGTTGCTGGGCGCGGCCAAGGAGCGCGGCACGACGACCTTCCATCCCAACGGCACCTGCCGGATGGGCCCCGAGACGGATAAGATGGCCGTCGTCGATGCAGAGCTGCGCGTGCACGGCTTGCAGGGGCTGCGGGTGATCGATGCCTCGGTGATGCCGACCATGCTGTCCGCGAACCTCAACGCCGCCACGATGATGATCGCCGACAAGGCCTCTGACATGATCCTCGGCAAAGCCGCGCCGGAGCCCATCCTGGTCACGGCCTGAGGCGCGAGGACGCAAAGATGGCAAAGGATCTGCTCTGGCTGGAGATGCTGCTCAAGCTCGTCAGCGGTACTGTGCTGCTGCTCTTTCCGAGGACACTGGCGCGGCTGCTCGGACTGCCTCCGGTTGCAGAGACATTTTGGCCGCGCCTCTTGGGCGGCGTCCTCCTGGGGCTTGCGGCGGCCACGTTTCTAGAAGGCCGGCTCGCGGCGACCAACGGTCTCGGTCTGGCGGGTCATGTGGCACTCAATCTGGCTGCGGCCCTGACGCTGCTCAGCCTGCTCGTCGTGGGCCGCGCCGGGCCCGCGCGGCGCGGCCGCATCCTGGTCGGGTTGGCGGCGGCGGCGTTGACGGCGTTGGCCCTGGTCGAGCTGGCCTGGGTCTGAGCCAGCCAGGGCACCAGGCCGCATCCGGCGGCCATCGATGGCACGGGGTTTGCTGAGATCGGGGCAGTGACATCCCAATCGAGGCCAGACCCATGAACGAGCTAGTGCTGCGCGAGACGACGGGCTTCTCGACGCCCGATCTCAGGTGCACAGCTCCGGCTTCCGCTTCCCGGACGGCTGATCTCGAGGGAGCGCCACCCGAAATCGAGATGACCATCGTCACGAGCCGGGACGGTTTCGAGGCGCTCGAAGCCGAGTGGAACGCCCTGCACCGCGAGGCTGGACGGACCGCACATGTGTTCCTGACATTCAACTGGTGCTGGCATTGGTGCCGCCACTATCTGGGCGACGACCGGCGCGGTCCGCAGCTCGCCATCGTCACGGGGCGGATCGGCGGCCGGCTGGCGATGGTCATGCCGCTGGTGGCACAACGCAGCGCCGGGCTGACCGAGCTGACATGGCTGGGCGCACCGGTGTCCCAATATGGTGACGTCTTGGCCGCCGACGAGGCGGCAGGAGTGCCGACACTGCTTAAGGCGTGGCAATTCGCCGTCGAGAAGACCGGTGCCGACGTCGCAAATCTGCGCCGGGTGAGGGCCGATGCGGTGGCCGCTCCGCTGTTGGCGCATCTCGGGGCCAAGGTTACAGCCGTCGAGGAGGCGCCGTATCTGGATCTGTCAGACGACAGGAGTTTTGCCGGCTGGGAGGAGCGGCGCCAGCCGAAGGCCAGGAAAAACCGCAGGCGGCAGGCCCGACGTCTCGCGGACACCGGCCCGACGGAATTCATCGCGGCGTCGGCCAGCACCGAGGCCGGTGCCATGGCAAGGCATGCCGTCCGCCTCAAGCGCGAGACGTTGAGCGACAAGGGCGCCATCTCACTGGCACTCTCGGACGATCGGTTCGAGGCCTTCTTCGCCGAGGCCGCAGAGGGCTTGGGGCGGCCCGCCGGCGTCACCGTTCTTGCGCTCACCTGTGACGAGACGCCCGCGGCCCTCATGATTCTGTTGGAGACGGAGACGACGGCCTTCCTGCACGTCGCCGTGTTCGAGCCGCGCTTCGAGAAATGCGGAGCCGGCGCGCTGCTGCTCGAGCACGCGATCGAACGCTCGATCCTGTCGGGGCGACGCCAGCTGGATCTCCTGCCGCCCAGGCACCAATACAAGCTGGACTTCGGCGATGGTGTCGGCGACGTCAGCGACTTCGCCATGGCGCTATCGACAAAGGGGTGGCTCTACACGCAGGGCTACCTCAGCCTGCGCCGTCGCCTCAAGGCTGTTCTGGAAGGGCTACCCAAGCCGGTACGGCAGGCGGTTGCCCGTGTGGCCGCCCGAGCCTAGGCACGATCCTCGACAGGCTACTCCGCCGCCTGCCGGGCCTGGGCGGCGATCCGCTCGTCGATGCGCTGCTCGATCGCCGGGCGGAAATTGCGCAGGAAACCCTGGATCGGCCACACGGCGCCCTCGCCGAAGGCGCAGATGGTGTGCCCCTCGACCTGCTTGGTGACGCTGAACAGGAGGTCGATCTCGCTCTTCTCGGCCTCGCCGCGCGCCATACGCTCCATCAGCCGCCAGATCCACGCCACGCCCTCGCGGCACGGGGTGCACTGACCGCAGCTCTCGTGCTTATAGAAATAGGCAATGCGCGAGAATGCCTTGATGATGTCGGTGGACTTGTCCATCACGATCACGGCGGCCGTGCCGAGACCGGATTTCAGCGCCGACATGGAATCGAAGTCCATGAGCAGCTCTTGGCAGTCGCCCGCCGCGATGCAGGGCATGGACGAGCCGCCGGGAATGACGGCCAGCAGGTTGTCCCAGCCGCCGCGCACACCGCCCGCATGCTTCTCGAGAAGATCGCGGAGCGGAATGCTCATGGCTTCCTCGACGACGCAGGGATTGTTCACGTGGCCGGAAATCTGGAACAGCTTGGTGCCGGTGTTGTTCGGACGGCCGATGCCGGAGAACCAGGCCGAGCCGCGCCGCAGGATGGTCGGAACGACGGCGATCGATTTCGACATTGTTGACCGTGGTCGGCGCGCCGTAGAGGCCCGAGTTGGCGGGAAACGGCGGCTTCAGGCGCGGCTGGCCCTTCTTACCCTCGAGGCTCTCGAGCAGCGCCGTCTCCTCGCCGCAGATGTACGCGCCGGCCCCGTGGTGGACGACCAGATCGAAGTCCCAACCGTGGATGTTGTTCTTGCCAATCAGCTTGGCGTCGTAGGCCTCCTTGACGGCGGCCTCCAGGTGCTCGCGCTCACGGATGAACTCGCCGCGGACGTAGATGAAGCAGGTATGCGCGCGCATCGCATAGGAGGCGATCAGGCATCCCTCGACCAGATGATGCGGGTCGTGCCGCATGATCTCGCGGTCCTTGCACGAGCCGGGCTCCGACTCGTCGGCATTGACGACGAGATAGGAGGGTCGCGGATCGTTCTTCGGCATGAACGACCACTTGAGGCCCGTCGGGAAGCCGGCACCGCCGCGCCCACGCAGGCCGGAGGCCTTGATCTCGTTAATGATCCAGTCGTGGCCCTTGTCGATCAGGCGCTTGGTATCGTCCCAAAGCCCACGCTTCCGGGCGCCTTCCAGACGCCAGTCGTGGAAGCCGTAGATGTTCGTGAAGATGCGGTCTTTGTCAGCGAGCATCTCGTGTATCCGCCTGAGGTCCGCGAAGGATCCTGAATTTCCAGAGTAGAAGGCCGGTGACGATGGCCTGAACAGCGAGCAGACCTACCAGATAAAGCATCAGGTCAGTCTCGCTCAACCGGTTATCGAGAACGAACAGATAGATCAGGCCGGGGAGCAACACCAGAAGCACGAACGCCGCGTCGAGCATCGCGAAGAGCATGACACGCCGCTTGTAGTCGGCCGCGGGGTCGCGGGCCTTCTCGCGGACACCTATGGTCGCCTCCTGCGATCACGCCGGGTCTAGCTTTTCGCCGGTGCGGCAGCGGCCGCCTTCGCCGCGGCCTCGGCAGCGGCCTTCTCGCGCTCGGCGAACTGCTGCTGCCAGCCGCCTACCTTGGAGCCGTCGTAAAGGGACGCGTCAGTAAGCGACGTCGGACCGCCTGCTGGCGAGGAGGCCGAGCGCCCCGCTTGGCTGCCCGGGGCAGGTGGCTTACCGGCTGCAAATCCGTCCAGCACCGTCTCGAAGGTTTCCGGCGTCAGGTCCTCCCACACATCCTTGAGGATCTGGACCACGGGAGCGTTGGCGCAGGCGCCGATGCACTCGACCTCCTCCCAAGAGAAGGCCCCGTCAGCCGAGAGATGGTGGGAGTCGTGATGGATCCGGGCCCGGCACACTTCGATGATGCCTTCCGCCCCGCGAAGCATGCAGGGCGTCGTGCCGCAAACCTGGAAATGGGCTTTCTTGCCGACCGGCGAGAGTTGGAACATCGTATAGAAGGTCGCGATCTCGTAGACACGAATGTAGGCCATGCCAAGCATGTCGGCGACCGCGCGAATCGCGGGCTCCGTGGTCCACCCCTCCTGCTCCTGCGCCCGCCACAGCAAAGGAATGACGGCCGAGGCCTGCTTGCCTTCGGGGTATTGCGCGATGCGCGCCTTGGCCCAGGCAAGGTTTTCCGGCGAGAACGTGAACGAGGCGGGCTGGTCGGGATGGAGGCGGCGAACGGCCATGATGTCCTTCTCGGCGGCAAGCTGTCGTCAGCGGGAGGGAGAGGTCGCTCCCCTCGGATCGATGCGCGTAATACCACGATCACGCTCGGGTAGGTCAGCATCGCGCTCAGTTGCCGCAGGACCATAAACAGGCGGATCCTCCGGCCGATAGAGCGAGGCGTCGGCGACGGGGACGTGCGAGGCCGCGGCCATCCAGAAGACCAGCAGCGCGATCACCGCCAATGGCGCCAGCAGAAGCGCACTTTGGGCCGCAACTCGGGTCATGGCCGTCCACGCAAGCGCGAAGAGCACACCGAACAACGGCAAGGCGACCACTGTGCCGCCGCCGCGCGCAATAGCGAAGAGCATGGCGAACAGCACCGAGAACAGGCCGATCGCAATCGGCAAGCCGGGACGATGGGCCTGCCACTCGCCCATGGGCCAGCCGTTGTAGACGGCGATCCAGCGGTAGGTGGCCAACGACAATCCCCAGGCGAACGCCGCGATGGCAAGCCAGAGCATCGGATCGACGGGCATGGTACGCGCTCCCTTCAAGCGCCGAGCGTGGCGCCAAATCCCCCATCCATCGCCTTTATGAGGAATTCTGGGCCGTCGCGCCAGTCCCCACGATGGCATCACGTCGGCATGCGGACGGAGTTGCAACGCCAGCTTACGGCGCGTGCACGGGGATCATGCCTTGCGGACGAACTCGGACTTGAGCTGCATCGGGCCGATGCCGTCGATCCTGCAGTCGATGTCGTGGCCGGCGGTGCCGTCGACGAGGCGGATGTTGCGCACCTTGGTGCCGACTTTCACGACCGTCGACGAGCCCTTGACCTTCAGGTCCTTGATCACGGTGACGCTGTCGCCGTCGGCAAGGGGGGTGCCGTTGGCATCGCGGACGATGGGTGAGCCCTCGTCATCCGATGCAGCCTCGGCGCCTGGTGTCCACTCGTGCGCACACTCCGGACAGACGAGAAGGCTGCCGTCCTCGTAGGTGTGCTCGGAGTTGCACTTGGGGCAGGTGGGGAGGGTGGTCATGATGGTTCTATGTTGTCACGCGGTTGGGAAACGTTTCACTTGCGGTGAGTGCCCCATCGAGCTATGGTCGGAAGTTGGTGACGGCGGGAATCGGGAAGGCGGCATATCGTGGGGGTGCTTGACGCCTCCACTTCTCCAGCAAAGGAGTGATATGCCGTGCCCAACCATAACGTCGTCCGGCTGATTCAGCCAGGAGCCTTCGACGATCAGCTGACCGAAGTCCTGCGCAATGGTGCGCGTGCCCTTCTCGCGCAGGCGGTCGAGGCCGAGGTCGCCGGCTTTCTCGGCAAGCACGCCGATCTCAAGGCTGACGATGGCCGCGCCCGCATCGTCCGCCACGGCTACCTGCCCGAGCGCGAGGTGATGACCGGCATCGGTCCGGTCCCAGTCAAGCAGCCGCGCGTGCGTGATCGCGGGGTGGCGGCCGATGATCCCGGCCGCATCAGGTTTTCGCCGTCGATCCTTCCGCCTTACATGCGGCGCTCCAAGTCAATCGAGACGCTGCTGCCGATCCTGTACCTCAAGGGCATCTCTACCGGCGACTTCTCCGAGGCTCTGGCAGCATTGCTCGGCAAGGATGCGGCAGGGCTTTCGGCGTCCGCTATCGGCCGCCTGAAGGACGGCTGGCTCGACGAGCATGCCGCGTGGCAGAAGCGCGATCTCTCGGCGAGGCGCTACGTCTACGCCTGGGCGGACGGCATCCATCTGGAAGCCCGGCTCGAAGATGAGAAGCAATGCATCCTGGTCATCATCGGTGCGACGCCGGAGGGCAGGAAGGAACTCGTCGGGTTCACAGACGGCGCTCGTGAGAGCACGCACGATTGGCGCGAGCTGCTGCTCGATCTGAAGCGGCGGGGGCTCGACGCGCAACCTGAGATGATGATCGCCGACGGTGCGCTCGGCTTCTGGAAAGCCGCCGGCGAGGTCTGGCCGAAAGCTGCCGAGCAGCGGTGCTGGGTGCACAAGACCGCGAATGTGCTCGCCAAGCTGCCGAAGAGCCAGCATCCGAAGGCCAAACGTGCATTGCAGGAGATCTGGATGGCCGAGACGAAGACTGTCGCCGAGTTGGCGTTCGACGCGTTCGTCGAGAGCTACGCTCTGAAATACGAGAAGGCCGCCGATTGCCTGGCGAGGGATCGCGACACGCTGCTCGCCTTCTACGACTTTCCCGCCGAGCACTGGAAGCATCTGCGAACGACGAACCCGATCGAGAGCACGTTCGCGACGGTGCGCCATCGCACGACCCGATCGAAGGGCTGTCTGTCGAACAAGACCGCGCTCGCCATGGTGTTCAAGCTTGTTGAGAGCGCGCAACGCTCGTGGCGCCGTCTCGACGGTCATGCCCAGTTGCCAAAGCTCATCCTGGGTGTGAAGTTCTCTGACGGGCTGGAAGTCGCCGCCAAGTCGTCCCGTCAGCCCCCAACCGCTGCCGCCTGACCGTCCCGGCCATCACCAAGATTTGGCGATAGCTCTGCCCCATCGCTCCATTCGAACACAGGAGAAGGTTACTGGCTGCGCGCGCGACTGCTTGTTGATCATGCAAAGCAATGCGGCATCACCATTGGTCCAGATTCGAGTGGCATGCTCATGATCGGCGGTCGGCTGTTTGTAGAAGTAGCGTACCTTCCAGCCTTTGGCATGCAGTTCTCCGGAACAATCCACCAGACTAGATGGACAGACTCTTGGAAGTGAACTCTGCAGGCTATTGCCAACCGGTTCCCACCAGCCGAGGGCATCATGCTGCGCCCACGCACTCGATGGCACACCCCCCAACAGAACGATGGCAGTGCCCGCGACCACTCAGCACTTCAACGATCAATCTCCCCGAACACGATGTCGATGGAGCCAAGGATCGCGGAGACGTCGGCGAGCATGTGGCCTTTGCAGAGGAAGTCCATCGCCTGAAGGTGGGCGTAGCCGGGCGCCCGGATGTGGCAGCGGTAGGGCTTGTTGGAGCCGTCGGCGACGAGGTAGACGCCGAACTCGCCCTTCGGCGCCTCGACGCAGGCGTAGACCTCGCCCTCGGGGACGTGGAAGCCCTCGGTGTAGAGCTTGAAGTGGTGGATCAGCGCCTCCATCGAGCGCTTCATCTCGGCCCGCTTCGGCGGCACCACCTTCTTGTTGTCAGCGGTGATCGGCCCCTGCCCCTCAGGACTCATGAGCCTCTGGCAGCACTGCTTCATGAGGCGGGCCGCCTCGCGCATCTCGAACATGCGGATGCAGTAGCGGTCGTAGTTGTCGCCGTTCTTGCCGATCGGAATGTCGAAGTCGAGCTCGGAGTAGCATTCGTAGGGCTGCGACTTGCGCAGATCCCACGTCGCGCCGGAGCCGCGCACCATGACGCCGGAGAAACCCCAGCGCATGCAATCCTCGAGCGACACGACGCCGATGTCGACGTTGCGCTGCTTGAAGATACGGTTCTCGGTCAGCAGACTTTCGATGTCGTCGCAGATCTTCTGGAACGGATCACACCAGTCGTGGATGTCCTGGATGAGCTTCTCGGGGAGATCCTGGTGGACGCCGCCGATGCGGAAATACTTGGCGTGCATACGGCTTCCCGAGGCACGCTCGTAGAAGACCATCAGCTTCTCGCGCTCCTCGAAGCCCCACAGCGGCGGGGTCAGCGCGCCGACGTCCATCGCCTGGGTGGTCACGTTCAGCATGTGCGAGAGGATGCGGCCAATCTCGGAGTAGAGGACGCGGATCAGCTGCGCGCGGCGTGGGATCTCGAGCCCGAGCAGCTTCTCGGCCGCCATGCAGAAGGCGTGCTCCTGGTTCATCGGCGCGACGTAGTCGAGGCGGTCGAAGTAGCCGATGGCCTGGAGGTAGGTCTTGTGCTCGATCAGCTTCTCGGTGCCGCGGTGCAGAAGGCCGATGTGCGGGTCGACCCGCTCGACGACCTCGCCATCGAGCTCGAGCACGAGACGCAGCACACCGTGGGCTGCCGGGTGCTGGGGCCCGAAGTTGATGGTGAAGGGGCGGATCTCGGTTTCGGCCATGGGTCAGGTCTCGCAGCGGTCGGCGGCGCCGTGCCGGGGAAGCAAATCGTCGCGTCCTGAATAGAGAGGTCCGGTCCCGGATGCTAGTCCCCGTGGTGACGCGGTAGACTTCGGCCAGAGGGTTTGCCGGACTGAGACACGGGGCTCTGGTCGATGCTGCCGACGGTGACGAGCCCACCGTCATCGGGGAAGGACCTATCCGGCCGACCCAACCAGACACGACATTCCCGGCACGGTCTGACTGGCCACGAGGTAGGCCTGGAGCGTTGGCCAGCGCGTTTGCCCGCCCGGCTTCGTCGTCAAGTCGCGATTACTCGAGGGCGGCGACTGTGATCCCAATCCAACATCAGTGGGGTTGGACAGCCCGTTTCAGACAGGGACCGCTTTCGCAGCCCGGGTCGACTTCGCCGCCACACTTGTCTTGAAGCGCTCCCAGGGCACGATGGCACGAACGTGCGTGCCTTCGCCTATTCGTTCGATACCGTCGTGAGCCCCGACCCGAAACGTGATCTTGCGGCCTTCGACCTTCTCGATCGTTGCCGTGACGGTGACCGTCTGGCCGGGTACGGTCGCGGCGACATGGGATACGTTCAAATGAATGCCGAGCGAGCCTTCGCCAGCGTCCAGATGGGGTCTCAGCACTTTGGTGCAGGCGCCCTCCATCATGACCGCCATGTAGGCCGTCGCCAGCACCTCCGGAATGTCGTCGAAGGTCGACCGGTCCATGGCGAGATGCGGGACCGTGTTCTCGACGCCGACGAGGTAGGCGTGCAAGTCGGAGAGGCCGGGCATGAGGCTAGGCTTCATGATCAGAACCTCGGTGCTCCAAATCTGAAAAGATCATCTGTCCGGCTTGTGCACTCGAAGAGGGTCTCGCCCCAGGCAGCGCAGCCGCGCTCGAGCGCCGTCGAGGTCAAAACCTGAAACTGCACCTTCGGGTGAGCCAGCTTACGGTGTGGATAGGGCGCGAAGCCTGGCCCGGCAATGAGCGTCGCCGCGACGGCGCCAGTGAGAACGAGGGCGAGCAGAATTCTGGCCGACTTCGACACAGGCCCTCAACTCGCCTTGGGTGGCTCTTTAGCCTTCTCGTCGCCTGGAATGATGTAGTCGACACCCTCCCAAGGGCTCTCGAAGTCGAAGTTGCGGAACTCCTGGGTCAGGCGCACGGGCTCGTAGATGACGCGCTTGGCCTCGTCATCGTAGCGCACCTCCTTGAAGCCCGTCAGCGGGAAGTCCTTGCGGAGCGGATAGCCCTCGAAACCGTAGTCGGTGAGGATGCGGCGCAGGTCGGGGTGACCGGAGAAGAGGATGCCGTACATGTCGTAGGTCTCGCGCTCGAGCCAGTTGGCCGTCGGGAAAACCTCGATCACGCTCGGCACCGCGTCGGTCTCGTTGGTCTCGAGCTTGACGCGGATGCGCTGATTTTTGCGCATCGAGAGCAGGTGATAGACGACGTCGAAGCGGTTCTCGCGAGCGGGCCAGTCGACGCCGGTGATATCGAGCAGTGTTTCGAACTGCATCGCGGGATCGTCGCGGAGCCGGGTGAGAACGTCGACGATCGACGGGCGCGCCACGACGAGGGTGACCTCGCCGAAGGCCATGTTGGCACCGGTGATCAGGCCACCCAACGCTGAGGTGGCGCTTTGCGAAAGTGTTTCGAGGTCTACCGACATCCGTTCCGCCCGATCTCGATCGTCATGCGCCAGCTTCACCATTTGTCATCCTAGGGCTTGTCCCGAGGACCCATTTTTCCGCTTGCGCCTGCGGCACGATGGGTGCTCGGGACAAGCCCGAGCATGACACACTTTGGTTTGCGACTTCCAATGCCCGACTTTCGTCTGGCCTTCAGTTGCCCACATGGCAACAGGGCCGCGCATCCGGCGCGCTACCTCTCGATCGTTCCGGTCCGGCGGATCTTTTTCTGCAGCAGCAGGATGCCGTAGACCAGCGCCTCGGCAGTCGGCGGGCAGCCGGGGACGTAGACGTCGACGGGCACGATCCGGTCGCAACCCCGCACGACGGCGTAGCTGTAGTGATAGTAGCCGCCGCCGTTCGCACACGAGCCCATCGAGATGACGTATCGCGGCTCCGGCATCTGGTCGTAGACCTTGCGCAGAGCGGGCGCCATCTTGTTCGTCAGCGTGCCGGCCACGATCATCACGTCGGACTGCCGCGGCGAGGCACGGGGCGCGAAACCGAAGCGCTCGAGATCATAGCGCGGCATCGAGGCTTGCATCATCTCGACGGCACAGCAGGCGAGGCCGAACGTCATCCACATCAGGGAGCCGGTGCGCGCCCAATTGATGAGGTCGTCGGTCGTCGTGACGAGGAAGCCCTTGTCGGCGAGCGCGTTGTTGATCTCGGTGAAACCGCGGTCGCCGGGCTTCACGAGGCTGGAGCCAGAGCCCTCGCCCGGCCTGTCGAAGGCCGGCTGAGCTGGCAAGATCAATCCCATTCGAGCGCGCCCTTTTTCCATTCGTAGACGAAGCCGACCGTCAAGATCGCCAGGAAGATCATCATCGCCCAGAACCCAAACTCGCCGGCCTGCGTGAACGAGACGGCCCAGGGAATGAGGAAGACGACCTCGAGATCGAAGATGATGAAAAGGATGGCCACGAGGTAGAAGCGGACATCGAACTTCATGCGCGCATCGTCGAACGCATTGAAGCCGCATTCGTAGGCCGAGACCTTCTCGGGATCCGGGTTACGATAGGCCACCAGCCAGGGCGCGATCATGAGCGAGCCGGCAATGAACAGCGACACGCCCAGGAAGACCACGATCGGCAGGTAGTCGTTGAAGAGCAGGGTCATGTGCGATCCAAGGCTGCAGGTGTGGTGGCCATCATTCGGGTCGACCTCTGCCCGTCACCGGCCGAGCCATCCGCAAACGGCGAAGCAACTCATCGCCCATGAGTTAGCCCAGCCCCGAAGGGCGCGCAACCCGCGGCGCGGTCTCGAGCCGCAGCCGGAGCGAACTTGCGCAAAATGTCGCGACCAACCCCGTTTCTCGCCTCGGGTGGCACCCAGACCACCCCGATCGGGCATGGCAACTTTAACATTTCGTTTACCATTGTGGCGCGATGTTAGTTCCATCACTGGAGACGAGTCGCTTCGCCGGCCCCTCCCGCCGCCCAACGGGGGTGGCCTTACGAGCGCCACGAGTTTCGGCGCTCCAGCCCTACGCTGCTGCGGATCAGCCCGCCTGCAGCGCAACCGAAGGAGCAAGCCTCTTTCTTATTCGACCCAGAATGGCGGCTCGGTCGGTGCCAAGGCACCACCGAGCCGCAATGCTTTGGCATACCGGGCGAGCCCCGTCGCATCGTCGGTCTCGATGGCAAAGCCAGACAGCGTCGCTGGTCCCATCGCCGGCTCGAAGCGACCCCGCGGAATGCGCGTCAGGAAGCGGTTGACCGGCTCGTCGACCTCCATGCCGACAATCGACTGATAATCCCCACACATCCCGGCGTCGGTCATGAACGCCGTTCCGCCACGCAATACGCGGTCGTCGGCCGTGGGCACGTGGGTGTGCGTTCCAACGACGCAGGAGGCGCGGCCGTCGAGATAGGCGCCCATGGCTTGTTTCTCGCTCGTCGCCTCGGCATGGAAATCGACGAGGACCGCATCGGCGCCGGCGCCGAGGGGGCAAGCAGCGATCTCCGCCTCGATCGCCCGGAAGGGGCAGTCGAGCTCGGGCATGAAAACACGGCCCATGCCCTGCACGACGAGCACCTCGGCGCCATTACGCGCCTGGTAGAGGCCGGCGCCGCGCCCCGGTGTGCCCTTCGGGTAGTTGACGGGGCGAATGAGCCGGTCCTGCCGCTCGATGAAGACGAGGGCGTCGCGCTGGTCGAAGGCATGATTTCCCAGGGTCACCGCGTCGGCACCGGCGTCGAGAAACTCCTGCAGGATCGATTCGGTGATCCCGAAGCCCCCCGCCGAGTTCTCGCCGTTCACCACCACGAAATCGAGCTTGTAGCGGGCAATCAGCTTCGGCAGCCCTTCGGCGACGGCCTTGCGGCCGGCGCGGCCGACGACATCGCCGAGAAAGAGAATACGCATGCGGGGCGGTTTCCCGTCAGACGGAACAGCACATCGGGCCCTCAGGGGTGAGCACCCAGTCCAGCCGCTCGTCATAGTCGAGATGCGGCACCGCGTCGACCTCCTGGCTCGCGTAGGCCAGTCCGACGGCAACGACGGGCTTGAGACTGCGCAGGCGCCGCAACGTGCGGTCGTAGAAGCCGCCCCCATAGCCGAGGCGGTGACCGCTGCGGTCGAAAGCCAGGAGCGGCACCAGGAGAACGTCCGGCTCGACCAGATGGGCCGTCTCGTCGGGCTCGCGAATGCCCCACATGCGTGCAACGAGGGGCACGCTCGGCGACCAGGCGCGGAAATCCAGCGGCTTGCCCTTGCCGACCATGACCGGCAGGCCGATGGTCGCACCGTCGCGATGGAGGCGGCTCATCAGCGGCGCCGGGTTGATCTCCTCGCCGATGGCAAGGAAGGCCGAAACAACGAGCGGCGAAGGGCGGGGCCCCAGGAAATCCAGACCGTGTCCGGCGAGCCGAGCCGCGGCTTCGGTCCGCTCGGCAAGCCGCAAACGTGCGCGAAGAGCCTTCGCAGCATCTCTCAGCGCGCGCTTGGCCTCGGTGACGGCGTCGGTCTCGTGCATCGGATCAGCCTCGGTAGGGTCCGGGTGCCGGCGGTCCGCGCAAGGAAGACGAGTGCAGAGCCGCGTTGGCCGTTGAGCGGTCGTCCCCGCGTGGTCCCTACTTATGTAGGTGGGCGCCGTGTGTCCGAGCCCACGAGCCCGGCCAGGGACAGCTCCCATGCGAAGAGTATAGGCCCCCGGGTCGATGTGCCCTGACGCACCACGCAGCCCTGCGACTCTCAATGTAGGCGAGCCGCGCCTACTTTCCAATCGGCGCTTCAATCCCGCACGATGGTCTCGCCCTTGATGTTGTCGACGGTGACGTAGGTCTCGTAGTAGGTCACGGTCGGTCGGGCGCCGAAACTCGCCTCGGCCCTGGCGAACCAGTCGGCGTTATAAAAGGCTTCAGCCGCCTCGCGTGACACCCAGGTGTAGACGCCACCGCCTCCCGCATCGCCGTTGAGATAGTCCTTGCGCAGCAGCCCCTTCTCTCCGAGGGCTCGAAAGGTGGGGGCGGATTTGGTCTGGGCGGCGATGGCGGCCTCCTTGGGCCGTTTCGGCATCGGGATCTGGACGACGGCAATGATCATGATCGAGCTCCGGCTGCTTCAGCGTGGATCTGACTCCACTCCGGCCCGCATTGCAACATGCGGGTCCCGGATCGCCGTTGCGCGCACGGCGTCTGTGGTAGACTTCATCGTATGAACTGGACTGACGAGGCGATCGTCCTTTCCGTCCGCGCGCACGGCGAGACGGCAGGCGTTGCAGAGTTGCTCACACGCGAGCACGGCCGGCATCTCGGCTTCGTGCATGGCGGGCGCTCGCGGCGGCTTCGTCCCGTGCTGCAGACCGGCAATCACGTCGACGTCACCTGGAAGGGACGACTTCCCGAGCAACTCGGCCATTTCGCCATCGAGTTGAGGCGCGGCTTCGCGGCCGAGTTGATGGCGGCCGCGGATCCGGCGCGGCTTGCGGCGCTCTCCTCGCTGGCGACGCTGGCGAGGCTGCTCCCGGAGCGCGACCCGCACCCAGCCCTGTTCGAGGTAACCCTGTTCGTGCTCGGCTTCCTCGATGACCCGAGCGTCTGGCCGGCGCTCATGGTCAGGTGGGAGCTGGCTCTGCTCGCCGAGCTCGGATTCGGCCTCGACCTCGAGCAGTGCGCGGCGACCGGCAGCAACGACCATCTCATCTATGTCTCGCCACGGACGGGCCGGGCTGTGTCAGCGTCAGCCGGCGAGCCTTACAAGGAGCGCCTCCTGGCATTGCCGGGCTTCCTCGCGGGCCGTGTCCAAGGCGGAATACCGCCGGGTGACCTAGCCGCCGGATTCGCGCTGACCGGCTATTTCCTCGAGACGAGAGCGCTCTCCCCGCGCCAACTCGCCCTCCCCGAAGTGCGCGGCCGGCTGATCGGCAATTTGCTGAAGGCTGACGCCGTATAGCCCTCAGCGCTGCAGCTCGACGCGCACCTTGCCGTCGGGGCCATTGCGCAGGATGAATCGGGCCTCATCGGCCGGCTCGTATGTTGCGTCCATCCTCTTTCCGCTCAGCCAGCCACCGCTTGCCTTGAAATGAATCTTGCCGGGCTCGCAGGCCTGATGGGTGACAACGGCGCGCGGCGCGATCTCGTGGCTCTGGCCGGCAAAGTCGTAGGTGACGGCGTCATGGCTCTTGTTTGTGACCGTGAACTCGTAGGCGAGGTGTCGCGGGCGGCCCAGAAGCTGGACGGTGAGAAATTTGGGATCGGGTCCTGTCGCCTGAGCAATACCGACGCCGACCTCGGTTACATGCGGAAGCAGCATGTTCTTCCGATGTCCGGGAGATGCCTTCCACCCTTCCACCACATCCTTGGCCAGCTTCTCGACGGTGAAGCCGCGGCTGTCCAGATTGAGCGCCAGATTTTCGGCGATCGTGCAGTGCCAGTACCCGGCTTCGCGCGCTCGCTCGTGAGGCTTGCGGCCGTCGGCCTCGTGCGCGAAACGACCGGACTTGGCCAGGAACTTGGCGAACTCCTTGGCGGCATGGTCGAGCGCCGCATTTCGCGCGACACGTTCCCGTCCCTCGGCCTTGCGAAAGACATTCGTGCGCTCGATGATCGCAGTCTCGGTCTTTGTCAGATCGGGAAGCTCAGCCATGCAGATCCATAGAGAACGGGTTTGACGAGCGGCAGATCCGGTCACACCATTGTCCAGCGCCGGAACCGAGCGATCGTACGGGCGCGATATTAGCGCCAATTCGGGCTCGATTCATTCCAACCGATGCCCGAGCAAATTTGCGCACTCATTCGTGGAGGCGATGGATGACACCGGACATTAAATATCTCGTTTGGTCCGCCGTGCTGACTTTTCTTCAGGCCGTCGTTGCCGTGCTCGGCGCCATCATCGCCGTGGGACTGCCCGCGCTCGCCGGCAACCGCGACGACTTGCCCGCCATCGAGGGCTGGGCCGGACGGGCCGCACGGGCCCACCGCAATATGCTCGAAAGCCTCGTTATCTTCGCGATCCTGGTCTTTGCCGCGTTTCTGACGCAACGCGCCAATGCGCAAACGGCGCTCGGCGCGGCGATCTTCTTCTGGGCCCGCGTCGCGTACGCGTTCGTCTATGTCGCGGGCATTCCCTGGCTGAGAACCGGCGTGTGGGCCGTCTCCGTCGTCGGGTTGCTCATGATCCTCGTGCAGCTTCTCTGAGCTACACGGTCAACTGCGCTGGCTCGACGAGGCAATGACGGTGGTCCGATAGCCAGCCTCGGCTGGGATGCGCACCGCCCATTTGCCGTCATCGGACTTGAAGCGCTCCGGCCGGACCAGGACGACAGATCGGGCACGCGCCTTCTCCATGGCCTCGGCAACAGTGCGGCTCTCCGAGAGCAGCTCGAGATTGAGGCGCGTGGCCGGCACCAGCGTGCGCTGGCCGGACGCCGCCTCTTCCACGATGCGACCGGGCGAGATCCAGAAGCAGTCGACCATCTCGCGACCGTCATGAATCGGCTCCTGTCCCTCGGGAGCCGACACGAGAAAAAAGTGCGTGTCGAAGCGCTTCGGCAGGCCGAGCGGCGTCTGCCAGTGGGCGAAATGCACCATGTGATCGAGCGCCGGATCGAGGCCCTCCGATTTGATGATCTCGGCGAAGGTAATCTTGCGATCGAGCAGGGCGTCGCGGTGATTCACGACCATCTCGCGGGCGCGCTCGGGCGCGATATCGCCGGACTTGCTCCCTTTGGGTCGGGCAATGACCACACCCGCCTCCTCGAAGGTCTCGCGCATCGCGGCGAGCCAGTAGGGCAGATCGGGGTGCGACTGCGGCGCGACGAGGTGGCCCCAGCTTTCCGGGTGGCGGTCCTCCTGGTCGATTTTTCCGCCCGGGAAGACGACCGCGCCCATGGCGCCGTCCATCGGCCGATCGCGTACGACCATGAAGATCTCGATACCGTCGCGGCCGTCACGAACGAGCATGATGGTGGCGGACGGCCGCGAGGGGTTCGGGTCGGCGAGGTCGGCGGCGTCGGTCATCTGGAGGCCCCTTCGAGGCTGGCCGTTGGCATAGAAATGCCGGCAAGGCATAAACCGCCGCCGGCAGGCAAATCATGCGCCCGTTGCGCGCGGTTTGGCAACCCGCATCACCTGGCAGCGAGCCGGGAGGACTAGACGTCGCCGGGATCGTCCAGAGCGCGGCTCGCGACCGAGTAGGCAAAACCCGCCCGGGCGAGCGAGGCTAGGTCCTTGCGCCGCGACTCGGGCGTCATGCCGCCACGACGGTGCGCTCCGAGCCGTTTCCGGACGACGAACCGGCGGGCCTGCTCAAGATCATCGATCTCGTCGCCGATGGTCGTGGCGATCAACTCGCGCGAGATGCCTTTCGAGCGAAGACCATGGGCAATCCGCGAGCGGGCCAGCCCCTTGCCGGCGAGCGTCGCCGCACGCCCGCCCGCGAACCGGGCGTCGTCGACGAGACCCAGCGCCAGCAACTCGGCGATCGCGTCCTCGATCAGCGCCCGGGTGGGGTCGTCGAGCGCGCGGACCGCCAGCCTCCGCTTCGCCCGCCGCTCCAGGATCTGGCGAAGCATAGCGGTGCTTGCCGTCCTCTGGGAGACGTAGTGCAGGGCGGCGTTGCGCAGATAAGTCGGGGTCACCGGGCGCGGGCTGGCCGGCTTGCTCGGCCGTGGTTTGCCGCTCGGAGGCATGGCGGGCGCGGGCTCTCGAAATGACAGTCGGGGCGAGCCACAGCGTAGCATCGTTCGAGCCCCACCGTCTCGACCACCTCCTCGAGATCGAGCGGGCAGCAAAGCGACGAGGCCCCACATCACAAGTCGTGATGCAGGGCCCCTCGGCTCAGGCTTCGGCGGGCGTCAGGGAAGCCTCAGAGCAGCTTGCCCATCGCGACCGCGGTGTCGCTCATGCGGTTCGAGAAGCCCCATTCGTTGTCGTACCAGGACAGGACCGACACCATCGTACCGTCCATGACCTTGGTCTGGTCCATGTGGAAGATCGACGAGTGCGGGTCGTGGTTGAAGTCGATCGAGACGTTCGGGGCGTCGGTATAGCCGAGGATGCCCTTCAACTCCTGGCCGGCGGCGCGCTTGATGGCCTCGTTGATCTCGTCCTTCGTCGTCTTGCGCTTGGCGACGAACTTGAGGTCGACCACCGAGACGTTCGGCGTCGGCACGCGCAGGGCGAAACCATCGAGCTTGCCGTTCAGCTCCGGCAGAACGAGGCCCACGGCCTTGGCTGCGCCGGTCGAGGTCGGGATCATCGAGAGCGCCGCCGCACGGCCGCGGTAGAGATCCTTGTGCATCGTGTCGAGCGTCGGCTGATCGCCGGTATAGGCATGGATCGTCGTCATGATGCCCTTCTCGATGCCGACGACATCGTTGAGCACCTTGGCCACCGGCGACAGACAGTTGGTGGTGCAGGAGGCGTTGGAGACGACGAGGTGATCCTTGGTCAGTTTGTGGTGATTGACGCCGTAGACCACCGTCAGATCCGCGTTGTCGGCCGGTGCCGAGACGAGAACGCGCTTGGCGCCCGCCGTCAGATGGGCCGCAGCCTTCTCCTTCGACGTGAAGATGCCGGTGCACTCGAGGGCGATGTCGACGCCCATGGCCTTGTGGGGCAGCTTGGCGGGGTCACGCTCGGCGGTCACCTTGATCGGGCCACGGCCGACGTCGATGGTGTCGCCCGAAACCTTCACCTCGAAGGGGAAGCGGCCATGGACGCTGTCGTAGCGCAGGAGATGCGCATTGGTCTCGACCGGCCCCAGATCGTTGATCGCCACTACCTCGATGTCGGTACGACCCGATTCGATAATGGCACGCAATACGTTGCGGCCAATCCGGCCGAAGCCGTTGATGGCGACCTTGACTGTCATGGAGTGTCCTCTCGGGCTTTTGTGAACGTTGTTCGCGATACTCGGGCGCTACGCCAGAGTGCACATGGGCCGATCCGAAGTGGTAGGGCGAGTGTGGATCGGAGGTATCTGTGGGAGGAAATTGTGCAGCCACGCACCGACTGTCAATGCTTCACGCACTTGCTTTCTTAAAGGAGATGGCCGAGATGGTGGACGAGCTCATTCACCATAGTGGTCGCTCGAGGCATTAGGTTTCGTGGCGTTGCTGCTGGCGACGATCAGCCCTGCTTCCGAGGTTTGCGGAGTATCGGAATGGCGAACCGGGTTGCGAGCAAGGCAAAGAAGCAAACGAAACGCCCCCCCGTAAAACCCGCCAAGGGTAAGAGCGGGGCGAGCCGCAGCGGCGAGACGACAGGCCGTCTCGAAGCCGAATGCGCGCGGCTCAAGGCCGAGCTGGAGACCGCGGCCCGGCGGATCGCGTCCCTCGAGGCCCAGCAGAAGCAGCTTCTCGACCGTATCGACTGGGCGATCGATTCCCTGAAAAGCCTGCGCGAGGTCTGAGGCAGGCCACGCCGTCGCCGCGGCGCAGCCCCTCCCCGGCTCGGCTCATCCCGCGATACGCGCCGCCTTGAGCGCGGCGATCTCGTCCTCGCTCTTCCCCAGCCAGCCCTTCAGCACGTCGGCCGTGCTCTCACCGAGCAGCGGCGACGGCTTCACCTCCGGCGGCTTGCCATCGTGACGGACGGGCCAGGCCGGCATCTTGAACGGACCCGCCTTGGGGTGATCCATCGTCTGCATGATGGCGCGATCGTCGAACGTGGTGTCGTTGATCAGCTCCATCGTGTCGAGCACGGCGCCCGCCGGAATGCCGGCCTCGCCCACGATCCGCATGGCGTCCTGCTTGGTCTGGGTCCGCGTCCAGGCGCCGACGATCTCGTCGACCTCCTTCTCCCGCTCGGCACGGGCGTTGGTGGTCGAGAAGCGAGCATCGTCAGCCAGCTCCGGGCGGCCGATGACACGGGCGAGGCGCTTCCAGTGCTCCTCGTTGCCGCGGCTCGTATAGATGTAGACCCAGTCGTTGGGCCCGCCCGGCTTGCACGGGTAGATGCCGCCCGGCGAGGTGACGCCCGACAGCATCTTGGCGCCGGCGCGTCCCGCCACCACGCCCGTCCGGGCCTGCGTCGCGAAAGCGATGCGGATGTAGTGCAGCATCGCGTCCTGCATGGCGACCTGCAGGCGCTGGCCTTTGCCGGTGCGCTGCTTCTCGACGTAGGCCGACAGGATCGAGATGGCGAGCAACATGCCCGTGCCCGTGTCACCGATGGTGGCACCCGGCTTGATCGGCGGCCCGTCCGGCATGCCCGAGATGCTCATGACGCCGCCGCAGGCCTGCGCGATCATGTCGAAGGCGAGGTTCTGCTCGTAGGGGCTGCCCTCGCCGAAGCCTTTCACCTGGGCGTAGATCAGGCCTGGATTGAGCTTCGAGACCACATCCCAGCCGAGCCCCAGCCGCTCGATGGCACCGGGCGCGAAGTTCTCGACCATCACGTCGGCCTTGGCGGCGAGATCGAGCACGAGCTTCTTGCCCTCGGGCGACTTCAGGTCGACCGTGATCGACTTCTTGTTGGCGTTGAAGATCAGGAAGTACGTGCTGTCCTTGTCCGGGCTGCCGAACACGGCGGCGCGGCCCGGATCACCGAGCTTCGGGTTCTCGACCTTGACCACCTCGGCCCCCATCCAGGCCAGCGCCTCGGTGCACGACGGCCCCGCCTCGAACTGCGACAGATCCAGGACTTTGAGGCCCTTCAGGCACTCGAGCGGCTGCGGCGTGATCGTCATGGTCGGTCTCCTTCGCGAAGGGCTGCACGGGGCACTACGGCGAAGGGTAGGACGGGCGCGGACGCGGGGGCAATGGGTGAAGGTGCGGGGGTGGCGTGGAGAGCGTGGTTGCGGAGAAAGCGGGGGCTGTGGGCCGACGTGGGCCGGCGACCCGTCGGAGGTCGCGCCTCCGGCGCGATCGGGTCACGGACCCGAACCCGTTTGGGGGACGTGTCCCCCAAACCCCCTCTTTTTTTCGCGTTTATACAGGAGCCGTCATTGGACGTTCCGGGATTGACTGCGGCGGGAAGACCGACGAGTTTGTCTGCTTCTGGAGGTTGCGTTGCCGAAACTGAGGAGCCGCTGAAGCGGGCAAGTGACTTGTGCTGTCATCTTGTGTAGTCGATCGCGCTTGCTGCTTGGTCCACACCTTATACCCGCGACCGTGAGGCTCACTTGCTTTGTGCCTCGCTCGACCCCACGATGCTCTAATCCCGGTGACCTTTCGTATGCCGCCACGTCAGTTGGGGCGACCAGTGCATAATTGCTAGCGCAGTGGGACGGTTGTGGGATGATAAGGTTCGAAAATGTCAATGCGGGCTATGACGACCGCACTGTCCTTCGTGACGTGAACTTGCTCATTGCGCCAGGCACATTCCATTTCCTCACCGGGCCGTCCGGCTCGGGAAAGTCGACGTTTCTCCGCTTGCTAAGCCTCGACCTAAAACCGAGCCGAGGGAAACTAAGCCTGTTCGACCGAAGCGATGTCTCGGAGGTCTCTGTGGCGGAGGCCGCCCAACTCCGGCGGCGCATGGGGATCGTCCTGCAAGACAACCCGATGCTCAAACATCTCTCCGTTTGGTCGAATGTGGCGGTTCCTCTTTTCGTTCTTGGTAAGAAGAAGTCAGACTTCCAGGACGATGTCACGGACCTACTGCAGTGGGTAGGTCTCGGTGATGTGATGAACGCACCTCCAGACACTCTCTCCGGCGGCGAGCGGCAACGGGCCTGCATCGCACGCGCCGCGATCGGCAAGCCCGAACTATTCTTGGCGGACGAGCCCACGGCCTCTATTGATCCTCAGATGGCGCGACGCCTTTTGAGAATGTTCATAGAACTCAATAGATTGGGCGTTACTGTCATTATCGGAACGCACGATCATCAACTGATACGTCAATTCAAGGCTCCTAGAATGGAGATCCACGATGGCTCGATCAGGATTGTGTGATGCCGTCAGAAGATGATGGCACATCAAAGCCCGCCGCCTCTACACTGACGGGTCCATCGGCCATGTCAAAAGGTCAGCCTGTCGTACCAGAAGATACGGCACCGGAATATGTGCCCTATGACAGGCCACCTAAGCCCCTGCCCCCTTCTGTTCGGTCCCGGCGGCGTGAACCGCTGCCCACTGTTTCTGAGACGTTGTCCTATGATGATGCCCAGCCTGACCTCAGTCGCCAGCGAAGCACGAGGGTCGGCGGCGTCATCGACGAGCACTCTCTTCACAATATGATCGATATCAAGTCTAGCCTGTCGACAATCGAACTAACTCTGATTGCCATTACTGTGGCTGTTATCGTGCTGAAGGTAGCCGTAACGGAATTGTCGACACAAGTCGGTTCGGCGATTAGCGGTGGCGACGCACGAAGGCTCCTCGACGTGTCGATTTCAGTTGGCTTCATCGCCATTGTCTTGGCGACACTGCAAATCCCGCGGCACTTCACTGATGCACTGATACATTCCAACCATGACACCCTGCGCATCCTGCAGATGGTGGGGGCGACGCCACAACTCGTGGCAAAATGCCTTGCTAAGGTAGTGTTGCGCTCGATGATCAAGGCAGCCTGGAAAGGCCTTGTTATTACTGCAATTCTCTATCTGGTCATCTCGGAGCTAGCGCAATGGTGGGTGCCGGTGACGCGGACCTACTTCCTCCGCGAGGTGGCCGAGGCCTTTGGTGGTATCATCGCGTTCATCGTTGTGATGAACTTTCTACTACGTGCGAAAGTCCGCCGCTTCTTCGCAGGATATACGCGAACGTGAAGGCCGGGTGCGAGGCTCGAAGTCCTTCCGACTTCCTTGACGGTCGGTATCGGCGGTACCTCTGCCGTGGTCTTGGGCGCAAAATAGGGCCAGCCCTCACCGCCGACCAATGTCGGTAATCTCCGCAAACCAGCCCCGAGCCTCTGCGCTGGCAGCTCTCTCAGTGTCATCCCGGGCCTTGTGCCCGGGACCCATTCATCAGCTTGCTCGGTGCGTTAGGGTAGGACGTTGCAGGCTGCAGATCCTCAGCACTTTTCGATGGATGGAGCTTGCGGTGCGATGGGTCCCGGTGACAAGCACCGGGATGACAATTTGGGGTGTGTGGCGAGGCTACCGGGTCACTTCGGCGCTGTTCAGGATCGCTCGGCTCGCTTCCCAAACCCCAAACTTATCCCCGCCCCTCCCACCTCCCGTATTCTCTCCGGCATCCTGTCCGCGCGGGTCGTTTTCGCGAGGCGTGCCGAGGGCGAGGGCAGGAGGCGGTATCTGACCTCTGGAGCGGTGATCGCCACTACGTAAGTCAGGCACTGCAGCGAGATGATCCGGGGACCAACCCAGGGAGCCCTCCTGCAATGCGAAAATATCGTCGGAGGGCGCCGCGAGGCTGCCTCACAAAATCAAAAACGGTGGCCGGACGGCGTCCTCCCCCCGTGCTCTTTGACAACCGCCGGGGCGTAGCGCGCTGCCGGGTGATGGCGTATGGGCGCCGACCGCGTCCCCGGAGCGGAGGAGGCTCGTGACTGGGCAGCCGTCTTGCTCAATCTCGGCCGATTGCGCCCAGACGTTCACCCCACCCCTGACCCC
This sequence comes from uncultured Alphaproteobacteria bacterium, assembly GCA_963746315.1. Classification (GTDB taxonomy): domain Bacteria; phylum Pseudomonadota; class Alphaproteobacteria; order Rhizobiales; family Hyphomicrobiaceae. The sequence continues at coordinate 96,447 of CAVVAR010000010.1, forward strand.
TCCCCATCGAGGGGAGGGGGAGGCCCTGCAGGCCGGGGTGAGGGTCGAAGCCTCCAAACGGCGCGCACCCGATAGCGGGTTTCAGGCGCTGTCGTCGGCCAGAAACACCCGCACGCGCTCCATGGCCTCGCCTTTGGCGTAGATGCCGGCGAGTGCTCGTGCCCGGGCCAGGGGATCGCCGGCGTAGAAGCGCTCGTAGAGCACCTGCCGCGAGCCGAAGGCGTTGATGGCGACGTCGGAGGCGAGGCGGAACAGCTTGACGCGGTCGCGGGCCGAGGCGCCGTCGGTGGCAAGGTACTGGTCGATATGGGCCTTGAGGGGCCCGTCCATGTCGGCCTCGCTCGGCGCGATCATGAAGCTCGACGAGCCGAGCAGTTGCAGGATCTCGACGAGGCGCGGGTAGACGGTGACGAACAGGTTGCGGGTGCTCTCGACCATGACGGCGTCGGGACACATGACGCCCCACTCGTCGAGGCGGGCGTCGGCTTCCGCCGCGCGCATCAGTGCCTTGGTCGTCGTGGTGTGCAGCATCAGCTCGCCGATCATGGCCTCGACCTGGGGCGCTTTGCCGGAGCCGAGCGTCTCGACCATCAGCAGCGCAAGGCCGAGGATGAACTCGCACTTGGCGAGGTTTTTGACGGCGCCCTGGTGGGCGGAATGGGCCGAGTAGTTGGTGCCGGGGCCGAGGTTGTTGAGCAGTCCGACGTCGCCGAGCAGGAAAACGCGCTCCCACGGCACGAGCACGTCGTCGAAGAAGACGATGCAGTCCATCTCCTCGAAACGCGAGCCGAGCGGGTGGTCGAAATGCGAGCGGCCGTGGTCGTAGCTGTCGCGGCAGAGGAAACGAAGGCCTTGCGTTGCGCACGGGATGGCGAACGACAGCGCGAAGGGGTTGTCCGATCCGGTGTAGAGGCCGAGGCGGGGCGAGTAGACCGCGATCTCGTCGGCGTAGGCGCCGAGCGTGGCGAGGACGCGAGCGCCACGGACGACGATGCCGGCGCTGGTCTCACGCATGACGCGGAGCGCGGTGCCGTCCTCGAGATTGTAGAGGCCCGTGCTCGTGCGGCTGCGCTGCAGGTTGATGAGCGCGTGGGTGAGGACGAGGTCGTTCTCGCGGATGTGCTCGTAGTAGCGGCGGATGTTGTCGCCGAACTCTGGCCGGCCGCGCGCGAAATAGCCGGCCGCGGCGGCCCAGGCGGCGAAGGAGACGTTCATGAAGTCGGGCGAACGGCCCATCATGCCGCAGGTTGCGCGGGCCCAGCGCAGCATCATCTCGCGGCGGCGGACGAGGTCGTCGATCGTCTTCGGGATGATGAACGAGAGGCCGACAGGATCGCCCGTGGTGGGCGAAGCGTAGGTCATCTCGGGTTTGAGCGCGGGCTCGAGTTGCATGTCATAGAGCGAGGCAATGGCGCGCGCACCCGAGGCCAGACCGGGGTGCGTCGTGACATCCTCCACCCGCTCCCCGCCGAGCCAGATCTCCCTCCTCTGTGCCCGAAGGCCGTCGAGATACTGCTTTCCGCTCCGTGCCGGCATGGCAAGCTCCCTGTGCGCTGCTCTCGACGGCCTCTGGCGGGCGCGGCAGCCGTCGCGATTATCGGTGACCGCGGGCGTTCCCTCAAGGGTGGGGGCTCAGCCCTTCGGCTTCACGTCGCGGATCGGCAGGTAGACGAGCAGCGCCAAAACGGCGGCCGCCGCCTGGACGGCAAAGCCGGTACGGTACGCCAACTCGGTCGGGATGGCGCCTGGACCCGAGACCGTGCCGACGATCCAGCCGAAGACGAGCTGCATCAGCGCAATTGCGGCCATCAGGCCCATGTTGGCCGCCGAGATCCCCCGCCCCATCAGGTGCGGCGCCACGAGACCTCGGGCGTGCGCGAACACGATCATCGGGAACGAGGCGGATAGGCCCATCAGGCAAAGCAGCGCCGCCACCGCGATGAGGGGCGGGTGGTCGAGCGCCGCAAGGCCCGTCATGGCGGCGGTGACTCCGGTCATGCCCGTGAGCATCGCCGTCTTCACGGAATTGGCACGTCGCGCGACGAGCCCGAGCGCGGTGTGACCGGCCATCGAGCACAGCGCCATCGCAAGCAGCACGTTGCCGCTGGCGATGACGTCGAGCCCATGCACCTGGCGGAGATAGGGCGCGCCCCAGACGCCGGTGATGGTCGTCGAGGCGGAGATCGGCAGGCCGGTGAGCAGGAGACGCACCATGCCGGGCTGACGCAGCGCCTCGCCGACGCCGGCCAACACGCTCGCGAGGCTTTCCGAGCTCGAGGCGGTGGGGGCGGCGCCCGGGGGACCATCGCGCACGACGAGCCAGACGGCCACGAGAAGCACGGCGACCGCGATCGTGAAGATGCCGTAGCACTCGCGCCAGCCGATCAGGGCGATCAGGGCGGCGAGCGGCGTCGTCGCGGAAAGAGTGCCCGACGCGGCGAAAGTGTTGAGCGTGCCCATCAGCGTGACGACGCGATCCTGGGGCATCCAGCGGGCCAGCACGTAGAAGGCGCCGGTGAAGATGCCGGCGCAGCCGATGCCCATGAGCACGCGGCCGAGCGACAGCAGCGCCACCGAATCGGCTGCCGCGAACGTGCCGGCCCCCGCTGTCGTGAAGAGCAGCATGCCCGCCAAGGTGAGGCGGGCGCCGAAACGGTCGAGCAGCATGCCGGTCGGGAGCTGCATGATCGCATAGGCGATGAAGAACGCGCTCGCGACCGTCGAAAGGGCCGCGGGAGAGAGCGTCATCTCGCGGGCGAGCTCTGGCGCCATGACGCCGAGGCTCGAGCGGAGGAAGAGGTTCATGAACGCCAGCAGGAACAGCACGGCCACGATCATCGCGAGATGCCAGGACCGCCGCACGGCCCGCGCCTCGGTGGCGGCCTCCCCCCAGTCGTTCATGCCCGCGCCGTTCCTCTCTCGCCTGCACTCTCGGCATCACCCGCAACCGCACCCGGCGATCAGGGGCAACTTTTCGGAGCCAGCTTTCCGCTCGTCGCCCCAACTGGATTCGGGGACCGGCTTTCGACTATAAGGGCCGTGGCCGCGCCGGCGCCTGCCGAAACGGTCCCAAGCCCCCCTTGCCGACGAGCACTTCGAGAACGAGCCATGGCCGGACATTCCCAATTCAAGAACATCATGCACCGCAAGGGCAAGCAGGATGCGATGCGTGCCAAGCTGTTCGCCAAGCTCGCCCGCGAGATCACCGTTGCCGCGAAGTCCGGCCTGCCCGACCCCGACATGAACCCGCGCCTCAGGCTCGCTGTGCAGAATGCCCGCGCCGAGAACATGCCCAAGGACAACGTCGAGCGGGCGATCAAGAAGGCGCTCGGCGGCGACGCCGATACCTACGAGCAGGTGCGCTACGAGGGCTATGCACCGGGCGGCGTGGCCGTGATCGTCGAGGCTCTGACAGACAACCGCAATCGCACCGGTGGCGCGGTCAGGGCCGTGTTCACGAAGTACAACGGCAACATGGGTGCCACGGGCTCGGTCAGCCACATGTTCGCGCGCGTCGGTGAGATCCGGTTCAAGCCTGACGGGGCATCGGCCGACGCCATGCTGGAAGCGGCGATCGAGGCGGGAGCCGAGGACGTCGAAAGCAGCGAGGAAGGCCACCTCGTGACCACCACTTTCGAGGCGCTGGGGCAGGTTGCATCGGCTCTCGAGGAAAAATTCGGTGCGCCGGAGCAGGTCAAGGCGATCTGGAAGCCGACGCTCTCGACGCAAGTCGACGCGGAGAAGGCCGAGACCATCCTCAAGATGCTTGCGGCGCTCGAGGACGACGACGACGTGCAGGCCGTGTTCTCGAACTTCGAGGTGGACGAGGCCACGTTGGCGCGATTGACGGCGGCGTGATCGGCCGCGCCAGGCATCGTGGTCAATGAAACCCTAAGATCGACTGCGATTCCTTGGTCGCCCATTAAACGTGCCCTCAAGGCGCGTCCGCTATCCTCTTCGACGGGATGATCGGGAGAGCGTCGTTGTGAGCCAGAACCAGGGCAAGGGAGCCGACGGCTTCGAGAGCTACGTGCGAAATCTGCAGCTCGCCGTCGAGACGACCACGATTGGAACCCAGCTGACGCCTGGTCGCGGCGAGGGTGCTCGGCGGGCGCTGATCCTCAACCCCTACGGGGCCACCGTCGCCGACATCGGCATCTGCCGCTACCGCACGGCGGGCGGGACCGGATCGGCACGTTGACCCAGTTTATCCCCGTTTGCGTGAACAGATTGAGAGCGCAACGCGACGCGGCATGCTAACCGCGTCGTCATGAGAAGCGCAGCGATTCGCATCATTGGCATCGATCCCGGGCTACGCCGGACGGGATGGGGCGTCATTGAATCCGATGGCGTGCGCCTGGTCTACGTCGCGAGCGGCCACGTCACCTCCACAGGAGACGACGACCTCGCCTATCGTCTCCGCGAGATCTACGAAGGGCTGGTCGGCGTGCTCGCCGCTTGGCAACCGGTCGAGGCAGCGGTCGAGGAAACGTTCGTCAACGAGAACGCCCGGGCAACGCTGAAGCTGGGGCAGGCGCGCGGAATGGCGCTGCTCGCACCGGCCATGAAGGGCCTGAAAATCGCCGAGTATCAACCCAACCTGATCAAAAAGACCGTGGTCGGAGCGGGACATGCGGAGAAGCGGCAGATCCAGATGATGGTCTCGATGCTGCTGCCGAAGGCACGGTTCGAATCGGCCGACGAGGCGGATGCGCTGGCTATCGCCATCTGCCACGCCAACCATCGAACTAGTCCGGCCGCACGTTTGGCGGCGACGGGGAACGGAGTTCGTTGAGCAAGGCAGTAGGCAGTAGGCAGTAGGCAGTAGGCAAATGATTTCAGGTTGCAGGCAATCGCAACCCTCATCGAGTTCAGCGCAGGGATGTCCGCGTCATGCTCTCTCGAAACCTGACGTCAGTTGCCTACTCCCTACCGCCTAGGCGCGGAGTTCCTTCTCCTGCGTCCAGCATGACCCGGAGGCGCGCATGATCGGCAAGCTCAGAGGCAAGGTCGACGCCATCGGCGAGGCGCACACGATCATCGATGTCAATGGCGTCGGCTACGAGGTGCAGTGCTCGGCACGAACGCTTCGGGGCATGGAGCTCGGCCAGGAGGTATCGCTCACGATCGACACGCATGTGCGCGAGGATTCCATCCGCCTGTTCGGCTTCAAGAGCGAGGTCGAGCGGTCCTGGTTTCGCATCCTGCAGCAGATCCAAGGCGTAGGCTCCAAGGTGGCGCTCAGCGTGCTCGGCACGCTCTCGCCGCACGACCTCGCCTCGGCGATCGCATTGGGCAACGCGGGCGCCGTCGAGCAGACACCCGGCGTGGGCAAGAAGCTCGCCCAGCGCATCGTGCTCGAGTTGAAGGACAAAGCGCCTGCGCTGAGCATGGCCGGTTTGAACATACCCGCCCCTAGCAAAGGCGCGGCCAACGGAACCAGCACACCGAGCGCAATGCCGAGTGCCGCCGCCGAGGCCATCTCGGCGCTGGTCAACCTCGGCTACAACGTGCAGCACGCTGCCGCAGCGATTGCGACAGCCGGAGCTGAGCTCGGCGAGGACGCGGACACGGCCAAGCTGATCCGGCGGGGCCTCAAGGAGCTGGCGCGGCCGATGTAGCGGACGCTCGGCCGTCATGCCGGATCTACCCCGCCTTGCGCGGCCGTCTCAGCATCACGACCAGCGGAACAGCCGCAGCCGAGACCACCGTGAAGATCCCGAACGTGTTGATGTAGGCGATCACGGCGGACTGTCGTGTGATCTCGCGGCTCAGCCTTTGCAGGCTTGGTGCCGATGCGATCTCCCATAGGCCGGTGACCCATGGCAATGCCAGCGATCGGTTGTAGGGGCTCAGGTGCTCCGACAGCTGCGCATAGTTGATGCCCGTGTATCGGATCACCTCGGCCACCGACAGCGAGATGAAGAAGCTCGCGCCGATGTTGCGCAGGAGGTGGTAGAGCGCGAGCGCCTCGGCCATCTTCTCGCGCGGGATGCCGTCGAAGGACACGAGCGTAAGGGCCACCACCAGGATGCCGCTCGAGAGCCCCTGCACCATTCCGTTCAGCTCGAGCTCCCAGGCCGTTACGTTGACGTCCATCTGCATGAGGCCGTAGCCGGCGACCGCCTGCAGCAGAAACCCGATGGCGATGGTTGCCCGCGGATCGACGCGCGACATGAAGATGACCGCGAAAAAGCCGATCAGGCCGCCGACGCCGCGCGAGCCGATTACCTGACCGACCAGCGCGTCCGGAAAACCGAGGTGCACGCGCATGAGGGTCGGCAGGAGGACCATCGGTGTGAAGTTCAGCATGCCGAACGCGGTGATCAGCAGGATGCCGAACAGGTAGTTGCGATTGAGCAGGAGGCGCAGGTCGAGGAACGGCCGGGTGGCGGTCAGGCTATGAGCAACGAACAGGTAGAAGGCGAGCACGCTGATGGCCAGCGAGACCTGGATCTCGAGAGAATCGAGCCAATCGAGCCGCTGGCCTCGAGCCAGCATCCATTGCAGCGCCCCGATCGCGACCGAAAGCATGAGGAAGCCGGCCCAACTGAAATAGAGCGGACCCTTTTTCCCGTCGCGAGGCAACGACATCGCCAATCCGATGGTCGCGATCGCGCCGACCGGGAACAGGACGTAAAAGGCCCACCGCCATGTGGCGAGCTCGGCCAGATAGCCGCCGAGCGTCGGTCCGATGATGGGACCGAGCGTGACACCCATGCCGTACATGCCGAGCACCATGCGGTGCTGACGGGGGGGGAACACGTCGAGCAGGATGGTCTGGACCAGCGGCACGCTCGGCGCGCCGGCGGCGCCTTGCACGATGCGCCAGAAGACGAGCTCCTCGATGGACGACGCCTGGCCGCAGAGCACCATGGTCAGGGCGAAGATGCCCGTCGACCAGATCATCACCGTCGAGCGGCCGAAGCGGGCGACCAGCCAGCCTGTCATGGGCATGGTGATGGCGGTCGCCAGAATGTTGAACGTGACCGTCCACGAGATCTCATCGGGCGTCGCTGAGAACGAGCCCTGCATCTGGGGCAGCACGGTCGAGGCGACCAGAATCGAGGTGAAATAGAGCGCGACTGTGAGGACGCACGAGACGAGGATGAGATATCGCCGGCCGACCCCGACCTCCTCGTCCGCCTCGGTCGCTACCGCCGCCGTCATTCCACCTCGCCTTTTCGATTCAGCCGGGACGTTGGCACAGGCACGGGCCTGCAGCCAGCGCAACGAAGCCGGCTGCGGCCGCAGCCGCTGCCGTGTGGATCAGACGAGCAGAACGATCTTGCCGATGTGCTGGCTGGTCTCCATTCGGCGGTGAGCGTCCGCGGCCTTGGTGAGGGGGAAGGTCGAATCGACCACGACCTTCAACCGTCCCGCCTCGACCAGCGGCCACACCCGCGCCTCGATCTCGCGTGCGAAACCGGCTTTCACGGCCCGGGTGCGCGGGCGCAGCGTGGAACCCGTCAGCGTGAGGCGCTTCATCATCAGGCGGGCCACGTTGATCTTGGCCTCGGCGCCGCCCAGCGCCGCGATCTGCACGATGCGGCCATCCTCGGCGGCAGCCACGATGTTGCGCTCGGTGTAGTCGCCGCCGACCATGTCGAGAATGACGTCGGCGCCATGTCCGCCGGTCGCGGCGCGGACCTCCTTGACGAAGTCCTGGGTACGGTAGTCGATCGCGGCGTCGGCACCGAGGCTCCGGCACGAGGCGACCTTGTCGGCGCTGCCGGCAGTGGCGATCACGCGGGCGCCGAAAGCCTTGGCCATCTGGATGGCACAGGTGCCGATCCCACTGGAGCCGCCATGCACGAGGAACCAATCGCCTGGGCCGAGGCGACCGCGCTCGAAGACATTGTTCCACACGGTGAAGACCGTCTCGGGCAACCCGGCCGCGTCGGTCATGGAGAGGCCGCCGGGCACCGGCAATGTCTGCACGTCCTCGGCGATGCAGTACGGCGCATAGCCGCCGCCGTTGACGAGGGCGCAGACCTTGTCGCCCAACTGCCAGCGCCGGACGCCATCGCCGACGGCCGCGACGACGCCAGCAATCTCGAGGCCGGGCAGGGGCGAATGACCCGGCGGTGGCGGATAGGCCCCCATGCGCTGCTGAACATCCGGCCGGTTCACCCCGGCGGCGGACACTCTCACCAGGATCTGCCCGGCCGCGGGACGGGGCACAGGCACCTCGGCCGGAACGAGCACCTCGGGGCCGCCTTTTCCATCGATGACGATGGCGGTCATGGTAGCGGGCAGATCGGTCATGGCGTCCTCCGGCTTCAGTCTCGGCTTCAGTCCGGCTTGAATGCCTGCTGAGGCGGCTTGAGACAAGCCGCGACGCGTGCTTCTCTCTGGTCGCCACACACGATGGAGCACGATGGAGGCTCGAATGGACTGGGACGAGGCACAAGGCAAGCAGAAGGCCGCCATCACGATCGGCGAGAACCTCTCGTCCCTCTCCGTCGCCGAGCTCGAAGCGCGGGTCGGCGCGCTCCAGGCGGAGATCGCGCGGATCCAGGCCGAGATCACGGCAAAAAAAGCGCATACCGCGGCGGCGAGCGCGCTCTTCAAGACATCCTGAAGAAGCCCCGGGATCCTCGGCACTGCCCTGCGGCGACCAGCGTTCCTGATCGCGCTCCGCGGCCCATGCTTAACGCGCCGACGGCAACGAAGAATTTGCCATTAAGCGCCCGTTTACCGCGTCGGGATAGATTTGGGGCATCCAGGCTCCTGGATTCGAGTGGTTCCTGTCCACTCGGCTTTGATGCCTCCCTGTTCGACTTCTGAGCCGCCCTTGGGCGGCTCAATTTTTTCCGACGCCTCACAATTCTCGCATTCAAAGTGCTCATTTCGAGACAGGTCCTTAACCCGTCTTGGCGATCCTCCTCTTCACAGAGCCGCAGATGACGGGTAATCGAGTGAAGCCCCGTATGGGCAACAGTTCAGGTATCGAGGTGACAAGTGGGTAGCGTGGCAACGGGCATGGGCGTCACCATCTCCTTCGCGGAGCGGTTCGCAAGCTCGCAGCAGTTCGATCACGTGTTCCGGGAGGGCATGGCGCTCGTCGAGGCGACCGCCAACTATCTCGAGGGGCAAGGCCGGCGGGATTCCAAAGCCATCGGCCCTGCCGCAAGCATGCTCTATGCCTCCGAAAGCATGCGACTGACCACGCGACTGCTGGAGCTGGCCTCGTGGCTCGTGATCCGGCGGGCGCTGAAAGCCGGCGAGATCGGACCGGAGGAAGCCCGCGTCAAGCGCCGGCGGCTGAGGTTGACGGCGATCGGACGGCCGCAGCACGTGCAGGGTTTCGAGAAGCTTCCCGAGAAGCTCAAGGACCTGATCGAGGCGAGCTTCGCACTGCACGACCGCATCACGCATCTGGACCGGGCGCTCGAGCACCCCGAGGCGGTGATCGACGAGATCGTCCCTAATCCCGTTGCCGAGCAGGTCGACCGCCTCTCGGCCGCCTTCGCTCCGCCACGCGCCGCGCGGGGGTGAGTTTCCGCCGTACTCCCCATCGGCCCCGAGCATCGTCCGTAATACACAAAGGCCGCCCCGATAGAGCGGCCTTTTCTGGTGGTCGTCCGCGAGCGCCGCAGATGCGGTCGCTAAGCGTAGGCCGGCTGTTAGAACAGCCCCTCGAACTTCTTCTTGAAGCGCGAGACGCGGCCGCCGCGGTCCATGACCTGCTGGTTGCCACCGGTCCAAGCCGGATGAATGCGGGGGTCGATGTCGAGCGTGATCGTGTCACCCTCTTTGCCGTAGGTCGAGTAGGTCATGTACTCGGTGCCATCGGTCATGACGATCTTGACCATGTGGTAGTCCGGGTGGAAATCCTCGGTCGTCTTCACGGGGTGCGCCCTTTCCTGCTCGGTCGGTCGGACGCGTCGACGAGCGGGGTCAGGCCTCCGGTCGGACGGGCATCCATATGGCAAAACGCGTTCATAGCTGAAGTGTGTGGCGCGGACAAGGGTCGCCCTCACGATATTGCGTGACGGCAGGTAGCCAATCGTGCTGCACTGCGATAAGAGCTTGTCCGGACAGCCAAGGGAGGCAGGCGGATGCACGGCACACGAGGCACGGGCAAGAGCGACGCCGCGACAGAGGCCGAGTTCAGGGGCAACGGCGACGCGGTGACCGATCTCGAGGTGCGCGAGCATCCAAAGTCGATCCGCTACCTGCATGAGCAGCACCCGATCGGCGCCGAGACCATCGAGGTTGCGCCAGGCATCCTGTGGGCCCGCATCCCCCTTCCGTTCCGGCTGAACCACGTCAACGTCTGGCTGATGCGCGAATTGGATGGCTGGACGGTCATTGACACCGGCACGTCCGACGACAATGCGCGGGCCGTATGGGACCAGCTTCTCGCTGGACCGCTGTCCAGCGCTCCGATCGTGCATCTGATCGCAACGCACGGGCATACCGACCACGTTGGCCTCGCGGGTTGGCTGTTCGACCGGGCCGGCGGCGTCCCCTACCACATCACGCTGACCGAATGGCTCTCGGCGCAGCTCCGCGTCGAGGAGGCCAAGTCTCCGCTGGGCGCCAGCGCGCACCGGTTCCTCGAGCGCCACGGCTGCGATCCGGACACGATCGCCTCGTTCGGCGACGAGCGCATTCGCACGCGCACCTTCATGGGAGCATTGCCCGACGAGTTCATCCGGCTCCGCGATGGCCAGATGGTCCGGTTTGGCGGGCGCAAATGGGAGGTGATGGTGTGCGGCGGCCATGCCGCGGCCCACGCTTCCTTCTGGTGCGCGGATGAAAAGATCCTGATCGCCGGAGACCAGGTGCTCTCGAAGATCTCGCCGATGATCGGCGTGTTTCCCAACGAGCCCCAGGCCAACCCGCTTGCCGAGTACTTGACCTCGCTCGACCGCTTCCGCCATCTGCCAGCGGACGCGCTGGTGCTGCCGTCGCACGGGTTGCCGTTCCATGGGCTCAGGGTGCGCGTCGAGGAGCTTGCCTATCATCACGAGTTGCGGTTGACGGCCCTGCTGGGGCTGATGGAGACCCCGTCCACGGCGATGACGCTCGCGCGCGGTCTGTTTCCCAAGCCGGTGGCCGAGGGCCAGGGCCGGCACGCCTTCGCGGAAACGCTGGCGCACGCACACTACCTGATCGAGACCGGCGCCGCCGAGCGCAAGACGGGTCCCGGCGGACAGGTTCTCTTCTCGCGTCACGCATAGGAGCCCGGCGATCCGGAGCGGTGCGAGCCGTCAAGCCGCATCCCGGCCAAGGGCTTCCACCTCGTCGAGCCATTGCCGGCGCTTCTCGGCGCCGACCGCCTCGATCATGCCGAAGAGGGTGGACTTCACCGGCGCCACCCCCATGAACTCGAGGATGTTGCGCTTCAGGGCCTGCAGCGCATGCGCGCCATACCACCAGCGGTAGACCAGGCCGGGCATGCCCATGGTCATGATCACACGGGCAGACTTGCCTTTCAGAAGCTGCACGAATTTCCCGGCCCGGTGTGGCTCGATCAGGCCGGGTTGCAGGATGCGCTCGAGGAACCCCTTGAGGATCGCGGGCATGCCCCCGAGCCACAGGGGAAAAATGATGACGATGTGGTCCGCGGCCATGATCGCCCGGTGCGCGTCGGCAAGATCGGGCTCGAGCGGCTGCTCGCGGACGTAGGCCTCGCGCAGGATGGGATCGAACTGCAGACGCCCGGTGTGGAAGATCTCGGCCTGGTGACCGGCCGAGCGAGCACCGGTTGCATAAGCCTCGGCCAGCGCCTCACAGAAGGTTCCTTGGCGGGCATGGCCGACAATGACCGCGATGCGGGACATGGGACGTCTCCTGCTGACCGGTATGGAAAGGCTTGCCGGCTTGGCAGTGCCATGCCGGCGGCAGGGCGGCCTTGATCGGGGGCAAACCGCTTCGCGCTGCGATATCGGGCAGCAGCCGTTGCTTAGTTTTCCGCCGCCAAGCCATTGTGGGTAGAGGAACAAAAGCCCGGAAATTCGGCTTGTACCAACGCCCATGCCATGCTGCAATGCAGCAAGACTGCGACAACGACGGGTGCCAACCTGCCATGCATTACCATGCCTACGAGATGGCTCACGCTTTTGCCTCCCCAATGCGGATCGCAGCGCGGAGCTTGCAGCGCACTCTCGAGCTACCGTTCAATCCGTTCGGGCAGACCTATTTCGGCAAGAACATCTCGGCCGCCTGCGAGGTGTTCGACAAGATGACTCGCCGGTACAGCAAACCGGAGTTCGGCATCACCGAGACACGGGTGCACGGCTTTCCCGTCCCTGTCACCGAGGAGGTCGTCCTCGAGAAGACGTTCTGCAATCTCCTGCATTTCAACCGCGACGAGCGGGTGATCGGCAAGCGCTACGATCCGAAGGTGCTGCTCGTCGCGCCGATGTCCGGTCATTACGCGACGCTATTGCGCGGCACCGTCGATGCGATGATCCAGGAGCACAACGTCTACATCACGGACTGGAAGGACGCGCGCGACATCCCCGTCGCGCTCGGCGCCTTCGACCTCGACGACTTCATTGATTACCTCATCGAGTTCGTCGAGTTCCTCGGGCCCAACACGCATGTGATCGCGGTTTGCCAGCCGTCCGTACCGGCGCTCGCCGCAACGGCGGTGATGGCCGCGCGCGGCAGCCCCTACCAGCCGTCGTCGCTGACGCTGATGGGCGGGCCGATCGACACCCGGCGCAACCCTACGGTCGTCAACGACCTTGCCGCGAAGAGACCGATCGAGTGGTTCGAACGGAACGTGATCAACTACGTGCCCTTCCCGAACGCGGGGTTCACGAGAAAGGTCTATCCGGGGTTCGTGCAGCTGACCGGCTTCATGACGATGAACCTCGAGCGGCACACCACCGCGCACGTCGAACTGTTCCGCAACCTCGTCAAAGGCGACTGCGATTCGGTCGATGCCCATGACCGCTTCTATGACGAGTACCTGGCGGTGATGGACCTGACGGCCGAGTTCTACCTGCAAACGGTCGAGACGGTGTTCCAGAAGCACGACCTGCCGGACCGTCGTATGCGCCACCGCGGCGTGCTGGTCGACTGCGCCGCCATCCGCAAAACGGCGTTGCTCACCATCGAAGGCGAGCGGGACGACATCTGCGGCCTCGGCCAGACCGATGCCGCCCACGACCTCTGCCCGAACGTGGCCGTCGACGAGCGCTATCACTACGTGCAGCCGGGCGTTGGCCACTATGGCGTATTCAACGGTACGCGGTGGCGCACCGAGATCCAGCCGCGCATCCGCGAGATGATCCGCACCATTCAGTTCAAGCGGCAGATGGGCGACACGAGCCTCAAGTTCGCCCTGCCCTACCGCAAGCTCGTGGAGACGCGCGAGACGGAGATCCCCTGGGAAACGAAGCCCAGCGAGGCGCCGAAGGGCGAGCCGAGCGAAGCGGCCGAGTAGGCCGAGTAGGCGGACTTCACCGGGGCCGAGGCTTCGGTTTCGGCTCGTCGCCCGCCTGCATATGCCGTCCCGTATCGAGCAGCGTGCTCACGTACGCCTCGTAGGTGACGCCTGCCGCCTCGGCACGGGCAACGCGGAAACGCATGATCGACATCGACGGGTTCTTCCAGGCTGCTGCATGGACCTTGCGCCAGCGGTAGCGGACGAAGGCGTCGTTCGCCGGCTCCTCGAGCGGCGGGCCGTTGTTATGGCCGATGCCGGCCGGCTGCGGCTCGGCGAGGCCCCAGGCGATGATCTCGGGCGGACGCCGGCCCTTCATCCACGGCGCGCGTGGGCCCCGCACGAGCCGGCTGACCTCGACCCTGTCGCCCATGTCGACCTCGATCTGCTCCTATCCGATCTGTGAATTGCAGCAGGCGATCCGCAGATCAGATATTGCTCTGGTCCGGCGCTCGCGAGCCGAACCACCATGCACGAGGATGATCAACGCGCGCGCACGATCAAGGCGGATTTCCAGGCAGAATGCCACTATTCCAGCCCGTGACCGCGCGTAATCTCCTGAATGACCGGCGCCCCCTTCGGGGCAGCGCGGGCGAGCGACAGGATGCGGGCTCGTAAGGCCCCGCCAGTCAATCCTGGCTCTGTGGCGATCAGGCGGGCGGCGAGCGCCGCCACCCGGGCGGCCGCAATGTCGTCCGCGACAATACCGGCGGCAGCTGCGGTCCCGACGGGGCTGCCCGGACGGGCAGCGAGCGACACCAGCACGTCGGCTTGGCCAGTCGACCCATCTGCGGCCACGACCAGGAGGCCGACCTGCTCGGAAGCGCCTGCGGGCTCGAGTGCACCGGCCACCGATCGCGCAGGCACGACGATCAGAAGGCGCGCCAGGTGCCGGGCGGCGTCGGCGAGATGCCCTCTGGGGATCGCCGTGGCGGGGCGAGCGGCCACGAACGCCAGGCGTGCCGGCGTATCGGCGGTGAAGCGCAGCGCCATGGCGATCTGATCGTCGCGGCCGGCAGCGACGCGGGCCACGACAAGACGCGTGCCCGGGCCCTCGGCCAGCACGATGTCGGCCAGACGATCGTCGCCGGCGGGACTAGCGAACGGCCGCGCGTCGTTGTCGGCGAAGTCCCAGCCGATCAGCTCGCCTTCACCGTCGCGGGCCACGCGGCTCACCAGCTCGGGCCGCCGGTAGTCGAGGCCTTGCCCGACGATGGCGATCGCAACACCACCCGGATCGCGGCCGGGCGGAACCTTTGGATCGGCGGCCAGCGTCACTCCTGTACCGACCAGCAGCAGGATGCCGGCAAGGGCCCATGATAAGACACGACGGGTCGGCATGCTGTCGCCTAGTCCTTTCGCATGGCGGCGCCGGACGGCGCGTCGGCCTTCGCGGCGATGATCTCGACCTCGATCAGATCGGCGAGGCCACCGATGTCGTCGAGCGAGAAAACCGGCCGGCCATGAGCGTCGGTCGGATGGTCGGCGGCGATGGCAATGACGTTGGGATCAGCTGGGGCCAGCGGCTCACGCGTCTGCGACTGGCTCCGGCGGGCCTCGATCTTGGCCACGGGGGCGGACTTGTAGCCTTCCACGACAATCACGTCGCAAGGATCGAGCATCGCGACCACCTCTCCGAAATCCGGCTCGGGGGCACTGCCCAGCTCCTTGATCATGGCGATGCGCGCCGCCGAGACGATGGCCACCTGATGCGCCCCGGCAACGCGATGGCGGGCGCTGTCGGTTCCAGCGTCGTCGATCTGGAAGCTGTGATGCGCGTGCTTCACCGTCGCCACCCGCCGCCCGCGGGCGACCAGCTCGGCGACGAGGCGCACGGTCAGCGTCGTCTTGCCGGAGTTCTTCCAGCCGACGATGGCGACGACAGGCGTTCCGTTGCGACCGGTGATGCGCGTCATGGCCGATCAAGTGCCAGAAGCCGGCGGGCATCGTCCAGCTCGCCGGGCGTGTTGACGTTGAAGAACGGATCGACGGTTTCGGTGCCGACCGAGCGCAGCGGGAACGGGACCGCGACCATCCCATACCGTTCAGCCCAGGTTTGAACCTTGCGGGCGCCGGCTCGCAGCGCGGCCTCGAGCTCGTCGGCAAGCTCGATCGGCCAGAGGCCGATCACTGGGTGCAACTCGCCGCGAGACGAGGCCATGGCAATGCGACCCCCGCCGCTCTCGAGGCCATCCCAGAGACGGCCGGCCAGATCGGTGGGAAGGAACGGCGCATCGCTCGAGGCTGTGAGGACGTGGGAGGCAGACGGCGCGTTGACGCTCGCCCACCGCATGCCTGCCAGGACGCCCGCCAACGGCCCGACAAACCCGTCGATCTGATCGGGCACCACGTCGAGCCTGAAGCGGCCGAAGCGCTCCCGGTTGCCATTGGCATTGATCACCATGCAACCGACCTGAGGTGCCAGGCGGCGGAGGATTTCGTCCAGCATGGTGGTCGCGCCCAAGGCGGCGAGACCTTTGTCGCCGCCGCCCATGCGCCGGGAGAGCCCCCCCGCGAGAACGACGCCCACGAGGCGCGATGTGACGTCGGTTGTCATGATCCAGACTTAGGGCGCGGCAACCGGGAAGCCAAGCCGGGAGCGTCCGAGGTGATGCGCTCGGCGGTCTGGCCGTTGGCGTCCAACGCGCCCTCTCGCAGGCGCGCGACGAGGCCGATGTCGAGGGCGACGAAACGGATCGACATGGGAGTGCCTCTCATGCAGGAATTCGATTTGGGCAGGTATCCAGGGTGGCGCAGAGCTAGCAGCCCGGATCGGCGGGGCCGACCCGAAAGCAGTCCGGCCCGCAGCGGATGGGGAATGCCATGCAGTTTTTTGCTGGTCTCAACGTTTGGGCGGTGCTGCTCGCCGCCGCCGCCAGCTTCGTCTTCGGCGGCGTCTGGTACGGCGTTCTGTCCAAGCCCTGGATGGAGGCGGCAGGCCTTTCCGAGGAGCAGATCAGCGGGCCGTCCGGCCCGTCGCCGTGGCCCTTCATCGTCACCTTCATCGCCCAGGTCATCATGGCTTGGATGCTGGCGGGCGTAATTCTACATCTCGCACGGTCGGGCCTGCCGGCAAACATGCGGACGGGGTTGATCTCGGGGTTCTTTATCTGGCTCGGGTTCATCGCGACGTCGCTGGTGGTCAACCATCGCTTCCAGATGCAGAAGCCAGCTCTGACACTGATCGACGGCGGACACTGGCTGGGCGTCATGCTGATCCAGGGCGCGATCCTCGGCTGGATGGGGATGGCATAGGCGAAAATGACCGAAAGCATGCTGATTTGCAGGCTGTCCGATCTCGACGCCACGGGCGCCAAGGGCGTAGGCCTCGAGTGGGCCGGACGCTGGCGCGAGATCGTCGTCGTGCGCGGGACGGATGGCACGGTTCGGGCCTACGAGAACCGTTGTCCGCATCTCGAGTTGACGCTCGAGACGAGGCCGGATCGGTTTCTCGACGAGAACCGCGCGCATCTCGTCTGCAGCATGCACGGGGCGCGGTTCAGGATCGACGACGGCGCCTGTGTCTGGGGACCATGCGAGGGCCAGAGCCTTCCGGCGGTAGGGATCGAGATTGCGGGCGACGCCGTGATGCTCCGCGATGCGTGATCACGCCTGCGGGGGCTTGCCGCACGTCGAAATTGACAACCATCAACGCGAGGATGCTCTGCGATCGGTCATTGGGCTCACGACATCAGACGAACCGATCGTGAGCCGCCATGCTAGACCAGTCCCATTCCACCGGCGTCAGGAACGACGCGCCTACCGCCACGCCCCCTGTCCAGCGGCCCGTCAACCGGGAGCGCGTTCTCGGCATTCGCCACTACACGGACAAGCTATTCAGCTTCCGGACAACCCGCGCACCCGGACTGCGCTTCGAGAGCGGGCAGTTCGTCATGATCGGGCTGGAGGTCGCGGGCAAGCCGCTGATGCGCGCCTACTCGATGGCGAGCGCCAACTACGACGAGCACCTCGACTTCTTCTCGATCAAGGTGCCGGACGGCCCGCTCACCTCGCGCCTCCAGCACATCCAACCCGGCGACGAGGTGCTGATCGGGTCGAAGCCGACGGGAACCTTGCTGCTCGGCAACCTCGCACCGGGCAAGCGGCTCTACCTGCTGGCGACCGGCACCGGCTTTGCCCCCTTCGCCAGCATTCTGCGGGACCCTGAGACCTGGGAGCGCTTCGAGACGGTCGTCGCCGTGGAAGGCTGCCGCGAGGCCGCCGAGCTGGCTTTCGCCACCGAGACCGTGATGGACGTCCGGGCGCACGAGTACCTGGGCGAGATGGCCGCCGCGAAGCTGCTCTACTACGCGACCGTGACGCGGGACACGTATCATCACCAAGGGCGGATCACCGATCTGATCCGTTCCGGTGCCATGCTGCGGGAGCTCGGCCTTCCCGACCTCGCCCCTGACGACGACCGCGTGATGATCTGCGGCAACCCTGGTATGCTATCCGAGCTGAAGACGATGCTGAGCGAGCAGGGCTTCGCGGAAGGCTCCAGCGGCGAGCCCGGTGCGTTTGTCATCGAGCGGGCCTTCGTCGAGCGTTGAGGCTGGGCCTCATCCGGCCATCCGACTGCCGCTGGTCGCGCGATGCGGAAGACGCACTTTCCGTCTCGTTAACAGATCTCGGGCTCGTCCGTCTGTTCAACTGGCAATTGCGCACGAGCCTCCCCGGCAGCTAATGATGTGACAAAATCCAGCTTCCGGGAGGAGTTCGAAGATGTCCGACAAGGTCTATGCGGTGCCCGCCGAGTGGGCCGCCCGCGCATGGGTGGACGGTCAGGCCTATCAGGCGATGTATAAGCGCTCGGTCGAGGACCCGGACGGCTTCTGGGGCGAGATGGGCCGGCGGATCGACTGGATCAAGCCGTACACCAAGGTCAAGAACACGTCCTACGCGCACGAGAATGTCTCGATCAAGTGGTACGAGGACGGCTCGCTCAACGTCTGCGCCAATTGCGTCGACCGGCACCTCGCCACCCGCGCCAACCAGGTGGCGATCATCTGGGAAGGCGACGATCCGACCCGCGACGAGCAGATCACCTACAAGCAACTCCATGACCGCGTGTCCCGCTTCGCCAACGTTCTGAAGGCCAATGGCGTCAAGAAGGGCGACCGCGTCACCATCTACCTGCCGATGATCCCCGAGGCGGCCTATGCGATGCTCGCCTGCGCGCGGATCGGCGCCGTGCACTCGGTCGTGTTCGGCGGGTTCTCTCCGGAGAGCCTCGCCAACCGCATCGACGACTGTCGAGTCGAATTTCGTGATCACGTCCGACGAGGGCGTGCGCGGCGGGCGTCCGATCCCGCTGAAGAAGAACACCGACGACGCACTGCAAGCTCTGCGCGAAGCCGGCCGGAGAAGGTGCTGGTCGTGCGGCATACCGGCGGAGCCGTCTCGATGACAGCGGGTCGCGACATCTGGCTGCACGACGAGTTGCCCAAGGTCTCGGCCGACTGCCCGCCCGTCGAGATGAGCGCCGAGGACCCGCTGTTCATCCTCTACACCTCGGGCTCGACCGGAAAGCCCAAGGGCGTACTGCACACGTCCGGCGGCTATCTCATCTACGCGTCGATGACGCATCAGTACGTCTTCGACTACCACGACGGCGACATCTACTGGTGCACCGCCGATGTCGGTTGGGTGACGGGGCACAGCTACATCCTCTATGGCCCGCTCTCCAATGGCGCGACCACGCTGATGTTCGAGGGCGTGCCGAACTACCCGACCGCCTCGCGCTTCTGGCATGTCGTCGACAAGTGGAAGGTCAATATCTTCTACACGGCGCCGACCGCGATCCGGGCGCTGATGGGTGCCGGCGACGACTACGTCAAGCGCACGAGCCGCGCCTCGCTGCGCCTGCTGGGCTCCGTGGGCGAGCCGATCAATCCGGAAGCCTGGGAATGGTACCACCGCGTCGTCGGTGACGAGCGCTGCCCGATCGTCGACACGTGGTGGCAGACGGAGACCGGCGGCATCCTGATCACGCCGCTGCCCGGTGCGATCAAGACCAAGCCCGGATCGGCGACACGACCGTTCTTCGGCATCAAGCCGGCGCTGGTCGACGACAAGGGCCAATTCCTGGAGGGCGCAGCGACCGGCAACCTCGTCATCACGGACAGCTGGCCCGGCCAGATGCGCACCGTCTACGGCGACCACAAGCGGTTCGTCGAGACCTACTTCTCGGCCTACAAGGGCATGTACTTCACCGGCGACGGCTGCCGGCGTGACGAGGACGGCTACTACTGGATCACGGGACGCGTCGACGACGTCATCAACGTGTCCGGCCATCGGCTCGGAACCGCAGAAGTCGAGAGCGCGCTGGTGGCGCATCCGAAGGTGGCGGAGGCCGCCGTCGTCGGCGCGCCGCACGACCTCAAGGGCCAGGGCATCTACTGCTACGTGACGCTGAATGCAGGCGAGACCGGCACGGACGCGCTGAAGAAGGAGCTCGTCGCGGAAGTCCGCAAACACATCGGGCCAACCGCCTCGCCCGACTGGATCCAGTTCTCGCCGGGCCTGCCCAAGACGCGGTCGGGCAAGATCATGCGGCGCATCCTGCGGAAGATCGCGGAGGATGATTTCTCGAACCTCGGCGACACCTCGACGCTCGCCGATCCGGCAGTCGTGACCGACCTCGTCGACCATCGCCAGAACAGGAAAGCGGGAACGTAAGGAAGGCGACGGGCGGCGCCATATCGGCTGCCGCCCTCGGCATCGCGAATCCGCGCTCGCTACTCGAGCCGCACCGGGTAGGTCAGACTGTCGACTGGCTGAACCACCCCGGTTTCACCTGCCCCGAATACGAGAAGCCTCCGGTTCCCGGACAAGGCAAGAGCACGAGCGAAGGCCACCGCGTGGGATTTCACCCGAAAACTGCGTTTCGCCTCGCGCGCGACGCCCTCGCTCACCAGCCATGCCCCGAAACGCGTTCGGGCAACGTTGATGTCGTTCACTTTTCTCGGCATGCCTTCCCCTTATTTTCTTATTGTCGCATTCATTCAGAAATACGGGCGCGGATTTACGGAATTGCGCCAATGACAATGAGGGCGACGAACGTTGCTGCCGCCAGAACGACGCCAATCTGATATCCGCGATCGACCATATCGATTTGTGCCGACGAGAACACGCTGCGAAGGATCGGATGCACGCACGCCTCCATTGCCAAACTCACTCTAACTGAGCCCAATGCACGACCTGGGACCGGACACGGCTGATGCGCAGCGACCGGCCTTCCATGAACCTGAGCTGTCCACTGACGACAGATGACTCGGCTGCAAGCAGCGTCAGGCAACACCGGACCTGTCGCGCCCCGACCGGAACACCGAGAAGCCAGCTCAGATTATTTTGATGAACCTTGGGTAGCTGACTTCAATACGGCGCATTTCGGCCAGAGTCAAATTATATTCCGTGTCTATATTTTCGACCATTTCACCGAATACCGATGAAAACCGGATGATCAAAGAAAAAGTTCCTTTTGGTCTCGATCGACGGTCAGCATCCCATTTCCCGAGCCCGCGCTTTATTTGCAAATTTTTTTGTCTCGCCGCCAATGCAAATTGGCCGCTCCATGCCCATATATATCCAATGGAAACATTCCAGTACGGTGCATCCGCAGAGGTCTTCACGATCGCCCGGCATACGCGACGGAAGGAGCCGATGATCTATCGGCGCTTCCCGAGCGCTGGCGAGGCGATCCGCTACGCAATCGAGGACCTTCCTCCCAACGAGCTCGAAGGGACGACGATCGAGACCCAGGAGACACGGCTCGACGTAGCCGAGATCCGAGGGCTTTACGAGCGCCAGGACTATCCTCTGCCGCGTCGCCGGCCGCCCTCGGGCTCGACGGCTGCCGTGGGAAAATCCGCCGCTGCGCGAGCCTGAGCGCGCGCGCGTAGGGATTGAGAGGAAAGGCCATGGCTGGCATATGCCCATCCTGCAAGTCGGAGGCGAATATCGTCGTCGAGACGACGCGAGCCCGCCACCCCGAATCCGAGATGACGTGGCCGGCCGTGCTGTTCTTATGCGAAGCATGTCGCACCATCCTCAGCGTCTCGCTCGATCCCAACTGGCAGGCCGAGGTGGTGGCTGGCCAGCTCAGGATGGTCAGCAGCGAGCCGGGTGGCGGGCGCTGACCGCCAGCGGCCCTGGCGAGCCTGGACGCTCGCAAAGAGCCCGCATCTAGCGCCGCGCCTTCACCGGCGCCGGCTCACCCACCCGCTCGAGCGCCTCGAGACGTGGTGGCTCGGGCATCCAGTGCGACGGCTGCGCGCCGATCGCCCGGCCGACGTCGAACAGCGCGCGCATCTCCTTCGGCCGGAAGCGTAGCGGGTCCTCGATGTCCTTCGTCTCGTCGGGGACGTGCAGGATGCGGAACTGGCCCCGCGCCTGCCGCGTGGTGACGTAGGCCTGATAGATCGTCTTGTAGGTAAGTCCGCGCATCAGCTCGTTGATCGAGCGACGCGAGATGCCCATCACGGTTGCCGCGACCGGCTGGGCGGCATCGGTCTTGAGCGACAGCTTGCCATTGATCAAGACGTAGACCGTCTTCGCGCGCTGCTTGCCGTCGACCATGAACGAGCGCAGCAGGATCGGCGCCTTGACGCCCCCGTCGACATGCATGCGGGGCCGGCCGCGCTCCTCGCTGTGACGCACGTAGACCGGCTTGAAGAAGCCCGGAAAGGCCGCGGAGGCGACAAGGACGTCGCGGTAGGTCTCGGCGCGGCTCGGATGCTTGCTGGCCGCGATGCCACCCATGTCCCAGACGACGACCTGGCCGGAATCGAGGTCGGTGGTCGCCACGTAGAGGCGTCGGCCGCGCTCGTGCTCGGCAGCCACCGCATCGAGAAGGCGCGTCGTCACCACCTTCTCGACCATTTTGCGGAACGGTGCCGTGTCGTAGAGGCTGTCATGGAAGAGGCCCAGCAGTCCGATCTCGGCATAGATCTGCTCGGCGGTGACCTTGGTATAGAAGCGCTCGATCTCGCCGTCCCAGGCCGAACCGAGGAAGGCGAACGTGGCGATGAGGGCACCCGTCGAAACGCCGGTGACGATGTTGAAGACCGGCCGGGCGCCACTTTCGCTCCAGCCCTTGAGCACCCCGGCCCCGAAGGCGCCGTCCGACCCGCCGCCGGAAATCACGAGCACGTTGAGATCTTTCGTATCCGAGGCCGGCGAGACCTGATGGCCCGCGATGGTGGCCCCGGGCGGCGGCTCCAGCGGTTTGCTCTCGGCATTGAAGAGCGGGATCGATCCGAATGTCGTGGACGCGGCCACCTCATGCGAGTCCGGCCGCAAAGATGCGCCGCACGCCGCTACAGCGACGGCCACCAGGAGACAAACGATCGCAGAGAGCTGCTTCATCCGACGCCGTATGCTCGAGTGCCGCGGCAGACGTGTGCCCGCCTACGTCCGATACCAACTTTCTTTCAGCTCGGCGACAGCCGTTCGGACGCACTGCGCCGCTGCCTGTGGAGCAATTGCGGCTCCGGCAGCCACACACCGTCCCTGCGGTGGCATCGCAGCTTGCGACCCCCTAGGTTGGGGCGGAATGCAAGCCATCACGGCCCTATCGAGCGGAGCGAGCATGAGCGCCGATGCACCCCCAATCCGCTGCCCCTGGGTCGGCATCGCCGATGCGGAGTACCAGCGCTATCACGACGAGGAGTGGGGCGTGCCTCACACCGACGACCGCCTGCTCTTCGAGAAGCTGGTGTTGGAAGGCTTCCAATCCGGCCTTTCCTGGCTGACGATCCTGAGGAAACGCCCGTCGTTCCGGAAGGCCTTCCATGATTTTGATGCCGCGGCGATCGCGCGCTATACCGACGCTGATAGGGCGCGGCTGATGGCGGATGCGGGGATCGTCAGGAATCGCCTGAAGATCGAGGCGACCATCGAGAACGCCCGCGCCTACCTCGAGCTCCGCGAGAGAACCACGCTCGCGGCGTTCCTGTGGGACTTCCTCGACGGCCGGCCGATCGTGCACGAGCGGCGGGCCATGACCGAGGTGCCACCCGAGACCGAGCTCTCGAAGACGATCTCCAAGGCTCTGAAGAAAGAGGGTTTCCGCTTCGTCGGGCCGACGACGCTCTACGCCTTCATGCAGTCGTCGGGCTTCGTCAACGATCACCTCGTGGAGTGCCACCGGCACGCGCCTTGCGCCGCGCTGCAACGCGCTTTCGAGAGGCCCGGACCATGAGCACCCACGAGCCACCCGAGCGTCCGCGAGCCTGGCAGCGCATGTTGTCGGGTCGACGGCTCGATCTACTCGACCCGTCTCCGGACGACGTCGCCATCGAGGACATCGCGCATGGGCTGGCGCGGGTGGCGCGCTGGAACGGCCAGACTTTTGGCCAACACGCACTTTCCGTCGCCCAGCATTGCATCATCGTGGCCGACATCGTCGCGGGTCTGGACGCCGGGGCGACGCGCGAATCACAGCTCGCCGCGCTCCTCCACGACGCACCCGAATACGTCATTGGCGACCTCATCAGCCCCTTCAAGGCCGCGATCGGGCTCGACTACAAGGCGTTCGAGGAAAGATTGTTGGCCTCCATTCATGCTCGGTTCAGTTTGCCGCACCCATTGTCCGCGGATCTGCACAAGTCGATCAAACGTGCAGATCGTATTGCCGCCTACTACGAGGCGACACGGCTTGCGGGGTTCGACGAGGACGAGGGCAAAAGGTTCTTCGGGCCAGCAGAAATGCTGCCCAGGTCGCTATCGGACAAGCTCGCGGCTTTAGCCCCGATGCCGGTCGAGGTGGCCCAGCAGGCGTATCTTCAGAGGTATGCTGAGCTTACCGGCCGTTGATTTCCTTGGCGAAAACGTGGCCGAACTTAGGCACTAAGTTGCCACAAGGCCACGATCCCTCCTGAAAAGCGCCGAAATCGACAGGGACTTTCCAGGCAGGAGAGTGCCCATGCAAGATGACGTGACACGGGGGGCTTGCGCCCCAATCGAGGCCGACGGCGCGGCGTGGCAGCGGGAGCCCGACGTCGACAGAGGAGTGGCCCCCAGCCTGGCGGATGAGGTCAGGGTGGGGTTGACAGCCGTGGTGCTGTCGGTGCGCCAGGAGCAGCCGGTGGTGATGATGACCCAGATGCAGGGTCACGACCGGCGGCTCAATGGCGGATCCCCGCCATGGCGTCTTCCGGCGGGACGGTTCTGCCCCTTGGAGCAACCTTCGCTCGAGTCAGCCTTGCGCAAGGTTGTGATGGAAGGTGCCGGTCGGGAGCTCGGCTATCTCGAGCAGCTCCTCACCGATTACGGACCGCTCGACGGAAAGGTGGGCGAGCACGCGGCTGGGGGGCCGCGGCAGCTCTCGGTGAGCTATCTCGCGCTGACACGCTCCGAGATGGCGCCGCTGGCGGAAGGCGCACGTTGGGTCGACTGCTACGAGTTGCTGCCCTGGGAGGACTTCCGGGGCGGACGGCCGTCGATTTTGACGAGCCACATCCTGCCCGGTCTCGAGACCTGGTGCGGCGACACGACCGCCACGACATCGCCGGGAGCGGACTGCGAGGCTCCCATGAGCCGCAGCGAGCGGGTCGCCGTGTCGTTCGGATTGTCCGGTCGCAGCTGGGATGACCAGCGGGTGGTCGACCGGCTCGATCTTCTTCTCGAAGCCGGCCTTCTCGACAAGGTGGCGCCATCGCCTCTGTGCTCCGGTGACGTCAGACTGGCAGCCGCGGGTCTCGGCCGGTTGCGGGCCAAGATCCGCTATCGGCCCGTCGTATTCGAGCTTCTACCGCACGAGTTCACGCTGTTCGAGCTGCAGAGAACCGTCGAGGCGGTGCTCGGGCCAACGCTGCACAAGCAGAACTTCCGGCGGCTGGTCGAGGGCACGGGCTTGGTCGAGCCGACCGGCGACGTGCGCAACAACACCGGCGGGCGCCCCGCGAAGACGTTCCGCTTCCGGCGGGAAGTGCTGCTGGAACGACCGGCTCCGGGGGTTCACGTCCGGCCTGGCCGGGCGGCCTGACGACACCCGGCGACGCTCAGCCGCCGGGTTGCTTGCCGGAACGGCCGGCCTTCAGCCGGTCGTAGGCGGCGATGATCTCGGCCATGGGTATACGGCGATGCTCGGCGCAGCGCTCGTCGCCAGTCGCCCCCGGCGGCCTTTGCCGGGGAGCGACGTCCATCGGAAGCGGCGCCGAGGCTCGCTCGATCTCGCTGCGGCGCTCCGCGGCTGCCGCCTCGGCCAGCTCCTGGACCGCGCGCGCGATTTCGACACCGTTCCAGCCGACGGTTTTGTCGGCGATGCGCCGGATGATGGCCGAAGCCGGCTCACGTCCCGGGGCGACCACAGCCAGAATGGGAATGCGGCGGCGGAAGCTCTTCTCGGCCACCAGAAGCTCGTGCTCGGTCCAGGCGGCGGTGGGATCGTCGCAACCGCCCCAGATCAACGCGACATGGGTCTGGCTCATCGCGACCTTGACCAGCGCGCGGCACTTCGCGGGGTCCGAGACCTCAATCTCCGTTCCGCTGGCTGGCATCGAGGCGACGGAATGCAGGAACTCGGGCAGGCCATCGAAGAGGGCGCGAAGCCGCTCGGCCTCGCCGCTCGACACCCAGGAGCGCGCCATATAGATGCGGTAGACACTGATCATCCCGTACCGTGCCCGCCCAGTGCTCGTGCCTCGGAGGCACGTCTCGGCACTATCGAGGCGAACGCGCTAAAGAGACGTTAACGGGTCATTCTTCTCACCCGCGCCGACGCCGCTCCGCGGAGGCCGACACGGGGTCCGCGTACGGGCTCAGTGCTCGTAGCGCCAGTAGGTCCCGGCCGGCACGTTGACCGGCTTGAAGGCCTTGAGGCGCCCGCTCCAGGGTCGGGTCCCCGATCGTATGATCTGGCCGATGTCCGTCAAAAGGTCGGTATGCTCCGCGTAGCCGGAGTGATGCAGCGCCAGGTAGCTGGTCGACAACCGGGTGATGTCGATCGAATCGATGCCGGCGACGATCACAGGTCCACCTTCGGGCACGTCGCCGGCGCGAGGCTTGTTGCCCGCGACGAATCGGGACGCCTCGAGGGCGCGGTCGTTGGCCGCCGCATAGAGGGTGATGCCCTTGGCCACGCCCGTGATCTCGGAGGCGATCGCCTCGAAGGCGTCGCGATCGACGTCCGGCGAGGCCAGGATGATCTGGTTGATGCGCGAGACGGCGTCGGGTGCACGAAGCTTCAAGGTCCGCAGCACTTGCAGCAGCATCTGATTGCCCATGCTGTGGGCGATGATGTTGATGCTGGTCGAGCCCGTCTCGTTCTGCACCATCTGCAGGAACTCGTAGAGGTAGCGCTCGGCTCCCTGGGCGCTGTCGCGATCGTAGATGTAGCTTGCGAGGCCGCCGCCGGAGGGCCAGCTGTAGGTGTAAGCGGCACCGTCGAACTGCAGATCGTAGCTGATCTGGGCGGTACGGAAGAGGCTGTCGTCGAAGCTCGTGTTGTAGCCGTGAATGAAGACGATCGACTGATTGCGGAAAGTGCGGCTATCGGCGAGGCGCTTCTTGACCAGCTCGAGCAGCTCGGCCTTGCTCAGTGCCTTGAGCTCTCGCACGGTGAAATGGCGGTTGGGATCCTCCTTCTCGAGCTGGAATGTGCCGATATAGGGGATCGTCCAGGCCCTCGGCCGCTCGATGTTCGGCACCTTGTGATCCAAGGGCACGCTGACCAAGGCGCGCCCCGTCTCGAGCCGCTTGGCGCGATCGTTGGCGTAGCCGATACGGCCTTCCTGCTTCACGCGATTGCGGTCGGTCCCATAAAAGACCGGCACGATATGAAAGCGCTGGCTAGCCGAAGCGGCTGCAGCGGCCGTCGGTGCCGCGGGAGCCGCCGCTGCCGGAGGCGGAACGGTCGACGGCCGGATCGAGCGCGTCGCTGCCCTCGGCTGCGAGGTTCCGGGCGCGGCGCCGGGAGCGGGCGGCTCCGGAGCAGGCCGCGCACTTCCGACACGCGGACGTGCCAGTGGCGGAGCGTCCGCCGCAACAGGAGCACGGTCGGCCGAGCGCGGCGCCACCGGAACCGGCGCCGGGGCTGGAGCAGCCGCCCGTGGCGCTCCGAAGGAACCCCGTCCCGTGCCGCCTCCGCCCTCGCCGGGACCGCCTTTACCGAGGCTTTCGAACCGGCGCGCCCTCGTTGATCGAGACGCTGCGCCCTGATCCTTCGCGGCCGTCGACCGCCGCTTGTAGCCGATGTCGGAGTAACGGGATGCCGATGTGCTCTGAGTCGAGCTGAATAGGGCACAATTCGACGAGCGGCGCACCACACCGCCGCCCCGATAAAACTCCAGCGCGATGCAACGATCGTCCTTGAGGCAGCGTTCCTCGCACTGTTGATAGGTGAGGTTGCGCAGACGTGCGTAGGCGGCACCCTTCAACGTCTGGTTCTCGACTTTCTGGATGAACGTTTGCGCCACGGCGGGCACGGCCAACGCCGACACAGCCAGCGCGATGCCCGCAACTATGGATGCTCGCACAATCGTCCAGCTAGCCATGCCCCGCCTCCCCATACCGTCGAATAGGAAATACTCAATTCCTGCTGTGCAACAAGACTGTGGCGTCGAGTTGGCACAGGCTTTTTGTCAGCCGACGGTCTGGCACGCCATCCGCGTCACGCGACACGGCGAAGGCAATGGGATGGCCGGCATCTTGCCCGGCGCCGCAAACACTCGCATTCTCTGCCCATGAGATCGCCGCCGACAACCGACCGCGCGCCACCCCGCCGCCCACCTCGCCCCGGCACCCGCCCGAGCCTGAGCCTCGAGGCGCTCGCGGACGGAATCCGCGGCGGCAACCGGGCGGTCCTCGCGCAGGCGATCACTTTGGTCGAGAGCTCGAACGCCACGCATCAGGAGAAGGCGCGTGCGCTCATCCAGATGCTGCTGCCCGACACCGGCAAAGCGCGTCGCGTCGGGATCACTGGGGTGCCGGGTGTCGGCAAATCGACCACCATCGACCAGCTCGGCATGAATCTGATCGCGACCGGCCATCGCGTCGCGGTGCTCGCGGTCGATCCGACATCGCGCCGGACGGGCGGCTCGATCCTCGGCGACAAGACACGCATGCAGCGCCTCTCTCAGGAGCGACGCGCCTTTATCCGCCCCTCGCCGACATCGGGCACGCTCGGCGGAGTCGCACGCCGCACGCGCGAGACGATGGCTCTGGTCGAGGCTGCGGGCTTCGACGTGGTCATCGTCGAGACGGTCGGCGTCGGCCAGTCGGAGACGGCGGTCGCGGAGATGGTCGACTTCTTCCTGGTGCTGTTGCTGGCGGGCGGTGGCGATGACCTGCAGGGGATCAAAAAAGGCATCATCGAGCTTGCCGATATGATCGCCATCAACAAAGCCGATGGGGCCAACATGGAGCCCGCCACGCGGGCCGCTGCAGATTACAGGGGCGCCCTCAACATCCTCACGCCCGCCTCGCCGAGCTGGCAGCCGCCGGTGCTCACGATCTCGGGCCGGGACAATCGAGGGCTCGACCAGCTTTGGGAGCGCATCGAGGAGCACGCCCGGATCATGACGGCGTCGGGTGAGCGCGACGAGCGACGGCGGCGCCAGGCCGTCTCGTGGATGCGCGAGATGCTGACCGACCGGCTGATCGACACGGTGCGCGCGACGCCTGCCCTTAAACAGCGCCTGCCGGAAATCGAGGCCGAGGTCGCAGCAGGGCGATTGTCACCGAGCGTCGCCGTCGAGGAGATTCTTCAGCGCCTCGCCTTCGTTCCATCGAATGCGGAACGCCAATGAGGCACCACCACCGAAACGCCAACCGCGAAACCAGAATGCCCATGTCGACGCCCCAGGATCGCCCCACCATCCTCATCACCGGCTTCGGCCCCTTCCCCACGGTCGGCGCCAACGCCACCTCGATCCTGGTGCCGCGGATCGCGGACGCAGCGCGGCGTGGCGTGCCGGGCGTCACCGTCTCCGCTCATGTCCTGCCCACGGAGTGGGAGATGAGCCTGGTTCTCCTCGAGGAGCTGACGCGGGCGCTGAGGCCGACGCTCGCGCTCCATTTCGGGGTCTCGGGCCGGGCAACAGGGTTCGAGATCGAGACGCGCGGCCGCAACCGCTGCTCGCTGAGCGAGGACGCTGCCGGGCGGCTGCCGCTCTGCGAGCGCGTGTCGCCGAAGGGGCCCGAGTTCCTTACCGCAACCCTCCCGGCGGCGCACATCGTGTCGCGCCTCCGGCGCCGGGGGCTGCCCGCCCGGATCTCTCGCGATGCGGGCGGCTATCTGTGCAACGCCCTGCTCTATCGGTCACTGGAGATCGCGCAAGCCTACGGCACGCCCGGGCGCAGCGGTTTCGTCCACCTCCCGGCCAATCTGGTCAACGAGCGCCGGCCGATGCTCGAGCCCCGAACCGGGACGCGGCTGTCATGGGACGACGTCATCGACGGCAGCATCGAGATCATGGCCGCGGCGCTCGGGCGTCCGGCGCGCGTCAATGCCGCTGGTCGGACGGGTGCCGGGCGCGCCGGCACGAGCGTAAACTTCCGGTCAACCACGATCGTCGGAGGCCACCGCCAATCGAAAGGGCTGGCATTGCTCGAAACGTGAAAAATTTACGGCTTGCGTTCATTGATTGACGCCGATGTCGGTGAGCGAGCAGGCGAAGATGGTGCTATCTGCAATACTGCGGCGACTTTGCAGAGACGAGCGCGGATCGATCGCGATCATGTTCGCGGCCTCGATCATCGTCTTGATGATGACGATCGGTCTCGCGATCGACGGTGCCCGCGCCTACAATGTGTCGACGCGCATCAGCGCGGCCCTCGATGCCGCAGCGCTCGCGGCCGCCAAGATGCTGGACGACGACAGCTTCGACGACGCGGACATAACCGACCGCGCGCAACGCTTCTTTGCCGCTCAGTTGCAGACCATACCCATCACCGGCGTGAGCCTGGGCTCACCGGCCGTCGCCATCGATCGTGCTGCGGGGAACGTGGACGTCGCCGTCGACGTAGCGGTGTCCACGACGCTCGGGCAGCTCGCCGGCATCACGGAATTCCGATTCCCGCGCTCGGCGCGCGTCACCTACAAGCAACGCTTCATCGAGCTCGCCATGGTGCTCGATATCACCGGCTCGATGTGCCAGCCGTGCAGCAAGATCGACGGGCTGAAGGCTGCGGCACGCGAAGCCGTCGCGAACCTGATCAATCCGTCGGTGCCACACGGCTACACGCGCGTTGCGTTGCTTCCCTATAGCGCCTCGGTGAACGCGGGCGCCTACGCCGCCTCGGTATCGGGTGGCGCCAGCACGGACGGGTGCGTCGTCGAGCGCAACGGTGCTCACACCGACGACGACCACGAGGCAACGGGCAGCCACGAGCTCGGCGTATCGAACAACACCAACAACCCCAAGTACTCCTGCCCTGGCTCGACCATACTGCCGCTGTCTGCGGATCGCGCCACGCTCGAGTCGAGAATTGATGCCCTGACGACAAACGGTTGGACCGCCGGCCACATCGGCCTCGCCTGGGGCTGGTATGCCCTGAGCGAACGGTGGAAAACCTTCTGGCCGACCGACAGCCGGCCAAGGGACGCCGATCCCAACGTCGTCAAGGTCGTGCTGCTGATGACCGACGGGGAGTTCAACACCAGCTATCTGCCGGGCGGCGGGTTCAACTCGACCGACGTCAACCAGCAGAACAGCTCGGCGAATCAGGCAAAGCGGCTGTGCACGAACATGAAGTCGGAGAACGTCATCGTCTACTCCGTGGCCTTCCAGGCGCCGCCAGCCGCGGAGACGCTGCTGAGAGACTGCGCGACGTCATCGAGCCACTATTTCCCGGCCTCGTCGAACGCCGAGTTGTTCGCGGCCTTCAGAACCATCTCCGAGCGGCTCGCCGCACTGCGTCTGTCGAAATAAGGCCCGCGGAGGGCGAGCCCGCGTGCTGCCGCTTCATCAGAACGCCGGAACGCGTACCGTCGGGCTAGAGCCACCACCGGACGGTGAGCGACGCTCGGTTGCGCGACGCGGGGGCGCGCGGCGACGCTCGACCGGCGAAGCCCGCCTGACGCGTTGCGGTCGCGGCTCGGCCTTTTCCTCCCGACGCGGCGGTTGAATTCGCGGCTTCGGCAGGATTACCGCCGCCGGTTGGGCTATGGGCTCGCGGGCGGTAGGTGGCGCGATGACGAGGCTCGCGGGCAACATCCATTGGCGCGCGATGCCGTCCTCGCCCGTTGCAAGGACACTGGCACCATCAGACGCGAACACAGCGGCACGCAACGGCCGGGCGGAGCCGGCGAAGGTCGCCACGCGCTCGGCGTCGCTCACGCGCCAGACATCGACGGTCCCGTCCGCCCCCGCCCCCGCGACCAGCGCACCGGTCGCCGAGAACGCCAGAGCACGCACGGCGCCGCCGGACGGCGCCAACCGGCCGATCTCCTTGGCCGTCCCAACATTCCACAGGCGGACGGTGCCGTCCGCACCGGCGCTGACGATCGTCTCGGTGCCCGGCGCGACGGCGATTGCGAGGACGGTGTCCGTGTGCCCGACGAGTCGAGCCGCCTCGCGCGTGGCGCTGCCGTCGGACGGGATCCAGCCTTCGATGACGTGACCGTCGCGGCCCCCGCCGAGGCCCGCGAAAACCACCCGGCCGTCGCCCGAGAATGCGGCTGCCGTCACGGCCGGGACGCCGGACTTGGCGCCCGACATCAGAATGTTTCCGGCCTCCGGTTCGATGATTGTCCATGTCCCCGAGGCATACAGGACCATGGCGCGGTTCACGGCCCGGTAGCGGACTGCGACGACGGGCGAACCAGCCCCGGCAATCGTGTGAAGCAGCGCGCCGTTGCTGGCGTCCCACACGCGCAGGTCACCCTGCTGCGCGCCGCTGACGATGCGGCGCTCGTCGGGTGAAACGGACACGGCGGTCACCGCCGAGCCATGCTGGTCGGCAAACTGTGCCAGCTGATTGGTCTCGGTGTTCCAGAGGCGGAGCCGGCCGTCCGCGCCGCCGGCGAGCACCAGACCGTTCACAATGGCGAGTTGCCGTGCAGACTGTCCCGACGAGTCCGCGAGAACGATCTGACGGGCGGGAGCGTCACGCGGTGGGGAGGCGGGGCTCCCGCTGGCTTCGACTTTGGCGGCCTCTCTGGCGCGTTGAGCCTCGCTAGCCTCCCTGGCGCGGCGGGCTTCCTCGGCGGCCAAGGCCGCGGCGGCACTCGCGACGCGCTGACGGGCCTCTTCGGCCTGACGGGCGGCTGCCTCCCGCTGCTGGGCCAGCTCCGCTTGACGGGCGGCCTCGCGCTGACGGGCCTCTTCGGCGGCCTGTCGCGCAGCTGCCTCCTGCTGCTGGCGCTCCAGCTCCGCTTGACGGGCGGCCTCGCGCTGCCGGGCCTCCTCGGCCTGACGGGCGGCTGCCTCCCGCTGCTGGGCCAGCTCCGCTTGACGGGCGACCTCGCGCTGACGGGCCTCTTCGGCCTGACGGGCGGCTGCCTCCTGCTGCTGACGGGCCAGCTCCGCTTGACGGGCGGCCTCGCGCTGACGGGCCTCCTCGGCGGCCTGTCGCGCGGCTGCCTCCTGCTGCTGACGGGCCAGCTCCGCTTGACGGGCGACCTCGCGCTGACGGGCCTCTTCGGCCTGACGGGCGGCTGCCTCCTGCTGCTGACGGGCCAGCTCCGCTTGACGGGCCAGCTCCGCTTGACGGGCGGCCTCGCGCTGACGGGCCTCCTCGGCGGCCTGTCGCGCGGCTGCCTCCTGCTGCTGACGGGCCAGCTCCGCTTGACGGGCGGCCTCGCGCTGACGGGCCTCCTCGGCGGCCTGTCGCGCGGCTGCCTCCTGCTGCTGACGGGCCAGCTCCGCTTGACGGGCGGTCTCGCGCTGACGGGCCTCCTCGGCGGCCTGTCGCGCAGCTGCATCGAGGCGGGCTGCATCCGTCGCCGCGCGATCGACGGGCTTGGCGGGTACGGTCACTGGCACCGCCGCCAACTCCGATAAGGGCGACCGCGGGGGCACGACATTCGAACTCGAGGGCGAACAGCATACTGGCGCCGATCAGCATCGCACCGACACCGAGCACGGCTGCGCCGCGAGGACTGAGAGCGAGGTCGCCTGCGCGAGTGGCGAAGGACCGCGATGCCACCCCGCCAGTCGCACCAGATGGTGGGGAGACGACCACAGCATCCGAATCCGAGGCCAGACGAGGCGGAGACGACTGGCCACGCGGAGACGACTGGCCACGTGGAGTCGACTGGTCACGTGGAAAGGACTGGTCACGTGGAGAGGACTGGGCACCCGGAAGGGATCTCGGCCCGGAGCGCGCGGCATTGGCACTGGCGCCCGACCGCGGCGACGAGATCGGGATGCGGATGCCGCCCGGACCGGTTCCGCTCTCGAGAAAGCCGTCGCCGCCTTCGGGATACCAGCCCGGCTCGGCGCCTTGAAAGAGCATCTCGCGCCACTCGGGTACCGATTGAGGCCGATTACGAGGGTGCAGCCGCATCGCCGCGTCGATCGCCGCCAGGAATTCGGGGCGGTAGCCGCCGCGCGCGCCTTCCAAGGCGGGCATCATCCCGTCCTCCAGCATGCGGGCGGTGGCCTCGGTCGGCACTTTGCCCGTCACGGCGAGGTAGAGCGTGGCGCCGAGCGAGTAGATGTCGGTCCAGGGGCCCTGGGAGCGCACGTCGCTGGAATACTGCTCTTGCGGAGAGTAGCCCTGCTTGACGACGCCGGTCAGGGTCCCGCTCATGTGCGACACGACCCTTCGCGAGGCCCCGAAATCCAACAGAACGGGCGTGCCGTCGACGCGGACGATGATGTTGTCGGGGGCGATGTCGCGATGGAGGAAGTCGGCGCGATGCATCAACTCGATAGCATCGAGCAGAGGCCACAACAGGCGATCGAGCTCGGCTTGGCGGGGCGCACGGTCGAGACCTTGAAGCCATGCCTTGAGGCTGGGGCCGCTCTCGAAGCGCATCACCATATAGGCGGTGCCGTGCGTCTCGAAGACGCTGATCACACGGACGATCGCAGGATGGTCGAACTGGGCGAGCGTGCGCGCCTCGCGAAGGAAGCTTGAGCGAAGACGGTCGAACAGCTGACGATCGTTGTCGGTGCGTGGGCGGACGCTGAGCGTGCTGTCACGCATGCCGAACTGGGCGGGGTAGTACTCCTTGACGGCGACGGGAGAGGCGAGGCCGAGGTCGAATGCCTGATAGGTTATGCCGAAGCCACCCGCACCGATCACCCGATCGATGCGGTACTTCCGGTCGAGCACCGTGTCCGTTTTCAGAACCTCGCGGTAGTCCATGCCTTCGTGCTCTTCGATGCAAAACCTGGGACGATGCCCCGGCGTGCCGCGGCTAACACTACAATAGCCGATCTCGAGGCGTGATGCGAGATATTTCGAACCGATTTGGCTCGTATTTAGCCGGTCTCACTACGACGTGATCGGAACTCTGCGGTCGGACGATTGCCCATTCGAAACGTAGTCTAACGGATTTACCCATTTCCGGCGATGAGAGACACCCAACGTCGTTGCCATTGGGCAGCGCGCCGCCTCTCCTTGCGAGAGATCAAGGGCGCCCGTCGCATGAAATGCGATCTGGCAGAAGGTGCCGGGCGGGCTCGGGTTGTGGATACCCGCTTCTCTCGCGCTCAATGGTGCCTTGGCCTGCAACGAGCTAGGGACGGCACGAACGAGGAGAAACGCCAATGTCCTACAAGACTATTCTGGTGCACCTCAACGACGAGCGTCGGGTCGCCGGCCTGATCGATGCCGCAATGTCGCTCGGTGAGCGTTACGAGGCCCACGTTATCGCGCTCTATGTCATGCCGCCGATGCCGAGCTACGGACAGACCGCATTCGGCGCAAGCTACATCCAGGCCGGCCTGAAGACCTTTCGGGACGAGGCTGACCGGGTGCACAAGGCCTTCGAGGAGGCGAGCCGCGGGCGGCCCATCGTTCCCGAATGGCGCCTCGTCGAGCCGGGCGACCGCAGCGTTGCAGACTGCATCGTCGAGCATGGGCGCTGCTCGGATCTGATCATCATCGGCCAGCGCGACCGCGACTTCGACTTGTCCGCCGTGCTCGATGTGCCCGAGCGCATCGTCATGGAGAGCGGCAGGCCCGTTCTACTGATTCCGAGTGCCGGCCGTTTCGCGAAGATCGGCGAGCGGGTGACGATTGCCTGGAATGCGCGGCGCGAGGCGGCGCGAGCCGTCTTCGATGCCTTGCCACTGCTCAGACAGGCGGGTCGTGTACGCATCGTCTCGGTGAACCCGAAAGACGAGCGCCGGCTCACCGGGGATCTGCCGGGTGCCGAGATCGCCGCGACGCTCGCACGCCACGGCGTGAAGTGCGAGGCGGCGACCGCGGTATCGGGCGAGATCAGCATCGGCGACGTGATCCTGTCGGGCCTTACCGACGATGCGGCCGATCTCCTCGTCATGGGCGCCTGGGGTCACTCGCGCATGCGGGAGCTCGTATTCGGCGGCGCGACCCGTCACATCCTCGAGCACATGACCGTGCCCGTTCTGATGTCGCACTGAGCACGCAACGCGCGGGTGTCTTCGGCTTCACGCGCGCGGCAAGCCCCGAAAGCGCCCGAAAGCCCCGAAGCCAGGGCTTGCCGCCCGTGTCATCGGAGCAGATCGGCAACCAGGAGCCCGATGCAGGTGATCGCCCCGAGCGCAGGTATCAGGGACGGCACCTCGAAGGCCGGTGGCGGGCCGTCGCTGCGCCACTTGACCGCGAGCAGCGCCAGATTGACGAGCGCAAACACAACCAGCATCGCGCGCGTCGTGGCGTCGGCCAGCCGGTCGATCGGGAATGCGACCGCCAGGACCAGGACGGTTGCGACGACGAGGGCGGTTGCGAGCAGCGGGGTGCGGGTCCGCTCGTGAATGCGGCCGAGGGCCGCCGGCAGCGCCCCACGCCGCGCCATGCCATAGACCACCCGCGATGCCATCACCATCTGCACGATGACGCCGTTGATCGTAGCGAAGATCGCGATCAACGAGATGACGAGCGGCGAGGCGCCGGTCAGCCGCTCGTAGGCTAGGCTGAGAGGCGCAGCCGACGTCGCCAGCTCTGCGGCCGGCACCGAGCGGATCACGACCCAGACCACGGCAATATAGAGGATCGAGCTGACGACGAGCGTGATGGCGATGGCGAGCGGCACGGTGCGCTCGGGCCGTTTCACCTCCTCGGCCACGTTGACCATGCCCTCGAAGCCGATGAAGGCGAAAAAGGCGATGAGGCTCGCTCCCAGAATGCCTGGCCAGGCCGCCGCAAAATCGGGGACCGCAAAGGCCAGCGGAAGATCGGCCAGGATGGCGGGCTCTTGCCAGAGCCCTGCGACCACGATCGTAATAAGCCCTCCGATCTCGATCAGCGTCATGACGGCGGCCAGAGCGACGGCCTCGGTGATACCCCAGGCCGCAATCAGTCCCATGCCGATCACGACACAGGTAACGAGGAACGCCGCAGGAGCCGGCACAAGCACTCCGATGTAGCCGGCTGCGCCCTGGCTGATGGCTGCCGCCGACACGACACCCGCGAAGACGACGAGCAGGCCGGTCACGAGGGTCAGCACCTTCGAGCCAAAGCCTGCCTCAACGTAGGCCGCCTCACCCGCACTGACCGGATACCGGACGGCGAGCTCGGCAAAGCTCGCAGCTGAGAGCGCCATTATCGTTGCAGCGATAAGAAAGGCGAGCGGCGCGTGCACACCGGCCCTCGCTCCGGCTGCACCGACCAGCACATAGATGCCGGCGCCGACGGTGACGCCGAGACCGTAAAGCACGAGCAAGCCAAGACCGAGCGACCGCTTCAGCTTAGGGCCGGACTGCCCCTCGGCGACAGGCGGGGGGCCTCGCCCGCCGCCTCCGGCATCAATCGCCATGTCCCCTCCTCCGCCGGGTTTGCGCCCCGCCGCGACTATCGCTCATATCGCGCCTCTGGCCGGTTGATGTCCATCAACGCTAGACTACGATGCAGCAAGCACATGATGATGCTACGGCCCGACGATCGGCGCCTTGGCCCCGCGGCAAGAGGAACGACATGACATCCCAAACCATGACCAAGGCAGATGCCGAGAAATTGCTGCGACACGTGCATCTCGAGCTGGCACGGGACCACGATCATCCTTCGGGCAGCGGAAGACACCGCTACGAGTTCATAGCGCCCCTCGATACGAACGGGCATATCGTCGCCGAAGCATGGCGGCACACCCGTGACCGCTGCAGGGTCAAGCGCGTGTGGGGTGATGATCCCGCCGAGGTGGGCCATCTCGTGCATAAGCGGGGCGGCGCCTGGGCGTTCCACTACGACATTCATGGCGATCCATCCCACGACGAGACCGGCTACCGCTTCGACGCACACAAGTTCTCGCCGGGGGAATACGTCTCGATCAAAGAGCAGGACGGTATCCTGCGCACGTTCCTGGTGAAGGCCGTGGTCGACCTGGACTGAGCCGAGCGGTGATCGCGATTCGCTCGACAACACCGGGTCGGAGTTTTGCCGGCTAAAGCTTGAGCTCGTGCACGGTGGCCTCCTCCCCGGCCTCTTCCCGCGGAGGCGGCTCCAGCGATCGTAGCTCGCCCAGCAGCTTGGCGCCGAGATCCACCGAGGCATGCTTGCCGATCGCGGGCTTGGCGCGCGCCAGCCAGCGGCGGGCCTCTTCTCGGCCGGCGTTGTGCAGGTAGGAGAGCAGCGCGCGCTCGGGTCGCATCTTCGACTCAGGCGGCAGCGTATTCGTGTGGCGCCCCGCCTCGATCAGGTGAAAGCGGTGCGCGGCAATGCGCTCCGAGCGGCTGCGCGGACGTCGCCAGCGCGAGCTGCCGATATCGCCCTGATGCGCAATAATTTCGGTGACGTCGCGGATCAGGGGCTGGCTGAACGTGACGCGGCTGACGTCGGCTGCGATCTCGCGGGCCGACCGCGGCGTGCTCGATTTCGCGATTGGATTGAGCAGGACGAGCAACGTATCGCCGACGGGGCTTTCGGCAGCGAGCGTGACGATATCGGGGTTCGCCGAGAAACCGCCATCCCAATAGGCCCGTCCTTCGATCTCCACGGCATGATGGACTTGCGGCAGACAAGCCGAGGCCAGCACCGCCTCGACCGACATCTCGCGGCGGCGGAACAGGCGCGGACGCGCCGTCGCGACATCCGTCGCGGCAATCAGTAGCTCAAGGCCGTCGTAGGCGCGCAGGCGCTCGAAATCGATCTGCGAGGCGAGCAGCTTGCGCATCGGATCGAAGCCGAGCGGATTGAAATCGTAGGGCGAGAACAGGGACGCCACTTGCCCCATGGCCGGCGAGCGGCTCATCCCGTAGAGGAACGGATTGAGCCGCAGCAGGTCCGGAACGCCGGCCTCGATGACGGCCTCCCAAATCGCCCGCAGCCGGTCGCGCGCGCCCGGCCGCCCGCCCTCCGCGAAACCATCCGCAAAGGCCACCGCGTTGACGGCACCGGCGCTCGTGCCGCTGATCCAGCCGTATTCGATGTCGCTCTCGTCGAGCAGACGATCGAGAACGCCCCAGGTGAATGCTCCGTGAGCGCCACCGCCCTGCAGTGCCAGATTGAGCTTCAACCCGCGCTTTCCGAACCCCAGCACGTCCGCAGTCCCCCCGTCGTCTCCGGTCGCCACTTTGCCCCGCCCGCAGGGACAGGTCATCTGCGATCGGCGTCGCCGGAGCCCACATTTCGTGCAACCGGCGACAGCGGAACGACAGCCGGCACGCCACCAAGCACCCCGACCACCATGTGTGCGCCGAAAACCTCCGCGAGCCGCGCCTCGGTCAACGCCTCCGCCGGAGGTCCAGTTGCCACGACGCGACCCGTCGCCATCATCACGACTTCGTGGCAGAAGCGAGCCGCCAGCGAAAGATCGTGCAGCGCAACGACGATGGTGCGGCCTTTCGCGGCGAGATTTCCGAGCACCTCGAATAGGCCGAGCGCATGCGCAGGATCGAGCCCCGCGGTCGGCTCGTCGGCGAGGATGACGGGCGCTTCCTGCGCGAGCGTGCGGGCAAAGAGCACCCGGGCACGCTCGCCACCCGAGAGCTCGGAGACAGGCCTATCGGCCAGGTGCGCGACATCCATGGCCGCCATGGCGGCTCCGATCAGGCCTGCCTCGTCGACATCGCTCGCCAGAGGTCCGGCCCGGCGATGCGGCAATCGGCCCAGCGCAACGACCCGATGGACCGCCAGAGGCCAGTGCGCCACTCGATCTTGCGGCAGGTATGCGAGGTGGCGGCCGCGCTCATCGGCGGTCATCGCGGCGAGGCTGGCCCCGTCGAGCAGGACGGTGCCTCGCGCGACAGGAACGAGGCCGGCGAGGGCCCGCATGAGGGTCGATTTTCCGGCTCCGTTGGGGCCGATAAGGCCCGTAATTCGCCCCTTGCCGCAAGAGAGCGAGACCTTCGACAGAACGTCGCGACCACCGAGCCGAACGCTGATGCCATCCCCGACGAGGCTCATGGCGCGAGCTCCCGACGCGTCCGCGCGACCAGCCACAGAAAGAACGGCGTGCCGATCAGGGCCGTCACGACTCCGAGACGAAGCTCGCCGTCCGGCGTGACGACCCGCAGCGCCAGATCCGCGGCGAGCAGGAGGACGGCGCCTCCGAGCAGGCTTGCCAGCAGCA
The DNA here is from genome assembly GCA_963746315.1 of uncultured Alphaproteobacteria bacterium. GTDB lineage: Bacteria > Pseudomonadota > Alphaproteobacteria > Rhizobiales > Hyphomicrobiaceae. The sequence continues at coordinate 136,460 of CAVVAR010000010.1, forward strand.
GCCGCGATGGAACATGCCCGACGAGTGGACGCAACAGGTGCGGCACGACGAGCCCGACGAAGCCGATCGTGCCGGCAACGGCGGTGGCAGCCCCCACCACCAGTGTTGCGCCCGTTACCACGGCGAGCCGCATCCGCGCCGCGTCGATGCCGAGATTGGCGGCGACGTCCGAGCCCAGCGTCAAGGCATCGAGGGCCGACCCCTGGGAATAGAGCACGAGCGAGCCGGCAACGATGAACGGGGCTGCGAGCCAGACGTGGACGAGGCTGCGGTCGGCGAGCGAGCCGAGCAGCCAGAACACGATCTCGACGGCGGCGAAGGGATTGCGCGACAGCGACAGCACCCCTGAGATCAATGCCGATGCGAGGCTCGCGACCGCGACGCCGGCGAGGATCAGGGTCAGCCCTCCGCTACGGGGCCCGGCCAGCAGCAAAACGGCGAGCATGGCGATGGCTGCTCCCGCTAGCCCACCAAGCGGCAAAGCCAACGCGAAGGCCGCCGAGGCGCCGGAGTGGATCGACAGAACGGCACCGAGCCCCGCACCGCCAGAAATGCCGATCAGCCCCGGCTCGGCGAGCGGATTGCGCAGATAGCCCTGCAGCACGGCGCCAGTCAGCCCCAGGCCACCGCCGACGAGGATTGCGAGCAGCGTGCGCGGCAGACGAATCTCGACGAGGATCAGGCTCGCGGCCCGCTCGGGTATGCCGAAGCCGGCGGGACCGACCAGCATGGAGAGAGCGGCAAGCACGACGAGCAGGCACAGCAGCACAGCCACCGTCAGACGAGACTGCCGATCTTCGCGCGCCAAGGCGCCAGCGGCGGCCGACGGCGTCATTGGGCGCCCCGCGACGTGGTCAGGCGGCGGCGAGCCTCGGCCAAGCGATTGACCGCCTCGGCGACGTAGTGCGTGCCGCAGAGCCAGAGCCGCCAGGGAACGACAACCACCGCCCGCTCGGAAAGAACAGTTGCCAGCGCGGGGTGCCGCAGGTTCTCGGCGACGACGGTGCGATATTCGTCAGCGGGACCCGAGAGCACGACGAGATCCGGCGGATGCGCGGCCAGCACCTCGAGCGGCAGCGCACCACTGGCACCGAGACCGAGCGTTCCCGCATGGTTCGCAAGGCCGGCGGCTTGGATCAGAGCGTCGGCGAGACTGCCGGGTCCCGCCGACAGCCCGTTGACCTGATAAACAAGCGCGGACGCACGACGCCCCAGGGGCGCGTCACGCGTTGCCGTGGCCAACCGCTGGTCGAAGGTCGAGACGAGGTCACGCCCCTTCCCCTCCTCGCCAACTGCGGTCGCGACCTGCGCGATAGCCGCGCGGATGCCCTCAATGTCGCTGGCGAGCGGCACACGCACGACGCGCTGGCCGGTCCGCTCCAGAAGATCCAGCGTCGCAGGGGTCGTGTAGGTGCCCGCCAGCACGAGATCCGGATCGAGGGCAAGCACGCTCTCGGCCCCGCCGCGTGTCGTCGCGAGACCGGCCACACGATCGGCGATCGCCGAGACGAGCGGATCGGCCGCGAGGTGGCTGACGGAGGCGATGCGGTCTCGCGGTACGAGATCGAGCAGGATCTCGTCGGTGCACAAATTGAGCGAGACGATGCGTCGAGGCGCGGCCTGCGCCGGCGTCTGAGCCACCAGGGCCAGTATCACTGCCGCAAACCAAACCCGCACGCTCGTCCTCACCGCTGGCGGCGCCTCGCGGCGCCGTTGCGAGGGCTCGGCCCCCGCGCTCCGGGCAAAGGGCCCGGGGCCCTTCGCGCTCCCCTGTTGAAGAGGATCATTTTCGGCTGCCGATGCCGTCTTCGCCGCCGAAGGTGAGCTTCAGGCCTGCGTAGGCGGCAATCCCCGCCGTCTCGAAGCCGTAGACCTCCTGATAGTCGGCGTCGAACACATTCTCGATGCGGCCGAACACCTCGACGCCGGGCTGCAGCTTGTAGCGGGCGGCAACGGTGGCGAGCCAATAGTCGTCGAGCTTTACGCGGACGGTCTCGAAGGTCGGCAGGCCGAAGGCGAGGTCGGGTGTCACGCCGTTATAGGCCGCCGCCAGGGTGAGCGTGCCGCGGCCGCCTGCGAAGGCCATCGTCGCGTCGAGCCGGCCGGAGTCGCGGGCGCGGCGGATCTCGGGAAGGCCCTGGTCGTCGCGCGAATCGAGCCACGTATAAGCGGCCCCCAGCGAGAGCCAGGCGTAGGGCCGCCAGCGGGCCGAAAGCTCGACACCCTCGCGCGTGCTTTCACCGAGAAGGTTCTCCACCGTCGACTGGAAGAACGGCAGGAACCGCGTCACGATCTCGTTCTCGAGGTTGGCGCTGAAATACGTGGCATCGACGACGATCGCCCCCCGTGCCAGCGACAGCTCGAGACCCGCATCCCATCCGGTGCTCTCCTCCGCCTTCAGCCCAGGGTTAGGGACGAAGCCCGCGAACTGACCGAACTGCTCGACCATGGTCGGCAGCTTCACGGCCGTGCCGTAGCTCGCGTGCGGGCGCAGACCCCAAGGGCTCGTCCGGTCGAGCAGGCGAAGCGAGGCCGCCGTGCGCCAGGTGGTGAAGTCGTCGAACGTGTCGTTGTCGTCGCGGCGCAAATTGGCGGTGACGGTCAGGCGATCGAAAACATCAGCACGGTACTCACCGGCAAAGGCTAGGCGGCTGCGCTCGCGCGTGAGGTTGTCGCCCGTGACCTGATTGAACGTCTCGTTCTCCTGCTCGACGAGCCCTGTCAGGCTGTGACGCAGAATGCCGGCGAGCGACGGCGTGCCGAGATCGAGCGTGGCGAGATAGGCGGCGTTGCGGCGCACGTTGTCGTTCCGCGCGAAGAACGTGCCGAAGTCGCCGACGTCGGAGTCCTCGAGGATCGTCTCCGCATAGTTGTAGCGGACGCGGTGCTCGAGGCGGCCATCGAACGTCCCGAGGCGCGCCTCGATGCCCGCGAGCCACATGTTGGACGCGAAGTGGCTGAAGGTATCGGTCTGTCGCGAAAGGCCGGAAAGCGCGAACAGGTCACCATCGCGGTCGCCGCGCTTGTCCACGTTGCGTACGACCACGTCGACCGAGAAATTCTCGGTCGGCGACACGCCGCCTTTCATGATGAAGCTGCGGATCGCGCTGGCGTCGGTCTCGTTGCCATCGACCGAGATGTTGAAGCCGTTGGAGTTGCGCACACTGTAGGACATGAGGCCATGCGCGCGGTCGCTGCCGCCCGAGACCGTGATGCCGCTCTCTGCGGTCTTGAACGAGCCAGCCTCGGCCCAAACGGTAGTGCTGGCCGGGCCGCGGCCGCGCTTCGTCACGATGTTGACCACGCCGCCGATGGCCCCCGAGCCATAAAGGCTCGACTGGGCCCCCTTGATGACCTCGATGCGCTCGATCTGGTCCGCCGGCAGGTTCGAGAAGTCGAACTCGCCGGTGCCGGGCTGATTGGCGACGATGCCGTCGATGAGCACCAGCGTATGGTTGCCTTCGGCGCCGCGAATGCGCACCTGCGTCTGCGCCGCGACACTACCTCCGCGGCTGACGGTGACGCCTGGCAGACTGCGGAGCGCGTCACCCGCGTGGCGGATCTGCTGGTCGGCGAGTTGCTGGCCGGTCACGACCGACACGCTCGAGCCGATGCTCTCGGCCGCATAGCCGCGTGTGTCGGCATCGAGGAGCGGCGACGGCGATGCGTTGGCGTCCGCGATAGCCGCCTCGTCGGCGTCCGCAACCGGCACAGCTGCCGGTGGCGCAGATTGCCCCGCGCGTCGCGCCCGCCCCGGTGGGCGCGAGAGGGTCGCTCCCTCCACGACGATGCCCGGAAGCGTCGTCGGGGACTGGGCCAGCGCCGATGTCGCCGTCGCACCGAGCACGCATGCCAGAGCCGATCTCGCGAGGCGCGAGCGGCGATGCCTCGGCCGCGAATTCGTCGTTGTCATATGGTCTTCTCCCGCATGTTGACTGCGGGAGCACCGCTTGGATGCACCTTCCCCGATGACCGCGCGACAGGCGTCGCACAGTTGCGGGGGCCGAAACCAGACTATCGAACTGGCCGATGCCCTGACTTGATGGTGCTTCTCACGCGACTGCTCCCTACCGCTTCACAGTCGCCACAACGGTGTTCCGCTCCTCCGCGCGCCCCGCACGGAAGATGGGCGACTTGCATCGGCAGGTCTCCTGGCTCACGGCTCGAGCGCCTTGCGACCGGCCTTCCCGAGAGCGCCCGAGGACGCCGTCAGTGGCACGCAGATGGTCGAAGGCTCGCCGCTTACAGTTGCGGGGGCAGCCGCGGCATGGGGCGGATAGATCAACTGATCCGAACCGTCCGGCACCGCGTTCCCTTTTCACCCGCAATCCGTTTGGATTGCGAAGACCGACACCGTGCCATCAAGCTCCGAGCCACAACCGCTGTCAATTGCCCGCGGCAATCGCCGGCCGCTTTCCCGTGGACACGCGGATCGGGAGCCACAGCGATGATCCGGAGCCCGTGACCAGCCTCGCCTCAGCGCTCGAGACCTCGGTCGAGGAGCAGGGTCGCGGCCTCGATGGGAGCGGTCTCGCCGCTTAGTACGGCATCGGCCAGGGCGTCGGTCGTCGCCCCGCCTTCGCGAATGCGTGTGGCAACCAGCTCGGCGGCGGCACGGGCAATCAGATACCGGGCGCGGCGGCGGCGGCGCGTCGTCAGGCCCTCGGACTTGCGTCTTTCGCCCTCTGCCGACATGCACCGGTGAAGCTCGGGCACGCCCGAGCCGGTTATGGCCGACGTCCTGATGACCGGCACGACCCCCGGCGTGGCGCGTAGCGCCAGGGCTGCGGATAGCTCCTCGGCGGTACGGTCGGCGCCGTCGCGATCGGCCTTGTTGACGACGAGAATGTCGGCGATCTCGAGAAGGCCCGCCTTCATCGCCTGGATGCCGTCTCCGAGCCCCGGAGCCGAGACCACCACCACCACGTCGGCAATCTCGGCCACGTCGACCTCGCTCTGGCCGGTCCCGACCGTCTCGAGCAAAATCAACCCGAACCCGGCGGCATCGAGCGCATCGATCATGCGCACCGCGGCCGGCGTCAGCCCACCCAGCGTCCCGCGTGAGCCGAGCGACCGGACCATGACGCCGTCGTCGTCGTGTGCGGCCGTCATGCGGATGCGATCGCCCAGGATGGCGCCGCCGGTAACGGGCGACGACGGATCGACGGCCAGGACGGCCACGCGGTCGCCCGCCGCGCGCGCCTCGGCGATGAGCGCATTGACGAGGGTGGACTTGCCGGCGCCGGGAGGCCCGGTGACGCCGGCGACGATCGCTTTGCCGAGATGAGGACCGAGCGCGGCTATGAGGTTCGGCGCATCGGGGGACTGTCGCTCTAACCGGGTCAGCACCTCGGCCACGGCGCGCCGGTCGGCCTGGACGAGGCGGGCAACGAGGTTTGCGGGCTCGGTAGGCGGCGCGGGCATTGCCCGTGATTAAGCGACGGCCGAGCGCGATGCAACGGCGCCATGCAGCCGGCGTCGAGGTCGTGGCGCGATCAGTACCACAGCCCCAACGCGCGATGACGCGGTGCCATGCCCGCAGGGCTGCGCCCGACCAGAGTGAACAATGGCTCGTCGACGATGGCGATGGGACGTGTCGGGCGCGCCTCCGCCTCGAGCGCACGAAGGCGGGCAACCCGGTCCGCCGTCTCGGGATGCGAGCGCAGCAACGAGGGAAACGGAATGCGCCGCGACGGCACCGGCAGCATCAGATCCTCCCAGAAGCGGCCCTGATAGCGCTCGAGCGCACCGAGCGCCGACGCTAGCCCTGCCGGGTCCCCGGTCAGACCCGCGGCCTCCAGGTCGGCGTCGTACTCGCGTGTACGCGAAAGTCCCATCTGCAGCAGGCCGGTCAGCAGGGGGGCAAGATAGAGCAGCAGGATCGCGAGCCAGGAAAACGTCTCGAAGCCGATCAGGATCGCCGGAATGTTGAGCAACGCCAGCGCCAGGCCGAGGTACGCCAGAATTTGCGTGAAGCGCGTCAAGGCATCGGCCATGGCCATCACGTGCAGGTCATTGTTGCGGATATGGCTCATCTCGTGCGCGATGACACCGGCGACCTGTCGCAGATCGAGGCGCCGTAAAAGCCCCTCTGTGATGCCGATCGCGGCATTGGTGGGCGAGCCGGCCGCGAAGGCGTTGAGGGTCGTCGACGGAATCACGAAGAGGCGCGGATGGCGCTCGAGCTCGGCGCGATCGGCCAGCGCCTCGACGAGCCGATGGAGCTGGGCACCATGGCGGGCATCGACGGGCACCGCTTTGTAGAGGCGCATGACCGCCTCGGGCGGAACCCGAGGCCCGACGACGATGAGAGCCACCAGGAACAGGGCAGCACCGAGCGCTCCCGGCCAGGACCAGATCAGGGCTGAGGACGCCAGCACGATCAGGCTCATCCCGCTGACGAGAAAAGCCGAATGCAGGAGATTCCGGCGGCGATGGGCCGCGAGCTTGTCGGCATCGAGGAAGGGACTCATCAACTGCCTTTCCCAGTCGGGCTTGCCTGCACGGGCTTCTGCTATCCTGCAGGTAGCGTCGGCATTGCGCGCCTGCGGCAGCAGGCTTTTCCCGAGCTATATGGTGGCCGACGGACACCATTGTGAGACCCGCCCCCGGGTGCCATACCCAGACTGCCGACAACGCCCCGACGATGCGTGCGTCTGGCCCCGATCCTGCGTTATTGTTAAGTTCGCGATCGAGAGGACAACAATGGCTGTTGCGACGGTATGGCTCGAGGACGCGAACGGGCGGCGATGGCCGGTGGCCGCGACGTGCGCGCTCGGCCGTTCGTCCAGCAACGACATCGTCATCGACGACGGCAAGGTCTCGCGGCGGCACGCGCTGGTGCACAAGCAGGACGACGCCCAATACTGGGTGATCGACCTCGGCAGCGGCAACGGCACGTACCTCAACGGCCGCCGGGTGATCCAGCCGACCCAGCTCTCCAATGGCGACAGCCTCCAGCTCGGCGACCATGCCTTGTCGTTCCGCCAGATCGCGCAGCGCCCGATCTCGGTCCCCTCGCAAAGCCGGATCTCGGCCCAGACCATCATCAGCATCAAGGACATCGACTGCTGGTTGATGGTAGCCGACATCAAGGGATCGTCGGGCATGGCGGCACGCCTGTCCTCGACCGATATGGCCATGCTGGTCGGACGGTGGATGGGGAGCTGCAAAGAGATCGTCGACAGCCACGGCGGTGCCATCAACAAGTTTCTCGGGGACGGATTTTTCGCCTACTGGCTGGCGGAGACGACCGAGACGCACCAGATCGTGTCGGTGCTGAAAACGCTCAAGACGCTCCAGGACGATCCCTCGGGTCCGCGCTTCCGCGTAGCGATCCACCATGGATCAGCGGCGTTCGGCGGCAGTGGCTCGCTCGGTGAGGATAGCCTGACCGGAGTCGACGTCGTCCTGGCCTTCCGCATGGAGAAGATCGCGAGCGACCTTGGCTGCGATCTGATGGTGAGCGACGAAGCCCGTCAGCTGCTCGCCGATGCCCTGTCCTTCCGCGACCTCGGCAACCATCCGGTCACCGGTCTGACCGGCCCCGCACGACGCTTTCACGCCGTAGTTTGACAAGGCGCCGCCGATTTCGGTCAGGCGCGCTCGGCAAGGATCGCGGTGATGGCGGTACGGAGCGCCTCCATGCCGAGGCCTGTTTCCGACGACGTGGCGAGGATATCGGGGAACGCCGCGGGGTGCTTCTTCAGCGCCGCCTCGGTTGCAGCGACGACATAGGCCAGCGCCTTCGGCGTTATCTTGTCGGCCTTCGTGAGCACCACCAGGAACGTGACGCCGGCACCGTCGAGAAGCTTCATGATCTCGTCGTCCACGGCTTTCAGACCATGCCGGGCGTCGATCAGCAGAAGCACGCGGACGAGCGTCTGGCGGCCACGCAGATAATCCTTCACCAGGCCCGTCCAGGCGGCGACCTTCTCTTTCGGCGCCTTGGCGAAGCCGTAGCCCGGCATGTCCACGAGGTAGAAAGAGGGGTCCCAGTCGGTGAGGTAGTAATTGAGCTCCTGCGTGCGGCCGGGTGTGTTGGAGGTGCGCGCCAGCCCGTTGTGGCGGATGAGCGCGTTGATCAGGCTCGACTTGCCGACGTTGGAGCGCCCCGCGAGGGCAATCTCGAGAGGCCCCATCTCTGGCAGGAACTCGAGAGACGGCACGCTCTTGAGGAAGCGCCAGGGACGCGTGAACGGGCCCGGCACCGCGTCCTCGCGCACTTTTGCGTCGGTGCGCGGCTCTCCGGCGGCTGTCGGCATGGAAGGGTCACTTTCTCGGGGGGCCGCCGGCGCGAGTGCCGCCGGCTGGCTTATCAACCTCAGCCGCTGCTACCGGATCTGCGCGCGGCGAGCCACGCCAACAGCTTCTCCAGGCCCATGTTCTTCCACAGATGGATCTCGGCGCCGTTCTTCTTCGAGATGTAGTACTGCTGCATCAGCGACAAGACGTTGTTCCAGGCCCAGTAGATGACGAGGCCTACTGGGAACGAAGCCAGCATGAACGTGAACATGACCGGCATCCAGTTGAAGATCATCTGCTGGGTGGGGTCGGGCTGTTGCGGGTTGAGCTGCATCTGCACCCACATCGTCATTCCCATCAGGATCGGCCAGAGGCCGATGTGCAGGAACTCGGGCACGGCGAATGGCAGAAGGCCGAACAGATTGAACAGCGAGGTCGGGTCCGGAGCGGACAGGTCGCTGATCCAGCCATAGAACGGCGCGTGCCGCATATCGATGGTGACGAACAGCACTTTATAAAGCGCGAAAAACACCGGAATCTGCAGCAGCATCGGCAGGCAACCCGCCATCGGGTTGATCTTCTGCTTCTTGTAGAGCTCCATCAGCTCCTGCTGCTGCTTCATCTTGTCGTCTTTGTAGCGCTCCCGCAGCTTCTCCATCTCAGGCTGCATCATCTTCATCTTCGCCATCGATTCGTAGCTCTTGCTGGCGAGCGGGAAGAAGATGGCCTTGACGAGCACCGTCGTGGCAAGAATGGCGAGGCCGAAATTGCCCGTGAGACCGAGGCCCGCGAAGAAGCTGGCCAGCCAGTCGATGACGTGGAACAGCGGCTTGGTAATGAAATAGAACCAGCCCCAATCGATCATCAGATCGAACTGCTTGATGCCGAGCGTGTCGCCATAGTCCTCGATGATGCCGACCTTCTTGGCGCCCGCGAACATGCTGGTCGTGACGCTGCTTTCAGCGCCTGCCGGTACCGCGACCCCGCGCTTGATGTAGTCGATCTGAAAGCGCTCTTTGTGCAGGCCTTGCTTGTTGAAGCCCGTCACGTAGGCGTCGATCTCGGACTTCTGGTCGGGGATCAGGGCCGTGGCCCAGTATTTGTCCGTGATGCCGAACCAGCCACCGGTGATCTTGTCGAAGGACTTGGTGAGGTGCTCGCCTTCCTTCAGATCCGTCAGGGCACCCGAATACGTGATCTCCTGCAGGCCCTTCTCGCCGGCAATGCCGATCGGTCCTTCATGCAGGATGAAGAATCCCTCGATCTTGGGCGTCCCGTGCCGCGAAAGAACCGAGCGGTGATCGAGGATGACAGGAGCGCCGCTGGTATTGGCGACGCTGTCCTCGATCTTGAACATGTAGCGTGGATCGACACTGATCTTACGTGTGAAAACGAGCCCGGCGCCGTTTTCCCACTTGAGCGTCACCGGCGAGGTGGCGCTGAGACTGCCGGAACCCACCTGGCTCCACACTGTCGTCGCATCGGGAACCTTCGCGGTCATGCCCGCGGGGGCAAGCCATCCGAACTCGGCATAATAAGGCGCGGGCGCCGCCGATGGTGACAGCAGCGTGACCAGCGGGCTCTTGGGGTCCGGCTTCTCGTGGTACTGCGCGAGGCGCACGTCATCGATGCGGCCTCCCTTCAGGGCGATCGAGCCCTGCAGCGAAGGCGTGTCGATGCCGACGCGCGGGGAAAGCGCCAGAGCGCCCTCGCGGCTGGTCGTCACAGGCATAGCCAAGCCCGACGGCGATCCGCCGGCGCCAGCAATGCCGCCCGGCGTCGTCGTCGCCGCCCCGGGAACGCCGCCTGGTCCGGTGACGGGAGTCCCGGGCACCTGCTGCGACTGCTGCTGGGACACCTTCTTGCTCTGCTCGTCCTTGATGCGAGGATTGACGAACAAGAGCTGCCAACCGAGCAGCACCATGGCCGACAGGGCAACGGCGAGAAGGAGGTTTTTCTGCTGATCGTCCTGCTGCATGGAGCGTGGGCCTTCGTGTGCTACCACAACCTCGGCGGCGTCATCGCCGGCCGGGCGTTGATCCTGGTGTCGTGTCGTTCCCGTCTGAACTCATCCCGGGACCTTCGTCGGCAATAGCGGGTTTGACTGCCTCCCGCGCGCCGTCTGTCCGGGACGCTGCGGCTTCGCGCCTGCCTGCGGGCCGTCGCTTCCCCCTTCTCGCACGCGGCTGCCCGCTGTCCACCTGCTGGCAAAGCCGCTCGAATGCTTCACGGAGCGCAACCTGCAATTCGGCGAATGGATAGTCGTGCGCCGCCCTGCTGGCAACCACAACATAGTCATGATCGGCCCGCACGGAAGGCGAGGACAGCGTGCGGATCGCTTCTTTCAGGCGCCGTCGAATGCGGTTGCGAACGACCGCGCCGCCGACCTTGCGGGTAATCGTGAAGCCGAAGCGAGGTCCAGGCGTGTCTCGCCCCTCGTTACGGTCGTCGTCTGCAGCCCGGCGACGACCTTCGATCACGAACAATGGTCCTGCCCATCGTACGCCGCCGCGGACACGCTTGAACTGCGACGGACGCTTCAGGGTCTCGATTTTCATCACGCGCCAGCCCGGCATTGTCCACGCCGTGTCGACCGGCACCGCCTACCCCAGGCTCGACGCGGCAGCAAGCCTCCGCCGCACGGTCTTGGCTCTCGGGGTGGGTCCGATCAGGCGGACAGACGCTTCCGGCCCTTGGCCCGGCGCCGCGCGAGCACGCGCATACCGCCCACGGTCGACATACGCTTGCGGAAGCCGTGGCGGCGCTTGCGAACGAGCCGGCTCGGCTGATAGGTCCTCTTCACGTCTCATTCTCCGTCGCAAACACGGCCCTGCGGCGCCTCGCGCCCGTCCCCAGCCGTCCCGGTATCTCTTCCTGCCAGCGGACGCCTCATGGGCCGCCATGAACCCGGTTCCGCAGAATTAACCGCGCCTGGCCACGACACTCCAATCGACCGCACCAGTACGGGGCGATAGAAACGCGCCCACGCCGCCGGAGACGACCTGTCACAGGAACGAGCGCTTATATGTGGCGCGGCCGCGCACGTCAACGACCCTGGAAGGCCGGGCCCGACATACCACGAGCACGTCGTAGTCACGCGCGCTCACATCTCGTGACGTTCGTTCAAGTATGGTTGAGGCCCTGGTGCGGCACGCCCGCAGCTCATGTAGATGAAGTGCGCCGGCGAAGGCGGGGCTCCTGAGCGACCTGTCGGGACACGGTGCCAAAAAACGACAACAACAGCGACCGAAGGGTCCTTGCCATGCAATTTCTGAAGCGGCTGCTGCCGTGGGCACTCGTGTGCCTCGGCGCGATGCCAGCCCTTGCGCAATCGGCCCGGGCGGGCAGCATCGAGACGATTTTCTCGGAGCACAGAGCAAATAGTACGGCAACGGTCGACCATTCGGCCTGGGACAGGCTGCTCAAGACCTACCTGAAGCCTTCCGAGAACGGTTTGAACCGGGTCGCCTACAGGCGGTTCAAGGCGGAGGCGCACAAGCCTCTCAAGGATTACGTACGGCGGCTGGAGGCGGTCGATGTCATGAAGCTCGGGCGTGCCGAGCAGTTCGCCTTCTGGTCGAACCTCTACAATGCCCGATCGATCGACATCGTGCTGGACCACTACCCGGTCAAATCCATCAAGGATATCAATCTCGGCGGAGGCCTTTTCTCCCTGATCACCGGCGGCCCCTGGAAGGCCAAGGTCGTGACTGTGAACGGCCAGCCGCTCAGCCTCGACGAGATCGAGCACACCATTCTGCGGGGCATCTTCAAGGATCACCGGGTCCACTTCGCCGTGAACTGCGCCTCGGTCGGCTGCCCGAATCTCGGCATCGATGCCCTGACCGGCGCCCGGCTCGACGAGCTTCTGGACAAGGGTGGGCGCGACTTCGTGAATTCGCCGCGCGGGGTCAAGCTGGTTGGTGGAAAGCTGCACGTCTCGAAGATCTTCTCTTGGTTCCAGGCCGATTTTGGCGGATCGGACGAGGGTGTGCTCCAGCACATCCGTCGCTACGCCTCGCCGGAGCTCAAGGCTCGGCTCGAGGGCGTGACCACAATCGACGATACCTTTTATGATTGGAGCCTCAACGATGCCCAAGGCTGATATTCTCGACGATACTCTGGCAAAAGGAAATGTCGCGAAAATGGACGAGAAGACGACAGATGCCGCCTCTGCGACGGGCACACTGCAGCGGTGGCTGCCTCTGGTGGTTATCGTGGCCGTGGCCGGCCTCATCTTCGCAATGGGCTGGCACAAATACCTCTCGTTCAAGACGATCGGGCTCAACTACGAGGCGCTGAGGGCTTTCATCGGGCAAAACCTGCTCGGGGCGCTTGCCCTCTACATTCTGGCCTACGTCGCCGTCGTGGCCCTGTCGCTGCCGGGCGCGCTGATCATGACGCTGGCAGGCGGCCTCCTGTTCGGGTGGCAGCTCGGCGCTCCTGCGACCGTGATCGGGGCGACACTCGGGGCGACAGTGCTGTTTATTATTGCGCGGACGTCTTTCGGCGAGACCCTGGCAGAACGGGCAGGGCCGGCAATCGCGAGCCTCAGGGAGGGATTTCGCGAGAATGCGCTGAGCTACATGCTCTTTCTGCGTCTGGTGCCCGTGTTTCCTTTTGTCGTCGTCAATCTCGCTGCCGCCGTGCTCGGCGTTCCGCTGAGAACCTACGTGCTCGGCACGCTGATCGGCATTATCCCTGGCACGACCGCCTACTCGGTGGCCGGCGCCGGCCTCGGCAGCGTGATCGAGGCGCAGAACGCCAGCTATCAGGCATGTCTTGCGAAGGCCGGTAACGGGGCCGCCGCGGACGCGCAGTGCCCCTACTCAATCGATACGAGCGCGCTCGTCACCAAGGAGCTCGTGCTCGCCTTTGCGCTACTGGGCATCGTCGCCCTCATCCCTGTGGCCCTCAAGAAATGGAAAGCGCGCAATGCAGCGGTCTAATGCGAGCGCCCCAGGCGCCTCGGGTCCGGACGTCAACCGGGCCGATCAAGCCATCCGCGAGGAGATCTCGGCGGACCTGTGCATCATCGGAGCCGGCTCAGGTGGCCTGTCGCTGGCGGCCGCGACGTCGCAGCTCGGGCTCAAGGTGGTGCTGATCGAGCGCCACAAGATGGGCGGCGACTGCCTCAACTACGGTTGCGTCCCGTCGAAGGCGATGATCGCCGCCGGCAAGCGAGCGCACCTGATGCGCTCCTCCGGCGCGTTCGGCGTCCAGCCGGTCGAGCCGCAGATCGACTACGGCCGGGTGCACGACCATGTGCACGAGGTAATTGCGGCCATCGCGCCGAACGATTCGGTCGAGCGCTTCACGGGGCTCGGGGTCAAGGTCATCCAGGCCGAGGGATCGTTCGTCGACAAAAGCACGGTCCGGGCTGGAGATACGCTCATTCGGGCCCGCAAGTACTGCATCGCCACCGGCTCCTCGCCGTTCGTTCCGCCGATCCCGGGCCTGGATACGGCACCTCATTTCACCAACGAGACGATCTTCGAGAACACGCAACGTCTCGGGCATCTCATCGTCATTGGCGGCGGCCCCATCGGTATCGAGCTCGCCCAGGCTCATCTCAGGCTCGGCAATCAGGTCACCGTGCTCGAGGGAATGAAGGCCCTCGGCAAGGACGATCCGGAGCTGGCCGAGGTCGTGTTGAAGAAGCTCGCCGAGGAGGGGCTTTCGATCCGGGAGGGGGCCAAGGTCGAGCGCATCGAGCACCGCATGGGCGTGGTCCGGGTCCATGTCGCCGGCAGCGATGGGCCGGAGGTGATCGAGGGCAACCACATTCTGGTCGCGACCGGTCGCAAGCCGAACGTCGACGGACTGAACCTAGAGGCGGCCGGCATCGCCTATGACCGCCGCGGCATCAAGGTCGGGGCCAATCTACTGACGACCAACTCGAAGGTCTATGCAATCGGCGATGTTGCCGGAAGCCTGCAGTTCACCCACGTCGCCAACTACCATGCGGGCGTCGTGATGAAGCGCATCTGCTTTCGTCTTCCCGTCAAAGCCAGCACCGACCACATTCCCTGGGTGACGTTCACCGAGCCCGAGCTCGCCAACGTGGGCCTCAGCGAGGACGAGGCGCGCAAGCGACACGGCGCCGTCAATATCTACCGCTGGCCCTATCACGAGAATGACCGGGCTCAGGCGGAGCGCGCGACTGAAGGCTTCGTCAAGGTCGTCACCGACAAACGTGATCGGATCGTCGGTGCCGCGATCGTCGGCGAGCATGCCGGCGAGTTGATCCAGATGTGGTCGCTCGCCGTATCAAAGCGGATGAAGATCGCCGACCTCACGCAGTGGGTCTCGCCCTATCCGACACTCGGCGAGGTCAACAAGCGAGCGGCTTTGCGCTATTATGCCTCGAAGGCCGGCAGCCCGCTCGTGCGGAGCGTTGTGTCGTTCCTCGCTCGGCTCGGTTGAAGGTCGACCGCACTGGTCGGGACCACATAGCCCGGTGGCATGGAGCATATCCTTTGGACCAGCGGGTTGAACAGACTGAACGCGACGAGGCTCCGGCACGGGACCATGCCGGAGGCAAGGGCCTGCGAGAACGGCTTCGCGCTCTCAGCCTGTCGGCGAAGCTGCTCCTCCTGACCACCTTGTTCGTGATGGTGGCGGAGGTCCTCATATTCGTTCCATCGGTAGCAAATTACCGCAACAGCTGGTTGATGGATCGCCTCATGGCGGCCCAATTGGCCTCGCTCGCCGCCGAGGCGACGCCGACCGGCGATGTGCCGGTCAAGCTGCGCGCCGAGCTGTTGCGCACGGCCCAGGTCCAGGCCGTTGCATTGAAGCGGAACGACCAGCGGCTGCTGGTGTTGCAATCGGAAGCTCCGGTCGCCATCGACCAGACCTACGACCTGACCGCGCTTCGGCACGGCGGACTGGGCGCACGGCTCCAATCGATCGCCGACGCTCTCGGCGTGCTGGCCTCGTCCGAGGACCGCATGCTGCGCATTCTCGGCAAGCCGGCGGACGACGCGGGCGACCTGATCGAGATGGTGCTTCCCGAGGCTCCGCTGCGCGCCGCCATGTGGCGCTTCGCGCTCAACATCCTCGGTCTGTCGGTGATCATCTCGATCTTCACGGCCGCGCTCGTCTACATGGCGCTGAACAGCATGCTGGTCAGCCCGATGGAGCGGATCGCGCGCAACATGGTGCGGTTCGCCGAAAACCCGGAGGACCGCAGCCGCATCATCGAGCCCAGCCAGCGGCGCGACGAGATCGGCACGGCGGAGCGTGAGCTCGCTCACATGCAAACCGAGCTGACGCAGTTGCTCAGCCAGAAGAACCGGCTGGCCGCGCTCGGGCTCGCGGTCAGCAAGATCAATCACGATCTGCGCAACCTGCTCGCCAATACGCAACTGCTCTCGGACCGCCTGACATCGAGCCCGGATCCGACCGTGCAGCGCTTCGCGCCAAAGCTCATGGCATCCCTCGACCGAGCCATCGCCTTCTGCAACGACACCTTGAAGTATGGCCGCGCGGCGGAGCGCCCGCCACGCCGGGAGCCCCTCGCCCTGCGCGAGCTGGTTGAGGAGGTCGGCGACGGGCTGGATCTTCCGCGCGAAGGCTCAGTCGGCTGGGAGATCGCGATCGCGGACGACCTCATGGTCGATGCCGACCACGAGCACCTGTTCCGTGTCTTGAACAATCTCGTTCGCAACGCCGTGCAGGCGCTGGAGGCGCACACCACCGACGATCCTCGCGTGGTCAAGGTTGCCGGCGCGCGCCATGGATCGGGCGTGCGCATCACCGTCACCGACAATGGCCCCGGTGTACCGCAGCGGGCGCGGGAGCGGCTGTTCCAAGCCTTCCAGAGCACGGCACGCAAAGGCGGGACAGGGCTCGGGCTTGCAATCGCCCACGAGCTGATCATCGCCCACGGCGGGACGCTGCGGCTGCTGGACGCTACATCCGGCGCAAGTTTCGAGATCGTGATCCCCGATCGTGAGAAGACCTGAGGCCGGCACGACGAAGGCCCCTCCTGGCGTCGGCTTCCGCCCAGCGCGCGCACGGCCTACACTCCCCGCCGCCGCCGACCAACGAGGAGCGCGAGCCGTGGCTAACAAGGGTTTTCTGCTGGTGACGATGCAGCCGGCACCGGCCTTCGAGGAAGAGTTCAACGCCTGGTACGACAGCGAGCACATCCCGGAGCGGCTGGCGGTGCCGGGAATTCTCACGGCGCGGCGCTATGTGTGCGCCAGCGGACATCCGAAGTATCTCGCCATGTACGACCTCGAGAGCCATGCGGTGATGTCCTCACCCGCCTATGTGCGGGTCGGCTACGAGAATGCGAGCCCCTGGACAAAGCGGGTAACGAGCCGGGTGAGCCCCCACCGCGCGACCGGTGATCAGATCTGGCCGGGCGACCGTCTGACCCGGGGCGGAGCGGCGGTGCTGCTGGTGCGCTTCAGGGGGCTCGCGACCTCGGCGGGGCCGGAGATCATCGATGGCGCGCGCCGGACCTTCGACGAACGGCCCGAGACGCTTCAGTTGCGGGTGCTGGCGCACGAGACCGACGAAGGCAGGGCCGATTTCCTGGTTTTCGTCGAGCAGCGCGTGCCGATGGCGACCGGCATCGATACCGGCTCGTTCGGCCGGCACGCCGACAGCATCGATCTGGTCAACACCTATTCACCCTACTGAGGCGGCTCGGTTTCCGGCGGGAACGAAGGCGTGGACAGCCGGTTCTTCAGGCGAAAGGCCTGGAGCGCGAGCGACGATGACCGGTGACATGCTCTTCAACTCTTGGACGGCGATATGGCGCGTCTTGCTCGTCGGCTCGCTCGCCTACGCCGCGCTCGTGATCCTGCTCAGGACGAGCGGCAAGCGTACGCTGTCGAAGCTCAACGCGTTCGACCTCATCGTCACGGTGGCGCTCGGCTCGACGCTCGCGACGGTGCTTCTCAGCAAGGACGTGGCGTTGGCGGAGGGCGTGGTCGCGCTGGCGCTCCTGATCGCCCTCCAGTTCATTATTGCGTGGACCTCGGTGCGATCGTCCGGTTTCGAGAGCACCATCAAGTCCGAGCCGACGTTGCTGATGCACAACGGCCGTTTCCTGGACACCGCCATGCGCGAGCAGCGAATAACCCGGACCGAGGTGCTCGCCGCAGTCCGGGCAAGCGGCCACGCAGGCACCGCTCGTGTCGCGGCGGTAGTGCTCGAGACCGACGGGACCATCAGCGTGATGGAAACCGTCGATACCAGCTCGGTTGGAGAGCCATCCATTGAGCCAGAGGCCGATGCCCTTGCGGGCGTCGCGGAGTCCTCCTCCGGTGCAGCAGCCGGCACCGCGCGGCCAGGATGACGAGGTCTGACGAGGGTGCGCGCCTGCGGGGTTGTGCGAAAGCTCTCGGTCCACGACATTAGGCTCCATGAAATTCGCAACGTTCCCGCTCGCCGAGGCCGAGGGCACCATCCTCGCCCATTCCATCGCCACGCCAAAGGGCACGCTCAAGAAGGGGCGCGCGCTATCCGCGGACGACCTCGCACGTCTGGCCGCGACCGGCCTGACCAAGGTCGTGGCGGCGCGGCTCGAGCCGGACGACATCGGCGAGGACGAGGCGGCAGCAAGGATCGCCCGCTCGGCCGCCGGTCCCGGCACGCATGCCGCGGCGCCCTTCACGGGACGCTGCAACCTGTTCGCATCCTCAGCGGGCCTTGCCGTGATCGACGCGGCAGGGCTAGCCCGCATCAACGCGCTCGACGAAGGACTGACGGTTGCGACCGTGCCCAATATGGAGCGCGTGACGGCCGGGCAGATGATCGCAACCGTAAAGGTCATCACCTTCGCGCTGCCCGAGCGGGTCGTAGCGGCCGCCGAGGAGATCCTTGCCGGGGGCATGCCGCTCGCGACCGTCAAGCCCTTCGCTCCGCGGGTGGCCGGACTGGTGCTGACGCGGATGCCCGCGACCAAGGCCAGTGTCCTGGCCAAGCGGCGCACGGCGATCGAGGACCGGCTGGAGGCGCTCGGGGCCAGGCTCGCCCATGTCGAGACCGTCGCACACGAGGAGACGGCAGTCGCCGCCGCGATCCAGCGGATGCAGGCGTCAGGCGCCGATCCGATCATCGTGTTCGCCGCCTCTGCCATCGTCGACAGGGGCGACGTGATCCCGGCAGCGCTGGTCGAGGCCGGTGGCGAGATCATCCGCCTCGGCATGCCGGTTGACCCAGGCAACCTGATGCTGCTCGGGCGGCTCGGCGAGACGGACGTGATCGGGGCGCCGAGTTGCGCGGCCAGTCCCAAGCTCAATGGCTTCGACTGGATCCTCGAGCGGCGCCTCGCGGGGCTCGAGGTCGATGCGGGTGCCGTCGCGTCGATGGGGCTCGGCGGTCTTCTCAAGGAGATCGCCACCCGTCCGCAGCCGCGCGAGGGCAAGCTTGGCGGTGACACGGTGACCGATGATACGGACGGAGACGGCTCGCGGCATCGGCTCAAGGTGGCCGCTCTCGTTCTGGCGGCGGGACGCTCGACCCGGTTCGGGCCCTCCAACAAGCTGCTGGCGGACATCGGCGGCGAGCCGGTTGTGCGACGGACGGTCAAGGCGGTGCTCGGGAGCGGGGCAAGCTCGGTGATCATCGTCACCGGCCACATGGCCGAGGAGGTGCGCGGCGCACTCGAGGGCCTGCCGGTCAGCTTCGTACCGAGCCCGAGCTATCGCGACGGCCTCTCGGCCTCGCTCAAGGCGGGGCTGGCGGCATTGCCGCGCGGGCTCGACGGGGTCCTGGTTGCCCTCGGCGACATGCCGGGTGTGATCAGCGCCGACATCGATCGGTTGATCTCGGGCCTCGCGCCCAAGGAGGGCCGCTCGATCGTGGTGCCGACGCATCGCGGCAAGCGCGGCAATCCGGTGCTGTTCGCCTCGCACCTGATCGCGGAGCTTGCCGCGGTCGAAGGCGACGTGGGCGCCAAGCACGTCATCGGCCTTCATGGAGACGAGGTCGCAGAGGTGGACATCGGCTCGGCCCGGATCTTCGCCGATGTCGATACCCCCGATGCGCTGGAGAGGGCCCGGCAGGACGGCGAGCCTTGAAAGACCAATTGCCGGGGGCGCCCTCAACGGATAGTCCTCGGCGATGCGCATCGAATACCATCGCACACTGATCGCGGACCGCGTCCGCATCGCCGCTTTCCACGAGGCGTTGTCGCGCGTCGTCGTCAAGGGCAAGAGCACGGTCGCCGACATCGGCACCGGGACAGGCCTCCTCGCCTTCCTCGCCGCCAAGCTCGGAGCCAGGAAGATCTGGGCCTACGAGACGGCCGAGATCGGCGCGGTCGCCGAGCAGCTCAAGGCGCTGAACCGCATGCGCGCTGTCGAGTTGATACCGGGCCGCTCGACCGAGATCATCGAGCCGGAGCCGGCCGACATCGTGATCACCGAGACGCTCGGCAACTTCGCGCTGGAGGAGTTCCTGGTCGAGACCATGAACGACGCCCGCGCACGACACCTGAAGCCGGGAGGCGTCCTCATACCGGGGCTCGTCGAGCAATTCGCATGCCCCGTCACGGGCTCGCGAGTTCGTGACGAGCTGTGTGTCTGGGACAGCGTCGGCTACGGGCTCGACTTCGGGCCGGCGCGCGAGATGAGCCTCAACAACGTCTATATCCGCACGCTCCGTCCCGACGAGCTGCTGGCCGGCGGCGAGGCGGCACAGCGGTGGGACCGGGTCGATTTCCACGAGAAGAACCGCGTCGCCCGGCGCGGCACGGTACGGTGGACGACGGCCGAGCCGGTGCGCGTGCATGGTCTCGCCGTCTGGTGGACGGCCGAGCTCGTTCCGGGCGTGTCGCTCACGACGAGCCCGCTCGGCGCACCGACACACTGGGAGCAGCTTTTCTTCCCGTCGCTCGAGCCGATCGATCTCGCCCCCGGAGAGACACTCGTCGCAGAAATTCGGGCCCGGTCCACGGAAGAAGCCGGGACCGACCTCGCATGGACGCTGGCCGTGCTCGGCCCCGAGGGCGGCGAGCGCGGGCGTCAGGCGATGAGCCTCGCCAAGGGGTTTCTGCCCTGATGCGCGACCGTGCCACGGGTCTTTCTTGATCCGCATCAAGGTCGCGAGCGTCCCGGGTGCCGAGGCTGCCGAAGCGCAATCGGCGGAGGCATACGGCTATGGCACAGGCAGCGCGACACGGTGGTGAAAGCATCCTCGACCGACTTCTCACCAAAATCGAGGAGTGGGGCCGCCGCAACGAGCTCGAGACTTTGAGCGCGGACGAGATGCGTCATCTCGCACATGACGTCGGCCTGGACTCCCATGACCTGGCCCGGCTCGCGACGGTCGAAAGCGAGGCGGCACGGCTTCTCTATGCGCGCCTGGAGAGCCTGGGCCTGACCATGGCCGAGATCGAGGCGAAAGGCGTCGGCAGCGCTCGGGATATGGAGCGGACCTGCGGCCTTTGCGCCGACCGGGCACTGTGCGAGCACGATCTGGCGGAGAGGCCGGAGGCGGGAGACTGGCGGCGGATCTGTCCGAACAGTTGGACGTTCGACGAGATGGAGCGCCTGACCACGACGAAAACTTGATCACGCTCTCAGACGTTCGGTCGTAAGACGCCAATTGTGCGCGGCCGAGGCTGCGCTAAAACTAGGGGCTATGAGTCCAGACAAATCACCCGCGGAAGGCCTGACACCCCTAAAGCGGGCACTGATTCTCGTTTCGGTCGTTCTCGCCACGACGCTCTATTCGACGACGATCCTGATCGTATCGACCGTGCTACCGCAGATGCAGGGCTCGATGTCGGCAACCGCCGACGAGGTGTCCTGGGTGGTCACGTTCAATATCCTGGCCACGGCTATCGTGACACCGATGACCGGCTGGCTGTCCGGGCGCTTCGGCGTGCGCAACGTGATGATATGGAGCGTTTTCGGCTTCGCGATCACGACGCTGATGTGCGGCTTCTCGAACTCGCTCGAGACCCTGGTGTTCTGGCGGGTCTTGCAAGGTGCCTTCGGAGCGCCTTCGACCCCGCTCGCGCAATCGATCCTGCTCGATACCTACCCCCAGCGTCAGCACGCGCTGGTGCTCGGCCTGTTCGGCTTCGGCGTTGTGATTGGACCGGTGATCGGCCCGACACTCGGTGGCTACATGGCGGAGACCTACAGCTGGCGCTATGCATTCTACGCCATCTTCCCGGTCGGGGTGATCGGCGTCCTGGGCTTGCGCGCTTTTCTGCCTCCAGACAACAGGCGCTCGCCGCGACCACTCGACTGGACAGGCTTCATCACGCTTTCGCTAGCGCTGGCCGCGACGCAGCTGGTGCTCTCGCGCGGACAGCGGCTCGACTGGTTCGATAGCCTCGAGATCCGTATCGAGACCCTCGTCGCGGTCGTCGCGTTCTGGATGTTTACGATGCACATCATGACCGCGCGCGAGCCGTTCCTGGACCCGAGGCATTTGCGCAACCGCAACTACGCCATCGGGCTTCTACTCGTGGCCATTTATGGCATGCTGAATTTCACGCCGGTGGTCCTGCTGCCGCCACTCCTGAAGGCGCACGCGCATTTCCCGGATACGATCGTCGGCGAGATCGTGGCAAGCCGCGGGGTCGGAGGTTGCATCGGCTTCCTCATCGCCGGGTTCGCCAACCGCATCGACGCGCGCGTCTCGATGATGGCGGGCTTCGGCATGCTGCTGATCGCGGGGCTATGGCTGATGACCATGGACCTCAACGTGAGGCCGATCTCGCTTATGGCCAACGCGGCGTTGCAAGGGCTTGCGATCGGCGCCATCTGGGTGCCCCTTTCGGTCGTCGCATTCTCGGACGTCGCCGAGAAGGACCGGCCGGAAACGAGCGCGGTCTTCCATCTCCTGCGCAATCTGGGCTCGAGCTTTTTCATCTCGATCTGCGTCGCCGAGATCATCCGTTCGACGGGAGTGAACTACAGCCGGATGGTCGAGGGCATTTCCCAGTTCAATCCGTCACTGACGCTGCCATGGGTGATGGGAGCGTGGGATCTGAACTCGCTGGCGGGGCTACAGAAAATCTCCAACGAGATCAGCCGGCAATCGGCGCTCATCGCCTATCTCAACGCCTTCGGTATGTTCACGGCCGCCTGCGCCGTCACGCTGCCGCTGATACTGCTCGTCGGAAACGGCAAGCCGAAATCGGCGCCGGCTGCGCCTGCCGCGACAACCCGCGAACGCAAGAGCGAACCGGCTACCTCTGGAGACGGATGATAGCGCGATCGATGGCGGCCGTGCCCTCGGGACGAGCCTCGCAGCCAGTCGCTCCCGGCGACAGCTTCATCCGAGGATCGGAGGCGCGCAGACGGCGGAGCGCAGGGAGCGCCGACGTGTCTCCGATCTCGCCGAGCACCTCCACCGCCACCGACCGAACGGCGATCACGCCGTCGCAGGTCTCCACGTCGGCATGGGTCTCCAGCATGCGGGTCAAGGCCGGCACGACGCCCGGCTCACGCAGCGTACCCAGACAACGTGCGGCCCACGCTTCGCACTCCGCTCTCTCGAGGAAGAGCAAGTCCATGAAGCTGAAGGGCCGTACGCGGCAGCCAGCCGGGTGAAACTCGAAGCGGCAATGATGGCCGGAAAGCTGTCGCTCGAGGCTCGCGACGGTAGGGTTGCCCGAACGCGGCCCGAACGCTGCAAACGCCAACAATCCCGCAAGGAACAGCCCAAGCCATAGCCAGCGCTGCCGGCGCCCGCCACGCGAAAGGCCTCTAGCCGGCATCCGGATCCCGGCGACGCGTCGCGAAGCCGATCCAGCCCCACACGAGCCCCGCCAGGAAAGAAGCGACGAACACGCCGCTCAGCAGGCGCACCTTTGGCGGAAAGAAACCTGTCAGCATGAGAAGGCCGGCAAAAAGCACACCTGCGATCCCGGCTGCGAAGCCCGCCACGATGATCTTCTGGGCCTGATCCGCTCGTCGGCCGATCAGGAACCCGGCAGCCAGCGTCGCGGGGTTCATGATCGCGAGCAGCAGAATGTCCTTGAGCTCAGGCGGCATGACCGGCTCCCGCTGGATTCGCCCCGGGTTCAGGGCTCAGGTCTTGCTGCCCTTGGCGACGATCTCGTCCTTGAGCTTCTCTTCCTCGTACTGGATGAACCAGCCGACCATCTGGCGCCAGAGCGCCTCGCACATGTCGGGGGGGATGCCACGCTCGGCGGCGCGCTCGCGGACGCGGTCGAACACCTGCTGGTTGCGCCAAGGCACGTTGGCCTCCTGGCCGAGCCCGAGCTTGATCTGCCAGGCGCGCTCGACGTAGCCGAAGCGCTCTGCGATGAGATCGACGAGGGCCTTGTCGCAGCGGTCGATCTCGACGCGCACGTCGGACAGGTCGGCACAATCCTTGGGGGCTTTATGGGTCATGGCTCGGCTTCCGGATCGGATCGGGGATCGGCTTTGCTTAGCACAGATGCACGATAGGCATAGCCCCGTTAGACTACAGGCCACAACCGGAACGGAGAGGCGGCCGCCTTGATCAACGACCATACGCTTCGACGCTTTCCGGCCTTCGGGGATAAGCTGGTCAAGCCGATCTACGCCGACTACTCGTTCGGCAACATTGCCGCGACCGTGCACCGTCTGCTGACGGGCGAGACGATCGGGGCGCTCATTCCCGACGATGCGTTCGGTGGCAGCTACCCGGCCCCTCAAAAGGTGGTTCTGGTCTTCGTCGACAGTTTCGGCTGGGAGTTCTGGCAGCGCTACATGGATCGCTTCCGTATCCTGCGCAGAGTTGCGGGCGACGGAGTGCTGACGCCGATCTCAGCGCTGTTTCCGTCGACGACGGCAGCCTCGGTCACGACGCTGAACCTCGGTGTGCTTCCGGCGCGGCACGGCATCTACGAATGGAACATGTATGTGCCGGCGCTCGGCGAGGTCATCCAGTCGTTGCCCTTCGCACAGCTCGGACGTGGCCCCGGCTCGGCTGCAAGACCCGGCCATGATGCGACGGCGCTCTTCGCCGAGCCGCTCGAGACCGCGCATCAGCGTCTCGTTGCCCGCGGCGTCCGATCGTTCCAGCTCGCGCACCGCTCGTATGCGAGCTCCCCTTACAATACGACGGCGTCCGCCGGCGCCGAGGTCGTGCCGTACGGCACGCTCGCGGAGGCGATGGTCTCTCTCGACCAATTGATCTCCGAGGTGCCGGGCAAGGCCTTCATCAATTTCTACTGGGCCGGGCTCGACACGGCGGCCCACACTCACGGGCCAAACTCGGAGGTCCACGAGGCCGAGGTGGTCGCGTTCTGGGGCGCGATCGACCTGCTGCTTGGGCGCAAGCAGAAGCCCGGGACACTCTGGCTGTTCACGGCCGATCACGGCCACATCGCAGTGCCGGCGGAGGAAACGATCTACGTCAACCAGAGATGGCCCCAACTCCGCCAGTGGCTATCGACGAGTCCGACGGGGCAGCCCATTTGGCCGTGCGGATCGCCACGCGACATGTTCCTGCACATTCGCCCGGAGTATCGCGAAGAGGCGGCCGTATTGCTGCGGCAGGGGCTCGACGGCATCGCCACGGTCATGCCCGTCGACGAGGCTATCTCGACCGGCCTTTTCGGCACGCCGGGCAGTGTCTCCCCCGAGCTTCGCCGGAGGCTCGGCGACGTGCTGGTGCTGCCGCATCTCGGGCATTTCGTGTGGTGGCACGAGGCAGGCCTGATCTCCAACCGGCTCAACGGGCACCACGGTGGATTGACGCGCGAGGAGCTGGTGACCGTGCTGGGGGTGGCCGGCGAGTTGTAATGCCCCGTGCCGTCACGGGCCGGGGCTTGTTCCCGAGATCCATCGTGCAACGAGGCTGAGACGGTTGCCTCGGGCGTGATGATCGATGCGTCCCGGGCCGGGCGCACAGCTCTACACGGGCCGGGATGCACCTGTCTCTTCACCCTTGCGGCCTTCACCCCTTACCCGCCGTCGCCAGCTTGCCGCCCTCGTTCGCCAGCCGCTCGATCAGTGCCGTCAGCTTCCAGCGCGCCCCGTGCTCAGCCTCGTAGGCGCGCACCTTCGCGGCCGACTCCTTCAAGCCGATGGCGTTCTCGATCTGCCACATCGGACCACCGCGCCAAGCCGGGAAGCCGTAGCCGGTGAGGTAGATGGTATCGATGTCGGACGCGCGCAGCGCGATCCCTTCGTCGAGGAGCTGGGCGCCCTTCGTTGGCGAGGCGCAACAGGCACCGCTCGACGATCTCCTCCGGCGGCAGGCGTGCGGCGGTTGATCTTGAGGGCGCGGGCCTCCTCCTCGAACATGGCGACGATGGCCTCGTCGGGAATGCGCGTCCGGCCGTCGTAGCGGTAGTAGCCCGCGCCCGTCTTCTGGCCGTGGCGGCCGAGCTCGGAGATCTGGTCCGTCACGCGATAGAGGCGGCGGCGCTCCTCGCTCAGCGGGTGCTCCGGCGGATGCAGTAGCCGACATCGATACCGGCGAGGTCCATCATGGCGTTCGGGCCCATGGCCAGACCCCAGGTCTCCAGCGCGCCATCGATCTCGGCCGGCGTCGCGCCCTCGAGCAGCATCGCCTGAACCTCCTCGAGGTAGGCCTCCACCATGCGATTGCCGATGAAGCCGAAGCAGACGCCGGCCACGACACCGACCTTGTTGATACGCTTGGCGACCGCCATGGCCGTGGCGAGGGCGTCCTTCGCGGTTTTCGCGCCACGGACGATCTCGAGCAGGCGCATGATATTCGCAGGTGAGAAGAAGTGGGTCCCGAGCACATCCTGCAGGACGGCTGGTAACGGCCGCGATCTGGTCCACGTCGAGGGTCGAGGTGTTCGAGGCGAGCACAGCGCCCTTCTTGGCGACGGCGTCGAGCTTGCGGAACACCTCCTGCTTGACCGCCATCTTCTCGAACACGGCCTCGACGATGAAATCCGCGTCTTTCAGATCGGCCAGCTCGAGCGAGCCGGAGAGCCCTGACAGGAGCTTGTCGGCCTTGTCTTGCGTCATGCGTCCGCGCTTGACGTTGGACGCAATCGTCTCACGGATGCGGGCAAGGCCGCGCTCGAGCGCATCCGGCTTCGTCTCGACGACCGTGACGGGAAAGCCCCCCTGGAGGAACGCGAGCGAGATGCCGACACCCATCGTTCCCGCACCGACGACCCCGATCGTCTCGACGGGACGCGGCTTCACGTCCTTGCCGATATCAGGGATGTCGGCAGCCTTTCGCTCGGCGAAGAACGCGTACTGAAGGGCTTTCGCATAGGGGCTGGCGGCCAACTCGGCGAAGAGCGCCTTCTCGCGGGCGACACCCGACTTGTAATCGCTTCCAACCGCTGCCTCGACGGCGGCGATGCAGTGTCTGGCGGCCATCGGGCCAGAGGAATGCTTGCCGAGAGCCGCGCGTCGCTTGTCGAAGAGATCGCCCGGGATGGATGCCCGCTCGATGCGCTTGGCGGAGAGCGGGCCGTGCACCCTTGCCGGCTGCCACCAGCTCGCGCGCGAAGGCAACGGCGGCCTCGACCACATTGCCGTCGACGACCCGGTCGGCGAGGCCGTTCTTCTCAGCCGCCGCAGCGTTGATGAAGTTGCCCGAGACGATCATGTCGAGTGCCGCCTCGACGCCGATCAGGCGCGGCAGGCGCTGCGTGCCGCCGGCGCCCGGCAGAATGCCGATCTTGACTTCGGGCAAACCGAGCTGCCCGACCGAGCGGTCGATTACGCGATAATGACAGCCGAGAGCCACCTCGAGGCCACCGCCCAGCGCCAGGCCGTTCACGGCGGCGACCACGGGCTTCGCCGAGGCTTCCATCTCGTCGATCACCTCTGGGAGGCCCGGCTCCTTCGAGACCGGCGCGCGAACTCCGCGATGTCGGCACCGGCCGAGAAGGCGCGCCCCTCTCCCGTCACGACGATGGCCTTGACGGCAGGGTCGGCATTGGCCGACCTGACAGCCGCGATCAGTCCGGTGCGCACACCATGCGCCAGCGCGTTGACGGGAGGATTGCGAGAGGCGAATCACGACCACATCGCCGTGCGCCCCGACATCGACCTTCGCCATCTCAAGTCCTTCCTGCTCATCCAACGGGGGCCGGATATGGCGAGACCCCGTGCTCTTTCCCGTGCTTGGCGCTGGCGGCTACGACCGCTACGCTTCGAGCCAAAGCTTATCCGGGAGGAAACGACAATGCTCAAGGGCCAGATGATGGACCGGCCGCTGCTGGTCTCGAGCCTCATCGACTATGCCGCCGAGGTGCACAGCTCGAGCCCGATCATCACCGCCACGGTCGAAGGCCCGATCCACCGTCAGACCTACGCTGAAACCCGCACCCGCATTGCCCGACTGGCCAATGCGCTCTTGAAGCTCGGCGTGAAGCCCGGCGACCGCGTAGCCACGATGGCCTGGAACACGCACCGGCATTTCGAGCTCTATTTCGCCATCTCCGGCATCGGAGCCGTGTGCCATACGATCAATCCACGGCTCTTTCCGGAGCAGATGACCTACATCGTCAACCACGCCCAGGACACGACGCTGTTCCTGGACACGACGTTCGTCCCGCTCGTCGAGAAGCTGAAGGCCACGTTCACCCCGATCCGCACGTATGTGGCGCTGACGGACCGCGCGCACATGCCCGCCGGTGAGCCGATTCCGGGCATGCTGTGCTACGAGGAGCTGCTCGAGGACGGCGCACCCGACATCGTCTGGCCTGAGCTCGACGAGAATGCGGCCTGCGCGCTCTGCTATACGTCCGGCACGACCGGCGACCCCAAAGGCGCGCTTTACTCGCACCGCTCGAACCTTCTTCACACCTTCTTCGTGCTTGCCGCCGCTCAAGGATCGTTCATGCCGACGCGGCCGATCCTGCCCGTCGTGCCGATGTTCCATGCCAACGCCTGGGGTTTGCCGTTCCTGGTCACGCTGACGGGCGCGCCCTTCGTGATGCCCGGCCCCAAGCTCGACGGCGCCAGCCTGTTCAACCTCATGGATCAGGAGAAGGTCTGGGGCGGCTGGGGCGTGCCGACCGTTTGGCTCGGGCTTCTGGACGAGATGAGGAAGCAGGGCCGCAAGCCGGACAATCTCTCGCGTATCCTGACAGGCGGCTCGGCCATTGCACGGGCCACGCTCGAGACCTACGAGCGCGACTACGGCATCGACATCGTGCACGGCTGGGGCATGACCGAGATGAGCCCGGTCGGCACCGTAACGCAGATGACGCCCGAAGAGCGCGCACTCCCATTCGATGAGCAGATGGACATCAAGAGCCGGCAGGGCCGACGCATGTATGGCGTCGAGATGAAGATCGTGGATGCCGCCGGCAACCGGCTGCCGCACGACGGCAAGGCGCAGGGCGAGCTCTTCGTTCGCGGTGGCGCGGTGATCTCCGGATATTACGCCAACGATGCCGCAACGAAGGCCGCCATCGATAAGGACGGCTGGTTCGGGACCGGCGACGTCGCCACCATCACGCCCGACGGCTGGTTGGTCATCGTCGACCGCACGAAGGACCTCGTGAAGTCCGGCGGCGAGTGGATCTCGTCGATCGACGTCGAGAATGTCGCCATCGGTTGCCCGGGCGTCGCCAACGCCGCGGTGATTGCCGTGCCGGACCCCAAATGGACCGAGCGCCCGCTGCTCGTCGTCGTGAAGGCACCCGGCGCCGACCCGACGAAAGAGCAGGTGCTGGCACATGTCGCCACGAAGCTCGCCAAGTGGCAGGTGCCGGACGACGTCGTTTTCGTGGACAGCCTGCCACTGACGGCAACCGGCAAGATCTCGAAAAAGGATCTTCGCACAGCCTTCGCGGAGCACCGACTAGGCGCCCAATAACCGGGCAGAAAGCCGGTATTTTCCTCAGTCTTCGCAATAGGTTCCGCTGGCGGGTGATCCACGGGCGGCGGATATCTGGGGCACTCCCCGGGAGGCGGGGAGCGCGGCCGTTGCCGCATCCTTGGAAGGAGCCCGAGAGAATGCTTCGAACCGTCAGGGCGACCGGCGCCATTCTCGCCATCGCCGCGTCACTCACCGTCACGACTGCCACCCAGGCGCAGCAACCCCGCACGTTGAAGATGCAGTCGAGCTTCCCGTCGTCATCGACGGCCCACGACGGCTTCAAGATGTGGGCCGAGCGCATCGACAAGCTGACCGGCGGCCAGCTCAAGGCAGACACCGCCCCTGCGGGACAGATCGTCGGCGCATTCGACGTTCTCGACGCGACGCACAAGAAGGTCATCGATGGCGCGGTGTCGATCGACTACTACTGGATCGGCAAGCAGAAGGCGTTCGCGCTGTTTGCGAACTCGCCGGCCGGCGTCGTCGGCATGGACCACATGGACTATTATGGCTGGTTCTACGAGGGCGGCGGGCAAGCCCTCTACGACGAGCTTCTGCAGAAGGAGTTGAAGCTCGATATCGTCATCTACCCGATCTTCGCCTCGAGCCCGCAGGCGCTCGGCTGGTTCCGCAAGCCGATCGAGAGCCTCGCCCAGTTCAAAGGCATCAAATGCCGCCAGACCGGCATGACAGCCGAGATCTACGCCAAGATGGGCATGGCGGTCGTCAATATGCCGGGCGGCGAGATCGCACCGGCGGCCGAGCGTGGTGCCATCGACTGCGCCGAGTGGGTGGGCGGCATCGAGGACATGCGTCTCGGCCTGCACACGATCTGGAAAAACCACTACACGCCGGGCGTGCACGAGAGCGCCTCGGTCAACAGCCTGATCCTCAACAGATCGCTCTTCGACAGCCTGTCGCCGACGCAGCAGGAGGTGATCAAATCGGCAGCCACGGAAACCTTCGTGCGGTGGGGAATCTGGTGGCAGAAGCTCAATGCCGAGGCCATGGCCGAGATGGTCGAGAGCCACGGCGTCAAGATCCTGCCGACACCGCCCGAGATCAACATCGAGTTCCTGAAGGCCTGGGATGCGGTCGCGGCGGCGGAAAGCGCCAAGAACCCGTTCTTCAAGAAGGTCTACGACAGCCAGAAGGCCTACGCCGCCAAAGTGGTGCCGGCCAAGCGGTTCATGTTCCCGCCGTACTCGCTGCAGGCAGATCACTACTTCCCGCAGAAGAAATAGGGCGGGAGGAGCCGAGCCGGAGCCGATCAGCGTGCTCCGGCTGAAGTTCCAGGGAAATACGCAACGCCTACGCCGCATGCTGGCGTAGGCGGCCGTTCCTGCGCTAGTCTCGCCTCTTCCATCAAAAGGGAGCCGCAAATCGGCACCCCGGGAGGTAGCAGCGCAATGAGCATCAGGAAGCACGCACTATTTGCCGCCGCCGCGGCCTTGGCGGCCACGTTCGGACTATCCGAGCCGGCATCCGCACAAAGCCGCACCCTCAGGATGCAGTCGAGCTTTCCGGCGAACTCGACGGCCCACGACGCCTTCAAGATGCTCGCCGAGCGGGTCGACAAGCTGACCGGCGGACAGCTCAAGATCGACGCCGCACCGGGCGGCCAGATCGTGCCGCCGTTCGAGGTGCTCGACGCGACGCACAAGAAGGTCATCGATGGCGCCGTATCGATCGACTACTACTGGACTGGCAAGAACAAGGCGTTCACGCTCTTCTCGAACACGCCGGCCGGTGTCATCGGCATGGACGCGATGGACTTCCTCGGCTGGTTCTACGAGGGCGGCGGCCAAGCGCTCTATGACGAGTTCCTGCAGAAGGACATGAAGCTCAGCGTCCACGCCATCCCGCTCTATAGCCCTGGCCCGCAGGCGCTCGGCTGGTTCCGCAAGCCCATCGAAGGCCTCGCCCAGTTCAAGGGCATCAAGTGCCGCCAGACGGGCATTTCGGCCGAGATCTACGCCAAGATGGGCATGGCCGTCGTCAACATGCCGGGCGGCGAGATCGCGCCGGCCGCCGAGCGCGGCGCCATCGACTGCGCGGAATGGGTCGGCGGCGTCGAGGATATGCGCCTCGGACTGCATCTGATCTGGAAGAACCACTACACGCCCGGCGTGCACGAGAGCGCGCCGGTGGCCAACGTCATGTTCAACAAGGAGGTGTGGGACAGCCTGTCCGAGCAGCACCGCGAGGTGATCAAGGCTGCTGCCACCGAGGTCTTCGTGAAGTGGGGCGTCTTGTGGCAGAAGCAGAATGCCGACGCCATCGCTGAGATGCAGGAGAAGCACGGCGTCAAAATCCTGCCGACCCCACCCGAGATCAACGTCGAGTTCATGAAGGCCTGGGACGCGGTCGCAAAGGCCGAGTTGGACAAGAACCCGGTCTTCAAGAAGATCTACGACAGCCAGAAGGCCTACGCCGCCAAGGTGGTGCCGGCCAAGCGGTTCATGTTCCCGCCCTACACGCTGACCGCAGACCATTACTTCCCGCCGAAGAAGTAACGGCGAACGCAGGCAAGATCACGGAGGGGCGGCCGCGTGCCGCCCTTTCTGCAATGCCCTTGGGCGCAAGCTCCGGTGATAAGGAGTTAGCGTCGGCGGCGGGCGCCTCGAATGCCCGTCGAAGGCCGCCGACGCGCCGGAATGACCGCAGACCTCGTGACCTTCGACTTCGCCTTCGCTTTCGAGGCTGGTTGCGACTTCGCGGCCTTGCTGGCGGCCGCCTTTCGGCTTCCCGGCTTGGCTGCCATTGCCGGCTTCCTGGCCGCCTGTTTGCCGCCACGCGTAGTCCGCTTGGCCGCAGCTGCCCGTTTCTCGCCGGATGCTTCGGCAGGCTTCGCGCCAGCCTCGGGACGCCCGGACCAGAACAGGTCATAAAGCGCGAGCCATTTCAGGGCGGCGCGCAGGGGCGATGTCTCGAGCCGGCAATAGACCACACGGCCGATCTTCTCCCGCGCGATGAGCCCTGCCTCGGCGAGCACACCGACATGCTTGAGCACCGCCGGAAGCGACATCGCAAATGGCGCCGCCAGATCCGAGACCGTAAGGCTGTCGGCGTCGGAAAGTCGCTCGATGATGGCCCGTCGCGTGGGATCGGCGAGCGCTGCGAACGTCCGATCCAGTGCAGGTGTACTCGCCATGACCAACCCACTCACATTTTTCTGGAGGTGCAACCGGCTCAACCGGTCAAGTGGCCGCACGCGCGGCGATGGCGTCAGCGATGGCGACCGTCCGCAACGCGGCATCGCGGTGCAGAAGCTCGACCATCTTGCCGTCCAACCCGATGACTGCGCGCCCCTTGTTCTCGGGCAACTCGAAGGCCGCAATGATTTTGCGTCCCCATTCCACCTCAGCCGGCTCCGGCTGGAACACGACATTGGCGGCAGAAGCCTGGTCGGGATGGATGATCGTCTTGCCGTCGAAGCCCAGAGCGCGGCCCTGCAGGCATTCGTGCCGGTAGCCTTCCATGTCGCGGAAGTTGTTCCAGACGCCGTCGAGCACGTCGATGCCGTGTGCGCGTGCGGCCGTGACACTGGCCGACAGCCAGTAGAGGGCGGCTGTCCGGTGCTGATCGAGGACGACGCGCGTCTCTTTGACGAGATCGTTGAGACCGACCACGAAGCAGGCGAGCCGCGCGCCGGGATGGCGGGCCGCGCCGGCGATCTCCGGCAAGTTCAGAATGCCGAGCGTGGTCTCGATCATGGCCCAGACACGGGTGTGATCGGGAGCCCCGTTGCGGCGGAGAAGATCAGTCAGGCGGTCGATATCGGCCGCGCTCGATGCCTTTGGCAGCAAGACGGCGTCGGGGCCGGCGGCGGCCACGGCGGCGACGTCGGCCTCTCCCCACACGGAGTTGAGGCCGTTCACGCGGATCACGAGCTCGCGGGGCGCGAAACCTCCGCCCTTCACGGCTGCGCAAACCTGATCGCGCGCGGCCTCCTTCGCCTCGGGAGCGACGGAATCCTCGAGATCGAGAATAACGGCATCCACCTGCAACGACCGCGCCTTCTCGATGGCGCGGGCATTGGAGCCGGGCATATAGAGGGCGCTGCGGCGGGGGCGG
Organism: uncultured Alphaproteobacteria bacterium; assembly: GCA_963746315.1. Classification (GTDB taxonomy): domain Bacteria; phylum Pseudomonadota; class Alphaproteobacteria; order Rhizobiales; family Hyphomicrobiaceae. The sequence continues at coordinate 169,526 of CAVVAR010000010.1, forward strand.
ATGGTCATGTTGCATCTCCCGAGTGTCGAGACTGGTATCGGTCGACACGGATGCCATGGACCAGCGCGAAAGGAAACCGACTGGATCAATAATTCGTCGACTGCGACCGAAGTGCGCGCTTCCCTCCAGCGTTGGCTTGGGTCACTCTGCAAGGATGACAGACCACGTGGCGGACATCGTGATCATCGGCGGTGCGGCGGTTGGCAGTGCCATCGCCTACTTCCTGAAGCGCGACGGCTTCGCTGGCCGCGTGATCGTCGTCGAGAAGGACCCGAGCTACCAGTGGTGCGCCAGCGGACGCGCCGTGGCCGGCATTCGCCAGCAGTTCTCGACGCCCGAGAACATTCGCTTGTCGCAGTTCGGCGTCGGCTTCTTCCGGGGCATCAAGGCCGAGCTCGGCCCGGATGCCGACATCTCGTTCCGCGAGCGCGGCTACATGATCATGGCCACGCCCGAAGGGCGCCCGACGCTCGAGGCCAACATCGCCCTGCAGAATAGCCTCGGTGCCGACACGGAGCTGTTGGAGCCCGATGAGATTACACGGCGGTTCCCGTGGCTTTCGACCGACGGCCTTGCCGCGGCCGGCTGGGGCCGCTCCGGCGAAGGCTGGGTCGACCCGGCGTCCCTGGTGCAGCTCCTCCGCAAGGCCGCCATTGCACGCGGCGCCACCTATCTCGCCGACGAGGCGGTCGGGATCGACATCGTCGGCGGACGCATCGAGAGCGTGGCGCTGGCGAGCGGGGGCCGGATCGCGACGGGCACGGTCATCTGTGCCGCCGGTTGGCATTCGGCCAAGGTCGCGCGCCTCGCCGGGCTCGAGCTGCCCGTGCGGCCGAGGAAGCGCGTCGTGTTCGTGGTGGATTGCCCGACGCCGCTACCCGGCGCCGGTCTCATGATCGACACGTCCGGACTCTATTTCCGGCCGGAAGGAGCAACGTTCCTGACCGGCATCGCACCGGCCGAGGAGAACGATCCGGACGTCGAGGACTTCGACATCGATCACGACCAGTTCGAGAGCGAGGTGTGGCCGCGACTGGCGGCGCGGGTGCCGGCGATGGAGACGCTGAAGCTGCGCAACGCCTGGTGCTGCCACTACGACGTCAACACGCTCGACCACAACGCGCTGCTCGGGTGCCATCCGGAGCTGCCGTCGTTCCTCATGGCCTGCGGGTTCTCGGGCCATGGACTGCAGCACTCGCCGGGCGTCGGGCGCGCCATCGCAGAGCTCGCGATCCACGGCCGCTACCGGACGATCGACGTCGGTCGGCTGGGCTTCGACCGGGTCGGGCGAGGCGCACCCCTGCGCGAAGCCAATGTTTATTGAGGCTTGATGCATGGCCCGCGTGCTCGCCATATCATCGCAGGTCGCCCGAGGTGCCGTCGGCCTTTCGGCCGCGGTGCCATCGCTGCAGGCGCTCGGGCACGAGGTCATCGCACTGCCAACGATCCTTCTGTCGAACCATCCGGGGCATGCCCGGTTCGCGGGCGAGCGGGTGGCGCCGGAGTTGCTCGAGCGCATGCTCGATGCGCTCGCAGCGAACGGCTGGCTCAAATCGATCGACGCCATTCTGACGGGATATCTGCCGAGCCCCGAGCATGTCGCCGTGGCGCGCGGCGCGGTGGAACGCGTGAAGCGCACGCGGCCGCGTGCGATCTTCGTTTGCGATCCGGTGCTCGGCGACGATCCGAAGGGGCTCTACATCGCGCGCGAGGCCGCGGAGGCGATCCGCGATCGACTATTGCCGCTGGCGCAAGTCGTCAAGATGAACCGCTTCGAATGCGGCTGGCTTGCCGGGGAGACGATCGCGACCGTCGACGATGCCCGCCGGGCGGCAACCACACTGCGTTGGCCGACGGCCATCGTGACCTCGCTGCCGACCGACGACGCCGATCTGCTCGGCAACGTGCTGATCGAAGGGCCGGCTCCCGCCATCCAGATCGACGTCGCCCGCCGTGACCACGTTCCGAATGGCACCGGAGATCTGATGGGCGCGCTTTGGCTCGGCTACAAGCTCTGGGAGCGGACAACGAACGCGATCGCTTTCGAGCGCGCCGTGAACGGAGTCGAGATGGTGGTATCGCGAAGTGGACCGGCCGACGAGTTGCAGCTCGTAGACTGCCTGCGGCAGCTCGATCGATGAGCCCGTGGGTCGCGGGCGTGGACGGCTGCTCTGCCGGATGGCTGGTCGTGTTACGCGATACGTCCGGGGTGGCGCCGCCGATGGCACGTATCGTGGGCTCGTTCGCCGATATCCTGGCGCTGCCCGAGGCGCCGGGCGTCATCGCGATCGACATGCCGATCGGGCTGCCGGAGCGAACGGGCATCGGTGGGCGGCCACCCGATATCGCGGCGCGCGCGGTACTGGGACCGCGACAGTCCTCGGTTTTCGCCGTGCCGTCGCGCCGCGCCGTGATGGCCGCAGACTATGCCGCCGCCTGTGCCATCGCGCTCGAAACGTCGGAGCCGCCACGCAAGATCTCGAAGCAGGCCTGGCATCTCTTCCCGCGCATCCGCGAGATCGACACGGTGATGACGCCCGATCTGCAGAATCGCATCTTCGAGTGCCATCCCGAGGTGGCGTTCTGGGCCATGAATGGCCAGCAGCCCGTCGCCGAGCCGAAAAAGGTCAAGTCGCGACCCTACGAGCCCGGCCTCGCACTGCGGCGGCGCCTGCTCGCCGAGGCGGGCTTTCCCGCCGCGTTCCTGACCGGGACACCGTTTCGTCCATCGGCAGCCGGCGCCGACGATTTTCTCGACGCCTGCGCGTGCTGCTGGACGGCGGGGCGCGTTCTCGAAGGGACCGCGCGGACTTTTCCCGATGCGCCGCCCACCGACGTTCGGGGGCTCAGACAGGAGATCAAGGCCTAAACCGTGCGACGATCTTTGGGCATTGCGGCGGGCCATCGGGATGCCGACCTTCCAGGCCAAGAGATCTGCGACGAAACCGGCACGGAGCATTGTTATGGCTGATACGATAGGGATGGGCCTCCAGGGTGCGGCGCAGGCCGTGCGTTTCGGATGGTACCTGTCGCTGAACCGGATGGTGGGCTGGCAGTCGGATCGGCTGGGGTTGCGACCGCGCTACAAGCCAACGTTGCCGGCGCCGAGCGAGCGTGAAATCCTGGCCGACCTCGGCCGGCTCTTCCGTCGTGACGCCGAGGCGGTTCGCGATGGATTGTTTCCGCCGCTGGCAGACGGCATGGGGCCGCTCGACGCCATCGACCGCGCGCGAGCGATGCTGATGGATCTGCCCGGGACGCTCCGGCGGCGCGCCGAGGCGGATGCGAGCACGGCGCGCGAGGCCGAGCCGGTGGACGGCCTCCCCGACTACTACACCCAGGATTTTCATTATCAGACCGGCGGCTATCTGTCGGCGCAATCGGCCCGCCTCTACGACGTCCAGGTCGAGACGTTGTTTCTCGGGGGCGCGGCGGCGATGCGGCGCGAGGCGTTGCGGCCCATCGCCGACTTTCTGCGCGGACGCGACCAGCGGCGCATGTCGCTGCTCGATGTCGCCTGCGGCACCGGCCGGTTCCTGCGCGATGTCAGGCTCACCTATCCGGCACTTCGGCTCACCGGCCTCGACCTGTCCGATAGCTATCTCGGCGAGGCGCGACGTCATCTCACGGGCCTCCGGCCAGCCGACCTGCTCCGCGCCAATGCCGAGGCCATACCACTCGCCGATGCCAGCCAGGACGTCGCAACGACGATCTTTCTGTTCCACGAGCTCCCGCCCGAGGCCCGCCGGGCGGTTGCCGCCGAGATGGCCCGCGTCCTCAAGCCAGGCGGTCTCATGGTCTTCGTCGACAGCCTGCAGATGGGCGACCGGCCGGATTGGGATGGGTTGCTCGAAGCCTTCCCCGTGCGGTTTCACGAGCCCTATTTCGAGAGCTATGCCAGCGACGACCTGGAGGGTCTCCTCGGTGCAGCCGGCTTCGTACCGCATGCCAGCTGGACATCTTTCCTCGCCAAGGTGATCGTCGCGAGGAAGCCGCCCGGCTGAGGCTGGTGCATGACGGTGGCAGCAAGGCAAAGGACCGAACCAATGAGCACGGCGACGAAGCGCTCCCACGTAACGACGAGCGATGGTGTGCGGCTTTATGTGGAGGACACCGGCGCGGGCGATCCGATCGTCTTCGTCCACGAGTTCGCGGGCCATCACCTGTCGTGGGAAACGCAGGTTCGCCATTTCTCGCGCCGCTACCGCTGCATCACCTATCAAGCGCGCGGCTGGCCGCCGTCGGATGTGCCCCCGAGCCACGAGAGCTATTCGCAGGCTCGCGCCGCCGACGACATTGCCGACGTGATGAAGGGCATGGGCGTCGAGGCAGCCCATGTCGTCGGGCTCTCAATGGGGGCCACGGCGGCAATCGAATTCGCGATACGCCATCCCGGCAAGGGCCTCTCGATCTCAGCGGCGGGCGCCGGAACCGGCTCGACGCGGGATGCGGCGACCATCGCGCGTTTTCGCCGTGAAGCCGAGGAGATGGCCGCACGGATCGAGCGCGACGGTATCGCGGCGCTCGGCGAGGTCTATCTGGCGGGACCTGCTCGCCAGCAGTTGCTGGCCAAGGACCCCCGGGGATATGCGGAGTTCAAGGCGCAGTTCATAGACGGCGCCTCGCTCGGCCGCGCCCTGACCATGCGCGGCGTGCAGGCACGCCGCGTGCCGTTCTTCGAGCGGGAGGCCGAATTGAAGGCGATCCAGGACCCCGTGTTGATCATCTGCGGTGACGAGGACGACGGGACGCTCGACGTCTCGGTGTTCATGAAGCGCAACATCCCGAGGTGCGGACTGATGGTGTTCCCCAAGACAGGACACGGCATCAACCTGGAGGAGCCCGCCGGCTTCAACGCGGTGGTCGGCGACTTCATCCATGCCGTGGAGAAGGGTCGCTGGCCAGCAAGCGTCTCGACGGCCGGCAAGGACTTCGCGCTGTTGCCGAAAAAGTAATCGAGCCTGCGGCTGCCTGGGTTTCGCTGCTCCCGGGCGCGCTGCGGACAGGCCGTTGACAGCCGCCGGCGTCGCGCCCAGCACGCCGGGGGGCATCTAGTCGCCAGCCCCCGTTGCGGATAGCGTTTGCGCATGGATACGAACGAGCTGTTCCAGCGCCTCACGCTCGCCCTCGCCATCGGCCTGCTGATCGGCCTGGAGAGAGGGTGGCAGGCACGCGACGAGGCGGAAGGCGAGCGTGCTGCCGGTTTGAGGACGCATGCCCTTGTCGCACTGCTCGGCGGCATCAGCGGTGCCGTGGCCAGCAAGCTCGGGGAAGGAGCCGGGGTGATGCTTGGCTTCACCTTCGCCGTCGTCGGCGGGACAGTGGTTTTGTTCCGGTATCGCGAGACCACTTACGACGGCACGTTCGGCGCAACGACGGCGGTCGCGGCATTGCTCGCTTTCGCACTCGGCGTGCTGGCGGTGATCGGCGACAGCGCGGCTGCGGCGGCAGCGGGGGTGGCGGTTGCGGGGCTGCTGGCGCTGAAGGGCGCGTTACATGCCTGGGTGCGGCGACTGACATGGCCGGAGCTTCGCTCCGTCCTGATGCTGGCCGCGATGAGCGCCATCCTGCTGCCTGTGCTCCCGCGCCAGCCGATCGATCCCCTTGGGACCGTCAATCTGTTCGAGATCTGGCTGCTGACCGTGATGATCGCCGTGATCTCGTTCGCGGGTTATATCGCGGTCAAGCTCACCGGCGCGCAACGCGGCATCGCGCTGACAGGCCTCGCGGGAGGCCTGGCATCATCGACCGCGGCCACGTTGACGCTGGCGCGTCTCGCGGCGAGCCAGCCGGCGAAAAGCGGTTTGATGGCGGGCGGCGCGCTGCTCGCCGGAGCAACGATGATGGTGCGCGTGGCCGTCGTCGCCGGCGTCGTCGAGCGGAGATTGCTGCCATGGCTCCTGCTGCCACTGCTCGCGTCGGCGACCGTGACGGTGCTCGGCGGGCTGGCGCTCATCCTGCAACTGCGGGGCGACGCGAAGGCCGCCGACGCAACAGAAATCGCGCTCGGCAATCCACTCGACATTGCGGCCGTCCTCAAGTTCGGAGCTCTGCTGACCGGTGTCGGCGTGCTCACGCATGTGGCGACTATCGTCGCAGGCAGCACTGGAGCCTACGTCCTCGCTGCGCTTTCCGGTATCGCCGATGTGGATGCAATCACGCTATCGATGGCACGCTTGGCAGGTGGCGGAATCGGCTTCGAGGCGGCGGCTCTGGCGGTGCTGATCGCGGTCTTGGTCAATACGCTGTCGAAGGCGGCGCTCGGCTGGGCGGCGGGCGGGCGCGCATTCGGACTGAGGATGGTGGTGGCCGCCGCAATCGCCGTAGCTGCCGGGCTCGCCGGTTATGCGACTGGACCACTTCCTCTGGAGCGCCTTTTTGCAGGGCAGGTGCCCTAGATTTCATCCGAGACGTGGAATGAGTGGCACAAGCAACAGCCTGCACACCATCGAGCTGCGTCTCTCGGCGCTGGCGCAGCTGTTCAACTCGCTCGATCCCTCGCCATTCCACGAGCGCGACCTCGACGACGACGCCGAGGCCTATATCGTGGGATGGGCTCGCGAGTTGCCGAGGGACGGACCATTCCGGCTCGTGTTGCACCTGCCGGTCGCCGAGGCGGAAATGGCGCGCGAGCGCGACGTATCGGCCTCGCTGCTCCACTACTTTGCCGAGCGCGCGACCCACCTCGACCGCGAGCTGTCCGAGCTATTCCGCGTTGGACGGCGCAATCTCGGCATAAGCCTGCCGCTGCTCGTCGTCTGCCTCATCGCGAGCCAGCTGATCCGCGCCTACTTCGGCGGCGGCGCGCTGGCGAGCGTGCTGCAAGAGAGCCTCGTCATCGTCGGCTGGGTGGCCAATTGGAAGCCGCTCGAGACCTTCCTCTATGACTGGTGGCCGATTGCGCGGCGCCGTGATCTCTATCGCCGCCTGTCCGTCGCCGAGGTGGAGATCCGGGCCAACGGCTAGTTTAGCGTCGGAGCCGGAAAACTAGGTGCCGCGCGCTCCACTTTCGACGCCTACCTTCGTCGAAGCCGTCTCGGTCGCCTCGAGCCGCCCATCGCGCAAATTGAAGATCCGATCGAAGCGATCGAAAATCTTGTCGTCGTGGGTCACGGCGATGATGGCGGCGTCCTGCTCCACGGCCACCTTGCGCAGAAGATCCATGACGATGCCGGCTCGCTTTGAGTCGAGCGCTGCCGTCGGCTCGTCGGCGAGAATGATGCGCGGGCGATTGGCCAGCGCACGGGCGATAGCGACACGTTGCGCCTCGCCGCCGGATAGCTTGGCCGGCATCGAAGCCCGGCGGTGGCCGACCTCGAGATAATCGAGCAGCTCCGTTGCGCGCGCGCGCGACGCCGCCGGATCGGCGCCAGCAAGCTGCAGCACGAGAGCGACGTTGTCGGACGCGTCGAGAAACGGGATCAGATTGTGGAACTGGAAGATGAAGCCGATCTTCTCGAGCCGCAGCTGTCTCAAATTCGAGCGGAGCCAACGGCCACCGTCGAGAACCAGCTCTCCGTCGAGCGAGAGAGACCCCGCCGACGGATCGAGGATGCAGCCGATGACGTTGAGCAGCGTCGTCTTGCCAGAGCCCGACGGCCCGAGAAGGGCGACGACCTCGCCCGGATAGATGTCGATCGAGACATCGCGCAGTGCATCGACGCGGGTCTCGCCTTCACCGAAATGCTTCGAGATGCCAACGGCACGAACCAGCGGCTGAGCAGACCGTGCGGGGTGGGCCTCGGGCTCGCCCGGCCCTGCGATCGGCTTCCTGGGCTCCGTTGCCATGTCAGCCCCCGAGCGCCGTTGCAGGGTCGACTTTGAGCGCGGCGCGGACACCGAGGCCGCTCGACAAGAGGCATACGACCAGCACGATGCCCGCGAGGACGAGGACGTTGTCCGGCTCGAGCACCACACGCCGGGGAAAGTAGTCCTTGATGTTGACGATCAGCGTGGCCCCGATGGCAAAGCCCGCCAGCCCGAGCGCCAAAGCCTGCTGCACGATCATGCCGATGATCGTGCGATCGGGGGCGCCAATCAGCTTCAAGGTGGCGATCTGCTTCAGCTTCTCCATCGTCATCGTATAGATGATGAGCGCGATGATGACGGCGGACACGACGAGGAGGAGCGAGGTGAAAAGCCCGATCTGACGGCGCGCGCGATCGACGAGCGACTGAGTGAGGATGGTCTCTTGCGCCTCCTGGGTGATCGCGGCGAGATGCTTCCATCGGCGGACGGTCTCGGCGACCGCTGCCGGGCTGGTGCCTGGCGCCAGTCGTGCGATGACGGCATTGACGGTGTCGCGACTGGTGCCCCCAGCGCCCCGGGCAATCTGGACACGGGCGGCTGGCGGTGCCAGGTCGAACTGGAGCTTCTGGGCATCGAGCAAGGTGATGAACACCGCGGGATCCCCACCGGATGCAACCTGATGTCGCGTCAGGCCGACGACCGTGAACATGTTGCGGCCAAGGCGCACGCGCGCACCCAGCGACAAGCCGGACGCCACGTCCGCGACCAGCTCGTAGTGGCTTCGGGCGATGCCGCGTCCCTCGACGATCTGCGGAGGAGCGCCGGGCCGGGTCGGCTCGTAGCCGATGACGTAGAGCCTCAGCTTCCGTCCGGCATGATCCGCCTCCACCGTCTGATAGGTGAGGCTGCCGGCGGCCACCACGCCTGCGATCCGCGCAATGGCCTCGCGGGTGTCGCCGGGAATGCGGGACGCCTCGGCGAACGGGCCACGCGTTTCGGCCTCGACGACCCACAGATCGACGGCCGGGGAGCGGGCAATGGTAAGCGCATCGACAACGAGGCCGCGATAGATGCCGATCATCGCCAGCACGACACCGAGCAGCAGACCGAGCCCCACGCAGGTCAGGACAAAGCGGAAGAGGTTGTGGCGAATGTCACGGTAGGCGAGATTCATTTCTGCGGTCCCGAGACAGACGAGGTCGCGACCGGCCGCGTCGATGCCGCACGGCCCTGGCGCATGCCTGTCACGGTGCGCGTGACCACCTCGGCCTTTTCGGGAAGCCCCGACGCGATCTCGAGGCGTCCATCCTCGGTTCGATGCCGGAAGGCGACCGTGCGCTGCTCGAGCTTGCCATTTTCCACCGTCCAGACGGCTCCCGAGCGCCCGTCGTACCCGTGCACAGCTGCCTCTGGCACCAGCAACGCACTCTCGAGCTTGGCAACCGTGATCCAGAACTCGGCCTGCTCGCCGAGATGGACGCGCGACGGCGGATTATCACCCTTGACGTAGACGCGCCGCTCCTCGCTGACCCGGTCGCTCTCGAGGCCGATGCGCACGACCTGCCCCGTGAAATCGTCGAGCGGCCGCGAGCGCAGGCGCGCGTCGACCTTCTGCCCTTCCTTGATGAAGCCGGCCCGGGCCTCATCGACATAGGCCAGTCCCCAATAGCTGTCGGCTGCAATCAGCGTGAAGACCGGGTCCCCTGCCTTGATCACCGTACCAAGCTCACGATGCCGCTCGATGACCAGCGCGTCGTAAGGCGCAACGAGTGTCCGATGGCCGAGCAGCGTCTCCTCGTACTCCAGCTGCGCGCGCGCGTCGGCGAGCTGAGCCTTGGCAACCTCGATCTCGCTCGTCGCAACCGAGACATCGGCGCGGGCGACGTCGAGATCGCGTTGGGCCTCCTCGGCACTCTGCTCGGATACGACGTTACGGCCAACGAGATCCTGGCGGCGACGGTTCGCCTCCTGGCGCTGCGCCAGCACGGCCTGGCTTTTCTCCAGGTTGGCCTGCGCTTTCAGTATGCTGGCCTCGGCGCTCATCAGAGCGGCCTTCGCCTTGGCCACCTTGGCCTGCTGCTCACCAACGCTCAGCCGGGCGAGAACGTCTCCCTTGCGCACCCGGTCGCCGTGGTCGGCCTTCAGCTCGACGAGCGCGGCGCCGACCTCGAAGCCGACCTTGGAGAGGACGCGCGCCTCGACCGTCCCGAGACCATAGACGCGGATCGGCACGTCGCGCGCAATCGCCGCCACCTCGACGGCGAGGGGGCGATTGCGAGCAACGGCAAAGCCGGCCGCTACGACCGCGATGAGCAATGCCGCTGCAAGCCCGAGCCTCAGCCACCCCCTTGGAATTGCGGGCATCGGTTGTCCTATCTGGCGCGTGTTTCGATCGCTGGCTCAATCCAAACGAACGGCCACCTTCGCCGCAAAGACGCTTGTCGGTCGGTTGCCCACGAGAGTGCTTGATCCGCGTCAAACCCACCGTCGCCGGAGGGTCATGGCACGTCGATGCGAACGGCAATCGCGGCACTCGCGATGACGGCCGGATCGTTGTTCTCCGGGTCGGCGACATCGAGGCCGCCCTTGACTGCTTTGACGGTGACGTTGCCGACGGGAAGCGAAGCCTTCACCTTCTCGAGATCCACTTTCGAAGGTTCCTGCACGCCGATGGTCACCTCGACGTCGATGGCCTTCTTGTCGATTTTGAGCGAGCGGATGAAGGCCAGCGACGAATGGTGGAGCGCGTCCTGCACGGCACGCAGCGCCGCCTTGGTGTAGTCCGAGCCATGCAGGTCGTTGCCGGTGCCGAGCTCGAGGATGACGCGTGTTTTGGGCATTGGGGCGTGCTCCTCAGATGTCGAGGCTGACGATGGCGCAGCAATTGGCGATCAGGGTCGCAGTCTGTTCCCGCGTCGTTGCGGATCTCGAGGCCCCCCTCGACCACGGTAACGGTGCCTTTGCCGTAGGGGAGCACCTTCAGAACCTCGGCCTTGTCGACCGTCTCGGGGCGCGGCACGCCGATGTGCACGTCGACCTGCATGGCCTCGAGCGGCTTGCCGAGCGCGGTCGCGATCGAAAGCGAGTTGTGCCAGAGCGCATCGCGGAGCGCGCGGCAGGCAGCCTTGGTCGGATCGGAGCCGCGAATGTCGGTGCCCATGCCGATCTCGAGCACCATGCGTTTCTTTGCCATTGGCTTGTCCAGGTTGCAGAGGATAGGTGTCAGGATAGGGGTGAAGGGAAGCACGCCAGCGCGTGCCTGTCTGCAGTCCTCTCGCCGCTCCACCCCCAGCACCCGGCAGGCGCTTCATGACCGCAACCGTCCTCGCCGCCTTCGTCGCGACCTGCGTGCTGCTGGCGGTGACACCGGGCCCCAACATGGCGCTGATCATCGCCGCGACCCTGTCGGGCGGACTGGCAGGAGGCCTCGCCACGCTGGCGGGCACCATGACCGGGCTCATCGTCCTGGTTGCGGTCGCCGCGATCGGCATGACGTCGGTGATGCTGTTGATGGCGGAGTGGTTCGACGTGATCCGTTGGGCGGGTGCGGTCTATCTCGTGTTTCTGGGCGCACGTCAGCTCTGGGGCTGGTGGCGGACGCGCCGGGCCGCAACGACCATCGGCGACGCAGTGCAACTGCCAGCGGCGCGGGCCACAAGCCTCGGTGGACGTTTCGCGCAGGGGGTCGCGGTTTCGCTGTCGAATCCGAAAGTCCTGCTGTTCCTGGGCGCGTTCTTCCCGCAATTCGTCAATCCCGGTGCCGCGCCGGGACCGCAGCTCGCGCTGCTCGCCGTCCTGTTCGTCGTCGTGCTGACCGCTGTGGATGTCTCCTACACTGTCGCGCTTGCGCGCGCGCGGGCAACCATCGACATGCGTCGCTTGCGGTTGCTCGACGGGCTCTCCGGCTTGCTTCTGGTCGCCGGAGGGCTGGTGCTCGCGACAGCGCGGCGGCCTTAGTGGCTAGCCGCGCTCGTTCGCCGATCAGATGAGCAGCTCGGCCCAGCCGACGACGTTCATCTTGCGGCTCCCATCAGCCGCGGCAATGGTCCCCGAGACGACTGACATCGCGAAGCCGCCCGTCTCCCAATCCCCTGAGAGCTTTCGCTCGGCCGTGAAGAGCTCGAGGACGTAGGAGACCCCCTCGTGCTCGAAGGCCACGCTCCATGCGATCGGCCAGCGGTAGCTGCGATAAGGCACGGCGGCCGTCTCGACGATACGGAAAACGAGCTTGCTCACGGGTGCTGCGGTGCCCCAGGTCGCAATGCCGACGAGGCGACCGGTGAGGTCGGAGCCACCCTGGCGCTCGTGGGAATGCATGTAGAAATCGCGGCCGTCCTCGGTCATCAGGTAAAGGCCGTTGAAGTTGCGCCAGCTGCGGTCGGATTTGCCGGTGAAGTAGTTGAAGTTGTTGCGCTGCAGGTACTCGAAGATGACGCGACCTTCGAGGCGGCGGCCGCTCCATTCGAGAGCCGCCGGCGCGCCGCCGATCCAGAAAATCCCATCGGCATTCTGACGTTTGAGAGTCTCGGGCAATGGATCGACGGTGAGCTTCAAGCCCCCTTCGCGGCCGGTGATGACGGTGCCGGTCGCGGCGCGGCCCTCGAACGAGAAGTGCTCCGAGGCGGGCAATCCGTCGAGCACCTTGCCGGGGTTCGGGTAGACGACGTTTCCCTTGAGGTCCACCCAGCCGGTGGCCTCGTCGTACATCGCGACAAAATGGTTGGCCTGATAGCTGTCGCGGTCGCGCCCGCGATTGGTGTCGAGGGCCAGGTAGACGTGCCCTTTCGCGTCGCGTCCGACGAAGGAATAGTAATCGGAGTAATAGGCGACGGCAGGCTCTGGCGAGCTTCGAACAGTCTCGGCGAAGGCTGGGACCGGCCAAAGCAAGGCAGGCGCAATCTGCAGCAGGCGGCGACGGCTCGGCAGGTCTGTTGGCATGGGTGCCTCATCGGTGCGTCCCGCAAGCTACCCCCGGTCGCGGCCCGGCGCCGCTCACAACACCGTGCACAGATGCCGTTGCAGGCGCCCGCGAGGCCGGGTTAGTGTCGGCGCCATGACACGCACAGGCTTCTACTCCGGCTCCTTCGACCCCATCACCAACGGGCACACGGACGTGTTGCGCCGCTCGGCCGCGCTCGTCGACCGGCTGGTGATCGGCATCGGAGTCCATCCCGGAAAAACGCCTCTGTTCTCCACCGAGGAGAAGACGGCGCTTATCCAGTCCGAGACGCAAGCCATCGCGGCGCGCTACGGCACCGAGATCACGGTGGTGACGTTCGCAGGGCTGGTGGTCGATGCCGCGCGCGAGGCGGGCGCCACCATGATCTTCCGCGGTCTGCGCGACGGTACGGACCTCGATTACGAGATGCAGATGTCGGGCATGAACGGGGCCATGGCGCCGGACATCGATACGGTCTTCCTGCCCGCCAGCCCGGATGTGCGCCACATCACGGCGACGCTGGTGCGCCAGATCGCGATGATGGGCGGGCCCGTGGCCTCGTTCGTTTCGCCCGCGGTCGAGGCGGCACTCAAGGCCAAGGCCGGGGCACGGAAGGCCTGACGGGCGCCAACGTTGCAGCTTCGCCCGATTGTGGCCATAAGGGCGCGTCAAGCCCTCCCAGTTCTTATCGCTCAAAACGGAGCCTCCGCTTGAAGACCTTCCTCGCGAGCCTGGCGCTCGCTTTCCTTACGCTGGTCGTGCCCGCATCGGCGCAGGCGCCGAAGCTCGAGCCGGCGAACACGCTGATCATCGAGCTCAAGTCCGGCAAGGTTACGATCCAGCTTCGGCCGGATCTGGCCCCGAAGCACGTCGAGCGCGTCAAGACGCTCGCCAAGCAGGGGTTCTATGACGGCATCGTCTTCCATCGCGTGATCAAGGGCTTCATGGCCCAGACCGGCGATCCGACCGGCACGGGGACGGGTGGCTCGAAGCTCGGCAACGTTCCGGCCGAGTTTACGCCGACGCCCTTCGGGCGCGGGACCGTGGGTGCTGCGCGCTCGCAGAGCCCGGACAGCGCCGACAGCCAGTTCTTCATCTGCTTCACGCACACGCCGTTCCTCAACGGCAAATACACGGTGTGGGGGCAGGTGGTGGACGGCATGCAGCACGTCGACCAGATCGCCCTCGGCGAGCCGCCGCCGACGCCGGACAAGATGCTGAAGGTGTATGTGCAGGCGGATGGCCCGAGGAAGTAAAGTGGCGGCGCCATCCCGGGCCTTGTGCCCGGGAACCATCGTGCCGCAAGCTCCGTCCAACGCTCGGTGACAGGCCCAAACAGCTGTTCGCCGTCCGAGCGCGTTGATCAATGGGTCCCGGGGACAAGCCCCGGGATGACAATCGAAAGGACTTCCCCGTGGCCTACAAAGACCCCGAGAACACCATCGTCATGGAAACGACCAAGGGTAAGGTCGTGATCGAGCTGCGGCCCGACCTCGCTCCCGGCCATGTCGAGCGCATCAAGCTACTCGCCCGCGAGGGCTTCTACGACGGCATCGTGTTCCATCGCGTGATCGATGGCTTCATGGCGCAGGTCGGCTGCCCGCACGGCACCGGCACCGGCGGCTCGAAGCATCCGAACCTCGCGGCCGAGTTCAACGCCGAGCCGCATGTGCGCGGCGTTTGCTCGATGGCCCGCTCGTCCGATGCCCGAACTCCGCGAACAGCCAGTTCTTCATCTGCTTCGACGACGCCAGCTTCCTCGACAAGCAGTACACCGTCTGGGGCAAGGTGATCGAGGGCATGGACAACGTCGACAAGATCAAGCGCGGCGAGCCCGTGCAGAACCCCGACAAGATCGTGTCGATGAAGGTCGCGGCGGACGTGAAGTAGGGCGACGGCTGCGCCGAACTTCTCTTCGGCCTCAAGTCGCTGGAGGCGGCGTCGATGACGGGTTGGTGGGCGTTTGGCGACGCGTGCCGACCAAAGCCTCGACGATGCGCCAACACACGGCACCAGAGACGGTGCCCGAAGCCACGATCACGCCAGCCATGAGCATGGTGCCTTCGTGCCCGGTCTCCGGATCGCCCAATCGCTCCGCGAGCAACATCGCGGCATAGGCTGCAGAGACGAGCGCAGAGATGATCACAGCGTGCTTTCTGCCACTGCGGCTCGGCCCGAGCAGTGCCAGAACGGCCCCTGCCGTCGCAGCCGGGGCAAACCCCATCAAGAAGCCGAACACGGGTCCATAAATAACGCACAGACCGATCGCGCCGGGAACGGCGGACAGCGTCCCTGGACTGCCGTTTGCCACGCCGATTGCCCCCAGGAACCCGAAGCAGCGATCGGCCCTCCTATCAACGGGCCAAGCAGCGCGAACACCACGACGATAATAAGTCGCGACCCGATCGTTGCACCAAAGCGCGTGGCACTCGTCGACAATGACAATTGATTCCCTCCCACCCGGGATCAGACACATTTATGCTCACGCGACGCCAGATCATAGCCGGTCTCACAGCAGCGATCGGGGGGCCCACGATGTCGGCACACGGGCAAAGCGCAACTCGAGATCGTCCCGTGACCATCCTTACCGGCGCCGCCGGCCTCGCCGCCGACGGCTTCGCGATGCTTCGCGGCAAGCGGGTGGGCCTGCTCACGAACCACACCGGGCGCGTCGGCAACGAGCGGCTGATCGACGTGATGGCGCGGGCACCGGGCGTGACGCTGGCTGCGATCCTGACACCGGAGCATGGTCTCAGTGGGACGGCGGAAGCGGGTGCCAAGGTCACCAGCGGCGTTGACACGGCAACGGGCGTCAAGGTGCATAGCCTTTACGGCTCGGCTTACAAACCGACGCCTGAGATGCTGGCCGGCGTCGATGTCCTCGTCTTCGACATGCAGGATATCGGCACGCGATTCTATACCTACATCTCGACGATGGGGCTTGCGATGCAGGCGGCGGCAGCCTCAGGGCTGCCGTTCGTCGTGCTCGACAGGCCCAATCCGCTCGGCGGCGACTATGTCTCGGGATTCATGCTTGAGAAGGCCCACGCCTCGTTCGTCGGGCGCTTCGAGATTCCGATGGCGCACGGGCTGACGGTGGGCGAGCTTGCGCAAATGATCAAGGGCGAGCGGCTGCTGCCGGGGCTCGAGCGGCTAACGCTCAACGTCGCGCGCATGGAGGGCTGGCGGCGCGACATGCGATGGCCGCAGACGGGGCTGCCGTGGGTGGCGACCAGTCCGAATATACCGACGTTCGAGACGGCGCTCGCCTACGCAGGCACCGGTCTGTTCGAGGCGACAGTCGCGAGCGAAGGGCGTGGCACCGATGCGCCATTTCTGCTGTTGGGCCATCCAGCGGTCGATGCAGCAGCGATCGCGCGGCAGGTGATGCAGGCCAGCCTTCGAGGCCTCCGAATCGAGACGGCGCGTGCAAAGCCCCGCGTCATTCCCGGTGTCGCGACGAGCCCCCGCTTCAGGGGACAGGAGATCGCGGCGGTGCGGCTGAGCATCAGCGACGCCTCACAGTTCCAGTCCGTCGAGACCGGCATCCACCTTCTCGCCGCGTTCAGCGATGCCTTGCGCGGGGCCGGAGCGGGAGGTCTCGTCACGGACGCCAAAGCCTTCGACCGCCTCGCCGGCAGCGGCCGCCTGCGAAAGGCGCTTGAAACGGGCGTGGATGCGAAGCGCATCATCGCCTCATGGCAAGCCGAGATCGCGGGCTTCTCGGCGCGACGAAAGCCGCACCTGATCTACTGACCGGGCGGCCGATCACGGTTTTTTGTATCGATCGATACAAAAACCAGGATAGCTTGCGGGCATCCGACCAGAGGAACCGCAGCGACGTGGCACGCCCTCGCACATTCGACGACGCAACGGTGCTCGATGCCGCCGTAGCCTGCTTCTGGCGGCGCGGCCTCGACGCGACGAGCGTTCGCGAGCTGGCCCAGGAGATGGGGCTGAGCGGACCCAGCGTGTACAACGCCTTCGGGGACAAGCGCGCACTCTTCATCCAGTCGCTGGAGCGCTATGCGGCGACGACGCTACGCCCGCGCCTCTTGCGGCTCGAGGCGATGCCGTCGGCGCGCGCCGCGATCAAGGGCTTCTTCGACGAGATCATCGACCGCTCGGTCGGCGATCCCGAGCGGCGGGGCTGCTTCCTGATCAACTCGGCACTCGACGCCGCGCCGCACGACGCCGAGATCGCCGCTGCCATTGCGGCCTACTTCGCGGAGATCGAGGGGTTCCTGCGGGGACGCGTCGCGGCGGCGAGGGAGGCCGGTGCGATCCCCAGCCGGATCGACGCCAGGGACACGGGCCGAATGCTGCTGGGCATCCTCATTGCGATCCGCGTCCTGTCGCGCACGGGAGCCTCGAAGGCCGAGTTGCAAGCGATGCTCCGGCCGGCGCTGGCCCTGCTCGACGAAGCCGCGCCGGGGAAGGCCAAGAGCTGACACTGTCGCCGAGTTCCGGTCGAGGCATGACGCGTCGACCGTTTGCTGAGGAGAACGTCGCATGATCAAGTTCTATTTCTCGGGCGCTCCGAACCCGATGAAGGTGGCGCTGTTCCTGGAGGAGGCTGGCGTCGCCTACGAGGCGATCCCGGTCGACACCCGGAAGGGCGACCAGCACAAGCCCGAGTTCCTCAAGGTCAACCCGAACGCCAAGGTGCCGGTGATCGTCGACGGGGACGCGACGGTGTTCGACAGCAACGCCATCCTCCTCTACCTCGCCGAGAAGACGGGCAAGTTCCTGCCGCCGAATTCGCCCGCCAATCGTGGACAACTGCTGTCGTGGCTGATGTTCGTCGCCACCGGCGTCGGGCCGTTCTCGGGCCAGTCGGTGCACTTCCAGCACATGGCGCCGGAAAAAATTGCCTACGCGATCAACCGCTACCGCTTCGAGGCGATGCGCCACTACTCGCTTCTGAACGATCATCTCGCCTCGCGGAAATACATGGTCGCCGACACCTACACGATCGTCGACATGGACGTGTGGGGATGGGCGCGCATGATTCCGTTCGTGCTCGACAAGGAGGCGTTCGCGAAGCTGCCGAACCTGAAGCGTCTCGTCGACGAGGTCGAGGCGAAGCCCGCCGCACAGAAAGCCCTCGCGCTCAAGGACAAGTTCACCTGGAAGACGGACCTCGACGAGGAGGCCAAGCGCAACATGTTCCGGCACCTCGCCGTGCAGGCCTGAAGGCTGCGCCACAGTGCCGTGCTCGCGGGTCGCCCCATGCCGGTCATGCCGTGCAAGCGGGGCGCCCGCAAGCATCCGTGGACAATCCGCAAACGGAGCGAGATAATGGCTGCAACACAGAAAATCGGCGCGGGCGACCGCATGCCGAGCATCAGGGTCGCGAAGGTGGGTGGCGGCGAGCTCGACATCGCCGAGATGGACGGCTGGCGACTACTGGCCGTCTATCGAGGCAAGCACTGCCCACTCTGCAAGAAGTACTTCAAGTCGCTAACGGGTCTGCTGGACGGTTTCGGCGCGGCCGGCGTAACAGTGGCGGCCGTATCGGCGGATCCGAAGGAGAAGGCCGAGGCGGACGTTGCGAGCGAGGGCTGGAGCTTCCCGGTGGGCTACGGTTTGACGATGGAGCAGATGCGGACGCTGGGCCTTTACATTTCGGAGCCGCGCTCGCCGCAGGAAACGGATCGGCCGTTTCCGGAGCCAGGGCTGTTCGTGATCAATCCAGAGGGTAACGTCCAGATCGTCGATATCTCGAATGCCCCGTTCGCGCGGCCCGATCTGGCAACGGTTCTGATGGGCATCAATTTCGCCCGCGAGAAGGGCTACCCGATCCGTGGCACTCTGGCGTGAGCCGGTCGCGGAGGTGACAGCGTGCAACGAGCGAAGGAGACCGCAGACATGACCCGCATCCCCGTCAAGGCCTGCGTCTTCGATGCCTACGGCACGCTGTTCGACTTCGCGTCGGCGGCGGCGGGATGCCGGGACGTGCTCGGCGACAAGACGGCGGCAGTGACGACGCTCTGGCGCGACAAGCAGCTGCAATACACGTGGCTGCGAGGCTTGCAGGGCCTGCACGCCGACTTCTGGCAAGTCACCGGGGACGCGCTCGACTATACGCTAGACACGCTGGGACTCACCGATCCGGCGCTGCGCCAGAGACTGATGGGGCTTTACCTGAAGCTTTTGACGTTTCCCGAGGTGCCGGGCGTTCTCAGGAAGCTCAAGGCGGACGGCTATGCCACGGCGATCCTCTCGAACGGATCGCCGCACATGCTGACGAGCGCCGTCGAGAGCGCAGGTCTCGGCGACCTTCTGGACCACGTCATCTCGGTCGAGGAGGTGGGTGTCTTCAAGCCGTCCCGCGCCGTCTACCAGAGGTGCATCGAGGTGATGGACGTACCAGCGTCGAGCATCGCGTTCCAATCGTCGAACTCGTGGGATGCCTGGGCCGCCTCGGCGTTCGGCATGCGGGTGTTCTGGTGCAACCGATACGGGCAGCGGCCGGAGCGGTTGCCCGGGCAGCCCGACGCGGAGCTGCACTCGCTTGCCGAACTGCCAGGCCTGATCGCGCTCGGGTAGGTCGGGTCTCGAAGCGCAAACTCTGCGCGGCACGTGGGTTCCCGCCTTCGCGGGAATGACGAGGAATTCAGTTGCGCACCGTAGTTCGGGTCGAGCGCTCTGCCGTCGCGAGACCCGACACGTCCGGCACACGCCCCGTCGCGTCTCGAAGCGCAAGAACGACCCGATCGGCGGCAGGGGGGCGCCTCTTCGGCCGGCGGCGAGGCTAAGAGCGACCGAACCGCGCGCTCGCCCGCATTGACGATCGCGGCCCGGCCGCTGCCCAATCCTGACCCAAATCGCTGCTTATCCGTCGGGCGCATGATGTATCGCGTCACGACGAGGCGGCGAGGTGGCCGCATCGGTATTCGGGTTGCGCTGGCGGGACTAGCGGCGCTGCTCGTGACCAATGGCCATGGGCGAGCGGAGGCGACCGACGGCGCGGCGTGCACCGAATGCGCCAGTGACGCGGACGCGCGGCGGACACGCCTCGGCGCGCTTATCGAGGACGACCCGACACGTGGCCGGATCGATGGGCGTCTCGAAGACAAGCCATGGATCGGACAGGACTGGGCGACGATGCCCGTCGCGGTGAAGCAAGCCGAGCAGAGCGTCGACATCGCCACGAGCCTGCAGCACCTCGGCAGCTTCGAGGCGCGGCGCATCCTACAGAAGATCGAGGAGGCCAAGGCGCTCGCACCCAAGGGGCTGGCAATGCCGAAGCCGTCGACGACAGGGCCGGCACCGCTCGACGTTTGGAGCAAGGTGGAGGTCAAAGGCCTGGAGAACGAGGTGGCCGAGACGAAGCGAAGCACGGTCGGCGCCGACTACCGGCTGGCCCGAGGTGCGCTTGTCGGAGTGTCGGCGGAGCTGCGCGACGAAACGCCGACGTTGCAGCAGGACACCCGCCTCTCAGCCTATTTCGCCATCAAGCCGTGGTCGCCAGTGACGCTGGATGCCAAGGCGCAGTGGGGTGAGAGCCACGGGATTCTGGACGAGGGACTCGTCACGACGCAGAGTGCCGTGACGGCACGTGTGAGGGGCAACTTCAAGTACGAGGGCCTCGTCCTCGCGCCGATGGCAAGCGTGGCGCATGGCGTCGACGAGGCGGCAACGGACAGCCGCGGCGGGGCGGTCGAGAAGAGCACGATCGCGGTGGCGCCGCGGATCAGCCGGCCGGTCGAGCTCGGTGGAGCGGCCAAGGTGGAGCCGTTCCTGTCGCTGAAGAGTGCGATCGATCTCGGTGCGGCGGGCGACGGAGCCGGCTACGGGGTTGTCGACACGACGCGCGCCATCGGGGGCGGCGTGACGTTCTCGCAGCCCAACGCCTATTCGCTCAGCGTCACGACCGACGTCGAGCAGGCGGCCAGCAGCGACCGCTCGAACGTCAAGGGGCGGCTCGAGTTGAAGCTGCCACTGCGGTAAAGCGCGCTTCAGTGAGCCACGGCGATGGATACGGCGCCGAAATGGCAGGCCGTGCCGACCAGGACAAAGGCATGCCAGATGGCGTTCTGGTAGCGCAGGCCGTTCCACAGGAAGAAGACGACGCCGAGCGAGTAGACGATGCCGCCCGCAGCGAGCAGCACCAGAGCACCCGGGGCGATCGAGGCGGCCAGAGGTTGCAGCGTGGCGATGCCGGACCAGCCGAGCAGCAGGTAGACGGCAACCGCGAGCCCGTCCCATCGTGCCGCGAGCAGGAGCTTTGCGGCCGCGCCGAGCAGCGCCACCATCCAGACTGCGGCGAACAGCGACAGACCGGCCGTTCCACCCATCTTGACCAGGGCGAACGGCGTGTAGGTGCCGGCGATCTTGACGAAGATGGCGGCGTGGTCGAGCCGGCGCAGGATTGGCTTCCATGCGGGTACGGGCAGCATGTGATAGGCGCCGGAGCAGCACAGCATCGCCATCAGGCCGGCGCAATAGATGGCCAGTGCGACCGTCGCAGGACCAGGAAGGTTGTCGACGGCCCAGCCGAGAAGCGCCACGACGGCGACGAGCCCACTCGCAATTCCGATCACGTGGACCACGTGATCAGCCAGGACCTCGCTCTCTGTCGGTCGCCTGCTCATCACGGCATAGTACCGCGACAAGCCGTCGCGGGCGAGAGCCGACCAGCGGTTCGGTTACCGAAATGACTCGCGCCCGCCGAGGCTTAGGCGTCGAATGCGATCTCGACGGTGGTATCGTCGCCAAAGCGGGCGGTCATGCGCTCGCCCGGCCTGGCCAGCAGCATGCCGGTCGCCGTGCCGGTCGAGACGAGCGCACCTTCGGCGAGGCCATCGCCCCAAACGCGGCGTGCGTTAACGAGCCAGACCAGTGGCGCCAGCGGATCGCCCATGACATCGGCACCACGGCCCGAGCGGCGAACCACGCCGTCGACCTCGAGCACGACCGGCATGCCGGCGAGGTCGCGATGGCGCCAATCGACAATCTCTAGGCCGATGACATAACGACCGCTGGCGGCGCCGTCGGCGAGGATCGCGGGGATCGGCGGCAAAGCGCCGAGCGGGAAGCGGCACTCGGCAACTTCGACACCGGCATGGACGGAGGCCACGGCTGCCGCGACCTCCTGCACGTCGTAGGGCTCGGGCCGGGTCGGCAGCGGAGCGCCCAGGCGAAAGAAGAACTCGCACTCGACCAACGGATCGAGCAGATCGGCGTGGTGAAAACGGGCCGGCGAAGTCGTCGCAAAGCGCGCGAATGTGATGCCGTAGATCGGCTCTGTGGTCCGCAATCGCTTCTGCATGACGGGCGTGGTCGCCGCGATCTTCCAGCCAAGCCGCGGCCAGCCAAGCCTCTCCGCCACCAGTCCATTGACGGTGTAGGCCTCGGCGTTCGTTTCCGGGATCAGCTCCGATCGCAGATCGCCGATCTGCCGCCCGTCGCGGCGGGCGGACGCGAGCAGATCGGCGAGTTGCCGGTGTCGCTCGGAGGGCGGCATGGCTCAGCAGCAATCCCAGTTGTAGACGACGCGGGAGAAGTCACGTTTGACCAAATCCTGCTCGTGCATGAGGAACTGCGCGACCCCGGCGTCGCCCCACATGATGCCGATGGTCGTATCGACCGTGAGCAATGTCGTGTCGCCGAGACCGGCTTGTCCCGGGAACGAGCGCGGATCCTGCTGGGTAAATGTGGGGTAGCCACCGAGCCGGATGGGCGAGACAGCCGCGTCGGCACTCGTCCATTCAGCGTAGGCCTCCATCAGATCCTCGTCCGCGGCGATTTCGGGGAGCAGCCGCTCGAATCGGTAGTCGCTGATATCGGCGACCATCTGGTCGAGCTGGAACGACAACGCGCGCGGCTCGAACGGGGTCTCGAGCGGCAGGTAGTCGCCGTGAGGGAGCTGGCGCGGGGCGCTCGATGTGTCGACGGGGCCGCTGGGGTCCTCGTGGTAGATGCAGGCAAAACCGGACCGCACGGTCGGATCGTCGATGTTCATCCCGAACAGATCATTGGCCGAAATGAAGACCTGGAGCAGACCGGCAGACGGGAACGGCTCCAAGGCCGGCAGCTCGGCGAAATTGATCTGAATGAGGAGATAGAGTGGCGTGCCATCTGCGCCGCGTGGAAAGCCGCGTCCCTTCGGCCACCACGGGCGACCACCGAGCTGGCAACTGGCCGGACCGAGCGGCGGACCATCGATAACAGCCGCGCCGACAACCGGAAGCACGGTGCCGCCAATGGCTGAGACGTAGGGCTCGAGCAGTTCCGGCAGCGGCGGCAACGGATTCTTCACCGCCGCCCGGCCCCTGCTCCCATAGAGCCATTTGTAGATGTCGGTCATGGGGCTCAGATGCCGAGCTTGCGCTTCAGGAGGTCGTTGACGACCTGCGGGTTCGCCTTGCCGCCGGAGGACTTCATGACCTGACCGACGAACCAGCCGAGCATGGTGGGCTTAGCCTTCACCTGCTCCACCTTGTCGGGGTTTTTGGCGATGATCTCGTCGATCGCCGTTTCGATGGCGCCCGTGTCGGTGACTTGGCGCATGCCCCGCTGCTCGACGACATCCGCCGGGTCGCCGCCCTCGGTCCAGACGATCTCGAACAGGTCTTTGGCGATCTTTCCTGAGATGGTACCGGCCGCAATGAGATCGAGGATCGAGCCGAGCTGAGTTGCTGAGACGGGCGCGTGCTCGATGTCGCGAGCCTCCTTGTTCAGCCGTCCGAACAGCTCGTTGACGACCCAGTTGGCGGCGACCTTGCCGTCTCGTCCCTTGGCAACGGCCTCGAAATAGTCGGCGCTCTCACGATCGGCGGTTAGCACGTCGGCGTCGTAGCTCGAAAGGGCGTACTGCCTCATGAACCGCGCGTGCTTGGCGTCGGGCAGCTCGGGCAGGCCCTTGGCCAGCTCGTCGACCCAAGCTTGCTCGAGCTCGAGCGGCAGGAGGTCGGGGTCGGGGAAATAACGGTAGTCGTGTGCCTCCTCCTTGGAGCGCATGGACCGGGTCTCACCGCGGTTCGGATCGAACAGGCGCGTCTCCTGGTCGATGGTGCCACCGTCCTCGATAATCGCGATCTGGCGGCGTGCCTCGACCTCGACCGCTTGGCCGATGAAGCGGATCGAGTTGACGTTCTTGATCTCGCAACGCGTACCGAGCGGATCGCCCGGCCTCCGGACAGAGACGTTGACGTCGGCACGGAGGTTGCCTTTTTCCATGTCACCGTCGCAGGTACCGAGGTAGCGCAGGATCGTGCGCAGCTTGGTGACATAGGCCTGCGCCTCCTTCGCCGAGCGGATGTCGGGGCGCGAGACGATCTCCATCAACGCCACCCCCGAGCGATTGAGATCGACGAAGGAATGCTCCGGGCTCTGGTCGTGGATCGACTTGCCGGCGTCCTGCTCGAGGTGAAGCCGCTCGATGCCGACCTTGAAGGTCTCGCCGTCGACCTCGATCTCGACCGCACCCTCGCCCACCACGGGTTGCTTGTACTGGCTGATCTGGTAGCCCTGCGGCAGGTCCGGATAGAAGTAGTTCTTTCGGTCGAAGACGCTGACGAGGTTGATCTGCGCGTTGAGGCCAAGGCCTGAGCGCACGGCCTGCGCCACGCACTCGCGATTGATCACGGGCAGCATGCCGGGCATGGCCGCATCGACGAGCGAGACGTGGCTGTTCGGTGCGCCGCCGAACTCGGTCGAGGCGCCCGAGAAGAGCTTGGCCTTCGAATTGACCTGGGCGTGGACCTCCATGCCGACAACGATCTCCCAGTCTCCGGTCGCGCCTTTGAGGAGGCTCGCCGACTTCCGGCGGGGGGCTGCTGATGCGGTCGAGATGGCGGTCATCGTGAAGGCTCCGAATGCCGCTGCGCGCGGGCGGCAGCGCGCGCCAGCCCCACGAGCCGGCGGCTCATGATTTGAGAGGCGCAATCTAGCAGATCGCCGCCAAGGTCAAAGCGCGGGAGCGTCAGTGGTAGGTCCGTCCACCATCGACGGCGAGGGTCGTACCTGTGACGAAGGAGGATTCGGCCGAGGTCAGGAACAGAATGGCCGAAGCGAGCTCGTCCGGCTGGCCCGGACGGCGGAGCGCGTAGCGGGAGGCGATGGCATTGTCGCGAATGAATCCGGCGGTCATGGGTGTCTCGACGGCACCGGGGCAGACGACGTTGACCCGGATCGCAGGCGCCAGCTCCATCGCGATGGCCTTGGACATCGCGATGACACCGCCTTTTGAGGCCACATAGGCCGTGCTGTCCGGGCCGGTGGGCAAGAGGCCGACGCCCGAGCCGATGTTGACGATGGTGCCACCGCCGGCCTGCGTTATGAGCGGGGCTGCCGCCTGAATGGCGAGGAACGTACCGGTCAGATTCACGGCGAGGACGTGCTGGAATTGCTCCGGCGAAGTGCTCGCAAGGTTGGCGGACGAGAAAATGCCCGCTGCATTGACGAGGCCATCGAGGCCGCCCATGGCAGATGCTGCCTCGGCAATCGCCTTCGAGACGGAGGTTGCGCTCGTCACGTCTGCGACGACGCCCGACGCCCCGATCGTCCCGGCGGCGCCGGCCACGGCCTCGGGGTTCACGTCCAATATGGCGACGGCAGCGCCTTCACGTACGAACAGCTCAGCCGTCGCGCGGCCAATGCCGGACGCGCCGCCCGTGATGAGAATTCTGCGCCCCTGAAGCCGTGCCATGCTCGCCTCCCGATCAGGTTTGATACGAGGGAGGATGCCATACCCGCCGATGCGCCGCAGCGGCTCTTTCCGGATCAGCTGCGAAGGCCCGGAGCCTCGTGCCCCGTGCGCGCGACGTACTCGGTGTAGCCGCCGCCGTACTGGTGGACGCCCTCGGGAGTCAGCTCGAGCACCCGGTTGGACAAAGCCGCGAGGAAATGCCGGTCGTGCGAGACGAACAGCATGGTGCCCTCGTAATTGGCCAGCGCGGCGATCAACATCTCCTTCGTCGCAAGATCGAGATGATTGGTCGGCTCGTCGAGCACGAGGAAGTTCGGCGGATCGAACAGCATCCGCGCCATGACGAGACGCGCTTTCTCGCCTCCGGAAAGCACACGGCACCGCTTCTCGACCTCGTTGCTCGAGAACCCGAAACAGCCGGCCAGCGCACGCAGTGGTCCCTGCCCGGCCTGTGGGAAGGCCTCCTCGAGGGTCTGGAAGACGGTGCGCTCGCCGTCGAGGAGATCCATGGCGTGCTGGGCGAAGTAGCCCATTTTGACGCTGGCTCCGAGGGCGACCGAACCGCTGTCGGGCTCGGCGGCGCCCGCCACCAGCTTCAGCAGCGTGGACTTGCCCGCGCCGTTGACGCCCATGACGCACCAGCGCTCCCGGCGCCGGACCATGAAGTCGAGGCCGTCATAGATCGTCATGCTGCCATAGCGCTTGCTGACGCGTTTGAGCGCGACGACGTCCTCGCCGGATCGCGGCGCCGGCGGGAACTCGAACAGCACCGTCTCGCGGCGCTTCGGCGGTTCCACGCGGTCGATCTTCTCGAGCTTCTTGACGCGACTCTGCACCTGGGCCGCATGCGAGGCGCGCGCCTTGAAACGCTCGATGAACTTGATTTCCTTGGCGAGCATGGCCTGCTGGCGCTCGAACTGCGCCTGTTGCTGGCGCTCGGCGAGCACGCGCTGCTGCCCGTAGAACTCGTAGCTTCCTGCATAGGTGGTGAGGCCCCCGCCGTCGATCTCGAGCACCTTGCCGACGATGCGCCGCATGAACTCGCGGTCGTGCGAGGTCATCAGCAGCAACCCCTCGTAGTCTTTCAGGAATTGCTCGAGCCAGATCAGGCTTTCGAGATCGAGATGGTTCGACGGCTCGTCGAGGATCATGGCATCGGGACGCAACAGCAGGATGCGAGCCAGCGCGACACGCATCTTCCAGCCGCCGGACAGCGCGCCGACATCCCCGTCCATCATCTCCGGGCTGAAGCCGAGGCCGGCCAGCACCTCGCGGGCGCGGCCGTCCATGGCATAGCCGTCCAACTCCTCGAAGCGGCCCTGCACTTCGCCGTACCGCGTGACGATCTCGTCCATCTCGTCGGCGCGGTCGGGATCGGCCATGGCGACCTCGAGCGCCTTCAGCTCGGCTGCCAACTCGCTCACGGGGCCGGCGCCGTCCATCACCTCGGAGACGGCGCTGCGGCCCGCCATCTCTCCGACGTCCTGGCTGAAGTAGCCGATGACTACGTCGCGATCGACCGAGACCTGCCCTTCGTCGGGCTGGTCCTCGCCGACCATCATGCGGAACAGAGTCGTCTTGCCAGCCCCGTTGGGACCGACAAGCCCTATCTTCTCGCCTCGGTGGAGCGCTGCGGACGCCTCGATGAATAGGATCTGGTGGCCGTTCTGCTTGCTGATGCTGTCGAGGCGGATCATTGAGGATTTTGGATCTAGGCTGCCACCTCGTCGCCGAGGTAGGCGACCGCTGCCTCGACACCGCCGGCTCCATGGGGAATCTTGAGGGCCCTCAGCGCCATCTCGACGGCGCCGAGCGTGCCGATGACCATGGGCGCATTGGTGTGCCCCATGTGGGCGATACGGAAGGCCTTCCCGGAGAGCTCCCCGAGACCGACGCCGAGCACGACACCGCACTTGTCGCGGGCATAATCGAGGATCGGCTGCGGGCTCTGTCCCTGGACGATCACATTCGTGACGGAGGCAGAGCGCTCGGCGGGCTCCGTGATGTTGAAGGCGAGCACTTGCCCCTCGGCCCACTTGGCGACGGCACGGCGCGTCGCCTCGGCGAGAAGCGCATGCCGGCGATAGGCGTTCTCCTGGCCTTCGGCGAATAGAATATCCATGGCCTTGCGCAACGCGAACAGCAGATGCTCAGGAGGTGTGCCGCAGTACTTCTGGTAGCTGATCGGCCCGTCCCGCAGCGTCCAGTCCCAGTAGAACGTCCGCAGCCCGGCCGTCTGATGCAGGGCCTTGGCCTTCGGGCTGGCGGCGACGAAAGCGAGGCCAGGAGGCGTCATCAGGCCCTTCTGCGAGCCCGCCATCGCGACGTCGATCCCCCAGGCGTCCATCTCGAAGGGCATGCAGCCGAGCGAGGCGACCGCGTCGACCATCAGCAGCGCCGGATGCCCAGCCGCATCGATCGCCTTTCGGATCGCGGGGATGTCGTTGACGCAGGACGAGGCTGTATCGATCTGGACGACCATGATGGCCTTGATAGCGTGGCTCTTGTCGGCCCGCAGGCGCGCCTCGACCTTCGCCGGATCAACGGCGCGGCGCATGGAGCCGGGAAGAACCTCGATCTCGCATCCGAGCATGGCGGCCATCTCGCCCCAGCCGATGGCGAACCGTCCACTTTCCAGCACGAGTACCTTGTCGCCGCGCGAGAGCACGTTGGTGAACGCCGCTTCCCAGCCGCCGTGGCCGTTGGCGGCATAGATGTAGACCCGCTCCTCGGTGCCGAAGATGCGCTTCAGGTCCTCGTGGCAGCTGTCACCAAGGCCGAGCATGCCGCCGGAATAAATGTCCACGGCCGGTTGGTGCATGGCCTGCAGCACCTCGTCGGGCACATTGGTCGGACCCGGGATCGACAAGAACTGACGGCCGTTGGCGACGGACATGGTTGGCTTCCCCTGGTGGCGGACGGGCAACGGGCTGTCTTAGGCTGGGGACGCAGCGAGAGCAAGGCGACTGCAGCGACCCGGCGCGGCTACTGAGCCGCCGGCGCGCCGAGCCGACGCTGCATCACGATACTGGCGAGCGAGACGGCCAAGATGGCGATCGCCAGCCCGACGAACACACGGTTGGCCGCCCAGTCGGCCCGCTCCGACAATAGCTTGCCGGACATGACGAGCGCAGCAAGACCGACGCCGGCGACGAGCGCCTGGGCAGCGGCCATTCGCTTCGCCCAGCATGCATGACGCAACCAACCGGCCGTGTCGCCGCCGGGTAGTGGCTGGGGCATTGAGCGCCCGAATACGATCGTCACGAGAGCCAGCAGCGCCATTGCCGCCGCATACTGCCAGCCATGCTGCCACTTGAGGCCGGTTAGCGGCGTGACATAGAGCCCCTGCATCGCCAAGGCTCCCCAACCGTAGAAGATGGCGGTCAGGCGCGTGGTTTGAAGCAGTGCAACGTAGGCAGCCAAAGAGGGCGTACGAGTAGCGAGCGCGGACCATCGCAGCGCCTGCGCAAGCGTGACTCCCGCCGCCACGACGGCCGCTGCGGCAAAAAGGACGGCGCCAAGCGTGACGGCAGGCCTCTCATTCGCGATGGCGCCCGAAATCATGAGCGCCACCGATACCAATGACACAAAGCCGACCGCGCCCCGCAACAGGCGTCCGCTGATGCTGCGCCTCGCGTGTTGCGGCTCGTCGCCGCTCATCACGCCGCCTTGGGCTGCTGTGCCGTCAACCTGATCGCGTTGACACTGATAGCCGCCAGGGCCATCGCGCCGAAGAAGAAGACGTTGTTCGCGGCCCAATCCTGCGAGCCACGGCGCATGCCGGCGATGGTCGTGAAGCGCCACATCTTACCGTCGAGCAGCAGACCGGCCATGGTGATGAACATCGCGACGAGGATAAAGATGGAGAAGCCTCTCGCGACCTTGATCAGCATCGGATCGGTAACGCCCGACGCCGCGTCCTTGCTCAGCGTCGCAGACAGGAACAGCGACAGGCCGGCCAGCAGCAGGAATACGATGAAGAACTGCCACCACTCGCGCCAAGCCAGGATGTCGAATGCGTATGTCACGAGAAGCGCCAGCGCGCCCCAGGCCCAGACCAGCCCCATGTGGCGCAGCGAGATACCGACGGCGTGCTCGCTCGACGAGCCCGCAGCCTCGACGGCCCGCGTCTCGCTGAACGAGGCCAGCGCCACCATGATGCTGACGATCGCGGCCAGCGCCATGTGCAGGTAGAATTGCTTCATCGCCGCTGTGAGCACGAGCGCGGCGACGCTCACACCGATCCCCAGCATCCAGATGATCATCGACGTCATGCCAGCCCCCCACCCTCTCGAACGCACATTGAAGTCGGGCTGCAAACTGCCGCGACCGCGTTGACGAGTCGTTAAGTGAACCGATGCGGTGATCGATTCGGAGAGCCATCTTAGATGAGCGCCTACCTCATGTCTCAAATCGGCACCAGCCTTAGGGCGCTCGAAGATCTGTTGGCGACCGAGTGTGACCGCAGCGCCACCCGAGAGCTGAGATTTCGACCAGCCACGCTTCGCAGTCAGGCCGCCGCACGCTCCTCACCCAGTGTCTCGGCGCGGTACGACAGCGCCTCGGCGAGATGGGCGCGGCGCACCGTATCCGAGCCATCGAGGTCGGCGATGGTGCGGGCGACCTTGAGCGTCCGGTGAAAGCCACGTGCGGATAGCTTCAGGCGATCCGCCGCCGAGCGAACGAAGGCCAGCCCCTCGGCTTCCGGCATGGCGATGTCCTCGAGGAGGCGGCCCGAGACATCCGAGTTGGTCCGCACGCCGCGCGGCACGGACGGCAGCGCAGCGAGGCGGCGGCGCTGGCGCTCGCGGGCCGCAGCGACCCGGGCGCGGACCTCGCGGCTGCCCTCGGCGGGGGCCGGCAGGACGAGATCCGCGGCCGTGACCTGCGGCACCTCGATCATCAAGTCGATGCGATCGAGGAAGGGGCCGGAGATGCGCGACTGATAGTCGGCGGCACACCGGGGGCCGCGCTTGCACGTCTGGCCGGGGCCGCCGCCGCATTTGCACGGGTTCATGGCGCCGACGAGCTGGAAGCGCGACGGGTAGGCGATGCGGTGGTTGGCGCGTGCAATGACGACCTCGCCGGTTTCCAGCGGCTGGCGGAGGCTGTCGAGTACGTTGGGGTGGAACTCGGGCAGCTCGTCGAGAAAGAGGACGCCCAGATGCGCGAGCGAGACCTCACCCGGCCGAGGCCGCGAGCCACCCCCGACAAGGGCCGCCATGCTGGCCGAGTGATGCGGCGCGCGAAACGGGCGGGCGCGCGCGATCCGGCCGCCGGCAAGCTCGCCAGCGAGGCTCTTCACCATCGAGACCTCGAGCATCTCCGAAGGCTCGAGGTCGGGGAGGATGGTCGGCAGGCGGGCAGCGAGCATGGATTTGCCCGAGCCGGGAGGGCCAACCATGAGAAGATTGTGCCCGCCGGCCGCGGCGATCTCGAGGGCGCGCTTGGCGCTCTCCTGGCCCTTGACGTCGGCGAGGTCCACGCTGGAGGCCGCAGGCTCGGACAGGTTCGGCTCGGGGCGGGCGAGCGTCTGGATGCCTTTGAAGTGATTGACCAGCGATAGCAGATGCGGCGCCGCCAGCACGGCCATGTCCTCGGCCGCCCAGGCTGCCTCCGCGCCGCTCGACTCCGGACAGATCAAGCCCTTGCCGATGGCGTTGGCGCCGATGGCTGCAGGCAGCGCGCCCGGAACGGGACGAATGGCGCCGTCGAGTGCCAATTCGCCGATGGCCGCATAACCGGCGATGGCATCCGGCGCGATCGCCCCCATGGCCGACATCAAGGCGAGCGCGACCGGCAGGTCGAAATGGCTGCCCTCCTTCGGAAGGTCCGCAGGAGCGAGGTTAACCGTCACGTGCCGGAATGGAAATCCAAGGCCCACGGCGTGCAAAGCATTACGCACCCGCTCGCGGCTTTCGGCCACCGCCTTGTCGGGAAGCCCGACGATGGAGAACAGCGCTCGGCCCGACGTGATGCGCACCTCGACGTCCACGGGGCGCGCCTCGATGCCGACGAAGGCGAGTGTCGAGATCTGGCCGTACATGCTTCGCCCTCATTTTCGTGGCGCGCCGCGCTCCCCTTCGGCAGCCGGCCAGCAACTTGCTGGCGCCAGCGATTTCCCTGCGGTGAGCCGGCTGCTGGCGCGTGACACCTGCCTTAGTCCTGAGGCTAAGGACGTCAGCGGACGGAGTCAAGAACATTGAGGGAACTTTCTCGTCGCGCGCTGTATTTTCCTGGCGCGATGCGACTCCACTGCGAGAAGCCGGCCGCATCGCACGTACCAACCCCGATCTGGTGAAGACACGCTCTATGATTGCTCGGCCTGTCGCTTCGCCGCCGCCGGGCGCAAAATCGGAGGGGGCAGACGTAACGCACGCGTAAACGTGAAGACCGTCGGCGCTCGGTCGAGGGTGTCGGCGCCGGGCGAGCCGGCCCCCTAACGGACGGGGTGCGGCGACGGCTCTCGGGTGCCGGCTTCTGCGATATCTTCGCGAAACCGTGCAGAAACCGGTGTCTCCGGCAGCCGCTACGCGGGCTCGCGCTGGGGAGAGCGCAGTCGGTGGCGGCGGCCGAGGCGGGCTGCTGTATTCCGCCGCCAGATCACAGATGCAGAGGGGCGAGAGCGCCTGCCCAAGATTGCCGCTTCCGCCGCATGAAAAGCTCGTGCCATACTTTCCGCGGGATGAGACGTCGGCACACGCGCAGGCAACGCGCGGGCACAGCGAGGGTGGTTCAACAATGCGCGTTCGAGCCGGGCAAGAGCTTGCCACGGGACTGCTTTTTATCCTGATCGGAGGAGCCGCGCTCTATATCGGCGCCGACTATCCGATGGGAATTCCGCAACGACCCGGCACCGGCGTGCTGCCACGCATCCTGTCATGGTGCCTCGTGGCGACGGGGCTGGTGCTACTGCTGCAGGCGGTGGTGATCGACGCAACCGTGCTGAAGCGCGCGGCGCCGACTTTCCTTATCGCAACGGCTGCCAGCATCGCGGTTGCGCTAGGTGCCTCCGCGATCGGCATGGAACCTGCCTGGGGTGTCGTCCCGGCGATCATCGGGTTCTTTCTGCTGATGGACCGAGTCGTGCCGGGAACAGGCTGGCGACCGCTGATCGCGGTGACCATGGCGACGTTGGCGTTCGGCATGACGGTCGATAGCCTCGGCTTGGTCGTGGCGATGGTGATCTCGCTGACGATCTGCGCTGCGGGCACGCCAGAGACGCGGTGGAAAGAATATGGCGGCTTCCTGCTGATCATGATCGCTCTCGGCGTCGGGACGTTCGTGTGGCTGCTCGGCATGCCGATTCCGGTCTGGCCTGTCAGAATACCCGACTGGCTCGCGTTCCTGCGCTGAGAGCACGAGGAAACCAATGGAACTCGATCAAGTTTTCTCGCACCTTTCGCTCGGCTTCTCGGTGGCGTTCTCGCCGTTGAACCTGTTCTGGTGTTTCATGGGCGCGTTGATCGGCACCGCGATCGGCGTGCTGCCCGGCGTCGGGCCGGTCGCCACGATGGCGCTGCTGCTGCCGATCACCTACTTCCTGACGCCCGAAGGCGCGCTGATCATGCTCGCCGGCATCTACTACGGTGCCCAGTATGGCGGCTCGACGACGGCGATCCTGGTCAACCTGCCGGGCGAGGCGTCGTCGGTGGTGACAGCGCTCGACGGCTACCAGATGGCGCGACAGGGCCGGGCGGGCCCCGCGCTCGCGATCGCGGCGCTCGGCTCGTTCTTCGCCGGAACGGTGGCGACGTTCGCAATCGTGCTCGCGGCGCCACCGCTGACCAAGGTCGCACAGCAGTTCGCGCCGGCCGACTACTTCTCGCTGATGACGCTCGGCCTCGTGCTGGCGGTGGTGATGGCGTCGGGCTCGATCATAAAGGCGTTCGGGATGATCTTCCTCGGCATGCTGCTGGGACTCATCGGCACGGACGTGAACACGGGCAACACGCGCTTCACGTTCGGGATCGGCGACCTGTTCGACGGCATCGGCTTCGTGATCGTCGCCATGGGACTGTTCGGTATCGGCGAGATCATCAAGAATCTCGGCGACATGGAGCGGCGCGATCTCGTGTCGTCGAAGATCGCCGGACTGATGCCGACCTGGGAGGACATCAAGCGGTCCGCCATGCCGATCGTGCGCGGTACGTTCCTCGGCGGCTCACTGGGCATCCTGCCGGGCGGGGGCGCGGTGCTCGGCTCGTTCTCGTCCTATGCACTCGAGAAGAAGCTGTCAAAGACGCCGGAAAAGTTCGGAACCGGCATGATCGAGGGCGTGGCAGGCCCCGAAGCGGCAAACAACGCGGCGGCGCAGACGTCGTTCATCCCCATGCTCACACTCGGCATTCCGTCGAACGCGGTGATGGCGATGATGATCGGCGGCATGATGATCCACGGCATCGTGCCGGGACCGCAGGTGATGGACCAGAAGCCGGACCTGTTCTGGGGCATGATCGTGTCGATGTGGATCGGCAACGCCATGCTGGTGATCCTCAACCTTCCGCTGATCGGCATCTGGGTGAAGATGCTGCTGGTGCCCTACCGGCTGCTTGCGCTCTCGATCCTGTTCTTCTGCTGCATCGGCGTCTACAGCCTGAACAACCTCTGGTCCGAGGTGCTGTTCATGGCGATGTTCGGGATGCTCGGCTATGTCTTCATCAGGCTCGGCTGCGAGCCCGCGCCGCTGCTGCTCGGCTATCTGCTCGGGCCGCTGATGGAGGTCTACATGCGCCGCGCGATGCTGCTCTCGCGCGGCGACCCGATGGTGTTCCTGGAGCGACCGCTGTCGCTGTCGTTCCTGATCATCGCAACCGTGGCGCTGATCCTGGTCATCCTGCCCAACATAAGAAAGGCACGCGAGGAGGCGTTCCAGGAGTGAGCCGGCCTAGTGTTCCGGCGCCGACATTTGCTTCCCCTCGCAGCTCGGTCGAGAGCAAATGTCGGCGCCAGAGGAACACTAGCAACATCATGACTCTAGTGTAGCTTTTGCATCTGACGTTTGGTGACGAGCCCAGTCGAGCGCGGGTACCAAACGTCAGGTGCGCTACACTAGCCAGTGAACCGTACTGGCCATGAGTGAGCCGGCTCGGCGCTCGGTCCGGCTCGCGACAAACGACAAAGGGAGAAATACGAATGCGCAGACGAAGTTTTCTCGGCCTCGCCGGTGTGGCGTTGACCGTTTCGATGCTCGGCGGGGTAAATGCGGCGGTCGCCGATTGGCCGGAGCGTCCGGTCAAGCTGATCGTCCCTTACGGGCCGGGCGGCGCATCCGACATTCTGGCGAGGCCTTGGGCCGAGCTTCTCAGCAAGGCGTTCGGCCAGCAGTTCGTGGTCGAGAACCGCGGCGGCGCAGGCGGCATGATCGGCACCGAGGCCGCGTCCAAGGCGGCACCCGACGGCTACACATTGTTGTTCACGCCAAACGCGACACTCACGGTGCTGCCAACGCTCAAGAAAACACCTTACGACCCGTCGAAGTTCACGCCCGTTGCACGCACCGGCGACCTCGTCACCGGTTTCGTCATTCACCCGTCCGTCGGGGTAAAAAACATCAAGGAGCTGATTGATTACGCGAAGAAGAATCCTGGGAAGCTGGCCTATGGCTCGGCTGGCCTGGGAACGGCGACGCAATTGCGCATTGAGGCACTGAAGTTCAAGGCGGGGATCGACATCCTCCACGTGCCCTATCGCGGCAGCGGTGACGCCCTCAACGACCTGCTGCCCGGCACCATCCACATGATGAACGAGATCAACGTGCTTCCCCACGTTAAGGCCGGCAAGCTGGTCCTGCTCAACATCAACCATACGAGCGGGCATCCGGAATTCCCGGGCATCAAGACGCTGACCGAGCAGGGTATCGAGGGCGCGGATGTGCCCATCTGGTACTCGGTCTGGGGTCCTCCTGGCATGCCGACGGAGATCGCAGCGATGCTCAACGCCAAGATCGTCGAGATCGCCAAGACGGACGAGCTCAAGGCGAAGATGCGCTCGCTCAACACCGAGGTGCCGCTGCAGACGCCGGAGGAGCTCGCGAAATATCTCGTGACCGACACCGCTCGCAATGCCGCGGTGATCAAGGCAGCCAACATCAAGCTCGAATAGCGGGCGCCGGTCGCGCCCGGCGCCAGTGCAGAAGCCGGGCCCGCCAAGGGTGGGCCTGGCCACTCATCCGACGACGACTGGCCAGTCATGGCCCGTGACGGTCAGCGCATAAAACAAGAGGGGCATCGTCAGGAAACAACCGGAGGAAAACACATGCACCGTCGCATGTTGCTATCGATAATCGCGGGCGGCATGCTCGCGCTCGGCTCAGCGCCGGCGTGGGCGCAGTCCTGGCCGGATCGCCCGGTCAGGGTGATCGTTCCCTATGCCGCAGGAGGGGCCACAGATGCTATTGCCCGGCCCTGGGCTGAAGAACTCTCGAAGGCATTCGGCCAGCAGTTCGTGATCGAGAACCGCGGCGGCGCCTCGGGGATGATCGGCATGGAGGCGCTGGTCAAGTCGGCGCCGGACGGCTACTCGCTAATCATGTCGCCGAACGCGGTGCTCTCGATCCTGCCTAGCCTGAAGAAAACGCCTTACGACCCGCTCACTGACGTAGTTCCGATCGGCTATACCGGCGAAGTACTGAACGGCTTCGTGATCCATCCGAAGGCCGGCATCAAGTCGATGAAAGAGCTGATCGACTATGCCAAAAAGAACCCCGGAAAACTCACCTATGCATCGTCGGGCAACGGCACGGCGAACCATCTGCGCCTCGAAGCACTGAAGCTCAAGGCCGGCATAGACATATTGCACGTGCCCTATCGCGGCGGCGCGGATGCCCTGAACGACGTGCTTCCAGGCAACGTCCTGATGCAAAACGAGCCGATCACGCTGCCGCACGTCAAGGCCGGCAAGCTGATCCTGCTCGCCATCAACGGCAAGGTGCGCAACCCTGACTTTCCCGACGTACCGACCATGACGGAGGCCGGCATTCCGGACGCCGACGTGCCGATCTGGTTCGGCTTCTTCGGACCCAAGGGCCTTCCCGACGCGATCGTGCAGAAGATGAATGCAAAAATGGTGGAGCTCGCCAAGGACGAGGGCTTCAAGAAGAGGCTCTGGTCCGTCAACTCGATCCTCGAGCCTAAGACGGCAGCCGAGACGCGGCAGATGCTTGAGAACGACATCAAGTCGAACCTCGAGGTGATCAAAAAGGGCAACATCAAGCTCGAGTAGGTGCGCCCGCGGGCATGTCTCCTGACGAGGCGCGAGCCTCGTCACTGATGCTGGCCAGAACGGCGAGTTCGTGGCTCGCGTCGGAGACCTACAGAACGTGGCCGAGATCGCCGATGATTGCCGCGGTCTTGGCAATTGCGGCCTCGTCGTCGAGATATTCGACAACGAGGCCGGGCTTGCCGCCCGGCCTTTCAGATCGAGGCGCCTGCGGATCAGTCGGCCTCGTCGCAATGATTGGGACGCTCGATGTGGTCGAGCCCGCAGAGCAATTCCTACTTCAAGCCGATCGGCGCACGCTACTCGTCCGCCAAGTACTCGAGTTGCTTGCCGCCTCCCTTCGTCAGGCCGCCTTGATGTTCGAGCGCTGGATGTGATCGAGGTTTCCGCCCTCGATGCGGATGAGGCGCGTACCCGGCGTCATTTTCGGGGAGTGGATCACGCCCACCTCGTAGAACTGGCAGTCGCCGGGCTTCATGACGTAGCTGCCCACCGGCTCGACCAGCGTCGGCGTCTCGCCCGAGCCTTTGCTCTTCACCTTCCAGTCGGTCATCTCGGTCGTGCCTTCGGCAACGCCGTAGATCGCCCAGGCGGGACCGTGATCATGCGGTGTTCCGACGCGCTCGTCCTCGTAGACGTGACCGCAGATGCAGAAGCCCAGATCAGGATCCTCGTAGAGCACCTTACGGGGTTTGCATTGATCGGGCGTGACGTGGCGCGCGATGAGATCCTCGTCGAGAAGGGCACGCGAAAGATGCTCACAGACCTTCTTCTTGCCCTCGGGACTCGGGTCAGTCTTCAGCGCTTGGCGCACATCCTGGCTCAATTGCTCGAGAGTGTAGGCCATGTCGTTTTCTCCAGTTCGCGCGCCCTGCAACGATGGCGTCGTCGCCGGGTTGCTTGGCGGCAGAGCACGCGGCAGACGTCCGCACAGGCTCGGCGACGTGCCGAAATGACGCCTTGATCGGCATCAAACCCGGCAGACATCCGTGGCCGTGCTCCCGGTCCGAGCGAGATCGCCGCAGGCGCGGGGCCGCGTCGTCGCCGGTTTGCCCGGCTCAATCCGGCTTGAAAACGGCGAGGCCGTCGGTCGTGGCGACGGTGCCGGACGCACCGAGGTAGTCGCGCTCGGTCATGTCGCGGAGAAGCGCGGCATCCTCGGGCGTGTTGGCGATAAAGCGGCGGCCTTCGGCGTCGCGCGCAAAGAGGATCGCGTAGCTCGGGCCTTTACGGTCGTGCATGACGGTGTAGGTTTCGATTGTTCCCTTGCCGGAGGGTGTCTCGGTTGTGGCCGGCCCTTTGTCGGCATCGATCTCGGCCTGATAGAGGCTCGGGTCTTTCGGCTTGAAAGGCTTCTTCGGCGGCTCGGTCGAGTAGATGCCGGCCGACTGTTTGGTCACGTAGTTGCCGTTGGCCGTGACGAGGCCCTTGGAGCCGGGCTTCGAGCGCACCTTGGCGACCATCTCCGCAATGGAGTGCGTGACGTAATTATTCCCGGGGCCGCCGAAGTAGGGGAGGCCGCCCGTGATGGTGAGGCCACGCGGATCGTCGACCGAGAGACCGTTCTCGAAGCAGGCGATCTCGACAGCCGAAGGGAAGCAGGAATAGAGGTCGATGAAGTCCATGTCGGCCATGCCGAGACCAGCCATCTCGAACGTCTCGCGGGCGACGATGTGCATGGCAGGCGAGGAATGGAAGTTCTTACGGTCCGAGATGTACCAGTGATCGTAGGCATCCGCCGTGCCATGCAGGTGCACCCACTTCAACTCTGGGATGCCGAGCTGACGGGCCTTGGCGACCGAGGTGAGGATGACGGCGGCGGACTGGTCGATAAAGGCGTTGGAGTTCATCAGCTTCGTATAGGGAAAGCCGATGAACGGGTTGTCGGCAGAGACGGTTGCGATCTCCTCGGCCGTGAAGCCTTTCCGGCGGTCGGCGAGCGGGTTCTTAGCGGCGACGGCGGCGAAGTGAGCGAACAGCTTGCCGCACGCGGCCATGTGCTCGGGGATCGAGCGCTTCAGATGGCCGCGAATGCCATTCTCGAACAGCGGATAGGCGAAGATGGCACCGGCCATGCGGTGCCGGTCCTCGGCGTCGTTCCAGCCGCGCTTCTCGACGCCCCAGCGCTCGGGCGTGCCGCCTGCGTCCTCGTTCCAGTCGAGCGCAACCTTGGCGCGCTCGGCGGCCTTCTGGGTGGCGAGCGCCTCGCCGCCGCAAACCAGCGCCGCCTCTACCTCGCCGCGCGTGACCATCTCGAACAGGCGGTTGATGCTCCACTGGGGCATGTTGCCACCAGCGAACGTGTAGACGAGGCGCTTCGCCGACGTGGCGCCGACGCGGTTGGCGATGGACCTCGGCGGATTGGATGGGCCGCCGAACGGGCTCTTGAAGCGCCAACTGGTGTCGGAGAATGAGGCCAGCACGACGAGCGTGTCGATCGCTGCCAGCAACCTCCCGCCGGCGCCGCTGTCGTCGGCTGCCTGCTTCACCGCCGCCGCCGTGAGGTCCATCGGAGACGACGCCTTTTTCGGATCGGGCTCACGCTGGGTGATCTGTCCGCAGCCGACAAGCACGGGCGTTCTCGTCTCATCCATCGTCGTGGCTCCCTGCCGAGTTTGGCCGTCCGGGGTCCGCGAGGGACGGCACGCCATGCTGGCTGCGGCGCCGCACGACGTCAACGGGGCCTGCGCCAAACTGACGTACCCAGATTTAAATGTTCTCTATTGCAGCAGGTTATGACTTTATACTTATACAAACTATTAGGCCTGCGAGAACTGGCCTCCCAGAGGCTCGGCCCGATCGAGCGAGCAGGAAAGGAGCAATCCCGTGTCCGGCACCATCTTCCTCGGCGAGATCGAGATCAGCGTCTCGGAGATCGAAAGCCAAGCGCTGGTTCCGATCGTCCGGACCGGCGACCTCAGCTCACCCGCTGTCGTCGAGTACTCGATCACGGGCGACACCGCCGTTGCAGGGCAGGATTTCGTGGCCGGCGTCGGCACGGTGACGTTCGCGGCGGGCGTCGATCGGGTGCTGGTGCCGGTCAGCATCATCGACGACACGATCGGCGAAGCGACGGAGACGGTGATCCTGTCGCTGACAAACGTGGAGGGCGGTTTCCTCCAGGCGCCGCGGACAGCCCGCATCGCGATCCTCGACAACGAGAACCCGGTTTCCGATCCGCCCAATCCGCCGCTGGTCTCGCCCTACACGGTGAGCGAGCAGGTGGTGGTAGGTGGGCTTTCGCAGCCGATCGACATGGAGTTCATCGACGTGCCGTCGGCGCCGTCGGGATCGGCCTATGCTTATGTCGCGGAGAAAGGCGGGCGCATCAAGCTGGTCGATACCGCGACGGGCGCCCCCG
This sequence comes from uncultured Alphaproteobacteria bacterium, assembly GCA_963746315.1. Taxonomy (GTDB): domain Bacteria; phylum Pseudomonadota; class Alphaproteobacteria; order Rhizobiales; family Hyphomicrobiaceae. The sequence goes on from CAVVAR010000010.1 coordinate 209,453, forward strand.
TCTCGACGTTCATCGACATCTCGTCGAAGGTCAACAACATCCAGGATCGCGGGCTGCTCGACATCGTGGTGCACCCGGACTTCCCGTCAACGCCGTACGTCTATGCGTTCTACGTCGTCGATCCGCCGCAGACGGCGGGGCGGACCGGAAACGCCGGACCGGACGGCGGCGGCAACCGCTATGCCTATCTCGTGCGCTTCATGGCGGATGCAGCGAACGGCTATCGCACGGCCGTCGCCGGCAGCGAGACGATCCTGCTCGGGGGAGCGGGCACCACGCTCGCCAGCATCAGCGGCGGCGGCGCCATCGACAGCACGTCGAATCTCGGCCAGACGGAATCCGGTCGCACGGCGGGTGGCGGCTACCTCGACGACTACATCAAGGTGGATTCACGCTCGCATGCGGGCGGGGCGCTGGCCTTCGGACCGGACGGGGCGCTCTACGTCTCCATCGGCGACGGGACATCGTTCAACTTCGCCGATCCGAGAACCGCGAGCGTGCAGTCGCTCGACAGCTTGTCGGGCAAGATTCTGCGCATTGATCCCGAGACCGGACGCGGGCTGGCCGACAATCCGTTCGCCACGGGCACCGACCTCTCCTCGAACCGGGCGAAGGTCTATCAGCTGGGCCTCAGAAACCCCTACTCGATCTCGTTCGACAACACCGGCAAGCTGATCATCTCCGATACGGGCTGGAACTCGTTCGAGGAGATCAACAGCGGGGCTGCGGGCGCCAACTTCGGCTGGCCCTACTACGAGGGTGGCGACAATGGTGCGCTACGGCAAACCGCGGGATATAGCACGCAAGCGGGTGCTGCAGCCTTCTACTCCGCCGTTGCGGCAGGCACGATCGAGATCGCGCCGGCCTATCGCGCCTTCTCGCACGCCAGTGCCGATCCCGGCTTCCAGGTGCAGGCGATCACCGGCGGCAATGTCGCCTACACGGGCGACAAGTATCCGCAAGGGCTGCTAAACGACTACTTCTTCACGGACGTCTCGCAAGGCGAGGTATTCACTGTCGATCTCAACGACCGGCGCGAGGTAACCTATCTCTACAAGACGTCGAGCAACTTCGGCCCAGTGCATTTCACGCAAGGCGCGGACGGTTACGTCTACTACGTCGACCTGGTGCGCAACCATATCGGGCGGCTGCTGATCAGCGGCGGTCCGCCACCCAACGACGCTCCGATAGCAGGCGACGACTCTGCCACGACTGCGCCGGGCCTCCCCATCTCGCTCAACCTGCTCGCGAACGACACGGACCCGGACGGGACGGGGACACCCCTGGTGGTGAGTGCCGTCGATGGACTGCCGGCCCGTGTCGGCGTCGCCGTCGCGGGAAGCAATGGCGGCCTCTTCACGATCACCGCCGACGGCCAAGCGCTGTTCGATCCCGATGGCGATTTCGGCGACCTTGCCGCCGGCGCCAGCCGGACCACGACAATTTCATATGCGGCAGCCGACGAGGACGGCGCCGAGGATACCGGCGTCGTCAGCGTCACCGTCACAGCGCCGGCAGCGACGGGCTCGCTGATCACGATCGCCGCGCGCGGCGACTCTGGAGCCGAGATCATGCAGCTGTCGATCGGCGGGCAAGTAGTGGCGACGTTCAACAACGTGGCAACCGCGAGCACGAGCTACAGCTACCAGGCCGCCGGCACCGTGGCGCCGGAGGACGTTCGCATCGCGTTCCTCAACGATCGCTGGGAGCCGCAGAACGGCATCGACTACAACCTGACCGTCGACAAGATCACGATCGACGGACAGACCTACGAGACCGAGGACCCGAGCGTCTTCTCGACTGGGACATGGCGGCCGGATGATGGCATCGTGCCAGGGTTCGGGCGAGGCGAGACCTTGGCGACGGAGGGCTACTTCCAGTACGGCGAACCGGCAACGGGCAGCGGCTCCAGCCTTGCGATCTATGCGCGTGGGAGCCGCGGTGTCGAGACGATGCAGGTGCTCATCGATGGGGCGGTGGTTGCCACCTACGAAAACGTGCCGATCGGCGGCACGGTCTACACCTACAGCCATTCCGGCAGCGTGACGGCCGATGACGTGCGCATAGCGTTCACCAACGATCTTTGGCTGCCCGAGGAGGGCATCGACAACAACTTGATCGTCGACAAGATAGTACTCGACGGGACAATCTTCGAGACCGAGGACGCAAGCGTCTTCTCGACGGGCACATGGCGGCCGGAGGACGGAATCGTGCCGGGGTTCGGGCGGGGCGAGACACTCGCGACGGAAGGCTATTTCCAGTATGCAGCCGGCCAGGCGGCATTCGGGTAGGCACCGCCAACTTGGAGGCGACGCTGAAATCGACTAGGCAGCGACGCTCGACAGAAACGGTTGAGTTTTTCTCAATGATCCGAGAGGAGATTTCAGCTCTCCCGAGTGCCTGCTGTTGATTGACTTGGACGCTGGCCCCATCTACCGAGAGTAAGCTGATGGGGCGTCGTGCGCCCACCAATCTGCGCCCGAGCCGACCAGGAGCCTGCACCATGCCAGCCGAGACAGCGCGCCTGCGTGAGAGCATCGACACCGTCGATCCGATCTGGTCGGCCGTCCGGGCGGAGGCCGAGGACGTGCTTGCGACCGAGCGGGCGCTCGGCGGGTTCATCTTCGCCACCGTTCTGTCGCACGACCGGCTCGAGGATGCAGTCTGCCACCGGCTGGCCCAGCGCCTCAACCATTCCGACGTGGATGCCGGCCTGATCGGACAGACGTTCAGTGACGTTCTGGCAGCCCAGCCAGCGATCGGGGAGACGTTCCGGGCCGACCTTGCCGCCGTCTTCGAGCGCGATCCGGCGTGCCACCGCTACATCGAGCCGCTGCTCTACTTCAAAGGCTTCCATGCCCTTGTCACGCACCGCTTCGCACATGCGTTGTGGGTCGAGGGCCGGCGCGACTTCGCCCTTTATTTGCAAAGCCAGGCGAGTCGCATCTTCGCCGTGGACATCCACCCGGCCGCGCGCGTCGGGCGCGGTATTTTCATCGACCACGGTCATGGCATCGTGATCGGCGAGACGGCCGTGGTCGGCGACAACGTCTCCATCCTGCATGGCGTGACGCTCGGCGGAACCGGCAAGACCGATGGCGACCGGCACCCCAAGATCGGCAACAACGTGCTTCTGGCGGCCGGCTGCTCGGTGCTCGGCAATATCCGGGTCGGCAACTGCTCGAAGGTGGCGGCGGGATCGGTAGTTCTCAATCCGGTTCCGGACAACACCGTCGTCGCGGGCGTTCCCGCGCGGGTCGTTGGCACGAGCAACTGCCCCGAGCCGGCCCTCACCATGGATCAGCGCCTGTCGCCTGACGACTGTGGCTGTTGCTGAACGGTTGCGGCTGGGTGCGGCGCCGTGATCTCGGCTGGCATCTGAGGCGGTCGCCGATTATCCTCGACATTGAAGACGCAACAGCCGGCGCACGCCTCGAGCGTCCGCATCGGCAAGGAGATTGATCGTGGCCAAGCCCAAGCCCGTTACCCCGCAGGAAGCAAAGAACGTCGAGACGTACCTGCGAAAGCTGTTCGCCAACAAATCGATTCAGGTCAGGGCTCGCCCGAAGGCAACCGACGCCGTCGAGATGTATGTCGGCGACGAGTTCGTCGGCGTGATATCGAAGGACACTGAGGATGGCGATGTCTGCTACCAGATCTCCATGACCGTGCTCGACATCGACCTCGAGCAGGACTGACGGACATGCCGCTCTACGAGCTCGACGGCGCGCGGGTCGAAACGCCGGCAGACGGCAATTTCTGGGTTGCCCCGAACGCTACGGTGATCGGCCGCGTGACGCTCGGTTCTCAGGTGAGCGTCTGGTTCGGCGCGACCATTCGCGGCGACAACGACAGCATATGTATCGGCAGCCGGACCAGCGTCCAGGAGAACGCGGTGCTGCACGTCGATCCGGGGTTTCCGCTGGAGATCGCCGAGGAGTGCACCATCGGCCATGGCGCAATCCTGCACGGGTGCACGATCGGGCGCGGCGCGCTGATCGGCATCGGCGCCATCGTGCTGAACGGGGCCAAGGTTGGTGAGGGCGCCATGATCGGGGCGGGAGCGCTCGTGCCGCCCGGCAAGGAGATCCCAGCCAATGCCGTGGTGATCGGCGCTCCTGGGAAGGTCGTGCGCGAGGTGACACCCGATGAGCGAGCCTTCAACACCTGGGGCGTCGAGGACTACGTGAAGAAGAGCCGCCAGTACCGGGAGCGGTTCAAGATCCAAGACTGAGCGCTGGTGTGCGGCCCTGTCCCGCAAGGCGGGCTCAGCCGCCTTCGCGCGTGCCGCCGAGCAAGGTCGGGGTGTGCACTTGGCGTGGATCGAGCGACAGCCACACGTTCGGATCGATGTAGGACTGGCGCATCACGAACGCATAAGGCGTGGCGCTCCAGAGCTTCAGCTCGTCGGTCTTGTTATCGAGGACATAGTCGCCCTTCGAGGTGCGCGCCGTCAGGATGGCGTGGCCCTCGCCTTTTTCGTCGCGCACGACCGTCATTAGCAGAGCGGATGCAGGCCAGCCCTGGCGCATCAGGATGTGGCGCTTCAGCAGCGCGTAATCCTCGCAATCGCCACGGTCGCCCGGTAGCGTCCAACGCTCGACCTCACCGTAGATCTCGACATCCGTCGCGGGTTTGACGGCCGCGTTGACCTTGCGATTGATCGCATCCAGCTCGGCGATACGCTCGGGCGAGCCGGCGATGCGTTGATCCTCGAGAGGCCCGCGCCGGCACTCCTTGGCGAAGGCCGAGCAGAAGCGCACATAGCCGTAGGGCGGGAGCGACGGACCGAAAACCCGCATGAAGGGCTGCCCGCGCACCTGAGCGGCTTTCACCGATGCAGGATCGGCGCCCGCCCCGGATGGCGCCAACGCCGCCGCCACCACAACAGCCCCAAACACCTTAGCAACATGCCACATGGTACGGACCCCGACACACCACGCAAAGAAAACCGATGCCGGCCGGAAGCGCCCACACTCGCGGCGCCACTGGCAAGCTACGCACATCAGCCGAAGTAGCGACGGAGCGCCGTCGGCTGCTGGATATCGACGAAGCTGACCGCGAAACCCTGCTCATGGCGGCGCACGACACGGCTGCGCAGCTTGCCCAGCCAAACCTCGGCACCAATCGCAGGATGCAGGTCGGAGGCAATGGAAGCGCCCGAGATCGAGACGTCGATCACATGACAGGGGAGCGTAATGCCGTCGTCGAGAGTGAGCGTCGACGACGGGTTGCGCGGCACGACGCGCTCGTGGCGACGGGCCTCGGTGGGATCGAGCTCGTGGCGATTGAGAAGCCACGTGATCTGGGCAGCGAGCTTTTCGCGCCGGTGCTGCGTCGCGGTGAGCTGGATGGCGAAGCCGCCCGTGAACTGACGCGCCACGACGCCCTCGACACCGCCAAGCTGGTCGAGATAGACGACGATCGTCTCGCCGTCCTCGACCGGGACAGGGGACATGAGGGCCGCGCCGCCGACAGAAATATCGATCAGCTTACAGGGGTATTCCTGCTTGTTGGCCCGCATGAAGCGGCCCAGAAGGGTGAGCGCGACACGACGATGACGGCGGCGGTCCGGCTCGATGCGAGCGGAAATACTGTCTGGCAACGACGACGTCGTCTCGATCTCAAGGGCCATGGCAACCTGCTCGGCAAGCGGACTGGGACAAAATGAGACCCGACCGCGAGCGTGGCGTGCCGGGGCGCGAGAGTGGCGCTTTCCCGACTATGGCCGACGGCCCCTTAATGATGTTCTAAGCGGGCGCGTCTTTTTGAAACGGAATCTGGTTGCAGCCGCAGCCGAAACCCAGCCCTCGTGGCGCGAGCCGGCACCGCATGGCGAAGCCGGCTCGCTCACGCGCTCACTCCTTGCGGCCACCGTCGAGAATGCGGAACTGGCGACGAGCGGAGCGGACGATGCGAGCCGCGGCAAGCTCCGGCGAGAAGGGCAACTGGTGATGGTCATCGCCGAAATGGCCGGGAGGGCCTTCCGGCCACGTCACGTCGTGGGCGATGAGCCAGCTTGCATGAAGCGGCTCCGAGCCGAGCCAGGGCTGGGGATCGATCGCGGTTATCGTACCGAGATAACGGGTCACCTCGCTCGCCGGATGGACGAGCGGGAGCACGATTACCTCGAAGAGAGCGGTGCGCCCGTCGTCCGTCTCGGATTCGATCTCGAGCACGAGTACGGCACCCGATTGAGTGACGGTGCCCAGCGCCCGTGAAACGGCGCGACGGTCGCTACCCGCCAGCGCGAGAAAGTCCTCACCGCGCAACTCACGCCCGAACTGCTCGCAGATGCGGGTGCCGGCCAGCCGGAACGGATAGGAGCCGTCCTCGGACCGCTCCAGGATGAACGTCTCGGAAAGCACGGCGGCCATTCGTGACGGCTCGATCTCGAAACGCGTCGGAGCCAGGCGATTTCCCCGGACGTCGTTCCAGTAGTCGTAGAGTATCCGGGTGGTTGGCTGCTTCATCCCTGTCCTTGCCGGGCCGCGAGGCCTCTCGAGTTGTGCCAGCAGCTGCCACCAGAGCCGGGATGTCGTCCCGAAGCGGGACACCGGGTCGGCGAGCGGCAACCTATGACAGGCAGGGGAGCAGCTTCGGTGCCATCCGTGCGGCGCGCCGCATTGCCGGTTGTCGCCCACTGCTGCGAAGGTTAAAGCGTCGGGGCGCGCGGGCGGCCGCGCGGCCCTCGAGTGGCCAGCCGTCACATGGCCAGCCGTCACATGGAGCGAGCCGTTGCGATCGCATGAGCCGATGTTCAATGCGCCTGCCGTCGTGGTCTGGGTGCTCGGAGTGCTGGTGCTGGTGCACGCCGGCCTTTGGATGCTCCCCGAGCGGCAATGGGCGGAAGCGATCGAGACGCTGGCGCTGATCCCGTCGCGCTACACTGGCGAGGCGGATGCCATCGCCGGCGGCCAGATCGTGGTGCTGACCTCTCTGGTCACGCATCAGCTCGTACACGGCGACCTCGCGCATCTCGGCCTCAACTCGGCGTGGCTGCTCGCGTTCGGAAGCGCCGTGGCGAGCCGCATCGGGACGATCCGCTTTCTGATCTTCGCCGTTCTGTCGGGGATCGCCGGGGCGCTGGCGTTCGTTGCGGTGCATCTCGGCGAGAACACGATCATGGTCGGTGCATCCGGGGCGCTGGCGGGCCTGATGGGCGGCGCCTTCCGGTTTTTGTTCTCGGCGTTCGACGACGGAGGCGCGGAGGCGTTCCAAGGCGATCAGCGTCGCATACGGCGGATGTCCCTCGGTGAGCTCTTCGGGGACAGGCGGGCCCAGCTTGCCATCGGCTTCTGGATCGCCATCAATTTCGTGACGGCGCTGCTTGCGCCGCTCCTCACATCCGCCGGCGGGATAGCATGGGAGGCCCACCTCGGCGGCTTCCTGTTCGGACTGCTGGCGTTCGGAGTGTTCGACGGCAGAGCAGCCGAGCCGGATACGTCGCTACACTCCTGACGCCGGCAACCACCGCCGTTGCCTGGCGGAAGCCGCGCCGGTCAAGCGGTAGTGCGAGGCCCGTAGACGGCCCGATAGACGTGCCACGTCGTGTGGCCGATCAACGGGAACGCCACGACGAGGCCCAGCAGCAGGGTGGCGAACCCCGCCGCGATCATCACTGCGATGAGTGCAGCCCAAAGCGCCATCGGCTTGGGATTTGCGACGACGGCCTGAATGCTCGCGCGCATCGCAGTGACGGCATCGATGCGCTCGACGAGGAGCATCGGCACGGCGACAGCCGACATGGCGAACACGATCGCAGCCAGCACTCCACCGACGATGGAGCCCACCACGAGCAGCCCAAGCCCCGGAAGCGTGAAGAGCAGCGTCGGAAGAAACTGGCTCGGCGGAGGTAGGCCGCCTCCGCCCATGAAGAGCACCAGGAGGATGAAGGCCAGCTCGAGCCAGACGAGAAACACGATCATCAAGCCGACGCCGAAAAAGGAGATCTGCCCCTTGGCTGAGAGGCCAGCCCCGAGCGCGGCGCCGAGCGTGACAGGCTCGTTGGCAGCGATGCGGCGGCTCGCCTCGTAGAGGCCCATGGCCAGGAACGGAGCGAGCAGCAGAAAGCCACCGGCCAGCGCCGGAAACACCGAGTGCGCTTCCATCGAGAAAAGGCCGATCGCCAGCGCCAGAGCCGCAAGCGCGAAGACGGCGCCGTAGGTGAGGCCCACCGCGGGGGCCAGCCAAAGGTCCCGCCAACCTGCGGCGAGCCAGATCCAGGGGTCGTCGAAAGCGACTTTGGCCGGCTCGCGGAGCGTGCCGTCGCTGGCGACCGCTCCGGCGTCCATGGCGAGGATATCGCCTGCCACGGACTGCTTGCCCACCTCGACCATGATCGAAATCCTCCCGTACACTGGTTTTTTATTGAGGCTTCTCGGTCGGCGCCGGCTTGCCGTCACCGTCGTCGAGCGCGCGCCAAGCCGCACCCTCGAGATCGTCGTACTGGCCGGTCCGCAAGCACCACATGAACGCGACGAGACCGAGAGCCCCGAGCGCGAGAGCCGAAGGAATGAGCCAGGCGAGCGCTGTCATGGCGGGGTCTCCCTTGTGCGCACGAGCGCCACGCGAAGTGCATTGGCCGTGACGGCGATCGAGGACGCGGACATGGCGATAGCGGCGATCAACGGCGTCACCAAACCCAGCATGGCGAGCGGCACGAAGACCAGATTGTAGCCGATGGCGATGGCGAAATTCTCGATGGATCGGCGCTGCGTGGCTCGCGCGACGGCCAGCGTCTCCAGCAGTGGCGATAATTGCTCGCCCTGGAAAACGGCATCGGCCGTGGTCTGGCTGATGTCAGCGGCCGTGGAGGGCGAAAGCGAGGCGTGACCGGCGGCAAGCGCGGGCGCGTCGTTGAGTCCATCGCCGACCATCAGCGGATGACGACCTTGGCTTTTCAGTGCCTCGATGCGGGCAATCTTCTCGTCTGGCCGCACGGCCGCGCGCCACGTCTCGATGCCGACAGCGCGAGCGGCCTCCGCGACCGGCTCGTTGCGATCGCCGGAGAGCATCTCGACGGCCAAGCCCTGAGCCTTGAGTGCCGCAACGACGGCGGGGGCATCCGGGCGCAGCGCATCCGCGAGCGGGAAGGCGAGCGGCGCCGCGGCGCCGTCACGCAGCCAGAGCGTGGCGCCGTCGCCCTCCGAGGTCGCAAGGCCGCAGTGGCGGGCGGAGCCGAGGCGAACTTCTCGACCGGCGATGATGGCCGTAAGGCCAGCGCCAGCGCTCTCGGCGACACTGGCGGCCGCGGCGATCCGAAGCCTCCGTTGCTCCGCCGCGCGCACGACCGCCCGGGCATACGGATGACGGCTCGCGACGGCGAGGCTGGCTGCGAGCACGAGGCGGTCGTCGGGGATCGTGCCGGCGGCCGACAGTCGCGGCTCACCGAGGGTCAGAGTGCCGGTCTTGTCGAGCACGACGGTGTCGACATCGGCCAGGCGCTCGAGGCCATCGGCGGCCTTGACGATGATGCCCTTGCGGAACAGCCGCCCGGCGGCAACCACCTGCGTCACGGGGACGGCCAGTGCCAGGGCGCAGGGGCAGGTGATGATGAGCACGGCGATGGCCGCGGTCCAGGGCCGGCTCCCAGCCGTTGCCGCGCGCCAGCCAGCTGAGGAACGTGGCGAGCCCCAGGATATGCACGGCCGGCGCGTAAAGCTCGGCCGCACGGTCCGCGAGCCGGACGTAGCGACCCCGCCCCTGCTCGGCTGCGGCCATCATGCGGGCGATCTCGGCGATCAGCGAGCCGTCCTCGCGCGCTGCCGCTTCGACCTCGATGGCGCCGCTCAGATTGATGGTGCCGGCATAGAGGCGGTCGTCACCACGGACATGGCGGGGGCGGCTCTCGCCCGTGATCAGGCTTTCGTCGATCTCGCTGTCACCGACGCGCAAGCGCGAGTCCACCGGAATGCGCTCGCCGGCAGCGACGAGGATGCGCATGCCCGGCTCGATGGCGCGCGTCGAGATGCGCTCGGGGGTCCCGTCGGCGTTGAGCACGGTGGCAGCGGCGACGCGGGCGCCAAGCAGGTTCTGAGCGGCAGCAGTGGCGCGGGTCCGCATGCGGCTGTCGAGGACGCGGCCGATCAGCAGGAAGAACAGCAGCGTGACCGCGGCGTCGAAATAGACGTGATCGAGGCCACGGGCCGTCTGGTAGAGGCTCATGCCGGTGGCGAGCAGCACGCCGAGCGAGATCGGCACGTCCATGTTGAGGCGGCCGGCGACCAGCGCGCCGCTTGGCCGAGACGAAGAACGGGCGTCCGGCATAGGCGACGGCCGGAATGGCGATCAGGGCCGACAGCCAATGGAAGAGCGTGATGAGGGAAGCCGGCATGTCCTGGGCCTGTCCGGACCAGACGGCAACGGACATGCAGCATGATGTTGGCGGCGGCGAACCCGGCTACCCCGAGGCGCCGCAGGAGGTCGGCGTCGTCGATCCTTGCAGCATCGGGACGCTCGTCGGCGAGCGGTGTCGCCTTGAACCCAGCCAAGGCAAGCGCCGCTACGTACGGCTCCTCGGTGGCCGCGGGATGGCGGGTCTCGATGCTGACGCGCCGCTGCGAGAGGTTGGCGCGGGCCGAGACGACGTCGGGAAGACCGGAAAGCGCTCGCTCGACGGAGCGGATGCAGCCGCCGCAGTGCATGTTCTCGACGGCGAGCGTCGTAATGTGGCGGGTGGCTGGCCGGGCATCCCGAGGGGCGACATCGCCAGCTGCCTCGGCATCGAGCGTCAGGGCTTCAGCCATACGCGCCTCCTCAGGCGATAGACCGGCTCGGTTCCGTAGTCGCTGGAGGTCGCCTCGACGGCGACGACCCAGGTGCCTTCGTCGAGCACCGCGGTCCGGGCAACGTACCGACCGGGATCCGTCTCGACGAGCGCGATTGCCCGATCGAGGCTGCTCGTGGCGGGACGGCCAATGCTACCGGCGAACTTGAGGCCGCGCACCGGACGGCCCCCACCGTCCACGACATCCAGGGAGATAGCTCCGTCGACGCCGATGCTGAGCGTTTCCTGCCAGCCGAGCTTGGCCTGCCGCTCACCCGAGGCAATCCGATCGTTGTACTTCAGCCCTTTGACATAGGGCTCGACCGAGACGACGCCGGTATGCGTCTGCAGGGCGCGCGCGAGGAAGACACCGTTGACGCCGAACACGATGCCGAAGAAGGCGATCAGCGTGAACAGCACGTGGCGGCCCTTCAACTCGCGTGAGCCAGCGTCGACAGCCTGACGAGAACGGCTCATGGCGTGTTCCCTCCTCCGCTCTGGAAGCTTGTGGCGCGGCGCTTCTCGGACCCGGTGTCGACGTCGCGCACTACGATCGTGAAGTCGTGTGAGGCGCCCTTCAGGGCACCGAGGCTCGAGGCCGGCACGGTGACGAGAACGCGCAACTCGCGCAGCGCATCCGTCGCGACGGTGATCTTCGGGTCGGCCTGTTCCTCGAACCCGAGAATGCGCATGGTGGCGCCGGGGATGCCGTCGGGCCGGAGCGTGTAGGTATGCGGCTCGTGCAGCTTGTTCAGGATCTTCACCGTGTAGCCGTTGCGGACGCCGCCATCGGAGAGGCGCACGAATGGCGGATTGCGGTCGCGCAGGACATTGATCTCGAGCGTCGTTCGGTTGAACCAGACGGCCAGCATTACAGCGCCGACCAGCGCCATGACGCCGGCATAGAGCATCGTCCGCGCGCGCACGAATTTGTGCGGCTCGTGCTCGCCCTTGGACTTGGCCTCCTGCTTGGCGACGGTGTCGTAGGCGATCAGGCCCTTGGGGCGGCCGATCTTGCTCCATGATCTCGTTGCAGGCATCGATGCACAGCGCACACTGGATGCATTCGAGCTGCGAGCCGTCGCGGATGTCGATGCCCATCGGACAGACGGCGACGCAGGCCTTGCAGTCGATGCAGTCGCCGCGCGTCGACCAGTCGACGACGCCGTCCTTGCCCTTTCGAGCAGGACCGCGCGGCTCGCCGCGCTCCGGCTTGATAGCTGACGAGCAACGTGTAGCGATCCGTCATGGCGCCCTGGATGCGCGGCCACGGACACATGTAGATGCAGACCTGCTCGCGGGCGATGCCGCCGAGCAGATAGGTGCGTGAAGGCGAAGATGCCGAGGAACAGGTAGGCGATCGCCGGCGCCGTCCCGGTCACGAGCTCGACCGCGAGCGTCGGCGCATCGCGGAAGTAGAAGACGAACGCGCCACCCGTGAGAAGGCCGATCAGCAGCCAGGAGAGGTGCGTCATCGTCTTCTTGAAGATCTTGGTCGGGCCCCATGGCTCCTTGTCGAGGCGGATGCGGGCGTTGCGGTCGCCCTGCCAGAAGCGCTCGACGGTGACCATCAGGTCGGTCCACACCGTCTGCGGGCAGGAGTAGCCGCACCAGACGCGGCCGGCGATGGCGGTGACCAGGAACAGGGCGAGAGCGCCAAGCACCAGGAGGCCGGTGACGTAATAGAATTCCTGCGGCCAGATCTCGAGGAAGAAGAAGAAGATACCGGTTGTTCGCCATGTCGAGCAGCACGGCCTGGTCGGGGAGGTCGGGACCCCGATACCAGCGCAGCCACGGCAGCCCGTAGTAGATCGCCGAGCGTGATCGCCATCACCACCCATTTCAGGGTGCGAAACGTACCGCTCGCCAGCTTTGGATGAACCTTCGGTCGTGCCGCATAGAGCTGGCGACGCTCGGCCTTGTTGACGGCCTCGACATCATGAGCTTCGACATCACCGGCAACGGGCGCTGCGTTCTTGTCTATGCGTCTGTCGAGTACGGTGGTCACGGAGTTGCTCCCCATCCGGGCAAGAGACCGGCGATGCGTCGGGCAATCCGGCCGATGGCCGAGACCGGAGCCGATCCGCTCGAGTCAAGGACCGGTGCCGGGCGACAGCTCGGCTCGCCAGAGGTGACGGCCTTGGCCGCGGCGATGGCGAGCTCGCATCCGCAGCTGCACATGGCAGGCGCTCCCTTTCCTCGGTTTGATGCTCGCTGGCATCTCGCACGCTTCGAGGTTCACGCACATTGACGCCTCGCAATTGCGAGATCGGTATCGGCGAGCCTTGTCGTGGCCGTGCGCACCCGAAATGCCGGGACGACCGGCGTCCGAGGGCCACGAGAAGAACACGTCGCGGCCCTCGGCATGGGTCTGGTTCGGGGCGAGGCCTACTTGCCGCCGCCAAGGCTGTGCACGTAGACGGCGAGCGACTTGACGGTCGCCGCATCGAGGCGGGGACCCCAGGCCGGCATCATGCCGCCGCGACCGGTGCGGATCGATTCAACGACCTGCTCCTTGCCGCCGCCATAGAGCCAGATGGCGTCCGTCAGGTTCGGCGCTCCCTGATCGAGCTTGCCCTTGCCGTCGTCGCCGTGACAGAGCGCACATTGCTCCTTGTAGATTGGCGCCCCGCGGGCGGTCGCTGCCGCATCACCGGGCTTAGCCGACAGCGACAGAACATATTCGGCAACGTCGTTGATCTTGGCGTCATCGAGCAGCTTATCCAGACCGAACTTCGGCATCTCGGTGGCCCGGGCCTCATCGCCGCCGGTGCGGATACCGTGGAGGATGGTCTTGTGGATCTCCTCGACGGTGCCGCCCCAGATCCAATCGTCGTCGTTGAGGTTCGGATAGCCGGTGAAGCCCTGGGCACCGCGGCCATGGCACGGCGCGCAATTGGTCTGGAAGGCGGCCGAGCCGGCCGCGTTGGCGAAGCGCAGAAGCTCGGGGTTCTTCCTGACATCGGCGAGCGGTGCCTTGTCGAGAAGCTCGCGCTGGCCGGCCTGAGCGGCGATGCCGGCCTTGACCTCGGCCGCAACGGTCGCCCGCTGACTGTAGCCCCAGATGCCCCTGGTATAGTCGTTGGCCAGCGGCCATGCCGGATAGATGATCCAGTAGCCGATCGACCAGATGATGGAGGCGTAGAACGTCAGCAGCCACCACCTCGGCAGCGGCTTGTTCAGCTCCTTGATACCGTCCCACTCGTGGCCGGTCGTCTCGACGCCGGTGACGTCGTCGACCTCGCGCTTCGTAGTCACCTGTGCCCCCTTTCGCCCGTCTTGCCCTGGGACGGCTTTCCATTGTCGAGATCGAGCGCCCGCTTTTGTGCCTCCTCGAACCGTGGCCCGTTGGAGGGCCACAGCGCGTAGGCGAGAACAGCGACGAACATGGCGATGAACATCAGCAGCGACGCCACCTGGCTTATTCCTGCAACCGTCTGGTAGGTCATGGATGTCACCTCAAGTTCGGGCCGGCGGCGTCGAAGGTGGCGAAGTCGACGAGCTGGCCGAGGATCTGCAGGTAGGCGACCAGAGCATCGAGCTCGCTCGGATCGGTGCCGGGCGCTGATCGAACTTGCCATTGCGTGCCTTCGGGTAGCGCTTCTTGAGGTCACGCACGGGACGCCCCTCGGCCAGAACCTGGGCCTTCAGGTCGACCTCGGCCTTCTCGATCATCTCGTCGGTGTAGGGCACGCCGACAGCGCGCAGAGTTTTCAGTTTCTCCTTGATGTCGGCGGTCTCGAGCTTGGTCGTCGCCAGCCACGGATAGCCCGGCATGATGCTTTCCGGCACGAGCGAGCGCGGATTGATCATGTGCTCGGCCTGCCATTGGTCGGAGTACTTGCCGCCGACGCGGGCCAGGTCGGGCCCCGTCCGCTTCGAGCCCCACTGGAAGGGATGGTCGTACATGCTCTCGGCGGCGAGACTGTAGTGGCCGTAGCGCTCGACCTCGTCGCGGAGCGTGCGGATCATCTGGCTGTGACACCCGTAGCAGCCCTCGCGGACGTAGATGTCGCGGCCAGCCTGCTCGAGCGGGGTGTAGGGGCGCATGCCCTTCACCTTCTCGATGGTGCTGTCGATCCAGAACAGCGGTGCGATCTGGACCAGGCCGCCGATCGACACCGCGATCAGGATGCCGATCAGGAGGACGATGGAGTTTTTCTCGAAGACGTCGTGCTTCATGGTGTGTGCCCCCCTCACTCAGCCGGTGTGAGGCGCACGCTCGGCGCCGCGGCGACGCGCGGTTGCTCTGCGAGATCCACGGAGACATCGCCGCGGATCGTGCGCCAGATGTTGTAGGCCATGATCAGCGAGCCGAGCACGAACAGCAGGCCGCCGACGGCGCGGATCATGTAGTAGGGCTTCATCGCCTCCACGGTCTCGATGAACGAGTACTGGAGGAAGCCCAGCTTGTCGTAGGCGCGCCACATCAGGCCCTGCGTGATGCCCGAGACCCACATGGCGGTGATGTAGAGCAGGATGCCGAGCGTCGAGATCCAGAAGTGCCACTCGACGAGACGGATGGAGTAGAGACCCTTGCCTGTTCCACAGCCAGGGGACGAGGCAGTAGACGGCGCCGAACGACACCATGGCCACCCAGCCCAGCGCGCCGGAGTGCACGTGGCCGATCGTCCAGTCGGTGTAGTGCGAGAGCGAGTTGACGGCCTTGATGGACATCAGCGGACCCTCGAAGGTCGACATGCCGTAGAACGCCACCGAGACGACCAGTAGGCGCACGACGGGATCGGTCCTGAGCTTGTCCCAGGCACCGGACAGCGTCATGAGGCCGTTGATCATGCCGCCCCACGACGGCATCCAGAGCATGATCGAGAAGGTCATGCCGAGGGTCTGGGCCCAATCGGGCAGCGCCGTGTAGTGGAGGTGGTGCGGACCGGCCCAGATGTAGAGGAAGATCAGCGTCCAGAAGTGCACGATCGACAGGCGATACGAGTAGACCGGCCGCTCGACCCGCTTCGGGATGAAGTAGTACATGATCCCGAGGAAGCCGGCGGTCAGGAAGAAGCCGACGGCGTTATGGCCGTACCACCACTGGGTCATGGCGTCCTGGACGCCGGCGTAGACGATGTAGCTCTTGCCCCCGAGCAGGCTGACGGGCAGCGTCGCGTTGTTGACGATGTGCAGCATCGCCACGGTGACGATGAAGGCCAGGTAGAACCAGTTCGCCACGTAGATGTGCGGCTCTTTGCGCTTCGCGAGCGTGGCGAGGAAGACGAGCAGATAGACCACCCAGATCACGGTCAGGAACAGGTCCGCGTACCACTCGGGCTCGGCGTACTCCTTGCCCTGCGTGACGCCGAGCAGGTAGCCCGTGCCGGCGATGGCGATGAAGAGCTGGTAGCCCCAGACCACGAACCACGGTGCCCAGCGACCGGCAAGACGCGCATGTGACGTCCTCTGGACGACATAGAGCGAGGTGGCGATCAGAACGTTGCCGCCAAAGGCGAAGATGACCGCCGACGTGTGCAACGGACGCAGCCGTCCGAATGTCGTCCACGGTAAATCGAGATTCAGCGCAGGAAAGGCAAGTTGCCAGCGCCAGAACGAGACCGACGACAAAGCCGGCAATACCCCAGACGACCGAGGCAATCGTCGCGACCTTGATCGGGCCATCGAAGTACTCGTTGGGGTCGGCAGGCTTGCCGTTGCCGAACATGCCCATCACGGCCATCCCGCCGAGAACCGCTCCGGCGGCGAGGAGCACACCGTGGAAGATGATGGCCGGCTCTCGCGAGCCGAATACCAGTGCCAAGCCGAGAAGCGCAACAAGTGCCGCTGCCAGTACGGCGAGGCCGTCGGCTATGGCATGTCGCTCCGGCGTCGTATCCGTCATGGATGCCGCCCCCAAATGGTTTGATGGATGATCCCGATGCCACGCGCTCGCACGGCGGCACCCCCTGCACTTCACACCGGAGGACCGGGAGAGCGTTGATCTTTGTCAATGATGGGCTGGGACATGACGTCCCCTGTTGCAAGTCAGCCCTGCGTGGATCGCGCGGCTAGTGGGCGCACGGATCGACATTGCGCGTCGTGTGAGGCACGGACAGGCACGGACAGGGAGGCATAACGACATCGGCCCAGAGGGGGGATGTCCCCTGGGCCGTTGGTCGAACTCGTTGCTTCAGAATGCCGTCACACGGGCGCCTGGATGCTCCATCGCCCTGCTTGGGCCTCGCGAGAGGACACGGACGCGAGCACGGATCAGAAGACGGTGAAATTCCCCGTCGAGAGCTGGCCGGGCTGAATGCCCGCAAGGAAAACGACGTCGGCGCCGTTGGCGATCAAGGTGCCGCCGTTGGACGACGTGGCTGCCGCCAGGGCCGCAAAGGTGCTGGTGTAGGGCGAGCCGATCAGCCAGACCTGATCCTGGGTCACCGAGAAATCAGTGACGTATTGCACTCCGCCGTCCGCGCTCGTGCTCTGGACAATATCGATGCCTGCACCGAGTGAGATCTGGTTGTATCCACTACCACCTACCACGTAGTCGTTGCCGGCCTCGCCGAAAATGAAGTCCGTGCCAGCCTCGCCGAAGATGGCATCCGCGCCAGCGCCGCCGAGCAGCGTATCGTCGCCAAGGCCACCGCCAAGCACATCGTCGCCGTTTCCGCCAAGCAGTGCATCGGCACCGGCTTCGCCGTAGAGCCAGTCGCGGTCGTCATCGCCTGAGAGCAGGTCATCGCCAAGGCCACCGAAGAGAACGTCGAGCCCGGTGCCACCATAGAGCCAGTCGCGGTCGTCGCCGCCAGACATGAAGTCGTCGCCGCCGTCGCCGAACAGAACATCGAGGCCCGCCTCGCCATAAATCAGATCGCGGTCCTCGCCACCGGACGCCACATCGTTGCCAGGGCCGGCTAGAATAAAGTCGAAGCCGCTCTGCCCGTAGATCGAATCGTTGCCCTCCTCGCCGACGAGATAGTCATCATGGTTTCCGCCGATGATCGCGTCGTCGCCCGCCCGCCCGAAGATGGTGTCGGGCCCCGCTCCTCCGGGCAGATAGTCGGGACCGGGCGTGCCGACCAGATACAATCCCGGCGTGTCGTCGTCGGTGATTGTGCCGATGCCTTGGTTGTCTGCGATCGTCGCGCCGTTGGTCGGGTTCGACAGGTTAACGAAGAACGTCTCGTTCGCCTCTTGCACGGTGTCGCCCAAGATCGTGATCGAGATGGTCCGGGAGTTGACATTCGTGCCGAACGACAGCGCGCCCGACTGGGCTAAGAAGTCGGATCCCGACGTCGCAGTGCCGCTCGCCGTGGCGTAGTTTACGTTGAAGGCTGCCGTGCCGCCCGTCCGCGTCACGGTGAACGTGAGCACACGGCTGCCACTGTTCCCTTCCGTGATCGTTGCATCGCTGATCGACACCGACCCTGCCGGCACAGCAGCTCCGGAGCCGTAGATTGCCACGGCACCTGCGATATCGTCGGCTTGTGGGGCGGTGATGGCCGGGTTGTAGAACGGCTCCATCAAAGAGCCCACGACAGTCGTATGGCGCAGGCCGATCGAGTGGCCGATCTCGTGCATCGCGACGATCTTGAAGCTGTCGTAGGTCCAGAACGTGGTCTCACCACTGTCGAAGACCATATCGCCGAAAGTTGCTCCAGCGCCGGCCGTCCCTGAGGGCGGGCTGAAGGCGGAGGCGAGCACGTTCGACGGACCGTCCTTGAACGCTGCTCCGATGCGGATATTGGCTGCGGTCCCGACGCCGAAGTTGCCGCCGCCGTCGGCGACCTGGACGAAGGTGATGTCCGAAACGGCAGACCACGCGGCAAAGGCTTCGGTCAAGGCCTGGACGTAGTCGAAATTGAAGACCGTCCCCATGTTCACGGTCGAGCCCGTGAAGAAGGTCGAGAACCCCGTCTGGTTGGTGAGGCCCGCCCCGGCGATGCTCCAGGTGACGACGCCACCCGACGTGCCGAAGGTAGCGGAGTTGCCCCACTTGCCAC
Source organism: uncultured Alphaproteobacteria bacterium (assembly GCA_963746315.1). Classification (GTDB taxonomy): domain Bacteria; phylum Pseudomonadota; class Alphaproteobacteria; order Rhizobiales; family Hyphomicrobiaceae. The sequence goes on from CAVVAR010000010.1 coordinate 228,179, forward strand.
CAAAGGTCTCGAAATCGGTCTCGATCGGGCCGGTGTACCCTGGGGCGTAGAACTGGTGCGGATGGTAGGGCTCGTTGCCACGCCCGCAGCCGCAACCGGGCCCGCACACATGACCCTGCGCAACAGCAGCGCCAGCCGTCGGCTCGACGCCCTGCCTAGGTTCGAATTGCATGGCTCACCCCCCGAAGTTGATTAATATAATCCACAGCAACCATAAGTAGAGTAGCGCGTCCCAGCAACAGCCGACTCGATGATTGCTCAAAGCCTACTATCTCATAACTGATCTTTCTCGGCCTCTCCAGTCCCTCTCCTCTATGCTTGCTGTGAATGCCGCACTGGGCGAAAATGCGGCAGCCCCGGGCAGGGTGTCCCGGGCAAAGTGAACCCGAAGCCAATCCGCAGGCAACGCAGGACTGGGGTCATGGGTGTGGGGCAGCCGTTCGACGCGCGTGTCGAGCGGCAGTTCCGGGAGAATTGGTGACCGGTTGTCCTCGAGGCCTCGCGGCGGAGGAGACGGACATGCACGTCGCTGCCATCTTGAAGGACAAGGGCCGGGCGGTCGAGACCGTAACGGGCAACGTGCCCCTGAGCGAGGTCGTGCGGCGCCTTTCCGCGCGCCGCATCGGAGCGATCGTCGTCTGCGGCTCTCGTGGCGAGGTCGTCGGCATCGTCTCGGAGCGCGACATCGTGCGCATGTTGGCCGAGCATGGCGCCGGCGCGCTCACGCGCTCCGCCAGCGAGGCCATGACGACCGAGGTCGAGACCTGCCGGGAAGCCGACACCATCGACGAGCTGATGAGCCGGATGACGAAGGGTCGGTTCCGGCACCTCCCAGTGGTGGAAGGGGGTGGGCTATCGGGCATCGTGTCCATCGGCGACGTGGTCAAGCATCGCGTCGCGGAGGTCGAGCTTGAGGCGAGCGCGATGCGGGACTACATCACGGCTGTCTAGCGTATCGACCGGACAGCGGCGGCCACACACCGCCGCCTGTCATCGACGCTCTTACATCGCCGTGAGGCCTCCATCCACGTAAAGACAGGCGCCGGTGACGTAGGAGGCCTCGTCCGAGGCCAGAAACAGGATGCAGGCGGCGACCTCCTCGGGCGTGCCGGGGCGGCGTAGCATGGTGCGGCTGGCTGCGTCGTCGCGGTACTGCTCGATGGTCTGGCCGGCGGCCTGGATGCGGCGGGCGTGGAACGGCGTGAAGATCGGGCCGGGACACACCGCGTTGGCGCGGATGCCTTCGGGCGAGTGATCCATGGCAAGCCCACGCGTCAGGCCCGCGATGGCAGCCTTGGCGGTGTCGTACTGAATGGTATTGGCACCGGCAGTGATGGAGCGCACCGAGGCGACGTTGACGATGCTGCCGCGGCCGTGGCGCCGCATCAGTGGGATTGCTGCCTTGGCACAGAAGGCATAGCTCTTGAGATTGACGCCGAGGAGCCTGTCCCAGCTCTCGGCCGTCGCGTCGACGACGGTCTGGTACATGCGGATACCGGCGTTGTTGACCAGGATATCCAGCTGGCCGAAATGGCCCTCGGCCTGCTGCACGAAGGCCATCGCCGCCGCTTCATCCGCGACGTCGGCCTCGGTGAACGTGACGGCACCACCGTTCCCCTCGATGTCGGCCGCGACGCGCCGCCCACGCTCCCCGTCCAGGTCCGCGAATGCGACCTTGCCCCCTTCGGCGACGAACCGGCGAACGGCCGCCTCGCCAATGCCAGATGCACCACCCGTTATGGCAGCGACTTTCCCTGTCAGCGTTCCCATGCCCGGCATCCTCCTCGATGCGAATGAGCAACCAGGATAGGAGCCGATTTGCCGCAACTGCAAGCGGACGCAGAAGAAATCGGACGGGGGTCGATGCCGGTCAGGCGTAGTGCGGGAGACGTGCGCTCGCCGAGCGACGCGCTGCGATCTCGCGATGGACGTCATCGATCTCGCGCAGCGCGGCGGTCATGCCACGCTGGATCAACTCGTCGGCCCGATGGAAGTCGAGCATGCCGAGTCCGGCAAGACGCGGGCTGATCATCGCATCCGGCGGGTCACCAGCGAGGCGAGAGCGGGCGATCCGGTCCTGGACGATGTTGAATGCGTCGACCATCACGGTCGAAATGCCCGGCGCCGCGCCGCCGTCGCCCAGCAACTGGCGGCGGACAAGGCTGCGGGCGAACCCGGTTTCCTCCGGGAGCGGCTCCTCGGGCTCGGGGCTATCACCATCGAGGCCAGCATCGATGACGACGGCGTCACGCCCATAAAGATCGGTGTTCAAATTGACCGCGATCACGTAGCGGGCCCCCAGCGCCCGGCACACTGAGACGGGCACGGGATTGACCAGCGCGCCGTCGAACAACCAGCGACGCCCGACTTTGACCGGCTTGAAAATGCCCGGAATGGCATAGGACGCTTGCATGGCATCAACCAGTGAGCCGCGCGAGAGCCAGGTCTCGTGGCCCGTGCCGATCTCGGTTGCGACGGCGACGAAGCGACTTGGCAACGTCTCGATCGCGACGCCGCCAATGTGACGATCGAGGCGCTGAACCAGCTTCTGACCGCTGATCAGGGCCGATCCGGAGAGATTGAAATCGAGGAAGCCGAACACCTTGCGTCGTGTCAGATCGCGAGCGAAACCTTCCAGCTCGTCGAGCCGCCCAGCCGCCATGCAGCCGCCTACGACCGCTCCAATCGAGGTTCCAGCGATGATGTCGGGCTTGATGCCTGCCTGCATCAGGGCTCTCAGGACCCCGATGTGCGCCCAGCCGCGGGCTGCGCCCCCACCCAATGCAATGCCGATTTTGCCGCGTTTCATGATCCGGCCCCCTGTCCGCACCGACGCAGCAAGATGCGTGCCGAAACGCGCGCCGGGCGTCGGCCACGGCCTCCCAATGCCTGTCGAGCTTACCCCGTATTGGTTAATCGCCTCCCTATCGGCCATCATAGGCCAAGCGTCCCCGCAGCATTCCGAGGCCGGCTCTTCGCTGGTCAGCTGGCGGAAAAAGCGGCGGTGGCCTCCTCGTCGGGGGAGCTGGAGGACCACCGCCTGCGATGGCGGCGATGCGTGAGGAGCCGGGATATTGCCGCCCTCGCTGATCCACTACGCGCAAGACCGGTCAGGCGTTCCACGGTCGGCCAGCATTTTCTCTCACGCCGCCGTAGCAGGCTGCTTGTCAGCTCTTCGGCCGGTAGACCTCGCCGGGCTCGAAGGCGCGCGGCGTCCCGGAATGCTCGAGGCGACCCGGCTCGGCCCCGGAGCCGACGGGGATGCTGCGATAGAAGCAGGTGCGATGCCCGGTATGGCAAGCGGCGCCATGTCCGGCGATGCGAACCCGCATCCATACCGCGTCCTGGTCGCAATCGGTGCGCATCTCGACGACGCGCAGGACGTTGCCGCTCTCCTCGCCCTTTTTCCAGATGCGGCGTCGCGAGCGGCTCCAGAAGTGGGCCTCGCCAGTCTCGATCGTCAAGGCCAGGGCCTCGGCATTCATCCAGGCGAGCATGAGCACCTCGCCTGTGTCCGCATCGGTCGCGACGGCCGCGATGCCGCCCGCCCCGTCGAAGCGCGGTGTCAGGCGAGCGCCTGATTCCAACTCTTCCGGCGGGCCTGGCTTGCCGAAAGTCGCGGTGTCACCAGCCATATTCGTCCTCTTTCCGTGTGGCTTCGCTTACGGCCGACGCTGAGCGTGAACGAGGCCGAGGAAGCGGTCACGGTAGCCAGCCTCGATGTCGAAGGCGCCCGTGAAGCGCGTGGTCACGGTGGAGACCCCCTGCTGATTGACGCCGCGGGTCGACATGCACATGTGCTCGGCCTCGACCAGCAAGGCGACGCCGCGCGGCGCAAGATAGCGCTCGATGGCCTCGGCGATCTGGGCGGTGAGCGTCTCCTGGGTCTGGAGGCGCTTGGCGTAGATCTCGACGACGCGGGCGAGCTTGGACAGGCCGACGACGCGATCACGGGGCAGGTAGGCGATGTGTGCGACGCCGATGAAGGGCGCAATGTGGTGCTCGCAATGGCTTTCGAGGCGCACGTCGCGGACCATGACCATGTCGTCGTAGCCGGCGACGTCGCCGAAGGTACGTGCGAGCACGGCGGCGGGATCGAGGGAGTAGCCGCGAAACCAGGATTCGTAGGCGGCCGCGACCCGGCGTGGCGTGTCGAGCAAGCCTTCGCGGTCCGGGTCGTCGCCAGCCCAGGCGATCAGCGTCCTGACGGCAGCCTCGGCCTCGGCGCGGGTCGGCCGCACGAGAGCGGGGCTCTCGTCGGAGTTCGATGCAAGGGCGGCCTTATCGACGCGCTGATCCATTCTCGGTTCCTTCCGTTGGCGCACTGCCGGGTCGACAGGAGATACGCAGCCGGGCTCATCCCGGATCGGCAGCAGGCAGCCCACGAGCACAGCTTGCATTCCCGGTGCCGGAGCGCAATATCTGGGTCAACGGGCGCGCTGCTCTCCGGCTCTGGGGCGTCACGGGCACGCCGATACGCCATGGGCATGCTAGTATGTAGCCTAGACCGTCCGATGGGAAGGCGTTGCGGACGCCTTGCGCTGACCGCTCGGGTAGCCGAGTTGCAGCGCGCCGGATAGCCGGGCGGCACCGATGAGCGCCCTCCCAAAACGAGGCATGAGATGACTGAGCTGAGCGATCTCTATAGCGACCGGATCATGGAGCTGGCCGCCGCCATCCCGCCCGCCCGCCGGCTCGATCGGCCGGATGCCACGGCATCGGCCCACTCGAAGCTCTGCGGATCGACGATCACGGTTGACTTGGCCCTCGACGGGAACGTGGTCACGGACTACGCGCAAACCGTGAAGGCCTGTCTTCTTGGTCAGGCTTCGGCGTCGATCGTCGCGGCGCATGTCGTCGGCAGCACCGTCGACGAGCTGCGGCGTGTGGCCGGCGAGATGCGTCGCATGCTCAAAGAGAACGGACCGCCGCCGGGCGGCAAATGGGCCGATCTCGGCGCCCTCGAGCCGGTGCGCGAGGTGAAGGGGCGCCATGCCTCGACGCTGCTCGCGTTCGAGGCGATCCTGCGGGCGCTCGACGCGCGCGAGGCCGGCGAGACACCAGCCCCCTCGCCGCAAGAGGCCGCCTCGGCTTGATGCAAATGGCGGCGGGGCAGCATCGATCACGGTTCGGCCGTCTGACGCGGGGTGTCGCCAAGGCGCCGGTTCACCTCTACCGCTGGACGCTGAAACCGCTGCTCGGCATGGAGTGCCGGCACCTGCCGACATGCTCTGAGTATGCCCTCGGGGCGATCGAGACCAATGGCGCGTGGCGCGGCTCGTGGCTCGCACTTTCGCGCGTCTGCCGCTGCCATCCCTGGGGCACATCGGGCTTCGACCCAGCGCCCGATATCCGCCGCGAGCGCCATCCGCTTGCCCCATGGCGCTACGGGCGCTGGCGCTGAGCGGGCGGCTTAGAGGTCGTTTCCAGGTCGCTCGTTCTTCTCACGTGAACCGGTATTTGCCCCTGTCAGAAGCCAGCCGAGGCCTGATCGTCGCCGACGCGCTTGCCGTCGCGCATCCGCCGCGCATTGCTGACGACATCGCCGGGGCGGTCCTCGCTGTCGGGCTTGGCCGTCGCGAGACGCAGAACGCTCAGATAGCCGGGTTGCACCTCCATGCGAGCGGCGTGAGGACCGCGCATCAGGATGTCGTGCACCTTCGGCAGGTTGTAGCAGGGCACGTAGAACAGCAGATGATGCTCGAGGTGGTAGTTGACGAAATAGGGCGCAACAAGCGCCCGTTCTAGCCAGGTCGCGCGCGTGGTCCGGGTGTTGCGCAAGGGATCGTTCGAATCCGGCACCGCGGCGTGCTCGGCGATGTTGCGGATACGCGTGATGACCATCATCCACGTCAATAGCGGCACCAGCCAAAGCAGCGGATAGGCCCACCAGACACCCGCGATCGCCAGCCCCGCAAACAGCACACCGTTAGCGACCGTTTGCGGGCCGAGCCGTTCCCAGTAATGCCGTGCGCGGCGCGCGAGCGGCCATGATGGATCGCCAAGTGCATTGACGAGCTGAGCCTTGCGCTGCTGGAAGCCGGTCTGGCCCGTGATGTCGCGCCACAGCTTGCGGCGGTAGCTCGTCGGCGTGATCGGGAATGGGGCCGAGAGGACGAGGTCGGGATCGTCAGGCTGCTGGGTGTGGGCATGGTGCGCCAGATGATAGCGACGGTAGGCCCGGGTCTCGGCGAACACGGGGTAGGCGCAGAGCCACTGGCTGAGCGCCATGTTTCGCCTCTCGTCGCGCGAGAGACAGCCGTGAGCGCCATCGTGCATGAGAATGGCGAGGCCGAGCTGCCGCGATCCGATCAACATGACGGCGACGACATACGAAAGCGGATTGGGAGCCCAGGCAACCAGCGCGATCGAGCCGAGAATGACGGCCCAGGCGTGCGCAATCAACGCCAGCGATCTCCACTCGACGCGCTCGCGAACGCGCGCAAGCTGCGCGGCCGTGAGCAGCTCGCGCGCGGGGATGCGGCGCGGAACGGCGACGTCGGCATTGGCTGCGATTGCTGACATGGCTGCGCCTCGTGCGGCTGGACACCGATAAGTCTAGCAGCTCGCGAGTGCGCAATCACCTTTCGCTGCGGGCGAGCGCGGTGAGGCGCAGCATCGCGACGATGCCCACCGCTGGCCCAACCGCGAGACCGGCCAGCACCCAGGGCCATCCGGCAACGACGGCAACTTGCGGCACGACCTGCACAGTGACGAAGGTGAGTGCGAAGCCCAGCGCCGTCTGAAACGTAAGAAGGCTCCCGGCGATCTCCGGCGGCGCCGCGTCGGCGACGAGGGCCGAGAACTGGGCCGAGTTCGGCACGATGCTGGCCCCCCAGACCAGCACCAGCCCGAGCGTCAGCCAGGGCGGACCGCCGAACGTGAGCGCAACGAGCACAGCGGAAATGCCGCTGACCACCATGGCGCCGGCGGCAACCTCGGCCTTGCCGAGCCGGTCGCCGACGAGCCCCGCCGCCACGGAGACCACCCCGCCGAGACCAATGGCGAGGAAGGCCGTCAGCTTGGCGAGGCGCTCAGCCTCGGGCACCGACATCGTCGCCGCGTACGAGACCGCCACCGCCGTCGCGATCCAGGCCCACATGGCATAGAGCTCCCACATGTGGCCGAGGTATCCGGCGTAGGCGAGACGCACGCGGCGGTTGGTCCAGGCAGCGGTAATCGCGCGGGGATCAAAGGTAGCCGAGCGCGCGTGATAGGGCCCGAGTTGCACGGTGAGGCCGATTAGGCCGGCCAGCGCCGCCGCGAGCGAGGCAATTGCCACGGTCACGCGCCAATCGGCACCGCCGGCGAGCGCGACCAGATGGGGGAGAGCCGACCCGAGTGTCAGGGCACCGACCAGGGCGCCCACCAGAAAGCCGCGATCGCGCTGTCCCCAGCCGACCGCGATCTTCATGCCGACCGGATAGACGCCGGCGAGCAGTGCGCCCGTCACGAAGCGCGCGGCGATGGCGATCACGCTCCCCGGTGGCACGATCAACAGCAGCGCGTTGGCGAGGGCTGCCATCACGGCGGATGCGGCAAAGACGCGGCGGGGATCGAAACGGTCGGCCACACCCAGGATCGCCGATGCCAGCGCCCCCACGACGAAGCCCGCCTGAACCGCGCTCGACAGTGCTGCCTGGCGCATGGGGGAAATTGCCACCTCGCGCGACATCTCGGGCAAAATCGCCGCCGAGACGAACCACAGGCTCATGGCGGCAAGCTCGGCGATGAGCAGAAGCGTGATCGATCTGAGCTTCAAGGGAGCCGGGCCTGGATGCGAGGGACTGCGCCGCAGGAGGGCACACCGATTCGGGCGCCGACGAGCGACCGTGCGAAGGCTCGCATATCGCGGCTCGAATGAACAAGCCTGTCATGTCGGCGCCGGGCTCGTGCGGCGCCGATCAAGTCAGCCGGCGGGCGAGCAAACGACCTGCCACACTTTCGCGGCAACGAAATTGATCGAGAGATCGCTCGGCTGCCCCGCCATCAGGTCGCCGGGCTTCGACGGATTGGCCTCCGGCGCTTTCGCCTCGGCGGCCTCGATCCGGCACCCCTTTGGTGCGCCCGGCCCCAAGGCGACGGGCGTATCGCGCGCCGGCTCGAAGGCGATGAAGAATGACGGATCGCCCATCGAGAATGTGAGACCTTGAGCCTCGGCGAGCACGGGCTTGACGAGCGGCAGCGTGAAGTTGAGCGTCAGCTCGTCGACCGGCTGGCCGGCCGCCGCCGCGATCTCGGCAGCGCCGGTGCGGGGTACCACCGCGACGTCCTTCTGCTCGGCGGATGGCGCGTTGGCGGTAGTCGCCTCGCCGGCCGGCGCTCGCTTGGCATGCTCGAGGTAGTAATTCTTCGGGATGCCAACCGCCAGCTCCTGATCCGCGAGGCGCGCGAAGGTGAAGTAGCTGAACTCCTTCAGCGCCTCGATGTTGATCTTGGCCAGCTCCGCCAATTCGGCACGGGAGTACTTTCCGTCCTTGTCGGTGTCGAGGCCTTCGATCGCCATGACCGAGTAGTATTGGTCGAACGTCCAGGCGTGACGAAAACCGACGATCGCGCCGTTGTCGTAGAGGACGGAGGTGCGCACGCTCACCCAGATGTGTGGGTGAGCCGCCACTGGCACCGCGGTCAGCAGGATCGCACCCAGCGCCAAGGCGAGCGCCGACAGGCGGCGCCGCACACCGGGACGGCTTTCGATCTCATCAGGTCTCGGCTTGACCATATGTCGCCTCTTCCATCACTCCGCACCGCAGGCCTCGAGGGAGCTCGAGCCGGTCGTTGCCCGTCCGCCTCCAAGAACTATAGGACAGAGGTCGTTGGCGGCGATAAGGCAATTGCGTCGCATTTGATACAGTATAACATAGCTGCATTGTCGCACCGCGGGAAGCCCGCTGCCAGTTGCAGCGGACCAGCGGGCTGCGGGGAGAGACTTTCATATCATGAGCAAGAAGAGCACGAGCCGCCCCGACGCGGCTCGGAGATGGACCGGGCGCTGTGTCGTGGCCGTGGCCTGCGCACTGGCGAGTGCGCAATCTGTACTAGCGGCGGGTCCCGACGTCGTGGTGACGCTGAAACCCGTGCACAGCCTCGTTGCTGCGGTCATGGACGGTGTCGGCACGCCCCATCTGCTGATCGACGGTGCTGCATCACCGCACAACTATGCGATGAAGCCATCGGAGGTGCGCCGTCTCAACGCAGCCTCTGTGGTGGTGCGCGTATCCGAGCGTCTCGAGGTATTCCTCGCCAAGCCGCTTTCACTCGTCGCCAAACGGACCCGGATCGTGACACTCGACAAGGTACCGGGGCTGACACTGCACAAGGTCAGGATCGGCGGCGATTTCGAGCCCCACCGCCACGAGCACGGCACGGACCGTCGCGTCAGCAAGCATAGCCACGGGCACGGGCACGGGCACGGGCACAAGGGCGAGGCGCAGCAAGCAGACGGGCACCTCTGGCTCGATCCCCGGAACGCCCGGATCATCGCTTTGCACATGGGCGAGATACTGGCCGCCGTCATGCCGGACGATGCCGCGCGCCTGAGAGCCAACGCCAAGTCTACGGCGGATCGGCTCGCGGCACTCGAGCGGTCCCTCGCGGCGGACCTGGCGCCCGTCGCCGACAAGCCGTTCCTCGTCTTCCACGATGCCTATCAGTATTTCGAGCGCCGCTACGAGCTGGCCGGTGCCGGCTCGGTGACCGTCAATCCGGAGGTGCCACCGAGCGCACGCCGCCTCTCGCAACTGCGCGAGCGTCTCGACCGCGCGAGGATCGTCTGCGTGTTCGCCGAGCCGCAATTCGCGCCGCGTGCCGTCGAGACGATCATCGAAGGGACACGCGTACGCCGCGCCTCGCTCGATCCACTGGGCGCGGCGCTGCCGGCCGGTCCAGACCACTATTTCAATATGATGGAAGCCCTGTCGCGCGATCTCAAGGCGTGCCTCGCGCGATCGGCGTAGCCGATCATGCGCGGCGACGGGAGCGCGCTTTACTGGCGCACGCGATAGAGCGTGAATTCACCGGAACGAACGCGATCGACCAGACCGCCGGCAAGATCCGCGACGGCATCCTCGCCGTAGCTCGAGACGAGATCCGAGAGCGCCGCATAGATGGCGGCGTAGGCCATCATCTCCGGCTTGACGCCACTCGATGCACCGACTTCCCACGCCTCGAGAATGCAGTTGAGAGCCCGCAGGCTTTCGTCGTCACTCTCACCGAGGCCAAGCCCCGTCATGGCCACGCTCCATTATCGTTGCCCTTGCGGGCTGCCCCTCGTGCCCGCCAGCGTCCCTCCGCCAAGCATGCCGAGCGCTCGTAGCACGTACTCTAGCCACGTGTGGGACTTGCAACAGTAAGGGTAAACGCATCGTTGAGCATTCCGACCCATGACGAATAGGCGGCCACAACGCGACGTTTTATGCTGCCGGAAGGATCAACCGATATCGACGATGTCGATGACAACCTGGCGGCGCTGGCCGGCGCGTTCGACGGTGAGAGTGGCCTCGTTGCCGATGCCGATGCGCTCGAGGCGCTTCGAGAGCTCGGGGGCCGTGTTGATCGGCGTACCATCGACGGCGACGATCACGTCGCCGAGGCCTTGCGTGCGACGATCGACGCCCTTCAGTCCGGCGCGTGCAGCCGGCCCGCCCGGCACTACGTCGATCACGATGACGCCCTTGACGCCGAAGCGCGCCGCGATCTCCTCGCCGGCGATCGATACGCCGATCCCCGGGCGGACGGGCTTACCGCGCGTGATGATCTGGGGAACGATGCGATTGACGGTGTCGACGGGCACCGCGAAGCCAATGCCGGCGTAGGATCCGGTCTGCGAGAGAATGGCCGTGTTGACCCCGATGAGGCGCCCCGCACTGTCGAGCAGCGGACCACCCGAATTGCCGGGATTGATCGCGGCGTCCGTCTGGATCACGTCCTCGATGTCGCGACCGCTCTGGCTCGGCAGTGTGCGGCCAACGGCGGAAATAATGCCCGTCGTGAGCGTGCGCGTGAGGCCGAACGGATTGCCGATGGCGAAGGCGGCTTGGCCGATGCGTAAATCGGTCGAGCTGCCGACCGGAATCGGCCTGAGTGAGGCTGCAGGCACCTGGGCCCTCAGCACGGCGATATCGTAGTCCGGCGCACGGCCGACGACGCTTGTCGTGACGGTATCGCCGGAATCGAAGCGCACGAACACACGGTCGGCGTTCGCGATGACGTGGTTGTTGGTGATGATATGGCCGGCCTGATCCCAGATGAAGCCGGAGCCGGTGCCGCGCCCGATACGCTCGGTCCCGAAGACGGTGCGCTGCGCCTGCTCGGTGAAGATGTAGACGACGGAGGGCGCTGAGGCCTGGAACACGTCCGCCGCCGTCGTCTCGAAGGCCGCGAGATCGCCGCGCGGCGTGACGGCGCGAACCTCGCGCGCCGAGAACAGCGCTGTCTGGATCGCGCTATTGCCGAGCCATAGGACCACGGCGGCGACGAGGCCGAGGGCGAGGAGCCGATAGAAGCTGGTCGAGGACATGGGGCGTTGCAGCAGTTTAAAAGGTGATTGGACCGTCCATTCCGCGGACGCTCGCCTGATGAGAATATGGTCGGACGCGGATGTTTTTGCACCCCTGTGCGCTCGTTGCCGGCACGTCGTTGCCCCGATATGTGCATCTGGCCTCGCCACAGGCAGGGTTTGGCCGAGCCTCCGCAGGCACGCTGGCCGCGTCAGGCACCAAGGATATCCGGCAACTCGGTCAAGGCGCTGATGGTGTGCTGCGGCGCGCCGCCCTCCGCCACCTTTGCCACGTCGTGGATGCGCGGATGATCGCGGTGGACGAGCACCGAGGTCCAGCCCATTGCGTTCGGAGCTACGAAATCCTTCGATGGATTGTCGCCCACGTAGACGAAACGGTCGCCGGGAGCGCCGAGAGCTGCGGCCATCACCTCGAAGGGGCGCGCATGCGGCTTGAAGTACGTTCGGTCTGGGCCCAAGGCATCGGTGAAGACAATCTTGGCAAAGCGCTGCTCCACGCCGAGGGCCGCGACCTTCCTCGCCTGGACATGATGGGTGCCGTCGGTGATCAGGCCGATTGGCCCGTGCTGCTGGTAGTGATCGAGGGCGGCAACCGCATCGTGAAAGAGCGCGAGCGCGAGGCCGTCGCAGCGACGGTAGGCTTCGCGGAACGCGTCGAGGTGGGCGTGCGTATGGTCTGGTACATGCCGGGCGAGAACGACAGCGAACAGCCTGCCGAGGGTGCCGGCATCGAGCATCCCGGTCATCTCGGCGGTGAGATCGCCGACGCCGAAGGCAGCCTGGGCCCAGCGCGAGGCCGCGCGAAAGCCGGCGATGGCGAAATCACGTTCGGGATAGAGGGTGTCGTCCAGGTCGAAAACGACGTGAAGGCGCGACATGGAACCTCGTAAATCGCCGGGATGGGCCAAAAGCCCGATTGCTGCTCGCTTCTCTGACGCTCAGGCACTAACGTCTTGCTTCCCCGCAGGCAACAGGGTGTGGCTCGGACGTCGACGCGTCGGCCGCCAGTGACGTGATCGAGCTCCTCATTGTTCTGACCCTCATCCTCCTCAACGGGCTGTTCGCCCTGTCCGAGCTGGCTGTCGTGTCTGCGCGACGGTCGCGCCTGAAGGCGCTGGCGGCCGCCAACAGGCCCGGTGCGCAGAGCGCGCTCGTGCTCGCAGCCGACCCGGGGCGCTTTCTGTCGGCAGTGCAGATCGGCATCACGTTGATCGGGATCGTCAACGGCGCCTATTCCGGCGAGGCGTTCGGCGCCCAGGCAGCGCATCTTCTAGAGGGGCTCGGAGCAGCGCCAACAGTGGCCGCGCCGCTCGGCTACGGCATCGTCATTGCGCTGGTCACCTACCTGTCGGTGATCATCGGCGAGCTCGTCCCGAAAACGCTCGCTCTGCGCAATGCGGAAGGCATTGCCTGTGCCGTGGCGCCGTTCATGGCCGGCTTCTCCCGGATTGCCGCGCCCGCCATTTGGCTACTCGATGCCTCGACACGGCTCGTGTTTCAGCTCTTCCATCAAAGCGTGGAGCCTGAATCGCGCGTGACCGACGAAGAGATTCGCACGATCATCGCGGAGGCGGAAAGTGCCGGCGTGATCGAGCGCGGCGAGCGGGAGATGATCGCCGGCGTCATGCGGCTCGCCGACCGGGCGGTTCTCGGCCTGATGACACCCCGGACGGACGTGGACTGGATCGACATCACGGCCCCGGAGGCAGAGATCAAGACACGGCTGATCACCACGCCGCACTCGCGGCTGCCGGTCGGCGAAGGCTCGACCGATGCCCTGATCGGCGTCGTACAGACGCGGGAGTTGCTGGCCGCGCTGCTCAAGGGCGAGCCGCTCGACATTCGCACGCACGTGCGCAAGGCGGCGATCGTCCCCGAGACAACCGACGCGCTCGACGTGTTGGCCATCCTGCGCGACGCCGAAGTGCCGATGGCGCTCATTCACGACGAGTACGGCGCCTTCGAGGGCGTCGTCACGCCCGCCGACATCCTGGAGGCGATCGCTGGCGCGTTCCGCTCGGACCTGGCGAACGCCGAGCCACACGCCATCGAGCGCGACGACGGCTCATGGCTTCTCGCAGGCGCCATGCCGGCCGACGAGATGGCGGATCGGCTCGGTATCGTGCTGCCAGTGCATCGAAACTACGCGACCGTGGCCGGCTTCGTCCTCGCCCACCTCATGCATCTGCCGCGGACGGGCGAGCACGTCGACATCGAAGGCTGGCGCTTCGAGGTCATAGATCTCGATGGCCGGCGGATCGACAAGGTGCTGGCCGCACAGGCAAGGCCCGTTCCGGGTCCGGCGCCGCGGCGCGCCCATTGACGGGCCTACCCACCATCACGGGCCAGCTGGCGCTTGAGCGCAGCCAGCAGTAGCGCCAGGTTGCGCGTATTGCAGCGATAGAACAGATCGAAAAAGGGCCCGACAATCGGGATCATGCCCACCCCGAAATCGATGGCCACGTTGAGCGCCATTCGAGCCGTCAAGGCGGAGCCGAGCCCGAAGCGATGAGCCCAGACGGCCAGGCGCAACCCGAAAACCGCAGCCACCATGTCGCCGGCAACCGGGATCACGCCCAGGATCGGGTCCCAGCCGTAGCGTATGCGGGTGCCGGGAATCCGGAACCGCGTATCGAGGCGCGCCGCCTCTCGCTCGATGCGCTCGAGCAGCAGGACGAAGTCGCGCTCGACCGGCTCGCCGGGCTTCGGACGGGCGAGCGTCCCCACTGCCTCGCGGCGTACCGGCTTACCGTCACCCTTGCCGGATGGGCTTGAAGGCCGCTTGCCGAACGATTGCGTCAGAGGAAGGCCATGTTGTCTGGATCCAGGTCGAGCAGCGTGCGCCCGATCGTAATGTAGTTCGAGCCGCGCGCCTGGGTCTGCTGGGACGCGGTCATGGCATCGCGCATGCGACGCTCGAAGGGGCCTTTCGGATGAATGGCCGATTGCCCGGCGGCGCGATAGCAATCCTTCACCACCTCGAAGCAGTGATTGATGACCCAGGTGGTGGTCAGCTTGATACGCGCGCGTTGCGGGATGGTGATCTCGCCGGTCTCTTCCACCTCGTTCCAGACCTCGCGCGCGGTGGTGCGGAGATAGGCGCGAGCGGCGGCGGTGCGTGCCTCGAGCTGGGCGAGCTCGGTCTGGAAGACGGGGCTCTCGCGCAGCGACATGGTGGCCGAGCGCGGCGTCTTGACCATCGCGAGCGCCGTCAGCTCGTCGAGCATGGCCTGGGCGACGCCGAGCATCAGCGCCGAGAAGCCGACGCCGTAGGCAAGCGTCGTCGAGAACTTGTAGAGCGTCCCCGGCTCACGGCACTCCGCGTAGGTCTCGCGGTCGATGGTGTCCGCCTCGGGAACGAACAGATCCTTGATCGTGAACGTGTCGCTGCCGGTGCCCCGCAGTCCGACCACGTCCCAGACGTCGTCGATGTCGGCCTTCGAGCGCTCGAGCAGCATGGTACGATCGAGCGGGCGGCCGTCCGGACGAAGGCGGCGTGAGCCGTCGGCCTCGTAGACGAAGCTGTGCCCGCCCAGTAGCGTCGCGTGACGGCTGCCGCTGTTGAAAGTCCAGGTGCCGGTGACGCGGTACCCGCCGTCGACGGCAACGGCTTTACCCTGGATCCCAGCGCCCCAGGCCAGCACCGCGTTCGGGGCACCGAACCAGCGCTTGGCGGCATCGGCGCTGAGAAACGCCGCCGACATGGAGCAGCCGGAACCCTGGCTCATCACCCACGCCGTCGAGGCGTCGGCACGGGCAATCGTCTCGAGCGCCATGGCGTGCGTCTCGAGGTCGATCTCGTCGCCACCCACCGATTTCGGCAACAGGAGCCTGAAAAGCCGGGCGCGGTGCATGGCTGCCAGCACGTCGGGCGGCAGCTCGCGACCGGCCTCGATGCGGGGGGCCGCTGCCTTGATCAGCTCTGTGACGCCACGTGCCCGCTCGAGCACATCCTGGCGCAGATCACCGTCGCTCATCCGCTTCTGCATTGTCTCATCCCGTGCCCGCACGTTCCACGAGCAGCAATGCTAGGACGTTTGGGAGGCTCGCGCCAATGGCCTCTGAGCGGCCCTATAGGGCCTTATCTGGCAAAACGTCCAATTCGGGCCGCTGCCGGCCCGCGAGCACGGCGATGACGAGCGCACTGAATGCCATCAACTGGAAGACCGCACCGGCCAGATGCGAGAATTCCCACTGCAAGCGCAGCGTCTGCCAGTTGCTCGGAATGACGGTCCAATTCTGGGTCGCGGCATTCGCCGGCTGGGTCCAGATCCAGAAGATCGCCTGCGCTGCCGCAAGGCAGGCGATCGCCAGCAATGTCGTGCGGAACACGACCGGCTGCTCGCGCGAGAGCACCAGAACGGCCAGCATGCCGGCCAGCTCGAAGGCCAGCACGAAGGCGATCTGCCACCAACCGCGATAAATGCTCTGCACGATAAAATATTGCTCGCGCGGCAGGTCGATCTTGTTCGGAAGCTCCATGGCGTGCGCCAGCGCGGCGCCCAGTGCGAGAGCCGTCGCCAGCAGGGCCACGAAGAACGCGACGTCATAGAGGCGGCGGTCGAAAACGGACCCGTTGCCGATCGTCTGCATGTCCTCCTCCCGGGTAGGCTGGGTGGTTGACGTCTCAACGCCGCAATTGACGATACGATCCCGCACGGTCGAGGCGCCTCCCGGAGCGGCCGCCCCCCTGCTGGGCGCGAATGCGAAGGGCCGCCGGATTGAACCGGCGGCCCTGCTCACTTGCGTCTCTTCGTCGGCATGCCCCCGCTCAGGCCCGCCTCACTGCGACAGATGGAAGGTCGCGAGGCGCTGCGCGATATCCCTGAAGGCAAGGCGCAGCTTGTCGCCGTCATTGGCCATGTAAACGTAGCTCGAGTTCGTCGCGCAGCGGCGGAGAGTTTCCTCGGCCTTGGCACTCGTGAGCTCGAAGCCGACGGAGAACACGGCGATGCCCGCCCCTTTCATGCCCTCGCAGAGGAGACGGGCTTGCCCGTCCGGACTGCCGTTGCTGGCGGTCCGAGCCGAGTTGCGCGTCGCGACCCCGGCGTCGTCGTAGGCGAGGTTGTACTCGCCGTCCGTCATGAGGATGGCGACCTTGTGAACGTTGCTGGCGTACGGAGCTGCCTTACTCGTCGGCCAGACGGCGTTCCAATTGGGCGAGAGCATGTACCAGGCCCACTGCGTACCGATCTGGCCAGCCGTCTGGCCGGCGGCCGTCAAAGCATCGATTGCGGAGTGAAGGCGAGGCTTGTCGCTCGTCAGCGGAACGATGTCGGCTCCCGGCGTGCAATCGCCAGTCCTGGTGTAGACGGGGCCGGCCTTGTCGGTGCCGTTCGGCCCGGCGTCGGTCAATGCCTCGTTGCCTTTGCGATCCGAGACGCAGTCGGACAGCTGATAGCGCTGGAAGTAGCCGTTGTTGTCCTCGAAGCGATGAGTGGACGGGCGCGCACCGCGGACCGCCTGGAGATAGGTGGTGCCGGGCCGCACGCCCTCGGCAAACGGGACGAGAGCGACCCTCGAGGTGTACTCGCCTTGGCTGTCCCATACGACGATATCGACGAGGTCTTTTGCGGCAGCCTTGAGTGCCGTCAGCTTGGAGCCCTTCATGGAGCCGGTCACGTCGAGCATCATCGCAACCTCGAGATGGCGGTTCGCCGTGACGCCGCGCGCCAGCTGCGCCTGGGCCTCGATGTTGGCGGTGACGTGCTTGGTGCCCACGACGCTGAGGAACGGCGTCGGGATCAGGGCCTGCACCTGCAGCGTGATGGTGTTCTTGACCTCGTCGACGAGGAAGTCGCTCACCGTAGCGGCCAGTCCGGCGGGCACGTTGGCGATGTAGAAGGCCTTGCCCCGCAGCTTGGCGGCGTCCAGGTCGTTCTCAAGCTGCCAGACGCGAGCGGCGGCCAGAACGGCCGCATCGGCCGTCTGCTGTGCCCGCTCACGGGCGGCATAGGCGCGATTGAAGTCGACGGCTCCCCCCACGACGGCGGCGAGAATGACGATCGAGAGGGCGAAGACGATCGCGACCGAGCCGCGACGATCCTCGATGAACGGGACAGGACTACGCGGTGCGGGCCTGTCAATGTGGTGCAACGACGTCACGGCGCTTCTCCTGAATAGGTCGTTTATTTTTTCCAGCAACACAGCGCAAAAATCTCAGCACGATTTGAATGATTGGTGGATTCCCGTTTATTTTCTCGCTTACGAGAAAAGATACGGTCGTCCCGTTTTGGGAAGCGGCAGGTCGTCACGTGACGCTGACAGCAACTGGCCGGGAACACGGACCAGATCGCCTTTTCGAAAAATCGTTCGAACGTTGTTATGTATTTGGCAATATTGCGCCAGCTTAACGATTGAGTGTCACTACCAAAGGGTGAACATTAGGCCACATAACCGGGAGACGAGAGACATGGCTGTCAAGGAAGCAAGTGCCTGGACCAGGCGATCGATGCTCTGCTCAGACGCGCCCGACCTCACTCGTCCCGCTTGTCGGCCAGACAGTCCGGAAGGCCGAATTGCGCCACGCAAGGAGGTCATCGGACAAGGTGTCGTCAGAATTCCGGGTTATCGTATGAGCTTGCCCTGCCAGCTCATCAACATATCCGCGACAGGTGCCTGCTTACGCTTCATAGACATCAACGCCTGCCACCTTCCGGATCGCATCGTGGTGGTCTTCGCTTCGGACCGCACGGAGATCGACGCCACCATTCAATGGCGTGCGGCTCACGAATGCGGCGTCCATTTCGTTTCTCTTTTTCGCAGATCGAGTGTCAATAAAAAATCCTGCTGAAAACGCAGACATTAATTCAGCCATCCGCCCGCACATCGAAATCCGTTACCGAACATTGGACGGCCGCTCCACCGCGATACGATCGCGCGCCCAGGCTCTGCCATGGAATGCCATCGGCGCCCGACCTTCGACCGGGCGCCGGCGTGTTGTGCCGCAACCGGAGAGCTAGCCCGCCCTCTGCCCGGCACCCAGCGCATAGGCACCCGCACCCTCCCCGGCGATCTTGCCAAAGACGGCGCCGGAGGTCAGGCCCGTCCCGCCCGGGTAGTTGTGATAGAAGAGCCCTCCGACCAGCTCGCCAGCCGCAAAAAGACCGGGGATCGGGAAACCGTCGGTGTGCTCCACCTCGCAGCCCGTCGTGATCTTCAAGCCGCCGAACGTAAAGGTGAGGCCGCAACCGACCTGGTAGGCCTCGAACGGCGGCTCGGTCAGCTGGTTGGCCCAGTTGGTCTTCGCCACGGCGAGCCCACTGGTGCCGCGACCGTCCTTGACCGCGGGATTGAACGGCACGTCGGTCATCACAGCGGCGTTGTAGGCCTTCAGCTCCTCGAGGCACGCCTTGGCGTCGACGCCCTCGAGCTTGGTGACCAGCTCCTCGAGCGTGTTGGCGGAAACCTTGGTAACGCGCTTGATGCGGTACTCGTCGCGAAGGAGGTGGAGCACCTTCTTGTCGAAGATCTGCCAGGCCATCATGTCCGGCTGATCTTTGATGACGTGGCCATACTTGGCGTAGGTGTAGTTGCGGAAATCATAGCCCTCGTCCACGAAGCGGCGGCCGGTGGCATTGACCATGATGCCCAGCGGATACGAGTGCTTCTGGAAATTGTCGCCGACGGTCAGGTCGCCGAATGGCGGGGCGTTGAAATCCCAGCCGACGGCGTGGCCAGACGACCAGTGGCCATGCGGCATGGCGCCGATGGCGAGGGCCATGTTGATGCCGCCACCGGTATTGAACTTGGTGCCGCGCACCATGGCCAGCTCCCAGCCGGGGCCCATGTAGCGGCAGCGCATCTCAGCATTCGACTCGAAGCCGCCGCACGCCAGCACGACCGCACCCGCCTTGATGTCGTATTTCTTGCCCTTGTGCCGCGCTGTGACGCCGATGACGCGACCGTCGTTGTCGGTGATCAGCGAGTGACCGGCGGTCTCGTAGCGGATATCGACGCCGTTCTTCTCGCAGATGGCGTGCTCGCTATCGATCAGGCCGTGGCCGCCGCCCCACGTCTCGACGCACAGGCCACCCCAGAACTTGAACTTGCCGTCGACCTTAAAGGCCTGGCGGCCTTGGCTGGTCTGGAACTTGACGCCGTGCTTCTTCCACCAGCGCCAGGTATCGGTCGAGTTCTGGACGAGGATGTCGCACAGCTCCTGGTCGGTGCGGTACCGCGTCATGCGGTACATGTCGTCGTAGTATTGCTCCTGCGTGTAGGTGCCGAAGTCCATGTTGGCGACCTCGGCGTCGGAGAGATCGACCAGGGACCTGACGTCGTCCTCGCCGTTGAAGACGAGGCGCAGCGCACCCGCCGTGTACGTGGAGTTGCCGCCGCGTTCCTCTTTGGGGGCCGCCTCGAGCATGATCACGCGCGCGCCCGATTCGCGAGCGGCCATGGCGGCCGAGCATGCGGCATTGCCGGCTCCGACAACGACGACATCGGCTTCGTGGGTGGTTGCCATGGGGTATCGCTCCGTCGAGAGGCGCGTCGGGACGCGCGGAAAGGTGGGATGGGTCCAGTTTGACCGGTTGGTGGCGAGGTGCCAAGCCGGTTCGTGGCCGCGGCGTGGTGGCAATAGCCGCAGATGGATAAGAACTCCAGAGGCCGCGCGTGCGGCCTGGAGCAACCTACGCCGCCTTGCGATCCGAAACAGTTGCAACAGCAAGCATCATGGCGGCGCACTTCTCGCCGATCATGATGCACGGCGCGTTGGTGTTGCCGGAGGTGAGCGTCGGCATGATGGAGGCATCGGCGACCCTCAGCCCCTCGATGCCGTGGACGCGAAGCTCGCTGTCGACGACCGCCATCGGATCGGAGCCCATCTTGCAGGTGCCGACCGGGTGATAGGTGGTCTCGGCATTGTTGCGCACCCACTCGAGGATCTCTTCGTCCGTCTGCAGATGCGGTCCGGGCGCGATCTCCTCGCCGGTGATCTCCTTCAGCGGCGAGGTCGACATCAGCTCGCGGGCCTTGCGTATTGCGGCGAGCAGCCCATCGCGGTCGGCCTGAGCCGACAGGAAATTGAAGCGGATGGCCGGCGGATCGGTGGGGTTCGCGGACCGGGCATGGATCGAGCCGATGCTCTCGGACCGCAGCACGTTGATGTTCATGGTGATGCCGCGCTTGGTGCGATGGATGCGGCGCTCGCGGCCGACCATCTCGTAGAGGAACGGCAGCACGGAGATTGTCGCATCCGGCGTCTCGGCACCCGGCCGGGTGCGGAAATACATGCGGATCGGGACGGAGGTCGACGCGAGAAAGCCTTCACGCAGGAACGCGTACTTGATGGCCTCGCGCGCCAGCCGCCAACCGCGGGCGTTGTCGTTGAAGGTGGCGTTCGGCTCGGTGATGGCGAATTTCACGCGTGGCGAATAGTGGTCGCGCAGGTTCTCGCCGACGCCCTTCAACGGGTGCACGGGCTCGATGCCCAGCGACCTTAGGAGATCGGCTTGCCCTATCCCTGAAAGCTCAAGGAGTTTCGGCGAGTTGATCGAGCCGCTGGAGACGACCACCTCGCGGGAGGCTCGCGCCTCGCGCGGAACACCGCCGACGTTATATTTCACGCCGACGCAGCGCTTGCCGTCCAGCACCAGCCGCTCGGCCATGGCACCCTGCTCGATGACGAGGTTCGGGCGCGATCGCGCGGGGTCGAGATAGCAGAAAGCCGTGCTCTGGCGGCGGCCCTTGGCGATCGTCACCTGGGACATGCCGATGCCTTCCTGCGTCTCCCCGTTGAGATCCGGGTTGTAGGGCAGCCCGATCTTCTCGGCGGCCTCGATCATCTTCTCGAGCAGCGGCACTTTATGGCGCGCCGTATCGGTGATGCGTAGCGGGCCATCGCGGCCACGGAGCTCGTCGGAGCCGCCATCGTAGCACTCCATGCGCTTGAACACGGGCAGCACGTCCTGCCAGCTCCAACCGCGGTTGCCGAGCTGCGCCCAGTGGTCGTAGTCCTGCGCCTGGCCACGGATATAGACCATGCCGTTGATCGACGACGAGCCGCCCAGCATCTTGCCGCGAGGCACCTCGATGCGCCGGCCGCCGGAGCCCTCGTCGGGCTCGGAGGAGTAGCACCAGTTGACCGCCGGGTTGTCGATCAGCTTGGCGACGCCCACCGGCACCCGCGACCAGAAATAGGACGAGCCCTCGGTGCCGGCCTCCAGCAGCAGCACGCGATAGGCGCCGCTCTCGCTCAGCCGACTGGCGACGGCCGCACCCGCCGATCCGGCGCCGACGACGATGAAGTCATAAGTAGTGGCGGCAGTGTCGGCCATGGCGGGTCAGTCCTCGTCCAGCGGCGGCTGATCTACGGGTGAGCGCCAAGGCAAGCAGGGCCGATGCCGGATGACAAGGGGCATATCGGGAAGCGATGCTGCAGGGTCTGGCGTCGGGGGGACGTGGCTGCTACGCCTCGCAACCGCTTCAGCCCGACAATTCCAGCAGACGAGCCCCGAGCCCCATGTCCGTCCAGCCCCTTACCGGCATCCGAGTCATCGACCTCACCCGCGTGCTTTCGGGGCCGTTCTCGACGATGCTGCTCGCCGACATGGGCGCCGACGTGATCAAGGTGGAGACGCCGCAGGGCGATCCCGTGCGCCAGCAGGGCGACCTCTCGCGAGGAATGAGCTGGTACTTCGCATCGTTCAACCGCAACAAGCGTTCGATGGTGCTAGATCTCCGGAAGGACGAGGGCAAGCGCGTGCTCGAGCGCCTGCTCGAGAAAGCCGACGTGCTTGTCGAGAACTTTCGGCCAGGGATACTCGCCGAGATGGGGCTGACGGAAGCGCGGCTCGCTGAGATCAATCCGCGGCTGATCGTGGCCTCGATCAACGGCTATGGCTCGACGGGGCCCTACGTCGATCGCCCGGCATTCGATTTCATCGCGCAGGCCATGTCAGGGTTCATGGCGACGACGGGAGAGCCTGGGGGCGAGCCGATGCGCGCGGCGCCACCGATCACGGACCTGATCGCGGGGCTCTATTGCGCCTATGGCGTGGTCAATGCACTGCGCGCGCGGGACCAGACCGGCCGCGGCCAGAAGGTCGAGTCGGCAATGGTGAACGGCATGGTCAGCCTGCTCGCCTACCTGTCGTCGGAGCATTTCTCGACCGGCCAGGAGCCCACGAGGACCGGAAACGACCACCCGATCGCATCGCCCTACGGGCTGTTCCATGCGCGCGACGGGGCCATCGCGATTGCCCCGGCGACGCAAGACATCCTGGTGAAATTCATGCGGGAGCTCGACCTTTCCGAGCATCTGGCGCGCCCCGACCTGAAGACGCAAGAGCAGCGGCGCGCGGCGCGGCCGGAGCTGAATGCGCTGGTCAACGCGGCACTCGGGGTCGAACGCCAAGACTATTGGATCGAGCGGCTGAACAAGGCCGGCGTCCCGACCGGCAAGGTCCTCACCATCACGGAGGTGTTCACCGATCCTCAGATCGAGGCGCAAGAGATGGCGATCGACGTCGAGCATCCGGGCCACGGCACGGTGCGCATGGTAGGCTTTCCGGTGAAGCTCTCCGACACGCCCGCCCGCGTGCGCCTCCCGGCGCCTGACCTCGGAGCGCATACCGCCGAGGTTCTGGCCGAGATCGGACTGAGCGTATCCGATGTGGAGCAGCTGAGGTCAGGCAAGGTGTTGAGCTAGGGAGCACCGCCCGCCGCGCAGCAGCTCTCGTTGTTCTAGTTGGCCAGACCGTCGCCGAGGTCCGGCGCCGCGGCGGGCGTCTGGGGCGCGCGGATGTACCCATCGATGCCGTAAGGATCCCAGAAAAGGAACGCGGCAAAGATCGCGCCTATAACCACCACCACGATCCAGAGGCCGGCGTTGGCGCGCGTTGCCGGCCGACTGCGAAACCGGAAAGCCATTTTGCCTCCAATCAGTTTATCGCGGTGGAGTGGGTGGAACCGCTGCCGGTGGAGGCGGGGGAGCCGTTACCGGTGGAGGCGTCGCCGGTGCCACGTCTCCAGGGCCAGCCACCTCGCTCGCCCACCAGGCCCAAATGGCGAAAATGATCAGCGCCACAGCGATCACGGCTACAATCCAGGTGGCTGCGGTGCCCTTACGCGTTCGATCGCGTGTGCCGTACGCCATGTCGTGTCGTCCTCTTCCCGCGCCATTTCGTGGAGAACGGGCGGAGCGCGGCCGCGTTCCGCATGGGCAGGACGACGAGCGCGGTCAATTCCGCGGCATGCGGTCGTGCGGAACGTCGAAGAAATCGCGGTCGACCTCGCGCTCGGCGAGGCTGCGGCTCAGACCGATGTCCTTCAGCATGCGATCGTCCAGCGCGGCAAGACGACGGCGCTCGGCAGCAACCATGAAGGCCACCGACAGGAAGCGGCGTGTCGTCGTCCAAAGACGGAGGCTCGGCGTCTCCAGCGACGGCCGAGCTGCGGGCGCCGAGCCGCGTGAAAGACCGTATGTCATGATCGTTGCCTTTCCCAGTTGAGGATGCTTGGCATCCCGAGGCATGATCTACATCGGTCGTTTGCATAACTAAATCGAATGCTTATAATGGCATCGATAATGCTTTCTCATGGGTGAGCGGTCATGCGTCGCGACCTGGATCTGACAATTCTCCGCGCCTTTCTCGCCGTCGTCGACACCGGTAGCGTCACCGGGGCGGCGCGCCAGTTGAACCGGACCCAGGCTGCCGTCAGCCTCCAGATCAAACGCCTCGAGGATACACTCGAGCAACCCCTCTTCGATCGCGGACACAAGCGTCTGTCGCTGACGCCGCCGGGCGAGCAGCTGATCGCGCTGGCGCGGCGGCTGGTCGCGATGAACGACGAGATAATGGAATCGATGACCACGCCGAGCTTCGAGGGCGAGGTGCGGCTCGGACTGCCGGTCGACCTGATTGTCACCTATGCGCCGCCGATCCTGCGGCGCTTCAATGCCAAGTGGCCTGGCGTGCGCATCAGCCTCGTTGCCTCGAACTCGCAGGAGCTTGTGGAGGATCTGGAGCGCGGCAGGGTCGACCTGGCGCTGACGACAGACCTCGAGACGGCGGGCCGCCAGGTCGAGACGCTGGCGCGCGACGATCTGGTCTGGGTCGGAGCCCCCGGGGGGACGGCGCACCGGCGCATGCCACTTCCAATCGCAATCGGCGGGCGTAGTTGCCGGTTCCGCCCCGTGCTGCTCGAAGCGCTACGACGCGCCGAGATCGAATGGCGCGTCGTGCTCGAGGTCGCCAACCAGGACGCCGTCAATGCGATGGTGATAGCCGGCATCAGCGTGGCGGCGCTGCTGCGCGAGACGGTCCCAACCTCGCTCGAGGTGCTGACGGGCGACTGCGGACTGCCGCCGCTGCCGTCGTTCGCACTGAACTTGCGCCTTCCGTCCGCTGGCGCGAACGAGCTCGCGGAGGAGATGGCGCGACACATCCGGGCCGAGTTCGCAACGCGCGCTTCGTTGCGCGGCGAGCGTTTGTTCGACAGCGCCGTCTCCGAGCGAAGGCCGAGGCGCGGACGCCGCGCGGCGGCGTAGTCCATCGCGCCGGCCGACTTGGTGGCCCCCCGATTGAGCTAATCCGACGCCGCACCCCGCACGTAGTCAAACCAGTACGCGTCGAGGGGGCGGGGCATGGACCAGATAGCAACACGACAAAAGATTGCCGTGATCGGCAGCGGGATCTCTGGGCTCGGGGCAGCGTGGCTGCTGAGCCAGCGGCACGAGGTGGTACTGTTTGAAGCCGCGAGCCGGCCAGGCGGACATTCCAATACCGTCGACGCGCCCTCGGCGCACGGGACCGTGCCAGTCGATACAGGCTTCATCGTCTACAACACTGCCTGCTACCCGAACCTCATTGCTCTGTTCGAGCATCTGGGCGTGGCGACCGCACCGACCGACATGAGCTTTGCGGTATCGCTCAATGGTGGCGGTTACGAATACGCCGGGTCCAGCCTTTCAACACTGTTCGGTCAGCCCTCTAACCTGGTGCGGCCTGCGCATTGGCGCATGTTGGCGGACACGCTGCGCTTTTTTCGTGAGGCGCCGGGACTGGGCGGGGCCGAGCGAGCGGAGCACGAGACGCTCGGTTCGTATCTCTCGGCCAATGGCTATTCGCCCGCTTTCGTGTCGCGTCACATCCTGCCAATGGCCGCCGCCATCTGGTCGACCCCGTCAGCCCAGGTGCTTGACTTTCCGCTGGCCTCGTTCGTGCGCTTCTTCGCCAACCATGGACTGCTGCAGGTTCGCAACCGGCCCCATTGGCGGACGGTCGTCGGCGGCAGCCGCAGCTATGTTCGACGTATCCTCGCTGCCTCCCCCATAGAGACGAGGCTCGGGGAAGCCGTCTTGTCGGTCGCACGGAGTGAGACACATGCCACGGTCCGGACATCGCGCGCGCAGCACCGCTTCGACGCCGTCGTCGTCGCCACGCACGCCGACGATGCGCTGGCGCTGCTCGGGGATGCCGACGGCGAGGAGCGACGGGTCCTGGGCGCATTCCCTTATGCGCACAACCGCGCGGTGTTGCATCGCGACACGAGCCTGATGCCGGCGCGGCAGAGATTGTGGTCGAGCTGGAACTATCTCGGCAGCGGCGAAGGCCTCGAATCCCGGCTCTGCGTCAGCTACTGGATGAACAAGCTGCAGCCGCTGGACGCCGATGCACCGCCGCTCTTCGTGACACTGAACCCGTCCCACCAGCCGGCCCCCGGCTCTGAGATCGCGGCGTTCGATTATGCGCACCCGATGTTCGATGCGCGCGCAATGTCTGCCCAGCGACAACTCTGGAGCCTGCAGGGGCGGCGTCGCACATGGTTCTGCGGCAGCTATTTCGGCTATGGCTTCCATGAGGACGGGCTGCAGGCGGGGCTGGCCGCAGCCGAGGACATCGGCGGTGTTCGCCGTCCGTGGAGGGTGCCCGACGAATCCGGCCGGATCGTATTGCGGCCGGCGCGCGAGGCGACCGCGAAAGTGCTGGAGCCGGCTGAATGAGCGGTTTTGCATCCTGCCTGTATGATGGCGTGGTGGTCCACAAGCGGCTGGTACCGAGGCAGCACGCCTTCTCGTATCGCGTCTTCACGCTCTGCCTCGATGTGGACGAGATCGATCGCCTGGACAGGAAGCTGCGTCTCTTCTCGCGCAATCGCTTCAATCTTCTGAGCTTCCACGACCGCGACCTTGGCGACGGCAGCCAGACGCCCGTCGGCGAGAAGGCACGCAGGCTGCTCCACGAGGCCGGGCTCGACAGCTGCGGCGCGCGTATCGAGCTCGTCTGCTATCCGCGAGTGCTCGGCTACGTCTTCAATCCGCTCAGCGTCTATTTCTGCCGCGAAGCGTGCGGTCGCGTCGGCGCCGTCATCTACGAGGTGAGCAACACGTTCGGCGAGCGCAAGAGCTACGTGATCGAGGCCGGTGGGCGTAACGGGGACGTGCTGGCGCAGGCGTGCGCCAAGGAGCTCTACGTCTCGCCCTACACGCAAGCCGACGGCACCTATGGCTTTCACATGCTGCCGCCGGGCGAAAGCACGCTGATCGGCGTGGCGCTGCGCGAAGCCGGACGGCCGGTGCTCAAGACGCACTTCAGCGGTCGCCGCATCGCGCTCAGCAATCGGGCCATCGCCGCCCTGCTCGTCCGCCGCCCCCTGATGACGCTGAAGGTCGTCGCGGCCATCCATCTGGAGGCGGCGCGGCTTTGGGCGAAGGGCGTGCCGCTCGTCACCCGGCACACGTCGCCGGCCTATTCCGCATCGATCGTCAAATCCGAGGACCGGAGTACCCGTCATGCATGAGAAGCAGCTTGCGGAGGGAGAGCGCTCTGCGCAGGCCGGTGGCGGCCTCGGCCTGCTGAGCCATGTCGACAAAGCCTTGCTCGGCCTTCTCGACCGGGCCTTGCGCGACAGCGCCGCGAGCCGCATTCACGTCGAGCTGCCGTCCGGTCAATCCGCGATCGTTGGGCCGGCGAGCGCAGCCTGCCAGGCGCGGCTCGCTCTCAAAAGCTACAGGGCGATCTGGAAGCTGGTGCGGGGCGGCTCGCTCGGCTTCGCTGAAAGCTACATGGATGGTGAGGCGACCACCGACGACCTCGTCGCACTGTTCGAGTTCTTCATGGCCAACGAGGCTGCCCTGACCGGGGCCCTGCCTGCGTTGGCGGTGTCGCGCGGGAGGGACCGGCTTTGGCACCGGTTCCGCCGCAACTCGCGAGCCGGAAGCCGGCGCAACATCGCGGCGCACTACGATCTCGGCAATTCGTTCTACGAGCTGTGGCTCGATGAGAGCATGTCGTACTCGAGCGCCATCTACGCGCACGACGGCGCGACGTCTCGAGCAGGCGCAGCAGGAAAAGCTCGCACGCGTGATCGGCGCTCTCGAGTTGCAACGCGGACAGCGGTTGCTCGAGATCGGCTGCGGCTGGGGGGCGCTGGCGGAAACGGCAGCGCGGGCCGGCGCCAAGGTCGAGGCAATCACCATCTCACGGCAGCAACTGAGCGCGGCAACAGCCCGGATCGCAGAGGCCGGCCTCGCACAGGACGTCGACATTCGTTTCGAGGACTATCGCGATACCGCCGGCACATTCGACCGGGTGGTGTCGATCGAAATGATCGAGGCCGTCGGCGAGGACAACTGGCCGCGCTATTTCGCGACGATCTCGCAGCGCCTCGTGCCAGGCGGTGTCGCCGTGGTGCAAGCGATCACGATCCGCGAGAGGGCGTTCGAGACCTATCGGCGCAATCCCGATTTCATTCAGCGCTACATTTTCCCGGGCGGCATGCTGCCGACGTTAGAGCTGATGCGCCAGCGGGCAGAGGAGGCGGGACTCGAGCTCGAGATCGTCGAGCGCTTCGGCTCGTCCTATGCACGCACGCTTGGCGAATGGCGAAGCCGCTTCGAGATGGCGTGGCCGCGCATCGCGGCACTCGGCTTCGACGAGCGCTTCCGGCGCATGTGGCTCTACTACCTCATCTACTGCAAGGTCGGCTTCGAGCGGGGGATGATCGATGTGGGGCTCTATCGGCTGCGCAAGCCCGGCTGACGGACCACGCGCGGCGAACGCCGCAATAATTCCGCAAGAGAACCATGATGGCGCAAGACATGGCCCCCACCACACATCGCGACCGCTTCGAGCTGACGCGCTTCCTCGAGGGACGCACGATGGCCTGGGGCATATTCGAGGATCGGTTCGGGCGCCTGCGCAGGCGCTTCAGCGTCGAGATGCACGGCCGTTGGGAGGCCGGCACCTTCGTCCTCGATGAGGTCTTCGTCTACGACACGGGTGCACGCGAGGAGCGGACGTGGCGCGTCGTCCCGACCGGCGAGGGGCGGTTCACGGCGACCTGTCCCGACTGCATCGGCAGCGCGACGGGAGAGTGCGACGAGCAGTCGATCCGCATGCGGTATCGCTTCCGCCTGAAGCTTGAAGCGCGCGAGATCAGCGTCGATTTCGACGACCGCATCTACCGGATGGGCGATACGATCGCGGTCAACCGGGCAACGATGCGCAAGTGGGGCGTCAAGCTCGGCGAGCTGTCGCTCTTCTTCGAGCAGAAAACCGGCGAGGCCGCGTCCAGCCGAGCCAGCGCGTAACCGGCCCTACCGGGCACGGCCCAAAGCGAGAGCAACAACCGTGTCAGCCGGACATGCGGCTGGCGATGCGTAGGAAGAGCGCATTCGGTATCATCCTCAGCGCCTTCATCATCGCGACGAGTTGCCAGGGAAAGGCGATCTCGAACCGACCGCGGGCGAGGCCGCGATGGATACGAGCCGCGGCGTCGCTCGCGTCGAGAATGAACGGCATGGGAAACTCGTTCACGGACGTCATGGGCGTCTCGACAAAACCCGGATTGACGAGGCTGACGACGATGCCGTGACGTGACAGCTCGAGCCGCAGCACCTCGGCCAAGCTGATCACGGCGGCCTTCGTCGGGGCATATGCGGAAGCCATCGGCAGACCGCGATAGCCGGCAACCGATGCGACAAGTGCGATGTGGCCACGCCCGGCCGACGTCATCGCAGGAATCAACGGCTGCAGAACATTGACGATGCCGAAATAATTCACCGCCATCGACTGCACGGCCCGGTCGGCATCGTAGTCGGTGGCCTTCATCGGGTGCCAGACGCCGGCATTGAGGACGGCCAGATCTATGCCACCGAGCTCGGCGACGATGTGGGCATGCGCCTCCGCCACAGCGAACCGATCGGTGACATCGACGGGAAAGGCAAACAGATTGGCGTGCATGTCGGCGAGAGCGGCGAGTTTATCCGCCGAGCGCGCCGAGATGGCGACGCGCACCCCGTCCCGCGCGAGGCGCAACGCCAGCTCGCGGCCGATACCGGTGCTGGCTCCCGTGATCCAAGCCGTTCTCCAGGATGGCTGCGACATGCGAGGCTCACCTCACATGCCGGTCCAGGGTTGCACGAGCCGCGCGACGAGACCTTTGAACCGCGCTGGCCTGTCGCTGGCGATCAGGCACACACAACCCGCCTGCGCGTCGGCGACTGGCGTATGCTCGACGTCCTCGTCCACGTCCTGGATGTCACCGGAGCGGTAAGTTCCGGTTTCGTCGGCGTAGGCACCATCTAGCACCAGCGTCAGTTCCGCGCCGCCGTGACCGTGCTCCGGCATCCGGCGAGCGGCTGCGATCTTGAGCAGGCGTAGGTCTCCCTCGACTCCGGCCGTCAACGGCAGCCTGTGGTGCCATACACCCGGCCCCAGCCGCTTCCACGGGATGGTGTCGAAGGTCAGCCCATACGCACGGGCGATCGGCGACGGCAGACGGCCAGGCGAAGCGCCAAGGGCGGCCGGATGCTCGGCCGCCCCCTCGCGGCGGGGCCTTGCTTGGAGGTGAGACGGCTGAGACGGCACATCGGCCGGAACGGCGCGCATCATCAATGCTGCGCCAATCAACTCCATGTCGGCGATCTCCCGCCGGCACTGCGCGCACAACGCGGCGTGCGCCGCGACGACAGCGGCCAGAGGCTCCGCCAAAGTACCGGCTGCGAAGCTCATCAATGTGGCGGGATCCGGGTGCTTCCTGATCGACATGCTCACCTCAGCTCCTCCAAAGCATCGCGAAGCTTGGCGTAGGCCAGGCGGATGCGGGACTTGACGGTCCCAAGCGGTAACGACAAACGCTCGGCGATCTCGCTGTGTGGCAAGCCCTCGATGAAAGCGAGTGTCACGGCCTCGATCTGCTCGGGCGGCAAATCGCGCAACGCGGCCTGCACGCGCACTTGGCGCTGCTGCTGCTCGACCGTGCTGTCCGCCGGCGGCTCCTCCGAGGGGATGGTGGCGGAATGCTCCTCGGTCAGCTCCTGCCAGACCTTCTGGCGGCGAATACGATCGATGCGCAGATTGCGCGCGATCGTGAAAATCCAGGCGCTCGGGCTTCCCTTCTCAGCCGAATAGAGCGCCGCTTTGCGCCAGACGGTAACCAGAGTCTCGTGTGCCAGCTCGTCGGCGAGATTGGCGTCGACCCCCTGTTGCATCATGTATCGACGCACGCGCGGGCGATATTCGTCGAACAGGCTGCGAAAGGCTTCGTCGCCGCGGTCCGTGGCGATCCGGGACAACAAGTCGGACATCGAGCCCCACCGTCTGGGAGGTCCCGGCCGTGGGCGGGTCCCCGCAAAATGCGCTGCGCCTAGCATAAATGCTCTCTCCGACTCCGCAATCGCGGCGTTTACCGGGGGTCTACGGCCGAGCGCGACCGGTGGATCATCTACGGGGCGATGCCCGGCGCAGCGCCGGCCACCAACGCCGCCGGCGGTGATCCGCCAAAGCCTGCCCGGCGTTGCGACCAAATAGCCGAGAAGTGCACGCGGGCGATGGTCTGCGGTGCGGGAGGCACTCATGCACACGTTCGCAGCAATGCTCGCCGGCTACGTGGCTGCGCTCCTGGCCTTCTTGGTGCTTGATGCGGCCTGGCTCTCCCTGGTCGCCGTAGACTTGTTCCGCCAGCAGCTCGGGGCCATCCTGCGAGATCAGCCGAATATCGCGGCCGTCGTCGTGTTCTATCTTATCTATGCCTGCGGCCTTACTGTGCTCGCCGTCAAGCCGGCTTTGGCTCGCTCCTCACCAGGATCGGCCGCGGCAACTGGTGGATTGGTGGGCCTGACCGCCTATGGGACGTTCGATCTCACCAACCTTGCGATCATCTCCGGATGGACGCCCATGCTGGCGATCGTCGACATGACGTGGGGAACGGCAGCCTCGGCCGCTGCAGCATCGGCGGGCTACGCGGTCGCTGCGCGCTTATCTCCGCCGGACGCCGGCCTCCAGGGGCGGCTGCAATCGTGAGCCTCCGCTCGATCGGAGAGCTGGCGGGCTTCCAGGCCGTATGGCTCATTAGCGCGTTAGGCGCGGCGCAGGGGTGGAGTGCTCCCGGTGTCGTCGCAGGATGCCTCTTCGTCGCCGCACAGCTTAGCGTGCACGGCGCGCAGCGCGCGGTGATCGCAACGACATTCGCCAGTGGTCTTCTGGGGCTCGCCATGGAGACACTGGCCATGACGGCCGGCCTCGTCGGCTACTCGGCGCACTGGCCGCACGCGAGCTTCGCACCCGCGTGGATCGCTGTGCTGTGGCTTGCGTTCGGCAGCACGATCCCGACCTTCGCGACGCTGCTCGGCTCACGCCCGTTGCTCGCCGCGGCCATGCTTGGAGCGCTGTTCGGACCGTTAGCCTACGCCGCCGGGGCGAAACTAGGTGCGCTGCAGATCGCGCAACCGGCGTGGATCGCCTACACGATGATCGCCTGCGCCTGGGGCATCGCCCTTCCCGCACTGGTTGGGCTGGCACGAGCGGCGGCCGAACGAAAGCCCGGCCTCGCCAGTTGATACCCCGCCAACGACGTCACGCTTGTCAGCCATCGCCCATGGCGTGAGCGATGACCTTGCGCATGACGCTTGGCAGGGCTGCCTTGGCAAGCGCCCGACGCGGCAACCAGCGGCAACGGTCGGCGTCGGCCCAGAGGTCGAGCTGCGCATCGGCGTCGACGACCGCACGCACGATCGTCAACTCGAGGCGGAAGTGCGTGAAGGTGTGGCTGACCACGCCGGTCACCGGCCACCATTCGGCGCGCAGCGGCGCCGCTTTCATGGCGCGCTCGATGGCGAGGCGGTCGTCACCCCAATCCGTCGAGGGCACCTCGAGCATGCCGCCGAGCAGCCCGGCCTCCGGCCGGCGCCGCAGAAGAATGTGGCCGTCCTCGCGGAGCGCGACGAAGGCGATACCGTACCGCACCGGGCGCTCGGCCTTGGCCTTGCGCATCGGCAGTGTCGCCTCGATGCCGAGGGCGCGGGCCTCGCAAGCCGGACTCACAGGGCACATCAGGCACGATGGTCGCTTCGGGGTGCAGATGCGCGCACCGAGGTCCATCATCGCCTGGGCGTGGTCGCCTGCGCGGACTGCTGGGGTCAGCGTCGCCGCGAGGGAGCGAAGCTGTGGTTTGGAGGACGGCAGAGGCTCGCGCACAGCGAAAAGTCGCGAGACGACGCGCTCGATATTGCCGTCGACAGGGGTTGCGCAGGCGCCGAACGCGATCGCGGAAATGGCTGCCGCCGTATAGGGGCCGATGCCCGGCAGCTCGCGCAACTCGGCCTCCCCGGCGGGGAAACGACCGCCATGACGCTCGACCACGGCCTTGGCGCAGGCATGAAGGTTGCGGGCGCGTGAGTAGTAGCCGAGCCCGGCCCAGGCCGCGAGCACGTCGTCGAGCTTGGCCTTGGCGAGGCGCTCCACTTTCGGCCAGCGCCGAACGAACTCGAGGAAATAGGGCACCACCGCCTTGACGGTCGTCTGCTGCAGCATGATCTCGGACAGCCAGACGCGGTAGGGGTCCGGTGTCTCCCCCGGCCCGTAGCGCCACGGCAGGTCGCGCCGTTCGCGGTCGTACCAATCGAGCAGAGGGCCTGACATCTGCTCGACGGTTAGGGCCGAATTGGCGGCCGGCAGGCTCTCCCCCGGCAGGCCCTCGCCCGGCTGGCGACCGAGCGAGCTTTCGCCGGCATCCGCTGAGGTGCCCCTCGGCCGGAATGGTTGCTCTATTGCCACAGTGCTCATGGCAGGCCCCCGCGCGTCAATCCGGCGAATCGTTTAACTCGATCTTAAGGATGTGGCGGTGCGATGGGAACCGCACTGTGTGGGGACGACCAGAGATGCAGATCAAGGCACCGGCTCTCGGCAGAAATGACACGCGCGCCCCCGGCGGCCACGCACGGCTCGCCGCTTACGCCGCGCGGCTGCCGCATCGCCAGCCGCCTTCCCGCACGACCGGACCGCAGCCGGTCTACGCCAAGACGGTCGGCAGCTTCGTACCCCGCCTGACCAAGCCGGCCTTCGAGCGCTACGGCTTCTCGGCCGCCGCACTGATCACGGATTGGGAGACGATCGTCGGCGCCGACATTGCACGCGACACGATGCCGGAGCGGCTGAAATGGCCGAAGCGGGCCGACTGGTCGGGCGACGAGGCCGCCGAGGAGAACCGAGGCAGGCCGGGTGCGACCTTGGTGCTGGCCGTCGCGGCCGGCCGAGCGCTCGACATCCAGTACAAGGGCAGCCAGCTCATCGAGCGGATCAACGCCTACTTCGGCTATCGCGCCATTGCCGACATGCGCATCGTGCAGGTGGCGTCGATCAAGCCGGCCGCGACACCGGGTGCTGTTGCACGAGCAACAACCGGCGGCACAGCCGCCCAGCCCCGCGCAGAGCTGGCCCGGATCGCCGAGCCCGGCCTCAAGGCGGCGCTCGAACGCATGGCTCAGGGCCTGGTCGCCCGGTCGTCCGGAGCACGCGGCAAGGCTTGACGAAGCCGCCGTCCTGCCGCATTGCCTCGCTCACGGCAAGTTCATGGTGGGTTCAGCCTGGAACCGCCTTAAAGGCTATGCGCTTCGCCTCGTGGCCCGTCGCGCCTAAATCGCATCATGATCGGAACCGCTTCCGATTTAGGCGCGAGATAAGGGCCACTAGAGAAATCATTAGCTTAGCGTGGCGTTTGTCGCGCCTTAGTTGCCTCCGAGCGAGCCGCACGATCTGGCAACTAAGGCGCGACGCCACACTAGGGCGATGAGCCATCAAGCATGCCCCGATCCGAATCGGAGGAGACCGACGTGACTGACTTCAACGAGCGCCTTCTTCGGACGACGGTGACGCGACGTCCCGTGGTGATCGCCGCCGCGGCGCTGCTGCTCAGCCCCCATCTCGCGCTGGCGCAGGGCACCAAGGCCGAGGCGGATCTTACCGCCGAGCTGATGAAGCCCGGCCCGATCCCTGACATCGTCGTCGGCAAGGCCGATGCACCCGTGACCATCGTCGAGTACGCCTCGATGACGTGCAGCCATTGCGCCAATTTCCACAACACCGTGCTACCGAAGCTCAAGGAAAAGTACATCGACACCGGCAAGGTGAAGCTGATCCTGCGAGAGTTCCCGCTCGACAACCTGGCCGCGGCGGCTTCGATGCTGGCGCGCTGCGCGGGCGAGGAAAAGACGTACGACCTCATCTCGGCCTTTTTCGCCAAGCAGAACGACTGGGCCTTCGTGCAGTCGAACCATGTGCCGGCGCTCTTCAAGATCGCCAGCGAGCATGGCTTCACCAAAGAGAGTTTCGACAAGTGCCTGACTGACCAGAAGTTGCTGGACGGCGTGACGGCGACACGGGACCGCGGCAACAAGGTGCTCGGCGTGCGTTCCACTCCGACGTTCTTCGTCAATGGGAAGAAGCTCGCCGACCGCGCCGACCAGATCGAGAGCTTCGACAAGGCCATCGAGCCGCTGCTGAAGCAGTAGCGGCAGGCGGCAGCCGGTTCTGCGTTCGGGACGGGGCCCCGATCGAGCGGGGAGCACAGAACCGACGAGGGGGGACGCGCGGCATGCAGTCGATCGGGATGGGGCGGCTCCATGGAAGGCGCGCTGCCGCGGCGGCCGTGCTGCTGCTGGCAACGCTCGTCGGTGGGTGCGCCGGTGACAGCGCCTCGCTCCTGACTGCGACCAAGGCCGGCGCGGGCGCACCTGGAAGCACGCCTGATACGGCCGAGGCCGCGAGCACGTCGCCCTACGGTGTGACGCAGGCGTCCGCCAAGCCGTTCAATCCGTTCGCGCCCGACGGCGCCTCCGACCGG
Organism: uncultured Alphaproteobacteria bacterium; assembly: GCA_963746315.1. Classification (GTDB taxonomy): domain Bacteria; phylum Pseudomonadota; class Alphaproteobacteria; order Rhizobiales; family Hyphomicrobiaceae. The sequence continues at coordinate 263,766 of CAVVAR010000010.1, forward strand.
CCGCCGCGCGAGGTAATCGCCAACCCGACGCTCGCCGAGGTGCTGAAAGCGGGGCCGCTGCCGGAATTCTCGCTCGGTAAGGCGGACGCCCCTGTGGTGATGGTCAAGTACATGTCGTTGACCTGCCAGCACTGCCGCCGCTTTATGGCCGAGACGTTTCCGGCGCTCAAACGCGAGTACATCGACACCGGCAAGGTGCGGCTGATCATCCGCGAGTTTCCGATCGGCCGGACCAGCGGCAACGCGACGATCGCGCTACGCTGCGCGCCGATGGCGCAATACCTGACGCTCTATCGCAAGTTCCTCGAGCAGCAATCGGCCTGGGTCTCGCAGGAGGTGCGACCCGAGGCGATCATGAAGGTGGCGGCGCAGGTCGGGCTGACCCGGGCCCAGTACGAAGCCTGCGTCAAGGATGCGGGCCTCATCGAAGGCCTGAAGCAGATCAAGGACCGCGGCCGCGACCTCGGCATCATCGGCACCCCCAACTTCTTCGTCGGCAACAAGCTGGTGAAGTCGGTGCTCGGAATCAGCGAGATCCGCGCGATCGTAGACCCGATGGTGGCGGGACAGAGCACGCCGGCCAGAAAGGCCGGATGAAACGCGGGTTGAGGTGAAGGCTGGGAGCGGAGATGCTGACCCGCCGCTTCGGAGCGCTCCAGTCTGCGTTCACAGGTGCGGCAACGCCAATCCGATGGATTCCGGTTGGAGTTGACTGCATGAACTGACATTAGTCGCGAGAATGGAGCGACTGAGCCAAGTGCCATACGTACTGTCGTGGTACTGAGTTCATTGGCGCCACAGCAAACCGAATGCCCCATAGGAAGCGATCAGCGTCACGAGCGCACCGACGATCCAAATTCCCACCATCGCGATGACGTCGATCGGTCCTCCGAGATCACCCAGACGCGAACTCGTCACAATCAGCACGAGCCAGACTGCGACGATGCCACCCGCGATGCCAATCAACTCCGCCAGAACGAGCCGGCGCGCGCTCAGCCTGCGCTCACGTATCACCACAAAGGCGAGCGCGATCACGACCGCTAGCGCGAGTACGACGAGCGTCCAGAATAGCCAGGAGCCGAACATCTCCTCGAACACAGCTAGCAGGGTTGAGACCGTCAACTCCTTCATGATCGTTCCTCCTCAGGCGCGTCCGCGCAACATGGCCAGATAGGTGGGCTTGAGAGCGATCTCCTTCATCAGCCAGCTGATCCAGAGTTCCTCCAACGGCGCGATGATCCCCGGAAACGACGGCACGAGGTTGTTGTTGTAGTCGAACTCTACCAGCATCGCGCGACCGATCCGCGTGATGAGCGGGCAGGACGTGTAGCCGTTATAGGTGGCATCCGACTTGCGGCCGGCGATGTCGGCAACGATGTGATCAACGGCAACGGGCGCCTGCCACTTGACGCTGGCCGCCGTTTTCCCCTTCGGCACGCCAGCAACGTCACCCACCGCGAACACGTTGGGAAAGCGAGTGTGGCGCAAGGTTGCTTTGTCGACTTCGACCCAGCCGTCGGCCGCGAACGGACCTGACTGCCAGGCGAGCGGACTTTTTCGTACGGCGGCCGGCGCCCGCATGGGCGGCACGACATTGATGAAGTCGTAGCCGATCTCCGCAGGGCCTTTCGGCGTCTCGAACGTGGCGACCTTGCGGCCGGGCTCGATCCGCTTCAGGACGTGGCTGTAGACGACGTCGATGCCGCGCTCGGCAAAGAGCATGCGCACCTTCTCGCTGACGATCGGCACGCCGAACAGCGCGCCGGCATGCGCGGCGTAGGTCAGTTTCGTTTTCTGCCGCGTTCCTTTGCGTCGGGCATAGTCGTCCGTGATGAAAGCGTACTTGAGCGGTGCTCCGGCGCACTTCATCTCCGTCGCCGGACGCAGAAACAGACCCGCCCCCCCTTTCTCGGTGAAGCGCGACATCTCCTCCCAAGTCCTGCGCGCGCCCTCCGGACCTGCGTAGACGCTGCCGATACCGTCGCGTCCGATCAGGTCGGTCGTCATACCCTCGATTGCCGCGTAATCGAGGTCGAGGCCGGTCGCGACGACGAGAAAGTCGTAGTCAAGGTTTCTGCCGGTCGAGGTCACCACCCGATTGGTCTGAGGGTCGAACTCTGCGACCGCCGCCTCGATCAGCTCGACGCCTGGGGGCACCCACTCCTGTGTGCTTGAGACGGGATATCCGGGCGGCTTCAGCCCGGCAGCGACGAGCGTGTAGCCCGGCTGATAGTAGTGCTGCTTGCGGGCGTCGAGCAGAGCGATGCGCGCACCATCGAGCTGCGCGGCCAGACGATTGGCCACGGTCAGCCCCGCCGCGCCTGCACCGGCAATGAGGATCCGCGCTTTCGTGGCCACCTTAGCAGCGGCGGCGCCAGACAGCGGCACCACTCCGGCCGCCAGCCCGGCACCTCCAATTGCTAGCAATCGCCGCCGTGAGAGGCCTGGGCCCCTCCGACGAGGTTCGAACTTCGCCATCTCATGCTCCAAATCCCCAGGTGACGCGTGAAGCATTCCCCCGTCAGAGCCGGGCCGCATTGCGTCCAGTCAATGTGGCACCGCCACCCGTATGGCTACTGGCGGACATGAGTTGCAGGCATTCCAGCTGGATATCCGCAGGTGCTGGCGCTCAGCGATGGGCGGACGCAAAGCCGCGCCGATGTGGGCGGTCAGGTCGACAGAATCAGCTTTGCTGGGGCATAAGGTGCGTTGCGATCGGGCTGGGCAGGACCGGGCATGCACATCACGCGACTACGGCTGCTCGGCTTCAAGTCGTTCGTGGAGCCGACGGAGCTTTGGATCGAGCCGGGGCTGACGGGCGTCGTCGGCCCGAACGGCTGCGGCAAGTCGAACCTGCTCGAGGCGCTGCGCTGGGTAATGGGCGAGACCTCGTACAAGGCGATGCGCGCTTCGGCGATGGAGGACGTGATCTTCGCCGGCACCACGGCGCGCCCGGCCCGCAACTGGGCCGAGGTGACGATGTTCGTCGACAACGCGGCGCGCAAGGCCCCGCCGGGCTTCAACGATAACGACGTGCTGGAGCTGACCCGCCGCATCGAGCGCGACATGGGCTCGGCCTATCGCATCAACGGCCGCGACGTGCGCGCGCGCGACGTCAAGGTGCTGTTCGAGGACGCCGCGACCGGCGCGCGTTCGCCGGCACTGGTGCGGCAGGGCCAGATCGGCGAGATCGTCAACGCCAAGCCCGAGCAGCGCCGTCGCATCCTGGAGGACGCCGCGGGTGTCGCCGGGTTGCATACGCGCCGCCACGAGGCGGAGCTGAGGCTCAAGGCGGCCGAGGACAATCTGGCGCGCATCGGCGACGTGCTCGGCGGCCTGTCGAGCCAGGTCGAGGGCCTGAAGCGGCAGGCGCGGCAGGCCAGGCGCTATCGCGAGCTTTCGGGAGAGATCCGGCGTGCGGAGGCGCTGGCGGCGCATCTGGCGTGGATGGCGGCGCAAGCGGACGTCGAGGCCGGCGAGGGTGCCTTGCGCGAGGCGCTGATCCGGCTCGCGGAGGCGACCGAGGCCGAGGCGCGGGCGCTCGCCGAGGAGGCCACGATCGCCGAAGGGCTCCCGGCGCTGCGCGAGGCGGAGGCGATGAAGGGCGCCGCGGTGGCGCGGCTCCGGATCGAACGGGAGACGTTCGAAAAAGAGGCCGAGCGGTTGCAGCGGCGCCGGGACGAGCTGGAGGCGCGCGTCGCGCAGCTCGACCGCGATGTCGCGCGCGAGAATGGGCTCGCGGCCGAAGCGGCCGAGGTGATGGCCCGGCTCGACGACGAGACGGCCGAGATCGCCGAGCACGCCGATGGCGATGCGGAACGCGAGATCGACGCCGAGAAGGCGCTGGCCGCAGCAGACGCGGCGCTGCGGGATGCCGAGGCGGCGCTGTCGGCGGCGACGCGACGGGCCTTCGAGGCGCGGGCGCGGCGTCAGAGCCTGGAACGCGGTCGCGCGGAACGGCAATCGGCAGTGGAGAAGGCGAAGCGCGAGCTGATGGCACTCGAAGGCCAGCGCCGCGAGGTTGCCGCGCGGGCGCCCGATGCGGCGCGTCACACATCGCTGAGCGAGGCCGCAACGCGTCTCGCCGCCGACGTCGAGACGGTGGAGGCGCAAACCCTCGCGGCGGAGGAGCAGCTGGAGGCACTGGCAGCGTCGGCGGCGGCGGCTCGCGAGGCAGCCACGGCGGCGCGTCTCGAGGCCAGCCGGATCGCGACGGAGATCGCGACGCTCGAGAAATTCCTGCTGCCGGTCGGCGGACGCAATCTGCCGCCCGTGGTCGACCGCATGACCGTCGCGCCGGGGCTCGAGATGGCGCTCGTTGCCGCGCTCGGCGAGGATCTCGACGCGCCCGCGGAGGAGACCGCGGCTCTGCACTGGCGGCTCGTTGCCGGCGGCGACGATGATCCGCCGCTGCCGAAGGGCGCCGAGCCGCTGCTCATGAACATCGAGGGGCCGCCGGAGCTGAGGCGGCGCCTGAGGCAGATCGGCCTCGTCACGCGCGCCGAGGGGCGGCGGCTGCAGGACCAGCTCGAGCCCGGCCAGCGGCTCGTCTCGCGCGAGGGGGACCTGTGGCGGTGGGACGGGTTCGTGGCAGCGTCCGAGGCACCATCGGCGGCGGCGGTGCGGCTCGCGGAGAGGAACCGGCTCAGCCAGCTCAAGGCGCGCGAGACGGCACTGGAGCGCGAGGCGGCGATGCGCGCGCAGGTCGCCGAGCGGGCGGCCCAACGGCTCGCGGCAGGCGAAGGCGAGGCGCGGCGGCTCCGGCATCTGTGGCGCGACACGCAGAGCGAGCTGGCGCGGGCGAAAGACGCGCTCGGGACCATCGAGCGTCAGGCGCGCGAAACGGAGCAGCGGCTCGTCACCCTCGACGAGGCCCGTGAGCGGATCGCGGACACGATCGCCGAGGCCGAGGAGCAATTGCTCGACGCGGAGACCGCGATCGAGACGCTCGATGCCGACGAGGGCCTGGAGGACAGCGTGACGGCCGCAGAGGCTGCGGCGCAGGCAGCACGGCAGACACACGCGGAGCGGCGCGAGGCGGCGCAGACACTGTCGCGCGAGCGGCGGCAGCGGTCCGAGCGCGCCGAGGCGATCCGGCGCGAGCGCGAACGGTGGGTGGCGCGCACGACCGACGCGGGGCGCCAGCTCGAGGCACTGCGTGCCCGCCGCGCCGAGATCGCCACGGAGCTTGCCGCGCTCGACGACCTGCCGGCGGTGCTGGACGAGCGGCGCGAGCAGCTGGCCGAGGCGCTGGTATCGGCCGAGCGGCAGCGCCAGGAAGCGGCCGATCACCACACCGGAACCGAAACGGCGCTGAGGCGCGCGCAACAGGCGCTCCGGGCGGCGCAGGGCGTGGTGACGGAGGCCCGCGAGGCCCGTGCCCGCACCGACGCCCAGCTCGAGGCCGCGCGTGCCAAGCGCGCCGATGAGGGCCGCCGCATTCGCGAAACGCTGGAGATGGCGCCCGAGGAGTGCCTCGCGCACAGCGGCACGGTGCCCGGTGCCAAGCTGCCACCGCTGACCGACGTCGAGCGCCAGCTCGGCAGGCTCAGGTCCGAGCGCGACCGTCTCGGCGGCGTCAATCTCAATGCCGAGGAGGAGTTGTCGCGGCTCTCGGACGAGCACGACAAGCTCGACGCCGAGCGCGCCGACGTGGAGGCTGCCGTCCTCAAGCTGCGGGGCGCCATCGGGCAGCTCAACCGCGAGGCGAAGAAGCGGCTGGGCGAGGCCTTCAAGACGGTGGACGGGCATTTCCGCCGCCTGTTCGGCACGCTCTTCGGCGGCGGGGAGGCCCGCCTCGAGATGATCGAGAGCGAGGAGGACCCGCTGGAGGGCGGCCTCGAGATCATCGCCAAGCCGCCGGGGAAGAAGCCGGCCACGCTGTCGCTTCTTTCGGGCGGCGAGCAGACGCTGACGGCGCTGTCTCTCATCTTCGCGGTGTTCCTGACCAATCCGTCGCCGATCTGCGTGCTCGACGAGGTCGACGCACCGCTCGACGATTCGAACGTCGACCGCTTCTGTACGCTGATGGAGCGAATGGCCTCCGAGACCGAGACGCGGTTCCTGGTCATCACGCATCACCCGATGACCATGGCCCGCATGGACCGCCTGTTCGGTGTCACCATGGCCGAGAAAGGCGTGTCTCAGCTCGTCTCCGTCGACCTCGCCACCGCCGAGCGCATCGTCGAGGACGACGAGGGGCAAGTGGCGGTGTGAGCCCGTTTCACGATGTCAAACAGCGACGCGCAGGATACGCGCAGCCGCCGTTGCGGGGATAAGTCCGGGGCGAAGGCGTACGGGAAGGACAATGATGGTGCGCGGGTGGCTTGCCTGGCAGGCGCTGCCAAGCACAACCCCTCCCCTGGTTCGGTGTCAGTGGCGACCCTCCGGACCACGGCGCGCCGGAACATGAAGCTCACGCAAGCGCTACATAAATTGTTTGACGGCTCTTGAAGTATTCTGATCGCGCACTTACTTCCGATCCGTATCCGGGCCCCTCTGGCGCTCACGGCGGTGAGCGCGATGTCGGATAGTGACTTCAGCATCGCGGACGCGGCGAAGCTTTCGTCTCATTCAATCGAGACGATGCTGCAGAACATGGGCCCGTTACATGGACTTCCTTTTCACTACTTTTTTGGGTACGTCAGCTTGGTTCTGGCTGGCCTTCTTAGGTCTTGTCGTCGCGCTTACAGCGTTCGACCTCGGCATATTGAACAAAGAAGACAAAGAGATGGGAATAGCCGAGAGCCTCAAGCTCTCGGCTTATTACATTGTCATTGCGCTTCTCTTCGGGGTCTGGGTCTGGTTCGAGAAAGGCGCCGAGTCTGGAGTTTTATATTACACTGGATTTTTTATTGAAAAGGCGCTTTCAATCGACAACGTGTTCGTCATAAGTTTGATTTTCACGTACTTTGCCATACCTCGCCGCTACCAGTACCGGGCGCTCTTATGGGGCATCATCGCCGTTATCGTGCTGCGTGGCATCATGATCGCGCTTGGCGCGGCAATGGTTCAGCAATTCTACTGGGTGCTCTACATCTTCGCGGCTTTCCTGATCGCAACCGGCGTCAAGATGCTCTTCGCCGGCGAGCAGCCGATGGATGTATCGAAGAACCCGCTCGTGGCTTTCATGAACAGGCATTTCCGGGTCACGCCCGATTTGCATGGGCAGAAATTCATCGTCAAGTTGAAGGACGAGAAAACCGGCAGGGAAGTTCGCGCCATCACGCCACTTCTGCTCGCGCTCATCGTGATCAATCTCGCTGATCTGGTGTTTGCCGTGGATTCGGTTCCGGCGATCTTCGCGATAACCACCGACACGTTCATCGTCTATACGTCGAACATCATGGCGATCCTCGGCCTGAGGGCGCTCTACTTCGCACTCGCTGCAATGGTCCACCGGTTCCACTACCTGAAGTATGCGCTGGCTCTGGTGCTCGTCTTCATCGGCTCGAAGATCTTTGTCTCCGATTTCCTCCTAAGCGGCGGGAAATTTCCGCCAATCCTGAGTCTGTTGGTGACTGTCGCGCTCATCCTTGGCGGCATCGTCTACTCGCTTTGGAAAACGCGGGGCGACAATCACCAGGCGGAAGTGGCGCGATAGCGGAGTAAAGTCATGACGATAAAGTCTGTTCTTCTCTTCACGCCGACCGAGCTTGGCCAAGTCGACCGAGGCCCCGCAGCCTACGCGATCAGCGTCGCACAGGCACACGCGGCCCATCTCACGATCTTCACCGTCGCGCTCGATGTAACCACGCCAGGGCTGAAAACCGATATAGCCTCTGTCGCTTCTGCTTTGCAGCGTGCGGCGGAGGCAGCGGGCGTGAGGTGCAGTCTCGTCACCACGCACTCGCATGCGCTCGGCGTGCACGAGGTGATCGCTGAGCATGCCCGGCTGCATGATCTGATCGTCGTGGGCTGTACAGGATTAAGCGTTCTGAGCGAGCGGCAGGTTGCCGAGCATCTGCTCTTCGAGAGTGGTCGTCCGGTCATCGTGGTACCGGCGACCCATTCCGCGCCATATCGTGCTGAAGTCGTAGCTGTCGCCTGGGACAACACCGCCGCGGCTGCACGCGCGCTTGGCGACACGCTCGCGCTGCTCGGGCCAACCCGCGCTCATTTGTTGACCATCACTGGTGAGAAGCCCCTCCCGACCGACCTGAACTCCCAGAGGTTGGTCGAAACGATCGAGCGCCGGGGGGTCACTGCGAACCATGACGTCGTCCCACTCGGAACGCGGACGATTGCGACCGCCCTCCAGGACGAGGCTGCTCGGCACGGCGCCACGCTGCTTTGCATGGGAGCCTACGGACACTCGCGCCTTCGACGTTTCGTGTTTGGCAGCGCGACGGCCGATCTGCTTCGCAGCAACAAGGTCCCGACGCTCATGTCCCATTGATAGGACCCAGCGGAGGCGCCCACCAGCAACTGGCGACCGTGCTCGCCCGGTCTGCGCTCAGAAACTTGCAGAGCCTCCCTCTGCAGCCGATCGGATCGGCCGATGGTCAAGGCATGGAGACGCCAGCGGCTATGGTTCAGAGATTGATGCGTTAGCGGGGGCTGCGGCGTCGATTCTCCGGCATCTGATAGGGAAGCTCGCGCGCATCGTTTGAGCACGGCCCTACCCACCCAACCCGAGATCTCGGGGGGTGGGCTTCGCTCAGCGGTGGGACGTCGAGGCTCAGCCTCTGCGGGACTCGAGCCAGGACTGGGCCATCCCGCCGACGGTATCGGCGAGACCGGATCCCTGGAGAAGCTCGGAAATCTGCGCGGGATCAATCAAACTCGGATCGATGCCGTGCTGCTGGAGCAGCCCGAAGATCTCCCCCTGGCTCAAGCCGTCGAGCAGCGCTGGATCGACGCCGGCATTGCTAAGAAGCTCCGTGATTCCAGCCATATCCTGGGGCACTTGCGACTGACCTGATAGCAGGCCGCCGAAAAGCTCGGTGATCTTGCTCAAGTCGAACATCTCTCGTCTCCTTTATTGAGGTCGAGCGCGCACTGCTTTCGGCAGGCCCCGACCCGATGTGCGAAGCCGATCTCGCTGGGATTTGGCCCCAGGAGTCACCTTGCAGCAAAGGACCTCCTTCGCGTCTCTCTCAACTGGGGACCCGAGGTCGCTTCTTCCAATCGGCACATGGTCGACGCTTCATCGGAAAAACCGATGGTGCCCCTAGAAGAGACGATGCGCTCCAGAGCCGAAGCATTTCGCCGCTCGCCGAGGAAGAGTTGAAGTGTGCCGGTCGCGAAACTTCGAGCTTCTGGCCCCTTGGCTACAAGAGCCCGCGTGCCGACGCCACATGGCAATTCGAGTGAAGCAAATGCTTCGCACATGCCATCGGTGGATCATCGCCTAGAGCACGTTCACATTAGATGGACGCATAGCCGGCGTTGCGGAGGTAGTTGGCACATTCGCTCGGCTGGAAGTTTGGGAGGAGTTCGCCGATAGCGGTTGCGAGGGCCTCTCGAGATCGTGCTCTCGCCTTGCGCAGCAGCGTCTTGAGCTTCGAGAAGACCTGCTCGATCGGATTGAGGTCGGGGGAATAGGCCGGCAGAAACAGGCGGCGGGCGCCGACGGACCAGATAGCATCGCGAACCGGCTTGCTCTTGTGCGAGCCGAGATTGTCCATGACGACGATGTCGCCGGGTCTCAGCGTTGGAACGAGAACCTGGGTGACATAGGCGAGGAAGCTCTCACCGTTGATCGGGCCGTCGAACAGGCACGGCGCCGTTATCCCGTCGTGGCGCAGCGCCGCGATGAACGTGAGCGTCTGCCAGCGGCGGTGCGGGACCTGATCCTTCAGGCGACGGCCGCGCAGGCACCAACCCCTGAGGGGCGCCATGTTGGTCTTGGTCCAGGTCTCGTCGATGAAGACGAGGCGCTCTGGATCGATCGTCGCCTGCCGCTGCTTCCAACGAGAGCGATGGCGCGCGACGTCGGGCCTATCCTGCTCGCAGGCGAGCACGCTTTTTTTTGTGGCTCTGATCCTCGCGCCGGAACAGGTTCCAGATCGACACGTGGCTCACCGTCATGCCACGCTCGACCAGTTCGTCGGCGAGCTCTCGCGTCGTGATATCCGGCTTCTCGGCGAGGCGCTGCATCAGCCAGTCGCGCCAGGCCGCGAGCTTCAGCGGCTTGTGCCCACCCATCTGCCCCGGCTCGATCGAGCCGGTGGAGCGATAGCGCTGCATCAGCTTGATGGCAGCGGACTCGGAGACATTGAACCGTGCCGCTGCGGCGCGGCATGACATGCCACCCTCAACGGCGGCAACGATGCGAGCGCGCAAGTCATTGTCGAGAGGCTTCGCCATGGATGCTGGCCCCCTGCCCAGCATCCATCGTGAATCATATTCGCGGCCTCATGGGAATCCCCTTCGATTCCATCAGACGTGAACATGCTCTAGTTGCTGCCCGAAGGCTGCGCCACCCCTACCCCAGCGCCTTCCGGTGCATGCGCTCGGACCAGCCGAGGGTGAGGTTCTGGAACAGCCAGCGGCTGTGGTCGCGCAGGCGCAGATAGGCGGCTTTCATGTCGAGCACCAGCGTGATCCGGCGGCTGCGGCTCCGCAGCTCGCCGACCTCGTGCGTCGCGATCGGCTTGAAGCCGATGACCCGGGTGTGGAAGCCGTAGGGGCTGTGGGGGTCGTCCTCGAAGACGTCGGTGACGAGGTGGGTGTAGCCACGCGCGATGATCTCGGAGAAGGCGGCGCGCATCAGGCTGGTGGCAACCGTGAAGCGGCCGCGGCGCTTGGCGACGACGGCGAAGCGGCCGACCTCGGCGATGCGCGAGCCGGCGAGCAGCTCGTCGACTTTGAACGTAGGATCGATCAGCTTGAGGCTGTACTTGGCGTATTGCTCTATCGGCGGGTCGAACAGGATGCGCAGCACACCGACTGGCTCTCCGCCCATGGTGGTGACGAACCAGGCGATCGAGTCGCGGCCCAGATCATCGGTCGGGATCTGGCCTTCGGGCTCGACGATCCAGCCCTTCTCGCCGACGTAGGTCTGCCGCAGAACCTCGATGACCTGCTGGCGCTCGGCCTCACTGGTCACTCGGCGCGTGATCACGTGCTCATGGCGTCCCATGACGAGGCTCCTGTGGCAGTGGTTCCCAGGCCTTCCCTGAAAGCCGGGCAATCTCAGTCATGATTCGATCGTGCCAAGCCCGCACATCTGCGCGTGTGACAGTATCCGATCCGTGCGCCTGCGGATGCAGGGGTGGGCCAAAATCGACCGCCAACTGAGGCCGTCGTGCATCACCCCCGACGATCCGGATGCCGCCCGGCACGACGGGAACGCCGGCCTCGAGTGACAGGCGGGCGGCACCGAGACGACCGCGCAGCAAGCGCTCGGGATCGCGATTGACGGTGCCTTCGGGGAAGATACCGACACTGCGGCCAGCCTTGAGGTGCGCGAGAGCCCGCCGATGCGAGGGCTCGACGTGGGCATAGAGCGGCTTCAGCGCATTGAGGAACCGGGGGCGCGCGGATTTCCGCATCACGACGATCGCGCCCGAACGGCGATAGAGCATGCCGATCCCAGGGATCATCTGGAAGTTCCAGTCGGCCAGGAAATGAACGCGACGCCCACCGCGATGGTACATGAGCAGGGCCGGTAGAGCCACAGCCTCGAACCGCGTCGCGTGGTTGAGCGCCAGCACGAACGGATCGGCGTTGGGGCCGACGTGCTCGAGGCCGCGGATCGATGTGAAACGGGGCAGCAGGAAATAGCCGAGCGAGCGCATCAGTCCGCGATCCACTACTCCAAGGGCCGGCAACGGATGACTGTAGAGCTCGCGCACGGTCGGGCTGCGCCATGCCGGCTCGGGCGGAACCGTACGGGATCGGACATGCGCATCGGTCAGCGCCATGACGAAACGCCTCCCCCCGCCTGCAGAGGCCCGTCGCGCGACGGGCTCGGGCGGGGTGTCACACCGCCCTTGTCATCGCCCGTCGCGTGGGCGGCGTCAACGCAGAGCCGCGCACGACCTCCGCCTAGCTGCGGTCGGCGTCGCCACCGTCGGGAGGAGCCTTTTTCTGCTGCCATATGAGGTGGATGTTTCGCGCGTAGATCAGAAGGCCCATACCCTGCCCCAAGATGAAGACAGGATCGAGACGGTAGATCGCGTAGGCGAACAGCATCGCTCCGCCAGCGACCGAAAAATACCAGAAGACCTCGGGCACGATGGAGCGCTTGGCCCGCTCGCTCGCGATCCATTGCAGGATGAAGCGCATCGAGAACATCAGCTGCGCCAGAAATCCCACCGTGAGCCAGACGAGCTCGGTCGTCGAGATGGAGGCCCACCAGGCGGCAAGCGTGGCGGAATTCATGATGGCGGACTCCGGGGGCCGGATTGGGAAAGGCGCAGGGCACGAGCGCCGCAGTGCCGGGATCGGTCGACGCAGCGGTGGCCGATCCGAGGTCTCACGACTTGTCGGAATGGCCGGTGCGGCGCGGTTGCTCGGCCCGCTTCATGCGGTTGGCGAGCTCCGACACCTGCCGCCCCTCGGGCAAATCCTCCACAATCGGTGGCACCTTCGTACGCCGCCTGATCCAGGAGACGCCGACCAGATCGTAGATGCCGACGAGAGCGCGGCCGAGGTTGGTGTATTTCGATTTCCCCGCGATGCGCGCACGATCATTGACCGGCTCGTAGGCGACCTCGTGGCCGTAGGTGATGAACAAAGCCGGCAAGTAGCGGTGCATCGAGGTGAAGTAGGGCAGGCGCAGGAACGCCTCGCGCCAGTATACCTTGATGCCGCAGCCGGTATCCGGGCAATCGTCCTTCAGCACGCGGTCGCGCAGCCAGTTGGCGAAACGCGAGGCGATCCGCTTCGAGCCCTCGGCCTTGCGGTCCGTGCGAATGCCGCCGACGAGGGCCGGTCCCTTGGTGCCGGGTGCGGCCAGCCGCGCGACCAGACGGGCAATGTCGGCGGGATCGTTCTGGCCATCGCCGTCCATGGTCGCGATCACGGGGCTCGAGGCCGCGAGGATGCCGGTGCGCATGGCAGCACTCTGGCCGCTGCGCTCACCGTGACGCAGATACCGCAATCCTGGCATCGAGCCGCCCGCAATCAAGGCTTTGACCTCACTGCCGGTGCCGTCCTCGCTGCAGTCGTCGACGACGACAACTTCGGCCAGCATCTCCGCCGGCACCTGGGCGTAGGTCTCCTCGACCAGGCGACCGATGTTGCCGGCCTCGTTGAGGGCTGGAATGACCACCGTGACACGCATGGCGCTCGTGCTCCCAGACCGGCAGCGGCTCGCGCTGCCCGCCGTTGTTGCACGGTCGGCATGGCACAGGCTCGGCACGCCGCCCATGCGCCGACCTGACGCGGCGCTCGTCTTTCCACCGCAAAACAGACACTTCGCGCCGGCAGACCGCTGACGTGGCCGTGCTGCGCCGGCTGCACCCGATCCAGCGGCCTGGGCAGTCGAGCCTGCCTTTCGGGCTTTCATGCGGCGCGCCGACGCGGTAAACGAGCCCGCAGGGACACAGGCCGGCCTCGCAGCACCGGGCCGGCAGCGCGCTCGCACCACAAAGCGAGGCGACGCCAACAGGGACAATGCTCTCGCATGAGACGTGCGCTCGCAGCGCCCGCTTTGGAAACTGGACGACTGGGGACGGTACCGCTGTTGGTGATCGCCCTCGGCGGCCTGCTCGCGTTGCGTCTGGCGGCACTCGCGATCAATGCCACGGATCTCTTCTTCGACGAGGCGCAATACTGGAGCTGGGCGCAGACGCCAGCGTTCGGATACTACTCGAAACCACCGCTGATCGCGGCGCTGATCGGAGCGGCCGGCGCGGTTTGCGGGGACGGCACCTTCTGCGTCCGGGTGGCATCGCCGCTCTTGCATACGGTCACGGCGGTGCTGGTCTTCCTGATCGGCCGCCGGCTCTACGACGAGCGGGCAGGGCTTTGGGCGGCGATCAGCTTCGCGACGCTGCCGGGCATCTCGCTATCCGCCGGCATCATCTCGACGGACGTGCCGCTTCTGGCCGCCTGGGCGCTGGCGCTGCTCGGGGTGGTCGGATTGGTGCAGGAGCGAGAGGGCTGGGCCCCAGCCTTCGCTCTCGGCCTCGGCCTCGGGCTGGGGCTCAATGCCAAGTATGCCATGGTGTTCTTTCCCGTGTCGCTCGCTGTTTGGATGATCGCGACACCGTCGGCGCGGCCTTTGCTCCGGGATCCGCGGCTGTGGGCGGGGCTCGCCCTCGGGGCGGCGCTGATTGCCCCGAATCTCGCCTGGAACGCGGCCAACAAGTTCGCCACCTTTGCGCACACGGCCGACAACGCAAAATGGGGCGGATCGCTACTCAAGCCCGGCAAGGGGCTCGAGTTCATGGCGGCGCAACTCGCGGTGTTCGGCCCGATCCTGCTGGCAGGGCTGGTGCTGACGCTGCATCGGGGCTGGCGCAACGGTCTTGGCGCCGCTGACCGGATGCTCGTGTGCTTCACCGTGCCGGTGCTGGCCGTGATCACCGCGCAGGCCTTCGTCTCGCGGGCGCACGCCAACTGGGCGGCGACGGCCTATGTCGCAGCAAGCATCCTCGTGCCGGCGATGCTGTTGCGGCTCGGGCTCGAGCGCTGGCTGAAAGCATCGCTCGGGTTGCATCTCGTCGTGATGGCGCTGTTGGCAGCCGGAACCTCGATGGCCGGCCGGTTCGTGCTCCCGCTGGCGGGCGACCCGTTCCAGCGGACGCTCGGATGGAGCGAGGTCGGCTCGCGAACCGCCGCTCTTCTCGCGGAGGCGCGCGCCAAGGGGCAACCCTATGCCGCGGTCATCGCCGACGAGCGCGCCGTCACGGCCGCGCTCATCTACTATATGCGCCACGAGCCGACGCCGGTGCAGGCCTGGCTGTCGGGACCGAGGCCGCTCGACCATTATGAGATGACGCGGCCGTTCGACGGCGCGGCGAAGGGACCGGTCCTGCTCGTCTCGGTGCGCCGGGACGTCGAGCGGATTACCGACCAGTTCGCTCGCCACGACGGCGCGCGCACCGAGCAGATTGCCGCCGGTCTCGGGCAACCGCGCACGGTGCGGTTCATCACCCTCGGCGGCTACCGCGGACGCTGAGCCGGTCTCGACCCAAGGAGAACAGCATGACACTGAAAGGCAAAAGCGCGGTGGTGACGGGCTCGACCTCCGGCATCGGCCTCGCCATCGCGTGCGCACTGGCAGAGGCCGGCGCCAACGTGATCGTCAACGGACTGGGCACTGAGGTCGACAACGCCGAGGCCATCCGGAAAGTGGCAGCTTACGGCACGCGGGTCGCCTTCGACGGTGCCGACATGCTGCGCCACAACCAGATTGCGGAGATGATCGCCAAGGGCGAGCGCGATCTAGGCTCGATCGACATCGTCGTCAACAACGCCGGCATCCAGCACGTCTCGCCGATCGAGGATTTCCCGATCGAGAAGTGGGACGCGATCATCGCGATCAATCTTTCCTCGTCCTTCCACACGATCCGGGCGGCGCTGCCGGGCATGAAAAAGCGCAACTGGGGCCGGATCATCAACGTTTGCTCGGCGCACAGCCTCGTCGCCTCGCCGTTCAAGTCGGCCTATGTGGCGGCCAAGCACGGGCTCGCTGGGATGACGAAGGTGGTCGCCCTCGAGGTGGCGGAGACCAACGTGACGGTGAACGCCATCTCGCCGGGCTTCGTCTGGACGCCGCTTGTCGAGAAGCAGATTCCCGATCTCGCCAAGTCGCAGGGCATCACCGAGGACGCGGCCAAGAAGCAGGTGCTCGCGTCGCAGCCAACAGGCCGGTTCGTATCGGTCGAGGAGGTCGGCGCGCTGGCCGCCTTCCTGGCGAGCGACGCGGCGCGCTCGATCACCGGAGCCAACTATTCGATCGATGGCGGCTGGGTGGCGCGGTAGGCGCAAGATGCCTTGCACGCCCTGAAATGCAGAATGGCCCCGATGCATGCATCGGGGCCATTCGTCTTTGTCAGTGGAGCGCGGATCAGTTCAAGACCGTCTCACGGATGCCCTCGATCGGCGTGACCGGCATGATGTCCGGCACCTTGCCTTGGCCGGTGTGGCGCTGCGTGTTGAAGACGCCGTTACCGCGGAAGTAGAAGTCCTTGGCGATCATGCCGAAGACATTGACGGCCTGTGCATTGACGTCGCCCTGACCAGACACCTCGATGCGCTGCGTCGGCATGTAGATGGTGCCGTTGAGCTTGAAGACGCCACCGCCCTGGATGTTCGAACTCGCCGCCGCGGTTGGCATCGGCATCCGCGATCACCAGGAAGCCGGCATAGCTGGCCGTCTCGTGGCGCCCGGACAGGTCCGTGGTGCCCCCGCCGATGATCTGCATCCGCGAGTTGGCGCCTGCCAGGTAGAACAGCACGTTGGTGCCGCTGATCGACGAGCCGGACTGCACATTGAAGACGCCGTTGTCGATGTAGTAGATGCCGGGATTGAACGTCACCGTGGCACCGGCCTTGATATCGATGCCACCGCAATAGCGGCCGGGATCGAGCGTGAACACGCCCTTTTTCAGATCGAGGTTGCTCGCCTTGCAGGTGATCGCCTTGCTCGGTTTCTGGAAGGTGGGCTGATAGAGTTGACCTTCGACGTAGGCGCCGACCACGGCAAACGGATCGGGAACCTCTTTACAGCCGCTCTTCGGCAACGGTGTGAACGTCTCGTGGGACTGCACGTAGCCGCCGACGGCGCAGTGTCCTTTGCCCACAGCGCGGGCGGTCGAGCCATTGGCATTGATGGCCGTCGACTTGGTCGAATTGGTGTGCGACCAGCAGCCGGCATAGTTGACCTGATTGCCGCCCTGAAGATGGATGCCGTCGTCGCTGTTCGGGTCGAGAGCGAGCAGACAGATTTTGCCGGGGTCGACGTTGTCGATCGAATCGCCAGCAACCGCCGTGCCCACCGCCGCCGCGGTCATGCTGGCGATGCTGGCAAGGCTGAGGAACGGCGTCGGCACGCTGGTGTTGGCCGTGACACTGACGACATTGCCGGTGATCGTCACGAGGGGATTGCTCGCAACGACGCTGCCGCCGGCGACGTTGGCGCGGAAAACCTTCGCTGCGATGTCGGCGCGGTCAGCGTCGGTCGCCTGAAGGGGACGTGCCGCCGCCAGGGCCGCGGCATCGGCTGCGGACTGCACCCGGGCCTTTTGCGAGAGAACGCGACCATAGTCGACCGTGCCCCCCGCCAGGATCGTAACGGGCACGATCATCATCGCGAACAGCATGCCGACGTTGCCGTCCTTAGACGACAAAAACTTGCCGGGCTGCCTGGGGGACTTCGTCATCGGGCTCTTCCTCTTCTCAGTCATACGACCGTTCTGCATCGATCCGCGCTGCTGCCGGCAGCTGCTTGACGATTTGTTAGAGCGAAATCTCTTAAAGGCCGCCAATCTCGCCGCATAAATTTGTTTCTACTTTTTCTCAAATATCCAATCCCATCCGCGATGAGCCCAATCGAACCTGAATAAAATTTTACGTAAAAGCTCGATAAAACCCGCGATGCCTTTTTTATTTTCTTTCAGAGGAACCGGCTATTGGTCGGGCAGTTCGCCAGATCACTTGGAGAGACCAATGAGAGCCGTCAAATACCGGGCTTCAGCCGCCGCCATGGCCGCCTTCTTCGCGCTCGCCGCCCAGGCCGCCGTCGCTCAGGATTTGAGCGCGACTATCTCCTGCCTGAATGGCAAGGTTGCCGCGCGCGACTATGCCGAGCTCGGCCAACGCCTCAGCGAGAGCATGTGGGACAACAAGGGCGGCGTCGCCCTGGTCTCCGAGATCGGCGGCTTGAAGCTCCGGGTCGTCGATATCAACGGTGCGTCCGTCTGCGATGGCACGGCCAACAACACGACGTCGTGCCGGTTCCGGGTCGACCTCAGCAGCGTCGACGCATTTAATATCGTCATCGACAACGTCGACGTCGAGACGCAGAATTCCTATAAAGTCTGCGCCTACTGACGCGACACGACGAGCGCGATTGCGGAAAGCAAAACAGGCGGCCGAGAGGCCGCCTGTTTTGCTTCCATCCGGAATTTTTTGCTCGATCGGATCAGGTCTGGGGCTGCGGCTCCAACCCACCGGCGTCCGGCTCCTGGCGGGGCGGGCGCTGCTTGCCCGCGACGGGAACGGCCGAGCCCATCGGCCCTTTGGTCTCCTCGTCGTCGGACTTCCTGATGATCTTGTCGCCGCGCATGACGGTGAGGCACTCCTCGCCGCTGATCGTCTCGAATTCCATCAGAGCCTGAGCCACCGCCTCCAGATCGGCGCGATGGGCGCCCAGCACCTCCCAGGCCTTGGCCTGACCGGCGGTGACGATCTTGCGGATCTCCTCGTCGATCATCCGCGCCGTCTCCTCGCTCATATTCTGGCGCTGAGTGATGGCGTGGCCGAGGAAGACCTCCTGCTGGTTGTCGGTATAGCGCAGGGGGCCGAGCTTCTCGCTCATGCCCCACTCCGTCACCATGCTGCGGGCGAGGCTCGTCGCCTGCGTGATGTCGCTGGAGGCGCCGGTATTCAGGTGCTCCTTGCCATAGATGAGCTGCTCGGCGACACGCCCGCCGAACGTCATCGCGATGCGCGCCTCACACCACGTCTTCGAGTAGCTGAGCTTGTCGCGCTCGGGCAGACTCATGGTCACACCCAGCGCACGGCCGCGCGGAATGATCGTGACCTTGTGGAGGGGATCGTTGCCCGGCACGAGCAGGTTGACGATGGCGTGGCCGGCCTCGTGGTAGGCGGTCGCCAGCTTCTCCTCCTCGGTCATGGCCATGGAACGCCGCTCGGCGCCCATCATGACCTTGTCCTTGGCATCCTCGAACTCGCTTTGGGTGACCATGCGCTTCGAGCGGCGGGCAGCCAACAGCGCCGCCTCGTTGACGAGGTTGGCGAGGTCGGCGCCCGAGAAGCCGGGCGTGCCGCGTGCCAGGACCTTGGGGTCGACGTCGGGAGCCAGCGGCACCTTCTTCATGTGAACGCGCAGGATCTTCTCGCGGCCGACCACATCCGGGTTCGGCACGGTGATCTGGCGGTCGAAGCGGCCGGGGCGCAGCAGCGCCGGATCGAGCACGTCGGGCCGGTTGGTGGCCGCAAGGATGATGATCCCCTCGTTGGCCTCGAAGCCGTCCATCTCGACGAGCAACTGGTTCAGCGTCTGCTCGCGCTCGTCGTTGCCGCCACCGAGGCCGGCGCCACGATGCCGGCCGACGGCGTCGATCTCGTCGATGAAGATGATGCAGGGCGCATTCTTCTTCGCTTGATCGAACATGTCACGGACACGGCTAGCGCCGACGCCGACGAACATCTCGACGAAGTCGGAGCCCGAGATGGTGAAGAACGGCACGTTGGCCTCGCCAGCGACGGCGCGGGCAATCAGCGTCTTGCCGGTGCCCGGAGGTCCGACGAGCAGGCAGCCGCGCGGGATACGGCCACCGAGACGCTGGAACTTCTGCGGGTCACGCAGGAACTCGACGATCTCCTGGAGATCGACCTTCGCCTCGTCGACGCCGGCGACGTCATCGAACGTGACGCGGCCATGACGCTCGGTGAGTAGCTTGGCCTTGGACTTGCCGAAGCCCATGGCGCGCCCGCCGCCCGACTGCATCTGGCGCATGAAGAACACCCAGACGGCGATCATCAAGAGGATCGGAAACCAGGAGGCGAGCAAGCCGAGCAGCGACGGAACATCCTCCTCCGGCGGCCGGACGTTGATCTTGACGCCCTGAGCCTCGAGATCCTTGATGACCTCGTTCTGGTTGTTGGGGCCCAGCGTGGTGAACGTGCGCGACTTGTCGGCGAACTGGCCGGAGTACCGGTTCCCCTGGATCAGGACCTCGTTGATATTGCCGGACTTCACCTGGGACTTGAACTCGGTGTAGCCGATCTCGTTGGCACGCCGGTTCTGGACTGGGTTCTGGAACAGGTTGAAGAGCGCGAACAACAACAGGCCGATGACGACCCAGATCGCGAAGTTCCTGAAGTGAGAATTCATCGAAGTCCCTTCCTGGGGCGTGCATCGCCTCGGCAGCGATGCCTCGGTGCCAGCCTGGCCGCGCAACGTCGGGTCTCCTGTGCGCTATACAGGGGCCCAGCTAACATAGGGAGGTGCAGGAGTCTTGCCAAGTTGGGCGAGGATAAGGCCGTCGAGTTTAGGAGGCGTTTTCAGCAAAGCATAGGCCTTTTGCGTCGCATTCGACCGTTCAGGCGGCCAGCGGCTCATTTTTGGACCAGGATCGGACATCCTGGAGCGCAAACTGGGGCTTCAGGGAGAGACCGACCGGTGCTGTCCGGCAGGCCAGGCCGGCGTGGTCCGGAAGGCAGGACCTGACGTGGCCCAGGGGGCTTTCCGGGCAAGCCCGTCCCCCGCCAGCGTCATCGCGGCGGTCAGATGGCCCATCTGCCGTAGAGCGTCGGCCAACAACGGGACAGCGAGGCGGCCATCCGCCTCCCGGAAGGCGGGAACACCCCGAGCGGCCGCCGCCGGAAGCCCGAGACCGGACAGCTCGGGATGGGTGGCCAGGAGCACAGACCAGTCCTCGCCAAGCGGGCCGACGTCCACCGCTTGCGGATAATCAGCGGTGATCTCGACCCAGAACCTTCCGTCCCAAAGCCGGCGTTCGCCCGGCACTAGCCGCAGAGGCGCAATGCCGTCACCGCGCTCCGGCTCCCGGTAGACGCGGACGACCGCACCCGACGGCCCCTCCCGTGGGACCGAATCGACAATGCAGCCGCCGAGCGTAAAGGCGGCGGGTAGGGCACCGCGCGCCACGAGACGGGCGACGGCGTCCTCGACGGAGCTGAGCTCGGCAGGGCGCGACAGAACGCCGGTCCTGCCGAGCAGGCGCCTGAGAAGACGGACCCCGGTCTCGGATGGCGCCTCGACCAGGGCCCCGCGCTCGATCTCGTAGACCAGTCCGAGCCGCCCCGTCACCGCACGCGCCTCGAGCGCATCAGCGGCCATCTCCAAGGCCGCCTTGGCCGCCTGCATGCGCCTCGCCGTGCGGGCCAGCGCCTCACGGGTCACGCCCAAGCCTTCGAGAACGGCCAATGCCTCGCGCACCCGCACCCGCTCGTAGCGATCGTCGCGATTGCTCGGATCGTCGGCCGAGGCGATCCCATGCTGCCGGAGCGTTGCCAGAATGCGCGCGCGTGAGATGCCCAGCAGCGGCCGGACAAGGGGCTGCGCCGCGCCCCCGGCCTCGCCAGCTGGCACCGGAATGGCCCCAGTGGGCGGGATCGCCGCAAGACCATCGACGCCGCTTCCGCGCGCCAGGCGCATCAGCAGCGTCTCGGCCTGATCATCGGCCGTGTGGGCGGTCACGATCGCCACGGGACCTGCGACGACGGTCGCGAGGTCACGCGCGGCGTCCCCCAGCAGGCGATAGCGGGCGGCGCGAGCGGCGGCCTGCAAGCCCGACGCGGGGGCATCTCCAGGCCAGCGCAGCGTGCGATGCACGATCCCGAGTTCGGCCGCCGCGGCAGCTACCGCGACCGCTTCCAAGGCCAACTCCGGTCGCAGGCCGTGGTCCACCGTGACAGCGACGATGGCGCGTGGCTCGGGCAATCTTGCGTTCCAGCCGGCCGCGGCGTGCATCAGTGCCATGCTATCGGGGCCGCCGGAGACGGCGAGCACGAGCCCACGATAGCCAGAGAGCGATGCCAGGAGGCGATCTGCCTCGCCGTCATCGATCGGAGGGGCGTCGTCGCCCGTCGCCACGTCGCCTCCTCAGCAGCCTTGCCGCTGCTTCAAGGCCCGTGCCTTGACCCGCACGTCGGCAGGCGCGTTCGGGTGGCGGTTGTCGAGCTCGGCGAAGATTCCGCAGTCCTTCTGGCCGAGTTGCTGGAGCGCTTGGGCGAGCTTCAGCAGGCTATGCGGCACCTTGGCGGACGTCTTGTGCTTCTCGATGACAGCCAGGAATGCTTGTCCGGCTGGCTTGTACCGCCGCTGAACATAAAGCAACTCGCCGAGCCAGTATTGCGCATCGGCGGCCAGCCTGTCGTTCGGGTAGCGCCGCATGAACTCGTCGAATGCGGCCTCGGCCGCCCCGTAGTCCTGTTGCAGGAGATAGCCGTAGGCCGTCTCATAAAGCTCACGTGGGTTTCCGGCACCCGCGGCCGAAGGCGGCAAGGCAGGCGTCGCCGATGCCGGCTGCGGTGCCTCGGTGCCAAGCATGCGCCCGATGGGATCAGTGGTCGCCCCCGGATTGACCGTGGTCGACCCGAAGCCTCCCCCAGGAGGTGGTGGCGGCGCGGCGTAGGGGGCAGGTGTCGGCGCGAATGGAGCCGCCTCGGTCCGGCGATTACCCGAGAGCTGACGCACCTGCGCTGAAAGCTGCTCGAGTTGGGCGGTGAGCGCACGGATCTGGGTCTCGAGGCTATCGACGCGGGCCTGATCGACACCGCCACCTCCGACCGGCGCGTCTCCCCCGCGCAGTGGCGCAGCGCTACCACCGCGGCCCAGCGAACTCGAGCGTGCCGACCACCACCTGCATATCGGCGAGCTGCTCCTCGAGATGCTCGACGCGCCCCCTAAGCTGGGAATCGCTGGAGCCTGCGGCAGCAGGTGCGGCGGCTTTGGCGGACTTGGCACGCGGTTGCGGCTGCTGCGCCACGACCGCATCCGCCAGCGTCCATCCAACGAATGCCAGCGCGAGAGCGACAAGCCAGGGTCTTTGGATGATCATCCAAGCTCTCTCCGGTTGCATGGCACCTTCGCACCGAACGCCTTCTGCGCGGGTAGTCTCGTCAGCTACCGTGGCGCGGATATTCGAGGCCCACGCATGCCCCGTGTTGGCACCTCACTCGGCGGCACGATCGCAGCACGATCCGAGCGTCGCCGTAAGTGCCCATTTCGGTCCGTCCCTGTCAATCGCGCGCTCGTCCGCGCGCGCCTTATGCGTGGCAGCAACGCATCAGTCCGAAGGTCCACGCCGAGTCTGGCTGGGGGCGGTCGCGAGAGCCGGCTCCTCGAGATTGCGACGCGAGTCGCTGCCGTCCCGCCCTCCCCCGACGCGCACGACGACGCGGCAATTCTGGGCGGCGCACTCCGGTGCCTGACAGATCGCGACGGGCCGGTCGCGGCCAAAAGCATGGATGACGATGCGAGCGCGATCGACGCCTTCCTCGACCAGCCGCTCGACGACCGCCCGGGCCCGGCGCTGTGAGAGCTGGGTATCGAGGACGCGGTTGCCACGATGATCGTCGGCGTGTGCCTCGATGATGATCGGCAGGTCTGCGTGGCGACCGAGCCACCGGGCCTGGGCGACGAGGACGGCGCGGGCGCGGGCGCCGAGATCGCTGCTCGTCTCGGCGAAGAACACCCGATCCCCGGCGGCCATCTGGAACTCGTAGCCGAGCATCTGCAGGCGGCGCTCGTCCTGCAGCTGACGACGCCGGAGCATCGCCAACTCGTCCTCGCCGGATCGAGGCTTTCGCGCGGCGGGGCTGCGATCGTCGCGAGACGACGGCACCGGTTCGGCGTTTCCTGTCCGATCGGCGATGTAACCCGATCGTCCGCCGCTTTGGCCGTCCTGGACAGAACGCAGGGAGCGCGAATCGCGCCGTCCTCCGAAGATCGAAACAAGCTCCTCTCGGGCCATCTCGGCCGCCGGTGTCTCGGGATAGGTTTCGATCAGCACCTCGAGCCGGCGTCGCGCCAGCATGATGTCGCCTTGCCGAAGAGCCTCGCCGGCGGAGGCCAGGACACGCGCCGCGGACTGCGTCCTGCCCTCGGGGTCCGCGTCATCCGATTTGTCGGTCGTGCCGAGAAGGATTTCGCGCGATGGCGAGGCGGCCTGTCGCTCCTGCCAGGGTGCGCGGCTTCGATCTGGTGACTGGCCGACGCAGATCGCCACTTGGAGCCCCAGCAGCACGCCCAGGAAGCCAACGACCGTGCGCCCAGCGACCCCGACGCGGGCGCTCCGTCCGTGCCTGCCACCAACACCGAAAAACGCGCCACCACTATTCGAGCCGTCCGCCACCATCTGACCGGTTCCACCGCGTCTAATTGCTACCCCGGTATGTTTCCACATTGGGGCGCATTTTTGACTATAAAGTCAGGGCGGCATCAGTGTGGCCATCCGGCACCGAAACCCGGGACGGCGCAAAAAGAAAAAGGCCGACACGAACCGGCCGGCCTCGATCAATTCGAAACAGTCACGCAGCCCGCTTACGAGCCGACACCGCGGCTGTTTAGAACGGTCTGCGCGCGACAATTCTGCGACCAGCACGAGATGTCGTTGCACACCGCGACGGGTCGCTCCTTGCCATAGGAGATCGTGCGGATTCGAGCGCCGCTGACACCGTTCCGCGCCAGGAAGTTCTTGACCGACTGCGCTCGCTTGGCACCCAGGCCGATGTTGTACTCGCGCGTGCCGCGCTCGTCGGCATGCCCCTCGATGGTGATGGTGTACTGCGAGTATTGCTGCAGCCAGCGGGCTTGCCCGGCCAAAGTCTGCTGCGCCTCCGGCGACAGGTCGGTCGCGTCGGTCGAGAAGTACACGATATCACCGACGTTTTGTGCGAAATCCTGTGAGGTTCCGGGCTTCGCGATGCCGCGTGAGCTGCCTAACCCGCCAGGCCCGAGGCGCACGTCATCGGGCTTCGGATTCTGGTTGGCGCATGCTCCGGCAGACAGCGAAAGAAGCCCCACCAAGACCATACGGGTCAGAACCCTGTTACCCCGCGGCTCGATCATGCTAACCCCCTTTTCGGCGCCGGTCTGGAACCCACTGCGCCGCAATGACCATCCCGGGATTTGGCCCGAGGATTGGCCCGAATACGCACCGGTTTACTGCATCCAACGTGCAAAATTGTGGCCTGTCCTGGGCCAAACAGCGGTCTCGCAGGATCAGACCGGCGGCGCAAGCTGTCCGATGAGACAATCCCCAGGTGGGTTTTGTATCGAATTAAATCCGAAACGAAAGAAGCCACCCGATCAACGGGCGGCCTCTCTCAACTCAAGACGCTGCGCGGCAGCAGCTGCCGCATTACTCTTGCACAAGGCAACCCTTAGCGGGCCACCTGCTGCTGCACGGCGACATCTGCGCCGAGCTTCATGGGCTCGTGACCCACTTCCTTGCGGCAAGCGCCGAGGGCGACAGCAGCGAGGACCGTTGCAAGAACGATAGCGCCTTTCATTGTCTTCTCCTTATTGCCCCGCGGGGCAGCAGTTTTTAGCGAGCGACCTGGGTGGTCACCGGCACGTCAGCGCCGAGCTTCATCGGCTCGTGATGCTCCTCGCGACGGCACGCCGCGACGGCGACCGTAGCCAGGATCGTCGCGAGGACGATGGCACCCTTGACAGCGTTCATGTTCTCTCTCCTAGAGCTAGTTCGGCAATCGCATGATTGGGGTATCCCCGCGCAACTCGCAGATCAAGAAGTGTGGCCGGTATCCCCAGCTTTTCCCGCCCTTGCGATGCGAAAATACAACGAGAAACTCCAGTCACGGGTAACACTCTAGAAGGCCGGATACGCATGCTTCCTATCCCGGCGACACGCCCTATCCACGGGCATTTCAGCCCCTGAACCGGTGCACGGGAAAGTAGTTTAGACGCGTTAACGTCGCGTTAAGGTGCGTGCTATTTCAGGAGAGGCGACCAAGCCGGGTCCGAGGCGAACGACGGGGTGCGAACGACTCGCTCGTTGTGACCGGTGATGTCCACGGCTAACAGTTGTGGACCGCCGGTGGCCCCTGGCTGCTCGCGGAAGAACATCAGGAAGCGGCCATTGGGTGCCCAGGTCGGGCCCTCGTTGTGAAAGCCGTCGCTCAGGACGCGCTCGCCGGTGCCGTCGGTGCGCATGACGCCGATGAGGAAACGCCCGCCGAGCTGCTTGGTGAAAGCTATGTGGTCGCCCCGCGGTGACCAGACGGGCGTGGAGTAGCGGCCGTCTCCATTGCTCAGGCGGCGAGCACCACCGCCTTCCGCGGACATGATGTAGAGCTGCTGGGTGCCTTCGCGATCCGACTCGAAGACGATCTGGCGACCGTCCGGTGCATAGCAGGGCCCCGTATCGATCGACTGCGGATTGGTCAGCCGGCGCATCTGCCGGGAGCGCAGATCCATCTCGAGGAGGCCCGTCACGCCGCTCTCGCCCTGACTCATGACGATCCGTTGGCCATCCGGCGAGAATCGAGGCGCGAACGACATGCCCGGGAAGTCGCCGACGATCTGACGCTGCCCCGTCTCGATGTTCATGAGCACGACGCGCGGCTCGCCGCGCGTGTAGGTCATGTAGGTGATCTCTTGGCTGGTCGGGCTGAAGCGAGGTGTGATGACCAGCTCCTGGCCGGTGCTCAGATAGCGGACGCCGGCGCCGTCCTGGTCCATCATCGCGAGGCGCTTGATCCGCTTCTGCTTCGGGCCCGTCTCGTCGATGAAGACGATGCGCGTGTCGAAGTAGCCCTTCTCGAGCGTCAGCTTTTCCCAAACCTGATCGGCGACGATGTGCGCGATTCGCCGCCAGCTCTGGGCCGAGGTGGCGAGTTGCTGTCCCGTGAGCTGCTTGCCGAGAAGCACATCCCAGAGGCGGAACTCGGCCCGGATGCGGCCGTCGCCGGTGCGGGAGACACGACCGACGACGAGTGCCTCGGCACCCACAGCGCGCCAGTCGGCAAAGCGGGGCGCGACGTTGGTGTCGCCGATGCGCTCGATGAACGAGCGCGCGTCGAGCGGCTGGAACAGACCCGAGCTTTGCAGGTCGGCGGCGATGATGCCGGCAACCTCCTGACCTAGCCGCGGATCGTCGGACAGAAACGCGGGAATCGCGATGGGACGCGGGCGCAGATTGGCTTGGTCGACGTCGACCTCGAGAGGGCCAGACCCCGGGCCACGGCCCTGAGCCGCAGCCGAGCGGCCTTGAGCCAGCACCGGCAAAGCCGGGATGCCGGCGACCAGGACGGCGCCCAGTGACAGGCGGAGAGCATCGCGACGGGTTGGCACCGGCTTCCTCTTCTCAAGATGCGCACAACGGTGGCCGGACAAGGCATTGGCCTTGATCGGGTGTCAAGGTGTCGAAAATTGGGTGCCGGGCCAGGAGATTGAGTCGGTCGCCCGGGTTGGCCGGCTCACGCGCCGGGCGCCGACCGCGCCGTCGCAGCAGCCGCAAACGCCTCGAGGGCCGCGGCATCGACGGTGACCGGAGTACCGCCGGCAAGAAGCGGTTGGCCCTTGCCGTGGGCCTCGAGCGCGCGGTCCAGGCGCAGCATGGCGAGCCCGTGCGTGCCATCCACCGAGCCGACACGTCCAATCACGGCCTCGCCGACGACGATGTCGCTGCCATGGACAAGCGGAGCGGCACCCTCGAGGCGCACGATGCGCTTTCGTACGACCGTCTTGTGCTGCATGCGCGCAACCACCTCCTGGCCGACGAAACAACCTTTGGTGAAGGAGACGCCGGCGAGTCGATCGAAGCCAGCCTCGTGCGGGAAGGCGTCACCGAGCGCGTAGTCGGCCCCCGGCTCGGGCACACCCAGCGCGATGCGCTGGCGATCGTAGGCGGCCTTCCCCTCGTCCGCGGGCGCGAACGTCTCGGCCATCTCTGGCGCCATCACGGCGCGATAGCCGAGGCCTTCGGCGCGCGGATCGGGATAAACCGCGGCATGCGGCAAGACCGGCGGCGGTCCGCCCCAGAATGCCGCCACGGTGCGGGTTGACGAGATGTCCTCGAGCGCGACCTTGGCGCGTAGACGATAGAGCGTCAGCCGCTTGACGAGATCGGCCGCGGAGGCTCGGGTCGTCTCCAGAATGAAGGCGTCGCCCTGACGCACGACGAAGAACTCGAACAGGATCTTGCCCTGCGGCGTGAGCAATGCCGAATGGATGGCGGGCACCGCGTCGAGGCGGTCCATGTCGTTGGTGATCAGGTTGTCGAGAAAGCCGCGAGCGTCCTCGCCGCCGACCGAGATGGCGCCGCGATCGGCGAGAACGGCGATATGACTGGCGCTCATGACCGGCTCCTCAAAGCTCGACGAATCGACGCGGTGCTTCTCGCGGCGGCAGATTTGCGCTACCTCGGCGCCCGAACCTTCACGCGCCAGTCATGGCGCCAGCCGAGCAGGTGCCCGCCTATGACCGACACCTATGACCTCATCGTCAAGGGCGCAACCGTCGTCAATCACGACGGCGAGGGCGTGCGCGACATCGCCATACGAGATGGCCGCATCGCAGCCATCGGCCAACTCGGCGCTGCGAAGGCTGCCGAGGTGATGGAGGCGCGCGGTCTGCACGTGCTGCCGGGCGTCATCGACAGCCAGGTTCATTTCCGCGAGCCGGGGCTCGAGCAGAAAGAGGATCTCGCGACCGGAAGCCGCGCCGCCGTCATGGGAGGCGTGACGGCGGTGTTCGAGATGCCGAACACCAAGCCGCTGACGACGGACGCCGCAGCTCTCGCCGACAAGGTCACGCGCGCTCGCGGCCGCATGCACTGCGATTTCGCCTTCTACGTCGGCGGCACGCGCGAGAACATCGGCGACATCCCGGCGCTGGAGAAGCTCGAGGCATCTGCCGGCATCAAGGTGTTCATGGGGGCCTCGACCGGCGATCTCCTGGTCGAGGACGAGCCGTCGCTCGACCGGATCATCGCGCGGCTGTCGCGGCGGGCCGCCTTCCACTCAGAGGACGAGGCCCGGCTGCGGGCACGGGCAGACGTGCGCCGGCATGGCGATCCAACCTCGCATCCGGAGTGGCGCGACGTCGAGGCGGCGATGATCGCGACCAAGCGCCTCGTCGGATTAGCCGAGAAATACCGGCGGCGCGTGCATGTTCTGCACATTTCGACGGCCGACGAGATCCGGTGGCTCCGCGACCACAAGGACTGGGCGAGCTGCGAGGTGACACCCAATCACCTGACGCTCGTCGCGCCCGACTGCTACGAGCGGCTCGGCACATTTGCGCAGATGAACCCGCCCGTCCGCGACGAGGCGCACCGGCAGGGGATCTGGGCCGGCATCGCCGACGGAACGGTCGACGTGCTCGGCTCCGACCATGCGCCGCACACGATCGAGGAAAAGCATCATCCCTATCCCGAGAGCCATTCCGGCATGACGGGCGTGCAGACGCTGGTGCCGCTGATGCTCGACCACGTCAACGCGGGCCGACTGTCGCTTGCGCGCTTCGTCGATCTCACCAGTGCCGGGCCGCAGCGCCTGTTCGGCATCGTCGGCAAGGGACGCATCGCGGTCGGCTACGATGCCGACTTGACGATCGTCGACATGGGCCGCAGCGAGACCATTACCAACGGCTGGATCCAGTCGCGCAGCGCATGGACGCCCTACGATGGCGTGACGGTCAAAGGCTGGCCGGTCGGCACGCTCGTGCGCGGGCGCCGCGTGATGTGGCAGGGCGAGATCGAGGCCGGGGCCGGCGGCGCGCCAGTGCGGTTCCTGGAGGGCGCCGCCTGACGCCTGACGTAACGGGGGCGGCCTAAAGCCGCCGCCGTTACCTGCGGTTCTCGGCCGTGCGCAAGCCGGACACGACAACCACCTTCGTGCCGACGCCGACACGGTCGGCGAGATCGATGACGTGGCCGTTGAGCATGCGGAAGCAGCCCGACGACGACGCACGGCCGATCGACTTGGCGTCGTTGGTGCCGTGAATGCGATAAAGCGTATTCCCGAGATAGAGCGCCTTGGCGCCGAGCGGATTGCGAAGGCCGCCGGTCATTTTCTCAGGCAGCTTCGGGTCGCGCTCGCGCATCTCGGCGGGAGGATGCCAATCGGGCCACTCGGCGATGCGACTGATCTTCTCCTCGCCGGTCCACGAGAACCCCTCGCGTCCGACGGAGATGGGATAGCGCAGCGCTGTGCCGCTGGCCTCCACCAGCAACAACTGCCGGCCGGCGGTGTCGATGACGATGGTGCCGGGCGCATGACCACTGCGGAAGCTGACGCGCTCCGGATCGAGCGGGTCGATCTCGGGCTTTGGTCCTCCGCTCAAGAGCTTGGGCGCCTGCCGACCCTCGTCGCGGTCGTATGAGGATCGCCGGCGCGGCTCGTAGTCATCGTCGCGGTCGTAGTACCGGCGGCGCTCGTAGGGATCGTAGTAGCGCGAGGGAGGCGTCCGATAGCTCCATGATGGCGGATAGCCGTAGTCGCGATCACGGTAGTAGCCGCCGCGAGGCCCCGTCTCGTTCCACCTCCAGCTCTGCGCCTCGGCAGGCCCGGCCAAGACGATCGCCGTCGCCGGCGCCGCTGCCAGGAGGATTGGCATCAAACTGAGAAAAATCTTTGGCTTCATGACGTTCTACTCCCTGCCTCGCACATATGGGGCGATTTGCGCGTATTGGAAGTGCCGGCTTCGAGTTTCGTTACCGCTGGGGTACCGACTTGATCCCCTCCGAGCCCACCGCCAGGAGACGGAGCAACAGGACATTGGCATGGCCGTGGCGCCATCGACCAATGACAAGAACGAGATTTGGAGAGGTCGGATCCCGGACAGGCGTGCAACCCGAGCGATCGCAGGCCGGCATGCGCCAGCGCGGCGAAGATGACGACCGGTCGCGTGCGCGGTGCCGGCACGGCTCGCGTAAGGGAGCGTGAGCCTAGTGTCCCGACCGCGAAGTTCGCTTCATCGTGCTGCCGGGCCGGGACGAACTTCGCGGTCGAAAGGATACTAGCTAAATCATGAGCTTAGTGTGGCGGTGTGTTTGGAGGTCCGGTTTCAGAGACTGCCGAGAGAATGAAGCGGACTTTCAAACCGCCACACTAGTTGTTTCTTGCCGTTCGCGTCGAACGGTTGACCACCACGACCCTGGTGCCGATCCGGACGCGGCGCGCAAGATCGACAACGTGCTTGTTGTGCATCCGGAAGCAACCCGACGACGAGGCGCGCCCGATCGAGCGCGCATCGCTGGTGCCGTGGATACGATAGAGCGTGTTGCCGAGGTAGAGCGCTTTCGCGCCGAGCGGATTGCGAACACCACCCGTCATCTTCGTCGGCAGCCTCGGATCACGCTCGCGCATCTCTGCAGGCGGATGCCAATCCGGCCAGCTCGCCATGCGGCTGATCTTCTCTGTTCCCGCCCAGGTAAACCCCTCGCGACCGACCGAGACAGGATAGGAAAGGGCCGTCGAAGGGCCTTTGACGAGGTAGAGGCGGCGCGCAGCCGTATCCACGACGATGGTGCCGGCGGGCTGACCAGAGGTGTAGCGGACCTCGGACGGCGCCGCCGCATTGATATCGGGGCGCGGCCCGCCATCGACGATCCGGGGCGCCGAAGGCCTTCCCGGCTGGTCGTTATCGTCATCGTCGTCGTCAGCGAAAATGCTGCCTGGGGCCGTCAGGCTCACGGGCGCCGAAAGCCCGGATTGGCCCCGGTTTGCCTTCTTGGACTTGGCCTTGGGCTGACTCGGCTTCGATGATTGCAGAAGTCCGGGCTGGTACCACGGTGCCCAGGTCTGGGCCATGGCCGGCGCGGATAGCAACGCTGCCAGCATCGGCGCGAGAACGAGACGATACATTGAGATACCCTCTTGAGCGGTACCGTTCTCGTAAAGGATGATTGGTGCCCGTCACCACCGGCAGGTCGGCTTATGGTTACCGGACGTCACGAGCGCGGCTCGACCCTTGATTTCGCGGCGCGAGTAACCTGCTTCAGCGTCTGAGGAAATGCCACGTCCCATCGGCGCCGATGCCGATGCGCCAATGATCGTAGGCACCCTTCTCGATCATGGCGCGGCGCGCATCGTCGATGGGCATGATGGCCTCGAGCTCGGCCGTGTCGCCCGGCGACAGTTGCTTAACGCCGGTCTCGGCGAGTCGCGGCCAGACATAGACCCGATTGTTCTCGATATCGGCGCCGAGGGGCACCGCCACCCAAGTGGCCGCGAGGACACGACCGATGGCCTCGAGTATGTCGCGTCCCTCGCCGTCGCCGGAGGCCGCGCGCAACGCTTTGACGACATCCGGCTCAGCCCCATCGCCGACGATAGGGCGCACCTCGTTCAGCTCGACCGCGTGGCGAAGGTCGTCGAGCCTGCCGGATCGGACCGCCTCGAGGATGGCCTCGCGCATGTCGGCAACCGGGGCCGGCAAGCCTTCGCCCCCCTTTCCAGCAATGGTGGTTTTGCTCCGTGCGGCAGGCGCCGCAGCCGGGCGGCGTTCCGCCTGTGCACCATGCATGGCGGGCACATGGACAAGGACTGTTGCGCTCAGTACCAGTAACACGGCAAGCATGCGCATCGGCCTGTGGCGGGCTGGCATCAGGAGGGGTCCGTTTGAAGGGCGAGAACGACGGCAGGCGCACCCTAGAGCGCAGCCAGCCAGCAGGGCAACAGGAGCGCCGGTGGTCCCGGCGCGCGCGCGGAGAATCGACGAGCCCAGCAGCCCCGCGGAGCCGGAGGTGGACCTAGGGCTCGTGCCAAATCCTCTCGTCATACCCGTTGGTTTCCTGATCGGCGTCCTGATCGCACTGCCGATCGGACCGATAAACTTTCTCGCGCTGCAGCGGGCAGCCGAGCGCGGCTTTTTCGGCGGTCTCGCAGCCGGGATCGGCATTACGCTTGGCGATGCCTTGATCGCCTCCGTCGCGACGTTCGGCGTGAAAGCGCTGAGCGGTGCGGTGGCGCACTACCGGTGGGCAATTCAGATCGTCGGTGGCATCGCGCTGATCGCCTCTGGTGCTAGGCTGTTCTTTTCGCAGAACACCTTCCGCAGCGCCCAGGATGCCGCCGATACGACCCTGTCCGACTATGCCTGGGACATTCCGAAGCTGATGGTGCTGACCATCACCAACCCGGGGGCCGTGATCAGTCTCATCGCGATCTTCGGCGGTGCGAGCTCGTTCGTCGAGGTGGAGTCGCGCATCGATGCGGTCGCCATGGTGCTCGCCATCATGGGCGGCAGTTTCGTCTACTGGCTGGTCGTGTCCCAACTGATCAACAGCGTGCGTCACCGGCTGACGTCGGGTGCGATGCAGCGGATCAACCAGGTGTCGGGCCTCATCCTGATCGGTTTCGGTTGCCTCCTGATCGGCGAGATGATCTGGAAAAGGCTCTGAGGTCACGATCGGGTCGAGCAGAACCCGAGCGTCGGCAGCCAACCCGCGAAGGACGGCGGATGACGAACGAGATCCTGATCAACGCGTTCCACATGAACACGGTCGGGCACCAGTCGCCGGGACTGTGGACCCACCCGCGGGACCAGGCTCGCCGGTACACCGACCTCGCCTACTGGGCCGATCTCGCGCGGACGTTGGAGCGCGGGATGATCGACGCGCTGTTTCTCGCCGACGTGCTGGGTGTCTACGACGTCTATTCCGGGACGGCAGATGCAGCACTGCGCAACGGCGTCCAGGTGCCGGTGAACGATCCCTCGCTGCTGATCCCGGCGATGGCGATGGTCACGGAAAACCTCGGCTTCGGTGTCACCTGCACGCTCAGCTTCGAGCCGCCCTATCCGTTTGCACGGCGCATGTCGACGCTCGACCACCTGACCAAAGGCCGGACCGGCTGGAACA
The DNA here is from genome assembly GCA_963746315.1 of uncultured Alphaproteobacteria bacterium. Classification (GTDB taxonomy): domain Bacteria; phylum Pseudomonadota; class Alphaproteobacteria; order Rhizobiales; family Hyphomicrobiaceae. Next base: position 297,212 of record CAVVAR010000010.1, read on the forward strand.
TCGTCACGGGCTATCTCGACAGCGCGGCGAAGGGCATGGGTGAGCAAGCCCAAGCCGGTCACGACCGGCGCTACGACATCGCCGACGACTACATGCAGGTCGTCTACAAGCTGTGGGAAGGGAGCTGGGAGGACGATGCGGTCCGCGCCGACAAAGCCGCCCGCGTGTTCGCCGACCCCTCCAAGGTGCACCGCGTCCGCCACGACGGCGAGTTCTACAAGCTCGATGCCATCCATCTGTGCGAGCCGTCGCCGCAGCGCACGCCGCTGCTGTTTCAGGCCGGGGCATCTGGACGTGGCCGCCAGTTCGCCGGCCGGCACGCCGAGTGCGTCTTCATCAACGGCCCGACAAAGGCGGCGATCAAGCCATACGTGACGGGCTTGCGCGCTCAGGCGGCGGCGGCGGGACGCGACCCTCGCGACTTGAAGATCCTGGCGCTTGCCACACCGGTCATCGGGCGGACCAGCGCCGAGGCCCGCGACAAGCACGCCGACTATACGCGCTACGTCAGCCACGAGGGTGCGCTGGCGCTGATGTCCGGTTGGACTGGCGTGGATCTGTCGAAGTATGGCCTCGACGAGATCGTGCGCTACGAGAAAACCGACGCCAATCAATCCGCTCTCGAAAGCTTCACCACCGCCGATCCGAACCGGACGTGGACCGTGCGCGAGCTCGCCGAGAAGGTCGCTATCGGCGGGCGCAGCCCTGTGATGGTCGGCTCGGGCGCCGAGGTGGCGGAGGAGATGATGTCGTGGGTCGACGAGACCGGCATCGACGGTTTCAATCTGGCCTATGTCGTCATGCCCGAGAGCTTCACCGACCTCGTCGACCTCGTGATCCCCGAGCTGCAGGCGCGCGGCCGCTTCAAGACGGCCTATCGGCCTGGCACGCTCCGCGAGAAGCTGTTCGGCCGCGCCCGGCTGCCGGAGTCGCACCCAGCGGCGCAGGTGCGGCGAGGCGGCCGCCAGCCCTCTACTGCGTGAGGCGAATTGCCGACAGCTTCATGGCGATATCGGTGAAGGCCGCATAGAGCTGCTCCACGTTGAGCGTGTTGTAGAAGTGCGCGATGTCCGTCCCGCACGACTTCAACGTCTGCTCGGCGATGGCGCGCTCGGCGGCCGGAAGCTGATCGAGCGAGAGACCGACGGTAAAGACCTCGACGCCCTTGGCCTTCATACCCGTGCACAGCTCGATGGCGTAGTTGGATACGGTCTGCTGAGCCAGCCCCTTCGCACTGCGAAACGTGTTGTAGCCGCCGTCCGTCATCAGGACCGCCACCTTTCGCAGCTCAGGCGCCCCATTGGAGCGCTTGCTCGTCAACATCGAGTAGGAGGCAGGTGCGCTCTCGCCAGAGAAAATCGAGCTCCACTCCGGCGAAAGCATGTACCAGGACCAGGCCGTACCCAGGGCACCGGCGGTCGCGCCATAGGCCTCGAGGCCGTCAATGCTTGCGGCGAGCTTCGACTTGTTCGACGTCAGCGGCACGATCTCGTTGGCTTCAGCCACGTCGGCGCAGCCGTAGGTGGCATAATTCCATTGGTAGGACGGATCGGATGCGGTGGCGCCGAGGTACTCGGTGGCGGCCACGCCGGAGCTGTCCCACGATTGCGTCATCCGCGTGCCGTCGTGTGCGTTGAGCCAGGCGCCGGCCCCCGGCGCACGGTCCGTCGCATCGAGTTGTGAGGTTGCCTCATAAAACCGGTCGGTGACGCAAGGCATGATGGGCAGTGCCGTAACCTGCTGCGTTACCGCCTGCGAGCAACTCCAGTTGCCAGACGTCTCGCTGCCACCGCTGCCGGTGCTCGCGGCGCAATAGCTCATATAGCCGCTCCACGTCGGAGCGAGGCCGGTCAGCGCCGTCATCCGGGTGCCGCCGCCGTTGTTCGGACCAACACGAACGCGGGTCGAAAAAGGCACGATCGCCAACTTGGAGGTGAGCTGTGACTGATCGTCAGACACGGCGATCTCGACCAGGCGCTTTGCCGCGTCCTTGAGCCCCGTCAGCTTGGCGCTGCTGGTGCACGGCCCGACACCGTCGTCACACATCGAGCCGGTGACATCGAGCATGACGGCGATCTCGATGTTGCTGCCGCCCGAGCCGCCGACCGAGACCGAGGCCGACGCCAGTTTCGCTCCGGGACTCGCGACCACCGACATCTCTGAAATGCCTGCCACCTGCAGCAACGTGGTTCCGATGGCGGCCGTACCGGTCGCGTCGATGGCGTTGCCGTCCGACGAGACGGCGAAGGTCACCTCGTCCCTCAACAACGTGGGCGAGCCTTGCTTGTTGGCGGCATACGTCCTGCGGGCGACGCTCAATGCCTCGTCCGGAGACGCCGCGTCGAGTTGCAGCGACCGCGCTCCAGCGAGCACAGCCGCGTCGATGGCCGCTTTCACAGTCGAGCGCGCAAGAAACCAGCGCCCGGTATCGACGGCCATACCAGCTGCCATGAACAGCAGCGTCGCGGAGAGAGCAAAGATGATGAGAACGGTGCCACGCTCATCTCCTGAGAAACGGGCAAGCGGGCGACGCAGACGATAATCGGGCACAGGCATTCCGGGGAGAGTCCTCAAGCATGGACAGGAGGTCGTCGTTCACCCGGCACGGTACGATGGAGGCATCAAGAGAACGTCTCAGCTCAGTTTGAAAGCTGATCATCCGCATTAGCATCTTGGTAATCTGCGAGGCGGGGCGCCGAGATTGTTTGGCGCCCAACCATCAACCCTAGGCCGTATCAGAGGCGCCAATCCCCCCTCTGCGCCATCGGCAGTCCGAGGTTCTCGCGCAGTGTCGTCCCGCGATAGTCCTTGCGGTAGACGCCGCGACGCTGCAGCTCAGGCACGACGAGGCGCACAAAATCCTCGTAGCCGCCAGGCATCTCGGTGGTGGCGAGCACGTAGCCGTCACAGGCGCGCTCCCGGAACCAGGCTTCCATCTCGTCCGCGACGTCCTTGGGCGTGCCCTTGAAGATCGGGGCCTCGCGCAGACGGCCGCGCCCCGAGTGCTCCACGAAATCGCGGACGGTGGGATTTTTCTTCCCCGAGTTGGCGATGACACGATCGCGCATCCCGTGCATGCCGGTGAGCTGAGACAGCTCCTGGTCCGAGAACGGCTCGTCCATCGGCTTCGAGCCGAAGTCGAAGTTGATCGCCTCGGACAGCAGAGCCAGCGTGTCGATCGGCCGGGCGAGGCTGTCCGAGATGGCGAACTTCTCCTCGGCCATGGCACGGGACTCGCCGACGAAAACGTAGCAGGCCGGCGCGATCACCACTTTGTCGGGGTCGCGACCGGCAGCGGCGATGGCACCCTTCACCTCGGCATAGTTGGCCTTGGCGTGCTCGATGTTGCGCACCGAGCAGAAAATCAGCTCGGCCCAGCGCGCGGCGAACTGCTTGCCGCGGCCGGACTGGCCGGCCTGGATGATGACGGGGCGGCCCTGCGGGGTCCACGGCACGGTGAATGGGCCGCGCGACTGGTAGTATTTGCCGTTGTGGTCGAGGCGGTGGACCTTCTTGCCGTCCGCGAAACGGCCGCCTTTGTCGACGATCAGCGCGTCGGGCTCCCAGGTGTCCCAGTGGCCGAGCACGACCTCCATGAACTCGTCGGCCATGTCGTAGCGGTGGTCATGGTCGACATGAGTGTTGCGGCCGAAGTTCAACGCCTCGCCGTCGTTGACGGACGTCACCACGTTCCAGGCGGCGCGGCCGCCGGTCATATGGTCGACGGTGCCCCAGGCGCGGGCGATGTGGAACGGCTCGAAATACGTGGTGGAGCCGGTGCCGCCGATGCCGAGCTTCGATGACGCCAGCCCCATGACGGTCATGATGGTCGTCACGTCCAGCTTGACGACGCGCACGCCACCCTCGACGGCCTCGACATGGTCGTTCTTGTAGCGATCGGGCATGGCGAGGCGGTCGTCGAAGAAGGCGACGTGGAACTTGCCCTCCTCCAGGACGCGGGCCATGCGCTGGAAATAGGCCGGAGTTAGGAAATCGCTATGTGACGAGGGATGACGCCAGGAGCCCGTGTAGTTCGAGCAGTTCTGCGCCTGCATGAAGGCGATCATCGTGATCTGGCGGGGGTCGGACATCGGTTGGCTCCAGAATGGGACTGAACCCCCTTTCCCCGAAAAGGACGGGGAGAGGGAGAAAAAAGGCGACGGGCCCTACCACTTCGGCGGCAAATCCAGGCGCAGGATCTGGCCGTCCATGCCGGGGCCGGCGGCCGGATAGGCCTTGGTGACGCGCGCGTCGTGGCCAGGGATAAGGAAGTCGCGATGGCCCGCCATCTGGTTGATAGATCGGTAGCCCTCGATCATGTCGGCTAGGTCGTAGAAGATCGCGAAGGGGCGCTCGAAGTCGGTCTCGTCGAACACGTGGACGGCATCGGAGGCGAGAACCACCCAGCCGCGCTCGGTGTGCACGCGCAGTACCGCCTGGCCACGCGCATGGCCGCCGACCAGAATGAACTCGATGCCCGGTGCGATCTCGACGTCGCCATCGTGGAAGACCATGCGGTCGGCATAGACGAGGTCGATCAGCTGCTTCACGTCGTCGGGGTGATAGGCCAGCCGGAACGGCTTCATCGTCATATCGCGACCCGTGACGTGGATCATCTCCTCGTCCTGGATATGGAATCGCGCCGTCTTGTAGTCCTCGAGCGTGCCGACGTGATCGAAGTGGGCGTGCGTGAGGATCACGTCCGGCTCGGTTGCCGCGTCGATGCCGATGCGGGCCAGCGCCTCGGACGGCCGGCACAGGAAATCGTAGTCGCGGCCCATGCGCTTCGACTGGACGGACGTCATGCCGGTATCGACGATCCAGTTTCGGCCGTTGCCCTTCAAGGCATAGGTGAAGAAGTCGAGCCCTTGCACCATCTTGCCGTGCTGGCCGCCAATGAACATGTGGCCTTCGTCACGCAGGTCCTGCTTGGCGTAACGGATGGCGTAGATCTCGTAGGTGGGCAGGGTCATTGGGCTCGCTCCGGCGCGTATGAACATGTCCGGACAAGCTTATAGCGGGGTCTGCGGCAGGCACCAGAGGCCATCGCATCGCGGGACCGGGCCTCACTCCTTCCGTGTCGGCCGTACCGATGCAGGGGCGGGCTTCGGCCTCGGCTTGACGCCGCATTTCTCCATGGGCAGCGCGGTGGTCAGCCAGCCGTGCTTGCCCACGCCCACGACATAGCGGCGGCACGCGGCCGAGATGCCGGGCACGAAGTGGATCCGGAAACGGGCGATCCCGGGCTTCGGCTGCGGTGGCCAGACCAGTACCGCGTCGTCTGGCGTCTCCGCGATCGCCTTCTTGATGGCGATGCCGGCATTCTTGAAGTCGGCCGCCGTCAGGCTCTTGAGGAGTGCGCGCGACAGCTCGGGATGCAGGCCAACCGCCTCTGCCCGCTTCTGCAGCGGGTCGGTGAGCGGTGGCAATGGCGGTAGGGGCGCGGGCTTCTCGACGTCGGCGGAGGCAGGAGCCGGTTCGTCGGCCGGCTCGGCTGGCGGCGACGCCGCAGCTGGCTCGGAGAGCGCAGCGCCATTGCTCGCCGGATCGCCGGCCGGCTCCAAGGCCATCCCACCCGCCGTCTCGATCACGGCCGCATCGAGGAGCTGCAGAGGGGAGAGCGCGAGAGGAGGCGTTGTCGTCTCTGTCGCGGGAGTTGCCTGACGTCCGTCGCCGAGCAGGGCCTCTCCGAGCGAGACCGCCGATGCCAGCCTCTGCGATGCCCAGTCACACGTGCCAGACGGATCCTGCGCAAAGGCCCAGCCGCCGCCCACAAGCGCGAGCAGCATCACCCCGCGCAACCACCATCGCTTGCGCTTCGGCACCAGCGGCGCGCCAACGCGCTCCTCGGGAGCAAGCTCCCAGCGCAGATAATCGGAATGCTCGCGAAACTGGTCGGCTGGCGACAGCGACTCGGCCGCTCGATACGCGCGGGCTGACATGACCCCTCACATGGTTCTGTGCCTCGGCGTGGTTGGTGCCGAGTGTCCGACTGATTGGCCCGCAGGTCGGAGGCGTCGGAGAATTTCCAGGCGAAATGAAGGCGATAAGCGTTCAGCGTGAGGCCCCGAGGGCGGGCTTTCGGAAAGCGCTGCGTTACGCCGCAGATGTGCTCGCCGTGATCGCTCCCCAGCTTCTGCGGCGAATGACAGTTCGCTCTTCGGGTTCGTGGCAAGGCATGCAACGCTGGACTTCACACGCAACCTCGATCGAACATCCCCCGACACATGTCGCTTTCCCGTCGTCGATCTCTCGCCGCCCTCCTGGTCGTATGTCTCGGCACGCTCGCCGCGCCGCTCGACAGCGCGGTGAACATCGCCTTCCCGAGCATCACCACGGCATTCGGGCTGCCTCAGTCGGGCATCCGCTGGGTGATCATCGCGTACGTGCTCACGTATGCCAGTCTGACGCTCGCGTTCGGCAAGCTCGGCGACCTGCTCGGCTACCGCCGCGTCTTCGTGACAGGGCTGGTGATCTCGGCGCTCGGTTATGGGGCCTGCTCGATCGCACCAGAGTTCGGGCTGCTTCTGGCGGGGCGTGTGCTGCAGGGAGTCGGAGCCGCTCTCACATGGAGCTGCGCCCCGGCGCTCGCCACCTCGCTCTATCCCGAGTCCGAGCGGACCCGCGTGCTCGGATTCTACTCGGCCGCCATCGCGCTCGGCTCCGCGCTCGGACCACTAGCGGGCGGCGCGCTGGTCGAGCGGTTCGGCTGGCAGGTCGTGTTCTGGGCCCGCCTGCCGCTGGTCGCGACGGCTTTCGCGCTCGCATGGCTCATCCCGACTGCCGTGGCGAGCACCACGCGACGCGCCTTCGACTGGACGGGCGCGTTGCTTCTGGTGACGTGGCTCTCGGCCTTCCTGCTCGCCGCCGCGCGGCCGGAGATGCCCCACGGGGAGATCGTAGCGGCAGCGCTCGTCGTGCTCGGCGTCTTTACGCTCTGGGCCTTCCTGGCGCACGAGGCGCGTCACCCTGATCCGATCATTCGGCCGTCGCTCTTTCGGGAACGAGCGTTCCTTGTCCTCAACCTCGCCAGCATCGCGGTCAACCTCGCCGGCTTCGCGGTGATGCTGCTGGTTCCGTTCCATCTGGCACGTACGGCGGGTCTGGAGGCGGGCATCGGCGGTCTCGTGCTCGGCGCCAATGCATCGGGCGTGGTCATCGGGTCGTGGCTTGCCGGCCGGGTAGCGCAGCGCATCGGCCCTTCGTCACTCTCGCTGCTCGGCACGTTGGTGTCGGTCATCGGGCTCGCGCTCGTCTCGCACTGGAGCCGCGACACGACACCCGTGATGATGGCCGTGTGTCTCGCAGTGCAGGGATTCGGGCTCGGGCTTTTCCAGGTTGCCTACGCCGACCGTGTGCTCGCCACCCTGCCGCAGGCCGACCGCGGTGTCGCGGGCAGCCTCACTCTGGTCACACGCACGATCGGCATTGTCGGCGCCGCGGCCGGATTGACGGCATTGAGCCGCTCGCTCGAGGCACAGGCGATCGCCGCCGGTGTGCGCGAGGCCGCCCTCACCGCCTTCCAGCAGACCTTCTCACTCGTCAGTGCCGGGCTTGCCGTCGGGCTCTTCGCGGTCCTCGTCGCGATGGGCATCGGAATGGCGCTGAAACCGCGCGACAGCCGCCCCTGAGCCGCCGAGCCTGTGGACAAGACAGCCGCAGACGCGCGTGCGCCCATCAGCGCCCTTGAGATGCGCCCCCGGCGCGGTCTAACTCCAGGTAGATCGTTCACGTTTCGTGTCCGCGCCGCGACCGGGGCCGCAGTTTGGTCAAATTGGCGGGCAAGAAGCTTCGATTGGGGAGAGTCGCGCGTCCAGGCGTAACGGTGTGGCAGAGGGGCGGCATGTGCCGTTCTAGCTCGGCCGCCTCAGCCGTATCGTGCGACCCGGCACCAGATTTGCGGGAGCACCATGAATCCGACCGATGTCGTGCAGCAGACGATCGGGGCATCCGGCGGAGGACACTCATTCTTCGAGTTGTTCATGCAGGCCCATATCGTCGTCAAGATCGTGATGGTCGGGCTAGTGCTCGCCTCCGTCTGGTCCTGGGCCATCATCTTCACGAAGATCTTCGCGTTCCGGCGCGCGCGGCGCGAGGCCGACCGCTTCGAGCAATTGTTCTGGTCCGGGCAGTCCCTGGAAGAGCTCTACACGGCGCTGTCGCGGGATCGCACGTTCTCCATGGCAGCGCTGTTCGTCGCCGCCATGCGCGAGTGGAAACGCTCGGTCGAGGGCAACATCCGGGCTCTGGGTGGCATCCAGCTGCGCGTCGAGAAGGTGATGGACGTCACCATCAGCCGCGAGATGGAACGGCTCGAGCGAAGCTTGCTGTTCCTCGCCACGGTCGGATCCACGGCACCGTTCGTCGGTCTCTTCGGCACGGTGTGGGGCATCATGACCAGCTTCCAGGCGATCGCGGTGTCGAAGAACACCAGCCTCGCCGTCGTCGCGCCCGGTATCGCGGAGGCGCTGTTTGCCACCGCACTCGGGCTGCTCGCCGCCATCCCGGCGGTCATCGCCTACAATAAATTCTCGGCCGATTCGGCTCGACTGGCGCAGCGCCTGGAGGCATTCGCAGACGAGTTCGCCGCCATCGTGTCGCGGCAGATCGACGTCCGCTCGTAGGGAGGCAAGCTCATGGGCGCGAGCCTTCCTGGAGGCGGTGGAGGTGGCGGGCACAGCGGCCGCCGGGGACGTCGGCGCCGCCACGCGCCGATGAGCGAGATCAACGTGACGCCGTTCGTCGACGTAATGCTGGTGTTGCTGATCATTTTCATGGTGGCCGCACCGCTGCTGACGGGCGGCGTTCAAGTCGAGCTGCCGCAGGCCAAGGGCCGCCAGCTCGAGGCCAACAAGGAGCCGCTCGTCGTCTCCGTGACCCGGAATGGACAGGTCTTCCTCGGCCAGGAGGAAACCACGCCGATGACGCTCGACGAGCTCGGGCCGAAGCTCACCGCCATCGCGCAGTCGCGTGCCGGCGGCGGCCAGGACGAGCCGGTGTTCGTGCGTGGCGACCGCGCGGTCGAGTACGGCCATGTCGCGCGGGTGATGGCACGCTTGAAGGAATCGGGATTCCGCAAGATCTCGCTCGTAACCGAGGTGGAGGGTGGGGGTTAAGGGGTGACATTCGGGCTGGCAATGTCTGTCGTGCTCCACGCAGCGCTGCTCGGCTATGCGATGCTTTCGATCGCGCAGACCCCGCCACGCGAGCTGAAGGAGCCGACCGAGGCGATCGTCGCGGACGTGATCTCGGCCTCCGAGCTGAACCGGATGCGCAAAGGCGTGCGCGAGGCTAAGCTCGACGAGGCCGAGGCGAAAGACGTGAAGAAGCTGAACGAAGCCCAGAAGGATACCCCCAAGCCGCGCCCGGTCGTCGCGCAGCCGCCGCCCGCTGCCGAGCCACCGCCGCCCGAGCCTGCAAAGCCGGTCGAGGTCGCCAAGGCAGAGCCTCCTCCCCCACCTCCGCCGCCCGCACCGAAGGTCGAGCCGCCGAAGCCCGAGCCTGACAAGGTTGCGCTTGCACAAAAGCTCGACGAGCTGGCCCTGCAGAAAGCCGAGGAGGAAAAGCAGCAAGAGCAGGAGGCGCTCGCGAAGGCGAAGGCCGAAGCCGAGGCCAAAGCGAAGGCCGAGGCGGACGCAAAAGCCGCCGAGGAGAAGAGGAAGGCAGAAGAGAAAAAGAAGGCCGAGGAAAAAAAGAAGGCTGACGAGAAGAAGAAACGCGAGCTCGCGGAAAAAAAGAAGCGGGAGATTGCCGAGAAGAAAAAGCGCGACGAGGCGAAGCGCAAGGCCGAGCTCGCCAAGAAGCAGCTCGACACCAGCCGGTTGTCGGCGCTGCTCGACAAGACGCCCGATCCGAAACAGGCGCCGGCCGCCAACGACGCTCCCGACAGGCCGACGAACGCCAAAGGCCCCGTGCGAGGCGATGCGCAGGGTCGCGACAACACGATCTCCGCCAACGAGGCGAGCTTCCTCGCGGGCCTGATGCGGCAGGCGGTCAGCCGGTGCTGGAACATCAACGCCGGCCTCGACGGAATCCAGCAGATGGTCGTCAAAGTCGAGATCCGGCTGACGCCCGAGGGGCGCCTCGCCTCGCCGCCCCGCGTGGTCAACAATGTAGCGAGCCCTGTCTTCCGGGATGCCGCCGATTCGGCCGTTCGCGCGCTCGTCCAGTGCGAGCCCTACGTGCTGCCCGAGGACAAGTATGCCGGCGGCTGGGAGCACATGATCCTGACCTTCGATCCGGCGCGCATGTTCTGAGGCACACGGCTGTTGGCGAACGCGGGCAAGCCTGCCTAGTGTCCCGTCTCGCAATTGCCGACTACATTGCGGCAACCTCTCTCGGCAATTGCGAGACATAAGGGACACTAGCATAATCATTAGCTTAGTGTGGCGCTTGTCCCGCAATTGCCGACTCCGAGCATGCCGGAATTTCTGGTCGGCAATTGCGGGGCGCCACACTAGGATGTCGCTTGCGCCCAGCGCTTCCCGATCGACCAGCCTCAAGGACAGCGACCATGCCCGAGCGCTCGAACCAGCGGACCGCTTATTTCAACGGCAACTACGTCCCCGAGAGCGAGGTGCGCGTGCCGTTCCGCGACCGCAGCTTCCTCTACGGCGACGGCTGCTTCGACATGACCCGCACGTTTGCGGGCAAACCCTTCCGCGTGAAAGAGCACATCGACCGCTTCTACCGCTCGCTCGCCTACCTCGGCATCGACATCGGCCTGAAGCCCGCCGAGCTGACCGAGATCACCCACGAGGTGGTGCGCCGCAATGCGCATCTGCTCGGCCAGGGCGACGACTGGTGGGTCGGACAGCGCGTCTCGCGCGGCATCAAGAGCGTCGGCGAAGGCATGGACCCATGGGAGGACATGGGACCGAGCGTCATCGTTGATTGCATGCCGCTGCCCTTCAAGGCACGCGCTGCGCACTATCGCGACGGCATCCGCGTTGTCGTGCCGTCGGTACGGCGGACGCCGCCCGGCTCGCTGTCGCCCCGCGTCAAGACGCACAACTATCTCAACATGGTGATGGCCGACATGGAGGCGCGCGAGCGCGACCCGGAGGCCTGGGCCGTGCTCCTGGACGAGAACGGCAACCTCTGCGAGGGCATGGGCTCGAACATCTTCGTGGTGAAGGATGGGCGAATCTCGACACCGCAGGGCCGCTACGTGCTGGAGGGCATCTCACGCCAGACGGTGATCGAGCTGGCACGCCAGGAAGGCTTCGAGGTGGTCGAGCGCGACATCGACCTCTACGACGCCTACACGGCGGACGAGGTGTTCCTGACCTCGACCAGCCTGTGCCTCTGCCCGGTCTCGAAGGTCAACCACGCGGCGATTGGTGGCGGCACCGTGCCGGGCCCTGTCGCCGCGCGCCTGCTCAAGGCCTACTCGGCCTATGTGGGCGTCGACATCGCCGAGCAGTATCTCAGCCGGCTGAAATAGCGGCCGCGGACCGCAGCAACAGACGTCGGCCCATGATAGGCGTCCGGCGGCGCAAAGGAGGAACCGAGCATGACGGACGTGACGATACTTGCGAGCGGCCTCGGCTTTCCCGAAGGTCCGGTGGTCTGCGCCGACGGCTCGGTGATCCTGACAGAAATCCGCAATGGCCGCTGCACGCGGGTGACGCCGGACGGCAAGGTCAGTCTGTTCTCAGACTGCGGCGGCGGACCTAACGGACTGGCCTTCGGGCCGGACGGCCACCTTTATCTCTGCAACAACGGCGGCAGCCGCTACGTCGAGGGCCACTCGATGGGGCTTGGCCCTCACCCGGACTACAAGTTCGGCTACGTGCAGCGTCTCGACGCCAAGACGGGCGAGGCGACGCTGCTTTACAAGGAGGTCGCCGGAAATCCACTCTCGGCGCCGAACGATCTCGTCTTCGACAAGGAGGGCGGCTTCTACTTCACCGATCTCGGCAAGCGGCATCCGCGCCACCGCGACAACGCCGGCATCTACTATGCGCTCCCGGACGGCTCGAAGGTGACCGAGGTGGCGTATCCGTTGCTCAGCACCAACGGCTGCGGGCTCTCACCCGACGGCCGGACCCTCTATGCCGCCGACACCGAAGGCGCGCGATTGTGGGCATTCGAGGTGCAGGGTCCGGGCAAGCTCAAGCCCAAATCCGAGTTTGCGCCGCATAGCGGACGGATGATCGCCGGGCTTCCCGGCCGCGCGCGCTTCGACAGCCTCGCGGTCATGGCGAGCGGCAACATCTGCGTCGCAACGCTGACCACCGGCTATATCACCGAAATCTCGCCGAAGGGCGACATCGTGCGCGAGGTGAAGATGCCGGACGTCTATCCGACCAACATCTGCTTCGGCGGCGCCGACATGCGCACGGCCTACGTCACGCTTTCCGACAAAGGCCAGCTTGCGATGCTGCAATGGCCGGAGCCTGGGCTGAAGCTGAATTTCAACTAGACCTGTTTACGACCGGCGCGCGCTTGCAGGTGACGACCGCGCGCCCGGGATGCCTCAGCCCGCGCCTGGGGTCGTCTGGTCGAAGCCGACGAAGACCTCGAACTCGCCGGCGCGTGAGCCGACGGGCACGTCGAACGACACGGTTCGTACGGCCGAGAAGTAGCCAACCGGCTTGTCGGCCGACACGGTCACGTCGACCATCCCAGTCTCGTTCATGACACGGGCGCGCTTGGCGTCGGTGACGAAAATGTTGACTGGCAGCGTCACCAAACCGGGCTGTCCCTTGGGACCGAGAAGCACGCGACCCGAGAAGCCGTACTTGACGGTGACGCGCGTGCCTTGGATCTGGCACTCCCGGGCGGTCTGGGTGATCTCGCCGCGGTGACGAACGGCCAGCCCGTCGCCGACCTTGCCCTGCTCGTAAACCGTCACGTGGTGATCGCGCGGCCATACCGCGAAGCGCGGACAACCACCGGCCACGTCGCCCCCGACCGCCATCGGTGCGTTCGCCTTGGCGGCCGAGAGCATATGCTCGTGCGTGACCGCCTTCTCTGTCGTTTTCGAAGCGGCACCGCCGCCGAACACGCCACCTCCGATCCCCGATGTGATCGAGGACATCCCGCAGCCGCTTGCCACGGTCGCGATCATCGCCGCTGCAGCCATACGGCCGACAACGCGCGACGCGCCTGTCGCTGTTCGAGCCACGCTACCCCCGTCCATTCGCAGCCGCGGCATCTGACGCGCCGCTGACTCGGTACCCCCGCAGGTTACGGTCGGACCATCGCCCTTGTTCAAAGCCAATGTCAAGTGTAGCACCATGGGTTTTCCGGGTGGCGTGTTGCGCCGGCTCCGGATGTTCCCACCCGCGACCGCGACCGAGCTTCCGGAGCCATTCGACCGCATGCAATCGACCGCTCGCCCTCCCCTCACCGTGCTGCTCGCAGCGCCCCGTGGCTTTTGCGCCGGGGTCGACCGGGCCATCCAGATCGTCGAGTTGGCGCTGCGCAAGTACGGTCCTCCCGTCTATGTGCGACACGAGATCGTGCACAATCGGTTCGTGGTCGAAGTCTTCGCGCCAGAAAGGCGCCATTTTCGTGGAGGAGCTGGACGAGATTCCGGAAACCGACGCCCCTGTGATCTTTTCGGCACATGGCGTGCCGAAGGCCGTCCCCGCCGCAGCCCGCAAGAGGAACATGTTCTTCCTCGACGCCACGTGCCCGCTCGTCTCCAAGGTGCACGTCGAGGCCGAGCGACATCATGCCGAAGGTCTCGAGATCGTGCTCATCGGGCACGCAGGCCACCCGGAGGTGATCGGCACGATGGGACAGCTGCCCGATGGCACCGTGCGCCTCGTCGAGACGGCTGCGGATGCCAGGCGCCTCGCGCCGCGCGACCCCGCGCGCCTGGCCTGCGATCACGCAGACGACGCTCTCGGTCGACGACACAGCCGAGATCGTTGCCGTTCTCAAGGAGCGGTTTCCGGCGATCGTCGGCCCGCACAAGGAGGACATCTGCTACGCGACCACCAACCGGCAAGCGGCCGTCAAGGCGATTGCGCCGCGGGCCGATTGCGTCCTGGTGGTCGGCGCGCCGAACAGCTCGAACTCTTTGCGGCTGGTCGAGGTCGCGGAGCGTGCCGGCTGCGCGCGCTCGATGCTCGTCCAGCGCGCCAGCGATCTGCCTTGGGATCGGCTCGACGGCGTGAGGACGCTCGGGATCACCGCCGGTGCTTCGGCACCGGAGATCCTCGTCGACGAGATCATCGCGGCGCTCGGCAAGCGGTTCGATGTCACGCTCGAGCAGGTGCGAACGGCAGAGGAGCGGATCGCGTTCAATGTGCCGCGCGAGTTGCGCGATGCGCCGGTCTCTGGCTGAGCGGCGAGACGGAGCGGGCACCCGATGGCAGTCTACACGGACGTCGGCGACGAGGAGATCAGCACTTTCATCGCCAGCTACGGGCTGGGCGAGGTGGTGTCGTTCAAGGGCATCGCGGAAGGCGTCGAGAACACCAACTATCTGGTCGAGACCGATCGCGGCTGGTTCATCCTGACGCTCTACGAGAAGCGCGTGAACCCGGCCGAGCTGCCGTTCTTTCTCGCGCTGATGGAGCATCTGGCGGCGATCAGGCCTCAACTGCCCGACGCCGGTGAGGGACAACGAGGGCCGCAATCTGCGCGAGATCGCCGGCCGGCCGGCGGCGCTCGTGACGTTTCTCGAAGGCCTGTCGGTGCGCCGGCCGACGGCCGATCATTGCGGCGAGGTCGGCGAGGCACTGGCCCGGATGCACCTTGCGGCTGCCGACTTCTCGCCCACCCGGGGGAACGGTCTCGGCATAGACGACTGGCGCCCTCTCTATGAGCGTTTCGCCGCGCGGGCCGACGAGATCCGCGCAGGCCTCGGGGCGACGATCGAGGCAGAGCTGGCGTATCTCGATACGAGCTGGCCGCGAGACCTGCCACGCGGCGTCATCCATGCCGACCTCTTCCCCGACAACGTCTTTTTTCTGCACGACCGGCTGTCGGGGCTGATCGATTTCTATTTCGCATGCACGGACGCGCTCGCCTACGACGTGGCGGTGTGCATCAACGCGTGGTGCTTCGAGGCCGACTGGCCAGTTCAACATCACGAAGGGGCGCGCGCTGCTCAAGGGATACAATCGCGTGCGCGACCTCACCGAGCCCGAGAGAGCCGCGCTTCCGATCCTTGCACGCGGCTCGGCGCTGCGGTTCCTGCTGACGCGGGCCTACGACTGGATCAATACGCCGCCGGATGCGCTGGTGAAACGCAAGGATCCCGGCGAGTACGTCCGCCGGCTCAGCTTCCACCAGACGATCGGATCATCGCGCGAGTACGGGCTCGACGAGGGTGCCGGGGCGTTGGACCGATGAGTGGCGACGAAAAACCCCAGGTCACGATCTTCACGGACGGCGCCTGCTCGGGAAATCCGGGACCGGGCGGCTGGGGCGCGATCCTGGTATCGGGCCCCCACCGCAAGGAGATCAACGGCGGCGAGGCGGTGACGACCAACAACCGCATGGAGCTGATGGCTGCCATCTCGGCGCTGGAAGCACTGAAGAAGCCCTCCAAGGTCGAGCTGTGGACCGACAGCAACTACGTGAAGGACGGCATCTCGAAGTGGATTCACGGCTGGAAGCGCAACGGCTGGAAGACGGCCGACAAGAAGCCCGTAAAAAATGCCGAGCTCTGGCAGCGGCTCGATGCGGCGCGCCTCAAGCACGATATTTCCTGGCATTGGGTGAAGGGTCACGCCGGCCACGACGAAAACGAGCGGGCGGACGAACTCGCTCGCGAGGGCATGGCGCCGTTCAAGGCCGCAAGGGCCGGCGGAAAACCGTGAGTGTGTGAAGCCATGAGCACGTAGCACCCGCGCTCACGGCCTCGCCTTCCCGCCTCACCCCTTCTTCGGGGGCACCTGTACGATCTCCATCGGAGCAGCGTGGTAGCGGAAGCCCTCGCCGTGCTTCGACATGTAGCCGTAGCCCGGCCAGGGGAAGTGGTAGGCGAGCAGTGGCGTCTTGTTCGCGGCGAGCATGTCGAGATAGCGCACGCGGGTCGCTGCCGACTGCTTGGGATCTGTGTCGTAGGCGAACTCGAGGCGTGGGCGCTCGACGAGCAGCACCTGATGATGGGTGAGATCGCCGATCAGCGCGAGCTGCTTTCCTTCGCTCGAGAGCATGAAGACCATGTGGCCGACAGTGTGGCCCGGCGCCGACATCGCGGTGATGCCGGGCAGGAACTCCTCGCCGTCCTTGATGAACTTGATGCGGTCGCGATAGGGCAGCAGGTTCTTGCGGGCGTGGGCGACGAAGTCCTTGTTCTTCTTCGGGTCCTTCTCGTCGGTCCAGAAGTCGAAATCGGCCTGGCTGATGTACACGGTCGCGTTGGGGAACAGCTTCTTGTTCTTCGCATCGACGAGACCGCCGATATGATCGATATGGGCGTGGCTGCACACGACCGAGTCGATCTGGGCAGGCCTGATGCCGGCCTCCTTCAGGCTCTGGATCAGTCGGCCGGTCGTCGGGCCGAACATCTTCTGGGCGCCCATGCCCGTCTCGAACAGGACGAGGTTCTTGCCCGTGTTGACGACGGGGGAATTCTGCTCGAGCACGACGTTGGAGGGCGACAGGAAGTTGTCCGAAAGAAGATTTCCGATTTCTTCCTTGGTCGCGCCGAGAAAGGCACCGCCTGGATCGCCGAGGGGAAGCGGACCGTCCGACACCATGGTGATCTGCATGCTGCCGTGCTTGAAACGATAGAAGTAGGGCACCTGCGTCTTGAGCAGCGGCGCTTTCGCCATGGCGCCGGGAACCGCAAGCCCGGAAGCGGCCGTCGCCGCGAACGCTCCCGCTCCCAGCAATGCGGCGCGGCGATTGAAGAGCCATTCAGACATTGTTTCCTCCGACAGAAAGAGGCTGCCGTCGCACGCGCCTGCCTCAGTCGACAGTATTCCGGCCGCACGCCATCGCTTCAAGCCTCATCGCGCAAACGAAACCGGCCGGCCCCTCGAGGGACCGGCCGGCGCGTCTCGTCGATCTGCAGTCGTGATTACTGGAACACGACGGGCAGGCCAGCCTTCTTCAGCGTTTCCGCCCTGTACTTCATCCATTCCTCGGAGAACTTGTCGGCTGCGACGTTCTTTGCGCCGAAATCCTTCCAGGCCGTGACGAGAATCTGCTGCCGCTTGATCATCGCCTGGTTGTTCTTCTCCTGCTCGTCCTTCCAGAGGCCCTTCTCCTTGAAATAGGCGACGGCGGCCGGATGGTAGGGCATCACGTACGTGAGGTTCTGGTTGGCGAGCTGGTAGCCGTCCATGCCCGGGCCGGCGTCCTTGAACTCTTCGTAGTTCTCCATCACCGCCTTGGTCAGACCGTAGGCGATGTCGTCGCTCACGCCCTTGTTGACGATGAAGATCGGGTACGGATAGCTCGCGCCCTCGAACGCCTCGGTGTTCTTGGCGCCCTTGGTATAGTTGGTCACCTTCGCCTTGGCCCACCAGGGAGCGATGGCCAGCGCGCGGTCCCAGCCGGCCTTGTCGGAATGCGGCATGGGCGGGAAGTAGAGGCCGCGCGGCGAGGCGGCGAGGCGTGCATAGTTCGAGGTGATCGTGCTACCGAAGACGGCGTCGGCCTGACCGTTGATGACCGCCTCGAGCGACTGACCGAAGCCCGGCACCTCGACCTTGGTCACGTCGGCCCACGTGAGGCCGGCGAACGCGAGGTAGGCCTCGGCCTGCACGTTGAGCGCGGGGGCGCCCTTCACGAACGTGACGCGCTTGCCCTTAAGGTCCGACGGCTTCTCCACGCCCGCATCGGTCGCCACCGCGATCTGGGCACCGTTACGGCCGATGTTGTTGAAGAGGTTGTAGACCTCCTGCGGACCCCAGTTCTTGTCCGCGAACATCAACACGCCTTCCTGCGCGAAGTAGGCGGCGATGCCGCAGGCACACACCTGCGTCTGGCCGAGCTTCAGCGGCGTCATGCGCGAGACGTCGTTCTTGCCGGGAATGATACGCAGGTTGGTACCGTACTTCTTGGTCAGCATCTGGCCTAGGCCCACCGACTGCGAGTAGCCGGACGAGCCGGTCTCGTAAGCCGACCAGGAAATGTCCTTCGGGAGCTTCACGTCCGCTGCCGTGGCGGGAAGCGTAACGCTCGCGAGAAGGACACTTGCAGACACCACTCCGAGCAGGCGCTTCGGCGCCGTAGAACCAATTCGAACCATCTTCGACTTTCTCCCTGTTGTTGATCGTGTCAGAGCGTCAGGCGGGGGTCGGCTCGTCCCGGGCTCGTCCCAGCCAGGATAGCAAAAGCCCCGCAGCCGCGATGACGGCGGCGATCTCGAGCAGCTCGAAATGCGTGAAGCCGATGAGCTTGCCGCCTGGCATCGCAAGAACGATTCCGGCAGCCACCAGCAGGGCACGTCCGGGCCACGCGAGCATGTTGCCGTCCAACCGGCCGATGCCCCACATGTAGCCTTGCAGCGCACCGCAGATCAGCGCGATCCCAAGCAGTGCGGTTCCGAGCACGATCACCACCTCCATGAACGGTGCCCGGCCGATAAGTGCCGGGTTGAGCACGAAGAAGAACGGGACGAAGTAGATGATAGAGCCGAGGCGCATGGCCTCGAAACCGGTCGTCATGGGGTTCGACTTGGCGATCGACGCGGCAGCGTAGGCGCCGAGCGCCACCGGAGGCGTGATGAACGAGATCATGCCCCAGTAGAGCAGGAACAAGTGCACAGCCATCTTGTCGAGGCCCTGGCCGACGAGTGCAGGAGCCAGCGTCACGGCGAGGAACAGGTAGGCGGCCGTGACGGTCATTCCAATTCCGAGAATGAAGCTCGTGATCGCGCCCATGACCAGGAGCAGAAGCGTGTTGTCGCCTGCGAACTGGACGAGCGTGTAGGTCAAGCTGCCGATCTTGCCCGAAAGTGACAGCGCGCCGATAATCAACCCGACCCCCGCAAGGATCGCCGCCAGCTCGGCGAAAAGTCGGCCGACAGCCGCGACGAAATCGTACAGCTGAGAGAGTGACCAGCGGTGCGCCTTGTTGAACTGGTTGATCACCAGAAGCGCCAGTGTGGCGTAATAGGGCGCCTGCGCCTCGCGCTGCAGGTAGAGCAACATGATCATCAGCACGACGAACACGGCCACATAGTACCAGCCGTCTTTCAGCACCTGCCAGACCGACGGCAACTCCTCGACCGGCAACCCCTTCATCTTATATCGTGCCGAATAGGCGTCGATTTGGAGGTAGAGGCCGAGATAATAGAGCATCGACGGAAAAATGGCCGCGATGACGATCTCGGCGTACGGCACCTCGATGAACGTCGACATGACGAACGCGGTTGCGCCCATGACAGGCGGCATCAGAACGCCGCCCGTCGACGCGCATGCCTCGACACCGCCGGCATAGGCGGGACGGAAGCCGACACGCTTCATCGCCGGGATGGTCAGCACGCCGGTGGTAAGCACGTTGGTGATCACGCTGCCAGACATGGAGCCCATCAGACCCGACGAGAAGATCGCCACCTTCGCAGGGCCACCGCGATGCCGACCGAGCAGGGCAAAGGCGAGATTGAGGAAGAAGGCGCCGCCACCGGTCATCTGCAGCGCGACACCGAAGACGAGAAAGCCGATGACGAGATTGGCGAAGGCGTTCAGCGGAATGCCGAGCACACTTTCGGTGCCGTAGATGTGGAACCCAGCCGTCACCTCGGGTGACACGGCCTGACCTCTCAACACACCCGGCGCCCATGGGGCGATGATCGGATAGACCGAGACAACGAGGCAGATCGCGAAAATGGCCGTGCCGCCGGCGCGCCGCAGAGCCTCGAGCACAATGCCCCACATGACGAAGGCCAGCACCTTGCCGTGGAACGGAGCGTTGTACTCCCAGCCTTCGTTGAGCAGCGCGTCGCCTCGATAGACGAAATAGAAGGGAATGAGGAACGCCGCGACGACCAGTGCGATGTCGTACCAGGGCGTATGATCCCTTGCGCCGGAGTAGGCCGGGTAGATGAGAAAGACGATCGGCAGCAGCAGGCCGATCATCATGTAGAAGTAGCTGTTCTCCAGTGGCACCCACGTGCCGAGGATCGGACCGAGCCCGAAGATCAGGTACATCGACAGGAAAACGGAGATGATGGCGCTGAGTGCGACAGTGAGCTTTGCCCACGGCGCCAGGACGCGTTGTGCGGAAAGCTCGGAGGCGGTCGCGATCTTTTCGCCTTCGGTCACGTCCATGGTCATTATAATTCTCACGGCAGGAGGCTGGCGGGGCTAGCGGGGGAGTGCGGTCGCAACGGGCCGGACAGAAAGCCGCGGCCCCGAAAGGGACCGCGGCAAAGGCGTTCGCTCTACTAGTTGAAGACGACCGGCAGTCCGGCCTTGGTCAGGGCAGCACCGCGGACCTTCATCCATTCCGCGGCGAACTTATCGTCCGCGACGGACTTGCCCGCCATTTCCTTCCAGGCCGCCGCCAGCACGTCCTGCCGCTTGAGCAGGCCCGCGTTGTGCGCTTCGTGCTCCGCCTTCCACACGCCCTTCTCCTTGTAGTACTTCACCGCTGCCGGATGGTACGGGAAGATGAACGTCAGCTTCTGCGACGCGAGTTGGTAGCCGTCCATGCTCGGACCGGACTCCTTGATCGCATCGTAGTTCTCCATCACCGCTTTGGTCAGGCCATAGGCCAGATCATCCGATGCATCGTTCGTGGAGACGAACAGCGGGTAGGGAAAATTGCTGCCCTCGTAGGGCACTTGGCCCTTGTAGCCAGGAACCACCGTCTCGACCTTCGAGGGAATCCACCACGGGGCGATTTTGTGCGCACGCTCCCAGGCCGCCTTGTCGGAATGCGGGAGCGGCGGGAAATGCAGGCCTTGCGGCGAGGCGACGAGCTGCGCGTACTTGCTGGAGACCGTCGATCCCCAGACCGCATCAGCCTGCCCGTTGATCACGGCATCAACCGATTGGCCCCATCCCGGAACCTCGATCTTCTGCACATCCGCCCAGGTCAGCCCGCCGAAGGCGAGAAAAGCCTCCATGTTCTGATTGAGCGCCGGCGCGCCCTTCACGAACGTGACGCGCTTGCCTTTCAGATCGGACGCCACCTTCACGCCGGAAGCGGCCGAGACCGCAACCTGCTGGCCATTCTTGCCGTTGTTGTTGAAGAGGTTGTAGAGACGCTGCGGACCCCAGGACTTCTCCGCGAACATCAGAACGCCTTCCTGAGCGAAATAGGAGGCGATGCCGCAGGCGCACAGCTTGGACTGGCCGAGCTTCAGCGGCGTCATGCGCGACACGTCGTTCTTGCCCGGAATGATCCGAAGATCGACGTTGTGCTTGCCCTTCAACATATTGCCGATGCCGACGGACTGCGAATAGCCGGACGAGCCGCTTTCGTAAGCCGTCCACGATATGTCTCGCGGCAGCTTGACGTCGGCTGCTCCCGCCGGAGCGGCCACCAGCATCGCTAGGCCGACCGCGCCAACCGCACGGTGAGCCATTCCACTCAGGCCTTGTCTCGAAATCAAAGTCACAGTGTCTTTCTCCCTGTTTTGCTCCGTGCGCCGCAAGGCG
This sequence comes from uncultured Alphaproteobacteria bacterium, assembly GCA_963746315.1. Classification (GTDB taxonomy): domain Bacteria; phylum Pseudomonadota; class Alphaproteobacteria; order Rhizobiales; family Hyphomicrobiaceae. The sequence continues at coordinate 318,739 of CAVVAR010000010.1, forward strand.
CCGGCTGCATCTACGGCAGCAGGGAGAGCCTAAGTTGAGATCAGAGAGCTGGCAACGACCAAAGCCCAGTTGGTCGCTGACGATCAGGGGACGAGTGTCAGCGCCCCTTCACATCCCAGAAATCGCCGCGGAAATAGAGGAGCGGCTGCGCGTCCTCACGGAAACGCCCGTCCCGGACGCGACCGATGAAGATCGAGTGGGTCTGGAATTCGTGCTCGTCGGCAAGCTCGCAATCGAGGCTTGCAAGGGAGCCCTTCAAGGCCGGTGCGCCGGTGACCAGGGTTTCCCAGGCATCAGCGTCGAAGCGCGCCTCGCCTTCGACGATCTTGGTCGAGAAGCGCTTGGCGAGCTCGAAATGATCCTGCGCCAGGATGTTCACGCCGAAGCACTTGGCGGCACGGATGGGCGCGTGCGCGCTGGCATTGCGGTTGACGCAGATCAGCACCGTCGGCGGCGAGTCGGTGAGCGAGCACATGGCCGTTGCCGTGAGGCCCGTGCGGTTGCCCGGACTGCCCACGGTGATGATGGTGACGGCCCCTGCCTGATGGCGCATGAGGCTCTTGAACTTGGCGCTGTCCATGTCGGCGTGCTCCGGGCGCGATATCAAGGTCCGGCTTCAGCCTGGCAGCGCAGGCACAGCCTTCGATGTGCTGACGACGTCGGCGTCGAGACAGCCGTGTCAGGCTAAAGCCAGACACCGCCCCGCCGCAATGGCTCTCGCTCTCACGCCCTGGGCTTCCAGTCGCCGGACTGAGCCTTCGGCAGACCGAGGTTCTCGCGCAGCGTCTTGCCCTTGTAGTCCTTGTGGTAGAGGCCGCGGCGCTGAAGCTCGGGCACGACGAGGCGAACGAAATCCTCGTAGGCACCGGGGATGTGGGTTGCAGCCACCACGAAGCCATCGCAGCAGGTCCCGAACCACTCCTCGAGGCCGTCGGCGATCTCCTTGGGCGTGCCGACGAACCGGGGGAACTCGCGGACCGTCCCGCGGCTGGAGAACTGGACGAAATCGCGGATGGTGGGGTTCTTCTTCCCGGACAAGGTCGTGACGCGGTCGATGATGGCACGCAGGCCGCTGACGCCTGCCAGCTCCTCATCGGTGAAGCTGGAATCCATGGGCTTCGAGTAGAAATCGAAGTTCAAAGCCTCCGACAGCAACGCCAGGCCATCGACGGGCTTAGCAAGCTGATCGATGAGGGCCATCTTGTCCTCGGCCATCGCTTTTGACTCGCCCGGCACGACATAGATCGCCGGCGCCACGGCCACGCTGGCGGGGTCGCGACCCTCCTTGGCGACCATCGCCTTGAAGTTGTCGTAGGTTTTCTTGCCGATCTCGAGGTTCGGCAGCACCCAGAAGACGAGCTCGCCCCAGCGCGCCGAGAAAGCCTGGCCCCGTCCCGACTGGCCGGCCTGGATGACGACCGGGCGTCCTTGAGCCGAGCGCGGCACCGTGAACGGACCCTTGGAGCTGTACCACTTGCCCTTGTGCTCGAGCCGATGGACCTTCTCGGGGTGCGCAAACAGGCCCTGCTCCTTGTCGACGACGATGGCGTCGTCCTCCCAGGTGTCCCAGTGGCCGAGCACGACCTCCATGAACTCGTCGGCCATGTCGTACCTGAGATCGTGCTCCACATGGGAGACCTGGCCCATGTTGTGCGCCTCGCTGTCGTTGAGCGAGGTGACGACATTCCAGGCGGCCCGGCCACCGACCATCAAGTCGAGCGTCGCCATCACGCGGGCGACGTGGAACGGCTGATAGTAGGTCGTGGAATAGGTGGACCCGAGCCCCAGGTTCTTTGTCACCATCCCCATGCAGGCGAGTATCGTGACGGGGTCCATCTTGACGACGCGGGCGCCGTTCCTCACGGCCTCGCGGTGATCGTTGCCGAGGATGTCCGGCATGGCGAGGCGGTCATCGAAGAAGCACAGGTGGAACTTGCCGTACTCGAGCGTCTGCGCAATCCGCTGGTAATACTCCGGACCGAGGAAGTCGGTCGCCGATTGGGGATGGCGCCAGGAGCCGATGTAGTTCGAGCAGTTCTGAGCCTGCATGAACCCGACCAGGGTCATCTCGCGCTTACGGGCCATCGTCGTCGTCCTCTGGGCAGCCTGGGCATTGTGCGGTTATGTCCGGACAAGGGCGATACGCTGTTTTCGGCCTCGCGTCATGCCTTTGTCGCGCGCATGCGCCGATTAGTGGCGGCACCGCGCCGTCCATTGTCCTGACCTCGATCAAGCGAGCGGCGATAGACAAGTGCGCTGACTTGGCCTATATTTCTGTCATGACAGAAAAGACAGTACATAAAGCGCCTATGCCCCCCGCCGTGCAGCGGTTCGTTCTGCACTGGGGCGAGATGGGGCAGGTCTGGGGTGTCAACCGCTCGATCGGGCAGATCCATGCGCTGCTTTATCTCTCAGGCAGGCCGCTGACCGCGGAGGACATTGCCGAGACGCTCTCGCTGGCGCGCTCCAACGTGTCCAACTCGCTCAAGGAGCTGCAGGCCTGGAACCTGATCCGGCGCGTGCAGATGCTCGGCGACCGGCGCGACTTTTTCGAGGCCGAGGCCGATCTCTGGGAGATGGTCACGCGCATCGCTGAAGGCCGGAAAGCCAGGGAGTTGGACCCCACGATCGCCACGCTGAGGGCCTGCATGGCGGAGGCCGACGCCGACCGCTTCATGGACGGCAAAGCCAAGGAGCGGATCCAGTCCATGCTCGGCTTCGTCGAGATGATCGACAAGTGGGCCAACGACATGCGGCGGGTACCGCGGTCGAAACTCATGCTGCTGATGCGCCTTGGCAGCGCAGTCCTGCGGTTTCTTCCGGCCAGGGCGGAGTCCGCCGATGCGCCGGGTAAGGGCGACGATGCGCCCGGGAAGGCTTGACCCCGTTTTTTGTGAGGACATTTCTGTCATGACAGAATTATCCGTTAAAACAGCCAAGGCATATGCAGGGTTATTGGTCGCCCCTCGTGCGCCTGAACGGGCTCCTGTCGAATGCGCCACTGACGGAGCCACGGACAACCGATTTCGCGCCCTCGTAGGCGAGCTCGCGTGGCGTCGACTGCCCCACGCCGTACAGCGGCGCTTCGCTCGTCATGTGGCGGCAGGCGAAGCGCGCTTCTTTCGCGGAGAGGTCGTGGAAACGCGTCTCACATGGGCCGGACGCACCCTCGCCCGGCTTGCCCGCCTCATCGGTGGCCCGCTGCCTGAGACCGATCGCGCGACCGGGCCGGCAACCGTGCTCGTCACGGAAAACCCCGAGCTTGGCGGACAGGTCTGGACGCGCACCTACACCCGCGCCGGCCGCTTCCCGCAGACGATCAACTCGGTGAAGCGCTTCTCCGGGCCGACCGGCCTCGAGGAGTATCTGGGATACGGTCTCGTCATGCGGCTGCGGCTCGGCGTCGAGGACGGATGCCTCGTCTTTCGCAGCGCCGGCTACGACGTCGAGCTGGGCGGCTGGCGCGTCGCCGTTCCGCGTTGTCTCACGCCGGGGACCTGCACCATCACCCATCGCGATCTCGGCGGCGGCGTCTTCGCTTTCACGCTTGAGCTGGTTCATCCCCGGCTCGGCCGGCTCGCCCTTCAGGTCGCGCATTTCGAGGAGGTCGGCGCGTACACCGTTGCCGCCGATGCGGCGGAGACGGAGCGCGCCGGCCTTGCCAGCGCCGCGGAATGACGGCAAGGGATTGGATCCCGGTTGACGTAACCCCGGTCGCTTCACGGCGACTGGGGTATCGTTGCCGGATCAATCACTCGAGCCGTGGCCCAATCCGATGCTTTCCTCCTCCGAACTGCTGATCGAGCTCTTTTCCGAAGAGATCCCGGCGCGCATGCAAGCCAAGGCCGCCGAGGACCTGCGGCGCCTCGTCGTCGAGGGCCTGAAAGGACGAGGTCTCGGCATCGGGGCGGCGATCGCGTTCGCTACGCCGCGGCGGCTGACGCTGGTCGTGCAGGACGTGCCGCCAATGTCGCCGGCGGTCTCGGAGGAGCGCAAGGGACCGCGGGTCGGAGCGCCGGACGCGGCCATTCAGGGATTCTTGAAGAGTGCGGGGCTCGGCTCGATCGAGCAGGCGCAGGTCGTCGAGGACGGCAAGAAGGGCAGCTACTACCTCGCTAAGATCGAGAAGCCCGGTCAGCCGGCGACGGTGCTGGTCGGCGACGTATTGACGGAAACGCTCGAGAAATTCCCGTGGCCGAAGTCGCAGCGCTGGGGCTCGGGCAACTTCCACTGGGTGCGCCCGCTTCACTCGGTCATCTGCCTCTATGGCGGCAAGGTGGTACCGGTCGAGGTCGGTGGCGTCACGGCAAGCAACATCACCCGCGGCCACCGCTTCCACGGCAACGAGCCCTTCGAGGTTGAGAGCTTCGAGGACTACGGCACCAAGCTGAAGGCGGCCAAGGTGCTGCTGCCGTCGTCCGAGCGCGCCGAGATGATCCGCGAGCAGGCGTTGGCACTGGCGAAGAAGGCAGGGCTCGAGCTGGTCGAGGACGAGGCGCTGCTCGCCGAGAACGCGGGGCTGGCGGAATGGCCGCTTGTGCTGCTGGGAACGTTCGACGAGGAATTCCTGGCCGTGCCGGGCGAGTGCCTGACGACCTCGATGAAAAGCCACCAGAAGTGCTTCTCGCTGCGCGATCCCGAGACCGGCAAGCTCGCCAACAAGTTCCTGATGGTCTCGAACCTCATTCCGGCCGACGGCGGGCACGAGGTGATCGCCGGCAACGAGAAGGTCATTCGCGCCAGGCTTTCTGACGCCCGCTTCTTCTGGGAGCAGGATCTCAAGCGCCACCTCGAGCCGATGCATTTCGAGCTGAAGGGCATCACCTTCCACGAGAATCTCGGCACGCAATGGGACCGCATGGAGCGGATCACGGAGCTGGCTCGCCAGATCGCGGGCAGCGTCGACGCCGAGCCGGAACTTGCGGGGCGCGCGGCGCAACTGTGCAAGGCTGATCTCGTCTCGGGCATGGTCGGCGAGTTCCCCGAGTTGCAGGGACTGATGGGCCGCTACTACGCCGAGGCCGAGCACATGAACCCGAAGATCGCCGCGGCGATCGAGGAGCACTATAAGCCGCGCGGCCAGAGCGACACCGTGCCGACGGCGCCGGTCTCGATCGCGGTAGCCTTGGCCGACAAGCTCGACACGCTGGTCGGCTTCTGGGCCATCGGCGAGAAGCCGACCGGGAGCGGCGATCCGTATCAGCTTCGGCGCGCCGCCCTCGGCGTGATCCGGATCGTGCTTGAGAATGATTTAAGGGTGCCGCTGATGCCGCTGATAGAGGCCCACAGGCAGCGGGTTGGCGTCTCGATGCTCGGCGGGCTGCGCACGGATCTCACGGCCACCGAGGTGGAGAGGATCAGCCTCGCAACCGACGACCTTCTCTCCTTCTTTGCCGATCGCCTGAAAGTGCATCTCCGCGAAAAGGGCGCGCGCCACGACCTCATCGACGCCGTGTTCGCGCTGCCGCAAGAGGCGAGGAGAGCCGAAGGCGCGACAGGGAACGCAGCAACTCAGGACGATCTCGCGCTGATCGTGCGTCGTGTCGAGGCGCTGGACGACTTCCTCAAGACCGACGACGGCGCCAACCTGCTGGCTGGCGTCAAGCGCGCCGCCAATATCCTCTCAATCGAGGAGAAGAAGGACAAGACCACCTACGCCGACGCCTACGACATCAAGCTCCTCGTCGAGAAAGAGGAAGCAGGCCTCGCCGCCGCCATCGAGCAGGCCAAGCAGGACACCGTCGCCGCGCTCAACGTGGAGAACTTCACCGGCGCCATGAACGCGCTCGCCGACCTGCGCGGGCCGGTCGATGCCTTCTTCGAGAAGGTGACGGTCAACGCCCCCGATGCGGCACTGCGCGCGAATCGGCTGAAGCTCCTGTCCGAGATCCGGGCGGCAACACTGAATGTCGCCGATTTCTCCAAGATATCGGGGTGAACGCGAGGGGGCCTTGCGCTTGGGCATCGAAGCTTGGCTCGGCCACTTCCCCCCTCCCCTCGACGGAGGCTATCGAGCCTGGCCCGGTCCCCCGACGGCATCCTTGGCCCTTTTCCGGCGGCGGGAGGCAGCTCTGATGACCCCTCCACGACGTTCCGCTGCGGGATCAACTGCGGGGTAACCATTTTCTGCGCCTAGTGAAAGCCGGGTGGCAAGGTGCGAGCGCGATTTCGCGGCTTCATGTCCTCGCCTTGTCTCGAGTCGGCGTTCCAGGAGTTTCGCATGTCGCATGCCGTCAGAAGCACAGCTACGGCTTGGCAAGCGGATAATCTCACCCGGATCGTGGTCATAGCCTTCACCGCCGCGCTGTTCATGTCGGCGCTGCTGCTCTTCTCCGTGCAACCCATGTTCGCGCGGATGATCCTGCCGCATCTCGGTGGATCGCCATCGGTGTGGGCGGTCTCGCTCTGCTTCTTCCAGGCCGTCCTGCTGGGGGGCTACACCTACGCCCACCTTCTGGAGCGCATCGGCAACCGCCGCATCGCGCTCGCGGTGCATCTGGTGCTGCTGACGTCGGCCGCGCTCGCACTGCCCTTCGCCGTGCCAGCCGATACCGACGTCTCGGGCGGAAACCTCTATCTCTCGGTCGTCGTCATTCTGGCGGTCGGCGTCGGCTTGCCGTTCTTCGCGATATCGGCGAACGCCCCCCTGCTACAGTCGTGGTTCGCCCAGTCGGGCCATCCGCGTGCGGCGGACCCCTATTTCCTTTACGGCGCATCGAACATCGGATCGCTGGCGGCATTGCTGGCCTATCCCGTCCTCGTCGAGCCGAGCCTCGGCCTCGGCTCGCAAGCCGTGATGTGGATGGGTGGCTTCGTCGTCCTGATCGCGCTCATCGGGGCGAGCGGCATGCTGGGCCTTGCGCTGTGGCCCCACGAGGAGGCCGCGACCTCGGCCGAGACGCGTCCCATGCAGCCCACGAGCTGGAGCCAGCGTGGCACGTGGATCGGCCTCGCCTTTGTGCCGTCGGGCCTTCTTGTCGCCTTCACAAGCTACCTGACGACCGACATCGCCTCGGCGCCCTTCCTCTGGGTGCTGCCGCTGGCGCTGTTCCTGTCGACATTCATCTTCGTCTTCAAGGATACGCCTCCTATCCCGCACGCCGCGTTCCTTGCCGTGCAGACGGTGGCCGTGGTCGGCGCGCTCGCCGGTCTCGCCGCATCGTCGGGTGGCGGCTGGGTGCTCGGCGTGTCGATGGGCTTCCTCGCCTTTTTCGTGACGTCGATGGTGTGTCACCGCGAGCTCTATCTCGCCCGGCCGGATCGCGCGCATCTCACAGAGTTCTATATGTGGATGTCGCTCGGCGGTGTGCTCGGCGGCGTGTTCGCCGCGATCATCGCCCCCCAGATCTTCAACAGCATCCACGAGTTCCCGCTGCTGCTCATCCTCGGATTGGCCGCACGACCCGGCGTGCGTCAGGCGCTCGGCGACAGCAGTGAAAGGCTCGCCGCAGTTCGCATGCCGCTCCTGCTTCTCGCCGCGATCGCGATTTGCGCCGTGGTGCTGCGCAGCATGACGCTGCCGGAGCTGGCGCTGCGCTTTGCCTACTTGCCGGTGATCGCCATCCTCGGTGTTCTCATGGTCGCCTCGACCGAGCGACCCCTACGCCTGGTCGCGCTGGCGTGTGTTGCCGGCCTCAGCCTCGTGCTGTTGCCCTCGACATTCAGCCGCGGCATTACGGAGCGTGGATTCTTCGGTGTGCTCAGGGTCGTCACGTCCGCCGACGGCAGCACGCGCGCGCTGATGCACGGGACCACACTGCACGGCGGCGAGCGCCTCAAGGACAAATCCGGCAATCCGGTAGTCCAACCCGAGCCCGCGGCCTACTACCATCACGAAGGTCCGCTCGCTCGAGCCATCGAAACCGCCCGCAGCCTGCACGCCGGATCGGCACGGCCGTTTACCGCTGGCATCGTAGGCCTTGGAGCGGGCGCAATGGCCTGCCACTCCCGCGCCAACGAAACCTGGCGTTTCTACGAGATCGACCAATTGGTGGTGCGGATCGCGTCCAATCCGGAGATGTTCACATATCTCGCCAAGTGCCGTCCGGGCGCTGACATCGTCCTAGGTGACGCGCGCCTGACCGTCTCGCGCGAGCCCAGCGGCACGTTCGACTATCTCGCCATCGATGCATTCTCGTCCGATGCCGTGCCGGTGCACCTCATCACGCGTGAGGCGATCGCCATGTATCTCGATCGCTTGACGCCGTCGGGCATCCTGGCGATGCACGTCTCGAACCGTCACATGAACCTCGAGGAAGTGGCCTCCACCACGGCACTTGCAGTGCCCGGCGCGCATGTCGCCGTCGTGGCACACATGCCACCCCGGGATAGCGACGCGACGCCGAGCCGCGTGGTGCTCGTCGCGCGCTCGGAAGCCGCCATCGCGCGCGTTCTCGCATGGCCCGATGCGAAGGCCGCCCCGAGAAGCGTGGTGGCGCCATGGACCGACGACTATGCGAACGTGCTCGCCGCGATCTGGCGGCGGTACATCCGCTAGCTCTACTTGGGGAATCAGGTGCCCTTCCTGGCCGGGAATGCGCCTTCCTTGGCGGAATGCCACCACTTGCCGGCGATGACGGTGCCCTCGGCGAAGATGCGCTTGGCGCCCGTCATGTGCTCACCGAGCACGTCCTCGTAGTCGAACGCGCCGTCCTTGACGGAGAGGATCGATGCGTCGCCGACCGAGCCCGTCTTGAGAGAGCCGAGCTCCGGCCGCTTCAGGGCCATGGCCGCGTTGACGGTCGATTGCTTGACGACCTCGGCCAGCGGCATGCCCATGCACAGGAACTTCGACATGGTCGTCACCTGGTCGTAGGCGGGACCATCGATGCAGAGCTGATGCACGTCGGACGAGATGGTGTCCGGCATGAAGCCGTTGGCGAGCATGGCGCGCGCCGTCTTGAACGAGAACGAGCCCTTGCCGTGGCCGATGTCGAACAGCACGCCACGGGCACGCGCCTCGCGCACGGCATCTTTCACCTTGCCCTGGGAGTTGACGGGCGAGTTCGGAAACGGCCGGAAGGCATGGGTCAGCACGTCGCCGGGCCGCAGCATACCGATCACCTCCTCGTAGGACGGCGGCGGGTGGTCGATGTGGCACATCAGTGGCATGCCGACCTCGTCGGCCACCTGTAGTGCGATGTTCAACGGCGCCGAGCCCTGGTCGCCCGAGGCATTGAGCCCGACCCGGACCTTGATGCCGACGATACAATCACGATTGGCATCGGCGACGGCGACGGCCTCGCGCGGGGCCATCAGCTCCATGTTCTTCGATTCGCCGATCATGTGGGTTTTCGAGAACGCGTAGATGCCGGCGAACGACACGTGGAGATAGGCGAGGATGCGCGCCTCTGATCGTTCGATGACGTGCTTCTTGAACCCCGCGAAGTTGCCGGGCCCGGCACTGCCGGTGTCGACCGAGGTGGTGACGCCCGAGGTGCGGCAGAAGTCGTCGGCATCGATGCCGAGCGAGGTCCCACCCCAGTAGACGTGGGTGTGCAGGTCGATCAGCCCTGGCGTCACGACATGGCCGGAGACGTCGCGGACCTCGGTGGCGGGACCAGCTTTGAGGTCCTTGCCGACGCCCGCCGCCTTGCCGCCCGCGAACGCGACGTCCATGACGCCGTCGATACCCTGCGAGGGATCGATGACGTGGCCGCCTTTGAGGATCAGGTCGTAGGTTGCCATCCGTCGTCTCCGTTACGGCCGCCGGCCGGTTGAGTGTCGCTTGGCGAGCAGGCCACATGCCCATGCCCGTTTGGGGGACGCATCCCCCAAACTCCCTCTTTTTTTCGTATCGACCCTGAGCCTCAGCCCGCCAGCTCCGGCACCACCCAGAACGGGGCGTCGCCGCGGATCATGCGCTCGACGTTGTCGAAGGCGTTGCGGAAGCGGGCGACGTGGTTGTCCGAGGTGGGGCCGGCGAAGTGGGCGGTCAGCACCACGTTGTCGAGCTTGAACAGAGGATTGTTGGACGGCGGCGGCTCCTCGTCGAAGACGTCGAGGCCGGCGCCAAAGAACTTCTTGCCCTCGAGCGCCTTTGCCATGGCGACCTCGTCGATGACGGGGCCGCGCGAGGTGTTGACCAGGATGGCGGTGGGTTTAAGCAGCGCCAACTCGCGGGCGCCGATCATGTGCTTGGTCGAGGCGTTCAGCGGCACGTGCAGTGAGACGTAGTCGGAACGGCGCAGCAGCTCGGTCAGAAGGCGGAACTTGACGCCGAGCGCATCCTCCTCGTCCTCGGTCAGGCGCTTGATGTCGTAGTATTCGATCTTCATGCCGAACGCCTGGGCGCGGCGGGCGACTTTGCGGCCGATATTGCCGAGGCCGACGATTCCGAGCGTCTTGTCGTAGAGCTCGAACATGGCCGGCGGCGGTCCGTTGCCGCGCCAGCGCCCGCCCGACACTGAGGCATGCTGCCAGACGACGCGGCGCGCGGTGGTGAGCATCAGCATGACGGCGTGCTCGGCGACCGAGATGGCGTTGGCGCCGCCGTTGTTCGAGACGGGCACCTTGGCCCGGCGCGCCGCCTCGACGTCGACGGCGTCGTAGCCGGCGGAGAGGAGCTGCACGAGCCGCACGTTCGGCGCGGCCTTGTAGAAGGCGTCCTCCATCTTGACGTGCGGATAGCAGATCATGAACTGCGCCTTGGGCAGGGCCGCCTGGAACGCGTCGGTCCCGGGCTGGGCGAGCACCAGCTCGACGTGGGCGGGCGCGAGGCTCTTCGCGAGCTCGCCCGTCTCTTCTGACGGCGGCACGAGGAGGACGACCGGCTTCTGGCTCATTGAGGGCTCCGGATGGACAGCGGAATTGATCGAGGTGGGATGTCGGCGACCAAGCTAGGACGGTTTGGCTGGCCTCGCAATCGCCGACACGCCCACGGTAAAGGCGTCACGCATCGGGTGCGGAGCGCGGGACGTGACAATGTCACAGACGGCCCGTCCCCGAGCGCGGATGAACGCGAGCAAGGCGTGCCGCGCGGCTGGCACCCGATCGGAGACGATAGAGATGGCGTGGCTCGACGCAATTCCCTGGTGGGCGATCGCCATCGCCATCGCGACGCTCGGACTCGCCCCGTTCTCGCCGGAGCCACACATCTGGGAAAAGCTCAAGATGCTCGTGGCAGGCACCCTGGTGAAGCCGATCGACATCTTCGACCTCGTCTACCACGCAATACCGTGGCTGCTCGGCGCCTTGAAGCTCGTTCGGGCTGCGACGGCGCCGGGCGCGTGAAGAAGCGCCGCGGCTGCATGGCGGCATTGCTCGCCGCGCGTTGCACGCTTTCCGCATCCACGTGGTAGACAGCGAGGCGCCCGGGATTCGGCCCGGCGCCCCCGAGCCATCGAGACCGATGCAGCGCAGAGCCACGGCCACAACGCTCGCGCCCGATGCCCTGAGGGGCATCGGCCTCATGCTGGTCGCGCTCGCACTCTTCTCCTGCCTCGACACGACCGCGAAATACATGGCATCGGTCGCGAAGCTGCCCGTGACCCAGGTCGTGTGGCTGCGGTTCGTCAGCCAGTTCCTGCTGATCCTCATGGTGATGGGCGTCGTCTCGATCCCGCGCCTGCTGTCGACGCAGCGCTTCTGGCACCAAGTCGCACGCTCGTGCCTGATGCTAGGATCGACGTTCCTCAACTTCCTGGCGCTGCGCACGCTCCGGCTCGACCAGACACAAACCGTCTACTTCCTGGCCCCGTTCGTGGTGGCGCTGCTAGCCGGCCCGTTTCTCGGCGAATGGATCCGCTGGCGTCGGATGATCGCCATCCTCGTTGGGTTCTCAGGCATCCTCGTTGCCGTGCGTCCCGGCTTCACGGCGTTCGAGCCGGCACTGATCTTCGCCTTCGGATCGATGCTCTGCTACGCCGTGTTCATGCTGCTGACGCGCTATCTCGCCACCTACGACGCTCCCGAGGTGACGCTGTTCTACTCGCTGCTGGCCGGCACCTTCGTGATGGGGCCGCTGGCGATGGTCGACTGGGTCTGGCCGACCGATGCGCTGACCTGGGGCCTTCTCATCTCCATGGGGTTCTGGGGCGGACTCGGACATTTCATTTTCATCCTAGCCTACCGCCATGCGACGGCATCCGTGCTGGCGCCGTTCATCTACCTCGGGCTGATCACGCATGTCGCGGGCGGCTATCTCGCCTTCGGCCAAGTCCCGGACGAATGGACACTGGCGGGTGCCGCGATCGTCATCGCCTCGGGCATCTACATGGTCCACCGCGAGCGCGTCGTGCACATGGAGCGGCGGCGCGAGCGGGAGGCGGAGGCTGCCGCCAAGGGCATTGCCGGCCGATAGCTGCGGTCAGTCCACTTTCTCGCCGCGCATCCGCGCCTTCGTCGCTTCGGCCCAGGCCGCGAACCGCCCTTCCTCGATCGCAAGGCGCATGGCGGCCATCAGCTCCTGATAGAACGCGGTGTTGACCCACGAGAGCAGCATGGAGCCCAGCATCTCGCCCGATTTGACGAGGTGGTGCAGATAGGCGCGGGAATAGTCGCGGGCGGCCGGGACAGGTGCTGTCGGGGTCGAGCGGCGACAGGTCCTCGGCGTGCTTGGCGTTCTTGAGGTTGATGCGACCGTCCCAGGTGAAGGCGAGGCCGTGGCGGCCGTTGCGGGTCGGCATGACGCAATCGAACATGTCGATGCCGCGCGCGACCGCCTCGATCAGATCCTCGGGCGTGCCGACGCCCATCAGGTAGCGCGGCTTTGCCGGTCGGCAGATGCGGCAGCGTCGCCTCGAGGGTGCGCAGCATCGCGTCGTGGCCTTCGCCAACGGCGAGCCCGCCGACGGCATAGCCGGGGAGGTCCATGGCGACGAGCGCCTCGGCCGAGCGCCGGCGCAGATCGTCGTCGGTGCCGCCTTGCACGATGCCGAATAGCGCCTGGCCCGGTTTCGACAGACGCTCGAACGCCGCCCGTGAGCGCTCAGCCCAGCGCAGCGACAGCTCCATGGCACGCTCGGCCTCGGTGTGCTCCGCGGGGTGCTCGATGCACTCGTCGAGTTGCATCTGGATGTCGGCACCGAGCAGGCACTGGATCTCGATCGAGCGCTCGGGCGTCAGCATATGTCGCGAGCCGTCGAGATGCGACTGGAAGGTGGCGCCCTCCTCGGTGATCTTGCGGATCTGGCTGAGGCTCATGACCTGGAAGCCGCCGCTATCGGTCAGGATCGGACCGTTCCAGCGCATGAAGCTGTGCAGACCGCCGAGCCGTGCGACGCGCTCGGCGCCGGGCCGGAGCATCAGGTGATAGACGTTGCCGAGGATGATGTCGGCGCCGGCCTCGCGCACCTGCTCGGGGTAGAGCGCCTTCACCGTGCCGACCGTGCCGACCGGCATGAACGCAGGCGTGCGGATCATGCCGCGCGGCGTCGCGATCTCGCCGCGGCGGGCAGCGCCATCGGTGGCGAGGAGAGTGAAGGAAAACGCGGGATCGAGGCTCATGGCGCGTACATAGCACTGCCGTAACCGTTGTCATCCTCATGCGTGTGTTGGACGAGCCCCTGGAAGCCGGAGGCAGGCCAAACCAACCCGCGCGTGACCACCTCTCGGTTTCCTGCCTAGACTGATGCCAACGATCCACGCCGGGAGAACGTCATGGCTGCGCAATCGAAGAACCAGAGCTGGCTGGCACAGGTGCAGGAGACGGCGCACGAGCCCGATCTGCCGATCTGCGACCCCCACCACCACCTTTGGGATGCGCGACACGAAGCCGTGCAGCCGCGCTACCTGTTGGACGAGATCCTGGAGGACATGTCGGGCGGCCACAACATCGTCTCGACGGTGTTCATCGAGTGCGGCGCCATGTTCAAGGCGGAGGGCCCCGAGAATTTCCGATGCGTCGGTGAGACCGAGTTCGTCAATGGCATAGCGGCGATGAGCGCGTCGGGCGGCTACGGCAAGACGCGCGTAGCGGCGACCATCATCGGCACCTGTGACCTGCGCATCGGCGACGCGGCGGGCGACGTGCTCGACGCTCAGATCGCGGCCGGCAACGGGCGCTTCCACGGCATCCGGCGCGGCGCCTTCTGGCATGCGAGCCCGGAGATCCGCAACCACCGCACCAACCCGCCCGAGGGCCTGCTGCTGCGCGACGATTTCCGCGCCGGTTTCAAGCATCTCGGACCGCGCAACCTCTCGTTCGAGGTGTGGTGCTCGCATCCCCAGATCCCCGACGCGGTGAGCCTCGCCCGCGCTTTCCCCGACACGACCATCATTCTCGATCATTTCGGCGGCCCTTGCGGCATCGGCCCCTACGCGGGCAAGGCCGACGAGGTCTTCGCGGACTGGAAGGCGAAGATCGACGAGCTGGCCAAGTGCCCGAACGTCTACGCCAAGCTCGGCGGGCTCAACATGGACGTCAACGGCTACCACTGGGAGAACCGCTCGAAGCCGCCGACCAGCGCCGAGCTCGCGGCCGCGACGCGCCGCTATTTCGAGTACACGATCGAGAAGTTCGGTCCCTCCCGCTGCATGTTTGAGAGCAATTTCCCCGTCGACAAGCTCTCGTGCAGCTACACGGTGCTTTGGAACAGCTTCAAAATCCTGGCGAAGGGTTTCTCCGCGGACGAGAAGGCCGCGATGTTCCGGGGGACGGCGGAGAGGGTTTATCGGATTGGGTGAGGGGTGAAAAGAACGAATTACCTCCCCCTTAGGCGCTGTAGGTTGGGTTAGCGCGGCCGCCGGCGCACATGTGTGGTGCTGGCGGTCTGTCCGCGCGTAACCCAACGCCTGCCTGCGAAAAACGCCGCGAAAGTGTTGGGTTACGCGCGGAACAATCTTCTCGTTCCAACCTTGGCCGCATCGGCCGCGCTAACCCAACCTACGGTCTACTGCCTTTGAACAAGGCGCGGAAATGTCGGATTTCGCGCGGAACGATGCTCTCGTTCCAACCTTGGCCGCATTGGCCGCGCTAACCCAACCTACGCTCAAACGTCATCCCCGCGACGGCGGGAACCCACCTGGCCGCGCGGGCCTATCGAGACCCGTCACGGGCGCCCGCGTCCGCGGCGATGACGTTCTGCAAAAATGCAGACTTTGCTGAGTTCAGGGCCATGCCGTCGAGTGCCGTCGGAACCACGATGCTTGCACTTCTCCAAAACCGACAGTCAGTTGTGGATGACGGCTTGCTATCCGCTCACTCTGTACGGCGTGTGCTAAAATTGAATGATTCGCCATCAGAGGCTCTCTTCTCACCAATGACGATCCTGATCCGCAGCCTACAAGACGCAGAGGCTTTCATCCTCCGGTGTTACGAAGATTCAGACTACGGAAGCGAAGGGCCTGTGGGTTTCTCATCATGCGTCTTGCACATCCGTCTGGATCCCGGTGATGGCAAAACGAATCGACACATCGATCGTGCTAGATTGCTCCTCCAGCGGCACGTAGATCAGACATATCTGCTGGCGAAGACGGGTAGTCCTTTTGGCCGACTCAGTGACACGGAAAAGGATCGTTTAAGCATCTGCGGCGCAATCGCAGTTGGAAGCACGAACCTCACCGAAGAATTGGCGAAATCGTATGGCGCCATCCGCGATGTGCTACCAGGGTCTTGGTCGCATCGGCGCAGAAATGTCGTTGCAGTGGCGGCGCTCCTTCTTACTGCAGGCAGCTTCTTCAGTACCCCTATCCTTCAATACCTTGGGACCACAAATGCAGCCAGAATCTCAGGGGAAGCTACGATCGAGGCCGCACGGGTGACCAGCCACGCAACTATCGAAGTTGCCCGAATCCAAGCTGACGCGCAGATTGCCACCGCAAAACTCCAATCTGGCTCCGACAAATATTCCCAACTTCCTAGCTCTCTGTTCCCAAACAGTGCACCTGCATTGAGCCGCACCGCGATCATCCTCGCCCAGTTGGCGGACATTGATGTTTCGAATGTTGTCCAATTTTCAGCTTCAGATGCGGTTCCGTGGAGGTTTGCAATACTCAACTTGGCGCCACAAGCTGGGACTATCGAATGGAACGGAAGCAGACCCATCCCAGCGACCGTTGCCAGGGCTGCTTCCAAGCAGGGCAGAGCTGAGGCACTGAAGCAACGCCGTATCGCCAAAGAAAATGGTCGTCCTGGCCTTATTCCGACGCCATGGGTCACTGAAGTCTTGCGAACACATTCTGCTCCAGGTGCGATGCGCTTGGGAGCTATCAGCGTCTGATCGGAGAGAGACCACGCGCGGTCCAATCGCTCGAACAAGCCAGCGATCGCATCGGCCGCGCTAGCCTAACTCACATTCCAACATCATTCTGCAGCCTTGTATCAGTCCGACTTATCGCCCAGCGATTATTAATGGAGATGGCATTGCGCGACAACGAGCCACCGATCTATGTCCAGTGCGATTGCTGCCAGAATCGAAGACGGTGTGGCCCGCACATCTACGACGGCAGAAATGTTCCTGAATGGGGTCTGTGGATCTGTAATTCGTGCCGTCTCACGCAGGACGTGCCGCCGATTTACAAATCGCGAGTGGCAGCTATCCTCGACACAAAAGGTGTGCCTTATCGGCGCAATGCAGGAGGTTGGATAATTATTCCTGGATGAGCTTGAGCGTCGAGCAGAACGTAATGTTCTCGATCAAGCCAAATTGAAGTAATTTATTCTGTTGAACATATGCCTCTCCTTCCCCTACTCCACCACCTCGTCCGCGCTGAGCCGCTTGTAGGGCCCGTACTCCGCCAGCGCCTCGCGTTCGCGTTCCATGTAGCGGCGCTCGTCGTCGAGGTAGCGGGAGACGGCTTTGCGGAAGCCGGCGTCGGCGATCCAGTGCACCGAGTAGGTCGGTGTCGGCAGGTAGCCGCGAGCGAGCTTGTGCTCGCCCTGGGCCCCGGCCTCGACGCGCGCCAGCCGCGTCTCGATGGCGAACTCGATCGCCTGATAGTAGCAGATCTCGAAATGCAGAAAGGGCTGGTGCTCGGTCGTGCCCCAGTAGCGGCCGTAGAGACAATCGCCGCCAATCATGTTGAGGGCACCGGCCACGTAAGCGTCGTCGCGCCGCGCCATGATCAGCAGGCACTTGTCGGCCATGGTCTCGCCGAGCAGCGAGAAAAACTTGCGGTTGAGATAAGGCCGGCCCCACTTCCGGCTTCCCGTGTCCATGTAGAATTGGAAGAACGCGTCCCAGTGCGCCTCGGTGATGTCCGCGCCGGTGATGCGCTCGATGACGATCCCGCTCTCGATGGCCTGTGCGCGCTCCTTTCGGATCGCCTTGCGTTTGCGCGACGCCAGCGTGGCGAGAAAATCGTCGAACGTGGCGTAGCCCTGATTATGCCAGTGGAACTGCTTGTCGGTCCGCTGCAGGAAGCCCGCTTCGCCCGCGCGCGTCCATTCGCCCTCGTTGCAGAAGGTGATGTGCAGCGATGAAAGTCCGCCACGCTTCGCCACCTCGATGGC
This sequence comes from uncultured Alphaproteobacteria bacterium, assembly GCA_963746315.1. Classification (GTDB taxonomy): domain Bacteria; phylum Pseudomonadota; class Alphaproteobacteria; order Rhizobiales; family Hyphomicrobiaceae. Next base: position 336,131 of record CAVVAR010000010.1, read on the forward strand.
CGCGGCCAGCAGCATGCGCTCGCGCTCGGCCGCTCCCTCGCCCTCGCCGACGAGCAGGCGCCGCCCCGGCACCGGCGAGAACGGCACCGCGCACTGCAGCTTCGGATAGTAGCTGCCGCCCGCGCGCTCGTAGGCGTCCGCCCAGCCGTAGTCGAAGATGTACTCGCCCTTCGAGTGCCCCTTGACGTAGAGCGGCATGACGCCCGTCACCCGGCCCTCTTGCTCGAGCACGAGGTGCTGCGGCACCCAGCCCGCGCGCCGACCGACGGTCTCGGCATCCTCGAGCGCCTTCAGGAAGGCGTAGGAAATAAAAGGGTCGTAAGCGAGCCCCGGCGGGTTCGCGCAGCGGTCCCAGTCCGCCGCGGCGATCTCGGCCATCCCCCCGGCCACCTTCACCACCGCCTCGCTGCCCGTCATTCGCGTGAACTCCCGATGCCGCTCGATCACTTTATCCGGAGACCATGGCGTGGATCAAAGACCATCTCCACGTTACACTCCGAGCATTACGACGGAGCGAGGCGCTCCGATCAGCACGAGAGGCTGTGATGGCGAAACGTTCGATAGCTGGCGGCGTTGCGGCCGTGCTGATGGTCGTGTCCTTCGGGGCCGCGGCACAAACCGCACAGCCGGCCGCCTCGGACAACTTGGGCGTAAAAGTCGGCAACCCGTCCTTCGTGCGCAGGCTCGTTCCGGCCGAGACGCTCGAAAACGCGGCGCTCCAGCAATATGGCGCCCTCAAGAGGCAGGCGGCCGGAAGAGGCGCCCTCCTCCCCGCCGACCATCCCCAGAACGTCCGCCTTCGGCGCATCGCACGCGATCTGTTGCCCCACGCCCACAAATGGAACCCCCGCGCCAAGGACTGGAAGTGGGAGGTCAACCTGATCCGTTCCGGCAACATCAACGCCTTCTGCATGCCGGGCGGCAAGATCGCATTCTTCACCGGCATCCTCGACAAGTTGAAGCTGACCGACGACGAGGTGGCCATGGTGATGGGCCACGAGATCGCGCACGCGCTGCGCGAGCACGCTCGCGAGCGTGCCGCCAAGAACACGCTCACCAACGTCGGCGGCCGTATCATCGGCTCGTTGATCTTCGGCGGCGGCGCGGGCGAGTTGATCGGGGCTGCCGGCGGCAACCTGTTGACCCTGCGCTTCTCGCGCAATGACGAGCTCGAATCCGACCTCATCGGCATGGAGCTTGCGGCTCGCGCCGGCTACGACCCCGCCTCGGGCATCGCCTTGTGGGAGAAAATGAGCGCCGCAGCCAAAGGTGCGCCGCCGCAATGGCTCTCCACGCACCCCGCCGGAGACACGCGCATCAAGATCATCAAGGACAACCTCAAGGATGTCGCCGCCCTCTACGAGCGCGCGAAGGCGGCCAAAGCGTCCGGTTCCCCGATGCCGCCGGCCTTTCCGGGAGCGGTACAGCCCGTGCCGCTCCTGAAAGGCGACCGGGGCAAAGGCTGAGGGCGACACCGATGGCGATCCAGCCGACGAGCAAGACAAATGCCGAGCACTACGTCTGGGGCGGCGATTGCGACGGCTGGCGCCTCGTCGACCGGCAGTCGCTCAGCATCATTTACGAGCGCATGCCGCCGGGTCGCAGCGAGCAGCGGCACCGCCACGCCGAGGCCCGTCAATACTTCTTCGTGCTGGCTGGCAGGCTTACGCTCGAGGTCGACGGCGCACGTCACGTGCTCGAACGTGAAACCGGCCTCGAGATCGCCCCCGGCACAGCGCATCAGGCCTTGAACGAGGATACCGGGCCGGTGGAGTTCCTGGTCATCTCTCAGCCGACCACGCGGGGCGATCGCACCCCGGCGTAGCGCCCCAAGAGCTCACGGACGAGCGCGACAGGCTGGGATCCGGCGGAGCTTCGTATCAGCCTTTCGGCGAAAGCTGCGCCATGGCGCGGCGGCCCATCAGTGTCGCCGTCTCGGCGAGGCTGAGCGCGACGAACGTCGGCGCGAACACCAGATAGCGCCGCCACAGACGCCGCGGCTCCGACATCAGCCGGTGCAGCCACTCGAGCCCGTTCTGGCGCATCCAAACCGGCGCACGCTCGATACGCCCCGAGTGGAAGTCGAACGCTGCGCCGACTCCGATCACGATGCGGCCCTGGAGCAGCTCGTGATTGTCCAGCATCCAGATTTCCTGCTTCGGACAACCGAGCCCGACCCAGACTATGTCCGCTTCCGAGCTGTTGATGCGGGCGATGTCGCGCTCGACCTCCTCCGGCGACATCGGCCGGAAGGGCGGGCATGCGGTCCCCGCGACGTTGAGGCCCGGATAGCGCTCGGACAGCCGCTGGGCGAGCGTACCGGCTACACCTTCGGCGCCACCGTAGAAATAGTGCGACCAGCCCTCACGCGCCGAGCGCTCGCAAACAGCGGCAAGTAGATCTGGTCCGGGCACGCGGCCGAGAGCCTTCTCGCCCCTGAGCCGGCTCACCCAGACCAGCGGCGCCCCGTCCGCCACCACCATGTCCGCGCCCTTCAGGGCACGCATGTGCTTGGCATCGCTCTGGGCGCGGGTCACGTTGAACACGTCGCAGGCGCACACGTAGCGTGACTTGCCGTCCACCCCGGCTCGCTCGCGGATCCAACTTCCGACGGTCTCGACCGCCTTCGCCGCGTCGACTGCCGAGATCGGTACTCCGAGGATCTCGACCCGGCCAGCATGCGATTCGGCCCCTGCCATCAACCACTCCCACGTCACACGATACGAGGTCGGAATTTTGCCCGTCCTCAAGTTGCTGCAACAACCAGAACGCTTGCCTTCTGCGCCAGGCACCCGGCCCAACCGCGTACGGGAGCTCCCTCCCAGCATGCATCACTCGTGCCACCTCGCTGCGGTGCAGCATGTATATCGAAATGACGCGCGTTGGAACCTCCTTGTAACCCTCATTCGACATCGGATCAATGGATATGCAACGTCGAGTCAATCCGCTACAAGCGTCGACCGTGTGCGATAGGGAGCGAGCGCGAGCGCCTCGTAGTTCGCGCCTGCAGCACTGAAACCATGCTTTCAGGCCGTGTGTCAGCCCGCTGCTCAATCGTCTATAAGGTGCCAAAGGCCGTCTCGAACGGGGACACGGCGGCTCGACCAACGCGATCCACCCTGGCGCCCCTCGTTGGTATCACCACGGGCACCGCCCCAGCTCGAACGAGAGTTTCCGAGTAGCTTCATGGACATGACGCACCGCATCGAGCACCCGCGACGGAGTTCCCGGACCGGGTCGACATCTGCGCAAGGCAACGTGGTCCGTCCGGCCGCGCTGTTGCAGGCACTGTGGCGCCGAAAATCAGTCATCCTACTAACGGGTCTTCTGCTGGCGCTCGCCGCCGGCGCCCTCGCCCTCGCCATACCGCGAAGCTACACCTCGACGGCGCAGATCCTCATCGATCCGCGCGGACTGAAGGTCCTCGAGAAGGATATCGCGCCACAGGCCCGGGAGCCGGATCTCAGCGTCTCGATCATCGAGAGCGAGATGCGCATCCTCGGGTCCGACCTCGTCCTGCACCGCGTCATCGATTATCTCGGGCTGGCCACGCCTTCGTCGGCACCGACGGCCCGATCGTCGCTGCCGGCACCGCTGCTGGGCATCATCGAGGCGGTCGCCAACGTCCGCGATCAGGTCAAGGCGATGATCGGCCGCTCCTCGATCACGATGACCGCCGAGCAGTCCGCCCTGCAGCAGCTGCAGAGATCGATCCGCGTCTCCCGCCAGCCGAATACCTACGTGATCGACGTCGCGGTGACCAACAAGGATCGCGAGCTGGCGGCACGCATCGCCAATGCGGTCGCCGCGCAGTACATCAAGGCTCGCTTCGATGGCCGTGCCGAAGCCTCGAGGAAGGCCGCCGAGGCCATTGATGGGCGCCTTGACGAGCTGCGCGCGAAGGTCCGCGACGCCGATGCCACCGTCGAGCGCTACAAGGAGAGCAAAGGTCTCGCCAGCTCCTCCGGCCGCCTGTTGACAGAGCAGCGCATGGGCGAGCTCAGCACCCAGCTCCAGGTCGCTCGCGGCGAGACGGTGCGCGCCCAGACCCGCGTCGACGAGATCAATGCGGCACGCCGCGACCGCCGCCGCGCGGGCCTCAGTCTCGACGCCTTGCAGTCGCCCACGCTGGAGCGCCTCCGCAGCAGCCAGGCGGTCGCTCGCCAGCGCGAGGCGTCCCTTGCGGCGACGCTCCTTCCTTCGCATCCGCTGTTGCGTCAGGCACGCCAGGAAGTCCAGTCGGTCGAGCGCAGCGTGGACCAGGAGTTGGCACGGATTGCCGTGACGGCGACCGCCGCTCTCGAGCGGGCCCGCCTGACCGAGAGCGCGCTCGAGCGTCAGCTCGCGCAAGTGACTCAGGTGGCCGCTCGCGACAGCGCTGCCTCGGTGGAGCTACGCGAGCTCGAGCGGATCGCGGAAGCCAACCGCTCCGTCTACCAAACGTTCCTGGTCCGCACGCGCGAGCTCGTCGAGCAGCAGCGGATCGATCCGAACCTCGCGGTGATGCTGGCCTCGGCCGAGCCCGGCCGCGATCCGTCGGGCCCCGGCCTGTTGCCCATGGTCGCAGCCGCCGGCATCGCCGGGATGGGTCTCGGTGCCGCGCTCGCGCTACGCCGCGACCTTCGCGATCCCCGCCTGCGCAGCCCCTCCCAGCTCGAGAGCCTGATTGCCCCTGACAGCATCCATCGCGTTCCGATTGCCGTGCCCCGCCGCGGTGGCCTGCGGCTCGGCGCCGGCTCGCGTCCCGACCGCGCGCTCTATTTCACGGCACCCGCCGGAAGCGCGACCGCCATCGCCATGGATCGCCTGTATCGAACACTCGGAAACGGGGGACGCCGCACCGCCAGTCAAGTCTACGTCGTGGTCGCGAGCGAGCCCTACCAGGGCAAGTCGACCGTCGCGCTGAACCTCGCCGCCGCCGCCGCCCGCGTCGGTGACAACGTCGTGCTGATCGATGCCGATCGGGACGCGCGTGTCGCGACGCTGGATGCCGATGCTGCGGGAAAGCCGGGCCTCGCCGAGGTCCTGCAGGGGTCGGTTCCGTGCCTCACGTCTGTCATGAAACGCGTGGATCCCGCTATCGATCTGCTGCCCGCGGGACAGCTGGAGGCGAGCCGCCCGTGCCGCACCCAGCTACAGCGGTTGAGCGAGGTGCTTCTCGCCCCACTCGATGCCTACGATGCCATCGTGGTCGACGCCACGGCGGGGGGCCGTGACCGCCTCACCCATGCCCTGATCGGGCGCGCGGATGCGTGTCTGCTCGTTGCCCAGGAGGGAAGCGCCGGCAAAGCTTCGGTCGAGGACGCCACCACCTGGCTCGAGAGCGCAACCGGCGGCGAGGTGCGCATCGTCATGGTCCAGCCGGCGTGACCGATCTCAAGTCACCTCTCGTCAGGCTCGCAGCCCCGCGCGCCGAGGTCGAGCCGGCTCCATGACCGACACCGAGATGGACCGGGAAGGCCTGGGCCGGCGGAGCATCACGGCCATGCTGTGGGGGGCCGGCGGCGGCGCCCTTCGCATCGTCCTTCAGATCGTCAGCCAGATCGTATTGGCACGCATCCTCGGACCTGAGCTTTATGGCGTCTTCGCCATCGCCCTGGTCATCGTCTTGCTGTCGGGTCTCTTCGCCGATGTCGGCCTCGCCTACGGCCTCATTCAGAAGCGCACCGTCAGTGACGAGGACATCCGCTTCGTCTTCACATGGCAGTTGCTGCTGGGTATCGTCGTCTCTGTCCTGCTTTGGCTGGCATCGCCAAACGTGGCGTCGCTCTACGGCGACCCACGCGTCGCCCCGGTCGTGGCCTTGCTGGCGCCGACATGCCTGATCAGTTGTCTCGCATCCGCCTCCGGTGCCCTGCTTCGCCGGCAGATGGATTTTCGCACCCTCAACATCGCGGCGGTTGTCAGCTACGCGGTCGGCTATTTCCTCGTTGCGATACCCATGGCGATGGCCGGCGCCGGTGTCACCGCTCTGACTGCCGGGTTCCTCGTCCAGGCCGTCGTCTTGGCCGCGATCCAATACGTCAAGGTACGTCACCCGGTTCGCCCCCTGCTCTGGCAGGGCGGCGCGCCAGCCATCCTGGGCTTTGGCGCGACGGTGCTGGCAACCAACGTCGTCAACTGGGCCATGGCCGGCATCGACCGCGCCATCGTCGGCGCCTCGCTCGGCGCCGCCTCCGCCGGCCTCTACGCAACCGCCTACAACCTCATCAGCACCCCGTCGGTGACAATGCTGTCGCTGCTGCAGTCGGTGTTCTACTCGGCCAGCGCCAAGGTCCAGGACGACCGACGCCAGCTCGCACGCGGGCTTCGGACGTTGTTCGGAACCGTCATGCTCTTTGCAGCCCCCGTCTTCGTCGGTGTGGCCGCTGCCTCGGAAACGATCATCGTCAGCCTGTACGGCGCTCGCTGGAGCGGCGGCGGCGACGTGCTGGCACCGCTGGCGCTCGCCATGGTCGCGCAGATGATCATGGGGTTGGCGACGCCCGTGCTTTGGGCGTCGGGCGCCACGCGTCGCGAGCTCGAGCTGCAGATCCCGATTGCCGTCATCTGGGTTTTTGCGCTGTGGCTCGTCGCGCAAAGCGGGTCGCTGCCGCTTCTCGCCTGGTGCGTTCTGCTGCTCTTCCTCGTCCGCGCCGCGGTCATCGTCGGCGCAACGCTCAACGCGATCGCCATGACGCCCGGCGAGCTCGTGACCCGATGCCGCGCGGGACTCTGGCTTTCGTTGATCGTAGGCGTCGCCGGGCTGACGAGCGATCGTCTCCTCGTCGGGACGCTGGGGCAGGGACCGCTGCTACTCGTCACTGACATCCTCGCCTGCGGATTGGCGATGCTGGCAGGCCTGCGCCTGCTTCATGCAACGGTCGACGACGACATCCGGCACTTGCTCGCGGCATTGGCCAGCAAGGTGCCCGGCGATGGCGGCCATCGCATGCTGCATTTGCTCATACCGATGCGCACGCGTCCGGGTTGAGCCGCCTTCGCAGAGCGTGCAGCGCGGGGACTGCCCGCCGGAGCCGCTCCCCGCCGCTCAACGGATATAGACCTTGGCATGGCGAACCGGCGCTGGCTCACTACCGTAGCGGCGCTGCGCGTGATGGGCCGGTACGGCCACCGGCGGCGCTGTCGCGCCATGCACGCTCGTTGGCTGCTCTACGCCTTTGCGGTCGAGCAACACCGCGACGAGCAGCCCATGGATGACCGTATCCAGGACAAGCAGCGTACCCATGTCGAGAGGGGCTTCTGTCAGACAGCGCAAGACGATCAGCGCCATCAGCGAAGGCGCCAATCCGCCACTCAGGCTGGCGGCCCGGCCAACCGAGAGCGCGACGAGCACGCACACATAGATCGACACACCAACAAAGCCGCATATTCCAGCGACCGAGAGCGCTTGCAGCCACTGATTGTGCGCGCTCGTCGCGAACGGCATGCCGAGCGCTGCCCGGAAGTCGAGCGTCCAGGTGCTGAGGCCATACCCGAACATCGGGTGCTCGAGAAAGATCTTGATGGCGACGCGCCAGATGCTGCCGCGCCCCGTGAGGAGCTCGCCGTAGCCCGCCAATCCATTGGTCGGCTCGATCCGGCCGTCCGGCATCGACTGCAGCAACACCGCAACGGCCAGAACCGAAAGACCGAGCCCGATCCCCACGATCGCCAGCAGAAGTCCCGGTGGCATCCGCCAGGTGATCCCACCATAGCGGCGCAGTGCTGAGCGGTAGACGAGCAGCGGCGGCACGATCAGGAGGGTGGCCAGCCAGGCGGTCTGCGATTGAGCGAGGAGAAGAACGGCCCAAGCCACGCCATGGCCGATTACGTTGCCGGCACGCCATCCGATGGGCCGCACGATGAGCAGAAGGATCAGGACGAAGGCCAGCGGCCCCATGGCATTCGCGTTCGGCCCAAGCCCCCAGAAACGGAACGGCACCAGCGGCAACCTCAATTCCGGCGCGTAGGTCCTGAGCGCACCGTCGGGGCTGATAGCGGCATAGATGAACGAGAGCAGCATGAAGCCGATGAGCGACCATTTCAGGACGTCGACGGCTTGGGCGGCGCCATCATCGCGACGCACGTAGATCGCGAGCAGCACCAGCGAGACGTAGAAATAGTTGCGCTGGAAGCCCGGTTCCGCTCCGAGCAGGCCAGGCACCAGGACGTTGCCCGCGAAATAGATGGCGAACGCCGTGATCAGCCACAGCTGTCCCGCGTCCGGCAACGACCGGTCGCGCCGGAGGAAACGCTCGCCCACGACCAGCGCCGAGAGGCCGACGATGCCGAGCGTGATCAGGCGCAGGAGCCATTCCGAGAGAACATTGAGATTGCCCGGATCGAGCGTCTCCGGCTGCTGCAGGTCACGCCCGGATAAAATGGTGCCGACGGACGGCCCGAGCAGGATCGCCACCAGCAGGCACGGCACGGCGGCGCGCAACGTTGGAAGCGTGATCGTGAGTGGGGACGCCATCCGGGTCGCCGTCCTGGGATCGAGGGCACGTGGAGGATAAAGCGCCGCTGTTGTGGCGGTTTGGAAATCCGCGTCTGCCTCTCGGCGACATCCGAGAACGGACTTCCAAACATGACGCCACAATATGTCGATCAACTGACACGAGACGCTTCTATCAGTTGACCGCAAGCGAGAAAAGTGAGCGTGCCGCCGCTCTCGCATCGACGTTAACCGCGCGCCGCCGATGTTTTCATGGAAGCGGCAAAGCAGCGGTGCGAGCTGTATAGTGTCCGCCTACGTCGTGCGGGAAGCCGCCAAGTCAGCCTCAGTCGATCCGAGCCCCTGCCAACCATGGCCACGAGCCCCCCCAACGACGATCCGGCATGCAACGGACCGAGCCCGACGCTCGACGTGTCCGTCGTCGTGCCCCTTTACGACAAGGCCCCCTATGTCGCCCGCGCCATCGGCTCGGCTCTTTCACAGACGCTCGTCCCCCGGGAGATCGTGGTCGTCGATGATGGCTCCCGTGACGACGGCCCCGCGATCGTCGAGCGCCTGAGTGCCGGCGACCCCCGCGTGCGGCTCGTCCGGCAGTCGAACGCCGGCCCTTCGGCAGCCCGCAACCGCGGCATCGTCGAGGCGAGAGGCGCTTGGATTGCGTTCCTGGACGCCGACGATGTGCTCCTTCCCCGCCATCTCGAGCGCGCAGCCAGTCTCGCGGTCCGACATCCTGAGGCCGATGTCCTTGCAGCCGCCTACCGCGAGGTCGCCGAGGGCCTGCAGGACGCCGTCGCCGCCTCTCTCGCCGACGAGCCCGACTTACCGTCCAGCATCGTCCCCGACTTCTTTGAGCGCTGGCGGCAAGGTGCCTTCTTCTTCACATCCTCGGCCATCGTTCGCCGAGTTGCGCTCGAACGTCTCGCGCCGGCTTTTCCGAAGGGAGAGAAGCTCGGAGAGGACCACGACGTCTGGTTTCGACTGGTGGAGCGTGGGCCGATCGCGTGGACCGCGAACGTCGGATGCCTTTATACGGTGGGGCTCGACACCAGCCTGACCGGTGCCAGTGCCGTTACCGATCCCCTGCCGAGCTATGAACGGCTCAGGAGCCGTGTCGATCGACCCGACTATCCCGCCGATCACCGGGCCGCGGCCGTTCGCCTCGTCGCAACGCATTGGCTGAATATCGCCAGGGCCCGCGCCGGGGCAGGCGACAAGCCAGGGGCGCAGGCGATGCTTCGCGATCCGGTGACGCGACATCGCCCGGTCTACTGGCTGCGCTCTGCCGTGATCGTCTGGACGAGCGCGCTGCTCGGCCGTCCCGTCAGGCTGGGCCGGATCTGATCATGACCGCATCCAGCCCCATCCGCCTCGTGCTGCCGACCCGCCGCGATGTCCTCGCCGGCTCCGCCGCGCTCGCCTGCAGTCTTGCCCCGTCGCCAGCCCGTGCCGATCCGCCCCGCCGCGTTGCCGAGTGGCTGCACCAGCCCCGCGATCTGCCGTTCCGCATTCCGGACGACTATGTTGGCCTTCACTCGGATCACGGCCTGGGCAAGCTCGTGCCGCCGCCAACTTATCCCTACGACGCCATCCGCTCTCACGACACCGACGATGCTGACGGCTGGCCTGCTACCCAGTGGTCGCGCATCGAGCGGGAGCCCGGGCGCTACGACTGGACCGCCGTCGACAGGTGGCTCGCAGCCCACCCCGGCAAGACGCGCATCTGGGTCCTGTTCGGCTGCCCGGCCTTCTACCAGAAGTATCCCGGCGAACGTTGGCGCTACCCGTATCTGCCGGGTGGTGGCTCGCCGCCGCGCGATCCCGCCGTCGCAGCCGCCTTCATCCGGGCGCTCCTCGCTCGGCACCCCGGCCAGATCCACTTCGTCGAGGTCTGGAACGAGCCGAACTTCGGTCCGGGCCGCGGCGGCGCCAATGGGCGCTGGCCCGAGCATTCGCGGGAGCCTGGCTTCTTCACCGGCACGGCCGCCGATCTCGCGGCCCTGGCCCGTGCGGTGAAGGCCGTCCTTCCGGCCGGTGTCGGACTGATGGCCGGCGCCTGGGAGGGGCAGGCTCTCGAAGGCGGACGCGGCAATTCTCTGGTCCGCTTCTCGCTCGCCCCCGACGGCGCTGGTGGGCTCGGTCGCGATCACGTCGATGCGCTCTCCGTCCACGCCTACACGTACAACGACGATCCAAACAGTCTGATCCGCGAGTTGAAAGGCTACCGTCAACGCTTCGACGAGGCCGGCTACAAGCAGGGACTGCCAGCGTTCGTCACCGAGGTCGGCGCCGAGGCCCCGATGGCCTGGACCCGCGATCGCCCGTCTCCGCGGCAGAAGAGTTCTTCCATAAAGCGGTGGCTCTTCATTCCGGCAGCACTTGGATTTTCAGGGGTCTACTTATACAAGCACTCCGCCTTGCACACTCTGGGCGATCCGGCGCGCGACCCCGAGATCGCTCGAGCCATCACCGAGGCACGCAACGCCGTGCGCGGCCGCACGCTCATGGCTGCCGCGCGTCTGGATGACGACACCATCTGGCTCTCTTTCACCGACGGGACAGCAGCCCACGCATGAGCACGAGCGCACCTCCGATGTTCTCGCTCATCGTCGCCACGTACGGCCGGGCCGACGTGTTGGCGCCGCTGGTCGCCTCGCTTGGCGCACAGACTTTACGCTCGTTCGAGGTTGTCGTGGCGGACCAGAACCCCGACGACCGCGTCGCCGCGATGATCGAGCCGCTGCGCTCGGCGGGGCAGCTCGGCGCGCATATCCGGCTTCCCGAGCCGAACCTCTCGGCCGCCCGCAATGCCGGCCTCGCCGCGGCCAGAGGGCAGTACGTCGCCTTTCCCGACGACGATTGCTGGTACGCGCACGACATGCTGGCCAAGGCCGCTGCCTGCCTCGCATCGCCGGCCGGCCTCGACGGCCTCGCAGCCCGCTGGGCCGAGGCGGCGCTCGAGCCGGGCGATCTCTCGCCCGACCCGATCAGCCCGAGCGCCATTCGCATGTTCCGAGGCGGCAACGTCGCGTCGATCACGCTCATGCTGAAGCGCGATGCCGTGCTGTCGGTCGGCGGCTTCGACGAGCGCATCGGCGTCGGCTGCTGGTACGGCTCCAGCGAGGAGACGGACCTGATGCTGAAGCTGATCACGCGGGGCTATCGTATCGTCCACGCACCGGACGTGATCGTCCACCATGCGGTCTCGAGCGGGCCCCGCCGCGAAGCGCGCTTCGGCCAGGAGCGGGCACGGGCCCGCGGCACCGGCGCGCTCTATGCCAAGCACCGCCTGCCCGCCTGGGTCATCGCGCGCGGGCTCCTCGCACCCCTGCTCTCCGCACCGGGACCGGACCTGGCGGCGGGGGTCGCCCGGTCGCTCGGGCGTCTCGAGGGAATGATGCGCTGGCGTCTGACTGAGGCGCAGCCACGGCGCGCTCCAGCCGCGACGGGCGGCCAGCCGGAAACCAAACACGGCAACACCCCTTGATCGAACTACAGCATTCGGAATAACAGCGTTCGTCGTCCGTCGCGGGCGCAAGACAGGAATAGCAGGGCTATGAAGAAAGCACTCGTTTGCGGCGCCGGCGGATTCATCGGCTCGCACCTCGTCAAGCGTCTGAAGCGGGAGGGCTTCTGGGTCCGCGGCACCGACCTGAAATACCCGCGGTTCAGCGAGACCGAGGCCGACGACTTCATCCTCGGCGACCTGCGCGAGATGAGCGTCTGCCGCGAGGTCGTCGACACGCGCTTCGACGAGGTCTACCAGCTCGCCGCCGACATGGGTGGCGCCGGCTACATCTTCACCGGCGAGAACGACGCCGACGTGATGCACAACTCCGCCCAGATCAACCTCAACATGCTCGAGGCCTGCCGTCGGCGGAACTCGTGGCGCATCTTCTACTCGTCCTCGGCCTGCATCTATCCCGAGTCCCGGCAGATGGACCCGAACAACCCGGGCCTCGCCGAGCACGACGCCTATCCCGCCGGCCCCGACAGCGAGTACGGCTGGGAGAAGCTCTTCTCCGAGCGGCTCTACATGGCCTACGCACGCAATCACGGCTTCGACGTGCGCATCGCGCGCTATCACAACATCTTCGGCCCCGAGGGCACCTGGAACGACGGCAAGGAGAAGGCGCCGGCCGCCATCTGCCGCAAGGTTGCATCGGCCAGCGACGGCGGCGAGGTCGAGATCTGGGGCGACGGCAACCAGACCCGCTCCTTCCTCTTCATCGACGAATGCCTGGAAGGCTCGCTTCGCCTGATGCGCCAGGGCTGGCAGGGCCCGGTCAACATCGGCTCCGACGAGATGGTCTCGATCAACGGCCTCGCCGACATGGCGGCCTCGATCGCCGGCAAGGAGATCCGGAAGCGGCACATTCCCGGCCCTCTCGGCGTGCGCGGGCGCAACTCCGACAACAACCTGATCGACGAGAAGCTCGGCTGGCGCCCCTCGCAACCCCTCCGCGACGGCCTCGCCAAGACCTACGCCTGGATCGCGCAGCAGGTGCAGATCGCCCGCCAGCGCGGCACCGCCAAGGCGGCGTGATCCACCCATCGACCGGCGACGACATCGGGCGGAGCCTCGTGGCTCCGCCCGTTTGCGTCTTACAGGATCTCGAGCACGTCGTAGCCCGCGCGATCCGCCTTGCGCCAGCCGAGGCCGACCGAGCAGATGCGGTTGAGCCAGCCGTACTTCTCCGACGCCGTCTCGAAGTAGGGCGTGCTGCGGTGGTAGTACTCGGACGGGTCGACGATCTCGCCGGCGGCGATGCGCGCCATCACCTCGGGCGCGCCGCAGCGGATCCCCGTGTAGTGCATGAAGATCAGCGCCGCGTCGTCGGTCCGCAGCACGAGCCGCACATTCGGAATGACGGCGCCGTCGTGGCGGATGGTCTTCATGTCGATCCCGCCTGCGATCAGCTCGCCCCGCAGCCGCGGCCCCTCGAACGTCCCCGCCCCGAGCAGATCCACATGCCGCCGCCCGGCCGGCACGTCGCCGACATCGTGCAGCGCCGTCACCGACGCGGTCAGCGTGAACAGGAACTCGCTTTTCAACTCGGGCATCGGTCTCTCCTTGCGTGCGTCCGCCTCGGTGTATGCTCGGCTGAGATCACCATGCCAGGGACCGCCCATGAAAGTCACCGTCGTCCAGACCAACTCGATCAGCGACAAGGCGAAAAACATCGCGCAGGCCACAGCCCTCATCGAGCGCGCGGTGGCGGCCGACCGCCCCGACGTCGTCGTGCTGCCGGAGGTCTGGAGCTGGCGCGGCGGCACCACCGCCGACAAGGTACGCGAGGCCGACAAGCTGCCCGGAGGCCCGGCGTGGGAGGTGCTGGCCGGCCTCGCCCGCAAGCACCGCATCTGGATCCACGGCGGCAGCATGATCGAGCACATCCCGGGCTCGACCACCCAGGTCTACAACACCACCTGCGTGTTCGATCGCGATGGCACCGAGAAGGCCCGCTACCGCAAGATCCACATGTTCGACATCACCGCGCCCGACGGCACGCCCTACAACGAGAGCGACACCATCCGCCCCGGCGCCGACGTCGTCACGTACGATCTCGAAGGCCTGAAGATCGGCTGCACCATCTGCTACGACATGCGCTTCGCCGAGCTCTACATCACGCTCGCCAAGCAGGGCTGCGACGTGATCATGGTGCCCTCGTCCTTCACCGTGCAGACCGGCAAGGACCACTGGGAGGTGATCCTGCGCGCCCGCGCCATCGAAACCCAGTGCTACATCGTGGCCCCCGGCCAGTACGGCCCCTTCGTCGACGGCTCCGGCGGCACGCGCCAAAGCTACGGCCACAGCCTCGTCGCCGACCCGTGGGGGCATGTCGTGGCGCGGTGCTCGGATGGCGTGGGGTACGCGACGGCGCACATCGATCGGGACCAGATTGCGAGGGTGCGGGGGTTGATCCCGATGAACGCGCATCGGAGGTTGGGGGTGGGGATGCAAGTTCCAAATGCGCGACTTGGAGTTCTGAAATGAGCGCAAAGGTTGCAGAGCAACAGCTCCTACGTTTTCTGCAAAGCCCAGACCCGGAAGTCTTGTGCCTAAAGGGCGCATGGGGCGTTGGTAAAACGCACGCATGGCAACGACTCGTGAATTCAAGCCAAGACCTCCGGATCACTACCCAGTAAGAACTACTCCTTTATTTCACTATATGGAATCAATTCCATTGATGAATTGAAAGCATCAATCGTCGTCAACACCGTTCCGCCCGAACAGATAGGGAAACTCGTCACGATTGACACGATAAAAAATAGCGCACCCACAGAGGCAATGACTTATTGGAGGAAACTTATTCCCTTTCTTAGCCACATCCCGGCGGCTGGAGATCTAACAAAAGCCATCCAGCAACTTTCATTTTTGTCAATTCAAAATCAGTTCGTATGCATCGACGACATTGAACGAAAAAGCGATTCATTGGAGCTGAAAGAAATTTTTGGAATTGCCACATTTCTCAAAGATCAGCGCAAATGTAAGGTTATCATTATACTGAATAGCAATGCCCTTAACGCAAGCGACAGCAATGACTTCAAAAATTTCTTTGAGAAAACCATAGATACCCACATCGACTTTCGACCAAGCCCAGCAGAGGCCGCCACAATTGCTATACCCGGACAAGACCAATGGCAAGAGAACCTGCGGCGGCATTTTATTACCCTAAGCGTTACAAACATCCGCATCATGCAGCGCGTTGAGCGAACGGCGAAGCAACTAAGGAGCTGCCTCATCGATTTGCACCCCAACGTTGAGCGAGACTTCATAAGATCGTTGGCAATTATGGGCTGGAGTAAATTTTCGGAAGATGCACCTAAGCTCGACTTCCTAAAGTCGAGACATGTGTATGGTGGCAATAAAAAATGGCAAGCAGAAGAAGATAGATGGGGCACAACCCTTCAAAACTTCGGACAGTGGTACTACTCCGACACTGGTCGCATTGTTCTGGACAGCTTGGAGTGCGGGTACGTAGACATAGCCACCGCATCCGAGCACGCCCAACAACTTCACGAAGGCTACCAAGAGAAGGAGTTCGGCTGCGGCATTCCATGAAGCCTGGGACACATTTCACGGCTCGTTCGAAGACAACTTGGACGAAGTGATTGCATCCATCTCGAGCGCATTTAAGACAAATGCACAACACATTTCCCCTGCAAACGCAAATGGCGCAGTGCAGCTGTTCCGCGATTTTGGAAAAGATCAAATTGCCGATGAATTGATTGATATCTATGTCGGACTGCACAGTGTCGAGCGATTCGATTCCGAGAGATTGTTTACTGAGAACGATGTAACTGATAATAACTTCCGAGCCGCAATAGAGAAAAAACGCCTCTGCACATTTGATCGGAGAAGCCCAGAGGAGGTGCTACTGGCCATCGGGAGAAATTCTTCTTGGAACCCAGAAGACATCGCACTTCTTGCAAAAGTCGACCAGCAAGGATATTATGATATGTTCAAAACCATGAATTCTACTGATAAAATTATCCTGTGTGGTCGGCAGATTGCAGCATTTGGACGAATGATCACAGAGGACCAGAATATCTTGACTGTAGCGAGGAATGCTCAAGCCGCTCTGCGGCGCATCGGCCTTGAATCTCCGCTGAACAAGAAGCGGGTTCAGCGCTTTGGCATCAAAGGCGACTGATGTACCTCCAACGCGGGTCCAGGGGCCGGCCCCTGGCCGGGGAGCGCGAGGGGCTGGCAGCCCCTCGCTGGTCGAAGGCCAACGCGGGGCGCGGAAGGAGGGGCACAGTCGCGGCGACACCCACACGTGTCATCCCGGCACGTGTTGCCGGGACCCATCGGGCGGCTTGCTCAGAAATAGCGGCTTTGCACGGCTGCTGCGAATTTCTCGCGCATCGAGCAAGCCGAGGAATGGGTCCCGGTGACAAGCACCGGGATGACAATGAAGGGGGCAGCCCGGCAGCAAACACCGTCCGACAGCGCATTGCCCGTTTCCCCTCACCCTGCAATCATGCCCGCCACGCCAACACACACCGCACACGGGGAGCACCGCGAGATGACAAGTTGCATCCACGACCACGGCCGCTGGGGCAAAGGCGATCAGCTCGGAGCGGGGCATTTCCTAACGCCAGAACGCACGCTCGCCGCGCTGCGCATGGTGAAGGACGGCCGGATCGTCGACATGAGCCACATGATCGAGATCGGCGCGCCACGCATGGCGCCGAACCAGTCGCCGTATCACATCCAGGCGGGGCCGACGTCGGCGGGCTCGATCCGGCGGCGGCGCAAGATGGGCGCCACCAACGACGCGGGCTCGAACCTCGAGCGCATCGAGATGACGACGCACGTCGGCACGCACATCGACGCGCTGGGGCATTTCTCGAAGGGCGACATGCTGTATGGCGGCTACAGCGCCACCGAGACAGTCGATGATTTCGGCCTGACCAACCTCGGCATCGAGCACATGCCGCCGATGGTGACGCGCGGCATACTGCTCGACGTCTCGCGCCTCGACGGCGGCGATTATCTCGAATCAGGCCGCGCGGTGACGGTGGCCGATCTCGAAAAGGCGCTGGCCGCCGCCAAGTTGAAAATCCAGCCCGGCGACGTGGTGTGCATCAACACCGGCTGGGGCCGTTTCTTCATGACGAACAACGACAAGTATCTGCACGGCGAGCCCGGCATCGACAAGGACGCCGCGCGCTGGCTGACGGGCCAGGATTGCGTCGCCATCGCCGCCGACAACATGGCGCTCGAGGTGCTGCCGGGCACGAATCACCCCGAGGAGATCATGCCGGTGCACCAGCACTGCCTCGCGGAGGCGGGCGTGCACATCATCGAGAACCTGGTGATGGACGAGCTGATCCAGAAGGACGTGCGCCAGTTCTGCTTCATGCTCTCGGCGATCAAGCTGAAAGGCGCCACCGGTTGTCCGGTGCGTCCCATCGCGATCGTCTGAAAGCGGCAGAAATGGCGCGAGCGACGGGACTTGAACCCGCGGCCTCCGGCGTGACAGGCCGGCGCTCTAACCAACTGAGCTACGCCCGCGCAATGCGTCGGGCACTCGGCCCGTCGCGGCCCCTCTGCTACGTGCTCGGGGGGCCTGTGTCAAGAACGACGATGCGGGATCCGGCCTATTCCGCCGAAACGCCGGCTGGGGCCAAGAGGCCCCGGCCAATCGAGCCCGCCACCGCCTCAGCCGCACCACGCCTCGAACACCAGACCCGACAGCTCCGGTCCCCGGCCGCTGGCGAGATGCAAGGCCAGCGTGGCGACGTCCGCCGTCCCACTGAGGATCTGGCCGGAGGCGGTCCTCCCCGACGCCGGGACGATGGCGTTGATCCGGATGGCATCGCCGGCGGCCGCCTCCGCCTCCGAGCGGGTGAACGAGGCGAGCGCGTGGCGCGCGATGGCCGCCAGCATGTCGCCCGATGGCGAGGCGTTGCGCGGCGCCGTGACGATATTCACGATAGATCCGGCACTTAGCATGGTGCGCATACGGTTGACGGCAACCCGCGTGGCGAGCACCGGCATGGCCAGGCTGTCCGCGACCATGCCCTCGATGTCCCCGTCGTCGGCGTCGGGCGCCGGCTCCGACGTCTGCGCAAGATTGACGACGACGTCGAGCCCGCCGAATTTCTGTGCCGCCTCGCGGGCGAAGCGCAGCATCGCATCGGCCCCGTCGAGCTCGCCCGGGAACAGGCGCACGTCCATGGCATGCGGCGCGATGATCTCGGCGAGTGCCAGCGTCTCGGGACTGTCCTCGACGGCCTGCACGACGAGCCGCGTGCCTGCCTCGGCGAATGCACGAACCACATCGACGCCGAGAGGACCACTGACGCCCGTAATAAGGACACGCTTACCGGCCAGCTCGGGGTACTCGGGGGCGAACTCGACCTCGTCGAGCGTACCGATCAACATGGGCGTCTCCTCCACGCATGATGCGCGGCGCAGATCACATCCGACGCGCCGCCGACAAATGGACAAGACGCGATTCACTCCTAACGAGTGCTGAACTCGACCCCCGCCCGAACGCATTTTGGGGTCGGTCCGATCGCGCTTGCCTTGCCTGACTAGGTCGCCCCCGATTCGGGTGCTTGCGGGACGGGAATCGGGCGCGTCCGTGACGATCCAGCACCGGATTGCGGCGAGAGCGACCATCCACGCATCAGGCGAGGCGTTAGGGCTCGCCTAATTCTCATATCGAGCTCAACTTTCGGCTGCTGTTTCGACCCCTCACCCCTAACTCCGGCGCGAAATGTGTTGGAAAAATAGCACAGTCTTGCGCGGGGTGGCGTGGATAACTTAACTCGCGCTTTGACAAGAACGCGCGCCCCTGATTGTTGATTCGTCAGTAGAGCGCTGCCGCAAATGGCATCATCGAGCGTTGCATACGAATTTATGTATTGAGGGGAGTCGAGGCGATGACGGGGTACAAGCGGGTTGGATGTGCGTTGGCGGTGGTGGGAGCAGCGATGCTCTTCCAGGCCAACGAGGCGCAGGCCCAGAGATACAACTGGTCCGGGCTTTATTTCGGCGCCCATCTCGGCGGCGCCTGGAGCGAGGCGACGGCAACGGACGTGCTACCGCCACTCGGCGGGTTCTTCACGCCGACAGGCAATTCGTTCAGCTTCGAATCGAGCGGCGTGGCTGGCGGCGGACAACTCGGCTACCAGCATCAGTTCGGCAACTGGGTTCTCGGCGCTGAAGTCGCGGGCACCTGGGCCGATCTTTACGAGAAGCAGGTGAGCCCCTACTTCCCCGCGTCAGACACCGTATCGCTGCGGATCAATCCGATCCTTACCGCGACCGCCCGCCTCGGCTATGCCTGGGACCGCTGGCTCATCTACGCCAAAGGTGGATATGCAGGCGCCAACATCGAGCTCAACGCCTACGACAGCGTTTTCGATGTCGGGCTCAGGAACAATGATCACTGGGTCAGTGGCTACACCGTTGGAGCCGGCCTCGAGTACGCTCTATTCGAGGGCATTCGAATTGGCCTCGATTACAGCTACATCGACCTCCAGTCGGAGACCCTGATCGCGTCGAACACCCTGGGCGGCGACGAGCGCTTCGCGACGGACGGCGAAATCCATAGCGTGACCGCAAGACTGAACTTCCAGCTGAGCCGCCCCGCCCCGGCCTACGAGCCGCTGAAATAGGCAGAAGGGTCGCCGAGACCAAGTCCGTAACGCGATCGAGGGCCAGCAACCCATCTGCTGGCCCTTTATCATGCGCGGAAATGTGGGCGCTGACGGCCGCACTGCGATTGCCTCACAAGGCCGATAGCCCGTAAAGTCGGGCGAGACCAAACCGATTGAGATCAGGAGATACAGATGGCGCCGCTCGATATGAAGCCCAACGAGCTTGAGCCCTACTGGCTGCCGTTCACGCCGAACCGCTCCTTCAAGAAGCGCCCGCGCCTCTTCTCCGGCGCCAAGGACATGCACTACTTCACGCCCGACGGCCGCAAGGTCATCGATGCCACCTCCGGCCTGTTCTGCGTCAACGCTGGCCATGGCCGCGAGACCATCGTCAAGGCGATCCAGCACGCCGCCGCCACGCTCGATTTCTCGCCGCCCTTCCAGTACGCGCACCCTGGCGTCTTCGAGCTTTCGAGCCGACTGACCCTGCTCGCACCGGGCGATCTCGACTATTGCCTCTTTGCCAATTCAGGCTCCGAGGCCGTCGACACCGCGCTGAAGGTGGCGCTCGCCTATCATCGCAATCGCGGCGAGGGCAGCCGCACGCGGTTCATCGGCCGCGAGCGTGGCTATCATGGCGTCGGCTTCGGTGGCATCTCGGTCGGCGGCATGGTCGCCAACCGCAAGATGTTCGGCAACATGCTGGCCGGCGTCGATCATCTGCCGACAACCTATGATCGCTCCAAACAGGCGTTCTCGAACCAGGAGCCCGAGTGGGGCGCCGAGACCGCGGACGAGCTGACGCGTTTGATCGGTCTTCACGACGCATCCACCATCGCCGCCGTCATCGTCGAGCCGACGGCCGGCTCCACTGGCTGTATTCCGCCGCCAAAGGGCTACCTCGAGAAGCTCCGCCAGATTACCGAGAAGCACGGCATCCTGCTGATCTTCGACGAGGTCATCACAGGCTTCGGCCGGCTTGGGCACTGCTTCGCCGCCGAGCGCTACGGTATTGTTCCGGACATGATCACCTTCGCGAAGGGTGTCACAAACGCCGCGGCTCCGATGTCGGGCGTTCTGGTCAGGAAGGGCATCTATGAAGCCCACATGAATGGCCCCGAGCACATGGTGGAGCTGTTCCACGGCTACACCTACTCGGGCCACCCCCTCGCCGTCGCTGCCGGCCTCGCCACCCTCGACATCTATAAGGACGAGGGCCTGTTCGAGCGCGCCCGCAGCCTCGAGAGCAAGTTCGCCGACGCCATGCTGAGCCTGAAGGGCCTGCCGAACGTCGTCGATATTCGGCCCATCGGCTTGATGTGCGGAATCGATCTCGAGCCGATCGCCGGCAAACCGGGCGTGCGCGGCTACGACGCCATCGAGCGCATGTATCACGAGCACGACCTTTACGTGCGCGTGACCGCCGACACGCTGGTCGTCGCTCCGCCACTGATCGTCAGCGAGGACCAGATCGGCGAGATCACCGATCGGATCGCGCGCGTTATCAAGGCGGTCGCCTGACGTGCTCGGCGCTGAGGACAGACAGCCAGCATGATTGCGATCGGGGCGGTGGGCCAGAGCCTGCCGCCCCGATTGCCTTGAAGCTGGCCCGCTTGGCGACATCTCCCTGCACGCCAGCCATGGCGACGCTTGCGTGGCCGATGAGCCGCTATACGGCTCCGGACTGCTCCACAGTGTGAAAAACCTGTAGATCGCCAGCGGCTGCGCATTGATCTGGCGCGAGAATCCACCTGTCATCACCGCAATCAACGGATTGCGAGTCGCCCCATGATCGAGCCAGCACAAATCCCCGCCCGCCAACCAGCCACCGGGAGAGGCTCGGAAGCGATGTTGCTCGTGACGCTCACATTGCTGTGCGCAGGACTGGGTGGGCTATTGCACGTCGCAGCCGATATTCCACCGCCGACGGCCGCGCTGACAGCACTGGCCTGTCTCTCGATACTCGTCGCTGCACACAGCATGGTGCGTCGTTCGACGATGGTCGCTGCGCTCAACACCGAGATCGCCGAGTTGCGCTCGGAGATCGTCAGCCTTCGTAGCGGCCGTATGGCACCGCCATCCGCAGGAGCCATGCCGCGGTCGCCATCTGGCATGCCCGGAACCTACGGCAGCGGGCCCGGCGGCTTCGATCCGGCCCATCAACGCCCCATGAGCCACCCGCGAGCACCGCATCCCGGAATGGTTGCTGCGAGTGGTCGAGGCGGTCCGCCCGGCTATCCGGCATCCGCGCAGTCCAGCCACGCGCCGCGGAGCTCTGGGTATCCCGCTCACCTCACGCATCCAGCCCATCCGCCTGGCCCCATGCAGATGGGCGCGTCGGCTCCAGCGCCGCAGTTTGAGCCATCTGCCTCGCCAGATGCTGCGCAGCGACCGTCGCAGACGACAACCGAGGCCTCCCACGGGCCTATGGCGGGTGCGCTCGACTGGTCACTTCGCCCCGGCAGCCATCGTGAGCCGACGGCACCGATCCCCGTCCTGCCACAGAACGAGCCGGCCTCCGGTCCACTTCCATTGATCGAGCCGCAGCGGTACGCAGCCGAGCGCACCGCGTCCGGCTTACCGCCGGTGGCCGCACCCGGCGGCCACGTGGAACCGGATGCGCCGCCAGCCATCGCAAACGCGGATGCAGTGCCGCATGCTCCGGCCTCTGTTGAAAACGCAGCGCCCACCGCAGCTCTTTCGGCCGGTGAGCCGAGCCTCGCCATGTCGGCGGTCGCCGAGCGGCCGGCAGTCTCGGAGACAGTCCCGACTAGCCCCACGGCAACGACGGCAACGCCTCGGTCGCCACTCGACGACTTGCAGATGCCGCTGTCCGATTCAGCCCCGCGGGCCATGTCGCGGCCGGACTCTGGCGCTTGGCCCCAGGCCGTTCCAAGGTCACCGACGGCGCCACTCGACCTCGACACGATGCAAAACCTGATCGGACAACTCGCTGGCCAGCTCGATCCCGCTAGCGTCGGCGCCTCACTCGGACAGGCAAATCCCGATACGAGTGCAGCGCCACAGGCTGGTGCCGCGACGCCACGGGCGCAGGTGCCGCCGATCCCGCGTAATCTAGCTCCCCAGGCAACGCACGGCATGCCGGGTCTCCCCAGCGCACGCCCCGAGCCGGCACCCTTCGCCCATATCGCCCTGATCGCCGAGGCGGTGGAGGCAAATCGCCTGGATGTGCTGCTCGACCCGATCCTCGGCCTGAACGATCGCCGGGCCCGTCACTTCGAGCTTTCCGTACGCCTCATTACCGAAGCTGGCGATGAGCTGGGTCCGTCTCACTACCGGCAGGCCGCGGCTGGCACCGGACTGCTCGGCCGTATCGATGCCGCCAAGCTCGCAAGCGCGGCGAATGTGCTGCAACGGCTGAGATCTCGTGGCTCCTCAGCCTCGCTCTTCTCGACAGTCGCCGGCGAATCTCTCTCTGACGACAATTTCGCTGGGGCCTTCGCTGACATCCTCGCCGCCGAGGAGGGTCAGGCGACGCGCCTCGTGTTGACATTCGCCCAGGCCGAGGCACGCAACTTCACCGATGCGCACTGGCGCGCGATCTCCGACATGGCCCGAATCGGTCTCAAGTTCGCGCTGACTGACGTCACCGACCTGGACATGGACTTCGAGGTGCTGCAGCGGCACGGCTTCGATTTCATCAAGCTCGATGCCTCGGTCTTTCTCGAAGGCCTGCCCACCCCCACGGGCCACATTCCCGCGTCGGATATCTGCCGTCACCTCTCCGATTTGGGCCTCGCTCTGATCGTCGGCGGCATCGTTGCCGAGAAGGACCTCGCCCGCGTCCTCGGCTTCGGCGCCATCCTCGGTCAAGGCACACTCTTCGGAGGTCCGCGATCGGTCGAGCTGGAGCGCGAGCGCCGCGCGGCGTGAGCCCTTTGGGCGCGGAAGGATGACAGACTGGGCCGACAGTCCGTGTCATAGGCACGACCGGCCCGGCATGCGAGACTGCCGCGAAACGTCTCCCGTCCTTCGCTCCACCGGAATGCTCGATGACCGCCAATCGGAACGACATTGCCATCCTCGACACCGTCGCCGCCCTCGCAACGTCGGCCGATGCATGGATCTCGGATATCTGGGGTGTTCTGCATAACGGCCTCGCGGCTTTTCCCGACGCCGGTCCCGCCTGCGTCCGCTTCCGCGAGAACGGTGGCACCGTCGTCCTCGTGACCAACGCCCCGCGCCCTGCAGCCGCGGTTGCCCGCATGCTCGATCGCCTCGGCGTACCGGGCACCGCTTACGACGCCATCATCACGTCCGGCGACGTTTCGCGCGGCCTGCTTGGCGATTTCACCGGCCGCCGCGTCTACCATCTCGGTCCCGAGCGCGATGTCGGCATTCTCGACGGCCTCGACATCAGGGTCGGCCCTGCCGAGACAGCGGACGTCGTGCTGTGCACCGGTCTCTTTCACGACGAGACGGAGCAGCCCGAGGACTACCGTCCGAGCCTCGCCGCGTTGGCCAGCCGCCGCGTGCCGCTGATTTGCGCCAACCCCGATCTGATCGTGGAGCGCGGACCGCAACTCATTCCCTGCGCCGGCGCACTCGCCGAGATCTACAACACCCTCGGAGGCCCGGTCCTCTACGCGGGAAAACCGTTCCCGGCCATCTACGAGCGAGCCTATGCTGCCATCGAGAAGGCGCGCGGCGCCTTACCCGCGAAGGATCGCATCCTCGCCATCGGCGATGGGATCCGCACCGACGTCGAGGGCGCCGGCCGGCAACGGTTGCCCTGTCTCTTCATCGCCAGCGCGCTGCACGTCGACGATCGCCGCGCCTTCGATTCGGGCCACGTCGCGGAGTTGTTCACCGGACACGCGCACCCGCCCGCAGCGGCCATGCGCGCACTGAGGTGGTGAGCCGGCGCACCCGCTCGCGACACGCCCGGAGCAGCGCGTCCGATCGGTGACCGGCACGCGAATGTCGCCGACCGGAGCGACGCTCAGTTCGCAAATCTGAAATGCATCACGTCGCCGTCGGCAACGACGTACTCCTTGCCCTCGAGCCGCATCTTGCCAGCCTCGCGCGAACCCGCCTCACCGCCGAGCCGCACATAGTCCTCGTAGGCGATCGTCTCGGCGCGAATGAAGCCCTTCTCGAAGTCCGAATGGATCACGCCTGCCGCGCCAGGGGCCTTGGTTCCCTTGGTGATCGTCCAGGCGCGCGCTTCTTTCGGGCCGACCGTGAAATACGTGACCAAGCCCAGCAGCTTGTAGCCCTCGCGGATCAGGCGATTGAGGCCGGGCTCCTCGAGACCGAGATCGGCGAGGAAGGCCTCTCGCTCGTCCTCGGGAAGGCTCGCGAGCTCTGCCTCGATCTTTGCTGAGATCACGACCGCACCGGCGCCTTCGGCTTTCGCCCGCTCGAACACCTTGGCCGAAAGGGCATTGCCGTTTGCCGCCGACCCCTCGTCCACGTTGCACACGTAGAGCACCGGCTTGGCCGTCAGCAGTTGCAGCGCATCGAACATCGACCGCTCGTCCGGCGCCACATCCGCCAGCCGGGCCGGTTTGCCCTCGCGCAGCAGCACCAGCGCCTTGTCCATCAGCGCCACCTGCGCCTTGGCCTCCTTGTCGCCGGACTTGGCCTTCTTCTCGATGTTGGTACGGCGCTTCTCGAGGCTGTCGAGGTCCGCCAGCATCAGCTCCGTCTCGACCGTCTCCGCGTCGGCCACCGGATCGATCCGGTTCTCGACGTGCGTGATGTCGTCGTCCTCGAAGCAGCGCAGCACGTAGGCTACGGCATCCACCTCGCGGATGTGGCCGAGAAACTGGTTGCCGAGCCCTTCGCCCTTGGAGGCACCCCGCACCAGCCCCGCGATGTCGACGAACGTCAGCCGCGTCGGCAGAATCGTCGCCGACTTGCCGATCTCGGCGAGCTTGGTCAGCCGCTCGTCCGGTACGCCGACCTCTCCGACATTCGGCTCGATCGTGCAGAACGGATAGTTGGCTGCCTCGGCTGCCGCCGTCTGCGTCAGCGCGTTGAAAAGGGTCGACTTGCCGACATTGGGCAGGCCGACGATGCCACATTTGAAGCCCATGATGTGCAAGGCAGTAGACAATAGGCAGAAGGCAGGAGGGGTGCATTGCCGCGCGGTGAGACCGCCCCTACTGCCTACTGCCTACTCACTATTGCCCTTCCTCCTCCCTTCCATCCATTTCCTGAGGTTGTCGGCAAGTGCCGACTGCCGCTTGCCGGCCCGCTCGCCTGCCGGATGGCCGCCCGGCTTGCGCGCATTCGCCGGGCCCTGCTCGGCTTCCCGCTCGCTTCGCGTCGGCTTGCCCGCCTTGCTCTCCGTCGCCGGCCCATCCTGGCCGAGCGCCAGCGCCACGTCGGTCAGAAATCGCTCGTTGCCACCGGTCACCAGCCGGCCCGCAGCTCCGGCAATCGCATCGAGCAGCGGCTCCAGCCAGGCCAGATCGGCCTTGGCGAAATCGTTGAGGACGTAGTTGGCGACCAGATCCTTCTGCCCCGGATGGCCGACCCCGATGCGCACGCGCACATAGTCGTTGTCGAGATGCGCCGAGATCGAACGCAGGCCGTTATGGCCCGCGTTGCCCCCGCCGACCTTAACCTTGAGCTTGCCCGGAGCGAGATCGATCTCATCGTAGAGCACCACGATGTCGCCGATCGGCACCTTGAGAAATCGCGCCGCCTCGCCGACCGAACGGCCGCTCTCGTTCATGTAGGTTTCGGGTTTGAGAAGCAGCACCTTCTCGCCCGCAATCGTCGCCTCGGCCACCTGTCCCTGGAACTTCTTGCGCCAGGGACCCGCACCATGCTCGACGGCGATGCGGTCGACGGCCATGAAGCCGACGTTGTGACGGTTGCGCGCATACTTTGCGCCCGGATTGCCGAGACCGACGAAAAGCTTCATGGCGAGCCCTCATAGGCCCCGGCGCTCGGCGCTCTCGCGCGCCGCCAGGCTACTTCTTGCCCGCCGGAGCTTTGGCCGCCGGAGCCGCTGCCTTGGCGTCGCCCGCCGCTGCAGCCGGAGCCGCACCTGCTTCGGCAGTTTCCTCCGTGTCGCCCTTGGCGGACGAGCCCGCGATCGTGGCGATCGTGAAGTCGCGACCCCGGATCGTCGGCGTCACGCCCTCGGGCAGATTGACGGCCGAGATGTGAATCGATCGGCCGATCTCGAGCCCCTCGAGATCGATCTCGAACACCTCGGGAACCTTGTCGGCCGGTGCCCAGACCTCGACATCGCGGCGCACGACGTTGAGCACGCCGCCACGCTTCAGACCGGGCGACAGCAGGTCGTTGTAGAACCGCACCGGCACGCGCAGACGCACCTGGTTGTCGGCGCCGATGCGCTGGAAATCGACGTGCAGCGGCACGTCGCGCACGGGATCCAGCTGCACGTCCCGCGGAATCGCCTTGGTCACGCGGCCGTTGAGCTCGATCTCGAACACGCTCGCCAGGAAACGGCCCCGCGCGATCGTCTTGCCGAGATCCTTGGCGTCGAGCGAGATCGTCTCCTGCTCGGCCGAATCGCCGCCGTAGATGATGCCCGGCACCCGGCCTTCGCGCCTGACGGCCCGCGCTCCGCTCTTGCCGTTCGAGGGGCGTCCCTCGGCCTTGATGACCTGCGTCTCAGACATGATCTTACGTCTCCAAAACGACAAGGCCCCCGGCCGCGGTCTTCGCGCGGGGCCTTCGATTCTCGGGCAGGAGCAGGGCCCACTTCGCCCCGCCGCGCACACGCTGATAGCACGCGCGCGCAGCCACACGCCCTGTGTTCATGAGACGGCTCTTATATAGAGACCCGGCGCGCCGGGCAACGGCCTCTTTGCCTCGACGAGTGGGCTCGCGCGCCACGCCCGGCCGCAATCTGCGGTCGCAGCGGCAGCGATCTTCGGTTACGCCTTGTTAACCCGCCGAATCAAGCCGATACGAGGACGGATCGACCAGCCGAGGCGCCCAATCCGTGCTCGAGATCGCCATTATCCTCGCCATGATCGCTGCGACGGTGGCCGCCGCCGCCTTCTATCTCGCCCCCCGGATCGCCGCGCCCGAGGTAGTCTACGCCGCCGAGCCCGATCGCCCCAAGGCCTTCGGCTATCGCATGGGGTGGCTCGCCATCCGCACCCGCGACACCGAGGGCGTCGTCGAGCGGCTGGGCCTCGTCGACCCCGTCACCGCCAACTGGAACAACGGCATCGGCACCGTCTATGACGAGGACCACGAGGATAGCTCGGTCTTCGTCTCCCCGCCTGTCAACGGCTGGACCTTCGTCGTCGGCTTGGCGCTTCCGCAGCCGATCAGCAAGGCCTTCGTCGACAAGACCGTGCCGCTGATGCTCGACCTGGGCAGCCAGTTCATCGAGGTGCAGTACTACCTTGCCTATCCCGCTCTCGATGCCTTCGCCTGGGCCCGCGTCATCGACGGCAAGCTCGTCCGTGCCTACGCCATCAACGACGAGGGCGTGATCTGGAGCAAGAGCAAGCCCATGAAGGAGGAGAAGACGCTCGGCATCAAGCTCTACGAGGTGCGCGGCGTGAAGCGGAAGAAGAATGACGCCGCCGGAGAGCTGGTCCTCTATCCGACCGAGCAGCACATCATGAAGCTCGCCTCGAAGTGGAGCCTCGACCCGACCACCCTCGCCGACCTCGCCATCGGTCCCGCTCACGGCATCCTCGGCCACGCCCCCTCCCGCTGGCGCCCCGAGCGCCTCCGCAAGGCCGGGTGACGGGCCGACGCCCAGGCGCATCACTGGCGCTAAGGCACCGTCTTCACCAGTCCATCCGCTATCTGCGCGCCTTCGGAGAGGAACAGCCCGATCGCGGCTTGCGCGCTCGGTGTGCAGGCTTGGTAGGTACGCCCGAAGCTGCGGTAGCCGTTATTGAAGCTCCGCGTCAGCATGGCTTTGCGCAGCGCCGAGCCGCCATCAGCCGCCAGGATCTCGCGCATCTGGTCGCGCCACTGCTGGCCGTCGTTCTGCCCGCACAGCTCGCGCAGGTAATGCACCGCGCCCAGGATCTCGGATAGCCGCACCAGCTTGTCGTCGTACGGCTTGCTGTCGCCGGGCTTGAGAGTGCCCGCGGCGTTGGGGGGAGATGCCGTCTCAGCCCGCACACTTGCCGCGCCCTGGGCCGCGGCCGACGGCGCGAAGGCACTCACCGCAAGGAGAGCAGCCACGGCGAAGCCGGGCCCGACGAGACCCCGCCATCCGCCATTCGCTTGATGCAGGTCGCTCGGCAACCGCATGTCCGACCGCTCCCTCGGCGTCACGACCTCGGCGACCATGCACGGATTCGTGGCCGTCCCATGATCGATATGTGCCTCAACGCTCCGCATCGAGCCGTTGTTTCGCCCGCCGGATGATCGCCTCGGCCCCGTCCGTCAGCGGCACCGACCCGAGTGCATCGAGCGCCACGAAGCGCGTCGCTCGGCAGTCGCTCGCCGGCACCGGCTCGCCGCTCCGCCAGACGCCGTAGTGCACCGCGATCACATAATGCCAGGACACCTCGCCCCCCGCGGCCTCGCGCCGGATCACCTCGTGGAGATCGACCAACCCCAGGATCTCCGCCACGACGCCCGTCTCCTCGGCCACCTCGCGCTGCGCCGCGTCGGCAACCCGCTCGCCCGGCTCCACATGCCCGCCCGGCAGGCTCCACATCCCCGCGAGTGCCCCTTTGCCGCGCTCGCCCAGCAGCACCGATCCGGCCCTGAAGATAGCGGCACTCGCACCCAGGCGCGGCCAGTACGGCCGCTGCTCTACCGTCGTCGCCATCTCGCCCTCCCCCAATTCCAGACTTTGCCCGCTGACACCCACAGGTCA
This sequence comes from uncultured Alphaproteobacteria bacterium, assembly GCA_963746315.1. Lineage (GTDB taxonomy): Bacteria > Pseudomonadota > Alphaproteobacteria > Rhizobiales > Hyphomicrobiaceae. The sequence goes on from CAVVAR010000010.1 coordinate 365,491, forward strand.
TCTGTCACGAACCGTTGTCAGGTCGTCAACCCGGCCACCTCGTCCTATGATGCCCAGCCATCGAGGAGCGACCTGTTGCATGTGCTCGCGCTATAACCTGACATCCCCTGCCGAGGCCGTCCGGACCTATTTCGCACTGGCCGACAGCGACACGTTCCCGCCCCGCTACAATATCGCACCGACCCAGCCCGTCGCGATCGTCCGCCTGTCACCGGCCCGCACGCGCGAGCTTCGCCTCGTCCGCTGGGGCCTGATCCCCGGCTGGGTCAAGGACCCGCGCGAGTTCGGCCTGATCGTCAATGCCCGCGTCGAGACGGCAACCGAGAAGCCCTCTTTCCGCGGCGCCCTCCGCCATCGCCGCTGCCTGGTCCCGGCCAACGGCTTCTACGAATGGACCGGCCCCGCCCGCGCCCGCGTGCCGTACCTATTCCGTCCCCGCACGGGCAGCCTGATGGCCTTCGGGGCGCTGGCGGAGCATTGGCTCGGCGCCGAAGGCAGCGAGCTCGAGACCATGGCGATCCTCACCGTGCCGGCCGATGCCACCGTCGCCCCGTTCCACGACCGGATGCCCTTGATCGTGGCGCCAGACGACTTCGACCGCTGGCTGGATTGCCGCTCCGGCGAGACCGGCTCGATTGCCGACCTTCTCGCGCCGGCCATCGATACCGACCTCGCGTGCGTCGAGGTAAGCCCCGAGCTGAACCGCGCCGGCCGCGAAGGCCCGGACCTCCTCGTGCCACCCCGTACGCGCCTGATCTGAGCCCGCCCGCAGGACCACGTCGAAGACCGCAACTCTTTGTCACAGAGCAGCTATCCTCGTCTCAGGTCTCGAAAAGGTCGTATGAAGCGGCTATTGTGCCACAGTTCCTATCGAAAATCGAAGGCCGGAGGGGCAACGGCACAGGCTTTAACGCCACGGGAACTGAGACGCGACGACGGTTTGCCGGCGATCTATTCCGGCTGCTGACGGAAGTACGTGAGGCGGGCTGGGGAATCGGGACGGTTGCACAAGCCACGGGCAGGCGGGTGCCATCGAGGGATTTTCAACGCACCGGCAAGACCGGCGCGCCGAGGAGTCGACGACGATGCAGTACAAGGGTGAGGATATGGACCTGCGCGTGCCCCACGGCCGGGCCCCGCGCGAGATCTACACACCGGACTACGAGCCGGCCACCAGCAACGGCCGCTGGTCTCGCAGCCAATCGTTCACGGTCGCCAATGGCGAGCCGCTTTGGGTCGACGAGGTTCTTCTCGCCTGCTGCAACTACGCCTTCGACGTGGCGCAGGCGAATGGCGCCGCCGAGGTCGACCTCGAGCATCTCGTCAATGCGCTGACCCGCGTCGACACCGCCGCTCGCACATTGGAAAGCCGCGGCGTCCGCGAAGGCCACCTCCGCCGCGAGAGTGCCGCCCTGATCGCCAGCGAGATTCCCGCGGCAAATGCCGGCGACGCGGTCGCACCCCGCCGCTCCGGCGATCTCGAGGACGTGCTCCGCCGCGCCTCCGAGGTCGCCCATCGCCGCGGATCACCGGCCAGCGTCGACGACGCCCTCTGGGTCCTCCTGCACTACAATCGCGACCTGCCGGTGGTGCAGTTGCTCCGCCGCCTCACGCCGGACTGGCAGCGCTCCGACTGGGTGCGCATCCGCGAGCCACAGATGCCGGAGCCGACTTCCCGGCCCGTCGCCGTCCAGCTCGTCGCCAACGAAGGCATCCATACCCGCATCGTCAGCATGGAGGACAGCCTCCGCCTGATGCAGTCCGAGTTCGCCGCCGAGCGAAAGCTGCTGATGGACCTCGTTCGCGACATCCAGCGCGACGTCGTCGCCCAGCGTGGTGACGGCGCCGCCTTCCGCGGCGATCTCGGCCAGCGCCTCGAAGGACTCGAGCGGGCTGTCGCCCTGCGCTCAGACAATGGACGCACTCAGGCCCTTCTCGCCGAGCGCATCGCACACCTCGAGCAGGCCGTCCAAGGCGGCCTCGGCGAGGCGCTTCGCGGCACGCGCGAGGTCGGCCAGCGCCTCGGTGCGCTCGAGGCATCGCTGTCCGACGCCAAGAGCCTGCCCGGCGCGGCGCCGCTGCTCGATCGGATGGGCGCCCTCGAGAAAGCCGTGCACGGCGGGCTCGGCGAAGGCGCCCGCAACTGGGCCAACCTCGGCCAGCGCATGTCGCAACTCGAGAGGACGATCGCCGAGCGACGCGAGACCGTCTCGCTCGAGCCCGTCGTCGAGCGGATCGCCAGCCTCGAGAGCGCCGTACAAGCCAGCCTCTCCGAGGGGGCCCGGGTCTCCGGCCACATCGGCCAGCGCCTCACCGCGTTCGAGACCTCGCTTACCGAGGCTGGTACCACCCACGTCGTCGAATTGCTGCAGCCCCGGCTGACCGCGATCGAGCAACGCCTGGAGGAGGCCGGCAAAGAGAGCCAGCGCCGCCAGGGCGAGATGACCATGCACCTGCAGGAGGTCGGCAGGCTCGTCGAGACGAGCCGGAGCGAGGCCGTACGCATCCGCGGCGACATGGCCGACCGGCTGTCCTCCATCGAGACCTACCTCGCCGAGGCGCCACTCCCGACCCAGGTCTCCGCCGCTCCGGACGTTCGCGAGCTCTCCGAGCGCCTGGGCGGCCTAGAGCGGGCGGTCCGCGCCGGCTTCGGCGACGCCGCGGCGACCATCAGCCAGATCGCCGAGCGCCTGGTGATGGTCGAGCGCGCTGTCCAGGACCGGCCCCGCGAGGATGGCAGCGAGACCATGCTCATCATCGAGGACCGGCTGTCGGCCCTCGACCGCATGCTCGAGTCGCGCGGCCAGCAGACGCTTGCCGCCACGACCGAGGCCGTCGAGCGGCTACGCGCGCTCGAGCAACGTCCGGTGCCCGAGCAACAGATCGCCCTTGATACCACGGCGCTGGTTGGCCCGCTCGAGCAGCGCCTCGTCTCTCTCGAGGGCGCGAGCCTCAACCGGGTCGAGTCCCTGCAGACCACCATCACCACGCTCGCCAACCGTATCGACCAGCTCGATGAGCGCATCCGCGCCGATGCCCAGGTGACCGAGGAAGCATTGCGCGGTCGCGATCAGGACTTCGATTTCATCTATAACGAGATCAAGCAGGTCGCCCAGAGCCAGGCCACGCTGAATTCCGCCGTCAGCGACTGGCGAACCGAAAGCCAGGAGCACTTCGGCGCCATCGCCGGCCGCCTCGACAAGCTCGGTCAGTCGGCGATCACAGCGTCCGTGGATACTATGTCGGCCCCGGCTGCCCAATCGTTCGACCTCCCCGCCGCCATCAAGCCGAAGGACGGCGTCGACATCGTCATCAATGGTGCGGGCCACCAGAACGGCGCGGCGCGCAGCAGTGTCAGCGCCGACGACTACGCCCTGACGGAAGAGCCCGGTCGCGGCTTCTGGTACTGGCTGTTCGGCACCCCGAGCGTGTCCGCCGCCAACCGAGACAGCAGTCTCCAGGTCGACCGCATGCGCCAGAACATCCGTGACGCGCGCGAGAAGCGCCGCACGCAGGCCTGAGGTGACCCAGCGCCGCCGGACAGTCCCTCGCGGGGTCCGGCGGCGCGGGCAACGCAACGTGCGCTCAGTCGAACAGGATCACCTGACGCACGACCGACGCATCGGCGAGGCGGTCGAAGCCCTCGTTGACTTCGTCGAGTGCGATGCGCGCCGAAAGCAGGCGATCCACCGGCAACTTGCGATCCTTGTAGAGGCCGATGTACCGCGGCACGTCCCGCGCGATGACGCAGCCGCCCATGTAGCTGCCGAGCACCTGCCGCCCATCCTGCACCATCTGGTAGTGCGGCAAGGTGAGCTGTGCTGCTGCCGGTGACAGTCCCGCCGAAACCGTCTTTCCACCTCGCACCGTGATCTTGTAGGCGAGCTCCATCGCCTTGATCGTGCCGGCCATCTCGAAGGCCGCGTCGACACCCCCGTCGGTCGCCTTGACGATCTGCTCGACGCAATCGGCCTCCCGCGCATTGAACGTGTCCGTCGCCCCGAGCTGCCGCGCCAACGCCAGCTTGTCGTCATGCACGTCGACCGCGATGATCCGACCCGCTCCCGCGACGATGGCTCCGAGCAGGCACGACAGTCCGACACCGCCGAGCCCGACCACCGCGACCACGTCGCCGGCCTTGGTCTCTGCCGTATTCACCGCCGCGCCGACCCCGGTGACCACGGCGCAGCCGAACAGCGCCGCGTCGGCGAATGGAACGTCCTTGGGGATTCTTTGCACCGAGTTGCGCGGCACCACGGCCTGCTCCGCGAAACACGACAGGCCCGCATAGTGCGCCACCTCCTTGCCGCCCAGCCGCAACCGCCGGCCACCCGTTGCAAGATCGCCCTTCTGCTTGGCCGCATTGAACGTGGTGCACAGATTTGGGCGCCCGCTGACGCATTGCCGGCATGCTCCGCAGCTCGGCGCGAAGATGAAGACCACATGGTCGCCAACGGCGAGATCCGTAACGCCCTCGCCCAGCGCCGCGATCTCGCCGGCCCCTTCGTGCCCGATCACAGTCGGCAGCGGCCGCGGCCGCGCCCCCTCGATGGTCGAGAGATCCGAATGGCAGAGACCAGCGGCTCGCACCTTGACGAGCACCTCCCCCGCCCGCGGCCCTTCCAGATCCAGCGTCTCGATCCTGAGCGGCCGGCTCTTGGCATAAGGGCGAGGCAGGCCCTGCTCGTAGAGAACGGCACCTTTCACTTGCATCGAGTGCTCCAGCTTATTTTGCGGCAATGTTCGGTTCGGGCCGCACTATATCGCCCATTCGCTCACGGGCCAGCGCCCCCAGGCGAATGCCCTTGTGAAGTTTTAAGTTGCCTCTCCACCTCAAACCGGCAAAATGCGCGCGCCTGCAAAATGGGCTTCAATGACAGGGAGTTGCATCATGAGCTTGAAGCAAACGACCGCCATCGCGACCGCTACCGTCCTCGCCGCCACTCTGTCCGCCGTCTCGGCTTCGGCCCGCGACGTCGTCACGCGTGACGACGGCGTCACCCATGTCGACGCTCCCACCACCCGCGTCCGCGTCGACGAGTACACCGGCGACACACGTGTCGAGGTGCGCGCTCCGGCAACACGGGTCGATGTGGACACCGAGCGCCGTCACGTGCGCATCCGCGTCCCGTATTTCAACGGCGACATTCGCTGGTGATCCCGACGGCCCGTGCACCGGCTAACGGTGGACGACGGACCAATAAAGTGCGTTTCTCTTGCTCACTCGTCTAATCGCCGACCAGTGAGCTGACCGCGCATGACCACGTCGTCCATCGAGCCACAACCGCGCGCGGGCCTCCCGCTGTGGGCCGTCATCGCCGCTGCCGGGCTCATCGTCGGCACCACGGCGGGACTCCGCCAGGTCGTAGGGCTCTACTTGCCGCCGGTGACGAAGAGCCTCGGCATCGGCGTCGAGCCGTTCTCGACCTCGATGGCCTTCGCCAATCTCTTGTGGGGCATCGGCGGTGTCGTCGCAGGCGCCGTCGCGGACCGCTATGGAGCTGGGCGCGTCACCTTCCTCGGCGTCGCCCTGATCATTGCCGGCTACTACATGCTGTACGCGGCCCAGACCGGGCCAGACCTGATGTGGAGCGGCCTTTCGCTCGGTTTGGGCGTCGGCGCCTGCGGTATCTCGGTCATGGTGGGCGTCGTCGGCCGGGCCGCACCGCCGGCCCGAAGAACGGCCGCCATCGCCGCCCTGGGGATGGCCAACGGCATCGGCAATTTCATCGCCTTCCCGTATACGCACCTGCTCATGGAGTTGCTGGGCTGGCGCGGCAGCATCGTTGCTGTTATCGCGACGCTCGGCCTCTTGCTTCCGTGTGTCTGGCTGGTCAGCGGCAAGCCTCGGCCGATGGCTGGCATTAAGCCGCAAGCCTTTGGTGAGGCCTTTCGCGAGGCGTTTCGCCTGCCGAGCTACTGGCTGCTCGTAGTAGGCTACTCCGTCTGTGGCTTCCACGTCGCCTTCTATTCGGTCCACCTGCCGGCTTACGTCGCCTCGCTGGGACTGCCGTCCTCCGTCGCCGTCTGGGCGCTGACCTCCGTCGGCATTGCCAACATCATCGGCACCTACATCGCCGGACAGTCGAGCCGCTACATCGAGAAGCGACTGGCGCTCACCATCATCTATGTGGCCCGCTGCTTCGTCTTTCTGGGCCTGCTCTACCTGCCGCCAGACGGCCCCACCATCATCGTCCTCTCGTCGATTCTCGGGCTGTTCTGGCTTGCGACGATCCCGCTCACGAGCGGCCTCGTCGCGACCTTCTTCGGCACTGCCTGGCTCTCCATGCTGTTCGGCTTCGTCCTGCTCTCCCACCAGACGGGCTCGTTTATGGGCGTCTGGCTGGCCGGCGTCCTCTTCGACGCGACCAGGTCGTACGATACCATGTGGTGGATCTCGATCGCCCTCAGCCTCATCGCAGCGCTGCTGCACTGGCCTATTCGCGAGCGCCCCGTAGCCCGCATCGCCGTCGAGGCGTGAGGCGGTCGCGCCTCCGTCATGGCGGCATCTCGGGCACGGACGGGGTGCCAGTGGCTGGGGCGGCAATGGCTGGGGCGGGAGGGTTCGAACCTCCGCATGGCGGAATCAAAGTCCGCTGCCTTACCACTTGGCTACGCCCCATGAGGGGCGGGAACATAGCCCGCGACCGTCAAGGCCGCAACGGGGCTGGCGCGCCAAACGTCAGAGAAGGTGATTACTACCCGATACTCCGCTGTCGGCAGGCTCCTGCGAGGCATTCAGCGTGTGCAATCAACGCACCGCTCCGCCTGGCTCACGCAAGCGATGAGAAAAGCCGGACTTCTCGCTTATCCACATATCATCCTCAAAATCCCGACTCGAGACTTTGGCTTTCCCCTTGACATGGGCATTTATGCCTCATCAATATAATTGAGGAATAATTGCCGCACCCCGGATCCAGGTCTGGGGAGCGGACGTTAGCACCGCAGCCTGAGCGTTGATTCGAAGGCAGCTGCTATGAGCATCGAGCGACTGAATATGGCTGCGACGGCCGCAGGGTACGCGATGGCGACCCCTGACGATGACGCTGTCGTGGAAGCACAATCCGAGACGAAAACCCTGGCTTTGCCGTCCCGCGCAGTTGTCGTGGCCGAGCAAAAGCCAAGGCTTGGAGCCTCCGAGACGGTGAACGGTATCACCGGCTGGGTGAAAGGCTACTGGTCCGGCTTCGGCTGGCGCATGCCAGCCTGACGGGTGCCGGCATCTGCGATCGAGCGGCTTTCACGAGTTCGCTCGATCTGCAGCGGCTGGAGCAGCCCCGTAGGTCGGGTTGGCCAGCAACCGCGCTTTCGAATTCCACCCCGCGCTCGAACCCACGTAAACATCAGCTGCCGCTAAACGTCGGCGTCCTTGCAGGTTTGGGCTAGCCGACAAAATCGCCTGCGAAATCATTCCGGCACTCGACTGAGTTGGCGCAGCTCGGCATAGCTGCCGATAGGGGGCTGGAGGCTGCGCCAGTCCCGGCTCATCCGGGGTGATCGTCGGCGCAGCTCTGCGACGCCACCCACCTCAGCACCGCATCGAAGTTGCTTGCGATCCAGAGGTGTCCTTCCCCGTCGAGCTCGATCAACTCGCACCTCGGCAGGCGCGCCGCGAGACGACGCGCTGCCGACCGCGGAATGTTCTGGTCCACCGATCCGAGCCAAACGCGAGCCGGCACGTCAGCGCGACCGAGGTCGATGTCCCAAGGCGCGCCGAACAGGCCGAGATCCGTCACCGGGCCCACGACCCCCGGCCGCAACCCCTCGACGAAGGTCTGGCCAAGTCGAGCCGCCGTGTCGTCCCGCCACAGGATACGACGGTCCGCCGCTGCGATGCGCAGCATCGACATTCGCGTTCCGAGATCGGGAGCCACGTCGAGCACCGCTTTGAAGGCCTGGAACACGACAGCGACTGTCGCCGGCCGCAGCGCCAACGCCCGGAAGCAGAGCCGATGGAAAGGCGTGATCTCATCGTCCGGCTCGCCTGCGATTGGACCAACCGGCGCCGCGAGCGCCAGCGATACGACCCGGGCCGGCATCTCGGCCGCGACCGCAGCCGCATAGGGCCCTCCGCCGGAGACACCGAGCACAGAGAAGCGCTCGAGCCCGAGGCGGTCTGCAAGCCTGCCGAGATCCAGTGCGAACGCGCTGAGCGATGGCGACGGATGCGCCGCGGTCGCCCCGTAGCCCCAGCGGTCGGGTGCAATGACCCGGATACCATGCGCACGAGCAGTGTCGTGCGCCACCACGAATTTCAATCGCGAGCCCGGCGTACCATGCAGCGCGATGAGCGGATGCCCGTCGCTCGCTCCGAACGCTCGATAGGAGAAGCATCTCCCGTCGCCGATCTCGACCAGCCCGTCGCCGGCCTCGTCCGTTATGACCTCCCCTGCCGAAGCCGCAAGCTGAGCCGCGGAGCTGCGCTGCGCTACGCCTGGTCGCAGCTGCCTGATCATGCCGGTCATCGAGGAACCCTCAACCGAAAAGCCACGTGACGAGCAGCAAGCCAAGTCCGAACAGCGTCGCCTGCCGGTAGCGCCGGCAGGTTTCGCAGGCCCAGGCGTCGCGAAGCCGCTCTGCGAAAGTCATGGCAGTTGAAGTCCTTTTGCGATCTCGTGGTTCCGCGTTTCGTGTCATGGCGCACAAAAATGAAAACGGGAGGGCGAACCACCCTCCCGCTCACTCGTCTTGAATGCGGTGCGCTTACTTCTTCTTGACGCGATAGTCGTCGTGGCAACCCTTGCAGCTCTTCGTCACCTCGCCGAAGGCCGCCTTGAATGGCTCCGCGCCCTGGGCGGCAGCGACGCTCGCCTTGGCCGCGTCCGCCGCCATTTTCTTGCCCTTGCTGTCGAAGTCCTCGAACGACTGCCAGACCTTGGGAGCGACCGTCGTCTCGCCGCCGGACTCGGTGCCCTTCGGGAACAGCTTTGCGAACTCGGCCCATCCGCCGGCGATCGTGTCCATGCTGGCCTTGGCCTTGGCTGCGTCGAACGGAGCCTCGCCTTTGACCATCTGCGAGCTGGCCTTGGTCGCGCCGCCCACCGCCTTCATCAGCTCCTTGCGCTTCGCGATCGCGTCCTGCGCGATGGCTGCACCCGACGCAATGACTGCCACGCCGGCCAAAATCGACAGACCGGCCAAAACCTTAGATCTCGACATGAAAGCTCCCTGCTGTCCGACTTCCGCCCACAAACTACGGACCCGTTCCAGCGATAATTCACAACCGCACACGGCTCGATCAAATTTTTCGTGATCGGCCGTGATTTTCCGCGAGCGGAGTGGAGCCGCGACCGCCTTATCTGAGATTACCGCAGAAGCGCTAAATCCGCTTGCAGGCCTCTTCCAGGCTCGCATTGTCGAGCGCATACGACACCCGGAAGAACGGCGACATCGCGAACGCTGCGCCATGCACTGCCGCCACGCCCTCCTCCTCGAGCAGAGCCGTGACGAAATCCTCGTCCGTCACGATCTTCTTGCCGCCGGCACTGGTTTTGCCGAGCGTCCCGGCGCATGAGGGATACACATAGAATGCGCCCCCCGGCTTCGGGCATCTGATGCCTTGCGCCTGGTTCAACATCGACACGACGAGATCCCGCCGCTCGCTGAACTTCGCGGCGTTCGTCTTGATGAAGTCCTGCGGTCCGTTCAGCGCCTCGACGCCGGCCCACTGCGAGATCGACGACGGGTTCGATGTCGACTGGCTCTGCAGCTTGCCCATTGCCTTGATCAGCGGCTCGGGCCCGCCCGCATAGCCGATCCGCCAGCCGGTCATGCAGTAGGCCTTGGAAAGCCCGTTGACCGTCAGCGTCCGCTCGTAGAGCCGCGGCTCGACCTGCGCGATGGTGTAGAACGCGTGCCCGTCGAAGAGCAGATGCTCGTACATGTCGTCCGTCAGCACCCAGACGTGGGAGTGCTTGAGCAGCACGTCGGTCAGCGCCTTCATCTCCGCCTTCGAATAGGCGGCGCCTGTCGGGTTCGACGGCGCATTGAACATGAACCACTTGGTCTTCGGCGTGATTGCGCGGTCGAGCACCTCGGGACGCAGCTTGTAGCCGTCCTCCATGCTGCAGTTGGCGAACACCGGCTTGCCGCCCGCGAACAGCACGATGTCGGCATAGCTGACCCAGCACGGCGCCGGAATGACCACCTCGTCGCCCGGGTTGAGCGTCGCGCACAGCGCATTGAACAGCACCTGCTTGCCGCCCGAGCCGATCGTGATCTGGCTCCGCTTGTAGTCGAGGCCGTTCTCGCGCTTGAACTTGCCCACCACGGCATCCTTAAGCTCCGGCATGCCGTCCGGATCCGTGTATTTCGTCTTGCCCGTCTGAATGGCCTTGATCGCCGCATCCTTGATGTTTTGCGGCGTATCGAAATCGGGCTCACCTTGCGACAGGATGATGATGTCGCGCCCCTCGGCCGCGAGCGCACGCGCTTTCGCCGAGATGCCCATGGTCGCGGACGGGGTGATCCGGTTCAGGCTGTCGGAGAAAAAGCCCATGGCACTTCGCCTTTCGGGGGTATCGGGTTGCTCGTTTGTACCTCGCGGCCTGCGAGGCGGCGCGGACCTTAGGCGCACAGGCGCTGGAGAGCAAGGAAGACGGCCCCGATCCTGTCTGATTTTCGGCTCCGGCTCGGCCCCGCCGTCCTTGAGGCGGCCCCGCTGTTGAGGACTTGGGGTCGCTCGTTCCCTTCGCTACAGTCGGCCAGAGATCACGAAAGGACAACGGAATGAAGCTCAAGCTGCACCATCTCAATCTGTGCACGAACAACGTCGCCGCCATGGACGAGTTCTACACCAAGGTGCTCGACATGCAGTCCGAGCCCTCGCGCAACGCCACGCGCGACACGAGCCAGGGCTACTCGGGCAAGGTCGCCTTCGTCACCGACGGCCAGTCCGAGGTGCACCTCGCCGAGCGCGACCTCCAGATCGGCTTCAAGACGGGGCAAGCCATCAACCCCCTCGAGAAGGGCCACATCGCCTTTCGCACCGACGACATCGCCGCCTTCAAGAAGCGCCTCGAGGAGAAGGGCATCCCCTACTCCGACTTCGGCGCCTGGGCCATGAAGGGCTGGCAGCAGATTTTCTTCCACGATCCCGACGGTAACGTCGTCGAGGTGCATCAGGTCGACGCCTGACGTAGCCCTTTCGAGGCACCCCGAGAATGCTCTCGAACACCGCGCCGCTTCCCGCAAGTGTGGCGTCGCGCCTTGGTTGCCTGATGGCGCGGCTTGCTCAGAGGCAACTAAGGCGCGATAAACGCCACACTAAACAATTGATAACTCTAGTGGCCTTTACGTCGCGCCAAAATCGGACGAGGGTGCCGCTATGTTGCGATTTTGGCGCGACAGGCCACTAGGCAGGCGCCATGAGCACAAGCGCGGAGTTCGAGATCTTCTTGACGGCGACCCCCGGTCTGGAGGCTGCGCTCTGCGCGGAAGCCAAGGCCTGTGGATTCAAAGCGGCCAGGCAAGTGGTCGGCGGTGTCGCCGTGAAGGGCCGCTGGCCGGAGGTCTGGCGCGCCAATCTCGAGATGCGCGGTGCCGGCCAGGTTCTGGCCCGCTTCGCGCAGTTCCGCGCCATCCACCTCTCGCAACTCGACAAGCGCGCTCGCAAGGTGCCTTGGGGCGACATCCTCCGTCGTGATGTACCGGTGCGCGTCGAGGCGACCTGCAAGGCGTCGAAAATCTACCATTCCGGCGCCGCCGCCCAGCGTATCGAGCGCGCCATCGTCGAGGAGCTCGGCGCGCCCCTGTCCCCCGAGGCCGAGGTCTGCATCAAGGCGCGCATCGAGAGCGACCTGTGCACGATCGCGGTCGACACCTCCGGCGTCCCCCTCCACAAGCGCGGCTTCAAGGAAGCCGTCGCAAAGGCCCCGATGCGCGAGACGATGGCCGCGCTTCTCCTGCGCCAATGCGGCTACGACCGCAGCGAGCCCGTCTTGGACCCCATGTGTGGCTCAGGCACGTTCGTCATCGAGGCAGCCGAGATCGCAGCAGGCTTGAAGCCAGGTCGCTCCCGCCATTTCGCTTTCGAGCATCTCGCCACCTTCGACGCGGACGCCTGGACGGCAATGCGAGCGCCGACCGCTCGCCTCGAACCCGTCGTTCGCTTCTATGGCAGCGACCGGGACGCCGGTGCGATCCGCATGAGCCGCGCCAACGCCGAGCGCGCAGATGTCTCCGAGCTGATCGAGTTCCGTCAACTCACTGTCGAGGAGCTGGACGCCCCGGCCGGGCCACCAGGCCTCGTCATCATCAACCCACCCTACGGCGACCGCATCGGCGACAGCAGGGATCTGCAATCGCTCTATCGGGCACTCGGCACGGCGCTGTCTTCGCGGTTCGCCGGCTGGCGCGTCGGCCTCGTCACCAACGAGGCCGCCCTCGCCCAGGCGACGAGACTGCCCTTTGCGCCCCCGTCGCCCCCCATCCTCCACGGCGGCATCCGCATCATGCTGTTCCAGACCGGCGCGCTACCCTGACCGCACCTCGCGTATCAGGGATTACCCCGCCCGGCCGCGTCCGCCACTACCGCCCCCGGTCTCGTCCTCGTCGAACAGCGGCAGCTCCGCGATCGACGTCCGCGCCGGCCCGGCCACACCGAGATGCCGATACGCTTTGAGGGTGACAATGCGTCCGCGCGGAGTGCGGCCGATGAACCCCTGCTGCAGCAGAAAGGGCTCGACGATCTCCTCCAGCGCATCGCGCGGCTCGGAGAGCGCGGCTGCGATCGTCTCGATGCCGACCGGACCGCCATCGTAGTTTTTCACGATGCAGGCGAGATAGCGGTGGTCGAGCGCGTCGAGGCCCTCGTTGTCGACCTCAAGCATGCGCAGCGCCTTGTCCGCAACAGGTGCATCGATCACAGGCGCGCCGCCCACCGATGCGAAGTCGCGCACGCGCCGCAGCAACCGGCCGGCAATGCGCGGCGTGCCGCGTGACCGGCGCGCAATCTCCATCGCGCCGTCCTTCGACATCGGCGCACCGAGCACACGGGCGCCCCGCGACACGATCAGCTCCAGCTCGTCATGCGTGTAAAAATTGAGCCGCACCGGAATGCCGAACCTGTCGCGCAACGGATTAGTCAGCAGCCCCGCGCGCGTCGTCGCCCCGACCAGCGTGAACTTGGCAAGGTCGATCTTCACCGAGCGCGCCGCCGGCCCCTCGCCGATGATCAGGTCGAGCTGGAAATCCTCCATTGCCGGATAGAGAATTTCCTCGACGGCCGGATTGAGCCGATGGATCTCGTCGATGAAGAGGACGTCGCGCTCCTCGAGGTTGGTCAGCAGCGCCGCCAGATCGCCGGCTTTCGCGATGACCGGCCCGGACGTCGAGCGAAAGCCGACGCCCATCTCCTTCGCCATGATCTGCGCCAGCGTCGTCTTGCCGAGACCCGGCGGCCCCGCGAACAGCACGTGGTCGAGCGCGTCGCCGCGGCCTTTCGCAGCCTGTATGAAGACCTTGAGATTGGCGCGGGCCTGCTCCTGACCGACGAAGTCGTCCAGCGACTGCGGCCGGATCGTGGCCTCGAAGGCGTCAGCCTCGTTGCGCTCACCCGTGACGAGCCGTTCAGCCGTCATCTCGCGCTGCCTCCGATTCGGCTTCTTCCTCGTGTCTGATTGCCGGACGTTCGTGCGCTTGGCAACCCTGGCACGATCTGGGGCACTTCGCCGAGATGAACACCAGCGTTGAAGTACGTTCACAGACAGTTCATGCGACGGCACATAGCTGTGCTAGAAGTCCGGCGGCCGGCGGGCCAGTCGCGGACAACGATCGCCGGTGGCATTGAAGGGGAGTACAGTCATGAAGCTCAAGACACTAGCCCTGGGACTATCCCTGGCGCTGGCTGCGATTTTGCCTGCACAGGCACAGCGCGGCGGCGGTGGCGGCGGAAACTGGGAGTTGCTCGGTGAGAACCAGGTCAATCTCGGCAACGACCGCGATGTGATCCGTCTCAATCACGACGAGAATTTCTATCGCAACAAGGCCTATCGGCGGCTTCGCTTCGAGGCGGATGGCGGCGAGGTTCGCATGAAATCCGTGCGCCTCGTCTACCTGAACGGCCACGCCGAGGACATCGACGTCAGCCGTACGCTCCGGCCTGGGCAGGAGATCGACCTCGATCTGCGCGGCGAGCGCAGCTATCTCCGCCAGATCGAGATGAGCTACAGCGCGAAGCTCGGCCTTTCGCTCGGCGGCGGCGGCATCCGCCTCAATCAGGCAACGATCCGCGTCCTGGGCGAGAACGCCCGCGGCGGACCGCCTCCCGCACCACCAGTCGCCGGCCGTCCCGGCGGCGGCGGACGCGGCTTCGACGAGATCGCACGCGAGCGCTTCAATCTGCGCGATGACCGCGTCGACATCCGTGTTGGCCGTCGCGAAGGCCGTTTCGGTCAGATCCGCCTGAGCAATGTCGGCGGCGAGCGCTTCAACGTCGTCGAGGTCATTGCAGAGTACGGCAACGGCGAGCGCCAGCGCGTGCGGCTGAGCGAGCGCCTCGAGCCGGGCGAGCAGACGAGGCCGATCGATCTCGAGGGCGACCAGCGCTTCCTGCGCAGCGTCACCGTCGCCATGGACCCGCGCCGCCGCGGCGGCCCCGCCGAGATCGCACTTCTCGGCACCGAGCGTCCCGGCCGCGGCGATGCAGTCGGCCCGGGTCCAGGCCCAGGCGCCGGCTATCGCCCCAGCAACTCGGACTGGAAGCTGCTCGGCCAGCAGGCCGTCGGCGTTCGCGGTGATACCGACGTGATCCGCGTCGAGCAGTCTGCCGACTTCTACCGCGACCGCGGCCTCGACAAGCTGCACTTCGTCTCCGAGAACGCCGACGTGCATCTGATGTCGATCCGCGTCGTCTACCAGAACGGCTACGGCGAGATCATCCAGGTCAACCGCCTGATCCGCGCCGGCAGCGATCTGGCCGTCGACCTTCCCGGGCGCCGCAGCTACCTCCGCGAGATCGAGGTGACGCAGCGCAAATTGCCGGGCCAGCGCGGCCGTGCCCTCGTCAGCGTCTACGGCGAGCCATCGTCGCGCCGCCGTCGATAAGTCAGCCGATCGAGCGATCTGCGGGCGGGGCGCAAGCTCCGCCCGTTCTCGTTTCCGTCGCCATGAAGCGCTCAGATCTGACGCACCTCGCCCGGCCGCATCGGACGGAACCGGTCGGCCGCGATGCCCGCCTTGGCCAACGCGATACCGAGATCCGCGGGCGGCTGATCGTGCGGCTCAGTCGTCAGCTGGAACGTGCCCCAATGATGACCGAGCGCCATCTCGGCACCGCATAGCTGGAACGCCGCGACAGCATCGGAGGGATTCATATGCTGCCCTTCCATGAACCAGCGTGGCTCGTAGGCCCCGATCGGCAGCAGCGCCACCTTGAGCCCGGGATGGCGCACCGCAACGCGCCGGAAGGTGCCGCCGTCGGCAAATCCGCTGTCGCCGACCGCATAGATTTTACCAGTTGGCGTCTCGATGACGAAGCTCGCCCACAACGCGTGACTGCGGTCCCGCGGGCCACGCGCCGACCAGTGCTGCGTCGGCTCCACATGCGCGACGATCCCTCCGCCGAGATCCGCCACATCGCCCCAATCAACGGCTTTCGCCTCGAGCCCGGTGATCTCTCCGCGCAGGATCGTGTCGTTACCGAGCGGCGTCACGAGCTGCGGCCTGTGACGGGTCCAGAGCCGCGCCAGCGTCGCGACGTCCATGTGGTCGTAGTGATTGTGCGTGACGATCACCGCGTGAATTGGAGGTAGATCGTCGAACCCGATCCCCGGCGGATTGGCACGCCTCGGCCCCGCGAACGAGACCGGGCTCGCCCGCTCCGACCAGACCGGATCAATCAGGATGTTCCGGCCGCCGGTCTGGATGAGCCAGCTCGCATGTCCGACCAGCGTCAGACGCGCACCCTTGCCGTCCACGACCGGCGGGGGCTTGTCAGGCCCGGCCGGACTCGGAATGGCCGGCGGCCACGGCGCCCAGGTCTCTCCGGTATAGAGACGCGCCACCTGCCACAGGCCCTTGGGCGACCGCCCGCCCGGATTGAAGAAGCGCTCCCCGTCGAAATGATCCGAGACCGGCCCCGAGTAGTAGGCATTGGCCTTGCGCGGCAATAGCGTGGCGACGCCGGCCGCGACCACCATGCCCGCCGCCGCCAGCCCACGCTTGAGAAGTTGCCGTCGTGTCATATTGCCCGTCCAGAACCTGCGACGAGGCAATTAGCGACGCACCGCGCCAGCCACAAGTGACGCGCGCAACAAAAAGGCCGCCCCGGCGAACCGGAGCGGCCTTCCCCGTGGCTTCGGGGGCAAATGTTGGGCTAGCACGCGCCGGATGCGCTGTTGGGCATCCGAAAGCGCGGCGAGCGAGCCCCTTACATCATGCCGCCCATGCCGCCCATGCCGCCGCCGTGGTCGTGGCCGGCATGTGCATCCTTCTTCTTCGGCGCCTCGGCGACGCCGGCCTCGGTGGTGATCATCAGGCCTGCGATCGAGGCGGCGTCCTGCAGCGCAGTGCGCACGACCTTCGCCGGGTCGATGATGCCCTTCTCGATCATGTCGCCATACTCGCCGGTCTGGGCGTCGTAGCCGAACGTCGGGCCCTTCGCCTCGAGCACCTTGCCGACCACGATCGAGCCTTCGACGCCGGCATTCTCGGCGATCTGGCGGATCGGAGCCTGGAGAGCGCGGCGCACGATCTGGATGCCGGCCTCCTGGTCCTCGTTGTCACCCTTGACGGTGATCGCCTGGGTGGCCTTGGCGAGGCATACGCCACCGCCGGCAACCACACCCTCCTCGACGGCAGCGCGGGTCGCATTGAGCGCGTCGTCGACGCGGTCCTTGCGCTCCTTCACCTCGATCTCGGTGGCGCCGCCGACCTTGATCACTGCAACGCCGCCGGCGAGCTTCGCCAACCGCTCCTGCAGCTTCTCGCGATCGTAGTCCGACGTGGTCTCCTCGATCTGGGCCTTGATCTGCGAGACGCGGCCCTCGATGTCCTTCTTCTTGCCGGCGCCGTCGACGATCGTAGTGTTGTCTTTGTCGATGCGCACGCGCTTGGACTTGCCGAGCATCTCGATGGTGACGTTCTCGAGCTTGATGCCGAGGTCCTCGGAGATCACCGTGCCGCCGGTCAGGACAGCGATGTCCTCCAGCATGGCCTTGCGGCGATCGCCGAAGCCCGGCGCCTTCACAGCCGCGACCTTGAGGCCGCCGCGCAGCTTGTTGACGACGAGCGTCGCCAGAGCCTCACCCTCGACCTCTTCCGCGATGATCAGCAGCGGACGGCCGGTCTGCACCACCGCCTCGAGCAGCGGCAGCATGGGCTGCAGGCCCGACAGCTTCTTCTCGTGGATGAGGAGATAGACGTCCTCGAGCTCCGCGATCATCTTGTCGGCGTTGGTGATGAAGTACGGCGACAGGTAACCGCGATCGAACTGCATGCCCTCGACGACGTCGAGCTCGGTCTCGAGGCTCTTGGCTTCCTCGACCGTGATCACGCCCTCGTTGCCGACCTTCTGCATGGCCTCGGCGATCATGCGGCCGATCGAGGCCTCGCCGTTCGCCGAGATGGTGCCGACCTGGGCGATCTCCTCGGAGTTCTTGACCTTCTTCGACTTCTTCTTGATCTCCTCGACGACCTGGATGACGGCCTTGTCGATGCCGCGCTTCAGATCCATCGGGTTCATGCCGGCCGCAACCGACTTCAGACCCTCGCGCACGATCGCCTGGGCCAGAACGGTGGCCGTCGTGGTGCCGTCGCCGGCCGCGTCGTTGGTCTTCGAGGCGACTTCGCGCACCATCTGCGCGCCCATGTTCTCGAACCTGTCCTCGAGCTCGATCTCCTTGGCGACCGTCACGCCGTCCTTGGTCGTGCGCGGTGCGCCGAAGCTCTTCTCGATGACGACGTTGCGGCCCTTGGGACCCAGCGTCACCTTCACGGCGTTGGCGAGAATGTCGACGCCGCGCATCATGCGGTCGCGCGCGTCGATCGAAAACTTGACGTCCTTAGCTGCCATAGTGGGGACTCCGATGGTGAATGGGGAGGCGTGAAATCGTGAGCAGGCCTGGCGGCGAATTCGTGGGGCGCGAGGCGCTTCGGCCGTTACGTCGGACCTCAGGGCCTTCAGCGCTTCACGAATTCACATGCCGGCGCTATCTCACTTGTCGAGCACGCCCATGATGTCGCTCTCCTTCATGATCAACAGCTCCTGGCCGTCGATCTTGACCTCGGTGCCCGACCACTTGCCGAACAGCACCTTGTCGCCCTTCTTGACGTCGAGCGGCACGAGCTTGCCTGCCTCGTCGCGCGCGCCCGGACCGGCGGCGATCACCTCGCCCTGCTGCGGCTTCTCGCCGGCCGTGTCGGGGATGATGATCCCACCGGCGGTCTTGGTCTCGCTGTCGGCGCGCTTGACGACGACGCGGTCATGGAGAGGACGGAACTTCATTCGAATGGTGCTCCAGATGTCCGAGCCGGAACGGCCCCGGGATTGAGTTGCACATCGCTGATTGCTAGCACTCGATGAACTTGAGTGCCAAGACGGCGCTGAAATAGCTCTGCCCGGCCTCCAAGTCAACGGGGGAATGCGCGCGCGGCCCCCTCGCGAGGCCTCGCCCGGCCGTTAACTGTCAATGCGACGGGCCGAAGTCACACCTGCGCCGGACCGGAGCGGGTCAGGCCGGTTGCCTGGCCGTGCCGGCTCGGATTACCTGTTGTCCGCCGAGAAAATCCGAGGACCATCGCTCATGTCGCAGAAAGTCGACTGGCCATCATCGCTCTGGGCCGCCGTCACGCCTGCGGGTCCCGATCTGCCGGCCGTCGAGGGCGACATCATGGCCGACGTCGTCGTCATCGGAGCCGGCTTCACGGGATTGTCGACCGCGCTGCATCTGGCGCGGGCGGGCATCGACGTCGCCGTGGTCGAGGCGGCCGAGCCCGGCTGGGGCGCCTCCGGCCGCAACAACGGACAGGTCATCCCAACCCTCACCCGCCCCGAGCCGGACGACATCGTCGCCCGCCACGGCGAGGCAGGTGAGCGCCTCGTTCACCTCGTTCGCGACTGCGCCCAGATCCTCTTTGATACCGCACGCGCCGAGGGTATCGACTGCGAGGCCGAGCAAAATGGGTGGGTCCAGCCGGTGCATTCACCGGGACGCATGAAGATCGCCGAGCGCCGCGTGGCGCAATGGGCCAAGGTCGGCGCCCCGGTCTCGCTGAAGTCGCGCGCCGAGATGCAGGCCATCACAGGCTCGGACAACTGGTTCGGCGGCTGGGGCAACACCACGGGTGGCCACATCAATCCGCTGGCCCTCGCGCGCGGCCTCGCCCGCGCCGTACTGAAGCATGGCGGGCGCATCTACGCCCGATCGCCTGTCGAGACGACCGAGCGGGGCGGCGCTTACTGGTTCGCCCGGACACGATCGGGCACCGTCAAGGCGCGCGCGCTCGTCCTCGCGACCAATGCCTATACGGGTGAGTTCTCGACCCGGCTCGCCCCCCGCATCGCCCGGCAGGTCGTCCCGGTTTTTTCCTGGCAGCTCGCCACGACTCCCCTCTCCGACAACGTGCGAAAGACAATCATTCCCGGCCGCCAAGCCGTCTCGGATACCCACCGCGAGCTCTATTTTGCCCGTTACGATGCGAGAAACCGGCTGGTTACCGGCGGAGCAATTCTGCTGCCGCTTCGTCGCCGCGAGCGGATGCAGCCCTATATCGCCGCACGCCTGGAGCGGCTTTTTCCCCAGATCGGGCCGGTGAAATTCGATTATGTCTGGAATGGCTACGTTGGCATCACGCGGGATTTCTTTCCGCGCATTCACCGGATGGGGCCGGATGGATTTGCCTGGGTCGGCTGCAACGGCCGAGCAGTCGGCCTCTCGGTCGCGCTCGGACGGGAGCTTGCCAAGGCCGTAACCGGCACCCCAGTCTCCGAGCTGGCCTTGCCGCTCAGCGATCCCGCACCCCTTCCGGGCCATGCCATCGCTCGCCGGCTGGCACCCGCCATGCTCGTTCCCTACCGCTACCTCGACGCGCGCGAGGTTTGAGCGGCGGCCTTCAGTTGGCAGATCCTTCAGGCCGCACCAGCGAGGTACCGTCCGCGTCAATACCGAACCGCCGCAGAAAGTCCGTGGCCGCCGCGAACGTCTTGCGCGACAACGTCACCTCGCGCAGCTCGATCATCAACCGCGTCATTGTCTCGATGTCGGCGGCTGACAGCGCGGCACCCGCCGCATAGTGATCTCGCCGCTCCGCAGAAAATTGGTTGTATTCCATCATACACGCTCCTTGAACTGTTGGGCTGCTAACTCGTCACCGTTGTTTTCCGTTCCGATATTCTTCTGGTCTCGATACTGCGAGATATGTGGGATGAACGATGTTTCAATTGTATTTCCGTCGCTGCCCTCAAAAGTCATGGCACGTGAAATCGCGTGATTGAGCATCAGTCGCGGCATTCGACGTACCCATACTGGCAATCCCGTGAGGCCCCCAGACTTTACTCAGCACTCCACCTTTTGAGAGCCACGGCTGGCACACCCAGGGTTGCATCGCCATGCCGATGGCCCGCAGATCTCCATCCGGCAGCACTGTCGTCGGCACGAGTGGGGTTGACCTTCGGCCTCGGCGAGCGTATTTCCTTCCCATAAGAGAACGATCATTCGTTTTTTATGACACACCGCAGCATATGCCGTCCGCTGGCGCTTCTTGCGAGCGGCTCCGGCGGCCGCGGTCAGTCGAGCGAAACGGACCGGCCATGCCACGCCTGAAGCCACATGTTCAACGCCAGCGCCGCGAGCACATCCTCGAAGCCGCGGAGCGGTGCTTTGCGCGCGCGGGCTTCCACCGCACGACGATGCAGGACATCTGCAAGGAAGCCGGCGTCAGCCCCGGCGCGCTCTACATCTATTTCGACAGCAAGGAAGCTCTCATCGAGGGCATCGCCGAGCGTGACCGGACCGAGTTCCAGCGCCGCTTCGAGGCCGTTGCCGAGGCGCCGGACCTGATGGTCGCGCTGACCGATCTGTGCAATCAGTACTTCCTCGATGAGCCGCCCCACAAACGCCTGATGTGCATCGAGATCGGCCTCGAGGCGACGCGCAGCGAGCGCGTCGGCGAGATCTATCGCGGCGTCGATTCGCTGATCCACGACAGCTTCGAGAGCTTGTTCCAGCGCCTAGCCGATGCCGGCCGCATCGCTCCCGAGCTCGATGTGCCGACGCTTGCCCGGGTCTGCATGACGATCGGTGACGGCCTCTTCTGGCGTCGCGCGACCGATCCGGCGTTCGACCCCACGACCGTCCTGCCAGCGGTGCTCGCGGTGATCAGAGACCTGCTCAAGCCCGTACCAGTCGTCGAGGCCACGGCGCGTCCGCGGCAGTTGGCCAAGGAGACCACACGATGACCCGCATCAAAGCCGCCCTGCTGGTCGCCGGGCTCGGTCTTTTGGGCACTGCCGCGTTGATGGCAACAGGCCATGTCCCGGTTCCCGATCGGCTGGCCAGCCTGCGCCCCGCCCCGGACGGCAAGGTCGCGCCGGCCGCCAAACCCGAGGCCGCTCCGCCGCTGGCCGTAAGCGTCGTCCGTGCCGAGACCGCTCCATTCATCGAGACCTTGCTGGTCACCGGCTCGCTCGTCGCACGCGAGGAGATCCTCGTCGGCCCGGAGATCGAAGGCCTGCGCGTCGTCGAGGTGCTCGCCGACGAGGGCGACCGCGTGACCAAGGGACAAGTCCTCGCCCGGCTCGTCTCGGACACACTCGAGGCCCAGCTGGCCCAGAACACGGCATCTCTCGCCCGTTCCCAGGCGGCGATTGCCCAGGCGCAGAGCGCCATCACCTCTGCCGAGGCACGTCTTGTAGAAGCCGCCAATTCCTACGAGCGCGCCAAGCCCCTGTCGAAGTCGGGCGTTCTGTCCGATAGCGGCATGGATCAACGCGAGGCGTTGATGCGAACCGCACAAGCCGCCGTCGCCTCTGCCCGCGACGGCCTCAAGGTCGCCGAGGCCGAAAAGGCTCAGGTCGCGGCCCAGCGCCGCGAGATCGCCTGGCGCCGTGCCCGGACCGACATTCGCGCGCCTGCCGACGGCCTGGTCAGCCGGCGCAATGCCCGCATCGGCAGCTATGCCTCCGGCGTCGCCGATGCCATGTTCCGGCTCGTCGCCAAGGGCGAGATCGAGCTCGACGCGGAGGTGCCTGAGACACGACTCGCCAATCTCCGCGAAGGCATGGAGGCGACGATCGAGTTGGCCGGCGGCAAGCCCGTCACCGGCAGGATCCGGATCGTCTCGCCCGAGGTCGACCGCATGACGCGCCTCGGCCGCGTGCGCATCTTCTTAGGCGATCAACCGGGTCTTTTCGTCGGCGCATTCGCTCGCGCGCGTCTTCAGATTGCTGAAAGCCGCGGACTGGCGGTTCCGGCCTCGGCGGTCCTCTACGGTACCGACGGCCCTGTCGTACAGGTGGTCGCCAACGGCCATGTTTCGACGCGCCCGGTCAGGATCGGGCTCACCGAGGGGAACCTGATCGAGATCCGCGAAGGGCTTCAGGCCGGCGACGCCGTCGTGGCGCGCTCCGGCACCTTCCTCAGGGATGGCGACGCCGTCCGGCCTGTGCCGGTCGAGGGGCGCCGCATCAGCGAGGCCGGCTGAAGCCGGTCCGGGAGAGACAACGATGAACATCTCGGCATGGGCCATTCGCCGGCCGGTCCCCTCGCTCGTCCTGTTCATGGTGCTGATCGCGCTCGGCATTGTGAGCTTCCGCGGGCTCGCGATCACACGTTTCCCGAACATCGACGTGCCGATCATCCAGGTGCGCATCACCCAGCTGGGTGCCGCGCCCTCCGAGCTAGAAAGCCAGGTGACGAAGAAGGTCGAGGATGCCATTGCGGGCATCACCGGCGTCAAGCACATCACCTCGACCCTCACCGAAGGCAGCTCCCAGAGCGTCATCGAGTTTCGCCTCGAGACAGATCAGGATCGCGCCCTCAACGACGTCAAGGATGCCATCGCCCGCGTCCGCTCCGAGCTGCCCCGCACCATCGACGAGCCGATCGTCCAGCGCCTCGAGATCGAAGGCTTGCCGATCCTCACGTTCGCCGCCCGCGGCCCGGCGATGACCATGGAGCAGCTGTCCTGGTTCGTCGACGATACCATCGTGCGCGCCTTGCAGGGCGTCCGAGGCGTCTCCCAGGTCGCCCGCATCGGCGGCGTCGAGCGCGAGGTGCGCGTCGCCCTCGATCCCGATCGCTTGCTCTCGTTCGGCATCACCGCCGGCGACGTCAACCGCCAGATCAAGGCGACCAATGTCGATCTTGCCGGCGGCAGGGGCGAGATCGCCGATCGCGAGCAGGCAATCCGCACCCTCGGCTCCAAGCCGAGCGTCGCGGACCTCGCCGCCACCATGATCGCGCTGCCGGGCGGCCGCAAGGTACGGCTCGACGAGCTCGGCTCCGTGACGGATGGCCACGCCGAACGCCGCACCTTCGCCAGCCTCGACGGCAATGACGTCGTCGCATTCGCCATCTCGCGCGCCACCGGCGCGAGTGACGTCGACGTCTCGCGCGACGTCGAGCGCGTGCTGTCCAAATTGCGCGCCGACCACCCCGGCGTCGAGCTGGTCCCGATCGATACCACCACGCAATACGCCATCGGCTCCTACCACTCGACCATGACGACGCTGATCGAGGGCGCGCATCCTGGCGATCCTCGTCATCATCGTCTTCCTGCGCGATTGGCGCGCGACGCTCATCGCGGCGATCGCGCTGCCACTCTCGATCCTGCCGACCTTCTGGGCCATGGAGCGCGCTCGGCTTCTCGCTCAATCTCGTCAGCCTGCTGGCCATCACCATCGTCACGGGCATTCTCGTCGACGATGCGATCGTCGAGATCGAGAACATCGTGCGCCACATGCGCATGGGAAAATCAGCCTACCGCGCCGCGCTCGAGGCCGCCGACGAGATCGGCCTCGCCGTCATCGCCATCACCATGACCATTATCGCCGTTTTCGCGCCGGTCAGCTTCATGGGCGGCATCGCTGGCCAGTACTTCAAGCAGTTCGGCCTCACCGTGGCGTTTGCGGTATTCTTCTCGCTGCTTGTCGCGCGGCTGATCACGCCCGTGCTCGCCGCCTATTTCATGCGCAGCGCCGGGCATGACGAGCGCGAAGGGCGCCTTCTCGCAGCTCTATACGCGCCTCGTCGCCTGGTCGGTGCATCATCGCATGCAAGACCGTCGCCCTCGGCCTCGTGGTCTTTGCGGCCTCCATTGGCTCGTTCTACCTCGTGCCCTCGGGGTTCCTGCCCGCCGAGGACTCCGGCCGCATGCTGCTCGCCGTCGAGCTGCCCCCCGGCTCCCGCCTCGACGACACGCGCGCCGCGACGGAGGAGGTCGCCCGCCGCATCCGGGCCCGCCCCGAGATCAAGAGCGTCTTCGTCAATGGCGGCAACCTGCTCGGCTCGGGCGCCGAGGTGCGCAAGGCGACGCTGACCATCAATCTCGTCGGCAAGACGGAGCGCAGCGTTACGCAGGATGCCTTCAAGCAGTCCATCGGTCGCGAGCTCGCCGCCCTTCCCGACATGCGGTACTGGTTCCTGAAGGACGACGGCCAGCGTCAGTTCTCGCTCGTCGTCTCGGGCCGCGATGGCGCCGCTGTCAGCAAGGTTGCCGCCGCCATCACGAGCGAGGCAAAGCGTATCGCGTCGCCATCCGGCGAGCCCTACCTCGCCAACGTCGTCTCGACGGCCGAGCTCGACCGGCCGGAGCTGATCGTCAAGCCGCGCTCCGATCTTGCCGCCGATCTCGGCGTCTCGACCGATCAGATCTCCGAGGCCGTGCGCATCGCCACCATCGGCGACGTCGAGCGCCAACCTGGCTCGCATCGATCTCGGCGATCGCCAGATCCCGATTCGCGTGCAGCTCGAGGAGTCGGCCCGCAGCGAGCGCGCGATGCTCGAGGCGCTGAAGGTCCCCACGGCGCGCGGTACGGCCGTTCCGCTGTCGTCCGTCGCCACGTTCGAGATGAGCCAGGGCCCGACCGCCATCGACCGCTACGACCGGCTGCGCCGCGTGCTGATCGGCGCCGACCTCGTCGGCGATACGCCGCTCGGCAACGCGCTCGCTGCGGTGAAGAAGACCGAAGCCGCTCGCAACCTGCCAGCCGGCGTCGACGCTCAAGGAAGCGGGCGACGCCGAGATCATGGCCGAGGTGTTCGCAGGCTTCGCCCAGGCGATGGGCGCAGGCCTGATGATGGTCTACGCCGTGCTGGTCCTGCTGTTCGGCTCGTTCCTGCACCCGATCACCATCCTGTTCTCGCTCCCGCTCTCGATCGGCGGCGCCATCGTGGCGCTGGCGATCACCGGCAAGCCCATGAGCCTGCCCGTCGTCATCGGCATCCTCATGCTGATGGGCATCGTCACCAAGAACGCGATCATGCTCGTCGACTTCGCCATCGAGGAGATGGCGCGCGGCGTATCACGAACCGAGGCGATCATCGATGCCGGCCGCAAGCGAGCGCGCCCGATCATCATGACCACCATCGCCATGGTCGGCGGCATGCTGCCCTCCGCGCTCGGGACCGGCGAAGGCGGCGAGTTCCGCGCTCCGATGGCCATTGCCGTGATCGGCGGCCTGATCTCCTCGACCTTGCTGAGCCTCGTCTTCGTGCCCGCCGTCTTCGTGGTGCTCGACGACTTCGCGCGCCTGGTCTGGCGCATCTTCGGACGCGTCGTCGGCCCGGTCGACGAGCCGCCGCCGCCCGGCCGGCCCGAGACCGCGGCGCCAGACAAAGCCGTTGTGGCATAATAGAATGTCTACAGACCGTCGTTGCCCTTACGCCCCGCGCCCACTACGTTGACCCTCGGGGCGGACGAGTTCATCTGCGACACTGAGGAGACTCCCATGTTCGACGCACGCAGCCTTCTCGAGCAACTCGTCCGCGGTGGCGCTCAACCGCAGCAACCAGCTCAAGGCCAGCAGGGCGGCCTCGGCGGACTCGGCGACATTCTGGGCCAGCTCGGTCAGGCCATGGGCCAGCAGGGCCGGCCGGCAGCGGGCGGCCAGGGCGGCACCCAGGCCGGCGGCGGCGGGCTCGCCGACATTCTCGGCCAACTCGGACAGGCCATGGGCAATCAGGGACGCAACGTCGCCCCGCCGAGTGCTGAGCAAAAAGGCGGCGCGCAAGGCCTCGAGGACCTGCTGCGCAACATGCTGCCCGGTGGCGGCGGTGGCGACAGCGGCGGCGCTCCCCGTGCCGCTCCGGCCGATCAGGGCGCGAGCGGCGGCGGCCTTGGCGATATTCTGGGCCGCATCCAGGAAGGCCTCGCCAAGCAGGGTGGACAGGGCAGCGGCGCCCAGGGCGGCGGTGGCGGCGGATTGATGGACATCCTCGGCCAGGTGCTCGGCCAGGCGACGCAGGGCGTACGTGAAGGCGCCGGCCGCATTGACGACGCGACGGGCGCTTCCGGACGTGCCCGCGACGCCATCGGCCAGGCGACCGGCAAATCGCCGGACGATCTTCTGAACCAGTTGAAGGACCTTATCCAGAACAACCAGCTCGGCGCAGGCGCCGTGGCTGGCGGCCTCGGCTCCGTCCTGCTCGGGACCCGCACCGGCCGCTCGATCGCCATGGGCGCCGCCAAGCTCGGTGCCTTGGCACTGATCGGAGGCCTCGCCTACAAGGCGCTGCAGAACTACCAGCAGGGTCGCCCGCTCATCACCGGCCCGGATGGACAGCTCGTCGAAGCCCCGCGCGGCTCCGGCTTCGAGGCCACCGCCGTCACCAACGAGGCGGCGCAGCTCTACATCCGCGCCATGATCTCGGCCGCAGCCTCCGATGGCCGCATCGACGCCTCCGAGCAGCAGAAGATCATCGGCGGCTTGAAGCAGGCCGGCCTCGACGCGGAGGCCGAGCAGTTCCTGGCCCACGAGCTGAACAATCCGGCTTCGGTGGACGATCTGATCCGCTCGGTCGGCTCCGAGGCCGAGGCCATCCAGCTCTACACGGCGGCCCGCATCGCCATCGACCTCGACACCGCCGAGGAGCACGAGTTCCTCGTCTCGCTGGCCCAGGGGCTCGGCATGGACGAAAGCCTCGCCTCCCACATCGACGCCCAGGCTCGCGCCGCGGCTTGAGATCACACTTCCAATTCGTCGTCGACGCCCGCATTTTGCGGGCGTCGCCTTTTCAGCGGAGCAATCGACGATGTCTGTAGACGTGAGCGCAAGCGCCGCAACCGAGCCAAACCCGCTTCGGTCCGAGTGGACGTCACCCTTCGCGATGCCCCCGTTCGAGGCGATCGCTCCCCGCCACTTCGAGCCGGCTTTCACAAGCGCGCTCGCCAGCCACGAGGCCGAGATCGACGCCATCGCTCAGAGCGCCGCTCCGCCCACCTTCGCCAACACCATCGAGCCGCTGGAGCTCGCCGGCCGCAATCTCACCCGCGTCGCCCGCGTCTTCTACAATCTGACGGGCAGCCATACGAACCCCGAGCTGCAGGCGATCGAGCGCGAGATGGCCCCGCGCCTCGCCAGGCACTCGACGGCCATCGCCCTCAACGAGCACCTGTTTCGCCGCGTCGACCGGATTTGGGAGAGCCGCGACAGCCTCGGCCTCGACGCCGAGCAGATGCGCGTCCTCGAGCGCACCCACACCAGCTTCGTCCGGTCCGGCGCCAATCTCGGCCCCGAGGCCAAGGAACGCATCGCCGCCATCAACCAGCGCCTCGCCACCATCGGCACCCAGTTCGCCCAGAACGTGCTCGCCGAGGAGCAGGCCTACCGCCTCGTCCTCGACGGCGAGGCCGATCTCGCCGGCCTGCCCGAGTTCGTCCGCCAGACCGCCGCACAAACCGCCAACGACCTGGGCCTCACGGGCAAGCACGTCATCACGCTGTCGCGCTCGTCGATCGAGCCGTTCCTCCAGTTCTCCGCCCGCCGCGACCTGCGCGAGGCCGCCTTCAAAGCCTGGAGCCGCCGCGGCGAGAACGGCAACGACCACGACAACCGCGCCATCGCCGCCGAGACCATCCAGCTCCGCGCCGAGCGCGCCCGCCTGCTCGGCTTCGCTACCTTCTCGGCCTTCCGCCTCGACGACGCCATGGCCAAGACGCCGGACGCCGTCCGCACGCTGCTCGACGAGGTCTGGGCCGCCGCCACCAAGCGCGCCGACGGCGAGCGCAATCTTCTCGGCAAGCTCGCCCGTTCCGAAGGCCAGAACATCGACATCGAGCCCTGGGACTGGCGCTACTACTCCGAGAAGGTGCGCAAGGCCGAGCACGACCTCGACGAAGCTGAGATCAAGCCCTACCTGCAGCTCGACCGCATGATCGAGGCCGCCTTCGACACGGCCGGCCGCCTGTTCGGCCTCACCTTCGCCGAGCGCCACGACCTGCCGCGCTACCACCCGGACGTGCGCACCTTCGAGGTGACGGACACGTCCGGCGCCCACGTCGGCGTCTTCCTCGGCGACTACTTCGCCCGCCCCTCCAAACGCTCCGGCGCCTGGATGAGCGCCTTCCGCGGCCAGCGCCGTCTCGGCGGCGCCGAGCGGCCGATTATCGTCAACGTGCTGAACCTCAACCGCGGCGCCGACGGCCAGCCGACGCTGCTGTCGTTCGACGACGCCCGCACGCTGTTCCACGAGTTCGGCCATGCGCTGCACGGCCTCCTCTCCGACGTCACCTACCCGTCGCTGGCCGGCACCGCCGTCTCGCACCGACTTCGTCGAGTTGCCGTCACAGCTCTACGAGCACTGGCTGACGACGCCCGACGTGCTCGGCCGCTACGCCCGCCACTACGAGACCGGCAAGCCCATGCCCGACGATCTCGTCCGGCGCATCAAGGCCGCCCAGACCTTCAACCAGGGCTTTGCCACCTGCGAGTACGTGGCCTCGGCGCTGGCGGACCTCGAGTTGCATTCGCTGCCCGATCCGTCGGCGCTCGACATCTCCCGCTTCGAGACCGAGTTCCTGGCGCGCCGCGGCATGCCGAAGGGCGTCGTCATGCGCCACCGCCTGCCCCACTTCGCGCACGTCTTCTCCGGCGGCGGCTACGCCTCGGCCTACTACAGCTACATGTGGTCGGAGGTGCTCGACGCCGACGCCTTCGACGCCTTCGTCGAAACCGGCAACGTCTTCGATCCCGAGACGGCGCGTCGCCTGAAGGAGTTCGTCTATTCCGCCGGCAACCGCCGCGACCCGCGCGAGGCCTACACCGCCTTCCGCGGCCGCCTCCCCACCAGCGCCTCCATGCTAAAGAAGCGCGGGCTGGCAGCCTGAGGCGAGCAGACTGCACACGAGCCACGCACAAAAACGGCGCCCGCATCGCAGGCGCCGCTCAAATCTGTCGAAGCGTGCAATTCAGGCGCGAGCCAGCCGGCCCTCAGTTCGACTTCACCGGCGCCGCATTCGCACTTCCTGACGACGGGGACATCTCGGCTCGGGGTGCCTCTGCGGCCCCCCCCTCGATCTTGAAGAACGCGTCGACCCGCATGCCCGGCATCAGCGCCGAGCCCGGCGCCACGTCGATCATCACCTCGAGCGTATCGAGATCGTTCGGCCGGCGCGGCCCACGCTGCGCGAGCTTCGGCGGCCGCATGGCCTGCGCCACCGTCGCGACCTTGCCGGTGAACTCGCGATCCGGGTAGGCGTCCGACTTGAGCACGACGTCCTGCCCCACCACGACCTTCGACGCGTAGCGCTCCTCCACCTCGGCCTTGACCCGCAGCTGGGAAAGATCGCCCACGATCACCATCGGCTGCTCGGGAGACGCCGCGGCAAGCTCGCCCTCCTGCGCAAACACCTGCAGCACGGTGCCGTCGAGCGGCGCGCGGACGCGGGTCCGCTCGAGGGCAGCTTCCGCCGCCGAGAGCTCGGCGCGCCCCGCCGTCAGGCCTGCCTCCAGCCGCGTCGGCAACGGCACGCCGGCCGCAACCTGGCTCTGCCGAAGCGCCTCGCGATTCGCCGGTAGTTTCGCCAGCGCCGCATCCAGAGTCTTGCGGGCGCCCTCGAGCTGATCCGCGGTCACCGATGTCGGTCGCGCGCTGCGGTCCATCAACAGCCGGTCGAGCGTCAGCCGGGCACTGGCGATTTCACGCTCGGTGGCGTTGAGCGTGTCCTCGGCGGCGCGTCGATCCTGAACCAGCTTCGGGACGTTGGTCTCGGAATCGCGCTCACGTTTACGCACACCCGCCTCGGCATCGGCGCCGAGAACGCGGGCCAGCGCATCGATATCGTCGATCCGGACCAGCATGTCGCCGGCCGTAACCTTGTCGTTGACCTTGACCAGCACAGCGTCGATGCGGCCCGGAGAAAGCGCGCTGAGCTTGACCTCGCCGGACTTGGGCTCGACCCGGCCTTGCGCCGTGGCCGCCCACAGAGGCTTGACCGGCGCGATCGTCTGGGTCTCGGAGGCTGCCCGCTGCTCGCCGAGCCGGTTGATGCCGATGGCGACACCGATGGCCGTAATCGCGGCAAGCACCAGAGGAACGATGGGTGACGATTTGCTCGACATTGACCTCAAGCCTTTTCCTTGATCGTTCGCGCGCCAGGGGCCTTGCTCGCCTTGCGGCCCTTCGGCGTCTGACGCTCCTCCCCGACGATCAGCCCGTCCTCGATATGGACGATCCGGTCGGCGTAGGGCAGCGTCCTGTTGTCGTGCGTGACGGCGAGAATGGCTCTGCTGCTGTCCTTCGCCAGATCCGCCAGCAGCGCCATCACGGCCTGTCCGTTCTCCGAGTCGAGTGCCGCCGTCGGCTCGTCGGCCAGCAGCAGCTCCGGCGATCCTGCCAGGGCCCGCGCAACCGCGACCCTCTGCTGCTCGCCGCCCGACAGGTTCTTCGGATAATTCCGCAATCGATGTGACAGCCCGACTGCGACGAGAGCCTTCTGCGCCTCCTCGGTAGCCGCACTCCCATGGATGCCGCGCACATCGAGCGCCAGCTTGACGTTCTCGAGCGCATTGAGCGTTGGGAACAGGTTGTAGGCCTGGAACACGAAACCGATGTGCCGCCGCCGGATCCGAGCCAGCGCCTCGCCGTCGAGCCCCGCCGTCGTCTGGCCGAGGATCGACAGCTCGCCCTCGGTCGGGGACAGGATGCAGCCCATGATCGAGAGCAGCGTCGTCTTGCCCGAGCCCGAAGGCCCCATCAGCAACGTCAGCTCGCCGGGCCTCAGCGTGATGTCGACGCCCTTCAGCGCCCGCACCTTGCCCGCGCCCTGGCCGAGCTCCTTGACGATGCCCTTCGCCTCGAGAATGAGTTGGCTCATCGCGCGAACACCACGGCCGGATCGATGCGGGTCACCTTCATGATGGCGGCAAGCGCCGAGATCGCACACATGAACACCGTCAGCACCAGCAGTCCGACCGCCAGCCCCGGCGTCATGATGATGGGCAAGGCCGTGTTCTGGCTGAAGTAGATGATCGTCATCGCGATGCTCATGCCGAGCACGTAGCCGAACGCCGCGGAAAGGGCTGCCTGCAGCAGAATGACCCGATGGATGTAGCCGGCGGACGAGCCGAGCGCCCTGAGCGTCGCGAACTCGTTGAGATGATCCTTCGTGCTGGAATAGAGCGTCTGCGCGACGATCACGGTTCCGACCAGCGTGCCGAGCAGCGCGCCGCCGATCAGCGCCACGCCGGCACCCGTCGAGAACAGCCAGTGGGCCAAGCTCCGCTCCCGGAACGTCGCCGTCGTCAGCACCTCGACACCGGGCAACCGGTCGGCGATCACCTTCTGCACCGTCGCCTGATCCGCGCCGGGCATCAGCTTGACCAGCAGGAATGTCGTCTGGGTGCCCGTCATCCCCATGACGTCACGGGCCCGTGCCAAGGGCATGAACACGTAGGGCGCCGTCGTGAACGACCGGATGCCTTCCGTCAGCGCCACGATCTTCACGCGGTATGCATCGATCTGGGCCGCGTCGCCGAGCTCCTTGACGCCGAGGTTCTCGAGATAGGTCCGATCCACCGCGACGGCGTCAGGCTGGAAAATGCTGCGCGCATCGCCCTCGACCACGTTCCAGGGCTTCAAGCCGCCGGCAGGCATATCGGTGCCGACAACCACCGAAAGGGTCGCGCCGCCATCAGGCTTGCGCCACTCGTTGAAGGCCGCGATCAGCGGCTCGACCGAGGCGACACCCGGCACGGAAAGGGCAATATGTCGCTGCCGCCCATCGAGGCTTCCTGCCTCCTCGAAGCTCTTAGCCCCGTAGGCCGTGATCCAGAGCTCGGCATTGGCATTGTCGATCATGCCGATGATCATCTTGCGTGCGCCGAGGTAGAGCCCCAGCTGCACGGCGACCAGCACGATCGAGAAAAGGATCCCGATCAGCGTCACGATCAGCCTTATGCGATCGTGGAACAGGTTCCGGAAGGCGAGGGTCAGGACCATTTGCTACGCGCGCTACCTTCGTGATGAACTCGCCCCGCCAACCCAAATCGACTGCCGCGGAGGCTGCCGAGGACCCAGGTTTGCGGGCTTCTGAAGTCCGGTATTGCCGGCTGGCGTCGAGGCTCGCTGGCGAATTTCTCGCCTCGGCTCCTATATAGGGTACTTCGCCATGACCGCCGAGGGTCGTGTCGATCAAGGTAAAGGGAACCGCACCTGACGGCGCATTGCACCGAACCCGAGCGTCCCGAGCATCTGACGTCGAGTGAGACGACGTTAACCAAGCCTCTCGCTGCCTTGCCGACGCCAAAGTTGCAGGGGTATTGGAGGCCGCGACGAGCTTTGTCAACCAGGCGCAGAGCCGAGCTACCCTTAGGGGAACCGCGTGATGATCGAGCATTCTCGCCACCGCTGCCGCATATCGACCCGTCTGTTGGCCGTTGCCCTCATGACGGCAGCGATCTCGACGGCAGCTTTCGCACAGCAAGGCCAGCCGTCGCGGCAACTACCGCCGGCCGGCCCTCAACCCGCCCAACAGCCGGCGCAACCCGCACCGGCTCAGCCTCCGGGCCCCGTCGGGGTCTGGATCGACCACACCGGCCGCGGCGCGATCGAGATCCAGCCCTGCGGCCCGGGTCTCTGCGGACGCATCGTCTGGATGCAGCAACCGCTCGACAAGCGGGGCCAGCCGCTCCGTGACAAG
The DNA here is from genome assembly GCA_963746315.1 of uncultured Alphaproteobacteria bacterium. Classification (GTDB taxonomy): domain Bacteria; phylum Pseudomonadota; class Alphaproteobacteria; order Rhizobiales; family Hyphomicrobiaceae. The sequence goes on from CAVVAR010000010.1 coordinate 398,569, forward strand.
CTGAACGAGAACCGTCGTCTGCGTGAACGGCCCATTTGCGGCTTGCAGGTGATCGGCGATCTGAAACCGATGCGCGACGGCTCGTGGGACCGAGGCTGGATCTACGATCCCGAGCAGGGTGAGAGCTTTGACGTGGAGGTGCGCCTGCGCGCACCGGACCTGCTGCAGGTGACGGGCTACAAGGGCCTCAAGTTCCTCTCCGAGACCTTCCAGTGGCGCCGCGCCGCTCAGCTCCCCGCTCCGGCCTGCCCGGCGATCAACCCGGCATGACCTGGCGGCGCTCCGGCGATTGCCCATGATCACTGCCGAGCCCGCTGGCACCGTGCGTCTTGCCCCGGTCACGCGCGACGACCGTGATCGCATTCGGCGCTGGCTCGCGAGCGGCGCGATCCGAGCGTGGTGGGGGCCGGCCGGCGCCGTCGAGGCCGAGATCGCCATCGCTCTCGACAGCCCCAGTGCGATCTGCCGCATGATCGAGGTGGACGGCGCCGCCATCGGCTACGCCCACGCGTTCGACTCCGGCCTTCTGGCGACGGCCGACCGGCCGGCCGTCGAGCCCGGACTCTGGCAGTGCGCGTTCCTGGTCGGCTCGGAGGCGCATCGCGGCCGTGGCCTGGGCGCCGCCGCTCTCGACCGCCTCGCGAGCGAGGTGCTCTCCACCACCTTGGCCCTCGGTTGCGAGATCCGCGTCCCGGTCCGCAACGAGCGCGCCATCCGCGAAATCGAGGGCGTCGGCTTTCGCTGGCACCGCGTCGAGCCGGACGACGTCCTCGGCCCAGTCTGGCTGATGCGGCGCGATCGCGCAGGCCCCTGAAACGGGACGCGGCCTCAACCGCGCGCTGCGCCCGCATGTGCGCTGGCATAGGCGATGGCCAGCTCGAGCAGATCGTCGTAGTTCATGGCGAGCCCTTGAGCCGAGATGCAAAGCCCGTCCGCTCCGAGAGACCGGTTCGCACCGCGTGACATTCGCGCGATCTTCGATAGTCCCAGCGTCGCCTCGACGGCTGGGTCCACCGCGAGCACCAGAATTTTCTGGCCATGGCTCGACCACGTCGAGATGCCGCGGATCGCTGCCCAGGGAATTTCCCTGGAGGCGAGGCGCCTATCATGAATGCCGGTGGGTGTCAGAGTGACAACTGCTCCGGTCATCGTCAGCGCCTGCCAGAGGGTGAGCAGCGTGCAGGCGCCGAAGAACAGCGCACCGACGACACCGAAGACTTGGCCGAGCAAGCCCACGCGAGCCTCAGGCAGCAGAGGCACTGCAATCGCAACTGACAGCGCCGTCATGCCGATCCCGAGCAGCCCCAGGCCCAGCATCTTCCATGGTGAACCGGCAATGGCGATGGTCCTGCTGGTGTCGACCGACATATCGGGCCGCTCCCCGCTTCGGGCTGGAGCCGAATTAGGCCGCGATCGCCTGCATCGCGCTCTCGAACACGCGCCGGCCATCCGCCGAGCCGAGGATCTTGTCGAAGTGCCGCTCGGGATGCGGCATGAGGCCGACGATACGGCGCCGTTCGTCACAAATGCCCGCGATGTTCCGCTGCGCCCCATTGGGATTGGCTTCCGGCGTCGCCAGCCCGCTCACCGGATCGACGTAACGAAACACCACCCGCCCCTCGCCCTCGAGCCGGTCCAGGGTCCCGGCATCCGCGAAATAATTGCCGTCGCCGTGCGCCACCGGAATATTGACGATCTCGCCAAACTCATAGGCGCGCGTGAATACGGTGTCGGTCCGCTCCACCTTCAGGAACGTATCCCGGCAGACGAACCGGAGGGACGCATTGCGCTGCAGGACGCCCGGCAGCAAACCGGTTTCGCAGAGCACCTGAAAGCCGTTGCAGATACCCAATACCGGCGTGCCCGCCTTCGCCTTGGCGACCACCTCCCGCATGATGTTGGAATGTGCCGCCATGGCGCCGCAGCGCAGGTAGTCGCCGTACGAGAACCCGCCCGGCAGCACGATCACGTCGACCTCCGGCAGGCTTGTGTCGCCGTGCCAGACCATATGGACCGGCCGTCCCGTGACAGCCTCGAGGGCGACCTTCACGTCACGGTCGCAGTTGGAGCCTGGAAAGACTATGACGGCTGAGCGCATGGGCAAACACCCTTCCTGTGCGGGCCTGCTTCTTACTCCCGGACGCCGATCGGGTAAACGGCCCAATCCGCACGTCGGCATTGCACATTCGGCGGAGCGCGAGATAAGGTCGGCAGACGGCGGACATTCGGGGGAAGCGATGCACGCGGCCGCAGCCCAGATCGGGCACTGGTACCTTGCGAGGGACGGTCAGCAGTACGGTCCGATCACCGACCTCGAGCTCGGCAAGATGGTCGAGCTACGTCACCTTCACCCGGACGATTTCCTCTGGCGAGAAGGTTTCGAGGACTGGGTCGAGGCCCGCCGCATTCCCGGCTTGCTCGCCCCGACGCCCCCGTTGCCACCGCCACTCGACCCACGCCCACGAGGGGAACCGACGCATCCGGCCACTCCCGCGCCGGTAGACCGGGCTGAAGACAATCACGATCCGCGCGTGCCCAACGAAACCCTATCCCAGACGACCACGGAGACGATCATCGAAGGTGGCTCGTTCAAGCTCAGCACGCTGTTTTACATCATCCTGGGATTGCTGTTCCCACTCTGGCCGATCTCGCTGCCTGTCTTCTGGTATTTGGCGTACCGGTCCTACCTGCGCCCATCGCGGCAAACCGTCCGCGTGGTCAGAGCGGCACCGGGCAACTGACCGGACGACTGTCACCGCGACCCCGCACAGCCTAGAGCACGTTCACATTAGATGGACGCATAGCCGGCGTTGCGGAGGTAGTTGGCACATTCGCTCGGCTGGAAGTGTGGGAGGAGTTCGCCGATAGCGGTTGCGAGGGCCTCTCGAGATCGTGCTCTCGCCTTGCGCAGCAGCGTCTTGAGCTTCGAGAAGACCTGCTCGATCGGATTGAGGTCGGGGGAATAGGCCGGCAGAAACAGGCGGCGGGCGCCGACGGACCAGATAGCATCGCGAACCGCCTTGCTCTTGTGCGAGCCGAGATTGTCCATGACGACGATGTCGCCGGGTCTCAGCGTTGGAACGAGAACCTGGGTGACATAGGCGAGGAAGCTCTCACCGTTGATCGGGCCGTCGAACAGGCACGGCGCCACTATCCCGTCGTGGCGCAGCGCCGCGATGAACGTGAGCGTCTGCCAGCGGCGGTGCGGGACCTGATCCTTCAGGCGACGGCCGCGCAGGCACCAACCCCTGAGGGGCGCCATGTTGGTCTTGGTCCAGGTCTCGTCGATGAAGACGAGGCGCTCTGGATCGATCGTCGCCTGCCGCTGCTTCCAGCGAGAGCGATGGCGCGCGACGTCGGGCCTATCCTGCTCGCAGGCGAGCACGCTTTTTTTTGTGGCTCTGATCCTCGCGCCGGAACAGGTTCCAGATCGACACGTGGCTCACCGTCATGCCACGCTCGACCAGTTCGTCGGCGAGTTCTCGCGTCGTGATATCCGGCTTCTCGGCGAGGCGCTGCATCAGCCAGTCGCGCCAGGCCGCGAGCTTCAGCGGCTTGTGCCCACCCATCTGCCCCGGCTCGATCGAGCCGGTGGAACGATAGCGCTGCATCAGCTTGATGGCAGCGGACTCGGAGACATTGAACCGTGCCGCTGCGGCGCGGCATGACATGCCACCTTCGACGGCGGCAACGATGCGAGCACGCAAGTCATTGTCGAGAGGCTTCGCCATGGATGCTGGCCCACTGCCCAGCATCCATCGTGAATCATATTCGCGGCCTCATGGGAATCCCCTTCGATTCCATCAGACGTGAACATGCTCTAGCCGAAGCGCCACCAGACGGCGATCAGGGCCGCGACCAGCGGGATCAAAATGAAGATCGCCGCCTTGATCGCCAGGAACTTGATGGCGCGTACGGCATCCTCGTGCACATCGGATTGAACGATCGGCTCAGGCTCCGAGCTCATAGCTGTAATTCTCGATGACGAGGTTGGCGAGCAGCTCGCGGCACATGCGGTCGACCTCGGCGCGTGCCTTGGCCTCGTCCGTCTCTTTCAGATCCACCTCGATGTATTTGCCCTGGCGCACCTCGTCGACGCCGGCAAAGCCGAGGCTGCCGAGCGCATTCTGAATGGCTTTGCCCTGCGGATCGAGGACGCCGGTCTTGAGGGTGATCTTGATGCGGGCTTTCATGTCACACCGTGAGTGCGGGACTATCGGAATGCGGGAGTACGTCATTGCCGTGCGGGACGCTAGTCCCGCACGCACCCAGTGGCACACTCCCGCCTGACTTTCCTAGTTCGGCTTGCCCGTCGGGTTCGAGGCCACGAGCACCGGTCCCACCGTCTTGGGCCGCGGGTTCTCTGTCAGCACGCCGAGCCGGCGCGCAACCTCGGTGTAAGCCTCGAGCACGCCGCCCAGGTCACGCCGGAAGCGATCCTTGTCCAGCTTGTCGCCCGAGGAGACGTCCCACAAACGGCAGCAGTCGGGGCTGATCTCATCGGCGAGCACGATGCGCATTTGGTCGTTCTGCTCCCAGAGACGGCCGAATTCCACCTTGAAGTCGATGAGGCGAATGCCGATGCCGAGGAAGAGCCCGACCATGAAATCGTTGATCCGGATCGCGAGGCTCATGATCTCGTCGATCTCTTGCGGGCTCGCCCAGCCGAACGCCGTGATGTGCTCCTCGGAGACCATCGGATCGTTGAGCTTGTCGTTCTTGTAGTAGAACTCGATGATCGAGCGGGGCAGATGCTCACCCTCCTCGAGCCCGAGCCGCTGAGCCAGCGAGCCGGCAGCGACATTTCGCACGACGACCTCGAGCGGGATGATCTCGACCTCGCGGATCAACTGCTCGCGCATGTTGATGCGCTTGACGAAATGCGTCGGCACGCCAATCTCGCCGAGGCGCTGGAACACGAACTCCGAGATCCGGTTGTTCAGCACGCCCTTGCCGTCGATCTGAGCGTGCTTCTTTCCGTTGAGCGCCGTGGCATCGTCCTTGAAATGCTGAATCAGGGTGCCGGGCTCCGGCCCCTCGTAGAGGACCTTCGCCTTGCCCTCGTAAACGCGACGCCGCCTGTTCATCTCGTCGTTCCTCGTAAGGAGCCACTTGTTCTCGTTGACTGATGACCGGCCCATCCGTCAGACGGGCCGTCTTCTGTCGTTGCGGCACGCCCCAAGCCTGATACATGGCCAACCAAGGTAAGGGCGCCGAGCCACCTCGATCACCGCCAGACACTAGCCGAACCGGGGGGGAGAAACAATGTTAGGGCATGAGCGCTCCCGTTGATGGTAACGGCCGGCTCCTTTCCGTGGTTGATTTTCGGCGTCGAGCCGGGCTATTCGGGGAGCGGAGCGTTAACGGTTCTGGCGACCGTCGAAACACGCGAGGCTGCTCGGCAATGCAACCCCTGATGGCGAGGCAAAAATGACGACCTTCGATGAGCGCGAGAAGAGCTTCGAGAAGAAATTTGCGCACGATCAGGATCTTAAGTTCAAGGCCGAGTCTCGCCGCAACAAGATGATCGCGGAGTGGGCAGCCGCCAAGATGGGCATCGAGGGCCCTGCCGTCGATGACTACGTCAAGGCCGTTCGCAAGGCCGACCTCGCCGAGAAGGGCGATGACGACGTGGTCCGCAAGATCGCCAAGGATCTGGCCGACAAGGGGGTCACGGTTGCAGATGCTGACATCCGCAACCAGATGGGCGAGTTCCTCGCCAAGGCCGTCACCGACCTCGAAGCCGGGCGCTGATCCGTCACCCTAGCTTTTTCAGAAACATCCCGAAGGTCAGTAGACCTTCGGGCCAGGGTCCATGGCCGGACGCCGTGTTGATGTGCCCTGCCCCCGCCATGATCGAGACGTCCGAGCCCCACGCCGCGCCGAGTTCCTGCGCGCGCTCGACGGAGCAGTAGGGATCGGTCGAGCTACCGATCAACTTCGACGGAAACGGCAGCTGCTCCATCGGCACGGGCGCGAAGCCACCGTCCGTGGCGGGCCACAGGTCCCGACCTTCGAGATCGGACGGCGCCACCAGGAACGCGCCGACGAGGCGCCCGCCGATCTGCGGGGCCGCGGCCACTGTCGCAGTAACACCGCAACTGTGCGCGACGATCACGGGCGGTCGCGTCGAGGCATGCACCTCCGCTACGATCCGCTCGACCCAGTCGGACAGGCGCGGCGTATCCCAATCCGCCTGCTCGACCCGCCGCGCTGTCGAGAGCTTGCGCTCCCACCGCGATTGCCAATGGTCCGGCCCAGAGCCGGTCCAACCCGGCACGATCAGGATGTCGATTTCTCTGACGCGCATCGGCTATGCTCCTTCGTGCGCGTCCGCGAAGGTCGGCGCTTGGGGTCGGGGAGACGACAAACGTGAAGCTCTATATCACAACGACCTCGCCTTACGCGCGTGTGGCACGCATCGTCGTCCTCGAGAAAGGGCTTGCGGATCGCGTCGAGGTCGTCGAGGCCAGAACCCGTTCCGCCGGCAGTCCCTACTACGACGTCAACCCCTCCGGCCGCGTTCCCTATCTGCTCCGCGACGACGGCACCGGCCTCGAGGACAGCGGGCTCATCGCCGCTTGGCTCGACAGCCTCGACGGCAAGCCGGCGCTCACCCCGCCGCCTTCCGGTGCCGACTGGCATTATGGCCGGCTGGAGGCTTACTCACGCTCCCTGACCGACGGCCTTTCCGTCTGGGTGCGGGAAATGCGACGTCCCGAGACCGAGCGCTCGCCGACCATCATCGGCCACGAGAAGGCCAGGGCCACGCGCCTCGCCGACTTCTGGGAGCGCGAGATCGCCCACCCCCTGATGCAAGGGCCGCTCAACCTGGCTCAGCTCTACCTGCTCGCCGGCCTCGATCAACTGTCGCACTGGGGGCACGGCGATCTCACCCAGGGCCGCCCGCAACTCGCGGCATGGCTCGCGCGCCTCCACCAGCGCCCATCGATCAAGGCGACAGCACCCGGCGCGTAGCACTCGCTCAGTCATCCAAGGTGGGAATGTTCTCGTAGATGGCCTCGTGCGGCAACTCGATACCGCGGCGAACGAGCTGGAGCGTCTGATCGCGACCGGAAAGCTTGACGGGTTTGATCGGGAACCGACCAGTCGCAGGGTCGCGCTCCCATGACCAAGTGATCGCCGCATCCTGACTTACGACGATGTAGGCCTCTAGCGTCGGAAGGCTCATGTACTCCTCAGGCTTGTCGATGAGGTCAACATCGAGCGAGCTGGGAGACAACACCTCGAAGACCAAAAGCACCGCGTCGGAGCGGCGTCCTTTTCGATTGGAGTCCCTTGGCTCCACCAGCACATCCGGAAACCGAACAAAACGCTCGCGCTCGACACCGAAATCAGAGGCGATGATCGAAAACTCTTTAGCGCCCAAGCGCTCTCTCAGCACGTACACGATGTTCGATACGATGTCGCCGTGATCGCGCGTGACATTATTCATTTGCACGACGCGACCGTCCTTCCATTCGAACTTCCCCTCCTGATCGGTCACCCACCGATTGAAGGTTGCCTTATCGAGCTTGAGATCGAGGGGGGCGTTCATGCGAGCATCTCCTCGCGATACATTACCAGAGTGCGATGCCCGACGCAGCCCCCGGGGTGCGATCGAGCGAGCCGCGCCTTGCCTCACGCAGTGCCGAACACCCGCCGAAAGATCGTGTCGACGTGCTTGGTGTGGTAGCCGAGATCGAACAGAGCCTCGAGCTCGGTCGCTGAAAGAGTCTTCGCTACATCCTTGTCGGCCTTGAGCAGCGTCAGGAAATCCCCCTGCCCGCGCCAGACCGGCATGGCGTTGCGCTGCACCCAGGCGTAGCTGTCCTCCCGGCTGACGCCCTTCTGCGTCAGCGCCAGAAGCACCCGCTGCGAGTGAATAAGCCCGCCCAGCCGGTCGACGTTCGCTTTCATGTTCTCCGGATAGACGATCAGCTTCTCGATCACCCCCGCGAGGCGGTTCAACGCGAAATCCAAGGTCACCGTCGCGTCCGGCCCGATCATGCGCTCGACCGAGGAATGCGAGATGTCCCGCTCGTGCCAGAGCGCCACGTTCTCCATCGCCGGCATCGCATAGCTGCGCACCATCCGAGCGAGACCCGTCAGGTTCTCTGTCAGAACAGGGTTGCGCTTGTGCGGCATGGCGGACGAGCCCTTCTGCCCCTCGGAGAAGAACTCTTCGGCCTCGAGCACCTCCGTGCGCTGCAGATGACGGATCTCGATAGCCAGGCGCTCGATCGACGACGCGACAACGCCGAGCGTCGCGAAGAACATGGCGTGCCGGTCACGCGGGATCACTTGCGTCGAGACCGGCTCCGGCTCGAGGCCGAGCTTGGCCGCAACATGCTCTTCCACCCGCGGATCGATGTTGGCGAACGTTCCCACCGCGCCTGAGATGGCACACGTCGCTACCTCGCGCCGCGCCATCACCAGCCGCTCCCTGGCGCGGGTGAACTCGGCGTAGGCCTGCGCCAGCTTGACGCCGAACGTCGTCGGCTCGGCATGGATCGCGTGGCTGCGACCGATCGTGACGGTGTTCTTGTGCTCGAAGGCCCGCGCTTCGAGGGCCGCCAGCAGCCGGTCGACGTCGCTGATCAGGATATCGGCCGCCCGAACGAGCTGCACATTGAGGCACGTGTCGAGCACGTCCGACGACGTCATGCCCTGGTGCACGAAGCGCGCTTCCGGTCCGACGTGCTCGGCGAGGTGAGTCAGGAATGCGATCACGTCGTGCTTCGTCACCCGCTCGATCTCGTCGATGCGCGCGACGTCGAACACGGCTTTCGAGCCCTTCTCCCAGATGACGTCGGCCGCTTCCTTCGGGATGATCCCGAGCTCGGCCATGGCGGTAGCCGCATGCGCCTCGATCTCGAACCAGATGCGGAACCGGGTCGCGGGCTCCCAGATGGTCACCATTTCCGGGCGGGAGTAGCGGGGGATCATGGGCAGCCTCGGGCGCTTTGCATCGCAGCCGCGACGCCTACCAGAGCCGGGCCACACCTGCAATGCGCCCCACCAGCGCCATCGGCCTATTGCGGCGTGAAGATGCGCAGTGCCGCTGACGATGCCGCGCCACCGATGACGCACGGGACAGCAATCTCCGGATGCCCGAGCGTGCCCGCCACCACGCAGCCCAGAGCCAGCGCGGTTTGGCCAGCCATCCCCCAGAATGTCAGCTTCCTGACCGACTCGGGACCTTTGCGCTTCAGCTCCTCGATCGCCGCGGCCGCTTCCTTGCGGATCTTCGACGTCTCGTAGGTCTCCGCGGCCTCGATCACCTCGGCCAGTTGCGCTGCGATCGGCTTAGGCTGCCTCGCCTGCTCGGCCTTGAGATGATCAAGCAGCTCCTTGTTCTGCAACGCATTGTTCGCGAGGGTCCACTTCGCCATGCTGCCGCTCGTCAGCTTCTCGACATCATTGCCGTCCTTGGCCCATCCCAGCGCTTCGACGATGCGATCGACCGCCGCCGTGCGCCCCGTCGCGAAGTAGAAGCCCCAAAGCGCATCGAGCGCCGCCGGGTTGCCGGCGATCGACACGGTCGCCAGCGTCGGCAGCTTGTCCTCGAGATGCCGCTGGATGAGCACCTTCCGGGCCGGCATGCGCTCGGCAAAACGGCCGAGCAGACCTTTCCAGCCGGGTAGTCCCGAGTAGGCGATGGCCCGCACGACGGCCACCTGATCCTCCGGCGGCATGGGGAACATGCCAGCCACCAGCTTGTCGGCCTTGTCCGGATTGTCACCGATCACGCCCGCCATGAAGCCGATGTAGACGCCACTCGAGTCCAGGTCGCGGAAGAGGGCTAGCGCGCTCATCGTTCTGACGGCCTCGGGGAGCCGCTCTGGAACGGGCTTGGACCGGTAGTTGTTGATCCACCGCAGGATATCCTGCGGACTGCCGAACGACGTCATTCCGCGCGGCGGTGGCGCGGCAGAGGCTGTGGTGCTGCCCCCCAGCGACCAGGTCGTGAGGCTGACGAGAGTGACGAGAGCGATGGCGATGATCGGCATGGCTTGACCCCTTCGCCGCCATTCTGGGCCCGACGGCTGTGACCGCAGTGTGGCGGCGATCCATAATGGCAATCGCGTACATCACCCGTTAGGCACACGCTCCCGCGCAGCAACCGGGCATCGCATTTCCAATCCACCTCAACTGTTTGGCAATGCCCGCATGCTCATATGACCGGTGGCTCAAGAGGCTGCATGGACACGAGAGACGGGGCGGATGTCGCTACTTCTGATTGACGACCAGGGCGAGTTTTGGCGCGGTGACTCGCGCCAATTGCGGGTTGCTTTCGACTCACCGTATTCCGGTGGTGAGTTCGTCGAGTACGCCGTCAAGAACCTGGGCTTCGTCGCGATCAACGTGTTCGGTGAGTCGTGTCAGGCCAGGATCCGCCCGAGCTTCGTTGCCGAGAAGGCGCTGCAGGGCCTGATCGAATGGCTTGGCAAGACGAGGACGCAGCGGATCGTACTTTCCACTTACGACTCGAACTGGCGTGACGAACTCTTTCATCCCCGCAATATCGCGACCAGGCTGGACGATTTGCTCCATCTCAAGCATCAGGCCCCGAAGAATGCGTCGGACTTTCGGACCCAACCTTTGGCACCCCAGGTGCTAGAGGCCTCGCCGATGCTGCGAGACATTGTCCATGCTTGGCCTCATCTGATGTCGACCTACGACGCTGATACGCTGATCCGACTTGCCCGGTACGCACTCGGCAGCCGTTACGTGGTCATCAAGCGCTCCAACCCCCAGGGGGAGCTGGTATTTCAAGAGATCAGCGATCAAATCTATAGCGCTTGCGAAACGTGGCGCAGCTGCGCACTAGGTGCTCCGATCGAAGAACAGCCGGATCGCGCCTACGGCCGCTGGGTGGCCAAGTCGTACTATGACGCAATAGGGGCGCAAACTCCCAAGTTGGATGCAGTAGACGCCATCGTGCGCAATCCTAAGCATGGACGGTCACGCTGGCGCTATCGGCGGCTCGTCTTCCCGATCCAATGCAAGTCAGACAAACCTATTCTCATTGGCGGCTCGATCATTGATCACTCCATCGACCTCCGGATCTGTTCGAGCTGAACCCGCATAGTTCTCCAAAACTTGAAGCAGGTAGTCCTCATCTCCCCAGATCAAGGCGGCCTGGATCACACCGCCAGGGCCTACAGGAGTATGTGTCATCGTCACATCCCACTCCACGTTCGGACAGTGGCAGTTGGCGATGACACCAGCCGAGACAAGATTCCGTGCCATGAAGCTCAGAACTCGGTCGCAACGCCAGCGCGTCATCGGAATGCCCCGGGTCAACGTTGACAAAACGCCCATTACACCTTTGCCCCGATAGCGCGGATGATACCACGTCGCGCCGACGTAAGTGGGACGGCCTGACATCGTCGCAGCAGCCGGTGCAGTGATCTCGACCGTTTCGCCCGGTGCTCTCGTCGCTTCCGGATCGCGGTAGAACAATCGCAGGCTTTCCACCTCTGCCTTCAGAGTGGTGCCGGTGAGATCGTACTGTCGTCCTGCCGTCGCACACACCGGCTCTCCACGGGCGTTGCGGCCGATCATCGCGAAGCTGTTCGATTGATCCAGCGCCGCAACCTCGGGATCAAAAAGCGGAATAATCGGTGCCCAGCTATCCGCATTCGCCTTGTTGACGGCTACCAACTCCTCGAAGTCAGCGAAGGACAGGAATATGCCCTTCTCGCGCAACTCTGTATCCGCCTTCAGGAAAAGCCGCGCGAGTGTCTGGCGAGGGCCATGCTCGACGACTATGTCACCAAGAAAGCTGCGATGAGATCCTCGATCAAGTGAGACCGACCGGACAATCGCTGGAGCGATCCTGCTCGCCTCGGTACCCATACCGTCACTCCCTTTGAAGAACTGTACCAAGACGAAACGATTGCTCACTTTTTCTTTCTACACAAGGGGAGGTTGCGCAGAAGCTATTGTGCTACCCCCTTTCTTTCCAGACACGCGTCCCCGCTTGACCTGAGCCATGCCGGTGCCGACAAGAAGGCAATGACGACGCCGCCGAAAGAACCGCCCCTCCCGGCCGACGAGCCGACGCCCGAGGCAGGCCCGACCGTGCCGCCGACGACATCGCACGCGTCAGATCCGGCGCCCGTCCCAACTGGGCCGGACGTGATCTCCGGCTATCTCAGATCGTTGACCGCCCAGCCGGGCGTCTACCGCATGCTGGATGTCGAAGGCACCGTGATCTACGTCGGCAAGGCGCGCAGCCTGAAGGCGCGCGTCTCTAGCTATGTGCGCATGGGCGGACACACCAACCGGATCGCGCGCATGATCGCCGCGACCGCCGCGATGGAGTTCGTCAGCGTTCGCACCGAGGCCGAGGCGCTGCTGCTCGAAGCCAATCTGATCAAACGCTTCAAGCCGCGCTTCAACGTCCTGATGCGCGACGACAAGTCGTTCCCCTTCATTCTCATCCGCCGCGACCACGAGGCCCCGCAGATCCTCAAGCATCGCGGCGCGCGGTCCGGCAAGGGAGAGTTCTTCGGCCCCTTCGCCTCGGCGGGTGCGGTCAACCGGGCGATCAACACTTTGCAGCGCGCGTTCCTGCTGCGGACCTGCTCCGACAGCGTCTTCGAGAGCCGCACGCGTCCCTGCCTCCTGCACCAGATCAAGCGCTGCTCTGCCCCATGCACCGGCGAGATTTCCGACGCCGAGTATGGCGTGCTCGTCGACGAGGCGATCAAGTTCCTGCGCGGCGAAAGCCAGGCTGTGCGCACCGAGCTGCAGACGCTCATGCACGAGGCCGCGGAGAAGCTCGAGTTCGAGCGCGCTGCGGGCTACCGCAACCGGTTGCAGGCTCTCGCGCACGTCACGGCGGATCAGGCGATCAACTCGGACGGCGTCGAGGAGGCCGACATCTTCGCGGCCCACAGCGAAGGCGGCCAGACCTGCATCCAGGTCTTCTTCTTCCGCAGCGGCCAGAACTGGGGCAATCGCGCCTACTTCCCGAAGGCGGATCGCAGCCTCGCCACCGAGGAGATCCTTGAAAGCTTCATTGCCCAGTTCTACGACGACAAGCCCGTGCCTCGGCTGATCCTGCTCTCACACGACCTCGCCTCCCGCCCGTTGCTGGAGGAAGCGATGGCGCTCAAGGCCGAGCGGCGGGTCGAGATCCGTGTGCCGCAACGCGGCGCCAAGACCGAGCTCGTCGAGCACGCTCTCAACAATGCCCGCGAGGCCCTCGGCCGGCGCCTCGCCGAAAGCTCGTCACAGCGCCGCCTGCTCGAGGGCGTCGCCGAGCGGTTCAGCCTACCCCGCACGCCGCGCCGCATCGAGGTCTTCGACAACAGCCACATCATGGGCACCAACGCCGTGGGTGGCATGATCGTCGCAGGTCCGCAGGGGTTCGCCAAGGCGCACTACCGCAAATTCAACATCAAGGACAAGGCAACCGCCCCTGGCGACGACTACGCCATGATGCGCGAGGTGCTGACCCGCCGTTTCAAGCGGCTGGTCGTAAAGGATGAGGCCCCTGAGCCTGCCTCCGACGAATTGACGAGCGGCGCGTCCCATCGCTCTGAGCAAATCACGGAGGCTGGCCCTTTCACCCCGGGTAAAGCGACCGTGCATGGCCAATCGTCAGAATCCGAGCTGCCCGCGTCGCATCCGGCCTCTAGCTCAGCTTCATCCAGCTCCCGCATCACCGCTCCGGCGCCACCTCCGCGCGGCGAGCGCGGCGCCGACGCCATTGCCTTTGGCGTGCTACGCGCCGACACTCCCTCGCCAGCGGTAAATCTCGAGCCGGCCCCACCCGAGGACGAGGACGACGACGAAAACCCCGAAGCCGAGGAGTTCCCCGACCGCCCCGACCTGGTGCTGATCGATGGCGGTGCCGGGCAACTCACCATCGCGCGCCAGGTGTTGGCCGACCTCGGCATCGACGACGTCGCCCTCGTCGGCGTTGCCAAAGGCCCGGATCGTGACGCCGGCCGCGAGCACTTCCACGTCCCAGGCCGCCCGCATCCATTCATGCTCGAGCCGCGCGATCCCGTGCTCTACTTCGTCCAGCGCCTGCGCGACGAGGCCCATCGCTTCGCCATCGGCACCCACCGCGCCAAGCGCTCCAAGGCGATCGGCGCCAATCCGCTCGACGAGATTCCCGGCATCGGCCCCAATCGCAAACGCGCGCTGCTGACACATTTCGGCTCGGCCAAGGGAGTCTCCCGCGCGGGCATCGAGGACCTGCAGGCCGTCGACGGCATCTCCGCCGAGATGGCGACCCGGATCTACGAGTTCTTCCAGAAGGGGTGAGGCCGGCCCATGTGCAACCTCTATTCCATGACGGCCGCGCGCGAGGCCATCCTTCGCCTTTTTCGCATCGGCCATAACCGGGCCGCCGCCTTTGACCCGGCCGACGCTATCTTCCCTGGTCACGTGGCCCCGGTCGTGAGGCTCGCTGCTGACGGCGAGCACGAGCTCGTCACCATGAGTTGGGGCTTCGTGCTCCCGCAAGCCGGCCGCGCGCCACGCCGTGTCACAAACTTCCGCGACGACAAGACCCGCCAGAGCCCGTTCTGGCGCGAGAGCTTCGAGCGTCGCCGCTGCCTGGTGCCCGTAACCTCGTTCGCCGAGCCCCGTCAGGTCACGCCCGCCACCTGGCACTGGTTCGCCCTCGCTGGCGACGACCCACGGCCGCTGTTCGCCTTCGCCGGGATCTGGCGCCGGTTCAAGGGCGCCGTCCGCAAAGACGGCCCCGTTGTCGATATCGAGGTGTTCTCCTTCATGACGACGCTGCCGAACGCCCTCGTCGCAACCATCAATCACGAGCGCATGCCGGTCATTCTCTCCTCGGAGACCGACCGCGAGACGTGGCTCCAGGGCACGCAGGACGAGGCCTTCGCGCTGGCTCGGCAGCACCCGCCCGAGCAGATGCGCATCGTTCAGTCAGGCTTCGAGAAGCGCGATCTCCTCGACGCCACAGTCGAGTTCAAGCTGACCTGAGGACCGTTCACCGTGGCCTCCCGGACACAGCCGGGGCAGGGCCCATTTTCGCCACAAGTTGCTGGGGCAAGCGCCACATTCGCAGGCTAGATCTTGGCCCGTGGATCGTGGAGGCCGAGTCGCTTGGCCACCCGACAGCAGCGGGAGATGCGGGATGCGCAAGAGAACCACCATGACACTGCGGAGATGGCTGAAGGACATCGCGCTCGGCGCTGCACTCTTCCTCGTTTTGCCGATGCTCGCCGCCCCCAGCCAGAGCTGGACGATCGACGAGGCCTTCGCGGGAGATGTGATCGCAACCCGTGCCGTCGAGGTCACCTCGCCCCCCGGCCCGGCTGCGGAGAACGCCATCGTCGCCGCCGCGCAGTTGCGCCCTGCGAGCGTGCCGCTTCATGCCCAGCGCATGAGCGAGCTGGCCGTCCTCGGCCTGGCCTTCTCGCTACTCGTCGCCTGCAATCTCGCCTTCGTGCGCCATCTTCGTCGGGAGGGCGCTGCCCTGAAGCGGATTTCGGACAGGAGAAGCTCCTGAGACTTCCAGAAAGGGCTTTGGCCGCTTTCACCTTGCTCCCTATATATGAGTCCGGTGCCTGAACAGGAGACGCCATCCATGCTTCGCCAGAGAGCCGCAGCCGCCCTCCTTGTCCTCGCTGGGGGGGCTGTTGCTATGGGGTTAGCAATCGGCATCGCCTCCCACCGCGCGGCTCCGGACGCCGTCCTCATCGGAAACTACGGCGCGGCCTTCGCCGATGCCGACACCTCGTGGACCTCGCTGCCCCGCAACGTTTGGCTGAGCAGCCTCGGCGGCGACGGCATCACGGCCACGAGCAGAGTGGTGGCACCCGGCGACACCATCACCATTTCCGGCAACGACGGCCATCCGCAGGTGATCAAGGTGACGGCGCTCGAGCTGATCGAGGGTGACAATTTCGGCGTGCCCGGAGTCCGTTTTCAGCTCGTGACCGGACGTGCCACGAACGATCGCTCAGGCGCCATAGTCCGCTTCATGTTCGCCTCGGAAGTGCCAGTCGGTCTCCCGGTCAAAGCGCCAGCCGATCGCCTGTTGTAGAGCAGAGGCTGCACAGATAGCCGGTTGACGCTCGCCATTGCCCTTGCGACGGTTTCCCCGTCAGAATGGGAGCCAACGCCTATGCCAATGCGATCGATCATCGGCCTCGACCACGTCGTCATCATGGTCCGCGACCTCGCCGAGGGCGCGCGCCGCTGGGCAAGCCTCGGCTTCACCGTCTCGCCCATGGGCATGCACACGGCCGTTATGGGCACGGCCAACCACACGATCATGCTCGGCCACGACTACATCGAGCTTATCGGCGTCGTCGCCGAGACGGAGCGCAATCTTCCCGGCCGCCAGTTCCTCGCGCGTCGCGGCGAAGGCATGGAGCGGGCCGCCTTCACCGGCACCGACGCCGACGATGGCGTCGCCGAGCTGAAGGAGCGAGGCTTTGCCGCCCTCGGGCCGTACGACTTCGGCCGCCCTGTCGACATGCCGGACGGCCGTCAGGTCGAGGCACGCTTTCGCACCTTCGTATGGCCGGTCGAGGAGCGCCCCGGCGGTTTGCGGGTCTTTGCCTGCCAGCACCTCACCCGCGAGAACGTCTGGATTCCCGAGCTCACCCGCCACGCCAACACGGCTTACCGCATCGATCGCGTCGAGATGCTGTCACCCGATCCGGCCAAGGCGGCGGCACACATGGGGCGCCTGATCGACCGCACGCCTGAGCCCCTGGCTGATGGAGCGCTCCGGGTCGAGACCGGATCCAGTCGCGGCGATTTCGTCTTCCTCGACCGCGCCACCCTCGAGCGACGTCATCCAGGTGTGCCCCTCGACGGCATTCCCGAGGAAACAGCCATCACCCTCGCACTGACGGTAAACGACGCCAAGGCCGCGGCCGCAGCAGTCGGAGCCAAGGCCGCCGTTGTCGGGGACCGCGTGGTCAAGGTGGCCCCGGCCCAAGCCAACGGCGTCATTCTCGAGCTGGCCCAAGGCTAGGCACGCCTTCGCGGTGGCATCACACGGCCGGGCGCTGTCCCAGTTGTTGCCGCCACAATCGTGTGCGATGTCAAGCCGGCAAACGATCCGCTGCCGGAGCCGCCCGACCATGCCGACCTATCGCCTGACGGCGCAGATTCCACTCACCATAGAGTGCCCCGAGGCGATGCGCGGGCCGATCGAGTACGTCTTGAGTGGCGAGTACGAGAGTCATCACGACGGCATCGGCCTCGACATCCTCGACATTGGCGCCAACGTCGGCTCGTTCGCGCTTTGGGCGGCGCGACGCTGGCCCGCGAGCCGAATCCGGGCCTTCGAGCCCAATCCCGGTACGTTTTCCTTCCTCGAGCGCAACACCAGGGGCCACCCCGAGATCTCGATCACCAACGCGGCCCTGTTTCCGGGCAGCGCGCGCCGCGCGACATTCTTCGCGCGCTTCGCCGGCGACGGCGAGGCAGGCCTCGAGAGCTACGCGCGCGACACTTTCCGCGACGGCGCCGAGGGCACGACGTTCGTGGTCGATGTCGTCGACCCCGCGACATTGCCGAGCGCCGACATCGTCAAGATCGATATCGAAGGGGGCGAGTTTGAGGTGCTGGCCAACTTGGACTTGTCGAGAACGTCGCTCGTGCTCGCGGAATTCCAGAACCGCCGCAACCGCGAAGCCATGCAGATCACACTGCGAACCGCAGGTTTCGAAGCCCTCGTCGACGAGGAGGCACCCTGGGACCCCATTCTCGACTATCGCGATTATCGCCAGGACCTGAAGGGCGATGCCTTCGGCCGCATGTTCTATCGGCGCCGCGGCCAGTCGCGGCTCACCTATCGACCGCCCGTTCACGGCCAATGAGCCAACCGCAAGCCTCAAACGAGAAAATAGGCCATCAAAAGCAGAATGACTGCGACATGTCCGGCGAATAACGCCACGCCTTTCACAAACGCCATATACGTCGCCTCGTGGGCTTTATAATCGCGCTCGGTCCACGAATGGCTCGTTTGGTCTTGGTTTGGCGGTACGGAGCTCATCGTCCGCCTCTGCATACGAAGCTCTGTATCCACGCCGGGGTCGCAATTTGGCTCCACCCGGCGGCGAATTCACGAAACCCCGGTGTCAGTGCGCTCGGCCCTTCCCAGCGTGTCATCTGCCGGGGAAGAATCGCGCAGAATGTAACTGGGCTTCCACCCGGAAGCATGACCCCGCACCAGTGCGCCCGCCCGTCGTCGGACGGCTTTTCGTTGAGTTGCCGCTGCTCGACCACGACGCCGCGACCGTCTGGGAACATCACGACCAAGCCGTCGGGACGCACGGAGTACCCCACCGGACGGCAATCCCTGCCGTTGCAGCATGACGCCCCATTTTTCTGCCGGTACTTCGAATAATCTTGACCACTCGTCGTGCGATGGGCCTCCGCCGACGTCGCGATTGCGCAACAAGTCAGGGCACACGCTATCTGGTGCATACGCATGGGGCGTCCTCTGGGCGTCCTTTCAAATGCATTCGCAACGCACGTGATCCGAGCGTGTTCCGCAGGTCGGTCCTTCATAAATTCCGACATCAGATATTCGAAGCAATCCTCACAAATTCGGGGAACTGTTCAGAAGAAACAAGCATTCAGACAAGCAGCCGGGAATTCCCAGCCTTTGGCTTTCAGAATTCACGAGAGGACTCGTACATGAACAGGATCGTGGTGAGCTTCGCTGCTGCATTGATGCTCGGCGGATCGACCGCTGCGCTCGCGCAGCAAGGCAAGGAAGGCGGCGGCAGGCCGGATTCGCCGGGCCAAAGCCAGGCGGCGCCCGGACAGGCGGCACAGGGCGCAGGTCCCGCAGCGCGCGGTGATCGACCGGGAAGGAGCGAGGCCCGGGACGGCATTGGTCCCCAAGAGCAGGGTCGTGGCGGAGATCGAGGCGCCGAGCGCCGCGCCCAGGGGAAGCAGGACGCACCCGGCCGCTCGTCAGAGGGTAAGCAGGATCGCGATCGCCAAGCGCAGGATAAGCAGCGCGGGGATCGCGACCGCCAAGCGCAGGACAAGCAGAAGCAGGACCGCGACCGCCAGGCGCAGGACAAGCAGAAGCAGGACCGCGACCGCCAGGCACAGGACAAGCAGGGACAGGATCGCGACCGCCAGGCCCAGGACAAGCAGGGACAGGACCGCGACCGCCAGGCCCAGGACAAGCAGAAGCAGGACCGCGATCGCCAGGCACAGGACAAGCAGGGCCAGGATCGCGACCGCCAGGCCCAGGACAAGCAGAAGCAGGATCGCGACCGCCAGGCCCAGGACAAGCAGGCCCCGGCCGGGAAAGGTGATCGATCCGACACCGCGACGGGTCCACGCGCGGACGGAGCCCGTCCAGATCGAGTTGAGCTATCGGACAACCAACGTGAGCGCGTCCGTCGCGAGTTCCGCGAGCATCGTCAGCGCACCAACGCCCGTCACTACAGGAATGTCGATGTCGACATTGGAGTTGGCCGGCGTGCGCCGCGCAACTGGAATTACCACCCGGTGCCGTCGTTCATCATCGACGTCCAACCCCGCTATCGTGGCTACCGCTACGTCTGGGTCGACGATCGGTATTATATCGTCCATCCGTCGTCTTATGAGATCGTCGCCTACGTGGATGACGACAGCGGCTACGTCTACGCTTCCGGTGGTCGTGTCGGCAGCAGCGCGACGGGTCGCGGTGGCGGCGAGGCGGGCCGCGCCGGACGCTGCGAAGTTTCGCTGAACGAAGCCGAGCGCCGCCGGATCATCGCGGCCATCGACGACTGGAACCCGCGGCCGTTGTCGATCGGTCAGTTGCGGATCGGCATCGATCTGCCTTCAGGCCTCGACTTGCAGGTGTTCCCCGAGCGCATTCGCACCGATTTCCGCGACCTCGAGGGCTGCCGCTACGTCCCGGTCGCGAACGATCGGTTGTTGATCGTCGAAGCCGATACGCGGCGCGTGGTTGCCATCGTCGAGCGGCGCTGACACCTCGTCCAGGAAGAGACCGAGGGAGCGGCCGTTTTCGCCGCTCCCTTTTCGGTTTCGGGATCAACGGCCTGGCGCGCATGCCGTGTGGGCATTCGATGCGCCGCCAGATGCCGAGCTCCCGGAAACCACGCTGACGGGCAGCAGGGGAAGGGCACGCCGCCGACCAGCGCGGTTGTCCGGGACCCTTCGACCGTGAGAATGCCCGCGACGTGGAAGGGCCCCGGCTCCGCACCCGCTGATGCGCGCTCCGGCCGGGGACTCGGCTGTTGGATGGATTGAATGTTCCTGGACCTCCGACGGCAACGCCACTGCTTTCGCTTGCCTCGGGCCGAGCCATCGGCCATGCCTCGCGCCCATGCAAGAGCCCGCCGCCCACCGCGCCCTCCCGTCGACGCCCGCCCGCGCCGCGCTCGGCCTCCTCGTCATGCTGGTCGCGACGACGAGCCTGTCGCAGTTCTTTCGCGCCTCCACCAACGTCATCGCCCCCGAGCTGATCCGCGACCTGTCGCTGACGCCCGGGATGCTGGGCTTCGCGAACGCCTGCTTCTTTCTCGCATTGCTCGCCGTCCAGGTGCCGGTCGGTCTGCTCTTCGACCGGATAGGCGCACGCCTGACCGTCGGAATCCTTGCCGTCCTCGCGATTGCAGGGACGCTGTTGCACGCCGTCGTCGAGACCGGCAGCGGCCTCGCCGCCGCTCGGTTCCTGCTCGGGCTCGGTCACGGCGGCAGCTTCATGGCCTCGATCTTCCTCGTCTCGCGCTGGTACCCGCGCCAGCGCTGGACGACCGTTCTGTCGTGGGTATGGGCCGGCAGCATGCTGGGCATCGCGGCGGCTGGAACGCCGCTGGCGATTGCCGCGACCTATCTCGGCTGGCGTCAGTCGTTTCTCGTGCTGACCGTCATCTCGATCCTCGTCGCACTCCTGTTCGTTGCGATCGTCCGCGACAGTCCACCCGGCGCCCCGGCCGCACCGCGCGAGCCGGAACGATTGGTCGCGGCCTTGGGCGGATTTTTCGCCATCCTCCGCCTTCCCGGCCTCGGTCGCGTGCTCGCGCTGCAATCCGTCGCCTACGCTGTGCTCACCACGATGCTGGGCCTATGGGCCGGGACATACCTGCACGACGTCCATGGCTTCACCGCGATCGAACGCGGCCACGCCCTGATCGCGATGGCGATGGGCCAGGTTCTGGGGCTGCTGGCCATCGGTCCCCTCGATCGTCTGCTCGATACCCGCAAGTGGGTGGCCGTCGGCGGCGCGACGGCAACGCTCGCCGTGTTGACGGTGCTCGCCGTTTGGCCCGCCCTGCCATCACATTTCGCCGTCGCGCTGCTGGTGCTGCTCGCCGCCGTCTCGGCTTACGGGCCCGTCGTCGTCTCCCACGCCCGCACGTTCTATCCCGAGGCGCTCGCCGGCCGTGGCCTCAGCACCGCCAACATGGCGCAGCTTCTCGGATGCGGTCTCATGCCGATCGCCACTGGACTGATCCCCGGGCTGTTCCCTGTTGGACCGAGCGGCTACTCGGTTGACGCCTACCGCTGGATTTTTGCCGCGATCGCGGCCAGTTTGCTGATGGGCCTCCTGGTTTATCTGCGCTCCCGCGACATGCCGCCGAGCCAGGGCGCCTCCGTTGCCGGCACAGAGCCGGGCCGCGACGGCCCCACAAAGGAGAGCTGAGAAATGCGCGATCTTCTGACCGCCGCCGCGACCCTGCCCGAGGACCATGCCTCCGCCGCCCTTGCCGGCCGCGTCTGGCGCCCCGATGTCGCCGGACCGTCCGTCGTGCGGATCGAGGCCGGGCGCGTGATCGATATCACCGCCGCTGTCCCGACCATGACCGAGCTCTGTGAGACGGCCGATCCCGCCGCCACGCTCCGGAGCCTCACCGGCGACGACCTCGGCACCCTCGACGCCATCCTCGCCAACACCCCCGAAGCCAGCCGCGACGACACCAGGCCCTGGCTGCTCGCGCCGATCGACCTGCAGGCGGTCAAGGCAGCGGGCGTAACCTTCGCCCGATCCATGCTCGAGCGTGTCATCGAGGAGCAGGCCAAGGGCGCGCCCGAGAAGGCGATCGCCATTCGTGCCGAGGTCGAGCGCCAGCTCGGTGGCGATCTGAGGCGCCTGAAGCCCGGCTCGCCCCAGGCCCTCGCCCTGAAGAAGACGCTGATCGAGGCCGGCGCCTGGTCGCAGTATCTCGAGGTCGGCATCGGCGAGGACGCCGAGATCTTCACCAAGGCGCAACCCATGTCGGCCGTCGGCCACTGGCATGGAGGCCGGTCTGCACCCGCGCTCGACCTGGAACAACCCCGAGCCCGAGGTGGTGCTCGTCGTCGCGTCCACCGGCCGCATCGTCGGCGCGACCCTCGGCAACGACGTCAACCTGCGCGACTTCGAGGGCCGCTCGGCGCTGCTGCTGTCGAAGGCCAAGGACAACAATGCGTCCGCCTCGGTCGGCCCCTTCATCCGCTTCTTCGATTCCGGCTTCAGTCTCGACACGGTGCGCGCCATGGACGTCGCCCTCGACGTCAAGGGCGATGACGGTTTCCACATGACCGGCAAGTCGTCGATGCGCGAGATCGCCCGCGACCCGGCCGACCTCGTCTCCGAGTTGATCGGCAAGACGCACCAGTATCCGGACGGCGCCGTGCTCTACCTCGGCACCATGTTCGCGCCCACCGAGGACCGCGGCGCACCCGGCATGGGTTTCACCCACAAGGCCGGCGACGTGGTGACCATCTCGACCCCGACCCTCGGCCGCCTCACCAATCGCATGGTCATGGCCGACAAAGCCCACCCCTGGACCTTCGGCACGGCGTCGCTGATGCGCAACCTGGCGAAGCGGGGCGTGATGGCGTGAGCCCGTGACGACGACGCAACATTCGCCCGTTTTGCCCACGAATGGCCGTCGTCGTTCCTGGTGAATAGCCGCCTCGTCCGACGACAGCGGCCACGCGAGCGACCCCAAGCTGCCGAACCGTAGAGCCGCGGAGGCGCTGACGGTCTAGCCTCCGAACCGGACGGTCGCCGATCATCGACGACCCAACAGAAAGCAGGCCGCTGCCGCCAGCTGTACCGCTGCCGCCGCGATGAAGAGCATCGATCCGGGGTTGGTGGCGGCAGTACCGGTGGCCTCGCCCAATCGCAACACGCCGAAAGCAGCAGGCGCGAAGGCATAGGTTGCCTGTCCGATGGCGACGATCAGTGGCACGACCCGGGCGGCGTCTTCCTTGACGAACTCGACCTGTGCGATCAGGGGCGGCAACGAGGTGACATTGCCGATGCCCGCGCCGAATAGAGCGACGCCCAGAAGTAAGAGCAGCACATTGGTGCCACCGGACGACAGGAGTGCGAGTGAGCCGGTGATCTGAACTGCGAGGTTCACGGCCGCAAAGTGTCTGCGGTCAGAATCGATCGGCATCGTCCAGCCGACGATTGTGCGTCCGGCGATGGCACAGGCGGTCGCGAAACCCATCGCTAGGCCGGCGCCCTGTTTACCGATGGCGGGCACTAGCAGCGAATAGAGGTGGGCAAGCAGGCCAATCTGAGCGAACAGACTCAACGCCATGCCAGCAGCGAGGGTGCGAAATGCGCGGTCGGCCCACAGCTTGCTTCCGGGGAGCGAGCGAGCATTGCGCGACGTCACGCTGGCCGAGGGCTGCCCCGGGGCATCGCCGTCGGGTGCCTGCCCCATGCGTTCTGGCGTCATTGAGAAAATGAACAACGATAGCGCGCCGATGACGATCACCATGACGATCCCGACGACGCTCGCACCTCCTGCGAACCCGAGCGCCGCGATGAGCGCCACCCACAGCGGTGAGAACACGACGCCGCCGATGCTCGCGCCGTTGTAGGCGGTGGCGAGCGCGGCCGGCCGTGCCCGCACGAACCATTGCGCGACGAGCGCATTGACGGCCGCAGCCCCCATCGTCACCCAGCCGCTGCCGGACAGTGCGGCGGCAGCGAACAGCTGCCAGGGCTCACTTGCGACGGCCCACCCGACCACGCCGACTGCGAGCAATAGCGCACCGACGATTGTCACCAGCGGAACGCCCAAGCGGCGATAGAGACGCGGCATGTTGGCGACAACCGGCACGCCGACGGGAAAATGAGCGGTCACCGCCGCCGAGACGAGTGCGACGGACCATCCGGTACGCTCCACGACGGCATGGAGGTAGATCGGTGGCCCATAGAACCCGACACCCCAGCCGGGGGTAGCCAGCACGAATGCTGCTGCGACGATGCGCCAACCGAAGAAGGCGGCTGTGGACGGCATTGCGGTGACTCCGAATGAGCTGACCCTACTCCGGAATGACACAGAGAGAGCCCTTGATGCTTCGGTGTGGATCGAAGCATCAAGCGCGCGCGATGCGGCAGTGTCCCCGCCCCGAGCCGCACAGTGGAGGTCACATGGTCAATCCGAACAAGATCGCTGAGGTGGCAGCCGTTCTGGGCGAGCCAGCCAGAGCTGCGATGTTGACTGTGCTGATGGACGGGCGCGCACTGACGGCGACGGAATTGGCCGGCGTCGCAGGCATCACGCCCCAGACTGCGAGCACGCATCTCGCACGGCTGGTGGCCGCCGAGTTAGTTATGGTCGAACGTCAAGGTCGGCATCGCTATCATCGCCTCGCCAACGCGGGCGTGGCGCGCATGCTCGAAGGCCTCATGCAGCATGCCTCGGCGAGCAACTGGGCGCGGCGTGCTCCACGCACAGGACCGCGTGACGAGGCATTGCGGCAGGCGCGCACGTGCTACGACCACCTCGCCGGCCGTCTTGGGGTCGCCATTGCCGATGCGCTGATCGAGCGAAGGCATGTTGAGATCGACGATGAAGCCGGGCTCATTACGGAGCAAGGAGCCCAGTTCTTTACGAGGATCGGGATCGAACTACCGGTGACGGGGAAGACAAGAAGGCTTGTCAGCCGTCCCCTATGCCGAATGTGTCTCGATTGGAGCGAACGCCGCCCGCATCTGGCCGGCCGTCTCGGCGCGGCGCTCTGCCGTCACAGTTTCGACGCCGGCTGGGTCCGCCGAAATCAATGGCACGCGCGCCGTCTCTGTGACGCCTAAGGGTCGGTCGACGATGGCGGAGGTTTTCGGATTCAGTATTTGAAGAGGCAGAGCCAGAAGGTCGTTGATTTCGGAGCCATCGACCGCGCGTTTGCTCGAAGCACCCTCAGAAGCGGACTCAAATTCGTGCCGCGGGACTATTGTTTGGGAGTCTCTTGCTGGCCCATCGCGTCCGCCAAATGCACCGAGACGACCGCCCGACCTCCTCAGGCCTCTACTCACGCTCTACCTCCCCGTCGGCACACGCTTGAGCAGCAAGGCCAGCGGCACCGAGACAAGGGCGGTGACGGCCATCATGTAGAACGCGTTGAGGTAGCCGATCATGGCTGCCTGCCGCTGAACCTCGCGCGAGAGCGACATGAGGCCCGCCGTCGTCTCCGGATTCCAGCTGGCCGGAAACGCCGAGTAGAACAGGATCTGCCTGTAGGGCGTCACGAACTCGGAGAGCTCGGCGTAGTTGATCGACGATGAGCGCACGAAAACGAGCACGGCGAGCGAGATGAAAAGGCTCGAGCCGAAATTGCGCATCATCGTGAAGACGGCCGCACCCTCGGTCACCTGATGTCGCGGCAATGTCGAGAACGCCATCACTGTCATCGGGGTGAAGGCGACGCTGTTGCCGAGCCCCATCAGATAGTGGCTCCAGAAAACGGACTGCTCCGTCACGTTGATGTCGAACTGCGACATCCACAGGCTTCCTACGGCCTGGATTGCAAGGCCCGCCGCGATCGCAAAGCGCGGCGCGGCCCGCGTCAGCTGTGTGATGAAGAGGAAGGCGGTCCAATTGCCAAGCCCACGCGCGGCGATGAGAGTGCTGATCACGTTCTCGGGGTAGCCGCGGAGATCGTGCAGCAACGTCGGAAAGAGCACGAGGCTCGTGAAGCTCAGCATGCCTATGACGAACGAAATCAGCGTCCCAATCGCGAAGTTTCGATCGAGCAGCAATCGAGGATCCAGGAACGGCTGGGCCGCCGTCAGGCAATGCACGACGAAGATCCAGAACGCCAGCACACCTATCAGCGCGCAGATCGCGATCTCGTGGGAATCGAACCAGTCGAGTCGCTGCCCGCGATCGAAGATGAGTTGCGCACAAACGAGCGCGATGGAGAGCGCCAGAAAGCCGATCCAGTCGAACCGGAGCGGCGCCTTGGCAGTGTGATCCTTGAGCGCGAACCAGATGCAGGTCATCGCAGCGATGCCCGCCGGAACGATCATGAAGAATGCCGCCCGCCAGTTCCACGCCTCGGTCGCCATGGCGCCGAGGATCGGGCCGACGACGGGCCCGAAGACCGAGCCGACGCCCCACATGACAAGCGCGAACGGCTGCAGATGGCGTGGAAAGGTCGCGATAAGGATCGCCTGGCCGAGCGGCGCGATGGGCGCCCCGAACGCGCCTTGCAGTACCCTGGCGAGGATCAGGGTCTCGAGGCTGTTGGCCAGTCCGCAAAGGAACGAGGCAAACGTGAACCCGCCCACCGCCGCGAGCATCATGGTGCGCCAGCCGAGCCGCCCGGCGAGCCACGCCGTCATCGGAGTGGCAATCGCCGTCGCGACCAGGTTGAGCGTGATCACCCACGATATCTCGTCCTGCGTCGCCGACAGCGTGCCGCGCACCTGGGGCAGCACCAGGTTGGCGAGCGTGATCGTCATGTTGAAGAGCATGTTGGAGAGCTGAACCATCAGCACGATCAGCCATTGCTGACCCGTGAGGCTCAGAATGCCACCCTGAATTGGGGGCGCACCGTCGGCGGTTTGGGTCATCCCAGGATCAGCCGGCCCACGGCGACTGCCGCGCGGCATCCGTCTCGCTACTGCCGGCCGTCAGCATCGTTCCCACCCCGCCCGCGTCTCACGCACGCACCCAAGGCGAGAATTACGCGCCGTCGGAAGATGTCACGTCAATGTCATGATTTCGCGCCTGCGAGACATCGCCAGGGGGGAGCCCGGCAGCCTTCTCGTCCCAGCGCTCGCATGACCGAGATCGGAACGCTCATTAACGCATTGGCAAGACATTGCTTTCCGACACGCCGCAGCGGCAGTACCGTGAGCTTCAGTAAAGTTTTCATCAAAGTGTCCGGGAGCCACCCCGCGTCATGCGCAAGCTCGCTGCCGTCGCCGTTGCCGCAATCCTGTCGCTTGGCGTCGCCGTCCCGCTGAATGCGGCGCGCGAGGAAGCCACCAAACCCGCGAGCCGCCTGGAGCTTCTGGTGATCGAGGTCGCCGGCTGCACCGTCTGCGATCTTGTCCGCATCCACATCCAGCCTGCCTACGAATCGTCGCCCCGGTCCCGTCAGGTACCACTGCGCTACGTCGACATCACCAGCCGCGACGAGATGGCGATGGGCCTCAACGAGCGCGTCGCGACCGTGCCGACGATCGTGCTCATGCGCGACGGCCGCGAGGTCGACCGCATCTCCGGCTACCTTGGCCCAGAGCACTTCTTCGTCGCCCTCGGCGAGATGATGGAGCTGGCCGCCGACTGAGCCGGCGGCCGTCACTGCTCCTGCCCCCTACGCTGCCTTTGGCAGATCCTTCAGTGGATACCCGCCGCTACGCTCGTTCTGCGGACGGTGAGCGCGGATCATGCGCCCGGCTTCGTCGACGCGCCCAGCGCGTAGCATCGCACCGGCGAGCGTATACTCGACGAGATCCCGCTGCGCCCGGCTTCCACCCAGGCGCTCATGTTCCGTCATGATCGGCTCCAGCGCCGCGACAGTGCCATCCCAATCCTGCCGTGCGAAATTGCGGAAGGCTACGGCGACGGGAGCGACGACATCCGCGGCGGCGCCCTTCGGGCTCGCGATGATCTTCGCCAGCGCCTCGCCATTGCCCGCCATCGCATGCGCAAGCGCGGCATGGACATCGGCGAATGCCATCGCCGGATTGGGAAACCATTTCGCCGCGTAGGCACTGAGGTCGGACCAGAGCTCCGGTTTCCGCGGCTCGCCCGCCAATTCGGCCCGGAACAGGAACGAGGCGCAGTCGGTCAGCACGTTGAGTTGCGGGCCCCACGCGGCGCCTGGATGCAGGTTCTCCCGATAGACCGCCCAGGCTTCTTCCGAGCGACCCAGCTCCATCGCCCAGAGCGCCTGATGCCAGCTGACGTGGCAATGGATGTGGGCGTTACGCGGATAGTCGCGCGCCCAATCCTTGAGAAAATCCAGGCCGGCACGCCGCTCGCCGACCTCGTAGTAGAGATGAGCGCGAATGTGCGCGCCATGTCCGTTGCGCGGGAACGCCGCCATCGATGCTTCGATATTCTTGTGCGCCCGGTCGTACTTCCCGACCTCCATCTCGGCGAATGCCAGAAGGCTCCGATACCACCAGTCGTTGCCGTAGGCATTGGCCAGCGGATCGAGCAGTGCGAGCTGATCCTCCTCGCGCCCCTTGAGGCCCGAAAAACCGATCAGCCCGAAAACGCTCGTCGAAGGAGCCAGCGCGAACGCGTCCCGCGGCCACGACTTGATGTGCTCGCGCGTCAACGCAAGGCCATCCATGGCCCGGCCAGTCAGGATCTTCTCGAAGATGGCGATGTGGCTCTGCTCGCGCGGCGTCGTCTTTGGCGCCAACTCCAACGCATGCGCCAGGGGCACTTTCAATTCGCCCGCCCGCCCGTAGACCTGCACCGTGCGCGCGAGCGCAATATGGGCGAGCGCAAATCCCTCGTCCGCCGCGACCGCCGCGCGAAACGAGGCCTCGGGATCGGGGTTCGCCGAAAGCAGCGCGTCGACGCCCGCCACGTAAGCATCCCGCGCCGCAGCCAATTCCGTCGAGAGGGGATAGTCGTAGCGATCTTTCTGCATGGCGCGCTCCCTGGAGAAATTCGTTTCCGGAAGTGTGCCAGCGTTCGAACGGACGCTCAACGCTCGTGACGCTCAGCGCAATGGAATTGCAGGCTCGGGCCGTCCATACCGACCCGGAAGCTGTCGCCTAGTGTGGCGGTTTGGAAGTCCGCTTCATTCTCTCGGCAATCTCTGAAAGCGGACTTCCAAACACAACGCCACACTAAGCTCATGATTTAGCTAGTGTCCTTTCGACCGCGAAGTTCGTCTCGACCCGGCAGCACGATGAAACGAACTTCGCGGCCGGGACACTAGACCTCGACCACCACGTAGTCGTCCTCGACCTCGACCTTGAAGGTCTCAGCGACGTAAGGCCCCTCGACGAGGTTGGCGCCGTGCTCGACCTTGACGTCGAACTTCATCAGCCGCATGCGCCGTGGATCGCAGTACGAGCGGCCGGTCTTGATGTCGAACTCCCACTGGTGCCACGGGCAGCGCACGATCTCGCCCTGGCGCGAGTGCTGGTAGTCGCCGGGGCCCTCGGACTCGACCAGCCCGGTGATGATGCCCTTGGCGAGGCTGCCGCCCTTGTGCGGGCACGTCTCGGAGAGCGCATAGAACTCGCCCTTGACGTTGAACACGATCACGCCTCGACCATCGAGGGTGATGCACTTCCTCCCGCCAGGAGCGATCTCGTCAACGCGAGCGACGACGTGCCGTGCCATTACCTTCAGTTCCTTGCCGCTCGGGCAAAAGTTGCGCGCTCGCCATCCCCTTGAACCCCTCGCAAGAAAAGAAGGGGGTCCGGGGTCTCCCCGGCCGGGTGCGGGCGGGAGCCCGCTCGCACCGCGGCGCGATCATCTCCGGCACGGCCGCTGGTTCTATACCCGGTACACGTTCAACCCGTTCTCGGCACAGATCGCCCGATGCTGCTCCGGCGTCACTCCGGCGGGGAACGCGCGGAACGGATCGTCGAAGTCCCAGTGCGGATAGTCGGACGCGAACAGCAGGCGATCGTGGCCGACCCATTTGAGCGTATCGAGCAGATGGTGCCGGTCCTCCGGCTCCTCCATCGGCTGCGTCGAGATCCAGATGTGCTGCTTGATGTACTCCGACGGCCGCCGCTTCAGGTGCGATAGCTCCTCGCGGTTCCTCTCGAAGATCTTATCGAGCCGCCACGTCAGCGGCGGCAGCCATCCGAACCCGCCCTCGACGATGACCACCTTCAGCTTCGGGAAGTGCTCGAAGACGCCCTCCATGACTAGGCTCGTCACGACGGTCTGCGCCGAGGTCGAATGCCCGCCGGCACCTTCCTCGATGTAATACGAGGGCCATCCCGCGCCCGTGACCGGGTGCCCGCTCGTCCCGAACACGTGGAACGCGACGGGGAGGTTGTGATCCTGCGCCGCGGCATAGATCGGCCAATACCGCCGGTTGCCGAGCGGATCGGAGGACCGCGTCAGGCAGAACACCTGCGCGTAGTCCTTCATGTGCCCGACACGCTCGATCTCTTTCGCGGAGGCATACCCATCCTCGTAGGGCACCACGACTGCGGCCTTGAGGCGGCGATCCTTGGACGTCCAGGCCTCCCGCTGCCACTCGTTTGTCGCGCGGCAGAAGGCGGCGCCGAGATCGAGATTGAGCTCGCCCTGTCCCGTGTTGCCGAGCGGACCCAGCACACCCAGCTCTACCCCCGCCGGATCGAGGTACTGCTTCTGCATCAATTCGAGCGATGAGCCCGGACGGCCCGAGCCGTCCTCCGGCCATGCGTCGCGGCGCGAGGCGAGCGGCGCCGACTTGGGATACGGCTCGACCGAGGGGCTGCCGTGCCTGCGGCGGAAGCCGTAGGTCATGGCGTGGTCCCACCACTTCTTCTCGAGATGCGGCTTGAGACAGTTGAGCGACTTCACCGCGGGGTGGATATCGCTGTCGACGATGGCCAAGCGGTTGGTCGGCTTCGAGGCGCTATCGGCGAAGGGTGGTGAATCGAGCGGCATGGTGACCTCCGGAGGTCAAGAGATGGTCAATCGGGGATACGTGGCGAGCGGATTGTCGATCAGAATCTTCTTGCGTAACGCACGGTCAATGCCATTCGGCAGCATAGCATCGCCGTCGTGCTGCCAGTGAGGGAAATCCGAGGCGAACAGCAGCATATCATCGGACGGAAGCTGATCGATGATGCGCGCCAGCATTTCCGGATCGTCGGGAGCATCGAACGGTGCTGTGGTGAGCCGGATATGGTCCTTCACGATCTCGCTCGGCAAGCGGTCGATCCACGGCGTCTCCATGCGCGTACCGCGCCAGAACTTGTTCAACCGCCAGAGATAAGGCGGGAGCCAGGTCACACCGGATTCGATCAGCACCGCCTTGAGCTTCGGATACTTGAGGAAAACGCCTTCCATGACGAGGCTGCCCACCTGCGCATGCATCGCCAGCGAGGAAGCGGCATAGTCCTCGGCCCAGTAGCTCGGCCAGCCGGAGCCCGTGACGGCGTGGTGATAGCTCGATCCCGCATGGATGCCGATCGCGAGGCCATGTCGCTCGCAGGCCTCGTAAATCGGCCAGAACCGGCTTTTGCCCAGAGGCTCCTCGGTGCCCGCGATGAAAAGTGCCTGCACGAAACGCTTGTCCGTCGCGCACCGCTCGATCTCGGCGATGGCTTTCTCCACCGACTGGTAGGGCACGACGATGGAGGCGCGATAGCGCGGATCGCGATCGAGCCACTCGTGGCGGAGCCAGTCGTTGATGGCCTTGGCGAACGCTGCGGCCATGTTCTCGTCGCGGATCATCTGGACGGCGTAGAGGCAGTTCAGTATGGCATGGCCGAAGCCGTGCCTGTCCAACAGCGCCGCACTCGTACGGCCGGCGTCCTGGTCGGCCTTGTCCTTCGCCAGGTCCGGTCGCGCGGTCATTGGGGCGTTCTTCGGATACGCGATGGTCGCGAACTCGTCGATGCCGCGCACAACGACCGTCTCGCTCCAATAGCTATCCATATAGCGGCGGAGCACATCGATTGAAGGCACGCGGGGGTGCACGTCGCAGTCGATGGCTCCCGCCCAAGAGCGGATCTGGTCGGTGGTCACGCGTCGCTCCGGCTGGTTTGTCCGGACACTCTTCCACGCCTTTCACGATCTTTCCAGTCCCGACCTCCGCGCGAAGTTGGATGAGCGGGCAACACCGCTGGGTCGAGGAGCGAGCGCTGCGCTCACACATTTGTGAATAGATACGGCTCGTTTCGGATTTGACTGCACGAGTGAACGATGTTTATATTCACCTCATCGGACGGGCCGAACACCACACGGACCCAACCGGACCTGACACACGAGAGACCTTCGGAGACACCCCATGAAGACGATCCTCGCCTCGATCCTCGCCCTCGGCCTCCTCACCGGCGCCGCCTCGGCCTCAACCCTGACCCCGGTCCAGGCCGACACCACGACCTCGGATTACTGCAAGCCCTACTACGGCTGGTAAGCGCGACCCGCGCCCCAACCCCAAACCTCCCCCCCCCTCACCCGACACCTCGGAGACACCCCATGAAGACGATCCTCGCCTCGGTCCTCGCCCTCGGCCTCCTCACCGGCGCCGCCTCGGCCTCTACCTTCACCCCGGTCCAGGCCGACACCACCACCTCCGATTACTGCAAGCCCTACTACGGCTGGTAAGCGCCGACCCGGATATTCACTGCCGGCACCTTTGGTCCTCTAAATGCCGGAACATCTACTGAAAACTCGCATATTCAAACAGCAGCCCCCCGGCTTCACGGCCGGGGGGGCAATTTTGCGTGCATAAGGTCACTTCTGCGGGCGGGCCTTTGCCCAGGCGACGTACTTCTTCGCCTTCTCGTGGGCCTCCTTGTAATATTTGGCGTAGTCGTCCCCGAGCATGACTTTGACGGTCAATCCTTGCGCCTCGAGCTTTGCGTTGTGCTCGGGATCGGCCATGGCCTTCCCCAGAACGTCCGTGAGCGTCTTCACGATCTCCGGCGGCGTACCCTTGGGTGCCGTGATGCCGCGCGTCGAGCTCGAGATGATGGTCGGAAACCCAAGCTCCACCGAGGTGGGCACATCGGGCAGGAACTTGGAGCGCGTCGCGTCCGTCACGACCAAGGCCCGTCCTTGCCCGGCTTTCACGGGCTTGATCGCCCCGCCGACGTTGTCGAACGCCACATCGACATTGCCGGCCAGCGTCTCCTTCAGCTGGTTCGCATTGCCGTCGAGATGCACGATGCGGAAATGCGCGCCCGTCGCCTCCTCCGTCATCAAGATTGCGAGGTGATCGTCGGAGAGGATGCCCGTTGTCGCGGCGCGCACCGTACCCGGCGCCTTCTTTGCCGCCGCGATCAAATCGGCGAATGTCTTGTACGGGCTATCCGTCTTCACCCAGAGAGCGCCTGGATCGGACACCTGGTTGGCGACGGGAATGAACAACTCCTCCGTGAAAATCGCCTTCCGGTTCGGATCGAGCACTTGCGTGTTCATGCCGGGCAGCACCACGAACCCGATGGTGTAGCCGTCCGGCTTCGACCGCGCGAGCTCGGTCCAGCCGACCTGGCCGCCGGCACCGCCCTTGTTGACGACGACCATCGGTTGCCCCGCGATTTTTTCCGCGAGCGCCGCCACGACGCGCGCTCCGACATCCGTGCTGCCACCAGCTGGCGCCATCACAATGAGGTTGATCGGCCGGCTCGGGAAACTTTGAGCCGCAGCCTCGCCACTCGCAAGAGCGGCTGCAAATCCAACACCTAGACCTAATGTTTCCCGACGCGTGATCACGGCGAAGTCCTCCATGTTTTCGCGCTGATTATTGTGAAAGCATCCGGATCGGCGCGTCGCATCCGGAGCCTTGATCGCGACAGTAGTTTCGCTGTGCGGCTCGGCGGCAATCTCGCGCGCCGGCAGCTTTCTGAATATGTCCAGCGGCGACGCTACCGCACGGCTTTTAAGGTGTCACCGACCCGTCAGTGCGCCGCACAAATTCCACCAGACGACGCAGGTGCGAGATGAGTGCGCACGCACGCCCTTCCCGCAACGCCTTCGCCATGCCTACGATTGCCGCAGCCGGCGGAACGACCGGCCGCTCGAGGAGGAGCACCCATGGATCGTCTTGATTTTAGAAAGCTCGCCGTATTGACCGCAGTTTCGGCTTTTCTGGTTCCGCCGCCCAATGCCGTCGCACAGATCGCGATCTCGGCGAACGATGGCAAAGGCGTGCTCGTCGACGGCGTCAATACTGTCCCCGACAACCCAGTTCCCGATAACGTTGCAATCATCGACCTGGCCGGAAAGCAGCCCAGGATCATTGCCGAGATCGCCATGCCGACCAGCCTCGTCGGACCGCCGCAGAGCGTGGCGATCGCGCCGGATAGATCATTCGCCCTGGTTTCTGCCGCGACACGGATCGACCCCGCCAACAAAAAGAAGACGGCACCCGAGAGCAAGCTCAGCGTCATCGATTTGAAGGCCAAGCCGCCGGCAGTCATCGCGACGCACGAGACGGGTGCGGGCGCCTCGGGCGTCGCCATCAACAAGACGGCCACGCTGGCGCTCGTCGCCAACCGAGTCGAGGGCACCGTCTCTATCTTCACGATCGCCGGCAACAAGCTCACCCCCGCCGGCAAGCTCGATCTCGGCAATGCGAAGGCGGGCCCCTCCGCGGTCGCGTTCACCCCGGATGGCAAGCGCGCGCTCGTCACGCGCGACGGCGACCACAAGATCTCGGTGCTCGACGTCGAGGGCGCCAAGGTCGTCCATTCCAAGCGTGACATTCACGCGGGCTTGAAGCCCTACCCGCTCGAGATTACGCGCGATGGCGCATTTGCCGTCATCTCCAACGTCGGCATGGGAGGCGGCGATTCCGACACCGTCAGCCTGATCGACCTTAAGCTCAATCCGCCGCGTGTCGTCGACACCGTCGCCGTGGGTCCCACGCCGGAATCGATCGGCGTGTCGCCCAACGGGCGCTATGTCGCCGTTACCGTCATGAACGGCTCCAACAAGCCGAAGGCATCGCCGCTGCACAAGCCGAACGGTGTCGTCTCGATCTACCGGATCGGCAAGGGCAAGCTCTCGAAAGTGACCGAGGCCAAAGCCGGCACCTGGTGTCAGGGCGCCGGATGGAGCAAGGATTCGAAAACGCTTCTGGTCCAGTGCATGGTCGAGCAGGCGATCCTCGTCTACGCCTTCAACGGCAAGTCGCTGACGCCGAAGGGCTCGGTCAAGGTGAAGGGTGGTCCGGGCGGCCTCGGCGTCTCACAGGACTGAGAGGTAGCGGCGGCTATGTCGGGCGCGGCAGCCACCAGCGATGCCGCGCTCTTCACAGCTCGCTTGAACCGCACCTCGAATACGATGTTTATAGGGTCCAGATCGGCTTCCCTTCAGCGCTCGAGGACCCAGCCATGGCTTTGCCCCTTCTGCCGACCGCCGTCGTCGGCAGCTACCCGCAACCCGACTGGCTCGTCGATCGCAGTGTGCTTTCGAAGTCGGTGCCGCGCGTCAGAATGAATATCTGGCGCGTCGCCGAGCCCTGGTTGGCAGCCGCCCAGGATGACGCCACCCGTCTCGCCATCCGCGACATGGAGGATGCCGGGATCGACATCGTCACCGACGGTGAGATCCGGCGTGAGAGCTATTCCAACCGCTTCGCGACGGCGCTCTCCGGCATCGACAGCGAGCACCCGGGCGAGGTCCTGTCGCGCGCCAATCGCGCCACCCCGGTACCGCGCGTCGTCGGCCCCATTCGGAGGATCGCTCCGGTCGAGGTTCGCGACGTCGAGTTCCTTCGCGCCAATACGCGAAAGTGCGCGAAGATCACATTGCCGGGCCCCTTCACGATGAGCCGGCAGGCGATCAACGAGTTCTATACCGACCCCGACGAGATGGTGATGGACTACGCCGCCGCCGTGAACGCCGAGGCCCGGGACCTCGAGAAGGCAGGCGCCGATGTCATCCAGCTCGACGAGCCCTGGCTGCGCCAGGACCCGGCCGCCGCCAAGCGCATCGCGGTGAAAGCCATCAATCGTGCCCTGGAAGGCCTGAGTGTGCCGACTGTCGTGCACCTGTGCTTCGGCTACGCGGCCGTAGTCCCGGGCGAGACCAAGCCGGTCGGCTACTCGTTTCTGCCCGAGCTGGCGGATTGTACCGCCGACCAGATCTCGATCGAGGCAGCGCAACCACGTCTCGATCTCGGCGTGCTGCGCGATCTGGCGCAGAAAACGATCATGCTGGGCGTGCTCGACCTCGCCGACCCGGCCGCAGAGACACCGAGCCTGGTCGCGGACCGCATTCGCGCTGCGCTCGCGTATCTGCCGGCCGAGAAGCTGGTGCCGGCCCCCGATTGCGGCATGAAGTACATGCCGCGCCCCCTCGCCTTTGCCAAGCTCAAGGCGCTCGCCGACGGCGCCGCCATCGTTCGCGCCGAGCTCGCCTGAGGCCGAGATCGCCGACCGTATGCGAGCACTTGGACTTGCCGCTGACCTGGTCCTAATCTGGTTCGAGACCGGCGAAGCCCGAGGAGCGCCCCATGACCATTCGCAGAAGCGAGTCCAGCCTCACCCGTATCGAGCCCGCAGCCGTCGGGCTCGACGGCGCACGCCTGGCGCGCATTCGCGAGGCCCTCGAGCGTGACGTGACGGCTGGCTTCCTGCCCGGCGCCGTGGTCGGTATCGCGCGCCGCGGCCATATCGCCTACCTCGAAGCCTTCGGCCATCGCGACGCCGGCACGGCTCAGCCGATGTGGGCCGACGCCATCTTCTCGATCGCCTCGATGACGAAGCCGATGACCTCGGTGGCCATCATGATTCTGCACGAGGAGGGGCGCCTTCTGCTCGGCGATCCCGTTTCGAAGTTCCTCCCGCAGATGGCCAATATGAAGGTCGCCAAGTCGCCGACCTCAGATACCCTGGAGACCGTTCCCGCAAGCCGCGAGATCACCATACAGGATCTCCTGCGCCATACCTCGGGGCTGACCAATGGCAACCGCGGCACCTCGGCCGCGCACCGGGCGTATCCGCAATCGGGTGGCTCCGCCGCCGTTTCGCTTGGCCGCGAAGAGTTCCTCGAGGCCGTCGGCAAGGTGCCCCTGCTCTATCAGCCCGGGAGCACCTGGGAGTATGGCTTCTCGACTGACGTCCTGGGTCATGTCGTCGAGGCCATATCGGGACAGACGCTCGGAGCGTTCCTGAAATCGCGGCTCTGGGACCCGCTCGGCATGGCCGACACGTCGTTCGACCTGTCGAAGAACGCCGAAGGCCGCTACGCCCGCGCCTTCCCGAAGTGCCCGCTGACCGGCGAGCCGCTGTCCGTGCTGCACGCCAGCGGCAAATCCCAGAAGTGGGAATCGGGCGGCGGCGGCGCTGTCTCGACGGCGGCCGATTACCTGCGCTTCGTCGAGATGCTGCGCGCCGGCGGCAATCTCGGCACAATCCGCATCGTCGGCCGCAAGACAGTGGAGTTGATGCGTGCCGACCACCTCGGTCCCGAGGTCGAGAACCGCATCACGACCATGGACCCCGCCTGCAACGGATACGGCTTCGGCCTCGGCTTCGCCGTGCGCAAGGCAGCGGGCATCGCCGCACAGCTCGGCTCGACAGGGGACTACTACTGGTCCGGCGTCTACGGTACCTACTTCTGGATCGACCCGGTCGAGGAGTTGGCCGTGGTCTTCATGGCCGCCGCACCGGGGCAGATGCGGCTTCGCTACCGGCAGCTCCTGCGCGGTCTCGTCCTTCAGGCCATCGTCGACTAGATCGACGGCCGTCGCTTATGTCGGCCGCACCTCCAGTGTTGCCGCGCTGGGACTGGCGCCACGCCCGATCCCGGCTTAGACCAATGCCACAATGCGCCACGTCTGCGACTACGAGGGAACGCTGAGCTGATGTCCGATTATTCCGGCCTCCAGGCCATGGTTCGGGGCGAGATCATCTCCCCCTTCACGCGCCTCCGCCGCTTGCTCGACGGCATACCGGCCGGGCATGCCAAGCCGATCGAGATGACCGCGGGCGATCCCAAGGAGACCATGCCCGGCTTCGTCATGGACCGCATGGTGGAGGCCCAGGCGCTCCTCGGGACGTATCCCGCCACGCGCGGCGGCGACGACCTGCGCAAGGTGCTCGGCACCTGGATCGAACGCCGCTACGGCCTGGCGGGCCGCATCGATCCCCTGAAGGAGGTCATCGTCGTCAACGGCTCGCGCGAAGGCCTGTTCTACGCCATTCTGCCGGCTGTCGGCCGCAAGCAGGTCGAAGGCAAGCCCGTCGTCTTGCTGCCGAACCCCTACTACCATGCCTACCTCGGCTCGACCTCGGCCGTGAACGCCGAGCCTGTCTTCCTCGACGCCACCGAGGCGACCGGACACCTCCCCGATCTCGACGCCCTCGCGCGGCAACCCGAGATTCTCGAGCGGACCGTCGCATTCTACCTCTGCTCGCCGGCCAATCCTCAGGGCGCCGTAGCCAAGCCCGATTACATCCGCCGGGCGCTCGCCCTCGCCCGCCAGTACGACTTCATGCTCCTCTTCGACGAATGCTACTCCGAGATTTACACGGGCGAGCCACCGACCGGCGGCCTCGAGGTTGCAGCTGCGACGCCCGAAAAATTCAAGAACATGGTCGTCTTCAACTCGTTGTCGAAGCGCTCGAACCTCCCGGGGCTCCGGTCTGGCTTCGTCGCTGGCGACGGCGACTTCCTCGAGACCCTGGCCGAAGTGCGCAACCTGACCGGCCCCCAGATGCCGGGCGTCATCCAGCAGGCGTCGATCGCGGTCTGGTCGGAGGAGCAGCACGTCGCCACGATCCGCCAGGCCTACCGGGCCAAGTTCGACATTTGCGACGAGGTCCTGAAGGGCCGCATGGGCTATCGCCGCCCCGGCGGCGGCTTCTTTCTCTGGCTCGACGTGTCTCATCTCGGTGGCAGCGTAGAGGCCACGGTAACCCTATGGAAACGTGCGGGTGTCAAGGTTGTGCCCGGTGCCTACCTGGCCCAGCCGAACAGCGATGGCGTCAACCCCGGCGAACGCTACATCCGCGTCGCCCTCGTCCATCCGCCGGCCGTCGTCAGGGAGGCGCTCGAGCGCGTTGTAGCCCTTTGAGTCGTCGAGGCGTCAGTTCAGATGCATGTCGAGCGTTCCGGCTTGGAGCCGAGACCGCTTCTCCCGCCTACGCTGGAGGATCGGCTACTTGGACTCCTGATGAAAATCACGGGCCTTGCGCTCGTGGTGCTGGCGCTCGCTGGCTGGCTTTCGCTGATGACATGGTCGGCATCCGACCCCTCGCTCACCCACGCGACCAGTGGTGCCACGCGTAATCTTCTCGGACCTGTTGGCGCCATCTTCTCTGATCTCGTCCTCCAGACGGTCGGCTTCGCCGCAATCGTCGTCTTTCTCGGCCCCGCCTGGGCCGGGGGCGAGCTGCTCCTGAGCGAACGGCTCGACCGGCCGAAAGTGCGCACGCTGCTGTTTGCATTGGCCCTCTTTGTGCTTGCGGGCGCCATATCCAGTGTGCCGCCCCCTGCGACTTGGCCGCTCAATCACGGCCTCGGCGGCGCGATCGGCGACCTCGTCTTTCGCACGCTGACCGGCATCGTTGCCCTCCTGCTGCCTCAGGCCGCCGCCGCCCTCAGCGGCCTTGCCCTGTTCGCTGGTGGCATGTCGCTGCTGTGCGCCGGCCTGGGCATCGGCCAGCGCGAGTTGTCGCTGCTCGCCCAGTCGGGTCAAACCCGCCAGCGCCCCGTCGCTCTCGGGCGCGTCGAGGTGTCGCCCGGCATGCCGCTCCCGCCCCGCGTCGCCGACAGCGAGACCGCTTTCCCCGACCCATGGTGCGACACCCCCGGTCAGCCGGTTGGCGCTGCACCCTCCGTCGCTCGCCAGCCGAGATCTGCGCCGCCAGCTCCCTACAATGTCGACCAAGGTCCGCATCCCTCGTCCGCCGTTCGCCCCGAGGCGCCGCATCAGTCCGGTTTCGACCAGGCGACCGATTACGCCAGCGGCTCGATCGCGGCCCGCTTCGCTCCGGCCAAGGCCTCGGAAACGAAGCCGCCCCCCCGTAAGCCCGCCGAGATCCTCGGCCGCGTGATGGCCTTCCGTTCGACCCCGCCGGCCTACCAGCGCCCGACGCTCAATATCCTGAAGCGCGCCCCAGCGAGCCGCCCCGGCGCCGAGCACACGCAGCCCGTGCTGCGCGGCAGCGCACGCCTGCTCGAGGACGTCCTCTCCGATTTCGGCATCAAGGGCGAGGTCAAGGGCATCAAACCCGGCCCGGTCGTCACCTTGTTCGAGCTCGAGCCCGCACGCGGCACCAAGGCTTCGCGCATCATTGCTCTCGCCGACGATATCGCACGCTCGATGAGCGCCGTCTCCGCCCGCGTCGCGCCCGTTCCCGGCCGCAACCTGATCGGTATCGAGCTGCCGAACGTGCGCCGCGAGACCGTCTACCTGCGTGAGCTCCTCGAGCACGAGGCCTGGCGCAATACCGAGGCCCGCCTCCCCGTCGTGCTCGGCAAGGGCATCGGCGGCGAGCCCATCATTGCCGATCTCGCCCGCATGCCCCACGCCCTCGTCGCAGGCACGACCGGATCGGGCAAGTCGGTCGGCATCAACGCTCTGGTGCTGTCGTTGCTCTACCGGCTTTCCCCTGCCGAATGCCGCTTCATCATGATCGACCCGAAGATGCTCGAGCTGTCGGTCTACAACGGCATCCCCCACTTGCTTGCGCCCGTCGTCACCGATCCACATCGCGCGGCGGCCGCCCTAGGCTGGGTCGTCTCGGAGATGGAGGAGCGCTACAAGCGCATGTCCGAGCTGGGCGTTCGCAACATCGACATGTTCAACGTTCGAGTGAAGAACGCCAAGAAGCGTGGCGAGCTGATCGGGCGCACCGTCCAGACCGGCTTCGACGACGAGACCGGCGAGGCCCTCTACGTTC
Source organism: uncultured Alphaproteobacteria bacterium (assembly GCA_963746315.1). GTDB lineage: Bacteria > Pseudomonadota > Alphaproteobacteria > Rhizobiales > Hyphomicrobiaceae. The sequence goes on from CAVVAR010000010.1 coordinate 439,301, forward strand.
GCGAGGATCGCACCCCCGAGCCGATGCCCTACATCGTCGTCATCGTCGACGAGTTCGCCGACCTGATGAGCGTCGCTGGCAAGGAGATCGAAGGCATCGTCCAGCGCCTCGCCCAGATGGCGCGCGCCGCCGGCATCCATCTCGTCATGGCTACTCAGCGGCCGAGCGTCGACGTCGTCACCGGCACGATCAAGGCCAACTTCCCGACCCGGATCGCCTTCAAGGTCGCCGCCAAGATCGACAGCCGCACCATCATCAACGAGCAAGGTGCCGAGCAACTGCTCGGTGCGGGCGACATGCTGTATTCCGCCGGTGCGGGCCAGACGGTGCGCGTGCACGGTCCCTTCGTCTCGGACGAGGAGGTCGAGGCCGTCGCCTCTGCCCTGCGTGACGGCTCCGAGCCGGCCTACGTCGAAAGCCTCGCCATCCAGCTCGAGGCCGATCCGCAGATCACCGGCGGACCTGCCGCCGGCGCCGCGCCGGTCGTCTCCGCCGACGACCTCTTCGACCGCGCGGTCGCCATCGTTCACCGCGACGGAAAGGCCTCCACCAGCTATCTCCAGCGCCGTCTCGGCATCGGCTACAACCGCGCCGCCGATCTGATAGAGCGCATGGAGGCGGAAGGCCTCGTCAGTCCGGCTGACAGCGTCGGCCGTCGACGCGTCCTCATCGGCCGCGACGACGAAGCCGGCGCCGCTGGCTGACCAGGCGCGCAGGAGCGCCACACCCCGCCATCAACAGGCACATGCTACCGCCGCTTGCCCTCGTAAGGTCCCAATTGTAGGGACTGTGCCACCGGAGTGGGATCGGCGGGGTGGCGGGATGGCTCGGCAAAGGACGCACAAAGTGCGAAACGACGTGGCGGGATCGGCAAGCCTTCTTGTTGGGGCACTCGTCGCTCTGACGGTGCTTTCGGCACCTGTGGCAGCCCAGAGCAAAAGGGGCGGCGAAAACCCTGCGTGGAGCACGCAGCATGCGACAGCCGACCCGGCAGTCGCAGGCATCACGCTCGATGAGCGCCAGATCGAGGCGATCAAGAAAGTAAACGACTATTTCAATGCCATAGAGAACTTGAAAGGCTCGTTTCTGCAGACCACGTCCGACAACAAGCGAATGAAGGGCAAATTCTTCATGAAGCGCCCGGGACGGATCCGCTTCGAATACTCCCCGCCGAGCCGCCAGCTCATCATTTCGGACGGCAAGCAGATCTCAATCCAGGACCTCGACATCAACACCGACGACCGCGTCATGGTCGACCAGACCCCATTCCGGGTCCTCCTCAAGAGTGACGTCGACCTTCTCAGGGACGCCCGCATTCTCGAGGTGCAGGAAGCCGACGACCTGATCATTGTGGCGCTGCAAGATAAATCGAAGGACGCCTCGGGCCGGGTGCGCCTTTTCTTGTCGCTAGCGCCCGAACCCGAGCTCAAGGAATGGGTCACCACGGATGCCCAGGGCCTCGATACGCGGCTCGAGGTTTCCTCGCTCGACAAGACGCAGCCGGTCGACGCGGCTCTGTTCAAGATCGTGAGCCCAACGCTGCGGCAAAACCAGTAACTGACCGGGCTGACACGCGATCGGGCCTCCGAACCAAAGCGCTGCAACAAACTGTAAAAAAAACGTGAATGATTTGGTGTGGCCCTTGAAACCCTGTCAAGCAATCTTATTTTCGGCTTAGAGCAGGCGGCATCGCTCTTCATCGGTAGTGCCCCCCGTCTAGCCGAAGATGCCGTCTGTCGCGTCGGCTTCCCTCCCGACGCAAGCGCTTTAGGGCGCTAGGCGCCCGACCTTTCCCCCGAGGTCGGGCGCTTTTCATTTGGGCTCTCCCGACCGCCGCCAAGACCCAGCTTCATCCCGCGACGACACAGACACCCTCTCGGCGCCGCTCTCCTCTGCGCAGCCGCCGCTGATCACTGATCAGCGGCATGCCCTGCATCGAATTCGTATAATAGCAATATATTTCATACACATAAACTGTCACAAATCCATTGCGACCATACTCTATGACGGGGGTTGCCGGGCAGAAGCGCCCAGCCGAAATCTGGAGGGTCTTGTGATTAACAACCGTAAGCTGACCGCGACGATCACCGTCGCCGTTGCCGGCCTCGTCGCGTCGACGGCCATTGCTGCCGCCCGCGACCAAATCCGCATCGTCGGCTCGTCGACGGTCTATCCGTTCACCACCGCCGTCGCCGAGCAGTTCGGCAAGTCCGGCGCCGGCAAGACGCCGGTCGTCGAGTCGACTGGCACGGGCGGCGGCATGAAGCTGTTCTGCGCCGGCGTCGGTGTCGGCCATCCCGACATGACGAATGCCTCGCGCGCCATCAAGAAGGGCGAGTTCGAGGACTGCCAGAAGAATGGCGTCAAGGACATCGTCGAGATCAAGGTCGGCATCGACGGCCTGGTTCTCGCCCAGTCGAAAGCGGCTACTCCGCTCAAGCTCACCATGGAGCAGGTCTTTCTCGCCCTTGCCGAGCAGGTTCCAGGCGCCGACGGCAAGCTTGTCGCCAACCCCCACAAGAACTGGTCGGACATCGACAAGTCGCTGCCGAACGTGAAGATCGAGGTTCTCGGTCCTCCCCCGACCTCGGGCACCCGCGACTCGTTCCATGAGCTCTTCATGGAAGTCGGCGCAAAGAAGCTCGCCTCCCTGAAAGACTTGCAGAAGTCGGACAAGAAGGGCTTCGAGAAGCTCTGGAAGTCGCTCCGCAAGGACGGCGCCTATGTCGAAGCCGGCGAGAATGACAACGTCATCGTCCAGAAGCTCGAGGCCAACAAGGCCGCCGTCGGAATCTTCGGCTACTCCTTCCTCGAGGAGAACGCCGCGAAGCTGCGCGGCGCCACGATCGATGGCGTCGAGCCGGACTATGACACCATCTCCGGCGGCAAGTACAAGGGCGCCCGCCCGCTGTTCTTCTACGTGAAGAAGCAGCATGTCGGCGTCGTCCCGGGCATCGAGCAGTTCGCTGCCGAGTACGTGTCCTCAAAGGCGATGTCGAAGGACGGCTACCTCGCTCGCAAGGGACTCGTCGCTCTGCCGAAGGCTGAGGCCGAGAAGGTCGCAGCCGCTGTCAAGGCGATGAAGCCGCTGACCGCTGCTGACGTGAAGTAAGACGACCCGGCGCCGCGGCGGTCCAGAAACGGATCACCGCGGCGCCCCGCTACTCGCAGGACGCCAGTCAGATCTTCCTCGCCAATTCGTCACTGTCTCGGCCTCGAGTCCGCCGGAACCCGATGTCAGCCATCTATTTTCTCACGCTCGCGATACTTCTGATCGCAGCGTTTCTCGTGGGCCGAAGCCGGGCTCAAGGACTGACCGTCGCTGGCGGTCCTCCCCTTCATTCACTCCCTTCGTACCACGGCCTCCTGCCCGCGGCTGCGGTGCTTGTGGCGATGCTGCTCGTCTATGCTATCGGCTCGGCCCTCGTGGCGCGGATGGTGGAAGGCAATGCTCTTTCCCTGCTCGGTCCCGAGGCAGTCAACGATCCGCTGCGCCGCGGCGCCGCCCTTCGCGACCTCCGCAACGTCATCGCCGGTCAGCACGGGGGCACGCCTTCGCCCGAGTTGCAGACGGCGGCCGACGCCTACCGGTCCGGGTTCCAGCTCGGCGGCTGGATGGTCTTTGGGATCGGACTGGTTGCCGGCCTGGCCGCCATGCTCTACTTCGTCGCGCGCATCTCGCCGACGTATCGCGCACGCAACATCTTTGAGCGCTTCTGGCTGACCGTGATGGCAATCTGCGCGACGGTTGCGGTGTTGACGACAATCGGCATCGTCGCCTCGGTTCTTTTCGAGACGGGACGCTTCTTCTTCGACCCGGACCTCAAGGGCAAACCGACAATTCCTCAGTTCCTGTTCGGAACGGAATGGAACCCCCAGGCTGCGCTACGCGCCGATCAGGGTGATATCGCAACCGCCTTCGGCTTCCTGCCCCTCCTCGGCGGCACGCTGCTCATCACCGTGATCGCAATGTTGGTCGCGGGGCCGCTGGGATTGCTCTCGGCGATCTATCTCTCCGAGTATGCGAGCAACAGGTTCCGCACTTATGCCAAGCCGGTCCTCGAGATCCTTGCCGGCATCCCGACCGTCGTGCTGGGCTTTTTCGCGGCACTCACGGTGGCACCGCTCATTCGCGGCTGGGGCGAGTACTGGGGCCTCGACGTCGCCTCGGAATCGGCCCTCGCTGCCGGCCTCGTAATGGGCATGATGATTATCCCGTTCGTCTCCTCGCTTTCGGACGACGTGATCAACGCCGTTCCCCAGTCTCTCCGGGACGGTGCCTATGCATTGGGGGCCACGCGGTCGGAGACGATCCGCAACGTCGTACTGCCGGCGGCTCTTCCCGGTATCGTTTCCGCCTTCATGCTGGCCATCAGCCGCGCGGTGGGCGAGACGATGATCGTCGTCATGGCCGCCGGCCTCGCCGCCAAGCTTACGATCAATCCGCTCGAGGCGGTGACGACCATCACCGTGCAGATCGCGACGATCCTTGTCGGCGACCAGGAATTCGACAGCGCCAAGACCTTGGCCGCTTTCGCGCTCGGCTTCGTCCTCTTCGTGATCACGCTGATCTTGAACATCATCGCGCTTCAGGTCGTGCGCAAGTATCGAGAGCAATATGACTGATATAGCCGCTTCCACGGAGGCCTCGGCCTTTCGCCTCGATCTGACGTCCGACGCGGCCAAACGGCGGATCCGCAATCGTTATCGCTCGGAGGCCCGCTTCAAGGCCTACGGACTGATCGCGCTGGCGATCACGGCCGCCTTCCTGGTGTTCCTGGTGATCGACATCATCAGGAACGGCCTACCAGCGTTCACGCAGCACTCGCTCTCGCTCGACGTGGCAGTGCCGGCGGACCTTGTCCCACCCGACAAGCGCAATGACCCGGTCGCGGTGCGCTCGGCGGATTACTTTCCGGTCACTCGCGATGCCCTGAAGAACGTGATCCCGGGGATCGAGAGCCGCTCTGGCGAGCGGACGCTGACGCGGCTCCTCAGCACGGGTGCGGCCGACGTCCTACGTGAGCGTCTGGTGGCCAATCCGAGCCTCTTCGGCGCGACGACGAAAGTGCCTTTGCTACTGTCGGATGATGCCGATCTCTATTTCAAGGGAGGCGGCTCGGCTATTTCGAAAGTTCCGGGTCGCGGCATCGCCACCCCGACCGGCACCACGGGCGAGGTCACCATCCTGACGTCCGTCAATGATTTCGCCAACGCGGTGGTCTTCCTGAAGCAGGCTGCCGAGGAGCAGGCGCGGCTGAAGGCTGCCGAGATCAAGCGCATCTCGTTGTTCGGCGGCTCCTCCGTTGCGGAGCGTGTCAAGGAGTTGAACGAGGAGATCGCCGCGCTGAGGGCGCGTATCGATGCACCGAAGGTCGAGGAGGAACTCGACAGCAAGCTGCCGAGCAAGCTCATTGAGATCAATGGCGGCCTCGTCAAGATCACCAAGATGAGCGACATCAAGGTCACCGGTGAGGTTCTATTGCCCTTGAGCTCGACGGCTGACGCAAAGCCGGGCGAGTGGAGCCTTGTGACCTACGCCACTCCAGAGGCGAACCGCAAGGTGAGTGATCAGGAGATCGCATTCCTGGAGCGGTTGCGCGAGAAGGGCGCGGTGGAGAGCCACTTCAACTCCCTCTTCTTCACCTCCGGAGACAGCCGCGAGGCTGAGCTGGCGGGTATTCGAGGCGCCATCGTGGGCTCTGCACTGACGCTTCTCGTCACCCTGGCCCTCTGCCTGCCGATCGGCGTCCTGGCGGCGATCTACCTCGAGGAGTTCGCTCCAAAGAACCGTCTCACGGATCTGGTCGAGGTGAACATCAACAACCTGGCGGCCGTGCCGTCGATCGTGTTCGGCCTCCTCGGCTTGGCCGTGTTCTTGAACTTCTTCAACCTGCCGCGATCGGCACCTCTGGTCGGCGGCCTCGTGCTCGCCTTGATGTCTCTTCCCACCATCATCATCGCCACCCGTGCGGCGATCAAGGCGGTGCCACCGTCGATCAAGGAGGCCGCGCTCGGCGTGGGCGCATCGCATCAACAGGCGGTCTTCCACCACGTGCTGCCGCTCGCGATGCCCGGCATCATGACAGGCACCATCATCGCGATGGCGCAGGCACTGGGTGAGACCGCGCCGCTTCTGATGATCGGGATGGTGGCTTTCATCGTCGATGTACCGACTTCGCCCGTCGATGCCGCTACTGTGCTGCCGGTCCAGATCTACCTCTGGTCGGACCTGCCGGAGCTGGCATTCCGTTACAAGACGGCAGGGGCTATCATGGTGCTTCTCGGTTTCCTGTTCGTAATGAACGGAGCCGCCATCTATCTGCGCCGCAAATTCGAGCGTCGCTGGTAATCCGCTTCAGGGGGCGCGGCGGAAAGGTCGACCGCGCTCCGAGCCCGAACGATCAGAATGCAACCGCCTGGATCAAGCGCCGAAGGTTAGGACCACCGCAATGGACATGTCACAGCAGACCCTGACGCCCGAGAAGGCAGTGACACGACAGGTTGCCGCCTCGGCCAAGGTCATGGCCCGCAACGTCAACGTCTACTACGGCGAGAAGCACGCCCTGAAGGATGTCTCGATCGACATTCCCGACAAGTCGGTCACCGCCTTCATCGGCCCGTCCGGTTGCGGCAAGTCCACGTTCCTGCGTTGCATCAACCGCATGAACGATACAATCCCGGTTTGCCGCGTAACGGGCAACATCACGATCGACGGCCAGGACATTTACGATCCCGCGCTAGACGTCGTGCAGCTTCGCGCCCGCGTCGGCATGGTGTTCCAAAAGCCGAACCCGTTCCCGAAATCGATCTACGAGAACGTCGCCTACGGCCCCCGCATTCACGGAACATCGCGGAACAAGGCCGACCTCGACCAGATCGTCGAGAGCAGCCTGAAGAAGGCCGGTTTGTGGGAGGAGGTCAAAAGCCGCCTTCTGGAATCTGGCACCGCACTCTCCGGCGGTCAGCAGCAGCGTCTTTGCATTGCCCGGGCCATCGCGGTCAGCCCCGACGTCATCCTGATGGACGAGCCCTGCTCCGCCCTAGACCCGATCGCCACAGCCAGGATCGAGGAGCTCATCGACGAGCTCAGCCAGAATTTCTGCATCATCATCGTCACGCACTCGATGCAGCAAGCCGCGCGCGTTTCGAAGCGGACCGCCTTTTTCCACCTCGGCGTCCTCGCCGAGGAAGGCGACACCAAGACGATTTTCACGAACCCGAGCGACCCGAAAACCCAGGCCTACATCACCGGCCGCTTCGGCTGATCGCCGCCTTTCGACGGCTCGAAGGGCGCTCCCACCCGGTTGCGCCCTTTTTCGTCCGCGAGTTCCTTTGCCAACCCCGTCGGCTTGCCGCTATCTTTTTGTCCGGACAGCAACGGCGAGCGAGGTCGGCAGCCATGGACGGACAGCCAACTATTTCGGGCGAGAGCGAGCACGTCGCGCGCGCCAGGGCCGCGGCGGAGATCGTCAGAGCCGCGAGGGACCGCATCGAGGCCGCCCGCGAGCTTCCAGCCGACGTCCACCGAGCTCTCCTCGATGCGGGCTTGTTCCGCCTGCTTCTACCAAAGGCAATCGGTGGTGCCGAGGTCGAAATCGCGACATTCGCCGAGATCGCCATGATCATGGCCAAGGCCGACGCGAGCACGGCCTGGTGCATCGGGCAGGGCGGCGGCTGCGCCATGTCGGCTTCGTTCCTCGAGCCAGCTGCCGCCGAGCGCCTGTTCGGACCACGCGACGCGGTCCTCGCCTGGGGCGCTGGTGTCCAGGGCACCGCCGTCGAGGTCCCCGGCGGCTACCGGGTCAGCGGCAAGTGGTCTTTCGCCAGCGGCAGCCGACATGCCACCCTGCTCGGCGCCCACTGCAAGGTGATCGGCGCCGACGGCAAGCCCGCCTTGCGTCCCGACGGGCGCCCTGCCGATCGCACCGCGCTTCTGCCCCGCGCGAAGGCCCGAATCGAGGATGTCTGGCAGGTGGTCGGGCTGAAAGGCACCGGCAGCGACAGCTACGCGGTCGACGACCTGTTCGTTGCCGCCGAGGACACCATCGACCGCGAGGCACTTGAGACCGTCAAGACCCCCGGGACGCTGTTTCGTTTTCCGACCATCATGATCTACGCAGCGGCGTTCGGCGGTGTCATGCTCGGCATCTCGCGCGGCATGCTCGACGACCTGAAGGCGCTCGCCACCACCAAGACGGCGCGCGGCGCAGCCTCGTCGATGCGCGACAGCGAGATGTTCCACGCCGATCTCGGACGTCTCGAGGCTCGTTGGCGCGCGTTGCACAGCTATCATTTCAGCACCTTCCGCGAGATCTGGAACGCGGTTGACGCCGGCGGTCCGCTCACGCTCGAGCAACGCGTCAATGCTCGACTTGCGTGCACGCACACGGTTTTCGAGGGCTGCCAGATCGCCGTCGACGGCTATCGCGCAGCCGGCGCCAGTGCCGTCTTCGAGAGTGCACCCTTCGAGCGCCGGATGCGCGACGCGCTCTCGGCGTCTCAGCAGGTCCAGGGCCGCCCCACGCACTATGCCACCGCTGGCCGTCACCTGCTCGGCCTTCCCCTCGACACCCAGATCTTCGTGTGACAGCCGACATGCACCCACCACGTCTCAGGCGCTCTCTCCTGATCACGCCCGGCGACCGTCCCGAGCGCATCGCCAAGTCGGCCATGCTCGATGCCGACGCTGTCGTGCTCGACCTGGAGGACGGCGTCGGTCCTGAGCAGAAAGCGGCCGCCCGGAGCGCCATCGCCAAAGCGCTCGCGGAGCTTGATTTCGGCCCTCGCGAGCGCTCCGTCCGCGTCAATGCCGTCGGCACACCCGAGCATGCCGCCGACCTCGACGCCCTCGACGTCACCCGGATCGATTCCATCTTCGTCCCGAAGGTCGAGCACCCCGATCAGTTGCATCAGCTCGCGGCATGGCTCGATCGCGAGGAGATCAAGTATCCCCGCGCACGCCCCATCGAGATCATCGCCACCATCGAGACGCCGCGCGGCCTGTTCAACGCCCTACCCATTGCGGACGCCTCGCGACGAACAACCGCACTCTTCTTCGGCTCCGGCGACTACACCGCCGCAACCGGCTCGGCCGTCACCGAACGCACGCTCGCGGTCCCCCGCGCTCTGATCGTGGCGGCCGCCGCAGCCGCTCACATCGAGGCAATCGACGCTGCCTACTTCGTCGCCGTGAAAGACGTGGCTGCCACCCATGCCGACGCCCTCGTCGCCCGCGAGCTCGGCTTCTCCGGCAAGCTCGTCTTCCATCCGAGCCAGCTTGCGGTTGCCAACGAGGTCTTTACCCCGTCCGCTGCCGAGATCGGCCGCGCCCACCGCATCATCGCTGCCTACGATGCGGCCCGTCGCGAGGGCCGCGGCACAGCCTACGTCGACGGCGAGTTCATCGCGGTCGACATCGCCGTGATGGCCGAGCGCACCCTTGCGCGTGCAAAGCAGGCAGGCGTGGCCTGAGCAAACGCTGCCCCACGGCGTTGGCACCGGCGCCCCCCTCGGTTATCACTGCATCGTGCCGTGACGGGGGAGACACTCATGCCGAGACCGATACGCGAAGCCGTCGCCGCGACAATAGTCGCGACAATCTGGCTCGTGCTGGCCAGCCTCAGCCCGGCCCACGCAGCGCGGCACGCCTTCGTCGTCGGCAATGCGTCCTATGCCAGCGCGCCCCACCTCCGCAATCCCGCCAACGACGCCCGCGATCTCGCCAAACGCCTCGAGGCGCTCGGCTACCGCGTTACCGTCGGCCTCGACCTTGGCCGAAGCCGCTTTCTGGAAAGCTTTCAGGGCTTTGTCCGCTCGCTGAAGGCCGACGACGTCGCGCTCTTCTATTATGCTGGCCACGGCCTTCAGATCGGCGGCGAAAACTATTTATTTCCGGTCGATGCCAGCGTCGCCAGCGAGGCCGACGCCCGCGGCCGCCTCGTGCCACTCAATGCGCTCATCTCGGATCTCTCCCGGAGCACGAAAACCCGCATCGTCATTCTCGACGCCTGCCGTAACAACCCGTTTGCGGAGAAGCTCGCCGCCGCGCCGGCGACGCGCTCGGCTGGCCTCGGGCAAGGGCTCGCCCGCGTCTATGCTGGCGTCGGCTCCTTCATCGCCTACTCAACTCAGCCCGGCAACGTCGCCCTCGACGGCCAGGGCGAGAACAGCCCCTTCACCGAGGCGCTATTGCGCCACATGACCGTGCCCGGCGCCGATGTCCATGCCGTCATGCGCCGCGTTCGGGGCGATGTTCAGCGCGCCACCGCCGAGCAGCAGATCCCATGGGAAAACTCTTCCTTGATCGACGAGATGGCCTTTGCCGAGACGTCCGCCACCACATCCCTATCGGATTCACCCCCTGCGAGACCCGTATCGCCCTCGATCCGCCCAGAGCCGTTCCGCACGACGATTACGGCCCGGAGCTACGCCTATGTCACCGGCCTCGATCCGAACGGCGACAACTTCCTCGCACTGCGAACGGCGCCCGGGACCGATGGTCAGCGGATTGCGACGATGGGTCCGGACACGCTGTTACAGATCCTCGAGCGCCGTGGAGACTGGCGCCGCGTCGCGCTGCTCGATGGCACGTCGGGCTGGGCGCACGGCAACTGGATCCAGTGCTGCCGCACGATCGCTGGCGCCCGCCCGGGGGCGAGCCGGCCCGCCCCCCCCGCACAACAGGCCGATACCTGCGACGCCCTCTGGCATCGCCGCAACGCCATCTGGCATCGCAACGGCTATTGCTTCACGGGTGCCAAGGGGCAGCAGGTCTTTGGCAACCGGGGGTGCTCGCGCGACCTTGCTGCCGCGCGCGCGGTCATGTCGTCCGCCGATCGTGCCCTCGTCGACGCGATCGATGCGCGCGAGAAGCAGCTCGGCTGCAAATAGTGCCTCCACAAGCGCGCCAGCCGGCTCCGTAGGTCGCAACCGGCTCACGCAACGTAGAACGTCGGAGGCGGCTCCCCGAACAGAGGCGTGCCCCCTCAATGCTTGTGGTGTCCGCCACCGCCTCCGGCTGGAGCCCGCGCGCCGATCGGCTCCACCTTGAACTCCACCTCGATGTCGCCGGCTTGCTCGAATTTCAGCACCGCCTTGACCGGCCGCTCCTTCACGACCGGGCTTTTCAGATCGATGAACATGACGTGGTAGCTCCCGGGCTTCAGCTCCATGCTTTGCCCCGGCTTCAGCTCGATGCCGTTGCCGAGCGCCCGCATCTTCATGATGCCGTCGACCATCGTCATCTCGTGCAACTCGACCACGCCGGAGATGTCGGCCGTCGCTGAGACGAGGCGATCAGGGGTCGTGCCGGTGTTGGTGATCTTCATGAACCCACCCGCGACCTTTGCACCACCGGGCGTGGCGCGTGTCCAGGGCTGCTCGATCTTGATCGGACCTTTCGTGAAGTCGCGGGCCTCGAGGGAGCCCGTTGCTGCCGCGAGCAACGCGACCGCGGCGGCCGCGGTGATCAGACGTTTCATGATATGTGCTCCAAGTGGAAGGGTCGGCTCTATGCCCCGCACGGGCCGCAAAGAGCGCTGCATTCGCCAAGCCCGATCTAACGGACTCTGCGGATCAGTCATGCCGGTGGATCACAATGCCGAGGTCGATGATACCCGGCCGGCGTCCACGATCAGACCTGCGTTGGTGGCCCGCGCACCGGTGGACGCTCGGCGGTCCGCTCTTTGATCACAGCATGCGTCGCACGCCATGCAATGCGTTGCGGCAACGGCTCGAGGCTGGGATGAGGGCTGCGCAGGATCGCCGGCAGCACAATGCTCTGCCCGGCCGGACAGCAGCACGTCAAACAATGAGTGAATGGCTTACCTGGCTCCGACGGCGCTGGCGCGCTCTCTCCAGCCTGCGCCACTCCGGGCCGGCACATCGAGGCGAGCAGCGCCTTGGCGAAACTGCCCGCATCGGAGTCGGTCAGGGCCGAGACCGCGATAGACCCGTCGCCGAGCCCCATGGACCCGCGATGATGCACGACAAGCGCCGCATGCATCAGCATGCAGAGCAGGCCAGCCCAAGCGACGATCCGGCGAAACACTCTATCGATCTCCCAGCTTCGGTTCGCCATCGAGACAGCGAACCCGCATCAGGTCAAGGCGACATCCGGCAGCGCCCTCGACTCGACAAGAAGTGCAACGCCACCTTTTGAGCGCGACGGGGCTGGTGATGCGCACAGGCTCTCGCTAGGCTTCGCCGATCCCCGCCAAAAGAAGGTTCCGCCATGGCCGACGCCCCGATCGAAGCGACCGCAGCCCTCGCCCGTCTGGCTTTGGACACGTCCCTCGCCGCGATGCCGGAGAACGTGCGCCGCGAGGGTGTTCGCTCCCTGGTCAATATCGTAGGCTGCACACTCGGCGGCGCCCGCCACGACGCCGTCGAGAAAACATGGGCCGCGGTGGCGCCGTTCGCCGGCAGCGAACAGACAACCCTGCTCGGGCGCTCGGAGAGAACCGATGCGCTCACCGCCGCGCTGATCAACACGCTCGCCTCCTCGGTCAATACCTTCGACGATACGCACGCCGAGGCCATCGTGCACCCGAGCGGCCCCGTGATGAGCGCCGTGCTTGCCGTGGCAGAGATGCGCCCTGTCACCGGCGCCGAGGCGCTGGCCGCCTTCACGGTCGGCGTCGAGGCCATCTGCCGCTTGAGCAAAGCCGTCTCCGTAGCGCCGGCCAAAGGCTCCATCGCCTGGTCGCAGACCGGCATCGCCTGCGGCATCGGCGCGGCGCTGGCTGCCGCTCGGTTGCTCAGGCTCGACCACGAGACCACACGCGTCGCGGTCGGCATCGCTGCCGCGCAGGCGTCGGGCATCCGCGCGCTGCACGGCACGCATTGCACACCAATGATGCCCGCCAACGCTGGCCAGGCAGGATTGCGCGCGGCCTTCATGGCGGCGGCCGGCGTGACCAGCTCGCGAGCCGCGATCGAAGCCCGCTACGGCTTCGCCGAGTGCTTCGCCGAGACGCCGCACCTCGCCTACGTCACGGACGGTCTCGGCGAGCGGTGGGAGATCCTCGGCAACACCTACAAGCCCTATCCGTGCGGCATCGTTATCCATCCACTGATCGATGCCGCCCTCGACATCGCCCGCGAGGCGAAGCCCGATCCCGACACCGTCGCCAAGGTCGAGATACGCGCCAACCCCGCCGCCATGGCACTCTGCTTCCGCCGCCACCCAAAGGATGAGTTCGAGGGCCAGGTCAGCCTCTACCAGTGGGTTGCAGCAGCCCTCGTGCGAGGCCGGGCCGGTATCCCCGAAGGAACCGACGCGGCCATCGCTGACCCTGTCCTTACAGCCCTGCGCGACAGGATCGACGTCACCACCGACACGGCCGTACCACACGACGGCGCCGACATGACCGTCACGCTCACTGACGGCCGACGCGTATCCCGCACGGTCCGGGATTGCATCGGCAGCCGTGGCCGGCCGATGACCGATGCCGAGCTCGATGCCAAATTCGCCGCCGCCGCCGAGGGCGTACTGCGCGGTCCGGAGGCAGCTTCCTTGCTCGCAGCGGTGCGCGGCATCGAGCAAATCGTCGACGCAGCGAGCCTGACGCGGGCCGCCCGCTCCGCATAGGTTGGCGGATGCTGGCGAAATTCCCGCGGAGGGTTGTTGCCCGCAGTCAGGATTGCTGCCAGTCTCGACGCCACAAGCAACAAGTGGGAGGGACCGCGCTCCCCCCGACGGCCGAATCCAGGTCGAGTGTTGGGAGGCACATGCGCAGGATCGACATCGTAGCGGCCATCGCGCTGCTCGGCTTTGTCGCGCTGATGGTCCTTGTGATCATCCCGCAGGAGAACGCCGGCGGCGTGTGGCATGGCCTTTCGCCCTATTTCTACCCGGTGGTCATGCTGGCCGGGATCGCGCTCGCGAGCATAGGGCTGCTCGTGCAGGCATTGACGCGTCCTCAACTCTACGAGGACCAGCCGAACACGCTCGGGCTGGCTCAGTTCGGCTTCTTCGTCTTGAGCATGGCGGTCATCGTCGCGGGCGTGATCCTGATCGACTACTTCGGTTTTTGGATCGGTGGTCCGCTCCTGATTGCGGCGACCATGGTTTTCATGGGCGAGAGAAACCCGCTCCGCATTGTCCCTGTGTCCGTGCTCACCGTGGCTGCGGTCTGGGCAATCGTGAGATGGGGCCTCCAGACGCCACTTCCCTGAAGGTGAGACAAGAATGTTCGGCCAAGTCGCTCAGGCTTTCTCCGAGGTGCTCACCTTCCAGGTGATCGTCTACATCACGTTCGGCGTGTTCATCGGCTATCTCGTCGGTGCGCTGCCGGGCATGAATCGCGCGACGGCAATCGCCCTTCTCCTGCCCTTCACCTACAAGCTGCCCCCGCTGGTTGGCATCTCGTTTCTCATCGGCATCAACAAGGGCGGCGCTGCCGGATGTGCCGTTTCTGCCATTCTTATCAACGTGCCGGGCGAGCCGTCCGCCGTCGTCACCACGCTGGACGGTTACCCGATGACCCGGCAGGGCAAGTCGGGCAAGGCTTTGCAGATCGCCCTCTATGCCTCCGTCATCGGCGATTTCCTGGCGACCGTGGCGCTCATTGCGCTCACCATGCCGCTGGCTGCCATCGCGGTGAACACCGGACCGGTCGAGCTCTGCGCGATTCTCATCTTCGCGATCACCTTCATCGCCGCCGTGTCCGGCCGCTCCTTCTTCAAGGGCTTGATCGCGGGCTTCCTCGGACTCTTGCTGGCCGCCCCCCGCCAGGACATGGAGACAGGTCTACCCCGCCTGACGTTCGGCTATCAGGACCTGCTCGATGGCGTGCCGCTGCTCGCCGTGGCCATCGGCACGCTGGCGCTGTCCGAGGTGCTGGTGCAGATCGACCGCGGATGGCGCGGCCGCTATGGCCACAAGGCCGAGTTCATGGACAGCGGAAGTCCGGAGGACCGCAAGCTCTCCTTCGTCGAGTTCTTGCAATGCCTGCCGACCATCTTACGCTCGGCATTCGTCGGCATTTTCGTCGGCATTCTGCCGGGCCTCGGGGCGAGCCTGTCATCTTTCCTTTCGTACGCGTGGACCCAGCGCCGCGACAAGGATCCGGATAGCTTCGGCAAGGGTCGCATGGAGGGGGTCGCGGCGTCCGAGTCGGCCGACAATGCCTCCGTTCCGGCAAGCCTCGTGCCGATGTTCGCCATCGGCCTCCCCGGCAGCGTCTCGACGGCGCTGCTCATGGGTGCCTTCATGCTGCATGGCCTCACTCCGGGCCCCTATCTGCTGCGCGATGACGCCGTGCTCGTCTACTCGATCTTCGCCGGCATGATCATGGCCTCGGGCATCCTGCTGTTCGTCGGCATTGCCGGACAGCGCTTTTTCTCACGCGCGATCCTGATCTCGGACTCGATTCTGCTGCCGATGATCGTGTTCTTCTGTGTCGTCGGCGCCTATCTGGAGGGCGGTGGCATGTTCAGCGTCTATCTGATGCTGCTGTTCGCCTTCATCGGCTATTTCATGAAGAAGTACGACTTTTCCTTCGTCACGTTCCTCATCGGCTTCATACTGGGGCCGATGGCGGAGTTGTCGCTGCGGCAGGCTATGATCATCACCGATGCCAAGATCACGTCGCTCGCCGGCTACCCCGTCGCAATCGCCTTCCTCCTTCTCGCGGTCATCTCGGTCTGGAAGTTCAGCTCGCTCCAGATGACGCAGTCGGCGCCGGCCAGGAAAGAGACATGATCCGGCGAATTCGGACGGACCACGAGCAGTTCAGTCACAAAAGAAGTCAACAAGGGAGAGACATCATGCACCTCAAGAAGTCCACAGCCGGCATCGCCGTCACGCTCGGCCTTGCCATTGCAGCCGGCCCCGTCGCTGCGCAGGAATTCCCGACCAAGCCCATCAGCATCATCGTCGCGTTCGGAGCGGGCGGTGGAACCGACGCGTATATGCGGGCCATGGCCGAGCCGATATCCAAGTCCCTCGGACAACCCGTTCTCGTCTCGAACAAGCCGGGGGCCGGCGGTGGCGTCGCCGCCATGACCGTAAAGGGCGCCGAGGCTGATGGGCACACCCTGATCGCGACCGGCTCGATCACCTACTCGTTCGAGCCGCAGGTCCTGAAGACTCAATACACCTACAAGGACTTCGAGCACATCGCCATGCCGGTCCTCTTCCAGGACGGCTTGTTCACGCACCCGAGCCGGCCCTACAAGTCGATGAAGGACATCGTCGCCGCGGCCAAGTCCGAGAACCGCAGCATCAAGTACGCATCGCAGTTCCAGCTCGACCGGCTGATCTTCGGCTATGTAGCGAAGAAGGAAGGCGTCCAGATTATTCCCGTGCCCACGCAGGGCGGAAACGGCGCCGTGCAGGCGGTTCTCGCGAACCAGGTCGACTTCGGCTTCTCGGGTGGAACGTTCGGTCCGCATGTGGAGTCGGGTGCGCTACGTCTGATTGGCGCCATGTCGCTCGACCGCATGGAGCGCTTTCCGGACACGCTGGCCATGAAGGACAACGGCTGGGACGTCGGCAGCGAGAACTTCATCATCATCTCGGCCCGCAAAGGCACGCCCAAAGCGGCCATCGACAAGCTCGCGAAGGCCATCGAGGCAGCCTCTAAGGAAGCGGCTCCCCTTGCCATCGTGAAGGCGCGCTACATGAAAAAGGTGTGGTACGGCCCGGGCGACGCCGAGAAGCGCCTCGAGCAGCAGCATGCCATGTTCGGCCGCATGATCGAAGAGAACAAGAAGTAGGGCTCTGCATTCGGCTTGCGATAGACCAGACAGCGCCGGGCACATCCCTTGCCCGGCGTTTCCTTGAGCGCCGCTGGATGACACCGGAACGAGGACGGCCATGACGACAAGCGCTCGACGCGTTGCCCTGATTACAGGCTGCGGCAAGGAAAACGGCATTGGAGCAGCCATCGCCCGGCGCCTCGCAGCGTCCGGCATTGCCGTTGTCGTAAGCGACGCGCGCGCGACGGGTGTCGACAATGACAACAGCCTCAAACGCGACACCGGTTGGCGGGGCCTCGAAAGCCTGGTTGCCAGCATTGTCACCGGTGGTGGAACGGCTTCCTCGCTGGAAGGCGACGTGACGACCGAGGAAGGGGCCGCGCACCTGGTGGCAGAAACGGTGGCACGTCACGGCCGCATCGACATTCTCGTCAACAACGCGGGCGCGCCGCACGGCCAGGACCGCGGTCAGATCGAGACGCTGCCCGTCGACGCCTGGCACAAGGTAATGGCGGTCAACGCCCTGGGGCCCTTCCTAATGGCCCGCGCCGCCGTACCCGACATGAAGGCGCAGGGCTGGGGCCGCATCGTCACCATGTCGAGCGTCGCCGGAGTCTATGCCCTGCCCGAGCGCGCCATATACTCAGCCTCGAAGGCCGCCGTCATCGGCATGACTCGCTCCCTGGCGCTGGACCTCGCCCCGCTCGGCATCACCGTCAACGCCGTCTGCCCCGGCTCGATCCGCACCGACCGCGCCATCTCGACGACGCTGCGCGCCGGCTGGAACGACGTCGAGGCCGGCCTCGCCGAGCGGGCCAAGGCGTTGCCCATGGGCCGTCACGGCCGCCCGGAGGAGATCGCAGCGACGGTCGCGCATCTCGTTTCCGAGGATGCCGGCTTCATCACGGGCCAAGCGTTCGTCGTCGACGGCGGTGGATTGCCGCCCAACGCTGTCTGAGCCGAGGCACTGCCAATGCTCCTCAGAGTTTGCGCGCCACCGCCGCGTGCAAGACGTGCGACTGCATCAGCACGCCGTCGGCCTCGGCCGCAGCGACCGCCGCCTGCCACGTTCTCGTCTCCTCGGGCGAAAGCTGCGACAGCACGGCGTCCTCCCGATACCGCCAAATCGGCCCGCCAGGTCGGTCGAGCGTGATCATAGCGGGGAACGCTTGCACATCGACCAGCCCCCTCTGCTGCATTCGCCGGTAGAGGCTGCGATCTGCAACGCCGGCTGCCGCCACCGACTGCGATGGGATCGACGCCTTGGCCGCAATTGAGGCGGGCAAATCCAAATTCCACCACTGCGCGACATCGATCGCCCGGACCACAATGCCAACCCGGCCACCCGGCTTGACGACTCGCGCCATCTCGGCGATCGCCCTGTCGGCGTCGCACTCCTCAAGCACAGTCACCGAGAACACGCAGTCGAAGGTGCCATCTGCGAACGGCAGGTCGGTTGCACTCGCCTCGATGAAGTCGATCCGCTCGTCCAGCCCGTCTTTGGTTGCGAGGGCCCGGGCCTCGCCCAGGAAGAACGGATTGAGATCGGCCGCCTCGATGCGCACCGTGGGTTGGAGCGTCGCGAGCATCCGGTCGAGCGCACCTGAGCCGCAACCGACATCGAGCATGCGCGCACCGGGCTCCGGCACGAGCAGATCGACGAGCGTCCGGAACATAGCCCGGTAGGTCGGCGCTCGCGCGCGATCCTCCAGCGCCGCAATGCCGCCGATGTGCGGACCGCCGATCTGGATCACGGTGAACCGCTGTGCCAGCGCCTCGACCGCCGGCTTCCGCTGCGACGGCGCCAGAAAGAAAGGCAGAAGCAGCAACGCTGGCCCCGCGCCGCGCATGTCGAAGGTGAGGCCCGCATGCTCGCCGTTGATAGGCCGAGATCCATCGCTGGGCGGCGTCGACACCTTGCACGATGCTGTGACGCTCTCCAGAAACGCCGCCATTGCGCTTGTGACCTGTTCGGCACGATCCGCCACGACATCAGACCAGCCCGCCGCCTCGTAGCCGGCGAGCACATGCCGCCGTGCCGATGGCAGTCGCGCCTGGGCACGCGTCGTCGTCCCGACCGTCAGCCCCGTTTCGCCGGAGATCATCAAAAGCCGGTCCGCCACGTCCGCGAATGGAGCCCCATCAAGGCGGGTCGGCACCAGCAGCACGACGCCGCTCAGGCGTGATGGGGCAGTCCTCGCAAGATCCGCCAGATCGCCCGGGATTTGTGTCGCTGCGTGCGCCTGCTCGAGACCCAGTTGATCCATCAGGGCCACGATGCGTTGCGCCGTCGTCAGGTGCTCGCTCACCTTCGCCTCGCTTTTGCCCCTGGGAAAGGCACCACGGCCTCAGCCTAATACCAGGATTTGATGAAAGCACGACGAGCGCAAGCCACCTGTGAGCACTGCGCGCAATCGCCGGCCGAGGTGTTGACCCGTCCGTGCAAAGCTGCGAGCAATCACCTCGATATTGGCACGGGCGCAATGCCGGCCGGGCGCACCGCCCGACGACCGGCGGCCTCGCCAGCAGGAGAGCTTCGCGTGCAACAAGCCGGCTGGATCGTCTTGGCCGCGGTGCTGGTCGGCCCGGTTCTGATGGGGCTGCTGCTGCATCGCCTCGGCTTCAGCCGCGCCGTCAGCATCGGGCTCGGCGCAACGATCGTTGGAGCCGGTTTGCTCGTCTCGCGAGAGCCCCTCGTCAATTCGAGCGTCGGAGGCCGCGCAACGGCAATCCAACAGACGATCAGCGAGCCGCCGCAAGCGACAGCCGATGATGCGGCAGCCGCGCTCGACCGCGAGAAAAGTGCTCATCAAGAGACCCGCCTCGCACTGAAAGCCGCACAGGACCAGCTCGCAGCCTCCGACGCGGAGCGCCATCGCATCGCGGCGGAGCTAGCTCAGGCGAAATCTGAAGTGACCTCCACCAAGGAGCTCGAAGACGCGCGTCGCCGGATCGTCATCGCCGAGGCCACGATTGCCCGGCTCGAGGCCGCAACGCGCACCGCGCCGCCACAATCGGCGAGCTTCCCCCTCCCGGCCGTGCCTGCGCCGTTCTCGTCAACGCCTCCACCGCCAACCACTGTCCCGGAAGTGGCCCCATCGGCCAGCATGGCGACCGGCACCACGACGCCCGTCGAGAAACCTGCCTCCGACAACGCCTCCACTCTGGGCCTCGCGTTGAGCGAAGCTGCCAAAGCACGAAAATTCGAATTGACCAGGATCACCGATAGCCAGCTCGTCGAAGGCCGGCAGGGCAGCTACTATCGCATCACATGCTCTGATGGCTCCGCTGGCAATCCTCTTAAATTCGAGGCGGGCGGCTACGAGCTGGATGGCGGCGAGCAAGCACTCGCGCGCTGCGTCAAGGCGATCCAGCAACTGATATTGAGCCCTCTGCCGTCTGCCGCCAAGCCGCGCCTCTACGTTCAAGGCTTCGCCAGCACGGCGGGCTTCGTCAAGTCGAAGCGCCTTCCCCCTCGCGATGCGAGACTGAGAGCCATCACCTATCTACCGAGAACAAGCGGCAAGGATCGCTTCGCGGCGAAAGGTAAGCGCCGCAACGTCGGCAGTAGGTTCGCCAACGCCGAGCTGCCCTATCTGCGCGCCGCCTACGTCGCCGATTGGATCGCAAGGTCGACCAAAGGTGCCCTGCGCGCCGAGATCCTCGAGGGAGAGCTCAAGCCCGGCAATCATCCGTCCTCGCGCAGCTTCGATCTCGTCCTGCAGGCCGCCTGGTAGAGAAGCGCACCTGATGGCGGGACGGGTCGGGCCCTCGGCCGACGTGAAACCGGGCGCCTCTCCGCCCCCGCTGCACAAACCTTCGGCAGCAAAGCCGTTGAGTGTCGTATCCGGCCATTCTAGGCTTCAGGCGCGTCACTCATCCCGCCGCAGAGGATTTCCAATGAAAACCGAGAGCTCCGTCGTCGAGGAGCGCCTTGCGCTGTTGCGCCGGTCAGGCGTTCCGATCACGGCCGCCGACGAGAAGCGCGTCGGGGACAGCGTCGCCGCATCGTTGAAGGCGCTGGCTGCAGCGGTCGACGGCTCGCTCTTCGACACCGAGCCTCAGTCGTTCGATACGACCATGCGCAAGCTCGCCGCGGGAGGATCGAAATGAGCGAGATCGCAGACTGGTCGCTCACTGCGACGGCCCAGGCCATCGCCGCACGCAAGGTCTCGGCCCGGGAGGTGACCGAAGCAGCACTGTCCCGCATCGCGTCCCGCCAACCCGCGCTCAACGCCTTCGTCCGTGTCGACGAGGAAGGCGCCCGCGCCGCCGCCACCATGGCCGACGAGGCTCAGGCCGCTGGTCGGGACCTCGGACCGCTGCACGGCATCCCGCTCGCCCACAAGGACATGTTCTATCGGCCCGGCGTCCCGGTGACATGCGGCTCTGCCATCCGTCGCAACTTTCAGCCCGATACACTCGCGACGGTCCTCGCGCGTCTCGATTCTGCCGGTGCGATCACCGTCGGCGCGCTCAACATGAGCGAGTTCGCCAACGGCCCGACCGGCCACAACGTCCACTTCGGCCCGACGCGTAATCCGTGGAACACGGCCCACATCACCGGCGGCTCGTCCTCGGGCTCGGGCACGGCCGTTGCGGGTCGCATGGTCTACGGCTCGCTCGGCTCCGACACGGGCGGCTCCATTCGCTTGCCCGGCGGCATCTGCGGAGTCTATGGCATCAAGGCCACGCAAGGCCGCGTCTCTCGCTACGGCGCCATGGGCCTGTCGTTCTCGCTCGACAACGTTGGCCCCCTCGCCCGCACTGCCGCCGATTGCGCACGCCTGCTCGGCGTCGTGGCCGGCCCGGACCCGGACGACGCGACCGCAGCGTCCATGCCCGTCGACGACTACGAAGCAGCCCTCGGCCTCGGCGCCAAGGGCCTGCGCATCGCCGTCGCCACCAATCATTACTGGGACGGCATGTCGCCCGAGGTCGGTGACGTGCTCGAGGCGGCATTGACCGAGTTCGGCCGTCTCGGCGCATCCGTGTCGCGGCGCACCGTCCCCTACCACGCCGAGTTGCGCGGCCTCGGCAACATCGTCGCGTCGACCGAATTCTGCACCTTGCACGACGACTGGCTTCGCAATCAGCACGATCAGTACGCGCCGCTCGTGCGCGCCCGCATGAAGCAGGGCTACGCCTTCACCGGTGTCGAGTATTTGAAGGCGATCCAAGTTCGCCCGCGCCTGATCAAGGCGTTCGTCGACGATGTGTTCGGAACCGCCGACGCGATGCTCCTGCCCGTCCTTCGCTTCCCCGTCCCGGCGATCGCCGAGACCGACGTGGGCGACGGCGACACCATGAACGAGGTGCTGGGCTCCATCAATCACTGCACCTGGCCGATCAACTACCTGGGACTTCCCGGGCTCTCGGTTCCTGCCGGATTCTCCCGCAACGGGCTTCCCGTCGGCTTCCAGCTCATCGGCCGCCCGTTCGCCGAGGCCATGCTGTTCCGCATTGCCGGCGCCTACGAGCGTGCTACCGGCTGGCCTGAGCGCCATCCTCCGCTGGTGGCCTGACCGGCCGCCTCGCACACCGCGTACAACCCAACGGAAAGGTTTGATCATGGCCTGGCGGATCGGCGTCGATATCGGCGGCACATTCACGGATGTCGCTCTCGTCGACGATGCGACGGGCCGAATCGGCGTCGCCAAGGCGTTGACGACGCCGCGCGACTTCGCCGGCGGCGTCCTTGCGGCACTCAATGGAGCGATGCGGCGCTACGCCGTAGCGGCGAGCGACGTCGCGCTACTCGCCCACGCCACCACCGTGGTGACGAACGCGCTGCTCGAGGAGAAGGGCGCACGTGCCGTCATGGTCACGACCCGCGGTTTCCGCGACGTGCTCGAGCTACGCCGTTCCTCCCGTCCTGACCTCTACGACCTCTTCCAGGACGCGCCCGCCACGCTCGTTCCCCGCCATCGCCGCTTCGAGATCACCGAGCGCATCGGCGCCGACGGCAACGCCGTGACGCCACTCGCCGAGGACGAGATCGATAGTCTCGTTGCAGCCATCCGCGCGACCGAGCCGGAGGCGATTGCCGTCTCGCTGCTCTTCAGCTTCCTCAATGCCGACCACGAGCGTCGCCTCGGCTCCCATCTGCGCCGCGCTTTCCCAGACATTCCCGTCTACCTCTCCTCGGAGGTGCTGCCTGAAATCAGGGAGTTCGAGCGCGCCAGCACCACGGCGGTGTGCGCCTATGTCGGTCCGATCCTCGCCTCGTATCTGGCGCGTCTCGAGGAGGCGACGAAGGGCCTCGGCCTGCCACGGCTCTACGTGATGGGCTCGAACGGCGGCGTGTTCGAGGCGTCAGAAGGCGTTGCCATGCCGGCCATTGCGGTCGAGTCCGGGCCCGCCGCAGGGGTCGTTGGCGCGGCTCTCGTCGCGCGACAGACCGGCCGTCTCGATCTCCTCTCCTTCGACATGGGCGGAACGACCGCGAAGGCGAGCCTCATTCGCAACGGCGAGTACGAGACGACGCCCGAATACGAGGTCGGAGGCGGTGCCAGCGCCAACCGTTTCATGAATGGCACCGGTCACCCGATCCGGGTGCCCGTCATCGATCTCGCAGAGGTCTCGGCTGGCGGCGGCTCCATCGCCTGGGTCGACCGTGCCGGCTCGCTTCGCGTCGGCCCGCAAAGCGCCGGCGCCGAGCCGGGTCCCGTCTGCTACGGGCGCGGCGGCACCGAGCCGACCGTGACCGATTGCAACCTGCTGCTCGGCTATCTCGACCGACACTCGCTCCTCTCCGGCGACATGCAGATCGACTTCGACTCCGCTGAGCGCGCGGTCGCCGAGAAGCTCGCGAAGCCACTCGGCGTCGACGTCAAGACCGCGGCGGCCGCCGTGATCGACATCGTCAATCACGCCATGGCCGAGGCGCTGAAGATCGTCTCCGTCGAGCGCGGCCACGACCCGCGCGACTTCAGCCTCGTGGCCTTCGGCGGAGCAGGCCCGATGCACGCGGCGGCCCTCGCCACCGAGTTGCAGATCAAGGAGATCGTCTGCCCGCCCATCCCCGGCGCCTTCTCCGCTCTTGGTCTTGTCGGCACCGATCTGAAACGCGATTACGTACGCACGTTCTACGCAACGACCGCAGCCGCAGACCCCGCAGCTTTGGAGGCGGGTTTCACGGCCTTGCAGTCGGAGGGCGCCGCCATGCTCGACCGGGCCGGCGTCGTGGCCGAGCGACGTCGCTTCGTTCGCACGGTCGATGCGCGCTACGCCCGCCAGTCCTACGAGCTGTCCGTTGCCGTGCCGGAAGGCCGCCTCGACGCGGCCGCCATCACCGCAATCGCCGACGCCTTCCATGAGCGCCATCGCCAGACCTACGGCCACGACAACCGCGGCGAGCCCGTGCAGATCGTCAACATTCGCGTCGCGGCCATCGGCACCATTCCGCCACTCCGCATCCGCCAGGAGGTGGCCGACGCCAGCGCCACACCGTTGAAGGGGGAGCGGCGCGCCTGGTTCCGCTCGGGCGGCGAGACGACAGCCAGGGTATTCGACCGGGCGCTCATGCCAGCCGGTTTAGCGGTCCCGGGTCCTGCCGTCATCGAGAGCCTCGAATCCACCATTCTCGTCCCGCCCGGCTGGACCGCCCGCATGGACGCCGACGGCTTCGTGATGCTCGCCCGCAATTCCTGAGACTGTGCACCAACTCCGAAAGGCAGACGCGATGAACGACACGCGACCCGCCGCCGACCCCGCCGCCTTCGAGATCGTCAAGAACTCGCTCTTCAAGATCGCCGAGGAGATGCGCATCGTCCTGTGCAAGACCGCCTACTCGCCGATCCTAAAGTCAGCGGGCGATTTCTCCTGTGGGGTCTTCGACTCCAAGGGCGATATGGTGGCCCAGGGGCCGGATTTGCCGATCCATCTCGGCTCCATGCCGGACGCCGTGCGCGCCGTCGTGCAGGCCTTTGGCGCCGACGTCCACGAGGGCGATGTCTTCATCCACAATGACCCCTATTTCGGCGGCAGCCATTTGCCGGACGTCAACGTCGTGCGGCCCGCCTTCAATGACAGTAAACTCATCGGTTATGCGTGCCTCCGCGCGCACTGGCCGGACATCGGCTCTGCGACGCCCGGCAGCTACGGCGCTGTCACCGAGATCTTCGGCGAGGGACTGCGTCTGCCGCCGCTTCGTCTCGTATCGAAAGGCGTGCTCAACACCGAGCTAGAGAAGGTCATCCTCTGGAATGTGCGCACGCCCGACGAGCGCCAGGGGGACCTCGGCGCCCAGCTCGCCGCGACGCTGCGCGCCACCGAGCGTCTTAAGGGGCTCGCCCAGCGCTACGGCACCGACCGCCTCATTGCCTACATGGCCGAGGTGATGAGCTACTCCGAGCGCCTGATGCGTGCAGCACTCGCCGACCTCCCCGACGGCGAGGGCTATTTCGAGGATTTCTGCGACGGCGACGGCATTGCCGACGACGCGGACGGCAACGACGCCGTGTTCTGGGTGCGCATGAAGGTGAAGAAGATCGGCGACCGCCTGTTGGTCGACTTCGCCGGCACCGACCCTCGTGTCGCCGGACCCATGAACGCAGTGCTTTCCGTCACGTGCTCCGGGATCTACTGCGGCCTCAAGATGTGCGTCGATCCGAATAGCCTGATCCCGCCCAACTCCGGCTGCTGGCGCATGATCGAGGTGGTGGCGCCGAAGGGCTCGGTCGTGAATGCCGAGTTCCCGGCGCCGGTCGTCTACTCGAACCACGAGATGTCTCACCGCGTCGCCGACATGGTGATGGGCGCGCTCGTCCACTTCTGGCCCAATCAGGTCATGGCCTGCAGCCAGGGCACGTCGGCGGTCCTCACCCTCGGCGGCGTCGATCCGCGCTCGGGCCGGCGCTACGTCTCCTACGAGACCATCAAGGGCGGCTTTGGCGCGCGTCCCAACAAGGACGGCATCAACGTCATCGCTTCCACCATCTCGAACACCATGAATACGCCTGTCGAGGTGCTGGAGATGGCGTTCCCGTTCCGCGTCGAGCGCTACGAGATCAACCCGGACTCTGGCGGCCCAGGAAAGTTCCGCGGCGGCTGCGGCGCCAGGCGCACATGGCGCATGCTCGAGGGCGCCGATGCCGTCGGCACGCTGTGCATGGAGCGCATGCGATCGGCGCCATTCGGCCTTCTAGGCGGCAAGGCCGGCGCGGCCGCTGTCGTCACGCTGACCACGCCCGACGGCAAGACGCGGCACCTGCCGAGCAAGGGCGCCTTCCAGGCTCCGGCCGGGTCGGTGGTGGACATGATCACGCCCGGCTCCGGTGGCTTTGGCCCTCCCGCCGAGCGCGACCGGGCTTCGATCGAGGCCGATCTGAAGGGCGGGTATGTGACGCCCGACGCGATGAAGCGGGAGTATGGGGTGTAGCAGACGGGCTGCCAAGTTCGGGCAGCTATTGCCACATTCGCGGCTATGATAGAATGCGTCTATGAGCACGCCGTCACAGCGCAGAATGACCGTCGACGAGTTCCTCGTCTGGGCCGAGGGACAGGAAGGCCGCTGGGAGTTGTATAACGGCATCCCCTACCTGATGGCGCCGGAGCGTGCCCGCCATGGCGATGTGAAATTCGCTGTGCAGACAGCGCTGGTCACGGCCATCCGGAAAGCGGGCCTTCCCTGTCATATGCGCCCGGACGGCGCTACCGTCCGCGTGTCACTCACGCGCGCCCATGAGCCGGATGCCTTGATCTATTGCGGCCCGAAAATGCCGCCGGATTCGATCGAGGTGCCGAACCCCGTCATCGTTGTCGAGGTCTCGTCACCGTCGACGCGGAAGATCGATGCCTCGCTCAAGTTGACGGGCTATTTCTCGCTTTCCAGCGTGCATCACTACTTGATCATCGATCCCGAGGGCCTGCCCATCATCCATCACCAGCGCCAAGATGATGGAACGATCCTGACACGCCTGGTTGGCGACGGCAGCCTGAAGCTCGATCCCCCGGGGCTCGAGATCGCGACGCGCGACATCCTGCCCGAGGAGCCGGCCGCGCCCGAAGAGGCGTGAGCGACGCGGCACACGAGCCTCGGCCATCTCGACCAGCAGTTGGCGCAGCGGACTGTCAACGATCGAAGACCGCCTGCCATTGCGCCTCCTTGAAACCAACCAAAAGTCCGCCGCCGTGCTCGACAATGGGCCGCTTGATCATCGACGGCTGCTCGACCATGAGTGCGATGGCCTTGGCCTGATCGAGGTCTGCCTTGGCCGCCTCCGGGAGCTTCTTGAAGGTTGTGCCGGCTCGGTTGAGCACGGTCTCCCATCCGCCCACGCCACACCAATGCGCGAGCTTGTCGGCCGTGATGCCCGCCTTCTTGTAGTCGTGGAACACGTAGGTAATGCCCTTCGCATCGAGCCACGCGCGAGCCTTCTTGACCGTGTCACAGTTTGGAATGCCGTAGAGCGTGGAGGTCATGGTTGCGGGTCCCTGAGTGGGTCGGCTACGGGGTCGGGCCGCGGTCCACGCCGGCCAGCTTCGCCGTGCGGACCAGGTCCGCCAGTTCATGCCAAGGGGCGATCGACCAGAAGCGGCTCGCAGCCCCCGACGGAGACGGCAATACGAAGATGGCTGGCTCGCCCTCGACGGTTGCCTGCAGGCCGATCGTAATGTGCTTCGTTAGTCGGCCGAACCAGAAGCTTGCCGCCCGTTTACTGGTGAAGGCGACAAGGCGCGGCCGGTGGACACGCAGCCTCGCCCTCAAACCGACGGGCTCGAAGGCACTTGCCGGAATCTCGTGATCCATGCCGGAGGCACGCTTGGCGACGTCCGTGAAACCGATCCCAAGCTCAAGCAGGTGCGGAAATTCGTGCGGCGCGAAGCGGCGCGGTGTGAGCCCTGTCACATGCAGCGTCGGCCAGAAACGATTGCCCGGATGTGCGTAGTAGTGGCCGACCGCCGCCGATCGCCGCCCCGCCGCTGTGCCGACGAACACCAGCATGAGCCCCGCTTGCATCGAGTCCGGGAGTGCATCGATCGCAGGCACTACGGCCCCCTCGGCAAGTCCCGTCCCATCACCCCGCAAGAACCTCGGTGAGGTCCACATCGAGCCCCGGTGGGTCGAGGCGGAGGCGCGTCGTCGGGTCGGCGATCAAGCGTGTCGTGAGTGTGTCGCCTTGCCCGCGCGAATGCACGATCAGCAATGGCTTGTCGGGATCGGCGATAATGTAGTGCCGGATGCTCGGCCGCGTGAAATAGGCTTCGAGCTTGGCGCTCATGTCGTGCTTGGCGATGACGCGCCCGTCCCACAGCTCGAAACGCCCCGCCTCCTTGGGCACGGTCTCGGCCCAGGCCAGGAACTCCTCGAATGTCATCTCCCGATCGGGAATAGTGATTTCGGCGGGATCGCTCATCGGGGCAATTTACCTCGCATCAGCGATCCCGCCAACGGTCTAGCTCACCCCAACGCCTTGTTGCTGGCGGCGACCGCCTCGGGACTGCTTCCGGCCTCACCGGGCAAGTGCCCCGGCGTCTTCACGGCACCCACCTTGTCGGCGTCGATGTAGACCTGTCCGCCCATCTCGCGGAACTTGGCGCTCATCTCGGCCATGCCGGCCTCGGCCTCCACCATGGCGGACTTACCGGCGTTGGTCTTGGCCGCGTAGTCGCGCACGTCCTGCGTGATTTTCATCGAGCAGAACTTCGGGCCGCACATTGAGCAGAAGTGCGCGACCTTGTGGGCGTCCTTGGGCAAGGTCGCGTCGTGCATTTCGCGCGCTGTGTCCGGATCGAGGCCGAGGTTGAACTGGTCCTCCCAGCGGAAGTCGAAACGGGCGCGAGACAACGCGTCGTCACGCAGTTGCGCTGCCGGATGCCCCTTCGCCAAGTCCGCCGCATGCGCTGCGATCTTGTACGTGATGACGCCGTACTTCACGTCGTTACGGTCGGGCAGCCCCAGGTGCTCTTTCGGCGTCACGTAGCAGAGCATGGCGCAGCCGAACCAGCCGATCATGGCGGCGCCGATGCCCGACGTTATGTGGTCGTAGCCCGGCGCGATGTCGGTCGTGAGCGGCCCGAGCGTATAGAACGGCGCCTCGCCGCACTCCTTGAGCTGCTTGTCCATGTTGATCTTGATCTTATGCATCGGCACGTGGCCGGGGCCTTCGATCATGACCTGGCAGCCCTTCTTCCAGGCGATCTGCGTGAGCTCGCCCAGCGTCTCGAGCTCGGCGAACTGCGCGCGGTCGTTGGCGTCCGCGAGCGATCCCGGACGCAGGCCGTCGCCGAGCGAGAACGAGACGTCATACGCCCGCATGATGTCGCAGATTTCCTCGAAGTGCTCGTAGAGGAAGCTCTCCTTGTGATGCGCGAGGCACCACTTGGCCATGATCGAGCCGCCACGGGAGACGATACCGGTGACGCGGTGCGCGGTCAGCGGCACGTAGGCGAGGCGCACGCCAGCGTGGATCGTGAAGTAGTCGACGCCCTGCTCGCACTGCTCGATCAGCGTGTCCCGGTACAATTCCCACGTCAGCTTGACGGGGTCTCCGTCGCACTTCTCCAGGGCCTGATAGATCGGCACGGTGCCGATCGGGACCGGCGAGTTCCTGAGGATCCACTCGCGCGTGTTGTGGATGTTGCGGCCAGTCGAGAGGTCCATGACCGTGTCCGCGCCCCAGCGGATCGACCACACCATCTTGTCGACCTCCTCCTCGACGGAAGACGTGACGGCCGAGTTGCCGATGTTGGCGTTGATCTTCACGAGGAAGTTGCGGCCGATGATCATCGGCTCCAACTCGGCGTGATTGATGTTGCACGGGATGATGGCGCGGCCGCGAGCGATTTCATCGCGCACGAACTCCGGCGTGATGTGCTCGGGCAGGGATGCGCCGAAGCTCTCGCCGTCCTTCAATGCCGCCTTGGCGCGGGCGAGCGCCTGCTTGCGGCCGAGGTTCTCGCGGTGCGCGACGTAGATCATCTCCTTGGTGATGATACCGGCCTTTGCGAACTCGTACTGGGTCACGAGCTTGCCGGGAAGTCCGCGCAGCGGCTGTGTCTTGTTCGGGAAATCGCGCGCGAGGTGCTTGCCGGTGACGTTGCCGTTGTCCTCCGGCTTGATCTCGCGGCCATCGTACCGCTCGACCCCGCCCCGCTCGAGAACCCACGCTTCGCGGTGACGCGGCATGCCCTTCTCGACGTCGACCTGGAAATTGTTGTCGGTATAGGGGCCGGACGAATCGTAGACGCGGAACGGCGGCTCGCCGGACGCTTCGGTGAGTTTGATCTCCCGGAACGGCACGCGAATGTCGGCCTGCCCCTCGGGCGAGTCGTACACTTTCGACGATCCAGCGATCGGCCCCGTCGTGACCTCGGGGATCATCAGGTCTGTCTTGCGGGTGTGCTTGTTCATGGCTTTCCTCCGGATAGTCGTATGATCTTGGATTGCAGGGTTTCGGCAGAAGCTTCAGTCGAGCGCGGCGTGGAAGCGCCCGCCCGGCGCCGTCCCGTAGATGGCGTGGGCCCATAGGGCCGAAAGCGTTATCGGTGCGCGTCGGCGAGCGACGATCTCCGCGACCGTGTCGTGACCTGCGGCGATCGTCTCCAACGCAGCCAGCAGGCCATGCGGCCTCCCGCTGTCGTCGACACCGGCCGCTCCCGCGAGCCGGCCCGCCCGACCGAGCTCCGCCGGCGTCAATGCCGTGACAGCCACCAGCCTGACCGGCGAGCGACAGCGCCTGAGCACACCGAAGAAGTCGACGTCGCCGCAATCCGCGAGCGGCGGCCAAACGGCCACGAGGTCGAACCGCTGCGCCGTCGCGCCGAGAATATCGAGTGCCTCGTCGCCACCGGCAGCGACCTCGGCATCCGGCCCACCTTCCCACTCGATCCATTGCCGCGTGAGGTGGACCCGGTCGGCATCGCTGTCGACCAGCATCAGGCGAGCCGCCGAAATAGGCTTTGCCCGCAAGCTGCGCTTCGAATCTGGGAGTTTCTGGCGGCTCGTCATTCCCGTCCCTTCGCCGGCATGACCCGGATCAGGTTCTAAGGGTTGCCGCCCGGGCCGCGCGGATGCGAGTGGGCATCCGAAGCGTCACGAGAAGAGCGGTCTCAGCCGGCTTCCGCCGGCCCCCCTCGGAACAATTGTCGCAATGTGCGCTTTTGATGGGCCGGACGCAAGAGGAAGCGTCGAGCCCGATCGAGGGTCGGGATGGTCGAGGGCCACCCCGGCCTCTCAAAGTCGCATAACCGCACTATTTTTTGGCCGGCCAATAGTGCTCTGCGGCCAAATTATAGTCCGGGTAGGCCGTCCGGCGCAGCGGCACGACCTTGGCTGCATAGGCGCGCTGGCTGGCGTAGACCTTCTTGAAGAAGGGATTTTTCGCCTCCTCCGCCTTGGCGATCTCGTCCCAGGTCTCGAGGATCTTCTTCAGGATCGCGTCCGGTGTCCGATGAACCTTGACGCCGTGCTTGCTCTGAAGCTCCTCCAGCGCCTCCACATTCCAAAGGTTCGTCCGAAGGCGCTGCATCACTGTGGCCTCCCACGTGGCGGTCACCATGATCTGCTGCACGTCCGGAGGGAGCTTTCTCCAGATATCGCCGTTGATCAGAAGCTCGAGAAACGGAGCCGGCTCGTGGACAGAGGGCATGTAATAGTGCTTCCACACCGTATGGAAGCCAATCTTCATGTCGTCGGCCGGGCTCGCCCATTCCGCGCACTCGATCACGCCACGCTCCGCGGCCGGCACGATCTCGCCACCCGGCATGTTCACGGGCGTAACGCCGGCCTTGGCAAAGACCTCGGCGTTGATGCCGGTCTGCCGGCACTTGCGGCCCTTAAGATCCTCCCAGGTCGCAATTGGCTTCGCGAACCAGCCGAACACTTGGTTGCCCACCCAGGACAACGGCATCACCTTCACGTTGCGCTTGAGCTCCACGTTATAGAGCTCGTTGTAGAGATCGATGCCACCGGCCGTGTACAGCCAGCCCATCAAGTCCATCTCGTCCATGCCGAACGGGCCACCGGGTGTCGGGCCGAAGAGCGCTGCCGCCCAATTCTTGCCCGTCCAGTAGGCAGCGGCTGTGTAGCCGCCATCGACGACGTGCTTGTGCACGGCATCGAGCACCTCGAACGCAGGCACGACTGTGCCGGCGGGCAGGCCCTCGATCTCGACGCGGCCGGCGGTCATCGCCTTGACCTTTTCCGCCCAGTTGTTGAAGCCGTCCATGGCGATGCTGGAAGCAGGGAAGCTCGCCTGAACGCGGAGCTTCTGCGTCGTCTGGGCATCGACCGAGGTCGCTCCCGTTAGAAGACATGCGGCAGCCGCGAGCGCGGCAGCAAATCCTGGCACTCTCTTCATGCGTCACTCCCGATGCTTTTCCGACGCAACCATTCGAGGGTTGCGCCTGACGCATGGTCGCATGCATTTTTTGCAAAGGTCAACTTGTCGCAGGTACTCACAAATGACAACGGGCGCTCGCGGCGCCCGTCGCTGACTGCGTTGGATGATTTGCGAAACCGCTACTTCTTCCCCCAGTAGTGGTTCGCTGAGAAGTCGTAGTTCGGATACACTTTCTGGCGCGTGGGCACGACTTGCGCGGCATAGGCCTTCTGGCTGGCGTAAACCTTGGCAAAGAAGGGGTTCTTCTTGACCTCCTCGGCCGCGATCTCGTCCCAGGTCTCGAGGATCTTTTTCAGGATATCGTCCGGCGTTTTCTCGACTTTGACGCCGTGCTTTTCAGTCATCTCCTTGAGCGCCTCGGCATTCAGCTTGTTCAGGATCTGCGCCGACCGCAATGTCGCCTCGTTGGCGGCCGATACCATGATCGCCTGCAGGTCCGGCGGCAGTCCGCGCCATACCTCACCATTGACGAACATCTCGAGCACCGTCGCGGGCTCGTGCGTCGACGGCATGTAGAAGTGCTTCCAGACCGTATGGAAGCCGATCTTGAGATCCTCGGCGGGTCCGACCCACTCGCCGCACTCGATCACGCCGCGTTGCGCCGCTGGCACGATTTCGCCGCCGGGCATGTTGACCGTTCGCATACCGGCCCGGGAGAACACCTCGGCCGTCAGACCGGTCTCCCGGCATTTGCGCCCCTTAAGATCTTCCCAGTTTTTGACGGGCTTCTCGAACCAGCCGAGCACCTGGTTCGACACCGACGTCATCGGGAACACCACGATGTCCCGCTGCAGGACCTTGGCGTAGAATTCCTGATAGAGTTCTTTGCCCCCGCCATCCTCGATCCAACCTAGATAGTCGTACATATCCATGCCGAACGGGCCACCTGGCGCGACTCCGAACAGCGCCGAGGCGCGGTTCTTGCCGACCCAGTACGCGGCACCCGAGTGCGCCCCGTCCAAGACCTTCTTGTGCGTGGCGTCGAGCACCTCGAACGCCGGCACGATGGCACCGGGTGGCGACGTCTCGATCTCGAGCCTGCCGCCCGACATCACCTTGACTCGATCCGCCCACCACTTGAAATTTTCGTAGATAGTCGTTGCCGCCGGAAATGCCGACGAGAAGCGTAGCTTCGTGGTCGTTTGGGCCTCCGCCGCTCCAACGAGCGAGCAGCCAACAAGCGCTGCCGCACACGCGGCAGACGCCATACGCAACAAGGTCATTGTTCAACTCCCTAGGCTTGGCTTTTTGTGATTTTTTCGCCCCCGCTCTTCGGCGGGTGTCGAAAGGCTAGCATCGAGCTTGACGAAGGACAAACATGCGGTCCCCTGACGAGTCGGGCGGCCGCCAGTGACGAGGATCTTGCCGATGATCGAGCCGACGCCAGCCGTCACCCAGGACGCGATCCGCGCGACGTCGCAGCGCATTAGGGACCGCATCCGACGCACGCCCGTTCTCGAGTTGGACGGAGCCGAGCTGGGCCTCGGCGCCTATCCGGTTTCCCTCAAGCTCGAGAGCCTGCAACACTCCGGATCGTTCAAGGCTCGCGGCGCCTTTGCCAGCCTGACGACGGGCGCCATCCCGGATGCCGGTGTGGCTGCCGCATCGGGCGGCAATCACGGGGCTGCGGTTGCGTTTGCCGCGCAGTCGCTCGGCATTCCCGCCCGCATCTTTGTCCCGACGATCTCCTCGCCGGCCAAAGTCGAACGGATCCGTGGATATGGCGCAATTCCGGTCGTCGAAGGCGAGCGCTACGCCGACGCGCTGGCCCTTTGCGAAGCCTGGTGCGCAGACACCGGCGCCCGCTCCATCCACGCCTACGATCAAGTCGCAACGCTGCTGGGGCAGGGCACACTGGCGCTCGAGCTCGAGGAGCAGGCACCCAACCTCGACACTCTCCTGGTCGCCGTCGGCGGCGGCGGGCTCATCGGCGGCATTGCGGCCTGGTATCGTGGCCGCATCCGCATCGTCGGCGTCGAGCCCGAAGGCGCACCCTCGCTTGCGATGGCACTGACCGCCGGCCGCCCCGTCGACGCTCCCCAAGGCAGCATCGCCGCCGATTCGCTCGCACCACGTCAGGTCGGTGCACTCATGTTCCCGTTAGCCCAGGCTCATGTCGAGCGGGTGGTGCTCGTGACAGACGACGCCATTCGAGCGTCGCAGCTCTGCCTCTGGGACAAGCTCCGCGTCGTCACCGAGCCCGGCGGGGCAACCGCAATGGCGTCTCTCATCTCAGGCGCCTACCAGCCCGCACCCGGCGAGCGCGTCGGCGTCCTCGTCTGTGGCGCCAACACGACAGCGGTCGACTTCGCGCGGTAAAGAGACCGCCTCAGGCCAGCCCCGTCCGCCGCCTCGCGGCTTCGAGCGTGTTGCGGAGCAGGCAGGCGATCGTCATCGGCCCGACGCCGCCGGGCACGGGCGTGATCGCTCCGGCAACAGCCCGAGCCTCCTCGAAGGCGACATCGCCGACGAGCCGCCCCTTGCCGCTGTCCGTCGCGATCCGGTTGATGCCGACGTCGATCACGATCGCGCCCGGCTTGATCCAGTCGCCGCGCACCATCTCTGGCCGGCCGACGGCTGCGACCACGAGGTCGGCACGGCGCACAACTTGAGCGAGGTCGCGCGTCCGCGAATGGGCGACCGTCACCGTGCAGTCCTCGGCGAGCAGAAGCTGTGCCACCGGCTTACCGACGATGTTCGAGCGGCCCACCACCACGGCCTCCAGCCCTTTGAGGCTGGGAGCCACGGATTTCGCCAGCAGCACGCAGCCAAGCGGCGTACACGGCACCAGCCCCGCCGCGCCGGTCATCAGTCGCCCGGCGTTGATCGGATGAAACCCGTCGACGTCCTTGGCCGGGTCGATCGCCTCGATCACGGCGCCCGCATCGAGTCCTTGCGGCAATGGCAACTGCACCAGGATGCCGTCAACGACATCGTCCCGGTTCAGGCGCTCGATCAGACTCATGAGAGCCGTCTGCGACGTCTCTGCCGGCAGCCGGTGCTCTATCGAGCGCATACCAGCCTCGGTCGTCTGGCGCCCCTTGCTCTTCACGTAGACTTGGCTTGCCGGATCCTCGCCGACGAGCACCACCGCGAGCCCTGCCGGCCGTCCGGCTTTCATCGCGAATTGCGTCGCCTGTTGCGCGACCTCGCCCCGCAACGTCTCGGCAATCGCCTTGCCGTCGATAAGCCTCGCCTCAGCCATCCCGCCTCTCCTTGCCTACCCTGAGCGCTGCAAGTCGCGCCTCTGCTTCTGCCGCCAGCGCCCGCCCATCGCCGGCGACGACGAGCGTCTTGATCCGCGACTTGCCGCCGCCCGTGAGCGCGACCGCGCTTTTTCCGACCCCCAGCCACGCTGCAACCAGCTTCTCGACGGCCGCGTTCGCCGCACCGTCCTCGGGAACGGCCCTCACGCGCGCCTTGAGCGCGAGCCCGTCCACCGTCGCCTCGACACCCTCGACGGCATCCCGCGACGCCTTCGGCGTCAGCCGAACACGGACGACAAGGCCAGCGGCGACGACGCGCCATGGCACCTCCGCGCCGTCCGGCCTCGCCGGCCCCGTCATACCACCAGCTTGGCGATGTTCGGGATGATCACCGACTGCACGAACATGCACCCGAGCAACAGGAAAATCGGCGAGATGTCGATCCCCCTCAGATCCGGCAGCAGCCGCTGAGTGAAGCGCCGGATCGGCCGGAGAAGCGGCTCGGTCACCGCGTTGATCGCGTCCCAGATGGTCCGCACAACCGGGTTGTAGAGGTTGATCACGTTGAAGCTGATCAGCCAGCTCATGATGACGCCGGCGATCACGATGTACGTGTAAAGCGTGATGAGATAGCTGATGAAGCTGAGAAGCTCGAGCATGGGATCCCGCATCTAGTGCCCTGAACGGCGGCCTCACTTAAAGGCCAGCACCCCTTCGCTGCAAGTCCGGCGGATAAGACGAAGGCAGTGGCGCTGGCTTAATCGAGCTCATCCCCCTTCCAACAATGCCTCGACCACCCCGAGCAGGCGACCGCTTCGCTTGACAAGCGGGCACACGGGAACGTAAATGCCGGGCTTCCGGGGCCGTAGCTCAGATGGGAGAGCGCTGCAATCGCACTGCAGAGGTCAGGGGTTCGATTCCCCTCGGCTCCACCAAATCCCCGAAGAGTTCAGACACTTAGATCTCTAAAACTCTGAAATTCTTCTCACTAATGACTCGTCCAGGCAGTTGTCGGCACGAGCGATCATCGCCCGAGGGAGCCGTCGCCTCGATGGGCGGTCTGGCTGGCATCGCGTCGGCGTTTCGTTTCCGGACGACGACCGACAGCTTCCGAATGTAAAGCGGGTGCGACGCCGTCGCCGCGGTATCCACGGTCAAGCGCGCCGCACTCATGCCTCGGAGTTCGCGGTACGTGGGCCTATGCCGAACAACAGCCAGCCGAGCCAGCGGAGTGCGCGGCCCAAGTCAGCGCCTATGCCAACGAGCGCGGGCAGTAGGAACAGTAGGAGCAATGTCGCGAAGCCGAGGCCCCAAGACAGCGTGATCGCGATCGGGATCAGGAACTGGGCCTGCAGGCTCTTCTCGAAGAGAAGCGGCGACATGCCGCCGATCGTTGTAAACGTCGTGAGCAGCAGAGCGCGAAGCCGATCGGTGGCGGCGCCGATGACGGCCGTCTCCTTCGCTTCGCCCGCGGCGACGCGCTCGTTCATGCGGTCGACGAGAACGATGGCGCCGTTGACGGTGATGCCGGAGAGACCCAGCAGACCGACCATCGAGAACAGTGCCAGATTGAAGCCCATCATGTAGTGGCCAACGACCATCCCGATAAAGCCGAACGGGATGATGGCCATGACGAGCAGCGGCTGCGTCCATCTCTGAAAGACGTACACCAGGACCATGTAGATCAGAACCAGCGAGATAATGGCGCCAATGCGCAGATCGGCGAAGGTGCGCCGCTGCGTCTCCGCGCGACCCTCGAAGGACGTGCCAATTCCGTACTTCGCCTCGAGGGCCGGTAACGGCCCCGCGCGCAGCGCAGCGAGCACCCGATCGGCTGTCGTCACGGCGCTATCGACGTTGGCGCGCACGCTGACAGCGAGCTTGCCGTCGAAGCGCTGGACGACCGAGAAGGCCTGCTGCTCGACGACCCGGACCACCTCGGAGAGGCGCACGTTCTCCCCCGAGGGAGAGCGAAGGTTCAGATCGAGCAGTCCCTCGAGCCCACGACGGCGGTCGGCTTCTGCGGAGCGGACGCGGATCGCCACCTCCTCATCGCCGCGGGCAAAGCGCACGGCTATGGCGCCCTGATAGGTGGCGCGCACCTGGCGGGCCACCTGCTCTGTGGCAAAGCCCAGCGCTTGGCCCCGCGGCGTGAGCTCCAGGATGACCTCCGACTTGCCGTAGGGGAGATCGTCATCGAGCCCAATCAGTCCGCCATAGCCGGCAAGGGTGGCTCGCAGCTCCAGCGCGGCCTCTTTGAGCTTGGCGAGCGATTGGCCCGTGAGGCGTACGTCGACATCGAAGCCGGGCGGCCCAACCCGGCGTCCGAGGATTGCGATCGAGTCGATGCCGACAACGGTCGGGAGGGCGCGATTCCAGGCTGCAATGAAGGCCGGCGTGCGGACATTGCGGTCCTCGCCGGGCGCCAGCTCAATTTCGACGCGGGCGAGGTTCTCGCCGCGGCTTGCGTCCTGCTGGCCAAGCGTCGTGTAGGTGACGAGAATCAGCGGCTTGCCGCCGTTGCCGGAGCGCAGCGCTTTCTCGGCGGCGCGGGCCGCGGTCTCGACGCGGCTCAGGGCCTCGATGCGGCGATCCTCCGGCAGACCCGGCGTGAAGGTGACGTTGGCAAAGACGGTCTCGGCCTCCGGAACCGGGAAGAACGTGAAGCCGACACGGCCACCGGCCAAGAGTCCGCCCGCGGCGATCATCCCCGCAATTGCCATGGCAACGGTCACATAGCGCCAGCGATAGGCGAGCGTTACGACGCGATAGACCAGGCGGTCGCGGAACCAGGCAAAGCCGCCATCGAACCCGCGGCGAAAGGCCATGCCGGCGCGGGTCAACCCGGAGCTGCCGGCGCGGGCGCGAGCCTGGACTTCCTCGATCGAATGCATGAGGTGGGAGGGTAGCGTGCAGAAGCACTCCACGAGAGATGCCAGAAGCGCCACGATGACGACAAAAGGGATCGCCGAGAGAATCTGCCCGATTACGCCGGTGATCAGTAGTATCGGGAAGAATGCCATCTGGGTCGTGGCCGTCGAAGCGAGGACGGGAAGGAACATGCGGTGCGCGGCCGTGTCGGCCGCCTCGTACGGGGTAGCGCCGCGCTCGACGCGTGTGACTGTGTCCTCGCCGACGACGATCGCATCGTCGACGAGACTGCCCAGGACCAGGATCAGGGCCACGAGGGACACGGCGTTGATCGTCTGACCCGAGGCCCACATGAAAGCGAATGTGGCCATCAGCGCGATGGGAACGCCTATGGCGACCCAGAACGCCACGCGCACGTTGAGAAAGATCAGCAGAACAAGAACGACGACCACGAAGCCCTGAAGCGCGTTCTCGGCCAGCATGCGAATGCGCTGGTCGATGACTTTGGCGCGGATGTCGAACGCCTCGACCGTCAGCGTCGGCGGCAGCGTGGCGCGGAAGTCCTCCGTCTGCTCCAGCATGACGCGCATGGACCTGAGCGTGTCGCCCGCGACCGCGCGCTGGACGTTCAGAATGACCGTCTGGTTGCCATCGCGGAAGTGACGGACGCCGCCTTCCTCGTAAGCCTCCTTCACGACGGCGACATCACGGACGAGCACCTTCTGCCCATTCTCGAAGGCCCTGAGCTCGATCGTGGCGACGCCATCGGCCGTGGCCGTGCGACCGCGGGCGCGGAGCTGCTTCTCGGTGCCGCCCTCGAGGTTGCCCAACGGCAGGTTCTGGCTCACGACGGCGATGCGGTCGGCGACGTCGCGGCCGGTCAGCGCAAGCTGCTGAATGGCCTCGCTCGGGATCTCGACCCAGATCTCGCGGTCGCGCTTCCCGGAGAGCGTCACGCGGTCGATACCGGCGTTGAGCAGGCGATCGCGCAGCGCCTTGGCGTGGTCCTGGATCGTGCCCTCGGCGAAGGGGCCCGAGATCGCGATCTGGCTGACGGTCTCATAGAGCTGGACGCGGGTGACCACCGGCCGCTCGCTGTCGGTCGGAAGCGTCGTAATGGTCGCAATCCGGCTCTCGACATCGGAGAGCGCGCGCTGCATGTCGGTGCGTTCCTTGAACTCGAGCGAGATGCGCACCAGCCCGTCGACCGCGTAGGAGGTCACCTTGTCGATCCCGTCGATGAATCGAACCTCGGGCTCGACGATGTCCAGGATGCCCTCAGAGATCTCCTGGGCACTGGCGCCGGGCCAGACGATCTGAACGGAAATCGTCGGGATCTCGGTCGTCGGGAAGAACTGGGTGTTGATGCGCGTCAGCGCGACAAGCCCGGCGATCACCATGACAAGGGCGATCAGGTTCGGCGCCACGCGATGGTCGAGAAAGGCGCGGATGATCCCGCCTCGATCGGAATGGCCAGTCGAGCTCGACATGAAGGGCTCCTAGCGGGCGCCGGTAGGCTTCACGAGAACGCCCGGGCCGGCATCGGGAAGGCGGCTCGTCATGACGGTGGCGCCGGGAGGAATAGCGCCGCGGACGAGCGCCAGATCGCCGGAGTAGCCCGCAACCTCTATGGCGAGCTCCTGGAGTCGGGAGTCACCGCCGACAAGAAAGATCCGGTTTCCGGGATGAACAGCGCTCTGTGGCAACTCGAGCACGTTCTCGTAAACGACATCGCGCGTAATGACGGTGACGAAGGCCCCCGGGCGCATCGACAGCGTGGCGGGGGTGCGAGGCAGGCGCGCGAAAACGTCAAATCCACCCGTTGCAGATGCGACTGTTGGCGAGACACGGTCGATCGTGCCCGCTGCCTCGAGCGCTGCGGCGCCGCCGCGCCAGCGCACGGTGACGCCTCGCCCCTCCAGCTGCCCTCCTTCGGCAACCAGACGCCCGTATTGCGCGTCGGAGAGGGCGAAGCGGGCCTCGAAGCGATCGAGATCAACCAGCGTCGCGATGCGATCATTGACGTTGAGAAGGCGCCCGACCTCGGCAGCGACGTTCGAGACAATCCCCTCGAAGGGCGCCTGGAGGACGGTATTGCGGATGTCGCGCTCGGCCTTTCTGACGTTCCAGCGGAGGCGGTCGAGCGACGCCTCCTCACGCACGATCTGTGCTTCGAGGACCCGCATCTGGTTGTCACGCGCCTCGACTGCCGCCATGGCGCCGGCGTTGCGCGAGCGGCTCTGGTCGAGGGCGGCGTCGCTGGTTGCACCACGGCCTTGCAGCGTCGACAGTCGCTCGACCTCGCGCGCGCTGATCTCCTCCTGCTCGACGGCGCGCCTTCTGGCGGCGCGCTCGGCCTCGATGCGGGCGCGCAACTCGACGATGCGCGCCTCAGCCTCCGCCAGCTCGGCACGGGCACGAACCAAGGCCCCCTCGTACTCGAAACGGTCGACGCTGACGAGCGCGGTATCGCGGTCGACCCGGCCGCCCTCGACGAGCGCCGGGGCGACACTCACGACCTCGCCGGCGACGAGCACGCGAAGATCGACCGTTCGGCCCGCAGCGATCTGACCGTAGAGAGTGAGCAGCGGTTGTACCGACTTGGCCTCGACGATCGCCACCGAGACGGGCCGAACGCGCTCCTGAGCCGGTGTGCGCGGTGCTGAAGGCTGGGTCGCGACCAGGTAACGCTGGAAGGCCAGCGCGCCAAACAGAATGCCGACCACCAGTGCGGCGGACGCTATGGCTCGGATAGCGAGCACATACCATGGCACCGCGACTTTCATCGGAGCTATCGCCGCAGCGCGCGTCTCCCTTGGTGCGTCGCGCGCCAGCTCAATGCGGTCTTTATCGAGCAGTCGCATGTCAAGTCTCTCACCTCGGCTACGCTCACCGCTCCACTAGAACGTTGGCGAACTTGGACTGGACCACC
Source organism: uncultured Alphaproteobacteria bacterium (assembly GCA_963746315.1). Lineage (GTDB taxonomy): Bacteria > Pseudomonadota > Alphaproteobacteria > Rhizobiales > Hyphomicrobiaceae. The sequence goes on from CAVVAR010000010.1 coordinate 480,364, forward strand.
CGTGGGACATCTGCAACCAGCGTCAGTCAGTATATCCGCACTCTCGAGAGGCCGACATGGCATCGGCCAAACCTCGATACCAGGTGCCTCGCAGATGCCTAGCCTTCTGCTGGAAGGCCGCGCGACAGGGCGAGCCGGGTCGCTGGTCGTCCATTACGATGTTGTTGTCGCAGGCGCTCGACAGCACGTGAGAGGGGCAGTCGCAGGCTAGACTAGGTCCATTGTGTTTTTTTGCTCCAAGCAGAGCAACTATCTACGGCATCGCAGCGGCCGCGCCGACGCCGCCAGCTGATAGTCTCCGTCCGTCTCGCAAATGTGAACGAAGGCCGTCTCGGGTGACGAGCTGCCATAGCCACCCAGACCCCTCATAAGCGAAGCTGCTGCAGTGCACACGCGGCGTATCGCCCTGCCCTTCGCTTCTGCCACGTGGGTGGTGAGCACCGACACGATGTCCGAGTCGGGTCACTTGCCCGCCTCCAGACGATGGGCGTGGAGGCGTGCTCGACATTCACAAGCTGTCGATAGCGCGGTGAACCGCGATCGATCGGTCCGCACGCGATTCACCTGTTCCCGTGCGGGCCCCCTGCCGACCATCACGTCTGCTGAACCGGATTGCGAAGCGTTAGAAGCACCGAGCGTCGATTGGCGAGGTCCACTCCTCGCTCGTGAACGTGGAGACCGAAGATCGTGGCAGCATTGCCGCGCGGCCCGCACGCACGCCCTCTCTCGGCTGGCGCGATTCAGCGTTGTGATGCTCGTTCCCGATCTCACCAAGTGTCCGCCCGGCTATCAGCTGTCATTGCAACGACACTTAACGCTGGTAGCCCAAAGTCGAACAGAGGCCAACTTCGTTTGGCTTTTCCAACCGACGCTCATGCACGCATCGGAGTCGACCTGATGCTGACAGTTTCCGACCTCGAGGTGACGTACCCGAACGGCGTCAAGGCGCTCGCCAGGACGAACTGCTCGTTCGAGCGGGGCGAGTTCGTCGTCCTCCTGGGAACGTCGGGAGCCGGAAAATCGACGCTGCTGCGCAGCCTCAACGGTCTCGTCCGCCCGACCAGGGGCGACGTCCAGGTCGAGGGCCGCGGCTCGATCTTCCGCAACGCCCGGACTCTGATGGAGCACCGCCGCCGCACCGGCATGGTCTTCCAGCAGCATCATCTCATCGGTCGCCTCACGGCGCTTGAGAACGTGCTGACGGGTCGCCTAGCGTCGCACGGAACGCTCAGGACCCTCCTGCCGCTGCCGCGATCAGATCGCATGATCGCGCTCGAGGCCCTAGAGAGGGTCGGGCTCGCCGATCGGGCGCTGCACCGCTCGGACCAGCTGTCGGGTGGTCAGCAGCAGCGCGTCGGGATCGCCCGCGCCATCACCCAGCGCCCCGAGATCATACTGGCCGACGAGCCGGTCGCGAGCCTCGATCCGGAGACGTCCGTCAAGGTCCTCGGTGATCTGCACCGAATCTGCCGCGAGGACGGCATCACCACGATCGTCAGCCTGCACCAGGTCGAGCTGGCGCAACGGTTCGCCGACCGCATTGTCGGCCTGGCGAACGGGCACATCGTATTCGAGGGCACAACCGCCGAGCTTGGATCAGCGAACCTCGAAAAGATCTACAAGGCCAGCACGCCGGAGCTTCTGGCGGCTGCCGAGTAGAGCCTCGAAACCCTAGCGAGAGATGAGACCATGAAGCGCCGTAGTTTCCTGGCGGTCGCAGCCGCGGTCGGCCTCACCATTGTTGCCGGCCCCGCTGTCGCCGACAAGACGAACCCGGACAAGCTGCGCGTCGCGCTGCTTCCCGACGAGAACGCTGCCACCATCATCCAGAACGCGCAGCCGCTGAAGAAGCACCTCGAGGAGGCGCTGAAGAGGCGGGTCGAGATCATCGTCACGACCGACTATTCCTCAATGATCGAGGCCATGCGCTTCGGCCGCATCGAGGTCGCCTACTTCGGCCCCTTCTCCTACGTCCTCGCCAAGTCCAAGGCGCCCGAGATCGAGCCCTTCGCCGTCGGCGTGGAGCGCGGCAGGCCCTATTACAAGTCGATCGTGATCGCCAATGCCGAAGGACCGGTAAAGACGATCGAGGACATCAAGGGAAAGCCCTTCGCGTTCGGCGACCAGGCCTCGACCTCGAGCCACCTCGCGCCGCGCACCCTCCTCGCCAAGCGGGGCCTGATCGGCGACAAGGACTACAAGGTCGTGCACCTCGGCAAGCATGACGCCGTGGCGAGATCGGTCGCGGCCGGGCAGGTTCCCGCAGGAGCCCTGTCGGAGACGATCTATCGGATCCTGGTGAAAGACGGGAAGATCGACGCCGGTAAGCTCAAGGAGATCGCGCTTTCCGATCCGATCCCGAACTACCCGATGACAATGCAGGGCTACCTCGCGCCTGAGCTGAAGGACGGCATCAGGAAGGCATTCCTCGAGCTCAAGGATCCGGTGATCTTGAAGCTCTTCCGTGTCGAGAAGCTCGCTCCGGCGTCAGACAAGGATTACGATGTCCTGCGCGACATGGGGACAACGTTGAACCTCGACCTCGCCAAGCTCTGAGACAGATGACATGAAGCCATCGCGTACCTTTGACGCGATCCTGGCTGACGAGCGCCGCTCCGCACAGCGCGGAGCGGGGCTTGTCTCCGTGATCGTATTCGCCTGCCTTGCATCGCTGTGGACCACCGGCTTTTTCGACGCCCAGCGTTTCGCGGAAAGCGGGCCGGCGATCGCGCAGTTGTCCTCCGAGATGGTGCCGCCTGACTTTAGCCGCTGGCAGTTCTGGCTGAGGCCGCTGGCGGATACGCTGGCGATGTCGATTGCCGGTACCGCGCTGGCCGTGGTGATCTCTCTTCCTCTCGCCATTCTGGCAGCGCCCAACACGAGCCCGCACGCCGCAGTCTATTTCGTCGTGAGGACGTTGCTCGCGTTCCTGCGCTCGGTGCCGGAGCTGATCCTCGGAGTGCTGTTCGTTGCAGCCGTCGGCTTCGGCGCCCTGCCCGGCGTTCTGGCGCTTGCCCTGCACTCGGTAGGTATGGTCGGGAAGTTCTTTGCCGAGGCTATCGAGCACGTTGATCCGAAGCCGCTCGAAGCTGCACGCGCAGCGGGCGCCAGCCAGATGCAGGTCATCCTGCACGCGGTCTTCCCGCAGGTGCTGCCGCAGCTCACCGACGTTACGATCTATCGCTGGGAATATCATTTCCGTGCCTCCGCGGTCCTCGGCATCGTCGGCGCCGGCGGCATCGGATTCGAGCTGATGGCTGCCCTGCGCCTTCTCGACTACGATCAGGTTTCCGCCATTCTCCTCGCGATCTTGGCCTGCGTGGTCGTGGTCGACAGCATCGGTGCCTACCTCCGCAAAGCTCTGAAATGAGAAAAGACCCGGCAATGAACGCGGAGACCTCCAGACTGCCGCTCGTTGTTCTCACCAATGCGACGTTCCCGGAGACGCGGGCGCTCTTCGATGGTGCGGCACGGCTTGTCGCCAACCACCGACCTGAGCCGTGGCCAGACGACATTCTGCGCGGGCATTGCCGCGGTGCGGTCGGGATCATGGCCTTCATGACCGATCGCATCGACGGTGCGTTCCTCAACGGCTGCCCCAACCTGCGGGTGATCGGGGCGGCACTCAAGGGCTTCGACAACATCGACGTGGCAGCTGCCAGCGTGCGCGGCGTGTGGGTGACGATCTGCGAGGATCTGCTGACGGTCCCGACGGCGGAGTTGGCGATCGGGCTCATGCTGTCGCTCGGGCGGCACATCATCCGCGCGGATCGCGAAGTCCGTCTGCGCGGCTTCCAGGGCTGGCGGCCAACCCATTACGGCACCGGCATCTGCGGCTCGCAGGTGGGGATCGTCGGCTTCGGCAAGGTGGGGCAGGCCATCGCTGAGCGGCTTGCCGGCTTCAACTGCAGTCTCGTGGCGTTCGACGGCTCGAGCGCTGCGTTTCCGGCGCGATTCGACGGGCTCGTTGCGCGCACCAGCCTCGACGAGTTGCTGAGGCGGTCCGATTTCGTGGTCCTCGCCCTACCCCTGACCTCGGAGACGACGCACCTGATCGACGCGGGGGCCATCGCCCGCATGAAGCCAAGCGCGCTTCTCGTCAACCCGGCGCGCGGCTCGCTCGTCGAGGAGGCTGCCGTGGCCGATGCGCTCGCGGCAGGGCTGATCGGGGGATATGCGGCGGACGTGTTCGAGTGCGAGGACTGGGCGCGCCTGGACCGGCCTCACGCCATCGACCCTCGCTTCCGCGACGCGAAGGCCCCGACCGTCCTTACGCCGCACATCGGATCCGCCGTGACGCTCGTCAGGCGCCAGATCGAGGCCTCCGCGGCCCGCAGCATCCTGGCCGTGCTTGGCGGCCGGCGGCCGGAAGGCGCGATCAACCAGCCTGCTTCTCCTCGCAACGCCTGACAGACCCGACGGCCCAGCATAATGCTCAACCTGCTGCACGTGCGCACCTTCCTTGCCATCGTCGAAGAGAGCGGCATCCGAGCGGCGGCAAAGGCTCTCGGGCTTTCGCCCTCGACCGTCCTCGAGCATCTGAAGCAGCTCGAGGCCGATCTGTCGGCTCCGCTCGTCGTGCGCAGCCGTGGCGCGGTTCGCCCCTCGTCGGCCGGCGAGCGCTTCATACCCTATGCCCAGAGCCTCGTTGCCACCGCCCAGCGGGCCAGGGAGCTGATCACCTCGCCGATCATTCGCCTCGCGGCGGCGAGCAACGTCGGAATCTACCTCCTCCAGCAGCCGCTTGCCGCGTTGCGCCGGGACACCGGCTTCGACATCGACCTGTGGATCGGCCCGAACCCGGCTGTCGTCGAGCGGCTGGATTCGGGAGCGGCCGACGTCATCGCCACGGAATGGTGGGACCGCCGGCGCGGTTTCGGCGCCGTCAGGTGGCTGCGTGAGCCGCTCGTGGTGATTGTCGCGCCGGGACATCGCTGGGCCCGGCGCAAAAGCGTCTCCGTGCACGAGCTGGCCGAGGAGCCGTTGCTCGGCGGTGAGCCCGGGAGCGGAACCGGCACGCTGCTCAGGGAGCGACTGGGTGCGGCTGCCGACCGCCTCCGGACCGTGTCGGGCTTCGGCAGCACCGAGGCGGTGAAGCGCGCGGTGCGGGCTGGCCAAGGTGCTTCGATCGTGATGGCTGCGGCCGTCGTCGATGAAACGAGCAGCGGCCAGCTGGTGGGGCTGAGAATCTCAGGCTTCGATCTTGCCAAGGAGATCTGGCTCGTTGCTCCGGAGCACCTTCCCAGCACCTCGCCAGCGCTGCGCTTGATTACGGGGCTGCAAAGTGGGGCAGAGCCGACCTCCACGGCAAAGGCCGTTGATGTCTCCAGCGGGTGAGATCAGCCGCGAACGCGGAGCTCCTCCCGAAGCAAACCTCTCGCAGGCTGGACCACAGCAACACCAACAACGGCTAGACCATTCGGCCAACGCAACCGCCAGCCTCAAGGCATTTGCCGACTGGATGAGATGTCGGCTTCGCTGCCCGGAGCCTGCTACGTCCGCTGAGTGAGGCATCGCAACGAGGCCGGAGTGCCAATTGGCAAGCTCACCGCGCGCCCCAACCCACTCCAGAAAAAAATGCAGGTGCTCGACACACGTGTTGCATCGGGTTCGCACGAGAGGCGCAGAGCGTCGTGCGCCGCAACATGTCCATCGAAGTTGCCCGTGCGACCGGAATGTCCGCTTGCCCCGGCACTCCCGATCCTTCGACATCAACCGCGACAGTCGATCCGATTCTGATCGAGGTGTTCTGCGCCGTCGCGCACCTTGCGACAAAGCTTGGAGAGGCACGGCGCGCCGCTGGTCCGGCCACTGTCGGGATCTGCCTTGCGCGACGGGCAGTATGCGCGGCCGCGAAAGAGCATGGCCCGCCTATTGTTCAGGCAAATCCACGTCGTGCGCCGAGAATAGAGGCGCCGACATCCATTGTGCCTGAAAGTGCAGCGTTGCAGAATCCCTGGATGTCTCCCGGTCAAGGCATGGCCGGGAGAACTTTAGAGGAAGGGCATTCATGAGCGATGCGCAACCCGCCAGCCCGGAGCAGCCGATCCCGGATGGCGGCAGCGGCGACACGAACATTCGAGTCGCACCGGAATCGCAGCGCTGGCCCCCTCCCAATGACCCGCTCGGCGCATTCTGCCGTTCCAACCACGTCTCCATGCAGGGGTCAGGCAGCGGGCCTTTGGCAGGCTTGGCCTTCGCGGTGAAGGACTGTCTTCATATCGCCGGCGTGCCGACCGGCTTTGGTCATCCGGAGTGGCTCCGGAGCCATTCTGCGCCGACGAGCACCGCCCTCGTAGTCAGACAGTTGCTTGCAGCAGGCGCAGACCTGCGTGGGAAAACGCATTGCGACGAGCTGTGCTACAGCCTCACCGGCGAGAACATCCACCACGGCACGCCAGTCAATGTGAATGCTCCCGGACGCGTTCCCGGTGGATCGTCGAACGGATCGGCCGCTGCCGTGGCCGGCGGTCTGGTTGATTTCGCCATCGGCACCGATTGTGGCGGCTCGGTCCGCATTCCCGCGAGCTACTGCGGAATCCTGGGTATTCGACCGACCCATGGCCGGATATCGCTCGAAGGCGTGATCCCGTTCGGGCCGAGCTTCGATGTCGCCGGCTGGTTCGCCCGCGACGCTGAGGTTTTCGAGAGCGTGGGCAAAGTCCTGCTGGGACCAGACACGGTCGCCGCGCCGCCTCGACGTTTGCGGATCGTGAGGGATGCATTTGCGCTGGTGGAGACTCCGGTTCGACAGGCGCTTGGCCCAACCGTCGATCGGCTTGCCGGGTTGATCCCCGAGATGAGCGAGGTCGACATCAGCAGCTCGGCACTCGCTGAATGGTTCGAGGTTTTCAAGACGGTGCAGGCGTCCGAGGTTTGGGGCAACCACCGCGACTGGATTACGAGCGCCAAACCCGAGCTCGGGCCTGGTGTCAAGGAACGTATCGCCTGGGCGTCTACGCTGCCCCCTTCGGCGATTGCTGCTGCGAAGGCACGACACTCGGAGATCCGCGCCCATATCGATGCGCAGCTGTTGCCCGGCGATGTTTTGTGCTTGCCAACTTCGCCGCGCGTCGCGCCGCTGATCGGCAGTCCCGTCGACAAGGTCGAGGTGGAATACCGCGAACAGGCCATGCGGTTGCTGTGCATCGCCGGCCTGAATGGTTTGCCGCAAATCAGCATGCCGGTGGCCCTGATCGACGGCCTGCCACTGGGCATCTCGCTCGCCGGCCCGCGTGGCAGTGACCTTCAGTTGCTGGCGCTTGCCCGACGGCTTATGGCGCTCACGACGTCCACGGCATGATCGGACCACCCGATGTGCCCACCGCAGGCTGCTGCGCGCTACGCCGAAAGCCGGTCGTCGTCGGGGAGGCGAGCCGATAGACTACCGTGAACGATCACCTACACACTCGAGAGAAAAGCGCATGTGCGGAATTGTCGGGCTCTTCCTGAAGGACAAGTCGTTGGAGCCGGAGCTCGGTCGGCTCACGGCGGCGATGCTGCACGAGATGCGGGGTCGCGGACCCGACAGCGCGGGTTTCGCGGTATATGGCGATGCCGAGAGCGGCATCTCTAAAATTTGCGCCGTACAGCGCTCCGAGACCTTGGACTGGGCCGACGTGGCCCAACGCCTGCGCAAGACACTCGATATCGACGTTAGCGTAAGGGTCGTTGCGGATCACGCCATACTGAGCACCCGCGGCGACGGCGAGGCCGTACGCAAGTGGGTGATCGACAACGTGCCAGACGCCACAGTCCTCAGCCAAGGCAGCAGCGTCGAGATCTACAAGGGCGTGGGCGATCCCGATGAGATCGCGGATCGGCTTAAACTCGCCTCGTTCAGTGGAACCCATGCGATCGGGCACACGCGCATGGCCACCGAAAGCGCCGTCACCATCGCCGGGTCCCATCCATTCTCGACGGGCAGCGACACCTGCCTCGTGCACAACGGCTCGCTGTCCAACCACAACCGGCTTCGCGACAGCCTGAAGCGCCATGGCGAACGCTTCCAGACCGAGAACGACACCGAAGTGGCCGCCGGCTATCTGTCCTGGCGTATGCGGTCGGGGGAAACGTTGCGGCAAGCTCTCGAGAGCTCACTCAGGGACCTCGACGGGTTCTATACGTTCGTCGTTGGCACGCGGGATGGCTTCGCCGTGCTGCGTGATCCGGTTGCTTGCAAGCCCGCTGTCATGGCTGAAACCGATCAGTGGGTCGGATTCGGATCGGAGTTCCGGGCGCTCGCCGCACTGCCGGGCATCGATCACGCGCGGATCTGGGAGCCCGAGCCGGCGACCGTTTATGCCTGGAGCCGGAGCTGATCAATGACGGAAGAGTTCACCTCAGACATCAGCCCTGATGAAGGTCACAACAACAGCCTCGATCTGGCGACATCGACGTTGCGCGACGTCAACCACCTGCTGCAGACCGCCGAAGCCGGCGCGTTCACGATCCGCAACCCGCGCGGCGCACACGCGCTCGCAGCCGGCCTGCAAGGCGATCTCGACGTCACGATCGATGGACACGTCGGCTACTACTGCGGCGGCATGAACAAGCAGGCGCGCATCACGATCAGTGGCAACGCCGGCACGGGCGTCGCCGAAAACATGATGTCGGGCCGTGTCCACGTGAAAGGCGATGCCTCGCAGTCAGCCGGCGCGACCGGCTGCGGCGGATTGCTCGTGATCGATGGCAACGCGTCTGCCCGGCTCGGCATCTCGCTGCGCGGCCTCGACATCGTCGTCAAAGGTTCGATCGGGCACATGGCTGCGTTCATGGCGCAGGCCGGAAACATCGTCGTTCTGGGCGATGCCGGCGAAGCTCTGGGCGACAGCATCTACGAGGCGCGCCTGTTCGTGCGCGGCACGGTTGCGAGCCTCGGCACGGACTGCATCGAGAAGCCCATGCGCGACGAGCACCGGCAGGCTTTGCGCGCTCTGCTCGATGCAGCAGGCGTCGGGGCAGAGGTGGATGTCGGCCAGTTCAGGCGCTACGGGTCGGCGCGCAAACTCTACAATTTCCACATCGACAACCTGGGGTCCTACTGATGAGCAGCGATGAGCGTTGGATCCACACGCCTCCGCGTGAGTCGGCGACTTTCGATCGCCAGACCATTGCGGAGATCCACAGAGCCGCGGCCACCGGGATTTATGACATCCGCGGGTTTGGTGCGAAGCGCAAGCTGCCGCACTTCGACGATCTGCTGTTTCTCGGTGCCTCGATCAGCCGCTATCCGCTCGAGGGGTATCGGGAGAAGTGCGGCACCAATGTCGTGCTGGGAACGCGGCACGCGAAAAAGCCCATCGAGCTCAAGATCCCGATCACGATCGCTGGCATGAGCTTCGGCTCTCTGTCGGCACCCGCAAAGGAAGCGTTGGGACGGGGCGCTTCGGCCGCCGGCACCTCGACCACGACGGGAGATGGTGGGATGACGCCCGAGGAGCGCGCCGCCTCGAATCTGCTCGTCTACCAGTATCTGCCCTCGCGCTATGGCATGGAACCGGACCAGATCCGCAAGGCCGACGCCATCGAGATCGTGGTCGGCCAGGGTGCCAAGCCCGGCGGCGGCGGCATGCTGCTCGGCCAGAAAATTTCCGACCGGGTGGCGATGATGCGCACGCTGCCTCCCGGCATCGACCAGCGATCGGCCTGCCGGCATCCCGACTGGACCGGTCCCGACGATCTGGAGATCAAGATCCTAGAACTGCGGGAAATCACAGGCTGGAAGAAGCCGATCTACGTGAAGGTCGGTGCGGCCCGGCCCTACTATGACGTCGCGCTGGCTGTGAAGTCGGGCGCCGACGTTGTCGTGCTCGATGGCATGCAGGGCGGCACGGCTGCGACACAGGACGTCTTCATCGAGCATTGCGGCCTGCCGATCCTAGCCGCCATTCGACCGGCCGTGCAGGCGCTGATCGATCTCGACATGCATCGCAAGGTTCAGCTCATTGTGTCGGGTGGCATCCGAACCGGGGCCGACGTTGCCAAGGCGCTCGCCCTCGGCGCCGATGCCGTGTCGATCGGCACCGCGGCGTTGATCGCCCTCGGCGACAATCACCCGCGATGGGAGGCAGAATACAACAAGCTGGGCACGACCGCGGGCTGCTATGACGATTGGCATGAAGGCCGCGACCCTGCCGGCATCACCACGCAAGATCCAGAGCTCACCGAGCGGCTCGATCCGGTCGCAGCCGGCAAGCGCCTTGCCAATTATTTGGCCGTCCTGACGCTCGAATGCCAGACAATCGCGCGCGCGAACGGCAAGAGCCACGTGCACAATCTGGAGCCGGAGGATCTCGTCGCCTTGACGATCGAGGCGGCCGCCATGGCGCAGGTGCCGCTGGCCGGCACGCAGTGGATTCCGGGACGGAAGGACTAGCGGTTGCGGCGGAAAGTGCGGAGCCGTCGGCACGGTCGGTAGATTGAGCGGGACACGTTCACGTCATCGAAGGGAGGACTGCCATCATGTCACTTGCCGCCTACGCCGAGCAGAATGGTGTGAAGTACTTCCTGATCTCGTTCGTCGACTTGTTCGGCGTGATGCGTGCCAAGCTGGTGCCGGCAACCGCGATCGACAAGGTGGCAAAATCCGGTGCCGGCTTCGCGGGGTTCGCCGCCTGGTTCGACATGACGCCCGCCCACCCCGACGTTCTGGTGATGCCCGATCCCGAGAGCGTCATTCAGCTTCCCTGGAAGAGAGAGGTGGCCTGGGTGACGGGCGACCTGATGATGGATGGCAAGCCCGTCGAGCAGAACCCACGCCAAGTGCTCAAGCGCGTCATGGAGGATGCGGCACGCGACGGCTACGCGATGAAGACCGGCGTCGAATGCGAGTACTTTCTCATCACGCCGGATGGCCAGCAGATCTCGGACGGAGCCGATACACAGACCAAGCCCTGCTACGATCAACAGGCCCTGATGCGCCGCTATGACGTCATCACCGAGATCTGCGACAGCATGATCGAGCTCGGATGGCAGCCCTATCAGAACGACCATGAGGACGCGAACGGCCAGTTCGAGATGAACTGGGAATTCGACGACTGCCTCAAGACCGCTGATCGGCATGCCTTCTTCAAGTTCATGGTGAAGTCGATTGCCGAGAAGCACGGCCTGCGCGCGACATTCATGCCCAAGCCATTCCCGAATCTGACAGGCAACGGTTGCCATGCCCATGTGTCCTTGTGGTCTACCTCATCGGGAGCGCCGCTGTTCGAGGACGAGCGCGGCGAGCTCGGACTGTCGAGCCTCGGCTACCAGTTTATCGGCGGCGTCATCCACTCTGCCGAGGCACTCGTCGCGATCACCAATCCGACCGTCAACTCCTACAAGCGCATCAACGCGCCGCGAACGGTCTCGGGCGCAACCTGGTCACCCAATACAGTCACGTTCGGCGGCAACAACCGGACCCATATGATCCGCATTCCCGATGCCGGGCGCTTCGAGTTCCGCCTGCCCGATGGCGCGGCCAACCCGTATCTGCTGCCGGCCGGCGTTCTTGCGGCCGGGCTCGACGGGATCCGGAACGAGCGCAGCCCCGGCGAACGGCTCGACATCGACATGTATGCGCAGGGTCACCTCGCGAAGGACGCAAAGCGCTTGCCCCTGAACCTTCTCGACGCTTTACGCGGCCTCGAAAGCTCGCATGTGCTCACGGCGTCGTTCGGCGAGCGCACGGTCGCCTCCTACCTCAAGCTGAAGCACGCCGAATGGAACGACTACGCGCGCCATTTGACCGAGTGGGAGCGGCACACGACGCTCGACTGCTGAGCGAGTGACGGTTGAGACTTGTGGCGGCAAAATCGCGCACCGCTCTCGCTGGTGCTGTCGTTCGCACCTGGCTTCGGCATCCGCGTCGCATGTCAGCCCCGCACGCACCGCAAGAAATGTCCTGCCTTGACGGACACTGGCGGCTCGGCTGTCGTGCAACGGGTCTCGGCGACGGGGCAGCGCGGGGCGAAGGCGCATCCAGGTGGAAGCTCGGCGAGGTCGGGCGGCGAACCCGGGATCGGATCGAGAGGCTCGCCACGGTGCTCGCCATGCACCGTCGAGCGCAGCAGGCCCTGCGTATAAGGATGCATGGGCCGCTCCATCAGCTCGGTCGCTGAGCCACTTTCGACAAAGCGCCCCGCATACATGACGGCCATACGGTCGGCCACCTCGCAGGCCACGCCGAGATCGTGCGTGACAATGATCAGTGCCATGCCCAGATCACGCATCAGCTCGCGCATAAGCAGCAGGATCTGAATTTGAACTGTCGCGTCCAGCGCCGTCGTCGGCTCGTCGGCAAGCAACACGCGCGGGCGGCATGCAAGCGCCATGGCAATCATCGCGCGCTGGCGCAGCCCGCCCGATAGCTCGTGCGGATACGCGTCGAGCCGGCGGCGTGCCGAGGGCACCTGCACCAGCTCGAGCAGCTCGAGCGCCCGCTTGCGGCCCTGCGCCGACGAGACGCCGTCATGCGCGACGACCGACTCCGCGATCTGGATGCCGACGGTGAACACCGGGTCCAGCGCCGTCATCGGCTCTTGGAAGATCATCGAAACGAGCCCGCCACGGATCCGCTGCAGCTGCCGCGGCGCCAGAGCCAGGACGTCCAGGCCATCGAGCACGACGCGCCCGCCAAGCCGCGCCGTTGGCGGCAACAAGCGCATCAGCGCGCGTAGCGTCACACTCTTGCCCGAGCCGGACTCGCCGAGGATGCAGAGCGCGTCTCCGGCGGCGACCTCGAACGACACCCCGTTGACGACAGGAATATCGAGATCGCGCGACACGAAACGCACGGTCAGATCCCGGACCTCGACCAACGGCGCCAAGGACCCAGGCACTGCGTCGCTTGTGGCTTTTTGCATCGAGGTCTCACAAAGAGGTCTGAGCTGGGGCAATCGCAGCGGCGGCGCTGTGTCCCGAGCCGGCCGCACGCGCGTGGCAGGCAACCACGTGCGCTGCCCCGCCCGCAGCCTGCAGCGGCGGCTCCTTGAGGGCGCACACGTCCTCAGCGAGATGACAGCGCGTCCGGAAGCGGCAGCCCGACGGAGGGTTCACGGGATTGGGTGGATCGCCCGTCAGCGGCGGCACCGTGATGCGGTTGCGCGGGCTCATCGACAGACGCGATGACAGCAGGCCGGCCGTATAGGGATGCTGCGGGTTTGTGTAGAGCGCATCGACGGGACCGACCTCGATCACCTTGCCGAGATACATCACCAGCACGCGGTCGCTGACATGCTGGACTACGTTGAGGTCGTGCGAGATGAAGATGTAGGTCAGCGCCAGTCGCCGTTTGAGCTCCTGCAGCAGGTTGAGCACCTGCGCCTCGACGGATTTGTCGAGCGCCGAGACAGCCTCGTCGAGAATGACGAGACGCGGCTCGAGCGCCAATGCCCGTGCAATGTTGACGCGTTGTCGCTGCCCGCCGGAGAGCTCATGCGGATAGCGCTCCGCAAACATCTCCGGGCTCATACCCACGAGGTCGAGCACCGACGCCGCGCGCTCGTCGGCCTGCCGGCGCGCAATGCCATTCGCCTTCAGGCCGAATGTGATCGTGTCCTTGATCGTGAGACGCGGATTGAGCGAGGCATAGCTGTCCTGAAACACCATCTGCACCTGCCGTCGCATCTCGCGCAGCGTCAGGCCTCGGGGCCCGCCGATCGCATCACCGTCGAGAATCACAGTTCCCGCATCGGGCTCGATCAACCGGATCAGCAGCCGGGCTGTCGTTGACTTACCGCAGCCCGATTCCCCGACCACGCCTAGGGTCTCGCCTTTCGCCAACTCGAAGCTGACACCGTCGACCGCCTTGACGAACGTCGGCGCGCCGCCGAGCAGGCCGCCGCCGATCGGGAAATGCTTCCGCAGCCCCTCCACAATCAGCAGCGGCTGGGCTGGACCGCCGCGATCGCGCGGTTCGCCCCTCACCTCGCCGGCTGTCCTCGTGGATGCTGCGCTGTCGCTCATGCGGATGCTCATACCTTCACGTCCATCGATTCCCGCAGCGCGTCACTGATCAGGTTCGAGCTCATCGAGACGACGAAGATCATGATGCCCGGAAGGATAGCGTTCATCGGAGCGACATAGATCGACTGCCGCAGCGTGTTGAGCATAAGGCCCCACTCGGCGAGTGGCGGTACGACGCCCAGTCCCAGAAAGCTCAGACCCGAGGCGATCACGATCGAGACGCTGATCATGCTCGAGGCGTAGATCAGGATCGGCCCCGTGACGTTGCTGAGTACGTGCCCGAGCACGATCCGCCAGCCGGCAGCACCCGTCGCTCGAGCCGCCTCCACGTAGTCCTGATTGCGCACCTGCGTCGTTACACTTTCCGCCACTCGCGCCAGTGGCGGCGTGAATACGAGGGTAAGCGAAACGAGGCTGTTGACGAGACCGGCGCCCAGCACTCCCGATATCGCCACGGCAAGCAGCACCGACGGGAAGGCGTAGAACACATCCGTGACGCGCATGATTGCCATGTTGACGGCGCCCCCGCAGTAGCCGGCAAGGATGCCGAGGAAGCCACCGATCACTGTCGCGAGGACAACCGGCGCAAAGCCCATGAACAGAGACATACGACCGCCGTAGATGAGCCGGGTCAGCAGGTCGCGTCCCAGCTCGTCCGTGCCGAGCCAGTGGCGCGCATCACCAATGGGCAGCAGCCGCCGCGTCATGCTTGTGCGGTAGGGATCGTAGGGCGTGATATAGGGGGCAAAAATAGCCGCCAGCAGGATCGCGAGCAGGATCACCCCGCAGACCATCGCCACCGGATCGCGAGACAGGCGCCGCCAGGCGGTATGCCAGAAGCTGCGCGAGGCCGGGCGACGCCCCTTGCGCGCCGTCGCCGCGACGCTGGGTCCGGCCGTTGTTGCTGTGGTCATCCTAGCCAGCCTTTTTTCTTATTGGTGCTCACGTCCGCTTGATCCGGGGATCGAAGGCCGATTGGGCGAGATCGACGACGAGGTTGATCGTGACGAAGAACATCGACAAGACCAGGATCGTGCCTTGCAGGATCGGCAGGTCGCGCTGGAAAATCGCATTGTTCAGGAGAAACCCGGTCCCCGGCCAGGCAAAGACCGTCTCGACGAGTATCGAGCCGCCGAGCAGTTGCGCCAGCTGCAGTCCCATGATCGCCAGCACGGTCGGCGCCGCGTTCTTGGCCACGTGCAGGAACACGCGCCCTGGCCCGAGCCCTTTCGCATAGAGCGTCTGGACGAAATCCTGCTTTAGTACCTCGATCACCGTCCCCCTGACCGAGCGCGCAATGATGCCGGCCGGGATGACCGACATGGCGCAGGCCGGCAGAACGAGGTGGCGGAGGCTCTTCCAGTCGAGCGCGAACGTCTGCGAGCCCTTCGCGCCCATTCCCATCGCCGGCAGCACACCGAGGTTGACCGCAAAGATCACGATCAACACCATGCCGAGCCAATAATGCGGAACGCTGACGCCCGTCACGGAGAGCGATGTGACCGCTCGATCGACCCACGAGCCGGACGTGTATCCCGCGATAAGGCCGAGCGTAACGCCTAGGCCGAACCCCAGGACGACGGCGGCGGCAGCGAGAATTAGAGTATTGACGACGGCGGGCGCCACCTCGCTCAGCACCGGACGGCGCGTCATGATGGAAACGCCGAAATCGCCATGCGCCGCTCGCCAGACCCAGTTGAGATACTGAATGGGCAGAGGCTGGTCGAATCCGTAAGCCGCTTTCAGCTGCGCCACGACCTCGGTCGAGGCACCTTCGGGAATCACCGCGCTCAGCGGGTCCCCAGGAGCGAGGTGAATAAGCCCGAAACAAACAATCGATACGCCGATCGCAATCGGCAGCGTGTAGAGCACGCGGTGGAGAAGATAGAGCAGCACGAGACCGTCACCTCCATCTGGACACGGGCCGCGCACCAGGCAAGACCTGATGCGCGGATTGAGCAGTCGTCACTCGACGATGTCGACGGGCGTCAGATCCTGCACCCAGCTCTGCGCCTGCACGAAGCCCTTGACCTTGGGCGACATGGCGCGCGGGTTGAGATCGTGCAGCATCCAGATCCACATGGCTTGGTCGACGATGTGGGTGTGCAGCTCGGCCAGCACCTTGTCCTGCTCCACCGGGTCGAACGCGAGCTTCGCCTTGGTCGCCAGCTCGTCGGCTTTCGGGTCGCTGTAGCGGCCCCAGTTGAAGCCGGTCGGCACCGGCCAGAACGAGGCTCCGGTCTTGATCAGTCCGATATCCGGATCCCAGAAGGCCCAGCTGTTGTTGATGCCGTGGCGGCCCTTGTTCTCCGGTGCCCAGGCTCCGAGCCGCCGCCGGCCGCGCAACGCCTCCCAATCCATGACGTCGAACTCCATGTCGATGCCGACGTCGCGGAAGTTCTCTTTGATCAGCTCGTTCATCGGCAGCGGCTGCATCTGACCCGAACCCGACGGCGAGATGATAATGCTGATTTTCACGGGGTTCTTTGGCCCGTAGCCGGCCTCGGCGAGCAGTCGCTTGGCTTCCTCCGGGTCGTAGCGCAGGTCGAACGTCGGATTACCGAACCAGGGATGACCCTTCGTGACCATGCCCTTCGCCGGCGTGGCGAGGCCGCCAAGCAGCTTGGCCATTCCCTCGCGATCAATTGCAAGGTTGGCTGCCTTGCGAACGCGAATATCGCGAAATGGCGAGTCCTCCAGAAAGCTCAGCTGATACGGCCAGATGTGCGGATAGGCGTTGGTGACGATCTGCATGCCCTGAGCCTTCAGGCGCGGGATCGCATCGGGCGGGGGCGCCTCCACCCAGTCGATCTGTCCCGAGAGCAGAGCTGCGACACGTGTATTCGCGTCAGGCATCGGAAGGAGAACGAGCCGATCGCTCTTCGGAATACGCTTCGGATCCCAATAGCCTGCGTTCCGCACGAGCTCCGCCCGCTCCCGCGGCACCAGAGTCTCGAGCTTCCACGGTCCTGTTCCGGACGGCTTGTAGGCGAATTTCGCCCAGTCGCGCCCCAGTTCCTCCCAGCGCGCGGGGCTCGAAAAATAGATATTCGCGAGATTATAGGGGAGGACGGAGTCAGGCTGCTTGGTCTTGATCTCGACGGTGTAGTCGTCGACCTTCCGCCAGCTCGCAATCGTGCCGTAGAACAACGAGCCCTGGATCGCTTGCGCCTGATCGAACTGCGGTGCGTCCCGCTTCATCAGCTTTTCGAAATTCCAAACGACCGCATCGGCAGAGAACGCCGAGCCGTCGTGAAACTTGACCCCGCGACGAAGCTTGAACGTCCAAAGCGTCTTGTCCGCCTCGTCGACGGCCCAGCTCTCGGCAAGCCCCGGCTTCAACACCGCAGCTTTCTCGTAGCTGGAGAGGTCCCAGTTCACGAGGCCGTCGTAGAGCGTGACGCCCATGAAGCGCAGGCCCTCGCCACCCTGGCTGGGCTGCCCTGTCGTCAGCGGCACGTCGCCAGCGGTCATCGCCACACGCAACACCTTCTCGGCCGCCACCGGCCCGGCCAGCAGCGGCAGAAGCAACGCGGCCACACTGCCCGCGGCCCGAATAGTTCTCATGCTCAAGCTCCTCGAACTTTTCAAAGTCGACTTCTGCTTTCCTGCCCCTGCAGCGCGACGGCTCAACCGTCGTTCTCATTGGATTTGGGCCGGCCGCCGGATCGACCCCTTTAGGCCCCGACGTCTGGCATGAACTTGCGAGGATCGAACGTGTGCGCAGGCTCGTCGGCGCGATCGCGCCCCCGCGGAATGCGCCAGAGCATGGGCTCGATGTTCTGGTAGGCCTCGACGACCTCGTCGAGTCCGGCTGCGTCTAGCTCAAGGCCCGCAAACTTGACGAGCGTAGCAATCTCGTCGCGGGTAGCCGGCTTGCGTTCCATGCTTCGGATTTTCCTTTCAGGCGAGGGAAGGCTTGCGAAGGTGCCATTCGGTAACGCGCTGGTAGGCATCGCCGGCCCGGAGGACCCTCGCCTCGTCGAATGGCTTGCCCGCGATTTGCAGAGAGAGCGGAAGGCCTCCACTGGAGAAGCCGCACGGCACGCAGAGTGCGGGAATGCCGGCCAGGCTGAAGGGCATAGCGACGATCTGGCGCCGCTTGAAAAAATCGGGGCCATTCGGATCGGCGGACTCGGCTGGGTTGAGCCAGCCAGCTGTCGCGAGGAGATCGAAGCGGGACAGCGTGGCGAGCAAGTCCGTCGTCAGCTTCGTCCGCCAGCGCATCGCCTGGATATAATCCTCGGCGCGGATGAGGCCGCCCGCGATGACGCGCGTGCGCAGCAGCTTGCCGAAATCCTGCGGACGCGCCTTCAGATCCTTCTCGTGCACGGCATAAAGCTCGCACATCGAGATGGTCGTCTTGCAGTCGATATAGTCCTGCAGCGGCGCCAGTCTGATCTCCTCGACGATGGCACCAAGCTCGCTCAGCTGGACCACGGCCTTGTCGACCGCTGCAGCGACCTCGGACGTTGCCGCCTCGTCGTACCAGTGGCGCACGAGACCGATCCTGAGCCCCTCGATCGATCCGGTAAGCGCCTTCGTATAGTCGGGAACCGGCTCGTCGATGCTGCCGGGATCGAGCCGATCGTAGCCTGCCGCCGCGCCGAGCATGATCGCGCAATCAGCAACCGTGCGCGTCATTGGTCCGCAATGGTCGAGCGAGTACGTGTTCGGATGCACGCCTCGCCGGCTAATCCGTCCGTAGGTGGGCTTCAGGCCGGAAAGTCCGCAGACCGCCGCTGGCCAGCGCACGGAGCCGCCCGTGTCTGTCCCGATCGCCGCGGGCACGAGCCGTCCGGCAACGGCAGCGGCAGAGCCCGACGATGATCCTCCCGGAAGATGGTCGAGGCTCCAGGGGTTGAGCGCGGGAGGAAACGGCAAATCCCACGACGGTCCGCCGAGCGCGAACTCGAACGTCGCCGTCTTGCCGAGAAGAACCCCGCCAGCGTTTTTCAGCAGCGTTGCGACATGCGCGTCGGCCGTCGGCACATTGTCGATGAGCAGCCGGGAGTGCGACGTCGATCGAATGCCCTTGGTCTCGACGTTGTCCTTGAGTGCAAATGGAATGCCGTCGAACGGGCCGAGCGGTGTGCCCTTTGCGTAGCGCTGCGCCGATAGCTCTGCCGCGGCCCGCGCCTCGCTCGCACACACTGTCAGGAAGGAATGCAGCTTGTGATCGACCTGATCGATCCGCGCCAGACAGTCCTCGACGAGATCAATCGGTGTCGCCGCCCCTGACGAGAAAAGCCGCACGGCTTCCGTGATCGGCACATCGCAAAGCGCGCCCTTCGTGCCAGGGGCTTCGTTTGCATCCATCACGCTTCTCGCAGACTCATTCATGCCAGTGCTCGGCTCCATTTCGAATGCGTCTCCATGGCGATCCTTTCGCAGGAAGCGTGCCAGCTCGCGCCCAGGCCAGATGCGGACGCTGCTCAGAGCTGCAAAGCATTTGGAATAACTAGCTCTTCTTATTTTCCGCATCAAAAAGCAAAGGTGTGCCGCATCACTGCGGTCGCACATTTATGCACGTGAAACGCGCAGCCATTTGCGCGTTTTTCTGTCACCCCGATGTGTGATCGGGAAATTGGCGGGCCCTGCACGATCTAACAGCAGCCTCAGGCATTGTGCATCGCCGCGGGAGGGCAATACGATCATGGCCCGACTTAGAGAGCGAGCGGCGCTAAGGGCTGTCGCGGAATGGAGCAATCTACTGATGGCCTTGACGACAGGCAGCGCATCCGCAATGCCAAGCCTAGCTGATGCAGCGCGTGCGATTGCTTCGAGAAAGCTATCGCCGGTCGAGCTTCTGGAAAGCGTTCTGGCCCGCATCTCTGCTGTTGACGACCAGATCAACAGCTACATCACGCTGCTTGCAGAGCCGGCGCGCACCGCCGCGCAAAAAGCGGAATCTGAAATTACCGCCGGCCGCTGGCGTGGCCCGCTGCACGGCATCCCCTACGGTGTGAAGGACAACTACCACGTTCGTGGCGTGCTCACGACGGCCGGCTCCCGTTTGATGGAGAATTATGTCGCCACGGAAACGTCGACGGTGATCGAGCGCCTCGAAGGCAGCGGCGCGATTCTAGTCGGCAAAATGAATACGTGGGAATATGGAACCGGGTCTGGAGAGATACTGGACGACTTGCCGTTTCCGCTCGCGCGAAATCCCTGGAGCACAGCGCATTTCACCGGCGGCTCGTCGACCGGCGTCGGCACCGGCGTGGCCGCCGGCACCGCACTGTTCGGTCTCGGCTCCGACACCGGCGGCTCGATCCGCCTGCCCGCCGCGGCCAGCGGCGTGGCCGGCATGAAAGCGACGTACGGTCTCGTAAGCCGGGCGGGGTGCCTGCCAAATTGCTGGTCCCTCGACGTCACGGGCCCACTGACGTGGACCGTCGAGGACAGTGCCATCGTGCTCGAGGCGATCGCCGGTCCCGATGCCCGCGATCCGCAGAGTGCCGGCGTCCCGGCTGGCGCCTATCGTGCCTGCCTGTTTGGCGGCGTGCGCGGCCTTGTCATCGGCGTCGTGCGCGATCTGGGCGAGGGAGCACCGCCACTTGCCGACGACGTCGGGGTCAATCTCGCCAAGGCGGAGGCAGCATTGGCCAAGGCCGGCGCCCGTATCGTCACCCTGTCACTACCCGCGCCGCTGGAGAGCTATCGCAACGTCGTTTCGGTCATCAACTGGGGCGAGTCCTTCTCGATTCATGAGCGCGATTTCCACGAGCGCCGCCACCTCATGGGCAAGGCGCTGCGCGACAAGATGACGGCGGGCTTCATGCTGCGGGCAGCCGATCTCGTCGCCGCCCAACGCATGCGACGCCAACTCGCGTCGGCGACCGACGCTGCGATCCGCACCTGCGACGCGGTGCTGATGCCCTGCACCTTCACGACGGCGCCCCGCTTCGACGATAAGGATGCACTCGTCGCCTTCACGATGCATGCCGCGACGTCGATCCTCAATGTGAGCGGTCATCCCGCCCTGTCGATCCCGACCGGCTTCGGCGACAACGGGCTGCCGACCAGTGCCCAGGTCGTCGGGCGCTACTTCGACGAGGCGACCGTCTACCGCGTCGCCAAGGTGATCGAGGATGCGCTGTTCGATCGTGAGCGGCGGCCAGCCCTCTGATGCGCAGGAGTCATCATGACCAAAGACCCTTTGCCGAGGTGGACGAGCGAGCAGGCGGCCGCGCATGCGGCCCGCAGCGGCTTGACGCCGGCGCCGGACGCGGCCGAGCTCGAGCGTCTGTGCCGGCTCGGCGACCGCGTGGCAGCCGTCTCCTCCTCCGTCGCGCGCATGCCCTTCAAGGATGACGAGCCGGCCAGCATCTTCAAGGTGCCGCTGTGACCCAGCACAGTCTTCCGATGCCCCTGGCCCTCGACGCGGCGGGCGCCGCGCGCGCCATCGCCCAGGGTGAGCTCACCTCCGAGACGCTCGTGCGCGCCTGCCTCGAGCGCATTGCCAAGCGCGAGCCCACTGTGAAGGCCTGGTCCTGGCTCGATCCGGACCAGGCCATCCGCTCCGCCCGCGAGCGCGACAAGGAGCAGGCGATTGGCGCCCCTCTCGGCCCGCTGCACGGCGTGCCGATCGGCGTAAAGGATGTGATCGACGTCGCCGGCATGCCAACGTCGTGCAACTCGCGCATCTATGAGGGCTACCGGCCCTCGATGGACGCCGAATGCGTCCGCGTCGTGCGCGCTGCCGGCGCCGTCATCCTCGGCAAAACCGATACCGTCGAGTTTGCATCCGGCGGGCGGCGTGCGCTGACACGCAATCCGCACAACCCCGCTCATACGCCAGGCGGCTCATCCTCGGGCTCGGCAGCGGCCGTCGCCGACGGGCACGTCCCGCTGGCATTCGGCACCCAGACGGCGGGCTCGCTCATTCGGCCAGCCTCCTACAACGGCATCTACGCCCTGAAGCCGACGTACGGTGCGGTCGCCTGGCCCGGCGCGCGCCAGTTCGCACCGACTCTCGATACGATCGGATGGTATGGGCGATCGGTCGCCGACCTGGAGCTCGTGGCACGGGCCTTCCGGCTGCGCGAGCTTGACGGCGTGCCCCCTCCGGATGCCTCGCAGCTGAAAGTGGGCTTCTGCCGATCGCCGAGCTGGCCTCGTGCGCAGGAGGCCTCACGGCACGCGTTCGAGATCGCGGCCGAGCGTCTCGCGGCTGCCGGTGTCTCCTGCGTGACCTTCGATCTCCCCGATGTTTTCGATGCTCTGCCCGCCGCCCAGGACACCATCATGATAGCGGAAGGCCGCGCGCATTTTCTGGGGGAGTTCCTGCAGCACCAGCATTGGCTCCACCGCGATTTCTGCGACCGGGTGGAGAACAGTCAGGGCATCTCGCACGTGGACTATCTTGCCGCTGTCGACCATGCCGCTGCGGCCCGCCCCGTATTCGATGCCTTGCTCGCGGACAAGCTCGATGTCGTACTGACGCCCGCCGCGATGGGCGAGGCTCCGCCCGGCAACGATGCCGCCGGCGCCTGGGCGATGAATGTCTTGTGGACGCTGCTTCACGTCCCATGCCTTTCAATCCCTGTCACAACGGGTCCAGCCGGCATGCCTGTCGGCATTCAGATCGTGGCGCCGAGGTTCGGCGAGCCGAAACTGCTTGCCGCGGCCCACGCGCTGTCACCCATCCTCGATACCGCCACCGGCTGATCCGCAAAGCGAGTGCTTCCGGCTTACCAGCCTTTGAGAGGAAGACGGCGCACCTCAAGACCGAGCGCGACTGCGGGACCGGGCCTTAGACGCGACTCCGGATCGAGCGCTTGAAGTGTCGCGTCCGCTGGCATGCAGGGGTGTCGGTCAGGATGATGAACCTCATCGTTGCATCGTCTCTCGGCTCCAGTCGGAATAATCCGGCCGGCCCTCGACGCGAACCGGCCCAGCATAGCCGAACTCGACCATGTGGACCGTGACATAGTCGGCACTGGCAAACACGACGCCATAGGCCTCTGGAAGGTTGGAGCCGAGCAGCACGTCCTGCTCTGAGAACCTACCGATGCCGGCGTGGTTCGTCCCGCGCAGTGACGTCGTCGGCACCCCGGCGGTCGAGCCCGATAGCGGCAGATGACAGTGACCGAAGAAGATATGGCGCACTTTTCTCGCATGGCGTGCGACGACGGACCGGAACGCGACATCGTCCAGCAAACGGATCGTGTCGAGCGGCATGAGGTGGGTCGGGATGGGATTGTGGTGCATGAAGAGGAAGAACGGACCGTCATGCTCGGCGAGACGCGCCTCGAGCCAGTCGCAGCGCGCCCGGCAATAGTGGCCAGCGTGGGTGCCGGGACCCCAGGTGTCGAGGAACAGGCATCGGCCGCCGCTGACGTCATGCACGCCCTGAGCAAAGCCCAGCTGATCCGTGGCCTCTGGAAAGACCTCGAGAAACGTCTGGCGGTCGTCGTGGTTCCCGATGCAGAGCTTCACCGGCAGCGGCAGGCGTGACAGGCGATCGCGCAGACGAACATAGTCGGCGCGGTCGCCCCAGTCCGAAAGATCTCCGGTGATCACCATCAGCTCGGCATCGGCATGATCGACGAGGCAATGGTCAAGCGCGCGCTCGAAGTTGGCATTGGGATCGCGACCGCCGATGGTCTGGCCGGGCGTCGTCAGATGAATATCGCTGAAATGGATGAGCTTCATAAGGCGGTCCCCTTCCTGGGCGGATCGGCGCCCGCCACTTTCGTTCAATTTCCCGATTCGCATCCCGGAGGCGAACTGATCGAGTCCGCCTCCGGTGACAACCGATCTACTTCTTCGGCAGCAGCTTTTGGACGTCGGCCGACATCTCGGCCAGAACCTTGTCCGGCTCGCCCGCGCGCTTGCCGGTGATGATGGAGTTCAGATGGTCCTTGATGACGTCCGTGATCTTGAGGCCATTCTCGCCGGGGAAAGCGTACCACTTGGTGAGTAGCGAAAGTTGGCTGACCGCGGTGTAGTTGTTCGGGTTCTGGACGTAGAAGTCCTTCAGGTAGACGTCGTTGGCTTTTTTGTTCGGTGGCATGTAGCCGGTGGTCTTGGCCATGATCGCCGCGCCCTCGGGCCCGTGCCAGAACTTCATCACCTTCCAGGCGGCGGCCTTCTTTGCTGGGTCGGTCGCCAGGATGACCCCGAGGTTGCCGCCGGCCGGCAGGCGGCCCTTGCCGGCAACGACGCTCGGGAATGTGTGTGTCTTGAGGTCGAACTTCTTTGCGACCATCCCGGTGACCTTGTTGAGGTCGGAGGTCGATGTGAAGTGCATCCCTGTCTTGCCGGCCGCAAAAGCTGCACGCATATCAGGCTGGTTGAGGTTCGGCATGCCGGCTTCCTTGACCAGCCGAGCGAGCGTGCTCATTGCGAACTTGCCTTCAGCCCCGTCGAAGGCGACCTTGGACTCGTCTGAGTTCAGCATGCTGCCGCCCTGCGAGAACACCGGAGCCTGCCAGAGCCAGTTGCCGGTGATGTCCCAGGCGTAGGTAACGCCATTCGTGTCGGGACCGAGCGCCTTGATCTTCTTCGCCAGGTCGATGACCTCGTCCCACGTCTTCGGCAGATTGGACGTATCGCCGCCTGCCTTCTTCACGAGGTCGAGGTTGACGTACATGATCGGCAGCGAGATTGCGAACGGAAGAGCGTAGACCTTGCCGTTCTGGGTACCGATATCGTACATGGCCGCGTGAAAGCCCTCGGCCTCCAATTCATTGTCAGCCTTGATGAACTCATCGAGCGGCTGGGCGATACCGCGATCGACGAAGATGCGGATGCGGTTCAATCCCTGGAACGAGATGTCTGGCATCTGTTTGGTGATCGCCTCGCGCAGCACTTTCTGCGTGCCTTCTTCGTACGAGTCGTACGCCGCGCGGAACGTGACCTTGATCTCCGGGTGCTTCTTGGCAAACTCCGCGGCGATCTGTTTGTGCGTCTCATTGAAGAGCTCGCCGTAGGGGTACTGGACGACCACTTCGGTCGACTGGGCCAGAGCCGGAATGGCGACGAGTGCCATCGCGGCCGAAAGCAGGGTCTGCTTCAGCATGTTTGTCTCCGTTTGTGAGTGATCATGCGGACGTGGGCCGTCCGTTCTCGCCGTTATTTCATTCCCGTGAACGTGATCCCTTCGATGAAGCGACGCTGCGCGACGAGGAAGACCAGGATCAGTGGGGTGATGATGATCGTGGCTGCGGCCATCAGCGGTCCGTAGTCGGTTCCGGCCTCCTCGTTACGGAAGGTTGCGACGCCGACAGGAGGCGTGAAGAGGTGCTTCGAGTTCACTGCGATGAGCGGCCAGAAATAGTCGTTCCAATGGGCGACGACAGAAAAGATCCCGAACGCCGTGACAGCGGGAATCGCGGTCGGCAGCATGACCCGCCACACGATCCCATACTCCGAGATCCCGTCCATTCGCGCCGCGTCGACGAGATCGTCAGGAACGGTCATGAAGAACTGCCGCATCAGAAAGATACCGAACACAGAGATCGTGAACGGCAGGATCAGCGCTGCGTAGCTGTCGAGGATGCCGATGTGGTGGAAGAGCAGAAACAACGGCACTGCAATCGCCTGCGGGGGGATCAGAATGCAGAAGAGGACGAGTGCGAACACCGTCTCGCGTCCCCAGAACCGGAGCTTCGCCAGCGCATAGGCGGCGGGCAGAGCGATCAGAACCTGCAAGACGAAGATCGAGACAGTGACAATCACACCGTTGAGGAGGAAGCGGGCGAGCGGCGCCTTCTCGAACGCCACGCGATAGTTCTCGACGACGTGGAGCCGCTCCGGCCACCAGCGGATTTCCGAAAGGAACACCTCGGCCTGGGGCTTCAAAGAGGTCGAGATCATCCACGCGAAGGGCAGCAGGACGATTGCCGCCGCGAAAAGCAGGATGGCGTGGCGCAGGAAACCTGCAAACATGACATTCGCGCGCGACATCAAAAGTGCACCTTTCTCTCGATCAGCCGGGACTTGATGAGAGTGAGCACAAGGACGAAGGCGAGAAAGACGACGGCGATCGCAGCAGCCAGCCCCGACCGGAAGAACTCGAAGCCTTCGGTGTACATGGAATAGAGAAGCACTTCGGAAGACTTGCTCGGGCCTCCCTTGGTCAGCACGTGAACCGTGTCGAACACCTGGAACGATCGGATCGCGGAAATCAGGACTACGAACATCGTCACGGGGCCGAGCATCGGCCATGTCACGAGTTCGGAAGCGCGACCACGCCGAGCGTGCTCCGTCCATTTCTGCCGCGTCATAGAGATATTTCGGGATCGACACGAGGCCCGCAAGGAACAACACCATATTGAAACCGAACAACTGCCAGACGCCGATCACGGCCAGCGTCGTCAATGCGAGCTCCGGCTCGGCGAGCCAAGCGTAAGTCGGCAGCCCGACAGCCTTCAGCATCAGGTTGATCAGGCCGAACTGGGGGTGAAGCATGTATTCCCACGAGATCGCGATCGCGATCAGGGTCGCCATTACCGGAATGAAGAAGACGGCGCGATAAAATCCGCGAAGCGTCGTCCCAGCCTCGATCAGCAGGGCGATGCCGAGCCCGAGCAGCACCGAGGCCGGCACGACGATCGCAACGTAATAAAGGGTGTTCGTCAGCGCTCGCCAGAAAACCTTGTCTGCCCAAAGGTCGGCGTAGTTGGCGAGGCCCACGAACGACCACGTCGCGGCCCCGAGCTGGTAGTCCGTAAAGGACATCAGCAGGACCGCCACGATCGGCCCGATCAACAGCAATCCCATGAGCAACACGGCCGGAGTCAGCAGGGCGAGTGCTGTCCCCTGGTTCAGCCGCGAGCTTGCGCGATGTTCCGCCTGGACAGCGCGCGGCCGGCGGTCGAGGTCGGCGGACTGGTCCAGCGAAGCGTCAACCATGCGCAGCCTCCGCGACACTGCGGCCCACACGCCGCCCCGACGTGTCGAACACCCTCAGATCGTTCTCGGCGAAGCCAAGTCCGACGGTCGATTCCAAGCGAAGGCCGATGTCTGCGCCATGGTCGAGCCTTACGATCATCGGCTCTCGCTGCCCTTCGGGAATGACGTGAGCCAGAACTTCAGATCCAAGGTTTTCCCGATGAACGAGCCGTCCCGTCACGACTGCGTCCCGGGCATCGGCCAGCCGCACGCGCTCCGGCCTCACGCCGACCCGCACTGCCGTCCCAGGTCTGGCATGAATTCCCGCAGCGACTTGTCGCCCGCCGACCGACAACGCGCCTTGCTCGGCGACTGTACCGTCGAGAATGTTGATCTTCGGACTGCCGATGAACTCTGCGACCCGCTGATCCCGCGGGTCGTCGTAGATCTCGTCAGGCGTCCCGACCTGAATAATGCTCCCGTCCATCATCACGGCGATACGATCCGACATGGTCATCGCCTCGGCCTGATCGTGCGTGACGTAGATGAAGGTTGCGGCGAGGCGACGATGCAATTGGGCGATCTCGGTGCGCATGTGTACCCGGAGCTTCGCATCCAGGTTGGAGAGCGGCTCGTCGAGCAGGAAGGCGCGGGGATCGCGAACGATTGCACGGCCCACGGCGACGCGCTGGCGCTGGCCGCCGGACAGTTGGGCGGGCTTTCGAGCCAGCAGGTCTTTCATTCCGAGCAGGTCCGCAACCGCAGTTACGCTCTCGGTGATCGTGCGCTCCTTGGCCCGCCGGCCAGGCAGCATCCAGCCGATCGCCGGCAGCCGCTCGACCGCCGAGAGGCGGCGCATCCGCAGCGGCAATGCGATGTTGTCGAAGACAGTGAGATGCGGATACAGCGCGTACGACTGGAAGACCATGGCGAGGTTGCGATCGGCGGGCCTCACGTGATCGACCACATCGCCGCCGATCTCTACGGTGCCCGCGGTCTGCCGCTCGAGGCCCGCTATGATCCTGAGCAATGTCGACTTGCCGCATCCTGATGGCCCAACCAGGGAAACGAACTCGCCATCACCAATCGTCAGATCGACGCCATTCAAGACCGCCGTGCGGTCGAATGTCTTGCGGATCTCTCGAAGCAGCACCTGTGCCATGCGATGCCCTCGTCGGTGACGTGACCGTCCTTGGCGTAGCAACTGTGATTGACAGACACATGAAGTCATATTAGCCGCGCTAATGAGACGCGAAGCCGTCCCCCGGAAGCTGGACACCCTATGAAGGTCAGCCCCTACCAGATCGCGGCCTTCACGCACGCAGCCCGCGAGCGCAGCTTCTCGCGTGCCGCGGTCGCACTGGGCGTCACGCAGTCTTCGGTCACCCAGCATGTCGCGCGTCTCGAGCAAGCGATGGGAACAAAGCTCTTCGTGCGCCGCCGCAGCGGCCTCGAGCTGACTTCGGCGGCGCGTGAATTGTTCGCGTTGTCGGATCGCATCCGCATCCTCGAGCAACTCGTGAACGAGAAAATCGGGGCCTACGGAGAGCTGTCCGCCGGTCATCTGTCCATCATCGCGAATGCCCCACGCCCGGCGATGCCGATCATCGCTGCGTTCAGCCGTCTCTACCCGAAAGTCGAGATCACATTTTCGCTCTACAGCTGGGCGGCAGCAGTGGAGTTGCTCCATTCGCGCGAGGTGGACGTTGCCATCATCGCCGATCCGCCAGCGTCGGCCGACCTCTTCGCGTTGGAGCTCGTCAGCTCCCGTCTCGTCGCAATCGGTCGGGCCGACACGTCGCTGATGCGCAAGTCGCGCCTGCGGCTAGCCGATCTCGCTGACGAGCCCATCATTCTGCCTGAGGACGGCTCATTGACACAGCGCGTCGTCCTCGCCAGGGCGCAGAAGCTCGGGCTCAGCCTCACCCGCATCATCAAGATGACCACCTACCCGGTCGTCAAGGAAGCCGTACTACACGACGTCGGAACCGGTATCGTGCTGCAGGACAGCTTCTTTCCCTCCCGCCAACTCATGGAACGGCCGCTTTTCGACATG
This sequence comes from uncultured Alphaproteobacteria bacterium, assembly GCA_963746315.1. Taxonomy (GTDB): domain Bacteria; phylum Pseudomonadota; class Alphaproteobacteria; order Rhizobiales; family Hyphomicrobiaceae. The sequence goes on from CAVVAR010000010.1 coordinate 509,213, forward strand.
CCGGAGACCTATCGAACCTGCATCGTAACGCCAGCCGACAAGCGTGACCTGAGATTCATCCGCACATTTATTGAGTTCGCTGAGGCAGCCGTTTCAACTGCTGCCAGCACCAATATGACCCGGAACACTGCCCGCAATCCAACCACGCGCCGATAGCATCAGCGCGCTGGGACAAAAGTCGGCGCACCAGGCAGGCTCCGCAAGCAGGGAGCAACGAAGCGGCCGCTGCTACTTTCCAGCCAGAGCTGCGCGTCACGCGCCTGACATGTGCGTTGCCGACAACCTCGAGCTGACCCCGCCAATTGGTTCCAACAGGTCTACCTATCGAGCCGCATCATGCTCATGTATGCCTTCTGGAAGCTGTTGCGAGCCGTCTTGACGCTCCTCGTATGCCTGACCAGCGTCTACGTCGTACTCAGGCTGTCCGGTGATCCGGCGACAATGCTGCTGCCTGATGACACACCCCAAGCGGTCGTCGAGGAATATCGCCGTCGCTGGGGTCTCGACCGGCCGGTCATCGAGCAGTACCTGCGCTACATGGCGAGCTTGGCGCAGGGCGAGTTCGGCATCTCCTTCGCCGAGGGCCGGCCCGCACTCGAGGTCGTTCTGGAACGGTGGCCGAACACTATGTTGCTCGGCAGCCTTGCCGTCGGTCTCGCCGTCTCGCTCGGCCTTCCGCTCGGCACCCTGGCGGCTCTCCATCATGGCAGCTGGATCGATCGGTCCGTGATGAGCTTCGCAGTTCTCGGTTTCTCGCTGCCGACTTTCTTTCTGGCGATTCTGTTGATTCTGCTCTTCTCGCTTCATCTGCGCGTCTTGCCATCGGCAGGCTCCGAGACCTGGGCGCACCTCATCATGCCGGTGGTCGCTCTGGGCTCGGGGCTCATGGGGAAGATCGCGCGGTTCGCGCGGACGTCCATGCTGGAGGTCATGTCACTTCCGTTCATCCGGGCCGCACGGGCAAAGGGCGCGCTGCCACTGACTGTGCTCGCGCGCCACGCACTCCCCAATGCCGCCGTTCCGATTCTCATGTTCCTCGGCATCGAGATCGGCCTGATCCTGACGGGCGCCGTCGTCACGGAGACCATCTTCGCTTGGCCGGGCCTTGGTCGCGTGCTTGTCGCGGCCGCCGGCCAACGCGACCTCCCCGTGATTCAGGCTGGCATCCTGCTGGTGGCGCTGACAGTCGTCGTGGCAAACCTCGCTGTGGATCTGGCGCACGCCCTACTGGACCCGCGGGCCAACGTGCTCGGCCGGAGCACGCCATGAACGATGAGAAGACGGTCGACACCGCCGCGCCACGCCTACTCGAGCGCGGTATGGATCCGATCGCGGGCGCCGCATTGGCATTTCTCTGCCTGATGCTGATCATATCCGCTCTGGCCCCTTGGCTCGCGCCTTACGATTACACGGCGCAGAATCTCTCCAAGCGTCTCGAGCCGCCCGTCTTCATGGGCGGCGAGTGGGCCTATCCGCTCGGGACCGACAATCTCGGACGCGATATCCTCACCCGCGCCATCTACGGCATCCGTACATCGATCGCGATCGCCATCGCCGGGACTCTGATCGGTGCGACCCTCGGCACATTCCTCGGCTGGCTTGCGGCACGCAACCGAGGCCTTGTCGACGAGGGCATCATGATGCTCGTCGACGTTCAGGCAGCCTTACCGGCCTTCTTTATAGCCATCGCCTGCATCGCCTTCGTCGGCAACAGCATCTGGGTCTTCATTCTCCTCGTGGGACTGGAAGGCTGGGAGCGATACGCACGCCTCGTCCGCGGCCTCGCGCTCTCCGAGCACGGCAAGGGCTACGTCCAGGCGTTGGCGGGGCTCGGCGCCAGTGGCTGGCGCATCGACGCGCTCCACGTCGTCCCCAACATCTCGGCATCGCTTGTCGTGCAGGCGACGATCAATTTCCCCTGGACCATCCTGCTCGAGACGACGCTGTCGTTCCTGGGGCTCGGCGTTCAACCGCCTGGGACATCACTCGGCCAGATGCTCGGGTCAGGACGGCAGTATCTGCTCCAGGCGCCCTGGATCGCCGTGATCCCGGGTCTGGCAATCTTTCTCACAACGCTCTCGATGAGCCTCTTCGGCGACTGGCTCCGCGACAAGCTCGATCCAACGTCCGCTTCGCCGAGCGAGCGCCCACTGTCTTATCGCTGACATCCGCCACGCCTACCGGTGCGGCGGAAACTCGATAAGGGACTGATCGATCATGTCGATGACGCGCCGTCGCTTTGTGCAGAGCACCGTTGCCGCTCCCTTCGTCATCACTGCGCCCAATGCGCTGGCCCAGAGCGACCGGCGTCCACTGCTCACCGTTGCTGTGGCAGGCAATCCGACCGGCCTCGAGCCGGCGAAGGAGCTTTCAAATGTCGGCACGCGGGTCACCTACTCGTTGTTCGACACGCTGATAAGGCGCGATTTCCTGAGCTCGCCGGACGGCGGTGGCTCGGCACTGAGACCCCACCTCGCCACCGCGTGGGAGCGGGTGAGTCCGACCGAGCTCATCGTCACGCTGCGCCAGGGCGTGAAATTCCATAACGGCGACGAGCTCACATCCGAGGACGTGGCATACACATTCCGTGAAGGACGGATGTGGGGCGAGAAGCCCGAGATCCCCGAGGCCAGAGCCTATTTCGGTGTGCTAGCCGGTTGCGAAGCGATTGATCGTTACAAAGTGCGCTTCAAGACACGCGTACCCGACGTGCTGCTGGAGCAGCGCCTCGCCTCCTGGTGTGCGTGGATCGTCAACAAGCGCCATTACTCGGCCGTCGGCATCGAGGGCTTTGCGCGCAATCCGGTCGGCACTGGGCCGTTCCGGTTCTCCCGCATGTCTGCCAAGGACCACATCACGTTCGCCGCGTTCGACGAGTATTGGATGGGTCGCCCAAACGCCCGTGGGGTCGTCTTCAAAGAGGTGCCGGAGCTCGCCGCACGGATCTCCGGTCTCGTCTCGGGCGAGTTCGACCTCATAACCAATGTTCCGCCCGACCAGCTCAAAGTACTTGGCGGCTATTCGGATATCGAGGCGCGCTCGGTCGTGCTCGCCAACAGCCACTTGTTGACGTTCGACTCGCGCGGCGAGCTGACCTCCGACAAGCGCATCAGGAAGGCCCTCTCCCTCGCCGTCGACCGCAAGCGTCTGGTGGACACGCTCTGGCTCGGCAAAGCGGTTGTTCCGGCTGGGCACAACTACCCGGAGTACGGCCGGATGTTTCTGGAAGGCCGATCGCTTCCCTTCGACGCCGATCGGGCCAAGGCGCTGCTCAAAGAGGCTGGCTACAAAGGGCAGCCGATCACCTATCGCACCATGCCGGCCTACTACACCAATGCGCTCGATGCAGCCCAGGTCATCGTCGAGATGTGGAAAGCTGTCGGTGTCGATGCACGCCTGCAGGTGGTCGAGAGCTTCAACCAGATGCGCGAGAAGGGCCAACAGGTCGGCAACAACTCGAACTCGACCCGCCTGCCCGATCCGCTCGGTGCGCTCTGGATTTCCTGGGGTCCGTCGTCCTACTTCCAACGCTCCAAGGAATTCGCCGAGGTGGACGCGTTCAACGCTGCCGGCCGAGCGCTGGAGCAGGAGACGGATTGGGCGAAGCGCAAGGCCCACTTCGCCGCCATGCACGACGCCTGGGAGGACGCCTGCCCAGGCACGATCCTCTATCAGCCGTTTGAGAGCTACGGGGTGAAGAAGAAGGTCCGCTGGCGCCCATACAGCTTCTATTTCATGGACCTGCGCAACGACAATCTGTCGTTCGCCTGAGGGACGGGCCGCCGCCTCTCCGTGTTGGCGGTCGGCTCTCATCAACTGAATACGGTCATTCGAGAATCCGGACGCATGGAAAGCCTTGTTGAAGAGCACACTCAGCGAGACGGTGGAACGCCGTACGGGGCTAACGGCACGTCTCCCCCGCTGCTCGCCATCGAGGGGCTCACCATCGACTTCAGGAGCAAGTCCGGCTCTCTACGTGCGTTGCACGGATTCGATCTGTCGATCGGCGCCGGCGAGGCGGTGGGCGTGGTTGGTGAGTTCAGGCTCGGGCAAGAGCATCACTTGGCTCGCTGCTCTCGGTCTCTTGGGCCCCGGCGCGACGACACGTGGCAGCGTGCGGATCGACGGCCGGGAGATCCTGGGCCTCGGCGAGACGGAGCTCGCTGCCATCCGGGGCAAGCGGATTGCCATGATCTTCCAGGATCCGACGTCCTCTCTCAACCCGGTGCATCGCATCGGTAGCCAGATCGTCGAAAGTCTCGTGCGTCATCGCGGCATGAACGGGACTGCGGCCCGCGCAGAAGCCCGCCGCCTTCTCGAGCGTGTGCAGATCGCAAACGCTCAGCAACGACTGGACGAGTACCCTCACGAGCTCTCTGGCGGCATGAATCAGCGCGTCATGATCGCGATGGCGCTCGCTGGCGAGCCGAGCCTCCTTATCGCCGACGAGCCGACCACGGCGCTCGACGTCACGATTTAGGCGCAGATCCTCGAGCTTCTGAAAGAGGTACGCCGCGAGACCGGCATGGCTCTGGTCATCATCAGCCACGACCTCGGCGTTGTCGCCGAGCTCGCGGACCGGGTCACGGTCATGTATGCCGGCCGGGCGGTCGAGACGGCATCGGTCGAGCGCCTATTCGATACACCGCGTCACCCATACACGACAGGGTTGCTCGCCGCCCTTCCCGACCTCGAGCGGACAACCGATCATCTCGTGGCGATTCCGGGCCAGGTCCCTGAACCTTCCCGGCTGCCGCCAGGATGCGCGTTCGGAGCGCGATGCAGCCAGCACGATCCGGCGCTTTGCGATACAGCCGTGCCGATCATGCGCGCCGTCGCGCCGGACCATCTCGCCGCCTGCACACGTCTCGCGACGACAGGCGCAGCCGTCGCACGCGCGGAGGCTGCGTCATGACCGAGGCGTTGCTCAGCGTCAGGGACTTGCGGCGCATTTACCGCGTGCGTACCGGAGGTGGATGGCTGGCACGACGCGCGGACTTGAAGGCCGTCGACGGCGTCTCGTTCGAAATCTCAGCGGGTGAGACCCTGGGCCTCGTCGGCGAATCAGGATGCGGCAAGTCGACGACAGCCAAGCTCGTCCTCGGACTCATTCCGGCGAGCGCCGGCAGCGTTACATTCGACGGCGAGCCGGTCACGGCCGAGCGCGACACGCAATGGCGTGCGCAGCGTCGCAAGATGCAAATGGTCTACCAGGATCCGCTTGGGGCTCTCGATCGTCGTCTCGCCGTCGGCGTGCAGGTTATGGAGCCCCTCGACATCTTCGAAGAGAGCACGCCGTCGGAGCGGCGGGCGCGCATGCTCGACCTGTTTGATGCCGTCGGCTTGCCGCGGGCGAGTGTCGAGCGCTATCCGCACGAGCTATCGGGCGGCCAGCGTCAGCGCGTGGTGCTGGCGCGCGCGCTGATCCTCTCGCCTCGGCTTCTCGTGTGCGACGAGCCGGTGTCAGCCCTCGACGTCTCGATCCAGGCCCAGGTCATCAACCTGCTGAAGGATCTGCAGGGCAAGCTTGGCGTAGCCTACCTCTTCATCAGCCACGACCTGAAGTTGGTGCGTCATGTCAGTCACCGCGTCGCGGTGATGTACCTCGGGCGCATCGTAGAAATGGGGGCCCCGGACATTCTCCTGGGCGCACCCGCCCATCCTTACTCGCAGGCACTCGTCTCGGCTGTGCCCAATCCGCGTCGGCGCACGAGCCGCCGCATTGTGCTCGAAGGCGATCCGCCTAGTCCGGTCGATATACCGAGTGGTTGTGCCTTCCATCCGCGCTGCCCGCTGGCTGTCGACCGCTGTCGCACGGAGGTCCCGGCCCTCGCGCCGTTCGAGGGTGACCGCATGGTCGCATGCCACCGCGCCGGAATGTCAATCGGTGCGGGCGATGTGGGCAAGCGCGTGCAACAGGACGCGCTGGCATGATCGGTTACCTCCTCACCCGGCTCGGCCGAGCGACACTCACCGTATTCCTCGTGCTGACGTTCTCATTCACAATCCTCGCCTCGACCGGGGATCCGGCGCTGCTTATTCTATCGGTGGATGCTCCGCCCGAGGCGATCGAGGCCTTCCGCAAGGAGTACGGCCTCGACGCGCCGATCTGGCAGCAGTACTTGGGCTACTTGCGCAATCTCGCGTCGGGCAATCTCGGCACGTCCCTGCGGGACGGCCGTGACGCCTGGGAGGTGGTGGCCGAGCGCATCCCTATGACACTCGCCATCACGCTCCCGGCCTTTGCGCTCAAGGTCGGCATCGGCGTACCGGCTGGCATCTATGCAGCGCTGCATCGGAACTCATTCTGGGATCGCACCGTGATGATGATCTCGGTCGCGGGCTACACCGTGCCGAGCTTCGTGCTGGCGTTGGTCCTCATTCTCGTTTTTGCGGTGAAACTCGGCTGGCTGCCTTCCGGCGGCTACGAGACCTGGGCGCATGCCGTGATGCCGATTGTGACGCTCGGCACGGCGGGCGCAGCGATTATCGCGCGTTACACCCGCTCCGCCATGCTGGAGGTTCTGGGCCAGCCCTACATCCGCACTGGCCGCGCGAAAGGCATTCCGTGGCCCGAGGTGGTGCGCCGTCATGCACTGCCCAATGCGGCCATCCCGACGCTGACAGTCATGGGTTTCATGGTGGGCTCGCTTATCGCCGGCGCCGTCGTTGTGGAGAGCGTATTCGCCTGGCCCGGTGTCGGGCGCCTGCTCATCCTGGCCGTCGGAAATCGCGACCTGATGATCGTGCAGGCGATCCTGCTTCTCGTCGCAGTGTGCATGGTGACGGCGAACCTGATCGTGGACCTCTGCTACGGCCTCATCGATCCACGACTTCGCTCCGGTGCTGGTAGCGGTGGCCGAGAGTGAGGCGAGAGGACAGCATGGCCAGCGACCTTCGACAGCGTATCGACTCCCCTAGGGCTGAGCCCTTGTCCGGCACTCCGGGGCGGAGTCGCATCTCGAGCTTCCTCGAAGTGTGGCCGCCTCTCGTTCTCCTCGCGCTGTCGTGGCTCGTGCTCATGCTGCTCGTAGCGCTCGCCGCGGACGTGCTTCGCCCCTACGATTTCAAGGCTCTCGACTTGAGGGGCCGGCTGCAGCCGCCGGTCTTCATGGGCGGCACGTGGCGGCACATTCTAGGCTCGGACGAGCTCGGTCGCGACGTGCTCTCGCGTCTCATCGAGTCGATCCGGATCTCGCTCATGATCGCCTTCGTCTCGACATTGATCGCGGCCGCCATCGGCGTCGTCCTCGGGTTCGCTGCCGCGCACTTCCGGGGCCTCGTGGAGCAATTCATACTCGTGCTCATCGACCTGCAGGCGTCGATGCCCTTTCTCATCATTGCGCTGGCCGTGCTCGCGTTTTTTGGAAACTCGCTCACTCTCTTCGTGCTGCTGATGGGCATGCACGGATGGGAGCGTATCGCGCGCATCGCGCGCGGGCTGGCCATCTCGGCGAACGAGCAGGGCTATGCATCCGCGGTTCGAGGGCTGGGCGCAGGCCCTTGGCGCATTTATGGCCGCCACATACTGCCCAATATCGCCTCGACTTCTGATCGTCTCGATGACGCTCAATTTCCCAGAGGTAATTCTGCTCGAGTCCGGCCTCTCGTTCCTCGGCCTCGGCGTGCAGCCGCCGCTTACCTCGCTCGGAAACATGGTCGGCTACGGCCGCGAATATATGCAGACCGCGCCGTGGATCCTGCTCGCGCCGGCCGTCGTAATCGTGCTCACGACGCTCTCGGTCTCGCTCGTCGGCGACTGGCTGCGCGACCGGCTCGATCCGACGCTGGCCTGACCATGTCGACCGTCCCGGCGTCACAGCTGAGCAACGAGCCCGGAATAAGGCTTCCCCCTCGACAGCGCACTCAACCAAGGCAGGAGAGATGAGCACAATGAAACATCTGAGAGGCCGTTACGGCGGAATGCGGGCGGCAACCGCCGCAGCGCTACTCGCCGCGGGCGTCGCGACGGCGCGTGCCGATGACCGCCCGGTGATCACGGTCGCCGTCCAGCAGATCGTCAACGCCGGCGCGCTCGACACGCTGCGCGAGCAGTCGAACGTCGGCTCTCGCATCTTCACCAGCATCTTCGAGACGCTGATCCAGGTAGACCGACAGGGCGACCTCTCGCAGAAGCCCGGTCTGGCCGAGAGCTGGAAACGCATCGACGACAAGACGATCGAGTTCAAGTTGAGAAAGGGCGTCAAGTTCCACAACGGCGACGAGATGACGGCCGAGGACGTCGTCTTCTCGTTCGGACCTGAGCGCATGTGGGGCTTTGCCAAGCCGGGCGAGGCAGCCAAGACGGGCCAGGTTCTGTTCACCCAGACTGCCGCCCAGTCGTCCGTCGCACCACCCGAGGTGCATGCCGTTGCCCGCCGGCTACTGCCGGAGTTCGACCGGATCGAGATCGTCGATCCCCAGACCATCCGCTTCCACAACAAGAAGCCGGACGTGACGCTCGAGGGCCGGCTCACGCGCAACGGTCCGAACGTCGTCTCGAAGAAGGCGTTTCTCGCCGCCGCGGACTGGAAGTCTTTCGCCCGCGCGCCGGTGGGCACCGGACCCTACAAAGTAAAAGAGTTCAAGCCCGACACCATCCTCGTGCTCGAGGCGCATGACGCCTATTGGGCCGGAAAGCCGCCCGCGCGCGAGATCCGCTTCGTCGTGGTCCCGGAGATCGCGAGCCGCATCAACGGCCTCGTCTCCGGCCAGTACGACTTCATCACCGATGTGCCGCCCGACCAGATCAAGACGGTCGAGGCGAGCCCGAAGCACGAGGTCGTCGGCGGACCGGTGCTGAACTATCGCCTCGTGGTATTCGACAAGAACCACCCGCAGCTCCAGGATGCCCGCATCCGTCGCGCCTTCACGCACGCCATCGACCGGAAGCTCATCGTCGACACGCTCTGGTCGGGCCGCACCAGCATCCCGCGTGGGCTGCAGTGGGAGTACTACGGACCCATGTTCGTGAAGGACTGGCAGGTGCCCGAGTACAATCCGGACCTTGCCAAGAAGCTGCTTGCGGACGCCGGCTACAAGGGCGAGCCGATCCCTTTCCGCGTGCTCAACAACTACTACACCAACCAGGTGCCCAACGCGCAGGTTCTGCTCGAGATGTGGCGTGCGGTCGGTCTCAACGTCGTGATCGAGATGAAGGAGAACTGGCAGCAGATCTTCGCCAAGACGACGCCACGCGCCGTGCGCGACTGGTCGAACTCGGCGCCCTTCAACGATCCCGTCTCCTCGCTCGTGAACCAGCACTGTCCGCGCGGCCAGCAGCAGCAGGTCGGCGAATGGGCGAACGACGAGTTCAACAAACTCTGCTCCGACATCGAGACATCGACCGACCTCGCCAAGCGACCGGCCATCTTCCGTCGCATGCTCGAGATTATCGAGCGGGACGACCCCGGATACACGGTTCTGCATCGGACCGTGCTGTTCTACGGCAAGCGCAAGGACCTCGACTGGAAGTACTCGCCGACCCAGGCCATGGACTTCCGTGCCGACAACTTGAAGGTCCTGAAGTGAGCATCTGAGCCTACGCGGCCGGCCCCGGTGCCGGCCGCCACCGCCCACACCTCAACGGAACAATTGCCATGCCCACGATCGCCGACCCGAAGCGCAAGAACGTCCTGCTCATCGTTGTCGACCAGTGGCGGGGCGACACGCTCCGCGCTGCCGGGCATGGCACCATCCGGACGCCCAATATCGACAAGCTGATCGGCGAAAGCGTCACGTTTCGCCGGCACTACACCGTCGCCTCGCCGTGCGGGCCCGCGCGTGCCTCTCTGCTCACCGGCCTCTATGCAATGAACCATCGCGCCGTGCAGAACACCATTCCGCTCGATGCGCGCCACGCCAACCTCGCTATGGAGGTGCGCAAGGGTGGCTGGGATCCGGCCCTCGTCGGGTACACCACGACGACGCCCGACCCGCGCGAATGGCCGGCGATGGATCCGGGTTTCACCGTGCTCGGCGACCTGATGCACGGCTGGCGGCCGGTTGGCGCCTTCGAGCCGCGGATGGAAGCCTACTTCGCCTGGGTCGCGAGCCAGGGCTACAAGCTGCCCGAGACGCGCACCGACGTCTGGCTGCCTGAAGGCGTTTCCGAGGACGACCTTGGCGCGACCAGGAAGCCGGCGCGCATCCCTGCCCACCTTTCCGACACGACGTGGTTCACCGAACGTGCGCTCACCTATCTGCTCGGCGCCGGCGATCGGCCCTGGTTTCTGCATCTCGGCTATTATCGCCCGCATCCCCCGTTCGCGGCGTCGGCACCCTATCACGACATGTACTCGCCCGAGGATGCGCCATTGCCCGTCCGCGCCGAGACCTGGGAGGCCGAGGCCGGCCAACATCCCCTGCTCGACTACTATCTGGGCTACACCGAGAAAAAGAAGTTCTTCGAGAATGGTAAGGGGCTCGCGCGCGAAATGACCGTCGCCGAGGTGCGCCAGATGCGGGCCACGTACTACGGCCTCATCTCCGAGTGCGATCACCACATTGGGCGGGTTCTCGAGTTCCTGCGCGACAGCGGCCAGTGGGACGATACGTTGATCGTTCTGACGAGCGACCATGGCGAGATGCTGGGTGACCACTATCTCCTCGGCAAGACCGGGTATTTCGATCAATCTTTCCACATACCGCTGATCGTCCGCGATCCGGACGCCAGCGCCAATCATACGCGCGGAAGCACGGTCGACGCCTTCAGCGAATCCGTCGATGTGATGCCGACGATCCTGCAGTGGCTCGGACTTGAAGTGCCGCGCACCGTCGATGGCCACTCCCTCCTCGGGTTCCTGCGCGAGGGTGCTGCGCCGGACGGCTGGCGCCGCCACGTGCACTACGAATACGACTACCGGAATATCTACTACTCGAAGCCAGAGGACTTCCTCGGCGTCGGCATGGACGAGACGAGCCTCGCCGTCATCCAGGACGAGGCCGGCAAATATGTGCACTTCACACGTCTGCCCCCGCTTTATTTCGACCTGCCGCGTGATCCGGCGCAGCTCACCAACCTGGCGGAGGATCCAGCCGGCATGCCGAAAGTTCTCGCCTACGCGCAGGCGATGCTGTCGTGGCGCATGCGCTATGCCGAGCGCACGCTGACCGGCTACGGCGCGTCGCCTGGGGGCCTGATCCTTAGGACCTGAGCCGCTCGAGCCCATAAAGCTTGCCGTGCACGTCTCCTTGGCGGTCGCGGCCTTGCCTCGCGCACGCTGCACCTGCTCAAGACCGCGAATGGGATGATCGCTAGCGCCCGTTGTCGGCGCGTCTCACGACGCTGGCTTCGCTCCCAGATCTGGCCGCTTGCTCAAATGAAAATGGAGCGGCGCGAAGGTTTCCGTACCGGCTGCTCGTCCATTTGTGCACGATAAAGGCGCGACTCCCGGCAACCCTGTCCGCCGTGGCCGCGTCAGGCGTTCCGGCGAACGACCAGACTGTCGGCAGCACGGCATTGGGCAAGGCTGGAGGCAATTCCGGCGGCGTCCATCACGCCACGCTTGGCGATGAACACAAGCTCCGCAGCTTGACCACTGGATGGGTTCACCGGCGCACGGCCGATGGTCGCGCGAGTCCCGACGAGCTGAAACAGCATCGGATCGTGCGGCCGACCGGCGAATGTCACGAAGCCTTTGGCGCGAACGAGGGTGCCGGCGTACCGGCCGATGACGGCCTGAAACGCGGCCATATTGAGCGGCACGTCTGAAGTCCACGATATGGTCTCGAAAGAATGGGGCGAGTTGGCATGAGGAACCCCAATCGCCAGCGGCGACCGATCGACGCCCGTCGCGAAGAAAAGCTCAGGCGGAATGTAATCGTCGACCATGTCGTGGATCAATTGATCCGCCTTGTAGGATCGGATCGTCGCGCGGACGCGCTCGCGCTCCCTTTCGCTCACGAGCTTCGTCTTGCTCAACACAACGATGTCGGCTGCGGCGAGCTGCGATAGCCAGAGCGGATCCTCCGCCAGCTTCGGCTCATCGGTCAGCGAGCGAGCGTCGGCTACGCAGATCACGGTTTCAAGCGCCGCCTCCTTCCAGATGACAGGATCGAGCAAGGTCCGAACGATCTCGGCTGGATTCGACAGGCCGCTCGTCTCAATCACGATGCCATCCGGAGCCGGGTCACGCCGCAGGAGTTTGCTCAGCGTCTGCAGGAGATCGCCGAGCAGGCTGCAACAGATACAGCCGTTCTTGAGGCTGATGACATCGTCCGAGACGCCAGCGAGTAGGGCCGCATCGATGTCGATCGTGCCGAAGTCGTTGACGACCGCCGCCAGTCTGCGGCCACGAGGCTCACGCAGAAGACGATTGATCAGCGTCGTTTTGCCGGCTCCGAGATAGCCGGTGATAAGGAGCACGGGCGTCGGCATCAGCGCGTCTCACGTCGGACAGGGCGTCCCGGTCGGGCGTTGAGCCTCAAATGGCCATCCGCGATGACGGCCTCCCCATTGACGAGCACGTAACGCATGCCGCGTGCCGGCTTGTTCATGGCATTGAATTCCGCCATGTCCAGCAACTGATCGTAGTCAAAGACGACCAGATCGGCATCGCAGCCGGCCTTGATCCGCGCCTTTCGGCACATCTGTGGTGTGCTCGCTTCCAGGATCTCGGCCGGGATCAACGTGCATTTCCTCAACCCCTCGATCAACGGCATCGCCTTTCGATCCCGCACCCAGCGACTGAGAAACCTCGTAAATGTGCCCGCCGACCGTGGATGGGAGACAACTCCATCCGGCAGCGGCCAGGCGTCGCCCATATAGGCGGCACCATCGATCATCCACGCGATCGCATCAGAGGCGATGGCGCCACCGGGAAACAGCACGGAGACATCGAGCAGATCGCGGTGGCGCGGCGTGACGTCGACGTCCAGGAAGTGCCAAAGGATCAGGGAGCCCGGATCCTTCGCCTGCTCGGCCAATAGCTCGTCGCGGCTGGCAAGGCGCTGTCGCGACTGAAGCAGCTCGATCGTGTCGTAGCCACCTCCCGTGCGATCAGGGAATTCGGGATCCGTGAAGAATGCTGCACCAACGACGGTCGACCCCACACCATATGGATAGGCCTCCACCGTCACCTTCAGACCTTGCGCCTGCGCGGTGCGCACGAGGTCTGCGGCACACTCGACATCCTGCAAACTCGTCGAGTTGAAGTGGCAAATGTGCATATGCGCGCCCGTCGAGCCGGCAAAGCCGATAAGCCGCGTGTAGGCCTCGATCGAGCTGCGTGGATCTATGTTCGACATGTAGGCGATGTGCGTGAAAGTCGGCGCGCTCGCGGCGGCCGCCAGGCGGCACAAGGCCGACATCTCCTTGGCGCCCGCTCCGGGTACGTAAGCATTCGGAAACCCGATCCCGAGCCCGCCGTCATCCAAGCCCCGTCGCACGCGGGCGATGATGTCCTCAGTTTCGGCAGCGGAGGCGGCGGCCGACGACCAGCGTGGGTCGCGCATCGCGCGCCCCATGCCTTCGATGTTGGCTTCGACCTGTTGCGACGTCATGGCGCCGATGCGCGCAAAAACCCAGCCGGTCGACGCGCCGTAGTTCAGCGTGCGCCCGACGCGTGCCTGTTCTTCATACCACCGCGCTACCGGCCACACGCCGAGCTCGAGCTCCAAGGTGGTCGTCACTCCGTCGAAGGCCTGCATGCGATCGGCAGGAAGCGATTGGCCATGGGCATGCAGGTCGATGAACCCAGGTGCAACGACAAGCCCGCTGGCTTCGATGACGCAAGCAGCCTCGCCGAGGTTCCGTCCGACAGCAGCAATCAGCCCTCGTTCGACGGCGACGTCCGCAACGGCATCGTGACCGCTCTCAGGGTCGATGACACGGCCACCTCGGATCAACAAGTCGTACATCGAATGTCCACGTCCTCCGTCACGCTGCGGCGTCAAGACAAGCGATCGGCGTCCAGGGAGCCGCCCGAGGCTTCGATAACTGCACCCTGTCGCAGCGATCGATGCTGTGGCAAGCTGCTTTAACGAACGCTGCATCGCCGGGGGCTCCTTTGTCATCACCGCTTCAGATCGGGTTTCTGGTCTTTCCGCAAATCACGCAGCTCGACTTCACGGGACCACTCCAGGTCTTCAGCCGTGTGCCGGGCGCCGAGGTTCACCTCATCTGGAAGCGGATTGAGCCGCTGCCGAGCGACACCGTTCTCTCCATCATGCCGACCCGGACGTTCGCCGAGTGTCCACAACTCGACGTTATATGCGTGCCGGGCGGCTACGGCACCGATGATCTGATGGTCGACGACGACGTTCTGGGATTCCTTCGCAAGCAGGCCGTTGGCGCCAAGTACATCACATCCGTCTGCACGGGCTCGACGGTCCTGGCCGCTGCCGGCCTCCTTAAGGGGTATCGCGCTACGTCGCACTGGAGCGCGGTGGACTCGCTGAGTTTGCTCGGTGCGATCCCTTCGCGAGAGAGGGTGTGCGTCGACCGCAATCGCTTCACCGGTGGAGGAGTCACGGCCGGGATCGACATGGCGCTCACGATGGCTGCCCAATTGACAGACCGGCCCACCGCGGAAGCCATCCAGCTCGGCATTGAATACAATCCGGCCCCCCCGTTCAACGCGGGCTCACCGGAGACGGCACCTGCCGACGTGCTCGCCACAATGCGGGCGAGAATGGCCCCGTCAGCGGCGCGCCGCATCGAGATCGCCAAGCGCGCTGCAGAGCGATTAGGCTGAGGAGATCGGGGATCTCGCCTTCGGATCTCTCTTCCAACAGGCTGTGACGCGCTAGGCGTCAAAATCTAGTCCGTGCTCGGAGGTTGCGCGGTCGTCGAGAGTGCTCACTTCGGCACCCTGTACATGCTCCCATACGACCGCTTCCCTTGCTCTTCGTCGCTACGTGTTGGCACCTTCTTGGATGTTTGCACGATTGATGGCGCGCCATAGGCGGTGCGGGGTGAACGGAGTGGGCAAGTCCGTGATGCCGAGCGGCGCCACGGCATCGAGGACAGCGCTCGTCAGGCACGCGACGGCGCCGACTGTTCCCGCTTCTCCGGCGCCCTTGACACCCAGAGGATTGCGCGTTGTCGGCACTCCGTTGGTCGCGATCTCGAACACCGGCAAGTCGTCTGCCCGAGGCATGACGTAGTCCATGAAAGAGCCCGTCAGAGGCTGGCCGGTCTCGTCCCAAATGAAGTGCTCGCCGAACACATGGCCTGCACCCTGGGCGATGCCCCCGTGAATCTGCCCGCCTAAGAGGAGAGGATTGAGCACCGTGCCGACATCCTCCACGGCTATGTAGCGACGGATGCGGGCAACGCCCGTCTCGGGATCGATCTCGACCTCGGCAACATGGCAAGCGTTCGGAAATGTCGGCGCCTTCGGCCGAAATGTCGAGAATCCGGAAAGCCCGCTGTCCATGCCGGAGGGCAGCATTGCCGGTTGAAATGCGAGGGCCGCGATCTCGCGGATGTCGAGCGAGCGGTTCGTGCCCTTCGCCCGGAATTTGCCGTCGGAGAATTCGATGCCTTGAGCGTCCGTTTCGAGCGCATGGGCCGCGATGAGGCGTCCCTTGGCGACGATTTTCTCAGCTGCGCCGAGTAGCGCAGCCGTCCCCAGGCCAGACACACGCGAGCCGCCGGTGCCGTGGCCATAGGGAACGACATCCGTATCGCCCTGCACGAAGCGGATCTCGTCGAAGTCCAGGCCGAACTGCTCCGAAACGAGCTGCTTGAAGACCGTCTCGTGACCCTGACCGTGCGAATGAGTGCCCATCAGGATCGTCGCATGGCCCTGCCGGTCGAAGCGGATCTCGCCGCCTTCGTCGTTGCCGCCGGCCGATTGCTCGATCGTATTGGCAATCCCGAGGCCCAGGAGGCGCCCTGCGGTTTTTGCCTCCGCACGGCGCGCCTCGAAGCCTGCGGCGTCGATCATGGCCAGCGCCTGGTCCATGTTCCGTTCGAACTCGCCGCAGTCGTAATTGTAGGTGAGCGGCGTCTGGAACGGCATGGCCGAAGGCGGGATGATATTGAGGCGGCGCAAGGCTACCCGGTCGATGCCCATCTCATGGGCGGCCTTATCGATGATCTGCTCGATCAGCGACGTCGCCTCAGGGCGTCCAGCGCCGCGTACCGGGCCCGTTGGCCCCGTGTTCGTGAACACGCTGGTGACCCGCGCATGCATGGCGGGCGTGGTGTAGACGCCCGCCACGCCTCCGATGTTGCCGAACGGAGGATGCGGGCCAAAGTTGGAGAGATAGGCTCCCATATTGCCGACAACGTCGACGCTGAGCCCGAGAAAACGCCCGCTGCGATCGAGGGCAAGCTCGCCACGCATGACGAAATCTCGGCCCTGCTCCTCAAGCATGCCGTCGGACCGCTCGTTGACCCATTTGACGGGACGCCCGAGCTGCCGGGAGGCCCACAGAACCAGTGGAATTTCGGGAAAAATCGTCGCTCTGAGGCCGAACGACCCTCCCATGTCGGGGCTGACGATCCTGATCTGCGACTCCGGCACCTTGAGCACCGCGGTCGACAGCCAGAAGCGCATGTCGTGCGGCATTTGATTGCCGGCATAGAGCGTGTAGCGGCCGTCGGAGGGACTGTAGTCGCCGAGTGCCGCTCGCGGCTCCATAGCGTTGACGGCCACGCGCGGCATCTCAAGCTCGATGCGCGTCACATGGTGAGCGCCCGCAAAGGCGCGCTCGACCGCTGCCCGATCGCCGACCTCCGCGAGGTAGCAGACATTGTCGGGACAAGCCTCCCAGACGGGCGGCGCCTCCCCCGACAGTGCGGCACGCGCATCCGTGTTCGCCGCGAGCGGCTCATAGGCGACGTCGATCAGCTCGGCCGCGTTCCGCGCTTGATCGCGCGTTTCCGCCACCACGAAAGCGACGCAGTCGCCGGCGAACGCAACCTTGCCGATCGCCAATGCAGGGTGCGGGGGAACGAAGATGGGCTGGCCGTCAGGCCGTTTATGGGGCACCGCCTTGGCAACGAAGCAGGGCAGATCACCAAGACCGGCTTTAGCGATATCCTCGCCGCAATAGACGGCGAGCACGCCCGGCGCGGCACGAGCCGCGCTTACATCGACCGCGCGGATGAGCGCATGAGCATAGGGCGACCGCAGCATGTAGGAGTGGGCTTGGCTCGGGAGATTGATGTCATCGGTATAGCGCCCTTGCCCACGCAAGAAGCGCTTGTCCTCTTCGCGCAGCGCCGATTGTCCGAGACCAAATTTCATCCTGCGGCTCCCTGGGGACCTGAGCTTGGTTGCTCGGGCAATCTTACCCGTCTGCTCGACGTGCGCCATCCGCTTGTAGCCACGCCCGGACACCCCACACCGTCGGCCGGCGACGGCGCGCACCGCAGCTTGCTTGACCTGCACTTGGGCAAGCCCGCCTAGTGTGGCGGTTTGGAAGTCCGCTTCATTCTCTCGGCAGTCGCTGAAAGCGGACTTCCAAACACAACGCCACACTAAGCTCATGATTTAGCTAGTGTCCTCTCGACCGCGAAGCTCGTCCCGACCCGGCAGCACGATGAAACGAACTTCGCGGTCGGGACACTAGTCGAATGACACGAAGACGCCCTTGCCGGTCTTGGCCTGGTCGAACAGCGTGTAGGCCTCGGCCGCCTGGGCGATGTCCCATTGGTGGGTGAAGATCTTGTCCAAGGCGATCTTGCGGTCTGCGATGAAGCGCGCGCAGTCTGCCTGCACGGTCTTCGAGAATGTCCAGTGCCCGACGATGTTCAACTGGCGGAAGATCAGGTCGGGCATGACCTCGATGTGGAGGTCGCCGCCCACGCCGACCATGCAGGCCGTTCCCCACACCCGGGTCGAGCGCACCGCCGCCCGTCGCGCATCGACCGAGGATGTGCAGTCCACCGTCTTGTCGGCGCCTTCCCCGTGGGTGAGCTCCTTGATCGCTTCGACGGGATCGACGGCGTTCGGATCGATCGCCACGTCGGCGCCCCAGTCGAGCGCGAGTTGGCGCCGCTCCGGCGACATCTCCACGGCAATGACCCGTGCCCCCATCTCGACCGCCAGCAGTGTTGCCGAAAGACCAACGGGTCCCTGGCCGAACACGGCGACCGTTTGGTCGCCTTCGAGGCCGATGCGCTTCAGCGCGCCGTAGGCGGTACCGGTGCCGCAGGCGATTGCTGCCCCGGCGGGGAACGAAACCTCCTCGGGCAGTGGCACCAGCGAGTGGGCCGCAACGCGCATATATTTGGCATGAGCGCCGTGCCCACCGTAGCCATAGGCAACGGCACCTTCGAGGCACATCTGCGTCCAGCCGGTCTGGCAGTGGCGACAGACGCCGCAGCCATCGTAGTGGTGGTCCATGACGCGGTCACCGATCTTGGCCTCGCGCTCGGCGACGGCGGAGCCGACAGCCACCACGATACCGCAAGGCTCATGACCGGCGATGACCGGCCCCTCGACCCTTTGAGCGCCAACGGCCACCCGTCCGGTCGGGCTGCGGTAGGCACCGAGATCGGTACCGCACATGCCAGACGCCTTGATCTCGAGGATCACGTCGCGCGGACTAGGCGTCGGGTCGGGGAAGCTCATCACGTCCAGTGCGCGATTGCCTGTGAAGGTGATGCCTTTCATCTGCGACCTCCAATCTGCCGATCATCGTCCAAATCTGCTGCCGAGTGACCTTCCAGCACAGCCGCCGCGTACGTTGCTCCATCGACGGCAGCAGAAGTTTATGGCTTTCACCGCTCTCCGCCGGCTGGGTTGCGCCTTTACTGGGTCAGGCGGTCGCGCCACAGTGCACACTGGAGCAGGGCGACGGCTTCGCGGCAATCGCGAAATGCCCACACCCTTGCACGAGGCCGATCCCGGCGATCTTCTGGAGTTTTCGAAATGCAGCTCGGCGTTTTCATTCCGATCGGGAACAACGGCTGGATCATTTCGACCACGTCACCCCAGTTCATGCCGAGCTACGATCTCAACCTCACCGTCGTGCAGAAGGCCGAGGCGTTCGGCTTCGAGTTCGCGATGTCTATGATCAAGCTGCACGGATTCGGCGGCCCATCACAGCATTGGGACCACAACCTCGAATCCTTCACGCTGATGGCCGGACTTGCCGCCCAGACACGTTGCATCCAGCTCTTTGCGACCTGCGCCGTGCTGACGATGCCGCCGCCGATCACGGCGCGCATGGCGATGACCATCGACAACATCTCGCACGGACGGTTCGGTGTGAACATCGTCTCCGGATGGCAGCGACGCGAGTACTCGCAGATGGGTCTCTGGCCCGGGCCGGAGCACTACAAGCGCCGCTACGAATACTGCGCCGAGTACGTCACCGTCATGCAGGAGCTCTGGGCGACCGGCCATTCGAGCCGGAAGGGGGAGTTCTTCCAGATGGACGACTGCCGGTGCAGCCCGCTGCCAAAGGCAAAGATCCCCATCATCTGCGCGGCGCAGAGCGATGCCGGGACCAGGTTCGCCGCCCAGTATGCGGACTACAACTTCTGTGCCAGTTTCGGCGAGAACACGCCGCTGGCCGTGGCTCCGAGCGTCGACCGCCTCGTCAAAGCGACCGCCGAGACCGGCCGCTCCTGCGGTGCGCTTCTCATGACGATCGTCATAGCCGAGGAGACCGATGAATTGGCCCAGGCCAAATGGGCGCACTACAAGGCGGGCGCCGACATCGAGGCGCTCGACTATCGCGACGCCCAGGCGGCAGACGACCCCAACAAGGACCCGCTCAGCCTGCCGGCCCGGCGGCATTCGACCGCGGACGGACGCGTGCCCGCGATCTCCGGAATTCTCGTCGGCTCCTATGCCACGGTAGCGCGCATGCTCGACCAGATGTCCGAGATCCCGGGAGTCGAGGGGGTGATGCTGATTTTCGACGAGTTCGTGGAGGGGATGGAGAAGTTCGGGACGCGCGTCATGCCGCTGATGCGCTGCCGCGACAAGGCACGCCCGGCGATGTGAGATGAACTAGAACTCGAACAGTCGCCGGCCAGCTGAACTTGATTACCGTCCCCCGCGCCTCCGGTCGACGCGAACGCCAACGCCGCCACCTACCCCGATCGCAATACAATCGAGCAACGCCGAGAGGCAGCGATCGACCTCCTGCGTTTATGTGGCCACCGGGCTACGCAGCAAATCAAGACCGGCTTCCAGGATGGCCCGGCTCGGCTCGTATCGATTCGGGACTTGCGAGATGATCTGGGGATCGCGACGGACCCGCATTTGATCGATTGTATCGCAGACGTCTGCCAGTTTCATTTCTACTGCCGCGATATTCCCGCTCGCCACGAGGCCATGCACGTAGGCCAGATAGCCCGCGTCATCCTCCGCTGTAACAGCGCGGAAATCGCGATAATAGTCGGCGTTGGGTGGCGGCGTGGTCACTCGCACGATTTCCATCGCCGCTTGTGAGAGGCCGAGCGCTTCCATGCGCTTGCGACCGCCGCCGCCCGTCATCAGCGCATCGTGCATGAGAGCCGCTTCGAGCTGATCGCGATCCGGTTCGGGGTATCGGAGACAGAGGCGGAGGGCGACGCGGCGAAAATGCTCGGCCCAAGGACGGCCATTCAGGTCGGTCGCGCCGGCGTGGCGGGCGTCGAGATCGGCAAGCAGGCGCAGCCAGCGCTCATCTTCGGGTTCCAACCACATGCATTTCAGCCTTGTTCGACCGAGACCGGTTTCATGTTCGACGGCACGAGAGCGTCGAGATCAATTTCAGGAATACCGCGATGGAGAGAGCGCGAGAAGGCCAGATGCTCCGCCTCCTTCTGGTCGTCCGAAGTCAGGGGCCGCATTTCAGTCTCCCACGTGGCGAGGACCGCATCAATGTCGTCCGTGGCACTCAGCGCCACGGCCAGCTTGACCGCATTGCGCAAGCAGATGTTGGCGCCCCGCGCATGGCTCGACGGCATGGCATGGGCCGCATCCCCAATCAGTGCTGCCCGTCCACGCACCCATGCGGGAAGACGGATGGTGCTATAGCGGTCGACACGCGTCTCAAGCGGACCACGCTCAAGAATAGGTGCAAGCATCGGAAAGGACGGAGCCCATAGCTCGAGATCGGTCGGCAGCGCAAGACGGGCGGTATCATCGGCTGACACCATCATAACCAGATAGCAGTGATCCGGACTGCAAGGGCTGTATAGGATGCGCAATGGCACACCGTCATAGGACCAGAAATCCTTGCTCGCCTCCCAAACGCCATCTGGCAGATTGCGGCGGTCGTGGAGTACGCGAATGAGGCCATCCTGATGAACAACGAGGTCTCGGTCGAAGCCGAGCGCCGAAAACAGCCTGGAACCAACTCCATCGGCACCGACCACTAGGTCGGCATTGCGACGACTGCCGTCCTCGAGGACGAGCGTCCCGGAGGGGGCGACGTCGACTACGCGCACGTTCGTCCGGATCTCGACACCGGCGTTTCGCGCCGCGTCGACCAGCAGATTATGCAGTTGACCTCGCAGAGCCGTTCTGAAGACCCCGTCATTCTCGTGTGCACGATGAAGATTGCCATTGATCCAGGTCTCGAAACCAGTTGGCGCAAAGGATCGGCGTCGAAAGGCCTCGCCTTGGCCAAGCTGGTCGAGCGCCCACATGCCGTCGCGAGAAATATAGAGGCCACCCCCGCTAGAGCGCAGCACTTCGCCGGCCTCGTGCACGATCACATGCCATCCACGCTGCCCCAGCCCTGCAGCGAGCGCCAGACCGGCAAGCCCGGCCCCGGCAATTTCGGCTGTCCTCATGAAAGGGAACTCCGTTCTGCTGGGCGCGAGCATCTGACAAAGACCATCCTTGCGTCTACTCCTTGTCGTCGAGTGGGCATGGTCAAAATGGCGCCATTGCGCCTGCCAAGGAGCCCGTCGCAGTTTACCCGCCACCCAGCGGCTCACTCCAACCCAGTGTCGGGTCTTGAGTGCCGACCGGTCACCCGAAGTGGATGATCGTCCAGCGTGAACGGCTGGACGGCGACGGCGGATTTATCTGCATCGCCAGCTCATTTTGAACCGGTACGGGCGCTTGCTTAAATCAGGTTCAGTCCTATCGCGCCCCAGCCTGACAGTCAGGTCGCAACGGAGGTAGAAGGGCGCCGGAACTCGTCGGTCGGAGGCAAACCCCAACAGTCGCGCGGCAGTCCTCAGCCGCAAACTCCACCTCGGCTTAGTCGCGATCGACGATGCTGGTGACGGCAATGACGATCGGCGCCGGCAGGTCGTCGAGCGCTGGCCAGCTCTACTCAACGATCTCCGGTTCTCTCGGTGTCCGGGGGGCAGTCATACGTGCTGACCGCCATTGATATGCAGTTCGGTGCCATTTACGTAGCTGGAAGCATCCGAGCAAAGGAAATAGATGGCCTCTGCCACCTCTTCGGGCTCGCCAACGCGGCCCATGGGGATTTGCTCTTTCACGATCTTCTCCGTGCCTGGAGAAAGGATGGAGGTGTCGATTTCCCCGGGTGAGATGGAGTTCACGCGAATGCCATGCGGCCCGAAATCGTGCGCCATCTCTCTCGTAAGCGCCATGAGTGCGGCTTTCGATGTCGCATACGCCGCTCCTGCGAAGGGGTGCACGCGGCTGCCGGCGATGGAGCTCACGTTCACAACGGCGCCTTTGGCCGCCTTCAGCTCTTCCATGAGCCCTCGGGCAAGCATAATGGGCGCAAAGAAGTTCACCTGAAAGACCCACTTCCAGTCGTCGAGCGGGGTATCAATGGCCCCGACCCGTTTGCCGTTCGGGCCCTTGGGCGAGATAGCGGCGTTGTTTACGAGAGCGTTGA
The DNA here is from genome assembly GCA_963746315.1 of uncultured Alphaproteobacteria bacterium. Lineage (GTDB taxonomy): Bacteria > Pseudomonadota > Alphaproteobacteria > Rhizobiales > Hyphomicrobiaceae. The sequence continues at coordinate 531,938 of CAVVAR010000010.1, forward strand.
GGCGGCCACCCTGACCGGCAAGGTTTTCTTTCATGAGGGCTATGGCGCGGGCAGTATCGGTTGGGTCGGCGAGATCGACCTGGATGTGGTCCTCGGCTCCCATCTCCCAGGGACAGTCCTCGGGGAAGGGGTGACGGGAACAGGATATCACGCGCCAGCCTGCGGACGAAAAGCGCTTGACGGTGGCATGGCCGATACCGCGCGACGCTCCGCTGAGGATCAATGTCTTGCGTTCCTGGTTCGCTATGCGCATGGGATCACACTCCGCTGCGTTCCGCCGCTGATCGATCCCGCGGACAAATCGCGGGCACGACCGCAACTCGACATTCAAATCTCTGTCTGTTTTTCAAGGGTTGCCGACGGCGTAGCGCTGCCGTCGACGGTCCAGGTAACGCATCGTCGGTGTCACCGTAGCACCATGAAGCACCACGGAGATCAAAACAGCGAGACCTATGGCACTCCAGAGAAGGTGCGGCGCTTCGAACGGTGCGTGCCCTAGGCCATACGCCAGGTAGTAGGCGGAACCCAGTCCCCGGATGCCGAAGAACGCGATGACGGCTTTTTCGTCGCTTGACTGTGAGCTCCCCGCAAGACTGATCCACCCGACGATCGGCCTGATCAGGAAGATGGTGAGGAGCGCGAAGAGCACGACGGACCAGGACAAAGTCTCAAACAGCCCGCCGCTAGTGATGGCACCTCCAAAGATGACAAGCAGGATCATCATCAGAAGGCGTTCGAGCTGCTCGGTGAAGTCGTGCAGCTTTTCGTGATAGGCGTGGTTGCGCTCAACCGAGCGGAAGGCGATTGCCCAGACGAACACGGCGAGAAAGCCATAGCCGAGTACCATCTCCGTCAATCCGTACGACACGGCAGTGATGCCCAGCGCCACGAACCCGTCGCCGGTACGCGAGAGTTCCGCCCTATTGGGTAGGCGAAAAGTGAGCCAACCCAGTGTCCGGCCGACGAGCCAGCCTACGATGATTCCGATAGACAATTTCCAAACGACGTCCAGCGCTATCCACTGCCCGAGCCAGGGCTCGCCAGTCTGAGAGGCCAGCGCAAGCGCCACGCCAAGGTTCACGAATGGGAAGGCAAGGCCGTCGTTGAGGCCGGCTTCGGCAGTGAGGGTGAACCGGACCTCATCCTCCTTCCCCCCGCCAGGCGGACCCACTTGCACTTCGCTGGCGAGAACCGGATCTGTGGGCGCCAAGGAGGCTGCGAGCAGGATTGCCGCCGCAGCTCCGAGCCCCAGAAGCCACGTCCCCAGAATGGCCAGTGCCGCGATGGTCAACGGCATTGCAATCCCGAGGAGACGCCACGTGAGTTGACAAGTCGCCCAGGCCAGGGGCCGATCGAGTTTTAGCCCTGCCCCCATGAGGGCCACGATGACAGCGAGCTCCGTCAGCCGTTCGGTAAGCTTGAGGTGGTCCTGTGGATGAGGCGCCACGCCCGGGACGTTGGGCAGAGCAAAGATCGTTGCACCGAGCGCGACGCAAAAAATCGGCAGCGAGAGCGGCAGCTCCTTGAGCAACATGGGAAGCCATGCCGTCAGCAGAACCACCACCCCAAAACCGGCGAGGACGACGATGTAGGGATCCATGACGTTGTGGCTTTCCCGCCCACCGGGCTAAGCGAGGGGCCGGGCGTGCGCACCCGGATGGCTGAAGACCGCCTCGGGTTCGATGCGGAGAAGCGTGGTTGATCTTCGCGGCACAAGGGGCATTGCAAAAACTCCCTGCTACTCCAGCCGCGAAGAACTCATCCCCCACACGTGGGGTTCCGCGCGAAGGCCCGTGGGCGCGTATCTCAAGCCCGGTCGCAAGTGCTTCGGCGACTGCCTTGGCCGACCGTGAAGTCGGCCGACCGGATCGCGAGCGGTATCAGCTGCTCGCCCGGTCGCGGACCGCACACCGGCAATCGAGCACCATCATTTCTTTGGGCACGCGTGCGACCGGCGCCACCCCCATCATCATCGGCGGTGGGGGGTCCAAGCCTTATTGGGAACCTTTGATCTGATCCGGTGTTGCATAGCCCTGAATGTGCGGCAGTTCCTCGAGGTCCCCGGCGCAACTGCCAACAGCGCTTCGACGCTTGGCGACATCGCAGGTTACTCGAAGGCCACGCAACCAAGTCAGTCCGCGCGAGTGCCAATCACCGCCAATAGGCCTTTATGGCGGCACCAGACATAACCGACATGCCGGCGCCGAACCTCATCCGATCAACTTGCCCGCTGTGTCGAAGAACGGGTGCGGTCCTGCGAAGATGCCGATAGGAACGGCGTGTGTCACGAGGCGGCCGAACCGGCAAGCGTCGTCCGCGTGCCATCGGTGCAGATGCAGGCCCGGCGGCTCGAGGTGAAACGTCGCTGGCGCATCGGGGGCGAGCGCGAGGCTAACGGCATGGGCGGGGCTCGGAGCGATGGAGCATGGACGGCCGGCGAAGCTCGTCATGACGGTCCGGTGAACGTGACCAGCGACTGTCGCCAACACCTGCGGGTAGCGCGACAACACGTCGGCAAACTCCTCCGCATGATGGCAGTTCTGGACGTCCATGTGGCGTATGCCCGTCTCGAACGGTGGATGATGGAGTGCGATGATCGTCGGTCGTTGCGGTCTTTCCGACAGCGCCTCTTCGAGCCACTGCAAACGCTCCGGACACATCGATCCGTGCGGCCTGCCGGGTACGGTCGAGTCGATCATGATGAGCCGCAGCGCGCCGACATCGTGGACGTAGGAGAGATGACCGGACGAGGGAAGCGCGATCCGGCCTCGGAAAGCATTCGCAAAGTTTTCGCGTGCGTCGTGGTTCCCCGGGATCGGCAGCAAGGGAACCGCCAGACCAGCCGTCAATTCGAGGAAATGCTCGTACTCCGACGCCGTTCCGAAATCGACGAGATCGCCGGTCACCATCAGGGCATCGAGCGCGGGTAACCGGGTCGCGATAAAGTCCATGGCGGCCACCAGATGGGCCGCCGTATCGACGAGGCCGTAGGCGCGCTCCCCTTTGTCGCGGATGTGCGGATCGGTCAGTTGGCCAATAAGCATGGTGGCAGGTGTCTCACAGCATGATGAGGTGCGACGGGTCGACGACCAACCCGACTTCGGCTCCCGCGACAAGGTCATGTCGATTGCTCCCATCGACAACCAGCGCTAGCCCGCTTTCGGCATGTCGCAGGTAGATACGTTGGGTGGCACCCAGGAAATGGACGCGCTCCACTGCTAGGGTGAGGCCACCCTGGCCGGCGGGCACGATCTCGGCACTTTCCGGACGGAACCGGACCGAGGCGTTCGCGATGTCGGCGGCTCGGACCGGAAGGTGTCCCGCGGGGCAGGCCAGCATTCCGTCGGCGATGCGTCCGTCGATCCGGTTCATACTGCCGATGAAGCCGGCGACGAACGCGTTCGCCGGTTCGAAGTAGATCTGGCGCGGCGATCCGCTCTGCGCGATGCCGCCCTTCTCCATGACGATCACACGATCGCCCAGCACCATGGCCTCGGCCTGATCGTGCGTCACATAGATCGTCGTGATGCGCAGCGAGCGAAGCAGACCGTCGATCTCTGTCCTGAGCTCGTCGCGCAGTGCAGCGTCGAGCGCCGTCAACGGCTCGTCGAGAAGAAGCACGCCGGGCTTGACCGCCAGCGCCCGCGCCAGTGCGACGCGCTGGCGTTGTCCGCCGGAAAGCTGGTCGACGCGGCGATGGGCCAAGTCGCCGAGGCGCATCATGGCAAGCACGCGCGCCGCTTCCCTGTCGCGCTCTGCGCGCGCGATGCCGCGCACCCGCAGTCCGTAGCCGACGTTGTCGAGCACGCTCATGTTGGGAAACAGGGCATACGACTGGAACACCATGCCCACGTTCCGCTTTTCGATCGGCAGTCCCGTGACGTCACGGCCATCGAACACGACGCGTCCGCCCCGGTCCGCCTGCTCGAGGCCGGCGATGATCCGCAACAACGTGGTCTTTCCGCAGCCCGAGGGCCCCAGGATCGCGAGCTGCTCGCCTGCACCGATCTCGATCGAGACCGGCCTGAGGGCCCGGGTGCCATCGGCGAACGTCTTGCCGACGCTCTCGACCGCGATCGTGATGCCGGCGGTGGCGAAGTCACTGGTCATAACGCGGCTTTCTTTCCGGCGGTGGTGGCAGGCGCGGATGTGCCGAGCAGGGAGGCGAACAGCTGCAGGCCGACCAGCAATGGAATGATCATCACGAAGAACACGAGCGTGTAGGCGCTGGCGACCTCGAGCCGCATGGATGCGTAGCTGTCGGCGAGGCCGACAGGGAGGGTCTTGGTCAGCGGCGTATGCAGCATCCAGGTGAGGTTGAACTCGCCGACCGACAGGGTGACGACCATCAGCGAGCCGGCCAGAACGCCCGGTGCGATGTTGGGCAGGATGACGTGCACGAAGCGCTGCAGCGGGCCGGCGCCGAGGCTCGCGGCGCCCTCCTCGAGCGTGCGGGCGTCGATCGCCGCCAGCACCGCCATCACGGCGCGGATCATGAACGGCAATGTGTAGAGCACGTGGCCGACTAGAATGAAGGCCCAGCTCTTGCGGAAATCGCCGGCGGAGCCGTAGCTGATGAGCAACGCCAGCGCGATGGCGAGGCCCGGAATGGCGAGCGGTAGCGTCACGATTTCCTCGATCGCACGCGATAGCCGCGATGGATGACGGTTGAGCACGTAGGCGGCCGGGACGCCGATCAGCAGTGTCGCGACGAGCGTCGCCAGCGCGATCTTCAATGATAGCAGGACGGTATCGGCATAGAGCGCCCATACCTCGGCCACCCATTGCAAAGTCACGCCGCTGCGCACGATGCCCTGGAAATAGTTCACCGTGATGCCGGCCATGAGCGACAGGATCATCGGCACGACGAGGAAGGCCGTGACGAGAACAGTCGCGACGATCTGGATCGAGCGCAGGATGGCGGATTGCATGGTTGTCACCCCGCTGCCGCCACTGACGAGCCCGACGCCTGCCGTGCGACGGCGAGCGCCAGCCAGGTGATCAGACCGAGCAGGATCGAGAGCGCTGCCGACATCGCGATGTTCGCGTTCAACGTAAACTCCGTGTAGATCACCATCGGCAGCACGTCGATGTTCGTCGCAAGCGTGAAGGCTGTTCCGAAGGCCCCCATGGCGGTGGCGAAGGCGAGTGCTCCGGACGCGAGAAGCGCGGGCGCGAGGCCCGGAATGACGACGTCGGCCAACACGCGCCAGGGGCCCGCCCCCAGCGAGCGCGCGGCTTCCTCCAACGCCGGATCGAGCTTTTCCGCGGCCGCGACGATGGTCAGCAGCACGCGCGGAATCGAGAAGTAGAGGTAGCCGACCAGCAGCCCCGCCATCGAGTAGGCGAAAACCAGCTTCTCTCCGGTCGCGAGCCGCGTGACTTCGCCGACAAGGCCCTGCCGGCCAGCCAACAGGATTACCAGGAAGCCCACGACGACGCCCGGAAACGCGAGCGGAAAAGTCAAGATGGCCAACAGCACGGCGCGTCCGGGGAAGCGAGAGCGCGCCAGCAGAAGGCCGACCAGGGTCGAGAGGACCAGCGTGATCACGGTCGTCAGCAGGGCGACGACCAGGGTTGCGACGAGACTGGAGAGATAGCGCGGCGTCGCGATGATCTCGGCGTAGGTGATGCCGCCGCCGCGCGAGGCGAAGCTGCGCACGAACAGCTCACTCATCGGCAACAGAAAGAACGCCGCCACGAAAATCACCAGCGGCAGAATGAGCAAAGCTGAAAAGCGGTTTGCTGGCGTCATCTGGCACTCTTCGAAGCGGCCGGCATGGAGTGGAGCACGGCGGCGAGTGCCGCCATGCTCCGTCGATGGATCCGCCGTCAGCGGACTTCTGCCAGGTAGCGGTCGGAGAACGCACTTCTGCACCTTCTCCATCTCCGCATAGTCGAGCGGCGTGGCGCGCGCATACTCGCTATCGGGCAGGAAGCGCTTTGCCACCTCGTCCGGCAGCTTCACGGGGCGCGCCGGCTTGAGGTAGGCGTTGGTCCACAGCGCCTGGCCCTTGTCCGACAGGATGAAGTCCAGCATCTTCTTGGCGTTATCGGCTTTCGGAGCGCCCTTCACGAGGCTCATCACGTAGGGCACGACGACCGAGCCTTCACAGGGAATGACGAACTCGAACTTGCCTTTCTCCGTGTACTTGGCGCGATAGGCGTTGAAGTCGTAGTCGAACAGGATCGGGATCTCGCCCGACACGACGCGGGCGTAGGACGTCTGCTTCGCGACGATCGGCTTGTTCTTCAAGAGGTCCTTGAAATAGCCGATGGCCTTGTCGAAGTTCTTCAGGTCGCCGCCGAGTGCGCGGTTGACGGCGACAGCGCCGACGTAGCCGACGAACGCGGAAGACGGATCGAGGTAGCCGACGAGGCCGCTGTACTCCGGCTTGGTCAGATCTTTCCAGCACTTCGGCACCGGCTTGCCGCCGAGCGCGTCGACGTTGACGAACAGGCCGAGCGTTCCGGAGTGGATCGTGAACCAATGCCCTTCCGCGTCCTTCAAGCCCGCGGGGATTTCGTCGAAACCCTTCGGCTTGTAGGCCTGGGTCACGCCCTCGGCCTTCGCCTTGATGCCGAACGTGACGCCGTAGTAGGCGACGTCGGCTACGGGATTGGCCTTCTCGGCGATCAGCTGCGACAGCGTCTGACCGGAATTCTTGTTGTCGTGCGGAACGGTAAGGCCGATCTCGGCCTTGATCGCCTTCAGCACCGAGGCCCAGTCCGCCCACTGCGGCGGGCAGTTGTAGCAGATGGCGTCCGCTGCGAGCGCCGGCATCGCGCCACCTACCATGACGACCGCGCCGAGCGCGGCAGCACGCATTATCTTGAACATCACTGGCTCCTTGATCAGCGTTGAGACGTGCGCCGGCGGCGCTCGCGACGGCCGGCATTTCCACCCGGGGCAGGGGCGAGCGTCCCGCCCGGACGAAACTCGTAGGGCAACAGCTCGATCACGTTCGTAGCGTCGGCCGTGCCTGAAATCGTATCGAGAAGCCGCTGCATCGCGCGCTGTCCCATCTCCACGGTCGGGGTATCGACCGTGGCCAGTCCAGGGCGGAGCATCCGACCGATGGCGATGCCGTCGAACCCGGCCACCGAGATATCCTCGGGAACCGACACGCCGAGGGCGCGCAGGGCGGCGATCACCGAGATCGCCAGAAGGTCGTTCGAGCAGAGGAGCGCGGTGGGCTTGCCGAGCCGCGGCAGCGATTGGCCGATGACGGTCGCGTGGTCCTCGATGCTGTCGAGATAATCGAGCTCGAGCAGTCGCGGCGCCGCCAGCCCCGCCCCTTCGAGGGCGGCTGCACATCCTTCGAAGCGCATCCGCGAGCGGTCGGTCGTCCCGAACCGACCGCCGAGATAGGCGATGCGGGTGTGGCCGAGGCCAATCAGATAGCGCGTGAGCTCGGCGGTTGCCGCGAAATTGTCGACGGTGACGGCCGGCCGCTTCGGCGTCCTGGGCTGATTATACAGCAGGACATAGGGCAATCCGACCTGCTCCAGCCGGTCGAGCGCGGCGCTCATCGAGGCATCGGCGACCGTGAGGGCGATGCCGTCGACGCGCTGACTGAGGAGCGCTTCGATGATCTCGAGCTCGCGCGCGGGGTCGTAGGCGGTACTGGACAGCAGCAGGTGCCGGCCGGCACCGCGTGCGACAGCTTCCATCCCGGTCACCGAGGCCGCGAAGACGGGGTTGGTAAAGCTCGGCACGACGACGCCGATGGCGCGTGACGATTGCCGCCTCAGCGACTGTCCCAGACTATTCGGCCGGAAGCCGAGTTCGGCGACGGCCGCCTCCACGCGCGCGATCGTCGGCGCGCTGGCAGAGCCCGACCGGTTGATCACCCGCGAGACAGTCGAAAGCGAGCATCCGGCCCGTTCCGCCACCTCCCTGATGCTCGTGCGCCCGATCCTGTCGTCGGCGGCCATGTGCGTGTTGTCCTGGAAACGTTTCCAGGAGTGTCTAGCGCTGATGGATGAAGCCCCAATGACAGTCCATTCGGATCGGAGCCGGCCTTTCGAATGTCCACTCCGTAGGCCGCTGCCATGCGTCGCGTCTCATCCAGCACGGCCGCGTTTGCGAACGACGTCGCGCTGCCGGCTGACGCGAAGCTCTCAAAATGCCGTATGGCAGGCAAAGATCGCTCAGTATTCAAGCACGCGATTTTGGCGGCTGCGCGCTAAGTTGCCGATCGAGGGCAACTTTGAAGGCGGCAAGAGCGATACATGGATGCAGCTTGGTCGAACGATGTTGGCGGTCCATCGCAGCCCCTTCTGATCGTCAACAATCTCAGGAAGTACTTCGCGAGCAAGCGCGCGATCCTGAGCCGCACGCCGCCACCGCCAGTCAGAGCCGTCGATGGTATCTCGTTCACGCTGCCAAAGGGAGCAACGCTCGGCGTGGTCGGTGAATCCGGTTGCGGCAAGTCCACCGTGGCCCGACTGCTGATCCGCCTGATCGAGCCCGACGACGGCGAGGTCATCTATGATGGTCAACTCGTCGGCGGCCCTCGCGGCATCTCCGTGCGCGAGCTGCGCAGCCGCGTGCAGATGGTCTTCCAGGACAGCTACTCTTCGCTCAATCCGCGCCTTCCCATTGAGGAATCGATCGCCTTCGGCCCCATGGCCGACGGCGTTCCCGCAAGGGAGGCCAACGACCGTGCCATAGAGATTCTCGGACAGGTCGGCCTCGATCCGCGGATGTTCGTGCACCGCTATCCACACGAGCTGTCCGGCGGCCAGCGCCAGCGGGTCAACATTGCGCGCGCCCTGGCGCTGCATCCGCGACTGCTGATCCTCGACGAGGCCGTCTCCGCACTCGACAAGTCGGTCGAGGCGCAGGTGCTGAACCTGCTCACGGATCTCAAGGACCGGTACGGGCTCACGTACCTGTTCATCAGCCACGACCTCAACGTTGTGCGCTACATCAGCGACCACGTGATGGTCATGTATCTCGGCCAGATCGTCGAGATCGGGCCGGTGGCGCAGATCTACGACGCTCCGGCGCATCCCTACACCCAGGCACTGCTGCGGTCGCAGCCGACAATGAACCCCCATCAGCGCAACACCGAGGCGCCGATCACGGGAGACCCACCAAACCCGATCGCACCGCCACCCGGCTGCCGCTTCCACACGCGTTGCCCGATCGCCGCGCCCATCTGCAGTCGCGAGCAGCCGGTGCTTCGTCTCATCGGCAACGACGGGCGGCTCACGGCTTGTCATCTGGCGGCCGACGCGCCGACAGCGCTGGCCTAGGAGGGCAATATACTGGCTATGTCCCAAGACGCACCAGAGGCGAAGGCGCAGGCAGACGAGTTGCCGGTGCTGCAAGTGCGGGATCTTCACGTCCGCTTCGTATCGCGCGAGCGCACGGTGCACGCGGTCAACGGCGTGTCATTCGATCTCGCGCGCGGCGAGCTATTGGGCATTCTCGGCGAGTCAGGCTCGGGAAAGAGCGTCACTCTACGCTCGATCCAGAAGCTCTTGCCGCCGCACCGCACCGTTCTCAGCGGCGAGATCCTGCTCGACGGCGTCGACCTCCTGCAGCTGCCGCCGGCACAGATCCGCAAGGTGCGCGGCGCAAAGGTGGCCATGATCTTCCAGGAGCCTGCGACGGCGTTCGATCCGGTTTATACGGTCGGCGAGCAGATCTGCGAGACCATCGTGCATCACGAGGGCGTCTCGCAGGCGGTCGCCCGCGCCCGTGCGCTCGAGCTGCTCGAGCTGGTGCGCATTCCCTCGGCCCGGCAGCGGCTGGACAACTATCCGCACGAAATGTCCGGCGGCATGCGCCAGCGCGCCATGATTGCGCTCGCGCTGGCGTGCCGGCCACAGGTGCTGCTCGCGGACGAGCCGACGACGGCGCTCGATGCCACGGTGCAGATCCAAGTTTTGCTGCTGCTTGCCCAGCTGCAGAGGGATCTCGGCCTCAGCATTATTTTCGTCACGCACGACATCGGCGTCGCGATCGAGGTGTCGTCGCGGCTTGCGGTCATGTATGGCGGCCAAATCGTGGAGACGGGGCCGCTGGCGCAGATCGTCGAGAGTCCGCAGCATCCCTATACACAGGGACTTCTCGCCTCCACCATCCACAGCGCGTCGCGTGGGCGCCGCCTCGAGCCGATTGCCGGGTCGCCGCCCAATCTCTCAGCGGCGCCGTCGCGCTGTACGTTTGCACCGAGGTGTCGCATTGCCATCCCGGCATGCCAGGACGGCGTACCCCCACTGGAGGCGTCGGGACAGGCTCGCTTCGTCCGCTGCATTCGTGCACTTGACGGAACCACGACGCGCTGACGACCGCGGCTCAAGCCAGGGAAAATCGCGCGGCGCCTGCGGGGAGGGCACGCCGCGCGACCTCCCCCTGCGATCAGGGGATGGGACGCCGATCCAGGGGACCGCGTTCGGCCTCGAAGGCGTGGCCGACCTGCATGACGACAGCGTCCTCGAACGGTCTCCCGGCGAGTTGCACGCCGACCGGCAAGCCGCTCTCCGAAAAGCCGGCGCAGACCGTCAAAGCCGGCATGCCCGTTACATTGAACGGCATGGTCAGATAGGGCTTCCTGAAAAACGGGAATGGATGCTGCGATCGGCTGAAAGGCTCCGCAACGCCGTACTGGTTCGCGGTCAGGATGACATCGACGCCGCTTTTCTCCATGACGGCGGCCAACTGATCGGTGAGTTGCCGCCGCAGGCGCATGGCATCCATGTAGTCGGCCGCACTGATGAATGCGCCCAACCGTACGCGCTGTCGGAAGAACAGGCCGTAGATCTCTGGAGTGCTCTGCAGCGCCGCGCGGTGAATGCTGTAGGCCTCGGAGAGGATGATCAGACGGCCGCAGGCGTGAAACAGCGAGATATCGGGCAGCTCGACGTCGCGCACCTCGGCGCCGGCCCTGCGGAGCGTTGCAGCGACGCGATCGACGGCTGCACACACCTCATCGTCGGCGCCGTCCGAGCCTGCATACCAAGAGCGGGCGACACCGATCCTGAGGCCGGTCACAGGCTTGACGGCCTCGCTCGCGTAGTCGGGAATCGCAGTCTCGACGGAGGCCGGATCGCGCGGATCGTAGCCAGCCAGCGCCTGCATCATCAGCGCACAATCGAGAACGGTGCGCGTCATCGGGCCGGCGTGGTCGAGCGTCCAGCTCAACGGAAAGATGCCACGGCGGCTGAGCAGGCCGTACGTCGGCTTCAAGCCGACGATGCCGCAAAGACCTGCTGGGCCGCGGATCGATCCGCCCGTGTCGGAGCCCATGGCCGCGGTGCAGAGGCCGGCGGCGACTGCCGCACCGGAGCCACTCGACGACCCGCCCGGCACGTGCTCCAGGCTCCACGGGTTGCGCGCGGGCGGCCATGGCAGATCGAAGGACGGGCCGCCATTGGCAAACTCGTGAGTGGCCAGCTTGGCGATGGTGATGCCGCCGGCTTGCCGGATGCGCGACACCGTCGCCGCGTCCTCCACCGGCACATGGCTCTCGAGGCGGCGGGAATGGCCCGTGCTCAGAATGCCGGCGGTCTCGTAGATATCCTTGTAGCCGACAGGTATGCCGTGCAGCGGGCCACGCCAGCGCCCGGCTTCGATCTCGGCATCGGCGAAACGCGCGGCCTCGAGAGCCGCCGCCGCAGGCGTCGTTATGACGGCATGCAAGCTGGGATTCGTCGCCTCGATCCGCGCTAGAGCGGCAACGACAAGATCGATACTCCGCAACTTGCCGGCTTTCAGCTTTGCGGAAGCCTCGGCGATCGAGAGATAGGGATCGGGAGCCGTCATCGCACCACCCTGCCGCCAGTTGCGACCGCGATCATGGCGGGCTCGGAGGTCAGGGGCATAGCACGCGGCAACACTGCGAGGAGGGCCTGAAGGCTGCAATAGCCCTCGAACAGTGCGTCGCGCTCGTCCGGCGCGACAACCAGGCCGGCCCTTGCGATCTCCGCATCGAAGGCCGCGCGCACGCGTGCCGTCTCTTCCGCCGTCGTCTCGCTCATCTCGCCCTCACATCTTGACGTCCATTGCCGTGCGCAGACCGTCGCTCATCAGGTTGAAGCAGATGCCGGTCACGAAGATCATCGCGCCTGGGAGCGCCGCGATCACCGGCGCCACATAGATCGACTGGCGCAGCGTGTTGAGCATAAGGCCCCAGTCGGCCTCGGGCGGGCTGACGCCGAGGCCGAGGAAGCTGAGACCCGATGCCACGATGATGCTGACGCTGACGAGGCTCGACGCGTAGATCAGGATCGGGCCGAGCACGTTGCCGAGCACGTGCACCCGGATGATCATCAAAGTGTTTGCTGGAGTGGCACGCGCCGCAGCCACGTAGTCGAGGTTGCGCACTTGGGTCGTGACGGTCTCCGCTACGCGGCAGATAGGCGGAATGAAGATCAAAGTCAGCGACAGGATCGCATTGCGAATGCCACCACCGAGCGCACCCGAAATGGCGATCGCCAGCAGGATGGAGGGAAACGCATAGAAGACGTCGGTGACGCGCATGATCAGCATGTTGATGCGGCCGCCGAGGAAACCCGCGACGATGCCGAGCGTGCCGCCGATCAGAAGTGCCAGCGCTACCGGCGCGATGGCCGTGAACATCGAGACGCGACCGCCGTACATCAAGCGCGTGAGCATGTCGCGGCCGAGCTCGTCGGTTCCGAGCAGATGCCCCGGGGTGCCGATGTTTGCCAAACGCTTCAGCATGCTGGTCTTGTAGGGGTCGTGCGGCGCAATCCAAGGGGCAAAAATTGCAGTCAGCAGGATGGCGAGCACGATGGCGGCGCAGACGATCGTCACGGGATCACGGCGGAGCCGCGTGAACACCGCCGACCAGTAGCCTCGGCGCACGCCGACATAGGCCGGGGCATCGTTGCTCTCGCCGGCGGCGACATTGGCCGGGGTAGACGGGCTGATGGTGCTGGCGCTCATGATTTGCTTAACCTCGAGGCTTCATTTGTCATCGCTTGATGCGCGGGTCGAGCACGGCTTGCATGACGTCTACGATCAGGTTGAGCGCGACGAAGATCAGCGCGAGCACGAGAATGGTGCCCTGAAGCACGGGAATGTCGCGCGCGAAGATCGCGTTGTTGAGGAGGAGCCCAGTACCGGGCCAGGCGAACACGGTCTCGATCAAGATCGATCCACCGAGCAGATAGCCGAGTTGAAGTCCCATGACCGCGAGCACCTGGGGCGCGGCATTCTTGGCAACGTGGCGAAGGATGCGGGCTTCGCTCAGCCCTTTCGAGCGCAACGCCTCTACGAACTCCATGTTGAGCAGCTCGGCGACGGAGCTTCTGACCGTGCGCGTGACGATGCCCGTCGGAATCACGGCGAGTGCGATAACGGGGAGCACCATGTGGCGGAAATTCTCGGTCGAGAACGAGAAGGTCGTGGCACCGCTGCCGGTCATGCCGAGCGCCGGCAACCAAGCCAGCTCGACGGAGAAGATGATCACCAGCACGATGGCAAGCCAGTAGTGCGGAACGCTCACGCCGGTGATCGCCAACGCGGTGAACATTCTGTCTGCCGGCCGGCCGTGGTAGTAGCCGGCTAGTCCGCCGAGCACCACGCCGACCACAAAGCCGACCATGGCACCGCCGATGGCAAGGATGAGACTGTTGGCGAGTGCCGGGAGGAGCTCGCTCAGGACGGCCTTGCCGGTGACAATCGACCTGCCAAAATCGGCCGCAAGGGCTTTCGTGAGCCAGATCCAGTACTGCAGAGCAATGGGCTTATCGAGGCCGTACTCGGCCTTGATTTTGTCGATCACCGCCTGAGGCGCATCCTCGGGCAGAATTGAGCTCAAGGGGTCGCCGGGGCCGATGTAGACGAGCGAGAAGCAGACGATCGTCACGCCGAGCGCAATGGGTATGGCGTAGACGAGCCGTTGCAGGATGTAAGAAATCATCGGCCCCTTCCTCAGCTATTTCTTGAGTGTGATCGGCGTCAAATCCTGGAACCAGCTCTTGGACTGCACGAAGCCTTGAACCTTGGGTGAGATGGCGCGGGGGTTCACGTCATGCGTGACCCATACCCACTCCGCTTGATCGACGGCGTACTCGTGCACCTTCTGAAGGATTGCATCCTGTGCGGCTTTGTCGAAGGTCCTCGCTGCCTTGGCCAGCATGTCGTCGTAAAACTGGTCTCTGATCTCGCCCCAGTTCGAGCCGGCTGGTGAGATGCGTGAGCTCAGGAAGAAGCGCTCGAAGGCGCTGTAGGGATCCTGCAGCGCATGGCTGATGACCACTGCATTGACGCCTTTGCTCACGGCGTCCTTGTCGCTGGCAGGCTTGCGACCGAACGCCGTGAGCGCGTTCCATTCCATGACCTCGGCCTCGACCTTGAAGAAGCACTCGTTCAGGTTGGCCTGGAGGAACTCGAACATCGGCAAAGGCTGCATCTGACCGGAGCCGCTCGTCGAGATCGCGATCTTCACCGTGAGCGGCTTTGCGGCGCTGTGGCCTGAGGCGGCCATCAGCTTGCGTGCCTCGTCGGGCTTGTAGCCGAGCTTGAAGGACGGTTTCCCGAACCAGGTATCGCCGGGAGGCATGTGTCCTTCTGACGGTACGCTCAAGCCTCCGAGCAGCTTGTTCATGCCATCACGGTCGATGCACAGGTTGGCCGCCTTGCGCACGTTGATGTCGTTCCAGGGCGAGCCCTCGATGCGGCTCGGTTTGATCGCCCAGTTGTGCGGGTAGGCGTTGGTGACGATCTTGATGCCCGAAGACTTGAGACGCGGGATGGAATCAGGCGGCGGCGCCTCCACGAAATCGACCTGCCCCGAGAGAATTGCCGCAACGCGTGCCGAGGCCTCGGGGATCGGCCGCAGCACGACGCGATCGACCTTGGGAACTCGTGCCGGGTTCCAGTAGGCCTTGTTGGCCACCATCTCGACCTTGGCACGCTGGGTCTGGCTCACAAACTTCCAGGGCCCAGTGCCTGTTGGGGCCTTGGCGTACTCGCTCCAGCTCTTCAGCTTCTCCCACTGCGCCCGGTTGGACATGAACCAGAAGCTCACCTGATAGGGAATGTAGGCGCTCGGTTCCTTGGTCAGGATCTCAATCGTGAAGTCGTCGATCTTGTTGACCGCCGAGACAGAAGGAATGCGCTGTGCGACCAGAGCCGCCTGTTTGGGCTCGTACTGGGGCGCCTTATCACTCTTTACCTTCTCATAGTTCCAGATAACGTCGTCGGCTGTGAATGGGCTGCCATCGTGGTATTTCACGCCCTTTCGAAGCTTGAAAATCCATCGCTTGTCGTTCTTCGGATCGATCTCCCAGCTTTCTGCGAGGCCCGGAACAAGCTTCGCCGGCTCATCGGCTTTCGACAGATCCCAGAGCACGAGCGGATCGTAGAGCATATAGCCCATGAACCGGAAGCCCTCGAACCCTTGGTCCGGCTGCCCGATATTGACGGGAATATCCGCCGCCGTCATGGCGACGCGCAGCACGCTTTCCTCGGCCCGTACCGGCCCGAAAGCGCATGCAGTCAGCATTGCCGCCGCCAAGGCCTTGTAGACGGGCGTGTCGAACCGTCGCCCAATGACTCTCATTTCAGCCCATCGCATCAGCTGCTCCCATGTCTCGATCCCGAAAGGTCGGGTTGCTGGCGCCACAGACCCATTCTCCGCGTCCACGATTTCTGGAGCGCGGAAATCGACATTGCCCTACAGCCCTCCCATCGCGCCCGAGCAACGAGGCGGTTTCACTCCGAACCTCGCAACGTAGACTCGGATGGCGTATTTCTGCCGTCTGGAGTACGAGAACTGGACATTCCGGCTGCTACCTCGGATCGTGGCAATCGCAGAATGGTTCATTGAGGCCGATATTGCTCGCCCATATTTCGCGCACGACTTGCTCTCTAAGTTGGCGCACGGGCTCGCCTTATCGCTTGCGTACGGAAGTGGGCGGCGAGTGCGCCCCTCCCGGCGATGCGAATGCGGCGCCCCGCTCGTCGCCCTGAGGTCCGCCGAGCTGATTGCGATGCAGCAAAATGAGGCTGCGCATCTGCCAG
>CAVVAR010000011.1:0-308404 GCA_963746315.1 uncultured Alphaproteobacteria bacterium
TCAGATGGCAAAGGCATGCCGGTCGAGAATTCAGCATTCCACGCCTCTACCGAGATCGGCACGAAGCGCGGCTTGGCTTCGGGTTCAAACCGGATCGGCTGACCGGCGAAAACCGGAAGCAATTTGTCGTCACGCACGGTCACCTGACCGTTGACGATCACGGCTTTCATGCCCGTCGAAGGGATTGCGCCCTTTTCGTAAGTTGAATTGTCCCTGAAGAGTTCGGGGTCAAACACCACGATATCGGCAACCATGCCAGCCTGGATGCGGCCGCGTTCTTGCATGGATTTCAGGCCGATCGCGCCCAGATGTTTGGCAGCGTTGAAGCTGAGGATCGACATCAGCTGCATCATCGGGATGTTGTTTTCCCGACCGAGGCGAATCGTAGCGCCGCGGGCGCCAGCCGTGCGGGGGTGGGTTCCGCCCAGTTTCTCGAACGGGTAATCCCACGGGGCGTCGTACGGCGTGGCACCAACCCCGTCGCTGGCCATGGTCACGCCCTTGAGCGTCAGCCACTTCGCCTCGTTTTCTTTGGGCTGCTTGAATATGACGATCGGCCGGGTCGGTTCGGATGCGACGGTGGTCTTGTAGGTCTCCAGGGTATAGTACTCACCCGTGACCGGATCCAGCATGGTATCTTCATAGCGTCTGCCGAATACGTCGATCCAGCTCTTGGGCTCCAGGAACGACGCATTGATCGTGGTGGAACCCGCAGCGTAGGGATAGACTTCACCCCAGATGTTGTGGCCCTGTTCCTGAAGCTTGATGATCGTTTCGTGAGCAAGCCGCCAGCCGTCGTTGTTGAAGTGCAGGACGATCGCCGGGGCGCCAAGCGACACGGCGTTGGCAATGAGTTCCTGCGCGCCGTTATTCTCGGTCGTGTCGGTGCCGAGCGTATAGCGGGTATGGGCGCCGGTCGGGCGGCCATACCGTGCCCCGACTTTCTGCACCTCGTACATCTCGCGTGATGAGACGCCCTCTCTCATGTAGCCCACGGTGCTGCCGACGCCGGGGGCGCCAGCCTGCAAGCCCTTGTCAATCTCCGCAAGAATTGCGTTGCCCTGGTCCAGAGTTGGGCGTGTCGCGCTCCAGCCAGTTTTCGCCCGGGTTGTTAAAGCGGCTATGGGGCCGTCTTTCAGGTAATCGGCGCCGTCTGACCCGTCGATGAACATCGCGCGGGCAAATTCGTGGCTGACCGCACAGCCATAGTTGGCTCGGGTCACGCCTTCACGTGCTTTGTACCAGGCCGCGATATAGGAACCCGCACAGCCCATCTCGAAATCCATGCTGGTGGTCAACCCGTCGCGCAACCCGAGGGAATAGCCGATCGGCATTTGAAAGTGGAAATGGGTGTCAATGAAGCCCGGTGCCACGATATGGCCCTTGGCATCAATGGTCTGCTTGCCCGTGATGGGTTCTTTGGTGATGGCAACGATGCGTCCATCCTTGACGGCCACGTTGGCAACAAAGTCAAACAACGTCTCCGGGTCCATGACCCGGCCATTCAGGATGACGAGGTCGTTCGCAAGGGCTGCTGTGCCGCTCACAAACAGCGTCGCTATTGAAAATAAAAATCTACGCATATCGGCTACTCCTTTGTGGTTGCGGAACTTGTTTGCCCAGCCATTTTTGGCACTTGGTCTCCTTGCTACAAGGATGCAGTTTGCTGTTCTCTAATCGGCGAGCTTTTCAGCGATTGAATTGCGACGCGCATAGTCGCGAGCGTATCCATCGCAGCATCCCGGCCCCTGGGCCAGGGCCTCCGAGGTTGAGAGCAAGGCGATCGATGTCGCCGAGAGCGCTGTAAGCGCGAAAACACCTGAGTAGGTTTTCATCTGTCGCCTCCAGTGAGGTGTGTTGATGCGCTCGGCGTTGTGTCAGTTATTGTTGCGCGAGAACAAGTTTGCCAACGGGTTCTTGACGACCGGCGTCAGCGTGTAGCGGAACATGAACTGAGGTCCGAATGCGTCCGGCTGTTGGACGTAGTAGTCGAATGCCAGGGAGTGCTTGATTGGCTGGCTGTCCGTGACGATGGTCTGGCTGAAGGTCAGGTTGATCGGGATCGTCCATTCCTGTGAAATCCAATCGTAGGCCAACTTGGGAACGGACCCGATCGTCGCGCCGCCTCCAAGGAAGGCAACACCACCGAGCTGTGCTGTCGTTGTGCTGTAGGGCCTGTCACTCCATCCTGCCACGTCCCACTGATGAGTTGGGAAGAAGACGACGATGCCCTTCGAGAACGCCTGCCCGATCGCCATTTCCGGCCCCAGCCGGAATTGCTTCCCGGCAAAGTCATCGTTCGTCGCGGTCGGCAGCGTAACCAGTGTTCCGAAGGCCCAGATGAACCCGCTCTTTTCGGTGCGCCCGACGGCTAGATCGAATCCAATATCTCCAATGCCAAAGGAGGCGTCTTCAAAGTCACCCCTTTGAACGTCGTAGATCGGCTCGTTGAACAGGAAGGGAACCCCCGGCCGCCAGAAGATCGTGGTGCCCTGCTCATCGATCGGAAACGGCAGAATCGGCTGGAACAGCAAACGATAGGTCGTTTGGGCATCTGCTCCAGGAAGATCGCCCTTGTACCAGATAAAGCTATTCTCGAAGTTGAGCGAAGCCAGTGGCGTGTTCGGATTCGACAGCGACTTTGCAACTTCGTCAGCGTTCGACTGGCCAGCAGTCTGTGCCAACACAGGCCGCAACGAAACATTCGTCGCAGCAACTCCGATCAACACCATCATAAAGGTCAAACAACGTTTCATCCTTCTTCCCCCAAATTGTATTGGCAGAGCCAATCTCATTTTCGTTTGAGCTTCAGTCCCGTGATCCCTACGGCGATCGAAAGGCCGGTTTGCCCCTGTACGCTCAACGGCTGCAGAACAACGGAATCGCGCGAACCGCCGACCAGCGCGTTTGCTCCTGCCCCAAGTCCGACGGCTACGCTGGCGGAAACGCCGGCGTAGGTTCCTTGGAGCGCGCCTTCAGGCAAATCGACACTGGACGCCAGAACGCCCCAGATCACGGTCGTCGGTCCCTTGATGCCGATGTCGACACCGATCTTTGTCACCGTGCCGGTATATTGGCGCACAGCACCCTTGCCAGCGGGCTTGTAAGAGCAGCTGAGTGTCGTCTTGGAGCCGATTATGAGACCGATGCCGCCCTTGCTCTTGCACGTCAGCGTGCCGGCATTGACGTTCGTGGCTGGCTTGCTGTCGGCCGAGTCGGCAAATGGTGCGGTCACAACGGACAAACAAGCCACCGCGGCAACGACAGCCAAGCTGCGATACGGCCCGGGTTTAATTGGTTGGAACGACATGATTAACTCCCCTTAAGCCGATGGTTTCGACTTGATTGGTATCGCTGCGACAGTGCGCCGGGTTGGATACCTGGCGCACGCCTGAGAATCAGAACAGGCAATTGAACGCTTATGTACCAGATCGAGCGTGGCCGCCGGCGGGAGGCCGCGCCTGGTTGGTGGTCCCGACGTTAGCCTCTCTTCTCCTCAAACGTGGCCAGGAGTGAAGCGTCAGGTCTATCAATGCAACTCTCAAGCGCCTTGTCGCTCGCGTCCGACAACTTCGATATGACAATGGTCGTTTGAGCTTTCTTGCCGGTAATGTAGCCGTGAATGAAAACAGTCGTGTTGCTGCGCTCATCGCCGTCCATTTTCAGATAATCGCGGCAGCTCAAGGTTTTCAGGTCAACATTGTCCTTGTCGTCGGCCCAGGCGGTTGACGAAAATGCAAGCAGTGAAGCAGTACCCGCGGCAATAGCGGCCTTCATGTAGTATTTCAGGTTCATGTCAGTTCTCCTTCCATGTCAGTTCTCCTTCGTCGGGGGGGGCTCTCGCGGTATTGCTAGCGGTTCATGCAGCGCCGGTAGGCCTCGCCATATAAATAATCGTAGCTGGCAGCGCGGCGCCCTGTACCACGCACGGCACCGATCGTACCCCCGATCCGGCGCCCTTTTTTAGCACCTCGATCTCCATTTATAATTCTACCGGTAATTCCGCCGCGAATACCGCTACCTATCGCACCACTGATTGCGCCGCCAGATGAGTTTCGGCGTGCATAGTCGCGTGCGACACTGTCGCAGTATCCAGATTGAGCGTAGACTTTCGCGGGCGCAACAAAGATGGCGGCCCCACAAAGCAGTGCCATCGCTGCGGCCGCAGTCGCGTGGATGCCATTCATAACGTACTCCTCTTAGTTCCAATTCGCCAGGCACGATGTACCGCGCGCGCCCGCAGCAGATTTGGCTTGTCCATTCGCTTTGAATTACTTGTCGGTCCGCAGCAGCTCGACGCGTCGGTTGAGTGCGCGGCCCTGCAAGGTCGTGTTGTCCCCCTTTGGCTTGGTCGCTCCGAAGCCACCGGTCGTCAGTCGATCAGCCTTGATGCCTTCCTTGGCGATCGCTTCGGCAACCGAGGCGGCGCGCTGAGCTGACAGCTTGAGATTGTAGTCGGCCTTGCCGATCGAGTCGGTGTGCCCATTGATCTGAAGGGTCCAGTTGGGATTGTTCTTCAGGGTCAGCGCGATGTCCTTGATGAGTGCCTTGGCGCTCGGTCTGAGCGTCGCCTTGTCGAAATCGAAATGGATGCCGTAAAGGTCGTACGCGCGCAACGTGGCAAGTGACTGCTCCATGGCCGACCTCATCGACGCGCCAGCCGTCACCCTTACGATGCGCTCGACGCGTGGCTCCTTTTCCCAGGCGAGCTGGATTGTGCTCTGGATCAGTAGCGGATTGTCCTTGGCGTCCGCGAAATAGAACTCGCCCGAGCCGGACTGCCTGCCACTGCCGAACGTGCCGGTGGCGACGATGACGCTGACGTCCTGAATCTGGTTTTCGATGATCAGAGGAATCTTGATCCCCTTCTGCTTCAGGACAAGCTCACCATCGAGAGCCGACATCTTCTCGTCATAGACGATGCGCAGCTGGGTGCGTCCGGTGTTTCTCAGCTCCAGCAGCGCCGCGCTGGATATGCCGAGCGATGTCGAGCGCGGGATTGCCTGAGGCATCTTCGCCGAATAGCCCAGCACATAGGTCTTAGCGAATTCCCGATCCGCAGCGGCGATATTCCGCTTCACGAAAAGGCCTCGCGTGCTGGAATAATCGATCTTGAGCACCTGATCGTTGACGGTGGTGAACGTCACACGCGCCTCCGCATCCGGTCCATAGCGATTGGCAAAGGCGTAATCGAGTTGCGCTCCCACATGCGGCGCCAGAGGCCCGACGTACTTTTGTGCCGAAGCCGTCGACGTGACCGCGCCGGCCAGTGCCAACGCCAAAATCGCCATTGCGGCTGAGCGAACATCAAATGCGGTCGGATGCGTCTTCACTCTTCTCCCCCCAATCAAAATCATATGCGGCTTCTCGTTTCACAATTCCCCGCGTCCATCAGGCTTTGCGCCGGCCAAGCGCCGCGGATGAATTGATGCCTGGCGTCGGTGCGTTGCCGGCGGCACGCCAGTCCAGCGGCTGTAGCTCCGGGTAAAGGTCGCCTCACTCGAGAAGCCGACCTTGCTCGCCACGTCTTTCAGCGGTGTCTTCGAGGTGGTGATAAGTTCGATTGCAGTCTCGCGCCTCACGTCGTCCTGAAGTGTTCGGAACGACATCCCGTGAGCAGCAAGAATTCTTTGAATGCCGCGGCGGCTTGTTCGGCAGGCATCCGCCAATGCGTCCAGGTCGAATTCCTTGTTGGCGATGTTCGACCGGATTCTTGCCCGCACGAATGCGAGCGTCATTCCACCGGTCCCCGGTTGCTGGTCAAGACTGTCGCCCAACCTATTGGGTGCCGGCCAGTTCAAGGAGAACGCCGCCGACAGCCAGAGAGGAGGGAATGCAAACGAAAGCGCCGTTTTAGATGACTGGGCCAATGAAGAAGCGGGAACGAGATCTGGCGGTACGCCCTCGATGGAGGGAGCCGAAACGACAATTTGGCTGGCATCGAAGACATCTCCGAGGCCATGCCGGAACACGGTGACATAGAAGGCGACGCCGATCGCATCGGTCTGGATTGTCGGTCGGTCTATCCGGCGGGTACGTTGAATTCTATAGACTGCCGTCCGCTGGTTGACATTCAAAGAGTGCTCGACATTGTCGAACTTCTGTCCGGTTTCAACGATTGAGCCAACCAAAAAGTCTCCCAGTGACTTGGCGGTGCCCGACCTCTGCAGCTGTGGTATTCCCTTGAGAGCGGCATCACGTGCTACACCGGCGCAGAAATAGGGATCGCCCAACATGTCGGCCATGTCCTCGAAAACCGCATAGAGAGTAGCGGCTTCGACGGGCTGGATGGGGTCGTGCAGCACCTCGACCGGCATCCCGTTCCGGCGCAGAACCTCGTGGATGTCGCCGCCGCGAGCAACGAAGGGCGTCGCCAACTGCTGCAAGAGGATCGCGCGGGTGAACGTCGGATGGACTTTGGGGCTCATGATCATCCTATTTACACGTGCCCGACGTGGACTTAAGCAAAAAAAGCAATAACTAACCGCGAAACCTTGCTTGTTGCGCCAGAAATCATCCAAGGTAGGCGCAAGGTGCAAGGTTGGGTCGCAACATGTTGGTCTATAGTTACTAGAAGTGCAGACCGGCCTGTGTGCCGGCGCCGTGCGAGTGAAACGAGCCCGAGTAGCGCTTTGTTGATGCACTGCAATGTCGGAGCCTACGAGAATCCAATGCTCATCCAATCCAATCTGACACAGCGATCTCGAACGCTCTCCAGTAAGCTCTCGTCTCGCCGGTCGGCGGGATGGCTTCACGCTGGCATGGCAAGCGCTGTCTTGCTGGCTCTCGTTGCCTCAACTTGCATTGCCCGGGCCCAGACCGGTGCGAGCAGTGAGATTGTCAAATACGAAGGTACCGTGGTCCCGGCGCGCGAGGCTGAACTGGCGCCGCGTTCGGACGGTCTCTTGGAAAAGATTCATTTTCGGCCCGGCCAACTCGTGCGGAAAAATGACCTCCTTTTTGAGTTCATGAGCACAGAGAAGGAGCTTCAGCTCGAAATGGAGCGTGCACGTCTCGCGCGAGCCGAGGCCAAGCTGAAGTTTGCGGAGGCGGACCTGGCCAACAAGGAACGTCTGCGGAAGACGAATGTAACGTCTCAGTTTCAGCTGCATCAGACGCAGTCGAACAGGGACACGATGGCTGCAGACGTTGCAGAAGCGCGCGCATCTGTCAGACTGGCAGAGTTCCAGCTCAAGGAGATAAAGCTTTATGCGCCATTCGACGGCATCATGAGCGAGCCTCAGTTTTCCGAGGGAACCTTTCTGAAGCGCGAGCTGAAAAGCAGAATGGCACGGATCATCCAGCTCGATCCAATTCGTGTCGCAGCCGAGGCGCCCTTCGAGGTCTATTATGAGAGACGCCTTATTACCACAAGCGATGAGGCGACGAGACAGGCCATAGACCTCACGCTGATTTTGCCCAATGGCGTGCGGTACCCGCACAAGGGGCGTTTGGTTTCTGGTGGCTATCAGTTTGGAGACAAGTCGCAGAAGATGGAGTTGTGGGCCGAGTTTCCGAACCCAGATCACCTGCTGCGCCCGGGCCTGAGGGTCAAACTCGAATCCCGGCTTTCCAGATGAGGAACATGACCCATCGTCGGCTGGAGGTCACTGTGCGGCCAGTTCGCAGGCGTTCGAGAAGTCTGAAGATGTTAAAACGTCCTGCAAGAACACGCCTCATTAAACTCAACACGAAAAGGAGAGTAAGGAATGCCCAGATTCATCATGGGCGCGGCGTTCGCCATCATTGCCTTGGCGGGGCCAGCGGCGGCCCAGGACGCAACAAAGGCTTATGATGTCGTGATTGGCAATGATCGGGTCATGGACACGGAGACCGGCGCCGGGCAGGCGCCTAAGTATCGGTTTGCGCGCCTGCCCGGCGAAGGAACCGACCCCATTGCAGGGTTTGTCGGCCTCTATCTCCGCTCATAACGACCTTGATCTTGCGCGCCGGTTGGGGGAGCGACGTTTTTGCAGTGGCGTGCAGCCTCTTTGATGCGTGCCGTCGGTCTGCTTCAAATCACGAAGCGGGGCCAATTTCTGCGATGGAAGTGAATTGACCGGTGGCTGTGCTGCAGATTTCCAAGCTCGTTTATCGTTGGCCGCTGGCGGGGCGCGACACGTTGCGGATCGATGACATGTCGCTCGATGCGGGGCAGCGGCTGTTTCTTTACGGGCCGAGCGGTTGCGGCAAGTCGACCCTGCTCTCGGCCATCGCAGGCGTAGTTGCTGTGCCTGACGGCACCGTCATGGTGGCGGGCACGGATATCGGCGGATTGCGCGGCGGCGCGCGGGACCTGTTCCGGGTCGATCACATCGGCCTGATCTTCCAGGTCTTCAATCTTGTCCCGTGGCTCAGCGCACTCGACAATGTCCTTTTGCCCTGCCGGTTTTCGGCGCGGAGGCGCGCGCGCGCGGGGGTGGATCCAAGCGCGACGGCGCGACGCCTCATGCGTGAGCTCGGTCTCGATGATCCGGCACTCGCCGATGCGCCCGCCGCCACGCTCAGCGTTGGCCAGCAACAACGCGTCGCGGCGGCTCGCGCGCTGATCGGCACGCCAGAACTCGTACTGGCGGACGAACCCACATCGGCGCTCGACGCGGACGCCAAGGATCGCTTCGTAGAGCTTCTGACCCGGGAGTGCGCCGATGCCGGGGCCGCGCTACTTTTCGTCAGCCACGACCGAAGTCTGGAAGCTCAGTTCGATGCCGCCATCGATTTCCGCGACCTGAACCGGGAGGCGGTGTGATGCTCGGCCTTGCACTGCGCAGCTTGTGGAATCGGCGCTTCGTCGCGGCTCTCACGGTTCTGTCCATCGCACTGAGCGTCGCGCTGATCCTCGGTGTGGAACGGGTCCGCAACGAGACGCGAGACAGCTTCGCCAACTCGGCGTCGGGGATCGACCTGATCGTCGCGCCGCGCGGGAACTCGGTACAGATTCTCATGGCCACGGTGTTCGGGGTCGGGTCGACGGGGACGGGACTTGCGTGGCAAACCTACAAGCTGGTTGAAGATCTGCCGCAAGTGGCGTGGTCGGTGCCAATCCAGATGGGTGACAACCACCGGGGATTTCCCGTCATTGGCACCACTGCCGCTTATTTCAAACGCTTCCGGCATTCCGGGGGGCAGCCCCTGACACTTGCCCAGGGGCAGGTCTTCGACGACGACAAGCCAGACGCGGCCGTCGTCGGTGCCGAGGTCGCTGCGCGCTTCGGTTATGGCCCGGGCTCCGTCATCGTGAACGCCCATGGCGCCGGCGCCGTGTCCTTCGATCTTCACGACGAGGCGCCCTTCACGATCACTGGCATTCTCGCTCCTACGGGGACAGCCGTGGACCGCATGGTGTTCGTGACCCTCAAGGGGTTCGACGAGCTGCATGCGAAGAGCATCCCGCCTCCCGCAGACCCCTTCGACGTCAGGGCGCCTCGTCCCCAGCCTGACGCTGCCCAAGTCGACACGGCCGCGAGTAGCGCGTTGCAGCATCGCAAAGATAAGCAGCCCGAGAACGGCCATGCCGAGCATGATCATGCCGCGGATGCACACGCTGCTCCTCACGGCGCCGACCGTGCGCGCGCCGACGAGCACGGGCGCCCGGATACGCATGGCGATCATCGCCACGAGCCTGCGACGATCAATGCGATCTACATCGGCCTGTCGGATCGTTCCGCGGTGCTGGGCATTCAACGAACGCTGGCGGAACTCCGGTCGGACGCCGTTTCGGCCGTGATCCCGGCCGTGGCCTTGGCGGAGCTTTGGTCGATCACCGGGACGGCCGAACGTGCCATGCAGGTCATGGCCTTTGCCGTGGCGCTGGCAGGGATGACGGGCATGGTGGTGATGCTGTCGGCCACGCTCGACGCGCGGCGGCGGGAATTTGCGATCCTGCGTTCTGTCGGTGCGACGCCGGGCCGGATCTTCACTCTGATCGTGACAGAGGCAGCTCTGCTGATGGCCATGGGGATGCTCGGTGGTCTCTTCCTGCTCGCACTCGCAGTGTGGCTCTTCAGCCCGCTGCTGTCCTTGCGGTTCGGTCTGACGCTCGATCTCGGTCCGATCGAGAGCGGAGAACTCGCGCTTCTTGTCGCAATCTTCGGCGCCGGTCTTGCGGCGTCGCTCGTTCCCGCGGTGCGGGTCTATCGCATGACACTCGCAGACGGCCTGTCCGTGCGGCTATGATACCTCCGAGGAGAATGGAGACATGAACAAGATCGCCAGATGGCTCGCCAGTTCGCTCGTAGCGGGCTTGGCAGCGGTTTCAGCAGGTTCGGCCATTGCGGAGCCAGCCGAAGTGAGGTGGTCAGACCTCGCGCCTCCAGTCGCAGAGATCTCCAATCCGTTCGAGAGCCTGACGAATGAACAGATGGATGCGCTGCGCAGGATCATTCGGCTGGAATGGGTTGGCGATGCGAAGAAGACGGCCGAGGCCAACGCGCTTCGCGCGGATCTGGCAGCGCAGGGCCTCGACGTCGAAGGGTTGTTCGCGGCTCGGCTGAAAATCATCGAACAGCGCCGTCAGGCCACCAGCAGCTTGAACGAGGCGATCCTCGGAAAGGAAGTTCGCATTCCAGGTTATGTCCTACCGCTTGAGATGCGCGACCGAAAGGCGGTTGAGTTTCTCCTCGTGCCAACAGTCGGCGCCTGCATCCACACACCACCCCCCCCTGCCAATCAGCTGATCCACGTCGTCCATCCTGAGGGGATCGAGATCAAGGGGCTCTACGATCCGGTTTGGGTCACCGGTGTCGTCGAAGCAGGTCGCTCGACAAAAAACGTACGATACAGCGACGGACAGACCAAGGTCGAGGTTGGCTACGGAATGCGCCACGCCTCGGTGGTTCTGATTCACCCCCACTGAAGTGGTCGCCGGGCTCCTGGCTAACGAAGAACGCTGACGGCGGAGCTGAGAGATTGGGTGTTACGTACTCCTTCGCGGCTCGTTCCCGATCATTGGCAGTCAGGCCAGCCAAACCCCCAGCGCCAAGGCAATCCGGTGCAGGGCGCACCACCGAGACGAACGGCCCGATAGATGACGTCTGCGATGCCTGCGTAGAGGAGAGCGACTTCGTCCGGCTCCAGGCCGTACTCGGTCGAAAGTGTGTCCGCGCGCTCCTCGCCTATTTGGCGCACGCACTGTCGTAAGTTTTCGTCAGCATGACGCCGGGCTTCAAAACTCGTCCTCGCATCCCCGCCCGGAGGTGCGCCTGCATGATATCGTTCGTCGTGAGCGGTGCAGCAACGCTCCCATGGCGGGTGTTCGCCATGGCGCTCTACCAGTGCCGGAACCGTCGAAGTCGCCAGACGCCAGACGGCGGACATCCCGCCACTACATCCATCGCTGACGAAGGGGGCAAGGACAGCGCTCTGCGCCGACTGTGCTGCAATCAGTCGCGCATGTCGGCTCAGCTCGATTTTCAACTCCAGCCGATCGAGCAAAGTGTCCGGCTTGGGCGCATCTTCGGCTCGCACGTTCGGCGCAGCGGCCAACACCAGAGCTAAGAGCAGGAAAACGAGGTGTGCTGTGAGGTCTCTCAATGCCATAGCTGAGCCAGGAGTTGCCAGGATGTCTGCAATCCTACAGTCTATTTGAGGATCAGAGAAACTGCGAGACGTGGGAGCAGACTTGGCAGTGGGCTGGCAGCTTCGTTTGTCCCGAATGGCCGTGGGAGCCGGGCTCATATCCATTGGAGCGCTGGCGCTCGCTGCTCCACTGGCAACGGGGACATGGTCGCTACAGCTTCTCAGCCTGTTTCCCTTGACCGTCGGGGTCATCAATCTCCATGCGGTGATCAGATCGCCCGACCTACGCTCGCGTCCGGGTGGGTATGCTAGCAGTGCACTCGCCCTTGCATTGGCCATGCTGCTCTACGTGAGCCCTTCGCTGGTCGTTTCTGGCGTCATCGGGATGCTGCTGGTCCTCCTGGTGGCTGACGGAGTGTTGAAGCTCGCGCACGGCGTTCTTGGCGCCTCCCCTGCAGGAAAGCGTATCGTGCCGGTTGCGAACGGTGCCGCGAGCGTCTTCCTCGCGTTTCTAGGCTGGCTTCTCTGGCGCACTCTGGGTGTCGATGCCGCCGTCGGGGTCGTCGTCGGCGGGTACACGGCGGCATCAGGCTGGGCGATGCTGCTTTCGCCGTCCCCACACGTTGCGATCGAATCGGGAGCCGAAGTGCCTGCTGATCAGCACCCCGACGTCAAGCTGGGGCTGGGCGCCAACGACCTGTTTTCTGCCATTGCCGGCCGCCTCGCAGCCAGCGGCCCGACCGTCCGGCAGACCGAACTCTATTGGCTCTTCATCTGCGGCCTCGTCCTGTTCGTCATTCACTTGAGCCGGATGCAATCGACCCAGACTTGGCTCGGCCTCGTCTCTCCGCTTGTCGCCATCCTCGGCGACGTGGTCATGGCTGTTGCGCTCGGCGGCGCCATCGTACTGCCCCTTCGCTTGTTGTGGCGCCGGCTCACGCGGCCCATCGAGCGATCCGGATGGCGCATGCGCTTTGCTGGGACCGATGCCGAATTGGACGTGCTGCCGCGGTGGATCGTCCGCGGATGGACAGACGGACGGTATGTCTTCGCCGGTACCCTTAGAGACGCGCGCACATCATTGCCCTTGAGCACGACGCTCGCGCTGCGCCTCGGTCTGCCGCTGGCCGTGCTGATGGTCGCGGTCAATCCCATATGGGGCTTTTCCTGGTACTTCAACACGGAGAGCTGGGCGAGCGGCTTCTACCAGAAAATCACCGAATTGCGCGTCGATCGCTGGAGATCGGATATGGCCGAAGCGGTCGCTGCCGCCTACCCGGACGATCGTGATCGTCTTTTCCGCGTCGCACCGCGCGGTATCGAGCAGGGCGACTTCAGCTTCCTCGTGATTGGCGATCCGGGCGAAGGAGATGCGTCGCAACTGTCGCTCGTCGCGCGCTACCTGGACCTTGGCCGGCGCGACGAGATGAAGTTTCTGATCATTTCTTCCGATGTGATCTATCCCGCCGGGGCGATGGTGGACTACGAGCGCAACTTCTTCATGCCCTACAAGGGATGGAAAAAGCCCATTTATGCCATCCCCGGCAACCACGACTGGTTCGACGCCCTGGAAGGGTTCAATGCCAACTTCCTGGAGCCCAAGGCCGCGCGCGCCGCCCTGCAGGCCCGCGTGTCCACCGATATGCATCTGACAAGCACCAACGCGCGTCGTATCACAACGCTTCTGAAGCGGGCTGAGGACCTGCGCCGCAACTACGAAATCGACACGGCTCACCAGCACGGACCGTACTTCGAAATCCAGACGGACGATTTTGCCCTTCTTGCCATCGATACGGGTATCCAGCGAACCTTGGACGACCGTCAGCAGGAGTGGCTCGACGCCGCGCTCAGCCGGTCGAAGGGGAAATTCACCATGGCGATCGTCGGACATCCCAAATATGCCGGTGGCGCGGATACGACAATCGGCGATCCCAAGTTTGCCGCCCTTTATGAGAAGCTCGAAGCAGCCGGCGTTCGCGTCCTGATGGCAGGCGACACGCACGCCTTCGAACACTATCTGCCTACCGCAACGGGTAGAGGCTCGCCTGCTCATTATGTCGTCAATGGTGGAGGCGGCGCATATCTCAGCATCGGCGGCGCACTGTCGTGGCCAAATCCACCGGCGACGCCAACGTGGGGCTTCTATCCGCCGCCTGGCGCGGTCCGGAGCAAACTCGATGCAGAGACACCCTTGTGGAAGCAGCCCCTTTGGCAGTGGGTCAAACGCTTCGGCGCGTGGCCTGTGTCGACGGAAACCTTGTCGGCGATGTTCGACTTCAATCAGGCTCCATTCTTCCAGAGTTTCGTGGAAGTCAGGGTGGAGCGTTCCAGGAGCAGGGTCGTACTCGCCGTGCATGGTGCCAACGGGCCGCTGCGCTGGCGGGACCTGCATCTGTCGCGACGCCGAGCCTGCGAATCCGGAAGGTCCGGTCGAATACGTCCTTACAATGGGGACACCAAAGACATGATCGGCTCGCGTGAGCTTTGCACGAAATCGCCCCGAAACCGTTGTAGATCGAGCATTTGGGGTCAGTCGTTGTCGACTTCGACCTTCAAAAGTGCTTTTGCAAGATGTATAAACAGTATGACAAAAGTCGGCGGCGATTGCCTACACGCTGATCGAAACAGCCAAGCTCAACCGCGTCGATCCACAAGCTTGGTTGAGCGATGTGCTTGCACGGATCGCCGACCACAAGGTCAATAGGGTCGACGAGCTGCTGCCCTGGCGATATCCTCAAATGAGCTGAGTGGGTCCAGATCTAGTACGGTTACGACAGGAATTGGGAAGGCCGACAATGATGACTATACTTCGTCCGATTGTGTTCGGAATGGCCGCTCTGGTAGCCGTTCTGATGGCCGCCCCGGTGTCTGCACAGCAGGCTGCGGATACGATCTATTTTGGCGGCGACATACTGACGATGGAAGGCAAAGCGCCACGCTATGTCGAGGCGCTCGCGGTAAAGGACGGCAGGATCACGTTCGCCGGAGCGATTTCCGACGCAGGTCGCTGGAAGGGGCCGAACACACACGAGGTCAACCTCGCCGGTCAAACACTCTTGCCCGGCTTCGTCGATGGCCACAGCCACATCTTCCTGCATCTTGAGGGCCAGGATTGGGCCGATCTCTCATCTGCTCCTGTAGGCACGACCCGCAAC
The DNA here is from genome assembly GCA_963746315.1 of uncultured Alphaproteobacteria bacterium. Classification (GTDB taxonomy): domain Bacteria; phylum Pseudomonadota; class Alphaproteobacteria; order Rhizobiales; family Hyphomicrobiaceae. The sequence goes on from CAVVAR010000011.1 coordinate 14,673, forward strand.
TTCGACGATATCATTCGGGCGATGAAGGACAAACAGAAGGAACTCGGCGCAGATGAAACAGAGTGGTTGATAGGCTCGGGCTACGATGAGGCCCTGCTCGATGAGAAGCGTCATCCGACAGCCGCCGATCTCGACAAGGCATTTCCCGATACGCCGGTGATATTGATGCATGTATCCGGCCACATTTTCATCGTGAACTCGGCCGGCCTGAAGGCCAAAGGCATCAACGCGGATACACCCGACCCTTCGGGCGGCGTGATCGTACGGCTGCCCAACAGCCGCGAGCCAAGCGGCGAGATACAGGAGAACGCTCGCTTTCCGTTTCTCGACGTTATGGTCAAGGATCGGTCAGCAGATCCGTTAGCGATCAGAGAATCAGCGCAAAAGCTGGCGATATCTCTTGCACATTACGCCCGATACGGGGTGACGACGGTTCAAGAGGGGGCATTGCAGGAATTGCAGCTGGCAGTCGCTCGCGCAGTGGCAGCGCGTGGCGACATGAGCCTGGATCTTGTGGGTCTGGTTTTCCAACCCCTGGCCGAGAAGCTGATTGCGGAGAACCGCACCCAGTGGGGTGTTTACGACAAAGGCGTCAAACTGGCAGGGATCAAGATTACCATAGACGGCTCACCGCAAGGCAAGACTGCTTTCCTCAGCAAGCCTTATCTGACGCCGGTGCCTCACTGCCATGGGGATTGCCGCGGTGTTGCAGCACTGACCGCGGAGGAGGTCAAAGATCTGATGCTGCTCAGCTACCAGAACAATGTGCAGGTGTACGCTCACTGCAACGGTGACGCCGCGATCGATCTGATGCTGGCGGGTCATGAATATGCCCTCGACCAGATGAAGGAAGACCCAAAAGCAAAGGATCGCCGCACAGTCATCGTTCATTCCCAAGTCATGCGTCCCGATCAGCTCGATGCCTACGCAAAGTACCGGATCTTTCCCTCCTTTTTCACCAACCACACGTACTTTTGGGGAGACGCGCATCGCGCCAACTTGGGAGAGGAACGCGGATCGTTCATTAGTCCCATGCGCTCGGCAATTGACAAGGGTATCCGCGCGGCCAACCACACCGATTACAATGTGACGCCGGTCAACCAGATGTTTGTCGTCTGGTCCGCAGTGAACCGCATAACGCGCACGGGTCGCGTGCTCGGGCCGCAACAACGCATCACGCCCTATGAGGCACTGCAGGCGATCACCATCAATGGTGCGTACATGTACTTCGAGGAAGACAGCAAGGGTTCACTCGAACCGGGCAAGGTTGCCGATCTCGTGATTCTTGACCGAAACCCGCTCAAGGTGGATCCATTGGCCATCAAGGACATCAAGGTGATGGAGACTGTTAAGGCAGGGAAGCCTGTATTCACGCTTAAGAGCGCTAGATGATCCAAAAACTCGCACTCCGAGCCTGCACTTCTCACAGCCGCGCTGACGCTGGTGTCGTTTGACGATTGAGAGGCAGCCGCCGGCACCGGGGCTCTCACGGCCGAGCCCGGTGGTCGCCGCCGGTCGGGCAGCATGGGGAGGCTCGGCTATGATCCTCTTCTGTTGATCCCAGGGCTCAGGCTCGGCTTGGCCGCCGGCGCCTCATAGTCGTTGCGCCGCGAGCATGAAGACTTCGCGATCCGGGCAGGCGGTTGCGAAGGCGAGTTTCACGCGTCTCACGCTGATCGTGACGCGGGCGCCGATCTTGAGAAGTGGAACCTGTCCAATCCACGCATCATTTCTGAGAAACTGTGTGCACGATTTGTGCACGAAATCGCGTAACCTATTCAGAAATATCGTCGTTCGAGCCCCTCCATCACCGGCCAAACGGCGGTCAGTTGCGTGCGAAACGAAAGGCAGGGATCAATCGGTCCGCTTGCGCATCGTTCCTGCGATGGCGTTACCAACGACGTCGGAGAGATCTTTGATAGGGTCAGCCACGAGATGCGCGTAGCGCTGCGTGGTGAGGCTCGAAGAGTGGCCCAAGAGCTTGCCGATCATCGGCAGAGATGCGCCATTGGCGGCGGCGATGCTGGCAAACGAATGGCGCAGATCGTGGATACGCACGTCGGGTATGCCGGCGCTCGTCCGGATGCGTCGCCATGCCTTCTGCAGATTAACGAGATGGGAGCCGGGCCGGTCGCCGACGACGACGTGGGGGTTTCCGGGATCACGAGGCAGCGAAGCCAGGAGGGCGCGCGCTTCGCCGCCCAGATAGACAACCTTCTGACCCGTCTTGCTGTCTGGGAGGAGGAGGAGGCGTATCCGCCCCACGAACGACCTGGGCTCGTGGCTTCGATTTTCGGTTGACGGGCGTCGTCTCAGGCGGCGACGCTTTGCGTCGCCAGTGTCGCGACCATCCAGGGCAACAGCGCCTCGACATCGGCGAGCGTCGTCGCCTGCGGCAGCAGCGTGAACACGCGCTTCAGGTAGTCGTAGACGTTGAGGCCGTTGGCCTTCGCCGACTTAACGAGGCTGTAGAGACGTGCGGAGGCGTGGGCGCCGGCCGGCGTGTCACAGAAGAGCCAGGCTTTTCGTCCGACGACAAAGGGCCTGATCGCGTTCTCACAGAGCACGTTCGATATCTCGATGCGGCCGTCGTCGAGGTAGCGAATGAGCTTTGGCCATTCGTCGGCGAGATAGCCGATCGCCTTGCCCGTCAGAGATAACGGCGGTGTCGCGTTGCGGTTCGCATCGAGCCATGCGCGCAACTCGTCCCAGATCGGCCGCGCCTTGTCGTTGCGCAATCGATGCCGCTCATCGGCGGTCATGCGGGCATCGCGCGCCAGCTTTTCGATGACGTAAAGCTGCCGAATGATCAGCAGAGCTTCGGGCGCCAGTCCACGCTCGGTGCCGGCGACCCCGTGCTGCGCCTTCACGGCTTCGACGAACCTCCGCCGCGCATGGTCGAGACAGCCGACATGGATCACGCCTTCGCGCTTGGCCGGCGCGTTGTATCCCGAATAGGCGTCCGACTGCAGATAGCCCTTATAATCGTCGAGGAGCCGCATCGGGATCGCGCCTGCCCGCGACGGCGCGTAGTCGAACAGGATGATGCGCTGTCCCGGCGGCCCGCCTCGTCGCACCCACATGTAGGACTTCGCCGTCGCCGGCCGACCATCCTCCTTCAACACCTGTACGCTGGTCTCATCCATCTGCAGGACGTCGTAGGAGAGCTGCGTCTCGTGCATCAAGTTGATCAGCGGCACGACCATATCGCCGATCCGGATCATCCAGCTCGCCGAGGTCGTGCGTGGCACCACGATCCGGTCCCGGGCCAGGATGCCCTCCAGCCGATAGAGCGGCATGCCGTCAGCAAACTTCGCGGTGGCGATGTGGGCGAGCAGCCCAGGCGAAGCGTTGGACTTCGGGATCGGCTGCGCGGGCATGGCAGCCGTGATGACGGCCGGACTCTGATGGCTCGTGCCCTCGCACGACCGGCAGGCATACTTGAACCGCACGTGCTGAAGGACCTGCGCGCGGGCCGGAATGAGATCGAACTGTTCGCTCGTCACCTCGCCGATGCGCGTAAGTTGGCAGCCGCAGGCGCAGGTCTTCTTTCCCTCAGAGATGTCGTGCTCGACGCGCACGCGCGGTAGCGAGGCGTCGATCGGCTTCCGCTTGCCACGGGCGCGCGCGTAGGCCGGGACCGTGATCTCGACCGCCTGCGTCTCGGCGTCGGGTTTCGCCGCGAACGCTTCCGCCTCGTTGAACAGATCCATCTGCGCCAGCGCGGAGAGCTTCTCCGACTTCGGAGCGAATTGCTTCACCGCCGCCAGTCTGAGCTGTTCTTCGAGGATCGCGATGCGCGCGTCCTTGGCGGCGAGCAGGGATCGCAGCGACGCGATCTCGTCATTGGAAGAGGCTGGCGATGTGTCAGACGTGCCCACGATGAAGGCATATCTGATTTGTCCGTGTCATGGCTGCATCGCGGCGACGATCTTCACAGCACGCTGCGGTATTCGAGGGCACGGTGAGGTTTGAGGTGCTTGAGATCGAGACCGTCGAGCAGCCACAGGAACTGATCCTCGTCGAGCGTCACGACAGGTGGACGCGTCGTCTCGCTCGCGAGAGGCACCAAGTGCGCTGGCCACTTGAACTTCTCTTCTTCCAGCCGCTTCTGCCAGAGGCAAAACCCTGAGCGCTGCCAGTAGAGAACCTTGATCTGGTTGCGCCGACGGTTGGTGAAGCAGAACAGGTTGCGGCTGAACGGATCGAACCGGAGCGTCGCCTCGACCAGGACGCTCAAGCCGTTGATGCCGAGCCGGAAGTCCACAGGCTCCTGCGCCAGATAGATCGTGATGTCGCCAATTGTCGGCGGCGATACCGCCGATCCCCGTCGCCCCGCAGCAAGCCCCATGACCGCCTCGTCGATGCCTATGCAGCCGCAAACGCTGCACGATTTCGACGATCGACGTCAGAAGCATATAGTCGGGCGCTTACGAGGAGGCCACGCTCCAGGTCGACGTGCTGCCATTGCAGCGTGAGGATCTCCGAGAGGCGGCAGCCGGTGAGCAGCAACAGTCGGATAGCGGCGATGGCGGGCGGGCTCTCGTCGCCCGACGCCTCGCATGCATCGAGCGTGGCGCCCAGTCGCTGAAGCTCGGCCTGGGACAGGTAGCGCTGCCGCTGCACCTCGCGAAACTTCTTCACGCCGGGGCAGGGATTGGAGCGCATCGGGCGCAGATGTCGCGCCTCGGCCCAGGACATGATCTTCGACAGGACGGCGAGGGCGTAATTGGCTGTGCGCGGCGTTGCGGCGAGCCTGACGTGGAAGGCCGCGACATCACCAATCGCGATATCGGCGACCCGACGGCGGCCGAACGCAGGCTCCAGGGCACTGTCGATCAGCCGGGCGTAGTCGTCGCGCGTCCGCACCTTTAGCTTCGGACCGTGCTCGGCCAGAAAGCGATCTGCGACCTCGCCGAATGTCGGCGCAGCTCGGGCGGACGCCTTGGCCTGACCGGGATCGAGGCCGTCGTTGATCTTGGTGATCAGGCGCAGGGCTTCCTTGCGCGCACTGGCCGGTGTCCAGGGCGAGCCGTGCGTACCGATGGTGATGAACCGCAACCGTCCCTTCACACGGGTCTGCAGATAGTAGCTGGGCGCCGCGGTCGCGCGGCGTCGCGCGCCGAACCCCTTGATCTCGACATCGCGCACCGTCTCGCCCGGCTGCAGGGCATCGACGGCGGTGGTGTTGACGCGGGCGGAGAAGCTGCGGGGCATAATCAGTTGTCCGAAGGGGTGCGATCGGGCTAACATCGGGCTAACATTTTCCTGCGGAACAGCGCAAGAACCTTACGACCGCCGTCGGAACGCACCATTGTAATTGCGTAATATTTTCGGGTTATGGCGGCTACTGACGGTCACATTTGAGTGACTTTTAATCAGATGGTCGTGGGTTCGATCCCCACCCCGCTCACCAAGACAATCAGCATCTTAGCTTGCGATGTCTTGTCGGCCTCGTGATCGGGTTGAAACTCGCTGTCGACCCGTTGCCCATATGCTGCGTGGCGAATGACGCCGGCGATGGCACTTGCTCGACCGCCACGACCTCAACGCAACGCCGGCGCTGCGGTGCCCGCGCCGGGCGAATCGCCAGAGGCTTGGACCTCGAGGGCGAGGACGGGCATCCCTTCGCAAGGACCCCGTCCGCAATCAGCTCACTTGTCGAACCAGATGTTGTCGAGCCGCCAGTTGTTATAGATGCTGTTCATCTGGCGAACGTGGCCTTTGACGTAGGGGTGACGGCACTGGGCGGCGTTGCCGTGGTAGACGATCGGTCGAGCCACGTCATCGACGAGAATGCGCTCGATCCGCCAGACGATCTCCTTCCGCTTGGCGACGTCGCGCTCGGATGACTGCTCGAGCAGCAGCTTGTCCACCTCGGGATTGCAATACTTTGAGAAATTGTTCTCCGACTTGCAGGCGAAATTCTCCATGAGCATGGAATCCGGATCATCCAGCCCGGCGCCGGTCAAATTCAGCGCGATGGCATAATCCTGCCGCTGAGCCCGTCCGAACCAGACGCTCGATTCCACGATCTCGAGCTCCGTCTCGAAATGGATCTGGTTGAGCTGATCGACCAGGATCACGGCGGGATCCTTGAAGGCAGTGAAATCGCGGGTGGTGACCTTCAGCTTGAGCTTGTTCGACGGTCCAAAGCCCAGTCCCTCCATGATCTTTCTTGCCTGAGCGCGACGCTCCTCGAGCGTGCCACCGTACCCCTGCAGCGACATCAGCGTGTCGTTGGGCATGCCCCAGAGGCCAGCTGGTTGCGGCATCATGTGGCCTGAGATCTGCGAGGCGCCGTGGGAGAGGATCTTGATGAAGCCTTCACGGTCGAGCGCCATGTTGACGGCCGCGCGGACATCCTTGTTGTCCAACGGCGCCCGCTTGGGGTTGATCAGCACGTTGATCGAGACGTTTGTCGGCCCGAGCTCACAGATGATCTGAGGTGCCTGGCCGGCAATATCCTTCATCAGGGGCACAGTTATATCCCCCGTCGACGTCATATCGAACTCACCCGCAATGAGCCCGAGCACCCGAGTGGAGCGGTTGCCGACGATGCGCCAATCGATCGAGTCGAGATAGGGCTTGCCCTTGTCCCAGTAGTCCGGATTGCGGACCATCGAGACCTTCTCGTTGCTCTTGAACTCCACCAGCTTGAAGGGTCCGGTGCCAATCGGCTTGGTGCGCATGTCCTTTGCTTCGACGTGGCAGGGATAGACGGGCGAGAATCCCGACGCCAGCATCGGCAGCAGCGATGGTTGCGGCCGGCCGACATGAAACGTGACCTCGTTGTCGCCGTTGACGGTGACCTCCTTCAGGTTCGCGTACCAGATCCGCCGCGGGTTCTTCCGGAAGAAGCCCGGCACCTTGCCATTGAGCCAATGCCAAGTGCATTGCACGTCCTTTGCCGAGAACGGTTTGCCATCATGCCATTTCACGCCGCTTCTCAGCTTCATCGTGAGCTTGGTGCCGCTGGCATCCCACGACCAGCTCTCGGCGAGCTCGGGAATGATAGCCTCCGGGCTGTTGATCGGTTTCAGCGGATCGAACCTGACGAGGTTCGAGAACACCGGCGAGATCGGCATCACCGTTGCGATCGTCACTTCCTCGTGGATCGAGAGGCTCGCGGGATTGGCACTGTTGGCACCCCTCAGTGCGCCACCCTGCTTCTGTGCTTCCGCCGGCATTGCAAGCAGGCCCAGCGCCATTGCCGAGCAGGCTCCTGCCAGTGCAGTCCATCGCTTCATGGTTTCCTCCACATTGAGCGCGGACCGGGCACTTCTGGCGAGCGCCTTGCCGTCCGTCGCCGAAGGAAGGTAGCCGGATTAATCGAATTGCGCGAGATGGGCTCTCAAGGTTCGACCGGCGTAGGACGTCCGCACGAGGCCGCGCCTCTGCAGCTCGGGTACGACGAGATCCACGAACTCCTCGATGGCGCCGGGGCAGTCGATCGCGGAGACCATGAAGCCGTCGCCGCCGACGTGGGCCATGAAGGCCTCCATCTGATCGGCGATGCTTCGCGGCGTGCCGACGAATTGCGGGAGGCCGACGCTCTGGCCGTGCCGTCGCGCGATTTCCTCCATCGTCATCGCGCTGCCGTCGCTAGCCAGATAGCGTGTCCGCAAGCGCTGCAGCTGCGGCTCGCTTCGCTCCGCAAGGCGTGTACCGGGAGGGAGCCGCGACAGATCAAAATCAAGATGCGCCGACAGGATCGCCATACCCCCTTCGACCGGCACGAGCGCGTTGTGCTCGGCCTGCCGCTCACGCGCCTCCGCCTCCGTTGCGCCAATGATAGGCTGCATGCCGAACAGCACCTTGCAGGCGCGCCGCTCCCGACCCATTGAATCCATGTGAGCATGCACGCTATCGCGATAGGCCTTGGCGTCCTCGGGCCTCGGCTGGATCGCGAAGATGGCATCGGCGTACTTCGCGGCGAAGTCCTGCCCCTTGGGCGAGACCCCTGCCTGCAGAATGGCGGGCCCGCCGTGCGGCGAGCGGACCACGTTGAGCGGCCCGCGCGACTTGAAGAAGCGGCCCTCGTGCTCGATGCGATGCACTTTCGCGGCGTCCGCGAAACGCGGCGTCGCCCGGTCCATGACGACGGCGTCCTCGTCCCAGCTCGCCCAGAGCTTGCGGCAGACCTCCATGAACTCGTGGGCGCGGTCGTAGCGATGGTCGGCCGGCGGCCGCTCGACGCCGAAGTTGGCGTCCTGGTTGTGGTTGATCGACGTGACCACGTTCCAGCCGGCGCGACCCGCCGTCAGATGATCGAGCGTCGCCCACATGCGGGCGGCGTAGAACGGATGGTGCTGGCTGGTCGAGAACGTCGAGGCGACGCCGATACGGCTGGTCGCTGCTGCCATGTAGGAGAGCAGCGGAATGGGATCGTGCTCCGGCGCTTGCGTGGCATTGGCGAGCGCCGGCTCGAGCGAGCCCTTGTAGGTGTCCGAGATGTAGTTGAGGTCGGCGAAGAAGGCCATATCGAACAGACCGCGCTCGCAAGTCCGAGCGATGTGCTGCCAGAGGTCGGGCCGCGTCCAATCCCAGCCTGCCGCCGCCGTCCTCGGATGCCGCCACATGGCGATCGAATGGAACGTCGGCCCATGCACGAGAAACTGCGCGAGATGGATTTTCCCGTTCCAGGTCGACATGGTGGCTCCTCCGGCGCTCACTCGGGCGTGCCCTTCACGCACCGTCGCCGGCCTGGCGCACCGCCTTGCGCGGCGGCGCGACGAAGGCCCATGCGACGAGGGACGCGACAAGGCAGTAGACGACGAAGCATGCCGCGATTGCCTCGACCGTCCAACCCGTATCGACCAGGACGCCCACGGTCCCTGGCGCCAGGCCCGAGGAGAACACGCTGCCGGAGGCGGTGACGGCGCGGATGGCGCCAAGGTGCGTTGTGCCATAGAGCTCGGCCCAGACCGCGCCCCCCATGACCTGGCTCATCCCTGTGCCGAGCCCGAGCGTGAAAAACATTGCGAATGCCCCGAGCGGGGAGCTGACGACCGTCAGAAGAGCGCACGACACAGCGATCGGAAACAGCGCCACGGGCACCAACCGCCGCGCGCTCACGCGGTCGATGGCGGGTCCGGCGACGAGCGTCATGGTGAACGAGCCCAGCGCGTAGCACGAGAGCCCGGTCGCAATCAGCGGCAGATCCCAGCCCTTTTGCCCGCCGAGGTGAACCTGGTGGAAGATCAAACCCGTCGTGATGAAGGCCGGCGCGAGAAGCACGCCCAGGCGCGCATAAAGACTCGGATCGCGCAGCACCTCGTCGAGCCGCCAGTCGGCGCCCGAATGCGACTGGGATGCCGGCAGCGGCGCGGCGTGCGAGGGCTGTGCGCTCGCTGAGGCCGCCGTGCGCCCACGGGCCCGGGTGAGCAGCAGCAGAATGGCCGGAGCCGTGATCAAGAGCAGCGCCGCGCCACCGATCAGCCAGACGTTGCGCCACCCGGCGAGCGCCATCAGCGCGACACCGGCGACCGGCAGAGCGGCACCGCCGGCCACATGCCCCGTCACCGCAAAAGAAAGTGCGCGCCCGCGCTCCGCGTGGAAATGACGCCCCATCGTCGTCATGGCCGAATGGCTCATCAAGCTTTGGCCGAAAAAGCGGAGGGCAAAGAACGCCACCGTCAGCCCAATCACGCCCTCGCTCACGCTCATGATAGCGGTCGCGCAGGCGAGGCCGATCGCCGCCGCGATCGAGAACAAGCGCAGATCGACGCGGTCGATCAGTCGGCCGCCCCACAGGAGGACCACTGCGCTGGCAATCGTCCCCGCAGAATAGCAGCTCCCGTAGGTGGTGTGCTCGAGGGCAAGCTCACCCCGGATGGCACCGCCGAAAATCGAGATGAAGTACGTCTGTCCGAAGCCCGAGCAGAACGCCATCACCCAACCGAACGCCAGCAGCGGCCAACTGTGGCGGACGAAGTCGGAGATCAGGCGCATCGACGCCCTACACCCAGGGCCGCTCCTTCATGGCCTTCGCCTCGTAGGCAGCGATGGCCGGCGCCTTCTCGAGCGTGAGCCCGATCTCGTCGAGGCCGTTGATCATGCAATGCTTGAGGAACGGATCGATCTCGAATTTGTCGGCCTTCCCATCCGGACCGGTCACCGTCTGTGCCGGCAGGTCGACGGTAATCTCGGCACCTGGTAGCTCCAGCAGGAAGCGCATCAACTCGTTGACCCGCGCTTCCGGCAACCTCAGCGACAGGATGCCGTTTTTGAAGGTGTTGTTGAAGAAGATGTCGGCGAACGAGGGCGCGATCACGCAGCGGATGCCGTAATCGAGGAGCGCCCAGGGCGCGTGCTCGCGGCTCGAGCCGCAGCCGAAGTTCTGGCCCGCGACGAGTATCGTCGCGCCCCTGTAGGGGCCCTTGTTGAGCACGAAATCCGGCTTCTCGTGGCCCTGCTCGTCATAGCGCATCTCGGCGAAGAGGTGCTTCCCGAGACCGGTGCGCTTGATGGTCTTAAGGTAGTTCTTCGGGATGATCATGTCGGTGTCGACATTGATCATGTTGAGGGGTGCGGCCACGCCCTTGAGGGTGGTGAAAGGTTGCATGTCATGCCTTTCCGGATGAGGTCGGCCCTGCGGGTGGCCGGCGAATGGGAAGGGATCGCCGGGGCGAGATCTCCCGTCCGGCAGCATTGGTGCTTCTTATACCGCGTGCACGCGGCGCGGCAACTCGCCGCCCGCCCAGGAGGCGCTCCTGATACTACTGTCGCAGCAATTCGTGCCGCCTCGGCCACCAGGACTCCCACCATGAGCGATCAATCCGACGCGCCCCCGGCGCGCCCTTCCTTCGGCTGGAGCTGTCTGGCGGGCCGTTTACCATGACCGCCCCTCGCGCCTACCGCATCGGCATCGACGTCGGCGGCACGTTCACGAAGGCCGTCCTGATCGACACCTTGACGCGCGAGGTCGTCGGACGATCATCTGTGCTGACCACGCACGATCATCCGAGAGGCGTCGCGGCAGGGGTCGTCGAGGTCTTCCGGGGGGTGCTCGAGACCTCGCACGTTGCGCCTGACCAAGTCGTTTTCCTGGCGCACTCGACCACCCAGGCGACCAACGCCCTGCTCGAGGGCGACGTGGCCGCGGTCGGAGTCGTCGCCATGGCTGGCCAAGCGGCTGCGGCGCTGGCCGAGCCGCAGGCCCGGATCGCGCCGATCGAGCTCGCCCCGGGCCGCTGGCTAGCTACGGCCAACAGGTTCCTGATCTCGGACGGGCTCGGCGAGGCAGAGGTCCGCGAGGCGATCACCGCGCTCAGCGGCGAAGGGGCCAGCGTGCTCGTCGCGTCGGCCGCGTTCGGCGTCGACAATACCGGCACGGAGGAGCTGGTCCGCACGCTCGGTGCCGAGGCCGGACTGCCCACAACCTGCGGTCACGAGATCACTCGCCTCTATGGGCTCACAACGCGGACTCGCACCGCCGTCATCAACGCCTCGATTCTGCCGCGCATGATCGCCACCGCCGACATGACCGAGGCGAGCGTGCGCGAGGCCGGCATCAGGGCGCCGCTGATGGTGATGCGCGGCGACGGCGGCGTGATGGACATCCGGGAGATGCGCCGCCGCCCGGCGATGACGATGCTGTCGGGCCCAGCCGCCAGCGTGGCCGGTGCCCTGATGCACTTGAAGGTCGCCGATGGCCTCTACTTCGAGGTCGGCGGCACCTCGACCAATATCGGTGTGATCAAGAACGGCCGGCCGACCGTCGCCTACGCCCGTGTCGGCGGGCACGAGACCTACGTTTCCTCACTCGATGTTCGCGTCATCGGCATCGCCGGTGGGAGCCTGATCCGCGCCGAGCCCGGTCGGCTTGTGGACGTCGGCCCTCGCAGCGCCCATATCGCAGGCCTCGCCTATGCGGCCTTCGCCGATCCGGCGGCATTCGTCGACCCGCAAGTCGAGCTGTTCGAGCCAAAGCCGGGCGACGGCGCCAACTACGTGCGGATCAAGGTCGCGGACGGCCGGCGGTTCGCGCTGACAAACACTTGCGCGGCGAACGCGCTCGGCTACGCCAAACCGGGCGACCATGCCTATGCCGGCACCGATGCCGCGCGTCGCGCCTTCGAGGCCCTCGCAGACTTTCTCGGCTGCACGGTCGATGAGGCGGCCCGGCAGGTTCTGGACTGCGCGACCGGGAAGGTGCTGCCCGTCGTCGCCGATCTCATCAAAGAGTATGAGCTCGACCCCGACCAGCAGATGCTGATCGGCGAGGGTGGTGGCGCCGCCGCCCTAGTGCCCTATGCGGCCGAGCAGGCGGGGCTGCGCCACGAGATCAGTCGCGATGCCGAGGTGATCTCGTCGATCGGCGTCGCGTTGGCGCTCGTACGCGATGTGGTGGAGCGGATCATCCCGCACCCTCAGCCCGACGACCTGATCGCCATCCGCCGCGAGGCCTTGGAGGCCGTCGTTCGGCTCGGCGCAGACCCGTCCCAGGTCGACGTCACGGTCGAGGTCGACCAGCAGACGCACCGCGTTCGCGCCACGGCGATGGGTGCCGCCGAGATGCACGTCAAGGACGCTTCAGGCGCCATCTCCGAGCGCGAGGCGCGGTTCCTCGCGGCCCGCTCTCTGGGTATCACGACAGATGCACTGACGCTCGCCGGCGAGGTGCCCGGGTTTCGCGTCTACCAGCCGGGCGGCGAGGGCCCGCGCTCCTTGCGCACAATCGACTGGCAAGGTGCCATCCGCGTGCAGAGGAGTCGCGCGCTCGCCCGCAGCGTCACGGCCGCGACGCTCGAGAGGTCGCTGTTCGAGCTTTGGCATCAGGCCGGCGGCGCGGACGGCCCCGCACACACCCATCCCGGTCTCGTGCTCCTCTACGAGCGCCACCTCGTCGACCTGACCGGCGTCGAGGATCTCGAGCAGGCGCAAGCGCTCGCAAGAAGCGAGTTGGAGGGAAAGGCGGGCGAGACCCCCGTAGCGCTCGTCGCCATGCCTGCGGGAAGCGCCTGAGCGCCGAGGCTCAGTTGCGCTCCAGCCCCTCGCCGCCGATGACCAGCGTCGGCACGCCAGCCGTTCGATTGCGCACAGTGAAGACACGCGTGCCCGGGCGACGGCCCGTTCGGATCTCGGACGCGTCGACACCGTGTGCCATCATGCGGGCGTGGGCTCGGTCGATGTCGCGGGCGCGCCATGCCAAGCCGAAGATGCGGTCCGGCCCGGTGCCAATTCCCTTTCGCGTATCGTGCGAGATCTCGACGACGAGGCCGCCGCAGACGAAGAATAACAGCCGATTGCCGTGCTCCGAATTGGTCCGGTCGAGCCGAAGGTCGAGCCCGAGCCGGCCACCGTAGAGGGCGACGGCACGCTCGGGGTCTGGCGTCCGCACGACGACGTGGTCCAACCCCGCGATGTCATTCATCGGATTGGCCTCCAGGATATCCGTGGCCCTCGTCACGCCCATCGGAACGCCATGGGTGGCGGCGGTGTCGATCTCGAAAAGGTCGTCAGCCTCACGCATCGTTCCCGGCAAGGCGCGGCGCATCAGACGATGCGCGGCGGCGCCGACATCGGCAGCCGCGAGGACCAGCCGCAACCGCGCTGTCGCGTCACCGTCGATACCGGATACAGGTTGCCGGAAAACCAGCGCGACATTGTCGAGCCGTAATCGTTTCTCGCCCGCGTTCGCGGCACGCCCGAGAACGGTGGAATAGTCCGTGACAGCTTGCGTGACGCCCTCCACCTCGAGCGCGAGGTGATCGATGCCGGTGATCATCACTTGCCCTCCGCTCAATCTGCCAGGAGATCACGCACAGCCTGCCGGAGGACGGCCTCGTCGGCTGGTTCCTGGATCGGGTTTCCCGCGCGGTGCCCCCAGATCGACTCGATGGGCCTCAGCTCCGCACGCGGCATGAGCTTCGTCTCGGCGGCGCTATCGGCGACCGTGAAATAGAGGTCGGTGGTCGAGGGCATGACGATGGATCGAGCCTCTATGGCGCCCAAGGCCTTCGTCAGATCACCCCCATAGAGCGGATTATCGGAGATATCGGACTGGGTCCACGTGTCGATCATCGACAGCAGATCCTCGGCATTGCGCCGGAGGAAATTTCCCTCCCAGGCGCGCACGAGATAGTCCTCGAGCGAGGCGAAGCCGATTTTCGACCAAAGCTCCTCGCGATAGAAGGCCTGGCTCATCGCCCAACCCGCATAGACGCGGCCAAAGGCTCGCAACGCGCGTACGGGCCGCTCGGTGAAACGGCCGTCGCGCCAGGCGCCATCGGCAGTCAAGGTCGCCTTAATACCCTCGAGGAAGACCTTGTTGTGTGGGCTCGTTCGCGCCGACGTGCACACCGCACAAATGGCTGCAACGCGGTCCGGAAAGATCGCGCCCCAGTGGAGCGCCTGCTGGCCCCCCATCGACCAGCCGTAGACGAGTGCCAATCGCGTTATGCCGAAGCGTTCGCGCATAAGGCGCTCCTGGGCATGGATGTTGTCCCAGTGAGTGAATATCGGACGGCGGCCGAGCCCGAACGGCTCGGCTAGGTTGCTCGGAGAGGATGACAGCCCGTTGCCGAGCTGATTGGGGATCACGATGAAATAGCGCTCGGGATCGAGGACGCGGTCCCGCCCGATCAGCCATTCGATATCGGTGTGATGGGCGCCATACGAGGTCGGGTAGAGAATGACGTTCGATTTATCGGCTGCGAGCGTGCCGTACGTCTTGTAAGCGAGGTGGGCGGTCGGCAGCGTCAGCCCACGCTGCAGGATCAACGGGCCAAGGTCGAAAATCTCATGGTCGGACACGAGCGGCACTCCTAAACGTTCAATCAACTCTTGAGACTTCCACTCAACGCCTTGCCCAGGAGGCGGCGCATGCCGGCGAGCCACCGGTCGGGATCGACCGTCTTGCGCTTCATGTACTCGGCGACCTCGGGGTGCGGCAGGATCAGGAAGCGCTCGTCGTCCATCGCGCGCACGACGCAATCCGCCACCGCCTCTGGTGTCGCCACACCGTCGAGGCCTGCCGTCTTGACGCCGGGCCTGCGGTACATTGGCGTGTCCACAGCTTGCGGGCAGAGCACCGAGACGCGTATCCCGCGACCGCCATACTGGATCGACAGATGCTCCGCGAGCGCGACGGAAGCGTGCTTCGTCACGCCGTAGGTGGCCGAGCCGACGGATGCCAGGAGACCTGCCGCGGACGCCGTGCTGGCAAGATAGCCGCTGCCTCGCTCGAGCATTTCCGGCAGCACGGCACGGGCGGCATAGACGTGCGCCATCACGTGGACACGCCAACTCAAATCCCAGTCCCCATCAGGCGCTTCCTCGTGTCCCCTGAGCGAGACACCGGCGTTCGAGAAAAAGACGTCGATGGGCCCGAACCGGTCGCGAGCCGATGCAACGAGCGACTTGATATCCGCCTCCTGCGAGACGTCGCAGGTGATGGCGAGGCCCCCAATCTCGCGGGCCAGCTCTTTGAGTGGCGCCTTCGCGGCGGCAAGATCGGCGACCACGACACCGGCGGCGCCTTCTCGCGCGAACCGTCGTGCCAGGGCCGCGCCGATGCCGCTCGCGGCCCCGGTCACGACAATATGCTTACCTTCGAGCTTCATGGTGTCCTCATTCCAGGCGCCGATCGCGGCTGCTTCTGCCGCCATGCGATCACGCGCGCCCGGCTAGAGGCAAGGCGAAAGCTGTCGCGGACGGCGCTCGCCCGGCGCCAGATGGGTCATCACAGCGCTTTCTGCTCAGCAAACTGCCTACCGCGACCTCGGGCAAGTCGTGTAGCTTTCCTCAACCCGTGCCCCGCCACAAGAACCTGGAGCCCTGCAATGCCCACGTCTGCCCCTCGTGTTGCCATCATCGGGGTCTGGCTCGAGAGCAACCGCTTCGCACCGGTCGCCAAGGAGGCGGACTTCAAGAGCTTCTACCAGCTCGAGGGCGAGGAGATCCTCGCGGCCGCACGCGACCCGCATCCCTACATCCTGGGCGAGGCCTCGGCCTTCGTGAAGACAATGGACGCGACCGGCCCGTGGGAGCCGGTGCCCATTCTGCTCGCAGCGTGCCACCCCGCCGGTTGCATCGACGGCCGCTTGATGGACGATTATCTCGCCCGGATGCGCGCTGGTCTCGAAGCCGCAGGCCCGCTCGATGCCGTCTATGTCGCCAATCACGGGGCCATGATCGCGACCGACCGCGACGACCCGGACGGCGAAATGATCGCGCTTGCCCGCGAGATCGCTGGGTCAAAAGCGCGCGTCGTCGTCACGCTCGATCTGCACGGCAATATCTCGGAGCGCATGGTCGAGCAGTCGGACCTGATCGTCGGCTACCGCACGAATCCGCACGTCGATTACATCGAGCGCGGCGAGGAAGCAGCCCTCGCGCTGCGCCTGATGCTTGCGGGGCTCGCCGATCCGAAGGCTGCCTTCATTCGCCTGCCCCTGACGCCGGCCTCCGTCAACCTGCTCACCGCAAGCGGCCCCTACGGCGCGATGATCGATCTCGGCACGAGACGACGCGCCGAGCTTGCCGGCGACATTCTCAACGTATCGATCTTCGGCGGCTTCGTGTTCTCGGATTCGACCAAGAACGGGGTTGCCATCATCGTCACGGCGCGCAACGACCTCTCCCGCGCACAGATGCTCGCGAAGGAATTGGCGGAGACGGGCTGGTCGAGCCGCGCGAGCTTCCGAAAGAAGCTCACCCCACTTTCCGACGCCGTGGCGCTCGCGCGCAACCGCGATAGAAGGCCCGTGATATTCGCAGACTCGGGCGACAATCCCGGTGGTGGCGGCACGGGCCGCACCACGGAGCTGCTCTCGGCTCTCGTATGGTCCGGAGCCGAGGATGTGCTGATCGGCTCGTTCTACGATCCACCGCTTGCCGACGAGGCGCACAGGCTTGGCGTCGGCGCCCGCTTCAAGGCGCAGTTCAACCGGCACGCCGGCCTGCCCTGCGACGCGCCGTTCGAGGCGGACGCCGAGGTCATCGGGTTGCATCACGGCACCTTCATCGGCCGTCTCGGCTCGGTGCAGGGCCGCACTGTGCGTCTCGGACCGTCGGCAGCGCTCAAAATCGGCGGCGTCACCGTCGTCATCATCTCCGATCGCACGCAAACACTCGACCCGATGTTCTTCGAGATCTTCGGCCTCGACATCGGCAAGGCGCACACCGTTGCCGTCAAATCACGGGGCCATTTCCGTTCTGGTTTCCTGCCCTGGTTCCCTCCCGAGCGAGTGTACGAGGTCGATACCGAGGGTCTCACCTCGCCAGTGCTCGAGCGCATCCAGTTCAGCCGCATACCCCGCCCGTCCTACCCCCTCGACGAGACTGCGGAATGGACGCCGCCCGCGTGGTAGCTGCCCAGTCACTGAGCGCACTTGTGCTGCTCCTCGTCAGCGCTACCATGGCAAAAAATTCTATCGAGCGCATGTGAGGGAGCACACTATGGCGAGAGACGCGCAGGGATACGAGCTGACGGGCGCCACACCCGAAGCTGCCGACCTCATCGACAAAGCGGTGCGCGCCTTCACGCTGTCCTATGGCGACACCCTTGGCCTGTTCGAGGCCGCCCGTAAGACGGCACCGGGTTGCGCGATGGCCCACATTGGCAAAGCGTGGGTCTTGGGCAGCGCCAACGACGCGGTGCTGGTCAAGGGGGCGCGCCCGCTCATGGACGAAGCGCTGCAACTTCCCATGAACGATCGCGAGCGGGCTCACCTCGCCGCCCTGGAACACGCGATCAAGGGTCACCGGTCATCGATCCTCGCTATTCTCGATCCGCATCTGATCCACTATCCACGCGATCTTCTCGCCCATTTCGCGGCGATGATCGCCAGCGCCTTCAACGGCCAGTTCCACACCGTGCGTGATCGCTCGGCGCGGGCGCTGGCCCGCTGGTCGCCGTCCGATCCGAGCTACGGCATCATGCTGTCGTTCTACGGCTTCGGACTCGAGGAGGCCGGTCACTACGAAAAGTCCGAGGCCGTCTCCCGCGAGGCCGCCGAGCGCGAGCCCTACGGATATTGGCCGCACCACGCGGTCAGCCACGTCATGGAGATGACGGGCCGCCCGGCGGACGGCCTCAAGTGGATGGCGGATCGCGAGGCCTTCTGGGCGGGCAAGGACAACGCCAGCCGCACGCACATCTGGTGGCACAAGGCGCTGTTCCACGTCGAGCTCGGCGACTACGACGCGGCATTGGCCATCTACGATGGACCCATCGTCGAGACGCAGCGGCCGGCGGGGATCGTGCTCACCAACGCCTCGGCCCTCTTGTGGCGGCTGGAAGCGCTCGGCTACGACGGCGGCCGCCGTTGGAAGGATCTCGCGGCACTCTGGCGAGGGCATGCCGACGGGCACCTTTCCGTGTTCGCCGACGTCCACGCCGCCATGGCCGCCATTCGGGCCGAGGATGGTGCCGAGCTCGGTCGGCTCGTCTCGGGCATGCGCGAAACGGCCGCCGGTAACACGGAGGTCGCGTCGACCTATCGCGACATCGGGCTGCCGATCGTCGACGGGCTCGCCGCCTTTGCCAGCGGCGATTACGCGGGCACGGTCGGCCATCTCCTGCCTGCCCGCTACCACCTGATGCAGATCGGCGGCAGCTACGCCCAGCGCGACGTCATCGACTGGACCCTGACGGAAGCCTCAGCGCGCGCCGGCCTGAAGGACGAGGCGCTCGCCTTGGCTCACGAGCGCCTGGCGCTCCGCCCCGAGAGCGCACCCAATAAGCGGTTCTTGAGAGAGGCCGAGGCGATCGCAGGCTGACTGTAGGAATACTCAACCCGCCGGCAGCACGATCCGGGCGCGCGTGCCTGTGCTCGTGCTCTCAATGTCCAGCTGACCGCCGTTGGCTTCGGCGAGCGCCCTGGTCAGCGAGATGCCTAACCTGATACGCATCGGCGGGCCGGAGCCTCTGTCCCCGTCGAGCGCCGCGCGAGCGCGTATCCGATCCAGAAGCGCCGGAGCGATTCCCGCCCCGTTATCGGCGACCTCGACCCAGGCCACGTCGCCGTCGCAGCCGGTGGTGACAGTAACCGTTGCTCCATTGCCGGCGTGCGCCATGCCATTCGAGATGAGATTGATCAGAATCTGCCGCAGGTCCGTCGGCCGCGCCACGGCCGCGCAATGGTTACCCGCAGGCCCCAGCTCGAGCCGCGTACCGGAGCGGCTGGCCAAAACGCTCATGCCCAGCACGACCTCGCGCGCCAGCGCCTCGAGACCAATGGAGGTGGACGCGTCGCCCGCCTCCACCCTGCGCTCGCCGACGGGTGCCAGCATCGCCTCGACGACGGCGAGGGCATGTCGTGCAGTGTCCGCAATGCTCGCTACGTAGGCTGCGTGTCGCTGGTCTTCCATCCGCCCGAGATGGCCGCCGGCCAGGGCCTCCGCCATCGACTGAATCGCAGCGAGTGGTGCTCTGATCTCGTGCGCAAGACGGTCGAGCACGACGCCCCGGCCGCCTCCGACACGCTCGCCCATTTCACCGTCACCCACCTCGAGGCGGCAGTTCCCATTGCGTTCGTCGGCTTCGGCCACCCGGGCTTCTCCAATGGCTGGGCATGAATGGACGGCACTGCCCGTCTCTCGTTCATACTTGGGTCCGGGAACGGGTTCGACTCTTCAGTAGGGCTGGACGCATGTCCAAACCGTGCCGCATGTCTTATGGGCGAGCTCCCGCTCCATACGCGTATCAGGGAACGTCGTTCCGTCCCAATGTGTTAGGCGCCCTCGACTGCGGCCCCTCAGTGAAGGCCGAGCCTGGTTGCGACAACTCTCGTAAGGCCGCCGCGAACGATTGATTTCGCTAGGGCGCCCCCCATATTAGCGTTGTGCAGTCCGGTGCCTCGACAGGGCCGGGAGGTGGGAGTGGATACTCTCGCTCGCACGCCCAAGGTCGCTTCAATGGAGGACTTTGCCGAGCATGACCCGCATGACTCTTATGTCGAGCCCGCTGCTTCTCGGCTTCGAGGAGATCGAGCGCCTGATCGAGCGAGTCGGAAAAGGGGGAGCCGATGGCTATCCACCCTATAATATCGAGCGTCTCGCGCGGTCCGACAACGGACCCGAGACGCTGCGGATCACCCTGGCCGTAGCCGGGTTCAAACGCGACCAACTCGAGGTGCTCGTCGAGGACAACCAGTTGATTGTCCGCGGCAAACAAGAGGATGACCAAGATCGGCAATATCTCCATCGAGGCATCGCCTCGCGCCAGTTCCAACGCACGTTCGTACTGGCGGAAGGGATAGAAGTGAGAGCCGCCGACTTGGAAAACGGACTGTTAACGGTCGATCTCGTCCGCCACGAGCCCGACAGGATGATCCGTAAGATTGAGATCGGGCGACAGAAAGCGGCCACTTGAGCCCAATCTGTCACAGCCCCCGCACACGAATCAGTCGATTATCGTGGCGCCATGTGAGAACTGCATCGCCTGTCAAGGTGTTTGCAGTAGACTTTCACTCGCGCCTCGGTTCGCCAGGAACAGAAGGAGTGGCGTCATGCAGAAGAACCCCAGAAAGCGCGCCAACGCCAAGCGTTCGTCCAACCGTCGCACGGGTACGCTTCGCGAGATGGGTAGCCAGCAATCCTTGGTCACGGAATTGGAGCTGGCCCAGTTGGGAGATGGACAGGTGGCCTACATCAAGGCCATGACCAGTGCGGAAGCGCGACGCATGTTCCCGAGCATCAAAGGCCTGCCGCGGGGCATAGATCTCTACGCCCTTCATGCCGCAGACGGCACGCCGATCGCGCTGACCGATAGTCGCCAAGCGGCGGTTGGGCACGCACTGGACGGCGAACTCGAGATCGCCAGCGTTCACTGAGGTCGGACGAAGTTACTAATTTTGGTTAACGACGCCCGGAGCGCCGCTCCGGGCGTTTTTCGTTGCGCACACGGATCCATTAACCTGTTGTATTTTCATCATAAGAGAAGTGACCTCAGGTGCCGCCAACGCCGCTGCGTATCATCTTGCGGCCGCCCGCACAGCCTCGGCCCGTAAACCATAACGGTAGATGACGTGCCAATTCGAAACGGACCCGTCTACTTGGCCGACCCTGTTGGGGAATGGCCGGGCAGATCCCTGACACCGAGCACTCGCTCGTCCGCCCGGCGCATGCAGGGGAGCTTCGAACCATGTCCCATGGCAAACTCAAACACCGCGCCGTTGTGCGCACGACCCTTTTCGGGCCGATCGTGGCCGCCACCGCCTTTCTCGCCGTTGTCGACGTCGCCCGCGCGGACACGCCTGAATACTGGACGCGCGAAACATTCAGGACCGAACGCCCGACCGTGACCGCCGCACTATCGACTTTTGAGGACGACGACGACGAGAGCCGGCCGGCCGTCCGCTCTACCCCCCGCGCTGCAGTGAGCACAGGGAACGAAGAGAAGTCTCGCCGCCGCAAGTCCCGTCAAGCCAGAGCCAAGTCCAAGCCGAAGCCGATCCGCGTCGCGAGCCTCGGCAACACCTACGTGCCATCGGCCAAGCCGGAGCGCAGCGTCTCCGGCGGCGGGGGCATCCGTTGGGTGGCCAGCGCAAGTTGCCTCAATGGCTCTCTGCGGGGCGTGCTCGCTCAGGTAGCTGCCCGTTTCGGCTCGGTCACCGTAAACTCGACGTGCCGTAGCAGGCGTCACAACGCCCGCGTCGGCGGCGCCACGCGATCCATGCATTTGACCGGCGACGCCGCCGACTTCCGCGTTCGCGGGAACTGGGGTGCGGCCGCGGGCTTCATCCGCAGCCTCGTCGGCGGCTTCAAGCACTACGGCGGCGGGCTGTTCCACATCGACACGGGAGCCAAGCGCTCCTGGTAGTCTGGTAAGGCGAGCCGCGCGTCACAGCGGCTCGCCTTTCGCCAACCGGGGCACATCGCCCGTCAGACCGGCGGCCTCGGCAACCAGCAGGCTCTTCAGCCCGGGCAACCGGTCGACGACGCCGAGCCCGGCGTCGCGAAGAGTCCGAAGGATCATCCAGTCGTTCGAGAAGAGAGCGTTCAACGCTGTAAACGCGGCAGCGGACTGGACACCATCGGCCCGACGCCAGCGCTCGTAGCTCTCGAGAATGGTCGCGTCGCCAACCTCGAGCCCGAGCCGTGCGCCATCGACAATAGTCTCGGCCAGCGCGGCGACGTCGCGGAAGCCGAGATTGACGCCCTGCCCGGCGATCGGATGCACACTGCGCGCCGCATCGCCGATCAGCGCCAAACGAGGTGCGACCAGGCTGCGCGCCAGATGGCTGCCGAGCGGCCACGACGCCCTCGGTCCATCGAGAAAAAGTTCTCCCAGTCGCCAGCCGGCCCGGCTCTGCGCCTCTTCGAGAAAGTTTGCATCGTCCAAGGTCAAGATCCGCTGGGCGCTGTCCTCCCCCTCGGACCACGTGATACAGGAGCGCCGCCCGGGCAGCGGCAACAGAGCGAAGGGTCCCGCGGGCAGGAAATGCTGGACCGCCCGCCCGTCGTGATCGCGCTCGTGGCGCACAATCGTCGCGATGCCGCGCTGCCGGTAGGCGCCGCCGACGATCCCGATGCCGGCCATCTCCCGAACGCGGGAGCGAGCCCCGTCTGCCGCAACCACGACCCGCGCCGCGACGGCACGACCGTCCGAGAGTTCGACCTTGCGAGCGTGAGCCTCGGCGTCGACGGCAACCACCTCCGCCGGCGCCATGACAGCGATCCGCGGCTCGTCCCGCACAGCCGCGACCAGCGCAGCCCGCAGACGATCTGCCTCGAGGATCAGCATCTGCGCGCGACCCTCGACGAGTGTCTCGTACCGGAGCAGGACGGGCCGCATGACATCCGCGAGCGCACTGTCCGTGATGTCGACGCCGGCCACGGGCTGAGCTGCGTCGGCGACTGCCGGCCACACCTCGATCGCCTCGAGCAGTCCGCGCGAGCCCGCCGACAACGCAAAGGCCCTGGGATCCGCGCCCCGGCTACCCTCAGAGGCGGAGAGCGCACCACGCTCGAGCACAACTATCGAAAGGTCGCTCCCTTCGGCGCGCGCCAAGGCCAACGCCAGGGCGAGCCCGGCAAAGCTGCCTCCGGCAATGACGACGTCGAACGTCTCGAGGCTTTGAGAGGGCATGGCCGACTTTCGAGCGGTGTATGACCTGCGCCAGACGCCGGCCTGCCATATGCCTCAATGCCTTGACAGGTCGGCGGGCGCGGCCTCTTTGTGCGCTGCACCCAATATGGCTCACGCCAGCGCAAATGGGAAATTGGGGCAAATGGGAAACCGACGAGGCGACGCGGCATGACCACAGGCAGCAACTCGGCCCTCGACCAGCTCCTCACCATCCTGGACCTCGAAAAACTCGAGGAAAACCTGTTTCGCGGCACCAGCCCGAGCGCCGGCTGGCAGCGGGTCTACGGTGGCCAGGTTCTGGGCCAAGCCCTCATCGCTGCTGTGCGCACCGTGCCCGAAGACCGGCTCGCGCATTCGGCCCACGCCTACTTCCTCATCGGCGGCGACCCCAAGGTGCCGTTGGTCTACGAGGTCGAGCGCATGCGCGACGGCGGCAGCTTCTCGACCCGGCGCGTCAAGGCGATCCAGCACGGCCGGCCGATCTTCGCGCTCACGGCCTCGTTCCACAAGACTGAGCCCGGCCTCGATCATGGTTCACCCATGCCGGATGGCGTTCCGGCCCCCGAGGATCTGCCGACCGAGAAGGATCTCCTGCAGCGCCTGATCCCACACCTCCCGGAGAACATGCGCAGCTACTGGGAGCGCGACCGCCCGATCGAGGTGCGCTTCGTCGATCCGTCGCGGTACTTCGACAGGAAGCCCCGCGCGCCGCTGCAAATGGTCTGGATGCGGGCCACCGGCCGGCTGCCCGACAACCCGGCCTTCCACCAGTGCGTGCTCGCCTACGCCTCGGATTTCACGCTGCTCGACACCGCGCTGATCCCGCATGGCCGCATGTCGTTCGACCCCGACGTGCAACTGGCGAGCCTCGACCACGCCATGTGGTTCCACCGCCCCTTCCGCGCCGACGAATGGCTGCTCTACGTGCAGGACAGCCCCTCCGCCTACGGCGCCCGCGGCCTGACCAGAGGCAGCGTGTTCACCCGCGACGGGACGCTGGTGGCGACGGTTGCGCAGGAGGGCCTGACGCGCCAGAAGGCGACGAGCTTCAGGGTGAGTTGAGGGGGTGGGGGTGAGCATCGCGGGCGCATTGAACCATCGCGTGATCGCGAGCTCTGGCGCCAAAGCAGCCTTCTCCGTTATCCGCGCCACCAGGCGTTGGCCGCGGCAACCGTCTGAAAATGTACGGCGATGACGTGCGAGGACGCGATGAGCGCCTCGGTATCGCGCTCATAGGCCGGACGGAGTTCTTTGCGCACCGCATCGGAGGGTTGGGTGTATTCCACGCCCATGCGTGCGAGCTTGATTGCAAGCTCAAAGCCAGCCTGCGGTGTCGGTGTAACGAGGCTTGGCAACCAGATGTCCTGACCATCGGTCATTGTGCGTGTCTCCAATAAATTGTGAGTGCCAAGCGGGGCACTCACAATTGACGAAAAGCCGGTGTGTGGGACCGTCCCCTACTTCAGCGCAGACAAGTCGGCGCCGAAGTTGATGTGATACGGCTGGCCGTCGATGACGAGCGCGGGCACCGACTTCACGCCAGCTGCTTCGGCTTCGCTGAGTCGGCTTCTGTCCGTCCCGAGATGCACGATCTCGACGTCGAAAGCAGCGGGATTAAGGGCACCGGCCAAGCGCTGCTCGGCATCGACGCAAACGCTGCATCCGGCGCGGTAGAATATGGCTTTCTGTTTCATAGTTTTTCTCCTTCGGAGGTTGGGGGTGGAAGAGGTCGTGGACAATCACTTGTCCTTGCGCATGATCACGCCGGGCAGCGTCAGATTGCCGGAGGCAACTTTGTAGGTGCCGGTGACGCACAGCAGCGGAGTCTTGCCCTGCTCGTGGACCTGCAGCTTGGCCGCAAGCGCATCGAAGTTGACGTTCTCCGCCCCTTGCACCGGCACCGTGATGCGGACGGTTGCACCCTTGATGATCGGGCTCATGCCCGGGCTGTCGAGGGCGATCGGCAAACCCGGAGCCGTTGGCGGCAGGATGTCTTGAGCCGGCGAAATATCGCGTACCTTGAGGCCGCCGGTGCAGGCCTTGTCCTCGACGAGGACGACCCAGTGCGAATGCCAGTCGGCACCATCATTGTTGGGATTGCCGTCACCGTTCTCGTCAAAGAGCGGCGTGTCGTCGAAGTCGGGATGCGCGGTGATGGCAAGCGCGAGAATGCCGGAGCCCTTTGCGAAGCCTGCGACCGAGGGATCGAGCTTGGTCGGCCAGACGTAGGCGTCGACCTTCGAGCCCTGCAACTTGCCGACCTTCTTGGGTTTCATCGTGCCGGCCTTGCCCGAGACTTCCATGGTGAACGTCGCGAGCCGACCGTCCGTCGTCGCCGTGGCGCCGATCACATCAAAGGCGCCCGGCACCTTCTGGTCTGGCTTGGCTGTGATGTCGTGGGCCGCTGCCGGAAGCGCGGCGAGGCTGAATACGGCCAAGGCGGCCAGGATGCAGAAGGTGCGCATGGATTAACTCCCGAAAGGGTTGCGAAGATAGTATCGACTAGCTATTATCTAGCCGCGCAAGCGCGCCTCGTCAACAACTAATATCGAGTCGCTACCATGACAATTCCTGCCGCTCTCGAAGCGGCCCACCTGATCGACCGGCTGGACCGCCTTGCGCGTAGCGGGGAGGCCGTGGGCGAGCTCAATCCTGCGCAGTGGGAAGCGCTGCAATTCGTTGCGCGCGCCAATCGCTTCTCGCGCACGCCGGCGGCCCTTGCCGAGTACCTGGGTTCCACGCGCGGTACGGTCTCGCAGACGCTGATC
Organism: uncultured Alphaproteobacteria bacterium; assembly: GCA_963746315.1. GTDB lineage: Bacteria > Pseudomonadota > Alphaproteobacteria > Rhizobiales > Hyphomicrobiaceae. The sequence goes on from CAVVAR010000011.1 coordinate 40,482, forward strand.
GCGCTCGAGCAGAAGGGCCATGTCACGCGCGAGCCGAGCCCGCGCGACCGGCGTTCGATCATGCTGGAATTGACCCCGGCGGGTGCGCAAGCCTTGAAGCACGATCCAATTCTGGCGCTAGCGGCCGATCTCGAAGGAGCAGCACCCGGTCAGCTCGAAGCTGTCGTCGAGGTTCTGAGGCGTACTCTGCACGCGATGATCACGCGCAATGGCGGTCGCGCCTTCGGCGCCTGCTACACGTGCCGGCATTTCAGAAAAGGTGGCGGCTCAGACCGGAGCACGCCGCATCAATGCGCGCTTCTCGATGAGCCCCTCACTGAGGCCGACAGCCGGGCGATCTGCGTGGAGCAGGAGGCGGTGGTCGGTTGAGAAAGTCAGCGATCGAGCCTCCGATCGCTGCGTTTCGCTCGCATCAGACCAGTCGCTCGCCTAGTGCTGCCCCCCCCCGCCCAAGACAGATCGATTCAAGCCCCCCCCTACACCGCCCCACCCTTCCGCAGTTCCTTGATCGAGTCCGGTTCATACCCGATCTCCGACAGCACTTCGTCGGTGTGCTGGCCGAGGGTCGGGGGTGGGACCTTCACGGAGGCCTTGGAGCGGCTCATGAGGATCGGCTGGCCGAGCACCTCGGTGGCGCCGCGCTCCTGGCTGTTCATGGGTTGTGCGAGCCCCAGGTGGCGCACCTGCTCGAGCCCGAACACCTGGTCGATGGAGTTGATCTCGCCCGCGGGGCAGCCGTGGGCGTTCAAGTGCTCGATCCAGTAGGCGGCGGGCTTCTTGACGGTGTGCTTCTCGATCAGGGCGTTGAGTTTCGCGCGGTTCTTCGAGCGGCCTTTGCCGTCGGCGAAATCAGGGTCCTTGAAGCCGGCGTCGTCGAACAGCGAGGCGAACTTCTCCCACATCTTCTGTCCGGCGACAGCGATGTTGATGTAGCCGTCCGAGGTCTTGAAGACGCCCGTCGGGATCGAGGTCGGATGGTCGTTGCCGGCCTGCGGCGGCACTTCCTTGTCCATCAGCCAGCGCGTCGCCTGGAAATCGAGCATGAACACCTGCGCCTGCAGCAGCGAGGTCTGCACCCACTGGCCCTTGCCCGACTTCTGCCGCTCCATCAGCGCGAGCAGGATGCCCTGGCTGCAGAAGATGCCGGCGGTGAGATCGGCGATCGGGATGCCGACGCGCATCGGACCCTTGCCGGGCTCGCCGGTGATCGACATGAGGCCGCCCATGCCCTGCGCGATCTGGTCGAAGCCGGGACGCTTGGCGAGCGGCCCGTCCTGGCCGAAGCCCGAGATGGAGGCATAGACGATGCGCGGGTTGATCTTCGAGACCGCGTCGTAATCGATGCCGAGCCGCTTCTTCACGTCCGGGCGGTAGTTCTCGACGATGACGTCGGCCCGCGCCGCGAGCGCCAGGAACACCTCTTTGCCCTTGGGCGACTTCAGGTTCAGCGTGATCGAGCGCTTGTTGCGGTGCAGGTTCTGGAAATCCGAGCCCGAGCGCGGACCGCCGAGGCCGACCTTGTCCGACTCCGGGTCCTCGATCTTGATGACGTTGGCGCCCCAGTCGGCGAGCTGGCGGATGCAGGTCGGCCCCGAGCGTACGCGGGTGAGATCGAGAACGGTGTACTCGGCGAGAATGTCGCTGGCAGGGGCGAAGGGCATGATCTGGGCTTCCGCGGATGACTGGTTGGCTGACCCGGATCATGCCATCTGGGGCGGGAGGGGCAACGCTTTTTCGAGCGGCGCGACGTGTTCTCCCTGCCAGGACGCGGCACCTCCATGGCAGTCGTCAGCGATGGCCGTCGCCGGGCGCAATCACGTGGAGTTTATTACGATACGCTGCGGCTTCTATTGAAGCATTGAGTGAACAATGTTTAATATCGCTCCATCCACTGGGCAGATGCGCCCGCCCTCAAACGCTGCCACGTCGAGAGGAGAGTACCGTGACCACAATGCGATACTGGGCCGCCATGGCCATCGTTCTAGCCGCAACCGCAGCCGCTCCGCTCGCCGGTGCGCAGGCGCAAGGCGTCGGCCTGGCCCAGGCGACAGCCCAGGTCTCTTCGAACGCCTCCGGCACCGTCCTCGCCGATCCCCAGCAGATCGCCGCGTATCTGCGCGCCGAGGGCTATGCGGCACAGGTCGGCACCGACAAGGATGGCGATCCCCTCATTTCGACCCGCTCGCAGGGTGCCCGATACAGCATCTATTTCTACGGCTGTGAGGGTGGCACAGGCTGCACGTCCATCACCTTCGACTCGGCCTTCCAGCCGACCAAGAAGTCGAGCCTCGAGCACCTCAACGCGTGGACATTTACCAAGCGCTACGCCTACGCCGTCCAGCGCGCCGACAAGACGATCGCGCTGCGCATGGACATCCTGATGCTGGGCGGCCTCAGCCAAGAGGGGTTCAAGGAGACGGTATCGTTGTGGGATCGCCAGCTCGGCGCGTTCCTCCGGCACATCGAGTTCTGAAGGTCGGTTGGCGCCCGCCACGGCTCTCCCGGGCGGGCGCTTGCGTGGACTCACTTGTCGAGCCAGACGTCCTCGAAGCGCCATTGGTTGTAGATGGCGTTGTCATGGCGCACGATGCCCTTCACCTGAGGATACCAGCAGGTGCCGCCGCGCGAGTGGTAGATGACGGGCCGCGCCGCGTCCTCGACCAGCTTTCTCTCGATCTGCCAGACGATCTGCTTGCGCTTCTCGACGTCGGCCTCGCGCGATTGCTCGGCGATCAGCTTGTCCACCTCGGGGTTGCAGTACTTGGTGAAGTTGCGCTCCGACTTGCAGGTGAAGTTCTCGACCAGGTTGGCATCGGGATCGTCGATGCCGACACCGGTGACGTTGAGCGCCACGGTGTAGTTCTTCTTCTGCATGATGTTGTACCAGGCGCTCGACTCGGCAACCGCGAGCTCGCCCTCGATGTGGATGTGGCGCAGGTGATCGACCAGGATCACGGCCGCGTCCTTGTAGCTGTCGAGCGAGCGGGTCGTGACTTTGATCTTGAGCGGATTGTCCTTGCCGTAGCCCAGAGCCTCCATGATCTTGCGGCCTTCCGCGCGGCTCTTCTCGACATCCGCCGCGTAGCCGGGAAGCGCCGCCTGCACCTCGGCCGGCATGCCCCAGCGGCCGTCCGGGAGCGGCATCATGGCGCCACCGATGCCGAGCTTGCCCTCGCCCATGATCTGGGTGAACGACTTGCGGTCGAGCGTCAGCATCATCGCGAGCCGCACCTTGGGATTGTCGAACGGCGGCGCGGTATGATTGACCATGAGGTTGGCGTAGGTGCCGGCCGCCTTGAGCTCGCACACGGCCGTGGGTGCCCGCTGTGCCACGTCCTTCAGAAGGGGAATGGTCACATCGTCGACCGTCGTCAGGTCGAACTCGCCGGCCATGAACGCGAGAATGCGCGTTGACCGGCTCGGAATGATGCGCGACTCGATCGAATCCAGATACGGACGGTCCTTCTTCCAATAGTCGGGATTGCGCACCAGCCGGATCGACTGGTTGCTCTTCCAGTCGTCAAGCTTGAAGGGCCCCGTGCCGATCGGCTTCGTGCGCATGTTCTGCGCCGAAACATGGCACGGATAGATCGGCGTCAGGCCCGACGCGAGCAGGTTCAGGAGCGACGGTTGCGGCTCCTTGAGATGAAAGGTCGCCTCGGTGTCGCTGTCCGCCGTGACTTTGTCGACGTTCTCGAACCAGATCTTACGCGGTCGCTTGCGCATGCCTTCGATCTTGCCGTTCACGAGATCGAACGTGCAAACGACGTCCTTGGCCGAGAACGGATTGCCATCGTGCCACTTGACGCCGCTGCGCAGCTTGAACGTCAGCTTGGTCCGGCTCTCGTCCAGCTGCCAGCTCTCGGCAAGTTCGGGCACGATCGTGTCGGCGCCTTCCTTGCGGATCTGCGGATCGTATTTCACGAGGTTGTTGAAGATCGGCGAGAACGGGAACGCCGTCGAGATCGTCGCCTCCTCCAGGATCGAGGCCGACGGCGGATTCTCGCGCTGATAGACGCGCAGGGTGCCACCCTGCTTCTGCGCCAGTGCATCGGGTATCCCCGACAGGACCGCGGCGCTCAGCACGCCGCCAGCAACAGCAAGTGCTCGCATAGGCATCTTCTCCCATCTCCTCGTTTTGGGCGGCCTGCTGCCGACCTTGGAGATAAGCTCAGCACGGATAGCCGCCTGTCCCAAGAGCCTTTCGAGCATGATGGCCCCCGGCGGATCGGGTCGCGCATGATGATTGCCGCGCGCATCGTTGCGTCGCATGATTGCTCAAACCAGCATCCGACGGAGGATCCCAATGGCAGGCATGCTCGAAGGCAAGACGGCGCTGATCTCAGGTGGCGCGCGGGGCATCGGACGTGCGACGGCCGTCCTCTTCGCCAAGGAAGGCGCGCGCGTCGCCGTCGCTGATCTGAATGAGGCCGGTGCCAAGGAGACGGTGGAGCTGATCAACAAGGCTGGCGGACAAGCCATCTCGATGAAGGTCGAGGTAACGAGCGCCGCCGACGTCAACGCCATGGTCAGCCGGACGGTCGACGCCTTTGGCCGACTCGACTGCGCCTTCAACAATGCCGGAATCGCCGGCTATCAGGTCAACGCCTCCGGTGCCAAGACGGCAGACTGGTCAGAGGAGGCCTTCGACCGCATGATCGCGGTCAACCTCAAGGGCGTCTGGCTGGCGATGAGGGCCGAGATCGAGGTGATGCTGAAGCAGGGCAGCGGCGCCATCGTCAATACCGCCTCCATCGCCGGGCTCGTCGGCCTGCCGACTTCGTCAGCGTATGTTGCTGCCAAGCATGGGGTGGTCGGACTGACCAAGACGGCGGCCATCGAGTACGCGACCCAGGGCCTGCGCGTAAACTCAGTCTGTCCCGGCTACATCGAGACCGATATGACCAAGGACGCCATGGCTCGGCGCGGCGAAGAGATCCTGCGGTCGACCGCGATGCGCCACATGGGCACGCCCCAAGACATCGCCGAAATGGTGTGCTGGCTCTGCTCGGATCGCGCGGGGTTCGTGACCGGCGCCAACTACAACGTCGACGGCGGCTACGTCGCGGCGTGACGCTCCGCGCCTCCGGCGCGAGCGGGGCCGGCCCCGCACCCCGCCGGAGGGCCGAGCCCTCCGGGCCACCCACTTCTTTTGCGAGCTCAAGGAGCCAGCCATGGCCGTTGCCCTGTTCGTCGTCCGCGCGACGATCACCAAGGATCAGGAAGCCGCGTTCGACAAGTGGTACCACGAGGCGCACATTCCGGACGTGCTCAGTACAACGGCGCGGTCAGCGCGCGCCGCTACAAGAAGCTCTTCGGGCCCGACAAGTACGACTACATGGTGCAGTACGAGTTCTCGAGCCAGGAGGTGTTCGAGACCTTCATGAAGTCGGATCACTTGAAGGCGTTGAAAGCCGACTACGACAAGAATTTCGGCACGACCTCCGAGCGCGATGCGTTCGGGTACGTGCAGGTGTGGCCGTAGGCGCGCTCGGCCTCGCCCTTCAGGCCTCGTGCACGTTGACGATCCGCTCCGGCGACGCATGCACCCCGAGCGTGACCAGGGGCTTGTCGCCAATCGTGCCGAACCAGTGGCGGACATAGGCCGGCAGCACCAGTGTCGTGCCCGGTTGCAGCGTCACGACCTCGTCGCTGCCTTCGAGCCAAGCCTCGCCCTCGCCCTCGATCACCGTGACCGTCTCGAGGTAGGGATGCGAATGGAGCGCGGTCCTGTAGCCCGGTGGAGAGGTCTGCACACCGAGCCTGATCGGGCTCGTAGCGTTGTCGTCCCCGACGATGGTCTGATAGCTCGCGCCACCCTTGAAGGTCTCGCGAGGCACATCCGCAATCCTGACGACCGGCATCGCACCACACTCCGTGTTGTCGCCCTCAGCTTCCCCGCTTCGTAATCAAAAACTTCTGCATCCCGTCGAGCACCAGCACGTCGTCTTGGTTGTGGATCGTGGAGCGCAGCGTAACGACGCCGGTGGTGCTCTGCGGCTTGAGCTCGACCACCTCGAGCAGCGGATAGAGCGTGTCGCCGGAATAGACGGGTGCCAGGAACCGCGTCGACTGCTCGAGGAAGCCCTTCAGGCTGTCCTGCACGAGATACGGGAAGATGCCGGCTCCCGGCGCCGTCTGGATCGCCACCTGATAGCCGTGGGCCAGCAGATCGCGATGGCCGTGGCGGCGGCAGTACACGCGGTCGTAGTGGATCGGATGATTATCGCCGGATGCAAGCTGGAAGGCGGCGAAGTGGGCATCGGTCACGGTGCGCGAGGGTATGTAGAACGTCTCACCAACCCTGAAGTCCTCGAAAAACCTCTGCGGCCCGTAGGGAGCCTCGCGAACGTCCTTGCGCGGCGGCGACATGATCTCACTCCGCCCCGAGATCAACGACGACACCACGGCCGACGAGAGCATCGACCTCGTCGCGTGTATAGCCGAGCTCTATCAGCACGGCGCGCGAGTGCTCGCCGATGATCGGCACCGCGGCGTCGTCCATGATGCCGCCAGGGAGATGCGGCAGAGCCACGGTCTCGCCCGTCGCCAACTCGTATTGCGGTGCGGCGTCGACAGCTTTCACGTGCGCGTCATCCAGCCAGTCGCCGTAGTTGTAGATCGGCGCACCGAGTGCCCCTTCGCGCGCGAATGCGGCGGCCCAATGCTGTGTCGGACGGGTCTTGAGCACGCTATCCATCTCGCGGCGCAACTCAGCAAGGTTGGTGCTGCGCGCCGCGAAGGTCGCGAACCTCGGGTCGGTGCCGAGATCGGGCCGCTCCAGAGCGCGGCAGATCGCCTGATACTGCGCCTCGGTTACGAGCGTGATGGCGATCCAACCGTCGACGGTCGGGTAATTCCCGGCCGGCGGGTTGATCAGCGCGGGTGGCTTGCCGACGTAGGCGTGCTCGACGATGTTGAGCGCCTGGATGTGGGCCGCCGACTGCATCAGCGAGACGTCGATGTGGCGCCCGGCCTTGTCGGGCATTCTGCCCCACAACTCCATGGAAGCCGCCTGAAACGCATAGAGACCCGTGATCGCATCGATCAACGGCACGTCGATCTTGACCGGAGCGCCCTCGCGACTGCGAATGACGCTCATCAGCCCTGAGAACGCCTGTCCGACGGTATCGACCATCGCCGCCTCACGCTTCGGCCCGCGCTGACCATAGCCTGAGATCGAGACATAGACGATGCCCGGATTGCGTTCGCGGAAGGCCGCGAAGCCCAGGCCCAGCCGCTCCATCACGCCCGGCCGCGCGCTCTCGAGAACGACCTGCGCCTTCTCGCCGATCTCCAGCGCGATCTCGCGGCCCTCCTCGGACTTGAGATCGACGCCGATGCTCTCCTTGCCCCGATTATAGGCGATCGTGGCAGAGGACGCCCCAGCGATGCGCGTGCCGAGCTTCCTGATCCAGTCGCCCTCCGGCGGCTCGAGCTTGATCACGCGTGCGCCATAGGCCGCGAAGTGGCTGGCGCACGATGGCCCGGCGATACCCTGGCTCATGTCGAGCACTGTCAGCCCCGAGAGCGGCTTCGCCCCGTCCATCGTTGTGATCCTTTTCTTTGAGTGCAATCACTCAATAAGCCGGCCGCGACGCCACCGAGCCTTGATTTCGGTCAGGCAAGTCCGGACGATGCACGCGACACGACAAACACCATAAGCGCGAGGCGGGATGGCTGACCAGCAGGCTTTCGATCTGACACGACGGACAACTTTCGGGCTGTTCACGCCCGTCACCATCCGCTTTTCCGATACCGACATGCTCGGTCACGTCAACAACGTGGCGGTCTCAGCCTACTTCGAGGCGGGGCGATGCGAGTTGTTCTACAAGCTGATGGCCGAAGGCGGCCTCACCGAGCGCGGCAAAGAGGCCCGCATCGATTTCGTGCTGGCCCGTGCCGCGATCGACTTCAGGAAGGAGTTCTTCTATCCGGGCAACGTCGAGGTCGGCGCGCGCTTCACACGCCTCGGCAATCGGTCGATCACATCCGGCTATGGGCTCTTCATCGGCGACACTTGCCACGCCACGGCCGAGTGCGTGAACGTGTTCTTCGACCTGGACGCCAGGGCCTCGGTGCCTCCGCCACCAGGCGTCCGCACGCTCCTTGAGGCGGCGCTCGCCACCTGACCTGCGGCTGATAGCGTCCTTGCTCCGGTGAGATAACAATTATTCCAAGTCCGTGGCAGTTGCCTGTGGATAATTTCACCGATCGTGGCGGAGCGAGAAAAAGTCGCTCAACGAGGGCACGCAAATCACTCGCACACACAGATCGTTGCAGCCGCGACCGAAGACGCGGAGCTGGCCGGATTCAGGATACTCTTACAACTGATGATGCGCCGAGATAGGATAGCGTCCGGCCGCAAAATCAAGGGGTAGGCGTGCCCATCCGGCGGCTCCTTGCGACTTGCGCTCGAAGCGATCCTGGATATGGTGCGGCCTCCTTTGCAGCCGTGACCGATACGGGGAGAGATCGGTGGTTGCGAGAGGGTCTGCGCTGCGTGCGCCGGGGGGCGCATGGTAGCTGTTTCGGCTACCGACGTGGTGCGGGGAATTACGGTGGGCCGGGTGCCGGAGGGCATCCGCAAGGATCGGTGCCCGCCTGCCGTGCAGGGGAGCATGTGGCCGGCTCGACGAGCCGGCCACATGTCTGTGCACCGGTAATCCGGGACATGCGGCGCAATCCGTCAGGGGTTCCGGCCAGCCGCCGGGCATGGTTATGTTCTCCGAGCGACCGCCGGAGAAACGACATGAACGATACGAGCCCCGTGCCTGGACCAGGCGCGACGCTGTCGCCCCTCGCGACCGACTGCACCGGCTGGGACTTCTGGGCCGTCGACCGGGGCGTGCGCGACCTCGTCGCCCTCTATCTCGACCCAGCCGTTCACAATCAGATGGTACCGCACTTTTCGCGCCTCGGCCGGCTGGCTGGCGGTCGCCTCGATGAACTCGCCCGGATCGCCGACCGAAACGGCCCGGTGCTGCGCCCGCGCGACCGCTTCGGACGCGATGAGGACTGGATCGAGTACCATCCGGCCTACCGCGAGATGGAGCAAATCGCCTTCGGCGACTTTCAGTTCCACGCCATGGTGCATCGCGCAGGCGTGCTCGGCCTCGATCGACCGATGCCCGCGGTTGCGAAGTATGCCTTCCAGTACCTCTTCGTGCAGGGCGAGTTCGGCATCATGTGCCCGATCTCGGTTTCGGACACGTCGATCCACCTCATCAGGCGCTACGGCTCGGAGGAGCTGAAGGCCTATCTTCTCCCGAAGATGCTCTCGGGCGACTTGAAAACCCTCTGGAAGGGCACGCAGTTCATGACCGAGAAGGCGGCCGGATCCGATGTCGGCCGCGTCGAGACGGTGGCGCGGAACGAGGGCGGCACCTGGCGCCTGACTGGCGACAAGTGGTTCTGCTCGCACACTGATGCGGAGGTCGCCCTCATGCTGGCAAGGCCGGAAGGGGCGCCCGAGGGCACATCCGGCCTCGCGCTTTTCGCGTGCCCCCGCTATCTGGAGGACGGCAGCCGAAACAGCTACCGGATCGCCCGCCTGAAGGACAAAATGGGCACCAAGTCCATGGCGTCCGGCGAGATCCGCTTCGAGGGCGCGAAGGCCTATCTCGTCGGCGACGTGACGAAAGGCCTGAAGCAGATGATGGATCAGGTCAATCTCTCGCGTCTGAGCCACGGCGTGAGAGCGGCCGCGATGATGCGCCGCTGCCTCAACGAGGCGACAGCCGCCACCCGGTCGCGGATCGCCTTCGGCAAGCCGACAATTGCCCACCCGCTGATGCGCCGCCAGCTAATGAAAATGATGGTTCCAACCGAGCAGGCGCTCTCGATGGCGATGCTGGCCGCCTCGACGATGGACAAGGAGACGGCCGGCGACAACGCGGCCAAGGCGCTGATGCGCATCCTGACGCCGCTCGCCAAGCTGCGCGCCTGCCGCGACAACATCCGCGTCGCCACCGGCTCGATGGAGGCTCGCGGCGGCAACGGCTACATCGAGGAGTGGGTCAATCCCCGTCTGGTCCGGGACGCCCACATCGGCGTGCTCTGGGAGGGGACGAGCAACGTCAACGCCATCGACGTGGTCCGCCGCGCTGTCGGCAAGGCCGGCTCGGACGACGCGCTCGATGCCATGCTGCGCCAGAAGATCGAGGAGGCCGCCGCCTTGCCGGCGCCGTTCCTCGGCCGCCTCGACGCGCTCCGCCACAGGACGCTCGCGTTCGCCCGCGCCACCGCGCGAGCCCCCGACCGGGAGCACCATGCGCGCCTGGCCGCGACCGCGCTGTACAATCTCACCACCGCGGTGCTTCTCGCCTGGGAGGGGACGCGCCCTGGGTTCGATGCGCGCCGCGCCATCCTTTCGCGCTTCGTCGTCGAGCATCGCCTCGAGACGGCCGATCCGCTCAGCCCGCGCGATGACACGTGGGAAACCGAGGCGACCGACCTTCTCCTCGACGGGACGCCGGTCGACCTTGCCACGGCGTGCCGGATCGTGGCCGCATAGCAGGACGCTGAAAGCAGCCCATGACCAGCCCGACCAACAGCGCCGACGCAGATCTCTGGGCCCGCGCCAATCGTCATCTCGTCCGCTATGGCCACGGGTTCATGCCCGAGATCGTGGAGCGCGCCGAAGGCTCGTACATGACGACGACCTCGGGCCGTCGCCTGCTCGACCTCGCCTCGGGACAGATGAGCGCCATCCTCGGCCACAGCCACCCCGAGATTACCGCCGTGATTCGCGAGCAGGCCGGCGATCTCGTCCATCTCTACAGTCAGCTTCTGTCGCGTCCCGTGATCGATCTCGCCGAGGCGCTGTCGCGGATCTCGCCCGGCAAGCTCGATCGCGTGCTGCTGCTGTCGACAGGGGGCGAGTCCAACGAAGCAGCACTGCGCATGGCCAAGACGGCGAGCGGCGGCTACGAGGTGCTCGCCCTGTCGCGATCCTGGCACGGCGTCACGCAAGGTGCCGGCTCGGTCACATATAATGCGAGCCGCCGCGGGCATGGTCCGGCAACGCCCGGATCGTTTGTGCTGCCGGCACCGACCCCCTATCGCCCAACCTTCATGAGTGGCGACGCCTACGACTGGCTGGCCGAGCTCGACTACGGCTTCGAGCTCTACGACCGCCAGTCCACCGGCGCACCGGCCGCACTCATCGTCGAGACGATCCTGTCGTCGGGTGGCGTCGTCGTGCCGCCGGAGGGCTACCACGCAGCGCTCGCCGACCGTGCCCGCGCGCGCGGGCTGATGGTCATCGTCGACGAGGCACAGACCGGCCTCGGACGCACAGGCACTCTTTTCGACTGCGACCAGGTCGGGATCATCCCCGACTTCATCACGCTCTCAAAAACACTCGGCGCTGGCCTGCCGCTTTCCGCCGTGCTGACCACGCCCGAGATCGAGGAGCGCTGCCACGAGCGCGGCTTCGTATTCTACACGACCCACGCGTCTGATCCGTTGCCGGCGGCGGTCGGGTTGAAGGTGGTGGAGATCATTCTTCGCGATCGGCTTGCAGACAGGGCACGACAGGCTGGCGCCCGGCTGCAGGGCGGATTCGAGGCGCTGCAGCAGCGCTATGAGGTCATCGGCGACGTTCGCGGTCGCGGCTTGCTCATGGGTGTCGAGCTCGTCGAGGATCGTCGCGGCAAGACGCCCAATCCAGGGCTCGCCAAGCGCGTCATGGATCGCTGCCTTGCCCATGGGCTTGCCACAAGCGTCGTCCACGGTGGCTGGGGCGTTTTCCGCATCGCACCACCGATCACGATCAGCGACGCCGAGATCGACCTCGCGTTGACGATCTTCGAGCAGGCATTGCGCGAGAGCCTTGAACCGTCGAAAGACTGAGAACGGGACACTCGCGGTACCAGCCTTCACATGTCCCGGCGACACGCATCACGAATGAGAAATCGCTCCGTCTATTTACGGAGCTGTAGAACGAAAGAGAGCGGGTGCTTGCGCCCGCTCTCGGCTTGTCGCCTTATTTTTTTGCTCGTGCGTCCAGGCACTTGCCCTTCTTCCAATACTTATAGGTGCCGCAGTGTTTGTAGGCCACTTTCTTGGCCTTTTTCGCCTTCTTCGCCTTCTTCTTCGAGTGCGCCTCGGCGGTGATGTCAGTCATCACGGCGTGCGTGGCGGTGATGGGCAGAGCCAAAGCACTGGCCATCAGCAATGTACGCAACAGGGTCATTCTTGTTTCTCTCCCGAACAACCTGCTCACGACAGGCCGGCTAAACTAGCCTGAAAAACCGGCGGCTGCGAATAGGCAGAACGGCAACAGATGACGCGACGCGCAAAATAATGAGGGGCACGAGGTTTATCGCGTGAGAGAACCAAGTTGCCGACCTGATCACACGACCTTGTCACTGATGGTCTGAGGCACCGGGCGCGTTGCAGCAAAGGAAGGCCGCTGCTCGATGCGATCCGAATAGGCGGCCAAGTCCGGGTACTGGCCGCGCCAGTCGAGATCGGGGAAGCGAACCGCGAGGTAGCCAAGCACAGTGGCCGCAGCGATATCGGCGAGCCCAAACCGATGACCCACCGCGAACTCGCGTTTTCCAATCCGCCGGGCAATCTCGGCAAGGCCGCCGTCGATCTTGCGCCGCTGGCGGGCGAGCCACTCCGGGCTCTGCTTGTCGGGCTCGCGCATCCGCTCGAAGAAGTGCAGCACGAAGGCGTCACAAACGCCATCGGCGAGCACCTCGATCTGCCTCGCGGCCAGCCGCCCGTCCTCGTCGTGCGGGAGAAGAGGATGCAACGGATGCTTCACCTCGAGCCATTCGAGAATGAAGCGGCTTTCGTAGATACCGTCTCCACCTTCGGTGATCAGGACAGGCAGCTTCTCGAGCGGGTTATATTTGGGTGTCTCTGTCGTGCCATCCCAAGGGACCTCTGTCCGCAGCCCGAAGGGAATGCCCTTCTCGATGAGCGCGATGCGAACCTTGCGGGCGTAGGGACTGGGTGTAGCGGAAAGCAGCGTGTACATGGGCAGATCCCTCGCGTAGGCTATCGTGCTGGCGTCAAGCCGCGATTGCGGCGACGCACATCCCTTGTGGCACGACCTGAAGCCAACGCGAAAGCTGCCCGTTGGCTCAGGCAGCGGTCACCCCGCCGGGCGCAACCGACGTGCCACGGCGAGCGGCAATCGACAGATGCAGGATGTGCCCGATGTGCTTACCGAAACAGGCCCAGTTCAGCGGCTTCGTCAGGAACGACGTCGCGCCGGCCATGAGTGCCTTGTCGAGTGCCTCCTTGTTGTCCCTGCCGGTCAGAACCACCACGGGCAGGTGCTGCAGCTTCGGATGCACGCGGATGCAGCCGAGAAGCTCGTAGCCGTTGAGGCCCGGCATCTCGAGATCGAGGATCACCAGATCCACCGGCTCACGCGCCAGAATGCTGAATGCGATTGCCCCGTTGTCCGCCTCGATGGCGTCGGCGCCAAGCTCCGCCGTCACCTTGCTCACGACCAGCAGTCGCGCAAAGCGGTCGTCGTCTACGACCAGGATTCGTGCCTCGCTCAATCGTTCCTCCATTCGCCCCGCCCATCACAGCGACAGCGTCGCACACCTAGTGAATTCTCTGTGCCTCAACCGGCATGCGCTGTGACCTTGCCATCGGCCTCGCACACGCCGGATTTGGCTTCCGCCATCGCCACCCGTAGCGCTTCGACGACTTTACGCGCCTCGCCCTCGATTTCACCGACGAGCGGCCGGGCCGAGGCAACGTCATGCGTGTCGCCTTCCTCCATCAGGGCCTCGAGACGCCGGCAGACCTCAGCCAAACGGCAAGCTCCAACATTGCCGCTGCTCGACTTCAGATTGTGAGCGACGATGCGCAGCTGCTCGCCATCACCTTGGCCTGCGGCGGCGATCAACGTCTCGATCTGCTCTGGCAGATAGGCGAGATAGGTTCCGATCAGGCTTGAGAAAAGCTCCGGGTAGGCCTCACGGAAGCTTTCGAGTGCGGCAATGTCGATAGCGCCGCCTTCGATGAGGGCGACAGCATCCGCCAACGGCACTGATGGTGCAGCGGCCTCACTGCCGGTCGCGTCAGCCGCCGGCGCGACCTCGGCTGCAGTCACCCATCGCCGCAGCATCTCGGCGAGCTCGCCCCCGCTGAAAGGCTTGCTCAACACGTCGTCGAACCCGGCGGTGAGACAAGAGGCCCTGTCTGCAGCGAACGCGTTCGCGGTGACGGCAATGGCAGGCGTACGCCGCGCCCCGGCCTGCACTTCAAGCTCACGCATCCTGCGTGCCACAGCCGGCCCGTCCATGCCTGGCATCTGGCAATCCATCAGCACGATTGCAAAGTCGCGACGCTGGAACTGCGCCAACGCATCCAATCCGTCCCGCGCCACCGTTACCCGGACGGAAGGATTGGCGTGCTCGAGCAGCCCCAGGATGACCGCGATATTGACCGGGTTGTCCTCGGCGACGAGCACATGGGATCCGTCGGGCAAGATGGCAGAGGGGGCGATCGACGGCGAACCGGGCGGAAGGGTGCACCCGGCGCTGGGATCTCCCGCGCCGCGACGGGCGGCATCGATGGCGGCTGCTATCTTGTGCCTTGTCGTCGGGCCCAGCACCATCCCGAAACACCCCTGTGCAACCAGCCTTTCCTCGCCTGCGTCCAGACCCAGCGGGACCGCGGCGACCACGCCGAGGCTAGGATCCGCAGCGGCGGCTCGCAGATCGCCGACGAGCCTCTCGATCCGATGAGGCGAGTCGGGTTGCGCTACTACGACAGCTGTAAACGCACCGGGCTTGGCCTCGGCAATGCGAGCCAGCCCCTCGGCCGGGCTGCGCACCTGGACTACCGTCGCGCCTAGATCGTTCAAGTGCGAGACAATGCAATCGCTGACAAACGCGTCAGAGGCGACGACCAGGACGTGTGCCCCCCGCACATGCCATGCGTTATCAGGTTCGTGACAACCAACCATTGGCTGCTCGTCCGCAACGGGGACAAACGGCAGCCGCACCGTGATCTCGGTACCGCTCCCCTCCGTGCTGTTCAGAGCGATCGTTCCACCCATCAACTCGGCGAGCTGACGCGAGATCGCAAGCCCCAGCCCCGTCCCGCCGAAGTGACGTGCAATCGATGCATCGGCCTGCTCGAACGGCACGAACAACTTGCCCTGAATCTCGCCTGGGATGCCGATGCCGGTATCCCGGACGCCGATCACGAGACGACCTGCGTCGGTCTCGCTCGGGCCGACGGCACGGCCGAGGGACACTTTCACACCACCGGCCGCCGTGAACTTGATCGCGTTCCCGATCAGGTTCGTGCAGATCTGCTGCACACGAGCAGGATCGCCGAGCATGCGGCGCGGCACGTCGGGGGCAACGGCGAGATCGAGGTGGATGCCCTTTCGCGTCGCCTCGAGCGCGAGCGCGTCGATCGTGCCCTCGACCAGCAGCGCGGGATCGAAGGCTTCGCTGACGATCGTCAACCGGTTCGCCTCGACACGCGACAGGTCGAGGATATCGTTGATCAAAACTAGGAGATTCCGCGCCGATCGCGAGATGGTTCCGAGCAGATGCCGCTGGCGCTCGTCGAGCCGTGTCTCTCCGAGTAGTTCGGCCATTCCCAGCACCCCGTTCATGGGGGTCCGGATCTCGTGGCTCACCTTCGCGAGAAACAGCGATTTCGCCCGGTTCGCCTGCTCGGCTCCGGCAAGGGCCGACTGCAATGCCTCGACCAGGCGCGTGTTCTGGAATTTCAGCGTCAGCGAATTGACGGTCACGGCCTGCAGGCGCCTCGCGCTCACGAGAAGCACGATCTGGCCGAAAGCAAAGACGCTGGCCATCGCCATCTGCAGCCCGCCCGCCTCGGCAAACAAGCGCACCGTGTAAGGGATCAATCCCGGCAGGAGGTAGAATGCGTAAGCGCGCACGTGGACGCCGAGCGTGCTCACGGCACCGGCCGCCATGCTGGCCAGAACAAAGCCCATGAAAATCTGGTGGGCGAAACTCTCGGTCGGGAACAGGAAATAGGTTGCAGCGCCCCAGACCAGTCCAGAAGCGAGCGCGCCCGCCTCAAAGCGATCCTGCCAGAGTGGTGTCTGGCCCGCATTTGGCTCGGCGCGCGCGTGGCATCGCCAAAGCCACAGCCGCGCCGCCGTCACGACGACCATGACCGAGAACCATACCACCACGTGAAGCAGGGGCACCTGCCCGAGCATGGAGCCGGCTAGGATCGCCGCTATGACGACAGTGCCAGCAAGGCCTACGGGCAAGTTCTCATAGAGGAGGGCCGTGAGCCCGAACGCGACGTTGGCATCCAGCTCGTCTGTGGCCTGGCGCCGGTCCGCATCATTTACAATGCCCGAAAGCCCGTCCTCATTCTCCCCGGACATCGCTCGGTCCCCGCCTGCGCCAACACGCGCCTCCGCTGCGGACGACGCAGCCGAGGAAAATACGACAGCCAATAGTCCGTTCCGGTCTTTAACAAAGCCTTACGATTGCCAGCGCCTACTGCCACATGGCGCGCGCAAACAGGATGAGGCCCGCCACGATCACCAACGGACCGCCGATGCGGAAGTTGCCCGCATAGCGCTTGCGCCAAATCTGAGCCTTTTTCGGGTCGAGCCCAGCCGGGATCACGCCGAAACCGAGCAGCGTCGAGAATACACCGACGCCGATCACGATCAGGGCCTGCGTCACGGGGGAGAGGGCTTGTGCGGCAAGCATGGCGAGCCTCCAGAGATGTATGAGCCCGCCATAGCGCGACTCGGCCCTGGAGGCCAACCCGGAGGCTCACGCGTGCTGGGCGCTAATGACGACTTAGGGCCCGACGTGGAAGGCGCAGAGCTTGTTGCCGTCGAGATCGCGGAAGTAGGCGCCATAGAACGCCTGCGGTCCCTCGGGGCCGCGCACGCCCGGCTTGCCCTCGTCGCTGCCGCCGAGCTGCATTGCCTTCGCGTGGAGCCCGTCGACGTGGGCACGCGAGCCGGCCGCGAACGCCACCATCATGCCATTGCCAACCGACGCGGCCTTCCCGTCGAAGGGCTTCATCACACACACGCTCGGGTGCTCGAAGCTGGGCCCGATGATCGTGGCACCCGACTCGAAACGCATCAGCTCCTTGGCGCCGACGGTACCGAGCAGCGATAGATAGAAGTCTCGCGCCTTATCGAGGTCGTTCGTGCCGACCGTCACGTAGCCGATCATTGCTCCACTCCTGTCGCCGCTACTGGAGATCCTTGAAGGCCTCGCCCAAGCGTCCGAGCCCCTCGTCCAGAATAGGACGTGGTGTGGCGAAATTGAAGCGGAGCCAGCCCTCGCCGCCGGGTCCGAACTGCTGGCCGGGACTTGCGAAGATACGAGCGCCCTTCGCGACCCGTTCGGCGACCTCGGCCGGTGTCAGACCGGTGCCACGGAAGTCCACCCACCCGAGATAGGTCGAATCGAGCCGCATCGATCGCGCACCGGGAATTGCCGCCTCGATGCGCTGATCGAGGAGATCCCTGTTCTTCTGCAGATATGGCAGCAGTGCATCGAGCCAAGCCTCGCCGGTCCGCCAGCCGGCTTCGGTCGCGACCATGCCGAATAGATTGTACGAGGCGACACCTGCCGCCACGCAACGCGCATCGAGCTTTTTCTTCATTCCGGCGTTTGACGTGACGCAGGCCCCAACGTGAGCGCCGGCCAGATTGAACGTCTTCGTCGCAGCGACACAGGTGATCAACCGGTCGGCGATCTCGGGCGCAGCAACGAGCGTCGGCGTGTGCCGCTTGCCCTCGAACACGAGATCGCAATGGATCTCGTCCGAAACCAGGATCAGGTTGCGCTCGATGCACACCTGCGCCAGTGCCTTCAACTCGTCAGGTGTCCAGCACGTGCCTCCAGGATTGTGCGGACTGCACAGGAGCACGATCTTCGATCGCGGCGTGAGGCTCGCCTTCAGGCGATCGAAGTCCATCACGTGGCGGCCGTCCTGCTCGACGAGCTCCACGTCAAGGATGCGCCGGTCGTTGGCCGGAATAATGCGCCGGAAAGCATGGTAGACGGGCGGGAAAATCACCACCTCGTCACCGGGATCACTCAGTGCCTGGAGGATGAGACCGATCCCCGAGACGATGCCGGGCGTCGGCGTGACCCAGGCCGGGTCGATGGTGAGGCCATGACGCTTGCCGACCCACTCGGCGCAGGACCTGGCCCAAGTGCCCGTGTCCGCGTAATAGCCGGGGGTGCCCCGCTCGACCTCCTCGCGCAAGGCCTCCGTCACGCCGGGAGGGGCCTGGAAGTCCATGTCCGCGACCCACATTGGGATGGCGTCCGGCGCGGTGATGCCGGACAGCTTCGCCATGTTGTCCCACTTCGACGAGTGCGTGCCGCGGCGTTGGATGATCCGGTCGAAGTCGAACATGCGGGAAGGGCTCCGGGTGAGAGGGCAGGAAAAGGCGGCTTGAGGCAGATGGTAGGTGGAAGTGTCCCTGATGGGAAGGCATTGGCGCGCCAAGCCCTCCCGACACCGATCCAGGCTGTCGCCTTACGCAAACAGTATTCAGCCGCCGGCCTCTCATCAATAAGACAGAGGCGGCACCTGGGGGGTGCCGCCTCCGCATTGCGCCAAGTTCGGCTGAAGCGTTAACTAGCGGCGGCAGACGCGCCGCGGCACGCGATAGCAGCGCGTGACAGGACGCGAGACCCACCGGACGCAGCGTCCATGGCGGCCCCAACGCACACAACGGCGCGCATAGTGCGTCCTGCAGCGCCGCACCCAGACCGTGCGGCACCGTGGCCGGCGGCGGTACTGAGCCAGCTCGACCATTGACTTGCCTTGCGTCGCGGCTGCGAGTGTCGAGAGCGGCTGAACCTTACCCGCGACGGCCGCCTGCGCGCCGGACGGAGCGAAGATGAAAAGCAGCGCACCCAGCATCGCCAGGAAACCGAAACGGCGGAAATTTTCCATAGTGGATACCCCTGTTGAACTCGTCGTATCGAGACGATGCGCCGGAGGCGTCTCCTTCATCCCCGGGACAGTGCCGACGGACATCGCGAGGATCACAATCGAGCACGAGCGGATCAGCGCCATTGATGGAGCGCAATCGATTCGCAATTCCAGAAGACTTATTAACAGCCGCAAAGGCACAAGCACGGCCAGTGGCCCGCCGCGCCACCGGCGCCGCCCCACCGCGCGCCAAATCACTTCGGCGGATGACGCCGCACCGCATCCTCGTTCACATCGGCGCCCCAGCCGGGTTTGGTCGGCATGATCAGATGGCCGTTCTCGATCCGCGGCGGCTCGGTGACGAGATCGTCCTTCCAGGGCACGTCGTCGATGTCGATCTCCATGATGCGGAAATTGGGGATCGCAGCGCAGAAGTGCGCGCTCATCAAGGTCGACATGTGGCCGTAGAAATTGTGCGGCGCGCAGTTCGTCTCGTAGGCCTCGGCCATGGATGCGATCTTCATCGACTCGAGGATGCCGTTCCACGGCAGGTCGACGATGCCGACGTCCATCGAGCCCTGCTCGAGGTAGTCCTTGAACTGGCGGCGTCCGAACAGGCTTTCGCAACTTGCGAGCGGTGTTGCAATCGATCGCCGGATCAGTGCCAGCGCGCGCGGATCGAAGCTGTCGATCTCGACCCACATCAGGCGGTGGCCCCTCTGCTCGAGCGATCGCACCAGCCGGATGTAGCCCTCGGTCTTGTAGTTGAAGTTGAGGTCGAGCAGGAATTCGACGTCGTCGCCCGTCCCCTCGCGAAAAGCAGCGAGCTGCTTATCCAGCGCCTTCTCGACCGCGAGCGAGGGGTTGAGCTCGGGGCCACCCGGCGTGCGGCCGAAGCCCGGCATGTACATTTCCGGCTGCGGCCGGTCGAACAGGAAGATGTTGGTCTTGAGCGCCGTGAAGCCTCGCTCGCGCACGTGCTCGCCGAGTCGGCGCACGTCGTCGAGATTGCGCAGCGGCGGGAGCCCCATCTTGTCGGCATGATTGAGCCGGTAGCTGCCGCAGTGCGACCAGTAGAGCCTCAGCTTGTCGCGCACGGGCCCGCCGAGCATCTCACAGACGGGAACCCCGAGTCCTTTCGCCTTCACGTCGACGAGTGCGTTCTCGATCGCCGCCAGCGCCTGCTGAATCATTCCACCGGGCGCCTGCCGCGTCACCGCATAAAGACGCGAGATGATCCTTTCGACCGGACGCGGGTCCTGGCCGATGAGCGTCTCGGCAAGCTTCATGATGACGCCGGTCAGCCCCTTCGAGCCGTAGCTCTCATTGTACTCGGACCAGCCGACGATACCGGCGTCGGTCTCGATCTTGAGGAACGAGAAAACGCGCCAGCCGGCGTCCGCGTGCAAGTCGACGATGCGCGTGATCTTCATAACGCTTCCTCCGATGGCCAACGGGCGTGCGGTTGGCTTGCCATTCCGGGCAACTCTGGGCAGCTCTGGGGGAAACCATAGCTGCGGGGCGGGACGCGGCAAGTGCGGCCTGCGGCACCTCTCCTCGAGCCGAGGGCGTTCCATTTGCCCGAAGCCGTCACTCGCCTTCCCGAAGCCCGGGATCGCCGCTGCCCCGGTCCGGCGATCAGCTTTTGGGCTGGATCTGGATGATGGCGCGGCGATGGGTACCGAAGCCGACTTTCTTCTCGTCGTCCTCGGCCTCGACCTTGAACGTCAGCTTGCGGCCGTCGATCCCGGTCAGCTCGGCGCGCACCTTGACCGTCTTGCCCTTCGGCGTGGCGGCGATGTGCTTGACGTTGACCTCGAAGCCGACCGTGGTGTGGCCCTCCGGCAAGTGCGGCTGTACCGCCTCGATCCCGGCGCGCTCCATCAGGCCGATCATCGACGGCGTCGAGAAGACGCCATCGCCCCCGACGTGCTTGACGACCAGGCTGTCGTCGACGACCCGGACGATCTCGGCCGACATGCCGGGCTTCAGGTTCTCGCTAGCCATGGCGGCTGCTCCTCGTTCGATTTCCAGTCATCCACATTTGTCTGACACGGCCCCGGGGTTCGCATGTGGGCATCCCCCGCGCAGCCAGCCGATGCGAGCAATGGTTGCCGAAACGGAGGCTCGCGGCAAGGCCGCACCTGCCCGCCAAGGTAGAGGGATAGCTCGGCGTTCTGCCACTTGCCCGATCGGCACACTCCGCTTAAACCACGGAGTGAAACTACGGAGCTGGTCGCGGCAGCAGACGACGCCCGGCGATCGGAGCCCATCTTCGACCTTCCACACGGGGAAATATCGACATGTCGGTGCTTGCGGCGGCGTCGCTTGGCGCGTCCATCGCGGCCGCGTCCGGGGCCGGTTATCCGAATGTTTCGGACTTCTGGAGCCTTATCGTAGCCGATCTGGCCAACATCACCACGCCCTCGGCGATGTGGGCCCTGCTTCAAGTCGTCATGATCGACATCGTGCTGGCGGGTGACAACGCCATCGTCGTCGGCGCGCTGGCTGCTGGGCTGTCGGCCAAGGACCGGCACCGGGTCATCGTTATCGGCATCATCGCGGCTCTCGTTCTTCGCATCGTTTTCGCGCTCTTCGTGTCGCAACTGCTGCAGATCGTCGGACTGCTGCTCGCCGGCGGACTGCTGCTTCTGTGGGTCGCGTGGCGGATGTGGCGCGAGTTGCAGCACACGGGCGAGTTGCCGGGCTCCGCCGAGATCGAAGGCGACGAGCACTCCGGTGTCGCCCCGGCCAAGAGCTTCGCTGCCGCAGCCTGGTCGGTAGCGCTGGCGGACGTCTCGATGAGCCTCGACAACGTCCTTGCCGTGGCCGGCGCCGCTCGTGATCATCCAGGCATCCTGATGATCGGCCTGATCCTCGCCGTCGCCATGATGGGCGTGGCAGCGAACTTCATCGCGAAGTATATCGACCGGTACCGCTGGATCGCGTGGGTCGGTCTTGCCGTCATCCTTTGGGTTGCGGTCAAGATGATCTACGAGGGCGGCAACGAGGTGATGCCACACGTCCGGGCCATGATGGGCTGACGGCCGGCGGGCTCTCGGGTGCACGATGCCGGACTGCGATGGCGCTGCTGTCGCGGACCAGGCGAGGCGCCCCGATGCGCTCGCGGCAATCCGCTGTAGGATGTGAGGCGACTGAAGCCGTGCGGCGGCGGCACCAGCCGGCGTCGCCCCAGGAGGTGCTCTCCGCATGGATTTCACATTCGGCATCGAGGAGGAGTTCTTCGTCGTTCACGAGCGCACGCTCCTGATCGAGCCGCAGGCGCACGAGCGCTTCATCGCGAGGGCCAACGAGCTGGCGGGTGGTGGCATTCATCCCGAGCTGCTGCAGTGCCAGATCGAGACCGCGACGCCGGTTTGCCGCGATTTCGGCGAGGCGCGCGGCCACATGCGCCGGCTACGCTCGGGCCTCGCACGGGCCGGCAACGAGCTCGGCCTGACCGTGCTCGCCGCTGGAACGCACCCCACCGCCGAATGGCCGGAGCAGCAGCAGACCGCCAAGGAGCGCTACGACCAGGTCGTGAGCGAGTTGCAGCTGCTCGCCTTCCGCAACCTCGTCTGCGGATTGCATGTCCATGTCGGACTGCCCGACGACGAGACGCGCATCGACGTCATGCGGCGCACGATTCCGTTCCTGCCGATCCTGCTGGCACTGTCGTGCTCGTCGCCGTTCTGGCGAGGCATGGATTCAGGCTTCGCCAGCTACCGGCTGACCTCCTACGAGGAGCTGCCCCGGACGGGTCTGCCGCCGTTGTTGACGTCGTGGGGCGAGTACGAGGCCTACACCGAGGTTCTGCGCCGGGCCGGCATCATCGCCAACCCCAGCTACATCTGGTGGGCGATCCGGCCATCGCACAAGTACCCGACGCTGGAGCTGAGGATCGCCGACGCCTGCACGCGGCTCGAGGACAGCCTCGTCATCGCCGCGCTGTTCCAGGGGCTGGTCCGCGCACTCGTCATGGACCGCACCATCAACGCGGGGATCACCTCGCCCGAGCGGGCGCTCGCGAAAGAGAACAAGTGGCGCGCGCAGCGCTACGGTATCGAAGCCGACTTGGTCGATCCGTTCGGCAAGCAGGCCTCGATCTCCGCCGCAGATGCCGCACGCCGGCTCGTCGATCTCGTTCGTCCGCACGCACAGGCCCTCGGCTCCGCAGCGGAACTCAACGGTGTCGAGCGCATCCTGTCGGAGGGCACCAGCGCCGACCGCCAGATGTCGATCTATCGTGACGCTTGCAATCAGGGCCTGTCGCGGCCGAATGCCCTCGCCCAGGTCAAGGCGTGGATCCAGGAGGAGACGGTCGCCGGGTGCTGAGCCGCGGCACAGCGGGCCTTCCCCAGCGGCTTGACCCGGAACGCCGTTACCGCAGCCGCCAAGCGAGCCACAGGAAGCACGCCAGCGACAGCATCGCCACCCCGAGACAGACCCCGACCACACTCGCGGCGCCAAGCTTCTCCAGAACCAGCGAGAGAACGAACGGGCTCGCGGCGGAGACCACGAGCCGCACCGAGCTCAGGCGACCGAGCCATAAGGCGTATGCACGGGTGCCATAGATCTCGAGAACGACGCTGCCTCGGGCCACGTAGCTGACGCCGGCTCCGGCGCCGAAAAGCAGGGCGAACACCATCGCCATCCAGGCGATGCCTGATCCAGTCCACAAGAGACCGAGAGATACGGCCAGCATGCCCGTCGCCAGAATAGCGACGTGGAGCGCCCGGAAGCGAGCACCGAGCAGCAGGTCGATGAGACGGCCGGCGGTCTGCGCGGGACCAAAGAGCATGCCCGCGACAATCGCGCTCGCACCGAGGCCGAGCCCCTCGAGCACCGGTAGCATCAGCGCAGGCAAGGTGTAGGCAATGCCTCCGAACGCGAAGGCGGCAGCCAGAACGGAGAAAACCAGCGGCGACTGCGGCGGCGGCGAGCTGGGAAGCGCGCCGTCGGGGGACACGGTGCCGACGGACTGGCCGCGCTCGCCGCGCTCAACGATTCCGGCGCGCACCGCAATCGGAACAGCGACGACAGCCAGCAGCAGGGCATAGACGAGAAGCATGTCCTGCCAGCTCATGTGGCGAAGCAGGAGGGCCGTCACAGGCCAGAATACCGTCGACGCCAGGCCACCCCAGAGGGTGATCTGGCTCATGGCTTTGCGCGCATCGCTCCCAGCGAGGTCGACGGCGACCGCGAACGTCGCGTCATACTCCGTGAGCTGCCCGAGCACTTGCACGAGGATGAACGCCGCGGCGAACGACCAGAAGTCGGGCGCCAGCGCCATCAGCGCCACACCCGCAGTCCTGACGAGCGTTCCGATCAGAAGGACTCGCGCCGCCCCGACCCGGTCGATCCACCGACCGATCGCCGGCGCCACCATGGCGGTCGAGAGAAGCGACAGCGTCAGCAGCCCGAACACCGACGACACGCCGATGCCGAACGTTTCAGCCATGCGCGGCGCGGCCGTCGAGACGGCGTAGTACGTGATGCCGTACATCAGCAGCACGTAGAGCCCGAGGCCATTGATCGTCAGCCACGGTGTCCGCGCCATGGGCAGCGGACCACTGGTGGTGGCCGTGCCCGGCTGCTGTGTCATGTGCTCGCGTCTCAGGAATGGACTGGAAAGACCGTCGACTGGGTGAGCTAAAGTCACTGCATGACGACTGCGTGACACGCCCCGTGACTGGCCCAAGTCGGCGGCGCGAGACAATTGGGCGCCGGCAGCTCCTCTACGGCCGGCGCCGATTTCACGGCCTTACTCGGCCTTGATGCCCGCCGATTTCACGGCGCGGATGGTGATCTGCGCCTCGTGCTCGAGATGTGCTGCCACCTCGGGCAGAGTTTGCGCCGTCAACACCGCGTTCACTTTGGCGATCCGCTCCTGCATCTCCTTCGTCTTGCCGATCTCGACGAGCTTGGCATTGAACCTCTCGAGGATCTCCTGCGGCACGCCGCGAATGGCGTGAACGCCGAACCAGGAGCCGCCGTCGATGCCGGGATAGCCGAGCTCGGAGAGCGTCGGCACGTCGGGGAACTCGGGGATGCGGGTGTGATGGTTGACGTTGAGCAGGATCAGCTTGCCGGCGCGCACGTGCGGGAGGCTCGAGGATTCGTTCATGACTTGGATGGCGCCGGCGAGGAGGTCGTTCAGCGTATCCGCGCCGCCCCGGTAAGGCACGTGCAGGATGTCGATGCCGGCCGCCTGCCGCATCAGCTCGAAGCGGATGTGGGGCGCGGTGCCGATGCCCGACGAGCCGAAGGCCAGCTTGCCGGGGTTCTTCTTGGCATACTCAACCATGTCCTTGAAGGATTTTATGCCGATCGACGGGTGGACGACGAAGCCCGTCACGGCGTCTCCGACGCGGCCGACAGGGATGAACGCCTTCGGGTCGTATGAGACTTTGCGCAGCAGCGGCAGTGTCACGATCGGTGTCGTCGTGCCAACGAGGTAGGTGTAGCCGTCGGCCGGCGCCTTGGCGACAGCCTCGGTGCCGATCATGCCGGAGGCGCCGCCGCGATTCTCGACTACGAACTGCTGCCCGAAGGCCTCGGTGAGCTTCTCGGCCCAAGGCCGGGCCACGAGGTCCGTCGAGCCACCCGGCGCGAACGGTACGACGAGCTTGACGGGGCGCTCGGGCCATTTCGACTGTGCGCGGACGACAGAGGGCGCTGCCAGCACGGCCGCGGCGGTGGCAGCTATGAATTCACGACGACGCATCGAGCATCTCTCCCGGTCAATCCCCGGTTGCTCCGGGTTGTCTCGATTGACCGACGACTGACGCCGGTTTGTCAATCCACCCTACTCCGCCGCCTCCGCCAGGAACCCGCCCGACTGGCGTGACCAGAGCTCTGCATAAAGACCTCCGCGCTGGATCAGCTCGGAATGACTGCCCTGCTCGACGATGGCGCCGGCGTCCATGATCACCAGGCGATCCATCGCCGCGATCGTCGAGAGGCGGTGAGCGATGGCGATCACGGTCTTGCCCTGCATCAGGTTGAAAAGCTGCTCCTGGATCGCCGCCTCGGCCTCGCTGTCGAGCGCGCTCGTCGCCTCGTCGAGAACCAGGATCGGCGCGTCCTTGAGCAGAACCCGCGCGATGGCGATCCGCTGGCGCTGCCCGCCAGAGAGCTTCACGCCGCGCTCGCCGACATGGGCGTCGTAGCCGCGACGACCCTTCATGTCCGATGCCCCGACAATGAACTCGTGAGCCTCGGCCCGCCGGGCTGCCGCGATGGCGCGATCCTCGCTGGCCTCGGGCCTGCCATAGAGGATGTTGTGGCGCACGGAGCGATGCAGCAGTGAGGTGTCCTGCGTCACCATGCCGATCTGCGACCTCAGCGATTCCTGGGTCACGCCGCGGATGTCCTGACCGTCGATCAGGATGCGTCCGCTTTCGAGGTCGTAGAAGCGGAGCAGCAAATTGACGAGCGTCGATTTCCCCGCGCCTGAGCGCCCGACGAGACCGACCTTCTCGCCCGGACGGATCGTCAGCGAAAAATCGCGGATGATGCGTGGCCGCAGCGTCGTCCCGGGCTCATCCTGCTGGGCGGCCGTGATACCGTAGTTGAAGCGCACGTTGTCGAAGCGGATCTCTCCACGCGACACCTCGAGGGCGCATGCACGCGGGACGTCCACGACATCGTTCTTCCGCGAGATCGTCTCGACGCCTTCCTGGACGACGCCGATGTTCTCGAAGATGCCCGCGACCGTGAACAGCACCCAACCCGACATGTTGACGATGCGGATGACGAGTCCCGTCGCCAGCGCGATGGCGCCGATAGTCAGCAGCCCGCCGGACCAGAGCCACAGCGCCAGCCCCGTGACCGAGACCAGCAGTAGCCCGTTCATCGTGTAGAGCACGAGCTCGAGCTGGGTGAGCAGCCGGAGCGACGCCTGCCACTTGTTCATTTGCTCGCGCAGGCCATCGCGGGCATAGCCGTCCTCACGGTCGGCGTGGGCGAAGAGCTTGACCGTCAGGATGTTGGTGTAGCTGTCGACGATCCGCCCCATCAGCATCGAGCGCGCTTCGGAGGCCTCGGTCGAGGCCTTCTTGATGCGCGGTACGAAGTGGACGATGGCGAAACCGTAGGCGACGAGCCACGCGAGCAGCGGTAGCGTCAGGCGCCAGTCGGCCTGCGCAAAAAGAACCAGAGCTCCGGTCCAGTAGACGGCCACATACCAGACCGCATCGACCACCTGGACGACGGATTCGCGCAGCGCCGGGCCCGTCTGCATGACTTTGTTGGCGACGCGGCCGGCAAAGTCGTTCTGGAAGAAGCCGAGGCTCTGGCGGAGCACATAGCGATGGGTCAGCCAGCGGATGCGCGTCGTAAACGGCCCCGAGATCATCTGATTCTTGATCAAGTCGTGCGCGGTCGAGATGATGGGACGCAAGATCATCGCGACGAACGCCATCCACAGCAGCGTCGTACCGTGGTCGGCGAAGAACGTCTCGGGCGCCTGTGACTGTCGCGCATGAGGTCGACCAGCGATCCGACGAAGGCGAACAGCGCCACCTCGATCAGCGACCCGATGCCGCCCACGACCAAAAGAACGAGGAACACCGGCCAGACCGGCTTCACATAGTGCCAGTAGAAGTCGACCAACCGCGTCGGCGGCCGCTCGGGCGGATCCTCGGGAAACGGATCGATACGCGTTTCGAACCAGCGGAACATGAGACCTCGACAGGTTGGCCGATCGGACGAGCCCAGCCGCAGCGGGCCGTCGAGGGCGCTCACGGGTCGCTCGGATCGGAAGAAGTCTGGATTTGAAAACGCCTATCCCCCAAAAGGGACGTCACGATGACCGAAGTCAATGCCGGCGGCAAAAGCCCGTGTCTAGCCGTCAGCTAGTCCCGCACGCACAGGAAATCAAGGGTTACGCAATGACGGACACCAACCTCGAGGCACGCAAGACGACCGCCCGCTCCTGGTTCGAGACGTTGCGCAACGAGATCATCTGCCCGGCATTCGAGCGGCTGGAGGACGAGTTGCCGGCGGGCGCGCCGCTATCCGACCAGCCGCCGGGACGCTTCGTGTTCGCCCCCTGGGAGCGGACCGACCACACCGGCCAGCCGGGCGGGGGCGGCCGGATGGCGCTGATGAAGGGCCGCGTTTTCGAAAAGGTCGGCGTGCATACGTCCACGGTGCACGGGGAGTTCGCGCCGGAGTTCCGGAATCAGATTCCAGGCGCCGAGGAGGACCCGCGCTTCTGGGCCTCGGGCGTCTCGCTCATCGCCCACATGCACAATCCGCACGTACCGGCCGTGCACATGAACACGCGCATGGTGGTAACGTCCAAGTGGTGGTTCGGCGGTGGCGCCGATCTGACGCCCGTGCTCGATGCGCGACGCACGCAGGAAGACGCCGATACGGTCGCGTTTCATGCCGCCATGGAGGCCGCGTGCCGGCCCTACGCCGCGCCGGTCGACTATCCGCGCTACAAGACCTGGTGCGACGAATACTTCTATCTGCCCCACCGCAAGGAGATGCGCGGCGTCGGCGGCATCTTCTACGACTACCTGACGCCGACGACCCGAAGAGGGCGGCTGGGATCTCGCCTTCGGCTTCACCCAGGACGTCGGCCGCGCCTTCGCCGACATCTATCCGCGCCTCGTCCGCGCCAACTACGCCAAGCCCTGGACCGAGGCCGAGCGCGAGGAGCAACTGGTCCGGCGCGGCCGCTATGTCGAGTTCAACCTGCTCTACGACCGCGGCACGGTGTTCGGGTTGAAGACCGGCGGCAACGTCGACCTCGATCCTGTCGTCGATGCCGCCGGTGGTGAAGTGGCCGTGAGGGTGCGCGCGCGCCGAGTGCAGGTTTCGAGCGAGGCTCACGATCTGCGCCAAGCCCGGCGACGCGAGCCCTCGCGTCGCCGGGCAACGGTGGCGCGGCCGGTATCTACTCGATCTTGATGTTGGCCAGCTTGATGAGCTCGCTCGTGGTCTTGATCTCGGCTTCCCGGAAGGCCTGCAACTCGGCCTGAGTTCGAGGTGACCGGCAGCATGCCGACGAGCAGCAGGCGGGCCGCAGTTTCGGGCAGCTTCGAGATCTCTGTCACCTTGGCGTGAATGGCCTCCACGATGGGTGCCGGAACGCCCGCGGGTGCCCAGAGCGAGAACCACAACGGTACGTCGGAGTTGGGATAGCCGGACTCCGTGAGCGTCGGCACATCCGGGTAATCCGGACTGCGGGTGCTGTGATTGACGCACAGCAGTCTCAGCTTGCCGGCCTTGATGGCGGCATTGTTCGATGGATCGTTGGCGATCTGGACGGTCCCGGTGAGGAGGTCGTTCAGAACTTCGGCGCCGCCGCGATAGGGGACGTGCAGGAACTTGATGCCGGCCCGATGCGACAGCATCTCCATGCGCATATGGCCACTGGTGCCCAGTCCTGGTGTGCCGAACGGCATCTTGCCAGGGTTGGCCTTCACATAGTCGACCAGCTCCTTGATCGACTTCAGCCCGGTGCCCGGATACACGCAGAAGCCGGATATGCCGTCGCCGACACGCACGATGGGCTGCAGCGATTCCTTACCATAGGAGGTCTTGCGCAGGAGCGGCAGGTTGACCGTCGACGAGTTCGACGAGATCAGCAGCGTGTAGCCATCGGGCTCCGCCTTCGCGGCGGCCTCGGTGCCGATCATGCCGCCGGCGCCGCCGCGGTTCTCGATCACGAACTGCTGGCCGAAGGCTCTGCCGAGCTTCTCGGACCAGTACCGGGCGAGGTTGTCGGTGCCGCCGCCAGCGCCGAACGGTACGATGATCTTCACCGGCTTGTCGGGCCATGGCGCCTGTGCGCGAGCCACCGCCGGAGAGAGCGAGAGCCCCGCGCCGGCACCGCCGACGAGCTTCAGGAACGTACGCCGCTTCATGTTATGTCCTCCCGTTTGACTGTTTTTTCGAGTCACCATGGAGGAGGGGGAGGGGGCCGTCAACGTCGGCGAGGCGGCTGGCGTTCCGGGCCTCAAGACCGGCGGCAGCATCGCGTTGATCCCGTCTTCAATGGCGGCGCCGTTGAAAGCGGGGGTGGAGGCTCGGGTTGATTTCAACCCGAAGCGCAAAAAGGCGCCAACAGGCCGATCAACTTTGTTGTGTGTCCGCATTTTGCAGGAGCGGTCGCAGCGTTCGTGAGACGCTCTAGCGGGAACCTGACGCCGGCAATCGAAACAGGACGTGGCGCTGGAGAGGATTGCCGGCCGTCAAAAGCGGATGATCGAATTCGATTGATCGGTTCATTCCCAGTCGCAACATCACACGTTGCGAAGCGCTGTTACCGAGGGCAGTCATAGAAACGATTTCCTTTAGTCCAACTCTCTTGAACCCATCCTCTATCGAGGCCTGCGCCGCTTCGGTAGCATAGCCGTGTCCCCAAAAATGGCGATGCAGTCGCCAAGCAACTTCAACCGCTGGAGTGAACGTGGCCTCGAACTTCACGCGAGTCAGTCCAACTGCTCCAATGAAAGAGGCGACGCCAGGTGCCTCGACCGCCCACTTGCAAAATCCAACTTCGGCCAAATGTGCTTGGGCTCGCTCGACATAGGCATCACTCTGCTGCCGAGACAGCACACCGTTAAGGTACATCATCACTTCAGGGTCAGCATTCTGCTCTGCAAACAGCGGGAGATCGCTTGTTCGCCAGGGCCGCAGGATGAGACGAGGAGTGCGTATCACGTAAGAGGCCCCAACTTTTCAGTTGATCCAATCTCCAGCATAATTCGGCTCGCCCAAGTCGGCTAACTGATCAACGACCGGACAGCATTCGACCACATCGTTGTGCTCCCGGTCATGCGTGCTTCTGGCCCATGACGTCGCTTGGGCAATCGTAGCGCCCACCCTCACTCACCCCGCCCAGCGCCTCCTCCACGAACGCCTTGATTTCGGCTTCGTGCCAGTATTTGACGCCGACCGCCGGGGTGGCGGCGGCGGGGCGGCCGGCGCGGCGGAAGGGGCGGCCGGCGATGCGTTCGAGGCGGCGGTCGAGCCAGGTGAAGGTGCCCATGTTCTCGGGCTCCTCCTCGCACCAGACGAGCTCGGCGCCGGGATGGGCTGCGAGCGCGGCAGAGATCTCGGCTTCGGGCAGCGGATAGATCTGCTCGAGACGGACGAGCGCCACGGCCTTGTCCAGCCCGCGCGCGGCCCGCGCCTCGGCGAGCTCATAATAGACCTTGCCCGAGCACATCACGACCCGGCGGGCGCTCGTCACGCCCGTGTCAGGTATGACGGCGCGAAAGCCCGTGCCCTCGGCGAAATGGGCAAGTGTCGAGACGCACGCCTTGGTGCGCAAGAGCGCCTTCGGCGACAGCACCACCAGCGGCTTCCGGAAGGGCCGATGCATCTGCCGGCGGAGCACATGGAAGAAGTTTGCGGGCGTCGAGGCGTTGACGACCTGCAGATTGGCGCCGGCACAAGCCGCGAGCAGGCGCTCCGGCCGGCCGGTCGAGTGGTCGGGGCCGCCGCCGTCGAGGCCGTGCGGGAGCAGAATGACCAGCCCGGAGGAGCGCAGCCAGCGATCCTCGCCGCAGGCGATGCACTGGTCGAACACGGCCTGCGCGTAATTCAGGAACTCGCCGAACTGCGCCTCCCAGATCACCAGCCGGCGCGGATCGGCCATCGAGATACCGTACTCGAAGCAGGCGATGGCATGCTCGATCAGCGGCGTGTTGTGGATCTCCATCGCAACGTCATCGGCAGCGGCCGGGCGCAGGGTCAGGTGACGCCGCCCCGTGCGCTGGCAGTGCAGTTCCAGATGGCGCTGCGTGAAGGCGCCGCGGACGGTGTCCTGGCCGCCGAGCCGCATGGGCGTGCCTTCGGCTGCGAGCGTCGCCAATGCCAGGGCTTCGCCCGTCGCCCAGTTGATCCCTTCGCCCGTCTCAATCGAGCGCCGCCGCTCGTCGAGGAAGCGCTGCACCTTCGGATCGACGTCGAAATCGGCCGGTGGGGTCGTGATGGCGCGGCCGATCGCGATGAGGCGCGGACTGTGCACGCCCGTGGCAGCCGGCGCCAGCATGTCGGCCAACGTCCCCGCAGTGAAGCCTTTCCAGGAGCCTTCGAACCAGTCGGCGGCGTTGGTTCGCCAGGACTTGGCGCCCGCGAACGCCTCGGCGATCTCGGCTTGGAGCGCGGCGCGCGCGACGTCAGCACCGCTGGTGTCGATGCCTTTGGCCGCCAAGTCCGCCGAGTAGAGTTGGTCGACCGGCGCCAGCGCATCGACGGCGCGATACATCACCGGTTGCGTGAAGCGCGGCTCGTCGATCTCGTTGTGGCCAGGGCGGCGGTAGCAGACGAGGTCGATGACGATGTCGGTCCCGAACGTCGCTCGCCAGTTCGCCGCGACGAGACCGACGCGCCAGACGGCCTCCGGGTCGTCGCCGTTGACATGGAGCACGGGTGCCTCGATCAGGCGGGCGATGTCGGTCGCGCCGCGGGCCGTGCGGCCGTCCTCGGGCGTGGTCGTGAAGCCGAGCTGGTTGTTGACGACGATGTGGATGGTGCCCCCGAGATCGAACGGCGCGAGCCCCGAGAGCTGCAACATCTCGGCGACGAGGCCCTGCCCCGCAAAACTCGCATCGGTGTGGAGGAGCAGCGGCAGCACGGCCTGCTTTCCATCAGCCCCCCGCATCGCCTGCTTGGCGCGGGCGCGGCCCTGGGAGATGATCGGGGCGAGTTGCAGATGCGACGGATGGGCCGACACGGAGACGCGCAGACGCCCGCCCGCGATATCGAGATCGCCCGAGTAGCCGAGGTGATAGGAGACGTCCGACGAGCACGCGATCCCGTCGGGCACGGAAGGCTTGCCGAGAATCTCGGCCACCATCTGATTGACGGGCTTGCCGAGAACGTTGGCAAGGAGGCTGAAACGGCCACGGTGCATACCGCCCACGACGACCTCTTCCGCGCCGAGCTGGACGCTCTCCGACAGGATGGTCGCAACCGCGACGAGGAACGTCTCCGCGCCACCGAGACCGAACAGGCGGCCGCCCGGGTAGCGTTGCGCGAGGCCCGCCTCGAACGCGGTGCCTTTCGCCAGCAACGCCAGGATACGCTCCCGGGTGGCGGCATCCGGTGCCGCCGCATCGCCCGCTTCGGCCTCCGCCGCGAGCCAGCCGCGCCGTGCCGGATCGTGGATGTGTCCGATCTCCCAGCCGATGGTGCCGCAATAGGCCCGCTCCAGGCGTTCGACGAGCGGGCGAGCCGCCTGCGGGTTGAGGCCGTACTGTGTCGCCGACAGCGCGCCGATCTCAGGCCTTGGCGCGAGCCCCAATGGATCGAGCATCGCTCTCAGGAAGCCGCGCGAGCGATAGGCCTCGATCAGGGCCACCTCGGCCCCGCCATTGCCGATGGTGGCCACCGATAGGGCCCGCCGCGCGGGCCGGTCGCCCGCGGCATTCGCGTAGTAAGCCTCGAGCGCACCAGGATCGCCGATGCCGAAAAAGGGCTCGCTCGCGGCACGATCGTCCTCGGACGCGGGCGCGCGAAGATGCTCGTTCATGCACGTGGTCCCCTCGGCTGGCCGTCACATGGCCTTGTCTCGCGGCGTGCAATCTAGTGTGGCGCCCCGCAATTGCCGACCAGAAATTCCGGCACGCTCGGAGTCGGCAATTGCGGGACGGGACACTAGGCAATGCACCCGCCTGCGTCCATGCGCCCGACCGCCTTAGCCATCGTCCCTTGCCTAACGTATGATGGAGCCGGGCGGCCGACGCTCTACGACGCCAGTCAATTCGAGGGGATCATGCCGGACGACAACATGAGGCGCATCGCCCTCGACTATCACGAGGCCGATCCTCCGGGAAAAGTGGCGATCCAGCCGACCAAGCCGGTCGCCAACCAGGCGGACCTCGCGCTCGCCTACAGCCCTGGCGTTGCCTATGCCTGCGAGGCCATCGCCGCAGATCCATCGACGGTCGCCCGCTACACGGCTCGCGGCAACCTAGTGGGAGTCATCACCAACGGCACGGCCGTGCTCGGCCTCGGCGACATCGGGCCGCTCGCCGCCAAGCCCGTGATGGAGGGCAAGGCCGTCCTGTTCAAGAAGTTCGCCGGCATCGACGTCTACGATATCGAGGTGGACGAGAAGGAGGTCGAGCCCTTCGTGGAAGCCGTCGCCCGGCTCGAGCCGACCTTCGGAGGCATCAACCTCGAGGACATCAAGGCGCCCGAGTGCTTCGAAATCGAGAAGCGGTTGCGCGCCCGCATGCGCATTCCCGTCTTTCACGACGATCAGCACGGCACCGCCATCGTCGTCGCCGCCGGCATCCTCAACGGCCTCAAGGTGGTCGGCAAGCGCATCGACGAGGTTCGTCTCGTCACCTCCGGCGCCGGGGCGGCGGCGCTCGCCTGCGTGAACCTCCTCGTGACACTCGGCCTCCGTCGCGAGAACGTGACGCTGACGGACATCAAGGGCGTGGTGTTCAAGGGCCGTAACGAGCTGATGAACCCCTACCTCGAGGTCTACGCGCAGGAGACCCGCGCACGAACGCTCGCCGATGCGATCCGGGGTGCCGACGTGCTGCTCGGCCTCTCGGCGGCCCGCGTCGTGACACGCGACATGGTGGCGTCGATGGCGGCAAAGCCGCTGGTCTTCGCGCTCGCCAACCCGACGCCCGAGATCCTGCCGGAGGAGGTGCTTGCCGTGCGCGACGACGCCGTCATCGCCACTGGCCGAACGGACTACCCGAACCAGATCAACAACGTGCTGTGCTTCCCGTTCATTTTCCGAGGTGCGCTCGATGTCGGAGCGACCAGTATCACGGAGGAGATGAAGGCCGCCGCCGTCACCGCGCTCGCCGGGATCGCCGAGAGCGAGGCCTCCGACATCGTGCTGGCCGCCTACGGTGCCGAGACCTTCGTCTTCGGTCCCGACTATATCCTGCCGAAACCGTTCGACCCGCGGCTGATCACCGAGATCGCACCGGCCGTCGCGAAAGCCGCCATGGACTCCGGCGTCGCCACGCGCCCGATCACCGATTTCGATACCTATCGGCAGAAGCTCAACGGCTTCGTCTACCGATCCGGCTTCGTGATGCGGCCCGTGTTCGATGCCGCCCGGCGAGCATCACAGACGACGCCGAAGCGCCTCGTCTTCGCCGAGGGAGAGCACCCCTATGTGCTGCAGTGTGCGCAACAGGTGGTGACGGAGCGACTGGGCCGACCGATTCTCGTCGGCTCGCGCGAGGAGATCGCACGCTCGATCACCCACCTCGGCCTGCGCATTCGCCCCGAGCGCGATTACGACGTCTTCGATCTCAACACGGATCAGCGCCTCGGCGCACTGACCGAGGAGTATCATCAGCTCGTCGAGCGCCGAGGCGTCTCGCCGTCGCACGCCCAGCGCGTCGTGCGCAACGGCTCCACCGTGGTCGCCGGCCTGCTGCTCCGCCGCGGGGACGCCGACGCGATGATCTGCGGCGCTGTGGGGCGCTATCAGACGCAGCTTCGGCACGTGTCGCAGGTTGTGGGACAGCTCGGCGGCGTGCGCGGCTTTGCGGCTCTGTCGGCGATGATCCTGCCGACCGGTCCGCTGTTCATTGCCGACACCCACGTCTCCTATGACCCGCCAGCCGAGCAATTGGCCGAGATCGCCCTCCTCGCCTCGGACGTCGTTCGCCGCTTCGGCATCGAGCCGCGCGTCGCGCTGCTTTCGCATTCGAGCTTCGGCAGCGAGAACACTCCGTCAGCCCAGAAGATGCGCAATGTGCTCGCAACCCTCAAGGATTGGTCGCCTGAGCTCGAGGTGGAAGGCGAAATGCAGGCCGATGCCGCGATCTCGCCCTTCATCCGCGAGGAGCTGTTCCCGCGCTCGCGACTGACGGGCGCTGCCAATCTACTGATCGCGCCGGGCCTCGATGCAGCCAATATCGCTTTTAATCTCTTGAAGGTCGTCTCGGACAGCGTCGCTATCGGGCCGATCCTGCTCGGCGCGGCGCGTCCCGTGCACATCGTCACACCGTCGATCACGGTGCGAGGCCTTCTGAACATGGCGGCCGTCGCCGTCGTCGATGCGGCGCGAGCCGCGGGCGAGCTGTAGAAATTCGCCGGCTCGTCCCTATATCCTTGATTGTCCAGGTTTCGAAAGCGGCGAAAGGATTGAATTACCCTTACGGCCGTTAATGAAGGCATTTTCGGCGAATTGGGAATACCTCGCTCCGACAGCCGTTCTTTCTTCGCCTGACGCGAAGGAGAGCAAAGTGCGGCGGTCGGCGACCGCCAGCTCCGGACCATCGGCGGAACGAGGCGGGAGGCGGTGAAAGCCAATGGCGACCGCGATCATGGAAGCGCAGTTGCGCGACGCACTGAACGCCGACCGCGACCTGGCGGATCGCGGCGCCCGGGCAGTTGCGCGCCAGCCAAGCGGTGTCGCGGTCGAGCGCGGCCCGAGCATTGCCGGTGTGTGGCATTGGCGCTCGGGGCAATTCGAGTTGCATATCGGCGGCAGCGGTCCGGCCGCGACCGTCGGAACTGTCGCGGAGGCCGTGCGCTTGACACGTGAGAAAGTGGCGCCTTAGGAGGCCGACGGTCACATCTTCTTTCCGGCTGTCCAGCCCCCATCGACGATCAGCGTCGTGCCCGTGATGAAGCTCGCATCGTCGGAAGCCAGGAACAAGATGGCGCGGGCGATCTCTCGCGCTTCGCCCCAGCGGTTCATGGCGTGGACGGATTTCACCGTCTCGGCCATGGCCGGATCCTGGAAGTAGCGCTCAGTCAGTGCGGTTCGCGTCACGCCGGGACCAACGGCATTGACGCGAATGCCACTCTCGCCAAGCTCGAGGCCCATCTCCTTGGTAAGACCAACCACGGCGTGCTTGGAGGCCGTATAGGCGGGCCGGTTGGGCGCTGCAGTGACGCCGAGGGTCGATGCCAGATTGACAATTGCGCCTTGCCGCCCCGCCTTCACGATGCGCTGCACGAACGCCTGCGAGGTCAGGAATACGCCGGTGATGTTGACGTTGATGACCCGGCTCCACTCCTCGTGGCTGAGCTCGATCACCGGCTTGATCTCGCGGATGCCAGCACTGTTGACCAGCACATCGAGCCGTCCGAGACGCCGCTCGATGACATCGAAGGTCGCCTGCACCGCCTTCGGATCGGTGGTGTCGAGGGGAAACGCATAGGCGCGGCCGCCCGACGTCGTGATCTCCTCGACCGTGCGCTCGGCCGACTTCGCGTCGATGTCCGAGACAGCGACGACGCCACCCTCCTTGGCGAACTCGATCGCCGTCTCACGGCCGATGCCGCTACCAGCGCCGGTGATGACGATGCCTTGATCCTGAAAGCGCATGTGCGTCTCCTCTCTCTCTCGATTTAGCGGTGCGCCCGGCTTACTTGCCCTTGAATCTCGGCGCCCGCTTCTCTTTGAAAGCCGTGCGGCCTTCGACCCAATCCGCTGAATTGTCGATCACATCCGTCATGTAGCGGGCAGCACCGCCGATCTCGGTCGGCCCCTTCGGCAGCGTCAGGCTCGCCCAGTGCTTCAGGGCTTGCGTCGGGAGCGGCGCATTGGCGGCGATCTTCTCGGCCCAGACCATGGCCTCCGGCATCAGCTGGTCGACCGGCACGACCTTGTTCGCATAACCCACCTCATAGGCGCGCTTCGCATCGATCTGCTCACCGATCAACAGCAACTCCATCGCGATCTTATGCGGAATGCGCGTGACGAGGTTGGTGATCAGGCCGCCCGAGAAGCCGACCTTGACCTCGGGATAGGTGAAGATGGCGTTGTCAGCGCAGATCATCAGGTCGCACATGGTGGTCAGCACCATGCCACCCCCGACGCACCAGCCGGCCACGGCTGCGATGATCGGCTTGTCGACCGGAACACCGATACCGGGCACGCCATGATAGAGCCCACGCGGGGGATTTTGCAGGTCGGCGCCGGCGCAGAACGCCTTTGTGCCCGCGCCGGTGAGGATCGCGACGCGGTCATCGGATTTGCCGAAGCGCTGCCACGCCTCGCACAGCCCGTCCATCAACGCGTTGTCCATCCGGTTCATCTTCTCCGGCCGGTTGAGCGTGATGACGGCGATGTCGTTCTTCGAGACATAGGTGACGGCGTCTGACATGGATGGCTCCAAGGTGCGCATGCGCGAGAGGCTCTAGAGTGGGTCACGCAGGCGACACGGCGCAAGCAATGGATGCGGCGACAGATGCGCCCGTGCATCCACCGCTCACTCGGCGGACAGTCAGCCGGAAGCCCGAAAATCTTGGATAACCGCCTTGATCCTCGTCAACGCGGCCGCGTTGTCGTGACCGCTGAATGACAACGGAAGCGGCCTGAATGCGGGAGGAGCACATGCCTGTAAGGACCACGATTACCACCGTCGTTACTGCCGCCGCCGCCCTGGCCGCGCTTTCGACAGGGGCGATCGCCCAGGATCGCTACGCGGTGGCCGATGAGTACCGGACCTCGTGCCAGGTCTGCCACGGAGCCCGCGGCAAGGGCGATGGCCCCATGGCCTCGGCCCTCAAGGTGAAGCCGACCGACCTGACCAAGCTGGAGCAGGCGAACGATTTCAAGTTCCCGTTCCTCAAAGTGTTCCAGACGATCGACGGGCGCACTATGATCCCAGCCCACGGCACGCGCGACATGCCCGTGTGGGGCCGCCGCTACGTCGACGATATCGGCGACAAGTACGGACCCTACGGCGGCGAGGCGGCCGTCCGCGCCCGCGTGCTGGAGCTGGTCTACTACGTCCAGTCGCTGCAGGAGAGGTAGCGTCTGGCCCTACTTCTTCCTTCGATCCAGCTCGATACCCTCGCTCACTGCACCACTGCTGCGCAAAGCCGCAATTTCGTCGGCCGAATAGCCCGCCTCGCCGAGCACGGCGTCGGTGTCGGCGCCCGGCAGGCGTGGCGGGAACTCGATCGAGCCGCCGTCGTGCTCGAAGCGGAAGCCGGAGCCGATCATCTTGAGGCGGCCGTAGGGGCTGTCGATCTCCTGCATCACGGGGCGCTGCTCGAGTTGTGGGTTCTCCACCACCTCGTCGATGCGCCAGACGCGGGCGCAGGGGACATCGTTGGCGGTCAGGTAGTCGTCCCAATAGGCCGCGTCGTTGGACGCGAAAACATCCTCGATGATGGTGCGGAGCGCTGCGTCGTTGGCGATGCGCGTCGGCCAGTCGACGAAGCGCGGGTCCTTGTTGAGGTCGGGCTTGCCGATCGCCTTCGACAGCGCGGCGAACTGCTTCTCGTTGTTGACGGCGAGCAGGATATGTCCGCCCTTGACCTTGAACAGGTCGGCGGTCGGAAGCCGGCTCTGAGCGCGATTGCCAGAGGGGCCCTGCACATGGCCGCCGACCGTGTAGTCGACGTAGAACGACGACATGAACGTCATCGCGGCATCGAGCATGGCGACGTCCACCATCTGCCCCTTGCCCGTGTGCGTCCGCTGGAAGAGCGCGCTCGAGACGGCGAAGGCCAGCGTCATGCCGCCGATCGCGTCGCACACGGCAAAGCCGGCGCGGGTCGGACCGCTTTCCAGGCTGCCCGTGATGGACATCAGCCCGCTCATCGCCTGGATCTTGCCGTCGTAGGCAGCCGCGCGCATCAGCGGGCCGTTGTGGCCGAAGCCGGACACGGCCGCGTAGATCAGCTTAGGGTTGACCTCCTTGAGTTGCGTCCAGCCAATGCCGAGCTTCTCCATCACGCCCGGCCGGAAATTTTCCAGGACCACGTCGGCTGTCTCGGCGAGACGCTTCACGATGGCGATGGCCTCGGGCTTGGTCAGGTCGAGGGCGATATTGCGCTTGTTGGAGTTGATCGCCATCCAACTGGTGCCCATGCCACGGTCGGACCATTCCTTGTTGGGTGGGCCGTAGCGCATGTCGTCGCCGCCCGGCCGCTCGATCTTGATCACGTCGGCTCCGAGCAGCGCCAGCTGGTAGGAGCCGAAAGGCCCGGCGAACACCTGCGTGAAGTCGAGAATGCGGACGCCGTGGAAGGGTTTGGACATGCGGTCGGGTTTCCTCACCTGGGCTCGGCGGAGCTTGCCATAAATACACGAAACCAGCGGCCCGGGGATAAGTCCCGAGCCGTGTGCTTCGCTCAGATGCTCAGATCCAGCAGATTGTAGTCGCGGATGCTTGCTTTGGCCTTCGCGTCCCAGGTGTAGGTGAGACCCTCGTCGGCGTGCGGCTTGTAGACGAACGGAGTCTCGTCGGGGAAACGCTGGCGGCGGGCATCGATGCCGTAGCCGATCATGGCCGCGCGATCGCGGATGCGATCCGCTGTGTAAACAGCGCGTGCCGCGTGCAGGCCACCCGCCTCGACGTTGAGCACCGATTTCCGACGGTGAAAACCCTGGTTCACAGTTACGCGCCAGTCCTTGGAAGTGTTGGCGAACGAGCCGTGCAGCGACTGGCGGTTGGTGATGGCCACGTCGCCAGGCTTGCAGATGATCGGCACGGCCTCGGGGAGCCGCGTGCTGC
Source organism: uncultured Alphaproteobacteria bacterium (assembly GCA_963746315.1). GTDB lineage: Bacteria > Pseudomonadota > Alphaproteobacteria > Rhizobiales > Hyphomicrobiaceae. The sequence goes on from CAVVAR010000011.1 coordinate 80,816, forward strand.
CGGCCTCGGCGACCCATTTCTTGATGTCGATCTTGCCGAGCTTGTGCGAGCCGGGCACGACCCACACGCCGTTGGCGGCCGTGCAGCCGTAGAGCTGCGCCATCATATTGAAGCCGTGCGTGCCCTCGTCCCAGTCGGGCGCATCCCAGTGCGTGACGCCGTCCTGATGCCATGCGACGGAGGCACCGCGCCCGGGCTCCTTGATGAACAGCGCCTCGTTGAAGGGCGTGAAGTCGTCGCCGTTGATGGAGGCGATAACGCCGAGAAGCTGCGGATGGCCGTAGACGCGAAGGCACGCCTCGGAGAATTGCAGGGAGCCGAGTATCAGGTAGACGACCTCCTTCGGTGCATCGGCCGCTGCCGTCGGCTCGTGCATCTTCACGGGATGGCGGCCATTGGCGAGCTCGGTGCCGCCGAACGGGTCACCGAGCGGCTTCGACCAGAAGAGGTTGGGCGCCTTCAGGTCATGACCCAGCGCCAGGCGGCCGTGCTTGTCGACGGCGGATTCCTTCGTGACCGGCAAGCGATCGAGAATGTCCCTGAAGTCGCGCTCGATATCGGCGAGCTCGTCGGCCTGCAACACGCCCTCGAAGACGTAGAAGCCGACGCGCCAGTAGGCGTCGAGGATGTCCTGCGTGAGCCGCCCGCTGGCGTCGAAGTGGATCGGTCCGCGATTTCCGAGCTGAAACGCCTTCCTCTCGCCCTCGGCGAGATAGGCCTGCATGGCGGCTGCCTCACTGTCATAGGCGGCGGCGCCAGCTGCGGGTGTGATGGCCATGGGCGTCCTCCTGAAGCGTTCGGGTGAGCCGGTTGGCTCCGGCCGTTGTGACGTCAGCTTGGGTCGCCCGGAGGAGGAACGTCAAGGCTCACGGCGCGCGTTGAGCCGTCGAGGTCGCGCGTTCCGCGCGAGCGGGGCCAGCCCCGCACCCCGCCGGAGGGACACCCTCCGTACCACCCGCTTTTTTTGACGATCAGATGGGGAAGCGGGCGGCGAGAATGATCGCAGCCGGCGCGGCACTGTCGTGCGTTCAAGCGCACGGCAGAGGTTCCCCCGATACCCACCGTCGCGGCGACGGTGTGATGGGCCATGTGCCGACATTGGGCAACACGTTCGGCCAACCCCACGTCTGTCATCCTCGGGCTTGTTCCGAGGACCCATGGCGCCGCGTTCTCCGCACGTCGATTTTGTCGAGTCAGCCGGAGGAATCTCACCTCCGGCTGCTCCCAGAACCGTGCATGACCCTCTCGAGTTCACACGGCTCCCGATGTTCGGCCGTTGCCATGACATAGCGGCCAATGGGCAAAGAGCCTCGGCATCTTCCGGCGGAGCCGGTCGAACCAGTCTCTCCCGCCCTTGGTCTGGTGAACCATCCGCTTGTACTTTCGGCGAGCCCACCTGATGACATAGGCGTCGATGCGCTTCAGCGTAGGTCTGAGCTGCGTCTTGTAGAAGTGGCTGTAGTAGGCGATCCAGCCTCGAATGACGGGATTGTACATTCGGGCCAGCTCTTCCAGGGACTTGTCGCTGCGGTGGTGCAGCGCCCATCGCCGGATCTCCCGGCTGATGCGCACCTGCACCTTCGGACTGATGGCAGGCTGGAAGCAGTGCGAGAAGATGCGCCCATTCGGCTTCACCCACATGATCTTCCGAGCCCGGAACTCGAACCCCAGAAAGTCGAAGCGGATGACGGGAAAGTCGCCCTTCCGGTTCACATCCTTGCAGTAGACGATTTTCGTCTTCTCGGGATGCAGCGTCAGCTTGCATTCGGCCAGCCGGGCGGCGAGCGCGTCCTGCAGGACACGCGCCTCCGCCTCGCTCCGGCAGTGACAGATCGCATCGTCGGCATACCGCTCGAACGGGACGGCCGGGAACTCCCGCGCCATCCACATGTCGAAGGCATAGTGCAGGAACAGGTTGGCCAGTAGCGGTGAGATCACTCCACCCTGCGGCGTTCCCGCCGTGCGCTCGACGATGCTGCCATCCTCCATCTGCACGGGCGCACTGAGCCAACGCTCGACGTAGAGCAGCACCCAGGGGCAATCCGCATGATGGCGGACCGCCTTGAGCATCAGCTCCCAGTCGATGTTGTCGAACAGACCCTTGATGTCGAACTCGAGAACCCAGTCGAAGCGCCAACAGCGCTCGCGGGCCTTGGCCACGGCATCAATCGCAGACTTGCCCGGCCTGTAGCCGTAGGAGTCGGTGTGGAACACCGGCTCCAGGATCGGCTCCAGAGCGCGCCGGACGACCTCTTGGGCGATGCGGTCGGCAACCGTTGGAATGCCCAACGGGCGCGTCCCGCCACTCGCCTTCGGAATATCGACGCGGCGTACCGGCGGAGGAAAGTAGCTCCCTGAGGACAGGCGGTTCCAGAGCTTGTAGAGGTTGCCCACGAGGTTGGCCTCGAACTCCGCAATCGACTGTCCATCCACTCCAGCCGCTCCTTGGTTGGCCTTCACACGTTTGAAGGCTTCCCAGACCTCGCGCTTGGCGATTGCGAACGGCTTTGCCTGATCCACGGGCTCCTCCCGCACTGCCAGAGGCAAGCCTCCGACAGGATGGTTGGCCCGCAGGCCAGGCTGAACAACGCAGCCCCTTCGTTCCAGCCCCATTACAGAGCCTTCCTCACTACTACGGGCTGCTCCGTCCCTGCGCGCCGCATCGGTACTCTCGCCCTCGCGGTTGCAACCGCTTGCGGCTTCTCCCTTCGCGCTCACCATCGACACGGCGAGCACGACGGCGCACAGGTTCTCACGTTCCCAACAAGAGCCTGATCGAGGCTCGCGCCGCCTACACGCCGGATGCCGCTCGGTCCGTATCAGGGCATCGCCCGAGCTGATCCCGCAGGAAGGGTCACCCCGCGGTTTTGACATCGCCTAATCCGCTTTCGACGCTTCTGCAGCGGTTCGCTTGCGCTCGCCTTCCTCGATCTCGCCGGCCGGACTTCAGTCCGAACCTTGACTGCAACGCTCACCACCACGGCTCTTGACCGCAGCAGCTTGCAGTGGCTTGAGCTCAGCTCCTGATCGCCGAGCCCGAAGGGCCCTCCTTCATCTCTCGCTGAGTTGCGCATCCCGGTATGGACCCGCGATGCTCGTGACACACGACCCAACTCGGACATCTGTGCCTCTCGTGGAGCTTGGCCGGAGCATGTCCGCTACCGTTCGATCAAGACGAAGCTCACGACATCAAGTCTCCGGCCTCTTCCATATCCGCTTCGCCTGATCTTCGCCGAGAGTGAAGTCGAGTGAGTATAGTCCCGCGACCATTGGCTGATCCGCGCCATGACCGGGCAGTGCTTTGGTGAGATTGGCGCGAGCGGTTGCAACGCTCTCCCCGTCGTATCCTTCGATCAGAAGCACCCAATCCGCGATGGCGTCGGGCTCTCCGCGCAATGCCTTCTCCTGAGTGCGCGTCTGGCTTGCAGCACGATCCCCGATAAGAAGATGCGCACCGCACAGACCACGCTCAGAAGCAAGAGCGGGCAATAATTTTGATGACAGAACCTCTTCCAACGCCTTCGCCTGCCCGGACTTCGGCTTAAGTTGAATGGTGAGCAGATGACCTCCGATACCATGGCCATGTGTCGAAACGACAGTGCAGAGCGTCCTATTCATGCCGACGAACAACGGCATCACTTGCTTGGTCCAGGCCGTAGGATTGTTCAACCTTTCGAGATAGGATGGAGACGTAAATGTTTCGACGGCCTCGACGTGATACATCGAGCAAACCCTCGGACTGCCAGAGACGGACCGATATCGTAGCCCGCGCAGAAAACCTGGGATCGCCACGCGCTCGATCATGTGCTCGTGAGTGTGCCATTGATCGTGATCCGCTTCTCGTCCCGGCTGCAGATCATGCCACGCAACGAAACAGCCCTTTCCGAGAATAGCCATTTGTTGTCATCTCCGACCATTTCAATGGCACCTATCGTATCAGCGAGCAGTCGTTGGACAAGCCATTGCAGGCGAGAACGTCAACTACTCCTCCGGGCCCATCTCGACGGATGGAGCCTGCGGCACGATGGGTGGTCGGGACAAGCCCGACAATGACGGTAGGGGGCGTCGCCGCGGCGCGGGCCGACATCTCTTGTGGGACACCTGCACGTATCAGCGGCGTTCCAGCGATGACTACCGCCAGCTTCGGACATCTCCGGCCGCCTTGGTTGCCCGTCAACGCCTGAACGACCCAACGTCCGCTCCTGAGCACTTGCGCGATGGCGCGGCGCGTCATCGTTCCGGACGCGCGCCGGGCCAATCGCGTCACCCGCTCACCCACGCCCCCAGCCCCGCCGCATTCCGTCCGGCGATGCGGCCGAAGGCGAGGCATTCGCCGAGGTTGCCGGTGCCTTGGTAGAGGTAGGAGTAGATCGAGCCCAACTCGCCGGCGCTGTAGAGGCGCGGGATCGGCGTGCCGTCGGGGCGCACGATCTCGGCCTTCTCGTTGCGGCGCGGGCCGCCCTGCGTGTTGAGCATCGAGGGCGACAGCTCGATGGCGTAGTAGGGACCGCGGCTGAGCGGAGTGAGCATCAGCGTGCGGCCGAACTCGGTGTCGCGGCCCGCCTCGCTGTCGGCATTCCAGCGCGAGACGGTGGCCTCGAGCACGGCCGGGTCGAGACCGATCGCCTTGGCGAGCCCTGCCACGGTATCCGCCGTCTTGATCCAGCCCTTGGCCAGCTCCTTCGAATTGTCGTCGCTCCAGTCGTACTTCTCGATGATTTGCGTCCAGCCGTGGCTCGGCGTCTTGTCGTAGAGGGGGCCGGCCGAAAAATGGACGTGGTCGAGGATCATGTACATCGGCACGGGCGTCGGCAGCGGCATCCAGCAGCCGTTGATCGGCACCTTGCCATGGCGCGTCTTGAACTTCTCGTCGCAGAAGCGGCGACCGTCCGGGCCGACGACGATGGCGCCGCCCGGGATGACCTTGGAATAGTGGAAGGCCTGCATCGAAAACGAGGTCGGCACCTCGGGCACTTTCAGCGCCATGGAGGGGCCGGCGTAGTTGTTCATGTGCCAGAGATCGGCGCCCACCATCTGCGCCATGGTGATGCCGTCACCCTCGTTGAACGGTGAGCCGGACGTGTAGCAGTAGGGGACGCCCGGCAGGTAGTTGCGGATCATCTCCTGGTTGTTCTCGAAGCCGCCGCAGGTGAGGACGACGCCCTTGCGTGCCTTGACGGCGAGGCTCTTGCCGCCGGACTGCGCGCGAACGCCGACGATCTCCTTGGTGATGTCGTGCTGGATCAGCCCCTTGGCCGGCGTCTCGTAGCGAACGTCGATCGGCCGCTCGAGGACGCACCGCTCGAAGGCATTCCAGGTGAGCGAGTAGCCGTAGGTCGGGCCGTCGTGGAACTTGTGCACGCAGTCGGCGCCGGGCAGCTCGGGGAACTCGATGCCGACCGGCTGATGCTGGTGCTCCTGCGGATCGCGGCCGAGTGAGGCGAGCCAGTCGTTGTTCTGGAACATCTCCTCGGCCCAGACCTTGATCATCGCCTCGGGCACCTTGAACTCGCCGCAGAGCGCGGTGAGATATTGGATGCCCTTCTCGACCGACGACGTGTTGAGGTAGCCCTGGCCCGCAACGCGCGTATTGCCGCCGTGCTTTCCTTCGGGCGCCTTCTCCAGCATCACGACCTTGGCGCCGGCCTCGTGCGCGGTCACCGCCGCCGCCATTCCCGCCGCTCCGAAGCCGACGACGACGACATCGGCCTCAACGTCCCAATCGGACGGAACGGACGGCGCTTCCTGCATGACGGTTCCCCTGGACAGTAAAAGGGGGCGCTCGAATAGGCGCCCCTCGGAATGATGCGAAGAAATCGGGCCTTCGTCCACACCGAGACGAAGGCGAAAGGCGGCGCGTTACTTCGCCATGGCCGGCGCACGCTGCATCTCGAAGCCCTCGTAGCCCTTCGCCGCGACGTCGTCGCAGATCTCTTTGTAGCGCGCCATGCCACCGGCATAGGGCATGAACACGCGGGGCTTGCCGGGCACGTTGGCGCCCAGATACCAGGAGTGATGCGCCTCGGGCAGCAGCGTGGCGTTGGCCGCTTCGTTGACGTGGGCGACCCACTTGTCCATGGACTCTCGGCTTGGCCTCGATGCGCTCGATCCCGTTCCGGCGCATGTGATCGATGCAGTCCGTGATCCACTCGGCGTGCTGCTCGATCGGCACGGGCATGTTGCAGAGCACTGACGGGCTCCCCGGCCCCGTGATCGTGAACATGTTCGGGAAGCCCGCGACCTGCAGGCCCAGATAGATTGCGCGAGCCCGGCCTCCCAGGCCTTGGCGAGCGGATAGCCGTCGCGCCCCTTGATATTGAGCTTCAGGAGCGAGCCGGTCATGGCGTCGAAGCCGGTCGCGAAGACGATGATGTCGACCTCGTGCTCGGCGCCGCTCTTCAGGCGGATGCCTTTCGGCGTGATGGCCTCGATCGGATCGGAGCGGACGTCGACCAGGGTCACGTGCGGCTGGTTGAAGGTCTCGAAATAGAAGCTGTCGATCGGCGGGCGCTTGGCCGCGTAGGGGTGATCGATGTCGGCCAGGATCTCCGCGGTCTTGGGGTCCTTGACGATCTGGCGGATCTTGTCCTTCAGGAATTCCGCGGCCGTATCGTTGGCCTTCTTGCTGGTGGTGATGTCGTTGAAGGCCGCGCGGAACTGCAGGCCGCCCTTCTCCCACTGCCTCTCGAAGATCTGGCGACGCTCCTCGTCCGTCACGTCGAACACCGAGCGGTCCTCGATCGTGAAGGGATGGCCGTTCGGCGTCGCGCGCATCGTGCGGCGCGTTTCGTCGATGCGCGCCTTCAGCTCCGCCTTGCGCTCGGGCGACAGCGGTGCGTTGTGGGCTGGCACGGAGTAATTGGCCGTCCGCTGAAATACGGTCAGATGCTTGGCCGTCTCCGCGATGACAGGCGCCGCTTGGATGCCGGTCGAGCCAGTCCCGATCTGGGCGACGCGCTTGCCGCGGAAATCGACACCCTCGTGGGGCCACAGCCCCGTGTGGTACCACTCGCCCTTGAAGCTTTCGAGGCCGGGGATCTTCGGCACGTTGGCGGTCGAGAGGCAGCCGACGGCTGTAATCAGGTACTTGGCCGTAAAGCGCTCGCCCGCCTCGGTGGTGACGATCCAGCGGTTCCGGGCGTCGTCGTACTCGGCGCCGGTGACGCGCGTCTTGAAGCGGATATCGCGCTTCAGGTCGAGCTTGTCGGCGACGAAGTTCATGTAGCGCATGATCTCCGGCTGCTGCGGATAGCGCTCGGACCATTCCCACTCGGCCAGCAGATCGTCGGAGAACTGGAAGCAGTAGGAATGGCTCTCGCTGTCGCAGCGCGCGCCCGGATAGCGGTTCCAGTACCATGTGCCGCCGACCCCATCCGCCGCCTCGAGCACCGTGGCCTTGAGGCCAAGCCGATCGCGCAGGCAATGCAGCTGGTACATGCCGGAGAGACCGGCGCCGATGATGATGGCGTCGAGGTCGGAAGCCAGAGTGCGGGAGTGGGAAGTCGCCATAGGGTCTCCTCGGGGTGGTGCAGGACGCGCGGCGCGACTAAGGGCTCGCACCAACGCATCCGGGGGATTGCTGTCCGGACATATAAGACAAATACGATTCCTGAGCAATCGGACCCGGCAGGATTCCCGCAGGACTCGAGCCTACTCCCAGCAGGCGGTTGCAGGTTGCGGGAGACGGAAACGGCACTGGCGCGCCGATTCCGGCATGACGCGGGCCGTTATCGATGTTAAAGTTTACCCTCGGCGCAGCGGACAATATGGAACCGCGCCCTCCAATCGGCGTGGACGAAGTCACAGCTGCCTGCCGCCACGCGAGGCTTGGAGAGTGTCATGGCCGAAAGCGTATATAAGATTATCGAGCTCGTCGGCACCAGCACCGAATCCTGGGAGAAAGCCGCGAATGCTGCGGTGGAAAGAGCTTCAAAATCTCTGAGAGATCTCCGTATTGCGGAAATTGCCCAGCTCGACATGCAGTTGAAAGACGGAAAGGTCGAAGCTTATCGGGCCAAGGTCAAAGTCTCGTTTAAATACGAAGGCGGAGATTGATCGCGGCCCTGGAAAAATCGACCCGCGCCCGTTTCCGAAAAATATTGTCACCCGAGATGCACGAGCGGCAATCGCAGTGGCATGCGGCGCTGGCCGCCCTTGCCTGGAGCTCGCACAAGCAGGAGCTTGCACATGTATATGCGCATCGTTTGGGGCAAAATTCTCCCCGGCAAGTGGGACGCATTCGAGGCCGCGTTCAAAGCCGCGATGGCGGCGCGTGGCGACCAGAAGGGCCTCGAGAACCACTGGCTGGCGCGAGATCAGAATGATCCCGACGCCGGCTACTCGATCACGCTATGGGCGTCCGAGGCCGATATGAAATCCTTCTGGGACAGTCCCAAACGGAAGGAGATCATGGCGCCGCTCGAACCCTTTTACGTCAATCAATTCACGACGACGCACTCCGCGGTCAAATATGCGCTGAAGGATTGATCCAGCGCGTGTGCCGGGTACCCCTATTGCGAAACCGGGCGCCGTGAGGGCGCCCGGCTAACGACCACGGACTACTCCGCCGCGCTCTTTTTCTTCAGATCCTCGGCGAGGCGCTGCTTGGCGATCTCCTTACCGCGGTCGAACTCCTCGCGGCGCTTGGCGATCTCCTCCGCCGAAAGTTGCTCGACGTTGGAATAGTCGAGCTTCCACTTGCCATCCGCGTCCCAGTGAATGGGGTTCTGGACGGTCGTGCGCGGACCTATTGCGGCGGGCAGAAGCCTCAACGCCAACTCGAGCGTTGCGGTTTGTGAAGCCTTGTCCTTCGGCTTGCCGCAGGGATTACCGAGCGGGAAATCCGAGAACAGGAAGCGAGGCACGCCGGCGTGCTCAACGATGTCCTTGGCGCAGCCCATCACGATGGTCGGGATGCCTGCGGCTTCGAGGGTGCGAGCGGCCAGACTCACGGTCTGGTGACACACCGGTCAATTACCTGCAATCAGCGCCGCGTCGGCTTGGTCCTCCTTCACCCGGCGGACCAGCTCCTCGCAATCGACCTCGAGCGTCGTCTTGTGGCTGCGGTTCGTGGGCATACCGTGGAAGCGAGACGCCACTTTGCCGATAAGACCGCGGGCGGCCGCCTCGCGCAGCGCCGGCAGCGGAAACCACGTGCTCGAGTCCTCGGCGGTCGTGTGCTTCCGGTCAATGCCGATGTGCGAGACGCGGAGGTCGTGGTCCTCGGCGCTGTCGCCGGAATAGACGGTGTAGAACTTGGCTGCCGAGTTGTAGGGCGCGCCCGGGCCCTGATCGCCCGCCTCTGGCCGGTACGGCGCCGCCGTGGTGACCAGCGCGATGGTCGCCTCGGAGAGGGGTTTGGTCATCGGCGTGAACGGCACGTCGCGGTAGTGCGCCCACCGGTACGGTGCCCCGTAGCCGAGCGTCTGATAGTACGTGCGGATCCGATGCATGTAGGGGATCGGCGCGTCGTAGTCGGGCGCGAAGCCGAACTCGTCGTCGCTGGGGCTGGACAAGCGAGCCTCCTCGGTTGGTTGCGTATCGGTGCATTGTCCGGATGTTCGCTGCCCCGCGCAAGGGCCTCCAGGCTCCGATGCGACATCACGATTGACGCCCGCGCTCGCGCCTGCGGATCATGCCCCCGAGAGAACCAGGCCCGGGAGAGCGCAGTGGCAAAGAAACCAAAGCAGGAGAAGCTGGCGGCATTGATCACCGGCGCGGGATCGGGGATCGGCCGGGCAACGGCGGAGCTACTGCTCGAGGACGGCTGGTCGGTGGCCCTGCTCGACAAGAACGAGGCGGCACTGGCGGAGGCGAAGTCGCAACTCGGCGAGAAGAAGACCATCCAGTACATCGCCGCCGACGTGACCGACGAAGGCGCGGTCGAGCGCGCCGTGGCCGAGGTCTCGCGCATCTTCGGCGGACTTCATGGCGTCGTGAATAGCGCCGGCATGGGCCTCAACAAGAGCGTCTTCGAGACGTCGACCGCCGATTTCCGGCGCGTGCTGGAGCTGAACGTGATTGCCACCTTCATTGTGGGGCGCGCGGCAGCCCGCATCATGCGCGACCGCCAGACCGGCGGCTCGATCGTCAACATTGCGTCGATCTCAGGCGTGCGCGGCTCGTTCCACCGGTCGGCCTATGGCGCCTCGAAAGGCGGCGTGATGACGTTGACCATGGTGATGGCCAACGAGCTGGCGCCGCTCGGCATTCGGGTCAACGCCATCGCCCCGGGACCGGTCGACACGCCCATGGTCCGCGAGCACCACACCGCCGAGGACAGAAAGACCTACGCCCGGACAATTCCGATGAAGCGCTATGCCGAGCCGGTCGAGATCGCGCGCGCCGCCCGCTTTCTGCTCGATCCCATCCAGTCGAGCTACGTGACCGGCGAGATCCTGGCCGTTGACGGCGGCTATCGCGGCGCCGGGCTGATCGCCGGACGGGAGTGATACGAAACGCGCCAAGCGACGAGCGCGTCGGCTGCAGTGAGCGCGGCGTTTTGCACGTGAACGTGAACTCGTGCATCGCCAGCAGATCGGTAAGGATGGTCGAGGCTTGTTTTTCGAAGCCCTCGTTTCAGCTCCCGGCAGCACATCCTGTGCCCGCGGGATGCGAGGTGAGCGACCATGGATATTCAGCTTTCCGGCCTGGCGGCTGCCGCGTTTCTGGCCATTGCAGCCCCGGCCGAAGGCCACTGCGCAGAGCAACTGCCGTACCGTGCCATCGCTCCGGCAAGACTGGGCCGCGTCCTCACCCCCGGAACGATCGTTCTCGATGTGCGCATGGGAAGCGAGACCCTGGGCAAGGATCGACGCCCATGGGGCCTCAAGTGCCCTACATGCCGCACGCGGCACGCTCCCTATGATCTGGACTTCGGCTTCCTGGAGACGCCCTTGCCGCGCCCGCGCTGGCTGCGAGGACGCACCATTCTCGTCGTGTGCGCGATCGGCGTGCGCAGCGACGCGGCAGCGCGGGCTCTGGTACGGCTCGGGTACACACCGATGATGCTCGAAGGCGGATTGCGCGCCCTGCCCGCCGGATGGATTGACGGCGAGAAGCCCGCCACGGCACCAGCCAAGTAGCACGCGCCCCTTGTCGACGGCTTCAGAGAAGGCGAACCTGCGGCTGGACTCGACCAACAGGTCCAACTCGCACATGACCATCCGCTCGCTCGCCTTGGAGGCCGCGCCATGAAAATCGGCATCTCGATGTTCGTCACGGACAGCTCGATTACGCCAGGAGAGCTTGGCGCCGCCGTCGAGGCCCGGGGCTTCGAGTCGCTCTGGATGCCCGAGCACACGCACATCCCCGTCAGCCGCAAGTCGCCCTGGGGCGGTGGACCGGTGCTCCCCGACCACTACAAGCAGACGCTGGAGCCATTCATGTCGCTCACCGCAGCTGCCATGACGACGAAGCGCATCAAGCTCGCAACCGGCATCTGCCTGGTCGTCGAGCGCGATCCGATCCACACGGCGAAGCAGGTCGCCTCGATCGACTACCTTTCGGGCGGGCGCTTTATCTTCGGGATCGGCGGCGGCTGGAACGCCGAGGAGATGGCGAGCCACGGCACCGACTTCAAAACGCGCTTCAGCCTGATGCGCGAGCGCGTCGAGGCCATGAAGGCGATCTGGACTAACGATGTCGCCGAGTATCACGGCCAGTTCGTCGACTTCGAGCCGATGTGGTGCTGGCCGAAGCCCGTACAGAAGCCCTATCCGCCGATCCTGCTCGGCGGTGCGTTCCCCTTCGGTGCCCGCCGCGCCATCGAGTACGGCGACGGCTGGATGCCCATTGGCGGACGCGATCAGGACCCGCTGGAGATCGGGCGCCGCTTCCGGCAGATGGTCGCAGAGTCCGGGCGAGATCCAGCCTCGGTGCCGATGAGCGTCTATGGGCCCCGCCATGAGATCGACCAGCTGCGCGCCCTCCGCGATGCCGGCATGGACCGGGCCGTGCTCGCGATCGCCACCGCGCCACGCGACGCAACGCTGAAGAAGCTCGACGAGCTGGCCGAGCTGGTTGCCGCTCTCGGGTGAGCCGCGAAAGCGGAAGCGGCACAATTGGCCGCTCCCGTTTCTCCTGGGCTGGCGTCACACCGACGATTGCCTGGCGAGAGCCCCCAGTGGCAACAGGAAGGCCGCGAGGAAGGCGACGTTGAGCACGACGTTGAGCGGCGCACTGGCCAGGATCGAAGCCATGCTGTCGATGGCGAACCACGCGAGAAGGCTGGTACGCACCAAGGTCGCGGCGAGCATCGGATCGGACGGCAGAATACGGGTCGCGACCAGCCAGAGCATCGCGCCCCAGCCGACCATCACGCCACCCGAGATCGCTGCCAGCAAACGGGCGGCGGGGGCATCGAGCGACGGTCGCCCGTCGAGTGGCCAGAAGATGCCGTCGGCGAGAAGCGCGATTATGCCCACCGAGGCCGGATACGCGGCGAGCGCAAGGACGAGCCCCACCCCCACGACGAGAGCGGAAGCGAGCTTGAGTGCCGTCTGGATGCTTGAGATGGTCGTCATGAGAAGACCTCCTTGGCCGATTGTTTGGGTCGGCCAGAGCTAGACGCCCCTCTGCAGCCCGCCAATTATGCCGGAGGTAAGTGCCCGCCCTCGCTCGGCGTTGTAGCTCTGCTCTGATCCGGTGTGTCGGACGGCAATCTTCAGGGAGCTCGGATGCCCTTCGCAGACAGCCTCAAGGACTGGCGCCGCCGCCGCGGCATGAGCCAGCTTCGCCTCGGGCTCGAAGCCGACGTTTCGGCCCGTCACATCGCCTTTCTCGAGACCGGGCGCTCCAATCCCACGCGCGCCATGGTGATCCGCCTGTCGGAGGCGCTCGCCGTGCCGCGGTCAGAGCGGAATGCCCTCCTGGAAGCGGCTGGATTCGCGGCCGCCTACCGGCGTCGCAAGCTCGACGATGCCGAGATGGCATCGATCCGTGCCGCCGTGGACTGGACGCTCGCTCGCCACGCGCCCTATCCGGCTTTTGCCTACGACCGCCACTGGTGCCTCATGGCATTGAACGCTCCAGCGACGGCACTGCTCGGCAGCGTCGGCCTCGGGTCTGGCAAGAGCTTGATTGGTGCGTTTCTCGAACCCGGGCCGTTTCGGGATGCCATCGCGAACTGGCCTGAGGTCGCGCTCCACATCGGAGCGCGGCTCAGAACGGAAAGCCGTCATCTCGGCGGAGATCCGGTGCTCGATCAGGCCGCCGACAAGCTGGCCGCTGAGACTACGGGTCCGTCATCGCCTGCCGGCGCCCTTCCGGCCATCTTCACGACGCGCTTCCGGGCAGGCGACGTGACGCTTTCTCTCTTCTCGACAATCGCGCAGTTCGGATCTGCCGAGGACATTGCTTTAGCCGAGCTGAAAATCGAGCTGCTGTTTCCCGCCGACGACGCGACCGGTCGGATCCTCGGCGCTGAATGATCACGAGCGCGCGGCACGCCAGGATCTGTCCCCCGCGACATTGCGCTGTCGGCTACCGCACCTGCGGCTGGCGTGCTAGATAATCCTGAGAATCGGTCGTCCGGACTCGGGGGAGCCACGGCACATGCACGTCACATCGGGGATTGCTTGCCGCATCGCGGGCGTGATCGTGGCCCTGGCAGTGGGCGCCTGCTCTTCCGGCAGCGCCCTGACGACGGGAACGTTGCTCGGGGGGGCACCCAAGGAAGCTGCTCCTCCTCCACCTGAGACGCCAACGGATCGCGCGCTCTTCGTCGGCACGACAGCCGCGCGCGCTCAGCGCTGCGGCTATGTGTTCGATGCCGGTAGCCTGCGCCAGTCCTACCTCTCGTTCGAAGCCCAGCAGGTGGCTGCTCCCGAGCAACGCACCAAGGCCGAGCAGAGCTACGACTTCACGGTTGCGAAAGTCGCGAAAGGGATCAGCACCGACCCTGACTATTGCTCCGAAGAGCAGACCGCGATCATCAAGCGGGATCTGAATCAAGTGCTCGCGGGCAATTATTCTACACCGCGGCGGAGCGGCGGGCCGAACGTCGGATGGTGGTCAGCCTCCAAAACGACCGCCCCGCTCGACCGCGAGAAGCTGTTCAAGCCCGATCTGTGACCTCGTCGGGTGTCTCTTGCTCAACCGCGTCGGGCGAGCCTGGAACGTCGATCTGCTGGCCGAGCGCATCTTTCATGTAGAGCTCGCCGATCAGCACATACGCCACCAACGTGAGCGGACCCGCCACGATAACGCCGATCAACCCGAACACCATCCCGAACACGAGCAGCCCGAACAGGACGACGAACGGCGGAATATCCGCCATTCGCTCCTGCGCGAGCGGCGTGATCACGTTCGATTCGAGTTGCTGGATGAGCAGCAACAGGAGGGCCGCAAGAAGGATAATCTGAGGTCCTTGGCCGAACGCCAGCAGCATAACCGGCACGGCACCGAGCCAAGGCCCGATGATCGGGAAGAATTCGAGAATGCCGTTGATGAACCCGATCGCAAGCGGCGCTGGCAGCCCGATGATCCAGGCTCCGAGGCCAGCCAGAATGCCGACCGATACCATCGAGATCAGTTGCGCGCGAAGCCAGCGATCCAATGCCCGCCCACAGGTGCCGAGCGCGGTATCGATGGTGTCCTGCTGAGGCTTTGGAAAAAGGCGGACGATACCCTGCCGATACCGGTCCGGGTCCGCCGCGAGGAAGAAGCCTCCGACGATCACGACCACCAGCCCTGCGACGCCGTTGACGACGAAGCTGCCGGCTGTGCTGAGATTGCTCCAAACCGTCTGCGCGAAGCTCACCGCATCCGAGATCAGGTTGCGTCCGTTCTGGGCACCCTGTGTTTGCGCGGCCCCCGTTCCCGTCGCCTGCTCGATCAGGGTCTGGAAGTTGATGTTGAACTGGCGCTCTATGGATTGAATAGCCTCCGGCACTGCCTTGCCGATATCGGCCAGCTGCGCCTTCAAGTCTGGGCCGATCAAGACTCCTGCGACCACCGGAATGGCCAGCAGGATGACACCAGCGATCGGTATCGCGAAACGGCGCCGGAAACCAAGGTAGCGCTCCATGGGACGCGCGACCGCGATGAGCATCGTTGCGAAGATGGCCGATGCGAACGCCAGCAGAAAGGCCGGCACAGCCTGCCATGCCGCCAGCACCAGGACCGCGATGAATGCGCCAGCCAGCCAGAAAATACACGCCGACCACGCGTTGATCTCGCGCGGGCGTTGAACTGTTGGCATACGAGGCTCCCATCAGCCCAAACTGGCTCGATGTTAAGCGCGGAGGAGCCTCGAGAGTTCCAAGCTGCCTATTTGCAGAGCCTCGCCTGCACCTTGCAATTGTAGCCGAGACCGCCCGTACTGCACCGCGACTTGACCTGCGAAACCTTGTAGCCGGGGGCTGTGCCGATCTTGCCGCTCGACGTCATGAACGACGCCCAAGAGCCCCAGTCGGTCGCCTGCAGAACGGCCTCCCAGGCTTGAAACATGGCACCATCGCGAGTGGTGTTGGTGCCACTGGCGGCCTTGTTGACGCAAACGGGCGCCGCGCCTTTCTTGGCCTGGGCCAGGGCGACGTCCGTGGCTGCGAGCGTAAGGCCGGCAGCGAGAGTGGCGGTGGCAAGCGTCGTTGTCAGGCGCAGCATGTTGGATCTCCTGGACCCCGTTTTCACATCACGACCGAGATGAGCGATGGCGCACGTCATCGCCAGCACGAAAGCGCCGCGGCGGCGCTATCCGCACCATTTTCTCCGGCGGGCGTGGCGGGACGGTCTCAGCCGCCAGGCCCGATGCCGCTTCGCGTCTCTTACGGGGCGTGTATAGACTGCCCACAACAGACAAACGCGCCACATCAGACAAACGCGAATGGGAGACGACACCATGGCCGATCGGCTGAAGGGCAAGACGGCATTCTGCACGGCCTCCGGCGCTGGCATTGGGCGCGCCACCGCTTTGGCCTTTGCGCGCGAGGGCGCTCGCGTGATCGCCACCGATCTCGACGAGGCGCGCATTGCGGGCCTGAAGGAGGCCGGCGTCGCGGAGTGCCTGAAGCTCGATCTTCTCGATACCGCCGCCGTCAACGACATGGCGAGGCGCGTTGGCCCCGTCGACGTGCTCTTCAACTGCGGCGGCTTCGTGCACCACGGTAACGCACTGAACTGCTCCGAGAAGGACTGGGATTTCTCGTTCGACCTCAACGTCAAATCCATGCATCGCGGTATCCAGGCATTCCTGCCGGGCATGGTCAGCCAAGGCAAAGGCGTCATCATCAACATGGCCTCGGGCGCCGGGCCCTCGAAGGCGGTCGCCAACCGCTACGTCTATACGGCCACCAAGGCAGCGGTGGTCGGCCTCACCAAGGCCGTTGCATTCGACTTCATCAAGCAGGGCGTCCGCTGCAACTGCATCTGCCCCGGCACCATCCAGTCGCCCTCCCTCGACGACCGGATCGCGGCGCTCGGCCGCGAGGTCGGCGGCACCGAGAAGGCGCGCCAGATGTTCATCGACCGCCAGCCCATGGGCCGGCTCGGCACGGCCGAGGAGGTGGCCCACGTCGCCGTTTACCTCGCCTCCGACGAGAGTGCCTTCACGACGGGACAGTCGTTCTTCGTCGACGGAGGATTTGCGTTGTGAGGTCCATCCACGACGACCAGATCCCGCAGGAGATCGATGCGGCGACAGGTCTGCCGATCGGGCCTCGCGTCGATTCAGCCCCCGCGAAGCGCCCCGAGCGTGTCGTCCTCGACGGGCGCACCTGCCGGCTCGAGCCGATCGACGCCAAGAGGCACCGTGACGAGCTTTACGCTGCCTCGACGCCGCCGGATGCAGCCCGCCGCTTTCGCTATCTGTTCGAGGAGCCGCCCCCCTCGCTCGCCGACATGGATGCCTGGCTCGCCAAGGCGGAAGCCTCGACCGATCCCCTCGTTTTTGCCGTGATCGACAAGCGGACGGGGCGTTGCGAGGGCCGTCAGACCCTGATGCGCATTACGCCCGAGCACCGCTGCATCGAGACCGGCTCCATCTACTGGGGCCCCGCCATCTCGCGCTCAGCCGTCGCCACGGAAGCCAACTACCTGTTCGCGAGATACGTCTTCGACGATCTCGGCTATCGCCGGTTCGAGTGGAAGTGCGACGCGCTCAACGCTCCCTCGCGCCGCGCGGCCGAACGTTTCGGCTTCACTTACGAGGGGCACTTCCGCCGCGCCGTCATCGTCAAGGGCCGCACCCGCGACACGACCTGGTTTGCCATGGTCGATGACGACTGGCCGAAGTTGAAGGTCGCCTACGAGCACTGGCTGGATCCCGCCAACTTCGATGCAGCAGGGCAGCAGAAGGCCAGTCTCGGCGGGCTGACCGCAGCGGCGCTGGCGCGAGCGGCTTGAACCCGCTAGAGGCCAGCACGCTCCACCTGGGAGGGCAGGGCGAGGCGTAAGCTATTGCGGTGAAAACATTATTATGCCCATCCATTGCGAGGCAGCGAGGCGCCCGACCCAGCCGGCTCGTGCCGCGAGACGCCTTTGGGCTCAAGCCGGCGATTCAGCGTAAGGTGATCCGGACGCTGGACTTGCCCGATTGCGGCAGAGCAGGGTTGTCGTTCTCCTCGCACTCACCCAAGGCTCGCGCAACGTGTGGCTTCTCATCACCTGCACGCTGGTCACAACGCTCTACGCGACCACCATCACGATCGCCAACGTGTCGCTGCCGCAGATCCAGGGCGCACTGTCGGCCAGCCCCGACCAAGTCGCCTGGGTCATCACGTCCAACCTGATCGCGACCGCCGTCACCATTCCGCTCGCCGGCTGGATCTCCGGCCGCTTCGGGCGCCGCCGCGCCATGATCTGGGGCGTGGCGGGCTTCGGCGCCGCCACCTTGATGTGCGGGCTTTCCACCTCGCTCTCCGAGCTGATCTTCTGGCGCGTGTTGCAGTCGGCGTTCGGCTCGCCTCTCACGCCGATCGCGCAATCGATCGTCATCGACCAGTTCACGGGGGCCAAGCGCGGGCCGGCACTCTCGATCTACTCGATGGGCGTCGGCATCCCGCCCACGATCGCGCCGCTGCTCGGAGGCTACGTCAGCGAGGAGTTTTCCTGGCGGTGGGTGTTCTTCATCCTGTTGCCGTTGGCGGTGATCGCACTCGTTGGCACGCTGACGGCCATCAAGCCCGATCCACCGCGCGAGGAGCGTCCAAAGCTCGATTGGATCGGCTTTCTCAGTCTGTCGATTGCCGTCGCCTGCATCCAGTTGATGCTCGACCGTGGCGAACGCGCGGAATGGTTCAGCTCGACCGAGATCATCGTCGAGGGCGCGCTGGCAGTCGTGTTCGGCTGGATCTTCCTCGCCCACAGCCTGACACGCGAGCGCCCGTTCCTCGACCCGCGCCTCCTGCTGGAGCGCAATTTCGCTCTGGGAATCGGTATCGCCGCCATCTTCGGCATGCTCTTCGTGACGCCGATGGTCCTCATTCCGGCCATGCTGCAACAGCTCAGGCACCTGCCCGAGTTCACGGTCGGACTGCTGATCACGGCGCGCGGGGCCGGAACGGCGGTTTCCATGCTCCTCATGATCCTGTTCGCCAACAGCTGGAACCCGCGCCTGCTGTTTCTGATCGGCTTTGGTCTGCACACTTACGCCGGCCTCGAGATGGCCCGCTTCGACATGAACGTGCCGCTGTCCGACGTCGCCTGGGCGATGGCGCTGCAGGGCTTCGGTGTCGGCTGGCTGTGGGTACCGATGTCGCTGGTGGTGTTCTCGAACCTCGATCCCCGCCGCTCGGCGGAGGGCGCCGCGATGTTCCATTTCGTTCGCAGCGTGGCATCCAGCTACTACATATCCGCCAGCATCGTGGTCGTCTTTCACACCCAGAAGATCAGCTACGCCGAGCTCGTGCAATGGATCAACCCGTTCAACGACCGCTTGAGACTCGAGACGGTGATGGGGCGCTGGAGCACCGAAACGACGGGCGGAATGGCGGGCATCGCGGGTGAGGTTGCGCGGCAGGCGACCGGCATCGGCTACATCAATGCGTTCCACCTCTTCCTGTGGACGTCGATGCTCGTCTATCCCCTCATCGCGCTCGTCGCGTGGCCGCCGTCCGGTTACCGGCAGCGGACTTGAAGGCTCCGTCCAGGCCCAGCCGGCTCACGAGAACAGCGTAAGCACGCCCGTATAGCCGTAGACGCGGTCGTTCGAGATCTCACCGTTGCCGAAGAAGCCGGCGATGGGGATGTCGCCGAACGTCTCGCGGATGGCGCGCATCTCGTGATGCTCGGCTTCGAACAGGCTCGGCCCCCGCGCCACGCACGAGAAGTAGAGCCCCGCCTTCGGCGGCCCCGTCAACCGCTCCTTGAGTCCCGACAGCATCCGCTCGAGATCTTTCGCGGCACTCTCGCGGTCGCGCCGGACGAACATTACCCGGTCGCCGGCTTGCAGGTTCTCGGCAATTGCGACCAGCCCCTGCCGTGGATCGATGCCAATCAGGTTGCGCACGACATAGTCGGCCTCGTTGGAGCCCGCGACGGGCAGCGCGGCGTGGACATTGGCGAGCCAGGGTCGTGGATCGGCGCCCTCGGCAATACCGACGTCCTCGCACATCACGTCGTAGGCGCGCTGGCGATCCAGCCCGGCGACGATCTGACCCTCGCACCGCGTTACCTCATGCGCCGGGCCGATCGGTGTGCAGCCCTGGGTCAACCCGACCGCCACGCTGAGACGGCCGCCGATGAGGATTCCCGATACGCCGCCGTCGACGATGCTGCCGCCGGCAACCTGAGGATAGCTGGCGTCCGACGACGTGAGACCACCGACCAGATAGGCGCCGCGCTCTCCGGATAGTGCGGCAACGACGTCGATCACATCGCCATTGCGGGGGTCACCGTGCACGACGCCCAGACCCGCGGCAAAGAAGGAGCCGCCACCCGCTTGCTCCACAGCCGCTGCGTCGGCGATCGTCGGCAGGAGCCGGTAGCTGTCCTCGGCGAGCCGGCACGTCAGGACCGATGCCGCCGGTCGCCCCCAGTGCTCGACGCCGCTCGCACAGATGCCGTGCCCGGCCGTGCCGACCCAGGTCGCGACGCCGGTGCTCTCCCGAAGGTCGGCGACCACGCCCGCGAAATCGCCAGCGAGCGCGCTCGTCACGTAGATGAACCCGACGTTGTGGCCTTGCGCCTCCCGGAGCTGATCGGCCAGCGCCCGCGCAATCGCTTGCGGCGTGCCACCGACGGTCAGAGCCGATGCGAACTCGATCATGGAAGTCGACCCTTCGAACGACGGATGGCTGCAGGTTGCTCCTGCATGCCGCCGCAAGGTGGCACAAGGTGGGGTCGTGTGTCACCGGGCGACGCGTGGCGGCGTTTCCGATGCGTTGCGCGGCGCGTCGCCGCGGCGGTGAGCGAGCGCCAGCAGATCGCGCCCAGGTTTTGGCTGCCGTAGCGAATCGTGCTCCGGTGCGCCTAGTGGCCTGTCGCGCCAAAATCGCTGCATGGCGGCACCCTCGTCCGATTTTGGCGCGACGTAAAGGCCACTAGAGATCTCAATGGCTGAGTGTGGCGTTAATCGCGCCATAGTTGCCTCTGAGCGAGCCGCCCTTTCAGGCAACTATGGCGCGACGCCACACTAGCTCGAGGTTCGCCCTGCCACGACGAGAGAGCCCGTGAAACACCTCGAAAGCCTCAATGCCGCCCAGCGCCGGGCTGTCGAGCATGGCGTCATCGCCGGGGACACGACGATGTGCGGCCCCTTGCTCGTCATCGCCGGAGCGGGCTCGGGAAAGACGACAACGCTCGCGGCCCGTGTCGCGCACCTTATCCTCAATGGGGCCGATCCGGGCCGCATTCTCCTGCTGACCTTCTCGCGCCGCGCGGCCGACGACATGACGCGGCGCGTCGAGCGCATCGTTGCAGCGGCGCTGTCGGAAAGCGCCGCCCATCGCAAACGTTCGGCCGCCTCGATCCCGTGGTCCGGCACCTTCCACGCCACCGGCGCGCGTCTGCTGCGTCTCTACGCCGATCGCATAGGCCTCTCGCCAGCTTTCACGATCCACGACCGGGAGGACGCCGCCGACCTCCTCAATCTGGTTCGCCACGAGCTCGGCTTCTCCGACAAGGCAACGCGTTTTCCTCTGAAGGCAACCTGCCTCGGCATCTATTCGCATGCCGTCAATTCCGGCCTGGATCTTCCAGCGGTTCTCTCCCGCCAGTTTCCCTGGGTCGCCAGTTTCGAGGCCGAGTTGCGCACCTTGTTCGACGCCTATGTGGCGGCCAAGCAGGCGAGCGGCGTTCTCGACTACGACGACCTGCTCCTCTACTGGGCCGAGATGATGCGTGCCGAGGAGATCGCCGCCGACGTCCGTGCCCGCTTCGATCATGTCCTCGTCGACGAGTACCAGGACACCAATCCGCTGCAGGCCGCGATCCTGAAAGGCCTCGCCCCCGATGGGCGAGGACTAACGGTGGTCGGAGACGACGCACAGGCGATCTACGGTTTTCGCGCGGCGACCGTCCGCAACATCCTCGACATGCCCGGCCAGTTCTCACCGCCGGCCGCGATCGTGACGCTCGAGGAGAACTACCGCTCGACCGAGCCCATTCTCGCCGCCTCGAATGCCGTCATCGCCTTCGCCGCCGAGCGCTTCACCAAGGACTTGCGGTCCGACCGCCCCTCCGCCCAGAAACCCCGCCTCGTGACCGTCGCCGACGACATCGCGCAGGCGACGTGCATCGCCGAGCGGGTGCTGGCCAATCGCGAGGCGGGCATAGCGCTCAAGTCGCAGGCCGTTCTTTTCCGCACCTCGCATCACAGCATGCTGCTCGAGCTGGAGCTGGCGCGACGCAACATCCCCTTCGTCAAGTTCGGCGGTCTGAAGTTCCTGGAGGCGGCGCACGTCAAGGATCTGATCGCGGTTCTCCGCTGGGCCGAGAATCCCCGGGACCGCATCGCTGCTTTCCGCGTTCTGCAGATGCTGCCTGGTATCGGCCCGGGCACCGCCGCGAAGATCCTCGATCGGGTCGCAACCGGCGCCAGCCCTTTCGCGCCCCTCGTCATCTATCGGCCACCAAACGCCGCGCAAGAGGCATGGCCTGCGTTCGTTGCTCTGATGGAAAGCTTGGCCGGGCGGCACGCCCTGTGGCCAGCCGAGATGGAGGCCGTGCACGCATGGTTCCGGCCGCATCTCGAGATGCGCTATCCGGATGCAGCCGTGCGGGCCGGGGACATCGAGCAGCTCGTCCGCCTCGCCGGCCAGTATCGCTCGCGCGAGCAATTCCTGACTGATGTGACGCTGAACCCACCCGATGCGACGAGCGATGAAGCCGGTGCGCCTCTGCTCGACGAGGACTACCTGATCCTTTCGACGATCCACTCGGCCAAGGGGCAGGAATGGCAGGCGGTGTTCGTCCTCAATGTCGTCGACGGCTGCATCCCGTCCGACATGTCGACCGGGCGGTCCGAGGACATCGAGGAAGAGCGGCGTCTGCTCTACGTCGCCATGACCCGCGCCAAGGACGAGTTGCATCTCCTCGTGCCGCATCGCTTTCACGTGCATCAGCAGGCACGCAACGGCGACCGTCATCTTTACGCGTCGCGGACGCGGTTTATACCTTCGGGCATCCTGCCGTGTTTCGAGCAGACGACGTGGCCGCTGCGGAGGCGTGAACCGGCAGCCGTCGCACCTGGGCAGACGGCGATCCTCGATCTGAAGAGCCGCGTCGGTGGCATGTGGAAGGCGCAAGCCTGAGCGCGCCCGGCGGCAATCTACCCGACGAAGGCGATCAACCGGCCAAGGCCGAGAACCGCGGTCCAGCAGGCGAGAGACAGGATGGCGTGCACCGCGAGACGCGTGCGTGTCGCGCCGCCCGAGCCAACGCCGAAACCGCGGTTCAGCGCCAGCGCCGCTATCGCAGCCACGGCGACGAGCGCGACCTTGATGCGCACGACGTCCAAAGCCCAGTATTCGCGCGCTCGAACCGAGAAGAGAAGGCCGCCTGTCGTGACGGCGAGCGCCAGGCCGACGGCTGCGACCGGGACGAGCACGCGAGCGAGCATTTCAATCGGAACGCTGCGCCATCCGCCCAGCAGCCTCAAATCCAGCGGCACGATCGCACCGATGAGCAAAGCGATGCCTGCCACGTGACCTGCGCTGATGGCTGCATACCCCCAACGCGAGCCGCGCAACGTCTGCGCGACCCACGACGCCTCGAGAAGACCGAGCAGCCAATCCACCGATCTCAATCCCGGTCGGGATAGAGATTATAGCTGCTGGTCCCGATGAACAGCTTCTCGGCCTTGAGCCGCTTCTCGTCGGCTTTTGCCGAGGGCTCGCCGACAACCCGCAATTCGACACCGGCTCCGAGATCGCCGTCCTTCAGCCCGGCGCGCGCGTTGCGCCAGGGCTGGCCCACCTCCACCTGCCAGGTCACGCCATCGACGACGAGGTCGACCACGCCATGCGGATTGCCGAGCCTGACCGCCTTGATCACCCCTTTGAGCTCGATGTCCTTGCCCGTCGTCCACGCCCAGCCGTGATGTGCCTGGGACACGCCGGGCTGGATGAGCGTGCAGAGGCATAGCGCAGAAGCCAGTGCCATTCGCCGGTTCCACATGATGATCTCCTAGCCGATCGAAGCGAACGCGTTGACGCACTGAGCATATGGGAAGGCGGGTGGCCGTTGTCACGCACGAGCCCCGCTACATGATCAAGGCCCTACCTGCGCCACCGATCGAGGTCGATGGGTAACGGCTTGAAGAAGCCGGGCTCGAAGTCGGCGGTGCGCGGGATGGTGCGCAGCTCGATCTCGGTATCGTTCCCCTGCAAATCCTTGGTGGTCCATTTTTTCAACTCTAGCGCAGGCCTCGTCGACAGGTGCATCGTCAAGGGACCCGATGACTGTCCGCCCTTCTGATCAAAGCTGATGACGATCGCATCGGACTTCTCTTGGACATCCAGAATGCTCGCATCCCGGAGCAAATTCACATCCCGTCCGAGCAGGACAGCGAAGGGAGTGCGCTCCAACGCCCAGCGGTCGTCCGACTTCAAGTCGTGGTCCTGGATCGCGACCTGACGACCGTCCGAGATGATGACCAGTCGACTTGGCCGCGCGTAGTCGAATCGGAAGCGCCCAGGCCGCTGCACATAGAACTTGCCGCGCTGCCGGGCCCGCCCCACGCTGGTTTGCATGAACTCACCCTCCAGACTGCTCATCCGGTTGAAATAGGCGCTCACCTTGTCGATCAGCTCGACC
The DNA here is from genome assembly GCA_963746315.1 of uncultured Alphaproteobacteria bacterium. Classification (GTDB taxonomy): domain Bacteria; phylum Pseudomonadota; class Alphaproteobacteria; order Rhizobiales; family Hyphomicrobiaceae. The sequence goes on from CAVVAR010000011.1 coordinate 105,011, forward strand.
TGACGATCGCTCAGCGGAGACGCCACCACGCCAGACTGGACTTGGCGTGCGTGAGTGCCGCTCGTGACAGGCGTGGGCTGTCCCTGCGCCTTCGCCGCGCCAAGGGCAGAAACCGCCAGCCACAGGCACTGCATTATAATCGCGGATTGCATTATGGTCATACGTGCCATGTTTCTCTCCTACCCATGTGGCTTCAAACCTGAGACTACACGCCGATCAAGTGCGGAGAAGGGCATGCCCAGTTGAATTACGAAACGCTCCGCGCATCGTTCTCTTATTCCTATTCCGATTGAAATTATTCGGCTTCCCGCGAGCCGAACGACGCGGTCGCGTTTCTCGACCCCGTTCAACGGCGGCAAGCGAAAAAAGCTCGCTCGATCCTGGTCGCATCTGCGGGCATAGCCATCATCAAGCCCTTATTGAAGAGCGATCTCGATACGGGGATGGGACATGAGGGGAGCGGCGGCGGCAGCTGTCGTCTACGACATGACCAAATCATCCTCCGATCGTCAGAGCGTCCAGATCTGCGGCATCGCTTCGGCGGTGCCAAAACATCGCATCGACCAGAACATGACGCGCGACCTGGTTCTTTCCATTGCCCCGGTTTTCCGAAGTCACGCCGCACTGTTCCAGAATACCGGTGTCGAAACGCGTTACTCGTGCGTACCGATGGAGTGGCATCTGGCCGAGCAAGGCTGGTCGGCGCGTGCAGCCGTCTACGAGGAGGCCGCCGTCGATCTGCTCGAGGAGGTCGCGCGCGCCTGTGCCGCCCAGGCGGAGCTCGCGCTGCGCGAGATCGAGGCGATCGTCACTGTCTCGACTACGGGTCTGGCGGTTCCAAGCCTCGACGCTCTCCTGGCCAATCGCCTCGATCTGGCGCCGACCGTGGAGCGATTGCCGATCTTCGGATTGGGCTGTGCTGGCGGCGTGTCGGGGCTGGCGCGGGCCGGGCGCATCGCGGAGTCGCTGCCCAAGGGCAATGTCCTGCTGCTGGTCGTCGAGCTTTGCACGATCAACTGCCGCAAGGGCGACCGCTCGATAAAGAACTTCATATCGACGGCCTTGTTCGGCGACGGTGCCGCCGGGGTGCTGCTCAGGCGCAGATCGGAGCGGGACGCCTCGCGCTCGCTCGCCCGCGTCATCGCCACCGGCGAGCACATGTGGCGACGCACCGAGCAGATGATGGGCTGGTCGATCGAGGACGACGGCTTCGGTGTCGTGTTGAGCCCGGACATTCCCAGGTGTGCTCGCGAAGACGTGCGCCCCGCGATGGAGCGGTTCCTCATGCGACACGGCCTGACGCTCCAGGATCTCGACGGGGTCATCCTGCATCCGGGGGGACGCAAGGTGCTCGAAGGCATCGAGGATGCGCTCGACTTACCGCGACAGTCGCTCCATCACGCCTGGGACGTGCTTGCCGAGTACGGAAACATGTCGTCGCCGACAGCGCTTTTCGTGCTGGAGCGTACGCTTTCCGCAGGGGCAACGGGGCGTCACCTGCTGATTGCGATGGGACCCGGCTTCACGGTCTCGTTCTGTCTGTTGGATCTTTGAGCCCTGGAGAGACGACCGTGACGGACGCTGGCGCCGCCATCATCATTCTCTCGCTCGTCACCGCACAACGGCTGGCAGAGCTGGTCTATGCCCGACGCAACGAGCAGCGGCTGCGGTCGCGAGGCGCCGTCGAGCACGCAGCCGGGCACTACCACCTGATCGTCGCGCTGCACGGCGCCTGGCTCGCCGGGCTCTGGCTGACGGCGGTCGGACTGCCGATCGACACGGCGTGGCTTGTCGTCTTCGTCGCCCTGCAACTGCTGCGCCTATGGGTGCTCGCCACACTCAAGGACAGATGGACGACGCGGATCATCGTCCTACCGGATACGGCCTTGGTCGCCAGCGGGCCCTATCGCGTCTTGCGGCATCCCAACTACGCCGTCGTCGCTGCGGAAATCCCCGTGCTTCCGATGGTGTTCGGGCTCATCGCATACGGCGCCATATTCGCCCTGGTCAACACGTGCATCCTTGCCATACGCATCCGCGCCGAGGACCAGGCCCTGCACGGCCCCGCCACGCCTCGGACCGAGCCGAGCCGACACGCATGAGCGGACATACTGCAGTATCGGAGCCCACCCCGTCGCTCGCGGGCTGGCTCGGCTTCATCGCCATGTGCACGGGCATGTTCATGGCAATCCTCGACATTCAGATCGTCGCGACGTCGCTGCCGGACATTCAAGCGGCACTGGCGCTTCGACCCGATCAGATGAGCTGGATCCAATCGAGCTACTTGATCGCCGAGGTGATCGCCATTCCACTGACCGGCTGGCTGACGCGTGTCCTGTCTTTGCGCGTTCTGTTCGTCGTCGCGACCGGCGTCTTCGTCGCTGCGTCCATCGCCTGTGCAGCAAGCGTGGGGTTCGCATCGCTCGTCGGCGCCCGCGTCGTGCAGGGGTTCGCGGGCGGCGTCCTGATCCCGATCGTATTCACGGCCGGCTTTCTGCTGTTTCCGATTCGCGGACAGGCGCTCGCGACGACGATCGCAGGCGCGCTGGCGGTCCTCGCCCCGACCGTCGGCCCGGTGGCCGGTGGATGGATTACCTCGACGTACAGCTGGCCGTGGCTGTTCCTCATCAATGTCGGCCCCGGTCTTTTCGCCATCGTGATCGGCTACGTGGTGCTCCCTCGCGGGGAAGCGCGGCTGTCCGAGGTACGCACGCTCGACCTCGCCTCCCTCGCCCTCATCGCCGCCGCACTCGCCGCCCTCGAGATCGGATTGAAGGAGGCGCCGCGCCTCGGCTGGACCTCCGGAGTCGTGCTCGGCCTCCTCGGCGTCGCAACGACCTGCGGCTACGCCTTTGTCGTGCGGACGTTGTCGCGCGCATCGCCCCTCGTCGATCTGCGGGCGCTGGCCGATCGGGACCTCGCCCTCGGGTGCGCGATGAGCTTCGTGCTCGGTATCGGCCTTTACGGCTTCGTCTACCTGATGCCCGTGTTTCTCGCCTTCGTCCGTGGTCATGGCGCGCTGGTGATCGGCATGACCATGCTGGTCACGGGCACCGTGCAGTTGATGGCGACGCCCGTCGTCGTCGGCCTGGAGCAGCGCGTCGGTGCGCGAATTCTCACATGCCTCGGGTTTTTTCTGCTTGCGGCAGGGCTCGGGATGAGCGCCTTCGAGACGCCCCGCTCGGACTACGACGAGATGTTCTGGCCGCAGGTCGTGCGCGGCGCGGCCATCATGCTCTGCCTGCTCCCGCCTATTCGATTGGCCCTGGCCCACCTCCCTCCCGAGCGCGTGCCGGATGCGAGCGGACTGTTCAATCTGATGCGCAATCTCGGGGGCGCGATCGGACTCGCGCTGATCGATACGGTGATCTTCGGGCGCGCCGAGATGCATGGGCGGGAGTTGGCGGCGCGGCTCGCCCGCGGTGACGGGGCGGCGTTCGATTTCGTCGGGTTGCCGAGCCTTCCGGTACCCATTCAATTTCTCCCGGAGAAGACCGAGCTGGTGCGCCGTGCCGTCGAGCGCGCTGCGTTGACAACGGCCATCAACGAGGCATGGGCCATGATCGCGTGCGCGGTTCTCGTGGGCGCATTCCTCGCGTTGGCGGCTCGCCGCCGCCACCTCTGACAACTCGGGATCTATCGGGCCGGAATGCGCGTGCTCATGATCGGCGGCGCAACGCCGTTCACATGATACTTGTGGCAGAGGAGGCAGTCCTGACGCGCCATGCTTCCGGTATGGCAGGTCTGGCAGAGCTCCTTGCCCACCGCACCAAAATTTGGGGCGAAGCTTTGCGGGTTGCCCTGCTCGTAGGTCTTCAGATACGGGGCGTCCTTAGCCAGATCATGGCAGGCCAGACACCCACGGCCCTCCATGACGCCAAAATGCGGCTCGTGGACGAAATTCGTGAACCGCCCCAGTTTGCTCGCGACCGAAACCGGCGCGAAATTGACAACCCGCCCCTTGCCATTGGCATCGTCGACGCTGTGGCATTTGGTGCATGAGCCCTGGGCATCCTTGTCTGTCAGCGTATCGAACACGGCCGTCGCCGGGCTTGCTTCGCCTTTCGCGGCACGCGGTCCGGTCAGAGCGAGCCACGCGTGGATGAACTTGTCCTTGTGACCCGTGGGTCGGTAGAAAATCGCGAAGTCCTGCCGATACCAGCCGCCGTACGTGGCCCAGCTCTCCGCGTCGACACCGGTCTCGACCGCCAGCACCGGCACGGCCCCCGGCGATGACCGAGGCGCATCCGCACCCACGTCAGTGGTCGGAGATGCCGGCGCCGTCGGGGCTGGCCTGCCTTTCGCGGCCACGCCCTCAGCCGCGGCTCCCTTGCTCCTTGTCGCCCCTTTCATCGCGCGAAGCTCCTCCTCCGTTGGAAAGAGCAGATCGTCGGTCTGGTCGGCTGCCCTGGCCTTCGCCGGCCCATCGCCGGCAAGTCCATCCTTGCCCGATCTGGCATTCGGCGCATCGCGCTTCGCCGCCGCCGTCCCCGTCGCTTTGGTCGAGCCGGGCTTGGCCGCTGTCGAAGCCTCCGGAATTGCCGCAGCCAGTTGGCCGGATATCGCCGAGCTCGTCGCTTCGCTCTCGACGGACACGCTCGTTTCCGTGATTTTCGTCACCCACCCACCGCCGTGCTGATCGTCGGGGCCCTTGCGATTGGCCATTTCCGTGCTGAGATTGGGCAGCCAGTGCTGGTGCGCACTGATGACCACATCCAAAGGCATGCTCGCCACGAGATCTCCAATCAAGGTCGCACTCAGCTTGCCACGGCCGCCGACATCGAGACCGGCCAGCACATCCGACGCAGTGCCCTTGATCAGTGCATGGAACAGGCCCTTGATCTCCCATACGAGATCCGTCACCGCCTTGATCTGGGCGTCATTCGCCCGGCTCAGGTCCTGAAGGTTCAAATTGCCGACGGCCTCGATGAGTCCGCGACCTCGCTCGCTGCTGGCGATCAACAGCTTCATGAAGGGCGTCAGCGCAGCTTCCGAGGCCTCCGGCCATTCGCCGACCGAAGCCTTCCTCTTTTTCAGCATCGCCAGATCGAGGCCCGGGAGAGCAAGGAAGGCGATGCCTTTTGGCCCGCTCACCCGCTCCTTGCCGACGATTTGGTCGAGATGACAGGCGGTGCAGGTCTGCTCGAACGGCGCCACGTCCATGAGGCGCTTGTCCTTGCCGCTGTTGTGGCAGCTCGCGCAGGTGTCCGGGATGCGCCGAGTCTTGTCCTTTTTCGCTATCTCCGGGAAATGCTTGTCGAAATGTCCGGCGTGGTCGAAGACGATGCGCGTCCGTCGCTTGAACGGATAGCTATCGAATTTCGGGTGATGCCCGTCGAAGCTGTCGAACTTGACCACATGGCACGAGCGGCACTGCTCATTCGAGATCTTGCCCAGCTTGAAGCCCGCGCCCTGGTGCTCCTGGTGACAGGTCGTGCAGTAGAGCCCCCGCGCAACCACGCTCTCGGCTGGAAACGCGACGCTTTGCGCCATGGCCGATTTCGGTACGGGCGTCTCAGCGACGAGGCGCATCAACCGCCTTGTGCTCGCGTCCAGCACCTCCGCCGCCGCGCCGTGCGCGTTGAACGCGGTATCCGCCATGCTGTGGCACGTCAGGCACGCTTTGCTGTCAGCCTGCCGGTCACCCGCAACAAGCCCGTGGATCCAGCTCAATTTTCCGGTGCCGCTTTTGGTGTGGCAATCGCTGCAGCGCTCGATCGTCCCGTGAGCGCTCGCCAGTGGCCCGGGCATTAGAAACCGTGTGCCGTCTGCGAGCACAAAGGCCGCCACCAGGCCGAGGACTGTGACGAGCCCCACTATCAGCGCCAGACGGTCGCGCCGCGACGACGGGGTGACCGCCGACGGCGGAGCCGCGCGCCGAGCCAAAGCGTTGACTATGCGCCGCCACATCAGTGCAAACCCGCCGAGAATGCGTAGACGACCACGACGTGCACGACGGCGAGCACGATCAGCCCATAGGTGACCGGCACGTGCACGAGCAGCCAGGCCCGGCTCAGTCCGAGATAGACCCGCGCGAAATCGAGCCGATCCTTCTCCAGAACGAGGGCCTTGATGGCGGCGAGTCTCGCCTGGCTACTCTGGTCGACATAGCCGGACAAGTCGTCGATCTCGCGCATCAACCGCTCGAGATGGTGCTCAGAGCCGACGAGATGGGCAAGCGTGTTGCGCGTGTCACCGAAGAACTCGCGGAGATGGACCGCATAGAGGTCCGCAATCCATGCTTGATAGGGCGGCGAGGGCAGGTCGGTTCCGTCTGGGGGCTGGTCGGTCGCCGCGAGCATGGCCTGGAGCTCGCTCGCCAGCTCGGCACGGCGGATCAGAATGCGATCGTAGACGAGGCCATCGTCGAGGCCACGCCTGGCCTGCAGCCACCAGGCGAGATAGGTGCCGAACGCACCACTTGCCGCGACCAGCACGAACCCCATCCACAGCACCCACTCGAAGGCGGTGTCAGGCAGGGAGAAATCCGAGTGCAGGATGAAGGCGGCGATGAGGAAATAACCCAGGAGAATATGGCGTCGACGCCAGCGTAGAGCACGTCTCGGCGAGAGGCTCCCGCGCTTTCTCGCGATGTGAAAGTAAAGTTGCGCTCCCATGCCGCCGGCGAGCACCCAGCCATCGAGATAACGCGGGTCGCGAAGGCCGTCGCCGTAGATCCAGACGAGCCAGACTAAGGCACCCGCAAGGGCCGCTATCAGCAGACCCCGGGCTGCGTTGCGCGCGAAAATCCCAACCGGACGCACGAAGCGTCCACCGACCACTGCCACAGACGTACGCCCCGCCGATCTCACGTCGCTCTCCCTACCGAGCATTGCACTCGTCGTCTGTCCGTCGCGCCCGAGCCGGCGTCCATCGCCGGAGCGCGTCGTCACTCCACCGCGCCAGCTTCCCTGGCCTTACCTTTGAATTTCTCGGGGCCGGGTATCAGGCCGTCGAGCCCAGCAAGAGTGCTGCCGTCGTACTTTTCGGCCATGCTCGCGAGGAGCTTCGAGACGGCATCGGCGGCAGCCGTCAGGGCAGGCCCGTTGTTCAGCTTCAGCCCGGCCGAATGGGCAAGCTCGACCAGCCGCGCGATCTCCGGCACGTTCGGCGCCGCCTTCGCAGCTTTCGCGAGCTGCTTGCGGGCTTTGTCGACCCGCTGGGCCATCTCGAAGGCATAAAGCTTTCTGACGGTGGCGCGGCCGACCGCGCGAATCCCGGTCTCGAGCTCGACGCCGAGGCCGATGAGATAGAACATCCGCTTGCGCCCAGCTCCGGCTGGAAGATTCTGCTTGCCCTTGGAATGCCAGGTGTTGTGTCGCACTTCGCCTTGCGACCACGACACGAGCTCGAAGTCGCTACCGGCCGGGTGCTGTCCCTTGTTGACGAGATCCTCTTGCGGCACGACATGGCAGCCGTAGCAGTTCTTAGCCAACTGGTAGAGAGACGACGGCCTGATCATGCCCTTGGCCGTCGCGAGCTTCAGGCGCGCGTCCTTCTCGGCCTTCGTCTCGGTCTTCTCGGTCTTGCCGCTGAACCCGCTGTGAACCTTGATCCAGCTTTCGCCCGCGCTGTGGCACGACTCGCAGGAGATACCGGCAATCGGCTGCTTGGCGCCGTCCTTCTCGCGCACTGTATAATGACAGGTGAGGCACAAACCCTCGGACCTGATGCGCGTAACGCCCATTCGCTCGGCGATTTCCTTCGCCTTCGGCCGGCGTGGCATTTCGCGAAACGTCTTGAAATGGTGCGTCCCCTTCCACGCTTCCGCCTCCTGCTTGTGGCACTCGGCGCAGGCATTCGGACCGACGACCTTAGTAGGATCGGCCACGCTTGCGCCGAAAGCGGCGAGACTGAAAACCATCAGCAAGGCACCTAGGACAATCATGGGCCCAAGGGCGCTGCGGCCATGCGGCGCCTTTTGCGCGGGCCTATCGCTGCAACGACGGAAAATGACCACTCAGCTCTGCCTCAGCCATTCCCATTGCTTCAATCGACTGTCGCCACCGCTCGCCGGGACGATCGAGCTGGACTTCGCGAGCGACCAGGTTGTCGGCCAGACGAAGCGGCCAAGCTTGCGAAGCGAGCCGCTCGTATCCGCCGTCTCGTCGCCTGTCGGCACGAACGGATCGGCGTAGCAGACGGCGCCAAACCGCGTAGTGATCGATCTGACGGCTGCGACCATTTCCGGCGCGCCGCACGCATAGACGACGTCGGTCGGCAAAAGGCGCGGGAGAACGTCGGTAGGCCGGCCAGGCCGCACCCAATTCATCGGCGTCTGCAACGAGCTGCAGACAGGCATCACGACGACATTGGGAAAACGGGCGAGACGGGCCAGGGCTTGCCCCATGTAGAGCGCCTCGAGGCTGCGACCGCCGACGATCACCATCATCATGCGGGACGGGTTCTCGCGCAGAGCCGCAATCGCGATCGACCAGATGGGAGCAAATCCCGTGCTGGTCGAAACGAGCACGATCCGCGCGTCGGGGTTGGATCGAAAATGCGCCTTGCCGAAAGGCCCCGTCAGTCTGACTCGGTGACCGCGGCTGATACGCGTACCCAGCTCTGGGGTGACGCGCCCATCCTTCATGGGCCGGACATGAAACCAGACTGTGCGGTCGTCCGGCTGGCCGACCAAGGGATGCGTGATGCTGAACGGGCGGCTCGGATAGCCACTGAAGCGCACCTGAGCGTACTGTCCCGCGAGATAAGGCAGCGCCCCATCCGTGGCGATGCCGATCTCCACGACATCGCGCGAGAGGGCTCTTAGCGATGTCAACCTACCGTCGACGTTGCGAGACACGGGCGGCTGGTCTCTTTCGATCACCGCATCCGCTACGATCCGGCACTGGCAGGCATGAACCATACCCGCCTCTGAGGCTTGCCCCCCGTGCACCTCGCCCGAGACGAGACGCACGCAGCAGGTCCCGCAGTGACCCGCGCGGCAGTCGTAGGGCACGTCGATGCCGCTACTCAGAGCCGCATCGAGCAAAATCGCGCCGTGAGGCGCCTCAAAGCTCGTTCCATCGATCGCGATGTGGTGACGTCCTGCCATCGTTCATTCCCGGAGATGCGTGATACCAGCGTCCAATCGGACGGCAGCTGACGAGACGGCGTTCGTTGATAGCGTCGGCCTTCCGCGTCTCGCCATCGAGGCATGCCAGGACAATCAGGCTGAAAATATGATGTAATCGGGCATCAAAGCGCCCAATGCCGTTTTCAGAGTCGATGCGACGATATTTCCCAGATCCAGATTTCTACTACCAGATATGCATTAAGCCGAACAAATGCATATATCTTCCATTTATGCTCGATACATTGACAATGGGACCCACTCAGCGGCCGATCGAATTGCCTGATAATGCATTTTACGCTGCAAATGACTAACATTTCCCGATCGTTCTATATTTCACATTTCATCATATTACTCACCCTCCTTGATCACAATTTCGCTTCACGGACGTCGCTTTCCTGCCCCGTTCTATTTCTAACAGTTTGTTCAGCAGCAGGATGCTGAGGGGACTCTCTGCTGCTGAACGATAAAAAAACGCAATAGCAGGTATGACACTTTTGGGGGACGAGAGCGATGCGTAGCGCAATAAGACGACAATTGAATATTGCGATTATTTCCCGTGCACTGGCTCTCTCCTTGCTGCTCCAAGCCGCCCCGCCCTGGCAGGACGCCAACGCCGAGGTCGGCGAGACGGCGCAGGCCCGTGCCGCTCGCCCGGCATCGCCGACGCGGCTGGCCCAGAAAGCCGGCAGTGACGAGAAGTTCGATGCAGCCGCCGCGCTCGAAGCCCTCGTCAAGGAGGACGAGAAGAAAAGAGCCGAGGCCGACAAGGCAGCGGGAAAGGCTCGAACCGGCAGCGCCAGCGAGCCCAAGCTTCCCGCCGCGGCAAGTGCCGCCGCGCATGGGGAAATGTCGTTGCTCAAGGCAGCGGCGAAAGCCGAAAAGGGCAAGCCTGCTCCCATCCCAGCTGTCGACGACGAGACGCTTTCCCTTTACCCCACCGCGGCGCAATGCGGCGCATGCCATCAACAAATCTACGAGGAGTGGTCCTCGTCGGCCCACGCCTATTCGTCGATCTCTCCGATGTTTCACGCCTTTGAGCAGAAGTTCCAAGAGCTCACCCGGGGAACGGTCGGCACCTTCTGCGTGCGATGCCACCAGCAGGTTGGAACCCAGCTTGGCGAGAACCGCGAGACGCCGCTCTGGGCGCGCAGTCAGATCTCGCGGGAAGGCGTGACCTGCATCACCTGCCACCGCGTCAAAGAGCAGTATGGCAAAGTCAACGGCGAGCGCAGGGTCGAGCCGGGCAAGATTTACGAGCCGGTCTACGGCACCGGCGAGAAAAGCGTCATCAAGGATATTCTCGGAAACAAGGAAACCTACTCCGTCAAGACCGGCAAGGACGGGCGGGGTACGGACATCCACAACGGCATGATGACGAACCCGCAGCTCGGAAAGTCGGAGTTCTGCGTCAGCTGCCATCAGGTGGCGGTCAATCTTGGCATCAAGCTCGAGATCGTGTGGGATCAGTATCGCGACAGCCCGGCACGCAAGGCAGGTGTCACCTGCCAGGACTGCCACATGGGTAAGGTTCCCGGCAAACCGGAGGGCTACGCGACCGCGCCGTCGGCCGTAATCGGCGGCAAAGAGATCAACCCGGGCCGCAAGCACTCGAACCATCGCTTCATCGGTCCGGGCTACTCGATCGCCCATCCCGGGATATTCCCGCACAACAAGAAGGCGCAGTCCTTCAGCATCAAGGAGTGGTTGCAGTTCGATTGGCGCGCCGGCTGGGGCACCAGCGCATTCGAGACCAAGGTCGCAAAGGGCAAGACCAAGGTCGATTTTCCGAAGCGCTGGTCCGATCCGCTGGACCGTGAGGACGCCCGGCAGATCATCGACGAGAACCTCGCACAGCTCGATAAACGGTTCGAACTGCGCCGGCAGGTCATGGAGAACGGCGCCAAGGTCGACGGTCCCTTCATCGAAGGCGTCGCGACGGTCGGCAGGGACCTCGCCTTCGCCTACAAGATCAAGAACCTCAACTCAGGCCACAACCTGCCGTCCGGCTCGCTCGGTGCGCAGCCGCAGATCTGGGTCAACGTCGCCCTCGTCGATCCCGACGGAAAGAATGTCTGGGAGACGGGCTATGTCGACGCGAACGGAGATCTCGCCGATCTGCACAGCCTGGAGGTCGCCGCCGGCCGGATCAAGGCGGACCAGCAGCTCGTCAATTTCCAGACCAAATTCCTGACGACCAACGTCAAGGGCACGGATCGCGAGATGTACCTGCCGGTGAACTTCGACATCGATCCGCTGCCGCACCTGCGCCCGCCGCAAATCCCGACAACGGTGCTCAACCATGCGCCGCTGGTGCGCATGGAGAACCACTCTCTGCCGCCCTTGGGCGAGAGGCTGGCCAGGTACCGGGTGCCGGGCAGCCTGATCAGGAAGCCCGGCAAGTACCGCCTCGCGTTCCGCCTGCGCAGTCGGGCCGAGCCGATCTACTTCATGCGCTTTGTCGGAGCCGCCAAGGAAATGGAGCGGCGCATGAACGAGCGGATGTTGAGCTTCAAGGCTTCCACGACCGAGGTCCACGTCAAACCCTGACGGCCGGATAGCGAAGCCTTCGGATCAATGCCCCGCCAGGAGACGCGACATGCCGTCTCCCGCCCTGAGCGCGCGGTTCGATACATGACATGGAGCGCAGGCGTGACTTGCAACGCGACGGACGACTTTCGAAACCGTGCCGGACGAACCAGTGCCGGACTCGCGCTGATCGCCGGTGGCTGGCTTGCAATGTCCGGTGTGACGGCGGAGCCCGCTGCCGCACAAGACAACGGCGCCGCGCGATCGGGCGGACTGCTGGGCCAACTGTGGCCCGGCTTGCAACTCCAGCCGGCCGGACGGCGAAGCGGACCCTCCTACCTCGGCGCGCAGCCTGAGGACGAGGCCGAGGAGCCGCCGGCGACGGCCAAGAGTGGCGAGAGCCCCGACAAGTCCGCCAAGGAGGACCTGTTCGGACCGGATCCGAAATACGACAAGAGCTACGATGCGAAGTCGCAGGTCGACATCTACGGTGCGAAGACTGCGGTCGAGCCGCCGCGGCCGCCGATCGAGCTCGGTCGCCCGCAATACACCGCCGGCAATTACGACGAGAGCAGCACCATCCTGGGGCAATTGAACCCGCTACTGCCCGGGCTCGCCATCTACGGCGACTGGCGCACGGCGGTCGCCTACAACAACAACAACGGCAAGGACATTGCGCAAATCGCGACCCGGCTGAACATCGACGTCGACCTCAAGATCACCGCCACCGAGCGCATTCATGCCATCTTCACGCCGATCCAGAAAGGAAACGCGGAGTTCACGCGCTTCGAGTTCGGCGGCGGCGACGGCAACGGCAAGTTCAACGGCGAGTTCGACCCCAACCCGCAGGCGCTGTTCCTGGAGGGAGACCTCGGGGCGCTCTACTCAGGCTTCACCGGGCGGGACTCGGGGTTCGACCTGCCCTTTACGGTCGGCCTTTTCCCGCTCTTCCTGCAGAACGGAATTTGGGCGAACGATGCGATCCTCGGCGCCGCGATCAGCCTGCCCGCAAAGAACTCGGCCGCCCTTGGCCTCCCGAATTTCGACATCACCTTTTTCACCGCGTTCGACAACGTCAACAACGCGGGCATCCTGGGGGCCGACAACAACAATGCCAACATTTACGGCGTCACCACCTTTATCGACGCCCTAGGCGGCTATATCGAAGCAGGCTACGGCCTGATTCAGGGCGTCGGTGAAAGGGTCGGCGGACAACTGACGAACTTCCTCACCGCCGCCTACACGCGGCGCTATGCCAACACCTGGTCGAACTCGACCCGCGTGTTTGCAAATTTCGGTGACGGGGAAAAAGACGACGGCTTCGCGATCATCTCTGAGAACAGCCTGATCACGAGCTTGCCGAGCACGCTGATCCCCTATGCCAACTTCTTCGTCGGCTCCGGCAACCCACAGCCCCTCGTCGACGGCAACGGTGCCGGAATCCTGAAGAACGTCGGCATCAACTTCGAGACCGACGCGCTGACCGGCTACCCGAAGCTCAACGATACCGGCTCCAATGCCTATGGCGGTGCGATCGGCCTGCAGTACCTCTTCAACCTGGATCAGCAGCTGATCTTCGAGCTGGCGACCGTGCAGCCTTACGGCAGCCCGGTCCCCGGCATCGGCGTCGCAAATCCGCAGTACGCGTTCGGCGTCCGCTACCAGATTCCGATCGACAAGGCCTGGCTGTTCCGCGCCGATGCGACCTACCAGATCACCGAGGGCGCGGAGGAGGACAACTTTGGTTTTCGGATGGAGGTCCGCCGCAAATTCTGATCATTGGGGCGCCGCCAATGACCGGCTCGATCCCGGTGAGACCAAGGCCGCAGCCAAGGCGGCCCCGTATTTCGCCGGGGCGGCCGAACAGTTTCTGGCCGAGCACGGACCCAAGCTCAAGGTGCGCGCACGTGAGGACTACAAGCGGTTGATCGAGGCCGGCCTCAAGCCCGCGTTCGGTCGCCGTCGTCTTGCAGATATAAGCGTGAGCGATGTCGCGGCCTTCCACATCAAGCTCGTCAAAAACCGCGCACCGCGAATTATGGCCTAGCCGACCTATCGAAGATAATGACGTGGGCCGAAGGTAGGCATTTGCGCCCGATGCGCTCCAATCCCTGCCCAGGGATCAACAAGCTCCGTGAGGTGCGGCGCCAGCGTTATCTGTCCCAGGTCGAGCTTCGACGACCGGAGCCCAACTCGGCGAGTTCGAGGAGCCGGCACCGAGCGCGCCGCCGCGATCGCCGCCATCCGCCTGCTGCTGCGCACTGGACGCCGCCTCTCGGAAATCCTTACCCTCCAGCGGCAGCATGTGGATCTGCAGCGCGGCCACTCCTGCTCCCCGACAGCAAGACCGGCCCGAAGGTCGTTTATCTCGGTCGCGAGGCTTGGATGCTGCTCACAACTTTACCACGTGAGCCCAACAACCCCATGGGCGATGCGGTCCGTCGTGGACGGGCTATCGTGATAGATTGGATTGTGTATCAGTCTTGTTGCGGTCGTCGGCGAAGGAGTTCTTCTTATGACTGAAGTCGCACCCATGCAGTCGGCGACGGCTGCAACCGAGCAGGCTCTTGCGGCAATCGCGAGCTGGAACCCCTCCACCAAGGCGATGCTCGCGCCCTTGCCCGAGCATGCGCGCCAGGCTGCGGCGAACATCAGTCGCCGGCAGGAGCGCGGCGAATGGTGCGGTCTACTCGCTGGCATGACCATGTCTATCAAGGACAACATTGACATGGCGGGTGTCGAGACCACAGCAGGCTCGACGATCTTGAAGGGCAACATCGCCAATCGCGACGCGTTCATTGTCGAGCGGCTGAAGGCTGCTGGCGCCGTGATCGTCGGCAAGGCCAATCTGCACGAATGGGTGTTCGGACCGACCAGCCAGAGCACCCATTACGGCCCTGTCCGCAACCCCTGGGACGTCAATCGCATCCCGGGTGGCTCCAGCGGCGGCTCCGGGGCCACGCTGGCAGCCGGCATGTGCCAGGGCTCGATCGGCTCCGACACCGGTGGTTCCATCCGCATTCCCGCCTCGTTCTGTGGCGTCGCGGGCTTGCGGCCGACCATCGGGCGAATTTCGTGCCGGGGCTCGGTTGCAGTCTCGCAGTATTTCGACACTGTCGGGCCGATGGCAGCGAGCGTCGCCGATGTGGCACGGATATTCACCGTCATCGCTGGCCATGATCCGGAAGATCCAATGTCAGAGGACCGCCCCGTTCAGAACGTGCTCGGCCTCATCGACCGACCGGTGCGGGGTCTCAAAGTCGGCATTCAAAAGCGCTGGTTCTTCGAGAATATCGATCCGGCGCTGGAGAAGGCGCTCGACGACGCTATCAAGGCCTATCGCGGTCTTGGCGCCGAGATCGTTGAAGTCGACCTCGGCGACGTGGAAAGAAGCCATGAGCTTCTCGCCTTCAAGATCGTACTGGCCGATGCCTACAACGTGCACAAGGAGAGGCTCGAGACACGGCCGCAGGATTTCGGCCGCGATGTCTATTCGCGGGCAATGCTCGGCAAGGAGGTCAAAGGCCACGAGTATGCAGCGGCGTTGCGTTGGGGCGAGAGCTTCCGGCAGCGCCTGCGCCACGTGTTCGGCAGGGTCGACGCGCTGCTGACCCCCACCCTGCCGTTCGGCGCGCCGATCGCACAGATCGGTCTAGAAGGCGATGCCTGGTTCCAGACCGTGCGCCAGATCACGCGATACACCTTCTGGGGCGCCTTCGCCGGTGTACCGTCGATGTCGGTGCCGTGCGGCTTCGACGCGAACGGCATGCCGCTCGGCATGCAGATCGCAGCACCATGGTTCGATGAGGCGACGGTGCTGCGCCTGGGTCACGCCTATCAGTGCGTCACGGAGCACCATCTCCGCAAACCGGCAGCACTGCCAAGCTGAGCAGCAATCCTCGCCACTAGGCTCTCTGATGCCGCAATCTGTGCTGTTGCTACTCCTTCTGAGTTTCGCTCGGGCAGCTCTTCTTCGCCGACTTCCGCCTTCTGGGATCACTCGTTGATGCGGTCGAGCGGGTAGATCGGTCGGCGCACGTTGCGGAAGGTGAGCTGGTCATAGTCCGACGTGCACACGCCCGTGCCGGCGCACTCGATCACTTCGCTCATGATGTCGGCGAACCCTGCGCGCCAGTGCACCCGGCTCTTGAGCATCAGGAAGCGCTTCGTCGTCGGGTCGATACCGAGCGACAGCAGGCAATTCTTGTCGTTGGGCTCCTGCTGGCGCGAGCACACCACGATTTCGACCTTGCCCGTGTCGAGCACCACGGTTGCTCCCATGTCCATCAGCACGCCTTTCGAGGCGGGCCCCTGGTTGCGATAGAGGCCGTCGGAGATCAGCTTGACGCGGCCGGTCACGGGCCTCGGCGCGCCCTTCAGCCCGATCGCCGGCATGTCGAGTTTGCCGCCGAGCATCACGGTCGCAGTGTTACCGATGCCCGCGGCGATCAACTCCTGCACAGCCGCCGGATCGCAAATGGCGAAGGCCGCGACGTCCTCGAGGCCGGCGTCGAGAATGGCGCCGAGCACAGTCATGGTGTCCTGCGTACCGCCCGAGGCCGAGTTGTCAAAGTGATCCAGAAGTACGATCGGCGCCTTGGCAGACAACCGCTGGGATGCCCCACTCGTCGAGGCCTGCTTCGCTCGCGCGATAGAATCCGCCAGCGGCTCGATCTTGTAGACCCACGCCTCCCGCTGCGTCCAAGCCGCGTCGAGCAACTCTTGGCACAATCGGCGGGCCTTGGCGGGGTCCCCGTCGGTGACGACGACGGCGCTGAGACCGGCCTGGCTGATGTCGGCATGCGGGAAGCCGACGAACAGCGTGGCGGTGAGTGCCTCGCCGCTCTCCTCCATCTCCCGGGCGCGCGCCTGCAGGCCCAAGTTCGGCATGTGGCCGGTGCCCTGCCGCATGACGTGCGGCAGCATCGGCCGTTGCCCCCATACCAGCACGGGCCTGACCGAGCCCTTGATCGCCTTGACCAGAGCCTCGCCTGCGCGCACCGCCGTCTCGTAGGTATCGATGTGCGGATAGGTCTGGTAGCCGGCCAAGGTCGTGACATTATCGGCGATCGCCGGGTACATGTTGGTGTGCATGTCGAGAGCAACGGCGATAGGCACGCCCGGCCTGATCTGGCGGATGCGGGCGAGCAGCGCGCCCTCGCCGTCCTCGAGGCTCCGGGTGGCCATGGCTCCGTGCAGGTCGAGCATGACGGCGTCGCAGCCGGCCGCCACCGCTGAGCAGATCGCGTCGGTCATCTCCTCGTAGGCGGCGTCCTCGACGGGCCCGCTCGGCGGCGCGCTGGCAGCGATCGGCGTGACAATCTCCCAGCCCTCGCGCTTGGCGATGTCGATGAAGGCGGCCATGGCGCTGCCCGTGCCCTCGAAGGCGCGACGAGCCGCATCGCCACGTGGCGGCAACGGCATCCCCCTGGCGAAGCGGCCGAGAGGTGTTGGCACCGGCGAGAACGTATTTGTCTCGTGCTTCATCATGGCAATGACCACGCGCATGGTGACCTCCCCGCATCGCGCCCCCACCTACCGCTTAGGAAGGGCGCGGCATCCGCTGCGATGGCTCACTGTACACGCCCCAGACCGACCTGGCAGCATGCCGATCCAGGTCGCCCGACGTGATAGGCTCAGTAACTGTCAACCGGACCACAAGCGGTCTGGGCCGATACCTGCCGCCCGGCGAAACTGATGATCACTGAGGTCGCTGTGACAGCTCACTGACACGTCGAGATCGTGATCGCTGTCGTCTAGGAACCCAAGTCTTGTAGTTCGTTAACCAACCCTGATAGATCGGTTTAGGACTGATCGGCTTGGGCATAGCGTGCGCATGCTTCGTCGGAGGGTTTCCATGAACAACAGCACGAGCACGCTTGCCGAACTGATCGAACGGCGGGGATCCCAGCTGCTGCCGGAATGGGTTGCTCTATTGAAGCAGACGGCGGCGTCGAGGATGGGGCAGATCACCGACGCTGAGCTGGAAGATCAGGCCGGCCGTTTCATCGGTGAGCTGCGTACGGCAGTTCAAACCTCCACAAACTCGATCGACGGCGCCGGCTGGGATGGCGTCAGGAGCCACCTCGCCGAAGTCTCGCAAAGCCGCGCATTGAAGGGCTTCTCGCCCTCGGAAACGGCTACGTTCGTCTTCTCGTTGAAGGAGCCGCTGTTCGCCGAGCTGCACAAGGAGATGGGCTCCGATGCCGGACGTCTCGCCGCGGAGGTATGGACGGCCACCAAGCTGCTCGACAAGCTCGGCCTCTACACAACAGAGTGCTATCAGAAAAATCGCGAAGATGTCATCCGGCGGCAGCAACGGGAGCTGCTCGAGTTGTCGACGCCGGTCGTGCAGCTCTGGGACAAGATCCTGGCCTTGCCCCTGATCGGCACACTGGACAGCGAGCGCACACAGATCGTCATGGAGCGCCTTCTCGAGAGCATTGTCGAGTCAGGCGCCGAGATCGCTATCATTGACATCTCGGGTGTTCCGACGGTGGATACGCTTGTCGCGCAGCATCTGATCAAGACAGTCTCGGCGGCACGATTGATGGGCGCGGATTGTGTCATCAGCGGCATCCGCCCGCAGATCGCCCAGACCATCGTCCACCTCGGGCTCGACCTCAATGTCGTCTCGAAGGCCAACATGGCCGACGCGTTTGCACTCGCCTTGAAGAGAACCAATCAGAACGTCAGGGTATCGTCGGCCAAGCGCGAGGTCTGAGCCAGTCGTGGAAACGATTCCGATACTCAAAGTTGGCCAGACGTTGATCGTGACGATCCAGGTCGACATGTCCGATCAGGTGGCGATGGGACTGCAGGACGCACTTACCCAGCGGGTGGTGGCAAGCCGCGCGCGTGGCGTGCTGATAGACATCTCTGCGCTCGACCTCGTCGACAGCTTCATCGGCCGCATGCTCTCCAACATTGCAGCCATGGCGCGGGTGCTCGATGCCGTGACCGTGGTCGTCGGCATGCGACCGCAGGTTGCCATTACGCTGGTTGAGCTCGGGCTGCAGCTCAGGGGGATACATACAGCGCTTGATGCCGACAAGGGGCTGGCACTTATTGACCGCCTCTTGGCCGAGCCGGAGAGCCGCGATGACGGAGGCCGGTGACAAGCTGCCCGTCCGTACTTCAGACGATGTCGTCCGCGTGCGCCAGCTGGTGCGACAGCGCGCCCAGACAATCGGGTTGTCTGTCGTCGATCAGACGAAGATCGTGACGGCCGCAAGCGAGATCGCCCGTAACACGCTCGACCACGGCGGCGGTGGCGAGATGACCCTCTACATCGTGACGAATGGGCTGCGCCGGGGACTCAAGCTCGTGTTCGAGGACCGAGGCCCCGGAATCCCGGATGTTGATCTCGCGATGAGCGACGGTTACACCAGCAGGGGCGGCATGGGGCTGGGCCTGCCCGGCTCAAAGCGTCTGTGCAACGAGTTCGGGATCGAGTCCGCGGTCGGGGTTGGGACGAAGGTAACGCTCATTCGCTGGAAGTAACCGATGCTACTGCCGGCCACCGATCCGTCCTGCGTCGCGCAGGCTCGCCGTCATGCACGCTACACCGCCCTTTCGGCCGGCTTCGACGAGGAAGACGCCGAGCGGGCTGCCATCGTGGCCAGCGAGCTGTGCTCCAATGCTGTCAAGCACGCAGGCGGCGGCACGCTGGCAGTTCAGCCGTTCGACGACGCCGACGGCACCGGTGTCGAGGTCGTTGCCAGCGATCGCGGAGCGGGTATCGGCGACTTGTCGCGCTGCCTGACTGACGGATATTCGACGGCCGGCACGGCTGGTGCCGGGCTCGGGGCCGTGAGGCGCCTGTCGCAGCACTTTCATGTCTACTCCCGACCGTCACTGGGCTGCGTCGTGCTGGCCCGCCTCGCGCGCGATACTCGGGCACCGCCGCGCAGCGGGTTCGTGACCGGTGGCGTCTGGCGACCGATCGATGGGGAGCACGAATGTGGCGATGCGTTCGCGCATGAGCAGCAGACACATGTCGCCGCGCTGACTCTCGCCGACGGCCTCGGCCACGGCCCCGCAGCGGCAACGGCTGCCCGCGTGGCGGTCGCCGCCTTCGAGCAAGGCTCAGGGGCGGCCGGGACAGCGGAAGCCACTATCGGGGCCATCCACATGGCGTTGCGCCCGACCCGTGGCGCGGCGATCGCCGTCGCCCGGATCGACATCGCAGCCGGCACGGTCGACTACGGCGGAATCGGCAACATCAGCGGCGCACTCGTAGAAAAAGGCGTGACGCGCCGTATGATCACGGAGCACGGCACCGCCGGGCATGTCGCGGGTCGCGTCCGCGCGCTCCGGTACGAGTTTGTGTCGCCTCCGCTCGTGCTGCTACACTCGGACGGTATTAAGACGAGTTGGGACTTGGCGAGGTATCCGGGGCTGTCCGAGGCGCATCCGGCCCTTGTCGCCGCCGTTCTCATGCGGGATTTTCGTCGGGATCGCGACGACGCCAGTGTCATCGCCTTGCGCTGGAGGAGCACGCCATGACCCTCCGCATCATCCTGGTGAAGCTGGAACGCGACGCCGACGTCGTTCTGGCCCGACAGCGCGCCCGCCAGTTGGCCGGCCTGTTCGGGCTCCACTCCCAGGCCCAGACTCGTCTTGCAACCGCAGTCTCCGAGATCGCACGCAATGCCATCGAGCACGGTGGAGGCGGCACGGCGGAGTTCGCATTGGTGGGGAGCGCGGCGCCACAGCTGCTCCAGGTCAAGATCTCCGACAGGGGATCGGGCATCGGCGAGCCGGGCAAGCGCCGGCGGGACGACCGCACACCCGGTGGCGGTCTGGGCGTCGGGCTGGCTGGTGCCGAGAGACTCGTCGATCGATTCTCGATCGACACCGAGCGCAGCCGGGGCACGGTGATCACGCTCGCCAAGCTGCTCCCTGATAATGCGCCTCTAATCGACACGGCGGCGGTGCAGCGGATCGCTGCAGAGCTGGCGCGCGCGACGCCCGAAAGTCAGGCCGATGAGCTGAAGCAGCAGAACCGGGAGCTGCTGATGAGCCTCGAGGAGGTGCGCCGACAGCGCGAAGCTCTGTCGGCTATCAATCGAGAGCTCGAGGACACCAATCGCGGCGTGGTCGCCCTCTACGCCGAGCTCGACGAGAAGGCCGAGCATCTGCGCCGCGCGGACGAGATCAAGACGCGCTTCCTGTCCAACATGACCCACGAGTTCCGGACGCCGCTGAACTCGATTTTGGCGCTCTGCAAGTTCCTGGAGGCGAAGGGCGACGGACCGCTGACCTCCGAGCAGGAGCGGCAGGTGGGGTTCATCCGCAAGTCGGCGGAAAGCCTGTCGGAGCTGGTGGACGATCTGCTCGACCTCGCCAAGGTCGCGGCGGGCAAGACCGTCATACACCCGGCGGAGTTCAAGATTGCCGAGCTGTTCGGTGCGCTGCGCGGCATGCTGCGCCCGCTTTTGATCAACTCGCGTGTGGAGCTGATCTTCGAGGCTGCCGACGACATTCCGGTCGTGTACGGAGACGAGAACAAGCTCTCCCAGATCCTGCGCAACTTCATCTCGAATGCGTTGAAGTTCACGGAGAAGGGCGAGGTCCGCGTGAGCGTGAGCCATGACGAGGCGAGCGCAGAGGTGACGCTCATCGTGGCCGATACCGGCATTGGGATTCCTGCGGAGCACCACGCGCGCATCTTCGAGGAATTCTCGCAGGTCGATTCGCCGATCCAGAGAACGGTCAAGGGAACCGGCCTCGGCTTGCCGCTGTCCAAACGGCTGGCGGAGCTTATGGGCGGCAGGGTCGGTCTCGACAGTGATCCCGGAAAGGGGTCGCGTTTCTTCGTGACCTTGCCGCTACGCTACGCGACTGGCGAGACCGCGACGGTGGAGGTCGTTCCGGAGATCGCAAGCGATCGCATCCCCGTGCTTGCCGTCGAGGACAATCCGGCTGACATGGCGATCCTGGCAGCGTGCTTGCGCAACACGCCCTACCAGCTGATCGAAACGTCGGACGTCACACAGGCACGCCGACTGCTACATGGCTTCCTTCCTGCCGCGCTCATCCTCGATGTGATGCTCGGGCACGAGCAGAGCTGGAAGCTCCTTTCCGAGCTGCGGCAGGCGTCGGAGCTCAGCGGTGTGCCAGTGCTGATGGTGAGCACGGTCAACGATCCGGCCAAAGCGGCAGCACTCGGCGCCGACGCATGGGCGGTCAAGCCCCTCGATCGGGATTGGCTCATTGCCAAGCTCGACGAGTTGGTCGGCTCGCGCAAGCGACGGCAAGTGCTCGTCATCGACGACGACGAGGTCTCGCGCTACGTGCTTCGTCAGCACCTTGCAGGGATCGAGGCCGACATCATCGAGGCCTCCGGGGGCACCGCCGGCCTCGCCAGTGCGATCGAGAAGCAACCCGACGCCATTCTGCTCGACCTGAAAATGCCCGACCTTGACGGTTTCAGCGTGCTCGATGCACTCGGCCGTGACCAGCGGACAAAAGGAGTGCCCGTGGCTGTCGTCACAGCCAGCGTCGTGTCGCGAGCGGATCTCGCCCGGCTTCCACGTGCAACAGCCGTCATGCAGAAAAGCGAGCTGTCGGCTGAGACCCTGAAAGCCTTCCTAGACCAGAACACTGAGATAGGAGTGCCACCGTGACCGCACATGAGGGGCTCACCGTCCTGGTGGTCGACGACAACGAGGCCGGGCGCTACGTCAAGGCCAAGACCTTGCGCCAGGCCGGCTATGTCGTGCTCGAAGCAGGCGACGGGACAAGCGGCGTCGAGCTGGTTCGAACCAATGACCTGAGCCTCGTCGTGCTCGATGTCCATCTGCCGGACATGCTGGGGTTCGAGGTGTGCCGGAGGCTCAAAGCACTGCAGCCCTCGCTGCCCGTCCTGATGACATCGGCCACGTATGTTGGCAGCAAGGATCGCTCGTTCGGCCTCGACGAGGGCGCCGACGCGTATCTCACCGAGCCCATTGAGCAGCCGGTGCTGCTGTCTCAGGTCCGGGCGCTCCATCGCATCTATGCGGCCGAGCAGCGCCTGCGCGAAGGCGAGAGGCGGCAAGCATTCCTGCTCCAGCTCAGCGATGCGCTTCGGTCGCTCACAGATCCCGGCGAGGTAGAAGGGATAGCATGTCGGCTGCTGGCCGAGCAGCTGCATGTGGATCGGGCCTACTTCATCGAGATTGACGGAGCGGCTGGCGTTGCACACGTACAGCGGGACTTCGTTCGCTCAGGCGCGCCATCGCTCGCCGGCGAGCACCGGATTGCCGACTTCGCCTGGTCCGTCGCGATCCTCGAGCGCGGCGACTGCCATGTCATCGCCGATACGCAATCCTCGGACGTTGTTCCCGAGCGTGACCGCCCCGCCTGTGCCGCACTCGCAATCATAGCCTGCATTGCAGCGCCCCTGATCAAGCGCGGCAGCCTGCTGGGAGCGCTTTGCGTCACCGCTGAGAAAAGACGAAACTGGCGAGACAGCGAGGTCGACCTGATCCGAGACGTCGGCGAGCGCATCTGGTCGGCCATCGAACGCGCTCGTGCCGAGACGGCGCTCCGTGAGCGCAACCGCCAGCTCGACGTGATTGCTAAAGTCAGCGGACAACTTCTGCTCGAGAGCCCGTCGAGCGTGAGCGCGATTATCGATATAGCCCGGATCGTAGCCGACGAGCTGGGCTTCGAGCAGTTCTTCTACTTCATCGCCGACGAGCAGGCTCGAGTGCTCGAGCTGGTGGGAGCGCTCGGTCTCGAGGAGGTGCAGCGCGAGCTTTTCTCGCGCGTTCGCTTCGGCGAGTACCTGTGCGGCCTCGTCGCCGAGCGACGCGAGCGTCTCATCGTGAGCGATTTGCCCTCCGCCAGCTACCCGGAAGCCGAGATGCTGCGCAAGACGGGCGTGACCTTCTATGCCGGTTTTCCGCTGGTTGCCGAGGGTAGGCTGATCGGAACGCTCGCATTTGCGACGCGCCGACGCAACCAGCCCAAGAGCGGCGAAGTACGGATGCTGCAGACGTTCAGCGATCAGGCTGCCGTGCAGCTGGCCCGCAATCTCGGCGAGCAGAGATTGCGTGAAAGCGAAGAGAGGCTGCGTTTCGCCTACGACATTGCGGAAATAGCGGCCTGGGACGTGGACCTGGTTCAGAACGTCTCTGTCTGGTCGCCGAAGCTGTTTGACATGCTCGGCATCGAGCACGCCAAACCTCCCTACCCTGAGCTGCTCTTTAACCAAGTCCTGCCCGAGGATCTGCCAGCTCTCCGGCAGGCTTACGATGGCAGCATTGCCAATCGAACGACGTTCAACCATGAGTTTCGAATCCGCCGGCGCGACGGCGAGGTCCGCCATCTGATCGGCGTCGGTCGCGTGGTCGCAGAAGCGGGGGGGCGCCCCAGCCGCATGATCGGGATCAACTACGATAATACCGAGCGTAAACAGGCCGAGGAGCAGATCAAGCTTTTGTCGCGGGAGATCTCACACCGGTCGAAAAACATGCTCGGCCTCGTGCAGGCGATTGCGCGGCAAACTGCGTCCGGAGGGCCAACGGATTTTCTCGATCGCTTCTCCAGTCGACTGCATTCGCTCGCCGCAGCACAGGACCTACTCGTCAACGATGCTTGGCAAGGTGTCCAGCTCGATGCCCTGGTCCGCTCCCAGCTGGCGCATTTCGGCGACTTGATCGGCAGCCGGATCACGATCGCCGGACCGCCAGTCCGTCTTCCGCCGCCCGCTGCTCAATGCATAGGCATGGCATTGCACGAGCTCGCGACCAATGCGGCTAAATATGGCGCGCTGTCTGCCGAGCGCGGTCGCATTGAGATCATTTGGTCAATAGCGGTCGATCGGGACTGCTTCGAATTGACTTGGCGGGAGAGCGGAGGCCCTCGGGTCTCAGCGCCGTCGAGGAAGGGGTTCGGCACAACGGTCATCGGGAAGATGGTGAGCGTATCCCTTGGAGGCACGGCTGACTTGCGGTTTTCTGCAACGGGTCTCGAGTGGAATGTCGTCTGCTCGGCGGCGGATCTTTTGAGAGACCAGGTTCCTGCTTTTGAGGCAAATGCGCCGAACATCAAAAGTGGTTCGCGCCGCGTTCTGCTCGTCGAGGACGAGCCCCTGGTCGCTCACGACCTCGCCAGCATTCTGGAGGCGGCCAATTTCACCGTTATCGGACCCGCTGGCTCGGTCGCCGAGGCCCTGGCACATCTCAAGCGTCATGATTGCGAGGCCGGCGTCCTCGACATCTACCTTCGCAACGAGACTTCCGAGGCCATCGCTGAGACCTTGTTGCAGCGATCCATACCGTTCGTCGTCGTGTCGGCGTATCTGGCAAACCAGCAACCACAGATATTCAGCCATGCGCCGCGCGTCCCCAAGCCGGTATCCGCGAAATCGCTGGTTTCTGCCCTGAATGAGTTGATGATGTCGAGTTAAACGATCGGCACATCAGTCGATCCGCACGGCGCAAAGTCGCCTCGCCTAATTGCAGAGTGAAGGCGATTGTCGCTCGCCCCCCAACATCTATCCGATGCTCCGGCCACCTGTCGTAATAGAGCACGGCGTTTCGCAACGATAGCATGCAGCTTTTGCTCGGCCATTCGAAGATCGAAAGCACCGTGCGCTACCTCGGTATCGAGGTCGACAACGCGATCGAGATCGCCGAGAAGATCGACATCTGATCCTCTGACGCGATACCCCTGAGGCCGGACACGCTCGGCGGCGCTTTCTGCGTCGCCTTATGCAGCAAGGCCAATGGCCGCAAATGGATATCCGGGAGCTGAACAGTCATGACGAGCATCGCACTACGGGTGGCGGAGGTATAATGACGAGACTTGCTCTGGCTGCTCTCGCGGTTGCCTGGATGTCGATCGCGACGGCTACGGCCTGTGACGTAAAGCGACCAGTGATCTTTGCCGGCCTCGACTACGACTCGGCAGCTTTTCACACGAAGATTGCACGAACCATCATCGAGAAGGGGTTCGGTTGCAGGACCGACCGTGTGCCTGGCGCGACGATTCCTCTGGTCAACGGTCTCGCGCGGGGCGACGTCGACGTGATCATGGAAATCTGGCTGGCCAATCCGGTCCAGCCTTGGATCGACGCGGAGCGCAACAAGAAGGTCGTGCGGCTCGGGACGACATTTCCGGATGCAAGGGAAGGCTGGTTCGTTCCGCGCGGGCTGGTCGACGGTCCGAATGCGAAGGCTCCTCGTCTGCGGGCGGTGTCGGACTTGATTGCGCACAAGGCCCTGTTTGCCGATCCGGACAATCCCGACAAGGGCGTGTTCTACAATTGTGTACCCGGCTGGCAATGCGAGCTGGTCAACAGCAAGAAGCTGATGGCGTATGGCTTGGAGCCGCATTTCACCAATGTCAGGCCGGGTGCGAGTGAGGCGCTGGTCGCGGTCATCGATTCGGCGCTGAAGCGCGGCCGGCCGGTCGTTTTTTACCATTGGTCGCCGAGTTGGCTGGTGGGGGCTCACGACCTGACCCGGCTCGAGGAGCCAGCCTTCGATCGGAAGGTCTGGACGAAGATGCTGGCCGAGTCGCGACCGGAGCGGGCAACGGCTTTCCCGGTCTCGGAGGTGGTCATTGGCGCCAACGTCCAGTTTGTCGAGGCTGCTCCGAAACTTGCTGGATTCCTTCGGGCTTATCGCTCGACAGCTGCCGATACGTCGACCGCACTTGCGGCTGGACGGGCCGCGAACGTCTCGGTCGAGCAAGCCGCCATGCGATTCCTGAGGGAGAAGCCCGAGCTTTGGCGGCGCTGGCTGCCCGAAGATGTCGCCAATCGTGTCGCGGGTGCGCTTTGAAGGAGTGACACCTGGAAAACTGGGATCTCGGCGCCAACTTGCGCCAACTCATCAATTGGCTGGTCGACCACCTCGTCAGGCTCAATCCCGATGGCGTGGAATCCTTCGGCAGAGGTCTGGCGGCACCCGTCCGATGGCTCGAGTGGCCTCTCCTCGCCGCACCGCCCTGGCTGATCATGGCGTTTATCGCCGGGCTCGGCTGGCGGATCGGTCGCTCGCCGCGTCTGGGGGGCGCCATGGCTGGACTGCTGGCGTGTCTGTGGCTGCTCGGTTTGTGGGCCAATTCCATGAGGTCGCTGGCGCTGGTCGTCGTCGCCGTCGCGACGGCGATCTTGATCGGCCTGCCGCTCGGCATCGCCAGCGCGCGGTATCGCCGGTTCGGCCAGATCAGCCGGGTCGTTTACGACCTGATGCAGACCATTCCGAGTTTCGTCTATCTGATACCGGCGGCAATGATACTTGGGCTGGGCACGGCGCCAGCCTTGTTTGCAACGATCATAGTCGCTGTTCCGCCTCTTGCCAGGCTGACCGACCTCGGCCTCAGATCCGTCAGAGACGAGGAACGCGACGCGGCCCGGGCGCTAGGCCTGTCGCCTCGGCTGTCGCTCTGGCTGGTCGAGCTGCCATTGGCCCGGCCATCGATCATGGCGGGCCTCAATCAATCCGTGATGACGGCGCTGGGGATGGTCGTGATCGCCTCGATGATCGGAGCGAAGGGTCTCGGCGAGACGGTCCTGATCGGGCTTCAGCGCGCTGATGCCGGTCAGGGAGCGGTGGGCGGCCTGGGGATTGTCCTGCTCGCCATTCTAGTTGATCGCTTGAGCCAAGCCGCTGGCAAACCGCACTGGCTCGAAAAGTCTGACCGTATCGCCGGGCGTCGATCAAGCAATTGACGAAGCGGATCGTGGCTCTATCTCGCTCCGGGCATATCGCCCCGTTATGATTGCAAACGATCAAGCCCGGAGCACGCCCATGCCTCGCTTCGTTGCCGTCTACACCATGAAGCCGGAAGACGTGATCGCCTTCCGCGCGCGCCCAAAATCCGAGCAGGAGGCGATCGACAGCGCAGGGTTGAAGGCATGGAAGGAGTGGAACAAGCGCAACGCCGCCGCCATCGTCTCTGCTGACGTCATGGTGGGCAAGACCAGACGCGTCACCCAATCCGGCGTCGTCGACGCGCAGAACCAGATCGCCGGCTTTGTGATCGTCGAAGCCGCCGACATCAACGCCGCCGCCTGCCTCTTCCAGGACCACCCACACATCACCGTCTTTCCCGGCGACGGCATCGACGTCATGCCAGACGTCACAGGGCCTTCATTGGAGCAGCCGTCATGAAGCAAGCAACAGCCAGGGCGTCCGCCAATTGGCGTCGCCTCTATGCCATGCCGCTCGCGAGCGTCTATCCCTCCTACATTACCAAGGCGAAGAAGAAGGGCCGCACCAGTGCCGAGGTCGATGAGATCTTCCGCTGGCTCACCGGTCACAGTCAGGACTCGCTCGAATCCGAGCTGGCGAAGAAGACGAGCTTCGAGGACTTCTTCGCGCAAGCGCCGAGAATGAACCCGTCGCGCACTCTCATCACCGGCGTCGTATGCGGTGTCCGCGTGGAGGAGATCGAGGAGCCGCTGATGCGCGAGATCCGCTATCTCGACAAACTCATAGACGAGCTCGCCAAGGGCAAATCCTTGGAGAACATCCTCCGTAGATAGCCTCGCGCCGATGAACTCGAGTATGACGTGCTTTCCCCTCGTGTCGCGGGGTGCAGACCAGAACTCTCCGGCAAGGGCGAAGGCCGCGTACGCAATGCCCTTGAAAGATCGGGCAATCGAGTTCTAGCTCGGCATTGTGAGCAGATCGTCGGCGCCTCAATTATGAGCGAGGTTGCGTTGATCCTTTGTGATCCAGCCGGCGTTGCCATGAACATCGGGTAATCGGCGTATCAACCGCGACAGCTCAGGCTCGCTGACGGCCGCCGCAGCGGCCTCCGTGGAAAGCCAAAGTCTCTTGACGTTGTGCACGCTCAGGCCAGTCATCGCGAAGCTCGCTCACATGCAACAGAAAAACCTTGACCCTGATCTTGAGCACGGCGCTGTGTAGTCTTTTCTCGTAGCTGTAATGACCGATAGACGGTGCCAGGATCTTTCCGTCGACCCCAGCCTCCTCCCAAGCCTCCCTCAGTGCTGCGTCACGATTCCTGTGGCCCCGCCAAGGCCAGCCCTTCGGAATCACGTACCGCCCGGTCTCCCTCGAGGTGACGAGCAGGACACGAACCGATCCGCACCGTCGCACTTCAAAGGGTAGCGCTGCGACTTGCCTAGACGTCGTCACGTTTCGAGGCTCCTTCATCAGTTTCCCCTCACGCTTGCGCTGGTCGCGGGATGCCGAGCTATGCGTCGACGCGGCGCTGACGTTGGCTCACCTCAGCTGACCAGAGGGTTCCGCGGAGCGGCCTTTGCCTGCTCCATTGATTGATCCGTTTCGGGCGCCCAGCTGCATTTGAAGTCGCGCCCATGGTAATTCCCAAGATCAAGATCCAATGTCCTACCGACACATCACGAACAACTGCTGCGCCGTGATCGACTTAGCATCTCTTCTTTTGCGAGCTCGACAGCCGGTCCTGTTGCTTGGACAACGACGGAGATGCCGACCGGTCATGAAACCCCATCGCAGACGGGCCGTCCGCCAAACGCCGGCAGTTCTGGTCGGGTTCCGGGCCCCATTCACATTTTATTGCCAGGAATCCTCGGAGCCGATCGCCCGCGAGTTGTGCGCGAGTGGGATACCCTTCGTCGTCGCGCCGGGCTTACGCGCGACCAGCCCCCGCAGAACCTTCATGAGGCACCGCTGATCGGGAAACCGCTGCCGCCGAAGGTGCCGCAAGCCAAGATTGAGCGCCGTCTAAAACGGAGAGGTGCGCTGCGCCTAGTGCTTGCTCGGCGAATGCCTTGCGGAACGGCGTGCGCCGGACGCGAATATGCTCGCAGATCTTCACGAACTCGATTCGAGCTGTGACAGAATTTTGTCTAGCGTGATCGGATAATCCCTGACGCGCACCCCACACGCATTGAATACGGCGCTGTTGATCGCAGCAGCGGCACCACAAATGCCCAGTTCGCCAATACCCTTTGATTGCATTGGATTGGACCAGTCGTCTCGCTCATCGAGAAGGATGACCTCGAGCTGGGGAACGTCTGCATTGACGGGAACATGATATTCGGCGAGATCGCGATTTACGACATGACCATCCCGGGAATCGTGCACCAGCTCTTCAGTCAGTGCCATCCCGATGCCGAAAATCATGCCTCCGAGGCATTGGGAGCGCGCCGTCTTCTCGTTGAGAATGCGCCCGGCTGAGAACACACCCAGCATCCGCCGCACACGCACCTCACCGGTGACGCTGCTGACGCCGACCTCGCAGAAGTAGGCGCCGTAGCTGGCTTGGCGGACGCGATCCTTAGTGTGCCCGGGCTCAAAATGGCCTTCGCCGACGAGCGAACTGCCGCTCAGAACTTTGTCGAGATCGACTTGCTGGTTGCTCACTATGGCCCTGCCTTCTTTCATCACCAGCTCTTGCGGGTTGCAGCCGAGCCTCTGTGCCAGCTGCCGGCGGATTTCCTCGCAGGCCAGGAACACGGCAGTTCCCGTCGATGATGCGCCCCATGATCCGCCAGAGCCAGAACCCGGCGGATATGCTGTGTCGCCCAGCCGCGTGGTGACAGCACCGACCGGCAGCCCGAGCATCTCGGCCGCAACCTGCGTTAGGATCGCATAGGTGCCGGTGCCGATATCAGTCATATCGGTCTCCACGACGGCGTGGCCATTATGCTCCAGCGTGACCCGGGCCTGCGCTTCCATTAGCAAGTTGACCCGGAAGGCGGATGCCATGCCGAGTCCGAGCAGCCATTCGCCATCCCGGCGTGAACCGGTCTCAGCCGAGCGTTGGCTCCAGCCGAAAGCTTCGGCGCCTCGGTCGAGCGCCTCGGCCAGCTTGTGAGAGGAGAATGGAACGCCAGTTGTCGGATCCTTCTCCGGCAGATTGCGCTGCCTGAGCTCGACCGGGTCGATCCCCGTGGCCACGGCAAGCTCGTCCATGGCCGTCTCGAGGGCGGTCACACCGACGGCCTCTCCAGGCGCACGGACAGATCCCGCGCATGTCCGGTGAATACGCGCAATTTCTGTCCCGATCACGCGATGTTCGCCGCGATACGAAAAAGGCGTTGCCTGTGTCACAGGCTCCGCGAACTCCTCATCCGGAAGATTCGAGACCAGTACCTCGTGACCTATCCCAGTGAGCCGTCCATCGCTATCGGCGGCCAAGCGGATATGCTGGCGTGTCTCGGAGCGACGCATGGTCGCCTCGAACACTTGCTGGCGTGTCAGTGCCACCGCGACAGGCCGCCGCAGGCGCTGCGCGGCGATGGCCGCTGCCACGGCCTCCGGCGCGATGCCGAGCTTCGATCCGAAGCCACCCCCGACGTATGGCGACACGATGCGAACGTTCTCTGGATCGATGCCGAGAGAATCTGCAAGCTCGTTACGATTGAATTTCAGCATCTGATAGCTGCCGTGCAGCGTCAGCTTCTCGCCGTCCCATTCTGCCACGGAAGCGTGAGGCTCCATAGGGGCACTGCTGTGCACCGGGGTGGTGTAGATCTGATCCACCGTGAAAGAAGATTTCGGCCATGGCACGGGTTAGGTCGCCGCTGCGCGATTGCTTTGCGTCCGGCTTCTCCCTCTGCACATTTTCGGCGTCAGGCGACACAACTGCATCCTGCGTGTCTATCTCGATGGCGAGGCGCTGCGCTCCGTGCCGCGCTTGCTCGAACGTCTCCGCCACGACCAGGGCGATCGGCTGGCCGAGGTAGCCAATATGCTTGGAACCATCCTGAACCGGGGCCTCGTTCGCCTTGCCTTGCGCAGGATTGCGCAGGAAGCGGGCGTCCTGGACTACAGCTAACACACCCGGCATCGCCTCGATCGGGCTGGCGTCTACCACCTTGACTTGCCCTCTGGTGACTGCAGCGCGCACGAGAACGCCATGACACAGGCGTTCTGGACGACGCTCGGCTGCATATGCAGCCGTTCCCGAGACCTTGAGCGGTCCTTCTGGCCGGTCGAGCGGTCTACCGAGAACGCCTTGCACCATCTGATCGAGAAGATGTCGCCGGTCCGGCTCGTCCATCTTGAGGTGTGCCGTCATTGCGCGCGCTCCTGCGTCGCCTCTGCCAGAACCGCTTTCAACGTTCGGCGCGCCAACGGAATCTTGAAGTCATTGCTGCCGTATCCTTTGGCGTCAGCTAACAGGACGTCCGCTGCGTGATCGAACAGTTCATCGGACGCCTGCTGATTCAGTAGGGCGGCCTCGACTTTGTCGTCGCGCCAGGGTCGGGGCGCGAGGCCACCGAACGCCAACGAGGCATGCACGATGCGGTCGCTCTCGACGCGCACGATTGCTGCGACCGAGACCAGTGCAAACGCGTAGGAGGCACGGTCGCGCACTTTTCTGTAGATCTGCCGGGAGGCGACGGGCGGCGGCAATATCACCGCCGTGATCAGCTCTCCCTGCGTCAGGACATTCTCACGCTGAGGCGCCTCGTCCGGCAGACAGTAGAATTTCGACAGCGGTACGTTCCGCGCGCCTTGCGGGCCTTCGATCTCCACCGAGGCGTCAAGCGCCTGCAGTGCGACCGCCATATCGCTCGGATGCGTGGCGATGCAGCTGTCACTTGCACCGAGGATGGCGTGGATGCGATTGAACCCGCCAATTGCCGCGCATCCGGTGCCTGGATCGCGCTTGTTGCACGCCATGGCGGTGTCGTAGAAGTAGTAGCAACGTGTGCGCTGCAACAGATTTCCGCCGGTTGTCGCCTTATTGCGAAGTTGTCCGCTCGCTCCAGCGAGCAACGCTCTAACCAATACGGGATACTGTTCCCGTACCCGCATCTCGGCAGCAAGATCGCTGTTCCGGACGAGAGCGCCAACGCGCAGCCCTCCTTCTCCGGTCGCCTCAAAGGCATCGAGGTCGTCCAGCCGGTTGATATCCACAAGCTTATCGGGCGACACTACCTCGAGCTTCATCAGGTCGATCAGGTTGGTGCCCCCGGCGATGAACGTCGCACCGTCCCGGGTGGCGGCCCCGATCGCATCCTGCCGCGACGCAGCGCGGGCGTAATCGAAGCTTCTCATGGCCGGCCCTTTCCGTCGGAGGCGACTTCACGGATGGCATCGACGATGTTGGGATAGCAGGAACAGCGGCATATATTGCCGCTCATGCGCTCGGATATTTCCTGCGGCGTGGCACCTGCGGTCGCCTCGATGCGCTCGGTCACGTGGCTCGGCCAACCGGCCGCAAGCTCCTCCAGCATCCCGACCGCCGAGCAGATCTGGCCAGGTGTGCAGTAGCCACATTGGAAACCGTCGTGAGTGACGAAGGCTTGCTGCAATGGCGACAGCGAGCCGGGGCTGCCTATTCCCTCGATGGTGGTAATTTCATCGCCGTCATGCATGCAGGCCAGGGTCAGGCAGGAGTTGATCCGGCGGCCGTTGATGAGAACGGTGCAAGCTCCGCACTGGCCGTGGTCGCAGCCCTTCTTGCTGCCAGTTAGCCCGAGATGAACCCGAAGCGCATCGAGGAGCGTCGTGCGGGGATCGGCCTCCAGCACGTAGACGCTGCCGTTTATAGCGAGCTCAGTGCGCTGCTCCGAGACGACCCTGCTCGGCGAAGGCGCGTTGCGTGTTCGCTTTCCATCTTGATTGAACGAGGCGCGCTTCAACTCGTGCTCGATGGTGGTGCGCGAGCCTTCAACCGGATCTTTCTGCGCCGGGCCCGGCGGAGCGTCGGCCAGCGCCTTCTCATCGGACATTGCCGTTCCTCTCAGCTCGCGATGTCTGGTCCGGAAACGACGCTACTGGCGGCGAGTTCCAGCAGCCGCAGGCGGCCTTTAAGAGGCGAAGCCAGCAATGAGCCTCGGAGCGAGGACAGCTATGATCACGGCCGCGTCAAGCGGCACGCCCGGCGGCCGCCCTTGCATTCGCCAAAGCAGGCTACGGAGCAGAGTGTCGGTGGCGGCACAACGCCAAGCAGCTATCAAAGAGGTTGCTGCCGAACGCACGACCGAGACTGGTGCCGAAGAGGTCGCCGTGCAGGGCCAAAACGAGCCGAGCCGTACACTGGCAGGACAAGACCGTCGGCATCGATGAGGCAAATGAGCCGATCTGGACGTTAGCGAGACAATTATCAGCTAGCGCCATGCGCGACTAAAACCGTTGAAAACAATGGTGGGTGTACAAGGACTCGAACCTTGGACCCGCTGATTAAGAGTCAGTGAAATATGACCGTCAGCAGCCGTCATGTTCCGAAAATAGCAAATAAAATCTACAAAAATGGCGGCGGACACTGTCACGATCTTGCCCGATTGCGCAGGAAAATGTTAGCCCGATGTTAGCCGGAAGGCAGCCCTCGGGACACCTGATTATGCCGCAGAACAGAAGCGCCCGCGTCAACGCCACCGCCGTCGATGCCCTGAGGCCGGGCGATACCGTGCGGGATGTCGAGATCAAAGGTTTCGGCGCCCGCCGCCGCTCCACCTCGGCGCCGACCTACTTCCTGCAGACCCGCGTGAAGGGCCGCCTGCGCTTCATCACCATCGGCACACACGGCTCGCCATGGACGCCGGCAACTGCACGCAAGGAAGCCTTGCGGCTCATCACCAAGATCAACGAGGGTCTCGATCCTGGTCAGGCTAAGGCCGCGGCAAGGGGCGCTCCCCTGTTCGCCGAGACCGCCGATCTGTTTCTCGCCGAGCACGGCGTGAAGCTCAAATCGCGCACGCGCGCCGACTACGAGCGGTTGATCGAGGCCTCTCTCAAGCCCGCCTTCGGCCGCCGCCGTCTCGCTGACATCGCCGCGAGCGATGTCGCAGCCTTCCACGTCAAGCTGGCAGCAACCCCGCGCACTGCGAACTATGCCCTCGCCGTCCTGTCCAAGATCATGACCTGGGCCGAGAGCCGGCAACTGCGCCCACCGCGCTCCAATCCTTGCCCCGGGATCAAGAAGTTCCGCGAGGTGCAGCGCCAGAGGTATCTGTCTGGGGCCGAGCTGCAACGGCTGGGGTCATATCTCGGCGCGCTCGAGGCCTCGGGCACCGAGCGCCCCGCGGTGCTCGCCGCCGTCCGCCTCCTCCTGCTCACCGGCTGCCGCCTGTCGGAAATCCTCACGCTCCAGTGGCAGCACGTCGATCTGGAGCGCGGCCTTCTGCTGCTGCCTGATAGCAAGACCGGACAGAAGGTCGTCTATCTCGGCAGCGAGGCCCGTGCGCTGCTTGCCTCGTTGCCGCGGGAGCCGGACAACCCCCACGTGATCGTCGGCGAACGGCCCGGCTCCCATCTCGTTAATCTGCAGAAGGCATGGCGACGCATCCGTACGAGCGCCGGCATACCCGACGTGCGTATCCACGATCTGCGCCATTCGTTTGCCAGTATCGCCGCCGCCAATGGCGCATCTCTGCCGATGATCGGCAAGCTCTTAGGCCACTCGTCGAGCCTCACCACGCAGCGCTACGCGCATCTCGTGGCTGACCCTATCAAAGATCTCTCCGACATTGTTGGTAACGCCATCGCAGGAACGATGCGCAAGCGGGCCGATTGATCCCTGCCTTTCGTATCGCACGCAGCTGACCGCCGTCGAAGGTCGCGGACCGCAGACTTCGGCTTCACCGCCGCGACCTACTTTGTTCTCGTTTTCGAGGTGGGCCACAACCGGCCGCACGCAAGCACGGATCATCAGAGGACGGCTGCTTTTCGAGCACGTCGGTAAAGCGGTCGTCTCGACGACAATCGCCGCAGCCCATCATACCGCAGTCATTTTCTGCGGCTGGTGATCGCTTCAGACCTACCGCGTCGGTCGACGGGGAACTGCCTATTGCGACACCCTTACCGTTGTTGGTCGCGCAGGCGGCCGAGGGCTGATTCAAGAACTCGGTTTAGTTTAGCTGCCGCGCCCGTGACAGCGCCGCCTGTATCCGATGCGAACTCGCTTGCGATCAAGGGATCCAATCCGGCCACGCGAGCCTCGATGACGCACGAAGTCTCGGTGCTCCCCGAAACCGCTGCCCGCTCAGCCTTCAAATGGATCTCCACTCTTGTGATCGAAGAGTTGAACGACGCCAGCGCGCGCTCAACCTCGCCTTCAACCCAAGCGCCCAGTTTCTCCGAACCAACGATCGCGTTATCTGTATTCACAATAACTTGCCTGCTTTTATCTGACTCCATTTCTCCGTTCAGTCGAGCCGTTGGGCACCAGCCTGTCGCCGCCATTTATGCTCCGGAATCCCAGATGTCGGAACTTGCGCCAGTCACGCTAGGGGCGTCAGGTTGCGGCGCTTGATCGGCGAGCGCACAAGCCTCATACATGCCCCATGCTGGTGTGCTGCCGGCCAAAAAACGACGGGCTTGGGCCGCACCGCCTGCCCGAGCCCTTCGCGGATAGCAGGCCTGGCTGATGTCTCAACCTGTAGGCCTCGCGGTAGCTGCTTCGGCAGAATCGGGTCGATCAAGCTGGTGTTGACGAAGGCCAGCTTCGGCCTTCTCGGGGAGAGCGCGGGCTGCGAAAATAGCATCGGCATCCCGGCAGCAATCGAACGAGTAACGGAAGCATTGGACATGACCAACATGCTGATCTCCTTTCAATATGAAGTATCGATAACCAGATCGAAAGCATGTATCGAACGCATTCTGGGTAACGATCTTCAGATGCTCTTGTTGTTTCTGTCTCTCAATTTGAATGATGAATTTATAGCACAGATCGACAGCTACGGCAAATTTGCGCACAGCAGCAACTAATCTTACCTTGATTTCGTCGACAACAATGGCCCTTGACTGCAGGCAATCGTTGGCTCGGAAATCGGCAAGCTGGTTGCGCTCGAAGTTCCGCCGTGCTCCACAGAGATTCGGAAAATGCGGCTGGGGGGCACGTCCGACACACGAGCGAGGCGTGCTGTCCCCGTTGCCCCGCGACTGGATCAAGTATGGATAGCATCGCCAACGGTCTACAGCGGGTCGCCAAGACAATCTGGATTGAACTCACGAACCTTTATTCGGTCTGGACCTTGTACCAGGTACTCCTGGTCCTGACCTGCTACCTCGTCGCCCATGCTCTGACCGCAGTAATTGAGCCTCGGCTAGAGACACGGTTACGGCGGGTGGAAAATCAACCGCACCTTTTGCGCGTCCTGGCCGTCGTTCTGCGCCGACTGAAATGGCTGCTGTTTGCTGCGCTGCTGTGGGCTAGCGCGGCGGGCATCCGAGAAGTGACGTGGGTGAGCCGAGCCTATTTCGTCGGCTTGGCCGCCAGCCTTGCCGGCACATGGTTCGTAGCAAGCGCGCTATCGCGCATCATACGTAAGCGCGCGCTAGCGCGTCTGGTCGCGATTGCGGCTTGGTCTGTGACGGCGTTGTACATCGTCGGCCTGCTGGATTCGACGGTCGCATTCTTGGATTGGGCCGCCGTCTCCCTCGGGGGGATGCGCATTTCCCTCTTCACGCTTCTGAAAGGCGTTACGGTCCTCGCCGTCTTGCTGTGGATCGGCCAGATCGCGGGGGATCTGATCGAAACCCGGACGAGCAGAAGTGAACTGTTCAGTCCCAGCAGCCGGGTTCTTCTCGGCAAGCTCGCGAAGGCGCTGATGCTGGCGGTCGCGGCGGTCGCGTCGCTCTCCGCCGCCGGCATCGATCTGACGGCGCTCACCATCTTCTCCGGTGCGCTGGGGCTTGGCCTCGGCTTCGGCTTGCAGAAGGTGGCATCGAACCTAGCCAGCGGGTTCATCATGCTGATGGATCGCTCGATCAAGCCGGGCGATGTCATCCAACTCGGCGACACGTTCGGCTGGATTACGTCGCTCCGCGCCCGCTACGTATCGTTGGTAACCCGCGATGGTGCCGAGTACCTAATCCCAAACGAGCAGTTCATATCAGAGCGCGTGATCAACTGGTCCCACACGGATCGCAATATACGCCTGGAAATCCGCTTTGGGGTTGACTACGCCAGCGATCCGCACATGGTGCGCCGGGTTGTGAGAGAGGCGGTCGGCGCGTCGGAACGGGTCCTCAAGATGCCGCCACCAGTCTGCCATTTGAGTGGCTTCGGCGACTCCTCCCTCGATTTTGTTGCGCGCTTCTGGATCTGCGATCCGGAAGGCGGCGTCACCAACATTAAGGGCGAGGTTCTGCTCGCGATCTGGGACGTGCTCAAAGCCAACGGTATCCAGATTCCCTATCCTCATGTGCAGGTCATCCGAACGTCGCATAAAGCGCCGGCCGATGGCGAGCCGCCGGTTGGAGGTGGATCGCCAGAACGAGAGCCGTCGACTATCCGGTGGGAAGCGAAGTGACAACATACAGGTCCACGATATGAGCATGGTGCAGTGGGAAGCTGTGGTGATAGCCGCGGCCATGCTCGGCCTCTTCGTCTGGGGGCGGTGGCGCTACGACGTTGTCGCTGTAATGGCACTGCTGGCAGCCACGCTGACGGGTGTGGTACCGTCTGATAAGGCCTTCCATGGCTTCGCTCACCCCGTCATCGCCATCATCGCCTCGGTGCTGGTCGTCAGCCGCGCGATCTCCCGGTCGGGCGCGTTGGATCAGGCGATGCGGCTGCTGCTGCGCAAGGCGACGACTCCAACATTGCAGATTGGCATCCTCGCCGTCTGCGTCGCCTTCCTGTCCGCAATCATCAAGAATGTCGGCACGCTCGGCATCTTCATGCCTATCGCGATTCAGACAGCGCGCAACAGCGGCCATCCAACATCGATCTATCTTATGCCACTTGCGTTTGCCTCGTTGATCGGTGGCACTATGACATTGATCGGGACCTCGCCAAACCTGCTGGTCTCGGCCATCCGGCAAGACCAGACAGGAAAACCGTTCGCGATGTTCGACTTTGCGCCAGTCGGGTTGCCACTGACTTGTCTCGCCGTGGCATTTCTTGCTGTCGCGTGGCGTCTTCTTCCCAAGGACCGCGTTGGCCGGGCTTCGGATGAGGAGAAATTCGAGATCGAGCGCTATGTCAGCGAGCTGCACGTGCCACCCGGATCCAGCTTGATCGGCAAGACGGTAGGCGAGCTGGAGGAGCGCGTCGAAGGCGATCTCATCGTCACTACGATCATCCGCGAAGGCGGCCACCACTACATTCCATCGCGAGGCTGGCGCCTGTTTGCAGATGACATCCTGATAGTGCGTAGCAGGCCCGAGGTGCTCAAGGGCGTTCTCGACAAGGGTGGGGTCGAACTCGAAGGGTCCGACAAGATCGAGAGCCTGCAAAAGGAGCTCGACGACCTCGATTCGGTCGAGGCGATTGTCGGGGCGGATTCCATTCTCATCGATGCGAGTGCCGAGAGCTTGCGACTAAGGCAACGCTATGGTCTAAACCTCCTCGCCGTCAGCCGCGGTGACGAGATGGTCAGGGGCCGTGTGCAGACACATCGCTTCGACGTCGGCGACATCGTTCTCTTGCAAGGCTATCAGAAGGGCCTTGCTGGCACGCTCGCCGAGATCGGATGCCTACCGCTTGCCGACCGCAATCTGGGATTCGGTCGCAAGCGCAATGGACTCGTGTCTATCGGTATCCTTGTCATCGCCATGATCCTCTTGATCCTGCATGTCGTGCCGGTGCAGATCGCCTTTTTCGGCGCCGCGGCAGCCGTCATTCTGGCCAAGCAAATTACCCTCAAGACCGCCTACGCCTCCATCGAGGGGCCAGTTATTGTCATGCTGGGCGCACTTATTCCAGTCGGTGAGTCGCTGAAGGACACCGGCGTCACCGATGTGCTGGCATCTTACCTTTCTGTGGCCGCCGCGTATTTGCCGGGGTATCTGGCGGTGGCCCTAATCTTGACCGTGTCGATGCTGATTACGCCGATCCTCCACCACGCGCCGGCCGTACTCGTTATGGGGCCAATTGCTGGGGT
Organism: uncultured Alphaproteobacteria bacterium; assembly: GCA_963746315.1. GTDB lineage: Bacteria > Pseudomonadota > Alphaproteobacteria > Rhizobiales > Hyphomicrobiaceae. The sequence goes on from CAVVAR010000011.1 coordinate 144,355, forward strand.
TGTGGCGACCAAACTCGGCTACAATGCCGATCCGTTCCTGATGGCCGTGGCGCTAGGCGCAGCGTGCGATTTTCTGACGCCGATCGGGCATCAAAACAACCTGCTCGTCATGGGGCCGGGAGGATACCAATTTGGCGACTATTGGCGGCTGGGGCTACCGCTTTCGCTCCTGGTCGTCGTGCTGGGCACACCTTTGATCCTATTGGCTTGGCCACTGTGACGCGTGTCTCTCTCCAGTGAGAGTAAGGAAACAGGCTTCGTGCCTTCAAAAGACCCACAAGTCGCTCGTCCCCCGACGAAGCCATATGGTTGAGTGAAATCACGAGGCTACGTCCGTGCCCGAGACGAAATTTCGACCGATTCGGATCGCAATCGTTTGGGATCAGCCCCGTGCGCGTCGCAGTCCAGACATCGAGGTCGACGTGCGGCGCAGATCCGAAGGCTAAGTGCCAGCGCCGTTCTCTCCACTGGCGTCGAACGTCGTGCGGCACAAAGGTTGGCTGTTCGAGATCGAGGGCGACATCCACGGTCGGAGCGCCGCGCCGTTCTCCTGGAGCTGAGCGTAAGACTTGTCGCCGATCTCGAAGCCTGCAAGCGGGCCGAGTGACCCGTGCTGTCGTGCGGCAACGATGCCTCCAAAGCCGTGGATTAATTCCTGAAGCGCTGGCCCGTATCGCTGACTATCGGGCTTCGCTGCTCGACACGCTGTTGCCGTAGAACGCTCGGCCGGCAAACGCAGTCTGCTAAGCCACGTGGAAGCGATGCCGCCCTGCGGGCTGCACCGGATGCTTTCGATGAGACGAACCGATCGTCGATTGATTCGGCAACGCCCGTCCATTCCAATTGAGACCTGCGGCGGTCAGCCGCATCGCGTGAACTTGGGAACGGGCGGCATGTCATGGCCGGCTTTACGCTGGCGCTAACCTCCCCTTGGGGCGGCCCTTTGGGCCATACCTCCGGCATTGGATCAGGGCCTGAGCTCCAAGCCTCGAATGCTTGTTCATCGCTTGCGAGGAGTGCCTTGAGCCAAACAACTGAAGTTGGGGAACGGTCGGGCCGGCCTCAACGTTTCCTGTCTATGTCTGCCGGCTTCTGGCGTGGAGAGACGCATGCGCGCGCTGTTGTCCTTACGGTGGCCGTGCTCGGCTTCCTGTTGCTCAATCTGATCGCCGCGCTCGCCCTCAATCGCTGGAATAAGTTCTTTTTCGATGCGCTCGAGCAAAAGCACACGAGCGGCGTGCTATTTGGCGTCGGTCTCGTTGTCGCTCTGGCGCTGTTTTCGGCGGGCAGTTCGGTCGGCCTTTTGCATTCGCGCATGCGGCTGCAGCTCAGATGGCGGCAATGGCTAGTGCGGACGCTGGTCGCGCGCTGGATGGCCAATCGCCATTTCTATCAGTTGACGGTGGTGGAGACGGAAGCCGACAATCCGGAAGCCCGTATAACGGAGGACGCGCGGCTGGCGGTTGACCTTCTCGTCGACTTCTCGCTGGGCGTTCTCAACGCACTGCTGGTTGCTGTCTCGTTCATCTCCATTCTTTGGGTGGTCGGTGGCGCGCTCGAAGTTGCTGGGATCAGGGTCCCCGGCTACATGGTGTTGGCGTGCATTCTCTACTCGGGCCTCACGACTGCGTTGATGTATTTTCTCGGGCGCCATCTGGTGCATCGGGTCGAGGACAAGGCTGCGGGCGAAGCACAACTGCGCTACGAAATGACGCGGGTGCGTGAAAGTGCTGAGAACATTGCCCTGATTGGTGGCGATGAAGACGAGCGGACCCGGCTCGACGAAACGTTCACTGATCTGGTGCGGCGATGGATCGGTGTGATCGTCTGGCAGGGTCGGATGATGTGGCTCAATGGCGCAAATCTCGTGCTCGCACCGGTGGTACCGCTGTTGCTCGGGGCGCCGAAATACCTGTCGGGCGAGATGACACTCGGCTCCCTGATGCAAGCGGCGACTGCGTTCGTGCAGGTGCAGGTGGCGCTCAACTGGCTCGCCGACAACGCGCTGCGGCTTGCCGACTGGTTCGCCTCATCGAAGCGTGTGATGACATTGGCCGATGCGATCGACCGGCTCGAGACCAGCCTTGCGCCCGAGAGCCCCGGCGACACGATCACGCTTGGCGCCAGCCCCGACCGCAATCTGCATCTGCGCCAATTGAGCATCTCGCTCTACGACGGCAAGCTGATGATCGACAACGCTGAGGCCATCGTGCATCCCGGCGACAAAGTGTTGGTGAAGGGCGACTCTGGGTCCGGCAAGAGCACGCTGATCCGCGCCATCGCAGGTCTCTGGCCCTGGGGCAGCGGCCAGATCCTTTTGCCCGAGGGCGCGCGTGTGGCGTTCATTCCGCAGCAGCCTTATTTTCCTCTGGGCACGCTGCGCTCGGCGATCCTGTTTCCGCGGCCGGAGCATGACATCGCCGACGAGGGTATCCGTGAGATGCTGACCCGTTGTGGGCTCGAGCATCTGATCGGCCGGCTCGACCAGACGGAGCAGTGGGGTTCGATCCTGTCGGGCGGAGAGCAGCAGCGGCTGGCGTTCGCGCGGGTGCTCGTCAATCCGCCGGACATTCTGATCATGGACGAGCCCACGGCCTCGCTCGACGAGCTAAGCCAGTTCAAGCTCATGGAGTACATGCGTGACCTGATGGCCGAAACGATGGTGTTGCATGCAGGGCATCGACCGGGGCTCGAGCGCTTTCACAATCGGGAGATCAGGCTCGTGCGAGCGCGACGCGGCGGCCCTGCCACGACGGAAGAACGCAGCGCGGACCTCGCGACATGGTTCACTCGTCGGCTCAAACGGGTGAGGTAGGGGCGTAGAATTGAGATGACCGACCACGGCAATCACACGTTGTGCGTAGGTCGGCTACCCTTTCTGGCATGCCATATCGAGGTGGGCTTCACCCTTGAGTTCAACGATTGCCATCCGGGTGGTGACCGCTGACAAGGACGTGGGCGGATAATAAACTTCTCGATTACGCAAGTTTGCCTGATTACCCAGCCGCGGCCGGGATTCGGAGGGCTGCATAGGCTTTCGGTTTTCTGGTGACGGCGGCGGCCAGCAGGTTGCCGAGCATGGCCTTGAGATTGGCGCGGCGATTGAAGCGCCATTGGAACTCGGCGAAGTAGCGCGGCACGTAAGGGCGGCGGATTGCGTGGAAGGTGCCGCAGATTGCGGTTTTTGACGTTGCCGAGCACGGTGTTGATGAGGTGGACGGCGCCTCACAAGGCATCAAGGTGCCATAGAGTGATCGTTGCAGACGATTCACCAGAGAGGGCCGTCCATGACGAGAATTACCATTATTGGTCTCGACCTCGCAAATAAGGTGTTCCAGATCCACGGCGTCGACGCCGAAGGCAAGGTTGTCGTCGCCAGGCAGTTGAGGCGCAAGGAATTGCTGGCGTTCTTTGCCAAGCTGCCGCCGTGTCTCGTCGGTATGGAAGCTTGCGGCAGTGCGCATTACTGGGCGCGCGAAATCCCCAAGCTCGGGCACGCCGTGAAGCTGATGCCGCCCAAATACGTCAAGGCCTTCGTCAAACGCGGCAAGACGGACGCGGGCGACGCTGCGGCGATTTACGAGGCGGTGAGCCGGCCACCGATGACATTCGTGCCTGTCAAGAGCGTCGATCAACAAGGGCTGTCGATGCTGCACAGTGTCCGAGCGCAACTGATCAGCCAACGTACGCAGCTCGTCAATGGCGTCCGCGGGCACCTTTCCGAGCTTGGCATCATCGCCGAGCGGGGCCTGCTCGGGCTCGCCGAGCTTGCCGCAATTGTACGTGACAAGAGCGATGAGCGATTGCCGCTGGCTGCCCGATCGGCCCTTCTCGTCATGGTCAATCAGATCGAGACGATCAGCGCGGAGATCACGAGACTCGACACAGCTCTGCGCAGTGAGAACAAGGCGAGCGATATGGGCCGCCGGCTTGAGACCATCCCCTCCGTCGGCCCGGTCACCGCCAGCGCCTTCAGAGCGAGGGTCACGAGGCCAGAGCTGTTCGAGAACGGCCGGCATCTGGCTGCTTGGATCGGGATTGTGCCGGAGAACGATTCAACTGGCGGCAAGCCGAAGCAGAAAGGGCTCTCCAAGAAAGGCGACCGCTGTTTGCCCGCGTTGCTCGTCAACGGCGCGATGGCCATCGTGCGCCATGCCAAGATGCCCCCGGACAAGCATCCGTGGGTTGCCGGTCTGCTCGGCCGTATGTCGGCCAAGAAGGCCGCAATTGCGCTCGCCAACAAGACCGCGCGGATTGCCTGGGCCATCATGGTGCGCGGCGGCGTCCACGAAGCTGGCCATCGGGCGCCTGCGTATCGCGGCGGCGCCCTACCTGCGGGGGTGTAAGTTTCCCGCGACGCCCGTGCAGGAATGCAGCGATGGAGCAAATATCATCGCCGTAGTGCTCATTCGCGCGACGCATTTCTGTTGTGTGATCCGGCTCTCAGTCTCGGGCGTCGATGCGCAGTCCGGCAATCGCCTCAGTTTGCGCTGAGTTACGCAGGTTTCCTTTTCGATTGGGCAGGCATCGCACATTGCAGCCTATTCATGGACCATCGCACGGCGCGCGGTCGCTGCAACCCCGTTGGGGTCGGACTCTGCTTCGCAGGCCGCCTCGCCCTTACGGGCTTCGGTTCCGCTCCCGCTATTCCGCCGTGCCTGTGATGGCCATGGCTGCAATGAAGCAGCCCAATAAAAAGAAAAGGAAACACTCCATGAGTAACTCAAAACAAAGACCGATCTACCGGGCCAAGTTCTGTCGCATCGTCGGCACCGACGAGGCCGGCAAGGATCAACTGGGCAAAGGCGTCGAGATCGGTGCCGTCTGGGCCCGACGCGAGGCCGACAAGGGCGCCATCCTCAAGCTCGACATCGTGCCCCAGGACTTCGCCTCCGGCGTCCTGTTCCTCGATCCGGTCACCGCAGAAGATCGGGGGTTCGCATGATCCCCGACATCACCACCAAGCACGGCCCGGGGGCAACCCCGGGCTGGCGCCTCTCGCCCTATCGTGCGCCGCGGGAATACTACCTGACGCCGCCCGAGGCGACCCGCGCCTTCCTTGCCGCCGAGCACTTCGACGGTCCGATCTGGGAGCCCGCCTGCGGCCAGGGTGCCATCGCCATCGAATGCGAGGCGGCCGGCTATGAGGTCGTGGCCACGGATCTTGCCGACTACGGTTATGGCGAAGCCGGACGCGACTTCCTGAAGACCGAGAAGCCGCTCGCAAAGCACATCGTAACCAACCCGCCCTATGGCGCAGGCCTCGCCGATCGGTTCATCCGACAGGCACTCGCAATGACCGCCAGAACCGGCGGCAAGGTCGCGATGCTCCTCAACCTGGCGAGTCTCTGCGATCCGTGTCGCCACCACAGCTACATGGCGCGACCGCCGGTCAGGATCTACGCGCTCGACCAGTGCGTCTGCTATCCGAACGGTGATCCGGCGCTTGCAGGTCCCTACACCCGACGCCACCGCTACTGCTGGATGGTCTGGGAACAGACACCCAGGGTGACGACCACATTCCACTGGCTGTCGACGGCGCCCTACGCCACGGGAGGTGACCAATGAGAAGCCGCGCCGACCAGACGATCCTCCGCCAGCTCCAACTCCTGGACGACCAGCTCGCCGGTCTTTCCGAGATGGCGACGCTGGCGATCGAGGCGATGACCGTCGACCGCAGCCGCAACCAGGCGATCGGCACACTGCTGCCGATGCAGGAGCGGCTACGGCTTGCGAGCCAGCTGATCGAGGTCATCCTCGCCGTGCACCGCCTTGCGCCGAGCGATGGGCAAGGAGGTGCGCCATGACGCGAGCCAACATCAATTGCCTCGCCGGCATGGCTTGCCCCCTCTGCGGCAGCCTCGAGCCCTTCGAGCTGGCGGTCACCGTCGTCGCAACGATCTATGACAGCGGCGTTGAGGATTTCAACGTGCTCGAGTGGGATCGCGCGACCACTTGCCAATGCAGCACGTGCGGACACAAGGCAACCGTTGCCGACTTCGATGCCGGCCCAGGAGGTGCGCCATGACGACCGTGACAGAGTTGATCGCCTATCTCGAGCGGCACTACCAGCCGGACGATGTTGTGGCCGCCGACATCTGGCATCGCGACGACGTCCGGGCTCGTGCCGAGGAACGTGGTCTTGTCATCGACGATGCCCTGGCCGACGCCGTGATCGCACACATGGATCGCAATCATGACGCCACCTGCGGCTTCACATGGGCCACGATCGACTTCTGGCTCGACGAGCTTCTGAAATCGTCGGACTGAATGATCACTCAGCCGGTCGGCCTGGCAATCGTCGGGCTGGCCGGCTGGGGCATTTTTTCCGCCTCCAGAGATGACGGCGCCCGGAACAATCGTTCTGCGCTGTTCCTGCCGGTTTTGCCTTCTCTTTGGGGCTGGCACACCCATTGCAGCTTAGTCATGGACCATCGCACGGCGCGCGGTCGCTTCAACCCATACGGGTCGGACTCTGCTTCGCAGGCCGCCTCCCCTCGGAACAAGTCCGAGGGTTCGGTTCCGCTCCCGCTTACGCGCCGTGCCAATGATGGCCATGGCTGCAATGGCGCAGCCCAACAAGAAGAAAAGGAAAACCACCATGAGCAACACCACACGATCAACGACCGACCGGGCGCCGTCCTCTCGCGCCGGAGGTGCATCATGCCGATAAGCCCATGCCGATATTGCAGCGGCGGCCGCGTGGCGTGGCGCTGGACCGACGCCTTCATGAAGTTCGGCTTTGACGATGGCGACGGGCACGTCATGACGTACGAGGTCTGCGACGTCCTTCGGCAAGCCGGCTTCGACACCGAGCCCGAGAAGTGGGGCTTGCACAATTACATCGTCGATCGCCTCATCTGCCCCCGCCGCGGCGAACTCTACCCGTACGAAAACGAGAGCGTCAGGATCGGCTACGACAACCCGAGATCCTATCTGCCGGAGGACGTGATCGCCCTGCTCGACCGCGCGTTTCCAGAACCCCAGTGGAGCTTGCGCGAAGCCTTCCTCCGTCTCGGCTGGGCGCTGCGGTCGTTCATCCCCCCTCGCTGACCGCTGACCTCTCCAGTGGCGCGTCACCCGCACGCGCCACTCTCCCCATGGCCTTACCTCACGTTGCGCCCTGCCAATCCGTCCGAGTGCGCACGCGATGGCTTTTTGCAACACCGCGCTGACGCAGCGGGTTTCTCATTTATGCTCGACGTTTCGATGAACTGCGCAGAGGTTTATAGAATTGCGATTTCCTAATGTCTGGATTATGAGTTGCGCTTATTGATGTGGCTCATAATGCTGCGTATTGGTGTCGGAATTTGATGGTTTTGTGGAACGGTTCTTGATTTTTGGATGAGGAAATGTTTTATGTCTTGTGGATGTTTTGGATGAAGGAATAGCAAGATATGTTTTTCGTTCCGAAAAACTCCTGAAGGGGGCCTGGCGCCGCCCCCTTCTTGACCTCTTCGAGGTCAATTCAACCCAGCTTGGGCGTTCGAGCCTGAACCGATGCAGATCGGACGCAGGCTGTGGCGCGGTTGGATCGCGGTGTGGCTGAGGCGTTGTGGTGCGGTTGCGCGTTGTGCTGGCCCGGTCACAGTCAGCGTGGTGCTGCGTGGTGCCGAGTAAACGTGTGAGTTGAGAATGAACGACGGCGAGACATCGACTGCGACAGGACCGCTTGCCGGAGGACGGCACGGTCACTGACGAGAAGAAGCCGGGTGGTCGCCCGACGCTTGCGCTCGAGGACCGCCGGACGGAGCGCATCTCGTTCGGCGTCACCAAGGTGCAGAAGGCGGCATTCCTGATCAACGCCGCCGAGGCGGGTTTGTCCTCCAACGACTATGCGAGGCAGGTGCTTTGCACGAGCGGCGCCCGTGCCGGTGGTGGGGCCGGCAAAAGCGCCGTCGGAACGTCGACGTTCGAGCTGGTCGACAGTCTGACGCGGATCGGCGTCGATCTCGCGCGAATGCGCTTCATCGCCGATCAGACCGGTGTCGTGCCGGACGGCCTCGGCGCGGTCATGGCGCGGCTCGACGACAAGCTCGACCTGCTGTTGGTGGGCTCCGGCCTCGCGGACGAGCTTGCGGCCTATCGGGATCGGTTGAACGACATTGCCGAACGACTCGAGGCGTCCGGCCAGATGACCGAGCGGGCGCGCGGCATGATTGCGACCGTCAACGCCGTGATCACCAAGGTGCTGTCGGCATGATCCCCCGGGTCGCCAAGCTCGGGACCGGGTTTGTCGGCGCCGGTCTCTACTACATGAACGACAAGCGCGACGCGGCCCCGTCCGCCGAGAAGCTCAGCGGCGGAGGCCCGCCGGCCGTCGGCGGCCGAGTACTTCCTGACCGACAAGGGCCCGCTCGACACCGCCGATCGGGTCGGCTTCACGGCGACGCGGAACCTGTCGACCGACGATCCGATGAAGGCGCTGCGGCAGATGTCGTTCACCGCTGCGCATGCCCACGACATCCGGGTGGCGGCCGTGGCGGCATCGGCAAAAGCTGCCGGGATGAGCTACGACGCCTACGTCAAGGCGGCCAATCCGTTCCGGGGCCGCAAGGGGCAGAAGCCGGTCTACTCGCTGTCGCTGTCGTTCGAGCCCGGCGATCCAGCCGCCACCAAGGAGAACATGCTGAAGGCCGCCGACGAGGTGCGCCATGCGCTCGGGCTGCAGGACCACCAATGCGTCATCGTCCAGCACACCGATACGAAGCATCCGCATGTGCATCTGATCTTCAATCGGGTGCATCCGACGACGGGCAAGTATGCGTCGGTCTCCAACGATCGCCTGAAGCTCTCCGAATGGGCGCTCGACTGGGAGAAGCGGCACGGGAAGATCGTCTGTCCGGCGCGCGAGCCCAACCATCAGCAACGCGCAGAAAACCGTAACGCCAAGGCCGAGGCGCGCGCTCGCGGGGACACGAGGGCAAAGGCTGGTTACGTCAAGGGCAAAGGTCTGCCGCCGTCCGAGATCGAGTTCTGGATGAAGCACGGCAGCGCCGATCTCGCCAAGGTGCGCGCGGCGCGGGCCGAGTATCAGAAGCGCGATTACGAGCAGCACGAGCGAACGACCGCCTGGAAGCTGAAGGCGGCCGACTTGAACATTCCGGTCAAGACGCTCGATCGGATCGAGCGTACGCTCCGGGTGCTCAAGGGCCAGTCGCCAGCCCGTCGCAAGACCAAGCCCGTGTCATGGCTGGGCCGTGCGTTCAGCCTCGCGCGAGGTGCCATCCATGGCATCGTGGCGCGCATCGCCAACCGGTCCGACATCGCCAAGCTGGAGAAGACCAGGGCTCTCATTCTCAAGGACCGTGACATCCGCCGGGTGGAGGTGCTTGCCGCGCGCCAGAAGGCCTTCCAGAAGATGCAGCGCATTCATGCGTGGCAGAACTGGCTGGATGAGCAGCGCTGCCGATCCTACCGAGACAGCGACACGCGCGACTGGCGCGAACGGCGTGACCGGTGGGATGTCACGAAGGCCAAGCCGCCCCTCTTCGGCTCGGTCGACATCACCCTCTATGGCGTGGACGAGGCTCGCGACGTCCGCCAGATCCTCGAGGACCGCCGCAAGCTTCTCGGGCCGCTCGAGATGAAGCGGCTGCCGTGGCGGGCGCCGAAGGCGTCACCACATAAAGCCGGCACGGAGGAGGCCCGCAAGCCCGGGCCAGACGCACCGCCGCCGGCCGATAACAAGACGGCGCCACTGGCTGTCATGCTGCCTGAGAGGCCCGCGACCAACCCGTTGCCGTTCGTCAAGCGTGATCACGTCAAGCACGCCGCCGAGGTCGCGGAGAGTGCCCTGCAGCGCATGGCCGAGCGCGGCAATCGCGAGCGAACGCGGCGGACGGGCCGCAAGCGGCAACCGAGGCCGCGGTGATCGAGGGGATGTCCGCCTATGAAGGGCATGCGGAACGGCTGCCGAGGCGGAGATCGGCTCTTGTTGATCCACACCGTCCGTCGTCAACGCCCCCCGAAGCGACGTCCGCCTTTTCCAGTACCGGCCATTTCGTAGTGGCACTATTCTAACCCCTTCGAATCAAGGGGCGAGATGTCGACCGAACGGTCCTTGAAAATGCAACGAATCTGCAACAATCAAGCTGAAACGACACTATTCAGGGGTAGTGCCCATGGACACGAATCAGGTAGTTCGGGCGCTCGCAGCATTGGCAATGACGATGCCGTGGGCGGCACAAGCTGCGGATCTGGAACAAGAGCTCTTGGCATGTCGGTCTTGAAGTCGTTGATTCCAATCGCGGTAGCGCTGCTTGTCACTGGCTGCGCCTTTCGTCCCGACAGCCGTGCACTTGAGCCGATCGCCTCTGTCCCGCCGAACACGAGCAAGGTGAGCTTGTTGGTGGCAACGACGCGCGAACGCGGTAGCCCGGAGGATCCAAATGCATTCACTGCGGGGCGGTCGAAGTCGTTGAACTTCGCCTCGCTGTTAGTGTCCATTCCGCCCAAGCACGTGACAGGCGAGATCGAGTGGCCGGGTTACTCTACGCCAGATCCCTCATTGCACTTTGTGACGACGAGTTGGGAGTTCTTGAACAGCTCCTCTTTCCTCGACCGGATTCGCGTGCGCGCTCGCCAGGGTGGTGTCGAAGCCAACAGCGTTCTGGTTTTCGTACACGGCTACAACACCCTCTACGAAGAGGCTGTCTATTGGCTAGCCCAGATTGTCCACGATTCCGGGTTCAAGGGCACCGCAGTGCTCTTCGCTTGGCCGTCGCTGGGCAAAGCCCCGATGTATGTCGCAGATCGCGAAGCCAGCACGTACTCGCGTGATTACTTGGAGCAAGCGCTACTCCTGATGGCGTCGCTTCCCGAAGTTCACGAGATCAACGTGCTCGCGCACAGCATGGGAAATTGGGTGTTCGTGGAGACGCTGCGCCAAGCAAAGATGAACGGTCGCGGCACATTCAATGGCAAGCTCGGCGACGTGATACTCGCTTCGCCCGATCTTGATGTGAACGTTTTTCGCACCCAGCTCGACGTCATAGGAAAGCTACCGCGCCCGATCACGATTCTCACGGCAGGCGACGACAATGCGCTGGCGTTATCGACGTTCCTTGCGGGAGGAGTTGATCGCGCGGGGCGCATCACGGCTGGCGACGTCCGGGCGATCGCGGCCGCTGAACGCTACAATCTCCAGATTGTCGATCTGACCGGCGTGGACGACGGTCAGGGCAACAATCATAGCAAGTATTCCAAGTCGGCACCGGTTATGGCAGCCATAGGTAGTCGCTTGAAGAGCGGCGCATCTGGCAATCAGCCCCGCCAGGCCGGCGTCATTACAGCGGTCACCGATGCGACCAAGAGCGTGCTCAAGATTCCAGCCGCGATTATCGCTCCAGCCGCAACGGCGCAGTAAGGCAGACGCGCCACAGTACCGGGCGCACCTCAGCTCCGCTTCACGCCGAACATTTACCGCCGGTCAATTTGACGAACAGGTTGGCGAAGTCGACGTTGTCGCGGTGAACTGCGCACAGATGCCCTAGAACTTGCACGAGGCGAGCACCTGCTCGACGATGAACTTGGGTTGGAAGTATGCGAGGGGCGCACCGTTAGCCCTGATCCCTTTCCAGCACGCATGAGGGTCAAACGAAGCCGTTCCGCCAACATCGCAGCAAGTAAGAGTCTCACGGGTGAATTCACGGGTTTTTCCGGCTCCCTGCCGGTCCAGCGTAGCCAGCATTCACGAATCCTGGGGCTTCCTCTCGCCACTACCGCGCTAATGTCGGCTATCCTATCAGTCAGCTGCCGAACGGCAAGGTTACCGTTGACTAGCCGGCCATGCAACCTATTGGCCCGAAGCAGGCGCTGGCTCGACGGTCGCTCATGGTGGTATTGCGTCGCCGTTCCGGATCGTCGCTATTCTGGTGCCCCACGCGCGTGCGCGCCCGCGTTAACGCTGGTGTGAAGTCTGGGGCAAAGTCGAATTGCCCGATCTGGGGCATGCCATCTACGATGTTGGACGTCGGCTGATGATGATTTGCGTCGACGACGAAGGTTGCGTGGGCCGAGCGGAATATTGGAACCGGGATGGCGCGTCCAGATTTAGGCCCGACCATCGAGCGTCGCATCGCGATGGTCATCGGCAATTCGGCCTACCGCCATGCTGGCGTCCTCAAGAACCCCGTCAATGATGCCCGGGCCATGGCGCGTGTCCTTGGCCGCTTGGGCTTCGAGGTCATCCAGGGCGCGAACCTCGGCCTCGAGGGCATCGGTGACGCGTTGGGGGAGTTCGAGAGCCGGTTGCACGAACGCCCGGACGTGGCCCTGCTCTATTATGCTGGCCACGGACTCCAGGTGGATGGGCGCAACTATCTCGTGCCGATCGACGTCCAGATCAGCCAGAAGACGCACCTGTCGACCCGCGCCGTCCTGTTGAGCGATATTCTCGACGAGATGGCGGCGTCGGCGTCCACGAGCCTCCTCTTCCTCGACGCCTGCCGCGAGAATCCCTTCTCGGGGAATATCGCCCGTTCTCTCGGGCAGACCGGGCGATCCATGAGCGTGCGAGGTGGTCTCGCTCCCATGGAGCGGGCCGGCACCTTCATCGCCTATGCCACGGCGCCCGATCACATCGCATTCGACGGCGCCGGACAGAACAGTCCGTTCACCTCGGCGCTGGTCGGACTGATCGAGACGCCGGGATTGTCGGTCGGCGATTTGATGATCGACGTTCGCAACAAGGTCATCGCAGAAACGAAGGGTAAGCAGCAGCCCTGGGATCAGTCGAGCCTCCGGACGCGCTTCTCGTTCGTGCCCGATCCGGCCGCTGGCACGGCGCCTTCGGCCACTGTCGCCGATACCCCGGCAGCGGCGCATCAATCGAACGCGGGGCCTCGAGCCTTCCGCCCAGTCTCGCGATCCATCGTCGTTGCCGCCGCCGGTTTTCTCTGCGCGGTGGGCCTGGGATTTCTGGCGTGGGCCACACTCGGCGGTAGGGCGACCGGCGTTGCGACACCCCAAATCACCGCGGTCGACACCGGGATTGTCGCGATCGAGCGGGCGGATCGGCTCAGCCCGCCGCCACAGGTGGACGCGCAGCCCGTCGCGCCAATCGTCTCGTCGCCGACGGAAAGCATTGTTCCGCAACAAGCCGCTGAGCCCCCACCCGCAGAAAACAGCGTTGCGCCGGTGGTGCCGGTTGTTCCTCCAGAGCGCTTCGTAGATCGCCGAGTCGAGGGACCTGGCCGAAAGACAGACGACCGCGTTCTGTTGAAGCACATCAGGTTGGACGATCGAATCGAGCAGCTCGCCGTTTCTGCGAGCGGAAAGTACGTCGCGCTCGCCTCTATCAGGCAAAGCGCGACGACGGTCTCTGTCTGGAATATTCACACAGGCGCGCAGGAGAGGTCCCTGATAACCGGACCCTGGGGCGTTGACCACCTCGCCTGGGGAGCAGCAGACGACACGCTCTCGGTCTTTGCCCGCCCCCAGGGCGCAAGCGTGCTGACGCGGTTTCATGTCGGCTCGGGGGAACAGAAACGAATCCTGAGCGTGCCACCTGAAACGCAGTTGCTCTTTGACAATGACGGTCAATTGCAGGGTGCCGTCTACCCAGGCGAAAGCTACCCCAGCAAGTATCAGGACGGAGCCCTGCAGGCTCTGACCTATAACCGGTCACCCATATGGGCCCCTTACCGGGTCGATGAGTTTGGGTTCTTCGTGCCGAGAGGTCAGAAGCGGGCCGAGCCTGTGTACCAGACTCAGCAGCGAGCCAGCGGCTGCGCTGCCGGAACGAGATTGATCGCCTATCTCGCGCGACAGAATCTCGTGGTCTGGGCAGGTCACGGCGGATGCTTTTTGGTTTGGAACCTCAAAAGCTTGAAGCCGGTGAGGGTCGTTGAGGGCGCTGGGTTCACGAATGCGTTGATCATCAAATCATCGACAGATGGCCAGCTGATCGCGATTGGCGGTCAGAATGGAGACGTGAGTATCTGGGATACGAACGCCTGGAAGGAACTGAGACGCTTTCAGGCGTCGTCCCGAAGGATCACGCAGCTCGCTTTTTCGCCGGATGGCCGCCATCTCGCCACGACCGGCGATGTCGACGGCGCCGCGAAAGTCTGGGATGTGCTCACCGGATCGGTCCGCGCCGAGTTCTTGCACCAGGCCGGCGGCGCACTGGGGCCACTGGTCGTGACCCCGGACGGCACAACCCTCGTGACGACCGGCTACGATGTGAAGGCGTGGAAGATGCCGCAGTGAGCGCCGCTTTCGCTTCCAATCGGTGAGGAAACGGGCGCGCTCAGATGATCACCTCGACGGTGGCCTTGCGCCGCGCGATGCGGCCGATGCGTGAGCGCTCGCGCTCTTGTCGGGCTTGGGCCCGGGCTTCGTCGCTTTTCCTGAGCCAGGTGAGCGTGACGGTCTCGACCGTGCGGCCCCGCTTCTTGAGCCGGAGCGCGACCTCGAAGTCGGTGAGCTGGTTGACCTCGCCGACGGCGACCTTGAGGCACTGCGCATTGAAGTCGGCGAAACGCGCAAGCCGCCCTTTCGGTACGCCGAGCAGGCCGCGCAGCTCGTCGATGGTGAAGGACTGGGCCTGCTTCCGGAGGTTGATGCGCTGCTCGATCATCTCGTAGAGCCGGATCGAGTACTTGGAGCGCAACAGGTACTGGATCTCGGATCTGAGCCGCGCCCAGCTTCGGCTGGATTTGAGGACCTCGAGCAGGCTCGGATGCAGCGTGTAGTGGAAGAAGCCGTCGGCCCCCTCCTCCTCGGCGTTGGGCCCGAGCAGGTTGATGCGCACGGTCTTGGAGAGCCCGGTTCTCGGATCGCGCACCTTGACCTTGGCGAAGCCCGCCATCAGCCGGTCGAAGGCCTCGTGCAGGCGATCGTTCGAGTCGTGGCTGCCCCGAAGGCGTGATTTCGCCACCGAATAGACCTTGCCCGGCGCAATGGCGTTCCAGGCATGCGCGATCAGTTGATTGTAGAGGATCAGCTCGGCGCGGTTGAGCGGCGTGATCTCGACGGCGTCGACGAGCTCGGTCGGCTTGATGAAGGTGGCGCGGTCCTCGGGGTCGAGCGGATCGCCGACCACCTTGACGGCAAGGGTCGGAATGGCAGGACGATTTTCGGCAACGGTGGCACTCACGATGACAAGGGTGCCATGGGACGAATGATCTGGGGTGAGATAATTTCGCTTCCGTCTCACTTGTCCACAGGCGGCATCGATTTGGCCGCCCAAAAACTCACGCGAGACCGCCCCTTTGCTCACCCGACTCGGCCCAATACCTCACACGACTCGGCCCGGTTTCTCACCTTCTCCGCCCGTTTTCTCACTTCAGTTCGCGGAGACGCGCAGAAATGCTCGCTGTCCCGCCTGTCGAATCTGAAAGCCTTGAACAGAAAGAATCCTTGAAAGCTGAGATCGCCTGCATTGACCGAAAGCATGAGTTCGGAGTGTCGTTCTTTGGTTGCGTGCCTACGGCACGAGATTGTCTTTTGCATGCCTACGGCATGACGACGCGGCCGGCAGAGCCGACCGCGGCTTGATGTTCTCCTCACCCTCCCTTTGCGCTGACGCGCACGGTCGCCGCGCCTGGGTGTGAGCGCGAAGTGTCTTGTGCTTGAGCCGCACGTTTGGCGTTTGGCGATGGTCCGGTAACGGCTTTGCGAGAGCGCAAGTGGCCGGTTCCGGGCGCCCCACGACCTTCGGGCGAGCGCCGATGGTGTCTCTTTGGCGAGATGTGGCACGCTCAGTGCGATGAATCGACATCGCTGCTGGTCGGGGACCCTACGATTCTTGACGCATGAGCGGGCTTCAGAGCGCCAATGTGGCGATCCGCATTCTGGAAAACAATGATCATCAAGGTCGCACAGAACCAAATCTGGATTTGCTCACTTGCAGGAGTGCGCAAGTTCGAAGGCCTGCAAGTGTGCGCGTTTTAAAATTCTAGCAAATGTGGATTTGCTCAAGTTCGAAAACCTCGATTTGCAGGACTTCGGATCTGGATAATTTCGCAAATTCATGAATTTCGACTTGCCTTGATTGTGGAGGTGTGGAAAACTGGAAGTCGGAGGTTAATATGATATTGTCTTTTGCATCTTCAAAGGGCGGCGTCGGCAAGTCCACGACCTGTGCCGCCATCGCCGCCAAGCTCACCCAGGATGGCAACCGCGTCCTGGTGCTCGATCTCGACCAGAACCAGACCGTCGCCCGATGGGCCAAGAAGGCCGCCATGCCCGGCCTCGAGGTGATGGCGCTTAGCCCCGATGCCTTCACACGTGTATTCCGGGAGAAGGCCGGTCGCTTCGATCATGTGCTGATCGATCTCGCCGGCACGCGCGAGGCGACGCTTCTGAAGGCCATGGCGCGATCCGATCTCGTGATCATCCCGGCGCAAGCCTCCGAGCCGGATCTTCGAGAAGCGCTCGTCATCATCGACGACATCAATGACGTGGTCGAGGCCGGTGCCGCCGGCCTGCAGTACCGCCTGCTGCTGACCAAGCTCTTTCCGCTGCCGACCCGCGTGACGCTCTTTGCCCACCGCGAGATCGCGCGCCACGACATGGCGAGCTTCCGGACCGGCCTTGTCGAGCGCGCCCAATACCGGGAGATGTTTCTCACCGGCAAAGCGCCGACGCTCGCCGAGCCCAAGGGCAAGGCCGCGCGCGAGATCGACGCGCTCGTCGCCGAGATCGAGGCCATCGTCGGGTCCGCCGGCGCGACGACGGGGAGGGCGGCATGAAGGCGGCCGACGAGTTCCGCGCCATCGAGATCGATGCCGTCGATCAGAAGCTTGCGGAGACAGTCCGGCGCAAGCGCATCCCGTCGCTGATGGTCGCGACCGACGTGGAACCGGAGACGAAGCGGGAGGCCGGGTTGGAGGCTGCTGGGCCGGCTGTCAGGGCTGTTGATGACGGGCGTTTGGAGGGGCCTGCGAGTCCAGAGCCCACCCACCGCCCTGGAGTGGAGGTGTCGCGGGTGCGGCGGCGGCCGCTCAGCATCGAGGTGCCCGAGTATCTGGCGCGGGAGCTGCGCGTGAAGGCCGCCACCGAGACCGTCACGGTGCGGTTTTTGGTGCTGTCGGCTCTTGTCGAAGCCGGCTACCGGGTCGACGTCTCGGAGCTCGAGGAGGACGGGCGGCGGCTCCGATGAAGTTGACAAGGATTGGCAATATTTGTCATGACGGGGTGAGGAGGTGCCCATGGCGACCATGAACATATCCCTGCCCGATCCCATGAAAGACTGGGTCAATGCCCAAGCCGAGAGCGGGCGCTATGCCAATGCCAGCGACTATGTCCGCGATCTCATCCGGCAGGACCAGGAGCGCGCCGATAAGGTGCGCCAGCTTCAGGCGCTGATCGACCAGGGCTTGGCCTCGGGCGTCTCGGAGGCCGGCATGGATGACGTCCTGGCCCGGGCCCGCAAGGCGGCACGACAGCCCAGATAGTGGCCTACAAGCTCACCCATAGCGCCGAACAGGATTTGATCGACATCTACATCGACGGCTTTCGGCTGTTCGGCGAGCGCCAGGCCGAGGCCTACGCGCAGACCTTCCGGGAGACCTTCGAGCTGCTGGCCCAGTTTCCGGGGCTGGCGCGCGAGCGGGTCGAGTTGACGCCGCCGGTGCGTAGTCTTCCCTGTGGATCGCATGTCATCGTCTATTTGGTGATGGAGACCGGCGATGTGCTGATCGTGCGCATCCGGCATGGCCACGAGGACTGGATCCGTGATCCGACCGGGGGCGTGTGAGACGGTGTCGTTTTCTCGAGTGAGGTCACTTGGCCGCGCGGCGCGTCGGCGCCGAACCCGCTCTATGCGCCGGACACATCGTGTCGGACAGGTCGTACCGGCTTACCGAGCCCGGAGCTTGAAGTCGCGAGACTTATCGCGGCAGCGGTCTCGGCCCATGCGGGTGACGATCGGGCGCGGGGCTTGTGGGCTGGATTGATTGGGCGATGGGAGCCGGCTTCTGGCTTGGCGTCTCGTCTGCATTTTCGGCAGGGCTCCGACTCTCCAGGGGAAAGTGGGCTTTCCCCTTGCGCCGCCTTACGCGTGCCCTGGGCGGGGCGAAGGCACGCGACGGCGGCTTATATGAGCCGCTCTTTGTCAAGCACACGCATTCGGTCTTGTGCGACGGACTTGCTCCCGACTGCTGCCAGCCTGCCACCGTGCTCGCAGGCGTCAAGACCAAGCCCTTCGGACGGCCGCTGCGGCCGGTCTTGACCCCCGCTGCGCGCGGCGGCGTGCGGTTTCCGCAGGTCGGGACGAAAGGATGGTCCCGGTCGAACTAAAGGATGTGCCCGCGACGGCGATCCGGGTCGATCCATGATCATTGACATCATCCCATCAGTTCTTCTGTTCGGCCGGAGTCACGTTCTTCCGTCCCGGCCGTGCGCTTGCGATCAGCGCGGCGCGCAGGTCGACGTCAAGGCTATCCGCGCAGCGGCCACCCGAAGGGCTTGGCCTTGACGGGCCGAGCACCGCGCTATCCTGCCAGTGGTCCGGGTGGCGTTGATCGGGACCACATGATCCTCTCGTGCGATACGCGTGAACGCGTCTGCTTATATCCGGCAGCTCCAATCCGGCTTGCCACGATGCTGCGTGCACGAGCAGCTCACGTTTTGAGGACGGGACTAAGCTCCGGGACGGCTTGTTGGCCCTTACCGCCGTACAGTCACGCGTCCAACCCGCCAACGAACCAGGCGGCCCGTTGATCTCTTTGCTGCGCGCTCTTCTCCTCCTCGCGCTCGGGCGATTCAGCGCCGGGACGGCACAAGATGCCCAGTCCTTCCAGTTCCACGTCCAACTTTGCAACGGCCCGCGCCTGTAGCCGTTGTTCCCGATGCGCCTATTTGGCGACGGATGGCTTTGCGATCGCGCCGAGCGGCACGAGCCCGGTCTCGACATAGCGCCACAGCGCGACGGCGAGCTTGCGCGCCAAGCCGACCACCATGATGCGGCGCACCCGTCCGGTATGGCCGTCCGTGCGCTGCGCGTACCAGCGCGATAGCGCACTTTGCGGCTGATGGCGCAGCCACAGCCAGGCCGCCTCGATCATGATGTAGCGCGCGAACCTGTTGCCCGCCTTCGAGATGCCGGGGCTGCGCTCGGTCTGGCCACTGGAATAGGGACTGGGCGTCACGCCAATATAGCTCGCCACCTGACGGCGATTGTCGAACGAGCGATAGTAGATCTCGCGCGTCAGTATCGAAGCAAGCGTCGGGCCAATGCCGCGCAACTCCAGCAACCGATACCGCTTCTCCTCGCTTTCGGCGCACTCGCTCGGCGCATGGTCCCGCTCCTTTTCGACCTCACCAATCTGTGCCTGCACGAGCTTCAAGCGAATCATTTCGCGGCTGATCTCCGCCTTGAGGCGCTCGGGCAACGGACGACCATCGCCGGTCACGAGGCCATCGAGCACCAGCCGATCGCAGCGACAGCCAAGATCGCGGATGCCGTAGGCGAACAACAGGCCCTTGATGCGGTTGACGTGCGCAGTCTGCTCGGCGATCAGCCGGCAGCGCTCGCGATGCGACCGGCGCAGGTCCTCCTCCTCGCAGGTTGGCACTCGCACCATCGAGCACACCTCGCGCTCGCCGCGGTACCATGTCATCAGAACACGAACGAGTTTTGCCGCGTCGATGCGATCCGTCTTCGGCCGCCGCCGGCGGCGGTTGACCTCGATGCTGGCGGCGTCGATCACATGGCACGTGATCCCGCGCGCCTGCAGCACGCGCCACAGCCAGAAGCCATCGTATCCAGCCTCGTAGCAGACCACGATGCGTAGCTTGCGGCCTGTTCGCTTGCGATGCTGCGCCCGCACCGAGTTCCAGCCGCTCGATCAGTGCATCCGCGTCGCCGCCATTCAGCTGGTAGATGCTCGGCTGCTCGAGGTCCGTCATTTGAGCGGCAAGCAGCCACTTGGCCTTGCTGAGCTCGATCGCGCAGAACACGAACTGGTCGAGCGAGAGCTCGTTGCGCTTCGTCGACATCGTCTTCACTCCTCTGCTGATGCCAAGGAGCACGACGTTGCCGCACGATCTTGGCGGTTCATAGCATCTCCGGGGGAAAGAAGCTAGACTGACGGCCAAGCGCCGCTGAGGGGCCGATGGCTGGCAATTGGCTGTGCTGATGGCAGTGCTTCGAGGGGGCGATCGGCGGGCGGCGGTCGAGATCCTATGGCGGTGCTCAGGTCGGATCGGATGGGATGTCGACTGCCGAGCTTGGCGGCTTGTACGGGCGGCGCCGGCTGCGTGGTGGCTTGGCCCTGTCGGCGTCGCGGTTCGGTTTCGAGCGCTTTGATGGGCGCGCCTTGTATGAGCGTGTCTTGGTTTTTTGGGCTGGCGATTTCGCGGCCGTCGTCGGTGTGCGCTCCGCCGTGCGGCCGTTGGCAAGGACGCGCAGGCGCTGCATGCGGCGCAGTCGTGTGGTCTCGGAGTGCCGCTTGGCTTTGCGATCCATGTAGCCGGTGAAAGCCTGGCTGTTGAGAAGATCGATGCCGCGGCCGAGCATCAGCTCGATCCAGACAATCTCGGCTCGGAGCGCCGTCTCCTCGTTGTCGTGCGTCTCCAGCACCAAGAAATGCGGCACGAAGCCGTTCTCCTGGATCTGGCGGATGACGAGCCCCGAGATCTGGTCGGTACCATCGAGGTGCTGCCGGCATCTGAGATCAAACACACCTGTCTCGCCGACATAGAACGGGCGCTGCGAGCGCGGGTCGATGATGGCATAGACCGTAAAGCTCATGAGCGTGGTCGGCGTTTGGCGGACGGCTTGCGGGGTGTTCGTTGGTCGGAGGACCCGAGCATGAGGCACGGTGCGGTCTCGGGATGCGCGATATCGCGGCAGTCGATCTCCATCCGGTCGATCGCGGCGCCGTCGAGCAGCAGCGGGCAGGGGACGCCCTTCTTGTCGAGTGGTGTCAGCGTGACACTGATCCCGCCGATGCCGGCGACATCGGCATCCTGTAGGCGCGCGACGAGCCGCATCGCGATATCGATCAGTGCCTCGGTCTCGAATGTGCCTGCCGTGTGGAATTTCATGAGAGCCCCGCTGTCATGTCTCGGAGTCCTGGCGGGCCGGGGCATTGGCGTCGTTTGGTTCGGAGCGCGGCATCTCGGATTGACGTGCGGAGTTGTGGCGCGCCGCCATGTCCTCGGCGAGAGCCTGCAACGCCCAGTGCTGTGTGGCCCTGCGTGAGTGTCGGCGCTCGTCGGCGCGGATGCGGATGGATCGACGACTGGCTGCCCGTCCGATCCCGCAATTCTGGCGCGGTATTTCTTTGAATATATTCGAATGGTTTTCGGCGTTGTGAATTTTATTGACATATCTAAGTTTAAATAATAGAAAAACAGTATTTCTATAATTATTTATTTGGAGAATTGCAATGAAAAACTCACTGACCATCAATGCCGGCAGCGTCGTGCCGGTCGATACCATCCGCTTCATCCGCCCGATCGGCACGGAAGAGCGCTCCCGTCTCGTCGAGCGCTACGGCGAGGACGCCGCCGACTTCAACATCTCGCTCCACTTCGCCGACAAGTCGACCAAGCTTGCCAAGCAGTCGCTCGACGACGTGCGCGGGCAGGGCATCGGCCTCGTCAACGTCGGCGCCGATCGCCACGTCGTCGCCGCCAACATCAAGCGCGCCGATCCGTTCACCAAGGACGATGCCGCCAAGCTGACGGGCGAGCGCGGGTACACCCTGAGCCAGACCTTCCGCTCGCGCGTCGAGACCACCGCCGGCACCGTGCTCTCGAGCGCCACGCCGGCCCAGATCATGGAGCGGCGCACCAAGGCCATCGAGACGAGCGGGCCGAAGACGCCGTCGCAGGGGTGATTGCAGTTTTTCCCTGGGCCCGGTGCGGCCTGATCCCCGAGGCCGCGCCGGGACACCCCCAATGTTCCAAGCCGACGCCTCAGCGCTGATCCGACATTTCCGTGTTTAGATAAGTCAGTTGACTTCTGCTCTGCAGAGTTGAACGAACCCGCTTCGCGGGAGTGGCTGCGGCAACTGTCGCGAAGTAACCACCTGAGCTGCCGAGCATAACGAGGCGGGTGCTCCGTCTTGAGGATCGAGGGGTCTGCAACCTCCATCCCAAGACAGGAGACCCCGATGACCTCGAAGCCCGAGACCGTCAGCCCACTGCGTGCCCGCATGATCGAGGACATGACGGTGCGCAACCTCGTGCCTGCCACGCAACGCGAATACATCCGCGCCGTCAAGAAGCTGGCGGCATTCCTGAAGCGCTCGCCCGACACCGCCACTGCGGATGACTTGCGCAATTTCCAGGTGCATTTGTCGGCGACCGGCGCAAAGCCAGGCGTCATCAATGCCACGGTGACGGAGCTGCGCTTCTTTTTCAGCGTCACCGTCGGCAAGCCCGAGACGACGCGGCTGCTGGCTTTCGTCTTCGAGCCGAGGAAGCTGCCGCGCGTGCTGCCCCCCGACGATGTGCTGCGCCTGCTGGAGGCGCCGCCGTCACCCAAATCGAAAGCCATGCTGGCTGTCGGGTATGGCGCCGGGCTGCGCGCGATGGAGGTCGTCTTGCTGAAGGTCGCGAGCATCGACAGCCAGCGCATGCTGATCCGCGTCGGGAACGGGAAGGGTGGCAAGGACCGGTACGTCATGCTGTCGGCGACGCTGCTCGAAGCATTGCGCGATTGGTACCGAATTGCCCGCCCACTGGTCTTCATGTTCCCGGGCCGCGACAAGATCGGACCGATGACGACGCGTCAGTTCCACCGCATCTGCCAAGGCGCCGCCAAGCGAGCTGGACTTCCGAAGTGGGTCGCGCCGCACACGCTCAGGCACTCCTTTGCGACGCACCTGCTCGAGAACAACATCGACGTGCGCGTCATCCAGGTCCTGCTCGGACACGCGCAGTTGGACACGACCGCCCGCTACACGCAGGTGGCCACCAACGTGATCCGGCGCGCGATGAGCCCCATCGACCGGCTGATACCGCTCGATGCGCCGAGTGACGATGTTCCACCGTCGGATAACGTGCCTCCGGCATAGCAGCCGACGATGGCTCGTCCTGCTCTGGAGATCGCAGATATCTTCCGCGACCACGGCCCCGCTTGGCGTGACGCCAACCGCGGGCACGTCAGCGTGCCTCAACTGAAGGTGATGAGCGCTATCGAGGACTGCCGCACGGCGGTCCTCGGTGGGCACGTCGCGCGCTGCGAGAACACGTTGTGCGGCTTCACATCGATTGCCTACAACAGCTGCCTTATGGGCAGATCCAGTAATGGTGAGCTGGCGCTCAAGATGGCCGTATTTTCCTGTGCATTGCTGCTCTTCCACACTCCATAACAAGTCGCCTGTGCGTCCCCGTCGGCGCGGCCACTGATGGCCGGTCACATACGGGGACGAACATGTTGAAGAGCTACTTCTCGGCATCGAAGATGCTGGGGTATCTGCGGAGCGGGCCGAGCGGTCCATACCTCGACGGCTTCGCAACCGCGCTCGAGCGGCAGGGCTACAGACCAGCCACGGCTGAGCGCTATCTGCGAGCGGCAGCTCATGTCGGCCATGTCATGGCCGAGCAAGGTGCAAGCCTGGCGGATATTGATCTCACCGCCTTCGGCGAACACTTGCGCCGCTGCCGATGTCCGCGCGCCAAGGGAGGCCGGCGCAATCACCATACGATCTACGGCGCACGACTCTTCCGCCGGCATCTCGGCGAGATCGGCGTGTGTCGCCCCGCCGCCAGTGCAGCACCCACTGAGCCGCAGTTGGTTGTCGACTTCAAGACATGGCTGCGCAAGCATCGCGGGGCTTCCGATGCCACCCTCAAGCTCTACGCTCGCTACGCCGCCGGCCTGATCACGGAGCTTGGAGCGGACCCGGCCGGCTGGAGGCCGACCGATGTCCGCGGCTACTTCCTGGACCGCGCGAGCAAGTCTGGGCGCGGCACGATCGAGAAGATGACGACGAGCCTGCGGGCCTTCCTGCGGTACCTCGCAGTCGAAGGCGGCTGCCGGGCAGGTCTCGACGGCGCCGTTCCGGCCTACGCCCATTGGCAGCTTGCCGACATGCCCCGCTATCTGTCGACCGAGCAGGTGCGCCAGCTGATTGCCGCCTGTGATGGCGATACCGTCGCGCGCCGGCGGGATCGCGCAATCGTGCTTCTCTTGGCGCGCCTTGGATTGCGGGCCGGTGACGTGGCGCAACTCCGCCTTTCTGATATCGAGTGGCAGACAGGCTCGCTGCGAGTGACGGGCAAGTCGAGCATCGAGGGGCGCCTGCCGCTACCGCAGGATGTCGGCGACGCGATCGCCGCCTACCTGGAGTGTCGTCCTTCGATCTGTCCGAGCAATCACGTGTTCCTGCGCGGAATCGCGCCGTGCCGACCGTTCCTCAGAGGTGACGGTATCTCGTCGGTGGTGAAGCGCGCGATGAGGCGGGCGGGCATCGTGTCGCCCTTCAAGGGTGCGCACGTGCTGCGGCACACGGCGGCGACCGAGATGCTGCGCCACGGCGTTCCGCTCGACAAGATCGGGTTGGTCCTGCGGCACCGAGGTATCGACACAACTGCCTATTACGCCAAGGCCGATGTTGCTCTGCTGAACCAAGTCGCGCAGCCCTGGCCGGAGGCGCTGTGATGCTCACCGCCATCGAGACCTATCTCGCGCTCCGCCGCGCCACGGGCTTCGCGATGTCGAATGCGGAGTACCTGCTGAAGAGCTTTGCCGCCTTCGCGGCCAAGCACGGGCAGTCGCATGTGCTGACGCAAACAGCAATCGCCTGGGCTTCTCTCGGTCCGACCGTGGCGCAACGAGATGCACGGCTCAGAGCCGTCTGTCGCTTCGTACGCCATGTCCAGGTCGAGGATATCCGGCACGAGCTGCCGCCGGCCAGTCACTTCGGCGCCCGCAAAAGGCGTCGCACGCCGCACATCTACACGGCTGACGAGATCAGCCGCTTGCTCAAGGCCGCGCTGCGGCTTGGGCCAAAGGGCAGCTTGCGCCCACACACCTATGCGACCTTGATCGCCCTGCTCTCGGCCACCGGGCTGCGGATCTCCGAAGCCCTGAAGCTGACGATCGCGGACGTGACTGGCGACGGCCTGCTGGTCCGCGAGACCAAGTTCAGGAAGACGCGGCTGGTGCCGCTGCACGACACGGCGGTCGCCGGCTTGCAGCGCTATCTGGCGCGTCGCGGACCCGGTTCCGACGATGATCCGGTGTTCGTCGACAAACGCGGCCGGTCGCTCCGCTATATCGCGGTCAAGGAGACCTTCGACAGGGTGGTCGGCAAGGCAGGCATCAAGTCGAGATCGGCATGCCGTCCTCGACTGCACGATCTGAGACACACGTTCGCGGTGCGTGCGCTGCAAGACAGCCCGTCAGGCCGAAACCGGTGCGGGGCGCACATGACAGCACTCGCGACCTACATGGGCCACGTCAACATCTACTCGACCTACTGGTATCTGGAGGCCACGGTCGAGCTCATGCGTGACGTTGCGGCGGCCGGGGAAGGCTTCCTGTCCGAGGGAGGGCGGTCATGACGCCGATCGCTCCCCTCATCGAGACGTTCCTGCGCGAGACGCTTGCCCGCCAACGCGGCGCCAGTCGGCACACGCAGGACTCGTATGCCCAGAGCTTCCAGCTACTGTTCGAGTTCGCTGCCAGGCGATTGAAGGTATCGCCGTCAGCGTTGACGCTGGAGCAGATCGATGCCTGCCTGGTCAGCACGTTCCTGGAATACCTCGAGGACAAGCGCAAGAACGCGGCCGTGACCCGCAACGTTCGGCTGGCGGCCATCAAGTCGTTCTTCCGCTTCCTCGAATACCGGCAGCCTGCAGCCCTTGAGCAGGTGCGCCGCGTTCTGGCAATCCCGTTCAAGAAAACGGACACGCACCTCGTTCCCTACCTTCAGCGCGAGGAGTTGCAAGCCGTTCTCGATGCTCCTGATCCGGCGACACGCGACGGCATCCGCGACCGGGCCATGTTGCACGTGGCAGTGTGCGCAGGACTGCGCGTCTCCGAGCTGACGGGACTGATGATCGACAATATCGATCTGCCGTTGATGAGTGTCCGTATCCTCGGCAAGGGACGGCGAGAGCGGACGCTGCCCCTATGGAAGCCGGCGGCCGCCGCACTGCGCGCCTGGCTCGCCATACGCGGAGAGGTCGCGACGCCAGAGGTGTTCGTCAACGCTCGTGGGGAGCCGCTGAGCCGATGGGGCTTTGCCTACGTGCTCAAGCAACACGTCGCGGCCGCGGCACGGCAGCAGCCCGGCCTCGCCAAGAAGCGTGCCTCTCCCCATGTGCTCAGGCACACCTGCGCGATGATCGTCCTGCAGGCGACCGGAGACATCCGGAAGGTGTCGCTGTGGCTCGGCCACGCCACGCTGACAACGACTGAGGTCTACACGCGCGGCGACCCGACGGCAAAGCTCGATGCGATCGAGGCGATCGTTCCGCCCCACCTGCGGCGCGGCGTCTTCCAGCCGACCGACAAGCTGATCGCGCTCCTGCAGCGCGCCTCGTAATGGGAAGCGGAGCTGGCGGGGACTGATCTGGAATGCGATCAAGTCGTCGCCAGCTCACCATTACTGGATCTGCCCATAAGGCAACTAATGGGCGACGCCCATTAGTTGCCGGAATCGACATTGCCCGAAGTGCCAGGGGGCGCAGGCGCGTGAGTGGATGAAGGCTCGGCAGGCGGATCTCCTGCCGGTGCCGTACTTCCACGTCGTGTTCACGCTGCCGGCCGAGATCGGTGCGATCGCCTACCACAACAAGGCGGTGATCTACGATCTGCTGTTCAAGGCGTCGAGCGAGACGATGCTGAGGATTGCAGCCGATCCCAAGCATCTGGGCGCGAAGATCGGCATCGTCGCCGTGCTCCACACCTGGGGCTCGGCGATGACGCACCACCCGCACGTGCACATGATCGTTCCGGGCGGCGGGTTCTCCCTTGATGGCACGCGGTGGATCGCGACGAAGCCAGACTTCCTCTTGCCGGTGCTCGTGCTCTCGCAGCTGTTCCGCCGGCTCATGCTGGAGAAGATCGCTGCGGCGCATGCCGACGGCAAGCTCGCGTTCCATGGCTCTCTCGCACACTTCGCTAACGCGCGGCGGTTCGCGGCGTTCCTCGCGTTGTTGCGCAAGCAGCGCTGGTTCGTCTACGCGAAGGAGCCGTTCGACGGGCCGGAGCACGTGCTTGAGTACCTGTCGGGCTACACGCACCGTGTCGCGATCTCGAACAGCCGCCTTCTCGAGACCAGCGATCGGACGGTGACGTTCCGGGTGAAGAACTACCGCGCCGACGGGCTCGCCAGGCATAAAACGATGACGCTCGATGCCGCAGAGTTCATCCGGCGGTTCCTGCTGCACGTGCTGCCGAAGGGCTTCCACCGCATCCGGCACTACGGTCTGCTCGCGACGGGCACGCGCGCCGAGAACGTGAAACGTGCACGCGCCTTGCTCGATGCCGCGGCGCCGAGGGCCGACGCCGGCGACCTCGTATCCAAGGACGCAGTTGCGACCGACGACAGCGCGGACAGCACGCTGCCGCCATGTCCCTGCTGCGGCTCGCGACTGCTCATCATCGAAAGGTTCAATCGCGGGGAGACGCCGCAGCATCGGCCATCGCCACCCCAACTCGTCTTCCGGTTCGACACCTCATGACCAATCCCGAGCGCTCTCGTCATGACGGCATTGTGCAGCGCTGGTTGACGGCCGGCGCCGGCAGCCCGTTGTCCGCCCCGTACCTGAGCAGCGTGATCGCACTGGCATGGTGTCCTCGATGTGGCGTCCGAGCAAGTTCCAACACCCTCGGACGCAGTGCCGCGCACACTACGACATCGGCACGGACCGCGTCGGAAACGGGGACCAACTCGCAATCCCCATAGACACCGCTGCACCGTCCTGCCCATAGCTCCGCGCAGCGATCGCTGAAGCGTCGCGGGGCACCAATCCACGGGTTCCTTCTCCTCAGGCTTCCCGACGCCGGCCCTCGCGGCTGGGATGACGCACGTGCATGGGCCGGCGTCCGGAACCCTCAGAGAAAGCTGCCGTCGAGCCGATGCATAAGTCTGTGGACAGATCAGTAGATCGACACGACAGCAGCACCCCTGTTAGCGGACAGCCGGCCAATCAAATGCTCGGGTAAGCGCACCGAGTTCAGCACTCACTAAGCCGCGTGACGTGTGCCAAGCAGGCCTTTCATGTCCATGACGGCGATCGTCGTGTGTGCAATTGACTTCATGAGACCGATCTCATCAAGCGGCCGATCTCCGAGCAGCTCCCGCGCCAGAATGGCGAAGCCCTGCCAGTCGCCGGGGTGACGTCGATGCTTCAATGTCAGGGCCATCCAAGCAGCAAGCTCCGCCCAGCGGCGGCGGCGCGCATGCAGTGGCCCAGCTAGCAGATACGCCACCTGCTTGGCGCGCGGCGCCCGTTTGGTGCCAATGCCTTTGCCGACGTTATCTTCAAACCATGTCTCCAACGTCGGATATTCCTCCAGCCAGTCGGCGCTCTGACGAAGTGTCTCGGCCACGGCAGGCGCGGACAAGCGGGTCGCATCCGCCTCGGAGAGAAGATCGGCAACGATATTGTCGACGGGCATGGGGCAGGGGTTCAACTCAGCGAGCCCAATGGCTTCGGCGTAGTCAACAAGAGCGAATGGCGGTGGATGCCCAACCTGTACGTTGATCGCCAGCGCCATACTACAAACGATGCGTGCATAGTCTAAGCTGGTTTCCGAAAGGTCGATCTCGCCAGCGACCTGCTCAAGAAGTCCGCGCAATTCGGCGGGACTGGCATTGCGGCGTACCCAGGTGTCCCGCACGCCGAAGCCCTGCTTGACGAGCAAACCGGCAACAAGCGGCTTGCCCGCCTCCTCGGCAATCACCAGAAGCGTGAATGCTCCTGAGCCGTCGACGTCGGAGGACAACACCTGCCGGACGACCGGCCGCGGCACCGGCGCACAATCTATCGACTTTTTGCGGGCGACCTTGATCGCCTTGTCGAGACCGCCTCGATCGACGGCACTGAGCCAATTGCGTATTGCGATCATGCGCCTCAGCATCGTGGGAGAAACCAAGCCGTGGGGGGCCGCCAACTCAAGCAGCTCGATGAGCTTGGCGCGAACTTCGGCCGTTTCGTTGAGCAGAAAACCGACAACAGCCTCGCGAATGGCCGGCTCCTTTTCGGCAAATGCAGCCATGACCAAGCTGGCGCGCCCATCCTCAGGCATCGCCTCAACGGTCTCGTCGAGATAGGCGTGGATGGAGAATGGATCGCCACCAAGCTGTTCGACCATTCGCGAGAAGTGATCGGCAGCTTCGCCACGCTCGCAGGCTGCACGGGCGTCGCTGTCATTCTCCATCAGTGTCTGCATCAGAATGCGCAGGTCGTCTCCGATCTCGAGCTTGGCGGCAGTGAACTGGTGCAGCACCAGCAGCAGCACAGGGGGAGACATGCGGCCCGACTCGCCAGCCTCAATCAGATGCTGGCGCAGCCGGGCGACCAGGTCCATTGTTGTGGCATGCTCGCGATCGACGGCATAGCGCAGAAACTCCAAACTGTGGGCAATCAGGAATGAGAAAGCGCTGATCATTCCTTCGCTAGGACGTTTCTTTTTGCCTTCTTTGGCGATGAGATCTACCAGGCCAAATACATGTTCCGGCTCCTCACTGAGGGCGCGAATGGATCGCTGGGTGGCTCCGCTCAGTCGCTCGGAAGCCATGTCGGCCAACACGGCCTTGGCAATGCGTGTGAGGGCCGTTAGGTCGGTCATGTCGGATCTCCATATGGCGGGAGCTAGCGGCTGAACGTCGTCAACAGCACCAGGGCCCGGGAGGCCAGCCTCGATGATTCGAGCGGCTAAGCCCACTTGACAGCACGGGGTATCCCCAACGGTGAGCGCATTCGGAGGCCACACACAGACGCCGTGGTGGAATTTGCGTGGCCAGCGTGGCTGAGCAAGTAGAGGCCCCCTTGCGCCGGGCAACGGCGGGAATGATCTGATACCTTCCATCAGATGCTTTTCGCGACGGGCCATGTGTGGACGGCCCCAGGTTGTCAAGGGAAACGAGCGTGAATGCAGCGGCGGTCGTGGCAGCCATGTGTCCGGCCTTTCGATGCGGCGCGGTGGCCGCTGGCCATAATGCCTTCCGCGGATCGGGTTCCGGTCAACTTCGCGCGCTCGAGGCGCCCTGGCCCAAGTGGATTGTCCCGATCACCGGATCGACCCGGTCTGCATTACGTGCTGTCGGCCCTCTCCAACCGTTCGATTACGCCGTCGCCGGCGAAATCCTGCTCTTCATTGCCAAGCCAATTCGCAGACCTGACCTCGCATGACCACGCTTGTGGTGGCCCCGCTCATCGCGCCAGTGCCGCCGGTTCGCGATAGGCCTCGCCCTTGGCCATGATTGCCCACGCCATCCTGGCGAGCTTGTTTGCAAGCGCGATGGCCGCAACCTTCGCCGGCCGCCGCGCGAGCAGGCTCGTGAGCCATGGCCGGTGGTTCGTGCCGTGCTTCTGCGCATACCGGATCACGGCAAGCGCGCCCGCGCAGAACAACGATCGCAAATATCGATCGCCCTCCTTGGTGATGCTGCCGAGCCGCTCCTTGCCGCCGCTGGAGTTCTGCTTGGGTACGAGCCCGATCCAGGCGGCGAAGTCGCGCCCAGACCGGAAAGCATGCGGATCGGGAATGCTGGCAACAAGGGCAGTTGCGAGCGCCGGGCCGACGCCGGGCATGACGTCGAGACGCCGGCACGTCTCGTTTGTGCGGCTCCAACCGTTGAGACGCTTGTCGAGGATGGCGATCTGCTGGCTGAGGGCGTCGAGCTGGATCGATAGAGCGTAGAGGCACGCGCGTGCCGGCTCGGGAAGTCGGTCGCTCTTGAGGTCCTTGATGATGGCGACAAGCTCGGCAACGCCCTCGCGTCCCTTCGCAGCGACGATGCCGAACTCGGCCATGTGCGCCCGCAAGGCGTTCACGACAGCCGTCAAGTGCCGGACGAAGAGGTGGCGCGTCCGATGCAGCACAAGGCCGGCCTGGTCGTCGGGCGTCTTGACTGGAACGAACCTCATGGACGGCCGCTGCACCGCCTCGCAGATTGCCTCGGCGTCGGCGGCGTCGTTCTTCTGTCGCTTGACGTAGGCCTTGACGTACTTCGGCGGCATCAGCTTGACGGTGTGGCCGAGGGCGCCGATCTCGCGTGCCCAGTGATGCGAGGTCGCGCAAGCCTCGATGCCGACGACGCAGGTCTCGAGCTTCCCCAACAACTTGAGCACGCGATTGCGCTTGATCTGCTGGCGGAAGACGACACGCCCGTCGGACGCGATGCTATGCACCTGGAAGACGTTCTTTGCAATGTCGAGGCCGATCGTTGCCGCTGTCTGCATGCCGTGCTCCTCCGAATCATGGTCACCTCATCGGCAACCACTCGTGTGGCGCTCTCGCGCCGGGGGAGGAGCCGTCCACAGCATCATGTACGGACGTCCTGAGACACGGACGATCAGACGGCATGTGCTTTCTGTGCAAAACGAGTCGGTTGTCGTCGCGGCGAAAATCGCTGCGGCGCAGCACGTCCGTGCTGAATTTCCGCGTGTGGCGACAGCTTTCGGCCCTACCACATCGGTCGGCGCGCGATCAGCAGATCGTAAGTTTTGTTTAGAAGCGGACGTCAGCAGTCGGACCAATAGCCGCTGGTGCGCGCGGGATTGTTCCATGTCCAGCAAAGCCCGTCAGCCGGACGCGGGGGAGCCTGCCCTGCAATAGCAACCCCAATGGCAGTACCGACAATAATCCCCCCGATTCGGGCACCCCAACGTCTGCCCCGCCACTTCCGACGATCTTGAGGTCGGTTGAAGTTTGGCCGATGCCCGCCGGGCCGCCGCCGCGCTGCTGGCCGCACTTCTGGTCGCCCCTTGCGGACCTTGATGATTGGAGTTTTGCCGCCGAGCTGGGCACCATTGAATATTGCCACGGTGGCGGCTGGCGTGAACGTCGCTGCCATGGCGGCCTTCGGCACAAGCCCAATTATCATGAGAAGAATTGCCACTGCTTTGATGTAGCTGAAGGGTTTCATCGGATACTACTCTCCGTCAATAAGGTCGTATTTGCGTGCAATCCCAGCGTACTTGTCCTTGAACTGATCAACGACCTCGGCACACTGTTTCTCATCATTTTGCTCCGCAGTTCCATAACCGTATGACGCGGAAAATTTGAATGCGCGCTCGGTACCAAAGAGCTGAATAAGCTTCGAATACGCATCGAACACGCGAGCTTCATGGCGCTTTAGATCCGCGTCGATTACCAGACAGGCGTAGGCTGCACCGGCCAGCTTGCCGAACTCCATTATCGATTCATCAAAATCGACATCTTGGGTCCGAGCGGCCTTGTCTTCCTGCGTCTCGTTCGCAGGGATCTCTGGCGCCGGCGATGGGTCCTGAGCAAAAGTGCCTGTCGCACAGCAACCGAGCAGCAGAGCCGACATGATGATCCTTGGTACTGTCATGCATAGTATCCTTGAGCTGATCAATTCTTAGTTTGATCCCGCAAGAAATTGGTCCATTCGAACCGACATTCCCCAAGCAGTCCTGGGACGACCTGAGGCTATACCGCAGGCGCGGCATCGGCAACCGCAACGATAGCGCCGCACGCCCATGCGGCGGCTGTTGCAGCGTTTTTCTAGACCTTCGATAACTGTGTGGCGGCTCGCAAACGCGCTTCGATCATCGTTCCCGACGCACCCGGGCACCGGCCCCCGAAGTGTTCGTGCCCGGCCTCGCCGCGTGGCCGCCTGCGCTACACGTCGGGGCTCCGGCGGCCACGCCCGGTCTGGCAAGAAGACCACCCATGAACTAACATTCCAACCGGACCACTCGGTGGGGCTGGTCACTCCAATTGGATGCCTTCGCCGTCTATTGAACGTTCAACTGTTCGACCAAGGCATAAAGCCCACCGAGGTCTGAAGCAAAGCTTCGTCTGCACACGCCGTGAATTTCATTCCTTGCACAACCCCTGTAAAATGATCAAATCGGAAGGTGTGGTAACCCGCCTTGCTGCACCCACTCAGATCCGGTTTGCGTCATGAACGACGTTCTTCGCCCGCTGCCACCACTCATCCAGTCAAACGAAAACTGTCTGACGTCAGCGCCCACAGAAGACCTCAGTCCCCTGTCGTGCATCTCGCACTACTTCCTAGTTTTTGCGGCACGCTTCTCCAGGAACGTGCGCTGGATGGCCTGCGGCTCACCACTATCATAGCATTCCGTTTGTGCCCTCACCCCCTCGGCGCAGGCTTCGTCGAATTCCCGCTGCGTCGCGGCGCGAAACCGGCGTTTGGTGGTCCGCATTGCGGTTGGTGCGATGGCAGCCAAGCGTGTGGCGAGGTCCATTGCCGTCGACATCACGGTCTCCTTGGGCACCAGATGGGTGAGCAAGCCAATCTCATAAGCTCGCGTCCCATCGATCAACTCACCCAGCAGCGAAAGAGTCTTGTTGGCACCGATCCCGCAATGATGCGTCATAAAGTATGATCCAAGGACGCTCGCCAACCCGGCTTTGACCTCGGGTTGTCCGATTTTCATTTCTGGAAAACCCACTCTCAAATCGGCGCACAGGCCAATCTGGAGACCCGCGCCGACGGCCACGCCATTGCAGGCAACCACGCATCCCTTATCCAGACTCCTGACCGCCTGGTACATGGCCTGCAAATGGCCCATCCAAGTCGGCAAGTCAGCTTGGCGCATGCCCGATGTTTCCTTCAGGTCCTGTCCGGCCGAGAAAGCTTGGTCCCCGGCCCCCGTGATGACCACGGCTCTGACCGAAGCATCTTCGTTGGCTTCGGCAAGCGCCGCGATTAAGGCTTCGCGCAACTCTGCGTCGACGCTATTCATCCGTTCGGGTCGGTTGAGCGTGATAATGCAGACATCTTTCTTTTTCTCGACGAGGACGACAGGCATCAATCTCTTCCCTCCACCAAGGTGACCAGCGCATCGACCACCGAAACACTTGCCGGCACCACGCTCAAGGACAGCGCTCATGTCCACGGTCTCGATCTCCGGAGACCCCACCATCAGTTCGCCGAGCCGCACAGCCAAGCGAGTAACGGCCTCGATATCGGCCGGTCCCTCACCGCGCACATCTTCCAGGATCTGCCAGATGTGCAGGTCTTAGAGTTCGTTGATGGCATATTGTTCTGCAGGCGTGACACCAGCAAGCGGTAATCTTCGCGAGCTACCTCTGAGGATTCCGGATGCCAAGATCTGTTCGAACCGATACAGGGGCGATGACCGCTGCTTCTCTGCTCCGCTGACAGCCACCGGAAGGGGACTTCACGAAGCGAACTACGAGCGTTGATTGACGGCAGTTACCTGGATCGAAAGCGGACACGTTGCCATCGCGCCAGCGCAGCCTCCGCGTATGGTTGCCCTTTCCTCGATGCAAATAAACCGAAGCAAAACGCCACGCAGCCGCACTAGAGCGCCGCGAACCAGCCAATGACGAGGGCGTTAGCGACATCAACAAAGAAGGCTGACACCAGCGGAAGTACGATGAAGGCAAGCGGAGCCGGACCATAGCTTTTTGTCACCGATGACATGTTGGCGATTGCGGTGGGCGTTGCTCCTAGCGTAAATCCGGCAAATCCCGCGCTCAACACGGCCGCCGTGTAGTCCGATCCCATGATCCGAAAGAACACGAGCAGGATGACCGCGGCGGCCGCCAACGCCTGAACCAGCAGGATGGCGATGAGTGGGCCACCAAGACCGGCGAGCGTCCATAGCTGCATGCTCATCAGCGACATGGCGAGAAACAGCGACAGGCAGTAGTCGGAGACGATCGCGAGCGCGGGAGTTCGCGCGGGCCAGGTTAGGTTTGGCAACATCGCCGGCACAGTGTTCGACAACAGGATGCCCGCAAGAAGACAGGGTACGAAGAGCGGGAGCATAATGCCCCAGTCGGAAATGGCTTGATGGGCAAGATAGCCAAGGATGATCGCTACGTTGGTCGCCAGCAACACGCGCATCAGCATGATGTGGTCAACGGTCTTTTTCGTGTCGCCTTCTGTGTCGTCCTCATACTCTAGACCGACTATATCACCGTCGACGGCAGTCGATCTCAGCTCGTGCTTGTCAATAAGGATCTTCGCGATCGGTCCCCCGATCAATGCAGCAACGATGAGGCCTAACGTCGCCGCGGCGATGCCGATCTCGCTGGCTGCCTGGAAGCCGGTTTGGGCCTGGATAGTCGGTCCCCACGCAATCGCGGTCCCATGCCCCCCGATCAATGACGCCGATCCAACCAGGACGCCGACCGGTGCGGGAAAACCGAAGAGTGATGCGCCGATCAGCCCGATCGTGTTCTGCAAAAAAATGAATGCGGCCGTCATCGCGAGCAGGATGACCAACATCCGCCCGCCTGCCAACAGATCGGATAGTCGGGCGTTCAATCCGATGGTCGTGAAGAACATCACCAGAAGTTCGTCGCGACTCGATAGATCGAAGACGGTCTCAACCCCGAGCCACACATAGCAGGCATAAGTCGCGAGAGCGACAGCGATGCCTCCGGAGACCGGTTCAGGAATGTTGTAGTTGCGGAGGAAAGCGACGTTGCGCGTCAAAAACGCCCCGAGAAAGAAGACAATGAATCCGATTGTGATGGTCAGGAAATCCGGGATCTCAAGTATCTGTCGCTCGGTGCCATCCATCACGTGAGTTTTCCAGACAAGAGCCGTCGAGGGTGCCTTATAGCTCCTCCTTTATCAGTCCGCGAGAGCCGCTGGGCGGCGCCGATAAGATCCTCACGCAGGCCCAGTGCCATGGCGATCTCGAAGATGCCTTCGATCATGAACATCACAGCCAGGAACACGGTCAGCGTGATGAGGCCCGTCAACGGAAAGAAAGCGAGCCAGATCCCAGCGATTAGATACAACGCGCCAATGAGAACATCCCAAAGAAAGGCACTCCAACGCTGTGTTGAGAAGGCGTGGATGATCTGAGCAATGCCACCGATCAGGAAGACCCAACCGAGCACCATCTTAGCTGCAATCGTTGTCGCGAACGGGAACGCAATCGCTGCGATACCAAGAACAATCAATACGACGCCCAAGATCATGAACCAGGTACGGTTTTCGGCAACTGCCGCTTCGATTGTCTCGATGTTGAGGGATTGGTTCGACATTTGAGCTCCAAATTTTCTGACAATGCGGCGGCTGCTTGCCTCGTGGACGCTCTTCCGACCCAGTCAAAACGATGTGACAGCGACTTCGCATGACCCGAAGCGCACTGCCGGTTCACTTGGCATAGGTACCAGCGCTTTATGTGCGCTCTCGAAGATTGTCAACGAGGGTCCACTTCCGGAGAGGGTCTTGTGTCACGAGTTCCGCCGGTCCAAACGGCGGCGCGCAACTGTATCGGAGATGGAGGTGGGCCCTCCGGGTTCGGCGATCAGGAGCCGATCCCAAGCCACCGCGAGCGGCTTTGGTCAAAAGCCAAGGTCGTGAGCGTCGCGGAAACGCCGGGGCGATGATCCCGGCAGGCACGGTCGAGAGAGGTGAGCGCAAGCAAACTGCCGTCGAAGCGTCGAAAACGGATTAGGTGATGTCGAAACTGGGGATTGACCCACGCTCCAGGACAAGCTCGGAGGATGGCCTGAGACCGGCCGAGCGGCATCCGGCGTGTAGGCAGCACGAAGCTCGATCAGGCTCTGGTATGGAACGTGAGAACCTTGCCGGTGATGCCAAGGGAAAAGGCGCAAGCGGTTGCAACCGCGAGGCTGAAAGTACCGATGCACCGGAGAGGGACGGACTGCTTCGTAGTAGTGACGAAGGCCCTGTAATGGGGCTGGAGCGAAGGGGGCAGGCCATCGCCGCTGAATTGGGCCAACCGGGCGACCGGGAGGAGCCCTTCGTTCAGTGGGAGCCGGCAGGTTTCGCGCGATGGCACGAGCCGGATGAATCGAGAGGTTCAAGTCCGGATCTGTGAGGGGCTCGGGGTGGAATTCCCTGGGCCTACTCGGCATGTGTCACGAGTAGCGCCGGTCCACACGGCGGCGCGCAACTGTATCAGAGATGGAGGTGGGCCCTTCGGGTTCGGCGATCAGGAGACGATCCCAAGCCACCGCGAGTGGCTTTGGTCAAAAGCCAAGGTCGTGAGCGTCGCGGAAACGCCGGGACGATGATCCCGGCAGGCACGGTCGAGAAAGGTGAGCGCAAGCGAACCGCTGCAGAAGCATCGAAAGCGGATTAGTTGCCATGGTCGGCCGACCACCCGGAGAGATGAAACGGGAGTAAGCTGTGATGCCGCCGTCACAGAGGTCGGCATCGCCTTGGTGCAGTCGAGCCCGTGGATTAGTTTGACCAGAAGCCTTCTGAGCACCCGTATTTGTCGCCCAGCTGATCGTCGCCCCGAGAGGGGTGGAGGTCAGCCGAGAGCACGTTGGGTAGATTTCCCACACGAAGGCTTCGCGCCGGTGGCACCTTGAATGGAGGTGCGCGATGAAGACGCTACATCGACGGTGCGCCGGTCTTGATGTTCACAGCGACACAGTCGTCGCTTGTGCGCGATTGACGGCAAGGACGAAAGCGAGCCACGAGGTGCGTCGCTTTTCGACGGCAACGCGCGACCTCTTGGAGCTCGCGGATTGGCTGGCGGCACAAGGGGTCACGCACGTGGCGATGGAGGCCACCGGCATCTACTGGAAGCCGATTTGGCACATTTTTGAGGGCAGGTTCGAACTGGTGCTCGCGAATGCTGCGCACATTCGCAATGTTCCCGGCCGCAAGAGCGACGTCAATGACGCGGTGTGGATCTCCGACCTGCTCGCACACGGCCTGATCCGGCCGAGCTTCGTTCCGCCGGCCCAGATCCAGGACGTTCGTGATCTCACCCGGACGAGAACGCAACTGGCACGCGAGGTCGCCCAGCATATTCAACGCATTCAGAAAGCTCTGGAGAGCGCAAACATCAAGCTGACGTCGGTGATTTTGAACATCGTCGGTATCAGTGGGCGGCGCATCCTTAAGGCGATGATCGCAGGCGAGACGAACGCGAGCAAGCTGGCCGAGCTTGGATCGACGCGCCTGAAATGTCCACGCTCCGAACTTACTGCCGCGCTCGACGGCCGCGTAACCACGCATTACCGGTTCCTGATCGCTCATCATCTTGGCCTGATCGAGGAGCTGGAGCGACACATCGCTGCCTTCGATGCTCGGATCGAGGAGCTGCTTGCGGCGTTTCGCGACGCGGTCGCACGACTGATCACGACCCCCGGCGTAAGTCGAGTCTCGGCCGAAGTTATTCTGGGTGAGATCGGCGCCGACATGACGCCGTTTCCGACAGCCGGGCATCTGTTATCCTGGGCCGGGCTCGTGCCCAGGCTCGACGAGAGCGCCGGAAAGCGAAGATCAACACGCGTCCGGAAGGGGGCACCTTGGCTGAAGCCAGTCCTGGTCCAATGTGTATGGGGAGCAGCACGCACAAAGGGCACCTACTATCAGGCGCAGTTCTTCCCCATCAAATCCAGACGTGGCCCAAAGAAGGCAGCCATCGCAGTGGTGGCCTCACTGCTGACAGCGGCCTATCACTTGCTGAAGGACGGAACGTTCCACCAAGATCTGGGCGCTGACTTCCTCGTCAAGCGCGACAAGGCCCACGTCGCCGCCAAGCTCGCAAAGCGAATAAAGGACCTCGGCTACGATGTGAGCTTCACCGCTACCGCCTGAGCCTGCGGCTGCGTCCGAGTTTCTGGGTAGGTGGTGTCAAAATCGCGGGTTGACCCTACCTGCGAGAAGAGCTCGGGCGATGTCCTGAGACGGACCGAGCGGCATCCGGCGTGTAGGCGGCGCGAGCCTCGATCAGGCTCTGGTACGGAACGTGAGTACCTGTGCCGGTGATGCCAAGGGAAAAGGCGCAAGCGGCTACAACCGCTAGGCCGAAAGTACCGATGCACCGGAGAGGGGCGGACTGCCTTGTAGTAGTGACGAAGGTCCTGTAATGGGGCTGGAGCGAAGGGGCAGGCCATCGTCGCTGATTTGGGCCAACCGGGCGACCGGGAGGAGCCCCTCGTTCAGTGGAAGCCGGCATGCTCCGCGCGATGGCACGAGCCGGATGAATCGAGAGGTTCAAGTCCGGATCTGTGAGGGAAAGTTCCAAGGGGCTGGCCCGGCAACCTCGGCCTACACGGTGCGAAACGCTCCATGTCACCGAAGACCTGAAAGTGAGGCTATATCTATTTACGGCGATGAAAGCCGTCCGCAGACAAAGCAGCCTCTGGCCAACGGTCAGGAGTTCCCGTCGCTGGGTTCGCGCGCTAGGCCGGCGCACAATCCCGATGGCACCCCTCACCTAAATCCAGGTGGGGCGAGTTCAAGAATCCAGCTGAGATAAAACTACGCAGGGGGACTATTCATGGACAAGGACAAGCTGATTGGGTTGCTTGCAGCATTGGCAGTCACGATGCCGTGGACGGCACAAGCTGCGGATCTGGAAGTTCCGCCAGCTGTTGCTGCCGAGCCAGCAACGGTTGACACCAGGCATCCATTCTTCCGCCATAGCCTCATGCTTCAGGGCGGAGCCGCCTTCAACAGCATTTCCTCGTCGGCTGCGGTTGGAGTTGCTGGTGGAACGTCAGGTACTCCCACATCTTTCGAAGATGACCTCCGCTTTGCGTCAAGCAAGACGACATTCGATGCTCTCTTGAGGTGGCGCATGTCGGACCGTTGGATGCTCGAGGGAGAGTATTTCGGAATACCTCGAAACAGCTCAGCAAGTGCTTCCCGCACAATTCAATTCGGTGGTCTGAGCTTCCCCGCTACAGCTGCTGTGAATGCGGATTTCGACATCCAGTCCATTCGATTGGCGGTCGGCTACGCATTCTACAAGTCCACCAACACTGAGATCGGCGCAGCGCTGAGTACATACGTCAGTGACTTCGGCGTTGCATTGAGGGGAAGTGCAACGCTCGGAGGGTTGGCTGCCAGTTTCCAGTCAGAAAAATTCTCGGCAGCAGCCCCGCTTCCGGCGATTGGTATCTATGCCAACTACGCTTTTACGTCGCGCTGGCTCGTCAGTGGCCGCGCCGACTACATGGACCTCAGTCTGCCAACGTTCACGATGCTTGGCTACAATCTCAAAGACGTAAGCGGGCAAGTGCTGAGCCTCGAGGCAAGCACCGAATACCGCCTGCTCGAGAATTTGGGGATCGGCGTTGGCTACAGGTACATGGATGTTTCCATGGGGGCCACTTCATCCGGCTTGAGAGGCGATATCGGTTACAAGATATCGGCCCCGACAGCATTCATCAGAGCAAGTTTCTAAGCCCAATTCGCTTGGCGTGAGCTGGACGGCTGCGGTACTTTCTACTCTGCACTATTTGGCGTCTTCGTGTTGACCTGGGGTGCCCGCGCGGCTCTTACCTTCATCTTGCCTTGAGATCGGCCTCGCTAACGTGGCACAAATACAAGGTGACAACGGATCGACATGCGCCTGTTCGTCTATTGGCCCGATTTCTCCGTGCCACCCCCTTACGCGATGATGGTAAGCGGACTCCGCGAGGCCATGCGAGCTTCGGGGTAGCGACGGCAGGGGGTCAGCTCGACCGTCCCGCCCTCTTGCCGACTGTCGGCTATCCTACTCAGCAGCGGTCGAACCGCAAGCCCTGGACCACATGATCGCGAACGGACGCGATTGGCCCAGGCCGTGTGAAAACCCCGTCTGTGCTATGCTCCTTGCACTGAATCGGCGGGGACAGCGATGGCAGGATTCGTGGGGGGATCGAGCGCGGGCAGAGCACGTTGTTTCCCGCACGGCTCGACGACTATGTCAGCGAGGACAATCCGGTCCGTGCGGTCGATGCGTTCGTCGACGGGCTCGAACTGGGCAAGCTCGGCTTCACCGGCGTGCAGGCGCTCGACATGGGGCGCCCCGGCTATTTCGCCGGCACGATGCTCAAGATCTTCATCTACGGCTACCTCAACCGCATCCCGTCGAGCCGTCGCCTGGAGCGTGAGTGCCAGCGCAACATCGAGTTAATCTGGCTGACCGGCCAACTCGCGCCGGACTTCAAGACGATCGCGGATTTCCGCAAGGACAATGGCAAGGCGATCCGTGAGACCTGCCGCGCGTTCGTCGCGCTGTGCGGCAAGCTCAACCTGCTGGCCAACGCCAGCGTCGCAATCGACGGCTCGAAATTCAAGGCCGTCAATGCGCGCGACAAGAACTTCACCGAGGCCAAGATGAAGCGGCGCCTCGAGCGGATCGACGAAAGCATCGCCCGCTACATGGCGCAGCTTGAGACCGCGGATCGCCAGGCCGCGGCGCGAGCGGACGTGCCGGCAGCCAAAATCTCGCGTCTGAAGGAGAAGATCGTCAAGCTCAATGAGGAGATCGCCCGCCTCAACACCATCAATACCGATCTTCAGCACAGCCCCGACAAACAGATCTCGCTCACCGACCCGGATGCGCGCTCGATGGCGACGAGCGGCAAGGACACCGGCATCGTCGGCTACAACGTGCAGTCCGCGGTTGATACGACGCATCATCTGATCGTCGCGCACGAGGTGACTAACGTCGTTACCGATCGCAGCGCGCTGGCCGACACGGCCGAGCTTGCACGCGCCGAGATGGGTGCAGACAAGCTCGAAGTCGTGGCAGACCGCGGCTATTATTCCCGCGAAGAGATCCTGGCGTGCGAGCTGTCGGGAATTTCGGTCATGCTGCCAAAGCCGCAAACATCTGGTGCAAAAGGCGAGGGCCGCTTCGGCAAGCAGGATTTTGTCTATCTGGTCAACGAAGATGCCTACCGGTGCCCGGCAGGTGAGACGCTTACCCATCGTTGGACAACCCACGACAAGGGCCACGTTCTTAGGAAATACTCCACTCCCGCATGCCGGGGCTGTGCGCTCAAGGCTCAATGCACGAAGGCAAAAGAGCGCATTATCCCGCGATGGGAGCACGAGGCCGTGTTGGAGAAGGTTCAGAGCCGGCTCGATCACAACCCCGACGCGATGCGCCTTCGCCGTTCAACGGCAGAGCATCCGTTCGGCACTATAAAGTGCTGGATGGGGTGGACGCACTTCCTGTGCAAGACACTGCCCAAGGTTGCCACCGGGATGGCGCTCAACGTGCTCGCCTACAATATGAAGCGCGTCATGGCGATCGTCGGCGTGAAGGAATTGCTGGCGGCGATGGCCCTCTGAGCAAGGGGAACTGCGGCGAAAAAGGCGTCGGAATCCCGTCCACAGGAAGCCCAGGCGCACTCTGGGACGACCGCTGGCCGGATTCTTGCGATTTTGATGATCGGCGACCGCCGGAGCCGGCGTTTTGCCAATAGCCGCCCGGTCCACAGGCCTTTTCACACGGCCTGGGCCCATGACGACGCTTCGCTGCGGCGCAGCATGACGGACGCTTTGTGAGTGTAGACCTGCCGTGCGTGCCGAACGCGTTGCGCAGGATTAACATCCGGACCTCCAGGACCCACCGGAGCCGCAGATTGTCGCGTGTGAGCTGACTGATTGATGTGCAGCCCATCAGCCTCATGTCGCGCTCGATCTCCGACTGCAGCAGGCCGAGGGCACGCTCGACGCCCGCCTGGCCCGCCGCCGCCAGTGGATAGAGATAGTAGCGGCCGATGCCGACGGCCTTGGCACCGAGCGAGAGCGCCTTGAGCACATGTGTGCCGCGCTTCACGCCGCCGTCCATCAGCACATCGATGCGATCCCCCACCGCGTCGACGACCTCGGCCAACTGGTCGAACGGCGCTCGCGAGCCGTCGAGCTGCCGGCCGCCGTGGTTGGAGAGCACGATGCCAGCGCAGCCGATCTCCGCGGCACGCTTGGCATCGGCGACCGACATGTCGAGTTGCCCGAGGGAATCTCACCCCCGGGCGCTCCCAGAACCGTGCATGACCCTCCCGAGTCACACGGCTCCCGATGTTCGGCCGTTCCCATGACATAGCGGCCAATGGGCGAAGAGCCTCGGCGTCTTCCAGCGAAGCCGGTCGAACCAGTCCCTGCCGCCCTTGGTTTGGTGCACCATCCGCTTGTACTTGCGACGGGCCCACCTGATGACATAGGCGTCGATCCGTTTCAGCGTCGGACGCAACTGCGTCCGGTAGAAGTGGCTGTAGTAGCTGATCCAGCCACGGATGACGGGATTGTACATCCGGGCCAGGTCTTCCAGGGATTTGTCACTGCGGTGGTGCAGCGCCCATCGCCGGATCTCCCGGCCGATGCGCGTTTGCGCCTTCGGGGTGACCGCCGGCAGGAAGCTGTGCGCGAAGACCTCTTTGCCCTTCACGACCCACCTCACCTTCCGGGCACGGAATTGAAAGCCCAGGAAATCGAAGTGGATGCTTGGGTAATCGCCCTTTCGCGCCACATCCTTGCAATAGACGATACGTGTCTTCTCGGGATGCAGTTCCAGCTTGCATTCGGCCAGTCGGGCTTTGAGCGCGTCCTGCAGGAACCGCGGTTGTGCCTCGCTTCGACAATGACAGAGCGCATCGTCGGCATACCGCTCGAACGGAATGTGCGGAAACTTCTCCGTCATCCACGTGTCGAACGCATGATGCAGGAACAGGTTCGCCAGCAGTGGTGAAATCACCCCGCCCTGTGGCGTGCCCGTCGTGCGCGCGACGATTCTGCCGTCCTCCATCTGCACGGGCGCCTTCAGCCAGCGCTCGATGTAGAGCAGCACCCATGGCGAGTTCGTATGACGACGAACGGCCGCGAGCGCAAGCTTCCAATCAAGGCTGTCAAAGGAGCCCACGACACACTACCCATCACCGCGATAAGCCTGGCGAAGTTACCGTCACGCGCCAACGCCACGCCTTCGAGGGCCAGACGCTCAGCGTTATCCGCGCCATCAAGCGGCGCAGCGGCTGGATGGTGCTCGTCATCCTGCCGAATGGCAGCCGATCACTGATCCCGGCCGCTTGGACCGATTGGCACGAATCGGGCGGAGCCACATTGCAATGTGGTGGCGACGATATCAACGGTGCAGCCGCGCTCGGACATCTCGCCGATCTTTGCCCGCTGCTGGGGCAGCCTGACGGTCGACACGTCAACGCAATGACACAAAGTCAATCGTAGCATGGGTCAGGCCATCAAGCTGCAATACCACAATCACAGTCGTAGCAGTTGCCACGCCCGCTCATCGACGCGATGAAGCCGTGCTGGCGAACGATACGACGGTAGTCGGCCGAGTA
Organism: uncultured Alphaproteobacteria bacterium; assembly: GCA_963746315.1. GTDB lineage: Bacteria > Pseudomonadota > Alphaproteobacteria > Rhizobiales > Hyphomicrobiaceae. The sequence goes on from CAVVAR010000011.1 coordinate 188,492, forward strand.
ATACTGACTATCGGAATGATGGATCAAGCCCGGCGGCGGTCGTCGGAGGATGATAGCTCGCCGCAATGCCTCGATTGCCAAGCCTCTTTTCATTCTGTCGCTCATCGCCCAACCGACGATTTTGCGCGAGTAGAGATCGAGCACGATGGCGAGATAAAGCCAGCCCTCGGCGGTCCAGACATAGGATATGTCGACGCCCCATTTCTGGTTCGGACCATCAGCAGTGAAGTCTCGGTCGAGAACATTGGCAGCGACCGGTCCACCGTGATCGCTGTCCGTGGTCCGCTTGAAACGCATCTTTTGCTGAGCTTTCAGGCCATTCTCGCTCATCAGCCGCGCCACCCGGTGACGCCCTATTGCCAAGCCACTTTCTGTCAACTCGGCATGCATGCGCGGGCTTCCGTAGGTTCCGTTCGACGTCGAAAACTCGGCGCGGATGTAAGCCAGAAGAACCATGTCGTCGGTCTGACACCGGCTCGCTGGTCGGTTCTTCCAGGCATAGAAACCGCTCACGCTCACGCCCAAGGCAGCGCACGCTGTTTCGATGGGAACCTCAGCCTTCTTCGCATCGATCAACGCAAACATCATCGACTTGTCTCCTTGGCAAAGAAGACCGACAAGCCGGCTCCGGGGACAGGCCCACCGCGTGCGGGCCAGGATGAACTGCCGTCCGATCGAGCTGCTGCTCGGACGGACAGTGTGTTGTGTAACGACGGTGGGGCGGGCTGCCGGTGAAGGGATTGGTGGCCGAAGCGGTGAGGCAATCGCATGCGGCTGGCGCATTTGCGGACTTTCTCGTTGCCGGTCTCGCCAACACGTCTGGGCCCCGCCTGCTCGGCGGTCGCGCTCTCACGATGGCCGCACGGTGGTTGCCCGCGCGTCCCCTGTCGAGCCGGCGCGGGTTCCTTCCCGCTGGTCTCGCCCCCCGGGTTTCGATCGCTGGGCCGGGTGCTTGCAGGTTCCGACAAAGCCGCCGTGCACCGGCCGCATCGGTGGGATGATCGCGCGCCGCTTGCGTTCGCCGTCAAGTGAAGCATCGGCGACATGGGTCGCGGACACTTGACCGCGAATATCGTCGCGCGCTGGCGGGAGCCAGTGGCGGCTCCGGAAAAATGGCCGTCATGGCTCACCAGAAAAATGCGGTGATGTGCTCGGCGCGTTGCCATGGTTGGCGCGACACGCCTGCGGCTTTCCACAACCTGGGCGGCCGGCAGGAGCGCAACCATGCGGCACAATGAGCATGGGTGGGACGGCGCCGCACGCCGGTCCAGCTCGGGCTCGCCCTCGCCCCTGCGTTCACCTGCTGCCTCATCCGCGGATGGTAAGGCCGACGTCCGTCGGCGAGCCGGCCGAAGGGGCAAGCGGAGCTCTCGCGCCTGGCGCGGGGGCTCCTTCTCAATCGACCGGCCTTGTCCACTGCCGCCGCTTGACGGTTTCCTCTCACCACGTACCGTTAGGGGCAGCTCCCCATCCCCGTGGCCAGACGCCAGGTGCGCGAACCTTCGCGCGCTCCCGCCTGCCCGCGCCTGGAGACCCATCGCGCGAGAGGCAGGAGATGGCAGCACACCAGGAGAGTGCAATGGCCGATACGCAAAAAATGTTCCGCGTCTACTCGATCGTCCCGCGCAGCAAGCAGGACGACTACTGGCTCAACATCGGGGTCGCCTTCCCGCATGACGACGGCCAGGGCTACAACGTGATGCTGCAAGCACTGCCGCTGCCCACCGGAGACGGCGAGTGCAAGATCGTGCTGCGCAGCTACGATCCCAAGCAGCACGAAGCGGACGAGGAGGCCAAGCAGGTCAGCGCCAGAAAACCGAAGGGCTGATGGCCTCGACCGGAGGCCCGATGATGATCGGGCCTCCTTATTCATGCACGGCAATCATTCCATGCGACGAGGCTTGTCGACGGCGACGTGCGTTCACTCTTCTTTTGCTCGACGCCTACAAAAGACCCTAATGCGGCCAACGATCCGACAGAGTTGGAGCGGATCTTACGGTCGGGGCGGGCACGCATGTATTGACTTCTCTTATTATTCGGCGCGTCGCCGCCGCTCCGTGCTCTTTCTCAGCGGCAACGGGGGCCGACATGTTTCAATGGCAGAGCATGACGCCGCGCAAGCGGCGCTTGATCGTTCCCACCATCATCCTGGGCTCACTTGTCAGCTTGGCCGTTCCAACGGCCGCGCGGGCGCAATGCCCAAGCCTGTGGATCGTCAACGGCTCGACGGTGTGCCTGACCACCGACGGCGCCCGGCGGACGCTGCGCTACGAGAACCCGCGGGCCGGCATGCGTGACGAAGGTGTCAAACGCGGCACGCTGCTCTTCGAGGGCCGGGTCGATGGCGATCGGATCTCCGGCACAGCCTACGTCTTCTCCGGCCGCTGTGACCGGGCCTTCCCCTACCCCGTCACCGGCGAGATCATCGGCAATTCGAGGACCATCGTTCTCAGCGGGCGCGCGGTGGCACGCCTCAACCGTGACTGCCGCGTCACCGGCTACCGCCATGACGTCCAGCAGGTCCACCTCGTCCACACGACGGAACCGATGCGAACCGCAACCGTCGTCACCGTTCCGTCTGACGCTGCCGAGCAGCGACGTCGCTTCTCCGCGGTTCTTGGCGAAGTGCAAACCTGCCTGTCGGGCGATCTCGCGGCCTGTGACCGCGCCACGAGCCATGAGGTAATCGCGCCCGAGGATCGGGCGCGCATTGCCGACATGCGCCACCGGGTACGCGCCGCCCAGGCCGAGCAGAACCGCCTGCGTCGCGATCTCCTCGAGCGCGAGGCGCAGGCGCGCCAGGACCACGAAGCTGCGCGTCGCCAGGAGGCCCGCGATCATGCCAGGCTCGCTCTCGAGACCGACATGGAGCGGTGTCTCGCAGGCAAGCGGCCAGCCTGCACGACGGCGCTCGCCTCGTCACAGATCACGGGACCGGGTCGCGTGCTCGTTGAGCGGCGCATCGCCGAGCTCGATGCTCCCCGGTCGGATCGGCTTACCGGACAACCCTGGCATGTGGCGTTGACCGCTTGGATCGAGACCGGCCCGCTAGCCGCCGTCTCGCCGGCTCAGATACTGGCCTGGCTCATCCCGATGCTGGTGCTGGGGCTCGTGACCACGGCCGTGATCGTGGTCTGGAAGCGGCGCATCGGGTTTGCCGGTGCCGCGGCGCTGTGGACGGCGATCCGCACCTTCCTTGTTGCAGCCCTTGCATCTCGCCAGCGTGCGGAACCATCACAGCCTGCCGCCGAACCGCCGCCGCAGGCCGCAACAGGAGCCGTCGCCCCATCGTCGCCGACGCCGCCGCCGCCTGCTCCGACACCCGCCGTGACAACAGTCGCGCCGTCGCAGCCGCAGCAACCGGCCAAGCCGCGCGATACGCCGGCCGCGCTGGCCGCCATGGAGCTCGCCTTTGCCTATCTCGAGGAGGTGCAACGCGCGCCCAAACCCGGCCTCGAGGATACCGTGCTGCGGAAGGAGCTGCTGAACTCGCTCTCACTCGCCACCAGGCAGCTCGAAGCCGCGTCCACCCATGACCCCGATGCCATACTCGAGACCACCGATAGCGACGGGGATGCCATCCGCTGCAGCATCGAGCAGCTCAAGTCCGAGGTGCTGCTGACCGAGGGACGTACCCACATGATCTACGACGTCCGCCGCGCCCTGCCGGCCCTCGACGCGGCAACCCGGCACGATCCCCAACACGCCGTCGCCTTCTACACCCTTGGGCTCGCGCAGGCCGCCAACATGAACCGGGGCCCGGCCATCGAGGCCTTCGAGCACGCCGTGGCGCTCGAGCCGACGAACATCCAGTTCCGTCTGGAGCTCGACCGGGCCCGCAACCTGTCGGGTGCAGAAGTCGCCGCCTACAAGGCGACCCGGGCCGCCGAGAACGTCTATGACGCCGGCATCAAGGTCGCCAACGCCGGTGTCCGCGTCTACAACGTCGGCGTCGTCATGTGGAACATCTTCGCCATCACCTGGAACACGGTGACGTTCCCGATGCGGATGGTGCTCAAGTTCGTAAACATGTTCGATCGTGCGGGCCGGACATGATCACGCCGCCGACCTGGGCGCTCGCCGCCTCCGATGCCGTGCGCTACTTCGCCTTGCGGCCCTGGCAGCCGCGCCTTGTCTTCGAGGCCAGGCCGGAACCGTTGCCGCAACGCGTCGCACGCCTGCGCCAGGCTTGGTCGCAGGCCCGCGTCAGCGATGCCGAGCGTGCCGGGCAGTTCATTCCGACCGTTCTCGAAGCCGCCTTCCACCGCTCCCGCATGCGCATCCTCAACGACGCGGTGGCCAACCACCTCTTGGAGATCGGCGTCGGCATGGCCGTGCAAAACGACAACCTCTTCGATTTTCCGGAGGTCGATCTCTCCCGCTCGCTCACGGCGCAGGAAGCCAGCGCCGTCACTGAACGTCTGATCGAGGTGCAGACCCGCCTCGAGCACGACGACCGCTTGCATGCCATCTTCTCCGAGGGCCTGTGTACGATCTATGCCGGCCTGCTCGATGCCCTGCCCGACGCCGCCTTCGAGGAAAGCACGGCGTCCTTCTCCGTGCCGCTGCATGCCCTCTTGGATCCCTGCGAGGTCGTCTCGCAGATCGTCGTCACCTTTCTCCAGGACCTGGTGCCCGACACGCCCGATGCCATCGCGGCGCTCGCCTTTCAGGGAACGCGCCTCAGGATCTGGCAGAACATCCTCGACGTCTCCGGGCTGACGCCGGAGCAGGTCGAGCGGACACCCAATCGCATCGTCGCCCCCGCCGACAGCGGCCTGCCGCCGGACCAGATGATCGTCGCCTATCTCGGGGGCACACCGTTCCCGAAGATCTTCGACCTGGCGCTTCCCTTCTCGATCCCCGCGTCGGCGCGCAGCGAGCACATCCTGATGGTGGCGCGGACGGGCAGCGGCAAGACGCAGCTGATCCAGCGTGACATCCTCGACAACCTGCTGGCGCCCGACAGTCCGGGCATGGTCGTCATCGACAGCCAGAACCAGATGATCCCGAACCTCGAGCGCCTGGTCGCCGCCAGGGACCGGATCGTCATCATCGATCCCTTCGACGAGGCGCCGCCGGCGCTCAACATGTTCATCGGGCACGGCCGCGACGCCAACCCTCATGTCAAGGAGATCATGGAGGCGCGGACGCTCGAGCAGTTCGCCTGGATCTTCTCGGCCCTCGACCAGGAGCTGACCGGGCGGCAGACGACGCTCTTCACGTTCTGCGCCCGCATCCTGCTCGCCATGCAGGCGAACATGCAGACCTTGCTGGATCTCCTCGGTATCGAGCGGCTTGCCGAACTCAGAAAATCGCCGTTCTGGTCCTTCATCGAAGCCGGCGATGCCCAGACCCGGTTCTTCTTCGAGCACCGTTTCTGCACCGCCGACTACAACCGGACCAAGTACGGGGTTGCCGACCGCCTGCTGGGCGTCCTGCGCATCCAGGCCTTCAACCGGATGTTCGTGGCGCCGGCCAACAAGCTCGACCTCTATGCGGCACTCGCCGCGCGCAAGCTCGTCGTCTTCAACACCCACAAGAATGCGCTCGGCAACGATGCCAGCGCCATCCTCGGCCGCTACGCCATCTCGCTCTACGTCCGGGCCGCCTTCGAGCGTGAGCATGACCGGGATCCGCCGCCGGCCTTCCTCTATGTCGACGAGGCGGCCGAGTATTTCGGCAAGAAGGACAGCTCGGACGTCCTGTTCACGCAGCTGCGCAAGTACAATTGCGGCACCTTCGTCGCCTTCCAAGACCTCTCGCAGCTGGGCGAGCAACAGCACACGCTGTTGGCCAATACCACCACCAAGCTGACCGGCGCCCTCTTCCACACCGATGCCCGCCGCCTGGCCCCGGACATGCGCAGCAGCGAGGAGGAGCTGCTCGGCATCCGCAAGCATAAGGACTCGTTCGAGATCATGGCCTATGTCGGCAACGTCACGCCGCGTGCGGTCAAGCTCGCCTTCGACTGGGGCGCCGTCGAGACTGCGCCGAAGCTCAGCCCCGCCGAGCATCGGGACTTGCGCCAACGCAACCAGGAGGCCCTCACCGTGGTCGATGCCCCGCAAGCACCACCGACGCCGTCAGCGGAAGACCCGCCATCGACCGGGCCGGCAGCACCACCGGCACCGTCCGCCGCTCCACAGATGACGGAGCCATCGCCGCCGGACGTGCCCGAAGCACCGCCGTTCGAGATCAAACCCGGCAAGGACTGGTAGCGGCCGGCATCGGACGCGCGGGCAGGTTCGATGGTGCACCGGTTTCCTGGCCTTGGCCCGAGGGTACCGCGGCCGACGCAGGTGCTCACCGACTTGTGACAATGCCCCGGGTCGCACCACTTCGGCCATGTCGACCGGCGGCGCGGACGGCCGCTGGCCGGACCGGAAGTCACCGCCCATGTGCAGGGCATGCAAGCGCCATCGCGTCGTCCCCGCTTTTCCGCAACCCCCGTCGGGGTTCAGCGCATCATCCGACCGTACGAGGTCGATGAGCGCTACATTGATGTGCTCGCCCAGCTCGAGCCCTATCACCGCTTCAAGTACGCGACCATTCCGTGGCTGCACTACCTGTGCCGGCCGACGGTCGAGTACTCGGTGTTCCGCAAGTATCTCGGCTACCTGCGCCAGGCCCCGAACCATTACATCCGCTGCCCCGAGCAGCAGCTCGCCTCGCCCAACGTGCCCTACAAGACGCTGGTCTACGAGCTCGCCGAACGTGGCCTGGCACTCCTGCGCGACCGCGGCCTGGTATCGTTGCCCGGCTCCGAGCTCGCCGGCACGGATGGCAAGGCGAAGCGCCCCCGCAGCTTCGCCGGGCATCGCGCGCAGTCCTACTATCACGAGATCATTGTCGACCTCGGCTACTACGCGCCGCTGCATCATCTCGTGCGCAACGATCCCGCCTTGCGTCTCGTCGATTTCGCCGCGCTCCGCGATCACCCCAACGTGCCCGAGGCGACGCGTCGGGCACGCGATCCTCTGCTCGTGCACCTGAAGCAGCGGCAGGCCCGCTTCGACGGCACCCCGCATGTTCTCGTGCGAACCAGACCCGATGGCACACGCCTTGCGCTCGGCATTCCCGGCATCGAGGTCGATCGCGGCACCGAGACGTTCCGCGATGTCGAGACACATCTGGGCAACGCCATCGAATACATCGACGACCGGCACCATGCGCGGCTGTGGGGCTTCGACAACTGTCTGATCCCCTTCCTCTTCACCAAGGCCTCGCGCATGGCCCGTGCCATGGCCTTCGTCGCGAAGGAGCGGGGACCGTGCCCGTTCCTCCTCTTCAGGACGATCCCCGACATCGGGCTGCTGCCTCACTTCCCCAAGCCCGCGCATTACGATCCAAACGCTGTCCTCACCGAGGATACGTCACGACCGTCGAAGGCGATCCACGTCTTCACCACGCCCTGGCATCGCGTCGGCTGCTCGGACTTTCATCTCAACACTTTCGAGGAGGGTCGGACCCCATGAGCCGCACCGTCATCTCGCGCGCCGGCGTTTTGATCGCCGTCGGCTTCCTCCTCGCCTCGGCGAGCGCCAACTATCTCTTCGGCCTCGATCTCGGTCGGACGAGATGGGAGGGTCAGCTCTACGGTTTGGTCGGCATTCTCGCCGTCGGCATGAATGCCGTGGCCCCGTTCTTTCTGTCCTGGGCACACGCGGCTTGCCGCAGAATGGTCGCGACGGCCGTGGCGTTGCTGTGGTTGCTCTGCCTCGTCTACTCGACCACCTCCGCACTCGGCTTTGCCGCGCAGAACCGGGAGTTTATTGCCGAGACCCGAGGCTTGGCGCGCGAGGCCTACGAGGACACGCGCCGCGAGCTGATCGATCTCGAAAGTCGACGGTCGTCAGCAAGGCGCAAGGAGCGCGCCATTCTCGACCAACGCATCGATGCCGCCCGCCAGCGGCTCGCCGATCTGCGTGACGTCCGTCCCGCGACGGTCGATGCCCAGTCGACGTTCCTGTCGGCATTGACCCTCGGTGTCATCGAGCCCCGCCACGTGCGCCTCGCGCTCGTTGCTTTGTTCGCACTGATGGTCGAGGTCGGCGCAACCCTCGGGCTCTTCGCCGCGCTGTCGCATGGCACGCCGGAGCCCGCCAAGCCCTCCCGCTGGACGCCGAACGCCGGCTGAGCCTGACATCATTGTGACGCGCCCGGTCATGATGGCGACGATGATCTCCGCAGGATCATTCCTTCGCCTTGATCCGCCACGCGCAGAACTCGGACCATGACGCAGTCGGACGCAGGTCGATCGCGTCAACATCACGCAACTGTGATCATGGTCCACGTCGCACCATCTCGGACCGGCGTGGGCCACTCCACGCAATGTCACCCGTCTGGTGCGCCGCGGCGCATCGCCCATGTCGTACGGCATGGACAAATTTCTCATCACGCGACGATCCGCGAACCCCATCACCGGGCCCATCATGGTGACGACGAGCCCGCGTTCGACATGCCCGCTTGCCTGTCCGTTTGCCAAGGGCAGCGGCACTCCGCTGGCCGGGCTCTGCTACGCCGAGCACGGTGCGCTCGGCGGATTTATCTGGACGCTGCTCGATCGCACGCCCGTCGGTGGAACCTTCCAGAACGGCAACATCCGCATCTACGGCTTCGACGAGTTGCTCTATTTCGTGCGGGCGCTGCCGCCGGGATCGCTGTGGCGGCACAACGTCGCCGGCGACCTCATCTCGAACAACAAGACGACCATCGATCGCGCCGCGCTCGATGCCCTGGTCGATGCGAACCGGGGACGGCGCGGTTTCACCTTCACCCATTTCGATGTGCTGACCAACCTCGTGAACCGACAGGCGATTGCGGATGCGAACCGCAACGGCTTCACCGTCAGCCTCAGTGCCAACACGCTCGCGCAGGCCGATGCGCTTGCCGATCTCAGGATCGCACCGGTGACCGTGATCCTGCCGGCCGGCGCGACCGAGAACGTGCGCACGCCTCAGGGCCGCACGACCGTCATCTGCCCGATCAACACGCATCCGGGCACCACCTGCGCCAGCTGCGGGCTGTGCTCCCGCCAGCGCTCCACCATCGTCGGCTTCCCGGCGTCCGGTGGACTGAAGCACAAGGTCACCCAGTAGGAGAAAGATCATGGACGACTACGCATCACTTCCCTTCGATCAGCTGCGCACGCTGCATCGCGAGATCGGAGCCTTGATTGCCAAGCGCCGACACGAGGCGCTCGAGGAGCTGAAGCAGCAGGTTGCCGTGCTCGGCTTCACGGCCGACGATCTCGTGCCGAAGAAGAAGCGGGCAGCCGGTGCCAACACGATCCGATATCGTGATCCCGAGATGCCCGACAATGTCTGGTCGGGACGCGGCAAACAACCGGCCTGGCTGCGCGACAAGCTCGAGCAGGGCCACACCATCGAAGAGTTCCTGGTCGGCGCGTAGTCGATCTCGGTTCCCACACGCGATATGGATCGCAGGAGCCCCGGCATTGTCCGGGGCTCTTCGCGTTCCGGATGTCGTCCTTGGCCTTTCCGGACCGTTGCCTGTCCGGATCAGTCGGCTTGATGGACCGGCTGCAGCCGGCCATGCCCGGCCGGACCCCGACGCGAGCGCGGTCGACCCGGCTCGAGCCTGCCATGGCATGACGCCTGAATGATGAGGCTGGATGGGGCCACGTCTGTTGATCCAGTCGGCCGATCTCAGTCAATTGCTTTCAGGACCTTGGCGATCTCCACCATGGCCAGCGTGTCGAGGCGGCAATAGCTGCGCAGAGCCGCGGCGGTCGCCGACGCCTTCTTCTTATCGTAGAGGCCCGTGACGATGTTGTTCCATTCGACCTGCGCACCGGAACCGTCCTGGATGGCGAGTTGCTTGTAGGAGAGCGTCGGCACCAGCACGGGCAGCACCACCTTCACCGAGTAGCTGCCACGAAAATCCGGATGCGCATAAAGACCACTCGAGAAGACGTCGGCGAGATCGACCAGCCGACCGGAAACGTCCTCGACGAAGGCTGCATGCTCGGCATGGCGAAGCGCGATTTCCTGCAAGCGTGATCGCTCGAAGCCTTTGTTCCAGACGATGACGGCGCTGGTTTCCGGCAGCACCGTCCTCAAGGCCTGAATGAAGGCCTGATCCGGTTCGTCCGTCTCGAGATGCAGGAACTCGTCATGCCGAGGCCGGTCATCCCAGCGATCCAGGACATGCAGCGAAAATTGGAAAGGGATCTGTTGATACGGGCGATAGCCATCGAAGCGCGGCAGTGCCGCATTGTGCGTCTCAAAATCCAGGAACGCTGCCGGCATCGCAATCGCGCTCATGAACGCGTCGATGCCCGCACGGTCGATCTCCGGAATGCCGGTCTTGGCCAGACGCACCTGGGTCCTCTGCTTGTCGGAAAGCGGAAAGTCATCGGGGACATCGGGCAGTTGCAGGATGCCGGCATCGACCAGTGTCTCGAGCTTCCGGCCGTTGATGCGAGCGATATCGTGTACGCTGTAGGCTGGCACAATCGGATTGATGTGCGCGAACATCTCGCAGTGCTTGCTGCGCGGCAGGCGCACGCAGCGGCAGGGCCCTTGCGGCGCAACCTCGGTGTTAATCCATGCGGCGGCCGCCTCGATCATTGACGCGAGGTTCGGGCGCACGGCCGCGACCTTCGCTCCGAAATCACGCGCCGCGAAAAGCCGCTCAAGGTCGAGAGATCCGTGGCGCTCGTAATTCGCGTTGAGGTGCATGACGTGCATCGCTCCGATCGGCACGCCAGAGGCGCTGAGCACGTGCTCCTGAAAGGCAAGGTCGCGAGCATACTCCTCGTCGCGATCCGAGGACCCGGTCGAGGACTTCACCTCGATCAGATCGTAGCGCCCGGTGCGACCGTTCCAGGCCAGCACGTCGGCGAGCACGATCAGGTCGCCGGAGACGAACTCGCCCTGGAAGATGACCGGCTCTCGCCGCGCAATCGCGGCTGACGTCTCTGCGCACTTGCCCGGTCCCAACAGCACGCCGCCGGGAAAGGCCTTGCGTGCCAGCATGTCGATCTCGTTGCCGACGGCGAGCAACGTCTCCGTCCTCGCGTCCGCGTAGCGGTCGAACCGTCCCGCATCATTGACGCGATACCAGGCCGTGTGCGGGCACCGGCACCAGGCCATGAAAGTCGATTTGGAAAGCCGCATAGTCCCATCCCAATAGAAATCCAGTATACCGCATCGTCGGGTTGTCGAGGCCGTTGCACTTCCTCGCTTACCGGCGCCGATGCGCGTCCGTGGGGATAAGCTGCCGCGCGTCCGTGCGTCCCTGGTAGACTGAGCGCATGTCCGACGCACCCGGCCATGGCATGCCAGAGCTCGACTTCGCCGGGGCGCGTCATACCCTGACCATCCATGACGTCGAGCGCGAGCTTGACGCCGCTGGCGTTCCCCGATCTCACCGCCAGGTCGTCCGCTACTGCGAGACCGGCATGCTGGATGCCGTCAAGGTCCCGGGCCCCACCGGCCCGCAATGGTTCGTCGCACCAGTGTCGTTGCCGAAGGCCATCGGTGATCTCAGGCAATGGCAGGCGCAGCGGGCCAGACGGACCGAGCCACACCCGGTCATGTCTCACCCCGCCACGGATCGAAACGCCAGCATCGGTGCCGAAGACAGAGCTGGCCACGACCAGCCGCTGCCGGCCATGTCCGACGTGAGAACCAGCGCGAAAGCGCCCGGGACAGAGCCCGCCGCACCCGGCTATGTCTCGCAACTCGAGAAGCGTATCGAAGAAAAGGACGATGTCATCGGGCTTCTCAAGGGGCAGCTCGTCTCCAAGGACGAGCAGATCAAGGAGCTCTCAACCCGCTATCGCGAGACACATACGCTGCTCGGCGCCATGCAGCGCATGCTGGCACCACTGCTTGGCCAGGCCGATCCCTACAAGGAGCCGCGCCTCGACCCGCAGGCACCAGACCAGGCTCCGCTGCAATGACCCCCTGTGTATAAACGCATGGGTCTACAGTGGCATGGCGTTATACTGGATCAATGAAGCATATCGGCACGGGCCTTGAAGCCATCGAACGCAACATGCGCATCAACAGTGCCGACCCGATTGCGCTGCACGGCTTCACCCAGGTTCCGAACTTCATCCTGCGCGACGCCAAGCTTTCCGTTGGCGCCAAGACGGTCTACGCGCTGCTGCTGAGCTACGCCTGGCACAACGACCTGTGCTTTCCCGGCCAAGCGCGCCTCGCCAAGGACATGGGCATGGGGATCGCCAGCGTGAACCGCTTCACCAAGGAACTCGAAGCCGCCTCGCTCGTCGATATCACGCGGAGGGGGCAGGGGAAGACCAACTTCTACACCATCAATTTCGTTGTCAGGCAGAAGGGCAGGAAATCCTGATTTCCACCGGCGGAAATCAAGACTTCCATGGATGCAACTCCAGAATTCCACGGGTGGAATTCACTCTATATAAGAATACCCAGATGAAGAATATGCATTCAAGAATACTCAGATAGCGATGCGGTGTGGAAAAGGCAGAAGGAATTCAAAATGCACCTGGAAGGGAGGTGCCCTTGACATTCGGGGTCGACATGTCGTGGTGAAAGTCACGGGCCATGCCGGTTCGCGGCAAACACGCGTTGCAGGCATGCGGATGGTCGCGCTCCGTGCGGACATCCCACTCTCTGATTACCCCGGCATCTCCGCCGAGGTTTGCCGTTTTGGGCGGACGGCTGCGATGAAACTGTGAGGCTTCGGCCGGGTGCGCGCGGCCACCGCTGCGAGACGCTCGATCATGGCTGGTAAATCGAAGCGCCTATTGTAGCGATATTCATAGGACGCGAGATAACGAGGCGCATGGCGTTCGTCGCACGAGCGGCAGGTGCCGGTGATTGCGCCCTTGGTGTTGCCGAGCCCGGTGTTGGCCCAGGTGAACGCGGTGCCCTTCGGACGGCCGCCGCCGGTGACGACGGCGATGTGCGTGAGGCCGGCCTCGGCAAACCCGCCGAAGCAGGCGAGGCCGTCGCTGCGCACACGTGCGCCAGGCGCGATGTTGGCCGTCGCATAATCCTTGATCGCTTCGCTCGTGAAGCCCGGCATGCAGCGCAGGTGCGTGTAGATTGGATGGCCGTCACGCGTTGCGACGGCGACGATAAAAGGCAGCTTGTTCGCGGCTCCGCGTCCAGGTTTCCCAGCCTTCTCGCCTCCAAGATAGGCATCGTCCACCTGGATGTCGCCGTCGAGCATGTAGGTGGCGTTGCGTTCTCGCATGACCTCCATCAGCTTCTGCTTGATCAGCCAGGCGGTGTCCCATTTGACGTCGATCTGACGAGCCAGCTCGAGGCTCGCAATGTCGTTCTTCGCGCTGGTGATGAGGTGGATGGCGAGAAACCATTTCGTCAGCGGCGTCGTCGATTTGTGGAAGATCGTACCCGCGCGCACGGAGGTCTGGACCCGACAGGCCTTGCACTGGAACAGGCGACGGGCTGCGTAATAGCTGTGCGCGCGTCCGGAGCACTTCGGGCACACGAAGCCGTCCGGCCAACGCATCGCAACGAGTGCCGCGTGGCATTTCTCTTCCGTGCCGTAGCGTTCATGGACCTCCGGGAGGCTCATCCCCCGCTGGAACTGCACCCAGTTGCGCGCCATCGCCACCTCCCCCAATCCACTGATCCGCAGACACTATCCGGGGTTCGTGGCCGTTTGGCGGAGATGCCGGGGTAATCAGGATGTATTTGGTTTTGGCTCTGTCCGCGAACTGTGGTGCTGCCCCAATCAGTTGATGGCGGCCGCGAGTAGCGAGGCGGGGGTCGGGGCGCCGCACTCTCGGTCGAGGGCGCGATGCCAGCCGAGGTAGTTCGGCAGATATTTCGTGGCGACGCCGTTGAACGGTTTCATCCAGCCCTTGAGTCGGCCGTCGTAAGAATTGACGTTCTGGATGTGATAGACGCCCCAGGTGCGTTTCCCTGCTGAAAGGTAGAGCGAGACGTGCAGAATGCCACGGGCGTCGGCGATCCGGCGGTAGCGTTCGGCGCCGTCCGAGACCAGGATATTGTCGGTGCCGATCCGTGGCCCGAGCACTGTCTCGATCGATGCATCAGAGAGATCGGGAAGCACCTCGTCGGCCATGGCGCCGCGGCGGTCACGCGCGACGAGCACGGGGATCTGCTCCACAGAAAGCCCTCGTTTCTCGGCCTTTCCACCACGCTTTCGCGCCGGACGGGGCAGCTTGCGCTGGCCCTTGAAGCTTTCAAGGAAGAACGTTTCGTCGACCTCGACGATGTCGTTGAGACGCTCCGCTTTGTCTTCGCGCGGCGCCTCCAGGAACCGGTGCCGCCAGCGGAACGACGTGGTCTTGTCGAGGCCGCAGATCTTCGCCGCCTTGCGCACGCTCGCATGATCGATCATCGCCTTGGCGTAGGCGAGCCAGGTCTCGCGTTTGTGCAGGCCTGAAAGCGGCGTGCCCGTGAGGGCCGTGAAGCTCCGGCCGCAAGCGCGGCAACGCCAGCGCTGCAGACCACCGCGATCGAAGCCGCGCTTCGCCAGGCCACGCGAAGCGCAATGCGGGCAGGCCGCCGCCTCGGCGAAACGCGCCTCGATGATCGCGATGGCGTCCGTGCGCGAACCCGACATGGCCACGCCAAGCACGCGCATCTGCTCGGGCGTCAGCTCACCGAGCCGTGCCAGAAAGTCCTGAAAGTCCTGGGGTTTCACCGCACCGTCCCTGCTGGTTGCGATGAACTCATATGGGATCGACCACCACACTTTGCAAACAGAGCCATTTTAATTTACCAAATTGGCGGAAATACTTCAAACTGCATCCTCCTCGCCATACACCGACTGCGACCATCTCCGGTGCCGATATTACGAACGGTCTCGTCATCCTCGCACGCGATCGGTGCGACCAGCACGAACTCCACGGCGGCGCGCTGCCCGGGTGCGTCGGGAACGATGATCGAAGCGCGTTTGCGAGCCGCCACACAGTTATCGAAGGTCTAGAAAAACGCTGCAACAGCCGCCGCATGGGCGTGCGGCGCTATCATTGCGGTTGCCGATGCCGCGCCTGCGGTATAGCCTCAGGTCGTCCCAGGACTACTTGGGGAATGTCGGTTTAAGCTCAGAAGTCTCCATTACATCGGCCTCGAAGGCAATGAGGACCCAATACCATGTCAGATCAATCCACCGTTGCTGAGACGGTTGAGGCTGCCATCGCCGAGAATCGTACCTGGTTCATGATCCTGGGTATCCTTCTGATCATTTTAGGGATTGCAGCGATCTCCTTTCCATTGATGAGTACGATTGCTGCCAAAATCCTCATTGGCTGGCTTCTCCTAATCGGCGGCGTTGTGCAGGTCATACACGCATTTGCAACCCAGAAATGGAGCGCTTTCGTTTTCAATCTTCTGATCGGGGTTCTGTACGCTTTTGTCGGCGGATGGCTGGCCTTCTTCCCGCTCGCCGGTATTATAACGCTGACCGTCCTGTTGGCAGCAGGCTTCGTGGCTCAAGGCATTGTCGAGCTAGTGATGGCTCTCAAGCTGCGGCCGATGAGAGGCTGGATGTGGGTCCTGATCTCCGGGTTACTGGCGGCCGTCGTCGGCATTCTGATTTTTGCGCAGCTTCCAAGCTCCGCCATCTGGGCCATCGGTCTGCTGACCGGCATCAATTTGCTATCGTCCGGGTGGGCATATCTCTTCATCGCTCTGGCCGCAGGCAAGAAAGTCTGACGCCTAGCCCGGATCATGCATCAGACGCACGCGCAAGCCGCCTGACCTGACTGGCGTGCGCCGTCGTCCGGTCCGACAGCACCGTTTTTTGATTATTCGCTGTGCAACGCGTTGAGGGTTGATCTGCCTCGCTCGGCGGCGGGTCGGGGCACAGGCCCCGCGCATCACCCGGACGGCGACAGGCCGAGGGCGATGGCGCGGAACAAGGTTTTCTCGACGCAACTCGTCGGCAGGTGCACGCGGATGCGGCGGCCGTGCTCGATGACCCGCGCGGCGATCTTCAACAGTCGCAGTCGGAGCGTGTTGAACTCGGCTTTTGCCAGCGAATGGCCTTGCGGGATCGCGGCGCGCACCGTGTGCATCAGCCAGAACGCTGCCGTATGCAGGGTGAGGCGCACTTGATTGGCTGTCGCCGAATGACACGACGTGCGGTCCGACGCCAGCTGCGCCTTATGCAATTTGATCAAGTTCTCGGCTTGGCCCCGTTGGCAATAGACGCCTTCGTAGAGACGCTCGGCGTCGCCATCGAGCGACGTCACGACGTAGCGCACGTCGATCTCCTGGCGCATGGCGCTTGGGTCCGTGTCCGTCGGCGCGGGCTGCATCGAAGCCTCGATGCGCGCGATCACGCGGCGCGGCGCTGACCAGCTTCCTGCGCACCTTGGCCAGGATGGCGCGGCGTGCCTCGACGCCGCTCTCCAGGACCCGCGTTGCGTAGGAATGGCGCAGGGTGTGTGGGCTCGCCGGGCGCTTGATGCCGGCAGCGCGGACGGCGAGGCGGAACGTGCGCCACAATGCATCCTTGCTGACCGGACCGGTGCCACGGCGATCGGGCGTCACCCATCGAGGATTGCGGTGGGTCAGCCACAGCCGACGCAATGCGTCGAGCATGGCCTCCGGTAGCGGCACCCGGCGCTCCTTGTCGCCCTTGCCGATGACGCGCAGCATGCCTTGCGCGCTCTCGATGTCGCCAACCTCGACCTTGGCGGCCTCGCCGATGCGCAAGCCGCAGGCATACATCAGCTGGAATTGAAGGCTCTGTAATGGGGCTGGAGCGAAGGGGGCGGGCCATCGCCGCTGATTTGGGCCAACGGGTTCGCCCGGAGGAGCCTTTCGTTCAGTGGGAGCCGGCAGGCTTCGCGCGGTGGCACGAGCCGGATGAGGCGAGAGTCTCAAGTCCGGATCTGTGAGAGGCTCGGGGTGAAACTCCCCGGGCCTACTCGGCAACAAGAGTTCTTAACAGTGTTCAGTCGACTCCCGCAGTGCCTCCGATACCGACCGGTGCAGGTGCAGCGTCCGGTCGACGACGCGATAGGCCCGATACCGTCCGTCATGCTGCACCGCGGGCGCCGTCCATACATGGCCCGTCGCGACTCGGCACCAAAGGTCGGTCCTGGATGATCGCGTCGATTGAGATCATCATGAGCGCCGCCGCTAGTCCAGGGCGATGACCGTCTGGTGTCCGCTGTCGAGGATAAAGCGAACGGGTCGAGTTACTCGTCTGTTAGCGGATGACGGGGGTGCCGCGACGTCAGGAATCTCTGCTAAGCGGCCAAAGGCCAATCGGTGAACAAGGCCTCGCCTGTTGTCGTCGGTGTAGTCGGCGGAGCGCCCAGGCAAAGTCTGGGATACTGAAGCGATGGCTCTGACCTTGCCGAAGAGATTTCCGAGACTATTCTGAGACTACCGCGACGTATCTTGTGATTAAATTATTGAATTCCTTGGCGATCCCGGCAGGATTCGAACCTGCGACCCCCAGATTAGGAATTTAATAAATATGCTTCGTCGCGGGCGCTCATGTTCCATCATGATCAACATAAAAACAAATTATATCAACAAGAAGTGGGATGATTGCTGCCACATAGATGATCATAGATAGTCTGCGCAAGACCGCATCCTCGAGACACTAGTGAGACACTGGAGATTATGCTATCTGGCGTGTCATGGCACAACTGGCTCCGAACCATCTTGTCCTCCGAAAGGCCCTCAATGGGCCGCGTGCGGTCTACAGCATTGCCAAGCATCCGCGCTTGTTCTTGGCGGCAGATGGCAAGGGCGGAGGGTCCTGGCGCATCCGCTATCGTCCTGGCCGAGGCTTGCAGCAGCGTTGGCATACGATCACGAACGATGCGCGCAACGTCGAGTTTGAAGCTGTTGCAGCCAAAGCGAAGGAGCTGTTGGCGCGATTGGCCCTCGACGGCGTCGATCCGAAAGCGCCCCGCAAGAGAGCCGGCACGACCTTTGATGACGTATGGCAGCTATGGCTCGAACGGCATGCGAAGGTGCATAAGAAAAGCTGGAAGCATGACGAGGGCCTCTACCGCCGGCACATTCAGCGCAGATTGGGCGGCGATGGGCTCGAAACAATTGACCGACAGCGTGTCATAGCCGTCCTTGACGACATCGCAACGGGTGCAACCCCAATCCAGGCCAACCGCGCTCAGGCTCTGATCTCAGCCGTCTACAGCTGGAGTCTCGATGAGGGGCTCGTGACGGCTCATCCGGCGCTCCGCATTCGCAAACGCGGGGCGGAGGTTTCCCGGGATCTGGTGATGAGCGATCAGCAGCTGCGGGCCTTCTGGGCGAAGCTCAGCGATATAGAAGGGCATGTGGCCACCATCTTGAAGTTGCTCCTATTGCTCGGCAGCCGGCGCGGCGAGGTTCTCGGCATCGAGGTGCGTGAGCTCGCGCTCGAGGATCGAGCACGATGGGTGCTACCGGGATCGAGGAGTAAGAACGGGCTTGCCAATATCGTGCCTTTGCCACCGCTGGCTCTATCCTTGATCCGCGAGGCGCTCGAGCGCAACGGGGGCAGTCGCTTTCTCTTTCCGGCGCGTCATCTGGCGGATCAACCGTTCGACGAAAGGTTCGTCTCCCGGACCTGCAAGCGGATTTGTAGGGAGATTGGCGTGCCCGAGATGCGCCTGCACGATCTGCGTCATCAGGCGGCGACGGGCATGGCTATGTGCGGGGTGCCGATGGAGGTTCGCCAACGTGTCCAGAACCAGATTACGGGGCGTCGTCAATCGATCGGCTCGGTCTACGATCAGCATGACTACTTCGACGAGAAGCTCCGGGCGCTGGCGTTGTGGGAAGGTCGGCTCGTCGGCATCACCGAGCAGAGTGGTGAGCCCGTAGAACGATATTGAGCGATCCGCCCCGATACTCATGCGCCCTCGTCAGCGATCATGATCGTTCAAGGGGTGCTACGCATGGGCGTGCTTAGGTTTCATCGAGCAAATGTTCCACTGTGTTCAGCCTTGTGAATCTAGGCAAGAACGCCCGATTCACCTACATTAGGAAGTGCCCAATGGGCTCGGTCAGGCGCCGAGGCTGGGGCATCCGGATGCTCCTTTTCAAACAGGAGGATCTGATGTCACACCCGACACGACTAATCGACAAGAAGGAGCTGATCCAACTCGTCAAATACTCCGCCCAGCACATCGCACGGCTGGAGAAGGCAGGCCAATTCCCGAAGCGGCTGAGGCTGGGCCAGAACCGGGTCGCGTGGTTGCTGTCTGAGGTGGAGGCGTGGATTGAGGAACGCTTGGCCAAGCGTGACGCGATAAACGCGATGAAGTGAGGATCAATCCTCCTCTTGGATGGAGATGGGAAGGCCGCCCCTTGGGGCGGTCTTCTCTCGTTTCAGGCGTTGCTCTATCCGCCCATGATGATGTTGACGATGACGGCAACGAAGATGCCGGTGCCGATGACGCTCAGCATATTGAGGCGGGCTTCGATGACGCGGATGTCGGCTTTGGTGGCGAGCTCGGAGAAATCGACCTCGCGGGCCGCCTCAACGAGCCCCTCGGCCTGCTCTTGGGTAAAGCCGCGCCGCTGCAGCGCGGCGATGACCTTGTGCGTGTCGACGGTGATGGATTTCATATAACAAAAGTCTACCACGACGTCGCCAATCCCGCACGCGGCAGGGCAGGGGAGCGGGCGCAAGCCTTCGCCATTTCTATGGCGGTAAAGGCAAGCGTCTTGACCCCACATTCCCCAAGTAATCCGCTGATTTCGCGGTCGTTACCATGGTATTTCCGATATAAATCATGGTGTTGATGGCTACGAGGGACGGGTTTCATGGATCACCCAGAGGGTGCGGGCTCGCAGCGGGCAGATCGGGTGGATTTCGACCCTCGCGTGCGGCTGGAATTTCGTGGCACGCAGCTCAGTTCGGACGGTGGCCTTCTGGTGATGCGCGAGCTGGATGACGCGCTCGGGCTGTCCGATCTGGCGTCTGCGGCGCTGTGCGACAACCGCCGGGGCAGGAACACCGTCCACCGGCTCGATGGGCTGTTTCGGCAGTCGGTCTATGGGCGGCTGGCCGGATACGAGGATGTCAACGACGCTGACCGGCTGGCCCTCGATCCCGTGATGCGCCAGGTCGTGGGTGGCCGGGCGGTCGATGCGCAGGCGGCCTCGGCTTCGCAGATGGGGCGGTTCGAGACCGAGACGCTGGCCTTGGCCGAGAACCGGGAAGCGCTGGCCGACCTGAACGGGCAATGGATCGACCGGTTCCATGATCGCAACGGCCTGAAGTATATCGTGCTGGACATGGACAGCTCGGTCAGCCCGACCCATGGCGATCAGGAAGGGTCCGCCTGGAACGGGCATTTCGACTGCACCTGTTATCACCCGAACTTCCTGTTCAACCAGTTCGGCATGCTGGAACGCTGCGCCCTGCGCAACGGCAACGTCCACAGTGCCGACGGCTGGCGAGATGTGCTCGATCCGGTGATCGCCCGGTATGCCACGCGGGACATCCTGCGGTTCTTCCGGGCCGATGCCGCCTATGCGATCCCCGCGATCTATGCGCGGCTTGAAGAGGCGGGTTACTTCTACGCCATCCGGCTGCCCGCCAACAATGTCCTTCGCGAGAAGATCGCGCATCGGCTGACACGGCCCGTGGGGCGGCCCTCGCTGACTACGGTCAAGCGGTTCTTCGAGGACTTCGAGTATCAGGCCGCATCCTGGGACAAGCCGCGCCGCGTCATCGCCAAGATCGAATGGCCTCCGGGCGAACTCTTCCCAAGTGTCGGCTTCATCGTCACCAATCTGCCGATGGAGCCGGATTGGGTGATGCGGTTCTACAACCAGCGCGGCACTGCCGAGCAGCACATCAAGGAAGGCAAATACGCCTTCCACTGGACGCGGCTGTCGTGCAGGCGCTTCCGCGACAACGAGGTCCGGCTGCAACTGCACGCGCTGGCCTACAACCTGGCCACCTTCCTGCGCTGCATCGAGCTACCCGAGGCCATGGCCGACTGGTCGCTGACCAGCCTGCAACTGAAGCTGATCAAGATCGGCGCCCGCGTCGTCCGCCACGCCCGCGCCATCACCTTCCAGCTGGCCGAAGTGGCCATCACCGGTCCGATGGTCATGGCCATCCTCGCCACGATCCGCCGCCTTCGAGCGCCACCGTCATGCGCGTGACCGCGATCCGGACCAAAACTGAACGAAAGCGGCAGGACAGGTCCGTCCGCCGCGCTAAAAAACGTCGCTGGCGGGCCAGGAAGATGCGGGTTCGCGGCCCGATCCGACCAGTTCCAGGCGTTTGCACGACCGCAGACGCCGCTCCGGGCGAAAAACGCTTGCTCAACGGGCACGATCAGGCGACCTTGCCGTCGAGCGACAGGTCACTTGGGGAATGTCGGTTGACAATCTTCCGATGTGTTGTGAAATCCGCCCCTCATTTCTTAACTGGAGATATGAGTCTTATTAAAATGAGTATTTCTCCTTGAGTATTATTATATAGAAAGAAGTGCCAATTTGGCATTTCCAGAGAGGCCGATATGGCACTTCCAGAAGTGCCAATTTGGCACTTCTGGAAACGTCACGGCTCAGCGCTTCCGCTTGATGCAGGCGCGCAGGGTATAGATGTTCGACATCCCAAGACCCTGGCGCTTGATGGCGATGATGCCGGCACGCTCGAGCTCATCGATGTAGCGCACGACGCTGCGCTTGCCCGAGCCCATGTCCTTGGCGAGGGTGTCCTGACCGGGAAAGCAGAAATCGTTCTGCCAGGCGTAGGAGAGCAACATGGCGTAGGTCAGCTTGGCGCCAACGCTCAGATCCGATGATCGGAGGATGTGGTTCGGAACCTGCGTAAAGCCACCGGCCGAGATCGGATCGAAGCCTTCAAGGATGATGTTGCGATAGCGATCAAGCAGACCGGCGGAGATCTTCTTCATTGGCTTCAGTATAGCACCCGCCAACACGCGTGAGCCGGCTCGCGCATGTGGACAAGCGCATCGGCGCGCGCGGGTCGCTCGGTCGGCCCCAAGCGCCGCAAATCAGATATTGCACTAAACCGCTCCGCGGTAAGGAGTTCTTGGCGGCGCTTTCATTGTAGCCGCAGCGGCGAGCGGATTTTGATCTGAGCGTCCTCATCGACAATCTCTGAGACCGCACCAGTCGTCACGCTCCGCAGCGCCCCTCGGCAACCCTCCAATCTGGCCAATCTGCAGGGAATGGCTCAACACAGCCATTCTGCATACGTTGGACAAGATTTCTTTCGCGACGTGTTCCTCTCCGGAAGGCCAGACCGGCACCGATTACCGCTTGGTTACGGCTCGGCGGGCTCCATGCGCGCTCCAACTCTTGCATCAGGAGACGCCCATGACCAAGCCGATCTCAAGGCTGCGCCAGCGCATGATCGAGGACATGTCCTTCCGCAACATGTCGCCGGCCACCCAGAAGTGCTACCTCTACGCCGTCGGCAGCTTCGCGCGCTTCCATCGTACGCCGCCCGACCAACTCGGCATCGAGCATGTGCGTGCCTATCGGCGGCACCTTCTTGAGCGTGGCCTCAAGGCGCGATCGATCAACCCGATCGTCGGCGCGCTCCGCTTCTTCTACGGCACCACGATCGGCAATTCGGCGCTCGCCGGCCAGATCTCCTATGCGCGGCCGGAGGACACGCTGCCCGCCGTGCTGACACACGAGCAGGTTCTGGCACTGGTGCGCGCCGAGACCGACCTCATGATGCGCACCATCTTCATCACCATCTACGCCGCGGGCCTGCGCATCTCCGAGGTCGTGCAGCTCACCACCGCCGACATCAAGAGCGATCGCAAGGTGATCCACGTGCGCCAGGCAAAGGGCCACAAGGATCGCTTTGTCATGCTCTCCGAGCCGAACCTTTCGGTTCTGCGCAGCTACTGGAAGGCGACACGGCCGAAGGGGCCACTGCTCTTTCCGGGCGCCAAGCCTGATCGCTGGATCACGACGAGATCCGTGCAACGTGCCTTCCGGGACGCGGCTGACCTGGCAGGCCTCGATCAGAACGTGACGCCCCACACGCTGCGTCACAGCTTTGCGACGCATCTCCTGGAGCAGGGTGTCGATATCCGCGTGATCCAGGATCTGCTCGGCCATCGCAACCTCAACTCGACCGCCCGCTACGCCCGCGTCGCCGTCAACACGATCGCAAAGATCCAGAGCCCGCTGGAGGACCTGATCAGGAAGATGGCCGATCGCGACTGATCAGCCATGTCACACCCGAAGTTGGAGGTGGCGGACGTGTTCCGCCGCTACGGCGAGGCGTGGCGTGTCGCCAATGCAGGTCATCTGAGCCTGCCGCAGCGGCGCGTCATGACCGCGATCGAGATCTGCCGTACGGCAGCGCTCGGCGGCCACGTCGAGCGCTGCGAGGCGTGCGCGCACACGCGCGTCGCCTATAACTCCTGCCGCAACCGCCATTGTCCCAAGTGTCAGTGGCGGGCGGCCGAGGCGTGGCTGGAGGCGCGCAAGGCCGAGCTGTTGCCGGTTCCATATTTCCACATCGTATTCACGCTGCCGGCGTTGCTGCGGCCGATCGCCTATCACAACAAGGCCAAGGTCTATGGCCTGCTGTTCGCCACCGTCGCCGAGACGCTGACCAAGATTGCTGCCGATCCCAAGCACCTCGGCGCCAACATTGGTGTCATCTCCGTGCTGCACACCTGGGGCCAGCAACTGGATCACCATCCGCATATCCACAGCATCGTTCCGGGCGGCGGCCTGTCGCCGGAGGGCGATCGATGGATTCCCAGCCGGAGCAACTTCTTCGTCTCCGTCAACGTCCTCTCCGAGCTCTTCCGGCGTCTATTTTTGACTGGCCTCGGCAAGCTGCATGCGGCCGGCGATCTGCAGTTCTTCGGCGATCACAGTGCACTGGCCGATGCCGTGACCTTCGCCAAGCTTCTCACCCGCGCCGCCAACAAGGACTGGGTGGTGTTCGCCAAGCGCCCGTTCGCCGGGCCCGAGCAGGTTCTCGCCTATCTGGCCCGCTATACGCACCGCGTGGCGATCTCCAACAGCCGGCTGCTTGCGATCGACGATGATCACGTCGCCATCCGATGGAAGGATTATCGAGAGGACGGGATGGCGCGCTCGAAGGTGATGCGGCTGACGCCGGTCGAGTTCATGCGCCGCTTTCTCCTGCACGTTCTCCCCGACGGCTTTCACCGCATCCGCCACCACGGCCTGTTCGCCAATGGCCATCGCGCCGAGAAGTTGGCGTTGTGTCGGAGGCTGCTCCTGGTCGAGGAGCAACCGCCGCCGGCTGCCAGCGACGACCATGCCGATCCAGGCGCTGCCGAGCCGGAACTACCACCGGCATGCCCCTGCTGTGGCGGCCGCATGCGCATCATCGAGACCTTCCAGCGCGGGTCGATGCCACGCTCGTTTCCGGTCACCCGGAACGACACATCATGAGGTCCAAGCAGCAGATGAGCCGCCACGACCGAGAGCAGCGCCGTTGGCCATCTGGCGGCATCGGCGAAGCGCGCCCAGTCGACGGCGACACCGGCCATGTCGATCCGGAAATCATCCCTCTGGACAGCACGTTCGTTGCCAGCCCCGCCCACAATGGCGGGTCTCGTAGTGGCAGCCGCCCGTCCCGGCCCACTCTGCCGACACGCCCGGCCGGCAACGTCGCGGCCGGTGCATCCAAATCCCCATAGCGCAACGCCCGCGGCCCGCGGTTTCGTGCAACAGAGTTTCTGCAACGCCGCCGTCGAGCGCGCGTCGAGCATCTCTGTCAGCGCCACGGCATCGCAGAAACCTCAGTATTGTGCGCCCCTTCGTGCGCGGCTCTGTTGAGCCATTTCCCGGGCCTTGGTTCGCTTTACGGAGGTTGTGCGAACGAGCCGGTCGGCCAACCTGGCCCTCTCAAGTAGCCTCGTTGCTTCCCATGTCTGATCGCCGCATCTGATCGATGCCTTGGCGGAGATCATCATTCGTCCCGGCGGTCCGGCGAACGCCAGCCGAACTCATCATTTTCATCGCGCACGGTCACAGGCAGCTTTCTGACGTCGATCTGCTTCTTCTCAACGGTTGTAGCAAGTGCGTTGAAGATCGGCGCGACATTGGCATTTATCGTCTCCAGCAATTGGTTCTGGCCATCGATGATGGCCTTCATGTCGCGGATCTGTCCCCTTCTGTCGACGAGCTCCTCACGCAGGAACCCAATTTCGTCATCCTTCTCATCCAGCCGCTTCTCGAGTTGCGCGACATAGCCCGACATGTCGGGCTGCGACGGGCTCGTCGAACCTTGCTCTCCCGCGGCGTCGGTGTCGGACACGGTCGGACGCAGTCCGTCATTGATGTCCTGGGTCAACGGCTCATTTGCTGGTGCGACAGGGGCCGTCATGTCGACCGGTGTCGTGGCATGCCGGTGCGCGTCTTTCGCCTGATGCAACTGCTTCAGCGCCGTGATGGCGGGCTCGACCGATCGCCAGTGGACGAAGTAGGTGTCGCCGGTTTCCGTGGCTTCCTTGACGCAATCGAGGGTGCCGTTGCCGCAATAACGCTGCAGCGTCCGCAATGAGCGAGGGAGGCCCTGGGCCTCGAAAGCAGAGCTGACGACATCGAGCGTCACGAGCTCATGCGTGTGTCGGACACCGTCGGGCGGTGTCGGTCCTGGTCGGTCTTCGTCGATCATGTGCACATGATACCACTCCGATCACGCGCGATCTGGGTTGTCCCCAGACCCAATTCGGGGGCGACGCCGGGGACCGTAGATGTGGCTTCGGCACCATTCGCGAGCTCTGCCACACAAAACTGCACCCAAGCAGAAACCGTCACTGGCGAACCGGCCCTTGGTCAGCGGGCCTCGCCTGCGGGGGATGTCCGCAGTAGGGGGTGCTTCGGCCACCGGCAAAGGGTAGGTGATGGGCATCCCCGAAGTCGTGCGACTAGCTCTGACGGCCATGACGGTGGCTACTCATCGAAAGCCGACAATCAGCCAGCGTTGCGATTGTCGAGTCGCCGGAGGAATCTCACCCCCGGGCGCTCCCAGAACCGTGCATGACCCTCTCGAGTCACACGGCTCCCGATGTTCGGCCGTTGCCATGACATAGCGGCCAATGGGCGAAGAGCCTCGGCGTCTTCCGGCGCAGCCGGTCGAACCAGTCCCTGCCGCCCTTGGTCTGATGCACCATCCGCTTGTACTTGCGGCGGGCCCACCTGATGACATAGGCGTCGATCCGCTTCAGCGTCGGTCGCAACTGCGTCTTGTAGAAGTGGCTGTAGTAGGTGATCCAGCCACGGATGACGGGATTGTACATCCGGGCCAGGTCTTCCAGGGATTTGTCACTGCGGTGGTGCAGCGCCCATCGCCGGATCTCCCGGCTGATGCGCGTTTGCGCCTTCGGGCTGACCGCCGGCAGGAAGCTATGTGCGAAGACCTCTTTGCCCTTCACGACCCACCTCACCTTCCGGGCACGGAATTGAAAGCCCAGGAAATCGAAGTGGATGCTTGGGTAATCGCCCTTTCGCGCCACATCCTTGCAATAGACGATACGCGTCTTCTCGGGATGCAGGTCCAGCTTGCATTCGGCCAGTCGGGCTTTGAGCGCGTCCTGCAGGAACCGCGCTTGTGCCTCGCTTCGACAATGACAGAGCGCATCGTCGGCATACCGCTCGAACGGAATGTGCGGAAACTTCTCCGTCATCCACGTGTCGAACGCATGATGCAGGAACAGGTTCGCCAGCAGTGGTGAAATCACCCCGCCCTGTGGCGTGCCCGTCGTGCGCGCGACGATCGAGCCGTCCTCCATCTGCACGGGCGCCTTCAGCCAGCGCTCGATGTAGAGCAGCACCCATGGCGAGTTCGTATGACGACGAACGGCCGCGAGCGTAAGCTTCCAATCAAGGCTGTCAAAGAAACCCTTGATGTCGAGATCAAGAACCCAGTCGAAGCGCCAGCAGCGCTCGCGAGCCTTGGCCACGGCATCAATCGCAGACTTGCCCTTCCTGTAGCCATAGGAATCGGCGTGGAACGCCGGCTCCAGGTTCGGCTCCAGCGCGCGCCGGACGACCTCCTGGGCAATGCGGTCGGCAACCGTCGGAATACCCAACGGTCGCGTCCCGCCACTCGCCTTCGGAATATCAACGCGGCGCACCGGCGGAGGAAAATAGCTCCCTGACGACAGCCGGTTCCAGAGCTTGTAGAGGTTCGCCGAAAGGTTGGCCTCGAAGTCTGCAATCGACTGTCCGTCCACTCCAGCCGCCCCCTGGTTGGCCTTCACACGCTTGAAGGCTTCCCAGACCTCACGCTTGGCGATTCTGAACGGCTTTGCCTGATCCACGGGCTCCTCCCGCTCTGCCAGAAGCACGCCTCCGACAGGATGGTTGGCCCGCAGGCCAGGCTGAACAACGCAGCCCCTTCGCTCCAGCCCCATTACAGGGCCTTCGTCACTACTACGGGCTGCTCCGTCCCTGTGCGCCGCATCGGTACTCTCGCCCTCGCGGTTGCAGCCGCTTGCGGCTTCTCCCTTCGGACTGACCATCAACGCCGGCCAGCACGACGGCACACAGGTTCTCACGTTCCCCACAAGAGCCTGATCGAGGTTCGCGCCGCCTACACGCCGGATGCCGCTCGGTCCGTCTCAGGACATCGCCCGAGCTTATCCCGCAGGAAGGGTCACCCCGCGGTTCTGACATCGCCTAATCCGCTTTCGACGCTTCTGCAGCGGTTCGCTTGCGCTCACCTTTCTCGACCGTGCCTGCCGGGATCATGGTCCCGACGTTTCCGCGACGCTCACGACCATGGCTTTTGACCAAAGCCGCTCGCGGTGGCTTGGGATCGACTCCTGATCGCCGAGCCCGAAGGGCCCTCCTTCATCTCTCGTTCAGTTGCGCATCCCGGTGTGGACCCGCAATGCTCGTTCGCGGTAGAGACGGCTGTTGCCAGCCGCCCCCCGCACAGATCCGTACGAGCGCAATTCACGCATACGGCTCCCACCTCGGGTGTTTGACGGCAAACCGCTGCTGCGGCCACGGATGAAGGATTCTCGGCTGCGGGAGAAAGTCGGCGGCGATCTTCTTTATCCGCTCCCACGTCGTACGGTCCTTTTGGCTGCGACGCTGTAGCGACGCAAGCCAGAGGCGCTTGATGTGGTGGTGGAACGCGCACAATGCCGAGAAGTTGGTCGGCACGGCATGGTACGCGAAGTAGCCTTGTACGACTTGCGCCAGCCATTTCCCCTGCACAGGGATCGGCTGGTGCCTGCGCTGGCGCATTTCCTCCTTGATCTCCTTGAGCTTCGTCCGCAAGCGATCCCGCCGAGATTTCCTCTTGAGGAGGAACTTGCCCGTGCGCGAGCGTCCGCAGATGAAGGTGAAGCCGAGGAAATTGAAGGTCTCCGGCTTGCCGAGCCCGTGTCGAGAACGCCGGTCCACCGCGTGGCGGCCGAACTCGATCAGGCGCGTCTTTTCCGGATGCAACGACAGTGCGAACTCCTCGAAGCGCCTCTGCATCGCATCCCAGAAGCGTCGAGCGTCGGCCTCGTGCTGGAAACCGACCACGATATCGTCGGCATACCTGACGATGACCATATCGCCCGTGGCTTCCCGCCGTCGCCAGCGATCGGCCCACAAGTCGAACACGTAATGAAGGTAGACGTTGGCTAGCAACGGCGAGATCACCGAGCCTTGCCCCGTTCCCTTGTCACTCGTCGTGACGACCCCGTCCTCCAGGACACCCGCCTTCAGCCACTTCTGGATCAGGTGGAGGATGCGGCGGTCGCCGATCCGATGCTCGACAAAGCGAACCAGCCAAGACTGGGAAACTTCGTCGAAAAAGGATCGGACGTCCGCGTCAAGAACGAAGTTCACTCGCCTGGTGGTAATCCCGACGCAGAGAGCGTCCAGCGCATCGTGCTGGCCGCGTCCTGGTCGGAACCCGTAGCTGAACCCGAGGAAGTCCTCCTCGTAGATTTGGTTCAGCACCGCGGCCGTCGCCCGTTGGACAATCTTGTCCTCAAGCGCCGCCACCGCCAGTGGGCGTTGCCTGCCATCCGCCTTCGGAATGTACGTCCGGCGCGACGGCTGTGCCCGGTAGGCTCCTCGATGAACCCGTTCGTGCAGATCAGTGAGGTTTCGGTCAAGGTCTGCTGCGTAGGTCTGCCACGTCACGCCATCAACACCGGGGGCGGCATCACGCTTGAGTGCGTTGAATGCCATCCTCAGCGCTGCGACGTTGATGTGGTGGAGGAGCGAGGTGAACCTCTCCGTCTTCCGTTGCCTTACGGCTTGTCGTACGCGCTCCAACGCCTGGGACACGCCTGCCCGGTCCTGTGCCCGGAGCGTGCTTTGCTGGCCCGCGTTCCCCTTGGTCCCCGCCCTTGGCTCCATCGACTCCGCGGTGGCCGAGGCCATCTTGTTCGCCGACTTCCCAGCTACTATGGCGGGGTCAGACTTCTCACGGTCGTGCGTCATCGGCTTCGGCTCCTCGCCTTCCCGATGCGGACCAGAGCAGGACACAATACGTGCCCGTTGGTCGACCATGAGATCTCCCGGTTCCCGTTCAAGGAGCGTCCGCACATGCCAAGGTCTGCGACCACGCCGGGCCGGTCGGGCACTCGCGTTAGCGTGCCCTTCCGTGTTGCCTTCCGCAGTGTCAAAAGCGTCGGCGCCCGAGATGAGGTCATTTTCGCGGCTCGATAGCTTGGCCTATGCGCTCCCCTGTCAACGCTTCGCCGATGTCCTCACGGGCACCTGCGCATGACTCGGGGTCGATGCGGTTCGCTACTCCTTCATCGTGGGGGACTTGCACCCCCTACTCCTTGCCGGTCTCCCGGCGCACTGACACACGACCCCAAGCCGACGAAGTGCACGCGCTCTACACTCACGTTGCGTATTGCAGGGCATGCACACGATGACGCTGTGCACTGCAATACACTCGCCTCGATGGCTATTCAGCATGGCCATGGCCGACGCCGAACTCGGGCAGCTCCGGTGAGGCGGCCATGCGGAACGCCCGCAATTCGACGAGGCCGAGGCAACCCCGGTCCAAGTGGTCAGGGTTCCACAGCTTCTCGATATTGACTTCGCAGCGATGTGAATTGCCGAAACGGTCGCACATGAAGGTTGCCAGAACTCCGCCAGAGCTCTTCCGGCTTGATCTCCGAGCGATGGAAGAGCTGGTCGATAGCAACAGAGAGACCATCGAACGCTTCGGCAGAGACCTCGTCGGCGCGGGGCTGTTGTCCGCCGCTGCCGACAGAGCGGACGGCGAACCAAAGCACATTCGCGACCGTGCGTCACCGCACCATCCGATCGAAGGGCAGCCTGTCGAATGCAACCGTGTTCGCAATGGTCTTCAAGCTGGTCGACGCCGCACAGAAAAACTCGCGCCGCCTCGACGGACACAACCAGTTGCCCAAGGTCGTGCTGGGTGCGAAGTTCAAGAACGGGCTGGAGGTCGTCCAATCCACCGACCGTCAGCCCCAAGCCGCGGCCTGAACCCTCAGGCCGTCACCAAGATTTGGCGATAGCTCCGTTTGCTACTATCATGGCGGTGTGCCCAGCAGACGCCGTAGCCTCGGATCGTCTAAAGGCTGATTGGGGAATGTCGGATGAACGTTATGGTTAAGCCGATATCGCTGCCCATCCCAAATTCGTACCGACTTGTTGTCGCAGGCATTTGGTGAAGATATCAGGAGGCCATAGGGAAGAGAGATGTTTGTAAGGCTGCGCGTCTTGACCTTTGTGGCAACGCTTATCTCATTTGCGCTGCCTTTGACTACTCAAACACTCGCCCAGTCGGGCGACAACGGTCAGGCCGAGCAACCGGCCCAGATAGACGCGCAGGCGATGGATCTCATCCTTCGCTCCGCTCGCTTCCTGGCTGATCAGAACGCCATGTCGTTCAACTGGTTTGTTAGCTATGACGAGGTGATCGACGAGCGTGAAAAGATCACACTGATGCGTAGCGGCTCCAACCTGCTGGTACGGGACAAGGGCTTCTTCTCCAGTGCCGAGGGCGAGAACGGCCTTAGGGAGTGGCACTATGACGGGTCCCAGGTGACCTACGCCGCGCCGCTGGAAAAGTATTACGCTACCAGTGAATTCAAAGCCGGCTTCGATGCGCTTGTCGATGCCGCACGAGAAGACTTCGGCAGCGAGATACCGCTCTATTCCATCATGCAGCGCGGGCTGCCTGAACGGCTTGAAAAGGGGCTGAAGGCGGCAGCCTACCTGGGCATCACCAAGGTCGCCGACCAGGAGGTATATCACCTGGCGTTCTCGGATGATGAAGAGGACTGGCAAGTATGGATTTCAACCGACGAGGACATGCCGGTGCCCGTGGTTATCGTCGGTACTGAGCGAAAGAAGACCGGCTGGCCCCAGTATCGGGCCTATCTCACCGACTGGAACCTCGAGCCTGAACATGACGAGGCCCAGTTCAAGTACATCCCGTCGGAAGACGATGTGAAGATCAGCTTCCCGGAACTGGAACAGAACGCGAAGGGTCAGAAGGTGCAACAATGAAACGGTTGCTCATACTGGCCCTGCTGGTCTTCGCGGTTGTCCTGTTCAACCCCGGTCAGGTACTGCGATTTGATAGCCAGGACGGCGCAGCACAGGCTCGCAGTCCTATGGGTGGCGGCATTAAAGGTCGTGGTGGCGGCGGTCGAATGAGCGGTGCCAGAGCCCGGCCGAGACCCAACCGGAGCGTCAGGCCTGCAGCACGACCAAGCAGGCCGGCGACCCGCCCTGCAGCACGGCCATCGCGGCCTTCAACGCGGCCATCCCGGCCTTCCACAAGACCGGAGGTCGCTCGGCCACGGCCACCAGGCACCAGGCCAGCCAGGCCGGAACGTCCCGTGGCAGGCCGCCCGACCCGGCCTGCGCCCGGCGTTCGTCCGGAAAAGCCTGGCACCAGGCCAGAACGCCCGGTGGCAGACCGACCCACTCGACCCGAAGGCGTTACTCGTCCACAGCGCCCTGGCGCAGGCACTCGTCCAAGCCAGCCTATTGCAGGCGTTCGTCCCGGCAGGCCGAACCGCCCTGGCGCGGGCCACCGCCCTGGACGCCCACCACACGTTCGCCCGCCCATTGCCCGCCCGCCGGGATGGCGCCCGCCTCATTATCGTCCGCCACACTGGCGGCCGCCAAGCTGGCGTCCACCGTACTTCCGGCCGCCCTATATCAGGCCGCCACATCCGATCTGGGGTGGGTACTACTGGTATCCGCGGTGGGGCTGGTACTTCACGGCAGCTGTTGCCGGTGGAACGCTTGCCTACGTCCTAAATCTGCCTGACACCGATCCCTGTGATCAGGCCATCGTCGACGGCGAGACGTTGTACATTTGTGATGGCATTCTCTATCGCCCGACGGTGTATCGCGACGAACGCGTCTACGAGGTCGTTTCCTCGCAAGAGGACGCCGGCACCAGCGGAGGCATCTCCGGCCTGCTCCGGCTCACCTCACCAAGGATGCGCGGCGAAGCCGTGCGCGAGGTACAGGAAGCACTGGTCGCAGCAGGCTATGATGTCGGCGGAGTAGACGCTGTCTTCGGATCAGGTACTGACACGGCCTTGAGGCAGTTCCAGAATGATAATGGCCTTGAAGCTGACGGCGTTGTTGGTGACCAGACTGCCGCAGCGCTTGGGCTATAAAGCAAGTGACTGCGGCACGAGAATATTGCTGATAAGGCTTCGCACTCGTGTCCGCCGTCGGAGTTTTTGGGACCAGTGAGGCCTTGAGCTAAGCAAGTGTCTGGCTCATCTGGTTGGTGATGTTATGCGGCGTGATTGCGGTGTCGCAAGCGCCGGGTCTGCGTTGTGTTTCGCTTGATCCTTTCCGGTTCCGGCAGGATGGTTTGGCCACGGCCGAAGTAGACATCGGCAGTCGTCAGGTTGTTCAGGCTCTCGTGGTAACGGTGATGGTTGTAGTGGCTGACGAAGTTGCCGATGTCGAGCTCCAGATGGCCCAGCAGCAGGTAGTTCTCGAGCAGGATGCGGTTCTTCAGTGTCTGGTGCCAGCGCTCGATCTTGCCCTGGGTCTGGGGATGGTATGGCGCTCCACGAACATGCTGCATGCCGTTGTGATGAAGCCAGTTGGCCAGGTCGGTGGCGATGTGGGAGGAGCCATTGTCACTGAGCAGGCGGGGCTTGTGAACGACGTTAGCCTGATCACAGCCTGAAGCCTTCAGGGCTTGGGGTCAAGACGCACGGTCAGCCGGCTGACTGTCAACCGACGCGGTAGGATCGAAAGCGGTCGGCCAGAAGCCGGATTCCACAACCGGCTTGATGCACCGCAGCGATCTTCGCGGCAACGACGGCCAACTCGACGTTCACGGAAAGCACATGCCGTCTGATCGTCCGTGTGTCGGGATGTCAGTTGTTCGTGCCCTGGCCCATGACGTCGCGTCGCCGTGCCCCGGCGTCCGCTGCACCTAGATAGCCGACAGTCGCGCAATTGCCCGAGCAGTCCGCCGCGCCGTATGGGCATAGTCCGCTCTACGGAGAGCTGCAGTCAGGTAAGCCCCAGAACCATCAGGATAGCCAGGAAGTCTTGGATCTCGCCACGGCGCGTGACCGCACCACAAGATGTTGCGCCTGCTCACGGCGGGCAAGGGCACCGCAGCGTCTGCGGTTTTGCGTCAGCGCTGCAGACCACATCGTGAATCGGACGCTGTGGGGTTTTCGCTGGCCTTCCTGCGCATCAAAAACGCCCCCTCCAATTTGAAGGGGACGTGCGCTTAGTACTCCTCGGAGCGCATGATGGTGAGCACGCGGCAAGTCAGCCGCTCGTCGGTCGGGTCCTTGGTGCCGAATGAAAGTGTCGGATCGTAAAGATCAATCTTCCAGAAGATACGAATGCCATCGACCTCGAGCGCGCCGAAGTCGTGCTCGCCGTGCGGGTCGTTGTCTACCGTAAAGGCATCGAAGGATCTGACGGCGACGAAAACCTTGGCGACGAACAGCTGGCCCTCGGCCTGGACGCCGCGCGTGATCATTGTCCGGCCGTTGCCCTGTCCTTGGCGGCGATACCTGTCATTGAGACGCGCGATCTCGTTGGCTGACATGATGTCTCTCCCTTGCGGTTAGCCAGCATCCGACCGTTCGGATGCTGGCGTCCGCCGTTGACACGCCGGGGAGCGCCAATCTCCATGATACAATGAAGCCGTTCATTATCGGAGTAAGCCCAACATTCATGGAAAGCAGGATCGTTTACGAGAGCAAGCCCTCGATGGAGGTGTTCGTGGTGCACGAGCAAGACGGCGAGAGCTTCTGGCGGCGGATCGGTGCCGCCTTCGACCACCGCGACGGTAAGGGCAAGACGATCATCGTCGATGCCTGGCCTGTCGGGGATCGGCTGATGCTGCGGGAGGTCGCGCCGCCCGAGGCGATGCGTGAGATCGAATGAGGCGGCCAGCATTCGCCGACACGCGCAGCACATGGTCAAGTCCCGCTGAGTACCGGTCTGGGGCATAATGCGGGGGGTGCACATCAGCGCCCCTCGTGTCGTTTCCCATTCATCTTCAGGAGGGTCATATGGCCACCAACAGTGCGCCGTCGCACAGCGTTTACACGGTCGAGGATCGTGGCGAAGGGGAAGATCCCTTCTGGCTCAAGATCGGGGCTGCCTGGCCGCACAAGGATGGCCGCGGCTTCAACATCACGCTCTCGGCTTTGCCGCTCGACAGCCGGCTGGTGCTTCGGGTTCCGGCGGACAATGCAGAGGAGGCGCCACCTCCGGTCAAGCCGAGCAAGACAAGGCGCTGAGGCGAGCGACGCTCCGCCCATCTTGTATGATGGGCGGAGCCTTTTTCGTCTCCGTTGTCCTGTGGACAGCATTTTACTGCGCGTGCTTTCCGGAGCTGCCGTAATCGGGGGTGCGACCCGAGCGGTATGCGTCTTTGGGCTAGCCTGTCGAAGTTCGAACAGAGCAGGAGGAAACCCCATGCACTATTTCATCGGCCTTGACGTTTCGCTTGCCGAAGCGAGCGTCTGCGTTCTCGACGAGACGGGGGAAATCTACCGGGAAGCCAAGGTCCATTCCGATCCCGCTGACCTGGCATCCTTCATTCGTAACCTGGAGGTGCCCGTCCGACTGATTGGGATGGAGACCGGTCAGCTGTCGAACTGGCTCTATCACGGCCTGTGCGGCGCGGCGCTGCCGATCGTTTGCGTCGAAAGCCATCACATGAGCACGGCGTTGAAGGCGCAACGGGTCAAGACGGATCAGAATGATGCGCGGGGTATCGCACACATGATGCGGATGGGCTGGTATAAGCAGGTTCACGTGAAGAGCGCGCAGAACTCACGATATCGCATTCTGCTCAACAGCCGGCGCTGGATGCTGGAACGGCGGGTCGATCTCAGCAATCAAATCCGCGGATACTTGAAGACATTCGGCTACAAGTTGGGGCGGGTGCACTGGCGCCACAACTTCGAGAAGCGCGTCTTCGAGCTCCTCGCTGATGATCCCGACCTGCTGGCTGTCGTTGCGCCACTGCTGCGCGCTCGCACGATGATCCTGAAGGAGGTGGCAGACCTCGAGAAGCAGATCCGCAAAATAGTTCGCACCGATCCTGTGTGCCGGCGCCTGATGACGGTACCCGGCATTGGCCCCATGAATGCTCTGGCCTTCGTGTCGGCGATCGACAATCCACATCTGTTCCGGCGCTCGCGCGATGTCGGTTCCTTCTTCGGTCTGGCGCCGGGCAAGTATGCATCCGGCGAGATCGATCGGACAGGACGCATTACAAAATGCGGTGACGAACTGGTTCGCACCTATCTCTACGAGGCCGCGAATTCGATCATGTCGCAGCTGCGCAGACCCTGTGCACTCAGAACGTGGGCGCTGGATCTTGCGAAGAGGTCGTCCGAGAAGTCGGCACGCGGGGCGCTGGCGCGAAAGATCGCGGTGATCCTGCACCGCATCTGGATCGACGGAACGGCTTTCGACTGGAAGCGGTCGACTTCGGAAGCTACGACATGACGCTTCGCTTCCGGATCACCAAGAGGATGATCTGACGAAGTCTTCGACACCGACAATAAGGAGATCGCGCGAGCGAGCCGAGGTTCCCTCGGGGACGAGAGGCTGGGAGAAGGATGCGTCCGGTCGGCTGCAGGCCCGTCTGCTTACTCAGACGAGGCACTGCGTTTCGGAGTAAATCTCCTCCCACCTTTTCCAGAAACGAAGCCGTAGCATGTGGCAGCGGATACAGCCGGACCACGCAGAGAAGCCCGTCTTCGAGGAAATCTGGATGGCATACGCGCAGCTGTTACTGACGTCTGAAAGGGGAGCGAACAGCCTTTCCCTCGGAGCCACCGTCGCTCGCCTCACCCCAAGTTGGGCGGGCGCGGTGGCGAAGGGAAAGGCGGGCCATTTCCCTTGGTGAACTTGAGCGAAGCAGAATTGAGATTATAGTCCCAGCCGATGGGCTCGATTAGAGAAGCCGGCCCTCACCCAATAGGGGCCGGCGACCGGCAAGGCACGCGGGGTGCTTTCTGGTGGGTGCCTGAATGCTGATCGCGCACGACGGCACTTTACCTATCGTGGCATGAGGGACCGTTCGTTGCCTTCGCCATCGATCCAGATATGAGCAAGAGTGTTGGCGCCCTTGAGCGCCGTCCAGTCCGTGAACCAGAAAAGCGGCGAGCCCTTGCCACCGTTTGTCCGGTGCAAGGCCTCACGCATGCTTTGCGCACGCTCGGCAGTGCCGGTCACGACCAGCACACGGAAGCTGCGCCAGCCAAACGCCTGGCCGTGGAGCTGCGAGCGCCAGATGGATCCGTAGGCCAGGAACTTCCTCAGCATCGAGGATTGCAGGATATCCGAGCGCTCGACCGGCATGGTGCCCCGGTCGATCTCGACCAGGAAATTGCCACGTCGTCCGCGCGCTGGAAAACCCAGCGAGAAGACGTAGTCGGGCTCAATCCCGATGGTCCTTCGCGTCGACTGGAAGACGACGGGCACCGACAACCGATAGGGCTTTGCCGCCCCCCGTGTTGTCGCGGGCAGGCGCTCCAGTAGCGCTGGTCCGTCGCAGAGGTCGACGACGGGGCTGGCCGCGACAGCGATCGACAGGGCGATCGCAAACTCCGAAATCGCAAGCGTATGCTCCATGAATGGCCGGCCGACCTTGCGATTCTTATGTGCCCACGAGACCCGTGGTCCCGCCTCGAAGCCGTCGTAATGATTGAGGATGCGCGCGCCCTTGTCGCCGAGAGCGTAGACGGCAAGCGAGGAGCCGCCTCCAGGCCGGTAGAAATCATATTGGCATTCGGGGCGATCGAGATAGCCATGGTCGAAGAGCCCCTTGAGGCGGTTGGCGATGTTCTTGTTGGAGCCATCGATGACCCGCCGGACGTGATCGGAATTGAGAAACCGATAGCGGGCAACGGCACGCAGGATCTCGAGATCGCGGTCGGTCAGCTGGAAGGGTGGGGGATTGTCAGACCGTTTGCGGCGAGGCCGATAGGGGCCCCGATGACATGTGTCGAGAGTCATGATTTCAGTCTACCATGCTGGGTAAGGGGAGCGGCGAGATGCGCAAGAGGCGATCACGACACGTGATCCGGGAGCGCATACATGGTCGGGCCATTGCGGCCGTTCCGGAATTTCCTGGCACCCAATTCGATCAGGCGCGCATAGAAGCTGTACTGCGCGAGAGGCGTGAGACCACGGGCGCCGCACCAATTCGAATAGGCCTCGAAGATCGCCACGCAATGTTGCGGTTCGCCATGACCATAGCCGGACAACCAACGCGCGACGGTATCGTGCTCAGGCGGGGGCTCGGCTGAGGTGTAGCCGAACCAGGCGCTCCAGCAGGTGGCGTTGAAGAACCAGAGCGTGATGGCGAGGAACCATTCCAGACCAGGGAGCGGCCAGACGTGCACTGGCACTTTGGCTTGCGCAAGACGCGTGCGCGCGTCGTGAACGGCCAGTCGCGCGACGTCGATGCGCTTCTCGATCTGCCGCCGATCCCGGCGGCCAACCGTCTTGTAAGATGCCTGCAACTGACCGAGATGGGCCTGGGCTTGCGCCAGCTCGAGTTTCAGCGACGCATAGAGATCCGCCGCTTTCGCCGACGGAGCGGCCGCCTTGGTCAGGTTGAGGGCAATGTAGCCGCGGACCGAATGGATCGAGAACAGCGATGCGATCACAAAGAGAGCACCGCACGTGATCGCGCCGAGGCGGTTATGAGGCCACCAGTGCAACGCCCCGAAGACACTGGCGATCATGCCCAGATCGAACGCCAGCGCGAGGACGGCGAAAAGGAACGTGTTGGACACCGGTAACCAGCCAAAGGCTGGTTCCGGCGATGCGAGTGTCGCGGTGTAGCTGATCGAGGCCAGCGCCAAGACGGTGGTGATGATGCTGCCACTGATCACCGCGAGGATCTGCCACGTCCTCATGGCCGGTCTCCCACAATTTTGGCGTGCCCGCGGCCGAGGGCTGGAAAGGCGATCACAAAATCACGCTGCCGGGTGCAAAGGCGACAGGTTGCGCACGTGACACCAGTGTGCGTGCGGGCCGGACAGACGATGACTTTGCGCCCGGCCGGCGTTTTGGTATTCGACATCTGGTGGCTTGGAACAACCGAGGTGACGGGCCCGCAGCCGGTCTCGGCCAAAGCGTCGGCGTGGGCCAGGGAATTGCCACTGAGATTGATGGTGAAGCCATCGCGGTTGGCATTTGCGACCGCAGCCCGATTGCCGGCGTGATCGAGGACATCGAAATGCGTGTAGGTGAAACCGTTGCGCCCGCGGTTGGCATCGACAAGTTTGCCGAGTGTCGACTGGTCAATCGTGATCTGGTCGTGCGTCGGGAGATCGCCAGCCTGGTTGTGACGCCAGACACTTCCGGGTGGCAGGCTGCGGATCGTGCCAAGCAGCTCCTCCAGGGAATGGACCTTGATGCGCCCCTTCTGAAAGTGGCCGTTGACCGGCGTCCGGTCGAGTGCCGTCCAGAGAAAGCCGCCGAGCATGCCATGTTCGGCGTAACAGGCGCCAGCCATGGCGGTGCTGCCAGACTTTCGAAGAGGGCAGTTCAGTGGACAGGTTTGGCGAGGGCTGGTCGTGACGAGAATGGGACCGGTGATCGGATTGTAAGACTTTCGCGTAATCAGGAATTTTTCCATTGATGGTGCTCCTGGATTGCAAGGAGCACTCATTTAAATAATTGATTTTATTGAATAAACGAGAGGACAAGGTTGGCGATGAGCGATGCCGAGATGCGCTGAGAACGCATGCGCTCACATCAATTCAGCGTGAGATCGCTCTTTTGTTCGGCCGATGTGACGCGATGCGCAGGGGCAGGTCGCAAAGGTGCAGGTTGGCTCTCAATGGCGTGTCTTGAAATGCCTTGAGGCACCAGTGGGCTTGCCATCGGTGCGCTTGGCGATCTCGATGATCGGAGTGAGGAGGGGGCGACCCAGCAAAAGTCGGTGACCGCGTCGGGTTGACTGAAGTACCGGCGAACCAGGTCAGGTGGAAAGAAGCGCGAGGCGGGGCGACGACCTCCGACACCGCATGCGACCAGAGATGACGGACACTTGGCCCGACGGTGGACTGCAGCTATTCATAGGGATCGGCAAATGGGTCACGCACATCGCCACCCTGATTTGCGCGTCCGGGTTCGCGTCCCGAGGTCTGCTCGCTGAGGATCGCCCGGACCTCAGCGACGGGGACACAGTAACGGTCGCGCTGCACATCGCGGACCTGGGAAAACTCCACTTTGGTCATCTGGGGCATGTGCTCCATATGCCCGAAGGGCACGTGAAGGCGCATCGCACCTGCGGTGACATTCTTCACCCAGATCGCAAACTCGGCATGATCGGCGAACTTGCGCATGCCTGAGATCATTTCGGGGCTGGTGTGCATCTCACTCGCGAAGGCCTTTGCGTCCTTGTCGCTGACACCACCCATGATCTTGATGGAGGTGTTGGCGGCAAACGAGGCCCTGATCTTCGAATCCAGCTGATCGAGGTACTGATGGGCAAGCGTCATGGAGATGCGGTACTTGCGGGCCTGCTCCAGAATGAGCGCCAAGTTCTGGTCGCGGCCCTGAAAGTAGTCATTGGCTTCATCGATGTAGACGAAGGTCGCCAGGCGCTCCGGATTTCGGGATGCTCGCGCGCTCCAGCGCGGCCTGGGCGATCAGGGCGACAAAGAAGCGACCGAAGATTTCGGTGCCGCTCTGTTTGAGAAGGTCTTTTGACGTATTGATCAGGATGACCTTGCCGGCGTTCATCTCTTGCGACAGTCGCAGCTTGGTGTGGGGATAGGAGAACATGTGCTCAAACGTCTTGTTCTCGAGAATGCTCCATAGACGGCGGCGCACCTGAGTCTTGGTGGCGTTGAACTCGGGATTATTGAACTCGGTGTCGAAGAATGTTCGCGCGGTCGGGCTATCGAGCTTTGCGACGTACTCGGCGAAATTGCTCAGCCCATCCTTCTCCATGAGGCGGCGTAGGGTCTGGATGCTGGCACCGGGGATCGTCAGCAGGAGACGTGCGAGATAGCGGAAGATGACGCCCTGCTTCTGCGAGAGTTCGGCGCCCAGGAGGGAGTCGAAGATATAGTCGTAGAGCTCGAGAACGCCATTGAGGAGCCTCTCTTGCTCCAGTGGGGTTGGCGCATCGGTGTTCATGTCGAACATATTGAGCGCGACGGGATAGTCCAGATCCGTCGGGTCGATCAGCACCAGGCGATCACTCAGGGGGCCATCAGGTCCGAAGACGGCAAGACGCGAGATGTTGTCGATGAGATCTCCCTGGCTGTCGATGACCACCACACTGGCCCGTCCAGCGGCAACCTGGTCGAGGTCTTGTGCGATCAAGTGCTGGAAGAGCTGCGTCTTGCCGTGTCCTGTCCCGGCGATAACGTGCGTGTGCTCGAAGCGCGCTTCATCCGGCACGTCGACCGGGACGGGCGCCTGGAAGATCTTCAGGAACGGCGTATCCCAGAGATAAATCTCTGGTAGGTGCGGCACAGGCTCACGAGACTTGGAGGGGAGGATCAGTGGCTTCCTGGTGGTGGCGCGATCCTCCTCGCGAATGCCGCTGGCGGTAAATAGGTTGTCGTGGATCGTGGCGACGAGCGGCTCGAACAACCCATGTTGCGTCTCACTGTCATCTGCGATGGCGATCAGCAACCCTTCGACAGCAAGGGCCGGTTGATCGAGAACATCGGCAACTGTTGTTGAGAGATTAAAGGAGCCGCGTCGGTCCTGATCGGCCTTGAACATGCGGTCCGGCAAGTGCTTGAAGACCGCCACCCACATGGCGACGAAGCGATCGCACCACAGCTCGATGAGGTCGGGTGCATAGAGGAGAAAGTGACGCTTGCGCTCGAGATAGTTTCTGAGCGCGACGCCGTCCTCGAGGCTGAGCGGCACCTCCCAGTTGATGGTGGGAAAGCCGAAGAAAATCTCTTGCGACAAGAGATCAACGGCGGTTTCGGCAACATGTTCGATCAGCGTATCGCTTACCGCCGGCGCACCTGTGCGAACAAAGACCTGGGCGGCGGCCATGACCGCCGTTCGCTGCAAG
This sequence comes from uncultured Alphaproteobacteria bacterium, assembly GCA_963746315.1. Classification (GTDB taxonomy): domain Bacteria; phylum Pseudomonadota; class Alphaproteobacteria; order Rhizobiales; family Hyphomicrobiaceae. The sequence goes on from CAVVAR010000011.1 coordinate 229,946, forward strand.
CACTCGGGCTCGGCGAACTTCGAGCGCTCATGCACGTCCTGGAGCTTGGTATAAAGCGCCTTGAGTTGCCTGAGTTCCGGTTCCCGGCCTTCCTTGGCAATGGTCACGGAATTCCAGAGCGCGTGGCGTTCGGCGTCGCGCAACATTTCTCTGCACAGCGCGTTGGATTCGGCAAACAGCTGGCGCAGCGTTGAGATGCCCATGACGTGCCCCTAAAGCTCGAGGACTTCCTCGCCGCCAAACCAGGACGCGGTCCGCAGGATGTTGGCGAAGAGCTCGGCTGCGACACGGATGTCGCGTTCGACCTGGAGGACCTCGAGGATATCCTTGCACTTGACCGATCGGCCCTTGGTCAGATCGTCGACGGTGATCTGCCACCGGGACCGCGTGATCCACAGCCAGAAGAGCCGCCATAGAGCCAAGAGGACATTGAAGGAGAGCTTCAGCTCGAGGTCCTTCTGATAGAGAACGGTCTTGCCGAACCGATAGTGACCGATCGCCTGCAGCGCATCGGGCGACAGCTCGGCGATGAAGTGGACATTGAACTGCACGCCGCGAACCAGCCCCTTGGCCTGGCTGCGGCGGATCTTCAGCCGGATCTGATCAAGGCCTTTGCGCATCACCGGCTCGTTGGGTGACAGGCGATCGGTTTCGATCGACCGAGGTCGATCAGGCAGCGGCGGCGGTGTCATCTCGCGGGTGTTGGTGAACTGGGAAAATCGCGCCTTGAGACGCTCGCGATCATCAATGGCGCTGTCAGACATAGGGCTGCTCCTCACTGGCTGGCTTCGAGAATGGCGCGCCGGACATCGGTCGGCATGTGTCCTGTCAGCGCGAAAGTCCTAACAGCACCCGCATCTGCGGTTGGGGCGGACTGGTCGGGTTCAAAGACGGGTGGATCGGGCCGAGCCAGCGAGAAAGGGGTTCGATGGCGCATGACATAAAGCGTGCCGGCACCAACACCGCAGAGCGTGATCATGCCGAGCACGACCAACCCCATCGCGCCGCCCGATCCGGCATCTGCGCTTCCGAAAAAGTTGGCGACCTGCTCACGCATCGGCGCGAGCTCGCGATCCCGCCGTTCAAAAAAGGCGATATCAGATGCGCGGACCTGCGCGTGGGTAGCGGCTGACTTGCAGGCTTTGCGCTCGCCATCCGCACAGCGCTTGCGCAATCGGGCATACTCACGGATCTCGGCTTGGCGCTGCTCCTCGCGCGCGCGGCGCTGACGTTCCGCTAGCTGCAGTTGGCTTCGCCGCTGTTCGAGATCTGGGATGGCACTTTCGTTGAGGTGGCGGTTGTTGAGGGCCGCGTCACAAGCCGCAATGGATCCTGAGTGACAGGACCGCTGGTTTCGGCGGAACGCGGCGAGCTCTTCCTGCCGTTGCCGCTCTCGCGATTGTCGCTCCAGCTCTTCTTCCCTCAGGCGGTCGCGATGCCTTTCGAGGTCCGATATCGCGGTCTCGTCCAGGCGCCGTTCGTTGATCGCCGCATCGCAGGCGGAGATGGATCCGGCATAACAGGCGCGCTGGCTGTGGCGTGATGCGGCCAGTATCTCTTGGTCTTGATCGGCCCGCCGAAGCCAGCTCTGCAGGTTCCTGCGGTCAGGGTCGCTGAGGTACGGATAGGCGAGCGCGGCCCGGCAGGCCGCGCGATCCATTTTCTGGCAGGCATAGAAGTTGCGCTCATAGGCTGGCCGGAGCTCGGCCGCATGGCGCATGCGGGCAATGTCGGCCCGGGCCTGGTTGGTGAGATTGGGGAACCCCGCGGCGCGGTCGCACGCCGCGACATCGCCGGCGGCACAGGCCTCCCACAAGGGACGCAGCCGCTTCAACTGCTTTCGTTGGGTCTCATGCTCGATCTGCCGGCCGATCTCGCCGAGGATCGTCGAAAAGAGCTGGCTGGGGTCAGCCGAAAGAGCCGGCGAAGCGCCCATGGCGAGCATGATAGAAAGGAGTGCGCTTAAGAATTGCATAGTCGTTCAATCCCGAGTTGGCGAACGGTAGGTTCACGTCTCGAGTCCGATCAACGTGCTTGATGAGGTTGCGCACAGGAAATGCGCTGGACAGCAGGCCAACATGGCGTCAACTCGACTGCGCGAAGAACTCAGAGATGTGCGTCTCAACGCGCTGACGCTCATGGCCGAAGCGGAGGCTGCTGTGACGCTTGAGACGCTCGGCTCGGGTGTGGAAGGGAAGCGGCGGCGGGTAGCAGTCGAGGCCGAACGATCGGGTGGGGACGCCGTCTTCGAGAATCGAAGCCGTGGCTTTGTGATTGGCTTGGCCCTTCAAGGCTGCGGGATTGGCGATGTCGAGTTGGCGAGCCAGCAATGGCGCATCCTCGGCGCCGACACGGAAGCACACGATCGAACCCACGTTGCCGAAGACCGCATCGCGGAGCGGGTCTGGCACTTGCGCCAGATACTGATGCGCAAGTGTGAGGGTGAGGCCATACTTGCGGGCCTCCGAAAGAATGAGCCCGAAACCGCTGGTCACAAAGTTCTGGAACTCGTCGACATAGAGATGAAAGGGGCGCCGATCCGCTTCGGGGATGTCGCGACGGGAGAGTGCTGCTTGCGCGATCGCGGTCACCAGGAGCGCACCCAGAAGATGCGACGGGCCCTCGCCGAGCGCACCTTTCGAAAGGCTGGCGACAAGCACGCGGCTGTCATCCATCATGAAGCGGAGATCAAAACCGGATTTGGGTTGGGAGATGATATTGCGGATGGCCGGTGTCATGAGCACACGGCCGATCTTATTGAGAACGGGGGCGATGGCTTCCTCGCGAAAGCGCGGTGGATACGCCGCATACTCCAGCGTCCAGAAGGCCCGCACGACAGGATCGGCGAGGTGGTGCAGACAGCGCGCGCGGAACCCGTCATCCTGCAACAGGCGTGGCAGATAAAGGAGCGTCGCCCCGGGCACATCCATGAGCGTACGAACGGCGTGCGCGAAGATGTGCTCGAGCCGCGGTCCCCACGAATCCGGCCAGATGGCGCGGAAGGCGGCAACAACGCCATCCGCGACCAGAGGCCTATGGTCCTCCGGCAACCGGGCCAGAAGATTGAAGCCGATCGGTCTGCCGAGATCCGACGGATCGAACCACACGAGATCGTCGCCACGGCGGCGCGGGAGCAGGCCGACGGCCGCATCTGCCAGATCGCCGTGCGGATCGAGGAGGGCAACCCCGCGACCGGTCGCAAGATCCTGCGCAATGAGGTTGAGCAGAAGCGTGGATTTGCCGGTGCCGGTTTGGCCGACGATATAGAGATGTCGCGCCCGGCCGGCAGGGGAGAGACCGACCGGTCCGTGAACCCGGTTGCCAAGATAGAGCGTGTTGTGAAAATCGATCTGCCTCATGGACCCAGGCGAGCCACGGCATCGCTCGACCAGTTACGCGCTCGGCGGACCGATCTATGGCGCATGAGTGTTGGCGACATGGACCAACGCGCGGCGGACTCGGGGCGAGGCATGAAGGTGTCTGCCTATCACCAAGCCTTGTTCTACCGTTCCACCCGCTTACCGGGGCTCGCCTCGACGCGTGTGCGAGCGTGGCAACATTATTCTAACAGACCGCCAGCCTCAGGCTTCGGCACCGATCAGCAATCAGTCCATCTAGACCATCATGTCCGCTGGGGATACGGGTCACCGGCTGGGTGACCCGCCCCGACGTGTCGACTAAGGCGCGGAAGCGCAACGGGGATTGCTTCGCATGAGCGTGGCAGAGCCCCAGACACGGGGAGCGGATCATGACGGAGACTACCATTTTCGTTGGCCTGGACGTCCACAAGAAGACGATCGCGGTGGCAACGGTCGCGGCTCATGCGTCAGCATCGGTGCAGTTTTTCGGCACCATTGCCAATACGCCCGAGGCGATCCGGTCGATGCTGAGGAAGCTCGGCAAGGGCGGCCAGAAGCTGCATCTCACCTACGAGGCCGGGCCGCTGGGCTACAACCTCTATCGGCTGTCTACGGGCCTCGGCCATCGCTGCGATATCGTGGCGCCGTCGCTGATCCCGAGGAAGGCCGGCGACAAGATCAAGACCGACCGGCGCGATGCCATGATGCTGGCCCAACTGCTGCGGGCCGGCCAGCTGACCGAGGTGTGGGTTCCGGATGAAGCGCACGAGGCGATGCGGGACCTTGTGCGCATGCGGGCCCAGGCGACCAAGGACCAACGCAAGACGCGGCAGCAGTTGCTGAGCTTCCTGCTGCGGCTTGGCCGGACCTTTCCCGGCGCGCACTGGACCAAGGCGCACCGCCGCTGGCTTGGCGAGCTGAAGTTCGCGCATGCCGCGCAGCATTGATCCTCCCCCCTTGAAGTGGTCCGCCCTGAAGTATGGGAATGTTCCCGAGGAGGACCACAATGCCGAAGAAGAGACACAAGCCCGAAGAGATCGTCGCGAAGCTGCGGCAGGTTGATGTGCTGACGGCGCAAGGCAAGGCCGTCGCCGATGCGATCCGCTCGATCGGGGTCACCGAGGTGACTTACTATCGTTGGAAGAACGAGTACGGCGGGTTGAAAACCGACCAGGTCAGGCGGTTGAAGGAGCTGGAGCAGGAGAACGCTCGGCTGAGGCGAGCGGTATCCGACCTGACGCTGGACAAGCTGATCCTGCAAGAGGCTGCAAGGGGAAACTGATAAGCCCCGCGCGTCGGCGTGCCACCATCGAGCACGTCCGACGCACACTTGCCGTCTCCGAGCGCCGGGCTTGCAAGGCGCTCGGCCAGCACCGTTCGACACAGCGCAAGACACCCAGGGGACGCGACGACGAGGCTGCACTGACGGCCGACATTGTCGCTCTCGCCCGGCAATACGGCCGCTACGGCTATCGCAAGATCGCGGAGCTGCTGAGAGCTTGGCCTGGCTGGGTGGTCAACGACAAGCGTGTCGAACGGATCTGGCGGCAAGAGGGGCTGAAGGTGCCAGCGAAACAACCCAAGCGTGGCCGGTTATGGCTGGCCGACGGCTCGTGCGTGCGGTTGCGGGCCGAACACCGTGACCACGTGTGGTCCTACGACTTCGTGGAAGATCGCACGCACGATGGTCGGAAATACCGCCTGCTCAACGTGGTCGACGAGTTCACCCATGAATGCCTGGCGATCCGCGTGTCGCGACGACTGAAGTCGATCGACGTCATCGACGTTCTGTCGGACCTCTTCATCCTACGCGGTGTGCCGGGACACATTCGTTCAGACAATGGCCCAGAGTTCATCGCCAAGTCGGTGCGGGCGTGGATCACGGCGGTCGGGGCCAAGACCGCCTACATCGCGCCGGGTAGTCCGTGGGAGAATGGCTATGTCGAGAGCTTCAACGCCCGGATGCGTGATGAGTTGCTCAATGGCGAAATCTTCTACTCGTTGAAGGAGGCGCAAATCATCATTGAGAGCTGGCGGTGCCATTAGAATCCTGCATCACAACACCCATCTGTCTATGTCGTTGGAGGGAAGAGGTTTTGTTGATCGGGATGGGGTCCCGTGGGGTGTTTTGCCCCGCGCTTTGCCCGTTCGAGTAGCAGTCTTGCCGCAGGGCCGGCGATTTCCGATCGGGCGAAGATCCACGGACCTTCAGGCAACGGGTGAACGGCGTCGATCTGCTTGGCTTCGGCTGCGAGGCGAAGCGTCTTGGCGCTGATGCCCAGGAGCGCCGCGGCCTTGGTCAGATTGAGCCACTGTTCGATACCATCAGCAGCAGCGCGGTAGACCGGGATCTTATGATGGCACCGCAGCGACGTGACGCGCTCGCGCGTCCATCGATTGCCGTGCCCGGTCGTCAGCTTGTTGCGGTTGAGAACGCCGGCGATGAGATCGTCATTGGCGATCAGGACCAGCTGCCGAATGGCTTCGATGATATCGAGTGGTGTGCTGTTGCGCTGCCCGCGTCGGCGCCGTGGCAAACGCAATTCCGTATGCACGCCGCCCATCCAATGAATGAGAAGCACGATCTCGGCAGCTTCAGTATCTACGTCGGCGATCACCTCGCTGATCACCGTTCGCACGATACGCTTCTTGAGTCGTGGATCGGTCTTCGGCGCCGACCAGACCGACTTCAGGTCATCAGCCAGAGTCGCAAACGAAAGTGGTGCCGCCTCCGAGATGGGCGGCCTTGCCCTCTCGTGCTCTTCCAGCTTGGCTTCGACCTCGGCAACATGTGTAAGTGCCTTGTTCCAGCGTGCCTCCAACTCCGCTGCAACCAGGCGATTCGCAGGATCTGCGGCATCGTATTGCCGAAAGGTGCGGTCAGCCGCATATCTTGCAGCCTGCAGATCACGAAGCACTGCATCGCGAACCTGATCGCGCCGGTTTGCAGCTTCTGCCTCGGCTGAGCGGGCCGCAGCCACCGCGCCGGGCTCAACGACCTGCAGGAGTGCGCTCTCGATGGCGTCATCGACGCGCAACCCACCGAAGGCAATGCAGCGCGGCTCGCCATTGTCGAGGCGGCCTCGATGGCAGGCATAGCGTGGGATATCGTGCTTCGCGCCGGTATAGCGAACGGTCAGCTTGCGGCCGCACCGGCGGCAGCGCACAAGTCCGGCAAGCAGGGCATCGCCGTGCTTGGGTGCACCGTGATGCCGGCTCGTTGGGACATTCTCGCTCACCATCTTGCGGATCGCCTCCGCGCGCTCCCAATCCACATAACCCTCGTGGCTTCCGGGCTTCAGTGCCAGCCACTCAGCACGAGGCTTGCGGCGAGTGCGTCCACGATTGCCTGAAGCCGCATAGCCCCCGCCGGTGCCGGTCTTACCATAGGCGTAGGCACCACCGTAGATGGGGTTGGCGATCATCCGGTGGATGGTGGCATAGCAGGGCCTGCGCCAAACAACATAGCCATTATTACGCTTGGTGGGCAGATCAAGCCTGTGCTCCAAGAACCACAACAGCGCCTGCCGCACAGTGCCGAGTTCAGCGACCTTGTCGAACACGAGCGTGATAGCAGCTTGTACGCGCTGATCCGGATCCTTCTCGAGCCGATCGCCGCTCTTGATAAAGCCGACCGGTGCGGCGACGACAAGCTCTCCGCGTCGCGCCTTCTCGTATCGTGCCGACAATGATCTCTGGCGAAGTAGATCGAGTTCATATTCGTTCAGGCTGCCCTTCAGCCCCAGCAGCAGCCGATCGTTACCCTGGCGTGGCGCATAGACCGTCTCCTGATCGATCAAGACCGTATCGACGACGCGGCACATCTCGATGAGTTGCTGCCAGTCGCGACTGTTGCGGGCGAAACGCGACACTTCCCGGGCTGCAACCGCTCCCACCTTGCCCAGGCAGACCTCGGCCACCATGCGATCGAATCCGGTGCGGATGACGCCGCCGGCTGCGGAGCGGCCGAGGTCGTCGTCGACCGTCTCGATCTGCGACCAGCCGAGCGTCGCGATGCGATCGCGCATGGCATATTGCAGTTTGCTACTCTCCCGATTGTGCAAGACTTGGTGGGCTGAGGACTGACGCACATAAAGGATCGCCTTGCGCTCGAGATGATGCGGTCCGATCTTGTCAGACATCATGATCGGCCTCCTCCCGCTGCGGTCGATGATCGCCGCCCGTGTGCTCGAGGATCAAGCGAGACATCAGCTTCGTCAGTGACCGGCGCGTCACCTCCGGCAGCGTCCGCCACGCCGGCGCTTCGATTGCACTTTCGGCGCTTGGGGGCGCGAACAGATCGAACTGTCGCTCCCTGCCCGGTGAGACCTGATGTTGGCTGCGCATTCGTCGCATTGGACTCTCCCCGATTCTGATGGTGAGAGTCGCTGGGTACGTTGATCTTCGCGTCATGAGGCGAGAAGAGCCCAGGCTTATCTTCAGGGTTCGATGACTCCGCCAGTAGTGTCGACACTGCGATCAGCGCGCCCAGATCAACGCGCGGAAACCTCGCCAACTGCACGGCCGTGCAGATCGACCGGTCAAACATCCAGATCGGCAGCTCCAGTAAACGGCCCGGAGCGTCGCCATTACGGCTGCAACGGGCGGTGGTACCGGAAACCTTCTCGATCACCTCGTGGACAAGGACTGTCGATCCCGCCCAGGGATGCCATGGGTACAAAACCTCCCGCTCGACGGTCCTGTGGGCGTTCTGGCGTCCACTTGTACAATACCGTCCGACCGCACGCATCGCTGGGATACCGGGCACCGGCCCCCGAAGTGTTCGTGCCCGGCCTCGCCGCGTGGCCGCCTGCGCTACACGTAGGGGCTCCGGCAGCCACGCTCGGTCTGGCAAAAAGACCACCCATGAACTAACATTCAACTTGGACCACTCGATGGGGGCTGGTCATTGCGTCGAGCGCGAACGAACAGCTCTGCGCGTGATGCGCTGCAACATTTCGTTCGTAACGACATGTGCGTTGGGAATGTCCGCTTGAACTCCGAGACCCGTTTGGTTCTCGTTTTCACTGTGAGCCGCTTCCGGAAGTAAGCTATGGCGCTCGATGGGCTTCTAACAGATCGATCTCGCTGCGGCCAAACGCAACGGCATTCGGGTGGCGCGCGTCCCTCATTACTCCCCGAATTCGGTCTCCGAATTCACCGTCGGCCTGATTCTCACGCTCACGCGCAAGATTCACCGCGCGTATCTGATGGGCCGTGAGTTCAACTTCAATCTGACAGGGTTGTCGGGGACCCAGCTCTCGGACAAGACCATCGGCGTGATCGGCGCTGGCCAGATTGGCACCTTGGTGCTCAACGCACTTGCGGGTTTCGGCTGCAGGCTCGTGTACCACGACATTCAACAGCGTGCCGATCTCGAAGGCATCGCGCAGTTCGTTTCGATCGCCGACTTGGCCCGCGACAGTGACATCGTCGTGTTCAACGTGCCGCTGACCAAGGAAACCAAGCACATGGTGAACATGGAAACGATCCCTCGGATGAAACGCGGCGCGCTGATCGTCAATACCGGTCGCGGCGGGCTGATCGACGCACAGGCGCTTGTCGAGGGCATCAAGAGCGGACAAATCGGCGGCGCTGCGCTCGACGTCTACGAGGACGAGGGGCCGATCTTCTACAGTGACCGTTCCGCCGACGTGCTGCAGGACGACGCGTTCTGTCGCCTGATGACGTTTCCCAACGTCATCGTGACGTCGCACATGGCGTACTTGACCGATCACGCGCTGAGCGATATTGCGCAGACCGCGCTGCAGGCGTTCAGTGATTTCGAAAAATGGCCGGCAGCTCGCGACCAGAGTGGTCGCATCAGGACCAACCTAGAAGGAGGCGGGGCGACGAAGGCGCATCAATCGCGCTTGGCGCCCGGCACGCCGCGTCCACGATTTCCCTGAACCGTTGGAGGAACCTTTTCATGACTGCCGTCACGACCCCATCAGGCTTCACCGACGACGCCGCCGAGTCCCACATCACGCACCCCGAGCGCAAGCACGAGAAATACGAGCGCCTGATCGCGCGGGCGAAGAGCGTCCCGCCGATCCGGACCGCGGTCGCCTGGCCCTGCGAAGTCCACGCCCTCGAAGGGCCGGTCGAGGCCGCCCGGGAGAAGATCATCAAGCCCGTACTGGTGGGCAGCGAAGCGCTCATCCGGGACGTGGCCGGGAAGGCGAACCTCGACCTGGCCGGCTGCGACATCGTCGATTTTCCCACCGAGGAGTCGGCCGCGGCTGGCGCGGTCAGCCTGGTCCAGGAAGGTAAGGCCCACGGGATAATGAAGGGCAGCCTGCATACCGACATCCTGATGCATGCCGTGGTGTCCAAGGAGGGCGGCCTGCGAACCAGCCGGCGCATCAGCCATATCTTTCTGATCGACGTGCCGACCTATCCCGACGTGCTGTTCGTCACCGACGCCGCGATCAACATCTTTCCCGACATCGATTGCAAGCGCGACATCGTGCAGAACGCGATCGACCTGCATATCGGCCTCGAGCTGGGCGAGCCGCGGGTGGCGATCCTGTCGGCGGTGGAAGTGGTCAATTCGAAGATTCCGGGAACTACCGACGCGGCGATTCTCTGCAAGATGGCCGACCGAGGCCAGATCAAGGGCGGCGTTCTGGATGGCCCGCTCGCGCTGGACAACGCGATCAACCTGGAGGCTGCGAAGATCAAGGGCATCTCCTCGCCGGTGGCAGGCCGCGCCCAGATCTTGGTGGTACCGGATCTCGAAGCGGGCAACATGCTGGCGAAGAACCTGATCTTCCTCGCCAACGCCGATGCCGCGGGGATCGTTCTCGGGGCCGCGGTGCCCGTCATCCTCACGAGCCGCGCCGACAGCGTGCGCACGCGTCTGGCATCGACGGCAGTGGGAACCCTCTATGCCCACTACCTGATGCAGCAAAAGGAACGGGCGGGGAAAGCTCGATGACGGACACCGTTCTTTGCATCAACGCCGGCAGCTCGAGCCTCAAATTCAAGCTGTTCGAGGCGCTCGCCGACGGCGGACTGTCGGTCTCGATCGAGGGTCAGTTGGACGGTATCGGCGTCAAGCCGCATCTGAAGGCGGCCGACGGCGCCGCTCGATCGCTCGTCGACCGGCAACTGAGCCCCGCGCAGGCGCCCGACACCGGCGCGGCGGTGCCGATGTTGCTGCAATGGTTGCGCGATCAGCTCGACGGTGTCGTGCCAGTGGTGATCGCCCATCGCGTGGTGTTCGGCGGCACGCGTTACGCGGCGCCCGTCCGGATCGACGACGCGGTGCTCGCCGAGTTGCGCGCGCTGGTGCCGATGATGCCGCTGCACCTGCCGCCCGAGCTGGCGCCGATCGAAGCGATTCGCGCGCGTCTGCCCGATCTGCCGCAGGTCGCGGTCTTCGATACCGGCTTTCACCGGGGGCACGACGAGGTCGTCGAGCGGCTGCCGCTGCCCGATACGTATTATCGGGAAGGCCTGCGCCGCTACGGCTACCACGGCATCTCCTACGAGTACATCGCACAGCGCCTGCCCGCGGCCGCGCCCGACATCGCCGACGGGAGGGTCGTTGTCGCTCACCTCGGCAGCGGCTGCTCGATGGCCGCGTTGGTCGGTGGGCGCAGCGTCGAGACTACGATGAGCTTCTCCACCCTGGACGGGCTGACCATGGGTACGCGGCCCGGTCGACTCGATCCCGGCGTCGTACTGTGTCTGTTTCAGATCAAAGGCATGTCGGCGAAAGCCGTGGAAGACCTCCTGTACAAGGAATCCGGCCTGAAGGGCCTGTCCGGGATCAGCAACGACGTGCGCGCGCTCCTCAAGAGCGACGATCCCCGCGCGAAGATAGCGTTGGACTATTTCAGCCTGAGCTGCGCCCGCGCGGTCGCGGAGCTGGCGACCGTGATGGGAGGGATCGACGGGCTGGTGTTCACGGCAGGGGTCGGCGAGCACGCTGCGCCGGTACGCGATGCCATCGGGGCCAGGCTCGCTTGGCTGGGTCTCGAGATCGACGCGGCCGCGAATGCCCGGCATGGCCCGCGGATCTCCGCCGCGCAGAGCAGGATTGCCTGCTATGTCATCCCCACCAATGAGGAACTGATGATGGCACGTCACGCGCTGGCATTGGTCCGCTCACGTGCCTGAACGAAGCTACCCTGTCGGTTGCCGGGCAACCGACCCCTGATGCGGCGAAAATTTGCCAATTCAGGTACCAATGAGAACGGCGGTGGAAAAGTCGGCCACGGTAGCGGCGGGGTGATCCCGCTGCGGGCGGCGCAATAGTCGTCCACCTTTGTCCTTCCTGGATTTGCTGGGGAGGGCGGGAGGATCATCACCGTGGACATGTATCGCAAGGTTCGTCTGGCGTGCGCGGAGGGCATGAGCCAGCGTGAAGCGGCCCGGCATTTCGGCGTCTCGCGCGACAGCGTTCGGAAGATGTTGGCGTTCTCGGTGGTCGTGTCGCGGAAGTGGTTGAAATTGTCGGGCGGCGTAATCTCCGGGTGTTCTGAAACCCGCCCAACCGGCGGCTGCAACCGCCAGGGAGATCACGCCATGACCGAGACTACAGATGCCGCCATGTCCGCGCCACATCTGGGCGATGCTGGAGCAAGTCGCGCGTCCTGAAAAGCATTGTGCGAGCCTGTTGGTCTTCCGTCTTGATTTCGACATAGCGCATCGTCGGACGCGATGCCGCCTCTGTAATTGCTTCTGCATCGGCGGCGTCATTCTTCTGTCGTTTGACGAATGGCTTCACGTAGGCAGGTGGAACGAGGCGGACTTTGTGCCCTAATTTTTGGATCTCACGGCCCCAATGATGCGCTCTCGCGCAGGCCTCGACCGCCACCGTGCAAGGGGGTTGCTCTGCGATGAACGGGAGCAGCTTTTCCCGCGCCAGCTTCTTGCGGAAGAGCACCTTACCCGCGGCTGTCGCACCGTGGACCTGGAATACGCGCTTTGCGAGATCGATACCAATCAGGGTGACTTGTTGCATAGAGCTCCTCCTTCTTGATCCGTGCCTATCTCAATCTGCCACAAGGCAGTGCTGTCGGAAGGGGCCATCCACGCCATCACAAGACCGCGAACATCTTGAACAAGATGCCGAAGAGCCAGCAGCCAAAGGCCAAGCGTGCGCTCCACGAGATCTGGATGGCCGAGACCAAGGCCGCTGCCGAGAACGCCTTCGACGCGTTCATCGAAAGCTACAAACTCAAATACGAGAAGGCCGCCGACTGCCTCGCCAAGGACCGCGACGCGCTGCTCGCATTTTACGATTTCCCCGCCGAGCACTGGAAGCACCTTCGCACCACGAACCCGATCGAGAGCACGTTTGCAACGGTGCGCCACCGCACGATCCGCGCGAAGGGCTGCCTGTCGAACAAGACCGGGCTCGCGATGGTCTTCAAGCTGGTCCAGGGCGCGCAGAAAAGCTGGCGCCGCCTCGACGGTCATACCCAGTTGCCAAAACTTATCCTGGGGGTGAAATTCGCTGACGGGTTGAAGGTCACCGCTAGACCATCATGTCCGCTGGGGACACGGGTCACCTGATTGAGTGACCCGCCCCGACGTGTCGACTAAGGCGCGTGAAGCGCAACGGGGATTGCTTCGCGTGAGCGTGGCAGAGCCCCAGACACGGGGAGCGGATCATGACGGAGACTACCATTTTCGTTGGCCTGGACGTCCACAAGAAGACGATCGCGGTGGCAACGGTCGCGGCTCATGCGTCAGCATCGGTGCAGTTTTTCGGCACCATTGCCAATACGCCCGAGGCGATCCGGTCGATGCTGAGGAAGCTCGGCAAGGGCGGCCAGAAGCTGCATCTCACCTACGAGGCCGGGCCGCTGGGCTACAACCTCTATCGGCTGTCGACGGGCCTCGGCCATCGCTGCGATGTCGTGGCGCCGTCGCTGATCCCGAGGAAGGCCGGCGACAAGATCAAGACCGACCGGCGCGATGCCATGATGCTGGCCCAACTGCTGCGGGCCGGCCAGCTGACCGAGGTGTGGGTTCCGGATGAAGCGCACGAGGCGATGCGGGACCTTGTGCGCATGCGGGCCCAGGCGACCAAGGACCAACGCAAGACGCGGCAGCAGTTGCTGAGCTTCCTGCTGCGGCATGGCCGGACCTTTCCCGGCGCGCACTGGACCAAGGCGCACCGCCGCTGGCTTGGCGAGCTGAAGTTCGCGCATGCTGCGCAGCATCTCGTGCTGGAGGAGCTTCTGGCCAGGATCGAGCGGGCCGAGGAGCTGTGCGCCCGGCTGAAGCAGGCGATCGTCGAGCTGGTGCCATCCTGGACATTGGCCCCGGTGGTCGCGGCAGTCCAGGCTCTGCGAGGCGTGTCGATCCTGGTGGCGGCGACGGTCGTGGCCGAGGTTGGCAACTTCAGCCGGTTCGAGAGCCCGCGCCAGCTGATGGCCTATCTGGGCCTCAATCCATCGGAACATTCGAGCGGGGCGACCATCAAGCGTGGCGCCATCACCAAGACCGGCAACAGCCTGGCGCGCACGTGCCTGGTCGAAGCCGCCTGGACCTACCGCCATCCGGCCCGCGTGACGCAGATCATTCGCGAGCGCCTCGCCGGACTGCCCGAGCCGATCCGTGCCATTGCCTGGAAGGCCCAGGTGCGGCTCGCATCGCGCTATCGCAAGCTGATCGCGGCCGGCAAACCGGCACCGAAAGCGATCGTGGCAGTCGCCCGCGAGTTGGTCGGGTTCATCTGGGCCATCGCACGGCTCGTCGAGCCGAAGGCCGCGATCATGGGGCAGGCGAAGACGGTCTGACCGGCAGAGCATCAACACGCTCAGAGGAGACAGCAGGAACACCAGACATCGGTGCCCAATGCGGGCGACAGGGCGTGGAGGGTGGGAAACCCTCGCGTACACGGGTTTGAAGCAGGTGTCGTGTCATGCAGCACGTGCCGACACGACAGCCCACGCTCGATCGCTAGACAGAGGCAGCCCCGCGACGAACCCTGGTCATGCGGTAGCCAACCCGCGGATAAGAGCCGGATCAACCGTCGTCCCTTGCCCTGTCGCCTGCCTTGGGCATCGATCAAATGCACGGCCGCGAAAGCGGATCGAAGACGTGCGCCTCGACGTTGACAGAGCGGACATAAGAGCCCGGATCATGCATCAGGCCTGAGTAAGAGCCGTTTGGCTGTGGCGCAAGGCGCTGAAATCGCGTAGAAAATCGGTGTTGAGACGAGGTGCTGCGTTCAGCCACCGAGCGCCACAGCCATGATGAACGCTACGCCTCTTCCTTTCGACCTGCCAGCCGTGCGCCGCAAGAAACTCACAGTCGATTTCGGCGGTGGCAGCCAATCGTCGGATGCGGGGCTGTTGCTGCTGCGCGGCGCCGAGAAGAAGATCGGTGTGTGCGCGCGGCTTGCTGGCGCCATGCGGGAGCGCCGCGATCCGATACGCGTGCGCCACGCCATGTTCGAGCTTGTCAGTGCGCGCGTTTTGGCCATCGCCTGCGGTTACGAGGACGGCAACGATCTGGACTGGCTGCGTCATGATCCGGCGCTGAAGATGGCCGTCGGCCGCTGCCCCGAAACGGGTGCGGCGCTGGCCTCGCAATCGACCATCAGCCGCTTTGAGAATGCGCCGACGAAACAGGATGCGGCGCGCCTCGCCAAGGCCCTGGTTGACCAGTTCACGGCGTGCGTGACGCCGGCCCACCGCGATATCTTCGACATCGACGACACGTTTGACGCGGCGCACGGCGGCCAGCAGATGACGTTCTGGAATGGGCATCACTATGAGCGCGGCTTCGCGCCGATGCACGTCTATCACGCCGGTACGGGCTTGCCGGTGGCGGCGGTTCTGCGGTCGGCGAAGACGCCGAATGGCCGCGAAGGCTGCCCGCCGAGATTGCGACATGGTCCATGACAAGCCTGCAGACGAGACTGATCAAGATCGGCGCCCGGGTCATTCGCCATGCACGCGCTATCACCTTCCATCTTGCCGAGATCGTGGTCTCCGGCGAACTCTTCCGCCGTATCCTGGCGGCCATCCATCGCCTCCGACCTTCACCGGCACCGACATGACAAGAAAACTCGATCGGACGACACACAATCAACCTGATGCAGAAGCCCCGAACGCGCCGGCGCGGGCAGAGTACGTTGCGATCGGCGCGTGGACGGCAATAATAAGCGCTTCCAGACTTAGCAACAAAGACGGAATCGCGCCTTCGTCGCCCTGGGAAGACCAGCAGCACGTCCGACAAGCTTGTCACGCCCCGTTGGGGCCAATAACATCAGCCCAACCAAGGGCTACTTGGGGAATGTCGGTTAACTTGGCAGCAGCGCGCCACATTCCCATGCTCACGATAAGCCGCCGATCGACAGACAAGCACTGGGTCAACCAGATGTCGGCAATCAAGGGAACTCTCCGTCGCAGTCCGTCACAGAAAGTCGAATGAAAAGATTTTCCAGCATCCTCCTTCAAGCCCTGGCGCCTTGGGCACCCCTGGCTGCCTGCCTGATGCTGGCTGTCCCCGCTGCCGCGAGCGACAATGGCGACATCCGCCGCCATGCCCTCTCGCTCATTGGCGAGCCCAGGGTGCCCAACGATTTCAAGCACTTCACCTGGGTCAACCCCGATGCCCCCAAGGGCGGCGACATCAAGCTCAGGGCTATCGGCACATTCGACAGCTTCAGCCGCTTTGCCCTGAAGGGCGTGCAGGCAGCCGGCCTCTTCCTCCTCTACGCGCCCTTGATGGTTTCAAGCCTCGACGAGCCATCGGCCGAATACGGCCTCGTTGCCGAATGGGTCTCCCATCCCGCCGACTTCGCCTCTGCCACCTTTGGGCTGCGTCCCGAGGCTCGCTTCCACGACGGCCACCCGATCACGCCGGCCGACGTCGTCTTCTCCCTTGAGGCCATCAAGAAGGCCAATCCTCGCTACGCCCTCTATTTCAAGAACGTCGTCAGAGCCGAAATCACGGGCAAGCACGAGGTCCGCTTTGTTTTCGACGGCCCCGGCAACCGCGAATTGCCTTTGATCATCGCAGCCCTGCCCGTCCTCCCCAAGCACTACTGGACCGCCAAAAGCGAGAATGGCGAGCCCCGCGACCTCTCCAAGACCTCCCTCGAGGTGCCACTCGGCTCCGGCCCCTATCGCATCTCCCGCTTCGAGACCGGCCGCAACGTGGTCTACTCCCGCGTCGAAGACTGGTGGGCCCGGGACCTTCCCGCCGCCAAGGGCCAGTACAATTTCGACCGCATCACCTACACCTACTATCGCGACCGCCTGCCGGCCTTCGAAGGCTTCAAGGCCGGCGAAACCGATTTCTGGGCCGAGAACAGCGCCAAGGGCTGGGCTACCGAGTACGACTTCGACGCGGTCAAGCGCGGCCTCGTCAAACGTGAGCTGCTCCCCGACGGCGACATCCAGTCGATGCAGGGCTTCGTCTTCAACCTGCGGCGCCCCCAGTTCCACGATCGCCGCATCCGCGAAGCCTTCAACCTGGCCTTCAATTTCGAGTGGGCCAACAAGTCGATGTTCTACGAGCAGTATCGCCGGTCCAGCAGCTATTTCGGCAATTCTGAACTGGCCTGCCGCGGCCTTCCGGAGGGTGAGGAGTTGGCGGTTCTGAAGGCGGTTGCCGACCACCTTCCGCCAGCGCTCTTCAAGGCCGAATACAGGAACCCGACTAACCACGCACCCGACGATTTCCGCAAGCACATGCGCCGCGCCGCCAAGCTGCTGCAGGAGGCGGGCTGGGAGATCAAGGACGGTGTGCGCACGAATGCCAAGGGTGTCCGGCTCGAGGCCGAAGTGTTACTGGCGCAGCCGAGCTTCGAGCGCCTGGTGTTGGCCTACAAGGCCGAATTGGCCAAGCTCGGCATCGCCCTCGACGTCCGCATCGTCGATAGCGCCCAGTATGTCCGCCGCCTCCGCGCATTCGACTACGACATCATCGTTTCAAGCTTCGGCCAATCGCATTCCCCCGGCAACGAGCAGCGTGAATACTGGGGATCTGCCGCAGCCGACGAGCCGGGCTCGCGCAACCTGATCGGCATCAAGAACCCCGCTATCGACGCCCTCATCGAAAAGCTGATCTACGCCAAGGACAGGACCGAGCTGGTGGCTCGCACCCGCGCCCTCGACCGGGTGCTACTGTGGGAGCACTACGTGGTCCCACAGTTCCACTCCCCGGCCGACCGCATCGCCTACTGGGACAAATTCGGTTCACCACGGCCGGGCCCTCGCCATTCCGTGCCGTCGGATGCCTTCGTGCGCATCTGGTGGTACGACCGGCAGGCGGCCGAAAAGCTCAAGGACCGGCGTTGAGCTGGCACAGCCAGCCTCAGAGAGGATCGTGACGATGATCAATTGGAGCAAAGTCCTGGCAGCCGGCTTGGCGCTTGTCGTTTCAGACATCTAATAGTCCGCTTGTTCAGCTTGAAGACTGGCCGATCCCCGCTAAAGATAGCATGAGATCATTACTCATGCCGAAGCGGTCAATTCGGGCCGCAAGCATGCCGACAAGGAGAAACACAACATGAAGCGCTTAGCCATTGCTGCCGCTGTCCCGACGCTTTTTGCGGTTCCGGCTTCGACCGCCGACTGCGCCAAAGACTACAAGGCCTTCTGGGATCAGTTCAGCTCGGGTCCGGCCAAGGATCTGGCGGGTGACAAGTACGCCATTGTGAGCCGTCAGGCGTTGCGTGCCTTCGATGCCTGCAGCGCAAGCGATGAGGCGTCGAGCAAGTCAATCTTCGACCGCCTCAAAGAGGCAGCGCCGGCCAAGGGCGACGACTTCTGGAAGCAACTGAACACCGCGGCCCCAGCGAAGTAACAAGGCGCCGGCACGCCTTTGCGTAGGCAGGCCACAGGTGCCGGCTGGAGGCTTGGCACCTGTGGTCGTCAACGGCTAATCTGCCCTATAGCCCATGTGGAGCCACGTCTGGCACGCCATCAGCGGATTGCCGTACGATCGCTTGCGATCACAGCAGCATCCGATTGCGCACGCGACCTAGATGACGGTGCAATCGGGCTACGCCGCGGGAGGAGCCTGTCATGCGAAACGGTTTGGATTGCACGTCAATGGTAGCAACTAGCCGGGCGTTATTGTGCGCTTGCCTGATGCTCGTGGCGACAGCCGCCGCAACGGCTCAGACGGCGCCGGCTGCCAAGACCATCGATCCCGAGGAGCGCGTCGAGCTGATCATGGGCGGGCTTCCACCGCAGGGCTCGGCCAGATACCAGAGTCTCTTCAAGCATGCCGGAGACGCCACGGGGCAGGTCCTCTCGCTCACCAAGTGCGAGATGTGGAACGTGAGGCGCAAGCACCTCGACGTCTTGAAGCGCGAGGCTGCAAAGATGAACGTCTCGGTCAAGCAGCTGGGTGCCGATTGGAACAACGTCCTCCAGCCCATGGGTGCGTCGCAGGCGATGGACGACAAATCCAAGGCCACGATGAGCATGGCCATGCAGTCGCAGTCGACCGCCGGCGTGGGAATGATGGAGCCCAAAGCCGCAAACATGGTGGAGTACGCGCTGACCAAGGGCATGGATGCGAGCGGCAAGACCACTCAGCCGATGTCCGTGAGGATCGCGCTCAACGCGCAGACCTCTATCACGGCTGTGCGCCGTTCTGTCGAGATCAAGGGTAATCGTTGCATCTGGCGAGGCGTTGTCGAAGGAACCGAGCAGCCGGTTACCATCATGTGGTGGGGGTCGGGTCGCATGACCGGTACGATCCATCACGATAACCGCATCTTCCAGCTGAAGCAGATGGGCAAGGACATGATCGGAGTCGTCGAAACGATGGCCGACAAGATGCCCGACGAGCACCCACGCATGACGCCTGAGCGCATGCGACAGATGAACATGCGCCAGGACACGATGCATCAGAAGGGTGATGCCAGCGAAGGGCGCCCGCGGCCGCAGCGCGGGGCCACGAAGGATCAGGAGGACGATGCCTCCTCCCTCGGCAAGACGGGGCCGAGCGGCGTCCGGGTCGCGATTGTTGACCCGAAGGCATCGATCAGCAAGGACGGCAAGCAAAAGGCTAAGCCCGGCAAGAGGGCGAGGGTGGTGATAGACGTCTTGGTCTCCTACACGGCCAAGGCCGCGGCCCACTACGGTGAGATCAAGCTCGATCTGATCGAACTCGCAGTTGAGGATACCAACGAGTCATTCCGCAGAAGTGGCATCGACAGTGTTGAAGTGCGATTGGTGCACGCACACAAGACTGACTACGACGAGAGCAACGGCGAACACTTCGATCATGTCTGGCGCATGGTCGATCGTGGCGACGGGCACTTGGAAGAGCTTCCCGGGCTGCGCGATCGCTACAAGGCCGACATCGTAGTGCTCATCGTGGACGATCCAAAAGGATGTGGGCTGGCGACGCGCGTAGCGGCCGATGCCTCCGAGGCTTACGCGGTTCTGCATCACGAGTGCGCAGCGACCACCTACTCCTTTGCGCACGAGATTGGCCACATAATTGGCGCGCGTCATAATCGCCAGCTCGACAAGAGCACGACGCCCTTCCCCTTCGGTCACGGATACGTCGAGCTGAATTTAGAGTGGCGGACCATGATGAGCTACCGGGCCAGCTGTAACGGCTGCCCGCGTCTGCCCGTATGGTCGACCCCGGCCAAGGTCGTCAAGGGTGTAGCGGCCGGTGACGAGCTGCACGACAACGCTCGCGTCATTCGCGAGAATGCCGAGCGCGTGTCTCGCTTCCGATGAAGCGCGCCTTTGTTTGCGGGTACTCCGACAATGAACTGCCTAGCGATGCTGCGTGATACCAAGTTAGCAATAGCCATTGCTGCGACCAGCGTGGCGATCACGATTTTGAGCTTAGACCATCATGTCCGCTGGGGATACGGGTCACCGGCTGGGTGACCCGCCCCGACGTGTCGACTAAGGCGCGGAAGCGCAACGGGGATTGCTACGCATGGGCGTGGCGGAGCCCCAGACACGGGGAGCGGATCATGACGGAGACTACCATTTTCGTTGGCCTGGACGTCCACAAGAAGACGATCGCGGTGGCAACGGTCGCGGCTCATGCGTCAGCATCGGTGCAGTTTTTCGGCACCATTGCCAATACGCCCGAGGCGATCCGGTCGATGCTGAGGAAGCTCGGCAAGGGTGGCCAGAAGCTGCATCTCACCTACGAGGCCGGGCCGCTGGGTTACAACCTCTATCGGCTGTCGACGGGCCTCGGCCATCGCTGCGATGTCGTGGCGCCGTCGCTGATCCCGAGGAAGGCCGGCGACAAGATCAAGACCGACCGGCGCGATGCGATGATGCTGGCCCAACTGCTGCGGGCCGGCCAGCTGACCGAGGTGTGGGTTCCCGACGAAGCGCACGAGGCGATGCGGGACCTTGTGCGCATGCGGGCCCAGGCGACCAAGGACCAACGCAAGACGCGGCAGCAGTTGCTGAGCTTCCTGCTGCGGCATGGCCGGACCTTTCCCGGCGCGCACTGGACCAAGGCGCACCGCCGCTGGCTTGGCGAGCTGAAGTTCGCGCATGCTGCGCAGCATCTCGTTCTGGAGGAGCTTCTGGCCAGGATCGAGCGCGCCGAGGAGCTGTGCGCCCGGCTGAAGCAGGCGATCGTCGAGTTGGTGCCATCCTGGACATTGGCCCCGGTGGTCGCGGCAGTCCAGGCTCTGCGAGGCGTGTCGATCCTCGTGGCGGCGACGGTCGTGGCCGAGGTTGGCAACTTCAGCCGGTTCGAGAGCCCGCGCCAGCTGATGGCCTATCTGGGCCATCGCACGGCTCGTCGAGCCGAAGGCCGCGATCGTGGGGCAGGCGAAGACGGTCTGACCGACAGAACATCAACACGCTCAGAGGAGACAGCAAGAACGCGAGACATCGGTGCCCAATGCGGGCGACAGGGCGTGGAGGGTGGGGAACCCTCGCATACACGGGTTTGAAGCAGATGTCGGATCGGCAGGCAGTGCTGACACGACAGCCCACGCTCGATCGCTAGACAGAGGCAGCCCCGCGACGAACCCTGGTCATGCGGTACCCAACCCGCGGATAAGAGCCGGATCAACCGTCGTTCCTTGCCTTGTCGCCTGCCTTGGGCATCGATCAAATGCACGGCCGCGAAAGCGGATCGAAGACGCGCGCCTCAACGTTGACAGAGCGGACATAGTCGCCCGTGAAGATTCGCGCCGTCACGCGCGTTGAGTTTGCGGGGGCGGCAGCAGGTTTTCGCGGATGGCAGCCAGGGCCATCATGAGCACGCACAAGATTTCCCTCAGCCAGGCGAGAAGTCGGCGGAAGTTGTAGCCGACCGCGGCGAGCACCGCGTTGGCTGCGTCGCCGTGGGGTCCGATCAGGAAGTTCCGGTCCATGCGGTGGTCGTTCTTGAGGTGGCCTATCACCGGCTCGACCGCGGCGCGCCTTCGCAGCTCGCGCTTGATCGTCTTCGTCACGCCGCGCTTCCGCTCGCTGACGTAGACGCGCATGTTGTGCGGCGCTGGCGCGTTGTTCCCGCGATAGCCCTTGTCGGCGATGATGCGGCGGATCTCGTTGCCGATCAGGCCCTGGACGTGCGGGATCACGGTCTCGAGCGTGTGCCCGTCATAGGGATTGCCCGGCAGCGCCTTGGCGGCGAGCACGAACTGGCCTCATCAGGTAGTTGCGGTCCATGCGGTGGTCGTTTTTGAGGTGGCCGATGACCGGCTCGACGGCGGCCCGTCGTCGCAGTTCTCGCCTTGATGGCTTTGGTCACGCCGCGCTTCTGCTCGCTGACACGTAGACGCGCATGTTGTGCGGGGCCGGCGCATTATGTCCGCGATAGCCCTTGTCGGCGATGATGCGGCGGATCTCGTTGCCGATGATGGCCTGCACGTGCGGGATCACGACGCTGAGCGTGTGCCCGTCATAGGGGTTGCCCGGCAGCGCCTTGGCGGCAAGCACGAACTGGCCGCCGCGCGAGGGCGCAACCGTGGTTGCCACCGAGACCTTGACGCCGAACTCGTAGGGCTTGTGCGCCTTGCCCTTGCCGATGCACTCGACCTCGGGCGCGTGGATCGAATAGACCTTCTGTCCCCGCTGGCCGCGCTTCTGGTCATGCACCCGGCCGGCCAGGTGGAGCTTCGGCCGGAAGATCGCGTTGAGCGACGGCGATGATCGCACCTTCCGGTCGATGTCGCGGATGACGCGCCCGAGCCAGGTCCGCAGGCTGCGCAGTTCGCGGCGCGCCCGGTTCCATTGCTTGGCATGGGCGTAACGCTGATATCGCATCAGCGCCCGCTTGCCGACCCTGCGGATAGCCCTGGCGCAGCTTGAGTCCGTGCTTCTTGGCCAGCTTGACCAGCATCACGCGCGCCCGGTTCAGCAGCTTGGCGTCGGTCGGGAACGTGATCGCCTTCTCTTGCACGGTCGTGTCGACAATGATCTTCGACAGATCCTTGACCTCCACGGCGTCGGTCTTGACCGCAACCGCCAGGCTCTCCTGCAGCAGCACCTCAAGCCGTTCCTCGCCCATGCGTTGCCGCCAGCGGGTCATCGACGAGCGGTCGAAGGGCGCGTCATGCCGGAAGTGCTCCTCGCCGCAGAAGTGCTGGTAATAGGGGTTCTCGACCCAGCGCGCGGTCAGCTCCTCGTCCGACAGATTGTGCATGTGCTTGAGGATGGCGAGGCCCGCCATCAGGCGGGTCGGCAGCGGCGGCTGGCCAGGCCCGTCATCGTGCATCTCGCCGAGCCGGTCACCGATGTACCTGCCAATCGATTAGGCCACCGAGCCGCACCAACTCGTGGCGCATGTCGATGATCTGGTCGAGCCTCGCCCGGAACAGATCGTCCTGCCCTCTCGACTGCTCGCGTGGCCGCATCGAAGCCTCCCTCAGCGCGTATCGCCGAAGGAATCACGGTTCGCGACGACAAGGGAATCCAGCATCGCAATTTGCAAGGAAATCCACACCCAGGCGTGGAAATCCTGCAACTCCCAGGCATCGAAATCTAGCGTTTGGTCAATCCGGACAGCGCGTTGCGAGTTCTTCACGTACGACGAAATCGCGTAGCAAATCGGTGTTGAGACGAGGTGCTGCGTTCAGCCACCGAGCGCCACAGCCATGATGAACGCTACGCCTCTTCCTTTCGACCTGCCAGCCGTGCGCCGCAAGAAACTCACAGTCGATTTCTACGGCGGCAATCAATCGTCTGATGCAGGGCTGTTGCTGCTGCGCGCGGCAGAGCGGAAGATTGGCGTTTGCGCGCGACTTGCCGGCGCCATGCGGGATCGCCGCGATCCGATACGCGTGCGCCACGCCATGTTCGAGCTTGTCAGCGCGCGCGTGCTGGCGATTACCTGCGGTTACGAGGATGGCAACGATCTGGACTGGCTGCGTCATGATCCGGCGCTGAAGATCGCCGTCGGCCGCTGCCCCGAAACGGGTGCGGCGCTGGCCTCGCAATCGACCATCAGCCACTTCGAGAATGCGCCGACGAAGAAGGATGCGGCGCGGCTTGCCAAGGCCCTTGTCGATCAGTTTGCGGCTCAGGTAACGCCGGCCCACCGCGATATCTTCGACATCGACGACACCTTCGATGCGGCGCACGGCTGCCAGCAGATGACGTTCTGGAATGCGCATCATAACGAGCGCGGCTTCGCGCCGATGCACGTCTATCACGCTGGCAGTGGGCTGCCGGTGGCGGCAATCCTGCGGTCGGCGAAGACGCCGAACGGCCGCGAAGTCCGCACGGTCATCAAGCACCTGACGAAGCGCATTCTGAAGACATGGAGACGAGCCAATATCGTCTGGCGCGGGGACAGCCATTACGGCCGTGCCGAAGCACTGGACTGGTGCGATGCCAATGGTGTCGGCTACATCTTCGGCTTTGCGGGCAACAGCGTCTTGGAGGCACAAGTGGCTGAGGCGGCCGACCATCTGCGCTTCTGGCACGCGTTGTCGGATACGCCGAAATCGCGTTGCTACAAGGCCCTCGAATACAAGGCAGGAAGCTGGTCTGCGCCGCGCCGCGTGATCGCGCGCATCGAGGCTTCGATGCAGCCCGCGCCGACGGACACGGACCCAGGCGCCATGCGCCAAGAGATCGACGTGCGCTACGTCGTGACGTCCCTTGATGGCGATCCGGAACGCCTCTACGAAGGTGTCTTGTATGAGAAGACGGCGGTCAAGGACTACTTCATTGCCAAGCCACTTTTTCTTTCCTAGGTGCCAGCCTGAAGGCGTCGATCTCGGATCATTCGGCCGTGGCCAAGCGCTTCAGCGCATCGCCTTGTATCCGGTGAGGGTGCGAACACCCTCGTCCCACAATCAGTATTCACGGTGCCGAAGGCCTGAGAGCGCAGATGGCAGACCACTCTACTGCTGGGCTGTTGTCAGCCAACAATCCTCTCGGTTGCCAACCGCCTTGTCGCTGGCGCGACAAGCTCATTGAACTCCTGTTGCTGTCAGATGGTCGGTCTAGCTTTAAGAGTGGCACCCTCTGGCACGATGCCGTCCTCGACAAAGCGCCAGAGCGCAATCACAAGCTTCCTGGCCAGCGCCACGATGCCGACTTTTCGGCCGCGCATGCCCTGGTTGCCGAAGCGCTCGCGCCACCACTGGGAGAGCTGGCTGTTTGGCTGGTAGCGCAGCCAGAACCAGGCCAGCTCGACCAACATGTGGCGAGCAAGTTTGCTGCCCGACTTGTTGATGCCTCTGTCACGATCGACCTCACCACTTTTGTATGGACTGGGTGCCAAGCCGACGAATGAGGCGACCTGTCGTCGTGTCTGGAATGTCCGATGGTAGACTTCTGCGACGAGGACGGTGGCGGTCGTCTCACCGACAGCGCCTAACATCGTCAATCGCCGGACCTTCTCGGCCTGCGGGAATGCGCCCTTTTCATTGTTCAACGCCGCCTTACGATCCGCTTCGACCTCCGCGATCTGCCGAGAGATCAGGTCGTGGCGTGTGAGCATGCGCTCGATCTCACTGCGAAGAAACGGAGCGAGCGGCCGACCATCTCCAGTGGTTATTTCCTCAAGGCGCTGGCGCAAGCCTTTGCCGATGTTCTTTCGGTCGAGCCAAATGCCATGCAGAGCCAGCAGCCCCTTTATCCGCCCGATGACGCTGATCCGCTCCTCGACGAGATACTTGCGCTCACGTTCGATGCGCTTGGCATCCTCCTGCTCGACGCTGGGAACCTGCACCTCACGCGCCACCTCGCGGTCGCCTGACAACCATCGCCGCAGAATGCGCGTCATGCCCTCGGCATCAAGGCGATCGGTCTTGGCGACCCGGCTCCGGCGCGGCATTAGGAAGCTCGCTGGATCGAAAACGATCGTGCGGATGTCACGAGCGATTAGCCAACGGGCAAGCCAGAAGCCGTCATAGCCGACCTCGTAGCACAGGACGATCTGCAGCGGCCGACCGAGGCGTTGCTCGGCTTTGGCCTTGCTGGTGTTTAGGACAGCCAATAAGCGCTCGACGTCTCCGGACTTGATCTTGTGAGTGGCGATCTTGCTGTCGTTAGGCGCGGCGAATGCAATCACCCAGCTCGTCTTACTCAGCTCGAGCGCCACGCAGCACACATCGTACGTATCGATGGTCATCGTCATTGGCAGAGCTCCTGTATCGATCGTCTTGATGATCGACGAGGGAGGGCACGATTCGGCTCCGTCCCGCTTCATAGGATCTACTGCCAACGGGGCCAAGCCGAGAACCTGATCAAATTGCATAAGGCGCAGCTGGCGTCGGACCGCACGTCGTGTCATTCGGCGACAGCCAATCAAGTGCGCCTCACCCTGCATACGGCAGCGTTCTGGCTGATGCACACGGTGCGCACCGCGATCCCGCTAGGCCATTCGCTGGCAAAGGCTGAGTTCAACACGCTCCGACTGCGTCTGTTGAAGATCGCCGCGCGGGTCATCGAGCACGGTCGCCGCATCCGCGTGCACCTGCCGACGAGTTGCGCAGAGAAAACCTTGTTCCGCGCCATCGCCCTCGGCCTGTCGCCGTCCGGGTAATGCACGGGGCGTGTGCCCCGACCCGCCGCCGAGCGAGGCAGATCAACCCCCAACGCGTTGCACAGCGAGTAATCAAAAAAACGGTGCGGTCGGACCGAACGACGGCGCACGCCAGTCAGGTCAGGCGGCTTGCGCGTGCGTCTGATGCATGATCCGGGTTAAAAAGGACGCTGACGGCGGCTACACCTTCTACATCCAGAACGGATCGCCAGGTACTGATAAAGAAGCCAACTGGCTGCCTGCACCAAAGGGGCCGTTCACGGTTATCTTGCGCCTGTACTGGCCGAAGCCCGAGGCGCTTGAGGGCAAGTGGAAGCAGCCACCGATGACGGTGTCGACATAGGACGTAAGTTAGCTCGGTCATCGTCAAGGATAGCCGGCACGAACGCCGGGACTTCGATGCTCCTGGCGGCCGGAAGCTCGGCCTTTACCTTGGATCGCCATCCGAACAACTGCTGGGGCGAGATGCCGTGCTGCCGCGCCACGTCCGAGACGGTAGCGCCCTCGACCATGCTCTCGGCAATGATCGCCAGCTTCTCCTCCGTCGTCCAGCGTCGGCGCCGCTCGACCCCGGTGATGACCTCGACGCGGCTCAGTCGTCCCCGCTTGGAGACGTCACTATGGTCAACACTATGGTCAAAACGATCGCCCTCCATGGTGCGCCAGGATCACCGATTACGCGGCGATCGAGAACGTGGGACCGGAGAGGCGCTTACGGGTGATGAGCATCGCGCCGGTCTCGGTTCTCGCCCCCGGCGACCGAAGCTCCGTCATCACGAGTAAACGGGGCCAAAAGACTGCAGGCGAGGCTCTGGCCTATCGGAAACGGGATACGCGACCAGCCTGCTCCCTGATGACCCTGGCATTGTCCTCGAGCAAATCTCCGGCCGGCTTGCCCTGCACAGTCATTGCCGGGCTCGACCAGAGTGGAAATCTAGGGCACCCGTCACAGCCTTGCTTATAGGCCATCATGGAGCGCCATTTTTTCTCGGGATCCACGTAGCCATGTCCGTGATATTGCGGGGCAGCCTTGTCCACGATCCGGTCGTGACGCGCGCCGAGGATATGCCCAAGCTCATGAGCGATCGAGAACGTCAGGGCGGCACATTCGTGGTGCACAACGGCGTAGGCCTCCTCGGCCTCCGGAGCAACACGTGTCGCGAGCCCACAACCGTTGGGGCTGTCGACGATCAGAATCACCACGTCGGCCCCGTGTTTGTCGCGTAGCCCTGGAAGCTCTTCCATGTAGCCGTCGCGATCCACCATCCGCCATACATGGTCGAAGTGATCGCCATTCGACTCGTCATAATCGGTTTTGTGAACGTGTACCAGTCGAACGGACACGTCGCTGATACCGCTATTGCGGAAGGCTTCGTTGGCATTTTCAATGGCTGGTCGAATGAGTTCGAACTCTATGTTGCTATAGCTTTTCGTGGCTTTTGGCGAGTAGGTCACCATGATATCGATGGTGGCTGCCCCCCCGGCTCCCGGCTCGGGGAGCTTCGCTGCGCTGTTGGGGGGGTGCCCCAGGAGGTCCTTGAAGCGAAGGGCACGGGCTTTCTGCTCCGGGCTTCCACCTCGCGCGAGCTCCTCTATCCTGCTGAAGAGTTGAGCGTCGGTGACGCCATGGTCTTCCGGGAGGCGGCTTTCGTCGATCTTGGCCACGGCCAGCACGCCATCCCCCAGCGGACGTATCCAGTATTTGAACTTTTCGTGCCGAAGGTCTCCTGTCACCTTGCCGCCGCGGCCCAGGAAGATATTGAAGGGCTCGCCGGTCGCGTCAATTTTTCCCCGCCAAACAATCAGGTCATCTTTCACCTCGGTGGATACACGCGTGGCGATGATCACGACGCCGTTGTCCAAAGCCAGCCTCAATTTGGCTATCGACTTCGGTTCGCTCCCCGTCGGAGCCGCAAACTGGAGGATATCGAAGTTCGTTGCCTGAACAACCTTGATCTCTACAGCCGAGGCAAGATTACCGATAGCGTCCACGAGCTTGTTTTGCAGATCTGTCAGCCGCGCCCTTACCTCGGCCAAGCGCGTGCTGCTCGGGACCGCCGTGCCGAAAGGGAGGAGCGTCGCGCCGACCTTTCCAGCCGCCTCGCGAAGGCGAGGGAGGTTGCTTCGCTTTATCTTCCAGATCTCGCCGTTCGCGAGGTTCATAGGCTCCTGCATCACGATGTCGCCGATCTGACGTAACGCCGAGTACTCGACGCTGCTCTTCGGAGGCAGGAAGGCCAGAGCTACATCGATCAAGTCCTCGCCGATCGTCGGCGAACCCTGCGCGCGGGTCAGCTGGGGCGTGGTGCAGACCACGGCAAGCATGAAGCAAGCGACAAGTGCAGGTCTGATCCAGGCTCGATGAGCGTTCATCCCGTATTCTCCTCGTCGGCGCCGGCGGCCCTGCGAACGGCGTGGCCGAAGCCTTACCTACTACGACAGATCGTCTTGCAGTTCTCGAGCGCACCGCGGAGACATTGATTGAGGCTCAATGTGCAGCCGGTCGAGCATTGGGCGAGGCCGCTCCCGCGCACCAGGTGACACCGGCGCACGCATTGATTGTTCTCATTCGCACACTGCGTCTGCAGCGAGACGCATTCCGCGATGCAGTTCGTCTGGGCCGACACGCCTTGAGCAAGGATGACGGAGACAACGAGGCTCGACAGAAATACGATGGGTCGAATGCAGTGCATGTTGTCCACCTCGATCTTGCTCCGATTTCCGCGTCACCCGCTGCAAGGCGGCCGGCCTGCAGGAGCCGCCGACCGTCCCAAGTCGCGCTCAGCGCCGTTGCGGCGGTGCGGGCGCGACGATGGCGATCCGCAGCGATGCCGGATCCAAAACTGTGCGGGCGACGCGCTTCACGTCGTCGAGGGTCACTGCCGCAATGAGACGGTTCTGGTCCTTCAGATAGTCGGGAGCACGACCTTCGAGCCAGACGCGTAGAAGCGATCCCGCAAGCTTGGCATTGGTGTCGAGGTCCAGCAGAGATGTGCCGGTGAGATAGCGCTTGGCATTCTCGAACGGACCCATCGCGGGGCCTTCACTGGCAATTTTGCCCAGGACATCGACCAGGACGTGCTGGGCCTCCGCCACGTTCTCCGGCTTCGTCGCCATTCCACCGAGCAGGACGGACGCCACAGTGTCGTTGATCAGGCTCAGCGATACGGAGTAGGCTAGTCCCCGCTTTACGCGGATCTCATCCATGAGGGTGGAGTTGAAATCACCGCTGCCGACAATCTGCCTGAGCACCCGGAGCGCCGGGAAATCCTTGTCGGAAGGCGGTAGAGCGAGAGTTCCGAAAGCCATGGTCGCCAGCGGCTGATTCATTGTGAGGACGATCGGCTTCGGGAGCTGCGCCGGGACCGGAGCGGCGATTGCGTGCCGATCGCTTTTGGCCGGAATTCCGCCGAAGCTGCGCTCCGCGACCCTAATTGCCGTTTCTCGGTCGACGTCGCCGACGATGACTAGGCGGAGGCCGTCTCGCCCGAACAGCCGCTCGTGCTTGCGAACAAGATCGTCGCGAGTTACGGCTTTGAGTGTCTCGTGATGGCCTTTAGTCGGTCGACCGTAGGGATGGCCGGCAAATACATCGGCGTACCACCGATTGAATGCGACGCTTCGCGGCTCCTTTAATGCTAGGTCGAGCTCGGCAAGCTGCTGTCCCTTGACCCGCTCGATCGCGTCTGCATCAAAGCGCGGACTGCCGACTGCGAGACGAAGCAGGTCCATCGCCTCGGAAAGTCGGCTCGAGAGCACGTCCATGCCACCGTAGATCTGGTCGCGTGAGACGCTGAAGGAGAGTTGGGCCCCCTCATCTGCGATACGGCGTGCAAAGGCTGACGAGTTGAGGTCGCCCCCGCCCTCGCTGAGGAGACCAGCCAGGAGAGAGACCAGCCCTTCCTTGCCGTCGGGATCCTGCAGAGCTCCGCCTGCCATTGCGAAGCGGATGGCCACCAGCGGGATGCTCGGCTCCTGAACGAGCCACAGTTTTACGCCTGATGGCGTCGTGATCTGCTCGACGGGGCGCAGAGCCGCCTCGCCGCGCGTCGCGACCAACATGGTGATCGCGAGCACCAGACCGAGCATCGGCAGCAAATGTCTCAGGCGACGAGAAGCGGCGAATTGAATGACCATGGGGCGGTTCAATCTCGTTGTTCGGCTGCAATGACCATCTGCTGGCCGGCGGGCCAGCCGGGATACGCCTAGCGGTCCTTTGCCTCGCTCGGGCGGACGAGTGTGCCAGTCACCGAGTTGCGGGCCGTCAGGTAGGTCCGGGCCGCTTTTGCGACGTCGGCCGCGGTGACCGCGGCCGTCCGCTTGAGATAGCCCTCGATATCCGCAAGGCTCTGCCTGTACGTCAGAGCTCGACCATAGCGCCGACTGCGCTTCTCCTGATCGTCCGTCTCGAAAATATGCTCCGCCTCGAGCGCACGCTTGGCGCGGACGAGCTCCTCGTCGGTTACGGCACCCGCCGCAAAGTCCGCGACGACACGGTCCAGCGACCTGTGCAAGTCCTCCGCCGTCGCTTTACCCGCAGCGAGCGCCAGCAATGCCACGCGCCCGCTATCGCGTGTCGACGCCTGGAAGTCGGCTCCGGCATGGACGGCAACGCGCTCGTCCACCACGAGACGGCGATAGAGGCGCGACGTATCATCGCCGCCGAGGATACGCGCCAGTACGGCGAGCGTGGCATCCTCGCCAGTCGTTGCAGCCAGCGGGCCGGGCGTCAAATAGAGGCGCAGGACGAACGGCGCGCCGGCCCGCGTGTCCTCGATCCGGACGTTGCGCGCGGCGATGGCATCGGGCTCCGATGGCCGAACCCGCGGAGCGAGGGTCGGACCGGGCGCATTACGTCCATACGTGGCCTCGGCCAGGGCCCGAACCTCGTCGGGCGTGACATCGCCGACCACGACCAGAATGGCGTTATTTGGCGCATAATAATGCTTGTAGTGCGCCGCAGCCTTGTCACGCGTCAGACTCATGATCTCATGGGCCCAGCCCAGAACCGGACGTCCATAGGGGTGGTTCAGGAAGAGCTGGGCCAGCATTTGCTCATTGAGGGCGGCGATGGGCGAGCCATCGACGCTGCCGCGGCGCTCCTCACGCACGACGTCGCGCTCCGTCAGGGACTCTTCCAGGCGTGAGGACCAGCCCCTGCATCCTATCGGCCTCGAGCTCCATCACGCGACGCAGGTGCTCTTTGGCGACGCGCTGGAAATAGCTCGTCGTATCGTGCGTGGTGAGCGCATTGTGGCGGCCCCCGAGACCCGTCACGGTCTTCGTGAATTCACCGGATTTCATGGACCGGGTGCCCTTGAACATCATGTGTTCGAGGAAATGGGCAAGCCCGGAGGAACCCCAGGGATCGTCGGCGCCGCCAACCCGGTACCAGACCATGTGCGTAACGACGGGGGCTCGGTGATCCTCGACGACGCACACCAGCATGCCGTTACTAAGCTGAAAGGTCGTCGCCGAACCTGCTGCTAAAACGTTTGAAGTCCCCGTCGCACAGACGAGGGCCAAGACAAGTGCAGCAAACGCGGCTTTGCAGCCGGACCGTGCAGCTCCGATCCTCATGGTACCCCTCAACCGATCAGGGAAATGACCGCCCGGACGAGGTGCGTGCGCGCGCCCGACCTCCAACGGTTCGGAAGTCGGGCGGAGGCGCCTAGCGCTCCCGCCGTCTATCAGCCGTCCTACTTCTTTGCCGGGGCGCTTCCAGAGAGCTCCTTCCAGAAGTCTTCACCCTTGGCCGGCGCAGCCTCCTGCAGACGAGTAAAGATCGCCTTGCTGTTGTTTTCGTCGCCAGCGCTGCAGGCATCGAACGCGCGGAGCCCTTGACGACTCACGATGGCATACTTGTCACCACTAAGATCCTTGGCCGGCCCAGCATTGAATTGGTCCCAGAAGGCCTTGTAGTCCTTGGCACAATCTGCGGCAGCAGCCGGCAACGCGAACACGACCAGCAACGCCGCGACAGTGGCGAAACGCTTCATTACTCGATTTCTCCTCACGACAAACGCAGTGCTTCTCGTTTCACTGCCGACAACGTTGCGTTTACCCGTTGGTGACCGAACACCCCTTAGATCGTCCAGTAATGTTCAAGCAGCAGTCAGCAGTTGAAGGATAACTCAGAATGGAACGCAGTCTAATGCATTTCCTTGATCAAGCGCAATGTGCACTGCGCTGTTGGAGTTAACGAGCGAACCTGTAAGCTATTGACTTTCTCGGGATTAGGAGAGCCGCAATCCCTGTCTGGCGTGTCTTTCCGTCGTTGCGGCGACGATCGGAAGCGGCTTGCTCACTCAAAGGTGTCGCCCTGCGGCCGTTGTGCTGCGAGCTATCTCCAGATCTTGGTGACGGCCTGAGGGTTCAGGCGGCGGCTCTGGGCTGATGATCGGTGCGGTTGCCGACCTTGATCCTTCCCCCTTGAAGTGGTCCGCCCTGAAGTATGGGAATGTTCCCGAGGAGGACCACAATGCCGAAGAAGAGACACAAGCCCGAAGAGATCGTCGCGAAGCTGCGGCAGGTTAATGTGCTGACGGCGCAAGCCAAGGCCGTGGCGGACGCGGTCCGGTCCATTGGCGTGACGGAGGTCACGTATTACCTGTGAAAGCGGGAGTACGGCGGGCTGAAGACGGACCAGGTCAAGCGCCTCAAGGAGCTTGAGCAGGAGAATACCCGGCTGCGGAGAGCAGTGTCCGATCTGACGTTGGACAAGCTGATCCTGCAAGAGGCTGCAAGGGGAAACTGACAAGCCCCGCCCGTCGGCGTGCAATCATCGAGCATGTCCGGCGGACACTCGCCGTCTCCGAGCGCCGCGCCTGCAAGGCGCTCGGGCAGCATCGTTCGACACAGAGGAAGACACCCAGGGGGCGTGACGACGAGGCAGCACTGACCGCCGACATCGTGGCGCTCGCCCGGCAATACGGCCGCTACGGCTACCGCAAGATCGCGGAGCTGCTGCGGTCCTGGCCGGGCTGGGTGGTCAACGACAAGCGCGTCGAGCGGATCTGGCGGCAGGAGGGGCTGAAAGTGCCTGCAAAGCAACCCAAGCGTGGCCGGCTTTGGCTAGCCGATGGCTCGTGCGTGCGGCTGCGGCCCGAGCATCGCGATCATGTGTGGAGCTACGACTTCGTCGAGGACCGCACGCATGACGGACGCAAGTACCGCATGCTCAATGTCATCGACGAGTTCACGCACGAGTGTCTGGCGATCCGGGTATCGAGGCGGTTGAAGTCCATCGATGTGATCGACGTGCTGTCCGACCTCTTCATCCTGCGCGGTGTGCCGGGACACATCCGGTCGGACTACGGCCTACGCTGGGAACATAGGCCTTCGGAGTGGCAACAGATCTCTCTTCACTGACCGGGGTCAGCGATCTCATATCAACGTCATCCAAGCGGCTTCCGCCGTCAAGGAAGAAGCACCATCGGTACCCTTAAAGACTATCGCGAGCGTCATCATCTCTCTCCATAGATTGAGCAGGGAAGCATGATGACTGTGTTCGCGGCAAGAGACTAGCAACCGTCACTTTTTGTAAGGGGATAAACGCGTTAAACTAAGGCGTTCGGAATCGACCGATCGCTAGGAGAGGTCCGCGAGGGCGCTCGAGCGAAGTGCTCGAGGTTGCCTCGAGGCTGATCGCAATCTCTGCCCGCGCTAATTCGCTGTTCAGACCGTCAGGCAGCCTGAGCGTCGTTTCCGCCTCCGAGGCGAGCAGAGGCCCCAGCCGCGCGCCCGAGCGGCTTTCTGGGGACCGGAGCCAAGCAATATACGTGCGCCCCGCATCGGGTCGCCGCCCTCCGATCTGGCGTACCGTGATGGTATCCCGTTTCTCGCCGAGCCGTGCAACGAATGTGGGCGGAACACTGGCGCGCGCCTCATCGGCTGCTGGATTCGAGTCTAACGCGACCAGAAGGGCAACGAAGTCTCGACGGTCGCCGAGCCCGGAGGAGAGCGACAGCACTGCGAACGCGATCCCGATCGCCGCGATGCAGGCTGCCAAAGCCATCGTGGCACGTTGCCAGCGCCGAACCTGCGAGCGGAGTAAGACGATGATGTCCGACCAGTCTGGATTTGATGCCGCGGCGGTCGCGATCTGTCCAAGCACGCCCTCGAGCACGTTGCTGGGTGGCATCGTAGCCGGCACTCGCGCGCTCATCGGTGTAAGGCGACGCTCCCAATCCGCGATCAGCGCGGCAAGCCGGGCATCTCCGGTCGCAAGCCGCCGCGCCACCGCGGCGCGCTCGCGTTCGCTCAGGGAGCCGAGCACATATTCGCCGGCTAGCGCATCAAAGTCTTTTCTTTCATCCATGCGTTAAGCAGCTCTTAAGTTTCGCCAGCCCCTGTCGAATCAAGGACCTTACCGCCGCCACTGTCAAGCAACAGCGCGACGCCGCCTCCTCCCGCGTGAAACCTTGATAATAAACGAGATGCAAGGCCCTGCGCTCCGTCTCCTCCAGGCGCGCAAGACAGGCCTCGATGCGACGTACCTCTTCCGCATCGATATAAGCACCAGTGATGTCCTCGCAGCTAGCGATCTCGAGCAGGTGCGGCACATCTTCCAGCGGGACGAACTGACGCCGTCGGCGCTCGTCGAGTGCGCGGTTCCGGGCAATCGACACCAGCCATGTGATCGGCGAGCCCTGCTCTCGATCGAAGTCGCCTGCCTTTTGCCAGACACGAAAGTAGACCTCCTGGACGATCTCCTGGGCCGCGTCGTTCCTCCCCAAGATACGAGCGACAACACCGAAAATTTTGGCCGATGTTGCATGATAGACGCGGATGAAAGCCGCAACATCGCCGCCGCCGGTGCGGACGAGGTCCTCAGTAAGCTGCTCCCTCGTGCTGATCATGGCTCCCTCAGTTCCGGGTCCTGATGACACCATTTCCGCAATATGGCAGAAGGGACATTGCCCGGCCTCGACCCGTCTTTCAACGCGACGATCGAGCACGGTGTACCCTCGTGGTTTCCACGAAGCGGACTTGGAGATCACGTGTCGATCACAGAAAATCACAATATCGTGATCGAAAATTACGCCACTCGAAACGTAACTAAAGATAGCATGGTGTAGAAGGATCATGCACATACGACGTTGTACTGCCGCAAAGAACGCTAAGGAGAGCGATCTCATGAAAAGAGTTGCCGTTGCCGCCGCGCTTACCGTCCTCTCGCTACCGGCCTTAGCGGCCGATTGCGCGAAGGACTACAAGGCATTCTGGGACCAATTCAACACCGGGCCGGCCAAGGATCTCGCTGGCGACAAGTATGCCATTGTGAGTCGTCAAGCTCTCCGCGCTTTTGACGCGTGCAGTGCTGGCGACGAGGCGAGCAGCAAGTCCATTTTCGCCCGCCTCCAGGACGCCGCCCCAGCCAAGGGCGAGGATTTTTGGAAGCAGCTGAACTCGTCGGCTCCGGCGAAGAAATAGGCCGAATGATCTGCGGGGCGCCTCAGAGCCGGTTCGTTCCGGATCTTGTGCCCCGCAGGCATTGCTCCCCCCGGACGACCAACTTGCCGCGGGACAAGAGCAGCCCGCGGTTCATGAACCCCGGAGCGCTCATGCCAATTGGAACCGGGTGGTTGCTGCGTGCGCAGGCAAGACGGCTTCTCAAAGGTCTGTTTCTACTTGCGGCACTCGACTCTTCTGTGGCGGCACAGACGAACCCGCCTACGGCGCCGGATCCAGACGAGCGCGTCGAGCTCATCATGAGCGACCTGCCGCCCCAGGGTACGCCAGCCTACAGGTCGCTGATCCGCTACGCCGGTGACGCCCAGGGGCAGGTGCTGCCCGTCACAAAGTGCGAAGTTTGGTCGGTGCGCCGAAGGCACCTCGACGGCCTGAAGCGCGAAGCGTAAAAGCGCAACGTTGGCGTGCGCGAGGTCGGAAATGACTGGAACCACGTCCTGCGGCCAATGGACAAAACGCAGCCGATGGGCGGCGCGGCAAAGTCCATGATGGATACCGCAATGAAATCCGACTCGACTGCCGGTGTCAGTATGATGGAGGCCCGCGCCGCGAATATGGTCGAGTACGTGCTAACAAAGGGAATGAAAGACAAGGCGGGCGCGCATCCGATGACGGTGCGCATCGCGGTCAACGATCAGACCGCGATTATGGCGGTGCGGCGCTCAGTCGAGATCAAGGGAAATCGCTGCGTCTGGCGCGGCGTGGTCGAAGGGACCGAGCAGCCGGTGATGATCATGTGGTGGGGTACCGGCCGGTTGACCGGCACGATTCACCACGATAACCGGATCTATCAGCTGCGCCAGATGGACAAGGGGGGCATCGGCATCGTCGAGACCATGCTTGACAAGATGCCGGATGAGCATCCTCGCATGTCGGCAGATCGCATGCGCGAGCTCAGGATGCGTGAGAACGAGGTGTTCAACAAGGTTGACGCGAGTATGGCGCGCCCAAAGCGGGGAGACACTAATACCGGGCAATGATTTGATCGACTCGTGTGGCGCAATTGCGATTCCGCGCTGCTGCCGATTGGTGATTGTCTCCTTCGTATCGATTCGGAAGGAGGCTCCATGGCCGCGCTTGAGATCAGGAAGGACCGCACATCGTCGGTGCTGCGCAAGCTCGCGAAGAAGACGGACGACGCTCGGGTCGCACGCCGCATCCTCGCAATTGCCAGTGCCCTCGACGGCATGAGCCGGGAGGACGCTGCTCGCTCGGCCGGGATGGATCGCCAGACACTGCGCGACTGGGTATTGCGCTACAACGCGCACGGCGTCGACGGCCTCGCCGACCGTTGGAACGGCGGCCGGCCGCCGACGTCCACGGCCGACGAGCAGGCCGAGATCGTCGAGATCGTGCTCGCAGGGCCAGATGTCGAGGCGAGCGGGCTGTCGGCCTATACGCTCGAGGACCTCAGCCGGATCTGCGAGGAACGGTTCGGCAAGCGCATGCATCCCTGGTCGCTCGGACGGCTGCTGAAGAGGCTCGGCCTGTCGCGACAAAAGACGAGGCCCATCCACCCCGAGACGGACCCTGTCGCCGCGGCGGCTTTTAAAAAACGCTCCGCGCATTCTGCGATCGATCCGTGGGCGCACAAAAAAGCGTGTCCGCGTTTTCTTCCAGGACGAGGCCCGGATCGGCCAGAAAGGCCGCACCTGCCATGTCTGGTCGCGGCGCGGTGAGCGTCCGCGTGGGCCAGCCGACAAGCGCTTCACATTCGCCTACATCTTCGCTTGCGTCGAGCCCGGCACCGATAACGCCTTCGCGCTGGTCCTGCCCTACGTCAACACCGAGGCGATGCAGTTGTGCCTCGACCGCTTCAGCGCGATGATCCACGAGGACGAGCACGTTGCGATGGTGCTCGACCAGGCCGGCTGGCACGGCGCGAAAGCGCTTGTGGTGCCGTCGAACATCACGCTCGTGCCGCTGCCGCCTTACTCACCGGAACTCAACCCGGTCGAGCGTGTCTGGCTCCACCTAAAAGAGCGCTTCCTCTCACACCGCCTCCACGCCGACTACGACGCCATCGCCGACGCCGCGTCGCAGGCCTGGAGCCGTCTCGTCGCAGAAGCCGGCCGCATCACCTCACTCTGCTCGTACCCCTGGATTCCAGGGGTCAAATGATTGGTGGGCTGGTATAAGAACCAGGAAGACGACGCCGCGGGTCGTGGGAAATCGGGCCCGGATCGTCGGAGCAATAGGGATAGCGGCGGCGCGCGGTTGGCTGCGATCTCTCCGAGGTCGACCACGCTTCGTCCGCCGGGAAGGGGCACAATTGTGGCGATGGCAACCGTCATCGATGTGCTGGTTGTTTACACGGCAAAGGCCGCCCAGCAGTATGGAGACATCAGGACTGGATCTCATCGAGCTCGCCGTGGAGGATACCAACAAGTCGTTCCGCGATAGCGGTATCAAGGGGTCGAGGTGCGCGTGGTGCACAAGCATCAGACCGACTACGATGAGGCGCGCGGCGAGCACTTCGATCACGTATGGCGCATGGTCGACAGCAGCGACGGGTATCTGGAGGAGGAGGTTCCCTTTCTGCGCGACCGCTACAGAGCCGACGTTGTCGTTCTTGTTGTCGACGACAATAGGGGATGCGGGCTTGCGACGCGTGTCGCTGCTGAACCGGATGAGGCCTATGCTGTCGTGCACCACGAGTGCGCGGCGACGACCTATTCGTTCGCCCATGAGATCGGCCATATCATTGTGGCACGACACGATCGCCTGCTCGACCAGAGCATATCTCCCTTCCCGTTCGGCCACGGCTTCGTCGCGCCGGATCTAAAGTGGCGGACGATGATGAGCTACAAGCGCGGCTGCAACGGCTGTCCGCGGCTCCCGATCTGGTCGACACCGGCCAGTGTCATGCAGGGCCAGCAAGCCGGTAGCGACATCCATGACAATGCCCGCGTAATCCGCGAGAACGCGGCGAGGGTTGCGAGCTTCCGCTAGATCCCGCACTCGCTTCTTCGACTTCGACAGCGTGCCGATGATGTCGAAAGCCCAGGTGATGGCGCTCGCCCCGGCGACGCGTGGCTGAAGAACGCCGTCAATCTGCTGTTGTTCGGGCCACCCGGCGGCGGCAATAGCCATCTCTCGGCGGCGATCGCGCCGCTTCTCATCCTGATAGACGCGGTTCTCATCCAGATTGTCGCGCTATACACGCTGCAACGACGGCTCAAGATATGGCGCGGCGAGATGGCTCACGCGCTGGTCTTCGGCCGTACGCAGCAAACCGATGAAGCCAAGCCTGCTTCGCAATGATGCCCAGCATTGCAACACCGGCGATCGGGGAGGTGATCCAATCCGGTTTGCCCGAGCGTGGCGTCGTGCTCGCCACCGTCAAGATGCGGCCTGGAAACGGCGGAGCCTGCCTCACGCGCTGCGTGCCGGCCGATCCTGACGGCGTTTGCGCGCGTCGCCAAAGGGCTGCCATGCCGGAAAGGCTCAACGTGCGCCGCAAAGTGGTATTCATCCGGTGAGCACCGCAGTTGCGGCGATTGTCAGGCCGCCCGACTGACGGCGTCAGCAGACCGCCAGTTCCACGGCAGCAGCTCGTCGAGGCGCGAGGCCGGGTGACCGGCAATGCGGGCCAGCACGTCAGCGAGCCAGGCCTGCGGATCGATGTCGTTGAGCTTGGCCGTGACGATCAGGCTGTACATGGCGGCCGCGCGCATGCCCCCGCGATCGGAGCCGGCGAAGAGCCACGACTTCCGCCCAAGTGCAATGCCGCGCAGGCCGCGTTCAGCAGCATTGTTGCTCAGGCAGACGCGGCCGTCGTCGAGGAAGCGCGTGAATGCCGGCCAGCGCTTGAGCATGTAATCCATGGCCTTCGCGACGTCGCTGCCACGCGGCAGCTTCGGTCGCTTGGTGCGCATCCAGGCATCGAGATCGTCGACAAGCGGCTTGCTCAGCTCCTGGCGGACGGCGCGGCGCTCCTCGGCACTTCTGCCGTTGATGCCGCGCTCGATCTCGAACAGCTCATCGATGCGCCGGACGGCCTCCAGCGCCAGCGGCGAGATCGGTGCGGGCGCTTTGCCCTCGGCCTTGCGCCGGGCGCTGGCCTCGATGTCGGCAAGTGCGAAGAACGGCCGGCGTGCATGCGCCCAGCAGCCTGCCTCCAGGATCAGACCCGGCGATCGGTCAGCGGCATAGAGCCTGTTGTAGCCGGAGTAGGCGTCTGCCTGCAGCAGCCCGGACCATCGCGCGAGATGTTCCTCGACGTGCGCGCCGCCTCGGTCGCGCGAGTAGTAGAACATCGCGGCAGGAGGGGCGCGACCTTTGAATGGCCGATCGTCACGGACGTACACCCAGCATCTGCCGGTGTGCGTCTTGCCTTTCGCCAGCACGGGCACCGTGGTGTCGTCACCGTGCAGCCGCTCGGCCGCGAAGACGTGGGCCTCGACACGCCTGAGCAGCGGGGCCAGCACGGCGCATCCCGCACCTACTTGATCGGCAACCGTCGAAAGCGCCAGCGGCACGCCCTCGCGGCCATAGCGCTCGACCTGACGGTTCAAAGGCTGATGCTGGCCGAACTTCTCGAACAGCAGCATCGCCATGAGGTTCGGGCCAGCCCAGCCCCTCGGCGTGACGTGGAAGGGCGCCGGCGGCTCCGAGATCTTCTCGCAGTCCCGGCAGGTCATCTTCTCGCGCACGTGGCAGATCACCTTCCAGCGGCGCGGGATCACCTCCAGCGTCTCGGTGATGGTCTCGCCGAGTTTGCGCAGCCGCGTGCCGCCGCAGCACGCGCACGTCGTGGAGCCGGGCACGATGACGCGTTCGCGCGGCAAGTGCGCCGGGAACGGCTGGCGTGAGGGGCGCTTGCGCGTGAAGCCGGCGACGTTCGTCGTCTTTGCAGCGGCCTGCTCGGCGGCGATCTCGTCCTCGGTGGCCGCGGCCTCCAGGTCTTCGAGCTCCAGCTCCATCTGGTCGATGAGGCGAGCGGCGCGCTCGGATCGGGGCCCGTAGATCTGCCGCTTGAGCTTGACGATCTCCAGCTTCTGGGCTGCGATCGTCGCCGCGTCATCGGCGAGCTTGGCGCGGGCGAGCGCCAGCTCGGCCTCGACGTGCGCCGCTCGGGCCCGCTCGGCCGCGAGTGCTGCTCTCAATGCCTCGATGTCGGCCGCCGAATCCATGGATCGAGAGAATCACAGACAGCGTCCCATCGCTCGCAGAAAATGACCGGATCACCGCTTATCCCGCGCGTTCCGGCCGGAATGTGTGAACCGGGTTACGCCAGTCGATCCCGGACAGGAGATAGGCGAGCTGAGCAGCCGAGATGGTGACCGAGCGCTCCTCCGGTGCACGCGCGGGCGAGATGGGCAAGGTCGGCGGCCAGATGAACCTGCCGCGCTCCAGTCGCTTGGCGTAGAGCGAGAGACCGAGGCCGTCATGCCAGAGGATCTTGACGAGGTCGCCTCTGGCACCGCGGAACACGAAAAGATCGCCGGCGAACGGGTCGCGCCCGAGCGTCTCCTGCACCTGGAGGCTGAGCCCGTTCATGCCGCGTCGCATGTCGGTCTTGCCAACAGCCAGCCACACGCGCACGTCTGGCGGGACCGGGATCATCGCTTCCTCAGCACGTCGAGCACGCGCTTCAGCGTGCGTCCGTCGAAGCCCGTCCCCACGCGCACCCGACTACCATCTGGCACCTCGATCTCGATCGTGTCCGGGGCGGCCGGCGCAGCCTGCTCGCCCTCCGGCTCCGGGATGATGGTCACCGGCACCAGCGCCGGCGTTGCCGGTGGAGAGGGCAAAGTGGACTGCCGATCCTCCGACAGGTCGCGGCGACGCCATGCGAAAACCTGGTTCGCGTTGACGTCGTACTGGCGCGCCACCACCGATACCGACGCCCCCGGCTGAAGTGTCGCCTCGACGATCTCGCGCTTCAGCGCCTCCGGCCAACGCTTGTTCCGCCGACGCTTGCCGCCACTTGTGTCCACATCCGACATCGTGGGCACATCCTCGCCTGAGCCACACACAAAACGCGCGTCAAACTCGGCGATCCAGTTCAGGCGGACAAGGCGGCGCTCACCGGAGGGAGACGCAAAGTGCAGCTCCCCTCTTGACTAGAAGAAACCTGCCGGACTTCCCGCTGCTACAAAAAAGCGGGCTCGGGAACATTCCTGGATGAGGCAATACGACGCGTACCTTGATTGTCGCGCCGCACCTTCGACGCCTTCATTGAAGGCTACCGGCTGAAATACGAAAAAGCCGCTGATTGCCTGACGAAAGACCGCGACGCGTTGCTCGCCTTCTACGACTTTCCCGCCGAGCACTGGAAGCACTTGCGCACCACGAACCCGATCGAGAGCACGTTTGCAACGGTGCGCCACCGCACGATCCGCGCGAAGGGCTTGACCTGCCGAACAAGACCGGGCTCGCGATGGTCTTCAAGCTGGTCCAGGGCGCGCAGAAAAGCTGGCGCCGCCTGGACGGCCACAATCAGTTGCCGAAGCTCGTGCTCGGTGCGAAGTTCAAAGACGGGCTGGAGGTCACGCAGGTCGCCGACAATCAGCCCCAAGCCGCCGCCTGAATCCACAGGCCGTCACCAAGAATTCGGCGATAGCTCCACTCCGGGCAGTCGAAACGGCCACCTGCCTTGAAGTCGAGCTTGATGTCGAGGCGCCGCTTGACCGCGTCGAACTGGGACGACGCGACGAACCACGGCGACGTGATGCCGAGGGCCATCTGGAAAAGGTCTCTGTCGCGTATGGGCACCGTGGGGCTGGGTCGATCCTGGCCCCCAGTGTGCCGTCATGTCCGTCGCCCCTCAAGGACGAGCCCCTAAGGGGCGCGCGACTGCGCGACCTTGACCGCCGCCCGCCATCACGGCCTACGCTCTGCCATCAGGATCAAGCCGCACTCCGACCGCTCTGCAGCCTTGATGACACCCACTCAGTTCGTCGAGGGACCCAGTTTAATGACAGCCTCGATCGACCCATAAGGTATAGGAAAGTCGCTTGCCTCAGTACTTCTTGTGGCCGTCTGGAGAAACAAATCGGAAGGTGTCGTCTGTAATCACCGGATTTTCTACCCATTTAAGGGTATTTGACTGAATTACGAGACTACCGCCATCGGTTCGTTTGCTGACGAGACGACACGGAAGTCGGTTATCGGTGTTTTCGAGCCAAACGCTCCAGTCATCCTCTTGGCGTTGAACACGTATTCCTTCACAAGCCTTGGCTCCGACTTTGTCAGGAGGCAAAGCTTGAAGCTTGGCGTAACCGCCAACTTTGGCAAGATAATCTATACTCCAAAAAAAATCAATGAGG
Organism: uncultured Alphaproteobacteria bacterium; assembly: GCA_963746315.1. Lineage (GTDB taxonomy): Bacteria > Pseudomonadota > Alphaproteobacteria > Rhizobiales > Hyphomicrobiaceae. Next base: position 272,985 of record CAVVAR010000011.1, read on the forward strand.
CGCGGCTGAACCGAGGCCAAACCCGCTGCCACGTACAAATTGCCAACTATAGAGTCCCTGGCTGGAGACTGCTGGTAGGTTTTCTTTTTTGGCTCATGTATGGTCAGAACGTGGCCATCGGATACGATGATTGCCTCTGCAGTGCCAAGCGTTACGGTTGCGCGCAAAAGATTTGGTTTGCGTAAAATATAGTGGGCCGTACCGCTGCGCGTTGTGCCAAGCGCCTGATCACTAATTTTAAAATCAGTGATAAACTCAATATCTTTTGCACCGATTAGATGTTCATGCATCTTCCTCAGCGTTGCCTCGGCCGCGACCGGCGATCGGCTCCAACTCTTGAATGTGTCAGTCTTTAACCTAGTCTCCTGGGCCCAAGATGTAGTGGGAATTAGCAGAAGAAAGAACACCAATTTCAGGTACACCATGATCGTGTGCGTGTCCTTGGATAAGATGACATTAGTTCTGATATCAGGGGTGGGTCGACTTTTCAAGGTAGTGTCCAGAATCTTTCGCAGTGCGCCGGGAGACCGGCAGAGAGTAGTTGGTGCAAGTCCGACACGATGAAGGAGTAGCGATCCACATGGGCCCCGAGCCGTGCGTCACTGCTGACCCTCACCCTTATTGGTACTCGGTCATAAGTGGAGTCCGTTCTGGTTATGGTCCCGCTGGGACCGGGTTGCAAACTCGTTCGGTGTGAGCCCGGCAAGGCTCGTGTGCGGGCGGCAGCCGTTATACAAGGTCGCGACGGAACACCCACGGGACCAGCGTCGAGCGTGAGCTTCTTTATCCCTGGCATCCGTGGGCTGGGCAGCAGGTTCACGTGCACGAAGTTATCGAGCGGGGTGACACGGCCATCTTGCGCTGTAGCCTTTCCGGCCGGGCGTCGGACCGGTGGCTGGAGGTTCCGGGGTGGATGTTCGACCGGGCGATCAGCGCAAGCTGGCAGATCACGACTGCCCCGCGTGTCAGCCTTGCTGTTCTTGACGCGCTGGCAAGGCTTCTTCAGGACACCGACGCCCCATCACAATTGCGGGTGATAGACGCAGCATCGGGCTCTCACGATACGAATTGGGGTAAGCGCCCCACTACTGACCGGGGGTCTCGCAGCTTCGGATTTCGCTTGACGTGAGTTCGGATCAGGCGGCGACGCAAAGCGTCGCCGCCTGATCCAGGCCTCGTCAATCAGAAAATGACCGGCAGATCACGTGGCGCTTACACCTGAGGGAGAAGCTCATCAAAATCGGCGCGAAGGTCGTCAGCCACGCCCGCTATATTGCTTTCCAGATGGCCGAGGTCGCGGTGTCCGGGCCGATGGTGCGCGCCATCCTTGCCGCAATCCGCCGTCTTCGAGCGCCACCGTCATGCGCGTGACAACGTACCACGCCCAAACTGAAAGAAAGCGGCAGGACAGGTCTGCCCCATGCGCTGAAAAACACCACCGCCGGACAAGAACGCGGTGGCTTCAACGCCGGATCTGCCCAGTTCCAAGAGCCTGCGCGCCCGCAGACACCGCTCGGGGCCAAAAGCTCTCTTGATTACCCCGGCATCTCCGCCTGCTTTGGTCTGACGGCGGCGATGAAGCGGTGCGGCCTGGGGCCGGTGTGCGCCGCGACCGTGGCGAGTCGCTGGATCATCCTGGGCAGGTCGAAGCGGCGATTGTAGCGATATTCATAGGACGCGAGATAGCGGTGTCAATGGGCCCTGAACTTTCCGCGAATGTGGGCTTTCAATTTTCCCTAGGTGGCGGCGATGGGTGGGGTTCGGGGATCAGCCGGCTTCGGGATCGTTGTTTTTCTTTGGCTCTGTCCGCGAACTGTGGTGCTGCCCCAATCAGTTGATGGCGGCCGCGAGTAGCGAGGCGGGGGTCGGGGCGCCGCACTCTCGGTCGAGGGCGCGATGCCAGCCGAGGTAGTTCGGCAGATATTTCGTGGCGACGCCGTTGAACGGTTTCATCCAGCCCTTGAGTCGGCCGTCGTAAGAATTGACGTTCTGGATGTGATAGACGCCCCAGGTGCGTTTCCCTGCTGAAAGGTTGAGCGAGACGTGCAGAATGCCACGGGCGTCGGCGATCCGGCGGTAGCGTTCGGCGCCGTCCGAGACCAGGATATTGTCGGTGCCGATCCGTGGCCCGAGCACTGTCTCGATCGATGCATCAGAGAGATCGGGAAGCACCTCGTCGGCCATGGCGCCGCGGCGGTCACGCGCGACGAGCACGGGGATCTGCTCCACAGAAAGCCCTCGTTTCTCGGCCTTTCCACCACGCTTTCGCGCCGGACGGGGCAGCTTGCGCTGGCCCTTGAAGCTTTCAAGGAAGAACGTTTCGTCGACCTCGACGATGTCGTTGAGACGCTCCGCTTTGTCTTCGCGCGGCGCCTCCAGGAACCGGTGCCGCCAGCGGAACGACGTGGTCTTGTCGAGGCCGCAGATCTTCGCCGCCTTGCGCACGCTCGCATGATCGATCATCGCCTTGGCGTAGGCGAGCCAGGTCTCGCGTTTGTGCAGGCCTGAAAGCGGCGTGCCCGTGAGGGCCGTGAAGCTCCGGCCGCAAGCGCGGCAACGCCAGCGCTGCAGACCACCGCGATCGAAGCCGCGCTTCGCCAGGCCACGCGAAGCGCAATGCGGGCAGGCCGCCGCCTCGGCGAAACGCGCCTCGATGATCGCGATGGCGTCCGTGCGCGAACCCGACATGGCCACGCCAAGCACGCGCATCTGCTCGGGCGTCAGCTCACCGAGCCGCGCCAGAAAGTCCTGAAAGTCCTGGGGTTTCACCGCACCGTCCCTGCTGGTTGCGATGAACTCATATGGGATCGACCACCACACTTTGCAAACAGAGCCTTTTCTTTCCTGGTGGCCGTCCGCGGCGTTTAGGCTCGGCGGGCGCGTTGATGTTTGGCCTCGCGCGGATGTTCTCCGGGACGAGGTCTGCGTGTTGGCGGAGACGGTAGCTGGACCCTTCGATCTGGATGACGATGGCGTGGTGGAGCAGTCGGTCGAGCAGAGCGGTGGCGACGACGTGATCGCCGAACACTTCGCCCCATTCGGCGAAGCCCCGGTTCGAGGTCAGGATCATGGCACCCTTCTCGTAGCGGGCGTTGACGAGCTGGAAGAAGAGATTGCCGCCACCGGGCGTCACCGGCAGGTAGCCGATCTCATCCACGACAAGCAACGAGGCGCGTGCCAGGAAGCGGATGCGCTCCTTGAGCTGGCCCTCTCGCTCGGCCTTGACCAGCGAGGCGATGATGTCGGCCAGCGTCGAGAACGCGACGCTCTTGCCGGCCTTCACGGCCTCGACAGCGAGCGCCGTCGCCAGATGGCTCTTGCCGGTGCCGGGTGGGCCTAAGAGATGGACGACCTCGGCGCGTTCGATGAACTTCAGCTCGGCCAGCGCCAGGATGCGATTGCGGTCGAGCGAAGGCTGGAAGGCGAAGTCGAAGCCGGCGAGCGTCTTGACAGCCGACATGGTCTCGTAAAGGCGGGTGTCTCGAGTGATCGAAGTGCTCGCTTCCGACCGAAGGATGCTGTCCTGCGGCTCCTGGAAAGCATCTGAGATTATGTGGCGGGGAAAGCCGAGCGTCGCCCGTCCCCGCACGGCCTTCGGTCGCCTCCGCCACATAACGACAGCCGCCACATAAGAACGGTTATGTGGCGCGCCACATAACCGTTCTCGGGCGCGATCTTTTGCTTCCGCGGCCGCCGGGGTGACCTCGTCAAGATCCTCTGGCACGACGGCCTCGGGCTCTCGCTTTACGCCAAGCGTCTGGAGCGGGGCAAGTTCATCTGGCCGCCGGTCGTGACCACCTCGCCCGTGCTTGCACCGGAGGACCGCTCGGTCACCATTTCGGCGGCTCAGCTTGCCTATCTGCTGTCCGGGATCGACTGGCGTAACCCGGTTCACACATTCCGGCCGGAACGCGCGGGATAGCTGCACTTTTTGCGAGCGACGCACGACGCGCTGTGATTCCCTCGTTGTATGGATTCGACCTCCGACATCGAGGCGCTGAGAGCGGCACTGGCGGCCGAGCGCGATCGCGCCGCGCGTATCGAGGCCGAGCTGGCGCTGGCCCGTGCCCACGCTGCCGACGATGCCGCGACGATCGCGCGCCAGAAGCTCGAGATCGCCAAGCTCAATCTGGACTTCCCCCGAAAAAGTGGAGGGCTTTTCTGATAGTTTGGAAGGATCAGAGGAGCGGCAATGGGCAAGTCGAGGACGGACAAGGGGCGCGTGATCGATGATGCGTTTCGGCAGGAGGCGGTGCGGATTTTGGCGGCCAGCGGTCGGACGATCAGGGAGGTTGCCGATGAGCTTGGCGTTGGCGCGTCTTCGCTCGGCGCCTGGAAGAGGAAGCACTATCGCGCGGAGTTGATGGCTGGGCCACACGAGGACGTCGAGAAAGAACTGGCCCGCTTGCGTCGTGAAAACGATCTCCTCCGGGCAGAGAGGGATCTATTAAAAAAAGCGACCGCCTTCTTTGCCAAGGAGACAAGTCGATGATGTTTGCGTTGATCGATGCGAAGAAGGCTGAGGTTCCCATCGAAACAGCGTGCGCTGCCTTGGGCGTGAGCGTGAGCGGTTTCTATGCCTGGAAGAACCGACCAGCGAGCCGGCGTCAGACCGACGACATGGTTCTTCTGGCTCACATCCGCGCCGAGTTTTCGACGTCGAACGGAACCTACGGAAGCCCGCGCATGCATGCCGAGTTGACAGAAAGTGGCTTGGCAATAGGGCGTCACCGTGTGGCGCGGCTGATGAGCGAGAATGGCCTGAAAGCTCGGCAAAAGACGCGTTTCAAGCGGACCACGGACAGCGATCACGGTGGACCGGTCGCTGCCAATGTTCTCGACCGGGACTTCACTGCTGATGGTCCGAACCAGAAATGGGGCGTCGACATATCCTATGTCTGGACCGCCGAGGGCTGGCTTTATCTGTGCTCGTCTCTACTCGCGCAAAATCGTCGGTTGGGCGATGAGCGACAGAATGAAAAGAGGCTTGGCAATGGAAGCCCTGCGGAGAGCTATCATCCTCCGACGACCGCCGCCGGGCTTGATCCATCATTCCGATCGCGGCAGCCAGTATTGCTCGGCCGACTACCGTCGTATCGTTCGCCACCACGGCTTCACCGCGTCGATGAGCGGTCGGGGCAACTGCTACGACAATGCCATGGTCGAGACCGTGTTCAAGACCATAAAATCCGAGCTGATCTGGCGGACAGCATTCGCGACGCGACAGCAGGCCGCCAACGCCATTGGCCAATACATCGAGGGCTTCTATAACCCACGCAGGCGTCACTCGAGCCTGGGCTACATCAGCCCGACAGCCTTCGAGGCGGCGCACCGGACACGGTCACTGGAAGAGCAATTCGCTCTCCACTGAATCCGGGGAGGTCCAGATTCACCTTCCAGCGGCGCGGAATGACTTCCAGCGTCTCGGTGACGGTCTCGCCAAGTTTGCGCAGTCGGCTGCCGCCGCAGCACTCGCACGTCGGTGAACCGGGCACGACAACGCGCTCGCGAGGAAGATGGGCGGGGAAGGGCTGGCGCGAGGGGCGCTTGCGTGTGAAGGCCGTAACGTTCGTCGTCCTGGCGGCGGCCTGCTCGGCGGCGATCTCGTCCTCGGTGGCAGCGGCCTCCAGCTCTTCGAGCGCCAGCTCCATCTGGTCGATGAGGCGGGCGGCGCGCTCCGAGCGCGGCCCATAGATCCGCCGATTGAGCTTGGCGATCTCCAGCTTCTGGGCTGCGATCGTCGCCGCGTCATCGGCGAGCTTGGCACGGGCGAGAGCCAGCTCAGCTTCCACTTTGGTCGCGCGCTCCGACTCCGCTGCGCGTGCCAAGAGCGCGGCGGTATTCATGCGGTGAGTGCCGCAGGAGCTACTTGTCCTGGTCTCGCTGTTTGGCGAGAAGCGCGCGCTCTTCGATGATAATTTGCTTCAGGCATTCGATGCCGTATTCGGTGAAGGCGGGAACGCCGTGTTCACCGACGCCGATTACCCACAGAGAACCCTCCTCGGGGTCCATTGCGACGGATATCTCCCGCAGCCATTCCTCGTCCTCGCCGAGGATCTCGGCGACGTGGGAGATGGTGAAGACGTAGGGAATGCCGGCCATCGTCAGGCCGCGCGGCTGACGGCGGCGGTGGCCGAGCGCCAGTTCCACGGCAGCAGCTCGTCAAGCCGATGGGCGGGATGCCCGGCGATGCGGGCGAGCACATCGGCGAGCCAAGCCTGCGGGTCGATATCGTTGAGCTTGGCCGTGACGATCAGGCTGTACATGGCGGCGGCCCGCATGCCGCCGCGATCGGAGCCGGCGAAGAGCCATGACTTTCTTCCCAATGCTATTCCGCGCAGCGCCCGCTCGGCGGCATTGTTCGTCAGGCAGATGCGGCCGTCATCGAGGAAGCGGGTGAACGCCGGCCATCGCTTGAGCATGTAATCGATGCCCTTGGCTAGGTCGTTGCCGCGCGAGAGCTTCGGCCGCTCGGCACGCATGCGAGCTTCCAACTCGTCGACGAGCGGACGGCTCAGCTCCTGGCGGACGGCACGCCGTTCCTCAGGCCTACGGCCATTGATGCCGCGCTCGATCTCGAACAGCCGATCCATGCGCTGCGCGATCTCCAGTGCTAGCGGCGAGATCGGCGCCGCGACTTTGCCCGCCGCCCTTCGCCGGGCGCTGGCCTCGATATCGGCGAGTTCGAAGAAGGGCCGGCGCGCATGCGCCCAGCAGCCCGCTTCCAGGATCAGGCCCGGTGTTCTCTCAACCGCATAGAGCTTGTTGTAGCCGGAGTAGGCGTCGGCCTGCAGCAGTCCGGACCATCGCGCGAGATGCTCCTCGACATGCTTGGCCCCGCGATCGCGGGAGTAATAGAACATCGCCGCCGGCGGCGCTCGTCCCTCAAAGGGACGGTCATCCCGCACGTAGACCCAGCATCTGCCCGTGATCGTCTTACCTTTGGCGAGCACGGGCACGGTCGTATCATCGCCGTGGAGCCGCTCGGCCGCGAAGACGTGGGCCTCAAGACGCCGAAGCAGCGGCTCCAGAGCGGCGCAGCCAGCGCCGACCTGATCGGCAACCGTGGAGAGCGCGAGTGGCACGCCCTCACGACCATAGCGCTCGACCTGACGGTTCAAAGGTTGATGCTGGCCAAACTTCTCGAACAGCAGCATCGCCATGAGATTGGGGCCGGCCCAGCCTCTCGGCGTGACGTGGAACGGTGCCGGCGGCTCGCTGATCTTCTCGCAGTCCCGGCACGTCATCTTCTCGCGCACGTGCTGGATCACCTTCCAGCGGCGCGGAATGACTTCCAGCGTCTCGGTGACGGTCTCGCCAAGTTTGCGCAGTCGGCTGCCGCCGCAGCACTCGCACGTCGGTGAACCGGGCACGACAACGCGCTCGCGAGGAAGATGGGCGGGGAAGGGCTGGCGCGAGGGGCGCTTGCGTGTGAAGGCCGTAACGTTCGTCGTCCTGGCGGCGGCCTGCTCGGCGGCGATCTCGTCCTCGGTGGCAGCGGCCTCCAGCTCTTCGAGCGCCAGCTCCATCTGGTCGATGAGGCGGGCGGCGCGCTCCGAGCGCGGCCCATAGATCCGCCGATTGAGCTTGGCGATCTCCAGCTTCTGGGCTGCGATCGTCGCCGCGTCATCGGCGAGCTTGGCACGGGCGAGAGCCAGCTCAGCTTCCACTTTGGTCGCGCGCTCCGACTCCGCTGCGCGTGCCAAGAGCGCGGCGGCCAGTTCGGCCTTGAGCATCTCGATGTCGGATGGCGAATCCATGCACTGAGAGAATCACAGGTCGCCGTCTACCGCGCGGACAAAACGCGGCTATCCCGCACGTTCCGGCCGGAATGTGTGAACCGGGTTACGCCAATCGATCCCGGACAGGAGATAGGCGAGCTGGGCCGCCGAGATGGTGAGCGAGCGCTCCTCCGGCGGACGCGCTGACGAGGTGGCCACGATCGGCGGCCAGATAAACCTGCCGCGCTCCAGCCGCTTGGCGTAGAGCGAGAGCCCGAGGCCATCGTGCCAGAGGATCTTGACGAGGTCGCCCCTGGCACCTCGGAACACGAAAAGATCACCGGCAAAGGGATCGCGGCCGAGCGTCTCCTGCACCTGCAGCGACAGACCGTTCATGCCGCGCCGCATGTCGGTCCGCCCGACAGCCAGCCACACCCGCACGTCCGGCGGGACCGGGATCATCGCTTCCTCAGCACGTCGAGCACGCGCTTCAGCGCGCGGTCGTCGAAGTCCGAACCGACCCGGACGCGACAGTCGCCGCCAACCTCGATCTCGATGATGTTGGACTGCACCGGCTCCGCCGGTGCGGACTGCTCGCACGCCGGATCTGGTGTGATCGTAACGGGCACCAATCCCGGCAGCGACGGGGTCGGCGCCAATGCCTCCTCCGCCGCCAGATAGCGCCGGCGCCACGCGAACACCTGGTTGGCATTGACGTCGTATTGCCGCGCTACCACCGAGACCGATGCGCCGGGCGCAAGCGTCGCCTCGACGATCTCGCGCTTCAGGGCCACCGGCCAGCGCTTGTTGCGCCGCTTCCCACTTGTGTCCATGACTGCCTTTGTGGACACATCCACATCCCGCGCTGCATCGGATCAGCCCGCAGAGTCCAACAATCCAGGAAGCACATCAAGGCGGCACTCGCCGGAGGGAGACGCTTGTTGCGCCGCTTCCCACTTGTGTCCATGACTGCCTTTGTGGACACATCGACATCCCGCGCTGCATCGGATCAGCCCGCAGAGTCCAACAATCCAGGAAGCACATCAAGGCGGCACTCGCCGGAGGGAGACGGATCTGGTGTGATCGTAACGGGCACCAATCCCGGCAGCGACGGGGTCGGCGCCAATGCCTCCTCCGCCGCCAGATAGCGCCGGCGCCACGCGAACACCTGGTTGGCATTGACGTCGTATTGCCGCGCTACCACCGAGACCGATGCGCCGGGCGCAAGCGTCGCCTCGACGATCTCGCGCTTCAGGGCCACCGGCCAGCGCTTGTTGCGCCGCTTCCCACTTGTGTCCATGACTGCCTTTGTGGACACATCCACATCCCGCGCTGCATCGGATCAGCCCGCAGAGTCCAACAATCCAGGAAGCACATCAAGGCGGCACTCGCCGGAGGGAGACGCAACGGGCGGTGGTACCGGAAACCTTCTCGATCACCTCGTGGACAAGGACTGTCGATCCCGCCCAGGGATGCCATGGGTACAAAACCTCCCGCTCGACGGTCCTGTGGGCGTTCTGGCGTCCACTTGTATAATAGCATCCGACCGCACGCATCGCTGGGCTATCGGGCACCGGCCCCCGAAGTGTTCGTGCCCCGCCTCGCCGCGTGGCCGCCTGCGCTACACGTAGGGGCTCCGGCAGCCACGCTCGGTCCGGCAAAAAGACCACCCATGAACTAACATTCCACCCGGACCACTCGGTGGGGGCGCGACACAGGGGGATCCCGCGTCTGCGCCAGAGGCACGGAATATTATGTGGCGGGAAAAGACGGGCGTCGCCCGTCCCCGCACCGCCTTCGGTCGCCTCCGCCACATAACGACAGCCGCCACATAGGAAGGGGTCCTGCTTCAGGACGTCCTGCGCCAGGATGCTCAGGCCATCGAAGCCTTTGCGCATGTCGGTCGCGCCGCAGGCGAGATAGATCTTTACCCCAGCCGGGATCGTGATCACCGTGTGCCCCCGTCGAGTGCGGCAACGATCATCGCGAGTGCCGCAGGGTCGATGCGCTCGTCGACCCTGAGGCGGCGGCCATTGGCGAGCATGACCTCCACCTGGCGTTCGCGCTGGGCACGGCTCGGAGAAGAAAAGTGCCGTACCGGCGGCGGATCGCTATCGGGCTCCGGTGGCGGGGGAGCGGCCATCGGGCCCTCGATCCGAACCGGCAGGAAGGATGCGGGCGCGGGCGAGGACATCGAAATGCCCGGCATCCGACCCGCACGCACAAGCCGCAGCCACGTGTAGAGCAACGACCGGCACACACCGTTGCGGTCGGCGACCGCCGCGATCGACGCGCCGGAGGTCAATGCCTCCTCGATGATCCGCAGCTTCTCCTGCGTCGACCACCTCCGCCGACGCTCGACCGTGGAGATGATCTCCGAGACCATGTGCCCTACTGTCCTTATCCACGACTTAAGGGCACCAAGCCACTCGATCCGCTCCAGCCGCCGCGCAAGTCGCCACGGCCGCAGTCATGAGGGGACGCTTACCCTTTTTCCATCTCCTTCGCGGCTGAACCGGTATTCCATATATTCTCCTCGCGGGCAGATAGACGTCCTGGGATTCGATGTAGAGAAAGTTGTCACGACGGTCGGCTGGTAGCGCGGTGAGGGTGCGACGGCCGCTGTGAACGCTGTTATACAAAAGCCGTCGAACGCAGGCAGGCTGAGGCCTTAGAACCCTGCGTGGCCGATGTCCCGCCTTCCGGGAACTGCTATCGAGGCCAGTCTGCTCTGACGATTTTTATTGATCGGGATGAGATCGTGCGCTGCGACGCAATTACAGAACCAAATCTGTTGACTGTGACAAAATTACGCCATATTTGAATTGCGTGCGTACCGAGTGGAATGATGTTATGGCCCAGACGAACAATCTGTTAACAGTCGAAGACGTGCCGCGCCTACGGCAGGACAGTCGCGCTAGTTTAGCAACCGATCGCTTTAACCAGCGGCGTGACCTGTTGGTCGAGCAGGGGCGCAATCGGCCCGTTGAACGTCTGGCATCATTCCTTCTGTTTCTCTCCCGTGACAATGTCCACAGCGGCGGTGATGGCCACTCGATCGCTGGTGACCTGCAATGCGGGTTCGTCGCTGAGTTGCTAAAATTCACTGTAAGTGAACTGGAAGAGCATCTGCTTACTTTGCAGCGGAAGGGGCTCATTCTGCCGTGCGCCGACGGGGGGCTGCAGTTGGCCGACATTGCCGCCTTGGAGCGGGTCTCTAACATCGACTAGCCTGCGAATGAGCGTGCCACTTCATGGGCACTGAAGCAATAAAGCTAAACGCTACAGTTGCTAAAACGACAGAGTCAGTTTAAACACAGCTTCGATCGCCCCATAAGGTATAGGAGCGTCGCTTGCCTCAGTACTTCTTGTGGCCGTCTGGAGAAACAAATCGGAAGGTGTCGTCTGTAATCACCGGATTTTCTACCCATTTAAGGGTATTTGACTGAATTACGAGACTACCGCCATCGGTTCGTTTGCTGACGAGACGACACGGAAGTCGGTTATCGGTGTTTTCGAGCCAAACGCTCCAGTCATCCTCTTGGCGTTGAACACGTATTCCTTCACAAGCCTTGGCTCCGACTTTGTCAGGAGGCAAAGCTTGAAGCTTGGCGTAACCGCCCAATTTGGCGAGATAATCTATACTCCAAAAAAAATCAATGAGGCGCGGCTGAACCGAGGCCAAACCCGCTGCCACGTACAAATTGCCAACTATAGAGTCCCTGGCTGGAGACTGCTGGTAGGTTTTCTTTTTTGGCTCATGTATGGTCAGAACGTGGCCATCGGATACGATGATTGCCTCTGCAGTGCCAAGCGTTACGGTTGCGCGCAAAAGATTTGGTTTGCGTAAAATATAGTGGGCCGTACCGCTGCGCGTTGTGCCAAGCGCCTGATGACTAATTTTAAAATCAGTGAGAAACTCAATATCTTTTGCACCGATTAGATGTTCATGCATCTTCCTCAGCGTTGCCTCGGCCGCGACCGGCGATCGGCTCCAACTCTTGAATGTGTCAGTCTTTAACCTAGTCTCCTGGGCCCAAGATGTAGTGGGAATTAGCAGAAGAAAGAACGCCAATTTCAGGTACACCATGATCATGTGCGTGTCCTTGGATAAGATGACATCGGTTCTGATATCAGGGGTGGGTCGACTTTTCAAGGTAGTGTCCAGAATCTTTCGCAGTGCGCCGGGAGACCGGCAGATAGTAGTTGGTGCAAGTCCGACACGATGAAGGAGTAGTGTACAAGAACGGTAATCACCTGACACTTGCCGCTGTCGACTGAGGGTCAGAGTGTGGGTTGCGCGGGTTGGGTTTCGGGTGTGGCTTTTGGCTCCTTTGGCTGTTGCGGTTTTGCTCTGCGGGTGAGGCCTTCGCGGAAGGCGCGGGCCGGTGTTCGTCCTTTCATGCCGCGTCCCTGATGCGGTCGGCGCTCATTGTACAAGTGGACGTCAGCACGCCCACCGGACCGTCGAGCGAGAGGTTTTGTACCCATGGCATCCCTGGGCAGGATCGACTGTCCTTATCCACGAGGTGATAGAGAAGGTTTCCGGTTCCACCGCCCGTTGCAGCCGTGATGGCGACGCTCCGGGCCGTTTATTGGAGTTGCCGGTCTGGATGTTTGACCGGTCGATCTGCACGGCCGTGCAGTTGGCGAGGTTTCCGCGTGTTGATCTGGCTGCGCTGATCGCAGTGTCGACACTGCTGGCGGAGTCATCGAGCCCTGAAGATAATCGTGGGCTCTTCTCGCCTCATGACGCGAAGATCGTAAGCGAGTGGCCGGGACTGCGGCCGTGACGACTTCTCGACACACGTGGCTTGCCTGATCCTGTCTGCCGAAGCGGCGTGACAAGGGGCAGGGATGGGCAGCGACGGCGAGGCCTCAGACGAGACGGGACGGCGGCGGACCGACGCCGAGCGGCGGTCGATCGTGGCCGAGGCGTTCGCGGACGGTGCCGTGGTCAGCGATGTCGCCGAACGGCATGGTGTGTCGACGGCGTCGATCTATCTTTGGCGACGGCAATTTCGGGACGGAGCGACCGACAAGGCGCGCAAGTCCCCTGGCCGCGTCCAACCGCCCTCTCCGGTGACGCTGGTGCCAGTGCGGATCGCCGCTGCCCCCGAGGCGCCAGCGTCGGGCGTTCCGCCAAGGGGCGAGCGTATCGAGATCGCGCTTGCCAACGGGCGCGTCCTCAGGGTCTGCGAGAGCATAGATCCGTTGAAGCTGGCTGCTCTGGTTGCAGCCCTGGAGAGCAGCGCGCCGTGATCACCGTGCCGACCGGCGTGAAGATCTATCTGGCGTGCGGCGTCACCGACATGCGCAAGGGGTTCGATGGCCTCAGCATCCTTGCGCAGGACGCCCTGAAGCAGGATCCATTTTCGGGCGCGATCTTTTGCTTTCGCGGCCGCCGGGGTGACCTCGTCAAGATCCTGTACTGGGACGGTCAGGGCTTTTGTCTTTTCGCCAAGCGGCTGGAGCGGGGCCGCTTCACATGGCCGGTGACGAACGGCGGCACGGTAGCACTGAGCCCCGCACAGATGTCGATGTTGCTCGAAGGCACAACGCAATATCCCCACCCGCGAGTCTGACGAATCATCTGCCGTCGAAGTGACTGTGCGTGATCCGACGCATCCGTTGTTCGGCCGGACTTTCCGGGTCATTCGGTCAGTCCATCGCGGCGGTGGCATGCCGGTGAGTTACGAAGTCGAGCATCGCGACGGCGCAAGCCTTTTGATCGCGGTCGCGGCAACCGAGCCACAGCCGTCCTCTGAGAATCGAACGAAGCTCAGCATCGAGGCGCTTCACGATCTGACCTTGGCCGTTGAGCAGCTCGATGCCGATCGATCCGAAAAACGTGTGGTTCACATTGCCACCGGCGCTGCAGCGCCAGATCGTCGACGAGGTCGCCGCGGTGCTGGCGGAGGTGAGCCATGAGATCCGAGCTGGTGAAGCCGACGCACCTGGCGCGGCGAGCCGTTGTGTACATCCGCCAATCAACTCCCCACCAAGTGGTGAGCAACCAGGAGAGCCTGCGTTTGCAGTACGCACTCCAGCAACGGGCAAAGGAGCTCGGCTGGCGCGAAGCTGACATCGATGTCATCGATGCCGATCTCGGCCTGAGCGGGGCGTCATCGGTGCAGCGCAGCGGCTTCAAGGAACTGGTCGGACGCGTGGGCCTTCACGAGGTCGGCCTAATCCTGTCGATCGATGTGACCCGCCTCGCCCGCAATTGCACGGACTGGTATCCTCTGCTCGACATCTGCGGATTGCACGGCTGCCTGATTGCCGATCGGGACGGCGTCTACGATCCGGGCAGCCCGAACGGGCGACTGCTGCTTGGCTTGAAAGGAACGATATCCGAGCTGGAGCTGCACACGATCCGTAGCAGGCTCACGGCAGGTCTTCTCGCAAAAGCTGAGCGCGGCGAGTTGGCGCTGACTTTGCCTGTCGGCCTCGTCCGCGACCCTTCGGGTGTCGTCGTCAAGGATCCGAATATGGAGGTTCAGGAACGGCTCTCGCTGCTGTTCGAGACCTTTCTGAAGGTGCGCAGTGTCGCCAAGGTGATGCGCGAGTTCAATGCCTGCGATCTCGAACTGCCGCGCCGTGATCGTCATGGCGATCTCACGTGGGCCTCCGCCACAACGTCCGCAGTGGCGAGGATTCTCAAGAACCCCGCCTACGCTGGCGCATTCGTCTACGGACGCACACGATTGCGCAAGCCCACCGACGGCAAATCGACGATGAAGGCGGCGAAGCCGATCGAGGAATGGCGGATCGTCGTCAAGGACCGCTATCCAGCCTATATCGATTGGAAGACCTACGAGAAGATCAGAGGCATCGTCAGCGACAACCGGGCTGAATACATGCGCAAGAAGACGAGGGGTGCGCCGCGCGATGGCGAGCTGCTTCTGACCGGCATTGCGTGGTGTGGCAGATGCGGCCACAAGATGTACGTCCGCTACAAGAACCGTCCCGAGTACGTCTGCAATCACCTGAGCGCACATCAGGGCCTGCCCGCCTGCCAGCATGTCAGCGCGCCTCGTATTGACACGGCAGTGACGCAGGCCTTCCTGCAAGCGCTGGCTCCGGCCGAGATCGACGCGCTGTCGCGCGCCCGTCGCGCTCAGAGCGAGTCGGACAAGGCGATGCGTAAGAGCGCTGAGCAGCAACTTCAACGGCGACGTTACGAAGCATCGCTGGCAGAACGACAGTTCAACAAGGTCGATCCCGACAATCGGCTCGTCGCCGCTGAGCTGGAGCGTCGCTGGGAGTCGGCCCTCAAGGAGGTGCGCGCAGCGGAGGAGGCCCTGGCGCAGTCCAGTGTGCCCCAATCCGTTAGCCCCATCGCGATCGGAAAGGCACTGGGCGACAACGTCATCCGCCTTTCTGGCCGCCTCCCCGAGATCTGGGCGAACCTGAGCACGACCGATGCAAAGAGAAAGGCATTGCTGCGCTGTCTCGTAGAGAAGGTTGTTCTCGACCGCGGTGAGCATGACGTTGTCAAAGTGCGCATCGTGTGGCGCGGTGGAGCCGTCAGTGAGATCGAAGTGAAGATGCGTGTGGGCTCCGTGGCACGGCTAACCCGTGGCGATGAGATGCAGCAGCGCATTACCGAGCTTGCCCGTACCGGGATGCACGACGATGAAATTGCCGCCGTGCTGACGCGAGACGGGCACCGCTCACCGAACAGCCCCGACAAGGTCCTACCGAACACTGTCCAGCGCATACGGTATGACGCGGGCCTGAAAGGGCTCGTCGAGCAGCGAACGCGCTGGCAGCACTCCAAGGACGTGCTGAGCGCAAACGAGATCGCCAACGTCTTGAAGATCCCTGTGAACTGGATCTACGTCCAGATCCGGAAAGGGCGCTTGTTGATCGATCCGCACCCGTCCGGCGCGCACCTGTTCGCAAACACGCCGGCCATCATTGAAGCCGTCAGAAAGCTGCGCAACCACGAGATCGATCATCTCGATCTCAGAATCAATACGCCTTGCAAGAAGGGGCATTCACATGGGTAGTCGCTGGAAGGCCTCGAATGGCGAACTCCGCAGAAAACGTGGGTGCCAACGCTTGCCGGATAGCACGAAGCAGCGCATCGCTTGGGCATGCTACTCACCCCCGACCAGTTGCCCGATGACATTGCCGAGTTGAAGGCGTTGCTGGTCGCAAAGGACGCCGAGCTTCTTGCCACCACTGCCAAGCTGGCCGCGGCGAAGAACGGCCTCGTCGTCACGCAGCTCACGATCGAGAAGCTGAAAGCCCAGATCGCCCGCCTGAGGCGCGAGAAGTTCGGGGCGAGCTCGGAGAGGATCGAGCGCGCCATCGAGCAACTGGAACTGGCGCTCGAAGAGGCGGAAGCGGCCAAGGCCGAGGCGATTGCATCCGCACCGCAGCCTGACGCCCAGGACGAGCCGGCCGCCGAAGCCACGACTCCTGAGAGGAAGAAGCGCCGCCAGCTGCCGCCCGAGCTGCCGCGGCGCGACGTCGTCCATGCCCCCGCTGGCGTGTGCAAGACCTGTGGCGGTGATGAGTTGCGCAAGGTCGGCGAAAGCGTCACCGAGGTGCTGGCCTATGTTCCTGCCCGCTTCGAGGTGATCCGCCATGTGCGCCCGGCCTGCTCGTGCCGGAAGTGTGAGACGATGGTCCAGGTTCCGATGCCGGAGCTGCCGATCCCGCGCGGCATGGTCGATGCGAGCTTCCTCGCGCACATGGTCGTCGCCAAGTTCTGCGATCATCTCCCGCTCTATCGGCAGGCGGAGATCGACGCCCGCGCCGGCGTCGTGATCGATCGCAGCCAGCGTGCCCAGTGGCTCGGCCACACAGCATGGCTCCTGGCGCCGCTGGTCGAGCTGATTGCCGATCACGTGATGATGGGCCGCGTCATTCACGCCGACGACACACCGGTCGATGTGCTCAGCCCCGGCAACGGCAAGACCAAGACCGGCCGGCTGTGGGTCTATCTGCGCGACGAACGCGCCCACGCCGGTACGGCTCCGCCGGCTGTGCTCTACCGCTACACGCCTGACCGCAAGGGCGAGCACTGCCGAGCCGAACTGGCCAACTTCACCGGCTGGCTGCATGCCGACGGCTACGCCGGCTTCGGCCGTCTCTACGAGATCCCGGGTGCTCGATCCGCCAATGCGCATCTGCGAGCCGGACCGCCGCGTGTCGCCGAGGTCGGCTGCTGGAGCCATGCTAGGCGCGGCTTCTTCGACGAATGGTCGGAGCACAAGTCATCTATCGCTGCGGAAGCGCTCGACCGCATCGGGGCGCTGTTCGACATCGAGCGGCCCATCGCCGGATCGCCGCCCGACGTCCGGCGTGCCGTCCGACAGCGAGCGGCGAAACCCAGGATCGAAGTGGACTTCCCCCGAGAAAGTGGAGGGCTTTTCTGATCGAATGAGCGAATCAGGGGAGCATCTATGGGCAAGAAACGGACGGACAAGGGGCGGGTGATCGACGACTCGTTCCGCCAGGAGGCGGTGCGGCTTCTGGCAACCAGCGGTCGGACGATCAGGGAGATCGCCGATGACCTCGGCGTCGGTGCCTCGTCGCTCGGGGCATGGAAGCGAAAGCTCGATCGTACGGAGCTGATGGCCGGGCCGCACGAGGATGTCGAGAAGGAGCTTCAACGGCTGCGTCGTGAGAACGAGCTTCTTCGGGCCGAGAGGGACCTCCTAAAAAAAGCGACCGCCTTCTTTGCCAAGGAGACAAGTCGATGAGTTTCGCGTTGATCGACGCAAAGAAGGCTGAGATCCCGGTCGGGACGGCGTGTGCGGCACTTGGCGTGAGCGTCAGCGGTTTCTATGCGTGGAAAAGACGTCCTGCGAGCCGGCGACAATCGGACGACCTGGTGCTCCTGGCGCACATCCGGGCCGAATTCTGGACGTCGAACGAGACCTACGGCTCACCGCGCATGCATGCCGAGCTGAAGGAGCAGGGCTTGCAGGTCGGCTTGAACCGCGTCGCGCGCCTGATGAGCGAAAACGGCCTGAAAGCGCGGCAAAAGACACGCTTCAAGAGGACGACGGATAGCGACCATGGCGGCCCCGTTGCGAGAAATGTGCTCGCCCGGGACTTCACCGCGACTGCGCCCGACCAGAAATGGGGCGTCGACATCTCGTATGTCTGGACCGCCGAGGGTTGGCTCTATCTCGCCATCGTCCTGGACCTCTACTCACGTCGGATCGTTGGCTTTGAGATCGCAGACAGGATGAAAAGTGGCTTGGCAATGGGAGCCCTGCGGCGAGCGATTGCACTCCGCCAGCCCCCACGCGGCTTGTTGCATCATTCTGATCGGGGCAGCCAATATTGCTCGGACGACTATCGCCGCCTGCTCCGCGATCACGGCTTCGTTGCATCGATGAGCGGGCGCGGCAACTGCTACGACAACGCCATGGTCGAGACCGTCTTCAAGACGATCAAGTCTGAGCTGATCTGGCGCACGGCCTTCTCGAGCCGCGCCGAGGCAACCGAAGCCATTGGCCGATACATCGAGGGCTTCTACAATCCGCGCCGCCGGCACTCCAGCCTCGGCTACATCAGCCCTGCGGCGTTCGAAGCCAAGTTCCGAGCCGGCCAAGAAGAGGAGCGGATCGCTCTCCACTAAATCGGGGGAGGTCCAGTCCGGCGGCAGCGGGCTGCCAAGGTCAGGAAGGGCTTGCCCTTTACTGCCAGCTGCACACGCTGTTCGACCATTTCAACGCCGAGCTGTTCGAGAACCGGCTTCCCAAGGCTCTGATCACACTGCAGCGGAAAGAGGGTTTCGGCGGCTTCTACTCGTATCAGCGCTTCCGCAAGGCCGAGGGTGGTCGCATCGACGAGATCGCGATCAACCCCAACCAGCTCGGGAGTGGAAACCCGCTGTTGGTCGCCTCGATCCTCATCCACGAGATGGTGCACATGGAGCAGGCCTACTTCGGCAAGCCCGGCGACAACGGGTTCCACAACGCCGAATGGGGTCGGATGATGAAGCGTGTCGGTCTTCACCCGTCGTCAACCGGCAAGCCGAGCGGCCAGGAGACCGGAACGCGCATGTCACACTACTTGATCCCCGGCGGCGCGTTCGAGCGGGGCCGCCGCCCAGCATCCGATCCTGAAGAACGAGCGACTGGCGTTCTACGAGTAGCGAGACGCACCACATGGACTGCGGGAGCGATCCCGCAGTCGCCTTGCTCGCTGCACATGCCGATGCTCTCAGCCGCTGGCACGTCCTTGATGGAGCGTGCAAATCCGGCCAGTTCATTACCGGAACACATTGACCGACTTGCGTTCGAACGTAAGCGCTGCACTGCGCCCACCTTGACGGCTCAGGCTCCGTTGGCCTTGGCGTAAGCCCAGGGCATCAGTTCGTCGATGCGCGACGCTGGCCAGCGGTTGACGAGCTTGGTGAGCACGTCGGTGGTCCAGGCGAGCGGAGCAACGCCGTTGAACTTGGGTCTCGGGCAGAACCGCATCCTGGAACGAGGCCTGCGGCGACGTGGCCGAAGCCATCCGAACGCTGGTCGACAAAGTCCTGCTGGTGCCGGTCAACGGCAAGCTCGCCACTGATGTCTATGGAGCAATCGGCACCATCCTGAAGCTTGCCGTGGGCAAAAGGGGACGCGATGTTTTCGGTCCGGACAAAATTAGCGATGGTTGCGGGGGCCCGCAGTGGGCGATATCGCCTGGCGGATTGGGTGTTCGTCGCCGGGACATGAGGGATGGAACGTCCCGAATTTTTCAGCGGCCTCAACACTAAGTCTGTATCCGCGGTGGATTGCGTGCCGTTGATATCGCTCGACTGCCGATGTGCGATATCGCGGGTAATTCGTGATCCGTTGTGGCCCTGGGAACGCCATGAGCGTAACATCATCCAGTATCAGGCCGGACAGGCTCAAAGGCAGGGGTACTGCCGAAGGCCAGCGCTGGACTTGCCATTCTCATGGCCTGAGCGCCGGTCGCCGTCATTGGCCCGAACGGGTCGACAGCCGAACTGAATAGCACGGGACTGTGGGGATGATGAAACAGGTGTATTTAGTTTTGCGTACCGGTCTCTTTGTTGGGCGTAGCGCGCTACGGCTTAGCCAGCCCCTTGGCGTGCTTGTGATGTTATTGATAGCCGGTGTTCCATCCGCAGCGCTCGCCGATCCGGTCATAGAACAAGCACTGCGCACGAGGATCGAAGCGCTCGGTCGGCCCGGTGGCGGCAACATCGACGGACACCGCATCGCAGCCAAGAAGCTCCTGCCCAAGCTCTATGATGCACTCGGTTTCAAGCTTGCGTGGCAAGATCCAGCAGCAATGAAGGCGCTGCAGACGGCAGTCGCACGTAGCTGGGAAGATGGGCTGATTGCCTCCGACTTCCACGACAAGACAGTCGCTGCCGCGTTGCCCGCCCCCGATAACGCAGAGGCGCTGGCCGACCGCGACATCATCTTGAGCGATGCTTTCTCGCGACTGCTCTACCAGCTCTATTTCGGCAAGGTCGACCCGCACGGCCTCGATGGCAATTGGAACTTCTCGCGACAGGTCCTCAAGTCCGACCCCGCCACGGCACTCGCCGAGGCCATCAGTGCCGGCAAGATCGACGAACTCGTCGAGCGCGCGCGCCTCAAGCACCCGTTCTATCTAGGCTCTCAAGTCAACGCTGCAGGCCTACACACAGCACGCCATCGATCGCGTCTGGGTGAGCGTGGCCGACGGCCCGCCGCTGAAGCCGGGCGACAAAGACCCGCGCGTTGGCGCGTTGCGCGCGCGCCTTGCCATCACGGGGGAATACCAGGAGACGCAGGAGCCGGCCGATCCGCTGCAGTATGATCCCGCGTTGGTTGAGTCCGTTCAGCGATTTCAGGCGGCCAACTCACTCGAAGATGATGGGGTCGTTGGGCCGGCCACGATCAAGGTGCTCAACGCAACGCCCGAAGACCGCATCCAACAGCTCCGCGTCAATCTGGAGCGTGCACGCTGGATCCTACGGGACGTCGGCAATGAGCTTGTCCTTGTCAACATCGCAGGCTTCTACCTGAGACTTGTTCTCGACGGAAAGCCGGTCTGGAAAACCCGCGTCGTGGTCGGCAAGACCTATCACAAGACACCAGTTTTCACCGAAAACATGAAGACGATCGTCTTCAATCCCGACTGGTCGTTGCCAAGATCGATCGTTCGCGGCGAGAAGTTCGCGAAGATGTCGCGCAATCCCGGTTACGTCGCGGCCAACGACTACGAATTGCGCGATGGCAGCGGCAAACGCGTCAATCCACAAACCATCAATTGGGCCAGTTACTCGGCCAAGACGTTCCCTTACGGCATGGTGCAAAAGCCCGGCCCGAAAAACGCCCTGGGTATTGTCAAATTCCTGTTTCCGAACAAGTACGCTGTCTATCTGCATGACACTCCGAGCCGGCAACTGTTTGGTAAGGCGGCACGCACCTTCTCACACGGTTGCATCCGGGTGGAAGATCCGCTGAAGCTTGCCGAACTCATTCTCGCCAACCGAAAGGGGTGGGACCGCACCAAGATCGATGCGCTGGTAGCAACCGGCAAGACGCAATACGTCAAGGTCGAGCCAGAACTGCCGGTGTTGCTGCTCTACTGGACCGCCGATCCAACCTTCGACGGCGGCGCACACTTCTATCCAGACATCTATGGTCGCGATGCACGCCTGCTGAAAGCTCTCGATGCGCCTTTCAATCCTGAAAGATTGCAGAAATAGATGCTCACTGGTCGTCTGCCCGAGCACGATCTGCATCGGATTGGTGTCCAGTTGCGTCTTGTGACGTCGTTGAGCGATATCAACTCATATATCGCAGCTGCCTTGGTGGCACCCCTCGCCTGTCCATTTGTTTGCGGGCGCCTCAATCATCCCCATCTTCAGTTTTGAGAAGTGCCTTTGCCAGTAGGGAAATCAACACAACAAAGACGCCGACCCCGACGAAAATGTATAACGTCGTGAAAAGCTTTCCGGCATCTGTTTTGGGCGCAAGATCGCCTAAGCCAACGGTCGAGGCCGTGGTTACGCTGAAGTAAAATGAATCAATCCAGGACCAACCTTCGACGCTGTGGTAGAAGATCGTACCTGACAGAAGGATCATTCCTGCAAGGAAGAATGCCGAGCGGAACAATGGAATATTCCAAGATCGCTTGATCGCTTTAAAGAGGCGGATCAAATTCACAACTACGGCGATCATTAGTACTCCGAATATTCTGGCGGCTTTCTAAGCCATGTATGGTCAGCTCTGGCTTTGGAATAGCCATAATCGAACAGCCGCCGCATGTAAGCCGGGTCGAACGGTCCTGAGTAGGGCGTGGTGAAGTCATCGCCGATGTAGGCGAGGTTGAACTCGACACCGTCCCGCTTGGTTTCGAGGTATATGCGGTAGGTGTCGTTGACGCCGCTGTTGGCAATCATCGTCGCAACGGTTTGACCGACGATCGACAATGTCTGCTGCTTGACAGTCTCTTCGGGCGGTGACAGCCGGCCATTTCGGATCACGTAGGCATGCCGTGTCACCTTCCTGTTCAGTTTCTTGTCGATAGCCCTGAGCGAGAAAGACGGCGGATATAGAAATGCCTGCGCTACGGTTCCTCCATCAACATGCATCTCCTGATAACGTTGACCATCGACGGTCACGTCCAGCATGACGGGAGGGAATGCACCGGGAATAGAGGCGGAAGCGCGCAGAACGTCGATAATCAACGCGCGCGCACGCTCTCCCCCGCTCTTGGCAATTGCGCCGATGTTCCACACGACCGACTGGGATTGGTCGAGGTTGGTTGTCGCAATCAGAAGAAGGCGCCCCTTTTCATATTCCTCCGCGATGCGCCGGATCATCGTGTGGTCGACATAGCTGGCAATCAGGTTTCTCAGCGGCGTCGAATCCGCGAGGGCATCTGAGGCAAGCGCCGCATACAACATCGGGCGCGCCACCAAAACATCCTGCTTGGTGGTGTTCGTGAACACGGCCTTGAGCTGCGGATCGTATGCCGGCCCAAGGTAGGCGAAGGGAGCCGTCAGTGCGCCCGTGCTGATGCCTGTGACGATGTCAAAGCTTGGTCGGTCGCCACGCGCGCTCCAGCCAAGCAGCAAGCCAGCCCCAAATGCGCCGTCGTCGCCGCCCCCTGAGATGGCGAGATAATTGCTTTCAGCTGGTCGGCCGCCCGCCTGCAAGGCCAGACGCTTCTTTATTGCGATGACCTCGCGGGCCAATTCTTCGACCTTGTGCTTGTCGCCGTTCATGTAGAAGCGCGCGTTGGGGATGCCCAACGGATGAGCCTCCGCCGCCTTGACGAGTGGGACTGCGGGCAAACGGATGGTGGCGGCGCAGCCGGCAAGTGCGCCGGCCAACATGAGGACCGCTGCGGCACACAGAATGTGCGACCGCACTCTCGCCGCCAATCGAATTGCGGAGCGGGTAAAAGTGCGTGGATTGGTTCTGGTTTCGGCCATCGGCACGAGTCGTGGTTCCTGCAAGAACTCTTCTATCGTTGACTTAGGAACGTCTTCCACTCACCCTGTGCAGCGACTGCCGTTCTACCTTCGCTGCCGCATCTGCGAGGAACAAACTGAATTCAGGCCCAAGATGCCTCCGTCGTGTGGCGGCAACATTGGCGAACCAAACCTTAAATCGATTCGGTTCGTCCGATGTGCCGTTACTCCACCCATATCCGGCTGCATGTCTTGCTCTTAGCCACCTATCCACTTCACTTCAGCGTGTTCTTGTAGATCTTCCCGTCCTTCATAATGAGGGCAAAGTTCTTTTCCGGGTCGGCGATCAGGTCGATGTTCTCGAGCGGATTGCCGTCGACCAGAAGCAGGTCGGCATAGGCACCCTCCCGAACCACACCGTTGTCACCGGGATAGGGATCGCGCGGCCCGGAACGCTTTAAGATCTCGTAATTCTGGCTGGTCGCAATCTTCAGCACTTCCCAGGGCTTGTAATAGCGGGCGAGCTTCGCCAACTGCGCCCCCTGACGCGCGGCGAGCGCGGGTGAACCCTGACTGTCAGTGCCGAACCCGAAGAGCAGGTCGTATTTCTTCGCTAACGCGAAGGCTGTATCAGTTCCAGAGATCAGCAATTGGTACTTTTGTTCCGCAAACGAGCCGGCAGGGAGTGGGATCGCATCCTCGTCGTTATAGAAGGGCTGCAGGCAGACCGAAGTATTCGTCTCCTTCATCAGTTGGGCGGTTTCCTCGTCAATCATATGGCCATGCTCGACATTCCGGACACCGCCGCGGATCGCGTTCTGGATCGCCTTTGCGGTGTAGGCGTGAACCGTCACGTAGGTGCCCCAGTTCTGCGCCACTTCGACCGCC
Organism: uncultured Alphaproteobacteria bacterium; assembly: GCA_963746315.1. Classification (GTDB taxonomy): domain Bacteria; phylum Pseudomonadota; class Alphaproteobacteria; order Rhizobiales; family Hyphomicrobiaceae. The sequence continues at coordinate 296,997 of CAVVAR010000011.1, forward strand.
GCCGCGATTTCCTCGACGGTGTATTGCGAGACGTCCAGCGGATCCGCGGGCGAGGCAACCCCGCCGCCAGCCATCAGCTTGATGAAGGCCGCTCCCCGCATCAGGTTCTCGCGCACGCGCTGCAGGACTTGCGCCTTGCCGTCTGCGATGGCGACCGACCCCATCCTTTCCTGCGGGGTAAGATCCCTTGAATAGCTCTGAGGTATATCAATCGTTTGACGAAAATCTGCATGGCCCGACGTTTGGGAGACCATCGACCCCGCAGCGTAAATCCGGGGACCAACGTACATACCCTCGTCGATCACCGACTTTAGATCGAAGACATTGCCGCCCACGTCCCTGATCGAGGTGAAGCCCCGCAGAAGCGTCTTTTTCGCCCCATCGGCCGCCACAAGGTTCAGCTTGCCCTCACCAACCGCGAACGCATTGCCACTAAAATTGGCTGCCATGCTATGCCAATGGCAGTCTGTCAGGCCAGGCATCAGAGTGCGACCGCCACCGTCGATGACCGTGCCGCCCGCGATGGCCAACGGTTTGGTCGACACCGCGGTGATCTTGTTGCCCGTCACCACGACATTGGCGTTTTTGATCAGGGCTTCGTTCACACCGTCAAAGACGTTGACGTTTGTGAACAGGATCGGCCCGGAAGCGTCCTGAGCAGCGGCCGGCAGGACGAAACTTGCGGCGACGGCAAGCGCTGCGGTAAAGGTCCTTAGAAGCCTATTTTTCATATGTTGCATTTGGCTACACCTTTCTGACGCGCGGCGGTTCTCGAGCGGCCGGCGATCGAGCAACCTATTTCTCCAGACGGAAAATCCGGTGCTGCATGCTAAGGAACGCCGGCTTTCCAGACTTGTCACGCCGCAACTGGCCGACCGTTCCCTTGAAGGGACCATCTGTCATGATAACCATGTCCTTACCCGCGCTACTCATCGAAATCGGGGGAGGGTTCTCATAAATTTTCATTCCTGCCAATGGTTTGTACAGGCGTTCAGCCATAAGCTGGTCTTTGTCAAAATAGAGTTTGTAGTCTTCAGCATCGCCTAACCAAAGACCTTCGAAAGGTTCAAGGGCGCTACGATTTGCAGCGATTGCAACCAGGGGTTTCTTCTCAATATCTAAATACTTTTTGAGAGCCAGCGCAATTACGCCATCGTACACCTCAATACCACGGTCGCTGTTCGTAAGAATAACGATCCCAAACTTCTTATCCGGCGCAAACAGAACCTTGGAGGTAGCCCCTGCCGACCGACCGGCATGAAAAACGGTTCGCACACCGCCGATATCCTCAACGAACCACGCAAAGCCGGTGTGTTCACTCAGTTCGCCTTCGACCAAGGGGCTGTGCGACATGTCCAGCAACTTTGGAGACAACAGTTGACTGCCGCCCTTGTCCTTACCGTCAAACTGAAATTGCACCCACTTCAACATATCACGGATGTTACTGAGTATGGCTCCGGCCGGATAAACGCTGCGCGGAAAAGGCGCAAAGCTGACCTTAGGTTCGGACTTCCCGTCGTATACGCCGGAATGGCCAACAGCAAAGCGGTCTGCCATGAGTTCCGGCATGAAGAAGGAGGTGTGCGTCATGCCTAGGGGCACAAACAACTCGTCCTTGACTTTTTGTTCATAAGATCTTGCACGGCTTACGACTTGAATGAGACGTCCTGCAATGATGTAGTTGTTGTTGTTGTAGGCCCAGACCTCGCCATAAGGTGTGCGTTGCGGTAGGAATTGAAAAGACCGCACGGCCTTCCCCAAGGCATCTTCCCCCGAACTGGGATCCTCAAAGTAGTCGCCTTGCCAGCCAGTCCGGTGCTGGAAAAGGTCGATGACCTTCGCCTTTTCCGAAGCCTCGCTATCCAGGACCGAAAACTCCGGGAGATACTTCCGAACTGGGGCTTCGAGGTCGAGCTCTCCGCGTTCTGCCATTTTAAGAACGACCGCGGCCGTAAAGGGCTTTGTCGCGGAACCAATATAAAACACAGTGTCTTTAGTGACCGCCTGAGGATCGTTGCGATTGGTGATGCCGATGCCCGCCGTTTGGACCTTGCCGTCGTGAATGATCCCAATGGCTATACCCGGGACTTTGATCTCATTCATGAGCCGCCGAGCTTCGCTCGTTATTTTCTCAAACCGCGTATCCATCTTTTGCTGTGCAAATGCCTGCTGAACTGACATCAATGCCGAGACTATTACGATAAAAGCCAGTGCTATGTTTCGTTTCATCGGATTTCGCCTTCGGATCATTGCGTCTATCTAATTTGTGCGCTGCTGGGGACGCGCCGGCAGACGGTGCGCCCCCGCGAGGTTTACCCACTTATTGCTTCGCCATCGGAGCCAAGTAGAAGTGATCGAACAGCATGCGGCCGATTTCGGCAATTGCCCGTTCTCTGTCCGCCTCGGATGTCTTGCTGCTGTTCGTGAACACCGCGATGGCAAGCCGTCGACCGTCGGGGAGCGTGATATAACCAACGTCGTTGGCAATTCCGCCTGCGGTTCCAGTCTTGTGCGCGACGGGCGTTCCCTTCGGCATCAGCCCCTTGAGCCGGCCAACGCCGGTGCGCGTGCGCGACATGACTCCCAGCAGGAACTCGCGGCTTTCCGGGCTCATCGCCTTGCCTCCGTCGATGGCAAGCAGCAGTTGCAGCATCGCAAGGGGCGTTGTGTGGTCGCGGGGGTCCGCCTCGAAGGCCGGATTGGGATCAACCTGGGCCGTCACCAGTGCCGGGTTCTTGCTGATGGCCTCAGCCACAGCTTTTGGCGTGGCCGCCGGCAAGCCGTAGAAATCCATGAGAATCTCGCGGGTCGTCCGATCGACCCTGAAATCGGTGATCCCGAGCCTGCGCAGGTTCTTGGTCACTGCCGCTGGTCCGCCTGCCAGCCCATGGAGACGTCGGTCGCCGTGTTGTCGCTTTCCGTGATCATCACCTCGATCAGGTTCGCCACCGAGAGCTGGATCCCGGGGTGGGGGAATGTCTCGGCAAGCGCAACTACGCCGGTGACGAACATGTCGAGCGGGACTTCGACCAGTTGGTCGAGCCTGAGTTCCCCCCTGTCCACGCGATCCAGCACAGCCGTGGCGATCGCAACCTTGTAGGTGCTGGCCATGGCGAAGGACTCATCGCCATTGAGCGCGATGACTTCCTTGCCGCCGATTTCCTGCGCCGCGAAGCCTATGCGTCCGGCAAGTCCTTTCGCGACACGGGCGATCTTAGCCGCAACGGGCTGTCCGTCAGTTGCCTGGCCGTATGCGGGGCTGAAGGTAGCCGCCGCGGAAACCGCGAGGGCCATGATAACATGACGATATTTCATTTTTGGTTTCTCCTTCTGTGCGATGAGGCCTGGGAATGTCGCGATCAGTTGCCGCCATCCGCCGGAAAGGCAGGCGTGACATCGGGCATCCAATCCTAATTTCGTCATTGACTGGTTTCCTTGAAAAACATCCCCATCATAATCAGGCTCGCGCCTGAACAAAGCATCTGGATTCCGAGCAGGGTCCCGATCAGAACCAGCGTTGCACCCGGCGATGACAAGAGAATTATTGCCAGGACGACAGACACTGACCCCGCGAACAAAAGGGGCCAAAAGAACCGTGTGCCTCTGACGCGGAAGGCGAACAGGATCTGGACGATGCCGCTTGCCGCGAGGAGGATCAGCAGGAAGGTAGATAGCGATATGATGCCGGCAAGCGGGTTGGCCATGAATGACCAGCCCAGAAATGCTGTCAGAGCGCCAAGGCACCAGGTCAGTATCCTGTTGCCCAGGCCTTCAGTCCAGAACCCAAGGGCAATTTGCAAAGCGCCGCCAAGCAAGAGAAACATGCCCGTAACCGTAACAATAGCCACGGACGCGATCACGGCATTGAACAGCACGACGACACCGAGAGCGACTATCAGCACCCCAAGCCAGAAATATTTCGTCGAAATTTTCATCGCCATAGCCGGTTCTTCCTTCTTTAAGCTATTTATCGGGGAGACGGAGATCAAAAACCGCATGATCCCGTCTCCTTGTTTGGTCGCGTTAAGCTCAGTTGCCGCCATTCACCGGGAAGGCAGGCGTGATATCGGGCATGCCGGTCGAGAAGGCAGCGTTCCACGCTTCTACTGAAATTGGCTCAAAGCGCGGCTTGGCTTCGGGTTCAAACCGGATCGGCTGACCGGCAAAAACACCAAGCAGTTTGTCGTCACGCACGGTCACCTGACCGTTGACGATCACGGCCTTGTAGCCCGTCGACGGGACAGCGCCCTTGTCGTAGGTTGAATTGTCGGTGACGCGTTCGGGGTCAAACACCACGATATCGGCGACCATGCCAGTCTGCATACGGCCACGCTCCTGCATCGCCTTCAGGCCCGTATCGCCCAGGTGCTTGGCCGCGTTGTAGCTGAGGATCGCCATCAGCTGCATCATGGGGATGTTGTTTTCCCGACCCAACCGCAATGAGAGACTATGCGTGCCGGAGGTGCGGGGATGGGTGGCGCCCAACTTGTCCAACGGAAAATCCCACGGGCCGAAAATCGGCTCGGCAACAGACGCGTCGCTGGCCACGGTCACGCCCTTGAGCGTCAGCCATTTCGGAATGTCTTCCTTCGGCATCTTGTAGAGCACGATCAGCTTGGTCGGATCGGTCTTCATTTCGGCGTTGTATCTCGCCAAGTCATAGAATTTACCGGTGATCGGATCTTGCAGGGTGTCCTCATAGCGGTGGCCCAATTCTCTTAACCCACTGGTCCGGTGCCAAAAAAACCGCATTCAAAAAGGTCGAGCCGGCAGCGTAGGGATAGACTTCGCCCCAAACATTGTGGCCCGCCTTTTGAAGGCGGGAAAGCAGTTCGCTCGTAAACCGCCAGCCGGGGTTGTTGAAGTGCAGAACGATGGCCGGCGCACCCAGTGCCACCGCATTGAGGAGGAGTTCCTGCGCGCCGAGATTTTCCATGACGTCGTTGTCAGGCGTGAAGCGGGTGTGTGCGGTGGTCAAACGCTTATAGCGCGCCGCGACTTTCTGCACCTCGAACATCTCGCGCGTCGTCACGCCATCACGCATGTATCCCAAGGTGCTGCCGATGCCGATCGCGCCATCCTGAAGGCCCTTGTCGATGATCTTCAGGATCTCGTTGCCCTGTTCGAGGGTCGCGCGATTGAGGCTCCAGCCACTTTTCTTTCGGGCCTCCAAAACGGCCATGGGACCTCTCTCGTAGATCTCATCGCTCATTTTCCCGTCGATCACCATCTGGCGTGCCTGCTCGTGGCTGGACGCACAGCCATAATTGGCCTGGGTGACACCGGCGCGCGCCTCGTACCATTTTGCGATGAACGTCCCTGGACAGGCGAGTTCGAGATCCATGGCGCTGGTCAGCCCGTCGCGCAACCCGATGGCATAGCCGAGCGGTGCCTGCCAGTGGAAGTGCGTGTCGATGAAGCCCGGCGCCACGATATGGCCCTTGGCATCAATGGACTGCTTGCCCGTGATGGATTCTTTGGTGATGGCAACAATGCGGCCATCTTTGATGCCGACGTTGGCGACATCGTCAAACAGCGTCTCAGGGTCCATGACCCGGCCGTTGTTGATAACAAGATCGTAGGTTTGCGCAAAGCTGCCCGACGCGGTCAGCGCACACAAAACGAGGCTCGTTGCCAATACGCGCGTCCATTTCATACTCACTTCTCTTCTCCTCATTACTGCAAGTGTCGTGAAGTACTTTTGTCAAACTCTTTCACCGAGTATGGCTCACTGATTCGGTACAAACGTCCTTGGTTCGATAGAAATTTGGTCCAGCCGGCCCTTTTCCTGCACCGGGAAACGAATCGGCTTACCCGGAAAGACTTTTTGCACCACGGAATCTTTCACCACGACGACACCGTTCACCAACACGTAGGGAATGCCGGTAGAGGGCAGCGCGCCCTTGCCTGGCTCGTAAGTGCTGTTGTCAGTGACCGTGTCCGGGTTGAAGACGACGATGTCGGCATCGGCACCCACCTGCACCCGGCCCTTGGTCCCGAACTGGGTAATACCGCCCAGCTCGGCAAAATACTTGGCGTGCAGGTAGCTCATCTTGGAGATGGCTTCCATCAAAGGCATGATTTTATCTTCGCGCACCATGCGCAGCACCTTGGCGCGGGTACCTGCGCTGCGCGGGTGGACTGACTTGCCTTCGTACGGGGATTCCCAAGGGTAGTAGTTGCCCTTTGCATCCACGATAGCCATACCGTCAGAGACAACGACAACTCCTGGCTGTGCCATCCATTTGGCGATGTCTTTCTCCTGGTTATTGTAAATCACAATCGCCCTACCGGGATCATTCTTGCGGACATCTTCGTACATCGCCTTGTCCCAACGGGTGCCATCAAGGTTCGAAACGTCCGAATAGGTGATGCCCATTTGAGCCATGCTCAATTCTGTAAGAATATCGGTAGAAGCAATGGTGGAACCGGCTGCATAGGGGTAGACCTCACCCCATACCTTGGCGCCTCTTTTTTCTCTTGCGGCGTTAATAAATGGAATGGTGTACTCCCAGTCCATGTTGCTGTTCAGATGTGACGCCATGAAAGGCGCATCCAAAACCATGGCATTGGACAGCATCTCCTGAATGCCTAATGCCCCCTCGGTGGGCGGGCGAATACCAGCAAAGCGTACATGCCCATTAGAAATACGCCCGTATTTTGCCGCCAACTCCTGGTATTTGAACACTTCATACTGGGTTACACCCGTGGTCATATAACCAACCGGAATGCCTACGCCCAAGGCTCCCTGGCGAAGGCCTTCGTCGACATAGCTTAAGATCTTGGTCAGCTCCTCTTTGTTGGGCAAGGTGGATGACCAGCCGGGCTTGCGTCCTTCTTTCTGTGCCTTTTTCGCGGCGCCAGGCACCACTGAACGGAACAGCGTGCCCATCTCATTTCCACTAGCCGCTATTTCAGGACCGTCCAACACCGATGCACGGGCAAGCGTTGCGAGCACGACCATGCCGTAGTTGGCCTGGGTTTTACCCTCGGCACCTGCATACCATTTGGCGATATCGCCGGCGCCTGCTTCGAAGTCCATCTGGGTGGTCAAGCCATCGCGCAAATTGACCTTGCGAGTGAACGGATCTGTACCGTGCTGGTGCCCCTCGATAAAGCCCGGCGCTACGACGTGACCCTTGGCGTCGATGGTTTCTTTGCCCTTGATTGCGTCTGTGGTGATGGCAACGATTTTGCCATCCTTTATCCCAACATTGCGCACGCCATCAAAGTTGGTCTCGGGGTCCATGACCCGGCCGTTCAGTATGACAACATCGAAGTCTTGGGCTTGGACAGAAACCGATACTCCTGCAGTCATGAAAACTGCGAGCATCAAAGATGTTATAAACTTGCACATCCTGATCATCTTTTCCTCTTTTAGTCGTGAGTTGATACGAGAGCGAGCTAAGTTCCTGAGACGCGTCTGGGGCCTGGTCGGCGTATGCCCATGGAAGCTATCAGAGACGAACGCTCCCGGGTGAATTTTCGATTTACGTATTTCATGCGTTATTTCTGCTAAAGGAACCTCTGAATAGCGCGGTGTCCTGAAGTCACCGTGCCGGATTGGGCCGGCTTTCGATGGTTCGGGGGCCAATCTGCAGACCAAAGGGCGCTTTTCGACGGCTTTCCTTAAGTTCTCCAGCAACCGAGAAGTCGATAGCTTTGCCTTCGAGGGTCCAGCCGCTCAGCATCCGCACCTTTCCATCAAGGACGAATATGGTCTCATCGCTGGGCTCGACGTGCAGCTTCCCCGATACCCGAACCGGCGTATAAAGAGACTCGACCTGCTGACCTGCCCGCAGCCGGACCCGGACAAGCTGATTTGGTGGCGGTGGCGGAAGGTGACTGCACATTCCGACCTGCGGAACCAGATAACCGAACCCGCTGCCATCGGCGTCCCGCGGCGCGGGGATCAGGTAGCCTGACAGCGTGACCTCGGCCCCGTTGAGAACGGGGTTCGTGGCCATGCGCGCGGTCTGCCGCTTCCTGGCGACGTCCCAGCGCTGGCTCAAAAGCGCATCGACGTCCTGCCCGTTGATCTCCAGCATGTCCTTGGCCGCGCTGCGCCGGGCTGTGAGCCGGGCGCGCTCGTCTTCAGCAAGATCCTTTTGCGCGAGTTTCTCATCAAGTTCCACCACGAGTTTCAACTCATTCAGCAAGCGGAACCCCATGTCTTTGTAGGGATCGTCGAAGACGACGGCCAGAGGATCCACCAGGTCTGAAAACTCGATCGCCTCGGGTTTTGCAGACGCTTGCGTGGCGACCAACATGGCCGCCACGAAGAAGGAAGCCAAACGGCGCATGTTCACGCCTCCTTGTTTGCGTGAGTCACGATCACTTTCCGACGCTCTGAGGGAAGGCACCCGTGAAGGTTTCTGGCATCCCGGTGGAGAATTCTTTGTTCCACGCCTCTACCGAGATCGGCTCGAAGCGCGGCTTGGCTTCGGGCTCAAACCGGATTGGCTGACCGGCGAAAACCGGAAGCAGCACATCGTCACGCACAGTGACCTGACCGTTGACGATCACGGCCTTCATGCCCGTCGAAGGGATAGCGCCCTTTTCGTAGGTTGAATTGTCCCTGAAGAGTTCGGGGTCAAACACCACGATATCGGCAACCATGCCTTTCTGGATGCGGCCGCGTTCTTGCATGGATTTCAGGCCGGTAGCGCCCAGATGTTTGGCAGCGTTGTAGCTGAGGATCGACATCAGCTGCATCATCGGGATGTTGTTTTCCCGACCAAGGCGAATCGTAGCGCCGCGGGCGCCAGCCGTGCGCGGGTGGGAGCCGCCCAGTTTCTCCATCGGGTAATCCCACGGGGCGTCGTACGGCGTGGCGGCAATCGCATCGCTGGCCATGGTCACGCCCTTGAGCGTCAACCACTTCGCCTCGTCTTCGGCGGGCATCTTGAATATGACGATCGGCCTGGTCGGTTCGGATGCAACGGTGGCCTTGTAGGTCTCCAAGGTGTAGTACTTACCCGTGACCGGATCCAGCATGGTATCTTCATAGCGTTTACCAAAGCCGTCGATCCAGCTCTTGGGCTCCAGGAACGAAGCGTTAATCGTGGTGGAACCCGCCGCGTAGGGATAAACTTCACCCCATATATTGTGACCTTGCGCCTGAAGCCCTGTAATCATTTCGTGCGTAAGCTCGCCAGCCGGGGTTGTTGAAGTGCAGAACGATCGCCGGAGCGCCAAGCGCCAGGGCGTTGGCGACGAGTTCTTGCGCGCCGTTAACCTCTGTCGTGTCGGTGCCGAGCGTATAGCGGGTATGGGCGCCGGTCGGGCGGCCATACCGAGCCCCGACTTTCTGCACCTCGAACATCTCGCGTGATGAGACGCCCTCTCTCATGTAGCCCACAGTACTGCCGATGCCGGGTGCGCCAGCCTGCAGCCCCTTATCAATCTCTTCGAGAATCTTGTTGCCTTGCTCCAGGGTCGGACGCGTCGCGCTCCAGCCAGTTTTCGCCCGGGTTGTTAAAGCCGCTATGGGGCCGTCTTTCAGGTAATCGCCCTTTGACCCGTCGATGAACATCGCGCGGGCAAATTCGTGGCTGACCGCACAGCCATAGTTGGCCCCGGTCACGCCTTCACGTGCTTTGTACCAGGCGGCGATATAGGAACCCGCACAGCCCATCTCGAAATCCATGCTGGTGGTCAACCCGTCGCGCAACCCGAGGGAATAGCCGATCGGCATTTGAAAGTGGAAATGGGTGTCAATGAAGCCCGGTGCCACGATATGGCCCTTGGCATCAATGGTCTGCTTGCCCGTGATGGGTTCTTTGGTGATGGCAACGATGCGTCCATCCTTGACGGCCACGTTGGCAACAGAGTCAAACAACGTCTCCGGGTCCATGACCCGGCCATTCAGGATGACGAGGTCGTTCGCAAGGGCTGCTGTGGCGCTCACAAACAGCGTCGCTATTGAAAATAAAAATCTACGCATATCGGCTACTCCTTTGTGGTTGCGGAACTTGTTTGCCCAGCCATTTTGGCACTTGGTCTTCTTGCCACAAGGATGCAGTTTGCTGCTCTTTGCCTGTGGCCTAATCGAGGCGTTTGAATGTTTTGCGCGTCGAGACAACGCAACTATTGGGCGACCTTGTCGTATTGCGAGACCTCCTCGAAGTCGAGCGTGCCATCGTTGTTGGTGTCGGCTTTAGCGAAATCGGCGAGCTTTTCAGCGATTGAATTGCGACGCGCATAGTCGCGAGCGTATCCATCGCAGTATCCCGGCCCCTGGGCCAGGGCCTCCGAGGTTGAGAGCAAGGCGATCGATGTCGCCGAGAGCGCTGTAAGCGCGAAAACACCTGAGTAGGTTTTCATCTGTCGCCTCCAGTGAGGTGTGTTGATGCGCTCGGCGTTGTGTCAGTTATTGTTGCGCGAGAACAAGTTTGCCAACGGGTTCTTGACGACCGGCGTCAGCGTGTAGCGGAACATGAACTGAGGTCCGAATGCGTCCGGCTGTTGGACGTAGTAGTCGAATGCCAGGGAGTGCTTGATTGGCTGGCTGTCCGTGACGATGGTCTGGCTGAAGGTCAGGTTGATCGGGATCGTCCATTCCTGTGAAATCCAATCGTAGGCCAACTTGGGAACGGACCCGATCGTCGCGCCGCCTCCAAGGAAGGCAACACCGCCGAGCTGTGCTGTCGTTGTGCTGTAGGGCCTGTCACTCCAGCCCGCGACGTCCCACTGATGAGTTGGGAAGAAGATGACGATGCCCTTCGAGAACGCCTGCCCGATCGCCATTTCCGGCCCCAGCCGGAATTGCTTCCCGGCAAAGTCCTCGTTCGTCGCGGTCGGCAGCGTAACCAGTGTTCCGAAGGCCCAGATGAACCCGCTCTTTTCGGTGCGCCCAACGGCCAGATCGAAGCCGATATCTCCAATGCCAAAGGAGGCGTCTTCAAAATCACCCCTTTGAACGTCGAAGATTGGCTCACTGAACAGGAAGGGAACCCCCGGCCGCCAGAAGATCGTGGTGCCCTGCTCATCGATCGGAAACGGCAGAATCGGCTGGAACAGCAAACGATAGGTCGTTTGGGCATCTGCTCCAGGAAGATCGCCCTTGTACCAGATAAAGCTATTCTCGAAGTTGAGCGAAGCCAGTGGCGTGTTCGGATTCGACAGCGACTTTGCAACTTCGTCAGCGTTGGACTGGCCAGCAGTCTGTGCCAACACAGGCCGCAACGAAACATTCGTCGCAGCAACTCCGATCAACACCATCATAAAGGTCAAACAACGTTTCATCCTTCTTCCCCCAAATTGTATTGGCAGAGCCAATCTCATTTTCGTTTGAGCTTCAGTCCCGTGATCCCTACGGCGATCGAAAGGCCGGTTTGCCCCTGTACGCTCAATGGCTGCAGAACGACGGAATCGCGCGAACCGCCGACCAGCGCGTTTGCTCCTGC
>CAVVAR010000012.1:0-1966778 GCA_963746315.1 uncultured Alphaproteobacteria bacterium
AAGGGAAGTTGGGCACTGGCTCGAAATGAGCTTGAGGTTCGGCAGGTCTTGGATACCATAGCTGACAGTCGACGACCGATCGGGACGAACGAAGGTGAACCGATCCGGACATCGCGCAGTTCTACTGGCAGGACAATTTGCGAAATCAGGCACCATCGTTAGCAATTCGACATACTGAACAAGTGGACCGAACGCGGCCATCAAAGTCTAATCCGCTCAAAGCGCTCGTTCTGCTGGTTTTTGGCGCAGACCAAATTAACTGGGTGGTGGAACTCATGAATTTCAACGGGGTAACGGCTCTTGTCACAGGTGCAAATCGTGGGATTGGCGCCGTCTTCGTCCATCAGCTAATTGCGCGAGGCGTGACCAAGATTTACGCATGCGCGCGACAGCCAGAGAAACTTGTGGCGTTCGCCAAACGCGACATTGTCGTGCCTCTGTGCCTGGACGTGACGAACGAAAGCGATGTTGCAAACGCGGTCAAACAAGCCGGTGACATAACACTGCTCATTAACAACGCTGGACGGCTTGATCAGTTGAGTTTGGCGAAGCGGGCAACTTGTCGTCGTTGCGCGCTGAGATGGAAGTCAACGTCTTTGGGCTTGCCCAGATGAGCCTCGCATTCGCGCCAATAATTGGCCGCAACGGTGGGGGTGCGATCGTCAACCTACTGTCTGCTGCAAGCCTTGTTCCACCACCCCATTTCGGCAGCTATGCCGCGACCAAAGCAGCAGCGATGTCACTCACTCATTCGACACGTTGGGATTTCGAGCCGCTCGGCGTCAAGGTTGTCGGCATCTACGCCGGTCTTGTCGATACAGGTATGACCGAAAACCTGAACATGCCGAAGAGTGCACCCGATGAGGTGGTTCGTCGGGCGCTCGACGGTATCGAGGCTGGTGAACTTGACATAGCCGTCGATGATAGGAGCGCGGCGGCACGGGCGAAGCTCCACGATGGAATCGAGGAGCTACTCGCATCAGCGCGTGAGCGCGCAACGGCGCTGCGCAGGAGTCAGAAAACGTGATTCGTATTCGCAAAGGGCCAATAGGATGAATAGGAAGCACGGCGACGCGTCGTTCGTCGGAGGTCTGGATTCCAGCATCATTTCTGACCACATGTAACTCGCTGTACGCTCCGCCTATATTTGTTGGCTCACCATCTCAGGGACCGTTCGGATCACTAACTTTCGGGAGATTAATGCGTGGCGGACAATCACCCCATCCGAATTGGAATGCTCGGCACAGCGAGGATTGCACGACAGTTCGCTTTAGGTGTCGCGCCATCGCCTGACGTTAAGATCGTTGGCATCGCGAGCCGTGATGCGGCGAAAGCTCGTGCGTTCGCTGCCGAACTGGACATTGCTCATTCTTTCGGTTCGTACGAGGAATTGCTTTCGGCTCCGGAGGTCGACGCTGCCTACATTCCCCTTCCGAACACCATGCATGCGGAGTGGGCCATTAAGGCTGCAGAGGCAGGCAAGCACGTGCTCTGCGAAAAGCCCCTCTCGATGTCCTTGACCGAGGCCAAGTCGATGTTCGCCGCCGCGCGCCGCAATCGCGTGCACCTAGTGGAGGCCTATCCCTATCTCTCTCAACCGACGACTTTGAAGGCGAGGGAAATGGTGCGAGGAGGTGCGATCGGGCGCCCGCAACTCATTACCGCCAGTTTTGGCGTCTCGTTCACTGATCCTGCGGACATTCGCTTTCAACCCGACCTTGGCGGCGGGTCCATGCTTGACGCGGGCAGCTACTGCGTGAGTTTCGCACGGGTCATGGCCGGGGAGCGACCCAAGCGTGTGCAGGCCCTGGCGCATTGGACAGAGACAGGAGTGGATCGCACGATGGTGGCGACAATCGAATTTCCATCAGGTTTGATTGCGCAGGTCGCCTCAACCTACGCAACTCACTATTATCGGCACGGTCAGATCGCAGGAGACAAGGGGATCATCGACACGCACTTCCTCAATCACCCTCCTGCAGGAGGACCGCCTGCCATCCAAATTCGTCATGGTGCCTTGCCTGGATCGACCAAGGTCGACACTATACTGTCAGACGGCGGAAACGGGTTCCGCTTCACAGCAGAGAGTTTTGCGCGTCTGGTCGCTGGAGATGCGGCGGGCTGGAACGGTGCTTCGGAGGAGGAATTCTCTCGATATCGCCGCCACACTTAGCGCGCTCGTTGAAAGTGCTCGAAGCGGTGCTGCGGTAGACATAGAGAGCTAGGCCGCAATCGTCGGCTATCGCAATAAGCGGAAGCGCGAACGTGGATCATTGTCGGATATCGTCCTGTTCAGTTGAGGGTCAAAAGCGTTTCGCATCAGAGTGTTGAGGTTCGCGATGCAAAGAAAGCAGCCATCGATGCCCAACAATCGACCGTGCGATGACTATCGAATCCGCTCGGTCGCTTCACCCTCAATAGCGGACATTTACCCCCACGCCCTCTGGCAGCGATAAGCTGAAGCGGTTGTTCGGCGAGGCTTGGCAATTGGCGAACGGTCGTGTTGGGTGTGGAACACCTACGGCCCGCGGCGTTCACCGCATCCCACCTGGTTTCCTCGATCACGCGCGAGATGCCGCGCTCAGCACGATCTTCCGCGTATCGTGCAGGTCACCCAGGGCGGACCACGCTAGGCGTGATCGCGCAGCGCGCACAAGTGGATCGAGCCAGGCATGCGGGTCGGAACTCTCGGCTGCACACCGAATATCCTCAAAGCGGCCGTCCATGACGCAAACGATTCCTTTTCAAGGACTATGGCATTGGTCGCATGAAAACGCCGCCGGAGTTGCCGGACTCAGGCAGCAGGGCGGGGCAAGCCATAATGCTCGCGTAGCGTCGCTCCCTTGTACTCGCGGCGGAATCGCCCTCGGCGCTGGAGGATCGGCACGACCTCACTGGCGAAGACCTCGAGCATGCGTGGCAGCACGGGCGGCATGACGTTGAAGCCGTCGGCGGCGCCATCGTCGACCCAGTCCTCGATCAGGTCGGCAACCTGCTCCGGCGTGCCGGCGAAGACGAAGTGTCCACGCGCCCCGCCGAGTTTGGCGAGTAGCTGGCGCAGCGTAAGCGCTTCCCGGCGCACGGCGCCAACGATCAAGGCGGAACGACTACGCGCCGCCTCGTTCTGGTCGGGATCCGGAAAATCCGCGGGCGTCAGTGGCCGGTCGAGTGGGAGATGCGAGAAGTCGCAGCCGCCGAAATGATCGGAGAGACGCTTGCGGCCAACCTCCACGTCTAAGAGCTCGTCGAGCTCGCGAGCTAGGCGTTTCGCCTCGACCTCGGTGCCGGCGATCATCGGCGACAGACCGGGAAGAACGAGAATTTGGTCGGCCGGCCGGCCCTCGGCAGCGGCGCGCGACTTGAGGTCCCTGTAGAAGGCGATCGCTGTCGATTTTTCCAGATGAGCCGCGAATACCGCCTCGGCATGGCGCGCGGCAAAGCCGATGCCGGCATCGGACGAGCCCGCCTGCACGAGCACGGGTCGACCCTGGGGGCAGCGCGGAATATTGAGCGGCCCGGCGACGCGATAGCGCTCGCTCTCGTAGTCGATGCGGCGAATGCGATCCTTCCGGGCGTAGTGACCGCCGGTCCTGTCGTCGAGCACGGCGTCGTCGCCCCAGCTGTCCCAGAGCGCCTTGCATATGGCCACGAACTCCTCGCCGCGTTCGTAGCGCTCGGCGTGGCTCGGGCGGCCGATGGCGCCGAAGTTGCGTCCGGCTGCCGGCATGAACGAGGTCACGATGTTCCAGGCGGCCCGACCGCCGCTTACATGATCGACCGAGGCGAACTGGCGCGCCAGGTTGAATGGCTCGGTGTAGGTGGTCGAAGCCGTCGCGATCAGTCCTATGCGGCTCGTGGCAATGGCAAGCGCCGCGAGCGTCGTCACAGGCTCGAGCCAACAGCGCGCCGCATGATCGATGTCGTCCGGGACAGCCAATAGATCAGCGAGAAAAATCGAATCGAAATGCGCCGCTTCGGCTTTCTGTGCGCAGTCGATGTAGTAGCGCACGTCCGTCAGAGGCAGCGGCGAGGCGCTGATCGAGCGCCAAGCTGCCTCATGATGTCCGCGGCTGTGAATGAAGAGATTGAGATGTATCTCGCGCGGCATCCTGCTCTCCTCGCCTATTTCTTTCCCCGGAAGTCCTTGCGGGCCGCGGCGGCCGCCGCGTAGGCGACAGTGACCTGACTTCTGGTCGGCATCGGCGAAGGCGCTCGCGGCGTGCAACGCGTTCGACGTGGCATTGACCGCCTGCTTGACCATGCGCACGGTCGCGGCCGGCATCGATACAGCCACCTCTGCCATCTCGAACGCTTTCTCGATCGTCTTGCCGTCGTCTGCGATTTCGTCGACGAGGCCCCAGTCGAGCGCCTGCGCCGCCGGCATCTTCTCGCACATGATGGTGATGCGTTTGGCGCGTGCCGGACCAACCAGCGTGATCAGGCGTGGCAGCGCACCCCACTGCAGACTAAGGCCGATCTTCACCTCGGGCACGTAGAGATAGGCACCGCGGCCCAGCACGCGCCAGTCGCAGGCCAGCGCGATTGCGACGCCTGCGCCGACTGCGAGGCGCTCCATGGCGGCAATGGTGATTTGCGGCATCTCCTCCCACGCCTTGCACAGTCTGACGCCGTTGTAGGCGCGATGGCGGCGCTTGAGGTCGTCCTTCTCTGTGGGCCAGCCATCGGTGGCCTTGAGGTCGAAGCCCGCCGAGAAGGCGTTGGGCGCTCCGGCCAGCACGACGGCCTGTGTATCGAGATCGTCGTGGAAGCTCTTGGCTGCATGAGTGAGCTCGAGCACGAGCTGCTCGTTGAAGGCGTTGAGGTTCGCCTTCCGGTCGAAGCGCACGATGGCAATCGCCCCTCGCTTCTCGATCGCAACATACTCGAGCTTCATTTCTCTCTCCGCCACGTTCCACCCATACTCAAGAGCCGGAGCCGCTGGTTGCCGCAGACGGCCGCTTCCTCATCACTTCAGCCCCGCGACCTCGGCGTAGGCTCGCAGCTCGCGCTCCACGTCGTAGCCACTCGTGCCGAAAATGATGCCGGTGGCGCCTTGAGCCTCGAGTTGGACAAGGCGCTCGCGAAGTTCCTCGCGTGTGCCGGTGAGGGTGAGCGTCCTGGCAGCTGACACGTCGACGAGGTCGTCGTGGCCGTTCGAAGTGTCGACGGTGTGCCCGCGATGAACGGAGAGATGGCGGACCTTTTCGTCGACGCGCTCGAGGCTCGCGAGCCACGCTTCGCCGTTCGGCAACTCTTTCACGCTCTCCGGATCGTTCGTGTACTTGAAGTGATAGCCGAGGGCGATGAGCGGCTTGACGGCGCGCGCGGCACGCGGCGACGTGATGTCTTCTCCGTCGTCGAGCACGGTGCCGTTGGTCGAAAGGAGGCAGGTCTCGAAACCTTTTACGGGGCCACTTAGGCAGATCAGGCCATCGGCGATCTCCTTGGCAAGCTCGCGGGCCTTGGGACCCTGGCCGGCCAGAAAGATCGGAACGTCGATGGGACGCTTCGGCAACCATCCGTCGGACGCCAGAATCTGGGCGAGGCCACCGTCTATGTCGACGACGTCGCCGCGCAGCAAGCCTCTGACCTGCTCTATGTGCGTTCGCATGTCGGTCAGCTTCAACGGCTTCTGGCCCATCCCAGCACGCCCCGTGAAGCCGGTGCCGAGACCAAGCATCAGGCGACCTGGCGCGATGTGCTCGAGCGTGGCGATGGCCGAGGCCTGAGCCACCGGATGGCGGTAGCTCGGGATCAACACGGATGGGCCGATCTTGATGCGTTTCGTGCGCTCGGCGATGCGCGCCAGCGTGATCCAGATGTCGTGACCGAAGGCGGGCACCTCAGGGCACCAAACCGCGCGAAAGCCCAACTCCTCGGCGAGAATTGCGTACTCCACGGTCCTGGAGCCGGGCGGCAGGCGGAAATCAAAGGTCAGCATCAATCGGTTCTCTCAGGGGTTGCCGAGTGCGGCAGCCGTCGCTTCGGAGTGCTTGACCTCTACGATAGCCGACGAAATGCCTCTAACGGCAAGGCTGAAAATTGCGATCGGCGTGCGTGCGCCTTTCGCCACTGCGAATGCGTCCTTTGCACTAGGGTCGCTGCGGACCGTCTTCAAGTCCAGCGGCTGCCCGCCCGGCTGCTGCTTTCCCTTTGCCTAGCATCACGCCCGTGCCAGCCTCGAGGCGGGAAGAGATAGTCCGACCCAAATCAGGAATCTCGGAGGCCAGTTCGATGATCCAGGGGCGAGAGCCAAGTGACTTTCCGGACAGCCCGCTCGCTCGAGTGCTGGAACAGCCCTTCCTCCTGGGTCTGTTCCTGCCAATTCAGGACGGAGGGTGGACACCTTCGACCTTGCCTCGTACCACCACGTGGACATTCGACTACAATGCCGCTCTTGCAATACGAGCCGAAGAGCTGGGATTCGACTTGGTCTTCGGCCTTGCCCAGTGGACGCCGAAGGGCGGGCATGGCGGCGAGACCAGCTACCGCGAAATTTCCATCGACAGCTTCATGACTGTGGCGGCGCTCGCGCCGATCACGTCGCGCATCCTGCTTATTTCGACCATCCACGTACTCTATGGACCATGGCACCCGCTGCATCTGGCCAAGTTCGGAGCGACACTGGACCATATCTCCGGCGGACGGTGGGGTGCCAACATCGTCACCGGCCACATTCCGCGTGAGGCGCGCATGTTCGGCATGGAGCGGCCAGAGCACGCCAACCGCTACGAGAGGGCGGATGTCTTCACGTCCCATATGAAGCAGCTCTGGGCGGCGAATGAGAACTTGACCGTCGAAGGTCCAGGCTGGTCCATGAAGGACGTGTTCGTGACACCGAAGCCGCGCTTCGGCCGACCAGTCCTGGTGAACGCGACCGGCTCGGCGGATGGAATAGCCTTTGCAGCCAAGCATTCGGACATGGTGTTCATCACAAGTCCTTCCGGCAACCAAATGGAGCACGCGCTGGAAAGCCTGCCGTCGCATACCGCCAAGATCAACGCTGCGGCGGAGGCGACGGGGCGGAAGGTCCGAACGATCATCAACCCGATGGTTGTCTGTCGCCCGACGGAGCGCGAAGCCTTCGCGTACCGAGACGCCATCGTGGCTGCGGCAGACGAGGGTGCAGTGGAAGGTTTCGCCGCCGTCACACGCAGCGGCGACGCTGTCGCATGGAGTAAGCAGACCCGCGAATACCGAGCACTTGGCGGCAACCTGCACGTGGTTGGTTCGCCTGAGCAAGTAGTCGAGCACTTCCTGGCACTGCAGAAGGCGGGGGTCGACGGCGTGCAGGTGACATTCTACGACTTCGCTCCCGATCTGAATTACTTCGGCGAGGCTGTGCTGCCACTGATGCGGCAGGCAGGTATGCGGTTGGGTTGAGTAGAGTTGCCTCATTACCGTCGTCGCAACGATCCATGGCGGCATCGAGAACCAGCGACACCGTCACGACACGCGCCACCATGTAAATGGCTTGACGTGCGAAGTGCAGAGCCGACTGACGACTCCCTCGGGGCCTAACCCGATGGCGCCGACACGCGGAACAACTTGTCCCTGGCTCCCTGTCGTCGCCGCCCACCTGTCACCGCTCTCCACGAAGTCTTTGCGATGCCAGCGACCATACCGCGCAGCTACCTGGTTGCTAGGTGGTCGCTAGACGCTTCGGGGCAGGTTGCTCAATTCTGGAGCGTCAGAATAATATATTGATTTCATTGGTGCGGACGGCGGGACTCGAACCCGCACGATGTTGCCATCTCAGGATTTTAAGTCCTGTGTGTCTACCGGTTCCACCACGTCCGCAGTCTGGGTGACGAGGCCGATGAGCAAGCTCTATTGCGCATGGGCGGGACAGAAAAATTCAGGCTAGGCGAGCAAGTCGCAGGGATGCGGCGCGCGCTCCAGCTTCGGCACCACAGTCTTCATGTACGTCTCGGTGAAGGCTTTGGTCTGGCGGTGCTCGTCAAGCGATGCCTGATCTTCCCATATCTCGTTGAGGAAGAATGTCCGCTTGTCCGCCTTCGAGTGGTAGACCTCGAAGCGTACGCAGCCCCGGTCTTTCAGCGCGAGGCGCCCAAGCTCCGTCATGGCGTCGCGGACAAACGGGATGTCCACGTCCTGTTTGACCATGAGAACGACTGTCAGATGAACCATGCACTCTCTCCCTAGCTTGATCCGCTCCTGAGGCGCTGCCCCTTGTATCGCCACGCTACGACGACTTTGCCAGCCCTCTCAGCCGCGCCGCCGTCTCTGCGTCGATCTTGCCGGCCGCTTCAAGCTCCGCGACCACTTCCTCCTGATGCTGAGCAAGCCGTGCGCCTGCATACCTGATGCGGCCAGGCGTGCGCGACATCCGCGGGAACACGTTCTGCATCTTGAGAGGACCGAGGTCCGGATCCTGGACCGTCGTGACACTCTCCCGCGCCAGGTATTGCGGATCCTCGAGGATTTGCGCGGCATCATAGGCCGGCCCGATCGCCGCCTCGACCCGCTCGAACGCGTCGAGCACCTGGGTCAGTGTGCGCGCCCCGATCCACTCGGCGACCATGCCATCGACCTCGTCGGCTCGCTTCACGCGCTCGACATTGGTCGCATAGCGCGGATCGTCGCCCATGCCTTCGCCGCCGACGAGGTTCATGACGCGCTTGGCGATCGAGGGCGAGGCGGTCGACAGCGCCACCCATCGGTCGTCCTTGGTTTTGTAGGCGTTACGCGGTACGTTGTTGTCGGAGCGGTTGCCGCGGCGACCTTGGATCAGCCCGAGCTGGTCGTAGGTGGAGGTCTGTGCGCCAAGGCACGCGAACAGTGGCTCGTAGAGCGCGAGGTCGATGTACTGGCCCTTGCCCGAGCCCTGCACGTCGCGCTCGTAGATGGCGAACATGATCGCGAACACGCCATGATAGGCTGCAACACCGTCGGCGAGACCAAACGGCGGCAGCGTCGGCGGCCCGTCCGGCTCACCGGTGATGTGCGCAAAGCCGGAGAACGCCTCGGCGACCGTGCCATAGCCCGGCCGGAAGCGGTACGGCCCGGTCTGCCCGAAGCCCGTCACGCGGAGCATCACGAGGCGCGGATTGAGCTTCGAGAGGACGTCCCAGCCGAGCCCCCACTTCTCCAGTGTGCCCGTGCGGAAATTCTCGACCAGCACGTCGGCATCCTTCACGAGCGCCAGAAAGGCAGCCTTGCCATCCTCGTCGTGAAGGTCGAGCGTGATCGTGCGCTTGTTGCGGTTGGTGACCTTCCACCAAACGCCGTGACCGTCCTTGGCGTGCCCCATCTTGCGTAGCGCATCGCCCGCCGGGTGCTCGATCTTGACGACATCGGCGCCGAAGTCCGCAAGCACCATCGCCGAGATGGGCCCGGCGAGAACCGTCGAGCAATCGACCACCTTCAGCCCCGCCAGAGGTCCATTCTTTTCCGTGTCGTGTCGCATGCCGTAGACGGCTCCCTCGTTGTCCTCGCGCGGTACCCGGCCGGAGGACGGCCCGCGACAGATGTGCGGCATGGCGGCGACGACGGCAAGTGGCTAGGCGACCGGCGGCCCCACCGGGTTGCCTCACGCGCCGGCGGCCGGCCCCCTGCCAGGGAGTCGCCGGCGCCACCAAGTTGACTCCCAAGCCGAATCCCCGGACCTTCCCAGCTGGGGGAAGGGGCGATGGTGATCAAGGCGACATTCGATGTCGAGGCGAGCGAGATGAAGCTCGGTCGTGCTCCGGTTGCGGGCGTCGACGAAGCCGGACGCGGACCTTGGGCAGGCCCCGTGGTCGCCGCGGCCGTGATCCTTGACGAGCGCGCCATTCCTGACGGCATCGCGGACTCGAAGGCCCTCGATCATGACATGCGCGAGGCGCTCTACGCGCATATCGTGGCGACCTCCGTCGTCGGTGTCGGCATCGCCGACGTCGACCGGATCGACCGCGACAACATCCTGAATGCCACCTTGTGGGCTATGTCCGAAGCGGTTGCCGCACTTGCGATAGCGCCGAGGCTCGTGCTGGTCGATGGTAACCGCATGCCGCGCTTGCGGTGCGAGGCGCGCACGCTGGTAAAGGGCGATGCCCTATGCCTGTCGATTGCAGCGGCATCGATCGTCGCTAAGGTCACCCGCGACCGGCTGATGATCGAGTTCTCCCGCTCGTGGCCGGGCTATGGCTTCGACCGGCACAAGGGTTACGGCACGCCAGAGCATCGGTCGGCCCTCGAGCGCCACGGCGTCACGCCCTTGCATCGCCGCTCGTTTCGGCCGGTACAACTTGCGCTCGGATTGGGCATCTGAGGCCCGGCCGACCCGGCTGGCAGGCGAGGCGCTGCTGACGGACGAAGCCTCAGCCGAACAAACGGGCGCAAACTAGGCAACGCGATCGTTTTGAAGCAGGAAGTTCAATTCCGTTGAGGGCAGTTTGCGCGCCTCGGCGAGATTCACCTCGTTGAGCACGAAGCCGATAAGCTTGTGACGCACGGCCGCGAGCTTCGTCAGAGCGACCCTCACGTGCTCGTGCTGTACGGCTCCCCACTTGACCACCAGGAGGTAGTCGTCGAGCACCAACGCACCGCGCGCGCCGGCGGACGTCGCCAACGGCGGCAGGTCCACGACGATGAAGTCGAAGCGGCTTAGCAGCGATTCGAGAAGCTCCTCGCCCTGCCTGCCCCATCGGACCAAATCGCCCGTGTCGTCGCTGCCGACCGGCAGCACGCTCAATCCATCGACATCGCCAGGGACGATGCGGTCGATGGTGTCGTCGGCGGTAGCATCGGACCACTCGAGCAGTTCAGCAGGTGCATCGGTACCGCTTTCCGGATTTCGACTGCCCATCGCATCTGCGTCGACCAGGAGGACCCGCAAATTGGCCAAAGCGAGCGACCGGGCGATCTCGCGAGCCACATGGCTGCTTCCCTCGTGGCGGAAGGTGGAGACCACGCCAAGCGTGCGCGATGTTCGTTGTGGACGTCTCATCCAGACGGCCAGAATTTGACGCACCGCAGTTTCCTTCAGAGCTTGAGCCCTGCGGGCATGGGTAGAGGTCGTAGCGCGTGGGAAGATCCCGAGAAACTCGCCAGCCACGCCGCCCTCGAGTTGCTCGGGAGTGCGCACGGTCTTGTCCATCGCTTCCCTGGCCAGCGCCACGGCCGCCCCGACCGACAGTCCCGCTCCGATGGCGAGTGCGAGAATGAGAAGCCCACGCGGGCCGTTGGCGTCCTTGGGCGGCGTCGCGATCGTCAGCGCACGCGACCGCGGGCCGACCTCGCGCAGGCGCTCCCGCAACCAGCTGCTTCCGGTCTGAGCCGCAACTCCGCGGGCTTTCTCCTGGTCCGCGAGATAGGCTTGGTAAAGCGCATTGGCGATCGCAGCAGACAGATCGCGATCGTCCGAGGTGAACCTGATCTCCACAACTTCGCTGAGGCCGACTTGCTGGACGAGCATGCCGAGCTGGACGAACCTCAGCGCGGCCCTGCGCTCGGCGTCAGCGGACTTCTCCGTCGGCGGGGCCACCGACTTGAACCAGCGCGATAGCCAAGCCTGAGAATTATTCTTCAACCTCTGCGTGAGGTCGAGGTTGTCGACCACCGCATAGCCGATGTGCTCCGAGCGCAAGATTTGCAGCTGCGTGTCGATGAAGCGAGGCTCCATCTGAACTTCGGCGTAAAAGGAGTCGTCTCGGCTGTTGGTGAGGCGCAAGTTCGTAATGTGGATCTGCGTCGCGGCGGTGTACGAGGGAGACCTCAGCAACACGTAGGCGACGGCAGCGAGCGCGAAAATCAGCGCGATGCCGGCCACCATCATCCGGCGGCGCGCCAGGGCGGAAAACATCCAGCGTGCGGTGTCGCGCAGCCACGACATATCCGCATCGCCAGGGGCGCGGTCGTCGCGACGGCCCGTATCGTGAGCGTAAAGCATAATTGAAGTACCCCGTCAGTTCTGAAGTCTAGCGCGGGGCAATGACCCGTCTGTGTTGATGGAGCGCGACGCCGTTCCTCTGCGCATCGGCGAGGTCCGCAGAACCTTGACAATGCTTCCAGGCAGAACCGGCGTCGTTTCGCCGACCTCGTGCTCCTCCGAGATGCCGTCGACCTCGCGCACCAGGAAATAACGCACTTGCACCTCATCGGGGCCGGTCAGATCGAGCCTTGCCCTCGGCTCGTTGATCGCACCTTCGATCATCAGCCTGGCAGTTGCCATTTTTGCCTCGGTATCCTTCACCAACGCGGTGAGCGTCTGCAACTCGGACAAAGCGCTGCTTTTGCGCAGGGAAGCGAGATCGAGGATCTCGCGTTCGTAGTTGTTGATCTGCTGGCGCGTACGCAGGATGGCTGAGTCGAGTTCCTTGCGCTCGCGCTCGATCTGCGCAACCGCGCGTTCCAGCGGCAGGATGCGGGCAAGATTGGAGGCGCCGGTTGCCACCCTCTGGCGAGTTTGGTCCAGCTCGGACTTGGCTGAGGTGAACTGACCCTGCACCGTGGCGATCTGGGAGCTGAGCGACGCGATCTCCTGCTTGGCCAACGCGATGCTCTTCTCATAGGCCGCGATTTGAGTCAGATGCCGCTCCCTACGGGCTTCGAAGAGACGTTTCTCTTCTCCGAGAAACATTTTCATTTCAGCAGTAATTGTGCCGGAGGGAGCCGGAAACTCGTCGGAATCTACTGCCTCTGCGCGCAATCTGATTTCACGCGCGTTGAGCTCCTCCAAACGATCGGAAAACGTACGCAACTCACCTTGGGCGGTGATCGAGTCGCGCTCGATACCCCAGTCGAGCGAGCGCGGCGCCCGGTAGAAACCGCCAGCGATACTCACTGCCTTCAAAACGACAAGACCGGGCCGGAATGCGTATTCGCCGGGCCGTTCGACGCCACCGACGATGTAGAATGGCCTGTATTGGGCGATGTCGACGACCGTCTCGGGCGCAGTCAGCAAGTGGGTGCGTGACTTCAAACGCTCGGAGATTGCCGAGGACAGCTCGAACGTCGTCAGCCCCATGGCTTTCACCTCGCCGATGAGGGGCAGAATGACTGAGCCGTCAATTCCGATGGTGAATTCGCCGGTCAGCACAGGCCACTCGTGAACATGAACCCGCAGCCGGTCCTGCACGCCCAGCCGATAGGGCGACGACTGAGCGGAAGCCTCGGCAATCGCAAGGAAACACGTGAGGATGACGGCAAAAAGCCTCAGAACCAACATCGAACACCAGTCTCCACCGTTGCTTGCCGGCTCAAACTAGTGATCTTGCCCAGATCCGGCAATAGACTGAGACGGCTGTAAGTTTGCATACTTAATCTCGTTGCCTGCGCGATGATCAGTGCCCTGCTTGGAAATTGTGGTCGCACGGCGTCGATCCGATGCAAACGACCGGCCGCGACCGCGTGACAATGAAGCGGCAACAGGTCTCGGGCCCCCCTCCAAAACCGAAGCAGCTCAAGCAACCTTGCGACAGACTGGAGGGATGAACGCTCCTGTCAACTCAACGTTCCCGAAGCTACCTATGACAGCTCGCCGACATCAGCGCGGCCAGGTTCCGTACGCAGGCCGTCGACAGTGGTTCTTAATGTGCAACTCAGACTGAATTTTGAACGATGAAGATTGCATCGCCCCCGAGCGCGATACAGGAATGCCGTCCGAGAGCGGATCGGCATTGATCGCAGACTGAATGATAGCGTTAGGTCATCAAACCAATTATCGAGATAAAAATGGTACATTGATACCGGATAGCTATGCTCGAAAGCTAAGATTGCAGGTAAAGATAATGCCAGAACCTGCAGGAAATCGGCCTTGAAGTCGAAGGCGCCATAGGTCTGTCATTCGAGCGCCCGGAGTTGAGTTTTAACATCAACCAACTTCGGATTATGCTCGGTGCGGCCCGTTACGCGTGTGCTAGTTGGATCGTCGGACGTTCGCTCCGTTAGGCGATTGTTGCCGGTCGAGCGCCGGTCCTAGTGTCTGGGGACCGGCGAGACGTACCCGCCGAGCTGTTTCCATCTCCTCCG
This sequence comes from uncultured Alphaproteobacteria bacterium, assembly GCA_963746315.1. Taxonomy (GTDB): domain Bacteria; phylum Pseudomonadota; class Alphaproteobacteria; order Rhizobiales; family Hyphomicrobiaceae. The sequence continues at coordinate 13,975 of CAVVAR010000012.1, forward strand.
CCACCTTCGTCCTCAGCGTCTGGCAGCCAACACTTCGAGTAGCCAATGACCAAATCGTACCCCGCGGTCAGCAAGGACGATAGACCCGTGAAGGTCCCGGCTGGATCCACCTCCGAACCGGTCGAGCCCCGCTCCCGATCCAGCCGCGCGCGGAAGATTGCCTATCTGGTCAACAAGTATCCGGCTGTCAGCCACACGTTCATCCGTCGTGAGATTCTTGCCCTCGAGCCACTCGGCTTCACTGTGGAGCGCATATCGGTGCGTGGATGGGACGAGAAGCTGGTCGACCCCACCGATGTCGCGGAGCAAGCCCGCACGAGGTATCTGCTCGAGGGCGGTGCCCGTGCGCTGGCTGGCTCTGCGGCGTCCGCCGCGCGGATCCTGGTAGCTCGTCCCGGCAAGTTTCTGGCGGCGTTGCGCGCCACATTGAGGCGGGCTTGGCGCTCCGATCGAGCGCCGATTTACCATTTGATGTATTTGCTCGAGGCGTGCCGGCTCGTCGAATGGCTGGAAGCGTCGGAGGTAGAGTTTTTGCATTCGCATTTCGCGACGAACTCGACAGACGTTGCCATGCTGGCACGCGTACTCGGCGGGCCGCCATACAGCTTCACGGCTCATGGCGGCGACGAGTACGACCGCTACGCGCAGTTGGGCATCGACGACAAGGTGCAGCACGCTGATTTCGTGGTGGCGATCTCGTCGCATACGCGCAGTCAGCTATTCCGGCGCATCTCGCCCGATCAGTGGCCGAAGGTCCAATTGGTGCACTGCGGCCTCGATCGGAGCTTCTACGCTGTTGACCCGGTGCCGGTGCCCGACGACAAAACGGTTTTGTGCATCGGGCGCCTTGTCCCGGAGAAGGGCCAGTTGGTACTGGTCAACGCGCTGGCCCGGGCGCTGGCTAAGGGCATCGACGGCAAGCTGGTTCTTGCTGGCGACGGCGAAATGCGCGCGGTGATCGAGGCGCGTATTGCCGAGCTGGGGCTCAAAGACCATGTCAGGATCACCGGCTGGATATCGACCAGCAAGGTGCGGGAGGAGATACTGGCCGCGCGAGCACTCGTTTGCTCCAGCTTTCAGGAAGGTCTGCCCATTGTCATCATGGAGGCAATGGCCCTGCGCCGTCCCGTTATCTCCACCACGATTGCGGGCATTCCGGAACTGGTCCAGCCCGGCCGGACAGGATGGCTCGTGCCAGCCGGGAGCGAGGCCGGCCTTGCGACGGCTCTGGCCGCCTGCCTGACAACCCCGGTCGAGACGCTGAGGAGCATGGGCGAGACGGCGCATGCCATCGTCACCGAGCAGCATGACATCGGTCGTACCGCCTCTGAGTTGGCGCAACTCTTCGATCAATCGATCGCCGCCAAGGGAGCGCTGAAGTGACGACTTTACTGAGCGCGCTCGGCCTGATTGTTCTTGTTCCCGTGGCCGTCCTCCTGGTCGAGGTTCTGGCCGGCAGCGTCATGCGTAGCAAGGCTTGTCCAGTAACGCTGCGGCGCCCGAGGATTGCCGTGATCGTGCCTGCGCACGACGAGGCCGCGGGCATCTCGAGCACGGTTGCGGCCATTCGCGGCGAATTGCGAACAGACGACCGGCTCGTCGTAGTGGCCGACAACTGCTCGGACGAGACGTTCGAGCTGGCACGCGCAGCCGGAGCAGAAGCCGTCCGTCGAGATGACTCGGCCAGGCGCGGTAAGGGCTTTGCACTGGAGTTTGGCGTCCGGCATCTGGCGAGCGATCCATGCGACGTTGTCATCATCATGGATGCCGATTGTGAGGCCACAAAAGGCTCTCTGGATCTCATCGCCGAGCAGGCGATGCTGTACCGCCGACCGGTTCAGGCTTACTACGGCATGGAGCTACCGGGCGGGGCGACCTCGGCTAGCTTGCCCTTGGCCGGCTTGGCGTGGCGCGTGAAGAACTGGGTTCGGCCGAGCGGTCTCCGCCGGCTCGGCCTGCCGTGCCAGTTGACCGGCTCGGGAATGGCGTTTCCATGGCCCGTGATCGCCGATGCGCACCTTGGCACGGCTGAGCTGGTAGAGGACCTCGTCCTCGGTCTGCAACTGGCGCGCAAAGGCACCGCGCCGCTGTTCTGCCCCGACGCCGTGGTCAAAAGCACGTTTCCGGCCAACGAGGAGGGGCAAAAAAGCCAGCGGGCCCGCTGGGAGACGGGGCATTTCAACGTCATTGCTCGCGAATTGCCCGGTCTTTGTCTAGAGGCGCTCCGCTCGCGCAACATGGCCTTGATGGCTCTCGTTCTCGATGCCGCCGTTCCACCGCTCGCGCTGCTCGTCCTTGCCGTTTGCGTCTATTGCATCGTAGCGCTCATGTTCTTCTTCACCGTCGGATCAACGGTTCCGCTGCTCGTCGGCTTTGCGGCGATCACAAGCCTTGCCATTGGCCTCGTCGTTGCGCTCTGCAAAGCCGCGGGCAACCTGCGGGCAGTCCTCGATTTGGCTAGGGCGCCGGCCTACTTGCTGACCAAGGTCGGCATCTATTGCGGCATCCTTGCGCGCCGAAAGCTCGAATGGGTCCGCACGAAGCGCGATTAGCCTTGGCCTTCTTGCACCAGGAGTTCGGCAGAGCAGCGATGAGACCGATAAGCGCGGCGAGTTCACCAACACCGCGGAAGCAACGCTTTGTCGACCAGCGGTAGACAAGGATACCAATCGCAGCCGCGCTATCGAGCTGCCGAGCTCTCTGGCGCCCAGCCCCGACACGTCGTCGTTGCTACGAGAGGCCGGAAGGCCTCCGGGCCGCCACCAAAAACCTGGTCGGCGAGTTGCAGCTGTCCAAATGTGGCAGTCCATATCAGCGCACGAGGCGGAGGTCTCGAGGCAAACCAATATGGATGCCAATGATTATCGGCCTATGCAGGAAGCCGCCGGCGTCGTAGCAGTCACCCAAACAATCCTGAGATCGACCAGATGAATGCTATCAAACGGGCACTGAATTGGATGCGTTGAGCCATAGAGTCTCCATCGCGCCCATGATGGATTGGACGGATCGGCATTGCCGGTCATTCCATCGCATCATGACGCGCCGCGCGTTGCTCTATACGGAGATGGTCACGGCCGACGCTGTTCTGCATGGCAAGCGGGCGCAGTTGCTGGACTTCTCTCCTGATGAGCACCCCGTGGCACTGCAACTCGGCGGCTCGGACCCCGCGAAACAGGCCGAAGCGGCAGCGATCGGCGAGGCGTGGGGCTACGACGAGATCAACCTCAATGTCGGCTGCCCGTCCGATAGGGTCCAGGGCGGAAATTTCGGGGCCTGCCTGATGGCCGATCCGGGCCTGGTGGCGCGCTGCGTCGCCGCCATGATCGCCGCCGTCCGCATACCCGTGACGGTCAAGTGCCGCATCGGCATCGACGATCAGGACGGCGAGGCCGATCTCGAGCGTTTTGTCTCGAAGGTCGCGGACGCGGGCTGCCGCACGTTCATCGTGCACGCCCGAAAGGCTTGGCTGCAGGGGCTATCCCCAAAAGAGAACCGCGAGATTCCTCCGCTCGACTACCCGCGCGTCTGGCGCCTCAAAGCGGCGCATCCCGAGCTGAGAATCGTCATCAATGGCGGCATCACCACGCTGGAGGACGCCCTCGTGCATTTGAGCCATGTCGACGGCGTCATGCTGGGGCGCGCCGCCTACCAGACACCCTGGGTGCTCTCGCAAGTGGACGAGGTCATCTTTGGCGATGCGCCCTCCGGCTTGGCGCGCGACGAGGTGTTGACCCGGCTCGGGCCCTACGTTGCTCGGCATCTCGAGGCCGGCGGTCGGCTCAACAACATCACGCGCCACATTCTCGGCCTCTATCACGGCCAGCCCCGCGCACGCGCCTTCCGCCGCTTCCTGTCGGAGCACGCCGTAGGGGCCGCCGCGTCGATCGACGTGCTGGATCAAGCTGTCGAGAGCATGCGATCGGCACCCGCGTCTCATGCAGCAGAAGCCGCGGGCGAGCGTGTCTGAAGGACGCCTCTCAGGAATCTTCAGCCCGGAACGGACGCGCCAGCAGCGTCTCGATCGCGGTATCGACGTCGAGCGCGCCACTGACGATGGCGTGCACGGCCGCCGCGATCGGCATCTCAATTCCGTGCTCGCCGGCGACGCGCACCACGGCACCGGCCGTGTAGACCCCTTCGGCCACCGATCTCCGCGATCCCAAAACGTCGTCGAGCTTCTGCCCTTGCCCGAGCGCCCGGCCAAGGCTCATGTTGCGGGATTGCGGGCTACCGCAAGTGAGGACGAGGTCGCCCAGGCCCGACAACCCCGCGAGCGTCTCGGGCCGCGCCCCGAGAGCCGCCCCGAGGCGGCGCATCTCGGCGAACCCGCGTGTGACGAGCGCGGCATGGGCGCTGGCACCGAGCGCCTTTCCGTCCACGATGCCGGCCGCGATCGCCAGCACGTTCTTGATCGAGCCGCCGAGTTGCACCCCGGTCAGGTCGTCGGACCAATAAAGCCGGAAATTGCGGTAGCCGATGGCCTCGGCGAGCCGCTGGCCGAGATCGGGGTCGCTTGTCGCGAGCGTCAGCGCAGCCGGAAGACCACGCGCCACGTCCGCCGCGAAGCTCGGGCCGGACAACACCGCGAGCGTCGCGGCGGGCATCGCCTCGCCGATCACCTCGCCCATCGTCTTGCCGGTGGCCTGCTCCAGCCCTTTGGCGCAAACCACCACGGGTGTGCCGGGCACGAGGAGGGGAGCCAGCGCCTCGGCCGTCGCACGTACATGCTGGGCGGGCGGCACCAGAAGAATGGCGTCGCGCTCGGCGATCTCGGCGAGGTCGCTGGTCGCAACGAGGCCTTCGTCAAGCACGACGCCGGGCAAAAAGACCGAATTGCGGTGCGCGCTGTTGATCTCGTCGGCGACCTCGGCCTCACGAGCCCAGAGCGCGACATCGCGCCCGGCGAGGCGGGCGGTTTGCGCGAGCGCCGTCCCCCACGCGCCTGCGCCGACGACGCCGATGGTTCGGATGGCTGCCATGGGACCTCTCGAAGTTTCCTTTTGCGTACCTGCATCTCGCGGTCGGGACAAGACCGGTCGTGCTGAGGTGCGCGCCGTGAAGTGCTGGTCGAGAGCTGAACGCAGGAAAACCGACGAGCCCGGGCCGGGATTTGGTGCCACTAGCCGTTCGTTAGACATTCGCCGGTAAAGTGAGACTGACGATACCTATCGGACGGGATTGGTAAGTATGCAACAGCGTTCCACCGAGAAGCGTGGCGGCTCCCGCAGCCGTATGCTCAAGGGCGGGTTCATTGCCTTCAGTGGTCGACATGCCACGATGCCGTGCGTCGTACGTGACATTTCGGACGGCGGCGCGCGCCTGCAGGTGGCGCAGGGCGCGGCCGTTCCCGACACCTTCGAGCTGATCGTCGAGCTTGATGGGCTCGAGGCCCAGTGCGTTGTCGTGTGGCGCAAACAACACGAGGTCGGCGTCGGCTTTCTCGAGGCGCCACGACGCGCGGCCCCGAAACGGGCTCAGGTCGTCAGCCAGAGCGGGCCCGTTGCGCGCGCAACGCTTCGCCGCGGCGGTCCTGCCGCTCCTCCGATGACCCGCGCCGAGCCGCCTCTCGCCGCGCCGGTCGATCCGGCGGTTTCGGCCTCCATCCGCCAGCCCGAGCCGGCCGCTCGCCCGTCGAGCCCGATCGTTCTGCGACCCAGGTCCGCGGCCTCGCAAAGTGGCGTGATCCCCATTCTGATCGCCGAGGACGATCCCGACGATCGCCTGCTGATGCAGGACGCTTTCGCCGAAAGCCGCTTTTCGCACCCGATCGCGTTCGTCGAGAACGGGGTCGAGCTCCTGGCCTATGTCCGGGGCGAGGCGCCCTATGAGGGCCGCCCCTATCCAGGTCTGATCCTGCTCGACCTGAATATGCCGAAAATGGACGGCCGCACGGCACTGATGCACCTGAAGACGGATTCGACCTTCAAGCGCATTCCCGTGATCGTCCTGACCACGTCGAGCGCCGAGGACGACATCCAGCGCACGTACGACCTTGGTGTCACCGCCTACGTCTCCAAGCCCGGCACCCACAAAGGCCTGATGGAGCTGGTGTCGTCGCTGAACGACTTCTGGGCGCGTTTCGTAAGCCTGCCCGCCGCCTGAAAGGCTCGGCGGCTGGTCAGCCGTCGATCAGCTTGAGACCGGCAATCGCGCCGATCAGAATGACGATCAGGACGAGCCGCGCCGTGCTGGTGGGCTCGCCGTACCACGCCATGCCGATCAGGGCTGTACCGGCCGCGCCGATGCCGGTCCAAACCGCATAGGCCGTGCCGACGGGAAGCGTCCGGATCGCGACCATCAGGCAGGCGAAACTGGCCGTTGCGAACACCGCGAACACGCCGAGCGGCGCGATGCGCGGTGGCCAGCCCAGATAGCGCATCGATGTCGTGAAGCCGATCTCGAAGAGGCCGGCGAGCAGGAGATAGATCCATCCCATCGAGGTCGTTTCCCCGGGCGGTCGGTCAGCGCGCCGAACTCGAGGCTCTCGATGACCAGAGACCCGTTGGTATAGACGCAGATCTCGGCTGCGATCCCCATGGCTTTGCGCGCGATGGCTTCGGCCGCCATGTCGGTGTCGATCAACGCCCGCGCCGCTGCAAGCGCGTAGTTGCCGCCCGATCCGATGCCCATCAGGTCGTTTTCGGGCTCGAGCACGTCGCCGGTTCCTGTGAGGACGAGGCTGCGCTCACGGTCGGCCACCAGCATCATGGCTTCGAGGCGCCTCAGGAAGCGATCGGTGCGCCAGTCCTTGGCGAGCTCGACACAGGCCCGGGTGAGTTGCCCTGGATACTGCTCGAGCTTGGCCTCCAGGCGTTCGAACAGAGTGAAGGCGTCGGCCGTCGATCCGGCGAAACCGCCGATCACGTCGCCCTTGCCGAGCGTCCGCACCTTGCGCGCGTTGGACTTGATCACGGTCGCCCCGAGCGAGACCTGCCCGTCGCCGGCGATGACGACGCGTCCGCCTTTGCGCACGGTGAGAATGGTCGTGCCGTGCCAGGTGGACGACGCGTGGTCGGCGCTCGTTGTCATATCGGGCACTCCCGCCTGGGTAAGCTGGTGTTAACCTTGGCAATGGCTTCTGCTCGTGTCATTGACGCCCCATAGCATGAGTTCAATCGTCTGGCACGACTACGGCAACGCGCCGTAGCGGCGAACAACCCGGTGATCCCGTGACCCGCACCGCCACCATCGAGCGCACCACCAAAGAGACCGCCATCAAGGCGACCGTCAACCTCGACGGCACCGGCATCTTCCGCATCGCGACCGGCGTCGGCTTCCTCGACCATATGCTCGAGCAACTGGCCCGGCACGGCTTGATCGACATCGAGCTCGAGGCGAAGGGCGATCTCCATATCGACTTCCACCACACCGTCGAGGATTGCGGTATCGTCCTCGGCCAGGCCGTGGCCAAGGCGCTGGGCGACAAGGCCGGCATCACGCGCTACGCGTCCGTGGACCTTCCCATGGACGAGGCACTGACCCGCGTCGCCATCGACGTCTCGGGCCGCCCTTATCTGATTTGGCGCGTCGAGTTCACACGCCCCAAGCTCGGCGAGATGGATACCGAGCTGTTCCGCGAATGGTTCCAGGCCTTCGCCCAGAATGCCGGCATTACCCTTCATATCGAGAACGTCTACGGCGACAACAATCATCACATCGCGGAGACGTGCTACAAGGGACTGGCGCGTGCGCTGCGGACCGCGGTCGCGCCTGATCCGCGTCAAGCTGGCCGCGTTCCGTCGACCAAGGGCAGCCTCAGCGGCTGACCGGTCGCGAGGCATCCGACTGGAGCTGGGTCGCGTGACTGGCCGGAAAGATTGAAGCATGCACACCTACACCGTTCACGAGCCCCGCGATGGTCCCGCCGACCGCTACGAGCGTGGCGAGGCGCTGGTCTTCGTCCGCGATGGGTTCTCGCTCTTCGCTGCGGCCCTGACGCCCTTCTGGATGATCGCCAATGGCCTCTGGTTGGCTTTGGTCGCCTACCTTGCGGCCCTGATCGGCATCGAGCTGGTCGTCTGGTCGCTCGGCATCGGTCAACAGGCCGCCGCTTGGATCATGATCGCGCTTCACCTTCTCATCGGTTTCGAGAGCGATGCGATCCGCCGTTGGACGCTTCTCCGCAATGGCTACGATCTCATGGGCACCGTCAGCGGGCGCACTCACGACGAGTGTGAGCGACGGTTCGTGGAGGCTTGGCTGCACGAGCGACCCTATACCGTCGCGCGGCCGGTGCCGCCCCCGCCTCCGGGCGTCATGGGGCGCGGGACCGGAGGTCGCTTGAGCATTATGGCCTTGCGGCCTGGCAGGATCTGAGCCAATGCAGCGCGTGATCATTATCGACTATGGATCGGGCAATCTGCACTCGGCCGCCAAGGCGTTCGAGCGCGCGGCTCGCGAAGGTGGGAGTGGCGCAACGATAGAAGTTTCGTCGAGCCCCGATGCGGTATTGAGGGCCGATCGCGTCGTCTTGCCGGGCGTCGGCGCCTTTGCCGACTGCAAGCGCGGCCTCGACGCCGTCACCGGCATGCGCGAGGCGCTGGAGACGGCCGTACGACAGAAGGGGCGCCCGTTCCTCGGCATTTGCGTCGGCCAGCAACTCCTGGCAACCCGTGGGCTCGAGCATGTGGTGACCGAGGGCCTCGGCTGGATCGAGGGTGAGGTCCGTGTCCTCGAGCCGAGCGACGCCGCCCTGAAAATCCCCCACATGGGTTGGAACACGTTGACGGTCGCTATGGAGCATCCGTTGCTCGCGGGGCTTCCGACGGGCCCTGCTGGCCTTCACGCCTATTTCGTTCACTCCTATCACCTTGTACCGAGACATCGCGATGTCGTCGTCGCCGAGACCGACTATGGCGGTCCGGTCACCGCGATGGTCGCGAAGGACAATATCGCCGGCACCCAGTTCCACCCCGAGAAGAGCCAGCGGCTGGGATTGGGCCTGATCGCGAATTTTCTCTCCTGGAAGCCGTGATCGCCCCCGGTATGTCTCAGCGGAAGTGGTAGGGGACCTCGTAGGTCCGCTGCGCCAATGTCATGCCAGCCGGCGGGACCGGGAACGTGGCCTTTCGGACTGCTGTGACGGCAGCGTCGTCCAGCACGCCGTAGCCGCTCGACTTGGCGACGCGCACAAACTCCAGCCCTCCACCTTCGGCGATGGCGAACGCCACTTTCGCTGTGCCGCGAGCCTTGTGCCGTAAGCCCTTGGGTCGCGTCCTCCCGAGCGCGTCGACGACACCTTTCGTGAAGGCGCGAATGCTGCCCGCGCTCGCCGCGGCGGCGGCCTGTGAACGCCGGTTGACGCCGTCGGTGGCATGCGAGGTTGCGCCCCCGGTCTCTGCCGCGACGGCGGCCGTGCTCGGCGGAGGCGGAACTGGCTTGAACTGCTCGCGCTGTTGCGGTTCGAGCTTCGGCTCACGAGCCGGAAGCGTCACGGCATCGGGTTCTGGCGGGGGCTGGTTGGTATCGGTGAGCGCCAGCTCTGGCAAGGATGCTGATGGCGGCTCTGCTACCGGAGCTTCCGCCGGCTCGATCGGCGGCGTCTCTTTCCGCGCCTCGTCCTCCGGTTGCGGCTGCTCGGCGGCATCTGGCACCGAGGGAGCTTCCAGGGCTGCGGCAGCCGCCACACCCTCCAGCTGATCGATAATCGCCGCGCTCGCGACCGCCTCTGTTGCGCGCGACGCCCGGCTTTCGAGTGCCGACGCCGGCACCAGTGCCACCTCGACGCTCACGGCCTCGAGATCGGTTCCGCCAGCTCCGAAGGGATCGCTGGCGCCGGCCAGGGCGGCGATCAAGATCACGCCGTGCAGCCCGAGTGCAAGCGCCAGCCCCACCGCTACATTGGCGCGGCCCCGGGTGCCTGCGAACACCTCACGGTCGACTGGGTCGTGGCGCAGCATCACCACCGCCCGGCCAGCGTCGTCCGCAGGTTCGGCAAGTCCGGGTCGGATCGCTTCGAGCATCGGCTGCGCCGTCATCCCATCGCCAGATACGTTATAGTGTTGCGCTTAAACCACGCGTCGGCAGGCTTGTCGATTACCCGACCATGATCGGCTTGCCGAGTTCCCCGACCACCGACAATGTTACATTATAACATTTCCGATGACCAAGGGGGCTCGGTTGGCATGACCAGGAAAATTCAACGACCGGCCGGGGCTGTGCTTGCGGCCGGCCTGGTGTGCTTCGGAGCCGGCACGGTCCGCGCGCAAACGCAGCTGCCGGGCATCGTCGTCTCGACGCCGAGTCCGGTCGTGCGGCAGCCGACGCGGCCGGCACCTGCCGTGTCTCAGGCTCCGTCTGGCGGCGGTGCGCCTGCGGCGGCTCCTATTCCTGTTGCAACGGATTCCGAGCGGCCGCCCGGAACGCTGCTCGTCGTCGACGACGCCTTCGTGCCCGTGACGATCGCGACCGACCGCGAGCTGCTGGCCAACCCCGGTCCCACCATCGCCGACACCCTGTCGCAGAAGCCCGGGATCGTCGGATCGACGTTCGCGCCGGGGTCCAACCGGCCCGTGATTCGCGGTCTCGATACCTATCGTGTCCGCGTCCAGGAGAACGGCATCGGCAGTCACGACGTGGCGGCTCTGTCCGAGGACCATGGCGTTCCCATTGATCCCTTTTCCGCTGAGCGCGTCGAGGTGGTGCGCGGGCCGGCTACATTGCGCTACGGCTCCCAGGCCATCGGCGGTGTGGTCTCCGTCGAGAACAATCGCATCCCCATGTTCATCCCGCCGCGCGGGTTTGCGGCCGAGCTGAAGGGTGGTCTCAACTCCGTCGACAAGGGCAGGGACGGCGCCTTTCAGGTGACCGCTGGCGCCGGCAACTTTGCCGTCCACGCCGATGCGTTTCGGCGTCGCGCTTCCGACTACGACACGCCGCAAGGCGTGCAGCCGAACACCTTCGTCGACGCCAAGGGCGTCTCGCTCGGCGGCTCCTGGATCTGGGCTGACGGCTTCTTCGGCGTTGCCTGGACCCGCTACCAGAGCCTCTATGGCATTCCGGGAGAGGAGGCCCTCGAGGCCAGGCCCCGCATCGACCTGACCCAGGACAAGCTGACCGCCAAGGGCGAGTGGCGGATTCGCGACTACGGCATCGAGGCCGTCAGGCTCTGGCTCGGCTCGTCGCGCTATGCCCATAACGAGGTCATACGCGAGGGCCACGGCCACGGTCACGAGGAGGAGGAGCCCGGCCACGAGGACGAGGGCCCTATCGGTGATATCATCGGCACCCGGTTCACCAACCGCGAGTACGAGGCCCGCGCCGAGGCACAGCATCTCCCAGTCTACACCGCCCTGGGCGAGCTGCGCGGCGCGGCCGGTGTCCAGATCGGACGCAAGCGCACACGCGGCTTCGGCGTCGAGGAGCCTGTGGACGGCCTGCTCGACCCGGCTGCACGCCAGAGCATGGTCGCCGGCTTCCTGTTCGAGGAGCTCGAGGTCACTCGGCGGCTGAGGCTCCAGGCCGCCGGTCGCATCGAGGGCAACAATGCCGACGGCACGGGCGTCGAGGATCCCCTTTTGACGACCGATGCTGAGCGCTTCGCGCGAAGCTTCACGCCTCTCAGCGGCAGTCTCGGGCTCTTGTACGAGCTGCCGCTCGGCGTTGTCGCGCGCCTCACTGCCCAGCACACTGAGCGGGCACCGGACATCGGCGAGCTGTTCTCGAAAGGCGTCCACGAAGCCACCGGAACCTTCGAGATCGGCAATCCCAACCTTGCCGTCGAGAAAGCCAATACCGCCGAGTTGGGCTTCAAGCGATCCAAGGGACACTTCCGCTTCGACGCCAGCGTGTTCCACACGGTCTACGACGGCTTCATCTTCAAGAGCTTCACCGGCCGCCAGTGCGACGACACGCTCGACACGTGTGGCGCGGGCGAGGAGCTCGACGAGCTGGTCTTCGCGCAGCGCGACGCCAAGTTCACCGGCGCCGAGCTGGGCGCAGAGCTGGACATCGCGCGCCTCGGCCGCGGCATCTGGGGCGTGTCCGGCCAATACGACTTTGTACGGGCCAGCTTCGACGGCGGCATTAACGTGCCGCGCATCCCACCGCATCGCGTCGGCGCCGGTCTCTACTACCGCGATCCGGCGTGGCTCGCCCGCGTCTTCACACTGCACGCGTTCCGGCAGGATGACGTTTCCCAGCTCGATGCCCGCGATACGCCGACCAACGGCTATACACTGCTGAATGCGGAGTTGGCCTACACGTTCAAGACCGGTCGCGAGGATGACATCGCCTCGGCCATGACCATCGGCATCAAGGGCGAGAACCTGCTCGACGACGACGTCCGCAACCACGTCTCGTTCAAGAAGGACGAGGTCCTGCAACCTGGCCGGACGATCCGCCTCTTCGGCTCGATCAAGCTGAACTGAGCGCACCAACGCCCGGCCGTGGGGCGGCCGGGCGTTGGCGGGGCGAAGAGAGAAGAGAAACGCAAACGCTAAATCAGGCTGCTCGGTCGAGAGCGGTGTCGTCCTCCTGGCGGTTGTCGCGAAATGCCAGCACGGCCGCCGTCTCGAGCGCCGCCAGAGCGGCCTGTCGGCGCGGGCGGAACCACCTGAGACTTGTATTGGCGAACGCAGCCTCGCCGCGTGCCTCCTGGACCATCAGGCCATCGTCCGAGCCGAGCAGCGGAGCGAGCTTGGCCTCGACCGCCTCGGCGGCGAGCTTGGTCCGCAGCATCCAGACCGTATCGAGCGGACGCGCCCAGGCTTCGCCGATTGACATGAGCGTCTCGGCGATCTGCGCGCGCGCCTCCGAGGACTGGGAGAGGTCGTAAGCGATGAGAAGTGTGCGGGTCATTGGTGCATCTCGTGGGCGGCGAGAGGGAGGGGTGTTCGCGACCGCTTCGGTTGGCAGCGAGGCGGCGTGAACATAGAAGGAACATGACGTGATTCGACGTCGTGTTCAATCAATGTTCTCGTCTCTGCCGGGTCGGTCCGATGATCCGCACCACAAATTTGTCCCCTCCCCATCACCACCCCATATTCTAGGTGTGCTTGCGTGGCTCGCAGGTGCGGCGGGTGCCAGATCGGCCCTTCGCCGTGCGCGTCGCGCGCAATTGCGCGCAATTATTTGAGGATTGACCGGCGAGATGGCCCTGAGCTCGATGTTCGACCCCCGCGCATTGCCCACTCGTCTGGCTGAGGCGTGGGCGCGCTTGGTCGAAACCCGTGAGAGTGAAGCCGCCCCAGACGCCGTGGCCGAGACGGCTGCCGCCGAGGCACCGGTGATCTGGCTGATCGGCAAGGTGCAATCCGGGAAGAGTTCCATCGTGCAGGCGATCACGGGCGCCACCGAGGCCGAGGTCGGCTCCGGCTTCCGCCCGTGCACCAAGACCGCCCGCGTGTTCGATTTTCCGCCCGAGGCCCCCGTCGTGCGGTTCCTCGACACCCGCGGGCTCGGCGAGGTCGGCTACGATCCGCGCGAGGATTTGTCGGTCTCCGAGGCGAAGGCGCATCTGGTCCTCGTCGTCGCGCGCGCCATGGACCACCAGCAGGCCAGCGTCATCGAGGCCGTCACGGCCGTCCGGCGCCGGCACCCCGAGTGGCCCGTCGTCGTGGCTCAGACGTGCCTCCACGACGCTTACCCGACGGGCTTCGGGCACCGCATGCCCTATCCGTTCGCAACGCCGGACGGCACGCCGGGCGAGATCCCGGAGGCACTCGCCCGCAGCCTCGCGCACCAGCGCAGCGAGTTCGCCCGCATCGGTGGGAGCGGGCCGCTCGTCTTCGTACCGATCGATTTCACGCGGCCCGATGACGGCTTCGAGCCTCGCCTCTACGGCCTCGACGCTCTACTCGCGGCGATCATGGACGCAGCACCGCGCAGCATCGGCGCCATGATCGGCGAGATCCGCTCTACGACGCGGGGCCGCACCGCACGCCGCGCCAACCCTCTCATTCTCGGGCATGCCGCCGCAGCCGCGGCCGTAGATGTCGTTCCGATCGCTGGCGCCATTGCCGTGCCTGGCGTCCAGGCCCGTCTCCTCCACGCGCTTGCCGCTCAGCAGGGCATCGAATGGGATCGCCGTGCGCTGGCAGAGTTCGGAGGTTGCCTCGGCGTCTCGATCCTCACTCGCCTCGCTGCTGGCTTCGGCATCCGCCAGCTCGTCAAGCTGGTGCCGGTCTATGGCCAGACCGTCGGCTCCGCCGCCGCCGCGGCGACGAGCTTTGCCACCACCTATGCGCTCGGCAAGGCCGCCCTCGTCTTCCTCGCCCGTCGCGAGCGCGGCGAGCCGGATCCCGAAGCCGTGGCTCAGGCTTATCGCGAGGCGCTCGAGAAGGCATTCGGCCTGGCGCGCGAGCGAGGCCTTGGCGCTGGTAAGCCTGCGGCCGATACCGACGAGGCGGGGGCCGATGGGGCGCGATAGCATCAAGTCTTATATCGGTCTCGCAGCGCTGGTCGCAGGAGCCGGCCTGCCGCTTCTCGCGTTGCTTCCATTCGGTTGGCTCTGGCTGTGGCAGCACGGCTACGTGCTGCACTGGTTCGCCGCAGCCCTTGTCATCTCGCTCGCTGCATTCGGCGTTCGCACCTGGCTGCTCGGCCGTCTCCGGCAGGCCATCGCGCAGCGCGACAAGACCCGCGCCGAAGCCGAGGCAGTGGCGGGCTCTCCGCGCGAGGCCGCGGCCCGCGAAACCGTCGAGCGCCTCGCCCACGACGTCGATCCCTCCCGCATCACCGATCGCGAGTTGCTCGCGAAGCTCGGCATCGAGACTGTCGAGGCCGTCGCCCGCCACATGCACCCCGGCGTCGATGATCCGGTCTGGAGCTTCACCGTCCCTGAGGCCCTGACGCTGGTCGAGCGCGTCAGTCAGCGCCTGCGTCCCATCGTGGTCGACAACGTGCCGCTCGGCGACCGCCTGACCGTCAGCCAGGTCATGCGCCTTTATGAGTGGCGCGGGTTGATCGACGTCGCCAACAAGGCCTATGACGTCTGGCGCATCATCCGTCTGATGAACCCGGTCGCCGCCGCCACCCAGGAGATCCGGGAGCGCCTGAGCAAGACCATGTACGAAGGCCTGCGCGAGGAGCTGGCGAAGCGCCTCGCCGCGGCCTACGTGCGCGAGGTGGGACGCGCGGCGATCGACCTCTACAGCGGCCGCCTCGCCGTTCCCGCGGCAGAGACCGATGTGCCTGCGCCGGCCGCGACCGTGGACGCCAACGCACCGTTGCGCCTCCTCGTCGCCGGCCGCTCCGGCAGCGGCAAGTCGAGCCTCGTCAATGCGCTCGCCGAGGAGGTGCAGGCCGCGACCGACGCCCTCCCCCAGACGCGCGCCTTCGCCAGCTACGAGGTGCAGCGCGAAGGTCTCCCGCCCGTGGTCCTGGTTGACAGCCCCGGCATCGCGCGCCCCGAGGATCTTGGCCCCGTCACCGCCAACGCTGTCGAAAGCGACCTCGTGCTCTGGGTCGCGTCGGCCGACCGGCCCGACCGCGAGCTCGACCGCGCCGGCCTCGAGGCCATCCGCCAGCATTTCGCGCGCCATCCCGATCGGCCCGCGCCGCCAGTCGTCGTGGTACTCTCCCACATCGATCGGTTGCGGCCGTTCCAGGAATGGAGCCCGCCCTACGACGTCGCGGTCCCGGACGGGGCCAAGTCCCGCTCGATACGCGACGCGATCGACGCCGCGGCCGAGGATCTGGGCCGCCCCGTCGACCGCGTCGTCCCGGTGTGCCTCTCACCGGAGCGCGGCACCTACAATGTCGACCTCGTCTGGGCCAGGCTCACCGAGGCGTTGCCGGCTGCCAAGAGCGCTCAGCTCCTTCGTCGCATAGCCAGTGCCCGGCGCGGGATGGATTGGCGCCGCATCCTCACCCAGGCCGCGGGCGCTGGCCGCCTCGCCGCCGATGTTCTGTGGCGCAAGTCGTGACGCCCGCACCGCTCCCGCCGGTCATGAGCGTTTGATGATGTCCTCGCTGAACTGCTGCATGCGCTCGAGGCATTCGTTGAGCGTGGGCGTGCGGAAATCGAACACGAGCTCGTCGACGCCGAGATCCGCGAACGCCGCGATATCGCCGAGCGCCGCGTCGGCGCCCCCCGTGAACAGGCGACGCGCCTCGCCCTTCGGCGGCACCCCGCCGTCGTAGATCGGCGCCTTGTAGCTGACCTCCAGATTGCTGAAATCACGGCCAGCCTCGGTCATCATGCGCTCGATCTCGCCGAGCTTCTGGCGCATCTCCTCGGGCGGCAGCGGCGAGGCGGCGGTCGCGCCGACCGGGTGCCATCCGTCTCCGATCCGGGCGACCCGTCTCAGAGCCGGCCCCGAATGCCCGCCGACCCAGATCGGCGGGCCTCCCGTTTGGATCGGCTCCGGGTGACACACCACCTCGTCGAAGCTGTAGAAGCGGCCCTCGTAGGCGACGGGCTTACCGGTCCATAGCTGCTTGAAGATGTCGATGTACTCGTCCGTGACCGCGCCGCGATGCTTGAAATCCGCCGCCTGCAGTGCCTTGAACTCCTCCGCGAGCCAGCCCACCCCGATGCCGACCGTGAGCCGTCCGCCCGACAGCACGTCGATCGTCGCCAGCGCCTTGGCGTTGAACACCGGGTTCCGGTGCGGCACGATCATCACGCTCGAGACGATCCGCAGGTGCTCCGTGCGTCCCGCCACGAAGGCCATCATCGAAAGCTGCTCGAAGCACTCGCTCTCGCTGACGAAATTGCCTTTTACGGTATAGGGATAGGCCGACTCGATCCTGGTCGGCAGGATGACGTGGTCGGCCACCATCGCCGACCGGAAGCCGAGCCGTTCCGCCGCCTCCAAGATAGCCGACAAATCGCGACGGTTAGCGAGCGGGCCGCGAGTGGGCAGATAGAAGCCGTAGCGCATCGTGGGTCTCCATGAGCGACGTTTCCGGCTCAGTCTGCCGCAGCCCTTGGAAAATTGCAGCACGCGTTCGAAGCCCGACGAGGTGCCCCTGCGGCAACCCTATTCGAACAGCCGCAACTGCCGCCGCTCCTCGCTCTTGTCCGCGATCGCTGGGATGCGCCGGTAGCCGAAGCTCGTCCGCTCGACGATGCCGGGATGGCGCTCCCGGAAGATGTGCTCTGCCTTGGCGCGCGCACCCGGAAACCGCTCGCCCCACCAGATCTCGTAAAGCCGGCGCGGATCGCAGCCATAGCGCTGAACCAAGCTCTTCGGGCGGACCCGCAACCAGCGTGCGATCCAGATCTCGATCGCGTCCGCCTCCGTCAGCGCACGCGCCGCGCCGGTAGGCCGGGATAGGCTCTCGATCTCCTCGATACTGTCGAGCACGCTTGACCTCTATTCCTCTTTCGTTCCATTGATCGCGGGAAAATAGAGCAATCTCATGGCCGCGCCACCCCGATCGACCGGGACCACGGCCCGGCGTGCCCCAGGAGCCCCGATGATCCTCTTTCCGGCGATCGACCTCAAGGACGGCCAGTGCGTTCGCCTGAAGCTCGGCGAGATGAGCGAGGCCACCGTCTTCAACGACGATCCCGCCGCCCAGGCCCGTGCCTTCGAGGACCAGGGCTTCCAGTACCTTCACATCGTCGACTTGAATGGCGCGTTTGCCGGCAAGCCCGTCAACGGCGCTGCCGTCGAAGCGATCCTCGCCGCCGTGCGCATGCCGGTGCAACTCGGCGGCGGCATCCGCGATATGGGCACGATCGAGACTTGGCTCGCCAAGGGCGTACGCCGCGTCATCCTGGGCACGATTGCTGTTCGCGATCCTGCGCTGGTCAAGGCGGCGGCCAAAGCATTTCCGGGACGTGTCGCCGTCGGCATCGACGCCAAGGGCGGCAAGGTCGCCGTCGAAGGCTGGGCCGAGACGTCCGAGCTGACGGCCGTCGAGCTCACAAAGCGCTTCGAGGACGCCGGAGTCGCGGCGATCATCTACACCGACATCGAGCGCGACGGGGTCCTGAAGGGCCTCAACCTGCCTGCCACGTCGGCGTTGGCCGCCGAGACCTCGATTCCCGTCATTGCCTCTGGCGGCCTTGCCTCCATGGACGACGTGGAGGCGCTGCTGCGCCCGGAGAACGCACGTCTCGAGGGCGCCATCACCGGTCGTGCTCTTTACGATGGCCGTATTGACCCCGCCACCGCACTGGCGCGCATTCGCGCGGCCCGCGCCAGCTGAAACCCTACTTGGCCTCGAGCCTCGCGCCGAGGCCGGTCATCAGTCCTGTAAATGCCGGGAAGCTGGTCGCGACGAACGTCACATCGTCGACCTCCACCGGCCTGTCGGCACCGAGTCCGAGAATCAGGAACGCCATCGCGATCCGGTGGTCCATGTGCGTCACCACGGTGCCGCCGCCGCGCGCCCCGCCGCGCCCCTCGACCAGCAGCGTGTCGCCGTCGACTCGCGCACCAATGCCGTTGGCGACGAGCCCCGCCGCGGTGGCCGCCAGCCGGTCGCTCTCCTTGACCTTGAGCTCCGCCAACCCCTCCATCCGCGTCTCGCCCTGGGCGAACGCGGCGACGGCCGAGAGCACGGGATACTCGTCGATCATCGACGGCGCCCGCGCAGCCGGCACCACCACGCCCTTCAGCGCCCGGTGACGCACCCGGATGTCGGCGATCGGCTCGCCGTTCGCGTCCCTGGGGTCGGTGAACGCGACGTCCGCCCCCATCTCCCGAAGCGTCGTGTAGAAACCCGTTCGCGTCTCGTTGACGAGCACGCCCTCGATCGTCACGTCCGAACCCGGCACGATCGCCGCCGCGGCCGCGAGGAACGCCGCCGAAGACGGATCGGCCGGTACCTTGACTGGACGTCCTTCCAGCTCCGCATCGCCGACGACCGTGATGGCATGCCGGCCGTCGCGCAGGCTCGTGCGGACCTCGGCGCCGAAGTATCTGAACATGCGCTCGGTATGATCACGCGTCGCCTCGCGCTCGATCACTGTCGTCTCGCCACTGGCAGCGAGGCCTGCGAAGAGCACCGCCGACTTGACCTGCGCCGATGGCACCGGCGTCGCATACTCGATCGGCACCAGGCTCGACGTTCCGCGGATGGTCAACGGCAGCGTCTCCCGGTCTTCCAGCACGCCGAGCCCCATTTGCCTGAGCGGTGTCAGCACACGGCGCATCGGTCGCCGCGACAGCGAGGCGTCACCCACCAGCCGTGCCTCGATGTCGTGGCCTGCGATCACCCCCATCATCAGTCGGCACCCTGTCCCCGAGTTGCCGAAATCGAGCGGTCCGGACGGTTGGATCAGTCCGCCGACGCCGCGCCCCAGAACCTCGATCACCCCTTCGCGCCGGTTGATACGCGCACCGAGCGCCTCCACAACCGTTGCAGTATTCAGGACGTCCTCCGCCTCGAGCAGGCCCGTAATCCGCGTCGTCCCCGTCGCCAGCGCGCCGAGCATCAAGGCGCGGTGCGAGATCGACTTGTCGCCCGGCACGCTCACGCGGCCCGAGAGTGGTCCGGAACGATGTGCGACGAGGGGTTTCGGTTGCTGGCTGTGGCTCACGTTCTGTCTCGGTCTGGTGGGCTGCGAAGCTGCTGAGTTCCCATAGACACGGCGCCGCTGCCGGCTGTCAACGCGGGCCCGGGTAGCCGTGTCGCGCATGGCCTTGCGCGCCTCGATTTTGCGTTTTGACAGGGTCGCGCCGCACGTGCGATAGCACCGCACTTTTTTCTTCAATCTCGTCGAGGTTTTCCATGGCCGACAAAGCGGCACGCGGGACCAAGCGGACCTGCCAGAGCGCATCCTGCGGGTCGCGCTTCTACGATCTCGGGCGCGACCCGATCCTCTGCCCGATCTGCGGATCGAGCTACGTAATTGCACGTGGCCCCGCCGAGCCGGAGCGCGAGGAGCGTCGCGCCGCGCGCAAGCCCGATGCCGTGCCCGTGCTCGGCCCGGCGCCCGAGGTCGAGGCCGACGCCGATGACGCGCTCGTCGACGTCGAGGGGGCGGATGAGCCACTCGCCGAGGCCGAGGACGATACCTTCCTCGAGGAGGAGGACGCCGGCGGCGACGTCACCGACATCATCGGCAGCGGCGGCGAGGACGAGGAGGAGACCTGAAGTCTCTGCCTCCGTCCGCTCGAGATCACCCACGAGACGGTTGCCGCTGCCGTCGGCATGCGCCACCCTTGGCGACGATACGAGGATCATCGTCAGGGAGCAGCACCATGTCGCTGAAAGGCAAGGCGGCCGTCACGGGGGTCGGCGATACACGCTACTCGCGTCAATCGGGTAAGAGCGTCACCACCTTGCAGATGGAGGCCTCGCTCGCGGCCATCCGCGACGCCGGTCTCGACCCGAAGGACATCGACGGCATCATCGCCTACGGCAGCATGGCCGTTGTGGCCGAGGACTTCATTACGAGCTTCGGCATCGCCGACCTCAAGTTCTCGGCAGTGACGCCTCTCGGCGGCGCCAGCGCCGTGGCCTCGATTCAGTGTGCGGCGGCCGCCGTCGCAACCGGCATCTGCAACCACGTCCTCATTCCGATCAGTCGCAACGGCTCCTCTGGCGCTGGTGGCCGGATCGGCTCGCGCGTTCGCGAAATGCCGCAATTCCGGCTGATCGGCGAGTTCGAGATGCCGCTCGGCGCCATCGCTCCCGCCCAGCTTTATGCGCCCATGGCACGGCGCCACATGGAGCTTTACGGCACGACCAGCCGCCAGCTCGCCGAGATCGCCGTCTCGACCCGCCACAACGCCATCCTCAACGGCAACGCCATGATGACCAAGCCGCTGACGGTCGAGGATCATCAGGCGTCTCGCATGATCTCCGATCCATTACGTCTCTACGATTGCAGCCTCGAGAGCGATGGCGCCTGCGCCTTCATCGTCTCCGCCGCCGAGCGCGCCAAGGACTGCGCCAAGCCCGTCATCAGCGTTCTCGGCGTTGCCGAAGGCCACCCGGATTCACCCTCGGCCATCACGCAGCGCCCGGACCTGACGCGCCTCGGGCTCGCCAAGGCCGCGCCGAAAGCCTTCGCCATGGCCGGCGTGACGCACGACGATATCGACGTCGCCGAGGTCTACGACTGCTTCACCTACATCGTCATGTGCCAGCTCGAGGACATGGGCTTCTGCAAGAAGGGCGAGGGCGGCCCGTTCGTCGCCTCTGGCGCCATCAAGCTCGGCGGCAAGCTGCCCATCAACACGCACGGCGGCCTGTTGAGCCAGGCGCACATGGCGGGCTTCAATCACGTCGTCGAGCTTACGCGTCAGCTGCGCGGCGAGGCGGGCAATGCTCAGGTGAAGGACGCGCGTGTCGGTCTCGTCACCGGCTACGGTGACATGGGCGACGGCTCGATCGCCATCATGGCGCGCGCGTGAGGGGAAGCCAGATGGAAACGCAAGAGTATCTGAAGCCGACACCCGACCCGACGGCCGACACCGCTCCCTTCTGGGAGGGACTGAAGCAGGGCAAGCTCCTCCTCCAGTGTTGCTCGGAGTGCGGCAAGGTCCGCCATTATCCCCGGCCGGTCTGCCCTCACTGCTATTCGATGCAGCATCGCTGGGTCGAGGCGAAGGGCACGGGCACGGTCCATTCCTGGACCATCTCGCATCACGCTTTCCACCCCGGCTTCAAACCGGAGTTGCCCTACATCCTCGTTACGGTGGATCTCGACGAGGGCGTGCGCATGCAGGCCCAGCTCAAGGGCAGCGATGCAAGCGCATTGAAGCTCGGGCTGCCCGTGAAAGTCGCTTTCGAGGCGGCGACCAAGGACCTCGTCCTGCCGGTGTTCGTGGTCGCCTGAGTAATGGTGCCAAACGACTGTCGCCAACGAAAAACGGCCCGCTCGTGAGCGGGCCGTTCGAGTATCGTAGCGATGCACTGTGAAGGGTAAGCTCGCTGAATCAAACGTAGGTGATGTTGTTGACGATGGCCGCAGCGCTTGTGCCGGTCGCGCCGAGATAGTGGAAGCCTGTGGCGGTGCCCACGGCGATCCAGGTGTAGCCGTTGGCATCGAAGATCAGCGTGTTCTCGGCCATGGCCTGCTCGAGCACGATGAAGTCGTTCGCGCCCGCGCCGAACTGCGTGTCCTCGAAGTCGAGGATGAAGTCCGTCTCGTTGGTGTTGGTGCCGCCGTCGAAGGCATAGAAGTAGTCGGTGAATCCGTCACCGGCGCCGATGTTGGTGCCGCCGATCAAGTAGTCGTTGCCGGTGCCGCCGAAAATAGCGTCGATGCCGTTGCCGCCGCGCACGTCATCGTTGTCGTCGCCGCCCGCGACGACATCGTTGTCGGCATCGCCGAAGATGAAGTCGCTGCCATCCTGGCCGTACATCGAATCGGCACCCGTGAACCCGTACAACGCGTCGTTGCCGCTTCCACCGAACATCGTGTCGCTGCCGGCACCTCCATCCATGGTGTCGTTGCCACTGTTGCCTGACATGTTGTCGTCGCCGCTTCGGCCGAGCAGAATGTCGTTGCCTTGGCCGCCGATCATCGTATCCAGACCGTCGCCGCCGTCGAGCAGGTCGTTTCCGCGGCCGCCGTCGAGAAAGTCGTCACCGTCGCCGCCGTAGAGACCGGCCGCCACAGTGGTGCTCCAGCCTGCGCCAGGACCGCCTGCGGTGATCGTGCCGGCGGCATTGGTGATGGTGCCACCATAGCCATCGTTGCCGTCGCCGCCGTAAATGGTGTCGTTACCGGCACCGCCAAAAAGGGCATCGACACCCCGGCCACCTTCGAGATAGTCGCCGCCACCATATGAGTTGATGACGTCGTTGCCGTCGTCGCCGTACATGAAATCGGCGGAGGTCTGCGTGGAAGTGACCACAATCCAATCATTTCCATCGCCGCCATAGCCGTCCAAGAAGAAATTCCCGGACTGGAAGAGCGTATCGTTACCTTCTCCCCCGTACATTCGCGCACTTGAAGCGTTATGTCTGAAGCGGTCATCACCATTTCGGCCGTAATAGGTGCCATCGGCAGCTGAATTGATTGCGGGGAAATCATCAGCGTCAGACGGAGAAACGTAGGACATATCTGTCTCCTTTACGAAGGGGAGAAACTTGGGACCGCTCACGTCAGCATAATCATAAGCCGATATCGGTAGATTCTTTGAATGGCTCGACCATGAGCAGTCCACAAATTAATGCACGACGTTCACATCGTGTCAAGCATTTGGTAACGATGGGTGTAAAAACGCGATGAGCGAAGTCAATTTAGTCGAATGCTGATTTTCTTATGTCGGATCCCGACCGTTGCCGCCCTCGTCCATCACGCATCATAGGTCAGGCCGTCGGCAACCGCGCAGCGCGTGCGGAGCTGTCAGAGCCCGCCCGGCGCATACCGGAACACGAACTCTGGTGCTCCTCCGAGCACCACCTTGTCGCCTTCCGCTAGCACGGCGTGCTCGTGCTCGACGCCGTTGATCAGGATCGGGTTGGCGTTGGCCCGGTCGGCGGTCTGGTTGTGGATCTCGAACTTGCCATCCTGGTTCTGCGCGAGGCGAGCGTGACGTCGTGAGACGCGAATATCGTTGATGCGGATGTCGTCGTCGCTGTGCCGCCCGATCGTCGCCGTGGGCCCGGTAACGCTGAACGTGCCCAGCCCCTCGGCGAACTCGAGCGTCGCGAGCGCCGGCGCTTTCGCCGGTGCCGGGGCCTGCGCAACCGTCGGCTCGGCAGTGTCGATGATCGGCGGCGCCGTCGCTGCGGCCCCCTCGGTCAGCAGCGTGCCGAACTTCTTTTCGAGGATGCGCATCATGATCGTCGGCAAACCGGTGGAAAACATGCACATCAGCACCGCCGTCGAGAACATCAGCGGAGAGACGATTTCCTTGTCGCGGAACACCGTGATGACGATGATCCCCATCAGGCCTTTCGTTTGCAGAAGCATGCCGATGCCGATGGCGAACGGCCAGTTCTCACCGGCCATGCGGGCCCCGATCCCGTGTCCGATGATCTTGCCGAAGACGCACAGGAACGAGGAGATGCCGAACAGGATCCACACCGTCGGATCGGTGAATGAGAAATCGGTTCTGAGGCCCGTGATCAGGAAGAAGAACGGCATCAGCACCAGGCTCGTCGGCCGGTCGAGGCTGTGCGCCGCCATCTCGCGCACCTTGTCGGGCAGGAACACGCCCGCCACGAAGGCGCCGAGCACAGGGTGCAGCTCGGTGATCGAGGTGATCGCCGAGGCAACGAAGATCGACAGAGCCGCGAGCGTCATGACGGCGCTTTCCGGGGCCTCCTTGGCCATCATCCGGTTGAGCACTGGCGAGGCGATGTAGAGCACGAAGCCGATGCTGAGCACGCCGCCGAGAATGGCCTTCAGCATGGCCTCGGCGATCGTGCCGCCGATCCCCGCCAGCGCCGAGACCAGCGCCAGCCCGAGCCACATCAAGGTGTCCGCCAGCCCCGAGCTGGCTAGCGCCACGGCGCCGATGCGCTTCTGCGTCATCTGCAACTCGCGCAGAATCAACGCCAGGATCGGCAATGCCGAAACGGCGATGACGAGGCCGTAGGCGAGCGCGAACGAGTAGATCGGTGGCTTGTAATTGTGCGCGGCCGGAATGGCGTAGTAGATGCCGAAGCCCGCGACGATGCCGATACCCCAGCCGATCAGCATGCCCGGCACGCCGATCAGGAAGACTGTCCGGCCCGATTTCTTGACGAGCTCCTTGTCCGCGTCGGCACCCGCCAGGAATCCGAATAGGCAGACGGCAATCGTCGCGAGCGCGGCAATGCCGTCTGCCCGGTTGATGGTCTGCCCCGCCTTCTCGATTGTGCCGAACAAGGCCTTGAAGAGGTCGGGAGCCAGCGCGCCGAAGATGGCCGGGCCGAGAATAACTCCGCAGAAGATCTGGATGACGCCGAGCGGGAACCACTGCCCGAGCTTGAGCGGCCGCCACAAGAGATAGGGAATGAGGATGACGATGCACGCTTGAACGAGGAGCATGTTGGCGGGCTTGAGGCCTTCCAGCATGTGGATGAGCTCGGCGAACATCTCAGTCACCCGTTAGAAGCCCAGCGTCGTTCGATGCTGACCTGGATCAGTCTCGATGGCCGCCAGATGTCGCATTTTGCACTGCGGAACTCAATCGACGGTTTGGCACCGGCGGCCGAATTGCTTTCTGAAAATCAATGTACTGTGACGCCGGTGAATGGGTGTGCAAGCGGGCAGGACAAGGGCGGCGCAATAGCCATCGCACCGCCCGAATCCCGTTGCAATTGAACCTGTTACTTCACTTCCGCCCAGTCGAAGTCCGGCCCGCACAGCGGTACGAACAACAGCGTGGTCCGCCCCATCGTGATCTTGTCGTGGGGCTTCAACTCGCCGTTGGCCAGCAGCGCCGAGTCGTTCAGATGCACGAGGTTCGGCCGCTCGAGATTCGGCACGAGCTGGTATTGCCGCTTGCGCCCGTCATAGACGAGGAAGGCCTGCTTCTCGCTGGAGATCGCATCGTCGCCGAAATCGATCGGAATGCGCTGGCCCGACGAGCGTCCGATGGTGTTCGAGCCGCTGTAGATCGGTCGGAAGTTGCCCTTGCCCGGCCCGTTGAGGACGACCAGCCAGCCGACCACTGGATCGCTCCGCACGTCGGCCTCGACGCCAATCGGCCTCAAGATGCGGGTGTGCCCTGAATCGGCGGCAATATGCTGGGGCGCCTTGACTGGCTCCGGAGCAGTTTGCGGTGCGAATACGGTCTCTTGCGAGTTGTCCTCGGCGCCGATGATGATGGTTGCCTCGTCGGCGGCGTCACGACGGTTGATGGCGTCGGAGGGATCGCGTGTGGGGTGCTTCATGGTCTCTTCCAATAGCCGGTATTGTTAGCAACGAGGACTCGCCGACATCTTCACCCGGCTCGCGCCGGCGAGGCGGTGCGAACCCGGTTTGCTGGCGGAATGGCCCGTGCATGATGTGCCTGCCGCCACAATAAAGGAATGTGTCGGCCGCCGTGTAAGACAATCTCGCGAATAAGTGAACGCCGTTTGCGGATTGCTATTCGGCCCTTGCGAACTATACTTTGTTCGCAAGTCGTCACCGCCAGCACGGAGCCTGAAGCGTGGGTCGCCAGCCACTGCCCACCAATACTATTCTTGGCAACGGTAGCGATCAATACAGGATCGACACCGTCCTTGGCCCTGGGGGATTCGGCGTCACCTATCTCGCACGCGACCTGCGCTTCGACCGCGACGTGGCGATCAAGGAGTATTTCCCGGCCGAGTTCGCCTACCGCGACGGGTCGACGACGATCCGGTCCTCGACGCGGGGCAGCCAGCAGAACTACTTCGAGCAGGGCAAGCGTCACTTCCTGGACGAGGCCCGCACGCTTGCAAAGTTCCGCCACGAGCACATCGTGCGTGTGCTGAACCTGTTCGAGCAATTCAACACGGCGTACATGGTCCTCGAGTTCGAGGAGGGCCAGAGTCTCAAGGCTTGGTTGCGCGGCCTCGGCCATCGTCCAAGCCAGTCCGACCTCGACAACATCCTGGAGCCGCTCCTCGCCGCCCTCGAGGTGGTCCACGCCAAGGGCATGTTCCACCGCGATATCGCCCCCGACAACGTCATCGTGCGCCCGAGCGGCAAGCCGGTGCTGATTGATTTTGGTGCCGCTCGCCATTTCGTGCGCGAGCACAGCCACACCATCGGCGCGATCGTGAAGCACGGCTACTCGCCCCCCGAGCAGTACACCCTCGACACCAAGCTCCAAGGTGCCTGGAGCGACATCTACGCCCTGTCCGCGACGATCTATTCGGCGCTGATGGGCGCTCCTCCCGAGGAGGCATCACGCCGGCAACTGGGCGACTCCGTTCTGCCGGTCGAGAAGCACCTCGAGCCGCACGTGCGCGACCTGTACCGCCCGTCTTTTTACGCAGCGCTCAACGCCGGGCTCGAGCTGAAGCCGAAGGATCGCCCTCAGTCCATCGGCGCATTCCGCGCAATTCTCGAGAATGGCGAGCCTGCAGCATATCCTGCAGCATATGATGTCGACGAGCGATCGGCTCCCCGGGATGCGCGACACCAAGCCGCAGGCCGGACAGCAAGCCCGACCGCGCGAGGCGACAGCAGCGGGCCAGCGTCGCCCCGGTCGTTCTCGTTGGCACCGCCCGCGCGCCCGGCACCGGGACGGGGGGCGCCACTCGCCGCTGCACTCACCGCTTCGGACGCGCTGGACGCCCCGCCTGCCGGATCAATCGAAGGTGCCACGCCGGACTATCCTGAGCGCGAGGCGCGTATGGCAGCACTGGCTGCATTGGCGGTCGCCGGGCTTTCCGCGCTGACCTTTCTCTGGATCGGCGGTATTGAGCATCCAGGTGGGCTCGCGGCAGCCATGCTCGTATGCCTGGGTCTCATCGCGACCGGCATCGAGCGCGCCGTGGCCGTCTCCCGCGCCGGCGCCGTCGATGTTTCCCGAGTTGCCGTTGCCGCGGCCGTAATGTCGTCGCTGGCGCTCGCGATCTACTGGCTGCCGTTCTTCTTCTGGCAGATCTCCATCCTTCTCGCCGCGACCGCTGGCCTCTTCGCGTGGTTGCGATTTGGCCGTTGGGTGCCTGTCACTATGCTCGCCATGGCCTTGCTCCATTTGGCAGCCGCTGCCTTGCTCATCGCCCTCTCGACGCGATCCGCTCAAAAGGACCCGTTCTTCCTGCCGCTGATGGGGGCCAGCCTGATTATCGTCGCGGGGCTCGTACTGGCAGCCGCTTTGAATATCCGAAGACGGGGGGAGCCGACGCCGCCATGACGCGAACCGGTTCGCCCGACCTGCCGGTTGACCTGAGCCATTCGGCGGATCGATGCGGCGTTGCCACGGACAAGACTTGCTACTGTTGTCGCTACTGCAAACTTGAAAGCTTTCAATGATGCTCCTCGAGCTCGCCACCGCTGAATATATCGGTGCTCGCGCCCAGCAGCAGGATCTCGCCGCAGCCATGAAGCTCTCTCATGGCGCGGTGCTGGTGCTCGCTGATGGCCTTGGCGGCCACGAAAGTGGCGCCGAAGCTTCGCGCATCGTCGTGGAGACCTTCAAGGCAGCTGGGGCGAGCGGGCTTTTCGACAATCCCGCCACGCGCCGGCAAGCGCTACGCGACACGCTCGACCACGCCAACGCGCGCATCGCCGAAGGTGTGGATCCCGCCCATGGCCACCGCGGTATGGCGAGCACGGTCGTGGCCGCCGTGGTCTCGCGTGGTGAGCTGAGCTGGGTGAGTGTCGGCGACAGCCATCTGTATGTGTGGCGGGGAGGCCGGCTAGATAAGCTCAACGAGGATCATTCTCAAGCTGGCCTGATGGTGCGATCCGGTCAGTATCATCCGAACGATCCGGAGGTTCAGGCGGTCAAGTCGGTGCTCGTCTCCGCACTGACGGGCCGGAAGCTGGAAATCGTCGATTTACCGCAGACCACGTTCCGTTTGCAGCCCGGCGACGTGCTCATGCTGGCGAGCGACGGTCTGAATACGCTCCCCGACGACGAGATCGAGGGCATGGTGGGCGAATTGCGCCAGCATGGAGCCGTCAAGCTGTCGACGGCCCTGCTGGAGCGCGTAAGAAGCCGTCGCGTCGAGCGGCAGGACAACACCACGGTCGCGGTCGCCCGGGTTCTGGAGCCTGTGCGAGCGGAGGAGCCGGCCGGTCGCGCCGCCCCTGATCGGACGGCTGGCGAGGCGGGAAACGGCAGGCCCGCCGCACGTCCTCTACCGATTGATGACGCGCTCGAAGTACGCACCGAGCGCATCGTCCCGTGGACGGAGAAGCAAGTCGAGCAGGTCGCCACCGGCGAGCAGGCGACGATGCCGGTGCCGCGTCCCGTGGCGGCGGCGGTCGAAGCGGCCGTCGCCAGGCAATCGGAGCCGGCCGGGGCGCCAGCTGCCCCAGCCGAACCAGAAGCCCCAGAAAAGTCGGCCTCCGGCAAGCCCCCGGAGCTAGCCGCCGCCTCGCCTGCAACGGACGCACCCGGGGACGCACAGCCCGTCATCGCGGAGGCGGTCGCCGAGGTCGCGCAAACGCACGCTGAAAAACCACTCTCGGCGGCCGGCAAGCCTCGCGTTGAACAACGTAAGCCGCTGTTGGACGCGCGCCCCGCAGGGAAGCCCAACGGCGCGCGCCTCGTCCCAGAGGGGTGGCGGGAAGTCGAGGTAGCAGCCGAGCTTCCGGACAAGGCGCCAACAGGGCCGCAGCACGAGACCGCCTCTCCGAAAGTGCTTCGTGCCAAGCCACTTCTGGCTCGGCCCATTCTTGGCATTTTCTTGCTCGTCCTGATTGGTGGGAGTGTCGCGATCGCGGCCATTGCCGCGCTGAAGCCCGAGTGGCTGAGCGACGTTGTGCCTGGCTTCGGCTCGCGCGAGATCCCGGCCAGCCCGGCATCGCGCGATTCTGGAGCCAAACCGGCCGCCGCAAATCCGATCGCAGTCCCGTCGCCTGTTCCCGCGGTGCGGCCTTCGTCAAGTCAGAGCTCCGGCCTGCCTGACGCCGCGGCCGCTGCGGGATCCAATGGGGAACGCCGCCTCGGCGATGACCAGACACTTCCGCCGCCGTTGTCGGCAACCTCTCCTGCCGAGGTCTCGACGCCTGTCGATCCTGCAGCATCTGGCGCGACCGCGCCATCCATCGCCGATCCACCGCTCGTCGAGCCTGAGCGGCCCGCCACACGCCCGCCCGGTCCCGGCCGCACGCAATAATGGCCACTTCGGTCAGCACTGCCAGACGCAGCCCCGGCACTGACCATGCGGTTCAGAGAATATACTTGGAAAGGTCCGCGTTCTTAGCGAGGTCGCCGATCCGCTGGCGCACGTACGCGCCGTCGATGGTGACCTCCTGTCCCGCGCGATCCGAAGCCTCGAACGACACCTCGTCGAGCACTCGTTCCATCACGGTCTGCAGGCGCCGCGCCCCTATATTCTCAACCGTGGAGTTCACCGAGGCAGCGATATCCGCCAGCTGATCGACGCCGTCGTCCGTGAACTCGAGGCGGACGCCCTCGGTCGCGAGCAGGGCCACGTACTGCTTGATGAGGCTTGCTTCCGGCTCGGTCAGGATCCGCCTGAAATCTTCCTTTGTGAGTGGCGCGAGTTCGACCCGGATCGGCAGGCGTCCCTGCAACTCGGGGAGCAGGTCCGAGGGTTTGGCCAAGTGAAAGGCGCCCGAGGCGATGAACAGCACGTGGTCCGTCTTCACCGGACCGTACTTGGTCGACACGGTCGTACCTTCGATCAGCGGCAGCAGATCACGTTGCACGCCCTCGCGGCTGACCTCGGCGGTCCCTCGCCCCGCATCGCTGCGCGAGCACACCTTGTCGATCTCGTCGAGAAACACGATGCCGTCGTTTTCGACCGCCCGGATCGCCTCGGCCGTGATCTGATCCTGATCGATCAGCTTGTCGCTCTCCTGCGCCAGCAGCACGTCGTAGCTTTGTCCGACCGTCGTCCGCCGCGTCTTGGTTTTTTGCCCGAACGCCTTGCCCAGCATTTCGCCGACGTTGATCATGCCGACCTGTCCGCCCGGCACGTCGAATGTCGGGAAGGGCGAGGTCGTATCGGCGATCTGGATGTCGATCTGCTTGTCGTTGAGCTCGTTCGCCCTCAACTGACGGCGGAAGCTCTCGCGCGTCTCGCTGCGTGCGTTCGGTCCGACCAGGGCATCGATGATGCGCTCCTCGGCATTTTTCTCCGCGAGCGCCTTCACCTCGCGCCGCTTGACCTCGCGCACGAGGCCGATCCCGACCTCGACCAGGTCGCGAATGATGGAATCGACGTCGCGCCCGACATAGCCCACCTCGGTGAACTTGGTCGCCTCGACCTTGAGGAATGGGGCGCCGGCCAGGCGCGCGAGCCGTCGTGAGATCTCGGTCTTGCCGCACCCCGTTGGCCCGATCATCAGGATGTTCTTGGGCAGGACCTCCTCGCGGAGGTCGCCCGTCAGCTGCTGCCGGCGCCAGCGATTGCGCAGCGCGATCGCAACCGCCCGTTTCGCCGGCGCTTGGCCGACGATATAGCGGTCCAGCTCGGAAACGATCTCTCGGGGGGAGAAGTTGGTCATGGCTCTCCTGTTGGTCCGGCCACTTGAGTCGCTCCGATCGGCGCCAACTGCAGCCTGAACGTCTTTCGGTCGGTCCGTAATGTCGGCACGACCTCGCTTCCTAAGTCCGAACGCGCGTCGCTATAGCTCGGCGAGCGTAATATCGGGTGGCAAGCGGTCACTTGCCAGCCCGCCGAAAGGCCGCGTCGCCTACATCAGCGCGAAACGAAGGGTCGTGAGGCCGATCTTGATCGTGTCGCCATCGAACAGCGGGCGATCGCCCGACAGCCGCTCGCCGTTGACGTGCACCGGATTCTGTTTGCCGCCGTCGAAGATGCGGAACTCCTCGATGCTGGCGTCGAAGCTGATGACGGCGTGCTGCTGGCGCGAGATCGTGTTGTCGCCGAAATCGAGCGGAATACGGTTGTCGGCGCTGCGGCCAACCTGGTTCGTTCCGCTGAAGACGGGACGTTCCTGCCCTTTGCCAGGCCCATCGACGACTTTCAGGATCGCCACTTTCAGGTTCGAGGTGTCCCTCAGGACTTGCGTCGCGAGGTTGTCCATGTTGGCGCCCTCGCTTGGCGCGTCCGCGCCAGGGATGGCGATCGTTCGGGTTCTTTCGCGGTCGGTCATGTGTTGTCTCGTTGCTTCTGGGGAGGCAGTCGGTCGGCGTCCGCCGCCTGCCGGAATGTAAAGCTCACGCCGCCGAGCGTGATCACGTCGCCATCGACGACTTCGGCGTGCTCGCGGCTTTGCCCGTTGACGAGCATCGGGTTGGGCTCGGAGCGAACCGCCGTGAGGTTGTGGATTTCGAAGGACCCGCGCTCACCTGCCACAATCCGGGCATGATGGCGGCTCACGCGGACATCCTGCACTCGTACGTCGTCGTCGCTGTGTCGGCCAATCACGCTTTCTCCGCGGCGGATCGGTACGCGCCCCGGTGGCCCCTCGAATTCGAGGACACCGAGCACCTCGTATTCTGGGAGCGGCGGAACGTGCGTGTTCGTTACTGGACGCGAGACCCGATCCGGCGTCGACGCCGGATCGTCTGCCGCCTCATGCCCGACGCTGCCCGATACAAGGCGACGTTGGCGCAGCAGCCAGCCACCCACGGCCAAGCTCGCCAATCCGATCAGCAGAATGACGACCCAATCTCGCATTGGCCTCCAGGTCCGCTTCCTCGCGACCGATCCGGTATTCTAGACTGTCCGGCTCGAAAGTCACGAAATTCCGATCTGGTTCCTCGTGCCGGCGCCGGCGAGGGTGCGGGCCATAGGGCAAACCTCCCTATTTGTCGTCCGCATCGGGCCATATGGCCAGGCACGCTTGCGTGAGCGGCATGGTAAGGGCGGTCGAGGCCAGCGCGACGAGCACCAGCGCCGAGTAGGTCGTCCCGCTGACGATGCCGGCGTCACGGAACACCGTGACGATAACCAGTTCCATCAGGCCCTTGGTCTGCAGCAGCACACCGGCGAGGATGCCCGTCTTGGCGGGCTCGCCGGACGCGACGGCCATCGCCAGTGTCGCCAGTACCTTGCCGATCACGCACACCGCTAGGCCAATCCCGAAAACGCTCCAGATCTGCGGATCGGCGAACGAGATGTGCGTCTGCAACCCCGTATCCAGAAAGAAGTATGGCAGCAGCAATAGCGACGTCGGCATGTCGAGCTTGGCCGCCGCCATGTGGCGCACTTTGTCTGGTAGCAGCACGCCGACGAGAAAAGCCCCGAGCACCCCGTGCAACCCTGTCGCCTGGGTGATGGCCGCCGCCGTGAAGATGGCGAGCCCGACGAGAATCATCAGCACCCTCTCGGGCGCATTCGATCGAACGGCGCGCTCCAGCATGGGGTTGATGACGGCGAGGCAGAGGGCCACCGCCGCCAATCCGCCCCCGATGGCCCAGGCGAGATTGAGCGCGATACCGGCTGCCCCCGCGGCCAGCGGCAGGATGATGGCAACCGACGCCCACAAAACCGCATCGCCGATCGCCGACGCTGCCAGCGCGACAGCCCCGATCCGCTTCCGGTTGAGACCGAGCTCATTCAGGATGGCCGCCAGTACCGGCAGGGCCGGCACCGCATTGCACAGCCCGAACGCGACCGCGAACAACACCGGATCGGGGATCTGGCCCATCACGACCGGGAGACGATCGGTCAGCCAGAACCCGGCGGCGATGCCGATCGCCCAGGTCAAAGCGAGGCCGCCCAGGCCGATGGCGATGACCGCGCGACCGGCGCTTGTGATGATCTCTCGGTCCGTCTCGGTGCCGGCCAGGAAGGCGAACAGGCAGATCGAGATCCCGGCAAGAGCCTTGATGCCTTCGAGCGACTTGCCTGTGAACAGCATTTCCTCGACGCCGGGCGCAATCTCGCCGAGCAGGCTCGGACCGAGCACGATGCCCGTGAAGATCTGAATGACAGCCAGCGGAAAGAACCGCTTCAGACCGAGGACCCACCACGCTACGAAAGGGATGAACAGGATGATCGACGCGCCGATGAAAAGCACCGACTTCTGGTCGAGATGCATATGTGATCCTGCTCCGCGCCGGGCCGCGAACGTGACACGGGCGCCCATTTCCGGTCAATTGGCCGGCTGCCCGGCCGTTTGCCGACCGCAGGCGGGTTGCCAAGTCGATAGTCGGGCCTATGTTGCCCAGGACCGAGGCCCGCCCGACAGCCAGGGCCTGATTCAGCCAGCCCAGGAGATCGCCTATGGCCGAGCCGATCCACATCGAGTTCACGAGGTTCTCGGCGTTCTACAGCCCCCTCATCGCGACCATTGCTGGCGGCTTTCTGAAGGACGAGGGTTTCGCTCCGACGCACGCCGTCTCTGCCCCGGGTAAATCCGCCATCGAAGGCCTCGTTGCGGGCACCGTGCACGTTGCGCAATCGGCGCCGAGCCAGGGTTTCGCTCCCCTCGAGAAAGGGCAGAAGCCGTCGGCTCTGCACTTCGCTCAGATCAACGAGATGGATGGCTTCTTCCTGGTCGGACAGCAGGCAGACACGGGTTTCCAGTGGTCCAGCCTCAAAGGTAAGCGCGTTATCCTCGATCTCGGCGGACAGCCGCTCTTCATGTTCAAGTACGCCCTTCACAAGAGCGGGCTCGACTACGCCGACATCGTGCCTGTGAACCTCGCGTCCGACGCCATGGAGCCCGCGTTCCGGCGCGGCGAAGGCGACTTCATCTCCATGCAGGGGCCGGCCCCTCAGCAACTCGAGCACGACAAGGCGGGCCATATCGTTGCCTCGGTCGGCAAGGCCATCGGCCCGTGCGCGTTCTCCAGTCTTGCAGCTCGCCCGGATTGGCTCGCCACCGAGCAAGCCAAAGGCTTCATGCGCGCCTACCGCAAGGCCCGCGCTTGGGTCCGCGAGAGCCCCGCTGAAGAGATCGCCAGAACCGAGGCGCCGTTCTTCCCGGGCATCGCGCACGAGGCGCTGACCCGCACCATCGCTACCTATCAGACGCTCGGCAATTGGACGCCACATGTCGAGATCACCCGCGCAGCGTGGGAGGCGACCAACGACATCTTCCTTTACAACAAGCAGATCACGCGCCGTCATGCTTACGAGGACGTCGTCGCGCCACCACCCGGCTAGAATTGATGACCGCGTATGATGCGCGACGTCATGGTGCGCTTATGGAGTCTTTCAAGTGGCGCATCGCAATATGAACAAAAAGTCATGGGATAAAGCGACCATTGAAGTATCACTGTAGCGGGTGAGTAACGGCGGACGTTGCGGGCTGCGCCTCGAGGAAATCCTTGGGGCGCGGATCAGGTCAGGCAACTGCCGTCGAGCGTCACCGCGCTCGGGCGCCGGAGCGGGAACCGGCATTCACGTGGTCGCGTTGTGCATTGCGGTTCAACACGAGGACGTGAGCCATGGCTGAGATTGCGCGACTGTCGCGGTCCGTTGCGAAGCAAAACCCCGGTCAAGCCTTTGAGAGTCCTGCGGCCCTGGTCGCCGAGGTTATGTTGACGCGTGGCGAGAAGCTGGGTGCCCTGGAGCGGTGGCGCCGCGACGTCCTCCAGGAGATGACGGCGACGGGCGAGGGTATGCGCGCCGAGGTTGCCACGGAGCGGCCTGCTCGCATTTTACGCGAGATCGACGCCGCCATTCGCGACCTGACCCGGAACGACAATCCCATGCCGGCCAAGTAACCGGGCTATCCGCGCGCGACGGCGGCGAAGACGACGCCGGCCGCACGCCGAGGCCCGACCCATCACATGCCGAGTACGTCGGCCATCGCGTAGAGGCCGGGTTCCTTGCCGCGCGCCCAGAGGGCGGCCTTGACGGCGCCCCTCGCAAAAATGCCGCGGTCGGTGGCGATGTGGGACAGCACCACCCGCTCGCCATCGGCCGCGAACACCACTGAGTGCTCCCCGACGACGTTGCCGCCTCGCAGTGTGGCGAATCCGATGTCGCCCCGGTTGCGCGCGCCGGTATGACCTTCGCGGCTCATCACGCTGTGGCCCTTGAGCGGGATGCCGCGGCCCTCGGCTGCAGCCAGTCCGAGCATCAGCGCTGTCCCGGACGGCGCATCGACCTTGCGCCGGTGATGCATCTCCAGCACCTCGATATCGAAGTCGGCATCGAGCGCCTCGGCGACCTTGCGCGTAACAGCCACCAGCAGATTGACGCCGAGGCTCATGTTGCCGGCTTTGACGATCGTGGCGTGGCGTGCCGCGGCCTTGATGGCGGCATCGTCGGCCTCGCTGCAGCCGGTCGTACCGATCACATGCACTATGCGTGCGTTCGCAGCCAGCCCCGCGAACTCGACGCTGGCCTTCGGCGCCGTGAAGTCGAGGATTCCGTCGACCTTGGCGACAAGCTCCAAGGCGTCGGCCGTCACAGGCACGCCGAGCGCCTCGATGCCGGCCAGAACGCCTGCATCGGCCCCGATAGCCGCCGACCCTGGCGGCTCGATGGCGCCCGCGACCACGCAGCCCGGCATCGCATGCACCGTGCGCACGAGCTCCCGCCCCATGGCTCCGGCAGCGCCCATAATGGCAAGCTTCATGTCGGGCATGGGCGAGGTCTCCATTGCGGCGAGCAGCGTCGATGCGCAAGCCTATCAGCTTGTCGGCCTCGCGCCAGCACCCGACGCATCTTCGGGAGCGGCATCACGCGCCTTGCGCACGGTTTCAACGAAGTCTTGACCGTCTTCAGAATATCTCCTTAACGAAATGTCTTGAAAGTGTCACACTTCCGGAAGATCTCGATTCTCGGGAGATATTCATGCGGAACCTGCAGGCTCTTTCGGTGCTGGCAGCCCTAGGCTCGACGGTTTCTCTTCAGGTGGCGGCCGCCGAACCAGGTCAGCCCTCGGCGGCCGAGCAATGGGTCGTCCTGGCCGGCCTCGAGGAGAAGGCGCTCCGCGACTACTCCTGGGCGTTCACGGGCAGCGATGTGATCGATAACGCAAGGCAGCTGCGCGATCTCGCCAGATCCGAGACGTTCGGTGCAACCGGCGAAAGCTGCAAGCTCGCCGCCCAGACGCTGTCGTATATGGTCACCGGACGTTATTACAGCGGACGCCGCTTGGCCGTCTCCGCGGATTGGCATCATTTCTCGGGCGACTATGCCCGCCAGCGCCACGATTGCCTCAGTGCACTCAAGGTCGACGAACAGGCTCACCCGCTGCCCGACTGGTTCGGCAAGTAATCTGACGACGCCCTGGCCTGGATCCTCGCTGGCGGTGATCGCGCACGCGGTCTCATCTTCGCATGGACGCGCCAGCCGCTGTCGTGGCAGCATTCGCCCGAGCCCGCCGGCGCCGCCCGTCTGTGACCGGCCCACCCCTCGAGCATGGAGCATGAGACGCCGATGGCCGACGAGATGAATGGCGCCGAAAGCCTGGTCCGCACCCTGATCGCGGGCGACGTCGATGTCTGCTTCACCAACCCCGGCACGTCCGAGATGCACTTTGTCGCCGCGCTCGACAAGGTGCCTGGAATGCGCTGCGTGTTGGGCCTTTTCGAGGGCGTCGTCACCGGCGCCGCCGACGGCTACTACCGGATGCTCGACAAACCGGCCTCCACGCTCCTGCATCTCGGCCCCGGCCTCGCCAACGGCCTTGCCAACCTTCACAACGCCAAGAAGGCCTCGTCCGGTATCGTCAACATCGTCGGCGAGCACGCCACCTATCACATCACCTTCGACGCGCCGCTCACCTCCGATATCGAAGGCGTTGCACGTCCCATGTCGCACTGGGTGCGCACGTCGCCCGACAGCCGCCACATCGCGGCGGATGGTGCGCGCGCCATCGAGGCGGCCCGCAAGGCTCAGATCGCGACGCTTGTTCTTCCGGCCGATACCGCCTGGGGTCCGGCCAGCGGCGTAGCCGAGACGACCCCGGCGAAGCCGCGTCCGAAAGTGTCCACAGACGCGGTGAAGTCGGCCGCCGCCATGCTGACCTCCGGCAAGCGCGCGACGCTGCTGATGGGTGGCACCGCGCTGCGGGCACGGGCGTTGGAGCTCGCAGGACGTATCTCTGCCAAAACCGGCTGCGGTATCCTGACCGAGGGCGCCAACACGCGCCTGGAGCGTGGCGCAGGCCGCGTGCAGGTCGAGCGCATCCCCTACGTGGTCGAGCGCGCGCTGGGCGTGATGAAGGCAGCCGGCGATCTGGTCCTCGTCGGCGCGCGCGAACCGGTCGCATTCTTCGCTTATCCGGACAAGCCGAGCCTTCTCATGCCGAAGGATGCGCGCTCGACAAAGCTTGCCGGCCTGGACGACGACATGGAAGCGGCTCTCGAGGCGCTGTGCGACGAGGTCGGCGCGAAGGCGACGCCACCCGCCCACCTCGCTCAACCGCGCCGTCCGGCCATCCCCTCGGGCGGGCTCAATCCGGCGACCATCGCGCCGATCATCGGAGCCATGATCCCCGAAGGCACCATCGTCGTCGACGAGAGCGTCACCACAGGTCGCGAGTTCTTCGGCGAGACCGCCGGCGCTCCCCCGCACGACTGGATCAACAACCGCGGCGGCTCCATCGGCTACGGCATGCCGGTCGCCATCGGCGCGGCCGTCGCCTGTCCCGATCGCAAGGTGCTCGCCATGATCGGCGACGGCAGTGCCATGTACACCGTGCAGTCGCTCTGGACGATGGCCCGCGAAGGCCTAGACATCACCGTCCTGATCTTCGCCAACGGCACCTACAACATCCTGCGCGGCGAGCTGACCAACGTCGGCGTGCAGAATCCCGGTCCCCGCGCCGTCGACATGCTCACCCTCGGCCGCCCGGACATCGACTGGGTGGCGATGGCCAAGGGGCACGGCGTCCCGGCCCGTCGCGTCGAGGACTGCGCCGGCTTGGCGAAGGCCCTCGACGCCGGTCTCAACAGCGGCGGTCCGAATCTCATTCAGGTGATGCTGTAGGAGGCGGCGACAACGGCGTCGGGTCGGTGCTCCGGAGCGTCTCGCCGGAGCCCGACCCACGCATGGACATTGGAGCACGTGACGTGGCGAACGATGGCATCGCGTCCAGATTTCCCGCATCGCGCGACGCCAAGCGTGAGGCGCTGCTCGCGGCCGTCGATGCCATCCGCGACGCTGTCCTCGCCAACGTCGCGGAGAGCGAGCGGCTCTGCACACTCGCCCCGCCGACCGTTGCCGCGCTGCGCGATACGGGCCTGCTCACGCTGAAGCTGCCCGAGGCGCTGGGCGGCGCCGAGGCCGATCCAGCGCTCCAGTTCGAAGTCATCGAGAAGCTCTCGGCCATCGACCCGTCCGCCGGCTGGTGCCTGATGATTGGCGGCACCGG
The DNA here is from genome assembly GCA_963746315.1 of uncultured Alphaproteobacteria bacterium. Taxonomy (GTDB): domain Bacteria; phylum Pseudomonadota; class Alphaproteobacteria; order Rhizobiales; family Hyphomicrobiaceae. The sequence continues at coordinate 52,631 of CAVVAR010000012.1, forward strand.
CATCGGCCTCCCCGGCGCCTTCCTCTCTGACGAGGCTATCGCACAAATCTTCCCGGGTGGCCGCATCCCGATGGGGGCCATCATGGCCGTGCCATCCGCCGAGGCCGTGCCGGTTTCTGGCGGCTATCGCGTCACCGGCCGCTGGTCGTTCGTCAGCGGCGTGCCCCACGCCGAATGGGTGACGCTCGGCGCCAAGGTCGTCTCACCTGATGGCGCCCCGCCGACGCCGCGCCTCTTCGTCGTCCCGGCGAATGCCGTCACGCTGCACGACAACTGGCACGTCATGGGCCTCAAGGGCACCGGCAGTTGCGACGTCTCGCTCGACGCCTGCTTTGTGCCTGAAGCCTTCACCTGGGACCGCTTCCGCACACCACCCCACCGCGGCGGCGCACTTTATCGCCTCGGCCAGCCCGGCTTCGTCGCCAACGAGCACGCAGCCTTTGCCGTCGGCACGGCGCGTGGCGCCCTCGATGCCGTCATGCGCCTCGCTCGCGGGAAGCGCCGCAGCTTCGCGCTGGAGCCTTCGTCCATCGAAACCCGCCCCGTCTTCCAGCGCTTCGTTGGCCTCGCCGACCTGCGCCTCCGCGCCGCCCGCGCTCTGGTCCTGGAAATATACGACGAGGCCTGGGCGTTCGCGTCAGGCGGCGAGGTGCCGCCGCCGCACATCCAGGCCGCCATCCGCAGCGCCTGCGCCTTCGCCACCGAGGTCGCCGTCGACATCACCAGCGAGGCCTTCCGCTTCGGCGGCGGCGAGGCCGCCTACGAGGCCCACGCCCTGCAACGCTATCTCCGTGACGTCAACGTCGGCGCCCAGCATCTCATGATGAGCGCGGTCTCCTACGAGAACCACGGCCAGTTCGCGCTGGGCCTGCCGGGCGCCGATCCGTTGCGGTGAAACGGTCGGTCTTCGCGCGACACATTCGCGGTGCTCCGGCCGCGGACGCCATAGCTGATGATCGGCGAGATCAGGTAACGCGTACTGGTTTCAACGACACGTTGCTCAGTTTCAAATCCATGATCGCGTTCGCAACCTTCTCACGAACAATAATCACGGTCGTGTAGTCGCACATGCGCTGCACGAAAGCCGTCGAAACAAGTGAGTCGGCTTTAATGCTTATGTCGTCAGGAACTCGCCCGCCGGCTCGGCCACACTTGGCGCACCGCTGCAGTTCGTTCGAGTGGGTCGATACGATCGTTGGCACAGCCTCCGGCTCGAATAGCTCGTCATCGACATTGCGAGGAATCTTAATTTCTGCAGTGGCTCCACTGACAGCGAAGCCGATCTTCTGCTCGAGTCTTCGAAGCGCACTCAGAGCGATGAGGGGCGTCCACGGGTTCACCCATGAAAAATCGCTCAACTTGCCGCGCAGCGTCCCTCGAATTGGCCCAAAGCTCGTGCCAGGCCACAGGGGGCGTGCCTTGCTTAGTGGAGAGATGCGCCGAGCCATCTTCAAGTATTCGTCTACGTGAACGACACCCCGAGGCAGGCTCCCAGCGGCACGTCGGACTTCCGAACAGCATAGTGAAGGATATTGAACACCTGTCATCGCCCAAGTGGCGCCGCAGGCGTCGCATTCGACTCCCGCCAAGTAGCATTCGTGACTTGCATCGAGATCCTGAAAGTGTGCGCGGCCCCACCCGCCATCATCAGGTTGAAGTCTGAAGGCGCTGCTCATTATCGCACGCTCCAACTCTTCTCCTGCGTTCCCGGGCGAGGCGGGCGCCGTCAGGCGCATGCCGAGACCCGGGATCGCGTTGGCAACCGTCTGCCACCTACCCCACGTAGCTCCCGCCATTGCAATCGAGGATGGCACCGGAGACATAGGACGCGGCCGGCGTCAGCAGCATCATGATCATCCAGGCGATCTCCTCGGGCTGACCGATCTTCCCGCGTGGCAGCGTCGAGTAGTCGGTCGTGTTGCCTTTCGTCATCGCCGTCAGCACCGGCCCTGGCGCCACGCCATTGACCAGCACGCCGCGCCCGACCGCGTTCCGCGACAGCCACCGCACCACCACATGCACGGCGCCCTTCGAGGCCGAGTAGTCCAGCGGCGTCGAGAGCGACGTCCCGCCCGTGCGCCCCGCCACCGAGCCGATCATCACGATTCGGCCGCCGCCACGCGCCGCCATGTGCTCGATCATCGCCGAGCCGAGCAGGATCGGCACCATCACGTTGACGTCCATCGTCTGCATGAAGCGCTGGCGCGGGTTCTCGGCCTTGAGCAGCGGCGTCCGGCCCAGGATGCCGGCGCAGTGCGCCAGACCGTCAACCGGCCCGTGCGCGATCAGCTTGTCCGCGAACCCGTCCTCGGTGAGATCGCCCTCGAGCGTGTCCACCGTGGCGCCCAGGGCCTCGACCTCGGCCTTCACCTCGGCGAGCGGCGCCCGGTCCGTGAGCAGCAGCGTCGCACCGAGCTCGGCGGCGGCCCTCGCGGTCGCCCGCCCGATGCCGTTGGCGGCGCCGGTCACGACGATCCTTTTTCCCACGAGGCTCAGGGCTTGGGGTAGCGGAATGCTGCGCTGTGTGTCGGTCATGGGCCTCCTCCGGGTTCTCGTTGTCCCCCATGATCGGCCCGCGACCCATGCACCTGTCAATCGCAACCGATCATGCGCCCCGGCGTCCGCCCCCGATCACCAGCGCCACGCCGAGGATCACGCCCGCCATCGCCGGCGCCACGCGCCAGTCGACCGCGATCGGTGCCAGCAGCCCCGCCGCCACGGCCGCCTGCTGAACGCCGAGCGTCGTCACCGGTATCAGCGCCGTCGTCGCCACGAAGTTCTCCGCGCCGACCTTCACCACCACCGAGAAGCCCAGGTGCTGCATCGCAGTCAGCACCACCGCCCCGACGAAGAGGCCGAGCCAGATGGCTGGCGGATGGATCAGGTGATGGGGCTCCGGCAGCCATCTCGGCGCCGCGAAAAGTCCATGCGCTGCTCCGGCCATGGCCGCGAAGAGAACGACCATCCCGACCCCAGACGCGAGCAGCAGCACGAGGCCCGTGACGCGCATTTTCTCATGGATCGTTCGTGCCGACCGGTTCCACGGATGCCGTTCCGCCGCGAACGAGCGCGCGCTCATGATGAACCCGCACGCCGTGCCGAGCATCAGCCCGCCGAGCGGCCACGTCGTCTCCATGCGCGGCACGTACCAGATGATCGCTCCGATGATGACGAGGCCGCCGATCACGCCGAGCCGGCTCGGCCGCCGTCCGGCCAGCACGTAGCCAAGCAGAATCGCGATGGGCACGCCGATCCGCACCAGCACGCTGCCGTCCGTCGGCGTGACCAGCCCGAGCAGCACGTAGTAGACGGCCTCCATGGCGATGATGCCGCCGCCCACCACCAGGCTCAGCGGATGTGCCAGCACCGCCCGCCAGTCCGGCCCCAGGCCGCTCGCAAGCAGCAGCGCGATCGCGCCCACCGGCATCGCCCAGAACAGGAGCGCGATCGGATTGACGCCCAGTTGCTGGCCGAGCCCGTAGGACACGTTCAGCACCGCCAGCGCGATCGAGAACAGTCCCGCCTCGATCCAGCCGTCGACGCCCGGACGTTTCGCTTGCGCCGTCGCGAGCGGATCGTCCTTCGACCAGTCGTTCATGCTGACGTGCCGCGCCATCTGGCGAAGTGAGCGGCCGTGTCGCCCCACGTGCGAGTGTCGAGCGCCTCGAACCCCTCCGGCCAGACCACCGCGACGTCGGCCCGTTCCTCCAGCACCGCGATGGCGCCCGGCTCCAGCCATCCGCCTTCCGCCGCCGCCGCCATGGCCTGCTCGCCGAGGCCCTTGCCGTAGGGCGGATCGGCAAGCACCAGCCCGAACCGCTCGCGCGGCAGCGCCGGCCCGAGGCTCGTGGCGTCGCGCCGGTAGATCCGCGTCTGTCCCGTCAGGCCGAATGCCTCGATGTTGCGCCGGATGAGACCGCGCGCCGCAACGTCGTCCTCGACGAACAGGCAGAAAACCGCGCCCCGCGACAGCGCCTCGACGCCGAGCGCGCCGGTTCCCGCGAAGAGATCCAGGACCCGGCAGCCCGCCAGGTCGAACCCGTCGACGCCGTGCGCCAGAATGTTGAACACCGCCTCGCGCACTCGGTCTGACGTTGGCCTTATCGCGCCGTCGTCCGGTGTCGTGAGCGCCCGTCCGCGCAGTCTGCCGGCCACCACCCTCACGTCTCGTCGTCCTCGTCGTTGCCGGTTTTGGCGCGGCTCTGAACGCTCCCACGCGACCGCTCGCTGCGTGCCGCGTCCCGCGCCTTCGTGCGCCGCTCCCGGTCGGCGTCAGCCGCATCCATCAGGCCGAGCTCGCGCGCGAGGCTAGGGCCGAGCTGCTCCGCCAGGACCCGCCGCTTGACCGCGTCGACCTCGCCCGGCGGCAGGTCGAGCAGCTGGAATGGTCCATATGAGATGCGGATCAGGCGGTTCACGTCGAGCCCGAGCGCGGCGAGCACCTTGCGCACCTCGCGATTCTTGCCCTCCCGGAGCCCGATCGTCAGCCACACGTTGGCGCCCTGCTCCTTGTCGAGCGTCGCCTCGATCGGCCCGTACTTCACACCCTCGACCTCGACCCCGTCCTTGAGACGCTCCAGCGCCGCCGCCGTGATCCGGCCGTGAGCCCGCACCCGGTAGCGGCGAAGCCATCCGGTCGCGGGCAGCTCGAGATGCCGCGCCAGCGCGCCATCGTTGGTGATCAGCAGCAGCCCCTCGGAGGTCACGTCGAGCCGCCCTACCGAGATCACGCGGCCGAGCTCGGCCGGCAGCTTGTCGAATACCGTCTCCCGGCCCTCGGGGTCGCGGTGCGTCGTCACCAGCCCTTTCGGCTTGTGATAGCGCCAGAGTTTTGGCGGCTCCGCGCCCTGCAACGGCTGGCCGTCGACCAGAACCTTATCCTCGGGCTTCACGTCGAGCGCCGGCGAGCGGATGACATGCCCGTTCACCGCCACACGCCCGTCCGCGATCCACCGCTCGGCATCGCGCCGTGAGCAAAGCCCCGCCCGCGCCATCGCCTTGGCGATCCGCATCGGCTCGGTCCGGCTGGCCGGCGCCGACGCCTCCTCACGTGAGGGACGGCTGGGACGCGGCCGGGCGCGCGATGCCTTTGCGCCGCCGATATGCGGTTTGGCTCCACTCCTGGCCGACGGTGCACCACGCCCGGTTGCTCGCGCCCCCTCGTTCCGGTCTTTGGGCATCGCATCGCCCGGCGATTTGCCGCGTTGCCCGCCACGGCTGTCACGTCCGCGTCGCGGCTTGTCTTGGCTGGTCATGGGTCCTGGCATTGTTGTGTCGGCGCCGGACCGCGGCGTCGAGGGTGACTGGGGCTGGCCTTACGCCTCGGCCGTGCCTTCGGACCTGATATTCATCACGCGCCCGCAATGCTTGCAATGGACCGCGTCCGCGTCATGTCGCTGGAGGCCGCAATCCGGACACGGATGGCGCACGGTGGCCGGCCGGAACAAGGCCTGAATGAGCCGCAGGAACAGCCCCAGCCCGAAAATCATGATCGCGACGGCTAGCAGCCGGCCGGGCACGTCCCGCATCACGATGTCGCCGAAGCCGGTCGTCGTCAGCGTCGTGACCGTGAAATAGAGCGCGTCGACGTAGTTGTTGATACCCGGGTTTGTCCGCACCTGTAGCACGTGGACGATCGCCGACATGACGAACACGAAGACCATCAGGTTGATCGTTGCGTCGATCACCTCCTCGTGCTTGCGGAAGAAGGTCGAGACCTCGCGCAGGTCGCGCAGGACATGGTACGAATGGAAAAGCCGCATGAACCTCAGGACCCTGAGGAATAGCAGGCTCTCGTTGAGGATCGGGGCGAGCAGCGAGATGATCACCAGTACGTCCGTCCATGTCGACGCCTGCTGGAAGAGCTTGAGCCTCAGGTCATAGATCCACAGCCGCACCAGCCATTCGAGCATGAGAAGCGAGGCGATGACGATATCGGCGGTGATGTGCCAAGGCGCCTGATAGTGGAACGAGACCGTCACGAAATAGACGAGCAAAGCCACGTCGATCAGGAGCATCGTCAGACGGAAGGCGCGCGCCGAAGGATCGGCGCTGAAATACAAGCGCCGCAACTGGGATCTCAGGCGTCGAAGCCGGCTGGGCTGCGGGATTGCTTTGAGTGCTTCCGCCATCGGGCGTCGCATGCTCCGCTAAAAGGGGGCGCCCTCGACAAAGAGCCGCCAGTCACGCTCACCAAATCATCCGAAGGAGCTGTATAGTTCCACGAAGCAATCGCAGGAAGCCATCGTGAATAATTCCGTCAACGGCCGGCCAGCGCCGCTGGGGCCCGGAGAAGCCCCCATGCAGCGCGCACTTGCCGAGGCTCGCGCCGCGGCGCTCCGTGGCGAGGTGCCCGTCGGCGCGGTCCTTGTCGCGGCCGACGGCACTCTTCTCGCATCCGATGGCAATCGTACGCGCGAGTTTGCCGACCCGACGGCCCATGCCGAGATTCTGGTCGTTCGACAGGCGTGCCGCATCATCAGCGAGCAGCGTCTCGTAGGCTCGAGCCTCTACGTCACGCTCGAGCCGTGCCCGATGTGCGCCGCGGCCATATCGCTAGCTCGCGTCAAGCGCCTTTACTGGGGCGCCAGCGACCCCAAGGGAGGCGGCGTGGAGCACGGACCGCGCATCTTCAGCCACCCGACCTGCCACCACGTCCCCGAGCTTTACGGGGGGCTTTGCGAGAGCGAGGCGGCGGCTTTGCTGGTCTCGTTCTTTGCTGATCGCCGCTGATGCTGCCGCGCTTGCGCTGCCGCTCCTCCTTGTCGAGCTCCTCTGGCGTGCGCATCGGCAGGATCCCGTTCGCCTCGAGCAGTCGGCCGAGCGCGTCCCCGTCCTCGATCACCGTCCGATAGATCCACCGGTAGCCCCATGGGGCGTGAGCGATGGCCTCCGCCCGTTCGCGCCCGATCAGCTCGGTCGCTGCGGCGACCTCCAACCAGCAAACCACGAGATGCAGGTAGGTTTGCTCGTAGCTGCGCGCGCCTTCCGGCAGTCGCGTCGGCGCCTTCGGATACCGCCTGACGAGCTCGTCGAAGAACGGCGCGATCGGATCGTGGTCCGGTCCCCCGAGGCGCCAGAGATACCAGTGCATCTGCTCGTGGAGATAGGTCGAGAGCAGAAGATCCTCGGTTTCGGCGAAACGCGTGCCGAGCGTCAGGATGGGATGGCTGTGCGTCGCGCCAGCCGGCTGCACGCGCACCAGCTTGGTGAACTCGAAGCGCGAGAGATCGTGTCGTTTCCTCAGCGCGCCGAGCAGATCCGCCACCCGGCGCGCCTCGCGCTCGGCGTGATCCAGATCGATGACTATGCGCAGATCCTCGCCGTCGGCCATGCTCCGTTTGATAGGCAACCAGCGTGGCGTGCCAAGGGTGAAATCGTGGCCGTCCACCTTCGTCTGGGCCGCCTGTGGATAAGGCGGCTTATCCACATCGTGAGCGCAAGCGCCTGTTATTCGGCCGCCTCGGGCCGCGCCGCTGGCCGCCACCTGAGCCGCGGCTCGCGCGCTGCCTTGGTCTCGTCGAGGCGGCGGCGCGGAGCCAGCCGCGGCGCTTCCTTGAAGCGGCTCTTGTCGTTGCCGGTGGTCGCGTCCTTGGCTAGGTCGCGCAGCGTCGCGATGAACAGATCGAGCGACTGCTTCGATTCCGACTTCGGTCGGCTCGATCAGCATGGCGCCGTGCACGACCAGCGGGAAATACATGGTCATCGGGTGGTAGCCCTCGTCGATCATCGCCTTGGCGAAATCGAGCGTGGTCACCCCGCTGCCCTTCAGCCACGCGTCGTCGAACAGCACCTCGTGCATGCAAGGCTGGTCGCCGAACGGCTGGCTCATCACGTCGCGCAGCGACGCACGCACGTAGTTTGCCGCCAGCACCGCGTCCTCGGACGCTTGCCGCATCCCGTCCGAGCCATGACTCAGCATGTAGGCGAGCGCCCGGACGAACATGCCCATCTGGCCATGGAACGCAGTCAGCCGCCCAAGCGGCCGCATCCCGTCGCGTGCCTCCGCCTCGTGCTCGATCAGCTTGTAGGCCTCGCCGTCGCGCATCACGAATGGCACCGGCGCGAAGGGCGCCAGCGCCTCCGAGAGAACCACCGGTCCCGAGCCCGGCCCGCCGCCGCCATGCGGTGTCGAGAACGTCTTGTGCAGGTTGATGTGCATCGCATCGACGCCGAGGTCGCCAGGCCGCACTTTGCCGACAATGGCGTTGAAGTTCGCGCCGTCGCAGTAGAAGTAGCCGCCCGCCTCGTGCACCACGCGCGCGATCTCGGCCACCTCGGGCTCGAAGAGGCCGCACGTGTTCGGATTGGTCAGCATGATCGCCGCGACATCGGGCGTGAGTGCCGCTTTCACGGCGTCCGCCGAGACGGTGCCGTCGGCACGCGCCGGCACGGACTTGACGTGATAGCCCATGAACGCCGCCGTCGCCGGATTGGTGCCGTGCGCCGAATCTGGGACGAGCACGATGTTGCGCTTCGAGCCTTTCGCGTCGTGTGCAGCCTTGATCGCCAGCATGCCGCACAGCTCGCCGTGCGCACCGGCTTTCGGCGACAGCGCCACGGACTGCATGCCGGTCAGCTCGAGGAGATACCCGGCCAGCGCCTGCATCAGCGCCAGCGCTCCTTGCACCGTGCTTTGCGGCGCCAGCGGATGCGCGTCGCCGAAGCCCGCGAGCCGCGCCATCTTCTCGTTCAGCCGCGGGTTATGCTTCATCGTGCACGAGCCGAGCGGATAAAGCCCCGAGTCGATCGCATAGTTCTTCCGCGAAAGCCGCACGTAGTGCCGCATCGTCTCCGGCTCGGTCAGCCCCGGCAGTCCGATCGGCTGGCGTCGCTCGAGCCCGCCCAATCGCGCTTTCACCGACTTCGCCTGCGGAAGATCGACCCCCGTCGTCTCCGCACGGCCGATCTCGAAGATCAGCGCCTCCTCGTGATCGAGCCCTCGATTGCCGGTAAACGTGCCTGCATCGCTTTTCTCGGCGCTGCCGGCTTGGGTCGGACGGCCTTGGGTGTTCATTGCCATTTGCGTGTCCGTTCCTCAGAGATAATGGCGCCTGATGTTGTCGCGGATCTCGTCCTCGAGCCGGTCGTTCTCGGCCTTCTCGAGCACGGCATGAATCTTTTCCACATGCCCGCGGAGCTCCGCCACGCGAGCGGCCGGCCACGACCTGATGCTCTCCACGGCTTTCTCGGAGATCGGTTTGTCGGCCGGCACTTTCATCAGTCTTGTCGCGTCCCGCCAATGCCCCTGCGCCGGAGCGGGCAGCGCGTCGATAGTCACATGAGCGATGAGCCTCGTAGCTGCCGCTGCAGCCTCGGCGCTTGGCGCGGCGCTGGTTTCTGCGAGAAATTGCTCGAATGACGCGAGGGTCATGCTCTCCCGGCCTTTCACGAGTAGGTCCTCGAGATCTCGGCGTAGATCACCTCGTGCATCGCGTCGTTCTCCGCATCGATGACGAGTGCCTCCAGATCGCTCAATGCCTCCACGATTTGGCTGACCCGCGCCGACGGCCAGGATCGGATCGACGCCACGGCTCGTGCCGGCAGTGGCTTTGCCACGTCGGCTTTCAGTGGCCGCGCTATGCGCTCGGTCCAGATCACCTGAGCTGCCGGCGGCAATTCGACTGGATCGAGCGTCGCGAGATGCTGGCTGATCGCCGCCGCGAGTGCATCGGGATCGTTCCCCTGTGCAGCGGCGGCCGCACGGCAAGCCTCAAGCCTGGCGCGGATTACGCCAAACTGCTCGGCCAGTTGCTCGTGCTCCGTCTGCACTTTGGTCATCGACATCCTTCCGTCACGTAACGAGCGCCGCGTCCAGCGCCTTCGCGAATGCTGCCCGGTCGCCGTCCGTGTTGATTTCCGTCGACGCGACGACGATGAGGTTCGCGTGCTCGGGCTTGTCCGGCAACAGCCGCGACACCGGAACGCCGCCGAGCACGCCATTCTGCGCCAGCTTGTCGACGATGGCCGCTGCGTCGCCCGGAATGCGAAGCGTGAGCTCGTTGAAGAACGCCGGTGTCACCACCTCGACCCCTTCTAAACGCGCGAGCCGCTCCGCGAGATCGCAGGCGTTCGCATGATTGATCTCAGCCAGTCGTCTCAGGCCAGCCTCGCCGAGCAGCGTCATGTGGATCGTGAAGGCGAGCGCGCACAGTCCCGAGTTGGTGCAGATGTTGCTCGTCGCCTTCTCGCGGCGAATGTGCTGCTCGCGCGTCGACAGCGTCAGCACGAACCCGCGTCGCCCTTCGGCATCCACCGTCTCGCCCGCGAGCCGCCCCGGCATCTGCCGCACATACTTGTCGCGCGTCGCGAAAAGCCCCACGTACGGTCCGCCGAAATTGAGACCGTTGCCGATCGACTGGCCCTCGGCCGCGACGATGTCCGCCCCCATCTCACCCGGCGATTTCAGAAGCCCGAGCGCGACGATCTCCGTGACGGCGACAATCAGCAACGCGCCCTTTGCATGCGCCGCCTTCGCGATCGGCTCCAGGTCGCGGATCGATCCGAAAAAGCTCGGATACTGCACCACGACGCAGCTCGTCTCGGCGTCGATGCGCTGGGTAATGTCCTCGCGGCCTTCCGGATCGGGCTCGAGCGTATCCACCACCGATCCGCCGTGATGCGCCAACGTCCGGATCACGTCGCCGTACTGCGGATGCAGCCCGCCGGAGAGCACAGCCTTCTTTCGTCGCGTGACGCGATGTGCCATCAGCACCGCCTCGGCCGTGGCCGTCGAGCCGTCATACATCGAGGCGTTGGCGACATCCATGCCGGTGAGGTTTGCGACTTGTGTCTGGAACTCGAACAGACATTGCAGCGTGCCTTGCGTGATCTCTGGCTGATATGGCGTGTAGCTCGTCAGGAACTCGGAGCGCTGGATCAAATGATCCACCGTCGCCGGTACGTGATGGCGATACGCCCCAGCGCCGATGAAGAACGGCACCGACCCTGCGGCTGTGTTCAAGCTTGCGAGTTTTGCCATCTCGCGCTCGACCTCGAGCTCAGACATCGTCCGCGGCAGCGCCGGCAACTCGCGCATCAGCTTGTCGCGCGGCACCGCGACGAACAGATCGTCGACGCCGCCGACTCCGATTTTCGCCAGCATCTCGCGGCGGTCGTCATCCGTCAGAGGGAGGTAGCGCATGAGGCATCTCTTCCCACTTTCCCTGTCGTCTGCACTTCGACGGGGAGAGGGTCGGGGTGAGGGGCAGCTGCTGGCTCGGCCGTCGAAAATCGTCTGTCGAGCGCATCGTCATGCAAGTGCAGAGCATGAGCAGCTGTTTCAGGCATTGTCCTTGACGAACTGGTCGTAGGCGGCGCGATCCATCAGGCCCGACAGCTCACCGGCGTTGGCAAGCTTCAGCTTGAAGAACCAGCCGTCGCCTTCAGGTCCCTCGTTGACGGCGGCAGGGCGCCCCGCGAGCTCTGCGTTGGCCTCGATCACCTCGCCCGAGACCGGCGCGTAGACGTCGCTCGCGGCTTTCACGCTCTCGACCACCGCGCAGGCCTCGCCCGCCGTCACCGTTCGGCCGACATCCGGCACCTCGACGAACACGACGTCGCCCAGCTGCTCCGCGGCATGCGCCGTGATGCCGATCGTGGCGACCTCACCGTCGACGCTGATCCACTCGTGCTCTTTTGTGTATTTGATGGTGGCCATTGGCAGTGTTCCTCGGTGTGGTTTGTAGGTTGGGTTAGCGCGGCCCCGGCCTCTCGATCGAGGAAAGAGCCGATCCCGCGCGTAACCCAACACGATTGGGCTCGGTGCTCTCAGTGTTGGGTTACGCGCGGTTCCGGCGTCCCGGCTTTTGGCTTGTGATCCGGTGGCCGCGCTAACCCAACCTACCTGCTACGTGCTCACTCCCCTGAAATAGCGATGTTGCACGAACGGCAGCGTGACGACCTCGGCTGGCATCGACTTGCCGCGCACGACGAGCTGCACCTTCGTGCCCGGCGCAGCATGAGCTGCAGCGACGTAGCCCATCGCGACGGGACCGTTTACGCTCGGCCCGAATCCGCCCGACGTCACCTTCCCGATCGGTTCGCCGTCAGCCGACAGGACCTCGGCGCCTTCGCGTGCCGGGGCGCGGCCCTCCGGTTTGATGCCGACGCGTTTGCGTACCGGTCCGTCCGCCAGCTCGCGCTGAATGCGCGCCGCACCGGGAAATCCACCCTCGGCCCGGCGCCGTTTCTGGATCGACCATTGCAGGTTCGCCTCGATCGGCGACGTCGTCGTGTCGATGTCGTGGCCATAGAGGCAAAGCCCGGCCTCGAGCCGGAGCGAGTTGCGCGCGCCGAGCCCGATCGGCTCGACGTCGGGCTCGCCGGCCAGCATTTGCCAGATCGCTGACGCATCCGTATCCGGCACCGCGATCTCGAAGCCGTCCTCGCCCGTGTATCCAGAACGGGTGACGAAAACCGTCTGGCCGATCAGTGTCGCGAAGGCGCCAGTCATGAAGCCGAGGCCGTCGATGCCGGGAATGTGCCGCGCCAGCACGGCGGCTGCCGCAGGTCCCTGCAGCGCGAGCAGCGCCCGCCGGTCGGTCACGAACAGCTTCACGTCGTCGGGAAGCCGCGCGCGGATGTGCGCATAGTCGTCGTCCTTGCAGGCGGCGTTCACCACCAGCACCAGGTTGCCGTCCTCGACCGGCCCTGGCGAGCGCGTCACCATCAGGTCGTCGAGGATGCCGCCGTCGTCGGCGAGAAGCTGGGTGTAGCGTTGCTGGCCCGGTTTCAGTGCCGAGATATCGGCGGGCACCATCGCCTCGAGCGCGCGCGCTACCGTTTCGTGATCTGGCCCCTGCAGAAAGCACAGCCCCATGTGCGCTACGTCGAACAGCCCTGCCTTATCGCGCGTCCACAGGTGCTCCTTCAGCACCCCCATCGGATACTGCACCGGCATCTCGTAGCCCGCGAACGGCACCATCTTCGCGCCGGCGGCGACGTGCAGGTCGTAGAGCGGCGTTCGCTTCAGGGGCTCTGGCGTGGCGGCAGACGGCTCGGCCATGGTCGCATCCCGTGACGGCTCCACGATCGCACGCCTGATTGCGCACGAGCGGAAGCCCCCTCTGTCACGGAACCTGAGAGAATTGAGCGGAATTCCGGCCTGCGCTTGGCGTGGTGCACCTGCCGCCTCTTCAGGCTCCAGGCTCCACGGCGCGGTTGCCCTTTGGGCAACCGAAGCGCCAACCAGAACTCCACCTTACCCCTTCGGTGAGCGGCGAACGACGGTTGCCGCTGCTTTCCAGAGTGCCATCGGCCGGCGGTCCTTTTGCCTGAGAGGTTCCGGGGCGGTTGCTCCTTCGGCGCCGGATCGCAATCGAGGTCGCTTCGATTCCGTCCGGTCTCTTCCGCCGGCCTGTAACGGCGGTCTACGCAGGATAGAGACGGCCGCACGCGTGTCAATCCGCAGCCCTCAGTCGGTGTGCGCGTGGAGAATCGCCAGGAATCCGGCGCCGCTCGGCGGAGCTACCCGCCCTTCGGCGGCCCTGGTGGCTTCGTCGTCCTGTCGGCCTCCGGCGGCGCCGGCGTCGGCGGCTCGCCCGCCCAGGCGACCCGGTAGAGGTCGAACCGCCGGTCGAGGAAGTTGCGCACGCTGCCTTCGCGTCGGGCCACCTCGAGGTCTGTCAGACTGAGGTCCGCGATGGCGATGGTCTCGGTGTTGGCGGCGGTGTCGGCAGCCACACCGTCCCGTGCAAAGGGGATATCGCACGGCGTCAGGATCGCGCTCTCCGCGTAATGGACGTCCATGTTCTCGACGTTCGGCAGGTTGCCGCAGACGCCAGCCATCACGACGTACATCTGGTTCTCTATAGCGCGCGCATGGCAGCAGTAGCGCACCCTCAGGAAGCCGCGCCGGTCGTCCGTGCAGAACGGCACGAACAGCAGCATCGCCCCCTGGTCGGCGATATGGCGGGCGAGTTCCGGGAACTCGGCGTCGTAGCACACCAGCACCCCGATCGGCCCGCAGTCCGTATCGATGACGTTGACTGCGTCGCCACCCTTGATGTTCCACCAGTAGGCTTCGCTCGGCGTCGGATGGATCTTGTCCTGCCCGTAGACGGCGCCGTCGCGCAGGAACACGTAGGCGACATTGCGGATGCTGCCGTCTGCTTGCCGTGTCGGCTGCGTGCCACCGATGATGTTGATGTTGTGCTCCACCGCGAGGTCGCGCATGAAGCCGATGAACCATTCGGTATAAGTCGTGATCCGCTCGATGCCCTCGAGAGGTGGCAACGGCCTTTCCTCCAGCGACAGGAGCTGCAGCGTGAACAGCTCCGGCAGCACCACGAAATCCGATTTGTAGTCGGCCGCCACGTCGACGAAGTAGGCGACCTGCCGCTTGAAGTCGTCGCGATCGGCGATACCCCGCATCTGGTACTGGACCGCCGCCACGCGCACCTTGCTCGGCCGCGCCAGCGTCGACGCCGTCCGGTTGCGGCCCTCCACGTACTCGGGGTTGCGCCAGACCATCAGGCTTGCCGTGCCGAGCGAGTCCCGATCGCTCGGATCGTAGCCCTCCAGCACACCTTCCGCCGCGAAGCCCTGCGCGATGTGGAAGTTGACCACCGGGTCGGTGAGCTTGCGCTCCTTGATCGCCTCCAGATAGGCCGCCGCCGAGCCGACGTCGCGCAGCCGCCTCGCAAGCCCCGGCATCCGCCCGCCGAACACGATCCCCTTCAGGCCCAGTCGCTTGGCGAGCGCCTTCCTGGCATTGTAGAGTCGTTGGCCGATGCGCAGCCGTCGGTGTCCCGGATCGACCGAGACGTCCATGCCATAGAGCCAATCGCCCTTCGGGTCGTGCCGCGCCGCGAAACCTCCCCCCGTTATCCCGGTCCAGGTGTGCGGTCCGAGCGCCGCCGCCTCGTCGATTACGAACGTGGCGCAATAGCCGACGATCTGGCCTTCGTGCTCGGCGACGAACTGCCCCTCCGGAAAGTTGTTGAATTGCCCACGGACCATTTGGGCGGTCAGCGCTGGCTGGGGGTGATAGATGCGCCGGCTGAGCGCCGCGATCGCCGCCGTGTCGGCCGGCTCGGCCCGTCGCACGACGAGCCGCGCACGCCGCAGCTCGCCACCGTCTGGCTTCGTATTGTGAGACTTTTCCTGCATGGCTTTAGTATCGCACGACGGGCCGCCCGCTGCCACATTCCCCGCTACGGCTGGAGCGGCGCCGATCTGGCAGCTGGCCGCCCCAGTCCTCAGCTCGCGATATACTGGCCGCCATTGGCATCGAGGCAGGCGCCTGTGATGAAGCCTGCGTCGTCGGCCGCCAGAAAGACGACGCAGCGCGCGATCTCCTCGGCTGTGCCGAGCCGGCCGACCGGAATGAAGGGCAGGATCTTCGACTTCGAGCACGTCCTTCGGCACGGCCGCGACCATCTCCGTGTTGATGTAGCCCGGCGCGATCACATTGCAGGTGATGTTCTTGGCAGCTCCCTCGAGCGCCACCGCCTTTGTGAACCCGAGCAGCCCCGCCTTGGCCGCCGCATAGTTGCTTTGCCCGAACTGACCCTTGCGTCCGTTGATCGACGAGATGTTGACGATGCGCCCGAAGTTGCGCCCCCGCATGCTCTCGATCACGAGCCGGGTCATGTTGAAGGCGCTGTCGAGGTTGGTGCGGATCACGTCGCCCCAGTAGGCTCTGGTCATGCGATGAAGCGGGGCATCCCGCGTAATTCCGGCGTTGTTCACGAGGACGTCGATCGGTCCGAGATCGCGCGCGATCTGTGCCACGGCCTTCTCGCAGGCGTCGTAGTCGCCGACGTCGAACTTGTAGACGGGAATGCCGGTCGCGGCAGAGAAGCGCTGGGCGGCCTCGTCGTTGCCGGCATAGGTCGCGGCTACCCGATAGCCCTTGCGGCTGAGCGCGATCGAGATCGCCTCGCCGATGCCGCGGGTTCCTCCGGTGACGACTGCGACGCGGGCCATGGGGCTACTCCCTCCGGGGTTGTTTGTTGGGGCCGGCTACTAGTAGGGGGCGAGACTATGAGTTCAGAACACGACGAAAGTGTCCGGGGCGATCGGCGATCGCCTCCGGGAAACTTGTAGTCTTGGTGAATCGCGGGATCCCGCTGGCCCCGCGGGGGGCGAGGTGTCAGTCCCGCTGCACGCACATGGCGATGCCCATGCCGCCGCCGATGCAGAGTGTGGCCAGCCCCTTCTTTGCGTCGCGGCGCTGCATCTCGTAGAGCAGCGTCGTCAGCACCCGCGCGCCCGACGCACCGATCGGATGGCCGATGGCGATGGCGCCACCGTTGACGTTGACCTTCGACGTATCCCATCCGAGGCCCTTGTTCACCGCGCAGGCCTGCGCGGCGAAAGCCTCGTTGGCCTCGATCAGGTCGAGATCGTTCACGGTCCAGCCGGCCTTCTCGAGGGCCTTCTTCGAGGCCGGGATCGGGCCGGTGCCCATGATCGACGGATCGACGCCCGCGTTGGCCCACGACACGATGCGGGCCAGCGGCTTGATGCCCCGCCGCTTGGCTTCCGCCTCCGTCATCAGCACCACCGCCGCAGCGCCGTCATTGATGCCGGAGGCGTTTGCGGCCGTGACCGTGCCTTCCTTCGGGTCGAACGCCGGACGCAGCTTGGTGATGCCTTCGAGCGTCACGCCATCCTTGATGTACTCGTCCTCGGCGACGACCGTCTCGCCCTTGCGGGTTTTGATCACGACCGGCGCGATTTCGTCCTTGAAGCGCCCGGCCTTCTTGGCGGCCTCCGCCTTGTTCTGCGAGGCGACGGCGAACTTGTCCTGCTCGTCGCGCGTGATCTGCCACTGGCGCGCCACGTTCTCGGCCGTAGTGCCCATGTGGTAGCCGTTGAAGGCATCCCACAAGCCGTCCTTGATCATGGTGTCGATCATCTTCGTGTCGCCCATCTTCGTGCCGTCACGCAGATACATGGCAGTGCGGTGCCTGGCTCATGCTCTCCTGGCCGCCGGCCACGACGATCTTCGCGCCGTCGAGAACCTGTTGGGCACCGAGCGCCACGGCGCGCAGCCCCGAGCCGCACAGCTGGTTCATGCCCCAGGCCGGCGCATCGACCGGAATGCCGGCTGCGATCGAGGCTTGACGGGCCGGGTTCTGGCCGGCGGCCGCCGTCAGGATCTGGCCCATGATGACTTCATTGACGTCACCGACCTCGACATTGGCGCGCTGCAGCGCCGCCTCGATGGCGACCTTCCCCAGCTCATGCGCCGGTACCGATGCCAGCGATCCGTTGAACGAGCCGACCGGAGTGCGGGCAGCACTGGCGATGACGATAGTGGTGTCGGGGTTCATGAAACTTGCTCCTTGCTGACCGGAAGCGGGCCATGCTCGAGGTCACAACATGGCTGATGCGCGCGCCTCGATGGCGCGGCCACGGCAAATGTCAGTATCTGGCCCCATATCGCGCGCACATCATGCAGCTATCGATAGTGCCTTCCTTGATCGGCCGCAATCAGTGTGCGCTGCGCCAACGCGGTTGGCAGATGCGCGGAGCAACGCGTGAAACGGCGATTGCACGGGCTTCGCAAGCTCTCGCCAGGGGACCGACGATTGCTTTCCCCTGGCGCGTCCATGTGGTATTGTTTCGCAGGTGCAGTAACGGCGCGGTCGAACACATGCTGAGCAAGGCTGAACCCTCTGGGGACAAGAAGGAGCCGGTCGTCGTCAAAAAGTACGCGAACCGCCGCCTCTACAACACAGAGACCAGCACCTACGTCACGCTGGACGATCTAGCCGCGATGGTTCGGGCCGAGCGCGACTTCGTGGTCTTCGACGCCAAGTCGGGCGAGGATCTCACGCACGCCGTTCTGACCCAGATCATTGTCGAGCAGGAAAGCCGCGCCGGAACCCAAACGCTGCTTCCGGTGCCGTTCCTCCGCCAGCTCATCAGATTCTACGGCGACACTATGGAGCGCATGGTGCCGAGCTATCTCCAGGTCAGCCTCGAGACCCTGGCCAAGGAGCAGGAGCGCTTCCGTAAGCAGTTCACCACCGCCTTCACACCTGCAGGTGCCTTCGAGGCTTATCAAGAGCAGGCCCGCAAGAACCTCGCCATGTTCGAGCAGGCGATTACGATGTTCGCACCGTTCTCGGGCGGCAAGACCGGAGTGCCGGGCATGCCCGGGATGCCCGGGATGCCCGGTATGCCTGGCATGGATACGCCACGTACCGCCGAGGGCGAGCGGTCCGGCACAGCAGGCCGAGATGACAGCGCCAAGTCCGCAGCCGATCCCCAGTCGTCGGGCTCGCAACCCTCGGCCGCGAGCGCCAAATCGGCGACCCGGTCCGACAAGGGCAAGCCAACCGAGCTGGACGAGCTCAAGGCTCAGCTAGCGGCAATGCAGGCCAAGCTCGAGAAGCTGTCCTCGAAGGAGTAGTACGGCTCCATCGTTTGCTTTCCATTTGACGGCTGAGAACAACCGGGCCGATCCTGTCTTGTTTGACAAGAACAGGAGTGCTTGGGATGAAACGCCGCGACTTCCTGCGGGTGACCGCCGGAGCGACCGCCTTCAATATCGTCGGACGAGCTACCGCCTTGGCTCAGGCTTGGCCGAGCCGTCCGGTCAAATTCATAGTCTCGTTCGCTGCTGGTGGTGCCACCGATCTCGTGGCGCGACCATGGGCCGACGCCTTGACCAAGGCTTTCGGCCAGCAATTCGTGGTCGAGAACCGCGGCGGCGCTTCCGGAATGATCGGCAACGAGGCCGCGTTCAAGGCGGCTCCCGACGGCCATACGTTCCTCTTCACCGGAAACACAGGCACCGTCGGGCTGCCAATACTTCGCAAGGCGAGCTTCGATGCACGCAAGTTCTTGCCCGTGGCTCATACGGGCAATGCCGTCTCGGGCTTCACGATCCACCCTTCGGTCGGGGCCAAGACGTTCGGCGAGATGCTTGACTACGCCCGCAAGAACCCGGGTAAGCTGAACTTCGGATCGTCAGGGCCGGGCACGCAACCGCACTTGCGCTACGAGATGCTCAAGTTCAAGACCGGCGTCGATATCGCCCACATTCCGTATCGGGGCGGCGCTGATAGCCTGAACGACCTGCTGGCCGGCAACATTCAGCTCATGAACGAGGCCTCGACGCTGCCACACGTCAAGGCCGGCAAGTTGATCATGCTGTGCGTCAATGCGCCGTCGCGCTTCGCCGACTTGCCCGACGTACCCACGCTGACCGAATGCGGCGTCAAGGATGCCGACATGGCGAGCTGGTTTGGGCTCTACGCTCCTCCCGGAACGCCTAAGGAGATCGTAACGAAGTTGAATGCGAAGGCGCGCGAGATTGCCTCGACGGCGGAATGGAAGAAGCGAATGGCTCTCGTCGCCAACATTCCGATCGTCATGACCGTCGAGGAGATGCAGAAGCTCTGGGACGACGACTGGAAGTCGACAGCCGAGGTCATCAAGACCGCAGGCATCAAGCTCGAGTGACGCTCTATTCAGGTGACAGTTACGGCCGGTGGTCACCACCGCCGGCCGTAGTTTTCGTGTCCGGCAGCGGCTCTACTCAGCCGCCTGCTTCTGGCCCGCCAGCACCTGATCGGCGAGACGGCCCGTCAGCTCGGCCAAGTGATCGAATTTCGCCGTAAACGTGCCCACACCGGATGTCGCCGAGCGTAGCTCCACGATCAGATCCTGAATCTCCGCCTCCGGCATCTTGGCCTCGACGACGTCCCAACCGGTCCAGCCCCCGCGCGCATCGAACCCGAGGATCTGCCCGCGACGTTGCGAGATCAGCGCGTTGATGCGGCTCGTCGCCTCCGACGGCACCATGATCTTCACGTGCATGACCGGCTCGAGTAGTACCGGCTGGCACTTCGGCAAGCCCTCCGACATCGCGAGACGCCCGGCCTGGCGAAACGCCATGTCGGACGAGTCGACCGTATGGTACGAGCCGTCGGTCAGTGTCACCGCGACGTCGACCACCGGAAAGCCCATCGGACCGGTCTGCAGGAAGTCTTTCACGCCGATCTCGACCGAGGGGATGAATTGCCGGGGCACCACGCCGCCGTGGATCTTCTCTTCGAAGCGGAACCCCTCGCCCCGCGCAAGTGGCGCGATCTCCAGCACCACATCGCCGAACTGGCCATGCCCGCCGGATTGCTTCTTGTGACGCGCGCGAACGGTGGTGCCCTTCCGGATCGTTTCGCGATAGGGCAGCTGGCGTGGCTGCGTCACGGCCTCGATGCCGGACTTGCGCTTCAGCCGCTCGAGCGTGACGCGCAGATGCATCTCACCCTGCCCCCAAAGCACCATCTGGTGCGTATCGTGCACATGGTCGAGCTTGAGCGAGATATCCTCCTCCATCGCCTTGGCCAGCGCCGACGTCAGCTTGACCTCGTCCTTGCGATCTTTCAGCGAGATGGCGACACCCAGCACGGGGGGCGGCGGCTCAGGCGCGCCGAGCTGGTCGACCTTCGCATCCGTCGTGATGGTCTCGCCCGTCTTGATCTTCTCGAGACGCGCCAGCGCTACGGTGTCCCCGGCCTTGGCCGGTCCCCTCTTGCGCGCATCCTGCCCCATCAGCCCCAGCACGCCGGCGATCCGCTCCTCGGTGCCGTCACCCGTGACCGTGTCGCCTTCTTCGAGGGTGCCCGCGATCACGCGGGCCAGCGAAAGCTTGCCTCCATGCGCCGTATAGATCGTCTTGATCACATGCGCCGCCGAGGCCTGTCCTTCGAGGCCGAGCCGCTTCGCCGTCTCCTCGATGAAAGGTGCCTCGTGCCGGAGTGCCTTGAGGAGCCGCACGATGCCGTTGCCGTTGGCTGCCGAGCCGACGAGCACTGGGCAGATGAGCCCTTCCTTCAGCTCGCGGGCCAAGTCGTCGAAAATTCGGTCGCGGGGCGGCGAAATGTCCGAAAGCAACTGCTCCATCAGCTCGTCGTCGTAGTCCGCGAGCTTCTCGAGCATCTCGAAGCGGGCCGATTTCTCTCGCTCTGCGACGGTTGCAGGCATCTCGATCAGCTCTGACGGTGCGTGCTCGCGATAGATGAAGGCGCGCTCGAGCGCCAGGTCGACGAAACCGGTTGCAATCCCGTTCTCCCAGATGGGGACCTGACGGAGCACCAGCGGCTTGGGACTCGCCGGCTGCAGCATCGGCAGGATCTCGCGAACGGGCGTATCGAAACTGTCGATCTTGTTGAGGAACAGGAAATGCGGGAGGCCGCGCTCCTCGAGCTGCTTGAGGATCACCTGCAGCGCCGGCACCCGTTTGGGGTCGGGCTCGGTCACGACGATCGCGGCGTCGGCAGCCGCGAGCACGGCATCGGCTTCGGACTGGAACTCGATCGACCCCGGGCAATCGATGAACGTATAGCGGTCACCGAGATATTCGACGTCGGCGGCGTTGAGCTCCGTGCTCATGCCGTGCGCGCGTGCCTCCGGCGAGGCATCTCCGACCGTGTTTGCGTCGGTGATCGTCCCCTGGCGCGAGATCGCGCCAGTCCGGTGCAGTATGGATTCGAGCAAGGTGGTTTTGCCGGACATGTAAGGCCCGACGAGTGCGATGCAGCGGGCGCTGCGGCCCGCCCCGCCATTGGCATTACCCATGGCTTCGCTCCTTTGTCTCCCAGGCAGCCGGACGCCATGCCGCGCCCCGCGCCTGAGATCAAGGACGCGGCAACCTCATGGTGGACCCGCTGTCGATGCGCGCGCAAGCCCTCTATGGCGGTTTCGTGACGAAACGCCGTTCACATTTTTTCCCACGTCACCGGGCTCCCGCCCTGCCGCAGGCAAGTCACACCCCTCGCCTTGTGCACTAATGATCGCTACGACATCATGTTCGAGCCGCAATTTTCCTTAGTTTGACCGTCACGCGCACGATGATCGCATCTCGGGGGACCTCATGTGGCTCAACTCGGTCGGCACGCGCCTCGCTGTGGGCGGCGTGGTAGTTGTCATATCGGCGGCAGGAGCCCTGGCACTCGAGGAGCCGAAAGGTGAGAAGGCCGCCTTGAAGGCCTGCGAGAAACGGTTGTGCGACTTGGTCACCAGGAAGGCGCCCGAGACTGGCGACTTCACCTGCGGTTTGTCGAAGACGTGGGCCAAGGCCGACTTGAAGCAGGGCTCGGCGGCCGGTCGGATGAGCTGGGGTTTCGGCGATGCGCGCTGCTCCGTCGATCTCAAGCTTGCCCGCGCGACGATTGTCGCGGCCCTGAAAGATCAGAAGGCCACGGTCCAGTTCCCGGCTCACTCGGTCACTTGCGTCATCGAGCGTGACAACGAGCCGACCAACGTCATCGCGGTCATGGCCCCTAAAGCCCAGCTCGAGGACGGCAAGGTCAAGCGGATCTGGGTCAATCTCAAGACGGTCGAAGGCCCCGGCATGATCAAGGGCCTCGCCTTCACGGCCGCCAAGCTCGAGGACAACCTCGGCATCTTCCGCAAGCCCCTCGTCAAGGCGATCAACAAGCTGCTGCACGAGAAGTGCCCGAAGGTGGCTTCCGGTGGGTGAAGCCGGGTTCGGGGCGGGTTGTTAGACCCGACCAAAAAAGAAAACGGCGCAGCTCCGAGGGCTGCGCCGTTTCCGTAACGGATCTGGAGATGGACTTGGAGGATCAGCCGCCGGCAGCGCCGTCGCCCTGCTCCTTGAGCATCGCCTCGTGACGCTCGCGGTCCTCTTTGCCCTTGACGCTCTCGTCGCGGTCGACCAGCTCGATCACGGCACGCGGCGCGCTGTCGCCGTAGCGGAAGCCCGCCTTGAGCACGCGCGTATAGCCGCCCGCGCGATCCTTGTAGCGAGGTGCCAGCACGTCGAAGAGCTTCTTGACCATATCCTCGTCGCGCATGCGCGCGGCGGCAAGACGACGCGAGTTGAGGTCGCCCCGCTTGGCGAGCGTGATGTACTTCTCGACGACGCGCCGCAGATCTTTCGCCTTCGGCAGCGTCGTGACGATTTGCTCGTGTTTGATCAGTGCGGCGGCCATGTTCGAGAACATCGCCTGCCGATGGCCACTGTCGCGATTGAAGCGACGGCCCTTGGATTTATGTCGCATGTCTTTTCACCCTTACGTTGTTTCGACGGGGAGGTTCTGCGGCCTCGCCTCGTTCTTCGTTGCGCGCTGCGACTCCCCTTGCGGGGAGCCGGCCGCAGCGCGCTTGAAACAGCAGCAGAGTTTATCTCCGCCAGCTGCTTAAATCCCTACTGCCTCAGTACTGATCCTCGAACCGCTTCGCCAGATCCTCGATGTTATCCGGCGGCCAGTTCGGAACCTCCATGCCGAGATGCAAGCCCATGGAGGCCAGCACCTCTTTGATCTCGTTGAGCGACTTGCGTCCGAAGTTCGGCGTGCGCAGCATCTCGGCCTCGGTCTTCTGGATGAGGTCGCCGATGTAGACGATGTTGTCGTTCTTCAGGCAGTTGGCCGAGCGCACCGAAAGCTCCAGCTCGTCCACCTTCTTGAGCAGCGCCGCGTTGAAGGCGAGCTCGGGATGGACGCGCTCCTCGACGGCCTTCTTCGGCTCCTCGAAGTTGATGAAGATCGAGAGCTGATCCTGCAAAATCCGCGCGGCGAGCGCGATGGCATCCTCGGCGCGAACAGAGCCGTCGGTCTCGACCGTCATGGTCAGCTTGTCGTAGTCGAGGATCTGTCCCTCACGGGTATTCTCGACCTTGTACGAAACCTTCTTGACCGGGCTGTAGAGGCTGTCGACCGGGACGAGGCCAATCTGCGCGTCTTCCGGGCGATTGCGCTCGGCGGCGACGTAGCCCTTGCCCGTCGAGGCCGTGAACTCCATCCGCACCGAGGCACCCTGGTCCAGATTGCAGATCACGTGCTCGGGGTTGAGCACCTCGACCTCGGAGCTGGTCTCGATATCGCCTGCCAGCGCCGGCCCTGGCCCTTCCTTCTTGAGCACCATGCGCTTGACGCCGTCCGAATGGACGCGCAGCGCAATGTCCTTGATGTTCAGGATGATGTCCGTGACATCCTCGCGCACGCCGGCGATCGACGAGAACTCATGCAGCACGCCGTCGATGTGCACGGACGTGATCGCTGCACCCTGCAGCGACGACAGCAGCACGCGCCGGAGCGCATTGCCGAGTGTCATGCCGAAACCCCGCTCCAGCGGCTCGGCGACGACGGTCGCCACGCGGTCGCGCTGGCGCCCAACCTCGACGTGGAGCTTCGACGGCTTGATCAGATCCTGCCAATTTTTCTGCAACATGCGGGCACCCATCGATTGAGGCTCGCGCCGTGCGCGGCGCGGCGGGCGGCAGATGCGAGGTCCCTAAACGGATAGGACGGCCGCGTCCGGCGGCCGTCTGGAACCTCGATGAATGGGGCTTCTTCCTGAGTCGCCGCGTGCGCCCCGCGGTGACAGCCCCGGTATCGGTTAGACGCGGCGACGCTTGCGCGGACGGCAACCGTTGTGCGGGATCGGCGTCACGTCGCGGATCGAGGTGATCTGAAAGCCCGCGGCTGACAGGGCCCGGAGCGCGGATTCACGACCCGAGCCCGGACCGCAGACCTCGACCTCGAGGGTCTTCATGCCATGCTCCGATGCCTTCCGGCCTGCATCCTCGGCGGCGACCTGCGCAGCGTACGGCGTCGACTTGCGCGAGCCCTTGAAGCCCATCGTGCCGGCGGACGACCACGAGATGGTGTTACCCTGCGCGTCGGTGATCGTGATCATCGTGTTGTTGAACGACGCATTCACATGAGCAACGCCCGAGGCGATGTTCTTTTTCTCGCGGCGGCGAACTTTGCCGCGGCCCTGTGCTTGATCTTTGGCCATTCTCGGGGCTCCGGGAGGGAGGGGCTATCTGAAATCGGCGGCAGTCGCGCGCGAGCGACTTCGCCGGGGCAGGTGACGGGTGCGCGAAAGCCGGGCGCCATCGGCACCCGGCTCATCGCCAGAACGTTATCTCGAAGCCTGCTTCTTGCCGGCGATGGCCTTGGCAGGGCCCTTGCGCGTCCGCGCATTCGTATGCGTGCGCTGGCCGCGAACCGGCAGGCCTTTCCGATGCCTCAGGCCTCGATAGCAGCCGAGGTCCATGAGACGCTTGATGTTCATCGCCACCTCGCGCCGGAGATCGCCCTCGACGGTGTAGTCGCGGTCGATCGCCTCGCGGATCTGGGACACCTCGAGATCGGTCAGTTCGTTGACCTTCCTCTCGGCCGGTAGACCCACCCGCTCGCAGATCTCCTGCGCGAACTTGGGGCCGATGCCGTGAATGTACTGCAGTCCGATGACGACGCGCTTCTGCGTCGGGATGTTCACGCCAGCGATACGGGCCACGTTGTTCTCCTCGTATCTCCCCGTCTGGGGAGGTCCCGCCTTGTCTCGTACTCAGGGGCACTCTAGCCACAACCTTGGAGACGCCTCGCGCCAGAACACGCGGATGAACCGCAGTCCCAGTCGTCGAGGCCCCGTCCCCGAGGTCACGATGCCGTCGTGCTCTTCCGGCAGTGGATCCGACATATCGAATGCCGATGGCGGCGCAATCCCAACAAAGTCGCTGGGTGCGGCCGCGATCCGATGCCGTTAGCGAAAGCGCTTCCTTGTAGCGAACGTGTCACGAGGCGTCAACCGCCGCACTTGACAAGCTCGAGATAGCCGTCATCGGCCTGAAATTAGACGGGAATGGCCGTGCCGCCATCCTTCCGCAGCTTATAATACGCCCAGAGCAGGTGCGCCGCGACGCCGCGCCACGGTCGCCATCGCTCGGCAAACTCGGCGAGTTCCTTGGCCGAAGGGCGCGCGTCCAGGCCTGTTGCCATCTGGAGCGCGACCTGCAATGCCAAGTCACCCGCCGCGAAGCCGTCAGCGCGCCCCAGGCAGAACATGATGTAGACATCGGCCGTCCATGGTCCGATGCCCGTCACTGCGGTGAGCGCCTGATGGACCTCTTCCTCTGTGTGTCCTGCCATCCCCTCCAGGTCCAGCCCTCCGCCGACTGCCGTCGCCAGCGCCCGAAGCGTTCGCACCTTCCCGACCGAAAGGCCCGCCCCGCGCAAACTCTCATCCGGCGTCGCCATCAGCGTCTCGGCCTCGAACGGCGTGACGATAGCGGCGGTACGCCCCCAGATTGCGGCCGCGCTGGCAACCGAGAGTTGCTGCCCGACAATAATGCGCGCCAATCCTTCGAATCCCGCCGCCCGCCGCCGCAACGGAGGCACCCCGGCCGCGTCGTGCATCAAGCGGGCTACGGCGCACTTGCGTCTGAGCGCCCGGATGCCATGTTCGAGATCGGCTTCCGTCTCGATCAGTCGGGGCATGCTCGCGCGTCGGGGGGCCATACGGAGATCCAGCCGGTGAGGTGTGGGCAAGAATGCATGAAGCACGTCTCCCATAAGTCTAGTGCGCTCTGGACAACTATGAAATGACCACCCTCGTCCACCCGGTCGCCTCGCCCCCCACGCTCCGGTTTGCGCCGAGCCCGACCGGGCGACTTCATCTGGGGCACGCGCTATCTGCCCTGGCGAATCAGCGATTGGCCCGGCAACTCGGCGGCCGCCTCCTGATCCGCATCGAGGACACCGACCTTGCACGCTGCCGGCCCGAATTCACCGAGGCCATTCTCGACGATCTCGCGTGGCTCGAAATCCAGTCGGATGGCCCGATCCTGCACCAGTCCGAGCACTTGCCGGTCTACCGCGCGGCTGCCGCGCAGTTGTCTTCGATGGGATTACTCTATCCGTGCTTTGCGACCCGTCGGGAGATCCTGGCTGCCGCTATCCCTGGCCAGATCGATCCGGACGGCGCCCCGATCTATCCCGGCCTTCATCGTGGGCTCGCCGAGGGCGAGATCGCGGCTCGCACGGCGGCTGGGATGCCCTTCGCGCTGCGCCTCGACATGGCACGTGCCATCGACCGGGCACGCGACATCAGCAACGGCGCACCACTCAAATACGTCGAGCTCGACGGCAACCTCGTCCCAACCCTCGTCGAGGTAGACCCATCCCGATGGGGCGACGTCGTCATCCAGCGAAAGGAGACGTCCGCCAGCTATCATCTCGCCGTCGTGGTGGACGATGCCCGGCAAGGCATCACCCATGTCGTTCGCGGCGCCGATCTGCTTGCTGCGACGGATATCCACCGGTTGTTGCAGGTGCTCCTGGGACTACCTGCGCCCCTCTACCACCACCATCGCCTGCTCGTCGACGAGACCGGCCGGAAGCTCTCCAAACGCGACGGCGCCACTGGACTTGCCGCCCTGCGGCAACGTGGACTCACTGCCGCAGATGTGCGCCGGATAGTCGGTATGGATGTGGATAACCCGCTGATGCCATTTACGTGCTTGTAACCGTAACCATCGACAAATAGGATATAATTCAGTTTGTTCGTGTTCCTGCGTGGAACATCCCGTGCGCCGCAGCGGCGTACGGCGGGTGGGGGATAGACCCGAGGCGGCCGGGGTGAAGAAGCAGGGGAAGATCAGGCGTCCGAAGCCTAGGAAGCGGCCTGCCCACCGGGCGGACAGCCAGCCGCGCATACGAGCTATTCCCGGCACGGTCTCGATCTCGCCTCATGCTGGCGCTCTCCGCCGGGCTGCCGCGACCGCGACAATCGACGGTCCGATGCGCGACGACCGGATCGCGCTCGCCTTGCTTCTCGCGCCGTTTCTGATCATCGCTCTGTCGCTTGGAGCCGAACGCGCGGCTCGCCAGATCATGGAGCGTGCCCCACAATTCTTAGCCGCCGCTGAGCCTCCTGGGGTCACCCCGGCCCCTGGTCCCGCGACGAGTCGGCCCACGCGGACAGCGGCGTTGATTCCGGTCCTCCCACAGCCACCTCCGCCGTTGCCGGCTCTTGCGCTGCTGCTCGAGCCGCCGCCCCCGCCGTTGCCGGCTCTTGCGCTGCTGCTCGAGCCGCCGCCCCCGCCGTTGCCGGCTCTTGCGCTGCTGCTCGAGCCGCCGCCCCCGCCGTTGCCGGCTCTTGCGCTGCTGCTCGAGCCGCCGCCTCCGCCTTTGCCGGCTCTTGCGCTGCTGCTCGAGCCGCCGCCCCCGCCATTGCCGGCTCTTGCGCTGTTGGTCGAGCCCTCGCCCCCGCCGTTGCCGCAACTGGCCCTCTTGCAAGGCCTGCCGTCATCACTGGCGCCGCCCGTTTGTCTCGCGGGTCCCGACGTGCTGCAACCCGGCCGCGTAACCCGCGCGACCGTACCCCCGCCAGCGAGCGCCGCGGAGTTCGGCCTCGCTCTGTCTGATGCGGCCCGCCGCCAGCTCGGGCAATTTGTCATCTACAACCCGAAGTACCTGCGCATTGGGTATCCGATGGGCGATGTACCGTCGCTATTCGGCGTGTGCACGGATGTTGTGGTGCGTGCCTACCGCGTGCTCGGCATCGATCTGCAAAGCCTCGTGCAGGAAACCCGGAGCGGCAGTGGCGATCGCAATATCGACCATCGTCGCGTCGAGGTTGTCCGCCGCTTTCTGGCCAAATACGGCGAGGCCTTGCCCATCTCGGATCTGGCCGAGGACTACCAGCCCGGCGACATCGTCACCTACTACCGCCCGCAGAACCGCGCATCGACGGCCCACATCGCCATTGTCACCGATCAGATCGCCCCCTCGGGCCGCCCTATGGTCGTGCACAATCGCGGCTGGGGACCCGAGCTTGAGGACGCGCTCTTCGTCGATAAGATCACCGGCCACTATCGCTTCGCAGGGCTGGCCGGCGCTTCGAAGCGCGAGGCCACCCGTCGCGAGCCGCGGAAACGCCTCGTCCGGGAGGCAAAGAGCGCCCGCGCGACGTCCCCTCTCCCATAGCGACCGTGAACCGCCCATTTTCTGCGACAGTGTGAGTTGTCTCGAATGCGCCGCTGAGAAGTGGCATCACGGCGACCCGCCGTTGGACGACCAGCATGAGACGCCCGCCGGGTTTGAGATGCCCGGGTGCGTCTGCGATCAGCCGCTCGAGCACATGCCGGCTTTCGGCGATGCCGTCGTGAATCGGAGGGTTCGATACGATGAGGTCGTAGCGCTCGTCTCCCGCGGCCGTGAGGGCGGTGCCTGCAATGCACCTTGCTGCCGGCACATTTTCCCGAGCCGCCTCGAGCGCCAGCGCGTCCGCCTCGATCATATCGATCTCGCAATCGATCCCCGAGAACGCGACGGCCCCCGCCACGATGCCCGTCCCCGCCGCGAAATCGAGCACACGTGAACCGGCCCGCAGTGTGGGCAAATGCGCGATCAGGAAAGCCGTCCCCTCGTCCAGGCCGCCTTTGGCGAACGTGCCTGGATAGCTGACCCAGGCGCGCGTCTCGCCGGCGATGTTGATCTGGGCAACGCGCCTCCAGTCGGAAAGGCGTTCTTTCAGGCCATCGATCATGAGCTTGCGGCGGCCTGCGAGCACACGGGCGTGATGTCTCGCGGCCACCGTCGCAATGTCCTCGGCAACCACCAGCATGCGCGCCTCGGCCGAGCGAATGCCCTCGTCGTTGGCGCCGAAAACGGCAATGATGCCGCCCGGCGGAACCTTGCTGGCTGCGGCGTGCAGCGCGAGATCCAACGCATCCTTCGCTTTGGGTAGCCTGATCAGCGCCGCATCGAAGCCGTTACCTCCAGGCCATGCGCCGGCGGTCGCGCTCGCATTCAACGAGAGCGCTCGCAACCAGGTCCCTGGCGCCCCGCCAGAAGCCGGCAAGGCAGCCGCGAGTCTCCCGCTTCGCTCGTCGACGATCAGTGGCCGCCCGAAACGCTCCATTCCGCCCAGGCAATCGATCATGACGAGCGTCGGCCCATCGGCCGCCAGCGCGCTCACGTCGTCACCTTGTCCGGTGCGGTACAAAGATCCTGTATCGGGCAAACCTCACACCGCGGCCGCTGGGCCTTGCAGATGTACCGCCCGTGCAGGATCAGCCAGTGGTGGGCATTGAGGAGGTATTCGGGAGGGATCACCTTGAGCAGGCCCAGCTCTACCGCGAGCGGCGTCTTGCCCGGTGCCAGAGATAGTCTGTTCGCAAGCCGGAAGAGATGGGTGTCGACCGCGATCGTCGGCTCGCCGAAGGCGCTGTTGAGCACCACGTTGGCCGTCTTGCGCCCGACGCCGGGAAGTGCCTCGAGCGCTTCGCGATCGCGCGGAACCTCCCCACCGTGCTTGGCAAGCAAGGCTTCCGAAAGCGCGATCACGTTCTTCGCCTTGTTGCGGAAAAGCCCGATCGTCTTGATCATTTCGCGCACCCGCTCCTCGCCGAGCGCGACCATTTTTTCGGGTGTGTCGGCTGCTGCGAACAAGGCGCGCGTAGCCTTGTTGACGCCGGCGTCGGTCGCCTGCGCTGACAGCACCACTGCGACGAGAAGCGTAAAGGCGTTGACGTGCTCGAGCTCGCCCTTCGGCGACGGGTTTGCCTCGGCCAGACGCCGGAACATCTCGCGGATCGCCTCAACCGGCATGCGCTTTTTTGAGGAACGCCCGGACGCCGACTTGCGTTTTCCGGCGGTCCCTCCCGCAATTGCCGGTCGAGACGCGGCGGCGCTGGCGGCGGCCTTTTGACTGGGCCTCGCTTTTGGCACCTGGGTAGTCTTTCTCGCGAGCTTGGCGGGTGACATTTTCCGTGGTCTAGATTTCAAACAAGGGAGGCTCGGTCAGGACCCTTCACATGGACGAGAATACGATCGATGTGCAAGAGCCCGGTAACTTCCGGGCGGTGTTGGCACCCCACCGTTCCCTGTCCCCAGTGGGATTTGTTGCGTTGATGGCGTTTGTCGGCGTTGTCGGCTTCGTCGCCGGATTGTCATTCTACATGATCGGTGCGTGGCCTGTGCTTGGCTTTTTCGGTCTAGACGTGCTTCTCGTCTACGTCGCCTTCCGCCTGAACTACCGCTCCGGTCGACTGCGCGAGACCGTCGACCTCGTTCCCGATGCTCTCACCATCACCCGCTATCACCCGTCGGGGCACCGCGAGCAATTCACATTCAATCCCTATTGGGTGCGCGTCGAGCTGACCGAGGGGCGTGATGGGCGAACCGACCTCAAGCTTCGCCTTCACGATCGCGTGGTCTCCTTCGGCCGCTTCCTCACCGACGAGGAGCGCCGCGATCTTGCAGGCACGTTGAGCGGAGCCCTCGCCGACACACGTCGCAGCTTTCGCGTCTGATCACCCTCCGACGATCGACAGCGGCTCGTCCGGAATCGGGTCGTGAACGCTGGCCTCGCAGCGTATCTTGTGCCTCGAGATCGCTTTAAGAGGCCCCCAATGCTCGACATGAACAAGCCAGTCGTCGCCGACGATGGTCCCGCCCTCCGCGACTACGATATGGTCCGCCGCGCGATTGCCTTCCTCTCCGTTCATTGGGAGGAGCAGCCCACGCTGGAGCGTCTTGCTGCTCATCTCGGTGTCTCGCCCACGCTTACGCAGCGCCTTTTCAAGCGGTGGTGCGGCCTTTCCCCGAAGGAGTTCGTTCAAGCCGTCACCATCGATCATGCGCGCCAGCTCCTGACGGGATCGGCCAGCGTGCTCGACGCCGCCCACGAGGTCGGGTTGTCCGGTGCCGGCCGTCTGCACGATCTGTTCGTCGACCACGAGGCCATGACGCCGGGCGACTTCAAGCGTCGTGGCGAAGGGCTGGTGATCGCTTGCGGATTTCACGACACGCCCTTCGGCGATGCCTTGGTTCTCGCCACGGATCGGGGCGTCGCGGGCCTGGCATTCGTCGACGAGGACAAGGGACAATCCCGCGCCGAAGCCCTGGCCGATATGACGTCGCGCTGGCCGAAAGCGCAGTTCATTGAGGCTCCGGAGCGCACGGCCGCACACGCCACGCGCATTTTCGACCCCGCGCGATGGACGCCGGAGCAGCCCGTGCGCCTTGTTTTGATCGGCACGGACTTCGAGATCCGCGTCTGGCAGGCGCTTCTTCGCATCCCCATGGGGCGCGCGGTCACATACGCCGACATTGCCCGCCATCTTGGGCAGCCGACTGCCTCTCGCGCCGTCGGCTCCGCGGTTGGGCGCAACCCGATCTCGTTCGTGGTGCCGTGCCATCGCGTCTTGCGCGGCGATGGTCAGCTCGGCGGCTACCACTGGGGCCTCACCCGTAAGCGTGCTCTCATCGGCTGGGAGACAGGGCGCACGGTAATGCCAGCTCAGCAGGCTCGGACGTGATCGGAAATGGGGCCCCGGGCCCCGGCTCCGCATCGACGGGAGAGGCGATTTCTCCTCGCTCCAAGGTCTTTAACTCGCGTTCAATGGCTTGAGACTACCTTGACGGAGCAATTGTCAGTCGGGACCACAAGGCTCCCGGTCCCGTCGAGGCGTATCGCATGCAACTTTCTGCTGGTTCTGTCTCGCGCCGCGAGTGCGCCGCACTCCGCCTTGAAGGTGTCGCCAAGTCGTTTGGGCCAAAGCAGGCCGTCGCCGGCATCGATCTCGAGCTGAAGCGCGGCGAGCTCTATGCGCTGCTGGGGCCCAACGGGGCCGGCAAGACGACGACCCTTCGCATGGTCGCGGGTCTCATGAAGCCCGATCGCGGGGCCATCTCGATCTTCGGCGTCGACGCGCTCGCCGACCCGATCGCAGCCCGGCGCATCACGGCTTGGCTCCCGGACGAGCCGATGCTCTACGACAAGCTGACGCCTCTGGAATACCTGGAGTTCATCGCAGGCCTCTGGGGTGTAGAGCGCCTGACGGCTGAGAAGCGCGCCGCGGAGCTGATCGATGTGCTCGAGCTCGGCCCCCATGCCCATGCGCGCTGCGAAGGCTTCTCGCGCGGCATGAAGCAGAAGGTTGCCCTGGCGGGTGCCCTCGTCCACGAGCCGAGCCTGATTATGCTTGATGAGCCCCTGACCGGCATCGACGCCGCCATCGCCCGCCAGGTCAAGGACCTCCTCAACGAGCGCGTACGGGCCGGCGCCACGATCGTGCTGACCACCCACATTCTTGAGGTCGCCGAACGGATGGCCGACCGTATCGGCATCGTCGCGGGCGGTCGCCTGATCGCCGAAGGCACCTTTGCCGAGCTGAAATCGGCTGCCGGCCGCGATCACTCGACGCTGGAGGATGTCTTCCTGTCACTCACCGCGCGTAGCGCCGAGGCCGCGTGATGCGCGCCCTCAACAAGCCCGGGTCGTTCGCCTGGCTCGTCGCTCATGACGTGCGCCTCAACTGGCGTCGCTTCGTCGATGCGTTCGGCGGCGCCACGATATCGCGCGCACTGTTGCTCGTGGTAGTCGGCACGCTGGCGCTTCATGCGCTGGCTTGGCCTTTGGTCCCCCTTCTCGCCGATCATCTTCAGGGACCGCAAACGGACGCACAAAGTCGCCTACTTATCGGGGCATTGCTGATTTGCGTGGCCAGCTGGATGGTGGCTCAGGGCCTCTTCGCCGCTACTCGCACGCTCTACGATCGCGGTGACCTCGACCTTCTGTACGGCTCGCCGCTCGCGCCCCGCCGCATCCTGGCGGCCAAGGCCGTGGCAATCGCCCTCTCGTCGCTCGGCTCGGTCGCGGTGCTGGCGCTCCCCGTCGCGAATGTTGGCGCGCTCCGTCTTGGCAGCCATTGGCTTGCCGTCTATCCCGCTCTCGCGGGCGTCGCGCTGCTGGCCACCGCTATCGCTCTCGGCGCGACCATCGTCCTGTTTCATTGGCTCGGCCCCACACGCGCCCGCCGCTACGCACAT
Source organism: uncultured Alphaproteobacteria bacterium (assembly GCA_963746315.1). Classification (GTDB taxonomy): domain Bacteria; phylum Pseudomonadota; class Alphaproteobacteria; order Rhizobiales; family Hyphomicrobiaceae. Next base: position 86,182 of record CAVVAR010000012.1, read on the forward strand.
ATCGCCGGGGCGCTCATCGGCGGTGCCTTCGTCTTGGGCGCCCAGATCGTGGCGCTATTGCCGGATGCCGTCCGGAGATCCATCACCGATGCGCTTGCACCGGCGCAGCCGGAGACGGCCACGATTGCCAGTCGTCTGCTTTGGCTTCCCGTCGACGCCGTGCTCGCCGACCCCGTGGCCGTCATTGCTCTGTCCGTCGCCGGCACCTTGGCGTTCGCTGCAGCGGCTCTCGCGCTTGGCGATCGTTTCGCCGAGGCGAGCTTGCTGGCGAGCGGCGCCGCGCACACACGGCAGCCCGCCTACCCCACGCGCCCGGCCCGCTTCAGGAGCGGCCCCTGGGGCTCGCTGCGGCGCAAGGAATGGCGTCTCCTGGTTCGCGATCCGAGCCTCTTCTCCCAGCTCGGCCTCCAGATCGTCTACACCATCCCTCTCGCCGTGGTTCTCGTACGCTCTGGCTCGATGCCGCTGACTTTGGCCATCGCGCCTGCGATTGTCGTCATTGCCGCCCAGGTCGCTGCGTCTCTCGCCTGGATTGCCGTCTCCGGCGAGGATGCGCCCGAGCTGATTCAGTCCGCACCGGTGCCGCAGCGCTCCGTTGACCTCGCCAAACTGTCGGCGATCGCCGTCCCGGTGGTCCTCGTCGCCGGCCTGCCCGCCGCCGGACTTGCTCTCGCCTCGCCCTACGCCGGCGCCATGACGCTCGCCTTTGCCGCCGGGGCCAGCGCCTCCACGGCCCTGCTCAACCTTTGGCATCCGATGCCCGGTAATCGCCGTGGGATGCTGCGCCGGCATGCGCAGTCGAAGCTGATCGGCCTGGTCGAGCACCTGTTGGCCATCCTGTGGGCCATGGCCACTGTGCTCGCTCTCCTCGGCGCTGCGGTGTGGATTTTCCCGCTGGTCCTGGTGGGTCTCGTGCTCGTCATGGCCCATGGCGGCCTGGCAACCTGGGCTGTCCGCCTTTTCGGCGTTCGCCGAAACGGCCCCGTGCCTGCTCGAAGCGGCGGAGCATGATGATCCGTCGTCGGTCGATGTCCGTTGCGGCCACCCCTTAACCAATTGCTTACCAAACTGGCGCTAGCGTCCCCGTAGAACTTCTGCATCGCAAACGGGGGCACGACGATGCGCCGGACATTATCGAGCAAGCTGATATTGGCCGCGACGGGGCTCGTCGCCAGCGCCGGTATCGCCGCTGCTTACGACGTGCAGGAGATCGGCTCATTCCACATTGGCGGTCACCCGGTCACTCTGGCCGGTCTGCCGCAGCAGGAGGTGAAGGTTCCGGGCGGCGCACCGGTCATGGTCGATCCGAACGGCGACTACCACACTGGCCAGATGTACGTTCAGTTCGTCAAGCTCGCCAACCCCACCGCCAAATACCCGTTGCTGCTCTGGCATACGGGCGGCATCACGGGGGCCTCCTGGGAGTCGAAGCCGGACGGTAATCCCGGCTGGATGCAGTTCTTCTTGCGCCAAGGGTATTCGGTCTACGTCTCCGATGCCGTCGAGCGCGGGCGCGCCACCTTCTCGCGACCCGAGATCTACAAGAGCTCGGGGATCTTCCGCGACAAGCGCGACAGCTGGGAGATCTTCCGGATCGGTGCGCCCGGCTCCTATCGGACCAATCCGAGCGAGCGCAAGGCCAATCCCGACGTCAAGTTTCCGCTCAACGCCTTCGACACCTTCCAGATGCAGATGGCCGCTCGCTGGGCAGTGACCGGCGATGCGACCCAGGCTGCCTACAACGCACTCGTGCAGCGGGTCTGTCCCTGCGTGATCATGGCCCATGGCCAAGCCGGCTTGTTCGCCTTCCGCGCCGCCCTGACTCAGCCCGATAAGGTGAAGGCGCTGATCGCGATCGAGCCCGCCTTTGCCCCGACCCCCGACCACCCCGAGATGAGCCGGCTGAAGGATTCGCCGCATCTCTGGGTCTGGGGTGACTTCCTCGATACCAATCCGGTTTGGGTCGACCACGTCAAAGGCGTGAAACCCTACCACGACGCGCTCGGCGCCAAGGGCGTGTCGTCCACCTGGATGGATCTTCCCGCCGAAGGCATCAAAGGGAACACCCACGTACCGATGATGGATGTGAACTCGGACATCATCGCCGCGCGCATCCAGGCATGGATGTCCAAGCACGGGCTGACGAAGGCTGACGCGATCGCCGCCGCTCCCACGGTCCAGCGCCGGCGGGCCAGGTCTGCAAGCGCTCGCCCAGTCGCTGCATCGCCGAAAGCCTCTAAGTCACGCGCGACCAGCACGCAGCAGTCCGGCAACTGATCCCCCTTTGGCCTGGCGAAGAACAAACAGGGCGGCGCCTGACGAGGTGCCGCCCTGTTTTCTTGTCTGCTGCGGCGCGCCAGATGCAGGTCAGGCGGCGGCGACCTTGGAGTTGGCCGCTGCGCCATAGCGCTCACCCTCGACGCGATCCAGAAGCGAGAGCAGCTTGTCCCAGTCGATCGGTTTCGACAGATAGTCGCTCATCCCGGCAGCCAGGCACTTGTTGCGATCCTCTTCCATGGCCCCGGCCGTTAGCCCGACGATCGGGATCAAGGCCAGCTTCTCGATCTCTCGCAGTTTCCGTGTGGCTGCAAGTCCGTCCATGATCGGCATTTGCACGTCCATGAGGATGATGTCGAACTCGGCGGTCGCGGCGCGCTCGACGGCGGCCCGGCCATTGCCGACAATCTCGATCCGGAAGCCGGCCGCCTTGAGAAGTGCCGTAGCCACGCGTTGATTGGCAGGGTTGTCCTCAGCCATGAGGATCCGCAGCAGCCGGCCTGAAGAGCCTTGCGCTGCGGACTGTTGCGCGGCCGCTGGCTGCTCGACCCGGTCCTTGAGGCGCTTCAAGAGCCGATCGAATGTCTGGCGTACGAACGGACGCGGCAGAATCTGCTCGTCTGCGACACCAAGCTCTCGCCCTTGCCCCGGCGTCCCTTCGAGAAGGAACAGCCGCTGCGCCGGCGTCGCGGCGCTGGACAACGAGCGGTGAAGCTCGCTGATCCCGAACGAGCCAAACCCGCCGTCCAGGATAACGGCATCGAAACGCTCGCCTTCGGTGGCCTTGCGCGCAACCTCGACGGTGGTCGCGCTGGTGACCGACGCCGTGATGGTCCGTGCATACGCGCCGACGGCATTGATGATGCCGGTGCTCGGGCTTGCGACGAGGATGCGCGCCGCGTGGCATTGCACACCCGCATGGCGGGCCAGCACCGTCGCCGTGTGCTCTGCGGGAATCGGGAGGTGAAAGCGAAATGTCGAGCCATGGTCGGGAAGCGACGAGCACGAGATCTCGCCCCCCATCAGACCGATCAGCTCCTTGCACAGCGCCAGACCCAGGCCCGTGCCGCCGAACTCGCGCGTTGTCGAGGCGTCGACTTGCGAGAACTTCACGAAGAGCGTGTCGAGCTTCGAGGACGGAATGCCGATGCCCGTGTCCACCACGCTGAACCGCAGCACGGGCGCCTTCCCGGAGACCGCTTCGTCCACCGTGATCAGAATCGAGCCGGAGCTCGTGAACTTGACCGCGTTGCCGACGAGGTTGGTCAAGACCTGCTTCAGTCTCAGCGGATCGCCGCGCATTGTGGTCGTCACTAGCGGGTCCACGAAGGCCGACATCTCGACGCCCTTCTCGAGCGCGGTCGGTGCCAGCAGACGCACCACGTCGTCGACCAGATCGCAGACCGAGATCTCGAGATCCTCGAGCTCCATGCGTCCGGCCTCGATCTTCGATAGATCGAGGATGTCGTTGATGATGTTGAGCAGCGTCGTTCCGGAGCCGCGGATCACATCGATCCCGTCACTCTGCACCTCGTTGAGCGTCGTGCCTTCCAGAACGCGCGTCATGCCGAGGATGCCGTTCAGCGGCGTTCGCAACTCGTGGCTCATCGTCGCGAGGAAGCTCGATTTCGCCTTGTTGGCGCGCTCCGCTTCCTCCACGGCTTGCCGCAGATGTTGCTCGGCCTGCACGCGCATCGTGATGTCGTGCAGCACGGCCACGGCCCCGCCGTCCTTCATTCGGCTTACGCTGATCTCGAAGGAGCGGCCGTCGCCGCGCGTCAGGACCGAAGGACATGAGCCGCCGTTGTTGATCTGCCCGAGTGCCTCCCCGATCATCTGCGCGGACAAATCGCCTGCACCTATGCGGTCGAGCTCCAGAGCCTCGAGCGCCTTGCCGTTCCAGATGATGGGTGTGCCGTGCCCATCGAGACCGATCATTCCGGTTGCCGCATTGCTCAGCACGCCGTCGAGCAGCGCCCGCTTTTGGGCACTTTGGCGCGCGTAGCGGATCGATCGGTCGAGCAGACCTTCCGTCAGGCTGTCCTTGACCAGATAGTCGGCTGCGCCCGCTCGCTCAGCGGCGAAGTCGATGTCGGGGTCGGCCAGGCCCGTCAGCAGGATCATCGGACAGTGCGGGTAGCGGGGACCGACCTCTGAGATGAAGTCGAGCCCTGTCCGCTCGCCGATCCTGTAGTCCACGAGCGCGACGTCGAACACGCGCTCGTGCAGCTCCAGCTTGGCCCGGTCGTAGGATCCGGCCCAAACGACCCAGTAGCGCTCACGTTCGATACGCTGGAGGAGATCCTGCGTAAGGAAGAAATCGTCCCGATCGTCCTCCACCAGGAGAACGTAGACGTCCTTCGATTGGTCAACCTTGCGCACGCGAGCTACTCCGACACGTATTGTAGTTCGGGCCGCCCCCTCAGGAGGGCAGCTCGACGATCTCGATCCAGTAGCTGTTGAGCGCCCTGACGACGTCCACGAGCCCCTGGAATGTGACCGGCTTTGTGATGAACGAGCTGACGCCGAGATCGTAGGTACGCAGGATGTCCTCCTCCGCCTTCGACGTCGTCAGCACGACGACAGGAATCCGCCTGAGCTCGGGATCTGCCTTCAGATGCTTGAGCGCTGTGCGCCCGTCCATCTTGGGCATGTTGAGATCGAGCAGGATCAGTCGCGGCAGGCGCTGCCCCTTGCGCGATGCGAACTTTCCTTCCGACCGAAGGTAGTGCAGCAGCTCCTCGCCGTTCTCGACGAACGCGAGCGGATTGGATAGGCGGCTCTCACGAAATGCGTCTTCGATCAGCATCCGGTCGTCGGCGTCGTCGTCGGCGATCAGGATTGAAATCGAGGCCTTGTCTCTCATCGGATCATCCTCTGGTGTCCCCGGGGCGGCCCCAACCGCCCAACCTTGGTGGTCACGCGATCTTGCGATCAGCGTTGACTTCCGTAAGAGCGACGTTCTTGCTCAGCAGCAGCTGCCGCATGTCGCCGAGATTCCTCAAGCCCGCGATTTCCGGCATCGTGAAGCGCACCTGGTAGGCGCTTTCGACGGCGAAGATCACCTCGATGTGCCTGAGCGAATCCCACTGCGGGACGTTTGAGGCATTCGAGCCTTCGTTCAGCGACGAGGCATCGACGCCAAGGATATTTCCGACGATCTCATAGAACTTCATGGGTTCCCCCTCCTGTTGACTGGTCTGGTTTCAAGCGAAGATGACGTCGCGCACGGACTTGGGCCACCGCTCGGGGTCGAAGCCGTGTTGCGTGAATGTGGCCAGCACCCAACGCTCGATGCCGAGCCCGACGCAGCCCGTTTGGACTGCCTCGCCGGCGCCGTCCTTGATGTCGAAGCGGCGGCCGAAGAAATTGCCGTGCAGGTTGATCGACCCGCAGGCGAGGTGTTTGACGTTGCCATCGGCGTCCAGCGACGGGATCTTGATCTCGTTCTTCACTTCCTGCGCCGCCTGCCAGAACTTCTTGGCAGCCGAGACGGTGGCGAAGAATGGGTCGGTCGCCGTCTGGATGCGGCAGTCGATGTCGAAATAGGTCGCGAGCGACTCGACCACGTTCAGCGCGCGGCGGCGGCAGTCGCGCACGTAAGCGTCGTCACCGACGAACACCAGCTCGCGGACATTGAACTCGTAGAGCCGATCGAGCCCCGAGATGTTACGCGACTCGTAGCGGAACACCCGTCCGAGCCAGGTAAAGGCCCGTCCCTGGTCGAATGTCGTGCCCGATAGCGTCGGGTAGCACGGAAAGCAGGCGGCCGGATTGAGGCACATCCCATCGACATGGATGTGGTCGTGCGGCGGCATCAGAGCTCCTTCCGAGCACGAGTTCGCCCGGCGGAATTCCTCGATCGCATCGAAGTCCTCGACCATGTTTCCGACGAACGTCACGGCATTCGGGTGCGAGTCGAAGTAGCCGCATTTGTGCAGCGTCTCCGCATCGACGAGCGCCGGGAAGTGTGCGTCCGCAGCACCGAACGCTTGCACGTAAAGCTCGCCAGACTTGTCGTTGATGAGGCGCGCCAGCTTCAGGACCGGGCCTGAGTACGCAACCTGTCCTTTGCCGTAGTCGTGCATCCAGCCGCGCTCGATGAGGCCCTGATTCACGCCGAGCTGATACGGCCCCTGATCGCGACGCGTGGTTTCGACGAACAGCTTGATCTCGAATCCGGAAACCTGCCGTACCATCACATCGAGAAAGCGCTTCGCCTTGCTGGCGATCTCCTCGACCGGCGCACCGGGCTTCATCGTCACCCGTGCGGTCTTCAGATCCGGCTCGACGCGAATGCGCTCGATGAACCGCGAGACGAAAACCGACTCCTTCTCGATATCGCCTGCGATCTCGCTGTCGACTTCGCGTGACAGATCCAGCAGCACCTCGTTGGCAGGCTTGGCGTGCATGTTCATGGGAGGCTCCTCAGAATTGGTAGTAGACGAAGGTGGTGCCGGCGCCGATGGAGGCGATGGCGATAGCGAATGTCGCCGCAAAGCCGAGCGACAGCCCGATGCTTGGCCGCCAGGAGATCAGGCCGGCCGCCGCTCGTGCCGTGGCCGGCATGGCGTCCGAGCTGACCCAATGGCGGTGGAGGATCTGCTGGCTGTTCGGCATCAGCAGCACGATCGCGCCGAGCAGTACGATGGTCGCGAGCGCCGTCCGTTGGTCGAGATCCACGAACGCCGACGCCTCCGGTGAAGCCATCAGGAAGGGAACCCACATGTGCCCCAGCATCGATCCGGAGAGTTCGAGCGACGGAGCCCGGAACACCACGAGCCCGCTCACGACCACGGCCATGGTCAAGAACCATCCGAGCACAGCCGGTGGCTGCGGAAGCCGCGCCTCTCGCCAACCGAGATTGATGGCGATGGCGAGGCCGTGGATCACGCCGTAGACCGCAAACGACCAGCCTGCTCCATGCCATATCCCGGCCACGACGAAGGTTATCAGCGCCGGTACGCCGCCGGTCAGCATGAAGCGCTCGAGACGTCCTGCATTGCGCCCGCCCGCGGATCGCATCCCGCGGATGGCGAGCGGCGTATAGATGTACGTGGTGAAGAACCGCGTCATCGTCATGTGCCAGCGGCGCCAGAAGTCCGAGATGCTCGTCGCCTTGAACGGGCTGTCGAAATTGAGTGGCAGCTTGAGGCCGAAGATCAGGCCGAGCCCGACAGCCATGTCGGAGTAGCCGGAGAAGTCGAAGTAGAGCTGCAGCGCATACGCGACGGCGCCCAGCCATGCGAGCGCCGCCGAGAGGCCGTCGCCCGCCGCTGCGCCATCGAACACGGTGTTGGCGAACGGGCCGATCGAATCCGCCAGGAACACCTTCTTGAAAAGGCCGATGCCGAACATCGTCAGGCCGACGGCCAGCCGCTGCACGTCGAGCGCCGCGTCACGCCGGTCTTGCATTTGCTCGAGCATTTCACGCTGCAACACCAGCGGACCCGCGGTCACACACGGGAAGAACGCGGCGAACAGCGAATATTTCTCGAACCCGGCTTTCACGACGCGACCGTTGTAGGCCTCGACGAGATAGCCGATCTGCACGAACGTATAGAATGAGATGCCGACAGGCAGAAGCAACTGGATGTGCGACGCGCCTGCGCCCGTCAGTTGATTGGCGATATCGATGAGAAAGTTCGAGTATTTGAAGTAGCCGAGCGCCGCCACATTCAGGCCGATGCCGATGAGCAGCAGCGTCCATGCGCGTTCCGGGCGCTCGCTATGCGCAATGATCTGATTGCCGAGCCAGTAGTTGGCTGCGACCGAGATCACCAGGATCGCGGCGAAGGCCGCGCTCCACTGCGCATAGAAGACGAGCGACGCCGCTATGAGGAAGCGGAACGCGCCGGTCCATCCGGCTAGCCTGTGCGCCACGACGAAGCCGAGGTACGCAAGCGGCAGGAAGACGAAGATGAACTCGAAGGAATGGAAGACCATGACGGAGCCTGTGATCCTCGGTTAATTGCGGCGGGGGGCGGTGTCGCCGGGCCAGACAAGCCCTGGCTGGACGCCTGCCGCTCGAGTTTTTTGGGCACCTGCTTTGCGACGATGACGTCGAGCACTCGCCGGGCGCGATTGCCGAGTAGGCGCTGCTCTGCGCGGGCGCGGCGGGATCACAGCGGTGGCAGCCGTCGCACCGACCGCATCGCGTGAGCTGACGCTTTCCGCCGCCGCGGCCGGCACTTCGCTGCGTCCGCTCTCCGTTCTCGTCGTGCTGTCATCGGCCTGGCCATCGGCCTGCGCTCTCGGCTCGAGATTGACCGGCACGCCAGCGTTCTTGATCGCTGGAGCTTCGACCTCAGGTGTCTCGCGGCTTTCGACGGCGCCATGATGCCGTTCCGACGCCATCCAGCCGCTTGCCACCAGGGCTTGCATCGATCGATGCTCGGCTGTGGCCGTTGGGGATGACGCATCGGCTATCGCGGGCAACGTCGGAAGATCGACGCTGTTTGCAACGTCCGCCAGGAGCGCTCTCAGGCAGTTCGCGTTGGAGTGCTCGGCGTCGATGAACATTTCGGCCGTGCAGCCGAGTGCCTCGGGATCGAAGCTCCCGACGATGCCCAGTTTGTGTTTTGCTGCGAGCTCCCGTGTCACGGCTTCGATCTGCCTCAGGCCGTCCATGTACGGGCTGCCCTGCACGCGGTCGAAAAAGATCGGGTTGAATGGCGGATGGGCCAGATGGACGCGCACGCCCTTGACTGCGAGATAGGCAAGCAACCGGTCCAGCGCCTCGACGCCCTTGGGATCGATCAGCGGGGGCGAATTGCGGCTGGCATCGGCGTGCGCGAGCGACACGCGTCGGGCACGCTCGGGTGTGAATACGGCAAGATGTGACGCCGACCAGGTGATCGAGCCGTCCGGATGAAGCACATCGAGCTCATCGTGTGATTTGCGCGTCGTCGGATACGGCCAATCGCTGGCATTGTGCCATCGGGTGGTATTGGTCAGAAGCATCGACAGCGAGAGTAGCTCGCGCGGTCGCTGCAACGGCTGGGTTTCCAGAAAAGTCAATCTCGGCAAAGACAGCCGCTTCGCCATGGCCTGGTAGTAGGGAATACCTGGCAGCCAGAGATAATCGGTGCGTTTCGCCACTGGCGTGAACAATCGGTCGCGGATCGTTATCACCAGGTCCTTCGGCAGCTTGTCGTGCCGTACGAGAAGCTCGACCATGCCGAGCACGTCCTCGTAGTAGTCCCGGTGAATGTGGCCGTTAAGGTAGCTTCGGTTCGGCAGCAGGTCGGCGCTCGCCTCCTGCCACTGGCTCGCACCGAGAACCAGCAGGCTCGGCGCGCTGTCGAGCCGCTTCCACTGCTCCTCTCGCAGCTTCCGGATATTGATATTGAGGTCGAAGACTGCATAGTTGTCGCCACTTTCGAACGCGTCGGCGACGGTCTCCATGTAGTCCGGCTGATACATTTCGGGCGCGTACTTGCGGTTCGCGTCGACGATGAGGCTGAGCAGCCCCGCCGTAACGGCGAAAGCGGTGACCAGATAGAAGCCGGAGCGCTTGGCGGTCGACGACGCCTTCGTCGCGCCAGTGCCGTCTCCGGTGTCTCCTCGATTGTCGGCTGCTTGATCCACGCTGCTACCTGCCCTGCTCCACACCGTCCCGTTCCGATCCGGGATCATTTAACTAACTCATGGTCGCACCGGAGTTAATCGACCGCTTCGGTGCCGCAGAAACCCCGGAGGAAGCTGTCCCCGTCGAGTTATGCTTAGGAATTCGTTTCTCTGCTTAGAATGGACTCTGCGCTCCGACGGAATCCGCGTTTTCAGGATCCCCGGAATTGGCCGGAGCCGTCGACATTGAGATCCTGAGCACCAAGGGCGCGATGAAGACCGGAACGAGCGAGATCCCCGCGTAGACCGCAAGATCCGGTCCCACCATTTCACCAACGAGGGCAAACCCGAGGCCGATGTTCCTGAAGCCGGCCACGATCGACGCCGTCAGCGCCTCGCAGTGGCCGAAGCGGTACATCACGATAGTCGTGAGAGCCATCATGAGGAGGCAGAGGAGTGTAGCCAGCCCCAGCAGAAACACGACTTTCGTCGGGTTGGCATCCAGTTTGTCCGACACTGCAGCCATCAGTCCCGTTCCGAAAACGAGGAGCGCCAGGATGGTCGCCCACCGCGATGCAAAGCCGACTTTGCGGGTGATTGACTCCGGCATCGCCCTGGCTACGGGGCGGTAGAGCGCCAGCAGCGCGAACGGCACGATGAGAAATACGATCGTCCTCAGGCCGTAGGCGCCCAGGTCGAGGTTGGCCTGCTCGCCGATAAAGGCCGATAGGAAGAGGAACAGCGAGATCGGCATGAACAGCGTCGAGAGAACCATCGCCTGCAACGCGCGCTCTCGGTCGAGGCCAAGGATTTCTGCCAGCGCCGGCGATGAGAACAGCGAGCCCGAGCACGCCGTTACGATCAGGAGCAGGATCACCGAATCGGGAAATTTGGCGACGATACCCGCTGCGATCACGATGCAGGGCAGCACGACTTGCTGCCAGACCACGATCCGGATCATGTCTCGGTCGATCGCAATGAGCTGATGCGCGGGAAGCCGCGCAAACGGGACCAGGGAGAAGATGATCACCAGGAACAACGCGTGAAGAGCCCACGGACGCAGGAAGTCTGCAATTGATGGCACGCCCAGGCCGATGAATATCCCGCTCGCCAAGACGAGAACGGCGAGCGTCCTCTCCTCGCAACACGCTTTCAAGAACTTCACGCACGCCCCCGACTTGATACGCACTACAGCAGTCGATCCTGCGACTTGCACAGGTGCACCGTCGCAGAATATTCCTAATGCTGTATTTATGTGGGTGGGTCGCGGTATTAATATTTAGAAAACCATATCGAAGTCTTCACGATGCATTAGAGGTGGCTGCGGATAATGCCCGCCATCTTGACTGGGGAGATGTACTGAATGGAAACGAGCGCGAAAAACGTCGTCACGCTGTATGATGGAGGCGAGGTCGTCCAGCACGGTGCTGGCATGACGCGCATCGCAAGCCCGGACTTGGCGGCTCTCTTCGCGGGCGCCGACGTCGGTCTCGCACTGTTCAGCGCTGACCTCGAGCTTCTCGCCTGCAACGCGCTCTACCAGACCCTTTGCGGTTATCAGCCCGGCGAGGCCGTCTCTGGCGCTAATCTCAGGCAGCTCATCCGCCTCACGCTCGAGCGTCAGGGTGCGGCGGACGCCGTCATCGAGCGCACGATCGAGACGGCCGTCCAGCGTTTGACGCCCGGCTCCGGCGTCACCTTCCGCTACTCGGCGCCTTCGGGTCGCACTGTCGAGGTCAGCCGCCAGCGGCTCGAGAGCGGTACGGTCGTAGAGACGGTGCGTCAGGTCGAGGCGGCCGCGATATCAGCCGATCTCAACACCCAGTTCGCGCAAATTGCCGAAGCTGCACGCACGCGAATGATGCATGCTCTCGATGTCATGGCCGATGGCTTTGCGCTCTACGACGCGCAGGATCGTCTACTCGTCTACAATCGCAAATACGTAGACATGAAGCCGCTGATCGCTGACCTGATCGTGCCCGGCGCTTCATTCGAGGACATGATGCGGGAAGGCGTCCGTCGCGGCATGTACGTGCTCAACGGCATGGCGCCCGAAGCCTACATCGCGCTTCGTTTCCGCCAGCGGCGCAATCCAACCGGTCCCTACGAGCAGCAGCTTTCGGATGGCCGCTGGATCCTCGTCAACGAGAAGCGCACGGCCGACGGCGGCACCGTCGGCATCCGCTCCGACATAACCGAGATGAAGCACCGCGAGTTCGACCTTCTGCGCATCTCGCAGCAGCTCCATGCGAAGAACCGTCATTTCGACGCGGCCCTGAACAACATGATCCAGGGTCTCTGCATGTTCGACAAGGACCAGCGCCTCATCGTGTGCAATCGGCGCTACCTCGACATGTACGGCTTCTCTCCTGATGTCGTGAAGCCGGGCATTCTTCTCCGTGACATCATGAAATACTCGGTCAGCCTCGGCAATTACACCGAGGAGGAGGGCCAGCGCGCGCTGGCTGAGCGACCGGATCCGAACCGGTTGAACAAGCGCACCACGATCAAGCAGCACTTGCGCGATGGCCGTGTCATCGCGGTGATGAACGAGCCGCTTTCCGAAGGTGGCTCGATCGCGACCTACCAGGACATCACCGATCTGGAGACCAGCGAGCGCCGGATGCGCGAGTACACAATGAAGCTCGAGCGCTCGAACAGCGAGCTTCAGGAGTTTGCTTACGTCGCCAGCCACGATCTGCAAGAGCCGCTGCGGAAAATCGAGGCGTTCGGCGATCGCCTTAATCGGCGCTATGCCGAGTTGCTGCCCGACGAAGGCAAGATGTTCATCGACCGCATGCAGGATGCAGCGGGCCGTATGCGCCGCCTGATCAACGACCTGTTGAGCTACTCGCGCGTGTCCTCGAAGAACCGTCCCATGGTTCCCGTCGACCTCGACAAGGTCTTGGCAGAGGTTCTGTCCGACCTGCAGGTGCGTCTCGACGAGACCGAGGGGCGGATCGAGGCGGACAAGCTCGGCACCATAGACGCCGATCCGACGCTGATGCGCCAGCTTCTCCAGAACTTGCTCGCCAACGCGCTCAAGTTCTGCAAGCCAGACACGAAGCCGATCATCAAAGTCGCGACGACACCCGGACTGCCGGTCTCGATCGGAACACGCATCGTGCCTTCGATCGTGCTCACGATCGCCGACAACGGCATCGGCTTCGACAACGCCTACAAGGACCAGATCTTCAAGATTTTCCAGCGCCTGCACGGTCGCCTGGAGTACGAGGGCACCGGCGTCGGTCTCGCCACCTGTCGCAAGATCGTCGAGCGCCATCAAGGCACCATCGACGCGAACGGTGTGCCCAACGAGGGTGCCACCTTCACCATCGTTCTGCCGGTCAATCAAGACCAGCCATCGTCCGGCGAGGGGCCCCGCGACTATTGAGCGGAGCGCCTCCGCTCAGTCGGCGAACGGATCCTTGACCAGGATCGTGTCGTCGCGTTCCGGGCTGGTCGAGAGTAGCGTGACCGGACACTCGATCAGCTCCTCGACCCGCTTGACGTACTTGATGGCTTGGGCCGGCAGATCGGCCCAGCTCCGCTTGCCCGCGGTCGAGGCGTTCCAACCTTCGAGTGTCTCGTAGATCGGTTTGACGCGAGCCTGCTGGTTCATGCCCGCCGGCAGCCGATCGATGCGCTCCCCGTCGAGATCGTAGGCAACGCAGATCTTGATCTCCGGCAGCGGATCGAGGATATCGAGCTTCGTCAGCGCGATGCCGTCGATCCCGGACACCTTCACCACCTGCCTGACGAGCACAGCGTCGAACCAGCCGCAGCGCCGACGCCGCCCGGTATTGACGCCGAACTCCTTGCCTCTCTCGCCGAGCAGGCGGCCTGTCGCATCCGGCTCGCCGCTCTCGTCGAGCAACTCCGTTGGAAATGGTCCTGAGCCGACGCGCGTCGTGTAGGCCTTGGCGAGGCCGAGGATCGTCCCGATCGCCCTCGGTCCGACGCCCGATCCGGCCGCCGCCTGCGCCGCGACCGTATTCGAGGAGGTGACGAACGGGTACGTTCCGTGATCGACGTCGAGCAGCGCGCCTTGAGCACCTTCAAAAAGAATGCGCTTGCCCGCGCGCCGGGCCTTGTCGAGCAGATCCCACGTGCAGTCGATATATGGCGTGATCTTGGCGCCGATCTCGGTCAACTCCGCGATCAGCGCATCTTTGGAGATCAGCGGTTGGCCGAGCCCGCTGCGCAGCGCATTGTGATGGACCAGCAGGCGATCCACCTTCGGGCCGAGGTTTTCGGGCTTTCGCAGATCCTGCGCCCGGATAGCCCGTCGTCCAACCTTGTCCTCGTAGGCAGGTCCGATCCCACGTCCGGTCGTTCCGATCTTCTGGCCACCAGCCGAGGCCTCGCGTAGCTGGTCGAGCTCGCGATGCAGCGGCAGGATCAGCGTGGCGTTCTCGGCGATCTTCAGGTTCTCCGGCGTAACGTCGACGCCCTGCTTGCGGATGCTGTCGATCTCGCCCGCGAGATGCCAGGGATCGACGACCACGCCGTTCCCGATAATGGACATCTTGCCGCCGCGTACGATCCCGGACGGCAAAAGCGCCAGCTTGTACGTAACCCCGTTGATGACCAGCGTATGGCCCGCGTTGTGCCCGCCCTGGAAGCGAACGACGATGTCCGCCCGCTCCGACAGCCAGTCGACGATCTTGCCCTTGCCCTCGTCGCCCCATTGGGCGCCGACCACCACGACGTTCGCCATTTGATCCTCGCTTGCCGGCGGGCGCGTGCCCGGCTTTCGGCTGCTGGTCCAGGCCGGGCGGCCACCCGGCAAACGGACAAGGGCCCCGGCACGACGCCAGAGCCCTTTTTCCACATCTATAGCCAGATTGTAGCTATCGGCAAGCCGCCGATCTGCTGCCACGAACGATCGTCCGTCTCGCCGCTGCTTCGCTGGTTGCCAGGCGACGCGACGATGGCGGCATGAGGTCACCAGGAACAGGGCTGGCCGCACTAGTGAAATTGCGATGCCCCGATCCGGGCGACCCTGCCGCATAGGATCTGGCCTGGCTGATCTGCTTTCGAGGCTGTGTGCGTAGACGCGTGCATTGCTGCTGGACACGTCTGAGCGACACTCCTATAACGGCCCGCGCTTCGCCTCACAGCCTCTTGGCTGGCGGAGCTTGCCCAGGTAGCTCAGTTGGTAGAGCATGCGACTGAAAATCGCAGTGTCGGTGGTTCAAATCCGCCCCTGGGCACCATTCCTTTCAAGGACGTGAGCGACCGCCCTCGGCTTGGCTGACCCTGCCCCCGATGTGAACCTATATATTCATGACGAGAAGATTGCCGCGTGAGACGCCGACCAAGCGGCGGCCATCGAGGAAGAGCACTTCGCGACCCTTCAGAACTATGGGTGCGGCGTCGACTGGCTCACTCTCGCCAGCTGAGAGTTGGGGGTGGTGAGCGAGAGGCTGACGCGATGGAAAAACGTTCCAAACGCTCCGTCAAACTGCCCTTTCCGACTGCCTTCAACGTCCACGCCGAACCGCTACACATGTCAATCCACCGGCTCGCTTGGCCGCCTGACGTGCGGCCACAGCGTCATGGACCTCAACGTCAAGAAGCTTTGCTGTCAATGATACCATCCTCTGCTCTTCGCTATTGATGCGTCCATCCGTATCTGCAATCTCCCACAGGAGCTGCACCATGCGAATTCGCTCTTCGCGATCGAGGCGCTTGTGCAGAACACGCGTAAAGCGGTGCAGATCGACCGCTTCCCGCTCCTGGGCCACCGCTACCTCAATCACGGAGTCGACCTCGTCTCGGGAAAGCCTGAAATGACTTCCCAGGACCGACGTTATGCGCTTGGTCTCTTCAGCGCTACGTTCCCCGTCCGCCATCGCGCAATGCACCAGCAGCGCCGCGCAGGCAATCTCGAATTCCCGCTCCAGTAGCGTCTCTTTCGCGTCTTCATTGAGAAGGTGACTGAAGAACTTTTCAATCTCTCTGAGCATGCCCTCAAGTCCAAGACGTGTTGCAGAGTGGTCAGGCAAGTCCAGCTGACATGGGGCTCCGACCGCTGCCTGGCAACTGCGAGCGCTGAAGGCGCGAGCCGGAGGAACTGACCGCAATTAGCGGAGTTTCGCGGTTAGGGAGCGAGCCCCAGGAGACTGGGTGCTTGTCGCCAGGACAGGCGCGCCGGCTTGCCTTCGGTGGATGAATCAGTCGGTACCGCCCGGCCTCGGAGCCGCGACCATACTGTCGCCGGGACGGCTGAACGACCTGCCGATACGATTCAACGTTCTCGATCGAGGGCACTCTTGATCCGCCGGTATGTGGACCGGACGGCCAATCCCCGGCCGACCAGCATTGCTTGGCCGGTCGGCTGCGCCGCCAACAGGATAAAGGCATTCAATCATGCTGGAGATCCTCAAGCCGGTTGCCGAATGGTGCGCGTCAGGTCTTGAGCTACTCGGTCTGGCGATAATCGCCTTGTCGGCGATCTATGCACTCATCGCGGCAGTGGTGCTTTTCTTGGGTCGGAGGGAGGGCTCGGCTCTGGACGCGGGGCGGCAGGCTCTCGGCAGTGGCGTTCTGTTCGGTCTCGAATTCTTTGTTGCAGCGGACATCATTCACACTGTGGCAGTGGACCTTTCCATGCGAACGGTCGCCGTTCTCGCCGTTATCGTGCTCATCCGAACGTTCCTTAGCTTTACATTGCACGTTGAACTGAAGGGCCGGTGGCCGTGGCAACAGGGCACGGCCAAGGAGAATGGCTGAGCCAATTCGCGAAGCTCGGAAAAACCTAAGCCGGTTCCCCAAGGCGAGGCGTGCTTACGGGAATAGCCCTGCTGGCGCCCTGCAGGGCCATATTGAACCGGCGGTCCGGTCGGAACGAATGCTGCGAGTGGGCGTTTAAGCTCGATCGACCCTATCTGATGATATGCAGCCGAATTGTGGGAGTTTGAGCTGGCGGATGTTTACTCGGCGCTTCGAACTGTAGATGTCTGTCCCGCGGATGAGGCTCGCTTTTGGCTGGGCACGAGAGCACGCAGGCGAAAAGCCGAACCGGTGATCAGAGCAGAACGAACAGCCGGCGCTTCATAGGAAGCGCTTTCGGCTTTGCCGCCCTGCTCATTGGCGGAGGTCTCCTCTATCGCACTCTCTCGCGTTACGACGCGTCGGAAATCGGGCAGTCAGTTGCGAGTGCGGACAGCGAGAGGCTGGCCAATGCGTTGGCGCTGGCAGCCGCGAGCTACGTCAGCCTCACGCTGTTCGATTGGCTCGGTCTTCGCTACGCAGGCAGGCCACTCGCATGGCGGCGCGCAGCATGGACATCCTTCACCAGCTTATCGATCGGTCACAACATCGGTTTTGCCGTGCTGAGCAGCGGCGCGGTACGTTACCGCTTCTATACGCGCTGGGGTCTCAGTCCGTTCGAAGTCGGCAAAGTCATCGTATTTTGCGGCGTGACGGTTGCACTCGGGCTGGCCACGTTGGGTGGCTCCATACTTCTGATACGCCCCGAGGTCGGCGATGATACGCTCGGAATTGATTCCCTTGCCGCTTTTGTTGTGGGGCTGGCTTGTCTGGCAGTCCCGGCCGCGTACATATTGGCGGCCTTTGCGCGCGTCGGACGACTGAAGTTCCGCAGATGGGAGCTCGATGTCCCCCCGATTAGGCTCGCCGTTCAGCAAGTGGCGATCGGCTTGATAAATTTTGCTCTGGTCGCCGGATGCCTGCATCAGTCGCTGAACGCCATCTCGGAAGTCTCCTATTCGGAGGTCGCGACAACGTATGTTCTAGCTAACACAGCTGCTGTCGCGAGCCACGTTCCCGGCGGGTTAGGCGTCATCGAGCAAAGTGTTCTTTATCTCTTACCTGATGGGGCAACCATCGCCGGTTTGCTTATCTTTCGGGTCGCCTATTTTATTGTTCCGCTTCCGCTGGGCATCATCAGCTTTGTCTTGTCCGAGTTTCTGATCTCCCGGCGCGATTATACGGCCTAGTATTGTCCTGAGGCGCTCCAGTGTCGAAAACCGAAATGCCTGCCGTGGGTCGAGCAGCCACGTGCCGACAAGAAGCCGCGTCCCTCCCCGCCGACCGAGTGCAGGCAGCTTCCGCATGGTGCGTCGTGACGCGCCACTCATTGTCTCGATCGTTTCTATCAGCGATCCGGTCTGCTCGAGCACCCGCGCGACAGCCTCAGGGCTCGAGCCGATGTGCTCGGCCAGAAGCCGGTTGCGGAGCGCAGCGATACCGTTGCTGGTTCCGAGCCCATCACTTTCGATAGCTATGTCGCATTCTGTGTCCAGCCCCTCTGAACGATTGTTGAAATTCGACGATCCTATACGCAAGAGGACATCATCTACGATCAGGACCTTCGAATGCAGATTGAGGGCCATTTCACCTTCGCTCGTGGGCACGACAGGATAGAGCATCCGAAAGCGGTTCCACCTGTCGGCCGCAACGAGGCGCCGGGCGAGGCGGTTGCGGTTCTTGGCCATGACGTAGCGTTCGACAATGCCAGGCGCCTCCAGGCTCACGACGATCACGATCTCAGGTCCTTCGGGGTGCTGCAGGCCGGTTTCCAGGATGGCGGCGACATCGACTGCGGCGAAATACTGTGCCTCGATATAGATCCACCTCCGAGCCGCCTTGAGAGCGTCGACGGCGAGCGAGGCTGACTCCTGCACACCTTTGCTCCCGTTCCATGCCGGCATTGTTCGGGAGATTGCGACCTCGACGTCCTGGAAGTCCGGGAGCAAATCTTCTGGCCAGTATGCTGCCGCAGTCGTAGCGGAATCTGTTGCGACCGCCTCGCCTGTGGCTGTTAGCCAGCGCTCACGCGCGATCGCTCCGAGCAGCCTCGCAGCGGGGCCATCGAGCATGGCATGGACGTCGTGAACCGGCTCATACGCCTGGCCATCTGGCAACCTGCGTCTCGCTTCATCTGAGCGGTGCGCAGGGGTGTCCCAGCGTCCGACTGTCAGGTCAATGCCGCCAACGAATGCGATGGCCTCGTCGACGCAGACGATTTTCTGATGATGGGCCGCATAGATCGGATGCTGGCGGTCCAGCTTGACCGCAATGCGCGGATGCTGTTGCCAGTCCGCACCGAACAGCAGCGGGAGTGCGGCGCTCGGCGCGTGCACCACGGCCGTACTCCAAACCAGCACCCTCACATGGAGTTCCGGTCGATCCTCGACCAGAATACGCAATAGCTCGCCGAGTGTTTCTCGGCGATCCGGCTCCAGTTTGATGCTCGCGTCGAAGTCCCAGCCGATGATCTCGACCGATCTCTGCGCGCTGCGCAGACATTCTGCCAGTCGCTTGAAATAGGCTTCCGCATCGATGAGGACGCTCAGGCGATGCGCCCGCGATGTTGCCATGCAGTTTCGTCCCGGCCTCACGACGCGGCGCGGGGAGAGGCCAGCAATGGCGTTGGATGTTGGACGGTGTGAGCACATCGCAACTGTACCCAACGGCGCTAGGGGTGCTTTGTTCCGGAAACATTTTGCATCTGAGGCGTTTCTGATCCTGTGGTGCCTCTTCAGGAGCTCGAGGGTGACCATCGTCTGAGTTCTAACCTTCATTGATGATTATGGAACGCCTTTGCGCGATCAGGTGCATGACCTGGAACATTCACGGGGGACGTCCGTTCCTCGGCAGACGCGACCTTTTCCGTGTCATCGAGGTGGCGCGGGCGCACGACCCCGACATCCTGGCTCTGCAGGAAGTGGACACACGGTGGTCGGCAACGGCCTTCGATCTCTTAGCGCAAGCGCTCGGCTCTCACCGCGCCGAGGCCAGGATGATTGTGGCGCCGGAAGGCGACAGTGGCCACGTCGTGCTCACGCGCTGGCCCATTCTCAGTTCACAGTTGCACGATCTGTCCGTAGCCCGCCGCGAGCCGCGCGCGGCCCTCGAAGCTACGGTAGAAACGCCGCACGGTCCTTTGCATGTCGTTGCTGTCCATCTTGGCCTCAGCATGTTCGAACGGCATAGACAGGCGCGCGCACTTGCCGCGCTTGCCACGCTTGCTCCGCAACCGACCGTGATGCTCGGAGACTTCAACGACTTTATCTGGCATGGATCGGTGCAGCATGCCCTGCGGAGACATTTTCCAGCGCGCACCCGCTTTCGAACCTTTCCCGCATTTTTCCCGATGTTCCGGCTGGATCGGATTTACTGCCGGCCGAACGGAATAATGCGGCGTATGTTCACAGATCCCGTCGCGCGCACCGCGTCTGATCACCTTCCCGTTTTTGCCGACATCGACATCCGGGCGGCTTCGAAGGCTCGAACCGAAGAACAGGGGGAGATTCACGCACTGGAATAGGGGACCGTCGAAGGGCAACTTGTTGACCTCCGCCGCCGCCATCAATGCTTGCGGAGCACCAGTACGAGATTGTTGGCCGGCATGCGCTCGATCTCGGGAGCCGAGAAGCCGACTGACGAAGCAAGCCGTTCGACCGCTTCGAGGTCTCGCACACCCCATTCTGGGTTGCGCAGCCGAAGGTCGCTGTCGAAAGCCTGATTGCTTGCGGCCGTGTGGCGTCCACCTTCGCGGAACGGGCCATAAAGAACGAGCGGTCCGCCAGCAGATAGAAGTCGCGAAGCGCCACGCAATAGCCCTTCCGTAGCCGACCATGGGGCAATGTGGATCATGTTGATGCAGATGATCGCCGCCGCCGCATCGATCGGCCAAACGGCAGCGGTCGCGTCGATCTCGATCGCTTCCCGCACATTCGTCAGCCCCATTGCTCGCACCCAGGCATCGGTGCTTGAGCGTGCTTCGTGAACAGGATCGCTCGGCTGAAACGTGAGGTTGGGCATGGCCGCTGCGAAGTGGACGACATGCTCGCCTGTTCCGCTGGCGACTTCCAGGATGAGCCCGCGCTCCGGCAAATGATGGCGCAAAATCGCGAGTATCGGATCGCGATTTCGGGTCGCGGCCGGTGCCGAACGGCGCAGATCTGAGTCCATGGTGCCCCCATGCCGACCGCCGGATGGCGCTCTCACCGCGCTTCGCCCAATCCGCCACGCTCTATGAGCAATGCGCCGATGTCTGCGAAGGGGCAAGTGCGCCGAGCTGCGACCGTCGCTAGCGCTTTGCTTCACTGATAGCCGCCAGTCAAGCAAAGCGTCTTGATGCCGCTGTAGTTGCGAAGCGGCAGCTCACCGCCTCTTCTATCCGGTGGCGCTTGAACCCTGCCACTCACGTATGCGCTGCCATGAAGGCTCTCCAACTGCCGTGCGACGAGATGTTCTCGGCCCCCCGGATGGCTTCGCTCTCGCAGAGAAATCCCTTCGGCCGGGTGCCATCGTCCAAGAGCACCGTGCCGATGCCGAGCGGAGACGGAATCGAGGCGACGAAGCGGCCGAAGCCCTTGGGCGGCAAGGCCCACACCTCGGTTGCGATCTTGTGCCCCGCTCTCGCGGCGACCCGAACCAGCCCCGGCCGTTTCGGTGGTCCACCCGGTAGCGAGTAAAGCTCGTAAGAAGCCTCGGTGGTCGTGGCGCGCGCGAAGACAGCGCCAAGCGCGCGAAGCTCGTGATTGAGCGGCATGCCGGAAAGGTGCGCGCCGACGACGACGATCTCGATCATATCGGCAGGCGGGGCGCTCCCGACTGATGCCGGGGATGGCAGGGGCAGCCCTGTGGCACCGAGTTGCATGCCGCCAGCTTGATGGAAAGCGCGGCCCAAGCTCGCGAGGTGCGCATCGCTGCCTCGCTGGCCGACGAGCGTGATGCCGGCAGGAAGGCCGTCGCGGCGAAAAGGACCCGGAACCGCGATTGCAGCGAGATCGAGAAGGTTCACGAAATTGGTGTACGTTCCAAGCTGCGCGTTCGGCCCGATCGGGTCTTTCGCCAGATCCGAGAGCCTTGGAATCGTCGGTACCGTCGGCACGACGAGCGCGTCGAGCGGCGCGAGTACCTTCTCGCTCGTCCGCTTGAGGCTTGCGAGGCGATAGAGCCCGTTGAACGTATCGACGGCCGAGAAGACCTTGGCCTTCTCGATGACGCCGCGCGTCACGGGGAGCACCTCTTGTGGATGCGCTTCCAGCTCGACGCTGAGTGCTGCGTACCGCTCGGCAATCCAGGGGCCGTCGTAGAGCAGTTTCGCGGCCTCGAGGAAGGGTGCGAGGTCGACCTCCTCGAAGACCGCGCCGAGTCCCCGCATGATTTCGATGCTCGCCGTCCAGGCTGCTTCCGCAGCCGTGTCGCCGAAAAACTCCAGGTCCGTCGCGCGTGGTATGCCGAGCCTCGGATGTGGTGCGCTCCCCGCCAGATCGCCGAGCGGGATAGGCCTTGAGAAGGGGTCCGCCTCGTCCTTGCCGGCAATGAGACGGTAGACGGTCCACGCGTCATCGACGGTCGCTGCCAAGACGGAGATGCAGTCGAGCGTTCGGCACGCCGGCCGCATGCCGATAGACGATACCGCGCCGACCGAGGGCTTCAGGCCGACGATGTTGTTGAGGCCGGCAGGAACGCGTCCCGAGCCCGCGGTGTCCGTTCCGAGAGCGAACGCCACGATGCCCTGCGCGACTGCGACTGCCGACCCGGAGCTCGATCCTCCCGGAACGTAGGCGGCGTCGAAGGCGTTGCGCGGCACCGCGTAGGGCGTGCGCACGCCGACGAGGCCCGTTGCAAATTGGTCGAGGTTGGTCTTGCCGATCATGAGCGCGCCGGCATCGAGCAGCCTCTGCACGGCCGGCGCAGTGCTCTTGGACAAGCGTGCAAACGCCGGTGCTGCGCATGTCGTCGGCATCCCGGCCACGTCTATGTTGTCCTTGACCGCGAATGGCACGCCCCATAACGGCAGGCGTTCGCGATCCTCGTGCCGCAGGGCCCGCGCTGCCTCGAGCAAGGCGTGCTTTTCGGCGAGGGTGATGAACAGTCCCGGATCATCGATCCGCGCCATCGTGGCAAAGACATGCTCGATCACGGCCTCGGGCTTGAGGCCGGCGGCGTAGGAGGCCCGAAGGCCGGCGATATCCGTTGGAATGGCGTGCTGTGGCATTGCTGCAGAGTATTCCTCAAGAAATCGCTTCAGGATCGTCGATGACGCTGACGTGCGCCGCGACCACGCGCCAGCCTTGCGGCAGCCGCACCCAGGTCTGCATCTGCCGGCCGATCTTGCCCGGCAGGGCTGGCCGCTTGAACAGGGTCGACGCGATTCCGAAGTCACGGCCGTAAGTGGTGATCGATGTGCGCGACAGTGTCCGCATCAGGTTGTGCGGCGAGCGCGCGGCACGAAACGCCGAGATTTCCGCGTGTCCGTGAAGGTTCTCGGCAATGCCGTAGCGAATAGTTCGAGGATCGTCGGCAAACAGCTGGCCCAGCGTCTCGACGTCGTTGCTGACCAGGGCCTCCTCGTAGCGACCGAACGCAGAGCGGACCTCCGCCAGCACATCGGGAAGATCGATCTCCATGGTTTCTCCTAGAGTTTGGGCCTCGGCGCCGCTGCGACGCCCATGGCTTCGAGGACGCGGGCGACACGCAGGGCGATGTCCTCGCGCCAAGGTGCCACGATCACCTGAACCGCGATGGGCAGCGGCTCGAGGGGGATCGGCACTGCCACCACCGGCAATCCAATGAACGAGATGGGCTGTGTGAAGAGTCCCAGGTTCGGTCGCAGGGGCAGCTCATCGCCATCGAGAACGAGCGTCTTTTGCCCGATCTTGGGCGCGCTGCAGGGGGTAGCGGGCGCTATGATGACGTCGACCTCCTTGAACAGCTCGAGGGTTGCGGCCCTGAACCATCGCCGCACCTTCTGCGCTTTGACGACGAACGCGGCGGGGATCATGGCCCCGGCAATCAGCCGGTCACGGACTTCGGGGTCGAAGCTGCCGGGGTCGCGACGCAGCCGGTCGAGATGCAGGGCCGCGGCCTCGGTCGCCGTAATGATATAGGCCGCAGCCCGTGCGTTGGCGGCGCGCGGCAGAACCACCTCGCGCGAGATGCCGAGCGCTTTCGCCACGCGCTCCATGGCGGCGACGGCTTCCAACTGCGCGCCCTTTTGGAAGTAGCCGCCTGCGATTGCGAGGCGCAGGCCGTCGATGCCGCGCTCGATGCTTTTGGCGACGGGCTCGACGTCGCGCTTCGAGCAGACAGGGTCTGAAGGGTCTGGCCCCTGCATGGCATCATAGCTGACGGCGAGGTCGGCAACGCAGCGGCCGAGGGAGCCCAAGTGATCGAGGCTCGACACGAAGGGAAACGTGCCAGCCCGCGACAGGCGCCCATAAGTGGGTTTCAGCCCGAAGATCCCGCAGAGCGAGGCAGGCACACGGATCGAGCCGTTGGTGTCCGAGCCCAGAGCCAAGGGCACCAGGCCGCCAGCCACGGCACCTCCCGATCCCCCGGACGATCCGCCTGTCATGCGCGTGATGTCATGCGGGTTTCGCGAGGCGCCGTCGTGCGCGTTCTCGCCCGTGAAATCGTAGGCGTATTCGCCCATGTTGAGCGCGCCGACCAGAATCGCGCCTTGCGCCTCCAGGCGTGCGATTAGCGTCGCGTCGCTGGCCGCCGGAGCGTGACCGCGGTTGATCTTGGAGCCTGCCACGGTGTTGAGACCAGCCACGTCGAACAGGTTCTTGACCGCGAACGGCACGCCGGCGAGAGGACCTGGCGAGTGGCCGTTGCCGCGCGCGGCATCGACAGATCTCGCCTTGGCGAGCGCCCGCTCCGAAGTGAGTGACGTGAAAGCGTTGAGCTTGGGATTGCGCAGTGCAATGCGCTCGAGTGCTCTCTCGACCACGCTTTCAGCGCTCACTGCGCCCGAGGCGACGTCGGCTGCGATGGTTCCGGCAGTGGCCCAGTCGTACACGTCGTGAGGATCGCAAGCCATGCGTCACGCCTCGAACACGGCTGCAGGCTCCGCGTCGTCCGGCAGAGCGACCTCTTCGACAAGCCCCGCGAGCCCGTAGGCAACGGCGAGATTGCGCCGCACCTCTGGAAGCCACTCCGGCTCGATGGTGACGCCCAGGAGTTTCGCGTTGGCTTCAATGAGGGCTTCGAGCGCGTCTTGAGAAGGTTCCATGGTCTCGCTCTTCACGTCGGGGGATGCGGGATCGCGGCGAGTAGCTCGCGCGTGTACTCGGCCTGAGGTGCAAACAGCACGCTTTCGGTCGGGCCCTCCTCGACGATCCGGCCGGCTCGCATGACGATCACGCGGTCGCACAAGAGCCTGACCACGTTGAGGTCGTGCGAAACGAAGAGGTAGCTCATGCCGAGCCGCTCTTTCAGCTCCTGCAGCAAGTTGAGAACCACGGCCTGCACCGAGACATCGAGCGCAGCTGTCGGCTCGTCGAGAACGACGAGGTCGGGTTCGAGCGCTATGGCGCGGGCGATCCCGACGCGCGCCTTCTGACCGCCGGATAGCTGATGCGGGAAACGGTCGAGCAGGGCCACAGGCAGGCCCACGAGGCGCGCAAGCTCCTCGCAACGGTCGCGAATAGCGGCACGTCCTTGGATGTTGCCGAGCCGGAGGATCGGATCGGCGATGGCGCGCGCGGCCGTGTATCGCGGATTGAGGCTGTCGGTCGGATCTTGAAACACCATCTGGATTCGGCGGCGCAGGGGCAGGCGCGCGAAACTTCGTGCAGGAATTGCGCCGATGTCCTGGCCGTCGAACACGATGCTGCCGCCGGTTTGATCGATGAGGCGCATCACCATGCTCGAGGTCGTGGACTTTCCGCAGCCGAACTCGCCGACAAGGCCTACGCTCTCGCCGCGGCCGACCGTGAAGCTGAGCCCGTCCACGGCACGAAACACCTTGGCTTCGGCCGTTGCATCTCCACTGCGCATGAACCGGCTCAGCAGCCCGCCACCGGCCGTACGCGTTCGCGGATACTCCTTGACGAGCGCGTCGACGACCAGCAACGGCTCGCTGCAACTCGAGCGCTCGCCGCCGTTATTTCCGTTGGCTGCGGGCAGTCTGCGAGCGCCTTCCGGCTCGAGATTGGCCTCGTCCTCCGGTAGCAGACCTTTCAGCGTCCCGCCCGGCTTCGGCGTCGCGCGCATGAGCTTGCGCGTGTAGGGATGTTGAGGGGATGCGAAAATTTTCCGGGCCGTGGCTGTCTCCACGACCTGGCCCTTCTCCATCACGACAACACGATCGCAATAGGTGGCAGCGAGATCGAGATCGTGGGTGATGAGAATGGTGGACATGCCACGCTGCTTCGTCAGCTCGACGACGAGCTCCATCACCGATTTCTGCGTCGTCACGTCGAGCCCGGTCGTCGGCTCATCGGCGATCAGGAGTTGCGGCCGGCAGGCGAGCGCCAATGCTATGACGATCCGTTGGCACATGCCGCCCGATAGCTCGAAGGGATAGGCATGATAGCGCTCGCTCGGCCGGGCAATGCGCACTTGCTCGAGGATATCGATCGCCTTGGTCTTGATGTCATCGGAGCCGGCCAGGGCATGCTGGCGCAGCACGTCCTCGATCTGCCTGCCGACCTTGCGGATGGGATTGAGAGCCGCCCGCGGATTCTGGAAGATCATCGACATTTCGCGGCCGCGCAGATCGCGCATCTGCTCGTCGCTCGCCTGGCGGATGTCGATGCCGGAAAAGACGACCGAGCCATCGGCGATGCGGCCGGCGCGGTCGAGGATGCGCATGACCGCGTAGGACGTCACGGATTTGCCCGATCCTGATTCGCCGACGATCGCCAGCGTCTCTCCCTTTGCCACCTCGATGCTGACATTCCTCACCGCCTTCACGACGCCTCGCCGCGTCTGGAACTCGACCGTGAGACCTTTGACCTCGAGAACAGGCGGGACCGGCGGCTGGTTTCTCAAGCGCACGTGCTCGTTCATGGGGTCGCCTTCCGCGCTCATGTCCGCCGCTGCGGATCGACAAGGTCGCGCAACCCGTCGCCGAGTAGATTGAAACAGAAGACGGCAATCATCAGCGCCGCGCCGGGAAAGAGCGCGATCCACCATTCGCCGGAGATGATGTTGGTCGCCCCCTCGGCAACCATGATTCCCCACTCGGGCGTCGGCGGCTTGACCCCGAGGCCGATGAACGACAGACCCGCGGCATTGAGGATGGCGTAGCCCATCGTCAGCGAGATCTGCACCATCATGATCGGCATGATGTTGGGAAGGATCTGCGTCAGCAGGATGCGCAGGTCTCCATTGCCGGAAAGCCGGGCCGCCTGCACGTAGCCGGCGTCGCGGCGCACGTTGGCCTCGGTGCGCGCGACGCGCACATAGAGCGGGAAATTCACGATCGCGGTTGCGATCACGATGTTCGTCACGGTGTTGCCGAGCGCCGCCACGATTCCCATCGCGAGCACGAATAGGGGAAACGCCATGATCGTATCGGCGAGCCGGCTGACAATGCGATCGGTCCAGCCTCCGTAGAACCCCGCGGCGATGCCGGCAAAGCCGCCCATCAGGAACACCAGAGCGACCGAGGAGAGCGCGATCATGAAGTCGAGACGGGTCGCGACGATGACGCGACTGAAGATGTCCCGTCCAAGCTGGTCGGTCCCAAACCAATGCTTCAGCGACGGTGGCTGCAGGGTTGCGCTGGTGTCGCTCGCAAGAGGATCGTAGGGCACCACGTACGGCCCGATGAGCGCAATCACGGCGATGATGACGAACAGCCCGAACGATAGTCCGGTGACCGGGTTGTCGGACAGCACGTAGCGGGCGTGGCTGAAGATCGAGCTGTTCGGCTTCGTCTCGACCACGTCGCGCCGGACTGAGCTGCTGAGTGCATCGGTCATCCGTCGAGCCTCACGCGTGGGTCAATGAAGCTGTAGAGCAGGTCGATCAGCAGATTGAGCGCGACGTAAAGCACAGCCATGGTCAGCACGAAGCCCTGCACCGGCGCAAAGTCCGACTGAAGCAGGGCTTCGACCGCATATGATCCAATCCCGGGCCAGGCGAACACCTTCTCCACCAGCACGTTCGCGCCGAGCAGGAAGCTGAAGACCATGCCGAGCGTCGTCACGACCGGCAACAGCGCGTTGCGGAACGCATACGTAATGATGATGGTGCGCGGACTGAGGCCGCTGGCGCGCGCGGTGCGCACGAAATCCGACGCGAGCACCGCGAGCATCGATGCTCGCGTCATGCGCGCGATGGGCGCGAGCGAGAATATGCTGAGCGTGATTGCGGGTAGCGCGAGCTGGCCGAAAGCCCCGCGAAACGTCTCGAGATCGCCCGCAACCAGGGTGTCGATGAGGTAGAAGCCGGTTAGGGGCGGCGGCGGTACGGCGAAAGCGTCGAGCCGGCCGATCGGGGCTGGAGACCACCCCAAGACGAAATAGAACACGTAGACGAGCAGCAAGCCGGTGAAGAACACGGGGAGCGACACGCCGGCGGTGGTGACGACACGGCATGCATGATCGATCCACGATCCCTGCTTCACGGCAGCGAGGATGCCGAGCGGCAAGGCGATCGCAAGCGACAGGATAAGCCCTGCCAGAGTAAGTTCGGCCGAGGCAGGCAGCCGGCTTGCGATCTCGGCGGCCACCGGGCGCCCGGTGGAAAGCGAATTTCCGAAATTGCCTCGCGCCAGATCTCCCACGTACCGCGCGAACTGCTCCGGCAGCGAGCGATCCAGACCGAGGGCCTTGCGGATCTCGGCGATCGACTCGGGTGTCGCGGCCGGACCCGCGAAGTAGACCGCGGGATCGCCGGGAAGCACCCGGGTCAAAAGGAACGTGACGATGATCACCCCAATCAACGTCGGAATGACCGTCAAAAGTCGTTTTCCGAGCATCGCGGTCATCGTTCGCTCCTGCCGCCCTTGAACTGCGTCCGCGGAGGCGTTGCTTGCGCCCTACCCCTTGACGATCGAGCGATAGTCCACCTGGCGGTGGAACCAGTAGCTGTAGCCGGAGATGTTCTTCTGCGTCGCGACGTTCAGATACGGCTGGAATAACGGAATGCGCGGCACCTCGTCGTAGGCTTTGGAGATGAAGCCCTTCACGTTATTCGCGTATGCGTCCTTGTCGCCTGTCGCCGCAGCCGCATAGGCGCCGTCGATGAAGGCGTCCATATTCTTGTCGACGTAGCTCGGCGTGTTGAAGATCGCGTTCTGGCCGGAGTAGCACCAGAAAAAGAAGTACTCCGGGTAATCTAGCCAGCCGGAGAAGAAATTGACCATCATCGGCATCGACTTCTTGGCCATTTCGCTACGCCAATTCGCTCCGGGCACCTTGTTGATGGTCGCCTTGATGCCGATCTCTGCAAGGCTTTCCTGGATCAATATGGCCATCGGCTCCGAATTCACCCCGTCGCCGAGGTCGAAGGATATCGTCGTTTCGATCGGCCCGACACCTGCTTCCGCCATCAGCTGCTTCGCCTTGGCGATGTCGGTCTTGTAGCCGGTTTGCTGGGGCCATTCGGTGCTCGCTACATTGTTCGACGGTCCGCCGAAGAGAGGGCGTGCATGTCCGAACATCGCTGCATCGATGATTTTCTGGTAGGGGAGTGCGTACGCGACCGCTTGGCGGACCTTGACGTTGTCGAAGGGTGGCCTCGTCACGTTGAGCTCGAGGCTGTACATGCCGTTGCCGATCGAATTTGAGATCAGGTTGAGCTTTCCGCCCTTCTTGAGCTCGGTGAAATCCTTGGCTGGCAGGTCGAAGGAGATGTCGGCATCTCCACGCTCTATGAGTGCTCTGCGGTTGCCGGCGGACGGGATGGTCCGCCAGATAACGCGCTTGATCGCCGGGAGGGGGCCGCCGACCCAGGCGTCGTTGCGCTCGTAGACGGTCTCTACCCCCGGCTTCCAGCTCACGACTTTGTAGGCTCCCGAGCCCGCAGTGTTGGACTTGGTGAACTCGCGCGCCCAAGGGTCCTTTTCCGAAGCGTTTTTCTTCAAGAGCTCCGAATTGTAGATTCCCGGCACGATGACCGCCATGTCGGGGATGGTGAGGTGGTTCTTCTTGAGGAAGTCGACGCGGAAGGTGTGGTCGTCGACCACGACGAATTGCTCCGGCTTCTCCAGCGAGCCGGCCTTCATCTGCACTGTCGGGAAGCCTCCGACCTTCACCGCGCGCTCATAGGACCATTTCACGTCCTTTGCCGTGACCGGCGTTCCGTCCTGGAATTTCGCGTTCTTCTTCAGTTTGAACGTGACCGACATGTCGCCGATGTTCATATCCTCGGCGAGCTCGGGCTTGAACTTGTCCCGATCGTAGGAGATCGAGCCGTCCGCCAGCGTCCTCTTCTCGTGGGTAATGAGGCGATCGTAGCAATTCCACGATGCCTCGTAGCCTGGACGGTTGGTGCCGACGCCTTGGATGTCGAGGTTGTTCGGCCCGTTTTCCGTGACGAGAAGGAGCGTCTCCTTGCGACTCTGCGCCTTGGCCGGCGACCAGACTGCCGGAGCGGCCGTAGCACCGATCGCGGCGGCAGAAGCGGTTTTCAGAAAGTCACGTCGCTTGATCGATTTGTTCGGCATGGGCGCCCCGCGCATTCGATTGTCGAATTTCGCTGCATGCGGGGTGTTGCGATCCTCGCCCAGCCCCTGACCGCATAAGAGCGGACACGACTGACGACGTCTTCTGCTACTAATGCATCAATCCGCTGCAGGAATTGCATCACTCGAGGTCGTCATGCGCCACCTTCTGCCGTTGCGATATATCGATGCGGTCGTGCGCGCCGGCTCGATCCGCAAGGCTGCCGAGGCCCTTTCCATCACATCGACGGCATTGAACCGGCGCATACTCACCATGGAGCGGGAACTTGGTGTGCCGATCTTCGAGCGGTTGCCGCGGGGCGTGCGGTTGTCGACCGCCGGCGAGATCCTCATCCAGCACGTGCGCACGCAGCTTTCGGACATGGAGCGTGTCAAATCGCAAATCGCCGATCTCTCGGGCGTCCGCCGCGGTCATATCTCGATTGCCTGCTCGCAGGCGCTGATGCCGGTGTTTTTGCCCGAGCAGATCGCACTCTATCGGCGCGAGCACCCCGCCGTGACATTTCGCGTCCTGCGCCGTGACCGCGAGGTGGCCGAGCAGGAGCTTTTTGACCACACCGCCGATCTGGCTCTGGTATTCGAGCCGGTGCGGCTTTCTGGCTTCGAGACATTGATGGCCGTCTTTCAGCCGATCCATGCTGTCATGGCGCGCGATCATCCGCTGGCTGGACGCCGCAGCGTGCGCCTGCGCGACTGCCTGCGATATCCGATCGCACTGCCGACGCACCTGCATGGTGTGCGGCACGCACTGGATACGGCTCTGATGAGCACCTCGCTCAGGATGCAGCCCGCGATCGAATCCGACAGCTTCGAATTCCTTCGCTACTACGCGCGCAGGGATCAGACGATCAGCTTCCAGATTCCGATCGGGCTGGCACCGGGACGCACGCGCGGTGACGACGTGAGCAGCCCCATCGATGAGCGCGATCTCAAACCGGGCACCCTCTATCTCGGCCAGCTTCGGGGCCGTGCGCTGCCCGTTGCAGTCAGTCGATTCGCAGCGCAGGTTGCGACGGCCTTGGTGCGCAGGTTCGAAGAAGCGCCGCCCGTGTAGTTATTGACCGATTGGCGAGAGAGTACGTGCCGGCCGTCGTCGCTGGCGCCGGGCGCGACCCTGTGCGCGGTGAGTGTCCGGCGAAACGCGTTGACGCCACGCCGCTGCTTCCATTAACGACATTGGATCTCAGCGACGCTGCGTGCGGTTTCGTCGGCATGGGCCGCTTCCGACGGGTTCGCCAGTTGAGCACGTCCGAAGACGAGACGAACTCATAAGGAGGCGGTTGCGGTGGTGTGGCACAAGCTGCAAGCGCTTATGCGGCTGCTTCGCGAGAACGGAGTGGGCTGGACGCTCGTCTTCATCGCCCATCGCATGGTGATCAGCCGCTTTTTGTCCGTATTTCGTGCGCCCGCAGAGCGCGAAATCGGCCGTTGGATGTCCGGGCTCGATCAACCGGTTCACATCTTCACCGGTGGTGTCGACTACGCCTACCCCTACCGGCAACGACCGCAGCATATCGTTGTCGAGTTGGCGCGGCGGGATGTGCCGATCGCTTATGTCACGCCCTCGTCCGGCTACGACCGCGTCTATACCACCGCTCTGTCGTCACCGAGGTTGCTCTTGACGCCCCACAGGGATGCGGCCGTCAGAGCGGCCACGGCACCGATCGTGCACGTCCTATCGACCGACGCCGCACTCGACGCGGCGTTCGTGGATCTGGTCCGGGCGCAGGACGGCATCATCGTCTACGACTACATCGACGCTCTGGACGATGCTGTCAGCTCCGGTCCGCTTGACCGTCAGCGCCATGCCTTGCACGACCGACTTCTCGCCGACGAGAGCCGAACGGTGGTGATGGCAACGGCCAGCGCACTCCTGGACGATGTCGCGGCGGTGCGCAGCACCGGTTTCAGCCTTGTCACCAACGGCGTCGATCCCACGCCGTTTCGTGCAGCCGTGCGTAGCGACGACGTTGACGCGCGACTTGCCACCATCGTTGCACGAGGCAAGCCGATCGTCGGTTACTTCGGCTCATTCGCCGCCTGGTTCGACTACGACCTGATGAACGCCTGCGCGCGCGCGCGCCCAGACTATTCGTTCGTCCTGATCGGCCCTGATCTCGATGGCACGCGCGATCGGCTCGACCTGACATTGCCAAATCTGTCGCTGCTCGGCGGCATGTCGTACCGCGATCTGCCGCGTCACGCCGTCTGGTTCGATGTTTGCCTCGTTCCGTTCGTAATCAACCACATCACGCTCGCCACCTCGCCTCTCAAGATTTTCGAGTACATGAGCCTCGGTCGGCCGACGGTTTCCACTGGACTTCCGGAGTGCCGCAAATATCAGTCCGTGTTGACGGCCGACGGAACGGCCGCGTTCTGCCAGGCGATCGATCAAGCCCTTGGTCTTTCGAAAGACCCGGAATTCGTTTCTCTCGCCTACGCTGAAGGGGAAGGCAACTCGTGGGCGCGCAAGGTCGACCAGTTGCTGACGCTCGTGGCCGAGCGCCAAGATGCCAAGCCAAGCCAAGCCACGCGCCTGCCGCCTGACGACGTCCGGCCGACCTCGATTGGTCAGGCCCGCGCCGACACCCCGTTCGCGACCGGAACGCCGGCAACTTCGAGATAGCGCTGGCAAAAGTGCTCGATCGTGTTTTGGTCAATCCGCGCTTGCCCGATATAGCCCCGGTCAGACCACGTATCGTAGTCGACGATCATCTGCCGCATCGCCGCGACGAGCTGGGGAAGGTTGGGCGGCTCTCGGCGCATGCCGAGATCGAAAACGGCAGTCTCCCCCAATCCCTTCAGTGTCTTTGCGTGGGGAGGAATGAGTATGCCGCAGTCGTTGTCTTGCACGACGTCGAGCGCACCGCCGATGCCGGTCAGGATCATCGGTAGACCGAAGTGTGCAGCCTCCGTCATGGCGACGCTGTAACCTTCGTAGACCGATGGCTGAACGAAGACATGGGACAGTGAAAGGTAGCGGCTGAGCTGACGCCGATCGACAAAACCCGGCGTTGCGACAAAGTCCTCGATTCCGAGCGACTTGATGTGGGCCATCAATGCAGCATGAACCTTGGCGTCCGAGAAGCTGCCGAGCAACGTGAGGCGAGCTTGGGGAAACTCGCGGTTCACGGCTGCGAATGCTGTGACCAGCGACATCTGCGACTTGGCCGCGAAAAACTGTGCGACATTGACGAAACTGAAAACGCCCTTGTCGCGCCGTCGGGCGATCTCGAGCAACTGACGCTCTGGACGAACTAACCCTTCCCGATTGATCGGATTTGGAATGACATGGATGTCGTTCCGCGAGTAGCCGAAGACATCGGCATGGAAATCGGCAACTCCTGTCGATACAGCCACGCGATGCCTTGCGGGGGCTGACCTCGCACGAAATCCGGCGATGTCGTTTTGACACCAGTGGTAATAATTATGGACGACTTCGACGATTGGGACCTTTCGGCGCTCCAGCAGCGGCAGTCCATCGTAGCTGTAATGTGCAATCGCCGCTTCGATGTCCAGCCTATCGATGATCTCTGCGTAGCTCTCGGTGTTGAACCCACCGAGGATCTCGACCTCTCCGCCGTTCGCCGACAATCGTGCGGCAACCTCGCCGCCTGAGCCCGTGACCACGACGACGACGCGTTTGCCGAGAGCCTCGAGTCCGCGGGCCTGATCGTAGACGACCTGCTCGACCCCACCGCGATCAAGAGATCCCACCTGGATCAGGATGCAGGGTCCCGTTTTCTTCACCTTTGCCTCGGTCGCGATAGCACCGCCACCCGCGTTGCGCTGCGTGCCCGCGGCGAGACCGATCGACGTGGACGGCGTCGCTTGACCGCCGTGAGGATCGAGTCTCTCGATCCGGACGCGCACTCGCTCTGGCGCAGGAGGCAGCGCGATGCGAACCCCCTTGAGACGCCCATATCGCTCCAAGGCGCGCATCATGTAGCGGAACGAGTTCATCGAGAGGATCGAGTTGTAATTCTGCCGCAGGGAATCGAAGCGGGCCTGCAACGCGCCTTCTTGCGCAGCAAGTGCGGCGTTGTGCTGCTCGATGCTGCCCTTCAAGCGAGAAAGCTCGGCCGTCAGTCTGGCGACCTCGTTACGGGCAGCAGCCAATCTTTCCTCGTCGCTCTTCGAGCCGGTTTCGCCCTCGCCGATCGCGGAGGCATCACGCCTGTCGCGGAGCACTTGGTCGTCAGACGAGCCGCTTGTGTCCCTCGCCAAGCTGTCCTGCGCATTGGTCATCGTTGCGTTCCGCTCGTGATCGGGGGAAGGGATTGGGAGTTCTGTTGAGAGTTGGTGGCGCTGCAAACACGCCGCCGTGCCGGCTTCTTCCGGCTAGTCCACGCTGATGATCGGGACGTCGCTCGAGTGCACCGGGGAGCCGTCGAAACGCTCGATTTCGACGTGAACCGTCTGTGCGGGGGCATCGCGATCCGTCGCCGCATTCCGTAAGCCGAGCTCGACGAATTGCCATTCCGGCTCGACTGAATTGATCACAACGGCCGGGCTCAAACTGAAATCGAAATAGGGCTTGCCTTTGGAAAGATAGAATCCATCGGATTGTCGAACTCCCGGTGTCGCGCACGAGACTTGGATTTTGCCAGGCGAAGCGTCGGCGATCGTCAGCCTCAAGGTCACGAGACGCACGGTCATATGAGCAAGCATGGGAATGACCCTGATGGCACGTGCAGCGTCACCGCATTCAGGCGACCACAACATGGAATTGTAGAAATCTGCGACCTCGCGCGTATAGTGATGCATAACGTCAGAGAAGATGTAAAGCTCCGCCTGGCTCGGAAAGCTCAAATGCCGCTGTCCGATCGGCAGGCCGCCGAGTCGCGACGGCGTCGTCGGCGACGAGTTTGCCAGCATGCGCAGCTCCTCGCTGGACTTGGCAAAGCGCTCAGCCAGCCGCGACAGAACCTCGCGATTTGTCTCGCGCATCTCGTTCGCTGTCCGCTCGTCCGGAATGAGCCCGAGCGACAGCTCCTCGTCGGTCACGTATCGGAAGCCTTCCCGCTCGAAGTCGCCGATCCGGGGCGATTTGACCACCGGTAGAACACCGAACGCGAGATACTCCGAGAGTTTCGTCGGGCATGAGACGCGGTTGACCGCCGTGTCGTCACGGAGCACGAAACCCAGGTCGGTCTCGAGATAGCGGCGGCTGAGCTCCTCCTTGGCGACGACACCGAACTCTGCCCGCTCCAGGAGTGACGTCCCTTCCGCCAACGATCGGATGGTCTCGTGCTGATTGCTCAGGAATTCGAAGCGGAGCGGAGCAGGGGCGGCGCTGCCGACTTCGATCATGCGGTCGATGTTCTGCCACGCCTGGATCCCGCCAGCGTAGATGACGCGATATGGGTCGCCGGGTAATCTTTTGCGTCGCCGGCTCCAGTCGACGTCGAACTCCTCGATGATCGGCAGGGTTAAGAAATGCGCCCCGGAGCTGGGATACTTGTCTCTGAAATGGTCGGCCATCGCCTCGGTCACGACGACGATCACGGGCGAGTTGGCCAGGATGAATTGCTCTACCGTCTCGTAGTACGAAGCAAAAGCCGGATGCCCGAGCATGCGCTCCTCCTCGGGAACGATGCCATGCATGTCGGTGACGATCTTGCCGGTCGGGTAGAGCGGGAGCAGATACCGGCCGAGATGCGCGGTATGCACGTACGTCAGCCGGCTCCTGGCAACCAGATCCTCCATCAGCCTGTGATGCGAGGGCTGCACCAGGTCGACACGGTATTCGGTTACGAGATCGTTGTGGCGGATTGGGACTGGCGAACCCTCGCTCGCTCCTGTGTAGGGGTCGAGATAGACGCGCTTCCAATCCGAAAAAATGCGGTCGACCGCCTGGACGCGGCTCATCCACCCTTCCCGAGCTGAAGCGCCAGCAGGGCATGGGGCGACGAAGACGATAAAATCATCGGGCGACATAAGTGACGGTCCTGCAATCGAGCGCTTCTGTCAGGTTTGCGAAGCATGCGACCGCTGGACGTGCAACACGATCAAATGCCGCAACGTGGCCGATCTGCCACGGCACAGGGCCTCCAAACGCGGGTTACGCCTTCTCTGCCTCGCCGCCCGATCGTTGCGCGTTCGCGGTTGCAGCGTTCGCCAATTCAGCGACGAACCGCGACATGGAGCGGTTGCATCGCGTCGCCGCGAGATGCCGGCAAATCCCGTCGTAGAGGCCGTCCTGCATGATCAGTCGTCGCACGGCATCGGCGAAGCCTCTGGCCGAGACGTCGTTGGCGAGAACCCCTGTCTCGGCGTCCGCCACCTGCTCGGCGACGCCTCCGACTGGCAAAGCGACGACCGGCATGCCGTGCCCGAAGGCGAGTGCGGCGACGCCCGATTGGCTGGCCTCGATATGCGAGCAGGCCATCGCGTCGTAGCGCCCGAGCAACGCCGTGGCTTCGTCGTCATCGATCCAGCGGTTGATGATCTCGGCGTCCAGGGTTTCAAGCCGTCTCCGGTTTGCTTCGAGATCGCCTTCCCCCGCCACCCCGAGCGCAACAGGCACGCCCTCCTTGCGGAGTAACTCGGTGGCCTCGATGAGCAGCGGCAGCCCCTTGTAGGCCATGATCCGGCCAAAGAACAGGATGCGAAATGGGCGGTCCCGTGCCAACGAGCGTGTTGCGGGCGCAGCGGCCGCATCCAGATCGGGGTGAAACAGTCGGACGACACGTTTCGGTTCGACCAGATCTCGCCTTTCAAGTTGATCGGAGACAGCTTGGCTCAGCGTGATGGTGAGATCCGCCGACGATGCGTCTCTCAGGAGCCACGTCGTGACCCAGGCCGTCCAGTCGCCGGGATGAGGCGCCGCGTCGTGCACGATGGTGGCGTAGCGGACCCCGGTGCGCTTGATGGCTGGCGTGATCAGCGGCGACCACACGTGCGGCATCAAGGTCACGACGGCCTTGGGACGCGTTTCGGCGATGTGTTGCGCAATCTTGCGGCGAGCCGAGCGGAAGTTGCGCGCCATTTGCCAGGGGCTCGACCTCGAGAAGGTCGTGATACGGGTGACGTGACAACCGGTCTCCCCGATCCGCGCGGCCAACTCGGTTCCGTCGGCGACAATGAAGTCGAGTGGCGTGCCGGCGTGCGCCTTTGAGGCCGTCGCCATCTGCAGCACAAAGCGTGCGAAGGCGGGGCTGCGACCC
Source organism: uncultured Alphaproteobacteria bacterium (assembly GCA_963746315.1). Lineage (GTDB taxonomy): Bacteria > Pseudomonadota > Alphaproteobacteria > Rhizobiales > Hyphomicrobiaceae. The sequence goes on from CAVVAR010000012.1 coordinate 123,607, forward strand.
AGGTAGATGCAGGTGATCGTCGGCGCCAGTTCGCGGTGCTCGGTCGCGCTGACACCCATGCGCTTTGGATCCTCGTTCACGCTGGCCGGGAATAACCGCAAATCTGCTGTCCTCACGGCACCTTGCCGTCAGGATATTCGGTGCCACACCGTGTCGGGCATGATCCAGAAGGCAGGCCGCACAGGCGACAGCCGAGGCGCGTCTATCATGCCCCTCATTCGATTGACAACGCTGAGATTCGGGGATTGCAGGCGCAAACGAGGAGATGCAATCGCAAAGCAATGCAATTTAAAGTTGTAGCATTGGATGCATGTAACTTGAACAATATTCTGAGAAAGATTGCCGGATCGTTGACGTCGACTTGGATCGGCCGCTAATTACTCGAGGTCGCTGGCGATGGGGAGGGGCCTGCGACTGGTGGGGGTCAATATTTGCCGCCTGGATCGATGCGCGACCGGCAAAGCGTCGCGTCTGCCTGTCGAGCCAGCCCTCATTCGCAGTGTGGAATCCGACCTCCGCTCGCACACAGAGTCGGACGGCTCGTTCAAGCGGGTGCAGCGCGATCCCGGATAGAGTTTTGCTCGGAGCGGAGTAGCAGATATGTTTGCCCGAATGCTCGGCCTTGCCGAAGCCGCTCAACCTTCCCAATCCACGACGTCGGTCGCCCCCGTTGTCACGGATGCGGACCTCGACCTGCTGGCCGATGCCGCGCCGGCGCCGGTCATGAAGAGCCTGGGCCAGACCACCAAGGACGATCGGTTGCTCTACTACTGGGCTGCGAGATCGTTCTTTTCAGGCTCCGGCACGATCGTGGATGGCGGAGCTCTGGTCGGGAGCACGACGACGGCACTGGCGGAGGGTCTCCTTGCCAACACCATGGTGACTGACCCGGCCGAAGCTATCCTCGTTTATGATCTCTTCACGGACTCCCACGATGGCTATAGCGCCAATCTCCTTCGAGGCTGGTTCGACGAGACCAAGACCGACGATACGGCCGACTATGATTTCGAGGGCCACTTCCGTAGGGCCACAGCCCCCTATGCGCATCTGCTGCGCATCCACAAGGGCGACATTACCGCGATCGGCTACACCGATCGGCGACCGATCGAGGTGCTTTCGATCGACGTCGCCAAGACCGCAGACATCATGCGCTACATGGCGCTCGAGTTCTTCCCGCGTCTCGCTCCGCGCTCGCTGGTGTTGCATCAGGACTATATTTTCACCTATCAGCCGTGGCTGACCATCGCCATGGAGAAGCTGGCCGACCTGTTCGACCTCGTCTACGAGGTGCCGACGCAGTGCACGGCCGCGTTCATGCCGCGCAGGCCGATCTTGCGAGCCGACGTCGAGGCGCGTCTCGAGAGCGACTTCTACTCGCTGAAGAATGTCTCCTATCTCTACCGCGCGCTCGAGCGAGCCGGCACGCCGTCGGCGCAACTCTATGCGATGGCATCTATCTCTTATTTCTATCACGTGATGGGCCGTCCGCAGGCGGCCAGGCGCGTAGCCATGCGCATGTACGAGCACTTTCGCCTCACCCCTGAGCTGGTGGACCGGACTGAGCTCAAACACTTGTTGCAGAACGAGCTCGCGATTGACTACAAGAGCGGCCAGATCGCTTGGTAGGTTTCCGGATTGATCGAGCGACGGGCCTCTCGGTGGATGAGGGTCTCGCCCAAGCCGTCGAGCCGTCAGCGCTCATATGGGAGACGCTGGCACGGATGGCCTCGCGGCCTGGGTGGCGCGGGGAACATTACGGTTGTTGACAATTTCGGGCCCGGCGTTGGCGATCACTGCGAAGAAGCGGCGAGGTGCGCCAGGGGCGGGGACATGAGACGGACATGAGCGACGTCGTTATTTGCCTCGTCGGGACGAGGCCCGAGTGCGTAAAGATGGCGCCGGTCATCTCCGAGTTGCGCAAACAGCCCGAGATGACTGTGCGCGTCGTCGGGACGGGACAACACCGAGAGCTGACACGACAGACGCTCGGCATCTTCGGCATCGAGCCCGACATCGACCTGGAAGTGATGCGGCCCAATCAGTCGCTGGCGGGCCTGACGGCGCGCATTTTCGAGCGCCTCGACCCGGTTCTCGAGAAAGAGGCGCCCAAGCTGGTCCTGGCGCAGGGTGATACGACGTCAGTCATGGTCGCCGCGCTCGCGAGCTTCTACCGCGGCATTCCTTTCGGTCACGTCGAGGCCGGACTACGAACGCACAGTCTGCGCAATCCGTTTCCGGAGGAGTTGAATCGCGTGATCGCTGGTCGCGTGGCTGATCTGCATTTTGCTCCGACCGGGCAAGCCCAACTCAATCTGCTCGACGAGAAGGTGCCGGATGAGATCATCCACGTCACCGGCAATACGGTCATCGACGCGTTGCTGGATGTGACGTCGCGCGAGTTGCCTTGTCACTACCCGACGCATCGAGGCCGCAAGCTCGTGCTCGTGACGGCTCATCGGCGAGAGAACTTCGGGGCGCCGATGGAGCGCATCTGCGCGGCATTGCGCCAGTTGCACGATCGTCTCCCGGATGCTGAGTTCGTCTATCCCGTTCACCCCAATCCGAATGTCCGCGCCACGGTGCAACCGGCCTTGTCCAACTTGGAAAGGTTCCACCTGATCGATCCGGTCGACTATGAGGCGATGGCAGGTCTGATGAAGGCGTCGTACATCGTCCTGACCGAACTCGGGCGGCATACAGGAGGAGGCGCCGGCTCTCGGCAAGCCGGTGCTCGTCCTCCGTGAGGAAACCGAAAGGCCGGAGGCGGTGACCGCCGGTGTCGCACAGCTTGTCGGCACCGAGACGGATCACATCGTCGAGGTTGTGAGCCGAATCTATACGGACGAGGGCACCTATGGACGCATGGCTCGCGGAGTTTCGCCATACGGAGACGGGAAAGCGGCTGGCCGCATTGCGCAGATATGTGCTCGGCTTCTCGCACAAAGGCGAACCGCCTCCACTGCTCGGTGACGTCGCGCGTCGGCGTAAGCTGACGCTCGGCTCGTACATGGTCTATCCGGGCGTGTCGGGGTTGCCCGCAACCGTCCAGCACCCCGTCGAGGCGGGGCAATTGCTGCCTTCTGTCGAGGGCCTCAAGACTTGGGCACGTGGCCTCGACCGGACCACGCGGCGTGCGCGCTATCCCAACCTCGAGACCTTCGCCCGCGACATCGGCCTCGCGGAGGAGGCCCTGATGGCCAGCTACGAGCTCGAGAATGTGTTCCACGACAAGATACTGGCCGAGCCCTCGATCGACGTGCGCCGCGCCCTGAACGCCGAGGTTTACACCAAGGCGTTCCAGATTTATGCCTTCGAGTTCAAGATCGACCTCGACGCCAAGTCGAGCCCGAAGGACGATCTCGTCGCCCTCCTCCGGCCCGAGCTCGAAGACCGCTCGATCCTCGACGTCGGCTGCGGTGGTGGCGCCTTCCTGCTGTCCTGTGCGCGAACCCTCGAGCACCGCGAGCTGCTCGGTCTCGACGTCTTCGCCAAGGATCTCGACGTACCCGAGCGCAAGCTCGCATTCAAGAGCAGCGACGTCGTCCGCTTCAGCGTCGACACGCCGTTCGATGTCGCCGTTACCGACAACGTCTACGAGCACATCGCCCCTCAGGACATCGACGAGCACCTGCAGTCGATCCGCGCTGCGCTGAAGCCCGGCGGCAAGGTCGTGATTCTGACGCCGCACCGGTACTTCGGACCGTGGGATGTCACGCGCATTGTCGACAACAGCAATTCGGGATGGATACCGGCCCGTGGCACGCACATCAACGAGGTCACCTATGGTGAGCTCGCAGCCAAGCTCGTCGCCAACGGCTTTGCCGACCTCGAGACCGTTCCGCCCAAGGTCAGGCTCGGTTACAGGCCGTCACCGGCAAGGGTGCCGTTGGACATGTTCTGCCGGGCCGAGCGCCGTCCGGGCCTCGTCCGTCGGCTGCAATGCATGGACAAGCGGTACCGCTATCCGGCTTTCGAGATCCTAGTGACGGCGCGTCGTAGCTGACATCGAGGCCAGACGCCAATCGCCCCCAGCTTGCCGCCTTACCCAATTCGGGATAAGCCGACGCAAGCCAAAGCGCCGCCGACACCCTGTGTTTCCCTCGCTGCGGCGCTTGCAGTAGACACCCCCCGGATTCGACGGAGATACCCCAATGGCACGCACCAAGATCGCCCTCGTGGGCGCCGGCATGATCGGCGGCACGCTCGCCCATCTCGTAGGCCTCAAGGAGCTCGGCGACGTGGTGCTGTTCGACGTTGCCGAGGGCATGCCCGCCGGCAAGTCGCTCGACATCATGCAGTCTGGCGCAGTCGAGGGCTTCGACTCGACCATGAAGGGCACCAGCGCCTACGCCGATATCGAAGGTGCCGATGTCGTGATCGTAACGGCCGGCGTGCCCCGGAAACCCGGCATGAGCCGCGACGACCTCCTCGGCATCAACCTCAAAGTCATGGAGCAGGTCGGCGCCGGCATCAAGAAGTACGCCCCCGGCGCCTTCGTGATCTGCATCACCAACCCGCTCGATGCCATGGTCTGGGCACTGCAGAAGGCCTGCGGTCTGCCCAAGAACAAGGTCGTCGGCATGGCCGGCGTGCTCGACACGGGCCGGTTCCGTATGTTCCTGGCGGAAGAGATGAAGGTCTCCGTCGAGGATGTCTCGGCCTTCGTGCTCGGCGGCCACGGCGACGACATGGTCCCGCTCGTCCGCTACTCGTCGGTCGGCGGCGTGCCGCTCCCCGACCTCATCAAGATGAAATGGTTGACCCAGGACCGGCTGGACCAGATCGTCGACCGCACCCGCAAGGGCGGTGGCGAGATCGTGAGCCTCCTGAAGACCGGCTCGGCGTTCTACGCGCCCGCGTCCTCGGCGATCCAGATGGCCGAGAGCTACCTCAAGGACAAGCGCCGCATCCTTCCGGCCGCGACTTACCTGAACGGTGAGTACGGCGTGAAGGGGCTCTACGTCGGCGTGCCTGTCGTGATCGGCGCGAACGGCGTCGAGCGCATCGTCGAGATCGACCTCAACTCGGCCGAGCGCCAGATGTTCATGAAGTCGGTCGAGAGCGTGAAGGGCCTCATCGACGCCTGCAACAACATCGCCCCGCACCTGGGCGATTGAGCATCTGCAACTTTCGAGAACGGAAAAGGGGCTGCGCCAAACGGCGTGGCCCTTTCGCCGTTTAGCAGGGTGGCCCGGCGAGTTTGGGCCATGTCGCTGCCTGTGGAGGCGGTGTGCGCCACCAGTGCTGCCGTGCGCTTATCCCGGAGTAGCCGAGCGGGACGCTGGCCGACATCACGAATGGGGTTCCGTCTTTCCGCGTTGCCCTGAGGCTGCACAACCGAAATTGCCGTGGGGGAATGGTCGGGTCGAGCGATTGGCTTTCCGCCGTCTCCACCGTCCAGCCGGACGCCTGGAGCTTTGCGACGAATGATCTGACGCTCGATGTTGCATCGCCCTTGAAATTGAGCGTGCCGAAGCCCGTCTCGGGAGCAGGCGGTGAGGCGGCGAACCATGCCTCGACCTTGAGATTGGCGCCGTCCGGTGTCAGCGCCCAGTCCGGCCAAGGCGCCTTTGGTCCCAGTAGCGAATGCTGGACTCGGCCGTCGGTCTCGATGGCGGTCACCGGAGAGGCGCCAATCTTGGTGCCGACGAGCCACCAGAATATAGGATTGGCAAGCACGATCACCGCAAATATGACGAGCAGAAAAAGGAGATGCATGACCACACTCGCGTGGACGAGGGACGAGACTGAACGTCCCTAGCACAGCGATGTTGCGATTTTCTTCCGGACAAGTGGTGGTCAGGCACCCGCCAACTGTCTCCAATCGGCCAAATCCGGCCAAATATCACGAATTCTTAGGCTGCTCTACCGCCTCGGCTGCTTGATCTGAAGCAGGATTTGCAGCACAAGCGCCCCAACGCGCCTTAGATCACATCAACACATCGGCGGTGACCATGAACATTCACGAGTACCAGGCGAAGGATCTCTATCGCCAGTACGGCATCGCCACGGGCGAGGGCTATCCGGCGTTCACGGTAGCTGAGGCCGTCGAGGCAGCAAAGAAGTTGCCCGGCCCCGTCTGGGTGGTCAAATCGCAGATCCATGCCGGCGGCCGCGGCAAGGGCAGGTTCAAGGAGGCCAGCGCAGGCGCCGGCGGCGGCGTGCGCCTCGCAAAATCGGTCGCCGAGGTCGAGACCTTTGCCGGCCAGATGCTCGGCAACACACTGGTCACACTCCAGACCGGAGACGCCGGCAAGCTGGTCAACCGTCTCTACGTCGAGCAGGGCTCGGCCATCGCCCGCGAGCTCTACCTCTCGATGCTGGTCGACCGCTCGACCAGCCGCGTCGCGTTCATCGCCTCCACCGAGGGCGGCATGAACATCGAGGAGGTTGCCCACGAGACGCCTGAGAAGATCATCACGTTCTCGGTTGACCCCGCCTCGGGCTACTCGGCCTTCCATGGCCGCAAACTCGCCCTGGCGCTCGGTCTCGAAGGCGATCTTGCCAGCCAGATGGTCAAGATGGCCGGCAACCTCTATCGGATGTTCACCGAGAAGGACATGAGCCTCCTCGAGATCAACCCGCTGGTCGTCACCAAGGACGACAAGCTGGTGGCGCTCGATGGCAAGATCAATTTCGATTCCAACGCACTCTTCCGGCAGAAGGAGGTTGTAGCCCTCCGCGATCTGACCGAGGAGGACCCGGCCGAGATCGAGGCCTCGAAGCACGATCTCGCCTATGTCAAGCTGGACGGCACCATCGGCTGCCTCGTCAACGGCGCCGGCCTTGCGATGTCGACCATGGACATCATCAAGCTTTACGGGATGGAGCCAGCGAACTTCCTCGACGTTGGCGGCTCGGCATCGAAGGAGAAGGTCAAAGAGGCCTTCACGATCATCCTTAACGACCCCAACGTGAACGGCATCTTGGTCAACATCTTCGGCGGCATCATGCGCTGCGATATAATTGCCGAAGGGGTCGTGGCCGCGGCACGCGAGCTGGGCGTCAAGGTGCCCCTCGTCGTCCGCCTCGAAGGCACCAACGTGGAGCTCGGCAAGGAGATCATGGCCGCTTCCGGCCTCAAGATCGTCTCTGCCGACGACCTCGAGGACGCCGCCCAGAAAATCACCGCAGAAGTGAAGAAGGCAGCCTGAACATGGCAATCCTCGTCGACAAATCCACCAAGGTGATCTGCCAGGGCATCACCGGCTCGCAAGGCACCTACCACACGACCGCAGCGCTGGCCTACGGCACGCAGGTGGTCGGCGGCGTGACGCCGGGCAAGGGTGGCTCGAAGCACCCCGACCCCAAGCTGGCCAACGTGCCCATTTTCAACAGCGTCGCCGAGGCCAAGGCTAAGACCGGCTGCAACGCGACATCGATCTACGTCCCTCCGCCGTACGCGGCCGACGCGATCCTCGAGGCCATCGACGCCGAGATCCCGCTCATTGTCTGCATCACCGAGGGAATCCCGGTGATGGACATGATCAGGGTGAAGCGCGCACTGTCGGGAAGCTGGTCGCGGCTCATCGGCCCGAACTGCCCCGGCGTGCTGACCACAGGCGCCTGCAAGATCGGCATCATGCCGGGCAACATCTTCAAGCCGGGCCGCATCGGCATCCTGTCGCGCTCCGGCACGCTGACCTACGAGGCCGTCAAGCAGACCTCCGACGTCGGCCTCGGCCAGTCCTCGGCCGTTGGCATCGGCGGTGACCCGGTGAAAGGCACCGAGTTCATCGACGTGCTCGACATGTTCCTCGCCGACCCTGACACTGACGCCATCGTCATGATCGGCGAAATCGGCGGCTCGGCCGAGGAGGAGGCCTGCGAGTTCCTCAAGCGCGAGCGCGCTCGCGGCCGGTCGAAGCCAATGGTCGGCTTCATCGCCGGTGCTGCCGCCCCTCCGGGCCGCCGCATGGGCCACGCCGGCGCCATCATCTCCGGTGGCAAGGGCAAGGCCGAAGACAAGTTCGAGGCGATGAAGTCCGCCGGCATCCACATCTCCTATTCGCCGGCCGGCCTCGGCAAGACGATGCTCGAGGCGTTGAAGGGGTGAGGAGCCACGCGGCCGGTGTTGGGCCAAGCCCTGGCACCGGCGCCCGGCGCCTTCCTTCGTGACTGAATCCCTTGCCTTCCCCGTCCTCCGGGTCTATCGAGCGCGCCGGCACATCAGACGCTCAAGCCCCGAGAGAACCCCATGGACAAGCCCGACTTCGAGGTCCTGCACGAGCTCGTCAAACCCGCCCAGGCGGCGTTGACGAGGGAGACGTGGGACTACCTCATGGGCGCCGGCGAGACCGAGACGACGTTCGACCGGAACCGCCTGGGCCTCGATAGCCTCGCGTTCCGGCCGCGCGTTCTTCGCAACGTGTCGAACGTCTCGACCCGCACGAGCTTCCTCGGTCACGACCTGCGCCTTCCCGTCATTCTGGCGCCGATCGGCTCGCTACAGGACATGCACAAGGACGGTGTGCTGGGCCCCAGCCGCGCCGCCCGCGAGTTCGGCGTGCTCCATATGCTGAGCTCGGTTGCCAAGCCCGGCCTCGAGGATGTCGCCAAGGCCGTCCCCGACTACCCGAAGCTCTTCCAGCTCTACGTGCGCGGCGATGCCAAATGGGTCGACGAGCGCATCGCCACGGCCGTTGAGTGCGGCTATGCCGGCGTCGCGCTGACCGTCGACCTCGACTACTACGGCCGGCGCGAGCGAGACCTCGCCAAGCGCTACAAGCCGACGGCGCGCAGGGCGTCCGGCGGCTCCGGCCACGGCGACCCCTTCCAGGCCGCGTTCTCATGGGACGACATCAAGCGCATCCGCAAGAACTGCAAGCTGCCGCTGTTCCTGAAGGGCATCGCCACGGCCGAGGACGCCCGTATCGCGGTCGATCACGGCATCGAGGTGGTCTACGTCTCGAACCACGGCGGCCGCCAGCTCGACCACGGCCTCGGCGGGATCGAGGTGCTGCCGGAGGTGGTGGACGCCGTGAAGGGCAGCGCCAAGGTCGTTGTCGACGGCGGCTTCTATCGCGGCACGGATATCGTCAAGGCCATGATCCTCGGCGCCGACGCGGTCGGCCTCGGCCGTTTGCAGGGCCTGGCTCTCGCGGCCGGCGGCGAGGCGGGTGTCGTGCGCATGCTCGAGCTTCTCGAGACCGAGATCATCAGCGTGCTCGGCCTCCTCGGGGTGACGTCGTTCGCCGAGCTCGATCGGACCTACATCACCAAGGCCACGCCGATCCTGCGGCCCGGTCCGTTCCCGGCCTTTCCCCTGCTCAAGGACGGCTACTGAGCGGCGGCGCCCATCGCGCTCCAGGCAAGACGCGCCGCTGCCCTGGGGTGGCGGCGCGCCTATCTGGCCCAGGACTTCGCCTTCACGAGCGCCCGTAGCGGTTTGGACCGTAGCTTCCCTTGCCTTGCACGATTGCCGCGAACGCGGGATCCGCAGTCCATGTCGTGAACACGGTGGCCGTTTCGGGCGCGGGTCCCGGTCCATAGTCCGAGTTGCCGTGGGTGATGACGAACTCGTGGCCCGACGTGCCGATCAGCTCTAGCCGGTAGTAGCGGAACCGGTCACCGATGTCCTCCGGCCGCCAGATCAGCCAGCTGAGGTCGTTCGGCGTCACCTCGTCCGGTGGCAGATGCTCGACTCTGGGGCTCGTCATCTGCCGAAAGCCCCAGCCGGCCGGCAGATGGGCCCTGAGAAGGTCTCCCACGATCTGCTTCGTCTCGTCGATGGCGGCAGGGGGCATGGAACCTCACGGGCACCTGCTGGCGAAGCTGGAACTCTCTACTGCACCCGCTCCAGCTTTTGCAGCGACCGCAGCGGGCGCGGCATCGTCTGGCCGGGGAAGCTGGTCGGCCAGTTGGTATACGCCACCTCCCCGACATAGATGTCGCCGCGTGAATCGATCGCGAGCCCGTGCGGCGACATGAACCGCCCGACCTCGGTCCCCGGGCCCTCCGTGCCGCCGAGACGGGAGATCAGCTTCCCCTCGTGATCGACGATCGAAAGCCTCGGCCCGAGATTGCGGTACTTGAGATTGACCGGCATGCCGGGGCCCAGCTCGCCGACGAAGAACGTCGGCTTGGTCGTACCCTTGCCGCACGCGCAAAAGAGCGCGCTCGGCCGGTGCAGGTTCTTCCACTCGGTTTCGTAGCGCCCGTTGCCGTCGAACACCTGGACCCGGTGGTTCTCGCGGTCGGCGACGTAGACCCAGCCGTCGTCGTCGGTGACGACATTGTGGACGAGGTTGAACTCACCGGGACCGGTGCCGGTCTGCCCCCAGGTCTTCAGGAGCTTCCCATCGGGCGAAAACTTGTGCACGCAGGAATTGCCGTATCCGTCCGAGACGTAGATCTCGCCTTTGGGTGACAGCGCGGTGTGTGTACAGCGGTGGAACGGCTCGTTCGACATGAACGGCGCCGGCCTTCCCGGCACGCCCATTGTCATCAGCACCTTGCCATCCGTCGTGCACTTGCGGACGCTGTGGTCGCCGTCGTCGGTGCAATAGAGGATGTCGTCCTTGTCGATATGCAACCCGTGCGCGCGCTTGAAAACGCCCTCACCCCAGCTCCTGAGAAAGTTGCCCTCCCGGTCGAAGACGATCATCGGGTGCTCGCCCCGATTGAACACGTAGACTTGGTCCTTGGAGTCGACGCCCACCGCGGCGCAATCCATGAACTCCCAGCCGTCCGGCAACTTGGCCCAGCTCTCGACGACGCGGTAGCGATGCTCACCCGTTCCTAGAATGACCGACATCAGGGCTTCCTCCACGGCTCACGTTCACCGCCATGATGCGCGATTTGCCGGATGGCGCAAATCGGTGACCCTGTGGCGAGGCCGGCCCTAGGCAATCGTCTCTCACAATGCCAGCATGAGGCAAATCACGCCGGACGCCGATCTGATGAATGCCTCGAGCCCCTCGACCGGCCTGTCTCCCCTCCGCCGGGCGGCTATTCTCGCCTCGGGCATTCTGTCCACGACGCTTTACTTCACGACGATCCTGGTCACGTCGACGGTGCTGCCGCAGATCCAGGGCACGATGTCGGCCACGGCCGACGAGGTGTCTTGGATCGTGACCTTTAACATCCTGGCCATTGCCATCGCGACGCCCATGGCGGGCTGGCTTGCGGCCCGCTTCGGGCGCCGCAACGTGATGGTGACCTGCATCGCGGGCCTATCGTTCTCGACTCTGATGTGTGGCCTCGCGCAGTCCCTCGAAGCGCTGGTCTTCTGGCGCATCGTGCAGGGCGCCATCGGCGCTCCAACGGTGCCACTCGCGCAGTCGACGATGCTCGACATATTCCCGCGCGAGCAGCATCGTTTCGTGATGAGCCTCAATGGCATGGGCGTCATTCTAGGGCCCATCATCGGCCCCACGCTTGCGGGTCGTCTCGCCGAGGAGATGAGCTGGCGCTGGGCCTTCTTTATGCTGGTGCCGGTCAGCCTGATCTCGTTCATCGGGCTCTACTTCGCCTTGCCCAAGGATAAGAAGCCGGAGCCGATCGGCTTCGACTGGATCGGCTTTCTGTCACTGTCGACCTCGATCGGCTGCCTGCAGTACGTCCTGTCGCGCGGCCAGCGGCTCGACTGGTTCGAATCACAGCAGATCGTGGCCTTTCTCTCGGTCGCCGTCCTGGCATTTTACGTCTTCATTGCCCATAGCCTGACGGCCCGGCAGCCGTTCCTCAATCTCAAGCTTCTGACCGACCGGAATTTGGCGCTGGGGCTTCTGCTGGTCTCGTTTTTCGGCATGTTGAGCTTCACGCCCATGGTCCTGCTGCCGACGCTGCTGCGCCAGCACGCCGGATTTCCCGATGCGCTGATCGGCCAGGTCATCGGCGCGCGGGGCCTTGGCGGTCTTGCAGGGTTCTTCATCGCCATGTGGAGCGAGAAGCTCGATCCGCGCCTGAGCATGGCGCTCGGCTTTTTGGCGTTGACCGTCTCCGGCCTCTGGCTGATGACCGTCAATCTCGACGTGACCCCTTTCGAGCTTGCCTTGAACGGCATGCTCCAGGGCACCTGCATCGGGCTTCTCTTCGTGCCGCTATCGATCGTTACGTTCTCGGGGATCGAGCCGCGCTACCGCGCCGAGGCGCTGGGTGTCTTCCACCTGCTGCGCAACCTGGCCTCGAGCCTGTTCATCTCGATCAGCGTGGCCGAGGTCGTGCGCTCGACAGGGCTCAACTACGCGCGGCTCGTCGAGCTGGTCAATCCGTTCAACCCGTCGTTGATGCTGCCGTGGGTGATGGGCTCCTGGGATGCCGAAACGAATGCCGGACTGGCCCGCCTCTCGCGCGAGATCACGCGACAGTCGGCGATGATCGCCTACCTCAATGCCTTCGGTCTGTTCACGGTGATTGCCGCCCTCGCCATTCCGTTCGCGCTCCTCTTCAAGCGCTCCCGGCCTGCCGTCGCAGTCGCGGCGAGCCCGCCGACAACCGCTACAACTCCTCCGTCACCGCCAGAAGCACAATCCCCCCCACAATCAGGGCACATCCGCAAAGCTGCAGCAGAGTGAGCCGTTCGCCGAGGAACAGCATCGAGAATACGAACGTCGTCACCACATGACCGTGCAGGGCCGCGTAGGACGGTCCGACTGGCGCATGCCGCAGCAGCCACGAGTAGACCATGAACGCCGCCACGTAGAGCCCGAGCAGCACGTAGAGCAACGGCTCGTCGGCCAAGCGTCGCAGCCAGTCGAGCTCGAGCACGAACTCGCCGATCCGGTCGCCCGCGAATTTGGCGAGGATCTGCTGTGTCGTGTCGATCACGAGAAGGGCGAGAAACCCGAGGATGACGAGGCGCTTCATACTGTGCACCGCCAATTTCGCCTCTCTCTAGCGAAGCTCAGCAATGGTGAGACGGGACAGGAGGTACCTTCTGTCGATCGCTTTGCCATCACCCCCGCTCCCATCCGACGAGAATGACGCCGATCCCGATCAGAACCGCCGATAGCGCCCGCATCGGCGTGATGCGTTCGTTGAAGAACAGCCGCCCGCCGATCATCACCCCGGCAATCGTGATGCACCCCATCATCACGCCCTGCGCGAGCCCGACGACCGAATAGAAGCCGATCCAGACCACCATCATTCCGAGAAATGCGGCTATGGCGACCCAGAAGATGGGCACGCGAAACATGCGCCGGATGAAGTGCATGTCGCGGGTGTCGGCATGGGCGCGTGCCGACGAGGCCTTGAGCAGCAGGTGCGAGGCCGTGTCGAAGACGAGCATGGCGCCGAGCAGCAGCCAGGCGATGGCGGTCATGGATGAAGCTTTCCTGTCTCGTCCTTGAATGGCAGTGAGCCGCGCTCGGCCGCGAGTTTTTTCAACTCGTCCTCGTTGCGCTCGAAATCGAAGAATCCATAGAAGGGACGTGCAACCCGATTGAGCCAGCCGCGCCGGAAGCGGAAGTGTAGCCAGCGCCGCTCGAGGTGCCCCCCGAACAGCAGCTTCGCGGCATAGGTCGTCGCGCCCATCTCGATCTCTGGTATGCCGCGCTGGGCGGCGATCTCGATGATCTTGAGCCAGTTGATGAAATAGAGGTTCAGCTCCCGCGCTTCCGGATAGCGCATGCCCATCTTGTTCGAGATGATCCGTCGCGCGCCGACGTGGAAGAGATGGAATGACACCAGTGTGTCGCCCTTCCAGAACAGCATGAGCTGCGCGCGCTCCCCCTGGCGCTCGAGAAAGGCTCGGAAATAGCCGGGCCCGATCTGGTCGAACTCGCCGTAGGAGACACCGGATTGCGCCAGTGTCGCCTCGTAGAGGCGCACGAGCTCGGCCTCGAGGCCATCCGCCGAGCGCCGGAGCTCGATCCGGATCTCGGGGAGCGTCTTCAGCTTGTTGCGGAAATACGAGCGATGCTGCCGCTTGAGACCTTTGAGGTACCCATCGAGGCTGCCTGCAGCGACCTCCAGGGTCACCACCGGCACGCTCGTCACCTTGGCCATGCCGGCGCTCTCGAAGGCCGCATTGAAGGCCTCGGCTTCCGCCCCCATGCTTTTCACCGCCACGATCGCCGCTTTGGTGCGATCCGCCTCGGCCTTCAGCCAATCGAGCAGCGCAACGAGAAGGGCCTCGCGCCCCGCGGAGTCCAGCGACGCCTCGAAGCCGAGGCTGCAGCTATCCGAAAGCGGCGATCCGAGCCCCACCACGCTGAGGCGCGTCAGTCCGGGCCGCCGCGTGTTGACCCAATCCGCGACTTTTCGCAGCCGGCCCTGAAATGGTGTGTCGAGCCGGTAATCCACCTGGAACATCGGTACCGCTGCTTGCAGCCTTCCGTCGGCTCCTGCAACCGTGAGTGCACCCAGCCGGAAATCCTCGGGCGGACTGTCCTCGACGGCCCGGTAGAACGCCCAATCCTCGGGTGAGCCCGGGAACAGCGCGTCCCAGGCCTGGGGCGACACCTCGTCGAGCGAAGCATGATGCCGCACGCGCCACCCGGCCGCCGACGAAGCGGCGCGGTCCGTCGTCGCGCGTGTCGCAGGGGAGGCGTCCATGCTCGTGCCGGCTCCTTTGGAAGCCCGGCAACCTATCATCGAACGCGATGGACCGGAGCGGTTTCGGTGGCACTGGTTTCCGCTGCCGAAACGCGTTCTATCTGCAAGTCGTAAGTCGCCATCCAGTCTTCGCCATTGCGGCTCACATCTATCACCGGCACGCTCGACCTGTGCTATTGTGATAGCCTTCCAAAAGTCGTGGGCCTGCCTCGTGTCACACCCCAAAAAGCGCATCCTCTTGATCATCGGCGGTGGCATTGCCGCCTACAAGTGCCTGGAGCTGATCCGGCGCGCCCGTGAGCGCGGATATGCCGTCCGCGCCGTGATGACCCGGGCTGCCGCTGAGTTCGTCACCCCCCTCTCCGTCGGTGCCCTCACCGGAGACCGCGTGTTCCAGGATCTCTTCAGCCTCGACGACGAGCGCGAGATCGGCCACATCCGCCTTTCGCGCGAGGCCGACTTGATCGTTGTTGCGCCCGCAACTGCCGACCTGATGGCCAGAATGGCCGGCGGCCACGCCGACGACCTGGCAACGGCCGTGCTTCTCGCCACCGATAAGCCCGTTCTGATCGCGCCCGCCATGAATCCTTTCATGTGGCGCCATGCAGCGACGCAGCGCAACGCTGCCACCCTCCGCGCGGACGGTATCGCCTTCGTCGGCCCCAACGTCGGCGAGATGGCCGAGCGCAACGAGGCTGGCCCCGGTCGCATGGCCGAGCCGAACGAGATCCTCGCCGCCATCGACGCGCGGCTCTCTCCCGCACCGACGGGCCTGCTCGCGCCGCCACCGCTCGTCACTCCTCCTGCCGCGGCCCTGCCTCTCGCCGGTCGCCACATCCTCGTCACCTCCGGCCCGACCCACGAGCCGATCGACCCGGTTCGCTACATCGCCAATCGCTCGTCCGGCAAACAGGGCCACGCCATCGCGGCGGCAGCGGCAGCCCTCGGCGCCCGTGTGACACTCGTCTCGGGTCCCACCAGTCAGCCCGATCCGAAAGCCGTCCACGTCATCCACGTCGAGGCCGCGCGCGACATGCTCGCCGCCGTCCAGGCGTCGCTCCCCGCCGACTGCGCGATTTTCGCCGCCGCGGTCGCCGATTGGCGTGTCGCGACCGAAAGCGACGCAAAGATCAAGAAGGACGGCAGGAATGCGGCGCCGCGCCTCGAGCTCGTCGAGAACCCCGACATCCTGAGGACCATCGCGCACGAGCCCCTTCAACGCCGGCCGCCACTCGTGATCGGCTTCGCCGCCGAGACCGAGAACGTCGTCGCGTACGCCCAGCGAAAGCGCAAATCCAAGGGCTGCGACTGGATCGTCGCCAACGACGTCAGCCCCGAGACGGGCATCATGGGTGGCGATCGCAATACCGTGCATCTGGTCACTGCCGATGGTGTCGAGGACTGGCCCGAGATGGACAAGTCCGAGGTCGCCGAGGCACTCGTGGCGCGCGCGGCCGAGCACCTCGCCGCCATCACGGCCAGCGTATGATGGCGGCAGCTCCATTACGGCGTCCGCGCGTCAAGTTCGTGCGTCTTCCCCACGCCGAAGGCTTGTCACTTCCCGCTTATCAGTCGGCCGACGCAGCAGGCATCGACCTTGCAGCGGCGGTGCCGGAAATCCTCGCCCGTCACGCTCGCGGCCGGCGCGCGGGCCATGATCCCGACCGGCCTCATCCTCGAGTTGCCGCATGGCTTCGAAGGTCAGGTTCGGCCGCGATCAGGTCTCGCTGCCCGCCACGGCATCACGGTGCTCAACAGCCCCGGCACCATCGATGCCGATTACCGCGGCGAGGTGCAGGTAATTTTGATCAACCACGGCGACCAGCCGTTCACGATCGCTCGCGGCGAGCGCATAGCGCAACTCGTCGTCGCCCCCGTCGTCCAGGCGGCGTTGGTCGAGGCAAAGGCTGTCGGCTCAACGCGGCGCGGCGCCGGCGGTTTCGGCTCGACGGGCATCGGTCCGCCGACGGTCGCCGCGCCGGCCAAATCCGCAAAAAAAAGCAGCCCTTCGCGCCGTTTCGCAAGTCGAGCAAAAAAATCTTCTGCCGGAAAGGCGTGAAGCGGAACGTTGCGGCGTTTGCCGTCGCTCCACAGCCATGCTCTCATCGCCGAGTGAGCTTGCCGCACCCAGGCAAAGCGGCCATAGCAATCGGCAACCCGTCCCTCGAGACCGATCGCGGAGATCGACCGCCCATGACCAGCTCGAACGAGATCAAGACGCTCGCAGCCCTCGGCAAGCCCGGCCGTGGCAAAGTCTACGACAACATCGCCGAGACCATCGCCAACACGCCGCTGGTCCGGTTGTCGCGCCTCAAAGCCGAGGCGGGGGCCAAGGCCGACATCCTCCTCAAGCTCGAGTTCTTCAACCCCTTGCAGTCGGTCAAGGACCGCATCGGCGTCTCGATGATCGACACGCTCGAGGCCTCCGGCAAGTTGAAGCCCGGCGGGACGCTCGTCGAGCCGACCTCGGGCAACACCGGCATCGGCCTCGCCTTCGTGGCAGCGGCGCGCGGCTACAAGCTGATCCTCACCATGCCCGAGTCGATGTCGATCGAGCGCCGCAAGATTCTGGCCTATCTCGGCGCCACGATCGTGCTCACCGCTCGCGAGAAGGGCATGAAGGGCGCCATCGCCAAGGCAGAGGAGATCGCGGCCGAGACGCCGGGGGCGATCATTCCGGCGCAGTTCGACAACCCCGCGAATCCGCTCGTCCACGAAAGGACCACTGCCGAGGAGATCTGGAACGATACCGGCGGCAACATCGATGCGCTGGTCGTCGGTGTCGGCACTGGCGGAACGCTCACCGGTTGCGCACGAGCGTTGAAGCCCCGCCGTCCCGGCCTCAAGGTTTTCGCGGTAGAGCCGACGGCCAGCCCCGTTCTTTCCGGCGGCCAGCCGAGCCCGCACAAGATCCAGGGCATCGGCGCCGGTTTCGTGCCGTCGATACTCGACACCAAGCTCATCGACGAGGTGATCACGGTGCCGAACGAGATGGCCTTCGAGGTCGCGCGCACGCTCGCTCGCATCGAGGGCATTCCGGGTGGCATCTCGACCGGCGCCAACGTCGCCGCCGCTCTCACCGTCGCCGCACGCGATGACATGGCTGGCAAGACCATCGTCACCTTCGCGCCGTCCTTCGCTGAGCGCTACCTCTCGACCGAGCTCTTCCCGCAGGAGTGACGAGCGTCAGTCTTGTCGGCTAGACTGATCGGCAATGGGCTCGAAGACAGCCCGTTTCCGGAGGAAAGGATCAGCTCATGATCACGGCCATCGTCCGCTTCAAGCTGCCCGAAACGATCAAGCTCGCCGACGCCGAGAAAATGTTCCAGGGCTCGGCGCCGAAGTATGAGGGCCTCTCCGGCCTTGTCCGCAAGTACTACTTGTTCGACGACAAGACCCACACCGGTGGCGGTGTTTATCTCTGGGAAAGCCGCGAGGCTGCCGACAGGGTCTACAATGCCGACTGGAAAAAGATGATCACCGAGCGCTACGGAGCTGCGCCCGAGATCATGTATTTCGAGAGCCCGGTGATCGTCGACAACGCCAAGCCGAAGAAAGCGCAGGCGGCGGAGTAGGGTGGCTGGTCAGGCGGGGGACCGCACATGCGCTACCAGCACCAGCGCTTTCCCTTCGTTCGCACGCCCGATCTCGACGGTCGTCGGACGCGGGTTCCGGTACTGATCGTCGGCGCCGGCCCCGTCGGCCTTGCCTTCGCCATCGATCTCGCGCTGCACGGCGTGAAGTCGGTCGTTCTCGATGACGGCGACACCGTCTCCGTGGGCTCGCGCGCCATCTGCTGGTCGAAACGAACGCTCGAGATCTTCGATCGTCTGGGTGTTGCCCGCCGCATGGTCGAGAAGGGCGTTACCTGGAAGGTCGGGCGTCTCTTTCACAGGGACAAAGAGGTCTACAACTTCGATCTCCTGCCTGAGCCCGGCCACAAGCACCCGGCCTTCATCAACCTCCAGCAGTATTACGTCGAGGAGTACTTGATCGATCGCGCGCGCGATTTTCCGGAGCTGATCGAGCTTCGGTTCAAGTCCAAGGTCGTTGACCTCACGAGCCGCGCAGACGGGGTAACCGCCGAGGTTATGACGCCGGAAGGGGCCTACAGGATTGACACCGAATGGCTCGTCGCGTGCGACGGGGTGCGCAGCACCGTGCGCGGACTCCTTGGCCTCGAATTCGTCGGCCGCACATTCGAGGAGCGCTTCCTCATCACCGATATCGAGATGAAGGCGGACTTCCCGTCCGAGCGCTGGTTCTGGTTCGAGCCGCCGTTCCACAGCGGCCAGTCGGCTCTGCTGCACAAGCAACCGGACGACATCTACCGCATCGACTTGCAACTCGGCCCCGAAGCCGATCCCGAGGTCGAGCGGCGCCCCGAAAGCGTAACGCCCCGCATTCGCGCCATCATTGGCGACCGCCCTTTCGAGATCGACTGGATCTCGGTCTACACGTTCCAGTGCCGCCGCCTCGAGCGCTTCGTCCACGGTCGCGTCGTCTTCGCCGGCGACAGCGCCCACATCGTTTCGCCCTTCGGTGCACGTGGCGGCAACGGCGGTATCCAGGACATTGACAATCTCGCCTGGAAGCTCGCCGCGATCCTGAATGCCTCGGCCCCCGAAAGCCTGATCGCCACCTACGACGAGGAGCGCATCCGCGGCGCCGACGAGAACATCCTGAACTCCGCCCGATCGACGAGCTTCATGACGCCGAAATCCAGGATGGAGCGCATCTTCCGCGAGGAAGCCCTCGCCATGGCCGCGACCGAGCCCTTTGCACGACGGCTGGTCAACTCGGGCCGCCTGTCGCTGCCATGCACATTGGGCGGGCTGTCACTGCAAAGCGCCGACGATCCGGATTTTGTGGGCGGGCTCGCGCCGGGAAGTCCGTGTTCCGATGCGCCGATCATCGACAGGCTCGGCAATAGAGCCTGGTTGCTTGATCAGATCCTTGGCGACTTTCTCGTGGTGAGTTTTGGACACCCTGCAGACGTACCGCATGGGGTGGCGCAACTCACCGTCGTCGACGGACCTGCTGGCAGCGCAGACGGCCACACGCGGGTACAAGATGTCGACGGCCTCGTCGCTCGGCGTTATGGCGGCATGCCTGGGGTCGCCTACCTGATCCGCCCCGACCAGCATGTCGCGGCTCGCTTCGCGAAACCAACGCCCGAAAAGATTGCCGCCGCCATGCAGCGAGCGCTTCGCAAGGAGGCCGCATGAGTGAGGGCAAGCTCGACACCTCCTTCCGCCTCGGCACGCAAGGGGACGACGTGTACGCCGCCCTGATCGGGGCCCACGATGGCCTCTCCGATGACGAGAGCGCTCGCCTCAATGCCCGTCTCGTTCTGCTGCTCGCCAATCAAATCGGCGATGCGGCGGTCGTGATCGAGGCCATCGAGCGCGCGCGAGCGGATAAACGCACGCTCGAGCCCGGCAAGTCCTAGATGACATCACCGACACGCGATCTGACAATTCGGTGAGGTGGGTGCTCGCCCCTTGAGCATGCCGCCAACCCCTCCTATGCCGTAGCAGGCGGAGGAGGGCACGAGGATCACAAAGCCGGCACAAATCGCGGCGGTAGCCGAGGCCTGGAGCGGGCGCACAGCACAGCGTTCGGCCGTCGTGTTGTCGCTTGTCGCCATGGTCCTCGTCGCTTGCCAATGGCTCATGGCGCGCGGGTCCCCGGGTTGGACGCAGGCGAGCTTCCGCACGATCGCCGACGTGCTGCCAATGGTGGCACTACTCGGCCTGCCTGCCCTGCTGGCCCTCGCCATGGCGCCGCTGTTGGGGCGTCTGGCCCCGAGCCGCGTCGCGCTTGGGGCGATGCTCTTCACCGGCTTCGCCATGCGCCTCGTCTGGTACGGCGTACCTGTCGTCATTGATGACGACTACTTTCGCTATCTCTGGGACGGAGCCGTTGTGGCTGCGGGCTCGAACCCCTACACGATCGCTCCGGGTGCCGTTATGGCGGGCGATCCAGCCGCGGTGCATCTGTCGACGCTCGCCGCGCAAGCCGGCTCGATACTGCAAAGCATCAACTTTCCCGAGTTGACGACTATCTATCCCGGCACAGCCCAGATTGCTTTCGCCCTCGCAAACCTTGCGGTGCCCTACTCGCTCGACGGTCTGCGGCTCATCTTTCTCGGCGCAGAGCTGGCCGGCCTCGCCGTCCTGATCGCGATCCTGAAGGATCTGGGCCGCCCGCCGCTGATGGCGGCGCTGTTCTGGCTCAATCCGCTCATCGTGTGGTCGAGCCACGGCACCGGCCATACGGAGGCGTTGCTGGCACCCTTGCTGCTCGGTGCCTGCCTCATGGCTTGGCGCGGCCGCGATCTCGTCGCCGCCGTGCTGCTGGCGCTCGCGGTCGGCGTCAAGCTCTGGCCCGTGCTGCTGGTCCCGGTGTTCGCGCACCTGGCCTATGCGCGCGGCCGTAGCGTCTTGCGGCCGGCCATCGTCTTCTCGTTGCTGACGGCCATCTTGCTCGCCCCGCTCGCCCACTCGGCGCTCGCTGGTATGCGCTCCGGCCTCGTCGCCTACTCGGACCATTGGTGGATCAACAACGCGCCCTTCTCGTGGATGAGCTTTGCCGTCGTCCTTGCGACTGGCGGCGAGGCGTGGGGCCAGCGGGTGCTGCGAGCCGCGATTGCCCTCGGCGTTGGCGGCCTCGCGCTCTACCTCGCTCGGCGACCGCCCGCTGATCTGCGCGCCCTTCTCGTTGCAGCCACCGCTATCGCGGCCACGACCTTCTACCTCGCACCCGCCCAGTTCCCCTGGTACGCGCTCTGGTTCCTCGCGCTGGCAGCCGCGATCGAGAGCCGTCCCCTGCTGCTCGCTTCCGCGACCCTCGCCAGCTATTACCTGTTCCTCCCGCTGGTGAACCAGGGAGCGGGCGAAGCGCACAACTACGGCCTCGCCTTCCTCCACGCGCTGCCGGTGTGGGCGTGGCTCGTATGGTGCTATGCGCGACCGGCGGCGACGCCGGCCGGATTGAAATCCCGAGCCCCGTCGCCGACTGCCTCGTAACCGCCTTCGGTCACGATGATCGTGTCCTCCAGCTTGACGAACCCGCGCGTGGGATGGGCCATCGTCGTCTCGATCGAGATGACGTGCCCAGCCTCCAGCGGCCGCTCCTTGTCGTAGCCGTCATACGAGAATCGCGGGGCATCCATCAGGCGCGGCGCCTCGTGGCTGACCAGACCCATGCCGTGTGCCATGAAGTGCGTGTATTTGCGATGGGCAGAGGCATCGAGCAGGCGTTCCGCCACGTCGCAGATGTCACCGCCCCGGCTACCGGGACTGATGGGCTTCCTGACCGCTTGTTGCACCTCCTCGACGAAGCCGAGCAGATCCTGCAGCTCCTGGTCAGGCGTTGCCTGCACGATGCCCATCCGGCAGAGATCGCCGATGTAGCCCTTCCAGTTGCCGCCGGAGTCGATGGTCATGATGTCCCCCTTCTCGATGCGCTGCTCGGAGGGCGAGCGGTTGAGGCTCGTCCCCGCCGTGATCAGGCAATAGTCGAAGACGAGTCCACGATTGACCTCCTCGCGCCGCAGTGCCTCGACCACCTCGGCCTTGGTGGCGCCAGGCACGCAATGCGTCGCGAAGGTGACCTTCATGGCATCGACGACCAGTTCGGAGGCCTTGCGCAATGCCGCAATTTCCTCGGGCGTCTTGCAGGCACGCAACCGCTCCAGCGGAAAGTTCGCGTCGGTGAGCTCGACGTTGGAAAGGCCGCGCCTCAGTGCCTTCTCCGCATCGGCCGGAAGGAAGCCGGATTCGATGCCGACGCGCCGGACCCCGCCGAGCTTGGCGATGTGCGCCGCAGCGCCAGTCATTGCCGCCTGGCTCCCGACTGGACCGAGCTCGACTTTCGGCGTCCAGAAGCGCCCGAGCTCCTTTTCACCGGCTTCCATGGCGCAGCCGATGTAGGCCGTGTCGGCGGGGGCACCCTTGCGATAGACGACTGCCGAGAGGTAGCGCGAGACGCCCATCGCTTCCATCGTGTCGAAGAAGAAGAAGCGATAGCCGCCGAGCAGATACTGCACGTTGTGCTTCGACGTTGCTACGATCACGTCCAGCCCCGCCTCGTCCATCAGCTTGTCGAGATGGTTGGTGTCGAACGGAACCGGCCTTGCAGCTGAATCGACATCGGACATGGAGGTTCTCCTGCGTTGACGTCCCGGCTCGACTACGGTCTGGGCCGTGGGCGCGTCGTCTCGGCGGACTTGGACCGCAGTCGACTATAGCCGCTGCCTCGTCCGGCACACCACTCTTGCCTCGGCGCAGTCATTTGCCTTTTGACCTCCGGGCCACTCCTGAGCCAGGATTGCAGTCTCGCATTCCCGCGTCACGGAGAACGGCGCCATGCAGATCCAGATGAGACGTTATCCCTCGCCCAACCCTCGCGGTTCCAAGGAGCGCAAGTTCGATCGCTCGGTCGAGGACTTGGGCAACATGGTCATGCTCGAGCACGTCAACATCACCGTGCCCGACCAGCGGCTGGCCACGCTGTTCTATGTCACCGGCCTGGGTCTCACCCGCGACCCCTACCTGATGACCGGTGTGACCAACATGTGGGTGAACGTCGGCCGCAGCCAGTTCCATTTGCCAAGCGGCAAGCCACAGGTGTTGCGCGGCGTCACGGGGCTCGTCATCCCGAACAGAGCGGCCCTTCTCGAACGCTTGCAGGGCGTCAAGGACCTGCTGGCAGACACCAAATTCTCGTTCCGCGAAATGCCGACCCACGTCGAGGCGACGTGCCCGTGGGGCAACCGTATCCGCATCCACGAGCCGGCCGCCGAGTTCGGCGCCATGCGGCTCGGCATGCCCTACGTCGAGCTCGAGGTGCCGCGCGGCAGTGCCGAAGCCATCGCCCGCTTCTACCGCGAGATCGTGGCGACGGGCGCAAGTGTAACCGAGGTGTCGGGCGAGAAGGCCGCGCGGGTCTCGACCGGTCCAGACCAGGTCCTCGTCTACCGAGAGAGCGAGGCGGCGGCCAGCGCACCCGCCTTCGACGGGCATCATATCGCCGTCTACCTCGCGGATTTCTCCGGCCCCTACAAGCGCCTGCTCGAGCGCGACCTCGTCTCCGAGGAAAGCGACCAGCACCAGTATCGCTTCGAGGACATCACGGAGCTCTCTACGGGCAAGGTGCTCTTCAAGCTCGAGCATGAGGTTCGCTCGATGCGCCATCCGCTCTATGCGCGCGATCACGTCAATCGCAACCCAGCCCAATCGAACCGCGTCTATGCTCCGGGTCACGAAGCGTTGTCCTGGGATCTGCCGGCAGCCGGTTGAGGGCGCCAGACGGGGGAAGTGACATGGCCGAAGTCCCCGCCACGCCAGTGCGTTCTCGTCCGACGCCGGCGCGCGATGACAACGCGAACGCGGTCGCAGCCCGCCTCGGGCCGGCCATTCGCGCGGCGGCAGACTGTATCGAGGCGACGCGACGCATTCCCGAGCCGCTGCTCTCCGAGCTGTTCGACTCGGGTCTCTTCCACCTGCTGCTGCCGAGGAGCCTCGGCGGCGGGGAGGTGCATCCGCGCACTTATTTCCGAGCGGTCGCGGAGGTTGCGCGCCACGACGGCTCGGTTGCCTGGAACATGTTCGTCGCCAACAGTGCGGCCCTGATCGCACCGCATCTCGAGCCGGAGACGGCAGAGACGATCTTCGCGGGCGGCCGGACGCTGATTGCCTGGGGGCCGCCTAACGAGTGCCGTCTTAAGGCAGTGGAGGGCGGTTTCCTGGTACGCGGCCGCTGGGATTTCGCCTCCGGCTGCCGGCAGGCGAACTGGATCGGCGCCCACGCGAATGTCGAGGAAGCAGACGGCTCGCTCCGCCTCAACCGATGGGGTCGGCAAACCGTTCGCACGGTGCTGTTCCCGGCTGCCCAGGCGACGCTGCTCGACACCTGGAACACGATCGGGCTCAGGGGCACCGCGTCGGACAGCTACACCGTCGAGGACGTCTTCGTCCCGCGAAGCTTCTCGGGCACGCGCGAGGATCCCGAGGGCCGGCGCTCTCTGGGGCCGCTCTATGCCTTCACGATGCAGGGCCTTTATGCGGTGGGCGTCGCCGGCGTGGCGGTGGGCCTGGCGCGTGAGATGCTGGACGAGCTCGTCACACTTGCCGCCACGAAGACGCCGCGCGGCCAGGCCCGGCTCGCCGACCAGGCCCAGGTGCAGGGTGACGTGGCCCGCGCCGAGGCGCGGCTCGGCGCAGCGGAGGCCTACCTGATCACGACACTCGAGCAGATCGCTTTCCGGGCGGGTACGACTGGCGCCATCGGCGTCGAGGACCGCGGGCGAGTTCAGGCTCGTCTGCGCCAATGCCATCCACGGCGCGATCGAGGTGGCGGACACGGTCTACAAGGCGGCAGGGGTCAGCGCGATCTTTCCCGGAAGCCCCTTCGAGCGGCGGTTCCGGGACATGCACACGCTCTCGCAGCAGATCCAGTCGCGCACGTCGCATTTCGAGGCGGTCGGGCGCATCCTGCTCGGGCGGCCCGACGACGGCTTCATGTGATCAGGTCAAAATGCAACGCACGACGGCGCCTCGGCGCGTAGCACGCTTTCCTGGTTGTGCTCCGTCTTCCAAGCTGAGCGGATGCTCTCGATCCGTGCCTCCAGATCCGCTGCGGGCTCGACCCAGACGAGCAAAAGGCGCGACGGCTCTCGCACCACCGAACCGGACGCGCCGCGCCATTGGCCGCTCGCGGCAAGCACCGTCAGTCCGTTCGGAAACCTTGGCGTTACCTCGCGCTCGAGGAATGCGGCCCACTCCGCATCGCTGACGTCGACCAGTCCCTTGCGGGACATGCCGAGCACCAGCTCGACCCGCTGCATGACGATGCTGCCGTTCCGGCACGCGAGCCCTCCCTCAAGTTGATTGCCGCCGGAGATCCCGAGCCATGTGCCGGCCGCCCCGAGGGCCAGCGCTACAGAGATCAGTCCTGCATGCCATCGACTGCCGGCCGTCATCGAGCCCCACCCTCTGCCATCCCCCGCGGTTCGGCGGCGGCTTGGAGCCGACGACTATACGCCCGTGTCTCGTTTGCCGTCGTCGTTCGCGGCCTGCTGCGGCACGACGACAAGATCCGGACGATGCACCGCGATCCGTTGCACGAGAAGCACCGGCTCGATCGCCAACCGGTTGAAATTGAGCCTGAGCTCTCGTCCGCTCCCGCGCCTGTCGGTGCGCCCCCTCAGGCACAGCTGGCCGCCCTCGACCCGGGCCTCGACCATATCGCCCCAAGCTGTCCGCCTCGCACCGAGAAGGTCGAAGGTCGTCACGCCGGTGCCGTCGACGATGACCTCTACGGCAGGCTTGAGATACCGCGCCAACTCGCCGACGCCGACGAGAAAAAGAAAAAGGGAGAATGCCAGCAGCGGCAGGCTGAACAGCCAGAGCGGTGCGTCCTCAGCCGCCACGAAATCGGGCGCCAGCGCGGCATCGAGCCCCCAGGCACCGAGATAGGCAAAGGCCAGCGCGAGCGGCAACGCGACCAGGAATCCCCAAGGCATGACGTGCGAGCGCACGATAAGCGGTGCACTCGAGCCGGATGGCTCAGCCTTGCTCGCTTCCATTCCCACTTCCTTGCCGGACCTTCTGGCGCTAATTGACAACATCGGACCAGCGCACGTCGCGGCCCGGGCACCGGCAACGTTAACGTATCGCGGAGCTGTCATGCATTTCTCTCTTACCGACGAGCAGGCAGCCATCCAGGAGACCGCGCTCGCCTTCGCCCGCGACCGCATTGCTCCGAAAGCGTCCGAGTGGGACGAGAAAAGCCACTTTCCCGTCGATGTCATCCGTGAGACCGCGGCCCTCGGCATGGCCGCGATCTACGTTGATGCCGAGAAGGGCGGCTCCGGTCTCTCTCGCCTCGACGGTGCCCTCATTTTTGAGGCGCTGGCCTACGGTTGCCCAGCCATCTCCTCGTACATTTCAATCCATAACATGGTCGCCTGGATGCTGGGCCGCTACGGCACCCCCGACCAGATTACCGAATGGATGCCCAAGCTCGCCTCGATGGAGTGGCTGTCCTCTTACTGCCTCACTGAGCCCGGAGCCGGGTCTGATGCTGCCGCCTTGAGTACCGTCGCGCGCCGTGATGGCGACAGCTTTGTCCTCGATGGAACCAAGCAGTTCATCTCAGGTGCCGGCGCGACAGATTTCTACTTCATCTTCGCGCGCACCGGCGGTGAGGGCCCTGGCGGTATCTCAGCGTTCGTTGTCCTCAAGGATACGCCCGGCCTCTCCTTCGGCGCCATCGAGCGAAAGATGGGCTGGAACGCTCAGCCGACGCGGCAGGTGATCCTGGATGGATGTCGGATTCCGGCAAGCCACCTCGTCGGAGGCGTCGAAGGGCAGGGCTTCAAGTTCGCCATGTCGGGCCTCGACGGCGGCCGCGTCAATATCGGCGCGTGCTCTCTCGGCGCCGCTTGGTCCGCTCTCGATAAGGCGCGCAGCTACGTCCATGAGCGCAAGGCCTTCGGTTCCGAGCTGGCATCGTTCCAAGCCGTGCAGTTCAAGCTCGCCGACATGGCCACCGACCTCGAGGCCGGCCGCCTGATGATTTATCGCGCCGCGGACGCGCTCGATCGCGCCGACCCGCAGGCGACGATGTACTCCGCGATGGCCAAGCGGTACGCCACCGATCTCGGCTTCAATGTGTGCAACGAGGCACTACAGTTGCACGGAGGTTACGGTTACTTGAGAGATTACGGACTTGAGAAGCTCGTTCGCGATCTGCGGGTTCACCAGATCCTCGAGGGCACCAACGAGATCATGCGCGTCGTTGTCTCGCGCAAGCTCCTGGCGGGCAACCGCGCCTGATCCTCCGCAAGCCACTGTAAAACCGGCCGTTGGCGCCCGGGCTCATCTGCCGAAGCCGGGTCGGTGACGTGGCTGCCGGCGGCGCCCGGTGCCACGGTCGCCGGCTCGACGACGAGGGAGATTGCCGTCGTTTTGCACCAAGCACTTTGCCGGCCCGCGCTATTGGAGCGCCCGCTGAGATTGACTATAGTGCCGACCGTAAGAAAAGGGACACGTTGTGCTTGCGAGCGGTTGGATGACGCAACCGTGGCTCGTTTGGCTTGCGCTGCACGGCAAGCTGCTACTTCGATGCTGTGACGAGCGCGGCGGTGTCGCGGACGTAGGGCGGACGGAGCGACGGGGGCGCGGGGGCGCGGGGTAGCCGCGAAAGGCCGGAGACGGTCTGGAATACGCGGTTGGTGGGGATGGAGAGCGTAATGAAGTGCAATCCGTGGCGTTGGCTATGGGGACTGATTCCAATCCTCATGCTCGGTTGGATCGCGATCCTCGGCGAGCGCGATCAAATCGAGGCCGATCTTACGGCACGCACCAAGACGGTTCTCGAGCGCAGCGGCTTTGGCTGGGCAGACATTAGCTTCGAAGGCCGCGATGCCATCCTGACAGGGCGCGCCATCGACGAAAGCGATCCAACTAAGGCCGTTGCCACCGCCCTCGACACGATGGGCGTCCGCATCGTCGACAATCGCGCCGCTCTACTGGACAAGGCACAGCGCTACGAATGGAGCGCCGTTCGACGCAACGACCGCATTCGTATCGATGGCCTCGTCCCGAGCGACAAGTCACGGCGCGACGTTGTCGGCATGGTCAAGGCCAACTTTCCCAGCCTCGATGTCGAGGACCGGATGAAATTGGCGCGCGGCGCACCGCCGATCGATGTCTGGCTCGGTGGCGTCGGCTTCGGCCTGAAGCAACTCGCCCTTCTCCGCGAGGGTGCCATTGAGCTCGAGGATACCAGCCTCTCCGTGCGCGGCGATGCAATCGATGCCCGAAGCTACCGAACCGTCAAAACGGCGCTGACCGGCCGCATGCCACAAGGCATCCGTCTAAAGAACGAGGGTGTGCGCCCGCCCCGCGCTTCCCCCTATGTTTGGGCTGCGCGACGGCAGGCGAAAGAGGTGCAGCTTGTCGGTCATGTTCCCAGCGAGGCGGTTCGTGACGAGTTGATGCGCGCCGCTCGCCGGCTCGGCTCCGATACGAAAGTCGTCGACCGAATGGAGCCTGCTTTCGGCTCGCCCGATCAATTCGTTGCTGTCGCGAGCGCGATGCTCGAGCAACTCGGCAGGCTAGAGGAGGGTACGGCAGAAATCCGCGACAAATCCGCGACACTGAACGGCATTGCAGCGACCGTGGATCGGGCGGGCGAGGTCGAGCGCGCGATGCGTTCCGGAATGCTGGCGTCGTTTCGCACCAATGGCGAGATCCGCCATCGCGAGCCGTCGATCAAGACCGTGTCCCCATACGAGACCTCGGCCACAGCAGAGGCTGGAAGCATCGTGTTGACGGGCTATGCGCCCGATGAGAAGGCGCGCGCTGCGCTCGCTGCAATGGTCCGGCAGCGCTTTGCCGGTCGGCGCCTGCGCGACGAGCTGCAATTGGGCGCTGGTCACCCCCCCGGGTGGGAGCAATGCCTGGAGGTGGCCATTGCTGCCCTCCAGAAACTGGGCAATGGGCAGGCCATTTACGTCGGTCGCCGGCTCCAGATCACCGGCACGACCGATGCCGATGCGCTGGCCCGGTCGCTTCCTGCCGAGGTTCGCGCCAATGCCGGATCGGCGTGCGAAACCGACGTCAGAGTGACGGTCGATCTCGCTACCATCCAGGCGCGTGAGGAGCAGCAGCGGCGCGCCGAGGCAGAAGCACGGCTGGCCGAGGAGGAGCGTCGCCGCACCGAGGAGACCGCCCGCCTGGAGGCTGACCGTCGCGCCGAGGAAGCCCGTCGCACGCAATCGGATATCGAGCGCCGGCGCGCGGACGAGGAGCGTCGTCGTGCCGAGGCTGCGGCTCGCCAGCAGGCCGAGGAGGAGCGTCGTCGCGCCGAGGTTGCCGCACGCCAACAGGCCGAGGAGGAGCGCCGCCGCGCCGACGCCGTCGCTCGCCAGCAAGCTGAGGATGAGCGTCGTCGTGCCGAGGCTGCGGCACGCCAGCAAGCCGAGGATGAGCGTCGTCGTGCCGAGGCTGCGGCACGCCAGCAAGCCGAGGAGGAGCGTCGTCGTGCCGAGGTTGCCGCACGCCAACAGGCCGAGGAGGAGCGCCGCCGCGCCGACGCCGTCGCCCGCCAGAAAGCCGATGACGAGCGCCGCCGCCTCGCTGCTCTGAAGGCTGCGCCACCAGCCCGGCCGCGCACCGAGGAGGAAAAGGTCGTCGACGTGTGCCAAGAGGCCATGTCGAGGGTCGTGCGTGAGGGCATCATCAACTTCAGCCGTGCAAGCTTCGATCTCGACCCTGCGAGTTTCCCGACACTCAATAAGGTCGCCGATGCTGCCAATCGCTGTCCGGCCCTGATCGTCGAGATCGAGGGGCATACGGACTCGGAGGGAACGCCGGAGCGAAACCAACGCCTATCGGATCGGCGTGCGAATGCGGTGCGCGAGTATCTCTCACGCGCGGGCGTTGAGCCGAGCCGCCTCGTGGCGATCGGCTACGGGCAGAACCGCAATATCGCCGACAACGCCACGCCTCAAGGACGCGCCATGAACAGGCGCATCGAGTTCGTGGTCAAGATGAGGAACTAGCGCCCTTTTCACCAGGGCGGCACAGCTTCGAGGTCGAGCGTCATGGGCTATCTCTTCATTCAGCTTTTTTGGTACGTGGCGATAGCCTTTGCCGTAGGGCTCGTCGTCGGTTGGGCAACCTGCAGTCAGGTCGAGAATGACCGGAGCTGACCTGCGCTTGTCTGTTGCGTTCGGGGGAGATGGAAGCACATGACCGCACTCGCTTTGCAGACTCTGCTGCTTCTCGGCTTGTCCTATTTCCTCGGTTGCTGGATCGCGTGCCTTGCTCGCCGCATCGTCGGTGCCTCGGCGGAAGTGGCCCGAGAGCCCTCGGGAGTGCCTGCCGGTGCCATTGCGGGCGCCGCTGCTGCAGGCGCGGCTGCGCGCCAATCTGTGCCGACGGGCTACGCGCCGAGGCCAGTCGCGCCGGCCGCTCCGCCTGCCCCCGTCCGCGATGCATTCCGCCGGGCCGATACGCTGGAGCCCATTCCCGGTCCCGAGCGGAGAGCACAAGTGCCGTCGACTGCGTCGCGCCAGACGCCACCCTCCCCCTCGTCCCCCGATCCCGTTTCACGCTTCGAGCGGGCTTTGGCCGGTTCGCCCGAGGTGAAACCTGCACCGGCGCCTCAGCTAGTCAGACCGGCTATCGTCGCTGGAGCAGCTTCTGCCGCAGCCGCCGTAGCGACCGGAATGCCGCGTTCACCCGAGGCCCGCCTGCCCGCGGGTCGCGCAGCCGACGACCTGAAGCGTATCCGTATGATCGACGGGCCTCTCGAAATCGCGCTGCATCGCCTGGGAATACGTACCTTCGCCGAGATTGGCGCGTGGAAGCCGGCGGACGTCGCACGAATTAGCAATGCGCTTGGCTTCGACGGTCGCATCGAGCAGGAGAACTGGATCGAGCAGGCCCAGATTCTGTCGAGCGGCAAGGATACCCACTATTCGAGCCTTCTCGCCAATGGTGAGCTGCTCGTCTCGGCGCAAGGTCGGCCTGCCGTCGATGCGCCGGCTCAGAAGCCAGCCGCCGTTCCGACACCGTCGGCCCCAGCGTCGTCGGTCGTGACCGTCCCCCGCGCATCGGCCCCGCAGACGCCCGCAGCATCAGCCTCGTCTATAAGTCGGGCCACTGAGCCGCCGGTGCGAACGGAGCGCGTTGGTGTCGACGTAGCGACTGCGGCGGCCGCAGCGATGGCCGCAGCCGCTGCCGCCGCCGCGAGGCCATCATCGTCCGGGGCGATGACCACCGACACCAAGCCAGCCGAAGCCCCGCGCTCGCAACCGCCCGCTTCCGTCCCCGCGGCGACGCCTGCCGCCGCGACCGACAAGCTCACCGAGGCGCCACGTCCGGCCGTCGCCTCGCGCGACGCGCTCCAGAGGATTGGCGGCATTACCCCTGAGATTGAGCGACTGCTGTACGCGCAAGGTGTCTCCCGGTACGGGCAGATCGCGCAGTGGACAGCGACCGACGTGGAGCGCTTCGACCGGCTTTTGGGGCATCAAGGGCGCATCCGGCGTGAGAACTGGGTCGAGCAGGCGCAGATCCTCGCGCGCGGTGGCGACACAGCCAGCTCGCGCGACGCTGATCGCCGTGCCTCCGAGGTCGAGAGCCCGAAAGCCACGGCAGCGGTGACGCGCGTGCAGGCCCCGTCGCAACCCGTGCCTGCCGCGCCAGTTACGACCCCGGTTGCTGCACAACCCGCTGCCCCCGCCCCCGCCTCGGTCGCGTCGCCCCGGCCTGCCGAGCCGTCACTCCGCTCCGAGGGACCGGTTTCCTTGGTCGGCGCGACGGCGGCGGCGAGCGCCGCGGTTGCTTCTTTGGCGCCAGCCCGGCTGTCCCCCGCGCCGGCTGCACCGACGCCCGCGCCGAGCGCGGCGCCACCGGTTCTGGTCTCCGATGCACAGCGAGCCGGCGATCTGTCGAGCTTGCGCTCCGTCCGTTCCGAGGCCCTGCGCGGCGGCGGCACGAGCCCGTTCGCGAGCCGTCCCGGCGAGACCCACGACTTGAAGCGCATCCGTGGAATCGGCGTCCTGATTGAGAAGAAGCTCAACCAGATGGGCGTATCGCGCTACGAGCAGATTGCCGAATGGACCGTCGCGGACATCGAGCGCGTCAGTCACGTGCTCGACTTCAAGGGACGCATCGAGCGCGAGAATTGGGTCGAGCAGGCGCGCATTCTCGCGTCTGGCGGGCAGACCGAATTCTCGCGTCGCGCCGACCGTGGTGAGATCGGCGGCGTTTGAACGGCTGGCCTCCAGCTTTGAGGCGGTCTGATCACCGCCCGCCGATGGCCTGCGCCCGATCGAAGCGACGCCAGCCAAGGCAGGCCGAAACAATAGCACGGGACCGTCACCCGTCGTGACCGTTCGCAGTTCATCCTGTCTTGCGTATGATGTGGAACCGGGTGGTGGAGCCCGCGCGTCACTGGGCGGCTCCCGACCTTCGCGATCAATCTGTGCGGCTCCAGCGCCGGAACCAGAACATGCCGCCGCTCACAGTTGCCCATGAGGTGACAAACCAGAGCCCGCCCTTTGCGGACATTGATCTTCTCGCGACGGACGTCGCCTTCCGGGAGGCCATTGCCCGCGAGGCGGGCGGCGCCGACGAGCTGCCGGCCATCGGCATCTTCGCCCGCTACTGCGGCTCCGCCGATGCGCTCGAGCTTGGCCGTCAGGCGAACGCCCATCCGCCGGTGCTCCATTCCTTCGACCAGAATGGCCGGCGTCGCGATTTCATCGAGTACCACCCCGCCTATCACGCGTTGATGCAGGAAAGCGTAGCCGCCGGCTTGGCGTCCGGCGCCTGGAGCCACTTGATCCGCGACGACGAGCCGCCTCGTGCCGGGCGCAATGTCGTACGTGCCGCGCGGCTCTACCTCGCAACCCAGATGGAAGCCGGCCACGTCTGCCCGCTCACCATGACCAACGCCGCGGTTCCGGCCCTGCTTGCAGCGCCCGAGCTCGCCGAGGCCTGGCTCCCGCGCATTCTCAGCTCCAGCTACGATCGTCGCTTCATCCCCGCCCATGCGAAAACCGGGGCCACCCTCGGCATGGGCATGACCGAGAAGCAGGGCGGCACGGACGTCCGTGCGAACTCCACGCGTGCCCAGCCCGCCAGCCACCCGTCGACGGGCGAGCACATTCTCGATGGTCACAAGTGGTTCCTGTCGGCGCCGATGAGCGACGCCTTCCTCGTCCTGGCTCAGGCGCCCGGTGGTCTCTCGTGTTTTCTGCTGCCGCGTTTTCTCCCCGATGGCACCCTCAACGGCCTGCGCTTGCAACGTTTGAAGGACAAGCTTGGCAACCGCTCCAACGCCTCCGCCGAGGTCGAGCTTGTTTCCGCGCATGCATGGCTGGTCGGCGAGGAGGGTCGCGGCGTCGCGACGATCATCGGCATGGTCTCGGCAACGCGCCTCGACTGCGCGGTGTCCTCCGCCGGCCTGATGCGGCTCGCGCTGGCCAATGCCATCCATCACGCTCGCCACCGCTCGGTCTTCGGTCGACTGTTGGTCGAGTCGCCTGTCATGACTGAGGTGCTGGCCGACATGGCGCTCGACGTGGAGGCGGTGACGGCCCTGGTCTTTCGTTTGGCTCGCGCCGTCGACCACGTCGAGGATCCGCGTGCCCGCGCATTCGTTCGATTAATGACTCCGATCGTCAAATATTGGGTCTGCAAGCTGGCGCCTGCCCTGGTAGGGGAGGCCATGGAGTGTCTCGGCGGCAATGGATATGTCGAGGAAGGGCTCACCGCGCGCCTCTATCGCGAGGTTCCGGTGAATGCCATCTGGGAGGGCTCCGGCAATGTCATGGCGCTCGACGTACTCCGCGTTCTGCAGCGCGAGCCCGACGTGGCTCGCATGGTCATCGAGGACCTTTCCGAGGTCGCTGCAACAGATCCGCACTTGAAAGCCAGCCTCGATCGTGTGGAGGCCATACTGCACGACCCGCGGACGCTCGACAGGCGCGCCCGTCAGCTCGTCGAGACCTTGGCAGTCGTTGCGGCCGGTGTCGTGCTGCGCAGCCATGCGCCCCCCGCCATCGCCGATGCATTCATCGTCAGCCGCCTCTCCGGCCTGCCTCGCGCTACCTATGGCCAGGGCGTCGACTGGGCCGACGCCCGCGCCATCGTCGACCGTGCGTTCCCCGCCCACTGATTTGCCGGCTAGCCAGCCGGCTGCCCCGACACTCTCCCTTGCTCTACTCGCCTTGCGCGCGGCAAGATCACGACTGGAGAGCGAAATCGACACAGGAGAGCATGCCGATGCCGGAGATGGGGCTCAAAGATAAGGTCGCCATAGTCACAGGTGCGGGCTCACGCGGCGACGGCATCGGCAACGGCCGGGCAGCGGCTATCTTGCTGGCTCGCGAAGGAGCCAAGGTCGCGCTGATCGATGCGACGCCCGCTTGGGCCGAGGCCACCAAGGCAATGATCGACAAGGAGGGCGGCACCTCCATGGTCGTGATGGCCGATGTTGCCGATCAGGGCTCGTGCGCTGCCGCCGTGAAATTGATCGTCGACGCATGGGGTCGCGTCGACGTCCTCGTCAACAACGTTGGCATCGGCGGACCGATGGGCAATGCGGTCGACGTCGATCCCGCGGCCTGGGATGCCGCGATGCGCATCAATGTCACCTCGATGATGCTGATGGCGAAATATGCGATACCCGAGATGCGACGGCAGGGCGCCGGCTCGATCGTCAACATAGCCTCGATCGATGGTCTCAGGGGTGGCAACCCGAGCCTGTTCTACTCTGCCTCGAAAGGCGCGGTCGTCAACATGACGCGCTCGATGGCGGCTCACCATGGCCCGGAGGGCGTCCGCGTCAACTGCATCGCGCCCGGTTACGTTTACACGCCGATGGTTTCCGTGCACGGCATGGAGCCCGAGTTGCGCGATGCCCGCCGCAAGAACACGCTGCTCCAGGTTGAAGGCACGGGCTGGGACATCGGCAATGGAGTCGTCTACTTGGCCTCCGAACAGTCTCGCTGGGTGACGGGGATAATTCTGTCGATCGACGCGGGCTCGATGGCTGGCACCGCAGGCAACGTCTCGCCCTTCAAGGCATTTGATCGTTGAGCCGAGGTCCGTTTCGCCTTTGCGCCAACCTGGAGAGACCAGATGAAAAAAGCGCTGATCATTGGCGGCTCCCGCGGGCTGGGCCTCGGCCTCGTCGGCGAGCATCTCCAGCGCGGATGGCATGTCACCACGACGGCGCGCAACACGGCACCAGAGCTCGATTCACTCGCGCACGGAGCCGGGGGGCGGCTGTTCGTCGAGAGCCTGGACATCACTCAGCCGGCCAGCGTCGAAGGACTTGCGGCTCGTCTTCGCGGTCAGGCCTTCGACGTCATCTTTTTGAATGCGGGCATCATGACCGGCCGTGGCGCAGCACTCACGGACGTGCCAGACGGTGATATCGTCTCGATCTTCATGACCAATGCCATCAGCCCGATCCGTGTCGCCGACCGGTTGCTCGGCGTGGCCGCCAAGGGTGCCACCGTTACCTTCATGTCGTCGATCCTCGGCAGCGTATCGACCAATGACGATGGTCGGGCCGAGCTATACCGGGCCAGCAAGGCAGCGCTCAACTCCCTGATCCTGAGCTTCCGCGCTCGCCACGCCGATAGGACGGATCTCACCATCCTGGCGATGCATCCCGGTGTAGTGCGCACGGCAATGGGGGGCCCAGGGGCGCCGCTCGATATCCAGACCAGCGTTGAGGGCGTCACCGATACCCTGGAGAAGCGCGCCGGCACAGGCGGCATCGCCTTCGTCGACTATCGCAACGAGGTCATCCCCTGGTAGGACGCCGCTGGCCATCGGTGGCACGGCGCAACACCTCCTCGGTCTCGCTGTGATCTTTCTCGGCCGCAATCTCGGCTCCGACGGCTGCTTTCGGGCTCGCGCTCAAGAGCCGGTCCTCGAGCCTCTGCCGCTCGCGATCTCTCTCCTCCCAGGCCGAACCGAAAAGCCTCGTCCAGAAACCCATGCCGCCATTCCTCTTGCGTGTTCTGACCCGAAGAACGCGCGGCCACGACGAATGGTTCGATGCCGGATGCCGTTAGAAGCGCGACCGGACGTTCGCGCTTGGGTTAAAGCACGGCAGCTGTCGGTCTTGCACGCCGCTCAGAGCAGTTCGCCCCACCCACTTCCCGTTGGATCGAACACGAATGCGTCGGCCGTGATCGCGTCGACCGTCTGGTTTGTGAGGATCAGCGTAGCGTTGGCGCCGTAGCGAACATAGACGTCCGCGCCGTTCTGCGTCAGCTGGAGATCCTCGAAGGCATCGAGCGTCGCGGTCCCCGAGAGCACGATCTTGTCGCCGCCGGGACCGGCCTCGAAATCGACGATCGTGTCGTAGTTGTCGCCGACACGGAAAACGAAGCTATCGGCACCCTCGCCGCCGACGAGCGTGTCCTTGTTGGTGCCCCCGACCAGGATGTCGTCGCCAGCGCCGCCGACGAGGGTATCCTGACCGTTCATGCCATTGAGATAGGCGCCCGTGTCGACCCCGTGGATCTCCTCCCCTGCATCCGAGCCGACGGCCCACCCGAACGTGACCTCGTTCGCTCCATAGATGTCTGTCGTCGTATGAGACGATCCGCCATCGCTGACGATCGCCCAGTAGCCATTGCCGTCGCCGGTATTCTGCGACTGGTCGTAATCGAGCACGGCCTTGTCGACCACCACCGCGTTGCCGACATCGGCGCTGCCGTGGAAGTTGATGTCGCGGTTGGTCTCGATCACATGGACCGTATTGCCGACCTCCGCGTCCCAGGCCGAGAACAGCACTGAGTGCCGCGTGTCGAAAATTTCGAGGTTCGTGAAGCTGCCGCCGAATGTCTCGTAGATCTGCAGGCCGTAGCCGTTACCGTCGGTGCCCTTGTTGTGCGCACCATCCACATAGAGATCATCGGCGACTGGTTCCAGCGATGTCCGGATATCGAAGGCGTGGCTCGCCGCGTCGATCACCGAAATGCGCGCCAGCGATGCGTGCGATGTGCCATCGAGCCGGATCGCGGACGTGCCGTCGAACTCGTGGTGCGTATTGACGAAGTCGTAGGGGTTCGGCTCGCCGAGTGCGTAGGTCACGGTGAAGTCGGAGAGCGTCACATTCTCCACTAGGTCGATCGCGTGTACCATCGCGGCGCCGGCATCCATGTCGAACGCGATGGCGCTCTTCAAATGGACAGTGTTGCCCTCGATCCAGTCGATCTCGGCGATCGCCTCGCGGAAGGGATTGCCCGCGAGCTTCGTTTGATCGGTATCCGACCAGCCGTTTGCTGCGAGATAGTCCGTATCGTTGGCCTGCCCGATCCAGATTTTGTCACCGGCCTTGAGCCCGGAGGCGTCGGTAATCGTGATCGCCGTCGCGCCTGCCGCGATGTCAGTTGTCGCAGCGCCGATGAAGCTCTTCGCACCGCCCGTGACCTCGATGCCATTGCCCCCGGTGCCAGCGGGATAGTCGAAGACGACTGTAGTGCCGGCCTCGCTGGCGCCCTTGAACGTCACGCCGTCGTTGAGGATTTGGATGGGGCGGTCGAAGACGTGCACGCCGTCGTCGAGAATGATCGTCGCACCTTCGCCGGCTTCGGCAATAATGCGGTTGACCTCCTCTGCGCTCGTTCCCGGAACGATGTGGATCGTCGGCGGTCCATCGACGATGCCATTGAAGTTCGCAGCGGTCAGCGCCGACATATCTACGCCTGCGAAAGTCAGCGTATCGCCGTTGCCGAGATCGAGGACTGCGCCCTCTTCCGACTGGCTGAGATGTGTCTCGATTTCGCTCATCGTCTTGAATGTCGTGCCTTCGAGCGTGACGACATCAGTCAGCACGTCGAAGCCTTCCACGACGTCGGCGTCGTCGCCGATACCGAAAAAGATGGTGTCTGTGCCGGTTCCCGCGACGAGCTGGTCGTTTCCGGACCCGCCGTCGAGCAACGATCCGGTCGAGGCAGCCGTGATCGTATCGCTTCCAGCGCCGCCGATCACTCGGACGCTCGCACCCTCTGCGAGCGTCACGACATTGTTGGTTCCGTCGTCGAGCCTCACCTCGCCCGTGCCTGCAACGAGCACGGTCCCGCCAATCTCACCGCTGGCGCTGAGAAGATCGATTCCGCCGTCCCCCGACACGATCGTCAGGTGATCCGCATCCGTCTGGTCCATGATCGCATCCGTGATGCGAACCTGCGAGGTGCCGGACGTATGCGCAGTAAGGTCAATGACGTCGATGCCTGAGAGGTTTTTGTAGCGCCCTTCCTCGAATGTGACTTGGCCCTTATTGTTGATTTGTAGCGTATCCGTCCCCTCGTCGCCGATTATGACAGCCGATGAAAGCTTCGACTGGGACAGCCTGAAGGTATCGTCGCCAGGAGTACCTTTGAATGTTGCCATGCGTCACTTTTCCTGGATTTCGAAAGGCAGAGGCGTAAACGAGGCTCGTATGAAGAAGCGCTTAATGAGCCGCAGACCCTTCGCTAACATGCAGGCCGTGGAGAAAGCCCTTATTAATTATTTCCAGTTTTATCGATCCGAGGGCCTCCTGTTCCAGCTCACTGCACTGCGGATTTGGAAGGATTCCAATGAGCGCGGATTGTCGCTGACGCGCTGTGATCGTTGACGGGCGCCCGGAGACGCGCGTTGTTAGGGGCGCGGACGATGCATCGTTTGTGATAGCCGACGTTCGGTATGCCTTCGTAAGCAGGACCCTTGGTTGACGAGCGGCGTCCGGCCAGTCGCCAGGCCCTCCGTTCGAGGAATCCCGCAGTGCGCCCATCGGGCACCAAACCGAGACGAACCCGCCCATGACCGCGCCAAGCGCCCCACGACCGACGCTCGGACCTTTGCACGGTATCCTCAGCCTTCGTCAGCGGCTTGATCTCTGGCGTGCGCGGCGCCGTGCCTCGCCGGGTTGGACGGCAGCCGTCGCACTCATTCTGGCCGTGATGCTTCTGCCCGTGGCGACGACGCTCGTGCTTGCCCTGCAGGCGATCGACGATGGGTGGTGGCACCTCGCGTCGACAGTCCTGCCGCGTGTCCTCGGCGAGACGGTCACCCTGATGGCGGGCGTGAGCGTCGTGACGCTTGTCGTCGGTACCCTCAGCGCCTGGATCGTGACCATGTACCGCTTTCCCGGACATGGCATCGTCGATCGCCTGCTGGTTCTCCCCCTGGCGATGCCAACCTACATCATCGCCTACGCCTACGTTGATTTTCTCGACTTCACTGGTCCCCTGCAATCGGGCCTCAGGGCACTGACCGGCTGGCGGTCGGCTGCCGACTATTGGTTCCCCTCGATACATTCGACCGGTGGTGCCATCTTTGTTCTCTCCGCGGCCCTTTACCCCTACGTCTACCTCACCGCCCGCGCCAGCTTCGTGCAGCAGTCCGTCTGCGTCCTCGAGGTGGCGCGCACGTTGGGTCAGACGCCGTGGGGCACTTTCCGTTACGTCGCGCTGCCGCTTGCCAAGCCGGCGCTCGCCGCTGGCCTGACACTGGCAATGATGGAGACGCTTAACGATCTCGGTGCCGTGCAGCACCTTGGTGTCGAGACGTTGTCTGCTGCGATCTATGCAACTTGGCTGCAACGCTCCAGCCTGTCGGGTGCCGCCCAGATCGCCACGGTTGCATTGTTGCTCGTCTCCGCACTGTTCTGGGCCGAGCGTGCGTTGCGCGGAGGCGGCCGCGTTCATGCGACCACCGGCCGGCTACGCGCCATTCCCTTCTCCGATCTTGAAGGCTGGAAGGCTTTCGCCGCGCTCGCAGTCTGCGCATTGCCCGTTCTGGCGGGATTCGTCGTGCCCTTCGCGCTGCTTGCCTCGAACGCGGCAAGTCATCTGTCCGATGCTCTCGAGCAGGGTTTCTGGCGCGCCGCGAGGAACAGCGTTGTCCTTGCCGCTCTGGCTGCCGCGGCCGCAGTCGGTCTCGGGGTCGTGCTCGCCTACGCCCGGCGCGTCGCGTCCAACGGCTTCACGCGACCAGCTGTGCGTGTCGCCGGTCTCGGTTATGCGCTCCCCGGCACAGTGCTCGCACTCGGCCTGCTGATTCCTCTCGCGGCCCTCGACAATAGCGTCGACGCCCTTGCTCGGCGTTGGCTCGGCATTTCGACGGGGCTCCTATTGTCGGGAACGTTGGCAACGTTGGTGCTGGCCTACTCCGTACGTTTTCTTGCCGTCGCCCACGGTACTGTTGAGGCGGGCCTCGAGCGCATCTCGCCAAATCTTGACGCCGCCGCGCGCACCCTTGGCGAGACGGCCCTGTCCGCGCTCCGGCGCGTGCATCTGCCATTGCTTTTGCCGGCACTCGCCACCGCCGCGCTGCTCGTTTTCGTCGACGCGATGAAGGAGCTGCCGGCGACCTTGCTTCTCCGGCCGTTCAACTTCGAGACGCTGTCGACCCACGTCTACGCACTCGCATCGCTGGAGCAGGTCGAGGCGGCGAGCGTCGGCGCTGTCGCCATTGTGCTTGTTGGATTGGTTCCCGTCCTCCTCCTGCACAAAGCGGTTGCCGACGGCAGAAGTGGGACTTGAGCCGCGCGAGCCGGCCGGCTCCGCGCAGCGGTGTCGGATCGCGCCGGTCAAACTGAGAGATAGCGCGTGATCAGGCTGGGATCGGCGTCGAGCTCGGCCAGCGTGCCGGCAAAGCGGACCATGCCGGTCTCGAGGATCAGCACCCGATCGGCGAACGTCCGTACGAAGCTGAGATTTTGCTCCGACACGACCAGTCCGATACCGCGGGCTTTCAGCGTCGCCACGGCTTCGGCGATACGCTCGAGGATGACGGGGGCCAAGCCTTCGGAGGGCTCGTCGAGAAGGAGCAGCCGCGGATTGCCCATCAGCGTCCGTGCGATGGCCAGCATCTGTTGCTCGCCTCCGGAAAGATGTCCGGCCCGCCGGTCAGCGATCTCCCGGAGCGGAGGAAACAGCGCCCAGATCTCGGTTTCGGTCCACGCATGCCCACCCCGCGAGGGTTGTCGGCCAACCGCCAGGTTCTCCGCGACGCTCAATCCGGCGAAGATGCGCCGGTCCTCTGGCACGTAACCCACTCCGGCCTGCGCGATGCGATGAGTCGCCAGCGCCTCGAGCGGCCGCCCGTCGAATTGGATCTGCCCTTGATGCTCGACCTCGAGCCCCATGATCGCCTTGAGCGCGGTGGACTTGCCGGCACCGTTGCGGCCCAGCAGGACCACCGCCTCGCCGGGCGCAACGCTGAAGGAGACGCCGGTCAGCACCCGCGCTCGCCCGTAGCGCGCCGCGAGGTCCGAAACCTCGAGTAGCGCACGATTGCCGGCGCGGCACGCGTCTGCCTCTGACATCATGCCTGTCCGCCGATCTTGGACCGCCCGAGATAAACCTCGCGCACGAGCGGGCTCTCGCGGACGTCCTCTGGCGTGCCGGCAGCGACCAGCTCGCCGCGGCTCATAACCAGCACCCGCTCGGCATGGCGGAACACGACACCCATGTCATGCTCCGTGAACAAGATGGCCGCCTTGCGCGTTCGTGCGATCCTGACGGCGAGCCTCATCAGCGACTCTCGCTCGGCTGCAGCCATGCCTGCGGTGGGCTCGTCCATCAGCAGAAGCCGCGGTTGGTTTGCGAGGGCCATGGCAAGCTCCACCCGCTTGAGGTCTCCGTAGGCGAGCGTGCCGCAACCACGCTCGGCAAGCGCTTCGAGCCCGACGTCGACGATCAGGCTCTGCGTCTCTGGCGCGTCGAGCGAGCTCATACGCCGTAGCGCGCCGGGCAGGCGCCACGGCCCGCCAGTCGCGGCCATCACACCGACGGCGACGGTCTCGCGCACCGTCATGGAAGCAAACGTGGCTGTGATCTGAAAAGTGCGGGCCACGCCGCGCCGCCATAGCTCCCGCGGACCGAGGCCCGTGACATCGGCCCCTTCGAGGCGAACGCGGCCACTGTCGGGCTTGAGTTGCCCGTTGACGAGGTTGAACGTCGTTGTCTTGCCGGCGCCATTGGGTCCGATGAGGGCCACGATCTCGCCCTCGGCGACGCTGAACGACACGCCACTGACCGCGCGAAAGCCATCGAACGACTTCGACAGTCCTTCGACCTCGAGCGCCGGCTCCGTCCTCATGAGCGTCGCCTTTCGGGCAGCCAGCTCCCGATCGTACCCGTGATGCCGCGGGGGAACACCAGCGTCAGCACGACGATCGTCGCTCCGAGGACCGCCTGCCAGTAGGGCGTCTCGCGTGTGAGCCAGTCAGATAGCAGCGTGAAGACCAGGGCGCCGATAACGGGTCCCGCAAGCGTCTCGACGCCACCGAGCAGCACCATGACGAGGGCATCGACCGAGCGAGGTATGGCAAGGGCATCGGGGGCGAGTGAGCCCTTGGAAAAAACCAGCACCGCGCCCCCAAGCCCTGCAACGGTGCCGGACAGCACGAACGCGACAAACCGGATCCTCCCGATATCTAGGCCCGAAGCCTCGGCCCGTCGGCCATGATCGCGTACGGCGCGAAGAGCGTAGCCGAACGGCGTGTGCGCAAGATGCCAGATCGCTCCCATCACGAGCCCCGCAATCGCGACAGTGAGCAGGTAGTAGGCCCACTTCTCGGAAAGCAGCGCCGGCGGCCAGATGCCGACCAGCCCATTCGAGCCGCCGGTTACCCCGTCCCACTGGAAGGCAATCGCCCACACGATCTGCGCGAAGGCGAGCGTCAGCATCGCAAGCGAGATGCCCGAGGCCTTGAGGGCGAGCCGCCCGATCAACGCCGCCAGCAGTGCCGCAACACTCAGCCCGACCAGAAGTGCCGCTGCGAACGGAAGCCCCGCGAGCGACGCCAGCGCCGCGCCATAGGCGCCGGCCCCGAAGTACGCTGCATGCCCGAACGACGCCATCCCGCCCCAGCCCATCAGGATCGCGAGGCTTGCCGCGAGCAACGAGAAAGCGGCGATATCGGTCAGAAGAACCAGATTGTAGCGATCGACCATCAACGGCATCAGGAATAGCAGGAGGAGAAGGCTGGCTGCGGCCGCCCAGTGCCTTCGCCGGGGTCGCGGCAACGGCGAGAACTGCGTTGCCGCTCCACGTTGCTCGGCGGGCTCACTGCCGAGAAGACCGTGCGGGCGCGCCAGCAACACAGCCGCCATGACCACGAACTCGGCGACGAGCGTCAGCTTTGTGAACGAGATCGTGAAGCCACCGACCGTCGCGGTGCCGAGCCCGATGCACCAGGCCTTTACCACCGAGATCAGCACGGCCGCGAGATAGGCACCGGGAATGCTGCCGAGCCCTCCGACCACCGTCACCACGAAGACGTCCGCGATGATCGAGAGATCCATTCCCAGGCTTGCCGGCTCCCGTGGCAGGGCCAGCGCGCCGGCGAGTTCCTGCGAGAAAGGCACCGAGCGCCAGAACGCTGGAGAAGAGCACCGCCTGATCGATGCCGAGGGCTGCCGCCATCTCCCGATCCTCGGTGGCAGCCCGGACACGCAGGCCCCAACGAGTCCGGTTGAGCAGCCACCACATGCCACCGAGCATCGCCGGGCCGAGTAGCAGCAGGAAGGCATCGTAGGTCGGCAGCTGCTTGCCGAAGATCGCGATGCTGCCCGTCAGGCCCGGCGCTCGCGGTCCGAGAATGTCTTCTGGTCCCCAAGTCGCGAGCACCGCGTCCTTGATGATCAGGACGATGCCGAACGTAGCGACCAGTTGCAAAAGCTCCGGCGCGCGGTAGAGGCGCCGAAGCACCGTCACCTCCATGACGAGGCCGATCCCTGCCACGGCCATCGCCGCCACCAGCGCCCCGCCCCAGAAACCGACCACGCCACCGCCGAGCCATGCATTGGCTGACACTGCGATGTAGGCGCCCAGCATGTAGAACGAGCCGTGCGCGAAATTAACGATGCGCGTCACGCCGAAGATCAGCGACAGCCCGAGCGCCACGAGAAACAGCAGTGACGCGCTCGCAAGTCCGTTCAGCGTCTGGATCAGAAGCGAGGAAAGCATCGTCGAAGCCGACCTTTGAGCGGTTCCGGCAGCCAGGCGGTGGGCGCTTGGCGTCAAAAGATGGCGGGCCCGGAAAGGGCCCGCCAAGCATCTAGTGCGGAGTTGCCGAGCGGGGTCAATTCGCCGGACGGCGCGCCTTCACCTCGGCATCGGGCGGAAGGTGTTTCTCGCCCGGCTCATAGCGCCAGTCGACCATCACGCCCCGGCCTTCCTTGACCCCCGTACGGCCGACGTAGGCGCCCATCGTCGACTGGTGGTCGATGTCGCGATAGACGATCCTGCCGAAGGGCGTCTCGACCTCGAGGCCGGCCATCGCCTGGAGCATCTTGTCTGTATCCGTGCCGCCGGCCTTCTTCAGCATCGCCGCCGCCGAATGGAGTGCCGCGTAGCCGACCACCGAGCCCAGTCGCGGATAGTCGTTCCACTTCGAGCGGTAGGCCGCGAGAAACTTGTCGTGCTCCGGCGTCTTGATCTGGTCCCAAGGATATCCGGTCACGTACCAGCCGATCGGGGCCTCCGATTTCAGCGGATCGAGATACTCGGGCTCGCCGCCAAGCAGCGAAAAAACAGCGACGTTGGAGAAAATGCCCCGCGTCGTGCCCTCACGGACGAACTTCTGGAGGTCGGGCCCGAAGGTGACGTTGAAGATCGCATCCGGCTTGGCGTCGGCGATGGCCTGCGCGACCGCCCCGGCCTCGATCTTGCCGAGCGGAG
This sequence comes from uncultured Alphaproteobacteria bacterium, assembly GCA_963746315.1. Classification (GTDB taxonomy): domain Bacteria; phylum Pseudomonadota; class Alphaproteobacteria; order Rhizobiales; family Hyphomicrobiaceae. Next base: position 168,336 of record CAVVAR010000012.1, read on the forward strand.
GAGCTTGCTCGGCGACGAACTCGACGCCCGGCTGCTTCTCCTTCATCAGCGCCTTGAAGGAGGCGATAGCCGATTGGCCGTACTCGTAGTTGGGATAAACCAGCGCCCACCGCTTCTTGCCGAGCTTCACAGCCTCCTCGACCAGCATGTGCACCTGCATGTAGGTCGATGCGCGAAGCCGGAACGTGTAGGCGTTGCCGTTCTCCCAGACGAGCTTGTCGGTCAGGGGCTCGGCAGCGATGAACAAGACCTTCTGCTGCTTCGCGAAGCTCGAGATCGCAAGCCCGACATGGCTCAGAAAGCCGCCGGTCAGCAGGGCGACCTTCTCGCGGCTCACGAGCTCCTCGGCGACGCGCACGGCATCACCCGGTGATGCGTTGTCGTCGCGGCTGATGACCTCGATCTTGCGGCCGTTGATGCCACCCGCCGCGTTGATCTCGTCCACGGCAAGCTCCCAACCTTTCTTGTAGGGCTCCAGGAACGCCGGGATTGCCTTGTAGCTGTTGAGCTCGCCGATGCGGATCGGCTCCTGAGCTGCCGCTCGGCCGGGCAGCGCGACAGCGGCGGCGACCGCCGACGCTAAGGCAAGCCCGAAGACGGCTGAAAGCGTTCGGTTCATGTGAAGGCTCCTCGGAGCATTTCGGCAGGGCGCTGGGCTGCGACCACTGCGGTTTAGCCCCCTTCGGTAGGGCGGGTCGGAGGGGCCCGAAGATCTCGCAATTTAGTCCCGACTGGCAGACATGCAAGGACCGGATTAAGGAGATGACCCTCGCCACCGCAAGGGACGCCACATGACCTCGCTCGATTCTCCCGCAATCACCTTCCCGGCCGACACCTATCGGTTGCGCCTGCCTGGGCCGATCGCAGTGCCGGAGCGCGTGCGAGCTGCCATCGCGCGTCCCATCGTCAGTCATCGCGGCCCGGAGTTCCGCGCGATCTGGTCTCGTACGATCGACAAGCTCCGGCCGCTCCTTGGCACCGCCCAGCCGATCCATCCCCTCGCGACCAGCGGAACAGGGGTCATGGAAGCGGCGCTGCTCAATATCATCGCCCCGGGCGAGCGGCTGCTGATCGTAAACAATGGCCAATGGGGCGAGCGCTTCGCCACCATAGGCCGGGCGCTGGGCGCAGCCATCGACTCGATCGACGTGCCTTGGGGCGAGACGGTCGATCCCAAAGTCATCGAGGACCATCTCGATCGCCACGACTACCGCGCTGTCATCGTCGTCCACAATGAGAGCTCGACCGGGGTCGTTGGAGACCTCGCGACCGCCGGCCGTCTCGTCCGGGATCGGCGGGCCTTGCTCGTCACCGATACGGTGTCGGGGCTGGCCGGCATGGACTTCCGGATGGATGAATGGGGCGTCGACATCGCCGTGGCAGGCTCACAGAAGGCACTGATGTGTCCGCCTGGCATTGGCCTCATCGCGGCGAGCGAGAAGGCATGGAACGTCATCCGTCGCAGCGATGGCCTTCCGCGCTTCTTCTTCGACCTCCGGCGGGCACGCGAAAGTTACGACAAGGGCGAATCCACGTTCACCCCCGCCATCTCGTTGGTCTATGGCCTCGATACGTCCCTCGATATGATCCACGAGGAAGGGCTGTCCAACGTGCTCGCCCGGCATGCGCGTCTGTCCCGAGGAATGAAGGCCGGCGCGGCCGCCCTCGGCCTGGAGAATTTCGCCAGGGCCGAGGCGCAGTCAAACACCGTCGCCTGCTTCCATGTCCCCTCTGGCATCGACGGTACGCGCCTCATCCGTCGTCTCTACGAGAAGCACCGGACCGTCATCGCCGGGGCCCGCAATCGCCTGCAGGGCAAGATGATTCGCATCGGCACCATGGGCGCGATCGGCGAGGGCGACATCCTCACAGACCTTATGCACATCGAGGACGTGCTCGCCGAGCTTGGGCATCCCGTGCGGCCGGGCGCTGCGGTTGCGGCGGCAACCGCCGCCTTCCTGGCGTAAGAGCTCCGTGGCAGCGATCAGGCTCTTTGCACCCGCATCGCTCCGCCGGAACAGCTACTCGCACCCGGCTGCACGCCTCAATGCAGCGTGCGGCCCGGCGGCGTCCACGTTGCGGCCGCCTCGAACGCATCCTTCTCGATCGGCGTGGGCGTGTAGCCTTCGACAGTTCGCGCCAGGATCTCCTTGATCGCTTCGAGGTTGCCGCTGTCGAGCTGCATCGCCGCCTCGAGCTGTGCGAGCTCACGTTCGAGCACCTGGACCGGCAGGAACGGCTCCTTGTTCTGGCGAATTCGCGGATGCTCCGTCGCCGTGGTCCGTCCTCCGTCGAGCAACAGTTCCTCGAACAGCTTCTCGCCGGGCCGCAGGCCGACGTAACGGATGGCAATGTCACCCAGCGGGTTGGCATCGTCGCGGATGTCGAGGCCGACCATCCGGATCATCGTGCGGGCGAGGTCGTCGATGCGTACCGGCTCGCCCATGTCGAGCACGAACACTTCGCCGCCTTTCGCCATCGCGCCGGCCTGAATGACCAACGTCGCAGCCTCGGGGATCGACATGAAATAGCGGATGACGTCTCGGTGCGTGACGGTCACCGGGCCACCGTCCTGGATTTGCCTGCGAAAGCGCCGCACGACCGATCCCGAGCTGTCGAGCACATTGCCGAAGCGCACCATCGTGAACACCGTCTTGGCGCCTGCCGCTGCCGCTGCCTGGAACACCAGCTCTGCGAGGCGTTTGCTCGCCCCCATGATGTTGGTCGGTCGCACGGCTTTGTCCGTAGAGACGAGCACGACCCTTTCCACCCCTGCACGCAGCGCCATGCGGGCCAGAGCCAGCGTTCCGAAGGTGTTGTTCCTGAGCCCTGCGACGGGGTTTGCTTCCACGATCGGCACGTGCTTGTAGGCTGCCGCGTGATAGATGGTCTCCACGCCGTAGGTGCGCATCGTGCTCTCGAGCAGGCGCGCGTCCATCACCGAGCCCAGCACGCCAACGATGTCTGGCTTGGCCGCTGCCTTCGCGCCGTCCGAGGCGTCGAGGCGCTCGAGAGTGTCGCGGATCTCTGTCTCCACTTCGTAGAGAGCAGCCTCGGAAAGCTCGAGGAGAACCAGACGCGCGGGAGCTTGACGCAGGATCTGTCGCGAAAGCTCGCTCCCTATGGTTCCGCCGGCCCCCGTCACCATGACCGATTTCCCCCGGATCGACCGGGTCAGCAATTCGGCATTTGGCGGCACGGGATCGCGCGCGAGCAGATCGTCGACGTCGATCGGCCGCAGATCCGTGACGGACACGCGCCCGGTGGCGATATCCTCCATGGCCGGCATCGTCTTGACGCGGACCGAATGTTGCGCAAGCCGCCGGATAATCTCTTGACGCTCGCTACGCTGCCGTCTCGGCAGGGCGAGCAGAACTTCCTTCACCGCGTCGCGCTCGACGAAGCGGGCGAGCTTGCTGACCCGATACACCTTGAGACCGGCGACCTGCTGGCCGATCAGGCTTGGTGTATCGTCGATGAACCCGATCGCCTCGTGATCGCGGCTCCGCCTCAGCGCGTCGAGAAGTTGCACACCTTCCGCACCGGCCCCATAGATCAGCACGCGCGTACGATCCGGTTGGCGGGGTTGCGCGCTCACTCCCGAGACGAGCAAGAGCGCCGCCAACTCGCGGCTCGCCCATACCAGAAGACCGCCGATCGCTGGGTAGAGGAAGATGACGGAGCGTGGCACCCAGATGCTTGGATCGCCGGTGCCGATCGCCATCAGCACGACGACGGCCCACATTAGTGTCGAGAGACCGATGCCTCCAAATATCCGGGCGGCTCCCCGGTAGCCGAGGAACCGGGTGACGAGCCTGTAAAGGCCGAGGAAGTGGAACACGATCACGCCGGCAACGGGCGCGCTGATCAACACCATCCACAATGTCGGATTGGCAGGCACATAGGGCGCGACGAGACGCAACGAGAAGGCGAGCCAGACCGCTAGCGACAACAAGAGCAGGTCGTTGACCATCAGCACGGCACGCTTGACGGTACGTGTCTGGCCGATCAGCAACGACCGCGCATTGCTGATGCGGGTGTCGAGATCCAGATTTGTCACCACGACATCCCCCAATACGGTCCGACGTGCAATACGACTGCCAGCACCCCTCGACGAGCTATACGTGTGTTCGCCGGCCGGCGACAACTGCGATGCTGTCGCCGGTCCGACCTATGCAACTTTCCTGCGCAAAAAGGGCGAGCTTTCCCTCAGAAGGCGGATTGTCCGCCTCGTCTTTCTAGCCCCTTGATCAAGTAATGTGCGGGCCACGCTCCAAAAGCTCGACTGAGACGCCTTCCGGCCCCTCGATGAAGGCGATTCGCGTGCCGGGTCGAATAGTTTCGGGGCCGCGTGTGAACTTGGCGCCTTTTGCCTTGAGGTCCGCGCAGACCTTGTCGATGTCTTTGCATTCGAGCCCGAAGTGGTCGAGCCCCCGATAGGGGTGAGATGCGCCCTCGACGGCTTTCGGGTTGCCCGAGACGTCGAGGATGAAAATATTGGCCCCACCGAGCTTGAGGTCGATTCGCGGCTGGCCGCCGGCCATCGAGCGGATCACCTCCGCGCCGAGCATATCCTCGAAGTACTTCGCCATCGCCTCCGGATCGCGCGTGAAGAGGTGAATGTGATCGAATGTATAGTCGGTCATCGCGGTGCGCCCTTGCTGTCGTGTCCGGGCCGACGTGGCCTGGAGGTGGTCGGCCAAAGGATGGCCTAGCCCTGTGCGCGGACGCAAGCGAGCAGCCGCGTTCGGCCCGCCGTCGCGGGAGACGGTTGCGCGCCGCGTCATTAATCCGCTGGTCGGGATCGCAGATTTCGGCTAAGGCTCACCAAATCCATAGCCCCGGCCGCCGGCGCTCGCCAATCCTAGCCAGGGTAGGGAGCCGAATTGCCGTCTCTCGAAGAGCGCCTCATCGTGACATTTCCGCCCACTCATCCAGCGCTCGCCAGCGCTCTATCGGCGCGTGACTACACGACCCCGACCCCGGTCCAGGTCGCTGTCTTGGAAGCCGCATCGGCCTCCAGCGACTTGCTCGTGTCGGCGCGTACCGGTTCCGGCAAGACGGTCGCCTTCGGATTGGCCCTGGCATCGACATTGCTGGGCGACGCAGAGCGCTTCGCGCCGGCGAGCGGTGGCCCTCTGGCGCTGATCGTGGCGCCGACCCGTGAGCTGGCCTTGCAGGTGCATCGCGAGCTCACGTGGCTCTACGCTGAGACCGGCGCCCGGATCGTCACCTGTGTCGGCGGCATGGACCCTCGCGTCGAGACCCGCGATCTGACGGCCGGCACACATATCGTCGTCGGCACCCCCGGTCGCCTGCGAGACCACCTCGAGCGCAAGCACCTCGATTTGTCCTCGTTGCGCGCCGTCGTCCTCGACGAGGCCGACGAGATGCTCGATCTGGGATTTCGTGATGACCTCGAGTTCCTGCTGGATGCGACCCCAGAGACTCGCCGCACTCTCTTGTTCTCGGCCACGCTGCCGAGGGCCATCGTGACGCTGGCGCGACGCTACCAGACCCAGGCCGTCCGCATCGCGACGGCCGGCGGCGAGGACCAGCATTCGGACATCGAGTATCAGGCTGTTCGCGTTGCCTCGGGCGAGGTCGAGAAGGCCGTCAGCAACCTGCTGCGCTTTCATGAGGCGGCTGCAGCGCTCGTGTTCTGCGCCACCCGAGAGGGGGTGAAGCGCATGCATGCGCGCCTCCTGGAGCGCGGGTTCTCGGCTGTCGCGCTTTCTGGCGAGCTGACACAGACCGAGCGAACCCATGCCTTGCAGGCACTGCGCGACGGGCGTGCCCAGGTTCTGGTTGCGACGGATGTTGCCGCCCGCGGTCTCGATTTGCCGGATCTGTCGCTTGTCGTTCACGCCGACCTGCCGAACGATCCCGAAACCCTGCTGCACCGCTCCGGCCGCACCGGCCGTGCGGGCCGCAAGGGCCTGTGTGTGCTGGTGGTGCCCTACACCCGGCGTCGCAAGGCAGAGACGCTGCTCCACGCGGCGAAGTTGCGTGTTCGCTGGGGCACGGCGCCGACTGCCGAGGAGATCGAGGTCCGCGATCACGAGCGTTTCCTGGCGCAGGCCGCGTTCGGCGAGCCGGCCACCGAGGCTGAACTGACGCAGGTGCGTGCGCTGCAGGCGGCTCGTGGCGCCGACGAGATCGCCTTGGCCTTGCTTCGGCTTCACAGCCAGCGCCTGCCGCGGGCCGAGACGTTGAGCGCCGATACGGGCCCGCCGCGTCGTGCCGACCGGCTGCCTGTCGACCGGGCTGGTTATGTGCCGCGTACCGAGGGCGTTCCGTCAGCCGACGATAAGCGGCCCCCGCGCCCACCACGCGCCGACCGCCCGATGGCTTGGTTCCGCCTGAACATCGGCCGAGCCCAGAATGCCGACCCGCGTTGGCTGTTGCCCCTGATCTGTCGGGCCGGCGGTGTCACCAAAACCGAGATCGGCGCCATCCGCATCTTCGATAATGAGACGCGCTTCGAGATCGTGGCCGACGTGGCCGATGCGTTTGCGCTCGCGGCCCGTACCGCAAAGGAGAAGCAAGGTCACATCTCGCGCGTCGGTGCCGATGCACCGGACGATGCCGCGGCCGTCGAGGCGTCGATCTCGGCGCTGGGCGCGCCACCCGCGAAGCCCCCGGCCAAACGGCATGCGAACCAGGGCCGGCATACCTCGCTTCCTCTCGCTGAGCGCTTGGCGGCCAAGCAGGAGCCGCAAGCCAAACCACGCTGGAAAGATCGCAAGGCCGCTGCGCCAGCCACCCAGGGCAATTCCCATCAATCCGGCGGCGAGCGCTCGTGGCAAGCTAAGGACGATGGCCCGCGGTCGGACAAGCCTCGCGCAGCGTTCAAGCCAGGCGGCAAAGGCAAGTTCTTCTCGAAGAAGAAGCCTCGTCCGCCAGTTGCAGTCGGCGGATAATTTAGCCTTTTCGACTGCGACGATGCTGCGGAGTTGGTGCGGTCCTGCGACGAGATCCCGGGATGGAACGGCGAGCCGCCTCGCGACGTTTATACGTCGTGAAAGGAGGCTTCATGAAGATAGTTCCCAGTCGCCGCAACCTTCTCGGCCGCTGGCGACGCGGTCTGTTCTACACCTGGATTGTCGCGGCCCTGGTGGCAGCTCTTGCCGCCATGATCGCGGGGCCGATCGTCTCCATCGACGGCGCCGAAGGGACCAGCGCTGTGGCGCTCATTTCGCCCATCGCCATGGCGATATTTATCGTCACGGGGATGTCGTGGCTGGTGCTGCTCGTGCTGAGCCACCAATCGCGCTACACGCGTGAGCCACCTCCCTGAGCGTGGCCATCTGTGGATTTCAGCGGTCCCAGCCCGCGCTCTTCAGATCGCCCCGTCCCCCTTGAGCTCCGCCAGCTCCGCCTCACTGAGCCCCAGCCAGCCCCCGTAAACCTCGGCGTTATGCTGTCCGACCTTTGGGCTGGGCGTTGTCGTGACCTTATCGGCGCCGTGAAAACGTAACGGGCTTGTCGGCACGGTGATACGGCCAAACTCGGGGTGGTCGATCTCCTCGAGCATGCCCCGCTCGTGCATGTGGCGGTCGTTGATGACTTCTTTGAGGTCGCGCACCGGCGCGCACGGAACCCTGCAGCCGCGCAGGATGACGATGGCCTCGTCGCGCGACCTGGTCCGCGTCCAAGCCTCTACCATCGCGTCCACCTCGGGCATGTGTTTGACCCGCTCTGAATTAGAGATGAAGCGCGGGTCCGACTTGAGTTCGGGCCGCCCGATGGCGTCGGTGATCCCGTGCCAATGATCCTCGGTCACGGTGATGATGGCGATGTGCCCGTCAGAGGTCGCATAGACGTTGTAGGGTGCGATCGACAGGCCGCCGTGCCGGTTGCCGGTGCGCGGTGGCACCTCGCCTTTGCGGTTGTAGAGAAATGATAGGTTGGAGGCGAGCGCGGGGTAGACGCTCTCCTGCATGGCAACCTCCACGAGACGCCCCTCGCCCGTGATCTGGCGCTCGAAGAGAGCCGTCACGACGGCAGCGTAGAGGTGGATGCCGCTCATGAAATCAACGATGGCCGGCCCCGCCTTCACGGGCGGGCCATCGGGAAAGCCGGTGATGCTCATGATGCCGGACGCCGCCTGCACCGTGAGGTCCATGGCGAGATTGTCGCGGTCCGGTCCGTCGAGACCGTATCCGGTGCCCGAGGCGTAGACCAGCCGCGGATTGATCTCGTGCAACACCGACCACCCGACGCCGAGCTTGTCCATGACCCCGGGCGCGAAATTCTCGAGCAGCACGTCGGCCTCGGCCACCATCCGCTTGAGCAATGCCTTGCCCTTCGGATGCTTGAGGTTGAGTGACACGCCCTGCTTGTTCGAGTTGAGCATCGCAAATGGGAACGTGGCGCTCATGCCCACCGCGGCGCGCAACCGGGCCGGTTCACCCTTGGGTGGCTCCACCTTGACGATCCGGGCGCCCGCCTTTGCCATCAGCAGTGTGGCGTAGGGCCCTTGATAGATCTGGCCGAGATCGATCACGGTGATCCCTGCCAGCGGCATGTTGGGCCGGCTGCCACTCGACGACTGCATGGAGGAGTGCCCTTGTCTGGAATGTGGCCGCCGAGCGGCCCTCTCTGCCAGTCAACGGCAGCCGCTGCAGGCTGTAAAGAGTGTCGCGCGTAGCGTGGAACGAAAGGCCATCGAGCAGGGTTTGGGACACCAGAGCTGGTGGGCTTCACATGGCTGGCACATACGTCTAGTATCTCCACCGGGACTCGAAGCGATCCGAGTGCAATTCGGACAGGAAACTGTCAGGACTGCTGCCTCGTGACCATGCACGCCGCATCGGCAAAAAACTTTCCGGCCCTGGTGCTGAACGCCGACTTTAGGCCGCTCAGCTACTATCCGCTTTCCCTGTGGAGCTGGCAGGAGACGGTCAAGGCCGTGTTCCTGGACCGAGTCAACATCGTCTCCGAATACGACAGAAGCGTCCGCAGCCCCAACTTCGAGATGCGCCTCCCGAGCGTCGTCTCCCTCAAGACGTATGTAAAGCCCGCGCTTTACCCGGCTTTCACGCGGTTCAATGTCTTCCTGCGTGACAAGTTCTCTTGCCAGTACTGCGGCTGCAAGAGCGACCTTACCTTCGATCACCTCATCCCGCGCTCCCGCGGCGGACAGACACGCTGGGACAACGTGGTCGCGGCGTGCGCTCCCTGCAATCTGGCCAAGGGCGGTCTCATGCCCGAGCACGCCGGTATGCGGCCGGTGCAATGGCCTTACCGCCCGACGGTCTTCGAGCTTCACCGCAACGGTCGTCTTTTCCCGCCCAACTACCTGCACGAGAGCTGGCTCGATTACCTCTACTGGGACACCGAGCTCGAGCCCTGACCGTCGATCAGCTCGAGCCTTCAGTCCAGCTCGAACTTGGCCTTGTAGTCCTCGGCGAGCGCCGGGTTCTGGTCGCTTTTGGCGAGCACGCAATTCCCGACGACGAGCGTCTCCATCTCCGTGCCCATGAAACACCGGAACGCATCCTCGGGTGTTCCGACGATCGGCTCGCCACGCACGTTGAAGCTCGTGTTGACCAGCATGGGGCAGCCGGTCCGTGCTCGGAACGCGTCGATCAGCGCGTGATACTTGGGGTTGGTTTCTTTGTGGACGGTCTGGATGCGCGCCGAGTAGTCGACGTGTGTGATCGCCGGCACAGTCGACCGAGGCACATTCAGCTTGTCGATGCCGAACAGGCTTTGCTCGGCGTTGCCCATGGCGCGACGATGCTCAGGGCGTACGTCGGCCACCATCAGCATGTATGGCGAGGCTTGGTCGATCTCGAACCAGTCCGCGACGTGCTCGGCCAGCACCGACGGCGCGAACGGCCGGAAGCTCTCGCGGTATTTGATCTTGAGGTTGAGCGTCTTCTGCATCTCGGGATTGCGCGGGTCGCCGAGGATCGAGCGGGCCCCTAGCGCACGCGGGCCGAATTCCATGCGTCCTTGGAACCAGCCGACCGCATCGCCCCGCTCTAGAGCATCGACCGAGCGCTCCAGGGTCTCGACCGCGCCGTGAACCTGGAAACGGGCGCCGGCGCGCGTCAGCCGGTCCTCGATCTCGCCATGCTGGAACGCAGGCCCCAGGTAAGCACCGTCCATGCCGTCGAGGGCGTTCGATACGACCCGCGGACGGCCGAGGTGCATGTGATGCGCGGCATAGGCTGCACCGAGCGCGCCGCCGGCATCGCCAGCCGCCGGCTGAACCCAGACGCGCTCGAATGCGCGATCGCGCAGCACCTTGCCATTGGCGACGCAGTTGAGCGCTACCCCGCCTGCCAAGCAGAGGTTGCGGATGCCGTAGGTCCGGGCAAGCTCGCGCGTGATCCGGAGCACGATCTCCTCCGTCACCGCCTGCACCGAGGCCGCGAGATCCATCTCGCGCTGCGCCAAAGGCTGCTCGGGATCGCGCGGTGGTCCCCCAAAAAGATCGTGGAACCGCCGGCTCGTCATGGTGAGCCCGGTAGTGTAGTCGAAGTAGCTTTGGTCGAGCCAGAAGCTGCCGTCCGGTTTCAGCTTGACGATCTTTTCCAGGATCAGGTCCTTGAAGCGCGGAACCCCGTACGGCGCCAAGCCCATGACCTTGTATTCGCCGGAGTTGACCTTGAACCCCGTATAGTATGTGAAGGCCGAGTAGAGCAGGCCGAGTGAGTGCGGCCACTTGATCTCGCGCACTGTCTCCAGTGTGTTGCCGCGCCCTATGGCGACCGACGTCGTCGCCCACTCCCCGACACCATCCATCGTCAGCACCACCGCTTCCTCGAACGGCGAGGCGAAGAACGCTGACGCGGCATGGCTCTGATGGTGCTCTGCAAACAGCAGCTTGCTCTCCACGTCCCCCGACGCCGACATCGGTGCGAGGGCTTTGGCGATTGCGGACTTCTGGAAGAGCTTGTCCTTGAGCCACACCGGCATCGCCGTTTTGAACTGGCTGAAGCCGCGCGGTGCATTGGCGAGGTAGGTCTCGAGCAACCGCTCGAATTTCAAGAGCGGCTTCTCGAAAAAGACGACGTGATCGACCTCGTCCAGCCCGACACCTCCCTCCGCTAGGCAGTAGCGGATCGCGCTTTCAGGAAAGCGCTGGTCGTGCTTGCGTCGCGTGAACCGCTCCTCTTGCGCCGCCGCGACAGGCCGGCCGTCGACGAGAAGCGCCGCAGCGCTGTCGTGATAGAACGCGGAGATGCCGAGAATGCGCATTGTATCGCTCGTGGTGCGAGGGGAACGGGGCCACCGGCGTCGACTGGCCGGTCTCGTCAGAAGACCGTATAAATGAACGGCGCCATCGCCGAGCCTTGCGCCAGTGCCAGAAGACCGCCGACCACGACCAGCGTCGCGATGACGGGAGCAAGCCACCACTTGCGGCGGGCTGACATGTAGAGGGCGAGCTCTTTCGTGAGCGACAGCATCTCGATCTTCCGTGAGGATGGGTCTCGGGTCTACGCTTGGCGAAGCAAGCTCGATGCCAGTCCGAGGACTTAGAACTGGCGATTCATGTCGCCGGGGCCGAATTTGATCTCGGGCACGATCCAGAATGTCTCGTCGGCCTCGGTGGGGCGCCGGCGCAGGGGATCGCGCTTGAGTTGCATCGCGAGGCCGAACGGCACGATCGTGGTGCAGAATAGAACGAGCATGACCACCGGGCTCACCACTTTGCCGAGGATCTGCCCGAAGCCCATCCACATCCTGTTCAGGGGATGGAGCCGTGCAGGCGCTGCGAGGCTGAGCCCTGCGAGGATGCCGGCAATGGCGATTCCTCCCACGAGCATCGTAGGCTCACTCCGCCAGATGACGGCAGCGACGCCGGCCGCAAAGGCGAGCACCAGGCCGGTCGATCGGTCTGTGGGTAGTGCAACCGGCACCTCGTCAAGCGACTCGTGGAAATTGCGCTTCATCGCTCGCTTACTCCTTTCAGCGCCGACCGCCGTTGACCAGCGGTGGAGGCACAGGCTATAGGACCACTTACAAGACAGGCCGCCCTGGGCATGGACCCACGGGCGGCGAGTGCGTTTGGGAGATCTCTGTCCCGAGAAACGGAATTTTCCGGGACGATCCGCCGACGCATCCCAAGCAACGCAAGGTTCGTACCAGCAACGGAGCCAGGAATGCCCAATACCAAATCGGCTAAGCGCGCTGAGCGCGTCTCTATCCGCCGCACCGAGGTCAACAAGGCACGTCGCTCGCGGATGAAGACGATGGTTCGCAACGTGGAGTTGGCGCTTGCCGAGGGCAATTCGGAAGCGGCATCCGCGGCGCTCAAGGCCGCCGAGCCCGTCCTGATGCGCTCGTCCCAGAAGGGCATCGTCCACAAGCGCACTGCAGCGCGTAAAGTGTCTCGCCTCAACAAGCGCATCAAGGCGCTCGGCGCGACCGGCCAGCCTTCAGCTTGAAGTTTCGTGTCCACGCGCGATGTTCGTGGTCTGGACTCAACTATCAGGAATGGATCTCATCCTTTCAGGATGCACCGATAGGTCTTCGAAGTGGCTGAATTAAAACGATAATATCGAGACTTGGTGCTCCTCCGGATGATCGATCCCCTGCCGTGAGAGATCGGCAACAAAATCAAAACGAGATTCAAGGGCGCCCTTATCCGGCGCCCTTTTTGCTGTCCCAGGCGCGATCGATTAATCCATTTGCGTCAAGCGGTTCTCCACAGCCGGAAGGGGTCTCGACTGTGTTGTCAGGTGTGAGGCGTTCCGTCGCATGGCGAGCGCCGTGATTGTCCGAGTGATTTGCCGAAGCTTGCATCCCCTTAAGTTTCGGTTAATGTCCTCCCAAGGTCGACGGCGCGTGCGGCGCTGGAGTGTTTGAGATCGACCGAGTGTTTCGAGTTCAGTAAGCGGGCCCATTCCTCCCGCCATGTACCCCGAGTTGAGTCAAGGCCGCGTAGCTTTGCCCGATGGTCGGTCGAGGCCGGTCGCATGTATCAGCACGCCGCTCGTAAACGGGCGGCGCGGTGGGTAGCAGGTATGTTGAGGAGGACGTAGGCGTGGGTTCTGAGCCGTCACCAAAGCCCGACAACGTTCCGGTCGATGCTGTCTGGACGCGGCTTGCCGAAAGAGCTGATGCTGTTCTGATCGATGTGCGGACTCGGGCAGAATGGATCTACGTCGGTCTTCCGGACGTCACGTCACTCGGTAAGGAAACTGTTCTCGTCGAGTGGCAGAGCTTTCCCGACAATCGCCCAAACCCGGCCTTTGTCGAGGAGCTATCTGAGCGTCTCTCTGCGCTCGGAGCCTCACAGGAGACGGAGCTGTATTTTATCTGTCGCTCTGGTGCACGCAGTCAGATGGCCGCGCAGGCCATGCTGAGGGCGGGTTTTAAGCGCTGCTACAACGTAGCTGAGGGGTTTGAGGGACCACTCGACGGCGTTCGGCATCGCGGTGCTCAAAGCGGCTGGAAGGCCCAGGCGTTGCCTTGGGTCCAATCCTGACCATCGGCAAAGGAGGGTTCTGCGTAAGCCGAGACAATCGACGGCCAGCCTCGGCGCTGGCGATCTGAGCGATCCGTGCGAGGGCAATGGATCGCTTCACGACGAAATGCGGGGAATAGTTAGATGATGCAGGACAAGGACTTCGCGCCGCGCTCTGACGAGCGTGGAGCGAACGGGGGACTATTGTCTCCACATCGCACTGAAGATCGGAACGAGATGGGCTTCGAGCCCGAGAGGTTTGTCGAGGCTGGCGTGGGCGCGCTGGTCGCAGGCAACCATGGTGGCGAAGGCTTTCAGCGCGGCGCGTTACCGGCGGAAAAGGCGGCGAAGGGCGATGGCTCCGGCGACCTGTCTCAACGCGGCGCCAAGGTCAAGGCGGCTCTGCGGGCTCGCCTCGGTGAGGATGTGTTCTCCAGCTGGTTCACGACGCTGGAATTTCAGAGTTTTGACGGGCAATTGCTCAAGGTCTCTGTGCCGGTCAAGTTCCTGCGCAATTGGATCCAGTCGCACTATGCCGATGCGCTGATCGCCTGCGCAGCGTCCGAGTTCCCGGGCGTCGGGCAAGTCGAGGTGCTGCTGCGACAGCCGAGCGCCGCGCCTGGAAAAGTCCAGGGCACACAGCCACTGCGCAAGTCGAGCAACGGCATGGAGCCGCCTCGCTCGTTCAGCGAGCCGGCAACCACTGAGCGCACGGCAGGCGAGATGCCTGGACATGCCGCGCCGCGCTTGCAGGTCAACGGACTCGAGGGATCGCCCCTCGACCCGCGCTACACCTTCGAGAGCTTTGTCGTGGGGCCGGCCAATCGCATGGCACACGCCGGCGCGGTCCAGGTGGCTGAGACGGTCTTTGCAGAAAGCCGTGGTTTCAATCCGCTTTTCCTGCATTCCAGTGTCGGCCACGGCAAGTCGCATCTGCTCCATGCCATCGCATGGGAGGTGCGCCGCCGCACGCCTCATGCCAAGGTGCTCTACCTGACCGCGGAGCGCTTTCGCTTCACATTTGTGGAAGCATTGCGCGCTCAGGACGCGATGGCCTTCAAGGATCGCTTCCGTTCGATCGACATGCTGCTGATCGACGATCTCGAGTTTATGACCGGTGAGAAGACCGAGCTCGAGTTCGATCACATCATCAACATGTTGCTCGACAGTGGTCGCCAACTCGTCGTCGCCTCGGCTCGACCCCCGGTTCAGCTCTCGCGCCTCAACGATCGCATGCGCTCGCGTCTCCAGCGCGGCCTCGTGACCGAGATCGGCACTATGGACCGCGAGCTCCGTGTCAAGATCCTCGAGCGGCGCATCCAGGAGAAGCGTGCCGGCGACCCTTCCTTCGAAATTCCGCGCGAAGTAGTCGAGATGGTCGCCGACAAGTTGACCGAGAGTGGTCGTGAGCTTGAGGGTGCGGTGACGCGGCTCTACGCTCAGTGGCAGCTGATGCGCAGCCCCGTCACGGCCGACAGCGCGGAAGGTCTGCTACGCGATCTTGTCGCCAGTGGCGAGCCGCGGCGCATCCGCATCGAGGACATTCTCAAGATCGTGTCTCGCCATTATGGCGTGTCGCGGAACGACATTCTCTCCGAGCGGCGGCATCGCTCGGTGGTTTGGCCACGCCAGATCGGCATGTATCTGGCAAAGCAGATGACCGCTCGCTCCCTGCCTGAGATTGGCCGGCGTTTCGGCAATCGTGATCACACCACGGTCTTGCACGCAATCCGCAAGATCGAAGGTCAGATCTCCGCAAACGCGCAGTTGAAGGACGAGATCGAGGATCTGAAGAAACAACTTGGCCCGGAGCCTGCCGCCGGCTTGCGCTGAGCGCACTGGCAGAAGCCATTTTGAAACGGGCGGGCCGCACCAGTTGGCCTGCCCGTTTCTCGTTTGGGCCACGCTTCCCGGACAGTGATCGCGCCCCAATTTCACGTGATCCACCCATTGAATGCGTGACCTCGGTCGCCGATCATGGTGCTGTCGGGCAGCGACCGTATGAGCGTTTTCTACGATGCAAGTGGAGTTTCCGTTATGGCGAAGGACAGTATTCCAGCCTCCCTCTCGAGCTTTCCTGCTCTCGAGGCGAGCCTGAACGAGTCCCCTGCCACGGCCCGTGGACGCGACCTCTTCCTGCGCGCGCTCCTTGGATCGACAGACCCGTCCAGCTTGGCGAGCCTTGCACCGGAAGACTTGGCCCGCGAGGCGATCGAGGCGTTCTCCGCCATCGCTGTCCGCCGTCGCGGCGAGCAAAGCGTCGTGCTCCGCGCCTCGGTCATCATCCCGGGTGGCGTCGCCGTCGAAATCGTCAACGACGACATGCCCTTTCTTGTCGACAGTGTCCTGGGTGAGATCCAGATGCGCGGGCTTGAGGTCGCGATGGTGTTCCACCCGACCTATAAGGCCGAGCGGACCGCTGACGGGGAGCTCGTGGCGGTGACGGCTCCGGGTGATGGCAAATGGGGCGACGGCCGGCAGGAAAGCTATATCGCCATACATCTCGCCGGAACGCCGAGCGCGGCGCGCCAGGACGAGCTCCGAGCGGCCGTTCTGGCAATCCTCGCCGAGGTCCGCGTTGTTGTTGGCGACTGGCGCCGGATGATCACGCGCGTCAATCGCGCCATCGAGGATCTGGCTGAGGCCCCGGTCTCCGTCGCCAAGGATGAGCTCGACGAGCAACTCGCGTTCCTCGCATGGCTGGTCGACGACAACTTCACATTCCTGGGCACGCGCGACTATCGCCTCGAAGGCGCACCTGATCAAGGCGAGCTCGTAACGGCCGACGACGCCGGCCTGGGTCTGCTGTCTGAGCCGGGCGTTCACGTTCTCCGGCGCGGCACCGAGCTCGTCGCAATGACGCCGGAGGTGCGCCAGTTCTTTTTCTCCCCAGATCCTCTGATCATCACCAAAGCCAACGTCGTCAGTCGCGTGCATCGCCGCGTCCACATGGACTACATCGGCATCAAGCAGTACGGCCAGGCTGGCGAGGTGATCGGCGAGTTGCGGGTCGTGGGATTGTTCACATCGACCGCCTATACGCAGTCACCGCGGCGTATTCCCATGCTCCGCCGCAAGATTGCCGATGTGAGCCAAGCTCTGGCACTCGCGCCGGAAAGCCACGCAGCCAAGGCCCTCATCAACGTCCTGGAGACATTTCCGCGCGACGAACTCTTCCAGATCGCACCTGATGATTTGACGCGGTGGGTCGCTGGGATTCTCGACCTGGACGTTCGCCCGCGGGTCCGCATTTTTCTGCGCTACGACAAGTTCGACCGGTTCGTGTCCGCGCTCGTGTATGTTCCGCGCGACCGCTATTCGAGTGCCACGCGGGAGCGCATCGGCGAGTATCTTTCTGAGCGCTTCGATGGTTATGTCGCGGCTTTCTATCCCTATTTCGGCGATGGTCCGCTGGCCCGCGTCCACTTCATCGTGGCGCGTCGAACGGGCCGCATCTCGCAGATCGAGGTCGCTGAGCTGGAAGTCGGGATCACCCGCATCGTACGGACTTGGAAGGACGCTCTGCAGCAGGCCATCTCTGCCCTCGGCGAAGGCTCGACCACGCTCCTTGCCAGCTATTTGGGGGCGTTTCCGACCGGCTACGCAGAGGTCTTCACGCCGGCGCGGGCGCTCGAGGATATTGCCAGGATCGAGCGTCTCGGCCCCGAGCGTAGCGTGGCAATCGACATTCACCGCGAGCCGGGAATGGGAGAAGACCGCGTTCGCGCGGCCATATATTGCCTCGACGAGCCCATTCGGCTCTCGCAACGCGTCCCGATCCTGGAGAATCTCGGGTTCTCCGTGATCGACGAGCGCACGTGGCGTCTCTCGCCGCGCATCGGCGGGAGGCCGCGCGTTGTCATTCTGCACGACATGGTGCTCGAAACGTTGGACGGTCGACCGGTCGATATCGGAACATCGCTCGACGTTCGCATCGAGGAGACATTCATCTCGGTCGCCAAAGGGCAAGCGGACAACGACGCCTTCAACCGCTTGGTAATGGTTGCCGGGCTCGATTGCCGCGAGGCGGCCTTGTTGCGAGCCTATGCGGCCTACCTGCGACAGCTGGGCTCGGCCTTCGGGCCTCGCTATATCGCCGAAGCGCTCGTCCAGCATCCGGCGATCGTGCGTGACCTCGTCGAGCTGTTCCGTCTGCGCTTCGACCCTGTTCGCTCGTTTGATGGGGCCGCCCGTGAAGCCGACCAATCGCAAATCACAGCCCGCATCGAGCAGGCACTCGCATCCGTTGCGAGCCTCGATCAGGACCGGATACTCCGCAGCCTTTTGGCGGTCCTCGCCGCCACGATAAGAACGACGTTCTTTCGCGACGGCATTGCCGGCGCGCCACGCGAGACGATCGCGTTCAAGCTCGACGGCAAACGCCTCGCTATGGCACCCGCACCGAGGCCTTTCCGCGAGATCTTCGTAGCCGGTCCCCGGGTCGAAGGCGTCCACATGCGGTTCGCTCCGATCGCGCGCGGTGGCATCCGTTGGTCTGACCGCGCACTTGACTATCGCACCGAGGTCTTGGGGCTTGCCAAGGCCCAGCAGGTCAAGAATGCGGTCATCGTACCGGCCGGCGCCAAGGGCGGATTTCTGCCGCGGTGTCTTCCGCGCGGCGGTACGCGTGAGGAAATTCAGAACGAAGGCATTGCCGCTTACCGCACCTTCATCGAGGCGCTTCTCGATCTCACCGACAACATCGTCGACGGCGCCATCGTCCCGCCGGAGCGCGTCGTTCGGCACGACGGTGACGATCCTTACCTCGTCGTAGCGGCCGATAAGGGAACGGCCACATTCTCCGACACCGCCAACGCTATCGCAGAGGCACGCGGCTTCTGGCTCGGAGACGCATTCGCCTCGGGCGGATCTGCGGGCTACGATCACAAGGGGCTCGGCATCACGGCGCGCGGCGCCTGGGAATGTGTCAAACGCCATTTCCGCGAGATGAACCGCGACATCCAGAGCGAGCCGTTCCGCGTCGTCGGCGTTGGTGACATGTCGGGCGACGTATTCGGTAACGGCATGCTGTTGTCGCCATGCACGAAGCTCGTTGCCGCCTTCGATCATCGAGACATCTTTCTCGACCCGAGCCCAGACCCGTCCGTCTCGCTCGCCGAGCGCCGCAGGCTGTTCGAGCTGCCGCGCTCGTCATGGGGCGACTACGATCGAACCAAACTGTCGCCGGGAGGCGGCGTGTTCTCTCGCCAGTTGAAGGCAGTGCCCCTCTCGCCCGAGGTCAAGGCGCTGCTCGGTGTCGATGCCGATGACATGGCACCAAATGAATTGATGCACGCCATCCTCGCGGCGGAGACCGACCTGCTGTGGTTCGGGGGTATTGGAACATACGTGCGCGCTTCGGGCGAGACCGACGCCGAGGTCGGCGATCGTGCCAATGATGCCGTTCGGGTATCAGCGCTCGAGTTGCGCGCCAAAGTGATCGGTGAAGGCGCTAATCTTGGCATGACGCAGCGCGCTCGCATTGAGGCCGCCTCCAGTGGAATACGTCTCAACACAGATTTCATCGATAATTCAGCCGGTGTGAACACCTCCGACCAGGAGGTAAACATCAAGATCGCGCTGTCTCCTGCGGTGCGGTCCGGTCGTCTCGCTGTGGAGGAGCGCAACCGCTTGCTCGCTGCCATGGCTGGCGACGTCGCGGCGACCGTGCTGCGCAACAACTATCAGCAGTCGCTTGCCCTCAGTCTCGCGGAGCGACGCGAGGCCCGCGATCTCGGCAGCATTGCTCGGCTCATCCGTGACCTCGACGCGCGCGATCTGATCGATCGCCGTTTGGAATCTCTACCCGACGATCACGAGCTTGCCGAGCGCGTCCGCCGAGGTCGCGGTCTGACCCGCCCGGAGCTCGCCGTCGTGCTGAGCTACGCCAAGATCGCATTGCTGCACGACTTGCTGGCGAGCGATGTGCCCGACGACCCCTACCTCGCGGGATTGCTCACCGACTATTTCCCGGCGGCGCTTCGTGGACGATTTGCTGACGACATCGCACACCACCGTCTGCGCCGCGAGATCGTGGCGACCACGCTGACCAACGGCCTCGTCAATCGCCTGGGTCCTGCTGGGCCGCTCGCACTCGCCGATGTCGCCGGCCGCCCCGTGACGGAGGTTGCCTTCGCGTTCATGGCGGCCAGGGGCAGCTTGGGACTTGCAGCCCTTTGGGCTCGCATCGACGCCCTGGACGGCGTTTTGCAAGGCGCCGTGCAACTCGCCCTCTACGAGCGGGTGCGCCATGGGCTGGTTGTCGCCGCGACGGATTTCTTGCGCGAAGGTGTTGCAGCCCGTCCAATGTCGGACACCATCGCCCGCTGCAGTGAGGCCTCCGCGACGATTTCTAGCGCCTTGGAGCGCGTTGCTCCCGCGGCGCTGATCGAGCGTCTCCAGCGCGACGCAGTGGGCCTCGTGGCCACCGGCGTTCCGCAAGATCTGGCCAGCGATATCGTTCGCCTCGCTGTTCTGGTCGAGACGCCCGCCATCGTTTCAACGGCCGAACGGGCGCGCGCCACCGTCGAGGATGCGGCTCGCGCCTATCTGGAGGTTGCCGACCATCTCAGGATCGACGAGATCGTCGCCCGCGCCCAAGAGTTGGCCCCTACGGATGACTACGAGCGCCTTGCCATCGGCGGTGGCGTTGCGAGCCTCGGCGACGCGCATCGCCGGCTTGCAGCATCGTTTCTCGAAACCCGCCGGGAGCACTCCACGAGCCTCGCTGATTGGCTGTCTGGATGTGGCCTGCTTGCCGGCGGTGCGCGTCGGGATCTTGAGGCGATCGCTGCGGCCCGTGAGATGAGCGTTGCGCGACTGGCTGTGGCGTCGGCCCGGGTCGCCGGTCTGGCGCAGGCCATCGAGGCAGTCGCTCCGGATTGAGCTGATCGCCTGCACCGAGCGTGGCACGCCGGCGCCACCGGTCTCCCCAGCGTCGCCGCAGATTGATTTTGCGCCTTGATAGAATTGCGAAACCGCCCTATCCAGCCGCACGGAAGGCAATCGACGGTTACGAGGCAGAGAAAGGCGTCACGATGGCCAAGGAGAAATTCGATCGTAGCAAGCCGCATTGCAACGTTGGCACGATCGGTCACGTCGACCACGGCAAGACGACGCTGACGGCTGCGTTGACGAAGGTGTCGGCGGACCGTGGTTGGACGAAGACGGCGATCGCCTACGACGAAGTCGCGAAGGCCTCGGAGAGCCAGGGACGTCGTGACCCGACGAAGATCCTGACGATCGCGACGAGCCATGTGGAGTACGCGACGGAGAACCGTCACTACGCTCACGTCGACTGCCCCGGCCACGCCGACTACGTGAAGAACATGATCACGGGCGCGGCGCAGATGGACGGCGCGATCCTGGTGGTGTCCGCGGTCGACGGCCCGATGCCGCAGACGCGCGAGCACATTCTGCTGGCCCGCCAGGTCGGTGTCCCCTACATCGTGGTGTTCCTGAACAAGTGCGATGTCGTGGACGACGAGGAGCTTCTGGACCTCGTCGAGCTCGAGGTTCGCGAGCTTCTGAAGCAGTACCAGTTCCCTGGCGACGATGTGCCGGTGATCCGCGGCGCCGCGATCAAGGCCCTGAACGGCGAGAAGGGTCCGCTGGCGGACGAGGCGATCATCCAGCTCTACAACGCGCTGGATACGTACATCCCACTGCCGGAGCGGGCCGTCGACCAGCCATTCCTGATGCCGATCGAGGACGTGTTCTCGATCTCGGGTCGCGGCACGGTGGTGACGGGCCGGATCGAGCGTGGGCGGATCAAGGTCGGCGAGGAAGCCGAGATCGTCGGTCTTAAGGACACGCAGAAGACGATCGTGACGGGCGTCGAGATGTTCCGCAAGCTTCTGGACTCAGGCGAGGCGGGCGACAACGTGGGCTGCCTGCTGCGCGGCATCGACAAGGAAGCCGTCGAGCGGGGTCAGGTTCTAGCGAAGCCGGGTTCGGTGAAGCCGCACAAGAAGTTCATGGCGGAAGCCTACATCCTGACGAAGGAAGAGGGTGGCCGGCACACGCCGTTCTTCAACAACTACCGGCCGCAGTTCTACTTCCGGACGACGGACGTGACGGGCGTGGTGACGCTGAAGGAAGGCACCGAGATGGTGATGCCGGGCGACAACGCGGAGTTCGCGGTGGAGCTGATCCAGCCGATCGCGATGGAGGAGAAGGTCCGCTTCGCCATCCGTGAGGGCGGACGCACGGTCGGCGCCGGCGTCGTGACCAAGATCGTCGAGTAGGTCGAGGTATCCGAGCGGGTGGCGCCGACAAACTGAGGTAACTCGGCGCCGGCGTCGTGACCAAGATCGTCGAGTAGGACATCGCTGAGGAAGGGCTCCCGCTGAAGGGGGCTCTCCGCAATCGACAGACCGGTGGGCGAGGCATGGCCGACATTCTCGTCACCACCACCGATGATCTCGCGGGCTACCGCATCGTCCGTCACGTGGGCGTGGCTCGGGGCATCGTGGTGCGATCACGGAATATTGTCGCAGGCTTCGGGGCGTTCCTGCAGACCATCCGAGGCGGCAACATCACGATCTACACGAAGCTCGCCGAGGATGCGCGACATGACGCACACGAGGCGCTGCTAGCCCACGCGCGTCAAATGGGCGCTAACGCCGTGTTGGCGCTACGCTACGATGCCAACGAGATTAACGCTGGGGTCACCGAGGTTCTGGCCTACGGGACTGCAGTCGTAGTAGAGCCTGTGCAACCTTGATCGTAGGGAGCATGTTTGAACGGGCTTAACGAATGGCGCGGGAGGATCTCAGGCCAACTCGTGGCGGGCTTCCAGCTGTCAAGATTTAATTGTTGATTTTCGCTTGTGCAGCATCGACAGGGCCTCTATAAGGGCCGCTCGAACAACCAGCATAAATGAGGATGGGTGGCGAGGCCTTAGGAACAAATCCCGGGCAACGCGGCGCCGTCCGCATCGACTGTTGGTGTTCCGCGCGCAAAATTACCGTTCTCTTTCAATGAGATCGAGGGCGGACGTCGGTGGGTGCCAGGCTTGGCCAGCACCTTGAGGGGTGTAGCTCAATTGGTAGAGCGTCGGTCTCCAAAACCGAAGGTTGGGGGTTCGAGCCCCTCCGCCCCTGCCATCCTCATTCGTGAGGATCGGCCTGTTTGGAGTGGCGTTGCGTGTTGTGGCTGGAACGATCGAGGTTGACCCGGCGACGGGTGGCGCAGGCCTCCGGGCTGTGAAGGTGGATGCAGATGGCGATGAACCCGTTCCAGTTCTTGCAGGAGGTTCGGCAAGAGGTCGCCAAGGTGACTTGGCCGACCTGGAAGGAAGTCTGGGTCACGACCATCATGGTGCTCGTCATGGTCGCCTTGGCTGCGGCGTTCTTCACGATCGCCGACCTAATCATCGGCACGGGCGTGAAGTGGGTGCTCGGCATAGGTCGGTGATGTGGTTGCTGCGACCTGGCCCATCCGGGAAGGTCGCGACGCGGCTCCGGAATTGCGGGAGCCAGAGTTGACTGGGGGCGGCGCCCAAATCGCGCTTCTTGGAAAGGCGAGAGAAGAGAACAACATGGCGAAGCGCTGGTACATTGTGCACGCCTACTCGAATTTCGAGAAGAAGGTGGCGGAATCGATCAAGGAGCGGGCCAAGGCTGCCAATCTCGAGCATTTGTTCGAGGAGGTGCTGGTCCCATCCGAGGACGTGATCGAGGTGCGCAGGGGGCGCAAGGTGCATTCCGAGCGCAAGCTCTTTCCGAGCTATGTTCTCGTCAAGATGGAGATGACGGACCAGGCGTTCGTTCTCATCAAGAATACGCCGAAGGTGACCGGCTTCCTTGGCACCGACAATAAGGCGACCCCGATTTCAGAGGATGAGGCCATGCGCATCCTCAATCAGGTGAAGGAGGGTGTCGAGCGGCCAAAGCCTTCCGTCAGCTACGAGATCGGCGAGCAGGTGAAGGTGTCCGACGGACCGTTCGCATCGTTCAGCGGACAGGTCGAGGAGGTCGACGAGGAGCGTTCGCGGCTGAAGGTGGCCGTCATGATTTTCGGTCGTCCGACGCGAGTCGATCTCGAGTTTGGACAGGTCGAAAAGGTGGCCGGCTGATCTGCTGTGAAGCCGGATGTGCGATGACGAGCCGATCTCGTCATCTATGAGTTCGATGTCTGCTTAGGGCACCTGGGTGCAAGAGGCGGCGCCGATGCGGGAGGGCCAGCCAGCCCGTTGACCGCTAACCCTGGGGAGGGTCCCTCCCCGCCAACCAAGCCACCAGGAGCGTGGCCAGGGGAACGAGATGGCAAAGAAGATAGACGGTTACATCAATCTGCAGGTGCCTGCGGGCGCCGCCAATCCGGCGCCGCCGATCGGACCCGCGCTCGGCCAGCGCGGCGTCAACATCATGGAGTTCTGCAAATCCTTCAACGCCAAGACGAAGGATATTGAGCAGGGCACGCCGATCCCGGTGAAGATCACCGTATTTTCCGACCGGTCGTTCACGTTCGAGATGCGCAACCCACCCGCGACCTTCCTCATCAAGAAGGCTGCGGGCCTCAAGCCCACCGGCAAGCCCGGCTCGGGCTCGAAGGAGCCGGGCCGTGCGTCCGCTGGCGAGATCAGCATGGCTCAGCTCCGCGAGATCGCAGGGTTGAAGCTGAAGGACATGAATACCGATGACATCGATGCCGCTGCGCGCACGCTCGCCGGCTCCGCCCGCTCTATGGGCCTAAGGGTGACGGAGTAACGCGCCATGGCAATCGCACCTGAGAAGATCAAGGCGACCCGCGTCGCTGGTGGTAAGCGCCTCTTCGCGCTCAACGAGGGCATCGATAGGGCCAAGGCTTATCCGATCGAGGAGGCCATCAAGCTCGTCAAAGAGCGCTCGAAGGCCAAGTTCGACGAGACGATTGAGATCGCGATGAATCTCGGCGTCGATCCGAAGCACGCCGATCAGGTCGTGCGCGGTGTGTGCCTGTTGCCGAACGGTTCCGGTCGCACGCTGCGCGTTGCCGTTTTCGCGCGCGGCGCCAAGGCCGATGAGGCGCGAGCTGCAGGCGCCGACGTTGTTGGCGCCGAGGATCTCGTCGAGCAGGTCCAGAAGGGCGTGCTCAATTTTGATCGCTGCATCGCAACCCCCGACATGATGGGGCTGGTCGGTCGACTGGGTAAGATCCTCGGTCCACGCGGATTGATGCCGAACCCCCGCGTTGGCACCGTGACGATGGACATCACCAACGCCGTGGCCGGTGCCAAGGGAGGCGCCGTCGAGTTCCGTGTCGAGAAAGCGGGCGTGATCCACGCCGGAGTCGGCAAGGCGAGCTTCGCCGACACGGCGCTGATCGAGAACATTCGTGCCTTCGTTGATGCCGTTGTGCGTGCCAAGCCCGCGGGCTCGAAAGGAACTTACGTCAAGAAGATTTCGCTCGCCTCGACGCAGGGTCCAGGCCTCAAGGTCGACCATGCGTCCGTCGGTGGCCAAGCCGGCATCATCTGAGCGAGCACGTCATGCGGCCTCGCGGTCGGGTGGCGGATGACCTATGACGAGATCCGGGCCCATGGGTCCGGAAGGGGAGCCGGCGCAGCCGTCTCCCCGAAACCCTGTCCGAGACTGTAGGTGCCGCCCTCTGGGCGGCTTGAACCGAGAGGGCCTACAGGAGACGGGAGACGGATCGAGACTTCGGCGTGGCATCTGCCAACGTCGAGGGAGCGGTTTGAGCCTCTTCGGGTCGCACTGTGCCCTAGTCCTCGTCGGACGCCGGGTGCGGGCGGACAGGAACCGTGCTGCCGCATGGCTGTCAGGGCGCGTTGCCCGGCATCAAGCGGCATGGTGCAACCGAGAGGCGGCCTTTCCGAGGCAGCCGCGAACGAAGGAGTGGGAACGAGTGGACAGAGCCGCGAAACGTGAGCTCGTCGCAACGCTCCATGACATGCTCAAGGATACGGGCGTGATTGTGGTGGCGCGCAACAACGGCTTGGTGGCCGCCCAGTCAGCCGAGTTCCGCAACCGCGTCAAAGCGGCGGGCGGAACCGTCAAGGTGGCCAAGAACAAGCTGGCCTCGCTGGCGCTGGATGGCACCGACGCTGTGGGAATCAAGGAGCTTCTGAAGGGGCCGACAATTCTGGCCTACTCGAAGGATCCGGTTGCGGCGGCGAAAATTGCGATCACCTACGCCAAGGAGAACGACAAGCTCGTGATCCTCGGCGGCGCGATGGGCAAGACGTTCCTCGACGCCAACGGTGTCAAGGCGCTGGCTGAGTTGCCGTCGCTCGACGAGTTGAGAGGCCAGATCCTGGGAATGATCCAGGCGCCTGCCGCCAAGCTCGTTCGGACGATCAACGAGCCTGGATCGGCACTAGCGCGCCTTTTGCAGGCACGCATCGACAAGGATGGTGGAGAGCAGGAGGCGGCCTGAGCTGCCTTCTACCACACCGATCAGAAGTGACCCAACATGAGCGCCTCGCGCTCGAACCGACAGGATGAACTAAGATGGCCGACCTTTCCAAGATTGCAGACGATCTCTCGCAACTGACCATCATCGAGGCTTCCGAGCTGATCAAGATGCTCGAGGAGAAGTGGGGCGTATCCGCCGCCGCCGCCGCCGTTGCCGTGGCTGCGCCGGCTGCCGGTGGCGCCGCTGCGGCTCCCGTCGAGGAGCAGACCGAGTTCTCCGTGATCCTGGTCGCCGCCGGCGACAAGAAGATCAACGTCATCAAGGAGGTCCGCGCGATCACCGGGCTGGGCCTCAAGGAGGCGAAGGATCTGGTCGAGGCCGGCGGCAAAGCCGTCAAGGAAGCCGTCTCGAAGGACGATGCTGCAAAGATGAAGAAGCAGCTCGAGGACGCCGGCGCCAAGGTCGAGGTGAAGTAGTCACGAGCTGGCCCTCTCCCCGTATTGCACGGGGGGAGGGTACGGCGACGTCTTACCCAAGGCCTCGACGAGGCCTCCGGCAAGCCGTCAGGCGAGAATGCACGGTCAACAGGAGATGATGGGCAGAACAGGAACGGCAGTCGTCCAGCTCAGGTGCTACGGACCCAGGTTGCCATTCCCGACCGCCCGTTGCCTCCTTACCAGGAAGGAGTGGACATGGCTCACACGTTCACCGGCAGGACGCGGATCCGCAGGAAGTTCGGCTCTCTCGGCGAGGTCGCCGAGATGCCGAATCTCATCGAGGTGCAGAAGAGTTCCTACGACGACTTCCTCATGGTCAAGGAGCCGCACGGCGGCCGTCCGGACCATGGCCTGCAGGCCGTGTTCAAGTCTGTCTTCCCGATTTCCGATTTCTCGGGCAAGTCCACGCTCGAGTTCGTCCGCTATGAGTTCGAGCCGCCGAAATTCGACGTCGACGAGTGCCAGCAGCGCGACATGACCTTCGCTGCACCTCTGAAGGTGAAGCTGCGCCTGATCGTATTCGATGTGAACGAGGAGACGGGCTCCAAGTCCATCAAGGACGTAAAGGAGCAGGACGTCTACATGGGCGACATGCCGTTCATGACCTCGAACGGTACGTTCGTCATCAATGGCACCGAGCGTGTGATCGTCTCCCAGATGCACCGCTCGCCGGGCGTCTTCTTCGATCATGACCGCGGCCGCACCCATGCCTCGGGCAAACTGTTGTTCGCGGCCCGTATCATCCCCTATCGAGGCTCCTGGCTCGATTTCGAGTTCGACGCCAAGGACAACGTCTACGTGCGCATTGATCGCAAGCGCAAGCTTCCGGTCACGACGCTCCTCTACGCGTTGGGCCTCGACGACGAGCAGATCCTCTCGACCTTTTACGCGTCGATACCCGTTGAGCGGGCCAAGACGGGATGGACCATGCCGTTCCGCGCCGAAAAGATGCGCGGCGTCACTCCGGCCACCGATCTCGTCGACGCACGCTCGGGCGAGGTTGTCGCCAAGGCGGGTGAGAAGATTTCGGCGCGTCGCGCTCGTGAGCTTGGCGAGTTGGGCCTTACCCAGGTCCTGGTCGGCACCGAGGAGTTGACTGGTAGATATCTGGCCGAGGACATCGTCAATCTCGACGACGGTCGCATCTATGGCGAGGCCGGCGACGAGCTGGACGCCAAGCTGATCGCCGTCCTGGAAGAGACGGGCGTCAAGTCGTTCCCCGTGCTCGATATCGATCACGTGACGGTCGGCGGCTACATCCGCAACACCCTTGCCATCGACAAGAACTCGAACCGCGAGGAGGCCCTGCTCGACAT
Organism: uncultured Alphaproteobacteria bacterium; assembly: GCA_963746315.1. Taxonomy (GTDB): domain Bacteria; phylum Pseudomonadota; class Alphaproteobacteria; order Rhizobiales; family Hyphomicrobiaceae. The sequence continues at coordinate 195,935 of CAVVAR010000012.1, forward strand.
CTACCGGGTTATGCGCCCTGGCGAGCCACCGACCCTCGAAGCTGGTGAGGGGCTGTTCCACGGTCTTCTGTTCGACTCGGAGCGCTACGATCTTTCCGCGGTCGGTCGCGTGAAGATGAACATGCGTCTCGATCTCAAGTGCGAGGATACCGTTCGCGTCTTGCGCAGCGAGGACATCCTCGCAGTTGTCAAGACCTTGGTCGATTTGCGCGATGGCAAAGGTGAGATCGACGATATCGACCATCTCGGCAACCGGCGTGTGCGCTCGGTCGGCGAGCTGATGGAGAACCAATACCGTATCGGCTTGCTACGCATGGAGCGCGCCATCAAGGAGCGCATGTCGTCCGTCGACATCGACACCGTGATGCCGCAGGATCTGATCAACGCAAAGCCTGCCGCCGCTGCGGTGCGCGAGTTCTTCGGCTCGTCGCAGCTCAGCCAGTTCATGGACCAGACCAACCCGCTCTCCGAGATCACGCACAAGCGGCGTCTCTCGGCGTTGGGCCCAGGTGGTCTGACTCGCGAGCGTGCAGGTTTCGAGGTGCGCGACGTGCACCCGACGCACTACGGTCGCATCTGTCCGATCGAGACGCCGGAAGGTCCGAACATTGGCCTGATCAACTCGTTGGCGACCTTTGCGCGCGTCAACAAGTACGGCTTCATCGAGAGCCCCTACCGCCGCGTCAAGGACGGGCGCTTGATGGACGACGTGAACTATCTCTCCGCCATGGAGGAGATGCGCCACCACGTCGCCCAGGCCAACGCTGTGATCGACGCCGAGGGTCGCCTGACCGAGGACCTGGTCACGGTCCGTTATCAGGGCGACGTGATGCTCGTTCCGGTCGATAAGGTCGACTACATCGACGTGTCGCCGAAGCAGCTCGTCTCGGTCGCGGCCGCGCTCATCCCGTTCCTCGAGAACGATGACGCCAACCGCGCCCTCATGGGATCTAACATGCAGAGGCAGGCGGTGCCTCTGATCAAGGCCGAGGCGCCTCTTGTCGGCACCGGCATGGAGGAGGTGGTTGCGCGCGATTCTGGCGCGGCCATTGCGGCACGCCGCACCGGCGTCGTCGATCAGGTCGACGCCACGCGTATCGTCGTACGTGCTACGGCCGAGACCGACCCGTCGAAGCCGGGCGTCGACATCTACCGGCTGCGAAAGTTCCAGCGGTCGAACCAGAATACCTGCATCAATCAGCGGCCGTTGGTGAACGTCGGTGATCGGGTGAATGCCGGCGAGATCATCGCCGATGGTCCGTCGACCGATCTCGGCGATCTGGCCCTGGGCAAGAACGTGCTCGTCGCCTTCATGCCGTGGATGGGCTACAACTTCGAGGACTCGATCCTGCTCTCCGAGCGGGTCGTGTCCGAGGACATCTTCACCTCGATCCACATCGAGGAATTCGAGGTGATGGCCCGCGACACCAAGCTCGGGCCCGAGGAGATCACGCGCGACATACCGAACGTTTCGGAGGAGGCGCTGAAGAACCTCGACGAGGCAGGCATTGTCTATATCGGCGCCGAGGTCCAGCCGGGCGACATCCTGGTCGGCAAGATTACGCCGAAGGGCGAGAGCCCGATGACCCCGGAGGAGAAGCTTCTCCGAGCCATTTTCGGCGAGAAGGCCTCCGACGTTCGCGACACGTCCCTGCGTCTGCCTCCAGGCGTCGCCGGCACGATCGTCGAGGTGCGCGTCTTCAATCGCCACGGCGTCGAGAAGGACGAGCGCGCCATGGCGATCGAGCGCGAGGAGATCGAGCGGCTCGCCAAGGACCGCGACGACGAGCTCCAGATCCTCGATCGAAACGTCTATGGCCGTCTCAAGGACAGCCTGATGGGCCAGGAGGTCGCCAAGGGTCCGAAGGGCGCCCGCAAGGGCACGCTCATCGACGAGGCCGTGCTGGGCGAGATTCCGCGCAGCCAATGGTGGGAGATCGGCCTCAAGGACGAGAAGGCGATGGCCGCCGTCGAGGCCATCCAGAAGCAGTATGAGGAGGCTAAGAAGAGCCTTACACAGCGCTTCGCCGACAAGGTCGACAAGCTTCAGCGCGGCGACGAGTTGCCGCCAGGCGTCATGAAGATGGTCAAGGTCTTCGTCGCCGTGAAGCGTAAGATCCAGCCCGGCGACAAGATGGCTGGCCGGCACGGCAATAAGGGTGTCGTCTCGCGCATCGTGCCTTGCGAGGACATGCCGTTCCTTGAGGACGGAACGCACGTCGACGTGGTGCTCAATCCGCTCGGCGTGCCCTCGCGCATGAACGTCGGTCAGATCCTCGAGACGCATCTCGGTTGGGCGTGCCGCGGTCTCGGCCGCGTTATCGACCAGGCGCTCGAGCAGTATCACGCCTCGGGCAACGCCAAGCCGGTCAGCGACGCTCTTTCGCGGATCTATGGCGACCGTGAGGAGGTCGAGCAACTAAGTGATGACGAGAAGCTCGCCCTGTCGCGCCAAATGCGCAATGGCGTGCCCATCGCCACGCCTGTGTTCGATGGTGCGCGTGAGAGCAACATCGTCGACATGCTGAAACTTGCCGGCTTCGATTCCTCCGGGCAGGTCAGCCTGCACGACGGGCGCACTGGCGAGCAGTTCGATCGTAAAGTGACGGTCGGCTACAAGTACGTGCTGAAGCTCCACCACCTTGTCGACGACAAGATCCACGCTCGCTCGATCGGACCCTACAGTCTCGTCACCCAGCAGCCTCTGGGCGGCAAGGCTCAGTTCGGCGGCCAGCGTTTCGGCGAGATGGAGGTCTGGGCCCTTGAGGCGTACGGTGCGGCCTACACGCTTCAGGAGATGCTCACCGTGAAGTCGGATGACGTCGCCGGACGCACCAAGGTCTACGAGGCCATTGTCCGTGGAGACGACAGCTTCGAGGCGGGCATTCCCGAGAGCTTCAACGTGCTCGTCAAGGAAATGCGTGCTCTAGGCCTCAATGTGGAGCTCGTCGATAGCGAGGCCCCTGCTTCGATCGACAACGACGACGGCGATCCGCTGGGCATCTCGCGCCCGCAATTGCCGCCTGCCGCCGCCGAGTAGGCGCGGTCCGAACGTGACGAGGCTGTCCGGCGCTCCCGCCTGAGCGCCGGACTTTGCGCCTGAATTCGCTGGAAGCCGAGGCGACCCGTGGGAGATAGCTGATGAACGAGATCACCAACGCCTTCAAGCCCCAGGTCCAGATTCCGACCTTCGACCAGATCCGCATCTCGATCGCGAGCCCCGACGATATCAAGTCGTGGTCGTTCGGTGAGATCAAGAAGCCCGAGACTATCAACTACCGCACGTTCAAGCCGGAGCGTGACGGCCTCTTCTGCGCGCGCATCTTCGGTCCCATCAAGGATTACGAGTGCTTGTGCGGCAAGTACAAGCGGATGAAGTACAAAGGCCTCATCTGCGAGAAGTGCGGCGTCGAGGTGACGTTGGCCAAGGTTCGCCGCGAGCGCATGGGCCACATCGAGCTCGCGGCGCCTGTTGCCCATATCTGGTTCCTGAAGTCACTGCCGTCGCGCATCGGCCTTTTGCTCGACATGACGCTGAAGGACCTCGAGCGCGTCCTCTACTTCGAGAACTACATCGTCATTGAGCCCGGAGTTTCTCCCTTCAAGGAGAAGCAGCTGCTCTCCGAGGAGCAGTATCTCCAGGCGATCGAGGAGCACGGCCAGGACAGCTTCACGGCGGGCATCGGCGCTGAGGCGATCCGCGAGTTCCTGACCGGCATGGATCTTCTCAAGATACGCGACGACATTCGCCGCGAGATCGCGGAGGCGACGACGGAGCTCAAGCCGAAGAAGCTTGCGAAGCGCCTCAAGATCATCGAGGCGTTCCTCGAGTTGGGCAACCGCCCGGAGTGGATGATCCTGACCCACGTGCCGGTCATTCCGCCCGAGTTGCGCCCACTCGTGCCGCTCGACGGCGGCCGCTTCGCGACATCCGACCTGAACGACCTCTACCGTCGCGTGATCAACCGCAACAACCGTTTGAAGCGACTGATTGATCTGCGTGCTCCTGACATCATCATCCGTAACGAGAAGCGGATGCTGCAGGAGGCCGTCGACGCACTCTTCGACAACGGTCGTCGCGGTCGCGTCATCACGGGCGCCAACAAGCGTCCGCTCAAGTCGCTCGCCGACATGCTCAAAGGCAAGCAGGGCCGCTTCCGCCAGAACCTGCTCGGCAAGCGCGTCGACTATTCGGGGCGCTCCGTGATCGTGGTCGGTCCCGAGCTCAAGCTCCACCAGTGCGGCTTGCCGAAGAAGATGGCGCTCGAGCTGTTCAAGCCCTTCATCTACGCTCGTCTCCAGGCCCTTGGCCAGGCGGCGACCGTGAAGCAGGCCAAGAAGCTCGTCGAAAAGGAAAAGGGCGAGGTCTGGGACGTGCTCGACGAGGTCATTCGCGAGCACCCCGTAATGCTGAACCGTGCGCCGACGCTTCACCGGCTTGGCATCCAGGCGTTCGAGCCGACCCTGATCGAGGGCAAGGCGATCCAGCTGCACCCGCTGGTCTGCGCTGCCTTCAATGCCGACTTCGACGGCGACCAGATGGCCGTTCACGTGCCGCTGTCGCTGGAGGCGCAGCTCGAGGCGCGCGTCCTCATGATGTCGACAAACAACATCCTGCACCCGGCGAACGGACAGCCGATCATCGTGCCGAGCCAGGATATCGTGCTCGGCCTCTACTACGTTTCGCTGATGCGTGAGAACGAGCCTGGTCAGGGCATGCTCCTTGGCTCTACGGCCGAGGTGCATCAGGCGATCGGTGCCGGCGCAATAACCTTGCACGCCAAGGTCAAAGGGCGCGTCCACTATATCGACGCCGATGGCAACGACTGCACCGAAATTGTGGAGACGACCCCGGGGCGGATGCTTCTGGGTGAGCTCTTGCCGAAGGTGGACGGAGTCCGCTTCAACCTCGTCAATACTTTGCTGACGAAGAAGGCCATCTCCGGGCTGATCGACGCCGTCTATCGCGGCTGCGGCCAGAAGGAGACGGTGATCTTCTGCGACCGCATCATGGGACTCGGCTTCTACCATGCGTTCCGGGCCGGCATTTCGTTCGGCAAGGACGACATGCTGATCCCCGACACCAAGATGAAGATCGTTGCCGAGACGACGGAGCTCGTGCGCGAGTTCGAGCAGCAGTACAATGACGGCCTCATCACGCAGCTAGAGAAGTACAATAAGGTGGTCGATGCCTGGTCGAAGTGCACCGATCAGATCGCCAAGGAGATGATGGATCGCATTTCCGCCTCGCAGATCGACAAGGACACCGGCCGTGAGCGGCCCATCAACTCGATCTACATGATGAGCCACTCGGGGGCCCGCGGATCGCCGACCCAGATGAAGCAGCTTGCCGGCATGCGCGGTCTCATGACCAAGCCGTCCGGCGAGATCATCGAGACGCCGATCATCTCCAACTTCAAGGAGGGACTGTCGGTTCTCGAATACTTCAACTCGACCCACGGAGCGCGTAAGGGCCTCGCGGATACGGCGTTGAAGACGGCGAATTCGGGCTACCTCACGCGCCGCCTCGTCGATGTCGCACAGGATTGCATCATCACCGAGGTGGATTGCGGTACTGACCGTGGTCTCAACGTGCAGGCGGTCGTCGATGCCGGCACGGTGATCGTTGCGCTATCGGCCCGCGTCCTGGGCCGTACGGCCGCCGAGGACGTCGTCGACCCGGTTTCCAAGGAGGTCATCGTTGCCACTGGCGAGCTGATCGAGGAAGCGCACGTCGAGGCCATCGAGAAGGCTCAGATCCAAGAGGTTCGCATCCGCTCGGTGCTCACGTGCGATACCGAGACGAGCGTGTGCGCCAAGTGCTACGGCCGCGATCTTGCGCGCGGCACGCTGGTGAACATCGGCGAGGCGGTCGGCGTGATCGCCGCCCAGTCGATTGGTGAGCCGGGCACGCAGCTCACCATGCGTACGTTCCACATCGGCGGCGTGGCGCAAACCGTCGACCAGTCGTTCATCGAGTTGAACTTCAACGGCACGGTGAGCATCAAGAACCGCAACATGGTGCGTGACGGCCAGGGTCGCCTCATCGCGATGGGCCGCACCAACGCCGTGGTCATTGTCGATCAGTCGGGCAAGGAGCTCGCCACCCACAAGATCGTCTATGGCGCCAGGTTGCACGTCGATGAAGGTGACGAGGTCAAGCGCGGCACGCGCATCGCACAGTGGGACCCCTACACGCGTCCGGTTCTGTCCGAAGTCGACGGTACCGTCGACTTCGAGGACATGGTCGATGGCCTCTCCGTCAAGGAGCAGACCGACGACGTGAAGGGCACGACCAACCGCGTCGTCATGGACTGGCGCGCGAGCCCGCGTGGCACGGATTTGAAGCCGGCCGTGGTCATCAAGGAGGCCAAGGGCGGCAAGCCGGTCAAGCTGCAGCGCGGCGGCGACGCTCGTTATCTGCTCCCGGTCGAGGCGGTGCTCTCGGTCGACAGCGGAGCGGTCGTGAAGGCCGGAGACGTGCTGGCGCGCGTCCCCACGGCATCGGCCAAGACGGGCGACATCACGGGCGGTCTGCCGCGCGTGGCCGAGTTGTTCGAGGCGCGCCGCCCGAAGGACCATGCCATCATCGCGGAGGTGTCCGGTACGGTCGAGTTTGGCAAGGACTACAAGAACAAGCAGCGCATCACGATCAAGCCCGACGACGAGTTGCTATCGCCGGTCGAGTATCTGATCCCGCGCGGCAAGAGCTTGGCGGTCCAGCACGGCGACCGAGTTGAGAAGGGTGACTTCGTCTACGACGGTCACCCTGCGCCGCACGACATCCTCGCGATCAAGGGCGTCGAGGAGCTCGCCAAGTACCTGATCAAGGAGATCCAGGACGTCTATCGCTTGCAGGGCGTGACCATCAACGACAAGCACATCGAGGTCATCGTTCGGCAGATGCTGCAGAAGGTCGAGATTGAGGACGCGGGCGAGAGCGACTTCCTGAAGGGCGAGCAGGTCGACAAGATCGAGATGGATCGCAAGAATTGGCGCTCGACAAGGCTGGAAAGAGGCTCGCTTCGGGCAAGCCAGTCTTGCTCGGCATTACCAAGGCCTCGCTCCAGACCGACTCGTTCATCTCCGCAGCGTCCTTCCAGGAGACGACCCGCGTGCTGACTGAGGCGGCGGTCAACGGTAAGGTCGACACGCTGGACGGTCTGAAGGAAAACGTGATCGTCGGTCGCCTCATTCCTGCCGGCACAGGCGGCATGCTGCGCGAGCTCCGTAAGATCGCGACGAAACGGGACGACCTCATCTCCAAGGAGAAGGCTCGAGCCGACTCGGAGCGGTCGCTCGGCGGTCCAGGAGAGGGCGATGAGCAGCCTGTCCGCCGTCGCCGTCGGGCGCCGGAGGAAGCCGCGGAGTAGGCGGCACTACCCCCACTGGATACTAAAACGGCCGCTTCCAAGCGGCCGTTTCGCGTTTGTGCTTTGGCACCATCATGTCACATCACGCACGTGCAACATTTTTTCGATACGTGTGCCGTCTCACTGTTGACCTTTGCATGGGAACTGGGTAGGTTCCGCGCACTCTCACGATAGGTCGTAGGCCACGCGCGGCTTTAGCCGGATCGCGTACTCGCCTAAACACTATCGTATCCAAGCAGGGTACATTTCGGAACCATGATCGTGCGGCCGCTCAGCGGCCTGCGATCCTCTGGTGCATGGAGCTGGGTGCCCCCGAAAAGAGGGCGCTTGGCTCCAGTAAGTTTGGCACAAGCCATCTCATCGTGGATGGCGTACCGGGCGGACTAGGCGCATGCCGACCATACAACAGCTGATCCGCAAGCCGCGCATGCGGCCTGCAGAGCGCAACAAGGTGCCTGCGATGGAGGCATGCCCGCAGAAGCGCGGCGTGTGCACCCGCGTGTACACGACGACACCGAAGAAGCCGAACTCGGCGCTCCGCAAGGTGGCCAAGATCCGTCTTACCAACGGCTTCGAGGTGATCGGCTATATCCCGGGCGAGGGTCATAACCTTCAAGAGCACTCCGTGGTGATGATCCGCGGCGGCCGCGTGAAGGATCTCCCCGGCGTGCGCTACCACATCATCCGCGGTGTCCTGGATACTCAGGGTGTCGCGAACCGCCGCCAGCGGCGCTCGAAGTACGGCGCGAAGCGGCCGAAGTAATCCGAAGCCCCGCGGGTCAACGCGCGGGGTTCGCTCGTCCGATGCCGAGGAAGGCCGAGGACGTGCCGCAACGAATGCTTAAGCGAGCTTGAAGGACCGAAGTCATGTCACGTCGGCACAGGGCGCAGAAGCGGGTCATCAATCCTGACCCGAAGTTCAACGATCTCGTCGTGTCCAAGTTCATGAACTCGATCATGTACGAGGGCAAGAAGTCGGTCGCCGAGAACATCTTCTACGGAGCGTTGGACCGCATCCAGAGCCGCGCCAAGTCCGATCCGCTCCCGATGTTCCACCAAGCACTTGAGAACGTCATGCCGGCGGTCGAGGTTCGTTCCCGCCGAGTAGGTGGCGCAACTTATCAGGTCCCGGTCGAGGTGCGGACCGAGCGGCGCCAAGCTCTCGCGATCCGTTGGTTGATTGCAGCGGCACGTGCCCGTAACGAGAACACGATGGAGGAGCGCCTTTCAGCCGAATTGCTCGACGCCGCTAACAATCGCGGTACGGCTGTCAAGAAGCGCGAGGACACTCACAAGATGGCAGAGGCCAACCGAGCCTTCTCCCATTATCGCTGGTAACCATCGCGCGGTGCCCGGACTCCTGGAGAAGTGCTCCAGGCAAGGCCGGGCCGCCGCAGCGCTCACAACCGACGCCTGAGGCAATCCCATGGCTCGCCAATACAATATCGAGGACTACCGCAATTTCGGCATCATGGCCCATATTGATGCCGGCAAGACGACCACGACGGAGCGGATCCTCTACTACACAGGTAAGAGCCACAAGATCGGCGAAGTCCACGATGGCGCAGCCACGATGGATTTCATGGATCAGGAGGCCGAGCGCGGCATCACGATCACGTCGGCAGCCACCACGTGCTTCTGGCCGGATCGTGACGGCAAGAAGCATCGCTTGAACATTATCGACACGCCAGGTCACGTCGATTTTACCATCGAGGTCGAGCGTTCGCTTCGCGTGCTCGACGGCGCCGTCTGCGTGCTGGACAGCAACCAGGGCGTCGAGCCTCAGACCGAGACCGTCTGGCGCCAGGGCGATAAGTATGCGGTGCCCCGCATCATCTTCTCCAACAAGATGGATAAGACCGGGGCCGACTTCTTTATGTGCCTCGACGATATCAAGGAGAAGTTGGGCGCGCGCGCAGTGCCACTGCAACTCCCGATCGGCTCGGAGAGTGATTTCCGCGGAATTGTCGATCTCATCACGATGAAGGCCATCGTCTGGGACGGCGACGGCAAGGATGCCCTGTTCGCGGAGCAGGAGATCCCGGCCGACCTCGCCGACCAGGCCGCTGAGTATCGCTCGGCCATGATCGAGGCTGCGGTCGAGATGGACGACGACGTGATGGGCGCCTACCTCGACGGCCAGGAGCCGGACGCGCCGACTTTGCGTCGCCTGATCCGCAAGGCGACCGTGACGCGCGCCTTCTATCCGATGCTGTGCGGCTCGGCATTCAAGCACAAGGGGGTGCAGCAACTGCTCGACGCCGTCGTCGACTTTTTGCCCGCGCCTTCAGACCGCGAAGCCTATAAGTGCATTGACGTCAAGACAGGCGCAGAGACCGAGCGCCGTCCAGTCGACAGCGATCCACTTTCCATGATCGCTTTCAAGATCATGGCGTTTCCGCACGTCGGCTCGATCACCTTTTGCCGCATTTATTCTGGCAAGCTAGAAAAGGGCATGGCGCTTGCGCAGACGACGCGCGACAAGCGCGAGCGCGTCGGCATGATCTATGAGATGCATGCCGACGACCGTAAGGCCATCGACGAGGCATTTGCGGGCGACATCGTGGCGCTCGCCGGCCTCAAGGACACCCGAACCGGCGAGACCCTTTGCGATCCGGCCAAGCCCGTGATTCTCGAGAAGATGGAGTTCCCCAACCCCGTTATCGAGATGAAGGTCGAGCCGAAGTCGAAGGGCGACCAGGAGAAGATGGCATCGGTGCTGCACACGATGTCTGTCGAGGATCCGTCGTTCCGAGTTTCGGTTGATCCAGAGTCGGGCGAGACCATTCTCAAAGGCATGGGCGAGCTGCATCTGGACATTAAGGTCGACATCATGCGGCGTGAGCCGCACAACATCGAGGTCAACGTCGGCGCTCCTCAGGTCGCGTACCGCGAGACGATCGTGCGCCAGACCGAGATCGATTACACGCACAAGAAGCAGACTGGCGGCACGGGTCAGTTCGCGCGCGTCAAGTTCCGCATCGAGCCGAACGAGATCGGCAAGGGCAACGAGTTCGACAGCGCGATCGTCGGTGGCGCCGTCCCGAAGGAGTTCATCCCCGGCGTTGAAAAGGGTGTGAACTCGATCTGGGATCAAGGCGTGTTGATCGGCTTCCCGATGGTGGACATCAAGGTGACCTTGATCGACGGCGCGTTCCACGAGGTGGACAGCTCCGCGATCGCCTTCGAGATCGCCTCACGTCAGGCTATGAAGGAAGGAGCGGCCAAGGCCGGTTTGAAGCTGCTCGAGCCGGTCATGGACGTTGAGGTGGTAACCCCGGGCGACTTCGTCGGCGGTGTTATCGGCGACATCAACAGCCGTCGCGGCCAGATTCGCAATCAGGAGATGCGCGGCAACGCGACGGTCATTCGCGCCTTCGTGCCGCTCGCGAACATGTTCGGCTACGTCAGCCAGCTTCGCTCGATGAGCCAAGGGCGCGCGTCTTACACGATGCAGTTCGCGCACTACGCCGAAGTGCCACGCAACGTTGCCGAGGAGGTCAAGGCGAAGTTCGTCTGATCGCGGTTCTCGAATCTCAGTCATCAACACGCTGGATGCCTTGCTGGCATCTGAACGCGCAAGCAAGAGAAGGAGCCTGTCATGGCCAAGGAGAAATTCGATCGTAACAAGCCTCACTGCAATGTGGGCACGATCGGTCACGTCGACCACGGCAAGACGACGCTGACGGCGGCGCTGACGAAGGTTTCTGCTGACCGTGGCTGGACGAAGACTGCGATCGCGTACGACGAGGTCGCGAAGGCCTCGGAGAGCCAGGGGCGTCGCGATCCGACGAAGATCCTGACGATTGCGACGAGCCACGTCGAGTATGCGACTCCGAACCGTCATTACGCTCACGTCGACTGCCCCGGGCACGCTGATTATGTGAAGAACATGATCACGGGCGCGGCTCAGATGGACGGCGCGATCCTGGTAGTGTCCGCGGTCGACGGCCCGATGCCACAGACGCGCGAGCACATCCTGCTGGCCCGTCAGGTCGGCGTTCCGTACGTGGTGGTGTTCCTGAACAAGTGCGATGTCGTGGACGACGAGGAGCTTCTGGACCTGGTTGAGCTCGAGGTTCGCGAGCTTCTGAAGCAGTACCAGTTCCCTGGCGACGACGTGCCGGTGATCCGCGGCGCTGCGATCAAGGCCCTGAACGGCGAGAAGGGTCCGCTCGCCGACGAGGCGATCATCAAGCTGTACGACGCTCTGGACACGTACATCCCTCTGCCTGAGCGTCCGATCGACCAGCCGTTTCTGCTTCCGATCGAGGACGTGTTCTCGATCTCGGGTCGCGGCACGGTCGTGACGGGCCGCATCGAGCGCGGTGTGATCAAGGTTGGCGAGGAAGCCGAGATCGTCGGTCTTCGCGATACCCAGAAGACGATCGTGACGGGCGTCGAGATGTTCCGGAAGCTTCTGGACCGTGGCGAGGCTGGTGACAACGTGGGTTGCCTGCTTCGTGGCATCGACAAGGAAGCCGTGGAGCGTGGCCAGGTGCTGTGCAAGCCGGGTTCGGTGAAGCCGCACAAGAAGTTCATGGCTGAGGCCTACATCCTGACGAAGGAGGAGGGCGGGCGTCATACGCCGTTCTTCAACAACTACCGGCCTCAGTTTTACTTCCGGACGACGGACGTGACGGGTGTGGTGACCTTGAAAGAGGGCACCGAGATGGTGATGCCTGGCGACAACGCGGAGTTCGCGGTGGAGCTGATCCAGCCGATCGCGATGGAGGAGAAGGTCCGCTTCGCCATCCGCGAGGGCGGCCGCACCGTCGGCGCCGGCGTCGTCACCAAGATCGTCGAGTAGGACATCGCTGAGGAGGCGCTTCCCCTGAAGGGGCGCCTCTTCGCGTGATGCAGAGCTGTTGACCGAACGCCGAATGGGCGAGCGGACGACAGCTGGGGGCACCTCGAGAGAGGGGCCGTGCAGCGAGATTGAAGAGCGAGACGAGTTCCCATGAACGGGCAGAACATCCGCATCCGCCTCAAGGCATTCGATCACCGCGTGCTCGATGCCTCGACGCGCGAGATCGTCAACACCGCTAAGCGGACGGGTGCCGATGTTCGGGGGCCTATTCCGTTGCCGACCCGCATCGAGCGTTTCACAGTGAACCGCTCGCCGCACGTCGACAAGAAAAGCCGCGAGCAGTTCGAGATGCGTACACATAAGCGGATGCTCGACATCGTCGATCCGACACCCCAGACGGTGGACGCGCTGATGAAGCTCGACCTCGCCGCAGGTGTCGACGTCGAGATCAAGCTCTAAGGAATCCCGAGGCGCCGTTCGACCAGCCTGGTTCGAACGGAGCGTCAGCCAGCGAAAGGGAATGCACTCCATGCGTTCCGGTGTGATTGCTCAGAAGGTCGGCATGACCCGCATCTTCACGGATCAGGGGGAGCATATCCCCGTGACCGTGCTGAAGTTGGACAATGTCCAGGTCGTCGCTCACCGCACGGACGACAAGAATGGCTACACTGCGCTGCAGCTTGGCGCTGGTAAGCGCAAGCCGTCTCGCGTGGTCAAGGCCGAGCGGGAGCGCTTCGCCCGCGTCCAGGTCGAGCCGAAACGCCGTCTCGCCGAGTTTCGGGTCACCCCCGACAATCTGATCGAGATCGGCGCCACGCTAACCGCTGACCATTTCGTTATCGGCCAGCTCGTCGATGTGACCGGTACCAACCAGGGCAAGGGCTTCCAAGGCGCAATGAAGCGCTGGAACTTCGGCGGACTTCGCGCCACCCATGGCGTCTCGGTCTCGCACCGCTCCCATGGTTCGACCGGTCAACGCCAGGATCCCGGCAAAGTCTTCAAAGGCAAGAAGATGGCCGGTCAGATGGGCACCGAACGGGTTACCACGCAAAACCTCGAGGTCGTCGCGACCGATGTTGCGCGTGGACTGGTATTGATCCGGGGCGCCGTACCCGGCTCCAAGGGCGGTTGGGTGCTCGTCCGCGACGCGGTCAAGCGACCGCTGCCGGCCGATGCACCGCGCCCTGGTGCTTTCCGCAAGACAGCCGGTGCGCCCGGCGCCGAGACAGCCAAGGAGCAAGCCTGATGCGAGCGGATGTGACCTCGCTCGATGCGGCCAGTGCTGGCTCGCTCGAGCTCGACGACAAGATCTTCAACCTCGATCCCCGCCCCGACATCCTGCAACGGATGGTGCGTTGGCAGCTCGCCAAGCGGCGCGCCGGCACGCATCATGTTCAGGACCGCTCTGAGGTGACGGTCACTGGCAAGAAGATGATCAAGCAGAAAGGCACCGGCGGCGCCCGCCACGGCGACAAGTCCGCCCCCCAGTTCCGCGGCGGCGGCAAGGCTTTCGGCCCGAAGCCGCGCGATCACGCTTTCGATCTGCCGAAGAAGGTTCGCGCTCTTGCGTTGCGCCATGCGCTGTCGGCCAAGGCTAAGGCCGGCGAGCTGGTCGTGCTCGACAAGGCGACGTCGCTCGATGGCAAGACCAAGGCGCTAAAGGGACGCTTCGAGCAGCTCGGCCTCGAGAACGCGCTGTTCGTCGACGGTGCCGAGTTGGAGGCATCCTTCGTTCGCGCCGCTCGCAATATCCCGAACATCGACGTTCTGCCGATCCAGGGCATCAACGTCTATGACATCCTGCGCCGGCGAAAGCTGGTGCTGACGCGAGCCGCCATCGAGGCTCTCGAGGCGCGCTTTAAGCCCAAGGCCCCGGAGGCCCGCCCGTCATGACCAAGTCTCTGAAGGCCTACGACGTGATCCGGTCTCCCGTGATCACCGAGAAAGCAACACTCGCCTCGGAGTCGAGCCAAGTGATCTTCAACGTGGCATCCGGCGCATCCAAGCCCGAGATCAAGGCCGCGGTGGAGCAGCTGTTCGGCGTCAAGGTCAAGGCTGTCAATACGCTCGTCCGCAAGGGCAAGAAGAAGACGTTCCGCGGCATCACCGCGACGCAGAAGGACATCAAGAAGGCCATCGTGACGCTCGAGGACGGCCAGTCCATCGACGTGACGACGGGCCTCTGAGGAGAGAACGGCGATGGCGCTCAAGACTTACAGGCCGACTTCGCCCGGGCTCCGGCAGCTCGTGCTCGTCGACCGCTCGCATCTGTGGAAGGGCGACCCCGTCAAAGTCCTTGTCGAGGGCAAGACGAAATCGGGCGGCCGCAACCATCATGGCCGGATCACATCCCGTCACATCGGCGGTGGCCACAAGAAGGCATATCGCACGGTCGACTTTCGTCGCCGCAAGTTCGACGTGCCGGCGGAGGTTCAGCGCCTCGAGTACGACCCGAACCGCACGGCCTTCATTGCTCTCGTCAAGTACCAGGACGGCGAGTTGGCCTACATCCTCGCTCCACAGCGCCTTGCTGTAGGCGATACGGTCGTGTCCGGCGATAAGGTCGACGTCAAGCCCGGCAATGCTATGCCGCTGGCCTCGATGCCGATCGGCTCGATCGTGCACAACGTCGAGCTGAAGCAGGGTCGCGGCGGCCAGATGGCGCGCTCAGCGGGTTCTTATGTGCAACTCGTCGGCCGTGACGCCGGCTGGGCCATCCTTAAGCTTTCGTCCGGCGAGACCCGCCGCGTTCGGCAGGAGTGCATGGCCTCGGTCGGTGCGGTATCGAACCCGGATCACGGCAACATTTCGATTGGTAAGGCCGGTCGCACGCGCTGGATGGGCAAGCGTCCCACCGTGCGCTCGACAGCCATGAATCCTGTCGACCACCCGAACGGCGGACGCACGAAGGGCGGCAAGCACTGGGCGACGCCCTGGGGCAAGCCGACCAAGGGCTTCAAAACCCGCAAGAACAAGACGACGGACAAATACATCGTCCGCGGCCGTACGAAGTAGGCCTGGACGAGGAAGGAGAACGACAGTGGCACGCTCGGTCTGGAAGGGTCCGTTCCTGGATGCGCATCTGCTCAAGAAGGCAGAGAAGGTGCGCGCGTCGGGTCGTAACGAGGTGATCAAGATCTGGTCGCGGCGCTCGACCATTCTGCCGCAATTCGTCGGGCTCACCTTCGGCGTCCACAACGGCCAGAAGCATATCCCCGTGGCAGTCAGCGAGGACATGGTGGGGCACAAGTTCGGCGAGTTCTCGCCGACGCGCTCGTTCCCCGGCCATGGCGGCGACAAGAAAGCGGTGAAGCGATAAAATGGGCAAGTCGAAACAGCAGCGCAGACTGCCCGAGACCGAGGCGCAAGCCATCGCTCGGAACCTCCGCGTCTCGCCGCAAAAGCTCAACTTGGTTGCCGCGATGATCCGGGGCAAGAAGGTGGAGCAGGCACTCGCCGAGCTCGAGTTTTCGCGCAAGCGTATCGCTGGCGACGTCAGGAAGTGCCTGATGAGCGCCATCGCCAACGCCGAAAACAATCACCAGCTCGATCCCAACGATCTCGTCGTGAGCGAGGCCTGGGTCGGCAAGAACATGGTCATGAAGCGCTTCCACGCACGCGGTCGCGGCCGTGGCGCTCGAATCCTGAAGCCCTTTGCCGAGATCACCGTGGTTGTGCGCGAGAAGCCTGCCGCAGAGGAGCGTGAGTGATGGGTCATAAGGTCAATCCCGTCGGCCTCCGCGTCGGCATCAATCGCACCTGGGACAGCCGTTGGTTCGCTGGACGTGGCGAGTACGGCAAGCTGTTGCACGAGGACATGGCGATGCGTCGCCACATCCTCGCTCAGCAGAGGCAGGCCGGTATTGCTAAAGTCGTCATCGAGCGGCCGCACCGGAAATGTCGCGTGACTGTGCACTCGGCCCGCCCTGGCATTCTCATCGGCAAAAAAGGCGCCGATATTGAGAAGCTGCGCGGCGAGCTCGCCCGCCTGACGTCCTCGGAGGTCCACCTCAACATCGTCGAGGTCCGCAAGCCTGAAATCGACGCAACACTGGTCGCCGAGACGATCGCCCAGCAGCTGGAGCGTCGCGTCGCCTTCCGTCGGGCCATGAAGCGCTCGATGCAGTCGGCGATTCGCCTGGGCGCACACGGGATCAAGATCATTGTCTCTGGCCGCCTCGGCGGAGCCGAGATTGCGCGCGTCGAGAAGTACCACGAGGGACGCGTGCCGCTGCATACGTTGCGCGCCGACATCGACTTCGGCTACGGCCTTGCGAAGACTGCATATGGCGTCATCGGCGTCAAGGTGTGGATCTTCAAGGGCGAGATCATGGAGCATGACCCCATGGCCTCCGAGCGCCGCTCGACCGAAGCCCAGGAGAGCGGCGGTGGTGGGGGTGGCGGACGCCCGCGCCGGGATGGTGATCGTGGTGATCGCGGCGGACGTCGCGATCGGGGTGACCGGGGCGACCGCGGCGGCGATCAGGCCTGACCCGGCTCCGAGAGGATTGAGGACACGTTCCAATGCTGCAACCGAAGCGAACGAAATACCGCAAGGCATTCAAGGGCCGCATCCACGGCGCTGCCAAGGGCGGTACGAGCCTCAATCTCGGCTCCTATGGCTTGAAAGCCATGGAGCCGGAACGCTTGACCGCACGTCAGATAGAGGCTGCTCGTCGCGCCATCACGCGACACATGAAGCGAGCCGGTCGCGTCTGGATTCGGATCTTTCCGGATGTGCCTGTCTCGAAGAAGCCGGCCGAGGTCCGGATGGGCTCTGGTAAAGGCTCGCCTGAACTGTGGGTCGCCAGGGTCAAGCCGGGCCGCATCATTTTCGAGCTCGACGGTGTAACCGACAAGGTTGCACGCGAGGCGCTGCAGCTTGGCGCCGAGAAGCTTCCCATCAAAACCCGTATCGTGACGCGGGTGCTCTGACGGCGTCGAAACGCCCGGGCGCCAACGAGGAGACGAGAGGACCATGTCGCGCGCAGCGAAGTTCAAAGATCTGACGATTGACCAGCTCGATGACGAGCTAACGAAGCTCAAGAAGGAGCAGTTCAATCTGCGCTTCCAGCGGGCTTCGGGTCAGCTCGAGAATACGGCGCGGGTTCGCGTCGTACGCCGCGATATCGCGCGCCTCATGACCATCTCGCGCCAGAAGCGCGCCGCCGGCCAGACGGCCTGACGCTGATACGAGGAAGAGTGTAGCCCATGCCGAAGCGCATCCTGCAAGGCGTCGTCGTCTCCGACAAAAACGACAAGACGGTCGTGGTCGAGGTAGAGCGGCGCTTCACGCACCCGCTGTTCAAGAAGACGGTGCGCCGCACTAAGAAATATCACGCCCACGACGAGTCGAACGCAGTGAAGGTCGGCGAGCGCGTGTGGATCGAGGAGTGCCCACCCATTTCGCGTCAGAAGCGATGGGTGATCATGCGACCGCCGGCCCAGTAAGGTGATCGGCCGTGGCTCGCGCACCGCGCGGGCTCTGGTCTTAGCCAATTGTGTAGCGACGTCGCGAGACAGGTTTGGAGCGAACTGCAGCGCTCGGCGCAGCGGGTTCGGATGAAGGGTAAGGGGATCGGTCGATGATCCAGATGGAAAGCAACCTCGACGTCGCCGACAACTCCGGCGCACGTCGCGTACAGTGCATAAAGGTTCTGGGCGGCTCGAAGCGCAAGTACGCGACGATCGGCGACACCATTGTCGTCACCGTCAAGGAGGCGATTCCGCGTGGCCGCGTCAAGAAGGGCCAGGTGATGAAGGCCGTGATCGTGCGTACCGCAAAGGGCGTTCGCCGCCCCGACGGCTCCTTGATCCGCTTCGATCGCAACGCGGCCGTGCTCGTCAACGCCAATGGCGAGCCGATCGGGACCCGCATCTTCGGGCCGGTGACCCGCGAGCTGCGTGCTCGCAAGCACGTCAAGATCATGTCGCTTGCGCCGGAGGTGCTGTGATGGCCTCGAAGATCAAAAAAGGTGATCACGTCATCGTCCTCGCCGGCCGCGACAAGGGCAAGCACGGAGAGGTGATCGAGGTGCGTCCTAAGGAGGGCCGCGCCCTCGTGCGTGGTGTCAACATGGTGCGCCGTCACCAGAAGCAGACGGGCACCAGCGAGGGCGGTATCATTTCCAAGGAAGGTCCAATTCAGCTGTCGAACCTCGCACTCGAGGATCCGAAGGACGGCAAGCCGACCCGCGTTGGCTTCCGCTTCCTCGACGACGGCAAGAAGGTGCGCTTTGCCAAGCGCTCGGGCGAGATAATTCCAGACAAGGCGGGCTGACCATGGCCGAGAAGGGTGACAAAGCCGCGTCGAAAGGCGGCGACAAGCAGGGCCAGAAGGGCGGTCCCAAGCCTGCTAAGGCTGGAGGCAAGGGCGCCGAGGTGAAGGCCGCGAAGGCTCCCTCGAAGCCGCGTCCGGCTGACTATCGCCCGCGCATGAAAGAGCACTACGAGAAAGTGGTGCGTGACACGTTGCGCGAGAAGTTCGGCTACAAGAACCCGATGCAGATCCCGCGGCTCGAGAAGATCGTGCTCAACATGGGCATCGGCGAGGCCGTCGCGGATCGCAAGAAGGTCGACAGCGCCGCCGGTGATCTCGCGTTGATTGCCGGTCAGCGTCCGGTCATCACGCGTGCCAGGCAGTCGATCGCGACCTACAAGTTGCGCGATAATATGGCGATCGGCGCCAAGGTCACGCTTCGCGGCGACCGCATGTATGAGTTCCTCGACCGTCTGGTGACGCTGGCTTTGCCGCGCGTCAAGGACTTCCGCGGGCTCAACCCCAAGAGCTTCGATTCGCGCGGCAACTTCGCGTTCGGTCTCCGCGAGCACACGGTGTTCTACGAGATCGACTACGATAAAATTGACGAGACGTGGGGCATGGACGTGATCGTTTGCACTACGGCTGGCACCGACGACGAGGCGCGCGAGCTACTTCGCGCGTTCAATTTTCCTTTCCGCAGCTAGGGCTTAACCTCGGACAGCGCAGGTGCTGCGACGGCACCTGAAGAGCGACTGATAAGTGGGTCTTGGAGGATCTGATGGCCAAGAAGAGTTCGATGGAGAAGAACGAGCGGCGCCGCCGTCTCGTATCGCAGTTCGCCGATAAGCGGGCTGCGCTCAAGGAAATCGCGAACGATACGAAGCAGCCGCCGGAGCTGCGCTTTCAGGCGCGCATGAAGCTCGCCGAGTTGCCGAGGAATTCGTCGAAGACGCGGATCCGCAACCGCTGCGCGCTGACCGGGCGCGCGCGGGGTTACTATCGCAAGGTTCGCGTCTGCCGGAACCAGCTTCGCGAGCTGGCAAGCCAGGGTCTGATCCCAGGCATGGTCAAGTCGAGCTGGTAGGGAGCACGCTGCCATGTCTATGAATGATCCACTCGGTGATATGCTCACTCGCATTCGCAATGCGCTCGAGCGTCGCCGGCCGAAGGTTTCGACGCCGGCGTCGAATTTGCGCGGGCGCGTGCTCGACGTGCTGCAGGAGGAGGGTTATATCCGCGGTTACGCCCGGGTCGACCACCGCAGCGGTGTGAGCGAGTTCGAGATCGAGCTCAAGTACAGCAACGGGCAACCGGCCATTCGCGAGATCAAGCGCATCTCGAAGCCAGGTCGTCGCGTCTATTCGCAGGTCAAGGGGTTGACGCCGGTCGCAAACGGCCTCGGTGTCGCGATCCTGTCGACACCGAAAGGCGTCATGACCGACACCCGGGCTCGGGACGAGAAAGTGGGTGGCGAGGTGCTCTGCAGCATCTTCTGATGCGCTGCCGCGGGCTGGCACGATCGGGGGATGCCTCGATCGCAGGCAGGACCGGATGGCCGACCAGGAAGACGGGCGCTGTGGCCGATTGAGATCGAGAAGGTGACAATGTCGCGCATTGGCAAGAAGCCGGTATCCGTACCCTCGAACGTGCAGGCCACGGTCGCGGGGCAGGAAGTGAAGGTCAAGGGACCTAAAGGTGAGCTCAAGTTCGTCGTACCCGAGGTGCTGAAGGTCGAGTTCGACCTCCGACGGCATCTCGGTGACACCTCGCGAGGATACTCAGGTGGCGCGCGCCATGTGGGGTATGTCGCGCACCCAGATCGACAATCTCGTGAAGGGCGTGGTGACCGGCTACAATCAGGCCCTCGAGATCCACGGCGTGGGCTTCCGAGCTGCAATGAAGGGCAAGGACCTTCAGATGTATCTCGGCTTCAGCCACGATGTGATCTATTCGATCCCCGAAGGCATTACGATTCAGCTCGACGGGCCGAAGAAAGACTCGATCGTCCGCATCTCGGGCATCGACAAGCAGAAGGTCGGCCAAGTTGCTGCGGAGCTGCGCGCTTTCCGCAAGCCCGAGCCCTACCAGGGCAAGGGCGTGCGCTACGAGGGCGAGTTCATCCTGCGCAAGGAAGGCAAGAAGAAGTGATCGAGGAGCGGCCATGAGCGCCCACAGCAAGCAATTCCAGCAGCGCCGCGCCCGCGTGCGGCGAGCCCTCCGAAAGGTCGGGCTAGATCGTCCGCGGCTGTCCGTGCATCGCTCGTCGAAGCACATCTACGCGCAGCTGATCGACGATACGAAGGGCACGACGCTCGCCGCAGCCTCGAGTCTTGATCGCGAGCTCAAGGGCAATCTGCCCAAAGGCACCGACAAGGCGGCGGCTGCGGTCGTCGGCAAGTTGATCGCCGAGCGTGCGGTCAAGGTCGGCATTCGGGAGGTCGTGTTCGATCGCGGTGCTTACAAGTACCACGGACGCATCAAGGCCCTTGCCGATGCCGCTCGCGAGGGCGGCCTGAGCTTTTAGGCCTCGAACATTTACTGCGGTTCCGCCATCGTCTCCGGCGCCGGCACGCCGGGCGGATTTGAGGCGGATCCGAAAGACATCTGAAAGGAGCCCCCAGTGGCACGCAATCCTTCGAGAGACCGCGACCGCGACGACGATCGCAAGAGCGAGTTCGCGGATAAGCTGGTCGCGCTGAATCGCGTCGCCAAGGTGGTCAAGGGCGGCAAGCGCTTCGGCTTCGCGGCTTTGGTTGTCGTTGGCGATCAAGCAGGCCAGGTCGGTTTCGGCCATGGCAAGGCCCGCGAGGTTCCAGAGGCGATCCGCAAAGCGACCGAGGCTGCACGCCGCGCGCTGCTCCGGGTGCCGATGCGCGACAAGCGCACGCTGCACCACGATAGCGTGGGCCACCACGGAGCCGGGCGCGTTCTACTTCGTGCGGCACCTCCCGGAACCGGCATCATCGCTGGCGGCCCGATGCGCGCGGTCTTTGAGATGCTGGGCGTTCGCGACGTGGTTGCCAAGTCGATGGGCACTTCGAACCCCTACAACATGGTGCGCGCAACGTTCGATGCGTTGAAGGCGCAGGAGAATCCGCGTGCCGTTGCCGCTCGTCGCGGCAAGAAGGTATCCGAGATCGTATCTCGTCGTCGCGATGGCGCCGGTGAGACGACCGAGGGTGCAGGCGAGACCGCGTGAGGCCGGGAGGCCGCTCTGGCCTCCTCGGCATCGCAGACAATGCACGACGATAGAACGCACGAAGGCGACGTGACATGGCAGATGCAAAAGCACCGTCGGGCAAGACTGTGACGGTCGAGCAGGTCCGCAGCGCCGCACGCCGGCCCGAGATCCAGACGCAGACCTTGAAGGGGCTTGGCCTCAACAAAATCAGGCGTCGCCGCACCCTCCAGGACACCCCTGAAGTGCGGGGCATGATACACAGCATCCGGCATCTGGTACGCGTGGTCGAGAGCAAGGGCTAGCCCCGACCGCTCGCGGACAGTTCTGACGTGACCGGGCTTGGAGCTTGGTCTGTCGAGCGAACGTCTTGCGGCCGGTTGCAACGAGACGAAGGACGAGGAGTGGCGAGCATGCGGCTCAACGACATCAAAGACAGAGAAGGCGCCCGCAAGGCACGCCTCAGGATCGGCCGCGGCATCGGCTCTGGCGTGGGCAAAACGGGCGGCCGGGGCGGCAAAGGCCAGACGGCTCGCTCGGGTGTCGCCATCGGCGGCTTCGAGGGTGGCCAGATGCCGCTCTATCGCCGGCTCCCGAAGCGCGGCTTTACGCCAATCAATCGCCTGAAGTTCAACGAGGTGACCCTGGCGCGGCTGCAGGATGCAATCGACCGTGGTCGGTTGGATGCGAGCCGTACTATCGATGTGGAGGCACTTGTCACCGCCGGTGTCGTGCGCCGTAAGCTGGATGGTATTCGCGTCATCGGTACCGGTGAGCTGAAGTCGAAGGTCTCGATGAAAGTCGATCATGCGACCGTGTCGGCCAAAGCCGCAATCGAGCAGGCTGGCGGATCTGTCGAGCTGATCGTAAAGAAGGTCCTCGAAGCCGACGAGAAGAAGCGTGCCAAAACGGCGGCCAAGAAGGCCAAGTTGGGCAAGAAGAAGGGCGGCGACAGCGCCGACTGAAGCGCCTTGAGGTGTTTGTCCCGGTCTCCAGTCCAATCGCCGCAAGCGATCGGCGGGAAGATGTCGGGATTGCATCGAGCAGCGTCGTTCGCCATTTGATTGAGAGACGACAGGACCCGGCAACGAAGGGAGTGCGATGCTCCCTTGGGCCCGCCGCCTCGAGGAGCTAGAGCCGCACATGGTATCCGCTGCCGAACAGCTCGCATCGAACCTCAATTTTGGCGCCTTCGCCAAAGCCGAGGAGCTGAAGAAGCGCATCTGGTTCACGCTGGGTGCGCTGCTCGTTTACCGTCTGGGCACGTTCATTCCGCTGCCGGGTATCGATCCGCAGCGCTTCGCCGAGATCTTCGAGCGCAGCTCTCAAGGCATCCTGGGCCTCGTAAACCTGTTCTCGGGCGGTGCCATCGAGCGCATGGCGATTTTTGCATTGAACATCATGCCGTACATCTCGGCATCGATCATCATGCAGCTGATGTCGTCCATCGTGCCCACGCTGGAAGCCCTGAAGAAGGAAGGCGAGCAGGGCCGCAAGCAGATCAATCAGTACACTCGGTACCTAACGGTCGCACTTGCCACGTTCCAGGCTTACGGCATCTCGATCGGCCTCGAGGGCCAGGGTGTCGTCTACGATCCGGGCTGGTTTTTCCGACTGTCGACAGTGATCACGCTTGTCGGCGGCACGATGTTCCTGATGTGGCTCGGCGAGCAGATCACACAGCGCGGTGTCGGTAACGGCACGTCATTGATCATCTTCGTCGGCATCGTCGCCGGCCTCCCCAGCGCCATGGCCGGACTTTTCGAGTTGTCGCGCACCGGAGCGCTTCGTCCCGAGATCCTGATCCTGCTGCTGATCGTCATGCTCGCGACGGTGGCCGCCATCGTCTACATGGAACGCGCGCAGCGCCGATTGCTCATTCAGTACCCAAAGCGCCAGGTCGGAAACCGGATGTTTCAGGGCGAGGCTTCGCACCTGCCCTTGAAGCTGAACTCATCGGGCGTCATCCCGCCGATCTTCGCGTCATCCCTGCTCTTGCTGCCGATCACCGCCGCTCAGTTCATGAGCACCGGCCAGAGTGGGCCGGAATGGCTGACGAATGCGGTTGCGCTTCTCGGTCGCGGTCAGCCGGTTTATCTGCTCACCTATGTGGCGCTGATCGTGTTCTTCGCGTTCTTCTATACCAGCGTGGTCGTCAACGCGAACGACACAGCTGACAACCTGCGCAAGTACGGTGGTTTCATTCCCGGCATTCGGCCCGGCGCCAAGACTGCCGAGTACATCGACTACGTACTGACTCGTATCACGGTGCTGGGCGCACTCTATCTGGCCCTTGTCTGCGTGCTCCCCGAGATGATGATCGCCTACTGGGCCGTTCCCTTCTACTTCGGGGGCACGTCTCTGATGATCGCCGTGAGCGTGACGATGGACACCGTTGCACAGGTGCAAAGCCACTTGATCGCTCAGCAGTATGAGGGTTTGATCAAGAAGGCAAAGCTGCGCGGCGCATCGACGCGCGGCGGTCGCCGCTGAGGTACATGGAGCCCCAGTGATGAACTTGATTCTGATTGGGCCGCCGGGAGCAGGCAAAGGCACTCAGGCCAAACAGATCGAGAGCAGGCACGGGATCGTGCAGCTTTCGACCGGCGACATGTTGCGCGCGGCAGTGAAAGCGGGCACCGAGGTCGGCAAGCGCGCCGAGACGATCATGAAAAAGGGCGAGCTTGTCCCCGACGAGGTCGTCATCCGGATCATCTCCGATCGCATCGATCAGCCGGATTGCCAGAAGGGTTTCATCCTCGACGGATTTCCCCGCACGTTGCCGCAGGCGGCGGCGCTCGACACCATGCTCAAGGCGAAGAGCAAGAAGCTCGATGCGGTGATCGAGCTCAAGGTTGATCCGAAACTTCTCGTTCAGAGAATTGTCGGTCGGTACACCTGCGCCAAATGCGGCGAAGGCTATCATGACACGTTCAAGATGCCGAAAAAGGCCGGAGTTTGCGACGTTTGCGGGAGCACCGAGTTCGCGCGTCGCCCGGACGACAACGCGGAGACGATGAACACGCGGCTGATGGCTTATTACCGCGATACCTCGCCTCTGATTGGCTACTACTTCTGCAAGGGAAACCTGCGCACCGTGGACGGCATGGCTGACATCGACCAGGTCGGGCGCGAGATCGAGCGACACGTGGCGGAGGCACGAGGCTGATCGGCCGCCAGCCGCACGATAGTCTGGCTTGACGGCAGGGATCAGGCTTTTCTATAGGGTTCTCAACGGCCTTGCGCGACAGTCTCGCCGAGGCCTCTTCATTCGCCGAATATCGCGCAACTCGGCTTCTCAATCATGAAGCGAAGTCGCGCCACAAGAGCTGAGCAGGAGATGACGATGACCAGACGTTGCGAGTTGACGGGTAAGCTGCCGATGTCGGGGCAGCTGCGCAGCCACGCCGAGAACAAGACGAAGCGGACCTTTCGCCCGAATCTCGTCAACGTGACGCTGATGAGTGATCTTCTCAAGCGACGGGTTCGGCTCAAGATCAGCGCCCATGCGCTGCGGTCGGTCGAGCACCGGGGTGGACTTGACGCGTTTCTGATCAAGGCCAAGAAGGACGAATTGTCCGACCGGTGCCGCGACCTGAAGCGCGAAATCGAGAAGCAGCGCGAGGCTGCGGCAGTTGCCGCGTAGCTCGAGGGTGAGGCCGCGCTGCCTCGCAGCGACGCCGCCTTTTGCCGCGCTCCACCCCTCCGCGCCCCCAAGGCCGGCGCATTAGGCGCCGGCCCGTTCTATGGCAGGCGTGACGACTGTCAGTATGTTGCGAACATCCGTGCAATCTCCGCCTTGTCGCTTGTTTGGGAAAGTGCGAGCGCGAGAAGGATGCGCGCCTTCTGCGGAGTGAGGTTGTCGGCTGCGAGAAGCCCGGCCTCGCGGCTCTTCTGCGGATGGAATGTGCGCCCCGACCCCGCTCGCGAAGAGGTCACGACGACTACGCCGGCGGCAACAGCCTCCTTGGCAGCCTCCATTTCGGGAGGCGACAGAAGGCCCGGCGCAAACGCCGCGAGCACGATACCCTTGGCTCCGGCCTTGATGAATGCCCGGATCGCCGTGCCGTCGTCGCCAGCATAGCTGTAGGCGATGTCGACACGTGGCAGCTCATCGAGCGCCCGGATATCGAACTCTGTATCGGGCGCACGCCGTCGCATGGGCTGGCGGTAATAAGCTACCGCGTCGCCGTCGGCATGCCCGAGCACGCCGAAGTCGGGCGTGCGGAAGGTCTGCAGCCTCGCGGTCGAGGTCTTCGTCACCTCACGTGCCGACTGGATCTCGTCGTTGAGGCAGACGAGAACGCCGAGCCCGCGAGACGCCGGATGGCCCGCCACGCGCACCGCATTGACGAGGTTCAACCCGGCATCGCCCGAGAGCGCGCTGGCTGGGCGTTGCGCGCCAACGACGACGATCGGCACAGGGACCTTGGCGGTGAGGTTGAGTGCGTAGGCTGTCTCCTCGAGGGTCGCTGTTCCATGAAGGACGACGATGCCGGCGAGATCCGGATGCTCCGCGGCGGCCTTGTCGGCGGCGACCACGACGGCCTTCCACTCGGGAAAGGCGACGGCAGTGGATGGAATTGCCTTGAAGCGGATGGGAATGACGTCAGCGACCTCGCGCACCTCCTTGTAGCGTTCGACCATCTCGTCGGCCTGAAGCATCCGTCCCGATGACGTGTACTCGAACAGATCCAACGGGCCGATGCCCGAAAGAGAGGTTATCGTGCCGCCCGTTCCAATGACGGCGACCTTGGGCTTGGTGGGCATTGGCGAGGTGTCCTGGGGCTCGTGTTGTCTGAATGGTCAGCGTGCCACTGTGTGCGGACTCGGTCGAGGGTCAGTTTGAGGCAGAATGTCGCCAGAGAGGGCATCTGCAGCGACGGAGCAGCACGTGAACGCGAGTGACAATGCCAGCGCGGGCGCGGATGGCCCGGCCATATGGCTGTTCGATGGACTGTGCGGGTTCTGCTCGTGGTCGGTTCGCTTCCTGCTGGCAAACGAGCGCCGGCCGTCGAGCCGGTTCATCGCAATCCAATCCAGGCAAGGCCGGGACATTGCCATCCAGTTTGGAATTGACCCGGACGAGCCATCGACGTTCCTCTTCATCGAGAATGGGCGCGCGCATCAAAAATCGGACGCTCTGATCGCGCTCTCCGGGCATCTGCGCTGGCCATGGCGGGCGCTGCGGTGGATAAGGATTGTTCCAAGGAGCTTGCGCGATCGTCTTTATGAGCTGCTGGCGCGCAATCGATTTCGTATCTTGGGGCGGAAGAAGGTGTGCGACATACCTCCGCCGGAGATGCGGGCTCGGTTTGTCCTGCCGGAGTGAGCAATGGCCGAGACCATCCTCATCATCGGCGCGACCGGCGTCTTCGGCCGCAGGCTGGCTTCCCATCTGGCAAAGACCAGCGGCTATCGGCTAGTCCTCGCCTCGCGCTCGTTCGAGCGGGCGAAACAGCTCGCCGAACAGCTCTCCGTGCAGCCCGAGACCGCGGCCTCGCTCGAGCCAATCGTGCTCGATACTACTGAGGGGATAGGAGAGGCCCTGGCGGCGGTGCGACCAAGGCTCGTAGTCGACTGCTCCGGACCGTTCCAGGCCATGGACTGCCGCGTACCGGTCGCTGCGGCGGCGGTGGGGGCGCATTTCGTCGACCTCGCCGATGGCCGCGAATATGTGCTCGGCTTCGAGCGTGCGCTCGATGAGCTTTTCCGATCAAACAACTTGGTGGCGCTGACCGGAGCGAGTTCGTCGCCAGCGCTGGCGGTCGCCGCGGTAGCCGAGCTTACGTGCGGCTGGAAGCGCGTCGACCACATCGATATCTCGATCATGCCGGGGGGCCGGTCCGAGGTCGGTGAGGCCGCCGTCGCTGCCGCTTTGAGTTATTGCGGCAAGCCGGTACCGATCGTCGCTTCCGGTGTGCTTGATCAGGCGATCGGGTGGGGCGCGCGGCGGCATGTCTCGTTACCGTCGGTTGGCCGGCGTGCCGTGGCTCCCGTCGAGACATCGGATGCCGAGCTTCTGCATGCCCTATATCCGCGGGCCGCGCAGATCCGCTTCTGGGCGGGACTTAAGTCGCCTCTCGAGCAGTTTGGTATGGCGTTGATTGCGCGACTGCGGCGACTGGGGTGGTGGCGCCGGCCCGAGCAGTTGGCACCGCTCCTCACCCGAGCCCGTAAGTTGACACGCCTGACGACGGGAGCGACTGGCGCCATGTCGGTTCGCGTCGTCGGGCTCGACCATATGGGGCGATGGGGCCAAGCCGAATGGCGCTTGACGGCCCGAAACAACGTGGGGCCGCACGTCCCCCCTTCCCCGGCTGCCGCCGCGGTGCGCGCCATCCTGGCTGGCCGGATCGAGCCGGGAGCGCGTCCGGCAGTCGCGCTTCCACTAGAGGCGATCGAGGCGGAATTCGCCGGTTATGCCATCGAGACGGACAGAAAGAGCGAGACGCTCGACCGGTGCTTCGTTGAGGCGGCGATCGGGAGCGCCCCGTTCGAGAGCCTTCACGCCGCGGTCAAGGCCTTTCATGCTCTCGACGCACCCACGGTGTGGGCTGGACGTGCCACGATCGACGGCGCGAGGGCACCTCTTGCCCGAATCGTGGCTCATGCGGTCGGCTTCCCACGCGCCGGGAGCGACGTGCCGGTGACGGTCGTCGCAGAGCGCGAAATGCCGTCCTCGGCCGGGCAGGCCTCGCCGACCGAGACTTGGACGCGCTCCTTCGGAGCTCGCACGTTTGTCTCGACGATCGCAAGCGACGGTGCAGGTGGGACCGCGGAGCGTTTTGGGCCCTTCTCGTTCGCGATTGGTCTCGCGGCGCGTGACGGCCGACTGAATTATCCGGTCACAGGATGGCGCATTGGACCGGTACCTCTGCCCAAGGCATGGGCGCCCCGGTCAGAGGCATCGGAGTGGGAGGACGAGCTTGGCCGGTTCAACTTCGATGTTCGCCTGAGCCATCCCCTGGTCGGGATGCTGGCTCACTACCGAGGCTGGCTCGAGCCGGTGCAAGGCCCGGTCGGAGATGTGGATGTGACTGGGAGCTTGGCTAAGCCACCTCCTTCCGCACCTGCGCTATAAGCCCTCGCATGGTCGCCTTCTCTTCGGGCGTGTTGCACGGGATCGAGAACTCGATGTCCGAGACGATCCCGCCGTAACGCTGGACCAGTTTCGCGCCGATCTCGTCGTAGGTTCCGACCGTCGCGTAGGTGTGCAGCACCTCGTCGGAGATCTTGCCGGGCATCTCCTCCCAGCGTTGCGCCTTGGAGAGTACAGCCATCTCGTCAGCGAGGGCACCGAGGCCATGCAGCTCGAAGGTCGCGCGATAGGCGGGCGTCGAGCAATAGAAGGCGACGCGGGCGCGCACATCCTTGACGCGGCTCTCGAGCGTCGTCTTATCCGGAGCCGTGCAGACCAGTGGTTTCATGGCGAAGGCGACGTCGCCGACGTCGCGGCCCGTCCGCCGGGCGCCTTCGGCGGCGGCTGGCATCATCACCTCGCGAATGTAGCGCGGCGTGCAGACGGGATGCACACGTATGCCGTCAGCCACCTCGCCCGCGACACGGCACATCACCGGGTTCACGGCTGCGATGTGGATGGGGATGTCGGGATGCGCGATAGGACCCGGATCGAACAGCGGCACCATCAGGCTGAGCTTGTAGTGCGTGCCCTGGTAGTCGAGCGGCTTCTGATTCTGCCAGCAGGACCAGACGGCCCTTACGGCGTTGACGTAATCGCGCATCCACGGGCCGACGGGGTGGAACTCGAGGCCAAAGCGGCGGATGATGTGGCCACGCACCTGGCTTCCGAGGCCGAGCACGAAACGGCCCTTTGAGAGCTTGGCGAGCGACCAGGCCGACATGGCCGTGATGGTAGGCGACCGCGGAAAGGCCATGGCGATGTTGGTCGAGAGGCGGATTCGGCTGGTGGTCGAGGCCGCGAGCGCCATGATCTGGTAAGGATCGTCCTTGGTCTCCTCCACGCAAAGACCGTCGAACCCCACCTCTTCGACGAGCGCCGCATCGTGAGCCACGCGCGCGATATCGAGCGGCATGTCGGAGGCACGAAGTCCTGGGTCGAGCTTGCCGAGTGGAAGGAGTGTCTCGATACGCATCGCCGCCTCGCCGTTCGATGAAAGGGCTTGTCGGCGAGAGGGTGGCATCTTGCGCGCGCCGGTCAAGACCGATTGCAAGTGCAAGGGTCAAATACGACGAGGGCCGGCGATCGACTCGCCAGCCCCCATCGTTAGACCGTGTGTCTGCTGCGCCCCGGGTGCGGGGGCGCCTCAGTAGGTGACCTTCGCGGTGGCGACGAAGCGCTCGTCACATCCGAACAACTTGGCCGAGCAGAATCCGTCAGCGAAGCCGTTGACGGCATTGTTGTTCTTCACGTCGGTGTCCCAGTAGCGGAAATCCAGCGAGAAGTTGTCGCCGAAGCCCAGCGTCAGACCCGAGTTCCAGTAGAGGTAGTCATCGCTGCCGTTGCCGAAGACGGCCTGATAGGCCAGCGTATCGCCGGACTGATAGCCGAGCGTCGAGCTCCACGATGGCGTCACACCCCGGATCGCAGCGAAGGCCTGCGAGAACGTGCCCTCGATCGTGAACACCTCACCCGTGTTGCCCGTATACTCGGGGGAGTAGAAACCGGTGACGCCAACTGTTGCGTCCTTCCAGGGGCTCCCGCTCGCGCCCACCTTGATCTCGACATAGTCGAGCTCGGCGCCGGGGTCGAAGGCGTTCGGATACGTGTAGTAGATCACGCCGATATCGAAAGTGACGGGGCCGAGCACCGGCTTGACGCCAGCGTAATAGTCGACCTCGGCGTGGGCGACGTCCTTGTTCCCGATTTGCCCGAAGTCGATCCGCGATGCCCATAGGCCCGCATAGAGCCACTTGTAGGTGGCGTCGACGCCGGCCTGTACGGCGGGATGCTCCCGCGACTGCGAGAAGCCACGGAACACGTAGTCGCTGGTCACCGCAAAATTGGCGCTGAGCTGAAGATCACGCTTTGGCTCCTCGGCGCCGCCGTCCTTCAGGCTGCCGCCTGCTATCGCCGGCATCGAAAAGACGCACAACGCGATTGCCGCGATGCCGCTCTTGATGCTCCCAAACACCCCGATCCCCATCCCACCATCTCCAAACTGTTGTTCAGTCCCAGGCACGAATCGCCCTGTCGCGGCTCTTAGGATCGGATGGCAGCGTCCTGTCACTCAAGTCCGAGAATCAGGCAACTGCGGCATGGACACAGGCCTGTGTCGCTAGAGTAACGAACTGTATTGAATGCCTAAAATAGATGCGAAAGACGCACTAATAGCGTGCAGCACGGCAATGTGGTGCCTCGGCTATTCGGACTGATTGCCTAATTTGCGGGCCCCTTGATCGAGGCGCCGCATTGCGTTGGTATGACGACTGCGCCAACAAAGGCTCTTGCTGCAAGGAGGACGCATGATCGAGCCGGTCTCGACGCGCCGGGCTGCCCTGGTTACCGGAGCCAGCCGACGGATCGGACGGAGCATTGCTCTCGATCTCTCTCGTCATGGATGGTCGGTCGCGCTGCATTACGGCTCCCGATCGGAGGATGCCGAGGCAGTGCGTAGCGAGATCGAGGCCGCAGGCGGGCGCGCGGTCGCAATCGGTGCCGACCTTGCCGACCCCTTGGCGGCCGACCGGCTGATGGGCCAGAGCTGCAGTGCGCTGGGACCCATCACGTGCCTGGTCAACAATGCATCTCTGTTCATCGAGGACGATCTCACTAGCCTTGATGCTGCGGTCTGGGACCGGCAGCTAGCGGTAAATCTGAGGGCGCCTGTGCTGCTGGCCAAGGCCTTCGCGCTGCAACTCCCGCAGTCGCTATCCGGCGTCATCGTCAATATCATCGACCAGCGCGTGCTGGCGCCGACGCCGGAGTTTCTGTCCTATAGCCTATCGAAATCCGGGCTCTACGCGGCGACCCGGATGCTGGCTCAGGCTTTGGCCCCACGAATTCGCGTGAATGGCGTCGGTCCCGGGCCTGTATTGCCGAGCGTCTATCAGGACGATGCGGCGTTCGCGGCCGAGGTGGACTCCACGCTGCTCGGTCGCGCGACGCCGCCCGAGGAGATCGCCGCTGCCGTGCGCTTCATCCTTGACGCCCCGTCGCTCACCGGCCAGATGATCGCGATCGATGCAGGCCAGCATCTCAATTGGCGAACGCCGAGCTGATCCCTATGCCCGCCCAAACCGAGGGGCAAAACAGAGTGACGAGCCGCAACCCTCGACGTGTCTTCGTTCATCGGCTCGAGCTGATGGCGAGCGTCGGTATCTACGAGGTCGAGAAGCGCTACGAGCAGCGCATTCTGCTCTCCGTCGATCTGGACGCGGCAGACGATTACGACGGCGTTTCCGATCGGCTCGACGCAGTGCTCGACTACGGCAAGATTATCGATGCGGCGCGTCAGATCGTGGCGCAACGCCACTTCAATCTGATCGAGACGATGGCCGAGCGGATCGCCGAGGCGTGTCTCGACGATCCCCGCGTCGACTGGGTGCGGGTCGCCATCGAGAAGCCCGATATCGTCCCGGGCTGCACAGCCGTTGGCATCGCCATCGAGCGCCGCCGCGCCGGCGGCTGACAGGCGCCGGCACGCGTCCCGCGGCGCGACCACGGCTATGCCATCGGCCTGCCCCATTTCGAACGCGGAACATCCTCAATAGCGCCCGAAACAGCACCCATTCGCGCCCAAAATCTTCGCGAAAGTAGGTACGTGAAACGGGGAATTAAAGGGCTGTTAACGATGGGCGAATTATTAACCATAAAGCGCTTTGCGGCCCTCCGGTCCGATCTGGGCGCGCACCAGTTGGGGGTTCGTTCATGACGCGTACCAGGATGCGTATCTGGGCCTTGGGTCTTGCCGCTGCAACACTGTTGCCGGCACCGAGCGCGCTGGCAGATGTGCCACCGATCAAGACATCCGCATCGAACAAGGTTTCCGCCTGCGCCACGCCTGGCAGGCTGATGGCCTACTTGAAGTCGCGCAACCCGAATCTCGAGTTCCGCTTCGACAAGATCGCGGTCGACTACATGCGTCACGGTGAGCGGCTGGGCCTGCGCTGGGACTACACCTTTTATCAAATGATCCTCGAGACAGGGCATCTGAGCTTCCGTGGCGATCGCGGGCGTCGCGGCGATGTCAGCCCGCGGCAGAACAATTTTGCAGGGCTCGGCGCAACGGGTAACGGCGCCTCGGGAGAGAGCTTCCCCGACGTTTCGACGGGTGTCTTGGCGCATCTTCAGCATGTGCTGGTCTACGCTGGCGAGACCGTTGACGATCCTGTCGCTGAGCGAACACGCAAGGTGCAGGAGTGGGGCATCCTTAAGTCGATGAAGAGGCGCGCGGGAGGCGTCGTGACCTTCCGCCACCTGGCCACGAAATGGGCGCCGGGTGCCAATTATGTGGCCGGTATCTCCGCCCTGGCGAGCCGGTTCGAGGAGGGTTTCTGCAACAAGCCGGATCCCAACCCGGAGTGGGTCGCCGAGGCGCGCGGCGAGACACCCGCGGTCAGGCATGCCGAGGCTGCACCAGCTAAACCGCGCATCTCCGGTGCCGAGTTGGCCAAACGCGCCATTGAGGACGCCAAAGCTGCGGGAGACGACCGTCGCACGGGCCTCGGCGCCAGCGGATTGGCATCGGGCATTGCCGCGATGACCGGTGCGGATGGCGCGGGCGCCGCTGCCCCGACGCCATCATACAGCATCCTCAACGCACCCCAGGCCGACGCGGCTCCTGCTGCTTCAGAGGAGGCCACTCAAGCGAGGAACGGGGCGCCGCGCGGCGACAAGTCTGGAGCAGTCACGACCGCATCCGCAGCCGGTGTTCTGGGGACCGCGCTGCCGGTCACCCCCGGGGCCAGCACAGCGGCTGGCAAGTGTCGCGTCTGGACGGCCAGCTACGGAGGCCAGAAGGCACTCATCATTCGTGTGAATACGGACAAGGGCAGCGACTTCACGGTGCTCGACGTCAACGAAGGCGCAGAGCGCCGCGAGGCCGAAGCCTATATCGCGGCTTATGCGAAGGGCGGACGGATCGAGGCCGAGTTCGCCAGCCAAGCGCAGGCGCTGGACAAGGCATTCGAGCTCTGTCCGGAGGGCTGAGAGGCAATAGCCGGTTTGGCCGGCACGTAGGATGGTTCAGCGGCCGAATGTCACCGACGGTCGCCAGCTGGAGTAATTTGCCCATGCAACCGCGCAGACGCCTCGCGAGGACGCCCGCTGCGCACTGGGCTGTATCGGTCGTCATCCTGGTCGGGGTCGTTGGCGCGACCGGCCAAGCCATGGCGCAGTCGCTTCCGCAGATTCGGATGAGCGAGCGCAATCGGGTGCCGGCCTGCGTGACACCGCCGCGCCTGATGCAGTTTTTGGCCGAGCGCAACCCCAACATGCCCGCCAAATTCAAAAACATTGCGAGCTATTACAAAGCGCACGGCGAGCGCCATCGGGTGCGGTGGGACTACGCCTTCTTCCAGATGGTCATCGAGACCAACTACCTGCTGTTCCGCAACGCCAGGGGTAAGGGCGACGTCAGCCCGTCGCAGAACAACTTCGCGGGCATCGGAACAATCGGCGGAGGCGTTCCGGGCGACAGTTTCCCGGACGTCTCGACCGGCGTGCTCGGGCAGATCCAGCACCTGATCGCCTACTCCGGCGAGCGCGTCGACAGGCCTGTAGCCAATAGAACCCGCGAGAAACAAGACGACATCATCGGGGCTTCACTGCGGTTGCGCCGCCCGGTGACGTTCCGTGATCTGGCAGGACGCTGGGCAGTCGACCGGCGTTACGCTCGATCGATCGCCTACATAGCGGATCAATATAAAGAAAAGTTCTGCACGGGGCGGCAGTCCGATCCCGAGCGCGAGGATCCTGTCCCGGCACGCGAGATCGAGGCAAAGGCGGACAGATCGACCGGAGCGCCGACTAAGCTGGCGGCTGCTGCCGCGCCGACAGGCACAATGCCACGGGGTGCATCGGGCACGGTGCCGTCACCGCTACCCGCCGCTCGATCGCTTGCGTGCAAAGTGTTCACCGCCAGCTACGGCGGCACCAAGAACGTGCTCATAAGGCGCCGCGTCGGCGAGGAGATGCACTTCACCGCTCTTCAGGTTCTGGAAGGCCAGGAGCATGGGCTGGCGGAAACCTTCATCCGCTCGCATGCGCAGGGCGGTGAGGCCATGGGCGAGTTCGCGACCCGGGAGGACGCCTTGACCAGTGCCTTCAATCAATGTCCAGGCGGAGTCATGACCGCTCCGAGCGGGCGAGGTTGACGTTCCGGGGCGCGTATTCTTGCGCGCTTCGATGCAGACAAGGGGGCACCGCTCTCCCGGCTCGCGAGGCGCGATACGCGACTGGCGATCCGGGGGGCGGTGTGAGGTCGGTGAAAGGTCATTTCGTCCGAGGCATCTGACACCCGACAACTGATCCAAAGCATGGCCGGCACGGTGAGACCCGTCGATAGTGGACGCACCGGACATGTCTTGGAGACCATCGGCACAATGGCAGAGGATGTTGCGAGGCCGGGCACGCGACGAGTGGGGCTGATCGCGGGGGTGGTACTGGCGGCAGCTATGCTGCTCATAGTGCCGCCGCCGGCTGGCCTCTCGGTTCAGGCCTGGGCTGCCGCCGCAGTAGCGGTACTGATGGCCATCTGGTGGATGACCGAGGCGCTGCCGATCGCGGTGACCGCTCTGGTTCCCATTGCACTCTTTCCGTTGCTCGGTATCGCCACCATCGAGGCGACGACGCGGCCGTTTGCGGACCCGCTGGTGCTGCTGCTGCTCGGCGGCTTCATGTTGGCGAAGGCGATCGAGCGCTGGACGCTGCACGAGCGGCTCGCCGCAGAGTTGGCGCGGTTGTGCGGGACTGAGCCGGCAGCACAGGTCGGGGCGCTGATGGCTGCGACGGCGTTCCTCAGCATGTGGGTCAGCAATACCGCCTCCGCCATGGTGATGCTGCCGATCGGCGTGGCCATCGCCACGGCGGCGGATCGGCAGTTGCAGGGCATGCCCGACCAAGTGCGAAGCGACGCTCGAGCGGCGATCATGTTGGGCGTGGCCTACGCGGCGACGATCGGTGGCATGGCAACCCTGGTCGGGACGCCGCCGAATGCATTGCTGGCCGCCTACATGGCCAATACGCATGGTGTGACCGTAGGCTTTGCAGCTTGGTTGGTCGTGGGTTTGCCGACGGCGCTGGCGCTCTTGGTGGTGACATGGTTCGTGCTCACGCGTGTTGCATTTCGCCTGCCCCGCCTCGTGGCGACATCAGAAAGCGGGTGTTCGCCAGATGCGCCGGTTGGCTCGAGACCACTCTCCGGCGCGCAAGCTCGAGTCACGTGGATTGCCGGAGCCACGGCCCTGGCATGGACCGCGAGTCCGCTCATCAAGTGGGCGCTGCCCTCACTCGCACTTTCGGATGCAGGTATCGCGATCTTGGCGACGCTGGCTCTGTTCATGACGCCATCAGCGGAAAAAGGCAGCCGGCCTCTCCTCGTCTGGGACGACGTCACGACGATCAAATGGGACGTGCTGCTTTTGGTCGGGGGCGGCTTGGCGTTGGCTCACGGAATTGGCGCGTCCGGCTTGGCGCGATGGATCGGTGATAGTGTCGGCGGGCTGGGCCAGATCCCGCTGCCGGTACTGACGATTCTCGCGATGATTGCAGTCGTGTATCTGGGCGAGCTAGCCAGTAACACGGCAGTGGCCGCAATCTTCTTGCCTGTATCCGGGGCGGCCGCCGTCGGGCTTGGCGAGGATCCGATCGCGATGGCACTGCCGATCGCCATGGCAACGTCGCTCGGCTTCATGCTTCCGGTCGCGACGCCACCCAACGCCATTGTCTATGGCAGCGGTATGGTCGAAGGCAGGCAAATGCTACGCGCGGGCGCGATCCTCGATGTCCTCAGCATCATCGTCGTCGCGGCAACCTGCCTTACGCTCGGGAGGTGGGTGCTCGGCTGATGAGGCAAGGCCGGGTCGGATGCGGCCACCGGTTGGCCGCCGATCGACGATCCCTCGGCGCGATGACGTTGCCGATGTGCGAGCGGAGCTCCACTTGCTCAGGCCGCCGCCATATTGCGGACACTGGCGCGGTTGCGGGAAAGTTCAGCCGCGATCATCTCGACGGCCTTGTCCCAGGTGACGCCGGCAGGTGCCGAAAGTCCGACAGCGGCAAGAGCATCGCCCGCGCGGCCTCCGTCGCGGAAGACACGAGCCGAGATCTGTCGGGCGAGGCCGAGGGATTGTTGCCAGAGGACCGGATTGACGTGAGCGGGGGTCTCATCGTCGCTCGACCGGAGCGAGGCGTGATCGAATGGGATGACCATGGGGGCTAGCCTCTCTGTATTCTTCAGTTTTGATGCGACGCCGCAGTGGACAACGCCGGCAAGCGCTTCGAGCGAGCTGACAGCTCTACGCGGGACCGTGCTATGAGCTGCTATCAGGCTACCTTTCGGTGCCATCGGCTCAAAGCGCTTGCCGGTTTCTCAGGAGTGGCGGGGAATGCCACTCCATTATTCTGCTGGCACGGCGAGGCTGATCGTCTCCGACCACTCGCCGTCCTCCTCGCGGAGGATCGGGGATACATTCAACTCAACGCCACTCCGATACGCGACGCGACCCAACACACATCCTGCAGCGTCACCGAGGGACCGCCAGCCCGGGGTTTCGGACCTTTGTGTCAGCTCTCGGGGGAAAGAGACGACGTTCGAGGTCACGGCTCGCGATCCTTCAATGAACGGCACGGGCACGATAAGCACCTTCACGCAACAGAACCGACGCGGACACCACAGGGACAGACGCAACTCGACGAACGGACGCGACGCTACGATTTACACCCAACTTCGCAGCACCCGACGCAACCAACTCGGCACTCGATACGACTGGACGCAACGCGACAGGACTGGAAGAGGCATCCTCGAGCCGTCGCCACCTACGCGAAACCTTGGCGGCGGCGGCTCGCCGCGCGAGCGACTTGAGCACGAGAGGGA
This sequence comes from uncultured Alphaproteobacteria bacterium, assembly GCA_963746315.1. GTDB lineage: Bacteria > Pseudomonadota > Alphaproteobacteria > Rhizobiales > Hyphomicrobiaceae. Next base: position 233,577 of record CAVVAR010000012.1, read on the forward strand.
GCGTGCTCGAGGGAAGCTCATTGCGGGCCGACGTGGACGCTGTCGACGGGGACGCTGACGCAACGCGATACCGATACGCAGAGGACTGGGACGCAGCACACTGGGACGCTGAAGCAACCAACTCGGACTCTGACGCAACCCTACGAGACGCCGACGCAACCTTACGAGACGCAGACACAACCCACTGGGACGCAACGCTATCGACACACAGACCTACGCCACGCAACACACTCAACGCACGCTGGACCGGGATACGCTGGTCCTCGACCGCCACACCGCCGCACCGGGCGGAACTCGACTTGCTGGACGCCTCGTCACCTGTGGCCGCTACGCTGGCCCTGGTCACACCACGCAGAAACAGAACCTCGGCAGGTGCCGGACAACCCTTACGCGGTACGCTGGGCATCCGGGGGCGACTGACTACAACCATGATCCGGTGCCTCCCTCGACCTCGCGTTCGGCGCGTCGCCGCGTCGTCCGCGAACGAGAGTTAATAAACCGTTGCCGCGTGGCGACATGGTGACGAATTCGCGATTTGAATTCGGTATTTCGCTTGACGGTTGTTCATCTTGACACTGATGGCCCCTGAAATCGGGGCTTTCAGGCTGAATTTGGCGCCCTCGCGCAACAACCGAATCGCTGTGGATAACTTGCAGTCAGCGGATTCGCTTCGATGCGGCGAACGCCGCCTGAAGTGCCGCAACGAAAATGATGAACGAGCCGAGCACGTTCCATCCAGCGAAGGAGAGGCCGAGGAAGCGCCACGCGGCCTCGTCGCAGCGGACGACGCGCGCCGTCCCGAGTTGGTCCAAAAGTCCTCCCCCGCCGCCGAGCGGCTTGAGGGAGCCGAGCGGCTGCCCGCAGGTGTCGGGACCCAGCCAGAGCTTCCACTCGACACCAGCGTGATAGGTCGCAAGGCCGCTGTTCGCGAGGAAACCGAGCGCGACCGCGAAAAAAAGCAGGGCCGCGGCCTTGGGGTGCTCGGCAGCCACCAGCACCAATGCCAGGAACAGTGCCGGAATGCCGGCATAGAACGCGTAGCGTTGCTGCAGGCACAGTGGACACGGTTCGAGGCCGCCCAGATGCTCGTACCCGAGGGCGGTCACGATTGCGGCGATAGCAAGCGCCAGTGCGAAGCCGCCAGCGCGGTAGGCGGGGTCTTTCTCGGGAGCAACGCCATACATCTGTGCGACCAATTCGTCTGAGGATCTCAGTGCAGGTAGCGCAGGGCCAGAAAACCACCGAACAGCAGGGCGAGGAAGACCGTCAGCAACAGCCCGAGCCGTTTCTCTATGAACACGCGGATCGGCTCGCCGAACCAATACAGCAACGCGGCGACGATAAAGAAGCGCAGCCCTCGAGACGCAATGCTGGCGATGACGAAAACAATGAGATTGAGGCCCGTGGTGCCGCTGGCAATGGTGATCACTTTGTAGGGGAACGGAGTGACCCCGGCAAAGAAGACGATCCAGGCGCCCCATTCATTGTAGTGGGATGAGAACTCCTTGAATTTGTTGGCATACCCATAAAAATCGAGAAGTGGCTGCCCGATGGCTTCGAATAAATAGTAGCCGATGGCGTAGCCGGCCATGCCGCCAAGCACCGACGCCACGGTGCAGAGGGCAGCGTAGAACCAGGCGCGGGCCCGCTTGGCCAGCACCATAGGCACCAGCATGACATCGGGCGGGATTGGAAATACCGAGCTTTCGATGAACGAGACGACGAAAAGCGCCTCCGGGGCCCGCTTGTGGCCCGCTATTCGCATCATCCAGTCGTAGGCCGCTCTGATCATGGCGGGGTCAATACGAGATGCCCCGCTGACTGTCCATGAGACACGCGCGCCGTTGCTTTATTTGTACGGCATAATCGCACGCTGGCAAGCACGGGGCTTTCTCAGTCGCGCTGTCGCCCGCGGCGAAGCAGCACGTAAAGCGCGCCTTCGCCGCCGTGCCGGGGAGCTGCAACCTGGCTGCCGATGACCAGTGCGCGAAGTGGAGCCTCTGCCAGCCAGCGCGGTACGCTGCGCCGGAGCACGCCAACATCCTCGTCCTCGCGCCACCCTCCGCGCAGCGAGGACGGTTGCCGGCTTGCCCCCTTGCCAGTGATCACCAGAACGGTGCGCAGACCCTGGGCTGCAGAGCTCTGCAGGAAAGCGATGAGGCGCGCGTGCGCAACGGTCTGCGTCAGGCCGTGAAGATCGAGCCGAGCCTGGATTTCGATCGCTCCCGACGCAATTCGGCGAGCTTTGCGCCGGTCCACGGCCGCCAAGGCGGGTGGAGGCGCAGGCGTCGAGTAGGAGCCGGCCGCTGGTCGCTGCTGCGAGCCCTTCCGATGCCGCATTGCGGGCGGCGACGCGTCAGGTGGTCGGGAAAGCTTAGTTGGACGAGGGGTCGGCTGTGTCTGCGGTGTCGAGTGCGTTCCCGGTGGACCGGCCGGCGGGGCCTCGACGTCCGGAACGCGCGGCTTGCCTTGACGACGCGCATCGATCGATGCCGCAATGCGCTGCCAAAGCGACGTGTCCTCGGGCGTGAGCAGCGGCCGTCCTCCCCGCTTCGGCGGGCGCTCGCGGCCCGAGCTTGTCATCGGGAGCCGCTGCCGGTGGTCGCTTTATCGCCTTTGCTCGATCGGGACGAGGCCGCGGCAGACGTGTCCCGTGCGACCAGAGCGAAAAGGTTCCCTGGGTGGCGCACGGTACCGGCTTGCCGCGCGGCGGTCTCGCCCGAGCCGAAGTAAATGTCGCCCCGTTCCGCCCCCTTGATGGCGCCACCGACATCATGAGCGACCATAAGTCGATTGAAGGGCCGCTTGTGGCCGCTGGGCGTGAGAGTTGGTGCGCTGACGTAGATCGGGCGGCCGAGTTGATGCACGCTGGGATCGATGGCCATGGAGCGGCCGGCGACAAGCGGCACTTGGATTGCACCGAGGGGGCCGCTTGAGTTCGGGCGGCATCTCGCGGAAAAACACGTAGGAGGCGTTCTGGTTCATGATCGCGCGGGCGCGTTCGATATCGGACTTCAGCCATCGGCCGAGCGCCCCCATCGACATCTTGTCCGCCGCGAGGAGGCCCTTGTCGATCAAGTAACGTCCGATTGAGGTGTACGGATGCCCGTTCTTGCCGTCGTACTGGACTTCGAACCGATGAGCCGTCGGTAAGTCGAACCACACCAGATCCTTGAATTTGAAGAAAAAATTTCTCCACTGGATCGGTCAGATAGAGAATCTCCAGGTTCTGGCCGGCGAGCGCGCCACGATCGATCTCCGCCCGCGTGGCGAACGGAACGAGCCCGGCAGCCGTACGCCGCGCATGCGTGACGCTGCCCGGCGCGGCGCCGCGCGTCTCTGGCACGATCGTGACGAGGTCGGCCGGCCGTTTGAAGATGGGGGTCTGGAACCGGCCCTGCGGGGTCCGCGAGCCTTCCATGACAGGCTCGTAGTAGCCGGTGAGCAGGCCATCGGTTCCTTTATGGATGATCCGGTGCGGCTCGAAATGGTGCTCGAAAAAGGTACGAGCGGTAGCTTTCGTGAGCTTCTCCGAGGCGAGAGCTGCCCTGCAGGCGGCTAGAAAGGCATCGACGTCTGGCCCGCGCGCTCTCCCAGCCTTGCCGGCCACGACCTGAGGACAAGAGGCGCGAAATGCCCTCATCGCGGCCAAGTGGTCATCGTCCGCCCAGCCGGTCAGTTCGGCATAGGCGACGGGAACGAGTTTGGGCGCGGTCATCTGTTTGGCGGTCCCGCTGCTGCGCTCGCCTTTGGTGCCGGTCTGCTGAGCCGGAACCGGAGGGGCCACCGATGGCGTTCGCTTGCCCCTACCACGTGGATTCGGCGCCAGAGAGCCCGTCGCTGAAGGCGTTGACTTAACAACCCACGCGCCGATCGCCGCAGGCTCTCGCGCTTCGCACGTGGCAAGCCATGCCCCTGCGCCCAAGACGCAGCCGATCACGCCGGCCCATAGAACGGCGGGCCCACCCCGGTCGAGGATCCAGAAGCGCCCCACGAGCCCCCCACACTTATATTCGCCCCGTCCTGGTCGTAGATGCAGGCGTCGTTTGCTCGAGCAAAACAGTGCCTTTGCCCCCGACGCCCATGCTCCACCACTAGCCTGGAGCTTGGGTCGCAACCAGCTTCCAGTTCGGGTCCCTCGAGGTGACGTCGCGTGCGAACGTCCAGATGTCGATGACCTCCTTGATCCGTTTGGGGTCGCCGGCGACCACGGTGCCCTCGCGATCGCGGGTCGCCGAGATCAGCTCGCTCGCAAAGCGGACCGTGACGTGGGCCATCCCGCCCTTCACCTCGGCCTCGACGATATCCGCCTTGTTGATACCGACGAAACTCTGGTCGATCTGCTCGCCGCGGCTCTCCCGGTCGGAGAGCGCTGCTGAGAACCCTTCGAATACATCCTTGCTCAGAAGGCTCTTGAGGGTCTTCCGGTTGCCCTCTGCGAAGGCGGTTACGATCATCTCGTAGGCTTGCCGCGCACCAACGATAAAATGCTCCGGATCGAAGCTGTGATCGGACCGCGCTACAGCCATCAGGCCATCGGCCAAGGGTTCGTTTCCGGAGGCGAGCGTGCGCACCTTCTCCTCGATATCCGCCGTCGCGGTGCCTGCCGCTGGTTTCTCCGGAGCTGTCTCCGGGCGGTCCCGACGCGGTAGCGTCACGATTTTGTCTTGCCCCTGACCGGCGGCAGCGCGAGCGCGCTGCTCGGCCTTGTACCGTTCGACGCGGGCATCGTCCTCGCTGCTCTTGCGGCCCAGCACACTGCGCAGGCGCAGGACGATGATGACCGCCAGAACGAGGAAAAGCAGCGTGAAGATGTCGATTTTGCCGTCCATGCTCTATGGTGCTTTCCAAGCAACGGGTCGCGAGGGCAACCCATGATCGCCATCCTAGATATATTGAGCGCCGCCGGGATGCTCCAGATGTCCGCGCCAATTCGTGGTGGCTGCGCCCATCGAAGGCGTCCGAGCCGTCGATACCCATCGCCCGTCGATAGGACCAGAGACTAGGAATTTAGGCGATCGCAGCATTGAAGCCAAGCGCGGCAAGCGTCGCCAGGGTCGCGAGGGGTCTGGAGGCGCGAACAGGTCAGCGAAAGCAAGGTAATGATCGGCCTCCTCATTCTCATCGCGCTGCCTTTGATCGAGATCGCCGTAATGATCAAGGTCGGCCAGTGGATCGGCTTCTGGCCAGCGTTTGGGCTGGTCATAGCCACGTTCATTGCTGGCGCAGTGGTCCTGAGGCGGAGCGGCTTCACCTCGGCACTCAAGTTGCGCGAGGCCATGGAGCGGGGCGAGCCGCCCGTGGCTGCAATGGTCGACAGTGCGATGATCGTCGTGGCTGGGGTGTTGCTGATCACGCCCGGCTTCATCGCTGATGTCCTCGGCTTTGCGTTGCTGATCCCACCTGTCCGGCGAATGCTGATGCGCGTAGCCTTGCGCAACGTCACCGTGGTTGGGGACGTCCGGATGCAGCGCGGCACGTTCGAGGAGAGACAGCCCGGCGACACCGATCGCGGACCGGCCGCGCAACCACCGCCGGACGGGGACGGACCTGTGATCGAGGGCGAGTTCGAGCGGCTCGACGAGCGTCCCGTCAATGCTCGAAAGCCGCGGGACGGAGGCGAGCGCCCAAGCTGAAGTCAGCCGCGCTGGAGGCAGAGGTGTTCGGCAAGAGATCAAAATAAATCAACAGGTAAGATTGTCGAGATAAAGTAGGGTGATCCCCGGCTTGGCATCCGAGGCCGGCTGCGGCGGCGCGTGAGCGCTTCGTCGAGAGAACGCGGAGACACAACCATGAGAACCGGCAGCAACCCGCCGCGGCTTCCGTCGCCTGGCTTTCCCGCCCTAGGTATTGGCGCTGGCGCGCTGGCGGTGATCGCTCTGCTCATCCTGTCGGTAGTCTGGATGGGCATCTACCGTATCGATGCGGGCCATGTCGGCATCGTCAAGCGCTTCGGCAACGTTATCAGCGTCGTCGACCCAGGGCTGCACGTGAAAATTCCCTACGCCGACACGGTCGAGGAAATGGAGGTGCGCGAGCGCGCCTACTCGGTGGAGCTCGCGGCCGCCTCGCAAGACCCGCTCGAGCTTCCGATCACGGTCACGGTCAACTGGCTCGTCAAGCGCACCAACGTCCAGGACCTCTATATCCAGTTCGGCTCACTCGACCAGTTCGAGAAGCGCATCATACAACCGCGCCTCAACGACGTCGTGAAGGGCGTCACCAGCGGTTACAACGTCAACGATCTGCTGCGTAAGCGCGGCGAGTATCGGGACCGCTCGCAGGCGGCGTTCGCGGAGCGGATGCCCGACGATATCCAGATCACGGGCTTCTCGATCGTCAACATCGGGTTTCCGCCCGAGTACACCAAGGCCATTCGGGACAAGCAGGTCGCGCGCGAGCAGGCCGAGACCGAGCGCTTCATTCTCGAGCGCCAGAAGCTGACCACCACGCAGGTGACGCAGACCGCCATGGCACAGCGCGACGCCGACAAGGCTCGCGCCGACGGTCGTGCCTACGAGATAAAGGTGCAGGGTGACGCGCAGGCCGAGGCGGTCCGCGTTCTGGGCCAATCTCTGGCGAGCAATCCCCTGGTCGTAGAGTACCGCAAGATCGAAAAATGGCATGGCACCTTCCCCACCACGTTCATGGGCGGCGAGCAGGGCGTGAATATGCTGTGGTCGCTCCCGGGCGGCGGTCCGCCTCCGGCTGCGAGGGGAGCACAGGCGCCCAATGCCCGGCCGCAGCAATAGCGCTAGAGCATCATCCGATCGCATGCGGTCGCTTTTCGCGACCGAGCGATCGGATAAAGATGCTCTACACGTGTGATTCTAGAGCAATTTCATCCGATCTGTGGGTCGCCGTAGGCGATTCCGTCAGGTCGGATATTGCTCTAGGCAATTGCAGTCAATCAGAAACCGAACACCTCGCGGGTAACCCGAAACGTGTTCGCGTACGCCTCGACGCTCACCTCGATCGGGACGGCATAGCCGCCTCCGATGGCGATCGAGATTGGAAAGCCGCGGCGCCGGCACATCTCCAGCACCATGCGGTCGCGCTCGGCGAGGCCCTCGTGCGTCAGCGCCAGTCGACCGAGGCGATCCTCTTTCAGGGGATCGACGCCCGAAAGATAGAGCACGAGATCAGGGCGATGTGCCTCGATCGCAGGAAGCACGTCGGTCAGCGCTTCGAGATAGGCACGGTCCTCGGTGCCGTCGGCCAACTCGACGTCGATGTCGGAGGGCACGCGGCGAAACGGGAAATTTCGCGCCCCCTGAATGCTGATCACCAGCACCCCCGGCCGGCCAGCGAGGATCGAGGCGTTTCCGTCACCCTGATGCACGTCGAGGTCGAGGATCGCGATCCGCTGCACCACGCCATCCTCGAGCAGTGTGAGCGCGGCGACAGCCAGATCGTTGAACACACAGAAGCCCGAGCCGAAATCGCGATGCGCGTGATGCGTGCCGCCGGCAAGTTGTCCGGATATGCCGTGGTGCAGCGCTTCGCGTGCCGCGGCCAGCGAGCCACCGACGGTCGCGCGCGAGCGGCGGGCGAGCGCCGGGCTCCAAGGCAATCCGATCCGCCGCACGATGTCCGCCGACAGCGTCCCGTCGAGCACGGCAGAGACATACTCCGGCGAATGGGCGCGCGTGAGCTCCTCAACGGTCGCCGAGGGCGATGGCGTAAGAGACTTCGATCGGCAGGATCGCTTCGCGCTCGATCGTCTCGCGCAGCAGGCGATACTTCACCGCCGGAAAGCGATGGCCGGGCGGGACCGGCATCTCCTCGACATCGGGAAAGAAGAAGCGCACGGCGCCTGCCTGGTCCGGGATTGGCCGCGGGTCTCGGGCGCCCGCTGGCGATCACATTAGCAGCCCCATCAGCTCTCGCTACGCTTGAGGCAACGTGGCTCGGGATCGCATGTGCAGCCGTACACACAATCGACCGTGCGGCGCCCGCACTGCTCGGCCTTTGCTGCGTACCCGACGCCGTATGTCAGCGTCTTCCCTTTGCAGGTGCAAAGGGTCGCGCAGACGCCCGCGACGAAACCGCCGCCGCGAGGCGGATTCGCCGGTGACGATCCGAGCGAGCCGCCGACGCAGCGATCGGCGACGCAAGGCCCCGGACAAGGGGTGCGGGAAATCTCGACCGATTTGCATCGGCCGATGCAGCGGCTCTGCTTCACGACCAGGGAATTGCCGGAGCAGTATGTGCGGGTCTGGCCGAAATCGCGGCACTGGCTGTCGGAGGTGCAGGGTTGGGCCAAAACCGGCTGACCGGCTGCGATCAGGCACATGAGGCCCAACGCCAGCGCCAGCCAGCCCGCGCGCGCAAGATTGGCCACCCTGGCGGCGGCACTTTTCAGGTACGGACGCATCTCACACCAAGCTCTCGAGCCACCGGCGCCATAGCCCATTCTCTCATTGTCGCGCCAAACCCATATATAAGGCGAGATGCTCCATTTCATGGGGCGGCCCTACGGCTCGGCCATGCCGGACGTGGAGGTGTGGTAAACGGTCGTGATCGGGACAAAATTGGGGGGATCGGCAACGATGTCGAAACAGGTTCGGGCGACCGCCGCGGTTGCGCTCACACTTGCGCTCGGTCTATCGCTTGCCGCGCCGGCAGCCGCGCAGCCCACGGTCGAGGTCGGCGTGCTCGAGTGCTCGGTCGAGGGCGGAACGGGCTTCATCATCGGCTCGTCGAAGCGGCTCGACTGCACATTCAGGGGCGGCGGCCGGCGCGAGCCCTATTGGGGCCGGATCAACAAGCTGGGGCTCGATGTCGGCACCACTTCGAGCGGCGTCATTGCCTGGGCCGTGTTTGCGCCCGCCCGGGGCGATCTGGATGCCGGCGCGCTGGCCGGCACCTATGCCGGCGTCTCGGGCGAGGCGACGGTCGGCGTCGGCCTCGGCGCCAACGCCCTTGTCGGTGGCTCTAGCCGAAGCATCGCTTTACAGCCGTTGTCGGTCGGCGCCCAACAGGGTCTCAACCTCGCGGTCGGCGTTGCCGCCCTGACACTCGAGGTGGCTTACTGACCGCCCCACGCGCCTGAGGCGAAGTACGCCTCGAACGCGATAACCTCTGCAGCGGCGTCGGCGTAGACGGGCAAGTGGCGCGGCAGGTCTTCGACACGCGTCAGCCAGCGCGATAGGGCTGGCCATGCCCTGGGATCGAGGTCGACCTCTCCTGCGAGGCGCGTGTAGGGATAGAGCGCCAGATCCGCGATGTTAGGCTTTGCGTCTGCGATCCAGTCCTGCGTCGCCAATCGCTGGTCCAGTACGTCGAGCGCGAAGCGCGACCTCGCTCGAAGCTCCGTCATCCGTTCGGCGCGTGCGGCGCCATCGGGCGCGAAGCGCATCAGATAGCGAAGCACCGCGAGCGCCGGCTCGTGGCTGTACTGCTCGTAGAACATCCAGCGCAGCACCTCGGCCTGTGACCGAGGCTCGCTCGGCCAAAGCCCCGTACCCTGGGCGAAGTGAAAGAGCAGCGCACCCGAGTCGCTGAGCACGTCGCCATCCTCAAAGCGGACCGCCGGCACCTTGCCCATCGGATTGAGGGCCAGAAAGCGCGGATCACGCGGCTGACCACGGTCCTGGCGGACGTCCACCCGTCGGAAGGGAACGCCGCGCGCATATAGGATCATCTGCACCTTGTGCACATTGCCCGAGTCGAGATTGCCGAAGAGCGTAAGCATCACGTCTCCTCGGGCTAGATCTCCAGACGCTCCCGGATCGCCGCGAACATCTTGGCGCGGCGCTCCATACCGATTCCGGGCGTATCGTGCGGGCGCGTGAAGCCATCGACGATCGCGATGTCGTCGGCAAAGCCGCCGTACGGCTGGAACACGCCGGGATAGCTTTCGGTGCCACCGAGCTGGAGGCCGGCTGCCATGTTGAGCCCGAGCTGATGGCCGCCATGCGGTACCGTCCGTCGCCGCGACCAACCCATTGCCTCGCTCACGTCGAGAATGCGCAAGGTCTCCGTCAGGCCGTAGTCCAGTGACGGATCGGGCTGCAGCCAGTCCTTGTGCGGACGCAATCCCCCGTGTCGCAGCAGGTTCTTGAAGTCCTGCAATGAAAACAGGTTCTCGCCCGTCGCCAGCGGAATGGCGCTTTCCTCGGCGATGACCTGGTGCGCGAGGTAGTCGAGCGGATCGACCGGCTCCTCGAACCAACACAGCCCATAGGGCTCCATCGCCTTGGCGTAGGCTAGTGAGTCGGCGAGCGAGAGCCGTCCATTGGCATCGACGGCGAGATTGTCGCCGCTGCCTGCGATCTCCAGCGCCCACTCGATGCGCTTCAAGTCCTCGGCCAAGGGCGCGCCGCCGATCTTCATCTTCAACAGCTTGTAGCCGGCCGCCTTGCAGGCCTTCATCTCGTCCTGGAGGCCCTGCTTTTCCTTTCCGGGATAGTAGTAGCCGCCGCCGGAGTAGACGAGCACCGTCTCGTCCGCCTTGCCGCCGTTGAAGCGCTCTGACAGCAGCCGCCACAACGGCCTCTCCGCGATCTTGGCGACAGCGTCCCAAACCGCCATGTCGATGGCGCCGGCGGCAACGGCGCGATCCCCATGCCCACCCGGCTTCTCGTTCGAGAGCATGGCTTTGGAAACTGCGAATGGATCGAGGTTGTCGGCGGCCGCGTCGCAAAGCGCCTTAGGATCGGCCTCGAGGATGCGCGGCGCCAATCGTTCGCGGATGATGCCGGACTGCGCATAGCGCCCGTTGGAGCAGAAGCCGTAGCCGACCACCGGCTTGCCATCGCGCACCACGTCCGTCTCGATCGCGACGACCGAGATGGTCATCTTGTCGAACGAGATGGCGGCGTTGCGCATCGGGCTCGGGATCGGCGCCACGGCGTCGCGGATGCGGGTGATTTTCACGTTCTTTGGCCCTTCAGTTGCCCACGCGGCAATCGGGCCGGTGGAATTTTTTGGCGCGATGGCGGCGCATGGCCCCACACCTCAGCATTGAGCGTCCGCGAAAACTTCGACGCCGAGCCCCAGGCCGAGATCGGCGATCTTCGCCAGCGTAGATGCCGCGATCTCGTCGCCAAAGTAGCCGTCCCCGAGGAACTGAACAACGAGAGTGGCGCGGCCACCGGTCTCTCTGAGACGTTGGAGGAAAACTCGATGGGGAGACAGTAGCTCGATCAGTTTATCAAGTTCTTTGGCGAACCTTTGGTCGCTCGTGACGTGCCGAGACGAGTAGCGCCAACGCGTGTCTCGGTAAGTGCCGACCAGCGACGTACCTTTGGGCGTCACTCTCCCGTCGCCGACGCGATGCGAATGCGAGGCCGAAAGCCCGAGCGCCTGCTCAATTTCGGGCGGACCAATCGATGGATGAACGATGAATAGCTGCACCGTGAAGCGACACGGCGTGCCGTTCACGCAAGGCTGATCAACATCAGTCATTCTTGCGCTTCACCACCAGACCAGCATTTTCGAATCTATCCACCAGACGTGGTCGGCACGTGCTGCCTCGCCGCATCCACGCGCGGGATGCCATGTGGGCATCCGAAGGCGCCAACAAGGAGTGAGGACCGGAGTTTGCCGCCCACTCCCTCGTCCCCCGAGTTGGGCTGGTGGCAGGCTCCGGTCCTTTCGCGCGCTGTGACGGACTAGACCTTCACGCGCTGCGATAGAGTTTCGTCAACGAGAACTCGCGGTGGCCGAGAGCCTCGGCCGCCGTCAATCGCCCATTGGCGGTGCGGATGATCATGTCGATCAACGCGTCTCCGGCCATGTCGAGCGTCTGCTCACGACGCAAGATGCCGGTCACGTCGACGTCGATGTGCTCCCCCATCGTGCGCAGTGTCTTCGGGTTCGCCGAAATCTTGATGACAGGCACGATCGGATTGCCGATCACGTTACCCTGTCCGGTAGGGAATGTGTGGACCACCCAGCCACCGGCAGCCATCAAGGTCACGCATTCGGCCGCGGCCGACGACGTGTCCATGTAGTAGAGGCCATTGCCCTTCTGCGGCTCCTCCGCAGGCCCGAGGACATCGATGTAGCGACACTCGCGGCCGATCTTCTCCAGATTACCGAGCGCCTTCTCCTCGATCGACGAGAGCCCGCCGGCAATGTTGCCCTTGGTCGGTTGGCTTTCCGAAAGGTCATCGACCTTGTTGGCCTCGATCACCTCCTGCTGGTAGGCGTTCCAGACCTTGTACCACTTGTCGCCGATCTCCTTGGAGATGGCGCGCTCGCGGGCGATGTGCTCACCCCCGGTGATCTCGCTGGTCTCGCCGAAAACACCGGTGACGCCCTTGGGGATCAACTTGTCGTACATGTTGCCGACGGTCGGGCACGACCCCAGCCCGGTCGTGGTGTCGGACTCGCCGCACTTGGTCGAGACCCAGAGCTCGTCGATCGAGCACTGCTCGCGCTGGAGCTCGGAGGCCCATTGCACGAACTCCTTGGCCTTGTAGGAGGCCTTGGCGATTGTGGCGATGTCGCCATGCCCCTCGATGCCGAATCCGACGACGGGCTTGCCAGTCTTGGCGATGCCTTGCACGACGCGGTCGGTCCAGCCGTCCTCGATCCCGATCACCACCACGGCGGCTACGTTCGGGTTCGAGCCCGTGCCGATCAGCGTGCGGAAATGCAGGTCGAGGTCGGCGCCGAACTGAAGGCGCCCGTAGGCGTGCGGGATGGCGAGCGTGCCCTTGATGTTGTTCGCCACCGCCTCACAGGCGGAGTTGGAGAGATCGTCGAGAGGCAGGATGAGGACGTGATTTCTCACGCCGACGCGACCGTTCTCGCGGCGCCATCCCCAAAACGACAGATTATCGAGGCTCTTGGCCGTCTTTTTAGCTGCTGGCTTTGCCATGGTTTCGTTCTGCCTCACCAGCGCTTCGTTCTGTGATTGTGGATGTGGACGTGCTCGCCAGTCTTGGCGTTGCCCACCATGCGGCCGACGTCGGCGCCATACTTTACGACGGTATCGCCTTCCTTGAGCTCGGTGAGGGCGACCTTGTGGCCGATGGGGATGTCCTGCTTGGCGGTGACGCGAATGGTCGTGTTGGTCTCAGTGATGACGCCGAGCATGTCGGTGCCGGCTTTGAGATCCTCGACCACCACGACGCCGACGTTGTCCTTGGGGCTATGCACCAGGAATTGTGGAATGTTTGACACGCGTTTCCTCTTCGACGTGTTTTGGGTACGACTTCGAGCCTATGCCTCCGGAGAGGCTGAGGCCAGCGCGACGAAATGGGGGGTGCAGAGCAATCGGAAGGAATGGCGGACTGTAGACCGGTCTGAGCTGCCCCGACAACCGAATGGCCGCGCTTGAACGCCGCCCTTGCGATCACACTTCGTTACGAGTTCTAACCACCCGCCACACCCTGCACTTGCACATAGAGCGCGTAGACGGAGGTGGAGGCAGCCATGAACAGGCGGTTGCGCTTCAAGCCGCCGAAACACAGGTTGGCGCAGCGCTCGGGCAGCAGAATGTGGCCGATCGCCTTGCCGTCCGGAGCAAAAACACGAACGCCGTCGAGCGCGGGATCGCCCATCCCCCAGCCGCACCACAGGTTGCCGTCCTCGTCGCAGCGCATGCCATCGGGCGTGCCGGGTCCGGCGTCGATGTGGACGCGGCGATTGGCGATGCGGGTGCCGCCGTCGATCACGTCCCAGGCGCTGATCAGCCGGCTCGGCGTCGCGCGCGACTCGACAACGTAGAGGGTCTTCTCGTCGGGCGAGAAGCAGAGGCCGTTAGGGCCTGGCACGATGTCGGTCAGCATCGTGGCTTCGCCGGTCGCCGGATCGAGGCGGTAGACGCACATCGGCAGCTCCGGCTCGGCCTTCTCGCCCTCGTAGTTGCCGAGGAGGCCGAATGCCGGGTCTGTGAACCAGATCGAGCCGTCGGATTTCGCGACCACATCGTTCGGCGAGTTGAGCCGCTTGCCCTCGAAACGGTCCATGAGAACGGTGATCGTGCCGTCGTACTCCGTGCGCGTCAGCCGCCGGCCGTGCTCGCAGGTGACGAGCCGGCCCTGCCGGTCACGCGTGTTTCCGTTGGCCCAGTTGGAGGGCTTGCGGAACACCGAGACGGCGCCGGTCTCCTCCTCCCACTTCATGATGCGGTTGTTCGGGATGTCGCTCCACAGGAGGTAGCGGCCATCACCCACCCAGACCGGACCTTCCGCCCATCGGAAGCCGGTCGCGATGCGCTCCACCGCCGAGAGCTTGATCCAGTACTTCTCGAAGCGCGGATCGAAGGCCTGGATCGCGGGATCGGGATAGCGCGGCGCATGGCTGCGCCAGCCATTGGGGAAGAGATCGGTCATGGGAAGCCTCTCGGGGCAGATGGGCAACGCCATCAGCCTGCGCTCATCTCCGGCGCTGTTCAAGGCGCACGGCGCGGGCTCGCGTCTGCACGAGCCTCACGCAGGCAGGTGCGGCCGCCCCGTGCGACAGGTCATCAGCGGCTGGATCCGCCGGCCGAACGTATCGAGCCCCATGAGAAAGTCGTCGAATGTGAGCATGATGCCCTTCACGCCCGGCATCGACGCGACCTCGTCCAGCATCCTGGCGCAGTTCTCATGGGAGCCCACGATCGTGCCCATGTTGAAGTTGATCGGCGAGGCGGCGCGCGAGATGGCCGATGCCGTCGAGGTCTCGGTGAGATTCGGGTCCTCGGCCGCCTTGCCGATGAGATGCCTGAGTGCCTCGCGATCCGCGCCCCGGTTATAGAGATCCCACTTGGCGAGCGCGGCTTGGTCGGTCTCATCGGCGATGACCATGTAGAGCATATAGGCCCCCACATCACGCCCGGTCTTCGCGGCGTGCGCCTTGACCCGTGCCGGCACGGCCGCAGCCTTCGTCGGCTCGTTGACGCCTTCGCCGAGGCAGAAATTATACTCGCACCATTCGGCGGCGAACTCCATGCCGCGGTCCGATTGGCCAGCGGACACGACCTCGATGCGCCGCTTGGGTCTCGGAGAGAGCACGCATTTGTCCATCTGAAAGTACTCGCCCTTGAAATCGGAAACGCCGGTCTCCCAGAGATCGCGCAGAATGCGCACATACTCCGTGCTGTAGTCGTACCGAGTTGCGAAATACTGGTCCCCCGGCCAAAGCCCCATCTGCGTGTACTCGGGCTTGTGCCAGCCGGAAACGATGTTGACGCCGAAGCGACCTCCGGAAATATCGTCGATCGTCGAGGTCATGCGCGCCACGATTGCGGGCGGCAGCGTCAGTACGGCAGTGGAAGCGAACAGCTTTATGCGGCTCGTGACCGACGCCAATGACGCCATCAGTGTGAAGCTTTCCAGCCCGTGGTCCCAGAACTCGGTCTTGCCGCCGAATCCGTGCAGCTTGATCATCGACAATGCGAAATCGAAGCCTAAGGCCTCCGCCTTCTGCACCACCGCCTTGTTGAGCTCGAAGCTCGGCATGTACTGAGGCGAGGTGGACGAGATGATCCAGCCGTTGTTGTTGATCGGTATGAAAACGCCGATGTCCATGGGTGATCCTCGTCGCGATGAAGCCACATCGTAGCCGCATTTCCCGAGCCGCTCGCCGCGAAAAATTGCTCGTAGAATTCGACAAGATGACCAACGACGCATCACGATAGGCCCGCGAGCAGCGCAAGAGGGCGGCGCCGGATTGGAAGGACAAGCAATATGCGTCTCAAGGACAAGATCGCAATCGTCGTCGGGGGCGGGCAGCAGCCGGGCGAGACCACCGGCAACGGCCGGGCCGCGTGCCTGAGGTTCGCCGAGGAAGGTGCAACGGTGCTCGTCGTCGACAGCAACCGGGAATGGGCCGACGACACGGTGCGTATGATCGAGCAAGCGGGCGGCAAGGCTTCGTCGCTCGAGGCCGACATCAAGCGAGAGGCGGACTGCAAGGCCATCGCCGACACCTGCGTCGAGCGCTACGCTCGCATCGACATCCTGCACAACAACGTTGGCCGGGCGCGGGGCGACAAGGGCACGGTCGAGCTCGAGGCCGAGATGTGGGACGAGCTGATGGCCCTCAACATCCGCGGCATGTTTCTGACCATCAAGCACGTGTTGCCGGTGATGCGCCGCCAGCGATCGGGCGCGATCGTCAACATCTCGTCGACCTCGTCTGTCGCCGCCGGACCGATGCTCACATACCGCGTCTCGAAGACGTCCGTGAACTCGCTGACGCAGCACGTAGCGATGGAGAACGCGCCGCATGGCGTCCGCTGCAACGCCATTCTGCCGGGGCTGATGAACACGCCCATGGCCATCGAGCGCCGCGCACGGGAACGCAACGTCTCACGCGATCAGGTGCGGGCCGAGCGCGCATCGCAGGTGCCGCTGGCGGTGGCCGAGGCCGGGAATGCCTTCGACGTCGCAAACGCGGCGGTGTTCCTCGCTTCCGACGAGGCGCGCTACGTGACCGGCGTGCTGCTGCCGGTGGACGGCGGGCTGCTCCTGAAGATCGGGTGAGCCATCGCAGGGGGCGGCTCAATCGAAAGTGGTCTCCACCACGCCCAGCACGCCGAACTCTGCGCGGGCTCTCTGGCCGGCACTCACGGCGTCGAGACCCGTACAGGTGCCGGTCGAGACAATCTCGCCGGCCTTCAGTCCACGCCCCCGCGCCGACTGTTGGTTGGCGAGCCACACCATGACGGCCAGCGGATCGCCGAGTGCGCGAGCGCCCGTGCCGTGGCCGCATAGCGCCCCATCGATCGTCATCGAGACAGGAAGCAACTTCAAATCCAGCCCGCGCCAATCGGTGGTCCACGGACCGACGACGAGGGCGATATTGACCCCGAAATCTGCCGTCGAGAGAAAGCGACCGATCCCGGCGAGTTCGCCCGAGATGCGACTGCCGACAACCTCGATCGCGCCAGCCACCGCCTCAATGGCGTCCACCACCTCGGCGCGGGCGTAGGGCGCGGCCCGGGGCGGCAGGTCGCGGCCCAGCCGAAACGCGATCTCGCCCTCGAGCTCGCCATTGTGCCCGGCGACGAGCAAGACGCGGGCAGGGCTCTCGTGAACGTATGGAGCCAGAAGCGGCGCCGAGCCCGGTTCCGTCGTGCCGAGCTTCTTCTGCGCCTCGACGCTCGTCGATCCGACCTTGAAGCCCCGTGTCGCCAGTCCCGACAGGCGCACCGCCTCGGCTTGGACGACGTAGGCCTCTTCGGCATTGCCGGGCGAGACGAGTGCGGTGCGTTCGAGCACCTTGCCGTCGCGGCGGGCTTCCCAGAGCTGGCAGGCAAGCACGTTCATCGATCGGCTCCCATCGGCAACCAGTGGCCCTTCTCGACCGTCGCACGCTCGACCGCCGGCACGAGGCCGGTCGGCTCGTGCACGCTCGCCTGCTCGGCCCTGGTGTCGCCGCGCCCCAGGTTGGGCGCGGCTCGCCCTTGACCGTCGCCGCGCATCACCCGCGCAGCCTGACATGGCGCGTGAGTAGGTCAAGCGCGTGAATGTTGCTCGGGCCCGGTAACCCCGATCAGACGAGCAACGGCAAGTGCGCCCACGACGCGGCCTTTGGCATCCAGGATCGGATCCAGGTGGCCGGAGTGTAACTCGCTCGGATCACGCCCGGGGTGGTGTGTGACGAAGGCCGTTGACTGTCCCGCAAAACAACGATCGAACACGGGTTTCGTGACCCGATGGAAAAATGCCTCGTCAGTCATAGCCCATAGCGGCCGGTCGATGAACGCGTCGGCTGTCGTTGCGTGGAATAAAGCATTGGCCTTGTTGGAAAAGCGGTATCGATAGTGCGTGTCCAGAATGACGATGCGATCCGACATAGCATCGAACTGGCTCAGCCGCTCGGCGTCGGGCCACATTGCCTGGCCGGGTGCTCCTTGGGTAGCGCCGCACTGAACCGGCGTGCGCGGTGGCGTCGGTATCGCCATGGCAATCTGATCGAGATGCTGCCGAGACGCATCCGCGACAAGGGCGGCCAGCCCGGCATCATGTGGAGCCTGTGAAAGGCAGTCCAGCAGCGTCCGCAGTTGAGCAAGTGCAACCGAGGGCGCTTGCGATCGGTGCGTGAGCAACTGCCTGAAGGCCGTGGCGCGCTCCCTGAGCAGACCATCCCGGTCTCCGGTGGTCATGGCGGCCGGATTCGTCGCGATGGCCTTATCCAGGAAGCGGTACGATTTCAGCAGGAACTCGAGATCGCCGTCTGCCATTCGGATTTTCCGCGTGGCCGCCCACAATCGAGGCATTGAATGGAATTTTGTGCGCTGACCAGGGGCAAATCATCGCATTCGGCGCCGATCAGCCTCCTACACCAAGCCCTGCACGTCGCTGTCGATAGAGATCGCCTGCCCCGAGAGGGTGCGTGCCCGGGGGCTCGCGAGGTAGACCATCATGTCGGCGAGGTTCTCGGGCGGCACCAGTGACTTGATCGAGGCATTGCCGAGCGTCGCGTCCTGGATCGCCTGCATCGAGGTGCCGGCGACCTGGGCCTTGGCCTGGAACACGCGGCGGATGCGGTCGCCGTCAACGGGCCCGGGCAGGATGGCGTTGGCGCGGATGCCGTATTGGCCCAGTTCCATCGCCAGCGTCTTGGTGAAGCCGATCACGCCCCATTTCGCCGCCGCATAGGGCGAGCGGTTCGGGAAGCCAAATTTTCCGGCGGCCGACGACAGGTTGATGATCGAAGCATTCTCCGAGGCCTTGAGGTGCTCCACCGCCAGGCGCGTGCAGTTGAACTGGCTGGTCAGGGTCACGTCAAGGCAGCGGTCCCAGTCCTCTGGGTTGATCTCGTGCACGGGGCCGGTGGGACCGGCGATGCCAGCATTGTTGACGACGCAGTCGAGCCCGCCGAGCGCGGCGAGGGCACCCTTGAACAGGGCTGCAACCTGCGTCCGGTCAGCCACGTCGCAGACGCTCTGCGTGACCGAGGGATGTGCCTTCCTGAGCGCCGCGAGAGCCTCCTTGTCGACATCGCAGGTGTGCACCTTGGCACCTTCGCGCAGGAACGCCTCGACGGCCTTGAGACCGATACCGCTCGCGCCCGCTGTGATCAGCACGCGCAGGCCATTGATGCCGAGATCCATTAGTTGAGCTCCGGAACGATGGGACGATCGCGCGCAACCTAGCATCTTGCCCGCCGCGTGCTAGTCTTCCTCTCCCGATCAACCTGTTGCCCCAGCGAGTTCCTCCTTGCGCGCCCTCGAGTTCCACGAGACCGGCCGACCGCTTCGCATCATCGAGCGTTCGCCCCCCGCGTCAGCCCCCGGCGAGGTGGTTGTCAAAGTCGCCTATTGCGGCATCTGCGGCTCGGACGTCCATGCAACCGAGGCCAGCGCCTCCCAGGTCGGGCGCGGCACGGTTCTAGGTCACGAGTTCTCCGGAGAGGTCGTGCAGTCCGGAGATCCAGTCTGGAAGGCCGGTGACCGTGTGATCGGCGTGCCGCTCAAGCCCTGCGACGAATGCCACCCCCTCGGCACCTGCAAGGACGGGCTCGGCATTCTCTGCCCGAGCAATCGCATTATTGGCATGTCGCCCGAGGCTCCCGGCGGCTATGCCGAGTATGTGCGCATCCACGGCCGCCAACTGCTTCGCGTGCCGGATCGCATCGCGCTCGACGCTGCCGCCCTGGCCGAGCCTTTGGCCGTCGGTGCCCATGCCGTGCGCCTCGCGGGGCAGCTTTTGGGTCGTCGGGTGCTCGTGATCGGCGCCGGGCCGATCGGGCTCGCCACCACTGCCTTCGCGCGGCGCGCGGGCGCCCGCGATGTCGTCGTAAGCGAGCTCGATTTCGATCGGCGCGAGCGCGCCTTGCGCCTCGGGGCCAGCGCCATCGTCGATCCGGCAATCGGACCACTCGCGGCGAGCTTCCGCGATTTGACCGGTGGGCCGCCCGAAATCGTTTTCGAGTGCGTCGGCGTGCCGGGTGTGTTGGCCCAATGCATCGACGTCGCCGGCATTCGCGGACGCATCGTGGTCGTCGGCGTCTGCCGCCACGAGGATCGCATCGTGCCCCGCGCCGCGATCCGCAAGGAGCTGCTGCTGCAGTTCGTGCTTGGCTACACGTCAGAGGATTTTCAGCTCTCGCTCGACCTTCTCGGTTCGGCCGGCTTTGATGCCGGCGCCATGATCACAGGCCGCGTCACGTTCGAGGAGCTGCCTGGCGTGTTCGAGAGCCTTCGCCACCCCAACGCCCACGGCAAGGTGCTGCTCGAGCCCTTTGCACGGCACAACGACATCACGACCTCAACCGGGAGATAGCAATGCCGACAGTCGGCCTCGTCGGAGTAGGCCTCATCGGCCGCGCGTGGGCGAACGTCTTCAGCCGCGCGGGCTGGAACGTGAAATGCTGGGACGCCAACCCGGATGCGACGGCCAATGCGCCCCGGCTCGTTGCGCAGAGCCTGAAGGATCTCGCCGTCCACGGGCTCGTCAGTGATCCTGAGGCCGCAGCCGATCGCATCACGCCCGTCTCCACGCTCGCCGAGGCGGTAACAGGCGTCGACCTCGTGCAGGAATCCGGCCCGGAGACGATCGACGCCAAGATCGCCATCTGGAAGGAGTTCGACGCCGCTGCGGCGCCCGAGACCATCCTCGCCTCGTCGTCCTCGGCGATCGTCGCCTCGCGTTTCACCGAGGCGTTGAAGGGGCGGAACCGCTGCCTGATTGCCCACCCGGTCAACCCTCCGCATGTCGTGCCGGTGGTCGAGCTCTCGCCGGCGCCGTGGACCGACCCCGCGGTGGTCAAGCGCGCGCGCGCCATCTATGAGAGCGTCGGCCAGGTGCCGATGGAGCTGAAGAAAGAGATCGACGGCTTCATCTTGAACCGCATGCAGGCCGTCCTGCTGGCGGAGGCGTTCCGGCTCGTCGCCGAGGGCTATTGCTCCGCAGAGGACCTCGACAAGACGATCGCTCACGGTCTCGGCATGCGCTGGAGCTTCATGGGCCCGTTCGAGACGATCGAGATGAACGCGCCCGGCGGCATCCCCGACTATTGCGCCCGGTTTGGTGGGGCATGGGCCTCGCTCGCGGGTCGTCCCTACGAGCCCGATGTGCTCGGCCCCGAGAACGTCAAGCGCGTGATGGAGAGCTGGGGTGGCACCCCGTCCGCCGAGGAGATCGCCAGGAAAAGCCGCTGGCGTGACGAGCGTCTTGCGGCGCTCGCCGCGCACAAGAAAACGCAGAAACCCTACCAGAGCTGAAGGAGCCCGAAATGGCCAAGACCACCAAGCGTCGCAAAGTTATGATCACCTGCGCGGTGACGGGCTCGATCCACACGCCCTCGATGTCACCGCATCTGCCGATCACACCTGAGGAGATCGCGGATGCGGCAGTCGGCGCGGCTGAAGCTGGTGCGGCACTCGTCCACGTCCACGCCCGCGATCCGAAGAACGGTTTGCCCGACCAGAGCCCCGAGGCGTTCGGCAAGTTCCTGAAAGTGATCAAGCAGCGCTCGTCCGCGGTCATCAACATCACCACGGGTGGCGCACCGACGATGTCGATCGAGGAGCGCCTGAAGCCGTGCGCCGTGTTCAAGCCGGAGGTCGCCTCGCTCAACATGGGCTCGATGAACTTCGGCCTCTACCCGATGCTCGAGCGCCAGAAGGAGTTCAAGCACGACTGGGAGAAGCCTTATCTCGAAGGCTCGCGCGACCGCATCTTCAAGAACACCTTCACCGACATCGAGCACATCCTGACAACGTGCGCTGAGAACGGCACGCGGTTCGAGATCGAGTGCTACGACATCGGACATCTCTATACGCTGCGCCACTTCGCCGACCGCGGCATCGTCAAGCCGCCGTTCTTTATCCAGTCGGTGTTCGGCATCCTCGGCGGCATCGGCCCCCATCCCGAGGACGTGCAGCACATGAAGCGCACCGCCGACCGGCTGTTCGGCGACGAATACCAGTGGAGCGTGCTCGGCGCGGGCCGCAATCAGCTCCCGATCGCGGCACAGGCGATCGCCCTCGGCGGCAACGTCCGTGTCGGCATGGAGGACAGTCTCTGGGCAGGACCGGGCAAGCTCGCAACGTCGAACGCCGAGCAGGTCAAGCTCGCACGCCAGATGATCGAGGCGCTGGGTCTCGAGGTGGCCACACCCGAGGACGCTCGCGAGCTGCTCGAGCTCAAAGGCGCCGATCGCGTCGAGTTCTGAGGTCGGTTCCCCCCAAAAAACGCGAAAGCCCCGGCCAATGGTCCGGGGCTTCTGCGTCTCAAAACTGGTGCGGTCGAGAGGACTCGAACCTCCACGCCTTGCGGCGCTAACCCCTCAAGCTAGTGCGTCTACCAATTCCGCCACGACCGCATCGTTTGGGAAGGCGCACTGAGTAGCAGAGCCGTTAGCGCCGAACAAGCACGTTCTGAAACGATCACGAATGCGACCGAGGCCCCCCTCAGCAGGTGGCCTTGATCACCGGTCGCGAGCCTCGCGGCCACCCGGTCAGCTTCCCGCTGGCAAGGCCTCGCCCACGAACGGCTTGAAGTGTCGACGCACCGTCATCTCAGGTAAGTCTTTGGTAATAAATACGATTCGAGATTTCCGGTCGTCTCCCTTCCAGTTTTGCAGCGTGTCTGGCGGGTAGAAGATATGCTGGACCCCATGCACGACGAACGGTCTCGGCTGGTCCTTGATGTTGAGGATGCCCTTCACGCGCAGCAGCTTCGGCCCATAGAGCTGGCCGAGCAGGCTTAGCGCATTCGACATCTCCGGCCCCTCGAGCGGCTCGGCAAAGGTCAGGCAGTAAGAGCTGATGCCGTGGAGGTGCTCGTGATTGTGGTCCGGGTGATCGCAAGCCTCGCCCGCGCAGTCATGTCCGTGCTCATGACCATGGTGATGGTGGCCGTGGTCGTGACCGCACTCCGTCCCGCACGTGTGATCGTGCACATGCCCTTGTCCGTCGCCCTCGTGCCTCGGCTCGAATGTGCCCGCCGCCAGCCACTTCTCTGCGTCAGTTCCGACCAGTGCCGGCTCGTGAGCGCCAAGGCCGATTAGCTCGGCTGGTGCGATCTCGCCCAAAACGGCCCGCCGCACCGATGCCGATCGGTTGAGCGCCTTGATGCGCGCCTCGAGGCGTGACACCTCCGCCGCATCGGCGAGGTCGGACTTCGTCACCACGATCCGGTCTGCGATCGCGATCTGCTTTGCTGGCTCGAAGTGCTCGTCGAGCTGTGCGAGCCCGTGTTGCGCGTCGACGGTCGTCACCACACCGTCGAGCTGGTAGATGCGATAGAGCCGCTCCTCGGTCATCAGCGTGTGCACGATTGGCGCCGGATCGGCGAGTCCAGTCGTCTCCAGCACGACGCGCGAGATCTTCGGAATATCGCCCCAGAGCGAGCGCGTGTGCATCCGCTCCAGCGCCTCGACAAGGTCACCACGCACCTCACAGCACACGCAACCTGACGGCAGCAGCACGGCGTCGTCATCGATTTTTTCGACGAGGGCATCGTCGATGCCGACCTCGCCGAACTCGTTGATGATCACACCTGTGCCGGCCATGGCAGGGTGGTTGATCAGCCGCTTCAAGAGCGTCGTCTTGCCTGAGCCGAGAAAGCCGGTCAGCACAGTCAGCGGAATGGTGTCGTCGCTCATGGTGACGTAAGGCTCCTCGGGATCAACCTTGCTTGAAGCGGCTTCTGCCAGTATCGCGGCGGAAGCTTATCCTGTCACGCGGGAGCGGGCAGGGGCGGAAGCGGAGTTTCGCATCATGCAACACGATATGGGGACGGCGGGCGTCCTGGACGAGACCGAGGCGCGCCTCGAGGTGCTGGAAACGGCACTCGGCATGAGCCGCAAGGGGCTTTCTCCTGGTCGCTCGGGCAACGTCTCCCGGCGTTTCGGAGGCGGCATGCTGATCACGCCCTCGGGCATGCCCTACGAGACCTTGTCGCGCGATGACATCGTGTTCGTCGGCCCCACGGGCGAGCTTCGTGACGGCGAGCGACAGCCGTCGAGCGAATGGCGCTTCCACCTCGCCGCCTACGCCGTCCGCGAGGACATCGGCGCTGTCGTCCATACCCACTCGATGCACGCGACTGTTCTCGCGTCGGCTCACCGCGAGATCCCCGCCTTTCATTATATGGTGGCGATTGCAGGTGGGAAGAATATCCCCCTCGTGCCCTATGCGACCTTCGGCACGGAGGCCCTCTCCCGCCATGTCGCAAAGGGTCTCAAGAAGCGGAACGCCTGCCTGATGGCCAATCACGGCCAGACCGCGGTCGGCGCCACCTGCGCCAAGGCCCTCGAGCTGGCGGGCGAGGTCGAGGTGCTCGCCGAGCAGTATTGGAAGGTGCTCGCCATCGGCAAGCCGAAGCTCCTCTCCGACGAGGAGATGGAACGCGTGCTGCAGCTTTTCCAAGGCTATGGACAGAACGCGCAAAAGCCAAGGTGACGGGACATAGTCGCCCCGTCACCGCAGCAGACGTAGCGGGGCCTTGGCACTGCCAAGTTGCCATCGCCGGACCATGTGCAACCAGATCTCGCGAGTGGCCGACAGGCCAGTCGCGAGTGAGTGACAACATCACCCTCGCTTCACGAGTTGGATGATGAACAGGAGCAGGCAGGCTCCGATCGTCGCGTTGATAATCGCCCCGATGATGCCCCCGCCGAGAACGAAACCCAGGCGAGGGAAAAGAAGTCCTGCAATGAACGCGCCCACGATGCCGACGACAACGTCACCGACCAGACCGAAGCCACCACCCTTCATGATCATTCCGGCCAGCCAACCAGCGACCGCGCCGATCACGATCCACAAGATCAGTGTAACAGGGTCCATGAGTGCCTCCCGAGACCTCCCAAGCTGATTCGCCTGGGTAAGTGATGGTGAGGCACAAGGTCTCGATCGGCAAGGCTGCTGCCGTCTGGGGTGACCGCGCTGAGACGAGCGCGGTCCATCGTCCTTCGCTACCGCGTGGGTACCGGCTTATCGCCGCGATAGTCGTAGAAGCCGCGTTGTGTCTTTCGGCCGAGCCAACCAGCCTCGACGTACTTCACGAGCAGCGGGCACGGGCGATACTTCGAGTCCGCCAAGCCTTCGTAGAGCACCTGCATCACCGACAGGCAGGTATCGAGGCCGATGAAGTCGGCGAGCTCGAGCGGACCCATGGGATGGTTGGCGCCGAGCCGCATGGCCTTGTCGATCGCTTCCACGCTGCCTACGCCCTCGTAGAGCGTATAGATCGCCTCGTTGATCATCGGTAGCAGGATGCGGTTGACGATGAACGCCGGGAAATCCTCGGACACCGCTGTCTGCTTGCCGAGGCTCTCGACGAAGACGCGGGCAGTGGAGAACGTATCGTCCTCGGTGGCGATGCCGCGGATCAGCTCTACGAGCTGCATCACCGGCACCGGATTCATGAAATGGATACCGATGAAACGCTCCGGCTGCACCGTAGTGGCAGCGAGGCGCGTGATCGAGATTGACGACGTGTTCGAGGCGAGGATCGCGCCCGGCTTCGTCTTGCCCTTGAGGTCGCTGAAGATACGCCGTTTTACGGCCTCGTCCTCGGTCGCCGCCTCGATGACGATATCGCAGTCGACCAGTGAATCGAGCGACGGCGAGTAGGTGATCTGGGCGAGGCCCCGCGTCATCTCCGCCTCGGTGATCAGCCCTCGGCTGACTTGGCGGACCATGTTCCTTTTGATGCTGGCGAGCGCAGCATCGACGGCCTCCTTCTTCAGGTCGTTGAGGCCCACTTGATAGCCGGCGAGCGCACACACGTGCGCGATGCCATTGCCCATTTGGCCGGCGCCGATCACGCCGACCTTTCGGATGTCTGGTGGCGGGAGAGCGCCCGAAGTGCGTTTCGGTTTCACGATTGCATCCATAACTCGATCCTCGAGCGCGTGTTGTGGAGCGCCACGACCTGCCCTTACTTGCCGGCCTTCTCGAGCTCGTCACCAAGCTCCGGTAGCGCCGTGAAGAGATCCGCTACCAGACCGTAGTCGGCGACCTGGAAGATCGGCGCCTCTGCGTCCTTGTTGACGGCGACGATGATCTTCGAGTCCTTCATGCCGGCCAGATGCTGGATGGCTCCGGAGATGCCGACAGCGATATAGAGTTCCGGCGCGACGACCTTGCCGGTCTGGCCCACCTGATAGTCGTTGGGCACGAAACCGGCATCGACGGCGGCACGCGAAGCGCCCATCGCGGCGCCCAGCTTGTCCGCCAGCGGCTCGATGTACTTCTTGTAGTTGTCGCCCGACTGCAATCCGCGACCGCCTGAGACGACGATCCGTGCTGCCGTCAGCTCGGGGCGATCCGACTTGGACAGCTCGGCCTTCTCGAATGTGGAGATGCCGACTGCACCCGGCGCCGCAGCAGTCTCGATCGGTGCCGATCCGGTTAGGCCGACGGCCGGGAAGGAGGCGGTCCGAACCGTCATCACCTTCTTGGCTTCGTCGCTTTTCACCGTCTGGATGGCGTTACCAGCGTAGATCGGCCGCTCGAAAGTGTCGGGTGCGACGACCTTGATCACGTCCGAGATCTGCATGACGTCGAGCAGCGCGGCGACGCGAGGCAACACGTTCTTTCCGGAAGCCGTCGATGCCGCGACGAGTGCCGAGTAGTTGGCCATCATCGGCACGATCAGCCCAGCCATCTCCTCGGCGAGGCCGTTGGCGAGATTGGGCGCGTCGGCGACCAGAACCTTGGCGGCACCATCGAGCTTCGCCGCCTGCTCGGCCGCTGCACCGCAGCCGGATCCTGCCACCAGCACGTGGACGTCGCCACCGAGAGCCTTGGCCGCGCTCATGGCCTTGAGCGTGGCCGACCCGAGAGCAGAGTTGGTATGGTCCGCAAGAAGAAGCACGCTCATATCAGATTACCCCTGCGTCCTTGAGCTTCGCGACGAGCTCGGCCGGCGAGCCGACCTTGATGCCGGCCTTGCGGCCAGGCGGCTCGGTGGTCTTGAGCACGCTGAGGCGAGGCTTGGTATCGACGCCGAGGTCAGCCGGCTTCTTCGTGTCGAGAGGCTTCTTCTTTGCCTTCATGATGTTTGGCAGCGACGCGTAGCGCGGCTCGTTGAGACGCAGATCCGTCGTGATGATGGCCGGCATCTTGAGCGCGATCGTCTCGAGGCCGCCATCGACCTCACGCGTGACCTTGATCGTCTCGCCCTCGATAACCAGCTTCGATGCGAACGTGCCCTGTGCCCACCCAGTCAGTGCGGCCAGCATCTGCCCGGTCTGGTTGCAGTCGTCGTCAATGGCCTGCTTGCCCAGGATGACGAGGCCCGGCTTCTCGGCTTCGACCAGCGCCTTCAGGAGCTTTGCGACGGCGAGCGGCTCGACCACATCGTCGCCCGTCTCGACGAGAATGCCGCGATCGGCACCCATCGCGAGTGCTGTTCGGATCGTCTCTTGAGCCTTTGCCGGCCCAATCGAAACGGCCACGATTTCGGAGACTTGGCCTTTTTCCTTGAGACGGATGGCCTCTTCGACGGCGATCTCGTCGAAGGGGTTCATCGACATCTTGACATTGGCCAGCTCGACACCCGACCCGTCGCTCTTGACGCGGATCTTGACGTTGTAGTCGACGACCCGCTTGACCGGGACCAGAACCTTCATCGTCTCCTCGCTCTCCAGATCGAATGTGGCTCGTTATGCTCGGATTGCGCCTTGGACACTATGCCTAGCGTCCAGGCAACGATTGAGTTTCGCAACTCCGGGACTTTCGAACGAAAAAGTCTCCCGGCCAAGGCCTTCTTGGGCCGGAGCAGAATTTCGGCGCGTCGTCCAGCCTGCGGCTCGTGCACCCGGCGGCGCCTCGTGCGGCAAGACTATAGCCCGTTTTTGTGCAGTGCGACAGTTTGTTGAAGCCCGAGGCAATTTGCCTCCGGAACTTTCCCCAGCCCCCCTTCGCTCCCGGCGCGGATGTTGCGCATGCGAAACCGCCATCGGTCAATTCGCAGAGCACGCCGCCGCCGCGGCTCGATGACGCGTCACGCCATGGCAGCCGGGCGATCGAACAGCGGGACGCCGGGGCGCCGCATGATGATCACCAGCAAGGCGCCAGCGATGATGCCGCCGATATGGGCCCACCACGCCACCGGACCGACGTCGGGCACGAAGAGCATCACGAACTGCGTGAGGATCCACGCCCCCAGCGCGAGCATCGCTGAGACACGCAGCGGAATGAAGCGGAACGCCAGCACCCAGACGCGAACGTGCGGATGCAACATGAGGTAGGCGGCGATCACGCCGGCGACGGCGGCGCTGGCACCGATCAGCGGGATGAGACCCGCGGGCTGCGACGCTAGCGGCCCCTTCATCAGCACGGCCGCGAACCCGAATTCGGCGCTCACCGCGTGCGCCATCCCGCCGATGATGCCGCAAAGGATATAGAACGCCAGGAACTTCGCGTGCCCCATCGCATCCTCGACATTGTCCCCGAAAACCCAAAGGAACAGCATGTTGCCCACGAGATGCAGCGGATCGCCGTGCAGGAACATATAGCTGATGAGCGTCAGCCCTTCCGGGACCGGTATCCGGTCGAGCGGGCCGTTTGCCGGCCCTCCGACCACCCCGACGCCGAATAGCTCGTTGGGTACGACCGCGAAGCTCGCCGTGACGTGTTGGCCCGCCGGCGTGAGCTCGAAGAGGAATGCGAGCACGTTGGCCGCGATCAGCATGACCGTGACGAAGGGCCACGAGATTACGCGCAGCGGGTTGTCGTCTGAGATCGGCACGAACACGATAGATCGCCCTCCAGGGCAGAATGTGAGTGAGGACGGCTCATCGATTGGCGCCAGGCACCCAGAGCACATCGCCTTGGCCGCGATTATTGACATAGCGGCTCGCAACAAAAAGGTAGTCTGAAAGTCGATTGATGTAACGCATCGCAGCATCGCTTACCGGCTCGTCCGGCAAGGTCGCCAGTTCCGCCATGTGCCGCTCGGCCCTCCGGCAAATCGTCCGAGCGACATGCAGCGCCGCGGCCGCCGGGGCACCGCCTGGCAGGACGAACGAGCGCAAAGGCTGCAATTCGCCATTCATCGCGTCGATCTCGTCCTCAAGCCGCTTGACCTGCGCTGCCGTCATTCTCAGCGGCACGTAGTCCGGCCCAGCCCAGCTCGGCGGCGACCCTCGGTCCGGAATGCATAGATCGGCACCGAGATCGAAGAGGTCGTTCTGTATCCGCCCGAGCTGCGCATCGAGGTCCGCCTCGCTCGTCAGGTTGAGACGCGCCATCCCGATCGCTGCGTTCGTCTCGTCGACGGTACCGTAGGCCCAGATGCGAAGGGCGTGTTTGGGCACTCGCTCCCCCGTGCCGAGGGCCGTGCTGCCGTCGTCGCCTGTGCGCGTGTAGATCTTGTTGAGAATGACCATGTGCGGCTGTCCGTCTGCTTGGCGAGGCGGCGGTGTCCCGGTTGCGCGAGGGCAACCGCGAAGGTTCACGGATAGTCCGACTATGTGACCAACTTCATGACTTCATCACGGCAAGCGCCAGCATGGCGATCGCGATGGCTACAAACTGGAGCCCGACCCGCCACCGCATCAGCGTTTGGCTGAGGCTCGGGCTCGAATCCTGACGGGCCATGTTCCACAAACCCGCGATCAGGACGCCGAGCACGACAAGTGCAGCGAAGGTCGTGAGATTTGTCAGTGCGCCGCTCATGGCGTGCTCCGTTGGTACGATAAGGGTCGCTCGCGGTCGATGTTGGCGGTCGACCGCCTTTGTCGCCTGTTCCGGGCTAGATCTGCAAAGTGCGCCCGGTCTGCACCTCGCGGCCCGCCAGCGAGCCCGTGATAGCGGCGCGGAGCGTCATGCGGCCCACATGTCACGCCTACAGGTGCGGGTTTCGCGGGTCAACGGTTGACACAGTTTGCGCGTTCCCCCGCACCACAAATGCCGTATTGTTCCCGTTGTGTGATTCATAACGTCCTGGCGCCAAAGTTGTATTGCTGAACAACGGTGGCAGCGGACGCCATGCCTCGCCAGGAGGTTCTGCGGGAGAACGTAGTGGGAAGTTGCACGAGTTGCACGGACCGAGCATGTGCGGCGGACGCTCGCCTCGGGCGTGGCGTTTTCGTCGCGGCGCGGCGTGTGGCCGGCGTTGCCGCATCTGCGGCTGCGTTTGCCCTCCTTGTCTCGGCTCCTGCTGCCGCCCAGGCGCAGAAGGAAGAGGTCCGCAATCGCCTTGTGAGCGTCGAGGAGGCCTTGCGGCAGAAGAAGGCGCTCGAGAAGGGCCTCGCCGGCGACGTAAACCAGATTCAGGCTGAGCGCGAGCAGCTCGGGCGCAGCCTTGTCGAGACAGCGCGGCGCATTCAGATCGCCGAGGGGCAGTTGACGTCGATCGAGGGGCGGCTGGGCGAGCTCGAGGCTCAGGAGAAGCTTCTCCGAGGCTCGCTTGCCGAGCGCCACAGCTCGATCGCGCGTCTCCTGGGCGCCATGCAGCGCATGGGGCGCGATCCGCCTCCCGTCGTGATCACCCGTCGCGAGGATGCCCTCGTGATGGTTCGCAGTGCCATGATGCTTGCGGCCGCCTTCCCGCAATTGCGCACCCAGGCGTTGGCTCTTGCCACGCGACTGGAGGACCTCGGTCGCGTCATGGGCGACATTCGCACCGAAGGCGAGAAGCTTCGTACCGAGACACAGCGGCTCACCGAGGCCCGGACCCAGCTCTCTCAGTTGATCGAGATGCGTCGCCAGTCGCTCGAGGAGCGCCGTGACGCCTTGGACCGCGTCCGGCGCGAGGCGGCTGAGATCTCACGTAGCGTGACCGACCTGAACGAGTTGATCGTCCGCCTCGACCGCGTCGTCGCCCGCCAAATGAGCGAGACTGCGCCGCCACCTCCCGCCGCCGAGACCCCGCCGACTACGGTCGTGGCAGCTGCGCCGGCGTTAGGCACCGTACCGGGTACGCCTGCTACAGCTCCAGCCGTCTTGGCCGTGCCGCCGTCCGTCGCCGAGTCCCGGACCCCGCAACCACCGGATGCCGTGGTGCTCCAGCCAGCCGACCAGCGGCTCGCGAGCCATAGCCCCGGCCGCATCAAGCCGGCTCAGCCGTTCGCTCAGGCCAGGGGGCGGCTACCCCTCCCTGTTCAGGGCAAACGCATCATCGGCTTCGGCGACAAGGCCCACACCAATCGCTCGAGCGGCATCGTCATCGAGACGCGGGCAGGAGCACAGGTCGTCTCTCCGACAGACGGCTGGATCGTCTTCGCGGGAGTTTTTCGAAGTTATGGACAAATCTTGATTATCAATGGGGGAGGCGGATACCATATGCTGCTTGCAGGTCTCTCCCAGATCGACGTGCAGCTCGGCCAGTTCGTGCTCGCCGGCGAGCCCGTAGGGCTGATGAGTGGAGCTCCACGAGGGGCCAAGGGGACGCCGCCTGCCAACGCCCCCGTGCTGTACGTCGAGCTTCGTAAGGACGGCCGCTCGATCGATCCCGATCCGTGGTGGGCAAGAGAAGGCACACAGAAGGTGCAAGGCTGATGCGCAAGATTGACTATGCGTTTTGGACGTTCATGGCGCTGGCCGGCACCGCCGGCCTGACGACGGTTCTGAACGTCACCCGGACCTACTCGGCAACCTCCCCGAACGCCGAGATTTATAAACAACTCGATCTGTTCGGAGACGTGCTTGAGCGCGTTCGCTCCGACTATGTGGAAAAGCCCGACGACTCCGCGCTGATCGACAGCGCCATCAATGGCATGCTGGCGGGCCTCGACCCACATTCGGCCTACCTCAATCCGAAGAACTACCGCGACATGCAGGTGCAGACCCGCGGCGAGTTCGGCGGCCTCGGCATCGAGGTCACCATGGAGAACGGCGTCGTCAAAGTGGTCTCGCCAATCGATGACACACCCGCTGCCAAGGCTGGCCTGCAGGCCAACGACCTCGTCACCCACCTGGACGGCGAGCAGATTGTCGGCCTTACGCTCGAGCAGGCCGTCGAGAAGATGCGCGGCCCGGTCAACACGCCGATCACGCTGACGGTCGTGCGCAAGGGCGCCGAGGACCCGATCGACATCAAGATCGTCCGCGATATCATCCGCATCAACGCGGTCAAGGCGCGTCTCGAGGGCGACATCATCTATGCCAAGGTCTCGACCTTCAACGAGCAGACGCACGCCAACCTGGTCAAGCAGATCGACGTCCTGAAGAAGCAGCTGGGCAAGCCGGTCAAAGGTTACATCATCGACCTGCGCAACAACCCAGGCGGTCTGCTCGATCAGGCCATCAATGTCTCGGATGACTTCCTTGAGCAGGGCGCCATCGTGCTCACTAAGGGCCGCAACCTCGAGGAGACGCAGCGGTCGAATGCCCGGGCGGGCGACATCACCGACGGCAAGCGGATCCTCGTCCTGATCAATGGAGGCTCGGCCTCGGCCTCCGAGATCGTGGCGGGCGCATTGCAGGATCACAAGCGCGCACTCGTCATCGGCACGCGCTCGTTCGGCAAGGGCTCGGTCCAGACCATCATCCCGCTGGGCCAGAACGGCGCCCTACGCCTGACCACGGCCCGCTACTACACGCCGGCCGGGCGCTCGATCCAGGCCAAGGGCATCTGGCCGGATGTCGTCATCGAGCAGGAGCTTCCGGAGGAGTTGAAGCCCAAGAAGCCGGAGAAGCCGAGGGGCGAGGCGAGCCTCAGGGGCCATCTCAAGGGTGAGGACGCGAAGAACAAGAAGGAGGAGTCGGGCTCCTCGGCCTACGTCCCAAAGGAGCCAGAGAAGGACACTCAGCTCCAGTACGCCCTCAAGCTGATGCGCGGCGAGATTCCGGAGCCGACTCCGGCTCCGCGCAGCGACGAGACGGAAAAGACCACGGCCGACAAAGCCGGCGCGGGCAACAAAGGGGCGGCACCGTCCGCTAAGAAGTAGAGCGCGGTCGCGAGGACGAGGGCGACTGTCGCGCGTGCGACACTGCCCTCGTTCACCAAAAGAGCGTGTTGGTCGCTCTTTCGCCCGTATCATGGGCGACATTGATCGTCGTGACGACGGCGCGAATGGGGGGCAGGCCGCAAGCGAAGAGGCGCAAGGGGCAGCCATGACCATGGTGCGATGCCGGAAGCGAACGGCCATGATAGTGGCTTCTGTCCTGGCTTGTGCGTGTCACTCTTCGGCGAGCTACGCTCAAGAGGTTGCGCGCGCCGGCGCCTCGCAGCGCCGAGCTGATCCGCTGACGGGCCGCCTCGAGCTGATGTTGCGGACAATGCGCATCGCTCGCGACTGGCACGTGGCGTCGCCAGGAAAGCCCCAGCTTGTCGCGGGCGCGATCGAGGGCTTGCTGTCTCGCCTCGACCCTGAGGCCGAACTCTACACGCGATCGGATCTGCGGCGGATTTCCCGCTTCGCCCCAAGCGGCGGTGCCGGAGTGGGCATCGAGCTTCGCCGCGAGCCTGCCCAGCGGCGCAGCGAACGCCGCGGATACCGTGTAATCTCGACGCGTGATGCGAGCCCTGCGGCGCTCGCCGGCATCAAGGCGGGCGACCTGATCACTCACGTAGATGGCCTGCCGGCAGGCGATATCCAGCACTTGGCCATGATGCACGTGAGCCTTGCTGGCGCCCCCGGTACGGGGGTTCGCGTGGTCCTCGAGCGAGCCGATGACGAAGCCTCACCGGAAGAGGTCGTGCTGGAGCGGACGGACGCTCCGGGGCCGACCCTGGCGGTCGACGAGATTGCACCGGGCATCGCCCGCATCCGCCTCGCGGCACTCGACGAGAATGTGACAGCGAGCCTCGAGCGTGCGCTGTCGGGCTTGAGCGCGCTGAAAGCGGACGCCGGCTCACGCGGCGTCGTGCTCGATCTCCGCAGCACGGCCGCCGACGGCCCTGAGAGCGCCGCGACGATTGCTGATGCCTTCCTCGAATCCGGCCCCGTACTGCGCACCGTCAGCCGCGCGCGCGGCTCGAGCCGGAATGCCGATGCCACACCGGGGGACATAGCTGAGGGGCGTCCGTTGGTGGTGCTCGTGGACGCCGGGACGGCCGGTGCCGCCGAAATGCTCGCTGCGGCCCTTCACGAAGGGCGCCGGGCGCGCCTCGTCGGCGTCAAGACGGCAGGTCGCGGCGCAGTGCGCACGCTCGTCGCCCTCGATGCACGAGGTGGCAAAGGCGACCAGTTGCGCTTGACGACCGGACGCCTGCTTACGCCTGCAGGTGCCGCGATCGAGGGCAAAGGCTTGATGCCCGATGTCGTTGTCGAGCAGACGCCGGCGACAACTCGCTGCCGCTCACTGGATATCGAGGATCCCGCACAGGCGGGTCGCTGCGTGCCGAGGTCAGTTGTGCAGGATGGCCAGCTTGCGCGCGCGATTGCCCTGCTCGGAGAGCCGGTTGTCGCCGCCGAGCGGATGCCGGCCCAAGCCAAGCCTTGACGTGCGCCGCGACCCCGTCGAGAAGGCAAGCTCAGCCGGCGGTTGGAAATCGCCGCAGCCATCGATGAGGTGCCGCATGGATCCCGCAACGCTTCCCTATAGGCCATGCGTTGGCATCATGGTTCTCAACGCCCGGGGCGATGTCTGGGTCGGGCGGCGCTCCGATCGCCCCGGCAAGGAGGTCGCAGGCGGTTGGTGGCAGATGCCCCAGGGCGGCATCGACCATGACGAGGAGCCGCGCGCCGCGGCGCTCCGCGAGTTGGCCGAGGAAACCGGCATGAGCTCGGTGCACATTGTCGGCGAAAGCCGCGTCTGGCACCAATATGATCTGCCACCAGAGCTGTTGGGCAAGGTGTGGGGTGGCAAATATCGAGGCCAAACGCAGAAATGGTTTGCGGTCGCCTTTACTGGTCCCGAGAGCGAGATCGACTTGAGCCCCCCCGGTCACGATCAGGAGTTCGATGCCTGGCGCTGGGCTCCGCTCGACGAGGTGTTGTCGCTGATCGTGCCTTTCAAGCGGGATGTCTACGCAGAGGTGATCGCCGAGTTCCGCCCTCTGGCGCTCGCTCGGGTGCCTTCATGAACGTTTCACCCAAACCGTTCTTGCGCATCGGATTCTGGGCGTCTCCGTCGCCCTGGCGGTGTGGTTTGGACTGAGCGCCGCCTGGGGGTGGGCGGCCATCCTGCTCGGCCTGCTGGCTTTTCTCGCCGTCACGGGCGTCGGCGAGGCCATCCTGCGTCGGCTCGACGCCGTCGGAGCGGGCGGCGGACCTCGCTGAGCGGGGACGCCACTCCGATTGACGGCGCGCATCGCCCACAATGAGGTCAGCGCCCGTACTGCACCTTTTTCGCGGCCGGCCATGTCACCCGATAGCCGAAATCGATCGTGCGCTCCTCGTCGGCGTCGATCTTCTGGTCCCACGCGAGCACTCCGCGCTTGTCGTCGACATCGCGCCGGCTCGGCGGAGTCTTCGAGATCAGCTCCACCTTGATGTCCTGGTGCTGCGACACGGGGATCTGGTCCATCACCGTCAGCTGAACCGCCTGAGCATGCGCGTTCTTCACTGTAATCCGATAGTTGCGCACATCCGACTTTGAAGCCGAGATGATCCCGCTTTCGCCACGCTTCTCCTCGATCAGCGCGTGCTTCACGCGCACTGCGTCGTCGGCCCCGAAGCCGAGCTCGTGCTCCTCGCCGGGCGTCAGCTGAGGCAGCCGGCCGGTGCCGACGAACGTTCCATCGCGGAAGAGCGACACCTGTCCGGGGAGGTAGTGTGTTGCCTTCGGTGTGGCCAGTTTCGCGTAAAGATAGGCCTTCGCCTCGATGCGCGGTGTGGTGCGCACCACCAGCGTCGGGTCGATCTCGGCCGTGTCCAGCTGCACGCGTTTCTGCTCGCCGTTGCCTGGAACCGTCAGCTTTCCGGGCACCTTGAAGATTGCCTGAAAGGCCGCCGCCTGGACCGTAGCGCTCTGCTCACGGGCCTCCTCGAGCTGGGGCGCTGCCGCGATCACGCCCTCGGCTTCGTCACGCCCCTGTTTGAGGGAGCGCGAGCGGGCCATTGGGGCCGGGGGCGCCATGGCCATCGGCCTCGGCGGCGGTGCGTCGGGCATGAAGTCGACCGTCATCGGGTAGAGATCGGGCGCCGAGGTTCCCGTGCCCGGCCGTGTCGTTGATAGCTCGATACCGACGTCCACCCAGTCCTCGCCCGAACGCTGCTGGATCGCGGCGCGCCGGACGAGCGTCAGCTTCGGCGCCGCGGTCTTGGTCCCCGTCGTGAGGCGCGCGTCATAGTAGGGTACCCAGCTCGCGTTCCCCACCTGATAGCGGATCGTAAGGTCCACCTCGAGATCGCCGCCGGCGTTGACGAACACTTTGACCTCGGTGCGCTGCTGCTGGCTCGGCGCCAGCGCGGCGAGCTTCTTCTCGAGATCCGCGATCGACCGTTCGACATCGCGAAGCTTCACGCGCGCCGCGAGTTGCGCTCGCTCGGCTTCCGCCAGCTTGGTCCCGATCAGCGTGAAGATCTGGCTCCAGTCGACAGGCGCTGCGCCGCCTTGTGGTCCCGGCTGCGGCGGCACCGTGGGCAGCTCGGTCAGCTTGGCGATCAGCGCCTTCTGCGCGTCCGCCGCCTTCACCTCTGCCTCGATCCGCGCGTGCTCGTCCCTGAGCTTCTCGATTTCGAGCTCGAGACGCCGTCGCTCGCTCGCCTGCTGTGCCGGATCGCCGAATGGCACCAGCACGCGGCGCGTATCGACCGAGCCGATGTCGAGCCGTCCTGTCGCCTTGCCCTCGACCCGCACCGAGCCCGGCACCGCCGTTGGAGGCAGATGGTCGATCACGATCGCATGCTCACCAGCCGGCACCTTTACCTTGGCAAGCCGGATCACCTCGGCCCCCGTCGGGAAAACCGTGACCGCTGCAATCGTGGAAGGCGCGCCGATGTCGGCTGCGTCCGCAATGGACGAGCCGAGGACGGCCGCGAAAACGACGACAGGAAGACGGCGCATGACAAAAACCTTTACATTGAGCGGCGAACGGCAGTCCGGTTCCGATTGAGCACAAAGTAGCAGCGAAGATGTCGGCAATATGAACATCTTGCACGAACCGCCCCGTGCACCTGCCGACGCCGGCTCAGCCCCGGCGCTGCGAGGATCGCGGCAGAAGAAATGTGAGCACACCGATTGCCGGAAGCCAGGCGCAAAGCTGGAAGACGGTCAGGATGTCACTTTTGTCGGCGAGCAGCCCGAGCGCCGCTGCCGCGAGCCCTCCCAGCCCGAAAGCGAGACCGTAGAACAGGCCACCTACGAGCCCAACTCGATGCGGCACGAGGTCGATGGCATAGATCAGGATCGACGCGAATGCGCTCGCCATGATCAAGCCGATGACGATGCTGAGCACCCCCGTCCAGAACAGGTCGGCATGCGGCAGCAGCAGGGTGAAAGGCAATGCGCCGAGTAGCGAGATCGAGATCACCCGGTCGCGGCCGATCCTGTCGCCGACCATGCCCCCGACAATGACGCCCGCCGCGCCGACGACGAGATACAGAAACAACATTACCTGGGAGGCCTGAACCGAAACCCCGAACCGTTCGATCAGGTAGAACGTGTAGTAGGACGTGAAGGCCGCTGCGTAGGCGTTCTTGGCAAACAACAGAGCGATCAGGATCGCCATGGCCAGCAGGAGCCGTCCTCGTGCGAGGGTTGGCACGTCGGACTCGGCGCGTGTGCTGGCGCTCGCACCCGCCAACGCCTGGAATCGGCGCATTTCAGAATAGCGCGCACCCGTCCACCCCATCAGCAACATGGCCGCGAGCGCCACGATGGAAATCCAGACAAGGCTGCCTTGTCCCCGAGGCACCACGAGCGCCGCTGCAAGCAGTGGCCCGACGGCGTAGCCCACATGCCCGCCGATCTGGAAAATTCCCTGGCCCAAGCCTTGCTGGCTCGCAGCCGCGTGGCGCGCCATACGCGTCGCTTCGGGGTGAAAGACCGCTGATCCGAGGCCGACCAGCGCTGCCGCCAACAGGATCATCGGATAGCTTGAGGCGATGGCGAGTCCGACGAGCCCCGTCAGCGTCGCCGCCATGCCGGCCACCATTGCATAAGGCCACGGTCGCCGATCGGCGACGTATCCGATCATTGGTTGGAGAAGCGAAGATGTGACCTGGAACGCCAGCGTGATGCCGCCGATCTGTGAGAAGCTGAGCTGGTAGCTCTCCTTGAGCAAAGGATAGATGGCCGGAATCATCGACTGAATGAGGTCGTTCAGCAGATGGGCGAGACTGAGCGCCACGAGGATCGGTAGCGTCGGTCCTCGCACAGTTTGGGCAAGTGTCGTCGTCATGACCAGGGCCTTTCGGCCGGACAGCGGCTGTGGTGAAGACATTGGCGTTGACGTTGCGGCCTTGGCGCCTGTTCGAAGTCGTCGCGCCCCCGCCTATCCCTTCGCCTTAACGTAGCTGCCCGGCGCGTCCTCGATGGTGCCGAGCTTGGCGCCCGGAGTTCGCGCCGGCACTTTGCCGCCCGAACGCTCGGCCAGCCACTTGCCCCAGTGCGGCCACCACGATCCCGGCGCCTCGGTGGCGTGCGCCAGCCATTCCTCGAGCGTGTCGGCCTTCTTCGAGGAGCTCCAGTACTGGTACTTGTGCCGCTTGCCGTCGGCCGGCGGAGGATTGACGACGCCCGCGATGTGCCCCGAGCCAGCGAGCACGTACTCGACCGGCCCCCCGAACAGGCGCGAGCCGATGAACACTGATTTCGCCGGTGCGATATGGTCCTCGCGCGTGGCCAGCTCATAGATGGGCAACGTCACCTTGTTCAGGTCGAGCCTGACGCCGCCGATCGACATCCGCCCCTGCGCCAGCTTGTTCTCGTGGTAGAATTCCCGGAGATAGTAGTTGTGATTGGCAGCCGGCATTCGCGTCGAATCCTGGTTCCAGTAGAGCAGGTCGAACGGGAACGGCTTTTTGCCCAGCATGTAGTTGTTGACGATGTAGGGCCATATCAGGTCGCGCGGGCGCAGCATGTTGAACACTGTGGCCATCCGCGAGCCGTCGAGGTAGCCGCGCTCGGCCATCATCTCCTCGAGCGACTTGAGCTGCGCATCGTCGATGAACAGCAGCAGGTCGCCGGCCTTGGTGAAATCCACCTGCGCCGCGAGGAAGGTCGCCGACGAGAACGGGTCGTGCCCCTTGGCGGCGTTGTGCGCCAGCGTCGTCGCCAGCAGTGTACCGCCGACGCAATAGCCGAGCACGTTGGTCTGCTTCTGTCCGGTCTCGCGTAGAACGGCATCCGTCGCCGAAAGAACGCCCTCCTTCATGTAGTCCTCGAAGGACTTGTGCGCGAGCCTCTCATCCGGGTTGACCCACGATACGACGAACACGGTGAAACCCTGGTCGACCAGCCAGCGGATGAACGACTTGGGCTGCGTCAGGTCGAGAATGTAGAATTTGTTGATCCACGGCGGCACGATCAGCAGCGGCGTCGCGTGCACCTTCTCAGTCGTCGGCGTGTACTGGATCAGCTGGCAGATGTCGTTCTGCCATACGACCTTGCCCGGCGTGACCGCGAGATTGCGGCCGACCTCGAAGGCGGTGGTATCCGTCTG
Organism: uncultured Alphaproteobacteria bacterium; assembly: GCA_963746315.1. Lineage (GTDB taxonomy): Bacteria > Pseudomonadota > Alphaproteobacteria > Rhizobiales > Hyphomicrobiaceae. The sequence continues at coordinate 272,924 of CAVVAR010000012.1, forward strand.
GCTGATCTTCAGGAGATCGCTAGACCGCTCCATGTCGGCGAGCAGGTGCTCCATCCCTTTGACGAGGTTGGCCCCGTTCGATTGCAACGTCTCGCGCACCACCTCGGGGTTTGTCGCCGGGAAGTTCGATGGGCTGACCGCGCTCGAGATCTGGCGCAGGTAGTACTCGGCACGCTGCTTGGTGCGCTCGTCGAGCCCGCTCGTCTCGGCCAACGCCTTCTCGGCCCACTGCGTGGTCACGAGATAGCTCTGCTTCCAGAAATCGAAGTAGGGGTTGTTGCTCCATTCCGGATCGCGGAACCGCGCGTCGCCGGGCTCGGGCTCGGCCACGGGCTCGACCTCCTGGCCGGTCATGCGCTGCATGGCCGCCGACCAAACCTCCATGTAGCCCTTCACCAACTCACCCTGAGCTTCCATTGTACGCGTCGGATCGCCCATCCACTGCTGGGCGACCTCGGTCATGATCCGCGTCGCCTCGGTCATCTCCGAGGCCGTGCTGTAGGGGCCGCCCTTGGAGTCGGCGCGTTCGAGCAGTCCAGCCATGGCCCGCCCGCCCTCGGCCCAAAGCAGCAGCATGTTGCGCACGAACTCGTCCGGGTTCGAGACGGCATAGACCGGCTTGTCGGCCTCGGGCTGCGTATTGGGCTTCTGCATTTGCGGAGATCCTCGGCGGGAGGCGTAGTCGGCACGAGAGCAGCGAGCACGGTGTTGGAGAAGGCCCGCGCAAGCGCCAACGGCAGGAGGCAAGTCGAGAGCGCGCCTCGATTCGCCTCACGCCGCAGTCCTAACGTAGTCGCCCGGCCGTCATGTGACAACGTGACCATTGCGGGTAGCAGGCACGCCAGCGTTGCTGTGCCGATATGTGGCGCCTTTGACGCGTGCCCGTTGCGGGCGTAAGACGCTTCTCTGCGAATCGCGCCCCCTTTTCTCGACGAGTCGTCCCGTGATCGATCAATTCCATCGCATCAAGCGCCTGCCGCCCTACGTCTTTGCCGAGGTCAATCGGCTCAAGGCCGAGTCACGAGCGCGCGGCGCCGACATCATCGATCTCGGCATGGGCAATCCGGACCTGGCGGTGCCGAAGCACATCCTCGACAAGCTGACCGAGACTGTCGGAAAGCCGCGGACCGACCGTTACTCCGCCTCGAAAGGCATCCCAGGGCTTCTGCGTGCGCAGGCCGGCTACTACGGCCGTCGCTTCGGCGTGAAGATCAATCCCGACACCCAGGTCGTCGCCACGCTCGGCTCCAAGGAAGGCTTCGCCAATATGGCGCAAGCGATTACGGCGCCCGGCGACGTGGTGCTCGTGCCGAATCCGAGCTATCCGATCCACGCTTTCGGCTTCCTGATGGCCGGCGGCGTCATTCGGTCCGTTCCGTCCGAGCCGACCCCGGAGTTCTTCACCGCCCTCGAGCGCGCGATCATCCACTCGATCCCGAAGCCGATCGCGGTTGTCGTCTGCTATCCCGCAAACCCGACGGCCTACACCGCCTCGATCGACTTCTACCGCGACCTCGTTCAGTTCGCGAAGAAGCACGACATCATCATTCTGTCCGATCTCGCCTATGCGGAGGTCTACTTCGACGACGCCAATCCTCCTCCCTCCGTGCTGCAGGTGCCGGGAGCCATGGACGTGACCGTCGAGTTCACCTCCATGTCGAAGACGTTCTCGATGGCCGGCTGGCGGATGGGCTTCGCGGTCGGCAATGAGCGGCTTCTGGCGGCGCTTGCCCGCGTCAAGAGCTACCTCGACTATGGTGCCTACACGCCGATCCAGGTCGCCGCCGCCGCAGCCTTGAACGGCCCCGAGGAATGCATCGGGGAAATGCGCGCGACGTATAAGCGGCGCCGCGACGTGCTCGTCGAGAGCTTCGGCAACGCCGGCTGGGGCTTCCCGCCACCATCCGCCTCGATGTTCGCCTGGGTTCCCGTCCCCCATCCCTTCAAGGAGCTCGGTGCGCTCGAGTTCTCGAAGCTCCTTATCGAGCGTGCCAGCGTCGCCGTCGCGCCGGGCATCGGCTTCGGCGAGCACGGCGAAGGCTTTGTCCGCATCGCGCTCGTCGAGAATGAGCAGCGCATCCGTCAGGCCGCGCGCTCGATCAAGCGGTTCCTCGCGCAGGGTGCCGAGTCGATGCACAACGTGATCCCGATCCGAGACACCGGGACCGGCTGATGTCCTGAAACTCGCTGCCACGCCCGAGCCGCTGCCGTGTGAGCGACAGTGACCGGTTCTGTGCGACGTGATAGTCACTCCTCTCGGTTGAATCAGTTTCACTGGACCTGGACACGATGCGCGAGCCATTGCGAATTGGAGTAGCCGGCCTCGGCACCGTCGGAGCCGGCCTTTTGCGACTTCTCGAAGCGCACGGCGATCGCCTCGCCCGCTCGCTCAATCGCCGTATCGAGGTGGTTGGCGTCTCCGCTCGCGATCGGTCAAAGGCCCGCGGCGTGGAGCTGAGCCGTTTCGAGTGGTTTGATGATCCCGCCAAACTGGCCGCGGACCCCGGCATCGACGTTTTCGTCGAGTTGATCGGCGGCGACGAGGGCATCGCCCGCCAAGCCGTCGAGGTGGCGTTACGGTCGGGCAAGCATGTCGTCACGGCTAACAAGGCGTTGCTCGCCAAGCACGGCGTCGCCCTCGCTGCGCTCGCCGAGGAGAGCGGGGGTGTCGAGCTGAACTTCGAGGCGGCGGTTGCCGGTGGTATCCCGGTCATTAAGACCTTACGGGAGTCGCTCGCGGGCAATGGCGTGAAGCGCGTCTACGGCATCCTGAATGGCACCTGCAACTATATCCTGACCGCCATGACGAAGGAGCGCCGCGCCTTTGCTGACGTGCTGAAGGAAGCGCAGGCCAAGGGCTACGCCGAAGCCGATCCGACGTTCGACATCGGCGGCTTCGACACGGCCCACAAGCTGGCCCTCGTGACCAGCCTTGCCTTCGGCACCCGTGTCGCTTTCGACCAGATCGACATCGAGGGCATCGAGAAGATCACGGCCGAGGACATCGATGCGGCCGAGGAGCTCGGCTACCGCATCAAGCTCCTGGGTGTCGCGATGCGCACCGAAAGTGGCATCGAGCAGCGCGTTCACCCCGCACTCGTCCCCGAGCAGTCGGCCATTGCCGAGGTGTCAGGCGTCACCAACTGCGTGGCGATCGACGCCGACTTCGCAGGCACCCTGTTGATGGTCGGACCTGGGGCGGGCGCCAATGCCACGGCCTCCTCGGTCGCCTCCGACATCATCGATATCGCCATTGGCGGCGTCATGCCGCCCTTCCGCGTGCCTGCGGCGATGCTTCAACCTTACCGGCGGGCAGAGCTTGGCGAGCATCAGGGGGCGTACTATGTCCGGCTGCTGGTCGAGGACAAGCCCGGTGTGATGGCCTTTCTGACGAGGGCGCTGGCAGACCGGGGCATCTCGCTCGAGAGCGTCGTTCAACGCCGGCCGAAGCAGGAGCTGGCCAGCTCCGGCCAGCGGTCGGCGGGAGAGTCGGCTCCGGTCGTCATCATTACCCATGAGACGACAGAGGCGGCTATCCGTGGCGCGCTCGAGACCATCGAGGCTGGCGGGAATCTCCGGGCGAAGCCGCAGATGATCCGGATCGAGAAACTTTGAACCACTGACCCCGTCGCGCAAGACTGAGGCGCCTGATCGGGTGAGCTGAGGAGGCGAGAGGGAACATGGCGAGCGTCAAGGGCGGTCTGGACAGGGTTCTGGTACTCGAGATCACGCGTGTCACGGAGGCAGCAGCCATTGCTGCAGCCCGGCTGCGCGGCCAGGGCAACAACAAGGGCGCCGACAAGGCCGCCGTCGACGCCATGCGGCGCGAGCTCGGCAAGCTGGCCATCCGCGGCAAGGTGGTCATCGGCGAGGGCGAGATGGACGAGGCGCCGATGCTCTACATCGGCGAGGAGGTCGGTACCGGCGAAGGTCCGCGTGTCGACATCGCGGTCGATCCGCTGGAAGGCACCACGATCTGTGCCAAGGACATGCCGAACGCGCTCGCCGTCATCGCCATCTCCGAGGCGGGCGGCTTGCTCAACGCGCCGGACATGTACATGGACAAGATCGCCATCGGACCCGGCTACCCCGACGGCATCATCGATCTCGACCGGCCGGTTCAGGACATCCTGAGCGACCTGGCCAAGGCCAAAGGTTGCCCGGTTCGCGAGATCACCGCCTGCATTCTCGATCGTCCTCGTCATCAGGAGCTTATCGAATCCGTGCGCAAGGCCGGCGCCGGCATCCGTCTCATTCCTGATGGCGACATCGCCGGCGTGATCTGGACCACCGATCCTGACCAGACCGGGATCGATGTCTATCTCGGCTCCGGCGGCGCGCCCGAGGGTGTGCTCGCGGCAGCGGCGCTGCGCTGCATCGGCGGCCAGATGCAGGGCCGCCTCTCGCCCGAGCGCCACGATTCCAAAGAGCGCCCGGAGCTGATTGCCCGCGCCGCCAAGATGGGCATTCCTGACATCCGCCGGAAGTATGCGATGGCCGACATGGCCGCCGACGACGTCATCTTCTCGGCGACCGGCGTCACGTCCGGCTCGCTGCTCGAGGGCGTGCGCTTCCACGGCGATTTCGCCGAGACCGAGACGGTCGTCATGCGCTCCAAGACGGGCACGGTGCGTCGCATCAAGACCACCTTCCGCGACCTCGACATCAAGGGCTGGGGCTAAGGCCTTGTCTATACCGCAGGCTGACGATTTGTAGGTCCGGAAGGCTTCCTTCCGGACAGTGCGGGCGTTTCCCAGTGTCGATTGTGCATCCGCAGGCTTCCGTTCTCGTCGTGCGCGATGGTTTCCCCTGGCCGCGTCCTAGCGACCCTTCGCGCCACGCGCTTTGACCAGCGCCCGCGCTTCCACCGTTCGCTCGATATGCACGATCACGGCCTCGGCGAGCGAGACGCCGGTCAGCCGCTCGAACTGCGACAGCGAGACATTGGCGGTCATGTCCACAACCAGCGGTCCGGTCCGGGACAGCGCCACGTCGACTGCGGCGAGGCCGAGCCCGATCGTGCGCGCGGCCCGCTCGGCAAGTTGGCGTGCCTCAGTAAGCTCACTGCCATTGTAGTCGGTCGTATGCCACTCCGGCGTATGATCGAGAGCCGTCGCCGGAGCTCGCTCGATGGCACCGAGCGCACGCCCGCCCACCACGGCGAAGCGCAGGATCGGCCCGGCGCCGAGCGCGCCGAGACTGTCGGCCAGAACGTGCTCGACGCCACCGGCCGACCTCGACATGTCCTTCGGGTTTACTGCCACCTCCGGTACCGTGATGCCGGCACCCGCAAGCAATTGCCGCAAGACGATCGCGTCGCCAGCCTTCGACAAGGCATCCGCCGAATTGAGCGCCAGTGTGCCGAGGATCTCGAGTTGCCGCATGATCGCGAGCGAGAAATGGCTCGGAGATTTGCCGGCGCGGAAGATGACGGCATCGATCGGCTCGAGCGGTAAGCCGTTGACCAGGATCGCCGGCTCTGTTGCCGCGATGTAGAGCGAGAGGCGTCGCCGGTCGATGATCGGCATGGCGTGACCGCGCTGCTCGGCGAGGCGTACCAGACGCCGGTTCGAGGCATTCTCCGGTCGCCGCGACAGCAGAGCGATCGTGAGCGCGCGCTTCGCCGGCTCGCTTCGAACGGCCGAGCCGTAGGCGCGATAGCTGAGTTGGGGCTGACGGAACGAGGTGGCGGGATCGACGAACATGTCGTCTTTCACCGCCTGCCGCCCGAGCAGCATGCGGTAGGCCATGCTGCTGCGGTTGGCGAGCGTGATGTCGATCGGCCAAGCTCGCCTGCCCATGTGAGCCACTGTACGAATCACGTACCGGCGCTCGGTTTCCCCATTGGAGCTCGTGATCTCGCGCCGGTCGATCACGTCGGCGACGCACGTCACCCCGACGTCGTCCCGGCCCGGAATGGGGCGCACCGTGAAGCGAACACGTGGCCGCTCGGCCGTACCGATCTCCTCGATCGCGCTGGCGGCGATGGCCGACGTTCGGGCGCCGGTGTCGACTTTGGCCTTGATAGCCGGCAAGCCGAGATCCGGCAAAGCCAGCCATTCCTCCCAGCCGAGCACGAATGGATCCTGCACGACCGGACAAGCTCCTTGGGCGAGATGGGCGACTCGGGTGCTGCAGAAAAAGAGTTATCCCAGCCGCACGATCGCCGCAACGCGAAGCCGTCGTGAAGGTTGCCTATGGCTTCCATGCAATGTTCGATCACGACCCCGCGAGGTGCTGTGCGTTCCCCGTCAGCTCGTGCTATCCGAGCCGCCCTGCCCGCGCCTTTCGCTTACGGAGATCGCATGCACTCGGGACGTCGCATCGCCGTCGTCATTCCGGCCCTCGACGAGGAGCGCGCGATCGGCCGCGTGCTGGCGGACCTCCCGCCCCTGGTCGATCTGGCGGTCGTCGCCGATAACGGTTCGACCGACCGCACCGCCGAGGTGGCTCGCGGTCAGGGCGCCGTGGTCGTCAGCGAGCCCGAGCGCGGCTACGGTGCGGCTTGTCTCGCCGCGCTGGGCCATGTGGGTGACGCAGACATCGTCGTGTTCATGGACGGCGACTATTCCGACCATGCCGCCGAGATGGCCTCGCTCGTGTCGCCCATCGCATCGGACGAGGCCGACATGGTCATCGGCTCGCGCGTCCTCGGTGCCCGCGAGGCAGGCTCTCTGACGCCCCAGCAGCGCTTCGGCAACTGGCTCGCAACACGCCTCATTCGCCTGATCTGGGGCGCGAGCTACACCGATCTCGGCCCCTACCGCGCGATATCGGCGGATGCCCTCCGTCGGCTCGGTATGACCGACCGCAACTACGGCTGGACGGTCGAAATGCAGATCCGCGCGGCCGTGGCCGGTTTGCGCGTGCGCGAGGTGCCGGTCAGCTACCGCCGCCGCATCGGCCAGTCCAAGGTCTCCGGCACGATCAAGGGAACCGTCATGGCCGGGATAAAGATCCTGTCGGTCATCGGGCGCTTCGCGCTGACTACCCGCCCCCGCGCCGCTCCAAGGCCCCTCGCCGGCGGTTGATAGAGAGGGCGTACCCGTCATCACGCGCCTTCGGCCGACACCTCTCTGGTCGGCAGTCCGCTCGTTGTGATGCTGCGGGGCGAGACGCCGAAAGATTTGCGGAAGGCAGAGGTGAAGGCGCTCGCGCTGCCATAGCCGTGTTGGCGTGCCGCATGGCCGACGCTGACACCGCGCGACAGCGCTTCCACCGCCGCGTGGAAGCGCACGCGCTGACGCCAGGCGGTGAACGTGATCCGGCATTCCTCGCGGAAAAGGCGCGCCAGCGTCCTTCGCGACGCTCCGACCTGCTCGGCCCAGTCATCGAGCGTCAGCGGCAGCGCCGGAGCGTCGATCAGGGCCTCGCAAAGCCTCAGGAGCCGCCGATCCTGCGGCATCGGGATCGACATATCCAGACGTTTCGCCCGTGCGATCTCGTCGAGGATGAGCAACGCGATGTGGTCGGCTCGTGAGCCCGGTTCGTAGCCGATCGGCTCCTCGAGCAGCGCGAGAACGAGCGCACGCAGCAGCGGTGTGACGACCAGCACGATAGGAGATGTCGGCAGCGACAAACCGCGCCGGCTCGCGATGTAGAGCGTTCGCATCTCGACGGCGCCGCGCATGGCCACGCTGTGCTCGACCTCGGCAGGCAGATAGACAGCGCGATCAGGCGGCACGATCCAGGCGTCGGTCGCCGTTCGAACCCGCATGGTCCCGCTGACAGCATAAAGCAATTGGTCTCGGCGATGGCTGTGGGATGCTATGTGGAATGCAGCCGGGAAGCCCTTCGCCATCGCGGCGACGGTCTGCTCGAGCTCCTGGAAATCGCTCGGATCGGTGCTGCGCGTCAAACGAGGCTCGGGCATCTGAAACCCTGGTCGAATGGCCCATCCGCGACAATTGTTGGCCGAACGCAGAGATCGGGACAAGCATAAAGTGCGGTGAAACGACCAAGAGTTGGCGACGAGCCGACCATCAAAAAACTGCCGCGAGGAGCGCCGCCATGAGCCGCGATCGATTGAGCTTCCTCTATCTGAACATCGGGCACTTCCTCGATCACCTGTTCACGCTCGTCTTCGCCACGGTCGCCGCTCTTGCGCTCAGCAAGGAGTGGGGGCTCACCTACGCCCAGCTCGTGCCCTACGCCATGCCTGGCTTCGTTGCCTTCGGCCTGTTCTCGCTGCCGGCGGGGCGCATCGCCGATCGCTGGAGCCGGCACGGCATGATGGTCGTCTTCTTCATCGGTATCGGGCTCGCCGCCATCGCCACGGGCTTCGCGCAGACACCGCTGCAGATCGGAGGCCTGCTCTTCGTCGTCGGCGTGCTGGCCGCGATCTACCACCCGGTCGGCCTCGCCATGGTCGTCGACGGAGCCAAGTCGGCTGGCACCGGCATGGCGATCGGCATCAACGGCGTCTGGGGCAACCTCGGCGTCGGCTGCGCGGCTTTGATCACCGGCTGGTTCATCGACAACGGCGGCTGGCGCTCGGCCTTCATCGTGCCAGGTGTCATCTCCGTCCTGATCGGTCTCGCCTACTGGTGGCATGTCCGCGACGACATTCGCGCCGCAGCCACGGCCCGGCAGACGAAACCCAAGGTCGCGAGCTCAGGTGGCGCCACGACCACACATGTCTCCGCCGAGGCCAAGGCGGCGCTCGTGCGCCTCACCGCGATCGTCTTTTTCACGACCGCCGTCTCGAGCCTCGTCTTCCAGTCGACGACCTTCGCCTTGCCCAAGGTCTTCGACGAGCGTTTGCAGGGCATCGCGGGCTCGGCGAACTCTCGTCGGCTGGCTCGCTTTCGTCGTCTTCGCCATCGCCTCGCTGGCGCAACTGGTTGTCGGCCGCCTGCTCGACACACTGGGTCCTCGCATCGTCTTCATGGGTGCGGCGCTCCTGCAACTCATCTTCTTCGCCGTGATGCCGGGCTTCACCGATTGGACCGCCCTCGCCATTGCTCTCGGCTTTATGCTGGGCGCCTTCGGCCAGATCCCGATCAACGACTACATGATCGGCAAGATGGCGAGGTCGGAGCTGCGTGCCACCGTCTACGGCATCCGCTATGTGGTGAGCTTTTCGGTGCTGGCGGCCGCACTGCCGCTGATCGCCTGGATCCATGGCAACTACGGCTTCGACACGCTGTTTCGTGTCCTGGCCGTCGCTGCCGCCCTGATCCTGGCCGCCGTGTCGTTGTTGCCGCAACGCATTCCCGAGCCCGGGGCTGCACCAGCGACGCCCTGATCGGCCTGAGCACGGATTGGCGGAAAGAACCTTCTCGGACATTCGGGCGGCATACTTAAACCCGCCTTAACAGGTGTCCCCGTACCTTGTGTCCCGTAAGTGCCGGCCCGGGAGCGCTGGCCTCGAGCGATGTGCGGGAGTGGGCACGTGGGGAGCGATCCGCCGCCGGAAGGTGCTTCGATTGTCGACATGGGAAGCAACCCGGCAATTGCCCCGCCGAAGCGCTGGTGGGCACGCCGCCGATGGCACGTGCGCGTTCTCCTGTTGCTGCCGATCTACGCGAGCGTGCTCGCGACGATCGCCATCTCCGTCCAGCTGATCCGTTACACGATCCGGTTTCCCGACCCCCGCTCGCTCACCGTCAACGAGCCGGCTCCAACTTTGCGCGTTCTCGCACGCGATGGCTCCGTGATCGCGGAGCGCGGCGAGCTGAACGATTTTGTCGCCCTCGACCACTTGCCGCGGCACCTCGTCGACGCAATCATCGCCACTGAGGATCGCCGCTTCTTCACGCATTGGGGCCTGGATCCGTGGGGGCTCGCGCGAGCGGCAGCCGCCAACCTCCGGGCAGGCCGCACGTCGCAAGGCGGCTCCACGTTGACCCAGCAGCTCGCCAAGAACCTTTTCCTTTCCACGGAGCGCACGCTGAGCCGCAAGGCCGAGGAGATGGTCCTGGCTTTGTGGCTCGAGGTGCGCCTCAGCAAGCGCGAGATCCTCGAGCTGTACCTCAACCGTGTCTATTTCGGCGGCGGCGCTTATGGCGTCGAGGCGGCGTCGCGGCGCTTCTTCAACAAGTCGGCGCGCACCGTCAATGTCGCCGAGGCGGCTGTCATCGCCGGCCTCCTCAAGGCGCCGTCGAAATACTCCCCGTTCGCCAATCCCGGACACGCCCGCGCCCGTGCGCGCGTCGTCATAAAAGCCATGGAAGCGGCGCGGGTTATCAGCCCGGTGTCCGCGGCGGCCGCCATGCGCCAGTCCGTGCATTTCGCTGATCCCGATCCCGGCAAGCGGCCCTCCGGCCTCGAGTTCGCCATCGACCACGTCCTCGACGAGCTGCCGCCCCTTGCGAGTATCGGCAAGCGGCTCCTGGTCGTCGAGACCACCATCGACCCCGATATCCAAACCCGTGCGCAGGCGACGATCGCCTCCACGCTCGCCAAGGAAGGCGCTGCCGCCAAAGCCGGTCAGGCCGCGCTCGTCGTCCTGGATACCGGCGGTGGCATCCGTGCCCTCGTCGGCGGTCGGTCGTTCGGTGAAAGTCAGTTCAATCGCGCCGTCAAGGCACGCCGCCAGCCCGGCTCGGCCTTCAAGCCGTTCGTCTATCTTGCCGCCGCCGAGAACGGCTTCTGGCCAGATACGCCGGTCGTCGACGCCCCGATCGAGATCGGCCAGTGGAGTCCGCGCAACGAGGACGGTCGCTTCCGCGGGCCGATTACGCTGACGCAGGCTCTCGCGCATTCTGTCAATACGGTCGCCGTTCGTCTCCAGCAGGAGATCGGCAGCGAGAAGGTCGCGAACGTGGCGCGCCGTCTCGGAATTCGCTCGCCGTTGCGAGCCGACGCCTCCTTGGCGCTCGGCACGTCCGAGGTTGGCCTACTCGAGCTGTGCGGTGCCTATGGCACGCTCGCATCGGGCGGTCTGGCGGTGGAGCCCTACATCGTCCGCCGCATCCGGACACCCGAAGGAGAGGTGCTCTACGAGCGCACAGAGCCCCGTCCGCGTATGCTGGTCGCTCCCGATACGATCGGCGCCATCAACACCATGCTCAATGCCGCCGTCATCTCTGGCACCGGCCGCAGGGCTGCATTTCCGCGCCACCAGGCTGCTGGCAAGACGGGCACGACGCAGGATTTTCGCGATGCCTGGTTCGTCGGCTACACCGCCCACCTCGTCGCCGGGGTCTGGTTCGGCAATGACGACGGTAGCCCCATGCTCCGCGTCGCGGGGGGCGGACTTCCGGCACGCGTTTGGCGGGACGTGATGGAGGCGGCACACGCCAGCCTGCCTCCCCGATCGCTCCCCGCTATAGATGGCATTCTTGATCCGACCCGCCCGCCCCAGCCTGTCGAGCGCCGGCCGGTGCCCCGCCGCATCGCGCCGGTTGCCGCATCGGTCGCGACAGCAGCGAGCACGGCCGGATCAGTAAGGCCAGCATCGGCATCACAGTCCATTCCTTTGCCGCTTTCATCTCCGATCCGGAGGGGGCGCCCAGTCAAAGCGCAAGAAAAACAAGCTTCGTCTCAAACCGGGCCAGCCCGCCAGCCGCCGCAGCGTCCTCGCCCGACATCGACGAGGATGCCGGCGGAGCCGATAGATCCCGACCTCTTCACGAAGGCGCTCGCCCTTGATCCGTCGCCCCGGATGACCACCCGGCCTGCCGCTGCACCCAAGCCTCCTGCTGCCTCGGGCGTAACCTTCGATCCGGCCCGCGTTCGCGATGCGCTGACCAAGGCCACTGCCTCGGGCCCGGAGCAGCGCATGGGGCTTGGCTTCAACGGGATCCACAGACCCGAATAAGCCTCTACCGATCGCAAAGCTCCGAGAGCCGGCTCTGCGACCACCGCGAGTTGGCGTGCCAGCCGCGCGAGCACTCGATCGCCGTCGGCGGAACCACGGGCTGGGCGTCGGCTCGAGCGTCGAGAGCCGAGCCGCGCGACTGCCAAGTAGAGCCGTCGGAGTTGATCATCGGGGCCCGCGGCGTCTCGAGTGTCCCCGATTGAGCCCCTGCCGGAGCAGTGAGGACGCGTTGACGCGTGCCAGTTGAATCGCCCGGGAGGCCTGGCCGTGACGTTGTCCCGATCGCCGGGTTGCGGCCCGACGGTCGCGGCAAAGTGGTGCTTGGCAACGTTGTCGCCTCGCGCCCGCCGATGGAGGTGCCGCCGGTGCTCCTTGCGCCTACCCCCCCAATTGCGCCACCAGTTGAACCGGAGGTGCCGGTCGCAGCGCTGCCTCCCGCCGCTCCACCCGAAGCGCCCCCGCCTCCTCCGGAACTCTGCGCCCACGCGGCTCCGGCCGTGAGACCGGCGGCCATCACCGCAATCAGTATTCTGCTCTGCATCTTGGCTGCTCCTGCTGATTTTCCGGCCAACGTTCGGGTCGCTTGCCGGTTCCCTCTTGCCAAGCCGCCCGTCCGTTGCCTCACTGCTGCGACGGTGCTTTCGTGCGTTGGCTGTGATGTCAGCCAACTGGTCCTCGACGGACGCCCGCAACTGGAGGTCTCCCCTGGAATGACGGCCACAAAGACATCGACGGAGGAAGGCGCTGCCGGCGTCAGCATCGGCATCGACATTGGCGGCACCTTCACCGATGTCGTCTGCGCCACGCCCGCCGGCACTCACATTCTGAAAGTGCCGACCACGCGCGATGACCCTGGCCGGGCCGTTCTTGCCGCGCTTGCCCAGCTCCGCGAGCGATTCGCCATCGCACCCGGGACGATCACCAGCTTCACCCACGGCACCACCATCGCGACCAACGCCGTGCTCGAGCGCAAGGGCGCTCGAATAGGTCTCGTGGCGACGCGCGGCTTCGGCGACGTGCTCGAGATCGGCCGCCAGATCCGCCGGCAGATGTACGATCTCAATCTCCAGCCGGAGACGCCGGGCTGGCTCGCGCCCGGCGCTCGCCGCGTCGAGGTGTCGGAGCGCATCGATTCCTCTGGCGCCACGCTCACCCCGCTCGACGAGGCCTCGCTCGCAAGCGCCATCGCCAAGCTGAAGGCCGAAGGCGTCGAGGCGGTCGCCGTCGCGCTCCTGTTCTCGTTCCTGGCCCCGGCTCACGAGCGGCGCGTGCGCGCGGCCGTCGAGGCCGCAATGCCCGGTATTCCCGTCTCGATCTCGAGCGAGGTCGATCCCGTCTTTCGTGAATACGAGCGCACCGTCGTTACCGCCTTCGATGCCTACGTGAAGCCCGTGGTCGCGCGCTACCTCGCCGCCATGGATCGCGACCTCGCCAAGGCCGGCGTGCCCGTGCCGCTGCAGATCATGCAGTCGCGAGGCGGGCTCGCGGGTGGCGAGATCGCGCGCGAGCGCCCGGTTCGCCTGTTCCTGTCGGGACCTGCGGCCGGCGCCATCGGTGGCCAGGCTGCGGGGCGCGAGGCCGGCCTCCAGAACCTGATCACCGTCGACGTCGGCGGCACCTCGAGCGACATAGCGTTGATCGATCGCGGTCGCGTCCTTGTGAAAAGCGAGACCGAGATCGCCGGCTATCAGGTGCGCGTGCCGATGCTCGACGTCACCACGCTCGGTGCTGGCGGCGGCTCCATCGCCTGGATCGATACCGGCGGCGGGCTCCGCGTCGGACCGCAATCCGCTGGCGCCGATCCAGGCCCCGCCTGCTACGGTCGCGGCGGTAACGAGGCGACAGTGACGGACGCTTCCATTGTGCTGGGCCTGCTCGATCCCGCGTTCTTCGCAGGCGGCAGCATCCGCCTCGATCCGGCGCTCTCGTTGAAGGCCGTCGAGGAGCGGGTAGCGCGTCCGCTCGGTCTCAGCGTGGAAGCGGCCGCACTCGGCATCCACCGCATCGCCAACGCCCACATGGCCGACGGCATGCGCCTCGTCTCCATCAACCGCGGCTACGACCCCCGCGAGTTCGTGCTCGTACCTTTGGGCGGTGCCGGTGGCCTGCACGCCGTGCCACTGGCGCTGGAGCTCGGCATCGGCCGCGTTCTCGTGCCGCGTTACCCCGGCGTGCTGGCTGCGGCCGGCCTGCTCGCTGCCCCGATCGAGCACGAGGTCTCGGGCGCCTTCCTCACCCCCATCGCCGACGCGCGGCTCGGCGAGCTCGCCGATGCCTTCGCCGGTCTGGACGCCCGCGCTGACGGCCTCATGCAAGCCGAGCGGATCGAGGGCCTCGACCGCGAGCGCCTGACCCTCGCCGACGTCGGCTACATGGGCCAGAGCCACTACATCGAGGTGCCGATCGATCTCGCCGCCGCCGCCCCCCTCTCGGCGCTCTACAGTGCCTTCGAGGCGGCGCACGAGCGGCTCAACGGCCACAAGACCGGCGCGCCGGCAAAAATCGTAAACCTGCGTGTCGTCCATCGCGCGCACCGCCCGGCCGTGCCCGTGGGCGCCAGCCCGCCGACAGAGTCGGGGCGCTCCCTCAAGGGCCGCCGCTCCGTCCTGTTTCCCGGCGAGGCGATCCGCATCGACACGGCCATCCATGACCGCGCCCTGATCGGCGCCGGCGAGCGCCTGCTGGGGCCCGCCGTTATTGAGCAGATCGATTCCACGACCCTGCTGCCCCCCGGCTGGTCGGCCGAGGTGACGGGCGGCGCGGCCCTCTTGCTGACCAGGAGCGCATCATGACGGCATCCGGCGCCACCCACCGCATCGACCTCTCGACCGAGCGGTTCGATCCCGTCACCCTGGAGGTGATCCGCCACCGCCTCGACAAGATCGCCGAGGAGATGCAGGCGACGCTCTTGAAGTCATCGTGCTCGCCCATCGTCAAGGAAGGCCTCGACGCCTCGGCCAGCCTGTTCACCCTCGACGGCACGACACTCGCCCAGGCCTGCGCCATCGCCATTCATCTCGGCACCCTGATTCCCGCCGTCGGTGCGATTCGCGCCAAGTTCCCCGTCGAGCAGATGCGCGAGGGCGACATCTACATCCTGAACGACCCCTACTGCGGCGGCACCCATCTGCCGGACTTCGCCGTGGTCATGCCGGTGTTCGCGGGCGGGCGGCCGATCGCACTTGCGGCCACAATGACCCATCACCAGGACGTCGGCGGCAAGACGGCGGGCTCGGTTCCGACCGACTCGACCGAGATCTTCCAGGAAGGCATCCGCATTCCACCGGTCGCCTGGGCCCGAGCCGGTGTCTTCGACGAGACGTTGACCGCCGTGCTCCGCCAGAACGTGCGGATCCCCGATATCTTCATGGGCGATCTCCATGCCCAGATCGCCGCCTGCAAGATTGCCGCTATGCGGCTCAGCGAAGCCTCCGACAAGTTCGGCGACAATGCCCTCCTGACCTCGTTCTCCGTGCTGCTCGATCGTGCCGAGACCATGACTCGCGAGGCCCTCCGCAAGCTGCCGTCCGGCACCTACCGCGCCGTCGATTTCCTCGACAACGACGGTATCGACCTCGATCGGCGCATTCGCATCGAGGTCGCCGCCACCATCGCCGACGGCACCATCCACTTCGATCTGACCGGCTCGAGCCCGCAGGTAAAAGGCCCGATCAACTGTGTCCCCTCCGGCAGTCTGGCGGCCGCATGCTTCGCCGTCCGCGCCGTCACGGATCCGGCCATCCCGAGCAACGGTGGCTGCTTCCGGCCCATCACGCTGACGCTGCCTGAAGGCTCGATCGTCAACCCCCGCGAGCCGGCGCCCGTCAACGCCCGCACGGCGACCATCAAGCGCATCACCAACACTATGCTGAAGGCATTGTCCGAGGTGGCGCCGGATCGCGTCCCGGCTCCCAACTCGGGCGAGCTGCTGGTCATGGCCTGGGGCGGCCAGCGCGGCGACGGTACCTCCTTCGTGACCGGCGAGCTGCTGGCCGGCGGCGCCGGGGCCGGCAATGGCTTCGACGGCGTCGACGCCATCGAGACCGACGCGACCAACTGCATGAACCTCCCCGTCGAGGCCATGGAGCTGGATGCACCCATCCGGGTCACGCGCTGGCAACTGGTTCCGGGCTCGGGGGGCGACGGCACCTTTCGTGGCGGTCGCGGCCAGCTAAAGGAGTACGAGATCCTCGACGACGTCGCCGGCACCATCTCCTACTCGCATCGCGGCGAGCGTCATTTCGTTGCCGCCGACGGTTTGGCCGGCGGCAAGCCGGGTGCCCTGGCTCGATCGTGGATCACCCGCGCCGATGGTCGCGAGGAGATCATCCCCTCGAAAACCGTGACCCGCCTCGCACCCGGCGATCGCGTCGTCATCTCCACAGCGGGCGGTGGCGGCTACGGTCCTCCTGACGCCCGCTCCCCGGAGGCCGTGGCAAGCGACCAGGCTGACGGGAAGGTATAGCCGCACTTTGAACGTCGCAGGCTCGGCGCAATGGGCGCCGAGCCCGTTTGCGCTAGCGCATCATCGCGCCAGCAGCGACGACGATGACCATAAGCGCCACGAAAAGCATGAGGACAATGCCCCCGCCCTTGCTCGAGTATTCGGCGGGTGACCCGTCTGCTTCGGGTGAAGGCTCTTTGTTTTTCATGGAGTTGTCTCCGAGGTGCACGCGTCCGCACGCGCTTCGTGGCGCGGCACGACGCTCGATCGTTCAATCCGGCAAAGGCTGGAACGTCTTACGCGGGCGGACCACGGATGCGCGGAGATGCGACCTGCGAAAAGCGGCCCGAGCGTTGGAGACTGGGACGGGCACGGGCATGGCCGCGGACGGCACAGAGGTTGGCGTCCGCCGGCTGAGCGCCCTCGTCACCCGGCTCGCCGGATCGATCCAAATCACCGGACAAGCGCTTCAGCGCGATCTCGGACGGGAGTGCCGCCCGAGCCGTGGTGCATGCACCCTGTTGACCACAGAGAGCGGCCGCAGTGTGAGCTGCGGCAACGACCCTGTCCGGAAGCCACAGCAGCGCCAGCCAGGACACGACAGCGAGGAGAGCTGCCAAAGCGCTCAATCGACGGGCGAGCGTCGTGCCATGGACATCGCTTGGTCCGCTCACCTGCACCTTGCCTTCAGCTTGTTTCAGCTCGGTCACGCGATCTGTCGGCCGGGGGTAGTCGCCATCTGCCACTCGGCTCTGGCCGAAGGCCAGGATCATTGGCGGCCAGGATCATTGGTGGCCAGGATCATTGGTGGAGAGGGTTGGATTCGAACCAACGTAGGCGAAGCCAACGGATTTACAGTCCGTCCCCTTTAGCCACTCGGGCACCTCTCCATCGCGCGGCCACCCGAAGATGGACACTGCCGACCCGAAGTCTAGCAGATCATACGCTGAGGCGCACCGGTCCGAACGGATCGGCGCGACGACAGGGTTTATGGGGAGCACACCCCGCGGTGTCAACCGCCAAACGAAGCTGTGATCACCCACCTCAGGGGCGCCGCGAGAGCCGGCCGGCTCCGCGCGGCGGTGCCGGCTCGCGCCGCGAGGGTGGCCCTGGTATAAGGCCGGTCGAGACTTCACGCCGAAAGCCAGCCCCAGTGCGCAGCAATTTCGAGATCGGTGGCCACACGGTGCCCGCGGGAACGCGTGCGCTGGTCGATTTGCACGTCTCGAAGCTGTCGAACCATACGCCCGTCACCCTGCCGGTGCATGTACTACACGGCCCTCGGCCCGGCCCGACCATGTTCATTTCGGCGGCTATTCACGGCGACGAGCTGAACGGCGTCGAGATTATCCGCCGTGTGCTGCGCACCCTGCAGCCGGGCAACATCGCAGGCACCCTGCTCGCCATACCCGTCGTCAACGCGTACGGCTTCATCGGCCGCTCGCGTTACCTGCCCGATCGACGTGACCTGAACCGCTCGTTTCCGGGTTCCGGCTCCGGCTCGCTGGCGGCTCGCCTGGCCAACCTGTTCTTGAAGGAGGTCGTCCGGCGCTGCCAGGTCGGCATCGACCTTCACACGGCCGCCGTTCACCGCGTCAACCTGCCCCAGATCCGTGCCGACTTCGCGCGCCGGCCCCGTTGCCGGGAGTTGGCCGAAGCCTTCGGTGCCCCCGTCGTGCTCGAAAGTCCCGAGCGGGCCGGTTCCTTACGGCGCGCTGCCCGCGACAGCGGCGTCGACGTCCTCGTCTATGAGGGCGGTGAGGGCCTTCGCTTCGATGAGTTCGCCATCAAGGCCGGCGTCGACGGCATTGCCGGTGTCATGTTGAAGACCGGAATGCTCGAGCTGCCCGACGGCACCGAGCTGAATTCGAGCGAGGAGGCGCGCCGGCCCGTCTTCGCCAACGCCTCCAAATGGGTCCGCGCGCCTGACGGCGGCGTCTTCCGCTCCGTGAAGCGCATCGGCAATGCCGTGAGCGAGGACGAACCCGTCGGCGTCGTCGCCAACCCCTACGAGGGTAGCGAGATCCAGGTCCGAAGCCCGCGCCGGGGCATCATCGTAGGCGCCACGACGTTGCCCATCGTCAACATGGGCGATGCCCTGTTCCATATTGCCTGGGCCGACGAGCACGATCGCGCGAAAGTCTTGCGTGAGTCGGCGGCGTCGCCCGAAATCCCGGTCGATCAGGCGTTCGACGCCGAGCCCGAGGCCATCATGGACGAGGACGAGATCATCTGAGCGGGCCGATCGAGCTGCTGGCGAGCGCGGCCCGACCGGCCGACGGGATCAGCGTTTCAGCTCGATCTCGATGAACACGAACTCGTAGTCGTTGGCGTTGACCACGTTGTGCTCGACGCCTTCGCCGCGCGCATAGGGCTTGCCGGTGGTCAGCTCCGCGGTGCGCGAGGCTCCACCCGGCTCCTCCAGGAGAAGCTTGCCCGTGGTCATCGGCACGACGACGTAGTCGCGACCGTGCTTGTGCCACCCGGTTTCGGCCCCTGGCGGGAACCGCCACTCGGTGGCGATGGTCCGTGCATCGTCCAGGAGAACGGTCGGCTGGGCTTTCGGTCGGCTGCTGCTCATATCTGTTTCTCGCTTGGCTCATTTTCGGCGTTGTCGACCGCGTCCGGCGTCCACGGTTGATTGAGGTCGAGGCCGCAATTCGGGCAATGCGACTTTACCCCGACCGACAGCCGACCGGTGCCGATAGGGCCCTTCTTCCACATCAGCGAGGTCGAGCAGCGCGGACAGCTCGCCGCCGCCCGCGTGAGCATCGCGACGATGAGCAGACCGATGCCACCGATCAGCAGCAGCGTCGGCAACACTCCGTAGCCGATACCCTCCACCATCGTGACGAACGCCAGGAACAGCAACATAACCGCAACGAGAACGGAGCCCAGGTAGATGCGCCGGATGCGCCGGAACACCTCGTTCGGGATGAAGGGCTCGGCAGCTTCGCTCGTGGATGTCGTCATGCCGCTCTCAGTAGCTCTTCGGGAGGCCGAGTTGACGCTCTGCCACGTTCGAGAGGATGAGCTCCCGGCTTACCGGCGCGATGCGGCAGAGCATCACTTCGCGCATGTAGCGCTCAACGTGAAACTCTTTCGAGTAGCCCATGCCGCCATGAGTTAGCACGGCCGTCTCGCACGCATCGAAACCTGCCTCGCCCGCAAGGTACTTCGCGGAGTTCGCTTCGACGCCGCAGGGTTGGCCGGAATCGTAGAGCGCCGCCGCCTTGAGCATCATCAGGTTCGCTGCCTCGAGGCTCATCCAGGCCTTCGCCAGGGGATGCTGTATCCCTTGGTTCTGCCCGATCGGCCGCCCGAACACGATCCGGTCCTTGGCGTACTGCGTCGCCCGCTTGAGCGCCACCCGTCCCAGCCCGACAGCTTCGGCGGCGATCAGGATCCGCTCCGGGTTGAGCCCGTCGAGGATATAGCGGAAGCCCATGCCCTCCTCGCCGATCCGATCCTCGATGGGCACTGGCAACCCGTCGATGAACACCTGGTTGGAATCGACGGCCTTGCGGCCCATCTTCTCGATCTCACGCACCTCGACGTACTTGCGATCGAGCGTCGTGTAGAAGAGCGACAGGCCCTCTGTCGGCTTTTTCACCTTGTCGAGA
This sequence comes from uncultured Alphaproteobacteria bacterium, assembly GCA_963746315.1. Classification (GTDB taxonomy): domain Bacteria; phylum Pseudomonadota; class Alphaproteobacteria; order Rhizobiales; family Hyphomicrobiaceae. The sequence continues at coordinate 292,755 of CAVVAR010000012.1, forward strand.
TCGGTGGTGCGCGCCAGCAGCAGGATCTTGTCGGCCACCTGTGCCGTCGAGATCCAGATCTTCTGCCCGTCGACGCGGTAGCGGTTGCCTTCTCGTGTCGCTTTCGTCTTGAGGCGCGTCGTATCGAGACCGGTGTTGGGCTCCGTCACGCCGAAGCAGCTCTTCTCCTGGCCCGCGATGAGCGGCGGCAGGAAACGCCGCTTCTGCTCCTCCGTCCCGTGCATGACGACCGGATGCAAGCCGAAGATGTTCATATGCACGGCCGAGGCGCCTTGCATGCCCGCGCCCGACTCGGCGATCGTCTGCATCATGATCGCCGCCTCGGTAATGCCGAGGCCGGCCCCGCCATACTCCTCCGGCATCGCGATGCCCAGCCAGCCGTCTGCGGCAAGCGCCTGATGCAACTCGATAGGGAAGCCGCCTTCCTTGTCCTTCTTCAGCCAGTAGTCGTCGCCGAATCGCTCACAGATGCGCTCGATGGCGGCGCGGATCTCCTGCTGCTCGGCGGTCGGTCCGGTGATCATCTCGAAGTCAGCTCCTTGGTGTCTATCGTGCGCGGCCGACGACGCCGTCGGCCTCGAGCTTCCTGATCTCTGCCTCGTCGAACCCGGCAGCCGCCAGCAACATACGCGTGTCGCTGCCGGCTTCTCGCGGCGCTGCCGCAAGCTCCGGTTGCGTTCGCGAGAAGCGTGGCGCCGGTGCCGGCTGCTGCACACCGTCTCGGTTGACGAATGTAGCACGCACCGCGTTGTGCGCATGCTGCGTCACCTCGGAGATGGCCAGCACGGGTGCGAAGCAGGCGTCGCTGCCTTCGAAGACGCTCTCCCACTCGGCCCGGGTTTTGGATTTGAAGATCTCGGTGAAGCGCGCCCGCAGCGTCGGCCAGCCGCTTCGGTCCTGTTGGGCCGGCAGTGCCTCCCCGGCAAGTCCGAGCCGTTGCAGAAGATCGGCATAGAAGCGCTTCTCGATCGATCCAATCGAGACCCACTTTCCGTCTTTCGTCTCGTAGACATCGTACCATGGCGCGCCCGTGTCGAGCATGTTGGTGCCACGCTCCTCGCGCCAGATGCCCTCCGACCACATGCCGTGAAACATTGCCATCAGGCTGGCGGCACCGTCGACCATGGCCGCATCCACAACCTGGCCTTTGCCTGAGCGTTGCGCCTCGAGCATGGCGCAGACCACGCCGAAGGCCAGATACATGCCGCCGCCGCCGAAGTCGCCGACCAGATTCAGCGGGTGCAGCGGCCTCTCTCCGGCCCGTCCCAGGTGGTTGAGCACGCCCGCCAGCGCGATGTAGTTGATGTCGTGGCCGGCGCGCTGGGCGAGCGGCCCCTCCTGTCCGAAACCGGTCATGCGCCCGAACACGAGCCGCGGGTTGATCGCGGCGAGCACCTCCGGCCCGAGCCCCAGCCTCTCCATCACGCCCGGCCTGAACCCCTCGATCAGCGCATCGGCGTCCTTGGCCAGTCGCTTCACGATCTCGACCGCTTCTGGCTTCTTGATGTCGACCGCAATCGACGTCCGCCCGCGGTTCATGACCTCGTATGCCGGCGCCCGGTCGAGGCCGAGGTCGGCCTTCTCCCGCCGATCGATCCGTATCACCTCGGCGCCCATGTCGGCCAGCATCATGCCGCAGAAGGGCGCCGGTCCGATGCCCGCCATCTCGATCACCTTGGTGCCTTTGAGCGGTCCCATCTCGCCTCCTCGCTGCTGGACCCGTCGTCGGGCCACCCGCATGTCATGCTCCACCCCGAGCCGACTGCCAAGATCGAGGCAGTCGTCAACGAAGCCTTAAGCCTAGCCTCACCCGGCAAAGCTTTATCAATAGCCTCTGTGGTCTCTTCGTCTTGCACAAGAGTAGGCGTTTGTCGCAGGGACCAGTGTGAGGACAGTTCTGAGGCCATTGCTCGAGACCGGCCGCAGCCGATTGCTGCCTGTCGCGCGTGCGCTCGCTGCCGCTGTGGCCTCCGCCACGGCGATGCTGCGGCGTGCCATGGCCGAGGCGCCAGCGAGGCTTGCCGGTCGCAGCGGATCGGGACCAGCAGTTTTTCTGGCTCTGGCGACTGCTTCCCTTCTCATTGCGCTGTTCTTGGATGACGCAAATCGGATTGCGACCCACGTTGCACTGTTCGCAGCGATCGGCCTCGCATCTGCTGCCGTTGCTGCAGCTTTCGGTCAAGGCAAAGCCCGGGAAGTGGGCGATAGTCCGCAGATCGATCGCTTCCAGGCACTAAGCGAGCGTCTCGAGAAGGGTATCGAGAAGCTCAAGGATCTGCAGTGGGAGCTCACCGACAACGAGACGCGCTACCGCGACCTTCTCGATAGCCAGAACGACATCATCACGCGCGTCGATACACGCGGCCGCCTGACCTTCGTCAACCGTGCGTTCTGCCGGACATTCGACGTCGAGGCAGGCGAGATCCTGGGAACGCCCTTCAAGCCGGAGGTGCTGCAACACGAAGGGGACAGTCGCGGATTGTCCGAGCCCGGCCGCCGGCAACGCTTCGAGGAGCTCGTTCTCACGGCCGACGGAGCCCGCTGGTTCGCATTCGAGCAGCACGCCATAACCGGCGAGGATGGACTCGTGCGCGAGATCCAGCTTCTAGGTCGCGACGTCACCGAGCAGCGGCGCGTCCAGACAACACTAGCCGAGGCCCGTGATCAGGCCGAGGCCGCGAACCGTGCAAAGTCGCGCTTTCTCGCGGCGATGAGCCATGAAATTCGCACGCCTATGAACGGCATTCTCGGCATGGCCGATTTGCTGTCCGAAACGGAACTCTCCGCCGAGCAGCGCTCCTATGTCAAAGCGGTCGACCAATCCGCGAAAAAACTGCTGACCATCATCGACGAGATTCTGGATCTCTCGAAGATCGAGGCTGGCAAGCTGGAAATTCACCCGGCGCCCTTCCCTCTCGACGAATGCCTGCAGAGCGTCATCGAGTTGATGGGCCCGCGCGCCAGAGAAAAGCGCCTCGATCTCGCTTGGCGCCTCGAGCCCGACCTGCCGCGTACCGTCATCGGCGACGAGACCCGCGTGCGCCAGATCCTGCTCAATCTGGTCGGCAACGCCATCAAGTTCACCGATGCCGGCGGCATCACGGTTCGCGTCCGCCGTGGAGGTCCGGATACGCCTGTCTTGCCGAGCGAGCTTGCGCCGCAAGGCCCGCATCACCTTTGTCTCTCGATAGAGGTCGCAGACACCGGCGCAGGTATAGCCCCGCACCTGATTGCGAGCCTGTTCGCCGAGTTCGAGCAGGCCGATGATGCGATCCGCCGCAAGCGCAGTGGCACCGGGCTCGGTCTCGCGATATCGCGCCGCCTCGCTCGAGCCATGGACGGCGACATCGAGGTCGACAGTGCACTGGGCGTCGGCTCGACCTTCCGCGCGCGCCTTGTTCTCCTCGCCCAGCCCGGCTCGCGCCCAGTATTGCCAACCAAGACCGAGCGCCGGGCGCGACTGGTGCTCCTCGTCTCGAGTTCGCGTGCAGCAGCGCACCATTATGCACGAGACATTGCAGTCGCTTGGCATCGACAGCGAGGTCGCCACCTGTGAGACGGCGACGGCCGCTTTGGAGCGTGCGCGCCGGTCGGGGCTTACCTTCGATACCGTCATTGCCGATGTCGAGGAGGGGCCGGAGGCTGTCCGCCGCCTGATCTTGGACGCCGCGGCGCCGAGCCAGCGTCCACCGCGCGCGGTTCTGATCGTGGATCAACCTGGCGGCAGTCGCCTTGAGGCTTTCAAGTCGGCCGGCTGCAACGCCTACCTCGTTCGCCCGGTCCGGCCAGCCTCCCTCGTTGCACAGCTCGGTTTTGCCAGCGGTTGCGGCGAGGAGCGCGCTCTGGTCGACGCGGGCGAGACGCGGTCCAGCAGCCCTCGCCCCGTGCCCGTGCCGCGAGGCCGACGCATACTCTTGGTTGAGGACAACGAGATCAACGCGCTGCTGGCGCGCCGCATGAGCGAGAAGGCGGGTTGCAACGTGCATCACGCGTCGAGCGGCCCTGCGGCGCTCGCCTGGTGCGAGGATTTGCTCGCCACCAGCGATATCGTGGATCTCGTCTTGATGGACATCCACATGCCCGAGATGGACGGCTTCGAGACCGCCCGTCGTGTTCGCCGGCTATTCGCATCGTGCGACCGCGTCGCGCCACCCATCGTCGCACTCACGGCCAACGCGTTCGCCGAGGACAGGAAGCGCTGCCTCGAGGCGGGCCTCGACGATTACCTTGCCAAGCCGTTCGACCGTACCGAGCTCGAGGCGCTGCTCGAGAAATGGTGTGCGACCGAGCAGTCACCCCGCGACGGATCCATCGGTGGCTATGCCGCATGAGTGACGCCGGTCCTCGTGGACCGGCGTCCGTGCCATCTATTTCGCAATGGCCTTCTCGATGCCTGGGGCGCCCATGCCGAGCGATCGCATGGCATCCTCGACGCCGTAATACTGCAACGCGGTGTAGGCCACGAACCCCGCCAGGAAGAGAGCGCCCGCTGGCCGGCTGAGCCCGCCCCTGAACAGCAGCAGCGACAGCATCAGCACCGTCACTCCGACCATCATCCACAGATCGAAGACCAGGATCTGTTGCGGAACGGGGATCGGCACGATCAATCCCACGAGGCCGATGATCATCAGCAGGTTATAGATGCCCGCGCCCAGGATATTGCCGACCGCCACCTCGGAATGGCGCTTCATCGCGGCGACAACGGCCGTTGCAAGCTCCGGCAACGATGTGCCGACAGCAACGATGGTGAGCCCGATCACCTCCTCGCGCACCTCGAAGTACTGAGCCGTCACGACGGCTGCCGCGACCAGCAGCTTCGCGCCGATAACCACGGATGCCACGCCGCCGAGCACTGCGAGCACGGCGAGCCACGTGGACTTCGGCCCCTCCTCGAATTCTTCCTCGAGCTCCTCGGCGAGGTCGCCGGGATCATCCATCGCACCCTTCTTGCGCTCGGTTTGGAATGCATAGAGCGTGAACACGACCAGCAGCGCCACCATGAGGCCAGCTTGCCAGCGCTCGATCACCCCGGTCAGCGCCAAAGCCGTAAAGAGCAGCGCCGAGCCGAGCATCATCGCGGCGTCCCGGTAGAGCGCCGACGGCTGAATTACGATCGGGAAGATCACGGCCGACACGCCGAGAATCAGCAGGATGTTGGCGATGTTCGAGCCGACGACGTTGCCGATCGAGATGCCCGGCAGATTGTCCGCCGCAGCCTGAAGACTGACGACCAGCTCCGGCGAGGTTGTGCCCCACGCGACGATGGTCATGCCGATGATCATCTTCGAGACGTTGAGGCGACGCGCCAGCGAGACGGCGCCGCGCACGAGATATTCGGCGCCGAACAGCAGGAGGACGAATCCCCCGGCGAATTGGAGAGCAGTGATCATGCTGGATTGTCCCGGAATAGGCGACGCAATGCGCCGCGCCTGAGGGAAAGTGGCTAGTTGGGATGCACGACGGCCAGTAAGGCCTCGCGAGCGCCGGCGAGAGCCCTTTCGGCGGTAGGCGGGGTCGCGAGTTCAGGGTGATCGCGCGATTTGCGTCGACGCAGATGGCGCCGCAAGGCTTCAGGCACGGGCAGGCCACTCCACGATCGTGTCCAGTCCGACATCGCAGCGGCGAGCTGCCAGAGGGGCCCGGTCTGGAGGGCTGATAAAAGTCTCGACCGTTGCGCCGACAGGGCGTCGCAGATCGCAATAGTTGTCCAGGGCGGCGCGTCCCAGAGCTTTAATGGGCGCGCCGGCAGCATGCTTCCCCCATTCGCAGCGCTGTGAGAATTCGCAACATTACCGACGTATTGATACGCACATTTAAACCCATAGAGTTACGGGTCCAGCAGCTTGAGACGAATGGCTTGTCGCACAAGAACGGCGACGCTCTCGGCCAGCATCTTATCCATGATCTGGACTCGATAGCTCTCGACTGTCCTCGGACTGATACCGAGCCGCCCCGCAATGGCGAGGCTCGTATAGCCTTGGACTACCAAGTCGAGCACCTCGGCCTCTCGCCGTGTCAGCGACTTGTGCCGCCGCTCGAGATCTTGCAGGGACTGCCGGCCGGCCAGTTCCTCGAACGCCTGTGCCAGGCACCTGTTGATCGTTGCCACGAGCTGCGCATCATCGACGGGCTTCTCGATGAAATCCTCGGCCCCCGCCTTGATCGCAGCGACTGCCATAGGAACGTCTGCATGCCCCGAGATCAGGATCACGGGGATCTTGAGTGAGCGCTTCCCGAGCTCGTGCAGCAGCTCGAAACCGTCCATTCCGGGCATGCGCACGTCGGCGATGAGGCACCCCGCCTGTCCCGGTGAGACGGCTGCCAGAAAGGCGTCTGCGGAGCCGAACGTCTCGACCTGGTAGCCGAGTACGCTCAGCATCTCGCTCAGGGCATGGCAAATCGCTGGCTGGTCGTCGACGATATAGATGGTCGGTCCCGGCTTCGTTCTCACGTCCTTTTACCCGTTCCTTTTGCCGCCGGTATGGTGAAACGCACCTCGGTTCCCTCCGGCGACGTGTGGCTCACTCGTATTCTGCCACCGTGCGCCTGCACGATGGTCTTGCAGATCGACAATCCGAGACCCAGGCCGTCGGCCTTCGTTGTACTGAGCGGATCGAAGATAGTGTTGAGGCGATCCTGCGCAATACCGCAACCGTTGTCGCTAATGGCGATCTCGACCTCGCGGCCATCGGCCGCGAGCCCGACGTCGACGATGATACGTCCGTTGCGGCGCCCGGCCTCGGCAATGGCGTCGATGCCGTTCCGGACCAGGTTGATGATCACTTGCTGGATCTGCACCCCATCGGCGAGGACGTGGGGCACATCGTCGACGCCGAAGTGGGCGACGAGCTCGATGCGCTCGGTGCTCGCGAATGGCTGCACGAGCGCAAGCGCATCTGTCACCATCTGCCGGATGTTCACCAGGCTGACGTCCGGCTCGCCACGTTGCAGGAAGGCGCGCATTCCGCGAACGACCGCCGCTGCGTGATCGATCTGCTCGATCATCGCCGCGACATTACGTTCCGCGCGCGCCTTGTCGCCATTCTCGGCCGCGATGATCTGGCCGACTGATCGCGCCAGTGCCCGGGCCGCCGTCATCGGCTGATTGATCTCATGCGCCAGCGCCGCCGCCATACCGCTCACCAGATTGAGACGCGCGGTCCGAGCCGCCTCGGTTTGCATCTCGTGCAGGCGGCGTGCCGCCGTGCGCGCGGCCTCGTCTGCGGCGTCGCGCTCGCTCACCACGGCCCCGACCAGCATCACCGTCACCGTCATGACGAGCATCAGAAGCTGGTATTCGGCAAAGCGCGCGAGATCGAACCCGTAAAGGTGCAGGAAGCCGACCAGCCCGAGCTGCGCGATTGTCAGTGCAGCACACGCTCCATCAATGCCATGTCGCACGGCCGCCACGACGACAGGCACGAACAAGAGATAGAACAGCCCCTGCCCGAACGGCTGGTCGGGACGCATGATGATCCCCAGGGCGATCAGGATCACCCCCAGGTAGCCCGCGAACTCGAAAATGACCTCGGGCGACACGAACCTGAGCTTGTCGCGATGCCGATAGGCCCGCAGCACCAGGGGCGTCACCACGGCGATGCCGATCAGATCGCCGAGGATGGAGAGCCCGGCCGTACGCAGGGCCTCGGTCCACGCGAGACTGCGGATCGTGAGCATGCCGAGGCCGACAGCGGTTGATGTGATCACGGCTCCGGCAAACCCGCATGCGATAACGATCACGATGTCGCGGGTGTGAAAGTGCGGCGTGCTCAGGCGAAGCAGATCGCGCGCCACGGACGCGACGCTCGTGTAGGCCGTCGCCACGATTGCACCGAAGCCCATCACCGTCGGCCAGCCGATGTCGCTACCCAGAACCAGGATTTGCGCGAGCACGACGGAAACGAAGAGGACGCCGCCATAGACGGGGCCCTTCAGAATGATGACGGCGAACATGATGCCGAGCGCTGGGTTCCACGGCGTCATGGGGACGCCGTCGTGCTCGTGCAGAAAGCTCAGCCACTCCAGGCCGAGATAGAGCGCCACCAGCCCGACGGAGAGCAGCGGGTCGGGTAGCCGGCGGATCGTCGTGCCGGTCGCCTGCACACCGTCTGCCGGTGCGGGTCGTGCTGGGACCTCTGACTTGGGCAGATCTTCCACCGTCGATCGCTTTCGAGCTTCGTCACCGCAGGCAGGGCGATCACTTTTCCTTGCCGCAGATTGGCGGGCGCGGCAACATTGCACATCCGCTTCACCTGCAACCCCGACCGAAAGCGAGCCCCGATGTCAGCGCCCGAGCGTCTGCGTGCCCTCCTCTCGAAGCCCGATTTCGTCGTCATGCCGGCCGTTTGGGACGGCATTTCGGCAAAGCTTTCAGCTGGTGCGGGCTTCGAGACGGCATTCCTTTCCGGCTCGTGCGTCGCCGCGAGCCGGCTCGGCGGACCCGACCTGGACCTCATCTCCTTCGCCGAGATGTTCGACAGCTTCAACATGGTCCGCCAGGCCGCCCCGGGGACACTCGTTCTCGCCGACGGCGACCACGGCTACGGCAATCCGATGAACGTGCAGCGTACCGTGCGCGCCTATGGCCGAGCCGGCGCCGCCGCCATCCTGATCGAGGACAAGATCACGCCGCGCGCGCTCACCGCCGGCGGCAAGCCGTGCATGCCGCGCGAGGAGGCGCGCATGAAGATCCGCGCCGCAGTCGAGGCCGCCAAGGAAAGCGGCATCCTCATCCTCGCCCGCACCGATTGCCGCCCGACGGCCGGCATCGACGAGGCCGTCGCCCGCATCGAGATGTACGTCGAGGAAGGCGCCGACATCCTGTTCCTCGACAGCCCTCAGGACGACGCCGAGATCGGCCGTGCCGTGGCCGCGGCTAAAGGTAGGCCCTCGTTCGCTGTGCTCTCGCCGGGTGCCCCCCGTGCGACGCCCGATCGCAAGCGCGCCGCCGAGCTCGGCTTCAAGATCGGCACCTACCCGACCGGCATGCTCTCACCGGCCATCGCCGGCATGAAAGCCGGCATAGCGGCACTTGTCGCTGGCGAGGCTGAATCGAAGGCCGCCCTCTCGCCTGCCGAGCTGCGCGATACCCTCGGCTATGGCGCCTACGAGGACGAGGCCAAGCGTTTCATCGCCAAGGGCTGAGGGCGCGAGACGGCGTGCACAAGTCGGTCGGGTCGAGCGTCGTGCGCGCGAGACCCGACCCGTCTCGGACCTGTCGCAAGCCGCGCGTCCAGGCTCGCGACGAAGATGCGACCGGAGGCTTCGAGTTGACCTCTACCGCCGAAATGATTGCCGCCGCGATGCCCGAGCTCCGATCGTGGATCGGCCGCGAGGAGGTGATCGAGGACGACATCCCGCTCACCACGGCCCGGCGCGCGGCTGCAATGCTCGACGTCGCGCCGGAGACGATCGGTCCGGGAAGCGAGCTTCCCCGCTCCTGGTTCTCATTGTTCTTCGCTAGCAACGCAATGCAGCGCGACATCGGCCCTGACGGCCATCCGCAGAAGGGCCTCTTTCTACCGCCGATCCCCCTGCCACGCCGCATGGCGGCCGGTCGCCGTGTCCGCATCATGGGCACGTTGAAGGTCGGCCAGCCTGCAACCCGTACCGCCGAGGTCGTCGCCATCGAGCCCAAGTCGGCGAGGACGGGCCATCTCATCGTGCTGACCATGCGGCAAACCTATGCCGTGGCCGGCGAGCCGATCGCCATCGAGGAGTTCGATGCCGTCTATCGCGAAGCCCTCGCGCCTGGTGAGCGCAACCCCGCGCCGTCCCCCGTCACGCCGCCCGAGGCGGCTTGGTCGCAGCCCGTGCACCTCGCGTCATCGCTCGTCTTCCGCTACTCCGCGCTCACTTGGAACGCCCACCTTATCCACTACGACGCCGACTATGCCCGCGACGACGAGGGTTACCCGGCTCTCGTCCAGAATGGCGGGCTTTCCATGCAACTTATGCTGCAGGCTGCTTCTGCCCGGTGTCCCGGCGCCTTGACCGGCTTCGAGGCCCGCCTGATGCGCCCGCTCTGGGTCGGCGACGACATCACTATCGCCGGCGGCGCCCCCGCTGACGGCCGCGCAGCCTGCTGGATCGTCGACAAGACCGGCGCCTTGGCCGTTCGCATGGACCTCACCTACGAGGCGTGAGCCGCGGTCCGCGTTGGCACGCAGTCCCACTTCTGCTTCACTCTGCCGGATCGAGCGCCGAGCCGGCAGCTCCACACAAGGCGCCTTCGAGGAACCCCAATGCGCAAGAACAAGCTCCGCCAGATCGCCAAGGACGGCGGTAGGATCATCAACGGCTGGTCGGCCATTCCGAGCTCCTACGCCGCCGAGATCTACGCCCATTGCGGCTGGGACAGCGTCACTATCGACCTGCAGCACGGCCCGGTTGATTTCCCGTCGGCGCTCGGCATGCTCCAGGCCATCTCCACGACCGACGTGGTGCCCTTGTGCCGCGTCCCCTGGAACGACGCGGCCATCATCATGAAGCTGCTCGACGCTGGCAGCTACGGCCTGATCTGCCCGATGATCAACACCAAGGCTGAGGCCGAGCAGTTCGTCTCGTTCGGCCGCTATCCGCCGCTCGGCACGCGCTCCATGGGGCCGAACCGCGCCGTCCAGTACGCTGGCGCCGACTACTGGCAGGGCGCCAATGAGGAGGTGCTGCTGTTCGCCATGATCGAGACCCGCGCCGGCCTCTTGAACCTTGAGGAGATCCTCTCGGTCAAAGGGCTCGACGGCGTCTATGTGGGCCCGTCCGACCTCTCGATGGCGATGGGCAAGCCGCCGACGCTCGATCCGTCCGATCCCGAGGTCATCGCCGCCATCGAGCAGATCGCCCGGATCACGCGCTCGAAGGGCCTCATTGCGGGTGTGCACACCGACGGCCCCGCCACCGCCAAGAAGCGCTTCGAGCAGGGCTACAACTTCGTCACGTTGATGAACGACGCGCGCTCACTGACTGTCGCAGCGACCAACATGGTCAAGGAGACCCGCGGCGAATCCGACCGCGTCACGGCAAAAACCTACTGAGCCCGAGCAACCGGACGCGGCGCGCCTCACGAGGCCTTGGTCGCGTCCGCCTCGAGCGCGTTCCGGCCCGAGCGCCCATCGGACTTGATGGGCAACTGCCCTTCCGCGATACGCTCGGCCTCCTCGGCATCGTCCCGGAACAGCTCCTCCAGCTCCTCCGCGAAGCGCTTCGCGTTGAGCTCGAGCTTCTTTCGGTCGCTGGCGTGCTCATAGTCGTCGTAGAGCCGCTTGCGATCGAGCGCCGCGAATGTCTCGGTCAGGCGCTTGGCCTCGGCCTCGCGCATGCCGAGGCCTTCCAGCAAATCGCGCGTCAGCTCGATCGCGGCCAGGAACGTCTCGCGTCGCATCTCCTGGACCCCGAGATCCATCAGCTTATGGACGTGCTGCCTGTTCCGGGCACGGGCGTAGATCGGCACGTGCGGGAAGTAGTGCCGCACGATCTCCGCCGTCTTCAACGAGGCCTCGACGTCGTCGATGGCGAGCACGAAGGCCGTTGCTTTTCCGGTCTGCGCCGCCTCCAGGATGTCGATCCGGCTGGCATCCCCGTAGTACCCTTCGGCACCGAACCGCCGCACCAGCTCGATCTGGTCCGGACTGATGTCGAGCGCGGTGAAGGCGACGCCGCGTGCCCGCAGGATACGAGCCACGATCTGGCCGAACCGCCCGAGCCCGGCGATCACCACGCGTCCCTCGGCGGGTGGTGGTGCCTCATAGTCAGCCACGTGCGATTTGCCGTTCATCCTGACAAGCCAGTCATCGGCCAAAAGCAGGACTGGCGTCACCGCCATCGAAAGCGTCACCACCACGGCCATCAGGTCGGCTGTCGCCTGGGCGAGGAGGTGCGCACCGGTCACCAAGCCGAGAATGACGAAGGCGAACTCGCCGCCTTGCGCCAGGGCGATGGCGAGCCGCCGGGCCTGCCGCGTCGCGAGGCCGTTCACGCGCCCGACGACGAACAGAATGACGGCTTTCAGCGCCACGAGCCCGGCCACCAAGCCAAAGATCAGCGGCCACTCGCGAACCAGAAGCGAGAGGTCGAGCGACATGCCGATCGCGGTGAAGAAAAGCCCGAGTAGCAGCCCCTCGAACGGCTGGATGTCGGCCTCGATCTGATGCCGGTAGGCGCTGTCGGCCAGCATCACCCCGGCAATGAAAGCACCAAGCGCCGCCGAGAGCCCGGCGAGCTGCATAAGCACCGCGACCCCGATAACGGTCAGCAGCGCCGTTGCCGTCATCGCCTCTCGCACGCCCGACGCCGCAATCATCTTGTAGACGCGGTTGAGCAGGAAATGCCCGCCGAGAATGACGGTGCCGATCGTCGCCAGTGCCGTGCCGATGGCGATGGCCGACTGCGTCGCGTCAGCTGCGCCTCTTGCCGCCATCATCGGCACGACCGCGATCAGAGGAATCGCTGCCAGATCCTGAAAGAGCAGGATCGAGAAGGCGAGGCGTCCGTGTTTTTGCGACAGCTCCTTGCGTTCCTCGAGCACCTGCAACACGAACGCAGTCGAGGACATGGCGAGCGCCATGCCGACCACCGCCGCGACGGGCGGCGTGGTGAACAGCATGGCTGCCGCGATGCCGAGCAGGAGACCCGTCACCAGAACCTGCACGCCGCCCGCGCCCAGGATGGCGCGACGCATCGTCCAGATCCGCAAGGGGCGCAATTCGAGTCCGATCAGGAACAAAAGAAAAACGATGCCGAGCTCCGCAACATGCAGAATGCTTTCCACATCGGTGAAAAGCCCGAGCGCATGCGGGCCGATCAGGATGCCGGCCGCGAGGTAGCCGAGCACCGAGCCGACATTCGCCACCCGCGCCAGAGGGGCGGCAACCGCCGCCGCCGCCAGCAGCACGACCGCCTGCAGCAGGTAATTCTTGTCCATCTCGACCTCGGATCGCCGTCCACGTGCGAGCTACAGCCTTAAATCCTCCAGCAGCAAGCCCGATGACCAAAGACCCGGCAAATGCGCTGTGGGCATGACCGCGAGCCCACCCGATCGGCGGCATATCGTCATTGGCGCCCGATGCCCCGGCTCTTGTAGTATGCCCGCCATGGCCAACGAAACAGACCCCGGTCCGACCTCCGACACGTCGTCGAGCTTCGGCTTCCGCCCCGTCGAGCCCGGCGACCGCCAGGGCCTTGTCAACGAGGTCTTCGCCACCGTGGCCGAGCGCTACGACCTGATGAACGACATTATGTCGGGCGGCCTGCACAGGCTGTGGAAGGACGATCTGATCGTCGCCCTCAACCCGCCCCGCTCGGCCGAGCTTTTCCGCGTATTGGACCTGGCGGGTGGCACCGGCGACGTCGCCATGCGCATCGTGCGCGCGGGTGGCCCAGGCACGACCGCCGTGATCTGCGACATCAGCCCGGAAATGCTCGAGGTCGGCCGCCGCAAGGTCGAGACCGCTGGGCTGGCCGATCGCCTTACCCTGGTCGAAGGCAACGCCGAGGCATTGCCCTTCGCCGATCGCTCGTTCGATGCCGCGACCATCGCCTTCGGCATCCGTAACGTCACCCACATCGATCGCGCGCTAACCGAGATGTACCGCGTCTTGAAGCCCGGGGGACGCTTGCTCGTCCTCGAGTTCAGCCACGTTGACGTGCCCGTGCTCGACCGCCTCTACGACCTCTTCTCGTTCGAGGCGATCCCCCGATTGGGCCAGCTCGCCGCCGGGGCCAGCGAGCCCTACCGCTATCTCGTGGAAAGCATCCGCCGCTTCCCGAAGCAGGAGGCGTTCGCCGACATGATCCGCGCAGCCGGCTTCGAGCGCGTCAGCTACCGAAACCTGACCGGCGGTGTCGCGGCCATCCACTCGGGTTGGCGCATCTGAGGGGCGCCGGTCGGCGTCAGCCCTTCAAAAGGATCGGCAGCGCCTGAGCATAGGCGGCCTCGGCCCGGAGTTTCAGCTCCGGCAGCGTGCAACTTCCGATCGGATGCTGCACCAGCAGGAACGGGTAGTCGGAGCATCCGAGCACGCGCGCGATGTTCCGGGCGGTCACCTCGAACGGCTCGGTGCACAGCACCACCGCCCGCTTGCCGAGTTGCTCGAATGTCAATCCGTCGTGCAAACTGCACGTTGAGCAGGAGCCTCAATCTCCGAGGCCAGTGACGAGAAAGTCCACCTCCTGCGCGGCTTTGGCGAGGGTTTCGGCGGGCGCCGGCGCGCTGGCGTTGCTTTTGGAGTAGACGGCGCGAACGGTGCATCCGTGCCGCTCCTTGAACAGCAGCGCCACCTCGCCCAGCATCTCGGCCGCGTTGAGCTTGCCGTTCTCCAGAACGCCGATGGTGCGGCCCTCGAGGCTGGCGAGCGGCGGCGCCCGGTGCATCGTCCGCTTCGGGCCCGAGGATGTCGGATCGTAGAGTCGCATGACAATCTCGTTTTTCGTTCGGTTCAGTTGCAGTCGATGCACACGCCGATTGCGCGGTGCTGCATCAGCGAGCCGCGCCCCCGGCTCCAGGACGGAATGAAGCACGAGTGGCCGCCGGCGTCGCCTCCACCGAGCGTGATCAGGATGTCGTCCGGTGTGAGACCACGGTGCACGAACCCGTCCGCGACCAATGAATGCGCCTCGGCATCGTGCTGCTTCTCATACTCGCTGTCGCGGTACTTGCCGACGCTCCGCATCCCCTCGACCGAGCGCTTGGCCTGCGTAAACAGGAAGGCTTGGGCGTCGGCCCGGCTCCAGCCCGCATCCGCGACGATCTTCATGTGCTCGGGCGCCAGGATCACGACGCTCTGCCCGAGGGTGATGCAACCATAGTTCGCCATCGCGTCCGCCACCGAGCCCAGCACCTGCTCCGGCGTATTGCCGCCATGGTTCTCGACGTTGCAGAAGCCGCCGCCCGCGAACACGGTGACGCTCGACACGCCCTGCGGGTAGCCCTGCGCCTCGCAGAGCAAAGGCCACGGATTGCCACGCGCGCGCTCGGCGATGCAGAAGCTGTACTTGCCGGGATTGCCTTGCGTCGACTTGTCGGAGATGCCGGGGACCATCTGGAAAACGTTGCGCAGGATCAGCCGCACAGCTCGGCCGATCGTGGCATTCGCCCGATTGCCGGGTCCGAACAGGTTCACGTCCCCATTCATGCCGATGTCATCCGCCACGGGGCCGCTGACGACGAGCAGGGGGGCAGATCCGCCAGTGCTCGCCGTCGAGCCGTGGAAGTTGAAGTCCGTATGGTTCATCGCCTCGAAGGCGGCGATCAGCACCGGCAAATACTCGGGCAGGCACCCGGCCATCACCGCGTTTACGGCCGTCGCGTGGATCGAAAGCTCGAGCCCCGTCGCCGGATGCCTCGCGATCACTGTCTCCGCGGGCCGGCCCTCGTAGACGAGCGTGGCGTCCACACGTTCCACCGTTGGCGGCACGACCGGCAAGCCGTCCGTCCAGCCATGCTCGTAGCAGTAGTCGATTGCGGCCAGCAGATCGTCCGGAACCTCGTGCACGCGCGCTATGTCGAGAGGCATCGTCGTTGGCTCCTGCCGTCAATACACCCCGTCACACGATCCCTTCCTCGCGCAACGCAGCCACCGTTTTTCCGTCCATGCCGAGCCAGGAGTTGAGCACCTCGTCCGCATGTTGGCCGAGCGTCGGAGACGGCTTCACCTGCACGGGCGCGCCGTCGAAGCGCACCGGCCAAGCCGGCATCTTCACCTTGCCCGTGGTGGGATGGTCGATCGTCTGCATGATCCCGCGTTCGGCGAGCGACGGGTCGTTCATCAGCTCCAAGGTGTCGAACACGGCGCCGGCCGGTACGCTCGCGGCGCCGATCAGCCCCATCGCCTCTTCCTTGGTGTGCTTTCGGGTCCACTCGGCAATCAATGCGTCGACCTCCGCCGGCCGCTCGGCGCGCGCAGCCTGCGTGTCGAACCGCGCATCGCCCGCCAGATCCTCGCGGCCCATCACCTTGAGCAGGCGCTGCCAGTGCTCCGGGTTGGCGCGGCTGCAGAAGATGTAGACGTAGTCGTTCGGCCCGCCCGGCTTGCACGGATAGAGCGCGTTCGGCACGAGCCCGCCGGGCGTCGAGTGGCTGGAGCCGTCGCGCGGCACAGCCTCGCCCGTCGCCTGCGTCCGCGAGAACGGCACCCGCATGTAGTGGATCATGGCGTCCTGCATCGCCACTTGCAGGCGTCGGCCCTCGCCGGTCTTGGCCCGCTTGAACAGCGCCCCCAGGATCGAGATCGCCATCAGCATGCCTGTGCCCGTGTCGCCGAGTGACGGGCCGGGCTTGACCGGCGGCCGGTCGGCATCGCCCGTGACGCTGAACGTTCCCCCCGCCGCTTGCGCGATCATATCGAACGCGAGGCTCGTCTCGTAGGGGCTGCCTGTACCGAATCCCTTGATCTGGCAGTAGATGATGCCGGGATTGATCTTCCGCACCTCGTCGTAGCCGAGGCCCAGCCGCTCGATGGTGCCGGGCGCCATGTTCTCGACCATCACGTCGGCCTTGGCGATGAGATCGCGCACGATCTCCTTCCCCCGTGGCGACTTGAGGTTAAGCGTCAGCGATTTCTTGTTGGCGTTGTACTGGTGGAAGTACCACGGATCATTGTCGGGCTTGCCCTTCTGCAAGCGCCGCCCCGGATCGCCGAGGCCGGGATTTTCGATCTTCACTACCTCCGCACCGAGCCACGCGAGGCTTTCCGTGCACGAGGGGCCCGCCTCGAACTGTGTAAAATCCACGACACGGATGCCTTCGAGGCAATCGAGGTCGACGCCGACGCTCATGGCTGCACTCCCGTTGAATAGCGTGCCGACAATCATCTGCATTGCGAAGGCTGACAGCGACGGCGCCGGAAGGCAAGCTGTTCCCGCCCTCGATGCACGGGACGCCACCCCTTGCCGTGACACGGCCAAGGCTCGATATGAACCGTTAAGCCCCGCCGCCCGAACCCGCAGGAAGCGCCCGATGATCCTCGCGCCGACGCAAGATGCGCCATTCGCCTTCGACAACAGCTACGCGCGGCTTCCCGACCGCTTCTACGCGCGGTTGCCGCCGACGCCTGTTGCTGCCCCCCGCCTGGTGAAGTTGAACGAGGCGCTGGCCCACGAGCTCGGCCTCGACCCGGCGCACCTCGCGACCCCGGCCGGCGTCGAGGTGCTGGCCGGCAACCGCATCGCCGGGGGGAGCGAGCCGATCGCCCAGGCCTATGCCGGCCACCAGTTCGGCGGCTTCGTCCCTCAGCTCGGCGACGGCCGCGCGGTCCTGCTCGGAGAGGTCATCGATGCAGAGGGTGTCCGCCGCGACATCCAGCTCAAGGGCTCGGGCCCGACGCCCTTCTCGCGCCGTGGTGACGGCCGCGCGGCGCTCGGCCCGGTGCTGCGCGAGTACATCGTCGCCGAGGCCATGCATGCGCTGGGCGTGCCGACCACCCGCTCGCTTGCCGCTGTGTTGACCGGCGAGTTCGTCTTCCGCGAGGAGGCCTTGCCGGGCGCCGTGCTCACCCGCGTCGCCGCGAGCCATATCCGCGTCGGCACATTCCAGTATTTCGCCGTGCGCCGCGATACCGACGCCATTCGCCAGCTCGCCGATTACGTCATCGAGCGCCATTATCCCGACGCTGCCAGCGCGCCAAATCGCTACCGTGCACTGCTCGACGCGGTCGTCGCGCGCCAGGCCGCGCTCATAGCCCGCTGGCTCGCCGTCGGCTTCATTCATGGCGTCATGAATACCGACAACATGTCGATCGCGGGAGAGACCATCGATTACGGCCCGTGCGCCTTCATGGACACCTACCACCCCGGCACGGTTTACAGCTCCATCGATGCCCAAGGCCGCTACGCCTACGCCAACCAGCCCCAGATCGCGCAGTGGAACCTGGCACGCCTCACGGAGACACTGCTGCCGCTGCTGGCCGAGGAAGAGGTGGCGCAACTCGAGGATGGCAAGGCTGCGCTGATGGCGTTCCCAGGCCTGTTCGAGGCCGCCTACACGCGCGAGCTCAGCGCCAAGATCGGGCTGACTGAGGCTCGCGATGGCGACCTCGACCTTGCCCACGACCTGCTCGATCGCATGACCAAGGGCGAAGCCGATTTCACCTTGACGTTCCGCCGTCTCGCCGATGCGGCTGCCGATCCCAGTGCCGATGCCAAGGTCGCCGAGCTGTTCAACGATTCTGCGGTGTTCACGGAGTGGACGAGCCGCTGGCGCGGCCGGCTCGATGAGGAAGGCGGCGACCCGTCCGCCCGTCGCCAGGCCATGCGCCGCTCCAATCCGGCCTTCATCCCGCGCAACCACCTCGTCGAGAAGGCCATTGTCGCCGCCGTCTCTCGCGAGGATTTCCAGCCCTTCGAGGATCTGGTCGCCGTCCTGGCGCGCCCCTTCGACGACCAGCCGGGCCGCGACCGTTACACCATGCCGCCGAAGCCCGAGGAGGTCGTGAGCCGCACGTTCTGCGGGACGTGAGAAGGTGAGATCGAGCGACCGCGGTGAGAGGCGGGCAGACGCCCCTGGCATCGATTTCGCCGACTTGGCGGCGCGTATGCGGCGGCTTTTTGAATTCTATGTCGAAAGCCATGCATCAATCGATCCGAAGTCTAGAAATTGCCGCGCCGACGGCTGAAAAACCGCACAACCCGGAAATACTCTGAATGATGCCTGAACGCGGCGAGGCGGACCTGGATCACCCGCCCCCGTCTGCGGTACAGGCCGCCATGCCGAGCGCATGCGCGATCGTAGCGTGAGTGGCCACCGGGGAGCTGCTTCAATGCCGTTTTCGAATACTAAGGAATTGATCGTCGTAGAGGTGCATTGGCTCGATGATGTGCGCGCCGATTCCAAGCTGAGGGCACCCGCCGCAGAGGCCATTTTCAGGAGTTTGGCCTATACGGCAGCGACCGAGGTCGTGACTGAGCATTTCATGCGGAATTGTCGTCTGGGCGGCAGGTGTTTCGATGGACCCGACGACGATGAAGGCGATGGCGCCCGGCTGCACGTAATGGTTTCTCGCAAGGGTCGCATCTACTCGCTGCTGATCGTCGGCTTCGACCACGAGACACGCAATCCTCCTCTCATTTCGGACGGCATGGCCATCGTCTACGGCGAGCGGTCGCTGCTTTGGAAAGTGGTGGCGTTTCAATGGCCCGATTGCAGGGCGATCGAGGTCGAGCTGGTACCCTGCGGGAGCCAGAGCGACGAGCCGCGCATCTCACCACAGCCCGCCAGGCCGACGGGGCCACCCAAGCCAGTCCATCATTGCATCGCTATTGCCGCCGCTCATTGGTGGGCAAATCTGAAGCTCTGGATCGGGCAGGGTCGGAAGGCCCTGTCCCGTACCCGTCGCTTCGTTTCGCTTGGTATCCGTGACCACGCGCTCGCATTTGTTCCGGATTGGCGCCCTTCGACGAGAAGGCGAAAATGGTGGATTGCCATTTCGAGCCTGACGAGTGTCGTGGTGAAACGATTTAGATCGAACCGCTATTTGCGTGTCGAGGAGTATCCGCCCCCGTTGGACCAGGGGCTGCCTGCACAATGCAATATTACCTTGCAGCCACTCATACTAGGTGATCACAACACTCCACTCGCCGACCTGCATGGATTCTTGGCGACGCGGGCCACGACGCCCTCCACCCATCCGGCTTCGACGTCCTTCCGAGATGCGCCCGCTGAAACTTGTGGGATCGCCTCTCGTGAGATGTCGTCTTGAGCGAACGCCATAGTTGCGACGCTCGCGAGGCGAGCGTCGCACTGGCGGCAACTCACCCGCCGAGGAAGTCCTTTCCCCAACGGTCGTACTCATCGCCGCGGGTAAGCTGTCGCATCAGGTCGGCCGAGGCGATGCCTTTGAGATCCGCCGGCTTGGTCCCCTCGCGCAACGCCTTCAGCGTCGTGTAGATGCCCTGTACGGCCGCCGCGAACTGCTGGTGCCCCTGCAGCGCGATCCGCACCCCCTTCGACGAAAGGTAGGGCTTGTCGGCGAGCTCTGGCGGGGTGCCGCCGAGGATGATCGGCTTGCCGATATTCGCCGCCGCCACTGCGTCGACCTCGGCCCGAGACTTGATGCCGACCAGGAAGATCGCATCGACACCGACCGCCGCATAAGCCTTGGCCCGCCGGATCGCCTCGTCCATGCCTGCTATCGCCGGTGCGCTGGTCCGCCCGGCGATCACGAGATCCGGATCGCTTCGTCCCGCGAGCGCCGCCTTCATCTTGCCGACCCCCTCCTCGAGCGAGAGCATCTGCTGCTTCTCGCCGAGGCCATAGGGCTGCGGTAGGTCGGTGTCCTCGATCGACAGGCCCGAGACGCCGGCCGCTTCCAGCTCCTCGACCGTGCGCATCACCGACAGCGCATTGCCATAGCCGTGGTCGGCGTCGCACATCAAAGACAGGTCGACGGCCCGCATGATGCGGTGCGCCTGCTCCGCGAACTCCGACAGCGTCAGCGTGATCAGGTCCGGTGCGCCGAGGACAGTGAGGGAAGCTGTCGAGCCCGCGAACATTCCCACCTCGAAACCGAGATCGGCCGCGATGCGCCCCGATATGGGGTCGTGCACCGAGGCGGGATGGACGCACTGGGTGCCCCCGATCACGGCCCGGAATCTCTCGCGGCGGCTCGTCCAGCGTGAAGGCATCGGTCGTCTCTCCCTGGCAGGTCATGTTGGATGCGGCGGTATCCGACGCTGCTTCCACCGCTTTGGCAAGCGCCGAGACCGGCATTCACGAGCGCCTCACGGGTCCTTGCCTTGCGCACCTAGCCAAATTCGGTCAGGGTCGGCTCGTATCGTTCGTCAGACGAGATGACAGAGGCGCGCGTGGCAGAATTCCGTCAGGCCTTGCCCGTGGGCTCCACCCTGACGGGCGATTACCGCATCACCGGCGTTCTCGGCCAGGGCGGCTTCGGGATCACTTACAAGGCCGAGGATCTGCGGCTCCACGCACCGGTCGCCATAAAGGAATATTTCCCCGCCGAGCTGGCCTTGCGTGAGCATGGCTCGACCGTCGTGCCGCGCTCCGCCCGCGAGCAGGGCGTGCTCGAGTGGGGCCGCGCCAAGTTTCTCGAGGAGGCACGAACTCTCGCGCGCTTTCGCCATCCCTCCATTGTCCGCGTTGCCCGTCTGTTCGAGGCCAACAACACGGCCTACATGGTTATCGACTTCGAGATGGGCCCGAGCCTTGCCGAATGGCGCGCCGCGCTCGGCCGCGAGCCCACCCAGGCCGAGACAGATCGCATCGTCGCCCGCCTGCTCGATGCCGTCGGCGCAGTTCACGACGCCGGCATCCTGCATCGGGACATAAAGCCCGCAAACATCATCATGCGCGACGGCACCGACCCGGTGCTGATTGATTTCGGCGCGGCCCGGCAGGCGCTCTCGGCCCAGTCGCGCACGATTCACGCCATCGTCACGCCCGGTTACTCGCCAAAGGAGCAGTACGCCGTCGACCTTGATCGGCAGGGCGCCTGGAGCGACATCTACGCACTAGGCGCGACGCTCTATTTCCTCGTTACCGGCAAGGCACCGCCCGACGCCCTCTCACGCGACCTCGGCGAGGAGATGAAAACGGCGGCCTCGGCGACGGGCAACTGGCGACAGGGTTTCCTCGCCGCCATCGATCGCGCCATGAGCGTACGCGCCGAGGAGCGGCCACAATCCGTCGCGGCCTTGCGCGCCATGTTGCTCGGCGCGCCCGGCGACTTGCTCGCCGGCGAGCGATCGATGGCCACGGGACGCTCCGAGACCGCGCCTCAGCGTCAGCTGCCCGCAGCTTCCGTCGCTTCGCCACGGCCCGCTGCGCCCTCGGCTCCACGACGCGTGTCGTTCGACGAGATCGCCCCGGCTGCATCCACGACCAAAGGTGCTGCGTCGAGGGTCCGCGGGCTTGTCGTCGGCTCTGTTCTCACCGGCCTCGTCGCGCTGGGTGGCCTTGGCTATTGGATCGGCATCGCCGCCCCCGCCCGTGATGCCGCCGCTTGGCAGCGCGCCGTGACCGCAGATACCCCCGCAGCCTACGAGGCTTACATTGCCGCGCAGCCGAGCGGGCGTCACGTGGCCGAGGCCCGTCGCCGTCGCAGCGACTCTCAGCGCCGCATTGCTTCGGTAACCGGTGTCGCTCTCACGGGCAGCGAGCCGCCCCCCACTTCGCCTCCAGGCTCCTCGCCCCCTCCGCGATCCGCACCGTCCGAGCGCGTGACGCCTCCGCCTCCGATCGTGACCACGTCGCCGCAGATCGCGACCGTGCCGTCACCGCCCGCAGCTCCGGCGATCGATCCCTCACCGCCCGCCGTGCCGTCCGAGCCGTCCCCTGTCGCGAGCCGAGCTCCCGAGACGCCACCCGAGCCGACGCAACCCGTGGCACTGGCCCCGCCGCCGCCGCCATCCTCCGCCGAGCCTCCCACCCGGGTGCAGCCGGCTGCCGCTTCGACAAATGCCCCGTTCCAGGCGCGCGCCGTTCTGCCGTCGGCCCTGTCCGATCAGGAAGCAGCCAGCCTCGCTGCAACCGTGTCGCCAAGTCGATCACGCCTCTGGGCCGGCCTCTTCGGCACCGACCGTATCCCCGGCTTCACCGATCAGTCCGCCGATTTCATCACCGAGCTTCAGCGCCTGAGCGGCAACAAGCTCGATGTCTCGTCGCTGGCCGGCGACGCGGACGTCTCTCCCGACGGTCTCGTGCAACGGCTGTCATCGGAGCGCGATCTCCTCGCTTGGCAGGCCCCTTCGCGCGACTCGGGCCGTCAGCTCGAGCTCGCCCTGCTGTCCGGCTCCGTACCCTTCGGCCTCGAGCCGAGTGATCACGTCAGGTGGTTGCGCGCTGATGGAGCGCGATGGCTCGAGCAGGCCTATATCGACAACGCGACCCCGATGCGCGTCATACCGTGCGGGATAGCCGGCGGCGTCGGCGCCTGGTTCAGGAAGGAGGTTCGCTCCCCGTCCGACTTCCGCGGCCTCAAGGTGCGGGCTCCGCATCTCCTGGCGCGCGCGCTCGCACGGCTCGATTCCCGGATCGTGGCGCTGCCGTCCAGCCGTGAGTTGGGCTCTGCGTTCGCCGGCAACCGCCTGGACGCCAATTTCGGCGTGACGCCACTCACCGGCATCTTTCTCGCCCAGCCACGCGTCGCCGCCGTCTACCACTATCCCGGCGTCCACCAGCCGGCCTATCTCTTCACTCTCGTCATGGCGCCCGCGACGTGGGCCGCGATGCCCGAGCCCCAGCAGCGCCTGATCGACGACGCCTGCCGCCGCAATCTGGATCGCTGGGCGCAGCTCTTTCCCAGCTCGCAGAACGATGTCCTCGACCGTATCCGCCGGCAGCGGATTATCGTTCGGCCCTTTACTGGCCCTGTCCGCGAGGCCTTGCGCAAAGCCGTCGACGCCACGTTCGCCGAGGAAGCATCCAGAAGTCCGCGCTTCAAAGAGGTGCTGGAGAGCTACAATCGGTTCCGCACTTAGGCCGCTGGATCGCCGCAAAGCGCGCTGCCTCTTGGCGCAAGGGCGCCGCTGCGCTTAGCCTGTGTGCGAACCCGCCGGTCGCCCCGGCACCGCCCGAGGAGTCCACCCCATGGCCGCCGCCCCGACGCTCGCCTACACCATCGAGGCCTACAACGTCTCGCACGCCTCCGAGAACAAGATCCACGACGACAGCGTCGCGAAGAAGCTCGGCTTCTCAGGGGGGCTCGTTCCGGGCGTGGAGGTCTTCGCTTACGCTTCCCACCTTCCTCTCGAGCGGTGGGGCCGTGCCTTCCTCGAGCGAGGTGAGCTGGCGGCCAGGTTCGGCAAGCCCGTCTATGACGGTCGCATGGCAACCGCCACGGCGATCGAGGTCGCGGACGGCAGCCTGGATATTCGCGTCGAGAGCGAGGGCGTCGAATGCGCAACCGCCACCGCGCGCCTGCCGGCAACGGCCGGTCCGGCACCGCGCGCGGCCGACTACGTCTTCAAGGCGCCACCCGATCTCAGCGCTCGCCCCCCGGCCGACGAGACGAGCCTCGCCGTCGGCCTCGATCTGTCGACGGTGCCTGCCGTGCTCGATCGCGAGCGCCACGAAACCTATTTGCGCGATGTCCGCGAGGCGAGCCCGATCTACGCCGAGGAGGGCATCGCGCACCCGGGCATCCTGCTCCGTCTGTGCAACTCGGCGCTCCGCGAGAACGTCGTGCTTCCGCCTTGGATCCACGTCGGCAGCACCATGCGCAACTTGTCTCTGGCCCGCGTCGGCGAGGTCCTGTCGGCACGCACGCGCGTCGTCGCCAACTACGACAAGAAAGGCCACCGCCTCGTCGATCTGGACTGCCTGTTGCTCGCGGGCGACCGGCCCGTCGCCCATGTGCTCCACACGGCGATCTACCGCCTGCGCCATCTGGCGACATAGGCTTGAAGCACTGGCGAAACGCGCTCGGCCCGATCGAGCTGCCCGCCGGCTGCAAGGTCCTCAGTAAGCGTTCGTGGGTCGCAAGACGGCCCCGAACGTCATCAGCAGGATCTTGATGTCGAGCCAGAGCGACCAGTTTCTGATGTACCAGAGGTCGTGCGCGACCCGCGCTTCCATCTTGGCAGTCGTCTTCGTCTCGCCGCGGTGTCCCATCACCTGGGCCCAGCCGGTGATGCCGGGAAGCGCGTGATACCGCCACGCATAGCCTTGCACTCGGGGCGCGTAGTGACGGTCGTGCGCAACCGCGTGCGGGCGTGGACCGACCAGAGACATGTCGCCGAGCACGACGTTGATGAGTTGCGGCAGCTCGTCCAGGCTCTTCTCGCGCAGGAACCTTCCGACCCGCGTGATCCTGACGTCGCCGCGTTCCGCCTGCTTGATTACGGCACCGTTGTCGGACGTGCGCATGCTTCGGAACTTGTAGATCATGAACTTGCAGCCGCCGTACCCGACGCGCGTTTGCCGAAAGAGCACCGGTCCCCGGCTGTCGAGTCGTATCGCGATGGCGATGGCGACGAGGATGGGGCTGAGCGCCACGAGGAGCACAGAAGCTGCAGTCAGATCAAGCAGTCGCTTGGCCAGGCGTTCGGCGCGAGAGAACGGTGGAGATTGAACTTCCAGCCCTTTGCCTGCCTGCTGTCGAGCGATCGGGCTCGGGTTTGCGCCCGTTAGCTGCGATCTCGGGAGCACACGGATTCGCAGCGGCAGGACGCGCAGCCGGTCGATGACGTCGGCTATCGTCGGTTGGCGGAACGCGTCCGCGACCAGAACGATCTCCTCCACCTTGCGCTCACGCGCCAAGTCGACGACGTCGCTGCAGAGGCGGTCGAGATGTGCGAGTGTCTCCGGAGTGCTGGTGGCCGGCAGGATGAACCATCCCTGCAATGAAAAGCCGCTTTGCACGCTGTCATCCAGAGGCAACGCCATCGGAAGCGGTGAGCCGTCGGAGAGGAGAATGGTCCGTCTCCCCTCGAGCAAGTGATGGCGGAACGCCATGCTGACGGTGAACGGCGCGGCCAGCCGCAAACCGACGATTGTCGCGATACCGATCAGGAACCCCGACATGATGGCGCCGCGCGAGAACATGTCGCCGATCTTGAGCGAGAACGAGGCGAGGGCGAAGAACATGAAAACGAGGCACCAGCGAACGACCGGTTTGCGTACCGAGATCGTCCTGAGCTCCTCGAGATCGAATGATCCGCGCGAGTGCGAGAGCAGCAGGTAGAGGCCGGACATCGACACGCCGACGGTGATCATGAGTTGATCAGGGGGATCGTAGGCCGGCACGGCAACGGCGTGGTAGATCATCGAGCCGAGGTAAGGTGCGAGGCTGAGAAGCAGCAACTCGAGCACTGCGAAGATCGGTCCAGCCGCCCTGCTCGGAAGGGAAAATCGATAGGCTGACAATTCGAGGCCAACCACGTTCGGACTGGAGCCGGGTCCAACTTGGGACTCTGCCATTACGCTGCTCTCACAAAACGCGATGTCGACATGAAGTTTGGTCACGGGGCGGCGCGCTGCACAGAATCTGGGTGCCCATCCACGCTTCGATCTTGTGGCACGATCTCGACAGCGAAAACAAGGTGCATTTACAAACCAGTGGTTAATTCAGTTGCCGATTTGGATCGACTTCGTCCCTGCTACTGCAAGGAGGACGGAGATCGTTTCCTTAGGGTGCACACCGCTGGTCCGCGCTCGTTCGGCGATGGACGGATAGTAAGCGAACGTTCCATGCCTCTCTCGCCAGAGGGGGTGTCGGCGGCGGGCTTGCGACAGAGCCAGAGTTTGCTCGAGCGTGCGTGCCGGACGCGGCGCCGCCGTCGGCCCTGCGTGCGCGTCCACCGGCCGGCTCGAGCAAACAGCGCCTGCCCTCTGAACTCGTCGGGCTCGCCCGGCTGCCATCCCGGCTTGCAGCTTCCTACTTGTATTCGATGAGGGTGCTGGGGCGGCGACTGAGATGGTTGACGGCAAACTTCAACATGCCTGCCGCCTCCGCGCATTTTCCAACCAGGATATATGCGCCATAGGCGAAATCCGGCTTTCCGTCATGCGCATTCCGGAATGCAATCCGCGCACCTTGCCCGATATATATGAATGCGCCCAGCAATGCCCGATAATCGAAGATGGCCCCGATGAGCGAGCCCGCCAGAAGGCTCACCCAGACCAACGTGCTCCTGACGTTTCGGTGCCACGAGAAGTCCTTCTCGCGATGGAGCCAGGTCACCTCCGCGAATGCGTGGCCCGCCCGCACCGAGCGGCGCCAAGCCTGCCGGAAGGAGTGCAGAGCAGCGTCATGCAGCGTCATTTCATGATCCAGGCGCCACACGCGCCAGCCGTGCTCGGAGAGCCTCAGGCACAGGTCCGGCTCTTCGCCCGCGATCAGGGTGTCGCGAAAACCGCCGACACTCTTGAACGCTGTCACACGCACCAGGAAATCACCGCCGCACATGCGAGCCTCGCCGATCGGCGTGTTCCACTCGATGTCGCAGATGCGATTGTACACCGAGTGCTCGGGATGAAGCTCCCGCCGCCTGCCGCAGACGATCGCGACGTCGCCGTGTTCCGAAAGAAAAGCACGTGCCGCATCGAGCCAGCCGCGTGCGAGTTGGCAGTCGCCGTCGATGAACTGTACCAGATCGATGTTGGGGTGAAGCGCCGTAAGGGCTGAAAACCCGGCATCGCGGGCACGCGCGGCGGTGAAGGGCCGCGACATGTCGAGGGCGATCACGAGCGCACCGGCCCGCCGCGCGACATCCTGGCTGCCGTCGGTGGAGCCGGAATCCACATAGACGCACGGCAACGATTCCTCGCGAAGCGACGACAGGCATTGCACAAGACGGTCGCCTTCGTTGCGACCGATGATCACGATCCCCATCGTCGCCTGCGCCATGGCCGCGTTCCTCATCAGCGCACGATGCCATGGAAGATGGTGCCGAACCCCAGGGCGTAGCGTAGCAGCGACAGAACGAGTGCGGACGCCACGAAAATCAGCGTGGCCGCGAGATCCTGGCGAAAGAAGCTCAGGCGTTCGCGGCGCATTCCTACCATGATCGGAATGATCCGGAGCAAATCGGCTGCGGCCAGCGCGGCGACAGCCGCGTAAAAGCCGCCTAGAGCCATGGCTAGCGGCACGCCGATGACGAGATAGGTCGCCTTGGAGGCGTTTGCTATCACGCCATAGACGGGGCGGCTGAGCCCCAGCAGGATCGAGTCGTTGATGCTGGCGAGCACTGCGAACCAAAGGCCGGTCAACAGGATAGGCAGAATTATTGCCGCCTCGTGGTAGCGGCTGTCGTAGATCGACCGCACGGCGATGTCCGACAGCGTAATGCCCACTGCCATGATCAGCGCGCCGGCGACTAGCATGCGCCATCGTATGGTGCCGAGGTCGGCTCGCAGCTCTTCCCGGGGCTTGGCGGCCGAGGCTGCAATCACGGGAAAAATGAGCATGTGATTGAGGCGGTTGACGAAAACAATGGGAATATCACAAAGCGCCCGGGCAATGCCGAAGATGCCCAGAAGCGCAAGCGGAACGACCTGCCCGAGATAAAGTCGATCGAAGTTCGCGCAAACCAAGGCCAGGGCGGACGTCAGCATGATCCACTTCCCGAACCTGATGATATCCATTGCATAGCGCGTGGAAAATCCGGTCCATGAGCTTCGCGGAGCAAGGAAATAGGTGGTCGCGGCCCTGAGGGTCGCCGAGGCGAGATTGGCAGCGACCACGGCCCAGATCGTTTGTGACAGGCTTGCGCCGATGACGACGAAAGCGATTCCGATCAACTCGTGAGCCAGCTCGAAGTTGGACAGTCGCGCATAGCGCAGGTTGCGTTGCACGACATACAGCATGACCGACGACATGCCGGTCGCCAGAAGCGAAAGCGAGGCGAGCGCGACCGCGCCTTCTGGAACGCCGTAGGTCCGCGCGACGGTGCCCGCCATCAAGAACAAGATGAGGCTGAGGATGCCGCCGCGCGCCACCTGCATCAGCCAGGCGGTACTCAGGAACCGGGGATCGTTGCCGTCCTTGCTGGTAACGATGTTCTGGCCGACCCCGACATCGGACAGCAACTCGATCGCATTGCGGAGCGTCATGATGACAAGCACCGCGCCCATCAACTCGGGTGTCAGTATCTTCGTGAGATAGACGTTGGAGCCGAACCTTGCGACGTTCGCCAACAAGAACGCGGCCGTAATCCATCCGAAGCCGCGTAGCAGCGAGTTAGACGAGAATTGCATGATGCTCAGGTTTGTAGGGATCGGCCGGCGCACAGATCTCGATCGGGTATTCTCGCGAGCCTACTGTGATCTTCGGTGGTTGGCTGTTCCGGCCGCTTGCGCATGCAGGTAGGTCCACATGGCGAATGTTGGGCCAATGCTCTGATGGACGGTATATTCCTGCTGCATGATGAGGCTGGGATGCTCGACGAGGTACTCGAAGTAGGGCAGCGAAAAGCGATTAGGTTCGAGGCGACGTCGATCGTCACCATCTGCTGCAAGATCATCGTGTATCGGGGCCCAGCGAGGACCGAATATCCAGTTGTGATCAGTCATCCACTGGGGTGCCCAGCCGTAGATCGTAATGCCGCTAGGTGCTGCCACGCCCATAGCGCGATGATCCTCGTGCATCGGGTGGAGGATGTTCCGTCGCCCCAGGCCGGTGGTGAACGACAGTCCCAATTGATTGGCGCCCAGGATGTGCGCAGACGACCTCTGCAAAGCATCGAGGAGTGCGTGATCGCCGGTGAGGATGTGCGCGCGCAGAACGATCTGCAGCGCGTTCGAGTCGGGCGCTAAGCCCTGACCCCACCCGGCCGGGGCATCGGGATGCTTGAGTGCGGGATAGGTCGCTTGTGCGAGTGACGCGACCATCCGTGCGGCCTGAGACTTGAAGCCCTGGCGGATGGGCTTCGTGTAGACTGGGTCGAAGCCGGGCGTATGGATATAGTCCCAAGCTCCGTCGGCGACGTGGAGGAACAGCGTTGGACCGGTTCGCCAACTGGCCTCGAAAGTCTCGCGGTAGCCTTGCTCCCCTGTGAGACGGAACAGCGTACCGGCGGCTCCAGCTCTATACTCGATAGCGAGCTTTTGCATCCCAGTCTTTAAAGCCGCCCATTTATCTGCGTCGAGTGTCTTGCTGGCAAACGCAGCCTCGAGCGGCTTGGCATAGAATGCATCCGGATCGGCAAAGCCCACTTCCGCGGCCCGCCATGCGCTGACCGCGCTCGCGCGGTACACGGCCGCGAGACCGGGCATCTTCTCGGCCTCGAGAATGCGCGCAAATCTCGCAGCGATACTAGCATACCGATATCCACTGATGTGGTCGGGTGCATAGACAAAGACCGGTAGCGATTCGAGAAAGCTAGGCTCGGCGGCGCGTGGATGTTCTCCGCTTTCTATCCCACCTCGTACCCTGCCGTCCGGGAGCTGAAGACGTCGGAAGAAGTCGAGCCCCCAGGCGATCTCGTGCAGGAGGTCAGGTGCCTCGGCAAGCTCACCATAGAGCTTGGCGTCGAGGAGCTCGTGGGACTTGGGGATCGAGAATCCCGCCTTACGGACCGCCGCGCCCCCATGCTCGAAGACATCAATGAGGGCGCTGGCGATTTCGAGGTGCTGGATCCGGCGGTCCCAGTCCCCTGCGTCCATATAACCGCCCCATAGGCTGGCCTCGTTTGAAACGTCCCCGCGCCATGGCCCCTCGGGACCTACCGTGAACGGGATTGGCGAGGCCGTGACGCTGTGGAAATTGTCGCTCCAGATCAGCGGCAGCTTCGACTGAACGATCGTCACGTCAGTGCCTGGGCGAAATACGGCAGGCCGGGTCGTGCCGAACCGGCCATCCAATGCGATACCACTGCGGTGATGGTAGAGCCCAGCGGCAGCAATCCGCGCCGCACCTAGCCAAACATCGCTCGCAACCCTGAACTGGTCGGATATGCCCAGACCGGGTACGTGGACGTGAAACTCGCCTTCGGTTTCGGGATGCCAATTGCTGAAGTTCAGCTCGTAAACGGGCGTTCCGGCTCGATTGGTCTTGATGAGTGGGCGAACGTACCCCAACTCCTGCCGCGACCATTCCTGAGCGCCAGAGGTGATGTCCGGCAGCACGAAGCGGTCTTTGCCCTCGATCCGCACGGCTCGATTTCCGTTCAAGTGCGAGAGACGTCCCGTGAATCCGTGAAGCCATACCCGCGGGGCTGCACCAAGACCGTGCCCAGTGGCCGTCAGCGCCAGACCCGACGCGCCAAACGTCGCCGCCGTGACAGGCCGTGCTGGAGCGGACGCATCCGGATATTCGATCAGGCCACCGAGCCCCGTCCCCGTCTCGGGCTCGTTCGGCGCGCGCCTCAGTGCGATCGGCCCGGAAAAGACCGGTCGCCCAGCCAAATCCTTGATCTCGAAGCGGGTCAGCCCGAGGGCGTTGAAATCCACGGTCCCGTGAGCCGGGCCACCGGGTAGCCAGAGCGAGAGGTAGGCGACCTTTGTCCCGTCGGTAGGTGCATAGCCGTTCTGATTGACGCGAAGCCCGATTGCGCGGGTCGAGCTTGCGTCCCATTTGAAGTCTGTTGCCGCGAGTGCTCCCCGCGGCCATGTGATGCGATGCGATCCTGGCGGCAGAGGCGCATCCAGCTTAAGATAGACGAAGTGCTGGAAGCTTGCCCCGTTTATCGTCTCGCCAAGTGCGTTCCTGTAGACGCCCGAGTCGAAGGGTGCCGATTTGCGATAGACATGGGTGACCCGTCGACCGGAGATCAGGCCGTATTCCGCTGCGGCATCGACCGCCTTACGATCCAGATATGTCGGCGGAGGTATGTCGCTTGTGCGGATGTGATCGCGCTTCGGTCCGACGACGCGTCCCCACTCGCCGAGATGTTGCAGCCATTCTCCGCGCTTGACGGGGCTCGGAGGCACCGGAACGAGACGGCCGGGCACGAATTTCGGATCACGAACGATCACGGCCACAATGTCGGGCGTGGCAGACGTGACCTCTACCACGCGTGGCTTCTGCGCACTACCTTGGCTGGCAGCGGTCATGAGCGAAAGCAACGCCAGCGCCGCGAGCACTGTGGCTACGTCATGACGGATCTTGGAGATCATTCGCATAGCCTTTCACTTTCCGACCGACCTTAACGCTGTAGACGTACGTGAAGCCATCCGAGTTCAAAATCGAACTACACTTGGGGGCTGGGGCTGACTAGACAATGCCGTGTACGAGGTTACCGGCATCGAAGTGTAAGCGGAAGGGCGAGCTTTCTACATGAAATACGTTGCACTTTCGCTTGCATTGATAGGGGTGTTGCCGCTGGCGCTCGTGCTCCAGAATTGCCCGAAAATCAGGGAGTGGGCTTGGATCGCTCTGGGCTTCCTGCCGTTCCTGATCCCCGCTATTCCACAGGTTGATGTCGCACTCTGGGGAACGCCTGAGTGGAAGGGATACGTGCAGGGCTTCGAGATCAGCCTGATCGATTTCCTCGCCATTGCCTTGCTTCTCTCGATGCCTCGACGGCGTAGCGTCCTCAACTATCACGCGCCGCTGCTGCTTTATTTATTCGCCTTGATCATCGGAGTGTTTCAGGCTGCGCACGTCCAGGAAGCCATTTACGTCCTGTTTCAGTTTGCCCGCATGTACTTGGTCGTGGTGGCCGTGACCCGAGGTTCCATGGAGGAGGCGGTGCCTCTTCTGATCTTGAAGGGCCTTGCGCTCGGCATTGGGCTACAGTTCTTCGTGATGATTGGACAGCTGAGGTCGGGAGATTACATTCAGCCACCGGGGACATTTTCACACCAGAATACGCTCGGGCTGGTGCTTCACTTGGTATTGCTGCCACATTTCGCACTTTTCTTGGCAGGTGCTCGCGGCCTCCAGTTTCTCGTCCTCCCGCCGCTGGGCGTGCTGGTTGCCGCTATGACGGCCTCCCGCGCCTCATTCGGACTTTGTCTGGCCGGACTGGCGTTCACCTACATCTTGTCGTGGATGCGCAGAGCGACGAAGCGAAAGGTCGCAATCGCCGGTCTCGGCTTGGCGGGGCTGTTGGCTGTTGCGCCTATTGCCATCTCATCGTTTGAGCGCCGCTTCAGCAGCGCGCCGCTGGCCGAGAATGTTTACGACGAGCGGTCGGCTTTCAACAGAGCGGCGCTCAGCATCATCGCGGACCATCCGTTTGGCGTCGGTCCCAATCATTATGTCCATGTTGCAAAAAACTTCGGCTACTCGCTGCGGGCGGGCGTAGCACCGGCCGAAGTCAATCAGAATAACTTGGTGCACAATGCCTATCTTCTCATCGCCGTCGAGCTTGGCTATATCGGATTGGCAGCCCTGATCTTCCTGTTGGGCTACGCGATGGCCGTCGCAATGCGGTATTCTGCTCTCGCAGGACGAATGCTCGCCGGTGACCTGCTGTTTGGGGATTGGCGCGGCGCTGGCGGTGGTGTCGGTGCATTCCTTCTACGAGTACATCCTGTTCGGGAAGGATGTTCAGTATATTGTTGCAGTCAGCATCGGCATCGTATTCGGTGTCGCCTCGCAAGTCGCTTTACGGTTGCTAGCGCATCGCAGCATGCCTGGACCTTGTTCGGCCGCTGCGACGCTTCAGCGCAGGATCCGGGACCCGCTCATGTCTCGATCAGGGTCCAGTTGAAAAAGGAAGGACTATATGACCCTCAGGCCAGCTCTGTAGGAGTAGTCCCGGGGATACGAGTTACCGGCTGAGCGATGAGGTGCATAGAGCTTTGTGAGCACCGTCGAAATGGAATATTCAAAGACCGGAGTGTTAAATAGTCCAGCAATCGTCGCTTCGCCTCGGCTGCAATTGCTTCGCGCTCGTCAAGCTGTATCCAAATAATATCGGCACTTTCCCTCGAGGTCAGAGAAGTCCCATTTTACAGGAACGTAGGTTATGA
Source organism: uncultured Alphaproteobacteria bacterium (assembly GCA_963746315.1). Lineage (GTDB taxonomy): Bacteria > Pseudomonadota > Alphaproteobacteria > Rhizobiales > Hyphomicrobiaceae. The sequence goes on from CAVVAR010000012.1 coordinate 326,062, forward strand.
ACGGAACGGATCATATCTGGCTCGGTTCGCGAAATGTACCATTCCTGCGGCGCGCGGGCTGCCAAGGAGGACTCCTGAAATAGTGCCGCACGTTCACGGTAGCCGAAGGGGCTAACGCATCTTGCTGTCAAGAAGTTCTCTAAGTTGCGGTCTAGTCACCACGGATTGTCGGCAGCATCGCCAGAAGCTCTGTTGCAGTCACTGTCGAGATACGTGCAAGCGTCTCGACCAGAAGCTGTGACAGTATTGCTGACTGTTCCACGAGGACATCGCTCTGCTTCGCGGTCGTTGGCTAGAAGTTTCCGGTAGCGAGGCGACAAAATCTTCTGATCAGCCGATATTGTAGCCCAGATGTGATCTTTTCCAACTGGTCGGCAGGGACCGGGGTCGTGTTGTGGATGATCATTGGTTCCGCTTCAGGCGGGCCATAGTCGAGAGATGTGAAGACATGACCGTGGACGCGATGGACGTAGTCGTGAAGGTAGCTTTTCCCCGCATATTCGACCCTGTAGCCATTCAAATCTCGCAGAATGTGCTTCTTCACGTAGAGATCGACAAAGGGCAGTATTGCCGGCCACTGGATGCCGAGATCATCATCACCATCAAAGTACGCAATGCGTTGCCGTGGTGCCGATTGTCGGATAGCCTTCACAACGCGCAGAGCGTCGCATGCCGGAGTTCGGTAGGACAATTTAATGGCGATAATGTCGAAAGGCCTTAGTGCGAGGCTGGGCGCTCGGAGTATATCCCTGACGAGCAGGTGCGTCGATATGAGGCCCAGCTCATTGCGCAATTCGCGCCGATAATGGTCGAATGGATAGAACTGCTGCTCGCTGCAGTATGAAATGTCGTCGCTGATAAGCGCGATTCGGCGAATTGTCGGCGCCGTGGGGCGGCGGAACTCCACGGCTCGGCTGACTTGGGCTGCTGCAACATCCGCGCAGTAGCGCAAGGGATTGAAGACAAGGAAGCGAGCTCGTCGGCCGATGCGGCGAAACGTCTTGTAGACTCAGAAGAGCCGATGGCTGCGCGGATCTTTGTGTGCAATCGGAGGCAGTCCAGGCGCCATGCTAAATCACTCCCTGGGCGGTGAAGGCTGGCATTGGAGTGTCCGTTGCTCGGCAAGTCAGATATTTATCTGCCGCTGCCATTGCCTCGGCTATGGCGATGTGCATATCCAAATACCGATAAGTGCCAAGTCGACCTACGAAAGTCGTTCTCGTCTCTTGATTAGCAAGTGTGTAGTATCGTTCCAATATAGCCTTTTCGTTGACGAGTCGAATAGGATAGTACGGGACATCCCCCGGCTCGCAACGCCGACTATACTCCTTGTATATGACTGTTTGATCGTGATGTTCCCATGGCGAAAAATGCTTGTGCTCGCTTATCCGGGTCCAAGGGACGGACGCGTCGCAATAATTGATCACCGCGTTTCCTTGATAGTCACCGATATGACGTTCTGCCGCGAAATCTAAGGTGCGGTACCCCAGTCTCCCTTCGTTGTGGCTGAACCAAGCGTCCAGCGGGCCGGAGTAGAATACATGCGAGAACTCATCCGAGGATGCGCGATCAAAGGTTGTGCTGAGATGCACTTTAATGAGCGGATGATCAAGGAGCTTGTTTACTATATAAGTGTACCCATGTTCTGGAATACCCTGATATTTACTGGAATAATAGTTGTCATCGTAGTTGAAGCGAACGGGAAGACGCTTGAGTATGCTGGCAGGCAGCTCAGTAGGCGACAGGCCCCACTGTTTTATGGTGTAGTCTTTGAAGAATGCTTCGTAGAGGTCGCGGCCCAAAAATTTCAACGCTTGTTGCTCGAAGGTTTCGGGGGCTTCGATCAGAGAAGTCTGAAATCGTGCAGAGGAAACGTTCTGCTTCAGCGGGGGAAAAGGTTTTGTTGAAAAAAGTGTTTATAGTGAGTAGGTTGATTGGGAGTGAGTTATACTCGTTTGGAGCTGATTGCTTTGACCCGATTAATGAATGGATGGAACACATCAAGTTGATTGACGAAGGCCCAGATCTTCACATCGTTGGTGTGAAAAATATGGGGTCCGTATTTGTGGATCATTATCCCTGTTTCGCTGTCGCGTTCCGTGTGGCAGTTTCCACCCGTATGTGGCTTCGAGTCGAAGACGTGGGTGGTGATGCCGGCATGGGCCAGCTCGTGTGCAATAACGGCGCCGGAGAAACCAGCGCCGACGATTGCAATCGGATAGTGGCCATTCATAGTGAAAACTCCGCGCATGGGGTTGCTGGCGTAGTGGCGCAAAGGATCTGCGCAATATGCGGATCAGACCTTGCACCAGTGAGACCCGTTCAGCCAACGTAGGTGTCTCCATGGACAATCGGCACACGAAAGTCCTATCGTCTCGACATCAATGGGCATTGGACCTTCGAACGGAGTGGATCACGCCTCGACGGTGCGCACAGGCATAAGGCATTGCGAAGCGCGGGTCGAGAACCAAGTCGCAGGCGACGTTCGCGAACTCCTGCACCGTTTCGAACCCGTCGCAGGTTTGATCATCGATTTGTCGTTCCCCGTTCACAGTGCGAATTGCGACCGCGGTCACGAGCAGGACGGAATCTTTCGCTTCTGGCATGGTTTCCCAACGGTTCTGCGAGCAGCAGGATCGGGTTTTGGTTTTGCGATGTCCTGTCAGGCGCGTCGCGCAAGATGTTTCTTTACTCTGCGTAGGCCATCGATGGTCATCCGCAATGGCGCAATTCCATCGAACCACTTGGGCGGTGCAATATCGGTTCGAGATGGACGCTGGTCCGCAATCGGAGGGTTGATGGCGAACGCGCGCAGTCCGAGTTCGCGACGGGCGATGTTGAAGGCCCCATCGATCGACATGCAAACACCGTTGGTCTGTAGCGCTCTGGCGAGCATGCCCTCGCAGAAGTCCAGCAACTTGGGTATCGCCGCGCCATTCACACCGTAACAATGTGTACCAATGAACTCCACCATGCCATCGACGGCTACAAGACCGTCCGATGGGAGCTCGACTCGAACCTCAGGCACTTGACTATGACCCGAATAGACCATTTCCCAATCGTCCGGCAAATCCGCTAGCGCAACAGCACGCTGACGCAGGCTGCGAGCAAACATTACGTCATCCTCCATGACGAGAATGTTGCGAGCCTTTAGCGCCTCTTTGAGAACGGCGACATGACTGAGGAAACAACCGTGCTCGCCGATGGTTCGGAAGGGCCCACGATCAGCCGGTCTTTTGGCCGCAAAGAAGCGCGCGTGTTTGATCCCGACACGCTCGAGCTCGGCCTCGGTCTCGCGGCGCCGGTCTACGCGCTCCGGCAAGTTGATGACGACGATACTGTCGAAAGTCTCGAACATGCGTTGCCCGCTAGGTTTGTTTTTTAGTTGCACTTCGACGCACGCCGCTTGCACTCAGGAGCACCTCGCGCTGGGACGGGGCTTTTGCCTCGGCGAGACACCACGCGCATCTACGCGAGTGACTACACGCTCACCCTCTAACGGCCAAGAGCCATCCCCGATCAAGGTCAAGAAGCGTGACAAGGCGCTGCGACGACCCCAACTGACTACTGTGTGAACGGATTGCCGTTTTTGCGCAGATCGTTTGCGACCACTGCGAGGAATGCCCAGGAATCAACGAAGTAACGCCTGAAAAGTCGGCGCGGCTCGCTGGCGAAGCGCCATAGCCACTCGAAACCCGCGTTCCGCACGACCTTTGGTGCGCGCCTTGCGGTCCCGACGAAGAAATCGAGGCTTGCACCAAATGCAAAGCCATAGGCGTCACCGAGACGGTCGCGGTTCCGATCCATCCAGATCTCCGACTTTGGGGCGCCGACGCCCATGAATATGTGCGTCGGCCTCAGAGTCTCGATCTGCTGCAGGAGAGCCTCGCTCGCGGCATCATCATTCTCGAAGCCAAACGGTGGGACGGCGACCGCATACTGGTCCGGGCGAAAGCCCGCTTCGATAAAGTGGCGCTGCAGCAGGCGCTGCGTCCGCTCGCTCGACGCAATCAGGAACGGCCGATGACGGCCAAGCTTCAACTTGCCCATAATCAGGGGGAACAAATCGGATCCGCACACACGTCCGGCCAGTTTGGCACCGCGCCAGCGCGCGTAGATATAGACGGGGAAACCGTCCGCGGTAACCACGCTTGCTCGTCTGTAGGCGGTACGGAAGCTCGCACTCCGCCGTAGCGTGACGACGTGATCGAGATTCATTGTTGCAATCAGTCGCAGGCCACCGCCAATTGGCGGCAGCGCGTCTGTCACTGCGTCTGCGATCTGCAAGAGGCTCCTATCGGTGAATTCAACACCGAACACGGGCGGCTGGCTTTCCGCCCCGCAGAGCACTACCGGAACTTGCATCAGTACTCTTCCTGCGGACACGAAAGCGAACATGACCAGGCTGGCCACCCCGACAAACTTATTACTACTAGTAAGGTTCCATTCATAGTGAGCCGCGGGCTGACGGTTAGCAAGCCGCTGAAATGCTAGGTATCACCGCCTCTGAGGCGAACAAATTGCTGTCTGTGATCGAGCTGAGCGTCTCGCAACTCGCTAGTCAAGACTTTGCTCGATGTCGGAGGTCAGCGAATTCTCACGAAATAGCACTTTATTAGCTTTCAAGGTTCGGCAGATACAACGGTTCTGGTTCACTATGGTTACGCGGCAACGTTGCCACTCGGACCCGTTGTCTCGGGCTCTCGCCCGCCATCGGCGCGCTCGACCGGCTGGCCCGCACTGCGCCAACCTCGGAACGCCTTCTGCAGGCGATCGAGCATCAAATAGATGACCGGCGTCGTGTAGAGCGTCAGGACTTGTGAGATTACCAGCCCGCCGATGATCGCCACGCCGAGCGGGCGCCGCATCTCGGCCCCCGGACCCGTCGCGATCGCGAGGGGGATTGCACCGAAAAGTGCCGCGAGCGTTGTCATCAGGATCGGCCGGAAACGCTCCCGCGCGGCCGCCCGGATGGCGTCGAGCGCGGAGAGTCCCCGCTGGCGCTCCGCCTCCAGCGCGAAATCGACCAGCATGATGCCGTTCTTCTTAACGATGCCGATCAGCAGGATGATCGCGATGAACGCAACCAGCGACAGCTCCATGTCCGCGAGGCGCAAGGCGACCAGCGCCCCGAGACCGGCCGACGGCAGCGTCGAGATGATCGTCAGCGGGTGCGCGAGGCTTTCGTAGAGAATGCCGAGCACGATGTAGACCAGCAGCAGTGCGGCCACGATGAGCAGTGGTTGCGCGCCCCCTCCTCGAAGTGCCGCGCGGGCATCGCCTGCGGGCTCGATCCGCAGCGAGTTCGGGCGGCTGCATCTCCGCGATCGCCGCCATGATCCGCGTGTTCGCCTGGTCGAGCGTCAGATCGCCTTCGGTATTGTAGCTGAGCGTCACGGCCGGGAACGGTCCCTGATGGTTGACGGCAAGCGGCGCCAGCGCAGACCGGACCGTAATGACCGACAGCAGTGGAATTTGTGCTCCTCCGCGCGCCGGCACGTAGATGGCGGCGAGGTCGCCCGGATCGCGCTGCAGGGACGGATCCGCCTCCAGGATGACCCGGTACTGGTTGCGCGCACGGTAGAGGATTGCAACTTGCCTCTGGGCGAACGCGTTGTTGAGCGCCGCGCCGATCGCGTCGACCGTCACGCCGAGCCTCGCCGCGGCTTCCTTGTTGATCTTGATGTCGAGCTGCCGGGCGCCCTGCTCACGGTTCGTGGCGACGTCGACGAGACCGGGCACGGTGCGTAGCCGGGCCAGGATCTTAGGCGCCCAGTCATAGAGCTCGTCCGCACTCGTCGACCAGAGTGCAAGCTCGTTCGACGAGCGCGACTGGCCACCCCCGCCGCCTCTGAGATCCTGCACGGCATTGATGTAGGCCGCGAGCCCGGGGATGGCATTGAGCGGGCGCCGCAGGCGGGCCACGACGTCTGCCGATGTAACGCCTGGCCTCTCGGCGAGCGGCTTCAGCGCAACGAACATCCGCGCTGTCGAGCCGGCCGTCGAGAAGAACGACGCGCCGACCGACGAGCCCACACCCTCGACTGCCGGGTCGGCGAGCACCTTTGCGACGGCTTGCTCCTGCAGTTCCTTCATCTGCTCGAACGAGGCGTCGGTGGCACCTTGCATGAACACGGAGACGAGCCCCGTATCGTCGGTCGGAAAGAAGCCCTTCGGCAGCTTGACGAACAGGAAGGCCGAGGCGGCGATGACAGCGGGAAGCGTCATCAGCGTCAGCCAGCGATATTTGAGAGCGACCGCCAGCGAGGACTCGTAGCTCGAGACGAGACCGTCGAGACCCCGCTCCACGAACCGGTCGAGCCTGTTGGCCCGGGGATTGGCGCTGCCCCGGATCGTATGCGCGCACAGCATCGGCGTCAGCGTCAGCGACACGATCGTCGAGACCGCGATGGCGAACAGCATCGTCATCGCAAACTCGTAGAGCAGCCGTCCCGGCAGCCCACCCATGAAGACCAGGGGTACGAAGGCGGCCGCCAGCGACAGCGAGATGGACACCACCGTGAAGCCGATCTCGCGTGCTCCATTGAGCGCCGCCGCGAACGGCGCGAGGCCCTTCTCGAGATTGCGGTACATGTTCTCGATCATCACGATCGCATCGTCGACCACGAAGCCGACCGAGATTGCGAGCGCCATCAGCGTCAGGTTGTTGATCGAGAAACCTGCCAGCGCCATCGCTGCAAGCGTGCCGGCGATCGAAAGTGGAACGGTGACTTCGGCGGCCATCATCGGCGCTGCGCGCCTCAGGAAAATCAGCACGACCAGCATCACGAGAATGATCGACAGCACCAATGTCAGCTGCATGTCGTGAACGGACGCGCGGATGGTCTGCGTGCGATCGGCCAGGATCGAGATGTCGACGCCGGCCGGAATCCAACGCGCGAGATCGGGAAGCAGCGCCTTCACCCCGTCGACCGTCTCGATCACATTCGCGTCGGGCTGCTTGGTGATGAACAGCAGCACGGCGGGCTGCAGGTTAAAGAGCGCCGCCGAGCGGGAATTGCGCGAGGCCTGCACCACCTGCGCCACGTCCTTCAGCCGGACCGGCACGCCATTGACGGTCTTGACGACCAGACCTTCGTAGTCGGTGACGGTCGTCAGTTGCGCGTTGGTCTCGATCGCGATGAGCTCGTCCGGCCCGTCGATGGAGCCGAGCGGCACCAGTTGCGTCGCAGCCGAAATTGCCTGACGCACGGCTTCCATGGATACACCGAGCGAGGCGAGCTGTGTCGGGTTCACGCGAATACGGATCGCCGGTTGCTCGGCACCCGAGACGTTGACCTCGCCGACTCCCGGGACCTGCGCGATGCGCTGAACGAGTGTGGTGTCGGCGACATCGTAGACCGTCGAGACCGGCACGCTTTTGGAGGTCAAGGCCAGGATCAGAACCGGCGAGGCGTTCGGGTTTGCCTTGCGAAACACCGGCAAGGTCGGCATGTCGCTCGGCAGATCGGCAGCCGCCGCGTTGATCGCGGCCTGCACGTCGCGCGCCGCTCCGTCGAGCGATCGATTGAGATCGAACTGGAGTTGAATGCGCGTCGAGCCCAAACCCGACGACGAGGTCATGTCGGTAACGCCCGCGATCTCGCCGAGGCGCCGCTCGAGGGGAGAGGCGACTGTCGCAGCCATGACGGCGGGATCGGCGCCCGGCCGGCTCGCCGAGACGACCACCATCGGAAACTCGACCGACGGCAGGCTGGCGACCGGCAGCATGCGGTAGCCGACGAGCCCGGCAAGCAGCAGTCCGATCGCCAGCAGCGTCGTCGCGACAGGCCGCTCGATGAAGGGCTTCGAGAAGTTCAGAGCCACATGGCCGAGCGCGCTTTGCGGGCTGCCTTTCTGGCGTGGAGCCGAGGCCATCGCGTCACTCCTTCGCTGCGACGCGGACGATACCCGCTGCCAGCTCGCCGCCACCGCCACCGACGGCTCCGCTCGCCACCGCCGGCACTGCGGGATGCCGCGGCAGATCCACGTCGGCGGGCTCACCGGCGATACGCGCTCTCAAGCTCTCCAGTGTCAGGTAGATCACCGGCGTCGTGTAGAGCGTGAGAACCTGCGAGACGAGGAGGCCGCCGATGATGGTGATGCCGAGCGGATTTCTGAGCTCCGACCCGACGCCACTCTCTACCGCCAGCGGTAACGCGCCGAGCAGTGCGGCGAGCGTCGTCATCATGATCGGCCGGAAGCGCAACCTGCACGCCTCCATGATCGCAGCGCGCGGCGACAGCCCTCTCCCACGTTCGGCCTCGAGCGCGAAGTCGATCATCAGGATCGCGTTCTTCTTGACGATACCCATCAGCAGGACGATGCCGATCAGTGCCACCACCGAGAGATCGAGCCCGGTGACATGCAGCGCCAGCACCGCTCCGATGCCCGCTGACGGCAACGTCGTCAGAATGGTGAGCGGATGGATCGCACTCTCGTAGAGAATGCCGAGCACGAGGTAGATGCACACGATCGCGGCCAGGATCAGCCATGGCTGGCCGTCGAGCGCCCGCGTGAACTCGGCGGCTTCGCCTGAGTACGTGCCTGTGATGGAGCCGGGCAACGAGATATCGCGCACAGCTGTCTCGATCGAGGCGATGGCGTCAGATAGCGCCGCACCCGGCGCGAGATTGTACGACACGGTGACGGCCGGGAACTGATCCTGCCGGGCGACCGAAAGCGGAGCGGTGGTCCGGACGATCTTGGCGATCGTCGATAGCTGAACTTGCGCGCCCGTCGAGGATGGTACCCACACCCGCGCGAGCGCGGCCGGATCGCGATTGTAGAGCGGGGAGGCCTCGAGCACGACGCGGTATTGATTGGCCTGCGCATAGATGGTCGAGATCTGCCGCTGGCCGAAGGCGTCGTTGAGTGCGTCGCTCACCTGCGCCATGGACACGCCGAGCCGGCCCGCCAATGCCCGGTCGACATCGACCAGCGCCTTGAGCCCGCCGTTCTGCAGGTCCGTGCCGACGTCGACCAGCTTGGGATCGGCCGCGAGCCGCTCGACGAGCTGCTCCGCGACCCTTGCCACTTCGCCGCCGTTGGCGCCGCTCAGCGTGTATTGGTAGAGAGCGCGCGCCGTCCGCGTGGCGATCTGCACCTCCTGCACCGGCCGGAAGGTCACGTTGATGCCGCCGACCGATTTCGCGACGACGGCAAGCCGCGCGATGATCTCTGTCGCTGTCGCATCGCGCTGATTGCGCGGTTTCAGTGTGATCTTGAGATGACCCGAGTTGGGCGTCGCATTGAGAGCGCTCACGCCCAGGATCGAGACCACGCCGGCGACATCGGGATCCTTCGCGACGGCAGCCGCGAGCTCGCCTTGCACCCGTTCCATCGCCTCGAAGGAGGTTGCCGGCGCCGCCTCGAAGCTGGCCGTGACGAGGCCGGTGTCCTGCACCGGGAGAAAGCCCTTGGGGACGCTGACGTAGAGCCAAACAGTTGCCGTCACGGTTGCCACGGTGACTGCGAGCGTCGTCCGCGAGTGCGCGACGACGATTGCGAGGCTGCGCATGTAGCCGTCGACGATGCCGTCGTTGATGCGCGACAACACCCCTGGCGCGGTCTCGACCTTCGTCTTGGGCCGGCGCAGCAGCCGCGCGCACAGCATCGGGATCAGCGTCAGCGACACCACCGCCGAGACCACGACCGCGATCGAGAGCGTCAGCGCGAACTCGCGGAACATGCGTCCAACGAGCCCGGTCATGAACAGCAGCGGTATGAACACGGCGAGCAGCGACATCGTCAGCGAGATCACGGTGAAACCGATCTCGGACGCACCTTCGAGCGCCGCCGTGAACGGGTCCTCGCCGTCGTCGACGTGACGCACGATGTTCTCGATCATCACGATCGCGTCGTCGACGATGAACCCCGTGCCGATGGTCAGCGCCATCAGCGACAGGTTGTCTAGGCTGAAACCCCAGAGCCACATCACGCCGAACGTGGCCACGATCGATACCGGCAGCCCGATACCCGCTATCAGCGTCGCGCGGGCCGACTTGAGGAACAGCAGCACCACCAGCACCACGAGACCGACCGCTAGCACCAGCGTGAACTGGACGTCGTGCACCGAGGCGCGGATCGTCTCGGTCCGGTCGTGCACCACAGCGAGCTGGACGCCCTCAGGCATGCCCCGCTCCAGCCGTGGCAGCTCGGCCTTCAATCTGTCGACGGCGGCGATGACGTTGGCACCGGGCTGACGCTGCACGTTGATGACGACGGCGGTCTTGCCCTGGTACCAGCCGCCGACCTTGCTGTTCTCGAGCCCATCCGTCACCGCGGCGACGTCCGCGAGCCGCACCGGCGCGCCATTTCGCCAGGCGACGATGACGGCCTTGTACTGCTCCGCGCTCGAGATCTGGTCGTTGGCCGCTAGCGTGTATGACTGCATCGCGCCGTCGAGCGAGCCCTTGGGCCCCGAGACGTTAGCCGCGACGATGGCCGCTCTGAGGTCGGCCATGGACAACCCGTAGCCGCCGAGCCGCGCGAGATCCGCCTGGATGCGCACAGCCGGCTTGACCCCTCCCTCGATCGCGACCCGCCCGACCCCCGAAACCGACGCCAGCCGCTGCGCGATGAGTGTGTCGGCGATATCGGACAGCGTCCGCAGCGACAGCGTGTCCGATGTCAGCGCCAGCGTTGCGATCGGCGCATCGGCTGGGTTCACCTTGGCGAAGGTCGGTGGATACGGGAGCGTGCGCGGCAGCGTCGAGGCCGCTGCGTTGATCGCCGACTGCACGTCCTGGCCGGCAGCGTCGATGTCACGTCCGAGCCGGAACTGCAGAGTAATCTGGCTTATGCCGAGCGATGACGACGAGGTCATCACCTCGAGCGACGAGATCTGCCCGAGCTGACGCTCGAGCGGCGCGGTGACGAGATTTGCCATCGTCTCGGGGCTCGCGCCCGGCAGCTCGGTCGTCACCTGGATGGTCGGGAACTCGACCTGCGGCAGTGAGGCGATTGGCAGCGCGCGATAGCCGAGCACGCCTGCAAGCACGATCGCGATCGTCAGGAGCAGTGTCGCGATCGGGCGTAGGATGAACGGGGTCGATACGCTCATCGAGTTGCGCCTGACTTCGTCCCCGGCGCCTCGCTCGTTTGCGGAATCACGGTCGCGGCATTGGCGGGAGGTGCGTTGCTTGCGGGCCGGCCCTCGGCAGCCTCGCGCTCACGGCGCCGCTTGCCTTTCTCGCCGTTACCGCCACCCTTCTGGCCTCGCTTCGCGCGCGGCGGCGGTACGAACCCGACAGGCGTCGAGGCCGGCGCGTCCTGGACGATCAGCCGCGCGCCCTCCGAGATGCGGGCGAAGCCCGTGGTGACGACCTGCTCGCCCACATCGAGCCCTTTGGCGATCACGGCAAGCGTCTCGGTCGTCAATCCCGTCTCGACGGGCCTCACGGTAGCAGCGTTCTCTGCTCCGACGACCCACACGAACGTGCCAGCCGGTCCGCGCTGCACGGAAGCCGTTGGCACCGCGACGACGCCCTTGAGCGTATCGATGCGGATACGCACGTTGACGAACTGCCCGGGCCACAGCAGGCGGCGGGCATTTGGAAATCGCGCCTTCATGCGAATGGTGCCGGTCGTGGCGTCGATCTGGTTGTCGATCACGTCGAGCGCGCCGGTCTCGATGACGCCCTGTCCATCGGCCTCGACGGCTTCGACGATGACGGCACCCTTCATCAGGGCCTTCTGCACCTCCTGCAGACGCTGTTGTGGCAGCGCAAACAGGACCGCGATGGGATCGATCTCGGTGATCGTCACGATACCGGCGTCGCCCGAGCGCATCAGATTGCCCTCGTCGACCAGCCTGAGGCCCGTGCGCCCGCTGATCGGCGAGGTGATGCGCGTGTAGCCGAGAATTGTGCGCGCGCTCGCGACGGCCGCATCCTCGGCCTTCAGCTGCGCCTCGAGCTGGTCGACCTGCGCCTCCTGGGTGTCCATGGTCTTCTGAGCCATGACGCCCGGGATCTTGGCCATCCGTTCGTAGTCGCGCTTGGCGTTGGCGAGCTGTGTTGCCGTGATCGCGCGCCGTGCTGTCGCCTGGTCGAGCGCGGCCTGGTAGGTCGCGGGATCGATCTCGGCGAGGAGATCGCCCGCCTTCACGTCCTGGCCCTCCTGGAACGCGACCTTGATGAGCCGTCCGTCGACCTGCGGCTTCACCGTGACCGTATTCAACGGACGTACCGTGCCGACGGCGTCGAGCAGCACCGGCACCTCCTGACGCTCAGCCCTGGTCGCCAGCACTGGCACCATCGGCTGTCCGCCACCGCCGGCGGCGCCCCTGCTGGGCCGGTCGCGCGTCACCGGCGCCGTCTCTGGCTTGACCATTGCGTAGGCGACGACGCCGACCATGCTCCCCAGCAAGGCCACCGCAACGAGCTTTTTCACAATGGAGGCCACGGGCGCACCCTTTCGCTTGAGCCTTGCGTCTGTAGAACTCACTGGGGCTGAACGGGCGAGCCCGCCGAGAACCGTCGCTGCCGCGAGGCTCTGGCGTCGACGTCCCTCGTCTTTCCGCCGAAGTTGATGCAACTTGGCGCCATGCCTGCATCGGCGTGAAGGCATTTCCGCGGCCGTCCTGTGCGGCATGATGAACGCAAGGAGTGTGCCCCACTATAAACGCAGGCGACGAGGTGCCCGATCACGGAGGCGTGTCATGGAGGGTGGATGCAGCTGCGGCAGTCTCCGGTACCGGCTGCTCAAACGGCCGATGATCGTACACGGCTGCCATTGCCGCTGGTGCCAGCGCGAGACCGGGTCGGCGTTCGCCGTAAATGCCGTTCTCGAGGCCGACTGTGTTGTTCACGAGGGCACCGAGCCCATGCTCGTGCTGACCCCTTCCGAGAGCGGGCGCGGCCAGACGATTGCACGTTGCCCCACTTGCCAGATGGCGGTGTGGAGCAACTACGCGGGGGCGGGCGAGCGAATTCGCTTTGTGCGCGTTGGAACACTGGACCAGCCCGATCTTCTACCCCCCGACATCCACATCTTCACGGCGTCCAAGCAACCTTGGGTGGTGTTGCCGGAGGGTGTCCGCGCGGTGCCACAGTATTATGCGCCGAAACAGATATGGTCGCCGCAGGCTCAGGCGAGGTGGCGGAAGGCCAGGGGCTGGGCCTCAGGCGGCGTGACGTCGTGGGGCGCGGGCGATCCCACGCCCTTTTCTGGATCGACGGCGCCTCGCGCAACGTCTTTCAGCTGTCCGCGTTGTGCTTGGCACCTGCCGCCAAGCGCTCCTCTTGCTCGCGAAGCTCCGGCGTCAACGCCTCACCGAAATCGTCGGCTTCGAAGATGGGGCGGATCTCGACCTCGCTGTCCTCCTGATGTGGATTGGGGCATCGCTTCGCCCACGCGATCGCCTCGTCCATCGACGCGACTTTCCAGATCCAATACCCCGCAATCAGCTCTTTGGTCTCGGCAAACGGTCCGTCCGTCACTATGCGATCCTTGCCTGAGAAGCGAACGCGAGCGCCTTTCTTCGACGGGTGCAATCCCTCGCCAGCGAGCATCACGCCGGCCTTGACCAGCTCCTCGTTGAAGTTTCCCATCTCGGTCAGGAGCTGTTGGCTCGGCATTTCTCCAGCTTCAGAGGCCTTGCTGGCCTTGACGATCACCATGACCCTCATCTGTCGATCTCCTTGGCTTGCGGAATGGGCGCCTGCCGTTCGAGAACAGCGCGCAAGCAGCACCACTGGTTCGAGGACGCACGAGAGGCATCGGACCCGACAACCTGGAGCGTGGAAATTGGCGGCCGGGGCATGCACTCACTCTCAACCCGCCTCTGCCGCGCCCACCTTCCTCACCTCGGCCTCGAGCGCGTCCAGCAGGCGCTCGATCCACAGTTGCGACAGGCCCCGCCCGATCAGCACGAACCGAGACTGGCGCTCGCCCGATGGCCACCTCTCGAGCCACTGTGGCTCATGGAACACATGTTGCACGCCGTGGATGACCGCCGGCTGCGACGGGTGCTCGGCCACATGAACGATGCCTTTGAGGCGGAGCAGGTCGGCGCCGACATGATCCGCGAGGGCTTCGAAGAAAAGTGTCAGCGCCAGCCCGGGCATCGGTCCAGCGCGCCGGACGACGATGCAACCAATCTCAGGATCATGTGGCAGGGTTGCATCCATCGGCAGCGTGGTATCGCTCTCACTTCCATTGCCACCGAGCAACTGAGCCGGATCGATCACGCCGTTGATCGCCTCAAAGAGAGGCGCGCCGGGATTGTGACGGCGGATGCAGGCGAGCAGGGCCGCATCTGGCCCGTCCGCCAGCAGGTCGATCTTGGTCAGGATCAGCCGGTCGGCCACCGCCACCTGCCGCACCGATTGCGGCTCTCGTGTCAGTGTCGCCGCCCCCGTCACCGCATCCACCGTGGTCACGACGCCGTCGAGCACGATCCCCGCGCCACGTCCCGTCTCGGCCATCACCGCATTCAGCACCGGCGCCGGGTCCGCGAGGCCCGACGTCTCGATCACGATCCGCTCGAAAGCCGGTAACGCGCCGCTGAGCCGCCGCGCCACCAGATCGGCGAGCGTGGCCTCGAGATCGCCCCGTACCATACAGCAGATGCAACCCGTCTCGAGTTGGACGAAGCTTTCCTCGGCCGCCGCGACGAGCTCGTGGTCGATGCCCACTTCACCGAACTCGTTGATGATCACCGCCGTCCGCGCGAAGCCCGGATGCTTGAGCAGACGCGCCAGCAAAGTGGTCTTGCCACTACCGAGAAACCCCGTGAGGACGGTGACGGGGATCATGACATGGCGTCTGGCATTGGCGGCATCAGCGGCACCACCCGCGCGCGGCTAGGTCGCCATGCGGGATCGATCGTGGACCGCAGCACCCGCAGCAGACCAGTCACCGACGACGCCGGCCGCTCGCGCCCCTCGGCCGTCGTCACTATCCACCGAAACGGAATGCCCTCAGGCGCCCGGCCGACACTAACGTCATCTCCGTTCGCGAGTGAGAGACGCCAACTTCCATCCCGCTCGGTCGTTACAGCCGCGTCGATCTTCCACACGGCAAGACTTGCACGGATCAAACCCAGGACCTGGACATCGGTCTCGTCAGGCCGATCGCTCAAAGCGCCGGACCCTTCAGGATCTCCGACGGGATCTTGCGGCTCAAATGCTTGCCGTCTCCGGGCTTGCCCACGTACTTGCCGCCCTCCACCTTCACCGTGCCGCGCAGCATGGTCAGCACCGGCCACGCGTAGATGTCGTGCCCCTCCCACGGCGTGTAGTCGGTCTGGTGCAGCTCGCTGGCCTTGATCTGGCCGCGCTTGTCCGGATCGAGGATGGTGATGTCGGCGTCACTCCCGGCGGCGATGCAGCCTTTGCGAGGGTAGAGCCCCATGATCTTCGCCGCGTTCGTCGAGACGAGATCCACGTACTGTGGCAGCGAATAGCCGCGCTTCACGACCATCTGCGTGTACATGACGGCGAGCCGCGGCTCGACCCCCGAGTTGCCGCCGGTCGTGTCGTCGATCCTGATGCCGAGCGTCTTCTCCTTCAGCGTGCAGCAGAGGTCGTCTGTCGCGACACAGTTGATCGAGCCGTCCCGCGTGCCGGCCCAAAGCTGATCCTGGTCGGCCTGGGACTTCAATGACGGATAGGTATGGTAGATCTGACCGTTCGGCCGCTTGTAGTCCTCCTGCGTGTAAAGCATGTACTGGTGCAGGCTCTCACCGTAGATCGGCAGGCCCTTGGCCCGCGCCTCGCGGATGGCAGCCACACCGGTCGCCGCAGAGACGTGCATCATGTAGAGCGCGCATCCCGGCACGCTTTCGGCCAGCCTGATCACGCGCCGGAACGAGATGTCCTCGGAAAGCTGGCTGTGCACCTCGGCCATATTCTCGAATCCGGTGCGGCCCTCGCGGATGAGCTTCTGGTACATGTGCATCACGAGGTCGTTGTCCTCGGCATGGATCACGCCCAGGCCGCCCTCGTGGGCCAGCACCTTGAACACCTCCCACATGTCGCCGAGATCGACCATGCGGCCCTGCCGGTGCGGCCAGATGTTGGTCATGAAGATCTTGATCGTCGGGTAGCCGGCCTGGATCGCCTCGGCCAGCTCGCCCATCAGCGTGTGCGCCGGCTCCGACTGCAGCATCAGGTGATAGGCATAGTCGCAGGCCGCTACCGCGAACTGCTTGTCTCTGGATTCGATGCCGTCCCGCACGTGGCCATCGGAGTTGATGTAGGCGAAATCCAGCATCGTCGTGGTGCCGCCGTAGAGCGCCGCCATGCCGACGTGGTCGGGTCCCCGCGTCAGCAGATCGACGCCGTCGGGCGTGCGGAAAGGATGCGCCATGTGCACATGAGGGTCGACCCCACCCGGCATCACGATCTTGCCCGTGGCGTCGATGATGCGGCCCGCCTCCGTGAGCACCCCCGGTGCCGTCACGGCGGCGATGGTCTCGCCCTTCACGGCCACATCAGCCTTGATCACGCCCTGCGGCGTCACCACGTCGCCGCCTCGTATGATGATGTCGAGCATGTGGCTTCCCCGAAATGGCTGATGTTGCGGCCAAGGTTTCACTTGCCGTCCCATGATGACGCTGAAAAGCGTTATGACGCAACGGCAGCCGCGCGCACCTTTGCCTGCTTTCCCGGCTGCCGGTCTCCGGAAGGCCTACCGCCCCCTTTGCACTTGTCTCCGGAATAGCCGACATTGCCCGCCAACAAGCCCCACCTCATCCGGACTCGAGCATGCTCAAGAAGATCCTGATCGCCAATCGCGGCGAGATCGCCCGGCGGATCATCCGCACTGCCCGCGAGATGGGCGTCGCGACGGTAGCTGTCTACTCCGATGCGGATGCAAGGGCGTTGCACGTCCAGGAGGCCGACGAGGCGGTGCACATCGGGCCCTCGCCGGCCACCGAGAGCTATCTGCGCGGCGACAAGATCATCGCCGCCGCCAAGGCCACCGGCGCCGAGGGCATTCATCCCGGCTACGGCTTCCTCGCCGAGAACGCAGATTTTGCCGAGGCGGCGGGCAAGGTCGGCATCAAATTCATCGGCCCGACCCCGGAGGCCATGCGCGCGCTGGGCGGCAAGGCTGCGGCGAAGGAGGTCGCGATCAAGACCGGCGTTCCGGTCGTACCGGGGTATCAGGGGGGCAAGCAGGACGCAGCCACGCTCGCCGTCGAGGCGAAGAAGATCGGCTACCCCGTGATGATCAAGGCCGTCGCCGGCGGCGGCGGTCGCGGCATGCGCCTCGTCGCCACCGAGGCTGAATTGCCCGAGCTGCTCGCTTCGGCCCAACGCGAGGCCGAGGGCGCTTTCGGCGACGCGCGCGTCCTGATCGAGAAGGTTGTCGAGCGCCCGCGACACATCGAGGTGCAGGTCTTCGGCGATGCGCACGGCAACGTCGTCCACATGTTCGAGCGCGATTGCACGCTGCAGCGGCGCAACCAGAAGGTCATCGAGGAAGCGCCTGCGCCGGGCATGATCCCGAGCTCCGCGAGAAAATGTGCGCCGCCGCCGTCAAGCTCGCGAAGGCGGTCGGCTACGAGGGCGCCGGTACGGTCGAGTTTCTGGTTGAAGGCGGGAGCCTCGGCCCCGACGCCAAGTGGTACTTCATCGAGATGAACACCCGCCTCCAGGTCGAGCACCCGGTGACGGAGGAGATCACCGGCCTCGATCTCGTCGAGTGGCAATTGCGCGTGGCATCCGGCGATAAGCTGCCGCTCGCCCAGTCCGACATCACGATGAGCGGCCACGCCATCGAAGCGCGCCTCTGCGCCGAGGACCCGGCTAAGGGGTTCTTGCCGAGTGTGGGCCGGATCCACGTATTCGAAGCGACGCAAACCGGCGACCTACGGATCGAAAGCGGCGTGCAAACGGGTGACATGGTCTCGCCCTTCTACGACTCGATGATTGCCAAATTGATATCGTCGGCTCCGTCGCGAGATGCGGCGGCCGAACTGCTCATCGACGCGATCAGGTCGACCACTGTAGCTGGCCCTATCACCAATCAGGCTTTTCTTGCGGCCCTGCTACTGGACGAGCATGTCCGCAACGGCCGCCTCGATACGAGCCTCATCGGCCGCAGCATCGACCGGTTCTCCGCGCCTCCCAACATCGTCTGGGCAACGACTGAAGGGATAGAGACTTGGCTCCAGGTGTTGTCCAGCAACGCCGAGGCGCCGATGTACCTTCGCGGCTCGCCGTGGGGCCGATACGACGGCTTTCAGCTCGGCCCGCGACGTAACGAGCGCAGGCCTGTTGTAGTGAATGGCGAACGGACAGAGGTGGAAATCTCCTGGAACGAGCATGGCCCGCGCGTTGCACATGTGGGCCCAGCTTTTGAGCGTGGCCCTGGGGTGCACACTTATTCGGAGCACGATGTCTCGCTAGGTGTTCTGCTCGTCATCGAGGATGGCGTACAAACCGAGATTGCCCTGCCCACCTACGACGCGTCCGCCATCGACGACGGCCAGGCTGGCGACCACGTGCGCGCGCCGATCAACGGTAAGGTCGCCCGCATCTTCGTGACGGAAGGCCAGACCGTTGTGAAAGGCGACCGCATCGCCGTCGTCGAGGCCATGAAGATGGAGCACGTCCTCCACGCCGCCCGCGACGGCACCATCGCCAAGGTCGCCGCAACCGAGGGCGCACAGGTCAACCAGGGCGCGCTCATCGCCAGCCTCGCGGAAGCGTGAGACGCCTCCGCTACAGTGGGCCGACCACAGCCAGTCAATCCGTCTCGCGCGCGGCGAAAAAAGCAACGATGCCGCCGCCGGGCCTCATTTGGGCGGAGGAAGCCAATACGTCGCGTCGGTCGCGGCATCGAACGCGAAGGGATTGGGAGGGCGACCGAACCAGCCTGACGATGCGCTGTCCCGTCCAAAGAATCGACCGCAGTCGTTCACCTTTGGCGCCCACTTCCCCGGTACGTAAGCATTCCAGTCGGGACAGAAACTGGATGTCATGAAAGCCCTGCAGGCTGCCAGATCTGGCGATTGCTCGAAGCTCGCTCGCTCCTGGTGAAATCGCCATGCCAACTCGCGGAGGCTTCGTGCAAGGGACGCAGGGATGTCTGGAGGCGCCCAACCCTCGCGCGGATCCTCACCGGTCACGGTGACGAATGTAACGGCCGCGATGTAGTAGAAGCCGAGCTTCGTCAGGTGAACATCGTCGGTGAGGATGAGGTCGAGCGTCTCTCGCGTGGTGGCTCTTTTCAGCTCGATGATTTTCCCGGCCGTCGCCTGCTCGATGAGCGACACCAGCGCCGAAGCTGCCGGCAGCGGTTTTATGCGATCGGGTCGACCCTCTCGATCGAGGCTCATATTGATCCGCCTCGAGACACATCCCCAAACCCGAGAGGCTTTGCGCTCCAGGCTCACCCAAGGCCCGAGATTGGCCTTATCCTTGATACTCTCCCATGGCTCGAACAGGAAAGTCGTGCCGTTCGGATTGCCGTCGATGAAGCGCTCGTGGAAGTGCCGCGCATATCGCACGGTATCGTTCCAGCGCAGCGTCGCAGCCGTTTTATGGGATTCGGTCAGGATAAGGGTCGAATAGGATGCGCCGCCGGCTGGCTCCTTCAGTTCCTGCAGGACATCGATGCCTTCCCTGCCCTGCCGGTCCTTGCCGGACCGATAACCGGACCAGATCGAGCCTTTCGCGGGGTCTCCCAAGCTCCGGCGAATGATCGGCGAGCCGAGGATGATCTGCTGGTTCCAGGTCACGTCGTAGCCATGGCCACGGGCGAGCTCGGCCAGATAGTCGCCAAATGGATTATCGGTGAGGCTGTGACCCGAAATGAAGAACCGCAGCGACTTCGGCTCCGCGGCCCTTGCCAGTGAGGCCGGGCTCACAAGCAGGACGAGAGCGACGAGAGCGGCCATGGTGGCCACCGCGCGATAGCTGGCGCATCCGGCTGCGAGGAACGGCGAACGTCCTCTCGCGTCGTGGTCGAGTGCCGTCACCGTGCGCTCCTCTGTAAAAGCCGCTTTATGATCTGACGGCGACCGTCGAGCCCACGGTCTCCGTCATCGCCTGAAGGCCGGGGATCGCATCCGCGTGCTGGTCACGTGCCGCCGCCAGCCTACTCCGCAGCGATCAACAGGCTATCGTTGGCCTCCGCAATTCGTAGTTCCTCGCGGATGATCGCGGCAAGCACACGAACATTCGGCTCCAGCACCATGCTGTCGTGTGTACCGGGGACTTGGATCATCCGCAGCTTGGCGATTATCGGGGACCAGCCGTTGTCCGCTCGCACGAGCGACCGATTGAAGTCGAGCAGACGGCCGCCGGTCACGCGGTAGGCCACCTCAGGCACGGGACGGAAATTGATCGCGGACCCCGCGTACGGCTGTCCCACGAAACGTCCCAAGGCACGGTAGAATGCAGCCTCGATGGCAGCATTGTGGAATTGCTCGTTCGATAGCGGTGCCGGATTTTGATCCTTATGCAGCCGCGCGCGCTCCCAGGCGATGCGACGCCTGATCCAATTGGCGAGGAAGGCGCTGCCGTCGCGCTGCAGGTCCTGCCACTTCATCAGCGCGCGATCGATTGCCGTCAGCGGCGAGTGCTCGGGATAAGGTGTATCGAGCATGATGAGCTGGGCCACGGTCTCGCCCGCGAGGTTGAGCTGCCGCGCCATCTCGAACGCCACGAGGCCACCGCCCGAAAATCCGCCTAGCAGGTAGGGCCCGGTCGGCTGAACGACGCGCACCTCGGCCAGATAGTCGCGCGCCATCTCCTCGAACGTTTCGTGAGGCTGCTCGTCGCCGTAAATCCCTCGCGCCTGCAGCCCGTATACCGTCCGATCCTTGCCGATCTGCGTGGCCAGATGCCGGAGATTGAGGATATTGCCGAACATCCCGGCGCAGATGAAGAACGGCGTCCGCCCGAACGTCTTGCATTGGTGCATCTGCACAATATGCCGGAACTGCGGGCGCGCTACTGTCGAGGTCGCGGTTTCGGTCGTGTCGTTGGATGTCGACGGGACCAGCTCCGCGAGAAGCTCGGCACATTGGGCAATGGTCGGCGCCTCGATCAATGCCGAGATCGGGATATCGACCGCGAAAGCGGATTTGACCTTGCGGAACAACCGGACGGCTATCAGTGAGTGGCCGCCGAGATCGAAGAAATCATCGTTGACCCCGACCTTCTGAATGCCGAGGAGCTCGGTCCAGAATTCCGCGAGTTTCGCCTCGATGTCATTCCGCGGAGCTACGAAATTTGCGCCGGCATCCGGACGGGAAAAGGTGATCTTATCACCTCTTCGCGTCTCGATCGGCTCTTGCGACTTTTTCAGCTCGGCGAGGTCGAGCGAGCTGACAATGATCTGCGAATGGCCTTTTGTCAGCGCTCTGAGCAGCGCCTCCGCGCCTTCGGCAGGCAGAATGCCCTGCTCGACCTGGGCCGCCAGGCGCTGCTGTGCCGGCGACATCTCACGCGGCTGCCGGGACGCCACTTTGCCCGTACCCGCCGTGTCCTCGCGCAAGCCCCGCGCCAGATCGGCGCCGCTCCTCATGATCGTGAATCTTTCGACGTCGACCAGCACGCGACCCTTGCTGTCCGCGATCGTCACGTCGAAGGTTGCGATGCCGGCATCGAGCTCGCTGTTGGCGCTCAGCCTCGCGTAGCTCCAGATTTCCTTCGGCAGCGGCGCGTGGACACGAACCGAGCCATAGCCCAGCGGCACCCAAAGTCCATCGTTTGCCGAATAGCCGCCGATGAGGCTCATCGCAAACCCCGTTGCGATGTCCATAAGCCCTGGATGCAGAACGAGGCCGCTGGCGAGATCACCGGCGAAGGCGTCTTCGAGCTCGAGTTCTCGCCAGCGCCTCTCCGTCGCCGAAGCGGGCGGATCGCAAGACCTGCCAGCGTGGACCGAAACGCAGGTGCTGCTCCTGTGCCGACGCGATGACCGAGACGCCGTCCCCCAAAGTCACGACGCCGCAGCGGCTTGCGATCGAGGCAATGTCGAGGAGTTTGCTCGGTTTCAGGCTGCCGAGCATAATTTTTGCCTCGGCGTGCGCCACCCACGGCTCGTCGGTTCCGTGCCCGATCCGGCTTTCCAAAGTAAGGCGCGCTTGCTTCGGCTCATTGCGATAACGCACCCGCAGATAGACGGGCGCATCGTCCGGCGCCGCGAGAGGACGACGGAACGTCAAGTCTTCGATCAGCAATGCATGCGACTGCCCCAGCTCGCGTGCTGCCTCGGCCACCAGCTCCAGATAGCCGGTTCCCGGCCAGATCGCCTCGCCACTGGCTAGCCGATGCTCGTTCAGGATCCAATCGCTCTTCGCGTTGCATTGCAGCTCGAGCCAGCTGTCGTCGGGGCTCCGTACGTGCCGGTCGAACAGCGGCTGTGTAGCGGACTTT
Organism: uncultured Alphaproteobacteria bacterium; assembly: GCA_963746315.1. GTDB lineage: Bacteria > Pseudomonadota > Alphaproteobacteria > Rhizobiales > Hyphomicrobiaceae. Next base: position 348,408 of record CAVVAR010000012.1, read on the forward strand.
ACGACTGGCGCCTCAGCATGGTCTTGCGCGCTCTTCACTGCCCGCGCCGCCATGCCGACGCCATTCCAGACGCCCCAATGCACGGCGACCGCCCGCCCGGCCTCGGCAGCCCATCGGCTTTCGGCGAACGCGTTGAGGTAGGCGTTGGCCGCAACGTAGTCGCATTGGCCGGCCGGCGCCATGTCGGTGCTCGTCGACGAAAACAGCACGACGACGTCGAGCGGCACATCCTTCAGCACTTGCTCGAGCACCATGGCGCCGAGCACCTTCGGAGCCAAGACGTCCTCGACGTCCGACTGGCTTTTCAGAGCGATCAGCTCGTCCTTGACGATGCCCGCGGCGTGAAGCACTCCATGGATTGCCCCGAACCGCGCTTGCGCATCGGCGACGACGCGGCGCATAGCCTCGGGGTTGGTCACATCCGCACGGGCATACATGACCTCGCCGCCGGCCTGCTCGATATTCTGAATGGCCTGCATGACGTGGCCCAGCCGATCCTGGTCGCCATAGGCTTCGAGATAGGCAGGCCATTCCGCTCGCGCCGGAATATCGAGACGCCCCACGAGGACGAGCTTCGCGCGAAAGTCGCTGGCGAGCTTCTCGGCGCAAGCCAACGCAATGCCGCCGACACCGCCAGTGACCAGGTAGACGCCTTTCTCTCGGAACGGCGGTTTTGCGTCGTCGGACAGCTCGAGCGGCGTCTCCTGATGCATGCGCGCAAAACGCTTCCCGCGACGGACGGCCAAGACCTCGTTGGTCCTTGCCGCAACGATATCGTCCCAGATGAGGTCGAGTATCTCGTCGGCCCAGTTATCGTCGCTGACGAGCGAGCCCCCGAGAGACTTCAGTAGCCGCTGCCTGACAGACGGCGCTCCACGCTCGTCCGGCTTCGTCTGGGGCAGGTCGATCGAGCTGACGGAAATGAGCGGCATCTCTCGCGGTATCACCTGCACCGGCCCGAGCACCGTTGCTTTGTCGGGATACAGCAGCGGCCCGTCGAGCACGCGTTGCATGCCATTGGCGAGCACGGTGATGTGCATCGGGCTCTTCAGTTCGATATTGCTGAGTGCCTGCGCCAGATAGAACAGGCTGTAGAAGCCGCGTTCTTGGTTTTGGTCGAAGAAGCTGGAGCCTGGGCGAGGCGCCTCGTCGCCGGTGAGCAGCCACGCATGCACGATGCGCGTCGGCAGGTGGCCACTCTGAGCGAGGCTGGCCACCAATGCATCGTACCCCTCGCGCCCGCGCTCAGGGCAAAGCACGAATTGGACGTCGGAGCGTTCCACGAAGGCGTCGCCGAACATGACGGTCGCCACGGCATGTCCTTCGGCTTGCAGCCGCGAGACAATTCTTGCTCCGAGCCCGGTGTCGTCCAAGAACACCAGGATTTTCTCCGGCGTGGTCGACGTCGCGCAGACGTCGGCGTAGGCGCGCTTCCAGATGGGACGCCAGCCCCAAGTCGCTATATCGGAGCGCTTCGTCAGCTCGGCCGCTTCGCTTTCCGCGCTTGCTGTGGAAACGCGCTCTATGAAGTACGGCTGGCCCTGGAACGGGTAGGCGGGAAGCGCAACGCGCCGGGCACCGGTGCCTTGCCATGAGCGCTCCAGGGGCACAGGGAGGCCGAGTGCCCAGGCACGACCGAGCGCCGTCAGGAAGCTCAGGCGATCGTCCTTGTCGTCGTCCGCATGCGGCAGGCTGTTGATGATCTGGTTGCCATCGGCCTTGCCTTGCGACTTGACCAGAGACGACATGGTCCGCCCGGGTCCGACCTCGATGTAGATCCGCGTGGGATCTTCGGCCAGCGTCGCCAAGCCTTCAGAGAACCTCACCGTCGATCGAAGGTGGCTGACCCAGTACTCGGGGTCGGTCGCCTGGGCGTCCGTCATCCAGGTGCCGCTGACATTCGAGATCAGTGCGATTTGGGGTCGCGCGAGCCGGATCGAGCGCAGGTAGCTTTCGAAGCGGCTGAGAATCGGCTCGAGCATGCGCGAGTGCGCAGCGACGGAGATCGGCACCTTGGAATGCTCGATCTCCTCGGCCGCCAGCTCGGCCGCAAAGGCGTCGATCGCAGCAACCGGCCCCGATACGACGCCCAGATCCGGCGCATTGTTGACCGCCATATCCAGATCGGCCGGCAGGCGACGTCGTAGCTCGTCCAGCGGTAACGAAACGCTCAGCATCGCGCCGCCCGCAAGCTCCTCGAACAGCGTCCCGCGCAGATGAACGAGATTGACGACCGCCTTGAAGTCGAGGACACCGGATATGCAGGCGGCGGCGTTCTCTCCCATCGAATGGCCGATGAGGGCAGCCGGCTTGACGCCCCAGGACATCCAAAGCCGCGCCAGTGCAATCTCGAGAATGAGAATTGCGGGCAATTGCAGCGATGGCCTCAGCAATTGCTGCGCGGCATCGCGGTCGTGGCGCGAGGCGTTCAGCCAGACCTGCCTAATGCGCGCCGCTGCATCGGCCGGCAGGTAGCTGATACCCTCGTCGACGATGGCCGCGAAGGCCGGGTCTTTCCGGTAGAGCGTTGCGGCCATGGCCGGGTATTGCGCTCCGCCACCCGGGAACAGGAGCACCGGCCCCGAGGTGCGGTCGATGGTGCTGTGCGTCATAAACCGGGATGAACCGGTTTGACGCAGGACATCGATCGCATCCTTTCGGTCGGCGACCGCTACGATACGACGGTGCTCGAAGTGTCGGCGGCCCGTTATCAGCGTGCAGGCGACATCCTGCAGCGTGTCCTGGGGCACGGCTTCCAGATGCGCGGCCAGCCGCTCTGCAGCGCTGTCGACGGCCTGTCGTGTCTTGCCGGTCAGAACGAGCACTTGTGGCCCGACGTCGGCGTGTGAGCGGCCGGTTTCTGCTTCGGGCGCCTCCTCCACGATGACGTGCGCATTTGTGCCGCCGACGCCGAGTGAGTTCACGGCCGCGAGGCGCGGGGACGTTCCGCGGGGCCAGGTCGTTAATCTGTCGTTGACCACGAACGGCGTGCTGGCGAAGGCGATCGCCGGGTTGGGCTTCTCGAAGTTCAAGCTCGGTGGCATCTGCTTGTGCTGGAGCGCAAGCACCGTCTTGATCAAGCCGACGACGCCAGCGGCGGTGTCGAGATGACCGATGTTGGTCTTGACCGAGCCAATTCGACAGAAAGCTGCGCGTTGCGTGCTCCGCCGAAATGCTGCCGTGAGGGCCTCGATCTCGATAGGATCGCCGAGATTGGTGCCGGTGCCATGGCATTCTATGTACTGGACCGCGTCCGCTGAAATCCCCGCGAGGGTATGGGCCTCCACGACAGCCTCGGCCTGGCCGGAGACGCTCGGCGCCAGATAGCCGGCCTTGCTGGCGCCATCGTTGTTGATCGCAGTCGCCTTGATCACGGCGCGGATCGGATCACCGTCGGCGATCGCATCGGCCAGCCGCCTCAGGACGACGACACCGACGCCGCTGCCGAACACCGTGCCGGTGGCGTTGGCGTCGAAGGCGCGGCAATGGCCGTCGACGGACAGCACCTCGCCGTCGTGATGCAGATAGCCGCGTCGATGCGGGATCTCGATCGTGACGCCACCAGCAATAGCCATATCGCACTCGTGAGTGAGAAGGCTCTGGCAGGCTGCATGGACCGCGACGAGCGACGTCGAGCACGCGGTCTGGATGTTGAGACTGGGGCCGTGAAGGTCGAACAAGTAGGAGACGCGCGTCGCCAGAAAGTCCTTGTCGTTCCCGGTATGACGCAGAAGGAACATCCCGACGTCATCGACTAGGTCGCGATGGCTGCACACGTTGAAATAGAAATAGCTGCCCATCCCGGAGCCGGCGAACACCCCCACCGGGCCGGAAATCCTTTCGGGCGGGCGAGCGGCGTCCTCGAAAGCTTCCCATGTGCACTCGAGAAAATGCCGGTGTTGGGGGTCCATAATCGCGGCTTCCTTCGGGCTGAACCCGAAGAAGTCAGCATCGAACAACTCCATTCCCCCCAGGTCAGCGCCTCGCGGGACATAGTTCTTCTTTCTGATGCGATCAGGACTTTCGCCCGCAGTCAGTAGATCCTCGGTCGGATATGTGCGGATGGATTCGATGCCGTCACGAAGATTTGCCCAGAACTCGCGGTGATCGCGCGCTCCTGGGACCCTTACCGCCATTCCGACAATAGCAATGTCAGTTGGATTCATCGAGGAGCCTTCGGTACTCATTCCCAACCTAGTCCTACTCTCGGCGATCAAGAAAGCCTTTGAGCTAACGGCCGTTCGGCCCGCAATTGGGCCCTCCTTTGCAAGCGGAAGGCCAACGCGAGGCGCACTCCCGACATGCAGCTAACGGTACGTTAGTGCCTTTCCGGGTCGAATGGAACAACAGGCCGCCATCTCGGTACGTCTTGCCCCAGATGGCCGAGCGGCGGCGCACTCCTGAGCGATCGAGAGAGCAGGATCGCCCGCCTCCCGATGCAGAATGGAACACTCCCGACCGAATTCGAGATTCCACCAGGACCGCTGGACCCAGTCTGATGCAGAGTTCCATTCTGGCATTGACGTTTCGCAACCGACGCCGAGGTGGGCCGACAGGGCCGGGGAGGCCCGCCGCGACTGTCAACCTACATCGTCGATCGCCCGTGACTTCTCGCTACGGACGAGCTAGTGGGGAGTGAGATCCGACCGCCATCTATGGACCCGAATATGCAGTCAGTTAGTAAGTCGTGCGTTTTGATGGGCGATGGATCACTGTTGATCGAGTGCGCCAGCCTTCTTATCGGTCGGTCTCATCGCATCGAAGCAGTCATCACGACTGACCCTAGGATCCGGACGTGGGCCAACGAGCGCGATATTCAGCTGCTTGAGCCCTTCGGTGATTACACCCGCGGATTGTCGACGATCGATTACTCCTGGTTTTTCTCGATTGCCAACCTCCGTAAGGTTCCCGAAAACGTTTGGCGCAAAGCTTCGGAGGGCGCAGTAAATTTTCACGATGGTCCACTTCCGGCCTACGCAGGGCTGAACACGCCCGCCTGGGCAATTCTGAGCCGGGAAAAAGACTACGCTATCACATGGCATTACCTCACGAACGGCATCGACGATGGCGATATCGTGCTGCAGGAGGCCGTGTCGATCAGCGAAGAGGATACGTCGTTCACACTCAATACGAAGTGTTTCGAGGCAGGCCTAGTCTCGTTCGGGCGTCTCATCGAGTTGATCGAGGCCGGGACGATCGCCGGATCGCCGCAGAGCTTCGCCTCACGGAAAGTCTTTAACAGCTACAGTCGTCCCCGCCAAGCGAGCCTGATTGACTTCAACGCGCCGACCGCTGACCTCGACCGCCTGGGACGAGCGTTGACCTTCGGCGACGGCTACACCAACCCGCTTTGCCTTCCGAAGGTCCGCATCTCCGGCAGGGCCTACAACATAATCGGGTTCGGCAAAGCCGCAACGAGCGCGCGCGGCGCTCCGGGGTGCGTGCTGGCGCTCGACGACGACGGAGCCGTCATCGCAACGGCTGACGGGGCCGTTCGGATCGATCGCTTGACCGATGCGTCTGGCCAGGATGTAGCGATCGCCAGCCTGTTGACGGTCGGCGCTGCTCTCGACCCGCTGGCCTCGATCGACCTCGAGCCGGTTCGCGACCTCGCGGCCCGATTGGCCAGGAATGACGCTTACTTCACGTCGCGGCTGCTCGGCCATGCCCCAGTGTCGTTGCCCGGCCGCAAGACCGCCGCGCCGTCGGCCGCTGTCGATTGGCGAGATGCGCCGCTCACGGTGCCGGCGTCGCTTGGAGCCGATGGCCGTGTCGCCGCGCTGGTCGGCACGCTGGCTCGGATCACGAGCCAATCTGCGTTTCGGTTGTCCCTGGTCGACGACGAGCTTGCCGAGGCCGCGCGCAGTGCCGCCGGGCTCGTCGCTCCGACTTGGCCGCTAGGCGCAGAGGTGGACGACAGGACGACCGTCGAGGAGCTTTGTTCGGCCGTGGCGCGCGACGTCGCCGAGCTCCGGCGCCGCGGCGGCATGAGCGGGGATCTCGTCAACCGACTGCCTTCACTGAAGGGCCAGACGTGCGATGTAGCGATACGGCTGAGCGCGACGGCTGCGGAGTCCGTGCCAGTCGAGCACCACGCCGTCACGATCATGCTCCCGGTTGACGGAACAGTCGGGCGACTGGTCTTTGACGGCAACCGGATCGCCAGCGCAGATGCCGAGGCTCTGGCCCGGCGGCTGGCGATTGCCTTGAAGGCCGGCGCCTCGGATCCCAGCAGGCGCATCGCAGATCTCCCGGTCATGGACGCCGCCGAGGAGGAGTATCTGCTGGTCGAGCGCAACCAGTCGGCAAAGGCTTACGACCGCACGGCGCTCGCGCACGAACTCTTCGAAGCACAGGCGGACCGGACGCCGGATGCCACCGCCGTCGTCTGCGGAGCGCGGGCGCTGACGTACCGAGATCTCGACGCCGAGGCCAATCGCCTGGCACATGCGCTGATCGAGGACGGCGTCGGCCCCGAAACGCTGGTCGGCTTGTGCATGCCGCGCTCCTGCGACCTCGTCGTCGCTGCGCTGGCGATCCTGAAAGCCGGCGGCGCCTATGTCCCCCTCGATCCGAGCTATCCCGCGGAGCGGGTCGCCTACATGATCGAGCATAGCGAGATCCGGCGCATCGTTTCCGTTCGTGGACAGCCGATGGCCGTCACGGCCGAGGGACTGAAGCTGGTTCTGGTCGAGGATGTGCGCGAGCGTCACTTGCCGGCAACACGGCCTCAGGCGACGACCAAGCCGGAAAATCTCGCCTACGTCATCTATACCTCCGGATCGACCGGACGCCCGAAAGGCGTGATGATCGAGCATCGCAACGTCACGAATTTCTTTGCCGGAATGGACGATCGGATCGCCGTGGAGCCGGATGTCCAGCAGGTCTGGCTTGCGGTCACCAGCCTGTCGTTCGACATCTCCGTGCTCGAGCTCCTGTGGACGTTGACGCGCGGCTTCGAGGTCGTGGTCCTGGAGGATTCCGGGCTCGCGACGCAGGCGCAAGCCGGCTCGGTCGCGTCGGCCGGCGCTAAGGGGCCGATGGACTTCAGCCTGTACTTCTGGGGGAACGACGACGGCCCCGGCGAACGCAAGTATAAGATGTTGCTCGATGGTGCCCGTTTTGCGGACACGCACGGGTTCCGGGCCGTCTGGACGCCGGAGCGCCACTTCCATGCGTTCGGAGGCCCTTATCCGAACCCGTCGGTGACGGGTGCCGCCATCGCCTCGATCACACAGAACATCGACATCCGGGCTGGCAGCTGCGTGCTGCCGCTGCACCACCCCCTTCGGGTCGCCGAGGAGTGGGCGGTGATCGACAACATCACCAATGGCAGGGTCGGGTTGGCGTTCGCATCCGGTTGGATGCCCGAGGACTTTGTCTTGCGTCCCGAGAACGCGCCGCCGCTCAACAAGACGCGCCTGACGGCCGATATCGACATCGTGCGCCGGCTGTGGCGCGGCGAAAAAGTCTCGTTTGCTGGCCCGGGAAACACCGAGGTCGAGGTTGCATCGCTACCGCGGCCTGTCCAAAGCGAGCTGCCGGTCTGGATCACCACCGCAGGAAGCATCGAGACCTACCGCGAGGCGGGCCGGATCGGCGCGAATGTGTTGACGCATCTGCTCGGCCAATCGATCGCCGACGTCACGCGCATGATCGAGGTCTATCGTGCGACGCTGGCAGAGGCCGGCTACGATCCAAAGTCGCGCAAGGTTACGCTGATGCTGCACACGCTCGTCGGCGAGGATCGCGAGACGGTGCGCGCGCAAGCCCGAGCACCGATGACCGACTATCTGCGAAGCGCGGCCGGGCTGATCAAGAAGTACGCCTGGGAGTTTCCAGCATTCAAGCGCCCGAAGGGCACCGCCGAGCTATTCGATCTCGATCTCGGCAGCCTCGAAAAGGAGGAGCTGGATGCCATCCTCGAGTTCGCTTTCCAGCGCTACTTCGAGGATAGCGGTCTGTTCGGAACCGTCGACGAGGCCGTGGCCCGTGCGCGGCATCTGAAAAGCTGCGGCGTCGACGAGATCGCCTGCCTGATCGATTTCGGTCTGCCGACTGAAACGGTGCTGGCCGCACTCGAGCCGCTCGCACAGGTTGTCAGTATCGTCAACGCTCCGTCTCAGGTTCCCGACGTGGTGCCTGCAGCCGTCGGCGCGAGCCTCGCCGATCTGGTCGAGCGACACCATGTGACCCACCTTCAGTGCACGCCGGCCATGGCCAGCATGATGCTGCTCGATCCCGAGGATCGCAGTGCGCTGGGTAAGATCCGCCACTTGTTCATCGGCGGCGAGGCGCTCCCCGGACGCCTCCTGCGCGAGTTGCGGCAGGCAACCCCGGCGACGATCGAGAACATGTACGGACCTACAGAAACCACGATCTGGTCATCGACCGCCACGGCCAACGATACGGATCGAAACGTGCCGCTCGGCACGCCGATCGCCAATACCCAGCTCTATGTTCTGGACGACCGGCTCCGCCTCGTTCCGAAGGGGCTGCCAGGTGAGCTGTTCATCGGCGGAGAGGGCGTCGGGCGCGGCTATTTCAGGCGTGAGGACCTGACGCGCGAGCGCTTTCTGGCGAACCCCTACCTGCCGGGCGGACGCATCTATCGAACGGGGGACCTGGTCCGGATCGATGAGAGCGGCGATATCGAGTTCCTTGGGCGCGTCGATAATCAAGTCAAAGTGCGCGGTCACCGCATCGAGCTCGGCGAGATCGAAAGCGCGCTTCGCCGGCATGCCGAGGTGCTGGAGGCCGTGGTCGTCGCACGTGAGGATGCGCCCGGCGATGTTCGCCTAGTCGGCTACGTACGTTGCCGTGGTACGCATCCATCGGAGGACACACTCCGCGAGCAATCTCGCAAATCGCTACCAGATTACATGGTGCCGGCACATGTTGTCGTACTCGATCGCTTTCCTCTGACCCCCAATGCCAAGATTGACCGGAAGGCCTTGCCCGCGCCCAGTCAGGCGTCTTCGGCGGCGTCCTCGTCCGAGCCCTACGTCGCACCTGCCGGCGATATCGAGGCGCGCATCGCGGAGCAGTACCGCCTTGTCCTCGGTGTCGAGCGGGTTGGGGTGCTCGATAACTTCTTCAGTCTCGGCGGGCATTCCCTCCTGGCAGTCAAGCTGCACCGGAATCTGAAGGCGAGCCTCGACGCACCGCTCTCGATCGTCGACATCTATCGCTTCCCCACCGTCTCGACGCTGGCCGGTCACCTCCGCAATCGCGGCGAGGCAGACAAGCAGCTCGACCAGGTGGCAGGACGAGCGATGCTGCGGCGGGCAGCGATGACGTCGCGAGGGGCACGTCCGACCGCGGCCAGCTGACGTGGTCTTCGCCGGATTGCTCGATCCAGCGATTGCCGTCTCCGAGGGCGCGATCGCAACCACGGACGGCCCGCTTCTCGACGGTGAATGTGCAGCTGTCGCGAATGCGGTGCCTGTACGGAGGGCGGAGTTCATCGCTGGCCGCACGCTTGCCCGCGACGCCATGCGCAAGCTCGGCATCCCGCCGAGCGCCCTGCCGCGTCTTCCCGACCGCACCCCGGCGTGGCCTGCAGGCATTATCGGCAGCATTACGCACGCCGGCGGCCATTGCGCGGCGGCGGTTGCGGTGCGCACCGGTTCATTGCGCTCCATAGGAATCGACCTCGAGGTGGCCGAGGACCTGCCCGAAGATTTGCTGTCTTCGGTGCTGACCCCCGCCGAGACCGCCGAGCTCGTTGGCCGCTCGAACGCCGGATTGCTCGCCCGCGCAATCTTCTCGGCGAAGGAAAGCGCTTTCAAATGTCAATTCAACCTCAGCCGCGAGATGCTTGAATTCGAGGACTTCGTGGTGACGCTCGACATCGGGCTGCAAGGCTTCGCCGCACGATTGACGCGGCCGGTCGGCCCCTTCGGTCGAGATCATGCTTTCTGTGGCCGCATGAGCATGACCGAGCGCTGGATCGCGACGACGGTGGTACTATGATGTGGCCTTCGCAACGGCGCGGACGATGACTCGTTCGCCCTGAAATGCGAGCTCTCATCGCTTCGCCCGCCTGATCGCGCCAACCCGCTGAGGCTTCATGACCGTACCGTCCCTTTCGATCAATTCCGGCATTGCCGGCAAGACGGCGCTCGTCACCGGCGCGACCGGTGGCATCGGCATCGAGATCGCCAAGGCTCTCGCGCGCCAGGGCTGCAAGGTGATGTTGAACGGACTGGGATCGGCTGAGGAGTGCGAGACGAAGCGCCGCGAGGTCGAGGCGATCGCCGGTGCACCCGCCGCATTCCATGGCGCCGATCTCGCCAAGGCCGACGAGGTGCGCGCACTGTTCGACACTACCGAGCAGCGGCTCGGCCCAGTCGAGATCCTCGTCAACAATGCCGCCACCCGAAATTTCCACACCATCGACGACATGCCCGACGACGCCTGGGAGCGCGCCGTGGCCATCAACCTCTCGGCCCCGTTCCGCCTGATCAAGCTGGCACTCCCCGGCATGCGTGCGCGGAAGTGGGGGCGCATCGTCAACATCGCCTCGAGCTGGGGCCTCACCGGCACTGTTGGCCGTGGCGACTATGTGGCGACCAAGCACGGTCTCGTCGGTCTGACGCGCGCCGTGGCGCTGGAAGCGATGGCCGACAACATCACCTGCAACTCGATCGCGCCCGGCTCGGTCATGACGCCCCACGCAGAGCGTCAGGTGCGCGAGCGCATGGTACGCGACGGGCTCGACTGGGACGAGGCGGCACGTCAGTTCCTGAAAACCCGCCAACCCTCAGGCCGCTTCGTGCCGCCCGAGAAGATCGCCGACCTGATCGTCTTTCTGTGCTCCGACGCCGCCAGCGAGATGACCGGCCAGCCGATCGCCATGGACGGCGGCTGGCTCTCGATCTGAGTCCAGTTATCCCCGGCCATGCCGGCTGGTGTAGTGTTCACTTGCCCGTTTCGACAAGACGTTGCGTCGCCGGACCGCCTGCGCGACCATTTGGCTGAACCATAACGGATGGAGGACGCGCATGCCCGGCCCACGTCTCGCAGGAAAAGTCGCGCTGATCACCGGCGCCGGTGGTGGCATTGGCCGCGCGACCGCCGAGCGCTTCGTCGAGGAGGGCGCCAAGGTCGCCGTCCTCGAGATCAATCGTGAGCTGGGCGAGGCGGCCGCTGCCTCGGCCCGCGCCATGGCCGGCAATGCCGGCGGCGACGCGCACTTCATCCATTGCGACGTGACTGACAAGGCATCCGTCACGGCGGCTGTGGCTGAGATTGTCGGGCGTTTCGGCAAGCTCGACGTGCTTCACAACAATGCCGGCGGCTCGACACCCGAGGACGGCCCGGTGACGGAAGCCTCCGAGGAAGAGTTCTGGCGCGTCATCAAGCTCGACCTGTTCGGCACCTTCCTGTGCTCGAAGGTGGCAATCCCCGAGATTGCAAAGTCTGGCGGCGGCTCGATCATCAATATGGCCTCGAACCTCGCCTTGATGGCAGTTCCCGGCCGCGCGGCCTATGGCGCCGCCAAGGGCGGCGTGGCGTCGCTGACACGGGCCATGGCCCTCGACCACGCCAAGCATAAAATCCGCGTGAATGCGATCGCACCGTCCGTAACCCTGTCCGATCGCGTCAAGAAGCTGCTCGACAGCAACCCTGGCATCAGCAAGCTCGCCGAGAAGTCATTTGTTCGGCCTGGGTCAACCGATCCACATCGCCAACATGGCCGTCTATCTGGCCTCCGACGAAGCCGCGATCACCACCGGCCAGATCATGTCCGTCGACAGCGGCGTCACGATCTACTGAGGCAGGGAGCCGGCGCCACGGCGCCTCAGTCTTTCAGCGGGTCGTGCCCCCAGTTCATGAGGCTGAAGCGCCATCGTGTCTCGGTGACATCGTGCTGCGGGCGTTGCGCGAGATGCCGGTGAACATAGCCCACAACTTTGCGCATGTGTGCGTAGTCGTCGTCGTCGAGATCGCCTGTCGGGCGCATTTTGATGTCGACGATCCGTCGTCCGGACTTGTGGCCGACGGCTTCGTCCTTGCCTTCGCGCGTCATGCCGACACTGCGGCTCTCGTCCGTCGCGAGCCAGTCCTCGATCTCCCTCGCCGTCATGTTGACGGCGTCGTCGAATGCCCGCCTTGTCGCCTCGCGATCATCGTTGCTCATGTCTGGTCCTCCCTGAGGGCGCCGGCGAGCTCGTCCTTGCTCATGCGGGAGCGGCCCGCGATGTTGCGCCGCTGGGCTTCGCGGTAGAGATCGTCTTTCGTTCCCTGAGGCTGGTCGAGCTGATGTGGCGCTCGAAAGCGAGCTGTCTTGCGTGCGATATCGGGCGGCTGCGCCGAGAACTGGTGGCCTTTGGCGGTGTCGCGACGCTTTTTCGCTGTTGTGCGTTCATAGTCTGAACTGTCGAGATGGCGCCGCGCGTCTTTCGGCAGGTATCGTTCCCCAGTTTCGCGGCTGCGCTTGCCGGAGCGCGTGCCCCAATCTTCCTCGGTCCACTGGGCCAGGCTGTTGTCGTCTCGCTTGGGGCCGATATAACGCCCGCCTCGCCCCTTGTACGCCTGCACGGCGAGCTGCGCCTTGCGAGCCGACCACTGGCCGGGCCGCCCGCCCTTCTCGCCGCGTGTGACCTCGGCTTTGACCTCGTCCCAGAGCTCCGGATCGGCGCGCTTGGCTTTGCTACCCATGATGCGCCAACGTCGCCGCTCACGACCGGTTCCACGCCGGTACCAGCGTATACGAAGCCCTCGCCGCAGCAGCGCTGGTTGTGTAAGAAAATCGTCGGACGCCGCCACCAACAGGAGCCGATGCCCATGCCCATCCGTGCCGTGTTCTTTGATGTCGGCGAGACGTTGGTCGACGAGCATCGGCTCTACCGCGACTACGCCATGCGCATGGAGGTGACCTACGAGTTCTTCATGGATCGGATCGAGGCCGCCATGGCCGAGCGCCAGCCCGTGAAAAACGTGTTCGCAGCGGTCAAGCCCGGCTTCGATTTCAAGGCCGCACGGGCTCAGCGCGAGGCCGAGGGCAAGAAATTCGTCATCGGGCCGCACGATCTCTACGACGACGCGGCCCACGCCCTGGCCACCTTGAAGGCGCGTGGCTATTTCGTCGGCATCGTCGGCAATCAGCCGGCGTCGGCCGAAGCGATGTTGCGCGAGAGCGGTCTCGCGGCCGACTTCATCGCGACGTCCGAGGGGTGGGGCGTATCGAAGCCTGATCCGGCGTTCTTCGTGAAGGTCATCGAGGCCGCCGGCATGCCGCCGCACCACATCGCCTACGTCGGCGACCGTGTCGACAACGACGTTCTCCCGGCGCGGGCGGCTGGAATGTGGCCGGTTCTCATTCGTCGCGGACCCTGGGGCCGGGCGCAGTGGGGCTGGCCCGAGGCGGACGAGGCTCACCACAGGATTGAGAAGTCTCGCCGAGTTGCCGACGTTGTTGCGTGGGCCCTCTCCGGCCTGAGGAGCCCCGCGTCGCGATCCGTCAGTTTGTGCTGCTCGTGTGCTCGGCCGCGATTTTGGGCAGCGCGTCGCGCCACAGCTCCGGCGGTTGCGCGCCCGAGATGGCGTACTTGTTGATCAGCAGAAAGAACGGCACCCCGCGAATGCCCATGCGGATGCCGGCATCCTCCAGATCCAGCACGGCCTCGAGCGTGTGCTCGGCCTCGAGCGCGCCTTTCGCAGCTTTCCCGTCCATGCCGGCCTCTTTCGCGATGGCGACCAGCACATCCTTCTTGCCGATGTCGAGCCCTTCCTCGAAATAGCCCTCGAACAGCCGGTTCACGACTGCGTTCTGGGTTTCGCGGCCTGCGCGCTCGGCCTGCCAGATCAACCGATGCGCGGCCCGCGTGTTCGGCGTCCGCTTCATCTTGTCGAAGGCGAAGGCGATCCCGGCCTCCCGTCCGTTCTCGGCCATCTGCTGGTCGAGCTGCCGGGCCTTCTCGGCGCCGAATTTGGCTGCCCGATAGGCACTGCGCTCCATGCCTTCCGCCGGCATGTCTGGGTTGAGCTCGAATGGCCGCCACGAGATGTCGAGGTTTTCCGGCATGCCGGGCGCCCCGAGCGCCGCCTCGAAGCGCCGCTTGCCGATGTAGCACCAGGGGCAGATGACGTCCGAGTAGATCGTGACGGGAATGGCGGCTGCAGCGCCGTTGAGGTTGTCTGGGTTGATCATGCGCGTAGCCTCCTGGACGTGCATTGCCCCGATGGAGCACGATTTTGCGCTCTTTGTACCGTAGCGAAGCGAACCGCGTCTTGTCGAGGGTGCGGCCTCGATGTCGAACGCGGCTTGCGCGGATCCGGTTCGGAGTTGACGGGCGACATTGGCTGACCGAGAGGCGAGTATGATCGCTCAACGCGGAGGCGACGGCCATGGCTGAGAAGCGCAAGGATGTTCTGCAACCCATCGACGCGCAAGCTCGCCGTCTGGCAAGGACGCTCTCACGCACCGCCCGTTTCGCAGCCCTTGCGACCATCGATACAGCCGATGGAGCCCCCGTCGCGAGCCGGGTAGCTATCGCGACTGCCATGTCGGGTGAACCCGTCTTCCTGATTTCCACATTGGCCAGCCACACTTCAAACCTCGCGGCCGATCAGCGCTGCTCGATCATGGTTGGCGAGCCGGGTAAGGGCGACCAATTGGCCCACGCGCGGCTCACGGTCGTCGGCCATGCCGAGCGTCTCCAGCCTGGCACTGAGCGCGATCGCATCAGGGCGCGATACCTGATGCGCCATCCAAAGAGCGCACTTTACGTCGACTTTGCCGACTTCGGATTCTGGCGCCTGAATGTCGAGCGCGCCGCGCTGAATGGCGGTTTTGGGAAGGCTTTCGCTCTGCAATCGGTCGACCTTCTGACCAGCCTGGCCGGCATCACGGACCTCGCGGGTGGGGAAGCGACGGCTGTCGCGCACATGAACGAGGAGCACGCCGGCGCTGTCGATCACTACGCCGCGAGATTGGGCGGCCAGGGGAAAGGCTGGCGCCTCGCTTGCCTCGATCCTGAAGGCCTCGATCTCGCCCGCGGCGATGAAACGTTGCGACTGTGGTTCGACGCGCCGTTGCAAAAAGCGGCCGACCTTCGGCCGACGCTGGTGGCGCTGGCGCGCGCCGGGGTTGGGGGTGTGGATGCGCCGGATTGACGGGCACCTGCGACAGCAGCACGGTGGGCCATCGCTTCGTCGCTCATTTCCGCCGCCTGTCGCGTCGCGGACGACGGAAATGGCACAGTACGGCGCTGCTGCAAGGTGAAAGGTTGAGGCGTGATCAAGCGGGCATCGCTGGTCCTGATCGGATGTGTCGCCACAGGGTTGGCGATCGCGGGCGCCATCCTGCCCGGCCTGCCGACCACGCCGTTCTTGCTGGTTGCGCTCTGGGCGTTCGCGAGATCGAGCGACGCTCTTCTCGCGCGCTTGCATCGCATCCCGCTACTGAGCCACGCGCTCGCCGAGGCGCACCGCTTCGAGCAGCGCCGCGCCATTCGCCCGGTCATCAAGGTGACGGCCGTATCGGTCGCCTGGGCATCCGTCGTGCTCACCATCCTGTCGACCGGAACGCGCAGCCCCTATCTGCTGACAAGCGTGGCTCTCGCCGCAATGGCTGCCACGGTCTTCATGTGGTGGATCCCGACCGATAGAGCTTGACGGCAAGCCATCGCAAACGGACGCCGCCACCGGCGCCGCGCCTCCGCTTCCTTCCCGCCCGTTTAGATGGCATCGTGCGCCGATCCGCTGGACAGCGCTTCGTCGATAAAGGGTGCCGTAATGGCGACACATCGCGAGATCGTCTACATCCGGGCGCCGCAGGGCATGCCCGCCGAGGACTGCTTTCGTGTCGTCGAAGCACCAATCCCTGCGCCGGAGGATGGCCAGGTTCTGGTGCGCACGCATTTCCTTTCGATCGACCCTTACTTCCGTCGCATGATGGGCAATGGTCACGGCCAGTACGCCAATCCGCTGGAGCTTGGCGACGTCATGGTCGGCCGCGGCGTCGGCGTCGTGATCGAGAGCCGCCATCCGGATTTCAAACCCGGCGACGCCGTGCAGAGCGAGTTCGGCTGGCGCGAGCACGTCGTTCTCTCCGGCAAGGGTCTGCGCAAGCTGCCCTCGGATCTGCAGCCGCTCTCCCTTGCGCTGGGCCTGATCGGCCAGTCGGGCGCAACGGCCATGGTCGGCCTCGTCGATATCGCTCACATCAAAGCTGGCGAGACGGTCGTCGTCTCGGCCGCGGCTGGCGCCGTCGGCAGTGCGGTCGGCCAGATCGCCCGCATCAAGGGCTGCCGAGCCATCGGCATCGCCGGCGGGCCCGACAAATGCCGGCATGTCGTCGCCGACCTCGGCTTCGATGCCTGCATCGACTACAAGGCCGGACCGATCGGGCCGGCCCTCAGCGAGGCGGCCCCTAGCGGCGTCGACATCTATTTCGACAACGTCGGCGGTGAGATCCTCGACGCGGTGCTCCTCCACTTGAGCCAGAATGCGCGCGTGCCGGTCTGCGGTCAGATTTCGCAGTACAACGCGAGCGAGCGGCAAGCTCTTCGCAACTTCGGCGTCCTGCTCGACAAGTGCGTGATGATCCAGGGCTTCCGCATCGGCAACCACCTCGCCCGCCGGGACGAGGCGCTCGTCGAATTGATGGACTGGCACCGCGCGGGTCACCTTCGCTACCGCGAGACCGTGGCCGACGGCATCGAGAACGCACCAGCGGCCTTCATCAACATGCTGTCCGGCGGCAACGTCGGCAAACAGGTCGTCCGCCTCGTTCCAGCATGAGCTGCCGGCCTCCACACGGGGGCCAAACGGTCTCGTGAGCTGAACATTGGGTAGCCGCGCTCGCGACAAACAGGGACGGGCTCACGTCCCTGCAGGCAATTAGCCCAGCTTGATGACCCTACCTTCTGCATGCGATCGCTCGAGCGCGTCGATCAGCTCGTGGCGGACGACGGCGTCCTGAAAATCGGGCGGGGGTGCTGCACCCGACCCCATCGCGGCAGCGTAGCGGGCGTAGGCTTGGGCCACGTTGATGGCGGGGCTCTGGGGCATGTCCGCCGGGGCGAGCCGATAGCTCGCTGGCGGGACGATCGCCTTCATCTCGCCGTTGCCGATGCCGAGCTGAAGCTGGCTTGGCCCGATGTTGACCGACTTCGAGGTCAACACGAGCGTGCCCTTGCGGCCGTAGACTTCCATCCGTATTCCGCTGGCGTGGTAGGGCACACTCGCCACCTGCCAGGAGACATCGGCGCCGTTGCGAAGCACGCCCACGACGGAGACCGTGTCAGGAGCATCGACGGGAAAGTCGGCGCCTGTCACGGCGTGCTTCCACATCTCGATCCGCGTCGTGACCCGCGCGCTGACCTCTGCCAGCTCGCCGAGGACATGACACATGGCGTCGATCGCGTGCCCGCCCGGAATGGTCATCGGGTTGGCGCCATTCTTGCGGATGCCCTGCCAGATGCGACCGTCGCCACGCTCGGGGATCGAATTGACGATGACCCGCATGTTGACGGAGACGATGTCGCCGATCTCGCCATTGGCCACGAGATCGCGCGCGTACATGACAGCCGGATCGCTCTGTGCCTGGAGTCCGACGAGGGTCGGCAGCTTGGCGGCCTTCGCGGCGTCCGCCATCTCCTTTGCCTCAGCCAGATGAGCGCCAAGCGGCCATTCGCAGCAGACTGGCTTGCCCGCGCCGATCGCGGCCATGACCAGCTCCTTGTGCCAGGGCACGCGAACGACGACCGTGATGAGGTCGACATCGGGATGCGCCGCCATTTGCTTGATATCGTGGAAAGCGAGCTCGGCGCCGAATTTGTCCGCCGAGGCCCTTGCGGTCTCCGCGTGTGCGGTGCAGACGGCCTTTAGCTCGAAATTCGGCAACGCCTGCAGGGCCGGCACGTGCGCGTTGGCGCCCCAGCCGCTACCGCCCGGCGTTACGGTAGCGCCGACGATTCCAACCCTGATTTTGTCTGCCACGATCCTGTTCCCTCATTGTGTGCGGCGCATGAGCATTCCCTGCGAACGAAGCATAGCATTGCAATGCGGGAAGTCCGCAAGGCGGGGCCTGATCAGCGGCTTGCCCCCGGATCGAGCCTTGAAGGGGGGGAATGCGCTGATAACGGACGAAGCGGGAACGCGTTGCCACTTTTTGAATCGGGTCAGCAGGAGAAATTCGGAGCGGCCACCGGCATTCTGGCCTTGCCGCTCGACCCGCGAGACTTGCCGTCGTGACCGTTGGCGTGTGACCCCTAGAGAGCCATAGGGCCACGCACCTTTCACGCACTGCTTGCCGGCGGTTGGGTCGCCAGAAAGTCTCCATGGCGAGGTGCAACTCTTGCCCTCAGCTTTGAGCCGGGTCAGTTATCTGATTTTTCTGAGCTTTCTGGTACCGCCTCCCCGGCTCGAACGGGGGACCTCTAGATCCACAATCTAGCGCTATAGCTTTTCACCGCGTCTCGCCGCCTCTCGCAGACTATTTAACATATTGATTTTACGAAATCTGTGTGAGCATTATTTCTCACCACTTCTCACCGTAGCTCGGCCACTTTGGAACCTTTTTGGAACCTTTTTGGGGAGCACTAGATGGAGCGGCAAGCTAGGCTGGGTCTGGCGACGACGAGGGATGCGCGCATGCTGACGACGAAGGCGATCGAGGGGCTTCAGGCGACCGGCAATCAGTTCGAGTTGACTGACGGACGGGTGCCAGGCTTGCGCATGCGTGTCTCGCAGGAGGGCACCAAGACGTTCGTGCTGCTTTATAGGCATCGCGGCACGCGGCGGCGCCAGCGGCTCGGCCGGTTCCCGGAGATGGGGTTGGCCGAGGCGCGGGAGGCGGCGATGGCGGTGCTGAGCGAGGCACGGTCGGGCAGCGACCCGGTCGCAAAGAAGCCCGAGCCAGCAACCACGCTGACGACCGTGGCGGATCTGGTCGAGGACTTCATCTCCCGGCATGTCGAGCGGCACAACAAACCGAGCACGGTGCGCGGCACGTCACGCATCCTGCGCAAGGACATCGTCGGCGCCTGGGGGCAGCGCGATGCGCGCGACATCGCACGCGCCGACGTCGCTGAACTGATCGAGGGCATTGCCGAGGCGCGCAGCCCGTTCGGCGCCAGCAATGTGTTCCGCGCCGGCCGCACGTTCTTCAACTGGCTGGTGTCGCGGGAGGTGATGGCCACGTCGCCTTTCCTGGGGACCAGCGATCCCGCCGGCATCAAGAAGCGCGACCGCGTTCTGACAGCCGACGAGATCCGCGCCATCTGGCTTGCGACCGGAGAGATCGGCGTGCCATGGGGCAGCATCATCCGGTTGCTGTTCACGACGGGCCGCCGGCGGGGTGAGGTGGTCGAGGCCGAATGGGGCGAGTTCGACTTCGAGCGCGGCGTTTGGGAGATCCCGGCGCGGCGAACCAAGGCCTCGCGGATGTCGATCAAGCCGATCACGGTGTGGGTGCGCCGCGAGCTTGATGGTCTGGGCGGCGAACGGCAGGGCTTGCTGTTCCCTTCGTTCGGCGAGGGAAGCCCAAGCGCCGTCAGCGGGTTCTCGAAGATGAAGGCGCAACTCGATCGGCTGAGCGGCGTCACCAACTGGCGGCTGCACGACATTCGTCGCACCGTTGCGACCAACCTCGGCGTGCTCGGCATCGCCGACACCACAATTGCGCGCATCCTCGATCACCACCTGATCGGCGTGCCGGAGGTGACGGGGATTTATAACCGGTATCATTACGTCGCCGAGATGCGAGAGGCGTTGGAGCGGTGGCAAGGCAGGCTGGGGGAGGTCGTTCGAACGGCGCCGGGAGGGGGGCAAGGTTCGGTGTGAGCACATAGCCGACACTGGGCTTCCATCGCGATGGGCCAACGCACGAAGTCGCTGCGCAACAGCCCGCTACGCGGGCGGAACCTGGGGTTGGCGATTGTAACCATCTGAACCGACAGTAATCCCTGCGCCGACAGGGTGCTCCTGAGATCGAGGTGTTCAACCTCACCAGGAGACACCTCCATGACTGACAAGCCCACGACCACTGGCACGACGGCATCCGACGACACCACGGCCCCGTCCTCCGACACAACGGATCCCTTCGCGCCGCGCCCGGCGACGCCGCTGCGCCATCGCATGATCGAGGACATGGCCGCGCGCAACCTCAACCGGCACACGCAGAGGAGCCACCTCTCCAGCTGCAAGCGGTTTGCCGCCTGGCTCAAGCGGTCGCCCGACACGGCGACCGCCGACGAGGTACGTCTGTTCCAGCTGCATCTGATCGACAGCGGAGCCGGCATCTCCAATCGCAACCGCATCATGACGGGGGTGAAGTTCCTGTTCCGCGTGACGCTGCGTCGGCACGATCTGGCCGCCGAGGTCTGGCACCTGAAGGAGCCGGTGAGGCTGCCGCCGGTTCTCTCGCCGGAGGAGGTCAAGCGCCTGCTGACGTGTGCCACCAGCCTAAAGGCCCGTGTGATGCTGACGCTCTGCTATGGCTGCGGGCTCCGGGCCGGCGAAGTGGTCCGCCTCACGGCTGGCGACATCGACAGCGAGCAGATGGTCATCCGCATCGTGCAATCCAAGGGGCGCAAGGACCGGCACGTCATGCTGCCGGAAGAGGCGCTCGACCTGCTCCGGGAGTGGTGGAAGGAGCGCCCAACGGATCACGATGCCGGCTGTCGCGCCTCGAAGCCGCTGGCTGTTCCCCGGACGCAGCGAGCATCGGGGGCTCACGACGCGTCAGTTTAACCGGCTGCTCAAGGAGGCGGCCAAGGCGGCCGGCCTCAAGAAGCCGATCACGCTGCACACGCTGCGCCACAGCTTCGCCACGCGCATGCTCGAGCGCGGCACGGACTTCCGCGTGATCCAGGCGATTCTCGGCCACGACAAGCCCGAGACGACGGCGCGCTACACGCGGGTGGCGACAGGTCTGATTGCGGCCATCGAGAGCCCGCTCGATGAGCTGTCGCTGCCACCCGCACGTCGCATGAAGCGCAAGACCAAGAAGAAGACCGCGCCATAGTCGACGGCGATGCGTTCGACGCTGGAGGTCGCGGAGATCTTCCGCGACCACGGTCCCGCATGGCGTGAAGCCAATCGCGGGCACGTCAGCCTCGACCAGATGAAGGTGATGAGTGCGATCGAGCGCTGCCGCACGGCGGCGCTCGGCGGCCATGTCGCGCGTTGCGAGAACGATGCCTGCGGCCACACGAACGTCAGCTACAACAGCTGTCGCAACCGGCATTGCCCGAAGTGCCAGGGCGCGGCCGTCGCGCCGATGGCTCGCCGATCGGGAGGCCGAGCTTGCTGCCCGGTCGGCTTACTTCCACGTCGTCTACACGCTGCCGGCCGAGCTGCGCGACGTGGCCTTCCAGAACAAGCGCGTCGTCTACGACCTCCTCATGAAGGCGGCAGCCGAGACGACGCTGCAGATCGGCGCCGATCCGAAGCGGCTCGGTGCCAGGATCGGCATCACGGCGGTGCTGCACACCTGGGGCTCCGCCATGACGCATCACCCGCACGTGCACATGATCGTGCCGGGCGGCGGGTTGTCACCCGACGGGACGCAATGGATATCGTCGCGCGGCAACTTCCTCGTCCACGTCAACGTGCTGGCGCGGCTCTTCCGCGGAAAGATGTTGGCCATGCTCGGTGACGCCCACGACGCCGGCCGCCTGAAGTTCTTCAACGGCCTGGCAGGCCTCGCTGACCGGCGTGCCTTCAAGCAGTTCCTCGGGCCACTCCGGCACACCAAGTGGATCGTCTACGTCAAGCCGCCGTTCGCCAGCCCCGAGGCCGTGCTCGCCTACCTGTCGCGCTACACCCACCGCGTCGCCATCTCGAACCGGCGCCTCGTCGCGGCCGATGACGGCGGCGTCTTGTTCCGCTGGAAGGACTACCGGGAGGACGGGCTCGCGCGCTGGAAGACCATGACGCTCAGCTCGCCCGAGTTCATCCGGCGCTTCCTCATCCACGTCTTGCCGAAGGGCTTCCACCGCATCCGCCACTACGGCCTCTTCGCCAATGGCAACCGTGTCGCGTCAATCGCCAGGGCCCGCGAGCTGCTCGGCGTGGCGTCTCGGGTCGAGAAGCCGGCGGACACGTCCGGCGACGACGTCGAGGGCGATCAGCCTGAGACCGAAACGAGATCCTGCCCTTGCTGCGGTTCGGCCATGCGCATCATCGAGGTCTTCGCCCGAGGCTGTGAGCCCAGGAACAAACCCAAGCCGGGCGCGATCAGGATCGACACCTCATGAGCCGTCAGCGCCGCCAAGCCACGAGTGCCGTCCACCACCCAGCCAAGCCGAGTGCTTGCGACGGCGAGGCATGTCCGAATGGCCGCCATTCGGCCCGAAGAGACGCTCGTGAGGGGACCGAGCAGGCTTGGCGCCACACTTCGCGCGCCATCTGTCGTGGTTACCAATACGACGCGCTTGGCGTTCGCTCCGCAAAGGCGTCACCGCGACGACTACGCATGATGCTCAATCCCCATAGAGACCACCGCACCGCCTGAGCGCCACCTCCCGCGACTTCGTGCCTTGGCGCTTCTCCGACGCCGGCCCGGAGAGCGGGGCCAAGCCGTCGTTGGCCGGCGTCCGAGAAACCTGCACAACAGCGCCACAAGACGAACGGGGATGATCGGTCGGCATGTGCTTTTCGGGCAGGTCTACGCGGCGATCGTCGCGGCAAAAATCGCTGCAGTGCATCATGCCGCTGCCGGAATCCGAGGCTGGCGACCGCTTTCGGCCCTATCTCGTCGGTCGATGTTCGGATGCCGAACTGGGCATCCTGACCCGCTGCAGACCTCGGCGGTCGGTGAACACCGAACAATGGCAAGTCAGCTCTGGAGGTGGCAAACGAATTCTAGCCCGGATCATGCATCAGGCCTGAGTAAGAGCCGTTTGGCTGTGGCACAAGGCGCTGATATCGCGTAGCAAATCGATGTTGAGACGAGGTGCTGCGTTCAGCCACCGAGCGCCACAGCCATGATGAACGCTACGCCTCTTCCTTTCGACCTGCCAGCCGTGTGCCGTAAGAAACTCACAGTCGATTTCTACGGCGGCAATCAATCGTCTGATGCAGGGCTGTTGCTGCTGCGCGGCGCCGAGAAGAAGATCGGTGTGTGCGCGCGGCTTGCTGGCGCCATGCGGGATCGCCGCGATCCGATACGCGTGCGCCACGACATGTTCGAGCTTGTCAGTGCGCGCGTTTTGGCCATCGCCTGCGGTTACGAGGACGGCAACGATCTGGACTGGCTGCGTCATGATTCGGCGCTGAAGATGGCCGTCGGCCGCTGCCCCGAAACGGGTGCGGCGCTGGCCTCGCAATCGACCATCAGCCGCTTCGAGAATGCGCCGACGAAACAGGATGCGGCGCGCCTCGCCAAGGCCCTGATTGACCAGTTCACGGCGTGCATGACGCCGGCCCACCGCGATATCTTCGACATCGACGACACGTTTGACGCGGCGCACGGCGGCCAGCAGATGACGTTCTGGAATGGGCATCACTATGAGCGCGGCTTTGCGCCGATGCACGTCTATCACGCCGGTACGGGCTTGCCGGTGGCGGCGGTTCTGCGGTCGGCGAAGACGCCGAATGGCCGCGAAGTCCGCACCGTCATCAAGCACCTGACGAAGCGCATTCTGAAGACATGGAGACGAGCCAATATCGTCTGGCGCGGGGACAGCCATTACGGCCGTGCCGAAGCACTGGACTGGTGCGATGCCAATGGCGTCGGCTACATCTTCGGCTTTGCGGGCAACAGCGTCCTGGAGGCACAAGTGGCTGAGGCGGCCGACCATCTGCGCTTCTGGCACGTGCTCTCGGATGCGCCGAAATCGCGTTGCTACAAAACCCTCGAATACAAAGCAGGAAGCTGGTCAGCGCCGCGCCGCGTGATCGCGCGCATCGAGGCTTCGATGCAGCCCGCGCCGACGGACACGGACCCAAGCGCCATGCGCCAGGAGATCGACGTGCGCTACGTCGTGACGTCGCTCGATGGCGACGCCGAGCGTCTCTACGAAGGCGTCTATTGCCAACGGGGCCAAGCCGAGAACTTGATCAAATTGCATAAGGCGCAGCTGGCGTCGGACCGCACGTCGTGTCATTCGGCGACAGCCAATCAAGTGCGCCTCACCCTGCATACGGCAGCGTTCTGGCTGATGCACACGGTGCGCGCCGCGATCCCGCAAGGCCATTCGCTGGCAAAAGCCGAGTTCAACACGCTCCGACTGCGACTGTTGAAGATCGCCGCGCGGGTCATCGAGCACGGCCGCCGCATCCGCGTGCACCTGCCGACGAGTTGCGTCGAGAAAACCTTGTTCCGCGCCATCGCCCTCGGCCTGTCGCCGTCCGGGTGATGCACGGGGCCTGTGCCCCGACCCGCCGCCGAGCGAGGCAGATCAACCCCCAACGCGTTGCACAGCGAGTAATCAAAAACCGGTGCTGTCGGACCGGACGACGGCGCACGCCAGTCAGGTCAGGTGGCTTGCGCGTGCGTCTGATGCATGATCCGGGCTAGGGTTGCCCGTATCCGGGTTTATTTTGATCGCGCGATGGCTACGCAAACATCTGCGACGATGCTGGGGGGCCACAACAGTCTCTGGAGATCCTCATTGCTGCCACATTCGCAACAAAGAAGTGCGTTTCCGCGACGCGCAATGCACCGACAGGCAGCTTCACTGCTGAACGGAGTGGTATTGGCGTTGTTGTCGCCAGGGGTTTGGGGAAAGCGTCCGAATGATAAAGTTTGCGTCTACTCGCCAGATCGCGGGGGTAATTATTGCTGCGGCCTTTCTGCTGGCAAGTCCAAACGGACTGTCAGCACAAAATTCCAATCCGCTGTTAGCTGTCGACACCAGCAGTCCGCAAGCGACAATGCGGACCCTGTTCAATCTCGCAGATGCGCTTGAGATCAAATATCTTGACCATCAGGCTCATCCCAGCGCCGCCTCACAGGCGGAAGTACAGCGAGTTCAGCTTGAAACTGCTGCGCCTTCTCAATTTGAGCCAAGTACCTCCGGCATCGCGCAAGAGCGTCGGTGGCAGTGCAATTGTATTTCTTATTGATGTTCTCCGCCGCGTCGACGTTCCACAGCTCGAAGCAATTCCCGACGAAAAAGCGTTTGCGGAGGCTGGTCCACCGGCAAGCTGGTCGGTGCCGGGCACCGAAATCACGATAGCTCGCTTAACAGAGGGCACAAGAAAGGGGGAATTTCTCTTCGACCCGGAGACCGTTCGTCGTGTGGGAGAGTTCTATTCCTTGGTTGAGACACTCCCTCTGCGGCACGCAGCCAAAGTAGCGAGTTGGCGAAATGTTCAGCTCCAGGCGCATGGCTGGATGATCCCGGCGCAGCTCGTCCCCAACCTGCCTGATAGTCTTAAGCAGACGGTGCTGGATACGCCAGTATGGAAGTTGATTGCGAGCGGCCTGTTTATCCTCTTCGCTGCCCTGCTGACGTTGATTTGGCATTGCCTCACCTGGCCACGAGGGTCTGGCCGGAGCCCAGGGGGCTATTTGCAGCGCTTGTTGACGCCACTGGCAGTGGTGGTCGCGATTTTTGGCGCTAAATCTCTGCTTTCCGGGCAAATCATAATTATTGGAAGTTTCGCAGAGCTTATCGAATTCACCACGGTAATAGCCCTTTACGTCTTTGCCGCCTGGGCTTTGTCGCTCTCGACCTCCTTGATCACTGAATGGATCATTACTGGCCCAGCAATCCCCAATGAAAGCCTCGATGCGAACCTGCTCCGCTTGCTAGGCCGTACCATCGGCATCGTCGGTGTCATCACCATTTTAGGCTATGGTGCGCAACAGCTTGGAATTCCTGTATTTGGAATTGTGGCCGGACTGGGAGTGGGTGGTTTGGCCGTGGCGCTCGCGGCTCAAAGCAGCGTTGAAAATCTAATTGGGGGACTTAACATCTTCGCTGATCGCCCAATACGCATCGGAGATTTCTGTGAGTACGGCACCATCAAGGGACATGTCGAGCACATTGGGCTTCGGTCAACTAAG
Source organism: uncultured Alphaproteobacteria bacterium (assembly GCA_963746315.1). Taxonomy (GTDB): domain Bacteria; phylum Pseudomonadota; class Alphaproteobacteria; order Rhizobiales; family Hyphomicrobiaceae. The sequence continues at coordinate 374,380 of CAVVAR010000012.1, forward strand.
ATTCGCGGCCTCGATAGGACGGTAACTTCGGTGCCCAATTCCCAATTGGCTAAAGCCAACATTACAAACCATGCGCTTCGTGATCAGATGCTGTTTCGAAATGTTCTCGATCTGCGCTACGAGACAACGACGGATCAGCTCCGATCTCTGGTCAAAGGCATCCGAGACTACCTCTCGTGTCATCCCAAAGTCCGTAATGATATAGCCATACCACGCGTCCATGTCGTCGGTTTCGGCGACTGGTCGATCAAGATCGAAGTCTATGTGTATATCGACACAACAACTTTCGCTGAGTTTCTTGCCATCCAAGAAGAGCTCATGTTGCGCTTCGTCGAGCTGGTCAACGAATCTGGATCCGGCTTTGCCTTCCCGTCACAGACGACATACATCGCGCGCGATCCGATTGCGCGGCCAGAGCGGGAAGGCTCTAGCAAAACAGAAGCCGAATTCGGGAGTGCACAATTGCTACCGTTCGCTGAGTGGAAGAGGTGAGTGGCAACGCGGGCGCGGCTCAGATTTCATCAAAAACTCGCCGTCCACTCATGACCTTTTAGTCTTACTGTGTCATGAACGTTCATGAGGTTAGTGACGAAGCCGCAGGCAACAGGGACAGCGCGGTAGCCGGTTGGCAAGCGCAGCGGCGATCAATCTGCGGATCGTCGAGATGGAGTTGGGCGTATGCCGCTCAGGCCTGAGCGGCGCCGCGCGGGCGGAAGCCCGCTTTTTGCGTCGGGATTTTCCGGCCGAGCGCTTGGATGAAGACGGCTGAGGGGGGAATCGGACTCCTCTCTGCGACGAGGAATCCGTAGGCTGCGATCGAGAGCGCCGCGTGATGGTGGAATCCCCGCCAACCTCGGCCTTCGTAGTGATCGAGACCGATTTCCTGCTTCAAGTCCTGAAAGTCGCGCTCGATGCGCCATCGCAGCTTGGCCGTGTTGACGAGCTTTGGCAGGGATGTGTTGGCCGGCAGTGTCGAGAGCCAGTATTTGGTCGGGGCGTCCTCTCCCTCGGGCCATTCGATCAGCAACCACTCTTCCGGCCATGGCTCTGCCCGCCAATAGTCGCGATGCGACGGGCGGATGCGCACGGCGGCGAAGCGTCCGACGAGATCACCGGAGCTTCCCTCACGCCAGCGAACGATCTTCCAGGACTTGCGCGGCAGGGCCTTGGCAAGCTCCCTGACCTTGATCGGCTTGACCTTGTCGTCGCGTCTGAGCAGCTTCGTCGGGCGTCCCTGACCGGACCATTTTCTTGGCCCCAAGGGTGAGGTTCCCGGCGCCCAAACGGCCGTCGAGCCCTGCACGCCGACAACGTAGGCGAGGCCGGCGGCGCTGAGGCCGCTTCGAAACGAAGTATCGTTGCCATAACCTGCATCGGCGAGTACGACGCCTTGTGGCACGCCGTCAGCAATGGCTTGTCTGACCTGATCAAGCGCGATCTGAGGCTTGGTCTGAAAGACGATATCACTGGGGATGCCGGCCTTCTCGCGACGTGCCTTGTCGCCGGCCCAGACTTCCGGAAGATAAAGCCGCAGCGCGATTGGAAGGCTGGCGTGATCGCTGGCCAACGATAAGGTAACGGCCACCTGACAGTTGTCTTGCTTACCAAGCTCGCCGCAGTACTGGCGCGCGACGCAAGCCGAGTGTTTGCCCTTTTTCGGAATACCCGTGTCGTCGATTATCCAGGCGCGGATCGACGCGGTTTTCTCGATGATCGGCAGCACGAATGAGCGCACAGACGCGATCAGCTTAGTCTCGTCCCACGGTGCCTTGGCCACGAAGTGGTGAAGCGATTGATGCTTCGCGCCGACGTCGGCTGGCGCCACGCGCGCCGCCATCGGCTCGATGCTCTTGCGCTCACCCGGCAGCAGCAAGCCGGTGCAATATTCCGCCAGCGGCGTATGCCGATCGGCGTGGCCCACTGCTTGGCTCAGATGCTCAACGTACCCATGAAAACGCAACGCCACGCCATCAGCGGCGCGCAGGTCCATGTTCGCCTCGCTCGACACGAATCAAGAATCCTCCACCTAGCACGGTTCGCAATTTATTGACACAGTAAGATTAGCAGGTCGCTGAAAAACCCTCCAGGCTGGGGCTGACACGGCGTCGCGAACATGATTCCGTCCTCATATCAGGGAGGCGGGCATGCGTGGATCGGACAAGCAGACGGGGTCGCTGTTCTCGTACGTGAACCTCGCGGAGCGCATCCCCGCGCGCCATCCGCTGCGTAAGATCAAGGGCGTGGTCGATGCCGCACTCGCCTCGCTCGATGCCGATTTCGGGCGGCTCTACGCCGACGAGGGGCGGCCCTCGATCGCCCCGGAACGGCTGCTGCGCGCTAGCCTCGTGCAGATCCTGTTCTCGATCCGCTCCGAGACGCAGCTGATGGAGCAGGTGCAGTACAACCTGCTGTTCCGGTGGTTCGTGGGGCTCTCGATCGACGAGCCGGTGTGGGTGGCGACCGTGTTCACGAAGAACCGCGACCGGCTGCTCAACACCGAGATGTCGCAGAAGCTGCTGGCGGCGATCCTCGCCCACGAGAAGGTGGCACCGCTGCTGTCCGACGATCATTTCTCCGTCGACGGCACGCTGGTGGAGGCGTGGGCGTCCTTCAAGAGCTTCCGGCCAAAGCCGTCCGTACACGATGCGCCGCCGCCCGATGGGCCAGCGCCGCCACCGCCGCCGGGAGCCCAAGATGCGGGACAGGCGGCGGACGAGGCGACGAGGTCGGGAGCAGGCGACATGGCGACAGGCACCAAAAGCGACGGCAGCAAAGGCGAGGGCAATATCGGACGGAACGTCGAGCGCAACTGGCGCGGCGAGACCTGGTCGAATGCGACGCACGCCTCCGTCACCGACCCGGAAGCGCGGCTCTACCGCAAGGCCAAGGGCCGCCCGGCGCAGCTCTGCTACATGGGCCACGCACTGACCGAGAACCGGCACGGGCTCGTCGTCGCGACCGAACTCACGCATGCGGACAGCACGGCCGAGCGGCGCGCCGCACTCGCCATGATCGAGCGCGCCTCACCGGGCTCGACGCGGCGGATCACGCTCGGCGCCGACAAGGGCTATGACGATCGCGGCTTCGTCGGAAAGCTCAGGCAGATGTGCGTCACGCCGCACGTGGCGGCCAAGTCGAGGCACTCGGCCATCGACGCCCGCACCACGCGGCATGCGGGCTACGCGACGAGTCAGAAAAAGCGCAAACTGGTGGAGGAGCCGTTCGGCTGGGGCAAGACGGTCGGGCCGATCGTCAAGACCATGCTGCGCGGCCTGAACCGCGTCGGCGCTCAGTTCACGCTGACCATGGCCGCCTACAATCTCGCCCGGCTGCCGAGACTGCTCACGGCCTGAGGCGACGGGCAGGGCGAAGCCGCGCCACACGTTCAGCCGATCCGAATGCCTCGGCCGGAAGCCTCACCGCTCCGATCGAGGGTTTTTCAGCGACCTGTTAGGGTCCAAGTTTAAGTCGGACCGTTGGCCGAAGTCGCCCGCGAGGCGGCAGAAGCAAGGTATTGCGTCGCGATCACGCGATCGTCGGCAAGCGACGCCTTTATCTGTGCCATGGCTGCCGCAAGCAGACATCGGTCATTGCCAGTGCGGTGTTCGAGAACTCGCTGTTGCCGTTGACCAAATGGTTCCAGGCGACGTGGCTGATAACGCAGTCGAAGAACTCGATCTCGACGCTGGCGTTCAGGCACGTGAGCGGACCAATGCCAGCGCGTGACGTGCCATCATCAGTTCCTCATTGGTGGGGATGACATAGCAGGCAATCCGGCTCTGCGCGGCGGAGATCCGCGGGCCATGCCGGGCATTCGCGGCCGCGTCGATCTCGAGACCCAGCCAAGCGAGCCTGGCCCCGATGGCATCGCGTACCGGCGCAGCGTGCTCGCCGACCCCTGCCGTGAACACCAGCCCGTCGATCCCTCCCATCACGGTCGCCAGCTCCGCGACCGCGCGGGCGCAGCTCAGGCTTAAATAGTCCAACGCTATCTTCGCGCGGGGATCGTCGCTCTTGAGGAGCGCGCGCACGTCGTTGCTGATCCCGGACAGGCCCTTCAGGCCGGATTCCTTGTACAGGAGGTCTTCCACGGCTTTCGCCGACATGCCTTTGACCTGAAACAGATACAGCACGACGCCGGGATCGAGTTCGACCGGGCCGCGTACCCATGGTCAGCCCGTCCAGGGTGGAGAAGCTCATCGTAGTCTCGACGCTGCGCCCACCGACCAACGCGGCCATCGAGCAGCCGCTGCCGAGGTGAGCGACAACGACCCTCCCGTCGGCGATGTCGGGCGCGGCCGCGGGCAGGCGCTGTGCGATGCACTCGTAGGAGATGCCGTGGTAGCCGTAGCGGCGCAGGCCTTCCCGATAATACGCATCGGGCAGCGGCAGCCGCTCGACGACCTCGTCGTGCCCCCGGTGAAAGCCGGTATCGAAGACCGCGACCTGCGGCAGATCGGGCAGACGCGCGCGAATCGCTTCGATCGGCGCCAGCTCGGGCGGCAGGTGCAGCGGCATCATCGGCACCAGCGCGCGCAACTCGGCGAGCACCGCGTCGTCGATCCGGACGGGCGCCGCGTAACGCGTGCCGCCGAACACCACGCGATGGGCGATCACCACTGGCACGACACCGTTGAGCTGATCGCGCAACCATTGCAGCAACATCGGCACCGCCGCGCCGGTGTCGGGCGCCTGCGCGGGGCTCAGTTGCCGGTCGACGAGCGATCGAGCGGCGCCGTCGGCCGCCTTCAGATGCGGCTTGACGCCGATACCGTCCAACTGACCCTCGATCGAGACCGACAGTCCGCCGTCGGCGAGCGCCTCGAACAGCTTGAATTTGAGGCTCGAGCTGCCGGCGTTGATGCATAGAACGGTGTCCGTCATCGAGCTTTCCCCGCCCGCTCCTTTTGCTGCATCAGGTAGTGGGCATAGAGGGTTCCCACTGCCGTCGATGCCAGACGCGTGCGCACGCTGTCGGCGCGGCTCGTGAGGATGACGGGCACCGCGGCCCCGAGAACGATCCCCGCGGCATCGGCGTTGGCGAGGAAGATCAGGTTCTTCGCCAGCATGTTGCCCGCTTCGAGATCCGGTACCACCAAGATCTGGGCGCGGCCTGCCACCGGCGAGGAGATGCCCTTGATCTTCGCAGCCTCCAGGTTGATCGCGTTGTCCAGCGCGAGCGGGCCATCCAGAACGCCGCCCTTGATCTGGCCTCGGTCGGCCATCTTGCAGAGAATCGCCGCGTCGGTAGTTCCCGGAATCTTCGAATTGACCACTTCCACCGCCGACAGGATCGCCACCCGCGGCTCGCCCAGCTCGAGGCCGATATGCAGGTCGATCGCGTTCTGCACGATGTCGCGCTTGCAATCGATGTCGGGAAAGATGTTGATCGCGGCGTCGGTGACGAACAGCACGTCGGGATAGGTCGGCACGTCGATCAGAAAGATATGGCTGATGCGCCGGCTGGTTCGCAGGCCGCCCTCCTTGGACACCACGGCATGCATCAGGATGTCGGTATGCAGGCTGCCCTTCATTATCCCGTGGGCCTTACCTTCCTGGACCAGGCTGACCGCGCCCGCCGCGGCCGACTCCTCGGTGGGAAAATCGACGATGTCGCAGCCGGCCAGGTCGAGGTTCGCCTTCCCGGCCACGTCCCGGATGAGCGCTTCGCTGCCCACCAGTACGGGCTTGATGATCTTCTCCCGGGCGGCCTCGACCGGCCCTTCGAGGGCGTGGACTTCGCAGGGCCAGGCGACCGCGGTCCGGATCGGCGGGACGCTCTTCGCCCGCGCGATCAGGCGCTCGTATTTCTCGTGCTTGCGCTCGGGGTGCGTGATGTGGGACTCGGCGGCGTCGTCGGTGAAGCCTGATGGGGTCGTGACGGCAGTCATGAAAAGGTTCCTCCAACGGTTCAGGGAAATCGTGGACGCGGCGTGCCGGGCGCCAAGCGCGATTGATGCGCCTTCGTCGCCCCGGCTCCTTCTAGGTTGGTCCTGATGCGACCACTCTGGTCGCGAGCGGCCGGCCTTTTTCGAAATCACTGAACGCCTGCAGCGCGGTCTGCGCAATATCGCTCAGCGCGTGATCGGTCAAGTACGCCATGTGCGACGTCACGATGACGTTGGGAAACGTCATCAGGCGACAGAACGCGTCGTCCTGCAGCACGTCGGCGGAACGGTCACTGTAGAAGATCGGCCCCTCGTCCTCGTAGACGTCGAGCGCAGCGCCGCCGATTTGTCCGCTCTTGATGCCCTCGACAAGCGCCTGTGCGTCGATCAGCCCGCCGCGACCGGTATTGACGATCAGCGCGCCGCGTTTCATCCGAGGGATCGTTTCCATGTTCACCATGTGCTTGGTTTCCTTGGTCAGCGGCACGTTGAACACGACGATGTCACTGTCGCGGGCCAAGTCGGCGATCGAAACGAACTGCGCGATGCCTTCGAGATCGGCACGCTGTTGAATGTCGTGGTACACGAGCCTGCAGCCGAAAGCCGCAAGTGCGTTGAGCACCAAGGTGCCAATCTGGCCAGCGCCGATCATGCCGATGGTCTTGTCCGAGAGCTGGGTCCCCGACAACCCTGTCAGATTGAAGTTGAACTCACGGCCCCTCAGATACGCGCGGTAAATCTTGCGCGTGAGCGTGAGAATCAGGCCGACGGTGAATTCGGAGACCGAATTCGGGGAGTAATGAGGGACGCGCGCCACCCGAATGCCGTTGCGTTTGGCCGCAGCGAGATCGATCTGTTTGAAGCCCATCGAGCGCCATAGCTTACTTCCGGAAGCGGCTCACAGTGAAAACGAGAACCAAACGGGTCTCGGAGTTCAAGCGGACATTCCCAACGCACATGTCGTTACGAACGAAATGTTGCAGCGCATCACGCGCAGAGCCGTTCGTTCGCGCTCGACGCAACACATGTGTTGAACACAAGCACTTCGGCCGTTAATGGGATGGTCCGGCCGTGCTCCTGCCCCATAAGCGCTGCACGCTTGGATGGGGCTGCAATTGAGGAGCACGCCCATGCCCAAGACCGCATCGCCCGCGATCGCCGTGATCGGCATCGACATCGGCAAGAACGTCTTTCATCTGATCGGCCTGGACAAGCATGGCCGTATCCAGATGCGGGTCAAGCTCACGCGCGGCCAGCTCGATGCCAAGCTCGCCAACACGCCGCCGTGCCTGATCGGCATGGAGGCCTGCAGCGGCGCGCACCACCTGTCGCGCAAGCTCATCAGGCTCGGCCACGATGCCCGCTTGATGCCGGCCAAATACGTCAAGGCATTCCTGAAGGGCAACAAGAACGACTTCCGCGATGCCGAGGCGATCGCCGAAGCCGTGCAGCGCCCCACCATGTCGTTTGTCGCGACCAAGACCGAAGACCAGCTCGATCTGCAGGCGCTGCATCGTGTGCGTTCCCGCCTCGTGCGCGAGCGCACCGCCGTCATCAACGAGATCCGCGCCTTCCTTTTGGAGCGCGGCATTGCCGTCGCCCAGGGCTATCAACGACTGCGCAAGGCGCTTCCCGACATTCTCAGCCAACGCGAGGACGTGCTCTCGCCCCGCATGCGCCACACCATAGAGGAGCTCTGCCAGGACTGGCGCCACCTCGACACGCGCATCGAGCGGGTCTCGGTGGTGATCCAGGCGCTCGCCGAGGACGAGGGTCCCTGCGACCGGCTGATGACCCTGCCGGGCGTGGCGCACATCATCTCGACCGCCACGGTTGCGGCGATCGGCGACGGGCGCACCTTCGAGCGTGGGCGCGACTTCGCCGCCTGGCTCGGTCTCGTGCCACGGCAAATCTCGACCGGAGACAGAACGATCCTCGGCAAGATCTCGAAGCGCGGCAACGCCTACCTGCGCACGCTCTACTGCCAGGCCGCGCGCGTCGTGTTGCTGCGCCCGCAGATGTGGGAGCGCTACGGACTGAAGAGTTGGATCGAGAGCAAGAAGAAGCGGCTGCACCACAACAAGCTGGCCATCGCGCTGGCCAACAAGCTCGCCCGCATTGCCTGGGCCGTGCTGACGAAAGGCCGCGATTTCGAGGTGAGGACGCTCAACGATGCGTCGCCCCAACCCGCCTGAGCCTGGCGCCCGGCTCGGCCTCGTCAAGGCGTCGCCTGGAAAGTGCGGCAAAAGTGACGAGAACAGCGCAACGGCGAGCCTTGACCAGCCCTCGACCGGGACGCCATTCGAAGCGCGCAGGTCGGGGCGAGGGAAAGGTCGCCAGATCGAACAAGGGAAATGTGAGGAGAGCTGTGTCGTGTAAATAGCCACCTGAATGAGATTCCCGCCGAGGTCCGCGAGAGAATGACAAGGAGATGGAGGACCGGTCTTCCCGGCGCATCGTGAGTTTGGTGACCCATTTGGCCTTCAAGGTCTTGCCGCTAATCAGACCGACTGCGCGCTGATATCCATGATGGCCCGGAGCCGAGAAAAGCGCTCCGCGACGAGGCCGGATACATTTATGCGAGACCGCTGACCGCCAGTTCCGATGCGTTTTCTCTTGTGACGCACGGCCGGACCATACATGTGGGTCATGATCGACGTTCAGTGATCGCGCCGCTCGGTACCGCTTGCCCCCCGGGACCGACCGTCAAACCCGGTTTGTTCTCCGACTGGCAGCTATGCCCCCTATCGCGTCGAGAAGTGATCCGCACACGTCCGGCAGAGTCGGGCCATGTATGGACGGCGCCCGCGGTGCAAGAGGAATCTGACGGTTCAGCGAAGCGTTCGGGTGCAGCCATGTATCCGGCCTTTGAGTGCAGCCGCCATGGCTGCTGGCCCTGATGTGATCCGCTGACCGGGTCCCAACCAAAAGCACGCGCTCTTTCCTCGCGTGGCCCGTCACGTGATTTCCCGGTCGACGGTCTCGACCGTTTCGCATCAACGTCTTCATCACCCTGCATTTCGTGGACGCACAGACGCTACCTCAATCTCTCATTGCCAAGCCCCTTTCTTCACTTCACGCCTCGGGCCACTCCGGCACACCAAGTGGATCGTCTACGTCAAGCCGCCGTTCGCCAGCCCCGAGGCCGTGCTCGCCTACCTGTCGCGCTACACCCACCGCGTCGCCATCTCGAACCGGCGCCTCGTCGCGGCCGATGACGGCGGCGTCTTGTTCCGCTGGAAGGACTACCGGGAGGACGGGCTCGCGCGCTGGAAGACCATGACGCTCAGCTCGCCCGAGTTCATCCGGCGCTTCCTCATCCACGTCTTGCCGAAGGGCTTCCACCGCATCCGCCACTACGGCCTCTTCGCCAATGGCAACCGTGTCGCGTCAATCGCCAGGGCCCGCGAGCTGCTCGGCGTGGCGTCTCGGGTCGAGAAGCCGGCGGACACGTCCGGCGACGACGTCGAGGGCGATCAGCCTGAGACCGAAACGAGATCCTGCCCTTGCTGCGGTTCGGCCATGCGCATCATCGAGGTCTTCGCCCGAGGCTGTGAGCCCAGGAACAAACCCAAGCCGGGCGCGATCAGGATCGACACCTCATGAGCCGTCAGCGCCGCCAAGCCACGAGTGCCGTCCACCACCCAGCCAAGCCGAGTGCTTGCGACGGCGAGGCATGTCCGAATGGCCGCCATTCGGCCCGAAGAGACGCTCGTGAGGGGACCGAGCAGGCTTGGCGCCACACTTCGCGCGCCATCTGTCGTGGTTACCAATACGACGCGCTTGGCGTTCGCTCCGCAAAGGCGTCACCGCGACGACTACGCATGATGCTCAATCCCCATAGAGACCACCGCACCGCCTGAGCGCCACCTCCCGCGACTTCGTGCCTTGGCGCTTCTCCGACGCCGGCCCGGAGAGCGGGGCCAAGCCGTCGTTGGCCGGCGTCCGAGAAACCTGCACAGGAACCGTCGTGCGCAGAACCCTCACCCGTTTTTAGAAGAACGATGCGCCAAGCACAGCCAGGAGTGCCACGGGATAAATGATGCGCGAGGCAATATTGGCTCGTCGGACCATCTCAGTCTTTTGCTGCTCGACAAGGTAGACATGTGCGACGGTTTGCATGAGCGCGGCAAAAACTAGAACTGTCGCAAGAAGAATAAACTCGTCCAGCCGCGTCAGGTAGGACACCCTCGGGAGCAGAACAGTGATAGCAAACAGATAAGCGACTAGCGTCAAGAAGGCGGTGGTCGAAATACCGATACCCGTGCTGCTTTCCCTTGGATCAAGCCAGCGCGGAATCCACGACATGATGACGATCAGACAAAGAGGGAAAATCACTTTCCAGAAATAGTAGGTTGGCACCCTCTGTACCTCAATCGCCAACACGAAGCCCGCTGATCCAGCCGTCTTCTCAAAGGCTACATAGGGACGCGGTTCCGCCTCCCAAGCCAATACCTTAAAGTCCGGCATCGAAAATTTGCTGGCAATCCCGGAGTTCTTACCCCCCTCGCGTAGGATGGGGAGCATCGCCACGTCTCTCGCCGACAAACTGGCCGCAACCAGATGGATGGTCAGGACTTGCCGATCCATCGGAAATTCGGCCAGGTCGAGCGGCTGCGAAAACCAGCCCCATGTCTTCTGACGGAGTGTGACCCCACCTTCGGGATTTATCTCGACGAAATCTGGAAAAGCTGTCCAAGCCTGCTGCTGATTTACAATAGTGAGACGTGGGGTCCAAACATCTGTCGCCCGTCGAACGACTGGACCAGGTCCTTCGTGTCGAAGCAGGGGGTTAATCCAGCTTGCCTCATAATAGACACTTGCCGAGAACCGTTGGTTCGCCGAGTCGATGCCGTCTACATCGATCACATATATGCCAACCCTAACTTCTGTCGGCTCGCCCCAGACCGAGGGCCGTTCTTGTTCCGGCTTTGGCTGGAGAATTGCGGCCGGCGTCTCTCCTGTCTCTGCGGGTAATTCTGGCGGATCAGCCGTTTTCGACGGGTCCTGAGCAGCCGCTAGCCCAGGCGCGAGCAGTATGAATGCCAACAAGTGAACCGCCCGGGCAATCCTGCAACATGACATCCCCGCCTCATACCGTTCCGGCCAAGTCTACAGTCTATCCGACATTCCCCAAGTAGCCTTGGGATAGCTCCAGACTAAGCCGCCAGCCGTGCGTCTGCAATGCCCCAGGCAGTTTCGGAAGCGCCCGCAGCCGCTGTCACATCGTGATCCGCAGTGTTCGGAACCGGCGCAGTGGCTCGCAGCCGCGCTCGGATCATCGTTCCCGGCGCACTCGGGCAACGCGCCGCCGTGACGTTCGTGCCGGTCGGGTCGACTGCATGCGAAGCGGTCGAGATCGTTCGTCATGATGGCACTGGTGACGGACGCAGCCGATGAATAGCGGCGAGGATCTGGTGGAAGAGGTCTCGCGGGATTGCGGCCTCGGCCAGCTGGAAGGTTATCGCCCGGGCATGGCGGACGACACGGGCGCCGATCTTGATCAGCCGCGTTTGCAGGCTCGTCAGCGACCAGGACGCGACCTCGTCGGGCAGTTCGGCGGCCTGCAAGAACATGCCGAGGTTGTAGGCCAGCGCATGAAGCTGCAGGCGGACCTCGTTCTGCGTCATCGTCCGGCATGACAGCCGGGTCCACCTGAGCGCGATCTTGCCCTCCTTAATGTGCTGCTCGGCGGTACCGCGCTGATTGTAGAAGGCGAACACCTGCTCGGGCTCGAAGGGCAGATTGGTGACCAGGAAGCCGACACGGGGCAGCAACTCACCTGGATGCCATTCGATCTTGGCCAGCACCCGGCGGGGCTTTTCCCAGGAGCCAGCTTGGTACTCGAAGTCGCCGTAGACCCGGCGGACCTCGTTCGGTGGCCGCCCGACCGGGCGCCTCAACAGGTCGGCAATCCGCTCCTGCAAGGTCGCGTTCTTCGGCAGGCGAATGGCGTAGAGGTATCCCGCCGTCTCCAAGGTGACGTAGAGGGCGGGAAGCGCAAAGGCGGCATCGGCCCGAAATAGGCGCAGAACATCCTTGTCGGCGTAGCGAGCCATGACCGACCCCAGAACCTCCTCCCAGCCGTCAGCGCTGTGCACGTTGCCGGGGCGCAGCTTGCAGCGCTCCAGTTGGCCGAACTGATTGAACACGAACAGCGGATGGTAGCAGGAGCAGTCGAAGTGGCCGTTCCAGGCGGTGCCTTCCTGCGCGCCATGAGTCGGGCTCACCGAGCTGTCCATGTCGAGCGTAAGCCAACGCAGTGGCTTGGCGGTATGGTGGCGGTCGATCCAGCGGCCCGGCATGTCGGGCAGCGCGGCGAGGTTCTCGGGAGTGATGAGCACCTCGGACTCGAACTGCCCCATCTGGCTTGCCGACGCCGCTTGATGATCGACAGCCCGGCCACCCACGATCTGACGCATCACGGGATCGACGGCCAGATAGTCGGCATCGTTGACGTCCTCGTAGCCTGCGAGCCGGCCGAAGATCGACTGGCGCGAAAGGGCGACGATGCCGTGCAGCCGGTTATGACCGCTGCGCGTGTCGACGAGATGCTTGCCCATCAGCTCATGAAGACCGAGCACCTCATCCAGCTCGCGGTAGAGGAGCAAGCCCCCATCGGAGCTGATCTTCGAGCCGTGGAACTCGAGCTGAACGCGGCGATCGAAACCGAGCCTTCCGTCGTCCAATTCGCTCGCACCCGCTGGGTGAGACATCGCCGCCTGCCTCAGATACCGCCAATGCACTGGAATATATGTGATTTGCGGCATCAGCAGTAGGCGGAACTCATATTATACTTGGGGAATGCGGGCTTAAGCCCTTTGGAGGAAACAATGGCAAAGTCACTTGCACAGCGGCGACTTGGCGCAAAGGGTCCTTCTGTATCGTCGATTGGTCTGGGCTGTATGTCCTTATCGGCTTTCAATTACCCACAACTCTTGCCAGCGATGGCGGCGCCGAGCTGGATATCGGATAGCCGTGACAGCCCGCGCCATATGACCATGTTGCCCGGTGGTGGATCGCTGGCGCGTGCCAGATAGCCGCCGAGCCGGGCAATCTTGATCAGGTAGCGCCCGAGGGTCTTGCGACGTGCCGTCTCGCCGGCATCCTTGACCAATCTGTCGAGCAGCTGGATTTCCCGTTCGCTCAGTGCAACGGTTGCGCGGTGCTTGCGGAGCCACGCGCGCGAGCATCGTCATCCAGAACACACGCCAGCTCACGATGCAGTAGAGGGCAATCAGGTTGGTCAGGCGTTCCGCGGTTCTCAGCCTTGCGTCCTCGGCTCGGCATCCGGATTTCAGGATCTTGTGGAACGTCTCGATCTTCCAGCGCATGGCGTACCAGTCGAGCTTTTCAATGGCCTCCTTGCGCGACGACACCGGCATGTTGGTCAGCAGTTTCCAGTTGATCGACTTCCTGTTCCTTGGTTCGCCGCGCTCACAGGCATGGATCACGACGAGGTCCAGGGCGGGGTAGCGTTTCTGCTTGCCGATCGGCGGCAACACGCGGATGCGAGCGTACCTGATCTCAAGCTCGGCAATGTCGGGTTCACCTTTGTCGTCACGTACCTCGATGCGATGGATGCCCTTGAGGTTGACCTCCTTCATCGCGTCAGCGACCGTGTGCGTGCCGTCACCGGCAAGTCGGTCGACGCACGTCCGCACCAGGAAATAGGGTGCCGGCATCCTGGGCCGCACAGAACAGCTCGTAGATGTCGCTCTCGCGGTCGCCGATGAGGAAAGTCTCACACGGCTTGGCGTTGATGTGATTGACCTTTACTATCAGCACCGAGTTGATGCTTCTGTGCCAATTGAAGAAACAGTCGGGGCGATGGCGCGTCTCGTCAAACAAGGCAAGGTTCGGCATATCGGCTCCTGCTTACCCATGATCGTCAGCCAAGTTTGAGCCACACGGGTCTGCGATTTTGCTGTGCATTCTGAGGGAGATGGCTCATGGCGCGCAACAAGGTGCAATTCCAGAAAGGCCTTTCGGAGGCTGAATTCCTGCGGCTCTATGGTGACGAGGATGCGTGCCGCGAGGCGCTTTTCCGCTGGCGCTGGCCTGGCGGCTTCGAGTGTCCGGCGTGCGGCGAGCGAGGCCATTGCGTGCTCGACCGGCGTGCGCTGATCCAGTGCAACACCTGCCGCACTCAGACATCGTTGACCGCCAGCACGATCTTCGCCAACACCAAATTGCCGCTCACGACTTGGTTCCGCGCCATGTACCTCATCACGCAGTCGAAGCAGGGCGTCTCGACGGTCGAACTCGGCCGCCGCCTCGGCGTGCGCCAGACCACGGCCTGGGCGATGAAATCGAAACTCACGCAAGTGATGCTTGAACGCGACGCGAAGAAACTGCTCGACGGCCGCGTCGAGATGGATGACGCCTATCTCGGTGGCCGGCGATCAGACGGCAAGACGGGACGCGGTGCGCCGGGAAAGACGCCGTTCGTGGCCGCGGTCGAGACCACCGACGACGGCAAACCGAAACGCGTGCAATTGCGTCGCGTCACACGCTTCTCGAAGAAGGCGATCAAGGCGCTGGCTGGCCGGACGTTGAAGCCCTCGGCGCGCGTCGTCACCGACGGGCTCGGCTGCTTTCACGGGCTCAAGGGATCGGTCGAAGCGCACAACCGGCTCATCGTCGCCCAACTTGGCCACGCCGAGAAACTGCCGCAATTCCAGTCGGTCAACACCGTGCTCGGCAATATCAAGAGCGCGATTACCGGGACATATCGCGCGGTCAGGAAGCACGCCGATCGCACCCTCGCCGAATTCGAATGGCGTTTCAATCGGCGCTATGATCTCGCCGCCATGATCCCCCGCCTCGGCTGGGCCGCAACCCACACGCCGCCGATGCCCCATCGGCTTCTGAAGATGGCTGAGAGTGGTGGGTAAGCAGGTATCGGCTTATGTGAGGTACATCCACGCACGATCGAGCGCGCGCATAAAATTTACCCCTTAACGGCGGTGCAGACTGAGTATTCTCTGCTTTATCGCTCGGAAGCGGAAGAGACACTCCAAACCACGAGAAGCCTCGGAATAGCATTCGTCGCGTATTCTCCCTTGGGTCGCGGGCTGCTCACTGGAAGCATCGTCACTGAGGCAGATGTCGCGAGCGGCCGTCGAGGCCAGTATCCGCGGTTTATGGGTGAGAATTTCGACCATAATCGCGGCCTGGTGAGTAGAGTTCAAGAGTTGGCCGAAAAGAAGGGGTGCAGCGTTGGTCAACTTTGCCTCGCATGGCTGTTAGCGCAGGGGCAGGATATCATTCCAATCCCTGGCACGAAGCGAAGAGATCGGCGCGATGAGAATATCGGCGCTCTCGATGTGATACTCTCACCTTCTGAAGTGGCCGCGATATCGGTAGCAATTCCTCCTGGCTCTGCTGCAGGCTCACGCTATCCAGAGAAAGCCATGCAAGCAGTCTACCGATGACAAGGCTTCAGCCTCATTGGAGATAGTCAGCTTTAGGCTGCAGTGCGGCCCGAGCAGTGCAGGCAGTCGAAATGCGTGCATTGGGTCATGTGTGGACGACGCCCGCGGTGCAAGAGGAATTTGGCGTTTGGCTTGCGGTCGGGTGCAAGTCATGTGTCCGGCCTGTTTGCGCGGCGCCATGACCGCTGGCCCTGATGTAGTCCGCAGACCGGATCCCTATCAAAATCGCGGGCTCGAGGCCCTTGACCCACAAACGGGTTCGCCGATCTACAGTTCGACCGCCTCGCATCACGCCATCATCACCCCCGCATCTGCGCGCCCTCGGCAGTACCGTGCCGCAACCGACGCGTCTGAAGCTTATTCGCCAGCGGTGCTCCGCGCTCCCATTGCCAAGCCTCTTCAGGCCGCTGCCGCTAGTGCCGGCGGACGATAGGTCCCGCCTCGTGTCATGATCACCCAAGCGATCCGCGCCGTCTTATTGGCAACGGCGATCGCGACGACTTTCGCTGGCTTCCTGGCCAGCAGCTTCGTGATCCAGGGATACTTTTCCGGCTGGCGACGCGCATGCTGAACGACGGCCGTGGCGCCAGCGACCAAGAGGCGGCGCAGATACCGGTCGCCCTGTTTACTGATGCCGCCGAGCCGCTCCTTGCCGCCGGTCGAGTTCTGCTTCGGTACGAGACCGATCCAGGCTGCGAGGTCGCGGCCGGACTTGAATGCACTTGGATCTGTGACGTCGCGGTGAGCGCCGTCGCGCCGAGCAGTCCGATCGAGGGGACGGTCTTGAGACGCCGGCTTACGTCGCTCGCGCGATGCTGGTCGCGGATCGAGCGGTCGAGCTCGGCGACCTGGGTCTGCAGCGCTGCAAGCGCTGCCACCATTGCGCGCAGAGCCTGTAGCATGGCGGCGGGAAGCGACTGCAGCGTGGCCTCGTCCTTGAGAATGGCGATGAGCCTGGCAAGGCCGTCGCGACCTTTCTCGGCAACGATGCCGAGCTCGGCGAGATGGGCCCTGAGCGCATTGATGAGCTGTGTGCGCTGGCTGATCAGCAGGTTGCGCGTGCGGTGCATGGCGAGCGTTGACTGCTGCTCGGCGGACTTGACGGGCACGAAACGCATACTCGGTCGTGTCACCGCCTCGCAGATGGCGGCGGCATCGGCAGCGTCGTTCTTTTGCCGTTTGACATAGGCCTTCACGTAGGCCGGCGGGATCAGCTTCACCTCGTGACCGAGCTTCGTGATCTCGCGCGCCCAGTGATGAGACGTCGCGCA
The DNA here is from genome assembly GCA_963746315.1 of uncultured Alphaproteobacteria bacterium. Lineage (GTDB taxonomy): Bacteria > Pseudomonadota > Alphaproteobacteria > Rhizobiales > Hyphomicrobiaceae. The sequence goes on from CAVVAR010000012.1 coordinate 390,976, forward strand.
CGCCTCCATGCCGATCAGGCACGGCTCAAGCTTGGCGAGGAACGTCATCATCTGGCCGCGCCGCAGCTGCCGGACGAGCACAACCTTACCCTCTGCGTCGACGCCGTGAACTTGAAAGACGTTCTTGGCGAGATCAATGCCGATGGTGCTAATCTGCATGTGGACGACCCCCTCAAGTGATTCGCTCTTCAACGATCACCCTATGGCACTCCGATGCCGGGAGCGGGCGTCGTCCACTGCATCAATTTGTTGAGTGGCGTTCAGCGTCGGACGCGACAGCTCGACCCCCGTTACCGACCGTTTGAGGCACGAACCGGGAACGCCAACGCGATCCCCCCAGCTCCGGAACAACGGTGTCGAGCGGCCAATCGACGAGGAGGGCCAATAGGTTGCATGGCCGGCTAGTCAACGGTAACCTTGCCGTTCGGCAGCTGACTGATAGGATAGCCGACATTAGCGCGGTAGTGGCGAGAGGAAGCCCCAGGATTCGTGAATGCTGGCTACGCTGGACCGGCAGGGAGCCGGAAAAACCCGTGAATTCACCCGTGAGAACTCTTACTTGCTGCGATGTTGGCGGAACGGCTTCGTTTGACCCTCATGCGTGCTGGAAAGGGATCAGGGCTAACGGTGCGCCCCTCGCATACTTCCAACCCAAGTTCATCGTCGAGCAGGTGCTCGCCTCGTGCAAGTTCTAGGGCATCTGTGCGCAGTTCACCGCGACAACGTCGACTTCGCCAACCTGTTCGTCAAATTGACCGGCGGTAAATGTTCGGCGTGAAGCGGAGCTGAGGTGCGCCCGGTACTGTGGCGCGTCTGCCTTACTGCGCCGTTGCGGCTGGAGCGATAATCGCGGCTGGAATCTTGAGCACGCTCTTGGTCGCATCGGTGACCGCTGTAATGACGCCGGCCTGGCGGGGCTGATTGCCAGATGCGCCGCTCTTCAAGCGACTACCTATGGCTGCCATAACCGGTGCCGACTTGGAATACTTGCTATGATTGTTGCCCTGGCCGTCGTCCACGCCGGTCAGATCGACAATCTGGAGATTGTAGCGTTCAGCGGCCGCGATCGCCCGGACGTCGCCAGCCGTGATGCGCCCCGCGCGATCAACTCCTCCCGCAAGGAACGTCGATAACGCCAGCGCATTGTCGTCGCCTGCCGTGAGAATCGTGATCGGGCGCGGTAGCTTTCCTATGACGTCGAGCTGGGTGCGAAAAACGTTCACATCAAGATCGGGCGAAGCGAGTATCACGTCGCCGAGCTTGCCATTGAATGTGCCGCGACCGTTCATCTTTGCTTGGCGCAGCGTCTCCACGAACACCCAATTTCCCATGCTGTGCGCGAGCACGTTGATCTCGTGAACTTCGGGAAGCGACGCCATCAGGAGTAGCGCTTGCTCCAAGTAATCACGCGAGTACGTGCTGGCTTCGCGATCTGCGACATACATCGGGGCTCTGCCCAGTGACGGCCAAGCGAAGAGCACTGCGGTGCCCTTGAACCCGGAATCGTGGACAATCTGGGCTAGCCAATAGACAGCCTCTTCGTAGAGGGTGTTGTAGCCGTGTACGAAAACCAGAACGCTGTTGGCTTCGACACCACCCTGGCGAGCGCGCACGCGAATCCGGTCGAGGAAAGAGGAGCTGTTCAAGAACTCCCAACTCGTCGTCACAAAGTGCAATGAGGGATCTGGCGTAGAGTAACCCGGCCACTCGATCTCGCCTGTCACGTGCTTGGGCGGAATGGACACTAACAGCGAGGCGAAGTTCAACGACTTCGACCGCCCCGCAGTGAATGCATTTGGATCCTCCGGGCTACCGCGTTCGCGCGTCGTTGCCACCAACAAGCTCACCTTGCTCGTGTTCGGCGGGACAGAGGCGATCGGCTCAAGTGCACGGCTGTCGGGACGAAAGGCGCAGCCAGTGACAAGCAGCGCTACCGCGATTGGAATCAACGACTTCAAGACCGACATGCCAAGAGCTCTTGTTCCAGATCCGCAGCTTGTGCCGCCCACGGCATCGTCATTGCCAATGCTGCGAGCGCCCGAACTACCTGATTCGTGTCCATGGGCACTATCCCTGAATAGTGTCGTTTCAGCTTGATTGTTGCAGATTCGTTGCATTTTCAAGGACCGTTCGGTCGACATCTCGCCCCTTGATTCGAAGGGGTTAGAATAGTGCCACTACGAAATGGCCGGTACTGGAAAAGGCGGACGTCGCTTCGGGGGGCGTTGACGACGGACGGTGTGGGTCAAACACGTCGCCGGGTCGTTGCGTCAAGACCGGATTGGTCGACAAGCAGACGCTGATCCGGTTGTCCTCGGCGTCCACCGTGTGCCATCGGCGAAAATGAGCAGCTATGTTCAGCCTTGTGAATCTTGCGTGACGGCGCGCGGCGCCGTAGATTTATCGTTGCCCATTGGGCTCGGTTGGCGCCGAGGCTGGGGCATCCGGGTGCTCCGTTCAACAGGAGAATCCGATGTCACATCCCAAGCAGCTGATCGACAAGAAGGAGCTGACGAAACTCGTGAAGTACTCGCCTCAGCACATCGCGCGGCTGGAGAAGGCAGGCCAATTCCCCAAGAGGTTGCGGCTGGGCCAGAACCGGGTCGCGTGGATGCTCGCCGAGGTCGAGGCGTGGATCGAGGAGCGCGTGGCCACGCGTGACTTGAGCGACTTGACTTCCTGAGTGGAAACTCTTCTTGACGGAACGGGAAGGCCGTCCTTCGGGGCGGTCTTCTTGTATGTGCGAACCCAAAAAGGGAAGGGGCCTTGACACATCGGCGTTTCCGTGGTCGGGTTCGACTTTGATTTATTGAATGAGCGACATGCGTATTCTTAAATTGCGTATTCTTCACTGAGTATAATTATATAGAGGGAAGTGCAGATATTTCACGTCTTGTTACGCAGATCTTGCACCTCTTGAAGTGCAAATTTTGCACTTCTGGGCCGGCACCTACCGGATTTTACGGCTGATCTTGGCATGCAGCGTGTAGACGTTGACCCGGCCGAGGCCCTGGCGTTTGACGGTCACGTGGCCAGAGGCGCTGAGTTCCTTGATGAAGGAGATCACGCTGCGCTTGGAGACGCCCATGTCGTCGGCCAGCGTCTCCTGGCCGGGGAAGCAGAAATCGTTCTGCCACGCGTAGGACAGCAGCATGGCGTAGGCGAGTTTGGCGCCGACACTCAGCTCCGGTGATTTCAGGATGAGGTTGGGCACCTGGGTGAAGCCGGCGGCGGCGACGGGATCAAACCCCTCAAGGATGATGTTGCGGGTGCGTTGAGAGATGGCCTCGCCGAAGGATTTCATTGTCCTCAGTATAGCACTCCGCCGCGGTGGGCGGGGCAGGCGGACGGTGGACAAGCCGTGGTGCAGTGGGAGAGCGCAGTCGCGCAAGCGTCGCACAAGATCTGATTTGCGCCGTGGGCAGCGAACCACGGCGCAACAGAGCCGTTTTCTCGCCTGCTTATTCGATGACGCGGAGATGGTGCTGCTCGCGAAACGGGAGCAGCCAGGCGACGGTGAGCGCGATGTCGCGCTCGCTGAAGGCGCCGCTGGCGCGCATCGCGCGCGGCAGTGTCGTCGCAATCGTCTCAGGGTTCATGGCGAGGATGCGCTCCTCGAGCGACAGGCGATGCGGCTTCGATTGGGTGACGACGATCATGAGGTGTCAGAGCACGAGCGCTGCGACCGCGCCGACGATGACCAGCGTCTGGGCGGCTGCGACCTTGTAAAGCTCGACCCGGGTCGCCTGCAGCTGCTTGTCGAGTTGGGCGATCTGGCCGGCGAGGCCGTCGATGTCGCCATGGGTGGCGACGTCCAGCAGATCGGCGCTCTGCAGCACCGCGACAAAGCCCTCGGCCTCGGCCTTGGAATATCCGTGCTGCTCAAGCAGCGTGATCGCCTTGTAGGTGTCGATGGTCAGTGAAGCCATAGGGATAGATTCTATCACAGGTGCTGGATTTTGTCAGTTGACGGGAGGTCGTCGACGCCCGCCCCTGCCCTGCCGGCTTCTGTCAGCCCCTGTGCGTGGTGGTCATCCGGGTCGGCATCGCGCGCTGCGTGCGCCATGTGGGCGGCAAGACCGCTGCGGCCCGACTGGACGGTGGCGGCCAGCGCCTTGAAGATCGGCGCGACATTGCGCTGAATGGTGTCGAGCAGCTGGTTCTGGCCGTCGATGATGCTCTTCATGTCCTTGATCTGGCCGCGCCGGTCGATCAGCTCCTCGCGCAGGAAGGCGATCTCCGCGTCCTTCTCGGCGAGCCGGTCGCTGAGCAGTGCGACGGTGCCCGACGTGTCGCGCTCGGTCGCGGCCCTGACGGTGCGAGGTTTCAACAGCGTCGGTGTCGGACGGTGCCGGACGGGGCCGGTCGCTGTCGGCCAAGGTTTCCGGGGCCGAGCGCGGTGCGTCAGGGCCCGCCGCGGCGCGCCCAAGCGCGTCATGTGCCGCGTCAGGAGACGGGCTCTGTCGCAGGCCGTCCTTGGCGGCGTGCAGTTGCCTCAACGCGGTGATCGCGGTGTCGATCGACGTCTCGGCGACGAAGTAGGTGTCGCCGGTCTCAGTGGCTTCCTTGACGCAGGTGAGCGTACCGTTTGCGCAATAGCGCTGGAGCGTGCGGATGGAGCGGGGCAGCCCCGCGACGATGAAGCGGCGGGCGACGACATCGAGCGTCACGAGGGAGGGAGACGTGGGATCGGCGTCGGCCGTGGTCGGGCTAGGTCGGACAGGGTCGGTCATTGTCTCCATGATAGCATCCGCGAACGCGGAGACGCCGGTTATCCCCATGGCGAGCAGCCCGGCGGAGTGATCGTCACCGGCAGGCCGAGACGGCGGCGTGATCGACCTCGTGCTCGCGTGTTGATCGGCGGCTCGGTCGAGCGGCGCCCGCCCGCGAGATAGAGCACGACCCGACCGGCAGGTCGGGGCCGCCCCAGACCTCACTCCAGGCACCAGGCATGAAAAAGCCCCAGCCGGAAGCTGGGGCAGGGGCGCTCAATAATCCTGCGCCAACATGAGCGTCAGCACACGACAGGTGATCGTCTCATCGGCCGGGTTCTCCGAGCCGAACGTCAATGTTGGATCGTAATAGTCGATCTTCCAGAAGATGCGCTGACCGCGCACGACGAGCGCGCCGAAGTCGTGCTCGCCATGGGGATCGTTGTCGGGCGTGAAGCCTTCGAACGACCGGACGGCGGCGCAGGCTTCGGCGACGACGACCGGCCCAAGCGCGTTGAGACCGGCCGAGATGACGACGCGGCCGTTGCCTTGCCGGCAGCGGCGAAAGCGATCATTGAGTTCGCGAATGCGCGTACGACACATGATAGATCTCCTCGATCGGAACGCCAGCAGCCGATTGGGCTGCTGGCCACCGTCGGGGAGATCGCGCGTCCACGCTCTCATCAGTCTAGCACGCGCGCCCCTCCATCGATCGGCTCACGACACGCGCTCGCGTCCTGGTCAAGAGGCACGCGGCAGCCGCATGGGCGATAATGATCAGGGTGCCGCGCAGCGGCATCCCTGATCATTCCTCACAACCGATGGAGGCTTTCATGGGCACCAACAGTGCACCAACGCACAACGTGTTCACGGTCGAGGATCGCGGCGAGAAGGAGGATCCGTTCTGGCTCAAGATCGGCGCGGCGTGGGCGCACAAGGATGGCAAGGGCTTCAACATCACGCTCTCGGCCCTGCCGCTCGACAATCGCCTGGTGCTGCGCGAGCCGAGCGACGCGGCCGAGCCCGACCCGCCACGACAGAACCGTCGCGGCAAAGGCTGACGGCCCGACCCCGCATGTCCACAAGACATGCGGGGCTTTTTTGTGTTCCAGCACTTGTCGTCCCGCGTGCTTTCCGGAGCCGGCCCTTACCCCGATAAGGGGCCGGCGCTCGGAGAGCCACGCGGGGTGCTTTCTGGTGAGTGCTCGAACGTCACTCGGCAGCAAGCTGCGCTTATCCGACCTGTCGCTTTCGTTCGCGCATGCGGCGCTCGTGGCCCTGTCCATCGATCCAGCCGTGATCAAGACTGTTGCGCGCCTCGAGCGCGTCGCGGTCGGCGAACCAGAACAGGGGCGATCCGCCGCCGGTCATCCGACCCAGCACGTCGCGCATTGTCTCGGTGCGCTCGACTGAGCTGGTCACGAACAGGACGCGGAAATTTCGCCAGCCGAAAGCGCTGGTGTGCAGCTTCGCCTGCCAGATGGCGCGGTAGGCGAGGAACTTGCGCAGGATCGAGGTCTGCGTCAGGTCGGAGCGCTCGACGGGCATCGTGCCGCGATCGATCTCGACCAGGAAATTGCGACGCCAGCCATTGACCGGTGACCCCAGTGAGAAGACGTAATCCGGCTCGACCGAAATGGTGTGCGACGTCGAACGGAAGATCACCGGCACCGACAGCCGGAAGGGCTTGTCGGCGTCGCGCGTCGACGCGGGCAGCCGCGCCACCAGTGACGCACCGTCCGTGACATCGAGGTCGGGGCTGGCCGCGACATCGACCGTCAGCGCCACGGCGAAGTCGGCGATGGCGAGCGTGTGCTCCAGGAACGGGCGTCCGGCCTTGCGGTTCTTGTGCGCCCAGGTTCCGGAATGGGACGGCGCGCCGCCGTCGCGATCGCGCAAGAGCGCGGCGCCCTTGTCGGCCAGCGCATAGACGATCAGCGACGAGCCACCGCCCGGCCGATAGAAGTCGTACTGGCATTGCGGCCGGTCGAGGTAGGCGTGCTCGAAGAGGTTCTTGAGCCGGGTCGCGATGTTCTTTTCCGAGCCCGGGATCAGGCGGCGGACATGACCGGAGTTGAGGAAGCGATGACGCGCGATGACGCGCAGCATGTCGATGTCGCGGTCCGTGATCTGGAAGGGCGGTGGGGCGCCCGAGCGCTTGCGGCGGGGCCGGTAGCTGCCCCGGACGGATGTGTCGAGGGTCATGATGTCAGTCTACCATGCTGGGGACGGGGAAGCCGGGGCAGGGAGGCGCCGCCGGGCAGCTCGTACATGGTCGGGCCGTTGCGCCCGTCGCGATACTTGCGGGCGCCGAGCTCCACGAGACGGGCATAGAAGCTGTACTTGGCGAGCGGAACGCACCCGCTTGCGTCGCACCAGTCGGCGTAGGCAGCGAACAGCTCGGCGCAGTGGCCCGGGCCGCGCGGCCCCTCGTCGACCAGCCAGGCGGCGACGGTGTCGTGCTCGGTCGGGCGCGGCGGAGACGTTGGCGCGTGCATCCGCGCGCCCGTTCCGAACCAGGCACTCCAGCATGTGGCGTGGAAGATCCACAGTGTGATGGCGAGGAACCACTCCAGCCCGGCCAGCGGCGACACGTGAGCGACGGTGTCGACCTGCGCAAGACGCGTGCGCGCGTCCTGCACGGCCTTGCGCGCGTCGTCGATCTGGGCCGCCAACTTCGTGCGCTCACTGCGCGAGGCGTCCGCGTACGCGGTCTGCAATTCGCCCAGGAACGTCTGCGTCTGGGACAGCTCCAGCTTGAGCGACGCGTAGGCGTCGGCGGAGCGCGTAGCCGGTGCCTCCGACGCCGTCAGATTGAGCGCGATATAGCCGCGCACGGCGTGGATGGAATAGAGCGAGGCGATGACAAACAGGCCGATCGCGGCCACGGCCGCAATGCGGTCGCACGACCACCAGCGGAAGGCGGCGAACACACTGGCGATCATGCCGAGGTCGAAGGCCAGCGCCAGCACGGCGAACAGCCAAGTGTTGGGAACCGGCAACCAAACGACTGCCGGCTCAGGCGACGCCAGTGTCGCCGAATAGCTGATCGAGGCCAGCGCCATGACGGTGGCGATGATCGCGCCGCTGATCAGCGCCAGGAACTGCCACGGCCTCATGGCCGGGCCTCCGGGCAGGCGGCAGATGCACGGGGACGATGAAGCGTTGACGAGCAGGGAATCGGGATGGGCATGGTTTCCTCCGTGGTCGAGGAAACTCAAGCTAGTCACGCGCGACGCAGGGGCAACGTGGGCGCATGGGTTCTGCCGCGCTGCGATGGGCTGCGCTGTTCCTCCACGGGATCACATCACGATTGCGAGAGGGTTAACCTTTTCGACGCGGGTCAACAGCGACGGGCGGTTCGGTCCAGAAAGGAGACGCCATCATCGGCGCTTTGAAGCCTGCAGTTGACCCATAAGAGAACAGAGCGACGACGAATCTTGCTTGCAGGATGTGGGTCCGCTTACGATGAGAGCGACCGTAGGGACCGGCACGGACATGCTAATTCTTGGCGATCACCAGTAGCGAGTTCTTCAGGCCGCGCAAACGCGCCGTGATCCGTTGCAAGATCGCGGAATCGCATGGCGGTTGGTTCCGAACGAGCACTGGATTCATTGGCTCTGATTGTGATCTTCGCGCAATCCAGCTTTGCGTAATCCTTCGAGATAGTGTTCCAACGAACTCTTTTCTCGGTAGTAATAAAGATGTTCCCGAGCGAACTCAACGCTAAACTTGGGATTGTGGAGTAGCAACTCCTCAACTATTTTCCGCGCCTCTTCTTTCGCGCCGCCGTGCCCAAGTGCGGATGCCAAATGTGAATATGCCCAGTACTTTGCATGGCGTTTTTGCACTGCTTCCCGACCACAATCGATGGCCTTGTCGTATTCCTGGAGCTCGATGTAAGCCGCCGCTCGAATTCCGAAGAAGGCCCAGACATTAGCATCATGTGGACTCAGTGCATAAGCCATTTCCAATAACGGGATCGCCTTCCTTGGCTGTCCTCCATAAGTGTAGGTGAATCCCAGCGCATGATAGGCGTCCGCGAGGCTCGGGTTCAGCCGGACCGCAAATTCCAGCGCCGAGATTGCTCTCTCATATTTGAACTGAATGGAATTCACTCTCCCCAGGACGAAATGCGCAAATGCGTCCTGATCATCCAGTACCACCGCTTTTTCCGCCAGTTTGAGTGCCTCATGGAGCTCCCGCTCCGGAGACTCTGAATAACCATCGGTCACTTTGTAGAACTTCACGTATGCGAGAGCTGCATACGCCCGGCCAAAGCTATTATCGCTATCAATCGCGTTTTGCAGCCAGATTGACGCTTCTCTCAGATCCTTTGCAGAATGCTTGTAGAAATGCCACATCCCTCTGATGTGCATTTGCCACGCGTTGAGATTTGATGACGAGCTTGTTTGCGCGCGCTGCCACTCGGCCTTCTCAAGTTCGGGCGTCAGGCTGGCCGCTACACGCTGCGTTATATCGTCCTGCAGATCAAAAATATCCTTAAGCTCACCATCATATCGTTCCGTCCATAACTGCGCATTTGTAAGCAAGTCCACGAGATGAGCGGTTACCCTAATGCGGGTGCCTGCCTTGCGAACGCTGCCTTCAAGCAGATAGCCAGCGTTAAGCTGTCGCCCAATCTCGGTGGTCGAGACAGTCTGGTCTCTGAAAGAAAACGATGAGTTTCGAGAAATAGTTGTTAGCCACCGGAAGCGTGAAAGCGCAGTAATAAGATCTTCTGTGATTCCATCGGCGAAGAATTGTTCACCTTGATTGCTTGAGATGTTCTTGAAGGGCAGGACGGCGATAGACGGTCTTGTTCCTGAGGTCGACGTTTGATGATCACGGGACGGTCGGGCTCCAGCGTCAAGCTCTCCTACTTGATCCTCACGACGCACTGCTGTCGTATTGGCTCCAGAGCTGCGAAATGTCTCCGCTAATCTCATGGTTTCGTCGTCTGGTGCCGTTCCTAGTTCGGCTTTCAAGAGCTTCTGGTGCTCAGCAAACCATCTCAGTGCTTCTGCACGCCTGCCGAGGCGGTGGAAGCTGGTCATGACCAGTCGACATAGATCGTCACGAAATGGTTCAACCGCACTCCCTCGGCGAGCGAATGATAGGGCACGATCTATGGAACCGCATTGTAGACTGTGCTCTGCAAGATCGTGCAGCGCATCAACAAGCGACTCTCTGACCCGTCGGCGCCCCCCGTCCAACCAAGTCTCGAAGCTGGGCTCATTGATGGGAAGTCCCGACAGCAGGTCGCCTCTCCACAAGTCGACCATCTTGGCGAGAGACCCGGGCGTGTTCCTCGCCTTGAGCCGAATGAATTCGGAATAATCGCTAGTCCATCCTGTTTCGGCCAATCCTATCTCCGTGCCCTCGACCACAATAAGCTCGAAGCCCACTGTCGCGCGAAGCTTGGATATCGCCTGACGCAGACTTTGGCGTGCCTGGGTTTCAAAGCTCCTCCCCCATAGCAGGTCCAGCAACCTCTCTCGCGGTTGTCGCGCTGGCCCTTCACAGGCAAGGTAGGTCAGTAAGGCAATCTGCTTTGCCGACGAGACTTTGATATCTCGCCCCCCCCTCCGGAGACGGAACGCGCCTAGCAGTTCAACGGAAAGCATGCCTGTGACCTGTCGATCTACGCCCTGCGCATGGGGTTAAATCCTCCAGCAAGCTGGCATTCACAGAATTTTCACAGCAAAACATATCACAGCCCCACCGGCAAGTAGGGTCCTGCTGCGACCAGCGGAGACTGCCAAGCTTCCGCCCCTCTTGCGTCAGCCGCCCATGGGATCGCCGCCCCGCGCAACGCTGATAGGGCCCTGCCTCAGGGCGGCCGTTGATCAATCACCAGTTCAGCATCCACGTTCACGTCAACCTCGGCATATTCACCCACAATTCACAGCGGATAGCGGGCGCATTACGCATCTTTTCCCACAGCATGAGTAGCCTCCCGTTGTCAGAACCCGAGCGCATGACTTTCGCTTGAGAGTTCTTGGCAAAGCAGCTTCTGAGAGGCTTGAAATCACCATGAACGACGAGAACAAACGAGATGTCAGCGCTCGTTCGCAGGGTAGGCATCACAGGCGCCTGTTGTCTGTTCTGGCCGGCGTATTGACCGCCGGCGCTATCTGTCAGCCGACATCGGCCAGTACCCTCGATGACAAGATCATCACACAGCTGCTGCAGGATAAGACTTGGCACATAAATTGGGCGGCCTGCATGGGCGGCTTTGACGGCTGCCGAACGTTCTGGAACTGGAAGAAGGACGGATCTGTCTGCGCTCGGGCCATAGGTGCCAACCGGGACGACAAGTGTGCGGACGACGGTAAGTGGCGCATTGAAAACGGCAACCTGTGCTGGAACCTCACTTGGTTCGGTGGTGGGGAAGGTTACAAATCGGTCTGCATTGAGATTGAGAAGTCGAGTACAGGTCTATACGAAACCAAGCACGTTGGCGGTATTGGAATTAAGTTCTCCGAATTCAGCGTTGTTCCATAAGTTCGTCTCGCGACAAATATAACGAATTACCCAACAGTTTGGAGGCTACCATGAAAAGTTTAGTTATAGGATTATGCTTGCTGTTCGGCATCGATGCCGCGAGCGCAGCCACGCCCCTAGTGGATGTGGATTGGATCAAGGCTCACTCCTGTGATGCCGATGTACGGGTGCTAGACATCCGGAATCGGATTGACGGCGGCTCCAAGGCCGCCTATGTCGCCGGGCACGTGCCGTGCGCCGTGTACAGCGACTATATGGCAGCAGGCTGGAGCAGCGTGGTCGACAAGGTTCCTGGCCAAATCTCGCCAACGTCGAAACTTGAGACACTCATCGGTGATCTCGGAATAGACAACAAAACCCATGTCGTCATCTATCACGCCGGCAAGAGCGCCCTCGATGCGGGCAGTGCGACGCGCGTCTACTGGACCTTCAAGGTACTCGGTCATGACAACGTCTCGCTCCTAGACGGCGGTTGGGCGGCGTATCTAGGCGACCCGAAAGCGCCGAAGAACACTATCGAGAACGGCGAAAACTCTCCAAAACCGAAAGCTTTTAAGGCGAGCCTTCGCAAGGATATGATTGCGAACAAAGCGGAAGTCGCTGCGCTGATCGGCAAGCCTGTTCCCTTGATCGACATGCGCCCGCCAGACCAGTTCGTCGGAGTAAACCGGCATCCTAAGGCAGCGCGCAAGGGCACCATCCCGGGTGCATCAAACCTTCCGGAAAGCTGGGTAACCGAAAACAATGGTGGTCGCTTTCGTTCGACGCAGGCCCTGAAATCACTCTATGTGTCCGCGTCAGTGCCGACCAGCGGCGAGCAGGTGTATTTCTGCAACTCCGGCCACTGGGGGTCGCTTGGCTGGTTCGTGGCAAGCGAGCTCTTGGGCAACAAGAACGCGAAAGTCTACGATGGATCCATGATCGAGTGGTCCGCCGATAAATCGCTGCCGGTGGCCCAGCAGGTCAAGCTAGACTAGCTGTGAAGATGCAAGAGGTTGTCCATTCGATCCGATTGGCGCAGCTGATGCTGCCAAACCTCAGTCATTCGCAGGGATCGAACCGAATGGACACCCACAACAATGCCCACCGATGCGTCCCAAACCCTGCGCGGCCCCCTAAATAGGGGGGCGGTGCAGGCTTGACCTGTGCGCCCTCGTTGCTTGGGTTTTCCGGTCCTGAGATCGGTTAGTGACGGATTCTACGATCATGGGCCAACAGGCCGACCACGTTGGAGCGGCTTCGTCGAAGACAGTGTCGGCTCAACTCCCCCAGAGCTGCCATGGTGCCGGGCGCTTCGTGCGTGTTTTGATCTTCGGCCGCGCTGCATCTGAAAGCAGCCTGCCTTCGACACTGCCCATCCCGCTTTACAGCGTAAAGGAATACCCGCCATCCAAGATCAATTCGGACCCTGTCATGAAATTTGACGCACTACTGGCCAAAAAGACGGCGACCCCAGAGAAATCTTCTGGCGTCCCCCATCGACCAGCAGGCGTTCTTGCGATTACGCCCTCAATGAACCCTGGTCGTTTTTGCGAACCGTTACGCGTCATTTCTGTATCGATCCAACCAGGGAGCACACTATTGACTTGGATATTATCCTGCGCCCAGGCAGAAGCTAGTACGCGCGTGAGCTGGGCTAATCCAGCTTTTGAAGGAGCGTAACCAGTCATTCTAGGAGCGACGAGGAACGTTGCAAGAGATGCGACGTTTATGATTTTTCCACCACCGGCTTGCTTCATGCATTGGTATGAAGCCTGTGCGCAGGCAAGCGCAGAGGTGAGATTTGTGTCGATCAACGTTCGGAAATCCGATATCGACATTTCTTCAGGCCGGTTTTTCTCCCTCATATTAAATCCAGCATTATTGACAAGAATGTCAATCCTCCCGAATTTTTCTTTCGCCTCCTTGATCATGGCCGCACACGAAGATTCATTTCGGGCATCGAATTCGATGCACTCGCACCGCCGACCATTTTTCGTCAGTGCCGCCCGCGCAGCCTCAGATTTACTCTTATTCCTCGCGGCAATCACAATGTCTGCGCCGGCTTGCGCAAGACCTGTGGCCATGCCTAGACCTATCCCGCCATTGCCGCCCGTTACAACTGCAACTTTTCCCGTGAGATCGAACGATATCATCCCGTAATCCTTCGTGCCCAAACGCCAACGTCGAGGTACTTGTGCTCTGGATTGCTGGTCGGAAATAGTAGCGACCAACTCCACGACTGTCAGCTATCCTACGAGGGACCTGACATCTAGCCTGGGCCGGCGGCTTGGCCGACTGACTTCCGGAAGTGGCCCAGGCTGTGTGAAAACCCCGCCGCCCACTCATTCGTAAGCTGAGTAAAATCCATCGTGCTATGCTCATCGCATTAAATCGCAGGCGGGGGCGGCGATGGCGGGTTTCGTGGACGGCGTGGGGCGCGGGCAGGTCAGCCTGTTTCCGGCACAGCTTGACGACTACGTGGCCGATGACAATCCGGTGCGGGCGGTCGAGGCGTTCGTCGACGGTCTCGATCTCGCGAAGCTCGGCTTCACCACCCAGCCGCTGGCAACAGGCCGGCCGGGCTATCGGCCCGCCACGATGCTCAAGATCTACATCTACGCCTATCTCAACCGCATTCCTTCGAGCCGCCGGATCGAGCGCGAGTGCCAGCGCAACATCGAGCTGATCTGGCTGACCGGCAAGTTGGCGCCGGACCACAAGACGATCGCGGACTTCCGCAAGGACAACGGCAAGGCGATCCGCGAAGTGTGCCGCGCGTTCGTCCTGCTGTGCCGGCAGCTAAATCTTTTGAGCGAGGCGAGCGTTGCGATCGACGGCTCGAAGTTCAAGGCGGTCAACGCGCGCGACAACAACTTCACCCAGGCAAAGATGAAGCGCCGGCTCGAGCGGATCGACGAGAGCATCACGCGCTACATGGAGCAGCTGGTGACCGCCGATCGTCAGATCGCGGGCGGCAACGATGCCGTGCCGCAGGCCAAGGTCGATCGGCTGAAGGATAAGCTCGCCAAGCTGAAGGAGGAGGTGGTGCGCCTCAACGCGATCAACAAAGACTTGCAGAAGAGCCAGGACGAGCAGATTTCGCTCACAGATCCTGATGCGCGTTCGATGGCGACCAGCGGCCGGGACACCGGTATCGTCGGCTACAACGTGCAAGCTGCTGTCGATACCAAGAACCATCTGATCGTTGCGCACGAGGTGACGAACGTCGGCAGCGACCGGCACCAGCTCGCCAACATGGCCAAGCTGGCGCGCGCGGAGCTTGGAGCCAAGACGCTCGATGTGGTGGCCGACCGCGGCTACTACGAGGGCGGCGAGATCAAGGCCTGTGAGGACGCCGGCATCTCGGTGATGCTGCCCAAGCCGCAGACGTCAGGCGCCAAAGCGGAAGGCCGTTTCGGCAAGCAGGACTTCGTCTACAAACCGGAGGAAAACGCCTACCTCTGCCCCGCAGGCGAGCTGCTGCCGTATCGATTCACGAACGTTCAGGATGGCAAGACCGTGCATCGCTACTGGACCAGCGCGTGCAAAGATTGCCGGCTGAAGCCTCTTTGCACACCGTCGAAGGAGCGGCGCATCTTTCGCTGGGAGCACGAGGCCGTGCTGGAGAAAGTCCAGGCCAGGCTCGATCGCACGCCTGAAGCCATGACCATGCGCCGCTCGACCGTCGAGCACCCGTTCGGAACCATCAAATGTTGGATGGGCGCAACGCACTTCCTGACGATGACGCTGCCGAAAGTGGCGACGGAGATGGCGCTCAACGTGCTCGCCTACAACATGAAGCGCGTGATGAACATCATAGGTGTCGACCAACTGCGGGAGGCGATGCGGGCGGTGATGGCCAAGCCTCGCTCGAAATCTGCGCGCGTACGGTGGCTCCAGGGCGACTTCAGGCGGCCACAGGAAGCGATCTGGCGCCGAATAGTCGCGCCTACCCCGAAAAGCCGGCTCACGGGCGCGGTTCTGGCCGGCTGACGCAAAGTTGAGGAGTTCTCGCACAGCCTGGGCCCGGGGCTGCCGAACGGATGAGTGGCGCTTGCCGACGCGATGTGGGGCATAGCTGCCAACTGGAGAACAAACCAGGATCGACGGTCGGTCCTGAGCGGCAAGCGGTAACGGGCCTTTCGCTGACTGAACGCCGGTCATGACCCGGAGTCACCGTTTAGCCTTGGCTAAGTTTGCCGCAATCGGATGACAGCACTAGAGACGAAAGCCGTCGCCGGGGCCAGCTATGTTCCGCTTAATGATCATCGAGCAGGCTCGTTCGCTAGACCTCCGACAGCCGACACTTCGGCGCGTGCGGCCGCCGCACTTCGGCTAGGGGGTGTTCACGACAAGCCTTGAGGTCGTCCAATACCGAAACTCGGCGCTCCAACTGGATGGATCATCTTCACCGTAAGTGACAACTAGGCTGTCGTTTGTCGCTTGTCATACAGTTCGTGCAATTGCGGCGACGCAAGCCGTTGAACTCGGCGGCAGTCGTCCGCCCACGTTGAGAGTGAGTGCACTGCCGTCCTATACGTTGTGCACGCAAGGGAAGGAGCTGAGACCGTGCGCGGCCCGATGATCATCGTCGGAATCGGTCATCATGCAGCTCGAGCCTGGTTCAGAGTCTCCAATGCAACCAGCGTCGACGCCAGTGCTTCCCGCATCACGTCGCTGGCAACCTCAGCCGAGCCCGCCTCGATCGCCTCGCACAGGGCGCCCAGGCGGACAGCACCGATATTGCTGCACATCGACTTCAGCGCGTGGGCCGCCGCCGAGCGACCGTCCTTGTCTTCCGGATTCAAAGCCAGCAGCGCATCGAGCTGCCTCGGCGCATGCTCGGTATAGAGCGCAATCACCTTCGCAGCCAGATCATCGCCCGGCGCGCGGATCTCCTCGATTGATCGCAGAACGGCTTGGTCGATGACAGGGGGAGCTGCCACTTCGATCGCCGCCGGCGACGGCCCATCGAGAAGGCCGCCGGCTCTGGCCCCCAGGTGGCGACTGAGGCATTCCCGAATGTCGGCAAGCGTGAATGGCTTTGTGATGCAATCGTTCATGCCGGCTTCGCGCCAGGCCTCGGAACCGCGGCCGAGCACGTGAGCCGTCAGGGCGACCACGGGCACTGGAGCGCAGCCAAACGCGGCCTCAAGCGCCCGGATCTGGCGGCAGGCTTCGAACCCATCCATCTCGGGCATGCTGCCGTCCATGAAGACAAGATCGTATTGCCCGTCGCGCAGGGCGTCGATTGCAGCCGCACCTGTCGCGACGCTGGTGACGTCGACGTCCAGACGGCAGAGCGCTTCGGCCAGAACTTCGCGATTGATAGGATTATCATCTGCTGCGAGCACCCGGACGCCGGAGAACGATATCCAGGGGCTATATGGCACAGCCGCCCACTGAGCCGAGATTGCCGACAACGCTTTCTTGCCCGCCAGTGCGCGCTCGAGCAACGTCCGCGTCTCACGGCCGCCGATCGGCGCCTCGATGACGCCGTCAATCGCACCAGACCCGACGAGGCGATGGGCTGTGGTGTTGCCGATGCCCCCGACTGCGAGCACGATCGCGCCGGAACCCGCCGATCCGGCTGCGGCAACGCTGTGCCTCGACGGTGGGATGATGATGACATCGACGCCTTCTGTGTCGTGCCCGTCCACGAGCGCAGCGTCGAGATCATGCGCCATGGCGACCAGTGCCTCTCGCACGGGCCCGTCGTCAATTTGCAGCTGGAGCCGCCGGCGAGGCACCGCGTTGCACTCGCCGGTTGCGGGCGGCTCGATGACCAGCGCCGGTATCGATACCTCGAATATCGTGCCCCGCCCGATCTCGCTTTCCACCTCAATACGGCCGCGCATGGCCGTCACGAGACGCCGGCAAATCGTCAATCCGATGCCGGTGCCGCCAAACCTGCGCGACGTCGAGCTCTCGGCCTGGGTAAAGGCATCGAACAGCGTGGCGATCTTCTCGGGCGGGATCCCGATCCCGGAATCGCGGACGCGAACCTCAAGGGTGGTCGATTGGCCTGCCGCTGCCTTCGGCCGAGATGCGAGCGTGATGAGGACGCCGCCCTGCTCGGTGAACTTCAAGGCGTTGTTGAGCAGGTTGGACAGGATCTGGCTGAGACGCAGGGGATCGCCGATCACCTGCGCGGGGACTTCCGGGGAGATGTGACAGGCAAGCTCGAGGCCCTTCGAGGCCGCGTGCTCCGAGAAGAGCTGTAGCACATCTTCGACGACGGCAGCCGGGCTCATTGGTATGTGCTCGAGCTCGAGATGGCCGGCCTCAATCTTCGTCAGATCGAGGATGTCGTTGATAAGAGCCAGCAACATCTTGCCCGACTTCACGATCACATCGCTATTGCGGCGCGCGCGGGGGGGGAGATCGTCGGCGGCCAAGAGTTCGGCCATCACCAGCAGACCGTTCATCGGCGTGCGGATCTCGTGCGACATGGTGGCAAGAAAATCGGACTTCGCCGCATTGGCGCACTCAGCCGCTTCCTTGGCGGCCGCAAGCTCGAGCGTGCGCAACTCGACCTCCTCGACGAGGCGATCGCGGTGCATCTTCAGGGCGGCGTCGCGAGCGCGCACTTCAGCCATCATGGCGTTGAACGAGTCGACCAGACGTCCGGTCTCGTCATCGCTTGTGCGCGCAACCGGCTGGGAGAAGACTGCCTCGCGACGTATGGTGTCGGCCGCTTCGGTCAGCGTCAGGATCGGCCGACTGATGGAGGCTTGTAGGCGGATCGTGATAAGGCCGGCGAAGGCGGCCGCGAGGGCGCCAGCGGCCATCGCATCGAGCAGGCTGCGGAACAGGGCGAGACGGAGTTCGGAAACGTCAGCGATGAGGGAAATCTGTCCGATCCGTCGGCCGCCATGCACCACGGGCATGGATACCAGATAGGTGCCGAGCTGCAGGGTCGTCAGCGGGCCGATGTCGCGGTTTGCCTCCAGCCCCTCCCGAACGCCACCGAGCACGATACCCTGTCCGAATTCGTGTAGTTTCCGGCCTTCGGCATCGACAACGATGACGAAGTGAACCGAAGGGATGTCCGCGATCCCTTTGAGACCGTGCGCGATCCCGCGTCGATCTCCGGCCGCAACGGAGTTCGCGATGCTGCTTGCGAACGCCGCGGCGATGCCGAAGAGGGAATCCCGCTTGGCAGCGAACCGCCGCTCCGTCTCGCGCCATGCGGAGGCTGCAGCCGACAGCAAGCCGGCGACAAGCACCGCGGAAAGCACACTGGCCCACAGCTTCAGTCGGATCGATCTGGAAAAGTGACGAAGCACGCGCTTTCAGGGCCTGACCGGTTGTGGCGTGGCGGACTGCCAACGAGCAAGCCTAGTGTCACTAGGTAAAAACTCTCACTAAAACTGAAATGTCCATGATGACCAAGCCGAAGTCCGATAGTGTGGGAAATGCTAATCGCCGCACCGTTCCGACACAGTGCACGACATTAATCTGATGCATAAACTTTGGATTAAACCTCTGTTTCGACTTCGATGAAGAATCTCTTCGACTGTGAGAAAGTGGTCGTCAGAAGCTCCGGCACGGGTCGGCGCCACGACGACGAAGCTTACTTGGCCGCCATGAGATTGAAGTTTCTTCGATCAATCTGGAATTGCCGCGGCGGCAGCCTCGTCGTGCCGTTCGCGCTGTGCCTGCCCGTGCTCGTGATGATCTGCGGGGGGGCGATTGACTATTCCATGGTGGTCAATCAGCGCCTGAGGCTGCAGGCGGCGGTCGATGCGGCAGCCCTGGCCGGAGCACGCGAACTCGGACTTTCCGACGCGCGGCGCGAGAATATTGCTGCCTCCGTCGATGCGATGGTGCGCGCGGCAATGACCGGAAGTCCGGCCGCGCGGTCGACCAGTGGATCGCCGCTCGTGATGACCATGGTGCGCGACGAGCCGCTTGAGGTCGAAATCACTGCGCGCCAGACGACCACGCCAATCTTCGGAGACATGATCGGGATCGCGCCAGCGGCAATCGAGGTGAGAACGGTGGCGCGCATCGTCGGTCGGCCGAATATCTGCGTGCTAGGGCTCGACAAATCGGCCAGTGGCACCATCTCGCTCGAGAAGAACGCCCGGGTTACCGGTCAGAATTGCGCGATCTACTCCAACTCGACGAGCGCCAATTCGATAAAATCCAAGAACAGCGCCGTTCTCTCCGCGTCCCTCATCTGCGCTGCCGGCGGAAGGGAGGGGACCCCCGGCAACTTCACGCCCGAGCCGCTGACGGATTGCCCGACCTTCGACGACCCCCTCGGCAGTCGCCCAGAACCAGCGATCGGGTCGTGTAGCGACTTGAATCCGAAGCTCGTCAGAAAATCGGCCTATCTGTCGCCCGGAACGTACTGCGGCGGATTGAAAATTGAAGCCGGTGCCACGGTCGACCTCGATCCGGGCATCTACATTATCAAGGATGGCCCGCTCGAGGTATCCGATGGGGCCAGCCTGATCGGCAAAGGCGTCGGCTTTTTCCTGACCGGCGCCAATGCAACGCTGAATTTCAGGGGTTCCTCGAGCATCGATCTCTCGGCTCCCCAGTCGGGCGCGATGGCCGGCCTTCTGGTGTTCGAGGGGCGCACCCAGCCGACGACTGGCGTGCACGAGATCCGGAGCGACAACGCCGGCAATCTGCTCGGCACCATCTATCTGTCGCGCGGGCGCCTGCATGTCGACGCGAACAGCCCGATCGCAGACAAATCGGCCTACACCGCCATCGTTGCCCGGATGCTCACGCTCTACGGCGGTCCCCACCTCGTCCTCAATTCGAACTACGAGCAGACGGACGTACCTGTTCCTAAAGGCATCCGTGGCGCGGCGCAGCCGGCATCCATCGTCAGGTAAAAGCCATGCATTGCACCGAGCCACTTCTTTCGAAAACCAAGCCGCGCATTCTTGTCGTCGATGACGATCCCATATTCCTCGCCTTGGCCAGATCAGGTCTGGCGGCCTCGGGCTTTGACAGCATAGCCGTCGGAGACGGCGTCGAAGCGCTGGAGGCCCTCGATGCGATGCGCTTCGACGGCGCCCTCATCGACCTCGCCATGCCCCGGATCGATGGCTTCCGTCTGCTTGGTCTCGTGAGAGGGGCGGAGCGCCTCCGGCGGCTCGCAATCATTGTCGTCACCGGGCGGGGTGATATGGAGGCCGTGGCGCATGCGATGGTCCTCGGTGCCGACGGCTATGAGCGCAAGCCCGTAAGTTGGCAAGGTCTCATCGAAAAACTGCAACATTCGATCGAGAGCAAGAACTCCGATGCGAGGTTCCGAGGCGCCGCGATTGCGCCTGAAGCCCTCACAGGACGGACCCTCGTCCCATCGAAATGGGGCCGGCAGACCATTTTGAGAACCCACCGACATTAAGGGTTCGTTCTATCGGTTCGACTAGAATCAAGGAATGTTAAAGCTGGGTCTCGATAATCTCCGCCAGCGCATTGCGCTGATTGTCGATGATGATCCCATCATCCAGATGGTGGTCGGTCAGTATCTGCGCTCGCACCACGGCTTCGACATTCTGGTTGCCGGCAACGGCCGGGAAGCCGGTCGGCTGGTTGAGAGCGCCGACGGCGGCATTGCACTGGTGGTGTGCGATGTCCACATGCCCGACTACGACGGAATTGAGTTTATCGGCTATCTGCATGCGCGAGGCTCCAAGTATCCGGTGGTGTTCGTCACTGGAGCACACCCCGCGATCGTGAATGCGACGTTGTTTCTTGCCAAGGCGAAGGGCCTCCCGGTGCTGGGCCTGCTCAAGAAGCCTATCGATCTGGTCAAGCTGTCAAGTCTGGTTGCTTTACTCGATGAAATGCAGAGCCTCACGTGACGGCGCGGGCATTCGAAGCTCGAAAGCACAGTGCGCTCCCTTGGTATCGAGGTCGACGACGCTATCGAGAACGCCGAGAAGATCAACATCTGATCCTCTGACGCGATACCCCTTAGACCGGACACGCTCGGCGGCGCTTTTTGCGTCGCCAATTCCAGTGATGCCAATGGCCGCTTTTGGGATCCGCAACTTTTTGCGCTCCAACACTTGGTGCGTTGCATGAGTCTGCAGGTGGCCCAGGGCCGAAATCGGTCCGACGGTAGGTTTCGATGCCATCGCGTCTCCGTTCGCGCAATGTGCCGTGATCGGCAGGTCTCGAGTGGTCAGCGTGAGCGTCGCGGGCATGCGGCGACGCGGGCACGTGACCCAATTCTGAAGTGGCGGAGACGGAGCTGGCGCAATCGACCAACGCCCGGTTGCCACTAATAGCTGACATGATGCCGAACCAAAGGCGAAGCAGAACAGCTTCTCGCAGAACGTAAAATGACGCTGGTTCACTTGAGCAGCGCCGCGATACCCGCTGCGAAAAGCAGTCCGAGTGACGCTCGGCGATAATTCTGCTGAGGGACAATCTTGAAAAGTTGACTACCACCCCAGACGCCAACCAAATAGGGAAATCCCAAGGCAAGTCCCAAAATGATTGTTTCCCACGTTGCCGCGCCGCTAATGACAAGTGACAGAAGGGTTGTCGAAAGCATTCCGGCAACTGTTGCCACTATGCTAGCCCGCTGCTGATGGGGTTCTGCAGATGCGCTCATCAAGTAAATGACAGCGATGGGGCCTCCTTGTCCCGTGGCCCCATTAATGACCCCACCAAGTGCGCCGAAGACGCCGCTAACTCCCGCGCCACGTCTTCCTTTGTATGTCCAGCCGAGCGACAAAACACAGGCGGACGCCAACGTGCTTATACCCACTATCCGACGAAGCAAGGCAGC
Organism: uncultured Alphaproteobacteria bacterium; assembly: GCA_963746315.1. GTDB lineage: Bacteria > Pseudomonadota > Alphaproteobacteria > Rhizobiales > Hyphomicrobiaceae. The sequence continues at coordinate 412,945 of CAVVAR010000012.1, forward strand.
ATCGCAATTGACCAGCAAGAGCGCGCCCAACGGAAGGGCCATCACCGTTCCAATTAGGAATGGCAAGCATTCGGCCCAAACGGCGTTCCGTGCGGCCTGTCGGACCACCGAAAGCTGCCCAAAGAAGGCAGTAACGATCGTGACCGAGACTGCTTCAGTAGGTCGGAGGAACAGGCTGAGAATTGGAACCATCAGCAGAGCGCCGCCGAAACCTGAGTAGCCATGCACAAGGCCCGCAAGCACTGCTGTTGCGATCGACCGGGGAGGCTACTGTGGGGTCAAGAAGGTTCATGAACAGCGCCGATCGTATCGCGAGAACAAAGCACGGGACAGCCTACCGGCCTCTTGCGCGTCATAGTCGTTTGTCCCGCAATCGCGCGGGATGCTTGGCACGAAGAGAAGTCGCACGTTCGCGAGCCTGACCAAGAAAATCCTCCAATCCTGAATGAAATTGCGCGCGATAGGCAGCGCTCCGCTCATCTGTCGCGATATCAAGTTCGCCCGCTTCAATGCCATCAAGAGCGCGGGTGACGACCGCCTCAGCAGAAACCTTGGGAGCATCTAGGTTGGCCACAAGCTCGGTATCTACCAGTCCTGCGTAGACGCCGACTAAGTCGATACCGAGCTTGTGAAAGTCCCATCGCATCGAATGGGTAAGAGACATCGCCGCTGCTTTGGTTGCAGAGTACGTTCCGAATTGGGGAGCGGGTACGAGGCTCGATCCAGACAACATATTGACGATCACTCCGCCACCGTTGCCTCCGATGATTGGCGCGAAGGCCAAACACATCCGGGCGAGGCCGAAGACGTTGACCTCCATTTCTCCTCGCAGCGATGCGAGATCCCCAGCCTCTCCAAGGCTCAATTGATCGAGGCGGCCTGCATTGTTGACGAGTAGCGTGACATCTTTTGCTAGGTTCGCGGCTGCGGAGACCGACAGATCATCGGTAACGTCAATTGTGATCGGAACTACGCGGTCTGGGTGCTGATTGACGGTGGCTGCAAGGCTCTCGACATCCCTCGCTGCGGTATAGACTTTCGCGCCGCGCGCTAACAGCTCTCGAACAAATACTGCACCAAGTCCACGGTTCGCGCCGGTGACGAGCGCGACTGATCCGTCCAGTTTCATGATTTGGCCAATCAAAGGGATGCGGGGACGTTGTCATATCATAAGCGGTCGTCTGACGTCATGAACTACGACAAAGGCGTCATGTCTCTTCCTGGCCCGAGGGGAGAATCGGCACCGACGGTCGGTACCGATCCCATCGCGTCAGCGTTCGCCATCCGTGCCACGATCGGCAGGTTCCGAGTGGTCAGTGTGAGAAATGCACCCATGCGTTCAAGCGGGCACCTGACCCCTCTCTGCCATCGCGTACCTTTAAGGGCGCCTCGAACAATTGCGCATTTTGCAGCCTCTGCCGCCGTCTGTCGGTTGAGCCGCGCCGGTTTGAAGCCCGTTGCGGGCTTTTTCACACCCGCATGACGCGCGGCGGGCGCAGTTTCGCGACGCAAGACAAACTCCACCTGACGCAACCAGCTCACGCGGACGCAATCGCCATCCGCTCGAGCTGCCCCAACCGGCGCATGTTGTAGCCGAGGTTCATCATGCCGATCTTGAACCGGGCCCGCGCCGCTCCGATGGTGCGCACGATCTTGGCGCCCATCGAGTTCGTCTGGTGTCCGAATATGTGCTCGACGCGGGCGCGCACCTCCGAGCGCGCCGTATTCGTGGCCTTTTCTTTCTCCGAAAGCGGGCGACCGCGCACGCCTTTCAGATGCACGCGGCTCTTGAGGCCCTTCGCTTGCAACTTCGCCTCGATCTCGGCCGAGCGATAGGCGCTGTCGGCCCAAACCGTCCGGCCGGTGTTGCCCGCATCGAGAATGTCGTCGAGTTTCTGGCTGTCGTGCACGCTCGCGTCCGTCGTGTCCCACTTGCGGATCAGCTTGTGCGTCCGGTCGATGCCGACGTGGTTCTTGTAGCCGTAGTAGCTGCGGCCATGCTTCTTGGTCCAGCGCGCGTCCTTGTCTTTCTGCTGGTTTTTCGCGGGCTTCTTCTCCCAGTCCGCGGGCGTCTTGCCGGCCTTGACCGTCTCGTTCTCCTCGCGCGTGTTGCGTTGCTTCGGCACGCTCACGATCGTCGCGTCGATGATCTGGCCGCCGCGCGCGATGAAGCCCTTGCCCGCCAGATGCTGGTCGAAAAGCTCAAACAGCGTGTCGATCAGCTTGGCCTCGACGAGGGCCTCCCGAAACAGCCAGATCGTCGTCGCGTCAGGCACCGGGTCATGCAAGCCGAGATCGAGAAAGCGCATGAACGACAGGCGGTCGCGGACCTGGATCTCGAGTTGCTCGTCGGAGAGATTGTAGAGCGCGGCCAGCACGATCATCTTGAACTTCAGGATCGTGTCGTAGCCCGGACGACCGGCGTTGCTCTTCTTCTTCTCAGGCTTGGTCTCTGTCACGACCTCGATCGGTGCGCGGAACTGCTCCCACGGCATGCTGGCGTCGATCGTCTCCAGGGGATCGCCCTTGGCCGAGATCGCCTCCAGCCGCCGGTTCACGTCGAAGAGGCCGGGTTGTCCCATCGCGAGCCCTCCGCGAGCACGTCTGTAATGAGGGCGGAGACAATCTGATTTGCCCACAGATGAAAAGCGGAATTATTCGAGGTGCCCTTAAGCCTTTGCTCCAAACCAGACCCACGAAACGGACGTTCGGTGAATGATGTCGACCGAATGGTCGCCGACAAGGCTGCACCGGGCGATCGGGACGGAAAGTTCATAGAATTCAAGGAAGCGTTCATCACGAGGAACGTGGCTTACGCAAGTGCGACAGATTGCGTTTGAGCGCGGATCCGCCGATGGCGCTGAACTGCTGCATGTGTAGCAGCCTTGTCGGTCTATTCGGGAATGCCGGCCTTCCTCAAGCTGTCCAGTAAGCTGTTCAACGGAGCTTCGTGTTCCCTTACGCGATGCCTGCGGATGAACTCGAGACTGAACGCCGGCCGCTGGTGGAGAAGCTCCTGGACTGCTTTCGTGGCGGCATTCCTGTGACCGCCTTCGGCCAATGCCGCGGCCAAGTGCATCCGGGGCAGAAATCCCGAATTCGGAAACTCACAGGCCTGCTGACAACACTCGATTGCCTCTTCGTGCTTGCCAAGAAACCGCAAAGCCGAACCTTTGATCATCAGTGTCGACCAACGCCTGGGATCACGAGGACTGAGACGCAGTGCCGCATCGAGATGCGACAAGGACTGCTCCGGCCTGCCGGCGCTGTAGCTCAAGGCCCAGCCGAGGCCGTGGTAGCCCGAAGCAAAATTAGGATTGAGCGTTACCGCCAACTCCATGGCGGAGATTGCTGCATCGGTCGCACCGCCAAACATGTGCACGCGGCCCAGGGCGAAGTGAGCCATCGGCTCGCTGGGGTCGATCGTGATCGCCAGTTCGGCCGACGCTCGTGCGGTGTCGAGCGCCTCTGCTACGATCTTACCGCTCGACAAGGCCATCGAGCGCGACGCCCACAGCGCAGACGCAAGGTGGGCATGCGCAAGCGCAAACTCCGGATCTACGCCGATAGCCTTCCGAAAAAATCTAATGGCCTCGGCGCGATCGATCTCATTGATGCGATAGAAGTGCGACATGCCCCATTGGAATAGTTCCCAGCCATCGAGACGGCCCGGTGCCTTTCGCCGGGCGCGCTGCAATTCGAGATCCTGGATCTCCGGCACGAGCGCCGACACGATCTTTTCGGTGAGGTAATCCTGCAGCTCGAAAATGTGCGTTGTCGCGCCATCGAAGCGGTCGGCCCAGAGCAGCCTGCCGCTCTCTGCATCAATGAGCTGGACTGTGCTCCGCACGCGGGCACCGGCTTTGCGAACACTGCCCACCAGGACGTAGCGTATCCCCAGCTGCCGACTGACGTGGCCTAAATCGTCGACGCAGTCCTTGAAGATGACCGACGAGTTTCGAGCAATCACGAACAGGGACCGGAAGCGCGACAAGGAGGTGATGACGTCCTCCGTCATGCCGTCCGCAAAAAGCGCACTGCCCACGCTCGTGCTCAGGCTGCGAAATGGCAACACGGCAATCGACGGACCGAACGGTTTTTTAGTAGCCAGTTGCCCCTGACCTTGGCGCGGAATCACCGCATCGACCAAATTGCAACACTCGACTGTCAGTAAGCGCCGCTCGGGTCCACCGCTCTGATGGCGGCCAGAGGTGCCCGCCGGCACCACGGCTTTGGCAGGCAAAGTATCCGGCGCCCGCGGCATTGCTCTGAAGTCCGCCCGAGCACGCCACTTAAGAGTCTCGCGGATGTCGCTTTGGGGCAAAGCATGCGTGCTGGACTTCACCGGCACGTCAACCATATAGCCTCGGCGTGGTATCGTCTTGACGATCTGTTGATCAGCATCGCCCAGGGCACGGCGTATCTCACTAATGCATCGGGTCACAAACTCATCCGTGACCGTAACGTCCGGCCAGACTGCCTTGATCAGATCGTCCTTGGTGACGACCTCGCCATCGCGAGACAAGAGAAAACGAAGCACTTCGAAGGACTTGGGTCTAAGGCTCACTTCGCCGGAAGGCCCCGCCAACGAAAAGCGCGCCATGTCCAGCAAGTATCCGGCAAAATGAAATGCCTGTCGCGACATGGTGGGGTGTCCGATAACGGTCTGCGCGGTCCTTTTTAGAATCGAGTCTTATCAAAGCAATGTCAACAAGTTGGCAGGATCCTGCTGGCTGCCAGTTTTTGCGGGACCGCCGATGCGGAGGATCGACACTGCGGTCCCAGCCGAAGGCCGCGCTCGATCAGCGCACTTTCAGGGATCTTTCAGGCAACTTTCATGGATTCTGCCCCGCCATGTGCTCAGATCCAGGTGAGGGTTCGGGTGAAGCACTGATTTCCAGCCACATGCCGTACTAGATCGGCCACCATTATTGGTCCGAACCACCTGAACCCTCGCGCACTCCCACAACAGCACACGCTAGTGGCTTAGCCTTCCGGCATTAAAGGCGGACTTCGCTCAGAGGAGATAGACCATGAAATACTTCGATAGCTTCGGCATGAACCCGCGCACGATCCGCTTCTATTTGCTGGAGAAGGGCATCAAGCTTCCGACGCAAGAGGTGAACATCCTGGCCGCGGACAACCGCAAGCAGGACTATCTCAAACTCAATCCGGCAGGCCAGACGCCGGCGCTCGGCCTCGATGATGGGTCCATCATCAGCGAGACCTATGCCATCATGGAATATCTCGAGGAGAAGCACCCGAGCCCGCCGCTGATCGGCTCGACGCCCGAGGAGCGCGCCAAGACGCGGATGTGGTGGCGCCGGGCCGAGCTCAACATCTGCCATCCCATGGTGCAGGGCTTCTATTACGCCGAGGGCCTCGAGCTCTTCAAGACGCGCATCCGCTGCCTTCCGGAAGCCGCCGACGGTCTCAAGGAGCGGGCGCGCGACGGCATGCGTTGGATGGACGGTCTGATTTCGGGCGAGTGGCTGGCAGGCAACCGCTTCACGGTGGCCGACATCTGCCTCTATTGCTACATCGACCAGCTTTGCGATGCGGGCCAGCCGATCCCTCCGGACTGCACGAAGCTTCAGGCTTGGTTCAAGCGCGTCGGTGCGAGGCCGGCGGCAGAGCCCAGCATCTGGAAAGAGCGCCCCATGGGCATGCGCGGCTGATTGCGCTGACCACGACTTGCGCGCCGTCAAGTGTGCGCGCACCCTTCCATTGAGGACTGAGAAACGTGAAGCCCGAAGACTTCGAGATTTTCAAAGTCAGCATCAAGGGCCAAGTCGCCTGGGTCACCATCGATCATCCGCCGATCAACCTGATGAACCCAACCATGCGAGCCGAGTTCAACAAGCTCGTGCCCTGGCTGGCAGAGGCGACCGATTTCAAGGTCGTCGTCTTCCAGAGCGCCAACCCGGACTTCTTCATCGCGCACGGCGACATCAGCGTCATCGGTCCGCAGAAGAGCGAGCTTGGCATCGGCCAGGGCCAGGCGATGCGCGAGCTGCTGCGCACCATGCCCAAGATCACCATCGCCAAGATTGAGGGGCGCGCTCGCGGTGGAGGAGCAGAGACGGCGCTAGCCATGGACATGCGCTTTGCCGCGCGTGGGCGAGCAATCCTCTCGCAGCCCGAGGTGATGCTGGGCCTCGTGCCGCCCGGTACGGCAACTGCTCGGCTGCCGCGACTGATGGGACGAAGCCGAGCCTTGGAGATCCTGCTCGGCTGCGGGGACTTCGACGCTGATCTGGCCGAGCTCTATGGTTTCGTCAACCGAGCGTGCGATCCGGAGGAGATCGGTCCCTTCGTGGAAAGCCTCGCCAAGCGCATCGCATCGTTTCCGACCGAGACGCTGATGCTCACGAAGCAGGCGGTGCTCACCGCGGAGCACGGCGTGCTCGAAAGCCTGCAGACCGAGTTCGCATACGCAAACGAGAACCACGGGTACGGCCACTTCAAGAGACGCCGCGACCTTTACATGGGTGCTGGTGGGCAGACGCGGGAGGCAGAACTCGATCTCGCGGCATGGGCTGAACGGTTGGCAGAGATGGAGAAATGATCGAAGGCGCCGTCGCTGCAAGCGGGTCCTTGCTTGAAGCGATTGCTTAGCACGTCCGCTTCAGGGCATCGAAACCTTAAGATTGCTGCACCGCTCAAGGCAGTTCCTGGCCCGTTGCCGAGATGGGCTCACCGACGGGAATCCTACGCGATCGGGTGAGCTGCGGACATGAAGGGACAGATTGTCGCACTTGGTCCGCTGCTGATGGTGAACCGACCGCGTGCGGTAGAGCACTATACCGGAGGGTCGTGACCCATATCGGTCCTGAGCAGGCGCAGCATTCTTGGTCGATGTTCGAACGCCCAGCGGAGGTCCCTAGCGCGGCGCACTACCTGCCGCGAGACCAATCCTGCACTTGACTGGACCAGTTCAGTCAGCGGACGTTAGCTAAGCGAGGAAGAGCTGCTGCAGTGGACGCGAACTCGCATTTGTTGCGGAGATATTTAAAAATGACTTTGAGTGAGATGAAACGAGCAATTCCCGAACTCGCAGGCGAGGCAATGGAGCGCGCCGGCGAGTTCGAAGCCGATCGCCAATTGGCTGACGATTTTGTGCGACGTCTCAAGTCGGCCGGTGTTTATAGGGTGCTCGTTCCGGTGGAGGCTGGCGGCTTAGGCGGCACGCTCGTTGATTGGCTTGAGATGGCAACCAGCCTCGCATACGCGGACGCATCGACTGGATGGGTTTGTGGACACGGGGCGGTTTGCAGCGCCCTGATCTACACCCTGGCCGATAGAGAATTCTCGCGATCGTTCTTTTCCGATCCAATGGCCAGCGCATCGTGGAGCAATCAAGCTCAGGTCACCTTTGAGGAACTTCCCGATGGGCTGCAACTCTCCGGGAGATGGGGATTTGAGACAGGCTGCACATCGGCGACGCACGTCGGCGGAATAGTGCAATTGAAAAATTCCGATGGATCACCACGCATCGTTGCTGCATTGATGCCCAAGGCCGCTGCCCGGATCGAGAAGACGTGGGACCCGATAGGCTTGGCGGCAACCGGAAGCCATGACGTCGTCATCGACGATGTGCTTGTACCGTGGAAGCACTTGTTCGACTGGCCTGATGGAACGCCTGTCGTGTCCTATCCCGCAGCGATATTCAATCCTGGTGGGTGGTTTATTTCGATGTGTGGCGCGGCGGTGCACATCGGCCTTGCTCGTCGAGCCCTGTCCGAAACTCGACGTGAACTTGCGGGAAAGAAGGACAGGGTCTCTGGAACAGCGCTCTTGGCGCATCCGTCCGTTCTCCGCGTTCTTGAAAAGGCCGAAGGACTGCTGTGGGCTTGTGAAGCTGGGGTTGAGAAGGCATTGCAGCAAGTATGGTCCCAGGCAGTGGCTGGACAACCCCTCTCGGTGGAGCAGCGCATGCAGGTTCGTCTCGCGTGCGTTACAGCGGTACACGAAGGTGCAATGATCGTTCGATCTGCTTTCGACGTTGCCGGTGCCAATGCCGTTAGGAAAGCGGGCGTTCTCGAACGAGTACTTCGTGATTCAACTTGCTTGGGTCAACACGTTTCAACGAATGCATTCTCCCTCGAAACAGTTGGCCAAATACGAGGGGGATTTGTTCCAATGAGTTGGATCAGGAGACTTTAGATGGATGTGGGCCGGTGGCTGGTCACTGGTCTCCGCTGGTCGTGAGGATGCGATGCTCCAATGAGCGGACCTTCGTCGACGACTTTCGTGCCGGGCTGATGGAGGGTCGTAGCTTGGCCTTGTGCGGCGCACCGAGTGCTGTGCTGCGAGAGTCCGTTCTTGGCCCTGACCGACGAACGCGGCCCCACTTGCGCACGCTCGAAGGTGAGGGGTAAGCTGACAGTCGTCAAGTGACTGGCAGCTATCTGGGGGTAGATCGTCCGTCGTTTGTTGGTGGCTCTACCGAACCGATTGACCCGGAGCCGAAGTCGACGTCGCGGACGCTCCCTGCTCGGGTGATGTCGGCTCACCCCTCAATCGCGACACCAAGGAACTCCGCCGAAAGCGGGAAGAAATCGTCTTGCCAATACGAGCGCACCGACGATCATGATTGCTGACAAGGCGGCCGACATGATTACGGCCTGAGGTCGCCCGGGTGGTACGTACTGCTCGTGCCGTACTCGGACGACAAGCGATAGGAGACCAAGAATGAACCGCGTGGAGCTCATTAACGAAGTATCGGCCACCTATGAGGCTTACACGCGAGCCTTCCTGGCCAATGACATAGAAGCTATCCACGAGCTGGTGAAGTACTCGATCCCCTACATCAGGGATGACAACGTCGTCTTGATGGACAGTGATCCGATCAAACCGGCTGATCTCATCGCGCAGAAACAGTGGCATACGAGCACGGACACCGAAATCGAAATTGTCGGGATTTCGGAGACGAAGGCCCATGTCGCGCTGCCGAACGTGAAACGCTGGCGGAAGGATGGCTCGCTTATTGAGATCGCCTCGGTATTTTATGCGTTCACAGGAACGGCAGCGGGTTGGAAAATGTTCGCCATTTCAGGAATCTCGGTGCCGGCGGGCTCTGAATAGCCCTGCGCTTGTGGAGCAGGCCCAGGCCAGGCGGCGCTCACCGGAGGGAGACGCAGCCACCCACGACTTCGCCGATAGTGCCGGCCACGATGTAACCCAGCAGGCCCGTCACGATCATCCGCTCCGTCTTCCTCGGTGACATGACCCAGATCCATGTCCGCTGGGGCAAGCGCGAATTGATCGCGCGCCAGACGGGACCGTCGCCCGTCGCTGTCGGCGCCGCCGGATGGCTCCGGGTCGATCCCGCCAACTGCATCCTGCTCGACGCATGAACCGGGGTCCCCGTCCCCGGTCGTTCGGGCGCGCGCCTGTGCGATCGCGGAGCGGTCAGGCGATGCGGACGCGGCGCGTGATCTGGCCGTTGCTCTCCCAGTAGGTCTTCTTGCCGGCAATCGACGGGTCGTCCATCGCCGGCTGGACCTTGCCCGCCGTGTCGATGGCGCGTGACGTCACGCTGTGCTCGCCGGGCGCCGCCGACCAGTCGTGATTCCAGAAGCGCCAAGTGAGCGCCGACTTGTCGCTGCCTTCGAGCTTTGCCCTCGTCCATGGGCCGTTGTCGATCCTGACCTCGACAGCGGCGATCGGTGTCGGGCCCCAGGCCATGCCGCTGATGCGGTGGCGCCCGCCCTCATGCTGCGTCACCCGGGCCGGGGCCGACTTGAGAAGCATGCGCCCGACCGAGTTCTCGGTGACGATCGTCTGCCCGCCGCGCTGCTCCTCGCGAACCGTGACGTAGTCGCGGCCCATGAAGCGGCCCATGAAGCGCGTCGAGCGCAGCTCGATGCGCGTCAGCCATTTGACGTTTGCCACTCCGTACCAGCCCGGCGCGATCAACCGCACCGGGAAGCCGTTGAGGGCCGGCAGCGGCGCGCCGTTCATCTCGAAGCAGAGCAGGTTCGCCGGGTTCATAGCCTCGGCGATCGACATGCTGCGCGCGAAATTGCCGGCGAATTTGAGCTCAAGGGGCGATCCCTTGCGCAGTTCCTCCTCGCCCTTGTCGGCGCCGAAGAACACGACCTCGCGCGCCTCGTCCTTGACCTGCGCTGCCTTGAGGACGTCCGCTAGCGACACTCCCGCCCAGCGCGCGTTGCCGATGGCGCTGGTGAAGAACGGCAGGCCGTTGCTACCGGCACACTCGAAGGTGCAGGTGAGATCCTTGCGCGGCCGGGACCTGAGCTCGGCGAGGCTCAACGACAACGGCTTGCCGACAAGGCCGCCCACGTCCAGCCGCCAGGCGCGTTCGTCGATCTGCGGCCAATCGTAATGACCGACGGCGAAGAACTTCTGGCTCGGCGTGATCCAGGAGTCGAGATCCTCCCAGCGCGTTAGCACGCGAATGACCCCGGCCGCAGGCGGAGGCAAGGGCGGCGACTGATCGAGCCAGGGCACCAGCGACCCGGCGGTGCGCCCGGCCTGCGCGAACGCATGACCGTGGCTGAACACCAATCCGGCAGCGGCGCCGCTGCCGAGCAAGAAATCCCGACGTTGCAGAATTCTCCATCGTCGCCTCCTCAAATACTCTCAGTATACCTCAATACTAAAGCGCCAGGCGTGCGTCTGCAAGGCCCCACGCAGTTTCGGAAACGCCCGCAGCCGTTGTCGTACTGCTGGGTTAGCGGGCTTGACTTGGCACTTGTGCAAAAAGCCAAGATAAGAGCGGATGGGGTGATCGAACGGTAACCGGACGCGCATTCTCTCGGCAAGCTCTGCGGTTGGGATATTGGGGTTGGGATCAACCTACACCGTCTCCGCGATGCCCTGAGTGTCGGCTAACCTCTCAAGGACCGGACGATCGATAAGCCACGACTTGTTTGAACGCCGACGGTGAGTTTTGGCCCGAAGCTGAGATGGGGCGGACATCCGCTTTGGACCGCATCACGTTCAAGCTCGCGAGGATAGATCAGCACCTCAATAGGGCTCGTCCAAATCGTCAACCGGCGAAGCGGCATCGGTCGCCGCCTCCTTTGCCCGTGTGGTCGGCTCCTGTAATGCGGCCTCATCAGCCGCCTGTGACGGCTGCATAACCGACGTCGACAGCCGCTGGCGGCTGGCCGCGCGCACCCCGTCGAAGGCATCATCCGGCATGCGATCCATACCCTCGGCCGTGCCGAAGGGCACGGTCATTCTGAGCGCTTGCGGCGTCACGTTGCGCACGAAGGCGGCGAACTCGGTCGAGGTGCGGGACTTGCTCATCGCGCTCAGGACCTCCGGACGGGTGCGCATCTCCGACGCGATCACGCGGGCGTCGCGATCGGACACACCGCCGGCGAGCTTGATTGACGTGTTGGTCATCAGTGATGAGGGCAGGTTGCCGGAGAGTTGGCCGAGGTACTGGTGCGCCATGACGAGGCCGAGGTTGAACTTGCGCGCCTGGATCAGCAGGTTGTCGATGTTGTCGTCGAAGTATTCCGACGCCTCATCTATGATCAGGAATGTCGGCCGCCGGTGAGCACGGGGCAGGGTGGCGCGCTCGAACGCGGCCTTCAGCGTCAAGGCGATGATGTAGCGCCCGAAGATCGACGAGGCCTCCGACTTCAGGAAGTCCTTGGCGGTGTTGACGAGGACGATGCCGCCCTTGTTAAGGGTGTCGAAGAGGTCGAGGCGGTTCTCCGGCTGGGCGAACATGCGCTCGAACGACGGGTTCTGCAGCACGCCGTAGAGCCGCCGCAGGATCTGTTCGCGCGTCGCCTTGTAGGATGGCGCAAAGAAATGGTTCTCGAAGAAGCCGCGGGCCGTTGCCGGCATGGCCGCGACCGCCGGCATGTACGGGGTGGCATCCTCCAACAGCTCGCGCAGCGTGTGGATGGTCGCGCCCGGGATCGACAACATGAGCTGCGCCAGGAAGCGGAACACCATCGACTGTTTCTGGCTCAGCTCGGCGCCCAACAGGCCGTCGAAGATGTAGTCGTAGATCTCGATGATGCCGGCGAGCACCTGCTCGCGGTCGCGCTGGTCGTAGTGGGCGAGCCGGTCGGAGTGGACGTCGAACAGGTTGAGCGACGGCGGAAAGTCGACGTCCGAGGGATCGACAATCAGCAGGCGATTGGCCAGCGAGCCGGCGCGCCTGGGGTTGAACAGATCCAGCCGCTGCAGGACGTTGATCATATCCCCCTGGCTGTCGAGGATGACCATCGCCGGGACGTCGTCGGGATCACGTTGCAGATCCTTGACGATCAGATGCTGGAGGAGTTGCGTCTTGCCGTGTCCGGTGCCGGCCAGCACGTGCATGTGCTCGAAACGCGTGTCCTCGGGCACGTCGATGGGTACGGCGGTCGCGAAGATGTCGAGGAACGGCGTGTCGGCAAGATAAATTTGAGGCAGCTCGGACACCGGCTCCCGCGATTTGGTCGGCAGGAGCAGCGGCTTCTTCGAGGTGGCGCGGTCTTCGTCGCGAATACCGCTGGCGGCAAAGAGGTTGTCGTTGATGGCGGCGATCAGCGGCTCGAACAACGCGTGTTGGTCATTGCTGTCCCGCGCAATGGCGATGAGCAGGTCATCCAGCGCCAGTGCCGGCTGAGCGAGGCTGTCGATAACGGTGATCGAAAGATCAAATGCGCCGCGTCTGTCAGCCTCGGTCCCGAACATGCGGTCCGGCAGGTGCTTGAACAGCGCCACCCACATGTCGACGAAGCGCTCGGACCACAGGTCGACGATGTCCGGCGCATAAAGCAGAAAGTGGCGCTTGCGCTCGAGATAGTTGCGCAGTGCGACGCCGTCCTCCAGGCTGAGCGGCACGTCCCAGTTGATCGTGGGAAAGCCGAAGAAGATTTCTTGCGACAGCAGCTTGACGGCGGACCCAGCGACCTGATCGATGAGCGCGTCGTTGTCGAGCGGGGCGCCCGTGCGCTGAAACACTTCGGCACTCGCCAAGACAGCCGTGCGCCGCGGGTACTCCGCGTCGGCGAACGCGGAGCGCTCGTGCACGTCCTTCAGCTTTTCATAGAGCGCTCGAAGTTGGCGCAGCTCAGGCTGGCGACCTTCCCTGGATATCGAGATGGAATTCCAAAGGGCGTGACTCTCGGATTCGCGCAGCAGGTCGCGGCAGACCGCGTTCAATTCGGCGAACAGCTGGCGCAGCGTGGAGATTGCCATGGCTCGTATCCCGATGCTTTGCGACCTACAACTCGACGACCTCTTCGCCGCCGAACCAGGACGCCGTGCGCAAGATGTCGGCGAAGATCTCCGCGGCGGCGCGGATGTCCTTCTCGACCTGGAGCACTTCCAGGATGTCCCGGCATTTGACCGTCCGGCCCTTGGTCAGGTCATTGACGGTGATCTGCCATCGCGAACGCGTGAGCCACAGCCACAACACCCGCCAAACCACGATGAACATATTGAACGAGAGCTTGAGCTCGAGTGGCTTTTGATAGAGCGCGATCTTGCCGAAGCGGTAATGGCTGACGGCGTTCTGGGCATCAGGCGACAGCTCGGCAATGAAGTGGACGTTGAATTGCACGCCGCCCGTGAAGGCAGAAGCCTGACTGCGCCGGATCTTCAATTGGATCTTGTCCATCCCCTTGCGCATCACCGGCTCGTTCGGTGACATCCGGGCGGTCTCGATGACGCGGCGTTCTTCGGGAAGAGGCGGCGGCGTCATCTCGCGCGCATTGGTGAACTGGGAAAATCGAGCCTTCAGGAAATCGCGATCATCGGCGGCGGTGTCGGACATGGCGGGCTCTCAACTGCTGGTGCAAAGCAGGGCGCGGCGAACATCGGTCGGCATGTGACCCGTCAACGGGAAGTTCGCAGCCGTCGTCGGCTCGGTCGTGTGCTGCACAGACCCTAGGGGGCCGAGAGGCGGTGGCTCACGCTCAGCCGGCAGTGCCGACGCGCTATTGCGAACGACGTAGACGGTCCCGAAGCCGACGCCGGCAAGGGCGAGCAGGCCAATCAGAGCAGGCACGAAAAGGTTGGTCGATCCACCATCGGCGACGTTGGCAAGATTGCCCTCGGCAAACAGGTTGGCGAGCCGCTCGGTAAACGGGGCCAGCTCGCGGTCTCGTTGTTTGAGAACCGCAAGATCTGGGCGGCGGGCCTGTGCATGCGTCACGGCCCGCGCGCACGCCGTGCGCTTGCCTTCAGTGCAGTCGGTGCGAAGCCGTTCGTACTCGCGAATCGCTGCCAGACGCTGCTGCTCGATGGCGTGGCGTTGCTGCTCGGCACGCTGCAGCCGGTCTCGCTGAATTTCGAGCTGTCTGCGCTCGCTTACACCAGCTTGGCTGTTTGCGATCGCCGCCGTGCAGGCGGCGATCAATCCTGCAGAGCAATTGCGTCTGTCCTGCTGGAATTCCGCAAGGTCGGCTTGGCGTTGTCGCTCCGCGGCCTGGCGTTGCTGCTCGGCTAACTGCAGCCTTGTACGCTGCTGTTCGAGAGCCGGGACGGCGCCCGGATCGAGCCGACGCGCATCGATCGCGGCTGAGCAGGCGGCGATGGAGCCCGCATGGCAGGCGCGCTGGTTTCGGCGGAAATCGGCAAGCGCGTCTTGGTGCTGGTCAGCGGTACGCTTCCAGTCCTGCAATCTAACGCGATCGGCGTCGCTCAGAGGGGGATAGGCAAGGGCCGCCTGACAGGCGGCGCGGTCCATGCTCTGGCAGGCCTGGAAATTTCGCACAAAGGTGTGATGGCCATCGGCCGCCTGGCGCATGCGCTCGATATCGGCGCGGCCCTGCGCGTTGAGACCCGGAAAGCGTGCGGCGCGATCGCACGCGGCGGTATCACCTCTACCGCACGCCTCCCAAAGAGGTTGCAAGTCCTTGAGCTGCTTCTCACGCTGTTGGCGCTCGACCTGGCGGCCGATTTCCCCGAGGATCGTTGAGAAGAGCTGGCTCGGATCGGCAGCCAACGCCGGGAGGGGCGCGGATGCCAGCGAGCACATCAAGATTGCTGCCAGAAATCGCATCCTTGAAAGCTATGTGCGCGAATCGATATCGTTCAATTCATGATCCGAACTTTCTCACAGGAAATTTCATGTGCGTTGATCTTCACGTCCCGGTCTACCGCTCACGGGGAGCGGCAAAGAACGTGGTGATGTGCTGCTCGACGATCTGGCGCTTGCGTCCGAAGCGGAGGCTGCTGTGCGCCTTGAGACGGGATGCGCGGGCATGAAAACGAAGTGGGGGAGGGAAGCAATCGATCCCGAGGGCTTGGGTTGGGACGCCGTCTTGGAGGATCGACGCGCGGGCTGAGTGATTGGCGAGGCCATGCAAGGCCGCCGGATTGGCGAGATCGAGCTGGCGGGCCAGCACAGAGGCATCGGCGGCGCCGACGCGAAAGCACACGATCGACCCGGCATTGCCAAACACGGCATCGCGCAACGCATCCGGGAGCTGGGCCAGATACTGATGCGCCAGCGTGAGCGTCAGACCGTACTTGCGGGCCTCCGACAGGATGAGCCCGAAGCCGGTGGTGGCAAAGCTCTGGAACTCATCGGCATAGAGGTGAAACGGGCGCCGATCGGCTTCGACCAGATCGCGTCGGGACAGGGCCGCCTGAGCCAGCGCCGTCACCAGCAGCGCCCCCAGAAGGTGCGACGGCCCCTCGCCGAGTGCGCCTTTTGAGAGGTTGGCAATGAGGACGCGGCCGTCATCCATCATGAATCGCAAATCGAAACCGGATTTCGGCTGCGCGATGACATTGCGTATCGCCGGCGTCATCAGAACGCGTCCGACCTTGTTGAGGACGGGGGCGATGGCTTCCTCGCGAAATCGCGGTGGATAGGCGGCAAACTCATGCGCCCAGAACGCCGCCACGACAGGATCGGCAAGATGGCGCAGGCAGCGGGTCCGGAAGGCCTCGTCCTGCAGGAGGCGCGGCAGATAGAGGAGCGTCGCGCCGGGAACATCCATGAGCGTGCGAACGGCGTGCGCGAAAATGTGCTCCAGCCGCGGGCCCCAGCTGTCCGGCCAGATGGCCCGGAAGGCGGCCACGACGCCGTCGGTGACGAGAGGCCTATGATCCTCGGGCAGGCGTGCCAGCAGATTGAAGCCGATCGGGTTCGCCAGATCGGCGGGATCGAACCAGACGAGATCATTCGCACGGCGGCGGGGAAGGAGGCCGACCGCGGCTTCGGCCAGATCGCCATGCGGATCGAGGAGGGCCAGCCCGCGGCCGGTTGCCAGATCCTGCGCGATCAGGTTGAGCAGCAGTGTGGATTTGCCGGTGCCGGTCTGACCGACGATGTAGAGATGGCGGGCCCGCGCGTCGGCCGTCAGGAAGATCGGCGAGCCGAGATGGGTGCCGATGTAAATGCGGTTGTCGAGATCGAAGTAGGTCATGACCTGAGATGAGCCACGGCATCGCGGCCTCGCCAGGCAAACTCGCACGAGAGTGTCATGCGACAATCAGGCGATGACCGGCGCTGTTGCCGGCGCGAACTTTCGCGCCGTGCGCGGCCGGATCGGGCGAAAACGTAAGCGCTTGCCATCGCTCGTTTCGTTCATCCGTCCGGCCCGCTTACCGAGGCTCATGTCGGGCAACGATCGGGCGCTCAATCCATTCTAGCAGATGGCGAGGACCCTGCCGCGCTGCCTGGCAAGCGCACTCGTGAGCCCTCAAGCACCCCGCCCCGCGTCGGCACGGCGGAGCCGGCCGACTTCGATCGCAAGCCCGCTCATGTCGGGAGGGATGTCATTCGATCAGAGGGTGTCTCATTTTCCGAGGGAGTCCGTTCGGGAACGAGCCTACAGGTGCAAGGAAGATGGATTGTCAGGGCAAGGCCGTCGCACTGTTCTTCAAGGACATGCTGGCATAACGGCCGCAGCGGGTCGGCGCTTCCTGGACGGGAACCGTCCTATAAGACCCGCTTGCGATCGAAGTCGGGCGGCAACGCCCGACGCGGGGCGGACAATTACCGTTGACCTAAAGCGACTTGCATCGCTGCTGCACTGGCATTGGGCCTTCCAATCTGAAAGGAAGCGCGATTGGTAGGGGTGAAGGAAGGGAGACGACGGTCGGGATCGGCAGCTGTGCAGAGATTCCGGAAGTCGTGGAGCCGCCATCATCCTTGCTGTGATGATTGGTCAGGCGCGGTCGCTCGACCCCAGGTAGCGGACACCCGGCCGACCCCGCCGTGGACTGAGCACAACAGATCCTGACTACCCAGCCACGTGCAGAATTTTGAGGGTCTGGTAGGGCCGTGGCGCGGCGCGGGTGGCGACCGAGGCCAGGCGATTGAGCAGCTCGGGCAACTTGAAGCGGCGGTTGAAGCGATATTGGAACTCGGCGAGATACCGGAAGACATAGCGACGGGCGACAGATTTCAGTGTGCCGGTGATGGCGGTCTTGACGTTGCCGAGCACGGTATTCACCCAGCGAAAGCACGGCAACTTTTCGGAGTGGCCATATTGCGCGGCAACGACCGGCTCGTGGGTGCAGCCCGCCCGCGTCACAGCGCGAAAACAGCCGAGGCCATCGGACACGACGCGCGCTGATGGCTTCAGATGCGCGCGCGCCATTTTCTCGATCTCATCGCCGTCGTGGACCTTGACGACGTGCAGCAGCAGACGCATCGGCCGCCCGTCATCGGTGGTTTCGACAGCCGCGACAAAAGGGGTCTTGTTGGGTCCCGAACGACCACGTTTGCCACCGTCAGCCTCGCTTTTCTCGCCGCCGAGAACCACGTCATCCATCTCGACGCGGCCGTCGAGCTTGCGATTGCCTTCTCGCTCGAACATCACCGACATCAGCTTATGGCGCATCAGCGCCGCCGTGTCGGGGCGCACGCCGAGCTGCCGCGCAAGCTCCAGGCCCGAGATCGAGTTCTTCGATTGCGTCAGCAGATACATGCCTTGGAACCACTTCGTCAGCGGCAGCAGCGTGCGCGCAAAGATGGTGCCAGATTTCAGAGAGGTCTGCGTCTCGCAATCGTGGCACAGATAGAGGCGACGGGCGCCGACGATGCCGTGATCGCGGCTGCCGCAGGCGGGACATACGAAACCGTCCGGCCACCGCCACTTGAAAACGGCTGCCTTGCATTTCTCCTCGGTGCCGAACTGCTCGTTCAGCTCGGTGAGGCTCAGGCCCTTCTGCATCTGGATCGCATTGCGTGCCACGTCCGGCCTCCTCGTCACCACGAATAACCCATGTTTACAGGGCAATTGCGGCCGCACGGGACAGGGCTGGGTAGTCAGGCAACAGATTGAGGACCCATCAACAAGTCGGATCGTGTCCCGTGATGCACCGCTTGCAAAGGGGCAACAGCAGTCGGTTGGCGAGCATCTTTTGCTGGGATGTCATCGATTGGTGTAAGAGCCGTGTGATTTCAAGGAGCCTGCGCACCATCTTCTGCTCCATCGTCAAGCGTGAGAGGCGCTCTTCCAATACGCTTGTGAGCTCTGGCGCGCGGTCGGCGCAGTCAAATGGCGTGTTGTTCTGAAGAGCATCCCAAGTCGCTTCGTAGGTATCGAAGAATTCATCCCAAAGAGGTCTCTGAAACTCAGTTAGTGCTAAGTCTGACTCGATCTTCGCGAGGCGAGGGTGCGTGGCACAACGCTTTCGGGATCGAGAGTCATGGAGCTGCATGCAAGACCCCAATTATTGAGTTTGGCAATTGCCCCCGAAGCCAACGATATCCAGGGTGTGTGACAAACATTTGAAGCAGCGATCGGTCGGAAGCCCGTGTATCGATTTGCCTGCGATGTCTTAACCTGCTCGCTTATACTCTGAGAACCTCGCAGTCTTTCACCTGGGTCAGCACCTTGTTTCCAATCGAGCCGCCTGTAGCATAGATGAGCTGTGTCCTCGACCATGCAATTTGACCCATACTCGGTTGCTTGCTGCCGATCAATGCCAGCGGCCACCGCCGACGCTTTGGTCTGGCTGGCAGGAGGTGTTCTCATGTTGCACGAGCGAGCGTCAGACTTCGTGGACTTCCGTCTCCATCTCGGTGAGGAGCCGAGACATGCGACACGGAACGGCATCAAGATCTCGGTGCGGAACGTCAATTTCTGGTACGGTCAGAAGCACGCCTTGACAGACATCGACCTCGACATCCACTTGTGTGAGGTGACTGCGTTTATCGGCCCGTCGGGTTGTGGCAAGTCGACGTTGCTGCGCTGCCTCAATCGGACGAACGAACTCGTGCCGGGGACCAGGATGACAGGCGAAGTGTTGCTCGACGGCGAGAATATCAACGCCACCGGAATCGATCCCACGAGCGTCCGCAAGCGATTTGGTTGGGTCGCGCAGAAGCCGAACCCTTTCCCATTCTCAGTATACCAGAACGTGGCCTATGGCCCGCGGCTGCACGGGCTCGTCTCCGGTCGGGCCGCGACGGATGCCCTCGTCGAGGACCGCTTGCGCCGCGTCGGTCTATGGGACGAAGTCAAGGACCGCTTGAAAGATCCCGGGACCGACCTTTCTGGGGGGCAGCAACAGCGCCTCTGCATGGCGCGCGCAATTGCATACGACCCCGAGGTCATCCTCATGGATGAGCCTGCTTCGGCCCTCGATCCGACGGCCACGGCCAAGCTCGAGCAGCTGATCGACGAATTGCGCCAGAGCTACACAATCGTGATCATCACACACAACATGCAGCAGGCAGCTCGCGTCGCGCAAACGGTAGGCATGTTCCACCTGGGCCGGCTCATCGAGCTTGGAGACGCGGCTGACATCTTCGTCAACCCCGGGCATGAGATCACGAAGGCCTATATCATGGGGACGTTCGGGTGAACTGCACGGCAGGGGCGCTTACGGAGGGCGACGGCGGCACTAGGATGTGAGGGCAAGATGGAATTCCACAGAGGCCGTCTGATTGATCACATCCGGCTTCATTCACGCGACATCGAAGCAAGCCGCGCCTTTTGGGCGGCGGTGCTTGCCGTTCTTGGGCTCGAGATTTAACGCACGGGTGACGGGTGGTTCCTCGCTGACGAACTGATGGTCGTAGCCACCACCACGAAGAAGCGACCGGGACGCACGCACATTGCTCTTCAGGCCAAAGACAACGCGACCGTGGATCGATTCTACGAAGCAGCCCTGGATGCAGGCGCCAAGAAGGAGTGTCCGCCGGCCAAAGGCGACGTCCACCCCTACTACTACTCGGCGACGGTGCTCGACCCCGACGGAAACGCCATCGAGGCGGTCTGTCACGGGCCGATTAGTCGCTCGGTCGCGTCGATCGTTGTGAAGCCGAGTGCGATGATGCTGCTCAAGAGCTGGTTCTGAAGTGTATCGGCGAGTTCTCCGGCATTTCGGTTTACCCAGCCGGAGGTCGGGGCTTGGCTTGCGGCAAGCGGCAGGCAAGAGTGCCAGCGCCGCACGGCTCTAAACGAACCGGTGAACGCTGCGCATAGAGGTCGCATGAACGAGAACCTGCTCAAGACCCTTGCCGTCGGGATTTTCGGCGCGGCAGCCATCATTCTGCTGGGTCCGAGCATCGCCAATGGCGCCAAGCCGGTCGTGCGGCGCGGTATCAAAGCGGCCGTGAAGGGCTACGCGCAAAGCATGGAAACGCTTGCCGAGTTGCAGGAACTTGCCGAGGACGCCTACGCCGAGGCCATGGCCGAGCTTAAGGAGGAGGCGGCCGGAAGAACGGATCGGAATGAGCCGGCTTCTCACCCCGCTGACGAGGTCACGCTGGCTGGCAAGGAGAGTAGCGGTGAGCCAAAGAAAAAAAAGCGGCCGCGTGCCTGAGGTGCCGGCCGGCCGCATCGCGCACGCGTGCGCTGGACGGACGCGGATCAGCTTCGCCGCTCACAAGGGAGACACTGCGACCCTGACTTCGCTCTGCGACGGAGTCCTCGGTTTGCCTGGCGTGCATCTCGTTGAGGGGCGCCCAGCAACGGGTAGCGTTATCGTGTCGCACGAAGGAACGACCGAACAGCTCGTCGAGGCAGCCGCTGCAGCGCATGTATTTTGCGCGCACGAGCTGGCGGCGGCTCAGAGCGACGGGTCGCGGCAAGACGGCTGGCAGGGCATGATCGAAGTGGCAATGAACGAGCTCGGCGGATCAATCGGCATGGCGCGCGGCGGAGCCGCGCTCGCCTTCATTGCAATGGCTGCGGTCCAGGCGAGCCGCGGCAATGTCCTGCCGCCGGCCACGACGGCCCTTTGGTATGCAGCGAGCCTACTTCTCGGGCGCGAAATGCCAAGCGCCGGCGACATCGAGGATCCGGGCGCGCATGCTTGAGGCGATTCGCGATTGTCGTCATTCTCCGAGCTGGCGGATAAGGCTGTCGATCGGCCCTGCGACTTCCCAAGGCAAATCGAGATCCATCCTGCCCATGTGGCCGAATGCTGCGAGATTGGTGAAAAACCGCCCGCCTCCCTCCCGCGGCCTCTCGGCCAACCGGAGCACGCTCATAAGGGCAGCCGCGTCGAAATCCATCGCAGCCCTCAGCGCAGAGCCAATCCGGTCGTCCGGCACCCTGCCCGAGCCGAACGTATCGATTTCGACGCTGACGGGGCGCGTCCTTCCCTGGCAATAGCTTATCTGCACCTCGCACTCGGTTGCGAGCTCGGCGGCGACGACCATCCTCGCGGCGAGGCGGGCAGCATAGGCCCCGATCCGGTCGATCCGGGACGGGTCCTTGCCGCTCAACGCCGCTCCACTATGACGGCTGAAGCCGCCGTACGTGTCGATGTCGTTCTTTCGGCCGGTGAGACCCGCATGGCGCAAAGGCCCGCCAACGGCCGATCCGCCATCCGGATTGACCGCCACATTTGCCTCAGTGCAGAGACTGATACCGGCCCTGGCGAGCGTAGGCTCGACGACCCGTTTGCGCAGCTCCTCCGAGAGCCCCGACGGCAAGCGCGCATGCTGCCGGAAAGCTGTCGATAGCGTCACAGCCTCGACGGCAACGGGTTTGCGATCAATAAAGCGGACGGCGACCTGAGCCTGGCCGTCGGGGTGAAGAACGTCGAACTCGCCGGACCTTAGGTCACAGAGTCGCCTCACCATGTCGTGCGCTAGCGCGATCGGCATTGGCAGCATTTCTGGCGTGTGCCGGCATGCATAGCCGAACAAGGTCGCATTCACGATCGCCGACGCCCCGCCCGCGCTGCTCCGGGACGACGCGTCGGCTCGCGCCGGCGCCACCGATGAGAGGACCGTGACCGTCTCGGCGTTGAATTCGGCCTCACGGTAGCCCGTCTCGTTGAGCACGGAGCGCACGACACCCGGGAAGTCGACGTGACTCGAGGCTGCCGAATGCGTGGCGAGGAACACGATGCCCGAGGCAATCGCACACTCGGCATTGACCCGCGCGGCCGCGTCGCGCGCGAGAAAGGCATCGACGATGGCATCGCTGATGCGGTCGCAGAGCTTGTCCGGATGACCATCGGTGACCGATGTCGAGGTCAGAACGAAGTTCTGCATCAGCTCCTCCTTCGTACACACCCGCGCCGTTGGCCGGTAAGACGTGCCGCACTATGCGCGTGCGGATTCATGGAGTTCTCTTGTGAGGTGGATACGCCCCGCCATTAGAGCCTCATTCGCTGCGAAGCTCGCAAGTCCAGCACCTCCAGCTACGACAAGATCAACGAGGCTCGGCGGCGCGATCCCAAGCAGCCGGCGCAGCGTCGGCGAGGCGAATGCCAACGTCTGCAGTCCGGTTGCACCTGCCAGGGCAGCATTCAAGGTACTGTTACCGAAGAGCGCGCGACCGCCGAGCGGCTCGAACCTGTCGTGGCGGCAAGCCAGCGCATGCAGGAGCTGGGCAGTGACCAGGCTCAAGAACGTGATCGAGCGAGTCTGCGGTCCCGGCCCGTATCGCACGAGGCCATAGGAATGTGCACCGAGCACGCCACCCGCGATGATCGCGCTCTCGAGCGCCCCGTGCCTGAGATCGGACATGGTCAGCAGTGGTTCCTTTGGCGACCTGGGCGGCCTGCTCATGATGTCCGGTTCGGGCGGTTCGAACGCGAGCCCCAGCGCCGGCAGGATGTCGGTGACCAAGTTGAGCCAAAGGAGCTCGAGCGGGGTCTCCAGTTGGTCGCCTGCAATCAGCGACTCGGCGACGAGCACGATGATCTCGCTGAAATTGGTCGAGATCAGATAATGGACGGCCTTGCGGATGTTGGACAGGATGGCCCGTCCCTGCTCGACGCCGTCTGCGATAGCTCCCAGGCCCTGGCCATCGACGATGATGTCGGCGACGTCGCGCGCGGCCGTCGCGCTGTCGCGACCGACGGCGATGGCGATGTCCGCCGCCCTAAGCGCAGGCGCATCATTGAAACCGTCGCCACTCATGCCGACGACGAGCCCCGATGACTGTAGCGCCTTGACGATACGGAGCTTCCGACTGGGAGGCACGCGAGCGAAGACGTCCGTCGACCGCGCGATGGCGGCGAGCAGATCGGGCCGAAGGCGCTCGAGATCCTGGGACTCGAGGACTCGGAGCGGCTGGTCTCCATTCAGCCCGATCTCCGCAGCAACAGCGTGGGCCGTGGCCGCTTGGTCGCCTGTGATCATGATCGGTCGGATGCCCGCCGCTCGCAGCCGCGCGATGAGACTCTTGACCTCGGGCGCCACCGGATCCTTGAGCGCAGCGGCGCCAAGCCAGACGAGCTCATCGTCCAAACCTCCGTCGCCCTGGCGTTCAGCGGAGGCGAACCCCAGCACGCGCAAACCCCGGCCTGCCAGCTCGTCATTGGCGCCCTGAATGCGTCGCCGGTCCTCGGGCGCGAGCCTCCGGACCTGCCCCCGCTGGGGCATGACGCTCTGGCACATTGAAAGTATCTGCGCCGGATCGCCCTTGACGGCCACGAGCCTGCGGCCGGCCCGGCTGTCGTGGACGGAGCGCATGAAGCGGTCAGTCTCGGACCGGTAGGAGATCGAGGTCAAGCGCCAACGCTGGCGCAATGCGAACGGATCGATGCCATGATCGAGAGCGCCCTGCGCAAGTGCCGCCTCGGTCGAGGAACCTTTCGGCACCACGCGATCTGCTCGCCGTTCGAACTCTACCTCGCTGCAGAGAACGGCGATCTCCAGCATCCGACGGATCTCCTGTGGGAGGGTGGCATTCCGGTCGCGGTCGCGCGCGTCGAAGAGCGTGGACGTCTGACCGGCATGCAGTTGCTCGAGGCGCATACGGTTCTCGGTCAGCGTGCCCGTCTTGTCGAAGCAGACGACCTGCATAGAGCCGAGCCCCTCCACTGCCTCGAGACGGCGGACGATGACGCCCTTGCGGCGGAGCTCGCCGAGCCCTAGCGCCAGTGTCGTCGTAGCGGTAACGGGCAGGCCCTCGGGAACGGCCGCGACAGCCAGGGCGACCGCACTCTTGAGCATGCTGAGAAATGGGCGTCCACCTAAGAAGCCCGTCAGGAAGAACGCGCCGCACGCTGCCAGAGACACGAGCGCCAGCTTAGAGCCCAGATTGTCGAGGTCGCGTTCCAGTGGTGTGCGCGGCGTATCGATAGCTCGCGTCTCAAGGTCGATGCGGCCGACCTCGGTCCGCGCGCCCGAGGCCACGACAACGGCCCTGCCGGCGCCGCTAACAATGAAGGATCCTTTGTGCACGAGGTTTCGCCGATCCGCGAGGGGGGTCCCCGGACTGCATATTACCTCGGCTACCTTCTCGACGGGCTCGCTTTCACCGGTGAGAAGCGCCTCGTTCGCAACGAGCTGCTCGCTCGAGACCAGACGGGCGTCGGCCGCGACGACGACGTTCGGCTTTAACAAAAGAATGTCACCCGGGACGATATCCTCTTGACGCGCCAATGTGCCGTTGCCAGAGCGCAAGACCGGCACGAGGTTCGACTGCGGCGCCGTCATACTGCGGATAATGCGCTCCGATCCGCTTTCAGTAGCAAATCCGA
The DNA here is from genome assembly GCA_963746315.1 of uncultured Alphaproteobacteria bacterium. Lineage (GTDB taxonomy): Bacteria > Pseudomonadota > Alphaproteobacteria > Rhizobiales > Hyphomicrobiaceae. Next base: position 437,788 of record CAVVAR010000012.1, read on the forward strand.
TGGTCGCGTTGCCGCCGATGACGGCAACCGTGACGGCGGCATCGAGAAATTCGCCGGTCAGAATCGAGACCGCCGAGGCACCGAGCAGCATGCCGACCGGCAAGCCCTTGAACTGGCGCCCGAGGATCGCAAGGGGGCTGGTCGGTGGGCGGGATTCGATGGCATTCGGGCCATTCAGGCGCAGACGCTCATGTGCGTCCCCGGCCGAGAGGCCATGAGCTGCATCGGCTGCCAGCGATCGCAGCACGGCGTCGACTGACATCGCGTGCCAGTCGTTGTCCATCGGAGATCGGCCTCCCTCCCTGTGGCGGCTGTACCGGCGACTGGACTTCCTCGGCGTATCAGGCGAGCCCTCGGCTATGAGGGTCTTGGGTGCTCGGTGATGTGTCGCAAGCACCGCTTTGCGCCCTACCGTGCTTGCACCAGGCTTCGGCCCTATTGCCTGGCATGCAGCGTTCGCAGCTGGGCCAAGTGCCATGTCGAAGGCTGCGCCGATACGATCGAGGACCTCAGAATGGTCGAGTGACGGATCGAACTCGATCAGAGCGCGGCCGGTGAGGCTGCTCGCTTTGACCTTTCGCAGGCCCTGAATGCAACCAAGCGAAATCTCCAGCGACGCGGCGTGACGCTCATCCCGGAAGATGCCATCGATCTCGACCCTGAGCCGTCCCGGTACCCGACAGTGGACGGCACGTATCCGATAACGGCGGCTCGCAGGACGAACGTGCCTGGTAGTGCCTCGTGTCGTGCTGTCGAGTGTCATCCGAAGTGCACAGGCCTGCGCAAAGATCTGCCCGGAAGAGTGAACCGCCGCCTCACGACAGGAACATGACGCATGGTGTCCGCACCGTCAGTTGGATCGGCTGCTGGTCAAGGTGACGCCATGCAGAACTCTCTCCTTTGCGCCGCGTCAAGGAAAGTGCGCGCGGGGCACCTCATCAAGAGACATGGTTATTAGATGTGACCGGATTTGAGCGCAGCCGCGCATCTGGTCGGCCTCTGGCTGTCGAGGAGGATGCCGTGAAGAAACCGCTGACCAAAGCGCCCCGCAAGAAGTCGGTGCCGCTCGGAGCCGAAGCCGCCGGATTGCGAGACCGCATTGTCGATACCGTCAAGAACATCGATCGGTACGAAACCTTGGTGACGGATGAAGTGCGCAAGTCGGTCTCAGGCTCGCTGCGGGCGGGCGGCGCTATGGTCGGCGACACTGTCGGAGTTGTCGAGCAGACCGTTCGTGGCTCGCTGGAGGCGACGATGGCGAGCGGCACCGGCGTTCTGGTCGCAGTCAAGGCCGTCGCAAAAGGTATTATTCTGGGCATCTCCGACGCGGGCGGCGACTTGGCGACGGCCGCGCTGACCACCGTGCGGGCAACCGTTCAAGCCACGGCCGATTCTGGCGCAGACATTACCGCTGCGGCATGGCGTGCGATCGGCGGGGTCGTCGAGGCAGGCACTGAGGCCGGTGCCAACGTCGCCCAACTCGTCTCATCAGGAGCCCAAGGGGCCTTGGAGGCTGGAGTCGACGCAAGCGGCAAGGCTGGCGCTATGGTTCAATCGAGCCTCACCGGATTTTGGCGCTCCATGGCGAGCATCTTTGAAGGGCAAGCCGAGCCAGCCCGGGCCAGAACCGCAACCGCCGCGCCTGGAGCCAAGCGGCCATCTCGGTCGCTGCGCGACACGAAAAAGAAGGTCGTTGGAGCGGCTTCAAGCGCGCGCTCGGCCAGGAAGAAGCCAAGCATTCGACGCGCCCGGTGAGTGAAGTCTTCCTCGAGGGGAAGCGGTCTTCAGCTAACGGCGTCGGAGGAGAGACGATGGATGACACATCGTCAGGCAGAGCGTCAGGTGCCGTGCCAGACGACCAGCCCACCCGGGGCGGCGGCGAGACGGCGCAATTGCACGTCGTGTCAGGCCTTCCCGTTGTCAGGACAGACGAGACGGTGGGCGAAGTACGCGAGCGCTTGCTGCGGGAGACGTACGATCTCTCGGACATCGTCATCGTCATCGATAAGCAAGGAAGATACGCGGGCGCTGCCTCGATCGGAGATGTCCTGACGCATGAGGCACGAGAGCAAGTCAACGCGATCGTCCGGTCCGATTGGCCGAGCGTTGCCCACGACCTCGATCAGGAGAAGGCTGTCGAGACGGCGATCCTGGCCGGCGTTTCGACACTGCCCGTCGTCGATGACGAGCAGCGTCCGATAGGTGGCATTCCAGCGAGCGCACTGCTCGCCGTCCTCGCGGCAGAGCACCGGGAGGATATGCACAGGATGGCTGGCATCTTGCGGGAGAACTCGCACAACCGCCACGCGCTCGAGGGCTCACCGGTGGCCCGCTTCAAGCTCCGCCTGCCATGGCTGCTGGTGGGCTTTATCCTCAGCGGTGCCGGCACGGCGGTAATGGCCGGCTTCGAGGCAGTCCTGAAGAGCCACATCGCTGTCGCATTCTTCATTCCGGCCCTCGTCTATCTCACCGACGCGATCGGCACCCAAACAGAGGCCGTCGCCGTGCGTGGATTATCCGTAGCCGAGAAGCCGCTGGCTGAAATCCTCGTGCGGGAGATCGCGACCGGTGGGTTGATCGGCGGTACGCTGGGGTCCCTGGCCTTCGTCGGTATCTGGCTTGCGTTCGGAGATGCGAAGTTGGCGCTTGGTGTTGGTCTCTCGCTGCTCGTGGCAGGCACCCTGGCCTGCGCTATCGGCTTGGTCCTTCCTTGGGCCCTCTCGCGGCTGGGCATCGACCCCGCGCTCGGCACGGGTCCCGTCGCAACGATCTTTCAGGATGTGCTGACGCTGGTCGTCTACTTTTATCTCATAACGATCCTCATCGGCGCCGCTCCTGATTCAGGCTAGTCGAGCGTGGTTGCGTCTTCTGCCCACGGATGGCCATCGACGACTATCTGAGACTGACCGGTCGGAGGCCCGGACAGTTCCTGTTCGCAGGTAGAGGTGATCGCGCTGGCCTGACGACCCGACAGTACGCGCGCTTCGTCCAGGAGTGGGTGGCCCTGAGGGCGGTGCAGCTTCTACTCGGTCATTCCAAGAACGAAAGCACGGTCCGGTATCTCGGGATCGAGGTTGATGATGCGATCGAGATTGCGGAGAAGATTGATATCTGAGGCAACGGCTCTGTTTTGACTTGATGTAGGTCGACCCTCTCCGTGTGATTCGCAACGGCGGGGAGGCAGCATGGAAGCCCAGGATTTCCGAGCACTTGTCGATCAACTTGGCGATCTCACTGAGGTTCAGCGCGCGGCACTTGCGGCGGCGCTCGCCGGACAGAACTCGGCCAACGAGGCGATCGCGATGATCCAGACGCGGTTTGCTCTGTCGCCTATCTGTGGGCATTGCAAGTCACAACAATTCTGGAGTTGGGGCATGGCGAGCGGCCTCAAGCGCTACACGTGCCGGGATTGCAATCGCACATTCAACGCGCTCACCGGCACGCCGCTGGCTCAGCTGCACCGTCGCGATGCGTGGCTCGACTATGCCCGTGCGATGGTCGACCGCACGAGCCTGCGCAAAGCGGCCGAGCGTGCCGACATCTGCCTCGAAACCTCGTTCCGCTGGCGACATCGGTTCCTGCAGGCGGCGCGCGACAAGCGTCCCTCCGTCGTCACTGGCATCGTCGAGGCGGACGAGACGTTCATCCTAAAATCGGCGAAGGGATCGAAGCGCATCGTCGGCCGGCCCCAAGAAAGCGCGGCGGCAAGGCAAAGAAGCTCGGCCTCTCGACCGACGAGCATGACTGTATTCTCGTCGTTCGCGACCGCCACGCGGCGACCACCGACCACGTTCTGCCTGATCTCGAAGGCCGTACATTCCAAGCGCATCTCAAGCCCGTTGTTGCCACGGACGCCGTGTTGGTCAGTGATGGCCGCGCCGCCTACGGTCAGTTCGCGGACGCCGCCGGCATTACGCACATCACCTGCGTTGTAAGCGCTGGCGAACGCGTCCTCGGCAGCTATCACGTGCAGAACGTCAATGCCTATCAGCGCCGGTTCAAAAGCTGGATGGCTCCGTTCAACGGCGTCGCCTCCTGGTATCTGCCGAGCTACCTCGGCTGGCGCCGCATGATCGAGCGCGATGCGAAATCCATAACGCCACGCCACATCATCACCGAAGCATTGGGATAGTGGCCTACATCAAGTCAAAACAGAGCCGAGGCAACAGGTGGAGCGCGGGGGCTCTGCGACTTCGTCATTGCCATGCGGTGGCTCATGCTCCGATTCCGGACACCGGCCGATCTAAGATCAGTAGGCTGATTGTCGTATTCTTTGATGGCCGCAATTGGGATAGTCTCGAGGTTGGACTGTCTGTGGTTACGTTTCGGCCGCAGCTGGCGGTTGATTGTGTGGAACAGGGCGATATTGCGTTGGCTCGGCGCAGCCTGCTGTCATAGCGTCCGGGCATGCCGACTGCCATTGCTCCGATACAGTCAAAGACCACTGAGCGCACGGGCGCCGGCTTCCGTTTGGTCCGTCTGACGCCGCAGGGCCATCTGCACGTCGGGGCCGGTGAGGCCGATGCGGCCGGTGAGGCCCTGGTGGATCGCATCAGGGCTCAATTCGCCCGCGGGGCCGGTCACGGACTTCTGGCGCTGGCGCTCGACGCGGCAACGGCGGCGATGCCGTCCGACCTCGCGTTCTGGCGCGATTTCGCCGGTCAACTCGTCACGGCCGTATGCGCCCGCCCGGAGCTGGGCGAGGCTACGACCGCGCCGGCGCACGCGATGCTGACGGCGCTCGTCGGTGCGGCGCCACCGATGCATGGCGGCGAATATCTCACACCTGCCGTGCTGGCTGATCTGTGGCAGGCGATGGCGACTGCGCTCGAGGCAGAGCTTGCCCAGAGCGGTCTGGGGCTGGCGGCCTTCCTCAAGCAGCGCAGTCCAGCCTGGAGCCTCGTCGGCCGCGTGCACTTCAACCTAGCCGAGAACCGCCGGGACGAGGACGCGCCATTCGCCTTCATGGCGACGTACACGACGCGGCTAACGGCAGCCGAGCAGGCGCAGCATCTGCCGCTGGGACGGGCACTGAAGGAGTATGCCGGGGCCGCCAACAAGGACCGGCTGCTGTCGCTGCTGCTGCCGGTGCAGAAGGCGGCCGACGCGTGCGGGTGGCTGAAGGCCATGGTCGATGCGGGCGAGATCTACCATCCACTGCGCTGGACGCCGGCCGAGGCCCAGCTCTTGCTGCGCGACGTGCCGCTGCTCGAGCGCGCCGGCATCGTTGTGCGCATGCCCGCGACATGGCGCATGGGACGCCCCGCCCGCCCCCAGGTGAAAGCCTCGGTCGGCGGCAAGCCGCCGTCGATGCTGGGCCTCGATGCGATGCTCGACTTCAACTATCGCGTGTCGCTCGACGGCGAGACGTTGACGGCCGCCGAGGTGAAGCGGCTGCTGGCGGAAACCGCCGGCCTCGCGCTGGTGCGCGGCAAGTGGGTCGAGATCGACCGCGAGCGTCTGTCGAGCACGCTCGTGAGGTTCCAGGACATCGAGCGCCGGGCCGGCGAGGAAGGGCTGTCGTTCGCCGAGGCGATGCGGCTAGTCGCCGGGGCCGAGATCGGTGCTGCCTCCGGGACCGGCGCGCCGACGGCGGACTGGAGCCAGACGGCGGCGGGGCCATGGCTCGCCGAGACGCTGGCGGCGCTGCGCCAGCCAGGTAGCGGCGCCGCGAGCCATCCGGGACCGGCGCTGCAGGCGACGCTGCGGCCCTATCAGCAGGAAGGCGTTGCCTGGCTGGCGCTGCTCGCCCGCCTCGGCCTCGGCGCCTGCCTTGCCGACGACATGGGGCTCGGCAAGACGATCCAGGTGATCTCGCTGCTGCTCGTGCTGAAGCAGGATGCCCATGCGGCAAGCGGACGAACGAAGCGATCTCGCGAACAGCAGAGCGTGACTAAGAAGCCGAGCATTCTCGTGGTGCCGGCCTCGCTGATCGGCAATTGGTCGGCCGAGATCGCACGCTTCGCCCCGAGCCTCGTGCCGCTCGTCGTGCATCCGTCGGTGCTGCCGGTCGACGAGATGCGCGCGCTGACGGCCGCGCAAATGGCCGGTGCTGATCTCGTCATCACCACCTACGGCACGCTGCTGCGTACATCTGTGCTGCAGTCGATGCCGTGGCGCCTCGCCATTCTCGACGAGGCGCAGGCGATCAAGAACCCGGGCGCCAAGCAGACTCGGGCGGTGAAACTGCTGAAGGCCGATGCCCGCATCGCGATGACCGGCACGCCGGTCGAGAACAGCCTCGGCGATCTGTGGTCGCTGTTCGATTTCATCAATCCAGGCCTGCTCGGCACTGCCAAGGAGTTCACCACCTTCACCAGGCGCCTGGCCGACAGTGGGCAGAAAGCAGAGAGTGCGCCGGGCGCCGCTAAATCGGACTACGGTCCGCTGCGCAGCCTCGTGCGGCCTTACATCCTGCGCCGCATGAAGAGCGACAGGAGCATCATTGCTGACCTGCCGGACAAGACTGAGGTCAAGACGTTCTGCACGTTGTCGAAGCGTCAGGCCGCGCTCTACCAGGAGACGGTCGCAGAGCTCGCCGAGCGCCTGAAGGAGGTCGACGGCATCCAGCGCAAGGGACTGGTGCTCGCGACGCTGATGCGGCTGAAGCAGATTTGCAATCACCCCTCGCAATGGTTAGGTGATGGCTGCTGGAAGGAAGCAGACAGCGGCAAGCTCGAGCGTCTCGGCGAGATCATCGAGGAGATCGCCAGCCGCCAGGAGAAGGTCCTGGTCTTCACGCAATTCAAGGAGATCACCGCGCAGCTCGCCTCGCTCCTCGGCCTCGCCTTCGGGCGCGACGGCCTCGTGCTGACGGGCGAGACGGCGGTGGGCAAGCGCCGGGACCTCGTGCGCCGTTTCCAAGAGGACGAGCAGATTCCGTTCTTCGTACTGTCACTGAAGGCAGGCGGTGCCGGCTTGAACCTGACGGCCGCTTCCCACGTCGTGCATTTCGACCGCTGGTGGAACCCCGCGGTCGAGAACCAGGCGACAGACCGCGCTTTCCGCATCGGTCAGAAGCGCAACGTTCTCGTGCACAAGTTCGTCTGCCGCGGAACCGTGGAGGAGCGGATAGATCAGATGATCGATGAGAAGGCCAAGCTCGCCGGCGATATCTTGGGCGGCGGCGCCGAGACGCTGCTGACGGAAATGAAGGACGACGAGCTGTTGTCCGTCGTCGCGCTCGATCTGGCTTCGGCCCAGAAGGAGGACTGACATGAGCTTCTTTCGATGGGGACGAAAGCTCAGCGTCGCTCAGCAGCGAGCCAAAGCGGAGAAGCTGCTTGCCAAGTCAGGCAAGAGTAGTGGGCTGTCGCCGGTCGTGATCGAAGGCAACAAGATCGCCTCGAGCTTCTGGGGGAAGGCCTGGTGCGACAACCTCGAGCGCTACAGCGATTACGCCAATCGGCTGCCGCGTGGCCGCAGCTACGTCCGCAACCGCTGCGTCATCGATCTGCAGATCGCCAGCGGCACGATCACGGCCCAGGTCAGCGGCTCGTCGCTCTACAGGATCTCGATCAAGGTTGCCCCGCTCGACGAGAAGGCTTGGCGCGCCATCTGCCGCGATTGCTCCGGTAGCATTGATTCGATGGTCGAGCTGCTGCAGGGGCGTCTCTCGAAGGCGGTGATGGATCGCGTCTGCCGTGCTGCCGACGGACTGTTTCCGGAGCCGAAATCGATCGAGCTTTCATGCAGCTGCCCGGACGGCGCCTACATGTGCAAGCACGTGGCTGCCGCCTTGTACGGCGTCGGCGCGCGACTGGACCGCCAGCCGGAGCTGCTGTTTGCCCTGCGCGACGTCGACCAGCAGCAGCTCATTCAACAGGCGAGCAGCATGCCGGAGGCGGCTGCAGGAACGGTGCCCGCCAACACGGACAAGCTCCTTGGCGATGCCGACCTCGCAGCCCTGTTTGGCCTCGACATCGACCAACCGGCGGCGCCGCCCGAGAAGGAGGTGACAACGAGCACCCGCACACGCCGGCAATCCGCATCAGATCGTCGCGTGGCGAAGAGCAACACGAAGAGCGGACGCGATCCGAAAGGCGCGGCCCAAAGCAAACCCGCCCGAGCCGGCCGGACAACGAAAGGCAAGCCCGCCAGTCGGCGCCGTTCGGCGAAATCCACGTAGTCACCGTCGGCGAGGGGGCGGCAGAAAATTCAGGTCCTGGTGCCGTGACCGGAAGGCCCTCTGCCTTGTATGGTGACCGAGCCACTTTTATGGCGCGATACCCCAACAAGCGGACACGGTCTACGGCAACGTTTCCGGCGCGCTACGCACGCTCCACGATGGCAGCTAATGGGAGTGGCCGTGTGGCGCGGTCGTCGATGAGTGCAAGCTGCCCGCGCTCCTCACCCTCGATAAAGCGACCCATGATCAGCCTCCCGCTATGCCTCGCCCAGCGGAATCTGATTTGGCGTTTTCACACAATCTCGGGATCGAGCGATCAGGCTGCCGAGACGTGGAAGCCTGCCGGGCTCTGATTTTCCCGGCGATACGATTGCCTTCTTTGATGTCTGAAAAGACGGCTTCACGTGCTTCGTCACGGTCGAGGTAACCACGCGCTCAACGTTTCGGCGACGGCACGACGCGTCGCACCGCCCTAGACGGCGGCTCAGACATTATCGGAGGTGTTCCGAGAGCGGCTCCGCGATGGCAGCTGGCCTCCTCCCGCCAGCACCCAACATGAATTACTATTCGCCCGGGTTGTGAACCCCTCGCGATTCCGTCTGATCGAAAACTGCTCTAGTTCGGGGGGACGCTTCTCGACATCCGAACTACGAGAGCAGGATAGGATAGCGCACGACTTCGGTATGGCTATCCCGACGGCGGCGAGGAGACCCCAACGCTGCTCGGGCCGGAGTTCCTCGTCAGTCTCGCCGAAGCCCGTCCATGTGGAGGTCGACCCAGAGGTGTGCGATAGATGACCCTTGAAGCGTTAGGCTGGAGAGAGGCAGGAAGAATACGAGGCCCACGCCGCCCAAGGTCTGGTGCCCGGTCGTGAGGTCGGCGAGCATCGAAGCCATTACCGGGTTGCTACCGACACCACTGAACTTTCGGCAGGGACAACAGGCCGGCTCCGCAATTCCGCCGATCAGCGCTCAGACCTGCCGGGCGTCGGCGACTTCGTGGCGATCCGTATTGCCGACGGTGATGGCCCAGCCACCATCGAGGCCGTTCCACCTCGAACGAGTGCCCTGATCCGCAAGGCAGCAGGCGTGCCTCGCCCGCAACTCCTGGCGGCGAATATCGATGTCGTATTCATCGCGCTGGCGTTGGGTGGCGACTTCAACCTGGCGCGTATGCAACGCTACCTCGCCCTTGTGTTGGCAAGTGGAGCCACCCCCGGCGTCGTCATCAACAAGGCCGACCTCCCCGATGATGTAATGGGGCCGACCGGTCAAATCGACGGGATCGATCCTGGTGTGCCAATCCATGCGATCAGCGCGCGCGCTCAGGACGGCGCTCGCGATCTCGACCAATATTTCGAGGGCAACCGGACTGTGGCACTTGTCCGTTCGTCGGGCGTCGGCAAGTCGACATTGACGAACCGGCTACTGGGGCGCGCGGTGCAGGCGACACAGGAGGTTCACAACGGTCGCGGCCGCCATACGACAACTCATCGCCAGCTGTTCATCACGATCGGACGGAGGCGCGATCATCGACAGTCCTGGCTTGCGAGGGCTCGAACTCTGGAATCCCTCGGAAGACAGCAAGAGCGTTTTCGATGACATCGCGTCCCTAGCGACCCGGTGCCGGTTTCGCGAGTGTAGGCATGACAGCGAACCGGGGTGCGCGGTGCGCGCTGCCGTCGATTGAGGGGACCTCGATACCGGCCGTTTTGCGAGCTACGTCAAGCTTGGACGCGCATCGCAGCGCAGCTCACGTTGACACTCAGGCCCGAGACGCATTTAAGCCAACCAGCCGGGTTTGAAGATCCTTGTCATGGTTTTGCCCTGCCGTCTCACTTGTATACCAGTCCTCTGATGCCCATGTCCGAGTGGCATTGGCACTCTCCCGTCATGAGTGCCAATGCCGAATTTAGCGAGACAAGTTTAGCCCGGGTCCCGCCGATTGAGCGGGCCTCGTTGGCATTGGAGCTCAACTCTATGAACTTTCGTCCTCTCCACGACCGCGTGGTCATCAAGCGTGCCGACAATGAGACCAAGACAACCGGGGGCATCATCATCCCGGACACCGCAGGCGAGAAACCGCAGCAGGGGGACGTGATCGCAGTAGGCCCTGGCGGCCGCGATGAGGCGGGCAAGTTGATTCCGATCGACCTCAAGAAGGGCGACAAAGTGCTCTTCGGCAAATGGTCCGGTACCGAGGTCAAGATCGACGGCAAGGAACTCCTCATCATGAAGGAGAGCGACATCATGGGCGTACTGGACAAGTAGGTCGTCGCCAAGAGTTCCCCTTTCCTATTCCGAACCATTTCACTCAGTTTTTGACAGGATACCCAAGATGTCTGCCAAGGAAGTCAAATTCGCCGGCGATGCCCGCGATCGCATGATGCGTGGCGTTGATATTCTCGCCAACGCCGTGAAAGTAACGCTCGGGCCAAAGGGCCGTAACGTCATCATCGACAAGTCTTACGGCGCACCCCGCACAACCAAAGACGGCGTCACGGTCGCCAAGGAAATCGAGCTCGAGGACAAGTTCGAGAACATGGGCGCCCAGATGGTGCGCGAGGTTGCCCAGAAGACCAACGACATGGCCGGTGACGGCACCACCACGGCCACGGTTCTGGCGCACTCGATCCTGCGCGAGGGCATGAAGTCGGTCGCGGCCGGCATGAACCCGATGGACCTGAAGCGGGGCATCGAGAAGGCCGTAATCCAGGTCGTCGAGGAAATCCAGAAGAGGTCGAAGAAGGTCAAGGATACGGCCGAGATCGCTCAGGTCGGCACGGTGGCGGCTAACGGCGAGAAGGCCATCGGCCAAATGATCGCCAAGGCGATGCAGAAGGTCGGCAACGAAGGCGTGATCACTGTCGAGGAAGCCAAGAGCCTCGAGACCGAGCTCGACGTGGTCGAGGGCATGCAGTTCGATCGCGGCTACCTGTCGCCGTACTTCATCACCAACGCCGACAAGATGACGGTGGAGCTCGAGGAACCCTACATCCTCATCCACGAGAAGAAGCTTGCGAACCTGCAGTCGTTGCTGCCAGTGCTCGAAGCCATCGTGCAGACCGGCAAGCCGCTCCTTATTGTTGCCGAGGAGGTCGAAGGCGAGGCGCTCGCCACGCTCGTCGTCAACAAGCTGCGCGGCGGCTTGAAAGTCGCGGCCGTCAAGGCACCCGGCTTCGGCGACCGCCGCAAGGCCATGCTCGAGGATATCGGGGTTCTGACCAACGGCGACGTGATCAGTGAGGACCTCGGCATCAAGCTCGAGAACGTGACGATCGACATGCTCGGCAAGGCCAAGCGCGTCTCCATCACGAAAGAGAACACCACCATTATCGATGGCTCGGGCAAGAAGAAGGACATCGAGGCCCGGGTCAACCAGATCAAGGCGCAGATCGAAGAGACGACATCCGACTACGACAAGGAGAAACTCCAGGAGCGGCTGGCCAAGCTCGTCGGCGGAGTCGCGGTCATCAAGGTCGGCGGCGCCACCGAGGTCGAGGTCAAGGAGCGCAAGGATCGCGTCGATGATGCGCTCAATGCCACCCGTGCGGCCGTCGAGGAAGGCATCGTACCGGGCGGTGGCGTGATGTTGCTCAAGGCCTCCAAGGCGATAACGGTCAAGGGCGACAATGCGGACCAGGACGCCGGCATCAACATTGTCCGTAGGGCCCTGCAATCGCCGATCCGCCAGATCGCGGAGAACGCGGGCGTCGAGGGCTCGATCGTGGTCGGCAAGGTGCTGGACGATCGATCGGGTTCCTTCGGCTATGACGCGCAGGCCGACGAATATGGCGACATGATCGAGAAGGGCATCATCGACCCGGCCAAGGTCGTCCGCATCGCCCTCCAGGATGCGGCCTCGATCGCTGCTCTCATGATCACCACGGAAGCCGGCATTGCCGAAGCGCCGAAGGACTCGGATACCCATGCCGGGCACAACCACGGTGGCGGCATGGGCGGGATGATGTAGCTTTCCCACGCGATCGACCGCATGCCGACATCGTCCCGGCCGGCCGCGCGAACACACGACAACGGCCGCGCTGGTCTTCACAGCGCGGCCGTTCTGATAGCGGTGACGGTCACCGCTCACATTTGACTGCAAGGTGGATTGACCGATCGGCTGCGGGGATGCACCAGAGTATGCCCGACGCCGGCCGGTCCTGCCATGCGTGCGCGCGTGGCGTAGCGCAGCTGCATCCGGATCATTGCAGTCGGTGCATATGGGCGGGGAGGCGACTATACTTTTCACTAGAGGTGCCGCCGGAATGTCCGCGGGCAACCGGGTGACGGCAGACAACGACGCAATCGGGGCAGACAACAATGAAGCGTATCGCACTCTTTCTGGTGACCAACATTGCGGTGCTGGTCGTCATTTCTGTCGTTGTGAGCCTTCTGGGGCTGGGCCGGATCGCGGATGCCAATGGATTGAACCTAGGCGCGCTGCTCGCGCTATCGGCCGTCATCGGATTCACGGGCGCGATCATATCGCTACTGATCTCGAAGCCGATGGCCAAGTGGCAGACCGGCGCCCATGTCATCTCCCAGCCGACCAACGCCGATGAGCGGTGGTTGTTCGAAACCGTAGGCAAGCTGTCCACCCGCGCCGGCATCAAGATGCCTGAGGTTGCGGTCTATGAAGGCGAGCCGAATGCTTTTGCGACCGGCGCCTTCAAGAATTCCGCGCTCGTCGCCGTTTCGACCGGCCTGCTGCAGTCCATGAACCGCGAAGAGGTCGAAGCCGTCCTCGCCCATGAGGTGGCCCACGTCGCGAACGGCGACATGGTCACGATGACGCTCATCCAGGGCGTGGTGAACACGTTTGTCGTGTTCCTCTCGCGGATCGTTGGCTACGTCGTCGACAAGCAGTTGAACAAGGACGGGAACGGTCAGGGCATCGGCTACTTCGTGACGTCGATGGTGTGCCAGATCGTGTTCGGCATTCTCGCCTCGATGGTCGTTGCCTGGTTCTCCCGACATAGAGAGTTCCGCGCGGATGCAGGAGCCGCCAGCTATATGGGCCAGCCCAACAGCATGATCAGCGCGCTCGCGACCCTCGGTCGCGTCGAACCGGGCGAGCTGCCCAAATCCATCCAGGCATCGGGGATCAGCGACAAGCCCAGCCTCATGGCTCTGTTCTCGACCCATCCACCGATCGAGGCGCGCATTGCGGCCCTCCAGCACCTTCGGCAATAAGCGCCGCGAAGCGTCGGCGATGGGACGTGGTCCCAGGACAGATCGAGCTGATTAAGCTTTGCTGAAGGCCTGGCGTTGGCGGCGACGGGTCAGTTCCTTCTCGCCGGTCGTGGCGACAGAGGGGGCTCAGGCCGGGGCAGTACGCGCGGCCCTTCGAGCAGTGGGTGGCCAGCATCGGTCTTGATCCAGCGAATTTTGGCTCACACTCGCTGCGACGCGCGAAGGCCGTACTGATCTACCAACGAACCGGCTCCGCGCGGTCCAGCTGCCGCTGGGAAGCACGACAAACTGCCCGCGAACACCTGATCGAGCTGAAGATCACTTACCCGTTTCATCCGCGTTGCGGTGAGACGGTGCAGGTGCTGCAGCGCCTCACGTTGAACGACGCCGAGTTCGTCGTCATTCCGCAGCCGGATGGCTCGGTCGCTCAACTGCCGGTGTGGATGACGCAAGGTTCAGTGGCAGAGTGCCAGATTCGCGAGGTGCCGAGAATCCCCCTCGAAATGTTGCGGCTTCTGCGAGCCGAGATCGGTGCGGTTCTAGGCTTTCTCCAGTCCGAGTCGACCTCGATGACGGAGAAAGCCGCCGATGCCGCGACAAATCAGAGACGCCGAAAATCTCGAGCCTTGTCTGCTCGATCTGCTGCCGCCGAGCGCGGCGCTGCCCACGCCTCAAATGAGCGAGCTGAAAGAGCTGGTCGCGCTGCTGCTGCGCGAGATCGCCGTAGCGCTGGGAAGCGGGGAGGTCGGTGATGACCAAGATCACGGCTGAGCACCTCGCTCGAAGCGCTTACGTCTACATCCGTCAGTCGACGGCCGACCAGCTCGTGCACAACAAGGAAAGCCAGCGCCGCCAGTACGGCCTCGCCGATCGTGCTCGTCAGCTCGGCTGGACCAATGTCGAGATCATCGACGACGATCTCGGCCGCTCCGGCGGCGGCATCGAGCGCCCTGGCTTCGAGCGTTTGCTCGCCGCGGTCGGCAAAGGCGGTGTCGGTGCGGTGCTGGCGATCGAGGCATCCCGGCTCGCTCGCAATGGCCGCGATTGGCACACGCTGATCGAGTTCTGTGGAGTGGTCGGCACCGTTCTGGTCGACGAGGACGGAATCTACGATCCTCGCCACCCCAACGACCGCTTGCTGCTCGGCATGAAAGGCACGATGAGCGAATTGGAGCTATCGATGTTCCGTCAGCGCTCGCAGGAAGCGCTGAAGCAGAAGGCGCGGCGTGGTGCGCTTTTTCTGCGTGTTGCCGCCGGCTACGTGAAGGCAGGCCGCGATCGGATCGAAAAGGATCCGGACGGACGCGTGCAGGACGCCATCAAGCTGGTGTTCGCGAGGTTCGCCGGATGCCAGAGCGCGCGGCAGGTCCACCTCACGCTGCGCGAGGAAGGCATCGAGTTGCCGGCCAAAGGCCGCACCGCGGAAGCGGCCGGCGTGGTCTGGAGGCTGCCTCGCTACAGCACCGTGATCAACATTCTCACCAATCCGATCTATGCCGGCGCCTACGCCTTCGGACGCACAGGCAGCAAGGTCACCGTCGAGGACGGGCGCAAATGCATTCGGCGCGGCATTCGTCGCGAGATCGGCGATTGGGACGTGCTGCTGAAGGAGCATCACGAAGGCTACATCAGCTGGGAGGAGTTCGAGCACAATCAGCGCATCATCGCGAACAACGGCTATCGTCGAGCCAGCGGCATGGCGATGGGTGCGGCCCGAGATGGAGAGCTGCTGCTGGCCGGTCTCGTGCGCTGCGGCCATTGCGGCCGCAAGCTTCAGGTTCACTACAGCAAGAACTACGGCCGCTATAACTGCTACCTGGCTCGCCATAATCACGGCACGCAACGTTGCATCTCGATCGGCGGTCTCGGCATCGATGCTGCCGTCAGCGCCGAGGTTCTGCGCATCCTGAAGCCGCTCGGCATCGAGGCCGCGGTCAAGGCCACGGAGGCGCAGGCGAGCCAGACATCGGGCGCCGAAAGACAACTCGGCTTGGCGCTCACGCAGGCACGTTACGAGGCCGCCCACGCACGACGCCAATATGATGCCGTCGATCCTGCCAACCGGCTTGTCGCCGGTGAACTCGAGCGGCGCTGGAACGCAGCACTGGAGAACGTGCAGCGCATTGAGGGCGAGATCGCGGCGATTGCCGCGCGGAAGCCGCCACCGCTCGGTGAGGCGGAGCGCCAGCAGCTCACCGAGCTCGGTGCCGATCTTCAACGTGCCTGGTCGCATCCCGCCGCGACCGCTGCGACGCGCAAACGTATCATCCGCGCAGCGCTCAAAGAGATCGTCGTGCGCAAGGAGGGCGCGGTGATCGACGTGGTGCTGCACTGGCACGGCGGTGACCACACAAAGCTGCAGCTGAAGCTCAGGCTGAACGCGGTCGGTCGGCATCGTGAGCCGGTGCACGAGGAAGCGTTGTCGCTCATTCGCGAGCTTGCGCGTCTGATGCCGGACCGGCAGATCGCGCGGCTGCTCAATCGCATCGGCAAGCCGACGAGCTTCGGCAATGCCTGGACCCAGGAACGCGTGAAAGGCTTCCGCAAGCACCACGAGATCGAGGTCTATCGCGACGGCGAGTGGGCCGAGCGCGGCGAGATCTCGCTCGAGGAAACCGCTAACATCGTTGGCGTCTGCACGATGACGGCGTTGCGCATGCTCCGGCGCGGCGACATCAAGGGCCGACAGGTCTGTCCCGGTGCTCCCTGGGCCATCAAGGCGGCGGACCTCGCCGGATTCCGGGGGAAAACGCCTACGAAGCCGCCGCTAACACCAAATGCCTCGCAGCAGGCCTTCGACTTTCAATGACTTACGAGAGGTGCATTATGGCGCATGACCGCTCGGCCATTCGAAGATCGAGAGCACGGTGCGCTACCTCGGCATCGAGGTCGACGACGCTATCGAGATCGCCGAGAAGATCGACATCTGATCCTATGACGCGATACCCCTGACAGCGGACACGATCGGCGGCGCCTGCTGCGCCGCCGATTGTGGTGCCCTCGATGGCAGCTTCTGGGATCGAGCAGCGGTGCAGGCACTTCGTGCGGCCACCTGCACGATTTACGTGAAGTAATCCAGGGCCGTTCTTATCATCGTCTTTAGACGCTGGTAATAGTCGAAGATGCGGACCTGCCTGCATTCCGGGGGCGGCTCCAGCGACGACGCGGCATCATCCCGCCACTCGAACTCGATAGGGTGAGCCTCCTGCCGTCCGCCCACTTGAGCTGCCGATATGCGACTCAGCCAGAACGTGCCCCAGCTCAGTCGTGATGGCGCATTGGCGAAATCTCCGGGCCGCAACTGGCCAACCTAGTCCCACCGGCTCATAGTTCGGGCCGTCCCAGACTGTCTTCTCGGGATTGGGGCTGTACTGCTGGCGCCGCGGCGACCGAGATGTGTCAACTTCGGCGCGCCCCTTTTCGACGGCTACAATCTCGCATCAAGCCGCGGCAAGTGCTCACGGCAGCCCATGCAAGGCCGCCCAAGCTCGTGGAAGATGGAACCTTTTTGGAACCTTTTTGCCTGCCCAAAAGGTGCTGTAGCGGTCGAAATGCCCATAAGTATCTGATTTTATTGGTACCGCCTCCCTGGCTTGAACAGGGGACCTCTAGATCCACAATCTAGCGCTCTAACCAACTGAGCTAAGGCGGCACGCTCCGCCAGCGAGGCAATTTCGCCGCCGGCCACAAGACCCCCTTAATGAGGGCAGGCGTGGCCGCTCGTCAAGGCCGAACCGTCTCGCGATCCGTCATAATACTGCCGCCAGGCCTCGGTCATAGGTCGCGTAAAGGCAGCGTGGCCCAGGCACACCGCGCTGAGCACGAGTACGCGAGATCGAGAGGGAACTCATGTCACATTTCGTCGGCTGGAGCCGTTCAGTCGCCTTCGCGGGCGCAATCCTGGCGGCGCTTTCTGCCGCGACACCCGCGTTCGCCCAGGCGACGCCCCCGGCCGGAGCAGCCGTGCCGCCCCTGAAGGCGGTCGAGCTCACTCCGGAGGAGATCGCCGAGCGCGAGGCTCGCAAGGGCTGCAAGGTCAAGATCTGCGCCGCCTTTCACAATGGCAAGGCGGACGGTGGCGATGTCGCCTGCTCCGTCCTCAAGTCGTGGCGCAAGGAGCAGCTCACCAAGATGCTCCAGAAGGCCAAGGTCTCGTGGCCCTGGGGCCGGGTCAAATGCTCGGCTGACATCAAGCTGAAGCGCGATCTCCTGGTCAAGGCGACGCGCGACGAGCGTCACGAGGCGACCCTGGATCCCCACAAGGTGGTCTGCGAGGTCGAGCGCGAGAACGCTGCGGCGGCCCAGATCAAGGTCGAGTTCACCCCAAAGGTGATCTTCGAGAAGGGCAAGGCCGTGAAGGCTGTGCTCGGTTGGGGCAAGATCGAGGCGCCGACGCTCCTCAAGGGTGCCATGTGGACCGCCACCGCCACCGACAATACATTCAATGTCCTGCAGAGCACCGTTGTCGACGATATCAACGATTTCATCGGACCCCGTTGCGACGAGGTAAAGGCCGAATGGGCCGGCAAATAGACCCGCGATCGGTGCCGGCTCCGCGCTCGAGCCACGGCAACCCAGCCTGCCGGCAGAGTTGACGCTGGATTCCTTATGACAGGCCGGGCTCCCATCTGCTAGCAATGCGCGCCCTTTTCGAGGGATCGCAAGGAGCCCGACCCATGGCCTACGTGTTCGATCCGCCCCTGCAGGCGGCGTTGCCGATCGGCGGCACCGATCAGCTGTTTCCCGTGCATCGCATCTATTGCATCGGCCGCAACTACGCCGAGCACGCCAAGGAGATGGGGCACGACCCGAACCGTGAGCCCCCCTTCTTCTTTCAGAAAAACCCCGACAATCTTCGAACGGATGGAAAGTTCCCCTATCCGCCCGGCACGTCCGACGTGCACCATGAGATCGAGATGATCGTGGCGCTCAAGACCGGCGGCCGCGACATCAGGCCCGAGGAGGCGCTCCGTCACGTCCTCGGCTATGGCGTGGCCCTCGACATGACCCGCCGCGATCTCCAGGGCGAGGCCAAGAAGCTTGGCCGTCCCTGGGAAGTCGGTAAAGCCTTCGAGCATTCCGCACCCTCGACGCCGCTGGTTCTCGCCGAGAAGATCGGGCATCCGTCGAAGGGTGCGATCTGGCTCGATGTTAACGGCAAGCGTCGCCAGGAAGGCGATCTCGCGCACATGATCTGGGATATCCCGGGTCAGATCGCGTTTATCTCTAGCCTGTTCGAGCTGAAGGCCGGCGACGTCATCATGACCGGGACGCCTTCGGGTGTTGCCGCTGTCGTCAAAGGCGACCGCCTCCACGGCCATGTCGACGGCGTTGGCGATCTCGAGGTCGAGGTCGTCTGAAGAGCGGGGCCGGATCGCTCGGCGAGCGTTCCGGTCCGATCCGCATCGGCGTTTGATCAGGGGGGGGGCATGGCGCACGGACACGGCGTCGGCCACGGCGATGCCGATGGCGGCAACAAATACATTGCGGTCTTCATCTCGGTCCTGGCCTTGTTTCTGGCTATCGCCGAGACGTTGGCCAAGAGCGCTCAGACCAACTCGCTATCCTACAATATCGAGGCATCGAACCTTTGGGCCTTCTACCAGGCCAAGACGATCAGGCAGACCGCCATCAAGACGGCAGCCGAGCAACTCGAGGTCGACCTGGCACTGACCCGCGACGAGGCCTTCCGCACAGCGTTGGAGAGGCGCGTCAGCGCATGGAAGGCAGACGTCGCCCGTTACCAGTCAGAGCCGACAGCGTCGGGCGGCGAAGGCCGCAAGGAGCTGCAGGCGCGCGCTAAGGTGGCCGAGAAGAAGCGTGATCTTTATACCGAAAAATACCACCACTTCGAGGTTGCCTCCGCCCTCTTCCAGATCGCGATCGTTCTTGCCTCGGTCTACCTCATCACCCACGTCTTCCATCTCGTGGCCGGGGCGGGGCTGCTGACGGCGACCGGCGTGTTCTTCTTTGTCATTGGGCTCTTCTTCCCGCACGCCGTCCATCTCTTCTGACGCCGGCCGCCGACGCACAAACGAAAACGGCGCAGTGTTTTTTCTGCGCCGTGGGCCGTTGCCTGGGTCTGTAGGTCGATGCCTTTTACTGGCTCGCCGACCCGCCGCCGCCGCCGTCCGCTGCGCCGTCCGAGAACTTGATCTTGCGCTCGGCCATGCGCCCCAGCGTCTCGAAGTATCCTTGCTCGTCGCCGACCACCAGGGACGGATTGCAGTTCGGCGCGCAGTTGTAGGATTCGCGCTTGGCACCCTTCTGGAGATTGACCACGCGGGCCTCCTCCCGGATCACGATGACGCGCTGATCCTGGATGACGCTACGCTGCGCATCGAGGGCGATCACATTCGTGATGCCGAAGGTCTTGCCCGTTATGACCAGCAGATCGTTGGCCTGCACGGTGACGTCGGCGATCGAGGGATTGCCGACGATGATCTCCGCCACGGGTCGCGGCAGGCGCAGCAGCTGCGATTGATCGTACTTGACCACGAGGTCTTGCGCTGCCGCACCGCTCACCGGCAGGGCTGCAGCGACGAGAAGCCCTCGCAGGAGCGTTCCGAAACGCGAACGGACGGCAGGGACGTTGGCGCGGCTCGACATTGATGGGGGCTCCGTCGACTAGGAATCTCGGTTCGCCCCGATCATGCGCCGAAACTGGTGAAGGAATGGCAAACGCGCTGTGCCGTTTCGAGCCGCCCGCCCCGCGCCGTCCCGGAAGCACATTGGCGTTTGCCGAAAATTAGCCCTGCCGCGTGCGGAAAATAGAAATCGCGTCGCAATATCATCGAGTTAACTGCTTGTTGAGTGGTGGGGCATACGTTTGCAGGTGTTGAGGCCAGGCAGTAAGCCCCGGCCTGACGGAACGGGGCCAAGGCCCTTGGCAACAGGTCGAGTTGGGAGAGTACGAGTCATGAAGTTCCTTGCAAAGTTCGCGAAGTGCGAGTCGGGCGCCACGGCCATCGAGTACGGCCTCATCGCGGCTCTGATCGGCGTGGGCATCATCACCGCCGTGACCAACGTCGGCAGCGAGATCCAGGGCACGTTCAACGACGTGAAGGACGGCTTGGCCAACCGCTAAGCCGCCTCGTCATCGGCGGGCGGGAAACGCCTGCTGCATGAAAGGCCCGAACCGCCTGGCTCCTTCGGAGCCGGGCGGTTTTTTCTTGTGCACCCCACGATCGAAACGGCGCGTCGGGATAATATCCCTTGGAATAAGAGAAAATTATCCAATGCATTATCAAGTTGTCGCGTTAATTGGGGAAGGGCGCAGATTTAACTTGTTGTTCAAGGGGCGAGCCTAGGATCGGTTTTGTCGAGGCTGCACAGCCGCAGCCTGAACCGGTTAGCAGTCCGGTCCACAGTGTCGAGTTGGGAGAGTACGAGTCATGAAATTCCTTGTAAAGTTCGCGAAGTGCGAGTTGGGCGCCACGGCCATCGAGTACGGCCTCATCGCGGCTCTGATTGGCGTGGGCATCATCACCGCCGTGACCAACGTCGGCAGCGAGATCCAGGGCACGTTCAACGACGTGAAGGACGGCCTGGCCAACCGCTAAGCCGCCTCGTCATCGGCGGGCGGGAAACGCCTGCTGCATGAAAGGCCCGAACCGCCTGGCTCCATCGGAGCTGGGCGGTTTTCGTATTGAGTGGCTCGGTGATGCCAACTGTCGACGCTCTTTGAATTGGCTGTAATATAATATTATCCATACGACTTATCAGCCGGATCGTTAAGATGGAAAAGCCGCCGAATTAACTGGTTGTGCAGAGTGTAGCGCTAGGATCGGTCTTGTCGAGGTTGCAGAAACGCAGCCATACCCGGAAAGAGATCCGGTCCACAGAGTTGAGTTGGGAGAGTACGAGTTATGAAGTTCCTTGCAAAGTTCGCGAAGTGCGAGTTGGGCGCCACGGCCATCGAGTACGGCCTCATCGCGGCTCTGATCGGCGTGGGCATCATCACCGCCGTGACCAACGTCGGCAGCGAAGTCCAGGGCACGTTCAACGACGTGAAGGACGGCCTGGCCAACCGCTAATCGGCGGCGCCGGCGTCTACAGCGGTCAACACGCTGCACGGACTGCCAATAACGCTCGGCTCCACCGGAGCCGGGCGTTTTCGCTTTTGGTCGGCTTGTGTGCCATGCCTGAGGCGTCCGGTGACGCAGCGACCCGCGGAAATCACGAGAATTATTTGATCTGGGAAAGGGAAAATTATCCGATCGGATCTGTCGAATTAGATACAAATAATAGTCGATATCCGTTTTAACTGGTCGTTTAATGGCCACGCATACGATCGGAGTTGTCAAGGCCGAGAAGTCAATGGCCAAAACAGGCAAGTGCATCAGCCAACAGAGTTGAGTTCGGAGTTCCCAGTCATGAAATTCCTTGTAAAGTTCGCGAAGTGCGAGTCGGGCGCCACGGCCATCGAGTACGGCCTCATCGCGGCTCTGATCGGCGTGGGCATCATCACCGCGGTCACCAACGTCGGCAGCGAGCTCCAGGGCACGTTCAACGACGTGAAGGACGGCCTGGCCAACCGCTGATAACGGTATATAGGCAGGCGCAGTCTCCTCGCGAGGCCATTCTGAAATCGCTCGCCCCCCCGGGGCGGGCGATTTGCGTTCGGCCGGCGACTGAAGACATTAGTCGGCACAAAGAGATGATTGTTCGCAGAGATTGAGGCAAAATTATCCGATTTCGATTGCGACACTTCTGCGGTTTATGCAGGTCGATCCGTTTTAACTGGTCGTTCAAGGTGCACGCCTAGGATGCAGACGCCGACGGAAGAAGCCGGCAGCCGGATAGAAGCGACGACAACAAGCCCGCAGTGTCGAATTGGGAGTACCCTAGTGATGAAAGTCCTCGTGAAATTCGCCAAGTGCGAGTTTGGCGCCACGGCGATCGAGTATGGCCTGATTGCGGCGCTCCTCAGCGTTGCCAGCATTGCCGCGATTTCGAATGTCAGCTCCGAGCTGCAAGGCACCTTCAACGAGGCCGCCAGCACCATGGCAGCGCGCTGAGCTTGATCCGTCGCGACTTTTACCCGTCGCGACGGCCATCGCCGACGCTCTGCAAGGCATAGCACAGTCGGGCGGTTGGCCTGGGCCCTCCGCCCCGCACCCGCTGGTGCTCGCCTTGCCGTCGCTTGTGATCGCGAAGCGCGAGCCCGAACGCCGGTTCGCGCGCTTGAGCGCGTTTGCGCGGGGGAGGCCCAGTGATCGGCCGGATTTCATGGTTTTGGCGCGATCAGTGCGGCTCGGTATCCATCGAGTATGGAATGATCGCCATTTTGATCTCGCTCGGGATCATCGGCGTTTCGCAATTGATCGCGCTCGATCTCGCCTCCATTTTTGCCGACGCGCAGGCAGGCCTCGCAAACAGATGAGCGGTGGCCGGCTGGCTGCCCTGGATTATCCGTCCGCGAGGCCCTCGCAACACCTGCGCGACCCGCTCTTAAGCCTCGCTTTACCGACCTCGCATAGTCTGTTCCTGTCCGTTCGCGCCACAGTGTTGTGGCCCAGATAGTGGTGCGTCGCAGTGCTCGAGTTCTTGCTCTTCCTGTCGTTTCCGGCCGCGATGGCTTTCGCGGGCGCGATGGATCTCTTCACGATGACCATCCCGAACCGGATCTCGATCGGCCTCATCCTGGCCTTCGTCGTCGCGGCTGCAATGGCGCCCCTCGGCTGGCCCGAGCTGGCGAGCCATGTCGGCGCCGGCCTTCTCATGCTCGTTGTCGGTATCGCGCTCTTCGCCTGCGGCTTTCTTGGCGGCGGTGACGCCAAGCTTCTGGCGGCCGCGGCGCTTTGGTTCGGCTTCGAGGGCCTGCTCCAGTATCTCGTCCTCGTGTCGATCTGCGGCGGTCTGCTTGTCCTCGCGATTCTCCTCTACCGCAGCATGACGCCGCCGCTCTGGCTCTGCCGCCAGGAGTGGGCCATGCGCCTCCACACCAAGGCGGGCGGCGTTCCCTACGGCATCGCTCTCGCTGCCGGTGGCCTGTGGCTCTATCCGTCGACGCCTTGGCTGCAGAGCTTCGCCGTCTGACGGCGCGGCGGCCTTCCCGGTAGCCGTTGGTGCTCTCGACCGCGTGACCCGTGCCATTTTCGCGCCACAATGGACTCCGTTGGAGCAGCGATTAACTGGGCATTGACATTTCTCGCGCACAGTCCGTTTCACGCTCCCCGCCAATTCGGGACCTGAAAGGACTTTTGCGTCATGAAGCGAGCACAGCTCATCGGCATCGCGATTGCTGGCGTCTGCGGCCTTGGCGCCTTCTTTCTCGCGAAGGGCATCGTCGTCAAGCCGCGCGAGATCAAGGTGGAAACCCAGACGAACACCACCGAGGTGCTCGTCGCCCGCGCCGGCATCTCCCTCGGCCAGATCACGACGGAGTCCTCGTTCCGCTGGCAGTCCTGGCCCCAGGACGCCGTGCCCCCCGGCTCCGTGACGCGCTCTCCCGGCGGCTCTTCGTCAGGCATGCGCCCCTTTGTCGGCGCCATCGCTCGTACGCCCATCCTCACGGGCGAGCCGATCACCAAGGTCAAGCTCGTCAGCGCCAAGGAGGGCGGGGTCCTCGCCGCGATCCTTCCCGAGGGCATGCGCGCCGTCTCCGTCATGATCCGCGACGAGCACCTCGCGGCCGGCAAGCTGATCCTTCCCAATGACCGCGTCGATGTCATCCTGATCCGCAAGCAGCGCAGCCGCTCGGGCGGCGAGGAGACGTCGAGCGAGACCATCTTCCGCGACATCCGCGTGCTCGCCATCGGCCAGCGCATCGAGATCAAGGAAGGCCAGAAGAACGCCGACGGCAATACGGCGACGCTGGAGCTGTCGCCCGAGGAGGCGGAGGAGCTCGTCCTCGCCCGCTCGAAGGGCGAGATTACGCTGGCCCTGCGCTCGATCGCCGACTTCAACAAGGGCGACAACGGCGCGAGCACGAAAAAGGACGCCAAGTCATCGAGCACGGTCAAGGTGCTGCGCTACGGCGTGAAGTCCCGCTCTTATGGTGTGAACTGAACTGAGTTCCCTGCTCGGGCGAAAGCTCGTGTGAGACTGTGTCGAAGTTGCGTACGCGTCTGTCCGTGCTCCCGGTAGCTCGTCAGAAAGCTTGAAACCATGCGCAACTACTCGATTAAGTCTTATGGCGCCGCTATCGCCGGGCTGACCGGTCTCGTGGCACACATGCTCCTCGCCCCATCGGTCGAGGCGAGCGATCCTTCCGCTCGCCGCAATATCCGCCCGGTGGCGGCCCATACCGCATTCGATCCCCATCACCAGTCGATCCTCCGCCTGAGTGAGCGCGACGCATTTCCGCTCCATCGCAGCATCAAGATCGGGCGCAACAAATCCTTGATGATCGAGGTTCCTCACGAGCTGAGGGACGTCATCGTGTCGAGCCCCGACATCGTCGACGCCGTCGTGCAGAGCTCGAATCGCGTCTACCTGATCGGCAAGAAGTTCGGCCAGGCCAACGCCTTCTTCTTCGACGGCACCGGGCAGCAGATCGCCACCTTCGAGATCATCGTCGAGCACGACACCACTGTTCTCGACACGCTCTTCAAGCGCCTCCTGCCCGGCTCCAACATCAAGACCGAGGTTCTGAACGAGACGGTGATCCTCACTGGCAGCGTTCGCAACCCGGCCGATGCCTCGCGCGCCGCCGACATCGCGAGCCGCTTCATCACCACACCGACGGCCGAGGCCAACGATCGTCACACCAAGAAGGTGATCAACCTTCTCCAGGTCGAGGCCGAGGAGCAGGTCATGCTCCGCGTCAAGGTTGCCGAGGTCGAACGTTCCGTGCTGAAGCAGTTCGGTATCAATCTCGGCGCCGAGCTGAACATCGGCAACTTCGCCACCGGGATTATGACGAACAATGCGCTGCCGCTAACCACTGTCGCCGGCCTCGGCGGCATGACGCAGGCATTTCGAGACTCGACCCTTCCGATCGGAAGGGGGTGCGATGTCGCATCACCTGACGGCGTATCGGGCCGAGCTGACAGCTTCATAACCTCCGGCCTCGTCGGGGTGTGGGGCACGGGAAGCAACTGCGTCGGTCATGCGCTCAAGGCCCTCGAGCGTAACGGTCTCGTCAAGACGCTCGCAGAGCCGAATCTCACGGCCATATCGGGCAAATCGGCCAAGTTCCTCGCTGGCGGCGAGTATCCGGTCCCCGTCTCGGCTGACAACGGCCAGATCGGTATCTCGTTCAAAGAGTTCGGCGTTAGCGTCGCCTTCACACCGATCGTCCTCTCAGAGGGCCGCATCAACCTGAAGATCGAGACCGAGGTGTCCGAGCTTTCGGATGCAGGCTCGGTTCAGCTTGCCGGTGTCGGCATCCCGGCTCTCAAGAAGCGCAAGGCCAGCTCCACTGTCGAGTTGCCCTCGGGCGGCACGCTCGCCATGGCCGGCCTGATCTCTGAGGATACGCGGAAGAACATCGATGGGTTGCCCGGCCTCAAAGACCTTCCCGTGCTCGGCACACTCTTCCGCAGTCAGGACTTCATCAAGAAGGAGACGGAGCTCGTCATCATGGTCACGCCCTATCTCGCCCGGCCGAATGCCATGCGGAACATGGCGCGTCCGACGGATGGCCTGGCGACCGCCTCCGATCTCAAGACCAACATTCTCGGCCATATGAACCGTGTCTACGGCAAGAACGTGCCCACCGAGGCCCAGGGCGGCCTGAAGGACGGCACCATCGGCTTCATCGTCGACTAAGGCCAGAGTGCCGGAGATAAACCATGACCACCTCAAGCATGAAAACCAAGCTCCCCCGCCTGGCCCGCCTCTCTACGATGGGTGCAGCCTCGGCACTGACGGCCCTCCTGCTGGCCGGTTGCTCCAACGGAATGGAGCCGGGCGGCCACGTCGCCGGCTGGGCGATGATCAGCCCCGATCAGCGCCATCCGATCATCGTGTCGGAGCAGCCGTCCACCCATTCGGTCCGCGTCGCACGCGGCTCGGATGGCCTCTCGCCTCACCAGCGGGCGGGGATCGCTGATTTCATCGGCCGTTACCGCGGTGCCGATGCCGGCAACAGCAGTCTGGCGATCGCGGTGCCCTCCGGGTCCGTCAACGAGATCTCGGCACTCAAGGCCGTCGCCGACGCGCGCGAGATCGCTCGTGACATGGGGATCGACGACAGCCGCGTCTCGGTCAGTCCGTACCGCGCCGGCGGCGACCGCGATCCCGCGATCCGCATCTCCTACACGCGTTACGTGGCGGAAGCGCCCGAGTGCGGCATCTGGCCGACCAATGTCGGCGACGACGCCCGCAACATGCCGCATCCGAACCTCGGCTGCGCCACCCAGCGGAACTTCGCGATGCAGGTGGCGAACCCCGCCGATCTGCTCGGTCCGCGCACCATGACGCCCGCCACTGGCGAGCGCCGGGACGCCCGTTGGGAGAAGTTTAACAAAGGCGAGACGACAGTGGCGAAGAAGGATCAGGACGAGCGCGCCTCGACCAAAGGCGACAACTGATCGGACCGGATGAAGAGCAAGGAAGCGCACGCCATGGCTGCAGAGGCAACGAGCCGCGAGCTCGCGATGATCGGCGAGGACGGTCAAGACGGAATGCGGGCCGACCGGGCTCGCCCCATTCCGCGAATTTCGATCCAGGCATTCTGTGAGGATCCGTCGACGGCCGAGTCCGTCCAAGTGGCCGCCGACGACCGACGCCTCGCAAAGGCGCACGTGTCGGTCCACATGGGCGGCATCGAGGCCGCGGTCGCCCACTATCAGGAAAGCCCGACGCCGAACCTGATCGTGATCGAATCGTCCCTGCGCTCGCATGAGCTGCTGGGCCAGCTCGATCGTCTGGCCGAGAGCTGCGACGCAGGCACCAAGGTGGTCGTCGTCGGGTCGGCCAACGACGTGCTGCTCTATCGCGAGCTCCTGAAGCGCGGCGTCGCCGAATACCTGATCGCGCCCATCTCGCCGATGCAGATGATGGAGTCGATCTCCAACCTCTACAACGATCCGAACGCCGATCCCGTCGGTCACGTCTTTGCCTTCATCGGTGCCAAGGGCGGCATCGGCTCCTCCACCGTCTGCCACAATGTGTCGTGGTGCATGTCGGAGCTCTTGAAGGCGAGCGTCGTGATCGCCGACCTCGATCTCGCGTTCGGCACCGCCGGCCTGGACTTCAATCAGGACCCGGTGCAGGGCATCGCCGAGGCCCTCGGCAGCCCCGAGCGCCTCGACGAGGTGCTGCTCGATCGCCTACTGACCAAGTGCTCCGAGCATCTGTCGATCTTCGCGGCCCCGGGCACGCTCGATCGCGACTACGACCTGACGGCGGACAGCTGCGACATCGTCCTCGACGTCGTGCGCCAGAACGTACCTTACGTGACGGTCGATCTGCCCCACGTCTGGACGTCCTGGTCGAAGCGCATCCTGACCCAGGCCGACGAGATCATCGTAACCGCGACGCCCGATCTCGCCAGCCTGCGCAACACCAAGAACCTGGTCGATCTGTTGAAGCAGGTGCGCCAGAACGATCGTCTCCCGCACCTGGTGGTCAACATGCAGGGCGTGCCCAAGCGGCCCGAGATCCCGATCAAGGATTTCGAGGCGGCGCTCGACCTCAAGGCTTGCGCGGTCATCGAGTTCGACGCCGAGACGTTCGGCCAGGCCGCCAACAACGGCCAGATGGTCGAGGAAATGTCGGCCAAGGCGAAGTCGGTTCAGAACTTCCGCGACATCGCGATGACCATCTCGGGTCGCCGCGAGCACAAGGTCGAGAAGAAGTCGGCCCTGGGGCCCCTCCTCGAGCGTTTCAAGATCAAGCGGTAAGGAACCCTGGCGATGTTCGGAAGGCGATCCAACGAGGCAGGGGCACCCAAGCGCCCCGTGGCTCAGCAAGCCGCGCCCCAGGCGCCTGCCAAGACGGGTGCCGAGCCGAAGCCGGCCGCGGCGGCTCCTCCGCCGCCGCGCCCCGAGCCGGTCGAGCCGCAGCGCAAGCACTCGGAGGAGTACTACGACGTCAAGACGACGGTCTTCAACGCCCTGATCGACACCATCGATCTGACGCAGCTCGCCAAGCTCGAGGCAGCCGCCGCGCGTGAGGAGATCCGCGACATCGTCAGCGAGATCATCCAGCTGAAGAACGTCGTCATGTCGATCGCGGAGCAGGAGGAGCTCCTCGAGGATATCTGCAACGACGTGCTCGGCTACGGTCCGCTCGAGCCGCTTCTGGCACGTGACGACATCGCCGACATCATGGTCAACGGTGCCCAGACGACCTTCATCGAGGTGAATGGTAAGGTTCAGAAGACGGGCGTGCGATTTGCCGACAACGCCCAGCTGATGAACATCTGCCAGCGCATCGTGAGCCAGGTCGGCCGCCGCGTCGACGAATCGAGCCCGATCTGCGACGCGCGTCTGCCGGACGGCTCGCGTGTCAACGTCATCGCGCCGCCGCTCGCCATCGACGGCCCCGCACTCACCATTCGCAAGTTCAAGAAGGACCGCCTGCGTCTCGAGCAGCTGGTCAAGTTCGGCTCGATCTCGCCCGCCGGCAAGACGCTTCTCGAGATCATCGGTCGCGTCCGCTGCAACATTATCGTCTCGGGCGGCACGGGCTCGGGCAAGACGACGCTACTCAACTGCTTGACGGGCTCCATCGATACCGACGAGCGCATCATCACCTGCGAGGACTCGGCGGAGCTGCAGCTCCAGCAGCCGCACGTTGTCCGCCTCGAGACCCGCCCCCCGAACCTCGAGGGCGAAGGTCAGATCACCATGCGCGAGCTGGTCAGGAACTGCCTTCGTATGCGTCCCGAGCGGATCATCGTCGGCGAGGTGCGCGGACCCGAGGCATTCGATCTTCTGCAGGCCATGAACACGGGCCACGACGGCTCGATGGGCACGCTGCACGCCAACAGCCCGCGCGAAGCCATCAGCCGTATGGAATCGATGATCATGATGGGCGGGTTCTCGCTGCCCACCAAGACCATCCGCGAGATGATCACCGGCTCCGTCGACATCATCGTCCAGGCCTCTCGCCTCAGGGACGGCTCGCGAAAGATCACCCACGTCACCGAGGTGGTCGGCATGGAAGGCGATGTCGTGACGCTGCAGAACCTGCTCGTCTACGACATCACCGGCGAGGACACCAACGGCAAGATCATCGGCCGCCACCGCTCGACCGGCATTGCACGTCCCCGCTTCTGGGAGCGGGCCGAGTACTACGGCGAGACCGAGCGTCTGACCCAGGCACTCGCCTCGAGCGAGGTCCGTGACGAGTATGGCAACACGATAGGTGAGCAACATGGCTGAGCTATCGCCCGAAATGCTGCAGCTCCTGCTCGGCGCCATCATTGCGGTGTCGGCCGGCGCAGTCATTTATCTTTTCGTCAATCCCTATCTCTCCGGCGAGGTGCAGCGCGACAAGCGCATGCAAGGCGTCACCGAGAGCCGGGCCAAGCGGGGGCAGGCCCGGACTCGCGACGACGAGCTCCAGAGCCGGCGCAAGCAGGTTGCCGACTCTCTGAAGGAGATCGAGGATCGCCAGAAGGCGCGCGAGAAGATCACGCTGCGCTTGCGCTTGCAGCGGGCCGGTCTCGACATCACGCCCAACGCTTTCTGGATCGCGAGCGGCGTCGTCGGCCTCATCGTGGGCGGACTGACATTCTATTCGACGCCCGGAATGGCACAGAGGCCCCTGATCTCACTGGCCGCCGTGTTCGTCGGGGCATTCGGCCTGCCGCGCTGGGCACTCGGAATGATGACGAAGAAGCGCCAGGCGAAGTTCACCAACGAGTTCGCCAACGCGATCGACGTTATCGTGCGCGGCGTCAAGTCGGGCCTGCCGCTCAACGAATGTCTCGGCATCATCGCCCGCGAGAGCCCGTCGCCGATCCGCGAGGAGTTCCAGGACATCGTCGAGCAAAGCCGCGTCGGCGTGCCACTTCAGGAATGCTTCGAGCGTATCATGCAGCGCATGCCGCTCCCTGAGGTGAAGTTCTTCGCGATCGTCATCGGCATTCAGCAGCAGGCCGGCGGCAACCTGTCCGAGGCGCTTGGTAACCTGTCGGGCGTGCTGCGTGACAGAAAGCGGCTGACCCAGAAGGTGGGCGCGCTCTCGGCCGAGGCCAAGGCCTCTGCCGCGGTGTTGGGCTCGCTGCCGCCTCTCGTCATGACCATGGTCTACGTCACGACGCCCAACTACATCATGCTGCTTTTCACGACGAAAACCGGCCAGTTCATGCTGATGGCCGCTGCGATGTGGATGACCTGCGGCATCCTCGTGATGCGCAAGATGATCAACTTCAAGTACTGAGCCGACCCCGTGCGGCCGCATCGTGCGGCTGCACGGTAAGGGCCAGGGACCATTTGAACGAGACGAGGCGAGCCGTGATCGATCTGATCGACCAAATGATGAAGCCGCAGTTCCTGGTGATGCTGCTGGCGTCGGTCGCAACCTTCGTCACCGTGCTCACTATTGCCATGCCGGTTCTGCAGAAGGATCGCATGGGCCAGCGCATGAAGGTCATGGCGACCGAGCGCGACAAGATGCGCGCGCAACGCATCGCCGATCTGGCCAAGGAGAATGGCACAGGGCGTCTCCGGCAGTCGCCGAAGGGCTTCATGCAGCAGATCGTCGACCAGTTCAATCTGCGCTCGAGCTTCGAATCAGAGGAGCTCAAGAACAAGCTCAAGATGGCCGGTCTCAGAGGTCAGGCGCCGCTTGTCGCGTACATGTTCTTTCGCCTCCTCGCACCGGTGATCGTGGCGATCTTCGCTCTCTTCTATCTGTTCGTGGTCGCGAACCTGCAGTACCCGCCGATCGTCAAGTTCGGCATGGCCATCGGCGCCGGATATATGGGCTTCTACCTGCCCAACATGATCATCGAAAACCTCGTCCAGCGCCGCCAGGCCTCCATCAGCCAGGCATTCCCGGATGCGCTGGACATGCTGCTGATCTGCGTGCAGGCGGGCATGTCGATCGAGGCCGCCTTCGGCAAGGTGGCGAAAGAGGTCGCGAGCCAGTCTCTCGAGCTTGCCGAGGAACTCAGCCTCACGACCGCCGAGCTCTCCTACCTGCAGGATCGCCGCAACGCCTTTGAGAACCTCGGCAAGCGCACGGGCCTCCCGGGCATCAAGTCGGTGGCAACCGCGCTGATCCAGTCGGAACGTTACGGTACACCGGTGGGACAGGCGCTCCGCGTCATGGCCAAGGAGAACCGCGAGGCGCGTATGTCCGAGGCCGAGAAGAAGGCCGCGGCCCTGCCGCCCAAGCTCACCGTCCCGATGATCATCTTCTTCCTGCCCGTGCTCTTCGTCGTCATTCTCGGCCCGGCCGTGCTCCAGGTCATGAAGTGGAATTGAGCCGCCGGTCCGGCTTGCCTGCTCGACGAAATCAAAAGAGCCGCCTGGGTATCCAGGCGGCTCTTTCGTCGTGCGCACCGATCGGCGATTGCGGTGAAGCCGTGCCGGGGGACTTCTAGCTTCGCGGCTCCGAGTACTTGACCGAGCAGCCGTAGGGGCGCGTCGAGGTGGTCGCCGCGGGCTTGCCGTCACGCAAGGCTGCGAGCGCCTCACGCACATAGGGCCGAGCTGTCTTGATCGTGTCCGGTGAGCTGGAGGGCTTGTCGTCGATGCCGCCCATGTAGGCAAGCGCGCCGGCCCTGTCGATGATGAACATGTGTGGTGTCGTCGACGCCCCGTAGAGGCGTCCGACCTTGCCGTCCGTGTCGAGCAGAACCGCCGTCGGCGCCGCTTTCCGATCGGCCGTGAGCTTGTCGGCCTCCAGCGCCTCGACATGCCCCTGCTGGCCGCGAGCGGACGAGATCACCGAGAGCCACACGACGCCGTCGGCCGTCGCATCGCGCTGCAGTTGCTGCATCGTGCCCGTGCCGTAGTGCTTTCGCACGTAGGGGCAATCATGATTGGTCCACTCGAGTACGACCAGCTTGCCCTTGAAGCTGCTGAGGGACACCGGCTTGCCGCTGGTGTCGATGACGGTGAAGTCGGGCGCTGCCGTTCCAGGCCGCACCTTGTCGCGTGCAAGCGAGGCATTGGCGCCGAGGATCACCGCGGCGCCGAGCGCGGCAGCCGTAAGGAAGCGACGTCTTGATACTGCGCGAGACATGGGTGAGCTCCTGCTTTGCTGGCGAGTTCGGACAGCTCACGCCTTTTCGCACGTCGTGGGACAGCCCGGCACCTCAACGAAACGTGAGGTCGCGGTCCGCGGATCGCTTTCACCCGCCTGCCGCTGGCCTCACGAGTAGTGCCGGCCGCCGTTGACCTCGATGGTCTGCCCGGTCGTGTAGGCGGCGTCCGGGCAGCACAGCATCGTGACGATGTGCGCGATCTCCTCGGGGCGCCCATCCCGCCCGGCGGGTATGCCGACGGTCGACGATGCGCTGGGGCGAGCGCCGGCTGCAGCGCCACGCTCGGTCGCAATCGCACCCGGTGCCACGACGTTGACCGTGATGCCATGCGGCCCGAGCTCCGTCGCCAGCGACCGCGTCATGCCGACCATCCCCGCCTTGGCTGCAGAGACGTGCGCGCGTCCCGTAAGCCCACTGAACATCGAGATGCCGCCGAGGTTGACGATCCGCCCCCACTTGCCAGCGATCATGTGCGGCACTGCGGCCCGCGTCGTCAGGAACGAGGCATCGAGACTCGCCCCCAGGACTTCGCGCCATTCCGCGAAGGTCATTTCGGTGATCGGCGTGTTGCGGCGAACGGCGGCGTTGTTCACCAGGATGTCGAGCCGCCCGAGCTTGGCGACGGTGGCAGCGACGAGGCCGTTGGCCCCGTCCTCTGTCGAAAGATCCGCCATATGGCTTTCGGCTGTAGCGCCCGCTGCCCGCAGTTGATCAAGGGTCTCGGCAACCGCATCCGCATCGCGCCGCGCATGAACCATCACCGCGGCTCCCTCTCGAGCCAGCATGAGGGCCGTCGCCCGCCCGATGTTGCGTGCAGACCCCGTAACGATGGCGACACGGCCAGTTAGCTTTGGCATGGGTGTTCGATCCTTGAGCGTGGGGCACAGTCTCTTCCGGGAGCTTTGTCGCCTCGCTCGGGGACCGTCAACCGCGCACGAGGCACCAGTGCAGGGCCACCGATCCCCAGGTTGACGCAATCGTGACGTAGTTCTTGCCACCCGGCTCGGCTTCGCTTAGAAGCCGCGGGCCGGTTCCGGAAGCCTACGTTGCGTGCATTCGGCCATTTGTGCCGCCGACGTAGCATTGTGCCGAGGGCCGCGGTTGGAGAGGTGGCAGAGTGGTCGATCGCACCGCACTCGAAATGCGGCAGGCTGGGTGACCGGTCTCGGGGGTTCGAATCCCCCCCTCTCCGCCAATAGGCTGCGCCGGTTCTAGGCTCCTTGGCGCGGCGAGCAATACGGTTAAATCCTATCTGATCATCCGACGCACCGCGCGCCATGACCCGGATCGCGCCATGACCCGGATCGCGACAAGGGGGGCGTGCATTCGCTGTGGGGCTCGGCTAGCCTTCGCATCGAGACCCCACGACGGTTCGTGGAACGTTGGTCGTCAAATGATCCCAGTGCCCCGGACGGCTGCTCGTCGGCGCCGAAGAGAACTACGGAGCGGTTGAAATGAAGCTCGGAATGCTGCTGCGCTACGCGGGCGAGGAAGGTGGCCCCAATACGGATCTGGTGCTCGAGGCCGAGAAGCTCGGCTACGATCAGGTCTGGCAGGGCGAATCCTACGGTATCGACAGTGTGACACCGATCGCTTGGACCCTGGCCCGAACGAGCCGCATCAAGGCTGGCACCGGCATCATGCAAATTCCAGCACGCACGCCGGCCTGCACGGCCATGACGGCCATGTCGCTCGCGGCGATGTCGAAGGGACGCTTCCTCCTTGGCCTGGGCCCGTCGGGGCCTCAAGTCGTCGAGGGCTGGCACGGCGTGGCCTACGGTAAACCGCTCTCTCGCATGAAAGAGTACGTGGCGATCCTGCGTAAGATCTTCGCGCGCGAGGAGCCGCTCCAATACGCGAGCGAGCACTATCAGATCCCCTATCAGGGGCCCGGCGCCACCGGCCTCGGCAAGCCCTTGAAGTCCATCCTGAAGCCCAATCCCGATATCCGCATTTACACCGCCGCCATCGCACCGGCGGGCCTGCGCACGGCCGGTGAGATAGCGGACGGCGTCCAGCCCATATTCATGAGCCCGGAGAAGGCCGACATCATCGTCAAGCCCGTTCTCGAAGGCATGGCGGCTGCAGGCCGCCCCCAGACGCTGGAAAATTTCGATATCACGCCGTTCGTCAAGGTCGCGATGGGCCCTGACATCGACAAGTGTCGCGACCAGCTGCGGCCCGAGGTGGCGCTCTATGTGGGCGGCATGGGCGCGCGCGAAAAGAACTTCTACAACGACTACGCCAAGCGCCTCGGCTACGAGGATGCAGCCGTCGAGATCCAGGACGCCTTCCTGGGCGGCCGCCGGAAGGACGCCATGGCTGCGGTCCCAGACAAAATGATCGACGAGTTGTTTCTCGTCGGCAATGCCGACCGCATCAGAGGCCGCCTGAAGGAATGGAAGGCGGCGGCCAAGGGTAACAAGGTCGGCACCATGCTGCTTTCTGGAGCCGATCTCGACATTCTGCGTCTCGCGGCGGAGGCGGTCGGTTGAGCGCCGCCGACGATTGCCGATGCTGCGGCGTTTGATCGGGCCGCTGAGCATCGGTAGCGTCGGCCGAGCTGGAGATCGGAACGCTTTTCGCGTACGTCTCGCGCCTACCTGTGCGCGCGGATGTAACGAAAGACGCGAGGCTCTTCCATGTCCCTCCTCCCAGACCATCTGGCCGACCGCTACCGGCGGTTCCGCTTCCGTCACTATGCGCCGAACCAGCACCGCTACGAGGAGCTGGCGGAGCGAGGGCAGACGCCGGACGTGATGGTCGTCTCGTGCTGCGACAGCCGGGTCGATCCTGAAACCATTTTCTCGGCGATGCCGGGCGAGCTGTTCGTGGTGCGCAATGTCGCCAACCTCGTGCCGCCCTTCGAGACGACCGGAAAGTTCCACGGCGTGTCCGCTGCACTCGAGTTTGCGGCGCTGAATCTGCGGGTCCGCCACATCATGGTCATCGGCCATTCCGGCTGCGGCGGTATTCGTGCGTGCCTCGAGCACGACGTGGCGCGCCAGACGGAAGCACAGTTCATTTCCAACTGGATGTCGATGCTCGATACCGCGCGCGACGAGGTGCGCACGCGTCTCGCGACCCGACCTGTCGGGGAGCTCGTCGACGCTCTCGAGCGCGAGGGCGTCAAGACCTCGCTCGCCAACCTGCGCACGTTCCCTTGCATCCAGATCCTCGAGGGCCGCGGCCGCGTCTCCCTCTATGGCGCGCATTTCGACATCTCGTCGGGAGCGCTGTCCGTGCTCAACGAGGGTACGGGCGATTTCGTCGACGTATGATGCAAGAGCCCTTGCCATCGATCACCCAGAGAGGCGACCGAATGCGATCACCAGCCGCTATCTTTCTCGCCGTTGCCACGTATGCCGTGGCCTGCACGCCGGCCACAGCCCAGCCCGTCCTTGCCGATGCAGCCGAGGGGCGTGTGTTGGCGTCCAAGCTTTGCTCCAACTGCCACGTGACAGAAGGCCAGAGCGCGACAAGCCCGCGCGCCGACGTGCCGAGCTTCGTGGCAATCGCCAACAGTCCCCGGACCACAGCCGAAAGTCTGGCGGCCGCGATCATCCTTCCGCATCCCGAGATGCCCGGCATCGCCTTGACGCGCTCCGAGATCCGAAACGTGATCGGCTACATCCTGTCGCTCAAGAAATAGCGGTGTCGTCGCCAGGTGCGGATTGTCTCGCCCCTGTTGACCAGCATCAACCTCGCCATCGGCGTTTGCGCCAAGGTGGAGCCGAAACCGACATCTGGGAGGGGGCATGATGAAGGTGCGCAATTTCGGCATCGCGGCCGCAGTGTTGTTGCTCGTCGCCTCGACTGCGCCAGATCCGTCCCGTGCCGACGCCCTCGGTCAGTGCCGTTCGGCCAGCAACCCCGAGGCGCGACTGCGCGCCTGCACCGAGATCATCGGATCGACGAGTGCCAGCGCCGAGCAGAAGGCCCTCGCCTATCGCAATCGAGGGCGCACGAGGGCCGAGGCAGGGGCCAGCGATGCTGCGCAGGCCGACCTGACAGAGGCGATCAAGCTCAATCCGACGGATGGTCAGGCCTACGGCTATCGAGCGCAGGTCCACGTCTCGCGCCGCAACCTCGATGCCGCCATCGCCGACTACAGTGACGTCATCCGTCTACGCCCGAAAGCGGTGGTCGGCTACACCGGACGCGGACATGCCTACCTGGTCAAAGGTGACGCGCAACAGTCCATCGACGATTTCTCGCAGGCTCTACGGGTCGCGCCGGGCAGCGCTGTCACCTTCAACAATCGCGGCCTGGCCTACAAGGCAGCCGGCAACCTGCCGCGCGCTCTCGAGGACTTCACCCAGGCATTGGCGATCAATCCGATCTATGCGCTCGCCTACAACAATCGTGCCTACGTTCACGAGGCGGCCGGCCGCAAGACCGAGGCGATCGCGGATTTCCGAAGTGCCCTGCTGGTCGATCCGTCGTTGACGGGCGCACGCGAAGGTCTCGCCCGCTTGGCCGCCATGGGCGAGCTTGCGGCCGAAAGCGCGCGCCTCGTCGCGGCGGGCAAAACGCTGGTCGAGATGCACTGTGCACGTTGCCACGCTACCGGGGGGAGGGTGTGAGCCCGAACGCCAACGCGCCGGCGTTCCGCAGTCTTCACGTCCTGCACCCGCTCCAGGCGCTGCGGGAGCCGCTGACCCGTGGCATTGCCGCGCCGCACGACGAGATGCCCAAGTTCAAGCTCCCCGACGCCGACATCGACAAGATCGTCGCTTACATCAACAGCCTCGAGGTGCGCCGTTGAGGTCGGCGAAAGCCGGAGGGTATCACCGACCGGGCTTCTCCAGCTCCGCTGCGATCTCGAGCGCCGCGTTTCGCCCGGCAATGCGTCCGGACACGAAGGCCCAGCCGAGATGGTGGCCATGGCCCTCGAGCAGAACGCCGCCCTGGCCAGTCGAGCCGGCGGCATAAAGGCCGGCAATCGGAGATCCATCGCGGCCCACCACCTCGAGCCGCTCCGTCACCCGCAAGCCGCCGTCGGTAAAGACGACGTAGCTCCTGACTGGCCCCAGTGCGACCAGCGGTCCGTCGGTGATACGCGGTCGCCCGTCCGCCCCGCTGTCGGCTATGGCGCTCCGTAGCGCTGCATCCGACATGCCGAGCCGGCTCGCGAGTTGGCCCGCGTTGGCCGCCTCATGATAGATGTCGCGGCGGTTGCGCTTGTAGTCGGCAAGGTAGGCGTACGCGACCCCAGGTGCCGTCGAGATGAAATTCGGCCACGCCGAGAACCGCTCCGCCATGGCTCGATCCATGACGATATAGGCCATCCTGTCGGGTTGCTCGGGAACGGCGTCGGCAGGCCGGCCGAGTTCGTCCGCAAATCGACGGCCGTTGCGGTTGACCAGAAGCGCTCCGGCCTCGAACAATCCGCGCGACGGGCCGAGAGCCGTCACCAGGAAGCACATCGCGAACGGCCGTTTCACGGTCTCCGGCAGATAGGCGTGCGCCAACGCGAGGCTCCGCGCCAGCCAGCGTCGCGGCGGTAGCCGCCGCAGCAAGCTTTCTTGCGCCGGCGGCACGAAGCGCATGATCGGGCCACGCACGATGTCACCGTTCACCACCTCGGCGCCGACCGCGCGCCCGATCCGGATGGCATCGCCCGTGGCTTCCGGGTTGACCGCATCGATATTGGCCGCCGACGGCCCGGCGAGCTCGGCCTTCATCTCGGTGTTGCCCGCGAAATCGCCACCCGCCAGAACGACACCGCCGCGAGCCCTCAACTCACCCTCGCGACCGTCGGCGGTGCTGCGTGTCCGCACACCGACCGCCCGGTCACCCTCGACGATCAGGCCGTCTGCCAGCGTGCCGAGTCGGATCTCGACGCCGCGTCGCCGGCAAAGCTGCCCGAGCATCTCGGGAAACGCCCTCGAGTTCGGCAGCACGTTGTGCATCCGCGGCAGTCGGTGCGGAGGCTCCGGATTGGGGCCGACGAACACCAGCCCCGCCTTCTCGAGCCAGGTCAGCGTGTCGGTGATGTTGTCGACCAGGAGACGACGCAGCGCGCGGTTGTCACGATTCGCCATCGGCCCGGCGAGCGTCTCGAGGTCATCGAAAT
The DNA here is from genome assembly GCA_963746315.1 of uncultured Alphaproteobacteria bacterium. Lineage (GTDB taxonomy): Bacteria > Pseudomonadota > Alphaproteobacteria > Rhizobiales > Hyphomicrobiaceae. Next base: position 476,307 of record CAVVAR010000012.1, read on the forward strand.
GTGCATCGGGATGGTCGACGATGCCGGCGGCACGCTGCTGCGGCGTGTTCGTCGCGGAGATCGATCCGACCGACCATGCCGTGCTGCCGCCGAGCCGCTGGCCCTTCTCGAGAAGCACGACGCGCCGTCCAAGTCCCGCTGCTTCGGCCGCTGCCGAGAGACCGGAACCGCCCCCGCCCACCACGATGACATCGTACATTTCGCTCGGCCCTGGAGTTTGCTGTCAGGAAACCCTAGGCATTTCGCTGCCGGGAGGCGAGCATCGATAGGCTTTATTGCGTCGAGCTGGCCTTCGCCAGCGCCGGCAGCACGGTTTGCTCGAGCGCCTGGGCGGTAATCGGGCCGACGTGCTTGAAGACAACCGTGCCCTTGCCGTCGATGATGAACGTCTCCGGCATGCCGTAGACACCCCATTCGATAGCGGCCCGCCCGTTCGTATCGGCGCCGATGCCATCGTAGGGATTGCCGTGCAGGCCCAGGAACCGCGCCGCGTTCGCCGGCTGGTCCTTGTTGTTGATTCCGTAGAGCGCCACACCCGTGCGCTTCGCCAGTGACACCAGCTGCGGATGCTCCTCGGCACACGGCAAGCACCACGATGCCCAGAAATTGACGACCGCCGGCTTGCCCTTGCCGATGTCGGCCGTAGCAAACCCCGGCACGGCTGCGCCGTCGCGCGTCAGACCTGGCACCGGAGGCAGGTCGACCACGGGGGCCGGCCGCCCGATCAGCGCCGACGGAATCTTCGAAGGGTCGCCCTTCTGCAAGGCGACAAGGAAAAGCCCAGCCACAGCAGCGAAAATGATCACCGGCGCCAAAACCGGCAGAAGCCGTCGCCGCTCGCCCGGTCTTCCCATCTCCCGAGTGGTCTCGGTATCCCGCATGTCGCTCGCCTCAGCTCGCCGCATTGCCGCCGCGTCCGATATCCTTGGCCTCTAGCATCGCCAGCTCCCGCGCATGCCGCCGCCCATCGAGCCAAAGCCACGCGATCATGCTGGCGACAACGAGTGCTACAGCGCCGTAGCACAGCCAGATGAACATCGCGTGCGGACCGAGATCCATGGCTTCCCGCTCCTCTATTTCGCTACGGCGCGACCGCAGTTTCGGCGCGGTTTGCCCGTTCCACGGCCCTGATTGTCGCCGCCTTCACGCGTCGCCGCAGGATCTCGTTGCGCATCGCTTTCAGGTGCAGTGCGATCAGCAGCAGCGTGAAGCCCAACGCCATCACCAGAAGCGGCGTACGGAAAACCGGGTCGAGTGTCGAGGTGAACCGCGTCGAAGGCTGGTGCAGCGTATGCCACCAGTCGACCGAGAATTTGATCACCGGAAGGATCACCACGCCGACCAGTGCCAGCAGGGCCGTCAATCGTCCAGCCAGGGCCTCGTCGTCGAGCGAGGAACGGAGCGCGATGAGGCCGAGGTAGAGAAAAAACAAAATCAGCACCGACGTGAGCCGCGCATCCCAGGCCCAGTAGGCGCCCCACATGGGTTTTCCCCAGAGAGATCCGGTGACGAGTGCCAACAAAGTAAACGCCGCACCAATGGGTGCCGCCGCCTTCGCAGATACGTCCGCGAGCGGATGCCGGAAGACCAGAAGACCCATGCTCGAGATCGCGATCAGCAGATACGTGGCCATCGCGAGCCAAGCGCTAGGCACATGGATGAACATGATTTTGACGGTGTGGCCCTGCTGGTAGTCAGGCGGCGCCGCGAAGCTCAGCCACAATCCAAAGCCGATAATCAGGGCCGCCAGCCCGGAAATCCAGGGCAAAAGGCGCCCTGACAGCCACATGAACTGCGTCGGGTTCGCCAGCCGCTCTGCCAATGTCGCCGTGCGTGTCATGCACTCCAGCTAGCCCTTGAGTTGCTCCACTGCAACACGACCCTTTGGCGCACGCTTGGGGCGGAACGATGGTCTCCACCAGGGCTCTGATTGGTAACTTATGCAACTTGTCCGGCCCTGTCCCATGCGTCGCAGGTATGAATTCGGTCGTTCATTGTGCACTGCGGCACGACAAGTCGTTGCGGCAGCCCTCGTTTGCCCGCTAGAAGGTGCCTTTGTGCGGTCGGTTACGTCCGGACCCCTGTGGGGTTCGCTGAAGCGTGACCGAAGCTTGCACCGCGGATGGGACGAGTCGGCCAAGGAGGCCGGTTCCGGCACCCGGCGCGAGGAAACGATCCAGGGATGAGAGCGCGATGCAGGCGAGCGAGATCGCAGCGCGGGCCAGAGCACGCATGGCCCCGACCGATATCTCCAACCCCAAGTACTTCCATAAGGTCGTCGACTGCCAATGGGCGTGTCCCACGCATACGCCGGTGCCTGAGTACATCAGGCTGATCGCGCAGGGACGGTATGCCGCGGCCTATATGCTCAACTGGGAGTCGAACGTCTTCCCAGGCATCCTCGGTCGCGTCTGCGATCGTCCGTGCGAGCCGGCGTGTCGGCGAGGGCGTCTCCAGACCAGCGACGAGCCCAACGCCAAGGACCCCTCGCGGAAAAATGCGGAGCCGGTGGCGATCTGCCGCCTGAAGCGCGTCGCGGCCGACTACAAGGGCGATATCGACGGCTTCATGCCTGAGATTCCGGTGCAGAAGAATGGCAAGCGCATCGCCCTTCTCGGCGCGGGGCCAGCCTCGCTGACTGTTGCGCGTGATCTGATGCCCCTCGGCTATCATTGCGTCCTGTACGAGAAGGATCCGAAGGGCGGCGGCCTGATGCGGACCAACATCCCGTCCTTCCGCCTTCCCGAGGAAGTCTTGGACGAAGAGGTCGAGCGCATCACCCATTTTGGCGTGGAGACCCGCTTTGGTATCGAGGTGACCAGCCTCAAGTCGATCGTCGACGAGGGCTACGATGCCGTCTTCGTCGGCACCGGCGCTCCCCGCGGCAAGGATCTGGATATCCCCGGTCGCGCCGAGGCTTCAGCCAACATTCACATCGGCATCGATTTCCTCACATCGGTCGCCTTCGGCCACGTCGACAAGATCGGCAAGCGCGTCGTCGTCATCGGCGGTGGCAACACGGCCATGGATTGCTGCCGCACTGCGTTGCGCCTGGGTTCCGAGGCCGTGACCGTGACAGTCCGCTCTCCGCGCAAGGTCATGAAGGCCTCGGACTGGGAGATCAAGGACGCCGTCTACGAGGGCATTCCGATCCTCGAGAACCACGCGCCGAAGTCTTTCGTCATCGAGGCCGGCAAGCTGGCTGGCGTGGTGTTCGAGAAGATGGTCGAGACCGGCGTCGACGCGCGAGGCCGCCCGCAGCTGAAGGCTTCGGGCGAGCTGATCACTATCCCGTGCGACGACGTCCTCATGGCTATCGGCCAGGACAACTCCTTTCCCTGGATCGAGCGCGATATCGGCCTCGAGTTCGGTGAATGGGACATGCCGAAAGTCGACCGCAACACGTTCATGTCGACGCGGCCCGGCGTCTTCTTTGGCGGTGACGCCGCCTGGGGACCCGAGAACATCATCTGGGCTGTCTCGCACGGTCATCAGGCGGCGATCTCCATCGACGCCTACTGCAACGGTCGGCCCATCACTGAGCGCCCGGCGCCCGGTGCCACGCTGGTGTCCCAGAAGATGGGCATCCACGAGTGGTCCTACTCGAACGATTACGATGCGGCGACGCGCGTCGCGGTGCCCCACGCCGATCTCAAGACCTCGATCAAGAACCTGAAGCTCGAGGTCGAGCTCGGCTACGACGACAAGCTGGCGGCGAAAGAGGTGGAACGCTGCCTCAATTGCGATGTCCAAACGGTGTTCAGCGCGCCGCTGTGCATCGAGTGCGACGCCTGCATGGACATCTGCCCGGTGGATTGCATCAACTTTACCGAGAATGATGCCGAGCCGGAGTTGCGCCAGAGCTTGCGCGTCCCGGCCTTGAACGCGTCCCAGGATCTCTACATTTCTGAGACGCTCCAGACGGGGCGCATCATGGCCAAGGACGAGGACGTCTGTCTGCACTGCGGCCTGTGTGCCGAGCGCTGTCCGACCGGAGCCTGGGACATGCAGAAGTTCTTCTACGTCGAGCCTCAGGCCGCGAAGTCGTGCCTGTCGCACCACGACGCCTATCTGGGCTGAGGATCGGCGCCGCTGGCGCCGATCGACGCTAGGTTCATGACGCACCGCCGGTGGCGTAGGGAGCTCTGCTCCCGGAAGCCCCGGCAAGCCAGGGCTGAATACGAATGAGCGGCATCAACGACTTCGTCATAAAGTTTGCGACCGTCAATGGCTCAGGCAGCGCCTCGGCGAACACCATGTTCGCCAAGACGCTGTTCCGCATGGGCATTCCGGTATCGCCGAAGAACATTTTTCCGTCGAACATCCAGGGCCTTCCCACTTGGTACGAGGTGCGGGTGTCCGAGGCCGGCTATATGGCGCGGCGCGACGGCATCGACCTGATGGTCGCCATGAACCCGCAGACCTACGCCAATGACGTGGCGGAGGTCGTGCCGGGCGGCTGGCTGCTCTACGATTCGACCATGCCACGGCTCTGGCAGCGCTCGGACATTACTGTTCTCGGCTTGCCGATTGCCGAGATCTGCGCCAGGATCTGGAAGGATGCACGTCAGCGCCAGCTCTTCAAGAACATGGTCTACGTTGGCGCGCTGACCGGTCTACTCGACATGGATCTGAAGGTGCTCGAAGGGGTGATCGCCGACCAGCTCAAGGGCAAGGAGAAGCTGCTCGCCGCCAATATGCAGGCCGTCCAGATCGGCCGCGAGTACGCGCAAGCGAACTTCGAGTGCCCGCTCCCGATCAAGGTGCGCCATGCCGAGGGCGCCAAGGGCAAGATCATGGTCTCCGGCAACGAGGCCGCCGGCCTCGGTGCGGTCTACGCCGGCGCAACCGTCTGCGCATGGTACCCGATCACCCCGTCGACGTCGCTCGCCGAGGGGTACGAGAAGCACGCCCGCCGCTTCCGCGTCACCAAGGACGGCAAGCGTAGCTACGCCATCGTCCAGGCCGAGGACGAGCTGGCCGCCATCGGCATCGCAATCGGTGGCGGCTGGAACGGCGCACGCTCCTTCACGGCGACGTCCGGCCCCGGCATCTCTCTTATGAGCGAGTTCTTAGGGCTCGCCTACTTCGCGGAAATCCCCGTCGTCCTCTACAACATTCAGCGCGGTGGGCCCTCGACCGGCATGCCCACCCGGACGGGGCAGCCGGACATCATCTCGTGCGCCTACGCCAGCCATGGCGACACCAAGCACGTGCTGCTGTTCCCATCGAACCCGACCGAGTGCTTTTCCATGAGCGCCGATGCGTTCGATCTGGCGGAGCGCTTGCAGACGCCCGTGATGGTCATGTCGGATCTCGACATCGGCATGAACGACTGGATGACGGACGCGTTGACGTGGGATGACAACTGGACCGCCGATCGGGGCAAGGTTCTCTCGAAGGAGGAGCTAGAGGGCTTCGCCAAGGCCAAGGGGAAGCCCTGGGGCCGCTACCTCGACGTCGACGGCGACGCCATCCCCTATCGGACGCTGCCGGGCACGCACGAGTCGATGGGTTCCTACTTCACGCGCGGCACTAGCCACGACGAGTATGCGCGCTACACCGAGGACGGTCGCATCCACGCGCGCATCGTCGATCGCATCCGCAAGAAGTTCGACACCGCGGCAACTCTGGTGCCGAAGCCCGAGATCACGACACGGGACGCCGCTGGCAAAACGGGACTGATCTACTTTGGTGCGACGCGTCCAGCAGTGCTCGAGGCCCTCGACTATCTGGAGCGCGACGGCGTCAAGATCAACGCGCTGCGCCTCAAGGCCTTCCCGTTCAGCGAGGAGGTCAAGGCCTTCTGCGCTGCGCACGATCGCGTCTTCGTCGTCGAGCAGAACCGCGACGCCCAGATGCGCCAGCTTCTCATGGTTGAGGCCGAGGTGCCTCAGGAGAAGCTGATCCCGATGCTCAATTATGACGGCACGCCGACGACCGCCGACTTCGTCTATCAGGCCGTGCTGAAGCAGCTCCAGCCCGCCAAGGCGCAGGCCGCAGAATAAGCGAGGATCGCCTCAATGACCTACATCACCAAGCCCGTTGCCCATCACCCCGCTCTGCCGCGGAATGCCCTCGGCCTGACGCACCGCGACTACGAGGCGTCGATGTCGACGCTGTGCGCCGGCTGCGGCCACGACAGCATCACGGCCGCCATCATCGAGGCGTGCTTCGAGATGGATCTGCCGGCCCATCGCGTCGCTAAGCTCTCAGGGATCGGCTGCTCGTCCAAGACGCCGACCTACTTCCTCGGGCGCAGCCACGGCTTCAACTCCGTGCATGGCCGCATGCCGTCGGTCACCACCGGCGCTAACATGGCCAACAAGGATCTGGTCTACATCGGCGTCTCGGGCGACGGCGATACCGCCTCGATCGGCCTCGGCCAGTTCGCACATGCCGTGCGGCGCAAGCTGAACATGACCTACATCGTCATGAACAACGGCTGCTATGGTCTGACCAAGGGCCAGTTCTCGGCGACGAACGACAAGAATTCGCCGTCGAAGAAGGGCGAGGCCAACCCGTTCGACGCGATCGACCTCTGCCAGATGGCGATCCAGCTCGGCGCCGGCTTCGTGGGCCGCTCGTTCTCGGGCGACAAGAAGCAGCTCATCCCGCTCATCAAGGCGGCCATCAGCTACAAGGGCTTCGCCTTCCTCGACGTCATCAGCCCGTGCGTCACCTTCAACAACCACCCGACCTCGACCAAGAGCTTCGACTACGTGCGTGCCCACAACCTCGCGTCGGAGAACAAGCTCGACTACGTGGAGCCGAAGGAGGAGATCACGGTCTCCTATGCCGAGGGCACCACGGCCGCGGTTACGCTGCACGACGGCTCGAAGCTGCTGTTGAACAAGCTCGATGGTGGCCACGACTTCCGGGATCCGGACGAGGCAATTCTGACGATCCGCCGCAACGCCTCGCAGGGGCAGGTCGCAACCGGCCTGCTTTACGTGAATGAGGCGGGCGACGATCTGCATGATGCACTCGCCACCACGGACCGTCCTCTGAACGAGATCCCGGTGGCCGAGCTTTGCCCCGGATCGAAAGCGCTCGAAGGCGTGAACGCGCGCTTCCGCTGACGCTGCGAGCCCCGATCGACCATGAAGCGGCGTCCGGAAACGGGTGCCGCTTTCATTTTTTTCCGGCTCGAGTGCCGCCTCAGATCACCTTCGTCCGTTTGGCGATCTCCGCCAGCTCCGGGTCCATTTTGTCGAAGGCCAGCAGCGGCGCGAAGCGCCGGAAGCCGCGGTTCACCAAAGGCCAGCGGTGGCGGAAATAGACCCACATCGGGTCGAGCCGGCTGCCGAGCTTCACTTTCTGCGCATAGGCCGTCTGGCCGGATTGGTATTGCTTGGCGCCGTGGCGCAGGGCGAACCGCACGCCCTCCATCCAGCACACGAAAAACAGGTTGTGGTCGCGGCCCGCCGGGTAGCGCATCCCCCAGAACTTGTCGATGATCCGGTCCTGCTCGAGGAACAGCAGCTTCATGGCGAGCAATCGGCCGTCGACGCGGGCCAGGATCACCGCGGCCCGCTCCGGCGCCAGAGCCGCCACGCAATCGCGGAAATAGGCGGGCGAGAGCTGCTCGAAATCGCCATAGTCGAAGCGGCTGTTGGCGCGTGTTTCCTCGTAGAGCGAGAAGATCTCGTCCTCGATACCCGCGATGGACGTGACCGTCTCGAGCTGGACGGCACCGGCCGTCTTCAGCTTGCGTCGCAGCACCGAGCGGTTGTTCGCCGAGAGCGACTGGATATAGCTGGCCTCGTCCGCGAAGGGCAGATCGAGCACGCACACAGGCAGGCCCGCGATCCGCGAGAACCCGGCCGCCTCGATCGTTGCGTGCAGCGGCCCTGCTTCCCTGTCGGCCAGATCCTTGATCGCCAGGATGCGAACGCCTTCCTCTGTGGCTTTCGCGTCGAGCCCGTCGAGCAGCGCCGCCATTGCCCGGTCCCGCTCGGCGGGCGCGAGGCCCGGGTCGAAGCCGAGATGGCAACGGTCGGCGAGCGGTGAGCCGAGCCCCATAACCGGGTGAGCGACAAGGCGCGGTAAGGTCCGATGCAACCAGTCGCCGACTGGCCGCATGCGCCCCTGCAAGGGCGTATCGAGCCGGTAGATGACATGGAAAAGCGGTGCCGCGGCCACGACCCGGCCATTGTCGCGCGCCACGATTGCCCCGAAGCGGAAGCCTGGCGGCGGAGCGGCCTCGACGGCGCGATAGTAGGCCCAGCCCTCCGCCTCGTCCGGGAAAAGCCGACCCCAATCCTCGCGCGGGATGGCGCCGATGCCATCCAACGTCTCGACCGAAAGAGCTTGCGAAACAGGAGCGAACATGGTCATCGATTGGCGTCTCGGATCGGCGCGAGGCTGAAGCTGACGTGCCGGCAGTCTGGCATGGAGCGGCAATTGCGAGTGCCGCGCGGAACCTGCCATTCCGAGGGCGAGTGAGTTCGCGCCATATCTCGTTTGCTCCCACAGTCGAACCCGGCCTGCCTTGCAGGCGCGTCAAGCAATAGCTCCATCCGGAGGCCGACCTCGATGTCTACTCGTGCCTGGATCACTGTCCTGTTGACGATGCCTATAGGTGCCGTTCTGTTCGGAGTTGGAACCACGATCCTCTTGACCGCAACCGTGCTTCAGTCGCTGGTGCCGACACTGCTGCCGGCCGTCGTCGGGGCGAGCCTGCTGATGGCCCCGATCATCGCCTGGCAGATCGCGCCGCGGCTACGAGTCCGGGTCCAGCGCAGCCTCATGACCAAGAAGCGCCTGATGGAGAAGCACGGCGACAAGATCGCCGCACGCCGCTGACGACTGCCACCTCCTATTCCGCGGCCGTGACTTCGGTGCGTGGTATGGCGGCTGCCGGCACGAGCTTGTCCGCATTGGCCTTGGCGACACCATCCGCGAACGCGACCGAGCGCTCCACGACCACCTGGCGCTGCTTGTCGAGCGTGATGATGTGATAGCTGTCTTCCAGCACCACCATCTCGAACTCGGCCACCCAGGTTCTTCTGCAGGTAGAATGCGTTGTCGATGTCGGCGAGATCGTCGTCTCGCGGGTGGAGGATGAGCGCCGGCGACTTGATCTCCTTGAGCCGCGGCTTCACCACGTCACACATCGCGTTGAAGTGAGACAGACTCCGCACGGGCGTACAGAAGACGCCGGCCTCGGAGCTGTCCTTGCCCTGCATGCTCTGTACGACAAGCGCGCGAACCCTCTCGTCCTTGAGGCCGTAGGGCTCGTGCTCCGGCAGTGTCATCTTGATTTTGAAGCGGGTCGGGCGGATGTAGCGGAGAACCCGGCTGTGCCATGGCATCGACCAGCCGTTGAGCCAGAGCGTCGGGGCATAGAATGCCAGGCCCTGCACGCCGTCCGGCCGGTTCTGGGCGAGTTGCGCCGCCAGGATCCCGCCCATCGAGAGCCCGCCCGCGATGATCACGTCGCAGTGCTCCTTCAGCCGGTCGTGTGCGGCCTCGATGCTCGCGTACCACTGCTCGGGGGTGGAGTTGCGCAGCGCCTCGACGGAATCGCAGTGCCCGGCGAGCTGGCAGCAATGCACCGTGTAGCCGGAGCGCGCGATGCCTTGCGCCAAATAGCGCATCTCGACGGGTGTTCCGCCGAGGCCGTGGATCAGCAGAAAGCCAACCCGGCTGCCGGCATGAAAGGTGCTCCTGTCGGGAGCCCCTGAAGATGACATGCTCATGATCCCGCGTCTCGTTTCAGGGCGCATCTTCGGCGCCTTCCTGGTTCAACTGCGGGGCCCCGCCCCATCCTGACGTGCGACGCCTTGCGCGATCAGGCGTGGCCTTCGAGACGCGCGACGCGGCCCATGAGCTGATCGAGCAGCTCGATGGCGAGATCGATCTCCTCGTCCGAGATGTGCAGGCTTGGTGCCAGTGTGACGACGTTCTTGTAGTAGCCGCCGATATCGAGGACGAGGCCGTAGCGGCGCCCCTTCACCTCGAGATCCGCCTTGAAGGCCTCGTCCACCATGAGATCCACGAGCTTCTTAGACGGCGTGAAGCTGTCCGACGGCTCGCAGATCTCCATGCGCAGCGCCAAACCGAGGCCGTCGACGTCGCCGACCATCTTGTGACGCCGCTTGAGATACTGGAGGCCGTCGAGGAAGCGGCGGCCCTTCTCCGCGATGGTCCGCTCATAGTCGCCCTCGGCGAGCATGCGCATCACCTCGAGGCCAACGCCTGTGCCCATCGGGTTGGCATTGAAGGTCGAATGCGTCGAGCCCGCAGGGAACACGGTCGGATTGATCAACTTCTCCTTGGCCCAGACGCCCGAGAGCGGGTTCAGGCCGTTGGTCAGCGCTTTGCCGAAGACCAGGATGTCGGGCGTGATGCCGAAGTGCTCGAACGACCAGAGCTTTCCCGTCCGGAAAAACCCCATCTGGATCTCGTCGACGACGAGCAGGATGCCGTGCTCGTCGAGAACCTTCTTCAGCTCCACGAAGAAGTTCATCGGGGGCACCACGTACCCGCCGGTGCCCTGAATCGTCTCGATATAGAAAGCCGCGTACTCGCACTGCCGCGTCTTCGGGTCCCAGAGGCCGTGATACTCGCTCTCGAAGAGGCGCTTGAACTGGGCGACGCAGTGGTGGCCGAGCTCCTCCTTGGACATGCCCTTCGGTCCCCGGAAATGGTAGGGGAACGGAATGAACATGGCCCGGTCGGAAAAGTGCCCGTAGCGGCGCCGGTAGCGGTACGACGAGGTGATGGCCGAGGCGCCGAGCGTGCGGCCGTGGTAGCCGCCCTCGAAGGCCATCATCAGCGTCTTGCCCGTCGCGTTGCGCACGAGCTTCAAGCTGTCCTCGACCGCCTGGCTGCCGCCGACGTTGAAGTGCACGCGCCCCTTCTCGCCGAGCTTCGCCTCCATGTCCTGGGCGATCATTGCCGCGAGCTCGATCTTCTCGCGATGCAGGTACTGGGAGGCGACCTGCGGCAGGGTGTCGAGCTGACGGCGGACCGCGTCGGCGATGCGCTCGTTCTTGTACCCGAAGTTGACGGCCGAGTACCACATCTGCAGGTCGAGATACTCGGCGCCGGCTGCATCGTACATGTACGAGCCCTGGCAGTCCGTGAACATCTTCGGCGGCGTCGTATAGTGGACCGTGTCGCCATGGCTGCAATAGCGATCCTCGAGGGCGAGAAGCTCGGCTTCGCTGAGCGGCGCGCGGCCGGAACCGCCATCCCAGTGCATCGACTTGTCCATGCGCCTACTCGTCCCTCATCTCATCTTGGCTGGAATGGTCAGCGAGGTGTGTCTCGTCGAGCCAGGCGGCAAGCAGCGAGGTCGCCTCGGCGAATGACTGGAAAGGAAAATGCGGCAGCCCGCTTTCGGTGGCGTGGCGCAGAAGAGCGCTCTTCGCCAGCACCAGCTCGGCTTCCTCGGCAACGCAGAAATCCGAGCGTCCATCGCCGACGACGACCCTCACGGTGCCCGGAGGTGCGACGGCGAACTGGCACTTGCAGTTGCCGGCGAGCGATCGGCAGTCGGCGCGACCATGCGGAAACAACAGGCGCCACCGGTCGCCACCGAGCCACTCGAGCCGGTTGGCGCGATAGGGCAGCTCCAGCCCATGCCGCTCGAGAACCGCGCCGACCGTCCGATCGAGCCCGTCCGAGACGACCGTGATTCCGAGCCCGCGCGATCGGCAGAGCGCCACGAAAGCTGGAAAGGCGGGATCGATGTCGATCTCGGCGACGAAGCCGTCGAGCTGCGCCGGCGTGGCGCGCAAGAGTGCGATCTGGCGAACCATGCACTCGCGCGAGCCGATTCTGCCGGCCTTCCAATCGTCCTCGACATCCTGCCAAGTCGGCTCGGCAAAGCGCTCCAGCAATCGATCGGTGGTATCGACGGTGGCGATGGTCCCGTCGAAGTCCACCAGCACTTCGCATTTCAGTCGCGTGATCGACACCCTGACACAACCCGTTGATTGTTTGCTCGTATTCCGGCGAGGCGCTGCCATCTTTCAGGATTAGCGCGTCTCTAACCGCCCGCAAACACCGTGCCAATCGTCATCGTAAACGAGCACTTGCCTGGCACGCCCCCACTCGCACCGGCTCAAATCGTTGTTTTGACGACGGATTGTTAAAGGTGATTAACCAAACCTCGATGGCATTCGCCGGGCCGGAACAATGCGATCGCGGTTTCGGTGTGGCGAGAGAGCAATACCTCTGCCGCGGGGGCGCCGTGTTTTTCTACGCCTGTCGCGGCTCACGCCGGCGTTCCAGCAACCCGACGACGACGTAGCCGCTCAACGCTGTGGCGAGCGCGATCAGATAGGGAGTTCTGGGCAGCGAGCAGGAACTTGGCCACGGCCCACACCAGCGAGCCCGAGATGAGGGCGACCATGGCTGCGGCCGGCCCGCCGAAGCCCGTGAAGAGCCCGAGCAGCGCCACCACGATCGCTCCCGCGCTTCCGAACGCCGAGGCGAGCTCGACCAGCTCCTTGATCGTCTCGACCGAGTTCGCGAGCACCCACGCGACGACACTGAGCGCCAGCACGCAGACCCGCACGCTGGTGAGCCTGCCTCTGGGCGAGAGGCCGGGCATCAGTCGCGTCACGACGTTGTGCGAAAGTTGCGCGGCGGGCGCATGCAGCGCCGCATGTACCACCGACAGGATCGCCGAGACGAGTGCACCGACGAAGAGCGCATAGCCGAAGGGCGGCAAATAGGCCTCGGCCAGCTTCGGGACGATCTGCTCGGGCTCGGGCAAGTCCTTGAGCAGTATCGGTCCAACGAGCCCGAGGAACAGGGGGAGAAGCCCCATGGCGAGGTACATCAATCCGCCGGCGACGGTGCCACCCGCTGCGATTGCCGCCGTTCTCGCTCCAAGAAAGCGCGAGATCAGCTCGACGGCCACGAGGCTGCCACACAACACGACGGCCAGCTTCTCGATTCTGTCGAGCGTCGCGTCCTCTCCGGTGACACCGAGACTGAGGCGCGCCGGCTCGATCTGCGCGAGGCTGGCCTCCAGACCGCCCATGGCGGATGCCACGAAGACCGCGAGCACGATGAGGCCGAACATCACCGCGATGCCTTGCACGACGTCCGTTACGGCATCGGCCAGCAGGCCGCCGACCACCGAGTAGGCGCCGACGAGAATCGCCGCGATCAGGATGGCCGTATCGAGCCCGAGTCCGGTCGTCGATCCGAGGATCTGACCGAAGGCGCGGATCTGCGCCGCCGCCCACAACACCGACCCGGGCAGCAGCACGAGCACGAACAGCTTCTCGATCCCCGGCGAGTAACGCTCGCGCACCATGTCGGCATACGTGACGATCCCGCGGCGCCATAGCGGTGCGGCGAGCACCACGCCGACAATCAATACGGCCACGCCATACCCGAAAGGATCGGTCAGGCCGCCGGAAAGTCCTTTCGTGTAGATTTCCCCGGCCGAGGCGACGATGGCTTCCGCGCCGAACCACGTGGCGAAGACGGAGAAAGCCACGAGGCCCGTGCCGAGCGAGCGGCCGGCGAGGATGTAGTCCTGCTCGGACGACATGCGCCGGGACACCCAGGCGCCGACCGCGAACTGGATGATGACGTAGCCGAGAATCCCGGCGAGCGCGTAGCTGTTCACGACTTACCGTCTCCGATCGAGATGCCCCCGCGAGCCGAATGGTCGCGCCGCGATGCCGGACGTCGGCACCGCTTGCACGCAGCCCCGCGCGTCGGCCGCTTTCTGCCACGGCGGCGCCGTCCGCGACGAGTCCCGTTGATTCGACCTGTGGGAATAGAGAAATGGTAAATCAGCTTCGCGTCACTTATCTGTCACGCGAATGCCACGGCGGCAGGCCATGCGTTGGACGCGATCCGGAAAAGCGCTGGGAGGGCGAGTGACGATCCACGGTCATGTGATCCGACGCGGCTTGGCGACAGGGCTCCTGCTCTATGTCGCGGGGGCAAACACGGCTGCCGCCGAAACGGCCTCCACACCGGCGTCAACGGCCGTCAATGAGGCTGCTGTTCCGTCGTCGGGGCGCTCGCGACCTGCTATGCAGCGACAGGAGTACGAAGCCTGTCAGTCGCGCGACGAGGCGCAATTCCGCGATGCGATCGAACGCGTGACGCTTGCGGCACTCCAGGGATCGATACGCAATCTGGATTATAGACCGATCGTTGCCGAAGCGTGGCGCAAGGGCAACATCGATGAGGTCGTCTCGCGGCGCATTGATGTCGTGCTCGAGGAGCTCAAGCAGGAGACGAGCTGGAGCGAGCTGATCTCGAGCCTCGCCTCCCGTGAGACCCAGGAGAAGCTCGCCAAGTCGGCCGCCGAGCGCGTCTATGGCTCGCCCGAGATGCGTCGCGCGATCGAGACGCTGGCCACGGGCGTGGGCCGGCACGTCGGCGAGCGTCTCGAGCTGGCCACGGCCGACGCTGCCGAGCCGACCACCCGCTGCCTCGAGGCGTTCCTCGGTCCGCGTTACGGCAGCACTGTCGCGCGCGTCGTGGCGACGGATGCCGGCAAGGAGTTCGCCATTGACGCCGTCAAAGGCGCCGCACCGGTCTCGCGTGGCAGCGTGCTCGTCGAAAGCAAGGAAGGGCTGGCCGGCCTCGTCGCTGTCATCATGCGTCGGCAGCTCGGCAATTTGTCGGCACGCGTCGGCCAGCGCCTGGTAGGCGCCGTGCTTGGCCGCGTGGTCTCCGTCGTGGCCGGCGGCGTCGGAGTGGTGCTCATAGCCAAGGATATCTGGGAGCTGCGCAATGGCGTGCTGCCGATCATTGCCAGCGAGATGAAGGCCCCGTCGACGCGCGACAAGGTGCAGGCCGAGCTCTCGATCTCCGTCGCGACGGAGATCGAGAGTCACCTGAAAGAGATCGCCAAGCGCACGTCCGACCGCGTCATCGACATCTGGCACGAGTTCCGCCGCGCTCACGGCAAGGTGCTGGAGCTCGCCGAGCGCAACGCGGCCTTCAAAGCCTTCATCGACAACGTCTCGCCGTCGAATCTCTCCCGCTTGGACGAGGTCGTCGCCTTGCAGCTCCCGCAGGGGGGCGAGGCGCGGCTGCTGGCACGCGTCGCCGATGGCTCGCTCGCCGAGGCCGTGGAGCGCTGGCCCTCCGGCGTTCTAGACATCGCGCGCGATCGCCGCTCCCTGGAGGCCGGCTTCAAGTGGCGCGCGCTGGCCGGAGATGCCCTGGTGCCGAAGTTGCTCGAGCTCGAGGTTCATCGCCTCGCCGACCCGGACCAGCTGACGCGCGCTGCCCTGGAGCGAATCCTGCGCCTCGACGACCGCGTCGCCAGCGGGCGTCTGGCGACCATTGCCGGAAGCCGCCTCGAGCCTCTGCTGGAGGTGGGGGACGCCGATCTGAAGCGGCTCGCGCGCGCGCTGAGTGCAATCGAGTTGACCAGTCTGTCTGGTTATCTGACCGCGCTCGAGCGCCCGGCGAGCCATCGCCTTCTCGCCGCCGTGGCAGAGGTGCCCAGTCGCATGCAAGCCATCTCGCCGGCGCACGTGCGCGAGGCCATCCTCGCCAGCCGAGACCAGCGCGCCGCACTGGACATGATGCTCAGGTCCGGCGACCTTCTCGATCTCGGCGAGCTCGTGCGGGACGTTGATATTGCGCGATCCGGCGCCGTGTCGCCGCGCCTGCTGCTCTGGCGCTATCCGGGAGCACTGGCTGCCGTCGCCATCATTGGTCTCGTCCTATTATTGCTGCTGTGGCGCGCGATCGCGGGCCGGCGACCGGGCGCGCGGCGCGATCAGCCCCAGGTCTGAGCCCATGCGCTACGTGGCCGCGACCTCGAGCGCGCCCGTCGCCGCATGTATGATTTCCGTCTGCTTTGCGTAGGCTAGCCGTTTTTGCTACTCGCAGTGCGAGCGCTCGAGCGAGTTGAATCGCCGGGGGGACAGAGGAGCACGACGCTGATGGGTCTCAAGGCACCGGGAATTCTTTCTTTCACCTCTTCCATCGTTCTGGTGGTGATTGCCGCCGTCTCGCGTTTCGCCAACGCCAGCATCCCGCTCGTCACGGGCCACGAGTTCGGTCTCGTGCTGGTAGCCTATCTTGTGCTCGTCGTGGGCTGTGTCGTTCGCGGTCTGTGATCGCGATTGGTGCTGCGAGCACGGTTGTCCAGGTCTGATGTGTTCTTCTGTCGCGCGGCCAACAGCGCTCTGTTCGGTCGGCCCAGAGTCGCGCTTACTTTTGCGATGACACTGCGGCATGATTCTGAACTCAGCGAATGGCGGCGACGGGCCCAGCGTGGTGCCCGCGATATCGCCGTGGCCGTAGCTTTGACCGTCACAGCCGTTGCGCTGATCGGCGTGGCATGGCTCGGAAATCGCCATGTTACCGATCCCATGGTCGGCCCCTCCGCCGACGCGACGCGCCGTTGAGCCTCCTCGAAATGCCTGTTTGGGGCTTGGTGGCTGCCACCGCCATGATAGCCTCCGGCCGAGTTGTTTGATGGCAACGCGGCTTCTGGCGAGCGATCGCGGGCCGCGACGTCCAGGGCCTCCGAGGATGCAATGATTGCGCGCACGTATCTCCGCCCGGCTGGACGCTTGACCCGCCCTCCAGGCCGCGTCAATGCGACGCCGGACAAGGTCGTGCGCATCGGCGAGCGCGAGGATCTTGTTTTCGCGGCACTGGAGCTCATCCAGCGGCACGGCGACCGGACCACGGATCGTCGCCTGATCAGTCCGGCCGAGGCGCGCAACGAGATCGCCCGCGGCGGCTACGCGGTGGAGCACTTGAAGCGTGCACTGGCCGGTTTTGCAGCGCCACGATCAGCCATCGCCGGCATCGCGCTGGATCGCCCGCGGATTATGGGCATCGTGAACGTCACGCCAGACAGCTTTTCGGACGGCGGCAGCTTCGGGTCGGCACGCGAGGCTATTACGTTCGGACGACGGCTGGCAGACGAAGGCGCCGACTTCCTCGATATCGGCGGCGAGTCGACGAGACCGGGATCTGACGCCGTCACCATCGAGGAGGAGCTTCGCCGCGTCATGCCCGTCGTCGAAGGGCTGGTCGGGAAGGTTCGCGCTCGAATTTCAGTCGACACGCGCAAGGCCGAGGTCATGCGGCGCGCAGCTCAGGCCGGCGTGCACATCCTGAACGACGTCTCGGCCCTGACGTTCGATCCCGCCAGCTTGCGGGTCGCGGCCGAGGCACGGTTGCCGGTCGTTCTGATGCACGCCCAGGGTGACCCGAAAACGATGCAGCGCGACCCGCGCTACGACAACGTCCTGCTCGATGTTTTCGATGTGCTCGCCGAGCGGATCGAGGCGTGCCTGAGGGCGGGAATTGCGCAAGAGCGGATCATCGTCGATCCAGGCATCGGCTTCGGCAAGTCGCTGGAGCACAACCTCGAGCTGCTTGCTGGGCTTTCCCTGTTCCACGGCCTCGGCACACCGATCATGCTCGGCGCCTCGCGCAAGCGCATGATCGGCACGCTGACCGGTGCCGTCGATCCGCAGGATCGCATTCCGGGATCAATTGCCACCGCCCTTGCCGGTGCCATGCAGGGTGCCGCAATCCTGCGCGTCCACGACGTCGCCGCCACGCGCCAGGCACTGATCGTTTGGGAGGCCGCCTGTAGCGGTCTCGCAATGCCCGCCGGATCGGTCGGCTGAGGCCGATGCGGTCGCGGTCCGAGCCGGGTGCGGCGCTGACCACGCTTGCCATCGCGCTCGGCGCGGCGTCGTGCGCTGTCCCCCAGGCGTCCGCCCACGAGATCGTGCCAGGCGTCAGCGGCTTCGTCTCCGTGATGCTGCATCCCTTTGTCACCGTCGACACGGTGCTCGTCATGGTCGGCCTGGCGCTCGTCGTCGGCGCGGCCCGATCGCGCCCTGCAGTCCCGGCCGGCATCGCCAGCGTGCTGGCGGGAGCCCTCGCCGGCGTGGTGATCCAACCGTGGGCGCTTACCGTGCCTGGTCTCTGGCGCTGGCCATTGGTCGTGTCCGTCGTCCTCGGTGCCCTGGCTGCCTGGGGCGTGTCGATCGGCGCCCGCGCTCTCTTGATGATCGGGTTTCTGGCGTCCCTTGTCGTTGGGCTCGGCGTACCGCCCGAGCGGCCAGGATGGTCTGGAAACCTCGAGGTTGCGGCCGCCGTGAGCCTTGCCGTCCTCACCACGCTGCTCGTCGTCGCGCTGCCTCGTGCCGGGCTGGGCCGCTATGGCGCAGTTCGCGTGGCCGGCCGCGTCGTTGGCGCCTGGTGCGTCGCGATCGCCAGCCTCGGCCTGGCCATCGCATTGCGCTGACCCAGTCGCCCGATCCTCCGGGTGCGTCATTTACTCTGGGGCACTGCCGCCATTGACGCGTTGTTGCGCTGCACCATAGTGTCACGTACACTTCATGCGATTGTGATGGCCGGCGGCGCTTGCGGTGCTGAGTCGGGTGGGGCACGGACTCGAGGATTGGGCTGACCCATGAGTAGTGATGGCGAGACTTTCGGCCTTCTCGACAAGCCGTCCCTGGACCCTTCTGGGCCAGACGTGGCCGTTGAGACGCGACGCTTTCACCTCAAGACGTTCGGCTGCCAGATGAATGTCTACGATAGCGAGCGGATGGGCGAGGCGCTGGGTGCCGGCGGCTACACCGCGACGCAAACGCCCGACGACGCGAGCCTAGTGCTTCTCAATACCTGCCATATCCGCGAGAAGGCGGCAGAAAAGGTCTACTCGGAGCTGGGTCGCATTCGGGCCACTAAGCTGAGGCGCGCACAGCTTGGCAAGGAGACCCTCGTCGTCGTCGCCGGATGCGTTGCCCAGGCAGAGGGTGCCGAGATCGTTCGACGGGCTCCGGTCGTCGATCTCGTGATCGGTCCGCAAAGCTACCACCGGCTGCCGGCGTTGATCGCCCGCATCCAGGCTGGCGAGCGTGGGCTGGTGGAAACCGAGTTCCCCGAGGAGGACAAGTTCGAGCACCTGCCGCCACGCCAGCTAGCGCCCCGAACGCGCCGCCATCCGACCGCTTTTCTGACCGTGCAGGAAGGTTGCGACAAATTCTGCACATTTTGCGTGGTGCCATATACGCGCGGTGCCGAGCTGTCGCGGCCCGTGGTGCGGCTCGTCGAGGAGGCGCGGCGCCTCGTCGACCAGGGCGTGCGCGAGCTGACGCTGCTCGGGCAGAATGTGAATGCCTATCATGGCGAGGGTCGCGACGGTGAGGCTTGGTCACTGGCTCGCCTGATCGGCGAGCTGGCCGGGATCGAAGGCCTGGAAAGGCTGCGCTATACGACCAGTCATCCGCGCGACATGAGCGACGATCTGATCGAAGCCCATGCCGCCGAGCCGAAGCTGATGCCTTATCTCCACCTGCCGTTTCAGTCTGGCGCGGACCGCATCCTCGCTGCCATGAACAGGAAGCACACCGCAGCCGACTACTTGGCGCTCGTCCACCGGCTGCGCAGGGCACGGCCAGATCTCGCCCTGTCCACAGATATCATCGTCGGCTTCCCGGGCGAGACGGACGATGAGTTCGAGGAGACGCTCGCCATGGTCCGCGAGGTCGGCTTCGCGCAAGCTTACTCGTTCAAGTACAGCCCTCGGCCCGGCACGCCTGCAGCGACCATGGATCATCAGGTTCCGGAGCCAGTGAAAGCCGAGCGCCTGCAGCGTCTTCAGGCCTTGCTCGAGCACCAGCAGTCGACCTTCGCCAGCGGCCTCGTCGGGCGGACCGTCCCCGTCTTGTTCGAAAAGGCAGGGCGCAAGCCGGGGCAGCTCGTCGGTCGCTCGCCCTACCTGCAGCCGGTGCACGTCGAGGCGGCCGATGCCTGGCTTGGCCGCGTCGTCGAGACCGCGATCGTGTCCGCCGGCCCGAACAGTCTGGCGGGCGTCATAAAAGCTCAATGAACGGCGCCGATGACACCCTGCGATTTGTCTCGCGCGCGATGCCCCGATCGGTGTTAGCCTTCCGGGGTTTCTCGAACGCACATGCAGGAGAGCACGATTGACTGAGGCTCGCGGACCGGCCCTGTCGGGACCGTCCAGGCCGATAGCGGCCGCAGACGACCAGAACCGCGTCGTCATGACGTTTGAGGACAACCGGCTTCTGCCGCGGCTGCTCGGCGAGTACGACGCCCATCTCGCCCGTATCGAGAGCCAGCTCGGCATTACCGCCCATGCCCAGGGCAACGTCGTGACGCTGACCGGTCCGAAGGCCGCCAGTGAGATCGGCCGCGAGGTGCTGACGGCGCTCTACGACCGGGTCGCCAAGGGCGAGGCCATCACCCAGGGCGACATCGACGGTCTGGTGCGGCACGCCCGCTCTGGATCGCCGAAGCCCGAAGGTATGGCGCAGATTCGCACTCGGCGCCGGATCGTTACAGCGCGCACACCGATGCAGAGCGCCTATTTGCGGGCTCTCGAGCGCTATGATCTCGTGTTCGGTATCGGCCCTGCGGGCACCGGCAAGACGTATCTCGCGGTCGCCTTCGCAGCCGCCTGCCTCGAGCGCGGTGTCGTCGAGCGTATCATCCTGTCGCGTCCAGCCGTTGAGGCGGGCGAACGGCTGGGCTTTCTGCCGGGCGACATGAAGGAGAAGGTGGACCCTTACCTTCGCCCGCTCTACGATGCACTGAAAGATGTGCTCGCGCCCGAGAAGGTGGAGAAGGATCTCGCCACAGGCGTCATCGAGGTGGCACCCTTGGCGTTCATGCGCGGGCGCACGTTGTCCCACGCTTTCGTCATTCTGGATGAGGCTCAGAACACGTCCAGCATGCAGATGAAAATGTTTCTGACCCGCCTCGGCGAGGGCTCCAAGATGGCCATAACCGGCGATCCGAGCCAGATCGACTTGCCGCGCGGTCAGCAATCGGGCCTGAGCGAGGCCGTGCGCCTGCTCGAAGGCGTGAACGGCATCGAGGCTGTTCGATTCACGTCCGCGGACGTGGTGCGCCGCGATCTGGTGGCTCGCATCGTCGAGGCCTATGATCGGGCTGATCACGCGGCCTTGCTGCACGAGTGAAGGGTAGCTGCACAATCAACATGAATACGCCTGGCGACATAGGTCCCAGCCTTCTGGACGAGGACGGCCGCGACACGGAGCCTCCTCAACGATTATCGCTCGAGGTGGTGATCGAGAACGATGAGTGGGCGGTCATGGGCGATCTCGTCGCCCTGGTCGATGGCGTGGCAGAGGTCATCGCCGCGGCAGCCGACCTTGCGCCGGCCTTCGCGACACCGGCCGCCGCGTGCGTCGCCTTCACGGGCGATGCCGAGGTCCGCGCCCTGAACGCCCAGTACCGCGGCCAGGACAAGCCGACCAACGTGCTGTCATTTCCGGCCCCCCCGCCGCCCCCAGGCCACCTGCCAGATGGCGAGCCCTTGTTCCTCGGCGACATTGTCCTCGCCGCCGAGACCGTGGCGTCGGAGGCGCGCGAGCAGGCTATTCCGATCCCCGATCACGTTCGCCATCTCGTCGTCCACGGCGTGCTTCACCTGCTCGGCTACGACCACGAGACAGACCCCGAGGCCGAGATCATGGAGGCGCTGGAATCGCGGCTGCTCGCAGATCTCGGCGTCCCTGACCCCTATCGCAGCAACGAGTGAGCACCTGATCATGGCAAACTCGAACGATGCGCCGTCGCCGGTCGCCTCTGATACGGGCCAGTCCCCCCAGAACGGCGAAAGCCCGCGAAGTCCAAGCGGCACCGGTTGGTTGGGCGCGCTCCGCGCGCGGCTCGGTCTCGGTCCCCAGCAGACGCTACGTGAGACGCTCGAGGAGGCCGTCCGATCGGAATCGGCTGGCGACGGCACGTTCTCGTCCACCGAGCGCGATATGCTGCTGCGCCTCCTGCGCTTCGGCGGCCTCAAGGTTGAGGATGTCATGGTCCCGCGCGCCGACATCGTCGCCATCGAGCAGGACGCTACCGTTGGCGAGTTGATGAGGCTCTTCGAGGAGGCCGGCGTCTCGCGCATTCCCGTCTACCACGAGACCCTCGACGATCCCCGCGGCATGGTCCACGTCAAGGATCTGCTCCGCTATCTCGGCGCATCGAGTCCCGGCAAGAGCAAAGCGCCGGGCGCCGGAGCAGAGAGCGGCGCCATGTTGCTTGGCGGCGATCTCTCGCGCCCCATCGCCACCGCGGGTCTCCTGCGGCCGGTGCTCAACGTTCCGCCGTCGATGCCGGCGGCCAATCTCCTCATTCGCATGCAGTCGACGCGCAACCACATCGCCCTGGTCGTCGACGAGTACGGCGGCACGGATGGCCTGGCGACCATCGAGGATCTGGTCGAGCAGGTCGTCGGCGATATCGAGGACGAGTACGACGTGGAGGAGGCCGCGAACATCACCGAGGACGCCCGCCACGGCCTCGTCGCACAAGCCCGCACACCCATTGCCGAGCTCGAAGCCCACCTGGGTATGAAGCTGCTGCAACCCGACGACGAGGGCGAGATCGATACTGTAGGCGGCTTGGTGGTTGCCCGCCTCGGCAGAGTTCCGGTCAAGGGCGAGCTCGTCGCTCACGAGTGTGGCATCGAGCTCGAGGTGCTGGACGCCGATCCCCGCCGCATCAAGCGTCTCCGGATCCATCGGTCGAGCACCGGTGACCGGGCTGTAGAGGCGAGTGGAGCTGGTGCCGGTGAGGCACGCGAACGCAATGCAGCGCCCGCAATGCGGCCAGCGCAACCCGATTCGCGTGGCGAGTCCGCCGAAAGGAGCTGACGGAGGTTCGGTGCGCTCTGGCGTCCGCCGATCGAGTGCAGGTTTCGCGATTCTCGCCCTGCTTGCGCTTGCCGGGTGGTGGACCTTGGGCCGCCTTCCTCGTGTATCCGACGTCTGGCCCATCGACCTGGCCCAGCCCGGCGGATTTCTGGTGGACCGGCAACTCGTTGATCTCCGAGACGACGCCGAGCTATGTCGCGGCATCCTATTGGCGCCCCAGATCCAGGCGAGGCCGGTCGCCGATGCAACGCCGATATCCGGCTGTGGCTGGAGGAATGCCGTCGAGGCGTCGGCGGTTGGCGGCGCCCGCCTTGCAGTGAAGCCGCTTACCTGCGAGGTGGCGGTCGCGGTGGCCTTCTGGATGGAGCACGTCGTCCAGCCGGCTGCCGTATCGATCCTTGGCACACGCGTTGCCTCGGTCGAGCACCTGGGCAGCTACGCGTGCCGAAATGTCCGAGGCAGCCCCGCCTTCGCTGATCGGCCCAGCGAGCACGCCTTCGCCAACGCGCTCGACATCAAGGGCTTTCGCCTTGCCGACGGTCGCCGCGTCGCCATCGCGGCCGACTGGGGCCGCAACTCCGCCGAAGGCCGGTTTCTGGCTGCGGCGCATGCTGGCGCTTGCCGCTATTTCCGGGTCGCCATCGGGCCCGACTACAACACGGCCCATCGCGACCACTTCCATTTCGACCGCGGCCCCTGGCGCGCCTGTCGATGATCGGGACGATCGGTTACCAAAGTTTAACTATCCGAGCTGCACGTCAGCTTAAGGATCATTGGGCTATGTCTCGTCGAGCCCCGAGCGTCCGGTATTGGATAGTAGCGCAATGCGAACCTCGACTCTGTTCCAACGGTTTCGAGCCGATCGAGCAGGCAGCATTCTCCCGATGTTCGCCCTCAGCATCGTCATGCTCTGCGGTGCGGTGGGCTTGAGCATTGACGGCGCACGTGTCTACGGCGCCAAGCAGAAGCTTCAGGCAGTCGTCGATTCAGCCGTCCTCGCCGCTGCCCGGCGCGCCATCTCTGACAGCAACTCGGATAACATCGCCGAAACGTTCACTCGGTTCGTGGCAGCGTCGCTGACAGAGGGTGAGATCCAACTGCGCTCGAACGCGCCAGATGTCTCGGTTCCACGCCGTATCGCGGCTGAGCTCGTTGCCGACGTGCCGACCATTCTGATGCCGGTGCTCGGCTTCGAGACGGTCGAGATCCGTGCCAGATCGGTGGCCGAGTTCGGCTTTACGAAGCTCGAGATCGCACTGGCGCTGGACAATACCGGCTCGATGAGCGGGGCGAAGCTCGATGCCTTGAAAGCTTCGGCCAATCGTCTGGTCGACAACCTTCTCGACAGGGCACCCGAGGATGGCGACATACGTGTCGCGCTCGTGCCATTCGCCCAGTACGTCAATGTCGGCATGGAGAACCGCCACGCAGCCTGGATCGACGTGCGTGACGATTACAGCGAGAATGCCGAGTGGTGCGGCGACGTCACACCGATAATATCGAGCTCGAACTGCAGCACGGTCACCTACACCTACTACCAGGACGGCGTAGCAAAAACCGGCACTTACCAGCAGTGCGACAACGTCTACGGGCCGACGACATATCAGTGCACACCTTATACAAACACCTATACCTGGAGCGGCTGCGTCGGCTCACGTGCCACCCCCCTGAATATACAGGACGGCAGCTATGGAACGCGTGTGCCCGGCGTGCTGAACGCAAACTGTCCGAGCCGTATCCAGCCGCTGACCTCGTCGCGAACCGACTTGACCTCGGCCATCGATGGTATGACGGCGGTTGGTGAAACCTACGTGCCATCGGGTCTCATGTGGGGCTGGCGTGCACTCTCTACGTCCGCGCCATTCGACGAAAGTGCCGGAGAGCGCACCGACGCAGATGGCAACAAAATCAGCAAAGTCCTGATCCTGATGACGGATGGCGAGAACACGAAATCGCCGACGTATCCCAAACACGACGGAACGGACGTTGCGACCGCCAATCAGTTGACGACGCAGAGTTGCGACGCGATCAAGGCCGCGCGCGTGCAGATCTTCACGATTGCGTTCGATATCACCAGCACGCCGATCAAGGACTTGATGCGCGCCTGTGCCTCGAGTGCGGGGAATTTCTTCGATGCCGCCAACTCCGGTCAGCTCGATGCGGCAATGCAGGCGATCGGCACGCAGCTCGGCGGGCTCAGGCTGACGAACTGACGTCCTTCCCGCTGAGACCGACCAGGAAGCCGGCCAGGTTCTCGGTCATGTGATGCACGTGGACTGGCGGCTCCTTCCACTCGCGGATCTTGAGCTGGATCGGATGGTCGATATAGCTCGAGTGCACCAGGCATGTCGTCATGCCCAGATCGTGGGGCGGCTCGAGATTGTGCGGCATGTCCTCGAACATCGCTGCGGCGGCGGGGGCCACTCCGTGCGACGCGAGCAACCGGTCGTAGGCCTCCCGCTTCTCCTTGGGGATGTACCCGGCGTCGACGATGTCGATGATGTCCTCGAAAAGGTCGAGGACGCCGAGCTTGGTTGCAACGCGCTCGGCATGGCCATGCGAGCCCGCCGTGAAGATCAGTTTCCGCCCTGGCAGCTTCGCGATCGCCTCCCGCAATTCCGGATGCTCCGCCACCCCCGACAGATCGATGTCGTGCACGAAGTCGAGGAAGTCGTGCGGGTCCATGTTGTGCACTTGCATCATGCCGGCGAGCGTCGTGCCGAACTGCCGATAGTAGCTTTTCTGCAGGTGCCGGGCGTAGGCGAACGGCACGCCGAGATAGCGCTGGATGAACTCGGCCATCCGCTGGTCGACCTGGGCAAACAGGTTGCACTCGGCCGGATAGAGCGTGTTGTCGAGGTCGAAGATCCAGATGCGCGTCGCATCGAAGCTGCGCACGGTCCTGGTAGTCGTCTGTTGGCCCACGCTCGAGCTCCCCTTGGCCGCTGCCGCCGTTGGCTGGTCGCCGCCAACTTAGGCGAGCCGGCCCGCGCTTGCCAGTCTAGCCACCTCCGTGTTGGGATGTTCCGGCTTATCTGCCCCTGTCTTCCACCGGAGAACTCGATGCTCACCATCTATGGCGTCTACCGCAGCCGGGCCACGCGCAACATCTGGCTGGCCGGCGAGCTCGGCATCCCGTTCAAGCACGTCCCCGTGACGCAGCCGTACCGCCCGCACGCGGCGCCACTGCATTCCCGCATGCCCGAGTTCCTCGCGATCAATCCGAACGGCCACGTTCCCTCGATCGACGACGATGGTCTGATCTTGCACGAGTTGCTCGCCATCAATCTCTATCTGGCCAAGAAGCATGGCGGCCCGCTGGCCCCGACCAACGTCGTCGAGGACGGCCAGATGACGATGTGGTCGATCTGGGCCATCACCGAGGTCGAAGGCAAGGCCCTCGAGGTGATGCGTGACCCGAAGGGCGCGACCGCAGCCCTCGACGGCTTGAAGGCCCCGTTCGCGGTGCTCGACGCGGCCCTGGGGAAGTCGGACTATCTCGTCGGTGGCCGCTTCACGGTAGCCGACATCAACGTCGCCGAGTGCGTCCGCTACGCCTCTGCAGCATCGCAGCTTTTCGAGGCTGCCCCGAACGTGAAGAAATGGCTCGCCACCTGCCAAGCCCGACCGGCGTTCAAGGAGATGTGGGCCAAGCGCGACGCCGAGCCGGCATGACGTCGGTTACCAGAGCGTCTCCCAGAGGTGTTGCTCCACGTCGATCTGGCCGAGTTCGTCACCCTTGAAGTCACCGCGTGAAATGACGCCCCTGATCTGCCCGCCAACGACCACGGGGAGATGCCGGAAACCACCCTCGGCCATAATGTGCAGCGCGTCGATGGCCCGCTTGTCCGGCGAGATCGTCACCGGATTGCGGGTCATCGCATCTGCAAGGCATGTCGATGCGGGATCGCGCCCGTCTGCGAGCACTTTCACCGCATCCCGACCCGTGAAGATGCCGACGAGGCTTTGCCGATCATCGACGACGAGGACCGAGCCGACGCACCGGTCCCACATCTGGCGGGAGGCGTCCCGAACACTGGCGCCTTCCGGAATGAGCACTGGCGATTGCTGCTTGACGATGAGAGCGAGCTTTCGATTGGGCATGCCGCCTCCCTGCTCCGGCGGCTCACGGAGGCCGCCGACTGCATGAGCGTGGAACCGGCAGGTGGGGAACGCCTTGCGTAAAGTCAAACTGCCGTGGGAGAGGTCCGGTATGCCTGCTCGCGTCAGTCCCGCGCGCGTCGCACGATTGTGCCGACGCCATGCTCGGTGAAAAGCTCGAGCAGCACGCAGTGCGGCACCCGCCCGTCGATGATGACGACGGCATCGACGCCGGCTTCCACCACCTCGATGCAACCCTCGACCTTCGGGATCATGCCACCCGTGATGGTTCCGTTGCGAATGAGCGCGCGCGCCTCGTCGACGGTGAGATCCTCGATCAGCTTCTTGTCCTTGTCGAGCACGCCCGGAACGTCGGTGAGCAGGAGAAGGCGCTTGGCCTTGAGCGCACCGGCAAGCGCCGACGCGAACGTGTCGGCGTTGACGTTGAGCGTCTGTCCCTCTGCCGAGACCGCCACAGGCGCGATCACCGGGATCAGATCCGAGCGCGAGATCACCTCGATGATCTCGGGGTTGACCTTGACGGGGTCGCCGACGAAGCCGATGTCGACCGGCTTGATCTCGTTGGTCTCGGGATCCGGCATTTCCGTGATCTTCTTGGCGATCAGAAGGTTCGCATCCTTGCCGCAAAGGCCCACGGCCTTGCCGCCCTGCCGGTTGATCGCCGACACGATGCCCTTGTTGATCGATCCCGCGAGCACCATCTCGACCACCTCGACGGTCGGCGCGTCCGTGACGCGCAGGCCGTGCACGAAGTCGGACTTGATATCCAGGCGCTTCAGCATCGAGCCGATCTGCGGCCCACCGCCGTGGACGACGACGGGGTTCACGCCCGAAAGCTTGAGGTAGGCGATATCCTTGGCGAAAGCATCGGCGAGCGCCTGGTCGACCATGGCGTTGCCGCCGAACTTCACGACGACCGTCTCGTTGTCGTAGCGGATGAGATGCGGCAGAGCCTCGGCCAGGATGCGCGCCTTGGTCTGCGCATCTCCGTTCGCTCTCGGGTCTTCCACCAGCTCTTTGCCTGCCATCGCCGTCGCCTCCGGGGAATTTCTCGGCCGCTCTTATAGCGCCAACCATGCTCTCGTCGACACTGATGCGCGCAAGCCGCGAAGGCAGCTCCTCAAAACGCCATTTCGCGGAAGACGTGGTCGATGTTGCGGCCCCACCGGCGCTCGTAGGAATTGAGCATCACCTCGGCGGACGTCCGCCCGCTTTCTGCGACGGCGTGGACGGCGGCGAGGTGGATGCGCTCGTCGTCACCCTTGGCGTTCTTGATGGCCCGCGACTTCAACCCTTCGGTCGCGATGGCGGCCACCTCTCGCGTGATGTCGAGTAGCTTCATCCTGCGGAACGGGGTGGCGAGGCCAGTGCGCGGCACGCCGTTGCGCAGGCTGTCGCGCTCTTCCGCCGTCCAGCCCTTGACCACGTCCCACGCCGCATCGAGCGCGGTCTGATCGTAGAGCAGCCCGACCCAGAGCGCCGGCAGCGCCGCGATCTCGGGCACCCGTCCCGCGTCCGCGCCGCGCATCTCGAGGAAGCGCTTCATGCGCACCTCGGGGAATATGGTCGTGATGTGGTCCGACCAGTCGTCAATGGTCGGTTCGAGGGCCTTCAGCTCCGGTCGCCCCAGCTTTTCGGCGAGCCGCCCGGCCAGGAAATCGCGGAAGGAGGCACCAGCGACGTCAATGTACGTCCCGTCCCGGTAGATGAAGTACATCGGCACATCGAGCGCATACTCGACGTATCGGTCGAAGCTCATGCCGCCCTCGAAGACGAACGGCAACAGACCGGTTCGCGCGCGGTCAGTGTCGCGCCACACCTCGCTCCGGAGGGACAGAAAGCCGTTCGGCTTGCCTTCCTTGAACGGCGATGAGGCGAACAGTGCCGTGGCCACCGGCTGCAGCGCCAGCGAGACGCGCAGCTTCTTGACCATGTCGGCCTCGTCGGCGAAGTCGAGATTCACCTGGATCGTGGCCGTCCGGTACATCATCTCGAGCCCGCCCGCGCCGACCTTGGGCATGTAGCGGGTCATGACGCCGTACCGGCGCTTCGGCATCTTCGGGGTCTCGGCGAGGGTCCATTTGGGCGAGAAGCCGAGGCCCAGGAACCCGAGCTTCATGTCGTGCCCGATGGCCGTCACCTGCTCGATGTGCTCCCGCGTCTCCGCGTCGACCTCGTGCAGATTTCGACAGCGGCGCGCCGGACAGCTCGAACTGGCCGCCGGGCTCGAGCGACACCGTCGCCGCCGGCTCGCCCTCGGGGCGTTTCAGAGCGATAATGTTGTCGCCTTCGTGGATCGGCTCCCAGCCGAAGCGCTGGATCAATTCCTCCATCAGCGCCCGAATGCCCCGCGGCCCCTCGTAAGGAATGGGCCCGAGGTCATCTGTCCGAAATCCGATCTTCTCGTGCTCGGTGCCGATCCGCCATTCGGACTTGGGCTTCGATCCCACCGAGAACCACTCGACAAGGTCGTTGCGTGAGCCGATGGGAGGAGAGGGCGCGCCGTCCTGGCGGGTCGACATGCAAAAACCTCGGTCTACGGTGTTGAGCCGGCGCAGAGGCGACCCACCGCGCGACGGCCCAACTTATGGCCGTCGTCGCGGCCGGGCACAAGCCCTTGACGCAGTGTTGAACGCGGCGGCCCATCATGAGCTTTCCTCCGAGAAGACCTGAGAAAAGCTAATGTCAGGTCGGGGTGATGGGCGCTATCGCCAGTCCCCGAGCACGGCGTTGACCAGGGCCAGGGCCGCGACCGCGGCCGTATCGGCCCGCATGATGCGAGGTCCGAGCGCCAAGCGCACCACCTGCGGCAGCCGAATGAGCTGCGCCCGCTCGTCCTCGGCAAAGCCGCCCTCCGGCCCGATCAGCACCGCCAGCGGGCCTGGTCCGGCAATCTGAAGGGCATGGATGGGATCCTGGATCGGCGCGGCCTCGTCGCAGAAGACGAGGCGCCGGCCCGCGTCCCAGGCGCCGAGCAGCTTGGTCAGCGGAACCGGCTCCGCGATCTCCGGCACTCTCAGTATGCCGCATTGCTCCGCCGCCTCGATGACATTGGCGCGCATGCGATCGAGGTTCACCCGCTCGGCGATGGTGTGGCGCGTGATGACTGGCACGAGCCGGGCCGCACCCATCTCCGTGGCCTTCTGCACCATGTAGTCGAGGCGGGCGCGCTTGAGTGGCGCAAAAATGTAATGAAGATCAGGGCCCCCGGCCTGGGTGCGCGTCTGACGCTCGATCTCGAGGACCGCATCTCGCCGGCCCTTACGGAGGAGGTGCGCGCGCCACTCCCCGTGATGGCCGTTGAATACGTGAACGCCGCCGCCGTCCGAGAGCCTGAGCACGTTGACGAGGTAATTGGCCTGCTCACGCGAGAGGGCGACCGTCAGGCCCTCGCCGAGATCGGCCTCAACGAAAAGGCGCTGGGCCCGGAAATCGTAGTCGTCGCTCATGGGCCATCTCTAACTCAGACATGGCCCTCGGCACCAGACGACTGTAGCGACCCCGAGCGCCCGCCCGCCTCAAATACGAACGTGATCCTCGAGATGCGACCCCAGTTCGTGATTCGGCGTCTTGGTCAGATCCTTCGCCAGTTCTCCGCTCACGGCCCCCTTCACGCGGTCGCTGAAGGCACCTCGCAGCATACCGAGCGCCTGCGGTGGCGCCACCACGACGAGCCGGTCGAACGCGCCCGCCTGCAGCTTCTCGTCGAGCTGGTCCGCCAGCATCTCGAGATAGCCCCGCTTCATCTGCTCGCGCGGATCGGTTCGCGGCTCCATCGGGTGGCGCGTGCTGCTGCTCGATTCGAATGATCGTCCTTGCCGGTCGGCGACGATCTCGTTCGTCGAGCTGGGCAGCGCCGACTTCGGAGTCGAGCCCGTCCACTGGCGTCATTCCCTTCCCGGGGCCGAGGTTCTGGAGCACGCGCGCGCGCCCCGCATCGGCGATCAAAATCCAAGTGCGAACCGGTTTCATTGGCTGCTCCTCACTCTCTGGTGGCGCATCAGGACACGCGGCTGCGCAATAATCCCGGTCTGCGACCGGGGTGCCTTGACGCGGGTCAGTCCCGACCTCGTTGCAGCAGCGCGCTCATGAGCCTAGTTTCCGCCCATGACGAGCCCTGCCGACACTTCTCCGACAATCCCCGACGCGCGCCCTGGCAACTGGGTCGACCGATACGCGCCCTCGGGCTTCCGCCCCTATTTGCGCCTCGCGCGCTTCGATCGGCCCATCGGCTCTTGGCTCCTGCTATTCCCGTGCTGGTGGGGACAGGCGATGGGCGAGCTTGCCGCAGGCCGCTCGTTTCCGAACGTCTGGCATCTGTTTTTGTTCCTGGCCGGCGCCTTCGTCATGCGGGGCGCCGGGTGCGCCTACAACGACATCGTCGATCGCGATATCGATGCCAGCGTAGCACGCACGCGCGGCCGACCGATCCCCTCGGGGCAGATAACCGCTCGTCAGGCCGCCGTGTTCATGGTGGCGCTGTGCCTGGTCGGCTTGCTGGTGCTGCTGCAATTCAACGCGACGACCGTCTGGCTGGGCATCGCCTCCCTGGCGCTGGTTGCGATCTACCCGTTCATGAAGCGGTTGACCTATTGGCCGCAGCTGGTGCTCGGGCTGACGTTCAAGTGGGGCGCACTGGTGGGTTGGACCGCAGCCCAGGGGCATTTGGGCTGGCCGGCCATCGCGCTCTATGCCGGGTGCGTGCTCTGGACCATCGGCTACGACACCATCTACGCCCATCAGGACAAGGAGGACGATCTGGCGCTCGGCCTCAAGTCGACGGCGATCCGTTTCGGCGAGGCGACGCGACCGTGGCTCGTCGGACTCTATGCGGCTGCCATGATGCTATGGGCCGTCGCGGCTGTGGGCGCGGGGGCCGGCCTGCTGACGGCGCTGGCGTTGGGCGGCTCGGGGCTCTGCCTCGCCTGGCAGGTCGCTACGCTCGATACTGGCGACCCGGCCAATTGCCTCGCCCGCTTCAAATCGAACCGGCTCGTCGGCTGGCTGCTCTTTGCCGGCCTCTTCGGCGACATGGCGATCGGAGCGTGAGCCATGCCCTCGTTCGACGAGCCCGGAATTGGAGACGCCCGGCGAGTATCTGCTCCAACGGAGCTGCTCTGCCGGGCGTTACGCCAACCTGTCGACTTCTTCGTAGGCCGGCCTCGTTCAGGCCGACGTGTCCAATGTCGCAGGCTCGTGTTCAGATTGCGTGAACCGTCATGGTGAACGCGTCGTCAACCGCCGCTCGAGTCCGGCACAGCGCCGAGGCGGCGGCCTCGCCCCGCCTCCCCGGCTACTGAAGAGAGGACCGAATGAGCGAGGATCGAGATGCCGCCGTTTCGCCGCACCAGTGGCCGGATCTCTCAGGTCGCCTCGTCCAGATCGACGGCGACAGGGCGCACGTCCTGCCGATCCGCGTCTACTTCGAGGACACCGACTTCTCCGGCCTCGTCTACCATGCGTCCTACGTGCGCTGGTGCGAGCGGGGCCGGTCTGATTTCCTGCGCCTCCTCGGTAGCGAGCACCGGTCTCTAATCGCGCCGGTTGCTGGTGGGCAACCGAAGGCGCTCGCGCCGGTTGCTGGTGGGCAACCGAAGGCGCAACTAAAGAGCGAGCCATCGGCTTTCGTTGTCCGCCGGCTGCACCTCGAATACCTCAAGCCTGCCCGCATCGACGACGTGCTCGAGGTCACGACGCGGGTGCGGCGGATGACGGCGGCCTCGCTGGTGCTCGCACAGTCCGTCTCGCGCGAGGGCGAGGTCTTGTGCGATGCAGAGGTGACTGTGGTGCTGGTGTCGTTGAGCGGGCGCGTCATGCGCCTCTCCGCCGCGCTGCGGTCGAGCCTCGCACACGAGAGCTGACGGGGCTGCCGCGCTTGCTATCATCGCGGCCGAGGATCGATTGCGACGCCAGGCAACCGAAGCGGGCGACGGAAAGGACGGGGAAGATGGCTGCGGCCGATGAAACCTACGACTACATCATTGTCGGCGCCGGCTCGGCGGGCTCCGTGCTGGCCAACCGGTTGTCGGCCGACCCGCAAACGCGTGTCCTGCTTCTGGAGGCCGGCGGCAAGGACAACTACCACTGGATCCACATACCCGTCGGCTATCTCTACCTGATGGGCAACCCGCGCGCCGACTGGTGCTTCACGACCGCGGCTGAGCCGGGTCTCAATGGCCGCGCGCTCAGCTATCCACGCGGCAAGGTGCTCGGCGGCTGCACCTCCATCAACGGCATGATCTACATGCGCGGCCAGGCCCGCGACTACGATCAGTGGCGCCAGATGGGCAACGACGGTTGGGGCTGGGACGACGTGCTGCCCTACTTCAAGCGCCACCAGGACCAATGGGCCGTTGAGCCCTCGGCCTTCGAGGGGTTGCACGAGCGCGGCGGCGAGTGGCGCATCGAGCATGCGCGCGTGCGCTGGGAGATCCTCGACGCCTTCCGCGAGGCCGCGTTCGAGGCCGGCATCCCCAAGACCGACGACTTCAACCGCGGCGACAACGAGGGCTGCGGCTATTTCCACGTCAACCAGAAGTCCGGCGTTCGCTGGAACACCGCCAAAGGCTTCCTGCATCCGATCAAGCACAGGAAGAACCTGACCATCGCCACGCACGCTCACGTGCAGTGGTTGACGCTCCAGGGCAAGCGCTGCACCGGTCTCGTGTTCCGCCAGCAGGGCGGTCCGCGTACCGTGACGGCGCGCCGCGAGGTGATCCTGTCGGCAGGTGCCATTGGCAGCCCCCAGATTTTGCAGGTTTCCGGCATCGGTCCTGGAGCGGTCCTGCAGAAGCATGGCATCAAAGTGCTCCACGACCTTCCGCCGGTCGGTGAGAACCTGCAGGATCATCTGCAGATCCGCTGCGCCTACAAGGTCGAGGGCGTGCCGACGATGAACGAGCTGTACCGGAGCTATCTGCAACTCGCAAAGATCGGTCTCGACTACGTGGTCAACAAGCGCGGGCCGATGACCATGTCACCCTCGCAGCTCGGTTGCTTCACCAGGTCCGACCCGTCCCGCGAGACGCCCAACATCCAGTACCACGTGCAGCCGTTGACGCTGCCCAAGTTCGGCGAGCCGCTCGACCCATTCCCGGCCTTCACAGCGAGCGTGTGCAACGTGCGTCCGACCAGCCGCGGCTCTGTGCACATCGCCTCGCCCGATCCCGATACGCCGCCCGACATCCGGCCCAATTATCTCGCCACCGAGGACGACCGCCAAGTCGCCGCCGACAGTGTGCGGATCACGCGCCGCATCGTCTCGATGCCGTCATTGCAGAAATACCGGCCAGAGGAGTTCCGCCCCGGCCCCGAGATCGACGGCGACGAGGCGCTCGCCAAGGCCGCCGGTGACATTGCGACGACGATTTTCCATCCTGTCGCGACGTGCATGATGGGTCCCGGCGACAATGCCGTGGTGGACGCGCGGCTCCGCGTGAAGGGAATCGAGGGCCTTCGCGTTATCGACGCCAGCGTCATGCCCTCGATCACCTCCGGCAACACCAACGCCCCCACCATGATGATAGCCGAGAAGGGGGCAGCGATGATTCTGCAGGATGCGCGCAAAGAGGCAGCCCTCGCCTGAGACGAGAGAAAAGTGGCAAGCATGTCAATGTTGCGTCTGGCAGGACTCTGCGTCGTCCTGGGGAGCTCGATCGTGGCGGCCGAGGAGAAAGAGCCGCCCCATCCCATCAATGCGGCCTATGCGGCGTGCATCGACAAGTCCCCATCGACGGCTGGCATGATGGCCTGTTCTGGCGAGGCTGAAACGGCGTGGGATGGTGAGCTTAACGCGGCCTATCGTGAGCTTGTCGGAGAGCTGAAGGTCAAGCCGCTCGAGGCGTTGAAGCAGGCACAACGCGCCTGGGTCGCGCAGCGCGACAAGGAGTATGCGCTGCAGGAGACGATCCGAGAGCAATTGCAGGGCACCATGTGGGGACCGGTGTTGGCCGATCAGCGCGTTACGCTCGTGAAGAGCCGTACGCTGCAACTGCGCGCCTACAAGTCCTTCCTCGACGATGGAAGGCCCTGATCCCCGACCCTATTCCGCCGCATCCTTGTGGCCATGACCATGCCCGTCCTTCGGCAGCTCGGCGAGTTCGATGACGAGGCCTTCGGTGCAGGCCGGGTCCAGGAAGGCGATACGGCTGCCGCCGTGGCCCTCGCGCGGCTCCTCCTGCTGGAACCTCATGCCCTTGCCGCGTAGCTCGCTCATGGCCGCGTCGATGTCCTCGACCTCGAGGCAGATGTGAAACAGGCCCTCGCCACGCTCGGCGATCCATTTGTTGACGAGCCCGTTCGGCTGATCCGACTGAAGAAGCTCGAGATAGGTCTCGCCGATCGGATACATCGCGAGCTTGGTGCCGTATGCCGGTAGCGTCTCCTCGTACTCCATCGCCACGCCGAGTTTCTCGGAAAGCACCGTCTTCACGGCATCCATGTTCTTGAGAGCGATGGCGATATGCTCGATGCGCTTGATCTTCATGGGGCGGCTCCTGTGGCGTGCTCGGTTCAGGCTAAGCCAGAGCCGCGGCCGCGCCAAGCACCGACCGAGGCGGCCTCACGGGACCAGGTCCTCGGCGATCCGGGCGGCGACGAGGTCGACTTGCACCGGGCGGACCACGACGTTCGTGATGCCTTGGAAAATGGGCTCGCCAGCCAGCCAGCGTACCTCGCTCGCTGGATCGGCAAGCACCATGTCGAGCAGCTCGGCGAGCTCATAGGCGACGATCGGCAAGCCGACAGCCTTCATGGCTCCCAGAAGCGCCACGTGGGCGTTGCTGGCGTGCGCCAGATGCACGGACGAGATCTCGATGCGCGCGTCGCCACCGACGCCCTCGAATTCCTCGAGGCACCCGGCAAGCGAGAGCGATGTGGCCTGGCGGCAGACGAGGGGGCGGGCAGTGTAGACACTGCACAGCCCATCAACGAGGAGCGGACACGGAAGCTTGCGGCCAAAGCGGTCCGACGGCGATATACCGATCAGGGGCCTTGCTCGTGCTCTGATTGCCGCTTCGTTTGTGGCGCTCGCGCTGGCTCCCCTGAGCACACGGGCTAAGCGGAAGGCTTCCGGCGGGAGGGCCCCGACGAAGCCGTGGCAACAGTAGTTGCAGCCCTTGGTGCAGGAGATCGCCAACTCCCCGGGGGCTTTGCGAAGGGATCGTTCCGCGAGGTCATGGGCCAGGGCGGCGGCCTCGCCGGCCCGGGCGTGGTTGCCGTACTCGGCGAGTTTCGCTCTCAAGACCTCGGCGATGGCGACCACCTCCGGACGCCGTGGCTCGACGGGGAGGCCTTTGGCCAGAATGCTGTGACCGAGCTTCGAGCGCTCGCGCGCGAGCCTGCGTCGCTGCTGACGGCTATCCAGCGCCATGGCCTTTTACATCCTAAGGGTGCTGACGCAACTTAGGCCCCGGTGGCACTCGCCACAAGCTGGCATCGCTTGCAGCGAGGAAGGAGCCCATCTACGTTCGCGCCGACCAACTTCCGCTTACCCGCACTTCTCGCCAAGGAGGCCTGAATGGCCGAGCTCAAGACCGAGGACGAACACGCCCGGGAAATCTCCACGGGTTGGCAGAACCAGCTCTATGATGCGCTCCGGCGCAACGGCGTGACGCAGTTCTCCTACGTACCCGACGCCGGTCACCGCGTCTGCATCGATCGCTCGATCGAGGACAGCGACGTCCACTCCGTCGCGCTCACCACCGAGGAGGAGGGCGTGGCGCTCGCCTGCGGCGCCCATCTCGGCGGCGCCAAGTCTGTGCTGCTGATGCAGTCGTCGGGCCTCGGCAACTGCGTGAACTTCATGTCGATGGTGAAGAATGGCCGTTTCCCGTTCCTGACCGTCCTGTCGATGCGCGGCGATTTCGGCGAGGGCAACCCCTGGCAGATGGGCATGGGGCAGGCCGCCCGCAAAGTCTGCGAGGCGCTCGATTTCATCGTGCTCGAGGTGACCAAGCCAGAGGAGGTCGTCCCCACGATCGACGCCGCCTCGAACATGGTCTGGAAGTCAGGCCAAGCCGTCGCTGTGCTGCTCTCGCAGCGCCTCATCGGCGCCAAGTCGTTCTGATTGCGCCTTCGGGTGCCCGCTCGCTGGTCACCCTTCGGGTGCCGATCAGCACCCGGCGAGCACCCGGCGCGTGAATACGTAGGCGCTGCCTTAGCGCCGCCATCTCATTCGGAGCTACAGATGAGCCAAGCCCCCGAGCGCAGCGCCGGACCGCGCTACACGCTGGACCGCATCACCGCCGTTCCCGCCGTCGTCGGCGATGCCAGCGACTTCCTCGTCATCGCAGGCCTGGCCGGCACGGCCAAGGACATGGCCGCGATGACCAAGGATGGCGCCAATTACTACGGACTAGCAGGCGCCATGGGCGCCGCCGTCTCGATGGGTCTCGGGCTCGCGCTCGCCCAGCCCGACAAGCAGGTGCTCGTCGCAACCGGTGACGGCGAGCTGCTGATGAACATCGGCGCCCTCGCGACTGCGGCGGTCCTCAATCCTCCGAACCTGCGCATTCTTTGCGTCGACAATGGCCATTACGGAGAGACGGGCTACCAGAAGAGCCACACCTGCCTCGGCGTCGACCTGGAGCAGATGGCGATCGGCGCAGGCATCAAGTCCACCTGCTCCATCGAGAAGGAGGCCGACCTCGCCAAGGGCGCCAAGATGTTGCGCGAGTTGAACGGCACCTGCTTCGTGCTGCTCCGCGTTAAGCCGACCGACGGCCCGAAGTTCAAGCGCGCCCTCGACCCCGCGGCCAAGCGCGTCCAGTTCCGCCTCGGCACGCTCGGCGAGGTGTGAGCAACGCCGGTCCGTCTGCTCGGGCGGGTAACCCTTTGGCAGAAGCAGACTGCCCGCTGGATTTCCCGGCGGGCAGACGGCGCAGCAGTGAACGGCTGACACGCAGAGGCTCGGACGCCGAGCGTCGCCTGAGCAGCCCTACACCGTCCGGCTCCGCTCAATCTCCGTGCCCGGACTTCATTAGCGGGTGACACGGCCACCCTGCGTAGCTAGCCTCGCATTGCGTTTCATCGGAGCATAAAGGGAGGCAGCCGTAGTTGAGCGAGTTGAGCCCATGGGCTTGAAGCAGCCCGCAGGGTCCCTCGACGGCACGCAGGCGCAGCAGTCGACGGCGGGGGCACGCGGCCGTTCCGAGATCAAGGTCCGGCCTCTGACGATAGGCGTGGTGGCGCTCGCCTTGGTTTCCATCTCGCCGCCCGGCACATCCGCCGCGACCAGGCTGGCGTCCGTGCTTCCGCCCACCGGCTCGTCGACCTCGCCCGTTCCGATACCATCACCGGCGCTGCCCTCCGTCCCGCCTCCTCCCGCGGCACTTCCCTCGCCTCCGCCGGCCCGCTCGCTCGACGACTACTTAGCCGCAGCGCCGGATTTCGCCCCGATCGACGGGCTCGACGAGGCGGTTTGGAAGCAGCCGTGTGGTGCCTGCCACAAGTGGACGCCGGCCCTCCTCTGCCAGCAGGGCAAGGGCTACGCGTCCGCGCCCGCCAACATCACCAGGCACGCGCACCCATTCGGGGGCGAGTTCAAACGATTGCTCAAGGCGTGGGCCGAGAGCGGCTGCAAATAGCGACGCTCGCTCCGGCACTGCCGGCCGTCGCGCACCGCTGAAATTTCGGGAGGCGTTCGATGCGCATGTTTCTGTCTTCGCTTCGGTTGGCGCTCGTCGTAGCGCTCGTTCCGCTGGCTGTTGCGTCGGCGCAGGAGCTTCCCCGCCAAGCGTGGGTGCTCAATCCCAGCCTCTCCAACGTCTACATGCAGACGGTGAAATCCAACGCCATCTTCGAGACGCACCGCTTCAACTCAGTCGAAGGCGACATCGACAAGGACGACAACGCGACCGTGCGGATCGATCTCGCCTCGATCAACTCCGGCATCGATGTCCGCGACGTACGCATGCGCTTCATGCTGTTCGAGACGTTCAAATTTCCCCGAGCGACCATTACTGCAAAGCTGGATCGGGCAAAATTGCAGGGCGTGCTCGAGAGCACCCGCATCGAGTACCCGTTGCGCCTGTCGCTCGATCTGCACGGCACCCTCAACACGTTCGCTACGCAAGTCTGGGTGACGCGCCTCGACGCCTCAACTGTTTCCGTCTCCACCATCGAGCCGATCGTTGTGCCCGCCGAGAAGGTTGGCCTGACTGGGAACATCGCGCGCCTCATGGAGGTGATCAACGGCACCCAGATCGCCGCCGGCGCCTCGATCACATTCGACCTCGTCTTTGGCACCGGCAACCAGGCACCTGCGCTGGTGTCGGCACGAACGGCGCGCGAGGCCAGGAAGGCAGAGGAGGAGGCGCGGCCCATCACCGAGGAAGCTTGTGCAACGCGATTCGCCGTCATCACCGAGGCGCGAGCCATCTACTTCAAAACGGCGAGCGCCGAGCTGGACAGCCAAAGCGAGCCCCTTTTGAAGAGCATCGTCGACATCGCGAGCCGATGCCCGGTCGTTCAATTCGAGGTCGAAGGCCATACCGACAGCGTCGGCGGGAAGGCCTACAACCGAACGTTGTCGCAGCAGCGCGCCCAGTCGGTCGTCGATTATCTGACCGCGCGTGGCATCACGGCAGGCCGCGTTCACTTCGCCGGATTCGGCGACGCCCGTCCCGTAGCTTCGAATGACAACGAGGCCGGCCGGGCCAGAAACCGCCGCATCGAGTTCAAGGTCCGCAAGTAGGGCCAAGCTCGATCGCTTGGGAGGCCGGCGCCGGCCTCCAAGAAGATCTCGCTGGCCGCGCCTACGGGGGATGAGGGTGACGCGCGCCAGCGAGTGCCCGATCAGGGCAGGTTGCCTCCGTGTGGAAGCTCAGGGAGAAATCGGAACTCCCAGCCGACTGGTCGCGCGAGCCACTCGGCACTGGCTGGCTGGCACACGAGAGCAGACCTACTGGATCTTCCAGCGCGGACGCTAGCGTCGTACACGGCCATCCGACGAATAACTTCGCTTCCGCGCCGCGTTAAATTCCTGATTGATCCCGGGATACCGACGCTATTTCCGCTTCCCCACCACCGCCACGTCCTCGATCTGCAGCTCGATGCGGTTGCGCCCCCCCCAGGTATCGCGGCGCAGGTGGCCGGCGACATGCAGCGGCATCCCGTTCGAATTCTGGATCGCATCGCCCACCGGCTGCCCCACGGCACGGAATGCGATGGCGTCGAGCTTCGAGCCGTCGCCGGCTTCCAGCGTGCACCGGATGTGCGCCTCGCCCATCACTTTTGCGAACCGCACGCGATGCGCTGGGAACGCGAACCGCGGCGACGGATTGCCCTGCCCGTATGGGCCGGCTTTCTCCACGAGGTCGATGAAATCCTCCGACACGCCCGCCGGCGTCAGCGCACCGTCGATCTCGAGCGCGGTCGTCGATCGCGCCGCACTGGCTTTGTCGCGCAACATGGCGTCGAACCGCGCGCGCACGGTGTCGAGCTTGTCCCGGGCCACCGTCAGACCCGCCGCCATCGCGTGTCCGCCGCCTTTGATCAGCAGGCCTTCCGCCGCCAGCGCACGCACCGCCCCGCCGATGTCAACGCCCGCGATCGAGCGCAGCGAGCCCGTTCCCGGTCCGCCCTTCTCCCAGGCGATCACGCAGGACGGCCGGCGGAACCGCTCCACAAGCCGCGAGGCGACGAGCCCGACGACGCCCTTGTGCCATTCGTCCGAGCCGACCAGCACGATCGGCATGTCGGGATCCTCGTCCACCAGTCGGTCGGCCTCGGCCGTGGCAGCCTCGAGCATCGCTGTCTCGATAGCCTTGCGCTCGCGGTTGAGCTTGTCGAGCAGCGCCGCGATCTTCGCCGCCTCCGCGTCGTCGTCGATCGAGAGCAGCCGCGCGCCGAGCGCCGCATCGCCGATGCGACCGCCCGCGTTGATGCGCGGCCCGATGACGAAGCCGAGATGATAGGGCGTCGGTGGCTGGTTGAGGCTCGCGGCGTCGAGCAGCGCGCGAATGCCGGCATTCTGTCGCTGGCGCATCACCTCGAGCCCGCGCACGACGAAGGCACGGTTGAGCGTCTTCAGAGGCACCACGTCGGCGACCGTCGCCAGCGCCACCAGATCGAGCAGCGACATCAGGTCGGGCGGGGGGTGGCTCTTGCCGTAGAATCCGCGGGCCCGCAATTCGCGCGCCGTCGCCACCAGCGCCATGAACGTCACGCCCGCCGCGCACAGGTGGCCGAGCCCCGAGAGATCGTCCTGGCGGTTCGGGTTCACGACGGCATCGACCGCCGGCAGCCGCTCGTCGGCCTGATGATGGTCGAGCACGACCACGTCCGCGCCCAGAGCCTTCGCGTGCTCCAGCGTATCGAAGCTCGTCACGCCGCAATCGACCGTGACGATCAGCTTGGCGCCCTCCTTCACGAGCGTCTCGATCGCCTGCGGATTGGGGCCGTAGCCCTCGAAGATGCGGTCGGGAATGTAGATCCGCGCATCCTGCCCGTGCGCGATGAAGAAGCGCCGCATCAGCGCCGACGAGCAGGCCCCGTCCACGTCGTAGTCGCCGAAGATCGCGACGCGCTCACGCTTCTGGATGGCATCGGCAAGCCGCGCCGCCGCCTTTTCCATGTCGACAAGGGTCGAAGGGTCCGGCATCAGCGCCTTGATGGTGGGATCGAGCGTCACAGGCACCTCGTCGACGCCGATGCCGCGCGCCGCCAGGATGCGCCCGAGCAGCTCCGGCAGCCCGTGCTGCTGCGCGATCATCGTCGCGATGTTGGTTTCGGGCCGCCCCAGCCGCTCGCGCCACGTGAACCCGCGCGCCGAGGCCTCGACGCCGAGAAACGCGCCCGGCTCGGAATCATGGTCGGCGAGACCTGCCCGCCTGAGCGCCGCCATTGCCATGTGAACCCCCACATCCCCGAATCACTCGCCAGTTTAGGCCGCCATGAGGCGACATGTCGGCGGCGGATTGCGCGGGCAGGGGAAGGATTGCAGAAGGTGTGCACAAGTGTATCGCGAGCTTTGTGGCCTCGGCTCGGGCAATGGCGAGTTGGCCGGTCGCGACTGCCAGGTGCAGCGGGCGTCAGGGGCCAAGCCTCGTCACCCAAGCAGTTCCGTTTGCCGCCACAGCGCGGGATCGGCGAGCTCAATGATCGAGATCAGAAACGAGACTGTGGATCGAGGCGAATAATCACGCATGAGCACAGGCCGAGACCATTCTGACTTCCATGCCAAGACGGCCGTCGCCGTCTTGGAAGCCCTGCGTGCGACGCCGAACGGGCTGGGTGCGGACGAGGTTGCCCGCCGCATGGAGAAGCACGGACCAAATCGCTTGCCGGAGGCCCCGCCCCGCAGCGCGCTGCTACGTTTTCTCGGCCAGTTCCACAACGTGTTGATCTATGTGCTGCTCGCGTCCGCGGCAGTGACGGCAACGCTCGGCCATGGAATTGATACCGCCGTCATCCTCGCCGTGGTGATCGTGAACGCACTCATCGGCTTCATCCAGGAGGGCCGCGCCGAGCAGGCGATGGAGGCTATCCGCGGCATGCTCGCTCCACGCGCGTCGGTTTTGCGTGGCGGATCGCGCCAGAGCTTGGATGCCACGCTCCTCGTACCGGGCGACATCGTTTTGATCGAGGCCGGCGACCGGGTGCCGGCGGACCTGCGCCTTCTTGAGGCCCGCGGGCTCAAAGTCGAGGAGGCCATCCTCACGGGGGAATCCGTGCCCGTCGACAAGTCGACCGCGGTGGTGGAAAACGCTGCCGCCCTCGGTGACCGGTCCTCGATGCTCTACAGCGGGACGCTCGTTGCTGCCGGCACCGGTCGTGGCGTCGTGGTCGCGACCGGAGCCGATACGCAGATCGGAAAGATCAGCGGCCTGCTCGCGCGTGTCGAGGTGTTGACGACCCCGCTCGTGCATCAGATCGACGTGTTTGCGCGGTGGCTCACTGTCTTCATCCTGTTGATGGCCGGCTCCCTGCTCGTCTACGGCTATTTCGTCAGCCATCTGCCCTTCGCAGACCTTTTCATGGCCGTGGTCGGGCTGTCCGTGGCAGCGATCCCCGAAGGCCTGCCCGCCGTACTGACCATCACGCTCGCCGTCGGCGTTCAGGCCATGGCGAAGCGCAATGCCATCGTGCGTCGTCTCCCCGCGATCGAGACGCTGGGGTCGGTGTCCGTGATCTGCTCCGACAAGACGGGCACCCTGACGCGCAACGAGATGCTGGCCGCTTCACTCGCGGCCGCGGGGCGGGTCTACACCGTACGGGGCGACGGATATGCCCCGGAAGGACCGGTGAGTTGGCAGAACGCCGACGTCGATCCGGCCGAGCATGCGGTCTTGCGGGACTTCGCCTTGGCCGCGGGCCTGTGCAACGACGCGACGATACGTGCCCACAATATGTCCTGGCGCGTCGAGGGGGACCCGATGGAAGGGGCCCTGAAGGCGCTTGCCGGAAAATTGACGGGCGGCGGTCCGGAGCCGTTCGCACAATGGATCCGCACCGACGCGATCCCCTTCGACGCGGCGCACCGCTACATGGCCGTCCTCAACCACGATCCCGCTGGCCGCGCCCGCATTCACGTCAAGGGCGCCCCCGAAACGGTGATGCGGATGTGCGCCGACCAGTCGTCCGCGGACGGCGGCACCGAGCCGCTCGACCTCGCCGCATGGCATCGGCTGGTCGACTCGACGGCCGCCCAGGGTCAGCGCGTCATCGCGGTTGCGGTGCGCGCCGTGCCCCCGGAGCACTCCCGGCTGGAGCCGTCCGATCTGGCCGGTCAACTCACGCTCATCGGCCTGATCGGCCTCATCGATCCACCGCGAGACGAGGCCATCGCGGCCGTCGCGGAGTGCCACGCAGCCGGCATCCGGGTGAAGATGATCACCGGCGACCATGCCGCGACCGCGCGTGCGATCGCAGCGACCATCGGGTTGAAGAACACGACGAATGTGCTGATCGGCTCCGACATCGACAACATGGACGACCCGGCATTGGCAGAAGCGGTCGTAGAAACCGACATCTTTGCACGCACATCACCGGCACATAAACTGCGGCTCGTGACAGCTCTGCAGGCGCGTGGCTTGACCGTGGCGATGACCGGCGACGGCGTCAACGACGCACCGGCACTGAAACGCGCCGACGCGGGCGTGGCGATGGGATTGAAGGGAAGCGCGGCCGCCAAGGAGGCCGCCGATCTCGTTCTCGCCGACGACAACTTCGCTTCGATCGCAGCCGCCGTACGAGAAGGTCGGACTGTCTATGACAACATCAAGAAAGTAATCGGTTGGACCCTTCCGACGAGTGCGGGCGAAGCCGCCACCATCGTGCTGGCAATCCTCGCCGGCATGTCTCTGCCCATCACGGCGGTCCAGATTTTGTGGGTCAACCTGATCACGGCGGTCACGCTGGGGCTCGCGCTGGCCTTCGAGCCCTCCGAGCCCGCCACGATGCGGCGGCCGCCACGTCCTCGCCACGAGCCGCTGCTGACCGGCGCCCTGATCTGGCACATCGTGC
The DNA here is from genome assembly GCA_963746315.1 of uncultured Alphaproteobacteria bacterium. Taxonomy (GTDB): domain Bacteria; phylum Pseudomonadota; class Alphaproteobacteria; order Rhizobiales; family Hyphomicrobiaceae. The sequence goes on from CAVVAR010000012.1 coordinate 520,529, forward strand.
TCGTCTCGACGCTGTTCGTCGCCGCCGTTTTCGGCATCTACGCCTACGCGATCGACCGCGGCTACAGCATTGAGGTGGCCCAGACCATGGCCGTCAACATGCTGGTCGTGCTCGAGATCTTCCACCTCTTCTTCGTCCGGAACATTTATGGCACGTCGGTGACGTGGGCGGCGGTAAAGGGAACGCCGATAATCTGGGCCTGCGTCGGGATCGTGACCGCGGCGCAATTCGCCGTCACCTATCTGCCGCCTTTGCAGGCCGTGCTGGGGACCGCACCCGTAAGCTTCGGTGACGGCGTTCTCATTGTCGCTGTCGGCGCGGTGTTCTTTGCGATCATAGAGACGGAGAAACAGATGCGGCTCGCATTCCGGCATCCGCCTGAAGCCGACGGTCGCCGCGCGTTCTAGTCCACGATGAACAGCTTTGCCCCTTCGGCGCCCGTGCGTGAGCGGTGTGGCTCGGCGCCGTCCGCGACCTGATAGCTCTGGCCTGGCAGCAAGGTGACGCGCCGCCCGTCCGCGAGCTCCGTCTCGAGCCGGCCGTCCAGCACCAGAAGAATATGGCCCTTCTCGCACCAGTGATCGGCGAGGTAGTCGGGCGAGTACTCAACCATGCGCACCCGGATCTGGCCGAATTGGCGCGTGCGCCAGGTGGCCATGCCCGTTTCGCCCTTGTGCTCGGTCTTGGACACCGTCGACCAGTCGGTCGTGCCGAACGGGATCTCACTCATCTGCATCGGGTCTCTCCCTCGGTGGCATCTCGTCCGGCAGGCTGTCGCCGTCCTCGTCCGCGTCCTGGTTGCCGCCCTGGATCACGTAGTTGCCACCCAGCCACCGTGCGAGGTCGAGATCGGCACACCGCTTCGAGCAGAATGGGCGGTAGCGCTCGACCACGGGCTTCCCGCAGATCGAGCAGCGCCGCTGTCGCAGGGGCTCGTGCCGTTCGCTGTCGCCGCCGTCGCTCATCTCGCCGTCTCGTCTCCGTCGCCCGCGAGCCTCACTCCGGCTCGGCCTCTCCGGCTTTCAGCCAGTTGAAATGTATCGGGAAGCCCTCGCCGAGCAGCATCCCCACCACCTCCGTCAGCGGCAGCCCGACGACGTTGGTGTAGGAGCCCGAGATCTTCTGCACGAAGCAGCCGCCGATGCCCTGGATGGCATAGCCGCCGGCCTTGCCACGCCATTCGCGCGAGGCGAGATAGCTCTCCATGTCTTCCTTGGAGAGCCGGCGGAACCGAACCCGCGTCTCCACCACCTTCAGGCGCACGCGATCGTCCGGCGTGATGATGCACAGTCCCGTCAGCACCCGATGCGAGCGCCCCGACAGGCGCAGCAGCATGGCGAGCGCCTCCTCGACGTTCTTCGGTTTTCCGAAGATCGAGCGTCCGTGGCTCACCACCGTATCGGCAGCGAGCACATACGCCTCCGCCAGGTCCTTGTCGTTGGCGATCAGGTCACGCGCGGCCTCGGCTTTGGCTCGGGCGAGGCGGCTGACATAGCTTCGCGGCATCTCGGCGCGCTTCGGCGTCTCGTCGAGTGAGGCGGGACGCAGCGCATCCGGTTCGATGCCGACCTGCGACAGCAGCGTGAGCCGCCTCGGACTTGCGCTCGCCAGCACGAGCCGCGGCCTTAGCTCCGAGCGCCGACCAACCGGCTTGGTGCGGGCCCGCGTCTGCCGCAGCGTCTCGCGCTTGGGCGTGATCGAGAAGCCGAGCACGCCGAGGGCCGAGATCTTGGAAGTGCTCATCGTGACGGTCTCGCTCGGGTGCGGTCGACGGGATATCGACGACCATGCCCATTCCCCCCGGTCCCGATCAAGCCCTTTGATGTCGCCCGTTGTGCACAGCCTTCAGTCGCTGTGCTCGGGTACTGCCGCGCTGTCATATAGGGATCGCCGCGTCAGCCCTGCCAGCGGTTGACGATGGTCCCGAGCACCGGCCGCTCGCGATCGGGCTGCTTCTCGGTCTCGGTGCCGATATAGACGAACCCAGCCACGCGCTCGTTCGCAGCGAGTCCGAGCGCCGCCGCAACCCCCGGGCTGAACGCGTACCATTCGGTGATCCAGCACGTCCCGTAGCCCATCGCGTTGGCGGCGAGGCAGAGGTTGTAGGCGGCCGCCCCGCACGAGAGGACCTGCTCGATCTCCGGCGCGCCCGGTGTCTCGACCACGCGCGAGATCACCGCTACCACCAGCGGGGCTCGCATGAAGCGCTGCCGCTCGGTCTCGAGACGCACCACCGACGGCGCCTCCTTGTCCTCCTTGGCGAGCGTCTCCGCCAGCACCCGGCCGAATTTCGCCCGCGCCTCGCCCTCGAATACGATGAACCGCCAAGGCACCAGCCGTTTGTGGTCCGGCACCCGCGCGGCGACGGTCAGGATCGTCTCGAGCTCGCTGGCCGAAGGGCCCGGCTCCGCGAGCAGGGCGATTTTCGCCGACCGGCGACGGCTGAGCAGCTGCAAAGTCTCGTTCATGCGGCATTTCTCCGGGTGAAAGAGGAGAATTGTGGCTGCCCCGCACTTATCCCCGGGGCCGCCGTTGGATATAGACTAGCAGCCATGCGCAACGTCTGTCTCAATGTCGCCGTCCGCCTTGCCGCCGTGGTCGCCTGGGCCGCGGTGCTGGCATTAGCGCTCCCGCCTGCCATGGCTGCCGATCCCGCGACCGTGATCGTCGTCTTCGACGGCTCGGGCTCGATGTGGGGCCGTCTCGAGGGCCAGCGCGAGAGCAAGCTTGACATGGCGCGCGAGGGCGTCCGTCGCGGCGTCGCGAAGCTGCCGTCGGCGACACGCGTCGGCCTCCTCTCCTTCGGCCATCGCCGCGGGGGAGACTGCCAGGATACGGAGACCATCGTCGAGCCGGCTCCGCTGGACGTCGAGCGGATAATGACGCCGCTCGAGCGTCTCAATCCTCGCGGCCGCGGCCCGCTGACGAAGGCGCTCGGCGAGGCGACCGCTTTGCTCGGCCCGCATTCCGCCCCCGCGAAAATCGTCCTCGTCCACGACGGCCTCGATAATTGCCAGCAAGACCCGTGCTCGGTGCTCCCTGGGCTCAAGACAGCTCATCCCGCTGCCCGGATCGATGTGATCTCGCTCGGCTTGCCGGCCGAGGAAGCGGGCGCCATGGCCTGCCTGACGCAGGCGACGGGCGGCAAGCAGTACCTCGTCGCCACGGCAGCCGAGATCGACGCCGCGCTGCTCGAATTGATCGGGAGCGCCGCCGAGGCAGTTGCGTCTCGCCAGCCCCCGGCTGCTGGTACCGGGGTGCAGCCACCCGCCCCGTCTCGCGCCAAGCGCACGACCCCAGTCTCCGGCATCGACCGCGCCACGCGTCCGGGCCTTCAACTGTGGTCCACGCTCGTCAAGGGCGGTCCGCCGCTGGCCACGCCGGTCGAATGGCGGATCCGCCGAGGAGGTGAGAAGGGTGCGCCGCTCTGGGAAGGCAAGACCGCCGCGCCCCTGCTCGTGCTGCCGACGGGTCGCTACGATGTGGAGGCAACCCTCGGACTGATCACGCGGACCGGTGTCGCCGAGGCAGTCGAGGGAGCGCCACGCTCGCTCGCCTTGGTTCTGGACGCCGGGCTGCTCACATTGGCTCAGTCCGAGCCGGCGCGCGCCATGCTCGACGACGCCCATGTCACGTTGACCCGCATCGAAGGCAAAGGTCCCGGCGAGCCTCGCATTCTACGCCGGATCGATCCCGAGCTGGCGCTTCCCGCCGGCAATTATCTCCTCTCCGTGACGTCGGGCGCGCTCCGGATCGAGCGCCCCGTCGGCATCGTCGCGGGCGAGCGGGTCTCGCTGGCCAACTCCTTGAGTCTCGGCTCGCTCGAGCTCTCCGCCGCGGCAGCCCGTGGCGGGCCGCGTCTCGACGGCCTGGTCTACTCGGTATTCGAGGACGATCCCGACGCGCCGCAGGGTCGCCGCGAGGTCGCTCGATCAGCGGCGGCCGAGCCACGGCTGAAGCTGCCTGCCGGCACCTATTACGTCGTAGCGCGGCGCGGCTCCGCCGAGGCGCGCGACCGGGTGTCGGTTCGCACCGGCGAGGTCGAGCGGCACACGATGGTCCTGGAGTTCGGGCCGCATGGCGCTTTCCGTCCGGCTCGCGGGCGGACGCCTCGAAGGTGAGGCACCGATCACGCATCGCCTCGAGCGCATCGACGTGCAGCCGCATGAGGTTGTCACGGCCAGCGGTGCAGCCGCCATGCTCGAGATTTCGGCCGGGCAATATCGCCTCGAGTTCGAGGATCGGCCTCGGCAACGTCCGCGCCGAGCGCGAGGTCCGGCTCAAGGCCGGCGAGACGGAGCGCATCTCCATCGACCATGCGGCCGGTGTCGCCCGCTTTCGCATGCTCGAGCGCACGAGCGGTCTCCCGTTGCCGGACGTCAGCTTCGATGTTCGTGACAGGACCGGCCGTTCCGTCTGGGCGGGTCTCGGTACCGAGCCGCGGGCGCTGCTCCTGGCGGGTCGCTACAGGGTCATTGCGGAAAGCCGTGGCCTCGCGCTCGAGCGCGACTTCGATGTCGTGGTTGGCGAGGATCGAATCGTCGACCTGACGCCGCGGTGAGTGGTCTCGTGCATCGCGCGGGCATCGGTCAGGCCTCGCTCGTTGCCTTGATCGCGCCGACAAATCGGGGCAGGTCGTCACTCTGAGGCCACCGCGTGCGAGCCGACGATATGCACACCGGGGATTTCATGCGTCCGATAGACCAGCATTACACGATCCGTAGCGGCTCGCCGGAAGCTGAGCGACGCGCCATGGCCTTTGTGGCGCTCGCTCTCCTCTTGGTGCTCACCGTTGGCCTCGCATCCCCCGCGTTTGCCCAGAGGGCCGTGCCGACGCCCTGGCAGAACGATTCGGAGATGCTGCGCCGCATCTTGCCCCCCGACGCTCCGGCGCCACAGCAGCCGCCTTCGTCTGGGCCATCGGGCGATAGTCGCGCCCAGCTGACACTCTCGGCCTTCCTGACCCAGGACGGCGAGCCCATCGATCAGGGCCTCGTCTGGCGCGTCTACACCGAGACTCCAGGTGTCGATCCGCCCCAGCCCCGCCTCGTTCGGACCTCGAAGGAGCCTTCCCCGGTGCTGACGCTGTCGCCCGGCAGCTATGTCGTCAACGTCGCCTTCGGCCGTGCGCACCTCACCCGGCGCGTGATCGTCTCCGACGCCAAGCCGGCCGACGAGCGCTTCATTCTGAATGCCGGAGGACTACGGGTGACGGCCGTTCTGGGGGCCACCGAGAAGGTGCCCGACCTCGCCGTCAGCTACGATGTCTACCAGGGCGACGCGGACCAATTGGGCGGCCGCACCAAGGTCGTCGGCGGTCTGCGCCCCGGCATCATCGTGCGGCTCAACGCCGGCCTCTATCACGTCGTCTCCACGATGGGCGACGCCAACGCCACGGTCAGCGCCGATGTCACGGTCGAGGCCGGCAAGCTGACCGACGCTGTCGTCAGTCATTACGCTGCTCGCGTGACGTTGAAGCTCGTGACCCGCGCTGGTGGCGAGGCGCAGGCCGATACGTTGTGGGCCGTGCATAATGCCCAAGGCGATCTCGTCCGCGAGAGCCAGGGCGCGCTGCCGACGCACATTCTGGCGGCCGGCGACTACGTGGCGAGCGCACGTCACGCTGGCCGTCTCCACCAGCGGCAGTTCAGCGTCAAGTCCGGTGAGCCTGTGCAAGTCGAGGTCGTGATGCAGTGAATGCGGCGTCCGCTGGGGTTCTCAACGGCTCTTGCAGGGGCGCGCCGTCACCTCGCACACCCATTTGCCGTCGCCGCCGGAGCAGCTTTCTTTCTTCGCCCAGGCATTGGACCATTTGCCCCAGCTTTTGCCGTACTCCATCGCCGTGAAGCTCGTCCAATTGTTGATGGCGAGCTTGACCGCGACGGCTTTGCGACCGGTTCCGGAATCGGGGCTCTTACCGGCATGTGTGTGCTCGGCCATGCACAGCTTGCCGCCCACGCGCTTCAACTGGTGCATGCTGTGAAAGCCCGTCTCGTGGGCGCTCGCAGCGCTCGTCGATCCCAGTGTGCCGATCAGGCATGCGCCAGCCAGAAGTGCGCGCGTCATGGTGAGCCATCCCTCAAATCGCGTAGTGCTGCGAGGACGGCAAAAAACCACCCTCCGCGCGGGACGACTTGGACGTCGCGCGCGGAGGGCAGCGTCGCGCAAACCCGTTAAGGCATCGGAAACTTCGCCTTCGGATCGAGAAACCGGTCGAGCACGGTCTTGAGGACCGTCGAGCAGTCGTTGTCGAACTTGTTCGACGGCAGCGACCCGCAGAACGTGATCGAGCCCGTCGAGAACACCGCCCCGTCGTTCGGCGCCTCGAAGAACGTGAGGTCGGCGTGGATCAGCTCCGCCGGCTTCTTCCCAGGAATGGTGGTCAAATGCGTCAGCTGCTCCTCCGGCACCAGCACCCAGGGAGCCTCGGGCTCATGGCCCTCCGACCGGGCCAGCACGATGGCATGGCTCGGCGTGCCGAGGCGCACGTCTGTCCGGTCCAGCTCGAAACCCGCCGCGCCATGTCCCGAGAGGCCATGGCCGCCAAACGTCTCGCTCGTGACGCCTTCGAGAATCCACGAAGCTCGAGATTGGCGCCCCTCGGGCAGCACCCGATAGTGATTGCCGACGAAATTGCCCTGAGCTGTGAAGCCTACCCCGGCAAGGTTCTGCGGCGGTCTTCCGTTGCGCCGCCACAAGCCCCCGTACTCCCCGTCGAAGGCGTTGTAGTACTCGCCCGCCTCGGCTGCCCACGCGCGTATGCCGCCCTCGCCGCGCCGGATCTCGATGGCCGCTTCCAGCTCCTTGTGCCGGGCCACCTTCCAGTAGAAGCCGTTGCCGCCGAGGTACATGAAGCGTCCGCCGCCATCGCGATAGTCTTCCAGCGCATCGAGCATGGCTGGCGTGTGGTACTCGGGATGCGAGCCCGTCATCACCACGCGGTAGGGCTTCAAGAGCTCGACGCCCTCCTCGTCCAGTTCCTTGTCCGTGATCACGTCGTAGCTGTAGCCCTTGGCCTCGAGCCACGCGATGAGGTGAGTGTCGGCCGGGAAATGCCGGAGCCCCGAGCCGCGGATCTTCTCGTCCGGATACGTGATGTAGCCAGAGCGCATGGTCAGCATCGGGCGGAGCCACGAGGCGTGGCAGATGCCGCTGCCGTCCGTGTGATAATTATAGGTCGAATGCCCGTACTCGGGATGATCGTAGGCGTTCGCCGGATAGGCACCCCACTCGGCCGATTGCTTCTCCCACAGCTCGCGCCACCAGCCGGTCCGCGCCTCCGGCCGCGCGTGATTGTGATAGACGGTATAGGTGAAGGTCGACATCAGCACGCAGACGTCGGCGGTCGTCTTGCCCTTGGGCGGAAGCACGAAGAACGGCACGTTTTCCTCGTGCTCGCCCGCCTTGAGCCGCACCGCGTAGACGCCCGAGCGTGTGCCCGCTGGCACCTCCCACGTAAAATCCGTCTGCCAGCCGCAATCGTAGAGGTCGTCCTCGTGGAAGTGGATCGCGCCGTACTCCTGTGGCGCATGGCGGAAGCACATCTCGCGGCCGGTCCACGTCGAGCCCGTCATGGCGCGCGCCGGCAGGCTGACGACCTTGCCATTGAGCTTGTGCGGGCCGATGTCGGTCACGGCGAGCGTATCGAAATCGCGCGCGAAGTCCCACCGCGCGACCAGTCCCTCGGCCGTGGCTCCCGCGGCGAGCGCCGCATCGAGGGCATCGGCGGCAAGCGCACGCGCGAATACGGCCGGCGCCTCGATCTTGCCGTTGAAATGCCCGCGCACCGGATGCCCGCCGAGCGCGCCGATGATCCACGGCATCGTGGCGGGCGGCAGTGGGTGCGTCGCCGCGTCGACATCCATCTTCGCGGTCGTCCACTTGCCTTGCACCTTGCCGCGATGCAGGCGCGCCTGCGCTACCGTCAGCGTGCCGGATTTCGGATCGTAGCTCGCCGCGATCCGATACCAGTGGCGGCTCTCCATCGGCACGCGAGTCTTGACTTCGCGCCGTGCCCAGGATCGCCTCTGCGCTGCCGTCCTCGCCGATCGCCAGTGCGAAGCCCACCCTTGTCGCCGGCTCGTCGGCCGAGAGCACGCCTTGCCGGCGGCCGTTGCCCGGCGTCGTCGGCCAAACCGTCGCGACGAACGCGACACCGGATGGCCCCGTCAGGTCGCGTCCCTTCTCGACCAGCACGTAGGAACCCTGATGCACCGGCTGATTGCGGCCGGGATAGCTGCCCGCGAGCGACGCCGTCACCGCCTCCTCGACGAGACCCGGCCCCTTCGGATTGGCGTCGCCGCAGACCACGCGCACCAGCCGTGCCTCGTAGTTGCCCTCGATCTGGCTCGAGACCTTGAACCCGATCTTCTCGCCGGGACGGACGGACAGACGGTCGGCATAGCCGGCGATGGGCAGCATGCAGGAGGCTCCTTCTCGGGTGACGAAAACCGCTGAGAAGTGCGCCCCGGATTTGCCTGAGCGTCAAGGGCCTGTCGCAAATCGGCTGTGGTCTCTCCGCGCCGCACCTATTTCGCTGGCTTGATCACGATCTCGAAGTGCCTGAGGTCCGGGAAGAACGCTTTCAACCCCTGACCCATGCCCCAAAGCAGCACCGTCAGCAGGATCAGCGCCGGAATCGCGGCCAGCACCGCCTTCATGAAGAACATCGCGAGGTGCAGGAACGGGATGTTCAACCGCGTCACCGTCACAGAGCCGTCACCGGCGGGCGGGTAATCGTAGCCGTAGGGCTGCGCCGGATAGGGCTGCGCTCCGGCCGCTCCGTAGCCGTCGTCGGCGGCAGGCATCTCACGCTCGCGCATCTCCCGCTCGCGGGCATCGCGCTCCCGGCGCAGCGTGCGCGGCAGGTCGTCGTCATCGGCGAAGCGTGGCTCGGCCATGGTCGCTCTCCCGGCGTCGATCGGGCTGCGCGGCCGACAGCCATGGGGCCGCCGCGGCGTGCGCGCCTCGGGCGCCGTGCATGAGGTTATTGTCATGAACGTCTATCGCATCGTCGCCGAGCATTATGACGACAATCGGGACCAATTCGAAGCTTTGACGATCAACTTGCAGCGCGATGCACCGCAATTTTCCGGTCAGGGCTTTGCAAGGAGTGCCGGCAATTGCGTCAGTGTAGCCGATGACCGCCTCTTGATGTACCTGCCGTTCGGCGCCAATAGAGGTCAGACATTCGGCGCGCATGCGTGCCCCGCCAGGAGACCGACCGCGATGGACCTGAAGAGCCTCGTCCGCACGATCCCGGACTATCCGAAGCCCGGCATCATGTTTCGGGACGTGACCACGCTCATGGCAGACGCGCAAGGCTTCAAGGCGGCCGTCGCACGCCTCGCGGAGCCCTACCGAACCGAGCCCGTCGACCTCGTCGCCGGCATCGAGGCGCGCGGCTTCATCCTGGCCGGGGCCATCGCCGACCGTCTCGGCTGCGGCTTCGTTCCCGTCCGCAAGAAGGGCAAGCTCCCCTGGAAGACCATCAGCCAGGAGTACGCGCTCGAGTACGGCACCGACACCATCGAGATGCACGAGGACGCGCTCGCCCGCGGCAAGCGCGTGCTCCTCGTCGACGACCTGATCGCGACGGGCGGCACAGCGGGCGCCGCCGTCAAGCTCATCCGCCGGCTCGGCGGCCATATCCTGGGCGCCGCCTTCGTCATCGACCTCCCCGAGCTCGGCGGCGCCAAGCTCATCGAGGCTGACGGCATTGAGGTGCACGCGCTGATGGCCTTCGAGGGGCACTGAAAAGCAGGAGCGAGCGAAGCGTGGTCGAGAAGTCCGTTGTGCCGTGCGCATGACTCGAACTCTCTCCTGTCTCCTCCTTCTTCGTCGCGGAGATGTCCCATGAACATCGACGGCCGTCACTACCGCACCATCTGGCTCGGGCCCGACGGCTGGTCGGTCGAGGTCATCGACCAGACGAAGCTCCCCCACCGCTTCGAGACCATCGCGCTCCGCTCGGTCGAGGACGCCGCCCGCGCGATCCTGACCATGCAGGTTCGCGGCGCACCCCTCATCGGCGCGACGGCAGCCTACGGCCTCGCTCTCGCCATGCGCGCCGACCCGTCCGACGCCAGCCTCGACCGCGTCATCCCGTTCCTTGCCGCGCAACGCCCGACGGCGGTCAACCTTCGCTGGGCGCTCGAGGACATGCGCCGCGTGCTCGCCCCACTGTCCCCCGCCGAGCGTCAGGCCGCCGCCTACATCCGTGCCGCGCAAATCTGCGACGAAGACGTCGAGACTTGCCGCCGCATTGGCGACAATGGTCTCGCCCTCATCAAGGACATCGCGGCCCGCAAAAAGCCCGGCGAGCCCGTCAACATCCTCACCCATTGCAACGCTGGCTGGATTGCCTGCGTCGACTGGGGCACGGCCACGGCGCCGATCTATATGGCCCACGATCTCGGCATCCCCGTGCATGTCTGGGTCGACGAGACGCGGCCGCGCAACCAGGGCGCGTCACTGACCGCCTTCGAGCTCGGCGCCCACGGCCTGCCCCACACCGTCATCGTCGACAACGCCGGTGGCCACTACATGCAACACGGGCAGGTGGATCTCTGCATCGTCGGCACCGACCGCGTCACGCGCAACGGCGACGTGGCCAACAAGATCGGCACCTATCTCAAGGCGTTGGCGGCGAGGGACAACGGCGTTCCGTTCTACGTGGCGCTGCCCCACACCACCATCGACTGGCGCCTCGACGACGGCATGAAGATCGAGATCGAGGAGCGCTCTCCCGACGAGGTCCTGAAGATGACCGGCCGCCTACCCGACGGCACGGTCGCCATCGTCGAGATCGCCGCCCCCGGCTCTCCGGCCGCCAACCCCGCCTTCGACGTAACGCCCGCCCGTCTCGTCACGGGCTTCATCACCGAGCGCGGCGTCTGCGCTGCGAGCGAGGCCGGCCTTCTCGGCCTCTATCCCGAGCCCCGGCAGGCCGGCTAGAGCATCGTCCGATCGCATGCGGTCGCTTTTCGCGACCGGGCGATTGGATAAAATTGCTCTAGTCTTGCCAGGGTCCAGGGCGCTCGGCCCTGGCCAGGGGTGCGCGAGGGGCCAGCGGCCCATCGCATGCTGCCCGCAGGTCGGCTTTCACACAGGAGCGACTGCGATGCCCAACACCAATTCGGCCCTCCTCGTCGTCGACGTGCAGAACGACTTCTGCCCGGGCGGCGCCCTCGCCGTACCCGATGGCGACGCTGTCGTTCCCATCATCAACGCATTGTCGCGCCGCTTCGCGAACGTCGTGCTGACCCAGGACTGGCACCCGGCCGGTCACATCTCGTTCGCGTCCTCGCACGCGGGCAAAGCCCCATTCGACCTGATCGAGCTCCCCTATGGCTCACAGGTCCTCTGGCCCGACCACTGCATCCAGGACACGCCCGGCGCCGCCTTTCATGCCGGGCTCGACATCCCCCATGCCCAGACGATCGTGCGCAAGGGCTATCGCCGTGACGTCGACAGCTACTCCGGCTTCGTCGAGGCGGACCGTACGACGCCCACCGGCCTTGCCGGCTATTTGAGAGAGCGCGCCATCACGCAAGTTCATATCGCCGGCCTCGCCACCGACTTCTGCGTCGCCTGGTCGGCCCTCGATGCACGCCGGCTCGGCTTCGAGGTCACCGTCGTCGAGGACGCCTGTCGAGGTATCGACGCGCCGACCGTTCCCGGCGGCACCCTCGCCAAGGCCTGGGCCGACATGAAGGCGGCGGGCGTGGCTCGCATCACATCCAGTCAGGTCTGATCAAGCATGACCGACAAGACCATCGAGTGGCTGATCACAGATACACCGGTTCCCTACGAGACGGCTCTCACCGTCATGGACGCTCGCGCCGCGGCCGTCGCCGCCGGCACCGCCCGCGAGCTCGTCTGGCTTCTCGAGCACCCGCCGCTCTATACCGCCGGCACCAGCGCCAAGCCGCAGGACCTGCTCTCCCCGGGCCGCTTCCCCGTCTTCCATGCCGGTCGTGGTGGCCAGTACACCTATCACGGGCCCGGCCAGCGCATCGCCTACGTGATGCTCGACGTGAAGCGCCGCGGCGGCGACGTGCGTGCTTTCGTGTCCGATCTGGAAGGCTGGATCATCGACACCCTCGCCGAGTTCGGGGTGAAAGGCGAGACCCGGCCTGACCGTGTCGGCGTCTGGGTCGCGCGGCCCGAGAAGGGGCCGGGCATCGAGGACAAGATCGCCGCGATCGGAATTCGCCTGCGCCGCTGGGTCAGCCTCCACGGCCTCAGCCTCAACGTCGAGCCGGACCTCGAGCACTTCTCCGGCATTGTGCCATGCGGCATTGCCGGGCATGGCGTCACCAGCCTCGCCGACCTCGGCCGCATCGTCACCAGCCCCGAGGTCGACATGGCCCTCGAGGCCGCCTTTCGCGAGCGCTTCGGCGATGACATAGGCCGCGTAGCGACCGTGCCCGAGCTGGATGCTGCTAGATGAGTTGCTGATCGATCCAGCGTCTGACGCTCTGCAATCTCATGGAGACCAAAGAGCCGGATTCATCCAGGGCAGGGGAACCTTGAGCTGCCCCTTGCACGTCGCGTCGTCAGATCCGAGATGAAGCGATTGCCAAGCCGTGCGCCATTCGGACGCCAGCGGGTACGGTGGCGTGATGCACGTTTCCGTCGTGAAGCCGAAGCGCGCGTAGTAGCCGGGGTCGCCGAGGACCAGCACACACGCGATGTGCTCAGCCGTGATCCGCCTCAAACCCTCGCTGATGAGACCGCCCCCGATGCCTTGCTTCTGCAGCTGTGGTGCAACGGCAAGCGGCCCGAGCAGGGCCGCGCGCGATGCTGGGGCCTCGACCGAGCAACGCGTGAAGGCGATATGCCCCGCCGACGTGGTCTCCCGCACCGCGACGAGCGAGAGCACGTCTGCAGCCTCCTCCAACAGGGCGGAAACGAGGGGCCAGAGATCCTCGCTCGGGAAAGCTTCCCGATAGAGGTGCGCGATCGACGGCAGGTCCGCCGATCGGCTCGGCCTGATCCCGATTTCCTTTGTCATGGAATGCGCTTCAATCGTGGTCCCCGCGTCGAGGCAATGAGCAGGCCTATCCCCTGTTTTTCCTTTCGCGAATCTCGGCGAAAACTTCCCAATCCGCGGCGCCCTCGAGGCCGAGCCGCTTGCGGATCGCGGGTACCTGCGGCCTGAGGAACGGATTGATCGCCAGCTCCTGGTCGAGCCGCGTCGGACACGTCGGCTTGCCGGCCGCGCGCAGCTGCTCGACCTCGTCCGCGCGCGACTTAAGCGCCGCGTTCTCCGGCTCGATCGTCAGAGCGAACTTGGCGTTCGACAGCGTGTACTCGTGCCCGCAATAGATCATGGTATCGCCCGGCAGCTTGGCGAGCTTCGACAGCGACTCCCACATCATCTGCGGGTTGCCCTCGATCACGCGCCCGCAGCCGATCGCGAACAGCGTGTCGCCCACGAACGCCACCTTCTGGTCTGGGACGTAAAAGGTGATGTGTCCCGCCGTATGTCCGGGCGTGTCGATCACCTGCACCTCGTGGCCGCCGAATGTCAGCTTGTCGCCGCCGCCAATCGTACGGTCGAGCGGTGCCGACTTCTGCGCCTCCTTGGGCCCGATCACCGTGCATCCCGTTTCCGCTTTCAGCGGTGCAATGCCCTGCGTGTGGTCCGCATGATGATGCGTGACCAGGATGTGCGTCAGCTTCCAGCCTTTCGCGGTGAGCGCTTTGCGTACGGCCTCGGCCTCAGGGGCATCGATCGACGCCGTTTCGCCGCTCGCTGGATCGTGCACGAGGACGCCGAAGTTGTCGCTGAGGCATGTGAACTGGTGAATTTGGAGATCGGCCACGGATGGTCCTCCTGGCAAAAGCAATCCGGGCGCTGTCGGCCGCTGAATTGCATGTTGGCGATCGAGCTGTGCGGTTCTTTGCCGTCATGCTGGCCGCCAGCATCGCGAGCAACCTATCAGCCGACCAAACGATTGCAACGCGGCCCGCGCGACCCCATTGTCGGTGTCGAACGGATTGGCAAGGTTGCCAATGGTATAATAACCGCCGATGCACACCGACGTCAGGCAGCTCCTGGACTTCTACGCGAGCCCACTCGGCGGCATGACCCGCCGCATTCTCGGGCACCGCATTCGCGCGCGCTGGCGCCGTTGCACGAATAAGACATTGATGGGGTTGGGTTTTGCTACGCCCTATCTCGGCTCGTACCGGGGCGAGGTGGGGCGGCTCGGCGCCCTCATGCCATCGACTCAAGGCGCTGTCGTCTGGCCATCGTCCGGCCCCGTTCACACCGTCGTCGTAGAGGAGGATGACCTTCCGCTTCCGGATAACTCGGTCGATCTGATGCTGGTTGTCCATTGTCTCGAGACGAGCGAGCAAGGCCGCGCCCTCCTGCGCGAAATCTGGCGTGTACTGGCACCGGAAGGCCGGCTTCTCATCATCGTGCCGAACCGCCGGGGCGTCTGGGCGCGTTTCGACCTCACACCGTTCGGCCATGGCCGCCCCTACAGCCAACCCCAGCTGGGACGCCTTCTCACCGACGCGCTGTTCACGCCCGTCGACTGGGGAGCCGCTCTGCACCTGCCGCCGATCGACAATCGCCTGGTTCTGCGCTCGGCGATGACCCTGGAACGTCTCGGTGCGCGCATGACCCCGGCCTTCGCAGGCGTGCTCATCGTCGAGGCTCGAAAGGAACTGGCATCGCCGTTGATTGAGCCGGCCCGCACGCGACGTCTTACCGAGCTCGTTCCTTATCGCACGCCTGGGTGAGGCGACGCGGCCCGCCCCCGAAAGGGGCGAGCCGCGCACCACCGCACTGTGACGGCTTACTGTGTAACCTTCGGCAGCTGCTTGGCCTGCTCGGAGGTCAGGTCGAGCTGGACCCTGTCACCCGACAGCTTGAACTGCGACGGCTCGAGCTTCACCCGGGTGGAACCGATGCCGAGAAAGCCGCCGATGTCAGCGTGCATCTCGGTGACCTTGCCGGAAGCGTCACGCTGGATGGCAGCGACCGAGCCGAGGTTCTTGTTGTCCGAGCTGTAGACGGCCTTGTCGACCCACTGCTTGGCCTGGGCCTCCGTCATCGTCGGTGCCGACGTGGCCGCGGTAGTTCCAGTCGGTGCCAGTCGCTTACCGGCCGGGTCCGCCGGCTGCGCCGCCGGCGGCGTCGTCTCGGTTGCCGGAGCCTTGGCTCCGGGAGATGCCGGATTCGGCGCGACGTCGCCGGGCGGGGTGGTCGTCGTCTGTGCTACGGCAGCCGAGCCTGCGAGAAGGGCCGCAATCGCCACGGCCGGGAATAGCCTGGTCATGGTATGCTCCTGCGTTGTTTTGGGGAACGGCACCGCCTTGTGCAGGTGCCGCGATTGAAACGCAGGGGTGATCAAAATCGTTCCGGCCGTCGGTCTCGTGTTCTGCTTCCGACATTCACCTTCCGTTGCTGGAGCCCGAGCAACGCGATGATCTGGCCTAGCCCTGTCACGCGCATTTGGTGACGAGACCAGCCGCATAAACCGACCAGACGTCGGATGCGCTGAATTAGTCGGCCGAGGCGCCTTTGATGCTCCGGCCGATGATGGTCGTCACGCCGGCTGGAGCGGTGGCGGCTGGCGCGGTCGCTGCGAGCTCCGAGGATACCAGCGACTGCATCCGGCTGGGACCATACAGCGTGATCGCGCCGATCCGGTCACCTTCGGACAGTCCCTGCCTCTCTTCCGAGTAGCGAAACGACATCAGGTGCCCCTTCCCGCTCGGGTGATCGAGCCCGATCGCGTGCCCGATTTCATGCGTCAGGGTGTGCACCAAATCGTAGATCTCGAGATTACCATCGTAACCGATCTTCCATCGGCGCTGAGGATTGAGACAGATGCTTGCCCCGACGATGGGTCTCATCTGCCCGATCGGTTGCTCGGCGAGCTCCACGTTCGTGAAGGCGAAGCCGGTCGGCTCGCCTTGCTCGCCGATGACGATGTCCGCGCGCTCCCCTGCCGCTGCCTCGATGAACGTGACGTCTGCGACATCCCGCCACCGATGGAATGCGGCGATGAGCGCGGCGCGGAAGGAACCGGGCGCGATTTGAGAAGTTTCCAGAAGTGTTCGCGGTGGCCGAATGCGCTTGCAGTTGATGGCCGTCGGCTGGTGGAGATCCTCCTCCGCCACCCGGTAGCGAAGAACCAGACGCTCCGACGGGGCATTTAATTGCCAGCGCACCGGAAATCCCCCGAGCGCCAAGGGCCGGAATCCGTTCATCTGCGCGGCGAGCGGCCCGCTCGCTGTTGTCAAAAGCGCGCCGATCAGAGCGGCACGGCTCAATCTCCCCCGAAGCAAGGCGCTGATCCTCCCACTGTGTCGAACGTCGAGCGCTTGCCATCCTGCAATCCAGACGCTCGGTTGCAAGGCCTCATTCGCCGCAGCCGGCTCTGGCGAGGCTAGCGATCTTCATACGGCCAAAGGCAAAATCAGCGGCGAATGCTGCATTGCGGGAGCCATTGCTATGGCTCGCGCTGCAACGTGCGCGGTATCGTCGCGCTTACACTACCGCACACCCGCCGCCGATCCGGTCAGCTCCGCGTGAGCTGAAACACGGCCTTCTCGCCAAGCAGGTTGTGCAACGTCAGCGGTAGCCATGTCCCGAGCTGCCGGCCTGACGCGTTGAACGTGACCTTGCTCTCCACCCGCGCATCGACGAGACGGCACAGATCCACGAAGTCGCGGATCGTGCACAGGTGCGCGTCGGGCGAATCGTACCAGGGCTCGGGCAGGTTGACCGTCGTCGGCATACGGCCAGTCGCCATCAACTGCGTGCGAATCCACCAATGCCCGAAATTCGGGAACGAGACGATCGCGTGTCGCCCGATCCTGAGCAGGTTCTCCAGCACGGGCTTCGGCCGCCGCGTCGCCTGGATCGTGAGCGAGAGTATGGCGTAGTCGAAAGCCTTGTCGGGATACTTGTCGAGGTCCCGGTCGGCGTCGCCCTGGATCACGGAGAGGCCGCGCGCCACGCATGCGTTGACTTTCTCGCGCGTCACCTCAATGCCGCGTCCGTCGACCTGCTTGCGATCACCGAGAAGCTCGAGCAGTGCGCCGTCGCCGCAGCCGACGTCGAGCACGCGTGAGCCGTGCGTGACCATGTCCGCGATCAGAAGGTGGTCGACGCGATGCGTCTGCGGGCGTTGCAGGGTATCGTCACGGGCTAGCATGCTTCGGCTCCTCAGGCGGCGAGGCCGCGCTTCTTTGCTGCCGCGCCGAGGAAGCCGCGCACTGTGGCGAACAGCTCCGGCTCGTCGAGGAGGAAGGCGTCGTGTCCCTTGTCGCTCTCGACCTCGACGAAGGAGACGTTGGCCGCTACCGCGTTCAGCGCCTGCACGATCTCGCGGCTCTCGCGCGTCGGATAGAGCCAGTCGGACGTGAATGACACCACGCAGAAGCGTGTTTGCGTCCCCTCGAAGGCCTTTGCGAGCTTGCCGCCTGCATCCGCCGCCAGATCGAAATAGTCCATCGCGCGCGTGATGTAGAGGTAGCTGTTGGCGTCGAACCGGTCGACGAAGGTGGAGCCCTGGTGGCGCAGGTAGCTCTCCACCTGGAAGTCGGCGCTGAACGAGAACGTCTTGGCGACGCGGTCTTGCAGGCTGCGGCCGAACTTGCGCTCCAGCGCCTCCTCCGAGAGGTAGGTGATGTGCGCCGCCATGCGCGCGACAGCGAGGCCGCGCCGTGGCACCGTTCCTGCCTCGAAGTAGCGACCGCCCGACCAAGCAGGGTCGGCCATTACCGCCTGCCGCCCCACCTCGTGGAACGCGATGTTCTGGGCCGAATGCCAGGGCGCCGTCGCGATCGGCATGGCCGAGAAGACGCGCTCCTTGTAGCGAGACGCCCACTCGAGCACCTGCATGCCGCCCATCGAGCCGCCGACCACCGAGAACAGCTTCTCGATGCCGAGGTGGTCCATCAGGCGGGCCTGCGCCTTCACCATGTCGCCGATGGTGATGACCGGGAAGTCGAGTCCCCACGGACGTCCCGTCGCCGGGTTCACGGATGCGGGGCCGGTCGAGCCGAGGCACCCACCGAGAATGTTCACGCAGACGACGAAGTAGCGGTCGGTATCGATCGGCTTGCCAGGTCCGATCATGATCTCCCACCAGCCGGGCTTTCCCGTCACCGGGTTTCGGCTCGCGACGTACTGGTCCCCGGTCAGGGCGTGGCAGACGAGGATCGCATTCGAGCGCTCGGCGTTGAGCGTGCCGTAGGTGCAGTAGGCGACTTGGAACGGCAGAAGTTGCTGGCCGCAGTCGAGCTCGAGTGGCCTGTCCTTGAAGACGACCACCTCGCTCGACGGCGTATCGACCTCGGGCGACGCTGCAAGCGGCTTCTCGAGCGCATGCTCCAGCACCACGTCGCCGGACGTACGTCCCGCTTGCAGCGCCGCGCCAGCAGTCACCTCGGTGCCAATGTCGGCCGTCATGTGCGCCTCCGTCCCGGCCCTGACGGGGCCTCAAACAGAAAACCCGGCCGATCCAACCCGCAATCATTGCCGGGCCGGACCCGTAGCCGGGTCGCGCACGGCCTGTTTAGCGAGTTGTTTAACGTGGCTGCAAGCCGGCCGGCCAAATCACCACGGACTGCACAAATATGAACGGAGCCGCAACGTGTCAAGCGCCACCTTGTGCCCCGCGCGGTGGTATCTGCGCGCCGTCAGTCAGCCAGCGCGATCTCTTTGATCAGCTTGGCGAGGATCATGGTTCCGAAGGCCTCGTGCCCCTCGGCCGCCAGGGCGAACGCGTTGGGGCCGCCGATGACGTTGTTCTCGTAGTAGGCGAGAAGTCCCCCCGGTGGATGCGTGTGCAGCGGGTTGAACGCCAGCGGCACTTCGCTGAGGATGGCGAGCCCGTTGATCGTGACGCGCTGGGAAAGCGCCAGCTGCCGCGCCTCCACGACATCGACCCCGCTGTTGCTCGTCCCATCCCCAGAGACGTCGATCAGGTGGCGCTCGGCGTGCCACGGGCTGCGGGGAAACTGAAGCATCGCGAACTCGATCGCCGAGCCGATGGCGGTGCGCCCCATGAACGCTCGTGGCGCACTTCGTATCCGGTCGGCGAGGGCGCGCGCTTCCTCTGCGGTGCCGACGGCCGTCCAGTCGGCGACGATGGTCTGCTCGGCGACACCCGACCATTCGATCAGCGAGATCGCGATTCGGCCCACCAGCCCGGAGCGGATTGCGGCGACGACGCGGGGGTTTGCGATAGCCGCTGCGTAGCCGTCACGCTGCAGCCGGAACTTCTTCTCGTCGACGCTGCGCGAGATGTCGACGGCGAGCACCAGCAGAAGATCCACCTCGGGTCGGCCCGAGCCTGTCTCGCCGCCGGGAAGCACCTCGGCTTTGCGGACGTCGGCGCGCGGCCCTTCCGAGGCCGACACCAGCAGGACGGCTGCGCCGAGCGCAGCGAGAGCCACACGTATCCAATGGCGCATCGAGGTGCCACCTCCGAACGTGATCCGCTCCCTCCCGCGAGCAGCCGTCATCCTGAGGCTAAAGTTGATGCATCGCAACAAGTTCCGCCTTGCGTTCGCGACTGCGGTCAGCCCTCGGGCTGATGGCGAGCCTCATCCCTTCCACTGCTGCCCGCCGCGGAAGGGCCGCATGTCGGGATAGCCGCCCACCGCCCATGCGCCGTCGACCAGGAGGCTTGCGCCCGACACGTAGCTCGCCTCGGGGCTGGCGAGGAACAGAGCCGGACCAGCAATCTCGGATGGCTGTGCTGGTCGTCCCATCGGGATGCGCGCCTTGAAGGCTTCGAGCCGCGCCGGGTCCTGGAAGTGCGGCCGCGTCAACGGTGTCTCGACCAGTCCAGGCAGCACCGCATTGACGCGGATGCCCTGATCGGCCCACTCGAGCGCACCGTTCTTCGTCAGCATCTCGACGCCGGCCTTGGCCGTTGAATAGGCCGATCCCGCGAACATCGGCACGTGAGCATTGAGCGACGCGATATTGACGATCGTCCCGCCGCCTTGCCGGATCATCTGGCGGGCCTGATGCTTCATGCCGAGAAACACGCCCTTGAGACAGAGGTCGATGACGAAATCCCAGTCCGCCTCGCTCTGATCGACGATGTAGCCGGCGCGATTTCCCCCCGCGACGTTGAAGGCGCAATCGAGACGGCCGTGCTTCTCGACGGCGAGCGCGACCAGTGCCTCCGCATCGGCCTCCTTGGTCACGTCCCCGGCCCGCCCGGCGAAACGGCCCCCGAGCTCTTTCCCCACATGCGCGAGCAGATCCCCGTTGAGGTCGCTGCCGGCAACGCTAGCACCCTCCGCGATCAGCTGCCGCGCGATGGCGAGCCCGATGCCGGATGCAGCCCCCGTTACGATCGCGCTCTTGCCGTCGAATCTCATCGTTGCCTCTCCTGATTCACGCGAGAAACGCGCCGAGCAGCTCGACCACTTTCCCGGGCTGCTCCTGCTGCACCCAATGTCCCGCGCCGTCCACCTGATGCACACCCTGCATGCGCGAGAACGCCGTGTTGCGCATGGTCTCCAGTGCGCCCGGAACCTGATAGATGCCCCAATCGCTCTGTCCCGCGATGAACAGCGACGGCACCTCGATGGCCTTCCCCGCGTAGAGTGTAAGCTCGGCATTGAGCTGCGGCTCGTAGCGTGCGCGATACCAGTTGAGCCCGCCCTGGAAGCCAGTGCGCCCGTATTCCTCGGCATAAACCCCCATTTCCGCCTCGGTGAGCCAGCGGTTGGCGGCGATCGCCTCGGCACTCGGCATATGCGGGCGAACCGTCTCGGCCATGGTCTGGTCGCGGTCCATCACGTAGTACGTCGGCATCTCGGCCAGGCATTCCGCCGACCATTCTTTCAGGCGATAGGGCTTGTTCTCGGCCCAGTCCGCGCTTTTGTGATGGAAGTAGGCGCGCAGAAACGCCCCGACGCCTTCGGGCGAGCGCGTCATGTCGTCATTGGCGGCGCGCGTCGAGTAGTAGCGCTGATAGTGCTTCCTGGGCCGCGCCAGCCGCCCGAGCGCGGCGTCGATGTCGGCGCCCGCACGATTGAGCCCGGATTGATGCGTTTCCCCCGCCGCAGTCCCGAACGGCAATGTCGGCGGTCCGGCAAACGGCGCGCTCATGATCGCGCAGCGCTGGAACACATCGGGCCGCGTCAGCGCACACCACGACGCGACAGCTGCGCCGAAATCGTGGCCGATCACAGCGGCAGCCGTCCGATGGCCAAGCGCGAAGCTCAGCGCCAGAGCATCTCGCGCCAGGCTCAGCATGAAGAACGGGCGCAGGTCCTGGTCGTAGGCGTCGCTCCATCCGGTGGTGCGCCCATAACCGCGTTGGTCGGGCGCGACGACGTGAAAACCTGCCGCCGCGAGCGGCGCCATCACATTGCGCCACGAGTAGGCGAGCTCGGGAAAGCCGTGCAGCAGGAGAAGCAGCGGGCGCCCCTTCGCCTCGTAGCCGGCCTCCAGCACATGCATCTGAAGCCCGTTGATCCCATCGACGAAACGGGCACGAATCCCGGTAGGCAGATGACTGGCATCGAGCGGCGAGAGTGACGACATTGAGCTACGGCTCCGCGATCGGTGGTGGGGAAGCGACACCCCGCCAGGATGTCGCCGATTGCAACGGTCGAAGCGACCCCGCGCTTAGCCGGCGCGCACCAGGCGGCCCGGCGTCGCGCCGGTGTAGACGCCGTCCTCGTAGGTCGCCACGCCCGAGACGAATGTTGCCTTGTAGCCGTCCGCCTTCTGCACGATCCGGCGCCCGTTCATTGGCAGGTCGTAGCGGACCTCCGGCACATGCAACCGAAGACGCTCGTAGTCGATCAGGTTGACGTCGGCCTTCAGCCCCGCCTTCAGAAGTCCACGGTCGTGCATGCCGAAGAAGCCGGCTGTATCGCTGGTCTGGCGTTTGATGATCCGCTCCAGCGGCAGACGCGGACCCCGGCTGCGATCGCGCGACCAGTGCATCAGCATCCATGTCGGCACGCCGGCGTCGACGATCGACGAGCAGTGCGCGCCGCCGTCCGAAAGCCCGAGCAGTGTCGTCTCGTCCTCGAGCATCGTCTGCAGGACGCCGAGATTGTCCTCGTTGTAGTTGACGATCGGGAAGAACAGGAACCGGTCGGCGCTCTCGGCGAGATAGTCGTAGGCGACCTCGTCGGGTGTCCGCCCTTGCCGCGCGGCCATGCCGGCGATGCTGTCCTCTTTGCGGGGCTCGTAGTTGGGCGGATCGGTGAACGGGAACATTCGGTCCCATGCCGTCACGATGTACTGCCGGAACTGGGAAAGCCGCTTCAGGTATTCCTCCGCCGGCTTCTCGGCGAGCACCTTGGCCCGGAAGGCCGGATCCTTCACGCGCTTCATGCGTTCGGCCACCGGCAGCTTCAGCAGCTCCTGGTAGCTCGGCCGGATCGAGAACGGATTGAGCGCGGTGTCGATCCCCAGCATCACGCCGACCGGCCGCCCCGCGATCTGCGCCGTCACCATGGCGCCGGCCTTGCGGGCTTTGTGCACGCCGTCCATCATCCGGCGCCAGCGTGTCGTGTCGTTCGGCTGATCGACCAGCAGGAACCAGACCGGACGGCCGGTATCCTTGCTGAACTTCGTCATCCACTCGAATTCCTCGGCCTCGTCGTCGAAGTCGCTGTTCATGCCGAAGGCGCCATGTCTGAGGCCTTTGAATGCCCCGCCGATGCCGAGCAGCTCGTCGACCTCCGAGTAGCGGCCGGGCACCATGTCGCCCGACGGCGTCTTGTGCGAGTTGGTCCGCGAGGTGGTGAAGCCGAAGGCCCCCGCCACGAGGGCCTGTCGTACCGCATCGCGCATCTGCTCGATGTCGTCTCCCGTAGCCGCCTCCCGGCGCACCGCCCGGTCACCCATCACGTAAACGCGTAGCGGATGGTGCGGAATCTGAGCGCCGATATCGATGGCGCGCGGCATCTGCTCCAGCGCATCCATGTAGTCGGTGAAGGTCTCCCAGTTCCACTTGAGGCCATCGGCGAGCGCCACGCCGGGGATCTCCTCGATCGACTCCATGAGACCGATCAGATCCGAGTGATCGGACTTGCTCCGGCGTGCCGGTGCGAAGCCGACGCCGCAATTGCCCATCAGCACCGTCGTGACGCCGTGCCACGAGGAGGGTGCGAGTTCCGAATCCCAGGTCGCCTGGCCGTCATAGTGGGTGTGGACGTCGACCCAGCCCGGCGTGACGAGAAGACCGTTCGCGTCGATCTCGCGCCTTCCGGGACCGGCCTTGCCGCCCACCTGCGCGATCTTGCCCCCTTCGAGCGCGACATCGCCTGTGAAGCCGGGCTTGCCCGAGCCATCGACGATCGTGCCACCCCTGATGACCGTGTCGTGCATCCGTGTCTCCTGGCGCTAGCTGTATGCACCATGACAGACCGGGGCAGTTCATTGGTCAAGCCGCAAGCGAGCAGCGCGGACCCATCCGGGCCCGCGCCAGCCGTCGCGTCCTACTTCATCGGCGAGTGCGCCGACGGCAGCATCACCGTCGAGCTCATTTCCTCGAGCAGCGGGCCGGCTTTCTTCAGGAACGCCTGCCAGCCCGGATCGGCAACGGCGGCGGCCCTCGCTGCAGCACGGGCATTGAGATCCGGATAGGCCCAGATGTGGACCACCTCGTTCGGTTGGCCGGCCTCGCTGATCCACAATCCCACGGGCTTGGAATACTTCTCGCGCACCGGCATCGCCTCGAGGATGTGGTTGCTCCACTCCTTCGCCGCGCCGGGCTTCGTCCGGTAGACGCGAAGCTCGTAGATGTTCGGCTCCTTGTCGGGCTTGCGCGGCGCAATCACCGGGTTCATCAGCCGGATGTCCTGGCGGACGAGGATCGGGCGGATCAGCGGCAGGTACTCTTTCGTCCAGCGCTCGTTCTTAGCCAGCTCGCCTCTGAGCCGTGCCCGCTCGTTGAGGTCCGAATAGGTCCAGAGGTGGACGACCTGATTGAGCGGACCGATCTCCGTCATCCAGTAGCCTTCGAGCTTGCCGTAGTTGTCGCCGCGGATCTCGCGGGCGACGGAGCCGGAGTTCTTGGCCATCTCGGCCGCCATGCCGGGTTTGGCGGTGTAGATTCTGAGTTCATGGATCATGCGTTGTCCTCTGTGTCGGGCGGGCGCGGTGCCGGGTGCCCGGGTGCCGCTCGCCGACGAGGATAAGGCGCACGCCCGAACCCGTCACCTCCCGGGCGTGGCGCCGTCTGCAACGCTGCGGAATCGAAGAGGGCGGCACCGATGGCGCCGCCCTCCGAAACTGTCTCCCAATCGATCGCGCGAGGCGATCTTATTCGGTGGCCGCGCTGCGCACGCGGGCGCTGGCCTGCGCCGATCTCGGAACGCGTCGCTTGGACGTCTCGTACCGCCGCCGTTGCGGCCGTGCCTCGTCCTCGGTGCCGTAGGAAGCCGAGTAGCCGCTCGTCCGGAACCTGTTCCAGGTCACGGTCACCTTGGCGCCGACCCGCACCCTCGGATAGAGGTCGATGACGTCCTGATTGTACATCCGGATGCAGCCCTTCGAGACCGCCGAGCCGATCGTCCAGGGCGCGTCCGTGCCATGGATGCGATAGGCCGACGATCCGAGATAGAGCGCACGCACCCCCATCGGATTTATCGGGTGGCCACCCGGAACGAAGCGTGGCAGGCGCGGATTTTCTCTGAGCATCGTCGGTGTCGGGGTCCACGACGGATTCTCACGCTTCATCGTCACGGAGGTAACACCTGACCATCGGCTCTGCTCACGCGGGATTGCGATCGGATAGCTGAGCGCTTCGCCGGGCCTCGTGACGAAATAGACGCGTCGATCGCCGAAGCTGACAACGACCTGTCCGGGCGAGTACGACGGACTGAAACGCACTGTCTCGCGACCGCTGCTGCCCCAGGTCGAGCCACCGCCCCAAAGCCAGCCGCTTTGCGCGTGCGCGGCAGGAGCGAATGCGGCGGTCGCCGACACGAGGGCCGCAGTTGCGAGCACGGCGCGGATGGACGGTAGGATCGGCATTCTCATCTCCAAAGTCTCGGCTTCGGTTTGGCCCGGATCAAAGCACTGCTGATGGATCGGGCTTCTAATGTGATTCTAGATGGTCGTGGCGTGGTGCGCACGGCATCGTGAAACGCTCTGTGCCCGCCTTTGGTTTCATAGAGTCGGACAAGAGCTGGCGTTCGTCTGCCGCATTCGTGCCCCTGTTCGCTGCTGAAGTGTGAGGCAGACTGGCACGAGAGGCTGAACAGATCGTTTACCGGTGTTCTGTCTCCGCCGCATGCGTCGATGCCCGATCGCGTCAATGTTGGCTGCCCCTTTGTCTCCATACTTATCGGCGATGGGAACTCGCGCAACTGTTGATCGGCTGCGCACTGCCCCTTCATGTGGCAGTTTCGCCGTTTGCCATGGCGGTGTGTGATTCGCGCCACGATTTCCGTGCTGGACGAAGGGCTTGTGCTCTGAATTGGAGTTTGTCCTCGGAGACGGTGTGGCGCTTGGTGGGGCTCGGCCGCGGTTTGGGGCTGGCGCTATCGTCGAGGTCCTGAGATATGCGATCCAGGATTTTGTTCTCTCTTGGTTCCAAAATTTTGTTGACGTCGGCGCGGACTGGTATTAGAACAAAAAAAGAACTTGCGCTGGCCCGAGCGGCCTCCCTCAAGCTCTCGAAGAGCGTACCTCGTGACCAAAGCGGCTACCGACATCCCCAGCTCTCGCCGTTCGGCCACGCGGATCTTCGATGGTCCGAGTTCAAGCCTGTCCAGCCGCCCCGCCCCCCTCGGCGGCCGAGGCTTCGGTCGTGCCTGATGATGCGTCTTGTATGCGTTGCGTTCCGCGTACCCGAGTCTCTCGCGGGGCAGATGCTGCCGATCCCCTGGCGTCGTCTGCTCCGCCTTCTCGCCTTTTTCCGCAGTCGGTCGCGATAGACCGGCGCCGGCTGCTCAACAGCCTCGGAGCACAGGTCCGTGCCCTCGAGGGCGAGGCTGCGCGCTGGTTGGTCGGATCGGCAGACGAGCCCTCATGCCTACCCCGCGGCGCGGAGACGTCTGGCCATGCCCCCGGGACGACGCATCGTCCCCGGCCCGATGTCTTCGCGTCCCCTCTTTCTCCGCTGGCAAGCGCGCCCTGGACGCTCGGCGAGGCGGCTTTCGATGCCTGTCTGCCGGGAGGTGGTCTCGATCCGGCCGGCCTCATCGAGTTGAAGCCGGGCGACCACGGTGACTGGCCCGCCACTCTGGCTTTCGCGGTTTGTCTCGCCGTTCGTCGCCAGTTGGGTCCTCTGGATCGCAAGTCTGAGCCGGACGGAGCCCGGCTGATGCCGCCGAAACCGGTTCTCTGCTGCACGACACCGCGCTTCACCGCCGAGCATGGCCGGCTGCACGGGCCAGGTCTCGCCGGGCTCGGGCTCCCCTCCGATGCCGTGATCATGGTCGACGCCCCGCGCGAGGCCGATGCCTTGTGGGTGCTCGAGGAGGGATTGCGCTCCGGAGGCATCTCCCTTGCGGTCGGTTTTCTGAAGGAGGTCGATCTCACGCCCTCCCGCCGGCTCGGGCTTGCTGCCTCGGCGGGACGCGCCCCCGCCCTGCTGTTGACCCCTCCGTCGAGCCCTCCCGCGCCCTCGGCCTCCTTGCGTCTGAGGTTGCGGCGGTTGCCGGGTGCGTCGCATCCGCTGGATCGGCGCGCGCCGGGCGCGTCTCGCGTACGCCTGACATTGGAGCGTTGCCGGGGCGCTTCTCTGGCAGCCGAGGCATTGTCTCTCGATCTCGAGTGGTGTGATGTCACGTATCGTTTTCGTCTGGCTGCCGATGTGGCCGATCGAGCGCATGCAACGCAGGACGCCCGGCATCGTGCCTGAGGCTGAGCCGTTCGCGCTCGTCGAGAAAGGCGCGCACGGACTGCGGATCAGCGCGGTCAACGCTGTGGCCGCATCGGCCGGCGTGGCTGTCGGCGCGGCGTTGCCGGACGTACGGGCGGCGCTGCCGTCTCTCGCCGTTCGGCCGGCCGAAGCCGCGCGCGACCGCGAGGCTCTACTGGCGTTGGCCGGCTGGCTCACGCGCTACGGTCCGGCCTCGAACGTGGACGGGACGGATGGCATGTGGGTCGACGTCCGCGGTGTGCCGCACCTTTTCGGCGGCGAGGCGCAACTGTGCGCAGATCTCGCAAAGCGCCTCGGTCGGCTCGGATTGACGGCACGTATCGGGCTTGCCGATACCCTCGGTGCGGCACACGCGCTGGCTCGTTTCCAAAGTCAGTCGCCGGCGCGACCTTGGGTCATCGCCCCCCCGGGCGAGACGAGGACCGCGCTCGCCTCGCTTCCCGTTGCAGCCCTTCGTCTTGCGCCCGAGGCCACGCGGCTTCTGGTGCGCCTTGGCTTGAAGCGCATTGGCCAGCTCTATGGATTGCCGCGATCTGCTTTGGCCGCGCGCTTTCGGGAGCTCCGGCGGAAAGGCGCACGCCAGGCGGCCGACACGGCGGCGGCAACGCTGCTCCTGCGCCTCGATCAGGCGCTCGGCGTCGCGCGCGAGCCCCGCTCTCCTCTCGCACCTCCTCCCGAGGCTCTGAGCCGGCTCGCTTTTTCCGAGCCCTTGCTCACCGCCGAAGGCGTCGAGCAGGGACTCGAGGAGCTCGCCGGCAGGCTCATGGCAAAGCTCGATGATCAAGGCCTTGGCGCCCGGCGCTTTCGGCTCGCCCTCTATCGTTCCGACGGGACGGTCGCAGAGGCCGTCGTGGGCACCAGTGTGCCAGGCCGTGATCCATTGCACGTCCGGCGCCTGATGACCGAGCGTCTTTCCGCGCTCGATGTCGGCTTTGGCATCGACGTGGCCACCCTGGAGGCCGGTCGCCTCGAGCCTCTCGCGGCCCGCCAGATCGGCTTCGAGGCGGCCACCGGGACGGATGCCGGCAATACGGCCGCCCTCGTTGATCGTCTGGTGAGCCGCCTCGGTGTCGCGCGCGTCCGGATCTGGTCCCCTGGCGACAGCCACATCCCGGAACGGGCGGAGGTCTGGCGGACAGCCATCGACGCACAGCGCGAGGCGATTCCCGCGCCTGCACGCCCGCCGCCTCCCCGTTTGTCCTCCCATCGCCCGCCGTTGCTCCTGTCACCGCCCGAGCCGATCTCCGTCATCGCCGAGATACCGGAAGGCGCGCCGCAGCACTTCGTCTGGCGTCGTCTCGCCCGCCGGATCGTGAGAAGCGAGGGGCCCGAGCGCATCGGACCCGAGTGGTGGCGCCATATCGGGAGCCTCGGGCGTCCGCCCGGCACGCGCGACTACTACCGTCTCGAGGATGTGACCGGGGCTCGCTACTGGGTCTTCCGCGAGGGGCTCTACATCGGCGAGACGGATTGTTCCGAGCCTGAGAGCGAGACCGGAGACGCCGATCCTGACGAAGGAGACCAGATCCCGCGCTGGTTCGTCCATGGCGTGTTCGGCTGATGAGGCAGGCCATGAGAAGTCTTCCGCCGCATTCCCCGCCACCCGCCTATGCCGAGTTGCAGGCGATTTCCAATTTCTCCTTCCTCGAAGGCGGCTCGCACCCCGACGAGCTCGTCGCCCAGGCCAAGGCTATGGGGCTCGCCGCCCTCGGTATCGCCGACCGCAACACGGTGGCAGGTGTCGTCAGGGCGCATGTCGCGGCCCGCGAGGTGGGTTTGCGCACCTTGCCCGGCGCACGCCTCGATCTCGCGTGCGGCACCCGGCTCCTCTGCTACCCGACCGATCGCGCCGCATGGGGGCGTTTGTGCCGCCTTCTCTCGCTCGGCCAGGGTCGCGCTCCCAAAGGCGCGTGCCATCTCGATCTCGACGACGTCGCGAGCCACGCCGAAGGCCAGGTGCTCATTGTCGTGCCGCCCGATCACTGGGACTGGCGCGAGGCCCTCGATTCCACCTCGCACGGCCAACGCGCAAACACCGCGAAGGCCGAGGGCGTGCAAATTCTTCGCCTCGAGCAGCAGCAACCCGTTTCCTCACCCACAGCAGAGCGGCGCTATGGCACGAGACCAAGCCACCTCCCTCGCACGGAAAAAGACGGGGGTTCGGGGCTATCCCCCGATGGGGGCGTAGGGACGAGTCCCCACTCGGGCTTGAGGCCCGACCCCGCTCACCTCACAAACTCCACCCTCGAGGCCCGCCTCCATCTCATCAAGGCCTGCCTGGCCTCCGCCGCGCGCCTCTATCTCGCCGCCTCGCACATCTACCGCGGGGACGACCGCGCCCGCCTCGCCGCGCTCGACGCCCTTGCCACACGCTCCGGCATTCCCCTCGTCGCGACGGGCGATGTGCTCTACCACGCGCCTCACCGGCGTCCGCTGCAGGACGTGCTGATCGCGATCCGCAACCACACCACCGTCGGCGAGGCAGGCCTTCTCCTTGCCCGTAACGCCGAGCGCCACCTGAGGTCGCCGCAACAGATGGCCCGCCTCATGTCCGGCTACGAGCGGGCTCTCGCGCGGACCGTCGAGGTGGTCGAGGCGTGCAGCTTCTCGCTCGACGAGCTCGTCTACGAGTACCCGGACGAGCCGGTGCCGCCCGGCACCACGCCGCAGGCGCATCTCGAGGAGCTTGCCCGCGAGGGGGCACGGCACCGCTTTCCCGACGGCGTACCGGCCAAGGTCGCGGCCACACTGGAGCGCGAGCTCGTCCTCATCGCCGAGCTGCGACTATGCGCCCTACTTCCTCACCGTGCACGACATCGTCGCCTTCGCCCGCTCGCGCGGCATTCTCTGCCAGGGCCGCGGCTCGGCGGCCAACTCGGTCGTCTGCTACTGCCTCGGCATCACCGCGGTCGACCCGACCGAGGTCGACCTCCTGTTCGAGCGCTTCGTCAGCCCCGAGCGCAAGGAGCCGCCCGACATCGACGTCGATTTCGAGCACGAGCGGCGCGAGGAGGTGATCCAGTACATCTATGCCCGCTACGGCCGCGAGCGCGCCGGCCTCGCCGCGACCGTCATCTCCTATCGGGCCCGCTCGGCGGTGCGCGAGGTCGGCAAGGCCATGGGCCTCTCGGAGGATACGGTGGCGGCGCTCGCCGGCATGGTCTGGGGCACTCGCTCGGGCGGCGTCCTGCCGGAGACGCCACGTGCGCGAGGCCGGCCTCGATCCAGCGCGATCCGTCTGCTTGCCCGCGTCCTCGCACTCGCCGACGAGCTGATCGGCTTTCCCGCGCCATCTCTCCCAGCACGTCGGCGGCTTCGTGCTCACGCGCGGCCCGCTGATCGAGGTCGTCCCGGTCGGCAACGCGGCCATGGACGATCGCACCTTCATCGAGTGGGACAAGGACGATCTCGCGGCCCTCGGCCTGCTCAAGGTCGACGTGCTGGCGCTCGGCATGCTCACCTGCATCCGCAAGGCCTTCGATCTCGTCGCCGCCCACGAAGGACGTCGGCTGACGCTCGCCAGCGTGCCGCGCGAGGATCCGGCCGTCTACGACATGCTGTGCCAGGCCGACAGTCTCGGCGTGTTCCAGGTCGAGAGCCGGGCGCAGATGAACATGCTGCCGCGCCTCAAGCCGCGCTGTTTCTACGATCTCGTCATCGAGGTGGCGATCGTACGCCCCGGCCCCATCCAGGGCGACATGGTGCATCCCTATCTGCGTCGCCGCTATGGCCTCGAGCCGGTCGCTATCCTTCGCCCGCGCCCGAGCACGGGACGGCGGACGAGTTCCGCCGCATCCTCGGCAAGACCAAGGGCGTGCCGCTCTTCCAGGAGCAGGCGATGCGCATCGCCATGGTGGCGGCCCGCTTCTCCGACGCCGAGGTCAACGAGCTGAGGAAGGCCATGGCCACCTTCCGCCGCCGTGGCACCATCGATCTGCTCGAGGACAAGATGATCGAGGCCATGGTGGCGCGCGGCTACGAGCCGGCCTTCGCCGAGCGCTGCTTCAACCAGATCAAGGGCTTCGGCGAGTACGGCTTTCCCGAAAGCCATGCCGCGAGCTTCGCCCATCTCGTCTACGTCTCGTCCTGGCTCAAGTGCCATTACCCGGCGGCCTTCTGCGCGCGCTCTCCTGAACTCGCAGCCGATGGGCTTCTACGCGCCGGCCCAGATCGTCCGTGACGCCGCCGAGCACGGCGTCGAGGTACGCGCCGCCGACGTCGACCCCTCCGAGTGGGACACCACGCTCGAGTCGGGAGAGGCACTGGGGCGCGACGGTCGGCCGGCAGTCCGCCTCGGCCTGAGACAGATCGACGGATTGGTCGAGGCCGAGGCACGGACCATCGTCTCGGCGCGTCAGTACGGCGAGCCTGAGAGTGGGACGGGGCTTGTTCGGCGGGCTGCCCCATCCTTCGCCGACGTCCACGATCTCTGGCAGCGCGCGGGCGTTCGTCTCGCCACGCTCGAGCGCCTCGCCGCAGCCGACGCCATGCGCTCGCTCGGTCTCGACCGGCGGCAGGCTCTCTGGGCGGTCAAAGGGCTCGCCAATGCCGCGCCGTTGCCGCTGTTCGCCTGGAGCGAGGCGCGGGAGACCGGCGCAGAGCCTCGCGTCGACCTGCCTGGGATGGCGCTTTCCGAGCATGTCGTGTGCGATTATCAGACGCTGCGCCTGTCACTGAAGGCACACCCGCTTGGCTTTCTCAGGGCCGGCCTTGCGGCACGCCGGGTCGCCGCCTGCGCCGACCTGCGCACGTTGCGCGATGGCGCGCGCGTCGCCGTTGCTGGTGTCGTCCTCGTGCGCCAGCGGCCGGGCTCGGCCAAGGGCGTGGTCTTCATGACGATCGAGGACGAGACCGGCATCGCCAACGTTGTCGTCTGGCCGAAAACGCTTGAGCGCTACCGCCGCGAGATCATGAGTGCCCGCCTGATGCTGATCCGGGGCCGCATCCAGCGTCACGAGGACATCATTCACGTGGTCTCGGCCGTGGTCGAGGACCGGAGCGATTTGCTCGCCACGCTGATGGAGGACGCAGACGGCCCCATGCCGGTGCCGATCGCTAACGCCGACGAGGTGCTGCGGCCCGAGCCGGTATCGGCGCGATCTCCTTCGCATCCTCGCCAAATGGCGAATGCACGTCGCCATCCGCGCGACCAGCGCGTCATTCCCCGCTCGCGGGATTTCCATTGAGTGTTTTCAGCCCGGACGCTATCGAAAATTCGCGCCGCAAGAAAATCCGTAATCAGATCATTCAATGCCTGCTCGCTACGGAAATAATCTAATGATGTCAATTGAGTAGAGTTTTCAATGCAGGAGCATTGGCTGAATAAAGAGAAGCCGTTCCACATTTCCGGCCGGATATGAGAAGGCCGCCGGACGCAGGCTTTTCGCGCGCTTTTCCGCCTTGGGATTGACCTCGAGGACGAGGGAGATACTGTAGCTATGCCCGCGCTAGATGGGAAAAACGAAAAAATGAAAATCCGTCGTCAGAAAAAACAAAAGGGAGAAACAACGATATGCAGAGGTCATTCTGTGTAATCAGTGCACTTCTTTTATCAGCTGCGCTGCCCATGGCGCCGCTCTCGGCAGCGGACGTCAAGCTGCCCCGCGACCTCAACTGGACCGCCTACGAAAGTGGCTCGTCCGGCTATGCCCAGTCCGTCGGGCTCGGCAACATGCTCAAGAAGCATTACGGCACCGATCTCCGGATCATTCCCGGCAAGAACGATGTCTCGCGCATGACGCCGCTGAAGCTAGGTCAGTCGAAGCTGTGCGCCTGCGGTGTCGCGTCCTATTTTGCACAGGAAGGCGTGCTGATGTTCGCGGAGCCCAGCTGGGGGCCGCAACGACTGTACAACCTCTTTAACAACAATGGTCGCAACGGCCAAACCGTCGCCGCCTCCGAAGCATCCGGCATCAAGACCGCAGCCGACCTGAAGGGCAAGCGCGTGACGTGGGTCAAGGGCGCGCCGGCGCTCAACCGCAACATGGAAGCCTTTCTCGCGTTCGGCGGGCTGACCTGGGACGATGTCCAGAAGATCGAGGTACCCGGCTGGGGTCAATCCATCGACGCCGTGATCAATGGCCAAGCCGACGCGACATGGGGCTCGACGGTCTCGAGCAAATTCGCGCAGCTTGTCTCCTCGCCACAAGGCCTCTACTTTCCGCCGCTACCCCATGACGACAAGACATCGTGGGCGCGCGCGCTCGAGATCACACCCTGGTGGGTGCCGACCAAGGTCGAGGTCGTCACGCCCGGCTATAAGCACAAAGTGCCTTACGAGGGGGCCAACGTGCCCTACCCGATCTTCGTGGCGACACAGGATACGTCTGACGATCTTGCTTATGGTCTGACCAAGGCCGTCATGGAGAACTATGCCGACATCAAGGACTCCGGCCCGAGCATGGACGGGTATCAGCTCTCGTCGCAAAGCCTGAAGTTCAAGTTCCCCTACCACCCTGGCTCCATCCGCTATTACAAGGAAAAGGGTGTCTGGAAGGCCGAGCACGACGCCCACAACGCCGAGCTTAAGAAGCGTCAGGATGTGCTCGCTGCAGCCTGGAAGGAGCACACGGCAAAGGGCAACGGCGAGGGCACTGATTTCGCTGCTGCCTGGGGAAAAGCGCGCGCTGCAGCTTTGAAGAAAGCTGGCATGGCGGTCGTATTCAACTGACGAGCGCCCGGATGGCCATTTGACCTTGCCGCGCGTCGGTCAATCCCGGCGCGCGGTCAATGCCGCCTGCTATGCCGCCGCTCCTACTCCGCCGCCGTCCGCTTGCCGGCCCCCGTATTGAGATCCTTCAGGCGCGGCATCACCTCTTTCGCGAACAGCCGGATATTGTCCATCGTGTCCTTGTGGTCGAGGTGTCCGCCCTGGCCGAAGAACAGCAGATGCCCGAAGCCGCCGATGCGATCGTTGAAGTCCTTGATCTGCTGGTAGACGTCGTCCGGCGTGCCGGCGAACACCGTGTCGGTTTCCATGAACTGCTCGACGCTGGCCGTGCGGTGGTCGACGGCGTTGCCCTTGCGGTCCTTGACGAACGAGCGTCCAGCCGGCCCCGCCTTCAACATGGCGACGTTGGCGTTGACCGAGTTGTACCCCGGCGGGTTCGTGAATGGCTCGTAGACCACCGGCGCCGTGCGCACGTAGTCCGCAATGAGGTGGGCGCGCCTGAGACCTTCCTCCCGCGTCGCGCCCACGCCGATACAGGCCGCATAGGCGAACCGGTCGGGCTCCGCCACGCGGCCGAGCTCGGCGGCACGCTTGCGATAGGCATCGAACATCGGCTTGGCGACGCTTCCCGAGAGGAGTGTCGCGATCACATGGCCGCGCTCGGCTGCCGCAATGCCGCTGTCGATCGACAGGCCCGTCATCCACACCGGAGGCGTTGGCTGTTGCAGCGGTCGCGGCCAGATGTTGACGGCACGGTAGTGGAAATACTCGCCCTCCCAGGAGAACGGCCCGTCGGTCGTCGACATGGCCTTGAGGATCAGGTCGTGAGCCTCCCAGTAGCGCCGCATCAGGCGCGCAGGGTTTGAGTTCGCCGGATGGATTTCGTAGGGCGCGCCCTTGACGAGCCCCATCTCGAGGCGTCCGCCCGAGAGCACGTCGAGCCAGGCCATCTCTTCGGCGACGCGAACCGGATCGGGCCGGTTGGCAATCGGGTTGCCGAGCGAGAGCAGCCGTGCCGTCTTGGTCTCGCGAGCAATAATGGCGAGCGCCATCGGCACCGACACCGTCATGCAGGTCGCCGTCGAGTGATGCTCGTTGACCATGATGTCGAGCCCCGCCTCGTCGCAGTACGCGAACTCGTCGAGATAGCGGTGCAGCAGCTTGTGTGCGTCGTGTGGATCGACAACCTTGTTCGGATAGACGACGCGGAGCGAGCCCCGCTTCAATCCCTCGTCCCAGGCCGGATGATAGGCCATCTCGGAGAAGTACCAGACGCGCATGGGGGGCTCCCTTGGAGACGTGAGGTTATCTGTGATGGTGGTGCATGGCGCGAGGCGGCCGGCAGCACCACGCCGCGGGCTACATGGTTCTCGACTTCAGACCTCGCTGCCAACGGCGTTGGCGAAGGCTTCGGGCTGCTCCCAATGCGGGTAATGCCCGGCCCCGGGAATCGTGACCGAGCGCGCTTGCGGTAGCGCCTTGCTCCAGCCCTCGCGGTACGACGGGGACAGGATCCGGTCTGCCGCGCCCCATACGAGCAGCGCCGGCTTGTCGATGCGGTGCAGCCAGGGCTTCAGGCGCGGGTTGTGCATGTAGGGACGCCACCCGAACAGGCAGAGCGCCTCGCGGCCGCTGACGATGCCGCGAAGCTCGCCGTCCGAAAGTTTCGTCGTGTCCACTTCGCCCTTCGCAGGGTCGGCCCAGGCGTGCGCCAGAAGCTCGGCCTGCGACATGGCGTGCATGTCGGCGATGTCTCGATCGTCGCGTCCCGACACCTTGATGCCGAGCGGCGACGCGAGCACGACCCGCGAGAAGCGCGCCGACGACCGAACCAGCATCTCGGCCGCGATCCACCCACCGAACGAGCAGCCGACGAGCGTCGCATCGCTGAGCTTCAGCTTGTCGGCCAAGTCCAGATAGAGGTAGGCGAGGTCGTCGATGCCGCCGATCCAGTCGGGCAGCTTCGATCCGCCCCATCCGGGATGGGATGGCGCGATGACACGGTGTTTCCTCGCGAGCAGGTCCAGCCATGGACGCTCCGCACCGAGGCCTTCGCCGGAGTGCAGAAAGAGAAGGGGCGCCCCGGCTCCTCGCTCGGCGACCTCGAGCTCCACGCCGGCTATGCTCATCATTGCTGCCATCCAACCCCTCAATTGTCCGGACAATCGGATAGGGTGAGGTTAGGCACGCTCGCGGCCGTTCTGCAACAGGGCTGTGCGTATGGCGGCCGCGGGGGACTTGTGAGCCCGTGCTGTGCGCCTATGCTCCTTTTGCCAGCGACGCAGGCTCGTCCTCGCGAGCGGCGCCGTCGCTTCGATGTGTCACGGGCAGCGGCCGCATGGCGGATGTGGGAAAAGTCAGCTGCCAGATCAAGCCAGTCGGATGATACTCGAGCTCGGCCTTGCCTTGCACGGCCATCGCCGCTGTGCGCGTGATCACCTGCGTGCCGAAGCCGCTTGCGGAAGGAGGCGCGACGGTCGGGCCATTCCATTCGCGCCAAGTCAGCTTCCAACTGGCCTCCGCCTCGCCTGTGTCGACCTGCTTCCATGCGACCTCGACCTGCCCCACCGGGACGGAAAGCGCCCCATACTTGGCCGAGTTGGTGGCAAGCTCGTGGATCGCGAGACCGATCGCCTCGGCCGCCCCGGCAGTCAGCATGACATCCGGCCCGGTGACGTGAACCGAGCTGCTGTCCTCTCCGACGAAAACCTCGATCTGCCGCCGAACCAGATCTTCGAGCGGCGCCCCCCGCCAATCCTGCTTCAACAGCAGGTCATGAGAGGCCGAGAGACCCTGCAAGCGGCTGCGGAATGTCTTGAGGAACATGTCCGTCGAGCCCGTCGTACGCGCGGTTTGCGTGGCGATTGCCTGGATGATCGCCAGTTGGTTCTTCGAGCGGTGAGCGAGCTCGCGCATGAGGAACAGGCGATGCTCCTCGTTGGCGATGCGGTCCGTGATGTCGTGCAGGATCGACGACGTCGCGATGATCTTTCCGTCGGGTCGCCGGATCGGCGCCGCATCGACGGACACCGCGATGCGGGTGCCGTCACGTCTGATACGCGTCGTCTCCGAGCGCACATTCTCTCCGGCGATGACGGTTGCCAGCTGCTTTCGGAATGTGTCGACCTCGTCCGGAGGAACCAGCACCTCTTTGGATTTGCCGATGATCTCCTCGGCCGTGTAGCCGAACAATTGCTCTGCTGCCGGATTCCAGGTCCGGATGGTGCCGTCCGGGTTGATGCTCATGATGGCGTCGCCCGACGACGCGACCAGCGCCGACAGGTGTGCGCTTTCCGCGGCTGCGGTCTCGAACGCGCTTTGCACCTCCTCGAGCTCCGCGAGCGGATAGCGCGTCTTCGCGAAAGCCTGACCCTTGGCGAACGCGGTGGCCATCTGCCCGAGATTGCGAATTGGCTCGGAGATGCGCGTCGCATAGGCAAATGCGGTCGCCAGCGAGAGCAGTAACGCGCCTGCGCCGCCGAGCAGCACCAGGGCCGCGTTGCGCTTCATCGGTGCCTCGACGACATTCTTCGGTACCGCGACCACTGTCGTCCAGCCGGTCAGCGACGACCGCCGGAACGAGTTGAGCATCGGAACGCCTTCCCAGGTGACATTCTCGAATGTGCCGCGGTCCGAGGCCGCGTTGGCCGCCGCCTTCAGCTCCGGCCGCGCCATCTGCCCGACACGTCCTTCCGCGTCGAGGCTCCGTGCAACGAAGCGCCCGTTGCTATCGACGATCGCGGCCACCCACCCGTCGTCGAGACCGGCTTCTGGCAGCACACGCCCGAGCAGCCGCACGCGAAGGACACCGGCGACCCCAGCCACGACTTTACCGGTTTCGACGATCGGGGCGGCTATGACGAAAGTTGTCTCGTCGAGACCCTGGCCACGCAGGACCGAGATTGCCGGCCGTCCCGAAAAGACGCGCGCAACGACAGCCGCGTCTGCTCTCGGGGCTTCTGCCGAAACAGCCTGGCCGTTGGTCGTGATCAGCGCATTCCCCCGGTTGTCGAACGCCCAAACACGCACGAGCTCGGGTCTGGCGAGCAGGCCACGCGCATGCAGAGCGAACCTGTCCGCGTCGCCCGGAGCCGAGATGCCGCTGGCGCCGAGACCTGTGAGCAGCCCGATCACATGCGCAATCTCGCGATCTGCCTGGACACTGATTGTGTCGGCGATATCCTCGCGCTGTAGCTCGATCAGCGCCATTCGCGCGTCGGCCAGATTGAAAGCCATCCAGGCAAACGTGCAGAGCAGCGGCGCGAAGAATCAGGAGAACAAGCGTGACGATGCGAAAGCGGATTGTCCGCCGGCCGCGCTTCGCGCCCCACAGTTTACTCAGGCTCGACGGCATCGATGCGCTCCGCTGGAGAGCGTTGAGGATAGTTCATTTTGTTGATCGGCAACAGATTTGAGCAGCCTCCGGCGCACCCGGAGAACTTCGAGGTCGCCTCCAGAACTGGGCACAAGACGGCTGCCGCGCCTATGTTCGCATTTGGAGTTGACGTCCGGCTGCCGCGGCAGCTTCCTCGGCGCGGCGCCGGATCTCGGCCCGGTACGGGCTGGCCGGATACGTCCCGAGAATCCGCAACTCCGTCGAGAAGAACGATAGCTCTTCCAGCGCGAGCCGCACCAGCCGGTCCGCCGGATGGCCCTCGATGTCCGCATAGAACATGGTTGCCACGAACTCGCCGTTGACCTGGTAGCTCTCGAGCTTGGTCATGTTGATGCCGTTCGTCGCAAAGCCCCCCATCGCCTTGTAGAGGGCGGCCGGCACGTTCCGCACATTGAAGATGAACGTCGTGATCACCGGTCCGTTGCCGGGCTCCGCGTCGTCTGGCTCCCGCGAAAGGATCACGAAGCGCGTCGTGTTGTGCTTCTCGTCGTCGACGTCGCTGGCAAGCACTTCGAGCCCGTAGATCTCGGCGGCGAGCTTCGGCGCGAGCGCCGCCTTCGTCTTGTCGCCCCACTCGGCAACCTGTCGCGCCGCCCCGGCCGTGTCGCCCGCCACATGCGGCTTCAGTCCGTACTGCCGGATGATCTTGCGTGACTGCCCGAGCGCGTGCACGTGGCTGTAGAGGTCCGTGATGTCCTCGATGCGCGCGCCCTTCACGGCCATTAGCTGGTGGCGGATCAGCAGGAAATGCTCGCCGACGATATAGAGCCCCGAGTTCGGCAGCAGGTGATGGATGTCGGCCACCCGCCCTGCCAGGGAGTTCTCGATCGGGATCATCGCGTACTGTGCGTCGCCCGACTGCACGGCGCCGATCGCATCCTCGAACGTGGGACACGGCATCGGCTCCAGCTCGGGATGGGCCTGGGCACATGCGGTGTGCGAGTTGGCCCCCGGCTCTCCTTGATAGGAGATCCGAGGCTTTGGTGAAGTCGCGGCGCTGGATGCACTGACCGACGCGGCTTGGCCCGCGCTGGGCTTTTTGTTGGGCATGCTGAACAGTCCTTGAGGACGGGCTCGGGCGGGGACCTAATCCTTCGCCAGCTCCCGGCGGGCTCGCTCGAGGTCGGCTGGCGTGTCGACCCCGAGAGGTACAGTATCGACCAGCGCCACGTCGATGCGCATGTTGTCCTCGAGGGCACGCAACTGCTCGAGCCGCTCCCTGGTCTCGAGCGGCGAGGGCTTGAGCGAGACGAATCTCTCGAGCGCGTTCCGCCGATAGGCATAGATGCCGATATGATGGTAAAGGGGCCCTTCGCCCGATGGCGCGGTGGCACGCGTGAAGTAGAGGGCGCGCAAGGTCCGGCCATCCTTGGCAGCCGGCGTGCCGACCACCTTCACCACGTTCGGATTGAGGCGTTCCTCTGGGTCGACGATCTCGGCCGCGAGCGTCGCAATGTGCACCTCGCGGCGCTCGAGCGGCTCTAGGCAGGCCCTGACGAGCCGCGGCTCGAGCGTCGGAAGGTCGCCCTGGAGGTTCACGACGAGGTCCCTGTCTCCATCCGGATCGATGCGGCTGACCGCCTCGAACACTCTGTCCGAGCCCGACGCGTGGTCCGCCCTCGTCATCACCGCCTCGCCACCCGCCCGCCGTACCGCATCCAGGATCTCGTCGGCGTCGGTCGCAACGACCACCCGGCCGACCTCGGCCGCCATGGCGCGGCGCCACACGTGGACGATCATCGGCTCCCCGTTGATGTCGGCCATCGGCTTGCCTGGCAGACGCGAGGCCTGCATGCGGGCGGGAATGACGACGATGGCGCTGTGTGGGCGCATGAAGGGGCCTCGAATGGTGACAATTCGTCTCGGGCAGATGTCGTAGTTCAACACGGACGCCGGTTGCAAGGGGAGCGGGAGTTCATATAGTTGCGGCGGTTTTCAGGTTGGGAGTGGCCAGATCGGTCGCTCAGATGGGCATGCTTGCTGCCGCGCTCCGCCTGTGGTGCTCGGACGGGTCGGCTACTGGCTACACGAGAGGCGGGATCGAAAGCGCATGGATAGCTTCGAGTTCAACAAGATTGCAGGCGCCGTTCTATCGGCGCTTCTCTTCATGTTCGGAGTGCCCGAGCTCGCTGCCATGATGAAGGGCCATGACGCGGGCCACAGCCATGGTGCAGGCTATGAGCTGCCGATGCCGAAGGATACCGGTGGCAAGGGTGGTGCCGCTCCGGCCGAGGACGCCTTCTCGTTCGCCAAGGTCGCCGCAGCGCTCGGCGCAGCCAATCCGGAGGCCGGCAAGGAGGTCTTCAAGGCCTGCACGCAGTGCCATACTCCTGAAAAAGGCGGCGCCAACAAGCTCGGCCCCAACCTCTACGGCATTGTCGGGCGCGACGTCGCGAAGCTCGCGAGCTTCACCAACTACTCGCCAGCGATCGCGGGCAAGGGCGGCCAGTGGACCTGGGAGGCACTGACCGAGTACCTCCACGATCCCAGGTCGGCGATCCCGGGTAACCGCATGTCGTACGCGGGCGTCAAGGACGTTGCCGAGATGGCCGACTTGCTGGCCTACCTGCGGACGTTGTCGGATTCGCCGCCGGCTCTGCCGGCAGTACCGGCTCCGGCCGCGGCCCCTGCTGCCGAGAAGAAATAGCCGTCGCGTCTCGAGCGATAGCGTCGAGACGCCCTCTCCTTCAGAATATGGCGTTGGAGTGTCTGCGGAACATGAAGTGGATCAGGCGTCGGGAAAGCTCCGCGCCTGACCAAGAATTAACTTGGCAGATGCCACTCCCGTTTCCATGCTGATGCAAGGTCTGACGAGCCGGATCGCGCGAAACGCGTTATGCTGCTCGGAACGACAAGAGCCGGCCCCTTAAGTCGGCAAACCGCGTCCGCACATGCCGCCGGTAGCCGCTCTGCGGTCACCGCTGACCATTGGGAGCCGTCACCCGCCTATGCCGAGCCGGCCGTCCTTCCTTGCAGGCGCCCTGTTGGCTGTCCTCGCGTTGTTCTCGTGCTTGTGGCTGGTTCAACCCGTCCGAGCCCATGACGGCGCCGGGGAACGGCGGCATGCCCTCGCACTGATCGGCCAGCCGCGGTATGATGCAGGCTTCAAGGCATTCGGCTGGGTCAACGCTGCAGCGCCCAAAGGCGGCGAGATCCGCCTTCGCGCCTTCGGTACGTTTGACACCCTCAACCGCTTCTCCCCGCGCGGCATCGCAGCCGGTGGCCTTTCGCACGTCGACGCCACGCTGATGCTTGCCAGCCTCGACGAGCCCTCGACGGACTACGGCTGGATCGCCGAGTGGGTCTCCCACCCGGCGGACTATACCTCGGCGACATTCGGATTGCGCCCGGAGGCCCGCTTCAGCGACGGTGCGCCGATCACGCCCGAGGACGTCATCTTCTCGCTGGAGCATTTGAAGAAAGCAAACCCGCGTTTCGCCATCTATTACAAGAACGTCGTGCGCGTCGAGAAAGCGGGGCCGCGCGAGGTGCGGTTCGTCTTTGACGCGCCAGGCAATCGCGAGTTGCCCCAGATCGTCGGCGGCTTGCCGGTGCTGCCACGTCACTACTGGACGGCTAATGACGACAAGGGCGAGCCGCGGAACCTGGCTCGCGGTATCCTCGACGTTCCGGTTGGGGCCGGGCCCTATCGTGTCGCCAAGTTCGAGAGCGGCCGGCGCATCGTATTGGAGCGCGTCTCCGACTGGTGGGCCAAGGATCTCGCAGTCACGCGCGGCCAGTGGAACTTCGATCGGATCGCTTACGTCTACTATCGGGACCGCCTTCCCGCATTCGAGGGCTTCAAGGCCGGCGAGACGGACTTCTGGCCCGAGAATAGCGCCAAGGGCTGGGCGACGGAGTTCGATTTC
Organism: uncultured Alphaproteobacteria bacterium; assembly: GCA_963746315.1. Classification (GTDB taxonomy): domain Bacteria; phylum Pseudomonadota; class Alphaproteobacteria; order Rhizobiales; family Hyphomicrobiaceae. The sequence continues at coordinate 562,319 of CAVVAR010000012.1, forward strand.
GAGGCCGTCAAGCGCCGCCTGGTCAAGCGCGAGGAATTGCCTGACGGCGACATCAAGCCGATGCAGGGGTTCATCTTCAACCTACGTCGGCCCCAGTTCCAGGACCGGCGCGTACGCGAGGCGTTCAATCTCGCGTTTAACTTCGAGTGGGCCAACCAGGCCATGTTCTTCGAGCAGTATCGCCGTTCGTCGAGCTACTTCGGCAATACCGAGCTGGCATGTCGCGGCCTTCCCGAGGGCGAGGAGCGCGCCATCCTCGAGAAGGTCGGCGACGCGCTGCCGCCCGAGCTATTCAAGGCCGAGTACAAGAACCCCGTCAATTCCGCCCCCGACCATTTTCGTCGCCATCTCGGCAAAGCCGCTCGCCTGCTTTCCGAGGCAGGCTTCGAGGTCAAGGATGCGGTGCGAACCAACGCTGCGGGTGTCAGGATCACCGCCGAGATGCTGCTCGTTCAACCGAGCTTCGAGAGGCTTGTCCTCGCCTACAAGGCCGAGCTCGCCAAGCTGGGAATCGACCTGAGTGTTCGCGTCGTCGATAGTGCCCAGTATCAGCGACGACTGAGGTCCTTCGACTACGACATGATCGTCTCTGGCTTTCCCCAGTCGCATTCGCCGGGCAACGAGCAGCGCGAGTTCTGGGGCTCCGCCGCGGCTGCCGAGGAAGGATCTCGGAACCTCATCGGCGTGAAAAGCCCCGCCATCGACGCGCTGATCGAGCGGCTCATCTATTCGAAGGATCGTGCCGACCTCGTGATGGCCGCGCGCGCCCTCGATCGTGCTCTGTTGTGGGGGCATTATCTCGTGCCCCATTTCCATTCACCTGTGTATCGCATCGGCTATTGGGACAAGTTCGCGCGACCCGCGGTGCTGCCACGATATGCGGGGCCGATGGATGCCTTCGTGCGCACTTGGTGGTACGACGACAAGGCTGCGGAGCGGCTCGAGGCCGCCCGCCGAAACTAGCCGCGGAACGCGGCGGAGGACACATGCAGCTCGCAACGAAGCGCTTTCTCGCCGCCCTGACGTTCGCCACGGTCGCGCTCGCGCAAGCGCCCGCGATTGCCGAGCCCCGTCACGGCCTCTCGATATTCGGCGAGCTCAAGTACGGAGCCGACTTCAAGCACTTCGAGTACGTCAATCCGGACGCACCGAAGGGCGGGCGGATCTCGATGGTTGGACCAGCCGCCATCCGGACGTTCGACAGCTTCAATCCGTTCATTTTGAAGGGCGATGCGGCGCAAGGGTTGTCCCTCCTCTATGACACGCTGATGGAAGGCGCGGGCGACGAGCCCGGCTCCGCCTACGGTCTGCTCGCCGAGTCGGCCGATCTCGCCCCCGACCGCAAGAGCATCACGTTCAAGCTGCGACCCGAGGCGCGCTTTTCCGACGGCAGCCCGGTCACCGCCGACGACGTCGTCTTCACGCTCGAGACGCTCAAGACCAAGGGCGACCCGAGCTACCGCATCATTCTGCGCGATGTCGTCAAGGCCGAGGCTCTGGACAAGTTGACTGTGCGCTTCGTTTTCCAGGGCGAGTTGCTTCGCGATCTTCCGCTGACCGTCGCCGGCCTGCAGATCCTGCCGCGGGCCTACTACGAGACGCAGCCCTTCGAGGAGACGACGCTCAAGATCCCCCTCGGCTCCGGCCCCTACACCATCGGCGACTTCAAGCAAGGCGGCCACGTCACCTACAAGCGGCGGCCGGACTATTGGGCTGCGAGCCTGCCGATCAATCGCGGACGCTACAACTTCGACGAGATCCGCTACGAGTACTATCGCGATCGCACGGCCGAGCTCGAAAGCCTCAAAGCCGGCGGTATCGACCTGCGCGAGGAGTTCACCGCCCGCGACTGGATCTCGGCCTACGACATTCCAGCCGTTAAGGACGGCCGGCTGATCAAGCTGACGCTACCCGACGCGACGCCGTCCGGTGCCCAGGGCTTCTTCTTCAACACGCGCCGCGCCAAGTTCCAGGACCCCCGCGTTCGTCATGCGCTGGCCATGGCCTTCGACTTCGAGTGGACCAACGCCAATATCTTCAACAGCCTCTACACGCGCACCGAGAGCTTCTTCGAGAACTCCGACATGAAGGCGAAAGGCCCGCCTTCGCCTGCCGAGCTGGCCTTGCTCGAGCCGCATCGCGCCAAGCTGCCACCGGAGGTTTTCGGCGAGCCCTACGCCCCGCCGAAAAGCGATGGTTCCGGGAGCGACCGCAAGCTGCTCCGTGGCGCCCTCAAGCTGCTGAGCGATGCCGGCTGGAAGCTCGATACCAAGAGTGGCCCGCCTGTCGTCAGGAACGCCAAGGGCGAAACGCTCGACGTGGAGTTTCTGAACGCCGGCGGACCCACCTTCGAGCGCATCATCGGCCCTTACATCAAGAACCTCGAGGCGATTGGCGTGCGGGCGACGTTGCGCAACGTCGATGCCGCTCAGTATCAGCGCCGCGTCAAAAGCCACGACTACGACGTGATCTCCACCCGGTTCACCATGCGGTTGAACCCTGGCCTCGAGCTGTTGAACTACTGGGGTAGCGAGGCCGCCTCGAACGAAGGCAGCTCGAACCACGCCGGCATCAAGGATCCGGTCATCGACGCGCTCATCGAGCGAGTGATCGCTGCCAAATCGCGCGAGGACCTGGTAACGGCCGCGCGGGCCATCGACCGCGTCCTGCGCGCCGGCCATTACTGGGTTCCGCACTGGTTCAAGGCGGCTCACCACATCGCCTATTGGGACAAGTTCTCGCGCCCGGCCATCAAGCCGAAATATGCGCGCGGCATTCTCGATACTTGGTGGTACGACGAGGCGCGGGCGGCCAAGCTGGCGAAGCAGAACTGAGGGGCCAGACCTGACGAGGGAGGACGGCGAAGAAGGCCGGTTGCACTGGCAGCGCTATCCCCCCGCCCTCTACTCGACCGTCCATCGTAACCCGCTTAGTTCTGGAGCGTCATGGCCGCTTACCTCATCAAGCGCTTTCTTCTCATCATTCCGACGCTGCTCGGGGTGCTGACGCTGACGTTCCTCTTGACGCAGTTCGCCCCAGGCGGACCTGTCGAGCGCATCATGGCTCAGCTGACCGGCACGGATGCGGGCGCGACCGCCCGCTTCGGCGGCGGCGGTGGAGACATGGCAGCTGGTCGAACAGTGGGTCCAGGCGGCGAAAGCGCCACCTCCAGCTATCGGGGATCACAAGGCCTCGACCAGAAGTTCGTCGAGGAGCTGAAGAAGCAGTTCGGCTTCGACAGGCCTTGGTACGAGCGCTACGGCAAGCTCATCTGGGACTTTGCGCGTTTCGATTTCGGCCGCAGCTACTATCGCGATGTCAGCGTCATCGAGCTGATCAAGGAGAAGCTGCCGGTTTCCATATCGCTCGGCTTCTGGATGATGCTCGCAACCTACTTGATCTCCATCCCGCTCGGCATTCGCAAGGCCGTGCGCGATGGCAGCCGCTTTGACGTGTGGACATCGGGTGCGCTCGTCGTCGGCTACGCCATTCCTGGGTTCCTGTTCGCCGTGCTTTTGATCGTTGTCTTCGCGGGCGGCTCGTTCTTCCAGTGGTTTCCGAGAAAGGGCCTCACCTCCGACAATTGGGAGCAACTCTCGATCTTCGGCCAGGTGGCCGACTACTTCTGGCATCTCACCCTGCCCCTCATCGCCATGGCGGTCGGCTCCTTCACCACCATGACCTTTCTCACCAAGAACTCCTTCCTGGACGAGGTCAGAAAACAGTACGTCATCACCGCGCGCGCCAAGGGCGTCTCGGAGCATCGCGTTCTCTACGGACACATATTCCGCAACGCCATGCTGATCGTGATCGCTGGCTTCCCGAGCGCCTTCGTCTCGGCATTCTTTACCGGCAGCCTCCTGATCGAGCAGATCTTCTCGCTCGACGGCCTAGGGTTGCTCGGTTTTAAATCGCTGATCAATCGCGACTATCCCGTCGTCTTCGCCACCGTCTACATCTACGCCCTGATGGCGACCGTGCTCCACGTGCTCTCCGATTTCATCTATACGCTCGTCGATCCACGCATCGATTTCGAGACGCGGGAGGTATAGCGGCATGGATGCGCGAACGGAAAATGCCGCCTCGCATGGGACGACACGTGCCCGCCGCCTCTTCGGACGCGAGCTTCGCATTTCGCCGATCAACCGGCGCCGCTGGGAAAACTTCAAGGCCAATCGTCGTGGCTATTGGAGCCTCTGGCTCTTTCTCGGCTTGTTCGTCTTCAGTCTGTTCGCCGAGGTCGTCGCCAACGACAAGCCGTTGATCGTTCGCTACCAGGGCGAGACCCTGTTCCCCGTTCTGGTCGACTATCCGGAATCGAAGTTCGGCGGTTTCCTCGCCGTCACCGATTACAAGGATCCGGTGATCCTGGAGGAGATCGAGAAGGACGGCTGGATCCTCTGGCCGCCGATCCGTTATTCCTACAGCTCGATCAACAAGGACTATCCCAGGCTGAAAAATGCCGAGGGCCGCTGTCTCGGCTTCCCGGGCCCGCCGCCATGGGCGACGAGCCTCGCCACCTGCGACGCGCCGCCTGACCAGATCGCCCGCTACGAGACCTTCGGCAACCGCAATTGGCTCGGCACCGATGACCAGGGACGCGATGTCGTCGCGAGGATCATCTACGGCTTTCGGCTTTCAATCATCTTCGGCCTGCTCCTGACCCTGATCTCGTCTGTGATCGGTATCACCGCGGGTGCCATCCAGGGCTACTTCGGCGGCGTCGTGGATCTGATCTTCCAGCGCGTTCTCGAGATCTGGTCGGCGATCCCCTCGCTCTATGTGCTCCTCATCATCTCGAACGTGCTCGTGCCAGGGTTCTGGACGCTACTGGGCATCCTGCTGCTGTTCCATTGGGTCAGCCTTGTCGGTGTCGTTCGAGCCGAGTTCCTGCGCGGCCGAAACTTCGAGTACATAAAGGCAGCCCGCGCGCTTGGCCTTTCGAACGCAGCGATCATGTTCAAGCACCTTCTGCCCAATGCCATGGTCGCCACGCTGACGTTCCTGCCATTCGCGCTGTCCTCGTCGATCACGGCGCTCACCGCGCTCGACTTTCTCGGGCTCGGCCTGCCGCCCGGCTCGCCGTCGCTGGGTGAGCTGCTCCTGCAGGGCAAGGGCAACCTGCAGGCGCCATGGCTCGCGCTCTCCGCCTTCTTCTCGATCGCGCTGCTGCTGGCCTTGCTCATCTTCATCGGCGAGGCCGTGCGTGATGCCTTCGACCCGAGAAAGACCTTCCGATGACCGAGAGCCCGTCAAGCGAGACACTGATCTGGGTGCGTGACCTCTCGGTCGATTTCCAGTCGGGGCGCACGTCCTCGACGCGAGCCGTCAATCGCATCTCGTTCACGATCGGCAAGGGCGAGACGGTGGCGCTCGTCGGCGAGTCGGGATCGGGAAAATCCGTTTCCGCCCTTTCCATCATGCAGCTGCTTCCCTATCCCTCCGCCTCGCATCCGACCGGCGAGATTTTTTTCGAGGGGCGCGACCTCCTCAAGTTGCGCGAAGGCGCCATGCGCGAGATCCGGGGTGCGCGCATCTCGATGATCTTTCAAGAGCCGATGACGTCCCTCAATCCGCTCCACACCATCGAGAAGCAGGTGGGCGAGGTGCTGCGCGAGCATCGCGGCATGGGTCGGGAGGAGGCGAGAGAGCGCACGCTTGCGCTCCTACGCCGCGTTGGCATCCAGAATCCGGCCGAGCGTCTCGATGCTTACCCACATCAGCTTTCCGGCGGTCAGCGTCAGCGCGTCATGATCGCGATGGCGCTCGCCAACGAGCCGGATCTGCTCATCGCCGACGAGCCTACCACCGCGCTCGACGTTACGATCCAGGCCCAGATCCTGGCCCTGCTGAAGGAGCTCCAGAGCGAGCTCGGCATGGCCATGCTCCTGATCACCCACGACCTAGGCATCGTCCGCAAGATGGCGCAGCGCGTCTACGTCATGCGCCAGGGACGCATCGTCGAGGAGGCGCCGGTCGAGCAGATCTTCACCGCACCGCAGCACTCCTACACCCAGCATTTGCTCGCCGCCGAGCCCAAGGGCGACCCGCCGGCCGAGAACCCGAACGGTCCGGTGGTCGTCGAGACCGATGCCCTGAAGGTGTGGTTTCCCATTAAGCGCGGCCTGTTGCGCCATACGGTCGGTCACATCAAGGCGGTCGACGGGGTCACGCTCATGTTGCGCGCCGGCGAGACGCTGGGCGTCGTCGGGGAATCCGGCTCTGGCAAGACCACGCTCGGCCTCGCCATTCTGCGCCTCGTCTCGTCCGAGGGCCCGATCGTCTATCTGGGAAACCGCATCGACGGTCTCGATTCTCGCGCCATGCGCCCGCTGCGCAAGGAGATGCAGATCGTCTTTCAGGACCCGTATGGCTCGCTTTCACCGCGCCTGTCGGTAAGCCAGATCATCGAGGAGGGACTGATCATCCAGGACCGCAGCCTTGATGCCGACGCGCGCCGCGCCCGTGTCGCCAAGGCTCTGGAGGAGGTCGGCCTCGATCCCGCGACGCAGGATCGCTACCCGCACGAGTTCTCCGGCGGCCAGCGCCAACGCATCGCCATCGCTCGCGCTATGGTCCTCGGTCCGAAGTTCGTGATGCTCGACGAGCCGACCAGCGCCCTCGACATGAGCGTCCAGGCACAGATCGTCGACCTGCTGCGCGACCTACAGACGCGGCACGACCTCGCCTACCTCTTCATCAGCCACGACTTGCGCGTCGTGCGTGCGCTGTCCAACCACGTCATCGTCATGAAGGACGGCAAGGTGGTGGAAGAAGGCCCATCGCGCGAGGTTTTCCATCGGCCGCGCGAAGACTATACGAAGGCCCTGTTGGCCGCCGCCTTGAACCTCGAGGTCACCCATCGCGGCGCAACGGCGGCGTGAGCGGAGTTCCCTCGCCCCATTGGCCTCCCGTTCAGTGGCGGGAGGGCCGAGCTTAGTTGGAGTTCCCATGTCCCTTCTCCTCATCGTCAACGGGTCCGGCGAGAACTGGGGCCCCGAGCCGTGGCTCCGCCGCTTCCGCGAACGGTTGCCGGGTCGGCGGATCGAGATCGCGAGCGACCAGGAGCCAGCCAAGGAGGGCTTCCGCTACGCGGCCGTCTGGAAGCCTGCGCCGGGCTATCTCGCCGGCTGCAAGGGGCTCGAGGTGATCTTCAATCTCGGTGCCGGCGTCGACGCTCTCTTGAAAGACGCGACGCTGCCGGCTCTTCCCTTGGTTCGCGTCGTCAACGAGGACCTGACCAAGCGCATGACGGAGTACGTCGTGCTGCATTGCCTGATGCATCACCGGCGCCAGCGCATGCTCGACGAGGCGCAGACCCGCGCCGAGTGGGCGGCGAAGGATCAGTGGGCCGCGTCCGCCGTCAGGGTCGGCATTCTCGGTTTGGGTGAGTTGGGCCAGGACGCAGCCGAGGTTCTCGTCCGCATCGGCTTCGACGTCGCCGGCTGGAGTTCGGACTCGCAAGACCGTGGCCGGGGTCATATCGTTCGCGGGCGAGGCCGAGCTGGCGCCTTTCCTGGCCAGAACCGACATCCTCGTCGCTTTGGTACCCCTGACGCCCGATACCGAGGGCATCCTGAACCGCAAGCTGTTCGCTGCCCTGGCTCGCGATGGTCGCCTCGGTGCGCCCGTCCTGATCAACGCCGGGCGCGGCGGCTTGCAGAACGAGGCCGACATCCTCGTCTGCCTCGACGACGGCACCCTCGGCGCCGCGACGCTCGACGTGTTCCACGCCGAGCCTCTGCCGCCCGACAGCCCGTTCTGGCGACATCCAAAGGTCACGGTTACGCCGCACAATGCGGCCGACAGCGATGCCGAGGCGATCTCGGACTACATCGTGGCTCAGATCCGCGACTTCGAAGCCGGCAAGCCGCTGCAGAACGTCGTCGATCGTGAACGCGGCTACTGACCCCAGAGCACCCAGGTCGGCAACGAGGAGACGTTTTATGAGTGCATCTTCCCCGGCACGCCTGAGGCTCCATCACGCCGCACCGAGCCGGTCGTCGACGGTCCTCTGGATGCTCGAGGAGTTGGGCGAGCCCTACGAGCTGCACGTCCTCGACCTCAAGAAGGGCGAGCAGCGCCAGGACGCCTATCTCGCCGTCAACCCGATGGGCAAGGTGCCGGCGCTCGAGCACGACGGCGTCTTGATCACCGAGGTCGGCGCCATCTGCCTCTATCTGGCCGACGCATACCCTGAGGCCGGTCTCGCGCCGGCCATCGACGATCCTCTGCGCGGCCCCTACCTGCGTTGGATGTTCTTCCAGGGCAATTGCCTCGAGCCGGCACTGATCGACAAGGCGCTCGGACGCGAGCCCGGCCAGCCGTCGATGATGCCGTATGGCGATCTCGGTACGACGGTCGACACGGTGGCGGGGCTCGTTGCCAAGGGGCCGTGGGCGCTGGGCGACCGTTTCACAGCGCTCGACGTCTATCTCGGCTCGGCGATCCGTTGGACGATGCAATTCGGCCTCTTGCCGTCGCGGCCGGAGTTCACGAGCTATGTGGCTCGCCTCGCGGAGAGGCCCGCACTGCAGCGTGCCATGGCGAAGGACAAGGACATCCAGAACCGCCAGTCCTGATGTTTCCGAAGCAGAGTGACTGAGATGCGGTTTCGCTTGGCGATGCGTGCGCGCTGGACTTTCATGGCGGCGCTTTTCGCGGCTGTGGTCGCAGGTCTGTCGCCTTTGCGTGCCCAGCAACTCCCGGTTCCCGACTTGTCGGCCGCCGAACACGGACAATCGGCTGCTGACGGAACCCTGGCCGGCTCGGTTGCTCGCGATCCGTCGTGCAGCGAGCGGACGAACGGCTGCGCGGTCTGCGTCCGTCGCCATGCGGGAGAGATGTCGTGCTCGCTTCCCGGCATTGCGTGCCAGCCTGAAAGCTGGCGTTGCGCGCAGGTTGGTGTCCAAAAAGAGACTGGCAAGACCGGCGGCAGCCGCTGAGGCCACCACGATCGAGGCTCACCATGGTCATGCCCGATACTGCGATCCGGCCGGCGACTTTGGATGACACCGATGCGGTGGGCGAGGTTCTTTCGCGCAGCTATCCGGCGCTGCTTGCCCCGCACTACGATGCCGATCTTCTCAGTCAGGCATTGCCACTTTTGACACGCGCAAATCCGCGCCTGATTGCATCCGGCACCTACTACGTCGCCGCGGAGGAAGGCGGTCGCCTTCTCGGCTGCGGCGGCTGGACGAGGGAGAGACCCGGCACCGGCGAGATTGTCGCGGGCCTCGGTCATCTCCGCCATTTCGCGGTGGAGGCTGCTTTCGCGGGCCTTGGCATAGGCAAGCGACTGCTCGCTCATTCGTTGGCCGAGGCGAGAGCGCAGGGCATCGGAGCCGTCGAGTGCTACGCCACCCTCGGAGCCGAGCCCTTTTATCGTAGCGCCGGCTTCGTCACGGTAAAGCCCATCGACGTCGCCATGGGTCCGTTGTCATTCCCGTCACTCCTTATGACGCGCGAACTGTCGTGAGGCGTGATGCGGACATGAACGTCCAACCTCAGCTGGCCGAACCCCCGACACGCCGCGCCGTCAATGCCGCGATGGCGTCGGCGAGATGCGCGTCAGCGATGTTGATGTCACCGGCCGCGACCCGGATCTTGTGCGCCTCGCGAAGCACGTCGGCGTGGGAATGGCCCCACGGCGGCTCGAACTTGTAGCAGGCGAGCTCGAGGAGCTGTCCGAGCGGATCGCGGAAGTAGAGTGAATCCATGAAGCCGCGATCGACTTCACCCGACGTACCGAACCCTGCCGCCGTCAGCCGGTCGGCAGCCTGCGTGTAAGCTGCCCGCGAGACGATGAAGGCGAGGTGATGGAGCGTGCCGATGCCATTCGGGTTCGGACGGGCATCCGGCCGACGGTCCTCGCTGGTGAAAATCGTGATGAGCCGGCCGTCGCCGGGGTCGAAATACAGGTGGTTCACCGAGTGATCGTCCAGGTTTGGCTGCTCGAAGACCAGCGGCATGCCCAGCATCCCTTCCCAGAAATCGATCGAGGTCTGGCGGTTGGCGCCGTTGAGGGTGATGTGGTGGACACCCTGCGTCTGTATGACAGTCATGGTCAATCTCCGGTCTTGGCGGCCCAGTTCGAGGTTGAGGTTGATCGCCATATGGGGGCGACCGCCACTTTTCCGAGTTTAGCGTGGGTATCCCCGGCCGCATCTGAGTGCATGGCGGGGTTGCGCTTGCCATATTGCCCTCGATCGCCAATATGCGCTGAACGCATAGCTAGGCCAACAATGGCTGCAAGAGGCTTCGAGATGACGACCGCGAGACATGTCCACGTCCTGATCCTGGGTTCCGGGCCGGCTGGCTACACGGCAGCCATCTATGCCGCACGTGCCATGCTCAAGCCTCTGATGCTGCAGGGTATTCAGCCGGGCGGCCAGCTCACGATCACGACTGATGTCGAGAATTATCCGGGCTTCGCCAAGGTCATCCAGGGCCCCTGGCTGATGGATGAGATGAAGGCGCAAGCCGAGCACGTCGGCACCGAGATCGTGATGGATCACGTCACCAAGGTCGACCTCGGCCAGCGCCCGTTCCGTCTCGAGTGCGATTCCGGCGACGTCTACACCTGTGACGCGCTGATCGTCTGTACGGGCGCCCAGGCCCGCTGGCTTGGGTTGCCGAGCGAGGAGCACTTCAAGGGGCACGGCGTCTCGGCGTGTGCAACCTGTGACGGCTTCTTCTATCGCGGCAAGGAGGTCATCGTCGTCGGTGGCGGCAATACCGCCGTCGAGGAGGCGATCTTCCTCACGAACTTCGCCGCGAAGGTGATCGTCGTGCACCGGCGCGACAGCTTCCGTGCCGAGCGCATCATGCAGGATCGTCTGTTCAAGAATCCCAAGATCGAGGTGGTCTGGGACAGCGCAATCGACGAGGTGCTGGGCTCGGCTGACCCGAAGTCGGTGACCGGCGTTCGGCTCAAGAACGTCAAGTCCGGTGCCGTGACCGAGCGTCGGATAGACGGCGTCTTCATCGCCATCGGTCATGCGCCGGCGACCGAGCTCTTCAAGGGTCAGCTCGAAATGAAGCCGTCCGGATACCTGGTCACGAAGCCCGATTCGACGGCCACGTCCGTGCCGGGCGTGTTCGCGGCCGGCGACGTCAAGGACGATACGTTCCGCCAGGCGGTCACTGCGGCCGGTATGGGCTGCATGGCGGCTCTCGAGTCCGAGAAGTACCTGGCCGGGCATCACGCGGCGGCTCAGGCCGCCGAATAGCGAGAGCGAGTGTTGAGAGGCCGACAGGGCAACTCCAGCCGGGCGGTGTGATGGACTGGGACAAGCTTCGCATCTTCCACGCCGCCGCTGAGGCCGGCAGCTTCACGCACGCCGGCGAAAGCCTGCGCATGAGTCAGTCGGCAGTCAGCCGTCAGGTCTCGTCGCTGGAGAAGGACCTGGGCATTCCGCTGTTTCATCGCCATGCACGAGGACTTGTCCTGACCGAGCAGGGTGAGATCCTGTATCGTACGGCGAGCGACGTGCTGAACCGGTTGCAGACCGCCGAGACGCTGCTGTCGGACTCGACCACCAAGCCCGCTGGCGACCTGCGCATCACCTCGTCGGTGAGTCTTGGCGCCGTATGGGTGACGCAGCGCATTCGCGAGTTCATCGACGTCTATCCGGATATACGTCTCGAGCTCATCCTCAACGACGAGCCCGTCGATCTGTCGATGCGCGTCGCCGACGTGGCCATCTGGGCACGCGAGCCGTTGCAGAGCGACCTGATACGTCGTCCACTGTTTTCGATGCAGGTCCACGCCTACGCGTCGGCGACTTACATCCGCCGCTTCGGGGCGCCACAAACCATCGCCGACCTGGATCAGCACCGCCTGGTGTCGTTCATGGGCAATCCGCCGGCACACCTCGCCAGCATCAACAAGCTCGAGACACTCGGACGCGAGGGTCGTGAACCGCGCTTGCCAGTATTCCGGGCATCGACGGTCCTCGCCTGCAAGTATGCCGTCCGATCAGGCATCGGCGTCGGCCTGATCCCCGACTACCTCGTCGAGGAGGAAAAGGATCTGGTGCCCGTGCTCCGCGAGATCGAGATCACTCGTCTGCCGGTCTATTTCGTTTATCCGGAAGAGCTTAAGTCCGCCAAGAAAGTCCAGGTGTTCAGGGACTTCGTCGTAGCCAAGGCACGGCAATGGAAATTCTGACTCGTCCAGCCATGCGAATTTGACATGGCTTACATGCAGCAGCCCATCTTGCTCGCGGGCCGTTGGATAAGTACGTACATATGAGCTGTGACGGACAGCTATTGAAGGTCGTACCCTCCCTTTGACGCCTTCAACCGGGCTCTTCGGAGCACGGAGAAAAGACCTCCAACCGGGCTCAGGAGACTGACGCCCGGTTTTTCTTTTGATCGCGACGTTCAGGGCGCTTGAGCCCCCGGGCTGCACATCCTGCCTCGACGCCGGATTGCAGGCCGGGCGCGGTCGGGCTATCTAGCCTGCAACAGCCAGAAAATTCGAGGGTTCCCCATGGCCGGCAGCGCCCCCACCACGCTCTACGACAAGATTTTCGAGGACCACGTGGTCGAACGCCGCGACGATGGCACCTGCGTGCTCTACATCGACCGCCATCTGGTGCACGAGGTGACGAGCCCGCAGGCGTTCGAGGGGCTGCGCCTCGCTGGCCGCAAGGTCCGTGCAGCCCGAGCAGCACGCTCGCGGTCGTCGACCACAACATCGCCGACCACCGACCGCCGCGAGGGCATCAAGGACGAGGAGAGCCGCATCCAGGTCGAGACGCTGGCCGCCAACGTCAAGGAGTTCGGCGTCGAGTACTACGACGAGCTCGATCCGCGGCAGGGCATCGTGCACGTCATCGGCCCCGAGCAAGGCTTCACGCTGCCCGGCACGACGATCGTGTGCGGCGACAGCCACACCTCGACGCACGGCGCCTTCGGTGCGCTCGCGCACGGCATCGGCACGTCCGAGGTCGAGCACGTGCTCGCCACCCAGACGCTGCTGCAGCGCAAAGCCAAGAACATGCGCATCACCGTCGACGGCAAGACCGAAGCCCGGCGTCGGCCCAAGGACATCGTGCTCGCCATCATCGGCAAGATCGGCACCGCCGGCGGCACGGGCTATGTCATCGAGTACGGCGGCGAGGCGATCCGGGCCATGTCGATGGAAGGCCGGATGACCGTCTGCAACATGTCGATCGAGGGCGGCGCGCGCGCCGGCATGGTGGCGCCGGACGACAAGACGTTCGCCTACCTGAAGGGCCGTCCGAAATCGCCCAAAGGCGCCGCGTGGGACATGCCGCGATGCGCTACTGGGAGACGTTGCGCACCGACGACGGCGCCCACTTCGACGCGACCGTGCACGCTCGACGCCGCGCAACCTGCCGCCGATCGTGACCTGGGGCACGAGCCCCGAGATGGTCGTGACCATCGACGGCACGACGCCCGATCCCGCCAAGATCGAGGACGAGGCCAAACGGGCCGCGGTCGATCCGCGCGCTCGACTACATGGGCCTGCAAGCCGAACACGAAAATGACCGACATCGAGATCGATGTGGCCTGGATCGGCTCTTGCACCAACGGCCGCATCGAGGACATGCGCGAGGTCGCCAAGATCGTCGAGGGCAAGCGCATCTCGCCGCGTCTCGCCTACGCGCCACGTCGTTCCCGGCTCCGGTCTCGTCAAGCTGCAGGCCGAGGCCGAGGGGCTGGACAAGATCATCAAGGCGGCCGGCTTCGAGTGGCGCGAGCCGGGTTGCTCGATGTGCCTCGGCATGAACCCTGACCAGCTCACGCCCGGCCAGCGCTGCGCCTCGACCTCGAACCGCAATTTCGAGGGCCGCCAGGGCTACAAGGGCCGCACTCACCTCGTCTCCCCCGCCATGGCGGCGGCAGCGGCGATCGCGGGTCGATTTCGTGGACGTGCGGACGGTCGGGTAGAAGCCGCCGCAGGCGATAGCATTGCGCGTCCCCCCTCCCCTTGACAGGGAGGGGAATGCCCTGCGGGCGTTGCGAGTGAGGCCATCGGCTGTGAGCACCACCCCCATCGACCGCATCGCCTCGGCCCCTCGCGACCGGCCGTTCGTCGTCGCCCAGCTTGGCCAATCGCTCGACGGGCGCATCGCGACGCTGTCGGGCGAGAGCCAGTGGATCAACAAGGACGAGGCGCTGATCCACGTCCACCGCGTCCGGGCCGCCGTCGATGCGGTGATCGTCGGCGTCGGCACTGTGGTCGCCGACGATCCCAAGCTCAACGTCCGCCGTGTGCCGGGCCGCAATCCGGCTCGCGTCGTGATCGACCCCAAAGGCCGCATGCCGGCGACCGCCAAGCTGCTGGTCGAGGACGGCGCCCGCCGCATCGTCGTGCGCGCGGCCGGCTGCGCCCAGCCGCCGGTTGCAGGCGCCGAGGCGGTGGAGGTGGCAGCGTCGGTCGACGGCAGCCTCTCGCCGCAAGCCATCATCCAGGCCCTGTTCGACCTCGGCCTCCGCACGTTCCTTGTCGAGGGCGGCGCCGGCACCGTCTCCGGCTTTATCGACGGCAACGCCGTGGATCGCCTGCACGTGCTCGTCGCCCCCGTCATACTGGGTTCGGGCAAGCCCGGCATAAGCTTGAAGCCGATCGACCGCCTCGCCCAGGCCTTGCGGCCCACAGCCGACGTTCATGTGCTTGCCGACGGGGACGTGCTATTCGATTGCGATATGCGAATCTCGCATGGAGAGTGATCGATGGAAGCGCAGAAGCGGTCTCAAGCCCCGGTAGCCGAGGATCTCGTCTATTCCCCCATTGCACGGTCATTCCATTGGCTGACGGTCCTGTTCGTGGCCATCCTGATCCCGGTGGGCCTCTATATGGTCGAGCGGGGCGCCACGACGAATTTCGATGCCACCACCAACACGCTCTATTCTGCTCACAAGCTCGCGGGTTTCGTGCTGCTCTGGCTGGTCGTCATCCGCCTGATCTACCGTTTCGCGCACGGCGCGCCCCCTGATGAGCCGACGCTCGAGTGGTGGCAGAAGGCCGCGTCGCACCTCACGCACTGGGGCCTCTACGGCCTCCTCCTTGCTGTCCCGCTGCTGGGTTGGCTGGGCGTCACGCTGTTCGGCGCACTCGGCACGATCGGCGGCTTCAAGCTGCCGGCCATTCCCGGCCAGGACGTCCTCTACCAGATGGCGAGCGGCGTTGCCTCGGTCATCGGCTTCACGGTGCCGGCGGGCACAGCGGAGGCCGGGGCGAAAGCCAAGCTTGTGTTCGCACTGCACTTCTGGGGGGCGATGCTCATGCTGCTCGCCCTCGCGGCCCACATCGGAGCCGCGATTTTCCACCACTTCATCCGCGGTGACGGTGTGCTCCGCCGCATGCTGCCCGGGTTGAAGCCGCGGGATTGAACGCCCGTCTGGCACGCCGTTCGTGGGGCTCGCGCGCTCAGTACGAGCCCTCTTCCGTGCGGCTTTCCCGCTCGGGCGCCTGCAGGGTCACGCCGCCATCGACGACCAGCAATTGCCCCGTGATGTAGCGGGCGTGGTCCGACATCAGGAAGCGCACCGCGTGTCCGATGTCCCAGCCTGTACCCTCGAGACCAAGCACCGACGCTTTGCGCCGCGCGTCGCGGGCTGACGGCTCCATTCCGTTGCCGCGATGATAGACCATCGGCGTGTAGACCGGTCCGGGCGCCACGCAATTGACGCGGATGCCGTCCTTTCCGTGATCCACTGCCATTGCCTGCGTGAGCCCGATCACGGCGGCCTTGGTCGTCGTGTAGATCGTGAGGCCACGAGGGCGCAGCGCCGAGATCGATGAGATGTTGACGATCGCGCCCTTGCCAGCCGTCTTCTTCATGGCCGGGATCGCATATTTCGAGGTCAGAAACATCACCTCGACGTTCACCTGCATCATCCGCTGCCACGTCTCCTGCGGCTCGTCGACGACGGTCCCCTTGGACGAGATGCCAATGTTGTTGTCGAGGAAATCGAGGCGCCCCCAGCGGTCGACGGCGGCGTCCACCATGCGTTTGCACTCGGCCGGCATGGTCAGGTCACCGCTGTGCGCCTCGGCTGTGCCACCGGCTTCCCGGATCAGCTCGACTGTGCGCTCCGCAAGAGCGACGTCGTAGTCCACCACCAGGACCTTCGCACCTGCGTTGGCGAGCAGGATCGACGCAGCGCGCCCGTTGCCGATCCCATCCGGATCGGCCGCGCCGCCGCCGGCAATGATCGCGACTTTGTCACGAAAACCGGGATCGTCAGGGATTTGGAAGGCCATGGGTTCGCTCCGTGAAGAATGCTGGCGGAAGACGGCGGGCGACCGGCAGCAGGCCGTGGGACATGGGAGGCGGAGGAGGCATCACCTCCACTGCCGGTTCTTCTGTTGCCCGCGCTGCCTGCTGCCTTGTTCCTCAGCGACCCTGGAAGTTCGCGACGCGGCGCTCGTTGACGGCGCGCACGCCCTCCTTGAAGTCCTCGGTTTGCCGGAGCTCGCTCTGCACCTTGAGCTCGTGATCCGTCGCGGCCTTCACCGCATCGGCCATGCCCTTGCGCACGGTGGCCCGCGTCTCCTGCACCGCGAGCGGCGCCGACTCTGAGATCTCCTTCGCGAGCGCGATGGCGGCAGGCCGCACCTCGGCAACGCCGCCGACCAGCACGTCCGCGAGGCCGATGTCGAGGGCCTGCTGACCGTTGAGACGCCGGCCCGTATAGAACATCAGATTGGCCTGCTGCGAGCCGATCAGGGCCGGCAGCGTATGGGTGAGCCCGAAGCCCGGATGGAAGCCGAGACGCGTGAAATTGGCGGCGAACCGCGACTCGGGGCACGCCACGCGGAAGTCCGGGACGAGCGCGAGGCCGAGCCCACCGCCGATGGCCGGCCCCTGGATGGCACCGACGATGGGCTTTTTGGTGCGGAAGAGGCGTACCGCTTCCTGATACAGATGCCCGCCCATCTGGTTCTCGTTCGGGCGGTTGCCCTGTGCATCGAGCTTCGAGCCGTCACCGAAATTGGCGCCCGCGCAAAACGACTTGCCGTCGGCGCAGAGCACGCCCGCGCGGATGTTCGTATCCTTATCGAAGCCTTCGAACGCGTCGGCGATCTGCTTGATCAGCGACATATCGAAGAAATTGTGCGGCGGACGACGGATCTCGACGATGGCGACGTGGCCTTCGGTGCTGACGCCGATATCGGTGAATTGGGTCATGGGGTTTGCTCCGGCTTCTCGATTGTCATCCTCGGGCTTGTCCCGAGGACCCATTTCTCCGCTTGGACAGGACGCACAGGATGTTTCGCGCCAAGGCCTTGCGTTCCAATCCATCGAGTGTGCTGCACGATGGATCCTCGCGACAAGCGCGAGGATGACAGGCGTCAGTCTTCACTTCACCTTCACGATCAGCGCGTCGGCGATTGTGGCACCTTGACCTTCGTTGTGCACGATCACCGGGTTGAGGTCGATCTCGGCGATGGTGTCGGCGTGGTCGGCGGCGAGCTCCGAGAGCTTGACGATCATGTCGGCCAGCGCCGCCTTGTCCGCGGCCGGCTGACCGCGTACGGGCCCCAGAATGCCGGCACCTTTCAGCCGCCCGATCATTGCCTCTGCGTCGGGGCGAGATACTGGCACCGGGGCAAAGACCACGTCCTTCAGCACCTCGACATGGATGCCGCCGAGGCCCAGCATGAGCATTGGCCCGAATTGCGGATCACGGTTGATACCGAGGATCACCTCGCGGCCCTTGGCCGCCATCGCCTGCACCAGAACGCCCTCGACTTTGGCGCTCGGATTGTAGCTTTGGGCCGAAGCCGTGATTCGGTCGTAGGCGGCACCGACCTCGTCGGCGTTGGACGCGCCGAGCGCCACGGCGCCGGCCTCCGTCTTGTGCAGGATGTCGGGTGATTGCACCTTGAGCGCCACCGGGCCAACGATTGCCTTGGCCGCGGCAATGGCCTCCTCGCGCGATCCCGCGAGCTTCTCCTTTGCACCGACGGCCAGTCCATAGGCTTGAAGCAGGGGCTTCGACGCCGCTTCGCTCAACACCGGTCCGGCTTTGGCGAGCGCTACTCCTACGACCTCCTTGGCCGTGGCCGGCGTCGTGCGCACCTCCGGCACCTTGAGGAAGCGCTCGCGATGCGCGTTCCAGTCACCCATGTGGCGCATGGTGGAGACCACGTTCTGCATATTTGTGTAGAGCGGGAATCCGGCTTCTGACAGCACCTCCACCGAGGCCGGCGCGGGTATCGTGTACGACCACATCAGGATCGGCTTCTTGGCAGTCGCCTTCAGCGCCTTGAGCTTCTCCTTCTCGTGCGTCAGCCCCTCCGCAGAGCGCGCGCTCATGATGCAGATCACGCCGTCGATCACCGGGCTCTCGACCAGCGGTCCGGCAAGGCCGACGTAGCCGATCTGGCGGATGGCTTGTGCCGTGCCGTCGACCGGGTTCTGCGAGGTGCCATATGAGGGCAGCAGCGGATCGAGGATGGCCCGCGTGGCGGCATCGAGCGCTGGAACCTCAAGGCCGGCCTGCATGCAGGTATCGGACAGCCAGACGCCGCCCCCGCCGGAGCCCGTGCAGATGCCGACACGGCGTCCCGTCGGCAGGCGCCCGCGCCAGCACAGGAAGCCGTTGGCGATGTCGACCATCTCCTCGACCTGGTTGCCTTCGATGATGCCATAGCGTTGCGCCAATGCCTGGAACGAGGCGTAGGAGCCCGCAAGCGCCGCTGTGTGCGACGCGGCCGCCCGGGCGCCAGCGTCGGTCTTCCCGAGCTTCGAGACGATCAGTGGCTTGCCGGCTCGCAAGGCCTTCTCGGCGACCCTCTTGAACGTGTCGGGCGACTTCACGTCCTCGAGCATCAGCAGGAAGGCGTCGGTCTTGCCCTGGTCGATCAGGTGCTCGACGATGTCGAGGCCTTCGAGGGCCGCCTCGTTGCCGGTCGTCACGATGTAGTCGAACGCCATCTCCTTCGGCCGCCCGCGATCGAAGAACGAAAAGCCCATGCCGCCGGATTGCGCGACCAGCGCCACGCGCCCGTTCGCTCGGTTGGCTGGCAGCAGCGGGATATCGGACGGGCCTGCCACGGGGCTGAACGTCGGCAGCAGGGCCGCGTCGATGCTGGCGAAACCCTCGGAGTTGGGCCCCGTCACCGCCATGTTGTAGCGCTGTGCGATGGTCCGCAGCTCGGCCTGCATGCGCGCGCCCGCCTCGCCCGGCTCCTCCGCGAAGCCCGACGACACGATCGCTGCCGCCTTCACGCCGGCCTTGCCGCAGGCCTCGAGTTCCGCCGCGACGAACTTCGCGGGAATGATCATGACCGCGAGATCCACCGGGCCCGGGCAGTCGCCGATTGAGGCATAGGCTTTCAGCCCTTGAACCTCGTCGTGGCTGCGGCTCACCGGATAGATCGGGCCGGCGAAGGGATGCAGCCGCATGAACTCCAGGATGCGCCCCCTGAGCCCCTGGCCCTTCGGCGCCGCCCCGATGACGGCCACCGATTTCGGATTGAGCAGTGCGCCGATATCTCGCTTCATTCCGTTGCGTCCTCTGGTCTCCGAGCCCTCCGCTGTCGTCCTCGGGCTTGTCCCGAGGACCCATCGGGCCGCACACACAGGTGTCGAGGGCTTGTTGTCGAAGCGCGGAGCAGTCGATCTGTCTCGCGCGTTAGTGGATGAAGCTCTACCGACCCCGCAATCCCAGCCCCGCGGCGATGATGCCCCGCAGCACTTCCGTCGTGCCGCCCTGGATGGTCAGCTTTGGCGCGATCGTCGTCGCGAACGCGAGCTGCTCCTCGAAGGCGACGCGATTTGCCGTGTCCTCCGGCTCGACGAACGCGGCGATCTCGCGCACTTTGTGCGGCAGTTTCTGCTCCCAGATCGTGCCGAGGTCCTTGACCACCGAGCCCTCGACCACCGGCTCCTTGCCGGCCTGCAGCATGCCGTTCACCGAGACCGACATCCGGCGCAGGGTGTGCAGCTGCGCCACCAGCCGTCCCAGTCCTTCGGCACCGCGCGCATCCGGTTTCTCGCCGAGCACGCGCACCAGCTCGATCATCACCTGGAACGTCTCGAGGAAGCGCTCGGGGCCGGACCGCTCGTAGGCAAGCTCGCTCGTCGCCTGCTTCCAGGCGCCGTCCTTCTCGCCGAGCAGGTGCGCGTCCGGCATGAACGCGTCCTCGAACACCACCTCGTTGAACTCGTGCAAACCCGAAAGCTGGATGATCGGATTGCAGGTGATGCCCTTGGTGTTCTTCATGTCGACCAGGAACGAGGTCAGCCCGTGCCGCCTGTTCTCCTTGGTCGGGGGGGAGGTGCGGAAAATCGCGATCAGGTAGTCGGCGCGATGCGCATTCGAGGTCCAGATCTTCGAGCCGTTGATCAGCCAGCCGCCATCGACCTTGGTGGCCTTGGTGCTCGCGGCGAAAAGGTCGGACCCTGAGCCCGGCTCGCTCATGCCGATGCCAAAACAGCACTCGCCGCGGCAGATGCGCGGCAGGATGTCCATCTTGATGTCTTCGTTGGCGTACTTGAGCAGCGTCGGCCCGGATTGGCGGTCGGCCGTGAAGAACACGCGCGTCGGCGCGTTAGCGACGCGGAACTCCTCCGTGACGACATAGCGCTCGAGGAACGTGCGCTCGTGACCGCCGTACTTCTTCGGCCACGTCAGGCCGATCCAGCCCTTCTCGCCGACCTTCCGCGAGAAGTCGTAGTTGAAGGCCTCGTCCCGGCCGACCGCATTGGGGTCCCAGGTGCCGGCGGCCATCTCCTGCTTGATGAAGGCGCGAACCTCCTTGCGGAGGTCCTCGCACTCTTTCGGCAGGCGGATCGGATCGAAATTGAGGGCGGTTGTCATGGGGCGGTCTCGTTCTCGTCCCCTGGCCCCGTTCGCTGTGCTTTAGCGGGTGGGGAGAGGGGTGCGGTGAGGGGGAAGATTGCGTTTACCGCGAGGCCACCAGCGGCCACAGCTCGTCGGCACCGGCCGCCGCCACTTTGGTGCCGAGATCGACGGCCCACTGGCTTTCGTTGCCGAAGTCGTCGCGCCACGTGAGCAGACGCTGAGTGAAGCGGTGCAGGATGTGCTCCTTCGTATAGCCGATGGCGCCGTGCACCTGATGCGCGATGGCCGATCCTTCGGTTGCTGCTTCGGCGGTGCGAATGCGGGCCGACGCCGCCTCCAGATAGATGCCGGGAGCCGCCAGCGAGGTCGCGTTCGCGATGGCATCTGCTGCGGAGGTGGCGACGGCGTTGGCCGCGGCGCTCTCTCCGGCCAGCCGGGCGAGGTTGTGCTGCACCGCCTGGAACTTGCTGATGGTCTTCTCGAATGCAACGCGTTCTCCCGCGTAGCGCACCGAGATGTCGAGGATCTGGGCGAGCGCCCCAGCCGACGCGAGGCTGCGCACGGTGGCGCCCATGAGCATCAGCGTGTCCTGCCCGAAGCCGACGGGCGCATGGCCGGTCTTCAATGGCTTTGCCTTGTCGAAATGAAGCTCGTAGACCGTGTTGCCTGCAATTCCGCGCGTCTCGGCAACGCGGGTGGCCCGTGTCTCGACAAGTGCGATCGTGACCCCTTGGGCGCCATGCGCCAGCACGGCGACGTGGGCGGCATCGGCAGCGAACGGAATGCCGCGCGCACGCCCCGACAGCGTACCGTCGCCATTGAGCGTGATGCGATCCTTGGGCCGCATCGGCGCCACCGTCATCATGCCCGGCGGCGAGGCGATCTTGCCTTGGGTCAGCAACCAGCCGGCGAGCAGCGTCTCCGCGATCGGCACCGGGGCCGCGAACCGGCCAGCGACCGAGATCACCTCGAAACCATCGGCGAGGCTGGCACCCGCGCCGCCCAGATCGTCGGGCACCCAGGCGAGCGTCAGGCCGTTGTCTTCGAGCGCGCTCCAGAGCGGCGCCTTCCACGACTGATCCTTGGCCGCATTGACGGTTTGCGGATCGGCAAGATCCGCGAAGATCCGCGCTGCCGTCTCGGCAACGATGCTGTCGCTCTCGCTCATGGCGTCTCCCGTGGGGCAGCTTGCCGGCCCAGGAGACCTGGCGGCGAGGTGGATGTCATTTGTCCGGACTTGGCTCTCGACGAGAAGTCGTAGAGCGTCGCGCGACAGTCTTCAAGGGTGCGCGGGCAGATGGCTGGCGGTCAAGCACCCGTCACGAATGCCCCCGCGAAGGCCGATATGGCTTCGAGAACGGCAGCTTCCTGGTCACGGTGCGGGGCGTGGCCGCATTTGGCGAGAACCAGCCGCTGGGGAGGGATCGGAGCCACCTCCTCGATGGCATCGAGCTGCGCCAGCGTGCCGTACTCGTCGTCCTCCCCTTGAATCAGAAGCGACGGCACCGACAATCGCGCGCACTCGGCACCAAGCGACCACGTACGGAACCGCGGATCGAGCCAGATGCGGGACCATCCGAGGAAGGCGTCATCGACATGCGCGTGGTGACGGGCGAGCCGGGCCTTGAGATCGCCCTGCTCGTAAGTCTCCGTGATGCGGGCGATGCTCTCATGCGAGACCGTCTCGACCATGACGTGCGGCGCCATCAGGATCATGCCGGCAACCCGCTCGGGATGGTTCGCGGCGTGGATCAGCGCGATCGAGGCGCCATCCGAGTGGCCGACCAGAAGTGCCCGCTCTATGCCGTGCCGGTCGAGCAGGCGCGGCAGCACCTCGGTCGCTTCTCGATGCATGAAGTCCGGCTCTCTCGGACCTTCGAGCGGGTCGGACTGACCGTAGCCGCGGCGCGAGTAGGCAAGCGCCGGCATGTCGAGCCGTCGCGCCAGCTTGTCCGGGAAGTCCCGCCAGAGCGCCACCGAGCCGAGCCCTTCGTGAAGAAAGACCAGCCAGGGCTTGTCGGCCGCGCCGGGGATGATGCGGGTCTCGAGCCGGA
This sequence comes from uncultured Alphaproteobacteria bacterium, assembly GCA_963746315.1. Taxonomy (GTDB): domain Bacteria; phylum Pseudomonadota; class Alphaproteobacteria; order Rhizobiales; family Hyphomicrobiaceae. The sequence goes on from CAVVAR010000012.1 coordinate 585,169, forward strand.
CTCCATCGAGCGATGTGAAGGGCATAACGTTCTTATACACCGAGATGCCGCTGCATCAGCTCCGCATTGCCGGTCAGCTGTTCCGGCCTGCCCTCGAAGGCCACCTCACCTTTCACCAGCACCACGACCCGATCGGCCACCGCCGCCACCTCCGAGACCGTCTTGTCGACGACGAGCGTGGCGATGCCGGTCTCGCGCACCAGGCGAACCGTCCGCCAGATCTCGTCCCGGATCATCGGGGCCAATCCCTCGGTCGCCTCGTCCAGAATGAGAACGCGCGGGTTGCTCACCAGCGCGCGTGCGATCGCCAGCATCTGCTGCTCCCCGCCGGATAGCTGATTGCCCCGGTTGTCGAGCCGCTGGCCGAGGCGCGGAAAGAGCTCGAGCGCGCGAGCCGTCGTCCAGGCCGAAACGCCGGTCGAGACTGGTCGCTCGGCGATGGCGAGATTCTCCGCCACGGAGAGCGTGGCCAGAATGCCGCGTCCTTCCGGCACGTACGCAATGCCGCGACGTGCAATGCGGAACGTCGCAGATCTGGTGACATCCTCGCCATCGATGGAGACGGAGCCGGCGTGTGCGCGCACAAGACCCATGATTGTGCGGATCAGCGTCGACTTGCCCATGCCGTTGCGGCCCATCAGGCCGACGGTCTCGCCGGGCGACAGCTTCAACGACACCCCGCGCAGGATATGGCTCGAGCCGAAATAGGTGTGCAGCCCACGGGCCTCGACGATCGGGCGCAAGGTCACGCGTGCCCCCCGAGGTATGCCGATTGCACGGCCGGATTGACACGCACGTCCTCGGGACGGCCGGTCGCGAGCACGGCACCCTCCACGAGAACGGTCAATCGGTCAGCGACGGCGAATACGAAGTCCATGTCGTGCTCGATCAACAGCACGGCATGCTCGACCGCGAGCGACTTCAGGAGCTGCGTGATGCGCTCGCCCTCTTCGGGACCCATGCCGGCCAGCGGCTCGTCGAGCAGCAGGACCTTCGGCGTGCCGGCCAGTGCCATGGCGATCTCGAGCTGCCGCTGTTGGCCATGCGCCAGCGTGCCCGCGATGCGGCCGTGACCGTAGGGCAGGCCGGCGCGCTCGAGGGCCGCCTTTGCGCGCGCGATCAGTCTGGTCTCGCTTTCCGGTCGCATGAGCAATCGGCCCGGCGCAAGAGCGACGGCCTGCACTGCCAGTCGCACGTTCTCGAGCACCGTCAGCGGGGCGAGGATATTGGTCCGCTGGAACGAGCGCGCGAGCCCACGGTGAGTTCGCGCGTGCTGCGGCAGGCCGGTCACATCCTGCCCGTCCAGCATGATACGTCCCGCGGTCGGCGCCAGGGCGCCCGACAGGAGATTGACGAGCGTTGATTTCCCGGCCCCGTTCGGTCCGATCACGGCATGAAGCTCCCCGCGGTCGAGCGATAGCGAGACATCGCGCACCGCCGTCAGGCCACCGAAGGACTTGGAGAGTGACTCCGTTTCGAGAAGGGGGTGGTTCGGGGTCGCACTAGTCATGGAGGTTCGCCTCTCGCTGCGAAGCCGCCGCGTCGTGTTCAGGAGCGCTGCTCTCTCTTGCTTTGGGCAACTTGCTCAAACGCAGCCCTGTGATTCCGTTCCGCATCAGCAGCACCGCGGCCAGAATCACCGCGCCCTCCACGAGCAGCTTTCGCTCCGTGATCTGTTGCGCGATCTCGTTGAGAAAGATGAACGCGAATGCCCCGACGATCGGACCGGCGAGCGTGCCGATGCCGCCGATCAGGATGTGCAGCAACGCCTCCGCCGACCGGTGCCAACCGACCAGCTCGGGGTTCACGAAGCCCGACTGCATGGCCCACATGTGGCCCGCGGCGCCCGCCAGCGCCCCTGCGATGGTGAATGCCGCAAGTTTGTAGGCGTATGTGTTGAACCCGAGCGCCAGCATGCGGCTTTCGTTGACGCGGATGCCCTCGAGCACCCGGCCGAGCATCGAGCGGAGCAGCCATGTCAGCAAACCGAACATGGCGATGAGCTGTACGAGCGCCACGTAGTAGGCAGGCCAGGCGCGCTTCGAGCGGGGGAGGCTGGTGGGCTCGAAGGTGAACCCGAAAGCCGAGATCAGCGGCTTGGCCAGATAGGCCCCGTCCGTGCCACCTCCGAGCTTGGTGTCGTGAAACACGAAGTAGACGAGTTGCCCGAAGGCGAGCGTCACCATCAGGAAGAAGAACCCCTTGGTCCTGAGCGAGATGGCGCCGATCAGGAAGGCAGCGAGCCCCGCCACTCCCGTGGCGAGCGGGAGCGTCAGCCAGATCGGCTGGGCAGCACCTTCTGGCGACAGGAGATAGACGACATAGGCGGCAAGCCCGTAGAATGCGCCATGCCCGAGGCTGACGAGCCCCGTCGCACCGACGAGGAGCTGTAGGCTCATCGCGAGCATCGCCGCGATCATCGCGGTGGTCACGAGGCCGACATAGAACGGCGTCGCGACGAAAGGCAGCGCGGCCAGCAGGGCGAACCCGAGCCAGATCAGGCTCCATCCGAGCCACGACTGCGGAAGCATGCGCGCTGGGCCGATCATGCGCGCTGCCCGAAGAGCCCAGTCGGACGCCACAACAGCACGACGATCATCAACAGATAGACGCTCGATCCCGACAGCGCCGCAATCACCGTGCCCGCCGTGCCCGTGCCCTGGAACGCCGGCCCGTAGGCCTTGCCGAGCGTGTCGACGATGCCGATCAGCAGCGCGGACCAGAAGGCGCCGGAGATCGAGCCGAGGCCGCCGATCACGACCACCACGAACGAGATGATGAGCAGGCTGTCGCCCATGCCGGGATAGACGGATGTCAGTGGAGCGGCGAGGACCCCGGCGACGACGGCGAGCGCTGTGCCTGCGGCGAACACGACGAGATGAATGCGTCGTGCGTCGAGGCCCAGGATGTCGACGACCTCGGGGCTCTCGGCGGCCGCGCGGATGGTCGCTCCCATCCGCGTTCGCTCGATCCACAGATACATCACAAGCGCCAGCAGCAGGCAGATCCCGATCACGGCCAGTCGATAGGCCGAGTAGGAGAACCCCGCCGTGACGGGGACTGAGAAATCCAGGATCGCTGGCACCGGCACGGAATGGAAGTCGTTGCCCGCGACCAGCCAGCGAAGCTCTTCGGCGAGCAGGATCAACGCGAACGTCAGCATCACCTGATCGAGATGCTCGCGCTTGGCGAAGTGGCGGAACAGCAACCACTCGAGAGCGGCTCCTAGTGCCGCGCCGCCGACGAGCCCGACCGGCAATGCAAGCCAAAGCGAGCCAGTCGCTTTCGCGACCAGGAACGCCACATAGGCGCCGATCATGAATAGCGATCCGTGCGCCAGATTTATGATGCCCATGACGCCGAACACGAGCGTCAGCCCGCTTGCCACGAGGAAGAGCAGGAGGCCGTATTGCAGGCCGTTGAGAAGCTGGGCGAGCATGACGATCGATTTGTCATCCCGCGGATTGTGCACGGGAGCTATGGTTCAGCGTATGCGGCACTACGAGGTGAGCTCGGAGCGGAGGCCCCTTCGATTGCCTGACCAGCGGCCCGATGGGTTCCGGGGACGAGCCCCAGAACCCATTGAGGGTTTGCCCGCTGCCTCACCTCACAGCTTGCAGCCGGTGCCGGGATCAGCGAGAGCCTCGGCAGCGATGCCGATGACCTTGTTCTGGCCTTTCTCGGCGCGGCGCAGGTAGATGTTGTGCACCACCTCCTGCGACGGCGAGATGCTGATCGGGCCGCGCGGGCTGTCGATCTTTGCAGAGCGCATGGCCTTGTAGAGACTGGCCTCGTCGTCCAGGTTGCCCTTCACCGCCTCGAGCCCGATGGCGAGCAACTGCGCCGCATCGTAGCCCTGCACGGCGTAGACATCGGCGTCGCGCTGGGACTTGTCCTTGAAGGCTTTGCGAAACGCCGCATTCTTGGCGTTGTCGAGGCCGTCGCCATAGTGCAGCGCCGTCTCGATCCCCTCGGCGGCGTCGCCTTGGGCCGCCAGAGCTCCCTCGGTGAGGAAGCCCGAGCCGCAGAGCGGCACCTTCAGTCCGGCCGCCTTGTACTCCTTGACGAACTGCACAGCGCCACCGCCGGCAAAGAACGAGCCGACCACCTCCACGTCGAGTCCGGGAATCTGGGCCAGCAGAGGCTGGAAATTCGTCTCGGGGAACTTGAGGGTCAGCGTCTGCACGACCTTGCCGCCATGCTTCTCCAGCCCCTCGCGAAAGCCGTCTCCGGCCTCTTTCCCGGCGGCATAGTCCCAGGTGACCCAGGCTGCCTTCTTGACCCCCCGCTTGCCGAGGGCGAGGCCCATGCCGTGCGCCGGCTGCCAGTTCGAGAAGGAAGTCCGGAAAACATTCTTCGCGCAAAGTTGCCGCGTCACGGCGTTGGCGCCGGCGTTGGGCACGATAGTCAGCGTTCCAGTTTCCCGCACAACCTTGTGAATGCCCATCTGCACGCCCGAATGAACGGTGCCGATCAGGACATCGACGGCATCCCGCTTGACCAGCCGCTCGGCGTTCTGCGGTCCGTTCTCGGGCTTCGACTCGTCGTCCAGCTTTACGATCTCGATTGCGCGACCGCCGAGATTTCCCCCTTCTCAGCGATCAGCATCTCGACGGCGAACGTGATGTTCTCGCCGAGCTTCGCGAAGGTCCCGGAGTAGGGCAGCATCAGGCCGACCTTGATCGGCTTCGCCTGGGCGATGGCAAAGGTGGTCGGCAACGTAATGGCGGCGCCGGCCGCGAGACCGCCTTTGACGAGGCTGCGGCGTGACATGGGCCGATCGATGGACATGGCTCCCTCCCTTGGGTGCGGTAAGACATTTCTTTTCGGGCTTCGACGGCGTGAGCAACCAGGCGGCGAGACCGCCCACCCCCAACGGGAGCGAGCCTCGCGCAACCTGAGGGTATCTCGTGCGCTCGTCCCTGTGGAGAGGGCAATTGTCGGGGCCGTGGCCGACACCGGCGTTGATGGTCGAGCGGGAATGAAGATTTGACGGATCGGTGACGTTTCCTTGCCGGGTGAGCCGGTAGAGGTCTATCGTCCTCTGTCGTGTGCTGAGCGGGGGGCATCGGTTGCTCGCGCGCGCACACTCCCTCAACCGCGAGTCTCAGGCTTGGCCGCCGAACTGGATCAGCCGGTACTGCTTCTGCCCGTTTCCCGGCGCGTTTTCGTGCTGTTGACGGTCGTGGTTGCGTCTGCATCGTTCAACGCAGCGACGTTCTCTGTCGCGGCGGTGCTGCCCCAGGTGCAGGGTGCGCTGTCGGCGACCCAGGACGAGGTGTCCTGGGCGGTGACGTTCTACATCCTCGCGACCGCCGTATGCATGCCCATGACGGGCTGGCTGGTGGGCCGCTTCGGGCGCGGCAACGTCCAGTTCTGGGCGCTCGCCGGCTTCACGTTCTCCACGATGATGTGCGGTCTCGCACAATCGCTCGACGGCTTGGTCTTCTGGCGCCTCGTTCAAGGGGCGACGGGCGCCCCTCTGTTGCCGCTCGGGCAGTCGGTCATCATGGACGTCTTCCCGAGGCGCCAGCACGGCACAGTCATTGCGATCTTCGGCACCGCGAATACCATCGGCCCGATCATCGGCCCGACATTTGCCGGCTATCTGGCCGAGTACCTCGGGTGGCGGTGGGGATTTTTCATGATCGTTCCCGTCGCATTCGCGGCGACGGTCGCCGCCCGCTTCGCCTTGCCCGAGGAAAAACGCCAGCGCAGCCTGTCGCTCGACTGGATCGGCTTCCTTTCCCTTTCGATCGCAATCGCCGCGACTCAATTCGTGCTGAGTCGCGGGCAGCGGCTCGATTGGTTCGATTCGACCGAGATCATCATTGAGGTCGCGGTTGCTGCGCTCGCCTTCTATGTCTTCCTCGTGCATAGCGCGACGGCCCCCAACCCCTACCTGAGCCCGCGCCTCCTGACCGACCGCAACTACGTTATCGGACTGTTTCTTATTGCCATCTTCGGCATGCTCAATTTCACGCCGATGGTGCTCCTTCCGCCGCTGATGCAGAACCAGCTCGGCTTCCCGGACGGCCTCATCGGTTTCGTCGTGAGCTGGCGCGGCGCTGGCGTCATGACGGGCTCCGCGCTGTCGATCTATGCCCAGCGGCTCGACCCCCGGGTCGGCATGGTCACCGGCTTCTCGCTGCAGATCATCTCGGGGATCTGGCTAACGCAGCTCAACCTCAATGCGCCGCTTTTCGACATGTGCGTCAATGGGTGGCTTCAGGGCACGGCCGTCGGCCTCATCTGGACGCCCATCGTCACAACGGCGTTCCGCACCCTCGATCAGACGCTGCGCGCCGAGGGCATCGCCGTCATGCACCTGATGCGCTCGATCGGCTCCTCCTTCTTCATCTCGGTGTCTGTGACGCAAGTGCTCCGAGCCACCAGCGCCAACTATGGGCGCATGGCCGAGACCGTGAGCCCTTACAACAAGACGCTTGCGCTGCCGGAAAGCATGGGCGGCTGGAACACGGAGAGCGTGGAAGGCATGGCGCGGATCGCAAAGGAGATCACCCGGCAGGCGGCCATGCTCGGCTACATGAACGCGTTCGTCATGTACACGGTGGCCTCGATGGTCGCGATCCCTCTTGTGCTCATGCTGGGTGGGCGAAGAAAGCAGGCCTGAGATGAGGCCGGAGTGGCCCCGTCCGCGTTACCCGCGGCGAGGCCTGATCCGAAGCGGAAAATATCCGCTCCAAGCCGATGGAGGACAACGAGCCATGTCAGAATTGATCGACAATTCCTTCGCTCACCGCTTCGAGATGCCGGTGGACGGACACATTGCCTTCGTCACCTATCGCCGTGGCGACGGCGTCATTACGCTCAATCACGCCGAGGTTCCTCGCGAGCTCGAAGGCCGCGGCGTCGGCTCGAAGCTGGTCCGCGCCACCCTCGATCAGGTGCGCAGCGAAGGCCTGAAAGTGATCCCCCGCTGCTCTTTCGTCGCCGCGTTCATCACGCGAAACGCCGAGTACCAGGACCTGCTGGCCCGATAGCCGGCGTTCTGTGCCCGGAAGTACTGCCAGGGCAGCGAAGCAGTTGGATCAGCGCGCGCTGCCCATCTTCTTGCCCGTGGCCTGCTCGTACTTCTCGATCTCGCCGAGCACGGCCGCTTTGGATTCCGCGCCCGCCGTCTCGTGCTTGGCGGTGGCGTCGTCGTAGCTCCACTGGCGAAGCGAGTTCGAGGCGCGCTGGAAGTGCGGGTGCACGTAGCGCGCCATCAACTCGTAGCTGCGCTTCGTCGCCTCCCAGTCGGCCCAGTTGTGCGCCAGTAGCAGCACCGCGCCGAAGCCGCCGTTGGAGCCCTTCCACAGCCGCTCGAAATGGCGGACGCAGTCGTCGGGAGTGCCGATGCAGGCGAGGCCCGAGGTGGTCAGGTACTCGACGGGGTCCTCGATGCCGGGCGGAATGATCGGGAAGGTGGCCACGTCGGTGAAATACTTGGCGAAGTTCTTGAGGCCATAGGCCATGTCGGCGCGGGCCTTCTCGCGCGTCTCGGCGACGTGGGCGAAGGTGGTGATGCGCCACTTCGACCGGTCGGGCGTCTTTCCGGCAGCGCGGGCGGCCTCCTCGTGGCGGCCCCAGTTCTCGGCGTGGGCCGCGAGCGCATCGTCCGAGGTGCCGCCGATGGCGATCATGCCGATGCCATGCTTGCCCGAAGCCTGAGCGCCCACCGGCGAGCGCGAGGAGGCGACCGCCATCTCGATCATCGGGTTCGAGTAGGGAACGAGCTGCAGCTTGGCCTCGTTGAGCGTGAACCAGTCGGTCTTGCGGGTGACCATCCGGCCCTGCATCAACTCCATCAGGCACTCCAGGCTCTCGCCCATGCGCCGGCGCTGGTCGGCCGCCTTCAGGCCGATCTTCTCGGCGTCATAGATCAGCGAGCCGGGGCCGACGCCGAACATCGCGCGCCCACGCGTCATGTGATCGAGCTGCATCATGCGCGAGGCGAGGGTGAAGGGGTTGTGGTAGGGCAGCGAGACGACGCCCGTGCCGAGCCGGATATGCCGCGTCTTGGTGGCGGCAGCGGCGATGAACATCTCGGGGCATGCGATGATCTCGTAGCCGCCCGAGTGGTGCTCGCCGATCCAGGCCTCGTGATAGTTCAGGCGGTCGAGATGCTCGACCAGCTCCATGTCACGCTCGATGGCGAGCGTCGGGTTCTCGTCCAGCGGATGGAACGGGGCGAGGAAGATGCCCGTCCTCAGGTAGCGGTCGGGGAGCGGCTGAGCCTGCATGTGTCGAATCCTCTGATTGGCCGGTGTCGGTGTCCGGTCGCGGGGGGCGCCCGCCCGAAGTTCGGCTCTGCCGGAGGGCGAGCCGCGTTACGTCCGGACAAACCCTAGCTTTGATCGCGCCGAAACGCCAAGCGCAGCTTATTCGGGGTGGCTCTTTTGCCGCCGCCCCCTTGATCCCGATCAAACGCCTTGGCGCCGCAGTTGTCGCCAACTGGCAGCACACGGTCCTCGAAGCCGGGTGGGCGTTGCCACTTCGCACCCCCTGATGACCGCGAATCAGTCAGTTTGCGCAACGAGATCGCGCGCCGCAGGTCAGGCGAAGGGGACGCAATGGTATCGAGAAGCGGCTGGTCGCTTCTGGCTTCGAACGCAATCGTCGCCCTTATTGGCGCGGCGGCGATGTTCGTGCTCGTCCGCGCGATCTCGGACGAGTCCCCCAGAGTGGAGCCGGTTCGCTCGCCGCCGCCTGAAATGGTCGTCGACAGGCTGGCATTCGCTCCACCGGGCATGCTGTCACCTCATCAGGAACAGCCGGCCCTTCGGCCGAGCTACCCTAATGACACCGGCGAGCCCCCCGCCGGCGAGGTCGACGCATCGAGCGAGGAGCCGGGTCCAGAGGAAACCGCCGCGTGGTCGACCGAGGCCCGGACCGCGCCCACACCGAGGCCCGCGCAGCCCTCCACGAGCATCCGGTTCCCTTGGCAGCGGAAGGCCTTGCCGGATCGCCCTCGGCATTACACCCTCAAGGCACGTCTTGCCGAGTTGTCCCCGGGAGCCACGCAGCGCCTCGAAAAGCGGTTCGAGGCTGTCAAGGCGCCCTGGCCGCCAGCGGAAATTGCGCTAATCGCCATCAAGGACGAGAAACTTCTCGAGCTTCATGCCAAGCCGAAATCCGGTCCCTGGACGCTAATCCATCGCTACCGTGTGCTCGCGGCGAGCGGCAAGGTCGGGCCGAAGCTCGTGCAGGGCGACAAGCAGGTGCCCGAGGGCCTCTATCGAATCTCGTTCCTCAATGCCAACAGCGCCTATCACGTCTCCCTCCGGGTCAATTACCCCAACGCCTTCGACCTCAAGATGGCCAAGAAGGAGGGCCGCAGGAATCTCGGCGGCGACATCATGATCCACGGCAAGAACCTCTCGGCCGGATGCCTCGCCATGGGCGACGAGGCGGTCGAGGAGATCTTCGTGCTCGCCGCGCGGACGGGGCTCCGGAAGGTGAAGCTGATCATCGCGCCGACCGATCTGCGCCACAAGAAGCCGCCGGTCGTCGCGGGCCAACCCGATTGGCTGCCCGGCCTCTACACCGAGATCGCCTCGGCCATGACGCCCTTCGACGCCCCGCAAAACATCGCCACCAGCTCCACCAGCAGCACGCCCGTCAGCTTCACCGGGATCATGTCGCTGTTTGCGAAGTAGGCGGCCAGGTTTTGGACTTACCTGTCGAGAGGTGGCAACCGACCCGGCTCTGATGGGCCGCCTGGCTTTACCGGAAATGCTTCGACAGCTTGAGGCCCTGCGCCTGATAGTTGCTTTTCAGGCCCGCGCCGTAGAGCACGTCGGGCACCTCGGTCATGCGCTCGTAGACGAGGCGGCCGATGATCTGCCCGTCCTCGAGGATGAACGGCACCTTGTGCGAGCGCACCTCGAGCACGACGCGCGCGCCCGCGCCGCCGGCTGGCGCGTGCCCGAAGCCCGGGTCCATGAAGCCGGCGTAGTGCACGCGGAACTCGCCGACCAGCGGGTTGAAAGGCATCATCTCGGCGGCATGCGTCGGCGGCACGTGAACGGCTTCCTTCGACGCCAGGATGTAGAACTGGTCCGGGTCGAGGATCAGCCGCCGCTGGCCGTGCGCATGGATCGGCTCCCAGTAGTCGAGCACCGGCGCAGACGCGCGGATTTGTCGACGTCGACGAGACCCGTATGCCGCTTTGCGCGGTAGCCGACGAGGCCGCTTTCGTCCCCCAGCAGATCGACCGAGAGCGCGACGCCGCCGTTGATGTCCTCGGCGCCCCCCGAGACGAGCTTGAGCTGTTGCTGCATGGCAAGGAGCACGTCGTCTGCCTCGGTCGGATCGCCGATCCGGAACCGAGCTGCGACAGGTAGGAGCCGCGGCGTACGACGATCGGAAACGTCTGCGGGCAGATCTCGGCATAGAGCGGCCCTTGTAGCCCGCCGGCACCGTATCGAACGCATCGACGCCATCCGCGATGACGCGCGTGAACACGTCGAGGCGGCCGGTCGAGCTCTTCGGGTTGGCTGCCGCCGCGATGTGGCCGGGCAGTGCCAGGCTCTCGAGCAGCGGCACGACGTAGACGCAGCCCGTCTCGAGCACCGCGCCCTCGGTCAGATCGAAGACGTGCAGCGACAGATCGCGAAGCTTGCAGCTGACGTCCTCCCCGGGCCCCGGCAGGAAGCTCGCCCGGACCCGATAGCGCGATGTCGCCGAGGCGCAGGTCGATACTCGCCGGCTGGATCTGGCCGCCGGCCACGGGCACGGCGACCTTGATCGCTCCTTCGGCGACAGAGCGCCCGGATCGCCTGCGCGGGAAGGATGCCGTCGCGTTGCTCCATGCTGCAGTGCTCGACTGCGCCATATCGATGGCCCCCGTATCTGCGCCAGCGGTGCGTCGCGCCTCTGCCAACCAACGTCCGCTCTAACGGACCGGCCATTGACGCCAAGCACTCGTTGTCGCTAATCCCCATGCCGTCGTGGTGATTTGGCCGGCCGGCTTGCAGCCACGTTAAACAACTCGCTAAAGAGGCCGTGCGCACTTCCTGGAGCATCATCGAGCCTGGAGACGCCGCGTGCCACTGGCGCTGCGATAAGGCAGCCGGCGCGGTGTGATGTGCTGTATGCGGGCCGACTGCGCCCGGAGCGATGAGGGAGTCGTGCCATGACGACGAAGCCGGACAACGACCTGCGCAAGGCCCCGACGAGCTGGGCGCCGGCGACGCGGCTGGTGCACGGCGGCACGCTGCGCTCGCAATTCGCGGAGACGTCCGAAGCGCTGTTCCTGACGCAGGGCTACGTCTACGACAGCGCCGAGCAGGCCGAGGAGCGCTTCAAGACCGAAGCGGGCGGCTTCATCTACTCGCGCTACGCCAATCCGACCGTTGCCATGCTCGAGGAGCGCATGAAGCTGCTCGAAGGCGCCGAGGCGGCCCGGGCCACGGCCTCCGGCATGGCCGCGGTCTCGGCCGCGCTGATGTGCTTCCTCAAGGCCGGCGATCACGTCGTCGCGGCCAAGGCGCTGTTCGGCTCGTGCCTCTACGTGGTGCAGGACGTGCTGCCGCGCTTCGGCGTGACGTCGACGCTTGTCGACGGCCGCGATCTCGAGGCCTGGAAGAAGGCGATGCAACCGAACACGAAGGCGGTGTTCTTCGAGACGCCGTCCAATCCATGCCTGGATCTCGTCGACATCGAGGCCGTGTCGAGATCGCCCATGAGGCGGGGGCCATGGTCGTCGTCGACAATGTCTTCGCGACGCCGATCCACCAGCGTCCGCTGGCGCTCGGTGCCGACGTCGTCGTCTACTCAGCGACCAAGCACATCGACGGGCAGGGACGGGTCCTCGGCGGCATCGTGCTCGGCTCGCAGAAGTACGTCAACGACCACCTGCACCCCTTCTACAAGCATACCGGCGGCGCCATCAGCCCGTTCAATGCCTGGGTCATGCTGAAGAGCCTCGAGACCCTGCCATTACGCGTCAAGGCCCAGACCGAAGCGGCCGGCCTGATTGCCGATCATCTCGCCGCCCGCAGGCGGCACCGGCATCACCCGCGTCATCTATCCCGGCCGAGACGACCATCCACAGGCCGAGCCCTCGCGCGGCGCCAGATGGCGGCCGGCTCGACGCTCGTGTCGTTCGAGGTGGACGGCGGCAAGGCTGGCGCCTTCCGCTTCCTCAATGCGCTCTCGATCGTCCGGATTTCCAACAATCTCGGAGATGCCAAGAGCCTCATCACGCATCCGGCGACGACGACGCATCAGCGCCTGAAGCCGGAGCTCAGGGCCGAACTCGGCATCTCGGACGGGCTCGTGAGGCTGTCGGTCGGGCTCGAGGCCCCGGAAGACCTCATGCGCGACATTGACCGGGCGCTGGCTGCGCTCTAGGTGTAACGCTTCGATCAAAGCCATCATGTGAGCCCAGCAAACCGTCCCATGTACGAAGCCGTCACCAGCGACATCCGCGTGCGCGTCACGCCGCGATTTCTCGAGGACCAGTCGAACCCCGACGAGGGCCGCTATTTCTGGGCCTATACGGTCGAGATCGCCAACGAGGGCGAGGAGACGGTGCAGCTCAAGACGCGGCACTGGTAGATCACGACGCGAACGGCCGGCAGGAGACCGTGCGCGGCGCTGGCGTGGTCGGCAAGACGCCGACGCTGGCAGCCCGGCCAGAGCGTTCGCGTACACGTCGGGATGTCCGCTGACGACGCCGTCGGGCATCATGTCGGGCAGCTATCAGATGCAGCTGACCGACGGGCGCATGCTGGACGTCGACATTCCGAGCTTCTCGCTCGACAGCCCCTACGCGCAACGCAGCATCAACTGAGAGGAGCACTGCATGCCGGCCACGCCGACGACGGCTCTGTTGGGGCGAGCCAAAGAGATCCTCGGCGACCTCGTCGCGTTCGACACCGTGAGCGAGAACGCCAATCTGCCGATGGCCGAGTGGGTGCAGCGCTATCTGGCAGGCCATGGCATCGACAGCACCATGCTGCCGGCCGAGGACGGCATTCACGCCAACCTGTTCGCGACGATCGGCCCGCCGGGTGTAGGCGGCATCGGCTTGTCGGGGCACATGGACGTCGTCCCCGTCACCGGACAGCCCTGGGACACCGATCCGTTCAGCCTGACGGAGCGGGACGGACGTCTCTATGGGCGCGGTACTTGCGACATGAAGGGCTTCGTTGCCTGCGTGCTCGCCTGGCGCCGGAGATCGCCAAGCGCCCCCTGTCGACCCCCGTGCACATTGTGCTCTCCTACGACGAGGAAGTCGGTTGCACCGGCGTCAAGCCGATGATCGAGACGTTCGGCACGACGCTACCCAAGCCGCGGCTGGTCATCGTCGGCGAGCCGACCAACATGACGGTCGTCAACGCGCACAAGGGCGGCTCGCGGTTCATGACGGTCGTGACGGGGAAGGATGCACACTCCTCCAAGCCGCAACTCGGTGTCGGCGCCATCCGGATCGCCGGCGAGCTGATCTGCGAGCTTGGCCGCATCGAGGAGCGATTGAAGAAGCGCCACACCGAATCCGCGCTTCGATCCGCCCTACGCCTCGATCACCGTCAGCGGGATCGAGGGCGGTATCGCCCACAACATCATCCCGCCCTCGTGCACGTTTCGCTGGGGCGTCCGCACGCTTCCTGGCATCGACGCGACCGGTATCGCGACCGAGTTGCAGGCCTTTGCCGAGCGCGAGCTGTTGCCCGCCATGCGCGCCGTCCACCCGGACTGCGATATCGAGACCACCGCCGTCGGCATCCTCCCGCCGTTCTCGTCGGGCGAGTCGTCCGAGGCAACGACGTTGGCGCTCAAGCTCGCCGGCCAGAACGAGACGTTCGCGGTCCCTTACGGCACCGAGGCCAGCCACTTCGAGGCGGCTGGCTCGTCGACGGTCGTTATCGGCCCCGGCAGCATCGATCAGGCCCACCAGCCGAACGAGTTCGTAGAGATCGCCGAGCTCGAAAAGTGCATCGAGTTCCTCGGCAAGGTCGTCGACTGGGCCGAGACTACGCCCCCGCCGGCGTGATCCAGTTGTAAAGCGCGATGCCGCCGTCGACGACGAGGGTCGTGCCGGTCACGTAGCCCGAGAAGCGGTCCGAGAGCAGCGCAACGGCAGGGCCGGCGAGATCCTCGGCGGAACCGAGACGGCCGAGTGCGATCTTGCCGTCGAAGCTGAACGCACTCGCGTTGAAGCCGCCGCCGGGGATCGCACCGGGCGCGATCGCGTTGATGCGGATGCCCGCAGGCCCGAACGTGCGCGCCAATTCCTTCACCAGCATCGTCTGGCCCGCCTTCGAGGCAGAGTAGTGTGGCAAGTTCCGCGGCGTCTCGGCATGGAGTGAGGTCACGATCAGCATCCGGCCCTGAATGCCTGCGCCCTTCATGCGACCGCCTATCTCGCGCGCCAGCAGAAAGCCCGAGCGCACGTTGACGCCCAGCATCGCGTCGAAGGTCTCCTCGGAGACCTCGGTCAGATGGTCCGCCTCGCGGCGTGGCGGCGAGGCGGAATGGACGAGCATATGCACCGGCCGGTCGCCCAGGCTTGCAACGAGCCCGCGCCATCCGTCACGCTCGGCGAGATCGACCGCAACCGTCTCGGCGACGCCCCCCGCGTCGCGGATGGCGGCAGCGGTATCGGCGTTCCGCACCGGATCGATGTCGGCGAGCACGAGCTCCGCCCCCTCCCGCGCTAGCGCTTCGGCGATGGCACGGCCGATATTCGACGCGGAGCCCGTTACGAGCGCGCGCTCACCTTTGAAGAGATTGAATGAATTCATCTCTGCCCTCGTCGATCAGCGGATTGGTGGGAAGCCGCGCCACGATGCTTGGCGCGGATGTCGGAAGCTGCTGCCTGTCTTGGCTCGCAACACTTTAAGGAGATTACTTTTTGCCCCGGAACTTCGACAGATCGAAGATCTTGGCCCCGCTGGCGTCGGCTCCGACCGCGTCCTCGGAGTCATCGCCCGGGTTATCCGGCTTGCCGACGGCCACGACGGCAGGTTTGCCGCTTGGCACAGGAGTAGCAGCAGGGGGCGCTGTCGGCTTGTCGGGGGTGATCCGCGATGGCTGTGTCCCCGGTAAAGTCTCGTCGCCTGAGTTGCCTGCAGATGCAACGTCTGGACGCGACGTCGGGTCGGACGCCTTGTCGGAACGGTGGCGGCGTGTGGGACGGCGCTTGTCGGTCCGATCGCCGATTCCGGCATCCCCATGCCCATCTGCCTCGGCCTCGCCAGCACCCGCATCCGCTGGCCCTGTGGGCCAATTCGGGCCGGCGACGCGACGTGGCCCCTTTTTTGCTCCGCCGCTCTGGCCGGGAGTGTCGATCTCCTCGAACTGCAGCACGTATGGGACGCTCGGGTCGTAGAACACCTTGACCGCCGCGAAGGGCACCACGAGCCGCTCCGGAATGCCGTCGAACGTCAGTTTGACCTCGAACCGGTCGTCGTCGACGGCGAGATCCCAGAAGCGATGCTGAAGCACGATCGTCATTTCGACCGGATACTTCTCCTTCAGCCGCTTGGACATGCCGACGCCCGGCGCCTGCGTGTTGAAGGCGATGTAGAAATGGTGCTCACCAGCGAGCCCCGTGCGGGACACCTGCGCTAGACAAGCCTTCACGACGCCACGCAACGCTTCCAGCGCCAGCGCGTCGTAGTCGATATGCTGACCTGACGTCATGTCGAGCTGATCTCGTGTCCCGCTGCCACACTCCCGCAAACCTGTAGCACAGCTCACAGGAAGTGGGGGGCTTCTGTTGCCAGGCGCCCCCCGGACCCCGCCTGACGTTGCTACACGCCAGGACTTAAGTTCAGGTCATGGGAGCAGCATTACGCTGCGACCGCGACCTCAGCATAGTTGTCATTGGCAACTATCTGATTGACCCGATAACGGCGGTATCATGCCGGGCAAAAGAGCGTCCTTTACACCCTCGTCGATCCTATTTCGCCCCCATCAGCAACCGACTGCAGCCATCCGGGCATTCCGCCCTAACGATCGCAATCGGCTCCTGGTGGAGGCGCCGGGTACCGCCCCCGGGTCCGATAGGCTTATTCCGACGTCCGTTTATCACCATAGCCGGACGAATCCAGCACTCCTAATATAGGCTCCGAGGCTCGCGATTGAAAGGTCGCTCTTGCCAGCAGAAAGACGATTCATGTCGATACTGACCTTTCGCGCCTTCCTCGCCGGTCCCGACGCCTGGCGCGCACAAAGTCCGTGGCATCCAGTGCTGGCCACACTGGCGACGGTTGCCGTGATCGTCTTCGGACAAGTCGTGCCCATCCTCCTGCTGGAGGTGATGTCCGGCGGAAGGCTGGCCACTGCGCCGGTCGACGCCGGCCCCGATGCGGTTCACCAGATGATGGAGGGGGCGGGAGCATCGATACTGCTGCTCAGCCAAGCCTGTCTCGCTCTGTTGACCATCGCTGCCGCCAGCTTCTACGGCGCCCGTTTCTCCGAGGTGCTTAATCTCGAGACGCCGGTGGGCGGCCATCGCGCCTACCTTTACGCGATCGCGGTGATGGTGCCGATGCTGCTGGCCGCCAACGCTGCCGCCTATACGCTGAGCCCAGCAGGCTTCATGTCCGATTTCGAGCAGTTCGCCAAGCTCGCCAACACGTCCCAGCCAGTCACGGCCTTCCTCTCGATCGCGATCGGTGCGCCGCTTTGGGAGGAGATGCTGTTCCGCGGCTTCCTCCTAGCGCCCCTCGTCGGCGGGCTCGGATTCTGGCCGGCTGCGGTTCTTGTATCGGGCGCTTGGACGGTCATGCACATCGGCTACTCGACAGCCGGCCTTGCCGAGGTTTTCCTGATCGGCCTCTTTTTCTCGTGGCTTCTCCGGCGTACCGGTAGCCTGTGGGTGCCGATCGCGTGCCATGCGGCCTACAATGGCTGCCTCTTCCTCGCGCTACGCATTCTGACGGACTAGTGGCCCGTCGCGCCAAATCGCAGCATGTCGGCAACCTCTGTCGATTCTGGCGCGACATAAGGGCCACTAGCGACATCATGAGCTTAGTGTGGCGTTTATCGCGCCATAGTTGACTCGAGCCTGGCCGCGCCACTGGGTCAACTAAGGCGCGACGCCACACTAGTAAGAATCCACCTCAATCTCTGAAGGGCAACGAAATGAGCAAGACGCTGCTCGTCACTGGCGGTTCAGGCGGCATCGGCGCCGCAACGGCTCGGCTGGCAGCCGGCCGAGGATACGATGTCGCCGTAGGCTACGCGGGCAACGCCGCCGCCGCCGAGGCCGTCGCCGCCGATGTACGGACTGCAGGCCAACGCGCCATCACCGTCCGCGCCGATGTCGCCGACGCGAGCCAGGTGCGCGCCATGTTCGCTGAGGTCGACCGCCAACTCGGCCGGCTCGATGCGTTCTTCAACAACGCCGGCATTCTGTTCGCCGGCACGCCCTTCATGGAGATCGGCGAGGAGCAGCTCGACCGCATCATCGCCGTCAATCTGAAGGGCGCCTATATCGCGGCCCAGGAAGCGGCGCGCCGGCTCGCGCGCAGTCGCGGCGGCAACGGCGGCGCCATCGTCAACATGTCCTCGATGCTGGCCAAGCTCGGCGGCGGCCTCGAGAACAATGACTACGGCGCCACGAAAGCGGCGATTGAGGCGATGACCATCGGCATGGCCAAGGAGCTCGCAGGCGATGGTGTGCGCGTCAATGCCGTGCGGCCGGGCCTCATCGACACGGAGATCCACGCCCGCGCCGGTGATCCGGGTCGCGTCGGGCGCCTCATGGGCTCGGTGCCCCTTGGCCGCGCAGGGAAGGCAGAGGACGTCGCCGAGGCGGTGCTCTGGCTGTTGTCGGACCAATCCGCCTATACCACCGGCACCATCGTCGACGTGGCCGGCGGCCGGGGCATCTGAGTCATGCCCGAGCTTCCCGAGGTCGAGACGGTCCGCCGGGGCCTCGAGCCGGTCCTGGCGGGCGCGCGGATCCGGCGCGTCCTGCAACGCCGGCCCGACCTGCGCTTTCCGCTGCCCGAGCACTTCGTCGAGCGCCTCGAGGGGCGCACGCTGCATCGCCTCGACCGGCGCGCGAAATACATTCTCGGCCATCTCGACTCGGGCGAGGTGCTGGCCATTCATCTCGGCATGACCGGCCGCTTCACCATTGCCGTGCCAGGAGGTGCCAATGGCTCCCAGCTCGGCGAGTTCACGCACGACGCGGGTCACGACCCGACCCACGACCACGTCGTCATCGAGACCGAGGCCGGTGCCACGGTCACCTACAACGATGCCCGCCGCTTCGGCTACATGAGCCTCATTCCCGTGGCCGGTCTGGCCGCCCATCCCCACTTCAAGGCGCTCGGCATCGAGCCGTTGGGAGCTGAGCTGACGGCCACCTTTCTCGCCCGCAAGGCCGAGGGGCGCACGGCCGACCTCAAGGCCTTTCTCATGGACCAGCGCATCGTCGCCGGTCTCGGCAATATTTACGTTTGCGAGGCGCTGTTCCGGTCTGGCCTCAGTCCGAACCGCGCCGCGGGCGCGTTGTCCCGTCGCGGCGGCAAGCCCACCGATCGCGGCGAGCGGCTCGTCGTTGCCATTCGCGAGGTCCTCGAGGCAGCCATCGCCGCCGGCGGCTCCACATTGCGCGACTATCGACACACAGACGGCTCTCTCGGCTACTTCCAGCACGCGTTCGCGGTCTATGGACGCGAGGGCGAGCCGTGCATGAGATCGGGGTGCAGCGGGACCGTTAGACGTATTGTGCAGTCTGGACGTTCGACGTTCTATTGCGGCGACTGCCAGCGCTGACAGGGCAAATCGCCGGTCCGGCGGCGGGGATCGTGCCTGCCATAGCCAGACACACTGGTCTCGGGCTAAAGCCTTGTCCCTGAACAACCCGTTCCCGGCATCAATCGAGGAGGCTCCACATGGCCAGCTACGAGTGCATCATCGTCGAGACCAAGGGCCGCGTCGGCCTCGTCCGCCTCAACCGTCCGCAGGCGCTCAACGCGCTCAATGCCCAGGTCATCAGGGAGCTCGGGAGCGCGCTCGACGCCTTCGAGGCTGATGAGAATATCAACTGCATGGTGATCACCGGCACTGAGAAGGCCTTCGCGGCCGGCGCCGACATCAAGGAAATGCAGTCCAAGTCGTTCATGCAGGTCTACAAGGAGGACTTCATCTCCAAGTGGGCATCGGGTCTCGCACGCCGCAAGCCCGTGATCGCCGCCGTGGCCGGCTTCGCACTGGGCGGCGGCTGCGAGCTCGCCATGATGTGCGACTTCATCATCGCGGCCGACACCGCCAAGTTCGGCCAGCCCGAGATCAAGCTCGGCGTCATGCCGGGGGCGGGCGGTACGCAGCGCCTGACGCGCGTTCGTCGGCAAGTCGAAGGCGATGGAAATGTGCCTCACCGGCCGCATGATGGATGCCGCCGAGGCCGAGCGGAGCGGTCTCGTCTCCAGGGTCGTGCCCGCCGACAAGCTGCTCGACGAGGCAATGAAGACGGCCGAGACCATCGCGGCCATGTCGCAGCCCATTCGTGATGATGACCAAGGACAGCGTCAACCGCGCCTATGAGACGACGCTGAGCGAAGGCCTTCTCTTCGAGCGGCGCATCTTCCATCCGATGTTCGCCACCGAGGACCAGAAGGAAGGCATGGCCGCCTTCGTCGAGAAGCGGAAGCCGCAGTTCAAGGACCGGTAGCTATTGCTCTCCCCGTCATCCCGCGGCTGGTCCGCAGGTTGACGGGGAGGCGCAAGTCCCGCTTAAGCCGGATGCTCACGCGGCGCCTTCTTTGCGCC
Source organism: uncultured Alphaproteobacteria bacterium (assembly GCA_963746315.1). Classification (GTDB taxonomy): domain Bacteria; phylum Pseudomonadota; class Alphaproteobacteria; order Rhizobiales; family Hyphomicrobiaceae. The sequence goes on from CAVVAR010000012.1 coordinate 604,912, forward strand.
TTCCATGACGTCGGCGCGCGTTCCGACGTGAGCCGTGTGGCTCCCCGCCTCGACGCCCAGCAGCTTGGCGCAATCGCGCGCCGCCGCAGCGATCTCGGCAGTGTCGACGCCCGTTTCGACACCCATCTCGTTCAGCATGTGCACGATGTCCTCGGTGGCGAGATTTCCGACCGAGGCGATGGTGTGAGGCATGGCGATGCCACCCCCGACCCCGCAGATGGCCCCCTCGACGAACGACGCTCCAGCGTCGATGGCCGCCAGCAAGTTGGCGAGGCCGGAGCCCGCGAGGTTGTGCACGTGGAAGCCGATCTCGATGTCGGGGTGCGCATCGAGCGCCCTGCCGAACAGCTCCGAGACGTGGCGTGGGTCCTCCATGCCGAGGCTGCCGGCGAGGTAGAAGCGGCGCATGCCCGCGTTGCGAAACTTGCCGAGGAGGGAAAGCACGCGCGCCTCAGGGATGCGGCCCTCGTAGGGGCACCACATCGACATGCCGAGCGCCATCACCCAGTGCTTGCCGGAGCCGTCGACCACACGGAAAGTCTTGATTGCTTCCTCGACGCCCTGCTCGAGCGTCATATTCTGGTTTTTCTTATTGTAGGCCTCGGAGACCGTGATGAGCCCCAGCAACTCGTCGAGTTCCGTCTTGATGCCCCGCTCCGCGCCGCGCGCGTTGGGCACCAGCCCGCGATAGATCACACCCGGCTTGCGCTTGATGCGTGCGCACACCTCCTCGGCGTCGGCTAGGTTCGGGATGACGCGGGGATGCGCGAAACCCGTGACCTCGATCACCGGCAGGCCGGTTTGCGACAGGCGATCGACGAGCGCGACCTTGGTGTCGGTGTCGACGGCGCGCGGGAAGCTCTGGATGCCGTCACGCGCGGCGACATCGACGACCGTGATGGAGGAAGGGAGGCGAAGGGGCATGGTATGCCTGCTTTGACGAGGTTGGACGCTTGGCGGTATTCGCGTGATGCCCGCGGTTGCAGGTACGACGGTATCAATCCAGTCCAAGTCCCGCGGCCTTGACCTCGTCCTCCGTGAACCCCAGGCGTTCGATCAGGATCTCGCGATTGTGCTGGCCGAGCTTCGGGCCGGCGCTGGTGATCTCGCCGGGCGTCTCGGAGAATTTGCCGACCACGTTCTGCATCCGCACCGGGCCACCCAGCTCCTCGTCCTCGATCGTGGCAATGTTCTCGCGCGCCTGGAACTGCGGGTCCGCGAAGATCTGCGCGATGTCGTTGACCGGCGCCACCGGCGCGTCGATGGCGAGAAACCGCGTCATCAGGTCCTCGAAGTCGAGCTTGCCGATGGCCCCCTGCAACTCGACGTCCAACTCTTTGGCATTGTCGAGGCGCACGCGGTTGTCTGAGAAAAGCGGGTTCTTCACCAGCTCCGGCACCTCGAGCGCCTGGCAGATGCGCTCGAACGTCGATTGCGCCGAGCCCGCCATCGACACCCACTTGCCGTCCCTGGTCTGATAGGTGTTGCGCGGTGCGGTGAACGGGAGGCGGCTGCCCTGTCGCTGCTGAATCTGGCCGAGCTGATCGAAGTCGATTGCCTGTGGGCCGAGCAGCGTAAACAGCGTCTCGTAGATGGCGAGATCGACGACCTGTCCTTTGCCCGAGCGTCGCTTCTCGTGAAGCGCCGCCGATGCCAGGAAGGCGGCCATCAGTCCCGTCGTCGAGTCCGCGAGACCGAAGCCCGGGAGCAGCGGCGGCCGTTCAGGCTCGCCGTTGATGTGAACGAAGCCCGAGAACGCCTCTGCGAGCGTGCCGAAACCTGGACGGTTCTTGTACGGACCCGTTTGGCCGAACCCCGTCACCCGGACGATGATCAGCCCCGGATTGATTGCGTGCAGGACATCCGGGCCGATGCCCCATTTCTCGAGCGTGCCTGTGCGATAGTTCTCGACCAGGATGTCGGCGTCCTTAACCAGCCGCTTGACCACTTCCACGCCGAACGGGGTCCGCAGGTCCGCTGTGACCGATTTCTTGCCCCGCCCGAGGATCTTGTAATAGAGGCCGACGCCGTTCCTGTTCCGCCCCCAGTAGCGCACCTCGTCACCCGTGCCCGGCCGTTCGACTTTGACAACGTCGGCGCCGAAGTCGGCGAGGAACATCGCGCTCATCGGCGCGGCCAGGAAATTGGAGATGTCGATCACCTTGACGCCCGCGAAGGGCTTGAGGCGGGCGTCGGCGGCAGGTGTATCCTTGGGCAAGGCGGTGCTCCTGGAGGCAAATGAATTTACCCCCTTCTTCCACGGAAGCCTTGTCCGGACAAGTCGCCTGCGACCGCCCGATCGCCGAGGCTAGTCGGATCGTGAACCGCCTCGCGTCTCACGCATCCAGGCTTCCATGGCGTCGGTCCAGCTCTTCTGCCACGCGCTCGATGCCTGCATCCAGAATTGCGTCGGCGCCATCGCGAGCTCGGCCAGGCCGCCGGTCTGACCAGGAGCGCTCTGATCGAGCATTCCTTGGAACGCGGCGGGGCTATCGTGAGTCTTGAGCTGCTGTTTCCAGGCCGCGAGCATGTGATCGATCATATCGGCTTGCAGCTTGGAGGCCTGCATGAGCTGGGATTGGGTCGTTTCAACGAGGGACGCAGGCCAGCCCGCGGCTGTCGCGGCTTTTCCAAGCTCGTCGAACGCCTTCTTGCCATAGAGATCGGCAGATGCCTTGATCTCGTTTCGCCAGTCCAGCATCGCGCCGAACGCGCCGTCGAATGCCTCCTGGATCTGCCGTTCCCGATCCGGGTTGTCGTTCGTCTTGTTCATGGCACCCTCGCGTTGTCGCTGATGCGAGGGCAACCGGTGCGCGCCGCACGAGTTCCACGGAGCCCTTTGGCTCTCAGACAGACATCGCCGCCTCGGCCGCGGTGTACGGCAATCCGGTCGCATCGGCGACGGCGCGGTAGGTGACCTTGCCGGCGTGGACGTTGAGCCCTGCGCGCAGGTGCGGATCGTCTGCGAGGGCCGTGCGGGTTCCCTTGTCGGCGATCGCCAGAATGAACGGCAATGTGGCGTTGTTGAGTGCGAAGGTCGACGTTCGGGCCACGGCGGCTGGCATGTTGGTGACGCAGTAATGCACGACGCCCTCCTCGACGTAGGTCGGCGCGGCATGCGTCGTTGGCCGCGAGGTCTCGGCACACCCACCCTGGTCGATGGCGATGTCCACGATGACGGAGCCTTTGGCCATCGCCTTGACCATCTCGCGCGTGACGAGCTTCGGCGCGGCGGCGCCCGGTACGAGCACGGCGCCGATCACAAGGTCGGAGGCCGCGACGTGCTCCTCGATGGCCGCCCGCGTCGAGAAGGCGGTATCGACGGCGGCCCCGAACTGCTGGTCGATCGAATAGAGGCGACCGACGTCGATGTCGATCACGGTGACGCGAGCCTCGAGGCCGATCGCCATGCGCGCGGCGTTGATCCCCGAGACGCCGCCGCCGAGCACTGTCACGCGCGCAGCAGGCACGCCCGCCACACCGCCGAGCAGTACGCCACGTCCGCCCTGCTCCATCTCGAGGCAATGGGCGCCCGCCTGCACCGCCATCCGTCCCGCGACTTCGCTCATCGGCGCGAGAAGCGGTAGCCCCCCGCGCGGGCTTGTCACGGTCTCGTAGGCAATTGCGGTCGCGCCCGACCGGACGAGCGCTTTGGCCTGCTCGGTATCGGCTGCGAGATGCAGGTAGGTGAAAAGCGTCTGCCCTTCGCGCAGTTGACGGCACTCGTCGGGTTGCGGCTCCTTCACTTTCACGATCAGGTCCGCTTTGGCGAAAACCTCGGCTGCCGTTGCCGCGATGCGGGCGCCGGACCGTTCGTAATCGGCGTCGGTGATGCCTTGGCGGGCTGCGGCCCCTGTCTCGATCAGCACCTGGTGGCCGTGGGCGGCAGCTTCCCTGACCGCACCGGGCGTCATACCCACGCGGTACTCGTGAACCTTCACTTCTTTCGGAACGCCGATCAGCATTCGCCGCCTCCTCTGCCCGGACTACACCGCATACACATAGTGCACGGATAGCCGTCCAGGAATGGACAGGGCATATAGACAACGGGTTAGCGAGAGGCTGTCAGGCTAGCGCTTGAGCGCGTCGCCAGCTTGCTTGGCAAGGCGCGCGACGAGCGGGCCGGAGATGCGTCCGGACGGAACCAGTCCGCAATCCATCTCGAATTCCCGTATTGCGCGCACGGTCGCCTCCGAGGCCAATCCGTCCGGTGCCGAAGCAAGGTAGCCGAGCTTTCCCAGCGACTGCTGTACGGCCTTGATGACGTTTTCTGCTTGGCCGGCGGCCCTTGACCCGTTCGGCTCCAGGCCGATCGCGGCCCCTGGCGCCGACGTGCCGTGCCTGAGATGGGCCAGCACCTCGGGTGACGGCTCGGCCGTCAGTGGTAATCCTTGATCGTACTCGTAGGCCATGACGGCGGCACGCGTCACGAGGCCTGAAGCCCCATCCGAGGGTCCCGGCTCGTAGCCGCGTCGCGCAAGCTCCGCCTGGATGCTCTTGACGGTAGCCCGGCGCACCTCGCCTGGGTCCCCACCAGGTGTGGCGACATGCGCGAATGTCCCCGACGACGGTGCGAAGGTTCCGAGGCGCTTTGCGTCAGCGTCCCTCGATCGCGGGGCGTCGGAAGGTTTTCCTCGCTCGGGTGGTGGTAGCGCCAGGCTGCTCCCGATCAGCGCTTCGAGCGCCTTGCGTCCAAGATGCTCGGCGTCGACGCCTGGGATCGGGCGAACCGAAAAAGAAGCGGCGCCAGTCGCCGACTGCGAGGCATTCTGCAGGACCAGCAAGTTCGTACCAATGCCCGTCCCGATCGCGAGAAAGGCGACTAAGGCTAGGCGCGCACATAATGGCGACAGCGGCACGCAGGGCTCCCGAGGCACGGCGGTTCGCATATCGGCGAAACGGATCACACGTCCCCAACGCCGTTGCTCCTGGAACTGATAGCCGCCGATTGCTTAACGGGAACTTTCTCGCTCGCCTCGAAATGCAGATCATCGCGTCGAAATTCGTAAACCTATCGTGGTTCACCGGTTGCAGGGTGGCTTAGCTGCAATTTTAAGCAAATTGACAGATGCGTTTTGGCAGGATGGCGGCAACTCTGGGTTAGCCTTGTGTGAGAGATAGGTCGAGGTCGTCAAAGACGGGACAGAGACGATGTTCATCATTCGATCCGCGTTTTGGATCGCGCTCATCATAGCGTTGATTCCGAGCGATCCTGTGCAGCAGGCGAGAATGTACCAGACAGCCTCTCAAGCGGTGCATCGCGCGGCGACGTTCTGTGACCGGAATGCTCAAGTTTGCGAAAGCGCCGAGACCTACTGGGGCGTGTTCAAGGAGAAGGCCGCCGTTGGCGCCCGCATGCTGGGCGACCTCGTCAACGAGAGGCTGAAGGCGACATCTGCACCGGAGAACGGATCGCCATCCCCTGCAAAGAGCCTGACCCCGGTGCTCGAGCGGTCTGTTCTGCCGAGAGAGACCTTGCGACCCACCGATCGGGCCCCCGAGTGGAGCACGCGGTCACGGACACAGCTGTAGGCTGTACCGGCCTCTCCCGTCGCGCGTGCGGCGGCCACCAAACATGTCTTGCATTTGCCGATATTTTGGGCGAAAGCCCCACGGCGCTGACCTCCGGCCACAGCGGCTTACGACAGACGTGGGGATTGGAGCGGCGCGCTGCCGTCTTGGCCTCGGCTTTGCCAGTCGCGGGGCCGGCTCGCACTTGCGGTAGCGGCGGCTCGGCCGTTAGAATGATCGTCAGGGTACTCGTGGGGCACGACTGGCGACGTTGACTGCGCGCCGGTCTCAAACAATGTTCAATAGTGTCGGGGCTGGTGGCTCCATCGCGGGTTCGATTGTTATGGTGAATGCGGAGACAACGGCGGACGATCAGGCGCTGGTGGCGGCTTCTCTCGAGGGCCTGGCACCAGGCGCCCGCATTGTTGCGGCCATGTCCGGCGGCGTCGACAGTGCCGTCGTAGCTGCGCTTCTGAAGCAGTTGGGGTTCGACATTATCGGCATCACATTGCAGCTTTATGATAGCGGTTCGTCTTCTGGGCGAAAGGGTGCCTGCTGCGCCGGCCAGGACATTCGTGATGCCCGCCGCGTGGCCGAGCAGATCTCCATTCCGCATTACGTCCTCGACTATGAGAGCCGCTTTCGCGAAGCCGTCATCGACACCTTCGCCGACAGCTATCTGCGCGGAGAGACACCCGTCCCGTGCGTTGCCTGCAACCAGACGATCAAGTTCGGCGATCTGGCCGCCGCCGCACGTGACCTTGGCGCCAGCGCCTTGGTTACCGGTCACTATGTTGGCTGGCGCCGCGAGGCTGCGGGACCCGCACTCTATCGCGCGGTCGACAGCGACCGCGATCAAAGCTACTTCCTGTTCTCGACGCCTCGGGCAGAGCTCGACTTCGTCCGTTTCCCGCTGGGTGGCCTCGCCAAGCCCGCCGTGCGCCATTTGGCAGCTCAACTGGGCTTGGCTGTCGCCGGCAAGGCCGATAGCCAGGATATCTGCTTCGTTGCGGGCGGACGCTACGCCGACGTGATCGAGCGCCTGCGACCGGGCGCGAGTGAGCCCGGCGAGGTGGTCGACGTGGACGGCCGGCACCTCGGTGACCACCCTGGCATTCTGAACTTCACGGTGGGCCAGAGGCGCGGGTTGGGCATTGCGGCGAAGGATCCGCTGTATGTCGTTGCGCTCGAGCCACAGTCGCGTCGCGTCGTCGTCGGGCCACGTGAAATGCTGCTGACGCGCAGCATCGCGTTGGACGGCCTCAACTGGCTCGGGCAGGAGCCTATTGAGACGTTCCTGTCGGGAGGGGGGCGTCTTTTCGCCCGTGTCCGGTCCACGTCGACACCGCGACCGGCGCGTCTTTGGCGCCAGCAGAGCCATTTCATGATCGACCTTGACGAAGCCGAGTATGGGGTGGCACGCGGGCAGGCCTGCGTCCTCTATTCCGACGGATCGTCCGGCGCACAATTGCTTGGTGGAGGTTGGATCGCGCAAGCGGAAAGCCTCGGCGAAGCAGCAAGAAGACGCTCGCATGCGCATGGTGCGCATGCGGTTTTTGTTTCGGAACAAGGCTCTCCCACCCTGAGTTGACGAGGGGTGTGCGATCGGTGCGCCGATCGGGAGCTGCGGATTGGGACGACGGAGGATCTATGGACTTGTCGACGCGTCATGGCAGCCGGAGACTGCCGCGCCCATTTGGCCGGGGCCTGTTTGCGCCCCAGCCTCGCCATGGCAGCCGGCTCGACGAGGAGAATGTCCTCGACGCGTACCGGCGGTGGGCGCCGGTCTACGACAACACCTTCGGTCGCTTGACGACCGAGGGCCGGCGTCAGGCAGTCGAACTGATCAATCGGCGTTCCGGGAGTGTTCTCGAGCTCGGCGTCGGGACGGGCTTGTCTCTGTCCATGTACGCACCGAGCCTCGAGATCGTCGGTATCGACATCTCGCCGGATATGCTGGAGCGCGCCCGTAGTAAGGTTGCGGCGGAAGCCCTCGAGCACGTCACCGGCCTGCATGAGATGGACGCAGCCGCATTGGATTTCCCCGATGCGTCGTTCGACACCGTCGTCGCCATGTACGTCATGACGGTCGTCCCCGACCCGGTATCCGTCATGCGCGAGATCAACCGCGTCTGTAAGCCTGGCGGTGAGGTGATGCTGCTCAATCACTTCAGCGAGGAGGCAGGGGTCAGGGGCTGGGTCGAGCGGCGCATGGCACCGTTCGCGAGCCGCCTCGGGTGGCATCCGGTGTTCGATGTCGATCGGGTCATGGTGTGCGACGATCTGAAGTTGACCGGTCGCCACACCTTGAAGCCCTTCGGCCTCTTCACGCTGCTTCGCTTCCAGAAGGCAGCCGAGACCGCCGTCGCCGCGTAGCGCCGACGTCTCCGGCGCCGAGACCATCTCGGACGATGGTCTCGTTGCCGAAACTGTCAGGCTGCCCCCCGCAACGGTCGAAAGAAGGCGCGGATCTCGTTCGCCAGTGTCTCGGGCTGCTCCAAAGCCGCGAAGTGGCCGCCCTTCGGAAGCGTGGTCCACCGCTGGATGTTGACGTAGGTTCGCTCGGCCAGCGACCGGGGTGGCGACAGTATCTCCTTGGGGAACTCCGCATAGCCCGTCGGAACCTTGATCACCCCTCCATCGGGGATCGGCCAGGGTGTGTGCATGCGTGCGTAGTACGGCCAGAACGACGACCCGATTGCGCTCGTCGACCAGTAGAGCACGATGTTCGCAAGCATGGCGTCGCGGTCGACGGCAGACTCGATCGTGCCGTCATTGTCTGTCCAGCGATGGAATTTCTCGGCAATCCAAGCCGCCAACCCGACGGGCGAATCCGTGAGACCGAACGAAAGCGTCGTCGGGCGCGTACCCTGGATCCACTGATAGCCCGTTTCCTCTTTCTGCCAATGTGCCAGCTGCTCGAGAAAGCGCCGCTCGTCCGGCGTCGGATTGGCAAGCGAGGCGTCGCGCCGCACAGCGAGCAGGTTGATGTGAATTCCGATCAGTTTTTCGGCGAGCTCGTAGCCCATGCGAGACGTGACGATTGCACCCCAATCGCCGCCTTGCGCGCCGAAGCGGCGGTAGCCGAGCACGTCGCTCATCAAACTCCCGAACACTTCCGCCATCTCGACCACGCCGAACCTGGGCTGGCCGGGCGCGAACGACAGCGTGTATCCGGGCAGTGAGGGTGCGACGACGGTAAATGCGTCGGCGGGGTCGCCCCCGAACCGGGCCGGATCCGTCAGCATCGGAAGAATGCGCATGAACTCGACGATGGAGCCGGGCCACCCATGTGACAACAGGAGCGGCATCGGGTTGGGTCCCTTGCCTTCCTCATGGACGAAGTGAAGGTCGATCCCGGCGAGGGGCACGGTGAACTGCCGGAAGCCGTTTATCTGCGCTTCCTGGACCCGCCAATCGAAGTCGTCGCGCCAATAGCTCACAAGCTCCCGCATGTACGCGACGCTGGTCCCCGTTGTCCACGGCTCTCCCGGCGGCGTCTCGGGCCAGCGGACACGATCCAATCGCCCCCGGAGATCCACGAGCGTCTCGTCAGGAATGTGGAGGGTGAAGGGTTTGGGTGCCGGTTGTCCCATAGCGCTATCCTTCGTTTGCTGGTCTCGTATTCATCGCGACGCGTGTCGGGCGGTCAACTCCATCGGTGGCGCGCCGCTCGTCCCGCCGACGGATCTGCTCGAAGACCGATCTGATGTTCACGCTCGATCGTGTGGCGCAGGGTTTGTCGCCGTGCGACCATGTAAGGGAATCGGCATCGATGTCGGCGCCACATCAGGACATGGGACGCGAACCGAGTGCAGCTGCAGTTGACGGCAATTTCGGCGGCGAGCCGGCGCCCATCTTTCAGAGCCATCGTAGGCCTCGGCGCGACACAATTGATCGGTTGGGGCACATCCTTCTCCGCATTGCCGATCTTCGGTACACCGATGGCCCGCGATCTGGGCTTGGCGCGCGAATGGGTGTTTGGCGGCATTACCGTCATGCTGCTCATGTCTGCCTTGATCGCGCCTCGTGTGGGCAAGCTCGTCGATCGCCTGGGCGCTCGACCGATCATGGTCATCGGCTCGTTCGTCGCCGCCTTTGCGATGCTCCTACAGAGCTACGCCTGGAATTTGCCGACCTACATGCTCGCTTGGGTCGTGATCGGAATCGCGACACCGATGATGCTCGGCAATGCAGCGATGCCCGGCCTGGTGCAGGTGGTCGGGCCCAATGCCCGGTCGGCGATCACCAGTTTGATGCTGATCTCCGGGCTGACATCGACCGTCTTCCTGCCCTTCAATGCCTGGCTGCTCGGGACCATCGGATGGCGTCAGGCTTACATCGTGTTCGCTTTGCTGCATCTGTTGATCTGCGCACCGCTGCACTGGCTCGTGCTGCGGCGAGGCACCGGCCACGAGCCGGCACCGCCACCCCCGGCCGCCGGCAAACGCGTGCCCAAGGTCTTCCCGCCGGAAGGCGTTCTTCAGCTCGATCAGCGGCGCAAGGCGTTCGTATTGCTCGCGATCTGGATGTGCACTGAAGGGCTCATCACGTGGGGGCTCTATCTTCAGGTCATCGACATCTTCATCGCCTCGGGCTTGACGATGTCGCAGTCGATCGCCGTCTGGGCCATCGTCGGACCTTGTCAGGCTTTAGCGAGGCTCGTGGAGTTGCTGAGCGGCGGCCGTCATTCCATTCTCACGACCACGCTTGGTGCCTCGCTCGGGGTCAGCCTGTCGTTCGTGGCCCTCTTGCCCCTCGGCGTTTCGCTTCCAACTGCGGTCGCCTTCTGCATCTGCATGGGCCTTGGCCACGGCCTCTTTGCCATCGCCCGCAATACGCTCCCGCTGGCACTCTTCGGCGTGAAGGAGTTCGGCACCTACATGGGCCTGCTGACCGTCCCACAGAACATCGTCAATGCCCTCGCGCCTGTTCTCTTCGCAGCCGTGTTGTCGCGCGTGTCGCCCCAGGGCACACTCTGGATTGCGGCAGTGAGCGCGTGGATCGGCCTCGTCTCTGTCTACTTCCTCGTCACCTACTGCCGGGCAGCCATGAAAGAGCGTGGGATCGACCTTTGAGCGCACACTCCAATCCGAACGCTTCGGGTCATCTGATCGCCGATCTCGTAGAGACGGGCGACACTATGCTGTGGGGTATGGGGCAGGCCGAGCCTCTGGCGCTTCTCCAGAGGCTCGACGGCGAGATCCACGCCCTGCCGGCCTCTTGCCGCGCGGTGCTCGGCCTCACCCTCACTGAAACGCTCGATGCGCGGCGCTTCTCGGCCAAGGTCGCCGTCCGTGCCTTCGGCGGTGCCGGCACCAACCGGCGTTTCCAGGATCTCGGCAACCTCGATGTCCTGCCGATGAACTACTCGGCGATCCCAGGAGCCATCCGCTCGGGCAAGCTTCGGATCGACGTCGCGCTCGCATCCCTTGCCCCGGACGGCTCGGTCTACAATCTGGGCCCGATAGCCGACTACATTGCTGATGCCGTCGCCTGTGCTCGGGTCGTCGTTGCCGAGATCAATGACCAACTGCCGGTCACGTTCGGCGACACCCGGGTCGAGCCGGGGCGCATCTCCCGCGTTATTCATGTCTCGCACCCGCCCGTCGAGTTGACCGTGCCGCCCCCAGGCGACGTCGAGCGCGAGATCGGCCGCCTCATTGCGCGGCTTGTGCCCGATGGTGCCACCCTCGAGGTCGGACTGGGCGTCATTCCGGACGCGGCCCTCGCGGCGCTCTCGGGAAAGCGCGATCTCGGCATCCATTCCGGTACCATCGGCGATGGCGTCGTGTCGCTGATCGAGGCGGGCGCCGTCACCAACGCGCGAAAGCCGGTCGATACCGGGCTCACGGTGTCGGCAGGCGTCCTCGGCACGATGCGCGCCTACCGCTGGGCTCATCGCAACGAGCGCCTGAGCGTGCGCTCTCCGCGTTACACCCACAATGTCGCCGTAATGGCCGCCATCCCGAGCTTTATCGGCATCAACACTGCGCTCGAGGTCGATCTGACCGGTCAGATGAATGCCGAGACTGCGGGCGGACGCTCGATCGGCATGATCGGCGGGCATGCTGATTTCATGCGTGGTTGCCAGCTATCGGATGGCGGTATCGGCATGGTGGCTCTGCCTTCGACGGCGAAAGGCGGTCGTGTCTCGCGCATCGTCCCGCGGCTGGTCGACGGCGTCGTGACCACCGCGCGCGGCGACGCCGATATCGTCATAACCGAGCACGGCATCGCCGAGCTGAAGGGCCGCTCCGTCGGCGAGCGCGCCCGCGCACTGATCGCCATCGCCGACCCGGCGTTCCGGCGCGACCTCGAGGCAGCCGCGGAGCATCTGGTCTAGCCGCCCGGCCGCTACTCGACGAGGCCGAGCCGTTGGAATGTGCCGCGGACGAGCTCGCGCACGAACGTGTCGCGATAGGGAAAGGCCCTCAGATAGTCCGCGATGCGATAGCCCGGGTGCACGGTGGCGAGGCGTCCGAGATAGCGCTTCGCGACGTCGGTGCGGCCTGCCATCGCGTTGCAGAACGCCGCGATCGCAAGGATGTGGTAGTGCGCGTTGCCCTGCCGTGCCGCGCGGTCGGCCAGCTCGGCTCCGTCCTCGAACCGCCCGAGCAGCGATGCGTTCATCGCCTGTGTCGCCAGCATCGCAAAGCTCATCAGGTCGTATGGGCTCAGCCGCCGTGCGAGCTTGACCAACTCCTCGCTGCGGCCGTTCTGCGTGGCGAGCGCCCGCGCAAAGGCAACAGAGTAGTGACCGATGGCAAAGTTTGGATTGAGTGTGACCGACTGCTCGATCTCCTCGATCGCGAGATCGAATTCCTGTCGCAAGAGGAACGCCCGGCCGAGCGCCCAATGCCCCTGCGGGTCACGCGGATCGAGCATCAGTGCATGCCGGGCGAGCTCGGTCGCCTGGTCGATTTCCGATTGGCGATCGTTGCCGATCTCCAGAAATGCCCGTTGCCAGTGCACGAACGATAGTCCGGCAAAAACCCGCGACGCCCCAGGGTCCAGCTCGGCCGCCCGCTTGAACAGCTTCTCGGCCTCCTCATAGCCGTCCCGTGTGAACTGGAACATGTGCCATGCGCCGCGATGATAGGCGCTCCAGGCATCGAGGCTCGCTGGCGGCGTCAGCAAGGCGCGCTGCCGCTCGGACTGCTCGATCTCCGATTCCACCGTGCCGACGATGATGCTCGCAATTTCGTCCTGCACCAGGAAGATGTCGTCCATCGCGCGGTCGAAATGATCGGCCCAGACCTCTCGCCCGACCACGGCGTCGGTCAGCGCCGCGTGAATGCGAACGCGCTTGCCGTGAAACTGGATGTTGCCCTGGAGGACGTAGCGAACGCCGACCTGGCTCGCGATAGATTTCGGATCTTGCGACGGACCGCGGAACTTGAAGGCCGTCCCGCGCGAGATGACGAATAGCCACCGTGTGCGTGCGAGGCCCGTCATGATGTCCAGCGCCAGTCCGTCTGCGGTCCGTTGCTGGTCCTCGCTCCCGGCAAGCATGTAGAATGGCAGCACCACTAGCGACGGCCGCTTCGGGAGACTGAGGTCGATGCCGGCAATGTCGCCGACCTCGTCCGATTGGGGAGCCTCCATGGGGGTCGAAACGATCAGGGCAGCGCTGTCCCTGGGTGTTTCCGCCGGTGCAATCTCGATGGCGGAGATGTCCGTTCCGGTTGCGGCTGCGCCGATGCCGGTCGCCTCGCGCGTCGTAACCTCGCCGACGAAGCGGATGCCACGACGATGGATAGTCCGGATCATCGCCTGTGCTTTGCCATCGTCCCCGATTACGCGGCGCGCGGCCTTGATACGGCTCGAGATCGCTGCTTCCGAAACGATGCGACCCTTCCAGACGCGCTCGATGATCTCGTCGCGCGTGACCATCCGGTCGCGGTTCTCGATGAGCAGCAGTAGCAGGTCGAAGACTTGCGGTTCGACGGGAACTCTCTCGCCGTCGCGCCGCACTTCGAACGTCTCGGTATCGATGGCGCTCGAAGCGACAAAATAGATCATCGGCGCTCTCCAAATATGTCGAGGAGCCGCCTTCGCCGGTGGTCTTGGTGCGCCCGGCTGGGCGCGAGCTCTCCAGGAACCCTCCAAGTTTTCTCCAGACGATCCTCAAGCGCTGCGGCCGATCGCAGCCTAGCTTTCGAGGACCGCGCAGCACGGCGAATAACCCCGCAGAAAGCGGGAAATATCTCTGCCGCGACGCGCGAAAGGGGTCGAAACCTGGGCCAGAGATAAAGACCTGGAGCCCCCTAGGCAAGGCCTGCTCCGGCCATCGATCTGATCCGGCCTCGAATAATCTGTTTGGGGTCTTTGCTGCATTGTGGCCGGATTTCGGCAATTGCGACGACGTCTTTCAATCAGGAGTACCAAATGGAACTCGATATGAAAAAGCTCGAGCCGTTGCTCGGGACGATGGTCAACGAGCTTGGCGCAGCTGCGAATGCAGCCCTCGTGCTCATTGGCGACAAGCTCGGGCTCTACAAGCGCCTGGCCGAGTTCGGGCCCCCTCTCCGTCGATGGACTTGCCGAGGCGACCGGTACGCACCCGCGCTACATCAGGGAATGGTTGTCGGCACAGGCCCCATCGGGATTCGTCGGCTACGATGCCGCGCGCGATCGCTATTCCATGTCGCCGGAGCAAGCCGCAGTTCTCGCTGTTGAGGAAAGTCCGGTCAACATGGCCGGCGGCTTTCACTCGCTGTCGGCAATTTTCGCGGGTGAGCAGCGGCTCGCGGATGCCTTCAAGACCGGCAGCGGCGTAGGTTGGGGTGATCACTGCAAATGTCTGTTCTGTGGAACCGAGCGGTTCTTCAGGCCGGGATACAAGGCCCATCTCATCGGCGAATGGTTGCCGTCCCTGGACGGTGTCGTCGGCAAGCTCGAGCGCGGTGCAATGGTCGCGGATGTCGGTTGTGGCCACGGCGCATCGACAGTGATCATGGCTGAGGCTTTTCCGAGATCGCGGTTCACTGGGATAGATTTCCACGGCCCGTCGATCGAGCAGGCGAGAGCGAGGTCCAGCACCCTCGGCAACGTCTCATTCAAGGTCGCTAAGGCGCAGGATTTCTCCGCTGACGGGCTCGATCTCGTGACGGTCTTCGATGCCCTACACGACATGGGCGATCCCGTCGGGGCCGCGGCTCACATCCGCAAGCAATTGGCACCGGAAGGCACGCTTATGCTGATCGAGCCGATGGCCGGCGATACGCTGGCCGAGAATCTCAATCCGGTCGGGCGCATCTACTACGCCTTCTCGACCAACATCTGCGTTCCGGCGTCGCTCAATCAGGAGGTTGGAATGGCGCTTGGAGCTCAGGCCGGCGAGGCGCGCTTGCGGGATGTATTGCGGGAGGCGGGCTTCAGCCGCATTCGCCGTGCGAGCGAGACACCCTTCAACATGATCATTGAGGCGAGGCCCTGAGACGTCCTCGGTTTCAATGCGGACGCAGCCAGTCGTGCTGCGTCCGCATTTTTTTGTGAGGCGCGATGGCGACGGCCATCCAGATCAACGGCGCGTGATCGAGGTTTTACCGATCTGGGCGGTTTCTCCAGGTTTTCTCCAGACACTCTCCTTCATCACGTCAAGCATTGGATCGAAGTTTCGCGCATATTCACATCATCAGACGGGACGGACCGGCGAAGAAACGGCCGTCTCGGAAAAGCGGTAAGAAACCACACGTCAAAGAGACACATATTCGAGGAGATGATCATGAGCACCACGACCACCTTGTTGAGAAGCGCGCCGATATCGTCAAGTCCTGTCGTCCAGGTCGCCATCGTCATCGAAAGCCTCGCTCGCGCCTACAAAGCGCACCGGGCATTCCGCAAGGCGCGCGCCCAATTGATGGCGCTGGACGACCGGATGCTGAAGGACATCGGCATCGACCGCAGCGAGATTGCCTCGGCTCTCCTGAATGAGAAGTCCGAGCGCCGCAACGGCGTCGCCAATCCACCGATGACGCGGCCAGTCCTCTAGGAACGCGCCGCTGCCCGAGATCCGAGCCGATCGCCGGTTGCCGGAGATCGACGGATGCGGTCGCCCGGAATGATCCGGCGACCGTGATCGAACCAACCGAAAACTGCAAAGAAGCATAGGAGATCGTGACATGTTCCAGACTTTCAAGCTCGCATTCGCTGGGTCCGCCCTTGCCCTCGTCCTGATGGCTGGTGGTGCCTCCGCAGCCGACGTCAACGCCGGCGTCTTCGGTGGCCTCGCCGATACGGCACCGCGCTCGGTGTTCGACCAGATCGGCGACACCGCGCCCCGGTCGCCCTTCGACCAGATCGCCGATAGCGCTCCGCGGTCGCCGTTCGACGACCTGAAGGACAGCGCGCCTCGCTCCGACGGGGTCTTCGGCACGACGGGTGACAGCGCGCCGTGAGGCCATGAGTGCCAAAGCGGAAGGCTCGACGAAAGATCGCGAGCCTTCCGCCACGGGGATCATGAAAACCACCGAGATATTCGACACTTGCCAGGAATTGAACCATGCCAGCACCGCACACGGGTTTGCCTCATCTCGCCAACCGGGTTTTTCTCACCGACGGCGGTCTCGAGACGACGCTCATTTTCCACGACGGCCTCGAGCTTCCGCATTTCGCGGCATTTCATCTGATGCGCGACGATGCAGGCCGCAGGGCGCTGGTCAGCTACTTCGAGCGATACATCGAGATCGCCAAGCGCCTCGAGGTCGGCTTCGTCCTCGAGAGCCCGACATGGCGGGCCAGCAAGGACTGGGGCGCCAAGCTCGGCTACTCGCCGGATGACATTGCCGCCGTCAATCGCAAGTCGATCGCATTCATGCGAGACCTGCGCATCGTGCACGAGACCGCCACGACCCCGATGGTAATCAGCGGCTGTGTCGGCCCGCGCGGGGATGGCTATGATCCCGGTGTGACCATGTCGGCCGACGAGGCGGAAGCCTATCACGCCCACCAGATCGACGCATTCTCGGCGGCTGGCGCCGACATGACGACGGCCATCACCATGACCAACGCTGCGGAGGCCATCGGCATTACGCGAGCGGCGACCCGGGCACGGCTGCCTGTCGCGATCTCGTTCACGCTCGAGACGGACGGCCGGCTGCCCACGGGGCAGGCTCTCGGAGAGGCTATCGAGGCGGTCGATGGCGCAACCGACGGTGCCCCAGCCTATTACATGTTGAATTGCGCCCACCCCACGCATTTCGAGACAACGCTCGAGCCTGGCCCCGGCTGGATGCAACGTATCCGTGGCCTCAGGGCGAATGCCTCGCGCATGAGCCACCAGGAGCTGAACGACGCGCCAGAGCTCGATGCGGGCGATCCAGCCGAGCTTGGGTACCAATATCGCGACATCCGCCTCCGATTTCCCCAGATTGCCGTGCTCGGCGGCTGCTGCGGCACGGATCATCGTCACATCGAGGAAATCGGCAGCGCATGTATGGCGCATGGTCGAGGGAGGTGACCATGAGCGACCAGACGATCGATCGTCAGGTGGAAGTCATCGAGCCCCAGCACACCTCCTGTGCGCTGAAGGCGCTAACTCTTGCCTTTGCGGAGGATCCGCCCTCTCGCTGGCTTTTCCCCGAGCCTGAAGCTTTTGCCCGCCACTTCGCGGAGTTCGCCCTCGCATTCGGTGGAGGCGCCATAGCTGATGGAACAGCGCTCGAGATCGAAGGGCACGCTGGCGTGGCACTTTGGATGTCGCCGGGGATCGAACCAGACGAAGGCGCGCTGCTGGATGTGATCGAGCGCAGCGTCACGGCGCCGCGCCGCGCTCGTGTTCATGACCTGCTCGCCGAGATGGGTCGCCTGCACCCGAGCGGTGATCACTGGTACCTTCCGCTGATCGGCGTCGATCCTCGGCGCCAGGGAGCAGGACTTGGATCTGCGCTACTTCGGCCCGCACTTCGGGCCGCCGATGCCATGCAGCTACCGGCCTATCTGGAGGCGACGTGCCCCCTCAATGTCAGGCTGTACCTGAGACACGGCTTCGAACCCACCGGCGAGATCCGCATCCACGACTGTCCGGTGATCACGCCCATGCTCCGCCAGCCTCGAGGGCGGTGATGGCCGCCGCGTCAGTCTGCATCACCGACGGGCACCGCTTCGGACCCGTTGCCCTTCAGCTGGCTGCGGTCGAGGGTTGCGAGGCCGGCGACGAAGGCTGCCTCGTCGTCGAGGCACCTCAGGTCGAGGATGAGTGCACCTTTCTCGATGCGGCCGATGACGGGAATTGCGAGGCTGCGCAACGCGGTTGCAAGGCTTGCGAGACGAGCACCTGCTTTCTTGCGCACTCGCGGAGAGATCGAAAGACCAGCGCTCGGTATGGTTTCGAGCGGCAGGGCTCCCGAGCCGATCTGGCTTGCGCAAGCGCAATCCGTCACCACGAACCCATCGCCGACGGCCGTCGCCAATGGTGAGGCGAGCCGCGCGGCGAGTGCCTGCAACTCGGCAGTTGGCCGCGTGAAGAGGCGCAGCGTCGGCAGGCTTTCCGCTAAGCGGTCGGGGTCTCGGTAGAGCTTGAGCGTCGCCTCGAGCGCCGCGAGCCTGACCTTGTCGAGGCGCATCGCGCGCTTCATCGGATTCTTGGCGCAACGCTGCACCAGATCCCGCCGGCCGACGATGAAGCCCGCCTGCGCGCCGCCGAGGAGCTTGTCTCCCGAGAAGGTCACCAGGTCTGCCCCGTCTCGCAGGGCATCGACGACCGTCCGTTCCCGCCGCAGCCCCCATCGGCTGAGGTCGACGAGCGTTCCCGAGCCCAGGTCGTCGACGAGCGGGACACCGGCTTTGCGCGTGAGCGGTGCGAGATCGACCGCCCCGACTTCGGCAGTGAAGCCCTGAATGACATAATTTGAAGTGTGCACCTTCATCACGAGCGCTGTCTCGGGCCCGATCGCGCCAGCATAATCCTTCAAATGCGTACGGTTGGTCGTCCCGACCTCGGTGAGTCGTGTACCCGCTCGCGCCATGATGTCCGGGATGCGGAATGCGCCGCCGATCTCGATAAGCTCCCCGCGCGAGACGATCGTCTCGCGTCCCGCTGCGAGCGTATTCAGCACCAACATCACGGCCGCGGCGTTGTTGTTGACCGCGATCGCGTCCTCGGCGCCGGTCAACTCGCAGAGCAGCGGCCGGATCGCATCGTCGCGCTCCCCGCGGCCTCCGCTGGCGATGTCGAATTCCAGGGCTGCCGGATGGCGCATGGCCTGGACCGCAGCCTCGATCGCCGACTCCGGTAGAACCGCTCGCCCCAGATTGGTGTGCAGCACCGTACCAGTCAGGTTGAAGACGCGCCGGAGGTGGGGACGGCTCAATTCCGCGAGCCGCGCGACGGCCGCCAGCGCGATCCGCTCCGCCGCCTGTTGGCGGGGCAGTGGTTCGGCCTCCTCCGCGCGCACTTGGCGCCGATAGGCATCCAGTCCCTCGCGAACGGTGGAGACGACCGCCTGCCGACCGTGTTGCGCGACGCCTGCCAGAGCGATTTCGCTCCGCATGATCTCGTCCACGGACGGAATCTCTTTAGCGGAGTGAGGCATGGCGGCGGGCGCTCGGATGGTTAAGGCTGCGAATCTCGGTCTGCGGTAGGAAAACGAGGCGTACCAGCAACTTCCGTGGCGATGGAATGCGCCTGCGACCATCAGTTACCTAGCACGGCCTCAGCCGCAGTGTCAGACTTCCCATCATGCTTGATGACCCCGGCGGCGAGCCGGGCGCCGTGCATTGCCAACTTGGTCATGGAACAGTCTTGCGCTAACAGGCAAAGCGCATCATATTCTCGTCGTCGAACTCGCTTTGGTGCGCACTACACGACAGCTACCCGTGGCTGACCTTGTTGTTACCACTCCAATGCGTGATTTGATGGTTTCCGGCGCTAGTGTCGGGGGCCTGTTACATCTTTGGAGCACTAGAATGGCCACTGGCATCGTGAAATGGTTCAACGCGCAGAAGGGTTACGGCTTCATCCAGCCGGACGAGGGTGGAAACGACGTGTTCGTCCACATCTCGGCCGTGGAGCGGGCCGGCCTGACCGGTCTGCGTGAGGGCCAGCGCATCACGTACGAGATCGAGAAGGGCCGCAACGGCAAGAGCGCCGCGGTCAATCTCAAGACCTAATGCCGGCCGACCGGGGACCCGATGCTCCCTGAGACGACGGAAGCTGTGCCGGACGGAAACATCGGTGCGCGCAACGCGCACCGATCAGAAATGCGAACTCCTCACAGACGCTCATAGGCGAACCGCATAACCGGCCAGCTGACGAGTAGATGGCTCCGGCCGGCGCGGCATGTCCGTTGCCTGCCGGGTGCCCGCGCACAGATGCACACCCGCGAAGCAAGCGGATGTCCTGTCCGCTGACTGCAAGATGAATTAAGTGTGATAGCGGTGCCCTCGGCAAGCGATTGCTTGCCGGTATCGTCGCGGCAAGGTCGGAGACTGCATGGCCAAGGAAGAGATGCTCGAGTTCGAGGGAGTCGTGGCAGAGGTTCTGCCAGATGCCCGCTGCCGTGTGACGCTTGAGAATGGGCACGAGGTGATCGCCTATACGTCAGGTCGCATGAAGAAGAACCGCATCCGTATTCTGGCCGGCGACCGCGTCACCGTGGAAATGACGCCTTACGACCTGACAAAGGGGCGCATTAACTTCCGCCACAAGGATACCCGGTCCGGGCCGCCGCCGGGCGCAGGAGGCGCCGGCGGTCGCCGTCCGCCACCGCGGCGGCGCTGAGCCGGCAAAATCGGCATCGAAACCCGGAAGCGCTCTGTCCTCAGGCCGGAGCGCTTTTCGTTTGGGCGCTTCGCTGGCAGAGTGCACGCGCTGACAAAGCCGTGTGTTGGCCCGCCGCGGCTTTCCATGTTGAATGCGCGACGCCAGACAGCCCATTTCGGGCCCGACCGGACGTCGGAGACACGATGCAGCGTCAATCGAGACCCGCCGCGACGTTCCGCACCGCCTGCACGCCCGAGCAAGTGGCTGCGCGCGGGACGCGCAAGCCTGTCAATCTTGCGCTACAGGGCGGAGGCGTTCACGGAGCATTTGCGTGGGGCGTGCTCGACCGGCTGCTCGAGGACGACCGCCTCGCACCGGATGCGATCAGCGCAACGAGTGCCGGGGCGATGAATGCCGTGGTGATGGCATGGGGTGTTTCGCAAGGTGGCCGCGAAGGAGGCCGCATCAAGTTGGCGGAGTTCTGGCGCAAGATCAGCCAGGTCGGCGAGATGTGGAACCCGGTGCGCCCGGACATGCTGGCGCCGTTTGCCCAGGCTGCGAGCTGGCCGCTCGACCTCACGCCCGCCTACATGATGTTCCAGGCCGTCACGCACACCTTCTCGCCCTATCAGCTCAACCCGCTCGATCTGAACCCGCTCCGCGATGTCCTACTTGATGTGGTCGACTTCCCTCGGCTGAGGCGCTGTCCGCTCGCCACCCGCATCTTCCTGTGCGCGACCAACGTGCGGACGGGCAAGATAAAGGTATTCCAGAATGCGGAGATTTCGGCCGATGCCGTGCTCGCGTCGGCCTGCCTGCCCTACATATTCAAGGCCGTCGAGATCGATGGTGAGCATTATTGGGACGGCGGCTTCATGGGCAACCCCGCCATATTTCCGCTGATCTACGAAGGCGCCTCCCGCGACATCGTGATCGTGCACATCAATCCACTGGTGCAGGACCGCTTGCCGACATCCGCGCCCGAGATCTTCGACCGCATGAACGAGATCTCGTTCAATTCCTCGTTGATGCGTGAGATGCGCGCCATCGCCTTCGTCTCACGGCTCGTGGAGGACGAGAAGCTCGATACCAACCGCTACCAGCGCATGCTGGTGCACGCCATCAGTGACGACGACGAGATGCGCAAGCACGGCGCCTGGAGCAAGCTCAACCCCGATTGGGCCTTCATCCAGCGGCTTTTCACGGCGGGTCGCCAGGCAGCCGGGCGTTTCCTCGACGCGCACTACGACGATGTCGGCACCACCTCGAGCGTCGACATCGCCGCGACCTACCTTTGAAGCGTCGAGCGGCGTCGGGTTATCAAACCCCCTTGATGCCCAGTGCAGCCTGGATCGAGGTCAGCGCCGAGATGGCGTCCATCCCCGCGTAAAGGAGCTCGTCGACGCCGGCCGCCTTGAGCGCGGCCTCTTGATCCTTGGGGCGCCCGGCGAGATAGACGTGCGTCGCGCCAGCCGTCTTCAGCAACGAGGCAGTGGCCTCGCCGATCTCCGCGTAGATCTCGTCCGAGGAGCAGATGCATGCGATCTGCGCACCGGATCCGCCGAATTCGCGTCCTGCATCCGTCGACGTCAGGTAGCTTTCGCCGCCGGTGCACTCGATCCCGCCAGCGGCGAGGAAGTTGCGGATCCACGTTGCGCGGGTGGCATTCGCGGCGAGAGGTCCGAGGGCCGCGAGAAAGACGCGCGGCCGCTCGCCATTCTCCGTCTCGTAGATATCAGCATTGTCTCGAAGGCGTTCGAATGCCTCGGCGGCACGCTCGAGGCGCAATGGACGAGCCTTGGCGCCGTTTAGCCCCGCCGACGGAACCTCGGAGGGCCAGGGAGTGAAGGTCACGCCGTCGTCGCCGAGGCGCGGGAAGGCGGAGGTGCCCGTCAGCTCCATGTGACCTGTCGCGATCAGCTTGCGACGCGCCTCTTGCGCCTGGACGAGGCGCTCCTGCACGCTTTCCGTCTCGAGCGCTACCGCGAGGCCACCCTCCGCCTCGATCGCTTGGAACGTCTCCCAGGCCTTGGCCGCCAAATCGTCGGTCAGTCGCTCGACATACCAGCTTCCGCCCGCCGGATCTGCAACCCGGCCGAGCCCGGCCTCCTCGAGCAGCACATGGTGCGTGTTCCGCGCTATGCGGCGGGCAAAGCTGTCGGGCCTTCCTATTGCCCACGTGAAGGGCAGCACGGTGATGGCGTCGGCGCCGCCCATGGCCGCCCCAGCGGCTGCAATGGTGGTGCGCAGCATGTTGACCCATGGATCGCGTTTCGCCAGCATCCGGGCGGAGGTCTCGGCCGTGAAACTGACGCGTGTCGCGCCATCGGTCGCGCCGCACGCCTCAGCGAGCCGCCACATGACACGGCGAGCCGCGCGAAGCTTGGCAATCGTCAGGAACTGGTCCGCGTCAGCCGCGAGCGTTACGGCGATGCTCGGCAACGCTGCGGCCGGTGCGATGCCTTTAGCCTCGCAAGCGCGCAAGTAAGCGACCGTCGAACCCAGAACGAGAGCGATCTCCTGCGCCTCGGTCGCTCCGCCCAGATGCCAGGCATGCCCATTGGCCCGAAGTGCTGTCACGCCCGGCATCGCCGCCACCGTACGCACCAGATCGGCTGCGATCTCCAGCGCGCGAGGCACGGAGTGATAGAGCGCTCCCGTCGTCGCCAACGTGCCGAGCGGATCGTAGTTGAGCGCGCCTTGCCGTTGACCGTCCTCGACGCCGGCGGCGCGCCACAACGCGATCAGGCTGCCGGCCGCGTCAGGAGTATACTCGCCCGCCATAAGTGAGATCGGCGCCACGTCCAGCATGACGCCCTCGAGCGCTCGCGCCATCACATCCTGCTCGTAGCCGACACCTGTCCAACCCGGCGCTGCGATCTGCAGGAGCACCGAGGTCGTGCCCCCAGCCAAATCCTCGAGCACCGCGACATTTGCCGCCACGGGGTCCGGCTCAGCGCAAATCTGGCGCATGTCCCAGCTCGCGTCGTCGGACAGCCGAGAGCCACGCAGAAGCGGAGGGCCGCCCGGTGCGAGCGTGTCGTGGCCCGAAATCGCGTGGCGCCGCGTGTAAAGCGGCTCGATTCTGAGCCCATCCGCCGTACGAGACACGAGCCGGCGCTCGAAGTCGCCGCCCTTGATCGCCTTGTCGACCAGCCGGAGCCACTCCTCCTCGGATGGACGGGGGAAGTCGGCCGCAAGCGCAAGGTCGGTCATCAGGTCGTTCCATCCGGCAAGTGGGGTTGCCCTACGTTCTAGAGCCGCTCGGGCAAGACGCCAAGACCCGGCAGCAGACGTCCTTGCCGGTTGCGAAGCGTCATCAATGGGGCGCAGAATACGTGCAAACCAAGGGAGCCCCTGGATGGCAACGACCAAACCCACGCGTAAACCCCACGACATGGGCGGTGATCCCGCAGGCCCGATCGATGCCCACGAGCACACCCCGACGCTCGTCGAGCGCCGCATCGACGCCATGATGCAGCTGCTTCGCCAGAAGCCACGCGCCTTCTGGGTTACCGACGAGAACCGCCGCACCATCGAGAGCTTGACGCCTGAGACCTACAGGGACAGCACCTACTACCAGAAGTGGTGTTTGGCCATGCGCAGTCTTCTCGTAGAGAAGGGCGTGCTTACCGATGCTGAGATCGAGACCAAGCTCGCCGAGGTGAAGGCGCGGCACGGCAAAGCAGCGACAAGCGCGAAAAAGAAGGTCGCCAAGCCGGCTACAAAGGCAGCGGCCAAGGCCAAGCCTGCCCAGAGCAGAAAGGGGCGGCCGCAATGACCGCTCGCTTCAAGTCAGGCGATCGCGTGATCGTCAGGACCGAAAATCCTCCGGGCCACGTCAGGACACCGACATACCTCCGCGGCAAGCGCGGGGTGATCCTGCGCGATTTCGGTCCGTGGCCGAACCCCGAGCAGCTCGCTTATGGCAAGCCCGGATGGCCGCGCAAGACCAACTACTGGGTGCAGTTCGCCATGGACGAGGTCTGGGGCGGCAATGGTGCCTACGCAAAGAGCGACACGGTCGTCGCCGAGATCTACGAGCATTGGCTGGAGCCGGATACGGCCCGAGGGAGCGAGGCATGACCCACGACGACCATAGCCACGACGGCCACGGGCACGACCATGCGCATGACCACGGCCACGATCATCCCCACGACCACGGCCCCTTCCAGCCGGACATCAAGGAGCCGTCGGAGGATTGGGAGTTTCTCGAGATCGCGTTGCGCGAGCTGATGATCGAGAAGGAGATCATCACGGCCCGCGAGATTCAGGACAAGATCGAGGAATGGGACGGCAAATGCCCCGAGATCGGGGCGCGTGTCGTCGCCAGGGCGTGGGCCGATCCGGCATTCAAATCGCGCCTTCTCGCCGACGGTAACGCCGGCGTCGGCGAGCTCGGTCTGGAGGTGCCCGGTCTCAAGCTTGTCGTGCTCGAGAATACGCCGACGCTGCACCACATGATCGTGTGCACGCTCTGCTCATGCTACCCGCGTCCGATCCTCGGTTTGCCGCCGCTCTGGTACAAATCGCGCGAGTATCGGTCCAGGGCTGTCCGCGAGCCGCGGTCAGTTCTCTCTGAGTTCGGCACCGAGCTGCCAGACACCGTCGAGGTCCGCGTCGTCGATTCGACGGCCGACTGCCGCTTCCTGGTCTTGCCCCTCCGCCCAGAGGGAGCTGGCAACTGGAACGAGGAGCAGCTGGCGACACTCGTCACCCGCGATTCCATGATTGGCACGTCGGTCGCCAAGGCACCGATGCGCATCGCTTAGACGCCAGGAGAACGAATGGCCCGCCTCCCTTATCTCGAGAAGTCCGAGCTAGCACCGGAGAATCAGGATCTCCTCAAGCGAGAGATCACGCTCTTCAAATGCATGGTGAACAGCCCCAACGCGGCACGCGCGTTCCAGGGCCTCGGCGGCTTCATCCGCCACAAAAGTCGCCTCGATCCGCGCTTGCGCGAAATTGCCATCCTGGCCGTTGGCTGGCTCACACAGGCGCCCTACGAGTGGTCGCATCACGTCAAGATCGGCCAGGAGTTCGGCGTCAGCGAGGACGATATCCGCGGCGTCATCGCCGCCTGCGAGGGGAACGAGGCCTCTCTCGAGCCGGTCGCCCGGTTGATCGTCGAGGCGGCCCGCGAAATGACCACGGATCTCGCCGTATCGGATGCGACTTTTGAGAAATTGAAAGCGAGCTTCGACAACGAGCGTTTGACCGACCTCGTCATAACGATGGCATTCTACAATGCCGTCGTTCGCTATCTGGGCACGATGCGAATAGATGTCGAGCCGGAGTATCAGCCGTATCTCGACAAGTTCCCGCTCAAACAACCGATGTATTGATGTGATCGGAGCGGGCGACGACCGCTCTCTTCGCAATTGCAGCATTTTTGCGGGGCGAATCAGGGTTGATTCGCCCCGCACGCACGACTAACCTCTCATGTGAAAATGATGGCGGATAAACCGTCGCGTTTCCGTTGCTTGCTCAAGGCTGGGCAGGCTTGGTTGAAAAAATGGGAGGAGGACGATCGTGAAATCGCTCGTCGTGACGACCGTCGTGGCCATTGTGGCTGCGGCGACCGCTGGCGCACCTGCAATGGCGCAAAAGGCTGGCGGTACGCTGAAAATGATCCACCGCGACAACGCTCCGTCTGGCTCTATCCATGAGGAGGCGACCAATTCGGTCGTCGAGCCGTTCATGGGCGTGTTCAACAACCTTGTGATGTTCGACCAGCAAAAGCCGATCAACAGCGCCGACACCATTGTCGCGGATCTGGCGACCAGTTGGGCCTGGGACGACAGCAAGACCAAGCTGACCTTCAAGCTGCGCGACGGCGTGAAGTGGCACGATGGCAAGCCGTTTTCGAGCGCCGACGTAAAGTGCACGTTTGATCTGCTGCTCGGCAAAGCGAAGGATCGCTTTCGCAAGAATCCGCGCGCGGTCTGGTATCAGAATTTGAAAGAGGTCACCGTCAACGGCGCCAACGAGGCGACGTTCGTTCTCGGCAAGCCCCAGCCGGGGTTCCTCAGCCTGCTCGCCTCGGGCTACACGCCGATGTATCCGTGCCACGTCAACGCTCAAACCATGCGAACGAACCCGGTCGGCACCGGTCCGTTCAAGTTTGTCGAGTGGAAGCGGAACGAGACGATGAGGTTCGCCAAGAACCCCGACTACTTCAAGAAGGGCCTTCCACATCTCGATGCGATCGAGTGGACCATCATCCCGAGCCGTTCGACGCGCATGCTGGCGTTCTCGGCCGGCGATCACGACGTGACCTTCGGCTCTGACGTGACTGTGCCGTTGTTGAAGGACGTCAAGAATACGGCGCCCAATGCCGTTTGCGATCTGCATCCAACGAATGTTTCGACCAATCTCATCGTGAACCGTGATCAGCCGCCCTTTGACAATCCCAAGGTGCGCCAGGCCATGGACATGGCCCTCGATCGCGATGCCTTCATCACCATCTTGAGCGAAGGCAAGAACGACAAAGCGGGCGCGATGCTGCCGCCGCCGGAGGGGCAGTGGGGTCTCTCGAAGGAAGAACTCTCGAAAATCCCAGGTTATGGCAGTGGCGCCGATGTGGAGAAATCCCGTGCCGAGGCGCGAAAGATTATGGAAGGGCTCGGATACACAGCGGACAAGCCTTTGGCGGTCAAGATCTCGACGCGTGATATCGCGGTGTACCGCGACCCCGCCGTTATTCTGCTAGACCAGTTGAAAAGCATCCACATCTCGGGTGAGCTCGAGGTCGTCGACACGTCGATCTGGCACGCCAAAGTGGCACGCAAGGATTATACGGTTGGTCTCAATCTGACCGGTATCGGCGTCGATGATCCGGATTCGGCACTTGTCGAGAACTACACCTGCAAGTCGGAACGCAATTATACGAAATACTGCAACGAGGAGGTCGACAAGGCGATATTCGCTCAATCGGCAGAGACCGACCCGAAGAAGCGCCATGCCATGGTGGTCGATATACAGAAGAAGCTCATCGCCGACGTTGCCCGCCCGATCATCTTTTACGGCCGCGCCGCCACATGCTGGCAGCCTCACGTCAAGGGGCTCGTTCCGCATCACAACTCGATCTACAACGGATCCCGCTACGAGAACGTCTGGCTCGACAAGTAGCCAAACGCAATCGTGCGGCTCTCACGACGGTTGCTTGCGTCGGTGCCAGAGGCTAGCGTGCGGACGCAAATGAGTATCGATCCGTCCCGCAGCTCGCGGGGAGCGAGCGCGGGGCGGATCGTGTTGTCTTGGGAGGTCAAATGACAAGAAGATCCACGCTCGCCGCAGTCGCTGCCGGTGCGCTCGTCGTCGGTGCGATCGGTCCAGCGTTCGCTCAGAAGAGCGGCGGCACGCTGAGGGTGCAGCATCGCGACAACCCGTCCTCGCTCTCGATCCACGAGGAATCGACGGTGTCGGTGCAGATGCCGGCGATGGCCGTCTTCAACAATCTCGTGCTCTTCGACCAGCAAAAGCCGCTGCAGTCGATGGAGACGATCGTTCCGGAGCTGGCCACGAGCTGGGCCTGGGACGATTCGAAGACGAAGCTCACGTTCAAGCTGCGTGAAGGCGTGAAGTTTCATGACGGCAAGCCGTTTACGTCAGCCGATGTGAAGTGCACTTTCGACCTCCTGCTCGGCAAGTCGAAGGACCGCCTGCGCAAGAACCCCCGCGCGATCTGGTACCGCAACGTCGCGGACGTCACGGTCAACGGCCCGAACGAAGCGACGTTCGAACTCAAGACGCCGCAGCCGGCCATTCTCATGATGCTGGCCTCGGGCTACTCGCCCATCTATCCGTGCCATGTCGCAGCGAAAGACATGCGCACGAAGCCAATCGGCACCGGGCCCTTCAAGTTTGTCGAGTTCAAGGGCAACGAGTCCATGAAGTTCGTCAAGAACCCGGACTACTGGAACAAGGGCAAGCCTCACGTCGACGCGATCGAGTACCGCATCATTTCGAACCGTTCGACGCGCATGCTCTCGTTCGTCGCCAAAGAGTTCGACATGACGTTCTCGAGCGACGTGACGATCCCGCTGCTCAAGGATGTCAAGGCTCAGGCACCGGACGCGGTCTGCGACCTCCACCCGCAATACGTGAGCCGCAACCTGATCGTTAACGCGAAGGCACCGCCCTTCGACAATCCCAAGATCAGGAAGGCGATGGCTCTGGCCATCGACCGCCAGGCGTTCATCGACATCCTGACTGAAGGCAAGGGCTCGCTGGGCGGCGCGATGCTGCCGGGTCCCGAAGGCCTCTGGGGCATGCCAAAGGACGTCATGGAAAAGATGACGGGCTATGGTCCCGACGTCGCGAAGAATCAGGAGGAAGCACGTAAGATCATGACGGAGCTCGGCTACTCTGCCGACAAGCCGCTCCCGGTCAAGATCTCAACCCGCAACATTGCCATCTATCGCGACCCGGCCGTGATCCTGATCGACCAGTTGAAGAAGATCTTCATCGCGGGCGAGTTGGAGGTGGTCGACACGTCGCAGTGGCACGCCAAGGTCGCCCGTCGCGACTACTCGGTAGGAATGAATTTGACTGGCGTCGGTGCGGACGATCCCGACATCAACTTCGTCGAGAACTACACGTGTAAATCGGAGCGTAATTACACGCAGTACTGCAACGAGGAAGTCGAGAAGCTGATCGACCAGCAGTCAGCTGAAAGCGACGTCGAGAAGCGCAAGAAGCTCGTTTGGCAGATCGAGCACATCCTCAACGAGGACGTGGCGCGTCCGATCATCTATCACGACAAGGCCTCGCACTGCCGCCACCCCTGGGTGAAGGGCTTCGTGACGCACACGAACAGCATCTACAGCAACTGGCGTTTCGAGGACGTTTGGCTCGACAAATAGTCCGGGCCGGATAACACTGATCGAGATGGCGCCAGATCAGTTTTTGCGCCATCTCATGTCCACTCGGACATCCGACAGGCAAGGCACGTGCGGCCCCCTGAGGGGCAATCAACAATGGCCTCGAATGAGGCCTTCCGGAAACGCTGTCTCTAAGGGAGTGCGGGCGGTGGCCGCTTACTTGATCCGTCGTTTCCTGCTGATGATTCTGACGCTGTTCGGGATGTCGATCCTGATCTTCGTCATGCTGCGCCTGGTCCCGGGCAACATCAGCGACATCCTTTTCGACGCCGCGGGCATGGTGAACCCTGAGGACAAGGCGCGGCTCGAAGCCGAGCTGGGTCTCGACCAGCCCATCCTCGTCCAGTACTGGACCTGGATCAAAGGCTTGCTCACAGGGGATCTCGGCTACGCATATGTCTCCGAGAAACCGGCGATCGACGAGATCCTGCCTCGCATTCCCGTTACCGCCAAGCTCGCGGGGCTCGCGCTCTTCTTCTCCGTCGTGATCGGCGTGCCGCTCGGAGTGATCTCGGCTGTCAAGCAGGACTCGGCGCTCGATTATGCGCTCCGCGTCTTCAGCCTCAGCGGTCTATCGCTGCCATCTTTCTGGCTCGGCCTGCTGATCCTGATGGGCTTCGTGCAGTACCTGGGCTGGATCCCGATCTACACCGACAAACCAGAAAGCTTCTGGCACGAGGTGGGCCTTCTCAGTATTCCCGCGTTGGCTGTAGGGTTCAGGGCGTCCGCCTTGATAATGCGGTTGACGCGATCGTCGATGCTGGAAGTGCTGCGGCAGGACTACATCCGCACCGCCCGTGCAAAAGGCGCCTCGAACGCCTCCGTCAACTACAATCACGCCCTCCGCAACGCCGTTTTGCCGGTGATCACCATCATCGGTATCGAGGCCGCGTTCCTGATCGGCGGTCTGATTGTCACCGAGACGGTATTCAACATCCCTGGTGTCGCCCGTTTCCTCGTCGAGGCGATCCGGTGGCGCGATTACCCGATCGTCCAGAACCTTGTCATGTTCATCGCCATTGTCACGGTTGTCGTGAACTTCCTCGTCGACATGGCGTACGTGCTGCTCGATCCACGTATCAAGTACGAAGACTGAGGCTCGCGTCGGAGAACCGTCATGGCTACCATCGACCATCAGGCCGAGCTCAATCGCGCTGGCGCCAATATCAATAGCTCCTGGTCGCGCTTCACCTACTATGTGCGGCGCTACCCTCTCGGTGCGGCCGGCGCCATTATCGTGATCGCGTTTCTCGTAATCGCGATCTTCGCTCCCGTCTTTACGGGATTCGACCCCACCTCGACGAACCCGCGCACCTCGCTAGCGAAGCCCGGGGGAGAGCATATCCTCGGGGCTGATTTCATGGGCCGGGATATGTGGGCGCGTATCGTCTACGGCGCGCGCATCTCGTTGATCGTGGGCATCGGATCGACAGTGCTCGGCTGTTTCTTCGGGGTCATCATCGGCCTGCTTTCCGGCTACTACGGCGGCTGGCTGGACCTGATCACGCAACGCTTCATCGACATCATGCAGGCGCTGCCGCTGTTGGTTATGGCCCTGCTGATGGCGGCTTCGCTCGGCCCGTCGCTGACCAACACGATCATCGCCATCTCGATCCCGATCATCCCGCATGTCGCCCGCGTCATTCGCTCCAACGTGCTGGCGCTGCGCGAGATGCCTTATGTCGAGGCGGCCAAGGCGGTCGGCATGAGCGAGACCAAGATCGCGTTCCGGCACGTCCTTCCGAACACCATCGCGCCCCTGATCGTGCTCGGCACCGCCCAGCTCGGCTCCGCGATCCTGACCGAGGCTTCACTTTCCTTCCTCGGGCTCGGCGTTCCGGAGCCCCATCCGTCTTGGGGGCGCATGCTGTCCGAGTCCGCGGCCGAGTACGTCCGCACCGCACCCTGGCTCGTCATCTTCCCGGGGCTGGCGATCAGCTTGGTGGTGTTCGGCACGAACCTGCTCGGCGACGCCGTGCGCGACATCCTTGATCCGAGACAGCGCAGCTGATCGAAGCCGCCCGTTTCGCGTCTCGACCCGTTAGGAGATTTGTCCGGTGAGCACCGCTGATACGGCAACATCGCCGACTAAGAGCACCAACCAAGGTCCCATACCCGCCACAGACGGATCGACGCTGCTGAGCGTCGCTGATCTGAGGACCTTCTTTTTCACGCGACAGGGACTGGTCAAGGCCGTCGATGGCGTCTCCTTCGCGTTGAAGCGCGGTGAGACGCTGGCGATCGTCGGCGAGTCGGGTTGCGGGAAAAGCATAACGGCGCTCTCCCTGATGCGCCTTGTCCCGGATCCGCCAGGCCGGATCGTCGAGGGCAGTCAAATCGTCCTCGACGGGGTGGATCTGCTTGGCCTCGGAGAGGCCGAGATGCGCAAGGTCCGTGGTAACGATATCTCGATGATCTTCCAGGAGCCGATGACGTCGCTGAACCCGGTCATGACCGTGGGCCGGCAGATCGGCGAGGTTCTGACCCTTCACCAGGGAATGAACAAGGCCGAGGCCGAGGCCAAGGCCGTCGAGATGCTGAAGCTTGTCAAGATTCCGTCGCCCGAGCAGCGCGTGAGGGAATATCCGCATCAACTGTCTGGTGGCATGCGGCAGCGGGTGATGATCGCCATCGCGCTCGCCTGTAATCCGAAAGTCCTGATCGCTGACGAGCCGACCACCGCGCTCGACGTGACGATTCAGGCCCAGATCCTCGACCTCATCGTCGAGCTGCAGAGGAAGCTCGGGACCGCGGTGATCCTGATCACGCATGATCTCGGTGTTGTCGCCGAGACGGCTCAGCGGGTCATCGTCATGTATGCCGGGCGCAAGGTCGAGGAGGCATCGGTCGAGGATCTCTTTGCGCGCTCCCTGCATCCTTACACACGCGGGCTGATGGCCTCGATCCCACGACTGGATCTGATGCGCGGCGTCGACGATGCGAGCCCGGAGCGCCTTCAGGAGATCCCCGGTATCGTGCCGCCGCTGTATGCCCTGCCGAAAGGTTGCGTCTTCGCCCCGCGCTGCGCCATGGCCGACGATCATTGCCGACAGAACTACCCGAACTACGAGGAGAAGGGACCCGGTCACTGGGTCGCCTGCTGGAAGTCCGACCAGGTTGCCGGAGGTAGCAATGGCTGAGACGCGTGAGCACGATCTGCCGATTGCGCCGGCGACGACGAAGCCGGGCCATTCGGGCACTGGCCCAGGCCATGGTGCGAATGAGCTTCAGCCGGTGCTGGAGGTCCGCGATCTGAAGAAGCACTTCCCAGTCAAGAAGGGGCTTCTGCGAAAGACGGTTGGCCATGTCTATGCCGTCGATGGTGTCAGCTTCACCATCGGTCGAGGCGAGACGGTAGGTCTCGTCGGAGAGTCCGGCTGCGGCAAGTCGACTGTGGGCCGCACTCTGTTGCGTCTCGTCGAGCCTACGGACGGCCAGATACTGATCGACGGCAAGGACGTGACGCACCTCCCCAAGGAGGAGTTCCGGCCCTACCGCCGGGAGATGCAGATCATCTTCCAGGATCCGTTCTCATCACTAGATCCGCGCATGACGGCGGGGCAGATCGTGTCCGAGCCGCTCGAGGTCCATGGCGTAGGCGATAAGTCGTCTCGTCGTGAGCGCGTTGCCGAGCTCTTCGGCCGTGTCGGCCTGCGCCCTCAGCAGATGGATAACTTCCCGCACCAGTTCTCCGGCGGCCAGCGGCAGCGCATCGGCATCGCCCGCGCACTCGCTCTCAATCCGAAGCTGATCATCGGAGACGAGCCGGTCTCGGCGCTCGACGTGTCGATTCAGGCCCAGGTCATCAACATCCTGATGGATCTGCAGAAGGATCTCGGGCTCTCGTATCTTTTCATCAGCCACAATCTGGCGGTGGTCGAGCACATCTCTCACCGCATCGCGGTCATGTATCTCGGTCGTATCGTCGAGTATGCCGACAAGAAGACGATCTTCACGGCGCCGCGACATCCCTACACCGAGGCTCTGTTGTCGGCGGTGCCGGTTCCAGACCCCTCGATCAAGCGCAAGAAGCTGGTGCTGGAGGGCGATGTGCCGAGCCCGGTGAACCCGCCGTCGGGATGTCATTTCCACACCCGCTGCCCGATTGCGCAGCCGCGCTGCAAGGTGGACTCGCCGCCTCTCGTCGAGAAGTCGCCCGGTCAGTTCGCCGCCTGCCACTTCCGCTGATCGCAGTGGCGCGCCGCACGTGCGCGCCCTACAACCCCCAGTCTACCGGGGAAGCAAGATCATGGCTCGCATTCTCACGACCCTGCTTTTTTGGTTGGTGGCTGTTGGCGCCGCCGAGGCCCGCCAGATCGCGCTGGTCGTTGGCATCGCCCGCTATGATAAGGTGCCCACGCTGAAGAACCCCGGCCGGGACGCCACAGCGATCGCCGACCGGCTGCGCGACCAGGGCTTCGAGGTGATCGAGGCCTTTGATGCCGATCGCTTCGCGCTCGATCGTGCGCGCCGGCGCTTTCTGTCGGAGGCGCGT
This sequence comes from uncultured Alphaproteobacteria bacterium, assembly GCA_963746315.1. Taxonomy (GTDB): domain Bacteria; phylum Pseudomonadota; class Alphaproteobacteria; order Rhizobiales; family Hyphomicrobiaceae. The sequence goes on from CAVVAR010000012.1 coordinate 638,510, forward strand.
GGCGCGGATCTGGCGCTCTTCTACTTTGCAGGTCACGGCATCCAGCTGTTCGATCGCAATGTGCTTCTGGTTCGGGATGCCGAGCCCGAGCGCTCCAGCACCATTGACGAATTGGGCCTCGATCTCACTCGGCTTATGGCCGATCTCCGCGCTGCGGGGCCGGTGCGAACGGCCTTCCTGATCGATGCCTGCCGCGATAACCCGCTTGGCTTCGAGGAGACGGTAGCGTTGTTGCGGCGCCTTGAGCCCGGCATATCTGCTGCGGCAGGGGCGGGCGCACCGCGGGGCGGGCCCCGTGCCCCGTCGCGGGGTCTGTCGGTCGTGGCGCTGCCGACCAGGGGCGTCGGCGCTGGCGAAACGCTCGCCTTTTTCGCAGCCCAGCCCGGCAACGTCTCGTTCGATGGCGACGGCCGCAATTCCTACTACGTCGAAGGTCTGCTCGAGGCGCTGGCCCAGCCGAGCCGACCTCTGACCGAGGTGCTACGCTCAGCGAGCGCCTACGTGCGGACCGTCACGAAAGGCGAGCAGGTGCCGCAACTCGTCAGCGATTGGACAGGCGACGTCGTCCTGGGGCGCGCCGAGAAGGCCACCGTCCGTTATCTCAACGCTTCGCGTGCTAAAGGCGACGTGCCGCTCACGGCCGACGAGGCCCGCGTCGTCGGCGAAGCGGCGCGCGCCTACCCCATTCTCGGCGGCACCTTCATCGTCAAGGAGAGCCAGAGTTTCACGGGCGATTGGCTCGTCGCGACCGAGGCGGAGAAGGCGCGGGCGAAAGCCATCGGGTCGGTCAACGGCTTCGCTATCGACTACGATATCGACCGCGACGGTCGCGCCGAAACCATCGGTGTCTATGTCCGTCAGACCAATGTCGTCATGGAGATCGTGGACGAGGGTGTCTCACGGCTCGACGCACCCTGCTACGACTTCGACAATGAGCAGGTCGGTGCGGTGGAGATCGCGCTCCGCGACATCAACGGCGACCGCCGGCCTGAAGTCTTCCTGCACTACCAGACCGAGGTTGGAAGCTGGGGCAACCTCTGCATTCTCGAATACCGAGGCAGCCAGGATCTCTCCACCTCGCGTCGCGGCGCGCAGGGAACTGGTTTTGCCGACAAGGGCTTGTTCCGTATCCTGCTGCGCCACGAAGGCGCCTGGACGGTGAGCATCGGCGCCGACAACTCGATCGAGACGTGTGCCGGATCGAATTGTCATACCCGCTCCGCCTACACGTTCGATGGAACCCATTTCCGCATGACACTTGACCAGAGCGAGGTGCCGTCCCCCGGGAAGGCCAAGCCGTTCAGAGACCACCACGAGCACTTGCTGCATCAGGGACCGGCCACAACCGTCAAGGGCAAGACGGCGGCAGTCTCGCCACCTCCCGCTTCATCGCCGGCACTGCCCACCACGAACCGGACATCGGTGAAGGCGATTGCCCGCTTCATCGCCGAAGTCTATCTCCCGAGCGGTGCCGACGGGAGTATCGGCCGGCTGGTCTATGAGCCAACCGTGGCCTACTACGGCAAAGAGGTCACTCGCGAGGCTGTCCTGAGCGATAAGCGCCGCTACATCGCCCGATGGCCCAGGCGCGTCTATCGGCTGGATCCGCGAACGGTCAGCGTGGCACCCGCAGCCTCCGGGGGCCTGGACGTCACGTTCGAGTACACTTTTGAGGTCTCGGACGGAAAGCGGACCAGCTCGGGTCGGGGCCGAACCCGCCTTGCGCTGAAGCCGAATCCGGCTGGCTACGTCATCGCCCGCGAGGAGGGGGAGGTGATCAGGCGCTAGATGTGAGTTGGGACGAGATCGTCTCACCGCTTCCCACCGGCCCGCAGTGTGCTAACGTCCGGACAAATTGCGAGAGGAGGCGTCGGGCCGCTCCCGTCCGCCTCCCAAACCCCGAGGGAGTGCCCCCATGGAAGCCCAGACGCAAGCCCAGACCCAAAGCTCGGCAGCGGCCGGCGCCGACGCAGTTACGCGCGGCCTTGCCGGCTGGTCGGCGCAGTTCTCGACTGCCGCCGCTACCGCCAAGGCCGACAGATGGGCGCGCCACGCGCTGCTCGATTGGTTCGCCGTGACGATTGCTGGCGCCAAGGAGCCGCTGGCCGGGATTCTGGCTGAGGAGTTCAAGTCGTCGTCGTCCGGCCCCTGCACTGTCATAGCGACAGGCACCAAGGCCTCGCTGCACGATGCGGCGCTCGTCAACGGCGCCGTCAGCCACGCCCTCGACTACGACGACGTCAACCGTCTGATGCACGGCCACCCGACAGTGCCGGTCGCAGCCTCTGTGCTGGCCCTCGGCGAGATGATGGGCAAGAGCGGGCGCGACGTGCTGACCGCCTTTATCGCCGGCTATGAGGTCGAATGCCGCCTCGGCGATATGTGCGGCGACGGCCACTATGAGCACGGCTTCCACGCCACTGGCACTATGGGCACGTTCGGTGCGGCGGCGGGCGCGGCCAACCTGCTCGGCCTCGACGCCGAGCGCACGGCGATGGCACTCGGCATTGCCGCATCCGAGGCGGCCGGCCTCAAGATCAATTTCGGAACCATGACCAAGCCGCTGCATGCCGGCAAAGCCGCGCAGAACGGGCTGGTCGCGGCACGGATCGCGGCACGCGGCTTCACGGCACGCGATGATGCGATCGAGGCTCCGCAGGGGTTCTTGCAGACGCAGGCGCCGGGCTGGAAGGCCGGTCCTGTCCGTCCCGATCCCGACGCCCCGATGGCGGTTGAGGAAAACCTCTTCAAGTACCACGCGGCCTGCTACCTGACGCACTCGCCGATCGAGGCGATCCGTGAGCTCAAGCGCCAACACAACATCGGGCCTGACGACGTGAAGCTGATGACGCTGCACATCGATCCCGGCCACCTCAAGGTGTGCTGCATCCCCGAGCCGAAGACCGGCCTAGAGATCAAGTTCGCGCTGCCGCATCTCGCCGGCATGGCGCTTGCGGGCGCCGATACGGCCGCTCTAGGCACCTACTCGGACGAGAACGCGAACGATCCGAAGTACATCGCAATTCGCCAGCGCGTGAAGCTGGCACCGGAGCCGCGCGAGGGCCGCGCCCGCCACGGAGCGGACGTCTCGATGCAACTGAATGACGGTCGCGAGATCAGGATCGCCTACAACGTCGGGATTCCCGCGACCGACGTCGACGCGCAGGAGCAGAAGCTCGTCGCCAAGTTCAATGCTCTGGTCGAGCCGGTCCTGGGCCGCGCCAAGACGAAGACCGCCCTCGACATGATCATGCGCTTCGAGCAGCTGCCGAGCCTCAAGGGGCTCATGGAGGCCGTCGCGTAAGGGGGCCTGGGCATCCGGCCTGGTTAGGGGCGCGAGAGGGCGAAACCCCCTCGCATTTTGCCCAAAGGACGGAGCGTTAGGGGCGGAGCGGACCAGCAATGAGCGACATCGAAAAAGCCTACCGCCTCGACGGCAAGCCCGCCATCGTCGTCGGCGCGGGCAACGGCATCGGCCGGGCCATCGCGATGGCCTTCGCCGCTGCCGGGGCGCATGTCGCCTGCCTTGATGTCGAGGAGTTCTCGCGCCGCGGATACGGCAAAGGCGATCGCCGCCGCAGGCGGCAAGGCAGTGGCATTCCGCTGCGATGTCGCGAGCGAGACGTCTGTTTCGGAGGCCGTCGACTCGACGGTTGCCGCAATCGGCGCCCCGCGCGTGCTCGTCAACGGTGCGGCGCTGAACGACCCGACGGCAACGATCGTCGAGATGACGCCCCAGTGGTGGAACGCGGTGCTCGCCGTGAATCTCACCGGGGCATTTCTTGTCAGCCGCGCCGTCATCCCGCACATGGCGGCGGCGGGCGGTGGTTCGATCATCCACATCGCATCGCAGATGGGCCGCGTCGGCGCGCCGGGTCGCGCGGCATACAACGCGACCAAGGGTGCCCTCATACAGCTGGCCAAGACCATGGCGCTGGACCATGCGAAGGACGGTATCCGCACCAATACGTTGTCGCCCGGTGCCATCGAGACGCGTCGCCTCGAGTATCGCTGGGGCGACATGGCCAAGGCGCGCGAGATGTCGGCGCCGCTCCATCCCATCGGCCGCCTCGGCCAGCCGGACGAGATCGCGCTTGCCGCACTTTACTTGGCGAGCGATGCCTCGGCCTTCATGACCGGCTCCGATCTGCTCATCGACGGCGGCTATACTGCCATCTGATCGACACGTCGTCCCCTAGGCCTGTATGCCGTCGATATAAAGCCAACGGCCAGCCTCGCGCACGAAGCGCGATACTTCGTGCAGCGTGTCGATCCTGCCGCCGCGCCGCGCCCTGGCGATAAACTCCACGGTCGCCTCATCACCATGCTCGCGAGCCGCAAGCACGCGAAGCTGCACCCACTCGTCGCCCGCAAGATCGATCTGCTTCGGCCGTGTCGACGGGTGCCATGATGCGAGCACGTAGGCGGCGTCTCCCACAGCGAATGCCGAATAGCGCGAGCGCATCAAAGCCTCGGCCGTCGCGGCCGGGCGCAATCCCGAGTGGTACGGCTTGCAGCAGTCCGTGTAGTTGGTCGTTTCGCTCTTCTTCCGGCACGGACAGCGCATCGTGGACCTTACCTTTTCAGCGGCCGTCCGGTCTTGCGCTCGAGCCGGGCCAGCAGCCGGTCAAGCTCGGCGAGGTCGCTGGCGTCCAGCTTCGGGCCTGGCGCGCGCACAGCCGCCGATGCGATGGCGCCGCGTCGTCGCAGGATCTCCTTGCGAATGGCGAGCCCGATGCCCGGTTGCAACTCGTGCCGGATGATCGGGAGATAGAGGTCGTTCAGATCCTCGGCCTCCTCGGGCTTGCCGGCGCGGAAAAGCCGATCCATCTCGACGAGCATCTCGGGGAACGCGAAGCCGGTCATCGCGCCGTCCGCGCCGCGCAGATACTCCTGCGGCAAATGAATGCCGCCATTGCCACACAGTATCGAGATGTGCCGCCGCTCCTTGCCGTCGCACAGCTTTCGGATCGCGGAGAGCTTTCTCAGTCCCGGCGCTTCCTCGTGCTTGAACATCACGATCTGCTCGAACCGGTCGACGAGGCCCGCGAAGCAGCCGGCGGAGAACCAGACGCCCGAGAGCTGCGGGTAGTCCTGAACGCAGACCGGTATGTTGCTGCCGAGCGCCGTCAGCGCGCCCGACATGTAGCCCGTCACCGCCTCATCGGTTTTCAGACCCGAGATCGGCATGACCATGACGCCGGCGGCACCGGCCTCCATCGCCCCACCGGCGAGCTTGACGAGTTGGTCGGTACCGGGATTGGAAACGCCGACCACGACGGGAATGCGCCCGCTGGTGGCTTTCAGGAAGCGCTTGGCAACGTCCATCGTCTCGCTCTCGGAGAGCTTCTGGAACTCGCCCATGACGCCGAGGATGGTCATGCCGTCGACCCCGCAGCCGAGATAGAACTCGACGAGCCGCTCGATCGACGCGTGGTCGATCGCGCCTGCATCCGTGAATGGTGTCGCGGCAATGACGTAGACGCCCTTGGCGTCGGCTGAAAGCAGGGCTGGCATTGGGGCTCCGATGGACTGGTTCGACGGGAGAATGCCCGAGCAGAGGCCGGTGATGCAACCGAGTGCTCGGCCACTGGCCTAACGCCCTGAACTGGCGTATTGAGCCGGCTTCAACCCATCGGGGCCGTGGTCCCGAAGCGCGCCATCTCGTTGCGCTCTACAAATCGGAGATACAACTGATGCCACCGTCTCGCCGGCGGAGTGAAGGCTTTGTCTTCCTCGCCCTCTTCGCACTCACCATTCCCGCCGCCAACTGGCTGATCGGCAATGTCGGCACCGAATGCGTGCCAAACGGGCCCTGCCTCATTCCCGTGGCGCCGGGGCTGATGGCGCCTTCGGGGGTGATCACCATCGGATTGGCATTGGTCTTGCGCGATCTCGTCCAGCGTCGTCTCGGCGTGAGTTGGGCCGTCGGCGCCATCTTGGCCGGCGCCGCGCTGTCGGCGGCAATTGCGCCCCCCAAGCTCGTACAGGCGTCGGCAGTGGCATTCCTCGTCGCGGAGCTCGCCGACCTTGCCGTTTTCACGCCGCTTCAGAAGCGGGGTCTCGTGTTGGCTGTTGCCGCCTCGAGCGCCGTCGGTCTCGTCGTCGATTCCATGCTCTTCCTTTGGCTCGCGTTCGGCAGCCTCGAGTTCCTCCTGGGGCAGGTCGTAGGCAAAGCCTGGATGGTTCTGTTGGCGCTACCCTTCGTCGCGTGGATACGCCGCCGCGACGAGCGTCTCGGCTTGGTCCCGGCTTGAGGGAGTTTGACATGGCATCACGCAAGCCCTCGGACGCGACACAACTCGGCAAGCAGGTCGGTCTCCCCGATAGTCCCGATGTGGCCGTGCTCGACCGCGTGCCCAACCCGCACGCCGACACGCACTACGTGGCCCGCTTCACCGCGCCCGAGTTTACGTCGCTCTGCCCGGTCACCGGCCAGCCGGACTTTGCCCATCTCGTGATCGACTATGTTCCGGCGGAATGGCTGATCGAGTCGAAGTCGCTGAAGCTCTATCTCGGCGCATTCCGCAATCACGGCGCGTTCCACGAGGACTGCACGGTCGCGATCGGCAAGCGCATCGCGGCACTTGTCGCGCCGCACTACCTGCGGATCGGTGGCTACTGGTATCCCCGCGGCGGCATTCCGATCGACGTTTTCTGGCAGACCGGCGAGCTCCCGTCAGGTCTTTGGCTCCCCGACCAGGGCGTCGCGCCGTATCGCGGACGAGGCTGACGCCACGGCCAGGGCTCCCACTTGGGTCCTTACATCGGCAGGCGAGCAACTTGGTGCGTGAAGTAGTTGTCGACGGCCGTCACGATCGACGCCGCAACCTTGCGCCGCCACGCGTCGGACCTGAGGTTGGCCGCGTCTTGCTTGTTTGTCACGTAGGCGAGCTCGACGAGCACCGAAGGTACCTTCGCGGTCTTGAGCACACGGAAGGCGGCCGAGCGGTCGGGATTGTTCATCATCGGGGTCGCGTCCCCCATGAACTCGATCATCGAGCGCGCGAAGACGTTGGTCCGCTCGTGGGTCATGGCCACCTCGCGCTGGGCGAGATCCGCCAGGAACCCGCGCACCACGTTGGTGTCGGCGACCTCGACCCGCCTGATCGCCTGGATCTCCTTGTCGGAGAGCACGTTCTGCATCACCTCACCGGCAGCGGACCGTTGCAACTCGCTCGCCACACTGTCGCGCAGCGAATAGATCGTCGCACCGCTCGCCTTCGAGCCCGCATAATCGGCATGAATCGCCATGAACAGCGCCGCCTTGTGACGCTCCGCGAAATCGCGCCGCTCGTCGAGATCCACGAACGTGTCGTTTTCTCGGGTCATTAGCACGTTGTAACGGCCCGTCGCCTTGAGCTGGTCGCGGAGAATGAGCGAGAACGCCAGCACGACGTCCTTTTCGATTGTTCCGTTGCGCCTTGCGCCGCTGTCGTGACCGCCATGGCCGGGATCGAGAACGATTGTTGGACGGAAGGCTCGGGCTGCCCGCTCAGCCGGCTTGCGAGCCGGACGTGGCAAAGGTGGCTGGATAGAGCCGAGGCCCGCACCGCCGATCTTCGTGGTTGATAGCAACTTCGCGATGGACGGCTTGATCGCGGCAACAGGCACGATTTCCAGAACCAGACGCGGCGCCTTATTTCCGGGATCCTGCTCGATGGCGGCCTTCTCGACGACCACGGGGGCGACGACGTCGATGACGACTCTCATCCTACCGGGCGCAGCGAGGCCCCCGCGAAATCCGCTGACAAGGCCGACCGCACCGCCCGGAGGATGGGGAGGCAGGCCTATCCTCACGTCGGGTAGGTCGACAACGACGCGGTTCGGATTTCTGAGGGAGGAGACCTGGAAGCCACCATCGCGCTCGAGTGCTATGACGAAGCGCGTACGCGAATGGTTGCCATCCAATGCGTCGCTTGCCGGCTTGGCAACGGCCGGGATCGCGGAGATCCATGCAAGTGCACACAATACGATCGCTACCGCGACCCGGCATGCGCCGATGTCACGCGACCCTCTTATTCTCATTACGTTAGACCCCCGTCTTACGCACTACTGTCCGCTCATCGAGACGAATGATTCGCCCACGAAAGTGGCCTTTTTGCGGGAACATACCTTGACCGAATCGATAAACCTGATTGGTTGATACTTTCTTAATGTGGCGCCGCTGCTAAGGTCTGCGGCGCCATGGCAGGCTCGGTCCCGACATGGATCTCATGCAGCCGCCATGTGCCGCCCACGGGCTCGAACGCCAGCGCGAACCGTAGATTTTCAGCGCCGACGGCGTAAAGGCCCGAAAGGCGCAGGCGGCGGTCTGCTCCCGCAGCGGGCGGAGAGGACCACACCGGCCGCTTGAGCGCCGCAACCGAGAGGTCGAGCGGCCTTGCGCGATGGGCAGCAAACGCGGCCGCTAAACTCTCCGCCGAGTTTGCCCGCTGGAACGCCGGCGCTGCGAGTTGGCGGAACACGCCATACTCCGCTGTACGATTGGCGTCATGAAGCGCCATCAGCGTCGAACGAGCCAGCAGGATTGTGACGTCGTCATCCGAAAGTCTGGCGGCAGATCCGCCATCTCTGGGATTGAAAGCAAATCAAACAACTTTAGGGGGATTGCGCGCATACGCTTCATTGCCATCAGACCCCAGCCAGCAATGGCAGTTCCAGAGGCAGAGCGAGGTGCCGGAAAATTTGGCATGTTCGGAGTTCCGGCAGAAAATCGCCTGAAAAATGGGCTGCGTGTCGGGGCCGCTGGTGGTCAAAACGGTCGTCGAAGCGAGTCGAAGCGGTAATTTTTATGATCGAAAACAATTAGTTAAAATAAATTAATGGCGCCCTGCCTCAGGCTGGCACAAGGGCTGCAGAACGTTAACCGGTTGCAATTGTGCAGTCGGAGGACTTGATGTCGATAACCAGACGCCGGGTGCTCGGGGGAGTAGCCCTGATCGCTTCGCTCGCCATGGGTGCCCCTGTCGCCCAAGCTCAGGACACGATCAAGGTCGGCGTGCTCCACTCGCTGTCGGGCACGATGGCGATCAGTGAGACGACGTTGAAAGACGTCATGCTGATGCTCATCGAGGAGCAGAACAAGAAGGGCGGCCTGCTTGGCAAGAAGCTGGAGGCCGTTGTCGTCGACCCCGCCTCTAACTGGCCCCTTTTCGCCGAGAAGGCCCGCGAGCTTATTGCTCAGAAAAAGGTCTCGGCGGTCTTCGGCTGCTGGACAAGCGTCTCGCGCAAATCCGTGCTCCCGGTGTTCAAGGAGTTGAACAACATCCTCTTCTACCCCGTCCAGTACGAGGGTGAGGAGAGCGAACGAAATGTCTTCTACACCGGCGCGGCTCCCAATCAGCAAGCCATCCCCGCCGTCGACTATCTGATGTCGAAGGACGGCGGCGAGGTGAAGCGCTGGGTGCTTGCCGGCACCGACTACGTCTATCCGCGCACCACCAATAAAATCCTCGAGGCCTACCTCCTGGCGAAAGGCGTCGCCAAAGAGGACATCATGATCAACTACACGCCGTTCGGGCACTCCGATTGGCAGACCATCGTCGCCGACATCGTCAAGTTCGGCTCGGCGGGTAAGAAAACGGCGGTCGTCTCGACCATCAACGGCGATGCCAACGTTCCCTTCTACAAGGAGCTGGCGAACAAGGGCGTGAAGGCGACAGATATTCCGGTCGTTGCCTTCTCGGTTGGCGAGGAGGAGCTTGCCGGCGTCGACACCAAGAACCTCGTCGGGCACCTCGCCGCTTGGAACTACTTCCAATCGGTCAAGGATCCGGCCAACGACGCCTTCATCAAAAAGTGGAAGGAGTTCACGAAGAACCCGAAGCGCGTGACCAACGACCCGATGGAGGCGCACGTCATCGGCTTCAATATGTGGGTCAAGGCCGTCGAGAAGGCCGGCACCGTCGATCCCGACAAGGTCATCGACGCCATCGTCGGCATAGAGGTGCCAAACCTCACGGGCGGCGTATCCAAGATGCTCCCGAACCACCACATCACCAAGCCCGTGTTGATCGGCGAGATCAAGCCTGACGGGCAGTTCGACGTGGTCTGGCAGACCAAGGGTCTGGTTCCGGGCGATGCCTGGACCGACTACCTCGAGGGCTCGAAGGACCTCGAGGCGGACTGGGTCGGTAAGAAGTGCGGCAACTTCAATACCAAGACCAACAAGTGCGGCAGCTGACGCCGAGCGCCTGACAAGAAGAGACCCCCGCAGATCCTCGTGATCTGCGGGCTGCTGTGGGGAACGGGAGGGCGGCGACGATGCCGATACGGATAACGCGAGTTCGGTGTTTTCGCAGCGTGCTGGCGTTCGTCGCGACCCTGGGACTGATCTGCCTCGCACCCCTTGCCGCCTCGGCCGGTGCTCTCGACCAGCCGTTTGCGCGTTTCGCGGCCGACAGCTACTCGGAGACCACGAAGGCTATTGAGGAGATCGCGCGCTCCGGAGTGCCGGAGGCGGCGACGCTACTCGAGGCGATGTCCGATCGGCGTCTGTTGTTCGACGTCCCGACGAGGACGGTCGCTGTCAAAGATTCCGCCGGTCGATTGCTTGATGCGCGCACGCTGCAGCCGCTGGCCACTCCGCCTGCCGGACTGGCGCCGGTGCGCATCAACAATCGTCTGCGAGGGCTCATCGAAGCCGAGCTCGGCACCCTGGCGCTTGTTTCGCCGGACCGCACCAAGCGGCTCGAAGCCGCCGAAGCCGTATTCAAGTCGCGCAAAGCATCGGATCTCAAGGCCGTAGATCTGGCCATCGCGCGCGAAAAGGACAGCACCGTCGCGACCGCGCTGCGAAAGGCCCATTCCGCAATCATTCTAGCCAAGGATGATGCGTTGCTTGCCGAGAAGCTGTCGGCCGTCGCCGAACTCGGGGCTTTCACGGATACCGACACGCTAGGACTTCTCAACCAGACACTGGCATCCGCTCGTCAGCCGGAGCTGCAGACGTCGCTCCAGGCCGCAATCACCCGGATCGAGCATCAACGTCAGTTGTTGGCTGGCGTGCAGAACGTGATCTACGGACTGTCGCTTGGCTCGGTGCTTCTGCTCGCGGCCATCGGCCTCGCCATCACGTTCGGCGTAATGGGCGTCATAAACATGGCGCACGGCGAGATGGTGATGCTCGGCGCCTATACGACCTTCGTCGTGCAGGAGGCCTTCCGCGCCTGGGCGCCAGGCGCATTCGACCTCTCCCTGCTTATCGCAATTCCCCTGGCTTTCGTCTTCACCGGGCTGGTCGGCATCGCTATCGAACGCGGCATCATCCGCTTCCTCTATGGTCGCCCGCTGGAGACATTGCTCGCCACGTGGGGAGTCAGCCTCGTGCTGCAGCAGGCCGTTCGCACCGTATTCGGTCCGACCAATCGCGAAGTCGGAAATCCAAGCTACATGTCGGGCGGTTTCGAGGTCTTCGGCATCTCGATCACGTGGGGCCGTCTGTGGATCATCGTTTTCACGCTCGTGGTCTTCGCTGGTCTGCAGCTCGTGCTTCGCGCGACGCGCCTCGGTCTCGAGATGCGCGCCGTCACGCAGAATCGCCGCATGGCCGGGTCGATGGGAATTCGGTCCGCTCGCGTCGATGCGCTGACCTTCGGTCTCGGTTCCGGGATTGCCGGAATAGCCGGCGTCGCGCTCTCGCAGATCGACAACGTCTCCCCGAACCTCGGCCAGTCCTACATCGTCGACAGCTTCATGGTGGTCGTGTTTGGCGGGGTCGGGAATCTCTGGGGAACCTTTGTCTCGGCCTTCGCGCTCGGCATCGCCAATAAGCTGCTCGAGCCGGTCGCGGGCGCGGTGCTGGCGAAGATCTTCATCCTGGTGCTCCTCATCCTGTTCATCCAGAAGCGGCCGCGCGGCCTCTTCGCCCTCAAGGGACGGGCGGTCGAAGCATGATCACCAAGCTCCTCATGGACAGCCTCGACCGCCGCGCATGGATCTTTCTCGGGCTTCTGAGTCTGATCCTCGTTGCCGTGCCTGTGCTCAATCTCTGGGTGCCCGAGGGATCGGCGTTGCACGTGCCGACCTATCTCGTGTCCCTGCTCGGCAAGTACGTCTGCTTCGCTGTGCTTGCCCTTTCCCTCGATCTCGTCTGGGGCTATTGCGGCATTCTCAGCCTCGGCCACGGCGCCTTCTTCGCGCTCGGCGGCTATGCGATGGGCATGTATCTGATGCGCCAGATCGGCTCGCGCGGCGTCTATGCGCATCCGATTCTGCCGGATTTCATGGTGTTCTTGAATTGGAAGGAGCTGCCCGTTTTCTGGTACGGCTTCGGCTGGTTTCCCTACGCCCTTTTCATGATCGTCGCTGTACCAGGTGCTTTGGCGTTCGCGTTCGGGTGGCTCGCGTTCCGTAGTCGGGTCGCCGGCGTCTACCTGTCAATCATTACGCAGGCGCTCACGTATGCGCTGATGCTCGCATTCTTCCGCAATGACATGGGCCTCGGCGGTAACAACGGTCTCACCGATTTCAAGGACATCCTCGGCGTCCCCGTCCAGGCGCAAGGTACGCGCGCTGTATTGTTTGCACTGTCCGTCGCGCTTCTTGGCCTGTCGTTCCTTCTGGCTCGAATTCTCGTCACCTCCGCATTCGGCAAGGTTCTGGTGGCCATTCGAGACGCCGAGAGCCGTACGCGCTTCCTCGGCTATCGGGTCGAGAACTACAAGCTGGTCGTGTTCACCGTGTCGGCGATGCTGGCCGGCCTCGCCGGTGCACTCTACGTGCCGCAGGTAGGCATCATAAATCCGTCAGAGTTCGCTCCCGCCAACTCCATCGAGGCCGTGATCTGGGTCGCGGTCGGCGGGCGCGGCACCCTCGTCGGCGCGGCTGTCGGCGCTTTCGTCGTCAACCTTCTGAAGAGCGTCTTCACGACCGGTGCGCTGGCCGCCTACTGGCTGTTCGTTCTGGGAGGCCTTTTCGTTCTGGTCACGCTGGCGCTGCCTAAGGGCATCGTCGGAACTCTCGAGGAGTTCCTCGCGGCGAGACGCAAGCGCGATGCCGGACAGGGCAACGGTCGCGCCGTTGCCGAGCCTGCGGAGTAGTCGATGCTGGACACGATCGCACCTTCGCCCGTCACCAATGCCCTGCTCTATCTGGATGGGGTGTCGGTTTCCTTCGACGGCTTCAAGGCGCTGAATGAGCTGTCGCTTATTCTCGGGCACGGCGAGATGCGGGCCATTATCGGCCCCAATGGCGCGGGCAAGACGACCATGATGGATGTCATCACGGGAAAAACCCGGCCTGATGTCGGAACCGTTCTGCTGGACGGGCGCATGGATCTGACTCAGATGGACGAGGCGGCGATCGCCGAGCTCGGCATCGGCCGTAAATTCCAGAAGCCGACGGTCTTCGAGAGCCACACCGTCGCCGACAATATCCTGCTCGCGCTCAAGGCGCCGCGGGGGCCGCTCGCGGCTCTCTTCGGACTTCGCAATCGGATGCCCCGCGACCGCATCGATGCCGTGCTGGAGACGGTGAAGCTGATTGACCTGCGTGACCGCCTCGCTGGCGGTCTCAGTCACGGCCAGAAGCAGTGGCTTGAGATCGGCATGCTGCTGGCTCAGGACCCTAAGCTGCTGCTCGTCGACGAGCCTGTCGCCGGTATGACCGACGCCGAGACCGAGACGACGGCACATCTGCTTCGCGACATCGCCCGGAGCCACTCGGTGATCGTCGTCGAGCATGACATGAGCTTCGTTCGGGCACTGGGCGTGAAGGTCACCTGTCTGCATGAGGGTTCCGTGCTCGCCGAAGGCTCGATCGACGATGTGTCCGCGAACGAGCGCGTGGTCGAGGTCTATCTGGGACGCTGAGACGAAGGGGGACGACATGTTGCCACCACATGAACCGGCACGTCGCAGAAAGAGGTTGGTCAACCAGATTGCAAGGCCGTCGCACGTCGCGCTCTGTCCCACGAGGTCGGCAGGGATGGTGGCCAAGACCGGCAGCAAGCCGGAACCGGCCAAGCCCAGGCTCCGCGTCCTAGGGCGCGGCCCGTCGATCTCGCCGGTGGCAGCATCTCGAACGCGGAGGATCGAATGCTGAGCGTCGAAGGGCTCGACCTTCACTACGGCGCTGCTCAGGCGCTACGCGGTGTTTCCGTCGATGCGAAGGCCGGGGCCGTCACCTGTGTGCTCGGTCGCAACGGCGTCGGCAAGACGAGCCTCCTGCGCGCAATCTGCGGCCAGCACCGCCCGAGCAAGGGACGCATTCTCTGGCAGGGCGAGGACATTTCCACGCTGCCACCCTATGAGCGGGCGCGCCGCGGAATCGCCTTCGTGCCACAGGGCCGCGAGATTTTTCCTTTGCTTTCGGTCAAGGAGAACATCGAAACGGGCTTCGCACCCCTGAAGCGAAGCGACCGCACGATCCCCGATTACGTCTTCGAGCTATTTCCCGTTCTCAAGTCGATGCTGCGCCGGCGCGGCGGTGATCTCTCCGGCGGCCAGCAACAACAGCTCGCCATCGCTCGAGCGCTCACCATGCGCCCGAAGCTGATCGTCCTCGACGAGCCGACCGAAGGCATCCAGCCCTCGATCATCAAAGACATTGGCCGCGCCATCGACACGCTGAGAATGCGGGGCGACATGGCGATCCTGCTTGTGGAGCAGTATTTCGAGTTCGCCCGCGATCTCGCCGATAGCTACGCTGTAATGGATCGCGGACAGGTCGTTCTGGCCGGAACCCGCGCGTCGATGGTGGAGAGCGATGTCCGGCGTCACCTCTCCGTCTGACCCAGGTGGTCAAGGGATCTCTGAGGCGCTGGCCCCGGTTCGCGTCACAGGCGGCATCCACGCGCGGTTCCTCAGCGACGGGACACGCACCGCTGTGGCGAGCGTCGTGGAGCGCGGCGGTTACCGGCTCGCTCAGCCCAGCACGTTTGGCACGCACCTCGAGGCCTTACAGGTCAATACCGGCGGCGGCGTTGCAGGAGGCGACCGGATCGAGACGGTCTACGAGCTGGGGCCCGGCGCCGATGTCGTGCACACGACGTCGTCGGGCGAGCGTATCTATCGCTCGGATGGTGCACGCGCCCGTCTCGATATCCGCATCGCGCTCGAGCCGGGAGCACGTCTCGACTGGTTGCCGCAACAGACAATTCTCTACGCGGGTGGGCGTCTCGAGCGGCGCGTCGAGGTGGATGCCGTTGGCGACAGTAGGCTTCTCATGGTCGAGATGACCACGTTCGGTAGGCCTGAGAGCAACGAAGGCGCGGCACCGGCCAGCCTGAACGACCAATGGCGCGTGCGTCGCGATGGCCAACTCGTCTATGCTGAGGCCGTGCGCCTGTCCGGCGAGCTCGGCCAGACCCTCGACCGTTTGGCGGTGGCCGGCGGCGCTCGGGCGTCGGCCCTCGTCCTGTTTGTAGGCAGGGATGCCTCCGATCTCGTTGAGCCATTGCGGCAGGCGCTGGAGTGCGACACTTGCGAGACCGGCGTCAGTGCCTGGAATGGTCTCTTGGCGGCGCGGGCATTGGCGCGGCGGCCGGGAGACCTGATTGCCGCGCTGCGACGCGCGGTTCCAATACTGTCCGGTCGCGCCTTGCCGCGCGTTTGGGCCACATGAGGGATGGAGGGACGGCGCAGCCATGAACCTGACGCCACGCGAGAAAGACAAGCTGCTCGTAGCCATGGCCGCGGTCGTCGCGCGCCGACGGCTGGAGCGCGGTGTGAAGCTGAACCACCCGGAGGCGATCGCGCTCATCACCGATTTCGTCGTCGAAGGCGCGCGCGACGGCAGGACCGTTTCCGAGCTGATGGCGGCAGGTGGTGCGGTTCTGACGCGCGCCCAAGTCATGGATGGCGTCGCCGAGATGATCCACGATGTGCAGGTGGAGGCCACTTTTCCGGATGGCACAAAGCTCGTCACCGTTCACAATCCGATCCGTTGAGGGAGGCAGATCATGTTGAGGCTTCTGGGCGCGGCCCTGCTAGCGAGCTGCGCTGCGACAGGCAGTGCCTCGGCACATCCGGGCACGCATCATGGGATGAGTCTAACTGAGCTTGCAGCGCACCTCGGCACGGGGTGGCATCTGATGTCGTTGGTCGCCGCGGCGTTGGTCGGTGCACTCGTGCTTGCCATCGCGCTCAGACAGCGTCGCCACGCCGATGCGGCTCGCACTAACCGCACCTCACGAGATCGCTCATGATCCCGGGCGAGATCATGGTCGCCGATGGCGACATCGAGCTGAATGCCGGACGCAAATCGTTGACGCTCTCAGTCAGCAATTCCGGCGACCGTCCGATACAGGTCGGCAGCCACTACCACTTCTTCGAGGCCAACCCGGCGCTCGTCTTCGATCGCGGCAAAGCTCGTGGCTTCCGTCTCGACATCGCGGCGGGAACAGCGGTGCGCTTCGAGCCGGGGCAGTCGCGCGAGGTGCAACTGGTCGAGATTGCGGGCGCTCGCACGATTTATGGCTTCCGGCAGCAGGTGATGGGTAAGCTCTGATGACTGCCGCTCTGTTCGCCAGCCGGCGGGTCCTGTGGATGCCGCTCGACCACGACTGGCGACCGCCGTCACCACTCGCTCGACACTGCTGCGCGACTATGGCGGCGTCGCTGGAGATGTCCTGTGACATGCACACCGAGCCGTTCGATTGCCCCGATGTGCCTCTCGTCTTTCACGAGATCTTCGGCGAGTACGGCATCCCCATCCGTGACGGCGGAGCGAGCTATCTTCTGATCGCCCATTGCCCTTGGTGCGGCGATAGCCTGCCGGAGAGCAGCCGCGATTTGTGGTTCGACACCATCGAGGCGGCCGGGCTGGCGGAGACGCCCACCGCCGGCCTTCCCGAGCGCTACCGGACCGCAGCCTGGCGCACGCAGGCGCATTCCTGATTACCTGGAGAGACCACGATGCCAAGGACGATCTCCCGTGCAGCCTACGCGCAGATGTTCGGACCGACCACTGGCGACAAGGTGCGCCTTGCCGATACCGAGCTCGTCATCGAGGTCGAGCGCGATCTGACCACCTACGGCGACGAGGTGAAGTTCGGCGGCGGCAAGGTCATCCGCGACGGCATGGGTCAATCGCAGGTCAGCCGCGCGCAAGGCGCCGTCGACACCGTGATCACCAATGTGCTGATCCTCGACGCGGTGGCCGGCGTCATCAAGGCCGACGTCGGCTTGAAGGACGGGCTCATCTTCGGGATCGGCAAGGCCGGCAATCCCGATATCCAATCGAACGTCGACATCATCATCGGTCCCGGCACGGAGATCATTGCAGGTGAGGGCAAGATCCTCACGGCTGGCGGCTTTGACGCCCACATCCATTTCATCTGCCCCCAGCAGATCGAGGATGCCCTGATGGCGGGGCTGACCACGATGCTCGGTGGCGGTACGGGGCCTGCCCACGGCACGCTCGCAACGACCTGTACGCCCGGCCCCTGGCACATCGGCATGATGCTACGCGCGGTCGACGCCTTTCCGATGAACATTGGCATCTCGGGCAAAGGTAATGCGGCGCTGCCCGATGCCCTCGTCGAGATGGTGGAGGGAGGGGCGTGCGCACTGAAGCTGCATGAGGACTGGGGTACGACACCGGCGGCGATCGACTGCTGCCTTTCTGTCGGCGACGATCACGACGTTCAGGTCATGCTGCATTCCGACACGCTGAACGAGTCGGGCTTTGTCGAGGACACCATCGCCGCCTTCAAGGGACGCACGATCCACGCCTTCCACACCGAAGGTGCAGGCGGCGGCCACGCCCCCGACATCATGAAGGTCGCCGGCTTGCCGAACGTGTTGCCGTCGTCGACCAACCCGACGCGTCCGTTCACGGTCAACACCATCGACGAGCACTTGGACATGCTGATGGTGTGTCATCACCTGTCGCCGAAAATCCCCGAGGATCTGGCTTTCGCCGAGAGCCGCATCCGCAAGGAGACCATCGCCGCCGAGGACATCCTGCACGACTTGGGCGCGCTTTCGATGATCTCGTCGGACAGTCAGGCCATGGGTCGCATCGGAGAGGTGATCATCCGCACTTGGCAGACTGCACACAAGATGAAGGTGCAAAGGGGGGCGCTCCCCGAGGACCAGGGCAAAGGCAACGACAACTTCCGCTGCCGTCGCTACATCGCGAAGTACACGATCAACCCGGCCATCGCCCACGGCGTCGCCCGCCATATCGGGTCCATCGAGGCCGGAAAGCTCGCCGATCTCGTGCTCTGGTCGCCGGCATTCTTCGGCGTGAAGCCGGACATGGTGATCAAGGGCGGCATGATCGCAGCCGCACCGATGGGCGATCCCAACGCGTCGATTCCGACGCCGCAGCCGGTCCATTATCGTCCGATGTTTGGCGCTTTCGCAGGCGCACGTACGGCAACGTCGGTCACCTTCACCAGCAAGGCGGCGGTGGCCAACGGTCTCGGCAATAAGCTCGGCCTTGCGAAACGTCTTGTTGCGGTCGAGAACACGCGCGGAGGTATCTCGAAGCGAAGCATGGTGCTGAACGACGCCTGCCCCAACATCGAGATCGATCCCGAAACCTACGCGGTTCGCGCCGACGGCGAGCTACTGGTCTGTGAGCCGGCCAAGGTGCTGCCCATGGCGCAGCGGTACTTTTTGTTCTGAGGAAGGGGTCGCATGCTCCGCGCCACATCTGTCTTGCGCCAATCTGATCTCGGCCAGCGCATCACCATCGATACCGTGACGCTCGACCGCGAGGCGCGCTACCGGCGTCGCATTGCCATGGAAAGCGATCGCGGCCACAAGTTCCTCTTGGACCTAGCGGAAGCGACCTATCTCGCCCACGGTGATGCGCTGCAGCTGTCGAATGGTGCGCTCGTCAAGGTGCAGGCTGCGCCCGAGGACCTGATGGAGATCCATGTCCACGATCCGCTCGCACTCGCGCGCATCGCCTGGCACATCGGCAACCGGCACACACCGGCCGAGATCACGACCGATGCCATCTACATAAAGCCCGATCACGTATTGGCGGAAATGGTGGAAGGGCTCGGGGCACACGTTCATCAGGTCCGCCGGCCGTTCGAGCCCGAGGGCGGAGCCTACGGCGCCAAAGGGCCGCTGCAAAAGGGTCACCTTCACCACCACGGCGGGCACACGCACGAGCATCCTCACGGCCATGATCATGGGACCGCGCACAGCCATGATCACGCGCACCACGGCGGCGATAAGGAGTAACCGTGCCTCATAGTTACGTCGCCGCCAGTCGGGATCAGAGCGTGCTCGCTTCATGGCGCACCGCGCCGGTGGCCCCCCTGCAACGCACCCGCGGTGCCGCGACTGAGACAGCCATTCAGGCGAGCGTCGAGACCGTCACTAACGACCGTTCTGGAGCAACAGTCGATGGCTCCGACACGGGAGCCGGTTTTGAAGCCGAGGCCGGCGCGGGCATCGATGCACGTCTCCTGATCTGGCTGTCGCCGTCGTTTCCCGTTGGCGCGTTCGCTAATAGCCACGGCCTCGAGCTGGCCGCCGACCGCGGCTGGGTATGCGATCGCGATGGCCTCGAGGCTTGGCTCCGCGATCTCGTCGAGTTGGGCTCTCTGCGTAACGATTTGATCCTCCTCGCTGCGGCATGGCGAGCTACGGCCGGAGCGGACATGCCGGCTCTGGTCGGCGTGAACGAGCTGGCGTTGGCACTGCAGCCGTCAGCCGAGCGTCGGCTCGAGACCGTGACGCAAGGCACGGCCTTCCTCGCAACGCTTACAGCAGCTTGGCCCTGTCCGCCCCTGTCAGCGGTTAGCGCTGTCATTGCCGCCGAAGCGGCATTTCCCGTCGCTGTCGGAGCCGGCACCGCCGCCCACTCCGTCTCGCTGGAAGGGACGCTCCATGGGTACGCCATCGCCTTCGTCTCTAATCTCGTCTCGGCTGCAATTCGCCTGTCGATCGTCGGGCAGACTGACGGGCAGCGCGTCGTGGCGGCGCTGACACCTGCACTTCAGCGGCAATCAATAGCCGCGCTGACGGCTACGCTGGACGACATCGGCGGCGCGACGCTGCGCTCCGACCTCGCTTCCCTCGCGCACGAAACCCAGTATTCGAGGCTCTTTCGCTCATGACACATTCGAGTTCCAGCAACGCCCACGGCCCCCTCCGCGTCGGCATCGGCGGCCCCGTCGGCTCGGGCAAAACGACATTGACCGCCGAGCTCTGCAAGGCGTTCCGCGATCGCTATGACATCTGCGCGATAACAAACGACATCTATACCAAGGAGGACGCGGAAATCCTGATGCGCATGCAGGCCTTGCCCCTCGAGCGCATCATGGGTGTCGAGACGGGTGGCTGCCCGCACACCGCAATCCGCGAGGACTGCTCCATCAATTTGGCCGCGATCGAGACCATGCGAAAGAAGCTGCCGCGCCTCGATCTGATCCTGCTGGAGTCTGGCGGAGACAACCTGGCCGCGACTTTCTCGCCGGAGCTGGCCGACCTCACCATCTACGTCATCGACGTCGCCCAGGGCGAGAAGATCCCGAGGAAGGGCGGACCGGGTATCACCCGCTCTGACCTGCTGGTGATCAACAAGACCGATCTCGCCCCCCATGTCGGAGCCAACCTCGGCGTCATGGAGCGCGACGCACGGCGCATGCGGGGTGATCGCCCCTTTGTCATGACGTCGATCCGGTCGGGCACGGGCGTCGACGAGATCGCAGCGTTCATCGAGGCCCAGGGCGGCTTGAAACCGACTTCCGGGACGTCCACCCATAGCTGATCCGAGGCAAGCAGTTCCCCTCTTCACAGTCGCGGCTCATCTGGTAGAAATAGCTCCACCGTCCCGTGCCGATGCGCAGGACGGAGGCGATGCCGACGGTGTCGCGTGGTTGGAGTGAAGTCTTTGCTCCGACCGGAAAATGCGGGCGTAGTTCAGTGGTAGAACGTCAGCTTCCCAAGCTGAATGTCGTCGGTTCAATCCCGATCGCCCGCTCCATTTCCTGACACCTGGCACGGGTTTCCTGCCCGATCTGACAATATTCTGCCTGGGTTGGCGCCGCTCTTTGTGGCAGCGCCCCGCATTTCAGACGGTGTGCCGCCCGCCCGATTTGCTACAGTCTCCGCGCACATTGGGCTTCCACCCGCCTCCGGAGCACGCCGCATGACCGATGCAACTGCGATCGTCTCACTCTCCGCCGTCGAGCTGGCTCGTCGCATCCGCGCCAAGGAGCTGTCGCCGGTCGAGGTTTTGGAAGCCTTCATTGCTCGCATTGAGATGCTCAACCCGGCCATCAACGCGGTGACGGCGACGTGCTACGAGCGGGCGCGCACGGAGGCGAAAACGGCAGAGGCGGCCGTGCTATCGGGCGCCGACCTTGGGCCGCTCCACGGGCTTCCGTTCGCGGTGAAGGACCTGGAGCATACGCAAGGCGTGCTCACCACGTTCGGGTCGCCGTTGTTCAAGGACTTCGTCCCCGACGCCGACGGCGTGATGGTTGCGCGGCTGAGGCGGGCCGGCGCGATCATGGTCGGGAAGACCAATACGCCGGAGTTCGGCGCAGGCGCCAACACACGCAATCCCGTTTGGGGCGCAACGGGAAATCCCTTCGATCCCATGTTGACGTGCGGCGGCTCGTCGGGCGGGTCCGCGGCAGCTCTAGCGGCCGATCTCCTCCCTATCTGCACGGGCTCTGACACGGGCGGCTCTCTTCGGATACCCGCCTCCTTCTGTGGCATCGTTGGCTTCCGGCCATCGCCGGGAATGGTACCGGCAGAGCGCCGCCAGCTCGGCTGGACGCCGATCTCCGTCCTCGGACCGATGGGCAGGACGGTCGAGGACGCCTGTCTGATGTTTGCGAGCCAGGTCGGCGCCGACGCCAGCGATCCGCTGTCGTTTCCCGTCGACGGCGAGCCCTACAGCAGGCCCGAGCCAGTCGACCTCGGTCAATTGCGCGTCGGCTGGAGCGAGGACCTCGGGACGGGCATCGTCGATCCCGCGATCCGCTCGGCGTTTCGTCGCAAGATCGACGCCATGAAGCACCATTTTCGGAGCTGCGCGCCGATCGAGCTGGATTTCAGCGGAGCCGAGCGCTGCTTCGACGTGATCCGGGCCATCAGCTTCGTTGCCCGCTACCGAGACGACTATGAGAGGAACCGCGACCTGCTCGGGCCGAACGTGCGGGCCAACTACGAGCTCGGCGCTGGGATGTCGCTTGCCGATGTCGCCTGGGCGCACGCCGAGCAGACACAGATCTTCCGGCGCTTCCAGAAGGCGTTCCGAGACGTGGATGTGGTGCTGACGCCCGCCGTCACGGTCTCTCCGTTCCCGTGGGAGCAGCTCTTCATCGACGAGATCGCCGGAAAGAAGCTCAACACCTATTATCACTGGCTGGCGATGAGCTGGTTCATCACGCTGACGACCAACCCGGCAATGTCGCTTCCCTGCGGCACGGACGACAAGGGCCTGCCGTTCGGGCTCCAGATCGTCGGACCCTTCCGGGGCGATCGGCGCGTGCTTGGAGTTGGTGCGGCCATGGAGCGCGCATTCGCTGCCAACACCGATCTGGCGCGGCCTCGACCGGACATCAAGCGCCTCGCGACGCCGGTGCCGGCCTTGAAGTCGATCGTCACGCATCCGCCTGCTTCTGCCTGAGCGGGCCGGATCATTTCGTGGCTGTGAGGGGGTCGCCATCGCCTCCGGCAGGCCTCAGCAGACAGGCGACATGGTGCCCCGGCGCGACCTCGATGAGCGGCGGGTCGATTTCGCGGCAGGCCGCCGTGACGTAGGGGCAGCGCGTGTGGAAGCGGCAGCCCGACGGCGGATTGACCGGACTCGGCACGTCACCCTCGAGGATGATGCGCTTTCGAGTGATGCCCGGCTCCGGAATGGGCGCCGCCGCCAGCAGAGCCTCGGTGTAGGGGTGCAGGGGCTGGGCGAACAGATCGGCGTTGTCGGCAAGCTCCACGATGCGGCCAAGATACATCACCGCCACGCGGTGGCCGATGTGCTCGACGACGGCGAGATCGTGTGAGACGAACAGATAGGCGAGCTGCAACTCGTCCTGCAGATCGATCAGCAGGTTCAGCACCTGCGCCTGCACCGAAACGTCGAGCGCCGATAGCGGCTCGTCCGCCAGGATGAGGCTGGGATTGACGGCGAGCGCTCGTGCGATGCCGAGGCGCTGGCGCTGGCCACCCGAGAACTCGTGAGGAAATTTCGCCATTGCCTCGGCGCGCAGGCCGACGCGCTCGAAGAGTTGCGCCACGCGTTGCTCCAGCTCGCTTCCCGAGGCGAGGCTGAAATTCGTCAGCGGCTCGCTGACGATAGCCCCGGCCGACATGCGCGGATTGAGCGAGGAGTAGGGATCCTGGAATATCATCTGCATCTGTCGGCGCTGGGCGCGCAGTGTGTCCTCGTCCAGATGCGTGACGTCGATGCCGTTTACGACGATGGAGCCCGCCGTCGGCTCCTCGAGGCGCGCAATGCACCGCGCGACCGTCGACTTGCCGCAACCCGACTCGCCGACGAGACACAGCGCCTCCCCCCGGCGCACCTCGAACGAGACGCCGTCGACCGCTTGCACGTGCGCGACGACGCGTGACAGCACCCCCTTGCGGACGGGAAAATGCTTCTTGAGATCCGTCACCGAAAGCACAGTCTCGGCGGAGGCGAAAGGCGGGCCAGGAGGTGTCATGCTGTCCTTCGCAACGACGCTCATGCTTGATCGGCTCCGGGTCGTGTTTCCCAGCAGGCCGCCTGATGATGCGCGCCGCGTGCCTCGAGCGGTGGCCGTTCCAGAGAGCATCGGTCGCGCGCCAGATTGCAGCGGGGCGCGAAGGCGCAGCCAGGAATTTCGTCTCTCAGAGAAGGCACGATGCCGACGATCTCCTGCAGGCGGCTGCGGATGGCTTTCGGAGCACCACGCACGCTACGGCGCGGAATGGAGCCGATCAGACCGCGCGTATAGGGATGTTGCGGGTTGCGGAGCAGTCCGTCGACCGATGCCTCCTCGGCCATCCGGCCCGCGTACATCACGATCACCCGCTCCGCGACCTCCGCCACGACGCCCAGGTCGTGCGTGATGAGGACGATCGCGGTGCCGAGCCGTTCCTTGAGCTCCAGCATGAGGTCGAGAATCTGCGCCTGGATCGTCACGTCGAGCGCGGTCGTCGGCTCGTCGGCGATGAGCACCTGCGGATTGCAAGCGAGCGCGATCGCGATCATGACGCGCTGGCGCATGCCACCGGAAAGCTGGTGCGGATACTCAGTGGCGCGGCGCTTGGGGTCGGCGATACGAACGAGCGACAACATCTCCACAGCCCGGTCCCAGGCTGCCTGGCGGCCGAGCCTCTGGTGGATCTCGACTGTCTCGGCGATCTGTTGGCCGACGGTGTAGACCGGGTTGAGCGACGTCATCGGCTCCTGAAAAATCATCGAGATGCGATTGCCCCGGATCTTGCGCATCTCGGGCTCGCCGAGGGTGGTCAGCTCGCGCCCTTCGAACTTGATCGAGCCGCCGACCACACGTCCGGCGTCGCGTGGGATGAGACCGAGGATCGAGAGCGCCGTCACGCTCTTGCCGCAGCCGGATTCGCCGACGATGCACAGCGTCTCTCCTCGCGCGAGGTCGAACGAGACACCATCGACGGCCCGCACCACGCCCTCGCGCGTAAAGAATTGCGTTTGCAGATCCTGCACCGAAAGTATCGGCGCCGATTGCAATGCCGTGCTGGGCATTGCGCTGCGCGGCAAATCCGTTGTCGTCGGCATCATAGCCTCACATGCGCCGGGCGATACGCGGGTCGAGCATGTCACGCAGGCCGTCGCCCACGAGATTGATCGCCAGAACCGTGATCGCGAGAAGGATGCCGGGAAAGAAGATGATCCACGGCGCGATCTGGAAGTAGGTGCGCCCCAACGAGATGACGTTGCCCCAGCTCGGGATCTCAGGCGGCGTGCCGGCGCCAAGGAAGGATAGGCCCGCCTCCGTCAGGATCGCGGATGCGCAAACATAGGTCGCCTGCACGATCAGCGGCGCTACCGTGTTGGGCAGGATGTGGCGCAGCATGATCGTGAGGTTGCGCGTCCCGCTTGCCACCGCGGCATCGATGAACGGACGCGCCCGCACCGACAGAACAACGCTTCTGACGAGGCGCACGACCCGCGGGATCTCGGGTATCGTGATGGCGACGATCACGATCAGCAGGCTCGCCTTCATCAGCGTGATCAGCGCGATGGCGAGCAGGATCGCCGGAATGGCCATCATGCCGTCCATCACGCGCATCAAGATGGCATCGACACGCTTGTAGTAGCCGCACAGAACGCCGAGCACGAGGCCGGTCAGGGTGGCCAGCACCGCGACGCTGAAGCCTACGATCAGCGAGATGCGCGTGCCATGGACGACGCGGCTGTAGACGTCGCGGCCGAACTGGTCGGTGCCGAACCAGAAGGCGTCTGACGGCCGTTTTAGGCGGTTCGTCGGCTCGAACTGCAGCGGATCGCCTGAAAGCCACGGCGCCGCAAACGCCAGGACGACCAGCGCCATCAGGATCGCAATGCCGACGACGATGGTCTTGTGGCGCGAGGCCCAGGGCCAGAAGCCGTCCGGGGAGCGGCTTGCCTTGGCGACGGGCAGTGTATCGGTGGTCGTGACCATCGGTTCCGCCCTATTGCCGGATGCGCGGATCGAAGAAGGTGTAGCTGATGTCGATCAGCAGGTTCACCAGTACCTTGACACCCGCGAACAGGATGATGAGCCCCTGGATGATCGGGTAGTCGCGCTTGAGGATCGCATCGACGGTGAGGCGGCCCAGCCCGGGGATATTGAAAACGGTCTCGGTTATGACGACGCCAGAGATGAGCGCCGCGAAGCCGATACCGATCACGGTCACGATCGGCACAGCGGCGTTCTTGAGTGCGTGCCGCAGCAGAACGCCTGACGTCGCCACGCCTTTGGCGCGGGCGGTTCGAATGTAGTCCTCGGACAGCACCTCGAGCATGCTCGCCCGCGTGATGCGTGCGATCAGTGCCATGTAGGTCATGCCGAGCGCGATGGCGGGCAACGCGATCGAGCGAAGCGTCCCACCAATGCCTTCCGAGAGGGGTCGGTATCCCTGCACAGGGAGCCAGCGCAACTGGATCGCGAACACATAGATCAGCAGATAGCCGACCAGGAACACCGGCACGGCGAAGCCCAGCACCGAGAAACCCATCACAACTCTGTCGACCGTCGACCGCGCCTTCCAGGCCGCGATTACGCCCATAGGGATGGCCAGCACGACGGCGACGACGAGGGTTGAGATGGCCAGCACCACCGACGGCTCGAGTCGCTGCCGCACGAGAGTGAGAACCGGCAGGTTCGAGAATATCGACGTGCCCAGATCGCCCCGAAGAAGGTTCCAGACGTAGAGACCGAACTGCTCCCAGATCGGCCGATCGAGGCCGAGCTTGCGCCGGACCCCCTCGATCTCGGCGGGCGAGGCGTCATCGCCCGCGATCACCGCAGCGGGATCGCCCGGCGTGAGATGCAGTAGAAAGAACACGAACAGTGCCACGACAGCCATGACCGGTATTGTGGCGATCAGCCGGCGCAGGATATAGGCGGCCATGATGTGCCTTGGCAACTCGGGTTCGATCGAAGTGTTGCCCGGTGAGACGCCTTCCGCCGTGCAGCGGACGTGCGGTGCCTCACCGGATCAGCGACAAAGCTACTTCTTCTCGATGTTCCACATCGGCGGCACGGACGGCACGGAAAGCACACCGCTGATCTTGTCCGAGCGGTAGGCGACCGGGTTCCTCCATTGTGCGAACGAGATGTAGGGAATCTGGTCGTAGGCGCGCTTGGACAGGTCCACCGCAATTTTCTTGCGCGCATCGATGTCCGGCGCGAAGGCCCACGCCTTGCGAAGCTCCTCGAACTTGGAGTCGCACGGCCAGCCGAACCACGCCTTGTCGCAGGCCATGCCGATCGAGGTGTGCGTGATCGGGCTCGACGAGGTGAGCACCGTTGTGCCGGTGATGAAGATGTTCCACCCGCCCTGCGCCGGCGGCTCCTTCTTGGCGCGCTTGCGCGACGACCGAGCCCCAGTCCATCGACTGGACGTCGAGCTTGAGGAAACCGGCCTTGCGAAGCTGCTGGATCATCACCAGATTGGCCGGGTTGATGTACTGGTGGTCGGTCGCGTGCAGAATGGTGATCGGCTCGCCGTTGTAGCCGGCCTCCTTGAAGAGCGCCTCGGCCTTCTTGTAGTCCTTCGGCGCCTTGTAGATCTCCGCTGCCGGCGTCCGTCTCCATGTCGACGCCACAACCGAAGTAGGAGATAGCACAGCGTCTGCAGCTTCTTGTCGGCTGCGATCGTGTTGAGGAAGTCGGCAGGGTTGATGAGGTAGCATCATCGCCTGCCGCGCCTTCACGTTGTTGAAGGGCGGATGCAGGTGGTTGAGCTGCAGGATGCCCATCGTGCCGGTCGCAGGGTGTGCCTCTATCTTGACGCCCGGGGTAGACTTGAGAATTGGCAGGAAGTCGGGCTGCGGGTTCTCGAGATAGTCGATCTCGCCGGCGACCAGCGCGGACTGTGCCGTCTGGGGGTCAGAGCAGCCAGATGAACTCGACACGATCGACTTTCACCACCTTGCCGCCGGCATGGCCCGACGCCGGCTCCTTGCGCGGCACGTAGTCGGTGATCTTGACGTAGACGGTCTTGCTGCCCGGAACCCACTCATCGCGCTTGAACTTGAACGGACCCGATCCCACCACCTCCTTGATCTGCTGGAAGGGATCGACCATCGCCTCCTTCTCGCGCATGACGAAGGGTATGCTCGTGCCCGTCTTGGCGAGTGTGTCGATGAGCAGCCCGTAGGGCTCCTTCAACGACCACACGAAGGTCTTGTCGTCCTTGGCCTCAAGCGATGCCGTATAGCCCATGAGCTGCTTGCCGGCGCCGTCGCGCTTGCCCCAGCGGTTCATGGAGGCGACGACGTCCTTTGCGGTCACCGCGGTGCCGTCGTGGAACTTGAGGCCGTCGCGCAGCTTGAACGTGTAGACCTTGCGGTCGTCGCTGACGGTCCACGTGTCGACCATCTGCGGTTGGGGCTTCAGGTTGCCGTCGCTCGAGAACAGCGTGTCGTAGATCATCAATCCGTGGATGCCGGCGATGGTCTGCGTGGTCCAGAACGGATCGAGCGTGCGCACGTCCGCGTGCATCGTGACCTTGAGCGTCTTGGGGCTTTGCGCGAGCGCGGGCGCAGCGGTAAGTGCCGCCAGTGCGACGGCGGCAGCGATGCCAGCATAGAATTTTCGAGTGCCGATGGACATGGTTCGCCCTCTCTCCCTTTTTTGCTTAACCGTGACGTTAGATGATCAGCCGGGGACGTGTCTCCTCGTCGAGTGGCCAGATCGGCCGTTCCACTTTCGTGTAGGGTATTTTTCGGTAATCGCGGCTGAGCGGCGCATCGCTGTCGACGTAGAGGACGCGTTTGGCGATCGGACCAAACGCGGCCATGAAATGATTGGTCGACTTGACCACCAGGATGCTCTTGGCGAGCGGGTCAATGCCGACGTTCGAGAACAGCTCTAGCCCCAGCGCCTGTGTGCGCTTCGTGATCAGAACCACCTCGATGCCATCGACGCGGATGGCAGCGCAGTCACCCAGCGGAACCTGCGTTGGACCGAAGCTTTGCCAAGCCTCACGAGCGAGCGCCAGCACCTCGACGGTGGCGTCGATGGGCTGACCGGACTGCGGGCCCGTCTTGCCGCCGAAGCGCAACGGAAACTCGGCGCCAAGTCCCGCATCGAAGCACAGTCGCACGGCGATGGGGTCCCAGATCGGCCCCACAGCGGCATTGGTTGCGCCGCGCGCGATCAACTCGCGAAGGATGGTCGTATTGTCGGAAGGGGCGCCGCCGCCGGCGTTGTCCGCTGGCTCCGCAAGCACCACGGGCGTCTCGTTCGCTGCCATACCCATCGCGACGGCACTGGCAACGTCGAGGTACTCGGGCGCCGTCTTGCCGCGCATGCCGACAAGCTCCTCGCCGAGGCGGGTCGCTAGCGCCTCGCCCTTGGCCTTGTCGCCGTCGGTCACGACCAGGACGCGGCTCGAAAGCTCGGCGACGTCCGCATATGGGAAACAATGCACGATTGAGATCGAGAGGACGCCGTCTTTGCCCTCGAGGCTCTTCACGCGGTCGACGAAGGCGCGCATCAGGGGCTGGGTCGTCGGATAGCTTGCGATCTGACGGCAATCGTAGACGCTCATCACGGGTTTTATGGTTCCCTTGACCGTCGCGAGAACGAGGTCGAGAACCTCCTCGGCGCGCTCGACGACGTCGGTATGCGGGAACTCCTTGTAGGTGATGATGATGTCAGCGAGCCCGACACGCTTGCGCGTCAGGTGGCAGTGCGGGTCGAGCTCGACGCCGATGACGCACTTGGCTCCGACGATCGCCCGCACCCGCTCGATGATGTCGCCCTCGACGTCGTCATAACCGTGCGCGACCATGGCGCCGTGGAGGCCGAGCAGGACGCCATCGAGCGGCATCGCGGCCTGGAGCTGCTGCAGGATCTCGTCGCGCATCGCCTCGTAGTCTTGGCGGTTGGTGATGCCGGCCGGGCTGGCGGCGAAGCAGCTGCCCTCGACCAAGGTAAAGCCGTCCTTCGCGGCACGCCTCCGGGCGACAAGCAGGGGCGCCGTACACATTCGCGGCGCGTCGTCGGGATGCTCGCCCGGACGCAGGAACACGGTTTCACGGTAGGACTCGAGGCTCGTCGGCAAAGGCGAGAACGTATTCGTCTCTGTCGCGAGCGTCGCCGCGAACAAGCGCATGAGGACTCCCCTTCACTACCGCCTTGCCGGTACGCGGTTCCAGAAGCAGGCAATCACGCCGCTTCCGTCCCGAGCTTGGCAACCTGAGCCGTCACCGTAGCAATTGCCGCCTACTTGAGCGTGCCTGCTTCTAAGGCATCGTCGCTTATCTGACGGGCATGCGGAAGAGTTATGTTTTCTCCGTTGGCGTTTGGGCGCAAAAAAAACGTCGCCGAGAGCGACGCAGTGAATAGAGATTGATCACGGGGGAAGGGGCGGAATAGGGCTGGCGACATAGTCCAGCCCCCGCTCCCCCGAGAAGTACGAGCAGGGCTCAGTGGTCTTTCGGCCGGTTCACCTCGAAGGCCGCTTTTATATCCGCGCTGGCCTCGGTCTGGTGTTTCGCCTGCCACTCCTTGTAAGGCATGCCGTATATGATCTCGCGGGCCTCGTCCTTGGCGACGCTGTGCCCCTGCTGCGAGGCTGCCTCCTGGTACCAGTTGGAAAGGCAGTTGCGGCAGAAGCCGGCGAGATTCATCAGATCGATGTTCTGCACATCCGTCCGGCCGCGCAGGTGCTCGACCAGCCGGCGAAAGGCCGCCGCCTCCAGCTCGGTCTGGGTCTTCTCATCGAAACGGTCGGTAAGGGGCATGGCACTGGCTCCGCGGCTGCTGTGGCCTACGACAGGCATCTGGTCGAGATGAAGATCGGGTCTGGGTGTCAGGCTTTCAATGATTTGCGCCAGGCGTTCGGCCCATCGGGTCTGGCCGGCTTCGTCCCGGATCAGGTCCTGCCGGATCTCGACGATCGCCCATGGCAAGCCTCGCTCGACGCCGCGAATCCAGCAGCAATCGCCTTCGTAGCTGCCGGGATAGGGCTGGTTCTCACCGACGATGAGGTCGCCTTCGGCCCGGAATGCCTCGAGTAGGGGCACTGCGAGCCGTCGATCCCCCTCCCAGAGCACGCCGACGTGCCAGGGCCGCGGCACCCCTTTCCAGCTTTCCGTAAAGCTGTGCACCGAGACGATGGCCGGTGGCGTGCCGGCGGCGACGCACCGGTCGATGGTATCAGCGATCGCCGCATGATAGGGCCGCCAGAAGCGCTCGATGCGGTGCTGGCGCTCGGCCGCGTCGAGATGGCGGTTGCCCGGCACGACGGCCCCGTCAGACAGCCGCATGATCAGCGTCGGGTCGTCGTCGCCACGGTTCGGATCGATAAGCAGCCGGGAGAACCGGCTGAGCACGGCGGGCGCCTCGAGCAGCTCGGCGAGGCGGCAGACGACGGCTTCCGCACCGATGTCGTAGGCGATGTGACGCTTGAGCTGGGACGGATCGAGCCCGAGGGTACCGTACTCAGGCGGGATCGTGTTTGTCGCATGATCGCAGAGGATCACGATGCCGCGGTTCGCGCGCCCTGGAACCACCCGATGGCTTGGAGCGTCGATTGCAGGAATGATGGCCATCTTCTTGGGCTCGTCCTTCTCGAAGCGACGAACTATAGGTGCGTCGAGCGCATGAGCAAAGCAATCGTGACCGACGATGGCTTCGCCTGGGAAAGGAGTGATCCGAGATGGCACACGATCCGAAAGCGCTGTTGAGCCGCTTGTTCGAGGAAGCCATCCTTGCAGCCCATCCGGAGGGCTGCCTTGCGCGACACCTGCCGGCAGTTCCGTGTGACGGGCGGCTGGTCGTCGTCGGTGCAGGTAAGGCCGCGGCGGCGATGGCGGTTGTCGCCGAGCGGCATTACCTGGCGGCCGGCGCAATCGGACAGGTTGTCGGCTGCCTCACGCCACCGCACGGTTACGTGGCGACACTTGCCGACGCAACTCCGGAGCACATCGCGCTGGCCGAGGCGCACCACCCGACGCCCGACGCCGCGAGCGAGCTGGCTGCGGGCAGGGCGCACGCTCTCGCCGCCTCCGTTCGCGAGCAGGACGGCATGCTCGTGCTGCTCTCGGGCGGCGCCTCGTCGCTCTGGGCGGCACCGGCCGGCATCGATCTCGCGACGAAGACGGCACTGACACGCGGCCTCCTCAAGTCGGGCGCCGACATTCACGAGATGAATACCGTCCGCCGGCACCTGTCCCGCATCAAGGGGGGGCGCCTCGCGGCCGCCGCAGCACGTGCAGGGCACATCCTGACGCTCGCGATCTCGGACGTCCCCGGCGACGATCCGGCGACGATCGGCTCCGGACCGACGGTGCCCGATTCGACCACGCTCTCCGACGCCCGTGCGGTGCTCGACCGCCTCGCACCACGGATGGCGGCGCTCGGCCTCGACGTCCCCGACGCCGTTCGCCGTGCTCTCGACGATCCCGCGAACGAGACGCCGAAACCCGGCGATCCGGTCTTCGCCCGCGCCGAGTATCGGATCATCGCCACCCCGCGCATGGCGCTCGACCGGGCCGCCGAGCTGGCACGCGAGGCCGGCTACACGGTGGTCGATCTCGGTGACCGGGTCACGGGCGAGGCGCGCGAGGTCGCGGCCGAGCACGCCCGGATGGCCGTCGAGGCGCAGCGCAAGGGCGAGCGCATCGCCATTCTCTCGGGTGGCGAGCTCGAGGTGACGGTGCGCAATCGCGACGGACGCGGCGGACGCAGCCAGGAGTATGCCTTGGCGCTGGCGATCGCCGTCGCCGGAACACCGGGCATCGCCGCGATCGCGGCCGATACCGACGGCATTGATGGCGGCGAGGGCCTCGTCACCGACCCGGCCGGCGCCATCGTCACGAGCCGCACTGTGGAGGAAGGCCGCGCTCGCCACATGGATGCCACGACCGCGCTCGACAAGAATGACGCAACGCCCTACCTGGAAGCCCTCGACGCGCTCGTCACGCGTGGTCCGACCCACACCAACGTCAATGATTTCCGTGCCATCCTCGTCGATCCCGAAGCCTGATTGGTGGTTTCTGCGCACGCTGCTAGCCGCGGTGGGGATGCTGGTGCTGCTCGTTGCTCCCGCAGCGGCCGATCTCAGGGTCTGCAACGCCACGACAGGCCGAATCGGAATTGCGATCGGCTACCAGTCGGGAAATGGCTGGGCCACCG
The DNA here is from genome assembly GCA_963746315.1 of uncultured Alphaproteobacteria bacterium. Taxonomy (GTDB): domain Bacteria; phylum Pseudomonadota; class Alphaproteobacteria; order Rhizobiales; family Hyphomicrobiaceae. The sequence goes on from CAVVAR010000012.1 coordinate 671,259, forward strand.
AAGGCTGGTGGACGATTGCCGGCGAGACCTGTGAAACGTTGCTGAAAGGCAGGCTGTCGAGCCGGTTCTATTATGTCCACGCCGTCGACTACGACCGCGGCGGCGAATGGGCTGGACCGACCATCATGTGCACGGACGACAAGGCGTTTGTCATCCAGGGCAATGCGGACTGCGAGGGGCGGGGGCACAAGAAGGCGGGCTTCATGGAGGTCGACACCAACGACAGTCGCGATTGGACGATCCGTCTCGGTGATCCCTCTGAAACCGCGAGCCGGTAGGCAGTAAAATAATCTCGTCGCTCTACTGGGCTCGCCTCGGACGCGATCAAGCACTAGCCTTGGGCAGAACGGATCCCGAGGAGCCTCCCATGCCCGTCACTCTCCTGATGTACGACAAGGCACTGCAACGCATTGGTGACCGCCTCCGGGCGCTAGGCCTCGACCTCGACATCGCCACATTCGACAAAAGCGGGCGCGTGCTCCGTGGCGGCCAGGCGCTCCCGCCCGGCGACGTCGCGGTCGATTACGTGTGGCTCTCGTCGGACATGAATATGGACGGCTTCCAGCAAGGCGGCTTCGACCTCTGCCTCGCGCTGAGGTCGGCGAAAGTTCTCCAGACCTTCAATGCCGGCCTCGATCACCCCTTCTACAAGCAACTCGCGGCCAAGGGCACGCGGATCTCGAACTCGAGCGCCCAGGCTGTTGCTATTTCCGAGTACGTCATGGGGCAGGTGCTCGCCGTCTTTCAGCCGATTGAGGAGCAGCGCCGCCTGCAGGCCGAGCGCAAATGGAAGATCACGCCTTATCGTGAGATCTCCGGGACCAATTGGCTGATCGTCGGCTTCGGTCCGATCGGCCGCGAAATCGCACGACGTGCCAAGGCGTTCGGGGCGCGGACCATGGTCGTCCGCCGCTCGCCCGAAACGTCGGACCTCGTAGACGCGGCCGGCACGCTGTCCGATATGCCGCGCTTCGCCGCTGAGACCAACGTGATGGTGCTGGCCTGCCCACTCAACGCCCAGACGCGCGGGTGCGTCGGTCGCGACCTGTTTGCCAGCCTGAAGCCGGGCGCGACGCTGGTCAACATTGCCCGCGGCGCCTTGATCGACGACGCTGCGATGATCGCCTCCCTTGATGAAGGTCGCTTGGCGACCGCCGTGCTGGACGTGTTTCACGAGGAGCCGCTGCCCGCTGAAAGCCCGTTGTGGGGTCACCCCAAGGTGCGCATGACCTCCCACACCTCGTTTGCCGGCAGTGGCGTGCGCGGGCGTTGGGATGAGCTGTTTTTCGCGAACATCGTCCGCTATGCGCGGGGGGAAACCCTTCTCAACGAGTTCGATCCGAAGGATTTCCCTTGACCCTCCGCGCACGGCGGCCGGCTCCCCGCAGGCGAGTCGCCGTGCGCTCGCGCCAGCCCGAGTCGACGTGCGCCACCGAGAAGTCGGGCCTAGATTCCCCGCCCCTCAACATCGCGCTTGAGCTCGTCGAAGGCCTGCTGTGCCCCGGGAGCAAAGGGATGCACATCGAGAAGCTGTCGCAGCACCTCGTAGGCACCCTTCTTGTTTCCGGTGTCGCGCCAGATCTGAACCAAGCCTTCCAGGGCCTTGAAGTGATTGGGATCGAGCGCCAGAACGCGGCGCAGGTCGCCGAGTGCAGCCGTGATGTTGCTTTGCGAGAAATGGAAGAACGCGCGCTGGCTGAACCCCTCGGTGTAGTCGGGCGCCAGCGTGACGGCTCGGTCGAGCAGGGTCTCGGCAAGATCGGTGCGCTTCTCAGCGGCGACTTTCGCTGCGCGACTGATCAGAAGATTGACAGTGTCGCTACCAGAATGCCGCCATAGCCGCTCGATGCTGCTGGCGATCCTGGCGGCCGCTTTCTCGTCCTCGGCCGTCGCGAGCTGAGCATAGAGGTTCGAGAGTTGAAGCCGCTTCTCCTCGGCAGTTTGCGGCAGCTTGTCGAGTGGTCGCGCCCCGTCTGTTCGGGCCTTGGGCAGTTGCGCTCGCGGCCCGCCCTGGCGGGGCGACGGTGGTTGGTTCGCCTCGGGCGGTGTCTGCGCCGGAGGGACCACCCGGTCGGGCGTGGACTGGGCCAACAGCCTCGCGTCGAACGGTGCTGGCAGGAACGGCAATAGCAGCAGCGCCGTCAGGGCTGCTGCAGCGGGAGCCGTGAACTTCGGGGACGCTCGTTTCATCATCCCATAATAGTATGCGACGATCGTGGCGTCAAAATGCAACAAGGCGCCGCCTCGATCCGAGGGGCGCCCGAAAATTCGTCCGGCCGGTCGAGACCGGCCAGACTCAGCCCTGCCGTGCCTTGAAGCGCCGGTTGGTCTTGTTGATGACGTAGACGCGCCCTTTGCGACGAACCACGCGATTGTCGCGGTGGCGGCCGCGCAGCGACTTCAGTGAATTGCGAACTTTCATTGTAGCCCCGGTTGTTAACGAATCCCGACGTGAACGGTCGGCCGTCTGCGCCCGATCGAAGGCGCGAGGCCAGCACGACATGAGATCCGATGAAAAGTTGCGGCAACCTATGCGGAGCCGGCGCTAGTGTCAATTGCATCAGCGCGGGGGCGGGCGCTCAGGCCGCCGCGGTGACTGCAAGCTCAGCCTCGTTTAGACGAGGCTGCGTGGGTCATGCTCTCGCTGATTGTCTACCGCCTACTGCCCACGTCCGGTGCTCTCCTCCCGGGTCATCTCTATGCAGCGCCGGAAAAACGCGGCGTTAGGGCAGAATTCAGGAATGGGTGCAGCGGCATCGCCGTCAGCCAGGAAACGTTCGCAGTCTCGCGCGGCGATACAACCATGGCAGCGTGCGTGCGCCTCGAGAAGGCCGGCCCCGCGATCGAGGCGGGCCGCCATGGCGCCAGCACCGACTCTCTCGATCATTCGCGCCAGCAGGTCCGCGAGATGCCAGACACGGCCCGTCATCGGCAAATTTGGAATGCTCTGGCCCATGGGAATATCCTCCAACGTGAGCGACCGAGCTGCAACGCAACATTACCTTATTCTAGCTGGGGAATCTGTCATCAAATAGGCGAGGAGCACTCGCGAGACTAGGCCGGCAGCTCTGAAGTTTACGCGGGCGTTGGCGAACGGCCGCATTGACGGATCGCATCGCCGAGCGCTTTTGGCGTGTACCGCCCGCAGGCGGCGTTTAGGGCCTGGGCATCTGGTATCCGTAACGAGCTACCCCCCGGTTTCATAGGAAATGGCTTGATTGCGCGACCCGTAAGCGGCGCGCGTGCCATTCCGGAGGAATGCCTGCCGCAGGCCGACTGTCTTGGCTGCGCCGTCAGCGACGAGGATCGCACGTGTGACGACCGATCTCGAAGTCGCTGCGGAGCAGCGGCCATTGCCACTCCGGGCGCTCATGCTGCTGGCACTCGCAGCATTCGCCAGTTCGATCAACCTGCGCGTGTGCGACCCGCTCCTGCCCGTCATCGCGCGCGATTTCTCGACGAGCGTCGGGGCGGCCTCAGCCATCGTCGCTGGCTTTGCGGTCGGTTATGGGCTCCTGCAACTCGTGTTCGGACCGGTCGGCGATCGCTTCGGAAAATATTTCATCACCGCGCTGTGCTCGATCGCGACCGGGGTGGCGACAGCGTGGGCCGCCAGCGCGACGACGCTCGATGGTCTGATCGTGGCGCGGTTCGTCGCCGGCGCTGCGGCAGCCGGGCCAATTCCATTAGCCTTCGCATGGATCGGCGATGTTGTGCCGTTCGAGCGGCGGCAAGCGGTGCTTGCGCGGTTTCTGACAGCGCAGATCTCCGGCATCGTGCTCGGGCAGGCGGCCGGCGGCCTGCTGGGTGATCTCTACGGATGGCGTGCCGTGTTTCTCATCGTCGGCGGTTGCCACGTGGTGGCGGGGATTGCTTTGCTCGTGGAGCTACGGGTCAATCCGTCGGCCCAGCCACCGCTGGCCTCGCGCCGCCTCCGGTTCGGCGGCGTGGCGGCGGCGATGCTCGACTTGCTGCGCCGGCCGTGGGTCAGGGTGATGCTCGCAAGTGTCGGCATCGAGGGTTTCGCATTCTACGGCGCCTTCGCCTACATCGGTGCCGACCTGCATCACAGGCTGGGGGTCGGGTTTGGGGCTATCGGCGCGATGATGGCGGCGTTCGGGGGCGGGGCGATCATCTACTCGCTTTCGGCCAGGCGGCTGCTCGCGTGGCTAGGTGAGCGGGGGCTGGCGCTCGGCGGCGGCCTGCTGGTGTGCGTTGGCTATCTGGCGCTGGCGATGGCGTCGTCGCACGTCATCGTGCCGATAGTGATGGTCGTGCTTGGCCTCGGCTTCTTCATGATCCACAATACGTTGCAGTCGAACGCCACGCAGATGGCGCCCGAGGCGCGTGGCCTCGGGGTATCGCTCTTTGCCCTCGCGCTGTTCCTCGGGCAATCGCTCGGTGTGGCCCTGGCGGCGCCGGTGGTGGACGGCTTCGGGGCGCCCGCGATCTATGTTGCCGCAGCCCTGATCGTGCCTGCGATCGCGATCTGGTTCCGGGCGCAACTCGCGACGCGCCCGATGCTCTGAAAGATGAGGGCGCCCCGAGGCGGCTTCATCCCGTAACGACAAGAGACGTCGTCGTACGGGTTGTCCGGACAAGTCTGCGTGTGTGCTGTCAAAACCGGCGGTTTATCGGCTATTCCGACCTTAACCGGGCCAACGAATTGCTCTATGAAGGCGCCAACTCGGTGACCTGCTGCCGTGGCCGATACCTGGGTATCCGGCGTGAGCAGGTTTGTCCCGGTTTCGGATCAGCGGAAAGGGCGCCAAAGCCATGTCGCGCGACGAGAAGAACGAGAGATTGCTTCGGACGTCGTTCCTGAACGGGGTAAACGCGGTCTACATCGAGGAAATGCAGGAGCGCTATGAGCAGAACCCAGGCTCCGTTTCCGACGAATGGCGCCTGTTCTTCCAGAGCCTGCATGAGGAGCAGCAGCGTGGCGGTGGCGCCGAGGGCGGCCCGAGCGCCATGGAAGCCGGCCATGGCCCATCGTGGGGGAGACCGATCGACGATCTCACGCAGAACGGAGAGCTGGTCGCAGCGCTGACCAGCGACTATGGGCAGGGCGAGCGCGAGATCCGAGACCGGATCAGTCAGCGGGCGCAGTCCTTCGGCGTCGAGCTGTCGCCTGCAGCCTCGTTCCGCGCCACCCAGGACAGCCTCAGGGCGCTGATGCTCATTCGCGCCTATCGCGTGATGGGCCACCTCGTCGCGGACCTCGATCCGCTGGGGCTCACCGAGCGCAAGCTGCACGCTGAGCTGAGGCCCGAGACCTACGGGTTCACCGAGGCCGATCTCGATCGTCCGATTTTCATCGACAAGGTGCTCGGCCTCGAGACGGCGACAGTGCGCCAGATCCTCCAGATCCTGCGCCGCACCTACTGCCGCCAGATCGGCGTCGAGTTCATGCACATCACCAGTCCCGCTCAGAAACGCTGGATCCAGGAGCGGATCGAGGGTGAGACCAAGGACATCCGCTTCACCAATGAAGGCAAGCGGGCGATCCTCAACAAGCTGATCGAGGCAGAAGGCTTCGAGAAATTCTGCGACGTGAAGTACACGGGCACGAAGCGGTTCGGGCTCGACGGCGGTGAATTGCTCGCCCCGGCTCTGGAGCAGATCATCAAGCGCGGTGGTCAGCTGGGTTTGCGCGAGATTGTCATCGGCATGGCGCACCGCGGCCGCCTCAACGTGCTCGCCAACGTCATGGCGAAGCCCCTCCGCGCGATTTTCAACGAGTTCAAGGGGGGCTCGTTCAAGCCGGAGGAGGTCGAGGGCTCAGGCGACGTGAAGTACCATCTCGGTGCGTCGTCGGATCGTGAGTTCGACGGCAACAAGGTGCATCTGTCCCTGACGGCGAACCCGTCTCATCTCGAGATCGTCGATCCGGTTGTGCTGGGCAAGGTACGCGCCAAGCAGGATCAGCTCGGTTGCAAGCCGGGCGCGCGCGAGCCGGTGCTGCCTCTGCTGATCCATGGCGATGCCGCCTTCGCGGGCCAGGGCGTGGTGGCGGAGTGCTTCGGGCTTTCGGGGCTCACGGGCCACCGGACCGGCGGCACCATCCATTTCATCATCAACAACCAGATCGGGTTCACGACCAACCCGCGCTACTCGCGCTCGTCGCCCTACTGCACCGACGTCGCCAAGATGGTCGAGGCGCCGATTTTCCATGTCAACGGCGACAATCCGGAAGCAGTGGTGCATGTGGCAAAGATCGCCATCGAGTTCCGCATGCGCTTCCAGAAGCCGGTCGTGATCGACATGACCTGCTACCGGCGCTACGGCCACAACGAGTTGGACGAGCCGTCGTTCACGCAGCCCCTGATGTACCGGAAGATCCGCTCGCATCCGACGACCGTCGACATTTATGGAAAGCGGCTGGCGGAGGAAGGCGTCGTCGCGTCCGAGGAGCTCGAGGCGATGCGCGCCGAGTACCGGGCGCGGCTCGACGCAGAGATGACGGCCGCCGAAGGCTACAAGCCGAACAAGGCGGATTGGCTCGACGGGCGCTGGGCGGGAGTGGGTTTCGCCGAGGACGAGGCGCGGCGCGGAAATACGGGTGTCGAGCTTGATGAGCTGCGCAACATCGGCCGGCGGATCACGACGTTACCGCAGGATTTCCAAGCCCATCGCACGATCAGCCGATTGATCGAGCGCCGCCGCGAGATGGTGGAGACGGGCGAAGGCATCGACTGGTCGATGGCCGAGCACTTGGCGTTCGGCACGTTGATGGGCGAGCGCTATCCGGTGCGCCTGTCAGGACAGGACGTCGAGCGCGGCACCTTCTCGCAGCGCCATTCGGTGCTCTACGACCAGGAGACCGAGCGCCGCTTCACGCCGCTGAAGCATATCTCGGCGGATCAGGGCAGGTTTGAGGTCATCAACTCGATGCTGTCCGAGGAAGCGGTGTTGGGCTTCGAGTACGGATACTCGCTGGCCGAGCCGAACACGCTGGTGATGTGGGAGGCACAGTTCGGCGACTTCGCCAACGGCGCGCAGGTGGTGTTCGACCAGTTCCTGTCGTCGGGTGAGAGGAAATGGCTGCGCATGTCGGGGCTCGTCTGCCTGCTACCGCACGGCTATGAGGGCCAGGGGCCTGAGCATTCCTCTGCGCGGCTCGAGCGCTTCCTGCAGATGTCGGCCGAGGACAACTGGCAGGTGGCGAACTGCACCACTCCGGCCAACTATTTCCACATCCTGCGGCGGCAGATCCATCGCAAGTTCAGGAAGCCGCTGATCCTGATGACGCCGAAGTCGCTTCTGCGTCACAAGCGCGTCATCTCGAAGCTCGACGAGATGGGGCCGGGCACGACCTTCCATCGTGTCCTCTGGGACGATGCGCAACTTGCCCCGGGGCAGAAGACGACGTTGCAGCCCGACGACAAGATCCGGCGCGTCGTGCTGTCGTCGGGCAAGGTCTATTACGATTTGCTCGACGGCCGCGAGGCGGGCGGTCACGACGACATCTATCTGATGCGCGTCGAGCAGCTCTATCCGTTCCCGGCGCGCACATTGATCCAGGAGCTTTCGCGCTTCCCGAATGCGGAGATCGTGTGGGCGCAGGAGGAGCCGAAGAACATGGGGTCGTGGTTCTTCGTCGAGCCGCTGCTGGAGTGGGTGCTCGATCATGCCAAGACGGCGTCCCGCCGCCCGCGCTACATCGGTCGCCCAGCATCTGCCGCGACGGCGACGGGTCTCGCCTCCAAGCACGCCAGCGAGCAGCGCGCGGTGGTGGAGCAGGCGATGGCGGCATGATCCGGCGAAAGCTCATTCGATCTCGTCTCGCAACGATCATCTCGAACGCGTGAAGGCGGGCCACCCCGAGTGCCGCCCTCACGCAGTGACAAACTCACGAACCGGAAGTGGAACGGACGATGGCCATTGAGATCAAGGTTCCCGCGCTCGGCGAGAGCGTCACCGAGGCGACGGTCGGTAAATGGCTGAAGCAGGCGGGCGAGGCGGTCAAGATCGACGAGCCGCTCGTCGAGCTCGAGACCGACAAGGTCTCGGTCGAGGTGCCGGCGCCCTCGGCGGGCGTGTTGGGCGAGATCCTGGTCGAGGCCGGCGCGACGGTCGCCGTTGGTACCGTGCTGGGTCGCATCAAGGAGGGCGCCGCCGCCGCTGCGGCTCCCGCACAGGCCGCGAAGCCTGCCGCAGCAGCGCCAGCACAAACCGCGGCGCCGGCCAAGCCGGCTCCAGCAGGAGGCGGCATGCCGCCGTCGCCGGCCGCCCGCAAGATCATGGACGAGCAGGGCATCGGCGAAGGCAGCATCGACGGCTCGGGTCGTCGTGGGCAGGTGCTCAAAGAAGACGCCATGGCCGTCGCCGCCGCCCGTGCGGAGGCCGAGGTGCGCGCGAAGACGGCAGCGACCACGCCTGCCGTCTACGCGCCGCAACCGCAGGCGCCAGCCACCATGCCGCAACTCCGCGCCCCCTCGCTGCCGAACGATGCTGCTCGCGAGGAGCGGGTGCGCATGACCCGGCTGCGTCTGACCATCGCGCGTCGTCTCAAGGAGGCACAGAACACCGCGGCGATGCTCACGACGTTCAACGACGTCGACATGTCGGCGGTGATGGCGCTCAGGAACCAGTACAAGGAGCTGTTCGAGAAGCGCCACGGCGCCAAGCTCGGCTTCATGAGCTTCTTCGTGAAGGCCTGCCTCACCGCCCTGAAAGAAATTCCGGCAGTCAACGCCGAGATCGACGGTCAGGACATCATCTACAAGAACTACTATCACATCGGCGTTGCAGTCGGCACCGACAAGGGCCTCGTCGTGCCGGTGGTGCGCGAAGCAGACCGCATGAGCCTTGCCGAGATCGAGATGACGATCGCGGACTTTGGCAAGCGGGCGCGTGACGGGCGGCTTTCGATCGACGAGATGCAGGGCGGCACGTTCACCATCTCGAACGGCGGCGTCTACGGTTCGATGATGTCGATGCCGATCCTCAACGTGCCGCAATCGGGCATTCTCGGCATGCACAAGATCGAGGATCGCGCGGTGGTGCGCGGTGGCCAGATCGTGATCCGGCCGATGATGTACCTGGCACTCAGCTACGATCACCGCATCGTCGACGGTAAGGAGGCGGTGAGCTTCCTCGTCCGCGTGAAGGAGTGTCTCGAGGATCCGCAGCGGTTCGTGCTGGAGCTGTGATCCTGAACTGATGCCCGACAAGCGCGTCATCAGCTTCGACATCTACCGGCGGGACGCCGCAGGCGCGGCGCCAGTCGTGGACCTGTGGGAGCTCGTGACGGCGGGCGCCACGGCTGGCCGCCGCATCGTCCTGCGCATGACACCTCTCGACGAGGTCGTGCGGTGGCTCGGAGCAGAGCCCGACGATGTCAAGCTCGGGGAGACGGGCGTTCCCGGCCTGCGCTACTGGGAGCATAACGATCTCGTTTGGAACTTCGACGCCGAGGATCGTTTCTGCGGTGTGCATTTCGGCGGCAGTCTGGACGACGAGATCCCGCTCATCGTGAAGCGCGGCGTCACGATGCACGATCAATTCGGCGACCCGATCGGGGTCCCGCCGGGCGTGGACCTGCAGGCGGGCGAGAAGGTCGTCCTGCGCCTTCGGGGGCGGCGGCTCGACCAGTTCGCCAGCCTGCCGCGCTTTCTCGGTACCATGCACGATCTTGCGCCGACAGGCACGGCGGTGCGAGGTCGCGAGAAATGGATTCAGCTCGAATATGCGGGCGCACATGGCTCCGTGCGTGCCGGCTTCCTGCTCAAGGTGATCGACAGCGCCTACGCAGACCAGCTCTATGTGGACTACTGCCTGCACGGCATTGGTTTCATCGTCCCGCATCGGGTCGAATCCCGGATCCATCTGCCGCCGACGCCGAGCGAAGGAGATTAGAATGACCTACGACCTCGTCATCATCGGCACGGGCCCCGGCGGCTATGTGTGTGCGATCCGGGCGGCGCAGCTCGGCATGAAGGTCGCCGTCGTCGAGAAGCGCGCGACGCATGGCGGCACGTGCGCCAACGTCGGCTGCATTCCCTCGAAAGCGCTGCTGCATGCGTCCGAGCTCTACGCCGAGGCCAACCACGGCTTTGCCGCGATGGGCATCAACGTGAAGCCGGAGCTGGACCTCGCAAAAATGCTGGCCTTCAAGGACGAGGGTGTAGCGGGCAATGTCGCGGGCGTCGCCTTTCTCTTGAAGAAGAACAAGGTCGACGTGTTCCACGGCACGGGACGTATTCCGGCCCCGGGGTCGGTCGAGGTTGCACTCGCCAAGGGCGGCAAGGAGATTTTGACGACCAAGGCCATCGCGATCGCAACGGGATCGGACGTGGCACGGCTGCCGGGCATTGAGATCGATGAAACGCAGGTGGTCTCGTCGACGGGCGCTCTGACGTTATCGACCGTGCCGGGCAAGCTGCTGGTCGTGGGCGCTGGCGTAATCGGGCTCGAGTTGGGCTCGGTCTGGCGGCGGCTCGGCTCCGACGTGACGGTGGTCGAGTACTTGGATCGCATCCTGCCCGGTATGGACGGCGAGGTCGCCAAGCAGTTCCAGAGACTTCTCGAGAAGCAAGGCTTCAAGTTCCGCTTGGGCCAGAAGGTGACCGGGCTGACGAAGGACGCTTCGGGCTGCAACGTGACGATCGAGCCGGCGGCCGGCGGAGCTGGTGAGCAGATGTTCGCCGATGTGGTGCTCGTGGCGATCGGACGGGTACCCTACACCGAGGGGCTCGGGCTCGCCGAGGTCGGCGTCAAGCTCGACGCGCGGATGCGCATCGAGGTGGACGCGCACTTCGCGACGAGCGTGCCCGGCATTTACGCGATCGGCGACGTAATCGCGGGGCCGATGCTCGCCCACAAGGCCGAGGACGAGGGGCTGGCGCTGGCCGAGATCCTGGCGGGACAGTCGGGACACGTGAACTACGGCGTCATCCCGGGCGTGGTCTATACGACACCCGAAGTGGCCACGGTCGGCAAGACCGAGGAGGAGCTGAAGGCCGCGGGCGTTGCCTACACGGTCGGCAAGTTCCCGTTCGCGGGCAACGGCCGGGCCAAGGTCAACCGGATGAGCGACGGCTTTGTCAAGGTGCTGGCAGACGCCGCGACCGACCGGGTGCTCGGCGTGCATATCGTCGGGCCGCAAGCGGGGGAGTTGATCGCCGAGGCCGCAATCCTGATGGAGTTTGGCGGCTCGGCCGAGGATCTGGCGCGGACTTGCCACGCGCATCCGACTCTGGCCGAGGCGGTGAAGGAGGCGGCGCTGGCCGTCGCCAAGCGCGCGATCCATATGTAGGCATTCGGTCGGGCGTGGCAGTTTGCGAGCGCGCCCTACTGTTGCTCCGTGACCCTGGATCACCCGCACAACCCGCGCTATAAGGCTGCCGAATGCCGGCTTAGCTCAGCGGTAGAGCAGCGGTTTTGTAAACCGAAGGTCGGGGGTTCAATCCCCTCAGCCGGCACCATTTCTGATCCACCGCGCTGAGCCAATTCCTCGCCCGATCCGCCGCCTGTCATGGGGCTTCGGCGCCGCTATCCTTGAAGCGTCTTCCGCAGAAAATTCAACGCACTGATCACGCCGTACTCGCGCATGCGCCGCCGGTCGCCGGGAAGCACCGTCATGTCGGCATGCGGCGTGTCGCGGAATACGGCCGTGATGAAAACGGTCCCCGGCCGCGCACCCTCGTCGCGGTCGGCGGCGACGACGGCGAGGCCGATATCTGCCTCGAAGGCATCGCGGGCGGCGGTAGCGTCACGCACGCTACGTGCCTCGGGCGGCATCTCGGGTGGCTCGACGGGATCGCGGTCAGGCCGGATGAGGGCACCTTTGAAGGTGGTCATGCCCATGTCGATCGCGGTCATGCGGGAGGCGAGGATGCCGCCGGTGATGGATTCCGAGACGGCGATGGTGAAGCCGCGCTCCCTGAGCGCGTTGAGCACCACCAGCTCCATGGATTCGTCGTCGATCCCGAACACGGCCTCGCCGAGGATGACGCGCAGGATCTTTTCCTCGGCGTCGAGGATTCGGATCGCGGTCTCCTCGTCGTCGCATTTCGCGGTGACGCGAACCTTGATGCCCTCGATGCCGCTGGCATTGAAGGCAATCGTCGGATTGCCCAGTCGGTCGAGCTCAGCCATGCGCTCGGTCAGCATCTCGTCGATGCCGCTTTCGGAAAGCCCCCAGGTGCGCAGCGTCCGGCTGCGGATCACCGCCGAGGCGCCCATGCGCCGCCTGAGATCGGGGAGCACGGTGCCGGCCACCATCTCCTTCATCTCGCTCGGCACGCCGGGCACGCAGTAGATCACCTTGTCGCCGACCGGACAGACGAGACCCGGGGCCGTGCCCGGCATCTCCGGGATGGGATGGGCGCCGACGGGAATATCGGCCTGCCGAAGGTTATTGGCGGACATTGTGCGCCCGCGCACCTCGAACCGGCGTCGGATCTCAGAGGCGATGGCGTCGTCGCGGACGAGCTCCACCCCCATCACCTTGGCGATGACGTCGCGGGTGATGTCGTCCTGGGTCGGTCCCAGGCCGCCGCAGCAGATCACGGCATCGCTTCGCTCGAGCGCTTGCCGGATGACGGCCTCCATGCGCCCGAAATTGTCGCCGACCTTGGTCTGGTAGAGCGAGTCGATACCGGCCAACGCCAGCTGCTCGCCGATCCACGACGAGTTCGAATCGACGATGACGCCGAGCAGCAGCTCGGTTCCGATGGCGACGACCTCGCAACGCATGGGCTCAGGCTCCGTCAGGCGGGTTGGGGGATGATACTGGCACTCTCGAGCCCGTAGCCTAGCGAGCAGGCGGTCGCTGTGCCAGTGGCATGCCATGCCGCCACCGCGCATGTAGAGTTCGGTGGGTCCGTGTCTCGCGCCTATCCCCGCCGCCCGACCTGGCCACTGCAATCATCAGTGGTGCGTTAGAAAGAATTGACACCAAAGATTGTTATAAATATTAACTTCAACTTAAGATTGTTGTTCTGTGGAGCGTCGTGATTATGAGCAGCTCATCGATGAGTCGTCCCGCGGTGGCCACACGCAGGCCGCCTGTGGCATCCGGCAGTGCCGGCTCGTCTGACGTCGCCAAGGTCCTGGCGTCGTTCAACACATGGGCTTTCAAGCGCGAGCAGCCGTCGAGCACTGCGCTCATCGAGGGCCGCATCCTGGACGCCATCCGGGCTGAGACGCCGATCAAGTTCGTGCTCTATTGGGGAAAGGGTCCGCGCGCGCGGATCGCTGCGCCGGACGTCGCATGCCTCGACTTTCTGTCGAGCCTGAGCCGCAGGCTCGAGGCGGTGCACCCGCCCGGAGCCGAGCTCGGTCTCATCTTTACAGATACGCATGCGGAGCTGAACGGGCACCCGCGTGAGGCCATCGAAAGCTATTTTTCTGACGTCGGGAGCGTTGCCTCCGGACGTGGCCACAAGTGCTTTCGTCTCAGCGATATCGTTCGGGCGGCGGGGCCGGTTCCGCTGCCTTCGGATGATCTCGAGGAGGAGCACGTCGAGCGCCTCGTTCGTAGCGCCGACAAATGGTTTCGTGGGTCAGGCTCGGCACGCGAGGGTGCCCGTCGCTATCTTGTCGCGAACTTGATCGAGCGGCGGGCAGTGGAGAAGGCCTTTCCCGAGGCGATTTTTGCGACCTTTAACGGCAGCGAGTTCGACTTCCTGTTTCCGGCCGGCATGCCGCGCTTCTACATGTACTCGCTTCGCAAGGGCTGCAGCGTAAAGCCGTGGTTCATGGACGAGGACGGCCGGCTGCTCGCGTCGGCCAGCTGAAATGACGGAGCTGGCCGGATTGCTCGGCGCGATGGCGCTGGAGGAGGGCTCGCTGGCCGCCGGCTGGGTGGTCGCCGGTCTGCTGCTGGCCGGCATCGTCAAGGGAGCGACGGGCCTCGGTTATGCGACCTGTGCGCTGCCTTTCCTGGTGGCGGGGCTGGGTCTGAAGCCGGCGATGGCCATCGTCCTGCTGCCAGCGCTGGCGACCAATGTCGCGGTGGCATTGACGACGGGTCATCTGGTCGAAACCGTTCGTCGTTTCCGCACACTCTATGCGTCGATGGTGCCCGGCATCGGCGCCGGGATCGGCCTTCTCCTGTTGATCAACCAGACGATCGCCGTGAAAACGCTGGGCGTGCTCATCGTCGCTTACGTAGCGTGGACCCTGTTGCGCCCGCAGATGCAGCTCTCGGCGAGCACGGCCTCGCACCTGCAGGTGCCGGTCGGCTTTCTCAATGGTGTGCTCACCGGGCTGACAGGCTCGCAGGTGATGCCGCTGTTTCCATACATGATGTCGCTCGATCTCGACTCGGACCGGCTCGTCCAGGCGATCAACTTCGCCGTTCTAATGTGCTCCCTGGTGCTGGCCGGGGGCCTTATCGCCACCGGTATCATGACCCCGCGGCTGCTCGGGATGTCTTTTCTCGCCGTCCTGCCGGCTTTGGCGGGTGTCGAGATCGGGAGCCGTCTGCGCCGGTTCATCCCGGCGGACGGCTTTCGTCGCCTGGTCCTGATGGTGCTTCTGCTGATGGGCGCCTCGATGTTCCTGCGCTGATCTATATGAGCTCATGCTGCCTGCGCCGCCGATTTCAACCAACCGGCCATGGCTGCATCGATCTCGTCAATGGGCCGCGGCTTGCTGAACAGATAGCCCTGCCCGATGTGACACCCGAGCTGAGTGAGAAGATCGAGCTGCTCCTGCGTCTCGATGCCTTCCGCGGTCGTCTTCATGTGCATGGTCCGGGCGATATCGATAATCGACCTGATGATCACCTCGACGTTCGGTGAGCTGCCGAGATCCATCACGAACGACCGGTCGATCTTGATCTTGCTCAGCGGAAAGCGCCGCAGATAGCTCAGCGAGGAGTAGCCGGTGCCGAAATCGTCCATCGAGATCGACACCCCGAGATCACGCAGCTCCTGCAGGATGTTCACGGTGGTGTCGCCCTGCTCCATCAACGTGCTCTCGGTGATCTCGAGCTCGAGCCGGTGCGCTGGCAAGCCGGAGTCACGCAGCGCTGCGACCACGTCACGATAGACGTCGCCGGTCTTGAATTGGACGGAGGAGACGTTGACGGCGATAGTCGTCTCTTTTGGCCACGCCAAGGCGTCGTGGCAGGCCTTCTGCAGCGCCCAGGCGCCGATCGGACCAATCAGTCCCGTCTCCTCGGCTATGGGAATGAAGTCGCCCGGTGACACGAGGCCCCGCTCCGGGTGGCGCCAGCGGATCAGCGCCTCGAACCCAAGCACGGCGCGGGTCGCGATGTCGAAGAACGGCTGGTAGTGCAGCTCGAGCTCGCGGTTCATCAGGGCCTGCCGTAGATCGAGCTCCAGTATTCGCTTCTGTCGCACCTCGTCGTCCATGCTCGGCTCGTAGATGCGATAGGTTCCGCGGCCTGCGGCCTTGGCCGAGTAGAGCGCCATGTCGCTCGCTTTCAGCAGATCGTTGGCGTTGCTTCCATCGCGCGGACCAATGGCCATCCCGATGCTCACCCCGATGATGATCTGATGGCCTTCGACCTCGTAGGGCTGCGACAGGCTCTTGACCAGGCGTTCCGCGACGGCTCGTCCGGCTGCCTCGGTGCCCTGGCTGGCGAGCAGCACGGCGAACTCGTCGCCGCCGAGGCGGGCCGCGATGTCCTCCTCGCGGACATTGGCCAGAATTCTCTTTCCAACGGCGCGAAGCAGAGCGTCTCCGACGGGGTGTCCGAGCGTATCGTTGACGACCTTGAACCGGTCAAGGTCGAGGTAGAGCAGCACGAAGGGCGTCCCGGTGTCGCGCTGTTCCAGCACATCGTGGAAGGCACGCCGGTTGGCGAGGCCGGTGATAACGTCCTCGTGGGCGAGCCGATGCACCTCGGCCTGCGCCCGGCGGCGGTGCGTTATATCGGTCAGGGTTCGCACGAAGCCGCCTCCTGGCAATATCGTCGTCCGGACCTCGAGCACCGAGCCGTTCGGCCGGCGGCGCTCATAGGTGGCTTGCGTCGGCATGGCGCCTGGCTGCATCCAATGATCGGCCGGCATGACGCCAGTTGGCGCCGGGTCGATCTCGAACTCGCCCTGGGCCGCGAGGTGGCGGATCATGTCGTCGAAGCGGGGTGGCCGGCGCTGCCAGTCCTCCGGCAGATCGAGCAGCTCGATGAGGCGCCGGTTGATGACGGGAATAGTCCAGTCTCTGCGCACCAGGATGATGCCTTGGGTGATGTTCTCCAGCGTGAGCCTGAGTTGCTCGGCTGCCCTGAGCGCCCGCTGACGGCTGCGGCGGGAGCGCGACTGCATGAACGACAGGCGCAGCTGGTCCTTGGCCCCGCGCACGCAGACCCCGATGATGATCATCGACAGCAAAGCGGCGAACGAGCCATGGGCGCTGAGCGTTCTGTAGGCTTCCATGTCGACAGCGGATTGACTGAAGCTGCTCGCCACGATCAGCGGCTGACCGCGTACGCGGCGGAACGTGATCACGCGGCTGTCGCCCTGCTCGGTCTGGTAGGCAAAGGAGCCGTTAGGGCCTTTGCGGATGCGCGCGAAGAGCGGCGTCGCGGACAGATCCTCGCCGAGAGCAAGAACACCTGCATGGTCGCCTCCACCCGAGGCGCGAACGACACCATCGAGACCGATCAGCGAGATGACACCTTGCGGGCCGAGGTCGATCGCAGTGAAGAAGTTGGCGAGATGCACGGGGTCGAGCGACGCGACCACAACGCCGCCGAATCCCCCATCCTTGTCGAGAAATTTGCGGGTGACCTGCACGGACCACTTTTTCGAGGCGCGGCCAACGACGGGACGGCTGATGAACAGATCGTCGGTGGTCTTGCCGAGATGGACGCGGAAGTGCTCGCGGTCGCTGAGATCGATCGGCTTTGCGGGTGTCTTCGACGCGCTGGTTGCGCGCATGATGCCGGCGGCATCGATGATGGCGAACTGAACGATGATCTCGCTGATGATGTCCTGGCGTGTTACGAGCTGGTGGTAGTCGACCTTGTCGAGGCTCGCTTCGATGTTGCGACGAAGATAGAAGAGGGCCTTCTCGACCTCGCCGATGGTCCGTAGCGTGGTCTCCTCGAACAATAGCCCGAGATTGACGCTGTTCTTCACTTGATCGCGGTGGTTCGACACGAGGGTTTGACGGAACGTCAGGAAGACGCCGGCCCAGAGCACCGCGAGAACCACCACGCAGAGGAGAACGGAGTGCTGGCGCAAGAGAGCCCAGCCGCGACGAGATGAAAGACGCATGTACAAGTCCTGGATAGGTGAAAACAACCTGGGGTTGTTGAAAACATATATATGCACTCAAAAGTAAACATGGCGTTCGGGGATTTCTAAGCATTTGGCGTTGCTTGGGTCGGGCTCGACCAAGGGTGAGGATTGGCTTTGCCGCCTTGCCAGACAGGGAGCCGCAGGCCCTCGGCCTGATCCCCGTCAATCGGTTGCATTGCGATCGTGCGATGCCGATCCCACGTCAGCGTTGGATGGCGACAAGGAGGTGGCGCGCATGCAGAAGGTGATCGTATGGGTTGCATTGCTTGCCGTTGCCATGCCGGCCGGCGCGCTCCACGTCGATGAGGCGGCGGCCCAGGCCCGCGAGCCTTGGCCCGTGTGGCGCAGGGGGGACGGCTACACCTATTACGAGCGGCGGCGCACCAAGCGGCCGCAGCACGGTTTCGAGGGCTTTGCGGGGCCGCCGATGCGCCAGAGCTATTGCAGTTATCGGCGCATTCCAAACCGCGAATGCGGACCGAAGGGCTGTCGCGTAACCAGCTGGACGTTGGAGCAATATTGCCAATAGCCGGTACGCGGACCACTTATAGATCGAGCATCAAATCATCGTTTGTCCGAGACATGCCGATGGCACTATCAGATCCCTCAGTTCTGGCGCAAAGTGATGTGGGCAGCGCGCGAGGAGCGGACGAAGGCATGAGCGGCATGAGACGAGCGGGCGACGAGCGATTGACCGAGAGCGGATTCCGCAGTCTCGCGGCCGAACGGCTCGATCGCGAGCCGTCCGAGGCCGTATTCGATCCGCGAACCGGCAAGGCCTGGGGTCGCGGCGACTGGGACCTGAACCCCGAGCTGCTGGCGGACTTCGCAGCAATGCCACCGGCAAGACCCGCAGCCGTTCTGTTCGGCATTGTCGTGCGTGACGAGCTGACTGTGCTGTTGACGCAGCGGACCCATACGCTTCCGACCCACGCCGGACAGATCGCGTTTCCGGGCGGCAAGGTTGAAGCTCACGACGACGGACCGGTCAGCGCAGCACTCCGCGAGAGTGTCGAGGAGATCGGTCTCGACCCGCACTTCGTGGAGCCTCTCGGCTTTCTCGACGGTTATCGTACCGGCACAGGGTTTACCGTGGCCCCCGTGGTGGCACTCATTCGCCCGGGGTTCGTCGTCAAGCCCGATCCGCGCGAGGTCGACGACGTGTTCGAGGTGCCGCTCGCCTTCCTCATGGACGAGGCCAACCATCAAAGGCACGCCCGCGATTGGCGTGGCCGCCAGCGCCACTATTACGCAATGCCGTATGGTGAGCGTTATATCTGGGGCGCAACCGCCGGAATGATCAAGAACATGCATCAGAGACTGTTCGCCGGATGATCCGCATCGTCATCGAGAATATCCTATTGTTCCTCCTGCCGACGGTTGTCTACGTGATCTACGTCGCGGCAACCCGTGGCGACAGTCGGAAGGGCATCCTCGACGAGGCGCCACTCGCCTGGCTGATGCTGGCCGGGTCGGCGTTGCTGCTGGCCGTTCTTGCGACATACGGCTCGGACACCAGGGGAAAGCCGGGCCAAGTCTATGTGCCGCCATCGATGAAGGATGGGCGCATCGAGCCGGGCAAGATCAAGTAGTATCATCGGGCGCCATTCCGAAACGCTCGCGACGTGCCTGGACGCTCATGACCGATCACACGGATACGCCTCGATCCGCGCTGCCGTCGTTGGCGGGCGCACCGTGGCTCTCTGCACCGGCGACGCGGGCCGTGCTCGCCGCGCTGGCCGAGGCCGGCTTCGAAGGCCGCGTCGTCGGCGGGTCGGTGCGCAACACGTTGATGGGCCTCCCCGTCAGCGACCTCGACATAGCAACCGCCGCCACGCCCGACGCGGTGGTGCGGGCGTGCACGCAGGCCGGCCTCGCCACCGTGCCGACCGGCCTCGATCACGGCACGGTCACGGTCGTTGCGCGCCATACGCCGATCGAGGTGACGACGCTGCGTCGCGACGTGTCGACGGATGGTCGGCGCGCGACGGTCGCGTTCACGGCCGACTGGGCCGAGGACGCGCGCCGGCGCGACTTCACGATGAACGCGCTCTATTGCGACGGCGACGGTCGCCTCTACGACTTCGTCGGCGGCTACGACGATCTCGTCGCGCGACGCGTCCGCTTCATCGGCGATGCGGATGAGCGTATCGCAGAGGATTATCTGCGCATTCTGCGCTTCTTCCGGTTTCATGCAGCGTACGCGAGCGGTCCTCCCGATCCCGCCGCGATGGCGGCTTGCGCGCGCGGTTTGGGTGGTATTGCGCGGCTGTCCGCCGAGCGGATCCGAGCCGAAGTGATCAAGCTTCTCATCGCGCCGGGCGTCGTCGCAGCGGTGCGGGCCATGGAGGATATCGGACTGCTGCCGCGCCTGCTTGGCGTTGCACCGCGACCGGACGTGATGGAGAGCGTCGTTGCCGCCGAGGCCCGCGCCGCGCTGGCGCCCGACGCCATGCTCCGTCTTTCAGCCCTGGCTGTCGCGACCGGCGAGGACATTGAACGTATCGCCGATCGTCTGCGCCTCTCGAACGATGAGCGCAAGGCGCTGCTTGTCGTCGATCGCGACGCCGTGCGTCAGCAGGGCACAATCGACGAGCGCGATGCCCGCCGCATCGTCTATCGCCTGGGCAAGGCAGGCAGCCGAAGGCTGGCGATCGTCCTGTCGGCCATCGAGCCTGCCCGCCATCGCGAGGCCGCTTGCCTGCTTGCAGTCGCGCGGGATTGGACGGCACCCAGGTTCCCGGTACGCGGCGCCGACGTGATGGCTCTCGGCGTCCCGGCCGGGCCGCGCCTCGGAGCCTTGCTCGCCGAGGTCGAGCGATGGTGGATCGAGAACGACTTCCCGGCGCCCGAGATGACCAGAGCCAAGCTCTCAGCCGTCGTTGGGACCGCCGGCCACGAGGCGTAGGACGTCGCCCAGCCGTGCAGCCAGCGGGAACCCGGCGGAGAGACCGGAGTTGGCAAGGCAATCGGCGAGCACGGCAGCGAGCCGTGCCGTGGCTCACAACTTGGGAAGTTGCCGCATGCCCTCTATGGATCGCAAATCGTACTGGCGGTTTGATCGCGACGAGACGAACCGCGTGAGCACCGAGCGCTCGGCGGGAAGGCAGCCGAGGGCGGATACGAGCTCGCCGCTTCGCAAGAGCGGTCGTGGAGCCGCAGCCAGTCCGGCACCACAGTCCGGTCCCGACAAACGGCGCCTCGATGCGTCGATCCTGCGCGCATCGATCGACAGCGGACGCGCACGCGACAAGATTGCCCATCCCGATCCCGCCGCGGCGCCGCTCGGCACCGACGATGAAGCCGCGGGGACGCCAGCCACACCGGAAAGAGTGGCGACCGCCATGCGTCATGAGCTGCCCTCCGAGGCGCGCGCGCGCCCGAGCGCCCCTTCCGCTACGCGTGGCAAGCAGACGATCCTGGCGCTCGCCGTCGCCGGCGTGGCGGCGCTGGCCGTCGCGTTCCTCGTCGTCAATTAGTGAATGCAGACGGGTTCATCGACGGTTGATGCGCATCAAGCCGGTGACGGGCTATCCCGCGTCCGATGGCAACGGTTGCCTTTTACGGATGTGCGTCATGCCCAAGAGAAAGTTTGACGATCGCACGAAGGCTGGGCAGGAGCTGGGTCGCGTTCTCGTAGGCCGCGACATCGAGGAGCCCGTGGTCCTGGCGTTGCCGCGCGGCGGTGTCCCAGTAGCCCTCGAGATCGCGCGTGCGCTCGGCGCGCCGCTGGACCTCGTCCTGGTTCGGAAGATTGGCGTGCCGGGTCACCGTGAGGTGGCGGCGGCTGCCGTCGTCGACGGCGGCGATGCCGAGATCGTCTACAATGACGATGTCATGCGCTCGGCCCGGTTGAGCGAGGCCGACATCGACCGCGAGGCCGAGGCAGAGCTCATCGAGATCGAACGCCGAAGGAAGGCGTATCTGGGCGCTCGTCCGCGCGAGGGGCTCGAAGGCCGGACCTTGATCGTCGTCGACGACGGCATTGCAACGGGCGCGACGGTGCGGGCGGCGCTCGCGGCCCTGAAGCGTAAGCGGCCGGCCCGGCTCATCGTTGCGGTGCCTGTCGCAGCGCCCGATGTGCTGGCGCGCCTTCGCGGGATGGTGGACGAGGTCGTGTGCCTCAAGGCGCCGGATCCCTTCTATGCGGTCGGCGAGCA
Source organism: uncultured Alphaproteobacteria bacterium (assembly GCA_963746315.1). Taxonomy (GTDB): domain Bacteria; phylum Pseudomonadota; class Alphaproteobacteria; order Rhizobiales; family Hyphomicrobiaceae. Next base: position 692,641 of record CAVVAR010000012.1, read on the forward strand.
CTATCGCGATTTCCACCAGGTCACGGACGCCGAGGTGATCGCGGATCTGCGCGAGGCGACCGCGTGCATGCGCGAGCAGGCCGACGGGCCTTGATCGGGCGGCGACGCCAACGGGCGCCTACTCCGCCATCGGCAGCCGCTTCCTGAGTTCGGCCTTGTGCACCTTCTCCAGCGTCGAGCGGGGCATCTCGGTCACCAAGAAGACCGCGCGCGGGACCTTGAAGTCGGCGAGCCGCTCTCGACAGGTAGCGATGATCCGACCCTTCAGGTCGTCGTGCTGCGCTAGCGTAACGCCCGGCGTCGGTATGACGAAGGCCACCGGCACCTCGTCGAGCATGCTGTGCTTCTGGGCGACGACGGCGTTCTCGTAGACGCCGGGGACGGTGGCGATGACGCGCTCGACCTCGGATGCCGCGACGTTTTCCCCGCCTACCTTCAGCATGTCCTTGTCGCGATCGGCGAAGGTCAGCCAGCCGTCCGTCTCGAGGCGCACGCGATCCCCGGTGACGAACCAGCCTCGCTCGACGAAGCTCTCGCGCGTGGCGGCCTCATTGCCGAGATACTCGAGGAACATCTGAATACCCCGCCAGCCGCGGCACTCGAGGAGGCCCGTCTCGCCGGGCTCGACCAGCGTCAGGCCGTCCTCGCGCAGCACGCGGATGTCGTAGCCGGAGGCCGGCCGGCCCGTGGTCAGCGGCCGGTTGCGCTGCATGTGGTCGCCGATGATGCCGTGGGTAATGGTCTCGGTCATGCCCCACCATCCAATCGAGCGCACACCGAAATGCGCATCGAACGGCTGCTCGTTGGCGTTCATCCCGAACATGCGAAAGGAATGCGATTTTGGCGGCTCGTGCTGCATCACCGCCTTGCAGAAGAACGGCAGCATCGAGGCCCAGGTACAATTGTTGCGCACCGCCACGTCCCAGAAGCGGGACGCCGAGAAGCGCGGCACGAGGACCACCGTTCCACCGGCCCACATCGTCGGCAGGATCGAGTACGTGCGCGCGTTGGTGTGAAACGACGGCATCTGCACGAGGTGCACGTCATTCTCGGTCAAGCCTTCGTGCACGGCGGACGTCTTCGCGCCCCAGAGCGCATTGCCGTGCGTCCAGAGCACGCCCTTCGGCCGTGACGTGGTACCGGAGGTGTATTGCACCGAGCCATGTCGCCAGGGGTCGGCATCGAGCCCTGGTAAGCTTTCCGGATCGCCATCGAGCCGCGAGAAGGCGGCGTCTCGTCCAGGCTTCAGTCTGGCGGGCGGCGCGGCGCCCTCGACGAGATGCTCGGTGACGGCAAGCCACTTGATGCCCTTCGCGGCCCCGGCGACCAGCTCGGCGAGCTCAGGCTGCGTGATGGCGGCGACGGCACCGCAATTGTCCGCGAAATAGGCGAGCTCGTCCGCCGAGGACCGCGTGTTGGTCGTCACCACGATCGCACCGATGCGCGCGCAGGCGAACCACAGGAATTCCAGCTCCGGCGAGTTGTCGAGATGAACGAGCACCGAATCGCCCGGCTTGATGCCCCGAGCGTGGAGTCCGGCGGCCACGCGTAAAACCCGCTCGCGGAATTGCCGGTAGGTCCACGTTTGCCGCTTCCTCTCGAACGGCTCCCAGACGAGGAAGATGTGGTCGGGCCGCGTCTCGGCGCGATAGTCGACCAGCCAGTTGACGTCGCGACCCGCGAAGGGATTGACGATTTGGTGGCGCGCGTCTCTCGTCGAGAAGGGCATGGGCGTCTCCGCAGTCACATCGTTACTGAGCGATGCTACGCAAAGATGCCGTCCGCTGCCAACATGCACCGGCGCTGCAGGTGACCCAGGTTGCCAGATCGCGCTCCTTGGCTCAGCCTCGTCCGCTCAGAGGTTGTCGCAAGGAAAAGGCATATGCCCGTCCACTACTCACAACATGATGCTGTAGGCATTCTGACGTTGAGCCGTCCGGCGGCGCGCAATTGCTGGGGCGCCGATTTCTCGGAAGGTCTGGCCAGCGAGCTCGACCGGCTCGAAGGCGATGCCACGGTGCGGGCCGTCATCATCACCGGCGACGAGGCGGGCCGCGCCTTCTCGGCGGGCGCCGATCTCAAGGATCCAGCGACCCACACCCTCGAGACCATGGCCGACTTCTTCGCCGAGCTGCCGAAATGGCGCTCGTTCGTCGTGCGCCGGCTCGACCAGTTCCCGAAGCCGCTGATCGCCGCTGTCAACGGCTATGCGATCGGGGTGGGGTGCATCCTGACCTACTGCTGCGACCTGATCGTCGCCTCCGAGCGGGCCGAATGGCGCCAGCCTCAAGTGTCGCTCGGCATCATCCCAGCCTTCGGCGGCTCGGTGCGTCTCGCGCGCTGGATCGGCAAGGGGCAGACCATGAAGCTGTCGATGGGCTTCCCGTTGGATGCGGCGGAGGCCTATCGCATCGGGCTTGCACAATGGCTGGTGCCGCATGCCGAGCTGATGCCGAAGGCGCACGAGGTGGCCGCCCACATCGCCGCGATGCCGCCGCTCGCGACCCAACTCGCGAAGGAAAGCCTCAATCGCGGCCTCGATATCCCGAATATCGACGATGCCTCGTGGGTCGATGCCTATCGCTTCATGGCGCTGGGCCTGACTGACGAAGCGAAAGCCAAGCACGACGCTTGGCGCCAGCGGTCCTGAGCCGCGGGGGGCATGCAACCCGAGCGTCAATCGATTGCGCGGGGTTGGCTTCCCCCCTAGCATGGTTGCGATCACCACTCATCGACAAAGCCTCCGTCACGTAACAAGGGGTCGCAATGGCCAAGAAGCACAATGTCCTTATTCTCGGCGCGTCTTACGGTTCGCTGCTCGGCACCAAGCTCGCCATGGGCGGCCATAACGCCACGATGGTCTGCCTGCCGGCCGAGGTAGCCGCCTTCAACACCAATGGCGCCATCGTGCGCATGCCGATCAAGGGACGGGACGGCCTCGTCGAGATCAATTCGAAGAACCTGCCCGGCAAGCTCGGCGCCGCCGGCACGACGGACGTCGATCCGGCCAGTTTCGATCTGATCGTGCTCGCCATGCAGGAGCCGCAGTACCGCTCGCCGGGCGTGCGCGAGCTGACCGAGAAGGTCGCGAAGTCCGGCCGCCCGTGCATGTCGATCATGAACATGCCGCCGCTGCCCTACCTGAAGCGCATCCCTGGTCTCGATACGTCGGGCCTCAGGGACTGCTTCGCCGATGCCAGCGTGTGGGATGCGTTCGATCCCAAGCTGATGACGCTGTGCAGCCCTGACCCGCAGGCTTTCCGTCCGCCCGAGGAGCCGGTCAACGTGCTGCAGGTGCGCCTGCCGACCAACTTCAAGTCGGCCCGATTCGAGAATGCCGCGCACACCCAGATCCTCAAGGATCTGGAGGCCGACGTCGACGCGGCGCGCTTCGAGGTGGACGGCAAGGCGCTCGAGGTGCCGGTCAAGCTCAAGGTGCACGACAGCATCTTCGTGCCGCTCGCCAAGTGGGCGATGCTGATCGCGGGCAACTACCGCTGCGTCGGCAAGGACGGCATGCGGCCCATCAAGGAGGCCGTGCACTCCGACATCGACACGACCCGCAAGGTCTACGAGTGGGTGGTCGAGCTCTGCGTTGGTCTCGGCGCCGATCCGAAGGACCTCGTGCCGTTCGAGAAGTATGCAAACGCGGCGCTCTCGCTCGGGAGTCCCTCATCGGCTGCCCGAGCGTTGGCCGCAGGGGCGCCAAACATCGAACGGGTCGACCTCCTGGTGAAGAGCATCGCGGCGCAGCGCGGCGAGAAGCTGGCCGCCCTCGACGAGACGGTCGAGCTGGTCGAAGGCTGGCTTGCCAAGAACCGGGCGGCAAAGGGGTAGCAGGGTCTCCGGGTCCCCGGCCGCCGCGAGCCATTGGCGCGCGCTGACCCGGGGCCGGGGCTTGTTCGGAACGCGGTCGGCTCCTCCTCGGTGCCGCTCAGCGCTGGCCGGCATTCGGGAAGTACTGCGGCGCCTCGCGGCGGTCGTTGAGGCCGTAGTCGCGGCTGACGAGGCAGAGCTGCGCGGCGCTGACACACGGGTCGCTGGCGACCTGCCTGAGCGCCTCGTAGCCGCTCGGGCGGTCCTCGACCGTGCCGACCCACGCGAATTCCTTGGCGCGATAGACGCTTTCGTAGATCTCGCCACCATCGCCCGCCGGAACTGGCCGTGTGTGGCTGCGGACGACGATGACGAAGCGCTCGGACTGCAAGAGCGGGTCGTTGTAGGCGAGGCCCTCCATCTGCGGGACGACGCCGCCACCTTCCCCGCCCTCGGCAATCACCGGGCCGACACGGAGGCGGTAGTCCTCGAACACCGCGTTGCGGCCGGCAGTTTGGGCCTTGTGGTGCGTGCCGTTGGCCCGCCAGCGGGCGAGGGAGCCCTCGTCCGCCCAGATCTGGTGTGAAAGAAGAGTGCGCGGTCGTGCATGGCTCTTGTAGCGGTCGAGGAAGATGACGCCGCCGTTCGCCTCGAGCACGGGCCGCAAGCCGCCCGCGATGTCGAGATAGCGGCTCTCCTCGCCGGGCTTCGGTGTCACCTCGAAAAAAAGCGCGATCATGGTTGGGCTCCGGATCAAGGCCGCAATCTACGCGGCTTTTCGGACCCACGCCAACGTCTGGCCCGAGGGGGCAGAAGTGGGCGCCTGGGACGACAGGCGCCCACCACGATTCCGACGCCCGCGATTATGGCCGTTGGTGAGGGTGGAACTGCTGAAGTGGGAGAGACACTGATGCGTGCAAGTGACCCGGACCGACTTTTCCGCTCACTACCAAAACCTTGCAGGCGATGCTGGTATACTGCACCGACGCATTTCACGGGGGGGTGCCATGACAAAGAGGTCAATCGACCAGCAACGGGATGCTGCAGTGACGATGCAGGTGGAGGATGAGAGCGACACCTCAGGCATCCAGGACGTGATCCCGCTGCCTGGGCGAATGCTGCTGATCAAGGAGATGGGGATCTGGCAGACGCAGCTCGCCGATGACATCGATCCCGGCCGTACGAACGCCGGCATACCCAACACCTTGCAGAAGTTGTTGGCGCGCGGGGCCGCTGACCCACTCGTCGGCCGAACCCTCCTGCAAGCCAAGGTGCTTCTCAAGCAATCCATGTTGCCAGCTCGTATTGACGGCGAGGCCGGCCTTGAGGTCACCTTCGCGCTTCTGACGGAGTTGGACGCACTGGATCGAAAGGCGAGCGAACTGCAGCAGACGCTGCAAGCGATCGAAGAACGATATAGCGGTGCCAGAGCCAAGGGAGGCGCACTGCAAGTTCCAACGCTCGGCGATGCTGCGGCACGCGGCAAGTCGTTCATTCAAGGTGCCGATCATGCCGTGCGGACCCTGTGGCAGTTCGCGCGCGTCTTCCATCCGGAGCTTCAGAAGGGCGTCGCCTGGTACAAGCTGAGGGATCGGCTGATGGCCGGCAGCGAGAAAGAGAAAGCGTTAGGACCATTGGTCGACGCGCTCGAACCGCCTTTCGCATTCTTGCGCAACACGCGCAACGCCGTGGAGCACCCGAAACAAGGGCAGGCAGTCATCTTCAGCGACTACCGTTTGCGCGCGGACGGCAAGGTGCACGCGCCAAGCATCGAGGTCATCGAGAAGAATACGCCGCTGTCGGAGACGAGCCTTTCAGCATACTTCACCGCGACGGTTGAGATGCTAGTGAATGCCTATCAGAGCCTTTTGATCAATATGTGCGCGGCGCACGCACAGCGTGTCGGCGGCTTTGATGTCGAAGTCATTCAGCTCGAACCAGATCGCAGGCGGCATGCTGAGGTTAAGTTCTCCTATGCCAGCTGGCTCGGAGACCGGCTCGTCCCTCATCTTGGTTGAGTACGCAATCACCTGACGTTTTCGAGAAGCGATGGAAGGGCAACGGCAGGTATCAACTATGGTGCTGCCATAGCCTCCCCGACCTGCCATGGCAGAAATTGGTCCTAAGCCGAGGGCCTGCCGACGGTCATGCTTGGGGAGGAATCCTGCCGCCTGACACGAGGCCGCCATCACCGGGCGGCCGCCGCCCTTATGCAAACTCCATGATGACCGCGTCGACGGCGAGGCTGTCGCCGGCTTTGGCGTTGATGGTCTTGACCACGCCGTCGCGCTCGGCGCGGAGGATGTTCTCCATCTTCATGGCCTCGACCACAGCGAGTGCGTCGCCGGCCTTGACGTCCTGGCCGGCCGCCACGTGGATCGCCTTGACGAGACCGGGCATCGGGCAGAGCAGGAGTTTGGACGTGTCGGCTGCGACCTTCTCGGGCATCAGCGCCACGAGGGCCGCCTCGCGCTCGGTGTAGACGTGAGCCTGGGCGCGGATGCCGCGGAGCGCCAGCTCGAAGCCGTTGAGAAGAGGCTTCACCTGCACCGACAGCTCGTCATCACCGACGCGCCCGGTCCACACCGGCTGGCCCGGCCACCAGGCAGAAACGACCTCGATCGGCGCCGTCCCGTCGCGGCCCTCGCCGACAAGCGTGACGTTGAACGCGTGCTCGCCGGTCGGCGCGACCTCGAGCCGGACCTCGGCTCCCGCGATACGCACCACGCGGCGCTTGGCGAAGTGCACGGCATCGCCGCCGATCTGCTGGCTGATCTGCCGCCGGCGCGCGTTGCTCAGATGGTCGATCACGGCTGCGACGACCGCAAGCGTCTCCAGCTCGGCTCCGGCGGCCGTACGCGGCGCGAAGCCCGCCGGGTATTCCTCGGCGATAAAGCCAGTGGACAGCCGCCCCTCGCGCCAGCGCGGGCTCTGCATCAGCGCGGAAAGAAACGGGATGTTGTGCTGTATGCCATCGATATGGAAGGCGTCGAGCGCCTCCGCCTGCATGTCGATCGCCTCGGCGCGAGTGGGCGCATGGGTGACGAGTTTGGCGATCATAGGGTCGTAGAACATCGAGATCTCGCCGCCCTCGGTGACGCCGGTATCGTTGCGCACCGTGCGGCCGTTCTCCGAGCCCTCGGCCGGCGGGCGGTAGCGAACGAGGCGGCCGATCGACGGTAGGAAGTTGCGATAGGGGTCTTCGGCGTAGATGCGGCTCTCGACCGCCCAGCCATCGAGTTTGATGTCGGACTGCTTGAACGGAAGCTTCTCGCCGGCCGCGACGCGGATCATTTGCTCGACGAGATCGATGCCGGTGACCAGCTCCGTCACCGGGTGCTCGACCTGCAGCCGCGTATTCATCTCGAGGAAGAAGAACGAGCGGTCCTGTCCGGCGACGAACTCCACCGTACCGGCGGAATCGTAGTTGACGGCTTTGGCCAGTGCCACGGCCTGCTCGCCCATGGCCTTGCGGGTCGCCTCGTCGAGCAGCGGCGACGGCGCTTCCTCGATGACCTTCTGGTTGCGCCGCTGGATCGAGCACTCGCGCTCGCCGAGATAGACACAGTTGCCGTGCTTGTCACCGAGCACCTGGATCTCGATGTGGCGCGGGTTGACAATGAATTTCTCGATGAAAATGCGGTCGTCGCCGAACGAGGATTTGGCCTCCGAGCGCGAGGAATCGAAACCCTGCGCGACCTCGTCGCGGCTCCACGCGATGCGCATGCCCTTTCCGCCGCCGCCGGCCGAAGCCTTGATCATGACGGGATAGCCGATCTCGTCGGCGATCTTGACGGCGTGCTTGGCGTCGGAAATCTCACCGAGATAGCCCGGCACCGTCGAGACCTTCGCCTTGGCTGCGGCTTTCTTCGACTCGATCTTGTCGCCCATCGCGGCGATGGCATGCGGGTTCGGGCCGATGAAAACGATGCCGGACTTTGCCAAAGCCACGGGGAACGCCTCCCGCTCGGAGAGAAAGCCGTAGCCTGGATGGACAGCCTCGGCGCCCGTCGCCGTGCAGGCCGCCACGATTTTGTCGATGACGAGGTAGGATTCGGCGGCTGCTGGGGGACCGATGTGCACGGCCTCGTCTGCCATCTCGACGTGCAGCGCGTCGCGATCGGCATCGGAATAGACGGCAACGGTCCTGATCCCCATCTTGCGGGCGGTCTTGATGACCCGGCAGGCGATCTCGCCACGGTTGGCGATCAGGATCTTCTTGAACATGCGATTTCCTCGAGCCCCCTCGCGATGACGGCGGGGGTGTCATAGGGCACCCGCCGGAACCAACGCAACCGGTTTGCGGTCGGAACAGTAGCTGCAACTGGCCGTGCGTCGGCGGCATGGCCGCGAACAGTGGGCCGCTGAGGCTGCCAGGATGCCGGCCGTCGAGCCAGCATCATGTCAGGTTGGGGTGAACGCGGCCGATCTGCGCGAGGACGCGCTGGCGGACGAGATCGATGGCGCTGCGAAGATTGTAGTACTCCTCCGAGAAGCCGAGCGGAACGGGAATGAGGCTCACGGCCCGGTCGATCTGCTCGATCTCGGCACGCGGAATTGCAAGCGACGCCATCGTCGGATCCGCCGCAATCTGCCCCTCCAGAACCTTGAGGCGCGAGTACCAGTAAAGGAGGCGCCGCTTGACGCGCCACCTGTAGATAAGCGGCACGACCCTCATCATTGGAACAAGCAGGCCGGCGATGGGCACGGCGAGCACGATCATGCGCTCGACGAAGGTTGCGAGCCAGAATGGCAGGAACCGTTTGAGAAACGACGGTCCCGCTTTGTAGTAGCGCTCCACATCGGGTGCGAGGTCGATCTCGGGGTCGATGGGCTGCGGGAAGTCGCCGAATCGGTGCAGCAAGCCGCCTTTGCCGTGCACCTCGCGCATGGCGTCGACCATCAGGCCGGACAATGCAGGATGAAACCCGTTTCGAGCGACCACTGCCGCCACAGGGGCCACCAGCGAGACGTCGTGATCGGGCATATTGCGCACCAGATCGAACGCCCCGCGCGGCAGCAGCACACGCTTCAGATAGGGCATGCGGCGCGTGTAGGCCTCGGCTTGTGCAAAGCTCATGAGCTTGATCGATGGATCGCGAACCAGCGACTGCACGATTGGCGATTCGGGCGCCATCGCCAGGAACACCGCATCGAGGTGGCCCGCCCGAAGCGCGTCGACGGCATCCTTGCCCGTCAGCGGCGAAAGGGTCGCATCGCCGTTTCCGATCTCGTTGATCCCGAGCAGCGCCATCGCGATCTGTCGCGTGCCGCTGCCCTCAGGGCCGATTCCGATGCGTCGCCCTGCGAGCTGATGGAGCATGTCGACCGTCTGGGCGCCGCGGTAGAAGACCCAGATCGGCTCGACGAAGGCCCGACCGAGAGAAATGATGCCGCGCGCACCCGTGCTCTGTGCGATGCCGCCCTGCAGCAGTGCCAGGTCGACGCGCGGGTCCGGCTCCGAGATGAGCCGCATATTCTCGATCGATCCGCTGGTGGGTCTGACGCGGAGTGTGACACCGGAGCGCGCCAGCACCTCGGCATACGCTTTGCCGAATCGGAAGTAGGCGCCGCTCGTGCCGCCGGTGGCGATGGTGATCACCTTGGGCGGCGCCGGATGCACCAACTTCATCAGGAACCAGAGGGCAAGGCCTAGAACGATGGCTGCAGGAATGGCGACGAGCAGAATCTCGCGCCTGTCCCAAACAGCGATGCTCTTGGTCGGAACGATGCGCGTGCGCGTGGCGCGATGCTGGCTCCCTGGCACTGTCATTGCGCGTTCGATCCCGCCGTTCCGCCCGCACTGCACATAGCTCGCGCGTATCGATGCGGCGCGCTTTCCCCGAATGGGCAAGCAAAGCGATTTCGTGGCAATTTGATGACAAGACGTCCGGCGAGCACCGGGCAGCGGTCTCAGACGATAAAGGGCTTCAACCGATCAGCCGCTTCATCTTGGCGACCGCGCTGCCGGGGCTGGTCAGCACCGGACACGGCACCCGCGCGGTCACCGCCTCGTGCGCGATGGATGTGGAGAACTGCGCCAGCAGGATGGCGTCGCAAGCGGCAAGCTCGGTCGCCGCTTCGGCCATCAGCGCGTTGTGGCGCGCGGCGTCGCCCGACTGGAGTGCTCGCATCGCCTCTGGCTGGCAGACGGCGCGCAGGTTGACTTGCCTGCCGTGGGCGGCCGCGAGGTCGCGCATCTCGGCCTCGAGCATCGGCACCGAGCGCTCGAAGGTGGCGATCAGGCCGATATTGCGACCGGCCTCCAGCGCCTCCTCGAACATCGCCTCGTTTGGCTTGAGCACCGGCATTGGCAAAACCCGCGCGACGGCCTCGATCGCCTCGCCGAACGCCGAGCACGTAAACAGCACGCCGTCCGCTCCGATGTCGCGCGCATAGGCACCGAGCCGGTCGAAACGGTCGAACATCGCTGGGGTGAGCTCGACAGATTGCCCGCGGTCGACGGAGAGACTGTCATCGAGCAGGTTCACGCGCTCCGCCTCGGGCCAGAGGCGCCGAAACGCCTGCTCGACCGGGTCCATCGCCACCTGAACTGCGTGAACGAGGACGATGCGCCGCCGCGTGCCGGGCTCCATGCTGCTCTCCATCGGAATGATGATCTCGCAAGGCCCGTCGAGGGCCGATGCGAGCCACACTAGCAGTCGATGAAGGCGGCGTCGCCACCTCGAGAGGCGGCGCGACGCGACAGCCTGGGCCGCTTACGCAGCGCGCTTGTCGGGCGCCGGAAGAGCGGTCGGCGGGGCGACGATAGTGTGCGACTGCTGACGGCTCTTGCCAGGCACGAACGACATCTGCCAATGCGCAATGCAGTAGGGGCGGCCGAGCACCTGTTGTGCGCCGCAAAAATGGAATCCGTCCTGGCGGGGGTCGCCGACGGGCCACCGGCAGTCGTTGGCCTCAAGGTCCAGAAGCGACTTAAATTTGGCTGGTTTCTCGGCCATGATCACTCCGCGTACGATCGTTGATGTTTTGCTGTCACACAAAAGATAAGATCGACATTGATGCATTGCAACATGAAACTTGTGCGGCGCAGCAGCGCAACGGCAAGGGCCGGTTAACCGCTGCTCAGGAGCAGGATTTCGATCCAATTGGAGCGAACGGCGTTTCGGTGCCGAATGGCCGGCACTCGCGGTCGGCGCTCAGACCAGAAACCGCGCCCTGAGCCGCACGAAATCCTCGACCGCGCCCTCGAGCCGGGCGAACGCTGCCTCGTCCTGGACGAGCGACAGAACGATCATGCCGCGCCGCGCCATATAGACGCCCCGGTCGAGCAGATCGAAGAAGAACAGCTCTTTCAGATCCTGGTTCCCCGCATCGGCATCGGCCTCGTCGCGGATCGTCCCGTCGCGGAAGTGCACCGCCATCATCGAGCCGCGACCGGTGAATTGCATGCGGGCGCCGCCCTTCCTCGCGATGCCGTTGAGCGTCTCGCGCAGGCGATCGCCGCGTGCATTGAGCTTCGTCACCGCCTCCGGTGTCGCCACCTCGGTGAGCGCCGCGAGGCCGGCGCTCATGGTCAACGTGTTGTTGTTGAACGTGCCGGCATGCGGCAACCCGTCGGGTCGCGCGGGATCGAACAGTGCCATCACGTCGGCCCGCCCGCCGAAGGCCCCGAACGACATGCCGCCGCCGACGTACTTGCCGAGGGTGGTCAGGTCGGGCTTCACGCCGAGGACGCTCTGCAGGCCGCCGGGGGCGAGGCGCGACGTCATCACCTCGTCGAAGATGAGTAGCGCGCCGGTCTCATCCGCAACTTGGCGCAGCCCGGCGAGGAACTCGGGCGAGGCCGGGACGCAGCCTGTCGAGCCGAACATGGGCTCGACGATGATGCAGGCGAGATCGCTCGCGTTCGGTTGGGCTAGCGCCCTCACACTCTCGATGTCGTTGTAGCGCGCGACGAGCACGGGGAACGGCGCGTTGACCGGCGAGCCGCCCTTGCGGAAGTAAAGCACGCCGCCGTGGTAGCCGCCGGTGAAGACCAGTACCTTCGAGCGCTTGGTGAAGGCCCGGGCGAGCGAGATCGCCATCAGGTTGCCTTCGGTGCCCGAGTTGGTGAAGCGCACGCGCTCCATAGACGGAAACCGATCCGCGACGGCCTCGGCGAGACGGACCTCGTGCTCGGTATGCCCGCCGATGTTGACGCCGAAGTCGAGCGCCCGCTCGATCGCGCGCCGTATGACAGGGTGCGAGTGACCGAACATGCCGGCCGTGTATTCGGCAAGGAAATCGACGTAGCCGTGGCCGTCGACGTCGGTCAGGTGGCAGCCATCGCCACCCGCAAACCGTAGCGGAAACGGCCCATAGAACAGCACTGTCCGCGTGTTGCCGCCGGGCAGGGATCGCTCGGCCCTGGCATGCAGCGCAAGGCTCGCCGGATTAGCCGCCGAGTAGTGGGCGCGAGCCGCCTCCAGCGCCTCGGAAAGTGAGGCATTCGCAGGCAAGCGCTCAGCTGCGGAGGTTGCGGTCTTCGGCATGGCGATGGCTCCTGCTGGCCACGGTCACAATTCTGGAGATTAGCTCAAATCCTACACCCGAGCGGCACGCTCGGGGATTGAATCTGGCAACGGGTTCATTCTGCGTGGTTAAGGCTCACGCGAGCCTGCATCTGACGACGAAGGCCGCAGCCCCGGACGACTGAATACGCACCATGAGCATGATCCCGACTTGCAGCGAGTTCAATCACGTTGTTGGCGTCGAGGTGCCGGAAGCCAGGCAGGTCGTGCAGCGTCTGCCAGCCGCGCAACGCCTCTTGCCGCTGGGTCGATCGAACCCTTGGCAGCTTCGGGAGCGGGGCCGGGTGGTGAGCTATTCATCACGGGCAGCGCGCCGCTCTTCCCCCTGCTCGCTCGGCGGTCTAGCCTTGCCTGGAAATGGGGCAGTGTCCCCACGTCTCGCCCTCGCCGAGGAAGCCCCATCGACATGACCACGAGCTTCGTTACGATCACGCGCGGGCTCGGCCCCGAGGGCCGGGTGGCCTTGGTGCGTTTCGACCGCGGCAACGCCGTCAACCCGCTGAGCCCTGAGGCGATGCGCCAGTTGCGCGCGGCGGCCCGCTCGTTCGAGGACGACCTCGATACGTCGGTTGTGGTGCTGACGGGAAATGACAAGGCGTTCTCGGCCGGCTTCGACCTGAAAGATGCGGAGCGGCGCGAGAAGGCCGGCATGGGGCTCGGGGAGCAGAGGAAGTCGTTGCGCGTTGGCCCATCGATGTGCCGCGCCTGGGCCGAGATGGAGCAGGTCACCATTTGCGCCATCGAAGGTTTCGCCATCGGCGGCGGAGCGGCACTCGCCGTCTCAACCGATTTTCGCGTGCTTGCCAAAGGTGCCTACTTTCGCATCCCCGAGATCGCGCTCGGCATGAACATGAGCTGGGGCTCGATCCCGCGCATGCTGCAGTTGATGGGGCCGGCGCGCACCAAGCAGGCCGTGATCCTCGCCAACGAGCGTATCGAGGCGGCGGATGCGCTGGCGTGGGGCCTCGTCGAGCATCTGGCCGACGACGGTAGGTCGCTCGATGTCGCGATGGACCTCGCCAACCGCATGGCCGCCATGCCGCCGATCCCGGTCAAGATGACCAAGGCCACCGTCAATCGCCTAGCGGGAGCGCTAGACGATCTCGCGAGCCACATGGACCTCGACCAGTTCACGCTCACCACCACGAGCGATGACAGCAAGGAGGGCGTCGCCGCGTTCCTCGAGAAGCGCAAGCCCCGGTTCCGGGGGCGGTAGAAGAGAGCCAATCCATTGAGCGCCAATCCTTTCAGCGCGGCAGGGCATCTCTTCCGGATCCCCGACTATCGGCGGCTGTGGGTCGCGGGCGCGCTCACCGGCATAACACGCTGGCTCGAGTTCATTGCGCTCGGCATCTTCGCCTACGAGCTGACCAAGTCGCCGCCGCTGGTGGCGCTGCTCGCCGTCATCCGCATCGCGCCCTATCTGCTGCTCGGCTTCTTCATCGGGGCGCTCGCCGACCGCTTCGATCGCCGGCAACTGTTGATCATGACCAGCTTCTCGCTGGCCCTGGTCACGCTCGGCATGACCGTGCTCACGGCAACGGGTCACGCGACCTACACGGCCGTTGCCATCGTGACGTTCCTTTCCGGCATCTCGTGGACGATCGATATGCCGGTGCGCCGCCGCCTCGTCGTCGATGCGGCGGGCGAGGCGAACATCGCTTCGGCGCTCGGCTTCGACAACGCAACCACCTATGCCACGCGCGCACTCGGACCGCTGATGGGCGGCGCCACCTACCAGCTTCTCGGGATCGAGGGCATCTACGCGATGATCGCGCTCGCGTACCTCGTCTCGGCGGAAATGGCGGTGCGCCTGACGCCTGCGCCACGCCGCGCGCATGATGACGCCGCGCCGAAGGGCATCTTGTCCGCACTCAGCATTCCGCGCGGACTTATTTTCAACCGGCGCTTTGCCATCATCATGGGCATCACGCTGGTGCACAACCTGTGCTCGTTCCCGTTCCTGACCATGGTGCCGGTCATCTCGCAGAAGGACTTTCACCTCGCGCCCTATCTGGTCGGCGCGATGTCGTCGCTGGAAGGCGTCGGCGGCACGCTCGGCGCGATCCTGGTGGGTGTGATGGCGAGCGAGCGCACCTTGTTCCGGTTCTACTTCATGGGCCCGGTCGCGATGCTGGCGCTCGTCCTGCTGCTCTCGTTCAATCTGACCGTCTCGATGGCGATCCCGTCGCTGATCCTCATGGGCGCGGCCGCGGCCTCGTTCTCGGCGACGCAGTACGCGCTGGTCCATGTCAGCGCGCCGCCGGAGCACCGCGGTCGGGCGACGGGTGTGCTCTCCATGTTCATCGGCTCGGCGATGCTCGGCCACTACATCGCCGGGCAGCTGTTCGGCGCCTATCCCTCACCGATCGCGATGCGCATTATCGCCGGGGGCGGATTGATCACCATGGGCGTGCTCGGGCTTCTCTGGATCACCTCGCCCGGCCGCGCCCAGAAGAACGCGACCGCGACGGGGTAAGCCAAATCACGCCTTCGCCGCATCCTCCAGCAACATGGCGGCGCACTTCTCGCCGATCATGATCGAGGGGGCGTTGGTGTTGCCGCCGACCACCTGTGGCATCACCGAGGCGTCGGCGACGCGCAGTCCCTTGACGCCGTTGACCTTCAATCGTGGATCGACCACCGCATCAGTCCCGCGACCCATGCGGCAGGTGCCGACCGGGTGCAGGTTCGAGACGCCGCGATTGCGCAGATCCTCGATCATGGCCTCGTCCGAGGTCACTGCCGGCCCCGGCTGCACCTCCTCGGCGATGATGTCGCGCAACGCCGGCTGCGCCGCGATCTTGCGCGCAAACCGCAGCCCGTAGAGCATCGCCTCGACGTCGTAGGCTGTTTCCAGGAAGCGGAACTCGATCTTCGGGGCCGCCAGCGGGTCCGGCGATTTGAGGCTGAGCCGCCCACGCCCCTCGGGCCTCAGGTGCACCGGGGAAATCGAGAATCCGGGCCATTTGTGCGCGTAGACGCCGGTCGAATCGCGCTTCTCGATCGACCACAGGAAGATGTTCATCTGGAGGTCTGGCCGGTCGAAGCGCGGATCGGAGCGGGTGAAGATGCCGCCGACGGTCGAGATGCCGGCGAGAGGACCGGTACGCGTCATCATGTACTCGATGCCGGCCCGGACCTTGGCGACCGGCGAGATGGCGAGGTCGTTGAGCGTGCCTTTCTTGGTCGAGCGCCAGGCGACGTAGGAATTGAAGTGGTCGTGCAGGTTGGCGCCAACCGGTGCCAGATCGCGCACCACGGGTATGCCCATGTCCTTCAGGTGCGCGCCCGGGCCGATGCCCGACAGCAGGAGCAGTTGCGGTGAGCCGTAGACGCCACCCGATACGACGATTTCGCCACGACAGCGGGCCGTCTCGAGGCCTTTCGGCGTCCGGTACTCGACGCCCACCGCGCGGCCGTCCTCGACGATGATGCGCGTCGCGTGCGCCTCGGGCGTCACCACCAGGTTCTTGCGACCTCGCGCCGGCTTCAAGTAGGCGGTCGCGGCGCTCCAGCGGCGGCCCTCGCCCACGGTCGTCTGATAGTAGCCGGCGCCCTCCTGGGTCGAGCCGTTGAAGTCGGAGTTGCGCGGCGCGCCTGCTTGCACGGCGGCCTCGATCACGGCGTCGGCGATCTCGCTGCGGAATCGACCGTCCGTCACCTTGAGAGGGCCGCCGACGCCATGGTGCTCGCTCTCGCCGCGCTGCTGATCTTGCGCCTTGCGGAAATAGGGGAGCACGCTCTGGAAGTCCCAGCCTTCGCAGCCCATCTGACGCCAGCCGTCATAGTCGGCGGGCGTGCCGCGCATGTAGACCATGCCGTTCAGCGACGACGTCCCGCCGAGCATCTTGCCGCGCGGCTGGTAGGAGGTGCGCCCGTTGAGACCCGGCACGGGCTCGCTCTCGAATTTCCAGTTATAGGTCTCGTGCGTGTAGAGCTTGTGGTAGCCGACCGGAATGTGAATCCACGGATAGTCGTCGCGCTTGCCGGCCTCGAGCAGCAGCACCCGGTAGCGCCCGCTTTCGGAGAGGCGCGCCGCGACGGCGCAGCCGGCCGATCCGGCGCCGGTGACGATGAAGTCGAACGTTTCGCCTTGCATGGTGCTCCCCGAGACAGTCGTGCGGCGCGATGCGCGCAGTTTCGGTGGCAAGGCTACACACAACGGGACGGTGGCGTGAAGCGGGCTTCTCGCGCTTGCGATGCCGGCTCGGTTGCGATGATGATGGAACGTCCCGGCCCACGCGCGCCGGCCGATCTCGCGGGGCGACACACGGCATGGTTTTTCTCGTCTCGCTGCTGATCGAGGGAGTTCTCGCGGGCGCCCTCTATGCGCTGATCGCGCTTGCCTTCGTGCTTGTCTACAAGGCCTCGCGCGTCGTCAATCTGGCGCTCGGCGAGTGGGTGATGCTCGGCGCGCTTCTGGTCGCGACCGGCGTCAATCTCGCCGGATTCGGGCTTGGCCCGGCCCTGATGGCAGCGTCTGCCGGCATGATCGGGGTTGCGTGGCTGCTCGATCGTCTGGCGCTCAGGCATCTCGTCGGCCGGCCGGTGATCGTGGCGCTGATGGTGACACTCGGCGTCGGCACCTTCCTTCGGGGCGCGACGCAGCTTTGGTTTGGCGGCGTCCCGCGCGGCATCCCGTCGCCATTCCCGCCCGATCCGCTGCATTTGGGTGAGATCGTCGTTGCAACCGACAAGCTCGCGGTCGCTGCGGTCGCAGTTCTCGCCATCGCGGCGGTGGCGTGGCTGCACCAGCGCAGCCGTACCGGCGTCGCGCTGCGTGCCATCGCCGATGATGCACAAGCGGCGCTGGCGGCCGGCATCGACGTCAACCGTCACGTGCTCTACGCCTGGGGGGCCGCGGGAACGGTGGCCGTGCTCGCAGGCACGCTCTGGACGCTCGTCACGGGCGGGGGCTTCGGCGTCGGGCTGGTCGGCCTCAAGATCTTTCCGATCGTGATCATCGGTGGGCTAGACAGCATCGGTGGAACGCTGGTCGCGGCCGTCCTGATCGGTGTCCTGGAAAGTCTGGCGGCAGGCTATCTCGAGCCCTATCTCGGCGCGGGCTGCGGGTTGCTCGTCACCTACCTCGCGCTGATCGGCATGCTGCTGGTGCGCCCCTACGGCCTCTTCGGCGAGGCCAGGGTGGCACGCGTCTAGCGACCGCCGCTACAATGCCTGCCGAAACCGAGCCTGGAGCGCGCATGTCCTCGTCCACCGACTATACCCCGCCCGCCGATAGCGCCGATTGGGCGCGCGTGGAAACCTCGCGCCTCGATCCGAGCCGCCTCGCTGATGCGGTCGCCTTCGCGGAAGCCTCGGAAAGCCAGTGGCCGCCGACCTTTCATTATCCGGATGGCCGCTACGTCGGCATCG
Organism: uncultured Alphaproteobacteria bacterium; assembly: GCA_963746315.1. Lineage (GTDB taxonomy): Bacteria > Pseudomonadota > Alphaproteobacteria > Rhizobiales > Hyphomicrobiaceae. Next base: position 710,370 of record CAVVAR010000012.1, read on the forward strand.
TCGAGTGGAACGAGAAGGGCCCCTGGAGCGAGGTTGCGGGCGTGGTGCGCCATCGCGGCGGCGCCGCCGGGCTCGTCCTCGACCGTGGCCGTATCGCGGCCGAGTGGGGCGACACGCGGCGCACTGACATGACGTTCTCGGTCGCGAAGAGCTACCTCGCGATCCTCGCCGGGATTGCGGTCGGCGACCGGCTCATCAGCGATCTCGACGAGCCGGTCGGGCGTACGGTCGACGGGCCCTGGTTCGAGAGCGCGCACAACGCGAAGATTACGTGGCGCCACCTCCTGCAGCAGTCCAGCGAGTGGGACGGCGTACTCTGGGAGAAGTCAGACCAGGTCGATCATTACCGCAATCTCGGCGTCGATGCCGACAACACGCGCAAGGGCGATCCGCGGACGCGGCAGACGCCGGGCACCTACTACGAGTACAACGATGTCCGGGTGAACATGCTCGCGCTGGCGCTGCTGATGCGCTTTCGACGCCCGTTGCCGGAGGTGCTGCGCGAGCGCGTCATGGGGCCGATCGGAGCGTCAGGCGAGTGGGAGTGGCACGGCTACCGCACCTCTTGGGTCGACGTCGACGGCCGGCGCATCCAGTCCGTGTCGGGCGGTGCGCATTGGGGTGGCGGCATGCTGATCGGCGCGCGCGATCTCGCCCGGCTCGGCGTTCTGGTGGCGCGTGGTGGCGCGTGGGATGGCCGGCAACTGCTGCCGGCCGGCTATGTTGCACAGATGTTGACGCTATCGCCGACCAACGACTCCTACGGCTTCCTCTGGTGGCTGAATCGCGGGAAGGGCCAGCGCAAGGCCTGGAGCGATCGCTGCGTGTCTGCGATGGGTGCCGGCACCAACCTCGTCTGGGTCGATCCGGATCGCGACCTGGTCGCCGTCCTGCGCTGGATCGACAAGGCCGCCGTCAACGGCTTCCTCGAGCGCCTCGGCGCGGCTGCCGGCGATTGAATCACGCCGCCTGCACGGCGCTCAAGTCGAGCGTCACCAGCAGCTGCGTCGTGTCCTCGGGGTCGCTCGCGATTGTGAACCCGAGATCGCGACACATGTCGATCATGGTGGTGTTCTCGCGCAGCACATGGCCGAAGATCACGGAGAGGCCGGCTGCCTTGGCGAAGTCGATCAGCTGGCGCATCAAGGCCCAACCGATGCCGCGTCCCTTGAGGTCCGAGCGGACGAGCACCGCATACTCGCCGCGCTCGAAGTCGGGATCGGCCATGAACCGCGAAACGCCGAGCAGGCTGGTGCCGGTCTCGTCCAGGGCGACGAACGCCATCTCGCGCGCGTAGTCGATCTGCGTCAGCCGGGCCAGGAACCGGTGCGAGAGCTCGGTTTTGGGCGCGAAGAAGCGCAGGCGCGTGTCCTCAGGCGATACGTTGGCGAAAAACGCCTCGTAGAGGCGCTCGTCGTCGGGGCGGATCGGCCGCAGTAGAACAGCACCCGCCGGAGTGTCGACGCGGGTTTCCCATTCACTCGGATAGGGCCGGATGGAGAGCGGGACGCGCGGGTGCGCCGCCTCGTCGTCGATCCGGATGCGGGCGTCGAGGGCAATTACGCCGTTCTCGTCGGCGATCAGTGGGTTGATGTCGATCTCGCGGATCTCCGGATGCCGCGCCGCGAGATAGCCGAGGCGGACGAGCGTCAGCGCAATGGCATCGATGTCGGCGGCGGGGCGGTCGCGGTATCCCTGCAAGAGCCGCCACACACGGGTCTGGCGCATCAGGTCGCGGGCGAGGTTGAGATCGAGCGGCGGCAGCGCGTGAGCCGCGTCTCGTAGCGCCTCGACGGCGACGCCGCCGGCACCGAACATCAGCAACGGCCCGAACGTCGGGTCCTCGCTCATGCCGAGGATCAACTCGTGCGCGCGCGGACGGCGGACCATCGGCTGGACGGTGAAACCCTGGATGAGGGCGCCGGGCACGGCTTCGCGGGCGCGATCCAGCATGGCGCGTGCCGCTGTCTCGACGGCCGCCGGCGTTTCGAGTCCGAGGCGAACGCCGCCGACGTCGGACTTGTGCGAGATATCCTTCGACAGGATTTTGAGGACCGCGGCGCCATGCTCCGAGATGATCGCCTCTGACGCCGCTCCCGCCGCTTCCGGCGTGTCGACGATGGCGGTATCGACGACCGGTATGGCATAGGCCCTGAGCATCGTCTTGGCCTCCGGCTCGGTCAGCATGCGCGGACCCGTTGTCGCGAGGACATTGCGGATCACCTCGCTCGCCGCCTCGCTCGGCCGGAAAATTCCGTCGGGAAGGGAGGGCGGAGTCGCCATCAGCTCGGTTTGGGCACGGCGGTAGCGGACCAGTGCCGAGAAACCGTCGACGGCCTCGGAGGGCGTATCGAACGTCGGGACTCGGGCGTCGGAGAAAAGGCGGCGGGAGTCGGCTGCGGCAGCCTCGCCGAGCCAAGTCGTGATGAGCGGCTTTTGGGTGTGCCCGCTCGCGCGTCGCGCGGTGAGCACGCTCAGCACGACCTTCGCGGTATCGAGGCTCGGGCTGATGGCCGTCGGGCAGTTCATCACCAGAACCGCGTCGAGGCCAGGATCATCCAGCGCGGCCTCCAGCGCCTCCTTGTAGCGGTCGGCGCCAGCGTCCCCGATGATGTCGATCGGGTTGCCGCGCGACCAGGTGGCGGGAAGCACGGCGTCGAGGCGTCTGACGGTCTCGGGCGCGAGGTCGGCGAGGGCGAGCCCGAGATCGGCGAGGCGGTCGGCCGCCAGCACGCCCGCGCCACCGCCATTGGTGACGATGCCGAGGCGGTCGCCCTCGAGAGGGGCCACCTTCGACAGGATCTCGGCTGCCTCGAACAGGTCCTGCAACTCGTTGACCCGGACGAGGCCGGCACGCCGGAAAGCCGCCTCGAACGCGGCGTCGGCCCCGGCAAGCGCGCCGGTGTGCGAGAGCGCAGCCTTGGCGCCCGAGGCGTGGCGGCCGGCCTTGATGACCACGACGGGCTTCGAGCGGGCGGCGCGGCGGGCGGCCGACATGAACTTGGGCGCCGATCGCAGGCTCTCCATGTAGAGCAGGATGGCGCGGCTCTCGGCGTCGCCCGCGAGGTAGTCGAGCAGGTCGCCGAAGTCGACGTCGGCCATGTCGCCGAGTGAGACGACGTGCGAGAAGCCGATGCCGCGGCTCTCGGCCCAGTCGACGATTCCGGTGATCAGCGCCCCCGACTGCGAGAGGAAGGCGAGGCGCCCCGGCCGAGGAGCGATATGCGAGAAGGTCGCGTCGAGGCCGAGCGGCGGCAGCATCAGGCCGAGGCAGTTCGGCCCCTGGATGCGCAACAGGTGCGGCTTGGCGGCGTCCAGCATCGCCTGCCGGATGTCCCCGCGAATGCCGGCGGTGATCACGACCGCGGCGCGACAGCCCTTGGCGCCGAGCTCACCGATGATGCCCGGTAGCGTCGCAGGAGGTGTCGCGACGATGGCCAGATCTGGTGCCTCAGGCAGTGCCGCGATCGAGGCGAAGCAGCGCTCGCCGGCGACCTCGCCTCCCTTCGGATTGACGAAATGAACCGGTCCCTTGAACCCTGCGCGCGAAAGGTTGCGCGCCAGGATGCCGCCGATGCTGCCCGCCCGCTCGCTCGCGCCGATCAGAGCCACGGAGCGCGGGGCCAGCAGATGCTGGAGGTTTCGGATCGTCATAGCCGCTCCTCGTTCCGCTGCCGGTCGGTTGCACGGCTCCCATCTACCCTCCCTTGCCCGACAGCCATTTGACAGGGCACAAGTTGATCGCCGCCGGGCCTATGCCAGCCCCCTCAGCGCGTAGCCCACCGCGTAGGCGACGCCCGCCGCGGCCAGACCGATCGACAGCGTCTCGATACCCGAGCGCCACCAGGTCTGCAGCGACCACCGGCTTTTCAACGAGCCGATCGTGAAGAACACCAGCGTCACCATGGCGAGGGCCCAGCCGAGAGCGTCTCCCGCGCCTAGCATGTAGGGCATGAGGGGAACCGCCCCAGCGATCAGGAAAGCCGTGAAGGTGCTGGCGGCCGACCACAGGGGCTCACGCTGCGCGGTCGCGATGCCGTATTCCTCGGCAAGCATCATACGTACCCATGTTTCCTCGCGCGCTGTAATGGCAACGACGGCTCCTTCCAGAACGTCGCCCTCGAGCCCTTTCAAGCTGAGGATCTGGCGGATCTCCTCACGCTCCCCATCGCGGTCGAGGCGGATGTGACGGCGCTCCACCTCCGTCAGGCGGGCGATGTCGTCAACCTCGGATTTTGTGCCGCTGTAGTTGGAAGCGGCCATCGACAGGCCGTCGGCGAGGAGGTTCGCGAGGCCGAGGATGATCACGATGCGCGGCGACAGGCTTGCGCCCGCTACGCCAGCGACCACCGCGAACGTCGTCACCGCACCGTCGATGCCACCGTACACCCAATCGCGGAGGTAGTTCGGGCGTGCCTGCTCTGCCAGTCGCTCCGCGATCGCCTCGGGTGTGTGGGCGTGCTCGAGCGCGGGCTCGCGATGAGCTCCGGCCGCCCGCGCGCGTGTGCCTCGACCGGCCAGGTCCATGCGCATTCCCTTCCTATCTGCCGTCCGGCTCGCGCACCGCGACCCGTACTCCGTCGGCGACCCGGTCGCTGGGGTAGAGCACCACGCGGTCACCGGTCGCGAGACCGGACAGGACCTCGGCCTCGGCGCTGTTTCTCTGCCCGAGACGCAGGGTCGATCGCACCGCACGTCCATCGGAGATGCGAAACACGGCCCAGTCGCCCTGGTAGCGGAACAACGCACCGATCGGCACTTTCAGAACCTTTTCGGCCTCCCAGACCCGAATCCGGGCGATCACGCGGAACTCGTGGCCCAGCTGGTGCCGGGCAAGGCTTTCCGCGTCGAGGTCGATGATCACGCGGACACGCTGCTCCTCGATGCCGAGCGCCGAGACCTTGGTGAAGCCCGCCGCCTCGATCCGCCGGACCTGGCCCGTCAGCGTCTCGCCACCGCCCCAGCCGACGATCTCGACCTTTGCGCCCTCCGCGACGCGAACCGCGTCCGTCGATAGCAGCTCGACCACGATCTCGAGCGCGCGGGGATCGCCGACCTCGGCGAGCGGCGTGCCTGCGGGCACGACCTGCTCGCTGATCTGGTGCACGCGCAGGACGCGGCCCGTCACCGGCGAATACACCTCTACGCAGCAGGCGGCCTGGGCGACGCCACCGATCGTCTCGTCCTCGGGATCGATCAGGCGGGCCTTCACGCTCTCGAGCTGGCGGCGCTTGACCGCGATGTTGGCGTCGGCTTTCTCGACCGAGGCGCGGGCGACGGAGGCGGCATGCTCGGCCTTCTCGAGAACCTGGGCCGAGATCGTATTGGTCTTGGCGAGCGCCTTTGCCCGCGCGACCTCGGCGTCGGCGAAGCGCTGGTCGGCGCGGGCCTGCTCGAGCTCGGCCTCTGCGAGACGCACGGCGGCCTCGGCTGCCTTCTCGGTCGCCATCAGCTCGAGGCGGGTCCTCGCATCGAGAAACGGCGGTTGAGCCGGCTGCAGCACCGCGACCAGTGTCTTGCCTTTCCTGACCGGATCTCCGGCGAGGAGCGGCGAGCGCAGCACGATGCCCGACTGGGGCGAAGAGACCACGAAGACGTCCTTGATCCGGGTCTTGCCCTCCTCCTCGACCCATACCGCCAGCGGTCCACTCGCGATGGTGACGGCGTCGACGCCGACCGGCTTCGGCCACATCGCCCAGGCGATGGCAGCCACGACGGCGAGACCACCGGCGATCCAGGCCAGTCGCCCCCAGCCCAGCCGGCTTGCGGCACCGCTCTCGGTTGTGGACTGCGTCATGTCTCACTCCCTGGTCTTGAGCACGGCCACGAGGTCGAGCTTGTCGATGCGTTGGCGCACGGCGACGGCAGATGCGATGGCGGCAGCCAGTGTGATGAGGCTCGCCTTGCCGTAGGTGGCCGTCTCGATGACGAATGGTGTCGTATAGAGGTCGCTTGCGAAGCTCTGGATGGTGATCCACGACAGCCAGTAGCCGATCAGCCAGCCGAGCGGTTGGGCGACGAGCGCGAGGACGGCAAGCTCGGTGAACAGCACGCGCGCCACCTCGCTTCGGTGGAAGCCGAGCACGCGCAGGCTTGCGAGATCGCGGGCGCGCTCCGAGAGCTGGATGCGGGCGCTGTTATAGACCACGCCGAACGCGACGATTACGGCGAGACCGATGTAGATCGACGTCATCATGTTGATGTTCTCGGCGAGGGTCGCGCGAAACAGCGTCAAGACCCGGCGTTGCAGCTCGATCGAGGCAATCTTTGGCGTCCGCTTGATCTCGCGGAAGAGCTCGGCCTCCCGGTTCTGATCGTAGGCGATGTCGGCGCCGCTCACGGCCGGGCCTTCACGCAGGACCTCGTGCAGCCTGTCGATGCGCATCAGGGCAACGAGCCCGATATAGGATTCGATCACGTCCGTAACGCGCACCCAGCGTGTTGCGCGGCGGCCCTCGAGCAACTCCACCTCGACCAGATCTCCGCGTCGCAGGGCCAGCACGTCGGCGAGGCGCTTGTTGAGGAGGATGCCATCCTCAGGCACGGCGACCGGCTTCAGATCGAGATCGAGCTGTTGCGTCAACACGGTGCCGGCGGGACGTCCGACCAGCGAGACGCGGCGCGAGAGATGACCGTTCTTGAGGCGAGCACCGGCATTGCGGAACGGCTCGACACGGAGCACGCCGGGCAAGTTGCCGGACGTCTGCCGTGACACGCGCGTTGGCGTCGTCGGTCAGGTTGATCGTCGCGTGCTGGCGCTGGCTCCGGAAGAACGTGCTGTCGATCATCGCCTCGACGGCGTCGAACGTGAACAGCGACAGCACCAGGAGGCTGACGGCCATCGCCAGGCCCAGACCGGTCAGCGCGGCGCGCATCGGAAATCGGGCCATATTCCGGAGCGACATCACCGTCATCTGCGAGAGACCGGCGTAAATGCCGGTCGCCTCTCCGGGAAGGCGCGCATAGCGTTGCGGCGAAGGCGGCCGCATGGCGACGGCGGGAGGCATTGCGAGGGCAACGAGCACGGCCCGGAGCGCGCCGATACAGGCTGCGCCGAGGGTGAGCGCGGCGGCGATGACGTAGAGGTCGGCGTCCCGCTCGAAGACGAGGAACGGGAACTGGAAGAACTTGCCGTAGAGGCGCGTCAGGCTCGCTCCGAACCAGGTGCCCAGGCCGAAGCCGATCGCGATGCCGACCAACGCGATCAGGCCGACGAGCTTCAGGTAGTGGGCGCCGACCGCCCGGCTGGTATAGCCGAGTGCCTTGATCAGGCCGATCTGCTCGCGCTCCAGCGCGATCATGCGCTGCAGGGTCATGTTGAGCAGGAACGCGGACACGAGCAGGAAAACCGGCGGAATGACGCGGCTCAGGGCGGCGAGCTGTTTCAGCTCGGCATCGAGAAACGCGTGGCTGATCTGGTCGGCCCGGGCGTAGGCGCCGGCACCGCCGTAGCGCGCCAGCATGTCGTCGAGGCGCTCGATAACCTCACGCTCGCGAGCCCCGGTGGCAAGCTTCAGGGTGAGCGAGTTGAAGGCGCCGTCGAGACCGTAGGCGGCTTCGAGCGCCGCCTCGGACATCCACATCACGGCGAAGCGGCGATGATCGGGCATCAGGTCGCCCGGGCCGATGGCGTAGATGTACTCGGGGCTGAGTGCGATACCGACGATGGTCAGATTGCGTTTTCGACCGTTGAGGATCGCATGGAACGCGTCGCCGATCCTGAGCGCGTGGGCGGTGGCGAAGGTCTCGTTGACCATGACCTCGGCCGAGGCGCTGGGCTCCGGGGGACGGCCCGCGCGGACGTAGGGCCTGTTGAGGATCGACGGCTTGTGGTCGGGCAGCGACAGCGCGAGGCCGGTCGCAGGCTCGGCCATGCCCTCGATGTCGAGCACGGCGTAGCGGGCGATGCGAGCCTCGGCGACGGCAACCCCCGGCATCTCCTGGATGCGGGCCTCGAGCCAGCGCGGTGCGCGCGTCGCCGTCGCGAAGACGTCGGCGAAGGCGTGCTCGGCGTAGTAGAGCCGGCGCGTCTCCTCGAGCGAGCGGTAGGCGCCGATGGCCAGAATGAGTGTTGCGACGCCGGAGGCGAGCACCAGCGCGATGGCGAGCGCCTGCGGCCAGATGCGGACCAGATCGCGCACCAGCTTGCGGTCGAGAGCGCCGATGCCCGCGATCATTCGCATCGTAGCCTCGTGCGCTGCATCACCAGCTCACCTCCGCCGGCTCGATCCGCTTGGCATTGGTGCGCGTCTCGGCGATACGCCCGTCGGCGAAGATGCACACACGATGCGCGATGTCCTTGATGGCGGCGTTGTGGGTGATGATCGCCGTCGTGGTGCCGAGCTCGGCGTTGACCGCGGTGATCGCCTCGAGCACGCGGATGCCGGTGTGGCTGTCGAGCGCGCCGGTCGGCTCGTCGCAGAGCAGCACCTCGGGGCGCTTGGCGATGGCGCGAGCGATGGCGACGCGCTGCTGCTCGCCACCCGAAAGCTCGGCCGGAAAATGATCGATGCGCGGCCCGAGGCCGACCAGGTCCAGCGCTTCGGCCGGGCTCATCGGATTGTCGGCGATCTCGGTGACGAGGGCCACGTTCTCGCGGGCGGTGAGCGAGGGAATGAGGTTGTAGAATTGGAAGACGAAGCCGACGTAGCGGCGACGGAAGGCGGTCAGGCTGGAATCGTCGAGGCGCGTCAGATCGAGGTGGCGGAAGCGGCAAACGCCCGACGTCGCGCGATCGAGGCCGCCGAGGATGTTGAGCAGCGTCGACTTGCCGGAGCCCGATGGCCCGAGCAGCACGACCAGCTCGCCCGCGTAAAGCTCGAGGTCGACGCCATTGAGCGCGCGAACCTCGACCTCGCCGGTCCGGTAGATCTTGGTCAGATCACGGGCCTCGAAGACGATGTCGGACATGCCGCTCTCTCTTGGTTCGGGGCCACCATGCGCGGCGAAGCTCGCGCGTTCATTGCGGCGGGTCAAATGATCCAACCACGGCCGATTGACAGCCGTCATGTCGCCTCGACCGGCGGGCTGCTGTTTTCCTCCCCATTGCAGAAATCCTGAGCCCAGGCAAACGGGGGTCGCAGATGGTTGAACGATCGCACACGGCAGGCTGGCTGCCGTCCGTAACCGGACCGTTGAAGGCGGCGGGCGAGAAGATCGCCGGTTGGTTCGCGCCCCGCTCCGATGCGTCGGTGTCGAGCGAGAGCTATCAGATCAGCATGGAGCTTCCCGGCTGCGCCGCCGAGGATATCGACATCTCGATCCACGACGGCGCCATGGTGGTTTCCGGCCAGAAGCGTTTCGAGGCGACGGAGGAGGGCGAGAGCTATTTCTTCTCGGAACGCGAATACGGCGCCTTCCAGCGCTCGTTCCGCCTGCCGGCAGATGCGAGAGCCGATGCCATCGACGCCAGCTTTCGCGACGGCATCCTGAAGGTCGTCATCCCCAAGATCACGGCTTCCGCCCGCGAGCAGCGCAAGGTCGCAATCCGGACTGAGTGAGAGGGCAACTCGCCACGGAGCTTGCCTCCGGCTGGCCGAGGGGAAATGCTGGTGGCTTCTCTTCGCGCTTGCAACCAACGAGCCCACCGATGACCTCCGTCCGCGATCCGTCTGCCGGCACCGGCATCCTCTCCGTATGGAACGATTACCCGGCAGAGGATGCCGAGTTCTACGAGCGCTGGTACATGACCGAGCACTTTCCCGAGCGGCTCGGCGTGCCCGGGTTTCTGCGCGGGCGCCGTTATCGCGCCATCGACGGGGATCGGACGTACTTCACCTTCTACGACCTCGAGAGCCCGGACGTGCTGTTCTCGAGCGCCTACATCGCGCGTCTCAACGACCCGACCGCGTGGACCAGCCGCATCATGGGCCGCTGGTCGTCGATGTTCCGCACGGCCTGCCGCCGCGTCTCGCGGGCCGGCACGGCTGTCGGCGGCTTCGTTGCGGTCGCGCGCTTCGAGGAGCCGGCTGCGATCTCGCGGGGCCAGGCGCAGGAGCTGAAAGAGCGTCTTGCCGATCCGGGCGTGGTCGCGGTCGACATCTGGCAGGCGACCGCCGAGCAGAACGCGGCCACCAAGGAGGCGAGCGCGCGCCCCGAGGCCGACCGCTGGATCGCAGGCGCTGTGATCATCGAGACGACGAGCGAGACTTCGGCGAGACGCGCGCGCGACAGGTTGCCCGACCTTCTCGGCCCCGCCGCCAAGCCGGCGACGGTCGGGATCTATGGCCTGATCGCACTGCAGGATGCGTGAGACTTTTCCCGCGTGCGATCGTTTAACGATCCGATACGATAGCGTGCCAGAGAGGGTCGCGTTTCGGCGCCATGCCGGCTGTTGATCTACCCGATGAAGGCCTCGGTTCGAAAGTCCTGGCCTTGCTTGATCCTGCGGTTTGGGCTCTGGAGCAGCCAATCGATCGCCGCCGGACCGATCCACAGACTATTATCAGGGTTGCTGGGGTTGGGAGAACCGACTGTACTTGTACTGGAACTATGGGGATTGAACCATCTTACCGCGCCGTTCTTATAGCCCTTCTTTAGATACCGCACGAGTTGCCGATATCGACGCTCGACCGGGGCTGCAACATCGCGTGGCGCACCAGTCGCATGCCTATCCCCCTAGTTCCGGCGCAATCATGTGCGAGGTAAGCGTCAACCAGGAGTGGGTCGATGACGCAGCGAACGAACAACAGCTTGTGGCGTGACTTTCCGAAGACGGCGGTTGAGTTCGAGGCGCGGTTTGCGACCGAGGAGGATTGCCGCGACTACTGGATCGAGGCCCGCTGGGGTGGCAAGCCCGCATGCGCACGCTGCAGCAGCACACGCGTGTGGACTGAGCGCGGTGGCTTTCTGTTCGAGTGCGCCGCGTGCGGCCACCAGACCAGCCTGACGTCGGGCACGGTTCTGGAGAAAACGCACAAACCCTTCAAGACGTGGTTTCGCGCGATCTTCGAAATCTCGACACGGCGGACCGGCATCTCGGGCAAGGATTTCCAGCGCATCATGGGCTTTGGCTCCTACAAGACGGCTTGGCTCTGGCTGCACAAGCTTCGTGCCGCGATGGTGCGCTCGGACAGCGAGCCGCTTGGCCCTTTCGTGCAACTCGACGAGGCGCTCGTCGGGGGCAAGGGCGGCCCGCACAAGCAGTTGGTGCTGATCGCGGCGGAACGCAGCGGACGAGTGCGCCTCGCGCACGCCGAAAACAATGACGCGGGCACCCTCAAGCAGTTTGCCGACGGTGAGCTTGCGACTGACGCAACGGCAGTTACGGACGGACACGCCGGTTACAGCGAAAAGAGCCTTGGGGATCGACCGCACGAGGCCGTCATCCAGACCAAGGCGGAGCGCCGCGCCAACGACGCGGTCCAGGGCTGTCACTGGGTGATCTCGCTCCTGAAGCGATGGCTCAACGGCACGCACGCCGGTGCGGTGAAGCCAAAACACCTGCAGGCCTATCTCGACGAGTTCGCCTTCCGTCATAATCGCCGCAAGACGGTGGGCGTTGGCCGCATCGCCGCCCGCGTCATCGAGCAACTCGTCGCTCGACCACCCAGAACCATGCGCCAGATCATCGACGACACCGTGGCCTGGCGCCGGTTCCGATCAGATCAGCCTACCCATGCCTGAGCTAAAGGGATAGGCATGCACCAGTCGTGCCAACGGCAATGCGCCCCTCGATCAGTATATCCTGCAACAGTCGACTTCGACTGAATTCGATCGTCGCGTATTGGTCGCGAGAATACCAATCCCCGCGACTCGCGATGAATTCAGCCGAAAGAACAGCGAGATCAGCCGGCGACCAAACGACGCAGGAACTGCCGATCTTAGAAATGTCTCGAGTTCGTCTCAGGTGTGGGTGTCTTCCATCTCGTCCCATCAATGAAAGCGATCTCGGGCTCGCGGAGCAATTCCTTCACGAACTCGGTCTCGTCCAGAGGATGCATTGCGAACCGCAGTTGACTAAGCATCATATTGTCCGTGCTGGTGCGAACAAGTTATATAAGTCCGCGGGGGCACATCGCACTTTTTGTACCAGCCAGGCACGAGCGGGAATATTGTTGAAGGGACGTGCCCCCAAATCGGCCTCCCTTTCTCGCGTGCTTGATGATCTTCTCTGCGCCGCCTACTTCCGCGCCCGGTCGGGATAGCTCACAGCCATGCCGTCGCGGACGTCGTTCTGAATGCCGTACTGCGGGAACGGATAGCGGAAGCCGTTCTTGGAGAGGCTCAGCATGCCGTTGATCGCCTTCTCGAGCTGATCCGGCGGGATCGCCATCAGCATCTCGTCGTCGAGGACGCCGCCGTAGCGCCGCTCGGCGAAGCACGGGATCGACAAGGACGGCTCACGCTTCGAGAGAGCGCGGCCCCAGCTGTCGGCACAGGCGGTCTCGCCGACGACGCCCCAGTCGAACTTCTTGTAGCCGACGTACTGCATGCCGTTGATGAAATACATCATGGCGCCGGGCGTCGCGTAGAAGAGGGCGATATCCGGCGGATCCAGCCGGCCGGCCGCCAACGGCGAGACCACCAGCGCCTCGTACTGACCGTCCGGCACGCAATCGAGGGCGGCCTGCCGCTTTCCGGCGTCCTCCAGCGTGCCATGCCAGACGCCGGCCGTCGCCTTGCCCGACGCCCACTCGGCGGTCTTCGAGTTCCCGAGGCCGACCACGGCCCGACACTGCGCTCCGACGAGATTGTCTGCCGTGACGCCAACCGTCCAGCCGAGGCGGGCGGCCTGTGCCACCACCTGATCGAGCGTATGGACGTGTTTCGGCCGCCGGAGCCGCGGGATGTCTTCGAGCGCGGCGGCACTCTCGAACAGCTTCATGCCGAACGGCGCGGACCTGAGCTTCAGGAGACGCTCCAGGTCGGCGGACAGCTTGGCGAGATCGAGTTGGGACACGGCCGGTTCTCCTTTGGCGCAATGTTTTGTGGTCAGCGTGCGTGCCGCGGAAGGCCGCGTCAATGGGCGAGATCAAGCCCGCAGCCGCGCCGATCGAGGAACCAGGGCGTGGGCGTCGCGTTGGATGAGCAGGGAGGCGCCGCGCCAGAGCGCACGCGCGCCTATTGCCAAGCCAATCGTCAGGAAAATCGAATGGTCGACATCCACAAGACGCGTACCGAGCCTATCGAGCAGTTCTGGGAGATCACCGACGACATCCGCGCCGGCATGCTCGGCGTCGATGGAAGCGGCCAGCACATGCAACCCATGCACCCTCATTGCGAGCGCGAGGGCCGCAACATCTGGTTCTTCGTCAAGAAAAGCTCGGATCTCGTGCAAGCGATCGGCAGCGGCGGCTATGGCCACTTCTGCGTCGTCGGCCGGTCGCACGACTACCATGCCTGCGTCGCCGGCAAGCTCACCGTCGAGTACGACAAGGCCATCGTCGACCGGTTCTGGAGCTCGGTCACTGCCGCCTGGTTCAAGAGCAAGGACGACCCGGATCTCACCCTTGTCAAGATGGCGCTCGACAACGGCGTGGCCTGGGGATCGGTCGGCTCGGTGCGGTTCGGCTGGGAGGTGATGAAGGCCAACATGTCGGATGCCGAGCCGGACGTTGGCGCGCGTCAGCATTTCTCCTTCGTGCATCAGATCGACAACGGTCAGGCACGTGCGACGGGTCAAACCGGCGCCCCGTCCGACGCGGTCCGCGGTGTACCTCGCCAGGAAGGCCAGGTCTGACGCAGCGAGGCTCACGCAAATCGCCAAGAGCGGTTGCGGGCCTCGGCGCGGCGTGTCACGTTTCCGGCAAAGGCGCCTCTGTGAAAGGGGCGCCTTTTCTCACGCCACATGCCCACCCGGGGACCGACGCCGACATGGCCACCAACATCAAACGCATCATCTACTTCCACTATCGCATGGACCCGACGGCCGCGCGCATCCGCGAGCTTCGGCCCGACATCGACATGTTCCGCCGGCCCATGGAAGGCGACATCGAGGAGAGCTGGGCCGAGGTGGCGCGCGCCCACTGCTACCACGTCAGCGGTCGCACCGAGCTGCGCGAGCCGTGGTTTCCGGACAAGCGCCTTTTCGAGAAGGCCCCCAATCTGCTGGCGATCTGCTCGCTCGGCGCAGGCTACGACACGATCGACCTCGCCGCCTGCAACGAGGCCGGCATCATCGTGTGCAACCAGTCGGGCGCCAACAAGGAGGCCGTGGCCGAGCACGCGCTGGGCCTGATGCTGGCGCTCTCCAAGAAGATCGCCCAGTCGAATGCCGCCATGCGCCGCCAGCAGAACCTCGAGCGGTTCCACTACGCCGGCAACGATCTGCTCGGCAAGACAGTGGGCATCATCGGTCTCGGCAACATCGGCGGACGGGTTGCCGAGCTGTGCGCGGGCCTCTTCAAGATGACGGTGCTCGCCTACGACCCCTTCCTCTCGGCGGAGAAGATCGCCGCCAAGGGCGCGCGGAAGGTCGAGCTCGACGAGCTCTTGGCCAGCGCCGACTACGTCACCTCGCACACGCCGCTCAACGACAGCTCGCGCAGCCTGCTCGGCTACGAGCAGTTCAAGGCGATGAAGCGGTCGGCCTACTACGTCAACACCTCGCGCGGCGGCACCTACAGCGAGGACGATCTGGTGCGCGCATTGAAGGACGAGCTGATCGCGGGCGCGGGGCTCGACGTCTTCATGGAGGAGCCACCGCCGACCGATCATCCCCTGATGCAGTTCGAGAATGTGATCGTCTCGCCGCACAATGCCGGCATCACGCACGAGGCGATGGCCAACGTCGCGATTTTCTCGGCCGACCAGTGGATCGACATTCTGGACGGCCGCGTGCCCCCGCGTCTGATCAATCCGGAAGCGTGGCCCAAGTACTGCGACCGCTTCGAGAAGATCCTCGGATTCCGGCCGGCGGCGCTGCCGAAGGGCTGAGAGCAGGCAGTTTGATGGGGAGCGTAGAGCGGCAACCGCGTCTCGCTCCCCTTTCCTGCCCATCGATGGGAAAAGCCGGATGTCGCTGTTCTTCGACGGTTTCAGGCTCGAGCACATCGCTGTCGGTGACGGGACGCTCCGCGTTCGTATCGGTGGCGGTGGACCGCCGCTCGTGCTGCTGCACGGCAACCCGCAGACGCACGCGATGTGGCATCTGGTGGCGCCGGGACTGGCGCGAGACTATACCGTGATCGCGCCGGATCTCAGGGGGTACGGTCAATCGTTCAAGCCGCAGCCCTCCGCCGACCACGCGGCTTACGCCAAGCGCGAGATGGCCCGCGACATCGTCGAGCTGATGGCGGCGCTCGGGCACGAGCGCTTCCTCGTTGCGGCCCATGACAGGGGCGCCCGTGTCGCCCATCGCCTGGCCATCGATCATCCCGAGCGCGTCGAGCGTTTGGCTGTGCTCGACATCGTGCCGACGATCGAGCACTTCGAGCGCGCCGACATGGCGTTCGGGCTCGGTTACTACCATTGGTTCTGGTTCGCGCAGCCGCACCCGTTTCCCGAGGACGTCATTTGTGCAGCGCCGGACGCCTGGTTCCGCGCCCACACCTCGCGCGAGCCGAAACCACCCGGCTTCTTCGCGCCCGCCGCGCTCGACGATTATCTCGCCGCAGCGCGAACCCGCGAGATGATCGCCGGCATGTGTGAGGACTACCGCGCGGCCGCCACGATCGATCTCGTGCACGACCGGGAAAGCCGCAGCGCTGGACGGCGTATCCAGTGTCCGCTGCACGTGCTCTGGGGCGCTAAGGGCAAGATCGGCGCGTGGTACGATGCGCTGGCAATCTGGCGGACGTATTGCGATGCACCGGTCAGCGGGCAGTCCCTAGACACGGGGCATTACCTCGCGGAAGAGGATCCCGAAAGCGTGATCGGCGAGCTCCAGTCGTTCTTGAGCTATGGCCGGAAGTTGGTGACGGCGGGAATCGGGAAGGCGGCATATCGTGGGGGTGCTTGACGCCTCCACTTCTCCAGCAAAGGAGTGATATGCCGTGCCCAACCATAACGTCGTCCGGCTGATTCAGCCAGGAGCCTTCGACGATCAGCTGACCGAAGTCCTGCGCAATGGTGCGCGTGCCCTTCTCGCGCAGGCGGTCGAGGCCGAGGTCGCCGGCTTTCTCGGCAAGCACGCCGATCTCAAGGCTGACGATGGCCGCGCCCGCATCGTCCGCCACGGCTACCTGCCCGAGCGCGAGGTGATGACCGGCATCGGTCCGGTCCCAGTCAAGCAGCCGCGCGTGCGTGATCGCGGGGTGGCGGCCGATGATCCCGGCCGCATCAGGTTTTCGCCGTCGATCCTTCCGCCTTACATGCGGCGCTCCAAGTCAATCGAGACGCTGCTGCCGATCCTGTACCTCAAGGGCATCTCTACCGCGACTTCTCCGAGGCTCTGGCAGCATTGCTCGGCAAGGATGCGGCAGGGCTTTCGGCGTCCGCTATCGGCCGCCTGAAGGACGGCTGGCTCGACGAGCATGCCGCGTGGCAGAAGCGCGATCTCTCGGCGAGGCGCTACGTCTACGCCTGGGCGGACGGCATCCATCTGGAAGCCCGGCTCGAAGATGAGAAGCAATGCATCCTGGTCATCATCGGTGCGACGCCGGAGGGCAGGAAGGAACTCGTCGGGTTCACAGACGGCGCTCGTGAGAGCACGCACGATTGGCGCGAGCTGCTGCTCGATCTGAAGCGGCGGGGGCTCGACGCGCAACCTGAGATGATGATCGCCGACGGTGCGCTCGGCTTCTGGAAAGCCGCCGGCGAGGTCTGGCCGAAAGCTGCCGAGCAGCGGTGCTGGGTGCACAAGACCGCGAATGTGCTCGCCAAGCTGCCGAAGAGCCAGCATCCGAAGGCCAAACGTGCATTGCAGGAGATCTGGATGGCCGAGACGAAGACTGTCGCCGAGTTGGCGTTCGACGCGTTCGTCGAGAGCTACGCTCTGAAATACGAGAAGGCCGCCGATTGCCTGGCGAGGGATCGCGACACGCTGCTCGCCTTCTACGACTTTCCCGCCGAGCACTGGAAGCATCTGCGAACGACGAACCCGATCGAGAGCACGTTCGCGACGGTGCGCCATCGCACGACCCGATCGAAGGGCTGTCTGTCGAACAAGACCGCGCTCGCCATGGTGTTCAAGCTTGTTGAGAGCGCGCAACGCTCGTGGCGCCGTCTCGACGGTCATGCCCAGTTGCCAAAGCTCATCCTGGGTGTGAAGTTCTCTGACGGGCTGGAAGTCGCCGCCAAGTCGTCCCGTCAGCCCCCAACCGCTGCCGCCTGACCGTCCCGGCCATCACCAAGATTTGGCGATAGCTCGTCGTTCTTTGCTGGGGTTCGCCTGTGAACGTCAGCGGCCTTCAATTTCGAGCCGACCTGTGACGTGCAGGCCGTGCATCGCGGAGCTCGTCCCCGCGATGCACGACGGAGGATGTCACTAGACCTCAGGCCGACGCCTTCTCCAGCGCTTGATCGAGGTCGGCAATGATGTCGGCCGCATCCTCGATGCCGATCGACAGGCGGACCACGTCGTCGCCCGCCCCGGCAGCGGCGCGCTGCTCGGGCGTGAGCTGGCTGTGGGTGGTCGAGGCCGGGTGAATGACGAGGCTGCGCGTGTCGCCGATGTTGGCGAGATGCGAGAACATCTCGAGGGCACCGACGAATTTTACGCCCGCGTCATAGCCGCCCTTCAGGCCGAACGTGAACACGGCGCCGGCGCCTGCCGGGCAGATGCGCTTGTGCACCGCGTAGTACTTGTTCGACTCGAGTCCGGCATAGTTCACCCACGCAACGCCTGGATGCTTCTCGAGATGGCTCGCCACGGCCAGCGCATTGGCGCAATGCTTCTCCATGCGCAGCGGCAGCGTCTCGATGCCGGTGAGGATCAGGAAGGAGTTGAACGGCGAGATCGCCGGGCCGAGGTCGCGCAGACCCATCACGCGGCAGGCGATGGCGAAGGCGAAGTCGCCGAACGTCTCGGCAAGCACCATGCCGTTGTAGCTGGCGTTGGGGGCCGTCATGGTGGGGTACTTGCCGCCGGACTTCGACCAGTCGAAGGTGCCGCAGTCGACGATGACGCCGCCGATCGAGTTGCCGTGTCCACCCATGAACTTGGTCAGGGAGTGGACGATGATGTCGGCGCCGTGCTCCTTCGGGCGGCACAGATAGGGTGAAGCCAGAGTATTGTCGACGATGAGCGGCACACCGGCTTTCTTGGCGATGGCCGAGATGGCCGCAATGTCCACCACGACGCCGCCGGGATTGGCGATGCTCTCGATCATGATCGCCTTGGTTTTCGGGGTGATCGCCTTCTCGAACGAGGCCGGATCGGTCGAATCCGCCCACACCACGTTCCAGCCGAACTTCTTGAAGGCGTGATTGAACTGGTTGATCGATCCACCATAGAGCTGGCGGCCGGCGACGAAGTCGTCACCCGGCTCGAGCAGCGTGTGGAAGACCAGCGCCTGCGCGGCGTGTCCCGAGGCAACCGCCAGCGCTGCCGTGCCGCCTTCCAGCGATGCAATGCGGCCTTCGAGGACGCTCTGCGTCGGATTGCCGATGCGGGTGTAGATGTTGCCGAACGCCTGCAGGCCGAACAGCGATGCGGCATGCTCGGCGTCGTTGAAGACGAACGATGTGGTTTGATAGATGGGCGTTGCGCGCGCACCGGTTGCGGGGTCGGGCGCAGCACCGGCGTGAATCGAGCGGGTCGCAAAGCCGGGCGTCGTATTTTTTGTCATTTGGGCAATCTCCTCAGCCGATCGGGGCTCACCATCAACCGGCTCCCGATGCTCCAAGTCAATGGGGAACCGGCTTGGTCGACGTTGAAAGGTAGCGTCATTCTCCGGATGGTGCGCGGCTGGAAATGTGCGGCTCGCTGAGCCATCATGGGCCGGATAATTCGTTCCTTCGGAGGCGTGCATGCGGCCACTCGAGCTCGGCTGGTATCTGCCGACCCACGGCGATACCCTACGCTTCAACGATCCCGCGTCCGACATCCAGCCTTCGCTCGAGCTGTTCGAGAGGATCGTCGATCAGGCCGAGCGAGCGGGATTCGAGTACTTGCTGATTCCGGTCGGCGTCGCCTGCTGGGAGGCCTACATGGCCGGTGCCTACATGGCGGCGCGACATGCACGCATCCGGCCGCTGATCGCGGCTAGGCCCGGCTACATCAATCCCGTGATGCTCGCGAAAATGATCTCGACCCTCGATCACCTCTCGAAGGGGCGTATCGCGGTCAATCTCATCGCCGGGCAGAACGAGGCAGACGTCGAGGCGGAAGGCGTCACGCTCGGCAAGGCGGAGCGCTACGACCTGATGGAGGAGGAGGTTCGCATCCTGAAGGCGTTGTGGACTGCCGAAAAGCCGCTCGACTTCGAAGGGCGCTTCCATCGCCTCAAGGGCGCCGAGATCCGCCCGCACTCGTTCCAGACCCCGCATCCGCGCTTCTATCTCGGCGGTGGCTCGGCGCAGGCATGGGACGTCTCGGCGCGGCATTCGGACGTGCATCTCTTCTGGGGCGATACGCCCGAGCGCATCGCCGACAACATCGCCCAGATCCGCACCATCGCCGCGCGCTACGGTCGCGAGCACGAGATCGGTTTCGGGATGCGTCTTCAGATCATCTGCCGCGAAACCGAGGCCGAAGCCTGGGCTGCGGCGGACGCCCTCGTTGCGATGAGCAGCGAGCAGGACCGCGCACGCGTCATAGAGCGCACTGCGACATCGGAGGCCAACCGGCGAATCCAGGATCTCGCCCGTGAGAAGGGACCGCTGATCGCACCAAATCTCTGGACGGGCCTGACCCGCGTGCGCCAGGGAGCGGGGATCGCCATCGTAGGTGATCCAAGTCAATGTGCAGACGTGATCCAGCGCTTCATTGATGCCGGCTGCCACTCGTTCTGCTTGTCGGGCTATCTGCACGACGAGGAGGCTGAGCGGTTCGGCCGTCTCGTCCGGCCGATCGTGGCGGAACGCAATCCAGGCCGCCTCGTCGCTTCGACCTCATGACGGCTGGCTCGCTCCCGGCGTCCGGATCATGTTTGGTGAAGGAGTACATTCTGCATGTCTTTTTCTCTTCTCTTGATTGCGCTCGCTTTGCTCGTCTCCGGAGCCGGCTCGGCAGTTGCGGAAGCCGATGGCCCCGATGCATGGCGGGTGGTTGGTGTGAGACCCGATGACACATTGAACATGCACGCCGACGCGAGCGCCCGAAGCCGCACGATCCTCAAGATTCCTCATGACGCCACTGGACTCGCCAACCGCGGCTGCAAGGGCGGCCCCACGTTCGCGCAGTGGCAGGCGATGACCGCGGCGGAGCGCGAGCGCAGTGCGCGTGCTCGCTGGTGCCGGGTCAGCTATCAGGGCAAGACGGGCTGGGTTGCAGGCCGTTTCCTGGCGGAAGCCGCCCCGCGCGCGCAGGAGACGGCGAGCGTGTCCGTCGGCGCGTGGCGCGTGAGCTGTCGTGAGGGGCAGTGCGCCATGGAGCAGACGGGCGTCGCCGCACAGCGACCGACCCGGCTCAAACTGGAGCCGCAGCCCGACGGAAATGCGCGCGTTTCGATCGAGCGCGCCGGGCTGCCACGCACGGGCCTGATGGCCATCTACATGGATGGCGACGAGATCTCGAAGGGGCCGCTCGCACCCCTCCGGAAAGGTCCCAACCTCCTTGTCATGGAGCCTGACGACATCACGCTCGGCCTCCTCCGCCAGATGGCGCGTCACAAGAACATGGTGATCACCCTGCCCGGCGAGGAGCGCGGCGTCGAGTTCCACGTCGAGGATTTCGGCGCCGCCATGCGTGAGCTGGACAAGATGCGTACCGGCCGCCGATAAGCCGTCGGGAAAATACTAGCCGGGGATACCCGTGATGATGCGTGACGTCTTATCAACTACGGTCCCGACGCGCCGGGCAGCGCTCGGCCTCATCGTCGGCAGCGCCGCTTGGCTGTCGTCGGGGGCGGCAACTGCGGAGCGTTTCGTCGCGGACCGCAAGCTCAAACCCGGCGAGTATGTCTGGCAGCCGGAGCGTTCGCCCTCGGGTAGCGTCGTCATGATCGTCTCGCTGCCAGAGCAACTCGTTCACGTCTATCGCAACGGGGTCGAGATCGGCATTTCGACGTGCTCGACCGGACGACCCGGACACCGGACGCCGACCGGCATCTTTACGATTCTCGAGAAGGAGCGCCGCCACGTCTCGTCGATCTACAAGGGCGCTCAGATGCCCAACATGGAGCGCCTGACGTGGACCGGCATTGCACTTCACGCAGGCAATCTGCCGGGCTACCCGGCCTCACACGGTTGCATCCGGCTGCCGCTCAAGTTCTCGGCGCTGCTCTACGAGGTGACGCATCTCGGTGTGACGGTCATCATCGCCGACGAGCGCACGCAGCCCAACAGCGTTGTGCATCCGGGGTTGATGCTGCCACGGGCTGCCGAGGTCGAGGCGCGCGCCGTCGTGGACCATGTCGGCAGCAAGAGGGCACACGGGGCGTGGGACGCGGAGGTGCACTACCCGGTCGCCTCGGTCGTCGTCTCGCGAGCTGACGGTAAGGCGTATGTCACGCGGGACGGACGTCTGCTCGGAGCCTACCCGGTCGCCTTCCGGAACCCCGCTCAGCCGATCGGGACGCATGTCTATTCGCTATTGGGGCCGGCTGCCGATGGCTCCGGACTGACCTGGCTCGCGTTCGGCATAGGAAAGTCGCGCAAGGACGCCCACATCGTGAAATGGCAGGGCGATGCGTCCATGCGGCGGATCGTATTCCGCGACGAGCGGCGTGCAATGGAAATAGCGCGCTCGTTCCATCCCGGCACGACGTTGCTGCTGACCGACGCCTCGGCCCCGCCCGTCACAAGGTCCACGCCACGCGGCTTCTCGGTCATCGCCAGCGAGCGGCCGGCGTGATTGCGCGAGGGGCGTCGTCGGCATTACGACCGAGAACGGTGACACCTTCCATGACCGTGCAGATACTCAAACTCGACGATGCCAATGCAGCATGCCTCGATCGGCTGGCGCCGGAGGTGTTCGACAATCCCATCGAGCCGGCGCAGCTCCGCAGGTTCCTCGACGATCCGCGCCACATCATGATGCTTGCGATCGAGGACGGAGTGGTCGTCGGCATGGCGTCAGCGGTCGAGTACTTCCACCCGGACAAGCAGCCTCAGCTTTGGATCAACGAGATTGGGGTCACGCCCGAGAGACGCAGGCGCGGCATCGGCAGGCGTTTGACAGAAGCGCTCGTCCAATGCGCCGTGAGCCGTGGCTGCAGCTATGCCTGGGTCGGAACCGCTACGGATAACGAGGCGGCACAGGCGACTTTCGCGTCCACCCGCGACGTCGAGCTCCCGCAGCGCTTTTTGTTGTTCGAATGGGACTTGGAGGACTGACCCGCTTCGTACCCGCGTCGGTTCGACCCGACTGAAATCATGAGCGCAATCTTGGAGGCCACGACCGGGTTCGAACCGATGTACACGGATTTGCAGTCCGCTGCGTAACCACTCCGCCACGTGGCCCTCCGCCTCGTAGATTCACCACGAGACCGCGATGCGTGTATCACAGGCGTGTGACTGGGCGCAATGCGGTTGCCGGGACGAAGTGAAAGGCGTCTAACCGCCGGGGGACATCGAGGCGACCTGGCGTTTGGGCGCGGCGTGCCGCCGCAGGGCACGGAGAGGCGGGGTTGTGGTCTCGGCGCACGCAGTTGGCTAGCTTGCGCGCGACGGGGTGCTTCATCGTGCCATGTCGTCGGCCCCGATCATGGCAGGCATGACGGTTACGGTCTTTTTGTCTGCGCCGGTTCGTGGCCCTCTGCCACGCGGGCCGCGGATCATGGGAGGAAGCAGAATGGACAGCGCGGTTCAGCGCAAGAACATGGTCGATTCCCAGGTGCGGCCGAGCGATGTGACGGATCGGCGCCTCATCCGGGCCATGCTCGAGGTGCCGCGCGAGGCGTTCGTGCCGGCGGGGCAGCAGGCGATCGCCTACATGGACGGCAATCTCGCTGTTTCGGCGGACGGTGCGCGCGTCCTTCTGGCACCCAGGACGCTTGCAAAGATGATCCAGAGCTTGGCGCTCGAGGACGGAGCAACCGTGCTCGACGTGGGACCGGCGACCGGCTACTCTACTGCCGTTCTGGCGCATATGGCGAAGCGGGTGGTCGCTCTGGAATGCGATGCCGGGCTCGCCGACCACATGAAGCAGGCGCTGGCCTCAGGCAATGCGACCAATACCGAGGTTTATGTCGGCGCCTTTGCCGACGGCTACCCAGGGCACGGCCCCTACGATGCGATCCTCGTCAATGGCAAGGCTGCGGACATTCCCCCGGGACTTCTCAATCAGCTGAAGGACGGGGGGCGGCTCATCGCGATCCTCGACGTCAACGGCGTCGGCAAAGCCTTCGAGTGGCGCCGCTACACGATGAGCTTCGACCGGCGCGCACTGTTCGACGCGGAAGCGCCCGTTCTGCCCGGCTTCGAGCGTGTTGCCGAGTTCGTCCTCTGACCTGCAGCCAAGGCGTTTGCTCTACGAGTCGGGGCGCGTGTCAGCCATCTCGGCCTCGCGCACTCCGCGAGGCTCCTCCGGCCCGACCGTCGTGTCGTACGTCGTCTGATGCTCCATCTCCGCGTCGATCTCCGCTCCGAGCAGCACGATGATGACGCTGATCCAAGTCCAGGTCATGAACGCGATCACGGCGCCGAGCGAGCCGTAGCTCGAGTATCCGGCGAATGACCGCGCGAACCATGAGAAGAGCACCGCGAAAACGGCTAGAGCAACCACGGCGAAAATCGTCCCGGGAGCCAGCCATCGCCATTCGGCGCTGTCGCGGCTCGGACCCCATCTGTAAAGAGCCATCAGCCCGAGCCAGATGAAGCCGAGCAGAACGACATACCCGATGAAGCGGATCAGCCCGCCGGCGACGCCCGGCAGCACGTACTCGAGCACCACGGGCAAGGCGATTGTGGTCGCGATGATGGCGACGAAGCCGAGCAGTCCTCCGAGCGTTAACGCCAGGGCCGTTGCATAGAACTCGATAAACCCACGGTCCTCTCGCTCGTCATAGACGATGTTGAGACCGTCCATGATCGCCTTGGTTCCCGCGCTGGCGCTCCACAGAGACAAGGCCAGCGAGATGGCGAAGGCAAACCCCAACGTTCCGGTGTTCTCGGATGCGAGACGCGTCAGCTGGTTCTCGATGATCGTGCGCACCTCGGGTGCCAGCACCTGCGAGAACCGGGAGACCTGCTCGACAACGCTGCTCGCATCGAACACGAGACCATAGACGGCGACGAACGAGCCCATAGCCGGGACAAAGGCGAGCAGCACATAAAAGGCCGTGCCAGCACCGACCATGGTCAGCCGATCCTCGGAGAACTCGTGCCAGACCCGTTTCGCGATCTGGCGCCAGTCCCGGCGCGACAGCTCGGTCGGCGCTTCGGCAGTCGTCTGCGCCGGCCGCTTTTTTTTCCGCTGTCTATCGCTGCTCACGGTTTGCGTCTCGCTGTCGAATGTCGGGGCGCAACGCGCCAGAAGCCCTCAGGTTCGCGAACCTTGCCCGGAGCGTGCGCTCACGAGCCCTGGCCGCACATGCGATTGAACTCCCGGCGGGTCCACCGCGAGCGTGAGCTGTAGCCGGCCGCGCAGTCGGACGCCGTGGGACCTGCACCCGAGCTGGAGCCTGGCCGCGATCGCTGCCGCGGTGCTGCCCGGGGCTGGTACCCGGGTGTCGTCAGTTGCGGTCCCGGATCGAAGCCGGGCACCGTGCGCGGCTCGACGTAGCTGCGTCCGAGGCGGTCGCGGTCGCCAGCTTGTACGAGGACAGTTTCTGGCGTCTGCCGGACGACCTCTGGCGCCGCCGAAGCCGTCACCACGGTCCCGATAGCTCCAGCAATCGCGACGGCTATCAGTGGCAACGGCATATCGTGCTCCATGCATCAGGGTTCACGGAGAAACGTTGCCGCGGCCGCCTAGTTCCGGCAGGTGGCGAGGCGCCGGCCCTGCGGGGGCCGACTACTCGACCAGCCGTTTGAGATTCGGCACGTCGCAGAGAAATTGATTGGGCCGCGGCTCGGAGATGTAGCCCTGGCGCTTCAGCTCGGCCATCACTCGGCTGGACGTCTCGGTCGTCAGGCCGAGCACGGCGCCCAGATCCTCGCGGCTGAACAGGTCGCAGCGATCGTCCTCCGACAACTCCGAGAGCCAAAGCAGCAGCCGTACGACCCGCTGGCGCGCCGATCCGGTGGACAGCTCCGTGATCGACCGGTCCGCGTCACTGAGAGCGCGATGCCAGCGGGCCATGAGCTCGTGGAAGAGCTGCGGATTGGAGTGGGAAAGGCGTTTGACGAGGTCGACCGGCAGGCGGCAGAGCTCCGTCGGCTGCAGGGGCACCACGGTGTGCTGGTAGGTGTCGCCGATTATGGCTTCGAGACCGATCAGGTCGGCCCGCCGCATCAGACGGACGATGCGTTGCGCCCCGTCGGGCAGATACTGCGTCAACTTGACGAGCCCCTTGCGGATCGTGAACAGCGCCGTTGCCGGATCGCCCGCCGAGTAAATCGGCGTACCGGGAGCGTAAACCAGCTGGTCGATCGGACGGTGAATCTGGTCGAAGTCGGCTTCCGCAAGCCCGGCAAACAGTGCGGAGGCTCGAACGCTGCAGTTGCGGCAGTCGGCGACGCCGGTCCAGGCCTCGGATCGCGAAACGGTTTTCATTCCGGCCTCGTCAGATGCGGCGACGCGAGATCGTACTGCTTTTGCGATCGCAGTACGAGTGGGCCGGGAACTTGAAGAGATGCGACAGGTTCAGAGGTGCAGAGTGAAATTTCATCGAACCCGGAAGAGTGGATCAAGTGGCCCAGCAGCACCCGCAACCGCCATTCCCCGAGCAGAAGCAGCCGATGCCAGGCCTGACGGCCAGAATGAGCCCGGCCCCGGACCACGGCGAGCAGAGCTACAAGGGCTCGGGACGCCTCAAGGACAGGAAAGCCGTCATAACCGGCGCCGACAGCGGAATTGGCCGTGCCGTTGCCATAGCCTTCGCACGCGAAGGCGTCGACGTGCTCATCTCGTACCTCGAGGAGGACGAGGACGCGGAGCAGACGAAAGAGCTGGTCGAATCCGCGGGCCGGAAGGCTGTCCTGGTGCGGGGCGATATCCAGGATCCCGCGCATTGCAGGCTGATCATCGACAAGGCGGTCTCGGAGCTCGGCGGTATCGACATCCTCGTCAACAACGCGGCACATCAGGCAAGCTTCCAGGACATCGGTGAGATCTCTGACGAGGAATGGGATCTGACCTTCAAAGTCAACATTCACGCCATGTTCTATCTGACCAAAGCCGCCGTCCCGCACATGCAGCCCGGCAGTGCGATCATCAATACGGCCTCGATTAATTCCGATACGCCGAACCCGAGTCTACTTGCCTACGCCACGACCAAGGGTGCCATCCAGAACTTCACAGCCGGTTTGGCGCAGTTGCTGGCCGAGAAAGGCATTCGCGCGAACGCGGTGGCGCCCGGTCCGATCTGGACGCCACTCATCCCATCCACTCTGCCGGAGGAGGCGGTCGCGAGCTTCGGCAAGCAGGTGCCGATGAAGCGGCCGGGGCAGCCGGCCGAGCTTGCGACGGCATACGTGATGCTCGCCGATCCGCTCTCGAGCTACGTGTCCGGGGCCACCATCGCGGTAACCGGCGGCAAACCTATTATCTAGACCGAAGCGCTCACGATCGTCTGCTAGTCTGATCCGGCGCATTCGCGAAATATCTGCAGTTGGGCCTCGCTGAAATACTTGGTTCGCCAGTTGGTGTTCCGGTGGGACAGGTGCAGGCAGAAATCGGGCGTGATCGTTCGCGTGTAGTCGCGCGTTACCTCGCCGACCTCATTTGCGTCGAGGTAGTCCCGGTTCTTGCTGACGAACTCGAGTGCCGCCTTCGGAGTCTTGAACAGCAGGCCATTGAGCAGGCCGCCACGTTCGGCGCGCGTCATGTCACGGACAGGCAGTGCGCCCAGTGCAAACTCGAGCCAGTCGTCGGCTGCCTCGCTTCGCGCTACCGCCATGGCGATCAGGGCGCGCAGCTCAGAGCGAGTGAGGGCCCTCTGCAAACGCTCTTTCGACCATCCCGCAAAGTCGGCGACCTTCGCCTCGTCGAGGATTTTCGCCAACAACTGGCTACGAAGGTCGGTCGAGAAGTTCATCGCCTCGATGGCCGCCAGCGCGTGCGACGCAGCGGCTCCCGCGATGGCAGCCACGGCCGCACGGCGCGTCTCGAGCGGCAGTCTCTCACCGAGCACCTTCAGAGCGTTCACGGCCACGTCCGGATTGAACGCGAACCCGGAACGCATCCGCTGGTCGAGCGCGCCGATCTCGATGTCCGACAGGCGCAGCCGCGAGGCATTGTCGACGAGGATCGCCAGATCTGCTTCGGCGAGCGCCTTCGAACGGAGCGCGTGACGTTGCCGCTCGCTCAAGCGGTTGACGGTGGCGATGATCGTGATCACGTCGGCACCGCATCCGGGCGCCGTCAGGATCCGCTGGATCAGCTCGTCGAGCTGACTATCGTCCAGGGCGTGGGACTTCTGCGCCAGCTGCACCAGGGGGGCGACAGACCGTGCGTGCGCCAGCAGGAGCCGGAACACTTTGTCTCCATCGAGAACAGGCGAGTCCGACTGCGTCAGCAGATCGAGGAGAGATGGCAGGTGGATCTCCTCGATCGCCTCCGTCTCCGTGAACTGAGTGCTCCACAGCTCGCCGGGCGCGGCAGCCTCTTTCTCGGCCGTGATGGTCATCTT
This sequence comes from uncultured Alphaproteobacteria bacterium, assembly GCA_963746315.1. GTDB lineage: Bacteria > Pseudomonadota > Alphaproteobacteria > Rhizobiales > Hyphomicrobiaceae. The sequence goes on from CAVVAR010000012.1 coordinate 738,089, forward strand.
CACGGGGCAGGGCGTATCATTGTCGAATGCCGTACGACAAATGTCCGCGAGCAGGCGCTGCCGGGCATTTGCATCCGTCAGAACGGCGATCCGCGCTCGCCGGGTGTCCTGTGCGAGCCTGCGGGCGACGTCGGCCATGACAACGGCGAGCGGCCGGGAAGCATCCTCGCCGTGACGGCGGGCTCGGATATAAGCCTCCGCAAAGCGGTACTCTAGATCGAGCCGGCTCGCGGTGATTTTGCCGGCGACGTTGTGCACGATCCTGTTGCCCGCCTGATGCGTCAGCAGCCAGATTTGATGCTCAGGCCGGCGTGTTGCATGGCTCGCCAGATGGACGCCTCCGTCACGCGCCATCACGGCTGCCGCGTAGGGAACCTCGACGGCATTGACCCACATGGGCGCGTAGAACCATGTCAACGCCAGCGTGAGCCAGGCCGCGACGCTGCTGGTCGCCTCCTTGAAGGGACCGAATACCAGCTTGATCAGGATGGCGGCAGAGATGAGCGATAGCGTGACGGGCCAGAAGCCACCGGCGTCGGTCAGCCAGACGGCGTCGTCCCAACGCGCATAGAGAATGCCACCAAGTCCAAGGGCGCACGGCAGGAGCCCGAATACGATGGCTCTGGTTTTCCAGCAAGTCAGTCTCGAAGGCTTTGTCATTCTCGACCTCCGTGGAGGTGGGAGAGTGCGATCAGACTAGCATCGATTATCGCGCGGCGTGAGCGTTGCCGTTGAACCCGGATGACGCCCTCCACCGCGCACGCTAGCATGGGCCAACCTTTGCGAGGTTGAGCACCTGTCGATGACATCACTTTTCGCCGGCGCGGCACTGACGGGGGACGGCTGGCGGGAAAATGTCCGCCTCGAGCTTGCGGGCAGCAGCATCGTCAGTCTGGCGTGCAACACGGCTCCCGCCCCCGCCGATGAGCGACATGGCGTGCTTCTTCCCGGGGTGCCGAACGTTCACAGCCACGCCTTTCAGCGCGGTATGGCCGGTCTGACCGAGGTGCGCGGCGACCGGCCGGACAGCTTCTGGACTTGGCGCGAGACCATGTACCGCTATGCACTCGCCATGACACCGGACCAGCTCGAGGCGATCGCCGCACAGCTCTACGTCGAGATGCTGGAAGCTGGTTTTACGCGGGTCGGCGAGTTTCACTATCTGCACCACCAGCCCGATGGCCGGTGCTACAGCGACATTGCCGAGATGGCGTCCCGCATCGCTGCTGCGGCGGCAGAGACCGGCATCGGATTGACGCTGCTTCCGACCTTCTATGCTCACGGCAACTTCGCCGGTGCACCCCACACCGACGGACAGCGCCGGTTCGTCAACGGCCTAGACGCGTTCGAGCGCCTGCTTGTGGCGTGCCGCCGACACGTCGCGGTTCTCGACGAGGCCATCGTTGGCGTTGCCCCGCATAGCCTGCGCGCGGTCACACCCGGTGAGCTGACTGTGCTCCAGTCGCTGGCGCCGACTGCGCCACTTCATATTCATGCCGCCGAGCAGGTGAGAGAGGTCGAGGACTGCATCGCCTGGTCCGGACGCCGTCCGGTCGAATGGCTGCTCGACAATGCGCAGGTGGCCGCGCGCTGGTGCATCATTCACGCCACCCACATGTCCGAGGACGAGACGCGGCGGCTCGCCGCGAGCGGCGCAGTGGCGGGCCTTTGCCCGGTGACCGAGGCCAACCTGGGCGACGGCATCTTCAACGCAGCGCACTTCCTGCGGGCCGGCGGACGCTTCGGCGTGGGCAGCGATTCCAACGTCCTCATCGGCGTCCCGGACGAGTTGCGCCAGCTCGAGCTGTCGCAACGGCTTCGCGACAGGGCACGTAACGTCCTCGCGAGCGACGGCGGCTCGACGGGAGAGGCGCTCTTCCGGGAGGCCGTGCGAGGCGGCGCCCAGGCGCTCGGCCTCGTTAACGCGGGTATCCGCATCGGTGCCCGCGCCGATCTCGTCTCGCTCGATCTGTCGCATGCAGCCTTCGCCGGGCGCACGCCGGCACAGCTTCTCGACGTCTGGGTTTTCACCGGAGCGCGTGCAGTGGATTGCGTCTGGGCTGGCGGTCGCAAGCTCGTCGACGCCGGGCGTCACGTCGCCCGCGAGGCGGTTGAACGACAGTTTGGCGCTGTGATGCGCGAGCTGCAGCTGTAGGTCGGCTCGAGGCTGACCTCCAGCCCCGGCAAACGCCCAGGCGATGCGATGGACAGGGGTCGCCCGCCGCCCGCCTCCCTCACGTTGGTGACGCTGCGGCCTTCGCCCGAGCTGCCTTGATCTGCTGGAGCGCCGGCAGCACGGCAAGCACCAAGCCCACCAGCTCGGTGTTGCGAGATGGCGCTGCCATCAGCACGCCGCCGATGCCGAGCATCACGCGCAGCCCCATCGGCATCGTCGCCCAACCGTAGCCCACGAAGGCCACGCCGAGCATACAGATGCCGAGCGCGCAGGTGAGTGTCGTCTCGAGAAATGCCGCCAACGTCCAGCCCGGCAGCACGAGCAGCATCACCGGCGAGTAGCAGAAGATGAACGGCACCATGATCTTGCCGTTCGACAGCTTGAACGCCGTGAAGCCGGTCCGCCATGGGTTGGCGTTGGCGATCGCGGCCCCCGCGTAGGCCGACGTGCACACGGGCGGCGTCACTTCCGAGACGATGCCATAGAACAGGACGAACATATGGGTCGCGAGCGGCGGCACACCGAGGTTCGCGAACGCCGGCTGCGCCACGGTGACGAGCATGATGTAAAGCGCCGTCGTCGGCACGCCGGCGCCCATCAGGATGCAGGAGATGGCGATGAACACCATCGAGAGAAACAGCGTGATGTCCTTCAGGCTGAGCAGCTCCCAGGGGAGAAGCGAGAGACCTGCGTGAATGAACGAGCCGAGATCCCCCGCCGCACTGGTGACCATGAAGCCGAGGCGGAAGGCGAGGCCCGTCAGTGAGATCACGCCGATCACGATGCCGACCGCGGCACAGATGGCCCCGACCGCAAGCGCGCTGCGAGCGCCTTCGTGGAAGGCTTCGAGGAACCCGCGCCAGGTGACGCGGTGCATGGGATTGACGAGGCCCACGACGATGGCCGTCGTGATGCCGCAGAACGCGGCCATGTAGGGCGTGTAGCCCGAGAACAGGACGTAGAGCAGCACGAACAGAGGCAGGAACGCTGGCCATCCACGAGCGAGCACGCGTCCGATCTGCGGAATCTCCTCGCGGGTGAATCCGCGCAAGCCGAGGCGCTTCGCCTCGAGATGCACCATGACGAGAACACCGAGGTAATGCATGGCGGCTGGGAAGATGGCCGCCAGCGCGATGTGGCTGTAGGGCATCTTGAGGTACTCGGCCATGATGAAGGCCGCCGCGCCCATGATCGGGGGCGTCACCTGTCCCCCCGCGCTGGCCGCTGCCTCGACGGCGCCGGCGAAATGCGGCTGATAGCCGAGCCGTTTCATGTTCGGGATGGTCAGCGAGCCGGTCGACACGACGTTGGCGACGGCTGAGCCCGAGATCGTGCCGAACAGCGCCGACGAGATCACGGATACTTTCGCCGGCCCGCCCGTGTAGCGCCCCGCGATGATGGTCGAGACGTCGACGAAGAGCTGCCCGAGGCCCATGCGCTGTGCCACCGCGCCGAACAGCACGAAATGGAACACGATCGTCGAGGCGATCCACAACGCGATACCGAAGATGCCCTCGGCTGGAAAATAGATGTTGTTGATGAACTGCCGCCAGGTGACGCCCGGATGCTTGAGAACCTGGAAGGGCATCCAGGGCCCGTAGAGGGCGAAGATGATGAAGCAGACGATGATGATCGGCAGCACCCATCCGACGGTGCGCCGCGTCGCCTCGAGGACGAGCAGCACCATGATCGTGCCGAGCACCACGTCCACGTCGGCGGGCGCGCCCTGTCGCAGCGCCTGCTGCACGACCTTGAACGGAATGCCGAGCCAGGAGAAATCGACGCCTTCCCAGGAGTAGCCGATCCACAGCGCCGCCACGACGCCGAGGATGCCTGCGATCCAGTCGTAGAACGGCACGCCCCACAGATGGCCCCGCGCGCGCGCGATCTCGGCGGTGGCGCTGCCCCGTCGTGCCGGATAGAGCAGGAAGATCATCAGCAGCACGCCGGACAGGTGGATGCCCATGTGCCAGTAGTCGATCGGGATGCCGATGCCGGCCGTGACGTAGTGGTAGATGGCGAAGACGACCAGGAACACGGCAACGAAGCCGCCGAGGCGCGGTGCCACAGGTCGCATACGCCGCTCGGTCTCGAACTCCTCCTCGATCTTTTTGGCGCGCTGGGCGTCGATCGCGGAGGTGTCGGCGTGGCTGGTCGTCATGGGGCACCCGGCGGTAAAAAACGATAAAGGCCGGCGAGGATGGCTCCGCGCCGGCCCCGTCAAGAGGCGTTGAGGACGGCGCGCGCTACTTGAGCACGCCTTTCTCCTTGTAGAATTTCTCGGCGCCCGGATGCAGCGGTATCTTGACCGCCTTCAGCGCCGAGGTGAGCTGGATTTCCTTGGCCTTGGCGTGACCGTTGTCCATCAGCTTGCGCGTGTTGTCGTTCCACAGCGCGGTCGTCACGTCATAGACGAGCTTTTCCGCCACGTCCGCGCCGACGATCCATTGTGCGCCGACCGCGACGGACTTGATCTCGCTCGTCTGGCCTTCGTACGTGCCGGCCTTGATCGGATCGGCATAGTAGTAGGGCAGCGCCTTGAGGAAGGTCTCGATTTCCGCGTCGGTGAGCGAGTAGATCTCCATGCCCTTGGTTGCGGCAAGTTGCGAGATCGCGGCGAGCGGCGTTCCGCCGATGATGAAGAACGCGTCGATCTGGCCGTCGGCCATGCGGTCCGCGCTCTGCTGCGGGCTGAGCTCGGACGTCTGCATGTCCTTCTTCTCGATCCCGAACTGCTTCAGGAACTCGAGCACGGCCACCTGCGTGCCGGAGCCGGCCTGGAACACGCTGACGCGCTTGCCCTTGAGGTCGGGGATGCCGTTGAGCTTGCCGCCCTTCGGCAGCACGAGGTGCAGGTGCTCGGGGAACAGGTTGGCGATGACACGAAGCTTGCCGTACTTCTTGTCCTTGAAGGTGCCGAGGCCGTTGTAGGCCTGATAGACGATATCGGCGGCGGCCAGACCCGACTCGATTTGCCCCGTCTCGACGCCGGTGCAGTTCGCGACCGACGCGTTGGTCGACTGCGCGATGGCGACGAGCCCCGGCACGCCGCAAGCGCCGCCCTTGTCGCAAGGCCTGGATCCCGGCGGCGCCGATATGGCGTTGGCGAGCAGACCGCCGATCGGGAAATACGTGCCGCCGACGCCGCCCGTCCCGATGCGGAAGAACTTCATCTCCTGGCCGAGTGCCAGCCCCGGCATCCCGAGCACGAAGGGCGCAGCCGCTCCCCACCCCAATACTTGACGACGCGTGACCATGGATTTCTCCCTTTTTTGCAGTGCGTCTGGCGCTGATGCCGGGCCCAGCACTTGCCACAACGAAGGCCGCACCCGATCACGCGAACCACATCAACCCGCACCCGATAGATGAATTACTACTCTATCGGAAGGTAGGGGCCAATACTCATACGTCTCGGCCAGATTTACTGTCCGAAATGCAAGCAGACACTGGCGTGCATCCATGCATTCGGCCTTGCGTCGAGCCGCGACTCTCTCCCACGGACCAAATGTCGTGACGTGTCGACTGCCCGTCACGCTTCCGCGGAGGCGAGGATCATGTCGGCGGCCTTCTCCGCGATCATGATGGTTGGCGCATTCGTGTTCGACGACGTCATCTTTGGAAATACGGAGGCATCCACGACGCGCAGCCCTGTCACGCCGTGTACGCGCAACTCCGGGTCGACGACGGCGAGGCGATCCGTGCCCATCTTGCACGTGCCGACCGGGTGGTAGACCGTCGAGCCGTACTGATAGGCATAATCCAGCCACTCGTCGTCGGAGTGGATGTCTTTTCCGGGGTAGACCTCCTCGCCGCCATATTTGTTGAAGACGGACGTGAACAAAATATCCCGTGACTTGCGCAACCCGGCGACGATGGCTTTGCGATCCACCTCGTGATCGAGATAATTGGGCTTGATCGCCGGTGCCTCGCGCGGGTTCGATGATTTGGCGAGCACGGAGCCGCGCGCTTCCGGCCGGCATTGCCAAGCGCCGCAGGTGATGCCGGGTGTCTTGTCGAGCACGCCGATCTGTCCGTTGGGGTAGCTCGCCGGCGCGAACGAGAGCTGCACATCGGGTCGTGTCATCTCCGCCGCGGAGCGCCAGAACGCGATGCCGTTTCCGGCCGAGTAGGTCAGGATGCCGTCGCCTTTGATCGCCCACCGTGCGACGTTCATCGCGAGCCGCCAGCCCCGGCTTTCCTCATTGACGGTCGTCCGCGTCGTGATCGAGCGCACGACGCGCGCGACGTAGTGATCGTGGAAATTGTAGCCGACGCCGGGCAGCGCTGTGCGAACCGTGACGCCGATCGACTTCAAGTGCTCCGGATTGCCGATTCCGGAGAGCTGTAGAAGCTGCGGGCTGTTGATCGAGCCGGCGCAGATGATCGTCTCGCGCTTGGCCGTGATCGGCACCGGCTCGCCTTGGCCCATCCCACGCCGAAATGTGACCCCCGCGACCCGATTGCCTTCGTAGTTGAGTTGTGTGACGAGGACGCCTGTCTCGACCTTGAGGTTTTTCCTCTTCATCGCCGGATGCAGGAAAGCCCGCGCGGTCGACATCCGCCAGCGGCCGGCGCGCGTCTGCTGCACGTAGCCGATGCCCTCCTGGCTGGCGCCGTTGTAGTCGGGATTGAACTTGAAGCCCAACTCCTTGCCCGCCTCGACGAACTCGAGCGTCAGCGGGTGATGACCACGATAATCCTCGACGACGAGCGGTCCGGATTTGCCGCGATAGGCAGGGTCCCCCGGCAGGTACGTCTCCGATTTCTTGAAGTAGGGCAGCACCTCCTCGTAGGACCAGCCGCGCGCGCCCATGGCCGCCCAATCGTCATAATCCTCACGCTGGCCGCGAACCTGCATGACGCCGTTGATCGACGACGATCCGCCGAGCACACGGCCCCGCGGGTAGAGAATGCGGCGCTCCTTCGTCTGCTTTTCGGGCTCCGTGTAGTAGACCCAGTTGACCGCAGGGTTATCGAGCAGCTTGAAGAAGCCCGCCGGGAAATGGATGTAGGGGTTCTTGTAGTCGGTCGGCCCGGCCTCGAGCACACACACGGTATAACGGCCGTTCTCGGTCAGCCGATGTGCCAGCACAGACCCCGCCGACCCCGAGCCCACGATGACGTAGTCGAATTCCATGGCTGCACTACTCCTCTGCGCCAGCGGCGCAAGCGGGGCCCGCGCCATGCCCCCGCCGGGAGGCACAGCCCCCCGGACCCTCCAGCCTTCGGCGCTTCAGATCACGCCCTTCGCCTTGAGGCCCTTCACGTCCGCCTCGCTGTAGCCGAAGCCAGCCAGCACGTCGGCCGTGTGCTCGCCGAGATCGGGGGTCGCGCCCAGCACCTCGGGCTGCGGGAAGCGGCTCATGTTGATCGGCTGGCCGACCAGGCGCATCTCGCCGAGCTTCTTGTGACGCACCTTGCGTGCGATGCCGAGGTGCTTGACCTGCGGCTCCTCGAACGTCTGCTGGATGTTGTTGATCGGCCCGCACGGCACGCCGGCCTTGTTCAGCGCGGCAATCCAGTGCGCACTGGTATTGGTCTTCGTGCGCTCGGCGAGGAGGCCGTTCAGCACCCTGCGGTTCTTCGAGCGCGCGCCGCCCGTCTTGTAGTCCGGGTGGTCGATCAGCTCCGGCACGCCGAGAGCCTTACAACAGCGCTCATACAAGTTGTCGCCCGAGGCCGCGATGTTGATATGCCCGTCGGAGGTCTGAAATACGCCGGTGGGAATGCCGGTCGGATGGTCGTTGCCGGCCTGCGGCGGCACTTCACCCGCGATCAGCCAACGCGCCGCCTGGAAGTCGAGCATGAAGATCTGCGCTTCGATCAGGGACGTGTGCACCCACTGCCCCTTGCCCGACCGCTCACGCTCGTAGAGCGCCAGGATCATCGCTTGTGCAAGGAGAAGGCCCGAGGTGAGGTCAGCGATCGGGATGCCGACGCGCACCGGACCCTGGCCGGGAATGCCGGTGATGGACATCAGCCCGCCCATGCCCTGCGCGATCTGGTCGACACCGGGCCGAGTCGCATCCGGTCCCGATTGTCCGAAACCCGAGATCGATCCGTAGATGATGCGCGGATTGACCTTGGCGCAGTTCTCGTAGTCGACCTTGAGCCGCGTCTTCACGTCGGAGCGCATGTTCTCCACGACGACATCGGCTTCCTTCGCCAGCTTCATGAAGATCGCGTGCCCTTCGGGGCTCTTCAGGTTGAGTGTCAGTGAGCGCTTGTTGCGGTGCAGGTTCTGGAAATCGAAGCCGTGCCGCTTGCCACCCATGGCATCGACGTCTGAGTCAGCCGGCGGCTCGATCTTGATCACCTGGGCGCCCCAGTCGGCGAGCTGGCGCACGGCGGTCGGACCGGCACGATGGGCGGTCAGATCCAGCACCTTGATATGGGCGAGCGGCAGGGCGGAACGGGCGTCGGACATCGGTCAAGTCTCCTCGTCAGCCCGGCGCGGCCGCGGGCAGCCTCCAGGTTAGGCAGCGATGCCCTCGTGGATCAAGCGCAGCGCAACAGCGGTGTGCTCACGCGCGCCGAATGGGCCGGAGCCGGCCATCTCGCGCCAGCAGAGCGTCGCGGCGCCCACACGCATTTTTTGGCTGGCGTCTCGCGCATTGCCGCTAGTCTACCGGAGTCAGAGAAACGTGAACGATATTGGAGGAAACAATGAGAAGCGCTCTGCATGCCTCGATGGCAACGATCGCGATGATGTCTATGGCGAGCTTGGCCGTCGCCCAAACGCCTGGCTTGAACGACGAGCCCCTGACACAGAAGTGGGCGCCCTCGGAGTGGGGACCTGACGACAAGGTCGGTGCACCGAACCGGACTACGCCGGAGCTGGTGCTCAAGGCCGTCGGTCTGGTCAAGAAGGGCAAGGTCGCCACGCTCGGCAAGGTCTACGCCTCGGACGCGCCGGCCTTCGGCGCGCGCAGCTGGAAGCTGGTCATCCCCGGCATGCCGACGGGTGGTCCCTTCGGTGGCCAGCAACTCGTCTACAACGACGAGCTCGTCACGACCGAGCTGGGCCAGATCGGCACCCAGTTCGATGGGCCCGCCCACATCGGCGTCATCACGTCCAAGGGCAAATTCTACTATAACGGCCGCTACCTCGGCGACAAAGGCATCGGCGCCGACGGCATGGGCCCGCTTGGCGTCGAGCACGTCGCTCAGAAGGGCTTCGTTTGTCGTGGCGTCCTGCTCGATGCAGTAGCGCTACGCGGCGGCCAGTTGCCCATTCCGAAAGAGAACAGCGCCAGCGATCCCGGCATCATTACTGCCGCGGACGTCGAGGAGATGGTCAAGCGCCAGGGCATCGCACCCATCGGCGAGGGCGACTGCGTGTTCCTGCACACGGGCCACGGCAACATCTGGGACCCGAAGAATTGGGACACCTTCGACGCCGCCGAGAAGAAGCGTCGCGTCGCGCTCTTCAACTCGGGCGAGCCCGGCTTCGGCATCTCCGCGTGTGAGCACTTGGCCGAGCGCAAGATCATCCTGACCGGCGCCGACACATGGGCGGTCGAGGCGGTCGGTAAGGGCGCCGGTGGCGAGAACCCGCAGCCCTTCGAGTGTCACATCAAGCTGCAGACCAAGCGCGGCATCTGGAACATGGAGAACATGGATCTGACGCAGCTCGTCGCCGACAAGGCCTACGAGTTCCTGTTCGTCTGGTCGCCGCTCAAGATGAAGGGCGCCACGGGCTCGCCCGGCAACCCGGTCGCGCTCTACTGAGGACAGGAGAAGGGGGGCAGCCAATCGCTGCCCCTCGGCTTTTGAGTTTGTCAGCCTTCCATGATGCCCGAGATCGTGAATCCGCCGTCGGCGCCGACGACGTGTCCGGTCGTGAAGCTGGCCTCGCCCGATGCCAGGAAGGCGGCGACCGCCGCGATCTCCTCGGGCCGCCCCCACCGCTTCAGCGGCATGCGCATCTGCACGCTGCCCCAGGGCTCGGCCGGCTGGTCATCGCGCGTCTTGGTCGGCCCCGGCGCCACCGCATTGACGAGGATGCCGTGCTCGGCGAGCTCGATCGCGAGCGTCTGGGTGAGGTTGATCACGCCGGCCTTGCTGGCGCCGTAGGCGATCCGCCCACGTCCGCCGAATAGCCCGGAGTTCGAGGCCACGTTGACGATCCGCCCGCCGTTGCCGGCCTTGATCATGGCTCGCGCGGCCGCTTGGCAGAACACGAACGTGCCGTAGAGGTTGGTGTCGATGATGCGGTGCCAGAGCGCGTCGTCCATCTCGAGCGCCGGCGCCCGGTCCATGATGCCGGCCGCGTTGACCAGGACGTCGAGGCGTCCATAGGCCTGCACGGCGGCCGCCACCGTGGCCTCGACACCGGCCCGGTCCTTGACGTCGACCGCATGGCCGATCGCGCGTCCTCCAGCCGCCACGATGGATCTTGCGTGTGCCTCGGCGCGCTCGGTAGAGATGTCGGCGACGATCACCGCTGCACCGTCCGCTGCGAGCCGGGTTGCGACAGCGGCGCCGATGCCGTGACCTGCTCCCGTGACGATAGCTGCCTGGTTCTCGAGCCGCGCTGTCATATCTGCTGCCTCCCGTGCGAGATGGTGCTACTGGCGAGCGAGGTTAGCAGCTCCGGAGCGGCCGTACGCGCCCGATGTGAGCTTGCGCGCCGTCGGACATGAGGCTTCGTGGAGTGCCGATGAAGACCGTCCTCAGAACTCTGGTTGCTGACCACCGCGGTTTTCCTTGGCGCCGCCATGATCTGGGCCTTCGTGCCAGTGCTGGTTCCCATCCTCGGGCTGACCGTCGCCATCGGCGTTCTGGTGGCGGCCATCGTCGGCTTCGCCCGCTGGCTCGAGCGCTCTCGTGGCGCTCGCCACGACGTGTGAGCGGCGACGGCAGGCCTAGGTCGCGCTTCAGCGTTGCCGGCCGAAGCCACCGCCTCCACCGAAACCACCACCGCCGCGACTTGGCCCGGGATTGAAGCCGAGTGGCGGTCCGCTGCGGCGGGGTGGCCCGATCCTCCGCGGCGGTTGGAATTGCCGCGGCGGCCCGCTACGGCGTTCGATTCGGTCCACGCGCGGCGGCCTTGGTGGCCTCACCCGCTCCCGCGGCCGCTCACGGACCCTGGGTTCCACCCAGCGCGGCGGCTTCACGCGCGGCGGCTTTACCCGGGGAGGCTTCACTCGGGGCGGATCGGCACGCGGTGGAACCTTGGTCGTCGGCGTCACGCGGGGCGGCTTGACCGGCTTCGTCTCCGTCTCTGTCTTCGGTGGCCGGACGTCGCCAGCTCCACCGACACAACGGCCCCTGATGCGACGCTGGCCAGGTCCGCAGTCGCGACCGCCGGATGGCTCTGCGATGCTCGGCGGCAGGCACTTCCCGCTGGCGTCACGAACGAGACGGCCGGGGCATCCGATCGGGCGCACCGGATCGGGCTGACCGACACCGACGCACTGGCCGCGAACGCGGCGCTGGCCGGGCAAGCATGGGCGTCCCGCGCCCGGCTCGCCGATGCTCGGCGGCACGCACTTGCCGCGCGCGTTCTTGATCAATCCTCCCGGACACCCGCCGCCGATGGGGACGCAATGCCCGCTTCGCGCCAGCCGATGATAGCCGGGTCTGCATCCGGGACCGTCGTGCGGCTGGCAGCGGCCCGTGTGGACGTTGAATGGTGCATTGAGCGGGCAGGCCACCGGCGGGCAGCGACCGCTGCGCAGGCGGTCGCGACCGTCGGGGCATTTCGGCAGCACGACGACCGGAGGAATGACCGGCAGCGGTATGCATTGTCCGCTGAGCAGCCGCGTGAAGCCGATGCCGCACGGCTCGGTGACGATGCGCGGGCGGCATGCGCCGTCACGCCAGCGCTCGCCCCGCGGGCAGCAGCCGCCGTCAGGCTTGCGCCGCGACGTGTCCGAGCAGCCGGTCACCGGTGGAATGCGGCACGTGCCTGCCGAAGCCCACCACACCGTGCCGCGCGGACAGCATTCGCCTGATGGCGTCAGTCGCGCCTTGTCCCAGCACACCGGCCGCCAGCGGCACGTCCTGGTTTCCGGATCCCACGGCGCGTTGAGCGGGCACGCGCAGCGACCGCCGGGAAGCGGGGGGCGTCCGTTGGCGCAAACCGAAACCGGCGGTAGGAAGCCATGCGACGGCGTGAAAGAGCCGGCAAGCGGTGGCTTCGATACGGGCGGACCTTTCGCCGGGCTGACCAGCTTGGGGTCGCCGAGCTTGATCCACAGGCACGCCGGATGCGCGTCTGCGACGGCCGCGGCCACACCTTTCGCCGCCAGACCTTTGAACTTAGCCGGCGCCAGAAGACCGAGCAGCTGATCGGGCCTGTCGGCGAGCCAGGGATCGGTCGCCGCGAAACAGTTCTGGGCGAACGCAGGCCCCGGTCCCGGCATCTGGACGGTGATCGCGTGCGACAGGCTCTGCCCCGAGGCGAGTTCGATGCTCGCGAGACACGAGAACGGCAGCTTGGCCGGCGCCTCGGTGCAGGCGAGCGGCGGCTCGATCTTGGTGATCGGCGCCTCGTGCAGGTTGCCGCCAACGAGCATGTGGTCGGCCAGCAGAACGTCGCCCTTGAACGGCAACGGGCTTGCATTCGTCACCGTCAGCGAGAACGTGCAGTCCTCGCCCGGCTTGCAGATCGCTGGACCCGACTTCGAGACGACGATGCCCGTGCCGCCCTCGGCGCAGGCTTTGCCCTTGCCGTCCGGATGGTCGATCGTCACGCAGTTGCGGAAGCCGACGTTGCCGCCGAGCACCAGATCGCGCGTGTCGATCCAGAGCGACAGCTCGCGCGCGCCCCCTGGGGCCAGCAATGCGGCCGGAAGCTTGCACACGAAGGCGCCCGCCGCATTCGCCGCGCAGCTCCACTCGCCGCCGTCGGCGGCAGCCTCGGCGACCGGCAGCAACGCCCCCTTGCCCGGCCCCCACAGCGTGCGGGTCTCGTCGACGATTTCGATCACGCCGTCGCCGGTGGCATCACCCGTGTTGCGCACCACGATCACGCAGCGCACCCGCCCGCCGAAGGCGACCGGCTCGCACCGCTTCTCCACGACGAGGTTCGGCCCCTTCGTCCAAACCGGGATCTCGACACGCTCCGCCGCATACGTCACGCTCGACTTGCACGGCCCGAAGATCGCCACGTTGCCGATGTGGCCGAACGCCTCCTCGTCCGCGTAGTCGGCGTCGTAGTCGACGTACCAAGCCTCGAACGGCGGCTCGTTGTCGGGCCGGACGCGGCTCTTGTAGATGCCTTGCAGGCCACCGACGAGGCGCGGGCCGCCGCGCGACACCCGCACGATGTCGCTGCCGGCCCTGAGATGCTCGCCCGTCAGCCACAGGGTCTGCCGGCAGCGGTCGTAGTCGATCCGCCCGAAGCGGTCGTAGCCGTAGTTGAGGGCGAGACCGCCGACCACGCCGTGATGCTCCAGCGGCAGGCCGACGGCATATTCCTCTGGTGCCTCGGCCCAGCGACGATCCTTCTCGTTCCAGCGATAGCGCAACGCAGCGGCCTCCTGGGGCCGCATGAACGTCTGATAGTCGTAGCTGCCGAGCTGCCCGCCGCGCTGGGCGAGGTACATCACCCCCGGACCGTCGAACAGGATCGTGCCGATCTGGTTGCCGGCAGGCGTTCCCTTGACGGCAAGCTCGACGCGCGCGTCATCGCCGAAGCTGCCGTCGGGAGCGAGGCTGACCGACCAGATCGTCGGCCCGTCGGCGACGGCGTAGTAGAGGCGGTTGCTCTCGATCCCGAGACCCCACACGCGGCGCTCGGGCGGCGCGAAGCCCCAGCTTTCGGGCACCTCTGTGTTGAAGGTTTCCTCGGTGCGATCGGTCCGCGTCGCCGGGTCGTAGGCGGACAGCTCCAGCCCAGCGGCGCCGCGCCCTTGCGTGCCATGGTCGAAGGTGTCGATGAGCGTCCCGTCGAGGCCGAGCCGCCAGATGAGGCCGGTCTCGAGATCCGAGACGTAGAGGTGACGCGAGCGCGGGTCGAACGCGATCGCACCGAGGCCGGCGCCCGAGTTCTCGAGGTCGCCTGTCATGACATTGGCGAAAAGCGCGATCTGGCCGGTGCGCCCGTCCACCTTCCAGATGCTGCCCGGCCCGCCACCCTTGGCCTCGCCGAACAACCCTGACATCCATTGCGCGCCGGGGCGCCCGGTCATCACGCGCTCGAGGCGGCCGCTCGATCCGGGCGCCATCAGCTGCAGGCCGTGCACCGAGGTGGCCGTCAGATAGAGATTGGGCGGCCCCGCCCCGTCCGTGCCGTCACCGTCGAACGCGATCCCGAAGACATGGCCCACGTCCTTGGCCTTGAGCACATGGCGCACGGGCGCGTCGGAGAGCTGTCCCGCCGGGCCTCCACCAAGCTGCGTGAGATCGAAAATGCGAACCGTCACGCTTTCGAGGTCGATGGTCGTCCGGTCCAGTGGATGCACGTCGATGGGCAGGTCCGGCCCAGGCGGCAAGGTCGATGCGAACCCCGTGACGACAGCGTCTCCCCGGCGGACGAGGCCGTCCGCCCCTGGCGCCGGCACCACCTGCGCCTTTGCCTCGATAGCCGCGAGTGCACCAATCGCCAGCAGGAGCCAAAGCCCCATGGAACGAAAAACAATGCGAGCGGCTATCGGCATCGGCGCCTCGAAATATGGATCCTACTCGTCAACACCGGGGCCAGGGTGGCCATCGGTCCGCGTCATATGGCCAACTATACCACGCCGGGCTGCTGCGGGGATTAAATACCCACCGTTCACTCAATATTGATCGAGGTTCAATTGCGGCGATCCGTTGCAGAAGCTCCGACCGCGTCCATTGCCGCTGCCAGCACCTCGTCTGCCGTACCCATGGCCGCGACCCGGCGCCAGGCAACAGCACCCACCTCGTAGCCGCGCTGCCGCTCGACGACCTCGGGCGTCGCATCCGAAGCATCGCCTTTGCGTGCGGCGACCCGCGACTTGAGCAGTTCGGGGACGGCTTCCAGCCAGATGCCGTCGAACGCGACGCCAAGCGCGGCAGCTGCCTGCTCGAAGGCGGCCCGCTCCTCCGGTCGTGCGAAGACGGCATCGACCACCACCGAGTGCCCTGCGCGCAGTGCTCGTTGCGCCAGCAACGCGAGTGCGTGGTAGACGCGGGCCGAAGCCGCCGGCGTGTAGGCATCCGGCGGCAACCGGTCGAGCTCGCCGACCCCGGCAAGCCGTTTGCGCATGACGTCGCTGCGCAGATGCAAAGCGCCCGGCGCTGGCGGCACCTGTGGTGCGAGCGCCGCAGCGAGCGTCGTCTTGCCCGTCCCCGATAGCCCGCCGACGGCGATCAGTCGTGGCTTCTGCGGCGCCAGGTATCCGAGCGCCCGTGACAGCGTCTCGATGCCGTGCTGCTCCGTCGCCAGCCGCTGCGCATCCTCCTGGATACGGGCACGATCGAACGCCACCATGGCTCGTATCGCAGCGCGCAGCCCGAGGAACAGCGGCATCGCCGCCAGCCCTTCGACATCGAGCGGACGTCCCGAGCCGCCGAGGTAGCGATCGAGCACGACGTGCGCCGCGCGCCGCTGCCCCCGGCGGTCGAGGTCCATCAGCAGAAAGGCGAGATCGTAGAGAAGATCGATCGTTGCCAGCCGCTCGTCGAACTCGATCGCATCGAACAGCTGCGGCCGTCCTTTCCACAGCACGATGTTGCCGAGGTGCATGTCGCCATGGCAGCGCCGCACCAGGCCGGCCTCGGCGCGCCGTGCGAGGATAGGCGCCGAGCGCAGCAGGGTAGTCTCGGCCCGGACCAGAAAATGCTGCCGCAGCGCCTCGGCCCCAGCAATTTGCACCGCCGAGGCTGCGATGCTCTCGCCGACATTCCCGACGATCCGCCGCATATGGGCTGGCGCATCGCCCACCTGTCGAGGCTCGGCGCCGGCATGGGCGGCGAGAACCGTCTCCGCCAACTCCGTCGCGAGGCGGTCGTCTATGCCGTGGCGCTCCGCCACCGTCGACAGGAGATCGTCCTGCGAGAAGCTCGCCATGCGCACGGCCCACTCGACCGGGAAGCCTTTGCCGCCGATCGCAAGCCGTCCATCGGCTTCGCGCGTGATCGCGACGACGTCGCGGTAGATGTCCGGCGCATTCGAACGATTGATCTCGATTTCGCGCCGGCAAACGGCCTCCCGCTTTTCGAGCGTCGAGAAATCGAAATAGCCGGTACGCACCGCACGCTTGATCTTCAGCGCCTGCTCGCCCGTGATGAACACCAGCGCGCCGTGCGTCTCGATCCGGTCGACCTCGTCGCATGGCGCGCTATAGCTCGCCGCATCGGAGAGGAATGCGATCACCTCGGTCTGCTGCTCGGTCCCGCTCGCCGCCGCCATCGCACCTCGCCGTGTTGGTCCTATTCGTACCCGGGCGGCGCCACGAAGCCGCCGATCTCGCGCTCGACCAGCCGGCTGAACGCGGTCGCCCACTTGTCGCGGCCGCTTGCCGCGATCGCCTGATAGCCGACCGGAAGCCCGGCTTTGGTCAGTCCCGCTGGCCCGACCGTGGACGGCAGGTAGACAACGCCCGAGTAGCCAGCCCAGAACAACTGATCGGTCGTCGGCAACCGCTTGTTGTTGATCGTAATCGTGCGCTGCCAGCGCTCACCCGATTGATCGTGCGGCCACGCCGCCGAGGCCGCCGCCGGACAAAGCAGCACGTCCCAGTCCTGGAAGAACGCATTGAACTGCCGCCGCAGCTTCATACGCTCGTTGTTGAGGCCGAGCCACTCCCGGTGGGACATCGTGCAGCCCTTCACCATCTGCTCCACGTAGGGCAGCTTGCCCGGTCCCGCCGCCTCCGCGGCTGCCTTCCAGCGCCCGATGTCCGCTTCCGGCGTCCGTGCCGACGTGGCGGCCCTGAGCAGCCACACATAGACCTCGTGCAAGCGTCGCGTGTCGATCTCGGGCTCGGCCTCTCTCACCGTCGCGCCGCGTTTGGCCAGCGAATCGACCAGCGCCTGCATTTTGTCCGCATACTCGCCATCGACCTCGGAGTTCGGATCGGCGAGCTTCACCGCGACGCGCAGATCCTTCAGCGAGCCCGCCGGGCACTGTGGCAGATCGAGCTTCCACGCCACGCCGTCGATATCATCCGGGCCTGCCATGGCGTCGAGAGCAAGGTCCAGGTCCTCGGCCCCTCGCGTCAGCGGTCCGATCGCCGAGATGTCGCCGTAGGTCTCCACGCCGGGCAGCGAATGCCCTTTCGGCGAGATGATGCCCCACGTCGGCTTCAATCCGAAGACGCCGCAATAGTGCGCCGGATTGCGGATCGAGGCGCCGATGTCGCTGCCCGCGTCGAGGCCCGTCAGGCCGGCCGCCAGCGCCGCCGCCGAGCCGCCCGACGAGCCGCCGGGTGTGAGGCTCGGGTCCCACGGGTTGTTCGCGGTGCCATAGACGGCGTTGTAGCTCTGCCAGTCCGCCAGCATGAGCGGGACGTTGGTCTTGCCGAACAGGACGACACCAGCCCTCTCGAGGCGCTCGACCGACAGCGCGCTGGTCTCGGTGACGTTGTCCTTCAGCGCCGGATCGCCCCATGTCGTCGGCGAGCCAGCGACGTTGTAGCTTTCCTTGATGGTCATCGGCACGCCGTGGAGCGGTCCCCAGATCTCGCCCCTGGCGAGCGCGACATCCGCCGCCTTGGCCCGGGCCCGTGCGCGCTCGCGGTCCTGCCAGACGATGGCGTTGAGCTTCGGGTTGAACCGGTCGACACGCGCGAGAAAGTGCTCGAGCACCTCGCCGGCCGCCATCTTCCGCTCGCGGATCAGACGGGCGATCTCGGCCGCCGATTTCCAGTGAAGCTTGTCCATGAGGGTCCTCCTGAGCTTAGAGTATCGGCGGGCGGGCCAAAGTCGGGCAACGTCAAAAAGAGTGCACCCTGGAGCAAACCCAATGCGGATCGCCGTTGCCGGCTTCCAGCACGAGACCAACACGTTCGCCCCGGTGAAGGCCGACTACGAGGCATTCGCCGTGACCAAGAGCTTTCCGCCGCTATGCCGGGGCGCTGACATGGATACGCGCGTGCGCGGCAAGAAACTGCCTGTCGCGGGGGCCATCGCCACGCTCGAGGCAGCCGGCGCCGAGGTCGTTCCGCTGCTCTGGTGCATGGCGACGCCATCGGCCCACGTCACCGAGGATGCCTACGAGCGCATCACGGGTGAGCTGCTCGCGCTCGTCGCCGCTGCGAGCCCCCTCGACGGCATCTGCCTCGAATTGCACGGCGCCATGGTGGCCGAGCACGTCGACGATGGTGAAGGCGAGCTGCTGCGCCGCCTCAGAGCCCAGGTCGGCAAGGACCTGCCCATCACGGTCGCCCTCGACCTCCATGCCAACGTTACCCCGGCCATGGTCGAGCATGCCGACTACTTGGACATGTACCGCTACTATCCCCACACCGACATGGTCGAGACGGGCGCGCGTGCGGCAGCCGGGCTGCTGCGCATCCTGAAAACCGGCAAGCGCCCTGCCAAGGCTTTTCGCCAGATAGACTTTCTCATCCCCATCAACGGCGGCTGCACCGACTTCGGCCCCGCCCGCGACATCTATCTCTCGCTCATGCCCGAGATGGATCGCACCACTGCGGGCCTTTTCGGCCTGTCGTTCGCATCCGGATTCCCGCACGCCGATTTCGGCGGCTGCGGCCCGAGCGTCTTCGCCTATGGCGAGACCCAGGCCGTCGCGGACGCCGCCGTGGACAGCCTCGCCGCGGCCGTCCGTGGGCGCGAAGGCGACTTCCTGCCCGAATTCTACGCCGCCCTCGAGGCAGTGGCGCGCGCTCTGGACAAGGCAAAGGGCGCTTCCAAGCCGGTGGTCATCGCCGACACGCAGGACAACCCCGGCGGCGGCGGTCCCGGCGATACCACGGGCGTCCTGCGCGCCTTGATCGAGGCTGGGGCCAAAGGCGCCGTCATTGGCGCCATCATCGATGCCGAAACGGCCCAGGCCGCACACGAGGCCGGCGAGGGCGCCACCGCCAGCTTCTCGATCGGCGGCAAGCGACTGCCCGGCGACGCGCCCGTCGAATGCCGCGCTCGTGTGATCCGCGCCCGCTCCGACAGTTGGACGGCGACCGGTGCCATGAAGGGCGGCATGCCCGTCGACCTCGGCCGAACCGCACTCCTCGAGATCGAGCCTACGGGTGTCCTCGTCGTCGTCGCCTCGCGCGTGGCCCAGACGATGGACAGCTCCATCTTTCGCCACCTGGGCCTTGTGCTCGACAAGTTGCCGATCATCGTCGTCAAGAGCTCGGTTCACTTCCGTGCTGACTTCACGCCGCTGTCGTCCGCGATCGTCGTCGCCAAGGCGCCGGGACCTGTCGCGATCGACCATGCGGAGCTCCCCTACAGAAACCTGCGTCCCGGCATGCGCGTGATGCCGCGGAAGGCCTGAGCTGATGTCGATCGTCGGCGGAGCATGCGCGGCGCCCGATTTCCACTCTGCCTGACGAAACTTCATTCACGCTCGGTGCCCGCTTTTCGTGCGCTTATTCTTGACCCGTGTGCGGCCGAGCCGCACATTGGGCCGAATACCGGGCTCCGTCGGCTCGGCACCGTCCGCAACCGGGCGGGCGAAGAACGCAAGGGAGACTGGCGTATGAAGTGGACTTGGAAGCTCGCCCTCGGTCTGGGCTTGCTGGCGTCGTCGGTAATGAGTGCCGAAGCGCAGAAGACCCTGAAATTCGTGCCGCATTCCGATCTGAAGATCCTCGATCCGATCTGGACCACGGCCTACATCACGCGCAACCACGGCTACATGGTCTACGACACGCTGTTCGCGATGGACGCGAGCGGCAAGGTGCAGCCGCAGATGGTCGCCAAGCACGATGTCTCGGCCGACCAGAAGACGCACACGATGGTGTTGCGCGATGGGCTCGCCTGGCACGATGGCGCGCCGGTCACGGCCGAGGATTGCGTCGCCTCGATCAAGCGCTGGGGCGCCAAGGACGCCATGGGCCAGAAGCTCATGAGCTTCGTCGACAAGCTCGAGGCGAAGGACGCCAAGACCATCGTCATGACGCTCAAGGAGCCGACGGGCCTCGTGACGCTGGCACTCGGCAAGCCGTCGTCCAACGTGCCCTTCATGATGCCGAAGCGGGTCGCCGAGACGCCGCCCGGCGAGCAGATCAAGGAGTTCATCGGTTCCGGGCCGTTCGTCTTCGTCAAGGACGAGTGGAAGCCGGGCTCGAAGATCGTCTACAAGAAATTCGACAAGTACGTGCCCCGCTCGGAGCCCGCCTCGGGGCTGGCCGGCGGCAAGAAGGTCAATGTCGACACCGTCGAGTGGCTGCCGATCCGCGATCACCAGCAGTCCGTCAATGCGCTGATTGCCGGCGAGATCGACTACATCGAAAGCCCGCCGCACGATCTTCATGCGCTGATGAAGAAGGACGCGAAGATCACCTCCACCAACTGGAACCCTGCCGGTAACCAGTACACCTTCCGTTTCAACGTCCTGCACAAGCCGTTCGACAATCCGAAGGTGCGTCAGGTTCTACTCTACGCCTTCAACCAGGAGGATTTCCTTCAGGCCGTCGTCGGCAGTGAGGAGTACTACAAGGTCTGCAAGGCGCTCTTCATCTGCGGCATGCCGTTCGAGTCGACCGTCGGCATGGATGGTTTGCTCGAGTCGAACCTGAAGAAGGCCCGCGAGATGTTGCAGGCTTCGGGTTACGACGGCACGCCTATCGTGCTGATGCATTCGACGGACCTGCAAGTGCTGACCAACCTGGCGCCGGTCGCCAAGTCGCTGATGGAGAAGGTCGGCTTCAAAGTCGACATGCAGTCCATGGACTGGCAGACGCTCGTCGCCCGTCGCGCCAAGAAGGACCCGCCGGACAAGGGTGGCTGGCACGCCTTCATTACCTCCTGGACAGCCGGTGACCTGTTCAATCCGTTGGCTCACGCCTTCATGAACGCAGGCTGCGACAAGGCCCTCTTCGGCTGGCCCTGTGACGAGACCATCCAGAAGCTGAGGGATGAGTTCGCCCGCGCGGGGGATGAGGCCAAGCAGAAGCAGATCGTCGACGACCTGCAGAAGCGCTGGGTCGAATACCCCACCCATGTCCACCTCGGTCAGTGGATCAACATGGGCTTCCACAACAAGAGCGTCTCGGGAATCATCCCGGCCGGTGTCCCCGTGCTCTGGAACGTAGACAAGAAATGATGGTGCGCGGTGGCGGCATCGGTCTTGGCGCTTGCCCGGCAAGCGCCAGTACCAAGCCGCCGCCCGCAGACTTGGCGTGGGCGGTCCTGGCATCGCTCCACGTCATCAGCATGGGCTCCGCCACGATCTGGAGATCAGATGGCTAGCTATCTCGTTCGTCGCTTGCTGGCCGCCATTCCGGTGATGCTCATCGTCGCCGTCCTGGTCTTCCTGATGCTGCGCCTGACGCCCGCCGACCCGGCGGCCATCATCGCCGGCGATTTCGCCAACGATCAGCAGATCGCCGAGATCCGTACCAAGCTCGGCCTCGATCAACCCATCGTGACGCAGTTCGTCCGCTGGATGGGCAACATGGCGTTGGGCGATTTCGGAGAGTCGTTTTTCTACAAGAAGCAGGTCGCAGCGCTCATCATGGAGCGGCTCGAGCCCACCCTGTCGCTGTCGCTGCTCTCCATATTCCTGACCGTCGCCATCGCCGTGCCCCTCGGCACGCTCGCCGCCTACAAGCAAGGCACCTGGATCGACCGCATCGTCATGGGCTTTTCCGTCATCGGCTTCTCGGTGCCCGTGTTCGTGGTCGGCTACCTGCTGATCTACCTGCTGGCGATCAAGATCGACTGGTTCCCCGTGCAGGGCTACCAGTACATCCGCGACGGCGTCGGCGGATGGCTGCACCGCCTGCTGCTGCCCGCGCTCACACTTTCCATCGTCTTCGTCGCGCTGATCGCGCGCATGACCCGGACGAGCGTGCTCGAGGTGCTGCACGAGGACTACATCCGCACCGCCCGTGCCAAGGGCCAGTCCGAGCTGAAGGTGCTTGTGCGCCATGCGCTGGCCAACGCCGCCGTGCCGATCCTCACCGTCATCGGCCTCACCTTCGCGACACTGATCGGCGGCGTCGTCGTGACCGAGTCCGTCTACACGTTGCCCGGCCTCGGTCTCCTCACCGTCGATGCCGTGCTCGCCCGCGACTACCCGACGATCCAGGCGGTCATTCTGCTGTTCTCGCTGGCCTACGTGATGGTCAATCTGGCTGTTGACCTCGCCTACACCCTGTTCGACCCGAGGATACGCTACTGATGGCCGTCGCTGACGCAACTCCCGTCCGTCCGCGCGCTTCCGCGCTGCAGCAGCTCGCACGCTCGACCAGCGTCCTCATCGGCGGCTTCATCGTCGCATTGATCGTGACAATTGCCGCGCTGGCGCCCTGGCTCGACACGCGCGATCCGGCCGAGGTCAATCCCTCGGTTCGCAACAAGCTGCCAGGCTACGAGGCGACCATTCGCAACGACGAGGGCAAGAAAGTGCCCGTCGCCTATCGCCTGGGCACCGACAGCCTCGGCCGCGACATCTACAGCCGCGTGATCTACGGTGCGCGCGTCTCGCTCATCGTCGGCCTCACGGTTTCGGTCATCTCCATAGCGGTCGGTCTGCTCATCGGCCTGGTCGCGGGCTACGTCCGTTGGCTCGATGGCATCATCATGCGATTCATGGATGGGCTGATGGCGATACCCGCCATTCTGCTGGCGATCGGCCTCGTCTCCGTCTTCCGCGCCGGCCTCTTCGCAGTGATCGTGGCCATCGTCGTGCCCGAGGTGCCGCGCGTGGTGCGTCTCGTGCGCTCCATCGTGCTCTCGATCCGCGAGGAGCCCTATGTCGAGAGTGCGATCACCGTCGGCACGCCGACGCCGCTACTGATTTTCCGCCACGTCCTGCCGAACACCCTTGCGCCTCTCATCGTGCAGGGCACGTTCATTTGCGCGGCGGCCATCCTCATCGAGGCCATTCTCTCGTTCCTCGGTATCGGCATCCCGCCCGAGATCCCGACCTGGGGGAACATCATGGCCGAAGGGCGCACCCTGTTCCGGGTCTTTCCACACAACATTCTCTATCCCGGCCTCTTCCTCGCCATCACCGTTCTTGGCGTGAACATGCTGGGCGACGGCCTGCGCGACGTGCTGGACCCGAAGATGGAGCGCCGCGGCTGATGCAGGGATCAAGAGACACCGGCACCGGTCCGATCCTCGAGCTCGAGGGGCTCACCGTCGCCTTGCCGAAGGGCGGCGACCGCCGCCACGCCATCGAGACTGTGTCGTTCAGCGTCGGGCGCGGCGAGATCGTTTGCGTCGTCGGCGAATCCGGCTCCGGCAAGTCCGTCACCGCCCAGGCCGTCATGGGCCTTCTCCCGAAGGGCCAACTATCGCTGAGCGCCGGCTCGATCAAGCTCGAAGGACGCGAGATCGCGAGCATCTCGCAGCCGGAGCTGCGCAAGCTCCGCGGCCAGCGCATGTCGATGATCTTCCAGGAGCCGATGACGGCCCTCAATCCCGTCGAGCGAGTGGGCGAGCAGATCGGCGAGGTGCTCGAGATCCACACCCAGCTCTCCGCCGCCGAGCGCCGCCAGAAAGTGCTCGACGTGATGGCCTCCGTGCATCTGCCCGATCCGGCGAGCATGATCGACGCCTTTCCGCACCAGTTGTCCGGCGGGCAGCGCCAGCGCGTCATGATCGCAGCCGCCCTCGTGCTCGATCCGGTGCTGCTCATCGCCGACGAGCCGACGACGGCGCTCGACGTGACAACCCAGGCGCAGATCCTGAAGCTTGTCGCCGAGATGCAGGCCCGCCGCGGCACCGGGGTGCTGTTCATAACCCACGACTTCGGCGTCGTCGCCGAGATCGCGCACCGCGTTGTGGTCATGCAGCACGGCCGCGTCGTCGAGATCGGTAGCCGCGACGAGATCATCTCGCGCCCGCGCCAGCCCTATACGCAGATGCTGATCCGGTCCGTGCCGAGCCTGCAGCCGCCGGAGCGCAAGGTGAACGCCTCGACGGTCGCGCTCTCCACGGACAAGCTCTGCAAGACGTACGCGTCGGGTGGCTTCCTTGCGGGCAAACGACGGGTGGTCAAGGCGGCCTCCGACGTGACGATCGACCTGCGCCGCGGCGAGACGGTCGGCATCGTCGGCGAATCCGGCTCCGGCAAGACGACGGTCGCGCGCTGCATCGCGCGCCTGGTCCAGCCTACCAGCGGCAGCATCCGCCTCGGTGACGTCGACGTCGCCACATTGCCTGAGCGCCTCTTGCGACCACACCGCAAGCACGTCCAGATCGTGTTCCAGGACCCCTATCGTTCGTTGAATCCACGCCGGACGGTCGGTGCATCGATCATCGAGGGGCCCGTGAATTTCGGCCTATCTACGGCGGATGCGGTGCGCCGCGCCCGCGATCTGATGCAACTCGTCGGGTTGCAGCCCGACGCGCTCGACCGCTACCCGCATCAGTTCTCCGGCGGCCAGCGCCAACGCATCGCCATCGCCAGGGCACTCGCCATGGAGCCGAAGGTCCTCATTGCCGACGAGGCCGTCTCCGCTCTCGACGTCTCGGTGCAGGCGCAGGTCCTGGCGCTCCTCGACGACGTTCGCGCCCGCTTCGATCTTGCCGTGCTCTTCATCACCCACGACCTGCGCGTCGCCGCTCAGATCTGCGACCGCATTGCGGTGATGCAAAACGGTGTCGTCGTCGAGGCCGGGCCGACGACCGAGATCTTCGAGGCGCCGAAGCACCCCTACACCCATGCGCTGTTTGCCGCCGCCCCGGGCCGCGGCGTTCGCTTCGGCGGAGGCCTCGAGGTCGTGACTTGAGGCTATAAGTTGCAGAAAAATATGAAAGCAACCATAGATAGAAATTAATGAATGCGTGAGATCCTCCGGCCGTGAACACTTTGAGGCGCCCGATTTTCAAGGGGTCCGGGGGTACTTGGTCATGCAGGACGGCAGCGCATTCATAATCGATGATCACAAGCTTTCGTTCGATGGCCTGAGCACTAAAGGTGTGCCCGCAACCGAACCGGCGTTGATCTTGCCGCCCGAGGCCCCGGGGCGCCATCTTGGCCGCCTCCTGCACCGGCTCGAGACCACCGGAACCTTCATTGCCTGTGCGGCGAGCGTCATCAATCACGCGTATCGCTTCCCACACAAGTCGTTGCGCCTGCTTCAGGATCTGCGCGTATGGCTGCCGCCGACTATGTCTGCCCCGGGCGACAATGCCCGGACGTCCGACCAAGCGGTGCCTCTCGAGATCTTGAACCGTCTCCACAGCCTGACGCTCCGCCTCGACGTCGCGCGCGACCTCACCCTGCGGCAGTGTGCGGCCGCAGAAGCGTCGGCCCCGCTGGACCCGGTGGCTGTCGAAGAGCTTGCTGGCTTCTGGGGCATCATCTGCGAGGGCACGATGGAGCTGCTGCAGGACATGCGCTCTTCACCGCTCCTGGAGCAGCCCTCTCGAGACCTGAGCTCGATAGCCCCCTCGGCGGAACGACTGCTCGCTGCCGCGGCCTTGGGCGCCTCGCCATGTGTCAGTGTCCACGGGGCGATCCAGATCCCCGGCTGGATCGAGCGCAGATCGGAGCGCCGGCATCGCCTGCGCTTGCCTTGCGAGCTGCGTATTCCAGGTAGAGTCTGGCAATTGAGAACAGTGGATATCTCTCGGCACGGGGCAGGAATCGCCGGATCGCCCGCGCTCGACGCGGGATGCCGCGCCACCCTTGTGATCGCCGGCACGTCCGAGATCGGCGGCGTGCTCGTCTGGCGCACCGCCGACAGACTGGGCTTCCGGTTCGACCAGCCGCTTTCGATCGCGGACCTCGGCGGCGAGCTCGCCAGGGATTGAGCCCACTGCGTCGGGGGCGCAAACCCGTCCTATCGGGTCAGTGGCGCATTCTTGTCGAGCACCGTCAGGATCTCGTCGCGAGTCAGATCCGGCACCTCGAGCAGTACGCGGTCGACACCGGCATCCCGGTAGGGCTTCAGACGCTCCGCGTCGGCAGGCGCCCGGAACACCGTCATCTGCAACGACGCCGGATCGCGTCCGGCTGCCTTGGCGGCCGCATCGAGCCGCGCGCGCTGGGTTTTCGGGTCGAACGTCGCCGTCGCCCGCGGAAACCAGCCGTCGCAGAACTCGGCGACGCGGCGCAGCGTGTGGTCCGTCTCGCCACCGAGCAGGACGGGCGGGTGCGGCCGCTGCACCGGCTTCGGCCACGACCAGATCGGATCGAAGTTGACGAGCTCCCCGTGGAATTCGGCGTCCTCTTTCGTCCAGATCTCCTTCATGGCCAGCACCCGCTCGCGCAAAAGCTTGAAGCGCGTGTCGTAGCGCGCGCCGTGGTTCTCCATCTCGTCGACGTTCCAGCCACCGCCCAGTCCGAACACGAAGCGTCCCTTGGAGAGCATGTCGAGGCTCGCCACGCACTTCGCCGTCACGATCGGATCGCGCTGCGTGATGAGGCAGATGCCGGTCCCGAGCTTGAGCGTCTTGGTCATCGCCGCCGCGAAACCGAGGGCGACGAACGGATCGTGCGTGTGCGAGTAGCGTTTCGGCAGCTCCCCGCCGCCGGGGAACGGTGTCCGCCGCGAGGTGGGGATGTGCGTGTGCTCGCAAACGAAAAGGGACTCGTAGCCGCGCGCC
The DNA here is from genome assembly GCA_963746315.1 of uncultured Alphaproteobacteria bacterium. Classification (GTDB taxonomy): domain Bacteria; phylum Pseudomonadota; class Alphaproteobacteria; order Rhizobiales; family Hyphomicrobiaceae. The sequence continues at coordinate 764,877 of CAVVAR010000012.1, forward strand.
TCGAGCGCCTGCGCAAGCTCGCCGACCTCGATGCCGTAGTCTGTCGGGAAATAGAAGACGCCAACGCGCATGGGGGGCTCCGATCGACCTTCTTGAAGGGGGATGCGGTCAGCCTAGGCTCCAAGCCCGTGGTTCCGCAACCGCCAAAGGATCGGCGGCGCCCGTCGTCCGTCGCCGGACGTGGTGAAGGTCGCCATCTTGGCAGGATTGCGATGCCGCCCAACGCCCACGACCGGCGTGTGCGACCGATAGCGGACAGGCGGGGGATGATGGGACGGGCAATCGCGCCGATCCGAGCGCTGCGCGAATCCCCTCTCCCCGTCCTTCACGGGGAGAGGGCTAGACCCTGTTGACATTCACCGAAGCCAGATCATAGCGGCGGCGGGACAGAGCAACGAGGCCGCAGACAACGCGGGTGAGCCAACTCGGACATCCGCGACGCTCGGTGTCTCGCGGCAGACGATTAAACTCCCCACTCAGCAGCCAATGTGGCGATCAGACTAGGCCTTCATTGTCTGAGGATTATCAAGCAGGTCTGCTTAGGCTGATCAAATAATCAGAAACAAACCGAAACGAGTGTAGGCTGCAGACAGCTTAGTCCGGGTCAAACTGGTTGTCCGCGATCCACACGGCTGAGAGCAATCGTACCAGCTCCGTTTGACGATGTGTCCCGGTCTTGCCGAACACCGAATTCAGATGGGTTTTTACGGTGCTCGGCGCAACTTTGAACTCTTCCGCAATATCCGCTACTTGGTGTCCCTCCGCAATGCGTTGCGCTACACGCGCTTCAGCAGGCGTCAGGTCGAACATTCCTCTTAGCAATGCCGCAGCGGGAGCTTTAGCGTGATCCAGTGTGGAGAACACGGCGATCAATTCGGCGCCGGTAAATATATCACGTGCCGACCGCTTAAGCGGTACCAGATGAATGACCATCGCAGAATGGCCTGCAGTCGCTGGCATAGGAATGGAGCGACATTGCGCGATCCGGCCTGACGTTATTTGCTCGATCGAGAGGTGGAGCATGGCGTTGGATGAACGATTGGCGAGTGCAAACCCTCCGCCAGCCTGTGCGACGACCGACGGAGAAAGCGCGTCGAACAGTCTGTTGGACGCAACGACGCGCTTGGACGCCGCTAGTACCGCACCTGGAAGCCCGAGGGCGTTCAGCGCGTCGACCATGCCGCGCGCTCGTTCCAAGCCTAATCGCGCCGCCAGTAGTCCGGAGCGCGCGAGCGTCGGGCGGAGTGCGTTCAGCCGTGCAATGTCATGTGGTGAAACCGGCTCACGCGTAAGTTTGCGCTCGACGGTGTAGGCGACGACCTCGTCACTTGGCATATGCAGTGCGAGGCAAACCTGTCTGCCCAGTCCGACTTCGCGAAAACCCAGCGTCACAGGATCACTTTCGAGTTCCGACGGGGTCAGGTAGTCCTCGATGGGCTCGAAGCCAAGGCCCATCAAGCGCATTGCCGCACCGACACGCGGCGTGGTCGCCCAATCGGTCGAGTTCAGGAAATGGTCCATCTTCGCGGTCATGTTTGCCGAGGTGACAGCGCGCGGCTTGGCGCCCTGGTTCAGAACCAGGATGGCGCCGCTGTCGCCGCCTCCTGCCTGCACGAACCCATGAATGACTTCGACCCAGAGCTCGGGGACGAGTGCGGCTTCATAGATCCGGTCGACCAGTCCGTCGAATTCCGCATTGCGATGAACCATGGGACAATCCCCATTTGCCGTCAGCGAACATTCTCATTCGAAGCAATCGAAAGCAGAATAGCGAATGAATATCTGACGTTTGGCTCCGGCGCGTCAAGCTCGCTCGCGAGCCACCTTCGGGCATCGTCAGAAACTTGCGGATCAATAGGAGCCGAGGGCCCAGAGCGCGATGGAAAGCGTGATGGGAGAGAGGACTGTCGAGATGGCGATTGCTGCCGAAATGCTGTCGCTTGCCTCGCCATTGGATTCCGCAAAGGCCAAGGCGTTCGCCCCGACGGGCATGGCGCATAGGAACGTAACCACGGCGAGTGTCATGGGATCGAGCTGGAGGACGTACGTGCCGACCCACCAGGCGAGGATCGGAAGTGCGGCGAGTTTGAGGGTGACTATCGCAACGAGGGCACCATCGTCCGCCCGCTTCGCGTAACCGGCCAATCCAATGCCTATGCCTATGAGTACGCAGGGCAACGTACCTTGCCCAAGGATCGAAAGCACGCGCCCGAGGAGTGGCGGAATCGTAATACCGCCGGTCTTAAAGAGCATGGACAAGGCAATAGCGATGATGATCGGGTTGGAGAGGAGGTCGCGCCCCAGTTCGGTGAAGCGTACAAAAACGAGCCGACGCCTTGGCACAACGAACGGGCCCTCTGCGGCCGCGACCACCTTACGATTTGCCGGAAAGATCCCCGACTGCACGGCGGCGGCAGCAAACAGCACGGGGCTGTGCACCAGCGCGATCATTGCTACCGTCGATGAAGCCTCGGCTCGAAAGTGCAACAGCGTAACTGGAATGCCGAGCATCAGAACGTTGCCGTAGGTTGCGGCTAGGGCCATGGATGCCGACGACGGCGCAGCGTCTCCCCGACCAGCAGACGCAATGAGGCTCGCCACGATCCAGCATCCAGCGGCCGGGATCAGATAGGCGGCCCATACCACGTAGGGCGGCCGCTCCGGGAGGTCTCCGGCAACAATCGTCTGAAACACCAACGCTGGGATCCCAAAATAGAGGCAGTAGTCGATCAGGGGCTTGCGCAAGTTTGCTTCGACAACATTGAACCTTCGGGCAAAGAATCCGGTCGCCACAATGGCGACAAGAGGGAGGATCGATGAAACAATAGCGTCCATGTCATCCATCGTGAATGTTGGCGGGCGCCGAGGGCAATGCTGCCCCGCCAGGTCGATACGCGCTGCAATCCAGCCAGATGCGCACAATGCGCGTCATTCCACCTCCTCCAAACGATGGAGGGATCGAATTGCGATTGTCGACGTCCGTGGATGACTGCTCGCTAATTCGGATGGAGCAAATCGGAACGCTTTGGTCCCCGCTGTCCGGCTGCGTACGCTGCGACTGATCGCCGACTAGGGGCGTTCAACACGACGCACCTGTCGCCTTGCTTGCGCGGCTCCGATGACGTGCATGTCAGCATCTGGCCTGAGGCTGAGGAACGACGTTGAGGTCAAAGCCGGCGCGATCGGATGAGTTCCAGACATCAGTGCCATTTCATTCCTCGACCGTCGGCACCTGAAGGCAGACCGACCGGTGCCGCCGTGGCCGCATAACCGTGCCCGTGACCCGGAGCGGAAGCGGCGGCCAAGCAAATCGGCCGGACGATTGCCGAACTCGCGGCTATGGGTGGTTGTGTCGGCGCTGGCCCGAGAGCAGCGGCCGACATTCGTTGGTGGAGCTGGCGGAGGTTAGGGTTGGAGCACGGATGCCGTCGCGGCCTTGGGCGCGATCGCTCCCCGGTGGGCGACGACGACGCCGGCGAGCCTGTGTCCCGCCAGCGCCGCCGCCTCGGGGGGCCGTCCTGCGAGGCGCGCGGCGAGATAGGCCGCATTGAAGCTATCGCCCGCTGCCGTCGTGTCGATCGGGGTCACCGGCTGGGGTATCGGCACCTCGGTCAGCCCGCCACCCGGCTGGCCGACAGTCGCGCCGTCCGCTCCTCGCTTGACGGCCAGCTCGCCGACACCGAGCTCTCGCAGGCGCAGAACGGTTGCGGCTGCATCTCGATCGCCCCACAGGGTCGTCTCGTCGTCGAGCGTGGGCAGCCCGATCGAGGCCAGACGCCAGAAGCGGCTAAGCACGTCCCGAGCGCGACCTGCGTTCCCGCTCCAGCCGCGCGGACGATAATTGCTGTCCATCGCGACGATGGCACCAGCGGTGCGCGCGCGGCCGAGAGAACATGCTAGCCGGTCGAGCCCCACATCCGAGTAGAGCGACAGCGTGATCCCCGACAGATAGACGAGCCGCGCGTGCTCGATCGCATCCCCGATGACCTTGGCGTCGCCGCCGTCCAGAAGCTCTCGGGCCGGAGAGCGGTCGCGCCAGTAGTGAAACGTGCGCTCGCCGCCAGCCGCTGTCTCGATCAGATAGAGACCGGGCATCCGGCCGGGGCGCCGCAGCATCAGGTCCGTCGCAATGCCTTCCGAGGACGCGAGGTCGACGATGCCATCGCTGTAGGGATCGTCACCGAGCGCCGTGGCGTAGGCCGTCGGAACGCCAGCTCTTGCCAGATAGACGGCCGTGTTGAAGGTGTCGCCGCCGAACGACTGTCCGAAGCGGCCATCTTCCCCGCGCGCCAGCTCGACCATGCATTCGCCGATGGCAATCGCCCGCCCGACGTTCATTGCCGTCTCCGTGCCCGTCTCATCTGCAACCTTGTCATGCAATCGTAGCATGCCGGCCGCCCCTCGCATCACATCACCTGGCATCGAAAGCAGGGCGCAGCCCTGGCGTGCCCCATCGGCCAACCTTGGCGCCGGATTGGGCTTGTGCTCGGGCAGATCTCGCCCGCAGTGTGGCGCCGATCGAGGAAGCGGCGGAGCGACTGGTGAGCGTGCTGGACTGGAACGTGCTGCGCCAGAGGCTCGGATGGCGCGAGGCGGCGGGATCGCTCGACCGGTCGGGAGCGACCGCGGCTCATGCTCGCGATGCTGTCGCCGGCATCGTCGCCTCGTTCGTGACCCTGGCGCACTGCCTGTCGTTCAGCGCCCTCATTTTCGCCGGGCAGCTCTCGGCGGGCCTCCCCATGGCGCTGTGGGGCTTCATGCTGGCGACCGCACTCGTCACGTTGATGTCCGCCGGCCGGACCACGCTTCCGCCTTTGCTTGCCGGCCCCCGCAATCCCGCCGTCGCCGTCATGGCCGTGCTCGCGGCGACGGTTTCCGCCGCGGCCTTCGAGAAAGGCATGTCGGCTGCCGCTGCGGCGCATCATGTGCTCGTCGCTCTCGCCATCGCCAGCACGCTGACGGGCCTCCTCATCTGGGCGCTCGGCGCGTTTCGCCTGGGTCAGGCCGTGCGCTTCGTCCCCTACCCGGTGATCGGCGGCTTCCTGGCGGCTTCTGGCCTCCTGCTCATCCTCGGTGGCATCAGGGTCGGCACCGGCGCAGCACTGCCCAACTGGCAAAGCCTAGCCGATCTCCGGGCGTCGGACGTCCTCGCCCGCCTCGTCGTCACGCTGGCTTTCGCCTTGGCACTCTATCGACTGCGTCGCACGTCACGCGGCGTCGAGGCTCTGCCCGCGGTCATCATCGGCGCCGTACTGGCCGTCGAGCTGGTGCTTTGGCTCGTCGCTGGCAATGCTGCGGCTGGCTGGCATCTCGCAATGACGGGCGGCGCGCGCAGCTGGTCGCCACTCACCTCGCTCGGGGGCATCGACTGGGAGATTCTCGGCGCGGCAGGAGTGGAGATTGCCTCGATAGCGGGTGTTTCGATGGCCGCGCTGCTGCTCGACGTGTCGAGTCTCGAGGTGCAGCGGCGAGCGCAGGCTGACATGGACGCCGAATTCCGCACCAACGGCGCCGCAAATCTTGCCGTGGTCGCCGTCGGCGGCCTTTCGGTCGGCCATGCCCTCAATCCCAGTCGCCTGATTGATGCGCTGGGCGGCCGTGGCCGCATCGCGGGGCTGGCCGGTGGCTTGTTCGTCGGGCTCCTGCTTTTGTCCGGCCTCGATCTCGCCAGTCTCGTTCCGAGGCCCGTGCTTGGCGGCCTGCTGGTTTTCCTCGGAGCCGGCGTTCTCGGAGAGGCATTGAAGGTCCCGGGGCGCAGCTCCCGGCCGGAGCTGGCCCTCACCCTCGTCATCATGGGTGCCATCGTCGGCCTCGGCTATTTGGCTGGCATCGTGCTGGGCATGGTCGGCGCATGCCTCCTCTTTGCCGCCCGCTACAGCCGCATCGGCGTGATCCGGCGCCACGTGACCCGCGCCGAGCTCGCCGCCCCTGTCGAGCGCAGCCCCGAGGTAGCCCGCCTGCTCGCCGAGCAGGGCAAGCGGATCCACATACTGTGGCTGACCGGCTTCCTGTTTTTTGGCTCGTCGAATGGCCTCTACGAGAGCATTCGCCATGCCACCGCCGCGCGCGGCCTGTTCGGTCGGCGGTGGGTGGTGCTCGACTGCTCGGCCGTGACCGGTATCGACGCCTCGGCCGTCCTGTCCTTCCAGAAGCTCGCGAATTGGGCGGCCTCGTCGGACGTCGTGCTGGTGTTCGCCGCCGCCGATCAGGCGCTGCTCGCCGAGCTGGCCGCTGCCGGGATCGTCGGCGATGGGGCGTCTGGACGCTACTTTGCGACCCGCAACGAGGCCCTCGAGTGGGCGGAGAACGAGCTGGCGATTTCGGCAGGTGGCACCTCCGGACATGGTGCGCCCGACTTCGAGAGCTGGCTCGGGCGCGAGCTGGGTGGAGCCGCCGCCGCCCGCCTGATCAGTGTCTACCTCGAGCGCCGCGAGCTCGAACTCGGGCGAGATCGTGTGTGCCCTCGGCGCACCGGCCGACACCATCGAGCTCGTGGCTTCCGGCTCGGTCGCCGTCATCGTTCCCGGCCTCGGAGACCGCGCCGTCCGCGTTCGCCGCATGACCGGGGGTACGGTCGTCGGCGAGATGGGCTTCTTCCGGAGCCTGCCGCGAGCGGCTTCTGTCGTCGCCGAGGAGCCGGCCACGATCTACGTACTGAGCCGGACCGCCTACGAGCGTCTTTTGCGCGAGGAGCCCCACCTTTGTGCGGCATTCCTGCACTTCGTCGTGCGTGCCCTCTCGGACCGCGTCGAGGCAGCGAACCGCGAGATCACCGCACTTCTTTAGCTCCGGCGGCCGCCGAGACCGGGCGCCGCGCGTCAGGGCATCCGCTGCTGAAGGTCTCGGAAGATCAACTGCGGATTGCGCCGTGCCCGCGCTCGGTAGGACACAGCGGAACCCGGCGCAAAGCGGCTGACGGAGGTTCTTCCCAGACGATAGGTCGGCGGCGGCACGAACCGCCCGACGAAGCGCGCGCCTCGCGCCTTCCTGGTTGGCCGGCGGGTCAGCTTTCTCTTGGCGCGTGCCGGGGGACGGACTGCGATGGCCTCGGCTGCGACGCGCGGGATGGCAACAGGCGTGACGCCTGAGTTCTGGGCGAGCGGAATCACTGGCTTCGGAGCGGCTTGCGGCGTCGTTGCTGCCGCGGCGACGGTCGCACCCGCGCTCGCGGATGGGGGGGACCTCGGCGCCGCCTCCTTCGCCAAGTTCCTTTGGGCGAGCCGATCTGCCCGCTCCTTCAGCCTTGCGAGCTCATTCAGCCGACGCGCCTCGGCAGCCCACCTCGCCTTTTCGGCATCCGCGAGCCGCGAGAGCCGCTCCGCTTCTGCGCGGGCCTCGGCTTCCGCCGCCCTTTGCCGCCGGCGTGCCTCGGCTGCCGCGATCCTCTGCTTTTCGATCTCCGCCCGCGAGGGAGCGGGCGTGGTGCTGCCGCTCCCCGGTTCATCGACGCGCGCGGTCGAAGCCAGGCGCGAGCCATGGAACGGGCGGGCCGCCGCTAAGCCGACGTCCGGAGAAGCCGTGGTACCGGTCGTGATATCGGCCGTACCGGCGAAAGTGGTGCGTCGACGCTGCTCTGCGATGACGCTGCGTGGCAGACAGGTCCCGCCGTCACTCTTCGCCTGACCCGGTGGGCAGTCCGCTCCGCATGCCTTCGCCGCATGGCCCTGCAGAAGCGTCAACAGGATGTAATCCGGTTGAGACGTCGGCAAGGTTGCGTTGATGCGATCATTGAACGCCTGCATCGCCCTCCGCGTGCTCGTACCCCAATCGCCGTCAATGTCCCCAGCATAGCATCCGACACGCTTGAGCTCCTCCTGGATGGCGCGGGTCAAGCTATCCGTCGAGCCGGCCGCGCCAGCCGTCCCGCGATCGTCGCGGGGCGAGCCCACGGTCCGAACAGCCCGCTGTCCCCCCGACGCCTGCGCGAGGCGTAGATTGGTGTCCGGTGAGGACGCCCGCAGCGCACGGATGCGACTGGCATCACCGCCAACGGCCACGAAGGCTTGATGCGTCCGGCCTTGGTTGCCGTCGCCCAAATCTGGCGCTCGCGCCACCTGTGCCAGGTCCCGGGGGGCGTTGCCCTCGCTCGATCTCCCTTCGGCCGCAAGGGCGAGCCGCCTGACTCCTGTTGTAAGATTGTCGGCGATGATGGGTGTGCCCGCGCCGTAGCCAAATGCACCCGTCGCGATCAGCAACGCGGCAACCACTGTTAGCTTTCGCGGCATAGCCTGCTCCCTGCACTGCTCTCGCAGACTCGCGCGAGAACTCTACCGCCACCCAGCTCCGCCCCCGCGGAAACGAACCGCCGTCGCCTGCGAGGCCACGCCCTTTGGCCTGCGCCGGCAAAGTCTTAACGTCCGTGTCCACCATTACCCATCAACGGCCCGGAGATGCAATCCCCGACGGGGCCCTGACAGGGTCGTGCGGCAGCTTTGCGATAGCGGTTGCGGCAAGGATGTTTCACTTCTGCTCGCTACGCTCAATTGCTCGCAGTTGTCCACCGGCCAGCCACATCTCGTAGGTTGCAGGCTGCCCAACCACCGGATCTAGCCAAATTCTAGGCAATTCCGAGGCGGCCGAAAGATGTTGAAAAAATGAGGGAGCACGGCCGATAAGCGAGTCGCTCCTTAGTCGTCCTATCTTACCCAACTTTGACCATATCCGTCTGACTCGTTTACATAGTTTAACGAATCGCTTACTCCTTGGGCTGCCGGGGGGCTCGGTATGCATATCCCCAATGTATGTCACGCCACGAATTGAACGTGCATAAATCACTGCGTAGCGGCAGCAACGATTTATGACACTCAGTCAGGCGCAGAACGCGTATTCCACGCGCAGCTATATTCGATGATCGCCGTGCCGGTTGCCCGCTCAGGGGTATCGGCAGCTCAGCGGCAAGGGATCGATCGCTTGTGGCAAATGCCACGTTCGCGGCTGGCGATGAGAATGAAATGGGCCCCTTGGAGCGTTTTGTCCCGACACTGATCGGTGATTCAACCGGATCGCCGGAATTGGGGGTTTAAGGGGGCCTCTAAACATGAGACACGTCCTAGGTGTGCTAGGCGTTCTCGCTGCCGCGGTGCTACTCGCCGTATCCGCAGCGATGAACTGGCGTTTTGGCTATTCTCTCGGAAAAACCGAGCTGGATGGCGTGATCTACGGTTCGGCAAGTGCCGCCGCGGATTGCTTCAAAGCGCTTGTGCCGTTCTTCTTCTTCGCCGCTATCCGCAATCGCATGTGGTCGCAAGCCGCGGCCTCGGCGGTCGTCTGGGTTGTTGTCCTTGCCTACTCGCTGACGTCTGCGCTCGGCCATGCCGCGCTCAATCGTCTCGATACGGCGGGCCAGCGGGCCGCTCATGCTAAGTCCTACAAGGACCTGCGCGCTGATCTCAAGCGTGCGGAAGAGCAGCTGAGCTGGATTCCCCAGCACCGGCCGGCCTCTGCCGTCCAGGCCGAGATCGACAGCTTGAAGATGCAGCGGGCCTGGCAATGGAGCAACAGCTGTTCGGAGATCAAGGGCAAGCAGACCCGCGATTTCTGTCAGAAGTTCCAGGGCCTGACCTCCGAGCAGGCGTCCGCCGAGCAGGCGATCGTCCTCGGCAAGCGGATCGACGAGGTGAAGAGCAAGCTCGCCAATGCGAATGCCAACGGCACGCATGGGTCAGCGCTCATGACCGAGGCCGACCCGCAGGCTGCTGTGCTGACGCACCTCGCGGCTTTCGTCGGAATGGGCAAGATCGACGTCCAGGACATGCAGACCGTGTTGACGATCTTCGTGGCGCTGCTCCTCGAGGTTGGATCGGGTTTCGGCATGTTCGTCGCCTTCTCCACTTGGCGCTTGCATGACCGTGCTGCCCCGTCGGCTCCGAGGCTCGAGCCTGCGATCGCCACTGTCGCGGCACCTGCCGCGGTCCGTGTCGCTCAGCGCGCGGTTGCGGCACCTGCCGCGGTCGCCATTGCCAACGACAACCGTAACGTGCCCGTGCAGAAGCTCGTGGCACCCGAGACAGACGTCGAACGCTTCTACAAAGAGAGGATCGAGACCACCGATGGCTCCAGCCTTACCGCAACAGCGCTTTACGAGGACTACATTGCCTGGTGCGAGGAGTACGACAAGGAGCCGCTTGCACTGCCCACCTTCGGCCGGGATTTCAGTGAGCTCGGCGTCCAGAAGGCAAAGATAGCAGGACGTGTTCGCTACATCGGTGTCGCCTTGAAGTCTGGTTCCGTCTCAGATGACGAGAAACGGCCTACGGTCACCGAACCAGCCAATGCCGCCCAGGCCGCATAGCGCCGGGTGGCTTCCAAGAAAGGGAAAAGGGTCGCTTCGGCGGCCCTTTTTCTTTTTTGGGGCTCAATCCTTGCGCAATTGTCTCGGCGTCATGAAATACCTGACCATTCCACAGCCGGCTTTGATTTCATTCCAGTCGCGGATATCGAGCTCGAGGACCACTAGCGCGCCGGTCGGAAACTTTTCGCGGATCGCCAGATGCGCCGCATCGAATTCTCCATTCGTGAGCGTCAATACGAGATGCTGCAGGCCGGGATTATGCCCGATCATCAACAGATGGGTTACGCTCGGCTCGATCTGCTGCAACCGAGCCAGCAGCGATCCGGCAGACGCCTCGTAGATCCTGTCGTCGTAGGCCACCGGCACATTCGGCCGGCCGAGCTCGGGCAATGCCAGCTTTGCCGTCTCACGGGTCCGCACGGCGGATGAGCACAGCACCAGGTCCGGCTCGAGTCCGATCTCCCGCATATGCCGCCCCATCAGCGGAGCTGCCTTTCGTCCCCTTGGCGCGAGCCGGCGCTCGAAGTCCTCGAGCGAGGTGTCATCCCAGCTCGATTTCGCGTGACGCAACAGTGACAGCGTGCGCATCGGGTCCTCCCATCGTCATCTGCGACAGCAGCGTCCTTCGCGGGCGCTGGAGATTGTACGGACAGCGGGCTAACCTTTCCGCCAACGCCAGGTGACGCTCACTGCGAATCTGGCATGACGGGGCATGCAGGGAGAACGCATCGTGGCGCACAAGGGTCTGATCTTCGGCATTTTTCTGGCGCCCTTTCATCGCGTGGGCGACAATCCCACGCTCGCCATGCGCCGCGACATCGAGCTGATCGAGTGGCTCGATCACCTGGGTTTCGACGAGGCGTGGGTCGGCGAGCACCACTCCGCCGGCTGGGAGACCATCGCCAGCCCCGAATTGATTATCGCCGCGGCCGCCGAGCGCACCAAGCACATCCGTATCGGCTCTGGCGTGACGAGCCTGCCTTACCACCATCCGTACATGGTGGCGCAGCGCTACGTGCAACTCGACCACATGACGCGCGGGCGTGCCATGCTCGGCTGCGGTCCGGGTGCGCTCGTCTCGGATGCCTACATGCTGGCGATCAAGCCCGAGGATCAGCGCCGCCGCATGGACAAGTCGCTCGACGTCATCTACCGGCTTCTCAAGTGCGAGGAGCCCGTCACCTTGAAGACCGACTGGTTCGAGATGCGCGACGCGAGGTTGCATCTCGCGCCCTACAGCGATCCACACTTCAAGATCGCCGTTGCCTCCACGCAGACGCCCGCCGCCATGGTCATGGCCGGCAAGTACGGCACGGCGGTGCTGTCCCTCGGCGCGGGCATTCCCGGCGGGCCCGAGGCGCTCGCCAATCAGTGGAAGATCGCCGAGGACGAGGCGGCCAAGCACGGCCGCACCATGAACCGCAAGGACTGGAGCCTCGTCGTCAACATGCACTGCGCCGAGGACGACGAGGAGGCGCTGCGCCAGGTCTCCAAGGGCGAGCGCCACGAGACGGTCACCTACTTCGAGGAGACGCTCGGCCGCCCGCCCGGCCGCGCCGACGATCCCCTCCGCGAGGGCGTCAAGATGGGCACCACCCTCATCGGCAGCCCGGAGACCATCGCGCGCGGCATCGATCGCCTGATCGAGAACAGCCGCGGAGGCTGCGGCGGCTTCATGTTCCGTGCCACCGAGTGGGCCAATCGCGCCGACACCATGAAAAGCTACGAGCTTTTCGCGCGCTGGGTGATGCCGCGTTACCAGGGCTCCATCGACACCCTCGCCGCTTCCCAGAAATGGGCCCGCGAAAACCGCCCGACCATTTTCGCGCCGTCCGTCGCCGCTGTGAAAAAGGCGTACACCGACGCTGGCCGCGAAGCTCCCGAGGACTACAAGCAGCGCCTCCTTGGCGCCCGCGATACCGAGCAGAAGAAATAATCCGAGTGCAGTTTATCGGGAGTGGTTGGCATGAAATGCTGCCACGCGGCGAGGCAACGAATGAAACCCCGTTCTGGAAATTGCCGATTGTCGGAATTGAGAGTACGATCGATATCGGCGGTAGGCGGCTGAGAAGTTGACGAAGATCATAGTCACTTCGCGTTTCCTGACAAAAAACAACTCGACTTCAAAAACCCGTCACGGATGTTGGAACCGGCGACAAGCTCCCAAGCGTTGACCTAGATGCTGCCTTAGCCGAGTTTTCCAGCTCCGCGCGGCAGCGCCCAGGAGTGGCATGGAACATGGTACGATAAATCGCGGTGCCGATCGCGAGCAACCCGTCATTCCGGTCTGTGCAATTGGTGCGTCTGCTGGCGGTGTCAAGGCGCTGCAGTCATTGTTCGCGGAGCTGAGCGACGATCTCGGTCTTGCCTATGTCGTTGTTGTTCATTTGGCTCCAGACCATCCTAGCCAACTGAGCGAGATCCTGGCCGGAAAGACGGCGATGCCGGTCCTTCAGGTCGATGACTCGCCCGAGCTGAAGGCAAACCAAGTCTACGTCATTGCACCTGACCGCGAGCTCGTCATCGAGGACGACCACGTAACATCGCGGCCGATCAGTGTACCGCGCGGCCGCCGCGCGCCGATCGACTTGTTCTTCCGTTCCGTCGCTCATGCGCGCGGCGATGGCCTCGCCGTCGTTTTGAGCGGCGCGGGTTCCGATGGCGCGCTTGGTGTCAAGGCCATCAAGGAGGCCGGCGGGGTCATCTTCGCACAGGAGCCGACAGAGGCCGAGTTCCCGATGATGCCCCGGAACGCAATAGCGACCGGAATAGTGGATTTCGTCGGGCCAGTTCGAAGCCTCGCCGAGAGAATTGCGGAGGTGACCCGCAGCAAGCATGCCCTGCGCGATTTGCGGGAGGAAAGCTTCCAAAGCTCGCTCAATACGATCATCGCTTTTTTGCGTGCGCGGACAGGGCACGATTTTTCTGCCTACAAGCAAACGACGCTCTCGCGCCGCGTCACGAGACGCATGCAGGTGACACGCCAGACGAGTTTCGACGGCTATCTCGACTATCTTCGCACCCATCCCGAAGAGTCTCAGGAGCTGTTTTCGGATCTTCTGATTTCGGTCACGCTGTTTTTTCGGGACGCCAACGCCTTCCAGGTACGCACCGAGAAGGCGATCCGCCAACTCTTCGACAACCGCAACGCGGATCATCCCATGCGGGTCTGGGTTGTCGGATGCGCAACGGGTGAGGAGGCCTATAGCCTCGCAATACTGATCCTGGAGGAGGCGGAGCGACGCAAGGTCAGTCCCTCGGTGCAGATTTTCGCAAGCGATCTCGATGAAGGTGCTTTGGCAACCGCACGGGAGGGTCGTTACCCGAAATCGATCGAGGCGGATGTTTCCGAGGATCGCCTGCGCCGACACTTCGTCGACGACGGAGGGTACTATCGAATCCGCAAAGAGGTCCGCGACGTCGTCCTTTTCTCGTCGCACAGCGCGCTCAAAGACCCGCCTTTCATCCGTCTCGACCTGATTTCCTGCCGTAACGTGCTCATTTATCTCGAGCGCGAGCTGCAGCGCCGTCTCTGCGATATGTTCCATTATGCCTTGAATCCGGGCGGATTCCTTTTCCTCGGTACGGCCGAAGCCGCCGACTATCCCGAGTTGTTCGATCCCGTGGACAGGGACGCACGCATCTACACGGCAAGGCCAATTCCAGGCCGCCGCATGCCGTCTCTGCCAATGTCCTTGTCCCAGCTGGGCGGCCCCTCTCATCACCCTCACGTGTCTCCGCTCGGTCCGCCGTCCGTCACGTCCGGCCGGCAGCACGAGGTGGCGCTGGAGCAGAGCGCTCCACCGAGCGTTCTCGTGGATTCGGATCACCGCGTTCTGCACCTGTCGGCGTCCGCCGGTCGTTTCATTCTTCCCTCCGAGGGAAGCTTCAGCTCGGATGTCACCCAACTTGTCAGACCCGAGCTGCGAGTTGATCTGAAGCTCGCGCTGCAGAGGGCCCTAGAGGACGGCGATCCGAGCCTGACGTTGCCGATACCTGTCGTATTCGAAAGTGGCAGCCGTCGCGTCGTCATGCATGTGGCGCCGCATGCACCGTCGCGTGAACGGGCGATTTCCCAGGCGGTCGTGTTCTTCCTGGACGGAGGGTCCTCGCTGGCTCTTGGCGATGTCGCCGATATGCCCGATGCCGACCGGGTCGCCGAGTTGCGGCGCCTGACGGAAGCTCTGACGGTCGCCCAGCAAAGTCTGTCGGAAAGTCGCAGGGAGTACGAATCGGCGACACAGGAGCTGCGGGCCGCCAACGAGGAATTGCAGTCGATCAACGAGGAATACCGCTCGACGGCCGAGGAGCTCGAGACCAGCAAGGAAGAACTCCAATCGATGAACGAGGAGCTGCAGACCGTCAACACCGAGCTCAAGAGCAAGCTCGAGGGCATATCCTCGGCTCACAACGACCTGCAGAACCTGATGGCCGCCACCGATATCGGCACGCTCTTCCTCGACGCTGAGCTGCGTATCAAGCTGATGACGCCGGCCGTCACCACGCATTTCAACATCACCGACGCGGATATCGGTCGCAGCCTGTCCGACTTCACCCACCGGCTCGTGTACGAGTCCATCGAGGAGGATGCCCGCAAAATCGTCCGCGATCTCACCCCGATCGAGACCGAGGTCGCCACCAAGGACGGTCGGTGGTTGATGATGCGCCTGCGTCCCTACCGCACCACCGAGAATCGCATCGAGGGCGTCGTGTTGACGCTGTTCGACGTGACCGCGAGACGGGAGGCGGAAACCGAGCTGCGCCGGAGCGAGGAGCGCTACAGGTCCTTGTTCGAATCCATGGACGAAGGCTTCCTCTTGGCGCGCGTCCTGTATGACAGCGACAATCGCCCCGTCGATCTTCTCTATGTCGACGCGAAATCCCGCATCGGTCGCGATGCTCAAGAGCGAGCTCAAGGGGCGGCGCCTGCGCGAGATCGCCCCGGAGCTCGAGTCGGATTGGTGGGAGCTACCCGCTCGCGTCATCGACACCGGCCGAGCTCTGCGCCAAGCACTCTACGTGCGCTCCCTAGGTCGATGGTTCGAGACGCGCATCGGTCCGGTGCGGTCGGGGGGACAGCCGAACGTCACCATGCTGATACAGGACATCACCGACCGGAAGGGCTGGGAGCAGGCCCAACGCCGTCTCGTTGGCGAACTCAATCACCGTGTCAAGAACATGCTCGCGGTCGTGCAATCGATTGCACGTCAGACGGAGAAGAGCACCGGCGATCCGCAGGAGTTCACCAAGGCATTCGATGGCAGGCTTCGTGCTCTTGCCGAGACTCACGATATCCTGACGCGGCGCAACTGGAGCGGAGCCGATCTGCGAGAGCTCGTGACCGCGACGTTCGCCTCGCTCGTCAGCGACATGTCGCGCGTTACGATCGAAGGGCCTCGGATTCATTTGCCGCCCAACGCGGCCATCGTGTTCGCCATGGCGATGCATGAGCTTTGCACGAACGCATTGAAATACGGGTCGCTTTCCCAGCCTGGCGGAAGTGTGGAGCTGTCCTATGGCCTCGAGGATCAACCGGGCAAGCGCCTTTTGCTTCGAGTCTGCTGGAACGAGCGGGGAGGTCCGCGCGTCGCTCCTCCTGAGAGGTCCGGCTTTGGCACGAGAATGCTTCAGGAGGCGATATCCTTCGAGCTCGATGGACGAGCCTCCCTGGAGTTCAAGCCGACCGGTGTTGAATGCGTCATCGAGTTCCCGATGAACGAAGAGGCTACTGCAATGTGAGGTCATCATGGCCCGGATACTTATCGTCGAGGATATGGCGCTCCTCGCCATGGAGCTGCAGGATATGGTCGAGGATCTGGGGCATGAGGTGGTCGGTGTCGTGGGGAGCGTCGACACCGCAATCGACGCGCTGAACGAAGGTACGTTGTGCCCCGAGGCCGTCATGCTGGATGCCGATCTGAGGGGAGTGTCCTCCGCGCCCGTCGCAAGGCTGCTACGGGAGCGACAAATTCCTTTCGCTGTCGCGAGTGGGTTCGGCGCCGATGCACTCGGAAGTCTGATCGTCGACGAGCCTCGGCTGTCGAAGCCGATCGACAAGGCGCAGCTCGACCGCGTTCTCGGCGCCTTGACCGGTAACGAAGGTCTCTGACGGAGGGTCGGGTTTTCCGGGGGAATTCGGTGGGCTGGCACGCTGCGGATCGGCCACATAGACTGGGGCTGCGTCCCGCAACTGCCACCGCGAGTTCTCATGCCCCCCGACGACCGCACGCCGAACCCAGCCGCCGGCCCTGTGGCATGGCGCTCGACCGCCAACCACAACCGCATGATCGACCTCGTGCGGGATGGCACGAAGCAGCGATCACGCGACGTGGAGCTGGCCTACTTCGGCTCGTCCGCGTTCCGTATCACCACACCGAGCGGCCTCACCGTCATGGTCGACCCCTGGCGCAATCATCCGATGCGCCAGTGGGACTGGTATCTGCGCGACATGCCGATGACGCCTGTCGATATCGGCGTCTCGACGCACGCCCACTTCGACCATGACGCGCTCAATTGCCTCGATGCTCACGTTCTGCTCGACCGGCTGATCGGTACCTACAGCTTCCTCGATGTCACCATAACGGGCATTCCCGACAAGCACGCGACCCAGTCGGGCTTCGGCACCTACGATTTCAAGATGGTGCACCGCGAGCTTAACGGCGTCGATATCGAGCCGCCGAACAACCCGCGCTCGTGGGACAACTGCCTGATCGTCGTCGAGACCGGCGGATTACGCATCCTGCACTGGGGCGACAACCGCCACGACGCCCCGGACCACGTCTGGGAGGCGCTCGGTCGCATCGATATCGCGCTTCTGCCCGTCGACGGCTCGCAGCACGTCATGAGCTACGAGATGACGGCCTCGATCATCGACCGCCTGAAGCCGAAGGTGGTCGTGCCGCATCACTATTACATCTGGGACGTGACCACGCGCGGCTCGACGCTGCTGCCCGCCGATGCGTGGGTCGATCAACAACCTCGCTCGCGACGGCTGCAGGGGCCGTCCGTCAGCTATACGTCGAGCGACCTCGAGACCATCGCGACCACTGTCGATTTCTTCGGCGATCACGTTGCCTTCGACAAACTCGCCTGGCGCAAAGGCGAGCTTGCCTGAGCCAGGCGAGGGCGCGCGTGCGCAGACTACTCGTGCCTGTAGATCAGCACGGGAATCTTGCTCTGCCCCGCGACCTTCTGCGTCTGGCTGCCCATCATCAAGGCCGACAGCCCGCGCCGTCCGTGCGAGGCGATCACAATCAGGTCGGCCGCCTTGTCCTTGGCCGTTTGGAGGATGCCGTGCCAGGGCTGCACGTCCCGAGCATGCACCATGTCGCACGCCACGCCGGCAGCTTCCGCAAGCTTGCCGACGACCCCGAGCGTCGCCTTGGCGTTGGCTTCCGCTCGCTCCTCGTAGGCGACCGGGTTGGTGATCACCGCACCCTCGCCGATGAGGATCGCCTCGGCGGGCGTGGTCACCGTTACCGCAACCACCTTTGCCCCCAGTTGCTTGGCCAGATCGACGCCATAGGCGGCCGCCTTGGCGGAAAGCTCAGTTCCGTCGGTCGGAATGAGAATGGATTTCAGCATGGCACGTCTCGCGGGCTGGAGGGTTCCCTTCATACGAGGTCAGGCTCGGCCTCATGGCGCGGCGGCGCTTTGCTCTCGATCAAGGCCAGAGCAAGAGGGCCAGGAAACAGCCGAGGTGGGTTGACATTGACGGAGAACATATATAGAACAAAATCAAAAATCAGGCCGCTGCAACTCGAATCCCGTGGACAAGCGTTACCCGGTCCCGGCGCCCGGACGCTCAGCGCTGTAGGGTCGCGTCGAGTCGCCGGGCAGCAGTGTGCAGCCTAGGCCTGGCAGCCAATTGAGGAGAAGTGGCATGGCTGGATCCGTGAACAAGGTCATTCTCGTCGGCAATCTCGGCGCAGATCCCGAGATCCGCCGCACTCAGGACGGCCGGCCGATCGCAAACCTGCGCTTGGCGACGACGGAGTCGTGGCGCGACAAAGGCACCGGCGAGAAGCGCGAGAAAACCGAATGGCATCGCGTCGTGATCTTCAGCGAGCCGCTCTGCAAGGTGGTCGAGCAGTACGTCAAGAAGGGCGCCAAGCTCTACATCGAAGGCCAGCTCCAAACCCGCAAATGGCAGGACCAGCAAGGCCAGGATCGCTACTCGACGGAGGTCGTCCTCCAGGGCTTCAATGGTGTTCTGACGATGCTCGACAGCCGCAGCGGCGGCATGCCGGCCGGCATGCAGGAGGGTGGCCAGTCCGACTACGGCGCCTCTGACGACTACGGTGGCGGATCAGGCGGTGGCTACGGCGGCGGCGACGGCGGTGGCCGCAAGCCCGCGCCTCGCTCGGGCGGCGGAGGCAAGCCCTTCGACAAGAAGATCGACGACGAGATCCCGTTCTGAGGCGGGTTAAGCACCGCGTCTTCGGTCCCATTCCCCGCCTGTGCCCCGGAAGCGTCTGCCTCCGGGGCCGGTAGGGGTGGCCGCACCGTCACGATCCGAGCCCAACCGGCGGTAACCGTCTCACGACCTCGTGACCGCGCTCACCTGACCGCTGGCACACGCATTGCGCAGCCGATCTTTGTCAGCCCCGTGGCGAGGATCGGAAGCCCTACATGCGTGCCAGAATGGGCCAGCTTGCCCAGAACATCGTCTTGAGCGCCGTCTCGCTCGCGATCTGCTTCGCCGTGCTCGAACTGGTCGTGTTTCGCTTCGTGCTCGTCCCTGACGATCTCCTGCCGAACGCGTCGATCAACGGTGTCGTGCGCTACACCCCGGGCACAGCAGCGACCTTTCGCCATCCGGATGGCAGCCGCACGCGCGTGACCATCAACGCCGATGGCTGGAACTCGACCAAGCCCGCCTATTCGCTCGCTCGCACGCCGGGCAAACGACGCATCGCCGTGGTCGGCGATAGCTACGTCCATGGTGCCTTCGTGAATACCGCCGACGGCTTCCCCGAGATTGCCGAGGCCGAGTTATTCCGCGCCGGCGTCGACGCCGAGGTCTTCCGCTTCGGCATGGATGGCGCGCCGCTCTCGCAATACCTGCACATGCTGCGGCGCGAGGTGCGCCAGTACAAGCCGGACGTCGTCGTCGTCTCGCTCATTCACAACGACTTCGACGAAAGCTGGCGCTTCCTCAAAACGCGCTACGCCTCGAGCTTCATGAAGATTGGCCGTTACGCAAGCGGGAGCCCTCTCGAGATCGCACCCGCTGATTTCGACGGCGGTTCCGCTGATGTCCTTCGGCAGCTCGCCACCTTCCGCTACCTCTACTACGAGACCAACGCCTATCTCCGCCTGAAGGGCCTCGTCAGCCGTCATTTCTGGGGCGGCGACGAGGATTGGAAAGAGGAGTTTATCTCCTCGGCCGTGGACATTCGCAAGATCGCCGATCACGAGCAGAACCGATTCGCCGCCCACCATGTGCTCGCACAGATGAGGCAGATCGCGTCGGAGGAGGGTTTCGCCCTGCTTTTCGTAATGGATGGCGTTCGCGAGGCGATCTACGCTGGAAAACCCCGCTCGGAATGGGCCGTGGCCAAGCTCAACGATCTCGCCGCGGAGCTCACGACCGATCTCGGCCTGCCATTCCTCGACCTGCAGGAAACCTTCGCCGCCGACTACGCCGTCCACCGGACCCGGTTCGAGTACCCGTTCGACTGGCATTGGAACAAGCACGCCAACCACCTCGTCGGCACGGCCATCGCGCGCCGCCTCGCCGCCGATCCGGCGTTGCTCGGCCTGGGCGTGGGGCGCCAGGCAGCGGCCGCGCGGTGAGATAATCGCACCTCAGGCCGGCGCCTTTCTTCGCAGGAGCAAGGCCAGCGGTACCGAGATGAAGCCCGTGATGGCCATCAGGTAGAAGGCATTGACATAGCCGATCATGGCCGCTTGCCGTTGCACCTCCCGCGCGATGCGGGAGAGGCCCGTCGCCGTCTCCGGATCCCAGGGGGCCGGCAAGCCATAGATGCCAAGTGACATCCGATAGGGCGATACGAACTCCATCATCTCCGAGTAGTTGATGGACGTCGAGCGCACCAGCACCATCACCGCCATGGAGATGAACAGGCTCGACCCGAAGTTCCGCATCAGCGTGAAGACGGCCGAGCCTTCGGTGATCTGGTGCTTGGGCAATGTCGTGAACGCCATGACCGTCATCGGCGTGAACGTCACGCTCTGCCCGAGCCCGACCAGGAAGTGGCTCCAGAACACCGCCGACTCGGTGACGTTGATGTCGAACTGTGCCATCCAGTACGAGGCCCCGCCCTGGAGGGCGAGGCCAGCCCCGATCGCGAACCGGGGTGCCATTTTCGTGAGCCGCGCGATGAATAGAAAAGCGGCCCAATTGCCGAGGCCACGCGCCGCGATCAGCGTCCCGATGACACTGTCCGGATAGCCGCGCAGATCGTGCAGCAAACTCGGGAACAGGACGAGGCTGGTGAAGCTCAGCATCCCCATGGCGAACGCGATCACGATGCCGATCGAGAAATTGCGGTCGAGCAGCAGGCTGGGGCTGAGGAACGGCTCCTTCGCCGTGAGGCAGTGCGCGATGAACACCCAGAGCGCGAGCAGGCCGACGAACGCGTAGAGCGTGATCTGGGTCGAATCGAACCAGTCGAGCCGCTGCCCTCGGTCGCAAATCAGCTGCGCGCAGATCAACGCCACGGAAAGAGCGACGAAGCCGATCCAGTCGAACCTGAGCTTGCGCTTCTCGGTGTGGTCGGAGAGGGCGAACCAGATCGTCACCAGGGCCGCGATGCCGGGCGGAACGATCATGAAGAACGCGGCCCGCCAATTCCAGGCCTCGGTTGCCATCGCGCCGAGGATAGGGCCGAGCACCGGCCCGAAGACGGCTCCCACACCCCACATGACGAGCGCCGTCGGCTGCAGATGCGGCGGGAATGTCGCGAGCAGGATGGCCTGTCCCATCGGCATGATGGGCGCCCCGAACGCACCCTGCGCAATCCGCGCCATGATCAGCGTCTCGAGGCTCGTCGCGATCCCGCAAAGGAACGACGACACGGTGAAGCCGAGCACCGTGAAGAACATCATGTTGCGCCAGCCGACGCGCGCCGCCATCCATCCGGTCAGCGGTGTCGCCACGGCCGTCGCGACGAGGTTCAGCGTGACCACCCAGGCGATTTCGTCCTGCGTTGCCGAGAAGGTGCCGCGCACCTGCGGCAGCACGAGATTGGCAAGCGTGATGGTCATGCCGAACAGCAGGTTCGACAGCTGTACCATGAGCAGGATGAGCCATTGCCGGCCCGTCATGCTGAACAGGCCGCCCTGAGCGTCGGCGTCGGCGCCCCCGCGCGTATCGGTCATCTGCGTCGCGTTTCCATCGGCTGCCGTGGAGCCTCGAGGCTCTCTCGAAAGGTGGCAACCACCCTTTCAGCCGCCTAGGCTTGCACCGATTTGGGCGCCGTGCAGCCGCAATTTTTGCAGACCAGCCCTGTTCCCTTTCGCCTTGCGGTCAGGCGGTCGTGGCCAGCTTCTTGCGATAGCCGAATGAGCGCTCGATACGGCCCAGGATATGGGCCCCAGACGTGATCGGCTCGTAGCGACAATCCGCTGCGCTGACGCCGAGTTGCCGGGGATCGACGACAGCCTTGAAATCCGGATCGTAGAACGTCGCGATCGAGAAGCGCTCCCGGCCTGACGCGTTGATCACCCGGTGCGGCGTGGAGGCGTAGCGGTCGTTGCTCCAGCGGCCCAGCAGGTCACCGACGTTGACCACGAGGGTGCCGGGGATCGGCTTGGCCGCGATCCACTGCTTTGATTGGCGCTCCAGCACCTCGAGGCCGCCGTTGTCGTCTTGCCAGAGCAGCGTGATGCAGCCGAAGTCCGTGTGCGGCGCGAGCCCGAAAGTATCCGGAGTGGCTCCTTCCGGATGCGGCGGGTAGTAGATGATCTGTGTTCGTTGCAGGCGCTTTTGGTATTTGTCGCGAAAGAAGCCCCGGTCGAGCCCCAGCGAGACGGCGACGCAGCTGAGCAGGTCCGCGCCGCACTGCCCGATCTCGTCGTAGTAGCGCGTCATTGCGGTCTGCAAGCCCGGCCGGTCTGCCGGCCAGTTGTTCGGTCCCCTCAGTGGCTCGCCGGCAACCACGTCCGGGTCGTCCTCCGGCAGCTCGAGGCCCATCGTGTAGAACTCTTTGTAGTCGGGCTTGGTCGCCTCGTACATCAGCGCATCGCCGAGCGCATTGAAGCCCCGATGACGCTTGTTGATCGCCACCTCTCGCTTCTTCTCCACGGGCTGGCGAAAGAAACCTTGCGCCTCACGGACCGCGTCCTGGATCACCGGCTCCGGCAACCCGTGGTTGGCGATGTAGAGAAACCCGACCGTCGTGAAGGCCGCATGGATCTCGCGCGCCGCCCGCTCGATGGCCGTGGCCTCGCCGACGCGCACGCCACTCATGTCGACGATAGGCAACTCGTTCATATCTCGCCCTCTTCGCGTTTCGCTCGCGCGACCAGAAACCTAGACCAGAAACCTAGCCATGAATCGCGTCACCGCCAATCGGTGCGTTGTCGATGGCCGGTGACGCAGTCTCGTGGCGAGCCTTTAACGCATGGAGCGGTCGATCGGTCGGCGAGCCATTGATCGCTGGCCGTGTGAGCCGCCATGCCCTAACGTCTTGCGGTGTATAGTCATCCCTAAGCGTGAGAAGTCGCGTGCGAGTAGGAGTTCGGGGCGTGCGAGTAGGAGTTCTGGCGTGGGCCATGGTTGTGGCCGCGATCGGTGTGGCGAAAGCCGATGATCGGATACCGTTGGCTCTCGTCGACGAGGCTCTAATCGAGCCGCCCCAAGCGACCGAGCCCCCGCAAACCATGCCGGCCGCCCGCCCTTCGATGCCGCAGCCGCGTCGCACCCTCACCATCACGCTCGGTGGTGACTTGGGCCTCGGGGCGACCGCGGCTCCCGTCGATGCTGATGGCGCCCGCCGTCATGGAAAATTCCTGCGTTGGCATGAGCTGACAGCCGGTCTTCGTCCCTTGCTGGACGGCGATCTCAACTTCGCCAACCTGGAGACCGTCGTCACCGCCCGCAACGATCTCGCGCCCGAGGCCAAGACGTTCGTTTTCCGGACGCACCCCGAGGGCGTGCGCCATCTCGCCGAGATTGGCTTCAACCTGCTATCGACGGCCAACAACCACGCCGTCGACTACCGACTTGCCGGCATGCGAGAGACGATCCGCCACCTCGATGTGCTCGCTGCCGAGGGCCGCATCCTGGCCCACGCCGGCCTCGGCAAGACGCGGGCGGATGCGGCACACCCCCGCACGCTCGACCTTAATGGCGCGCGCATCGCCGTCTCGGCCATCGGAATCTCGTCGGGCGGGCGCGCCGGAGACGAGCGGCCCGGCCTCATGGAGTGGCGTGCGACCGACGACGTCGCAACCGCCATTGGCAACCTCGCCAAAGCATCGGGCGACCTCCGCATTCTGTCCGTTCATCACGGCGAGGAGCGCAGTGTCGCCACCGACTCGGATGCCATCCGCAAGCTGCGCCACCAGGCTGTGCTCGGAGCCGGCATCGATATCGTCGCCGGCCATCACGCTCACGTCGTCCAGGGCATCGAGATGACCGGGGGGCGCCTGATCTTCTACGGCCTCGGCAATCTCCTTCACCCCGGCATGCAGGACATGGGCGTTTTCGATATGTGCCGCGACTACGGCCTGCTCGCGCGTGTTCATCTGGCAGCCGAGCGGTCGCAACGGCTTTCGGTGCGCGCGGTCGAGGTGGTGCCGCTCACCGACATGCATTGGCGCGCGCGGGCCATGTCCGGCACCCCCGCCACTGAGCGAATCCATGTGCTCAATCGCCTCGCGGCGGCGCTCGACGACCCGGCGACCGGAGCCCGCGGCTTGCGCTTCGCCGCTCGACCCGATGGCTCCGGCCTCCATTGCGAGCCGGGTGCCGACGGCGATCCGGGACGTGTAGGCGCTCTGTGCCGGGATTGGAGCGGCGCGACGGCGACACCGCCATCCCTCGCGGCCCGTATCGCGGCGGCCTGCAGCAGCCGCGAGCTCGTCGCTCGCGCATCCCGTCCGCGCCCCCTCGGAAAACCGGCGTTGCACCCCGGCCTGCGCTCGTCGGCCTCGTCACCTCCGCAGCCGGCGCCTCGCGAGACCGGGTGGTCTCGCCACGTGTTCGCCGGTAATTGAGCGGTCCGCACCGTAAGCCTTGCGCCGCGCCGCATCCGCCGCCATAAGCCCTCGGCGGGCGGCAGTTCATCCGCCTTCGGAAACGGTGTGGCCCCGACAGCCGGAGAGACCATCGATGAGCGGACTGCTCGCCCTGCTCGACGACGTAGCGGCGCTCGCCAAGTTGGCCGCAGCCCAGCTGGACGACATCGCCGCCCACGCCGCCAAGGCTGGCACAAAGGCCGCCGGCGTCGTCATCGACGACAGCGCCGTGACGCCGAAATATGTCCACGGATTGCCGGCAGCCCGTGAGTTGCCCATCGTATGGCAGATCGCGCGAGGCTCGCTTTTCAACAAGCTCGTCATCTTGTTGCCGGCGGCGCTGCTCCTGAACACCTTTCTGCCCTGGATGGTCACGCCGCTCCTGATGATCGGTGGCGCTTATCTCTGTTTCGAAGGGGCGGAGAAGGTTCTGCATCTTCTGGCGCCGCACACCGACCCGCACGAGCAGCCTGAAACCCTCGATGCCGCGCATCTCGAGCGCGAGCGTGTCGCGGGCGCCATCAAGACCGATTTCATCCTCTCTGCCGAGATCATGGCCATCGCGCTTTCGACCGTCGCGACCGAGAGCGTATGGACCGCCGGTTTCGCGCTCGCCCTGGTCGCGGTCGGGATAACGGTGGTTGTCTACGGCGCGGTCGCACTGCTCGTAAAGGCCGACGATATTGGTCTCAAGCTCAGCCAGGTGGGCCGCCTGTCGGCCACTCGCGCCTTCGGTCGCGCCGTTGTGACGGGCATGCCCACTGTGCTGAATGTCATCTCGGCGGTGGGTACCGCGGCTATGCTCTGGGTCGGCGGCTCGATCGTGGTGCATGGGCTCGGGGGGCTCGGCCTCGGTGCGCTGGAGCATGGCATCCAAGATATTGCCGTGACTGTCGCGCAGGCTGTGCCCGCGGCGAACGGCGTCGTGGAATGGCTGGTCAAGGCAACGCTGGACGGCATCTTCGGCCTCGCCCTCGGCTTCGCCATCATCCCTGTTGCCAATTACGTGCTCGTCCCGCTGGCGAGTCGCTTCGGAGCCCGCGTCGAGCCGCATTGAGGAGGCTGTCGATGGTCGCCGCCGCGCCGTTTCGAATCGCGCAGGCCGGCTCGGTTGCCGACCTCGATGCAGTGGCCAAGCTCTTTCGCCGCTACGCCGCATCCCTCGATGTCGACCTCGCCTACCAGGATTTCGAGTCAGAGCTCGCGTCTCTGCCGGGAAAGTACGCCCCCCCGGCCGGAGCCCTGCTGCTGGCACGGCACGCGAATGGCGACGCCCTCGGCTGCGTCGCGCTGCGGCGCCTGGACGACCAGGGCGTGTGCGAGATGAAGCGCTTCTACGTGGTTCCCGAAGCGAGGGGCCTGAGCCTGGGTCGTGCCCTCGTCGAGGCTGTCGTCATCGAGGCTCGCCGCCTCGGCTACCGCGAGATGCGCCTCGACAGCCTGCCGTCGATGTCCGCCGCGATCTCCCTTTACCGTCGGGTCGGCTTCGACGAGATGCCGCCCTACTACACGACACCGGTTGCGGGGACGGTCTTCATGCGCCTGCAACTCGAACCGCAGCGGACTTGAGCCCGGGGTTTCCCGTGACGGCCAAGGCTGCGATAGTGCGGCCGATTCCGCCGATCCCATCGCTTGAGGAGACGACCATGAAGACCCGCGCGGCAGTCGCGTTCGAGAAGGCGAAGCCCCTCGAGATCGTCGAGGTCGATCTGGCCGGCCCGAAAGCCGGCGAGGTGCTGATCGAGGTCAAGGCGACTGGCATCTGCCACACCGACGAGTTCACGCTGTCCGGCGCCGACCCCGAGGGCCTCTTCCCGGCGATCCTCGGCCACGAGGGCGCGGGCGTAGTTGTCGACGTCGGCCCCGGCGTCACCAGCGTCAAGAAGGGCGACCACGTCATCCCGCTCTATACGCCCGAGTGCCGCTCCTGCCCGTCGTGCCTCTCGCGCAAGACCAACCTGTGCACTGCCATTCGCGCTACTCAAGGCGCCGGCCTGATGCCCGACGGCACCTCCCGTTTCACCCTCGATGGCAAGCCCGTCTTCCACTACATGGGCTGCTCGACGTTCTCGAACTTCACGGTGCTTCCCGAGATCGCGGTCGCCAAAGTTCGCGAGGACGCCCCCTTCGACAAGATCTGCTACATCGGCTGCGGCGTGACCACCGGCGTCGGCGCCGTGATCAACACCGCCAAGGCCGGCCCCGGCTGCACGGCCATCGTCTTCGGTCTCGGTGGCATCGGCCTCAATGTCATTCAGGGCCTGCGCCTCGTTGGTGCCGACATGATCATCGGCGTCGACCTCAACCCCGCCAAGAAGGAGTGGGGCGAGAAGTTCGGCATGACTCACTTCGTCAACCCGAAGGACGTCGGCAAGGACCTCGTCGCCCATCTCGTCAACATGACCAAGCGCGGCGCGGACCAGATTGGCGGTGCCGACTACACCTTCGACTGCACCGGCAATGTCGAGGTCATGCGGACCGCCCTCGAAGCCAGCCATCGCGGCTGGGGCGAGAGCATCATCATCGGCGTCGCGGGCGCCGGACAGGAGATCAAGACGCGGCCCTTCCAACTCGTCACCGGGCGCGTCTGGAAAGGCACGGCCTTCGGCGGTGCCAGGGGCCGCACCGACGTGCCGAAGATCGTCGACTGGTACATGGACGGCAAGATCTCGATCGACCCGATGATCACGCACACCCTGCCTTTAGCGGACATCAACAAGGGCTTCGACCTGATGCACGCGGGCGAGAGCATCCGGAGCGTCGTGGTGTTTTGACGTCCGGACCGATTGCAGGCCTCTCCACGTGAGCCGAAACGTGGAGAGGTCGCCTTTTGCTACACCGCTAGGTTCACCGTCACGTTCTTGCGCTGCGTGAAGCTGTCGAGCATGCCTTCGAGCGAGTGCTCGCGGCCGATGCCGGATTGCTTGACACCGCCGTAGGACTGACCCGGGAACTGGCCGAGGCCCTGGTTCACCTGAACCCAGCCCGCCTCGATGGCGTGCGACGCGCGCAGCGCACGGCCGATATCCCTGGTCCACACATAGGCCGCGAGGCCATAGTGGGTATCGTTCGCCATGCGGATCGCCTCGGCCTCGTCCGTCCATCGGATCGCGACGAGCACCGGCCCGAAGATCTCCTCCCGAGCCAGGCGCCAGTCGTTGGCGGCGTTGGCGAACACGGTCGGCAGCGCGAAATAGCCCTTGGATAGCGGCCCGCTCGTCGGCGGCAGGCCGCCGAGGAGCAGCTTCGAGCCCGGCAGATTGAGCCCTTCCTCGACGTACCCGCACACCTTCTTGAACTGCTTCTCGTTGATGATCGCGCCGATGTCCGTCGCCTCGTCCAGTGGATCGCCGATCTTCAGTTTCGCCGTCTTGTCCGCGAGCTTCTGCAGGAAGCTGTCGAAGATGTCGGCGTGCAGGAACAGGCGCGATCCAGCCGTGCACGACTGGCTCTGCCGCGTGAAGCGCATCGCCGCGATGATGCCGTCGACGGCCCAGTCCTCGTTGGCGTCCGGATAGACGATGGACGGGCTCTTGCCGCCGAGCTCGAGGCTGACCGGCACGATGCGCTCGGCCGCGGCGCGCATGATGATCTTGCCGACCTCCGTCGAGCCCGTGAACGAGAGCTTGCGCACGGTCGGGATGAGCTGAGAGCGCAGCGCCCGCTTCCTCGCCCAGTCCCGTCACCACGTTGAGCACGCCCTTCGGCAGGTACTCCTGGCAGATCCGCGTCATCGCCAGCACCCCGAGCGGCGCGTCCTCCGCCGCTTTGAGCACCAGCGTGTTGCCGGCGCAGAGCGCCGGAGCGATCTTCAGCGCCGCCAGCACCACCGGCGCATTCCACGGGATGATCGCCCCCACGACGCCGATCGGCTCGCGTCGCGTGTAGGAGAGCACATGCTCGCCGAGCGGAATGGTCTCGCCCTTCAGCTCGCTGGCCAGGCCGCCGAAGTAGCGGATGATGTCGACGGCGCTGCGCGCTTCGCCGCGGGCCTGCGTGCGAATCGCGTTGCCCGGTCTCCTCGGCGAGGATACGCGCCATCTCCTCGACGTGCTCCTCCATCGCGTCGGCGATCTTCTGCAGCAGGCGCCCGCGGTCGCGAGGCACGACGCGGCTCCATGCAGGAAACGCCTGCGCGGCCGCTTTGACGGCGCGTTCGATGTCTTCCGCGCCGCCGCGTGGGATATGCGCGATGGTCTCGCGGGTACCCGGCGCCTCGACCGCGAGCTCCCGCCCGCTCGCGGAGCCGACCCAGGCCCCGTCGATGAACATTTTCTCGCTTCGGATGGACGCCGCCGCGGTGGCGGTGCTTGTCGATGCCATGTCGCTACCTCTCGATACAAAGGGGGCGCAATTCGAGTATTGCCGAGCGCACGTCTAGCCAAAGCGGGGGGAGCATGGAACCCGAGCCGGCGATCAGCGGCACGCCACCCGGGTCGGGCTGCTGTTCACACGCCCCTGACCTTCTTCCGGAAGAACAGACGCCACGGATCGGGGAACGGCCCCACCGGAACCTCGATCAGCGTCGGCTCGTTGGCCTTGATGGCCTCGCCCATCTGCTTGGTGAGCTGAGCCGGCGACCCTGCCCGCGTCGCGCGAATGCCGAAGCTCTCGCCCAGCTTGACGAAATCCGGGTTCTTCAGGTCGCTCGCGATCACTCGGCCGTCGTAGTTGAGCTGCTGCATGCGCCTGACGTTGCCATAAGCGCTGTCGTTGAAGACCAGCGCCACCAGCGGAATGTTGTGGCGCGTCGCCGTCGCGATCTCCTGCATGCCGAACATGAAGCCGCCGTCGCCCGATACCGACACCACCGGCCGGTCCGGCATCGCCGCTTTCACGCCGAGCGCCGTCGAATACCCCCAGCCGAGAGTGCCCTGATAGCCCGAGCATAGGTACGTGCGTGGCGCGTAGACCGGATACATGACGCGGCTGACGTAGCTCACCTGCGTCAGCTCCTCGACCAGGATCCCATTGTCCGGCACGCCAGCGCGGATGGCGTCGATCCACGCCTTTTGCGGTGCCAGATCGGCCAGCTCGCGCTCGACCTCGGCATTGATCGCGGCAAGCTCGTCGCGTCGGCTCTCACGCTTTCCGAGATGCCGGCCGAGCCGCGCGATGATGGCCGACACCCCCTCCTTAGCGTCCGCGATCAACGCCACGTCGGGTTTGCGGATGCGTCCGGGCCTTGTCGGATCGATGTCTAGATGGATGATCTTCATCGCATCGTCGGTGCCCCAGTCGAGCTGGCTGTGCAGCCGTGTGCCGACGCCGAGCACCACGTCGACCTCGGGCCAGAGCTTGTAGGCCCCCGTCGTGCGCTGGGCGAGCGGATGGCGCGTGTCGACGACGCCCGCACCCGTCCGGAACGAGACGACCGGCGCCTCCAGCATCTCAGCGAGTTGCAGGATCTCGGGGCCAGCCTCGAGCGCCCCGCCGCCGACCCAGATCATCGGCTTCTTCGAACCCGCCAGCAACTTGGCCGCCGCTTCCGCCGCGTCCTCGTCGATCGCCGGCGTCTCGCGCTTGACCGGCTCCACGTCGAGCGCCACCTCGGCCGCGCGCTTCCACACATCCCAGCCGCACTCGAGCCCGACCGGCCCTGGCACACCGGACAGGAGCTGCCGGAACGCCTCGCGCGCCTTGGGGCCTGCATCCTCGGCGCCGTTGATGTGCTCGGCCCACTTCGTCAGCGTCTTCATTATGCCGAGCTGGTCCGGGATCTCGTGCAGATAGCCGAGGCCTTTGCCGATCTTGTCCTCGAAGATCTGGCCCGAGATCGCCAGCACCGGCTGGTAGAGCGATTGCGCGGTCGCCAGCGCCGTCGTCGTGTTGAGGAACCCGGGCCCCGGCACCACGCAGTAAGCCTGCGGCTTGCCTGTTGCCAGGGCCGCGCCGAGCGCCATGTAGGCCGTTGCTTGCTCGTGGCGCGTGTGCACGGGTTTGATCGGCTGCCCGTTCCGCGCCAGCGCATCGAAGAAGTCGTCGTTCTGGACGCCGGGCAGGCAGTAAAGCGTGTCGATGCCATTCGCTGTCAGCGTCTTGATCACGCTCTCTGCCGCGTCGAGGCGGGCGAGATTGGTGGCGGTCATGAGGCATCTCCACGCTCGGGGTCGGTGTGACGTCACCGTGCCACGGTCGCAACGCGGAGGCCAGCCGTGCCTCGCGATCTTTGGCCACCTTGGCCGGTAGTCGAGCCAGGAACCGGCCCCGCAAGACATGCGTTCCCTGACCGATCACCGCTTGGTGACGGGCCCGCGCGCTGCGCTACGCGTGCCGACGGCCGATCATCGTCAGCCCCCAGGAAAGGAATCCGTCCCCATGAAAGGTCCCGCGATCTCATTGAAGCACCTGCAGCGCGCCGTCACGATGGAGTTGACGACGGTCAATCAATATCTGCTGCAGGCCCACAAGCTCGACGATTGGGGCATTGATCGGCTCGCCAAGCACATGTTCCACGAGGTCAAGGAGGAAGGCGTCCACGCCAGCCGCTTCATCGAGCGGATGATGTTCCTCGAAGGCAAGCCCAACGTTCGCGACCTCGACGAGATCGTGGAGCCGAAGTCCGTTCGCCAGATCTTCGAGCGTCAGCTCGACATGGAGCTCGAGGCTCGCACGTTCTACGACAAAGCCGCGCGCGAGTGCCAGGAGGCTGGCGACGTAGGCACGTTCGAGTTGTTCATGTCGATCCTGAAGGACGAGGAGGAGCACATCGACTTCCTCGAGGAGCAGTTCGACCGAATGGAGCTGATGGGCGAGCAATTCTACATCGGCCGCCAGATCTCGTCGGTCGCAGACGACTCCGAGGAGTGACGCTCGGTCTTCGATCGTTTCGCTGGTCCGTATTCTCGACGGCCCAGCGAGACGAACCGATCATTCGGCGGTCACGGCCGGCCTCTGATCTGTCGTGAGGCCGTCCTGCGATCTTACCCGCTCATCGTGAGCCCGCCCGACACGGAGATGACCTGCCCGGTGATATAGGCGGCATCCTCGCTCGCGAGGAACGCAACCATGCCGGCCAGGTCGTCCGGTTGGCCGAGGCGTTTCAAGGGAATAGAGCGCTTGAGGCCCTCATAGGCTTTCTCGCCCTGCTCGCCGCCGCCGAGGAATTGCGCCAGCAGCGGCGTGTCGGTCGGACCCGGGCAGACGCAGTTGACCGTCACGTTCGACCGCGCCAGCTCCCGCGCGATCGTTTTCGTGAAGGCGATCAGGCCACCCTTGCATGCGGAATAGACGGCCTCCATCGACGAGCCCACGCGCCCCGCGTCCGACGCAATGTTGACGACACGGCCGCGTCGCCGGGCCTGCATGCCCTTCAGAACGGCATGGTGCAGATGGATCGGGCCTTTGAGATTGATCGCGATGATCTTGTCCCAGTCTTCAGGCGTCGTCTCGAGGAAATAGGCGAACTTGTCCCAGCCGGCGTTGTTCACGAGGATGTCGGTCGGACCCTGCGCCGCCTCGAAAGCGGCGACGGCGGCGGTCACGCTCGCCAGGTCTGTGATGTCGCAGGCGTGGGCCGTGGCACCATTTCCGATGTCGTTCGCTACCTTCTCGGCGGCATCGGCCCTTAGATCGAAGACCCCGACCTTGGCGCCTTCCTCGGAGAGGCGGCGACAGAGCGCCGACCCGATTCCGCCGGCCCCGCCAGTGACGATCGCCGCTTTTCCCGCGAGCCCGCGCATGGTCCTCTCTCCTGCTTCCGATCGAGACGGAGCCATCTGCCCCGTCGCACGTTCGCGGAGGTTAAGGCGTCAGGACGCTTCGGGGAAGCGCCCGCGGTTCAGCGGACAACGAGAACAGGCACGTCGGAGTGTACGACCACTTGATTGGCCTGGCTGCCGATCAGCAGCCGAGACAGCCCGCGCCGCCCGTGGCTCGCCATGACGATCAGGTCGCAAGCCTTGTCCTTGGCGGTGGCGATGATGCCGTCGGCCGGATACTGGTCGGCCATGTGCACCGTCTCGCAGGTCACACCGGCCGCATCCGCTTCGCGCTTTACGGTCGCGAGAATGCCGCTGGCGTTCTCCGACGCGCCCTTCTCGTACTCGTCGACGGGGAAGGCCATGCCCATCTCGCCCGGTACGACAGCCGTCCACGGCTCCGTGACGGTGACGACGGTCACCTTGGCGCCAACAGCCTTGGCAAGTGCGAAGCCCTGCACGACGGCCTTGTGGGCAAGCTCGGATCCGTCGGTCGCAATCAGAATGTGCTTGTACATCGAGTGGGCTCCTTCCTAGGGCCATGCGCGCGTGTCGTACGGGTGGAATGTGGCGCGTCCCGCCTGCAGGCGGACTGATCCGGATCAAATTACCGCGCACCGAGCCGGGCCGCCACTCATTCGGCTGGTTGGGCTCGTGCCTCCCGTCGTTCCCGAAGCCCCAGCCAGAGCATCGTCGCCATGACGATGCCCATCAGCGGCAGGGCCGCGATATTGATCGCCATCCACCCGGATTTCTGTTGCAGGAACCCGGCGAGCGCCGCGGCCGTGGCTGTCGTCGCATAGACGACGAAATCGTGGCTCGCCTGGACCCGGGCGCGTTCCGAGGGCCGATATGTCCTCGTCAGCAGCGTCGAGCCGCCGACGTAGGTGAAATTCCACCCGAGCCCGACCAGCGCGTTGGCGATCATGAAGTTCGCGAAATCGATGCCGGCGATGTTGACCAACGCGCAACCGACCTGGATCAGCGCGCCTGTGGCGATGATGGTCAAGACTCCGAACTTCTGGATCAGATGCCCGGTGAAGAATGACGGCAGGAACATCGCGATGATGTGCACTTGGATCACCGTCGCGCTGTCGGCGAACTGAAAGCCACAGGCCAGCATGGCGAGGGGCGTCGCCGACATCACGAGTGTCATCACGCCATAGCCGAACATCGACGAGATCAGCGCCGCGATATAGGCCGGCTGGCGTATGATCACCGACATCGGCCGACCGCCCTCGGCACGCTCCGCGGCGGTCAGTCTGGGGATGCGCAGGAACTGCATCAGCAGGACGCTGAGCGCGCCCGTGATGATCACCGCGATATAGACACCCATGAACGTCACCGGGGCGAACCAGTCGACAGTCCACTTGGCGATCTGTGGCCCGAGGAACCCGGCAGCGATGCCGCCTGCCATCACGTATGAGATGGCCTTCGGCTTGAAGCCTTCGGGCGAAGCGTCCGCGGCCGCGAACCGATAGTACCAGGCAAAGGCGGCGGCAGAGCCCTGCAGCAGCGCCGAGACGCACAGCAGCTCGAAGCTGCGAATCACCATCGCGTAGGCCGCCAGCGCGCCGAACACGATCGCCAGAACGGCGCCGATCGTGAATCCGGCCCGCCGGCCGATCCGGCCCATCAGCAGCGACGCGGGGATCGTCGTCAGCATGATGCCGGCGTGATTGAGGAAGATTGGCAGCGTCGCCAGCGATTTGTCGACGCCGAGCAGCGAGTGGGCCGCCAGCGGCGTCGTCGCGATGCCCATCGCCTGCGTGCACATGAACAAGGCCTGCGCGATGGCCAGCAAGGCCACATTGCGGCGGTAGGCGTCGGTTGGAGCGGCGGTTGCGGTCATTTGCGTTCCGGTTCGAGACGGTTGCAAGTAACGCATGTCTCGCCCGCCACGGAAAGGTGGATGCGGCATACTGCCAGATCGTGCCGCATGACAAAACTTTTGCCATTTCGGCTGTGCACGGTTCGACCGAGTGTTTGCGACAGGGCCACAACCTGTGCACACAAGCAGGTGCATATGACGCCTGTTGGCGGCGGCGTGATGGGAACGGTGTCAGCCACCCGACAGCATCTGGCCTCGAGAGACCGAAGCAATGCAGACTGGCAATGGTGGCAAGACCCTCAGGCAACGGGTCTACGAGGTGATCGAGGTCGGTCGCGGCGAAGGGCGGGCAAGCCGCTATTTCGACCGCTTGATTGTAGCCTTGATCCTGTTGAGCGTTCTCGCATTCTGTCTCGAGACGGTACCGTCGGTCGAGGAGGAATGGGGAAACTGGCTCAAGGCCTTCGAGCTGTTCTCCATCGCCATCTTCACCATCGAGTACGCGCTTCGCCTCTGGACGGCCGTCGAGGTGCCGATGCTGGCGCGGCTCCCCGCCTGGCAGGCGCGGTTGAAGTATGCCAAGCGCCCGACGCTGGTCATCGACCTGTTGGCAATTCTGCCCTTCTACCTGGGCTCCATGCTGGGCCTCGATCTGCGTGCCTTGCGCGTCTTCCGGTTGATCCGGTTTCTCAAGCTCACCCGCTATTCGCCAGCGATCCACACTCTGCTGCGCGTCATTGGCAACGAGCAGCGATCGCTTGCTGGTGCCTTCGTGCTTTTGATGGCTGCGCTGCTCGTCTTCTCTACGGGCATGTACTACATCGAAGGTCACGCCCAGCCTGAGAAGTTCGGCTCGATACC
Organism: uncultured Alphaproteobacteria bacterium; assembly: GCA_963746315.1. Classification (GTDB taxonomy): domain Bacteria; phylum Pseudomonadota; class Alphaproteobacteria; order Rhizobiales; family Hyphomicrobiaceae. The sequence goes on from CAVVAR010000012.1 coordinate 799,768, forward strand.
GGATGCCGCCTACTGGGCGATGACGACGCTCACGACCGTCGGCTATGGCGACGTCTCCCCCGTTACGCCGCTCGGCAAGCTCTGGGCATCGCTCACCATGCTCTGTGGGCTCTGTATTCTGGCGCTGCCCGTCGCCATCATCGCATCGGGTTTCTCGACCGAGGTCAACCGTCACGACTTCGTCCTCACCTGGTCGTTGATGTCCCGGATCCCTCTCTTTGCCGAGCTCGATACCGACGAGGTCGCGCGCATGATGCCACTTCTTCACGCCAAGAGCGTCTCGCCGTTTACCGAGATCATCGCCGACAACTCGCCGGGCGACGCCATGTATTTCGTCGCCTCCGGCCATGTCCGCCAGACGTCTCCGGAGGTGACCCGCGACTACCGGATCGGCGATTTCTTCGGCGTCACCGCTATGCTCGAGGACAACCTGAACAAAGGCTCCTACCGCGCCGTGACGCGCACCCGGCTTCTGAAGCTCTACCGCGACGACTTCGTGCAACTCGAGTTGGCCGCCCCGCCCCTGGCCGAGCATGTCCGGCGCGTTTCCTCCGCCCGTCGCGCCCAGCGTCTCGCGGCCGAAGCGGCCGAGGCGCGCGCGGAGGTCCAGGCTACCGAGCCGCAGCTTCCCTCCTGACACCGGGACGAGCAGCCCGTTGGCGACCGCGCGGCACGGCTGGCACGGCCGCAATTCGCGACACACGGTGGGGCAGTGATCCCGAGTGACGGCGTGCGCTGTTCTGGGCTAACACCTGGGCCGGTTCACCGATGCGCGGGCGGCACGCTCTCGCGCCCAACGAGGAGACAAACACCATGGACAAGGCGCTCTGGGACAAGGGCATGGCGGCGCGCAAGAGCACGCTCGGCGCCGAGTATGTCGAGAAGTCGATGACCACGGTCGACGACTTCAACCAGGAATGGCAGGACATGCTCAACGAGTTCTGCTGGGGCAAGGTCTGGGGCGACGATCGCATTCCCGCCAAGACCCGCTCGATGATGAACCTCACCATGCTCGCCGCGCTCGGCCGCATGCACGAGTGGGAACTCCACCTCAACGGCGCGCTGAACAACGGCGTCACCAAGGACGAGCTGAAGGCGATCCTGCACCAGATCGGCATCTACGCGGGCTTCCCGGCCGGCGTCGAGTGCTTCCGCATCGCGCGCAAGGTGCTGAAAGAGCGCGGCATGGCCTGAGCCGGGATCAGCCTCGGACGTCCAACGGGCGACGGCCCCGGCTCTCCGGGGCCGCTTTCGCGTCGTAGTCGAGGTTCGAGGCGGCCCCCGTCATACGCTCGTCGTGCTCACCTGTGCGCCCGCAATTGGACGGCGTATCCCGCGCGCGGAATGTTCCCAGCGGCCGAGCGCTGTGCCGGGTCTGCCACAGTGCGGTTTCGATGCTGCCATCTTCTAATGTCAGGGAGCTGAAGTAGGGATATCTGCGCGGGCGCAGCAGTGGCTCAAGCGCAACAACATGCGGCTTGACCGCCGCCGAGCATGTAACTACACGAGCCGCGGCGCGCGCCGGATCTATAAGATGTGGCGCATCTCGCCATGGCGCGGAGCACCATACGCCGAGCCGGTGTACACCCACGACGATATGGCCTCGAACGGCGGGTCGCCCGTTCCTCTCGTTGCAGAGCTGGGTTGGTGCAATGCAGGACTCCAAGGCCCTTGATCGCCAGGACCAGGCCGCCGTCGACCTGCATGGGGCGCCGATCGCGGAACGCCATCGGTCGGCCCAGCTCATCGTGGGTGACGATCCGCGTGAGTCCTGGGCGACCGATGTGCGCCTGGACGACCTTTTCGCGGAGCTCGCCCAGCGACATGCTGCGAGTCCGGCTGTATTGGCCGAAGGCCGAACCTGGACGTACGCCGAGATCGACGCCCGCGCCAATCAGCTCGCCCGCCTCCTCTTGGAACGCGGCGTGAGGCCCGGCCATCGCGTGGGCCTTCTGCTCAATCGCTCAGCCGACACCTATGTGGCCATGCTCGCGGTCTTGAAGGTACGCGCTGCCTACGTGCCGCTGGCCGTTGCGTTCCCGGAGCAGAGGATCGCCTTCATCATCGAGGATGCCGGTCTGGCGCTGGTCATCTCGATCTCGTCCTACCGTGACAGGGTGCAGCTCTTGTCGGTCCCGCACCTGCTGATCGACGAGGTCGACGCCAATCTAGGGACCATGTCGGCGGCGCCATTGAGCGCGGCCGAGGCACCGATGCCGGCCGACAACGCCTGCTACATCCTCTACACGTCCGGAACCACGGGCAAGCCGAAGGGCGTGGTCGTCGAGCACCGCAGCATCTGCAACTTCGTCCGCGTGGCCGCCTACAGCTACGGTTACCGGCCCGGCGATCGCGTCTATCAGGGCATGACCATCGCCTTCGACTTTTCGGTCGAGGAGATCTGGGTGCCGTTCGTGGGCGGCGCCACGCTAGTGCCGGCTCCAGGGGAGCAGGCGCTGATCGGCGAGGAGCTGGCCGACTTCCTGCGCGACAATGCCGTTACCTGCATGGCCTGCAGCCCGACGCTGCTGTCGTCGATCGAGAGCGACGTCCCGGCTCTGCGCCTGATCCTGGTGGGCGGGGAGGCGTGCTCGCAGAACCTCGTCGCGCGCTGGGCGCGCCCGGGGCTCACCATCCTCAACACCTACGGCCCGACGGAGGCGACCGTCACGGCGACCATGGGCCTGCTCGAGCCCGACAAGCCGGTCACCATCGGCCGGCCGTTGCCGAGCTATTCGATCGCCATTCTGCATCCTGACCGGCCAGCTCTGACGGAGCCCGGCGAGTTGGGTGAGATCGGCATTGCCGGCGTGGGACTGGCAGCCGGATATCTCAATCGCCCGGAGCTGACCGAGCAGAAGTTCATACCCGACTTTCTCGATCTGCCGAACAATCCGTCACGGCGCATCTATCGAACTGGCGATCTCGGACGGCTGAATGCCGACCGCGAGATCGAGTATCATGGCCGCGTCGATACGCAGGTGAAGATTCGCGGCAATCGCATCGAGCTCGGTGAGATCGAGGCCGTGCTCCTGGAGCAGCCATCCATCGGGCAGGCCGTGGTCACGACCTGGCAACCCGATCCCGACCGCACCGAGCTGGTCGCCTACTACACCGTGAGGAGCGACGCCGCCCCTCCATCCCGCGCCGAGATCGCTCGCGAGCTGAAGAAGCGCTTACCCGATTTCATGGTGCCGAGCTTCCTCCAGGAGCTGCCCGTCCTCCCGATGACGGTCTCCGACAAGGTCGACTTGCGCCAGCTTCCCCCGCCGACGACCACGCGTGTCGCCGCGGACTCTCCGGTCGTCGCGCCCCGCGACGAAGCAGAGCGCTTCATCGTCAAGTCGCTCGGCGAAGTGCTCAAGCGCGACGAGGTCTCCGTCGAGGCCCACTTCTTCGACGATCTCGGCGCCAACTCGCTGCTCATGGCTCGCCTGTGCGCGCGCCTGCGCACGAGGGAGGGCTGGGCTACGGCATCGATGCGCGACATCTACCTCTATCCGACCGCCTCTCAGCTCGCCGTTCATCTGCGGCGCCAGGCCGGCGTCGCGACGACCATCACCGACCGTCAGCCGACCTATCGCGCGTCCAATCTCGTTTACTGGACATGCGGCGTGGCTCAGCTGGCGTTCTACCTGCTTTACAGTTTTGCCTGGCTCTGGTGCTTCAACACCGGGCTGCATTGGGTCAACGAGATGCTCGACGAGCCGCTCTGGCTCTACATCCGCAGCTCGGTTCTGGCCGTGCTCTTCTTCTTCGGCTGGACTGCAACTTGCGTGCTCGGCAAGTGGGCGCTTGTCGGCAGATGGAAGGAAGAATCGTTCCCGATATGGGGCTGGCGCTATTTCCGCTTCTGGGTGGTGATGACGCTCATCCGCAGCGCCCCCGTCTCTATGTTCAAAGGCAGCCCGCTATACAGCCTCTACCTCAAGACCCTGGGCGCCAAGCTTGGCCACAATGCCGTGATCGAGAGCCGCTCCGTCCCGGTCTGCACAGACCTGATCGCGATCGGCGACAACGCCATCCTGCGCAAGGATTCAACCGTGCTCGGCTTCCGGGCCGAGGCCGGCTACATCCACACCGGTCCGGTGCGCATCGGTCGCGACGCGTTCGTCGGCGAGGCGAGCGTGCTCGACATCAACACCGAGATGGGCGACGGCTCGCAGCTCGGCCATTCCTCCTCGCTGCAGCAGCGCCAGTCGATCCCCGCCGGCGAGCGCTGGCATGGCTCTCCGGCAATGCCGACCACGGCCGACTACTGCACCGTCCCCGGCTTGCCGTGCACGAGGCTGCGCCGCGTCGTCTATGAAGGTGTCCAGATCCTGGGCCTTCTGACCATCGTGGTGCCGCTGCCACTGCTGGTGCTCAGCTACTGGCAATGGCGCACCGACGATCTCGAGGAAACCATCTACCTGCTGGCAAGATATTCATCCTACGGCATGTTCGGTGGTCTTCTGCTGCTGCTGCTCGCCGCAGTGCTGGTGCCGCGGCTGATGCGACCGTTCCTGCGCGAGGGTAAGACCTACTCCATCTACAGCACCAACCATTGGCTGCAGACCGTCGTCTCTCGAGCCAGCAATAACCGCCTGCTGAACCTGGTCTTCGGCGACAGCTCGGCGGTGGTTCATTACATCCGTGCCATCGGATGGAACCTCAACACGGTGCATCAGACCGGCTCGAACTTCGGCACCAACCAGCAGCACGACAATCCGCTCTTCTGCGAGATCGGAAGCGGGACGATGGTCTCGGACGGCCTGTCGATGATCAACATGCAGAAGTCGGCCACGGCGTTCCGGCTTGAGCACACCAAGGTCGGCGAGCGCAGCTATCTCGGCAACAACATCTATTTCCCACCGGATGCGCGCATCGGCGCCAATTGCCTTCTCGGAACCAAGGTTATGATTCCGATCGAAGGTCCGGTCCGGGAGAATGTCGGGCTGCTCGGCTCACCGGCCTTCGAGATTCCCCGCATGGTGGAGCGCGACAAGAAGCTGCTGAGCGCGGTCGATTCCACCGAGCAGTGGAAACGTCTGAGACGCAAGAACCTGCACAACGCGGTGACAGTGGTCCTATTTCTCGCGGCACACTGGCTCGTTCTGTTCCTCACCCTCGTCATCTGGGACCGCGCGCTGAACTACTACAGCGAATGGGGAACGTGGTCGCTGTTCGTGGTCCTCAACATGACGTTGGCCGGATCGGTGCTCTACTACGCCTTGATGGAGCGCGCGAGCACCGGGTTCAGGCGCCTGCAGCCGCGCGTGGCGACCATCTACGATCCCTATTTCTGGTTCCACGAGAGGCACTGGAAGCTGTCTGATACGCCAATCGTGACGATGTTCACCGGCACGCCGCTTAAGCCGCTCGTCTTGCGACTGCTGGGCGTGAAGGTCGGGCGCCGGGTTTTCGACGGCGGTTGCATCGTGACGGAGCGCTCGCTGGTCGATATCGGAGACGATGCGACCCTCAACGAGGGCTGCGTGCTGCAACCCCACTCGCTCGAGGAAGGGGCCTTCAAGTCCGACTGGATAAGGGTCGGCAAGGGGGCCTCGCTCGGGCCCTCGGCCTTCGTGCACTACGGCGTTTCTATCGGCCAAGGCGCCACTGTCGATACGGATGCGTTCGTCATGAAGGGCGAGACCATCGAGCCCCACACTGCGTGGCGAGGCAACCCGGCGAAATTGCATCGCGTCCTCGTTCCCGTTGATGGCAGCGACACGACCAAACGCACGGAGTAGCCATGGCCCGCAGGAGTGAGCCCCAACGCAACGAGCAGCGCCGCGAAGGCGGAGCTGGCGACGAGGCGGGAAGCGGCGCCGGGATCCGGCTCGAGCCCATCGGGGCGGCGAACCGGGAGGCTGTCCTCGCCCTCGAGCTCGACGAAGATCAGCAGGACTTTCTGGCCGACAACGCCAGCTCTCTCCGGGAGGCAAAGAACGACCGCGACGCCCGCCCGCGGGCGGTGCTCGTCGGCGACCGCGTCATCGGCTTCCTGATGTACGACGCCAGCGATGGCAAAGAGGCGCTGATCTATCGCTTCATGATCGACCGCCGTGAGCAGGGACGCGGTTACGGCCGCGCGGCGCTCACGGCGCTGCTCGACGAGATCCAGGCGCTCGGCCATGTGCGCGACGTCTTGGTCGGGTACATGCCCGAGAACGAGGGTGCCCGTCGCCTCTACGGCTGGGCCGGATTCGTCGACGAGGGAACGGATGAGGACGGCGAGATGATCGCTCGGCTGCCCCTCGCACGTCGGATGCGCCGCTAGTAACGACAGCCGTCCAGCGAGTGCCGTCGCCCGGGCTTGACGCTCAGGGGAGCGCTACCAGACCCTGTTCGGAAAATAGCGGAGCAACAGCTCCTCGTAGCTTCCGCTTGCTCGGAGCCGCGTCAGCGCGCTGTTGATCAGGCCCTTCAACTGAGCGTCTTTCTTCGGCACCACGATGCCCACGCCGTCGCCGAAATACTTGGGCTCGAAGTAGGGCCCGCCCTTGAGCTCGCAGCAGCCTCGCGACAGCGTCCCGTTGATCCAGAACGTCAGCGCGATGCCGTCGCCGAACGACACATCGACGCCGCCGCCGGTGCGCACTGCGTCCCAGGTAAGCTCGGCGCTCTCGAACGGCACGATAGCGCTGTTGGCGAAGAACGTGCGCGCGTAAGCCTCGTGAGGGCTCCCTCTGACCACCCCGATGCGTTTGCCGGTCAGCCCCTCGGGCGTCGCAGTGATGGGCGGGCTATCGCGTCGCCCGAGGAATCGCGCCGGCGTGAAGTAATAGCGATCCGTGACATCGAATTCCCGGAGCAGTGCCGGCGTGATCGCGTGCGAGGCGACGAGTGCGTCCGTCTCACCGCGTCGGAGCGCAGGCAGCAGCTCTGCCCATCCCCTGACTTGGATATCGCACGCCGCCGACAGCTCGATGCAGATGGCTCGTGCAATGTCGACGTTGAAGCCGGTCAGCACGCCTTCCTCGTCGTAGTAGTGGAATGGCGGGTAGTCGCTGTCGGTCATGAAGCGGATCGCGACACGGCGTGGCACGTCGCTGGCGCTGGCGAGCGTTCCCACCTGCGCTGCAACCTGTGCGGGAAAAAAAACGATCAGGCAAATGTTTATCAGCCGGAGGATGCTTGCGCGCCAGGTCTTGGCCCTTAGTCTCTGGCACAGCATTGATGGCGACCGATTGTCTGGAGACGGCAAGCGCACCCCATTTGATGTTGGCGAGGCCACACCGGGACGGTGGCTCGCGCGTACGACGACATGTTCACCAAGCCGGTTGTCATGGGGGGCGGCCGATGTCAATACGCCGACGCGTCGAGGGCGGGGACAGGCCGCTCGATGCTCATACTTTGTCGATGGGGCGGGGCTCGCGAGGGCGACCAGGGGCAGATCCCGTCCTCACCTATGCCATTCGCGGCCTGCTGCTGAGCCGCCCCGATCTTTCCGCGCGAGGCCCGGCGCCGCGATGGTTGCTGCCGACCATGCTCGCGGTCTTTTTCCTTGTCGGTTTCGGCGTTGTGCTCGAGCCGCTCGTCACCTGGGGCGGCTTCGGTGCGCTCCTCCTGCTGCCCTTCGTCGGCAATACGGCACTGCGGCTGCTTTCCGCGCTCGAGGTGATCCGCCGGCCATCCATTGGCACCCGAAAGCCGGTGCCGCGCGTGCCCGATGCGCAGCTCCCGAGCTACACCGTGCTCGTCCCCATGTACGATGAGCCGGAAGTTCTCCCGACGCTGGTCAAAGGGCTCGCCGCCCTCGACTACCCGAAAGACCGCCTCGACATCGTGCTCGTTCTCGAGGACCGCGACGCCGCAACGATCACGGCCGCAGCCAGATTGAGCCTGCCGGCGAACATGCGGGTCGTGCTTGTGCCCAAAGGCGGCCCGAAAACCAAGCCGAAGGCCTGCAATTATGCGCTGGCCTCGGCCCGTAGCGATCTCGTCGTCGTTTTCGATGCCGAGGATCGCCCGGAGCCCGACCAGTTGCGCCGAGCGGCCCTCGCTTTCGCGCAGGCTGGCCCCGAGCTGGCCTGCGTGCAGGCGAGCCTCAACATCTACAATCCGGGAGATTCCTTCTGGTCACGCCAGTTCGCGCTCGAGTATTCGGCCCTTTTCGATGGCCTTCTCCCTGCGCTCGAGCGGCTCGGCTTCCCAATTCCTCTGGGCGGCACCTCCAACCATTTCCGGCTCTCGGTGCTCCGCGAGGTCGGCGCCTGGGATCCCTACAACGTCACCGAGGACGCCGATCTGGGCATTCGTCTCGCCCGCATGGGATACCGGACAGCAACGATCGCCTCCACAACCTGGGAGGAGGCGCCGACGCGCGGACGCATCTGGCTCGGCCAGCGAACACGCTGGTTGAAAGGCTGGGTGCAGACCTGGCTCGTGCACATGCGCCAGCCGCGCCAGATCCTGCGTGAGGTCGGCGGGTGGCAATTCCTCGGTGTTCAGCTCGTCATGGGGGGTGTGCTGCTTTCGGTTCTGATCTACCCCATTGCCTTGCTCGCGACGGCCCTGGGCTGGCTGCTCGGCGCCTTCGACGACGTCGCGCTCGGCAGCTTTGGTGGCTGGTTCTGGGCGGTGTCGATCGCCAATCTCGGCATAGGTCTTCTCGCGCCGATGCTGGCCGCGGCCTTTGCCGCCGTGCGCCGCGGCCGCGCGTGGCTCTTGCCGTCCGTGCTCTTGATGCCGGTCTACTGGCTGCTGATCTCGGTGGCGGGCTACCGAGCGCTTCTCGACCTGGCGCGCAGGCCTTTCCACTGGGAGAAAACCCGCCACGGGCTAGGTGGCGCTCCGTCAAGCCACCGCAAGCTGCCGCCACCCGTCAAGCCGCCGCGAGCATTGCCCGTGCGTGGTCTGGTGCTCGGACGAACCGGCCTTTGATTCGCTTCGTACCACGGTCAGTCTCCGTGGCTGCAGCGCTTGCGACCTGTTGCGCGATAGGTGAGGCTGCGGCCAACAGCCCGCGATGACGACGGGTGACGTGGAGGAGCTCTCTCAATGCAATTCGGCATCAGCACCCTGTCTCGCGGTCTCTACACCAGCCGAGCCACCTACATGGCCGTCGCCCAGGCCGCCGAGCGCGCTGGCTTCGCGTTCCTCTCCGTCAACGACCACATCATCGTGCCCGGCAAGCTCGGCTCGGCCTACCCCTATACGCAAGGCGGCGTCTGGTCGGCCTCCGAGCACGGCCACTGCTTCGATCAGCTGGCGGCTCTGGCCTTTATCGCGGGGTGCACGACGCGCCTGAAGCTGCTCACCTCCGTCATGGTCGTGCCCCATCGTCCCGTGATCCAGACCGCCAAGACGCTTTCGACCATCGACGTTCTCTCCAACGGCCGTCTGATTCTCGGCGTCGGCGCTGGCTGGATGGAGGAGGAGTTCAAGCTGCTCGGCGCGCCCTTCAAGGAGCGGGGAGCAGCAACCGACGAGTATATCGAGGCTTTCAAGCAGCTCTGGACGGCTGAGCGACCGAGCTACAAGGGACGCCACGTCGATTTCGAGGACGTCATCTTTGCGCCGAAGCCGATGCAACCCGGAGGGCCGCCGATCTGGGTTGGAGGCGAGAGCCCGGCCGCCATGCGCCGCACCATCAAGCTGGGCGACGGCTGGTATCCCGGCAACAACAATCAGCAGATGCCGATGGATACGCCCGAACGCCTGAAAGCCGGCATTGGCAAGCTGCATCGGATGGCGGAGGCGGCCAAGCGCGATCCCGCTTCCATCGACATGGGCCTCATCGTGCAGGGTCCGTTCGATTGGGCGCGCCAGGAGACCCAGGACAAGTCGGCGCGGCGCATGTTCACCGGCACATCGGTCGAGATGCGCGCCGACAGCGCCGCTTTGGCCGAAGCAGGAGTGGGTCACGTCGCGTTGCGGCTTGGGGGCGAGACCGTGACGGAGGCAATCGACCGCATCGAGCGCTTCGGCGCCGAGGTCATCGCCGCGCGGGCCTGATCGGTCGAGCGCACAGGCCGTACGGCGGCAACGGTCCGGCAGCGAAAATGGAACGGCGAACCGCGCGCGATCCGTTTGGATCGTCCTCGCAGTTCGCCGTGACCGGTGCGCCGGGATACGCGACACCAGAGGTCACGGCGCTGGGGAAGATATAAGCAGCAAGGTATTGCGGAAGTGCGAATGCGCACCGTGTTTCTTCGGGTTTTGAGCCGGCCCGCCTATGCGCGCGTCAGCGCGCCCGTCACCCATCGGCTGAGAAACTGATCGAGCCAGTGATGCACCTTGGCGGCGTCCGTCAGGTGCGTTTCGATGTGCTCGTGCCGCGGCCGCGCGCCCCGCATCAGTAACCGCACGGGGTTCGAGCCCGACCAACGGTTGACCTGCACGAACGTGATCTCGGGGTGGAACTGCAGCCCGAAGGCGGACCCATGCTGGAAGGCCTGATTGGGGTAGGCCCCATCGCTGGTGGCGAGCAGCACCCCGTCGCGTGGCATGTCGAAGCCTTCCCGGTGCCACTGGTAGACGCGGTTCGGAAAGGCGAGCGCCTGACCGGCCTGTGTTGCGCGAATGGGATGATATCCCACCTCGACCGAGCCGCGCGCGCAGTGATCGACGCGTCCGCCCAGATGATGCGCCAGCATTTGAGCACCGAGGCAGATGCCGAGAAAGGGCTTGGACTCTTTCAGCGAAACCCCGATCCAGTCGACCTCGCGGCGGATGTAGTCGAGGCTGTCGTTGGCGCTCTGCGGACCCCCGAAGATCACCGCTCCCGAATGCCCCGCGAGCGTCTCTGGCAGCGGATCGCCCTGGAAATGGCGCCGGATGTCCAGCGCATAGCCATTGCGGCGAAACCACTGGCCCACGTGCCCCGGGTTCGAGTGGTGCTGATGGAGGACCAGCAGAACGGGAAGCTTGGCCGGTCGAGCCGACGGACGGTCCAGGTCATCGATCGATCCGGTCGACGTCTCCTGATGACGCGTCTCGAGCATGGTCTTCGGCTCCCTTCTCGGCTGGCCGGCGCGGATCGAGCAACCACGCCATCATCGGAACGAGTACGACATGTGGCGTCAACCGCAAAGCGGCCGCGCCAACAAGGTTGAGGACACCGGGAACCACCGTGCGCAGGCCGAGCTCATACCCGCGCACGGCCCAGCGTGCGACGCTGGCGGGCGTGGAGGCCGGAACCAGCCATCGATAGAGCGCGCGTTCGGCGCCCATCTTGGCATGAAACCGGGTCTCCACGGGACCAGGTGCGACCACTGTCACCCTCACGCCGTCGGCTTTCACCTCGGCCGCGAGGGCCTCGCTGAGCGAGATCAGGTAGGCCTTGCTGGCGTAATAGGCCGCCTGATAGGGCCCCGGCACATAGCCTGCGAGCGAGGCGATATTCAGGATGCCGCCCCCGCCGCGAGCGCGCATGCCCGGCAGGACATGGTGCATGAGGCGGCTCGGCACCGCCACGTTGAGCCCGATGAGGTGGTCCAGCTCGTCGAGCCTCGCTTCGGAAAAGCGGCCCGCATAGCCGATGCCCGCGTTGTTGACGAGCATATGGGGATGCCGCCCGAGCTTCGCCAGCTCACCGTCGAGCACGTCGAGGCAGTCGGCTCGTGTCAGATCGAGACTGAGCGTGGCGACCACGACGCGGTAATCGGCCCGGATGCCGGCAGCCGCCGCTTCAAGCACATCGCCACGGCGGGCGATGAGGAGGAGGTCGTGCCCCCGCTGCGCCAGCAGGCGCGCAATGGCGAAACCGATGCCTTCCGAGCCACCCGTGATCACCGAGATTGGCCGGGTTGCAACGGGGGCGGCCGATCGTCCAGGGCGGAGTGCGGGCGAGCCTGTCATGCAGCCGATATAGTGCGCCGTACGGCCCTGTGCGATGGAATCGTGCTCGGGGCGCCGTGGCGCACTCCGATCGCGGGGCCCCGATCCCTACTCGTGCCGCAGCGCCTCGATGGGATCGAGCCGTGCCGCGCGCCTTGCGGGGAAGTAGCCGAACACCACACCGACGATAGCGGAGAACAGGAACGCCACCAGGACGATCACCGGATCGACGACGAACGGCACCTCGAGCACCCGGGTCGCGATACCGGCAAGTCCGAGCCCCAGCACGATGCCGACCAGCCCGCCGAGCAGCGACAGCACGACCGCCTCCACGAGGAACTGCGACAGCACCTGCCGCTCCAACGCCCCAATGGCAAGTCGAATGCCGATCTCGCGCGTGCGCTCGGTCACTGAGACCAGCATGATGTTCATGATGCCGATGCCGCCCACCAGCAGGCTCACCGCCGCAACCGCCGCGAGCAGGCCCGTCAGCATTGCCGTGGTCCCGGCCTGCGCTTGTGCGATCTGTGTCATGTCCCGGACGGTGAAATCGTCCTCCTTGCCGGGGCCGATGCCGCGCCGCTCGCGCAGCAGCCACTCGAGATCGCTCTGCACCTTGGCGGTGTCGGTGTCGTCTGCGGCCGAGACCATAACCCGGCGGATCTCGGTGTTTCCCGCAAGCCGCCGATGGTACGCGCGCAACGGCACCAGCACCGTATCGTCCTGATCGGTGCCGAAGCTCGACTGCCCCTTCGCCACCAGCACGCCGATCACCTCGCAGGAGACGTTGCCCAGCCGGATGGCGTGCCCGATCGCGTCCTCGAGCCCGAACAGCTTGTCGCGCACCGTCTGGCCGATGATGCAGACAGCGCGTCCGCCGCGCACTTCGCTGTCGAAGAACGAGCGGCCCGATTGCAACGCCCAGTCCTGTGTCACGAGATAGGCGTTGTCGGTCCCCGTCACCGTGGTCACCCGGCTCTCGGCGCCGCGCACGACCGTCTGCGACTTTTGCGCGGTCGGCGCGACGGCCTTCACGCCGCGCAGCTCCTGGCGCATCGCCTCGACGTCCCGGATGGTGAGAGCCTTGGCATCCGAGCTCGCCCGCCCGGGTCCCCATTGGCCGGGGCTGACGAACAGCATGTTCGACCCGAGGCGGGCCATCTCGGCGGTGACCTTGGCGGTGGTGCCGTTGCCGATCGTGACCATCGCGATAACGGCGCCGACGCCGATGACGATGCCGAGCACCGTCAGAAACGACCGCATGGCATTCCGGCGGATCGATCTCAACGCGAGCCTGATGGCCTCGAGCAGCATCACGCGGCCTTCTTGTTGAGCGTGTCGCTTTCGATGCGACCATCGACGAACCTGATCACGCGCCGGGCGTAGGCGGCGATATCGCTCTCGTGGGTCACCATGACCACCGTGATGCCGCGCTCGCGGTTGAGACCCGTCACCATGTCCATGATTTCCCGGCTGGTCCGTGTATCGAGATTGCCGGTTGGCTCGTCGGCGAGAAGCACGAGCGGGTCGGTGACGATGGCCCTCGCGATCGCGACGCGCTGCTGCTGTCCGCCGGAAAGCGCCGCCGATGTGTGGCCTTCGCGGCCTTTCAGTCCGACCACGGCCAGCGCCGCCATCGCTCGTTCGCGACGCGCTTCGGCAGGCATTCCTCGATAGATCAGCGGCAGCTCGACATTCTCGAGCGCCGAGGTCCGCGGCAGCAGGTTGAAGCCCTGAAAGACGAAGCCCAGCAGATGCCGCCGGATCAGCGCCCGCTGATTGCGGCTCATGCCGCCGACCGATACGCCCTGGAACAGATACTCCCCCGACGTCGGTGTATCGAGGCAACCGATCATGTTCATGGCCGTCGATTTGCCGGAGCCCGACGGCCCCATGATTGCGACGAACTCGCCTTCCTCGATCCTGAGATCGACGCCCGCCAGCGCTCGCACTGTCGCATCGCCGCTGCCATAGAGACGGGCCACGTTACGAAGCTCGATCAGTGGTGCCTCTGTCCCGGAACGCACGTGTGTCTCCTGCGTCACGGCTTGGTTGTCGTCTGGTCGATGATGACCGCCTGTCCGGCTTTGAGCTCGCCGCCCTTCACCTCCGTGTTTCGGCCGTCCGTGGCGCCCGTCCGCAGCGGAACTGCGATAGGCTTGCCGTTCTCGAGCACCCAGACGGTGCGCTCTCCACTCGTGGTGGCCGGGCGGCTCGCCTGACGAAACGGCGGACGGCCCGGCAGGATACGCTGCAGAAAGCTCCGCTGATCGCCCGCAGACGTGGCTGGGGCGTAGCGCAGGGCTGCATTCGCAACGAGCAGCGCGTCTGCGACCTCCTCCACCTTGATCTCAGCCGTCGCCGTCATGCCGGGCCGCAGCAGCAGCTCCGAGTTGTCGATCGACAGCACGGCCTTGTAGGTCACCACACCCTGGATCGTCTCGGAGGCGTAGCGCACGTCCCGAATGGTGGCTGGAAATCGGCGGTCGGGAAACGCATCGACGCCGAACGTCGCCGATAGCCCAGGCCGCACCTTGCCGACGTCGGCTTCGTCGACATCGACTTGAAGCTCCATCTGCTTCAGGTCCTCCGCGATCGAGAACAGCACCGGCGCCTGCAGCGACGAGGCGACCGTCTGCCCCGGCTCGACGTTCCGCTTCAGGACGACGCCGTTGATCGGCGAGCAGATGCACGCCTTCGCGAGGTTGGTCTCGTTGAGCTTCAGCTCGGCTTCGGCCACGCCCACATCGGCGCGTGCGCTCGCCACGCCCGCCACCGCCCGATCGTAGGCCGCCTGCGCCACGTCCAGATCGTGCGTCGAGGTGACTTGTTTGTCGGCGAGGAGCTTCTTGCGCACGAGATCGCGCTGCTTTTCGAGGACCGTCGCCTCGGCATCTGCGATCTTGGCTCGGGCTGCGACCAGCTTGGCCCGCGAGCTGGCGACCGTCGCATCGAGCTTGTCCGTATCGAGCTCCGCTAGCGGCTGGCCCGCCGATACGGTCGAATTGTAGTCGACGAGCACCTTCCGGATCGTGCCGGATAGCTCACTCGACACGTCGACCTTGTTGGTCGGCTGCACCGAGCCGGTCGCAGTCACCACCACGACCAGCGATCCTCTGGTCGCCGGTGTGGTCACGTAGCGAACTGTGCTCCGCGTGCCGGACAACATCCAGTAAAGGCCCAGCAGAAGCAGCACCACGGCCGCGCCAACCGCGATCTGAACCCTGCGGTCTGCAGCGATTGTCGGCGAGGCCGCGTCGAGCCTGAGTATCTTCTCGACGCTTACGCGATCGCTACGGGCGGGAGCGTCATTCATTGTCGTCGTCCGATCTGTCATCAGACACGGACGGTTAACGATGATCGATGCGCCGGGTATTGATGCGGCTCAACCGGGCGCCGCGCGCGCCGCTATTCACGCGTGACGAAGCTTGCCACGACACGCTTTCTGTCGCCGGCGTCGAACTCGATGGTCAGCTTGTTGCCGTCGACCTCGGCCACCGTGCCGCCACCGAACTTCTCGTGGCGCACCCTGTCGCCGCGCGCGAAGGAGCTTTCGGCCGCCGACGATGCAACCAGCTCGCCGTCGATGGTGAGCGGTCCCTGGCTGCGCCGCGGAGCGGCACCCGAGCGGAAGAACTTGTTGCCGGCCGCCCCTCCACCACCTGCATTGCCGCCGCCGGTCCACTGCTGCTTGGCACGCTGCCACCCGGGCGTATCATAGCTCGATCGGAACGCCGCCGGCCCCTCGTCGAAGCGGCTCGCGCCGTAGGGGCTCGCCCGGCCGAAGCCGGCGTAAGCCCCGCCGAATGGGCTCTTGGCCTCGACCACCTCGACGTGGTCCTCGGGCAGCTCGTCGACGAACCGCGAGGCCGTCGCGGACTGATAAAGACCTCGCAACCGCCTGTTCTGCGCGAACGAGATGTGCGCGCGCTTCCTCGCCCGCGTGATGCCGACATAGGCGAGCCGCCGTTCCTCCTCGAGCCCCGCAATCCCTGACTTGTCGAGGCTGCGCTGGTGCGGGAAGAGGCCTTCCTCCCAACCGGGCAGAAAAACTGTATCGAACTCGAGCCCCTTCGCGGCGTGCAGCGTCATGAGCGACACACGGTCTCCGTCATCGCCCTGCTCGGCGTCCGCGACCAGCGATACGTGCTCCAGGAAGCCCGCCAGAGTGTCGAACTGGTGCATGAAGCGCACCAGCTCCTTCAGGTTCTCGAGCCGCGACTGCGCCTGCGGGCTCTTGTCGGCCTGCCACATCGCCGTATAGCCGCTCTCGTCGAGGATGAGCTCGGCCAGCTCCGTGTGCTTCATGCTGTCGATTTGCCCCCGCCAGCGCTCGAACATGCGCAGCAGATCGGCGAGCGAGCGGCGCGCCTTGGCGCCGATCTCCTCGGTCTCGGCGATCTCGCGGGCAGCCTGGACCATCGGCACCTGCCGCGCCCGTGCGAGATCGTGCACGCGTTTGATCGAGGTGTCGCCGAGGCCGCGCTTCGGGACGTTGACGATCCGCTCGAACTTGAGGTCGTTCGACGGGTTCGCCGTCACCTCGAGGTAGGCGATCGCGTCCTTGATCTCCTGGCGCTCGTAGAAGCGCGGCCCGCCGATCACGCGGTAGGGCAGCCCCATTGTGATGAATCGGTCCTCGAAGGCGCGCATCTGCGCCGACGCCCGAACCAGGATGGCGATCTGGTTGAGTGGATGCCGGTCTTTTCGCAGCCCCTCGATCATCTCGCCGATGCCGCGCGCCTCCTCCTCGTCGTCCCAGACGCCGGTGACGGTCGCGAGCGCGCCCTTGTCACCATCCGTGAAGAGCGTCTTGCCGAGGCGGCTCTTGTTCTGCGCGATGAGACCGGAGGCGGCGCCCAGAATATGGCCCGTCGAGCGGTAGTTGCGCTCGAGGCGGATCACGGTCGCGCCAGGAAAATCCTTGTCGAAACGCAGGATGTTGTCCACCTCGGCGCCGCGCCAGCCATAGATCGACTGATCCTCGTCACCGACGCAGCAGACATTCGGACAGCCCTGCGCCAGGAGTTGCAGCCAAAGGTACTGGGCCACGTTGGTATCCTGATACTCGTCGACCAGGATGTAGCGGAAGCGCCGATGATAGTCGGCGAGCACGTCCGGGTTCTGTGTGAACAGCCGGATGCACTCGAGCAGAAGGTCGCCGAAATCGGCAGCGTTCAGCTCTTTGAGGCGCGTTTGATAATCGGCATAGAGCTTCGCGCCCTTGCCGTTGGCGAAGGCGAAGCTCTCGCCCTTCGGCACCTTGTCCGGCGTCAGCCCGCGGTTCTTCCAACTGTCGATCAGCGAGGCGAGCTGCCGCGACGGCCATCTATCCTTGTCGAGACCCTCGGCGTCGATCACCTGCTTGAGCAGGCGGTTCTGATCGTCCATGTCGAGAATGGTGAAACCGGACTTGAGCCCGACCAGCTCATGGTGTCGGCGCAGGATCTTGACGCCAATGGAGTGAAACGTACCGAGCCACGGCATGCCTTCCACCGCGCCGCCGACCAGATGGCCGATGCGCTCCTTCATCTCGCGCGCGGCCTTGTTGGTGAAGGTCACGGCGAGCACCTGCGACGGAAACGCCCGCCCCGTCGCGAGAATATGCCCGATCCGGGTCGTCAGCACCCGCGTCTTGCCCGTGCCTGCGCCGGCGAGCACCAGCACGGGACCATCGAGCGATTTCGACGGCCGCCCGCTGCTCGGTATTGAGGCCGTCGAGGTAAGGCGTGGGAGGTGGCGAGGTCGCGAGCGCCCGCTCCGAGATCGAGCGGCGCGGCGGCGCACTCACGGCCGTAGCCTGGGCGGGCCTGCGCGGCGCCTCCGGCAGGTCGAACGGGATGTCGTCGTCGTCCGGTCCGTTGACCGGAGTGCACGATCCTGTCTGGCGATTCGTTTGGCTCATGGGGCCTTTTAGCACGCGGACTGCGGCTCAAATCGGGTCGGCCCGCGCTCTCCCCATCTCAGCGCGGGTCGCCGCGACATTTTACGGCTTCTTCGGCTCGGCGCCAGCCCCTGGTGCTGCCGGCGGCGCCGTCCCCCCGGCACCCTGTTGGCTCCCGGCCGGCTCGTCGTAATAGAGATATCCCTCCTCGATCGAGACCTTGTCGCCTGCCTCGAGCTCGTACTCGTCCTCCTCGCTATCGTTGATGCGGATGACGCAGCCCGCCTCGCAGATGCCCTCCAGCACCTGGCTGGGCTTGAGCACGTGATCGGTGGTCTTCGCCCCGTTCTCCTCGACGACGGTGAGCTTGTGGTCCTTGTCGTCGCGATTGACCAGGGTGACGGCTGCCTCCGCGAAGGTTGCGGGCGCTATCAGCAGGACTGCACATGTGAGGGCCGCCAGTGGCCACGACGCCCGGGGGATCATGAGGGTCTGCTCCGTTGGATGCGACTACCGGACATTCAAAGCATATCTCGTCGAGATCCGCGCGCGGCCGTGCGCATGCCTTGCTACGGCCGGTCAGCATGTCGAGCCCGGCTATCGGGCTGGGCTGCCGGGCCACCTTGCCGATGACCCGGAGCTGATGCGGCCATTACTCCGCTACACATGACGGGCGTGACAAGCGCATCGACGCCGCATGCGGGAACTGTAGGTCGTAGGGTGTTGGCGCCGGGTCACACTGTTGGTCGCACCTCGAAGCCGTCGCCTGCCGGCTCGACCTCGTCCAGCAACTTCAACATGTCGACGCGGCTTCCGCGTGGTCCCTCGCGACACCGCTCGATCACGGTGTCGATCTGGTCCCGCGCGCCCGAGAGCACTGCCTCGACGCCGCCGTCCCGCCGGTTTCGTACCCAGCCGGAAAGTCCCCGCGCCACAGCCTCGCGCTCGACGAAAGCCCGGAAGCCGACGCCCTGCACGCGACCTTCGATACGAAGCCGGACGCATTTACTCGTTGTCGCCAAGGTGGTGCCGCCTCCGGATCAATCAATACCCGAGCGCCATTCCGTCTTTCCGCGGGTCCGAGGCGCCGATCAGCACGCCGTTCTCGCGGTCCATGACGACCATCTGCCCGCCGCCCCAGGGATCGGGCTTGCGCTGCATCGGATGTCCGAGCGCCGCCAACCCGTCATAGACGGGCTGCGGCACGGATTCCTCGGCCCAGCACACGCCATTCTCGAAGAACACGCGCGGACAGTCGATCGACTCCTGGGGGTCGAGGCCATATTCCAGCATGTTCTGCATCACATAGGCATGCCCGGCTGGTTGCAGGTTGCCGCCCATCACCCCGAACGTCGCCCAGGGCTGACCATTGCGCATGGCGAGCGCCGGCACGAGGGTGTGCATCGGACGTTTTCCCGGCGCGATGCAGTTGGGGTGCTTGGGATCGAGCACGAACCCCTGGCCGCGGTTCTGCAGCACGATACCGGTCTTCTTGGTCACGATGCCCGAGCCGAAACCCGAGTAGATCGAGTTGATGAACGAGACGGCCATGCCGCCCTCGTCCACCACGGTCATGTAGATCGTGTCGCTGCCGCCCGGCATCGGGATGGGCCCCAAATCGGCCTTGCGAGTTTTCCTGTCGATGCGACTGACCAGCTCGTCGGCGAAGGCATCCGACAGCATGTGTGTCACGGGCACGTCGGCCATGACGGGATCGGCGACGAACGTGTCGCGCATCTTGTAGGCGAGCCGCACGGCTTCCATCATCACATGATAGCGCTCGACCGAGACCGGTCCGTCGCCCAGCTTCCCGAAGCGCTCGAGCATCTTCAGCATCACCAGCGCCACGATGCCCTGGTTGTTCGGCGGCAGCTCCAATATCTCGGCGCCCTTGTAGCTGACCGAGATCGGCTCGACATAGGCACACGACTGGTTGGCGAAATCCTCGACCGTCTGGATACCGCCGAGCGCGCGGAGCTCCGCCACGATGTCCTCTGCCACCTCGCCCGTGTAGAACCCGTCGCGGCCCTTCTCGGCGATGATGCGCATCGTGCGCGCCAGCGCCGGCGAGCGCATGATCTCGCCCGCCTTCGGCACGCGACCGTCCTTGAGAAGATGCAGCTTGGCGCCATCGTTGTTGCGGATCTTGCCCTCGAGCGAGGCCCAGTCGAACGCAATGCGCGGCTGAACGGCCCAGCCCCTTTCGGCGTGCTCTATGGCCGGCGCCAGGATGTCCGCGAACGACTTGGTGCCGTGGTCCTTCAGCAGCGTTGCCCAGCCGTCGATGGCGCCAGGCACCGTCACCGAGTGCGGCGTCTGCGTCTCTATCTGCTTGATGCCAGCCTTGGCGTACCACTCGGGCGTCGCCGCTTTCGGCGCCTTGCCCGAGGCATTGAAGGCGATCGGCTTCTGACCGGGCTTGGCGATGATGGCGAAGCAGTCGCCGCCGATGCCGGTCATCGCAGGCTCGAGCACGCACATGACGGCCGTGGCTGTGAGGGCCGCGTCGATGGCATTGCCGCCCTTGCGCAGCATCTCGATGGCCGCAAGGCTCGCCAACGGGTGCGAGGTCGCGCACATGGCGCGGGTGCCGATGACCGGCGAGCGGCCCGGGAAGTGGAAGCTGCGCATCGAGACGTGTCTCCAAGGAAAACTGAGGCGGTTCGCCTGCTTGCTGGCACATAAACAGAGTTGCGCGGTCCCGCCAACTGATCGAGCAACCCGCGAAGCGCTTCGACTAGATCGGGTTTACCCGATCACCTTGGCCCCCCGTAGCGTCGCCAGCCGGGCCGCATCATAGCCGAGCAGCCCGCTAAGCACCTCGTCGGTATGCTGACCCGGGGTCGGCACCGGCCCGACCCGTCCGGGCGTTGCCGACATCTTGACCGCCAGTCCAGGCACGTGGATCTCGCCTGCGAGCGCATCCGGCTGCTTGACCAGCATTTCGCGTGCCCAGGTGTGGGCATCCTTGGTCACCTCGGGTATCGAGCGTACCGGCGCGACGGGAATGCCGGCCTCGAGCAAGGTCGCGACGATCTCGTCCACTGGGCGTTCGACGGCCCAGGCCTCGATAGCGAGGCGCCGGGCGTCACCCGCGCCGGCCGACGAGTTGAGCGGCCCGGCGTCGGCGCCCTCCGTGCTGCCGCTGACGATCTGCAGAAGGCGGCCCGCCATCTCGCGGCCGATGGCGGAGATTACAACCCAACCGTCCTTTGCGCGGTAAGGAGGTCGGCCACCTTCGCCGCCTTCTTCGCCGGTGTCGAGATATGTGATGCTCGGGATCTCGACCATCGTCAGCGCTGAGTTGAGCAGGCAACAGTCGACCAGTTGTCCCTCGCCCGTGCGGTCGCGATGGCGAAGCGCGGCCAGAGCACCGATCGTCGCGTGCAGGGACGTCGTGCGGTCGACGAGCGAGAACGCGGTGCCCACCGGCTGACCCACCGGCCGGCCTGTAAGGCTCATCAGCCCGCTCATCGCTTGCCCGAGTGGATCGAACGCCGGGCGGTCCTTGTAAGGGCCGTACTGGCCGAAGCCCGACACCGACACGAGAATGATGTCCGGCTTGATGGCCTTGAGTTGATCGTAGCCGAACCCCATCGCCTCCATGGTGCCCGGTCTGAAGTTCTCGAGCACGATATCGGATTTCGCCACGAGGTCCCGAAGCACCGCCTTGCCATCGTCCGACCGCGTGTCGAGGCATATCGACTTCTTGCCGCGATTGTAAACCGTAAAGTACACGCTCTGCCCACGCACGATCGGCGGATTCTTGCGTGTCTCCTCGCCGCCGATGCGCTCGACCTTGATCACCTCCGCGCCGAGGTCCGACATTATCATCCCGCCGCGCGGACCCGCCTGGAAACGAGCCAGCTCCAGCACTCGAACGCCGTCGAGACTGAGTTTCATGGGCGTACTCCTGTAGCTGGCTGTCACCGGCCCTTGAACACGGGATTGCGCTTCTCGACGAAGGCCCGCACGGCCTCCTTGTGGTCATCCGTGCCTTGCGTCCGCATCAACCGCTCGGCCTCCCGGTCGATCGCCTCGGCGTGCGTGATGTCCAGGGCCTCGTCGAGATTATCCTTCATGTAGCCGATCGCTATGGCCGGCCCCTGCGCCAGCGACCGCGCCAGGGCGAACGCCTCTTGCTGCAATGCCGCGTCGTCGACCACCCGGTTGAACAGACCGAGCTGGGCTCCACGCTCGGCGCCGATGCGCTCATTGGTCAGCATCAGCTCACGCGCTCGGCCCGGTCCGACAGAACGCGTCAACAGCCAGGCGATACCGTAGTCGCCGGAGAGCGCGACGCGCGAGTAACCCGTTGCAGCAAAGGCGGAAGTCGCTGCGATCCGGATGTCGCACGACAGCGCCAACGCCAATCCTGCCCCGGCCGCCGCTCCCGGCAACGCCGCGACGGTGGGCTTGCGCAGGGCGCGGATCGCCCCCGCCGAGCCGTGATGACGCTCCTGCATCACCCGGAAGCGCTCGTCGTGGGTGAGGTCCGTCGGCGCCCGCCGGTCGCCCATGTTCTTGACGTCGCCACCCGCGCAGAAGGCCGTCCCCGCGCCCGTGATCAGCAGTGCTCGCACGTCCGGATCCGCGGCGCAGAGCGGGATCATCCGTCTGAGCGCCGCAGACATCTCCATCGAGAAGGCGTTGCGCGCCTCCGGCCTGTTGAGCGTGATGACGGCGACGCCATCTCTGACCGCGCAAAGCAACTGCTCCGTTCCCGTATCGATCGTGCGATCTGTCGCCATGCCAGCGTCTTTCGTGATTGGGTCGAATTGCGTTGCGGCCCTTTGCGAGCGGCTCACGTGCCTCGGAAGACAGGCTTGCGCTTTTCCATGAAGGCCCGCGCACCCTCCTTGAAGTCCTCGCTATCGAAGCAGGCGAGAACCTTGGCGTCGAGCGCTGCGAGATCGACGCTTTCTGGGTTGGCCGCGAGCGCATCGACCGACGCTTTGGCAGCCCGGATGCTGAGCGGCGCGTTTGTTGCAATCTCGCTCGCGAGCCGCACGGTCTCATCCACAAGCTTGTCCGCTGGGACCATCTGATTGAGCAGCCCCATCGCCAGGGCCTCCGGCGCCAGATAGCGCCGCCCAGTGAACAGCATCTCCTTCACCTTCGCCGCTGTCATCACGGCGAGCATTGGCTTGATCCAGCGGGGATTGTAGCCGAGCGACAACTTCGCCGAGGGCACCGAGAACGATGCTGTCTCCGATCCGAGTCGCATGTCGCAGCAGATCGCCAACTCGCAGGCACCGCCGAAGCAATAGCCGTTGACCATTGCAATCGTCGGCTTCTCTGTCTTGAGGATGGCTTCGTAGGCAGCGTGATTGATCTCGTCGTAGGCGCGCGCCGCCGCTCCGGTACGGTTGTCGCCGAATTCCGAGATGTCGGCGCCCGCCGAGAAGGCTTTCGAGCCCGCGCCCGTAACGACGATCACGCGCACGTCCGGATCATGGTCGGCAGCCGAAAAATGCTCCGGCACCGCCGCCCACATGTCGCGCGTGAAGGCGTTGAGCCGCGGCTCGTTGTCGATCGTGATCCAGGCGATCGCACCGTCGATGTGCGAGCGAAGGCGGCCGGGTGTGGACGAGGACATTCGTGACGGTCATCCGTGTTGCAGCCCTCGAGCCCCTTGCAACGGGCTCGAGGGCCATGACGATGATGCGGCTCGTGACGCTGAGTGAGGATGCTCAGGCCGTCTTTTGCGGATCGTTCATGCCGGCGGCGTAGGTCGACGGCTTGCCTTCGAAGCCGGACTTTGCGCGCTTGTTGAGCCAGTAGCGCAGGGGCGGCGGGACGAGCGCGAAGTCGGGGTCGGCGCCCAGCTTCTGCGCGGCATCCATCGGCCAATGCGGATTGTACATGATCTCTCGCGCCAGTGCGACGAGGTCGGCCCGGCCCGACTGCAGGATCGCCTCGGCTTGGTCGGCGTGCACGATATGCCCGACGGCCATGGTCTTGACGCCCGTTTCCTTGCGGATCCGCTCGGCGTAGGGCACTTGGTAGCCGTAGGTCTTGGCGCGCGCCGAGTCCATCGGTGACAGCCGCTCCAGCGTGCCGCCCGACGAGCAGTCGATCACGTCGATGCCGACACGCTTCAGCTCGGCCGAAAGCTTGACGCTGTGGTCGAGATCCCAGCCTGCGTCGTCCTCGCATGAGAGCCGCATGAACAGCGGCTTCTCGGCCGGCCAGACCGCACGCACCGCCTCCGCCACCTCGATCGGGAAGCGCATACGGTTGACGTCCGAGCCGCCGTACTCGTCTGTTCGCAGGTTCGTCACCGGCGACAGGAACTGGTGCAGCAGATAGCCATGCGCGGCGTGGATCTCGAGGATGTCGAAGCCGCACTTGTCCGCCCGCACGGCGGCGTCGGCCCACTTGCCGACCATGACGTGCACCTCGTTATGCGAGAGCGCGCGGGGCATCGCCTTTTCAGCGTGCGGCACGGCCGATGGCGCGACAAGCTCCCACTCGTCCCACTCATAAACCTCGGGCTCGTTGCCGGTCAGCGGCTTGCCGCCTTCCCAAGGGCGCGTCAAACGGGCCTTGCGTCCCGAGTGACCGAGCTGGATGCCGGGCACCGCGCCTTGCTTGCGGATGAAGTCCGCGCAGCGCGCGAGGTTCGGGATGAACTTGTCGTCCCACAGGCCTGTGTCGCCGACCGTGCCGCAGCCGTTCCGCGCAACCTTGGTCGACTCCATCATCACGAAGCCCGCGCCGCCGGCCGCGTATTTTCCGGCATTCATCAGGTGCCAGTCCGTCGCGAAGCCTTTCTCGGCCGCATATTGGTGCATCGGCGCGACGACGATACGGTTCTTGAGCGTGATCGAGCGCAATTCGATCGGTGTGAAAAGCAGTGGCTGGGTCATGGCGGTTCCTAACGAGTTGGTCCCCTCTCCCCGTTCTCTGCACTCGAACGGGGAGAGGGTTAGGGTGAGGGGCGGCGCTGGGCTCGAGGCTGTCGGTCAGGCGCGAAGTCATGATCTTGGTGGGCTTGGAGCAAGCGGCCGCCCCTCACCCTAACCCTCTCCCCGCAAGCGGGGAGAGGGGGTCTCAAAACGGAATGCCCTTCGCTGTGAGCCGCTCTTTCAGGCGGACCTCCGCGGCGGCTAAACGGTCCGGCTCCGTCGAGCGGAGCACGAGAACAGTGCCAAAAACACGCGCCTCGCGGTTGAACGGATAGCTTCCCATGGAAACGTCCGGATACTCGAGCTGCGTCTCGCCGAGCAACTCCGCGATCTCGCCCTCTCCGCGTAGAAGCTCGATCTCGACCGCGAGCCGCTTGCGCCCCGTCTTGAGGCTCGGCGTCACCGCATCCAGCATCACATGCATGACATTCGGGATGCCGGCCATGACGATCACGTTGTCGAGCTTGAACCCCGGCGCTACCGACATGCGGTTCGGCACCACGTCGGCGCCGTGCGGGATGCGCGCCATCCGCATGCGTGCTTCCGTCGGCTCGATGCCGCGCTTCTGAAAGCTCTCCAGCAAGAGCTGCTTCACTTCCGGGTGGTGATCGATGCCGACGCCGAACGCCTTGGCGATGGAGTCTGCCGTGATGTCGTCGTGCGTCGGGCCGATGCCGCCGGTCGTGAACACGTAGCTGTAGCGCTTGCGCAGCCCGTTCACGGCATCGACAATCTCCTCCTCGATATCTGCCACCACACGAACCTCGCGCAAATCGATGCCGATGGCCGTCAGATGGTCGGCGATATAGCCGATGTTCTTGTCTTTCGTCCGGCCCGAGAGAATCTCGTCGCCGATGACGAGAATGGCCGCCGTCACCCGAACCTCTGCCTGCCCCATGCGCTCGCTTCCTCGTGTCATCCAGGCGCCAAGATTAGCGCTCCTTGCGGGGCATGCGCCATCCCCGCTTTTTAGCTTGGCAGTTTCCGCGACCGTGAGCGTTACATTGACATCGCTTTCGCGCCGGTGGGATAGTTCGGACAGCGCCCGAATACCCAAGAGCCCTGACAGGGGCCATCCCACCACGGGGCGCGGGAGGAAGCATCGATGCCGAACCTGATTCGAGCCGCAGCCGGCCTGGCGTCCGCTGTAGCGGCCCTTACCCTGGCTTTGCCCGCCGCGGCCCAGACGCCGATCCGCATGGCCACGAGCTGGGCCGGCGGACCCCATCTCGAGATCTTCGCGAAGGGTTTCGCCGCGAATGCTGAGCGGCTCACCGGCGGCAAGGTCAAGTTCCAGGTCTTCCCGGCCGGAACCATCGGCTCGCCCCTGAAGGTGACAGAGACGGTTCAGAAGAAGATCGCGCCTTCGGGGCATCACTGGCCCGGCTATGATTGGGGTCTCGACAAGGCCTCGGTGATCTTCGGCGGCTATGTCGGCTCGCCCGGCATCGAGGCCTATCTGCACTGGCTCTATGACGGCGGTGCGGCGGATCTATGGGGACAGTGGCGGCTCGAGAAGTTCGGCCTCGTCTCTTTCCCGTGCGGTGCGCATTCCGACGAAATCCACATGCACGCCCACAAGCCGGTCCAGAAGATCGAGGACTTGAAGGGTCTGAAGCTGCGCACCGCCGGTGCCTGGGCCGAGGTGGCGTCCACGCTAGGCGCCTCGACCGTGATCATGGCCGGCGGCGAGGTCTATCAGGCGCTCGAGCGCAAGCTCGTCGATGCCATCGAATGGGCGACACCCGGCATCAACTATCCGCTCGGCTACCATAAGATCGCCAAGTACATCGTTCTCCCGGGCGTTCATCAGCCCGCCGCCTCCCAGGAGTGCACCTTCGACAAGAAGCTCTGGGACGGCTTCGACAAGACCACACAGGACAACCTGCGCCTTGCCGGCAAGATGATCACGCTGGAGTCCTGGATGCGGCTCAATGTCGAGGACGCCCAGGCGCTTGAGAAATTCAAGAAGGAGGGCGTCGAGATCGTCCGTCTCGACGACAGCTACATTGCGGCCGTCCGCAAGGCGACGGCAGAGTGGGAGGACAAGACGGCCAAGGAAGCCGGCCCCTGGTTCGTCAAGGCCCTCGAGCACAAGCGCAAGTTCCAGGCCCTCTGGGACGGCTCCAAAGCCTATCGCATGGAACTGAAGTAGCTTCTCGAGAAAGGGGAGGCGCGCCCTGCCGGCTCGACGCCGGCAGGGAGGCCGAAAGCTCATGCGATCACTGGTCCGGGCGATCGACGCGTTCAGCAAGGCATGCGGGGTTCTGGCAGCCGTGCTGGTCGTCGCACTCATTGTGCTGATGCTCTACGACGTCATGATGCGCTACGTCTTCAACGCGCCGACACTGTGGGGCTACGACGTCAACACCTTCCTGATGGGGGCCGCGTTCATTCTCTCGGTCGGCTATGCGCTGTCGCTCGACGCCCACGTCCGTGTCGATCTGATCTACACACCGCGCACGCGCCACCTCCTCGATTGGGTCGATTTGGCAGGCTTTACGCTCATCCTCCTGCCTGCCTCGGCCTGGATCACGCTTGGTCTTTGGAACTACTTCGCCGAGTCGTTGCACACCGGCGAGCGTTCCGGCACCTCGGCCTGGAACCCGGTGCTTTGGCCGTTTCGCCTGACCTTGTGCCTCGGCTTTCTGGCGCTGACGGTTCAGATCGTCGCCGAGATCATCAAGCGCATTTACGCCATTCGCGGCGAGCCAATTCGTGGCGCAGCGGGGCGTGATCATCAGAACGTCTGAGCGGCCTCCTTCCCGCGCCCGTTTCGATCTGCCGGCAACCTCCGGCGCCCGCCTCCTGCTTTCACCGGAGAAATGATGTCCTCGCTCTGGATGTTTCCCGCCCTCATCGCCGGCATCCTGACGGGGTTCCCGGTTTCCTTCGTGATGCTCTCACTGGCCTTTCTGTTCGGCTGGTCGACATTCGGCGCCGAAGGCCTCCTTCATCAGGCCGTGTTGAAGATCGAGGAGGTGGCGACCGCCCAGGTCCTGGCCGCGGTGCCGCTCTTCATCTTCATGGGCGCCATGTTCGAGGCGTCCGGCATCGCCTCGCGCCTGTTCGATGCGATCCACATGTGGACGCGCCGCATTCCCGGCGGGCTCGCCATCGGCACGGTCATCATGTGCGTGATCTTCGCTGCGACGAGCGGCATTGTCGGCGCCACCGAGACCGTCGTCGGTCTCCTCGCTATTCCTGCGATGCTGCGTCACAAATACAGCAAATCCCTGATCTGCGGCACGATCTGCGCGGGCGGCTCGCTTGGGACAATCATTCCGCCGTCCGTTCTCGCCGTCGTCATCGGACCCGTCGCAAACGCCTCGGTCGGCTCCATCCTGATCGGCATGATCGTCCCCGGTTTCATGCTCGCCGGCAGCTACATCACTTACATTTTCATCCGCTGCCTCATCCGGCCCGAGGACGGCCCGCAAGTCGATGCGGGCGACGCCGAGCCCAGCATGTCCGAGCGGATCGCCATAACGCTGAAGGTGCTGGTGCCGCCGGTGGTGGTGATCATCTGTGTTCTCGGATCGATGATGGCCGGCATCGCGACGCCGACCGAGGCCTCGGCCATGGGCGCGCTCGGCACCGTCCTGCTCGCCGCCTCCTACGGTCGCTTGACGTGGCCTGCGATCGTCGACAGCACGATGCGCACCGTGCGCATCACGGCAATGATCCTTTTCATCGTGACGTGCGGCTCGATCTTCGCGGCGGTGTTCGTCGGCTCCGGTGGCCTGCAGGCTCTCACCGATCTCATGCAGGTGTTGAATGTCGGCCGCTGGGGCTTGCTGGCGGTGATCATGCTGATCACTTTCATCGCCGGCTTCATGCTCGATCCGTTGGTGATCATCCTGATCATTGTGCCGATTGCAACGCCGCTCGTCACAGCGGTCGGCTTCGACATCGTCTGGTTCTGCGTGCTCTTCCTCGTGATGCTGCAGACCGCCTATCTGACGCCGCCGATGGCACCGTCGATCTTCTATTTGCGTGGCATCGCGCCGCCGTCGATCTCGCTCCACGACATGTACGTCGGCATTTGGCCCTTCATCGGACTGCAACTCGTGGTGATCGCCCTCATCATCGCGTTCCCCGACGTGGTGACATGGCTGCCGACCACGCTGACCCAGGCACGGTGAGGCACCCGCGCTCGCGGAGGAGATCATGACGAGCCTCGCCGACGAGAAGGACGCGATCCGCGAGCAAATGGCCCGCTATTGCTACGCGCTCGACGCCTGCCGGTTCGACGAGGTTGCCGCTCTCTTCGCCGTGGACGGTGAGTGGACCACCACCTATGGCAGCGCCCGAGGTCGCGCCGAGATCGCTGCATTGCTCGACGGCAACGTCCCGAAGCCGGGCGAGGGCCCGCAGCGCAAGCACTACATCACCAATATCATCGTCCGAGTTGATGGCGACCGGGCCACAGCCACGTCCGACTACCTGGTTGTGCGGGAGAGTGAAACGGGGCTTCTGCCTGTGATGGGTGGGCGCTACAAGGACGCCTTCGTCAAGAGGGACGGCACGTGGCTCTTTGCCCGCAAGGAGCTGGAGCACCACATCTGGGGCGACATGGCGCTCAAGAACGGTCGATAGGGAGACTTGGATGAAGCTTGGCCTGCTCACCGGCTACTCGGGCCGCAAGATGAACCTTCCCATGGAAACGATCCTGCATGCCGAGCGGCTCGGCTTCGATTCCGTGTGGACGTCCGAGGCCTACGGCTCCGATGCCGTGACTCCGGCCACCTGGATCTTGGCCCACACCAAGCGAATCAAGGTCGGCACCGCCATCATGCAGATGCCGGGCCGAACCCCGTCGATGGCCGGCATGACGGCGATGACGCTCGCCCAGCTCTCCGGCAACCGCTTCATCGTCGGTGTCGGCGCCTCCGGCCCGCAGGTCGTCGAGGGCTGGCACGGCGTCGCCTACGGCCGCCCGGTGACGCGGCTGAAGGAGTACGTCGCCATCATGAAGCGCATTTTCGCCCGCGAGGGTGATCTGAGCTTCGACGGCAAGGAATACCAGATCCCCTATCGCGGCCCCGGCGCAACGGGCCTCGGCAAGCCGCTGAAAAGCATCCTCCATTGCGAGGCGCCGATACCGATCTACGCAGCGACGATCACGCCGGCCGGTGTCGCCGCCGCGGCTGAGGTCGCCGACGGCTTCTTCCCCGTCTGGATGGATCCGGAGAAATATTCCGTGTTCGCGGAGCCGATCGAGAAAGGTTTCAAAGCGGCCGGTGGCGGCAAGTCTCTGGCGAGCTTCGATGTGGCGCCGTTCGTCCGTGTGATCGTCGGCGACGACGTTTCGGCCGCCATGCAGCCACTTCGCGAGAACATGGCGCTCTACATCGGAGGTATGGGCGCCAAGGGAAAGAACTTCTACACCGACTATGCGATCCGCCTCGGCTTCGAGGAGGCCGCGCTGAAGATCCAGGATCTCTATCTGTCGGGACGCAAGGCCGAGGCCGTCGCAGCCGTTCCCGAGGCTCTGATCGATGCCTGCCATCTCGTAGGTCCCGCAACCCGCATCAAGGATCGCGCCCAACGATGGATCGCCGCGGGAAAAAATGGCCAGGTCGGGAGCATGCTTATTGGCGGCGACGCCAAGGCACTCGAGGTGATGGCAGAGGCGGTGCTGTAGACCTTGTGGATATTTGCGAGGTCATTGCGGCCCGGGAGGCACGGGCAGTAGGGTCTGAATTATGAGATTCGAAGCTCCTCTCCTCCCCGGCCGCCTCGTTCAGCGCTACAAGCGCTTCCTCGCCGATGTCGTGCTCGACACGGGCGAGACGGTCACCGCGACCTGTCCAAACACCGGCTCCATGATGGGGCTGGTGGCGCCGGGCTCGCGCGTGTGGCTGTCGACCTCCGACAGCCCGACCCGGAAATACAAGCACACCTGGGAGATGGTCGAGGCCGATCTCGGCGAAGGGCCGGGCCTCGTCGGGATCAACACCAATCATCCCAACAAGCTCGTCGCCGAGGCAATCGAGGGCGGCATCGTGAAGGGCCTCAAGG
The DNA here is from genome assembly GCA_963746315.1 of uncultured Alphaproteobacteria bacterium. Taxonomy (GTDB): domain Bacteria; phylum Pseudomonadota; class Alphaproteobacteria; order Rhizobiales; family Hyphomicrobiaceae. The sequence continues at coordinate 830,356 of CAVVAR010000012.1, forward strand.
GTTACCCGACACTTCGCCGCGAGGTGAAGTACGGCAAGAACAGCCGCATCGACATTCTGCTCGAGTGCGCCACAAAGGGCACCTGCTACGTCGAGATCAAGAACGTGCACATGATGCGCAAAGCGGGCCTCGCCGAGTTCCCCGACAGCGTCACCGAGCGTGGCGCCAAGCATCTCGTCGAGATGTCCGACATGGTCCGCGCCGGCCACCGCGCAGTCATGGTCTATCTGATCCAGCGCGGCGATTCGAAAAGCCTGTCTCTGGCTGCGGATGTCGATCCAAAATACGTCGAGGCCTTCAAGCTCGCGGCCGCGGCCGGCGTCGAGGCGATCGCACTCCGCTGCCGCGTGAGCCCCGAGGAAATCGTCGTCGAGAAAGCGGTGCCTATCAAGGTGTGAGCATTCTCCGAGTCCCCGGACAGAGCCCATCGCAGATGCGCCTAGATCCGGGGGCTGTCCCCATATCGGCAAGGTAAAAGGTCCCGGATCTCGTGCTCGCCTGCGCTCGCCTCGTCCGGGAACCCGGTCGTGGCTACGACGAAGCGCCGCGTCCGTCGCCCCCCTTGGCCATCATCGCCGCGATCGTCTCCGCGTCATAACCGATCTCGGCCAGAACCTCGGCGGTGTGCTGACCCAGGAGCGGCGCCGGCAGCTTGTTCTCGCGCATCCCGCCCGAGAACGTGTTGGCGATTTTCGTGCGCAGGATCGTGCCTTCGCTCGGATGCTCCTCCGTCTCGAAGAAGCCGACGTCGGCGAGGTGCGGATCGTCGAACAGGTCGTCGATGGAATTGTAGCGAGCGGCCGGGATCTGCAAGTCGTCGAATATGGCGATCCACTCGGCCGTCGTCCGTTGCAGAAGACCGGCTGCGCGCACCTCGAAATAGGCGGCCGCGTTCTCGCTTCTGAGTTGCGCATTGCGGAACCGCGGGTCGTCCTTCAACTCTGGCCTGCCGATTGCGCGAAAGAACGCGAACGCCTGCGCGTCCGTATTGGGGCTGATGGTGATGTAGCCGTCCTGCGTCGGCAGAGGCCGATACTCAGGCGACAGCAGCCGGTTGTCGCCGCTCTCGCCCGTTGGCGGAACGAAGGTCGCCGCGCCCATATGCTCGGACGTTACGAACGACGCCATGTTCTCCAGCATCGGCACCTGGATCGCCTCGCCGCGTCCGGTCTTCTCGCGACGGTAGAGCGCAAATCCGATCGCCTGGGCGGCGATCAGGCCCGAGACGTGATCTGTCATGACCATCGGCACGAAACGCGGCTCGCCGATCGCCCGTTGGAACGTGCCCGCGACACCCGAAAGGCTCTGGATGATCGGATCGTAGGCCGGCTTGTCGTAGTAGCGACCACCGGGCCCGAACGCGAGGATCGAGCAATGGATCAGCCGTGGGTTCAGCTTCAGTAGAGATGCCGAATCCAGACCTGCGCGCTCCAGCGCTTTGGGCCTGACGTTCGAGACGAACACATCCGCACTCTCGATCAGGCGGAGCATCGCAGCGTGGCCCGCCGGTGCCTTGAGGTCGAGCACGACCGAGCGCTTGTTGCGGTTGAAATTCAGGAATTTGCCCGACATGCCGGGATTGCGTGTGCCCCGCGCCATCGTGCGCAGGAGATCGCCGCCGCCCGGCGCCTCGATCTTGATCACGTCTGCGCCCTGGTCGGCGAGCGTGCGCGTGCAGATGGGCCCGACCACCACCGAGGTCTGGTCGATCACGCGAATGCCGTCGAGTGGTCCGCCGCTCATGCGTTGTCCTCTGGCAAGTGCTTCACCCGCGCCGCTTCATCGCGCGCAGATCGATCATTCCCAGTGCCTCGCGCGGGTCCGGGTGGTCCGGAAACATGACATGCTTCTGGATCTTCTGCGTGCCCGTGGTCGGCAGGGTATCGGCGAACCAAATCCAGCCGGGCGCCTTGTAATAGGCGAGGCGGTCGTTGCAGTGGCTAAAAATGGCCTCGGCGGCCTCCTTTCCCGTCGCACCCGACCGCATCACCACACACGCCAGAACCTCCTCCTCGCGCACCTCGTCCTTCACCGCCAGAACGGCGGCCTGCGCCACGTCGGGATGCGTCAGCAGCGTCGCCTCGACCTCGGCCGCCGCGATGTTCTCGCCCGAGCGCCGGATGATGTTCTTCTTGCGGTCGACGAAGTGGTGCATTCCGTCGGGCCCGCGCCAGACGGTGTCGCCGGTGTGGAACCAACCGCCGCGCCATCCTCTCTCGGTTTCCTCGTCGTTCTTGAGGTAGCCGGAGAACGCGCCCCGCCGCGGCGTCGCGGCCGAGTGCCGTACGACCATCTCGCCTGGAGTACCGTCCGCCACATCCGCGTCGTTGTCGTCGACCACCCGCACGTCGAAGCCCGGTACGGCTTTGCCGAACGCCCGCGTGCCGATCTGGCGCGGATGGTGGTTGTCGCCGAGCACGCGGCAGAACTCGGTCATGCCCCAGATCTCGATCAGCGGAAATCCGAAGCGCTTTTCAAAAACGCTATGCAACTCTGGCTCGATGCCGGCGCCGATGCCGAAGCGCACGGCGTGATCGCGATCCGCCTCCGACGCTGGCTGATTGAGCAGCATCGGCGCCACGATGCCGAGGTAGTGGACGATGGTCGCCCGCGTGGCTTTGACCTCGCGCCACCATCGCGCCGGCGCGAAGCGGTCCGTCTGTACCTGGCAACAGCCCGACGCAACCGCGCCGAGCAGGGACACGACTCCGGCGTTGAGATGATACAGCGGCAGCGGATTGTAGATCCGGTCCTCCCCGCGGCGCAGCGCTGCCAGACCGCCGAGCCGCGCATACCAGTCGCCGCAGCTCACCTCGTAGCCATGAGAGAGGATGCAGCCTTTCGGGCGCCCGGTGGTGCCGGACGTGTAGAGGATCTGCGCTTCCGTCGCGGGCGTCGGCAGTCCGGCCTGCGCGGATGACGAGGCGGCTGGGGGTGGCGCCCCGTCATCTGGCAGATAAAGGGACGGCCGGTGCCCGCTTTCGGCCAATGCCGCTTCCACCTGTTGCAGCCGGGCGCCGAGAGTCAGGAGCAATACCGGCTCCGAATGCTCCAGCAGGTAGGCGGTCTCTGCGGGCCGATAGTCGGGATTGATCGGCACCACCGACGCACCGAGCGAGTTGAGCGCCAGCCGATGCAGGACATGCTCCGGGCGGTTCTCCAGCAGCATCGCCACGCGATGCCCGAGGCCGTAGCCGGCCGTCCGATAGGTCTCGGCGAGACGCTGGATCTCGCTGTCCGCCTGCGCATACGTGATCTCAGTTCCGGCCGGCAGGTAGCGCCGATCCGGATTGGGTGGCACGGCCAAAAAGGGGCGGTCGGGCCATTTGGCCACGGCCTCATTCCAGAATGCGCTGATCGTGATGTCGTCGCGAACGTCGGCCATGCCCTCTGTCCCTGCCTCGCTGATCGACGTGTGAGCCCTTTGATGCGACATGGTAGAGTCTCCGACGCCCCCACCGCAAACGATGCCGAGGCATGCGCACCGACCTCTTCGATTTCGACTTGCCCGAGGAGCTGATCGCGCTCCGGCCGGCCGAGCCCCGCGACGCCGCCCGCATGCTCGTCGTGCGTCCGCCCCATCGCGTGCAGGGACAGGGTTGGGTCTCCCCGCCCGTGCTGGAGGATCGAATCGTGCGCGATCTGCCCTCGCTGCTGGCGCCCGGCGACGCACTCGTCGTCAATGACACCAAGGTCATCCCTGCCGCCCTCGAAGGCACGCGTGAAAGGAACGGCAACGTCGCCCACGTATCGTTCAACCTCGTCAAGCGCGTCGACGAAAGCCGCTGGCGCGCCTTCGCACGCCCGGCCAAGCGTCTCGAGGTCGGCGATCGCGTCGTGTTCCAGGCCGAGGGCCGCGTCTGCTTCGCCGGCAGCCTGTCGGCCACCGTCACAGGAAAGCTCGACGCCGGAGAGGTCGAGCTCGCGTTCTCCCTGCACAGTGCCTTCCTCGACGAGGCGATCGCCGCGCTGGGTGACATGCCTTTGCCGCCCTACATAGCCCTGAAGCGGGCACCCGACGAGGCGGACCGGACGAGCTACCAGACCATATTCGCCGCGCGCGAGGGAGCCGTCGCAGCCCCCACCGCTGCGCTTCACTTCACGCCGGAGCTGTTGGCCGCACTCGAGGTTCGCGGAATCGAGCACCACACCGTGACGCTTCACGTGGGGGCTGGAACGTTCCTGCCGGTGAAGGTGGAGGACACGGGCGAGCACAAGATGCACGCCGAATGGGGCGCGATCTCGGAGGATACGGCGGCGGCGATCAATACCGTCCGCGCTCGCGGCAACCGCGTCGTCGCCGTCGGCACCACGGCGCTTCGCCTCCTCGAAAGCGCCGCCGACGCCCGCGGCCAGGTTCAGCCCTTCCTCGGCGCCACCTCGATCTTCATCACGCCCGGCTATCGCTTCCGCGCCGTCGACGCGCTGATGACCAACTTCCATTTGCCGCGCTCGACGCTGTTCATGCTCGTCTCGGCCTTCGCCGGCCTCGACACCATGCACGCGGCCTACCGCCACGCGATCCGGCAGCGCTATCGCTTTTACTCCTACGGCGACGCAAGTCTGCTGTTTCGGGCCTGATCTCGGTGTCAGAGAGGTACCGGTCTCTCGCATCAGACGCCGCTTCGGGCTTCAGCGTCATCCTGGGGCACAGAGCATAAGAATACCCGGCACGACCACTATACGGGTCGCCCTCTGCTCAGTTCGTCTGAACCGCAGTCCCGTCCTGCAGCGCCAGAACATGGCCCGCCAGATAGAGGGACCCGCAGACCAGCACGCGGGCCGGACCCTTCCTCAGCGCGCGGATACGCTTCAGCGCCGCCTCGATGGACGGCGCCGGCTCGGCCTGGAAGCCGATATCGCGGGCCGTCTGCGCAAGCGTCACCGGATCGGTCGGTGCCTCGTGCGCATCCGGAACCGGGACTGTGACGACTTGCTCGGCGAGCCCACGGAACGCGCCGAGGAAGCCCGCCGCGTCCTTCTGGCCCATCATGCCGACCACGAGCCAGACCGGACGGGAGCTGCGCTCCTCGAGATCCGCCAGGGTCTCGGCAAGCGCGATGCCCGCGCCCGGATTATGGCCGCCGTCGAGCCAAAGCTCGGCGTCGGGGCCGAGCAGATCGGTTAACGGTCCGCCGACGAGCCGCTGCATGCGCGCTGGCCAGCGCACCTCGGCGAGGCCCCGGGCTATGGCTGTCTCGTCGATGCGTAGCGCCCGAGCCTCCAGGGCGGCGGCGATGGCGACGCCCGCATTGCCGATCTGGTGGCCGCCAACGAGCGCCGGGAGAGGCAGGTCGAGCAGGCGATCCTCGCGTTGGAAGACGAGGCGACCGCTCTGGCGGAAGGCGTCGAACTCTTGACCCGTGCGCACCAGCGGCGCGCCCACCTCGGCGGCGCGTGCCTCAATGACGGCGAGCACCTCGTCGGGCTGGCGAGCGATCACGGCCGCAACTCCGGCCTTCAGAATGCCAGCCTTCTCGAAAGCGATCTTTTCGATGGTACCGCCGAGGCGCTCGGCATGGTCGATCGAGATCGAGGTGATCACGCTCACGATAGGCTTGGCGACCACATTCGTGGTGTCGAGGCGTCCCCCGAGGCCCACCTCGAGAAGCACCGCGTCGGCCGGTGTCTCGGCGAAGACGAGCAGAGCCGCCGCGGTCGTGATCTCGAAGAAGGTGATCGCCTCGCCGCCATTGATGGCTTCGACGCGCTCCAGGAGATCGGCGAGCGCATCCTCGTCAATAGGCTCGCTGCCGCTCGGGCCGGCGAGCCGGATACGCTCGTTGAAGCGCACGAGATGAGGCGAGGTGTAGACGTGGACCCGGCGTCCAGCCGCCTCCAGCATCGCCCTCAGATAGGCCGTGACCGAGCCCTTGCCATTGGTACCGGCGATATGGATCACGGCGGGAAGCCGCCGCTCGGGATGGCCGAGGCGCTCCAGGAGCCGCTCGATGCGGCCGAGCGACAAATCGATTGACAGGGGATGCAGGCGCTTCAGGCGCGCGAGGATGTCGTCGATGCGGGCCATTCGACTGGGCCTTTCGAATTCGGCGGACATGCCCGGCGGGATCGACCGTGATCGACGGCGGCGCCGACCGGCGATCGGCCGTCTGGACCTCGACGGCCTAGGCCGCGCCGTCCACACCGCCGAGAGCGGTCGCATCGCGGGACGTCACGGCGTCTCTTTCGCGCTCGGCGCGCTCTTGCCTTTGTCTGCTTCCGGGCGGGATGTGCTGCGGCCCTCGCCCTTGCGTGTCTCGAACCGCTCCTCATCTGCGACCGGCTCGATAAGGGCGTTGCTCTCGCGCGCCAGGGCCTCCATCGCCTTGCCGTCGAGGGCGCTTCCATTCAGGTGGCCGTTGGCTCTGAGGCGCCCGTTGCCGCGGCTCTTGCTCCGCTTGGCGGATGCCACGTTGCCGCTGCTGAGCACGGCGACGATACGCGACAACTTGTCGCGCAGCTTGTGTCGATGGACGACCATGTCGACCATGCCGTGCGCCAGCAGGTACTCGGCGCGCTGGAAGCCCTCGGGCAACTGTTCACGGATCGTCTGCTCGATCACGCGGGGGCCGGCAAAGCAGATCAGAGCGCCCGGCTCCGCGATGTGAATGTCGCCCAGCATGGCATAGGAGGCCGTGACGCCGCCGGTCGTCGGATCGGTCAACACGACGATATACGGCAGCCGGGCCGCCCGAAGCCGGCGAACGCCGATCGTGGTGCGCGGCATCTGCATCAGCGACAGGACGCCTTCCTGCATGCGGGCGCCCCCGGACGCGGCGAACAGGATGAAGGGTGATTGCTTCTCGACTGCGCGATCCATCGCCGTTGCAACCGCCTCGCCTGCGGCCATGCCGAGCGAGCCGCCCATGAAGCGGAAGTCCTGGGCTGCCGCCACGATAGCGCGGCCGTCGAGGGTGCCTTCGCCGATGAGCACGGCGTCGGCGAGCTCGGTCCGCGCTTTCGCTTCCTTGAGGCGGTCCGTGTAGCGCTTGCCGTCCCGGAACTTGAGCGGGTCGAGCGGAACCTCGGGCGCTGGAACGACCGTGAACTCGCCTTTGTCGAAGAGCTGCTTCAAGCGCGCCCGGGCATCCACCCGGTCGTGATGGTTGCAGCAGGGGAACACGAAAGCGTTCTGCTCGAGCGCCTTCTTGTCGGTCATTTGTCCGCAACCACCGCATTTCCGCCAGAAATCGTCGGGCGGCTCCCGCCTCGTCGTGAGCAGGCTGCGGATTTTCGGAGGGACGACGTTGTTGATCCAGTTCAACTCTCTAGGCTCCTTGAACCCAGGCACTGGCGCCGGTCGCCCGGTTTGCGCGTCGCGACGTATTGCGTCGCCTTTGTGACGGCCATTCGCGTATGGCGCGCGGTCAAGTCACACGCAAGGCCTGGCTGAGACTTTTCACCAAGTCTAACACGCCGGAGACTGTCCCGGGGCCAGCCGTGTCGTCAGGTCCCAGCGACTCCTTCAACTTGGTTACCAACGCAGAACCGACGACCACTCCGTCGGCCCCGCGCCCGATATCGCGAACCTGCTCCGGCGTTCTGACGCCGAAACCGACGGCGACGGGCAAGTGCGTGTGGCTCTTGATCCGCTCGACCTGTGCGTGCACGTCGCTCGCGACAGGCGCCGCGGCGCCGGTGATGCCGGTGATCGATACATAATAGACGAAGCCCGATGCGTTCGCGACGACCTGCGGCAGGCGGCGCGCGTCGGTGGTGGGTGTCGCCAGCCGGATGAAGGCGATGCCGCGGTCGCGGGCCGGCAGGCAGACCTCGTCGTCGGCTTCGGGCGGCACGTCGACCACGATCAGCCCATCCACGCCGGCATCCCTGGCGTCGTCGAGGAAGCTCTCGGTGGGATAGACGTAGATGGGATTGTAATAGCCCATCAGGACGATAGGTGTCGTCGTGTCGGTCTCGCGGAAGCCGCGGACCAGGGCGAGCGTCTTCCTCAAGGTCATCCCAGCGGCGAGCGCACGCTGCGACGAGGCTTGGATGGCGGGGCCGTCCGCCATAGGGTCGGAAAACGGCATCCCGAGCTCGATGACGTCGGCGCCGGCAGCCGGCAGGCCCTGGAGAATGCGGGCGGAGGTCTCGAGGTCGGGGTCTCCTGCCGTCAGGAACGTAACCAGCCCGGCGCGCCCCTCCTGGCGAAGAGCGGCAAAACGCGCGTCAATGCGACTTCCGGCTGTCATATTGGCCCGATTATCCTGACTCTCTCGTCCATCCGTTTGGACGCCCTGGTCGTCGTAGGCCGATGCGGGCTCGACGGTCAAGCGTGCGAGCGGCCATCGATTGCCACAGGTCCGCCACACCAAGCGAAAGAGGTTTGCGTGCTGAGACATGTCCTGGCGGTGCTTGCGGCGCTGATTTCGCTGTGTGGGGCAGCGCGGGCGCAGACCATCTATCCGCTCGACCGAGCCGAGATCCTGGCGGGCGCGCGCTTCGACTTCAAAGTGGAGCTGGCGGGGGCACCCGCCCCCGAGGCGGTGAGCGTCACGATTAACGGGCAACCCGCTGCCGAGGTGCTGGGGGCCGCTCTCGACTTCGTGCGCGACGAGGATGGCCAGGGGCTATCGGCCTATTGGATCCGGGACGCAAGGATCGCCGTTCCCGGCCGTTACGCGGTCGAGGCCCGGCACGGAGACGAGAAAGCCGAGGTGCTCTGGGAGGTGTTCGGCACGCCGGCTGCGAAAGCCCGCAACGTCATACTCTTCGTCGGGGACGGCATGTCCAATGCCCACCGTGTCGCGGCACGCATGCTGGCGAAAGGTATTCACCAGGGACGTTACAGTGGCGAGCTGGCCATGGACGACATGCCGCACATGGCGCTTGTCTCGACGGCGGGCACGGATTCCATCATCACCGACAGCGCGAACTCCGCTTCGGCCTACACGACGGGGCACAAGTCATGCGTCAACGCGCTCGGTGTCTATTGCGCGCGCAACAAGGACGATGAGGCCCATCCAAAAGTCGAGACGCTCGCTTCGCTTGCCCGGCGCGTGTCGGGAAAGGCGGTCGGCATCGTCACCAACACCGAGATCCAGGATGCGACGCCGGCGGCCATGGTTGCCCGCACGCGGCGGCGCGCCAACTATGACCGGATCACCGAGATGCTTCTGGAGGCCGCACCGGAGGTTATCCTCGGTGGAGGAAGCGCAGGCTTCCTGCCACAGCCCGAGGGCCGTCGGCGCGATAACGCCAACTATCTCGTGAAGTTCGAGACGTCCGGCTACAGGCTCGCAGCGACCAGCCGCGACATGGGGCTCATCGCGAACGATCCGGCCACGACCAGGCTGCTCGGCCTTTTCCACACACGCAACATGGATGGCGTCCTTGACCGGCGGATACTCAAGAAAGGGACGACCGCCACCTTTCCCGACCAGCCCGATCTCGTCGATCAGTTGCAGGCCGCGCTGGCGGTGCTCTCGCGGAACGACAACGGCTTCGTGCTGATGGTCGAGTCCGGCATGATCGACAAGTATGCCCATGCACTCGACTGGGAACGTTCGGTCTACGACACCATTATGCTCGACAACGCGGTCGCGGCCGCGAAGACCTGGGCAGGCGATCGCAACGACACCTTGATCATCGTCGTTGCCGATCACGCGCACCCCGTCGCGATCATCGGCACCTACGACGATGCACGTCCCGGCACCACGCTCCGTGACAAGCTCGGCGTTTATCAGGCCGCCGGCTTCCCGGGCTACCCGCCGGCGGGTGAGGGCGGCTATCCGCCGAGCATCGACGTATCCCGGCGACTGGCGTTCACCTTCTCGGCCTATCCGGATCACTGCGATGCGGGCCGCCCATTCCTCGCCAATCCCAACAAGCCCGGTGACGAGACCATCTGCGGACTCCCGGGAGCGGCACGGCGCATCGGCAACTTGCCGTTGCGCGCGACCAGCGGGGTGCATAGCGGCGAGGACGTGATCCTGACCGCTATGGGGCCAGGCTCCGAGCTCTTTCGAGGACGTATTGACAATACGCGTGTGTTCCGTGTCATGGCCACGGCGCTTGGATTGGGCAAAGGGGACTGAAGCGGCATTGATGCGAGGCGAGGATTGTCCGGTGCGGGCGTGCAATGTAATGTTATGTTATGTTGTAACGCTTCATCCTCCGGGAGATCTGCCGCATGATGCGTCTTGCTCTGACTTCGCTCGTTCTCGCTGGGCTCTGTGCTCCGGCGGTTGCACAAGAGGCCCGACGCCAGCTCGATGCTCACGCGCACGGCGAGGGTCGTCTCGCCATGGCCATCGAGGGGCCGCGCGTCGAGATGGAGCTCAAGGTGCCTGCCAGCGACATCGTCGGCTTCGAGCATGCGCCAAGCAACGCCAAGCAGCGGCAGGCCATCGCGGATGCCAAGAAGCGTCTTGCCAAGCTCGCGGACCTGCTGGTTTTGCCGAACGAGGCCGGCTGCAAGCTGACGTCCGCAAAAGTCGACGTGCTCGGCGCAGCCGCCGGCTCGGGCAAGGTGGGGCACAAACACGGCCATTCGCACAGTCACGGTCATTCGCACGCCAAGAAGGCCGACGGCAAGGCGCAGGCCAAGGCCGATGCGCATGACGATCATTCCGAGTTCAAAGCCGCCTATGCGCTCGAATGCGCCGCACCCGGCAAGCTCACGTCGATCACGTTCGACTATTTCAAGCGCTTCAAAGGCGCAGAGAAGCTGGCTGTCACAGTGATCGGGCCCAAGGGGCAATCGAGCTTCGTCGTCACGAGAGCGAAGCCCGTGCTCGACCTCGCCGGGCTGTCGTGACCGAATGGCGGAGCCTACAGGAAATGACAGACTGCTCGACGTCGAGGCCATTCGATACCGGTGGCCGGGAGAGGCGGGCTTCACGCTCGAGGTGCCTCGACTGACGCTGGAGCGGGGCGAGCGCCTGCTGCTGGTCGGACCTTCAGGAAGTGGCAAGTCGACCCTTCTTGCCCTCATCGCCGGCATCGTGGCGCCGCTGGAAGGGCAGATCCGGGTGCTCGGCGAGGATATCGCGCGTCTCGGCGCCTCGGCACGCGACCGGTTCCGGGCCGAGCACATGGGCGTCGTGTTCCAGATGTTCAACCTGCTGCCCTACGGCTCGGCGGTCGACAACGTTCTGCTTCCGCTGAGCTTCGCGCCGAAGCGCCGGGCACGGGTCGGATCGCAGTCCGCACAGGAGAGCGAGGCTGGCCGGTTGCTGGCGCGCCTCGGGCTCGATGCGTCGGCGGTCGCGCGTCGCCGGGCGGCCGATCTCAGTGTCGGCCAGCAGCAGCGCGTCGCGGCGGCGCGGGCGCTGATCGGACGGCCCGAGCTGATGATCGCCGACGAGCCGACTTCGGCGCTCGATACTGACACGCGCGATCAGTTTCTCGCGCTCGTCTTCGGCGAGCTGGCAGAAAGCGGCGCAGGGCTGCTGATGGTGAGCCACGACGCGGCGTTGGCGCCTCGGTTCGACCGCGTCGTGCGCCTCGCGGATATCCTGCACGGAGGGGCTGCGGCACAGGTGGCGGAGGCCATCGGATGATCGTTCTGCGCCTCGCCCTCAGGTCGCTCGCGAATCGCTGGCTGACAGCGCTGCTCACCGTGGCGGCGATCGCCGTCAGCGTGATGCTTCTGCTCGGCGTGGAGAAAGTGCGGGTGGGTGCCCGGCAGAGCTTCGCCGATACGATCTCGGGGACGGATCTCATTGTGGGAGCGCGGACGGGCAGCCTGCAATTGCTGCTCTACTCGATTTTCCGCATCGGGAACGCCACCAACAACATTACCTGGGCGAGCTACGACGAGATCCGCCAGCAGCCCGAGGTCGCTTGGGCCGTGCCTATGTCGCTCGGCGACAGTCATCGCGGGTTCCGCGTGCTCGGCACCACAGCCGAGTATTTCACCCGTTACCGTTATAGGCGGACTAGCGCCTTGGACTTCGTGGCGGGCAAGCCTTTCGCCGATCTCTACGACGCGGCCGTCGGTGCGGAGGTCGCCGAGGCGCTGGGCTACAAGGTCGGCGACCGGATCGTCGTCGCACATGGGCTTGGATCGGTGTCGTTCGTCGAGCACGACGACAAGCCGTTCCGCGTATCGGGCATCCTGGCAAGGACGGGCACGCCCGTGGACCGGACCGTGCATGTCAGCCTCGAGGCGATCGAGGCGATCCATGTCGACTGGCAAGGCGGCGGCCGGACGCCAGGGCAGGCCGTTTCGGCGGACGAGGTTCGCAAGCTCGACCTGAAGCCGAAGGCGATCACGGCGGCCCTGATCGGGCTCAAGTCGAAGCTCGCGACGTTCCGGCTGCAGCGCGCGATCAACGACTATCCGCGCGAGGCGCTGATCGCGATCATTCCCGGCGCTGCGCTGCAGGAGCTGTGGGGGCTGGTCGGCATCGCCGAGACGGCGCTCTCGGCTGTGTCGTGGATGGTCGTCGCGACCGCGCTGCTTGGGCTCGCGACCATGATCCTGACCACGCTCAATGAGCGACGCCGCGAGATGGCGATCCTACGCTCGGTCGGGGCGCGACCGGCGACCGTGCTCGGCCTGCTGTCGGCCGAAGCGGGGCTTCTGACCCTTGCGGGCGTTCTACTCGGCACTGCGCTCACCTATATCGGACTTGTCGTCGCGCGTCCGCTCATCGACCGCCTTTATGGCTTGCATCTCGCCATCGATCCGCCGACATGGGGTGAGATCGGGACGCTCGGCGCCATCGTCGTCGCGGGTGTGATCGCTGGCTTGGTCCCCGCGATCCGCGCCTATCGACTGTCGCTGGCGGACGGCATGACGGTGAGGACCTGAGGGAGGTGCGAATGGGCACGCGACGCAACCGCTGCTCGACGGGGGCTGTATTGCTCTTTGCGGCGACACTTGCGCTTCCGGTGGCCGCCCAGGATGCCCCGCAGCCCTTGAAGTGGGCCGATCTCATCCCCCCGGTAGCCGCGCCGGTCGCTCCGCGATCGTTCCTCGCCAACCGGCCGAGAGACGGCGGCAATCCCAATCACGATCCGCAGGTGGCGGAGGGCCGCTGGCTGTCACCGGGCGCGCTACCCCAGCCGGGAGCCGGCCAGCCGCCCGCCCTTGTCGAGGCGCTGGACGGCAAGCGGGTCAAGATCGGTGGCTACGTCGTTCCGCTCGATTTCGATGCCACCAAGGTCAAGGAGTTCCTGCTGGTGCCTTTTGTCGGTGCCTGCATCCATGTGCCACCGCCGCCGCCGAACCAGCTGGTCTACGTGAAGAGCGAGGCGGGCTTCGAGGTGAAGGGCTCGTTCGACCCGGTCTGGGTGACCGGCAAGATGCAGACGAAGATCGCCTTCACCGGTCTCGCCGAGGCGGGCTACTCGCTGGATGCGGAGAAAATCGAGTCTCGGCCGGAATAGGGGTGCGCGAGCTTTGTCATCGATGGTGCTCACGCCAGTGTGAATTCTTGTGGCTTGGCGAACGCGCCTGTTCATGGCAACAGGCATGCGATGATCCGTGGCCGGCGGAACGGTCGAGGGACTCCGGGAGATAATGTTGCGACGTGGGATCGGACTTGCATTGCTGGGCACTGCAACTCTGGGCGGGCTGCCTGATCGGGGCTTCGCCGAAGGTCAGCTGTGCCTCAACGAGCTCGAGAGGCAGGTCGAGAAGGATTATACGGCGGTCGGCTCCCTGTTGCCCCATCAGGCTCACGATCTGCTCAAGGCGGGTGAAGACGTCCTCCTTCTCGACGTTCGCGACGCCGCCGAGTTCCAGATCAGCCACCTTCCCGGCTCGGTGCTGATCGATCCCGAGATCTCCACAGACCAGTTCATGGCCCGCTTCGGTACCCAGTTGGCCGGCAGGAAGGTGCTGCTCTACTGCTCGGTTGGCGTGCGCAGCTCGAGGCTCGGTGAGCGCATCAGGGCCGAGGCCGCCGCTCGAGGCGCGACTGGCGTCTACAACATTCGCGGTGGCATTTTCGCCTGGCACAACTACGGCAAGCGGCTCGACAAGGAAAAGGGGCAGACCGAGCTGGTCCACCCCTACAGCACGCGCTGGTCGCGCTACCTCGATTTCCCCAATTACACGAGCTTCGGTACCCGCTCACGATGGTGGTGAGCCCGCAGGCTCGGCACCCCCGCCGGCGGATAATCAATCCTTCGCGCGCTCGACATACTCGCCGTCGGTCGAGACGACGATGCGCGTACCGCTCTCGATGTGCGGCGGCACCATCACGCGGACGCCGTTCTCGAGCTTGGCGGGCTTGTAGGACGACGACGCCGTCTGGCCCTTCACGACCGGATCGGCCTCGACGATGGTCAGCGTGACGCGCGGCGGTAGCTCGATTGCGACAGGCACGCCCTCGAACAGCTGCACGTCGCAGCTCATGTTCTCCTGAAGCCATGCTGCGCTGTCGCCGAGCAGATCCTTGGAAATCGAGATCTGCTCGAAGGTATTGGGCTCCATGAAGTTGAAGCCCATCTCGTCCTCATAGAGATAATCGAACGTCTTCTGGTCGAGGAAGGCGCGCTCGACCGATTCCGTCGTGCGGTAGCTCTTGACGATCTTGACCCCGTCCGAGATGCGGCGCATGTCGATGTGTGTCGTCGGCGTGCCCTTTCCCGGGCGGATGCTCTCGGCCTTCAGCACCGTGCACAGTGCCCCGTCGATGTCGAGCACGTTGCCTTTGCGCACTTCGCTAGCGATGACCTTGACCACGGGCGGTTCTCCGTTTTGAAGCAGGGCCGGCACAAAACCGGCAGACCCCTCGAGTCTCCAGCGGAGACGGGGGCCACCATGTCTGGGCGCGTTCTTAACCGCTTTGAGGCTCGCGGGGAAGGGGAGCGACTGACCGAAGCGTCGCCGGCCATTCGCGCGTCAGTTTGGCTGTGGTTCGAGGCCACACCCTGCGAGCGCCGCCAGAACCGCCTCAGTATCGTCCGCATCGACGCAGTGCAACTGGCGAAATCCGAACGGGATCTCCTGGTCTCCGAGACCGCCGAGGCGGCAGGTGACCAGCTTGCCGGCGCATTTTCCCGCCTCAGCCTCGTCGATGACGAAATCCGAGGCGACCGAGTGCTCCGACCAGAGCACCATGACCGCGGCGGCGTGTGCGATCATCTCGCCAAGGCGCAACCGGAAATGCTGCCCGCCCAACAGATCCCGATCCCATTTCACGCCGATGCCGTTCGCCCGCAAAGTCATGACCACTTCGGCGGCAGCAGAAGCGTCCTCGCGGGCGTAGGCGATGAAGACAAACGGCTCCCTATCGGCAGCGTCGCCCGCGACGGCGCTCGTCGAGCGTACCGCGGCGGCGGTCGCGGGAGTCGGCAGAGCTCGGCGTTTCGGCTTAACGGCGTCGAGCATGCTGTCGCGGCTGAGCTTGGCTGCAGCTTCGATGGCTGCCGGAGACTTTCTGATAGCCATGGGCGGGTGATCTCCCCGTCTCGGTACGGTAAAGGCGTGAGCGGCCCGGTTGGCAGCTACCTCACGCTATGGGCTTCAAACGATTGGATTCAAAAAGAAGGTTGATGGCGTCGATCCCGACCGCCTGCACGCTTTTGCGCTGCTCGTGTGCCAGTCGAGCCAATTGCTCCTTGGCCTCGGGCGAGAGATAGATCACCACTCCCTTGCGGCCTTGGCGCCCCTTCGTCGGCCGTGGCTCGGCGTCGGATGGCGGAACGATAGCGCGCACGCTGGACGCCTGCTGCATGGCAATTCGACTGCGTTCCGCGTGCTCGGCGAGACGGCGCTCGGTGCTGGCCTTTGCCTTTCGCTTGGGACTGCTCATGCATGCTCGCGCTTGCGCGCCCTCTCGATGCGTCGGCTGTGTTTGACGAGATCATCTAGAAGCCCGACCACGTTTTCCGCGGCCTTCGAATTGCGGCTCTGCTCGACGATGCCTTTGCCTTTGCCGAGGGAGCTTGCCAGAGCTGCGTTGTCCGCCAGTCCAGGCGAAAGGATCGCTGTGCCGTAGTCGCGCGCCAAGCGATCGATCCTGGCGATCATGGCCTTGTCGCCGTTCGGAGCATTCAAAACGATGACCGTGCGGTCGAGCTTGTCGGCATCCATCAACGCCTGCAGCGTGTCGCGTAACGCCTCCACATCCAGCGTCGACGTTCGCGTCGGTACAATGATCATGTCGGCGACGCCGCCCGCCCGCAAAGTCGTGTTGTTGGTCGCAGGCGGCGTGTCGATCAGCACGAGGTCGTTCTCGGCGCTGCGCGCAGCCTCGATCATCCGGTCGATGTCGTGGAGGAGCGCCGGCACGATGGCGGGCGCCGCCTTCTTCACCTTGAGGCGTCTCAGCGCGCCCCACTTCTCGGCAGAACGTTGGGTATCGAGGTCGATGACCGAGACGGCGTTGCCGCTGGTGATCGCTGCCATGGCCAGGTGCAGGACGAGCGTCGTCTTCCCGCTCCCACCCTTTTGACTGAGTACTGTCCACACACGCATGACGAATCCCAACTGATACGACAGCGCCTGACTGGCGCTGCTAGCAGTGCTAGCACTCATGCTAGCACTGATTACATTTCCCGTGAGGACAGTCTTAGGCAAGAACCAGACGGCTGACAAGTATGCGGACCGCAATGGGTGTAGCGGTCCGCGCCGCCCTGGCAGGAATTTGCATTCTCGGATAACAAGCTGGAAACGAGCTCGTTGGTGATCCATCGAAAATGACCCAGGCAGTGCAACCCTTCTGGAACCCCTCGCGCCATGCCGACCGGCGTCCGCTCCTGCTGGCGCGCGGGCGGATCAAGGCTGCGATCCGGCGGTGGTTCGAGGCTCAGGATTTCGTCGAGGTGGAGACGGGATGCCTGCAGGTGTCGCCGGGCAATGAGGCGCATCTCCACGCGTTCGCGACCGAATGGCGGAGCGAGGCGGGCGCGCGCCATCCGCTCTATCTGCACACCAGTCCCGAGTTCGCCTGCAAGAAGCTGCTCGCGGCCGGCGAGACGCGGATTTTTACGTTCGCGCCGGTGTTCCGTAACGGCGAGCGCAGTGCCCTCCATGCGCCCGAGTTCACAATGCTGGAGTGGTATCGTGCGGGCGCGCCCTACACGACGCTGATGGCGGATTGCAGCGCCATTCTGCGCATCGCGGCGGACGTCGGCAGACTTGAGCGCTGGCAGTTCCGCGACCGCTCGGCGCGTCCCGTACTGCCGCCAGAGCGATCGAGCATGAACCTGCTCTTCCAGCGGCATGCCGGCATACGCTTGCTCGATGACACGTTGCCGGGAGGACGTCCGGATCGCGATGCGCTCGCTCGCGAGGCCAGCCGGATCGGCGTGCGCGTGGCCGCCGACGATACTTGGTCGGATCTCTTCTCGCGCATCCTCGTCGAGCGGATCGAGCCGGCGCTCGGAGCCGAGCCGGATGCCGCACCGGTCATCGTCGACAGCTACCCGACGCATGAGGCAGCTCTGGCGCGGCCGTCGCCGGCCGATCCGCGTGTCGCCGAGCGGTTCGAGCTTTTTGCCTGTGGCGTCGAGCTTGCCAACGCCTTCGGCGAATTGGTGGACCCGGTCGAGCAGCGCCGGCGCCTCGTCGCCGAGATGGACGAGAAGCAGCGCATCTACGGCGAGCGCTACCCCATCGACGAGGATTTCCTCGCAGCGCTCGCCTCGATGCCGCCCGCGTCCGGCTGCGCGCTCGGCTTCGATCGTCTCGTCATGTTGGCGACGGGGGCCACCCAGATCGACCAGGTGCTCTGGACGCCGACGCCTGATTTGGGCACAAGAGGCGCGTGAAGAACAAACCGAAACACCTGAGAACGCTCGCGGATCTCGCCGAGGCCGGTCTCTTGGCGCCAGCGCGCCACGGCGCGCTCGATGCCGTGGCTCGCCGCTACGCCATTGCGATCACGCCCGAGATGGCCGCGCTGATCGACCCGAGCGATCCCAAGGACCCCATCGCGCAGCAGTTCGTGCCAAGCGCACGCGAGATCGACGAGGAGCCGGGCGAGCGCGCCGACCCGATCGGCGATCATGTGCACGAGAAGATGCCCGGGCTCGTCCATCGCTATCCGGACCGGGTGCTGCTCAAGGTGACGCATGCCTGCCCGGTCTATTGCCGGTTCTGCTTCCGCCGCGAGATGGTGGGCCCTGGCGGGCCGCCTCCCATGGTCGGGGAGGCGCTCGCGGGGGCGGTCGCCTATATCCGGGCTCACCCTGAAATCTTCGAGGTGATCCTGACGGGCGGCGATCCGCTGGTCCTTGCGCCACGCCGGATAGCGGAGATCACGACGTCTCTGGCCGACGTCGCGCATGTGAAAGTGCTGCGCTGGCACAGCCGGGTGCCGGTGGTCGATCCCGATCGCGTCACGGACGAGATGGCGTCGGCGCTGACGTCCACCGGGCAGGCGGTGTATGTCGGCGTTCACGCCAACCATCCCCGCGAGCTGTCGTCGGCAGCTCGTGCAGCCATCTCGCGTCTTCAAAAGGTGGGCATCGTCCTCCTCAGCCAGACGGTTCTGCTCCGGGGCATCAACGACGACGTGGCGACGCTCGAGGCGCTGTTCCGGGCTTTCGTCGAGCTGGGCATTCGACCCTACTACCTGCATCATGCCGATCTCGCTCCCGGTACGGCGCACTTCCGCACGACACTCGCAGACGGACAAGCGCTGATGCGGGCCCTACGCGGCCGGGTGAGCGGGCTCGCGCAGCCGACCTACGTGCTCGACATTCCCGGCGGCTACGGAAAGGTCCCAGTCGGTCCCGCCTACGTGGATCCGACCGATGAAACGGTTGTCGATCCGTCCGGCCGCACACACGACTATTCCTGAGGCGAGCCAGCCGCTACGCTTTGTGCCTGGTCCGTATCATCAGGAGCCAAGCCATGCGCGCCGCCATCTTCCGGAAGGGCGAGATCGTCGTCGATACCATGCCCGAGCCGGCCCCTGGTCCGGGCCAGGTGCTGGTCAAGCCACTGGCCTGTGGGATCTGTGGAACGGACCTGCATGCGCGCCTACATGCTGCAAAGATGGTCGAGATGTCGCAATTCGTACCATGGCGGAAGGCGATGGACCTCTCACGCGACGTGGTGTTCGGCCACGAGTATTGCGCTGAGATCCTGGACTTCGGACCGGGCTGCAAGGGCACGTTCGGCAAGGGGCGACGGGTGGTCTCGGTGCCGCGACTGATCGTCGATGGCCGGATCGAGGGGATCGGCTACTCCAACGACAACATCGGCGCCTACGCTGAGCGGATGCTGCTCTCGGAGCAGCTGCTGCTGACGGTCCCAGATCACGTGTCGAATGAGTTGGCCTCGCTCACCGAGCCGTTGTCCATCGGGATTTACGCCGTCAACAAGGCCCGGCTCGAGGGCGATGAGGTGCCACTCGTGATCGGCTGCGGGCCGATCGGCCTTGCCGTGATCGCGGCGCTCAAAGGCAGGGGTCTCGGTCCGATCATAGCGTCGGACTATTCGCCGAAGCGGCGGGAGCTCGCCCTTCGCCTCGGGGCGGACATCGTCGTCGATCCGGCGTCGACATCCCCGTTCAAGACGTGGGAGGAGCACGCGACGCTGACACCGGACGAGATCGCGAAGCTTCCCCCCTCGATCGTGCCTGCGGCCCCCCTGAAGCCGTCTGTGATCTTCGAGTGTGTCGGTGTGCCAGGGGTGATTCAGGCCGTCTTCGAGCAGGCGCCTCAGAACGCCCGCGTGGTCATCGTCGGCGTCTGCATGGAGAGCGACCAGCAGAAACCGATGTTCGCGATATTCAAGGAGCTGAGCGTGCAGTACGTGGTTGGCTGCACGCCGGACGAGTTCGCTCAATCGCTGGACTTGATCGCCAGCGGCAAGGTGGATGCGGGGGCGATGATCACCGGGACCGTCGGCCTCGACGAGGTGGCGGGAGCTTTCGATGAGCTGGCCAGTCCAAACCGGCACACCAAGATCGTGGTGCAGCCCTGGCGGTAGGGGCACCCTGGCGATCTCGAGCCGCTACTCCTTCGGAAAGTCCAACCCCATCTCGCGGTAGTGCTCGGGATTGTTCTCCCAGCCTTCCGCGACCTTGACGTGAAGAAACAGATGCACAGGGCGCTCGAAGAGCTTGGCCAGCTCTTTGCGCGATGCCATCGAGATCTGCTTCACGGCGCGACCGCCTTCGCCGAGCACGATGCGGCGCTGGCTCTCACGCTCGACGAAGACGATCTGCTCGATGCGCACCGAGCCGTCCGTCTTCTCCTCCCAGGCGGTCGTCTCGACCGTCGTTTGATAGGGCAGCTCCTCGTGCAGGTACTCGTAGATCTTCTCGCGGGTGATCTCGGCCGCCGTCGAGCGCTCCGTCGCGTCCGTGATCTCGTCCTCGGGGTAGTGCCAGGGGCCGGGCGGCAGGCTCGCCGCAAGCCACGCTTTCAGGTCACCGACGCCGCTCCCGGTCAACGCGGAGATCATGAACGTCCGCTCGAAGGCGAGCTTCTCGTTGACCGCGGCGGCGAGGCCGAGCAGCGCATCCTTCTTGATCTTGTCGACCTTGTTCAGGATCAGGATGCGCGTCGTCGCGAGCGGTTTGAGGACGGAGATCAGCCTGTCGATGCTCTCGTCGAGCCCCTTGGCTGCGTCAATGAGCAGGGCAGCGATGTCGGCATCGGCGGCAGCGCCCGTGGCGGCGCCGACCATTGCCCGGTCGAGGCGTCGGCGCGGAGCGAAGATGCCCGGTGTGTCGATGAACACGATCTGGCTCTTATCGACCATCGCGATGCCGCGAACAGGCACGCGGGTCGTCTGGACCTTGCGGCTGACAATCGAGACCTTGGTGCCGACCAGGGCATTGAGGAGTGTCGACTTGCCGGCGTTCGGCGCGCCAACCAGGGCGACGAACCCGCACCGACGTGCCTCGTCGTCGCGCGCCGAGGCTGCGTCGGGAGCATCGAGGGGGGCGTCGGGGTGGTCAATCATCTGGCTCGGTTCCTCGGGTCACGCCCTCGCGGGCGAGCATGGCTGACGCGGCTGCCTGCTCGGCGGCGCGCTTGTTGGCACCGCTGCCGCGCGCCGGCTTCTTGCCGTCGATCGAGACCTCGGTGGTGAAGACGGGGGCATGGTCGGGCCCCTTGCGCTCGATCTCGACGTAGCGCGGAAGCGGCAGGCCCTGGCCCTGGGCCCATTCCTGCAACATGGATTTGGCGTCGGCAACCGTCTCCGGCAAGCCATCGACCAGGGGAGCCCAGAGCATGCGTATCACATCGCGGGCGACGGCGAAGCCTGCCTCGAGGAAGATTGCGGCCAGGAGCGCCTCTATCGCATCGGCGAGGATCGTATCCTTGTCGCGTCCGCCGCTATCGTGCTCGGCCGCGGACAGCAGCATGAGGGGACCGAGGTTGATCGATCGGCCGACCCGGGCGCAGGTCTCCTTGCGGACGAGACGGTTGAAGCGGCGGGCGAGGGCGCCTTCGGTGGCTTTCGGGTCGCGCTCGAGTAGCAGCTCGGCGACGGCGAGCCCGAGAACCCGGTCGCCAAGGAACTCGAGGCGCTCGTTGTCCTCGCCTTTCGATTGATCGCTGCGCGTCGAGGCATGCGTCAGTGCCCGGTCCAGAACCGCGCGGCTCTTGAAGCGATAGCCGAGCGCTGTTTCGAGTTGTTTGATGTTGCGCCGCGCCACGATCGACCTCCGCCTCCCAGGAGCGCGCGGACGCTCCGATTGCTGCTCCTTGCGACTCGCCGACGGCCCAAACGGACCGAATGCTAGCTTAGCCTAGCACAGGACGAATGCGGAGGAACGCAGGCGGATGCGTCAGCGTACGATGTTCAAAATTCGCGACCATCGGACGTCGAACGGCCACGTCCAAGGTGTCAGCAATTGGAAGCGTCCGGGCTCGTCCACGGCCGCCGAGAAAAAGATGATGTCCGCGCGACCGACCAGATTTTCGAATGGCACGAAGCCGACCCCGTAGCGATGCCGCGGTACGCGACTGTCGGTCGAGTTGTCGCGGTTGTCGCCCATCATGAAGTAGTTGCCGGCGGGAACCTTGTAGGGTCCGACGTTGTCGTAATCGCCGTCCGTACGCTGATCGACGACGAGGTATTTGACGCCGTTCGGCAGGGTCTCCTCGAAGCGGGGCGTGCGCCGCTCGCGACCGTCCTCGTCGATCTGGACGAAGTCCGCGACTCTGCGGCGCTTGACCTCTTGGCCATTGATGTAGACGACGCCGCCGCGCAGCACGATCTCGTCTCCCGGCAGGCCGATGACGCGCTTGATGTAGTCGGTCGAGTTGTCGCGCGGCAGCTTGAAGACGACGACATCGCCGCGTTTCGGCTCACTGGCGAGCACGCGTCCCGAGAAAAGGTTCAGGCCGAAGGGTAGCGAATAGCGGCTGTAGCCATACGCCAGCTTGGAAACGAAAAGGTAGTCGCCGATCAGCAGCGTCGACTGCATCGATCCCGAAGGAATGTTGAACGGCTGATAGAAGAACACGCGGACGAAAAACGCAATGATCAGCGCGTGCAGAAAGATCTTTCCGATCTCGCCCCAGCTCTCCTGCTTCGCCAGCTTCCCCTTGTTCTGGCCGGATTTGGATTTCATGCAACTTTCCGCTGCTGGCGCGACCGCCCCCCGACGGCCCGGTCAATCTGGGGCTCGTGTTTAAGGTGTTTCCCTGGGGCGTGCAAATTCGACGTGTCGGTTGCCGCCGCAAAGGTCTTATTGGTCAGGCAATGGACATGTGAGCCGGCAGCGTGGATCAGCGGGGATCCTGCTTCAGGGGGCGCGCCGAGATGATGACGATGGCCTGCGCCATGGGAAAATCGTCGGTGATGGTCAGGTCGATGCGGGCCTCGTGGCCAGGCGGGGTGAGGCTCTCGAGAATCGCGGCCGCACCGCCCGTGAGCACGAGGGTCGGGCGGCCAGACGGAAGGTTGACCACGCCCATGTCGCGCCAGAACACGCCGTTTCGCAGTCCGGTGCCCAATGCCTTCGAGCAGGCCTCCTTGGCGGCGAAGCGCTTGGCGTAGGACGCGGCGCGATTGCGGCGGCGGTCGGACTTGCGGCGCTCGGTGTCGGTGAAGACGCGCTCGACGAACCGGTCGCCGAAGCGCTCGAGCGTCGCCTCGATGCGGCGGATGTCGATGATGTCGTTCCCGATGCCGAGGATCATGATTGCGTGCTCAGCCGGCAACGCTGGCGGCGGCGCCCGCTCTGGCATCGTCCATCAGCTGGCGCATGCGGCGGATCGCCGGTACGAGCCCGCCGAAAATCGCTTCGCCGATAAGGAAGTGCCCGATGTTCAGCTCGACCACCTCGGGCATGCGGGCCACGGCGGCAACAGTATTGAAGGTGAGGCCATGGCCGGCGTGCACCTCGAGCCCGGCCGCGTGCGCGATACGGGCCGCGTCGGCGAGGCGGGCAGTCTCGCGCGCCAGTCCGGCGCGATCGTTCTCGAGGGCGCGCTCGCAGTACGTACCGGTGTGGAGCTCGACGATGTCCGCGCCGAGCTTGGCCGAGGAATCGATGGCGCGGGCATCCGCCTCGATGAAGAGGGACACCCGGATGCCGGCGTCGCGCAGCGTCCGCACAAACGGAGCCAGTTGATTGGCCCCGCCGATCACGTCGAGGCCGCCCTCGGTCGTGCGTTCCTCGCGCTTCTCTGGGACGAGGCAGCAGGCGTGCGGCACGTGCGCGAGGGCAATGGCCAGCATCTCCTCGGTGGCCGCCATCTCGAAGTTGAGTGGGCGTGTCAGCTCGTCCTTGAGGCGCCGGATGTCGTCGTCGGAGATGTGGCGGCGATCCTCGCGCAGATGCGCCGTAATGCCGTCGGCGCCAGCCTCGACAGCGAGATGCGCGGCACGCAACGGATCTGGATGGCGCCCGCCGCGGGCGTTGCGAATGGTGGCAACGTGGTCGATGTTGACGCCGAGACGCAGGTGGCGGCCAGCCATGGCAGAGGACTTCGTCGTGAAGGTCGATCGAGCGACCGGCGCCGACGGAGCGGCGCTTTCACGCTCGCCGGTGGCGCTGGCCGGGCGTCGCCGCCCGCATCACCATAGCGTAGAATGCCGCGGCTGCCAGCAGCCCCAGGGGAACGGCGCCGACAGCGAGCGGATAGAGCACGTGCCGCACCAGATGCTCCGCAGCGGCGCCAGCAGCATCCGGCGCCGCGAAGGCTCGCACGCCGGCGAGAGCCCCCCAAAGCTGGTTCAGGGTCACCGCGTGCGTCTCGCCCGTGAGCGCCGCACCAAGATGATATGACGCGAGCCACATGACCGGCCAAGTCATTGGACCACCGACGAAGGTGCCGACAAGGGCCGCGCCGACGCTGGCGCGCAGGAACCAGGCCGCGCAACCAGCGAACAGCATCTGGAATCCGAGGATCGGCTGGAATGCCGCGAATACGCCGACCGCGAGGCCAAGCGCGATGGCGTGGCGGGGAGCTCTCAGGCGGCCGAGGCGGAGGTTGGCGTAGCGAACGGAGCGGCCCCATGATCGACGGGGCCACAACGCGACGCGCAGCCGTTCGAGCGCGGGCTCGGGCTCGCGGCGGCTAAACAGCATGGAAAGTCGTCCCCCTCGACGCATGCACACGTCACGCAACGCGAAGCACTCTACCACAAAATCGGCCTAATCGAAGCACCGTTCGGCCTGACTGACGACCGGTCGCGCCTTGAGACGATTTATGATGCGATTGAGGTGGCCCAAATTCCACACCTCGACCTCGATCATCATCTCCGTGAAGTCGGTGCCGCGGCGAACCATCCGTAGATTGTCGATATTACCGTCTTCCTCGCCGATCACCTGAGCGATCTGGGCGAGCGTGCCCGGCTCGTTGAGAGCCGTGACCAGAATGCGGGCAGGAAATCGATCCGGGTTGTCGTCGTCGATGTCCCAAGTGACGTCGATCCACCGCTCGTGCTCGTGATCCTTGAGGCGCGGCGAGTGGATCTGGAAAATGCGGATGCCGTCTCCTGGCACCAGAACGCCGACGATTCTGTCACCCGGCACGGCGCCGCCGTCCTCGAAGCTGACGGGGACATCGTTCCGGACGCCACGGATCGGAACGACCGGCTCTGTCCTTGCGGTGCCATTGGCTGTCGGGTTCCCCCCGGCGGCTGCCATCGCTTCGGCGGGCTCCTTCGCCGTATCGTCGCGCGTGCCCGCCTCTTTGCCGGGCCAACGGAACTTGAGACCGATCACTTTGCCGAGATTGAACCAGCCGTCCTCGGACCCGCCGCGCTCGGTAGGTTTCTTTGCCGGGGTGGCGGCGTCTTGGACGATGCCGCGAGTGCGTCGGGGTCGATGGCGCGAACCGCATCGACGAGAGACAGCTCACTGCGACCGATCGCGGCCAGCACGTCCTCGACGCTTTTCAATGCCAGACGCGGAAGCGCCTTGCGCAATCGCTCGTCGCTGTAGTCCTCGCCGACCTTGGCGAGTGCGGAGACAAGCAGCCGCCGGCCGAGCTCGGCGTATTGGCGCCGCAGCGCATCGCGGGCGGCGCGGCGTATGGAGGAGCGGGCTTTCCCGGTCACCGCGACCCGCTCCCAGGCCGCTGGCGGAACCTGTCCGGGTGACGTTACGATCAGCACCTCGTCGCCGTTGCGAAGCTGTGTCGTCAGCGGCATCTGGCGGCCGTTGACGTGGGCGCCGACGCAGTGGTTGCCGACATCGGTGTGGACGGCATAGGCGAAGTCGATCGGGGTGGCGCCGCGGGGCAGGGCGATGAGGCGGCCTTTCGGGGTGAAACAGAAGACCTGATCCTGGAACAGCTCGAGCTTGGTGTGCTCGAGAAACTCCTCCGGATTGTCGCCCTGCAAGCAGCGTGTCGACGAGGTGCCGCAGCCAGAGGTAGGGGCTCGATTCGTGAGCCTTGGCGATCCCGCGTGGGCCGGTCGCCGAAGCAGGCGCGAGCGCGGCGGGCGCGGGGTCGGAGATGTTGTCCTTGTAGAGCGCATGCGCCGCGACGCCGTGCTCGGCGATGTGATGCATGGTGGCCGTGCGGACCTGCAGCTCGACACGCTGATGGCGAGGGCCGACGACGGTCGTGTGGATCGACTGGTAGCCGTTCTGCTTGGGCGTCGAGATGTAGTCCTTGAAGCGGCCGGGCACCGCGCGCCATGTCGTGTGGACGATGCCGAGCACACGGTAGCAGTCGTCGACGGGGCCGACGATCAGCCGAAAGCCGTAGATGTCCGAAAGTTGCTCCAGCGAGATCTGACGGTTCTCCATCTTGCGCCAGATCGAGTAGGGCTTCTTCTCGCGTCCCGAAACGCTCGGCCTCGACGCCCGCCTCGGACAGCTTGGCGGCGAGGCCGCTCGAGATCTCGTCGACGAGGCCCCGGTTGCGCTGGCGCAGGGTCGCGAGGCGGTCGGTGACGGCTCGGTAGGCTTCCGGGTGGAGCCAGCGGAAGGCCAGATCCTCGAGCTCCTCACGCACCGCCTGCATGCCCATGCGGCCCGCGAGCGGCGCGTAGATCTCGAGCGTCTCCTCGCTGTTGCGGCGGCGACTCTCGGGCTTCTTGTGCTCGAGCGTGCGCATGTTGTGGAGGCGGTCGGCGAGCTTCACTAGAAGCACGCGAATGTCGGACGAGATCGCGATCAGCAGCTTGCGGAAGTTCTCCGCCTGCTCGGCACGCCGCGAGACGAGGTCGAGGCGCTTGATCTTGGTCAGGCCGTCGACGAGAGCCCCGATCTCGGCGCCGAACAGCTGGTCGATCTCGGCGCGTGTGGCTTCGGTGTCCTCGATGACGTCGTGTAGAAGCGCGGTCGCGATGGTCGCGTCGTCGAGCTTCATCTCGGTGAGAATGCCGGCCACCTCGAGCGGATGCGAGAAGTAAAGCTCGCCCGAGGCACGCTTCTGCGTTCCATGCTGACGCATGGCATAGACGTAGGCGCGATTGATCAGCGCTTCGTCGGCCGAAGGGTCGTAGCGCAGAACGCGCTCGACCAGCTCGTACTGGCGCATCATGGCGCGTTGCCCTCCCGCCTCCCCGGCAGGACCGGCCGCCGAGGCCCAGCCCCTGCGTCAATCGTCAGCGGAGTTCCGAAAGGACGCGCCCGTCGCAGCGGCATGGTGCTGTCGCCTTACGGGCGCGCCTCGATTGATACTTGCGCCTCGGATGTTTCAGCGACCGCTGCCGCCGCCGCCGGAACCGTTGGACGAGGGCTCGGACGGGGTCATGCTCTCCATGGCCCGAAGCAACTGCTCCTCGGTCATGGTGATCTGGTCGACGATCATGTCGGACGACTGGTCGTCGCGGCCGAGCGTCGGGCGCCGATCGGTGGTAAGGAGCGGCGCAGAGCCGGTCTCGGGCTCGTCGACCTCGACGTTCTTCTGGATCGAGTGGATCAAGCTCTCGCGGATGTCGTCCGGAGCAACCGTCTGGTCGGCGATCTCGCGGAGAGCGAGCACGGGGTTCTTGTCGTTCTCGGGCTCGATCGTAAGGGCCGAGCCGTTGGTGATGGCGCGGGCCCGATGTGCTGCGATCAGCACGAGCTCGAAGCGGTTCGATACCTTGTCGACGCAGTCCTCGACGGTGACGCGAGCCATGAAAGTCCAATCCTTGCTGCAGGGGCGCTGGGTTCGGCAAGCGGCGGAGCGGCGGCGATATCAGGCCTCTCAGGCACTCACTGAACGGCTAAGCCCGGCTGGCACCGCCACTGTCTGCGGACCCTTCGGATGCCGACGGGGTCTGGAGACAGCAACGCTGCGATGGTGCAAGAGGCGCTTATGCCACGGAACGGGTGGAATTGACAAGCCACGTGACCGCTCTTTGTTCCCGCGCGTGCCGTCAGCGCCGACGCGGCCTCAGCCGGCCCGGGGTTCGGGCGCGACCGGGACGGCGAGTGCGGGAGGCGCCGTCGATCGACTGGGCCTCGGTCAGCATCTCGAACCGGAGCGCGCCGGCGGTGGGGATCGCCTCGATGAGACGCACCTCGACGATGTCGCCGAGCCGGTAGCCGAGCCCCGAGCGCTCGCCGACGAGTGCATGCAACTCGTCGTCGTGGACGAAGTACTCGCGGCCGAGCGTGGAGATCGGGATAAAGCCGTCGGCGCCGGTCTCCTTCGAGGCGGACGAACAGGCCCGAGCGGGTGACGCCCGAGACGCGCGCCGGGAAGTCTGCACCGATGCGGTCGGCAAGGTGCGCCGAGAGCAGCCGGTCCGAGGTCTCGCGCTCGGCCGACATGGCGCGGCGCTCGGCATCGGAGATCGACTTGGCGACGTCGGCGAGGCGCGGCTCGTCCTCTTTCCGGAGGCCGTCGTCGCCCATTTTGAGAGCTCGCACCAAAGCGCGATGGACGAGCAGGTCGGCGTAGCGGCGGATCGGCGAGGTGAAGTGGGCATAGCGCTGCAGGTGGAGGCCGAAATGGCCGATATTGCCCGTCGCGTACTCGGCCTGGGCCTGCGAGCGCAGCACGACCTCGTTGACGAGATCCGTGACGGGCAGCTTGCGGGCGCGATCGAGGATGCGGTTGAAGTCGGACGGGCGAAGGCCTTCACCCTTGGGCAACTTGATGTCGAGCGTCTCGAGGAAGCGCGCGAGGTTGGCCAGCTTCTCCTTCGAGGGGCGGTCGTGGACGCGGTAGACGCATGGGGTGTTGCGCGCCTCGAGTGTCTCGGCCGCGGCGACGTTGGCCTGGATCATGATCTCCTCGATCAGGCGATGCGCTTCCAGGCGCTCCGGGATGATGATGCGATCGACGCGGCCCTTGGCGTCCATGACGATCTTGCGCTCGGGCAGATCGAGGTCGAGGGGCCCGCGTTCCTCGCGGGCGCGCTTCAGGCAGGCGTAGGCGGCCCAGAGCGGCTCGAGCGCGCGCTCCATCAAGGCATTGGCCTTGTCGCCCGGCTTGCCGTCGAAGGCGGCCTGCGCCTCCTCGTAGGCGAGCTTCGCGGCCGAGCGCATCAATCCGCGCTGGAAATGATGGCGGCGCTTGTTGCCATTGCGGTCGATGGTCATCGTGACCGCAAGGCACGGACGCAACTCGCCCTCGCGCAGCGAGCACAGGTCGTTCGAGATGCGCTCCGGCAGCATCGGCACGACACGGTCGGGAAAGTAAACCGAGTTGCCGCGCAGCTCCGCCTCGCGGTCGAGGCGCGTGCCGGGCCGCACGTAATGAGCGACGTCGGCGATGGCGACGGTGACGATATAGCCACCCTGGTTCCTCGGGTCGGTGTCGGGGACGGCGGCGACGGCGTCGTCGTGGTCGCGGGCGTCCCGCGGGTCGATCGTCAGCAGCGGGATGGCGGTGAGGTCGGCGCGGCCGTCCTCGGTCAGCTCGGGCAGGTGCTCGACCTCGCGCAGCACCACGTCGGGGAACTCGTCAGGGATGCCGTGGGCATGGATGGCGATGAGGCTGATCTGGCGCTGGTCGGAGGGGTTGCCGAGCGCTTCGGCGACACGAGCTTCGGGCACGCCGCCGCGATGGCGGCTCAGGATCTCGAAGCGGACGAGATCGCCATCCTTCGCCTCGCCCTCGCCGCCGTCGCGGACGGGCCAGGTCTTGAGGTCACGGCGGTCGATAGGGTCGATGGTGCCGCCGCCGCGCGGGTGGACCCGGAAGATGCCGAGCAGTCGGCGCCGCTCGCGCGGCAGCTTCTTGATCGGCTCGGCCTCGTGCGTATAGCCGAACACGTCGGCCGTCTCGAGCCGCTCGACGCGGGCCAGGATGCGATCGCCCTTGCCGATGGCCTCGTCGGCGTCACGGTGGCGGCCCTTTGGACTGAGCACCAGAATGCGCGGCCGCGGACCGGCGTCTTCCTCCCAGGCGACCGGCTCGGCGATCAGCTCGCCCTCGTCGTCGCGGTCTACGATCTCGAGAACGGCCACCGGGGGAACCTGTCCGTGCCGCTTCATGGCCTTGCGGTTGCCGACGAGTTGGCCGTCGTCCGCCATCTCGGCGAGCAGTGCTTTGAGCCCGATCTTGTCGCTGCCCTTGATACCGAAGGCCTTGGCGATCTCGCGCTTGCCGACCTTGCCCTGGGCACCCTCGATGAAGGTGAGAATCTCCTCGCGCGTCGGCATGCCGCCTTCGCGGGGCGGCGCCTTGCTCGCTTTGCTCGCCGGCCGGTGGGCGGCTTTCCTCGGCTTTGCCATGGGTGCTGACTAGCAGACTC
The DNA here is from genome assembly GCA_963746315.1 of uncultured Alphaproteobacteria bacterium. Taxonomy (GTDB): domain Bacteria; phylum Pseudomonadota; class Alphaproteobacteria; order Rhizobiales; family Hyphomicrobiaceae. The sequence goes on from CAVVAR010000012.1 coordinate 860,330, forward strand.
CACATGCGCGCAACAGGGGCTTCGGTCACTCCTTGACTATTGCCGCCTCGGGGTGGAAGGCGTGCGCGACGAAGGCGAAGGTGACATCGTAGGCAACCAGAGGACCAGGTTTCCCGGCGTCGCTCAGTCTTGCTTCGACGGTGCCGACGTCACGGCTGTCCGCGATCTCGGCCGCGTCGACAGCCGAGAGCTGGCCCGGCCGCCAAGACAGATGTACGGCGTCGAGCACGACCGAGCCCTGCTTTCGGACGTGCTCTAGGGCGACGACGAGTGGCGGTCTGCCGTCGCGCCGGACCACGATCACGCGCGCCATCGCCTCGATATCCTTCGGCAGGTCGCCGCGGAAGAGGAACGGACCGGCCTGGGTGTCGTACTCGACGTAGGGATTGCGGCCGTAGGGGCGGCTGCTGCCGGGCTCGGGCACGAGGACATGCCCCTTCGGATGGCGGGCCTTGAAGTCGGCGAAGCTCTCGAGGCGGGCCGGTACGAGCTTCAGCTCGCTGCCACTGAGCGCGCCGACGATCGCCTCGCCGGTGAATTGCTGCCACCAGCTTTCGGTTTGCCGGTCGTACATGACGAGATCGGAGTTGCGCAACTTGCCGGTAGTTCCGAAATCGAGCACCCGGTCGCCGACCCGGCGGTCGAAGACCAGGGCCGAGTTGCAGAGTGGGCAGTACGTGACGGTGACCGGGCGGCCGCCGACCGTATCGTTGACGATCTCATGCCAGATCAGGATGCGCAGCGGGTAGGCGCGGGCATCGCCGTCGATCTCGAGGCCGATCACCGGATCCTTGTGTGAAAGATCGCTGATCTCGGAGACGGCCTTGAAGGCGGGCTTGTCGATCGCGGGAATGCCATCCTTCGGCGGACCGCCGGACTGGATCTCGTCCCATTTGATGCGCGACCTCGAGAAATCAGTCGTTTTCCATCCCTCGCGTTGCCATTGGTCGGGCTCTGCCGCAACGGGCAGCACGCTCAACATCACGGCCAGGAGGACTGCGAGAAGATTTGGCACGGCGCGCGCTCCGCTCGATCATCAATGGGAGCTTATGGGCGGCACGGTGCGTCGTGCCATTCACACTCTGTCACGAGACCGCGAGGCGGGATGGGTTGGCGGGCCGCTGGTTATTTGCTTACCTCGCGCCGCGCGTTGGGCGCAGTGCCACGGAGGCCGGAAGACCGATGTCCAAGACGGGATACGATAAGGGTTTGGAGCTCAGGAAAAAGGTTCTCGGCGAGGCGCACGTCGCGCGCTCGATGGCGGCTGCGGACGACTTCACCAAGCCCGTTCAGGACATGGTGACCGAGATCGGCTGGGGAGCGTTCTGGACGCGGCCGGGACTGACGCGCAAGGAGCGGAGCCTGATCACGATGGGCATCCTCGCCGCTCTGGGCCGCAGTCACGAGCTTGCGGTGCACGTTCGCGGCGCCGTCAACAACGGCTGCACGCCGGAGGAGATCCGCGAGGCTCTGATCCATACCGGCTGCTACGCGGGGTTCCCCGCGACTCTGGAGGCCGTTCGGGTGGCGAAGGGCGTGCTCGACGATCTAGCGGGCAAGCCTAAGGGCTGACCCGCGCCCTATCGGCGCTGAGAGCGTTCAATGGCTGGCGTGTGGACGCGGGCAGCGCTAGACTTTAGCCATGGAGACGCGGCTGCATGTCCGGGTTTCGCTCATCGCGGCGGCAATTTGGGCCGTCGCGGGAGTAGGTGCTGCGGGGGGGCAGGAGGCGCACGCGCTTCCCTGGCCAACGGCTGACAAGCCGGCTTGGCCGTCGTCTCGTTTTCACGGCGCGACCAATGGCGAGGGAGTCATTATTCCTTGCCGTTGCCGTTTCGGTGGCAGGAGCTACCGGCTCGGCGATGTGGTGTGCATGTCGACGCACCTTGGTGTCGTGCTCTCCAGGTGCGACCTGATGCTGAACAACACATCCTGGGTGCCAACGGGGACGGCATGCACGATCAGCCGCGCACCGGCGCCGCCTGCATCCGTGCTGACGGCAGTAGCGGAATCGAGACATGCGGCCGGTCGATAGCGTGCAAAAATGAGAGAAGCCCCTCCTGGGCGGAGAGGCTTCTCGGATCGTCGTTGTCGAGAACGGTAGTCCGACTCGATCAGTTCTTCTTAGCTGGCGCAGCCTTGCCGGCGGCCGCCTTCTTCAGGTCTCGAATGCACTTGCCGCGGAACGCTTTGCGCTCTTTGCCGTGCAGCTTCTTCTCGTCGGCCTGCTTTGAGCACTCGATGCCCTCAGGCGTGGTGGCCTTCTTCGGCACGCCCTTTGGAGCCGTGGTCTTCGGTGCCGCCGCCGCGGGGGCCTTGGGAGCCGCTGCCGCAGGCGCCTGAGGCGCCGTCTGGGCAAGGGCCAAGCCGGCGGAGAGCAGGAGAGCCGCTACGCCGATGGTGATCTTTGAGGCAAGTCGCTGCATGGAGCTTTGTCCGTGGTTGCCGCTTCGCGCCGGAACTCCGGGCACGAATTGTCGGCAACATAGCGTGAACATCTACTCCGCGGCAAGCCGGCTCAGCGCGCGCTCCCTCAGGACACGGCTTTCGAGATCGGCATCCCGCAACTTGGCCTTGACGAGGTCTCCGATGGAAACGATTCCGACAATGGCTCCGTCCTCGACGACGACGACGTGACGGATTCGCTCGTCCGTCATACGCTGCATGATCCCGGTGACTTTGTCATCGAGGCCGCACATCGGCGGCGGGCTCAGCATGATGTCGGTCACGCGGTCGCTCATTGCCCGAGCACCGCGCCGAGCCAGCGCCCTCAGCGCAAGCCGATCGGTCACGATGCCGATCGCGTGGCCTTGGTGGTCTGTGATCACCACCGATGAGACATTGTATTGATCGCATCGCTCGATGGCTTCGGCAACGGTGTGCTCCGGCCACATCGTGACGACATGTGCGCCTTTTGCGTGAATGATCTCCCTGATGGTCATGGGCAGCTCCTGTTGTTGGGGCGGCTGCCTTGCGCGAGGGACAGCGCCTGCGCGGCCGCCCGATTAAAAAACGTGGGTGCGACCACCTGCAGTTGCAAGCATTCAGCTCGGTATCAGCCGGTGGTGCGCGCCGGCCACTTTCAAGCGGACGTCTCCTGCGCCATATTCCACGCATGGCTCGGACACCCAAGGACACCACGCCGAAAGCACGTCCCTCCCGCGGGCGGAGCGGCAAGCCGACGGCACCTCCCGTCGAGACGGAGGCCGGCACGCCGTCGCCGGCGATCGGTCGCGCGCGTCGGTCGTCGCTGAACCGTGCCGAATCCGAGAGCCGGGCCGCGGAGCAGAGTTGGCCGTCCGGCTTCGCCGAGTTGCCGCAGACGGAGTTCGAGGCGACGGGACCGCTGACCGAGCGCCCGAGCGTCGTCGAACGGCTGATGGCGCTTGGCGGTGTGACGGACGCGCCACCGGCAACCAGGACGCAGCTCCCCGCGTTGCGCCAGGTGAAGCCGCGGCCGGAGGATTTCTCGCCGTCGGCCGGGCTCAACGCCCTCCTGGCGCGGCCCGACGAACGGTCGGACCGGGCAAAAGAGCTGATCGCGCGCCAGCCGATGATGGCGACCCATCCGCTCGTCTCAGGCACATTGCCGGAGTTCACACCGCACCGGCCGCCACGGCCGGAGAAGTCCGAGGGCGGCGTCCGCTTCGAGATCGTCTCCGATTTCGAGCCCAAGGGCGACCAGCCACAGGCGATCAAGGAGCTGGTCGCCGGTGTCTCGCAGCACGAGCGCAACCAGGTGCTGCTCGGCGTCACCGGCTCGGGCAAGACGTTCACGATGGCGCACGTCATCGCCGCGACCCAGCGGCCGGCGCTGATCCTGGCGCCGAACAAGACACTGGCGGCGCAGCTCTACGGCGAGTTCAAGTCGTTTTTCCCGAACAATGCCGTCGAGTACTTCGTCTCGTACTACGACTACTACCAGCCAGAGGCCTACGTTCCGCGCACGGACACCTACATCGAGAAGGAAGCCTCGATCAACGAGCAGATCGACCGCATGCGGCACGCCGCGACCCGCTCCCTGCTCGAGCGCGACGACGTGATCATCGTGGCGTCGGTCTCGTGCATCTACGGTATCGGATCGGTCGAGACATACACGGCGATGACATTCCCGGTGCAGGTCGGCGAGCGCATCTCGCGTGACCAGCTTCTCGCCGATCTCGTGGCGCTGCATTACCGGCGCAACGACGGCAATTTCTATCGCGGCACGTTCCGGGCGCGTGGCGACACCATCGAGCTGTTTCCGGCGCATTTGGAGGATCGCGCGTGGCGCTTCTCGCTGTTCGGCGACGAGATCGAGTCGATCACCGAGTTCGATCCGCTGACCGGCCAGAAGACCGACGACCTGAAGCTCGTCAAGATCTACGCCAACTCGCACTACGTGACGCCGAAGCCGACGCTGCAGCAGGCCATCAAGTCGATCAAGTCCGAGCTGAAGCAACGCCTCGAGGAGCTGTACGCGTCGGGAAAGCTGCTGGAAGCGCAGCGGCTCGAGCAGCGCACCGTGTTCGACATGGAGATGATGGAGGCAACGGGCTCGTGCGCGGGCATCGAGAACTACTCGCGCTATCTCACAGGCCGCCAGCCTGGCGATCCGCCGCCGACGCTGTTCGAGTATCTGCCCGACAACGCGCTCGTCTTCGCCGACGAGAGCCACGTGACCGTTCCGCAGATCGGCGGCATGTTCCGCGGCGACTACCGGCGCAAGGCGACGCTCGCCGAGTACGGGTTCCGCCTTCCGTCGTGCATGGACAATCGCCCGCTCCGCTTCGAGGAGTGGGACGCGATGCGGCCGCAGTCGGTCTACGTCTCGGCGACGCCCGGCAACTGGGAGATGGAGCAGACCGGCGGCGCCTTCGTCGAGCAGGTGATCCGCCCGACCGGCCTCATCGATCCCATGGTCGAGATCCGCCCCGCGCGCAGCCAGGTGGACGACCTCCTCGACGAGGTGCGTCAGGTCGCCAAAAAGGGCTACCGGACGCTCGTCACGACACTGACCAAGCGCATGGCCGAGGACCTGACCGAGTACCTGCACGAGAACGGCATTCGCGTCCGCTACATGCACTCCGACATCGAGACGCTGGAGCGCATCGAGATCATCCGCGACCTCCGCCTCGGCGCCTACGACGTGCTGATCGGCATCAACCTCTTGCGCGAGGGCCTCGATATTCCGGAGTGCGCGCTGGTCGCCATTCTCGATGCCGACAAGGAAGGCTTCCTGCGCTCCGAGACGTCGCTGATCCAGACCATCGGTCGCGCGGCGCGCAACGTCGAGGGCAAGGTGATCCTCTACGCCGATCACATGACCGGCTCGATGGAACGTGCCATTGCCGAGACCGACCGGCGCCGCGAGAAGCAGATGGCCTGGAACGCGGCCAACGGCATCACGCCCGAGACCATCCGCAAGACCATCGGCGATGCCATGTCGTCGATCTACGAGCAGGATCACGTCACGGTCGACACCGGCCTCGCCGATGGCGGCGCGCTGATCGGCAACAATCTGGCCGCCGTGATCGAGGACATGGAGCGGCGCATGAAGGAAGCCGCCGCCGATCTCGAGTTCGAGACCGCGGCGCGACTGCGCGACGAGATCAAGCGCCTGCGCGAGACCGAGCTCGCCATTGCCGACGATCCCCTCGCCAAGCAATCCGCCATCGAGGATCGCGCGGGGGCCTACGACGGCGAACGCAAGTACGGACCGAGCGGGAATGTGCTGGATACTCGCCCTCCCAACGCGCCCGGCGGCCGGCTCCCCGCAGGGGAGTCGCCGGGCGCATCAACGAGAATCCGCAAACCCACCCTCGACGAGATGACCGTCGGCCGCACCGAGGTGCCGCTCGGCGGCCCGGCGCCCGAGCGCCCCAAGGCACCGACCATGCCCACCAAGACCCGCGACATCGCCAGCACCTTCGACAAGGGGAAACGCAAAGGTCGGCAAAGGAAGACCGGACGGCCTGGAGCTTAGCAAAACAGGGATCCCTGCGCGTGAGCAACGAATATCCTGCGACTTATTACTCGTCAATTGATGAGCTTTGCTTCCTGATTACGTTAAAGACCAAAGACTGGGACACCGCCTGGTATAGAGGTTGCAGTTCGCCGAGTTATTCTCTTCTTCCAACGCTATTCAGAGAAAGTGATCTAAAAAAGCGTGAAGGGTACATGGCGATAGAGTTTCGACGGCGCGCTCATTCTCGCCTTAAGGGAATGACGTCTCAATTTGATTGGCTATGCGCCATGCAACATTACGGCCTACCAACTCGGCTTCTTGACTGGTCTGAGAGTCTCTGGAGTTTCATTATATTTCAGCATAGGCGACAACGATTGGCAGTCGGCTGTGCCCACAATTTGGGTCCTTGATCCGTTCGGGCTCGCTGCCCTGGCGGACGAGGGGGTGAACATCCCAATTGCAACCGACTCCCGAGTCGCAGCAAATGCGGATATTGCGTTTCAAGACGACTGGGAAGCCTCTGAAAAAGCAGTGACAAAAACGCCCCTGCCCGTTGCTCCAAATTTTTTATTCGATCGCCTATCTGCCCAGAATGGCACGTTCACGATACACGGGGTAGATGATAACCCGCTTGAATCCATAATTCCGGAGAACAAGCGCGATTTACTCTTAAAGTTCGTTGCGCAAAGCGATCGGACTATGGAGATCGTGAACACTATCCGTTTGGTTCGCCCGCACTCCGACTCCATTTTTCCTGACATTGATGGTATGAAAAGCTATCTCGTTTAGCGGTTCGTTACAGCTTCGCCTTGCGCACGCTATAACCCGCTCAAATTCCCCACCACCAAACTCACCCCCGCCGCCAGCAGCACCAACAGCACCACACGGGTAAACGTGTCGTCGCTCAAGCGACGGTAGAGCCACTGGCCGGCGAATGAGCCGACCAGCGTCGCCGGTAGCGCGATCAGGAACGCTTTCGCGAACCGCCCGTCGAGCAGCCCGGAGACGGCATACGACACCAGGGCCAGGCTCAGGATCGACAGGTTGAAGCCCTGGAAGATCGCGCGGCGCTCGTCTTTGGGCCAGCCGCGCAGGCTCGCCCATATCGTCGGGAGTACACCGGAGAGTCCAGCGATGCCGCCGAGCACGCCGCCGGCCAAGCCGATCACGCCGTCGAGGGCACGGCTCTCCCGCGCGACGATCCGCAAGCGCCCGAGCAGCATCACGCTGCAATAGACGACCAGCAGCACGCCGAGGCCGAGCTTGATTGTCGAGACGGGAAGCCGCGGCAGCAGCCACGTCCCGACCGGCACACCGAGACAGCCCCCGATCACGAACGGCGCCAGCCGACGCCGCTCGAGCGCATGCCAGATTCCCGGTAGCGCCTGCACCTGCGCCACCACCGAGCATCCGGCGACCAGCGGCCCCGCAACCACGGGCGGCACGGCATGCAGCCAGAACACCAGCGCCGTGAGGCCCGTGCCGAATCCGGTCAGGCCGTTGACGAACGCACCGGCGAAGGCGCCGAGCAGCAGCAGTGCCGTCTCGAGCGGCATCGAAGATCCTTGCTGGGAAGGCGTAACATCGGCTCAGATCAGGAGCGCCGACGACGGTGACGCCCGCGTGGGTGCATGCGCGTAGCAGGAATGCCGGAGGACCGCACCATGATTGCCGCCATCAGTCTCATGCGCCGCCGGCCGGATATCACCCTCACGCAGTTCCGCCGGCACTGGCTGCATCCGCACGGCACGATGACCGCCGAGCTGCCGGGCACGCGGCATTACGTGCAGCACCATCCCATCGATGCGCCGGGCACGAACGCCTACGCCCGCGAGCTCGCCATCGACGGCATCCCGGAGCTCTGGTTCGACGACTACGAGGCCCGCCGCATCGCCTACACCTCGCCGCGGATCGCGGAATGCAACGTCGATTCCGAGCACTTCGTCGGCCATGTGAAGCGCCTCGTGACGGAGCCTAAAGTGTTGGCAGCGCCGGCCACGATCTCGCCGGTGCGCGTGCTCGTGCTGGCGACGGGCGAGCCGGACGCGGGCTGGCGGGACCGGATGGCGGACAGCGTCGCGTCTCTCGCAGGAATCACCGGATACGTCCGCCACACGCTGCTCGAGCAGGCCGCCGCACCCAACAGCCGCATACCGGAGCTGGTGCTGCCGGTTGCCGGGATTGCCGAGGTCACGTTCGCCAGTGAAGCGGCATTCCTGGCCGGAGCCGGGGCGCTGGTCGGCGGTGGCTCGGCGGCGAGCCGCACGGCGATATATCGTGTCGAGGATCATCGTCTTGTGTGAGGCGCCCTGTCCGTGCTCGCATGCGCGCAGCAGGTGACGACGGGGGTATATTGATGAAAGTGCTCTGGGTCTTCGCGCATCCCGAGCCGCGGTCGCTCAACGGCACGTTGAGGGACTTCGGCGTCCACACTCTGGAGGCGGCCGGGCATGAGGTGCGTCAGTCTGATCTCTACGCCATGCGCTGGAAGGCGGTGGCTGACGGTGACGACTTCTCGGACCTCCCTGAAGGCGAGCGTCTGGTCTACGCGACGGCATCGTTCAACGGCTTCAAATCGGGCACGCAGACACCCGACATCGAGGCCGAGCAGGACAAGCTGAAATGGGCGGACGCCATCATCATCCAGTTTCCTCTGTGGTGGTTCTCGGTGCCGGCGATCCTCAAGGGCTGGTTCGATCGCGTGCTCGCGGCCGGCTGGGCCTATCGCGTCCCAGACCCGGCGAAGGCAGGCCGCACGCTGCGCTACGGCGATGGCAGTCTCAGCGGCAAGCGCGGGTTGCTCATCACTTCCGTCGGCGGCAGCGAAAAGTCGTTGGGCCCACGCGGCGTGGGCGGCGAAATCCACGACCATCTCTTCCCGGTGAACTACGGCGTGCTGTGGTTCACGGGGGTGGCACCACTACCGGCCCATGTGATCTACAACGCCAACCGCGTCAGTCCTGAAGGCTATCGGGAGATCGAGCGGGGCCTGGCCCTCAGGCTCGACGGCCTCTTCAGCGACGCGCCGATCCCTTACCGCACCCAGAACGGCGGCGACTACGATGACGACCTCGTTCTCAAACCGGGGCTGGAAGGTGACCGCCAAGGCTTTGCCATGCGTCTGCGGCAGGATGAGTAGAAATCGTTCTCTTTTTGTTCTTGACAGAGGCAAAGGTCACTGCAACTCTCTCCGTGTTCGGCGTAGAGGAGGCAGTCATGCATAAGGAACCCCTCGTGTGGGATCTGGTGGAGTGGCGGCAAGGGGACGGACGCTATCGGTTCGAGGTGGCGCGAGGTGGATTGCACGCGACGCTTACGGCACCGGGAGAGCGCAGCCTGACGCTCCCCGTCGTCGCCTGGGATGGCTTGCTGGATGCCCTCGCCGCAGCGCGAAAGACGAAGGTGCGGAGTGATCGCAATCTACCGGCACGAGCCGGCGCGCGTTGGGCGAAAGTCGAGACTGACGAGTTGATTGCCGCGTTTCGGTCCGGAGCCTCGGTCGTCAAGCTGGCCGTGGCGCACAACCGCACGGCGGCGGCCATCGAGGCCAAGCTATCCGAGCTCGGCATGTGGGACCGGGTGGCTCAGGCCCCCACGACTGTGGCGCGATTGCAGTGTGGGGCGCCGTCGCCGCCCCCCGACTGGGCGCCTTGGCCGGACGATATACCGGATCAGGAGAAGTCTCGGACGTCGCGCGCGGAGGTCCGAGCGTTGGTGCACGTTGACGGTGTCGACATCAATCCAGCTCGCCGCTGAGAAATGCGGTCATGCGCGCATTTGCCAGCGCCGGCACCTCGAAATGAACGAAATGTCCCGCATCCTCGGCCTTCTCGAGCCTGTGCCGCTCGAAACACTCATCGAGCCTGTCCGTAAACTCGAAACGGAGCACCGGATCATGCGCGCCCCAGAGCAGGAAGGTCGGAGCTGTGATCCTGGGAATGGCGAGTGCGCCCTCCTGCATCATGCGGCGGCGGAAGCGCGCGACGCCCACGTACCAGTCGAAGCCGCCCTGGATGTTGTCGTTGGTGAGGAAATTGTCGACCCATTCGTCGAGGTGCTCGTCGAAGACGTGTTTCTGGTGCGTCCAATGCGTGAGGAAATGGCGAAAGTAGATTCGGCACGCCTCGCGAGAAGAGCCGACGAGGGCTGCCGCGAAATCCTTCTGATGGAACTGCTGGTACCAGGTCTCGGGGAAGAGCTGCCAATCCCCCCAGCGCTGCCCGATGCCGGGATAGGCGCAATTGAAGAAGAAGAGGCGCGACACCCGCTCGGGCCAGGCCAGCGCGAATTGCTGCGCGACGAACGAGCCGACGTCGTGGCTGACGAGGGAGACCTTTTCGAGCCCCAGTCGGTCGGCGAAATCGCGCAGGTCCTTTGCGAGCAGCTGCGGCGGCGTTCCTTCGCCGGTGCGACTGCCCTTGGCGGTCGTCGCTCCGAACCCCCGGAAGTCGGGCGCGATGCAATCAAACCGCTCGGCGAGGACGGGCAGGTTGTGCAACCACGAGCGTTTCCATTCGGGCCAACCATGCAGGAAGATTACGGGCTCGCCGCGTCCGGCGCGGACGTAGCTGATGGACAGCTCGGGCGTCTCGGCTCTCTGACCGGTCCAATCGATCATGGTCGGCGCGGCTCCGGGTCGCGGGATGACGGGAGCGCGATTGTCCTATGAGCGTGCCATGATCACAATCGCAAACGTAAGCTCGTCGAAAGGTTCGCTCGGAAAGCCAAGCGGCCGCGAGGCACGTGGGGGCCGCCTGCGGCGGCGGCTCGTGGTTCGAGCTCGAGGGCTATTGGTTTCCGCGGACGGCGTCCGGTGGCCGGCCGCCAGCGAGCAACGGTACCTTCGGGCCCTGGCGGCAGTCGTCCTAGCCCTGATCGTAGCCTCGATCCTGCTGCTCGTGCCGGTGTCGGCGCAAACCACGGCCGAGCAATGCTGGGCGCCCGCGGCGCTCACGGCGCGGCCCGGGGAGAAGGCTCCGCGCCGCGGTGCGCCGGGGCATGCGCAACGTATTCCGGAGCTCCGCCTCCAGGCGTTTCAACCGATCGCCCCTCAGATGCAAGGCGCGATCCGGCGGGTTGCCCTGCCGCGCGGTCTGAAAATGGTCGCGTTGACGTTCGATCTCTGCGAGCAGCCGGGAGAAATCGCCGGCTATGACGGCGCGATCGTCGATTATCTTCGCGCCAATGACGTTCGCGCGACGTTTTTCGCCGGCGGCAAGTGGCTCATGACCCATTCCGAGCGATCGCAGCAGCTGATGGGTGACAGCCGCTTCGAGATCGGCAGCCACGGCTGGGCACACCAGAATGTCCGCGGCCTCGCCGGTGCGCGGCTGGAGGCCGAGATCCGCGGCCCGCAAGCCGCTTACGAGACGCTGCGCTCGCGGTTGGCGCAGCACCGTTGCTTTGCCGGGCGTGCGCTGAGCGTACCGCCGCGTATCTCGCTCTATCGGTTTCCCTATGGCGCGTGCAACCCTGAGGCCCTGGCCGCCACGGCGGCGAATGGACTGCTCGCAGTGCAATGGGACATCTCGACGGGCGACCCCTGGCCCGGCCAGTCGGCATCGGCGATCGCGGCCGCCGTTCTGCGTCGCGTCCAGCCCGGCTCGATCGTTCTGATGCATGCCAATGGACGAGGATACAACACGGCCGCGGCACTGCCGCTGCTGATCCCGAAGCTCAAGGCGCAGGGTTACCGGATGGTGACGGTATCTGAGTTGCTGGCGGCCGGACGACCGGAGATCACCTCGTCCTGCTACGACGCGCGACCGGGCGACACGGATCGCTATGACCGCGTATTCGCCTCTCGCATTGGGGTGCGCCGTGGCCCATGACCTTCTGCGCGAGAGACCCTTCCACGCCGCCAGCTACGAGCTCGCGCTCGCCGGCAGCGGAGGGTGGTGCACGCTCACGCGGCTCGACCCGGGCGAGCCCGAGCGTCTCGGTGCCGCGTTTGCGGCAATGAACCCCTGGGCGGCCTACCGATTGCCTGCCGAGAGTCTGGCCCGCTTCATGGCTGCCGAGGAGCACGACTGTGTGCGCCTCGCGATCCGCCTGGATGGGCAGATCTGCGGTGCCGTGGTGGTTCGCTTCCCGTGGCTGCACGGCCCGTACCTCCAGTTTCTCGGGCTGCTCGAGTGCCGGCAGGGGCTCGGTCTCGGGAAAGCCGTGCTCGAGTGGATGGCCGCGGAGGCACCGGCCGGAACGCGAAACCTTTGGCTCTGCGTCTCGGCGATGAACGAGCGGGCGCGGGCCTTTTATCAGCGTAACGGCTACGAGGTTGTGGCGACGATCCCTGAACTTGCAGCCGATGACATCGACGAAATCCTGATGCGCCGCCGGCTTCAGCCACGCGTTCGCTCCGCGGAGGACTGATCCGGGTCAATTCCCAAGGCGCAAAGCCGCCATCTCATGAAGCGAGAGCGCAGGCGCGAGCATTCAGGCGTCACGTGCCTCGTCGGCGTAAGGGGCTTTGGCGCTCCGCAAGGGGAGGACGGTATGCCGGGGATCAGGCCGACGACGCCGCTTGCGGCGATTGATGCGCTGGTCATCGATACGGAAACGACGGGTCTCGATGCGCGTCAGGCCCGTATCGTCCAGATCGCCGCCTTCGTCGTGCAAAACGGCGTGCTTTCGAGCGAACCGGCCCTGGATACTCTGGTCGACCCGGGCATTGCCATTCCGCCGGCGACGACGGCGGTCCACGGTATTGCGGACAAGGATGTCGTCGGTCAGCCACGCTTCTCAGAAGTGGCCGTGGCGCTGAAGCAGGTGCTCGACGGCCGCCTCTTGATCGGACACAGCCTCGGCTATGATCTCGCGGTGCTGAAACGGGAGCATGAGGCGGCACGGCTGGCGTGGCAGTCGCCGCCCGCGCTGGATGTCAGGCCACTTGCCCGCCTCGTTGCGCCGACGCTCGCCGAGCACAGCCTCGACCGCCTCTGCGCTTGGCTCGACATCGCCATCGCAGGGCGGCACACGGCGGACGGTGACGCGCGGGCGACGGCTGAGGTCTTCCTCAAGCTGGTGCCCCTGTTGCGAGAGAAGGGCATTCGCACGGTCGCAGAGGCGACATCGGCGACCGCGAGGCTTTCCGAGCAGGATGCGCGCGCCTCGCGCGGGCTGATGGTAGTCGGGGAGGACGTACTGCCAGAAGCCGCGGCGCCGCCGGCGATCGACGCCTATGCCTATCGGCATCGCGCCCGCGACGTCATGAGCGCACCGCCGCTCTCGATCGACGGCAATGCTTCAATCGGTGAGACGCTGGCGCTGATCCTGGAAAAGGGCACGAGCTCGGTCTTTGTCGCACTTGCGGACGGGACGACCGGGATCGCCACGGAGCGGGACGTACTGCGCGCAGTGGGCGGGGCTGGCGGAGCCGCGCTCACACAGGCGGTTTCGACGATCGCAAACGCTCCGGTGCACGGCGTCGAGGACGATGATTTCGTCTATCGCGCGATCGGACGCATGGCCCGGCTCGGGGTACGCCATCTGGCCGTGAGGGACCGGTCGGGCGCCGTCATCGGGGCGCTGACACCGCGCAATTTGCTGCGCGATCGCGCCATGGAGGCGATCATCATCGGCGATGCGATCGCGGCGGCCAAGACGCCGGTCGACCTCGCGGCGGCGTGGGGCATGGCGGCCGGCATGGCGTCTGCGCTCAGGCGCCAGGGTGTCGAGGCGCGCCTCGTGGCAGCGACGCTCAGCTCTGAGATCCAGGCCATCACCCGGCGCGCGGCGGAAATCGCGGAGGCCGAGATGCGGACCGCGGGTGCAGGACCGCCGCCGACTGCCTATGCGGTGCTCGTGCTCGGCTCGGCCGGGCGCGGAGAAAGCCTTTTGGCTGCCGATCAGGACAACGCGATCGTCTACGCGGAAGGGGGCGAGGGAAGCGCCGCGGATCTCTGGCTCGAGGCACTTGCAGGACGCATGAACCAGATCCTGGACGAGGCGGGCATCGTGCTCTGCAAAGGCGAGGTGATGGCGCGCAACCGCCTGTGGCGGCTTTCGCGCGACGATTGGAAGGCACAGGTCGAGGTCTGGATCCGCAGGCAGCGGCCACTCGATCTCTTGAATGTCGACATCTTCTTCGACGCCACGCCCGTGCACGGCGATCTCGGACTGGCGGAGGATATTCTGTCGTTCGCGCGAGCGCGGGCGAGAGGAACGCCATCGTTTCTGATGATGCTGACCGAGTTGGCCCGGCAATGGCGCTCACCGCTCGGTTTCTTCGGGGCTTTCCTGAAGGTCGATGGGCGCGTCGATCTCAAGAAGGGCGGGTTGATGCCGATCTTCACCGGCGCGCGCGTGATGTCGCTTCGCCACGGCATTTCCGCACTCTCCACGCGTGAGAGACTTGAGGGAGTCAAGGCGCTCGGCATCGGGGCCGCTACCGATTTCGATGCGGTGATCGAGGCCCAGGAGGTCTTGCTGGGTGCGATCCTGGACCAGCAGATCGAGGACGCGCGCCAGGGCGTTCCGCTGTCGCCGCGCGTTGCCGTCGACCGGCTGGATGCCAAGTCGCGGGCCCGGCTCAAATCCGCAGTCGGCGGTGTGGATACGATGCTCGCTCTCTTGTCTGAAGGTCGTCTCTAGGAACGTCGCGGCGAGGCCGCGGGCTTGATCGCGGTCAATCCCGGCTGAAAGAAAACGGCAACAATCCCGGGCCGTTATCAATTCGGCCGGGTTGCCTCCGGCACTCCGGCCCGCTGTGGCGGGAGGAATTTTCCTGCCGGCCAAGTAAGGAGGACACAGCATGGCAAAGGACATTACGCGGACCGAGCCGGCGCCAGCGCGCCGTTCCGTCGATCTCTTCGATGCGATGCGTTCCGATCTCGAGCGGGTCTTCGACCGCTTCGAGCGCGGCTGGCCGAGCTTCGGCGGCTTCGGTCTAGGGCCGCGATCCGGGAGCGGCGAGGCGCTGGCTGCGAACCTCGACGTGCGCGAGGAGGGCGACAAAATTGTCGTCGAGGCGGATCTTCCTGGAGTCGAGGAAAAGGATGTCGCGGTCACGTTCGCCAACGGCGTCCTGACCATCAAGGGCGAGCGGCGGAGCGAGCGGGAGGAAAAGAAGGACGACTACCACATCGCCGAGCGCTCATTCGGGCGGTTCGAGCGCGCATTGCGGCTACCCGACAGCATCGACGAGGGCGCCATCGAGGCAAACTTCGACAAGGGCGTGCTGAAGATCGTGGCAGCAAAGCGACCTGAGGCAGCCAAGGCCGAGCGCAGGATCGAGATCAAAAAACCGGGCTGACGCCCTTTGCGACGGCCGAGACCGAGGGGCACCCGAAACGGCGCCCCTTTTCATCAGGCGATTGCGGCGGTGCTTACGGATAGAGCCGTGTGCGGGTCCACGCCTCGGCTGCTGCATTGCGTCGGAAAACCACGCGGTCGTGCAGTCTGAACGGGCGGTCGTGCCAGAGTTCAATTTCGAGCGGCGTGAGCCGGAAGCCGGACCAGTGTGGCGGGCGCGGTATCTCCCCCAACGGATACCGGGCGGTAACGAGGGCGACGGCCTTCTCGAGGGCGAAGCGGCTTTCGAGGGGGCGGGACTGGGCCGAGGCCCAGGCGCCGAGGCGTGAGCCACGCGCGCGACTTGCGAAATAGGCGTCGGCCTCGGCATCGCTCACGCTCGCGACGGTGCCGCGGACGCGGACCTGACGGCGCAGGCTCTTCCAGTGGAACAGGAGGGCTGCCTTGCCAGAGGCAGCGAGCTCGCGGCCCTTCGCACTTTCCAGGTTGGTGTAGAAGACGAAGCCCCGCTCGCGGTCCCGGCTCTCCGGATCAAGGCCCTTCAGCAGCACCATGCGCACGTTCGGCAAGCCGTCGGCGTCGACCGTAGCGAGCGCCATGGCATTGGGATCGTTCGGCTCCTGGCGCTCGGCTTCGGCGAACCACCGCTCGAACAGGGCGAACGGCTCGTCCACGGCCGTGAAATCCGGCGCTCCGGCCTCGTGGGCGGTGGCGGCCTGCTTATCCTCGCTCATGGACGCTCCCTGTCGACAACCCGACGTTGGCTCGGCGATACCCGGATGCCCCACGATGCTGTCTCAACCAAGCTTTAAGGCTTGTGACGCCACACTGCCGGGAACGGATATCTTGATATCCGGTTTCGCTTAATCCTGGTTCGCCGTCAGTGTCGAGTCCAACCATGCGTTCGATGCGTATTACGCCCTGGCATCCGCTCGTCGGATTGGCGGCATTGCTGGCCGCCATCGCGCTGGCGCCGCCCGCTGTTCGCGCGGCAGACCAGCAACCCGGCCTATCGCTCGTCGAGCAACGTTCCGTAGCTCCGTGGATCGTCCCAACAATCCCGCCGTCGCGGGACGCCGGCGCGTTGATGCAACCCAGAATATCCGAGATCCGGCCCCTGCTCGACGCCCGTGACGAGGCGGCAGCGCTCGAGGCCGTGCAGGTGGCGCTGACCGAGGTCGGCGACGGATCCACCTACGTCTGGTATCGGCACGGCGGACGGCTGTCGGGCCTCGTGCAGCCGACGCAGTCCTTCAAGGACGTTCTGGGGCGGGTTTGCCGCCATATCGTCGTCACGCTGAACGACGCGAGCCGGTCGAAGCGGACCGAGGGCATCGCCTGCCGGCTGTCGGATGGCGGCTGGGAGCTGGACGGCTGAGACGTCGACCGATGCCCCTTCCGGGGAAGCGCGGCATGACCGCCAAGTGACAAGCGGGCCGTGATGGGTCAAAAGTTGGCACGCAAAAAAACGCTTGCCGACGAGGACACCCAAAAATGCCAGCCGCTCAGCTCGACTACGCCGGCCTCCTGCGCGCCGATTTGCCGCCGGCCGCAGCTAAATATGCGGGCTTTCCCAAGTACAACTTCGTTGGCGGCCACAACGACGCGGAGAGCATCCCGGTCGACGAGCTGCGCGCAGCCGCGGACGCCGTGCTGGCTCGCGAAGGCAGGACGCTCGCGACCTACAGCCTGACCAGTGGCCCGCAAGGTTACCTGCCGTTGCGCGAGTTCCTGGTCAAGAAGCTGAAGGCCGATGCAGGCATTAACTGCACGGCTGACGAGATCCTGATCACGGGTGGCTCGTCGCAGGGCATGAACCTGATCAACGAGCTGCTGATCGGCCCCGGCGACACGGCGATCATCGAGCAGGCGAACTACGGCGGCGCCATCACGCGCCTGAAGCGGGCGAAGGCCAACATCGTGGCCATCCCGCTCGACAAGGACGGCATGGACCCCGCTGCGCTGTCCTCGGCGCTGGACGATCTCAAGGCGAAGGGCATCAGGGCGAAGTACATCTACACCATCCCAACGGTGCAGAACCCGACGGGCACGGTGATGTCAGAGACCCGGCGGCGCGAGATCCTGGCACTGTCGGCCAAGCACGGCGTGCCGATCTACGAGGACGACTGCTACTCCGACCTGACCTTCTCGGGCGAGCGGCCGGCCGCGTTTTACGGCCTCGCTGGTGCCGGCAACAACCAGGTGATCCACATCGGCTCGTTCTCGAAGTCGATCGCGCCCGCGTTGCGCCTCGGCTTCCTGGTCGCCAGCTGGCCGCTGATGGGCCAGATCATCGCGCTGAAGAACGACGCGGGATCGGGCTCGCTGGAGCAGATGGTGATGGCGGAGTACGCGGCGAAGCACTTCGACGGCCACGTGAAAGCGCTACGCACGAGGCTGAAGCGCAAGGCCGACGTGCTGGTCGAGGCGGTTTCGGCGGAATTCGGCACGGCGGCCGAGTTCGACAAGCCGGTGGGCGGTATCTTCCTCTGGATCAAGCTGCCGGATCAGGTCGACACGCGCCAGCTCTTCCAGGCGGCGGCGAAGGCGGGTGTGGCGATCAACCCCGGTCCCGAGTGGGCCGTTGGCGAGGACTACTCCAAGTCGCGCCTCAGGCTCTGCTTTGCGAACCCGACCGAAGCGCAGATCCGCGAAGGCGTCGCTGTGCTCGCCGACGTCTGCCACAAGGAGTTCGGCGTACCACTGCGCGGCCGCAACGTCGGGCGGTGAGGCAGCCCCCGGCCTGACACCGTTGTCATCCCAGGCCTTGTGCCCGGGATCCATCGGGCAGCAATCTCGATGGGCTACGAGACAACGACGGGCACATCTTGCTTCGTCAGTGATCTACGCGACGAGCTTGAGCAAGCGGAGAAATGCGGCCGGGCATAAGGCCGGGGTGACAGAGGTGGCAGACCCCGCCTAGGCTGGCGCGAACCACGAACACGCGCCAACCCCGGAGCCCGCCATGACCGACGCTATGAAGCTGCACCAGGACGCCCTCGTCATCGACGGGCTCGTCTATCACTGCGACGGCGACGTCTCGGACCTGAAGGCCGGCGGCATCGACGCGCTGAACATTACGACCTGCCATTTCGAGGCCGACTTTCCCGAAGCCTGCGCCGAGATCGCGCGCTGGCATGGCATCCTGAACCGCCCCGGCTCACCGTGGCTGCAGATCGAGACGGCGGCCGACTTCGAGCGCGCGAAGAGCGCCGGCAAGATCGGCATGATCATGGGCTGGCAGAACACGCGTCCCGTCGCTGACGAGCCGGACCGTCTCTATTTCTTCCGGCGGCTCGGCCTGCGCATCATGCAGCTCACCTATAACTACCGGAATGCGCTGGGCGATGGTTGCCTCGAGCCGGAGGAGGCGGGGCTGACACTGCTCGGCAAGCAGTGCGTTCGCATCATGAACGAGATCGGCATCGCCATCGATCTGTCCCACGTCGGCCAGAAGACGATGTGGGGCGCCATCGAGCATTCGACGCAGCCGGTGCTGATCACGCATGCCAACGCCCGCGCGCTCGCCAACCTGGAGCGCAACAAGACCGACGACATCATCAAGGCGGTGTCCCAGAAGGGCGGGTTGATCGGCGCCAGCATCTACGGGCCGATGTGCTGGAACCAGGACCCCAAGACGAAGCCCACCATCGAGGACTACATCCGCCACCTCGAATACCTCGTGGGCGTGGCCGGCATCGAGCACGTCTCGTTCGGCACCGATCTCGCTACAGGCGCCAACTACCAGCGCATGGCCTTCGAGCGCGGCCATTGGCGCCGCTGGGAAGGCATCAACCGCTTCAACCGCGTGTTCGGCGAGGACATTCCCTCCCGCTACCTCGCCGATTGCAACAAGCACTCCGACCTGCCGAAAGTCACGGAAGCGCTGCTCAAGCGCGGCTGGAAAGAAGCCGACGTCCGCGCCTACCTCGGCGGCAACCTCCGCCGTGTTCTCGACGGCATCTGGAGCGCAGGGAAGGCTTAGACCCTTGGTCCGTACCCTCGGCGTGTTTGGGGGTCTCGTCGGCGGCTACCTCGTCGGGGCCATCGTAGGCTGGCTGCTCGTGGAGGCGTTCTCTGGCAACATCCACGACAAGAGCCTGGAAGCGGCAATGACGGGGGCATTCGTGACCGGACCACTGGTCGGCGTCATCGGTGCCGTCATCGGCTATATGGCGGCGCGGCGATGGTCAAAGCGGCCCGGAGGCGGGTAGACTGGGCCGCGATATCAGACACCGGCCAACGGTGCGGCGCTGCTGGAGGACTTGCCGATGAACGATACCGCTATTTCGACGCTTGATGCCGCGAGTGTGCCGCTGGATGAGATCGACGTTTCCGATCCGGCGCTCTACGAGCAGGACACGTGGCAGCCGATCTTTGCGCGGCTCAGGCGCGAGGCGCCGGTCCACTACTGCGCCAAAAGCCCCTACGGCCCCTACTGGTCGGTATCGCGCTACGACGACATCATGGCCGTCGAGCTGGATCACGCCACGTACTCGTCGGAGCGCGGCGGCATCCAGGTCGAGGACCAGCCGCAGGACCTCAAGCGCGGCAGCTTCATCCGCATGGACCCGCCACGGCATACCGTGCAGCGCAAGACGGTCGCTCCCGTGGCCGCGCCGACGAATCTCAATTTCTACGAGACGCTCATCCGCGAGCGCACGTCGGCTAAACTCAACTCTCTCCCGCGCAACGAGATCTTCAACTGGGCCGAGCACGTCTCCGTCGATCTCACCGCCATGATGCTGGCGACGCTGTTCGACTTCCCGTTCGAGGAAAGGTCGAAGCTCACCTACTGGTCGGACGTCGCCATCTGCAACGTCAATGCGCCGGATGCGCTGGTGCGCTCCGAGCAGGAGAAGTTCGACGTGCTGATGAGCATGGGCGCGGCGTTCAAGGGGCTATGGGACGAGCGCGCCAAGCAGCCGCCGAAGCTCGACCTCATCTCGATGATGGCGCACAGCGCCGCGACACGCGACATGCCCGAGCGCGAGTTCGTCGGCAATCTGACGCTGCTGATCGTCGGCGGCAACGACACCACGCGGAACTCGATGTCGGGCGGGCTGCTGGCGCTGTCCGAGAACCCGGACCAGTGGGCGAAGCTGAAGGCCAATCCATCCCTGGTGCCGAGCATGGTCGCCGAGACCATCCGCTACCAGACGCCCGTGATCCACATGCGCCGGACGGCGACACGCGATGTCGAGCTCGGCGGCCAGCAGATTCGCGAGGGCGACAAAGTGGTGATGTGGTACGTCTCGGGCAACCGCGACGAGGGCACGATCGAGAGCCCGGAGAGCTTCATCGTGGACCGCGCCAAGCCGCGCGCGCATCTCTCCTACGGCGCCGGCATCCATCGCTGTGTCGGCGACCGGCTGGCGGATCTTCAATTGCGCATCTTGTGGGAGGAGATCCTCAAACGCGATCTCGACATCGAGGTGATGGGGCCACCGCGGCGCCTCTATTCGAACTTCATCCGCGGCATTCGCGAGCTGCCCG
Source organism: uncultured Alphaproteobacteria bacterium (assembly GCA_963746315.1). Lineage (GTDB taxonomy): Bacteria > Pseudomonadota > Alphaproteobacteria > Rhizobiales > Hyphomicrobiaceae. The sequence continues at coordinate 881,025 of CAVVAR010000012.1, forward strand.
TGCGCATCCGCGCATGAAGCAAGCGAGGCGGGCGAAGCCGATGACGGTTGTGCGACCTTGGCATCGGCTCGCAGCCTCGACGGTCGGCATCGCCGTGGCAGCGACACTGCTCTCGGCCGCAGCGGCAGCGCAGTGGCTCGCACCAGAGGCACAGAGCGGATGGTCCGAGAAGCCGCTCGCCGTCGCGCGGCAGCACATGGTTGCGGCTGCCAGTCCGCATGCCGCCGAGGCGGGCCGCGAGATGCTCCGACAGGGTGGCTCCGCCGTAGATGCGGCCATCGCAACGCAACTCGTCCTGGGGCTCGTCGAGCCGCAATCGTCGGGTCTCGGTGGCGGGGCGTTCCTCGTGCATTGGGATGCGGCGACCGGCCTGGCTCAGACCTACGATGGCCGCGAGACGGCGCCGGCTGCGGCTAAGCCGGATCGGTTTCTGATCAAAGGGCGGCCGATGCCGTTCCGTGCGGCGGTCAAGTCACCGTTGTCGATCGGCGTACCGGGAACCGTGCGGCTGCTGGAGCATGCGCACCGGCGACATGGAAAGCTCGACTGGGCATCGCTCTTTGTGCCGGCCTTGCGCTTGGCGGAGTCCGGCTTTGCCGTCTCGCCGCGTCTTCATCGCCTGCTCTCTTCATCTGGGCCGGATGGCTTCGATGCGCAGGGGCGGGCCTATTTCTTCGACGGCAGCGGCGTCGCGCGACCGGTCGGGCATCTGCTCGCCAATCCGGCCTATGCGCGAACACTGCGCAAAATTTCGAAGGAGGGTGCGGCAGCCTTATATTCGGGTGCCATCGCAGACGAGATCGTCGCGGCGGCGCGTGTCGAGACCGCAGCCGGCAGCCTGACGCAGAGAGATCTTACGACCTATGCCGTAATCGAGCGACCCCCTGTCTGCGTCGAATACCGCAGGCACAAGGTCTGCTCGATGGGACCCCCGTCGTCGGGTGCGCACACGGTTGGCCAGGCCCTACGGCTCCTCCAGCCCTTCGATCTCGGCTCGACGCCTGCGGCTGCGATGGCGCCGGGTCCCATGCACCTGGTCGGGGAGGCGCTCAAGCTCGCGTTCGCCGACCGCAACTGGTACCTCGCCGATCCGGCGTTCGTGCCCATACCCGCGGGGCTTCTTACCCCGGCTTATCTCGACGAGCGACGGCGATTGATGTCGCTGCACCGTCCCATTGTGGCGGCCCGACCGGGCCGGCCGCCGGGCTCCGATCAGGCACTGGCGCCCGACGAGACCGAGGAAGCAGCCGGGACGAGCCACATCTCGATCATCGATGGTACCGGTAGCGCGGTTGCGATGACGACCACCATCGAGGCGGGCTTCGGCTCCGGGCGCTGGGCTGCCGGCTTTCTCCTCAACAACGAGCTGACGGACTTCTCGTTTCGTCCGTCGCGCGACGGGCGGCCGATCGCTAATCGCGTGGAGCCGGGGAAGCGGCCGCGCAGCTCGATGGCGCCGACGATCGTGGTCGGCCCCGACGGCAAACCGGTCCTCGTAACTGGCTCCGCGGGCGGCGCGCGGATCATTCCCTATGTGCTCAAGAGCATCATCGCCGTCGTGGACTGGAAGCTCGACGCTGCGGCTGCGGTGGCGCTGCCCAACTTCGGTTTTCGGGGACCGGACTTCGAGCTCGAGCAGCCCTCCGTCGGCGGGTGGCATGGCCTGCGTCATCCCTCGGGCGCGCTCGGCATCGTGACCACGGCACTCAAGCTCAGGCCACACGGTCACTCGTTCAGGTTCGACGAGCTAACGTCCGGCACGCACTTGATCGTGCGACGTGCCGATGGGACGCTCGAAGGCGCCGCAGACCCGCGGAGGGAAGGCGTGGCGATCGGGGACTGAGCCTCAACTCGCCGCCGCGCGGCGGTTGGCGATGCGGCGCTCGGCGGCGGCGACGATAGCGTGCCGAATATCGCAAGCGTCGGCCAGATCGGCGGCGATACCCAACTGCTGCTCACGGGCGAGCAGGCGCAAGCTGTCGACGTCGTCGATCGGCTGCAGCTCGGCCAGCACGGCGTCGCGGCCGCGCGTTCGGAAAACCACGATGACGTTCGGCGAGTAGGGATCGAACGGCTCAGCTGAGGCGGCGGGCGCCGTGGTGGTGCACGAGGCGGCGGGCTCTGGCGGCAGCTCTGCCACGGCCGCGGGCGTCTCCGCGGCAGGTGCGGCTTCTGGTGCAGCGGGCTCGGCATCGCGATATGGCTGGTGCCGTATGGCCAACAAGGCGACCGCATCCTGCAGGCGGTGCATCAGCCGCGCGCGCGTCTCCTCGTCGAGGCCGGTCTCTGAGGCGAGCATACGCCGCAAGAACGCATCCTTGGCAGCGCCGGCCAGCACTCGTTTGGTTCTTGCCATGCCTAACCCCAGCCTCTCCAAGCGTCGGCTGCCGATCACCCCGCTTTCGCCAGCCACGTTGCCGCGCCGAATACCTCGTCGTGAAGCGCGCGCAAGTGCGGCAGCGCGTCGCCGTATTTTTCCGCCATGGTCTTCCGCGTCTCCTCCCAGTCGAAGGCGCGGGCAACGCTGTCGAGCAGCGGCACGCGAGACTGAAGCAGAGGATGGTCGAGCGCAATCTGGTCGATCAGCAATCGCTCGCGGCCACGGCCGGTGACGTAGTTCGGCAGACAGATGTAGCGCCGGTCGTGAAACGGGAGAGTCGCGAGCTGATCGGCGGTCTCGACGCGCTCGATCAGCAGCGCCACGCGATCGAGTGCGAATTGCGAGACGTAGTCTGGGCGGAACGGGACGACGACTTGATCGGCCAGATCGATGGCCGCCAGTGCGGCAAAGGACAGCCCTGGCGGACAATCCAGAATGACGTAGTCGAAGTCGTGGCCGAAGTGCTTGATCAACCGCTTCATGCGGTTGCGCACCTCCTGCGCGACCTTGTCGGGGTCGGTGCCGCGCTTGGCCTGCTTCAGATAAAGCTCGCCCTGCACGTCCTCGAGCATGAGCGAGCCGGGAAGAAGCGCCACACGTCCTGCTGCACCACGCGGGTGCGCCACGTCGCCGATGTTGGTCGCGACATAGTGAGACTCGTCCTCGGCCACCTTCTCGAAGCGATCGAAGAAGTAGTCGGCAATAGTGCGGCCACCGCGGCGCGCCTTATCCCAGCCTTCGCCGCCGATCAGCATCAGAGAGGCATTGCACTGCGTGTCGAGGTCAACGACGAGGACGCGTTTCTTGCCCCACGCGGCGGAGGCGTGGGCGAGCATCACGGCGATGGTCGATTTGCCGACGCCACCTTTTCGGTTCGCAATCGCCAGAAAGCGCGCCATCTCACCCCTGCAATCGTTGTTGCTCGTGAATGCGAGAATCTATGTGATTCGTGATGGTTGGACCAACGTCGCAGGTGTGCCGAGGGTGCCTTTGGCGCGGTCGGCTGACGAGTGTGTCATCAATGCCGAACCCGGCTTGGTGTCATCTGCATATGCAGGTACAGTCCGGTGCGTCGATTGGAGAGTGGTCTCGAGGCCATGACAGCGCGCAACGCCAGTGCGAGACAGGTTCCGACGAGTTGCGCGGCCTTGCGCTTCCGGAAGGCGGCGCGGCGCGTGTCGCAGATCTACGACGGTTGCCTGGCGGGGTACGGACTGACCATCACGCAATACGGGTTGCTCGCCCATATCCGGCGGCTCGACGGCATCAGCATCGGGGCGCTTGCGGTCGAGCTCGTGATGGATCCGACGACGCTGACGCGCAACTTGCGCCCGCTGCAGAAGCGCAATCTCGTATCGCTTGTGCCTGACAAGGCCGACAAGCGTACGCGCGTGCTCCGGCTCACCGACGAGGGGCGGGCTCTGCTGAACGAGGCGCGGCCGGGCTGGGAGGAGGCGCAACGGCGCATTGCCGACGTTCTCGCAGCCGACCTCGACCCACTCAGCGACGCGATCGATCGCATGCTCGAAAGGCTCGCCGAATGACGATGACTTATGTCGAATATCTGTATATGCAGGTATCGACGGTGAGCTGCCAGCTCACACTGGCCGTCGCGGCGCCGGCGCACACACGAGGTCCGACATGACCGGTTCAGTCCCGAAGGCCGCGCCAGCATCGGCACCGCCAAATCCATTGCTGGCGGGAGCGATTTTGCCGACGCTCGTGCGGCTCAGCGTGCCGAATGTCGTTGCAATGGTCGCGACGGCACTGGTGGCCATCGCAGAGACGGCCTATGTGGGCTTTCTCGGCGTGCCGCAACTCGCCGGCATCGCGCTCGTCTTCCCAATGATCATGCTGCAGCAGATGATGTCCGCAGGTGCGATGGGCGGCGGCGTTTCTTCGGCCGTCAGCAGGGCGCTCGGGGCAGGTGAAGTTGCGCGGGCCGAGACCCTGGCGCGTCATGCCGTGGTGATCGGCAGCGCGGCGGGGATCGCCTTCACGCTCCTGTTCCTCGGGTACGGCACGCAGATCTTTCGCCTGCTCGGCGGGCACGGGAGTGCGCTCGACCAGGCGCTCGCCTATTCCAATGTGGCGTTCATCGGCTCGGTTGCAGTCTGGCTGACGAACACGCTCGCCTCGGTTCTGCGCGGCACGGGCAACATGCAGGTGCCGTCCGGAGTGCTGTTGGCCGTCGCGGCGTTACAGGTGGTTCTGAGTGGTGGGCTCGGTCTCGGGCTCGGACCGTTTCCGCGTCTCGGCATGGCCGGAATCGCCGCCGGGCAGGTGATCGCGTTCGCGGCCGGTGCCTTGTTTCTCGTTTGGCATCTGATGTCAGGGCAGGCGCGCATACGGTTGCGGCTCGTCGGGCCACTGCGGTGGCCCATGTTCCGCGACATACTGAAGGTCGGCGCCGTCGCCTGCATCTCGCCCGTCCAGTCGGTGCTGACCGTGCTCGTGGTGACACGGCTCGTCTCGAGCTTCGGAACGGAAGCGTTGGCCGGCTACGGCATCGGAGCGCGCCTCGAGTTCCTGATCGTGCCGATCACCTTTGCCATCGGCGTGGCGAGCGTGCCCATGGTCGGCATGGCGATCGGGGCCGGCCGCATTTCACGGGCCCGTGAGGTCGCGTGGACGGCCGGCGCGCTTGCGGCCGCGCTCTGCGGGTCGATCGGCGTCGTCGTCGCCCTGGCGCCGGACCTCTGGTCACGCCTCTTCACCGACAATGCCGGCGTGCTTGCCGTCGCGCGTACCTATTTCCAGTATGCGGGGCCAGCCTATGTGTTTCTGGGCCTCGCGTTGGCGCTCTATTTCGCCTCGCTCGGCTCGGGCAAGATCATCGGACCGGTGCTGGCACAAAGCGTTCGCCTGCTCGTCGTCGCGCTCGGCGGCTGGTGGCTGACAAGCCACGGCGGAGGTACGGCGTCGAGCTTCTTCCTGCTCGTCGCCGCCTCTCTCGTCGCCTACGGGATCGCCGCCGTGCTTGCCGTTCGCTTGGTGAGCTGGGAGCCAGCCAAGCCGGCTCCCGCATCGCAAGCTGTTTGATCAGCCGATCAAGTCAGCCCACAGCCAAGCAGTAGATGTCCTTCACCGGGCCGGGGATCGGCGTCGCGTTCCACGTCTTGCCGCCGTCGCGGGTGGCGAAGACCTCGCCCTCGTAGCGGGCGCCGATCAGCACCTCGTCGGGGTTCCGATCGTTCAGGGCCACCGACATGATGGTGCCGTGGACTTGCACCTTGTCGAAGCGCTTCCACGTTTTGCCGGCGTCGTCCGAGCGCACGACGAGGCCGTCGTGACTGGCGGCGGCGACGGAGAGCGCCGCGTAGACGGTATTCGGATCCTTCGACGAGACGCGGACGTCGCGGCCGTAGGTGATGGGCGAGAAGCGCTTCATTTCCATGTCCTGCCAGGTCTTGCCCTGGTCGGTGGAGCGAAAGAGCCCCATGCGGCACGCCAGCACGACGGCGTCCGGATCGGCGGGGCTGATGGTGATGGCGTGGCCGTCGAGCATGCCCTCGGCATCATTCTTGGTGAGGATCGAGCTCTTGAGGTGCGGGAGTTTTGCCAGCTCGATCAGATGCTCGGAGCAGTCGGTCCAGGTGCGGCCGAAGTCGTCGGAGCGGGCGACGCCGTTGACCTCGAGCGCGGCGTAGATGGTGTCGGGCTTGGTCGGGTGCTGGACCATGCGCATGGCGCGGTGGCGGAAGGCGCACTTCTCGCGCTCCTGGATGCCGCTGTCGGGCAATGCCGTCCAGGACTGGCCCATGTCCGTGCTCTCGTAGAAGGCAACCGGCGAGGCGCCAGCGATGATGCGGCTCGGGTTGCGGCGGTCGACGAGGAACGACCAGATCTGGATCTTGTCGGGGAACTGGGCCGGCTTGAACGTGGAGCCGTGGTCGGTCGAGACCTGGATGCCAACGGCGGTGCCGGCCAGAACGACGTCCGGGTTGGAGGGGTGCACCATGACGACGTGCGTCTCGATGTCGGGCAGGACGTGGGACCATTCGGTGCCGTCGGCGGGGCGCCTGAAGACGCCGACCTTGCCCGGCTCGTCGGGACGGCCGACATAGCCGGCGATGCCGGCGAAGACATAGGATTGAGATGCCATTGGGACGCTCCTCCGGATGATTTGGCCGAATGGTAGTCAGAATTCGTGGCAGTCGCCAACACGGATGCTGAAGTGTGAGGTTATCCTGGGCCTCGCCGAGCACCTCACGGCATCCGTATGCCCCGCTTGCAAGCAGCAGCGAAGGAACCTGCGACACGCGCTGGCGTTGGCGGAAAATGCAGAATGCGCCTTTGTGGGCCGTCGTGGCTGTGTTCGCCGGCTCGGCGCTCGCCATATTGATTTGTGGAGTGCGCCTTGCGCGTGTCGCCGACACGCTGGCCGATCGCACGGGTCTCGGAGAGATTATCGCAGGCGCCTTGTTCGTCGGGGCGAGCACGTCGCTCCCAGGGGCCATCACGTCGGTTTCGACGGCCCTGCAGGGGCACGCGAGCCTTTCGATCGGCAATGCGCTCGGTGGCTTGACTGCCCAGACCGCATTCATCGCCGTCGCCGATCTCGTCTATCGGCGTGCCAACCTCGAGCATGCGGCGGCAAGCGTGATCGGTCTCGCGCAGGCCGTGCTGCTGATCACAATGCTGTCGATGGCCCTGATAGCTTCAACGGCTCCTGCCGTCACGGTTTGGGGGATTCATCCTGCGTCGCTTCTGATCGTGCTGACCTACGCGGCCGGGCTCAGGCTCTTGAGCCGCATCAAGGATGAGCCGATGTGGACGCCGGTGCAAACGACCGAGACGCGGGAGGAGCAGTCCGAGGTCGAGGACGACGACGAACGATCCGATCGATCGCTTTGGATCAAATTCGCGATCTATGCCGGCGTCACGGCGGCCGGCGGCTATTTCATCGGCGAGTTTAGTATCGCTCTGGTCGATCGGACGGGGCTGGACGAGTCCGCCTTCGGGACCGTGTTTACCGCGGTCGCGAACTCGCTACCCGAGCTTGTGACGGCGATTGCGGCGGTTCGGATCGGGGCCGTCAACCTGGCCGTGGGCGACGTCATCGGGGGTAACGCGTTCGAGGTGATCTTCTTGGCGCTCGCGGACGTGGTCTATGATGGCTCGATCTATGCCGCATTCGGCCCCGGCGACCTGACCACCGCGCTGATCGCCATACTGATGACGGGCGTGCTTCTGCTCGGAATGCTGCGCCGCGAACGAGTGGGAATTGGCCGGATCGGTTTCGAGAGCACCCTGGTGCTGGGCCTCTATGCCGGCTCCGTGGCGCTGATTTTCCTGGCTTAGCGCGGCCATGGCCGGCAGCGTCGGAGGTCCGGCGTTGGGCTCGGGCGCATGACGGCTTTGATCGGCGAAGCAACTCCCCCTATCTTGATGGGAACGATAGTCCTAACGGAGACGCGGGCGTGCCGGTCACGGTCGATGGAACAAGCAGGTTGAGGCGCCTGGTCGTCAATGGCGAGGTGCATGAGGTGGCATCGTCGTCGCTGGCGGCACTGCTGGACGAGCTCGGCTATGGCGGGCAGAAGGTGGCGACCGCGCTGAACGGCGATTTCGTCATGGAGCGCGCCCGCCCCGAGACCGAGCTGTCGCCTGGCGACGAGATCGAGATCGTGGCGCCGCGCCAAGGCGGGTGAGGCAGCCGGAATGGCCGCCTGTGCAACGCGATGGATGCTCGGAAGCATTTGCCTTCCCGCAGCCGGAGGGGGCAGGCTAGGCTCCTGGAAACACAGGCGTACGGCGGGGAGCCGTCGCGCACAGAGGTCGAGGCGATGATCGAGACTGAAGCAGCGAGCACAGGGACGCGCTTTGCGCCCTACGGCGTCGAGCTGGCGTCGCGCCTGCTGCTCGGCACGGCACAATACCCGTCGCCGAAAATTCTAGCCGATGCCATTCACGCGGCTGAGGTGGCCGTCGTGACGGTCTCGCTGCGCCGCGAGGCCGCCCGAACCAGGGGTGGAGAGCGTTTCTGGGACATGATCAAGGGACTCGGCGTCCGTGTGCTCCCCAATACGGCGGGCTGCCGGACGCCGAAGGAGGCCATCACCACGGCACAGATGGCACGTGAGCTGTTCGGGACGGACTGGATCAAGCTCGAGGTGATCGCCAACGACGACACGCTGCAACCGGATCTCTTCGGCCTCGTCGACGCGGCTGGCGTACTGGCGCGTGATGGTTTCAAAGTCTTCCCGTACACGACCGAGGACCTTGGCGCGGCGGAGCGCCTCCTGGCCGCGGGCTGCGAGGTGCTGATGCCCTGGGGTGCACCGATCGGGACCGGCCGCGGCCTCGCCAATCCCTATGCGCTTCGGACCATGCGCAACTATTTCCCAGGTGTTCCGCTCGTGGTCGACGCGGGTATGGGCGCGCCGAGCCATGCCGCGCAAGCGATGGAGATGGGCTACGACGCCGTCCTCCTGAATACGGCGGTCGCCAAGGCCGGAGACCCTGTCGCCATGGCGCGGGCTTTCGCGCAAGGCGTCATGGCCGGCCGCACGGCCTACGAGGCCGGACTTATGGAAGCGCGCGACATGGCAGCACCGTCCACGCCGGTTGCCGGAACGCCGTTCTTTTCCTTCGAGCCCAAGGCCTGATCCGCATGCGCCCCCTTCTCGACCGCTTCTACCCGATCGTGCCTGACCTGGCCTGGATGGAGCGGCTGGTGCCGCTTGGTGTGCGCACCGTTCAATTGCGCTTGAAGGACGCTGGCGACGCCGAGGTGCGACGACAGATCGCCGGGAGTGTGGCCATCTGCAGGCAGCATGGCTGCGACCTGATCGTCAACGACTACTGGCGCGAGGCGATCGCACTCGGGGCCGATTTCATACATCTCGGCCAGGAGGATCTGGCAGAAGCGGACGTGGGCGCCATCAAGGCGGCCGGCGCACGGCTCGGCATATCGACCCACAGCCCCGAAGAGCTGGAGATCGCACTCGCGGTCCGGCCGGACTATATCGCTCTCGGGCCGATCTACGAGACCAAGCTAAAGGCGATGAAATGGGAGCCTCAGGGATTGGGGCGGATCACGGCATGGAAGGCGCGCATCGGGGCTCTGCCGCTGTGCTGTATTGGCGGCATCACCCCAGAACGGGCTCCCGGCGTGGTCGCAGCGGGAGCCGACAGCGTCGCGGTCATCACCGACTTCTTCACGCATGCCGATCCAGAGGTGCGGGTCGCGCAATGGCTCGCCTGGGCGAGGGCGCAGGATCGCTCCTGAAACGCCCTGTCGGCAACCATTGGGTCCGCCGGTACGAGCCCGCCAGGCTGGCCGGAACGGGAGAGGTAACGGTAAACCGCATGCACATTCCACGAGTTAAGCGCTCACGGACGGCTTGTTTGTGACAGAACTGTTGCAGAGAATGCGCCCCGCGTTTGGGAGCGGTCATGGCCTATCGATTCAAGTTGAAAGAGGACGTACAGGACGGTGTCCGCAGGATTGCCACGGAGCAGATCGACCGGGCTCTCGCGGCGCCACACGCCGGCGACAAGCGGGCCGTATGGGTTCACGATACGCGCAAGGCCTTGAAGCGGACCCGCGCGTTGTTGCGTTGCGTTCGCGACGGCCTCGGAGACAAGGTGTTCCGCGAGGAGAACGCGGCGCTGAGGCTGATCGCCGGCAACCTGTCGAGCCTCAGGGATCGCGACGTCATGGCGGGCACGATGGCTGGCCTTGCTGGGGCTGACGATAAGCTTGACGCGGCCCTGGCGTGGCTTGCAGAGGCGATCGCAGATCCGTCATCCTCCCAGCCCTCTGCGGCAGCTCCGTCCCGCTCCGCCGCGACGGCCGTCCGCCAGGCCGTAAAATCCCTCGAGAAGGCGCGAGGCCGACTTGCCAAGCTGGCTGTTGCCGGCGAGCTGGCCGACGTCGTGGCTGCCGGCGTGCGCACGTGCCAGCGCAAAGGACAGGACGCGCTGGCCCGCCTCGCCACCGAGCCGAGCGACGAAAACGTACACGAGCTTCGCAAGGCGGTACAAACCTACCAACGCCAGCAGACCCTTGTGCAGGCCGTCTGGCCTGAGATGCAGGGCGTACGCATTCAGACGGCGCGACAGCTATCTCAAATTCTCGGAGAGGCACAGGATCTCGCAGTTCTGGCGGCGACAGCCGAGGCCCACGGACAGGGCAGGGCAAAGGACGGAGTGCGCGCCGAGCAGATCATCGCGGCTTGCCGGGTTCGGCAGACAGAATTGCGCGAGATTGCGATGCCGATGGCCACCCGCCTGCTCGCGTTGCGCCCCAAAGCTGCGGCGGTCGAGCTTGCGGCGGGGTGGCGAGCGGCGATCGAGCTTGCGGCGGCGCCAGCCACGGTGGCGGTGGCCGACGAGGGCCGCAAACAGAAAGTCGCCGCCGACTGATGCCACACGAAATGCTGGCGCTCCAGCTCGTCATTTGTCTAGAACACCGGGGCTGCGCGTGATCTGGTGCTGAGACGCGACGGCCGTGGTCCGAGGCTGCTCGTGACAAGCCGTTGGTTGGCATTGCCGGGCGCGCCATGCGGCTCACTCTGGTCGACGTGCGTCGTAGTGGTCGGCTCGGCGACCGGTGGCGGGCGACACGCGGCAGTTGCAATCGGCGGAGGCACGGCACATGGCAGATCTCTCCACATTTGGTCTCGACGTCGGCATTTACGGCCGTCTCGCGATGCCGGAGCCCGTGATGACGCTGGCCCAGTTGGCCGAGGACATGGGGTTTGCCTCGATCTGGGTGGCTGACCACATCGCCTTTCCCGTGTCGTTCGCCTCGAAATATCCTTACGCGAAGGAGGGCGACTTTCCCTCGAAGCTGGACGATCCGCTGCTCGAGCCGCTCGCCATACTCGGCGTTCTGGCCGGTGCCACGAAGCGGGTTCGGCTGGGAACGGCGGTGCTGGTGATGGCCTATCGCAATCCGCTGCTGCAGGCCCGCCAACTCGTCACCATCGACCAGATGTCGGGTGGTCGCATTGTGTTGGGCGCGGGTGTCGGCTGGCTGGAGGAGGAGTTCGAGGCGCTCGGCTTTCATCAGTTCAAGCGCCGCGGCAAGGCCACCGACGAGGCGATCGAGATTTTCAAAGCGATCGCCAAGGGCGGCGAGGTGGGCTTCAAAGGCGAGATCTACAACTTCGAGCCCGTCTATTCGGCGCCCGGCTCGGTCCAGCGACCGCATCCGCCGGTTTTGATTGGCGGCATCGCGGACCCTGCCCTGAGGAGAGTCGCGAGGAACGGCAACGGTTGGCTCGCGACGGCACTCGGACCGGATCGTCTCAAGGGTCAACTCGATCGGTTGAAAGAGTTGTGTGCGGAGGCGGGACGCTCGTTCGACGACATCTCGCTGGTATTCAAGATTTTCCTCAACATCGGGCAGGCGAAGCGCAACCAGCATGACGAGCGGGAGCCCGCGACCGGCACCGTCCCAGAGATTATCGACGACCTGAAGCGCATTCGGGACCTCGGTTTCGGAGAGATCATCGTGCGTGTGCGGGGAGCCGCCACCATGGAAGCGACGCGCGCGCAAATCGACCAGTTCGCGAGCGAGATTGCGCCCAAGGTCTGAGGTCGGCCGAGGAGGGCGGGAGCGCCCACGGCTTAGAGCGTGGGCAACGGAGTCAGGATCGGATGTTGCCGCGTCTGGCGGCATCGAGCGCGATGAGCCAGAGCAGGGCCCACAGACCGAACGCGCACATGAACCATGGCTGCCACATCCCCCAGGTGAACGACGCTATTACGAGGGCGGAGACGAAGCCGGCATAGGCGAGCGACTGCTGTGACGCGGGTAGACGGGAGAGTGAGCGCAGCGCGGCGAGGCCAGCCAGGAGGAGAAGACAAGCTCCGACAGCCCCCAGCTCATACCAGGTCTGCATGAAGATGTTGTGTGCGTGGCGGCCGGTGCGCTGGGCATACTCGTCGCCGGGATTGTGAGTGGCAGTCGGGGCGGCCTTTTGGTCGAGAGGCTTGGTCGAATCGATTCCGACGCCGAAGATCGGCGAATCCTGCAGCCGGTCCGCGGTGACACTCCAAAGGACGATGCGGTTCCGGGCCGTCTGCGGCAGCCAATCGGCATGATGGAGACTGGTGTCGTGCGCCAAGTCGGCGATCGGCACCACGAGCAGGGTCGCCGCGATCCACATCGCGAGAACGAGCTTCCGCACCACGGACGCCGCGAGCGTCATGCCGACGAACACGAGGCACCCGGCGACCAGGGCCAACATGGAGGACTCGTGCTCGGATGCGAAAACGCCTGCGGCTGCGGCCGCAAGTAGTCCAAACGCGTAGATGCGTGCAGTCTGCACCGGCATCCGGTTGCGCATCAAAAGCAAGGCCGGCCAGAGCAACAGGTTGAGCAGCCCGAAATTGCGGTTGAGAGTGTAGAGGTTCAAGTGCGTGACCCAGCCGTCGGCGGTCGTCATGTGTTTCGGCGACGGCTGAAGAGCAGGGATGAGCGAGATGACGAAGCGTCGAATAGGCTGGCCGGCAAGCGTCTCGATGCAGAGGTAAGCCGTGGCCAGGCATATTCCCACCAATAGGGCTCGATGCAGGCGCTCGGCCGCATCGGACGACAGCTTGGGCAGGGCAGCCCAGACAGCGGCCCCCAAAGCGACGATCAGCGCGAAAAGAAGGGCGCGGAGGAGACCGTGCAACGGATTGACGGCCCAGAAGGCGTTCAAGGCGAGGTAGCCCCCGAACACACACAGGGCCGGGACGACGGGCGGCCAGGATCGGAGCGCGAGGCTTTGCCCGCCTGTTGCGGCCAATGCCAGGATGGAAAGGGCAATCAGGTGCAGCACAACGGGGGTTGCACGCGGTGCCACGAGGGATGTGATGATCCCGACCAGGACCAGAACCGACACGATGGGGGCCAGGTCCGGGGGAACGACGGTGGCCGATGTAGGCGTGTCTTTATGCGCATGGATCACGATGGCGATCTCGGCAATATAGCTGCACGGGTCTCGTGCGTAGAATGCGCGGCAACGGCGGCGAACTGGGTGCAAGTATTCGAGCGAAAATCAAGTGTTGCAGTGCTCCCCTCGCAATCGAGTGACCTCTTGCGCCGGCACCGCGGCTCGTCAAGCATGTGCAGACCACTCCTGCGGCGCAATGAAGTGAGGGACGCCACCGTAGTAGCGACCGGCTCGGACAGGGTCAAATGCGGACGGGCCGAATCCCCAGGGAGACAGACATCGTGCTGAGCGCCAGCTTATTCGACGCAGACGAAATTATCAGCGGCCTCCTGCCTTGGGTCCGCTGTGAGAGCCCGACCGCCGACGTGGTGGGTGTCAATCGGATGATGGACATGGCCGCCGAGGATCTGTCTCGGCTGGGGGCCACGATCGAGCGGACGCCGGGGAGAGACGGCTTCGGCGACATCGTCGTGGGACGCCTCGGCGGGACCGAGCCGACCAACTCGGCCGGCATCCTCATTCTGTCGCACCTCGACACGGTGCATCTCGTGGGCACGCTCGATGGACGGCTGCCGCTGCGTCGTGACGGCGACCGCTACTACGGCCCCGGCATCTACGACATGAAGGGTGGCGTGCGGATTGCGATGCACGCCCTGGAGGTCTTGCGGCGCGCGGGGGTGCAGCCGCGGCTCCCGGTCTCCTACATGCTGGTGCCGGACGAGGAGGTGGGAAGCCCGTCATCCCGCGAGGCAATCGAGGCCGAGGCCAAACGCCACAAGTACGTTCTGGTGACGGAGCCTTGCAAGAACGGCGTGGTGGTCACCGGACGCTTCGCGTTCCAGAGGTTCTGGGTGACGGTGCATGGTCGGCCGGCGCATGCAGGCGCCAACAATCGCCTGGGGCGTAGCGCCATTCGCGCCATGGCAAGGCTCGTCGAGCGCATCGAGGGAATGACAGATTTCGACCGTGGCATGACGTTCTCGGTCGGGACAATTCAGGGCGGGACGTTCGTCAACGTCATGCCGATCGAATGCCGCGCACAGGTCCTGACCGTGGCGCCGACGCAAGCCATTTTCGAGGAGGTGGCGACCCGGATGAAGGCCCTCGAGGACGAGGACGACGGCATCCGGGTGACAGTCGAGCAAGGACCTGTCCGTCCGCTGTGGGAGCCGCACCGAGAGACGATGGGTCTCTACGAGAAGGCCCATGGAGTTGCCAGGGATCTCGGCTTCGAGCTGAAGCACGGCTCCTTCGGCGGCGGCAGCGACGGCAATTTCACCGGGGCGCTCGGCGTCGCCACTCTCGACGGACTGGGGGTCGACGGGGCCGGTGCGCACACCTTCGAGGAGCATCTGCTCGTGTCGTCTCTCGTGCCGCGCTGCAGGCTCTTTGCGGAGCTGCTGAGGTCACTTTCCTGATCTGAGCAGACAGGATCGCATCATGCGTTTCGGACTCTTCGGTGGCGCGCGATCCTCAGGCGACAGTCCGGCCGGCGACAGCATCGGCTACGAGCGCTACATCGACTATGTGCTCGAGGCTGAGCGTCTCGGCTTTCACAGCGTTTTCGTTGTCGAGCATCACTTCACCGGCGTCGGACAGGTCTCCGCGTCTCTCAACCTGCTCAGCTATCTTGCGGCGCGCACCACGCGCATCCGCCTTGGCACGGCCGTCGTCGTGCTGCCCTGGCACAACCCCGCGCTGCTCGCCGAGCAGGTGGCGACCCTCGATCTGCTGTCCGGCGGACGGTTCGATTTCGGGGTCGGCAAGGGCTATCGGGACAGCGAGTTTGCCGGTTTCTCGATCCCAGCCAGCGAAGCCGGCGAGCGGTTCGAGGAGACGATGGCGTTCCTCAGATCTGCCTGGAGCGGTCGAGGCCGGTTCTCGCACCATGGGAAATACTGGCGCTTCGAGAACGTCGTGATCGAGCCGCGCCCGATCCAGAGGCCGCACCCACCGTTCTGGCTCGGCGCGGGAAGCCGAGAACTCGATCGAGAAGGCCGCGGCGGGTGGTTACAACCTGCTCCTCGACCAGGTGGCGCCCATCGATGTCATCGTCGAGCGGGTCCGGCTTTTCCGTGAGGCCTGCCGAAGTGCAGGCCGCGCTGAAGGCTCCTGTCAGGTCGCCGTGGCTCGGGGACTGCAGATCGTGTCGAGCGACGCAGAGCGGGCCGAGGCGCTTGCCGTGCGTGCACGTGTCCTCGGGGCCATCGGTGGGTTGGCGCGTGGCCCTGGGGCCGAGCGGTACCATGACCTGACGGCCGAGGCGGCGGCAGAGCTCGCCGCCGATGACGCGGCACTGCTCGGGACGCCCGACGAGATCGCGGCACGGCTCAAGCGGCTCCAAGCCGGCGGTGTCGATTACGTGCTCCTGGTCGATCCGACGGGCTCGCGCGACGCGTTGGCGACGTTTGCCGCTGAAATCAAGCCGCAACTCGAAGATTGAGCCGGATGCGATCCGAGATCATCGTCCACTCCAGGGGAACGGCCGCAGCCGCCGCGCGTTTGACGAACTGAGATCAATCAACCGCGAGGCCGTCCGATGCATCAGAACGCCGGGTCTGATACCCTTCATGATCGTTCGCGTACAGGAGTGTCCGATGGCGCGCCGGGCACGACCGCCGCCGTAGCCCGAGACCGCGAGCCTTGGAAGACGCAGCATCGAGAGCAGACGCGGAGCCGCAATCAGAAGATCTCGGGTGCCAGCTCGGTGGGCCAGGCGGTGGTCGGGTTCGTGCAGCGGAATCCATTGCTGGCCAGCGGCGCGGCGCTCGCCGTCGGCGCCGCCGTGGTGATGCTCGTCAACTCGCGGCGCGCCCGTTCGAATCGGATAGATCATCGTGCCATGCGCGCGGCTCGCTCGATAGAGCGAACCTTCGCCAAGGAGATGCGTGCGCTCCGGCAATCGGATGCCGCAGATCGCATGGGGCGTTTCGGGACGTCGCTGGGCGACGCGTTCTCGCGGATCGATTTGGCGCCGCTCGCCGAGCGAGGGCGGCTCTACCTCGAGGCGGCACGCAATCGGCTCGGCCGCTGAGCGGCAGGGTAAGCTTCGCGTATCAGCCACGTTTCAAAGCGCGTCGCATGGCGCTATATCTCCGCCATGCAGCGCACCATCTCAGATCCCCGCCCCGATCACTGGCCGCCCGGTCATCCGGACGTCGCGTACGGCCGCATCGGCGTCCTGCTCCTCAACCTCGGAACGCCGGACGCGACCGACTACTGGTCGATGCGCCGCTATCTGAGGCAGTTCCTTTCCGATCGACGCGTCATCGAGGAGCCGCGCTGGAAGTGGTGGCCGATCCTCAACCTGATCATTCTGACGGTGCGCCCTGGACCGAAGGGCCGCGACTACGACACGATCTGGAACAAGGAGCGCAACGAGGGGCCCCTCAAGACCATCACGCGCTCGCAGGCTGAGAAGCTCGCCGAGGCCTTCCGCGATCAGCCGCGCGTGCTCGTCGATTGGGGAATGCGGTATGCCAACCCATCCACGGCTTCGCGGATTGATGCGCTGGCCAAGGCGGGCTGCGATCGCATCCTGCTCGTTCCGCTTTATCCTCAGTACGCGGCGGCTACGACCGCGACGGCAGCCGACGAGGCGTTTCGTCATCTCATGACGATGCGCTGGCAGCCGGCCGTGCGCGTGGCGCCGCCGTGGCACGACGATCCTACCTACATCGAGGCCATCGCGTCCTCGATCCGTGCCGGGCTGGCAAAGCTGCCCTTCGAGCCCGAGACGATCCTCGCCACATTCCACGGCATGCCGCAGAAGTATCTCGAGTCGGGCGATCCCTATCA
The DNA here is from genome assembly GCA_963746315.1 of uncultured Alphaproteobacteria bacterium. Lineage (GTDB taxonomy): Bacteria > Pseudomonadota > Alphaproteobacteria > Rhizobiales > Hyphomicrobiaceae. Next base: position 898,098 of record CAVVAR010000012.1, read on the forward strand.
TTGTCAGTGCATGAAGACGTCCCGCCTCGTGCGCGAGGCGCTGGGCCTTCCGCAGGAGCGCTGGGTCACCTCGTTCCAGTCGCGGTTCGGCACCGATCCGTGGCTGCAGCCCTACACCGACGAGACGGTGGAGAGGCTGGCCAAAGCGGGCGTGAAGCGGCTGGCACTCGTGGCACCAGGATTCTCAGCGGATTGCCTCGAGACGCTCGAGGAGCTCGATGTCGAGAACCGCGAGATCTTCATGGAGCACGGCGGCGAGCAGTTCGCCTATATCCCGGCGCTCAACGACAGCGAGCAGGGTATGCGCGTCATCGAGGGGGTGGTGCGACGGGAGCTTTCGGGCTGGCTTTGAGTGGCCTAGGCTGGGGCTCTTGCGCAGAGTTTCGCTTAAGGAGCCCCCCATGTCGATCCAACGCATCACGCTTCCCGAGCTCAGAGCACCGGTCAGTCACTACTGCCACGTGACGCGCGCCGGCCCGAACGTATGGGTTTCCGGCATCACCGGCGCCAGAGGCGACGGATCTATTCCCGAGGGCGTCGTCGAGCAGTTCGAGGTCGCCATGGATGCGCTGGACAAATGTCTGAAAGCAGCCGGAGCCGGCCCCGAGCACGTGGTCAAGGTTCAGGTGTTCATGACGGACATCAAGGAGCGGCCGCTCATCAATCCCAGGCGCATCGCCTATTTCGGTCCGAACCTGCCGGCGTCGACGCTGGTCGAGGTGTCGGGCCTTGTCGACCCGCGGATGAAGGTCGAGATCGAGTGTCAGGCTTACGTCGGGTGAGAGATCGAAGCGTGCGGATCGTGACAATGTCACTGACACACTTGGGTTGACCTCCATCATCAACGGCGACATGCCGCCATGAGACCATGCCGGACGTCGTAGTCAGGGAGAGTGCTCTCATGAAGTGTCCGGTCGCGATAATCGTTACGCTGGTGTCGCTCGCAATGTTTGGCACGGCGCTGGCACAAGACAAGCCCGCGCCGCACAGCTCTTCGCTGCAATCGTTCGTCCACGGCGCGCCGGACAAGCCGAGCACGCCGTGGACGCTCGCCGCAGGTGGGCGCATCTACGACACGTGGTGGGATGCACTCGATCGCAGACGCCCCCGGGAGACAAACCCGGCCTATCCATCAACGGGCAAGCGGACCGGCTCGAACACGTGGCGCTGCGTCGAGTGTCATGGGTGGGACTACAAGGGTAAGGATGGGATCAACGGCAAGGGCGGCCCACTCGCGGAGCGCTACTCCGGGATCGTTGGTATTCGCGGCGCCCAAAGGATGCCGCCGGCAGCGATCGCCAAGCTACTGCGGACGGCGCCACACAACTACACCCCCGACATGATCTCGGACGAGGAGATGTTGCGGCTCGCCGCCTTCGTGCGCAGTGGTCAACACGATGCGGACAAGTATATCGAGCGTAAGACCGGCAAGGTTCGGGGGAACATCACTCGCGGCGCGGGCCTTTATCAGACGCTTTGCGCGGCGTGCCATGGCCTCGATGGTCGGGCCCTCAACTGGGGAACGAACGAGGAGCCTGGATTCATAGGGACCGAGGCGAAGGCGTTGCCTTGGGAGGTGTTGCACAAGATGCGCAACTCGCATCCGGGCGCGGCCATGATCAACATGCGCGCGCTATCGCTGAAGGATGCCGTGGACACGCTCGCCTATGCGCAGACGCTGCCCGTGAAATGATTGGCGACGGTGAAGCCAGGTAGGTGCGTCGTGCCTTGCTGCATGACACTTCCCTCGCGCTTCGTCTGGCTCTAGCCTTCCTCGACAGCTCAGGGAGGCACCGAATGCGCTGGAAGATCGGGGATGTGACGGTCACCAAGGTGGTCGAGTTGGAGACGACGGGCGGCAGCCGTTTCATCCTGCCGGACGCGAGCCCCGAGGCCGTCCGGCCGATCTCGTGGCTGATCCCGCATTTCGCGGACGAGATGGGCAAGCTTCGGATGAGCATCCACGCTCTCATCGTCGAGACGCCGTCGATGACCATCATGGTCGACACCTGCCTCGGCAACGACAAGCAGGGCCGGCGGGTGCCGACGTGGAACGATCGGCAAGGGCGCTTTCTCGCGGATATCGCCGAGGCCGGCTATCCGGAGGAGAAGATCGACGTGGTGATGTGCACGCATCTGCACGTCGACCATGTCGGCTGGAACACCAAGCTCGTCGACGGCAAGTGGGTCCCGACGTTCCCAAAGGCGCGCTACATCTTCGGGCGGAAGGAATTCGAGCACTGGGCGGCGCAGCGCGAGGCGGAGCACATGCTGACCGTCTTCGCCGACAGCGTGCAGCCGATCGTCGATGCGGGGCTGCACGAGTTGGTCGAGGCGGACCATCGCCTCTGTCCACAGGTGCGGTTCGTACCGAGCCACGGCCATTCGCCAGGCCACTGCAGCGTGATGATCGAATCGAAGGGCGAGGCCGCGCTGATCACGGGCGACTTCGCGCATCACCCGTGCCAGTTCGCGCGGCCGGAATGGTGCTCGTCGGCGGACTTCGACAAGGCGGCCGGCGAGGCGACGCGGCGACGGATGCTGGCTGAGCTGGCCGGCACGCCGGTGCTGGTGATCGGAACGCATTTTGCAGGCCCGACGGCGGGCCGGGTCCTACGCGACGGCGATGCCTTCAAAATGGTGGTCCAAACGGACTGATCGGGGTGAGAGACGGGGGTGCTAATCGCCATCCCCCGTCCCGTCGGCCCCCCGTCCCATCGGCTATGTCACTGCGGCTTGCGGGCCTCGGCCAATGCCTTCTCGGCGACCTCTCTGAGCTTCTGCTCGCTGGCCAGCCTGTCGGTCGCTTCCTTGGCCAGTGCGTCGGCCGAGATCTTGGCCGACTGCAATTGAGCGGCCTGGTCGCGCGCGGCCTTCAACTCGGCCTGCATCGACTGGAGCGCCGACTGCGCCTTCGCGGCTTGATCGCGGGCTGCGGCAAGGTCCGTCTTGAACGTCGCGAGCGTCGTTTCCATCGTCTTGATCGTGGACTGCGCCTTGCCGACCTCGTCGCGGGCAGTCGCCGCGGCGGCCTCGGCCGTTTTGCGGGCAGTGTGGACCGCGACGAGCTCGTCACGGATCTTCTTGATCTCGGCGTCGGTGGCGCTGCGGGCCGAGGCAAGCTTGCCGAGCTCGTCACGGACTTTCTTGACCTCGGTGTCGGCGGCGCTGCGGGCCGAGGTGAGCTTGGCGACCTCGTCACGCGCCGACTTAAGCTCGGCTGTCGACTTCTCAAGGTTCGATGCGGCCTGGCGCGAGCGAGCGACCTCGTCCGAGAGGTTCGACGATTGCAGATAGCCGTAGAAGGCAAACAGGATGGCGGCAGCCGCCAGCACGATCGTGGTTACCGAGCTTTTCATCATCGGGCTCGCTGAAATGGAGGGCTCCTCACGCCTGTGTCCCCGGAGCCGCCGCTCCTGACGCGAACCGGACACGCAGTCGCGCTGGGACTTGTAGCCGACCGATGGCGCAGCGCTAGAAAAAAATGGCGCCTACGTCAGCCGGCCCAGTGGCGTCTCTACGAGTGTCTCGTCAGGTGCCGTGCATCGAAATGCGATGACCGAAGCGGCGTTGATCGCCGAGCGGCAGCCGGGGCAGCTTCGCCGGCAGTCTCGCCCACGTTGCACTGAGCCCGCGAACGCCCGGCCGGTGCATGGTTTCGGCGGGGGTATGCGCCAAGTGACCGGCGGCGAGGGACACCAGGCGCTCCATCTGGCGTTCGCGAATGCCGAGGTCCTTCAAGTGGCGCACGGTGTTGATGAGGTAGTCGAGGTTCGCACCCGACTGCCCTCGCGCGCCTTTGATGATCGCGGCCTGAGTGGCGAGCGGCAGGCGGCCGGTGTAGCTGGGATGGCAGCGTTCGACGGTATAGGCGAGGGCTGGCGCCGCCTCGACGGACGCATCCGGGGCGAGGTGCGCGGTCACGAAGGTCTCGCGATAGACGCCGTAGATCAGCTCGCGCTTGCGCAAGTAGGTGAGCACCGAGGGCGCATCGCGCGCCGCGACACGATAGGCGATGCCGAGGCAGGCCTGTCCGCGGTCCAGGCCCAGAACCAGTCCGGGACGGTCTCGATTGCCGCGATGCACCGTCGAGGCGATGCAGAAAGCGCGATGGTGTCCCGCAACGCTGGCGGCAGCGCGCTCGACGAACGGAAAGTCGGGCCGCCACATCAACGAGCCGTAGCCGAAGATCCAGAGGTCTTGGTCTGGCGTGGGGCGCATCGCGGGTATCAGGGCTTTGGCTTGGCGCCGGCGGTTCCGTTGCCGGTCGTGGCGCCTGCCGCATCTCGGCTTCGATAGAACGCGGCGGCCGAGCCGGCATCCTGGCCCGCTTGCACGATGCCGCGACGAACCTGCCGTGCCTCGGAAAACAGGTCGAACAGGGTTTCGCCGTCGCCATAGCGGATCGAGCGCTGCAGGTGGATCAGATCCTCGGTGAAGCGGCCGAGCATCTCGAGCACCGCCTCGCGATTATTGAGAAACACATCTCGCCACATGGTCGGGTCGGACGCGGCGATGCGGGTGAAGTCGCGGAAGCCGCCCGCGGAGAACTTGATCACCTCGCTGTCGGTGACGCGCTCGAGGTGAGCTGCGGTGTTGACGATGTTGAAGGCTATGAGATGCGGCACATGGCTGGTGATGGCGAGCACCATGTCGTGGTGGTCGGCGTCCATCATCTCCACGTTCGAGCCGAGGCCCTGCCAGAAAGCGCGCAGTCGCTCGCTGGCTGAAGAATCGGTGCCCTCAGGGGGCGTCAGGATGCACCAGCGGTTGTCGAACAGCTCGGCGAAGCCCGACTCGGGTCCGGAATGCTCGGTGCCGGCGATCGGATGACCAGGCACGAAATGCACGCTCTCCGGCAACAAGGGGCCGACATCGCGAACGATGGTGCCCTTGACCGAACCGACGTCGGTGACGGTCGCGCCGGGCTTCAAGTGCGGGCCGATCTCCTCGGCGACGCGCACGCAGGCGCCGACCGGCACGCAAAGCACGACGAGGTCGGCGTCCTTCACCGCTTCGGCGGCTGTCGGATAGGCAGCGTCGACCAAGCCGAGACGCAGTGCCGTCGCGCGGGTCGCCTCGGACTTGGCGTGGCCGACGAGACGGCGGCACAGACCACGACGGCGCGCGGCGTGGCTGATCGACGATCCGATCAGGCCGATGCCGATCAGCGCGACGGTATCGTAGATTGGCTGGCTCATGGGCTCTCTCAGGCTTTGCCCATGAAGGCGGCGAGCGCCGCGACGACCGTGTGGTTGTCGGATTCCGTGCCGATGGTCATGCGCAGCGCGTTCGGAAGGCCGTACCCGGCGACCCGGCGCATGATGATGCCCTTCGACTTCAGGAAGGCATCGGCCGCGACGGCGTCACGCCCGGTTTCCGTCGGGAAATGGATCAGGATGAAGTTGCCGACGCTCGGCGTGACCTCGAGGCCGAGCTTCTCGATCTCGGCGGTGGTCCATGGCAGCCACGTGTCGTTATGGACGAGGGAGGACTCGACGTGACCGGAATCCTCGATGGCGGCGATGCCGGCCGCGATCGAGGGGGCTGTGATATTGAAGGGGCCGCGAATGCGGTTCAGCACATCGGCGATGGCGGGCGGGCAGTAGGCCCAGCCAAGGCGCAACGCCGCGAGCCCGTAGATCTTGGAGAACGTGCGGGTCATGACGACGTTCTTTGAGGTCGCAACCAGCTCGATGCCCGACTCGTAATCGTTGCGCCGCACATACTCGGCATAGGCCGAATCGAGCACGAGGACCGTATCGGGGCGCATCGCCGCGTGCAGGCGCCGCACCTCGTTGAACGGGATGTAGGTGCCCGTCGGATTGTTCGGGTTGTCGAGGAAGACGATCTTGGTGCGCGGCGTCAGCGCGGCAATCATCGCATCGACGTCACACGCATAGCTCCGTGTCTTGACGACCACCGGCGTGGCGCCATTGCCGAGGGTGACGATGCGGTAGACGAGGAAACCGTGCTCGGTGAAGACGGCCTCGTCACCGAGGCTGAGATAGGCGTGTGCGAGCAGGTTCAGGAGCTCGTCCGAGCCGCAACCGCAGACGATACGATCGGGATCGAGCCCGTAGACACCGCCGATCGCCTTCCGGAGCGCGGTCGCGGCGCCGTCGGGATAGCGCTCCAGCTCGCCGCTGAGGGCCTGATACGCGTCGATCGCCTTTCGCGATGGACCGAGCGGGGTCTCGTTCGAGGAGAGCTTGATTGGCTTGATGCCGCCCGGGACCGTGCTCTCGCCCGGCACGTAAGGCGCGATATCGAGGATGCCGGGCTTCGGCTGAGGCGCGGAGAGGGGAGCGGACATGTGGCGAGTTCCGTTGGGGCGTGGTCCGAATGGCCGGCTTCAGCGCCACGGGCGGCTCTTGTCCGGGTGGCGCAACCGCGATTGATAGGCGCCTCGATCCCCAAAAGCAAATCTACCGGAGCGATCCGCACGCGGTAACCATGGTGCGCCTACGCTGGGTCGAAGGCGGCTGTTGCGTTCGCTCCGTGGCTCGCCCCATCCTATGGCTTGTATGACGTCGTGCCCGACGGCATATCGTTAAGCTCAGGCATTCGCTAGCGGCGCAGTCACCTGGCGGGCGGCCGACTGCCGATCTCGCACCGGCGACGCGAACTGGTTTGGACAGGAAGACCCCTTGAGCAAGCTCGAGATCACGATCGTCGGGGCCGGCGTCTTCGGCTTGTGGCAAGCCTTTGAGCTGGCCCGGCGCGGCCATGCGGTCACGGTTCGGGAGGCCATGCCGGAGGCGGAAAGCGGCGGCTCGAGCCGTTTCGCCGGGGCCATGCTCGCTCCCTACTGTGAGGCCGAGGCGGCACCGGAGGTGGTCAAGCAACTCGGTCTCGAGGGGCTGGAGCTTTGGAAGGCCGCGTTCGGCCATGTGACGCAAAAGGGCAGCCTCGTCGTCGCGGCGCCGCGTGACATGACCGAGCTGCGCCGATTCGCCCGCATGACCGAGGGGCACGAAGGGGTGGACCAGGCCAGCATCGGCGATCTCGAGCCGGATCTCGCCGGGCGCTTCGGAGCCGGACTTTATTTTCCGACCGAGGCGCATGTCTCGACCCGGCACGCGCTGACCGTGCTCCGGGACGAGCTGCGGCGGCTCGGGGCTCGTCTCGTCTTCGGCGAGCCCGTGTCCGATCCCGTGTGGATGGCGGCGCCGGCTGGCGGTGTCGTGATCGACTGCCGAGGGATCGCGGCGCGGGGCGATCTCGAGACGTTGCGCGGGGTGCGCGGAGAGATGGCGGTCGTTCGGGCCGGCGACGTGCATCTGTCGCGGCCGGTTCGGCTGCTCCATCCGCGCTTTCCGCTCTACATCGTGCCCTGGGGTGGCGACACGTACATGATCGGCGCGACGGTAATCGAGCGCGAGGATTTCGGCGCCGTGACGCTGCGCTCGGCGCTCGATTTGCTCGGCACGGCCTACGCCGTCCATCCGGCCTTCGGCGAGGCCGAGATCCTGGAGCTGTCGGCGGGTGTGCGCCCGGCGTTCCCGGACAATGTGCCGAGGATCGTGGTCAAGGGGCGCCGGCTGATGGTCAACGGCGCCTACCGGCACGGCTACTTGATGGCGCCGGCGCTGGCGCGGATTGCGGCGGACCTCCTCGAGACGGGCGCCCGGCATCCTGACATCGTCGTCGACGGCTAGTGTCCCGACCGCGAAGTTCGCTTCATCGTGCTGCTGGCTCGAGACGAGGAAGTCCGCTTTCAAAGTTTGCCGGAAGAATGAAGCGGACTTCCAAACCGCCACACTGGACGGCGGCGCTTACCCGCGCAGAGCTGGATTTACGCTCCGTTCACCGAATCGGCCGCGAATGACAGCTCGCAGGTCCTGTCGGTGCTTGCGCGGGAGCGTGGAGCGGTTTCGATGCGAGGCAAGGCAATGGCGGCTCGTCGGGGGCGGGCGGACGCGCGCGATGCGCGTTGCGTCTGGCCTGTTGCTGCGCTGCTTGCAGGCGGCCTCGCTCTCTTGGCGTCGAGCTCGATGGCAACCGCCGAGACCTTGCGACAGGCACTGGCCAGCGCCTACAGCGCCAATCCCAGGCTCGACGCAGAGCGGGCACGATTGAGGGCGACCGACGAGGAGGTTCCTCGCGCGCTCTCCGGCTATCGGCCACGAATCACAGGCAGCGCCGACGGCGGGCTCAGCCGCGCGGCCACGAAGCCGAACTCGGCCAGTGCCGGCGAGGCGCGACCCTGGGGCTACTCGCTGACTCTTTCACAGACCGTCTTCAACGGCTTCCGGACCGGCAATACCGTCGACGAGGCGGAGGCACAGGTCCGCGCAGGACGCGAGCAGCTGAGAGGCGTTGAGAACCAAGTGCTGCTCGACGCCGCGACTGCGTTCGCCGACGTGGTGCGCGACCGTGAGATCCTGCGATTGAGGGAGGCGAACGTCGCCGCGCTTTCGCGGGAGGTGTCGGCCACCGAGACCAGGCAGGCCGCGCGCGAGGTGACGCTGACGGATGTCGCGCAGGCCAGATCGCGTCTGGCGCGAGCACTGGCGCAGCAGGATCTCGCTGGTGGAAACCTCAAGGCGAGTCGAGCCGCGTTCGCCCGGGCCGTCGGCCACCCACCGTCTGGGCTTGTCGCGCCCGCGCCGCCGAAGAAGTTGCTGCCTCGTGCCCTCGAGGAGGCCCTCGCCGCAGCCGAGCGCGAGAGCCCGGGGATCGTCGGGGCACTCTATCGAGAGGCGGCGGATCGGCACGGCGTGGCGCGGATCCGCGGTGAATTGATGCCCGAGGTTCGCGTCGAGGCCAATTATGGCACGCGCTACGGGCAGCACGGTGGAATCGACGAGCAGGAGGCTGCCAGCATAACAGGGCGCGTTTCCGTGCCGCTCTACGAAGGCGGCGAGACCTACGCGCGCGTCCGGCAGGCAAAGCACCGCCACGTCGCGCGATTGCAGGAGATCGAGCAGGCCCGGCAGGAGACGCAAGCAGTCGTAACGCAGGCGTGGTCGCGCTATCAGGCGACCCGGGGACAACTGCGGGCCAATCGCATGGCCGCCGACGAGGCGCGCGCGGCACTCGAAGGCGTCCGAGCGGAGGAGCGTTCGGGTCAGCGAACCGTCCTCGATATCCTCAACGCCGAGCAGGAGTTGCTCGATGCCCAGGTTCAGGTCGTATCGGCCAGCCGCGATCTGGTGGTGGCGGCCTATACATTGCTCGCGCAGATGGGGCGCTTGACCGCCACGGAGTTGGAGCTCGCTGATCCGGCCTATGACGCTGAGGCAAACTATGCCGAGGTGCGCGGCCGGTGGTTCGGTCTCGACATAACGCGCGCCGACGGGCGGCGGGAAAGCGTGAACGTAACTGTGGATGCGGACCCTCGTTGGTCCCTCGACGACTAGCGGGACGTCTCAAAAGAAGCCAACTTTGTCGTTAGGACGAGTGCGTCCTGTTGGCAGCCCCCGCGTAATGTGTGCATCAGCCCACACGCCCCGCGAAATTCCGATAATCGTGGTTCGGAGCTGTAGCGCATCCCCCGAATCGGTGTAGCCCAGTCATAACGCGTCGTCCAACTTTCGATATGGGTCGACGATGTCTGTGCAATTCGTTCGACTGATGGCGGGGGCATGATCAGCGAAACAAAACATTGCGGCCACGGGTTTCTGCTTAGGTCAGCAGCCCGCGCATTGATGCTAGGTGTAGCTGTCTCAGCTATATCGGTAATGGTCTCGAGCACAGCCAGCGCGCAGTCGCTTCGCGACGCTCTGGCTGCTGCATACAAATACAACCCGCGCCTTGATGCCGAAAGGGCGCGGCAGCGCGCCACGGATGAAGAGGTTGCAAGAGCGCACTCGGGCTACCGGCCGATCGTGACTGGAACGGCCGATATCGGCTATCAGCGCACAGATACGAAGCCGGTCACGCCTTCGAGTGGCAAATCCCACCCAAAAGGGTACGCGATCACCGCCTCGCAGCCCATTTTCAATGGCTTTCGGACCTTGAATGGAGTGCGTGTTGCCGAGGCAACGGTCAGGGCTGGTCGGGAAACGCTCCGCAACGTCGAGCAATCGGTGTTGTTGGAAGCTGCGACGGCTTATGTCGACGTCGTACGGGATCAGGCAATTCTGAAGCTCAGGGAAAACAACGTTGCCGTGTTGACCCGCGAGTTGAAGGCGACGCGCGATCGGTTCTCGGTCGGCGAGGTCACGCGGACCGACGTTGCGCAGGCAGAAGCGAGGCGAGCGGCGGCAGTTTCGGCTCTGGACAGGGCGCGTTCCGATCTCAAGACCAGCCGGGCCGCGTTCGAGCGCGTCGTGGGTTATCCACCGTCGACTTTGTCGGAGCAACGCCCGCCGAGCCGGCTCTTGCCGAGATCGCAGTCCGAGGCTGTCGACATCACGTTGAAAGAGAGCCCCGTCATCGTGTCGGCCCTCTATACCGAGCAGGCTGCACGCCACACCGTCGATCAGGTTTGGGGCGAGTTGCTCCCGAGCGTGCGGATCGATGCTGCTTATTCACAGCGCTTCGATCCCAGCACGACGCTCGATGAAACCGAAAGCACGACGGTGACGGGTCGCCTCGAGGTGCCTCTCTATGAGGCTGGCGACGTTCGTGCTCGTGTGCGGCAAGCCAAGCATACGCACGTGAGCCGGCTGCAGCAGATCGAGCAGCAGCGAACGGAAGCCAAGGCGGCAACTGTCAGCGCTTGGTCCAATCTCGTTGCAGCACGTGCGCAGATCGAGGCTGACCAAGTCCAGGTCAAGGCGACCAGCACGGCTCTTGCGGGTGTCCGCGAGGAAGAGCGTGTCGGTCAACGCACGCTGCTCGACGTTCTCAACGCCGAGCAGGAAGCACTCAATGCGCAGGTTCAGTTGGCCACGACGAAGCGCAACTTGATCGTAGCCTCATACACTCTGCTTGCAGCCGTAGGCCGCATGACGATCCCTGAGCTCGGCAATACGGCATTGGCTTACGACGTCGAGGCGCATTACCACGAGGTCCGCCGCAAATGGTGGGGCATCAGCATTACGCACTCGAACGGCCATCGTGAGCGGCTCGACCTATGGGACACTCATGGCGTCAGGCACGATCCGGTGAAGTGATCTGAATTGCCGTCTGACACAAAGGCCGGAGCGGGCAACCGCTCCGGCCTTTGCCATTCGATTGCCCCGAATTGAGGCTATCCACAGGTTCAGCGGTGGCGTTGCGGGTGCGGCGCGGGCGTTGTACCACGGCACGGTCATGACAGCGGCGGTCGGCGGTGAGTCGCGGGGTGCCATCGGGCAGGCCGCTGAAGTGCCGATGAGGGGAGTGGCGAGACATGTCGAAGCCGGATAAGGCCAGCGAGCCGAGCATGGACGAGATTTTGGCCTCGATCCGCAAGATCATCGCGGAGGAGCCAGTCGGCTCGCGAAAGCCGGTCGAGGGCCGCGCGCCGGACGCCGACGCGGCGCGTGCGCACCAGCCACCCAGGGCATCTCTCGACGATATTCTTGGCATGGCCGACAATAGGCCTGCTGCGGATCGGCCGTCGGACACGCGCAGTCCGAGTCCGTCGTGGCCGTTTCCTGCACCGGCCGCGTCGACGGGCGCGGTGGGGGCCAACCGTGCACCACCGGAGCCGGAACGGACGGGAGGGGCTGCCCCCAGTGCCACGCGCGGAGCTGCACTGACGACGAGCGATGTCAATGCGTCGCGTGAAGGCGCATCCGGGGCGCAGCAGCGGCAGCCGGATCTTGGAACGATCATTCCACGCCGCTCCGCGGACCCGGCTGGCGAGTCGCCGGCTGATCGGAAGCCGGGGCGGCTGCCGGATTGGCTGAGCCGGCCGACACCCTTGTCGGCGCTTGGCGCGAGCGAGTTGCCGCCGCCGGCCTTACCTGCCGCTGCCGCTGCCGCGCGGCCGCCAGCCAACTTTGACTCGGGCGCTTCGCTCGAAGCGAGGACGCCCCACGACGGCAAGGTGGTGATTGCTCCGCCGCCTCCATCGGCCGCAACTTCGAGCGACGCCGGCAGAGCGCCGAATGTGCCGGCAGCCAAGCCCGAGCCTGGCAGACCGGTCGATCAGGTAACGGCGAAGGACGGCCCTGCTTTGTCAACGGAGCCGAAGCCGGTGCCGAATGGCGCGGAGCAAGCGAAGGCGGCTGCCTCCGCAGGCACAAAGCCGCCAGCCGATGGCGTCGGCATACCGAAAGCTCCTGCGGCGGGCGGTCCATCTGCAGGCGACGGCAAATCTACTCAGGCCGCAACGCCTGCAAAAGCTGCGCCGGCCTCTCCACAAGAGAAGGCTGCGGCAGCCGCGGCCAGCGCGGCTCCGGCTCCCGCGGCGAAACCCGCAGCAGCAAGTGCGACGGTGGCCGCCGGGTCAGCTCCTGCTGCCACCGCGGCCAAGACCCCGGCAGCGGCACCGCAGGCGGGGGTGGCACCTGCGTCCTCTGCAGCGACCGCGGCCAAGGCACCTGCGGCGCCTGTGCAGGCGGCGGCTGTTGCTTCCCCTGCCGCGACTGCCACCAAACCGCCAGTGGCGCCAGCGCAGGCGGGGGCGGCGGCTGCATCCCCTGCTGCAACCGCAGCCAAGGCCCCAGCGGCACCCCCTCAGGCCGCGGCGGCGCAAGCTGTTGTGCCGGCCGCTGCCAACGGAGCGGGCGCAAAGCCTGCGACCGCGCCCGTCCCGGTATCCGAGCCTCCGGCTGCGGTGGCAAAGCCGGCGGTCATGCCCGACAAGTCGAAAGTGGCCAAGGTCGATGCGGCAGACTTGGTGTCGGGAGCCGTCGGTGGCGGTATACGGACGCTCGACGACACGATTATCGATCTGCTTCGTCCGATGATCCGGCAATGGCTCGACGACAACATGCCCCGCATGGTCGAGAAGGCGCTTCGGATCGAGCTCGCGGCCTCCCTTCAGGCCAAAAGCGAGGCGGCCAAGGGCGACGCGTCCAAGCACTGACGATTCCGTCGTCGCGCAGTCACTACCGTTGACATCCCGCGAGGCCCGTGCGTACCACCGCCGGGCCTCTCCGTCATTTCATGAGCCGAGCCCAACCCCATGCTCGAGAAGACCTATCAGCCCGCCGAGATCGAGGCCCGCATCCATGCGGCCTGGGAAGCCGCCGACGCATTCAAGGCCGGCCGGCCCGAGCGGGCAGGGGCGCCCGCCTATTGTATCGTGATCCCGCCACCCAACGTGACCGGCTCTCTGCACATGGGGCACGCGCTCAACAACACGTTGCAGGACGTGCTTTGCCGCTTCGAGCGGCTGCGGGGCAAGGACGTGCTGTGGCAGCCGGGCACGGATCATGCTGGCATCGCCACGCAGCTCGTCGTGTCGCGGCAGCTCGCCGAGCAACAGATCGAGTACAAGTCGCTGGGGCGTGATGCGTTCATTGAGAAGGTTTGGGCCTGGAAGGCGCAGTCCGGCGGCACCATCCAGAACCAGCTGAAGCGGCTCGGCGCGTCGTGCGACTGGTCGCGCGAGCGCTTCACCATGGACGAGGGCCTGTCGAAGGCCGTGCTCAAGGTGTTCGTCGAGCTGCATAAGGCGGGCTTGATCTACCGCGACAAGCGGCTCGTGAACTGGGACCCGGAGTTCCAGTCGGCGGTGTCCGATCTCGAGGTCGAGCCTCGCGAGCACACCGGCTCGTTCAAGTGGTTCCGCGGGCAGCTCGATAAGGACGGCAATCTCGTCCTGTTCAACGCGGGCGCGCTGAACAAGGTGCTCGACCGTGATCCGTCCGGGCACATGTACACGATCCGCTACCCGCTGGCGGGCGTGACCTACAACCCGGATGATCCCGCCACCTACCTGATGGTGGGCACGACGCGGCCTGAGACGATGCTCGGCGACACCGGCGTCGCAATCCATCCCGAGAACCCTCGTCTCAAGCACCTGATCGGCAAGTCGTGCCATCTGCCGCTGACAGATCGCATCATTCCCATCGTCGGTGACGAGTATGCCGATCCGGAAAAGGGCACGGGTGCGGTGAAGATTACGCCGGCCCACGACTTCAACGATTGGGAGGTCGGAAAGCGCTGCAAGCTCGAGGTGATCAACATTCTCGATGCCACCGGCAAGCTCAACGAGAACGTGCCCGACTCCTACCGCGGCACGGACCGGTTCGCTGCGCGCAAACGCATCGTCGAGGACCTGCACGCGCTCGGCCTCCTCGAGAAGATCGAGGTCACGACGCACGCGGTCCCGCACGCGCAACGCGGAGACGCCATCGTCGAGCCGTGGCTGACCGACCAGTGGTACGTCGATGCAGCGACGTTGGCGACGCCGGCGCTCGAGGCCGTGCGCAAGGGCGACACCCGCTTCGTGCCCGAGAAATATGCCAACGACTACTACCGCTGGCTCGAGAACATCCAGCCGTGGTGCATCTCACGCCAGCTCTGGTGGGGGCATCAGATTCCGGCGTGGTATGGATCGGATGGCGAGGTGTTCGTCGCGGAGACCGAGAATCTCGCGCTGGAGGCTGCCGAAAGCCATTACGGCACGCGCGTGGGTCTGCATCGCGACCCCGACGTGCTCGACACGTGGTTCTCGTCGGCGCTGTGGCCGTTCTCGACGCTCGGCTGGCCGGAGCAGACGAAAGAGGTCGAGCGCTTTTATCCGACCAGCGTGCTGGTCACGGGCTTCGACATCATCTTCTTCTGGGTCGCCCGCATGATGATGTCGGGCATGCACTTCATGCACGAGGTGCCGTTCCGCGACGTTTACATCCATGGCCTCGTCCTCGACGAGAAGGGCCAGAAGATGTCGAAGACCAAGGGGAACGTGATGGACCCCCTGGAGTTGATCGACGTGCTCGGCGCCGATGCACTGCGCTTCACGCTGGCCGCCATGACGGCGCAGGGGCGCAATGTGCGTCTCTCCAAGCAGCGCGTCGAGGGCTACCGGAATTTCGCGACCAAGCTCTGGAATGCGGCGCGGTTCGCCGAGATGAACGAGTGCCGCCGCGTCGACGGCTTCGATCCGCGCTCTGCGAAGGAAACGGTCAACCGCTGGATCGCGGGCGAGACCGAGCGCGCGGCTGCTGCCGTGACGACCGCCCTCGAAGCCTACAAGTTCAACGAGGCGTCGGCGGCCATTTACGAGTTCGTCTGGGGCACGGTCTGCGACTGGTACCTGGAGCTGACGAAGCCGATACTGATGGGCGGGGACGAAGCGGCGGCGCCGGTTGCTGGTGGGCAACTGAAGGCAGACGCAAGAGCCGAGACGCGGGCCATGACGGCCTGGGTTCTCGACCAGAGCCTGGCGCTGCTGCATCCGTTCATGCCGTTTATCACCGAGGAGCTGTGGGCCAAGACCGGCGAGCAGGGGCCAGCGCGGACGTCGTTGCTGGCGCTGGCCGAGTGGCCGCGGCTGGACGGGCTCGCGGATGCGGCGGCTGACGCCGAGATCGGCTGGGTGATCGGTCTCATCTCGGAGGTGCGCTCGGTTCGGTCGGAGATGAACGTGCCGGCGGCGGCGAAGGTGCCGCTCGTGTTGATCGAAGCCTCGGCCGACGTGCAGGCGAGGGCTGCGCGCCATACCGACACCATCGTGCGCCTGGGGCGGCTTGACGGCATCGCGTTCGCTGCGAGTGCTGCGCAGGGATCGGCGCAGGTCGTCATCGGTGACACGACGGCGGCGTTATCGCTGGCGGGGGTGATCGACATGGCGGCCGAGAAGACGCGTATCGCCAAGGAGGTCGCCAAGGTCGGCGCCGAGATCAAGAAGGTCACCGATCGCCTCGGCAACCCGCAGTTCATGGCCCGGGCACCGGAGGAGGTGGTCGAGGAACTCCGCGAGCGGCAGGCGGATTGGGAGAGCAAGGGTCGTCGGCTCGAAGCCGCGCTCGCGCGCCTGTAGAGCCTCCGGCCCGACTTGCGGTGCGGCGGGCCCTGCGGCCGGAACCGTCGCCTGCGTGCCAAGCACGCCGGTCATGTCGCGCTCAGGGGACGCCTATGTTCACCCAGCACCCGACGACCTCGGTGCCGTCCGTGCCGCTCGGCGGTGGCGGAGGGCCAGGAGGGCAATGGACGGTGCCCGGCGCTGTCGGCTTCGTCGCACTCGTCATGGCCTCGGCCATGCTGGCGGCATTCGTCGTTCAGACCGCCTACGAGGTGTGGCTGTCGAGCCTCGATCCGGCGATAGCCGAGGGACTGCCCGGAGGGTCTGACCCAATCTTCCTGATTGGGGTGCAACTCGCCGGACAGACGCTGCAACTCGTCCTGATCTGGTGGCTTGCCGGCGTATGGCACGCCGATCGCTCCGCCGCGCTGGGCCTCGCGCCAGCGCGGCTGACGGCCGGGCAATGGCTCGGCATGGTGGCGCTGCTGTTCCTGGTCAAGATGCTCGCCACGGCGGTGGCAACCACCATCGCGCCGCCGCAGGTGCATCGCGAGCTCGGGCCATTCGTCGATCTGGTCAAGTCGCCCAACGCCTGGCTTCTCTTCCTGGCAGCGGTCGTCTTTGCAGGATTGACTGAGGAGCTGCTGTTTAGGGGCGTGCTGTCGCGCACGCTCGAAGCGACGAGGCTGGGCTTCTGGGGTGGTGCAGCGCTGGCCAGCGCCGGCTTCGCTTTGCTCCACATGCAATATGGGCCGGGCGGGCAACTCGTGATCTTCGCGGTCGGCATGACACTCGCATGGATCAGGGCGCGGTCGAGAAGCTTATGGCCCGCCGTCTTCTGCCATGCGGTCAACAATGCCGTCGCTTTGCTCGCGATGAAAGCAATTAGCTGACCGGTGAATGGACAGC
This sequence comes from uncultured Alphaproteobacteria bacterium, assembly GCA_963746315.1. Lineage (GTDB taxonomy): Bacteria > Pseudomonadota > Alphaproteobacteria > Rhizobiales > Hyphomicrobiaceae. Next base: position 914,803 of record CAVVAR010000012.1, read on the forward strand.
GGACCGGCATGGGGTGCTATGCCGGGTTGACGGAGCCTGATCGCCCGTGTTTCGTCGGCTTTAAAAGAGGGCGGGGGCGAAGGGAGGCCAAATGGCCGCTGACGGTGCAACGGACATTGTCGCGGCGGCGACGCGGATGCCGCTTGCCGAGGCGCTCGACTGGCGCGAGAGGCACGGACGGCCGGTCAGGGTGGGTGTCATCGGCGCGGGTCAGATGGGCACCGATCTTCTGGTGCAGATCGCCTTGATGCCGGGTCTCGAGGTGGTAGCGCACTGCGACTCGAAGCCGGAGCGCATCGCGGCCGGTTGCGATATCGCTGGCGCTCGGTGCCGTAAGCCGGAGACGGTATCATCGGCGACCGAGGTGTCGCAGGCGATCTCACGCGGACGGATCGCGGCGGTCTCGGCACCGGACCTCGTGTGCCGGGCACCCGAGGTGGATGTCGTGATCGATGCCACCGGCAACCCGAATGCGGGCGCGGTTGTGGCGCTTACCGCGATCGGCGCCGGCAAGCACATCGTGATGATGAACGTCGAGGCCGACATCACCGTCGGGTCCTACCTGGCGAGCGAGGCGCGTCGAGCGGGCGTCGTCTACACGATCGGAGCGGGCGACGAGCCCACCTCGACGATGGAGCTGATCCGCTTCGTCCGGTCGCTCGGGTATCCCGTCATTGCGGCCGGCAAAGGCAAGAACAACGCCTTTAACATCGACGCGACGCCGGACGACTACCGCGAGGAGGCCCTACGGCGGAACATGAACCCGCGCATGCTGGTCGAGTTCGTCGATGGCACCAAGACGATGGTTGAGATGGTCGCCATCGCCAATGCGACCGGGCTGGTGCCGGACGTGCCGGGCATGCACGGGCCCGAGGCGCCGCGGGCGGAGCTTCAGAATTATTTCTGCCCGACGGAGGACGGCGGCATCCTTTCGCGCAGGGGCTGTGTCGACTTCACGATCGCCAAGGACGTGGCACCGGGTGTGTTCTGCATTGCCGAGATGCGCCATCCCCGTCTGCGGGAGCGTATGAACGACCTGCATCTGGGGGCGGGCCCCTATTATGCCTTCTACCGGCCCTATCACCTCACCAGCCTCGAGGTGCCGCTGTCGGCGGCGGCAGCCGCTATCCACGGCGAGAGCCACATGCACGCGTTGCCGGTGCCCGTCGCGGAGGTCGGGTGCGTGGCCAAGTGCGATCTCAAGGCCGGCGACGTGCTCGGCCGCATCGGCGAGTATCTCTACCGAGGGTTCTCGATGACGCGGGGCTATGCTCGCGAGAGAAACGCGCTGCCGATCGGACTTGCGCAAGGTGCCAAGTTGGTGAAGCCCGTGGCGAAAGGCGACTTGATCACCTACGCCGCGGTGGAATTGCCTGCGGGCTCCGAGATCGCCCGGGTCAGGCGTCTGCAGGACGAGATGGTCGGCGGCTGAGCCTCGGTATGGCTCGCCAATTGATCTCGCACATGGCCGGGAGGGCTTCGGCACCTATATAGAGTGGGTCTGCCGACAATCGGTGACCGCGGAGAGGGGACAGCGGTCATCCAGCGACGGGTGTGCGATCGTGGTCCCTTTGCGCCTCCAGATTTTCGTTCTAGCGATCGTCGCTGCCCTCGTGGCGGCGGTGTCACTGCAGCCTGGCGCACACTCGCAGGACGCCCAGCCGAAGCGTGGACACGGCAGCGTCATCCTCGTCGAGATTAAGGGTGCGATCGGGGTCGGGACGGGACATTTCATCGCTCAGTCCCTGGCCGAGGCACGTCGACGGGATGCGCGCCTTCTGATCTTCCAGCTGGACACACCCGGCGGGCTCGTCTCGGCGACGCGTGAGATCATCCAGGGCATTCTCGCCTCGCCGGTGCCTGTAGCTGTCTACGTCGCGCCGAGCGGCGCAAGGGCTGCCAGCGCGGGCACATACATCAGCTATGCGGCCCATTTTGCAGCGATGGCCCCCGGCACGCATCTCGGTGCGGCGACGCCGGTTCAGATGGGCACGCCCGGCACGCCGTCGCCGGCGCCCTCTCCAAGCGACAAGGAAAAATCCAAATCGGGCGAAGGCTCGGCGATGGAGCGCAAGATCGTCAACGATGCCGTGTCGTATCTGAGGAGCCTGGCGGAGCTGAGGGGACGCAATGCCGACTGGGCTGAAAAGGCCGTCCGCGAGGCCGCGACGCTGACCGCGAGCGAGGCCTTGAAAGAACGGGTCGTCGATGTGGTTGCGGCTGACGTCGGCGACCTCCTCGTGCAACTGGACGGGCGCACATTTCGGACATCGTCGGGGGAGCAGACACTGGCGGTGCGCAATGCCCTGGTGGTTCCCATCGAGGCCGGTTGGCGAACTCGCTTCCTGACGACGATCACCGACCCGAATGTTGCATTCATCCTGCTCATGATCGGCGTCTACGGCATCATTTTCGAGTTCTGGAGCCCCGGTTTGACGGGACCCGGCATCGTTGGCGGCGTGGCGCTGATCGTTGCGCTGGCCGCCCTCTCGGCACTGCCGGTCTCGCATGCCGGAATGGCGCTGCTGGCGCTCGGCGTGGCCTTGATGATTGCAGAGACCGTCGCACCTGGCTTCGGAATCCTCGGTCTCGGCGGAACCATCGCATTTGCGCTGGGCGCGGTGTTCCTGTTCGATCCGGAGGGCTCGGATATCGATTTCGCCATCGCATGGCCGGTCGTGATCTCGGCGACGCTGACCAGCGCGCTGCTGCTGGTCGGCTTGCTCGGCTACCTGATGAAATCGCGTTCGGCAAAGGTCGTCACCGGCTCCGAGGAGATGATCGGGATGGTCGGCACCGTGGTGTCGTGGACCACGACGCCAGCGGGGGAGGGGGAGGGACGCGTCGCCCTGCACGGCGAGACGTGGAGCGCGCGTGCCTCGGTGCCACTGGCGCCAGGACAATCGGTAGTTGTGATCGAACGGCGCGGCCTCGTCGTGACCGTCGCCCCCGTCGACAGAAGGAGTTAGCCCGTGCTTCCCATCGACTTCGCACCCTGGCTGCTGCCAGTGCTCATCATTCTGGCGCTCGCGTTCTCGGCAATCCGCATCCTCCGGGAATACGAGCGTGGCGTCATCTTCACGCTCGGCCGCTATCAAGGCGTGAAGGGACCCGGCCTGTTCTTCGTCATTCCCATCGTCCAGCAGATGGAGCGGGTTGACCTGCGCACGCGCGTATTCGACGTGCCGCCTCAGGACGTCATCAGCCGCGACAACGTTTCCGTGAAGGTGAACGCGGTGCTCTATTTCCGGGTGATCGACCCGGAGAAGGCGATCATTCAGGTCGAGGATTTCAATCTGGCCACCAGCCAACTGGCGCAGACGACGCTGCGCTCGGTGGTCGGCCAGCACGAGCTCGACCAGATGCTGGCGGAACGCGAGAAGCTCAACGACGATGTGCAACGCATCCTCGACGCGCAAACGGATGCATGGGGCATCAAGGTTTCCAACGTCGAGCTGAAGCACATCGATCTCGACGAGCAGATGGTGCGGGCGATTGCCAAGCAGGCCGAGGCCGAGCGGCTGCGGCGGGCGAAGATCATCGATGCCGAGGGCGAGTTCCAGGCCGCGGAGAAGCTTGTTCAGGCCGGCGAGATCATGGCGCGGCATCCGGAATTGATGCAGCTGCGCTACCTGGGCACGCTGAGCAACATCGCTGGCGAAAAAAGCTCGACGATCGTCTTTCCCTTGCCCATGGACCTGATGAGCATGCTCAACAGTGCTGGGAAGAGCGGCTGACTGCCATTCGGCGGTCGCTGGCTTATCCGATCTGGCCGCCGTCGTATCCGCAGGCGATGCGTGCAAGAGCCGCTCGCATGGCCTCCGTGTCGAGATCGCAGGCCAGCTCTGCGGTCTCTGGCGTGTCGGGATCGAGACCGCGTGCACGGGCCAGGAGGCGGGCGACAGTGGTTGGATCCAATAACGGCAGCTCGGCCCACAGCCCCTGCGCGAGCTCGAGACTCAAAGCGTGATCGGGGTGTGCCGTGCTCTCCGGCGCCTTGCCGATCTCGTACATGTGAGTGACAGCGCCCCAGTCGCCGCGCTCGGTGGGCAGGCGGTCGAAAACCTCCGTGCATTCCTCCGCGACATAGAACCGGTTGAGTGTGTCGTCGAGACGGAAGCGGTAGCCGGCCTCGAGCAGGATCGGCTCCCATGCGGCATGGGCGGGCGAATTGGTGGCGGGGTCGATGGCCTCGCAGACGACCACCTTCGGCCGGTAGCGCGTCCAATCGTTGCCGGCCAGCACGTCGGTCTCGGCTCCCTCGACGTCGATTTTGAGGAAATCGATGCGCTGGAGGTCGTGGCGTCGGCAGAGATCGGCGAGCGTCAACATGGGCAAGGTCACGGTGCGGAAGGTATCACCGTGTATTTGTGAGCGCTCGGCGTGGGCACCGACGGTGGTCGAAAGCCCGTGCAAGCGCGGGAAGACGTGAAGGTCGTGAGTGCCTGTCGTTCGGCCGACAAGGCCCTCGAAAACCGTGTCGCGCGGCCGCACGCGGGCGTAGAGGCGCGCTAGCTCCGATTGCGGCTCGACCACGAGGCCGCTCCAGCCGCGCTCGTAGAACCACATGGAGACATTGTCGGCGACAGGATGGCCACCGCCGACGTCCACGTAGACGCCAGGCCCGTCGGATCCAAGCGCCAGCCAGAGGTGATAGTCCTCAAGGTTCTGGGTGTAGGAGAGGGGCTTGCCGAGTGCCGTCGTGGCGCCGCTGGTCGTGGTCATGCGTTCATTCTCGCCTCATCCTGTCGCCCGCGAGGCGGGCCGGAGCTACGGTCGAGGCACCGGTGGCCGCGAATGTGGCGGAAGCATGAACCCGCAAAAGCAGGGCGGTATCAACCACCGCCTTCAACGCTCCCTTCCGCGATCCGCGTGGACCTCAGCGCTTGACCTCCAGTGTCAGCGACATTGTCGAGGAGAGAGCGGTCAAGCGATCCAGCTTCTTACGGGCGGCGGTCCGATCGCGCGCGGTGCTGGCCTTCAGATGGGCCGCCACCTCCTCGATCAACTGCTGCATCGTGGACAGGCTTTCCAGCATGGGTCACCTCATTGGCCATCGCGTGCAAGGGTGCAGCCGTCTCCCCGCCGCTGATAGGGCTTGTTGCAGGTCCAGTCGCTGCCTGAAGAGGCAAAGTGGGCGTTTGGAGGCAGTTCGATTGCAAGGCACTTATCGCCGGTGCGCTTGAAGCCGCGATTGCACCTCCAGTCGCGCCCGGAGCCATCGAGGTAGCCATCCTCGGGAACCACCAGCTTCGGGCAGGCGTCGCCGGATCGGCGATGGCCGCGGTTGCACTCCCACCCGCGCCCGTAGTCGTCGCCCGTCGCGAAGGCGTGCGCCGGAACAACAAGCGCGGCGCAGCGATTGTCCACCTGCCGAAAGCCCCGCTCGCATCGCCAGCCGGGGCCGAACCCGTCGTCGGTCAAGAACCCGTTGGCAGGCAAGACGATCTTTTGGCACTCGCCGCCCGCGCGCTTGTAGCCACGCTCGCAAGCGAAGCCACCTTCGTAGATGGACCCGTTGATGAAAGCGTTGTCGGGCAGGTCGATCTTAGCGCAGCGGTCACCGTCGCGCAGATAGCCATGCCGGCAATCCCAACCTCTGCCGCTGCCGTCACGCGCCAGGTAGCCGTCGGCCGGGACGTTGATCGCTTCGCAGGTATCGCTCCTGGCCATGAAACCGGGCCTGCATTCCCAACCGCGCCCGTACTTGAGAGCTACGGCATTGGCGGGGATGGCGCGCGCTGTCTTCTGCGCTGCGATCGGGGGCGATCCCATTGGCCAGAGTACGGCCGCGAGAAGCATGGCCGAGGCAAAGCGTGCCCGATGGCGTGTGAGCATGAGCACACGGCCTTTCGTGGGAGGGTCCGGAAGAATCGTGTTCAGGAGCAGACTATTCTCGCGTCTCAAGCGGGACGCGAAAGCGAGAATTCCTTTACGACCCGCTCGACGTTTTCATCGGTGCATTTGACCCGATACTGGGGTTGCCCGTCCTCTTGGGGCAGCAGTCGCACGACTTTGCAGGATTGAGCCCCTTGTGCGCCACCCATCCGATGGGGCATGTACCGCAAGCTCTGGCCAATCTTATATTTGTGCGTCGACATGTGGCTCCTTCGATGCAGGTGTGTCTCGATCCGCCACCAAGCGGTGTCGCAACAAGCAAGAATGCATCTGTCTGAAGAAAATCGAACGTTCGCCGGTGTAAGACGAGCTGGCCAGGTGAGGCGCTCGTCGACCGGCCCCAGGCGTTCGCAGATGCGGCTTATCAAATCGGTTGCGACTTAAGTCCGTGCGACGCGGATCGCGGTTCCAAACCGGTAGCGCCATACGCGCAAGCCGCCGCAGATAGCCCGCTACTGCTCGCACGCGGGCTAAGTGAAGTCAAATTTATTCGATGCGATTTTGCTGATGACAACGCCGCAAAGGGCCGAAAATTCGAATTTTTTCGTCGAATTTCCCTCCCGGAAAAGCGAGCTTTTTTGAGCAGCAGCCGAAATCCCAACTTGCATTTGGCCTCTCGAAGGCCCATTTGTCCACCTAGCTGCTCGACCCCCGAGGGGTGTCACTCGGCTTTGGCAGGGACTAGCGCCGTTTTCGGCTCAATACCTTTACCAAAATTCCGGCGCGGCTCCGGCAAAGCGCGATCCAGACGAAAAATCTTCTGGTCCGCATGAGAAAAAGGGCAATGCAATGAGAGTTTCAGGCGTAGTCAAGTTCTTCAATGGCGCCAAAGGCTTCGGTTTCATCACACCGGAGGGCGGCTCGAAGGACGTGTTCGTCCACGCAACTGCGCTCGAGCGGGCTGGCATCCAGTCCCTCAAGGAAGGCGACAAGGTGAGCTTCGTCCTCGAGGACGACCGCCGCGGTCGTGGCCAGCAGGCCGGTCAGATCGAGCTGATTTGATAGCCGGCCCCGATAGCAGGGCTGCAACACTATAGGACCGCCGCCGGATATCGTCCGGCGGCGGTCGTTTTTGTGCGGCCGATCAGCCAGGAGTTGCACGAATGGTAGCAGCGACCATCGAGACGATGAGAAAATTGCGCGGCACGAAGCGGACCTGCCGTTCGTGCGATGAACGCTTCTACGATCTCGACCGGGATCCGACGGTGTGTCCGTCGTGCGGCGCCAGTCTGGCGCGGACGGGGTTCGAGAGGGTCGTTCCAGCTCACACCGGGTATCAGCGCTCCGGCTGGGGCGCCGCCAAGCCTGCTCTCAATATCGTGCAGGCCGAGGAGGAAGGCGCGGCTCTGGTGATCGATGACGACGCAGAGGACAAGGTCGAGGCTGACGGTGATGCCGCGGTCGAGAGCGATGTTCTCCTCGAGGAGGACGGCGACGACGACGTGGCCGATCTGCTCACGCCGGATGAGCCGACCACGACAGAGGAATGACGGCGGCGGGCGAGTTCGTAGTCGCCCGGTAGGCCCGCTCCGAGGGCGAATAGAACTCCGCTCGAAAGTCCGTCATGACGCAATCACCGGATAGCGCGAAAAAAGCTGACTTCGGCAAGAGGGCCGCTCCCGAGCGCGCCAAGCAGAAGGAGCCGCCGCAATCGTTGTTGCAGCGGCTCGGCCGTCTCGTCGGACGTGGGTCCGGCGGCAAGATGGCTCCGAAGGCAGGGGCCAAGCGGTCGGCATTGCGGCCGAAATAACCGCCGCTCCTCCGCCAGCGAACGCCCGATGCTGCTCGGACTATCGGTGCAGCCCGTCCTGGCTGGCGACCGAGCCATGACGCCCGAGTGAGCGGATGCTCATGCTGGCGTCGCTCTGCCGTTGCTTGGCGCTAGCCCTTGCTCTTCTCGTAGCGGGCCTTGGTCTCGGCGTTCATCGGATAGAGCCCGGGCAGTGCCGCACCCTTTGCCACCTCCTCCATGATCCAGCCTTCCATGCGCTCCTGCTCGGGCGCCTCGGCCAGCACGGCACCGAGGAGCGCCTGCGGAATGCAGACGGCCCCGTCGTCGTCGACCACGACGATATCGTCCGGGAAGACGGCGACGCCACCGCAGCCGATCGGCTGCTGCCAGCCGACGAAGGTGAGACCGGCCACGGATGGGGGCGCGGCGCCGCCCTGGCACCAGACGGGAAGGCCCGTTGAAAGCACGCCCGCGAGGTCGCGGACGACGCCGTCGGTGATCAGGCCGGTGACGTTGCGCTTCATCATGCGCTGGCAAAGGATATCGCCGAAGATGCCGGCGTCGGTGATGCCCATCGCGTCGGCAACGGCAATGCAGCCTTCAGGCATGGCCTCGATGGCCGCACGGGTGGATGTGGGTGACGACCAGGACTCCGGCGTGGCGAGATCCTCGCGGGCGGGCACGAAACGCAGCGTGAACGCCTTGCCCACCTTCCGCGTATTCTGGCCCGGCCGCAGCGGCCGGGTGCCGCGCATCCAGACGTTGCGAAGGCCCTTCTTCAGTAGAATGGTCGTGATCGTGGCCGTGGTGACGGCTTCGAGCGTCTTGATGGCGGCGGCGTCGAGGGACATGTGAGGTTCCTGGCAGTTGGTTGCTCCGGGGCTTTGCCGGGAGCGGGGTCGGTCGCCTGTTGTACCGCTTCGGCGAATACCGGTACAACGGCCGTTCATTGGGCGGGGTGCGTCGCCTGGAGAAGGAAGCCGGATGGCCAAGAAGGAAGACAATCGCAAGGTCGTCGCGGAGAACAGGCGGGCTCGCTACGAGTACCGCGTCGAGGACACGTGGGAGGCCGGCATCGCGCTGAAGGGCACCGAAGTGAAGTCACTCCGGGCGGGCCAGGCCAATATCGCGGAGAGCTATGCCTCGGCCGAGGGTGGCGGGATCATGCTGATCAACGCCTACATCCCCGAATACAAGAACGCAGGCGAGTTCTTCCAGCACGATCCGCGCCGTCCGCGGCAGCTGCTGCTGAAGCTCCGCGAAATCCACAAGATGCGCATTGCCATCGAGCGCCAGGGAATGACACTCGTCCCGCTCGAGATCTACTTCAACGAGCGCGGGCGGGCGAAGCTCAAGCTGGCGCTCGCACAAGGCAAGAAGCACCACGATAAGCGCGAGGACATCAAGAAGCGGGAGTGGCAGCGCGACAAGGCCCGCATCATGCGTGACAAGGGCTGAGCCGTGGCGGGCATGGTCGCCGAGGATAAGGTCGGGCTGCTGGCCATCGAGCGGTCGGCGGTGCGCGGCTGGCCGGCGCTGGAGGCGACGGAAATCGACGGCTGGTTGGCGCGGGCGTCTTCGGGTGGCTCGGTCAGAGCGAATTCGGTGTCAGCCCTCGACTACACGGGGAGCGACCTCGATGCGTCGCTGGCGCGGGTGGTGGACTTCTATCGCGCGAGAGATGCGCGGGCACGCTTCACGATGACCGATGTCGCGCGGCCGCAGGGGCTCGATACGGCCTTGGCGACACGTGGCTGGACGCGGCACGGCGAGCACGTGACGATGGCGTGCGATGTGACTGGCCGGACGTCGGAGGCGACACCGGACGCCCGCGGAACGACTGTCGTTCGGGACGACCAACCGACGGCCGAGTGGTTTCGCGTTTATCTGCAGGGGCTTTCGGACGACCGTCGCGCGATTGCGCCGAGACTTGTCGAGCGTGTGCCGGCGCCGCGGTGTTTCTTCAGCGCGGCGCGGGAGGGCGCGGTGATCGCCAGCGGGCTCTCGGTGCTCGATGGCGAGCTTGCATCCGTGCAGTGCATGGCGACATTGCCAGAGGCGCGCCGAAGCGGTGCCGCGAGTGCCGTGCTGGCGGCGATTGGAGCCTACGCGCGTGAGCACGGTGCGCGGCGCCTCTATCTGCAGGCCGAGGCCGAGAACGTGGCGGCGATCACGCTCTATCGCCGCGTCGAGTTCACTGTGGTGGGCTACTATCACACGCGAGAGCTATCGGACTGATCGCGGCCTGACGCGATGGGGTGGGTGATGCCGCCTCAGCCGTTAGCTGATGGCTGAACGACGGGCTATCCTGGCGTCGGGAATCGATCGAGCGAATGGGGCACCTCGAAGCGATGCGGGCACTCTGCCGCGATTGCTGCGAATGGTTGAAGGCGGGCGAGGCCGTCTGCCCCGGCTGCGGCTCAGCGCGCATCGTTCGGCATACCGAGATCGAGCACCTCGCTATCGCGCACATCGATTGCGACGCGTTCTATGCCTCTGTCGAGAAGCGCGACCGGCCGGAGCTTCGCGAGGAGCCGCTGATCGTCGGACATGCGGGCGGTCGCGGCGTGGTGACGACGGCGTGCTATCTCGCCCGCAAGTTCGGCGTCCGCTCGGCGATGCCGATGTTTCAGGCGCTGGAGCGATGTCCGCAGGCGACCGTGATCCCGCCGGACATGGCCAAGTACCGCCGAGTCGGCCTCGAGGTGCGCGACATCTTCCGCGAGGCGACGGAGGTGATCGAGCCCGTGTCGCTTGACGAGGCCTATCTGGACCTTTCGCCGGAGAACCTCGTCGAGGCGATGCCGGCGGCGCAGGCGCTGGCGCTGATCTCGCACCGGGTCGAGTTCGAGATCGGGATCACGGTGTCGATCGGGCTGGCGCCGAACAAGCTGCTCGCGAAGCTGGCGTCGGAGCTGGAAAAGCCGCGCGGCTTCTCGGTGATCGGGCGGGCCGAGGCGCGGGCGTTCCTGGCGCGGCTTCCCGTGTCGAAGATCAACGGCGTCGGGCCGGCGACGGCCGAGCGGCTGAGCGCGGCCGGCATCGAGACGATCGCCGACCTGCAGGGTGTCAGCGAGGCGGAGCTCGTGGCGCGACACGGCAAGTTCGGCCGGCGGCTGGCGCGGTTCGCGGTCGGCGAGGACGACCGGGCTGTGACGCCCGACCGGGAGGCCAAGTCGATCTCGGCCGAGACGACGTTTCGGCACGATACCGGCTCGCTGCAAGAGCTGATGACGACGCTGGAGGCGCTGGTGCCACGAGTATCGGGATCGCTCGCCCGCAAGGGCCTCGCCGGCTCGGCCGTGGTGGTGAAGCTCAAGACGGCCGGTTTCCAGATCGTGACGCGGACGCGCCGCCTCGCGCACCCGACGCAACGCGCCGAGGTGCTGCTCGAGGCCGCCCGCGGGCTCGTCGAGAAGGAGGCAGACGGGCGGCTGTTCCGGCTGGCCGGCATCGGCGTGGACGGTCTCGTTCCAGCAGCCGAAGCCGATCCGCCGGATCTGTTCGGGGGTGTGGAGTAGGCGGGGCGGTATGAGATGGGGCCGTGGCCGACGTGGCGAGGCAGACCCATCGGAAGGGAGTGGCCTGCTGCTACCCTCGCCAGCATGATGAGCGGCGGACTTTCCATAGTCGATCCCCACCAGCGAGCGGCTATCGCGGTAGCGACTTCAACTTGAAACAGAACAAGCGTTCTGCTACGAAAGCGGATGCCTCGTCCGAAGTCCGTAACCCGTCAGACCATGCTGGAAAGTGCCTTGGCGCACTTCTGGTCCAATGGATTTGCGCATTCGTCGATGGATGATCTCGTTACCGCAACGGGTTCCAGTCGGCACGCAATCTATACGGAGTTCGGCAGCAAGGAGGGCTTGTTCGAGGCCGTCCTTGGACTCTACGTCGACGGCGTCGTGACGCCGGCATTTGCGCAAGTCGAAGCACCCGGGGCCGGGCTCATTCAAATATCCGGCTACTGGGAACTTCAGATCACACGCGGCGAGCAGGCCGGGCTTCCCGGACCTGGCTGCCTCATGGCCAATATGATGACGGAACGCGCGCCCCAAGTCCCCGAAGTTGCGAAGGTCGTGGCGGTGCACAACGATCGCCTGCGTGCCGGATTTCGGAATGCGCTTCGCGGCCAGGGCATCGCTGCCAGACACCGTGCGTCAAAGCAGGCCATCAACGGCATGGCCACGGTGCTCGCCATTTTCAGCAACGGACTGTGGTCGTATTCGCGCCTGACACCTGATTCTCGCCCGCTCCGCCTCGCGACCAAAACCATGATCGCCAATCTTGCTCAGGAGTGAACATGCGTGTCACCGCGCCTATGGATGTCCAGGCCCGCCGGCCCTTCCTTGTGGTTCTGTTGATCGCGTTTCTCTGGCTCAACGCATCCGAAGTGTTCCGCTACTTCGCGTTCGTGATGCCGATGACGCGCGATGCCATGTCTGTCGTTCGAGACGTGGCACCGATGAACTTCTCCGTTTTCATGATCTGGGGGCTCTGGGACACCTTGCTGTTTGCCGTCGTGGGCGTCATCGCGTGGCTCTATTACGAGAAGTTCGGCGGCGGGGTTCGCAATGCTTTTGCAGCAGGTACGCTGCTTTGGCTGACGATCTTCTGCATCTTCTGGCTTGCCGCATGGAACATGAACCTGACAGTGGCGCGCGTGCCGCTGGTTGCTCTTCCGCTGGCGTGGATCGAGATGGTGGTGGTCGTCGCGATCCTGGAACGGGCGTGGCCACACTTGAAGTCGATGGCGCAACACCAAACTGGCGACGGACGGTGATGAGCCTTAACCGGCGGCATTGCGGGCAGTGGGCCCGGTGCGCCCTCCTATCCCATCGCGTCGTGGCGCCGACCACGGCTCCCTGGCTCGCGCCGACGTGGGGTGGCCCGACGCGTCCGTTTCGGATGCGCCGGTTTTCGAGGCTCACCTCGGCGTATTCGCCCGCAGGAACGTCCGCAGGTGGCGGACGGCGAGGGTGACGCGCTCCTTCGGTTCCTTCCAGGGAAAGAACGTCATTTGCGCGTTGGGAGCGAGCATGGCGGACTCCTCGGCGGGACCGTAGGGGTGCGGCTCGGTGTCGTCCGGCATGACGAGGACCGGCGTTTTCACGGTGCGCACGAAATCGCGCGTGACGCTGAACACGAAGTCGTTGTTCTCGAAGTACATCTTCTTGAGGAAATCCGAGCACATCTCCATCGTGACGTCGGGTCGCTTCTCGCAGATGGCGGGCGCCCAGTTCTTCATGTTGTTGCGATAGAAAAGATCCGGCACCTCGGCGCGGAAGCCGCTCGGTGTGGCGGGCACGGCCGCGACCACGCGCTCGGGCGCGCGCTGCAGCATCTTCCAGATGAAGGGCCCGCCAATGCAGAAGCCGATGACCAGGAACTTGTCGATGCCGAGATGGTCCATCAGGCCGAGCTGGTCGTCGCAGTAGCTATCCCACGGCCGCTCGACCTCCACCGGACCGGTCGAGGTGCCGCCGATGGCGTTCCTGAGATCCATCGTGATGCACCGCCACTCGTCGCTGAGCTCGGTCATCGGATTGAAGGGGGTGCGCGTCGAAAGGTACTCGATGTTTGCGTTCAAGCCGCCGCCCGGGATAACGAGCAGCGGAAAGCCGGAGCCGGCTTCCTCGTAATGGATCTCGACGGACCCCTTCTTGTAGATCGGCATGGCGCGCTTCCTCGGACGGTGTTGGCTGTTGCCGCTGGTGTGAGCGGTAGAGCACCAGTCTAGGACCAAGCGAGGCCCTGCTGCCAACTCCTTGATGCTTTGCCGTGACGTGAAGCGGCTCGCTGTCAGCTTCCTTGCGCGAGCCGCTTGCTCATGTAGACGGCGATGCCGAGCGGACCGGCGTCCTCGCGGCGGTCCTCCCGGTAGCCGCGGCGCGTATAGAGCGCGACGTTCGAGTCCATCCGGCCGTTCGTGTAGAGGCGCATCTCGGCGAGGCCGAGGGAGTGGGCGACAGCCTCGGCGTGGACGAGGAGGCGGCTGCCGAGACCCTGGCCGTGGCGGTCCGGGTGAACGGCGATGTTCTCGATCAAGAGGTGGTCGCGGGCGGGGATCATCTCGATAAGCGCCGCGAGCGCGCCGTCGGCTTCCCACAGGTCGACTAGATGCTCGGCGACGGCGCGATCGTAGTCGGCCGTCATGGGGCGAGGTTCGCGGCCAACGACGGGCACCCACTTGGCGTAGGCGCTGCGGGTGAGCGCGCGCACGGCGGCGGCATCGACGGGCATGGCCCGCCGAACGGCAAAGTCCGGCATGATCGGCTCCTCAGGTTCGCGTCAGGTGTCGACGCCGAGCATCAGGCAGAGGTTCTGCACGGCGGCACCGGCGGCGCCCTTGCCGAGGTTGTCGAGGCGCGCGACGAGAACGGCCTGACGGTGCGTCTCGTTGCCGAATACGCGCAACTCGAGCTTGTCGGTGTCGTTCAAGGCGAGCGCGTCGATGCGGCCGCCCTTCGTCGATGCATCGCCGGACTTGACGACGGAGACGAGCTTGCAGCCCGCGTAGTGCGCCTCGAGGCAGGCCTCGAGATCGCGGGCCGACGGCTTGCCGGGCAGCGTGTCCAGATGGAGCGGCACGGAGACGAGCATGCCCTTGAAGTAGTTGCCGACGCTCGGCACGAAGATCGGGCGGCGCGTCAGGCCGGAGTAGATCTGCAACTCGGGCACATGCTTGTGCTCGAGGCCGAGGCCGTAGAGCTCGAACAGGGGCGCGGTGCCCTTGTCGTAGGTCTCGATCATGGACTTGCCGCCGCCGGAGTAGCCGGAGACCGCATTGACGGTGACGGGGTAGTCGGGGGGGACCAGCCCAGCCGCGACGAGCGGGCGGACGAGGCCGATGCCGCCGGTCGGGTAGCAGCCGGGATTGGTGACGCGCTTCGAGGCCTTGACGGCGGCGACCTGGGCTTTGTCCATCTCGGGAAAGCCGTAGGTCCAGCCGTCGGCGACGCGATGCGCGGTGGAGGCGTCGACGATGCGGGGACCTTTGGCGCCGAGTTCGTCGGCCAGGGCCGTCGCTTCCTTGGCGGCGTCATCGGGAAGGCAGAGGACGACGAGGTCGACGTCGGCCATCAGGGCCTGGCGGGCCTTGGGGTCCTTCCGCTTGTCGGGGTCGATGGACTTCACCTCGACAGCGGGCAGCTTGGCCAGCCGCTCGCGGATCTCGAGGCCCGTCGTGCCGGCCTCGCCATCGATGAAGACGGCGGGGCGGGTGCGGTTGTGGCCGAGGGAGGACGGGACTTTCGCGGAGGCGGTCGAGGCGGTCATGGCAGGCTCCGGAACGATGAGGCTCGGGTGGGCTGAGGGGGTGGCGGGGGCCAGAAAACAAAAAAGCCGCGCTCCGGGCGCGGCTTCGACGATGGACAGGGTGCGATCAGGCAGCCGTCATCGGATCCGCGCGCGGAGGCGGCAGCGACGTCGACGGAGGCTGTTCAGCATATGACGCATGGGGCGAGCATATGGGGCAGAAGCCCGGTTCGTGTCAATCGGTTTGGCGAGGCGGTGTGTCACGCGACCTTATGAGGGGTGTCGAATACCATGGGCTCGGTTGGCGTTCCGTCGCGACCGGACACGTGCTCGTGGAAGACCGGTACGCCAGCGTGGATGAGGGTATCCTTCTGGGCGAAATCGAGGAAAATGTGCTTCGAGTTGGCGCCGAGCCGATCGAACCAGTTCGGGTCGTCGTAGGTGCCGGCGTATAGCCCGATGTCCCCCGGGACGCGTTCCAGATCTAGAAAAATCTTGGTGCCACAGTTGGCGCAGAAATTCACGACAACGGCCTTTCCGCTTCCCTCCGAGACCAGCTCGTAGCGTGCGGGCGCGCCCTGCAGCAGCTTGAAGTTTGAGCGCGCGAACATCGTCTCTAGCAAGAACGACGAACCCGTCGCTCGCTGGCAGAACTTGCAGTGACAGAAAACCACGCGGTCCGGCGGGCCTATCGTCTCATAGCGAATGGCGCCACACAGGCAACCGCCAGCATGCGTCGACATGAAAAACTCCGGCTAAAATCCGTATCAAAGATGGGAACAGTAAGGATGACCGCTGATTAAAAGTCAATCTTTGACCAATTGCGCGCGGCCTGCGCGCGGCCGCCATTTGCGTCAGAGGTTGCATGAGGCTCGTCCGGCGCGCCAACATGACGTAAGAGAAACGCCATTCCCAGACACACCGGAGCCCGCCCCACATGGCCGACGAGATCCCGTTCCGCAAGGAGATGAACTTCGAGTACGGCGTGCCGAGCGAGCTTTATCCGGGCGTCGTCCGGATCGTCGCCAACAATCCGGGGCCGTTCACCTTCAAAGGCACGAATACCTACCTCCTCGGCCAAGGCAAGGATGTCGCTCTTGTCGATCCGGGTCCGGAGGATGCAGCCCATCTGGATGCGATCATGCGCGCCACGCAGGGAAGACGGATCGCCAGTATCATCATCACGCACACGCACCGCGACCACATCGACGGGCTGCCGGCGCTGCAAACCAAGACTGGCGCGAAGGTCTACGGCTACGGGCGCAAGGCGCGCAATCCGGGGGCGAAAGTAGCGAGTCCTGCAGGGGGCGAGGCCAACGACGAGGACTTCGTGCCGGACGTGGTCCTCAAGGACGGCAGCCGGTTCGAGGGCGACGGCTACGCACTGACGGCGCTGCACACGCCGGGGCACGCGCCGGACCACCTGTGCTTCGCCATTGAAGGCACCGGCATCCTGCTCTCGGGCGATCACGTCATGGGATGGAACACATCCGTCGTGGCGCCGCCGGACGGCAACATGGTCGCCTACATGAGCTCTCTGGATAAGCTGATGGGACGCGACGACACGGTTTTCCTGCCCGGGCACGGCGGGCGGATCGAGCAGCCGCAACGGGTGGTAAAAGCGTTTATCGTGCATCGCCGGATGCGCGAGCAGGCGATCCTCGACTGCATCAAGGACGGGGCAACGACTATTGCTCAGGTCGTCGAGGTGGTCTATCGCGGCCTCGATCCGCGCCTCGTGCGGGCTGCGTCGCTGTCCGTGGCGGCTCACGTCGAGAGCCTGGTTGAGCGCGGCCTTGTCTCTGCTTCTGGTTCCGCCGCGCAACCGGATCAGCTTTCCCCCGTTTAGGCACGGCTTTATCGGGACGGGCCCCCCGCCGGCGCGGACGATCGGCCCCGGTGGCGGTCTCGTCGAGGCGCAGCTTGAGCTCCTTGAACAGAGCGCGGATACGCTGCGCATTGCGGCCGAAGTCGTGCTCGCCGTAGCGCGAGGCGGAGCGCACGTCGACGCGGGTCTCGCTGGCGCTGCCGTCGACCCGGACGACGACATCGTCGTAAAAGCCCAACACCAGGGTTCGGTCGACGGCCTCGATGTAGCCCGGCCGAGCCTTGGCGGAGGAGGGCGGCGTCTCGCTCGCGATGCGCCAGCGCAGGCGCTTGATGGTCTCGAGAACCACGTCCCAGGTCTCGCCCACGGGGCGGGGTACGATGACGGGCCGGATGTCGGGGTAGGCCTCGAGCTGATGGCGGGCGATCTCCGGGCCCTCGTAGGCCGCTGCGTTCGCCAGGCCGGACCGGGCGGTCGCGAGCGTAACGAACGACGGCGGCGCCGTGGTATCGGTCGTGATGTCGTGGATCGCCGGCAGCTTGCGGTAGAGGGGCACGACGCCTGCCGGCCAAGCCACGATGGCCAGCCCGAGAATAAGGCCGATGCTCGCGCTCAAGGCGCCGAGGCGGCCATCACGCCAGATCGCGACGAATGAGCCGAGGGCAAGCACGATGGCGAGGGCCGCACCGGCTAGTGCCGCCGCGAAGATGTTGAGCGCGACGGGCGTCGGCAGCGACAGCAACCTGTGAAGGACGACGGCGACCACGACGAGTTGCACGCTGAAGACCGCAACGTTGCGTGACCAGCGGGCAAGGGGGCTGTGGAACGTCGTGGCTTGGTGCATCTGGCCTCGTCTGACACTCGGCAGCCGGTGGAATGCACACGCTCCGGCGCGGACGAATTCCCGTGTCGCCCAGCTGGAGAGATCCTATAATCCATCGAGACGCCAATGGACAGGTCGGCTCCCATGACCACGCTTACGAATTTCGCAGCACGTGACGTCGAGGCCCTGCTGCATCCGGCGACGAACCTCGCGAGCCATCGCACGACCGGTCCGCTCATCCTCGATCGCGCCGAGGGCGTTTTCGTCTGGGATGCCAGCGGAAAGCGCTACATCGAGGGACTTGCGGGCTTGTGGTGCACGGGGCTCGGCTACGGCAACAAGGAGCTTGTCGAGGCCGCACGGGAGCAAATGGAGAAGCTCTCGTTCACACATCTTTTCGGTGGACGAAGCCACGAGCCTGCGATCCAGCTCGCCGAGAAGCTGAAGGAGGTCGTGCCGGCCCCGACATCGAAGATCTTCTTCACGAGCTCGGGCAGCGAGGCGAACGACACGCAGATCAAGCTGGCCTGGTACTACAATAACGCGCGCGGGTTGCCGAAGAAGAAGAAGATCATCAGCCGTCAGCGGGCCTATCACGGAACGACGATCGCGACGGCGAGCCTGACTGGGCTGCCGGTGTTCCATGCCGACTTCGATCTGCCGATGGCGCGCGTGGTGCATACCTCGGCGCCGCACTACTACCGTTACGGTGCGCCCGGCGAGACCGAGGAGGAGTTCGCGGACCGGATGGCGCGCGACCTCGAGGAGTTGATCCTCGCCGAGGGACCGGAGACGGTGGCGGCGTTCTTCGCCGAGCCGGTGATGGGGGCGGGCGGCGTCATCGTGCCGCCGAAGGGCTATTTCCCGAAGATGCAGGCGGTGCTCAGCCGCTACGACATCCTGATGATCGCCGACGAGGTGATCTGCGGCTTCGGGCGGACCGGAGAGATGTTCGGCTCGCAGACGCTCGATATCAGGCCCGATACCATCACGATGGCCAAGGCGATCACGTCGGCCTACATGCCGCTCGGCGCGGTGACAGTATCGGAGCCCGTGTATGAGGCGCTGGTGGACGAATCGAAGAAGCTCGGCGTGTTCGCGCACGGCTTCACGTACTCAGGGCATCCGGTTGCGGCCGCGGTGGCCGTGAAGACGCTCGAGATCTACGAGCGGATCGACATCGTCGGGCGCGTGAAGAAAGTGGCACCCGCCTTCAAGGCGCGCCTCGACAAGCTCGGCGAGCACCCGCTGGTGGGGGAGACGCGCGGCGTCGGTCTCATCGCCGGTGTGGAGATCGTACGCGACAAAGCGGGGCGGACGTCGTTCGACATCAAGCAGGGTGTCGGGACCAAGGTCGCGGCCTTCGCGCAGGAGGAAGGGCTGATCTGCCGGGCCGTCGCCGGCGATACGATCGCGCTGTGTCCCCCGCTGGTCATCAGCGAGGAAGAGGTCCACACCATGTTCGATTGCCTGGAGCGGGCGCTCGACCGTGGACACGAGTGGGTGCGCAAGGAGGGAATGGCGTAGGCTCGTCTCGAGCATTGCGCCTTCGGACCAGACGGGCCATCGGGCTTATCGACGCCAGACAACGCGGCGTACGGCGTGCGTGAGGCTTGCCTTGCGCCATCAATCGCTTTAGCAGCGGTTCTGCTGCATCGCACAATTCGTCTTCCGTCTCATCGCTAGGCCGTTGCGAAGCCCGTGTACCGCCACACCGTTGGCGGGCGATTGGCGCTTTGCGCTCCGGGTCCCCTCGGTCGGCAGATTGTCTCCGATGCCGCGCATATCTGTTGTTCGATCACTCGCTTTTGCGCGGAGCCCCGGGATGTTTGCAATGAACCTGTCGACGCTACGCGCGGAATGGCTGGGTAATGTCCGAGCTGATCTTCTCGCGGGGCTGGTGGTCGCGCTGGCGCTCATCCCGGAAGCGATTGCCTTCTCGATCATTGCGGGTGTCGATCCGAAGATCGGGCTCTATGCGTCGTTCTCCATCGCCGTAATCACAGCGATTGTCGGCGGCAGACCGGGCATGATCTCGGCGGCGACGGCGGCAACGGCCGTGCTGATGGTCACGCTCGTCAAGCAGCATGGGCTTCAGTACCTTCTGGCAGCGACCATCCTCGCGGGTGTCCTGCAGATTGCGGCAGGCTTCCTCAAGCTTGGCGATGTCATGCGATTTGTGTCGAAGTCGGTGATGACCGGCTTCGTCAATGCGTTGGCCATCCTGATTTTCATGGCGCAGCTGCCCGAGCTGATCGGCGTCACGTGGCTCACCTATGTCATGGTCGCAATCGGCCTCGGCATCATCTACGGCTTTCCCTATCTGACCAAAGCGGTGCCATCGCCGCTGATTTGCATCATCGTGCTGACGACCGCCGCGATGGCGTTCGGTCTCAATGTCCGGACCGTCGGCGACATGGGCGAGCTGCCCTCGGCGCTCCCCCACTTCTTCGTGCCCGACGTGCCGTTCAATCTCGAAACGCTGACGATCATCTTCCCGTATTCAGTGGCGGTTGCTGCGGTCGGCCTGCTCGAATCGCTGATGACGGCCCAGATCGTGGAGGAGCTGACCGACACCCCGAGCGAGAAGAACCGCGAATGCGTCGGACAAGGCGCAGCCAATCTCGTCACCGGCTTCATGGGTGGCATGGCCGGATGCGCCATGATCGGGCAGTCGGTGATCAACGTGAAGTCGGGTGGCCGCGGGCGCCTGTCGTGCTTTGCTGCCGGTGTTTTCCTGCTCTTCCTGATCGTTGTGCTTGGCCCCTGGGTGAAGCAGATCCCGATGCCGGCGCTGGTGGCGATCATGATCATGGTCTCGATCGGCACGTTCAGCTGGGTGTCGCTGAAGAACCTGCGTACGCATCCGCGCTCGTCGAGCGTCGTTATGCTGGCGACAGTCGGGGGCGTCCTGCTGACGCACAACCTCGCGATCGGCGTCGGGCTCGGCGTGCTGCTGTCGGGTCTTTTCTTCGCGTGGAAGATCGCGCAACTGTTCTGTGTCACGTCGGAGCTTTCGCCCGACGGGAAAATGCGTACCTATAGGGTCGAAGGTCAGCTGTTCTTTGCCTCAGCCGACAATTTCACGGCCTCTTTCGATTTCAGAGAAGCGCTGGAGAAGGTCGTGATCGATGTTAGTCAGGCGCACATCTGGGATATCTCGAGCGTAGCGGCGCTCGATATGGTGGTTCTGAAGTTTCGACGCGAAGGCGCCGAGGTGGAGATCGTCGGGCTGAACGCGGCCAGTGAGACGATCGTCGACCGGCTCGGCGTTCACGATAAGCCCGGGTCACTCGACAAGCTGTTGAAACATTGAGGCTGGAGCATTCGACCATGGGCAAGATCATCGCCTGCATCGACGGCTCGATTTACTCGCCGAGTGTCGCGGATCATTCGGCGTGGGTTGCCAAGCGACTGGCGGCGCCTGTCGAGCTCCTTCAGGTGCTCGGCCGTCGCGAGGCGTCATCGTCCGATCTCAGCGGAAACATCTCGGCGGACGCGCAACAGCACCTCCTTGCGGAGTTGGCGCAACTGGACGCGGAACGCGCAAAGCTGATCCAGAAGCGCGGCCGCATGGTGCTAGACGCGATGAAGGCGCGTATCGAGGAAGCCGGGATCAGCAATGTGACGACGTCCCTGCGCCATGGCGATCTGCTGGAGACGCTGGCAGAGCGGGAGACCGACGCCGAGCTCGTCGTGATCGGCAAGCGCGGGGAGGCAGCGGACTTCGCGGCGGCCCATCTCGGGTCGAACCTGGAACGTGTCGTGAGAGCCAGCCATCGCCCGATTCTGGTCGCGTCGCGGGCTTTCGCGCAAATCGACAAGGCGTTGATCGCGTTCGATGGCGGCTCGAGCGCGCTCAAGGCCGTCGATCAGCTTTCTCGTTCGCCGCTGCTTCAGGGCGTCGAGGTGCACCTCGTCACGGTCGGCTCGGACACGCCGGAGATGCGACGCCGGCTCGAGGGCGCAGTGGCACAGTTGAAGGGGGGCGGGCACACGGTGCAGATGCGCTTCGTCAGCGGCGTGCCCGACAAGGCGATCGCGGACATCGTCGAGAACGAGGCCATGAACCTGCTGGTCATGGGGGCCTACGGGCACTCGCGGATCCGGAGCCTGGTGATCGGCTCGACGACGACGGAGATGATCCGCTCCTGCAAGGTGCCCGTGCTGCTGTTCAGATAGTGGCTCGGCCCGCTATCTCGTCGAAGGCGGAAGCTCGTCGAGGCTGGAGATGTACCACTTCTCGGTCTCGACCACGGCCGGGTTCTCGCCGTTGGCGAAGATCCAGCTATCCACGGCCCATTTCTGCGCGCTGGCGGTCTCGCGGATGACGGCCGTCCAATGCGGCCAGCCGGAGATGCCGCGCGTCAGGTTCTCCTTCGCAAACGGCGTGCCCACGGTGTGGTGACGCAACAGCTTGTTGTGGGCGAGAACCAGCAGATAGCTGGTGGTGTTGGTGGCCTCGTCGACGCAATCCTGCTGGGTCGGATCGCCGGAGGCCATGAAGTCCATCCCGGGACGGTCGGCCTTGGTGCCGATGACATCGCCGACGCGGCGCTCCATCCAGCCGATGGCGTAGGCGATGGCGCGGCGCTCCTCGTGGGGCGTATCGGCCGTACGCGTTTTCTCCATCAGGTCCGAGATGGCGGCGATATCGTCGTCGCGGAAGCGGAAGCGCGTCTGCTTATTGCATCCATAGGCATGGCAGACGTAGACGGTATTGCCTTTGGGCTCGCGGCTCTTGAAGTCGGCGAAAT
Source organism: uncultured Alphaproteobacteria bacterium (assembly GCA_963746315.1). Taxonomy (GTDB): domain Bacteria; phylum Pseudomonadota; class Alphaproteobacteria; order Rhizobiales; family Hyphomicrobiaceae. The sequence goes on from CAVVAR010000012.1 coordinate 937,098, forward strand.
GGCGGTCGACCGAGCCTGTGCGCTCGTGCGTGCAGCCGGCGGCGAGCAGGCATAGAATCGCTGCCGTCGTCTTCCACCGCATCGCGCCCACCTCCGCCCGTTGGTCCCGATTGGGCTCTATCAGCGGAGCAATTCGCTCCAAAGCGGGGAATGGGCGTGATGCACGTCGACCGCGCTGCTGTTGCTACAGCAGCGCGGCCAGCGCAGGCGATCTACAACTTGTAGCCTTGGCGGGCGAGCAGCTTCCAGGCGCCGCCTTCCTTGCGCCAGACCTGCAGCACGCCGATTTTGACGCTGCCTGGTGTGCCGCTGCGGTCCAGATCGGACGCGAACGTGTTGCGCACGATGGCGTTGTCGCCGACGACCGCGATGGTCTGGTCGCCGAACGTGAGCGTCTTGAAGATCGTCTTCTTGCTGGCGATGGCCGCCGCGTACTGCTCCTTGGTCTCGGTCGCTCCGCTGGAGTGCGAGTAGGACAGCTTATCATGGGCGAGGGCGAGGAGCTTCTCCTTGTCGGCGGCGAGCATGGCCTTCCGCAGAGCCTCGACAGCCGCCGCCACGGCGGCTTCGTCGCCACCCTGGGCGGCTGCCGGCTCGACCGAGACCGACGACATCATCAACGCCGCACCTCCAGCGAGTGTCAGCTCGCGACGCGTGAGACGCATGGGCTTCCTCCTTCGGTTTATTCCCCGCAGTTGCTCCGCGAGGTGAGCAAGGCTAGCGGAGCTTTCGAGGCATCTGCAAGGCGAGGGTTGAGATTGCGGATTGGCGGAGCTCTGGACCCTGCGGCGCCGGGGTGGCAGGCTTGGATCTAGAGACGTTCCCGAGATACGCCAACGAGGCCTTCACATGAGCGCCAGCCGCACACCCACCGCCTACGGCCGCATCTTCGCGCCGCGCCAGGATTGGCTCGACAAGGCCCCGGTCGAGGACGTGATCGAGCCGGACCTGCCGATCATCGACACGCATCACCACGTCTGGGATGCGCCCGGGCGCGGGCGCTACATGCTGGAGGAGCTGCACGCGGACCTCGGCAGCGGCCATAATGTGGTCGGCACCGTGTTCATCGACTGCCATTACAGCTACCGAACGGACGGGCCGGAGGAGATGAAGGCCGTCGGCGAGGTGGAGGCCGTCGCCAGGCTCGCCGAGGAGAGCGACCAGCGGTTTCCGGGCAAGGCGCGTGTCGCGCAGGGCATCGTCGGTAATGCGGACCTGTCGATGGGCGCGCGGGTCGAGCCGGTACTCGCAGCGATGGTCGAGGCTGGGCGTGGGCGGTTTCGTGGCGTGCGCAACTCGGCCGGCTGGCACGAGGACCCGGTGATCGGCAACAATCACCAGGGCTTCGGCAAGGGGCACTATTACCGCGCGGACTTCCGCGACGGTTTGCGCCTCATGAGCCGGATGGGCCTCTCGCTCGATGCGCTCGGCTATCACACGCAGCACCAGGACATTCTGGACCTGGCGCGCGCGGTGCCAGAGGCCAACATCATCATGAACCACACCGGCATGCCGCTCGGCTATGGCCCCTACACGGGCAAGCTCGACGAGGTGGCGAAGGTCTGGCGTGAGAAGCTGCCCGAGATCGCCAAATGCCCGAACGTCTCGATGAAGCTCGGCGGCATGATGATGCGGATCGCGGCCTACGACTACAACCAGCTCGCGGCGCCGCCGTCGTCGGAGGAGCTGGCCCGGCATTGGCGGCCCTGGATCGAGCCGTGCATCGAGATGTTCGGGGCCGACCGTTGCCACTTCGAGAGCAACTTCCCGGTCGACAAGATGGGGATCGGCTTCAAGGCCCTGTTCAATGCGTTCAAGCGGATCTCGTCCGGGTGCTCGGCGACTGAGAAGGCGGATCTGTTCGCGGGGACGGCGAGGAGGGTGTATCGGTTGGGGTCGTCCTGAGCGCCGACTGCATGGTGGAAAGCGGGAGCCATCAGTCAGTTACCTCTTGCCTTGACCGAGGGTGACGCGGCGCGGCACGCTGGCTGTCGCGGGCGCATTCTCCGTGGTCGTTTTCGTCAAGACCGCCCGAGTCGAGATAAAAATAATCCGTGGAGGTCACGTCATGCAGAGGCTCTTGCTCGCAGCACTGTGCGCACTTTTCTTATGGCCATCGGACATGGCACATGCCCAGGCGTGGCCATCCAAACCGATCAAGATGGTGATCTCGTTCGGGCCCGGCTCGGCCAGCGACGCCGTCGCCCGCATTCTCACCAACGAGCTGACCAAGCAGCTCGGCCAGCCGGTCGTCATCATCCACAAGCCGGGAGCCGATGGCACAATCTCGGGGGTCGAGGTGCAGCGCTCGGCTGCGGACGGCTACACTTTCCTGATGGGCACCAACAGCGCGCTCGCTGTCGCCCCGAACCTGCGCAAGGTGCCACCCTACAGCGTGCTCAACGATTTCACGCCGGTCGGCTTGGTCGGCTTGAACACGTTGTTCTTTGTCGTCAACCCCTCTGTTCCAGCCAAGGATATGAGCGAGCTCGTCGCACACATCCGCGCCAATCCGGGCAAGCTCAATGCGGCGACCGGCCATACCTACGCGATCGTCTCGACGGGGCTTTTCGCCAAGCAGCACGGTCTCAAGGTCGAGATGATCCCCTACAAGGGCGAGCCTGACGCCATCGTCGACCTGTTGGCTGGCCGCGTGCACATGATGGTCAGCACCTCGACGGCGGTATACGGGCACGCCAAACAGGGCAAGCTTCGCGTTCTGGCGGGCTCCACGGACGTGCGTAATCCGTTGTGGCCCGATATCCCGACCCTGGCCGAGGCCGGTCAATCGCCGCACCCGTTCGCGGCCTTCTTCGCCGTTGTCGGACCTGCCGGGCTGCCGGCCGAGATCGCCGAGCGAATGAACAAGGAGATCGGCGTGGCGATCGCGAAGCCCGAGACGCGCGAGCAGTTGAAGAACCAGGGCGTCATCGCGAAGTCATCGACCATCGCGGAGTTTGCGGCCTACCTGAAGGATCAGAACGCGACCTGGAAGAAGTCGCTCGACGAGTCCGGGGTGGAGCCGAATTGACGACGCACGGCCGTGCTCCTCGACTTGGGGCACGGCCTGACTGAGGTGACCTGGTGGCCATTGGCCCGCGCTACCAAGTCGCGTAGATGTGGGCCATGACACATCCCATTCACATCATCGGCGGCGGGCTGGCGGGCTCGGAGGCGGCGTGGCAGGCGGCGGAGGCCGGCGTGCCTGTCGTGCTGCACGAGATGCGGCCAGAGGTGAAGACCGAGGCGCATCAGACGGACGGCCTCGCCGAGCTGGTCTGCTCCAACTCGTTCCGTGCCGACGACTGGTCGGCCAATGCGGTCGGGCTGCTGCATGAGGAGATGCGCCGGCTCGGCTCGCTGATCATGACGGCGGCCGACATCCATAAGCTGCCGGCGGGCGGCGCGCTGGCCGTCGACCGCGACGCGTTCTCGGCCGAGGTGACGCGGCGGCTCGAAGCCCATCCGCTGGTCACGCTGGCGCGGGGCGAGGTGGAAGGCTTGCCTCCCGACGACTGGGACAGCGTCATCGTGGCGACGGGGCCGTTGACCTCGCCAGCCTTGGCGAGCGCCATCGGCGCGCTGACCGGCGAGGCGGAGCTGGCATTCTTCGATGCCATCGCGCCGATCGTGCATGCGGAGTCGATCAATCTCGACATCGCCTGGAAGCAATCGCGCTACGACAAGCCGGGGCCGGGCGGCACGGGGGCTGACTACCTCAACTGTCCCATGAGCCGGGATCAGTATGAGGCGTTCGTCGACGCGCTGCTGGCCGGCGACAAGACCGAGTTCAAGGAGTGGGAGGGCACGCCCTACTTCGACGGCTGCCTGCCCGTCGAGGTGATGGCCGAGCGTGGGCGCGATACGTTGAGGTTCGGGCCGATGAAGCCGGTCGGGCTATCCGATCCGCGGACAGGAATGCGGCCGTGGGCGGTGGTGCAACTCAGGCAGGACAATGCGTTGGGTACGCTCTGGAACATGGTCGGCTTCCAGACCAAGTTGCGCCACGGCGAGCAGAAGCGCGTATTTCGAATGATTCCGGGGCTCGAGAACGCCGAGTTCGCCCGGCTCGGCGGGCTGCACCGAAACACGTTCCTCAACAGCCCGAAGGTGCTCGACGGGCAACTCCGGCTGAAGGCGATGCCGCGCTTGCGGTTTGCCGGGCAGATCACGGGCGTCGAAGGGTATGTTGAAAGTGCTGCGATCGGATTGCTGGCGGGGAGGCTCGCGGCGGCCGAGCGAGCGGGTCAAAGCATTGACGTGCCGCCTCCGACGACGGCGCTGGGCGCGCTCATCGCGCACATCACGGGTGGCCATCTCGCGACTGCGGAGCAGGGCGGTGCACGCTCGTTCCAGCCGATGAACGTGAATTTCGGGCTCTTTCCGCCGGTCGAGGTGCCGCAACAGGATGCGGAGGGCAGGCGGATCAAGGGTAAGGACAAAGGGCCGGTGAAGAAACGCGCCGTCGCAGAGCGGGCGCTTGCCGATCTGGCACGGTGGGTGGGTAGCGGTGATTCGGCCCAAGGATCGCCAGCGCAACGACACGACGAGGCGCGTGGGTCGCCACCCGCGCATGGATGACGTAGCTCCAAGTTTCTATTTTCAACACGAGTGAGGACAGCATGAAGGCGTGGCAGATCGTTTCCGACCGTGGGATCGAGGCGCTGGAGTTGAACGAGGTGGCGCCTCGGACCCCAGGGCCGGGCGAGGTGGTCGTGCGGATGCACGCCAACTCGATCAATTATCGCGACTATCTGACGATCACCGATCCCGTGGGGCGTAAGCTGCCCTACCCGCGTGTGCCCAACTCGGACGGCGCGGGGGAGGTGACGGCCGTGGGCGCCGGCGTGACGGGCGTCAAGGTCGGCGACCGGGTGGCTTCGTGCTTCTTCCAGCGCTGGACGGACGGGCAATGCTCGGCAGAGGCGATGGCGAGCGCGCTCGGCGGGGCGGTCGATGGCGTGCTGGCCGAGGAAGCCGTGCTCCGGGCGGATGGTGTGGTGCCGGTGCCGGCGCATCTCTCTTATGCCGAGGCGGCGACGATGCCGTGTGCGGCGCTGACGGCGTGGAACGCCGTCGTCGAGACGGGACGCGTGAAAGCCGGGGACTGGGTTCTGCTGCTCGGTACCGGCGGCGTCTCGATCTTTGCGCTGCAGTTCGCGCACATGATGGGCGCGCGAACGATCATCACGTCGTCATCCGACGACAAGCTCGAGAAGGCGCGCTCGCTCGGTGCGACGGTGGCTGTGAACTACAAGCAGCATCCGAATTGGGAGGAGGCGGTACTCGAGGCGACGGGCGGCCGTGGCGTCGACGTCGCGGTGGAGGTGACAGGAGCCAAGAACCTGCCACGCACGATCAATGCGACCCGCATCGCGGGCACGATCGCACTGATCGGCGCGATGCACGGTGGGCAGATCGATCCGTCACAGTTCATGCGGCGCTCGATCCGGATGCAGGGCATCTACGTCGGCTCGCGGCGCATGTTCCTCGACATGATCCAGGCGATCGAGGCGCACAAGTTGAAGCCAGTGATCGATCGTACATTCCGCTTCGAGCAGGCGCGCGAGGCCTATCGGCACATGGAAGGCCAAGGCCATCTCGGCAAGATCGTGATCGAGGTGCGTTGACGGGAAATCCCGCAGGCGGGGAGCACGCACAAATTTGCTTCCCGGATGCGGACCCGTATGACGAGGACGGAGCTGGATTGCTTCGGCGCGCTCAGGCCTCCGCGCGAATGCAGCGAACCATGTGGCCGGGGCTGATCTCGGCAATGGGCGGGGCTGCCTCACGGCAGCGGGGCTCGGCATAGCTGCAGCGTGGGGCGAAGGGGCAGCCGGGCGGCAGGCTCGACAGATCGGGCGGGTTACCAGGGATGGTGGCGAGGCGCTTGCCTTCGAGACGGCCGCCGTGCGCGCGGGTGGAAAGCAAGCCGAGCGTATAGGGATGTCGGGCGTTGGAGATCACCTCCTCGACGGGGCCGGTCTCGACGATGCGGCCGGCGTACATGACGGCGATGCGGTCGGCGACCTGCACGGCGACGCCGATGTCGTGCGTCACGAAGATGACGGTGAGGCCGAGATCGCGCTGCAACTCCCGCAGGATGAGCAGGATCTGGATCTGCACGGTCGCGTCGAGCGCCGTGGTCGGCTCGTCGGCGAGCAGCACCTCGGGATCGCAGGAGAGCGCGAGGGCGATCATGGCGCGCTGGCGCATGCCGCCCGACAGCTCGTGCGGATAGGCGTCGAGGCGGCGCTCGGGCGACGGGATGCGGACACGCTCGAACAGCTCGAGTGCGCGCTTCCTCGCCTCGGCGCGGGTGACGCCTTTGTGGCGCATGACCGTCTCGGTGATCTGGTCGCCGACGCGGTAGACGGGATCGAGGGCGAGGCCCGGGTCCTGGAAGATCATCGAGGCGACGCCGCCGCGAAAGTCCTGAAGGGCCTGGGGCGCGAGCGTGTCGACGTCGATTCCACCGACCAAGATGCGGCCGGTGACGGTGGTGATGTGCTCGGGATTGAGTCGGATCAGGGCGCGAAGCGTCACGCTCTTGCCAGAGCCGGACTCACCAAGCAGAGCCAGCACCTCGCCGCGGCCGAGCGTGAGGTCGACGCCGTTGACGGCACGGACGGTGCTCGACTTGCCGGTGCGGAACGCGACGGTGAGATCCTTCACGTCGACGATGGGTGTCGAGGCAGCGGGGCGGGTCGCGATCGGCGCGGCAGTGGTGCTCGTCGTCATGACATCGCTTTCATGGCGGGCTTCTTCACGATCGCGGCTCCGGATGTGGCGTTGCTATGGCCGGAGGCGGGATCGGCGGCGTGGCAGGCGACGGGATGGTTGCCGGCGAAGCGACCGAGGATCGGCTCGGTGCGGCAGCACACGTCCTCGGCAAGGCGGCAGCGCGGGTGGAAACGGCACCCGGTCGGCGGGTTGATCGGGTTCGGTGGGTCGCCGGCGAGAGGGGCCTCGGTGGCGCGCGCCTTGGGGTCCATGCTCGGCACGGAGGCGAGGAGCGCCTGGGTGTAGGGGTGGGTCGGGTGCTCGAGGACGGCGTCGGCGGGGCCGAGCTCGGCGACGCGGCCGAGATACATGACGAGCACGCGGTCGGCCATGAAGCGCACGACATCGAGGTCGTGGCTGATGAAGATATAGGTCAGGTTGAAGTCGTCCTTCAGGTCGAGCAGGAGGTTCAGCACCTGGGCCTCGACGGACTTGTCGAGCGCAGACACGGCCTCGTCGAGAATCAGGAGCTTGGGCTCGAAGGCGAGCGCACGGGCGATGTTGACGCGCTGGCGCTGGCCGCCGGAGAGCTCGTGGGGATAGCGGCCGGCGAAACGCGACGGATCCAGTCCGACGCGGCCCAGGAGATCGTGGGCACGATCGATGGCCGCGCGGTGGCTGAGGCCATGAACCTCGGGCCCGAAGGCGATGGACGCCTCGGCCGTGAGGCGTGGATTGAGGGAGGCGTAGCTGTCCTGAAACACCATCTGCACCTGACGGCGGAACTCGGTCAGCGGCAGCTCGGGCGAGCCGACGGTCTTGCCCTCGAAGAGCAGATCGCCGGACGTCGGCTGCATCAGGTGCATGACGAGGCGGGCGGCGGTGGACTTGCCGCAGCCGGACTCGCCGACGATGCCGAGCGTCTCGCCGGGCATGACGGCGAAGTCGATGCCGTCGACGGCGCGCACGAGGGCACCGCCGCCGAACAGCGTCTGGCCGACGGGGAAGTGCTTCACGAGGCCCTGCACAGCGAGGAGAGGCGGGGCGTCGTCGTTCGAGGGGCGGGTGGCAGGAGCGGTCATGTTTTCAGGTCCATGGCCGAGCGCAGGCCGTCCGAGAGCAGGTTGAAGGAGAGCGAGGTCATGAAGATCATCACGCCGGGCAACGCCGCGACATACGGGTTGACGTAGATCGCTTGACGCAGCTCGTTGAGCATCAGGCCCCACTCGGGCTCGGGCGGCTTGGTGCCGAGACCCAGGAACGACAGGCCGGAGGCGAGGATGATCGACACCGAAATCAGGCTCGTCGCGTAGACGAAGATAGCGCCGAGCACGTTCGAGAGGACGTGGATGCGGATGATCCGCAGCGACGAGGCACCGGAGGCGCGGGCGGCCTCCACGTAGTCGAGATTGCGCACCTGTGTGGTGATGGTCTCGGCGACGCGGGCGATCGGCGGGATGAACACGACGGAGAGCGAGAGGATGGCATTGCCGATCCCGGCGCCGAGCGCGCCCGAGATGGCGATGGCGAGCAGCACCGACGGGAACGCGTAGAAGATGTCCATGGTGCGCATGATCGCCATGTTCACGGCGCCGCCGACGTAACCCGCGATCACGCCGAGCAAGCCGCCGATGACCAGAGCGTTGAGGACCGGCAGGACCCCCATGAAGAGCGAGAGACGGCCGCCGTAGATGAGGCGCGAGAGCATGTCCCGCCCGGTGTGGTCGGTGCCGAGCGGATGGCCGGGAAAGCCGATATCCTTCAATCGGCGGATCATGTTGGCCTTGTAGGGATCGGCAGGGGCGACGAGCGGCGCGAAGATCGCCATCAGCACGATCAGCAGCAGCACGAGGCCGAAGAACAGCGTGACCTTGTCGCGCAAGAGGCGCGACAGCACAGTGCTCCAGTAGCCGGGCGAGTTGGCGACGGTTTGCGCGATGTCGACGGTCGCGGGAGCGGCGGGCGTGAGAAGGTTCATGATGTCAGCTCCTGCGCATGCGCGGGTCGACCCACGTCTGGATGATGTCGACGAGCAGGTTCAGGGCGACGAAAAACATGGCGAGCAGCAGGATGGTGCCCTGCAGCATGGGAATGTCGCGCCGGAAGATCGCGTCGTTGAGGAGGTAACCGGTGCCGGGCCAGTTGAAGACGGTCTCGACGAGGATAGAGCCGCCGAGGAGGTAGCCGAGCTGCAGTCCCATCACGGCGAGCACGGTGGGCGCCGCGTTGCGGGCGACGTGGCGCATGACCTGACCGTGCAACAGGCCCTTTGCGCGAAGCGCCTGCACGAACTCCTGGCTCAGGATCTCGGCGACCGTTGAGCGCACGGTGCGGGTGATGATGCCGCACGGAATGACGGAGAGGGTCACGGCCGGGAGGATCAGGAACCTGATGTGCTCCCAGTCCCATTTCCAGGCGTCGGAGCCGCCGGCACCCATGCCGGTCGCCGGAAGCCAGCGCAGCTCGACCGCAAAGATGATGACGAGGACCATGCCGAGCCAATAGTGCGGCACGGAGACGCCGGCGATGCCGAACCCGGTGGCGAGCTTGTCGATGATGCCGCCCTGGTAGTAGCCGGCGAGGCCGCCGAGCAGGCAGCCGAAGGCGAAGCCGATCAGCGTGGCGCAAATGGCGAGCATCAGCGTGTTCGGCACGGCTGCGAGCAGCGTGTCGAGAACCGGCCTGCTGTTGACGATCGAGTTGCCCAGATCGCCCTGCAGGGCTCTGCCGAGCCAGCTGAGATACTGCATGGGAAGAGGTCGGTCGAAGCCGTAGTCCTTGCGGAGCTTCTCGACCGTCTCGGCTGTGGCGTCCGGCGCGACGACGGCATTGAGCGGATCGCCCGAGAGATGAATCAAGGCGAACACGAAGACCGTCACGCCGAGCGCAATCGGGATCGTGTAGAGCAGACGGAGCAGGATATATCGCAGCACGTGGCTGGCACTCCCAGGAGCAGGGATGGGTGGCCGGAGACGGGCTCCGGCCACGGCAAGGAAAAGGTGGGCGCTGGAGCGTCGCGCCCACCTCGGAACCGTCGCCTACTTTTCCATGTAGACGGGCGACAGGCTCTGGAACCAGTTGCGAACCTGGACAAAGCCTTCGACCTTCGGCGACAGGGCACGAGGTGCCACGTCGTGAACGACCCACACGAAGAGGGCATCGTCGACCATCTTGGTGTGCACTTTCGCGAGGGCTGCGTCACGCTCCTTCGGATCGAACGCGGCTTGTGCGGCTGCCAGGAGCTTGTCCATCTCCGGGTCGCTGTAGAAGCCGAAGTTGACGCCCTTGGGAGCGTGCAGATCCGAGCGCAGGAACCGGGTCAGGGCGTTGAACGGATCCTGAGTGGTGTAGGAGATGTTGACGCCGTGAGCGCCCTTCACCTGAGGCGACTTGCCGCCTGCACGCCAGAGGTCGAGCAAGGCCTGCCATTCGACCACCTCGAACTCGACGTCGATGCCGACGCTCTTCAGGTTCTGCTGGATGTACTCGTTCATCTGCAGGGGCAGCATCTGGCCGGAGCCCGATGCCGAGATCAGCATCCTGACCTTGGCCGGCTTGGCTTCGCTGAAGCCTGCCTCGGCCATCAGCTTCTTGGCGGCGGCGATGTCGGTCTTGATCTCGAACGACGGCGTGCCGTACCAGGGATCGCCTTTGACGACGTGGCCGCTGGCCTCGACGCCATAACCACCGAGCAGCTCGTTGATGCCCTTGCGATCGATGGCCAGGTTCGCGGCCTTACGGACGCGAATGTCGTTCCAAGGCGAGCCTTCGACACGGCTCAAGTGCCATGACCAGATATGCGGGTAGATGTTCGAGACGATCTTGAAGCCCGACGACGTGATGCGCGGCATGGCGTCCGGCGACGGGGCCTCGATCCAGTCGACCTGCCCGGCAAGAAGGGCTGCGGTGCGCGCAGACGGGTCCGGCATCGGAACGAGCGTCAGCTTGTCGAGCTTCGGCACGCGGGTCTTGTCCCAATGCTCCTTGTTCGGGGCGAGCTCGGCGAGCTCGCGCGACTTGAGCGTCGTGAGCTTGAAGGGCCCCGTTCCGGACGGATTGGCGGCAAACTTCGTCCAGTCCTTGCCGGTCGCCTCCCACTGCTTCGGCGAGGCCATCATCACGTAGCAGATCTGGAAGGGCCAGAAGGAATCGGGCGTCTTGGTCTCGAACTCGACCGTGTAGTCGTCGATCTTCTTGACGCCCTTGTAGGAGGGCAGGCGGAAGTTGGTCAGCGAGACCATGCGCGCCGAGTACTGGGGCGACTTGTCGTCGAACAGGCGGTCCATGTTGAACACGACGGCGTCGGCATTGAACTCGCTGCCGTCGTGGAACTTGACGCCCTTCCTCAACTTGAAGATCCATTTGGTCGGATCCGTCTTGCTGACCTCGAAGCTCTCGGCGAGCGCCGGGACGAGACCCGATGGCTTGTCCGGCTGGGTCAGGTCGAAATTGAGGAGACCGTCATAGAGCAGCAGCCCCATGAAGCGGAAACCTTCGAAGCCGTTGTCCGGCTGGCCCCACGTCAGGGGAATGTCGTTGGCGGTCATGCCGATGCGCAGGTTGCCCTGAGCGGCGGCCGGACCGGCGAGCGCACTGCAGGCGAGCAAGGCGCTCGCTGCGATAGCGGTCAAACGATGCTTTAGACGATTTCTAGTAGCCACTGACACCACTCCCTTTTCTGATGTAACGACGGATGACGCTCTTGCCGGTCGTGTGCCGGCTGGAGCGGCGAGTTCAGGCATTGAGGCCACGTTGGGCCTCGAGGTAAGGCAGCACGTCGGCGCTGGTCACGATGTCGGCGTAGCGGCGGCCGATGTCTTTAAGGTTGGCCTCGTGCTCCTCCTTACCGGGATCGCCGCAGCAGTCCTCGACGACAATCGTGCGGTAACCGAAGGAGAAGGCATCGATCACGCTCGCCCGGACGCAACCGGAGGTCACGCAGCCGGTGACGAGGACGGTGTCGATGCGGTGCTTGGTGAGGAAGCCCGTGAGCGGCGTCTGGAAAAAGATCGACGGTCCGGATTTCTGGAAGATGTAGTCGTAGGCCGGGTCGGCGACGGCATCGTCCATCTCGGCTTCGAGCGTGCCCTCGCGAAAACCCTCACGAACGGCGGCGACTTTCCAATAGGGGACGTCGCGCGCTGAATGATAGGCGGTAAAGCAGGACGCGACGGGGACGTTGCAGCGGCGGGCGTTGGCGAGCAGCTCGACGGTGCGGTCACGGGCAGCATGGATGCGAGGGGATTTCCCCATTGCACAACGCGGATCCGTGAATCCCTTCTGGAAATCGACGACGAGCACTGCCGTGCGCTCGCCGAAGCCCACTGGGAGTGCACCGTAGGTCGCGGCCTCGAAGGCGTTCGTCATGCGTCTCCCCACCCGCCACCGTTGTGACTGCTCAATGATTGAGCACATGCACTTTCACGGTGAAACGGGCGGCAGGTCAATCCCAACATCTCAGCAATCTGCCGGAAAACAGGGCAGTTGCAGGCCGCAATCGACGATTACTGAAGGAAGAAGCCGCTCAATCGATCTCGCGCGCCGTATCGAGAATGGACATGATCTCGCATTCGCGCGGCAACCCGCGACCGAGGCGAGAAGCCATGGCGAGAGCCCACGGCGCGACCGCGACGAGCTCTTCCATGATGCTTGGCGGCAGTCGCAGACCGACAGCGGCGGCAGCAGCTTCGGCGCGTGCCCGTATGGCTGGCGTGACCTTCGACGTGTCTGGCGTCCAGGGCTTCGGATCGAGCGCAGCCGGTGCGGCGCCGGGCGTGAGCTGCGGGTGTCTCTTGGTGAAGCCTGTCGCCTGCTCGAAAGCGTGACCAGCACGCAGGACAGGGGCGTCGTCGAAGGGGCGGCCGACAATCTGCAGCGAGAGCGGCAGGCCAGCGCCATTGAACCCGCAAAGGACAGCGAGCGCGGGTCCACCCGTGCAGTTGAACGGTGTCGGTAGCGCAGCCTTCTGCCAAAAAGCCAGTGGATCGTGACGGTCGAGACGCGGCGCCGCCGAAGTGTTGGCGGTGACGAGGAGATCGAAGCGCCGGTAGATCGGGCGCATCTCGTCCATGATGCGGCGACGCTCGCGGCTGGCTGCGACGTAATCCTCGGCGGTGAACAGGCAGGCGGCGAGGCTGCGGCTCCGGAAATCCTGGCCGAAGGCCTCGGGACGGGCGATCAGCTCCTTCAGGTGCAGCGAGAAGAGCTCGCTTTCGGCCGTCACGATCTTCACGTCCGAGTAGCTCTGCAACGGGCGCAGCTTGACGTCCTCGACTATCGCGCCGAGATCGCGGAGGACCGCGAGGCTAGCCTCCATTGCGGCGGACAGATCGGCGTTCGGCGCGATGTCCGTTTCCCAGAAGTGACGCACGACGCCGATGCGCAGTCCCTTGATGCCGTCGCCGAGGCCGGCCGTGTAGTCGGGTGTCGTGCGATGGGCGGAGGAGGGGTCGGCGAGATCGTGTCCCGCAACCGCATTGAGGATCAGGGCGCAATCCTCGGACGTGCGCGCCATGGGACCGCAATGGTCGTAACTGTACGAGTTGGGAATGACGCCGGCCCGGCTGACGAGGCCGTAGGTGGGTTTCAGTCCGGCGATGCCGCAAAGACCGGCAGGGCCACGGATCGAGCCGCCCGTATCGGAGCCGAGGCTGATCGGAACGAGGCCGGCAGCGAGCGCGGCGCCGGAGCCCGACGACGAGCCGCCCGTGAAGTGCGCGGTGTTCCAGGGATTGCGTGCCGGCGGCCAGGGCAGGTCGAACGACGGGCCGCCGTGGGCAAACTCATGCGTCGCGAGCTTGCCGGTGAGCACGGCGCCAGCCGCCTTGAGGCGGGCGACGGCAGTCGAATCCTTCGACGGCACGCGATCGATGTTGGTGCGGGAGTGCCCTGAGGTGAGGATGCCCGCGGTGTCGTAGATATCCTTGACGGCGAACGGCACGCCGTGGAGGGGCCCGCGATGGCCACCGCGCGCGATCTCTGCTTCGGCGGCGCGCGCCGCATCGAGCGCCATGTCATCGGTGCGCGTTATGAAGGCATTGATCTGTGGCTCGAGCGCCTCCGTGCGCGCGACGAGCGCCTCTGTGTACTCGACCGGTGAGAGCTTGCGGCTCGCGATCAGACGCGAGGCCTCGGCGAGGGTGAGATCGTGGAGGGCGCTGGGTAGGTCGGGCATGGTCGTCACCTCGGGCTGGAGTTGGACAAGGCTACCGCCGAGGACACAGCGACGGCCTGCACGGATCGTTGGCAAAGGAGCCGGAGAACCCGGCAACGGGCAGGATCAGGCCGCGGTCCATCCACCGTCGACCATGAGTACGGTGCCGGTGACGAAGCTCGCCTCGTCGCTGGCGAGGAAGGCGATGGCGCGTGCCACCTCGTCCACCTCGCCGATGCGGCCCATGGGGTGGCGCTGAAGCCGCCACTCGCGCATCGCATCGGGATCCTTGGCCGTGCTCATCGAGAAGCGCGACAGGGGCGTGTCGATGACGGCGGGCGCCACGGAGTTGATGCGGATGCCCGTCTTGGCGAAGTCGACCGCGGTGGTTTTGGTGAAGGAGACGATGGCACCCTTCGAGGCGATGTAGGCGCACGCGTTGCCGCCGCTGTTGAAAGCGAGTTGCGAGGCGATGGTGACGATGGCGCCGCGGCGCGCCGCGATCATGGCGGGCAGCGCGGCCTTCACCCAGTTCACAGTGCCCATGACGTTGATGCAGAAGACGCGCTCCCAGATCTCGGCATCCTGGGTGAGCACGGTGCCGGCGCCGGTGGAGATGCCCGCGCCGGTGACGAGGCTGTCTATGCGGCCCCAGGCGCCGAGGATCGTCTCGATCTCGCGCTGGGCTGCCGCCGCGTCCCCGACGTCGGCGACGATGGAACGGCTGATGCCGCCGGCCTTCTCGATGGCCGCAGCGGTGCGGGCGAGACCGTCGGCATTGCGGTCGACGAGGGCCACGCGGGCGCCGCGTGCGGCGAGAAGCTCGGCCGTGGCAGCACCGATACCGGATCCTGCGCCCGTGACGACGGCGACCTCATGAGCGGACATGGCTTTCGTTTCCTCGTTGGGGGCTGGATCAAGCGCTGATGCTTCGCTGATGTGTGGCGCGTGCCGCGGCGTCCTGGCCGGCGATGCGTCCGAAAACGGCGCCGCGCAGCACGGATGTTGCGCCGGTGTAGGTGCCATAATAGAGGCCCATCGTCTCGCCAGCCGCGTAGAGGCCCGGGATCACCACGCCATCGGTGTCGAGGACGCGAGCGCTGGGATCGACCTTGAGGCCGCCGAAGGTGAAGCAGTTGCCACACATGATCGGGAAGGCGAGGTAGGGCGCGCGGTCGATCGGCCTCGCCCAGTTGGATTTGCGCGGCCCGTAGTCGTCGCGCGTGGCGAGGCCATCCGTCTCGAGCGGCTTGAACGGGCGGTCCTGGAGGCAGGCCGCGTTGTAGGCGGCAACGGTGGCTTCGAGGGACGCGGCGTCGACCGACAGGGCGGCGGCGAGGGCCGATACGGTGGTGGCCTTGACCGGCGCCACGTCAGAACGCACCGATCGCTGCCAGCCGGGCACATCGTCGATGCGGGCGTCGAGGATGGCGTAGGCGACGCCCTCCGGCTGGGTGAGAATCTGCCGGGTAATGGCCTCGTAGGTGGCGTCGACCGTGGCGGGGGCCTCGTCGACGAAGCGCTGGCCGCGGGCATTGACCAGGATGCCGTAGTTGAAAACGAGCACGATCGGCTCGGGCGCGCCGGAGCGGGGATCGAGAGGCTCGGCGTGGAAGAGGGTGTAGTCGCCTGCGGGAGCGGCGCCCATCGCCAGCGCCATCGCGATGCCTTCACCTTTGTTGTAATGGCCGCCGCGGGCGACTGGGCGGATGTAGCGCGAATGGGGGCCGAGGTAGCGGGCCTGCATCTCGGCGTTGCCTTCGAAGCCTCCCGAGGCGAGCACGACGGCAGGGGCCATCAGATCGCGGCGGCCTCCGCTCGTGCTCGAGACGGTGACGCCGATCACAGCCCCCCGGTCGTCGGTGACGAGGGCGCGGGCGGTGGTCTCGTAGCGGACATCGATGCCGTTGGCCTCGGCCCAGTCGGCGAGAGCCTCGACGAGGGCGAGGCCACCACCGACCGGGGCCAGCCGTGTGGTCGAGGTGGTGATCAGGTAGCTCGGCAGGAAATCGAAGCGGACGCCGAACGTCTTCAGCCAGCCAACGGTAGATCCGGCCTGATCGGCGAAAGTGGCGATCAGATCCGGGTCGGTCATCGACAGGGTTCGCGACAGGGAGGAGCGGGAGGCGAAGTCGCCGGCAGTCTCGGCGACGAGGGACGGGTCGAGATGAGCACCCGAGTTGGCGGCGAAGTGAGAGACGAAATCGTGGGCGACCTCGGATTCGCTGCGCATGCGCATGAACGCCTCGGTCCAGCGCGTGTTGCCGCCGCGATCCTCGCGCGGGGCGCGCTCGAGCAGTATGACGCGAGCGCCTTGCTGGCGAGCCGAAACCGCCGCTGCAAGTCCGGCGATGCCGCTGCCCACGACGATGACGTCTGCGCTGTCGGTGCCGCCAGGCATGGTGGGGCTCTCCAAATTGGCCTCCGGGTTGTGCTCCATGGCGCACCGGCCGTGCCGGGTGTGTCAAGAGCCGACACTCGAGCAAGCCATGCACGATCAGGACTTGTGCCCGGGCGCCAGCCGCGCCAAGTGATGGGTATCGCCGCTGAGACCAGGATCCCCATGACTGCGCCGTTCGATGCCATCCGTGCCGATTTCGAGCTTCTGGACGACTGGGAGGACAGGTATCGCTATCTGATCGAGCTCGGCCGCGCGCTCGAGCCGCTCGCCGATGGTGACCGGTCGGACGTCAACAAGGTGCGGGGATGCGCCAGCCAGGTTTGGCTTGCAACGCAGGTCGAGGCGGCGGCGGACGGCCCCCATCTGGCCATTCGCGGTGACAGTGACGCGCACATCGTCAAAGGACTGATCGCGGTTCTGCTGTCGATGACCGACGGACGGCGTGCCGACGAGATCCTCGCCGTCGATGCCCACAAGGCCTTCGCGGAGCTCGGCCTTGCCGACCATCTGACGCCGCAGCGCTCGAACGGATTTGCGGCGATGGTGGCAAGGGTTCGCGCGGATGCGGAGGCGGCGCTGGCTCAATCGGCCTGAGAATGGTCGTCGGACCAGGGCCTCAGCGTCGGGCGGTAGCCCTCGGCACCCCAATGGCGCAAGCGCCGGGCGATCGTCTCTTCCACCCTGATCTCGGGCTCGAGGCCGTAGTGGCGAGCAAGCGCCGAAAGCGCGCGCTGTAGCAGAAGGCGGGCGGCGCGACGCGGCCAGCCTTCGGCGCGGGCGATCTCCTCGAGGCCGCGCAGGTGACCGCAGACATCGACGAGAATGTCGGCCAGCTCCGGGCCAACGGCTTTGAGAGCCGCCGTGACGCGCCCACGGGCGGCGATGACGTTGTCGGCGAGATCGAGTCCGAGGCCGGCAGCGGCGGCGCCACGGTCGCCCGTTATCGGTATGCCGGACCAGCCCATCGTGACGCGTGGAGTGAGGTGGGCGAAGCTGAGATCGGCTCTGAGGCGCTCGCCGGCCTGGACCTCGGACGGGGACAGCATGGGGCGCCCGGCGGCATCGCGTCGGCCGGCCAGCCAGGTGAGTGGACTTTCCGCGGGATTCTCGATGGGAGCGGAGGAGGCACCCGCAGCCTGCGCCGAGGCGGTATCGCAGCTGTCCGATCGGGCTTTCAAGGCGGTGAGACGGGCGCGGGAGCGGCGCAAGGCCTCGCGCCCGGCGGGTGTCAGGCGAAAGCGGTCCGGGTGCTCCGTGGCGGCAATCCAGCGTCGCTCGCGTGCGCCGGAGAGTGCCGCGACAGCGTGCAGCGACGCGTTTGGGAGCTGCCCACCCTGGATCGCGACCGTTGTCCCCCCGGGGGCGGGCGCGAGCGCAGACCGTCCGCGGCCTGCTAGTGCCGACAGGAGCGCCAGGATCTCCGTCAGGTCGGCGGCTCCGCGGCGCGGGGCCCTCGTCGAGATTTTCATCGTCAGAAGCTCCCGCGATAGACGGATACGGCGGCGAGACGCCGGACGATCTCCTCCAGGTTGGTGAGCGTCCGGTCGTAGATGTCATCGTCGCGGCGGTCCTCGACGATCGCACAGGCGTGGGCAACCGTGGTGCGATCGCGACTGAATGCTCGACCGATGTCGGTGTGGGAGAGGCTGAAGGCGCAGTGCATGAGATACATGGCCACTTGGCGGGCATGTGCCACCTGCGCCTGCCCTCGGGATTCCGCCTGCAGACGGACAACGTCGATGGCAAAGACCACGGAAACGGCGGCATCGACGACGGTCTTGAGCCTTTCAAGTGGAGGTGGCTCGGGCCGCATCGGACGTTTGTGGCAGTCGGCTGTCTGCGCCGTCTCGAAAAGGGTTCGTGGCATTCCTCAGCGAACTCCTCAATTCCGTTTCGGGACCGATTGTCCGTTTGTGACCTTGATCGCGGGCGTCTAGGAAAGAATACCTATCCGCTATCCGAATTTAATGCCGAGGCTCAGCCTGAGGATTATTACGAGGCGGATTTTCAGATGGCTGGTTAATCGTCGGCAAGACGCGGCGGCGACGCCAGCAGCCGGCTGGCGGTCTCCGAAGGTCCGACGCAGGGGAATTCGGCTGTGTGAGCGCAGGAATGTGCGCAGCGCAGTGGCGCGGTCGTCTCAGCTCTCGCGAAAGGTCCTTGAAAGGACGTCGGTCAGCGGCTTCAGGAAGTAGCTGAGGATCGAGCGGGAGCCGGTCTCGATGTAGACCTCTGCCGGCATGCCGGGGACGAGAGCGTGGCCTGGCGCCAGCTTGTCGATCTCGCCTTCGGCGAGCGCGACCTGGGCCAGGAAATAGCTGCGTCCCTGCTGGTCGGTGAGCTGGGCAGGCGAGACCGACAGCACGCTCGCGGTGAGGTTCGGGGTCTGCTTGGCGTTGAAGGCCGGGAAGCGGATCTGGACCGGGCCGCCGGTGCGCACCTTGTCGATGTCCTGCGGAAGAACCTGGGCGTCGACGATCAGGCGCTCGCCTTGGGGCACGACCTGCATGATGGCGCCGCCCGGGGCGACGACGCCGCCCTCGGTATGTGCGGCGAGCGCATGGACGCGACCGCTCCGGGGTGCGCGGACGGTGGCTCTGCGCAGCTTGTCCTCGAGGGCGTTGCGCTGCTCGAGGACCTCGGCGAGCTGGGCCTGGACCTTGCGCAGCTCGTCGACGACGCCTTGCGTGAACTCCTTCTCGCTTTGGGCGAGCTTCAGGTCGGCCTCGGCAAGCCCAGCCTTGGCTTTCGAGACCTCGGCCGTGAGGCGGCCGATCTCGCCTTCGAGGCGGGCGGCCTCGCGCTGGATCGGGAGGAAACGCTGCTGGCTCGCATAGCCCTTCTCGTAAAGGGGGCCGACGGCGGCGAGCTCGCGGGCATTGATCGCGACCTCCTTGGTGCGGGCCACGAGCAGGCGCTCGGCCGCCCTGACCTCGTCGACGAGCTGGGCGCGGCGCTGGGTGAGAACGGAGAGCTCGCCGACATGGCTCGCCCGCCGGGCCGCAAACAGAGCCTGCTGCGTGGCGACGAGCTTTTGGAGTCCCGGATCTCCCTTGACGGCGGCGATCTCGGCGGGAACCGGCATGGCCTCCAGGCGGTCGCGCTCAGCCTCGAGCCGGGCCTGCTGCACGAGAAGGTCGTTGGCACGGGCGACGGCGACCTGGTGGCTCGCCTTGGCGGCGGTTTCGTCGAGCCGAAGCAGCACGTCGCCCTCTTTCACGATGTCGCCGTTTCTGACCATGATCTTCGCGACGATGCCGCCGTCCAGGTGCTGGACGGTCTTGTAGTTGCTCTCGACGTTGACCACGCCTGTCGCGACCACGGCGCCGCTGATCGAGACGAGGCTGAAGAGCGCGAGGCCGCAGACAAGGCCGATCAGGACGCGGTTGCCGATGCGGATCCACGGCCCGGTCGCGTAGATGTCGACCGTGTCGGTGTCGTCGGTCGTCGCCGCTCGCATCGCCATCGTGATCTCGCTTCCTACTCGCTCGGTGCCTCAGCGCTTGCCGTTTTCGCCGGCTGCCGACGGATCGTGTCCCGGGCCGCGTGCCGGTTGGCTCTGACCACCTTGCTGGAGGTACCGCAGGACGTCCTCGCGGGCCCCGAAGGCGCGCTGCTGGCCGCGCTCGAGATAAAGCAGCATGTCGGCCTTGCCGATCGCCTGGACGCGGTGCGAGACGAGGATCACCGCGCGGCCCCTGGCGCGCATGCCGTCGATAGCGGCGGACAGCGCCTCGTCGCCGGTTCGGTCGAGATTGGCATTCGGCTCGTCGAGGACGACGAGGGCCGGGTCGCCGTAAAGGGCACGGGCGAGGCCGATGCGTTGGCGCTGGCCGGCGGACAGATAGGCGCCGAACGCGCCGAGCTCGGTCTCGTAGCCCTTGGGGAGCGCCATGATCATGTCGTGGGCATGCGCGGCACGCGCGGCCTCGACGACGGCGTTGTCGGTGGCATTCGGCTCGAAGCGGGAAATGTTGTCGCGTACCGTGCCCGCGAAAAGCTCGACGCTCTGAGGCAGGTAGCCGATATGGCGTCCGAGCTCGTCGGCGTTCCACTGGTCCAGGCGGGCGCCGTCGAGAAGCACCTCGCCCCCGGAGGCGGGCCACAGTCCGACCAGGGTTCTGACCAGCGTCGACTTGCCTGACGCGCTCGGCCCGATCACGGCGACCATCTGGCCCGGCTCGACGCCGAAGGAGATGTTGGCCAGGATCACGGAGCGGCCGTCTGGGGCCGCGACGCGAAGGCCGCGCGTCTCGAGGCGACCCTTGGGCGCAGGCAGCGACATGCGGCGGGGCGGCTCGGGATGAGCCTTCAACAGCTCCTCGATCTTCTCGAAGGATTCGCGTGCTTTCACGAACCCGCGCCATTGGGCGACCACCTGCTCGACGGGGGCGAGCGCACGCCCGAAGATGATGGTGGCGGCGATGATGGCGCCGGCCGATATCAGGCCGTTGACGGCGAGTGCCGCACCGATCGCGAGCATCATCGACTGAAACAGCAGCCGCAGGGCCTTCGATGTGGCGGAGAGGCCGGACAACCGGTCGGCGGCGAGCACCTGCCAGGCGAGGGCGTCGCGGTTGGCCGACTGCCAGCGGCCGCGATAGGCGCCGAGCATGCCCATGGCCGTGATCGCCTCGGCGTTGCGCTGGCCGCTTTCGGCGAGCTCGAGGCTGCGATGGCTGGCCTTTCCGGCCTCGGTGAGAGGCTCGCGACTACGTGCCTCGCTGGCCCAGGCAATCAGCAGCAGGATCACGGCGCCGATGGTGGCGGCGATGCCGAGGGTCCAGTGTGTGAGGAAGATGACCAGCAGGTAGATCGGCGTCCACGGGGCATCGAAGAAGGTCAGGGGGCCGGGGCCGGCGATGAACTGGCGCAGCTGGTCGAGCTCGCGCAGGGCATGCATGGACGAGCCGGGCTGGGCGAGACTGCGGCGCAGCGCAGCGGCAAAGACACGTTCGCTCATGCGCTGGTCGAGCTCGACGCCGATTCGCACGATGACGCGCGAGCGCACCATCTCGAGCATGCCGATGACACCGTAGATGGCGGCGGTGAGGATCGATAGCGCGACCAGGGTCGGCATCGAGCCCGAGGTCATGACGCGGTCGTAGACCTGCAACATGAACAAGGGGCCGGCGAGCATCAGGATGTTGCTCGCGAAGCTGAACCAGGCAACGGCCTTGAAAGCCGGCATGCTCGCCAAGACGGAGCGGAAGAGCTCGCCTTTGGTGGCGTAGGCGGAAATGCCTTGAGCTGCGCCCGCCGCTTTCGGGGCGGCGCGAGGTGCCGCTGGAGGTACAGGGGCGGGTGCGGCGATGGGGGCCGGAGCCGCGGTCTCGGCCACGACGTTGGCGGCCGCGCGGGCGAGGCGAGCCGTCGCACGGGCCATCGCGGCGGCCGACGGCGGCGCTGGCTGTGACTGGTCAGGGGGCGAAGGAGCTGCAGATCCGGCGGGCGTGCCGGTGCGGTCGCCGGCCATGCGCGACGTTCGCGCGCGCGGCGACGTCCGATCCGCGGCGGGCTCGGGATTGGGTGGCTCGGCTGCCGCCGGTGCCGGAGCATCGACCGGGGTTGCCGTCGCGGTAGTCTCGGTGGGTGGCTCGACGGGTGCGGCAGGAGCGCGGTCGAAAGACAGCTTCTCCTCGACGGCGTTGGGGCGCCGCTGCCCGCGCTTCTCGAGTCGCGACTTCAACGATGCACGCTCGCGCGCCTCGCGCAGGTGGATCAGCACCCGGTCGAGCTGGTCGGGGCCCGAAAACTCGGGCCGCATAACCGTTTCGCGCGGATCTTTGTCGACGCTGCTCAAGGACGCTGATCCGAATTGGCTGAACGACGGCTCGGCCTCCGGTCAATTTGGCTGACGAGAGGTGCACGTGGGGTATCTGACGTCAGGAGGGTGAGTTTTCGATTAAAGGGCGATGCGAAATCGGCACGTCGGCCCGGTATTTACGCAGTCGTTAAGGATCGCTTAGTAATTTTGGGGCTTCCTGCAATCATACGACTCGGGCCTTATTCAGGCACAAGGTTCGACGCGTCCTTAGGGAGTCATGCCTCATGAAGTTGAAAACCCTGCTCGCCGCGGCCCTCGCACTGATCGGCCTTGCGATCCTGTCCCCCGAGCCCGCTTCCGCCGACGGCGTCCGCAAGCCGGATGGCTGGGGCAAGACGCGGCACATCAAGCATCACGTCTACTATCCGCGCTATGTGCACCACTACAAAGTGGACCCATATGCCTGGCGCTACAGCCCGCGCGGTTACTATCCGTATTACGGCTCGCACTATTGGGCCAAAGCGAAATACGTGAAGTGGCGCAATCGCGAGCACCTCAACGTCTGGAACAGGCAGCCGCCGCATTTCCGCTACTACAAGAGCTGGGGCTACCCGAAGAAGCATTGGCACCATCGCGCGTGGCACGCCAAGCACCACGGTTATCATCATCGTTGGCATTGGTGAGAATGCGGGCGTGACGGGGCTTGGCCTCGTCCGCCACGTCTAGTTGCCATGTCTTGGCCGTATTGATGCTGTTCAGGATCGGTTCAGGCGCACTGGGGTTCCGTGCGGCAATGGCGGGTCAAATGAATGCCCCGTCGGACCGGTTCGTGACAGCCGCCAGTTGCGGCGAGCCAAGGGACTAGATCCATGCTCAAGACTGTCAAGCATCTGGCGCTTGCGGGCTCGCTGCTCGCGGCGTCGACTATCGTCACAGTGCAGGACGCGGAAGCGCGCGGTCGGCATCATGGCGGACGCGCGGCGGGTGCTATCGCCGGCGCGATTATCGGCCTCGGCGTTCTCGGCGCTTATGCCGCCAGCCGCGAGCGCGGTTATTATCGCTCGTGCTATCCCGGCCGCCGGGTCTGCGATGTCGTCGGTCAGCGCTGCTGGCACAATCGCTACGGCGAGTACGTGTGCAAGGACGACGTGCGGTGCTATCGCCGCGAAATCTGCGACTGATCGCTGACGACAACTCCGAAAGCAGAAAGGCCGGACGCCGAGCGCCCGGCCTTTCGTCGTCTTGGAGCAATGACAATTGGGTTTCTAGTTTGATTTGCGGCGCAGGCTCGCCGCGTAAAGTGCGACGGCCGCCGCATTCGAGACATTGAGGCTTGCCAGCCCGCCAGCCGCGCCGATCCGGCAGAGCCGGTCGCACAGCTCGCGGGACAGGCGGCGCAGGCCCTTGCCCTCTGCGCCGAGGACCAGCGCCAGCGGGCCAGCCATAGGCTCATCATCGATCAAATGCTCGCCCTCGCCATCGAGGCCGATGCGGGTGACGCCGGCCTCGCCGAGTCGTCCCAGGGCCTGCGCGAGGTTTCCGACGAGCGCCACGGGAACGAGCTCGAGTGCGCCGGACGCGGACTTGGCCAGAACGCCAGCCATGGGCGGGGAATGCCGCCGGGTCATGACGACGCCAGCGGTGCCGAGGACGGCGGCCGAGCGCAGGATAGCTCCGACATTGTGGGGATCGGTGACCTGATCGAGCACGATGATCGGCAGGCCGGTCGTCTCGGCGGTTGCGACGAGGTCGGTTAGCTCGCTCTCCGGCAACGGCTCGGCTTCGGCAACGATGCCCTGGTGGACAGCCTCGGGTCCGACGAGGCGGTCGAGGTCGCGCGGACTTGAGCGCACGACCTTCATCGCGCGCGCGGCGATCTGCTCCGCCAGCCGCTGCTCGGCGTTCTCGGTCAGGTGGAGCTGGCGAATGACGCGATGTGCGTTGGCGAGTGCAGCCGCCACGGGGTGAATACCCCAGATGCGGATGCCGCCGTCGCTCGCCTCGCGGGGTGGGGCCGGCGGTCGCGAAGCGCCGCCCTGCCCGGAACGGTCGCGCAGCTCGTGGCGCGCGCCTCGACGGTGGTGGCCTTTACCGGGTGGCTTCATCGGCTGGAGCTGGGAGTGACGGCAAAGACGGCAGGGTTCACGACATGAGCCGGCCGCTTGCCGGCCGCGACATCGGCGATGGAGCGGAGCGCGGTAGCGGCAATGTCGTAGAAGCACTCATCGGTCCAGCAGAGCGCGTGCGGCGTGATGATGACGTTGTCCATGGCGAGGAGCGGGCTGGTCGGCTCGATAGGCTCGCGCTCGGTGACGTCGAGCCCGGCGCCCATGATGCAGCCTTCGGCGAGAACGCGGGCAAGCGCTGCCTCGTCGACGATCGGGCCCCGGGCCATGTTGACGAGATAGGCGGTGGGCTTCATCAGCCGCAGGCGCCGCTCGTCGACGAGGTGGCGCGTCTCGTCCGTCAGGAGGCAGGCGACGACGACGTAGTCGGCCTCGCGCATCAGGTCGTCGAGGGGGACGAGCGATGCGCCGATGCTGTCGACACGGGCCGCGTCGGCAAAGGGATCGGCGGCCAGCATGCGGCCGAAGAAGGCGCGCGCGAGGGTGAGCAGCTCCTGGCCGATGCTACCGGCGCCAATGACGCCGATCGCCCTGGTCGTCAGCCCTTGGCCCATGTACGCGGTGCGGTCGTTCCAGCGGCCGGCGCGGACGATCTCGTTCTTTTTCAGAAGGCGCCCGGCGAGGGCGAAGATCATGGTGAGCGTCGCCACGGCGACAGGCCGGCGCACGGCGACCGGCGTGTTGGTGACGACAATGCCCTTCGCCGTGGTCGCGTCGAGGTCGACCGTGTCGAAGCCGACGCCGTTGCGAGCGATAATCTTCACGCGGCAATCCTGACGGGCAACGCTTGCCGCGGTGACGCGAGGGAGATTGACGTGCAACCCGTCGTAGCGGGCTGCGATGTCGGGCGTGATCTCGTCCACCTCCTCAGGGAGCCATTCCCACCGGATGTCCGGATGGGCCGCAAGCTCGTCGAACGCGCGCGCGTCGAAGGCCGGTGTGCCGTCGGCACGCAGAAGGTCGCGGGTCACGCCCACCAGGAACGTCATGCTCGTCTCCCTCAGCCGGAAACCGACTGCAGGACGTTCTTGACGCCTGCCATCAGCATGGTGTGGTCGGGGCCGGTCGCCAGCATGTTGAAGCCGAGCTTCTTGTATTGCTTGGCCCAGGTGGCATCTGCGGCCATGAAGCCGAGGCCCTTCTTGTGCTTCCGGCCGGCGGCGACGACACGCTTCAAGGCGTTGGTATAGAGCGGGTTGTCGAACTGTCCGGGAATGCCGAGGAAGTTGGTCAGGTCGAAGTGGCCGACCCACAGGACGTCTATGCCGTCGACGGCTGCGATCTCCTCCACGGCCTCGAGGCCGCGCTCCGTCTCGATCTGGGCGATGACGAGGTTGCGCGCGTCGGCGGCCTTCATCTTGGTGAGTGGATCCCCACCGGCGTAGTCGTCGTGGGCGAACGAGAAGGCGGCGCCCCGGCGCCCTTTTGGCGGGTAGTGGGTCGCCTCGGCAATGGCGCGGGCCTCGTCGGCGCTGTTGACCATGGGGATCATCACGCCCTGGCAGCCGATATCGAGGGCGCGGGCGAGGAAGTGGTACTCGCCGCGCGGGACACGCACCATCGGGGCTATCGGCAGTCCGCGGCAATGGGCGACCTGGGTCTTGATCGTTTCGAGGGAAGTGCCGGTGTGCTCCATGTCGTAGATCACGTACTCGGCGCCGGCGTGGACGAGCACCTGGGCGATGCCGGGCGAGAAGAACTCGAAGACCATGGCGCCGAGCACTTGCTCGCCTGCCGTCGCGCGTTGCCGCAAAGATTTACGTGCCATTGGCTTTCCTCCCTCGACCCGACGGGGTTTCCCCCTTTGCGCAGAACACTGCCTCAAACGCGGTGGATCGGGAAGCGTGATTGCCAAAGGGCTGAGGATCGTCTGAAACTCGCCTCAGAAGATCCCGAGGCAAGGAGCAACGTCATGCTGATCAAGGCCGGAAGCCGCCGCATCTATTACGATATCGTCGGTCCGGAGACGGGCCCTGTGTTGTGCTTCACGCACTCGCTTTCGTCGGACGGGGGCATGTGGGCCGAGCAGATGCCGCCGCTGCTCGCCGCAGGCTGGCGGGTGCTCAGGCTCGACATGCGCGGGCACGGTGGCAGCGACCCGGTCGAGGGCGCCTACACGATGGCGGCGCTCGCCGACGACGTGGCGCTGGCGCTCGACTTCCTCGGGATCGACAAGGTGCACTATATCGGCCTCTCCATCGGCGGCATGATCGGGCAGGCCTTTGCCATCGGACATGGGCACCGCCTGCATTCATCCATGCTCTGTGATACGGCGCCCGGAACGCCGCCGGGCGGCCAGGCGGCGTGGGGGCCGCGCATCGAGACGGTGAAGAAGGCCGGCTCGCTCGAGCCGCTCGGTGACGGCACGATGGAGCGGTGGTTCACGGACGCATTCAAGCCGCGCCGGCCGGCGCGCTGGAAGGAGATCCGCTCGACCATCGTCAACACGACGCCAGCCGGTTATCTCGGTTGCGCGGCCGCGATCCTGAATTTCGATTTCGTGCCGAAGCTGCCGTCGGTGAAGGTGCCGACGCTTGTGGTTTGCGGCGACGACGACCAGGGTACGCCGCCGGCCGGCAACAAGCAGATCGCCGAGCTCATTCCCGGCGGCCGCTACGTCGGCATCCCCGACGCACGGCATTTCCCCAACGTCGAGCATCCGGACGTGTTCAACCGGATCATGATGGACTGGCTCGCCAGCAAGCGGGGTTGAGCCGCAGGCCGGCGCAGCAGACCGCCAGAGAGGAACGCGACATGCAATCCGGCACGATGGTCTTCACCGCTATGAACCGGGTGATCTTCGGGAAGCCCGCGGCCGAGTTGATCGCAGCGGAGGCCGACCGCCTCGGCGCCAAGCGGGTGTTCGTGCTGGCGGGAGGTACGCTCAACCGGCAGACCGACGAGATCGAGAAGGTTGGAGTTGCGCTCGGCGACCGGTTCGCCGGCGTCTACGATCATATGCCCGCCCACTCGCCGCGGGACGCCGTGGTCGCGTGCGCCAACGCGGCGCGGGAAGCGGGATGCGACCTGCTCGTCACGTTCGGTGGCGGCTCCGTGACCGACGGCGGCAAGGCGGTGACGATCTGCCTCGAGCACGATATCCGCGACGTGGACGCCATGGAGCCGTTCCGAAGCGTCGTGAAGGACGGCAAGCGGCATGTCCCCGACTTCAGGGCGCCGAAGGTGCGGCAGATCGCAGTGCCGACGACGTTGTCAGCGGGTGAGTTCAACGCGCGGGCGGGGGTGACGGACACGCGGCTCAAGCTGAAGCAGAGCTTCATGCACCGGGACATCGTGCCGGAGGCGGTCATCCTCGACCCAGCGGTGACGGTGCACACGCCGGAGTGGCTGTGGCTGTCGAGCGGCGTGCGTGCTGTCGACCATGCCGTCGAGACATACCTGTCGCTCGATGCGAACGACTACACGGACGGCACGTCGCTGCAGGCGCTACGTTCGCTCGGAGACGGCTTGCGGCGCGTCAAGGCCGACCCGGGCGATCTGGACGCCCGCCTCAGGTGCATGATGGGGGCGTGGCTCTCGATGGTCGGCATCGTGACGGGAACGCGGCTCGGCGCGAGTCACGCCATCGGGCACATCCTCGGCGGATCGGCGGGCGTGCCACACGGGCACACGTCGTGCGTGATGTTGCCCTACGTGCTCGACTACAACCTGCCGGTGAACGGGGCGCGTCAGCGCGACATCGCGGTGGCGATGGGCCATGCGGAGATGGCGGCGTCCAAGGTGCTCGATACCTTCATCGCCGGACTCGGCATGCCGCGCAGGCTACGAGAGGTCAACGTGGTGGAGGCAGACCTGCCGCGTCTTGCGGAAAACTGCATGCTGGACGACTGGACCTACTCGAACCCGAGGAAAATACAGAAACCTGAGCAGGTTATGGAGATTTTGAAATCTGCTTACTGAGAATTGCGTGCAAAGCCGCTGCCTAAAATTCAAAGAATCATCCTGTGAACGCACCTTGTGGTTGTGGCTCTGTGGATAACTTTTAGATTGCAGATCAATGCATTACGGCGGCTGCGAAAAAAAGCTTCGATGGCGGCATGTGCGGGCACAGATTACCGTCCTGGGATGTCTCAGTGGCGTCACAATGGCCGCACGCGTCATTTGAGGAGTTGTCGTTCATGTTTACTCGTAGGCCAGCGTCGGAAGCGGAGTTGCACAGCTCCAATCCCTTGCCACAGCCTCGGATCCCGAGTCCGATGCTCGCCGCCAGCCCGGCTGCTGGCGAAGGACGGCCCGAGACCGCCGATCCGCTGCGCGAGGAAGGCTGGGTCGTGATCGGCAAGGGAACCCGCGTGCACGGCAAGATCGGCGATTGCCGCCGGCTCGACGTCCACGGCATTCTCGAGGCAGACGTGGTGGCGGATCTCCTCGTGGTCCGCGAAGGCGGCGGCATCAAGGGCACGGTCCAATCGGACAACGCGCGCATCCTTGGCGTCTTCGAGGGCACCTTAGTCGTCCACGATCACCTCGAGATCGAGAGCAGCGGGCATGTCACCGGAGACGTCAGCTACCGCACGCTCGCGATCCAGTCCGGTGCCCGCTTGCGCGGCAACATCGTGTGCAGCGAGCCGGAAGTCGAAGAGCCAGTCGACACCCAGGCCGGCAACGTGATCTCGCTCCAGGGCATGTTCGGTGCCGAAGCCACATCGCACGACGGCAACGCCAATGGGCATGCGAATGGACACGTCTCGTAGCCCGCGAGACTAGGACCCCGTCGAATAATTTTGCCACGACTGTGCCCTTTGGGGCATCGGCAGCGGGAGAGCAGGGGCCCACCGGGCAATCCGGAAAGGGTCTCTGCTCTTTTTCTTCGCCTCCGTCGGATCAGGCGGCAATCGCGAGGATCTCGCGCACGTCCGATGGGCCCTTGATCGGGCGAGGGTTGCGCGGCACCCAAGGTGTGCCCATGGCGCCCTCGGCGATGCGGTCGAAGTGCTCGGGGCCGATACCGACCGCTGCGAGGCTGCGCGGCATGCCGAGGCCCGCGATGAAGTCGTCGAGGGCGGTGGCCGCCTCGTCTCCGGCGCGTCCCATGGCAGTCGCGACGAGGGCCTGGCGCTCGCCATTGGCCGTCTTGTTCCAGCGCATGACGGCCGGCAGCATGATGCACGACGTGTGCCCGTGCGGAACGTCGAAGGCGGCGCCGAGCACGTATCCGATGCCGTGGCTCGCGCCCATAGGCACGCCGGACGCCAGCGGTGCCATCGAGAGCCAGGCGCCGATCTGGCAGTCGAGGCGGGCGTCGAGGTCGCCGGGGTTGGCCTTGACGCGCGGCATGCCGCTGGTGAGCAAGGCGAGGCCCTTCAAAGCCTGGGCGTCACCGTAAGGGTTGGCCTCGTTCGAGCAGATGCCTTCCACACAATGGTCGACGGCTCGGACGCCGGTGGACAGCCACAGCCATTCGGGGGTGTGCACGGTGACGGCCGGGTCGAGGATGACGACTTGCGGGATGATCGCAGGGTGGCGCAGCAGCTCCTTGACCTTGGTGCGCTCGTCGGTGACGCCGGAGATGCCGGAGAACTCGCCCGCCGAGAGTGTCGTTGGCACCGTGATCTGGCGGACGCGCGGCGGCTTCACGGGCGGAGGTCCGAGCGTGCCATCGGCGCCCTTCACGGGCCGCAGGGCGTCGATGGCGTCGGGCGTGTCGATGTCGTTGGCGAGGCAGAGCTGAACGGCCTTGGCGCCATCGGTGACCGAGCCGCCGCCGATCGTGACGATCAGGTCCGCGTTGGCGGCGCGGGCCTGTCGCGCGGCCTCGATCACGGCGGCGCGCGGGGTGTGGGGCGGCATGGCGGCGAACGTGCCGGCGGCGCGGTTGCCGAGGGCCGCGCGGACCTTGGCGATCTCGTCGGTGGTCTTGTCGAGGGTGCTGGAGGCCATCAGGAAGACGCGGGTCGCACCAGTGCGCTGCGAGATCTCGCCAATGACCTCGGCCGCCGGGCGGCCGTAGACAACCTCTTCCATTCTTCCGAATACGATACGGCCGGACTGCATGTCGCTCTCCCTTGGCGGGCTCGTTCCCGTGCGCATGTTGGCGCGGGAATGGCGAAAGCGCCAGCATGCGAGCCAGCGCAGGCGAGCCAGCTCGCGCTGGGTCGCGGGAACCTTTCGGAAGCTGGAGCCGTTTCTGCGGTGCTGCGGCGACACGCGTCGCGGAAGACAGGGAGTCTCCGGATGATAGCGAGATTATTGTTGGCGTCCGCCGTCGTGGCGGTCGTCGGCACGACCGGCGCGTCGGCTGCGGTGGTGCCGAAGACCGTGGTCGTTGCAGAGCCGTCAGCCGTGGTCGAGGTCCAGCGCCGTCGCGACCGCGATCGCGACCGCTTCGACCGCGACCGCAATCGGGGTCCGCGCTGGGTGCCGGGCCGGCGCTACGACCGGGCACCGCCTCGTTGGCGCCGCTACGGTGCGCGGCCGCGCGATTGGCGGCGCCGCGGGTGCGTCGTGGTCGGGCCAGTGTGGTTCTGCCCGTAACGGACTGATTTCTGCCGGGGCGGTGATTGCTCGTCCCGGCACCAGGCACCGGTGATCAGAGAACGAGGCCGGTCGAAGCGTCGACCAGATGCATGTTGTTGAGGTCGGCGGCCATTCGCAATGCGCCGCCGTCGCGGGCACCGGCCGTGGGGCTGACGCGGCCGCACATGGGAACCCCCGCGATGTCGAAATAGACGAAAGTCTCCATGCCCATCGGCTCGGTGACGTCGAGCTTGGCCTCGAACGGAGCCACGCCCGGCTCCATCTGCGGACGCGCTTCCGTCAGATGCTCGGGCCGGATGCCGAGCTCCAGCGTCGCGTTGTTCGCATGGGACGCATAGCGGGCGGCCCGCTCGGGCGGCACCGGAAACGCCAAATCGTCGGCAATGCGTAACGTCATCGACTGGCCATTGGTCTCGAGGCGGCAGGGCACGAAATTCATCGCAGGCGAGCCGATGAATCCAGCGACGAAGCGGGTGCGGGGGTTGTGGTAGAGCTCGTTCGGCGTGCCGACCTGCTCGATGACACCGTGGTTCATGACGACGACGCGGTCGGCCAGCGTCATGGCCTCCACCTGGTCGTGGGTCACGTAGACGGTGGTCGTTCGCACCTTCTGATGCACCTTCTTGATCTCGGTGCGCATCTGGACGCGCAGCTTGGCATCGAGGTTCGAGAGCGGCTCGTCGAAGAGAAACACCTTTGGGTTGCGAACGATGGCGCGTCCCATCGCGACACGCTGGCGCTGGCCGCCGGACAGCTGCTTCGGCTTCCGGTCGAGCAGCTCTGAGATGTCGAGGATGCGGGCCGCCTCCGCCACGCGGGCGTTGATCTCGGCCTTGGGAAACTTCTTCAGACGCAGCCCGAACGACATGTTCTCGTACACGCTCATGTGCGGGTAGAGCGCGTAGTTCTGGAAGACCATGGCGATGTCGCGGTCCTTCGGCGGCACGTCGTTGACGACGTCGGGCCCGATCAGGATCTCGCCGTCGGTGATGTCCTCGAGACCGGCAATCATACGCAGCGTCGTCGTTTTGCCGCAGCCCGACGGGCCGACGAGAACGACGAACTCGTGATCGTCGATGTCGAGGTCGATGCCGCGCACCGCGAGCACCTCGTCGTATTTCTTGACGACCTTCTTGATCGAAACCTCGGCCATGACGCCCTCACCCTTTCGTCGCGCCGGCTGTGAGGCCGGCAATGTAGTAGTCCATCAGGAACGCGTAGATGATCAGGGGCGGCGCCGCGCCGAGGAGCGCGCCGGTCATGATCTGTCCCCAGTTGAAGACGTCGCCCTTGATGAGCGTCGTGACGATGCCGACCGGGAGCACGAGCTGATCGGTCGAGGTTGTGAAGGCCAGCGGATAGAGGAACTGCGCCCAGCTCACCGTGAAAGCGAAGATGGTGGCGGCGATCAGGCCGGGGAGCGCCACGGGGATGAAGATCTTGGTCAGCGTCTGCATCCAGGTCGCGCCGTCGATGATGGCGGCCTCGTCGAGCTCCTTCGGGATCGAGGCGAAGTAGCCGATCATGATCCAGGTACAGAAGGGGACCGTGAGTGTCGGATAGAGGATGAGGTTGATCCACCAGCGGTTCAGCAGCGAGATGCCGGTCCACTCGTTGAATGTCGCCATCATCTTGAAGAGCGGAATGAACAGCAGCGTCTCCGGAATGAGGTAGGTCAGAAAGACGCCGGTGGCCAGTGTCGCCGAGCCCCAGAACTTCATGCGGCTGAGCGCGAACGCAGCCGGTACAGCGATCAGCATCGTGGTCGAGACGACGATGGTCGAGACCAGTGCCGAGTTGAGGAAGAAGGTCTGGAACTGTGGGGACGTAATGAGCTCGATGTAGTTGGCGAGCGTCGGATCGTATACGAACCAGGGATTGGTCGCCGCCGAGATCTCCGCGCTGGTCTTCAGCGAGGTGATGAACATGTAGATCGGCGGCGTCAGGAAGAAGATCGCGAACAGGACCAGAAAGAAATAGGACCAGCGGAGCGCCCACCGGCGATCCTGGCTCATGCTGCCGTACCGCGGACGGCTGGCGCTGGCTCGCGAAGCCGCAGGGGCGATGGTTGCAGTCATGCCTCGTTACCTCGCCGGTTGACGTCGCGCAGGATGAAAATGGCGGCGACCATGAGGATCGGCACCATGAACAGGGACACCGCGGCGCCGAGCGGGATGTCGCCACTCTCGATGCCGAGGCGGAACGCCCATGTCGCGAAGACGTGCGTGCGGTCCTGCGGTCCACCGGCGGTCAGAACGCGCACGATGTCGAAGTTCGCGAATGTCACGATGGTCGAGAACAGGGCCGTGATCGCGATGATGTTGCGCATCATCGGCAACGTGACGAAGCGCATCGTCTGCCACCACGTCGCGCCATCGATCTTGGCGGCCTCGTAAAGCTGCTCCGGCACCGATTTCAGCGCTGCCAGATACATGATCATGAAGAACGGCGAGCCGATCCAGATATTGACCAGGATGACCGAGAAGCGCGCCCAGCCCGGATCGCCGAGCCACGCAACGCGGTCGATGCCGAGATGAGCGAAAATCCAGTTGAAGGCGCTGTAGGAGGGGTCGAACAGCCAGAGCCAGGCGAGCGTCGACATGGCCGGCGGGATGACCCAGGGAATGAGCAGCATTCCGCGCCACTTGCGCTGTCCCTTGGAGGGGATGTTGTGCACGAAATGCGCGACGATGAAGCCGATCAGGGCTTTGAAGGCGACGGCTGTGAGCGCGAACACGACCGATTGCTGCACGACCAGCCAGAAAGCCTCGCGCTGGAACAGGAACGTGAAATTGCCGAAGCCGACGAAGCGGTCCATCCGCTTCGAGAGGGTGGCGAGGTGGACGGCATAGACGGCCGGATAGGCGACGAGAACGACGATGAGCAGAATGAGCGGCAGCGTCAGGAAGAAGGCGATCGTCGATTTGCGTTGCATGAAGCGCTGGACGCCGGACCGACGCTTGGAGCCTGATCCGGTTTCGGGGATGGTAATGGCGGTATCGGCCATGCTGCACCTCGCTCATGCCCGCCCCGACGGTGCCGGGTGAGCTGGCGTCAGAGACGGAGGCGGGAGGCGCGCGCTGCTCCTCCCGCCCGGGGACTATCTGCGGCTCATGCCATCGAGCTCGCTCGCCGCCCAATCGAGCACCTTGTCGACAGGCTCCTTGCCCTGGGCGACCTTGACGATCATCTTGGGCATCAGGGCCTGGGCATAGATCTGCTGGCCGATCTCGAACGGAGCCGGAAAAGCGGCGATCGAGGGCTGCTGATCGCCCTTGTTCGGATAGTGCGAGAGGGTGCCTTTCGGCGGGCCTTCGTCCTCCCAGACGGTGAAATCGTTGAACTTCGCGAACGGCGGAACGTCGTAGCCCTTGCTCGCAGTGACGAACATCTCCGCCGCCCGGCGCGTCGAGATATGCCGGATAAAGCTCTTTGCCGCCGACTTGTTCTTCGAGAACCCCCAGATGGCGTGGAAGAAGGGCGTCGTTGCAATGAAGCGGCCCGCAGGTCCTTTCGGGCAGGCGTGATGCCAGATCTGCTCGGCGATCTGCGGAGCGTCGCGCTTGGCAACGGCCCAGGCGCTCGGTGGATTGAAGATCGACGCGCCACGGCCGGAGACGAGCCATTTGTTATTTGAGGCATCGTCCCAGGCAAAGATCTCGGGTGGCAGCTCGGCCATCAGCCGGGCGGAATAATCGAGCACCTGCTTCACGTTGTCTGATTTGACGGTGATGTTGCCCTTCGCGTCGACGAGTTGAGCCCCGTAGGACGCGAAGAGGGCGCCGACCCATTGCACCGTGTCGGCGGTTTGCCCCATCGGCAGG
Source organism: uncultured Alphaproteobacteria bacterium (assembly GCA_963746315.1). Classification (GTDB taxonomy): domain Bacteria; phylum Pseudomonadota; class Alphaproteobacteria; order Rhizobiales; family Hyphomicrobiaceae. The sequence continues at coordinate 971,590 of CAVVAR010000012.1, forward strand.
CCGAATGGCTTGTCGGCCTTCTTGCAGGCGGCGGCGGCTTTGAGGAAAGCCTCCCACGTCCAGTTCTCGGCCAGGGCCTTATCGGGCGCCTTCCCGGCTGGATACATGGCCTTGAGATCGATACCGGCGTGCTCCTTGAACACGTCGAGCCGAGAGCAGCAGGCATAAGCGAGCGAGCCGCGGCTCGACGGCACACCCATCCATTTGCCGCCGGGTTTGCCGAAGTGCTCGACGGCGGCGCCAACCGTGCCGTTCTCCTTGAGAACGTCGTTGACGATGTCATCCACCGGCTCGAGCTTGTCGGCGTGCTCCGACGGGAGCCAGTTCGTCATCGTGATGATGTCGTGCCCGCTCTTGGCTTGCGCCTCGGCGGCGATCGTGAGCAGCAGCTTGTTGCCCTGGGAGGTAATGAAATCGACCTGGACCTCGACCTTTTCTTTCTCTGACCACTCCTTGACGAGGTCGGTGAACGCCTGATTTCCGCCGGGGACCCAGTGATCCCACATGCCGATCGAAAGCTTGCCTGCGGCGTGCGCAGTTCGAACAAAAGGTGCGGCGACGAATGTGGATGCGACGGACGCAGTGCCGGCGACAAAGCGCCGACGCGTCATGCGTGGGGTACGCATGTTGTTTCCTCCTCCAGGGCGGCATGACCCGCATTCGCGGTGACGCGCCATTATCAGATTTTCTTGGCCGAATGTTTTGCGCCGCACAAATATGCCATTCCGAAAGTCGCTGCGCTGCAACGAAACATTCGAGCAATTCAAGTGAAGCACAAAGTTTTGGGCCTTGCCAACCCTCTTTCAATTTAGATCAGCGGTCGGCGCTGAATGGACATATTCGATCGGGTATGACGTTTACGTAAAGGGAAGTTTATTTGCATGCGGTTCCGGGGCGGGAATAGGCCGTCAATGCGATGATTTATATGATCTCAGAATGTCCGGTATGGCTTGATAAAATGGAATTTTCTGCGGGTTGAACGCAACGAGCCCCGGCGGGTGGCCGGGGCTCGGGAAGCAGTCGGTGGCGCGTCGGCTCGTGGGCAGTCGGGCTGTCAGACGCGGGCCTCGCGGAAGGAGACGAGGCGGTTCTGCGTCTCGTCCCAGAGCTTGAGGCGCACCGTACTGATGCTGTCGGCGAGCGTGATGCGTCCGACATCGGCCAGATCGGGATAGGCCGCGAGCACCTCGGGGAGGCGGTAGAATGGGATGCGGCTCGTCAGGTGGTGGACGTGGTGGATGCCGATGTTGGCCGAGAACCAGCGCAAGGGCTGCGGAAGGTCGTAGTGGGAGCTGCCGTGGAGCGCCGCCTCCTTCAAGGACCACTCACGCGTGTCCGCCCAGTAGGTCTCCTCGAACTGGTGCTGGACGTAGAACAGCCACACACCAATCGAGGCGGCAATCATGACGATGGGGAGATGGATCATCAGGAAGGCCTGCACACCCACCAGCCACATCATGCCACCGAAGAAGGCCGCGATGGCGAGGTTGGTGCCCATGGCGCTCACCCACGATTGCCAATGCTTGCGGAGCTGGCCGGGCGGCACGCGGTGACCGAGAAGAAACAGCCATGCCGGCCCGATCACAAACATCACGATCGGGTGGCGATAGAGGCGATAGAGCAACTTTCCGCGCGGCGTCAGTGCGCGATACTCCGAGATGGTCAAGGTATCGAGGTCGCCGATACCGCGGCGGTCGAGGTTGCCGGACGAGGCGTGATGGATGGCATGCGCGCGGCGCCAGACCTCATAAGGTGTCATCGTGAGGACACCCAGGAAGCGGCCGAGCCAGTCGTTCGTGCTGCGGGTCTTGAAGAAGGCGCCGTGACCGCAGTCGTGCTGGATCAGGAACACGCGCACCAGAAGACCCGCGGCCGGTATGGCGATGAGCAGTGTCAGCGCATAGCTGATCGAAAGCGCCTGCCAGGCCAGGATCCAAAGCATCACGAGCGGGACGATCGTAAGGCCGATCTCGAGAAGGCTGCGGCGCCAGTCGGGCGTGGTGAACCGGGCCAGCTCGCGGAGAAGATCTTGCTCGGGAGTCGGACGCGCCGCCTCCAAGGTGTTATTCCGGTTCAAATTCCAAGTCCTCGCCTGATGGTGGTCGCCCGGACGGTTGACCCCACGAATCTCCCGGGCGGCGCGGGGACACTCCCAGGTGACGGTTGAATGCGCAAGCGGTGCAGCGCCGCATTCCCGGGTCTGGCGGTGCGGCGGAAAGCTGCGGCGGCGCATAAGCTTGCCGCCTTCGGCCGTGGACGGAAGGCGAATGCGGCGGCTCTGTCGCTCGCTTTCCCACTGGTGCAGCTTCTGGGGAGCATAACTCTGACGGCGTCTCATGGTTCGCGACGTTCGTGAAGCGACCGTGCCAGCCGGCGACGACGTCGCAAGATGGGCTATCGTCTGCCCAGCCGCTCGAGGCGGCGGTCGGCTGGAGTGCCGGCGCCGAGGGTGCGGGCCTTCTCATACCATAGGCGGGCCTCGGCGGGATCCGGCTGAACGCCGACGGCCCGCAGCCGATCGAGCTCGACGGGGTCGAACGTGTCTCCCATCGCCAGGGCAGCCTCGGCGAGACCGGCGTCGGCGGCGCGGCGGAAGAAGAGGCGTGCCGATGCGATGTCTCCGGACTGGAGCAGGCTGCGACCACGGTTCAGGTGGCCTTCGGCACGACTGCGAGCCGCTGGCGATATGGCGGGAAGAGACGACGGAGCATCGCGTCTCGCCGCGGGTGGCCGGCTCGTCGCCGGCGGTGCGACAGGCGGCAACGCGGCTACGGCTGGGGCGGCGGGACCTGCTGTTCGTTCGGTCGACTGCGGCGGCAACGGAGCGGCGACCGGCGGTCTCGTCGCCTCGCCGGCACCGGCAGCTCGCGATGGGGGACCCGCAGTCGGAGAGCCGGTTTGTGGCGCGACCAGGGAGCCGAGGGCGGCGCCCGCGACGACGACGGCGCTGCGTGCCTCGGCGATGACGCCGCCGTCGATGGCGACGAGCGCGATGCCGACGTCACTTTTCCCGGCGGCACCGGCTGGAATGATGAGGCGGAGATCGGTGAGCGCGGCGACGGGCACGGCCCAGGCACCGGGGGCGATGACGTGGCCGGCGGTCAGCGCCATCTGTGGATTGAGGCCGCGGATGCGCACGTAGCTGTTGGACGGCAGTGCGCCGTCCGTCACGAGGGAGATGCCTAGGCTGGTCTCGCTTGCAGGAGCGCCGATGATGACGGAAGGAACCTGGAGGCGCGGCGCGGACCCGGGGACGGGAACGGTCGCGGCGCCGAGTGCGGACGGGCGCGCGGTGCCAGGCCGGTCCTGGGCCAGCGCAATGCCGGACACAACCGTCATGGCGATGCCGACGAGGAGCGCGACGATGCGCCGGGGATCGCCCGGTCGCGCTCGGCCGGGCAAGCGCCTCGGGTCATCGTGCGGTTGTGTCCTCGTCGGCACGATGTGGCACTCCTCGCTGGCACTTGCGCACCGGCGTCCTGTTGTTGCGTCGCCCCCCGGCATCGACTGCGCTCCGCTATTGTTGCTGGCGTCGGCGCCATTCCAGAAACTCCCGGAACAGCCGTTCCTGCTCGGCCGGGTTGCCGGGCGCGGCACGCGCGGCCTGTCCCCGCGCAACCTCCTCCTGAGCCACGGAAGTGGCGGCGGTGGCGGCGCCCGAGACAGCTGGTGCCGAGACCTTCGGACGGGCGCGCTCGGTCTTCTCGAGGCGATCGGACAGGGGCTTGAAGCGCTGCCAGCCGGGCACGGCCGCGGCGAGGTTCACGTCCTTCCAGTTCTTGTGATAGCCGGGCTCCTGCTGGAGCTTCGGGAGCCGCTCGAACAGGTAGTCGACGAAGCGGACCATGCGCCTGTAGCGCTCGGTATCCGTCGGCCAGTCGTAGACGGCGAGCACGGCGGGAACGGCGATGGTGGCGATGCGCTGGCCCTTCCCGATGAGGGCCGGATAGTCCTCGTGCTCGAGGTAGGCAGGGAGATAGTACTCGAGATTATCGGTGTAGGGCACCGAGATGAACTTGAAGCCCTCGGGCCATTTGCCCTTGAGGAACGGAGCGAGCGGCTTCGACGAGATCCAGACGGTCGCCGCGTACTTGTCGCTCTTCTTCATCTCCTGCATGGCGACGGAGTGGGGATCGAACTTGGCGTCGATCTTGACGCCGAGACGCTCGAAGATGATCGGTCCCGAATAGGCGGCGGCCGTGCCCTCGGTATTGAAGTTGACGGCCTTGCCTTCGAGGTCCTTCAGCGACGTGATCTCGGGGCGCACGAAGATGTGGAGCTCGGAGGGAAAAAGGCTCGCGAGATAGTTGATGCGGCGCGAGATGCCGGAGATCTCGGGGTTCTTCTTGAAGTGCTCGAGAACGTCGCCATAGACGATCGCGGCATCGACGCCGCGCAAGTAGAGCAGGTCGAAGACGTTGTCGAAGATGCCCCGCGTCACAATCGGGAGAACGCGCATGTCGTCGCCGTCGTCGAGGACGCGGGCGAGCTCGGCGGCGAACTGAAGGGGCGCGCCTTCGATGCGGCCAGCGGCGAGGCCGACGGTGTTCGAGTTGATCGCTTCCTTGCGACGGGCCTCGCTGTCGGCGCGCGGCCGGGCAACGCGGGGACGCGGCTGCTGCACCTGGGCGAGCCGCACGACACCATCGTCGGCGGGCGCAGCTTGCAGCGGCGCCTGCGCCGAGCTCGGTCCAAGTCCGGCGAGCACCCCTATGAGAAGCGCGGCCGCCCAGCCCGTCAGTGATTTACCCCAACGCATTACATCCTCCATCGACCGCCTCGATCGGCACCCTCGGTGTCGCGACGACGGGGTGCCCAAGGGCGCGGTCCACCGACGGCACTTCGACCAAGCGCTTCACGCGGCGACGGAAGGATCAGCAGGCTCGCTTCGATGCTGAGACGAGGACGGCAAGATGCGATCCGATCGCCTCGCGCTCGTCGTCGGCGGCTCCCCAATTCCTTGCGCCCCCAGCGCAGTGGAACGACTGACTTGCTCCACACTGGTAGATCTCGCCGTCAAGGAGACCCTTTTGGGGCGGCGGTGTGAACAATTGTGGCGGAATATCGTTCGTTTCGCGGATTTTCAGCTGGCTTACGGAATTTCAGTCCAGCCGTGATCCGTATCCGCTCGAGACGTCTCGCAACCTGACGCGGGGGCGACGAGGCGATGGGTTTTGACACGCGCCGAGCGCAGGGCCCAGGATGGGGCACCGTTCCCGGAGCCAAGGACCTCGTGCCCGATGACCAATGTCAATCTCCGCTATGGGATCTTTCTCGGGCCTCATCACCCCGTCGACGAGGACCCCACGTACCTGATCCATCGCGATTTCGAGTTGATGGAGTTGATCGACAGGCTCGGCTTCGCGGAGGCCTGGATCGGCGAGCACCATTCGGGCGGCTTCGAGCTCATCTCGTCGCCGGAGTTGTTCATCGCGGCTGCAGCGGAACGCACCAAGCAGCTGAAATTCGGCCTCGGCGTCGTCTCGCTCCCCTACCACAATCCCTTGATGGTCGCGAACAGGGTCATTCAGCTCGACCATCAGACTCTGCGGGCGGGTCATGTTCGGTGCGGGCCCCGGACTGATCGAGGGCGACACATTGATGATGGGCATCGACAGCCTAAAGAAGCGTGATCGCATGGCCGAGGGGCTGTCGGTCATCCTGCGGCTCATGTCCGGGGAGTGGGTGACCGAGAAGACGGAATGGTACGACTTCACGGAGGCCCACACGCAGCTGCTTCCCTATACGAAGCCGTATCCGGAAATTGCCGTGGCCAGCGTCGTGACGCCCTCCGGCGGGCGCCTCGCCGGCAAGCATGACCTGTCGATGCTGTGCATGGCGGCACTCGGCCTCGGTTTCGATGCGCTCGACACAAATTGGAAGATCGCGCAGGAGATCGCCGCCGAGCACGGCCGTACCATGGACCCCAACAATCTGCGCCTCGTCGTGCCTTGGTATATCGCGGAGACCCGGCAGAAGGCGCGCGAGGACGTCGAGTTCGCCTTTACGCGCTGGCTCGACTACCAGCGGGCCCAGGATGCGACGCGCTACAAGGTGCCCGTCGGCGAGGACCCGGTCGACTGGTACGTCCGGAACAATTTGGGCGTGATCGGCACGCCGGACGACGTCATCGCGGTGATCGAGCGGCTGCAGGCCAAGCAGGGGCCGTTCGGCTGCTTCTGCCAGTACGCGGCGGACTGGGCTGATTGGGAAGGGACGAAGAAGTCCTACGAGCTCTTCGCACGCTATGTGGTGCCCCACTTCAACAAGTCGAACGTCAACCGGAAAGCGTCGCTCGAATGGTTGCGACGCAACAACGAGGCAAACGCGGCGCGGCAGCGCGCGGCGGCGGACGCCATGTTCGTGCAGCACAATGCCGAGCGAGACGACAAGCGAAGCAAGGGTGACCCGACCGATCGCTGATCCGTCCAGTCATGGGCCGGGTCATGGCAATGTCGCCGATTGATCCCCACCTATAGGTGCACGTCCGCCCCGTGACGACCGTGTCCTGCGTGCTGCGGTCACGACAGCGTCAGAGCACTCGATGTTGTGGCTGTCGCCGCCTCGGATGGCCTCGCGTAGCGCCTGATGCTGCAGGCGGGGCCGATTTGACTTGACCGTCCCCCGGTGGCAAACCCACCTGCCGAATTGAACGTTCCTGTTTGGTTTCGACACGCTCGAGACGCGATCGATCGCCGTCGTCGAGCAGCCCGAAATGGGCACTTCAACTTACCTGCGCGGTAGGCAGAGACTGAGTGGAGGAAGGCCGTGGCCGAGATTACCCTGACTTTTCCCGATGGCGCCAAGCGCTCGGTGCCGAAGGGCACCTCCGGAATCGAGGTGGCGAGGTCGATCGCCCCGTCGCTCGCCAAGCGCACGGTGGCGATGGTGCTCGACGGCGTGCTGATGGATGCCGCCGACCCGATCGAGAACGACGCAGCGATCAAGTTCGTCGCGCGTACCGATCCGGAGGCCCTGGAGCTGATCCGCCACGACTGCGCGCACGTCCTCGCCGAAGCCGTGCAGGACCTGTGGCCGGGAACCCAGGTCACCATCGGCCCGGTTATCGAGAACGGCTTCTTCTACGATTTCGCCAAGGCCGAGCCGTTCCATCCGGACGATCTGCCGAGGATCGAGAAGCGCATGCGCGAGATCATCGGGAAGAATGCGGCCTTCACCAAAGAGGTGTGGAGCCGCGAAAAAGCGAAAGCGTTCTTCAAAGAGAGGGGCGAGCACTTCAAGGTCGAGCTCGTCGACGCGATCCCTGCGGGCGAGGACGTCAAGATTTATAAGCAAGGTGAGTGGCTGGACCTCTGCCGCGGACCGCACATGACCTCGACCGGGCAGGTGGGCAACGCCTTCAAGCTGCAGCGGTTCTCCGGCTCCTACTGGCGCGGCGACGCACAGGGGCCGCAACTGCAGCGCATCTACGGCACGGCATGGGCCTCGGACAAGGATCTCGCGGCGCATCTCCACATGCTCGAGGAGGCCGAGAAGCGCGACCACAGGAAGCTTGGCCGCGAGATGGACCTCTACCACTTCCAGGAGGAGGGCCCGGGCACCGTCTTCTGGCACGCCAAGGGGTGGACGCTGTTCCAGGCGCTGGTCGCCTACATGCGCCGCCGACTGGCCGGCGACTACGACGAGGTGAACGCGCCGCAGGTGCTCGACAAGTCGCTCTGGGAGACCTCTGGGCATTGGGGCTGGTACCAGGACAACATGTTCGCGGTGAAGTCGGCGTCGGCGTTCGAGAATCCGCGGGACGAGGCCCGCGACCAGAAGGTGTTCGCGCTGAAGCCGATGAACTGCCCGGGCCACGTGCAGCTCTTCAAGTTCGGCTTGAAGAGCTACCGCGACCTTCCGGTCCGGCTGGCCGAGTTCGGCTGCGTGCATCGCTACGAGGCATCCGGTGCGCTGCACGGCCTGATGCGCGTGCGCGCCTTCACGCAGGACGACGCCCACGTTTTCTGCACCGAGGAGCAACTCGAGGCGGAGGTCCTGAAGATCAACGAGCTGATGATGTCGGTCTATGCCGACTTCGGCTTCGAGGAGGTGCTGGTCAAGCTGGCGACGCGGCCCGAGAAGCGGGTCGGCACGGATGCCATGTGGGATCACGCCGAGGACATTCTGCGCAAGGTTCTGGCGCGCATGGAGGCCGACTCGGGCGGGCGTATCAAGACGGGCATCAACGAGGGCGAGGGCACGTTCTACGGGCCGAAGTTCGAGTACACGCTGCGTGATGCGATCGGACGAGAGTGGCAGTGCGGCACGACCCAGGTGGACTTCAACCTGCCGGCGCGCTTCGGCATTTTCTATGTCGACGCAGATGGCGAGAAGAAGAAGCCGGTGATGGTGCATCGCGCGATCTGCGGCTCGCTCGAGCGCTTCCTCGGCATTCTGATCGAGAGCACCGGTGGACATCTGCCGCTGTGGCTCGCGCCCGTGCAGGCGGTGGTCGCGACCATCGTCTCCGACGCCGATGGCTACGCCGCCGAGGTGAAAGCGGCTCTGCGCAAGGCGGGCCTCAGGGTCGAGACCGATCTCAGAAACGAGAAGATCAACTACAAGGTGCGCGAGCACTCGCTTGCCAAGGTGCCGGTGCTTCTGGTCGTCGGCAAGCGCGAGGCCGAGGAGCGCAAGGTGTCGGTCCGTCGTCTCGGCTCCGACAAGAGCACGATCATGACACTCGACGAGGCCGTCGCCGCACTGAGGGACGAGGCAACCCCGCCGGATATGAAGCGGGACTGAGCGCGAGGCTGGCGGCGGAGCACCTGCTCCACCGTCGCGCCCACAACTGCGCCGACGTCTGATTGAGTGCGTCTTTTCAGTCACTTGATGCTTTGAAACGGGCGGCAATCGGCCGAACACGGCCGCATGCCGGAGCGAGACTGTATAATCGGGCTCGTCAAACCCCGGGGGGATGTCGATCCATTTATTGGCAGTCCGGCTGTGCGTCCCTCCGCGTGGCGAAATGTGGTTGTGGAAACAGACGTGGAGTAGTCGACATGTCCATCTTCGGGGTTGGGAGGACGGCGTTGCGCGCGGGGGCGCTCGCAGGTGCATTTGCCGCCATGGTGATTGCCGGTGCCACTCAGTCGGCCATAGCCGACGAGGTCATCATCACGATCGAGAGCATCCAGGCTATTGACCGGATCGATCCGGGCGGCGGCCAGGCGGATTTCTTTGCGCGGGTCACGATCAACGGGGAAGTGTTTCGGACGCCGGCGATTCGGAAAGCCGATGTCGTCCGACCGAACTGGGTAATCAGCAAGCGCGTCAGGCCAGGCACGCACACAGTGAAGCTCGAGATCCTGGATAGAGACGTGCTCTCGAAGGACGATGCCATCGATATCAACCGCATCGACGGCAAGCGCGATCTCGATTTCCGCGTGCGGACGCGGAACTGTGTCGTGCTCGATTTTGCAGAGCCCTACAGGTGCTCCGGGCGCGGCGTCAGCATCACGCGTGCCGGTCGCGAGAAAAAGTCGGCCGAGGTGCGTTTCAACGTGAACACGCGGCGCTGATGCTCGGATTGTGCGGATTCGTCCGCTGATCGGTCGTCCAGGCAAATAAAAACCCACGGGATCGGCGCGATCCCGTGGGTTTTATGATTTGAGATGGTCCCCGGATCAAGGCGCGCTGGTTTCGAGCGTGCCGTAGATGCCGTCCGAGCGGGGTGCGCTGTCCCTCAGGTCCGAAAACGACGAGGAGCGGGGCGCGGTGTCGCGGATGTCGTCGAAGGTGCTGCGCGGGGCCGAGGCGTTGATGTCGGCGAAGATCTCGGCGCGCGGCGCGGAGGCGCCGAGGTCCTCGAAAACGGAGCGGGCGCTGGCCTGGCCGACGAGGAGGCCGAGGGCGAGGAAGGCTGCGATGGCGGTCTTCATGGGTCTTCTCCAGATGCTATGATTTTCTTGCCGCGCGAGGCGCGAGTTTTTGCTCTCAGGGATTGGCTCAGGGCGCGCTGGTTTCGAGCGTGCCGTAGATGCCGTCCGATCGGGGCGCGCTGTCCCTCAGGTCAGCGAAGGACGAGGAGCGGGGCGCGGTGTCGCGGATGTCGTCGAAGGTGCTGCGCGGGGCCGAGGTGTTGATGTCGGCGAAGATCTCGGCACGCGGCGCGGAGGCGCCGAGGTCATCGAATACGGTGCTGGCGCTGGCCTGGCCGGCGAGGAGGCCGAGGGCGAGGAAGGCTGCGATGGTGGTCTTCATGGGTCTTCTCCTTGGCAGGTGGCTTGTCCGACCGGCTTTTTTTGCTGCCGGTCTGTGTTGCTTCTGAACAGTGTTATGCTATTGCCGGCGGCGAAGATCAAATCACCTCGCGTCACGACCGCGTGAGTCGCAAGTGACCGGAATTCGGGAGTTTTCGGGAGAGCGGGAGCCGGACCGCGGAGGGCCCGATCAGATCACAGCTCGATGCCTAGACGGGCGAGCGTCCAGACCAGGGCCAGATACAGCCCGAAGGTCAGAAGGCATGAGAGGCCGAGGGCCGCCCAGAAGCCCCAGCCCGACCGCAGCAGCCACGGCAAGACGAGAAACAACGGCAGGGACGGCAGGACGAGCCAGAATGTCGCCTGGGCATAGGACGCGATGCGCACCGTATCGCCGGTCTCGCCCCACAGCCAAATCATCGCCAGGATCGAGATGAGCGGCAGCGCCGTGATCAAGGCGCCGAGGCCGGGATTGCGCTTGGCGACCTCGGAGACGACCGCGATGATGACGCCGGAGAGCAGGGCCTTCGTGGCAAGCTCGAGCATGATGTGGCCCTCGTTACGCGATGCGAGGCCCGATTGCTCAGGCCGGTTGCGTTACCCCGCCAGTGCCTCCGGCTCCAGCAACAGCGTCGAGTCGCCGCCAGTGGTGATGGTGTCCTTGAGCGAAACCGCTGCGACGGCGTGGTTCTCGGCGAAGAAGCGGGCGAGCGCGATGCGCGGATCGATCCCGGCCGCCGTGCCACTCGTCCCGCTATCGCGGACCACCGCCAGTGCGCCGCGGGCGAGATAGATGCCGCCGGCCGCCAGTCCGAAGAGGCGCAGATAAGGTTGTGCGCCGGCCATGGCTGTCTCCGGGCTCGTCTGCAGCGCCTTGCCCATCCAGCGCGACGCCTCGGCAAGCGCGTTGACGGCTTCTGTCAGGCGCTCGCCCATACGACCGAACTCGGGGCGGTTCGAGGCGCGCACGGCCTCGGCGGTTTGTGCCAGCTCGGCGATGTAGGCCTCGACGACCTTGCCGCCCTCGAGGGGGAGCTTCCGGGTGATCAGGTCGATCGCCTGGATGCCGTTGGTGCCCTCGTAGATCGGCAGAATGCGGGCGTCGCGATAGTGCTGTGCCGCGCCGGTCTCCTCGATGAATCCCATGCCACCGTGCACCTGCACGCCGATGGAGGCCACCTCGACGCCGATGTCGGTGGAGAAGGCCTTGGCCACCGGCGTCAGCAGCGCGGCCCGGTCCAGCGCCGCCTTGCGTGCGTTCGCATCCTTCGCGGCATGTGCCTTGTCGAGTTCGGCCGCCGTGACGAGGCAGATGGCACGCGAGGCCTGCGTCATGGCCTTCATGGTCATCAGATTTCGACGAATGTCGGCGTGCTCGATGATCGGGCTCATTTCGCCCGCCTTTGCGGTGGGGCCGCGGCCCTGCTTCCTCTCCTGGGCAAAGGCAATCGCCCGCTGCGTCGCCCGCTCGGCGATCGCGACACCCTGCACGCCCACCGCGAGGCGTGCCGCATTCATCATGATGAACATGACGTTGAGACCACGATTTTCCTCGCCGACCAGGTAGCCGACCGCGCCTTCGCCGCTCTCGCCGTACTTCATCACGCAAGTGGGCGAGGCGTGGATGCCGAGCTTGTGCTCGAGCCCCGCGCAGATCACGTCGTTGCGCGCACCGAGCGTCCCATCCTTATTCACGAGCACCTTCGGCACGACGAACAGCGAGATGCCACGCGTTCCGGGCGGTGCGTCGGGCAGGCGTGCCAGCACCAGGTGAATGATGTTCTCGGTCAGCTCGTGGTCGCCGTAGGTGATGAAGATCTTGGTGCCGGTGATGCGATACGTGCCGTCCGGCTGAGGCACGGCCTTGGCGCGAAGGTGCCCGAGATCGGAGCCGGCGTGCGGCTCGGTCAGGTTCATGGTGCCGGTCCAGCGGCCCGAGGCCATGTTGGGCAGGTAGGTGGCCTTCAGCTCGTCGCTGCCATGCGCCTTGATGGCGTCGATGGCGCCTTGCGTGAGCAGGGGGCATAGGCCGAAGCCCATGTTGGCCGAGTTCCAGATCTCGCTCGTCGCCATCGAGACGATCTCAGGCAGGCCCTGGCCGCCGAGGCTCTCGTCAGAGGCGAGCGACGCCCAGCCCCCGTCGGCGAACGCCTGATAGGCCTCCTTCCACCCGGCCGGCGTCTCGACCTTGCCGTCGACGAGCCTCGCGCCCGCGCGGTCGCCGGACCAGTTGAGCGGATCGAGCACGGCGGTCGCGAATTTGCCGGCCTCGTCGACGACGGCCCTCAATGTGTCCTCGTCGACGGTCACTGTTCCGGAGGCAATCAGGTCGTCGAGGCCTGCTGCCGTCTTGAGCGCGAACATGATGTCGTCTACTGGAGCGCGGTAGGTCATGGGTTCGCTGCCATCCTGGTTGTGACGGTCGGCTGGTTGTGACGGGTCGGGGCGTTTCCGGACGATGCTTCGGCGGGTTCGGAAGCCCACTTCGAAGACGAGGAATATACGCTCCGTGCGGGTCGCTCAACCGAGCCCATCGACGATCGACGAGGCCGCCGAGCTGCTGCGGGCGGGCGAGCTTGTCGCGTTTCCCACGGAAACGGTCTATGGGCTCGGCGCTGATGCAACCCAAGGGCGGGCCGTCGCTCGCATCTACGAGGCCAAAGGTCGGCCGCGATTCAATCCGCTGATCGCGCATGTGGCGGACATCGCGGGCGTCGAGGCGATTGCCGAGGTTGGGCCACTGGCGCGGCGTCTGGCCGAGGTATTCTGGCCGGGGGCACTCACTCTGGTGCTGCCGCAGCGTCCGGGCTCGGCGATCGCGAGCCTCGTCACGGCGGGTCTCGATACGATTGCCGTGCGTGTGCCGGCGCACCCGGTGGCCCTCGATCTGTTGCGGGTGACGGGACGGCCAGTGGCGGCGCCCTCGGCCAATCGCTCGGGGCACGTCAGCGCGACGACCGCGCAGCATGTTGCGGCTGATCTCGGGGAAAGCGTGGCGCTGATCCTCGATGCGGGCGCGACGCCGCACGGGATCGAATCGACCATTCTCGATGTCACGGGGAAGCGGCCGATTCTGCTCAGGCCCGGTGCGATCACGGCGGAGGCCATTGCCGAAATCGTGGGGCGCATCCCAGAACGATCGGCCGAGCCCGAGGCTCACCGACCCACTGCGCCGGGCCAACTCGAGAGCCACTATGCACCGGCACTTCCGGTTCGTCTCGAGGCCACCAGTCCGCGCGACGGCGAGGCGTTCCTCGCGTTCGGGCCCTACGCACCGGCCTACGACGGGCCGCTCCTCAATCTCAGCCCCCGTGGCGATCTCGCCGAGGCGGCGGCCAATCTCTTCGCGGCGCTGCGGCGGCTCGATCATTCCGGCGCCAGGGGACTGGCGGTGATGCCGATTCCCGAGCATGGTCTTGGCGCCGCCATCAACGATCGGTTGCGTCGTGCGGCAGCACCGCGTCCGCTGAGCCATCCGAGCCCGCCCGTCCCATGAACCTTTATCTGCCCATCGCCGAGATCGCCCTGCCGCTTCCCGTTCTGCTCGGGCTCGGCGTCGCGGTCGGTGTGCTCTCCGGCATGTTCGGCATCGGCGGCGGCTTTATCACGACGCCGATGCTGATCTTTCTCGGCGTGCCGCCGGCTGTTGCGGTCGGAACGGGAACCAGCCAGGTGGTCGCTTCGTCGGTCTCGGGCGCGCTCGGGCACTGGAGCCGTGGCAACGTCGACGTGAAGATGGGCGTTTATCTCATCTGCGGCGGCTTGTTCGGCGCGACCACCGGCATCTGGCTCCAGCAGATTCTGAAAGCCGCCGGCCATCTCGATTTCTTCACGACCATGACCTACGTCGTGATGCTCGGCGTGGTTGGCGGGCTGATGGTCTTCGAGGCCCTGCGCGCGCTCGTGCGGCAGGCTGGTGGGCAGCCACAGGGAAGCGCGCGGCGCGGCGGCCAGCACAACTGGCTGTTGAAGCTGCCGTTGAAGACGCGGTTTCCAGCCTCCAAGCTTTACATGAGCGCCATTCCGCCACTGGTCATCGGCGCGTTCGTCGGCTGGCTGACAGCCATCATGGGCGTGGGCGGCGGCTTCCTGCTGGTGCCGGCTTTGATCTATATGCTGCGCATGCCGACCCGCATCGCACTCGGCACCTCGGCGTTCCAGATCATCTTCGTCGCGGCCTACGCCACGCTGCTGCAGGCGTCGCAGAACTACGCGATCGACGCTGCATTGGCGCTGCCGCTCATTCTCGGCGGCGTTATCGGAGCGCATCTCGGGGTCGTCGTTGCGAGCCGCCTCAATCCCGAGCAACTGCGGGCCCTGCTCGGCATCCTCGTGCTCGCAGTCGCCATTCGCATGGCCGGCGGGCTCGTGTTGAAGCCCACCGACCTCTACTCGCTCGACACCGGCGAGATCCGCGTCGAGAAAGCCATCGTCGAAAAGCAGAAGGCGGCACCGAAGAAGGCGCCTGAGCCAGCGCCGCCCCGGTAACCGCCTGCTCCATCCGTTCGTCAGCCGCCGACGTAGATCCAGGCCGGCGTCTTGCCGCGCATGATCTCGATCCGGTAGCGGCCCATCTTGCTCTCGGCCATGTCGAAGACGTCGCGTGGCGTGCGCACGGTAGCGCCATCGATGCCGGTGATGACGTCGTCCGGCTTCAGCAGCGCGGTGGTGCTCGCGACGCCTTCGACGGTCAGCACTCTGGCGCCGGTCAGCGTTCCGAAGGCATCGAAGCCCGGCAGGATCTCGCCAAGCGAGAGACCACGCAGGGACGCGAGCGTGTCGGGCGCCTTCTCGGGCTGCGGTGGGCAATAGTTGTCGGAAACCGCGAGCATGACCTCGCGTGTTTTGCCGCCCGAGAGAATGCGCACCGGCAGCTTGGTGCCGAGCGGGCTGGAAGCGACTCGAGCCGTGTAGTCCGAGCTGGCGCGAACCGCTTTCCCCGAGACCGCGACGACGATGTCGCCCGTCTTCACGCCGGCCTTGTCGGCGCTCGAGTCCGGCGCTACGGCGCTGACGAGAATGCCGTGCGCCACTTTCAGGCCATTCTTCAGCGCCGCATCGGCGGTCAGGGCCTCTGTGTGGATGCCAAGGACGCCGCGCTTGAAGACGCCGTTCTTGACCAATTCGTCGGCGATGGTGCGGGCCATGTTGATCGGGATCGCGAACCCGATCCCCTGGGCTCTCTGCTTGGCGCTGCCCATCGCGGTATTGATCCCGACGAGGCGGCCCTGTGTGTCGACCAGCGCGCCACCGGAATTGCCCGGGTTGATGGCGGCGTCGATCTGGATGAAGTCCTCGAAGATCTCGTAGCCGACGTCGGTTCGCATGGTCGCGCTGACGATGCCGGCCGACGCACTGCCCTCGAGGCCGAAGGGGTTGCCGACTGCGACGATGAAGTCGCCGACCCGCAGGGCATCGGAATCGCCGAGCGCGACGCTGGTCAGGTCCTTGGCCTCGATCTGGAGCACGGCCACGTCTGTGCCGACATCGGTGCCGAGGAGCCGGGCCGGCAGAATGCGGCCGTCGGAAAGGCCTACCGCGATCTCGACCGCGCCGGTGATGACGTGGTTGTTGGTGATGATCAGGCCTTTGGCCGCTTCGAAGATGACGCCGGAGCCGCCGGAGCGAAATGGCTCGACCTTCGGTTGCTCGAGAGTCTCGAAGCTGTTTGTCGCGTCGACCACGACCGGCTTCAACTTGGCGCCGGTGACGCGGACGCTGACCACGGCGGGAATGACGCGTTGCAGCATCGGGGCGAGGCTCGGTACTGTAGCCGCCATTTCCTGTGCCGGTATTTTCGCAGTGGCCTGGCCGACCGAGCCGAGCAGGGCCGCGAATACGATAATTGAAGCTTTGGCCAATCGAGACATAGGCAGCCTGGCCTCCCGTTGGTTGCGGTTCGAATTTGAACGGGCGTGCGGGCGATCCCTGGAAAGGCGGTCAGCCGCTCATCGAGGATGGCGGCGGCTGACCTTCACTTCTGCAATGGAGTGCCCGCGCCGGGCCTACTTCTTGGTGTCGACCATCTTGGGCATGGTGACGCCCTCGGCTTGAAGCTTGTCGAAGAACTTCTTGCCGTCGAACCCGGCGGGCGACTTCACGCCTTCCGCCGCCAGCTTGTCGAAGAACGTCTTCGAATCGAGGGGCTTCTGGTCGGAGACTCCTTCGGCCTGAAGCTTGTCGAAGAACTTCTTGCCGTCGAAACCGGCTGGTGCGCTGACGCCTTCGGCCTGCAGTTTGTCGAAGAACGTCTTGCTATCGAAGCTCTGCGCGTGGGCGATGCTCGTGCCGAGCGAGAGAGTAAGTGCCAGGATGGCAGCTTTGGCAAACCTAGTCATGGCTGTTTCCTTTTGGGTTGGCATGGCCATCACGTACGTGATGTCGACTTTTTATTTTTTCATTCACTGCAGCGCTGCAGCCCGAACATCTATTGGCCGGCGTTCAACTGCAAATCACTCCCGCGCCACCGGTGCGTGATCGGAACGGCAGTCGTCGTCTCGCTCGTGGCCCGCTCGACCAGCGCGTGAGCTGCTTGGTGTGGCGCGGCATCCTCTTTGGTCTTGCAGGGCCCGTTTCTCGCGCTGGATCGCGCCTCACGCGTTGCGCTTGCCGGGCGCATCGCTATTCTTGAGCCATGCTCGATCCAGTCCTTGCCTCAGAGCTTTCGGCTCACACGCTGCCCAGCCGCCTCGACTTCGAGGCGAGCCCGCTCGGCGGCCCTATCGCGCGCCTCACCCACGGCGACTCCCAGGCCCTCGTGGCGCTGCACGGCGCCCAGGTGCTCAACTGGACCCACCGCGGCGCCGGTCTTCTTTGGCTCTCACCCATCGCGCGTATTCGTGAGGGAAAGGGCATCCGCGGCGGCATCCCCGTCTGCTGGCCCTGGTTCGGCGACCATTCGACGGATCCGACCAAGCCCGCGCACGGCTTCGTGCGCCATCGCTCCTGGTCGGTGGCCTCGACGCATTCGACGGCCGATGGCGTCTCGATCACGCTCGCGACGGCGACGAGCGACGCCGATCGCGCGATGTGGCCGCACTCGGCCGAGGCGATCGTGACGGTCACGCTCGGAGATGCGCTCACGGTTGCGCTAAAGACGCGGAACACCGGAACCGATCCGTTTCCGCTCACGGAGGCGCTGCACACCTATTTCCGCGTATCGGACGTCGCCAATGTTTCCGTCATGGGGCTCGAGGGGCTCAGCTATCTCGACAAGCTCGAAGGCTTTGCACGAAAGCAGCAACCCGGACCGATCCTGTTCGCCGGGGAGGTCGATCGCATCTACCTCGGCAAGACCTCGCCCATCACCATTTTCGACAATGGCCCGAACCGTCGCATCGTGATCGAGAGCGCCGGCAGCAAGAGCGCCGTTGTTTGGAATCCGTGGGTCGCCAAAACCGCGCGGCTCGGCGACATGGGCTCTCCCGACGCCTTCCGGCAGATGATCTGCGTCGAGACCGCCAACGCCGGCGACGACATCGTCACGCTCGGCCCGGGCCACACGCACACGCTCGGCGCCGTTTATCGTATCGCGTAGTCGATCACCAGCCGTTGTCGAATGAAAGGCAGCTTGTCATGCGCATCGTCCGCAATCGCGATCTCGAGCCGACTTGGACCGTTCTCCGAGCCAAGGAGCCGGGCTTTATGCGCTCGTTGGTGACGTGGATGGGCGGGCCGGACGGCTACATAAATACCAATCCCGGTGCCGCGATTGAAAGCCGGTATTGCGCCGTCGGACGCATGGATATGGGGCCGGGCAATCGCCAGCCGGGGGTGCACACCCACACCATCGACGAGATCTACATTATTCTCGAAGGCGAGGCCGAGAGCTTCGACGGCTCGGGCAACCGTCATCGGGCCGGTCCGCTCGACTGCCTCTACATCCCGAAAGGTGTGCCTCACGGCGTACGCACAGTCGGCGATAAGCCGCTGAAGCTTCTTTGGATCAACGACGATATCGAGCGCTGGGGTGTCTCTGTCTACGAGGAAGGCCCGGGTCCCCATCCGTCGAAGGAGGAGGTTCGCCTGATCCCCTTCGTCGCGCTGGAGCCGAGCTGGGACGGCCCGCGCGCCAAGGAAGCCGGATTTCAACGCTGGAGCGTGAGTTGGGTCGCCTGCAGTCGCGCCGGACCCGATCACAATTCGGGAGTGGCCAAAGCCAGCGATCGGCTTGCGGTTGCCCTCACCGTCGTGCAACCCGCAAATCGGATGCAGTTGCCGTCTGGTGGAGATGGTCTGCACGTTGTCGTGCGGGGGCGCTGCGTGATCCTCCTTGACGGGCGCAGCGAGGTGCTTGCGGCGCAAGACGCGTTGTTCTGTTCCGCCGACGAGGGTTTGGAGCTGCGAGCGCTCGGCGATGACCCGCTTTATGTCGTATCCGTGCGAGCGCCAGGCTAAGTTATCCCCGTAGCATCACGATATGCTATGCTGCCTCTGGGCAGTAGAATGACTTGAAGTTTCTCGGAACCATCAAATAAAAACAAGATGATCTGAAAACTACACGTTGACAGCGTGCCGCTCATTCGGTACATTTCGGGTATAACGCGACAGTTGAGACTGACGACATCTTCTGGTTCGCTCGCCATCGGCGGTGCGACCAGCCAGCGAAGCGTCCTGGCCCCTGCCGTTCCGCTCTCTCCGCTGATGGACTGCGCAATCATGCCGGCCGCCCTGCGTGCCGGCATTTTCGTTGCCGCACCCGGCCGGTGAAGCTTCGTGCTCACGTTTCCGCCGGAGGCTCCATGACCGCAGGTTCCGCGCCCGACTGGGCTGCCGTTCGCCGCCGCTATGAGGAGACACAAGACAGCATTGCTGCCATCTGCAGCGACGTCGGCATCGCCAAGGGCCAATTCGAGACCCGCCGCAAACGCGACCAGTGGCGGCGCCGGAACCCGAAGCCGTTCCCACCTCTGCGCAAGGAAATGTCTCCGGCGCAAGTCGAGGTCGAGGCCGAAGTCGAAGTCGAAGTCGAAGTCGAAGTCGAAGTCGAGGAGATGCCGCCGGCCGAGCCGCCGGTCCTTGCGGCGGCGATCGCGCCACGCCTCCTCGCCACGCCATCCGCGCGCCGCCGCCTGCTCGAGCGGCTGGTGGCCGCCATCTCCATGAAGCTCGAGCAACTGGAGCGCCGCATGACCAACGATCTCGCCGCGGGCGAGGATTCCACGGCCACCGATCACGAGCGCGAGGCGCGCGCCATCGGTGCCCTCATCGACAACCTCGACAAGATCACGGAGATCGAAACTGGCCTCGGAAAATCCGCTGGAAAGTCCGGCTCCGCCATCCCCGCCACCGATCTTGCCGACGAGGCGGAGCGCTGCCGCCGCGAGCTTGCGGAGCGCCTTCATCGCATCGTCGAGGCTGCCGAGAAGGGCGCGTGAGGCAGCGCTGACGGCGCTTTTCGCTGACGATGCCACCGCACGCTTCATCACGCACGACTGGCAGCTTTGGGCGCGCGATGACCAGCTCCCCCCGCGACACGCGGCTACCGGTAAAGCCTGGCGCACCTGGCTTCTTCTCGGTGGGCGCGGCTCGGGAAAGACGCGGGCCGGTGCCGAATGGGTCCGCGCGGTCGCCCTGGGCCTGTGGCCTGGCGAGCCGCGCGCGGCTCGCATTGCGCTCGTCGGGCCGACGCAAGCTCACGTTCGCGCGGTCATGGTGGAGGGCGTTTCCGGTCTGATGTCCGTGCATCCGCGCGGCGAGCGGCCGGTTCTCGAGATCTCGAAGTCACAGCTCGTCTGGCCGTCGACCGGTGCCATTGCCCAGTTTTTCTCGGCGGAGGACCCGGAAGGCTTGCGCGGGCCGCAGTTCGATGCCGCGTGGTGCGATGAGCTCGCGCGGTGGAATCGCGGCAACCGTGCCTGGGACATGCTGCAGTTCGGCCTCCGGCTCGGCACGCTGCCGCGCCAGGTGGTCACCACGACGCCACGCGCGACGAAACTGTTGAAGGCGATCATCGCCGACGAGGCGACCGCCATCACGCGGGCGCGCACCGTCGACAACGCGGTCCATCTCGCACCCGCCTTCATCGCAGAGGTCACGCGCATGTATGCCGGCACCGCGCTCGGCCGCCAGGAGCTCGACGGCGAGGTCGTCACCGAGCGGCCGGACAGTCTCTGGCAGAGGAAGTGGATGGTGGAGGCTCGCATCGGGCGCGCGCCGGAAATGCGCCGCATCGTCGTCGCCGTCGATCCGCCCGTCACCGCCACCGAAAATGCCGACACCTGCGGCATCGTCGTGGCCGGCCTCGGTCCAGACAACCGCGCCTACGTGCTCGCCGACCGCTCACTTCAAGGGCGCGATCCTGCCACCTGGGCGCGTGCCGTCATTGCTGCTTTCCGCGATTTCGCCGCCGACCGCATCGTCGCGGAGTCGAACCAGGGCGGCGATCTCGTCGTCAACGTCATTCGATCGGTGGATGCCAATGCGCCCGTCAAGAAAGTACATGCCAGCCGTGGCAAGTTCGCCCGCGCCGAGCCGATCGCGGCACTTTACGCCGAGAACCGCGTCGTCCATGTCGGCGAGTTTCCCGCGCTCGAGAATCAGATGTGCGACTTCGGCCCCGAAGGGCTCTCCGAAGGTCGTTCGCCGGATCGTGTCGACGCCCTCGTCTGGGCCTTGACCGAGCTGATGCTCGTCTCGACCCGCGATCCCGTCATCCGAAGACTCTAGCATTGCGCCTCCAGCTGCCCACCAGCAACCAGCGCGCCTTCCCTCTCTCTCCTCGGGGAGAGGGTCGGCCCCGGACACTCGATCCGGGAGAGGGGCTCGCCACTGGCACGGGCACCGCCATCGACCACGACAACCTCTTCCGACGGGTGCTCCTCTCCCGCCCGTCGGACTGCGTCAGGCATCGGCTGGCACGAGCCGCGCCGCAAGGCAGCGCCGCCACTCGGTGCCTGACGCCCTTTTCATCAGCCCTGCCGCTCGCTCCTCCTCGACAGAAGACGGGGAGTGCGAGGGGTGTCCCCTCGCCGGGAGCGCGAGGGCTGGCCCTCACAGCGCGCGTCAGCGCGCTTTTGTACAGGACTCGCTCATGCCCACCGCCGCTCCTACCTTCGGCGCGCGCCTCGCCGCGTCCATCGCCCGCCTCGCGACGCGCACCGTGCGCCCCTCGTCCCCGATTGGACCCGACAGTATCCACGGCGCGGGTGCCATGTCGGCACCCGAAGCGCCCACGAAAGGCGCGGATGCTGTATGGGCATCCGAAGCCCCCTCGAAGAAAGCCTCGGCCGCCGGGCCGCTGATCGCCTTCGAGCACCTGCGCCGTCCGGTCTGGACGCCCCGCGACTACACCGCCTTCGCCAACGAAGGCTTCATGCAGAACGCCATCGTCTACCGGTGCGTGCGCATGATCGCGGAGTGTGCGGGCCACGTGCCGCTCCTTCTTTACGTGGGTGATCAGGAAATCGAGGACCACCCGCTCCGCGCGCTCATCCGCAAGCCCAACGCGCACGAGGCCTGGCCCGATTTCATGCAGAAGCTCGTCGGCTTCCTGCTCGTCTCCGGCAACGCCTACATCGAGGTCGTCGCCGTGCCGGATGCCAACCGTATCCACGCGCCGGATGCGTCGGGCGGAACGCGCGCCTCCGGCACGACGTGGGCATCCGAAGGCGCACGAATAAGAGAAATCCATCTGCTCCGACCCGACCGCGTGAAGGTCGTGCCCGGCCCCGACGGCTGGCCGGAGGCGTTCGACTACACGGTCGGCGGTCGCACCGTGCGCATCGGCGACGAAGCCGCCGAAGGCGTCCGCTCCGTTCTCCACGTCAAGCTCTTCCACCCGACCAACGACCACTACGGCCTCTCCCCGCTGGAGGCCGCCGCCCAGGCGATCGACCTCCACAACACCGCGTCCAAGTGGAACAAGGCGCTGCTCGACAACTCGGCGCGGCCCTCCGGCGCCATCGTCTACACGGCGCGCGACGGCAACCTGACGGGCGAGCAGATCGAGCGCCTGAAGTCCGAGCTCGAAGCCGGCTTCCAGGGCTCGGCCAACGCCGGCCGGCCGCTCCTGCTCGAAGGCGGGCTCGACTGGAAGGCGATGTCGCTTTCCCCGAAAGACATGGACTTCATCGAGGCCCGCCATGTCGCCGCCCGCGAGATCGCGCTGGCGCTCGGTGTGCCGCCCATGTTGCTCGGCATTCCCGGCGACAACACCTACGCGAACCTGGCCGAGGCGCAGCGCACCTTCTGGCGCCAGACCGTGCTCCCCCTCGTCGAGCGCGTCGCGGCGGAGTTCTCGCACTGGCTCGCGCCCGCCTACCGCGATCCGATCGCATTGCGCGTCGACATCGACACACTCCCTGCGCTTGCCGGCGAGCGCGAAGCGCTCTGGGCCAGCCTCGAAAAGACCTCGTTTCTCACCGACGCCGAGAAACGCACGCTCGCCGGTTTCTCGCCCACCCCAGACATCGACGCGAAGCGCTTCAACTCCGGCCAACCCCGCATCCCCTCCGGCCAACCCGGCGGTGGGCAGTGGACCAACGGCCAAGGTGGCAATGGCGGCGGTTTCGGCTTCGCGCCCGACGGCACCCCGGTCGATCCAGCCCAGATGCGCCGTCCACGCGGCGGAGCGTCCCGGGCACGCGAACAGTACCTCTCCGATCTCACGAGTCAGGCACGGCAAGCCGCCGACCGGGTTCGCGAGATCGACCCGACGTGGCGTGAACCGCAAAGTGCCTTCTCCCGCGGTGACGTCGAAGGCAACATCCGCCACCAGCAGGCGGTCCGCGACGCCGCCATCGCGCGCCTTGCCGAGATCACACGAGATGCGCTACCTGGAGCCAATCCTGCATGGGGCGCGAACCGGCTGACGAAGGAACTATACGATCGCGGGTTTCGACTGAGTGAGCCGACGCGCGCTCCAGGGTTGTTCTATGACAACCCGTTGACCGGAGAGCAAATCCGAATCATGGAGCGGCCGGCGTTCCGGTGGCGAAACGATCCTGCAGAGAAGCATTTTTTCAGTCGATACTACAGATATCGGCGTGCCCCATACTTAAAAGAAGGCCGGCACACTCCAATACCTGATAAAGACTGAGTACGGAGACCACTCATGAATGGACTTGATGAGGCAGCGCAGCGGATCCTCGCAGAGTTGGAGGAAGCCGGTCATGACAATATTTTTGCGCTCTTGAACACTATTTCTGAACCAATTGGGAAAATATCGGAGGTTCAAGAATATGGCTCGGCACTGCGAATGTTGCTGGATAGGAACTTGATTACGCTTCAGATGGAAGGCTTTTATCCCCACACTCCAAAGCCGTTGATGGACGAGGAAAGCGCTTCATTGCTGCAGGCACTGCAGGAGTGGTTCAGGTATGATCAGTCGGTCGCGAGCTGGCTACCCAATAAGGGGGACATGAGGAGCGAGCCCTTTCCGGTTGTTCACCTTTCGATTGCGGGGCGCAGCTTAGCCCAAGAAATCCTCAAGGAACGCGGCTATCAGTGGTGGCGGGAAGGAAAGTAAGTAGTCGACTGCGCTGCTCGACAACTCCGCGCGGCCCTCCGGCGCCATCGTCTGCGCGGGAAGCGCGCCTGCCCCGGCGACGGCCGGGGGCAACCTCACCTCTGAGTAGATCGAGCGCCTCAAGTCCGAGCTGGAGGCGGGCATCCAGGGCTCGGCCAATGCCGGTCCTGTCGGAGACAGGCAAGCGACATTGACCGCTGCTCCTCGAAGGCGGCCTCGCGCGCCGGATGCCAAGTGGGCATCTGAAGGCGCACCAGCAGAACAAGGCGATGTCGCTTTCCCCGAAGGACATGGACTTCATCGAGGCCCGCCACGTCTTGAGTTGCACGCCTTCGGCATGACGCCGCCCCCGAGATCGCGCCGGCGCTGGGCCAGCCGGCCTCACCGTTTGCGCCATTCCCGAAAAAAAGCGGGTGGCTTGGCGGGTGTTCCGCCAAACGGGTTCGATTCCGTGACCCGATCGCGCCGCGAGGCGCGAATGACCCAGGCTCCGGGCGGAGCCGTCTGACGTCGACGCCCACGACTGGCCCGACCCGATACGACCCGCGCCCACTAGGCGTCCGACATCTCTTGTCCGGAGACATCAATGCACCGACCCACCGAGGCGCAGTTCACTGCGCTCGATCTCAAATCCATTGCCGACGACGGCGCCTTTACCGGCTACGCCTCGATCTTCGAGCGTGAGGATCTCGGCCGCGACGTCATCCAGCGCGGCGCTTTTCGCGACACGCTCGCCGCCAAAGGCGCTCGCGGGGTGCGGCTTCTGTTCCAGCACAAACCCGACGAGCCGATCGGAGTTTGGGAAGAGCTCGTCGAGGACGCGAAGGGCCTTTCCGCCCGCGGCCGTCTCGCGACCGAGGCGCCTCGTGCCCGCGAGGTTCTCGCGCTGATGCGCGCCGGCGCCATCGATGGCCTTTCCATCGGTTTTCGCGCGCTCAAGGCGCATCGCGACCGGGCACGTGGCATCCGCCGGATCGAGAAAGTCGATCTCTGGGAGATCTCCATCGTCACCTTTCCGATGCTTCCCGACGCGCGCATCCGCAGCGTCAAGCATCGCCCGCTCGCGTCGGGTCGACCGACCGAGCGCGAGTTGGAGCGCTGGCTCACGCAGGACGCTGGGCTCACGCGCTCCGAGGCACGGGCGCTTCTGCGCGACGGCCTCAAAGGTCTCGGCCGCATGCGGGATGCTGCTGCCGGCCTTCCAGAGGAAGCCCGCCTCGCCGAGCGCATCGCCTCGGTCGCGCGCCTCCTTCGCACGTCCCCTCAACATCGCAGGACCATCTGACACCATGCATGACAGCTACGAAACCAAAGGCACGGGCGATCTCGCCACGGCCATCGACGACCTCGCCCGTGCGTTCGAGGTCTACAAGGAAAGCAACGATCAGGCGCTCGCCGAGATCAAGTCGCGCGGCGCCAGCGACGTTGTCACCGCCGACAAGCTTGCGCGTCTCGACCGGACCCTCGACGACCTCGCGCTCAAGGCTCGCCGCCCGCATCTCGGCGGAGCGGGCGCGCAGCCGGCGCATGCCGATCTCGCCCACAAGTCGGCGTTCGATACCTACGTTCGAAAGGGCGAGACGGCAGCCCTAGCCAGTCTCGAGGCCAAGGCACTCTCCGCCGGCACCGGCTCGGACGGCGGCTATCTCGTCCCCGACGAGACGGAGCGGACGGTCAACACGGCGCTGCGCGATATCTCGCCCATCCGCGCCATCGCCGGCGTGCGCCAGGTTTCCGGCTCGGTCTTCAAGAAGCCATTCTCGGTGACTGGGCCCGGCACCGGCTGGGTCGGCGAGACGACGGCTCGTCCCCAGACCGCCACGCCGACCCTCGCCGAGCTGTCGTTCCCGACGATGGAGCTCTACGCGATGCCCGCCGCGACGCCGCAGCTCCTCGACGACGCCGCCGTCAACATCGACGAGTGGATCGCCGACGAGGTTCGCATCGCCTTCGCCGAGCAGGAAGGCGCCGCCTTCGTCAACGGCGATGGCGCCAACAAACCGCGCGGCTTCCTCGACTACACGCAGGTCGCCGAGGCGTCGTGGACCTGGGGTAATATCGGCTTCATCGCGACGGGAGCAGCCGGCGCCTTCCCGGCCGCCAACCCGACCGACAAGCTCATCGATCTCGCCTACGCGGTGAGGAGCGCCTACCGGGCCAACGCGCACTTCGTGATGAACCGCGCGACGGAAGCCGCCATTCGCAAGTTCAAGGATGCGGACGGCAACTACATCTGGCAGCCGGCGACACGTCCCGGCGAGGCGCCGACCCTGCTCGGCCATCCGGTGGCGGAGTCCGAGGATATGCCGGACATCGCGGCAGACGCAGCAGCCATCGCCTTCGGCGATTTCCGGCGCGGCTATCTCGTCGTCGACCGGGTCGGCATCCGCGTGCTGCGCGATCCCTACTCGTCGAAGCCCTACGTGCTCTTCTACACGACGAAGCGCGTCGGCGGCGGCGTCCAGGACTTCAACGCGATCAAGCTCCTGAAGTTCGCGGCCTAGCGCCCGCGGGGTCCGCAAGGCGAGGCAGTTTCGCCTCGCGGGCCCGTTGTCGCTCTCGTCCCTCCGATCACTCTTCCCTGGAAGACAGCCAGACATGTCCCTCGTCATGACGAGCGGGCCCGCGCTCGAGCCGGTTTCACTGGCCGAGGCGAAGGCCCACCTACGCGTTGACGGCTCGGCCGAGGATGCCCTCATCCAAAGCCTCATCGTCACGTCGCGATTGCACATCGAGGCAGCTCTCGGCCTCGCCCTCATCACGCAAAGCTGGTCGTATTTCCTGGATCGGTGGCCCAAAGCCGGGCGGCTGGTGCTGCCACTGAGGCCGGTGGCGGCGATCAGCCATGTCCGCGTGTGGAGCGAGGAGGGAGCGAGCGAAACGCTTGCCCTCTCGGACTTTCTGCTCGATGGCCACGGCATGCCGCCGCGGCTGGTCGCGCTCTCGGGAGCAACCGCACTCACGCCCGCTCGTGTGGCCAATGGCATCGAGGTCGGATTCACCGCCGGCTTCGGGGCGGCCTCCATGGACGTGCCGGCCACGATCCGGCATGCGCTGCTGTTGCTGGTTGCCCATTGGTACGAGCATCGCGAGCCGGTCGAGATCGGGGTCGGTGTGAATGCCGTGCCGGCCATGGTGTCGGATCTGCTCGCGCCCTACAGGCGGAGGCGATTGTGAGTGGACCTCGCATTGGCGCGCTGCGCCATCGCATCGTGCTGGAGGCTGCTGCCAGGGCCGCCGATGGCGGTGGCGGCGCCGTCGTCACCTGGTTGCCGGTTGCTGAGGTTTGGGCCTCGATCGCGCCGTCGACGGGGGCCGAGACGGTCGTTGCCGACGCCCTTGCGGGCCGCGTCACGCACGAGATCATTGTTCGCCACAGGACGGACATCACGCCCGCCATGCGGTTTCGCAACGGCGCCCGCATCTTCGAGATCACGGCCGTTATCGACGTCGAGGAACGGCGGCGCCTGTCGCGTTGCCTTTGCAGGGAGGAGTTGTTGTGAGCGCCATCCTTCGCTTGCTGTGGCCGCTGCTCCGGCGCGCTTTCGTTCCCTTTCTGCCCGCCGTCGTCGAGTGGCTTTCGGCGCGCCTGCGTCGTCAGAAGAGCCGGAGGAGCTGACCATGCCGAGCTCGAGCTGGGCCCTGCAGAAATCCATCTATGCCACGCTGGTCGGCGATGCCGCTGTGATCGGACTTCTGGGAAGCGCTCGGATCTACGACGACACCCCGCAGCGCAGCGCGTTTCCGTACCTCACGCTCGGCCAATCGACGCTGCGCGACTGGAGCACGGGAAGCGAGGACGGTGACGAGCATTTGCTGACGGTTCACGTCTGGTCGCGCGCCGACGGACGCCATGAGGCGCACGAGATCATGCAGGCGCTGCGCGACGCCTTGCACGAGCGCGCGCTCTCGCTCGATGGCCACCGATTGGTGAACCTCCGCCACGAGCTCTCCGAGGCGCGTCGCGAGCCGGACGGCGAGACCTACCACGGCATCGTGCGGCTCAGAGCCGTGACCGAGCCCATCTAGCCGAGCTGGTGCCGAGCGAAGTCGGGCGGCTGGGCGGCACCCCTTTTACCTCCACAAAATCTCAGGAAACACGCCATGGCAGCGCAGAGAGGCAAGGACCTTCTGCTGAAGGTCGATGCCGACGGATCCGGCTCGTTCACGACGGTTGCGGGGCTCAGGTCGCGCGCGATCTCGTTCAACACCGAGACCGTCGATGTCACCCATTCGGAATCGGCGGGTCGTTGGCGCGAGCTGTTGTCGGGGGCTGGCGCCAAGACGGCACGCGTCACCGGCGCCGGGATATTCAAGGATACCGCGTCCGACGAAATTGTCCGTGGCTACGTCTTCGCTGGCACGATCCGCGACTGGCAGGTCGTGGTGCCGGACTTCGGCGTCGTCGCCGGCCCGTTCCAGATCACCGCATTCGAGATCTCGGGTCGGCACGACGGCGAGGTCGCCTTCGACATCACGCTCGACTCCGCCGGCGAGCTCACCTTCGCAGCCGCTTGAGCTCCGCAAACAGGAAAGCCATACGATGGCCAATCTGCACAGAGGCGAAATCGAGGCCATTCTCGACGGGCGCCCGATGACGCTCTGCCTGACGCTGGGCGCGCTCGCCGAGCTCGAGGCCGCTTTCGGCGACGAGGATATGCTGGCGCTCGCCAATCGCTTTGCATCCGGCCGGCTGTCGGCACGCGATGCGATCCGCATTCTCGGTGCGGGCTTGCGCGGCGCCGGTCATGATCTCGCCGACGGCGACGTCGCGCGGCTCAAGGCTGATGGCGGCGCAAGCGGCTATGTCGAGGTGGTGGCACGCCTTCTCACCGCGACGTTCGGTGCCGGCGATGCCTCACCTCCGCGCGATGGCCCGGCTGAACCAGAGCCTGACGCGATCTCGTCGAGCGGGGTGTGTGATCCCGGCCCTTTCCCTGGTCGGAGGTGATGGCGGCTGGCCTCGGTCTCCTCCGTCTACCGCCGGCTCAATTCTGGATGATGACGCCGCGCGAGCTTGCGGCAGCGTTGCGGGGGCTCGGGCACACGTCGCGCTCACCGCTTCGCCGCAGCGACCTTTCGGACCTCATGGCCCGCTTTCCCGACGGCATCTGATTGGACCGTCGGCGACGGTACCAGCCAGCAACGAGGACACTTCATGCCCGGCACAGCCGACACGTCAGGCTCGCCCTTCGATGGAGGCGAGATCGAAACGCTGCAATTCCAGGTCGACGGTCTCACCGAAAGTCAGAACAAGCTCAATCTCTCGCTGCAAAGCTCCGACCGGATCGGGCGGCAGTTTGCCCGGACCCTCGGCAGCGCCTTCATCGGCCTCGCCGTGCAGGGCAAGAGTTTCGGCGCAGTGCTGAGCTCGCTCGCGATCAGTCTGTCGAACATTGCGCTACGCGCCGCCTTCAAGCCGCTCGAAGCAGCATTCGGAAATGCGTTTCAATCGCTCATTTCAGCTCCGCCGGTCTTCAGCGGGGCGAGCATTGCGGCCCCGTCTGGATTTCCGGTCGCAGCCGGTGTGCCGATCAGCGGCGCCATGTCTTCGGCCAGCAGCGTCGCTGCAGTCGCTTCACCGAGCAGCCTTGTGACCGCAGCCCCGAGCATCGTGTTGAACGTGACCACACCCGATGCGGAGAGTTTCCGGCGCTCGGAAACTCAGATCGCGGCACTGCTGGCGCGCGCAGTCGGTCAAGGCCAGCGCAATCTCTGAAAGCGTGCGCCGTGCGTGCGGATCGCGCCGGCTCATATTCTTTTCTGTGAGGCACCATGGCATTTCACGAGATCCGCTTTCCGACCCAGATTTCGCGCGGAGCGACGGGCGGCCCAGAGCGGCGCACCGACGTCGTGGTGCTCGGCTCCGGTTTCGAGGAGCGAAATGCGCGCTGGGCGCATGCGCGGCGAAGCTACAACGCAGGTTATGGCGTGCGCTCGCTCGACGATCTCAACGCCGTCATCGCGTTCTTCGAGGAGAGGCGCGGTCGGCTCTACGGATTTCGCTGGAGGGATCATGCGGATTGGAAATCCGGCCCTCCTGAGCAGGCGGTCACCGCCGCCGACCAGATTCTCGGCACGGGCGACGGGACGCGTCTTCAGTTCCCGCTCGTGAAACGGTACGGGACACTGCACGCACCTTACGAGCGGCCGATTGCCAAGCCGGTAGCCGGCACGGTCAAAGTAGCCGTAGACGGTACGGAAAGCGTCGAGGGTGTTGCCTTCGACCTCGACGCCGCCATTGGTCTCATCACATTCCGTGCCGGACACGCGCCGGCCGGCGGTTTAGCCGTGACGGCCGGTTTCGAGTTCGACGTTCCCGTCCGCTTCGATACCGACCGTCTCGACGTCAATCTCGCCGGTTTCCGGCATGGAGCCATTCCATCGATCCCGATTGTCGAGATCCGGGTCTGACCTCGTCCGGACGTCACATCATGCGCGCGGCGCGCCCACGTCCCGCGTACGGCGTTCGGTCAGCGGCGATAGCAAAGCGAAGCCATACAAGGCCGCAATGCCGACGATGACGAAGACGATCCGCGAAAGAACGCTGTACGAGGCGGGTGTGCCCCCGAACAGCGCGGCAACGAGGTCGAAGTTGAACAGGCCGACGAGGCCCCAATTCAAACCTCCGACAATCAGCAGGACCATCGCGACGACGTTGATTGTCTGCATGTCGATCTCTCCCTTTCTTGGACATGTTCTCTGGCCCAACCGACGGCAGCGACACCGGGTTCCGCGTAGCGGGTCAAACATCCGGCATCAGGAAAACGTGATATGCGAGACCTCCCCGCGGCCATGCAGGCGGCACTCGACACCGGCGCCACGACACTGTGCTGGTGCTGGCGCATTACTCCACGCGTCGGTGCAACGCTCGGCTTCACCGACCACGACCGCGACATCGCCTTCGACGCAACGACGTTCGAGGCCGCGTCCGGGTTCACGGCGAGCGAGCTGCGCGAGTCGGTTGGGCTCGCAGTCGACAATCTCGAGGTCGAAAGTGCGCTCATCTCTGCCAGGCTGACCGAGACCTCACTTGCAGCCGGGGACTTCGACGATGCGGTCGTCGAGATCTTTCGGGTGGACTGGATGAACCTTGCCTCGCGGGTGCTCCTGCGCCGCGGCTCGCTCGGCGAGGTGCGTCGCTCGGGACAGGCCTTCGCCGCCGAGGTTCGCGGGCTCGCGCACTATCTGCAGCAGCCCCAAGGGCGCCTGTTCCAGTACGCCTGCGACGCGGATCTCGGCGACGCACGCTGCGGCATCGATCTCGCAAGCGGGCTCTATCGTGCGGACGCGATCGTTTCCGCCGGTCTTGGCGACCGTCTGCTCTCGACCGTCGATCTCGCTCCGTTCGCAGACGGCTGGTTCACGCGGGGCCTCGTCACTTTCACCGGTGGCGACAATTCCGGGCGGGCCGTCGAGGTCAAGCGACATCGCGCGCGAGGCAGCGACGCCACGGTGGAGCTCTGGCAGGCGCCCGGCTCGCCGATCACCGCCGGAGATGCCTTCAGGATCACCGCCGGTTGCGACAAGCAGCATGCCACATGCCGCGCCAAGTTTTCGAACGCCGTCAACTATCGCGGCTTTCCGCACATGCCCGGCAACGATTTCCTCGCCTCGCCGCCAACCCGTTGAGGCGCCCTCCAACGGAGGCTCAGTCCATGTCCGAGTTCACCCCCGTGCGGCGCGCGCAGGTGATCGCGCATGCACGCCGATGGATCGGCACGCCCTATCATCATCAGGCAAGCAGGCTCGGCGTCGGCGTCGATTGCATTGGCCTCGTGCGCGGTGTCTGGCGCGCGCTCTACGGCACCGAGCCCGAGACCCTTCCCGGCTACGGTCGCGATTGGTCGGAGGCGACGGGACGCGAGACACTGCTCGAGGCCGCGCGCCGCCATTTCGTCCCGATCCCGCCAGCATCGGCGGAGCCGGGCGACCTCCTCGTCTTTCGCTATCGCCCGCGCACCGTCGCCAAGCACGTCGGCATCGTGGCTGAGCCGGCCGGTGTCCCGGACGCGCACGGCGTTGCCGTGTCGATCGAGCCAGTCGCCGCCGGTGATGGCCCGCGCTTCAACCTCATTCACGCCATCGAAGGCGCTCCGGTCAGCGAGGTCGCGCTGATCGGCTGGTGGCGGCGGCGGATCGCTGCCGCATTCTCTTTTCCCGGGATCATCGACTGATGGCGACACTTGCTCTTACCGTTGCCGGTGCCGCTGTCGGCGGTGCGCTGCTGCCGGCCGGCATCTCCGTTCTCGGCGCCACGCTTTCCGGAGCTGCGCTCGGCTCGCAGATCGGGGCCCTGGCGGGCACGTTCGTCGACCAGGCGCTGTTCGGCGCCAGCGGTCAGGCGCGTGCCGTGACGGGGCCGCGCCTCTCCGATCTCAAGATCACCACCTCGACCGAGGGTGCGCCCATTCCTCGGCTCTTTGGACGTGCGCGTCTCGGCGGGCAGGTCATCTGGGCGACTGATCTCGAGGAGGAGGCTGTCACTGATGGCGGCGATGGCGGCTCGAAGGGGGCTGCGTCCGGCGGCTCGACGACGCAACGCACCGACTATCGCTACTACGCCAACTTCGCCGTCGCTCTCTGCGAGGGCCCCATTACAGGGATCGGCCGCGTGTGGGCCGATGGCAAGGAGCTCGACCTCGATCAGCACGTCTGGCGGCTCTACACCGGTACCGGCACGCAAGAGCCCGATGGCCTGTTCGTCGCCCGCGAGGGGGCGGATGCGGCACCTGCCTATCGCAACGTCGCCTATATCGTCTTCGAGCGCATGGCGCTCCAGGCGTTCGGCAACCGGCTGCCACAGCTTTCGTTCGAGGTGCACCGTTCGGTCGATGCCTTTGAGGAGCTGGTGCGTGGCGTCGTCATGATCCCGGGATCGGGCGAGTTCGTCTACGCCTCGGAGCCGGTCACGCGGCGGACCGGGTCGGTCAGCACCGAGGCGGAGAACACCCATACGCTGCGAGGTGGAACCGACTGGGAGGTCGCGCTCGACCAGCTTGCCGAGACGCTACCCAATGCGCGCTCGACGTCGTTGGTGGTGAGCTGGTTCGGCTCGGATCTCCGCGCGGGGCAGTGTCTCGTGCGCCCGGCCGTCGACGCGGTGGAGAAGGTCACATCGCCGTTCGAATGGTCAGTTGCCGGCCTGACGCGTGCGACGGCTCCGCTCGTCTCGAGCAATGACGGGCAGGCGGCCTACGGCGGCACACCGTCTGACCAAACCGTCATCGCTGCCATTCGCGATCTCAAGTCGCGCGGCCACAAAGTCGTTCTGACGCCCTTCATCCTGATGGACGTCCCGCACGGCAATGCTTTGCCCGATCCCCACACGGGAGGCATCGGTCAGCCCGCCTATCCATGGCGCGGCCGCATCACCGTCGATCCGGCTCCCGGACTGCCTGGCTCCCCGGATAAGACACCGGTCGCCACTACGCAGATCGCCAGCATCGTCGGCACGGCTCTCCCGGCCCACTACGGGATCGACGGCGAGACCGTCGTCTATTCCGGCCCGTCCGAGTGGACGATCCGGCGGATGGTGTTGCACTACGCGTATCTCGCCGTCGCGGCTGGCGGCGTCGATGCTATTGTGATCGGCACCGAGCTGCGCGGCCTGACCCAGGTACGTTCGGGACCCGGCACCTACCCCTTCGTCGCTGCGCTGACTGCCCTCGCCGCGGACGTGAAGGCCGTCGTCGGACCCGCCACGAAGGTGACCTACGCCGCCGATTGGTCGGAATACTTCGGTCATCACCCCGCCGATGGCTCGGGTGACGTCTATTTCCACCTCGACCCGCTCTGGGCCTCGCCGGCCATCGATGCGGTGGCCATCGACTGCTACTGGCCACTCGCCGACTGGCGCGACGCAGACCATCTCGATCGCGCCGCGGGCGCCCGTTCGGTCTACGACGGCGGCTATCTCAAAGCCAATCTCTTCGCCGGCGAAGGCTACGACTGGTTCTACGCCTCGGCCGGTGATCGCGACGCGCAGATCCGCACCCCGATCGCGGACGGCGGCAGCGGCAAACCCTGGGTGTTTCGCTACAAGGATGTGCGCAACTGGTGGTCGAGCCCGCACTTCGACCGGCCGGGGGGCATCGAAAGCGGAACACCCACTGGCTGGGTGCCGCAATCGAAGCCGATCTGGCTTACCGAGATCGGGTGTCCGGCCGTCGACAAGGGCGCCAATCAACCGAATGTCTTCGTCGATCCGAAAAGCTCGGAGTCGTTCCTGCCGTATCACTCCAGCGGCGAGCGCGACGATCTCATGCAGCGCCGCTATCTGCAGGCCATGCTCGAGGCTTTCGATCCGGCGCATCCCGGTTATGTCGACGGAGCGAATCCGGTATCGGCCGTCTACGGCGCGCGCATGCTCGATCTCGATCACATCCATGTCTACGCTTGGGATGCGCGTCCCTACCCCGCGTTTCCATTGAACCACCTGGTCTGGAGCGACGGCGCCAACTGGCGGCTGGGACATTGGATCAACGGTCGCGTCGCTTCACAGCAGCTCGGGCCTGTGATCGCGAATCTGCTCGAGGGCTACGGCTTTTCCGACTACGATGTCGCCGCGCTGGACGGCCTCGTCTCTGGCCTCGTCATCGACCAGCCGATGTCGGCCCGCGAAGCGTTGCAGCCACTGGAGCTCGCGCATTTTCTCGATGCGATCGACGACGGCGGCGCGATCCGCTTTGCTCACCGCGGGGCCGGACCACCGCGTGCGGTTCTGATGCTCGACGATCTGGTCGAAACGAGGCCCGGGTCTGATCTCGTCCGCCTGACGCGCGCCCAGGAGACGGACCTTCCGGCTGCGGCACGCGTCTCGTTCTCGGCGATCGAATCCGACTACCGGCAGGCTGTGGCCCAATCGCGCCGATTGGTCGGAGCCTCGGGGCGGGTCGCGGATGCGCAACTCGCTCTCGTCATGGACGCCGGTCAGGCGGCGCGCACCGCCGACACCTGGCTCTTCGAGACGTGGGCCGCACGCGAACGCGTCCGGTTCGAGCTTCCACCCTCTCGATTGGCGCTTCAGCCGGGCGACCTGGTCGCATTGGATCACGCGGGCCGATCTCGTCTGTTGCGCATCACGGAGCTCGGCGATCACGGATCTCGCGAGATCGATGCGATCGGCATCGATCCGGCCGTCTACGCCGGCGGTGCCGGGGTCGTCCGGCCCGAAAAGCCCAACGACGGTGGCTCGATCGGTCCCGTGCTCGGCGTCTTTCTCGATCTTCCGCTCCTCACCGGGGGCGAGGTCGCCGAGAACGGCTACGTCGTCGCGGCTCGTGAGCCTTGGCCGAGCGGCGGGGCCGCGTTCTACCGATCGCCGGACGAGGCGGGCTTCACGCTGGCGGCTATTGCCAGGCGCAGAGCGACCACTGGCGTGACCCTCGACGTGCTGCCTCCCGGCGTCGAGGGGCGTCTCGATCATGCGTCTCGCGTCACGGTTCGCCTCGATGCGGGAATGCTGACCTCGACGCTGCCGCTCAACCTCCTTGCCGGTGCGAACGCTGCTGCTGTCGAGGGCATGGACGGTGAGTGGGAAATCCTGCAGTTCCAGACCGCCACGCTCGTCGCACCCGCCACCTACGAGTTGTCGACATTGCTACGCGGACAGGCCGGCAGCGAGCGTGCCATGCACGCGCCAATTGCGGCAGGCGCCCGGCTCGTATTGCTGGACGGCGCCCTGACGCCGGTTCCGCTGACAGCGACCGACATCGGCTTGCCTCTCGTATGGCGCTATGGACCCGCCGCGCGTGCGCTAGGTGATGCGTCGTATCAGTCGGCGACGCATCCCTTCCGCGGCGCTGCGCTGAAGCCGCTCAGCCCGGTCCATGTCCGCGGTCGGCGAAGCGGCGGAGATATTGCCATCACGTGGATCCGCCGCTCGCGTATCGGTGGCGACAGCTGGTCCTCCGCCGAGGTGCCGCTTGCCGAGGACTTCGAGCGCTATGAGGTCGACATCCTGTCCGGAGGAGCCGTTGTGCGCACGATCGTGACAAGCGCGCCGGCGGCAACGTACGGGGTCACCGAGCAAACGGCGGATTTCGGCGCACCGCAGGCCACCGTCGCGATTCGTGTCCATCAGATCAGCGCTGTTGCCGGACGCGGCACGCCGCGCAACGCACTGGTCTGACCGGGGTCGCCAGCCTTTTCAACAGGAGCAACTGCCATGCGCCTCGGCGACATGTGCCAACCGGCGTGGCTCGTCCATGCCTGGGCGGAGCTCGGCCAACGCGAGATCGCGGGTCCGAGAAGCAATCCGCGGATCGATGACTACATCCGCAGGGCCGGGCATCCGAAGCTCGCGAACGAAGCAACCGCGTGGTGCGCGGCGTTCGTCGGTGCCTGTCTCGAACGGGCCGGCCTGCCGGGCACGGGCTCGCTGATGGCGCGCTCGTATCTGCGCTGGGGCGAGCCGGCGACGAATCCCGAGCCGGGCCTCGTCGCGGTGCTCTCGCGTGGAGCCGATCCTGCCTTCGGCCATGTCGGCTTCCTGGTAGGGTTGACGCGCGATCGCGTGATTTTGCTCGGCGGCAATCAATCGGACGCCGTCACCGTCGAGGCTTTCGCGCGGGAGCGTCTGTTGGGCCTCAGAAGGCCCTCGGAGCCGGCACTGGTCTCGCCCGCGCCTGCCGCCGCCGACGCGCCGGCTTTCGCATGGTCCCTCGCCCGCATCCTCGAGCACGAAGGGGGCTACAGCGACGACGCGTTCGATCCCGGAGGTCCGACGAACAAGGGTGTGACGCTCGCGACCTACGCGGCTTTCGTCGGCGCGACCCTCGACCCGTCGTCACACGACCGGCTGAAGGCCGAGCTTCGCGCCATCCCCGACGAGATCGTGGCTCGCATCTATCGTGAGCGCTATTGGCGCGCCGCCCGGTGCCCCGAGCTGCCAGCGGCGCTGGCGCATTTCCATTTCGATGCCGCCGTGAACCAGGGTGTCGGTGGCGCCGCGCGCATGCTGCAGGAGGCGCTAGGCGTTGCGATCGACGGCGAGATCGGGCCGCTCACGCTGGCGGCCGCCCGGCACCAATCCGTGCGTGTGACGCTCCAGCGCTACGCCGACATCCGACGGCGGCGATACCGCGCACTCGGTCATTTCTGGCGCTTCGGGCGCGGCTGGCTCGTGCGCGTCGACAAAACCCTGCGCCAGGCGTCGAGCCTTGAAGACAGCCCGATGGTCACGCCGAGCGCCGTTGCGCCGAGCCAGGAAACGTCACCACTCCTCCCCCAGAACGAGGTCAATACGATGCCCGATTCGCAGAGCTCCGCTGTCGCAACCTCCCAGCCTGTCGGCAAATGGTGGGGTAGCTCTCTCACCATCTGGGGTGCCCTGATCACCGCTGCATCGACCGTGGCACCGACGGTCCTCTCGGCGTTCGGCCTTGATGTGCCAGGCGTGATGATCGAGCGCCTCGGCGGCGATATCCTCACCGTCGCCCAGGCGATTGCCGGTCTCGCTGGCACGATCATGACGATCGCTGGTCGGTCGCGGGCGGCTTTGCCGCTGGCCCGAAGGGCCGTCTCGCTCCGCGTCTGAGAGCGCTGCCGAGGCATTCATCGCGGGTTCAGTCCGGTGCTCCTATTGTATCGAGAGTGGAGCCCGCCATGTCCCCCCGATTGCCCATCAGCCTCGCATCACTGGGTCTTGTCGCAGCCATTGTAGCGATGCCGCTCGGCCGCGCGTCCGCCGAGGGCCGCTGTTACGGCGAGTGGTCGGATGCGGCCCCGATCGTCGCGCGGGAGAAGCTTCGGTCTGCGCGCGATGTCCAGGACATGGCCCGCGACGAGCTGGCGGGAGACGTGGTGCGCATCCTTCTGTGCGAGGGCGGGGAAGGCTTTGTATATCGTCTTGTTCTTCGACGTCTCGATGGACGTATCGGCACACTGACGGTCAACGCGAGGCCCGACCCGCGGCGATGACATCGGGTCGAGACCATCGCCTTTCCGCGCTTATTGCGCGTCGCGACAGCGCCAAGTTTTCCGGCTATAACCGTCAAGTTGCGGGGCGCAATCGCGCCCCTCGAACCCATGGGGCATCTACCTTGCGCGTGCTCGTTGTCGAGGACGATCCGGATCTCAATCGCCAGCTCGTCGCCGCGCTGTCGGATGCCGGCTATGCGGTGGACAAGGCCATGGACGGTGAGGAAGCTTACTTCCTCGGCGAAACAGAGCCTTATGACGTCGTCGTGCTCGACATCGGGCTGCCCAAGATGGATGGCATCTCCGTGCTCGAGCAGTGGCGGCGGGCTGATCGGAACATGCACGTCATCATCCTCACGGCGCGCGACCGCTGGAGCGACAAGGTCGCGGGGATGGACGCGGGCGCCGACGACTACGTGGCTAAGCCTTTCCATATGGAGGAATTGCTGGCCCGGATCCGGGCCCAGGTGCGCAGGGCGACGGGGCATGCCAGGGCTGAAATCGAGTGCGGGCCGCTGCGCCTCGACACGAAGACGGCGCGCGTGACGCTCGACGGTCAGCCCGTCAAGCTCACCTCGCACGAGTACCGGCTTCTCGCCTATCTGCTGCATCACACGGGTCGCGTCGTTTCCCGTACGGAGCTGGTCGAGCATCTTTACGATCAGGATTTCGATCGCGACAGCAACACCATCGAGGTTTTCGTCGGACGGCTGCGGAAAAAAATCCCGCCCCACCTGATCAAGACTGTCCGGGGCCTCGGCTATCGTCTGTCGCCCGAGAAGGATGAAGCTTAACTCGCTCGCATTCCGGCTTTTCCGCACCGCCGCTGTCTGGGCGGTGCTGGTACTGCCGTTGGCTGGCCTCGCGATCGACTGGGTTCACAGGCGCGATACCTATCAGAGCTTCGACGCTCGCCTCTCCCAATTGCTCACGCTAAACATTGCATTCTCCACCGACAAGGGTGGCCCCGAGCCCGGCATCCCGCGCAACGTCGGCGAGCCGCTGTTCGAGCTTGCGCACTCCGGCTGGTACTGGCAGATCACCCCGCTCGACAAGAGCCCCGGAAAGCGCCTCATCTCCACCTCGCTCGCCAGTGAGGCATTGCCACTTCCATCGAAGCTCGGCCTCGCTCCGGATCGCTACAACATCATCTGGCACGATACCCGGGGCCCAGTCGGCGAGCCGCTCCGCATCGCCGAGACCCTCTACAACTCCGGCGACGACGAAACCCCGCACTTCTACTCCTTCCTCGTTGCCGGCAACCTCGAGTTCGCCGAGACACGCGTGCGCGATTTCCGCGTGCCGCTCATCTTCGCCTTGGCGCTGGCTGGGCTGGGGCTGGTCCTCTCCACCTTCCTGCAGGTTCGCTATGGATTGCAGCCGCTGCGGACGGTCGAGCGGCGGCTTTCAGCCATACGTTCCGGCGAGGCGGAGCTACTCGAGGGGCAGGTGCCTGCCGAGATCGAGCCGCTGCAGACCGAGCTCAATGCCCTCATCCAGTCGAATCAGGACATCATCGAACGGGCTCGGACGCAGGTTGGCAATCTCGCGCATGCGCTCAAGACGCCGCTTGCCGTGATCACCAACGAGGTGGGCGACGACGCCTCGCCGGCAGCCCGCAAGGTCGCTGAGCAGGCCACGGTCATGCGCGACCAGGTGTCCTACTATCTCGACCGCGCGCGCATGGTGGCGCGTGCCGAGGTGATCGGCCGCGTGACCGAGGCGCGACCCATCGCCGAGGCGATCGCGAGGGCCCTCGGGCGCATCAACCGGGACCGAAATCTCGAGATCACCGTCGATTGTGCTGCGGACGCGCGGTTCCAGGGCGAGAAGCAGGATCTCGAGGAAATGCTGGGAAATCTCGCCGACAACGCCTGCAAGTGGGCCACCTCACGGGTTCTCATCACCATTGTCACGGAGCACCGCGTTGGCGAGCGTCACCCCCATCGGCTGCTGATCGCCGTCGACGATGACGGACCGGGCCTGACCCCCGAGCAACGCGCCCAAGGGATCAAACGTGGGCGGCGCCTCGACGAGACGAAGCCTGGCTCCGGTCTCGGCCATTCGATCGTGGCCGATCTCGCCCAGTCCTATCGCGGGCATTTCCGCCTTGAGGAGGCCGCTCTCGGGGGCTTGAGCGCACGGCTCGATCTGCCTGCCGTGTGACACCATGCGTGTCAGCGCATTGGCACAGTGTCGAAGTTTCGCCCGAATCGCGGCGGAATTTCGCGGCCGTGGGCGCGCTATTGGTCGGCAGCGGATATAGTGCCACGCGCGTCGCGGGGACCCTACCGAAAGGATACGACGATGTGCCGGGCGCTGGGTGTGGCCGTGCTGGCCGTTTCGCTTGCGATGGCGGGCTGCGGGCCTGAAGGACCGACGAAATCGGATACCGGACTCGCGGTCGGCGCCGTCGCCGGCGGCATTATCGGCAGCGCTGCCGGGCGCGGTAACGGTCGAATCGCAGGCGCCATCGTCGGCTCGGTTCTCGGCGGCATCGTCGGCAGCGAGATCGGTCGCTCGATGGACGAGCAGGACCGCCGCCTTGCAGAGCGTGCCGAGTTCGATGCATTCGAGCGCGGTCCGTCCGGGCGTCCCGTCCGCTGGCAGAACCCCGACAACGGCCGCTACGGCGATGTCGTGCCAATGGAGCCCTATCGTCGCGGTGACGCCGACTGCCGCGACTACACGCATACGATCTACATCGATGGCCGGCCACAAGCGATGCGCGGGACGGCTTGCCGCAATTCCGACGGAACTTGGCGCAATGTCGGCTGAGGCCGCCGCAGGCAATTATCCGTACTTCTGCCAATTACGCGGCGTTGCGGCATTTGCGAGTTGTCAAGCTGGGCACCTTGCCACTCGGCTATAGCGTGCCTATTCAATCGCGAGGTCCATCGAGCCCGGGAACGTAAATGTTGCTTTGGTTGGTCTTTGCGGTGATGTCGGCTGGCGTGGTCGTCGCGCTCCTGCATCCACTGCTGGCGCGTCGTTCGGGTGATGCCGCGGTAGCGGACGGCACGGCTGCGGTTTATCGCGACCAGCTCGCCGAGATCGATACCGAGGCGGCGCGAGGGCTCATCGGTACGCAGGAAGCGGAGGCGGCACGCCGCGAGATCGCCCGCCGTCTGATCGCAAGCGTGCCTGCGGCCGATGGTGCAGCGCCAGGAGAGGCGGCCGGCTTGGCTTCGCCGGCTGGCTCGCGCTTGGCCCGAAGACTTGCTTTAGTGACTGGGGCTCTGGTGCCCATTCTCGGCTTGCTCGTTTATCTCCAGACGGGGACGCCAGGGTTGCCGTCGCAGCCGGTCGCTGCCCGACGTGAGGTTCCACCGGTCAACGCCGAGATGGCGAAGCTGATCAGTGCCGTGGAGAAGCGCCTCAAGGACAATCCCGACGATGGACGCGGTTGGGACGTGATCGCGCCGGTCTACCTTCGTCTGGCCCGCTACGGGGACGCAGCCCACGCCTACCGTCGCGCGAGCGCGTTGCTCGGGGACAGCGCGAAGCGATTGGCGGGGCTGGCCGAGGCGTCGATGCTCGCCGAGAACGGCCGCGTAACCGACGAGGCACGCGGCGCGCTGAAGAAGCTTCTGCAGCTCGAGCCTGGCCATGTGCAGGCGCGTTTCTGGCTGGCATTCGCAATGGAGCAGGATGGCCGCCTCGCGGAGGCCGTGGCCGACTACGATAAACTTCTGGCCGAAGCGCCGCCTGACGCGACATGGCGTCCGATGGTGGCAGAGAGAGCAGCAGCTGTACGGGGCGCGCTCGGCAGTGGGCAGGGCGCTCCTTCGGCTGACCGTGGACGCGAGCCGGCCAGGCCCGATGCAAGCGCTTCAGGTCCCGGTCCGAGTGCTGCCGACATGGCGGCGGCAGAGCGTATGAGCCCGGCCGACCGGCAGGCGATGATCGACGAAATGGTCTCGGGATTGGCTCTGCGACTTGAGAAGGATGGGCGCGATCTCGCCGGCTGGCAGCGTCTCATTCGGGCCTTGACGGTGCTTGGCCGCAAGGACGAGGCGATCGCGGCCTTGGGACGAGCGCGCAAATCTCTCGCCGAGGAGCCGCAGGCGCTCGCCGCTCTGGCCGATCTGGCCAAAAGCCTCGGGCTCGGAA
Source organism: uncultured Alphaproteobacteria bacterium (assembly GCA_963746315.1). Classification (GTDB taxonomy): domain Bacteria; phylum Pseudomonadota; class Alphaproteobacteria; order Rhizobiales; family Hyphomicrobiaceae. The sequence continues at coordinate 1,013,299 of CAVVAR010000012.1, forward strand.
CGTGACGGGGAGTAGGCTGATACAATGACCCGTAAGCAACGTCGCGTGGTCTTCATCGTCTCCGGCTTGGCCGTGCTCGGCGCCGCTGTCGGACTGGTGCTCTTTGCGCTGAGCGGCACCATCACGTATTTCCGCACGCCGAGCGATCTCGCGCAGAACCCGATCCCGGCAGGACAGCGGTTTCGTCTAGGGGGACTGGTTGCAGACGGGAGCGTCAAACGCGGGCAGAGCCTCGATGTCGAGTTTCAAGTGACCGACACGATCAAGGTCTTGCCGGTGGTGTATCGAGGCGTGCTTCCGGATCTGTTCCGCGAGGGGCAGGGCGTCGTCGCCGAAGGCCGGCTCGATGCCGAAGGACGTTTTCGTGCCGACACGGTCCTCGCCAAGCATGACGAGAACTACATGCCGCCGGAGGTTGCGAAGTCTCTGAAGGAGAAGGGCGTGAAGCTGGGCGAAGGCGCCGTCCATCCGGCCGGTGCTAAGGCTGGCGAGACCGTGACGACAGGCGACAGGAAGTAACAATCAGCCGGGTGGTGCGGCTTCCGCTGCATCACTCGCCAGACGAAGGTGCAGGCACCAGACATGACCGTCGAGATTGGACACTTCGCCTTGATCCTCGCACTGCTGGTCTCGATCGTGCAGACTATCGTGCCTGCCTGGGGCGCACGGATCAAAGATGAGCGACTCATGGGCGTCGCGACGCCGGCCGCCGTTGCGACCTTCGCACTGGTGCTGATCTCGTTCCTGATGCTGACCGAGGCCTATGTCGCCAGTGACTTCTCGGTGGTCAACGTCGCGACCAACTCGCATTCGGCGAAGCCGTTCATCTATCGAGTGTCCGGCGTTTGGGGCAACCATGAGGGTTCGATGCTCCTCTGGGTGCTGATCCTCGCTCTGTTCGGCCTCGCGGTGGCAGTGTTCGGCGGTTATCTGCCGCAATCTCTCAAGGCCAACGTCCTGTCGGTCCAGGGCTCCATCTCGCTGGCGTTTCTTCTGTTCATCCTCCTCACCTCGAACCCCTTCGAGCGTCTCGATCCGGCGCCGCTTGAAGGCCGCGGTCTCAACCCCATCCTTCAGGATCCAGCACTCGCGTTCCATCCGCCGTTCCTCTACGCGGGCTATGTCGGATTCTCGATGGCATTCTCGTTCGCCATTGCCGCCCTGATCGAGGGGCGCACCGACGCCGCCTGGGCACGCTGGGTGCGCCCGTGGACGCTTGCCGCCTGGATGTGCCTCACGCTGGGCATCGCGATGGGCTCGTGGTGGGCCTATTACGAGCTCGGCTGGGGCGGCTGGTGGTTCTGGGATCCGGTCGAGAATGCCAGCTTCATGCCATGGCTCGCAGGCACCGCGCTTTTGCATTCTGCGCTCGTCATGGAGAAACGCGAGTTGCTCAAGGTCTGGACGATCCTGCTCGCGATCCTCACGTTCTCGCTGTCGCTGATGGGCACCTTCCTGGTGCGCTCGGGGGTGCTCTCGTCTGTCCATGCTTTCGCTGTCGACCCCGAGCGCGGCGTTTTCATTCTCGGCATCATGATGCTGTTCACCGGCGGTGGACTGGCGCTCTTCGCCGCCCGTGCCGGCGCCTTGAAGCAGGGAGGGATCTTCTCCCCGATCTCTCGCGAAGGTGCGCTCGTGCTCAACAACGTCCTGCTCGCTACGGCGACCGGAACTGTGCTCATCGGCACGCTGTATCCACTCGCCCTCGAGGCCGTCACAGGGGCCAAGATCTCCGTCGGTGCCCCCTACTTCAATCTCACTTTTGGGCCATTGATGGTGCCACTTCTACTGGCGCTCCCCTTCGGCTCGTTCCTCGCTTGGAAGCGCGGTGACCTCACGGCAGCAGCCGAGCGTCTCATGCTCGCGGCCGGCATCGCGCTCGCCTGCGGGGCGATGGCCCTCGCTGTCGTGCAACGCGGGCCGTGGGCGGCTCCGCTCGGACTCGCACTTGGCGTTTGGGTCATGGCCGGAGCCGTGTCCGAGGTGCTGTCCCGGGCGCGGCTCGGACAGGCGGGCACGGCGGAGGTGCTGAGACGGTTGGCCAACCTGCCTCGCGCGGCCTGGGGGTCGGCTTTGGCCCATTTCGGTGTTGGCCTGATGGTGACGGGCATCGTTGGGACGACGGCTTGGCAAAGCGAGCAGATCGTCGCCATGAAGTCCGGTGAGAAGGCGGAGATTGCCGGCTACACGCTGGAATTCCGTGGAATAGAGTTCTGGGCGAGGACCCAACTACAGCGAGGAGGTCGGTAAACTCGTGGTCACGCGTGGCGGCCATCTGGTGACCGAATTGCAGCCATCGAAGCGGCTTTACGATGCACCACGCCAACCGACGACGGAGGCGGGCATTCACGTCGCGCTGGCCGGTGACCTTTACGCGATTCTGGGGGACGCCCAGGGCGATGGGGGCTATGCGGTGCGCCTCTACTTCAACCCGCTCGTGAGATTCATCTGGATCGGTGCGGTGCTGATGTTCCTCGGTGGTGCCGTCTCGCTGTCGGACCGGCGCCTGCGCGTCGGGGCACCACGTAAGGAACGAAAGCCCGTAGCGGTGGCAGCGGAGTGAGGCGTGTGACGGACCATATCTTGCGCGCTTCGCATCGTTCGGCCCGCGGCCGCGCTTTCGGCTTGCTGACAGGAATGGCGCTCGCACTCCTTGCTGGCGCACCAGCAGGCGCTGTGCAGCCAGACGAAATTCTGTCCGATCCCACGCTCGAGGCGCGGGCCCGAGGTCTTTCCGTTGGGTTGCGGTGCCTCGTCTGCCAGAACCAGTCCATCGACGATTCGAACGCCCCCCTGGCGCGTGACCTGCGGGTGCTGGTCCGCGAGCGGCTGAAGGCCGGCGACAGCGACAAGGCCGTTCTCGACTATGTTGTCCAACGGTACGGCGATTTCGTTCTGCTCCGTCCGCCGATCAACGCTGGCACAGTGCTCCTGTGGGTGGCTCCCTTGCTGCTACTCGCCGGGGCAGGCGCTCTTGCGGCGCGCCATTTGCACAGAAGTGTGCGCAGTGTCACGCCGGCCGGCAGCGAAGCACCGCTCTCGGCGGAGGAAGCCCGCCGGCTCGACGAGATCCTGAAGCAGCGTGAGTGACCGCGCCTACCGGCTTCGGGGCCGAGGCGGCGCGCTGCTGGGCGATACCTGCCCGAGACCTCGCGCCTCCCGATTAAGGCGCGTAAGCAGATCTTGTGTCGCGAGGCCGGTGACAGGCATTCGGCTCTGGCGCTCATAGCCTTCAATGGCGGATCTCAGAAGCGGGCCATAGCTGCCGTCGATGCGGGCCTGATAGAGACGCTGCTCGCTCAGTCGCTGCTGGAGGTCGCGTAGCGGCTGGCCCGAGGCGAGGATCGATGCACTCCGGAGCAGCTCGATGCGGCCGGCAAAGACGCCTGCGTTGACGGCCGTGTTTGCCACCGTTTCGGCCTTCTCTCGAAGTGTGACCTGACCGCCCTCAGTCAAAATCTTCGACTGAACGTAAGTGCCGACATTGATGCCGATCACCGCGACAGTGCCGGCGCGCTCGATCAACAGCGGAGACCCCGAGGACGCGCCGCCCGTATCGCAATGGTGGAGCAGCATCTGGTCTGCATTGAGAAAATCGGGGGCAATGGACGACCACGGTACGCCCTTGAAATCGCGGGTCACAGTACACGGCTTGGAGTAGGCGAGACGCCATTGGGTCCAGTCGCGATGGTAGGAGAGTTGAAACACCCGGCCGGCCCGCGCCTCTTTCATGATTTCCGGCGACGACAAGGGCACGACCGGTATGCCGCCTCCCGAGCAAGTGGGTCTGTTGAGGCGGACCAATGCCCAGTCGTTTGAGGCGTCGATCGGTGGGCGAACGCGGTGTTGGAAATCGCCGACGATCATGCTTTGACCCGTCGAGCCCGTGGCATGGCCCTCGATGCGGGCATAGTCGCGAATGCGATCATAGCCCCTTGCGAACATGAAGTCGGAAAGACGAGCAGGCGCTCCCCCGGGCTGCGCAAGGCAATGAGCGGCTGTCGCGATGATGTTGGGTGCAACGCAAAAGGCGGTGCAGACCGTCCGGGATTGATTCGAGAAAAAGAGGCCTATGTTCTCGGCGACCCGCGCATACCGGTTCGGAACAATCAGGCGGTCGTCGGTGCCGAAGACCGCAATCCGATTCAGCGCCACCGTAGGCGCGGCCAATGAGTTGCCCAGGGGAGGCGCCGCGTCGGCAGGGCCGATGCTCGCCAGTATGGTGGCGCAGACCAACCCGAGAAGACCATGCCTCGCCCAACGCGCCGTCGGCATCAGAGCAACCCGCACATCATGCGATTCCCTCGATTGGCATTGCAGCGCATTACCAAAGATTAATGGCGTCGCAAGGTCTCTGTAATGCGACCGTCACTATAGCACGTTCGAGATTGTCGTACCGAGTGCGAACGATAGCCAGAGGTGAGACCTGATGAACGTCCCAAGTCCCGATCACTCCTCTACCCCCCACGCTAGGGCTGGCCGGCGCATCGGGCCGGTAGCCCTGGTCGCAGTAGCCGCACTCGGTGGACTCGCCGTTTGGCAGGCCCCTGGCGCCGTCGCGCAAAGGGCCGAGCCGCCCACGGTCGCGACGCCAATTGGCCGCGCCCCTTACAGCTTCGCCGATATCATTGAGAAGGTGAAGCCGGCGGTCGTGAGCATCCATGTCGCAGCGGGTGGCAGCCCGAGGGTCGCAAGCCGAGGGCGAAACGGACGCGATCCGCTGCCTGAGCTGCCGGATGACCACCCGCTCAAGGAGTTCTTCAAGAACCTGCCCAAGGAATTCGGTGGCGGGGCTCCTCAGGGACCTCGACGCGCGCAGGCCCAGGGCTCGGGTTTCGTCATCTCCCCGGACGGCTACGTGGTAACCAACAATCACGTCGTCGCGGGTGCCTCGAAGATCCAGGTGAGCTTCGACGATCGTGAGAAGCTCGACGCGGAGATGATCGGCACGGATGCGCGCACCGACATCGCGCTCCTGAAGATCACCAACCCGAAGGGCCGGCTGCCGAGCGTCCAGTTCTCGTCGAAGCCGGTACGCGTTGGCGACTGGGTACTCGCAGTGGGCAATCCGTTCGGCCTCGGCGGCACCGTTACGGCCGGAATCGTCTCGGCGTTGAGCCGCGATATCGGCTCGGGACCTTACGATTTCCTGCAGATCGACGCCGCGGTCAACAAAGGCAATTCTGGTGGTCCGACCTTCAATCTTGATGGCGAGGTCGTCGGTGTGAACACGGCGATCTACAGTCCTTCGGGTGGTAATGTCGGCATCGCCTTCGCCGTGCCGGCCAACACTGCGAGCGACGTGGTCGAGCAGTTGCGCACGAACAAGACCGTCAGTCGCGGCTGGCTCGGCGTCAAGATCGAGAGCGTCGATGACGACAAGGCCGCGAGCCTTGGTCTCAAGGAGTCGCGAGGCGCACTCGTGAACGAGGTGACGCCCGGTGGCCCAGCTGCATCCAGCACTCTCAAGGCTGGCGACGTCATCCTTTCCGTGAACGGCGAGAAGGTCGAGAACAGTCGTGATCTCGCGCGCAAGATCGCCGAGATCCAGCCGTCGGCAAATGTTGCTCTCGAAGTGTCACGTTACGGCAGGACGGAGACGATCAACGTCAAGCTTGGCACGTTCCCCACCGACCCGCAGGTGGCTGCGGCTCCGAAGGTCGAGCCGCAAGCCGGCTCGACCCAGCTATCGGCGCTCGGGTTGACGGTCACCGAAGCCAAGGACCCCAAGGCTGAAGGCGTGGTGATCAAGGACGTGGACAACGACTCGGATGCGGCCCTCAAGGGCCTCAAGGCTGGCGATGTCATCCTCGAGGTGCAGGGACAGCCGATCAAGGCGGCGAACGACGTCGTGGCCGGCATCAAGAAAGCGCGTGACAACGCTCGAAAGGCCGTGTTGCTCCGCGTCAAGCAAGGCGAGACAGTGCGGTTCGTTGCCGTCCAGCTCAAGGATGCGGGATAAGAGGCGTCTGACTGTCCTTCTTGATCGTTATCGAGGCGCGCTTCTTCGGAGGCGCGCCTCAGGACTTCCGAGAACGTCCAACGCTGGGAGAATTGACCGCCATGCGGGTGCTCATCGTCGAGGATGATCGGGAGATCGCCCACTTCGTGCAGCGCGGCCTGAAGGAAAGCGGTCATGGCGCCGAGGTTGCCTTTGATGGCAATGCTGGTCTCGATCTGGCGCTGGCTGGCGCCTTCGATGCGATCATTGTCGATCGCATGCTTCCCGGGCGTGATGGACTTTCGTTGATCCTGGCGCTTCGCGAGGCCGGCATCCGGGTGCCTGTGCTCATTCTGTCGGCACTTGGCGAGGTGGACGACCGGGTCAAGGGCCTGAAGGCTGGCGGCGACGACTATCTGACCAAACCCTTCGCATTGACCGAGCTACTCGCCAGAATCGAGGCACTGGGTCGTCGCGCGTCTCCCGACGAGCCAGCAACCCGCTACGCCGTCGGGGATCTCGTGCTCGACAGGTTGACGCACAAGGTCGCGCGCGCGGGCGAGCCGATCGCACTGCAGCCGCGCGAGTTCCGCCTTCTCGAGTACCTCATGCGCAACGCCGGACAGGTGGTCACCCGCACGATGCTGCTGGAGAATGTCTGGGATTATCACTTCGATCCGCAGACCAATGTGATCGACGTGCACGTCTCGCGCCTCAGAGGCAAGATCGACAAAGGCTTCGATAGACCATTGCTGCATACTGTCCGCGGCGCCGGCTACATGATCCGAGATGGGACCGGGTAAGCTGCTCAAGTCCACCGTCTTCCGGCGAACCCTGACGGTGGTTCTGTTGCTTGCCGGAGTGGCGGCGGCCGTGACAGGGCTCGTCGGCTGGCACGCCAATGGCATTCTGACGCGAGCTTCCGAGCGCGCGGTCGAAACGGACGCGGCCGAGCTCAGGACCGAGCTGATGGGCCGAGGCTTTGACGCTTTGGCGCAACTGGTCGCGGACAAGAGTTGCGGCGGGGGTGGCGGCGTCTACTATCTGGCCGACGCCAGCGGCCAGTACCGTGCCGGTAACATGGCGCGCCTTCCCCAATGGACAGGGGTTCCGGGCCGAGGCGTGTTCACTTATTCCCGTGCTTCCGATCCTTCCGCCCCCGTGCGTCGGGCCGCGGGGCTGCGAATCGAGATCGACGGACAACCACGTCTCGTGGTCGGTCGAGACATCGAGGACCAGAGGGCTCTTCTGCTCGCCATTTATCGCAGCATTGGCCTCGGCACAGGCGTGCTTGTCCTGATCGGACTAGGCGGCAGCGTGCTCGTCAGCCGACATATTCAGTTGAGAATCGATGCCATGAGCCAGGCCAGCGCTCGCATCATGTCGGGCGACTTGGGAGGCCGCATTCCGTCTGATGGCTCCGGCGACGAGCACGATCGACTGGCCCTCCAACTCAACGACATGCTTGCTCGCATCGAGCAGCTGATGCTCGGGCTGCGCGAGGTCTCGGACAACATCGCGCACGATCTCAAGACGCCCCTCAACCGGCTGCGCAATCGTGCTGAGGCGGCGCTTGCGGATGGCCGAGGGCCCGAGGCGTGGCGGAGTGGCCTTGAGCGTGTGATCGACGAGGCAGACGAGTTGATCAAAACGTTCAACGCTCTGCTGCTCATTGCTAGGCTCGAGGCCGGCAGCACGACAGATGGGTTTGCCACGCTGGATCTGGGCCAGCTCGTCGCTGATGTGGCCGAGCTCTATGAACCGGTCGCCGAGGAAGCGGGCTTTCGGCTCGAATGCAGCACCGATGACTGCCTTCCAGTGCTCGGCAACCGCCAGCTCATCGGTCAGGCGCTGGCGAACCTCATCGACAACGCCCTGAAGTATTCGAGCAGGAGCAGGCAGCGGGACATTTCCATCGAGGCGCGTCGGCAAGGCGGCCTCGCTCGCATCACCGTCGCCGATCGGGGACCGGGGGTAGCGCCAGAGCATCGAGAGCGTGCGCTTAAACGCTTCGTGCGCCTGGAGCAGAGCAGATCGTTGCCCGGCACAGGCCTGGGCCTCAGCCTCGTCGCGGCCGTGACACGCCTTCATGGCGGCACTGTGCGGCTTGAGGACAACGATCCGGGTCTGCGCGTCGTTATGGCACTCCCACTCGCGTCAACGGGACCGAACGTGGCAGACTCGCGCCCGGATCGGATGATCGAGTTGGAGACAGCGCGAGGATGACGAGCAGCGACAGCGACCGCCCTCTCCACCAGAGGCTTGTCGAGGCGCCACAGCCACTGGCCGAAGGAGATGCTGCGACACTTCTCGACGACCTCGTCGCCGAGAGCGGTGATGGTGAACGCCATGCGCGTCTGGCAGCGCTGGTTGCTGTTGAGCCCGTCCGCGACCTTCTAGGAGGCACGCTGAGTTGCTCGCCTTACTTGGCGGGGCTCCTGCGGCGCGACCCAGAGAGGCTCGTGAGGGTTCTCGATAGTGCGCCCGAAGCGCGGCTCGCGGAGCTTGTCGGACAACTGGCGGATCGCGTGGGTAGCGCAGCGAGCATCGTCGATGCGATGCGACTGTTGCGGGAGTTCAAAAACGAGGCGGCGTTGTTGCTGGCGCTCGCTGACCTGGGCGGCGTGTGGCCCGTCATGCGCGTGACGGCCGGGCTCACGGCTGTCGCCGATGCGGCCGTTGCCGCCGCCATTCACTATCTGTTTCGACAAGCGAGCCATCGCGGTGATTGGCTCGCCGAGAACCCCGAGTGCCCCGAGCTTGGCTCGGGCTACATGGTGCTCGCGATGGGCAAGCATGGCGCGGGCGAGCTCAATTATTCGAGCGACATCGATCTCATCGTCTTCTACGAGCCGGCCCTTGCCCGGCTTAAGCCTAGTCTCGAGCCGTCGGCCTTTTTCGTGCGGATGACGCGCGATCTCGTGAAGCTCATGCAGGAGCGCACCGCGGACGGCTATGTCTTTCGCACCGATCTACGCTTGCGGCCGGATCCCGGCGCGACGCAAGTGGCGATCTCGTCCGATGCCGCGCTCAACTACTACGAAAGCTTTGGCCAGAACTGGGAACGGGCAGCGCTGATCAAGGCGCGCGCCATTGCGGGCGATGTTGCCGCGGGTACGTCTTTCATAGCGGAGCTCGCGCCCTTCATTTGGCGCAAGTATCTCGACTTCGCGGCCATCGCCGACATCCATGCAATGAAGCGTCAGATCAACGCTTTCAAAGGCTTCGGGAACATCGGTGTTGCTGGCCACAACATCAAGCTGGGGCGTGGCGGGATCCGCGAGGTCGAGTTTTTCGTGCAAACGCAGCAGTTGATCGCTGGAGGGCGGCAAACGGACCTGCGCGTCCCGACTACACTCGGCGCTCTGGATCGGCTCGCTGACAGGGGCTGGATCAGGCACGAGGTCGTTGCGGATCTGTCGGAGGCGTACCAATATCTGCGCCGGATTGAGCATCGCCTGCAGATGATTGCCGACGAGCAGACGCAGACACTCCCGACGGCCCCTGCCGATCTCGAGCGGCTTGCGCGGTTCTCCGGATATGCCACGACGGATGCGTTCGCAAACGCGCTCGTCGCACGTCTCGAGCGCGTGCAGGAGCACTACGCGGCTCTTTTCGAGGCGACCCCGGAGCTGACGTCCGCTGGCGCCAATATGGTTTTCGCGGGCGAATCCGACGACCCCGGGACCGTGGAGACACTGAGCCGAATGGGCTACGAGCGCCCCAGTGACGCTATCGCGGCCGTGCGGGGCTGGCATCACGGGCGCTATCCGGCCGTCCGCACGCCCCGCGCGCGCGAGCTTCTCACCGAGGTCCAGCCGTTGCTGATCGAGGCGCTGGGTCGCACTGCCGATCCGGATGGGGCGCTGGCGAGCTTCGATCGCTTTCTTGCCGAGCTACCGTCGGGCGTTCAGCTCTTTTCCCTGTTGCGCGCCAATCCCAGCCTGCTGCGGCTCGTCGCCGACATCATGGGAACGGCACCCCGGCTTGCACGCATTCTCAGCCGTCGTCGCCGGGTTCTCGATGCCGTTCTCGATCCCGGCTTCTTCGGAAGCCTCCCTGACGCCGAGGCCCTGAAGCGGATCGTCGAGGACGCTGTCGGGGCTGGGCCCGATTTTCAGGAGGCACTGGATCGCGCGCGCGTCATCGGAAACGAGCAGGCGTTTCTGATCGGGGTCCGGATTCTTTCGGGCACGATCTCGGCCGGTCAAGCCGGCGGTGCTTATGCTGAGCTTGCAGGCCGGCTCATTCAGGCGCTGGCAGATCGGGTCGAGGCCGAGATGGTCCGCTCGCACGGGCGCGTTCCGGGCGGCGGCGCCGCGGTGATCGCCATGGGAAAGCTCGGCGGTCGCGAGATGACGGCGGCCTCCGATCTCGACCTCATCGTGATCTACGATTTCGATCTCGATGCCACCCAGTCGGACGGAGAGCGACCCCTTGCTCCAAGCCAGTACTACGCCCGCTTCACACAGCGTCTTATCTCGGCTCTGTCCGTGCCGACGGCCGAAGGTCAGCTCTACGACGTGGACATGCGCCTCAGGCCTTCGGGCCAGAAGGGGCCGGTAGCGACGCAACTGACGCGCTTTGTCGATTATCAGACGAATGAAGCGTGGACGTGGGAGCACATGGCGTTGACGCGGGCCCGTGTGGTGAGCGGTCCGCCTGAGCTTGTCGCCAGGGTGGAGAGTGCCATTCGCGACGTACTGGTCCGTCCTCGCGATCGGGCCAAGATAGCACTCGACGTGCGCGAGATGCGCGCCCTGATCGCGAAAGAGAAGGGAACGAGCAATCTCTGGGACATGAAGCAGGTTCGCGGAGGGCTGGTGGATCTCGAGTTTATTGCGCAGCATCTGCAACTTGTTCACGCTGCTGCGCAGCCCGCTATCCTGGATCAAACGACGACCTTGGCGCTCGGAAAGCTGGCGGAGAAAGGTCTCCTAAGTCAGACGGCGGTCGATGTATTGATTCCAGCGGCCGGTCTCATCCACAACCTGACGCAAGTCACACGGCTGACGCTCGACGGTCCCTTCGAGCCGGCGAACGCGCCGGATGGGTTGAAAGGTCTGCTGGCCAGGGTCGGCGATGCGCCGGATTTCGAGAGGCTCGAGGCATCGCTTGCCGAGGCGGCAGCCGAGGTGGCGCGGCTGTTCGACGAGCTTGTCGTCTGAATTGGCGTCCCAGCGCGACGGAACTTTGCTCCAGCTCCGTTTCAGGAGCATCGCCTCCATTTGGTGCCGTCGTGGCGCCCTGGAACGAGGAGCTGAAGATGTCCAAGAAGAAGATTGCGATCGTCGCCGTCGGCGTTCTTGCCGTGGCCGGTGCAGTTGCGGCTGTGTCGGCACAAGGTCACCGGGGCGGTTGGCACCACGGGGGTGGCCATGGCGACCGGATGATGATGGGCGACGGGGACGAGGGGCGCGGCATGCGAGGCCGGTTCGGTCGCGCGCTGACCAAGGACGAGTTCGATAGCCGGATGCGCGAGCGGTTCGGGCGCCTGGACAAGAACGGCGACAACGTCGTTGATGCGGCCGAGATGGAGTTTGCCATCAACGATCGCATGTCACGCCGGTTCGGCGGCCGTAGTCGGGGCGATGGGCCGATGGGTGGCCGCATGATGCGCGCCTTCGATGGCAATCGCGATGGAAAGGTAACGATCGAAGAGGTCCGAGCCGAGTTCGGCCGGCGTTTCGCAGAGGCCGATCTCAACTCGGACGGCAAGATCGACGACGCTGATCTGCCCCCGATGATGCGCGGTAGAAATGTGCTCGAAAATGGTGCGGTCGGAATGGGCCATCGCGGGCGCCACGGCATGATGCGTGGCCTCGCCTTCGCACGGCAGGCCGACGCGAACAAGGACGGGATCATCACCCTCGACGAGGTCAATGCCATGGCCGACCGAGAGCATGCCCGCTTCGACCGCAACAACGACGGGGCGGTTGATCAAGCCGATCGGCAGGCCTTGCGCCAGGAAATGGTCGAGTATGCGGTGAAACGCATGGCTCACCGCCTCGGTGCCGGGGCAGACGGAAAGCTCACCCGGGAACAGTTCCAGACCAAGGCCGCAGAGCGCTTCGCGCGCATGGATCATAACGGCGACGGCACGATTTCTCGTGACGAACGCCCAGGCTGGGGTCACGGCCGGCATAGCTGGCGGCATGGCGGCGGCCATCACGACGGCATGAGCTTCGGGCACGGAGGACGACATAAAGGTGGTGGGATGACGGAACCCGGTGAGTCGCGTGGCTCGGACTCGTCGGATATGCCGCCCACCAAGAACTGACGATCTCGGTGCATGGTGGTAGCTCCGGCACGCCGGATCGGGCAAGCTCGACGCATCGGCCGTGAAGGGCCCATGAGATGAGGACAGCGTTGGCACGGACCGGCGACCCACCACACGCCGCGGACGCACGAGAGAGCGACGACGGGCAGCTGCTGGCCCGTCTCGCCGCTGGCGATGGCGCGGCATTTCGTGTGGTCGTCGATCGTCATCTGTCCCTGGTGCTCGGCGTGGCGCGGCGGGTGCTCAGGGACGAGGCCGAGGCCGAGGATGTGGCACAGGAGGCCATGCTGCGGCTTTGGCGCAATGCGTCGGGGCTCGAGCTGGGTCCCGGTGGCTTCAAGCCCTGGCTTCGCCGTGTGACGACCAACCTGTGCATCGACCGTGTCCGAGCTGGCCGGCATCTGGCGGTTGTCGAGGAAGTACCGGAGCAGATCGACCCTCCTCGGCAACTTGAGAGTTCTGGCCGACAGGGATCTCTCCGTGCGCGTCGATGCGGCACTCGGGGAATTGCCCGACCGTCAGCGCCTGGCACTCACCCTGTTTCACTTCGAGGGCTTGAGCCAGAGCGAGGTCGGAGCCACGCTCGGCGTATCGGACGAGGCCGTTGAATCTCTGTTGGCGCGGGCCCGGCGCACGTTGAAGGGGTCGCTGAAGGACGAGTGGCGAGATCTGTTGCCGGGCAATGATGACGTGGTCTGATGTTTTGACGATGGAGGCAAGACGCGCGCGTCTTGAGATGGCATGACCGGGCAAGACAAGACGTTGACGCTCGACCGCTTCGAGAGCCTGCTCGACGCCTATGGCGGCGAGTTGTCGCGCTGGCCTGATGATTTTGGGCGGGCCGCTGCGGCTCTCATCGAGGTTTCCGAGGAGGCACGGGCACTGCATGCCGAAGCTCACGCGCTGGAGCGGTTGCTGGCGAAGGCTTCGGGAGCCGATCCACGACGTGTCGCGCTGTTGGCGGATCGCATTGTGGGCGCGGCTGTAGCCGATGGCGGCTCCCGGACGCGCGGAGAGCCCGCCATGGGGGCTCGCATCATCCGCTTACCCGTTGGACACGGCCAGAGCGACCAGAGGCCGAATGCTTCGTCGGCCGAGCGACGCGCGGCTCTGGTCGCAGCACCGATCGCATCGCGCCGGGGGGCTCCGCCTTGGCGGTCCCTGGCTGCGCTGGCTGCTTCGCTCGCATTCGGCGTTGCCATCGGCTTGAGCGATCTGGTGCCGGCGGATGCCATGAGCCTCGCGTCGCTGGTTCAGTCCACGGGTGATCCCGAGATCGTCCTTTCAGGACTGCATCTCGACAGCCTGAATCTGCTCGACGAGGACCAGATATGACCGAGACTGGGCCCACCGAAGGCCGAAAGCTCGATGAGCCGGCCAGGCGTTGGCCGCGCTGGAAGAACGTGCTTCTCATCAGCTCGTTGGCGCTCAACCTGCTGATCTTCGGCATGGTGGCTGCGGTCGGTATTCGGCATGGGTTCCGGCCACCGCACGGCGCCTCGCAAGCGACTGTCGTCAGTTTCGCGCGAACGCTGCCTGGCGAGCGGAAGCGTGAGATCTGGAACTCGGTCAAGACCGAGCGGCGGGCATTGCGACCTTACTGGCGTGATTTGCGCAGGGCTCGCGCCGAAGTGCGGGACGCTCTCACTGCGGAGCCGTTCGATATTGCCAGATACAGGATGGCGCACGACAAGCTGCTCGACGCTGAGGTGAAGGTTCGCAAGGCTGCACACACGCTCTACGAGTTGGTCGCGACACGACTGACGACGGAAGAGCGGCGGGCCTTTGCGCATTGGCAGAAGAAGTCGGAGCGACCCTGGCGGCGGAGAGCCCAACAAAGGCAAGGCGACCGAGATGCCGACGAGGCGGCCGATGACGAGCCGCAAGGCAGCTCGACGGCCAAGCCAACCGAGCCGTCGACAAGGCCATAGCTGACCCGTTCGCCGCCGCGGCGCCCCCTCCTGTCGCCTAGTCGAGCATGCGCGTTACGATCTCGTAGACATCGCGCGACAGGGGTTTTGACTTCGCGATGCCTTTCAACGTGCGCTCGGCGAGTTTGCGGCGCCCAGGCTCGAGCGTACGCCAGCTTCGGTAAGCGGTGAGGAGGCGGGCCGCGAGTTGGGGATTGAAGCGGTCGATCTCGAGAATGCGCTCCGCGACATAGGCGTATCCGGCGCCGTCGGGACGGTTGAATGCAACCGGATTGGCCGCAAAAGCACCGATAAGCGTCCTCACCTTGTTCGGATTCTCGAGTGACATCAGCGGATGCCGCGCCAGCTTCTTCACGGTTGCGAGCGTGCCCGGCTGCGGCGCGGCCGCCTGATAGAGGAACCAGTGGTCGATGACGATGTGATCCGAATGCCAGCGCTCATAGAAGCGCTCGAACGCTGCCTTGCGTTCGCTGCCGCGTGTCTCGGCAAGAGCGGCGAGGCCGGCAATCTCGTCTGTCAGGTTGGTCGCACTCTCGAAGTGCCGGTTGGCTCGGGCGACATCATCGGCCGTCCCTCGCGCAGTGAGCAAGCCGAGGGCCACATTGCGTAACGTCCGGCGAGCGATCTGTTCGGGCGTCGGCGCATAAGCGCCTTTTGTCGCCATCTCGGCATAGATCGCCTCGAGCTTTTTGCCGAGGCGCTGCGCAAGCTTTCGGCGGAGAGTTTTTCTCGCCTTGTGAATGGCGTCCGGATCTATGTCTTTCGCTATGATCCGCGCGAGATCGGCTTCGCTCGGTAGCGCCAGGGCCTGGGCCCGAAATCCCGGCTCGAGGCGGTCGTCGGCAACGATAGCACCGAGTGCGTCGATGAACGCCGTCGGATCTGGCGGCGTCTTGTCCTTGCGCAAAGCCGTGACGGAAGCCGTCAACAGTCGCGTTGCGTAGTCCTGACCGGCCTGCCAGCGATTGAACTCGTCGCTGTCGTGCGACATCAGGAAGGCGAGGTCCTCGTCGGCCAGATCGATGGTGAGATTGACGGGGGCAGAAAACCCCCGCAGGAGCGACGGCACCGGGCGCCCCGGCACGTCGACAAAGCGGAAGGTTTCCTTGCGCTTGGTGATCTCGAGCACGCCGTTGTCGAGGCGGCTTTCCGGTCCCGTATCCAGGGGTAGGTCGTTGCCGTTGCCGCCGAGAAGGCCGAGCCGCAGCGGGATGTGAAGCGGCTTTTTTGTCGGCTGACCGGGTGTCGGCACCAACACCTGCTCGACAGTCAACTCGGCAGTACGCTTCGTCGGATTATATTTCAGGTCGCAAACGAGGCTCGGCGTCCCGGCCTGCCCATACCACGTCATGAACTGGCCGAGATCGCGCCCGCTTGTGTCAGCAAAGCACGCGATGAAATCCTCGACGGTTGCGGCTTCCCCATCGTGACGGTCGAAGTAGAGGTCCATGCCCTTGCGGAAAAGATCAGGACCCAACAGCGTATGGATCATACGGCAGAGCTCGGCGCCCTTCTCGTAGACCGTCGACGTATAGAAATTGTTGATCTCGATGAACCTGTCGGGGCGCACGGGGTGGGCGAGCGGGCCCGCATCCTCGGGAAATTGGCGCGCCTTCAACATCCGCACATCGTAGATGCGCTGTACCGCTGGTGAGCGGTGGTCGGCCGAGTAGAGCTGGTCGCGAAAGACCGTCAAGCCTTCCTTCAGGCACAACTGGAACCAGTCGCGGCACGTGATGCGATTGCCGGTCCAATTGTGGAAGTACTCGTGTGCGATGACGCGGTCGATGTTGAAGAAGTCGCCGTCGGTCGCGGTCTTGGCGCTGGCCAGGATCAACCGATCGTTGAAGATGTTGAGGCCCTTGTTCTCCATTGCCCCCATGTTGAAGTCGGACACCGCAACGATGTTGAAGACATCGAGATCGTACTCGCGGCCGAAACGCTCCTCGTCCCACCTCATGGCGCGTTTGAGGCAACCCATGGCCCAGGCGCAGCGACCCTCCTTGCCCGGCTCCACGTAGATCCCGAGGTCGACTTTACGGCCCGACATTGTCGTGAAGGTCGAGGCTACGGCGCCAAGCGCTCCGCCGACGACAGCGAACAAGTAGGCGGGCTTGGGATGTGGATCCTTGTAGACCACATAATGCCGCCGGCCGTGATCCAGGCTGCCACGCTCGGTCGGGTTGCCGTTCGCCAGTAGCACCGGCGCAGCTTCGGGGTCGGCCTCCAGCCGCACGGTATAGACGGCAAGCACGTCCGGACGGTCGAGGAAATACGTGATCCGCCGGAAGCCCTGCGCCTCGCACTGCGTGCAATAGATGCCCTTGGACACGTAGAGACCCGACAGGGTCTTGTTGGCCGACGGATTGCAGCGCGTCTCGATCTCGAGCGTGAAGGGCGCATCGGGCGGCGATACGATCCTGAGGCTGGTCTCGGTTACCGAGACGGCTTTGCCCTCGAGGCGCACGCCATCAAGCACGACGCTGTCGAGCGTTAGGCCTTCTCCGTCGAGGACCAACGGGCCGCGTCGGCCTGTGCGAGCCGGGTTTGGCCGCATCTTCAGCCGCGACTTGACGCGGGTCTCGGTGGGGTCGAGGGCGATGTCGAGGTAGACCATGTCGATCAGCCAAGCCGAGGGCTTGTAATCCTTGAGGAGAATAGCCTTCGGGGTCTCGGTCTCCATCACAGTGGTCAGCCCTCCTGATCGCAAATGCCTCGGTGCCTTTATGGCGACTGGCCGATCGCGAGACAAGGCGCCAGCCGACCTGGCGATGCTACTTCCCCCACCTCAGTGCCAGCGGATCCAGCTCACGAACGAGCTCCATCAGCTCGGTCTTGGTCGGGGCCGCCAGCGGCACCTGGGGATGGCGTACGGCGTCGCTCTTGATCACACCGCCCTCCTTCATCACGGTCTTTGTGCCGCGAAGGCCACATTGACGGTTCTCGAAGTTGATCAGAGGCAGCAGGCGTGCGTAGAGCGTCGCCGCTTCCTGGCGGCGTCCGGCCGCGTGGGCCTCGACGATCGGCTTGACGAGGTCGGAGTACATCGCGCTCGTCATCGTTCCGGTGGCGCCGGCATCGAGGTCGGCCATCAGGGTGATTCCTTCCTCTCCATCGAAGGGGCCGTCGATAAGGTCGCCCGCGGCGTCGAGCAGCGCGCGGAGCTTCATCGCGGTACCGGGCACCTCGATCTTGAAGTAGCGCACGAGCGGTACCTCGCGGGCGAGGCGGGCCAGGAACGGCACGGAGAGGGGCACACCGGACAAGGGAGCGTCCTGAACCATGATCGGTAGACCGCCGGCTTTAGCGACGGCGGCGAAGTGCTCGAGCATTCCAGGCTCGTCGGCACGGAGCCCGGTCCCGTGATAGGGCGGCATCATCATCACCATGACGGCGCCGGCCTCTGCAGCGCGCTTGGCTCGCTCCGCTGCGATGCGGGTCGAAAAATGGCTGATCGTGGCAATGACCGGCACGCGCCCCGCGACATGCTCGGTCGAAAGGCTAAGCAGTGTCTCGCGCTCGGCATCGCTCAAAACGAACTGCTCGGAATAATTGGCGAGGATGCAGATGCCGTCGACGCCCTGGTCGATCATGCAGTCGAGGACGCGGCGCATCCCCTCGAGATCGAGGTCGCCGTTGTCGTGAAACGGGGTCGGCGCGATCGGCAGCACACCTTTCAGCGGAGCGCTCGTGGCTCTTGTCATGGCAATCGTCCTGATTGGTCGTGATCGTTGCCGGGCATCCTATTCCCGGAACTGTGTCCGGTCCCGCGCTCTTTGAAGGGTGGGGGATTAGCGCTGATCGAGTGAGATTTCGGCAGCGTTCCCGGCCCTGACCGCCAATCCGCCCGCCGCCTGGGTGTCAGAGCAGGCGCCAAGACGCACGATGTCGCCAAAACCGGCCTCGGCGATGCTCGGCACCTTCCCGACCAGCAAGGTGAGCGCGCTGCCATCATCGCTGCCGCGACGACGAAGAGCAAAGGCGCCGCCATCGCATTCTGTGCGACAGACGATGGTGTCACCCTGCCAGGGGCCGCAAACCGCCCGATCCTCGACGTGTATCCGGCCGGCCGCCGCGATAATGAGCTCTGCCTCGAACAGGGGCTTCGTCTGGCCCGGACGGCCAACGCCCGGTGCGGCGAGTGAAGCTTCGAGCGAGTGGCCACCCGAGGGGCGAAGGCGCAGAACGAGGTCCGTGACCGGCCGCCGCACGGTCTGTGTCCAATGTGCGCCCGAGGATCTCGGCTCGAGGGCCTCGAGACTTGTCGTCTCTCGTGCTCTAAAGGTCAGCGCTTCGGCTGCCCCGGAGCGTCGCGCCATCGCTTCCGGTCCCCCTAGTGCCACGGCAGCGGCCAGCCCGAGCATGCCGAGCGCGACGCTCCGGCGCGCCGGGCGTGACGCCCGTTTTGTATCCTCCAACCGAAGTGCGTTCTGTGTCATCGCGGTCTCAGGGGCGCCCGGGGTCGTAGGTGTTCTTCTTGCGCCATTCGGTCAGGAAGTAGGCGAGCGAGTCGTCGATCGTATCCGGCAGCACGATGCGCACGGTGACGATCTGATCGCCGTAGGCACCGTTCGATGGATTGCGGGCGCCCTTGCCTTTCAACCGGAAGGCGCGGCCCGAGCTGGTGCCCTTGGGCAGCGTCAAGGAGACGCGGCCGGCCGCCGTCGGCACTTCGATCTTGCCGCCGAGCACGGCCTCGTCGACGGTGATCGGCACGTCCAGGAGGATATCGTCGCCCTGGCGCTTGAAGTGCGGATGCGGGCGGACGCGCACCTCGACCAGCGCGTCGCCAGCTTCGCCACCGCGGATACCTGGCCCGCCCTTGCCTTTTAGTCTGAGCACCTGCCCATCGGTCACACCCTGGGGCACGTTGAGATCGAGTTGGCCGCCTTCTGGCATAGTGACGCGCTTCTTGGCACCGAGAACGGCTTCCATGAAGTCGACGTCGAGAGTGTAGCGCATGTCCTGGCCGCGCAGGCTGAAGCCGGCGCCCGGACCACGGGGGCCGCGTTGACCGAATAGATCGCTGAAAATGTCGCCGAAACCGAATTCGGGTCCGGGGCCGCCCGCCGGCCCGCGGCCGCCGGCGTGCTGGTAGGAGCGTCGCGGCTCGCCGGAAGAGTCGATCTCGCCTCGATCGTAGGCTTGCCGCCGTACTGGGTCGCCCACCAGCTCGTAAGCGGCGGAGACGCGCTTGAAGCGCTCCATCGCTTCCGGATTGTCCGGGTTGACGTCGGGATGCAGCTCCTTGGCGAGCCGGCGGAAAGCGCGCCTGATCTCGTCATCGGTCGCAGTCCGCTGGAGGCCCAGGGTGGTGTAAGGGTCTTCGGCCATGGTGGTGTCCGGGTCTCGGGGCGATGCCAGCACAGATCACGAATGCCAAACACGCTTATGGCCCAATTTTGTCAAACGCACGCCCGTTCTGTGTGCTCCACACCGCAAGTTTTGGCCGGAGAGGCCCGCTGACCGTGCGACAGGGCGCAGATGCGCCGCGAAATGCGCACTTGAGCCTTGCCGCGGTCTCAGGCATCGAAGGCCCATCGAAGAGTGTTGAGAGCGCGAGGTGAGCGTGAGGCGACGACCAACGCAGGTCAAGGAGATCGGCGGATCATCGGATCAGCCGGGTAAGGCCCGCTCGTTGAAGCCGTTGGCCGGCCTCGTTTCGCATCTTTCGGGGCACGGCGGCATGCTCGCCTTGGCCGGCATCGCCCTCGTTGTGTCGGCACTCGTGCTGCTCGCGCTGCCTCTCGCTGTCCGGCGCATGGTCGACTTCGGCTTCTCGGGCGGCGACGCCGGTACGATCGACCGGTATTTTCTTGGCTTGATCGGCCTCGGAGCCGCGCTTGCGATTGCCAGTGCGACCCGCTTTTACGCGGTCAATTGGCTCGGCGAGCGGGTGGTCGCGGATTTGCGGGGCAAGGTGTTCGCCCATCTCGCCACCCTCGATGCCGCCTATTTTGAGCGGCAGCGGTCGGGTGAGCTCATGAGCCGCATCACCGCCGATACCACCCAGATCACCGCAGCGGCGGGAGCGGCGCTGTCACAGGCCGTCCGCAACAGCATTATGCTCTGTGGCGCCCTGGTCATGATGGTCGTAACCAGCGCGCGGCTGTCGACGCTGGTGCTCATCGCCATCCCGATGATCGTGCTGCCGTTGGTTGCTTATGGCCGTTCGGTTCGACGGCTCTCGCGCTCGGCGCAGGATACACTTGCCGATGCCGCAGGCTATGCGGCCGAGCACCTCGCCTCCTATCGCACGATGCAGGCGGCGACGGCCGAGCCCGTCGTGACGGCGCGCTATCAGCAGGCGGTCGAGCGCTCTTTCGCGGCGGCGCGGTCGCGCTTCCTTGCCCGTGCTGGCCTCACAGCCCTCGTCATCCTGCTCGTCTTTGCCGGAATTGTCGGTGTCATCTGGCATGGCGCCGGACTCGTCGCCAGCGGGGTCATGACCGTCGGTACGCTCAGCCAGTTCGTGCTCTACGCGGTTTTCGCGGGCAGCTCGCTGGCGGGGCTATCCGAGGTCTGGGGTGAGATGCAGCAGGCGGCCGGAGCGGCCGAGCGACTGACCGAGATGATGGCCGTTCAACCCGACATCGTCTCACCGGAGGTACCAGTACCGCTGCCGCATCCGCCGCAAGGACGTATCGCGTTCGAGGCTGTGTCGTTCCGATATCCTTCGCGCTCCGAGCTGTCGGCGCTGGATCGGGTGTCCTTCAGCGTGGCAGCCGGCGAAACGGTGGCGATTGTCGGACCGTCGGGGGCGGGCAAGAGCACGGTTCTCGCGCTGGCGTTGCGCTTCTTCGATCCGACGCAAGGCCGCGTTCTGCTCGACGGCGTCCCGCTCCATCAGGCCGAGCTCGCGGCGGCTCGTCGACGCATTGCCCTGGTACCGCAAGATGTCGCCCTGTTCGCCGATTCCGTCGCCGAGAATATCCGCTACGGCATGGCCGAGGCATCGCGCGCCGACATCGAGCGTGCGGCGATCACGGCCCACGCCGACGCGTTCATCAAGGCCTTGCCCGACGGCTATGACACGCAATTGGGTGAGCGGGGCGTCTCGCTGTCGGGCGGCCAGCGGCAGCGCATCGCGATTGCCCGAGCAGTTCTGAGGGATGCGCCCATCCTCTTGCTCGACGAGGCGACGAGTGCGCTCGACGCAGAAAGCGAGGTCGCCGTGCAGCGCGCCCTCGATGCCTTGCGGGCGGGCCGAACGACGCTGATCGTGGCGCATCGTCTGTCGACCGTCCTCCGGGCGGACCGCATCCTGGTCATGGACGAGGGGCGGATCGTCGAGGAGGGCACGCATCAGGCGCTCGTCGCGCGCGGTGGCCTCTACGCACGCCTCGCCGAGCTCCAACTGAGCACGCCCGAGGCGGCTCAGTAGACGCAGGATTCACTCTGACGACCACCTCAGCGCAATCAGCCGGCGGATCTCGCTGCGAGCGGCGACCTTGCCGGGCCGCTGCTTGACCTCGATCAAGCGCATTAGGCGCACTCCGGGAACAGTGCGGACGCGAAGGCCGCTGACCGAGTTGGCGGATATCGGCGCCGTGGGACCGGCGCGCGTTTGGCGAGCAGGGGGACATATGCTCGATCTCGATGCCATACGGCGCTCCGCCGTCGCCCACGAGCCATTTTCATTCTTTCAGACGACGGGCGTACTGAGGGAATCCGCGCTTGCACACATCGCTGCGGATTTTCCCACGATCTCCCAACCGGGCATCTTCCCCTTGGAAGAGGTGAACGGAGGTCCGGCATTCAACGAGCTGGTCGAGGAGATTCGAGGAGCAGATCTCGAGGCTCTGCTCGAGGAAAAGCTCGATGTGTCGCTTTCCGAGTTGCCGCTGATGGTGACGGTGCGCGGCCACTGTCATCGGCGTGACGGGCGCATTCACACGGACTCGACCGATAAGGTCGCCACCTGCCTGCTCTACCTCAATCAGCCGTGGGAGAGTGGCGGTGGCCGGCTCCGGCTGCTGCGCAACGGCACCGACATCGAGGATTACATCGCCGAGGTTCCGCCCGACGGCGGCACCCTCGTCGCATTCAAGCGCGCCGACAACTCCTGGCATGGCCACCTGCCGTTCGAGGGGCAGCGGCGCTACATCATGTTCAACTGGGTCCGCTCGAGTGCAGCGCTGTCACGGAACGTGCTGAGACATCGCGTCTCGGCCAGTCTCAAGCGCCTCAATCCCTTCCGCTGAGGAGCTAGCCCATGGATCAGATGATCGCACCGAATGCCGTCGCGCAGCAGTTTCTAGATTGCCTCGCCAAGTCGGAGCGGCGAACAGCACCTTTCCGCTACTGGCTGCTGGCCGACGCTTTGCCAGCGGCGACGGTCGAGGCCATCGCAGGATTGCCGTTCAAGCCACCTGGCCAAGCGCAGTTCGACGGGCGCCGGGAAGCCAACAATTCGACGCGGGTTTATTTCTCGTCCGAGAACCAGATTCGCTTTCCGGTTTGCCGCGAGGTGGCGGACGCGTTCAAGCATCCTCTCGTGACATCGACGATCGAGCGCGAAACCGGAACGGATCTCTCGCAGGGACAACTGCGTGTCGAATACTGCCAGGACGTCGACGGCTTCTGGCTGGAGCCGCATGTCGACATCCCGGTCAAGCTCTTCACGATGCTGGTCTATCTGTCGGGAGAGCCCGGGCTGAAGGATGCCGGAACAGATATCTACGATGCAACGCCGCAGCACAATCGGGTCGGCACAGCTTCATATGAGCGCAACAAGGGCTTGATCTTCATCCCGGGCAAGGACACCTGGCACGGCTTCTCGCCTCGTCCGATTGGCGGGGTGCGCAAGTCGATCATTATCAATTACGTAGCGTCGAGCTGGCGCGACACGTTCGAGCTCGCGTGAGATGGCGGTTGCGACCTGCAGGTCGGCGCGAGCGTCCCTCGCGAAGTGGAGGGCGCGTTCCGAACGTAGCGGCAGCGGGGACGCTGCGAGGAGAATCGACGTCGCGTCGGCGCTAACGGCGGCGGTCGCCGTCGGCATCCTTGCGATCCAACTCCTTTTTCCAGCGGAATGGCTCAAGGATCGGCCGACGCGGCATATCGAGTACGAGGATCAGCGCGCGGCCCAACTTGAGCGACGCGCGGCGATTGCAGAGGAGGTTCGCTTCCAGGGCGCAGAGACGCTGACCGCATTTTATGGAGGGGCGCAGTTCACCTATCCGAGCGATGTGCGCATCCAGCGCCCGGGAACAGACCTGACCATCCACGAGCTGCCATGGGAAGGTCGCCCATTCAACCATCCAATCTATTATGGTGTGCGCGCTTCGCACTGGCTACCAGCGAGCAGCGTCGGGGGAATGGTCGATTTCACGCATTCCAAGGTCTATTCGCCGATGGAGGAGCGCGCCCGCTTCTCCGGCGCGCGGGATGGTCGCGCGCTCCCGCCGAACGCACGCATCGAGGATGTGTTTCACAAACTCGAGTTCACGCACGGTCACAATATGCTGACGCTGAACGGCCTCTGGCGCCTGCCGTTCTCGACGGCGTTCTTCAGTCCCTACGTCGGAGCCGGTTTGGGCGTGTCGCTGCCGCACAGCGAGGTACAGCTCAGGGGCGAGCACAATCGAACCTACGAGTATCAATACACGGGGCCAGCGTTTCAGCTGCTAATCGGGATTGAGTTCCGGATACCGCGACTGTCGTATTTCGTGGAGTATAAATGGACGAGTGCCAGCTATCGCGCACCGCTGCATTACCGGGAAACAAGGTCACTGTTCTCCGACCTGGCGCACCAATTCTCGCGCTGGATGAGCGGCAGAGATCCAGAGGGAGGCTGGGCCACGACAAAGCTGACCAGTCACCAGATCATCTCCGGCATGGGCTATCGAACGCTGCCTGTGGGCGGTGCCTTCTGATTGAGGGCGCAGGTGCGGCTCCTCAGATTGCCACCGAGTGCGTTGCGGCACCTGTCAGGTAGCTGTCGAAGCGCGCGCAGATGCTGCGCACGAAGGGGCGGCCGAGGTTGGTGATCTCGAGGCCGTCGTCGGTGGCAACGATCAACCCGTCGTCGTCGCGCCCGACAATGCCGGCAGCCACATTGAGAACGGGATGCGCGGCCTCGCCGAAGGCCGCAATCAGCTCGCGCGTTGTCAGGCGAAAATCACACATCAACCGTTCGATGACGTAGGCGCGGATACGGTCCTCCTGAGAGAGGGCGATACCGCGCGCGGTCGCGAGGCCATCGGTGGCAATGCGTCGCTCGTAGTCGGACGCTGAGACTGCATTCTGCGCATAGCCACCGGGCAGCTTTCCGATTGCCGAGGCACCAAGTCCGATCAAGGCGTCGGCCGCGTCGCTCGTGTAGCCTTGGAAGTTGCGGCGCAGTGGCTTTTGCGCCAGACCGTCCTCATCGCGCGCGAAATGGTCGATGCCCACCCTGCGATAGCCCGCTTTCTCCAGCAGAGCGACGATGAGGCTCGACTGGTCGAACCGCGCGCAGGCGCCGGGGAGGGCGGTCGCGTCGATCAATCGCTGCGGCCGGACACGTTGCGGCAGATGAGCATAGCCGAAGGCTGCGATCCGCTCCGGAGTCAACTCCAGCACCTGGTCGATGGTGCGGCTCAGGCTTTCGACAGTCTGATGCGGGAGACCATAGACGAGATCGATGTTGACCGAGGCAATGCCCTCGTCGCGAAACTGCGTGATTGCCGCACGCGTCAGCTCGAAGCTCTGCTCGCGCCCGATGGCGGCTTGAACGCGCGGATCGAAGTCTTGCACGCCGAGCGAGACGCGGTTGACGCCGGCCACGGCGAAGGCCTTGACCTTCTCCGGTGCCAGGTTCCTGGGATCGATCTCGACAGCGAACTCGGCGCCTTCGGAGATTGCGTAGGCCCGCCGCAGTGCGTCCGCAAGGCCGCCGATGTCGCCGGCAGACAGGATGCTCGGCGAGCCGCCGCCCCAATGGATATGCATGACGGGAAGGCGCGCAGGGATCAGCGATGCGACGTTTGCAATCTCGGCTTCGAGCGCGATGGCGTAGCGCTGCACAGGCTCATAGCGCCGCGAAGCCTTGGTGCTGCAGGCACAGTAGAAACATAGCTTTTCACAGAAGGGAATGTGCAGGTAGAGCGAAAGCGACGTGTCGAGTGGCAGCGCCGTCAGCCATTCCCTGTAGCGATCACGGTCGATAGCTGGAGAAAAATGATTGGCTGTCGGGTAGCTCGTATAGCGCGGTGCCGGTCGCGCATGGCGCTCGATAAGCTCCGCACTCGCCTGCATGGCTATCCTCCTGGCCAACGTCGATGTTCCGCTTAGGCTGTGGCGTCGTCGTCGGCCTTGCGTTGGCTCAATGCTCCAGGGCCGCGGCGTACCGTGTCGACAGTGGCGGAGAGGGCCTGCGCGAGGCATTTCCGCTCCTCGGGAGACAGATACTCGGCGATGGAGCAGCTGCGCCCGCTCTGCGTCAGGACCAGACGATTGGCAATTCTGCGGTCCTGGCGCATCGTCACGCGCACCCAACCCGTCGCGAACAGAGTGCTGCCGATCGGTCCCCGTGTGCCCAGCCTGGTGACCTTGACGATCTGCGGGCCGATCTCGACGACCTCGCCGAAACGCGCAGCCCGGTTGTTGCACCAGAGTGCGAGACTGAGTGCACCCCCGGCGAGAAAGGGGCCGACCGCCAATGGCAGCACCGCTCTTGCCGGGCTGCCGAGAAAGACGACTGTCCCTGCGACCATCACGAACGCCAGCAAAGTCAGCGTGCCCCGGCGATCGAGTGACCTGTGAGGCCAGATCCGGAAGCTCGCGACGCAATCCGCTGTCGCGAACTTCGTCTCGTCCCAGGAATGGGTTTCAGTGTGTTTCATCCTTGATGACCGGTAGCGTCTCGAAGCTATGGAACGGCGGTGGAGAGGATAGCGTCCACTCGAGCGTCGTTGCCCCGGCTCCCCAGGGATTGTCCGTGGCCTTCTCTTTGCGCATGAAGGCGACGGCAAGTCCCGCGAAGAAGACGATCGTGCCGAGCGACGAGAGTAGAGAGCCGTAGGACGAGACGAGGTTCCAACCGGCAAACGCGTCTGGATAGTCCACGTACCGGCGCGGCATGCCGGCAAGCCCAAGGAAATGTTGTGGGAAGAATGTCATGTTGACGCCGACGAACGTCAGCCAGAAGTGCGCCTTGCCCCACGCCTCAGAGTACATGTAGCCGCTCATCTTCGGGAACCAGTAGTACCAGCCCGCGAACAGCGTGAAGAGCGCGCCGAGCGACATCGTGTAGTGGAAGTGCGCAACGATATAGTAGGTGTCGTGGAGGGCGCGATCGACACCCGCATTTGCGATCATGACGCCCGTGACGCCGCCCACCGTGAACAGGAATACGAAGCCCAGGGCGAAGAGCATCGGTGTCGGGAAGCGTAATGAGCCGCCCCACATGGTCGCGATCCAGGAAAAGATCTTCACACCGGTCGGCACCGCGATGACCATGGTCGCGAACATGAAGTAAGCCTGAGCGTTGACGCTCATGCCCGATGTGTACATGTGGTGCGCCCACACGATGAAGCCGACCACGCCGATGGCTACCATGGCGTAGGCCATTCCGAGGTAGCCGAAGATGGGTTTCCTCGAGAACGTCGCGATAACGTGGCTCACGAGGCCAAAGCCGGGCAGGATAATGATGTAGACTTCCGGGTGGCCGAAGAACCAGAAGAGGTGCTGAAAGAGGATAGGATCGCCGCCGCCCGACGCCGTGAAGAACGTCGTGCCGAAGTTGCGGTCGGTCAGCAGCATGGTAATGGCGCCAGCCAGGACTGGCAGGGACAGCAACAGCAAGAATGCCGTAATCAGGATCGACCAGGCGAACAAGGGCATCTTGTGGAGCGTCATACCCGGCGTGCGCATGTTGAAGATCGTCGTGATGAAGTTGATCGACGACAGGATCGACGAGGCGCCTGCGACATGAAGCGCGAGAATGGCGAAGTCGACCGCAGGACCCGGGTGGCCCGTGGTGGACAGGGGTGCATAGGCCGTCCAGCCAATGCCGGCACCACAGCCCGATAAATCTCGCGCTGCCGCGTCGAACAGCGCGATATTGCAGGTGCCGGCTCCCTCGACGAACAGCGATATGAGAAGAAGGCTCAGTGCCGCCGGCAAAAGCCAGAACGAGATATTGTTCATGCGCGGAAACGCCATGTCAGGCGCACCGATCATCAGCGGGGCAAAATAATTGCCGAAGCCGCCGAACAGCGACGGCATGATCATGAAGAAGACCATGATGAGGCCATGGCCGGTGGTGAAGACGTTGAACATATGTGGATTGGAGAAGTACTGGAGACCGGGCTCCTTCAGCTCCAGTCGGATTCCCACCGAGAGCAGGCCGCCGACGATGCCACCGACCATGGCAAAGATCAGGTACATCGTGCCGATGTCTTTGTGGTTGGTGGAGAGCACCCAACGTTTCCATCCGTGCGGATGATCATGATGATGGTCGTGTGCTGCGGCGCCTGTGGCCATGCCTGCCCCCGTTCGAGTGCTGCTCCTCCGGTCGCCACCGGCAGCGCTGCTTCATAGACACGGCTGGATCGCCGATGCGGATGCTGCTCGCGGCCTGCTCGGAGTGGCGGATGACAAAGGGTCGGATGCCGCGCGCTTCGTCGCTTGATCCAAATCAAAGAAAAGTGCGACCGATTGCGTCTTTGAAGAATGACCGCTCAGGATGCGGAATGGCGGGCAAAGTGTCGGGCACGGGGGAGTGCCCCGGGGCCCCAACCAATCGACGAGCGAGGGGAGCTGCTAGCAGATGCGTCTCTCATGCCGAGCCTGCGCCATTCGCTCGAGGGCGCTCTGCCAAGCGCTTCCTGAGGCGACACTCGATCAGATCAACCGGCTTTCGCGGCGGCGGCGGGTGACGGCCGGTCGCGCGCTGTTCAACGAGGACGAGGCCGGCAGCCTCGTGGCGACAGTTCTATCCGGTGTGGCGAAGGTGTCGGTGTCGCTCGCCGACGGACGCACGCAGGTGGTCGGGCTGCATTTCCCGGCCGACTTCATCGGCCGGCCGTTCGCGGCACCGATGGCGCCGCTTACCGAGGCCGCGACGGATGTCGAGCTCTGCTGTTTTGATCGATCGCGGTTCGAGGCTCTGCTGGTCGAGCACAAGGGGCTCGAGGAGCTGTTCGTGCGGCGGATGACGGCAGATCTGGACGCAGCGCGAGAATGGATGCTGCTTCTCGGAACCAAGACGGCGGAGGAGCGACTTGCCAGTCTGATCATGCTGTGCCTGCGGCGCTTGCAGCCGTCGGACTGCGCTGGAGGTTCGCTGCCCGCCGAGGCGCGGATCGAGCTCCCGCTGTCGCGGACCGAGATCGCACAGTTCCTAGGGCTGACCATCGAGACGGTCAGTCGGATGCTGAAGCGTCTGTCGAGCGAGGGCGTCATCGCCGTCGAATCCGGACGCGGCATTCGGGTGCGAGACCTGAGCAGCCTCGTGCGGCGCGCAGGCGCTGAGGCGAGCAGCGTTTGACGGTTCGGCTTAGCGGTTGGTGAGCTTCAACTCGATGCGTCTGTTGCGCCTCAGGATCTCATCCGTTGTTCCGACCTCGAGTGGCGCGAACTCACCGTAGCCCGCGGCCACGACCCGATGCGGCGAGACGCCTCTGCTGATCAGATATTTGACGACAGAGATGGCGCGCGCCGACGACAACTCCCAGTTCGACGGAAATTCACGGCTTGAAATGGGGCGCTGGTCGGTGTGGCCATCGACCTGGATGACCCAATCGACCTCCGAAGGGATCTGGCGCTCGACCTCGACGATCGCCTGTGCGAGCTGATCTATCGCCGCCAATCCCTCGACCGTCATCTGTGCCTGACCTGACGGAAAGAGCACCTCGGACTGGAAGACGAAGCGGTCACCGACGACGCGGATATCCTTGCGATCTCGCAACAGCTCGCGAAGGCGGCCGAAAAAGTCCGAGCGATAGCGCTGCAGCTCCTGCACCTGGCGAGCCAGCACGAGGTTGAGCCTGGCCCCCAGATCCGTGATGCGGGCTTGTGAATCCTTGTCTTTCGCCTCGGCCGCCTGCAGTGCCTCGTTCAAGGCTGCGATCTGCCGGCGCAGCGCGAGAAGCTGCTGATTGAGCAGATCGACTTTGGCCAGGGCCTCGCCAGACACGTTTTTCTCGTCGGCAAGCTCCTTGCTCAGGATCGATATGCGAGCCTCGGCGCTTTGCACGCGATTGTCGCCGAGGCCAGCGAGGCCGCTGAGACGGTCGGATTCGGCGAGGGCGGAGGCAAGCGAAGCCTTGAGCGCCGCGAGCTCGTCCTCGAGCGATTTGCCTTTGCCCTTCTCGAGTGAGAGGAGGCTCGTCAGCTCGGCAATCTGGCGCGTGAGCCGCTTCAGCGCGTTGTCCTTGCCTGACGACTCTTGTCCCACGAAATACTGGGAAATCATGAAGATCGACATCAGGAACGTGACAGTCAGGAGGAGCGTCGAGAGGACGTCGACATACCCCGGCCAGAATTCACCGTGCTCGCCTCCGCGTCTGGAACGGCCGCGCGCCATCGATCAAGCCTCTCTGCGGGCCATGGTCTGAGCGAGATCTTTCAATACGCTCGCCACCTCGGTCTGGCGCGCGGCCTGATCGTCGATCCACTCGCGGACGACTTTCTGCTCGGCACGCATCTGACGGACGAGTTGGTCGACGCCCTGTGCAAGCTCCTTGACAGGCTGGCCTTGACCGTCGATGCCGTCAGCCCCTCCCTGGACGCGATCGCCGAGCTCGGTGATGGCGCGCTGCAGGTCAATGACCGCTAATTGCAGCTGATGAGCCGCGGCATCGCTGCCGAAGCCGACGGTCGACGGCGACAGATCGGTGATGCCCGACAGCCATTCCTCCAGCTCGTTGTAGAAGCGATTGTGGGCGTGGCTCGCCTGAAGCTCGAGGAAGCCGAGCACCAGGGAGCCGGCGAGACCGAGCAGGGAGGCGGAGAACGCCGTTCCCATGCCGCGCAACGGTGCCGCAAGACCGTTCTTCAACTCCTCGAAGACCAACACACTGTCCGTCTGCCTCGTGTCGAGGGTATTGATCGCCTTGCCGACCGACTGGATGGTCTCGAGGAGGCCCCAGAACGTCCCGAGCAGGCCGAGAAAAACGAGCAGCCCCACGAGGTAGCGGCCTGTTTCGCGCGATTCGTCGAGGCGTCCGCCGATCGAATCCATGATCGAGCGCATGGTCTGGGCCGAGAGCGAGAGCGCCCCCGTGCGGTCGCGCAACATGGTCGCCATCGGCGAGAGCAGAACCGGCTTGTGCTCGATAGCGAGGCCAGGGTCTGCAATGCGAAATGCGTTGACCCAGCGGACCTCGGGATAAAGGCGGACGACTTGCCCGAAAGCGCGAAGGATGCCAATCAGCAGGACGGCAACGATCAGCCCGTTCAACGCAGGGTTGTTCCAGAACGCCGTCATCAGCTCCTTGCCGACGATCGCGACGAGAAAGCCGACCAGCGCAATGAAAATCAACATGCCCCGGAGGAAGGCGCCGGGGGTGTTGAGGGTGCGCGAGAACGGTCGCGTCGCCGCCTCTGCCGATCGAACTCTCGCCATCGCATCCCTCCGCTGTCCGGGCGTCGAGCTTAATCGAGGATCATGGCAGCACAATACAGTGTGCCAATCGAGCTTACCGGCGGCGTTGCGCGCGGCTTGAACGACGTTAACTCGATTTGATCAACGCCAGCATGTGCTTCTGGATGGCCCCGTTTGCGGCAAGGATGCTGCCGCTGTCGAGCATGGTGGTGCCGCCCTCGAGATCGGAGACGATGCCGCCTGCCTCGCGGACCATCAGGATGCCGGCGGCCATATCCCACGCTTGAATGGCATGCTCCCAATAGGCGTCGAAGCGCCCCGCAGCCACCCAGGCGAGATCCAGAGCCGCGGAGCCCAGGCGGCGCACACCAGCAGTCTCGCGCATGGCGGCCTCGCATTCGGAGAGGAAGCGCTTGTGGCCGGGCCGGCCCCGGTGAGGAATGCCGGTTACGACGAGGCAGTCGGCCAGGCTGCGACGGTTGGCGACCCTGAGACGCCGGTCGTTGACGAAGGAGCCCTTGCCCTTCTCGGCCGTGAACAGCTCGTTGGTGGCGGGATTGTAGATGACTCCGGCGACCATCTCGCCGTCGCGCTCGAGGCCGACCGAGATTGCGAAGTGGGGAACGCCATGGAGGAAATTCGTAGTGCCGTCGAGGGGATCGACGATCCAACGGTGCGACTTGTCGGGGCCTTCGACGAGGCCGCGCTCCTCCATCAGGAAGCCGTAGCCGTGGCGGGCGCGCGAGAGCTCTGCGTAGAGGATGTCCTCGGCCTTATGGTCGGCCGCGGAGACGAAGTTGGCGGGGCCTTTGACCGAAACCTGCAGTTGCTCGACCTCGCCGAAGTCGCGGGCGAGGCTGCGGCCAGCCTTACGGACGGCCGCGACCATCACGTTCATGAGTGCGGACGCAGGCATCTGACCTTCTTTCGATGTGTTTGCTTCTCGGGTGCGCCGGGTCTGCGCGGCGGCGCTTACGATGGCGCGGCGTCGCGGGCGTCCTAGCGCGAGGGTTGAGCCGTTGATGCAGTGCACTATCAGCCGGGCGCCCCGGATGGCAAGTGTGGCTTGAGGCGCGCTGCAGCCCCGATGGACGCGTTTGGCCCTATGCGGGGGTGACCTGCAGTCCATTTTCCGGCAGTTTTGGCGGATCGAGTGCCGGATGAGGTCAAGTGATGCTCAAGCTGAAGCCGAATTGCGAATGTTGCGATCGAGATCTGCCGCCCGAGTCCGCCGATGCTCGGATCTGCTCGTTCGAATGCACCTTCTGCCGCGATTGCGCCGAGACGCGATTGCCGGGCGGATGCTGTCCGAATTGCGGTGGTGAGCTCGTGAGGCGTCCGGTTCGGCTCGCTGATCGTCTCGAGCGGTTTCCAGCGTCGAGCGAGCGCGTCGTGAAACCACATGCCTTCTGCGCTTAAGATCATGAGCCGTGCACCCATTCGTCTGCGCGATCCACGCCCCGGCGATATCGGCTGGATCGTGCATCGGCACGGCGCCCTCTACAACCAGGAGTACGGCTGGGATTGGACGTTCGAGGCACTTGTCGCGAAGGTGGCCGGCGAGTTCATCGAGCAGTTCGACGCCCGCCGCGAGGGTTGTCGCATCGCCGAATGCGATGGCCGCATCGTCGGAGCCGCCTTCGTCGTTCGTACTGGCGAGCCGCACGTCGCGAAGCTGCGTCTCGTCTATGTCGAGCCGGAGATGCGCGGGGCGGGCCTCGGCCGGCTTCTCGTCGAGGATTGCATGGCCTTTGCCCGTCAGGCCGGGTACCGGCGGATGACGCTGTGGACCAATGATCCGCTGATCGCCGCGCGGGCGCTCTATCAAAGGCTCGGCTTCGTGATGACGGCCTCCGAGGCGGTCACGGCGTTCGGGGTTGCGATGATGAGCGAGACGTGGGAGCGCGATTTGTGAGCCCGGTCAGAGAGGGCGTCGGACCAATGCCTGCATGGAGCCGATGGAGCCTTCGTCCTCGCTCCTGATGACGTTGAGCTGAAATTCTTTCATGCGTGGACCCATGACCAGATGGGCGCCGAGGACGGGTGCGGTACCGGCCTCGAGGCGCTGGGCGTGGGCCCGGCGCACACCGAGCGTGCGTGTGGTCGTGTCCTCGAGCGCGACGATCTCGAATCCCTCCGCGGCGAGATCGTCGCGCGTCTCATCCAACGTCGCGAGAAAGCTCGTTGCGGCGCTCGCCGCCCAGGGCGCCGGATAGTGCGGCGTACCGGTCGACCCGGCGACGAGGTTCAAGAGTGCCAGCACGCCACCCGGCTTGAGAACGCGCCACGCCTCGCGATAGAAGGCCCGCTTGTCGGCAATGTTCATGATCACGTTGTGCGAGTAGGCGCTGTCGAAGGTCCGGTCGGCGAAAGGCAGGGCCGTAGCGCTGCCGTGCACGATCGTGATGCGGTCGCTTAGTCCCGTCGCGCGGCTCAGCGCCTCGGCTGCCTCGCAAAAAACCTCGGTCAGGTCGATTCCGGTGATGCGGCAGTCGAACTTGGACGCGATCCACCGCGCGGGACCACCGACGCCCGATCCGATGTCGAGAATATGCTCGCCGGGTTTCGGATCGAGGAGGGCGGCCAGCTCTTTCGTGGCGTCGAGCCCGCGGCCGTGCAGTTGGTCGGCCGGTGCGAGATGGTCGGCCGTCAGCGCCGTGCCCGGTGGCAGCGTAGCCTTCACTGCGGACAGGATACGTTCGGCGATTCCCTCGTTGGCGTAGTGCTCCGCGATCCTGTCGGTCATAGGGGCCACTCCTTGAGGCGAACAACGCGATCGATATTGCCAGCGCGAGTGAGAGGCGCGATGGCCTCTCACCGAATGCGATCTGCAGGGCGATTAGCGCGGCTCGGTCCAGCTTTCCGAGAAGGCGAGTGCCGACGTCGAGAAGGGGCGACCTTCACGGTCCATCGGCCAGGCCTTGCCGGACGCAACGACGCCGTTGTGGATGAGACGTGCGCCGAGGGCGGGAATGAGCACGGTGTTGAGGCCATACTTGCGGCCATTGTGACCCGGCTGGTGATGGATCATCAGTGGCTCGCCGATGTCGTACCACGTCAGCACGATCTCCTCGGTCGAGGTCACGACGCGCTCGGTCCAGAACGTGCGCGGGTCGCCTTCCTTCTCGAACTCGGCATCGAGGACGGGGATGTCCTTGTCGGCGAGCTCGGCATTGAGCATCCCTTGCACCGTATCCTGCAGCCAGCGCGTCATCGAGATGTTGTCGGAGTAGATGCGCCACTTGTTGTCGGTGACCTCGCTCTTGAGATAGAGCACGTGGCCCGGTCCCATCGGCGAGAGATAGATGCGCCAGAAGCTGGCGTTGGTCGTCAGCGGGCCGCCGTTCGTCGCCGAGAGCCGCAGGAACGGGTTCTCGCCGGTGAGGATGGTCTTGTTCGGGTCTGTGATGGACATGGGACTCTCCTTCGTTGGGACTAGATGACAGCGATGGCCTCGACCTCGATCAGCCATCCCGGCATGGCAAGGGCCGTCACGCCGACGAGGGTCGAGGCGGGCGCCTTCTTGCCGAACACCTCCTCGCGAACGGCCGCGAGCTCGATGCGGTGACGGATGTCGACCAGGTAGGTATTGAGCTTGACGATGTTGGCGACAGTGCCGCCGGCAGCTTCCACCTGGGCCTTCAGGGATGCGAACGTGGCACGGGCCTGGGCGGCGAAGTCGCCTGCGTGACCGACGCCGCCTTTGTCGTCGTAATCCACCTGTCCCGAGATGAGGATGATGGACTGAGCACCCGTCACCTTGATGGTCTGGGTATAGGCGGGCGGGTCGAATACGCCTTTCGCCGCAAGCTGCTCGATCTTCAACGCCATGAGATTTCCTCCTCGGTGGCCGTGGGTTTGACGATGAGACTACACCTCATCCTCGCTCACCGCCTCGCTCCAATGTTGCTGTGGCTCGGTGGCGCCTTCGTTGCTGGCGCTCGTGCGCCGGACGGCACCTGCGATGGTGAAGTTGACGGGGTGGGGAAGGGCATCGACCTCCACCGTATCGAAGGCGGATGACAGCTTGGCTTTAGTCTCGGGTGGGAGGCTTCGGTCGACGGTGACGGCGGCGCCGCCGGAGACGTCGATCCGAGGCTGATGGAAGGCGCGGTCGAGGTCCCAGCCGAAGTCTGCCATCTGGGCGAGCAGTTGAAAGACTGCCGGAATGATGCGACGGCCGCCGCAGCCGCCGATGCCGACGGCGATGCCGTCCTTCTCCATGATCGTCGGAACATAATTGGAGAGCCCGCGCTTGTCGGGGGCGAGGCCGTTCGGGCCTTCAGGCCGCGGATCGAACCAGTTGATCCCGTTGTTCATGAGGATGCCGGACTGCGGCAGGACCACGCGGCTTCCGAACAGCGAAAGCAGCGTTTGCGTCAGTGTGACGATGTTACCTTCAGCGTCGATGACGGAGAGGTGCGTCGTGGAGGTGGGAAGGCCCCGCTCGCCGGCATCGCCCATGCGCTCGAACCGATCCTTCCACGCGAAGTCGAGAGCTTTGGCGTAGGCGAGGAAGCGATCACCGTCCGGCGCGTCGCCCGGTGTGCCGCCGTGCTTGGCGAGATGATCAAAGGCGAGAAGGAGCGTGGGTCCGCCGTTCAGCTCGGGGAGCACGGTGACGCTCTGCCCGCGGTAGCTGCGCGAAAGCGGCTCACGTTCCACGGGCGCCACGGCTGCGAGGTCATCGGTCGAGAGATATCCGCCCATGGCCTGCACATCCTCGGCCATGGCCCGGGCGAGGGGACCCTTGTACAAGACCTCGGCGCCATCCGATGCAATGGCCTTGAGTGTTCGCGCGAGCACTTTGCATGGGAGACGTAGCACCTCGAGCCCGGTTTGCGGGGCGGGAGCGATCGGCGGAAGGCCGCCGCGGAGGAAGCGGTCGGCCGAGCCGGGGTCCTTCTGCAGATCTGCCAGAGCATTGGCGATCATCAGCGTCGTATGAAAGTCGACGACGAGGCCGTCGCTCGCGAGATCGATGGCGGGGGTGAGCAGGCGGCTCCACGGCTTCGAGCCGAGCAGGCGGTGGGCGAGGGCGAGGCCGGCGGGTTGCGTCGGCGCGACGATCGCTTTTGGACCGACCGTGTTCACGTTGCCGACGACGGATGGCCAACCGAACAAATTATGCTCGTCCTTGCCGCCGGCGAGCTCGAAGTCCTCCATTCTGAGGCCCTTCGGCGAGCGACCGCCGAAATCGATCGCGGTGATGGCACCTGTCCGCGCGTTTCGATGCAGCAATGCGCCGACGCCGCCGATGCCGCTCATCCAGGGCTCGACCACGCCGACGGCGAACGCTGCGGCGACGGCGGCGTCCATGGCATTGCCCCCTTCCTTCAGCACCCGTGCGCCGACTTCGGATGCAATCCGGTTCTGCGTGACGACGATGCCGCCTTGCGAGCGGGTTGAAGGTTTAGATACCTGGCGCTTTCGCGAGACATTGGGCGAGCAGAGATTGCGGGCGGTAGGCATGGGGGCTCCGTCGGATTGGGCTTGTTCGATTTCAGGCTCGGCTGCCGAAGTGGGCGATCAGTGCATCGAGCGTCGCGTCGGGCTTTTCCTGCATCATCATGTGGCCGCAGGCGGGTAGCGTTACGCATCGCGCATTTGCAATCAGCTTGGCGAGCTCCTGGCCTTTGCGGGCGGGGGTCATCACGTCGCTGTCACCGAGCAGCAGCAGCGTCGGAGCCTTGACGGCAGCAGCCGATTGCGTGGCGGTCGTCCAGGCATTGCAGGCGGCGAGGTCGGCGGCGAGCGCGGCGTCTCGGCCTTGCCCCAACAGCATGCGGGCGGCGCCGGTCATCCACAGCCCGGGCGTGGGATTGCCACCGATCTTGGCGGGATTGGCGAAGCACCAGCCGGTCATCATGTCGTAGGCGCGGTCGGGTGTTTCCTTTGCCGCCGTCAGAAGCGCCGGGTGCACAGGCATCGCCGAGGAGACGCCGAGAAGGCCAAGGCCGGTGACGCGATCCGGTTTGCGCGCGGCCGTCTCGAGCGCGATCACGGCGCCCATCGAATGGCCGACGAGGGCGGCGCGGGCGACTTTGGCGGCATCCAAGAGAGCAGTCACCCAATCGCACATGGCCTCGATGCTTTCGAGCCGCGGTCCTTCCGAGCGGCCGTGCGCGGGCAAATCCACGGCGAGCACGGACCAGCCATGCCAGGCGA
This sequence comes from uncultured Alphaproteobacteria bacterium, assembly GCA_963746315.1. Classification (GTDB taxonomy): domain Bacteria; phylum Pseudomonadota; class Alphaproteobacteria; order Rhizobiales; family Hyphomicrobiaceae. The sequence continues at coordinate 1,050,153 of CAVVAR010000012.1, forward strand.
ACCAGCGGCTCTGAAGCTGCCAGCAGGTGTGATTGAGGCCGGCGCCGTGAATGAAAACGATGACGGGCTGCGACGGATCGAACACGCGTCCGCCGGTGGCGGCAAAGGCGGTCTTGCCGTTGACGGTGAGCTGCATCGGCTTAGCCTTTCTGCGAGGCTTTGAGGGCTTGTTCTAGATCCTCGACAAGGTCCTGGGGGTCCTCGAGGCCGATGGAGAGGCGAACCAGCTCCTCGCCGATGCCCGCGGCGGCCAGCTCCATAGCGCTCATCTGCTGATGGGTGGTGGAGCCTGGATGGATGACCAGCGACTTGGCGTCGCCAACATTGGCGAGGTGCGAGAAGACGCGCAGGCGCTCGATCAGCTTGGCGCCGGCTGCGCGGCCGCCCTTTACGCCGAAACTCATCATGGCGCCGGCGCCGCGCGGGAGCTGCGTCTTGGCCAGCGCGTGGTCGGGGTGGCTTTCGAGGCCGGGATACTTCACCCAGGCGACGGCCGGGTTCTGCTCGAGGAATTTTGCCACCGTTCGTGCATTCTCGACATGGCGGGCCATGCGGACTGGCAGCGTCTCGAGGCCTTGCAGCAGATAGAAGGCCGTCTGCGGCGCCATCGCGGCGCCGAAGTCGCGCAGGCCCTCGGCTCGGGCCCGCATGATGAAGGCGGCCGGGCCGAACTCCTCGGCAAAGGCCAAGCCGTGATACCCGGCGTAGGGCTCGGTCAGCGTCGGGAACTTGTCGGACGTGGACCAGTCGAAGCGCCCACCATCGACGACGACGCCACCAATGGCGACGCCGTGCCCACCGATGAATTTCGTCGCGGAGTGCATGACGATATCGGCGCCCCACTCGAACGGGCGGTTCAGATAGGGCGTCGAGAACGTCGAGTCGATCATCAGGGGCAGCCCCGCCGCATGCGCGACCTCGGCGACGGCGCGAAGGTCGAGGACCTCGAGACCAGGGTTGCCGAGTGTCTCTGCCAGGACGAGGCGCGTCTCAGGCCGGATCGCCTTGGCGAACGACTGCGGATCGCGAGGATCGACCAATGTCGCGGTGATGCCGAAGCGCGGCAGCGTGTGCACGAGCATGTTGTGGGTGCCGCCGTAGATGCGGCTAGAGGCAACGATGTGGGCCCCCTGGCCCATCAGCGTCGAGACGGCGAGGAAGAGGGCCGCTTGCCCACTCGCCGTTGCCACCGCGCCGACGCCGCCTTCCAGGGCCGCCATGCGCTCCTCGAACACGGCCACCGTCGGATTGGAGATGCGTGAGTAGATGTGGCCGGCTCGCTCGAGGTTGAACAGCCCGGCCGCATGCTCGGTGCTCTCGAACACGAAGGACGTGGTCTGGTAGATGGGCACGGCTCGGGCGCCCGTCGCCGGATCAGGCCGCTGGCCGGCATGGAGGGCGAGGGTGTCGAAACGCGGGTACTGGTCGGCGGTCATGATGGGCCTCGGGTGAGAGCTTGCCCGAAGCTATGCGAGAGACGGCCGTGAGGCCAGGGTCTCTAGTGGCAGACCCGGCTCAAGTGCTGACGGCGACGCCGAATTGCTCGATATCCGGCAAGGGGTTGTCGATGCCGAGGCCGGCGGCGTCCCCCAGCTCGATGTGGCCGTCGACGACGCTCCCGCAGGCACGTGCGATCTCGGAGCGCAGGGGATTGGGGTTGGCGTCGATCTCGAGTGCCCCGTCGCCGCCGACTGCCGCCAGCAGGTGCGCGGACGCGAGGAGGCCAATGCCGCCGCCGAGGTAGTGCGGGCAGAAGCGCAGGCCAGCGGTCATGATGCTGCGAGCGAGAGGCAAGCAAGCGGAAAGTCCGCCCCATTTCGCCAGGTCCGGCTGCACGACACCGAGGGTTCCGGACGCGATGGCTGCTCTGAAGGCGTCGCTGCCCATCACATTCTCCCCCCCAGCAAGGGGCATCCGCGCGGCGACTGAGAGGCGCTTCCACTCCGTCCAAGGCCGATCGGCGCGCAACGGCTCCTCCAGCCAGTCCAGGTCGAACTCCGCGAGGGCCGGCAGCATTTCCAGCGCATCCTCGATGCTCCAGGCCTGGTTGGCATCGACCATCATGCGCACACTGCCGCCGAGCCGATCGCGCAGCGCCGTGAGATTTGCGATGTCGCGATCGCGGCCAAATCCGATCTTCAGCTTGAAGGCCTTGTAGCCAACCGCTTGCTTTTCGGCCGCCAGCTTTTCCGGCTCGGTCGGATTAAGGCCGCTGGCGTAGACGGCGATGCGGCCGCTCCTGCCGCCGAGATGCTTCCACAGCGGCACGCCCGCGCGCCGGGCGCAAAGGTCATGGAGTGCGGTATCGATGCCGGCGATGGCCTGCGCGAACGGGCCGGGCTCGGCGCACTGGATCGCCATGACCGCGGTTGCGGCCGACAGCTTCTGGAAGGCATCCTCGGGGTTGTCGAAAGGCTGTGCCGTAACGAGCGGCGCGAGAATACTCGCGACGAGACGTGCGCGATGCTCGGCGCCGACGGCGGGGAAGTTGCACCAGACCTCGCCCCAGCCGGCCGCACCGTCACGGTCGGTGGCGCGGACGAGCACCATCGGGCGATCCAGCATCAGTCCGAACGAGGTCTGTACCGGTGCTGCGAGAGGCGCGCGAAAGACGAACGCCTTCAGCTCGGCGATCTGCAGGCGGTCGCTCATCTCGTTCTCCAGGCGGGCTCGACGGTTGTGTCGGGGACATGCTGCCTCTCGATGGGCTGCCGGGCAATAACGTGCGGCGCCGATGCCGCTGGCACTGCCTCTGGACGCGGGCGTAGCCTTAGGACCATCCTGCCCGGCCAGGCCGGACTGCTCGCGAGGAGATGCCCATGACCGAGACACCGCTCATTCCACTTTCCGCCGTCTCGTGGGTCGGCGAGGGGCTGGCCCGGCCCGAATGCGTGCTGACCACGGCTAAGGGCGAGGTGTTCGTCGGCGACCACCATGCGGGAATCGCCGAGATCGGGAAGCCGAAGCGGCGGATCGTCGGCGCGCCTCCGGGCTTCCTGCCGAACGGCGTGGCGATGACGGCGGGACGCGAGTTCCTCCTGGCGAACCTGGGACCGCCCGGTGGCGTATGGCGGCTCGACCAGGACTGGCGGCTCTATCCGCATGTCTTCGAGGCGGACGGAGAGCTCCTGCGGGTGTGCAACTTCGTTGGCGTCGACAAGACGGGTGTCGAGTGGATCTCGGTGTCGACGCGGGCCTATCCGCGCGAGATCTCGTTCCATCCACGTCATGCGGACGGGTTCATCGTGCGTCGCGATGGCGTGAACGCGCACATCGTGGCCGACGGGATCGGGTTCACGAACGAATGCCGGGTGGACCCGATCGGGCAGTGGCTCTACGTCAACGAGACGTGCGCCAAACGCATTTCGAGGTTTCCCGTGAAGGGGCGGGAGCTCGGCAAGCGCGAGACCGTGCACGAGTTCGGACCGGGCGAGTTTCCGGACGGATTTGCGTTCGACTGCGAGGGGGGCGTGTGGGTCGCGTGTGTTTGCTCGAACCGGCTCATTCGGATCGAGACGAACGGACAGCGCACGCTGATTCTGGACGACAGCGATCCGGCGGACGTGGCTTTCGCCGAGGACTACTTCCATACGGGGCGGCGCGGGCGGACGCATATCGAGATCGGCGCGCGGCGCAGCTTGCGCAACATCGCGAGCGTGGCGTTCGGCGGCCCCGATCTGAAGACGGTGTATATGGGCAATCTGGCCGGGACGAGCATCGCGACATTCCGTTCGCCGATCGCGGGGGCCGAGCCGGTGCAGTGGCGATTCTGAAGATTATTCGAGTGGCGCCGCCTCTGTGCCGGACACCACTCGAGGCTCGGGGAGAGAAAGAGCAGCATGCGCGTCATCACGCAAATTCCGAATAACGATCTCAAGGCTGCGCAGGCAGTGGCGCAACTCGCTGAGCGGACGGGCTTCGACTCGGTGATCACGGCCGAGAATGCCCATGGGCCGTTCCTGCCGCTTGCGGCAGCGGCGCTGGTGACGGACCGCATACAGCTCGGCACGGCGGTGGCGATGGCCTTTCCGCGCTCGCCGACGATCATGGCGCATAACGCGTGGGACGTTCACCTTGCGTCCGGCGGACGCTTTTATCTCGGGCTCGGCGCGCAGGTGAAACAGCACAACGAGCGGCGCTTTGGCATTCCATGGACGCCGCCGGCGCCGCGCATGCGCGACTACATCGCCGCCATGCGGGCGGTGTGGCACGCGTGGGAAACCGAGACTCCGATCGATTTCCATTCCGACACCTACAACCTGACGCTCGTCACGCCGAACTTCTCGCCGAAGCCAAACGGTCTGCCGCGCATTCCGGTATCGATCGCGGCGGTAGGCCCGGCCATGTTGAAGCTCGGCGGCGAGGTGGCGGACGGGGTGAGGCTGCATCCGTTCTCGACGCGACGCTATCTGGACGAGGTGTCCATCGCGCGTATTTCGGAAGGCCTGGCGAAGGCTGAGCGAAAACGCGAGAACGTCGAGGTGATCGCGGGCGGGTATGGATTTATAGGCACGGGAAAGGATGCGGAGACCGTGGCCAAGGCGCGCGCCTACGTGCGCTTTCGCATCGCGTTCTACTGCTCGACACGGGCGTATTGGGATGTGCTGCGGTTGCACGACATGGAATGGCTCGGCGAGAAAGTGAACCCACTGCCGCGCGAGGGGCGATGGAGCGAGATGGCCGAGCAGATTCCGGAGGATCTGATCGATCTCTTCGCGACCGTGGTCGACTACGAAGCGCTGCCCGAGGCGATCGCCAAGCGCTATGGCGGGTCGGCCGATACGGTGCTCCTGCAGATCGGCGCGGAAGAGGACGAGGCGCGCCTCGCCAAGTGCGTGGCCGAGATCCAGAAGATCCCTTCGCCGTTCAAGGGGTTCGAGACAAGGGCGGTCTAGGTTGCGGTCGTGGCCATGCTGCGGAGCTTTTATTCGCGATCGGGTGTCGGCTTTGCCTTGGAGCAAACGTCCTTGTGGCGGACCCTGTGATCCAAGCGGTTCACCACGACTTCTCGAGAACCCGAGCGAGGTACGCCATGGCCACGGCCAAGAACACCATCTGCGTGTGGTACGACAAGGAGGCCGAGGCTGCGGCCCGGTTCTACGCCAGCACCTTCCCCGACAGTCAGGTGACGGCGGTACATCGAGCCCCGGGCGACTACCCCTCGGGCAAGGCGGGCGATGTGCTGACGGTCGAGTTTTCCGTCTGCGGCGTGCGCTGTCTCGGGCTCAACGGCGGGGCCGCATTCAAGCACAGCGAAGCATTCTCGTTTCAGATCGCCACCGACGATCAGGAAGAGACCGATCGCTACTGGAACGCCATCGTGGGCAACGGCGGCCAGGAGAGCGCGTGCGGCTGGTGCAAGGACAAGTGGGGCATCTCGTGGCAAATCACGCCCCGCGTCCTGACGGAAGCCTTGGCTGCGGGTGGCGTGGAGGCTAGGCGTGCGTTCAAAGCCATGATGACGATGCGAAAGATCGACGGCGCCGCCATCGAAGCGGCACGGCGGGGCTGACGCCTGACGCACTAAAAAGGGCCGGACAACGCGCCCGGCCCTTAGCTGCTCCCCCACGAAGCAGAAGCCTACTTGAGCGGCTCGTAGCTACTGCGGCGGCCGAAGATGTCATCGAGGTTGAAGCGATAGCCGAGGCCGGCCGAGACGATCAGCGGGTCGAGATCGACCTTGGCGACAATGTCGCCGCCGGTGACGGCCGAGTTGCGCCATGTGGCTGTCGTGTCGAGCCACGTCTTCTTGACGTCGGCATTCAGGTACCAGCCGTTGCCCATTGCGACATCGACGCCAGCCTGGATGGTCACACCGAAGGCGCCATCGATGTCGACGCTCGTCGCCTGCAGCGTGTTGCTGGCGGTCTTCTCGTTGAAGAAGGCGATGTATTGGAAGCCAGCACCGACATAGGGCTTGAAGGGCCCCATCCCGTCGAAATGGTAGGCGAGGGTGACCGCCGGCGGGAAGATCCAGGTTTCGGCAACGCTACCGGACAGCGCTGCAAAGGCCGGCGGGGCTTTCAGGTCGACGCTGTGCTTGGCGAAGCAGCAGAACAGCTCGAGCGAGATGTTCTTGTTCAGGAAGTAGGTGAGCGTTGCCGCGGGGATGATTTCGTCGCTGACCTCGGCATCGAAGCCGGCGGCCTTCAGATCCGACACCGGCGCGCCTGACACCGACCGCAAGGACGACAGGTCATCCTGTGTGCTGACGCCGGCCCCAAGCACGCGCACCATGAAGTTTCCGTTGTTGTCACCCGCGGCAGCGGCCTGCGTCAGGCCAACGGCCGTGGCGAGCGCGACCAACGCGGTTCTCATCGTCTTCATCGTTTCCTCTCCGGTCCTCTCGGTGTAGCGAGAACGACCCGCATCACCGTCGCCACCGAGATCATCCGGGAAAGGTGAGATTCGCGAGTGGCAAGACGGGGCGAACTCTGACGGCGATCAGCCGCGATGGTGATGCGGACGGCGCTGTTGCAACGGCGGCACGCGAAATCTTGACTTGGATCAAGCTGGCGATGCCGAGGCTCGATCAGGCACCAGCAGGTGCGACCGCAAAGGCTTGCCGCTCTTGATCTTCCTCAAGTTGGGCTGGCGCGAGGGAGCGCAGGTTGACTGCCGACATGCCGGGCGCATTGCTTCGCTCATGACTGCAAGGAAACCAACCTCGATGACGAGGCTCTTACGCACCGCTGCGCGGACTGACGGCGCGCTGCCCGGCACGGCGAGCGGGCGTGTTCAGATGCGCCGCGGGCAGAGCCTGCCGCTGGAGCGGCTTGGGGCGAACGAGGTCGTGCGCGTCGATCGGGGCTGCGTCGTTGTTCAGGCGGCAAGGGTCGAAGGTGACACCCGGACCGCACTCCTGCTCTTTCCGGGAGACGTCTTCTCGCGCGACGCGGCGCCGCCGCTCAATGCCATGAGGCTTGCAGCCGCTACACCGGCGACGATCTATCGGTGGTCACCGGAAGGCACATCTGCGCCGCCGGGCGAAGGGCCGCTGGCGAAGGCCTTTGCGCGACTCGCAGCGCGGACGTCGCTGCATGCGATGATGCTCAACGAGCTTTCGGCCGAGCAAAGAGTCGCGACTTTCCTGGTCGAGCTGGCCTTGCGATCCGGCAATCGGGCGTCGGGAGGATGCTCGTTCGAGCTGCCGCTCTCGAGAACGGACACGGCCCACTTTCTGGCGCTCAATCCGGACACTATGAGCCGGCTGATGTCGCGCCTGAAGGCGCAACATCTCGTCATCACCCCGTCGCGGGGCTGGGTGACGGTTCCGAGCCTTGCGGCACTGGCAGCGCTCAGTCCGCTGTCGGCGGTGTTGCGGCGCCTTTGGCCAGCCGGCGAGTGCGGTGCCCTTCTCGACCGGGAAGCAGCGCCGATGCCGTGAGGCCGGCTGCCGTCAGAGCGAGACGCCGAGGCGACCGGCCAAGTCCTGGATGTATTGCCAGGCGACCCGACCCGAGCGGCTGCCACGCGTGACGCTCCACTCGAGGGCGTCGCGGACAAGCTCGTCGTCCTTGATCGCCAGCTTGTGGTGGCGGGCATAGCCCCGGACCATGTCGAGGTACTGATCCTGGGTGCCGTTGTGGAAGCCGAGCCACAGGCCAAATCGATCCGAGAGCGAGACCTTCTCCTCGACGGCCTCGGAGGGATTGATGGCGGTCGAGCGCTCGTTCTCCATCATGTGGCGCGGCATCAGATGACGCCGGTTGGAGGTTGCGTAGAACAGCACGTTTTCGGGACGGCCCTCGATTCCTCCCTCGAGCACAGCCTTCAGCGACTTGTAGGACGTGTCGTCGTGGTCGAAGGACAGGTCGTCGCAGAAGACGATGAAGCGATGGGGGGCGGTACGCATGTGAGAGAGGCAGCGCGGCAGCGCGTCGATGTCCTCGCGGTGGATCTCGACGAGCTTCAAGTCGTCCTTATCGAGCTTCTTGTCGAGGCGGCGGCGCACGTCGGCATGCGACGCCTTGACGAGGCTCGACTTGCCCATGCCGCGGGCACCCCAGAGCAGCGCGTTGTTGGCCGGAAAGCCCTTGGCGAACCTCAGGGTGTTGTCGAGGAGCTGGTCGGCGGCCCGCTCGATGCCCTTGAGCAGCGCCAACGGCTGGCGGTTGACGTGCGGCACGGGGATGAAGGCCTCGGGCGCCGTCTGCCACACGAACGCCTCGGCGCTGGAGAAATCGATCGCAGGCGCTGGCGGCGGGGCCATCCGCTCCAGGGCGGCCGCGAGGCGCTCGAGACGGTCGATGAGGTTCGGGTCGGCGGACATGAGGCGTGAAGCTCCGTCGGAGGCTTTGCAGGAAAGGCGGGTTTCTATAGTGGACAACAGTCGCCGCGTCACTGCGGCCGGTTGCTGGGTGGTTGATGGCACCAAAGACCCCTGGCGTTCCGGTTGCAAACGGGACGGCGGACACTATAGTCCGGCGCGCAGCCGATGCCGGAGAGGCGTCGCTCGGATCGCCTACGGCGACGTGACCGCCTGCCAAACACACTTGCTGCGCCACTCGAGGACCTCCAAGCCGATGCTTTTCATCACTCCGGCCTATGCCCAGGCGCCCGGCGCCGATCCCTTCACCAGCATGCTGATCCCGCTGGCGCTGATGATCCCGATCTTCTATTTCCTGGTGATCAGACCCAACCAGCAGCGCGAGAAGCAGCGCCGCGAGCTGATCTCCGCCGTCAGACGGGGCGATACGGTCGTCCTCGGGAACGGCTTCATCGGCAAGGTGGTGAAGGCGAAGGACGGCGACAACGAGCTCGAGGTCGAGCTCAACGAGCAGATGCGCGTCCGCGTTACCCGCGGCGCGGTGGCCGAGGTCCGGGGCAAGGGCGAGCCCGTCAAAGACGCCACCTGAGGTCTCGCACGGCCGAGGCGAGAGTTCCGGTCCGCCCGACGCATGCGTCCGTCACCAATATGAAGGGCTGAAGCCCCATGCTGCACTTCTCGCGCTTGAGCACCGTCGGCATCATCATCACGTGCCTGCTCGGCCTCGTGTTCGCGATGCCGAACTTCTTCTCGCGGGAAACGGTGGACAGTTGGCCCACTTGGATGCCGCGCAAGCAGATTCCACCCGGTCTCGACCTGCAGGGCGGAGCTCACCTGCTGCTGGCGATGGATTCCGCGCAGCTGCGCAATGACTGGCTTCAGGGGCTCAGGGACGATGCGCGTCGGGTGCTGATAACCGACGCCAAGATCGCCGCCAGCGTGACGATCCAGGGCAATACGGTCGTGGTGCGCCCGACCAAGCCGGAGCAGGGCGACAAGGCGCTCCAGGAGTTGCGCAAGCTGCAGCAGCAGATCGGAAATCCGCTGCTCGGCACGAGTGCGAACGACGTCGAGGTGCGCAAGACCGAGGACGGCCGGATCATCATCCAGCCCACGCCGGCTGGGGTCACGCAGCGCAACGCGAACGCTGCCAGCGCGGCCATCGAGACGATCAACCGGCGCATCAACCAGCTCGGGACGGCCGAGTCGACCGTGGTTCGGCAGGGACAGGACCGCATTCTCGTTCAATATCCGGGTCTCAAGGATGCGAGCCAGCTGAAGGCCCTGATCAAGGAGACCGCGCGGCTGACGTTCCACGAGGTGCATCAGACGCTGACCGCTGAAGATGCCCAGCAAGGCCGGGCCCCGGCGGGATGGCGGGTCTACCCGTCCGACGAGCCGGGCGAAGCGCCGGTGCTGCTGCGCGAGACACCGGTTGTGAAAGGCGAGCAACTCGTCGACTCGCAGCCCGGGTTCGACAGCCAGACCAATCAGCCGATCATTACTTTCCGGTTCGATCAGTCGGGCTCGCGGCTGTTCGGGCGCTTCACGCAGGCGAACGTGGGACGCCCCTTCGCCATCGTGCTCGACGGCAAGGTCCTGTCGGCTCCCGTAATCCAGACGGCGATCCTTGGCGGCACGGGCCAGATCTCTGGCAACTTCACCGTGGACAGTGCCAATCGACTGGCCGTGCAGCTTCGATCGGGTGCGCTGCCCGTGGATATGACAATCGTGGAGGAGCGGACCGTCGGGCCGTCTCTCGGCTCCGATTCGATCGCGGCGGGACGCCTGGCCGGTATCATCGGCAGCATTGCGACGGTCGTCATGACCATCACGGCCTATGGCACGTTCGGCATTTTCGCGGTCGCGGCCTTGCTGATGAACGGCTTGCTGATCGTCGGGCTCATGTCCGGCATCGGCATCACGCTGACATTGCCGGGCATTGCCGGGCTGGTTCTGACAATCGGTATGGCGGTCGATGCCAACGTGCTTATTTATGAGCGCATCCGCGAGGAGTTGCGGGCCGGCAAGACGGCCATCAGCGCGATCGAGGCGGGCTTCAAGCGCGCGACCGTGACTATCATCGACAGCCAGCTGACGACGCTCGCGGCCGCACTTCTGATGTTCTGGCTGGGCTCCGGGCCGATCAGGGGGTTCGCCGTGACGCTGTCGATCGGCATCTTCACCTCGATCTTCTCCGCGGTCGTCATCACGCGGTACCTGGTCACGTTCTGGCTCAAGAGCCAACGTGCGCGACCGCAGAAAATCGCCGTTCCGATCTGACCCGAGGAGAGCCGCATGCTTCCCGTGCCGAACTTCAAGGGGTTCGACTTTTTCCCTCATGGAACGCGCATCGACTTCATGCGCTTTCGCGACGTTTGCTTCGTCGCCTCGCTGATCGCTATGGCGCTGGCGCTGGCGCTGTTCCTGTTCAAGGGCCTCAACTACGGCGTCGATTTCAAGGGTGGCTCCCTGATCGAGGTGCAGCAGCGGGGCGGCACCCCGATCGATATCGGTGCACTGCGCTCGAAGATCGGTGCGCTGGGCCTCGGCGACGTACAGATCCAGGAGTTCGGCGCGCCGACTGATGCGCTGATCCGTATCGAGCAGCAGCCGGGCGGCGAGGGCGCACAACAGCAGGCGCTCGGGAAGGTGACGGCTGCGCTGGGCGAGACTTTCGAGCAGCGTCGCGTCGAGGTGGTGGGGCCGGCGGTCTCGTCTGAGCTGCGATGGACGGGCACCATCGCTGTCATCGCCGGCATCATTGCCATCATTCTCTACGTGTGGTTCCGGTTCGAATGGCAGTTCGCCCTCGGCACGGTGATCGCGTTGACACACGACGTGCTGCTCACGATCGGTGTGTTCTCGCTGTTCAGCTTCGAGTTCGACCTGTCCATCGTCGCGGCTCTGCTGACCATTCTCGGCTACTCGGTCAACGATACGGTGGTCGTGTCGGATCGAATTCGAGAAAATCTCAGAAAATACAAGAGAATGCCGCTCCGGGAGCTGTTGAATTTGTCGATCAACGAGACATTGTCGCGAACCATCCTCACGGGCGCGACGACGATAGCGGTGCTGCTTTCGCTGTTCTTCTTCGGTGGAGAGGTGATACGCAACTTCAACTTCGCCATGCTGTTCGGCGTTCTTGTCGGCACCTACTCGTCGATCTTCATCGCGGCGCCCGTCCTCGAGTATCTCGGGGTGCCGCGGGACACCGCCGCTCCGGCGGGCGGCAAGATCGCCGGAAAGTCCGCGTGACGCAAGCACGTGAGTCCGAACGGGAGGGTTTTTGTGCCCGAGCATGCAACAGCTCGATATCCCGGCGTGGCGCCCATCGAGGCCTACGGCAATGGCGGTTTCCGCTTCGCCGGCATGAGCCACAAAGGCTCGATCCTGTGCCTGCCGGATGGCATCGAGGCCTGGGAGCCGACGGCGGTCGAGGAGGTGACGCCTGCGAGCCTCGCGCGGGTTCTGGAGAGACGGGCGGTACTCGATTTCGTATTGCTCGGCTCGGGAGAGGCGCACAAGCTACCAGCTGCCGATGTGCGCGAGGCGTTTGCCTGTGCCGGCCTCATGCTCGACGTCATGGCGACGGGGGCGGCGGCACGGACCTACAATGTGCTGATCGGCGAGGGCCGGCGGGTCGCGGCGGCACTCATCGTCACGGGACTTGCGCAGGGCGCGTGATGCAAATGCTCGAAGTCATGATGCGCAGCATCGCCGCGCGAGAGCATTCGCCAGGGATGGTGGCATGAAGGGGTTTCTCTCGCAGCCGGCGAATGCCGTGTGGCTGGGTGTCGCGATCGCGGCTCTGGGGCTCGCGTTGTGGCTCGGGCAAGGGCACGGCGACCGGCTGGGGCTCATCTCGTTTCTTGCGCGCCTCGCCCATGTTGGCGCGGCCATGCTCTGGATCGGCATGATCTGGTTCGTCAATTTCATTCAGCTCGTGGCCTTGCGGGAAACCGATGACGCGGGCCGGGCAGCATTGATGCTGCACGTGGTCCCGCGGGTTGCGATGCTGTTCCGGATGGCCTCGCATGTCGTGGTCGTCAGCGGCGCAGCGCTGTTGCTCACCACGGGATACCTGCTCGATCGCTGGGTGTTCCCGTCCTCGGTCTACATTCCCTCGGCGCGCGGCCTGATGCTATGGGCCGGCGTCGCTGCGGCGCTGGTCATGTGGTGGCTGGTGCATTGGATCATCCGGCCGAGCCTGACGATCGTCCTCGACAACGGCGCCGACGCGGCGGAACTCTTTCGAGCGCGCGAGCGGATACTGCTCGCCGCCCGGATCAACCTGGTTCTGGCGGTGCCCGTGACGTTCGCTATGGTGGCTGCGGCCCATCTCTATTGATGGCAGACACGCCGACATCCCGCGAGACCCCGGTGGTAGCGGCCGAGGTCAGGGATGCGGCCATGCGCGGCGAGCCGGATCGCTATCTCGCGGCGACGCTGGCGCCACCCGAGGCGCGAGCCGATCTGGCGGCCATTGCGGCCTTTGCAGCGGAGCTGGGTCGCATCCCGGCTACGGTGAGCGAGTCGATGCTCGGCGAGATCCGGCTCCAATGGTGGCGCGATGCGCTTGCTGGCGGCCGGGAGGGAACGCGATCCGGCTCCCCAGTTGCCGACGCCTTGATCGCGGCAGAGCGGCGAACGGGATTTGCGCCAGAGCTGCTGGAAGCGATGATCGATGCCCGGGAGCTGGATCTCGCCGGAGGCATGCCACAGGATGATGCAGGCTTGGCTGCTTATCTCCAGGCCACCGAAGGACATCCGTTTCGCTTGGCGCTCCGGGTGCTTGGAGCAGGGGCCGAGGGAACCGACGAGCTCGCCCGCATAGCCGGAGAAGCTTATGGTATCGCCCGGGCACTGGGCCGACTTGCGTCACAGGTGCACAATGGTGGCGTCATCCTGCCGGCCGAGCGGCTCAGGGCCGCGGGAGGCGACCCGACGACGTTGACGGCCGTTCCGCTGCCCGCGGACACCGAGAGGGCGGTTCGAAAGGTCTGCGGCGATCTCGAGGCGCGGGCACGGCAGGCACTGGAGGAGGTGCGGGGCCGCTGGCGCGGGATCGACAGGAGGTGGCGGGTCGCGCTGCTGCCGTTGGCCATGGTCGAGCCATATTTCCGCGCTCAGAGCGGCCGGCAGTCGGTTCTCGAGGCTAGCGACGTCTCGCCGATCGGCCGCGTCGCGCGGCTTGGGCTGGCGCGTCTTTTGGGGCGCGTGTGATGCGGACAGGAGGCACGGGATGACGAGCCGAGCACGACGGGCACCGTCCTGGCCGGCTCTATTTGCCGGGCTCGTCCTGCTGTTGTCCCTGCCGCTGCCCGATGCGAGGGCCGAGCCCCGGATCGACTGGCGGCTCGAGAATCCGTTCCGCTTCTTCACCGATCCCAAACAGACGGAGACGCATCGCGCCACCTTCGAGGCTCTCAGCGAGGACGAGCGTCAGGCGCCGGTTCTTGCAGCCGAGCGCGCTCTCGCCGAGCGGCACGGGGGCGACGGCTGGGCGGCGACGATGCTGGATCGGACCTGCTGGGACCCCGTCAACAACCGCCACCGATGCCGCACAGAGCCGGGATACCTGCATCCGGCGTCGCACCGCATCGTAGCGACGCTCGCCGCAGTCCCCGACGCCTCGAAGGTCGACTGCACGTGGCTCACGGCGCCGCGCGGCGACCGGGGAACCGCCTTGACGGTGCCGTGCGACGTGGCCGTGAAGCTCGAGATCCCGTTTCCGAGCGGGGCCGAGGTCAGCGTGCAGATTGGTGGCCAGACGATCGCCCGCTCGGGCATCCGCATCGAGGATGTTCTGATCGTCGGCATGGGCGACAGTTTCGGCTCGGGCGAAGGCAACCCGGACGTTCCGGTTCGCTTCTCGCGCGAGCGCGCGGCCGACTACGGGGACGCGGTGAAGGAACCGCATCTGGCCGGCTATCCGGCTAGGATGGGGAACTGGAAGGCCATCGGGGACAAGGACTTCATCGCGGCGAACCCACGCTGGGTGGATCAGGCCTGCCACCGGTCTCTCTATTCCCATCAGCTGCGGGTCGCGCTGCAGATGGCGGTTGAGCAACCGCAGAGGGCGGTGACGTTCGTGAGCTTCGCGTGCTCGGGGGCGGAAATCGTGCGGGGCCTGTTCCTGCGCTATCGCGGGCACGAATGGGTGCCCTCGCCGCCAGATCTCTCGCAGATTTCCGCAGTCGCGCAGGAGCAGTGTGGAAGCCGCGAGGCGCCGTCCTACGACCTGCCCGAGGCCTATCATATGCGCGGCAAAGTGCCGGAGCTGCAGGGCGGGCTGGTACTGCGGAAATGCGAGGCGGAGCGGGCGCGTAAGATCGATCTCCTGCTGGTCTCGATCGGCGGCAACGACATCGGCTTTGCGCGCCTCGTCGCGAATGCGGTGCTGGCCGACGAATCGGTGTTGCGAAAGCTCGGCGGCTGGATCGGACAGGTGCACGGCTACAGCGAGGCTCAACGGCAGCTCGATGTGCTGGACGAGCGCTACAAGGCACTCAACAGGGCGCTCCACAACGTGCTGCACATCCCGTGGAAGGAATCCGACCGGGTTGTGCTCGTCTCGTATCCCGCACTGACACTTCTCGACGACGGGCGATCGGTCTGCCCCGACAGCCGGGCGGGCATGACGGTCGCGGGCGACTTTGCGCTTTCCGAGAGGAAGGCACGCAACTCGATGGCGGCGGCCGATCGGCTCGACCGTATCATGCGCTCGACGAGCCGCGCTCATGGATGGACCTACGTGGGCGCGCACAGATCCCAGTTCAACGGGCGCAGCATTTGCGCGGGATGGATACAGGATGCCGTCTCGACGGCGGACGATCTTCGTTTGCCGCGACGGATCGACGGTGAGTGGCAGCCCTACAACCCCGCTAGCTATCAGCCCTACGCTTCCCGACAGCGCTGGTTCAGGACACCGAACGACGCGTTTCTGACCGCGCACTTCCACGTCAGCCAGTCGATTCTGCAGAAGGCGCTGCCGACGAAGACGGTGAACTGGTTCCAGGTGCTGCTGGCGAGCCTCTACTCGGGAGCCTTCCATCCGACTGCGGAAGGCCAGGCGGCGATCGCCGATGCGGTGGTCGTGGAGGCGCGCCGCATCCTCGGCCGCTACGCCGACACTGCCGAGGGGCGATAGATTGCCGTTGCAGGGCGGATGCAACTTGTGGGAAACGTCGGACCTGCGCCTCTGATGGGGCGCCCGAATCACGTAGCTAGGAACCATGGACCCCTATCTCGATCTCATGCGGCGCGTACGCGACCAGGGCGTGCGCAAATCTGACCGGACCGGAACGGGTACGCTCAGCGTGTTCGGCCACCAGATGCGCTTCGATCTGGCCCAGGGGTTTCCGCTGGTCACGACGAAGAAGCTGCATCTCAAATCGATCTTCCACGAGCTGATCTGGTTCCTCGCCGGCGATACCAACGTCGCCTATCTGCGCCAGAACGGGGTGACGATCTGGGACGAGTGGGCCGACGCCGACGGTGAGCTGGGGCCGGTCTACGGCCGGCAATGGCGGTCATGGGCGGCGCCCGACGGTCGCGCGATCGACCAGATCACGGACGTGGTCGAGACGATCAGGACCAATCCCGACAGCCGGCGGATGATCGTGTCGGCCTGGAACCCGGCCGATATCCCGGACATGGCCCTGGCGCCGTGTCACTGCCTTTTCCAGTTCTACGTGGCGGACGGACGCCTCTCGTGCCAGCTGTATCAGCGGTCCGCCGACGTTTTCCTGGGCGTGCCGTTCAACATCGCAAGCTACGCGGCTCTGACGTTGATGATGGCGCACGTCACCGGTCTCAAGCCGGGCGACTTCGTGCACACGCTCGGCGATGCGCACCTCTATATCAATCATCTCGAGCAGGCCGACCTGCAACTTTCGCGCACGCCACGCCCTCTGCCGCAGCTGGTGCTCAATCCTGGCGTGACGTCGATTTTCGGCTTCCGGTACGAGGATTTTCGGGTCGAAGGCTACGACCCGCACCCGCATATCAAGGCGCCGGTGGCGGTGTGAGCGCGGCGTCGGTCGAAGGCCGGATCGGTGCGGATCAAAAGGCGGCGCTCAAGGTGACGCTCGTCGTCGCCGTGACCCGGAATGGGGTCATCGGGCGGGATGGCGATATGCCGTGGCGCATGCCATCGAGCCTGAGGCGGTTCCGGTCCCTGACCTTGGGACGCCCGATGATCATGGGGCGGAAGACGTTTCAGGCGATTGGCCGGGTGCTCGACGGTCGCGACACGATCGTCGTAACGCGCGACCCGGCGTTTCGAGCGGACGGTACATATCGAGCCGGTAGCCTCGGCGAGGCGTTCGCGATTGCCATCAAGCTGGCCGCAGCACGCGGCGTGGACGAGGTCATCATTGCGGGCGGCGGAGAGATCTATGGGGTTGCACTGCCCTATGCAACCGAGGTCCAGATCGATCTGATCGAGACCGAAGTCCAGGGCGACACCCGCTTTCCGGCCCTCGATCCCAGCGAATGGTGCGAGGTCGAGCGCTCAGCGATCGAGCCGCATGCCCGCGACGAGCACGCTGCAACGGCAATTGTCTTTCGACGGAAAACGCCGGCCATGCCGTTCACAGCGGCTTGAACACGGGGCGGCCATCACCATTTTCATCGGGTGAGGTTTGCGCATCCGGGAAACCATGCCCTATAAGCTGCCTAGTGGGCCCAGCCGCCAGTGGCGGAAGGCAATGGTCCCGCAGTCGGATCTGCGCTCGGCTCAGCGCGGTGCGAGACCGTCCGTCATAATTCTCAATCAACAGCGGTGAATACATGCCTTGGAGCAATCAGAGCGGCGGCGGCGGCGGCGGCTGGAAAAGCGGCGGCGGCGGCGGTGGAGGAGGGGGCGGCGGTCCCTGGGGACAGGGGCCATGGGGCCAGGGTCCATCGGGAGGTGGCGGCCAGCCGCCTGATCTCGAGGAATTGCTCAAGCGCAGCCAGGACAGGCTGAAGCAGGTGATGCCGGGCTCGGGTCTTCCGGGCCCCCTGCTGCTGCTCATCGCGGCGCCGGTCATCGCGTTGCTCGGGTTCTACCTGTTCACGTTCCGCGTCAATCCGGATGAGCTTGGCGTCGTGATGCGTTTCGGCGAGTTCGTCAGGCAGGAGCCGCCCGGATTGCACTTCAGGCTGCCGCCACCGATCGAGGAGGTGCGCCTCCCGAAGGTGACGCGCCAGAACATCATCGAGATCGGCATGCGCTCTGGAGTGACGACGCGGAGCTACCAGACCACGGTACGCGACGTTCCCGAGGAGAGCCTGATGCTCACGGGCGACGAAAACATCGTCGACGTGGATTTCGTCGTCTATTGGCGAATTAAGGACGCCGCGGCCTACCTGTTCAACATCCAGCAACCTGAGCAGACGGTGAAAGAGGTCGCCGAAAGCGCGATGCGCGAGATCGTCGGTAAATCCAACATTGCTCCGCTGTTGACGGAGGCACGGCAGCAGGCCGAGGTCGACGCGCAGCAGCTGATTCAGTCGACGCTCGACAGCTACAGAGCGGGCATCCAGATCGATCAGGTGCAGTTGCAGAAGGTCGATCCGCCGTCGCAGGTCATCGATGCGTTCCGTGACGTGCAGGCGGCCCGCGCCGACCAGGAGCGACTGCAGAACGAGGCCTTCTCGTACGCAAATCGGATCGTGCCGGAGGCGCGCGGCGAGGCCGAGCGCATTCTGCAGGGCGCGGAAGGCTACAAGCAGCAGACGGTCGCGGAGGCGCAAGGTCAGGCGGCACGCTTCACCAAAGTCTACGACGAGTACACGAAGGCTCCGGACGTCACGCGCCAGCGTCTCTTCCTCGAGACGATGGAGCGGGTTCTCGCTGGCGCCGACAAGATCATCCTCGACCAGAAGGGCGGACAGGGCGTCGTGCCATTTCTCCCCCTCGACCAGCTGCAGCGGCCCAGGGCTCCGGCCCAGCCGCGCGGGAGCAACTGAGCCATGCGCATTTTCCTTGGTATCGTCCTGGCCCTGCTCGGCGCAGCTGCGGCCGGCGCCTACTTCGCGCTCTTCATCGTTCATCAGAACGAGCAAGCCCTCGTTCTCGAGTTCGGCAAGCCGAAGCGCGTGATCACCCAGCCGGGCCTGCACTGGAAGATCCCGGTCGTGGAGACGGTCGACTATTTCGACAAGCGGATACTCGACCTCGATACGCAACCGCAGGAGGTCACGGCTTCCGATCAGAAGCGCATCGTCGTCGATGCCTTCGCGCGCTACCGGATCGTCGATCCGCTCCGCTTCTATCAGAGCGTACGGGACGAGCGGAACGTACGCTCGCGGCTTGGTCCGATCGTCGAGTCGTCGATCCGGCGTGTGCTCGGTGCCACGACCTTTCAGAACCTCGTGCGTGACCGGCGCGAGGAGCTCATGCAGCGCATTGCGCAGCAGGTGAACACCGAGGGCAAGGAGTTTGGCCTCGAGGTGGTGGACGTGCGCATCAAGCGGGCGGACCTTCCGGAGCAGAACTCGAAGAACATCTTCGATCGGATGCGTGCCGAGCGGCAGCGCGAGGCAGCCGAGTTCCGAGCCGAAGGCGCGGCGGCGGCCAACCGTATCCGCGCGACGGCCGACCGCGAGGCGACGGTCATCAAGGCCGAAGCCACGCGCAAGGGCGAGCTGCTGCGCGGCGAAGGCGACGCCGAGCGCAACCAGGTCTTCAACAAGGCCTTCGGCAAGGATCCCGAGTTCTTCGCATTCTACCGCTCGATGCAGGCTTACGAGGCGGGGATCAAGTCCAGCGATACACGGATGCTGTTGTCGCCGGACAGCGAGTTCTTCCGCTACTTCAACTCCGCGTCCGGTGTAGCGCCGTCGAGTCGCTCAACTCCTCCTGCTGCATCGACAGCCCAGCCAAGTCGCTGATGTGTGGCCGGCCAGGGCATGCCGCCCTGGCCGGAGACGTGCGGCGGATATGGCCTCCGCCGTACTCCCGCCGACAAGGTTTCCTCTGCTATGGTGGGCGAGTGGTGCACGAGCAACGAGTTCAGTGTGTGCGCCACCAGATGCTGCGATGTCGCGCTTGCGAGGATCACCCATGACCGAGTTCATTCGTGGACGACTGGCGAAGCGTGATCGGTCAAGGCTCGGCCGGCGATATGCCGCCATGCTCGCACTGACGGTCGGCATTGTCTCCAGCATGCCGCTGACGGTCGAGGCGCGGAGCGGCCCTCAGAGCGTCGCGCCACTGGCCGAGCGACTGACCGATGCGGTCGTCAACATCTCCACCAGCCAAAAGGCCAAGGGCCCGTCGGGAGTTCCGTTGCCCAGCGTGCCAAAGGGCTCGCCGTTCGAGGAGTTCTTCGAGGACTTCTTCAATCGCAAGGATCGCCCCGGGAGCAGCGACCGGAAGGTGTCGTCGCTCGGCTCCGGCTTCGTGATCGATGCGAAGGAAGGTCTGATCGTCACGAATCACCATGTGATCGATGGCGCCGACGAGATCGTCATCAACTTCCACGATGGTACGAAGCTCAAGGTCGACAAGGTGGTCGGGCGCGACACCAAGACGGATATCGCACTGCTGAAGGTCACTCCGAAGAAGCCGCTCACGGCCGTGAAGTTCGGTGTCTCGGAGACAATGAAGGTCGGCGACTGGGTAATGGCGATCGGCAACCCGTTCGGGCTCGGCGGCTCGGTCTCGGTCGGCATCATCTCGGCAAAGCAGAGGGACATCAACTCCGGGCCCTACGACGACTATCTGCAAACCGATGCCGCGATCAACAAGGGCAATTCGGGCGGACCGCTGTTCAATATGGACGGTGACGTGATCGGCGTGAACACCGCGATCATCTCGCCATCGGGAGGCTCGATCGGCATCGGCTTTGCCGTGCCCTCGGATACGGCCATGTCGGTGGTGGACCAGCTGCGAGAGTTCGGCGAGACGCGCCGGGGCTGGCTCGGCGTGAAGATCCAGTCGGTGACAGAGGAGATCGCGGAATCCCTTTCGGTCAAGGAGAATTCGGGGGCGCTGGTCTCGTCGGTGACGCCCGGCGGCCCTGCAGCGAAAGGTGGCATCGAGGCCGGTGACGTGATCCTGCGCCTCGACGGCCGTGAGGTGACGTCGGTGCGCAGTCTGCCACGGCTGGTCTCGAGGGTCGCGGTCGGCAAGACGATCGACGTCGAGGTCATCCGCAAAGGCGATCGCCAGGTGATCAAGGTCGTCGTCGGGCGGCTCGAGGAGGCGGAAAAGGACGGCGGTGCCAAGGCAGCTGACAAGGATGGCGACGCGGGGGCAGCACTGCTCGGCATGTCGCTCGCGCCGCTGGACGATGCGCTGCGCCAGAAGTTCGGGATCGACAAGCGCGTGGCGAAGGGCGTTGTCGTGACCGAGGCGGCGCCGACGAGCCCGGCTGGGCGCAAGGGCATAAAGGCGGGCGATGTGATCGTGGAGGCCGCCCAAGAGCCCGTCGAGGCCGTGGCGGACGTGGCCAAGGGCATCGCGAAGGTGCGCAAGGAAGGCCGGCGAGCGGTACTTCTGAGGGTCGAGGATCGCAAGGGTCAAATGCGCTTCGTCGCGGTTCCCGTCGCCGACTAGTCCGGCATTGCCCCAGCGTCCGCTCTTGCGGTGAGAGCCCGGCCCGGATAGCACTCCGATGGCAGCCTCCGGCGTCTGCCAGCCGGCGGTAGGCCACAGGCGACGCGCGTCGCGCGCCGTCTGCTCGTCATTCTTCGATCAGCGCGTTGTTCGGTGTCCTCAGCGCCGAGCCGTCGCGTGACCTCTGCGGGAGCGTCAATCCTTGTCCGATCGCCATTCCATCCTCGACAGCTTCCTGGCCAGCCTCGCCCCCGTGCACCGCGACGGGCACAAGTTCATCTCGATCGTTGCTGTCGTGGCGCTGATTTTCCTGCTCGTCTGGCCGCCACTGGGTTGGACACTTGTCGTTCTGGCGCTGTTCATCGCCTACTTTTTCCGCGATCCCGAGCGAGTGACACCGCTGCGCGAAGGGCTCGTTGTCTCGGCCGCGGATGGGCGTGTCTCCTCGATCGAGACAGTACGCCCGCCGATCGAGCTCGGGCTCGGTGACGCCGAGCGGCAGCGCGTGTCGATCTTCCTCTCGGTGCTCGACGTGCACATCAACCGTGCGCCGGTGGCGGGGCGCATCAAGCGGTCCGTGTATGTGCCCGGCGCTTTCCTCAATGCCGCACTCGACAAGGCGAGCGAGGAGAACGAGCGGCGCTCGCTCGTGATCGAGCAGGCGGACGGAACGGAGATCGCGGTCGTGCAGATCGCGGGGCTGATCGCGCGCCGGATCGTGACGTTCAAGGGCGAGGGCGAGAGCGTCGGCGCCGGCGAGCGCTTCGGGCTCATTCGTTTCGGCAGCCGTGTCGACATCTATCTGCCTCCCGGTCGGACCTCGCTGGTCGCGGTCGGGCAGTTGGCCATCGGAGGCGAGACGGTGATTGCCGATCTCAAATCGGCCGAGCCGGAGCGCGAGGCGCGGGCGTCGTGATGGTCGCGTTCAGGCGGGAGGGCTCGAGATGATCGACCGTTACGACTATCGCTCGCGTCGCGAGGGGGCACGGCGTCCGCTCTTCGGGCGGCGCTCGGTGCCGATCCGGTATCTGGTGCCGAATCTGGCGACGCTGCTGGCGCTGTGCGCAGGCGTGACGGCGATCCGGGCGGCAATCGAAGCGCGGTATGAGCTGGCCGTGGCGCTGGTCGTGCTGGCGGCGCTGCTCGACGGTGTCGACGGACGGCTCGCAAGAGCGCTCAATGCGCAATCGCGGTTCGGCGCCGAGCTCGACAGTCTCGCCGATTTCGTCAGCTTCGGTGTGGCCCCCGCGGTGCTGATCTACATGTGGGGGCTCGGGCCGCTCAGGGGGCTTGGCTGGATCGCGGTGCTGGTGTTTGCTTGCGCCGCCAGCTTGAGGCTGGCGCGGTTCAATGCCGCGATCGACGAGGACCGTCCGAAGTGGCGGTCGAATTTTTTCACCGGCGTTCCGGCGCCGGCCGGTGCGATCGCGGTCATGCTGCCGATCTATCTGGAGGAGGCGGGCCTGGTCGTGGTGCGCGACTGGCCGCTCGCCATCGTCATCTATGTGATGGTGATGGCGGGGCTCTTGGTCTCGACGCTACCCACGTACTCGGGCAAGCTCGCAAGCGAGCGGATCGCGCGCGAGTATGTGGCCCCGGCGCTCGCGTCAGCGGCGCTCGCGGTCGCACTCCTCGTGACCTACCCTTTTCTGACTCTCACAACGGTGACACTCGCCTATCTCGTGCTGATTCCACTCGGCATTCACAGGTATGAGCTGAGGCGGCGGGCGTGGGAGGCGAGCCAGGCGCAGGCGAAGCAGGGCGCGGCAGCCGGAGCAGCCACGGAGACGAGTGTGGCGCCCGATGCCGGCGGCCTTGGAAAAGATCCTACGCCGCCGACCGAGACCCGTCATTGACGTCCACAAACGCGAAGGAGCGCTGATCATGAGCGAGATGCCACGCCGACAGATCTCGCCGGTCTACCATCGCCGGATCGGCGACATCGTGGTGACGGCGGTCAGCGACGGGACGCTCGAGCGCACGCACGAGATGATGCTCGGCGTGCCGGAGGACGAGGCACGGCGGCATCTCGCCGTCGCGTGCCGGTCGTCGTTCGAGCTCTCGATAAACGCCTTCATCATTCGCTCGGGAGACCGGCTGGCTCTGGTCGAGACAGGCTCGGGGGCCTATCTCGGTCCCACAGCGGGGCATCTGCTCGCCAACCTGTCGGCGGCCGGTGTCGCGCCATCCGAGATCGACACGATCCTCCTTACGCACATGCATCCGGACCATTCTGCGGGATTGACCGATATGGCGACGGGCACGGCCAATTATGCCAATGCCGAGCTCGTGGTGCACGAGAACGAGCCGAGGCACTGGTTCGACGACGCGGCCATGGCCAGGGGCAGCGAGCGCGAGAAGCGGCTCATGTTCCAGCAGGCGCGCGAGCAGACGGTGCCTTACCGCAGCCGGATGCGCACATTCGCGCAAGGCGAGGTTCTGCCGGGCGTTACGGCCGTGCCGATCCCTGGCCACACGCCGGGGCACACCGGTTACTTGATTGAATCGGGCCGAGAGCGGCTGCTGATCTGGGGCGACGTGGTGCACATGCCCGAGGTGCAGGTGCCGCGCCCGGAGGTCTCGATGGTCGTCGACACGGACCCAGAGGCGGCTGCCGAGTCTCGGCGGCGCGTGTTCGACATGGTCGCCAGCGAGCGCATGCTCGTCACGGGCATGCACTTGCATTTCCCGGGGTTTGCCCATGTCGTGCGCGAGGGCAGCGGCTATCGGCTGGTGCCGGAGGCGTGGCGGCAGGCAATGTGAGGCCCGTCAGATCCCGCCCTGCGTGCCTCTGGATAGATCGCGCGCGACGGCAGCCAAAGCCGCGTGCCAGAGCCGCCGGATGTGGATAGGCGAGCATTCCATTGCATTGCGCCCGCCGCGACCGCCGTCTCGCTTGCCCGGAGCGGCGCCGATCAGCGCCGATGCGTGAGGCGGTCGCGCAGGGAACGGAACGAGCCTTGACCGCCCTGCGACTGTGCTGGTGTCGCTGCAGCCGGCTGAACGGGGATGGGCTGGCGCAGCTCGCGCGCCTCGCGCTGATCGCGGCGGGGCACAAGTCCTTCACGCCGCTGTTGAGCAGGAGAGCCCGCGCGCGGATCGCCGACATTGCGATAGGTCTGGTCCGACGGTGACGACCGCGGTGTCGAGATTGGGGCGTCCTCGCCGGCTTGGACGGGCTGGATGCCCATGGCCTCGGCGAACATCGCCGTATTCTGGCTCTGGTCGCCGGAGACACCCGACGAGGAGTGGCGCCAGCGCTCGACGATCTGGTCGAGGAAACCGTCGTCACCGATCGACTGCTGCCAGGCCACGGAGAACTTTGCCGTCGAGCTGCGGGGAAGGGCACTCATCGGGAGCTCATCGAAGCGGATGCGGACCGGGAGGGTTACGCCCTCGCCGAACGCGATCGCCTCGCGCTGCCCCAGGGCGGGCAGGAATTCCATAAGGCCGGAGCCGGTATCCGAGATTGAGGACTGAACGATCGCCTGATCGCGATCGTTGCTCATGCGTAGCGCAAATACGGTGTTGCACTGCGACAGAATGGTGGGATCGATCTCGGCGGGCCGTTGCGTGACGATGCACAGCGACGCCCCGTATTTGCGACCTTCCTTGGCGATCTTGGCGATGGCGCGCTTACAGGGCTCGAAGCCGAGCGCGGGATTGGCGGGCACGTAGCGGTGCGCCTCTTCGCAAACCAAGGTGACGGGGACTTTGCCCTCGCTCCAGAGCGCGAAGTCGAAGGTCATACGGCAAAGGACTGAGACGACGACGTTGATGATCTCGGTCGGGAGACCCGTCAGCTCGAGAATGGTGATCGGCTTGTTGTTGACCGGCACGCGGAAGATGCGGCCGAGGATCTGGGCCATGCCGTCGTAGACGGTGAGCGAGCCGAACATGAAGGCGTAGCGGGGATCGAGCGACAGGATCTCGAAGCGGGTCTTCAGGTTGCGGTAGGGGCCGATGTCGCGCTTGTTCTCCAACTTGCCCATGCGCTCGTCGATGAGCGAGGTGAGGTCGGAGATGCGATAGGGGACAGGCGTGTCGACGGTGAATTTTCCGGCGTCGAGCATGCGAGGGCGAGAGGCCTGGCCCTCCTTGGCGCGGCCCGTGGAATAGCGGGCCTTTGCGATCGGGATCAGCTCCTGGAGCATCTCGATCTCGTGCTTGCGGTCGGTGGTATCGCCGATGACGACCTCGACCAACTCCTCGAACGTGAGCAGCCAGAACGGCAGCTGCATGTTGCGCGGCGAGACGACCTCACCCCATTCGGTAAAGGCGGTGGCGTACTCGTTGTGCGGGTCGAGCAGGACGATGTGCGCGGCGGGGTTCTTCTCGAGGATGGATCGCAAGATCAAGGCGGTGGTGCAGGATTTACCAGTGCCCGTCGTGCCGAGGATGGCGAAATGCTTGCCGAGCAGATCGTCGACGCGGATCATCGCGGGAATTGAGTTGTCCTGGCGGATGCAGCCGACGCGCACGGAGCTTGTCGTGTCGCCGCAGAAGGCGATCTGCAATTCGGACTTGAGCGCGACTCGGGTGCGGTCGCCGAGCGAAGGATAGACGGTCACACCGCGATTGAAGACCTCGGCCCTTCCGTCTTTGCCTTTCTTGAGCTCCCCGACGAGGCCGAGCTCGGCGATCCAGATTTCAGCTTCGCCTTCACGTTGGGCCGGAACCGGCACGTTCAGCGCGGAGACGATCGCCAGCACGATGGTGTTTTCGGTCTCGATGGCGAGGAGTGTTCCCATCTCGGGCCGATTGGCCGCCGACATGAGGGCTTCCGAGCTCGAATCGAGCAGCACGATGGCTTTCGAGCCTGTCACTGAGACGATACGGCCGATCGACTGGTCGCCGAACTTCTGAGTCTCGCTAGTGCCGTTCGCGATGAGCTGCATGGACATCTTCCTCTTCACCGCTGTGATCAGGCGCGAGCAATCTGGAGACCCAGATCCTGCTGCATCAATGCTACGAAATCGGGGGATGGGAGCTTTACGACAACTGTGGTGCCGACTTGCCTCTCGCTGGTGATCGCGAGCTTGCCGCCGTGCAATTCGATCAGGGCCTTGGCTATGGGAAGGCCAAGGCCGGTGCCTTCGCGCCAGCGCGTGCGTGTGCCGTCGACTTGGCCGAAAGGTGCGAGCGCAACCTGGATCTCGTCGCTATCCATGCCGACACCGGTATCGCGCACACTGACACAGACGGACCCGTCTCGATCGGACTCGCAGTCGACGACGACGCGGCCTCCGACGCTGGTGAACTTGATGGCGTTGCTCACGAGGTTGGCGAAGACCTGGCGCAGCTTGGCGGCATCACCACGCACGATGACGGCGTCGGAAGTGATGTTGAGCACCAACAGGACGCCGGCCTCGGCAGCCATGACCTTCACAGTCGCGGCGACGCCCTCCAGAACCTCGTCGAGATTGACTTCTTGAGTGTCGAGGCGGAAGTGACCGCTCTGGATTTTCGAGATGTCGAGAATGTCGTTGATGATGGCCAGAAGGTTGCAGGACGCATCGTTGATCAAGCGGGCGTACTCGACGACCTCGTTGTCCTCGAGGTGCCGGCGATCGTGCTCCGCGAGCAGCTTGGAAAAGCCGATGACCGTGTTCAGGGGGGTGCGGAGCTCATGGCTCATGTTCGAAATGAACTCGGATTTGACGCGGTTAGCGACCTCGGCTTCGATGCGTGCGGTTTTCTCGGCTTGGCGGGTTCGACTTCTGAGCACGGCCTCGCCCAACTTGAGCGAGTAGTCGCTCATGAGAGAATTGACTTTGCCGGTGCCGATTGGTCCGCCCAACATCTCGTTTTTTTGCTTTGCTATCCTTGAAACCTCAGCGACGTTACCGTGCAGTCCTCAACTTGCAGTTAACGCACCCCCACCGCGGCGTTAACCTTGAAGGGGACCGGGCAGAGCAGTGGCGAAGAGACGAGCATGAGCAGCAACCTGGCGATCGATGCGGACCGACTGTGGAGCTCGATCATGGCGTCGGCCGAGATCGGCAAGGGCGCGCGGGGCGGCTTGTGCCGGCTCGCGCTCGGGGATGCGGACAAGGAGATGCGCGAGGTCTTCGCGAGCTGGGTGAAATCGAGCGGCTATGATCTGCGGATCGACCGCATGGGCTCGATGTTCGCCCGCAGGGAGGGACGCGAGGCGGGCTTGGCGCCGGTGCTGATCGGCAGTCACCTCGACACGCAGGCCGCAGGTGGGCGGTTCGACGGCATCCTCGGCGTCCTGGCCGGGTTCGAGGTGCTGCGCACGCTCGATGCAGCCGGCATCTCGACGCGACGGCCGATCGAGGTTGTGAACTGGACCAACGAGGAGGGCGCACGCTTCGTGCCGCCGATGGTCGCCTCACTGGCCTTCGCGGGGAAGGAGAGCCTCGAGTGGGCGCTGGCACGACCCGACAAGGACGGAGCCACGCTCGGGGGCGAGCTCGAGCGGATCGGTTTCGCCGGACCTGAGCCCGTGGGAGGACGCGAGATCGACGCCTACTTCGAGCTGCACATCGAGCAGGGACCGAAGCTCGATGCGGCCCGCGTGCCGGTGGGCATCGTGACGGGAGGCTTCCCGACGCGTGGCATGCGCATTGAAATCAGGGGCGAGACGGCCCATGTCGGTCCGACGCCCATGCCGCGGCGGCGCAATGCGCTGGTGGGGGCGGCGCACGTGGCGGTCGCGATCGACGAGATCGGCTGGCGCCAGGCTCCGAGCGAGGGCAAAACGACGGCCGCGCGGCTCGATCTCTCACCGAACCTTCCCGGGATCATCTCGGAGGCTGCGACGCTCTATTGCGACATGCGACATCCCGAGGCTGAGGCGCTGGCCACGATGGAGGCGGAGGTCGACATGGCGGTCGCGAATTGCGCGCGGCTAAGCCGCTGCGAGATCGAGATCGCTGAAAAGTGGGGCTTCGGCGGGTTCTCGTTCGATTCCGATTTGATCGGTCTCATCCGAGGGGCTGCGGCCAACCTGGGACACGCAACCATGGACATCAAGTCGCAGGCCGGCCACGACGCGTACCACATGGTCGCCGTGTGCCCTTCCGCCATGATCTTCGCCCCGTGCCGTGACGGCATCACACACAATGAGGCGGAGGACATGTCTAAGGCAGACATGGTGCCGAGCGCCAACGTGTTGCTGCACGCCGTGCTCGCGCGGGCAGATCGCTAGGCCGGGGCGGAGTCCCGGGTCGCAGGGACGCGGCCGAGGGGTTGCGACATACCTTGTGGCGGAAGCGTGCCCCGATTTAGTTCCGCGCCTTGACGTGTGCGACGAAGGCGTCGATTCGCTCCTTCAGTAACCTTGCGGAAGCCGGATCCGCGTCGACGATCGACCGATCGGCGAGCAGCTCGGTGATGGCTTCGAACGGCTGCTGCATGAGCGATCGGTACAACTTGCCGACCTCCGCCATAGACGCAAGAGGTGGTGTCGCGTGGGGCGTGCGATCGATCCCCTTGAGGGTCACGGCGGCTTCGGCCAGGAGCCATGCCGTGGTCGGGATGGCCGATCCGTTATGGACCGCCGGTGAGGCGCCGTTACCGTCCGAGCTCTCGAGGGGCTTGCTGACAGGATGGCCCGTCTGGTTGGCGGCTGCCGTCGACGTGCCGCCACCCAGCAGCTCGTTCGGCGTGACGCCGAGGATCTCGCAAATGCGGCGGATCATGGCGAGATCGGGCTCCACCTCGGCCCGCTCGTAGCGCGTGTACCGGTTCTCGTCGATCTCGAGACTGCGAGCCAGACTGCGGGCGGTGCGGAATCCACGGGGAATCCTCAGCTCGCGCAACCGGCGCGCAAACTCCAGGCGGACGACAGGCGCACCCTCGTCGAGTTTATTCTGTTCACTCATCATTTTCTTATCGCGCATTCGTCGGCCCACTGTAAATCCCCGCCGGGCGAGCAATCCGCATGTTGTGGTAGCAATCGGCCGCTCCTTGTCTGTTCTCAGGTCCTCGCGCTTGCCGGAAGACATTGGACCGATGATTTTGGCTCGGCTATGGCGGCCTGAGAGAATGATTTATGCCCCGGGACAAGGGATTGGCGCAGCCGAACCCGCTCTTGTCAATGTGTACTGATCATAGAGCCGGCTCGACCAGTGGATTGCCGCTCGCCGCCGATAGCGCGGGCGGCTTGCAGCATTCGGCGCGTCATGGTCATTGTTGCAGCGTGATCGACAGCGCCCCCGGTCATCGGGTGCGGCGCCCCCACCCCGACGGAGTTTTGACATGCAGCAGAAGTGGGCCGAGTTCCAGGGCCGCATCGAGGACGACCGTCTCGTCATGGGCCGCGGGCGATACGTGGCCGACGTGGTCTACGACGGTACGCTCACCGGCGTTGTGGTGCGGGCGCCAGTGGCTCATGCCCGGATCTTGGGGATCGATACGACGGCCGCATGCGCCGTGCCGGGCGTGGTCGCGGTCTTCACCGGGGCCGATATCGCCGCTGACGGCATCGAGGATTTTCCGTGCGGGGTCAGTCTACCCGGAGCGGACGGCAAGCCGGCCTTTCCGGGTCGGCGGCCGGTCTTGGCGCGGGACCGCATTCGCGCCGTGGGCGAGCCGGTGGCCTTCGTCGTGGCCGAGACGGAGGAGGCCGCCGAGACCGCGGCGGAGCTCGTTTCGATCGAGATGGAGGATCTGCCGGCCATCGTGACGCCGGAGGCGGCGATGGCGGCGGACGCCGCCCGTATCTGGGACGGTGCATCGGCCAACGTCGCCTATATCTGGACGAGGGGTGACGCTACCCAGGCCGATGCGGCGGCGACAACGGCGGCGCATGTCGTGCGGTTCACGTCGCATGTGAGCCGGGTCAACGCGCTGTCACTCGAGCCACGCGGCGCCCTTGGACTGGTCGATGCGGACGGGCGGCTGGTGCTGCACGCCGCAAACCAGAGCCCCCACAATCTCAAGGGTGGTCTCGCCGCCATGTTGAAGGTACCGGCCGCGCAGGTGCGTGTCATCGCCGGCGACGTCGGCGGCTCGTTCGGCATGAAGAGCGGAACCTATCCGGAGGACGTGCTGGTGCTGTTCGCGGCGCGCCGGTTGAAACGGCCGGTGCGCTGGATCTCCGAGCGCCGGGAGAGCTTCCTCGCCGACGACCATGGGCGCGACATGGGCATCGAGGCGTCCCTGGCGCTCGATAAGGACGGGCGCTTCCTTGCGCTCAAGGCAGATTTCACGGTGAACGTCGGAGCCTACCTGTCGGGCCGCTCACTCTTCATGGTCAACAACATCGGCGGGATTGCCGGCGTCTATCGGATACCGGCGATCGCGGCCTCGATCACGGGCGTCTATACCAACACGATGACCAATGCGCCTTACCGGGGCGCCGGTCGTCCGGAGGCCACGTATACGATCGAGCGGCTGATCGATCTCGCGGCGCGCGAGCTCGGCCTCGATGCGTTCGAGCTGCGCCGGCGCAACCTCGTGGCGCCATCCGCCATGCCCTACGACACGGGGTTCGTGTTCACCTACGACTGCGGCGAGTTCGAGGGGCTCATGGTCGAGGCGGCACGGATCGCAGACCGCGCCGGATTCGCCCAGCGGCGCGAGGCATCCGCCAAGCGAGGGCTGCTCAGGGGTATCGGGCTCGCCAATCCGATCGAGGTCGCCGGTGGCCCCTTCACGAAGCCAGCAAAGGACATGACCCGGATCGAGGTCGGCGAGGACGGCCGCGTCAAGGTCACGGCCGGCGCGATGTCGACCGGACAGGGGCTCGAGACGATGATGATCGATCTTGTCGCGGCACAGCTCGGTGTCGACAGGTCGCGGATCGACTATGCATTCGGCGACACGGACGATCTCCCTCACGGCCGCGGCAACGGCGGCTCCTCGGCAGCGCCGGTCGGCGCTTCGGCGACGCTGCTGACGGCTCAGAAGGTGATCGCGACGGGCAAGTCGATCGCAGCGGAGATGCTGGAAGCTTCATCCGATGACATCGACTTCGCCGACGGCCGCTTTCCATTGCGGGGAACCAACCGCTCGGTGTCGCTGACAGAGGTGGCGGCGCGCGCCAAGGAAAAAAGTCCGAAGGGCCTCGTCGAGATGGCCGAGTTCACGCCGCCGACGGTCACGTTCCCGAACGGCTGCCACATCTGCGAGGTCGAGGTCGATCCGGAGACGGGGACGACTCGGATCGATCGATACACGGTGGTCGAGGACATCGGCACCGTGCTCAATGCCAAGCTGGCCCACGGCCAGATCCAGGGTGGCGTGGCGATGGGCGTTGGGCAGGCGCTCGGCGAGGTCATTCAATACGACCCGGAGTCGGGTCAATTGGTCACGGGCTCGTTCATGGACTACCAGATGCCGCGCGCCGACGAGATGCCGGGCGTGCATCTGACGACACGGCCAGTGCCGACCAAGGTGAACCCGCTCGGTGTCAAGGGCGTGGGCGAGGCTGGCACCGTTGGATCGATGGTTGCGGTGATCAACGCGATCTGCGACGCGCTTTCGCCGCTCGGCATCGAGCACATCGAGATGCCAGCGACGCCGGCACGCGTCTGGGCTGCCATCGAGGCGGCGAAGGCGCCCCACCGCGGGGCGTAAGGGGGCTGTCCTGTCGCAAGCGAACGCTTCGTTTCGCGCATGGCAGGCGCTCGCCGACGAGCCATCGCGGTGGGTGCTGTTGGTCATTCGGTGACCGGCCTCAGCGGCCATCCGCAGGCTTGCTTTTCGATTTGGATTTCGTGGCGACCGGTCCCGGGGGCGGCGCTCCTGCAGGAAGCGGCGGAGCGGCGTCCCATCCGCCGGTGCCGACGACGCTGCAATCGCCCTTGCCGGCCGCCCAACGGCCGACATCGGCGACCATGGTGGCGGCTTGCGGCTCAGGAAATCGGAAGTTCTGGGCCTCGACGACCGATCCTTCCCCCGAGGGCGCAATGCTGACGGCGAAGGCGCGAAGCACGCCGTGACTCGAGCCTGCCTCGCGGGTGTGCACCGCGATCTCGGCGGTGCCCCCGTTGACGGGCGGGTCGACCTTGGCGTGAAAGACGTGAGTCTTCTTGAGCGAGCCTTCGGGGCCGAACCAGCACTTGAGTGCGCCGCGGGCGACGCGCGAGTAGACCTCGACGGGCGGATCCGAGCTCGGCGAAACGGGCAAATGTGGTGGCCCCAGCGAGCCGGTCACCGGCGGGAGAGCAAGTGGCGCGCCGCTGCACCCGCCGACAACGGCGAGCAGCAGGACGAACGGCAGCTCAACAAACCGGCGGGATGGCATCCTCTGGTCCTCGTGCGAGTCGCCATTGGCGCGACCGCACAATTTCAGAGGTCAGGGAGCCGATCAAGTCCTACACCGCCGCAGTCCCGCTGCAGCGAAAAGCGCAATCTCGGACGACAGGAGCTATGCCGCGCATCATCGAGCGGCGACGCTCGCCCGTCCGCGGAGTGAGCGCAGACCGGGCTCAACCCGCGAGGGCGTCGGTGTTCCGCTCGCCGAGACGGCGCGACCGGGAAGACGTATCCCGCGTCTCTGGTGCCTCGGCCTTGGCGAGATCCTCGGCGGCGATGTCGCGCTCGGCCTGTGCGATCTCGAGCTTGGCACGCAGCCCGTCGACGGACAGTTGCAAGTTGTCGCGACGCTGTCGCGCGGCCTTGGCGAAGGTCGAATATGCGAAATGCTTGATGTCGCGGACGCCCGTCCGTTCCTCCTCGTTCGCGATCTGCCGGTCGAGATCGACCGCCATGACCTCGAACTCGCGGATCATAGCTTCAAGATCGCCAACCTTGCGGGCCTTCTCGCGGGCTTCGAACCGCATCAGACGAAGAGCGCTCTCTCGTGGCCTCATACGCATTACCCCCACTCGCTCGATGAACTCTACGTCAAACTGCAAATTCAATTTTCGTGCCACCCATTTAGGCTGGCTTCTTCGCACAGCGCAAGACCGACGATGCGCCCCGTGTCACACAACGGCACAGCACTTGTGCCACCTTGAGCCCGCCGTCCGAACGAGACCGGCGCACTCTGCCGCAAGCTACTTAAGTTGCGGTAAAGCAACTCTCATCCGTCGTTCGCAGGGGCAACGACGGAGCCGTAGTGCGGCTCCTTAACCAGTCTCAAGCAGGCGAATGGTGCATTCGTCAAGCAGTGAATCGCAGCAACCGTCTATCCGTAAACGTATTTTATCGTGTCCGACTTGGCGGTCGCGAGCCCTCGGCAGTCGGCGCGCCGGCTCGCGAATCGACATTTCCCGCCCAACATTCGACTAGGGACACAACCGCAAATCAGCTAATCATCCACTGGACAGTTGGTGGAGGCCGAGGCGGTCGGGGTGGCACGCCGGCCTTCCACTCAAAGTACATCCAAGTTGGTGTGTGGGGTCCAGCCGTGCGGGTCATCTCGCTGCGGGCGCGGGTTTGTGCTCATAGCGGAATGCTGTCGTGTCGACGTCTCGGTACACCGCAGCTCAGTCTGCGGAAGTAACGATTCGAGGGGGCGCAAAAGTAGTTTGTTAACCTCTGGGTCCTACATTTCGAAACCATGAATACGCGATGTTGGGCGAAGCATCGCGAGGCAGGCTCGGGGCAGCGGGTCCGGCTCAGGTCGGAGAAGAGAGGTTAGAATGCGGGTCCTTTTGATCGAGGACGACAACGCTACGGCGCAGAGCATCGAGCTGATGCTCCAGTCGGAAGGGTTCAACGTCTACACCACCGATCTCGGCGAGGAGGGTGTCGACCTTGGCAAGCTCTACGACTATGATATTATTCTGTTGGATATCAATCTGCCGGACATGAGCGGCTACGACGTTCTGAAGCAGCTGCGTGTGTCCAAGGTGCAGACGCCGATCCTGATCCTGTCCGGTCTGGCTCAGATCGATGACAAGGTGAAGGGGTTGGGGTTCGGCGCCGACGACTACATGACGAAGCCGTTCCACAAGGACGAGTTAGTGGCCCGCATACACGCAATCGTTCGTCGGTCGAAAGGTCACGCCCAGTCCGTCATCGAGACGGGTGAGCTGAGGGTCAATCTCGACACCAAGACGGTCGAGGTCAACAATCAGCGCGTGCACCTGACGGGCAAAGAGTACCAGATGCTCGAGCTCCTCTCGCTGCGCAAGGGCACGACGCTGACCAAGGAGATGTTCCTCAATCATCTCTATGGCGGCATGGACGAGCCGGAGCTGAAGATCATCGACGTGTTCATTTGCAAGCTCAGGAAAAAGCTGCAGACGGCAACCGGTGGCAAGCACTACATCGAGACGGTATGGGGGCGCGGCTACGTGCTGCGCGATCCGTCGGACGAGGGCACAGTGGCTGCCTGAAGCGCCTTTCGCAGCCGCGAGCAGCCGTATGAATTCAGGGGAGCCGCGAGGCTCCCCTGTTCGTTTTGACGAGCGGCCGTGCCTCCTGGATCGACGGCGCAGCGGGATTGGAAATGCAGGCGTGCGAGACGGCGTCGCCCGAAGCGGCCCACGATTTCGCCGCAATTCAGCCGGATAGCGGCAGCTTGAGCAGGAAGGTCAGCGGCATCGGCATGGCATCCGACGAGAAGAGAAAAGTACGTCTGGTGCTCGCCATCGAGGCGGGGGAGGGCGCCGTCGACCGGTTGACGGCCGTGCTGGCCGCCGTGCCTGTGGCATCCGTTATCATTGCGCCCGTCGGCGAAAGGCCTCTCGTTCAGTCGGAGGTTGCGGCGCTGGTCGAAGCGGGCCAGTCCCAGGGGACGGCCATGCTCGTGGCTGAGGACGTCGAAATGGCGCGTGCGGTGCAGGCGGACGGCGTGCACATCGGCTACTCGGAGAACGTGAAAGCGGCCTGCGAGACGGCGCGCGCAGTTCTTGGCGGCCGGGCCATCGTAGGGGGCGACGCGGGGCGCTCGAAGCACGAGGCGATGACGCTTGGCGAGATCGGTGCCGACTACGTGGCATTCGGCGTGCCGGCGTTCGTGAAGGATCGCGACACGGCGTTCGAGCGGCAACGCGATCTGGTCGAGTGGTGGGCCGAGATATTCGAGATCCAGTGCGTGGCGATGGACGTCGCAAGCCTCGAGCACGCAGCGGCGCTGGCTGCTGCCGGTGCCGACTTCATCTGCTTGAGGCTCGAGGCGACGCTGCCGGCCGGCGAAGCCGTCGGGCGGGCGCGGGCATGGACCGATGCCATTGCCGCGAGCGCGTGACGCGGGCCGATCGCGACAGGGGGCGTGCATGAGGCGGTGCAGGCAGCTTGCTCTTCAGGCGTTCGCCCTGGCGCTCGGGAGCTTTGCGGCAGGGTCGGCGGCGGTGGCCGAGACGAGCTCGTGGCAGCAGCGGATCTCGCCGGCACCGGCCGTCAAGGCGGACGCCAAGAGCGGCACGAAGGTCAAAAGCCGCAAGATCGAGCCATCGCAGACGCCGAAGGAGTCGCTGGTCAAAGGACGGGCCGCGCAGCCGGCGCGAGCGTCGCTCGGTCCGACGACGGCGCCGGTCGGCAACGACGCCGAGGCGGCGAAGCCCGGTAGCGATGCCGCCTACGAGGCCTTCGACCAAGGTAAGTATCTGACGGCGCTCGCGATGGCGGCCAAGCAGGCGCAACAGGGCGACGCCGTGGCGCATACGCTGGTGGCGCGCATCCATGCCGAGGGGCTCGGCGTGCCGCAGGACACCAAGCTCGCGGCGCAGTGGTACGCGCGGGGGGCCGAGCTGGGCGATCTCGAGGCGTCGCTTGCACTCGGGACGCTGTACGCGCGGGGCGACGGCGTGGCGCAGGACTATGCGCGGGCGGCCCAGCTCTTCGAGACGGCGGCAGCCAAGGGCCATCCGCAGGCGGCGTATAATCTGGCTTTGCTGTTTCTGTCCGGCAACGGGAAGCCCGAGCTGCCGCACCGCGGCTTCATGCTGATGCTCTATGCGGCCGAAAAGGGCGTGACGGCCGCCATGTACGATGTCGGCACGCTGTATGCTCTCGGGACGGGCACCCCCGCCAACGCTTTCGAGGCGGCGAAATGGATCGGCCTGGCCGCGAACGAGGGCCACCCGGAGGCCGAGGTCGAGTACGCGATCATCCTGCTGAAAGATCACGAGGTGCCGCCGGAGCAACGTGACAAAATGCGCAAACGAGCCGTCGAGCTGCTCCGGTCCGCCGCGCGGAAGGGACTGGCGGTCGCGCAGAACCGCCTGGCCCACTGCTATCTGGCAGGCCTCGGCACGGGAAAGGACGCGCTCGAGGCCGCCAAGTGGCATCTCGTGGCCAAGGCCGGTGGCCACGAGGATGTAAGTCTGGACAAGCTCGTGGCTGGTCTCGGGCGGGCCGAGCGGCAGAAAGCCGCCGCGGCTGCCGCCGAGTGGCGCGAGCAGACGTTCCTGGAGTAGCCGGCTCAGCTCTTCTTGTCGTCGGCGCTCTGATTGTTGAGGCGCGCCAGCAGGCTGCACGTATCCCAGCGTCCGCCGCCGAGCCGCTGCACCTCCGAGTAGAACTGGTCGACCAGCGCGGACATCGGCAGGTGGGCGCCGTTCTTCCGCGCCTCCTCGATCGAGATCGAGAGGTCCTTGCGCATCCAGTTGACAGCGAAGCCGAAGTCGTACTTGCCCTCCATCATCGCCTTCCAGCGGTTCTCCATCTGCCAGGAGCCGGCGGCGCCCTTGGAGATGGTGTCGATCACCATGGGAATGTCGAGGCCGGCCTTCTGCGCGAAATGGATGCCCTCGGCGAGGCCCTGCACCGCGCCCGCGATGCAGATCTGGTTGACCATCTTGCAGAGCTGCCCCGAGCCGGGCTCGCCGATCAGGTTCACGGCGCGGGCGTAGGCGGAGATGACCGGCTTGGCCTTTTCGAAAACCTCCGGCTCGCCTCCGCACATGACGGTGAGCACGCCGTTTTCAGCGCCCGCCTGCCCACCGGATACGGGTGCATCGATGAAGCCGAAGCCTTTCGCCTTGGCGGTGGCGTAAAGCTCGCGCGCGACGTTGGCCGAGGCCGTCGTGTTGTCGACGAAGATGGCGCCCGTCTCGACTGTCTCGAACGCGCCGTCCTTCGCGGTCGTGACCGAGCGCAGGTCGTCGTCGTTGCCGACGCAGCAGAAAACGAAATCTTGGCCTTTGGCCGCCTCGGCGGGCGTGCGCGCGGCCTTGCCGGCGCCATGCTGCTTCACCCACGCCTCGGCCTTCGAAAACGTGCGGTTGTAGACGGTGAGCTCGTGCCCGCCCTTCTTCAGGAGGTGCCCCGCCATCGGGTAGCCCATCACGCCCAGACCAATGAATGCGACCTTCGCCATCTCGTTCTCCTCCGTGCAGCTGAATTGATGTCTGGCTTTAGCCTGACACCGGCGCTGGTGTCTGTCGATTTCGTCGGGCCGCGACGTCGATGCCGAGCCGGCCAGCGGCGTCACCCGCCCCGGCTTTGGGGGAAGCTGCACGGGGGAGGACGCCGTCCGGCCACCGGGTTATGGGGCGGCCCGGCAGCGCCCTCCGAGTGGACGGGAGAGCGATTGGGAGGGATGGAGAGCGGAGCGTTTCAGAGGCTGAGCCGTCCGATCCCCAATTTCATCCCGGACCTTTGCGGTAGATGGCGCTGATGTGGGATCCGATCTGACGGTCTTGCAACGCAAGCCCTGACGATACGCCTGAGGCGGGAAGCTATTCGGCTGCGATGGCTTCCCGGTTCGCCTCGAAGCGAAAGCCCCGGTAATTGTCGGCCACCACTTCCTCGCACGTGCGGCGGTAGGAGCCGACACCGGCGATATAGGGCATGAACAGGCGCGGCTTACCCGGAATGTTCGCGCCCATGTACCAGGAGTTCGCCTGCGGGAAGAGGGTCTTGTGCGCGACGACCTGCACGTGGTCGACCCAGTCGTCCTCCGCCTTAAGGTCCGGCTCGATCAGGTCGAGGCCTCGGCTGCGCATGTGGACCATCGTGTCCGTTACCATGTCCACGTGCTGCTCAATGGTGTTGATCATGTTGCCCTTCACGGACGGACTGCCCGGCCCGGTGATAATGAACATGTTCGGAAAGCTTTCGGTCATCAGGCCCAGATAAGTCCGCGGACCCGCCTCCCACTTCTTTTTGAGCGCGACGCCGTCGCGGCCGCGGATATCGACGTTGAAGAGTGTTCCAGTCATGGCGTCGAAGCCGGTCGCAAAAACGATGGCGTCGAACTCGAACTCGCGGCCATTCGCGACCAGCCCCTTTTCCGTCAGCCGTTCGATGGGCTTCTCGCTGATATCGACCAGCTCGACATTGTCCCGGTTGAAGGTCTGGTAGTAGCCGCTGTCGATGCAGATGCGCTTCGTGCCGATCGGGTGCGTCTTCGGACAGAGAATTTCCGCCGTCACCGGGTCCTTCACGATGGAACGGATCTTGTTCCGGACGAACTCCGCCATCGTGTCGTTGGAGGCCTTGTTCGTCAGAATGTCGTTGAAGGCGCCGAGGAATGCGCCCGTGCCTTCCTTCCAGCGCTGCTCATAGATGCGCTGGCGCTCCTCGTCGCTCACGTCGAGTGCCGAAACGTCGTTGCCTTCCCGAAGCATGCCGTTCGGCTGGTAGCGCATTTCGGCGCGCTTTTCGGCATAGCCGTCTTTCCAGGAGTTGGCGTAGTCTTCCGTCATCGGCAGGTTGCGCGCGGGGATGGAGTAGTTCGCCTGGCGCTGGAATACGGTCAGATGCGCCGCTTCCTCGGCAATCACCGGGATAGCCTGGATGCCGGTGGAACCGGTACCGATCACCGCAACACGCTTGCCCGTGAAGCTGACGGGGTCGTGCGGCCAGTTGCCGGTATGGTATTTCTCGCCCTTGTAGTCGGCCAGTCCCTCGAACTTCGGGATTTGCGCGGTGGAGATGCAGCCACCCGCCATGACGAAATATTTGCAGGTGACCTTTTCGCCCTTGTCGGTCTCCACATGCCAGACACGGGCTGCCTCGTCATAGCGAGAGGCGCGGACCTCGGTCTCCAGCGTGATGTATTTCCTCAGATCGAACCGGTCGGCGACATGGTTCGCGTATTCCAGAATGTCGGCCTGGGCCGAGAACTTCTCCGGCCAGTGCCATTCCTGCTGCAGGTCTTCGTTGAAGCCGTAGGAATACTGCATGCTCTCCACGTCGCAGCGCGCGCCGGGATAGCGGTTCCAGTACCAGGTGCCGCCCACCCCATCGCCGCGCTCGAAGCATCTGGCGGAAAACCCCTCCTTCTCGAAGCGGTGGAGCAGGTAGAGGCCGGAAAAGCCGGCCCCGACAATGACAACATCGACGGTGGACGGTTGAATGGCAGAAGCGGACATGCGGCATTTCCCAAACTGGTGGCGGCCCCGAGCAGGCCATCTTGGCCCGTAGCATAGGGCCAACAACCGCCGAATTGCCAATGGTCGATTGATGGCCGCCGTGGAGCGCCACCCCGGCTGCGCAGCCGTGCCTTCCGCCGCCTATCGCTTCAGCTCCGTCAGGTGCATGCGCGCGCCGAGGCTTGTGGCGGTGTCGAAGTAGATGAGCGTCTGCCCGATCGGGTTCACGGCGGGCTCGGGGGTCTGGTAGGCAAGGCCGCGGGCGGCGTAGAGGGGGAGGTCGGCGGCGAGGCTCCGCGTCTCGTAGCCGACGTGATCGAGGACATGCGCCTCGCCCATGGAGGCTGCATCCGGCGGCTCGATCAGCTCGACCTGGGCCGCGCCGCAGTCGACGAACGCGACGCGACCGCCGCGCCGCGAGGGGCCGCCGCCCATCAGCTTGCCGCCCAGCTTCTCGACATACCACTGTGCCGCCTTGTCGACGTCGCGGACGAGATAGCCCGGATGCACGATATCGGAGATCCAGGGCGCCTCGGGTGTGGTCGCGGGCTTCGGCGGCACTTGCGTCAGGTGCATCCAGACGCCGTTGGTAGAGGCGGGATCGAAGTAGTGCACCTGCTGCTGCATGGGGTTGGTGTAGGGCTCGTCGGCGAGGAACGTGAGGCCCCGGGCGCGGGCCTGGGCGGCCGCTGCCTTGATGTCGGCGACGACCCAGCCGACGTGGTGCATGACGAGCGTCGCCTTCGGCAGGCCGGTTTTGTCGCCGGGCTCCATCAACTCCACCTCGACGTCGCCGAAGCGCACGAAGGCATTGCGCCCGCCCGAGGGCACCATGGGGCTCATCTGCATCTGGGTGCCGCCCGCGTTGATGGCGCCGAAGGCCTTGGCGAACCAGGCGATGCCGGCATCGAGGTCGTCGATCAGGTAGCCGATGTGCTGGATGTCGGTGAACATGGGGCGCAGGCTCCGGGAGGTGGGCGTTCGATAGGCGATAGTGCGGGGCGGCGGTGTGGTGGGCAAGGCTTTCGCAATCGATGCGGAGAAGGCCAGGGGCATTGGCCCCCATCGCGAATCGTAGGGCGGGGCTAGCCGCGCGGGCGGGATAACGCGACTATGACGCCCACACAGGCAGCACAGGAGGCGCAGCCATGCCCGTCCGCATTCTCGGCATGATCGGAGTAATGCCGCCCGCGAGCGACGCGCAGCTGATCATCATCGAAGGCGCGCTCGATCCGGACTACGTGGCGAAAAGCGCATGGCTGCACGAGGCGGCGGGGTACGACATGGCGCTGGTCGGCTACTCGTCGTCGTCGGCCGAGGGCTTCCTGGTGGCGCTGCATGCCGCGCACGCGACCGAGCGGATCAAGCTGCTGGTGGCGCACCGGCCAGGGTTCGTGCAGCCGACGCTGATGGCACGCAAGATCGCGACGTTCGAC
The DNA here is from genome assembly GCA_963746315.1 of uncultured Alphaproteobacteria bacterium. Lineage (GTDB taxonomy): Bacteria > Pseudomonadota > Alphaproteobacteria > Rhizobiales > Hyphomicrobiaceae. The sequence continues at coordinate 1,090,596 of CAVVAR010000012.1, forward strand.
CAGCTCACGCGCGGCCGGCTCGCGATCCACATCATCACGGGCAAGACCGACGCCGAGCAGTGGGGCGACGGCGATTTCTCGCCCAAGCCCGAGCGCTATGAGCGGGCGGCCGAGTACCTGGCACTGATGCGGCGGACGTGGGGTGAGGCAAAGCCGTTCGATTTCGACGGGCGGTTCTACCGAGTGACCGGCGCGGCGTCGGACGTACAACCCTACCAGAAGCCCTATCCGGAGATCCTGTTCGGCGGCGCGTCCGAGGGAGCGCTCGCCATGGGCGCCGAGCATTGCGACACCTACGCGATGTATGCCGAGCCGCTCACCGCCGCGAAGGCGCGCATCGCCGAGATGCGCGAGCGCGCGGCGCGCTTCGGGCGGAAAATCGGCTTCAACATTTCGGCGCGGCCGATCATCGCCGACACGGAAGCGGCGGCCTGGGACAAGGCGCACGCGATCCTCGCCAAGCTCGAGGGCGGCACGTCGCGCGGCTGGAGCCGGCAGGAGGCGACGAAGGACGCCGTCGACAACGCGGGCCGGCGCCTGATGGGCTTTGCCGCCGAGAAGGACTTGCACGACACCTGCCTGTGGATGCCGATCACCAAAGCAACGGGGGCGCTCGGCAATACGAGCGCCCTGGTCGGTACGCCGCGGCAGGTCGCCGACGCGCTGCTCGAATATTACAAGCTGGGCGTCGGCTCGTTCCTGATCCGCGGTTTCGATCCCGAGCGCGACACCGCGGAGTTCGGCCGCGAGCTGATCCCGATGATCCGGGAGGGCGCCCGTCACCTGGAGTGGTGAGGAATGCCGAGCCGGCTGCTGCATTCTGGTAATATTGATGTCTATTCGTCGGGTTGTGCCCGGATCGCGGAGGCGAGTTCGTATGGCAGGCCCGACAGGTTTCCGCGATAGATCCAGTCGAGCGTCAGATTGTAGGTCTCGCAAAGTGCAATGGCGGCGTCGACGGACGGACGTTTGTGGCCGTTCTCATACTGACTGTAGTTGCTCTGCGAAATGCCCGCGCCGTCGCCGAACTCCTGCTGGTTATCAGCCAACAGCGCACGCCGCGTCGCCCGAAGGCGAGCCGCAATCGCACGCTGCGAAAAGGGTCCATCCCTATAGCGTCTCATCGGGCAGCACTATAGCGCCGAATTCTGGGGGTGATGTTCAAGATCATTTCGACTAGGAGTGCCTACAACTGTGCAATTGGCGGTTTCGAAGACTGCCCTCCCAGTTACAAGTACCGGGGAAACACTTGGTGGGGTGTAGGCCTCATCTCAGATCGCCAGATCCTTCGTGTTGTAGTCCTTGATCCAACGTTCCATCACTTCGGGCGTGTGGCGGAACTCGGCTTCGCGGCCGGCGAACGGCTGGTAGCGGAACGGCGTCTCGACCGGGAAGTGCTGGTGGCGGGCGTCGATCGCGACGGGGATGACGGCGGCCCGCTCGAAGATGCGCTTCTCGTCGTAGACGACGTTCTGCGTGGTCATCGAGAGACCGGCCTTGGCGCCGAGCACCGAGCGGCGGCGGTGGAAGCCGAAGGTGAGCGAGATCCGGATGTCGGGCGAGGAGTTGGCGAACGAGCCGTGCAGCATCTGGCGGTTGACGATGGTCACGTCGCCGGCCTTGCAGATCAGCGGCACGGCGTTGGGCAGACGGTCGTCGCCGCCGTTGTCGGCCACCATCCTCTTGATGTCGATGCGGCCGAGCTTGTGCGAGCCGGGGATCACCCAGAGACAGTTGGCGGCGGTGGTCGGGTAGAGCTGGACCTGGAAGTTGAAGCCGTGGCTCCCTTCGTCCCAGTCAGGCGCGTCCCAGTGCGTCACACCGTCCTGGTGCCACGACACGGAGCCGCCGACACCGGGCTGTTTCACGAAGATCGCGTCGTTGTAGGGCACGAAGTCTGTGCCGTTGATCGACTCCGCGATGGCCAGCAGGTGCGGATGGCCGTAGACGCGCAAGCCCGCCGGCATGCCCATGCACATTCCGTACATCAGGAAGACCACGTGCTCCGGCGCATCGCCGTCGGCCTTGGCCTCGGCCATCTTGGTCGGGTGGCGGCCGTTGAGCTTGTCGGTCGCGCCCCACGGATCGGAGAGCGGCTTGATGAAGGTGTAGGGCTCGCGCGCCCAGTCACGGCCCATGGCCGGGCGCCCCTTGGCGTCGAGCGCGGCGCCGGGCGTGGCGGGCGCGCGCTCGAGCATGGTCATGGCGTCGGCGCGCAACTCCTCGATCTCGGCTGCATCGACCACGCCCTCGAAAATGTAAAACCCGTGCTTCCAATAGGCGTCCACGATATCGGCGTGGAGCTTGCCATCGGGCCCGAACCGTACGGGGCCCTTGTTGCCGATGGCGCGGGCGCGGGCCTCACCAGCCTTGAGATATTCGGCCATGCGGGCCTGATGCTCGGCGCGCGACGGTGCGGTGGCGTGATCGTTCATGGGGGCGTCTCCCGATCGCGATGCCGCGCTTGATGCGCGGTCTCAGGTCTTCTGCGGACGTCGAAGCAACAAGCATGTCAGAGGGACGGGAAGCCGCCAAGTGCCGGCGTGAACAAGGCCGGGCTAGGCGCGCTAGTGTGGCGGTATGGAAGTCCGCTTCATTCTCTCGGCAGTCTCTGAAAGCGGACTTCCAAACACAACGCCACACTAAGCTCATGATTTAGCTAGTGTCCTTTCGACCGCGAAGTTCGTCTCGACCCGGCAGCACGATGAAACGAACTTCGCGGTCGGGACACTAGGGGATGCGGTCACTGCTTCTCAGATCAACAGGCCGTCGATCGTTGACGGGCTTCGCGCGGTCCAGGCCAGAATTTGCAGTGCTCGCAGCGTGAGCGGGACTTCGCTTTCACCGGCGGTCGACCAACGCCCCCTGACGAGGTCGTCACGGACGGCCTGCTCGACGACCGCCCGCATACGCTCGGTCCCCCAGTCGCCTTGCCTCTCCAGCGCACGGACGAGATCGTCAATGACCTGGCGCGCAGTCCCGAGCTCGCTCTCGACGGGCGGTGCAACGCAGGTGAAGCTCACCCGCGCGAAGTCGCGCAAAGGCTGTCGCGCCCGCACCAGCGCCTGCGCCTCGCGTCCCATGAGGGCCAGCGCGGTGATCCCCGCGCTCGCAGCCACGAATTGCCTACGGTGCATGCCTGGTCTCTCCGAGATGGTGGGCCAGCCGCAGCGCGAGAGCCACGATCGTGAACGTCGGATTGGCGAAACCCGTAGTTGGGAAAACGGAGCTTCCAGCCACGTACAGATTCGATGCCCCGATAACTCGACAGTCCCGGTCGACGACACCCAGGTTGCCACGGGTCTCCATTCGCGTCGTGCCCATCAGATGGCCGACTGCGACGATGTCATCGGGCTTGGTCTTGTCGAACCAGGCGGCCGCCGCATGGCGCTTCAGCCAGTCGACGGCGAGGCCGCCGTGCTCGGCTTGAGGCACCGCTATGCGGATGTCCACCGTGCCGGCAATGGTCGGAGCGGCCCGATCGAGCTGAAGATGGCCGGATGCGCCGGCAGCGGCCTCCATGCCGATGATTGTCGAGTAGAGTTGCGGCTTGCGTCCGAAGACTTGTGCATGGTTCGCCGCCGAGCCTCGCTCCGCCTCGGTCCAAAGCTTTTCATCGACGCGCGTCAGCAGCACATGAAAGTCGCGGCACCCCATCTGCTGCAAGGTGGCGGCCGAAGGACACACCGACAGGAAGCCGCCGAACCGGCGCGGGCTTCTCTCGATCTCATCTTCGACCTCAGGTCGCAGCATCACGCGACTACGGCCATAGATATAAGGATGATCCGCCAAGTGCTGGCCGATCAATGCGGCACGCCTCTGGTCTGCCACAAGTCGTGCCACGTTCCTCTGCAGGAGAAGCGCATTGAGGCACGATCCGCCAGCAAGGACGTAACGACGGGCGCGCGCTGTAAAAGGTCGGCCGTCCTCGTCGATGCCACCTACGCTCTCCACCTTGCCGCGGGACGCATTTACGTCGAGCACGGTGGCGCCGGTGCGAACGTCGATCGATTTCGAAGCCTCGAGCCGCTGCAGCCAATGCTTCGGCATGCCGCGAACCGGAGACAGGCCGAAGCCGTAGACGGCAAGCGCCGGCGCGCTCGCGAGCTCCGTCGGCGGCTCGAGGAGCTTCTCCGGCTCGCCGCCGATCTCAAGCAGGCCGTGGGCTCGCAGATAATGCGGGCGCAACTCGTCCCGCGTGATGGGCCACCCCACGTAGCCCTTGCTTTCGTCGGCCGTCAGGTTCGGGTCGCGGAGGGGCGCGCACCAACCACCCCACACATTGATGCCGCCGCCGAGGGCGCGCTGCACGTGCAGATCGAGATACGGCTTGCCCATGCCATAGTCGGCGGCCTTGAGCGCGTTCATCGTCAGGTTCCAGCGGCTCGCGTAGGGATCGCTTCCGCTTTCGAGAACCACGCTGCGAAGCCCGGCTTGCTCGAGGCCCAAGGCCAGCGCGAGGCCAGCCGGCCCGCTTCCTACAATGACGACGTCCGCCTCGAGACCCGTGCCATTGCCCACCATAGCCGAGAGCATGCCCACCCCCATCGCTAGGGCATGGTATCGATCCAGCCTCAAGCCAGCCGCCATTCTAGTGTCGGCAGGTAGGATTGCAATAAGACGTTCCGGCGCGGGAGGACGTCTTCGATGCAGATATCCACTTGATCGTTCGACCGGAATCAACGACAGAAGTCATGGACTGCCAACCAAGCGATTCGGTCGCATCGGTCTGGTCGCCAGCGTTGCTGCGATACGCGTGGAGTCACCCGCGTTGATGCATGGCGAAGCCTGCGTAGCTCTTGCCGCCTGGTGGCATGCAGTCCGCCGTCCTGCGGCAAAGTGAGTGCGCCCGGCGCAGATGTAACCGGTTGGTTCCGAGAATTCGTACACAAGTCGGACGGGGTCGTTGGGCGCCTTTGCCTTCGCATGGCTCGACGAGAAACAGGGCCGTTTTCCGCGGCGCAGGAGATCATTGCAGCCATGACCCGCCCATACGATGGCTCAGCAGTCAATTCGGCCGGGTATTGGGACGGTCGCTTTCAAAGCGACTGGGACGAGCGAGGCGGGCCCGAGCAGACCAGATTCTTCGCTCGCCTTGCGATGCGGATGCTACCGGACTGGCTCCGCGAGGATCTCGCATCCGACGGTAGCTCGATCCTGGACTTCGGATGCGCCGAGGGAGACGCGGTGGCCGTGATCGCCGAGGCTTTCCCTGCCGCCACGGTGACTGGGTCCGACTTTTCGCAAGCCGCAGTTGAAATTGCCAGTGCTCGCTACCCTGGTCACGAGTTCTTGCTCGCTCCCGACGGGCGCGTGCCACGCGACGCAGACGTCGTTTTTTGCTCGAACACGATCGAGCACCTTCCGCAGTGGCGGGACAAGCTTGCCGAGCTGGCGCGCCACGCTCGCCGGCACGTGATCGTCCTCGCTCCGTTCGACGAGTTTCCCCTGCTCGAGCCTGAGCACGTCGCGAGATTCGAGTTTGGCACTCTGCCGGCGAGCCTGGATGGTGGGCACAAGCTGGTGCATCACGCGATCGTCTCAACGACGGAGCTCGAGGGCTCGCGCTGGGTAGGCAGGCAATTCCTTGCCGTCTGGAGCCGCCCTGAAGCGATTTTCGCCAGTGGAGATTCCAGCGAGAACGATGCGATAGGCGATTTCGACGCCATCGATCTTCGTGATGTCCCGGTCGAGGCGATTCCCTATTGTCTCAGGCTGGCGAAAGGCGACTACCGAACGTTCGATCAGCTGCGCATCGACCGCGAGGCGGCCCAGCGTCGGGTTGGCTCTGCGATGAAGCAGCTGGGTCTGGGCGAGACAATCCGTGACCGCGATTTTGATGGAATGATGCAAGTCGCCATGGATCTGTTGTTGAGCAATGACGCTGCGCTGAAGTCGGCCAACGCGCAGCTGGCGACATTCCACGCGTCCGTCGCGAGCGAGCTCACTGCGGCGAGAGAAGGCGCACAGACGGCGCGCGAAGATCTGGCGACGCTGACCGCAGCGATCGAGAGCCACAACGCGGCCATTGCCGAGCGCGAGGCGGCGTTGCAGGCGAGTTTCGATACGCTGCGGAGCAGTTACGATACCGTCACCTCCATGAACACGTTCCGCTACATGATGCTCGCGTTGGAGCAGTATGGCCGCATACGCGGTGTTCGCATCGCCTTGCCGCCGGTGCCAGAGCAGATGCGCGTGAACCTCAACCGGCTGGACCCCTCTGCGACTTCGACGGCACGGGGGCAGTTGCAGTCGATGCCGGGCCTTGCCGCAGCGAGCAACGCGAACGAGCCGAATGCTGCCGCAGGTGCGGCCGACAACCGGCGCGAGACGGAGCGGCATGTCCGCTCTCGACATGGCGCATGAGCCCTCGCATGTTCGGAAGCCGGCCGGGGACCTCGCGCAACAGGTGAATTTGCGTTACGACATTTGCGCTCTCAGAGAGTAGGTTGCCGCCGAGCCAGCCGGGCATGCAAGGACAACTGCCTTAGCTTTACCGCTACTCCCGGGGTTGCGCTGTGTCGGTCGCAGGGAGCGTCCGGCCCAGCCACTAAGTCCACAACCTGGATGCGTTGCATGAGACCAATCGATACCATCGTTGCGAACCCGATCGACGACCGAGAGGCCTACGAGGCGAAGAACGTCTATGTGGGCGCCGAGGAGCAGACGCCGGACTACGACAGTGGCGTGCCGCCCTACGCGCAATTCGTGGCGGAGGCCATTGCCTCGCTAAAGCCCTCGAGCGTTCTCGAGTTTGGCTGCAATGCGGGGCGCAATCTCGATCTCTTGCGGAGCTTGCATCCTGATGCCCGTTACCAGGGCGTCGATGTCAACCCGCTCAGCGTCGAGCGTGGCAGGAAGCGCTACGGTCTCGACCTGATGGTGTCGGATGAGGCTTGGCTCAGATCGCAGCCGAGCGACAGCTTCGACGTTGCGTTCACCGTCTCGGTCATCGATCACCTGCCATACCCGGAAGAGCCGCTCAGGCACCTCACCCGCATCAGCCGCCACAATCTTGTACTTTTCGAGCTCGCTCACGATCGGGTCGGACTTGCAACGCACAACATGTACCAGACCGGCGACGAGGCTAAGTTGGTGCCGGTCTATCGCAACTCCTACATCCACGACTACAGACACGAGTGCGAGAAGAAGTTCGGCTGCATCTGCACGGCCGATATCCGTTTCCCGATCGGGACGGACAATTTGTTGGACCTCTATCGCCTGCTCGTCTTTACCAAACGCTGGGACAACTACAGCTCGCCGCAGGCAGCGGTTTTCAGAATGAACCCCATTGCCTGACGCTCGTCGCAGGCATCAAGCCGGCGAGTTGGTCGCGGGCGTCACGGTTATGGCGATGTCCGGGACGACGAGACCCCAGCGATAGCGCTGCGAGCTCGATTTGAAGTAGAGCGCGCCTTCTATGAAGTCGTAGTAGTTGGGAATGGGACTGGCGCGGTTCTCGAGGGTGACTGCCAAGCGATATTCGCCATTGCCGAGAATGTTGGTGATTCGGAAGATAACGTGGATCAACGACGTGCCCGGCAGTGTCCTCCACTGCGCGTCGTCGTAGGTCGAGCGGATCACGAGATCGTTGCCGTCGACGCTGCGGATGCCCATGCCAACGCTCAAACCGTCGCGGGGAACGTCTGAAGGCAGGTCGGTGACGATGTGCACCTCGATCTCGGTGCCGACCTCGAATTCGGCATTCGGCGCACCGTCCTCTCCGGTGACCTCGACGGCACGTATCGCACCGACATGCGATCCCCAACGCCGCAGGGGCTTGTGGCGCTCAGGTACATAGGGATAGCGGTTCGCGAATGCCTCGGGGCTTGCGCCACCTTCCAGTTGATCGAACGCGACCTGCGGCGCCGTCTTGTCATCGGTCGACCGGTCACTCCGATTGGAACTACCCGCTTCCGGACCGACCAGCATGAACTCGGTATAGGCAGAGGTGACGTCGTAGACATCGCCGCTAGCCGCGCAGCGCCCCCCCTCCAGCCAAATCGCCTGCTCACAGAAGCGGCGCACCGCGCCAACGTCGTGCGTGACGAACAGAATGGAGGTGCCTCGGGCCTTGAGCCGGGCCAGCCAGTCATAGCACTTCGACTGAAAGCGGACATCGCCGACCGCGAGCGCCTCGTCGATGATGAGGATATCAGGGTCGAGGACAGCATGAACGGCAAAAGCCAGGCGCACCAGCATGCCGCTCGAGTAAGTCTTCACCGGGTAATCGATGAACTCACCGATGTCGGCAAAATCCGCGATCTCGTCGAAACGACGTAGCATCTCGGCTTCGGTAATTCCCTTCAGCTGTCCGCTCAACATGACATTCTGGCGGCCACTGAACTCCGGGTTGAAACCGGTGCCGAGCTCCAGAAGGGCGCTTACCCGGCCGTGAATCGAGACGGTTCCCGCCGTCGGCTGCATGATCCCGGAGACGATTTGCAGCAGCGTCGACTTGCCGGCCCCGTTGCGGCCTAGAATGCCAGTCGTTTCGCCACGACGCACCTGGAATGAGACGTCGCGCAGAGCCCAGTATTCTCGATAGTACGTGCTGACGGGCAGTCCCATCGCGCGCCTGAGACGCGGCATGATCATTTGCTTGAGCCGGTCGGTCGGCTCCTCGAAAATCGCGTAGGCCTTGGCCACGTTCGCGACCGCGATCGCGATCTCAGAGGACATCGGCGAACCCCCGCCGCGTCTGCTGGAACCATGTGTAGCCAAGCCAAGCGATCACCAGACCGATGGCGAACTGGGCACTAAGCAGGATGCCATTTGGCCAGATGCCGAGAAACAGCGCCTTGCGCATCTCCTCGATGGGAAGGGTGATCGGGTTCATCAAAGCGATCGGCCGAACCGAGTCCGGGATGCTGGCCAAGGGAAAGAAAACAGGCCCGAGGAAGAGAAGCACCGTCGTCAGGAGTGGAACGATCTGAGTGATGTCGCGCAAATAGACGCCGAGCGAAGCAAGAAACCACGAGATGCCGAGCAGGATCGGAATCAGCGGGACAATCGTGAGTGGAGCGGCGATGGCCGTCACGGCCGGCCAGACGCCGGTCAGCACGCACATGGCGAGCAAGACGAGGAAGGCGACGGACGCATTGAAAAGCGCCGCTCCGAGGATCACGATCGGCAGAACCTCGAGTGGAAACACGACCTTCTTGACGTAATTGGGATTGGCAACGAGGAGGGTCGGTGCCCGGTTGAGGCACTCCGAGACCAGATTGAAGATAATGAGGCCGCTGAAGATCATCACAGCGAAGCCGCCCAGCCCTCCCTCTCCCGCCGCCAAGCTGCGACCGGGCCAGCGGACGTTGAGGATGGCACCAAAGGCCACGGTGTAGATGGCGAGAGTGGCGAGATTGCTGAGAACATACCAGCCCAGCCCCAGTGCCGAGCCCTGGTATTTGAGCTCGATCTCGCGGCGAATCAGGGAGCGGATGAGACCGCTGTTCTGTTGCAGACTGGTGAGCATCGCGGTGGGCTTATCACCGCTCGATCGAAGCAGCAATGTCCACGGCGCCGCGGCGGGAAAGTCGCTCCAAGGGCCGAATTGTCCGCTGATGTGTGCGATGGCATCACGGCGATAACAAGCAACCTCGTCGCAACCACAACGGCCCCCGCGGCTCGAGCGGCACAGGGCCTCGGTGACAACGGGGCCTCGGTGAAAGAGGTTGCCGCTGACCACACGCCCGCCTGCGCTCGAACGAAAGTCGCTCCGTTGTCGGGCTTGCCCGGCACCGTCCTTCGCCCCGAAATTGCCAGGATGACACCCCGTTGTCGTTGTCGTAATGCTGCGGAAATCCCGTGCCCAACGGTGGGAGGTTCGCTGCGTCGTCGGCTCAGGTCATTGGCGAGGACTGAGAAACAGTGATGCAAGTCAACTCGTCGGAGTACTGGGATCACCGGTTCCAAAGCGATTGGGCTGAGAGCGGAGGGCCTCATCAGACCCGGTTCTTCGCCAAGCTGATGGTCTCGCTGTTGCCTGAGTGGCTGGTGACGGACGTCCGGCGCCGAGGCTTCCACATCCTGGACTATGGCTGCGCCGAGGGCGACGCGGTGCCGATCCTGGCGGACGCATTGCCTGGGAGCATCGTAGGGGGCGCTGACGTGGCGCGCGCAGGGATCGAGATTGCGCGTGAGCGGTATCCCGGATTCCGATTCGCGGTTCTCGACCCAGCCGGAGCCTGTCGGCCCGAGCAAGCCGATGTGGTTGTCTGCTCGAACGTACTCGAGCACTTCGCCGGTTGGAGGTCGATGCTAGAGACGATCGGAGAGATCGCGCGCGAGCACATCGTCGTGCTCGTGCCGTTTCGCGAGCCGGAGCCTCTGGCCGACGAGCATATGGTGGTGTTCGACAGCGATATGCTGCCACCACGTCTCGCGGCGGGTCATTTCTTGACGCACGTAGCCGTTGTCGAAACTACATCTCTCCCTGAATTGCGATGGGGTGGGCATCAGCTGCTCGGCGTGTGGAGCCGGAGCCCACCCGCCGCCGAGGGCGAGCCCGTCTTGGACTTGGAAAGGTTGGATCTGCGAGGCCTCGGCGAGACCGAGATTGCGGCCTGTCTCAGGCTGGCCAAACGGGGGCTGTCCGTACTTTCGCAGGAACGGGAGACGGCTCAGCTGTTGAGGACGCAACTACGTCAGCTGCAGGACGACGCCGCTGTCCGCATCACGGAGCTCAACAATCAGCTCATTCGGACCACGACCGAGCTCAAGAACGACCTTGTCCAAAAGACCACCGAGTTGAACAACGAGCTGATCCGAACGACGACCGAATTGAACAACGAGATCTGGCGCATCAACGTCAACTCAGCCAACGAGCTCGCACATGCTCGCACGTCCCTCGCGAACGCGAAAAACCGTCTCAGCAGCCTTCAAGAGGCAGTGTCGGCTCACAACGCACGCTTGGCGGAGCTGACGGCCGGGTTGCGAGCCAAGGGAATCAGCGTTGAGCTCGAGCCGTGTGAGCTGGGTGATCGCGAATGACGACAACAGACAAGGAGCATCGGCTATGCCATCGCGACTGACACCAGCCGACGTCGCACGCTACCACGACGACGGCTTCATCTTCGTCAGACAGTTGTTCGATGCCCAGGAGACAGATCTGCTCGGGCGGGCCATGGAGCAGGATCCGGCGATCCGCGACCATTCGCTGCTGCGGGCGGACCAGGAGGGCGGAGCGACCCGGATCTCGCTATGGAACCGGGCGGGCGACAGCATCTACGGTCTTGCGGCGCGCTCGGAGCGTGTGGTCGACACGGCCGAGGCGCTGATCGGCGAGCCGGTTTATCACTTCCAGTCGAAGCTGACGGCGAAAGAGCCACGCGTCGGCGGCGCCTGGGAATGGCATCAGGATTACGGCTACTGGTACTATAACGGCTGTCTCGAGCCGAAGATGCTCTCGATCATGATCGCGCTCGACCGGACGGACGCAGAGAACGGCTGCCTCAAGGTGGTGCGCGGATCGCATAAGCTCGGCCGCCTGGACCATGTCCAGGTCACACCGGGGCAGAACACCACCGATCCCGAGCGCATGCCGCACATCCTGGCCAAGCACGAGACCGTCGATTGCGTGCTCGATCCGGGTGACGCGGTCATCTTCCACGGCAATACGCTGCACCGGTCGGATCAGAACCGATCGGACCGCCGACGCTGGACGTTTCTGTGCTGCTACAATGCAGTCTCGAACGATACCTTCAAGCGGGACGACGACCGGTACTATGTGCCGCTCGAGAAGGTCGATGACGGGGCGATCCGGCGGGCCGGGCTCAAGTTCGCCGACCCGGCGGCCGAGCACTTCACGTCGAAGCCCTATGTGCCCAAGGTGAAGGCGGCGACGTAGCCCACGACGGGACGACGCAGCTCCAGACCGCAGCTGTCAGCGCGTCGGGCCGTGCATGGCGAGACGGGCGATCTCGACGGCCTGCTCCCACTCGATGCCGATTGTCTGATCGGCATGAAGGGGATGGTCGCAGGGCCGGACACGAACCTTCGGGCGCTGGCCTCTGGCGCCCCATTCGACGTCACAGGCAAGATGCTCGAGGAAGTCGCCGGGTGCTGTACGCCGGTAGTGCGGCATGACCACGGGCAACCAGCCGAAAGCGCCGTCTCCGCTCTGATCGTCGTCGAATGTGGCGACGTAGCGGTGATAGGCCTCCTCGGAATGGGTCACCCAGACGCCCCAACAGAATGGCGCGTCGGAGCCCACAATCGGGATGTCGAGCGTGGCGCGGACACAATAGATCGCGTCGCTGCCGTCAGGCTCGACAGGCAGGATGTGGCACAGATCGTCGGTGATCTCGATGCGAGAGGCGCGGTCGGCCTCGGGGACGTCGAAATAGTAGGGCGGCCGCTTGTGCGCGAAGGAGGGAGGCCCTTCATGCAGCCCGTCGCAGAGCCCGCATTTGAAGCTGAACGTCTTGTGTTTGGCATCGATGCCAAGCAACCGAACCATTTCCTGACACCTTACACTACGGGCAATGGAGCGCAGACCATGACACAGATGGGTTAAGGAGGGTTTTTAGTGGCGCACCGCGTGTCATTCTGCGCGGCGCACAGCGGCGCCCCCCTTCACGCGCACGGCGCCGGCTCCCCGAAGGGGAGTCGCCGTGCGCCACGAAAGAGCCCCGCTTTGCCTTGCTCGCCTGGCCCGGTAAGAGTGGGCACCAACGTCCCTCTGGTACGGCCCGACCTTCATGACAGCATCTGCAACGACCCTCAGAATTGCGCTCGCCCAGCTCAACCCGGTGGTCGGCGACATCGCCGGAAACGCGGCGCGGCTCGAGCGTACGCGCTCGGAAGCGGCTGGCTTGGGGGCGGACCTGGTGCTGCTCCCCGAGCTCTTCATCTGCGGTTATCCGCCCGAGGATCTGGTGCGCAAGCCCGCCTTCGCCAACGCCTGCCGCGAGGCTATCGAGGATCTGGCCACGCGGCTGGGGCCGGGGCCGGCGGTGCTGGTCGGTACGGTCTGGCCCGACGGAGACAAGGTCTACAACGCGATGGCGCTGGTCGAGGATGGGCGCATTGCGGCCGTCCGCTACAAGGTCGACCTGCCGAACTATGGGCCGTTCGACGAGAAGCGCGTGTTCGACGCGGGACCGCTGCCGGGGCCGATCAGCTTTCGTGGCGTCCGGCTGGGTGTGCCGATCTGCGAGGACATCTGGAAGGAGGAGGTTGTCGAGTGCCTCTCTGAGTGCGGGGCCGAGATCCTTCTGGTGCCCAACGGATCGCCGTTCGACTGGCGAAAGGTGGACGTGCGGCTCAACGTAGCGGTGGCGCGGGTGACTGAGACGGGACTGCCGCTGGCCTATGTCAATCAGGTCGGCGGGCAAGACGAGCTCGTCTTCGACGGAGCCTCGTTCGTTCTGAACAGCGACGCGAGCCTCGCGGTGCAGATGCCGGCCTGGGAGGAGGGCCTCGTCCTCACCGACTGGGAGCGGACCGCCGATGGGTGGAGATGCAAGTCGGGCGCCAAGGCCGTGGTCGAGGAGGGCGATGCGGCGGCCTATCACGCCGCGATGCTGTGCTTGCGCGACTACGTGAACAAAAACGGCTTTCCGGGCGTGGTGCTCGGCCTTTCGGGCGGTGTCGATTCCGCTCTCGTCGCAGCACTCTCGGTGGATGCCCTCGGCCCCGACCGCGTGCATGCGGTGATGCTGCCCTATCGCTTCACCTCGAGCGAGAGCCTGACGGATGCGGCTGCCTGTGCCGAGGCCTTGGGGATACGCTATGACACGGTCCCGATCGCGCCGGCGGTGGAGGGCATCTATGGCATGCTTGCGCCGATGTTCGCCGGCCGTGAACGCGACATCACCGAGGAGAACGTTCAGAGTCGGGTGCGCGGCACGACGCTGATGGCGATCTCGAACAAGCTCGGTTCGATGCTCGTGACGACCGGCAACAAGAGCGAGATGAGCGTCGGCTACGCCACGATCTATGGCGACATGAATGGCGGCTTCAACCCCGTGAAGGACCTCTACAAAACGGAGGTGTTCCGGCTCTGCCACTGGCGCAACGCGAACGTGCCGAGGGGGGGCAAGGGGCCGCCGGGCGTCGTGATACCGGCGAACATCATCACCAAGCCACCGTCGGCGGAGTTGCGCGAGAACCAGACGGACCAGGATTCGCTGCCGCCCTACGAGGTGCTGGACGACATTCTGAGCTGCCTCGTCGAGAACGAGATGCCGCTGGCAGCGATCGTGGCCCGCGGGCATCCGGTCGAGACCGTGAAGCGCGTCGAGCGGCTACTCTATCTCGCAGAGTACAAGCGGCGGCAGGCGGCGCCCGGCGTCAAGATCTCGGCGCGGAGCTTCGGCCGCGACCGCCGCTATCCGATCACCAACAAGTTCCGCGAGGACCCGAGCCGGATGCCGCGGCACGCCGTGCCGACCGTGCCGCCCCTGGTGCTACCCCGCGCGGATGGCGGGGACGTGGGGTAGGGCGTGGACGACGGCGCCCCGTCGGGGACCCCCGTGCCGGGATAGGGCTGCCCGCGTCAGGTTTTCGAGCGATCGCGACTTTGCTGCAAGACCCACTGGCCGCACAGTGCCGGCGCCTCCTTGTCGAGCCACAGTGCGGGCTCGAGTTTGAAAGAGGGCTCGAGCAGAACCTCACGCGTCAGATCACGATCGCCAGCCATGCAGGCCAGCAGCGCGGAAGTGTTCTTGTTCGCTATCGCGGGATACGTTGCGAGCATGTATCGAATGCCCTGCCGGATGTTGCCCCAGTCCTTGTCGACCAGCTTGAACAGGGTCAGCTGGTACTGCCTGTAGAGTGCGTGGGCGTAGATCCTCGGGTAGATGTCAACGCGCTGCGACATCTGGGGCAGCGACAGCACCCAGGTGGCATAGGCGCGGAGCCGAGAAGGATCGCCGCTCCACTTGGGCAGATAGTGGGCGGAGGCTTCCACGGCGAGCTGGATGTTCTCGGGGAACGCCGCCAGGCCCTCGCTGACGAGCGCCTTGACCTCGGCCTCCGGCGCGCCGCGATAGATCGCCAGCTCGACCAGCAAATTGTGCCACGTCGGATCTTCGGCCATGACGGCCTTGTTGGCGTGCAGATAGCGCGACACGTCGGCAAGCTCCGTCACGTTCGGCGAGTGCCCCTCGGTCGCGTTTGACCGGAAGAACGCGACCCGCAAATCGCCTGCCGCCCGATCGATCCGGGCTTGAGCGTTGGCGATGAGGGGCTGCGCGGACGTTGGCGATGCCGCCTGCCAGGCATCGAGCTCGAAACCCCTGAAGACCGGCAATAGGGAGCGCTCGACGGTCAGCGCTTCTTGATAGACCGGGGCCGCTACCCTGCCGTCGGCCAGTACGACGCGCTGCCTCGCCAAAAGATCGCCGACCGCTTGAAGTCGTTCGCGCTTCCGCCCGAACTGTCTGGCATGCGCGACAAGTAGTGTCGAAAGCCATTTGTCGGTGGGGTGGTCCGCGAAAATGACATCCCGTTGCTTCGCCTGGATCTCCAACTCGTCCATCAGGTGATGCAAGAGATCGAGCCGCACATTGTGTGGGTTGGCGTCGCCCGCGATCGCGCCGCGGACCAGACAGAGAAAGCCGAAAGCGGCGATCCAGATTGCTCTCATGATGCTCGTGCTCCCTCGGAACTCAACGAGCCGTTTTCGGCTGGTTTTCGCTCAACGCCCAATCGCGGCAGTGTTGGAAATATTGGAGTTGTCCCCATGCACTGGTGATGGGCCGGCCCTTGACGTCGCCGATCAGCATCCGCGTCGCGTCCCTTGCGCCGCCGGTGCAGGCGATGGCGGCGAGGTTTTGAATGTTCCACTGCACCGGATAGCGACTGACGATCTCGCGACTGCCTGCCGCGAAGCGCTGCCAGTCGACTTTCAGCTCCCGTACGGCCGGGTTTCCAATCCAGCCCAGAACGTACCAGTAGGTGCGCACGTAATAGCTGTCCTTGCCCTCACTCGGCGTGCGCTCGGCCGCGAGGCGGGCGATCGTCTCGAGGAAGCCGGCTGGGTCGTCGGTGCTCGAAAGGATCGAAAGGGCGCCCGAACCGTAAATGCCCAGGGACAAAGGGTTTCGACGGCTCGCCTCATCGATCATCGTCAGCAGGTCGGCGTCGCTTGCACCGAGCATGGCACGTGCGCGAATTTTCAGGATGTCCGGTTGGGAATCTCCAGGTGTGGGTCCCAAGCGGTCCAACTCCGCGATCAGTTCGCCGAGAAGGGCTTTCGGGTCGTCCGTGTTGGCCAGATCCGACGAATCTCCGGGCTGTGCCGTGAAGGCGGCATGGGCGCGGTTCATCAGCATCATCGCCTTCACCACGCGCGGGAACGGAGACTGCGGCCGCAGCGATCGCCATTTTTCGATGGTCGTCATCGCGAACTCGGCATTCTGCCTTATCTGGTAATCCTGGGAGTGCAACGCATCGAGACGCGCGTAAATGACGCTCAGCTTATCGATGCCGCTGAGGGTGAGCTCCCGGCGCTCTAGATACCCGCTCATCGCGTCATCGAGCAGTGTGAGAGCTTCGGGCCGATTGTATCTGAGCTGGACAGCGGCTTTCTGGATGGCGCGTCGCGTCTTCAGCTCATCGTATTCCGGTGGACCGATGCGCTTGATCCCCGGCGCGCCCTGGGGACCAACGTAGGGCAGCAGTATGTCCAATGGGCTGGGCTCGAGCTCCAGATCGGCACTGCTGCGCGGGCGGCTGTCGGCTGGATCGGCCACACGAGGCGCCGCCTCCTGTACGGACGGCGAACGGGCCAGGCTCAAGATCGGCCAAGCAGCAAGGCAAGCGATGAAAGCGACGATGCCCTTATGAAATGCGGTCATGAAGTGCTCTCCGGCAGGCGGATAAGCACTCATTAAGTCAGGCGACGTCCGAATTTTTCGTATCCTGGGGACTGTCGATTGCGGCGTTGGTGAATTTTGAGTTTCACGACGTCGTGGCAAGTTGCGCAAGGGGAGCTGGCGCTTTGCGCAATTGATGGACCGGACTTAGTGCCCTGCTAAGGCGATCGTGGCAGACTTCGGATCGGCAAGGATCGAGACTTCTCCAGCTTGCCGAGAGGCCGCTGCAATGGATGATTTCGAGACCGCCGCCGGCCTGGTCGATCGACCGGAGTGGGCACGGCGACGACGCTTTACTTCAGATCGGGGCGCGCACGCTCAGACTCGACGAGGTCCGGGGCGTTGAGAGCGTCGCAACGGCGGAGCTCAATTGCGAGGGACATATCCTGGCGGTCGGGGCTTTCCTGGCGGCTGGTGCCCTGCTGGTGCTGCCGGTCGCGATGCAGCTGCTGAATCCGCGCTTCCTGGCCGGCGGCATTCTGTTCGTCGGCATCGGTCTGACTGTGCTGGCCGACGTTCTGCAAGGGCGCCGCTTGGTCGTGCATCGAGTGGTTATGCGGATGGCCGATGGTCGTAGGGAGACGTTCGCAAGTCCACACGCCGAGCAGTGTCGCTTGCTGATGACGGCCCTCGCGCACCGCACGGACGGTCAAGCCGCCTGATGCGTGGTGCTGTTGGAAAAGCGTCACATACGCCATTTAGCCCGGCAGCTTGTCGCGGTGGACGCCATCCAGCCAGCCGCCTGCAGTCGGATCAGGTGCACTCTTGCGCATGAAAACGACCGGGATGCCGTCGTCGGTGCCGACGGCCTGGACGCCCTGTGCTGAGCGCTGATAGCCGATCGCCTCGAAAAATCCGACCGTGGGCTGGTAGGCGCGCGCGGCAAAACCGAGAAACCCTGCGGCCGTCGCCCGGGCCTCGGCCGCAGCGACGAGGCGTGCGCCGATGCCGAGACGCGCGAAGAACGGCGATACGTAGACGGACGTTACCCGCGCGGATCTGCGGTGATGATCAAACGGAACCCATCCCGCAGTACCGATCGGCCGTCCGTCGTGCCAGGCGACGCGCAAGTCGTGGGTTTGCAGCGTCACCGTGTAATCGGGCTCATAGATGCGCGCGACGAAGGCATCGCAGGGGCCGGGCTCGATCGCGGGACCCGCGATGCTACGAAACGCAAGGGCATGCAGGTGGCGGATCTCGGCCCAATGGTCCAGCCCCGCGCCACGAATGTCGAGGCACGGCAAGCCGCCTTCATCCCTGATGACCTCGGACATTCCGAATCGCCGCAATGCAAGGTTGGCCAGTACCGCCAACCCTTGTACTCCATATAGATGACATTGCGCCGACGGAGTTTCAGAGTCGGTAATTCAATTTAAAGTAGCAACTTCTGCGGAATGCGACGATGCGCGGTGAATGGACAATCAAGGCCGCCGGGCTTGGCGCGGCGCTGGTTGCACCTCGGCCTTTCGCTCACCCTGGTCGGCCGGTGAGGGCGTGTACTCCGCCGCCTTGCACGAGCAGCCCTGGACGTATTCCTTGCGATAGCGGAAAGCCGTCTTCAGGCTCGTATAGGGACGCCGGTCGGTGACCGACATCGCCTGCTCCATGGAGCCACCCGGGTTCTGATGGAAATAGAGGTCGACGGGCGCCGCGCATTTGGACTGGCAGGCGTCGATATCGCGCGAAAAATGGTTCTCGAGCGTCGAGAAGCTGATCGGGAAGTAGTACCCATCGCAAAGACGCACGCAGACCGTGCGATAGGTTGCGAAAGGAAGGCTACGGAATTCGTTGCCACGACCAGACTGGTCGCTGTCCTCGTCCTGCCAGAGAGATGAGAACGGACTTGAGCTTTCCTGGCGGCGCGCCGCTTCCTGCTGGTATTGGGGGCCGCATCGGTTGCGGGCAAGCTCGCGGATCAGATCGTCCTGGTAGCCGCGGTCGCGTGAGCCGCTGCCCAGGATCTGCCGGCGCTGAGCATCGAGCTCAGCGAGGCGACGGCGGCCGCTCTCGAGCTGGTTGGAGAGGTTGATGCACTGCCGCGAGCGGCGCAGCGACTTCGAGAAGAGGAAATAGTCGTAGCAATCCGAGCGCTCGAGCTGGCTTTCGCTCGACCGCACGGTGCGTTCGACCTGGCGCATCTCGGTCTCGATGGCCGGAAGTTGGGACTGCGGCTGGGCGTTGCCGCGCTGGAAATCGACGAGACGCTGCTCGAGCTGGAGGCAGACCGAGCCACGCTGCGCCGGTGCCTGATTGCCGGCGTAGGGCGGCGGGGCGGGCGGTCGCCAGCTCGGGGCGGGCTCGCGGCGGACTGGCGGTGGACGCTGGGCCGGTGCCGTGTCCGACGCCCAAGGCCACCAGCCGGATTGGGCCGCCGCCGGCGCCACGACAGGACCGCCGGCAACGAGGGCCGCTGCCGCCAGCGCCATCGTGCAACTAAGCCAGACCCTAGTGCCCAGTCTCGCCACCACGATCATCCTTCGCTCGCCTGTCGGCGCATCGCACTGCCCCATCCGCAATCGCGGCAAGGCTAGTGTCCCGTCTCGCAATTGCCGACTCCGAGCCTGCCGGAATTTCTGGTCGGCAATTGCGGGGCGCCACACTAGACACGGCTCTTTGGCAGCATCATGGTCATGCGTGAAGCGAGATCAACGGCCGGCGACATCATGCCTGTGGAGGCGTGGCGACGAGGCATCGCGTCGATCCGCGCGTGGCTTCCAGGAACGAGGAGACGGACATGACGCCAGAGGCCGCGGCGAAGGCCGCCGGGGAGTTGATCACGGCACGACGCAGCGGCACGCCGATCGCTGCGATCTCGGCGGATTGCCGGCCCGAGACGGCCGCGGACGGGTACGCGGTGCAGACGGCGTTCATCGCGGGATGGGGCGAGGCGGTCGGCGGCTGGAAGGCCGGCGCGACGTTGAAGGCTGTGCAGGACCGATTCGGGCTCGCCGAGCCGTTCCTCGGGCCAATTTTTGCGGCAACGATCATGCAGAGTCCGGCGACGGCCAAGGCCGCGTCGTTCGACCTCAAGTCACCCGGCGCCAACGGGAAACGCAGCGTCGCGGTCGAGGTGGAGTTCGCGTTCCGCCTTGGGCGAGACTTGGCGCCGCGCGCAGGCGGGTATGCCGAGGCCGAGGTGCTCGACGCAGTCGAGGCGCTGGTGCCGACGATGGAGATCATCACGCCGCGCCTCGATCCGATCCCTGGTGGCGTGCCGGGGCAGGCGCTGGCCGATTGCGGGCTCAACGGCGGCATCGTGCTCGGCGAGGCCGTGCGCGATTGGCGCGGTATCGACTATCCGGCACACGCGACGAAGCTCGTCATCGACGGCAAGGCTGTGGTCGAGGGCACAGGGGCGCTGGTGCTCGGACATCCGTTCAAGTCGCTGGTTTGGCTCGCCAACAACGTCGGCCGGCTCGGGCACACGCTGCTGAAGGGGCAGGTGCTCACCACCGGATCGATGACCGGCATCTATGCGGTGGAGCAGGGTGCGGAGGCGGTGGGCGACTTCGGGCGTCTCGGCAAGGTGGTCGCGCGCTTCGGTTGAGCGCGCTTGACCGTGATCGCGACGCGGCTCATAAGGCGATCATGAAGCGGAACACGCGGAAACCGGCCGTCAACATCTGTTGCGGCATTATTATTATCACGAGCTAGCTCAACGCTGGCGCGCGGCCCGCTTCTTTGCCCGTTTACACGACAGAGAACCGCCCCTCGCCAGCAGGCCGAGGGACTGTCATGTCGTTGCAGCTCTACAATACGCTCACGCGCCGGAAGGAACGGTTCGAGCCCATCGATCCGACCAACGTGCGCATGTATGCGTGCGGGCCGACGGTTTACGACCTCGCGCACATCGGCAACGCGCGTCCGATCATCGTCTTCGACGTGCTTTTCCGGCTACTGCGGCACATTTACGGGCCGGAGCACGTCACCTATGCCCGCAACATCACGGACGTTGACGACAAAATCAACAATCGGGCCGTCGAGCGTTTCCCCGACATGGAGCCGACCGCCGCAATCCGTCGCCTGACGGAAGAAACGGCCGCGCAGTTCCACAAGGACATCGCGGCGCTGGGTGTACTGCCGCCGACCGTGGAGCCGCGCGCCACGGATCACATCGAGGAGATGAAGGCGCTCTGCGAGTCGCTCGTCGCCAAGGGTCACGCCTACGTCGCCGATGAGCACGTGCTGTTCGACGCCTCGTCGATGGCAGACTACGGGCGGCTCGCCAACCGCAGCCTCGAGGAGATGGAGGCGGGTGCCCGCGTCGACGTGGCGCCCTACAAGAAGGGCTCTACGGATTTCGTGCTCTGGAAGCCGTCGACTTCGGCGCAGCCGGGTTGGCCGAGCCCGTGCGGGATCGCGACTCCGGGGCGTCCCGGCTGGCACATCGAGTGCTCGGCGATGGCGGACAAGTGGCTCTGGTCCGAGCCGAAGCTGAAGGGGCTTTTATCCAAGACCGGCCTCGCGCAACCGCACGTGTTCGACATCCACGCTGGCGGCATCGATCTCGTCTTTCCCCACCATGAGAATGAGATCGCGCAATCGCGCTGCGCGCACGGCACGCCCGTGATGGCGAACTATTGGCTGCACAACGGGTTCCTGCAGGTCGAGGGCGAGAAAATGTCCAAGAGCCTCGGGAATTTCGTGACGATCAATGAGTTGCTCGACACGCGAGACTTTGGCGATACCCGGTGGGCAGGGGAAGTACTCCGCCTAGCAATGCTGATGACGCACTATCGTGAACCGATCAATTGGTCGATTGATCGTTTGAAAGAAGCGCGGCGCGAACTGTGGACCTGGGTTCAAGCAGTGAAAGTATCGGCGCGTGATCGGTTCCTCGAACTGTACACTAGTAGGGTCGAGCTAATCCCAGATATTCAAGTAGTCGCGGCTCTATCGGATGACCTAAACACCCCGAACGTCGTAACGCGACTACGCGCACTCGCAAACGCCGCCTGGAAAGGTGAGGAGAAAGCTGGGCGCTCGTTAGGCGATAGCCTAGTCTGGCTTGGTCTATATCGCCCAACCCATCACTTTGCCTACGATGTTGGTGAAACACTTGGTTATCGAGGACGAGACCTTGCGCCTGAGGTGGATGCTAGAGAAATCCCCACAAGAAGCGATGCTCCTGGGGTTCGTCCGGACCTTATTGCGAAGTATTGGTCTGCGGTACGAGAGGCACGTGTGCTCATGCTCAACGAGTATGGGTTCGACGCCGATTTGAGCTGCGACTGCTGTCCCTACGGCGGTTGACGCAGAAGGCAAATAACCTTTTCCCAGAAATGCGAAGTGACGGTGTCCGCCTAACCTTAGACGAACATTGTTCGGTTGATCTCGTGCCCGTCGACGATACTGCAATTTTCGACGAGGCGAAGGTCACAGCCCTCATCGCCGCCCGCCTCGAAGCCCGCAAGCGCAAGGACTTCAAGGAGAGCGACCGCATCCGCGACGAGCTCGCCGCCATGGGCATCCAGCTCAAGGACGCGAAGAACAAGGACACTGGCGAGATCGAGACGACGTGGGAGGTGAAGCGATGAGCTTGCCGCGCACACAGTGTCATCCCGGTGCTCGCCTGCCCTCGGCGAAGGCCGAGGGTCACCGGGACCCATGGCTACGCTTGCTCCGGGGCTTCGAGCGTGCCCATGCGGGACGGCCTCGCCCAACGGTGACCATCACGGCAAGCGGCCCGGTGGGTCCCGGGGACAAGCCCCGGGATGACAGAGAGGGCAAGCGCGCGACGGAGCTTGGCCGATGAAACCTCCGCATCCGCTACGACCGTTCCTGCCGGCCGACACGATCCGGCTGCAGGATCTCTACGCGCAGTCGATCGAGGAGCTGACGCAGGACGACTACGACGAGGATCAGCGGCTCGCATGGATCGCCCGGGCCGCCGATGCGGCGGAGTTCGCCAAGCGCCTGATGGCAGCCCTGACGCTGGTGGTCGAGCGCGACGGTGAGCTGCTCGGGTTCGCGAGCCTCAAGGACAACACCGAGATCGAGATGCTCTATGTGCATCCGTTCGCTGTCGGCGAGGGCGTGGCGACGACGCTGCTCGATGCGCTGGAGCGGCTGGCCACGGCGCGCGGAGCGAAGACGCTGACCGCCGATGTCAGCGACACGGCCCACGACTTCTTCCAGAGCCGCGGCTACCAGCCCGTCAGGCGCAACAACATTCCCGCCGACGACGTGTGGCTCGCCTCGACCACGATGACGAAGGCGCTCGACGGCAAACGGGTCGTCGAAAGCGCCGGTGGCGGGCCATGACCGCGATGTGGACCGGCGGTTGCCAGTGCGGCGCCGTTCGCTTTCGTGCGTCGTCCCTTGGACGCGCGTCGCTTTGTCATTGCCGGATGTGCCAAAAGGCGTTCGGCGGCGTCGGCGGTCTGCTCGTCACGGCGAACGACGTCTCATGGACGCGGGGAGCGCCGAACCATTTCCATAGCTCTGCGCAGGTGAGGCGCGGGTTTTGCGCAGCCTGCGGGACGCCCCTCACGTTCGAGACCGCGAACTCCATCGATATCGCCATTGCGGCGTTCGATCGGCCGCGCGACATCGCGCCTGTCATCCAACTCGATCGTGCGAGCCGGTTGCCGTGGTTCGACGAGCTGCATTGCCTTCCGCAGCCGACGGCCGGGGAGGTCGCCGGCAAAGCCCAACAGTACGCGTCGATCGTCTCGCGTCAGCACCCTGATCACGACACCGACCGATGGGAGCCGCCCTCATGAAGCCACCCGAGACACCGTTCCCGAAGCACTGGCTTTACTACATCATCCTCAAGCTCGCGATCCTCGCCGCAGCCTCCGCGCTGTTCTTCAAGCTCTATGGATATTGGTGAGACCATGACCACGCGCGAGCGCCTGTACCTGTTCGACACGACGCTGCGTGACGGCGCGCAGACGCAAGGCGTCGATTTCTCGGCGGCCGACAAGCGGCGCATCGCGGAGGTGCTGGACGATCTCGGCATCGACTACATCGAGGGCGGATATCCGGGCGCCAACGACACGGATACCGAGTTCTTCGGCACGCCACCACAGCTCGTGAAGGCGCGGCTCACGGCCTTCGGCATGACGAAACGTGCCGGACGCTCGACGTCCAACGATCCGGGCTTCCAGGCCGTCGTGCAATCCAGCGCACCAGCGGTCTGCCTCGTCGCCAAGGCCTGGGATTATCACGTGCGTGTCGCGCTCGGCATCACCAACGAGGAGAACGTCACGGGCGTGAAGGAGAGCGTCGAGGCCGTGCGGGGTGCCGACAAGGAATCGATGATCGACTGCGAGCACTTCTTCGACGGCTATAAGGCGAACCCCGAGCACGCGCTCGCGGTAGCGTGGACGGCCTACGATTCCGGCGCGCGCTGGGTCGTGCTGTGCGACACGAACGGCGGCACGCTGCCCCACGAGATCGAGGCCATCGTCGCCGAGGTGGTCCGCGTCGTGCCGGGCACGCATCTCGGCATCCACACGCACAACGACACGGAGCAGGCCGTCGCCAACACACTCGCGGCCGTGCGCGCCGGCTGCCGCCAGATCCAGGGCACGCTGAACGGCCTGGGCGAGCGCTGCGGCAACGCCAATCTCACATCGCTCATTCCGACGCTGCTGCTCAAGCCCGAGTTTGCCGATCGCTTCGAGATCGGGGTGACCGCAGAGAAGCTCCGCAAGGTCACGGCGGCGAGCCGGCTCCTCGACGAGATCCTCAATCGCGCGCCGGCGCGACAGGCGCCCTACGTCGGTGAGAGCGCGTTCGCGACCAAGGCCGGCATTCACGCCTCGGCGATCCTCAAGGAGCCCGAGACCTACGAGCACGTGCGGCCGGAGCTGGTCGGCAACCAGCGGCGCGTCCTGGTGTCGAACCAGGCCGGAAAATCGAACGTCGTGTCGGAGCTGGAGCGGCTCGGGATCAAGGTGCCGAAGAGTGACGAGCGCATCGGCCGGTTGCTCGACGAGGTGAAATCGCGCGAGGCGCTGGGCTATGCCTACGAAGGCGCCGACGCCTCGTTCGAGCTGCTGGCGCGCAGGTTGCTTGGCGAGGTGCCGGAGTATTTCACGGTCGATAGCTTCCGCGTCATCGTCGAGAAGCGGCACAACGCGCTTGGCAGCGTGATCACGGTGTCGGAGGCATCAGTCCGCGTCTTCATCGTCGGCGAGAGCGAGCCGCTCTGGTCGGTGGCCGAGGGCAACGGCCCGGTCAATGCCCTCGATACGGCGCTGCGCAAGGACCTCGGCCGCTATCAGGACAACATCCGCGACGTGGAGCTGGTCGACTACAAGGTGCGCATCCTGACGGGCGGCACAGAGGCCGTCACGCGCGTTCTGGTCGAGAGCCGCGACAAGGCGACGGGGCTCAGATGGTCCACGGTCGGGGTGTCGTCGAACATCGTCGACGCGAGCTTCGAAGCCCTCACCGACGCGGTGACGTGGAAGCTGCTCCGGGATGGTGCCCGGGCGGCGTGAGGGCGGGCTTGGTTGGCGGCGCGGCAACCGGGCGCGGCCAGCCCTTGATCGCGATCAAGGGCGATGGCCGGACAGGTCGCTACCGAATAAAAGAGTGCGGCGCGGTTGCCGAGATAGCGAAATCAGAATCGGAGCCCCGGCATGTCGATCCTTCGTCTCGCAGTGCTCGCGCTGGCGAGCCTTCTTTTGGTCGCACCCGCCGAGGCCGCCGACGAGTTCGGCTACCGGGTCCACGCCAAGGCCGGCAAGTTTGAGGACGTTCGCGACGACGTGAAGGACGCGATCGTCAACAAGGGCTTCGTGATCGACTATGTCGGGCACTTCAATGCCATGCTCGAGCGGACGGCCGAGGCGACAGGTAGTGTGACGGCGCTCGGCGCCAAGTCGCCCTACAAGAACGCCGAATACGTTCAGTTCTGCCCGTCGAAGCTCACGCACGAGGCCGTCAGCGCCACCCCGTTCGCGATCGCCAACTGCCCGATCGCGATTTTCGTCTACGAGGTGGCCGCCGAGCCCGGCAAGATCCAGGTCGGCTACCGGCTCCCCGTCGCCACGCCGTCGAAAGTGATGCGCCAAGTCAACGCGAAGCTGGTCGCGCTGCTCGATGAGATCGCCAAGGAGGCGACGAGGAAGTAGCGCCACTCCTCGCCCCGTCACCGTCAGCCTTTGGCGCGTGCCTTGGCGAAATCCGGCTTGCGCTTCTCCATGAACGCCGCGAAGGCCTCGCGCGCCTCGGCACTCTGCAGCAGCTCGGCAAAGAGCACGGCCTCGCGGCCCATCTGCTCCAGCGCGCGATCCTTCACGCCCATCTTCATCAGCCGCTTGGCGGCGATCAGTGCGGCGCGTGGCTTGGCTGCAAGGCGGCCGGCGGCCTTCATCGCCTCGGCCTCGAGCTCATCGACCTGCACGACGCGGTTCACGAAACCGGCGCGCAGGCCCGCTTCCGCGTCGAATGGCTCGCCGAGGCACAGGAGCTCGAACGCCCGCTGGTGGCCCATGATCGAAGGCGCGAGCAGGCTCGAGCCCGCTTCCATGACGAGGCTCAGGTCGAGGAACGGCGTTCGGAACGAGGCGCGCGGGCTCGCGTAGACGAGATCGCAGTGGAACAGCATCGTGACGCCGACCCCGATGGCGAGCCCGTCCACGGCCGCCACCAGCGGCTTCTCCAAGGTTGGCAGCGTCTGGATCAGGCTCGACGCTCCGCCCGGCCGGCCGAGGTCGGTGGCCCGCTTGGCGAAATCCGTGATGTCGTTGCCGGCGCAAAACACACCTTCGCAGCCGGTGATCACGCTCACGGCGACCGCATCGTCCGCCTCGGCGGCTTTGAGCGCCTCGGTGACCACGTCGTACATCGCGCGCGTGAGTGCGTTCTTCTTCTCCGGCCGGTTGAGGCGAACGACCTGCACCTCGCCGAGGCGGCGAATCTGGACCTCGTCGGTCATCGGAGGCTCTCCCTTGGGTGACTGGCGCCGCATGTTGCGACAGCGTCGATGGCGTGTCGAGGGGGCCGGACGCGAAACCACCGCGAGCCGGAGCCCGCGGTGGTTGCATCAATCAGACGTCGGCACCGCCGGTGATCAGCACTGCCGATCGAACTTGCGGCACGCCCAGCCAGCGCCGTCCTCGCAGCGATAGCTCAGCTGGCGGCAGCTCAGGCCACCACCGCTGTCGCCGCGATAGTAGCGGCGCTCTTCGCGATACGACGGGCCGGACTGGCTCTTGGCGATCTCGTTCAGGATGATCGCTCCGGCGATGCCGGCCGCGATGCCGCCGGCGATCTTGCCGCCTCTGTTCCCACCGCCGCGACGCGGGCCGCGGACCTGGGGACCGCCGCCACGGCGCTGCTGCACGACCGGGCCGCCACCGCCGCCGCGGCCTTGGAACTGGCGCTGCTGGGCCGAAGCGTCCGGCACTTGTACAAATGCGACGCCAACCGAGAAGACGAGCGCGAATGCAGACAACGCCTGGAGGATTTTCTTCATTACGGAGTATCCCTTCCGTGTTTCGAACGGTCAGACCGTGCAACCCGCAACTCCGCGGGTCTGGTCATAATTTGGGGAGACGAACTTTCGGATCCCAGAGGGTCCTAGTATCGCACGTAAGGTCACTCGATCCGAGGACTCTTTGGCTGAAATTGAAGAAATGCCTAAGCTGTGTGGCCGGTTTACGTGATCCGTGTACCGAGAAGCCACCAGATCGCGAGCGAGATGAGCGTCGGGCCAGCCAGCACCATCCCGTAAAGCCAGTAGATCCCGAGTGTTTCCCTGCTTCGCAGCGCCTGCAGATGTGCCTGCGCCTGGCGCACGGCCGTCTCGCTCTGCGCGCGCGCCGTCTCGCGATCCTCCTCGGCCAGCGCGATGTCGTGGTCGATGGCGTCGTGGTTCACGTCGCAGATGTCGATCGCGCGCTCGTACTCGCGCACCATCTCGTCCAGCGTCAACTCGTCGAGCGTCGGGTTGTTGCGCAGCTTGCGGACGATCGCATTCACACGTCGCCCGCATTCGTCGAACCGCCGTGACCGCGACGCGTAGCCCTTCGCCTGCTCGACCAGTCCCAGCCCCAGCGACAGCGCGCCCGTGATGTAGCCGTAGAACTCGAGCACGCTCTTGGTGTGGGGTGCGAGCGCCGGACCGAACAGCTGCGTGTAGAACGGCAGCGCGATGCCGACCACGCCCGCCAGCGCGAACGCCAGCGTGCTCGCGTCGTGCTTGCGCTCGAAGCGCTTGGCGGCGTTGAATCGCGCCCGCTTCACGATCGTCCAGTCGCGCAGATAGCGGGCGCGCGCGGCGAAAAGCTCCGCGCTGTACCAGCTCTGCGGCTGGGATGCCGGTCGTTGCAGGCGCACGTCCATGGCGCCTTTGGTCGCCCGATTCGGGCTGCCCTCGCAAACGTCCCGCGCCGTGTCGATCCGCTCCGGTTCAGCCGCGTGACCGCCGGACACCGCAAGCGCGCTCATGCAACCTTGCGCACCTCGCCCGCACGCCAGCGACGCACGTTGCCCTTGGCCTCGAGGGTGCCTGCCTCGACCAGCGCGTAGACGCGCTGTGCCACCGCCTGCCCGTTCGCCTCCGTGCCTTGCGCCTTGGCCGCATCCACGACCTTGGCGATGAACACGGCGACCTTGCACCAGTCCGCGTCGGCGGAAGCCAGGATCAGCGCATCGAGCGCTTCGGGGGCGGCATTGTCGGGAGGCGTGGTCAAGCTCTGGCTCGTTTCTCATCAAGTGTCGGGTGAGGTATCGCTGGGTGACTTATAGCGTCGCGAGCGTCTTTCTCCTCGGCAATTCTCCACCCACGGCCTCTCCACCGACGGTATCTCTCCACCCACGGCATCTCGCCGGACGGCATCTTCACCCACGGCACCTCACCGGACGGCATCTCACCCCACGCCATCTCACCCCACGGCATCTCCACCCCACCGCATCTCCACCCCACGACGATGCTGGCATCCACACCGCCGATGCGGCACCGAGCGCGCGCAGCCGCGAGGTCTCCGGCGCCGCCCACCCGGCCTCCCGCCCCGCGCTCTCGGCTCCGTTTCGAGGCACCTCCCCGTCGGTCGCCCGAGCACCCCCAAACTCGACCCGCTCCCTGTCCTAAGCCGTCGCACCAGCGCATTTGCCTCCGCCGTCCTGCCGGACGCGGAGCGTGAGGGCGCGGAGCGGCTGGCCTCGCTCTTTTGCAATTGGATTGGGATGCGGCCAACACCGCCCCGTTGCGCGTAACGGGGGTGGTCCCCCTGCGGACGACACGCGCCCCGGCCGAGGCCGGTGCACGCTGGATCTGCCGCGGGCGCCGCGCATCCGTTTTCGAACGGCGACCCTTGCCACTCCGGGGCGTCTCACGACGGCCTTGGCAGCAGCGGCGTCCTCCGGAGGTGGCTGAGTACCTCCTACGTCTATCCGACGCGCGCCCGCCTCCCGCAGTCTCCCAGCTCGAGCCCGAGTGCCCTCGCGAGACGGACGAGCGGAGAATAGGCGAGGCCCAGCGACCGGGGATAACTTCGGTCCGCGACAGGGCTCGGGTCGCGGTGCTGGCTGCAGGCGTCACCCCACCCACCGGTGTCATCCCGGTGCTTGTCACCGGGACCCATCGCGCCACGAGTTCAGCCCATTGCAGTGTCCCGCGAAATTGCAGCCGGTCCTCGGTTGTTCGTACCTGTGCGGCGCCCCGTTACAGCGCACCGAGCAAATTGATAAATGGGTCCCGGTGACAAGCACCGGGATGACAGAGCGCGGGAAAGCGGCCCTTGTGCTGGACTCATGGTTAACGCCGGTTTACGATTTAGTCCGTGGGCTGTTGCGCGCCAAGGTTGCCGATGTTGCGTGGTGGGGTGTGGGATGTTGTGGGAGCAATTGCAGGCGCCGTGGAGGTGGCTCTTCGAGCAGCTTGCCAATCCGGGAGTCCTCCGGCCTCTGCTCGTCCTCGTCGCCGGAACCGTCGTACTGGGCTTTCTTACGTCCAAGCTGATCCACTGGCTGATGCAGCGGCATCTCGCCGACGCGACGAACCATCTCCTCGACAAGTATGACCGTCGCTATCGTTTTCACGGAATTCCGCGCGCCCCTCTGGTTTTGATCGCGGAATGCACCGCTTGGGTGTTTGCCCTGAAATTGATCTCGGAGCTGCTGCAGCCGTTCGTCGTGCGCTTCATAATGCCCGGCGTATCGGACGAGATTTTGGGCGTGGCCCGGTACGACTGGCTTGTCCTGTTGTCACTCGCATTTCTGATCGTGCTCTTCTGGATGCGTTTTCATCGCAAAGTCCGAGATCACGACGCGACGAAGCCGGACATCAAGGGAATACGCAAACGCTGGCGCACGATCCCACTGTTTGCGCGCCCCACGCTGGCGCTCCTCCTGTTGATGTTTCTCCCTGATGTCTGCCGCTTTGCCGCTACGCTCGGCGCGGATTGGGCGCGAGCCACGTTGCCGAGCTTCGCCCAAGCCGAAGCCTCCGTGAACGAGCCCTCGCTCGGCCGCAATTTTGCGGCCGGACTGCGGGTGCAGGGCAAACTCGTGCCGAAGGAACGAGTGGCGGCCGAAGGCGTGAGATAAGCGCCCGAACCCTGGAAGGTGTCATCCTCGGGCTTGTCCCGAGGACCCATCGGGCCACGAGTCCGGGCTTCGCACGCGATGCACACCGCTTCCACTCAATGAGTGTCCCGGCCCCGCCGAACCAGCGGATAAATGGGTCCTCGGGACAAGCCCGAGGATGACAAGCTGAGAGGCCATGCCCCATCTCCGAAGGCTTCGAGCCGTGGTGCTGGCTGCTACCGACCCGACAACACTCTGCGTCCCCGGCCGGAGCGCCGCGCGGATGCGAGTGGGCATCCGAAGCGCCACGTAAATGCCAGCGATCGCGGAGAGCCGGGGGCGCTTGGGCTGGAGATTGCGCCTGCCCTCACCGAAGCGATCCCGGGTCTCCACGCGCGCCTCTCGGCGCCCGCTCCGCCCGGGAACGCAGGGCGAAACGTTTGCGAAGGCCGCGCGCCCAAGACGGGTCCAGGGGCCGGCCCCTGGCCGGGGAGTTTGAGGGGCTGGAAGCCCCTCATAGGCCGCAGGCCTTGGGCAGGGGTGCTGGATGTTGCGCAACCGATCACACTCTGCGTCCCCGGCCGAAGCGCCGCTTTAGCGGACGCGGAGAGCCGGGGTCGCTTGGGTTCGATTTTGCTCACGACCGCTACCGAAGCGATCCCGGGTCTCGCCGCGCGCCCTCGGCGCACGCCTCGCCCGGGAACGCAGGGTGGGAAGGCCTTGTGCTGGACTCATGGTTAACGCCGGTTTACGATTTAGTCCGTGGGCTGTTGCGCGCCAAGGTTGCCGATGTTGCGTGGTGGGGTGTGGGATGTTGTGGGAGCAATTGCAGGCGCCGTGGAGGTGGCTCTTCGAGCAGCTTGCCAATCCGGGAGTCCTCCGGCCTCTGCTCGTCCTCGTCGCCGGAACCGTCGTACTGGGCTTTCTTACGTCCAAGCTGATCCACTGGCTGATGCAGCGGCATCTCGCCGACGCGACGAACCATCTCCTCGACAAGTATGACCGTCGCTATCGTTTTCACGGAATTCCGCGCGCCCCTCTGGTTTTGATCGCGGAATGCACCGCTTGGGTGTTTGCCCTGAAATTGATCTCGGAGCTGCTGCAGCCGTTCGTCGTGCGCTTCATAATGCCCGGCGTATCGGACGAGATTTTGGGCGTGGCCCGGTACGACTGGCTTGTCCTGTCGTCACTCGCAGTTCTGATTGTGCTCTTCTGGATGCGTTTTCACCGCAAAGTCCGAGATCACGACGCGACGAAGCCGGACATCAAGGGAATACGCACGCGCTGGCGCACGATCCCACTGTTTGCACGCCCCACGCTCGCGCTTCTCCTGTTGATGTTCCTCCCCGATGTCTGCCGCTTTGCCGCTACGCTCGGCGCGGATTGGGCGCGAGCTACGTTGACGAGCTTCGCCCAGGCGGAAGCTTCGGCCAACGGACCCCTACTCGGGCGCAACTTCGCTGGCGATTTGCGGGTGACGGTGAGGATCGAGCCGAAAGAGCGTGTGGCGGCGGACGTGGGGAAGTGACATCGGCCCGGCACCGACCGCGCTCCCCTAAAAATCGAGTTCCCGGAATCGCGCCACGCGCGATATCCGGGATCTTTCTCTCTTGAGTTTGCCCGATCACCCGACTGACTGCTTCTAGACCTTATTCCGAGAGCGCGGGCGAGGTGGGATGGATATGCTCGTCGCAGCCGGCTTGAGTACAAACGTTCGATGCAAGAATTGTTCAAGAATTGTCATCAGAACTTCGAGTTCTTTCGGATCAGGCCTCCATCCCCTATGAGCGGCGGCACTTCCCGCGTCAGTGAGAACGGCTAGGGCGGATCGCTCATCCATGCTGATGTGGCCGCCCGTTTCAAGACCATCGAGCTTCTTGTCAAACCCATTACTGGGTTCGATCCCCAAGAGCTCGGAGCACCGATCTACCACGGTCCGCGCGCCAATTGCAGCTAACGTCTGTAAACCCTCATCAAGAGCGCGATACAGTTCAACAAGCAAACTCTGCAATATTGGATCTTGTTGCTTGACTTCGGGTAACCATTTCGGAGACGGCCTCGAAATGGCAGTGGGCCAATATTCTGCCGTAAAACTGCCGTCAGGCCTTTTTCCCCACTCTTCTTCCCAGTTTTTTAATAGCTCATCTGGAATTAGTTCGCTTCTCTCGAAAAATACCTCTTCGCATCCCATGCACTCAAGGATGAACCAATATTCGGCCCCACTATAATTTCTGAATTCATGAGATCTCTTGTAAAAGCTTCGAATGTAGCAGTTTCTTGTTCCTCCGCAATTCGGACACGTGGCTTTTCTTGGCTCGGGCGTTTTGTTGCTTGTAAAGGTCATCTCACCACCGGCACCAACTCATACAGCCGCGCCAGCCCCGCCGCCGCCTTGAGGTCCCCTCGCTCCAGCGCCTTCTGGACAGCTTCGACCTTTCTAAAGTCATCGGGTGTCAGGAACGGCCCCAACGGCTGATCCTCATCAAGGAACGTCACGTCCACCTCGGCGGCATACTTGCCGACGCGCACCAGCTCTGTACCAGCCCCCCTCACTCCGCCGCCTCCCGCTTCCTTCCCCCGCGCCGCGCGGCACCGCGCGGCGCATCGGCACCCGCAGCCTTCGCGCCCGCCGCTCCCACGGCCCGTCTCGCCAGCAGCTCCTTCAAAAACTGGCCCGTGTAGCTCGCCTCGCATTCGGCGACCTGCTCGGGCGTGCCCTCGGCCACCACCTTGCCGCCGCCGTCGCCGCCTTCGGGGCCCATGTCGATGATCCAGTCGGCGGTCTTGATGACCTCGAGGTTGTGCTCGATCACCACCACGGTATTCCCGGCGTCGGCCAGCTCGTGCAGCACCTCCAGCAGCTTCGCGACGTCGTGGAAATGCAGCCCCGTCGTCGGCTCGTCCAGAATGTAGAGCGTGCGGCCCGTCGCGCGGCGCGACAGCTCCTTCGCCAGCTTGATGCGCTGCGCCTCGCCGCCCGACAGCGTCGTCGCCTGCTGGCCGATCTTGATGTAGCCGAGGCCGACGCGGTGCAGCGTCTCCAGCTTGTCGCGGATCGACGGCACGGCGGCGAAGAACGTGACGCCTTCCTCCACCGTCATGTCCAGCACGTCGGCGATGGACTTCTCGCGGAACATCACCTCCAGCGTCTCGCGATTGTAGCGCTTGCCCTTGCACTGATCGCAGGTGACGTAGACGTCCGGCAGGAAGTGCATCTCGATCTTGATGACGCCGTCGCCCTGGCAGGCCTCGCAGCGCCCGCCCTTGACGTTGAACGAGAAGCGGCCCGGCCCGTAGCCGCGCGTCTTGGCGAGGGGCAGGCCCGCGAACCAGTCGCGGATCGGCGTGAAGGCGCCCGTGTAGGTCGCCGGGTTCGAGCGCGGGGTGCGGCCGATCGGGCTCTGGTCGATGTCGATCACCTTGTCGAGATGCTCGAGGCCCTCGATCGCGCTCGTGCCGGCCGGGCGCCTCGCGGGCGCCAGACAGCTTTCGCGCCACGGCCTTGTAGACGGTGTCGATCAGGAATGTGGACTTGCCGCCGCCGGAGACGCCGGTCACGCACGTCAGCACGCCCAGCGGAATGGCCGCGCTGACGTTCTGCAGGTTGTTCTCGCGCGCGCCGATCACCGTCAGCTCGCGCCCTTTGACGGGCTTGCGGCGCACCTTCGGCAGCGGCACCTGGCGTTTTCCCGTCAGGTACTCGCCCGTCAGCGAGGCCGGGTTGGCCATCACCTCGGCGGGCGTGCCCTGTGCGATGATCTGGCCGCCGTGCACGCCCGCGCCGGGGCCGATGTCGACCACGTAGTCGGCGGTGAGGATGGCGTCCTCGTCGTGCTCGACGACCAGCACGGTGTTGCCGAGATCGCGCAGGTGGCGCAGCGTCACGAGCAGGCGCGCGTTGTCGCGCTGATGCAGCCCGATCGACGGCTCGTCGAGCACGTAGAGCACGCCGGTCAGGCCCGAGCCGATCTGCGACGGCGAGCCGGATGCGCTGGCTCTCGCCGCCCGACAAGCGTGCCCGAAGCGCGCGACAGCGTGAGATAGTCGAGGCCGACGTCGACGAGGAACTGCAGCCGCTCGCGGATCTCCTTCAGGATGCGGCCGGCGATCTCGCCCTGCTGCGGCGTGAACGTGGCGGGCACGTCGCGGAACCAGTCGTTCGCCGCGCGGATCGACAGGTCCGAGACCTCGCCGATATGCCGCCCGCCGATCTTCACCGCCAGCGACTGCGGTTTCAGGCGAAGCCGGAGCAGGCCTCGCAGGCATGCGCGCCCTGGTAGCGCGACAACTCCTCGCGCACCCACTCGCTGTCCGTCTCGCGCCAGCGCCGCTCGATGTTGCCGATCACGCCCTCGAACGCCTTCGACGTGCGGTACGTGCGCAGGCCGTCCTCGTAGGCGAACTCGATCTCCTCGCCGTCCGAGCCGAAGAGGATCGCGTCCTGCACCTGTTTCGGCAGCTTCTCGAAGGGCTCGGACATCGACACCCTGTAGTGCCGCGCGATGGCCTGCAGCGTCTGCTCGTAGTAGGGCGAGGTATTGCCGGTCCGCGCCCACGGCCAGATGGCGCCGTCCTCCAGCGACAGCGACCGGTCGGGCACGACGAGGTCCGCCTCGAAGCGCAGCTCCGTGCCGAGGCCGTCGCACTTCGGACAGGCGCCGGCCGGCGCGTTGAACGAGAAGATGCGCGGCTCGATCTCCTCGATCGTGAACCCCGACACCGGACACGCGAACCGCGCCGAGAACACGATCCGCTCGTGCGTGTCGTTCTTGTTGCGCAGGACTTCCTTCTCCGCGCCCGGCGGCCGGCTCCCCGCAGGGGAGTCGCCGGGCGCCGCGGAAGACAGCGGCTTGTCCACCATCTCCGCAATCGCGATCCCGTCGGCCAGCGCCAGCGCCGTCTCGAAGCTGTCGGCGAGGCGTGAGGCGACGTCCGGGCGCACCACGACGCGGTCCACGACCACCTCGATGTCGTGCTTGAATTTCTTGTCGAGCTTCGGCGCCTCGGAGATCTCGTAGACGGTGCCGTTGATCTTGACGCGCTGGAAGCCCTTCTTCTGCCACTCGGCCAGCTCCTTGCGGAACTCGCCCTTCCGGTCGCGGACCACCGGCGCCATCAGCATCAGTCGCGTGCCCTCGGGCAGCGCCAGCACCTTGTCCACCATCTGCGAAACGGTCTGGCTTTCGATCGGCAGCCCGGTGGCCGGCGAGTAGGGCACGCCGACGCGCGCGAACAGCAGCCGCAGGTAGTCGTAGATCTCCGTTACCGTCCCCACCGTCGAGCGCGGGTTCTTCGACGTCGTCTTCTGCTCGATGGAGATGGCCGGCGACAGCCCGTCGATGTGGTCGACGTCCGGTTTCTGCATCATCTCGAGGAACTGGCGCGCGTAGGCCGACAGGCTCTCCACGTAGCGGCGCTGGCCCTCGGCATAGATCGTATCGAAGGCGAGTGACGACTTGCCCGATCCCGAAAGCCCCGTGAACACGATCAGCGCGTCGCGCGGGATCTCGAGATCGACGTTCTTCAGGTTGTGCTCGCGCGCGCCGCGCACATGGATGGTGTGGGCGCGGGGCTGGGGGCGCGATGCGGGCGGCTTCTGGCTCGGCTTGCTCATGGCCCGACGTGGTAGCCGAACGCGCCGTAGGCGGCAATGCAACCCGAGGCCGCGTCAACAGGGAAGGCGGTTGCCGCACGATTGCCGTGGTCGGCACGTATTGTCATGTTTGAGCACCACCAGGATCGAGCAGGGAGGGGACCCATGTCCGATTGGAGCGCGAAGACCGTCTATGCCACGATGCAGGAAGACTCGAGGCGTGGGCCGCTCTCGAAAACGCTGCTGGTGGCCCGCGCCATCGCCATCGCGGCCGCGGTCGGCGGTGCCATTCCGACCGCGATGACACTTTACCAGTCCTATGCCCACGGCATTCCCTACAAAGAGGTCTCGCACCGGCTCGAGCAGTACGACATCTGGGTGCGCAACTTCGAGTGCAGGATCGACTATCGGGCGCTGACCACGGCGCAGGGCACGCGCGTCGATGCCGGCGCCTGCGGCAAGACGGGCGACGTCGCGATCAAGGTGACGACGACGGGCGGCAAGGCCGCCTACGAGTGGATCGGCTTCAACAAGCTGCAGAAGGCGGGAACGGCGTCGCTTTGGGACGCGGTCGTCGCCACCGCGCACGCCGAGACCACGCCACTGCGGCTCGCCCAGGCGGCCCCGGGCGCTGCTCCCGCCGGCATGAAGGTCATCTGCGAGGCGATGCCGGCTAAAGGCACCATCGTTCGCGTCGTGCAGGAAGGCGCCAAGTGCTTCCGCGAGCAAGTCTCCCTCTTCCGCGGCAGCCTCGAGAAACGCAGCGAGGTCGCCTGCAACACGCCCTGCAAGTAGGGCCGAGGCGAGGCGGGTGGAAGGGCCACCCGCTGCCGCATGCGGTACTCCGCGCGATGCTCCGCACCGAGCGGGTTTTCCCCGGCAATCGATCATGTCCGAAGCTGAGGGCGGTCCTGCCGAAGCGGTGCTGCCGGTGATGCGCGCACGTGACCCGAGCACTAAGTCGCTGCGCGACAGCCCGCTGAGGCGGGCGCTTGGCCGATGGGCCGGTAACCAGTTGAGACGACATGTGTAACGGGGCGGGGAGCCCCATCCTGAGGATCGAGGTCTTGGCAACCTCACTCAAGGACAAGTCTCCCCATGACGAACTCTACCGGCATTTCCCCACTGCGCCAGCGCATGATCGACGACATGGTTGCGCGCGGCCTCGGTCCGCAGACGCAGAAGGGGCACATCCGCGCCTGCAAACGGTTCGCGGCCTATCTGAAGCGCTCGCCCGAGCTGGCCACCGCCGACGACGTCAAGCTGTTCCAGCTCCACCTGATCGAGAGCGGCCTCACCATCCAGAACCGCAATCGCACGATGACCGGCGTGCGCTTTCTGCTGAAGGTGACGATGCGCCGGCACGATCTCGCGGCCGAGATCTTTCACATCAAGGAGCCGACCAGGATTCCGCAGATCCTGAGCGCCGACGAGGCCAAGCGGCTGTTGATGATGGCCGCGCCGCAGCCACGCGTGCTGCTCAGCATTGGCTATGGCGCCGGCCTGCGCGTGAGCGAAGTCGTCAAGTTGAAGGTCAAGCACATCGACAAAGACCTTGGCATCATTCGCGTCGAGCAGTCGAAGGGCCGCAAGGATCGCCAAGTGATGCTCTCGGCGGAGACGTATGAGCTGCTCAAAGAGTGGTGGAAGGTGCGCTCGAACAAGTACGATCTCGGCGTCGAGCCCGGCGAGCGCTGGCTGTTCCCCGGCCGGCGCAAGGGGCTGCATCTGACGCCGCGGCAAGTGACGCGACTGTTCCACGAGAGTGTCGAGGCGGCAGGCCTCAAGAAGAAGCTCACATTGCACGCACTGCGGCATTCGTTCGCGACGCATCTCTACGATCGCGGAGTCGATATCCGTACGATCCAGGCGTTGCTGGGCCACGAGAAGCTGGAGACGACGGCGCGATATACGCGCGTTGCGACCGGCTTGATCACGTCGGTCGAGAGCCCACTCGATCAGCTGTCCGTGCCACGCAAGAGAGCCAAGCGCAGCCGATCAGCGTAATCGCCGGTGTCACGGCCGAGTTTGGAGATCGCGGATGTCTTCCGCGATCACGGTGCTGCGTGGCGTGATGCCAACCGCGGTCACGTCAGCCTCCAGCAGATGAAGGTGATGACGGCGATCGAGCGCTGCCGGACGGCGGCGCTCGGCGGCCATGTCGCGCGCTGCGAGAACAGCGCGTGCGGTCATACCGTCATCGCCTACAACAGTTGCCGCAACCGCCACTGCCCGAAGTGCCAGGGGGCTGCGGCGCGCGAGTGGTTGGAGGAGCGACGGGCCGAGCTGCTGCCGGTGCCGTACTTCCACGTCGTCTACACGTTGCCGGCGCCGATCGCCGACATCGCCTACACCAACAAGGCCGTCGTCTACGACATACTGTTCAAGGCGTCGGCGCAAGCAACGATCACGATCGCCGCCGACAAGAAGCGGCTCGGGGCAAAGGTCGGCATCACCTCGGTGCTGCACACGTGGGGCTCCGCGATGACGCACCATCCGCACGTGCACATGATCGTACCGGGTGGCGGTCTGTCGGACGACGGCGATAAGTGGATCGCCTGCCGGCCGGAGTTCTTCCTGCCCGTGCGGGTACTCTCGCGGCTGTTCCGCCGTCTCGTCGTCGAGATGCTGGCGACGGCGCACGCGAGCGGCAAGCTCGTGTTCTTCGGTCAGCACGCCGGGCTTGTCGACGAGGATGCGTTCGCGGCCTTCCTTGCGCCTCTGAAGAAGTGCGAATGGGTGGTCTACGCCAAGCGGCCGTTCGCCGGGCCCGAGGCCGTGCTGGCCTACCTGTCGCTCTACACGCACCGCGTTGCGATCTCCAACCGGCGCCTCATCACTGCCGACGCCGGCACCGTCACGTTCAACTACAAGGACTATCGCGCCGACGGCGCAGCGCGCTTCAAGACCATGACGGTCGCGACGGGCGAGTTCATCCGCCGCTTCCTGATCCACGTGCTTCCGAAAGGCTTCCACCGCATCCGCCACTACGGGCTCCTCGCCAACGGCCAGCGCGCCGACAACATCGCCAGGGCCCGCGAGTTGCTCGCGATGCCGCCGTCGATGGCCGAGCCCGCGCCCGAAGACGCGGACGGTGACGCACAGCGGGTTCACCCGCGCCCCTGCCCGTGTTGCGGTGGCCGCATGCTCATCATCGAGGTGTTTGCGCGGGGATGCGAGCCGCGCCACCGGCCGATGCTGGCCGCGATCCGGATCGACACGTCATGAGCGCAGACATCGACTGCACCGACGACTGCGCCGATCATCCCTGCCGAGCCGCCGCCGGTAGCGATGCCGCTCGCCAACTCCCGGGCCGTGCCATGCCAACGAGGCTCTCAGCGTCGCCACCCGTGCCGTCAGAACCAAAACGGACACCGTCACCGACGCCAGGGAACGCGTATCGATGTTATGCGGCGATCACCGCGAGCTCCTGCGTCTGCGGCAAATCCCCATAGAGATTGCGGCACTGCCGCAGCCAAACTCCCGCGACTTCGTGCCTGGGCGCTTCTCCGACGTCGGCCAGCGCACGCGGCACCGCCATCATGCCGACGTCCGAGAAACCTGCACCGAAGCGGCTGTAAGCGATTGCAGCAAAGATCGGCAATCAAGCGCATCATTTGCAGTATGTGCAGACCAGCGCAGGCGCGTCATCTCGCCCATCAACGACCATCATCGCGACGCCGCCTGCAAGACGGCAGCGGCGTTGTTTTTGCCCAAATGAGGAAGGCCGTTCTTCGCCTCAACTGGAGATCGCGGTCACGAATTCCGCAGCGAGCCCCGTCCGCGCGGCGTTGTTCGGGCGTACCGCGTACACCCCAACCGACGGCAGCGTCCATTCCGGCAGCAAGAGTTCGATGGCGCCCTCGCGCGCGGCCTGCTCTGCAAGGAACTGCGGCAGGATCGACAATCCAACCCCCTGTACGGTGAGTTCGAGAACCGCGGTCGCGCTATTGACGCCCACACGTGGCGATGGGCGCAGTGAAACGGCTTTCTTCGTATGGTGCCGGAAAACCGGCTTCAGTGGAACGGGTGTCAATTCGAGCCAGTCCCAATCGGCGATGTCGGCAGGGCTCTTCGGCGTCGGTCGGCCCCTGAGATAGTCGGGCGACGCAGACAGCACGCGCTCCACGTCAAACAGTTTGCGGGCCTTCAACGCGCTGTCCCGCAACCACCCCATACGGATGGCGACATCGATGCCGTCGGCCATCACGTCGCGCCGCTCATCCGAGAAGTCGATGGTAACATGTACGTTTGGATGCGCCTTGACGAAGGCCGCGATCTTGGTGGCAAGCGGCGATCTTGCGAGCACCGCTGGCGCCGAGACGTGCAATTCGCCGCTCAACGTCGATGCGGACTGCAGCACTGCGTTGATACCCGTCTCCGCGGCAGCAACCATTGCCTCGGCCGCCTCGATCAACCGCTCGCCATCACGCGTCAGCGAAATCTTCCGGGTCGACCGGTAGATCAGCGAAACGCCCAGCTGCTGCTCAAGCTGGGAGATGTGATGACTGACGACGGAGGGCGAGAGTCGCAGCTCGCGCGCGGCCGCTCTGAAGGAACCGTGTTCTATGGCCTTGGCAAAGACGGCGAGCGAGCGAAGGGCATTGATCATTGATCGATCCAATCGAACACTGAAAGCGTGTAGCGCTAGATTATCATACTCCGCCGTCTCGTTCAGTGTCTCCCCATGCGCTGCCAACGACCGTGCAGTCGCAGACAAACGAGGAACTAGACATGACACGATTTGGTAAGCTGATCACAGCAGCGATGCTCGTGATGACGACGCTGGCATCCGGTGCAATGGCCGACGACAAGGCGGCCGTCCGGACGTTCTATGATTTCCTCAGCAATCCGGGCTCGAAGTCGCATGCGGAGGCGCTGCGTCGGAACCTTGCGGGAGACTGGCAGAGCATTGGCGACTACTCGGGCAAGTTCAAAACCACCGACGCCTTCGTCGGCCAGCTCGGCGGATTTGCGAAACTGATCCCGAACCTGACCTGGAAAATCGAAGAGATGATCCAGGCCGGCGACCGTGTGATCGTGCGTGGCCGCGCAACGGGAACACCGAACGGCCCGCTGTTCGGCGTCGATGGCAAAGGCAAGAGCTTCGACATCATGTCGATCGACATCCACATTATGAAGGACGGGAAGGTGTCAAGGACCTTCCACGTGGAGGACTGGTCCGGCGCACTCCGTCAGCTAAAGGGCAACTAGTACCATTGCCTGACTGCGCCCCCGGCGCGGTCAGGCGCATACCCGCAATCGAACGGGCAGCGGGAACTCGCCGATTGGCATGGCGAGCGTACATCAACGGTTGCACTCCTCGATTGCACCGCGCCGTTGGGTTCCCTCTGCGAGACCGCTCATGGCCCCAAGCAGAAGAGGCCCACACGGCCGCTTCCGGATGCGCCTCGGCCGTAGTCTCGCGCGCATGGTGGGGCTGGACGCAGTCACCAGGAAACATCCGCGTCCTCCGCACCCACTACCGGCCTCGACACGCGGTTGCGCCGTGCGGGGCCCCGCCGGAGTTTACCCCGGACAGGTTTGGGGGAGGGAATGGCGCGGCGAGGCCGCCTCGGGGGGCGGCCTCGCGGCATCGTTCTGGCCGAGTGACCAAGTCAGGCCGGTCGCCTCGATCACTTCGCGGGCGCGATTTCCATCACGCGGTACTGCTTGTCGACGCCCTGCTTCAGAGTGATCGTCACCTTGTCGCCGGCCTTCACCTTCGACAAGTCGACTCGCTTGGTGACGGGAAGATCCATGGTCATCTGCGGCCACTTGAGCTCGGGAACGGGATCGTGCGTGACGTTGACCATGCCTTTGTCGGCATCGACCTGGTGAATGATGGCTATGGCCTTCACCTCCGCTGCCGTGTCGCCCATTGCGTGTCCGGAGTGGCCGCCGCGACCCGAGTGATCGGACTTCTGGGCGAAGGCCGGGGACACGGACAGGACGCCGGCCACGACCGCCGCGACGATGGATGCTCTCATGACAGTTCTCCCGTGTTTGGGCACACCACTTTGCGGTGCGCCGGATGGACCGCGCCTGCCTTCTACTCGGCGGGCACGGATTCGGTCGTGCGGCGCTCGGCGCCGCGGTCGAGGTGCGTGGGCTTGAAGCGGCGTCCTTCCCAGGCGAGGTAGATCGACCGGGATGACGAGCAGCGTCAGCAGCGTCGTCGAGACCATGCCGCCGACCATCGGCAGCGCGATGCGCCGCATGACGTC
Source organism: uncultured Alphaproteobacteria bacterium (assembly GCA_963746315.1). Classification (GTDB taxonomy): domain Bacteria; phylum Pseudomonadota; class Alphaproteobacteria; order Rhizobiales; family Hyphomicrobiaceae. The sequence continues at coordinate 1,132,727 of CAVVAR010000012.1, forward strand.
CGAGCCGAGGCCGTCGGTGAAGAAGATCGGCAGCAGGCCGGCGATGATGGTGAGCACGGTCATCAGCTTCGGGCGCACGCGCATCACGGCGCCGGCCATGATCGCGTCGCTTCAGCTCTTCGAGCGTTCGCGGCGGCTGCTCGCGCACCTGCTGGTCGATGTAGAGCAGCATGACGACGGCCGTCTCGACCGCAATGCCGCCGAGCGCGATGAAGCCGACGGCAACCGCGACCGACAGGTTGTAGCCCGCGAGATAGACGGCCCACAGGCCGCCGATGAGGCCGAACGGCAGCGACATCATGATGATGAGCGTCCGGTCGAGCCGGCCGAAGTGCAGCATCAGCAGGACGAGGATGATCAGCCACGGCGGCCGGGATCGGCGATTGCCAGCCGTTCGCGCGCCTCGATCAGTTGCTCGAACTGGCCCGACCAGGCTGATCGCGTAGCCCGGCGGCAGGCTTGACCTTCTCGCCGATGACCGTTCTGCGCGTCGGCCACATAGCCGCCGATGTCGCGTCCGGCGATGTCGACGAACACCCAACCCGTCAGGCGCGCATTCTCCGAGCGCACCATCGGCGGCCCGTCGCGATACGACGATCTGCGCGCAACTCGCCGAGCGGGATGTGCTGGCCCGGCCGGCGTCGGGACGAGGATGTCGGCGAGCTGCTCCGGCGTCTCGCGAAACGGCCGGTCGTAGCGCAGCATGATGTTGTAGCGCTCGCGGCCCTGCACGCTTTCGGCCAGCTTCATGCCGCCGAGCGCTGTCTGGATGACCGACTGGAACGCGGCGAGATCGATGCTGCGCCGGGCAAGCTCGCGCCGGTCCGGCTCGATCTCGAGATACTTGCCGCCCGTCACGCGGTCGGCAAAGGCCGAGCGCGTGCCGGGCACGTTCTTCACTGCCGCCTCGACCTCGAGGCCGATGCGCTCGATGGTTGCGAGATCGGCGCCGGAGATCTTGATGCCGACCGGCGTGCGGATGCCGGTCGAGATCATGTCCATGCGGATCTTGATCGGATAGCCCCACGAATTGACGAGGCCGGGCATCTTGGTGCGGCTGGTCGAGGTCCTTCGATGATCGTCCTCGACGGTCATGCCCGGCGCGCCACTGGTCCTTCGGCTTGAGCTTGATCCAGGTTTCGATCATCGAGATCGGCGCGTTGTCCGTCGCCGTGTCGGAGCGGCCGACCTTGCCGAAGACGCGCTCGACCTCGGGCACCGTCGCGATCAGCCGGTTGGTCTGCGCCAGGATCTCCTTGGCCTTGGTGATCGATACGCCCGGCAGCGTCGTCGGCATGTAGAGCAGCTCGCCCTCGTAGAGCGCCGGCATGAACTCACGTGCCGATGCGCGACGCGGGCCAGGCGAGGGACGCCACGATGGCGAGCGCAAGGGCGATGCACGAGCCACCGCGCCCTGAGCGCGAGCGCCAGGAGCGGCCGATATAGCGCAACGAACAGCCGGTTGACGGGATTGGCCATCTCGCTGCGGATCCGCCCGCGCACGAGCCAGAGCATGAGCACCGGAACCAGCGTCACCGAGAGCAGCGCAGCGAACGCCATGGCGTAGGTCTTGGTGTAGGCGAGCGGCGCAAACAGCCGGTAGGCTCTGCCCGGTCAGCGCGAACACCGGCAGGAACGACACGGTGATGATGAGCAGCGAGAAGAAGAGGCCCGGACCGACCTCCTTGGCCGGCCATCAGCACCGGTCGCTCGCGTCGCTCGGCGGGACGCGTCCGGCGGCAGCTCGGACAGCTTGCGGTGCGCGTTCTCGACCATGACGATCGAGGCATCGACCATGGCGCCGATGGCGATCGCGATGCCGCCGAGCGACATGATGTTGGCCGTGATCCCCTGCCAGGCCATGACGACGAAGGCCGCCGAGCACGCCGAGCGGCAAGCGTGATGATCGCGACGAAGGCCGAGCGCACGTGCAGGAGGAAGACGAGGCAGACGAGCGCGACGACGAGCGCCTCCTCGATCAGCTTGTGCGTCGAGGTACTCGACCGCGCCCTCGATCAGCGGCGCGCGGTCGTAGACCGTGACGATCTCGACGCCCTTCGGCAGGCCGCGCCGGACCTCCTCGAGCTTCCTCTTCACGCCGCGGATGACGTTGAGCGCGTTCTCGCCGGCGCGCATGACGACGATGCCGCCGACGACTTCGCGCTTTGCCGTTGAGCTCGACGACGCCGCGGCGGAGCTCCGGCCCCTCGACGATCGCGCGCGATGTCGCCGAGCTTCACCGGCGTGCCGTTCTCGGCGAAGACGACGACGTCGCTGAGCTGCTGCGAGGTTGCTGGATGTAGCCCGTCGAGCGCACGACCAGCTCGGTCTCGGCCTGCTCGATGACGCGCCCGCCGACCTCGCTCGACGCAGCCTTGACCGCTGCCACGATGCGCGACAGCGGCACGTTGTAGGCGCGCAGCCGGTTCGGGTCGACGAGGACCTGGTATTCCTTGACGAAGCCGCCGACCGAAGCGACCTCGGAGACGCCCTGCACGGTCGCCAGCTCGAACTTCACGAACCAGTCCTGCAGCGAGCGCAGCTGGGCGAGATCGTTGCCGCCGCTCCTGTCGACGAGGGCGTACTGGAAGATCCAGCCGACCCCCGTCGCGTCGGGTCCGATCTGCGGCGCGCGCCGTTTCGGGCAGCGAGCCGCCGATCTTCGACAGCGCCTCGACCACCCGCGAGCGCGCCCAGTACTGATCGACGCCGTCCTCGAAGACGACGAAGACGAAGCTCGTCCCGAACATCGAGAAGCCGCGCACGGCCTTCGTCCGCGGCAGGCCGAGCAGCGTCGTCGACAGCGGGTAGGTGACGAGATCCTCGACGATCTGCGGCGACTGACCGGGAAACTCGGTGCGCATGATCACCTGCGTGTCGGTCAGGTCCGGGATCGCATCGAGCGGCGTCCGCTTGACCGCCAGCCAGCCCGCGATGACGAGCGCCAAGCGCGCCGATGAGCACGAGCAGCTGGTTCCTCACCGACCAGTCGATGACGCGGGCCACGCCGGATTTGGTCGGATCATGCCCGCCGATGTCGTTGGGTGCATCGGCCATGGCTCACTCTCCGCTCTTGCCGAGCGGGGAGGCGTGAGCGCCGTGGCCGCCTCCGGGAGGAGCGCCCCTCGACGCCGGCTCCGACGAGCCGCCGCCTCCGGCGGGCGCATCGGTTTCGGCGGCGTGGCCGGCCACGGCACTTGCGACGCCGAGTCCGTTTCCGAAGGGATTGGCGGGACGCCCGCCCAGTTGCACCCATTTGCGGCCGCTGCCGTCTTCACGGAAGAGGACGACCTTCTTCCCCGCGTAGTGCTGCGGCGCGCCCTCGATCATCCATGGCTCGATCGCGACGACGAGACCGGCGAGCGCGTTTCTCATCTCGCTGTCCGAGCGCGCGGCTTGCGCCTCGTTCGATGGCGTGGGCTGCGTCCTGGAGTACGAACCCGAGTTTCGTCCGTCCGAACTTGGGCCAGAGCGAGGTCCTTGATGTCGCGCGCGGGCTGGAGGAACTTCGGCTCGACCTCGTAGCCGTCGACCAGCGCCTCGTGCAGGTAGATCGCCGCGTCCACCATGTGATCGATCATGGCAAGCTCGGCCTTGCTCGGCGCCAGCAGCGGCAGGGGTGTCTGCAGGCGCTCGAGCTTGCGGAACGATTCCTTGAGCGCGCTTTCCGAAGTCGATCAGGAACTGACCGGAAACGACCACCTGCTCGCCGGCCGCGATGCCCTCGAGAACCTCGGTCCAGTCCCCCGATGCGATGCCGGTCTTGACGAGCCGCGGCTCGAACCGGCCGTCACCGAGCGCGCACCACGATGTAGGCGCCTCGCTCGCTCAACAGGACGGATTCGCTCCTGACCGCGAGCCGCGGCTGGGCATCCGACCTGGAACGCGACGTCGGCAAAGGAGCCGGGCCGGATGAGACCATCCGGATTGTCGACAACGAGGCGCGCCCTGCCGGTGCGCGTCTTGGTATCGATGGTCGGGTAGACGTAGTCGACTCGTGTTTCGAGCGTACGGCCCGGCAGGCTGGGCAGAGTGACGACCGCCCGCGTCCTCTGCCCGACCAGCGCCAGATCCCTCTCGGCGAGGCTGACGACCATCCAGACCGTGCTGTAGTCCTGTATGCGCAGCACGGTTGCGCCGCGCTTCAGATACTCGCCGTTGACGACCGGTAGCTCCGCGATCACGCCGTCTCGGTCGGCATAGAACGGCACCTTTTGCAGCTCACGCCCGGCCGCCGCGAGCTGGCTCATGGCTTCGTCCTGCACGCCGAAAGCCCGCAGGCGCGTCTCCGTATCCGAGAGGCGCCGGCTGTCGCGCTCGCGCATGGCTGCCAGATAGTCTCGCTGCGAGACGACCAGCTCCGGAGCGAAAAGCTCGAAAAGCTTCGTCCCCTTTTTGACGACGTCGCCGACGGCGGTCACCTTGAGATCCTCGATCCAGCCCTCGACCCTGGCCGTGACCACCGATCGGGTCCGCTCGTTCTCCATGGCGAGCGCGGTCGCGCGCACCGAGCGCCCGAAGCTCGCCCGCTCGGCTGGCGCGATCCTTACGCCCATGTTCTGGATCACTTCCGGGTCAATGGTGACGATCTGCCGGCTCTCCGAGGTCGTCGCGTTGGCGGCGGGGCCAGCCTCCACCTTCACCAGGTCCATGCCGCAGATCGGGCACGTGCCGGCGTGATCGGAGATGTAATGGGGATGCATCGGGCAGGTATAGTTGACCTTGCCTTTTTCGGCCGGCACCTCGGCCCGGGCCGCGCGATGCCACGTCTTGGCGGCCCGGTGCGTGTCGTCGGCCGCCGGCCGGGCAGCCTCGCGCGATCGCAGAGCGAACGGATCGGGGAGCGCGATGGCGAGCGGCAAGGCGATGGCGACCACGCGTACACCACGGGCGACGGCCGAGCGCCGCGGCGATTTCGTCAGGATGATCATGAAGAGCTTCCGTTCGATCGCAAGTCCCGCGTCGGATCGTCTTGGGGACGGCCGACGCACGGCAACGCAGCCACCACGGCCCACTCAGGGGCAGGCGGGGCTCAGGGGATCGAAGGCTCTAAATCGTGAGGCGGGCCACCCGCGCGAGTCGCGCCTGATGGAGGGTCTGGCGGACTGCCTCCGCGTCGCGCCATCGTCGCCGGTCCTCGTCGCCGTCGGTCGGCGAGGGCGCCGTCGGGAGAGCGATCATGGCAATGTCGGGACGGTGCGGAACATGGACCGTGAGCTTCTGCTCCTGCAGCCGCCCGCCCGCTGCCAGGAACGACGGCGCTGCCGCACAGCAGCCGCTGCTGCAGACCCCGGCGTGCGCGCAGCTGAGTGTGCCGCAGCAACCGTGATCACCACCCGGTCCGACGTCGGCGACTGCCCACGAGGCGGTCACCGTTCGAAGCAGCTGGGCGGTCGAAATGTGCGGGTGCGCCTGGGCGCTCTCGCGCAAGGCCGGCCCTTCGGGCGTGGCGAGGTGCGGTGCCTTCACGCCCTCCGCCGTGCGTCCGGCTGGAGCGTCATCCACCCGGTCGTCCGAAACCTCAGGCGGCGCGGCGACATGATGCGGGCAGGCGGACACCTCGCCGACCAGGAACAGGGTCGCGATGGCGACGAGACAGACCTGCAGCAGGCGTTGCAGCATATCGCCTTATTGCCGGAAACCTGTCGTGTTGTCGAGCACTGCCGTCAAGCCAGAACGAGATCGTGATGTAGTGTCCTTTCAATCTGGCCCAATTTGGGACTGGGCTCGAACTGCTTCGCAAAACTGTCCGTTTTCAGGACGGTATGGGAATGTTGGTTTACCCCGGACAGGTTCCGGGGCGGGGCTGACGAGGCACCCCTACCCCAGCCCATCCAGCGCCACGTCCTTCGCCTCATTGATTTTCGCCGCGAGGTACGTTGAGCCACCGCGATCGGGGTGCATCTTCAGCATCAGCTCTCTATGGGCGCGACGGATCTCCTCGGCGGTGGCGCCGGGCTTGAGGCCCAGGATCTCCAGCGCCTCGTCGTGCGTCATGCGGCCGTCCGCGCCTTTCGGTGCGTCGGCCTCGGCGCGCGCCATGTCATCGCGCCAGGTGGGATGGATGCGGTCGAGGTAGGCCTCCACCAGCTGGGCCGACTGGGGATCGACGAAGCGGCAGTCCTGCCAGAGGTGGGCAAGCTCCACCGGTTTCAGACTTTCGAGGCTGCGGCCCTTGAAGAAGCCCTTGAGGACACGGCCCCGCACGGAGCCCGAGGCGTGGTCGAGCTGCATCTCGAGGTGATCGGTGCGTACGGTGGAGGACCGCCCTTCGGCGCCGTCAGGTGCGCCCGGGTCGCCGAACGTACGCATGCCGTGGCTCGACAGCAGCCAGAACCCGAGCATCCCGAGGCCGAGCGCCAGATGCAGCGCACCCCGAAACAGCAGGACGCCCGCGCCCGCGAGCGCCAGTCCGCCCAGGCCGTAGCGCGTGCGCCGCGCCAGCACAGTCGTGTTCGTGCGAGCGAAAGCGTGGAGCGCGAGCAGCCCGAGAGCGAGAGCCGTCAACCCGAGGAGAAAGGACTGCATGGCTACTTTCGTGTCATGTCCGCCAGAAGCTGCCGCGCTGCTCGTCCGCCATCCTTGTCCGCAAGGCGCTGCAGAGCCTGCCGGCCACCTGCCGCATAGACCGCGACGGCCTTGAGTAGCTCACGCAGCTGATCGGCCGAGCCGTGGTCGAATCGACAATAGGCGCCGCGCGTCAGGTTGGCGATCTCGCGGAAGGCGCGCGCCGCGTTGGCATCGTTGCCTTCCTGAAACAGGAACACGGGAATGCCGATCAGAGCCAGCTCGCCGGCGCGGCCGCACAGGTCGTCGATCTCCTCCTCCATGCAGTCGCCGACGTAGACCAGCGCGCTGACGCGGGTCCGCTCGCTCTCGTTGCGAACGTGGGAGAGGACCTTTCGGATCTGGGTGAAGCCGCCGCGACATTGAACCGTGGTCATCAGACGGGCCAGCGCCGCCGGATCAGCGACCCATTTCGAGGCGCGGCACTCGCCCGCGCCCCGGAAAAAAACGAGCTGCACGTCGAGGCCGCCGATCTCGCGAACGACGCCGAACATATCGGCTTGCAGGGCGAGCGCCATGTCCCACGTGGGCTGGCGGCTCATGGTGGCGTCCATCGCGAACACCAGGCGCCCGCGTCCGGCTGTGGTCGCTGGCGCGATCTCCTTCATTCGCTTGAGGAAATCCGCAACGTCGGTGGATGTCGATTGGGATGGCGCCGGAGGCTTCTCGCCGCGTTCCGCCAAGGGCGAGCCGTCCGGTGCGTGGCTCTCGGCCGGATGGCCGCCGGGCGCCTCACGTAGCCCGGACGAGGGATCGTTTCTGGTTTTGCTCGACATGCGGGTCTGCCCTCTCGCATTACCCCCGCGACAGCGTCTCGGCCGCATTGCTAACATGGGCGCGACCGGGCGCAACCGCAACATGCTCCTGCAACGCGTGCACGCGAGGATTCGTTCATGACCAAGGCCTTCCCGAACCCGTCTCCCCTCGTCACTGCCGCTGCCCTCGCAGCCGAGCTCGGCGCGCCGGATTTGCGGATCTTCGATTGCACGACGTTTCTCACGCCGACCGCCGACAATGGCGGCCTGATCGTCGGTAGCGGCCGGGACGGCTACGAGGTGGGGCACATACCCGGCGCCGCGTTTCTCGATCTCGCCAACGAGCTTTCCGATACGTCGAGCCCCTATCGTTTCGCGGTTCTGGATCCGGAGGCGTTCGCTGCGGCCGCCGGCAAGCTCGGCATCGGCGAGGGTACGCGGGTCGTCCTCTACGATCGCACGTATGGGGCTTGGGGCGCCCGCGTCTGGTGGATGCTCAAGGGCTACGGCTTCGACAGCGCCCGGGTGCTCGACGGCGGCTACACCAACTGGGTCAAGCAGGGCTTGCCGGTCGAGGAAACGGATCGGGTCCATCCACCGGCACAGTTCGTGGCGCGTCCGAGGTCTGGCCATTTCGTCGACAAGGACGAGGTCAAGGCCGCGCTCGGCTCCGACGTCGGCATCGTCAATGCGCTGCTGCCCGAGCAGCACAGCGGAACGGGCGGCGTCCATTATGGGCGTCCGGGCCGAATTCCCGGTAGCTGCAACATTTCCTCGCGCGGGATCGTCGATCCGGAGACGCAGGTCCTGCTGCCCCCGGAAGAGCTGCAGCGTCGTTTCCAAGAGGCAGGCCTTCTCGACGGGCGCCGCGTGATCGCTTACTGCGGCGGCGGCATCGCGGCCTCGCTCACAGCGCTGGCGCTCACGGCGCTCGGTGCAAACGATGTCGGCGTCTACATGAACTCGATGCAGGAGTGGACCAAGGACCCGAGCCTGCCGCTCGAGGTGGGTTGAGGTTTGCGGATAGGGGACGCGAGCAGATGCGGCGCACATCGCGATGGCTCGTGCTGGCCGTGCTCGTGCTGGCGGCTGCCGGTGGCGCGGCATGGCACTGGCGCCAGCACATCCTCGACCTCGGCCGGACTGCCGTTCACAAGCCCCCGCTCGCACGCGCGACCCTGGCCGAGCGGTTGCGCCAGCTCACGCCAGAGGCCACGGTGCGGCTGCGCCCCGCGTTCGACGCGGCCGGTGTGCCGTTTCCGCCAGCGGCGGTGCGGCTGGTCGCGTTCAAGGACCAGCGCCTCCTCGTTCTTTATGCGCGTGGTCCCTCGGGCCCGTGGCGGCTCGTTCGGAGAAACGCCGTCCTGGCCGCGAGTGGCGTCGCGGGGCCGAAGCTCGCCGAGGGTGACCGCCAGGTTCCGGAGGGCCGCTATCGCGTCACCTTCCTCAACCCCAACAGCCAGTTCCACGTCTCTCTCCGCCTCGATTATCCCAATGCCGAGGACCGGGCGCAGGCCGCGCGTGACGGTCGCAGCAATCTCGGCGGCGACATCATGATCCACGGCAGCAACGTGTCGATCGGCTGCCTCGCGATGGGCGACGAGGTCGCCGAGGACCTGTTCGTGCTGGCCGCGCTGACCGGCATTGCCAACGTGGAGGCGATCATCGCCCCGACCGATCTCCGCGTCGCACCCCCGCCGCCTCGCACGACTGCGGCGCGGCCCTGGGTTGGCGCGCTCTACGATCGCGTTCGCAAGGCGCTCGAGGAGCTGCCGCCCGCGTGAGCTGCGTCGCGCGCAGCGTTTGCGCCAGTTTCTCCGAGATTTTGGCTCGAATAGGTGTGTCCAGGTTCGAGGGTCCTCAAGCCCTTCATCGTAGGTTGTCGGCCGGGGAGGGAAACCGTCAACGCAGGACTCATCGAAATGCCGCAACTCGCGCCTTCAGCCGACCGCCGCCGGACCTTGCGAAAGGAGGTGCGGCTCGAGGCCCGCATCCGGCTCGAGCACGGCGTCTACGTGCCGTGTATCGTGCGCAATATCTCTCCCATGGGCGCGAGCCTCGCGTTGACCTACGAGGCCTTCGTGCCGCTGCAGTTCCGCCTGCAGATCGCGGCCGACCTCTTCGAGGCCGAATGCACGTTGCGGCACCGCCACGGTACGATGCTCGGGATCGAGTTCCTCTCGAGCCGGGCCGAGGCGATGGCCCGCTACGGCTGAGTACGCCCGGGCCGTTCACCCCGCGTCCCGACGTCCCTTTTCATTTGGCCGTCGCCCGTGTCACGTTCCCGTCACTGGCTACGGCTTCGGGAAACGAACGGGTAACGGCGGGCATGCTCAGGATCGGCGTCGACATCGGCGGCACTTTCACGGATTTCGCGCTTTCGGAGGGCGGCACCGAGCGCCTCGCGATTCACAAGCGGCTGACGACGCCGGACGATCCCTCGCGTGCCGTGATCGAGGGTGTGGTCGCGCACTGCGAGGAAAGCGGCGTCGCCCTCGCCGATGTGGCCGACATCGTGCACGGCACGACACTCGTCACCAATGCCGTCATCGAGCGCAAGGGGGCGGCCACGGGAATGCTCGGCACGGCCGGCTTCACCGACATCATGGATATGGGTTTCGAGCGCCGCTACGACCTGTTCGACCTCCGCATCACCTATCCGCCGCCGCTGGTGCCGCGCAGCCTGCGCGTCGAGGTCGCCGAGCGCGTGCGCTTCGACGGCTCGGTCGAGACCCCCCTCGACGAGGCGGGCGTCAAGGCGGCCGCGCGCCGCCTGCGCGACCTCGGTGTCGAGGCCGTTGCGGTGTGCTTTCTGCAACTCCTACGCCAACCCGGAGCACGAGCGGCGCGCCGCCGAGATCCTGTCTGCCGAGGCGCCGGATCTTTTCGTGTCGTGCTCGGCGGACGTCTTCCAGAGCATGCGCGAGTTCGAGCGCTGGACGACGACCACGGTCAACGCCTTCACCGGCCCGATGTTCGACACCTATGTGGCACGCCTCGAGTCCGGTCTCGCCGAGCGTGGTTTTCGCGGCCATCTTTACATCATGGCTCGTCGCGGCGGCATGCTGACCACGACGACGGCACGGCGCTTTCCGGTGCGCGCTCTGGAATCCGGCCCCGCTGCTGGGGCCCTCATGAGCGCCGCCCATGGCCGCGCGCTGCAACTGCCGAACCTGCTGTCGTTCGACATGGGCGGGACCACGGCCAAGGGCGCGCTGGTCCGTGGCGGCGAGCCGATCAAGAAGTACGAGATGGAGGTGGCGCGCGCCTACGAGTTCCGGCGCGGCAGCGGCATGCCGGTTCGCATCCCGGTCATCGACATGATCGAGATCGGCGCGGGCGGCGGCTCCATCGCCGACGTCGACGAGCGCGGTCTCCTCAAGGTCGGGCCGCGTAGCGCCGGCGCGCAGCCCGGTCCCGCCTGCTACGGCCAAGGCGGCACGCGGCCGACGCTGACCGATGCCAACCTGATGCTCGGCTACCTCGATCCGGCGTTCTTCCTCGGCGGCAAGATGAGCCTCGACATGGCCGCCGCCGAGCGCGCCATCGCCGATGGCGTCGCCACGCGGCTCGGCGTCGAGACCCTGCGCGCCGCGTTCGGCATCCACGACATCATCAGCGAGGACGTCGCCCGCGCCTTTCGTATCCACGCCACCGAGCGCGCCTTCGACTATCGCGCTTCCAGCATGGTCGCGTTCGGCGGCTCGGGGCCGCTGCATGCGCTCCGTATGGCGCGCAAGCTCAAGATCCCGCGCGTCGTCTTTCCCGTCGCGGCGGGCGTCATGTCGGCGCTGGGCCTCCTGGAATCGCCGCTGGCCTTCGAGGTTGGCCGCTCGCGCCGCATCCACGTCGCCGATCTCGACGCAGCCGCGTTCGCCGAGCAGTTCGCGGCGCTCGAGGCCGATGCGAGCCGCGTGCTGCTCGATGCCGGGGTGGCGCAGACGGACATCCGCATCGTCCGGCGTCTGGACATGCGCTACCAGGGGCAGGGCCACGAGATCGAGGTCACGCTGCCCGAAGCGCCGCACGCTGGCGGCCTGTTCGGCGAGATCGAGGAGCTGTTCGGGGCCGCCTACCAGCGGATCTACACGTTGCGCCTCGACGAGCCGACCGAGATCGTCAACTGGAAGGTCGAGGCGGTCGGCCCGGCCACCGGTCTTGGCGAGCGTTACGAGCTGACCGGCGTCGCGGCTCCGGCCACGGCACAGAAGGGCACGCGCCGCGCCTACGACGCCAGCGTCGGCGGCCTCACCGACTGGCCGGTCTACGATCGCTATGCGCTCCGCCCCGGCATGACCATCGACGGCCCCGCTCTCATTGAGGAACGCGAGTCCACCGCCGTCGTCGGCACCGGTGACCGCGTCACCGTCGACGCCCGCCTGAACCTCGTCGCCGAGCTCGACCTGGCGAGGGGCGAATGATGCCGGGTTCAAAAGCGCATTCGTCTCCCTCGCCCCAGCTCGCCACATTATCCCGGGACGTGACCCCATGAACGACATCGCAAGCAAATCCATCGACGCCGTCAGCCTCGGCATCATGTGGGACCGGCTCGTCGCGCTCACCGACGAGATCGTCTCGACCTTGGTGCGCTCGTCGTTCAGCACAATCGTCTACGAGAGCTACGACCTCACCTGCTGCGTGCTCGACGCCGAGACGAACACCATTGCGCAGGGCACCTTCGGCAGTTCCGGCCTTCATCGGCTCGGCGCCCGTCACCGCGCGGCACATGCTGAAGCGCTTTCCTCCGGAGACGCTCAAGGACGGCGACATCATCGTCACCAACGACCCGTGGCTCGGCACGGGGCACCTCTTCGACATCACCGTGATGCGGCCCGTCTTCCGAAAAGGCCGCATCGTCGCCTACTGCGTGTCGATCACGCATTTGCCCGACATCGGCGGCGCCGGCTTCGGCTCGTCGGCGACCGAGGTCTATGCCGAGGGTCTGCGCCTGCCGATCCTGAAGCTCTACGACGCCGGGCGTCTCAACGAGCTTGTCGTCGAGATCATCCGCACCAACGTCCGCGTCCCTGAGCAGACCATGGGCGACGTGATGGCCAATGTCGCCTGCACCGAGGTCGGCGCACGCGAGATCAATGCCTTCATGGACGAGTACGGCCTCGACGACCTGACCAGCTTGTCGGCTGCGATCCGTGGCCAGTCCGAGGTACGCATGCGCGCCAAGCTCGCCGAGATGAAGGACGGGCGCTATCAGAACCGCATCAAGGTCGAGGGCTTCGCCGGCGACGTGGAGCTGGCCGTCGAGATCATCAAGGCGGGCGATACGGTCAGCGGCCGATTTCGCCGGCACCAGCGGCATGGTGCGGGCCGGCGTCAACGTGCCCTTCTGCTACACGAACGCCATGGTGCTGCACGCCATCAAGTCGTTGACGCTGCCGTCCATCCCGAACAACCAGGGCTCGGCCGCGCCGATCGTCACCAAGGCCCCGCCGGGGTGCATTCTCAACGCCCTGCCGCCGTTCCCGACCGGCGGGCGTCACGCCATGGGCCACTTCATCACGCCGCTCATCTACGGGGCACTCGCGGACGCGACGCCGGGTGAGGTGCAGGCCGACAGCGGCATGATGAACCTCGTCACCTTCCAGGGCACACGACGCGACGGCCGGCCGTTCACCGCGCTCTATTTCGCCTCGGGCGGCTACGGTGCGCTGAAGGGCCTGGACGGCTGGTCGACGCTGCCGCATCCCTCGAACATGGCGGTGGTCCCGGTCGAGGTGTGGGAGACGCTGACCCACACGACGGTCGTCGACAAGCGCCTGTTGCCGGACTCGGGCGGCCCTGGGAAATGGCGCGGCGGCCTCGGCCAGGAGGTGACCCTCCGCAACGATACCGGCAACATCCTGGTCTCGCTCGGCATGGGCAATCGCACCCAGCATCCTGCCAAAGGACTGTTCGGCGGTGGCGATGGCTCGCTGCGCCACCATGAGGTCGCGGGGCACCCCGTTCACGCCAAGGGCCGCATCGAGATCCAGCCCGGAGAGACGATGCGCATCGTCGAGGCGGGCGGTGCCGGCTACGGCGATCCAATGGCGCGCGATAAGGCCGCGGTCGCGGCCGACGTCGCCAACGGCTTCGTGTCGGAGGCCGCGGCGAAGCGCGATTACGGCTGGAGCGCCTGAGCTGCCACTAGCCAGCCTGGGCTCCGCCCAGCGGTCGTCCGTGACGTCGCGGTGCGTCGCCGCCGTTGCCCGCGATGCCGGCGGACCGATGCCCGTATCTCGCTTGCGATGACGGGGGCATGACGCTATACACGGGCGCGTCCGGCCTCGCCCGGACAGATCCCGGCAATGGGGGATCGTCTAATGGTAGGACTGCAGACTTTGACTCTGCCTGTCTAGGTTCGAATCCTAGTCCCCCAGCCAATCTTTTCAGCTCATGGCCGCTACAGCGCCGCCGTCACCTGAGACAGGTGCACCGCGTTCGCTCGGCTGCGTCGTCCACGGCGAACGGTGCGCGCTGCATGAGCCGTCTTGACGAGGCATCCGCGTCGTTTGCAGATTTCGGCGCCGGATCGCCGACGGCCGGGTGGCTTTGAGGTTGCCCTTTTGTTGGATAGCGCTGTAGCCTTGGTCAAACCCCGTTCAGAGCCTGAGACAACGCAGTGCGGAGGTCGGGACTTCCTGTATTTGCCGGGGATGTCATGCCTAGCTCCTGCAACTCGACCGCCAAGTTGAAGATCGAGACGGTCGATCAATTGCGTTTGACGCTGGCCGGGCGCGAGACGCGCCTGACAAGCCGCAAGGCCAAGGCCGTTCTGGGCTATCTCCTCCTGAACGAGACGCCGACCGCGAGCCGCGAGCAGCTCGTCGGCCTCTTGTGGAGCGAGGCGGACGAGGAGCGCGCCAGGGGATCGTTGCGCCACTGTGTGAAGGAATTGCGGGTCGCCTTTCGAGGCACCGAGTTCACCGGCCTCAGCCTCGGCAAGCAGACGATCAAACTGGATCCGGCGACGATCGATGTCGATCTCTGGCAGGTGCTCGATGCGGCCAAGGCCGGACGCGCCCACGGGCGACTGCTCGACGTCGCCGGTCTGACGGATCACCTTCTGGTCGATCTCGAGAGCGTCGATCCCGTGTTCCAGACATGGGTCAGCGCCAAGCGCCGCTCGATCAACCAGAAGCTCCTGCGTCATCTCGAGGACGCCTTGCGCGTGACGTCGATCGACCACGAGCACTGCGAGGCGCTGGCGCGGGCGATCATCAATCTCGACCCCACGCACGAGGAGGCATGCCGCTCCCTGATGCAGGTTCGCGCCCATCACGGCGACATCGGCGGAGCGCTGAAAGCCTACACGGCCCTCTTCGATCTGCTCGACGAGGAATACGACGTCGAGCCGACCGAGCAGACGCAGGCGTTGTTCGCTGAGCTCAAGGCCAAGCTGCCCTTCTCCGGGGGCCCGGACCTCGCCGGGGCGAGCATGGCCGAGGACCTGGCGAGAACCAGGCCATCGAATACCAGCACCAAGCTCGTCCTTTCGATCGAACGCTTCCCGACCGTCTCGATCGCGCCGGAGTGGCGATATCTGGTCAACGGCTTCCGGGCCGAGCTGATCACCTACCTGACGCGCTTTCGCGAATGGATCGTCCGCGAGGATAGCGGCGGCGAAGCGGGCGCCGCCATGTCGGACGAGTACGTGCTGAGCGTCGAAACCGCGCCCCTGAAGCAGGGCGCGCGCCTGTGGCTGCAACTCCGCGAGCGCGCCAGCAACGGCTACCTGTGGAGCGAGCGGGCGGACCTCGAGACCGTCGACTGGGGCGATACGCAGCAATCCCTCGTCCGGCGCATCGCCGCTGCGCTCAACATCCATGTTTCCGCCGGCCGGCTGGCGCAGATCGGGCCGAAGTCGAGCACGGATCTTCTCGCCTTCGACCTGTGGCTGCGCGGGCAAGCCCATCAATTCACGCTCGAGCCGAAAGGCATCCAGGCGGCGGAGGCGATCTACAAGGACATAGTCGCTCAATATCCCGGGTTTGCGCCCGCCTACTCCAGCCTGGCCCAGATCTACAACTCGATACATTTCGCGTATCCCGGCCGATTCCGGACTGCGGAGATCACGGCGGATGCGCAGCGGTTCGCAAGCTCGGCCGTACGCCTGGACCCGATGGACTCCCGGTCGCAACTCGCGCTCGGATGGGCCAACGCCATGGCCGGCCAGCACGATCTCGCCGCCGTGCATCACGACCTCGCGGTCGAGCTGAACGCGAGCGACCCGTGGACACTGGTCTCCGGCGCCCTCGGCGCGGCCCTTCGCGATGACACGGCCGATGCCCGGCGCCTCGCCGACCATGCGGCTCTGGTCTCGATGTCGGCCTCGGGCATCCAGTGGCGTTATCAGGCCATGATCCGCTACCTGATCAGCGATTTTTCCGGCTGCCTGTCTGCTGCCGCCCGCGCCGAGCACTCCATCCAGAACGTGCTCGTATGGAAGGCGGCGGCGCTGGTCGAGCTCGGCCGTCTCGACGAGGCGACCGAGGCTGTCGAGGCCTTCTTCCATGCCGCCGAAGCGAGATGGCTCAACGAGGAGCGGGCCCCTGACCGGCGCAACATCGCCATGTGGTTCCTGCACGCGTTTCCCTTCAAGTCCCAGGCTGCATGGGAGCGCCTGCGCGACAACTTCGGTCGGGCCGGCGCGCCCGTGGAAGGCTTGGAGCACGCGGATTTGTGTCCCGTGTCGTCACATGCACATGCGGACTGAATAGTCCCCGATCCGGGCCGCGTGGAAGTCCAGCTTCCTCTCCGCGTCGGCAAGGACGAGCTGCTTGGCGTAGAAGGCATCGTAGAAGTGCGGCACCGTGTAGTCGCCACCTTGCTTCAGGAACTCCTCCATCTCATCCACCATGGTTTTCGGCGGCAAGCGGATGGAGAACACTTCCTCGCTCGATTGAATGACCACGAGGCCCTTGTGGTAGTCGGGCATTTTGATCACCAGGCCGACGTCCTGGCAAAGCTGCTTTAGCTCTTCGAGGGTCCGCGGGATCGGAAGCGGCGCACCGCCCTCGACCAGATAGTTCCGGCCGGTCGCAAACGACTTGATCAGCTTGCCCCACTTGACCTCGTCGTTCACCGAGAACCTTTCACGTAGCATGTGAGCCTCCTTCGTTTTGACGTCCCAACCCACCAGATGCGGCGCATCATGGTTCGAATATCGGACCAGGCAGCGCGCCGGCCTTGATCATGAGCTCGATCAGCTCCGCCATGCTCGCGATCTCGGGAATGGCGTCGAGCACGCCTGGATCGTCGAGAAGCTCCTGGCTGGCGGCCCTGATCCGATCCCTCACGTGCGGGCCCGCGGTCTCGAAAGCGATCGGATTGCGCGCGAGGGCGCCGAGGACGGTTTCCGCCACGATGATCGAGCCGACCGCGCCGAGATGCAGGCTCTCGCCAGCCGCGCCATTGACGGCGGCCGTCGGTTGCGTGATCGGCTGGGCAGCTTCGAGCAGGGCGAACAGCAGCAGCGGAGGGTCGTTCGCCAGATCGTCGAGTTCCAAGTCCGAGAGTGGATCGAGGTCGACCATTGCGGCGGGCTTGGCGAGCCATGCTCTTACGATCGGTTTCCAGTGCTCGTAATCGGGAACCAGGTGGCCGAGATTTCGAGCCCGCAACTCGCGACATAAGGCTGGAACAGACCAGAGACCTGCGTAGCTGCCCGTGACCAGATCGCGATCCGGCAACCCGTCCGTGTCATCGGCGGTCAGCGGCTTGAAAACCGCGCTATCGGTGAGCGGGCCGGCATAGACCGGCCCTATGCGACGACTGAAATTCGGCTCCCGATCGCAAATCTTGAAGAAGCGGGACCAGTCGACGACCCAGCTCGTATCGACCGGCAAATTGCCCGGCAAGCGCACCGAGCCGAGCGTAAGCGCCACACCGAAGGGTCGCGGGATCTCGCTGTTCACCTTGTACTCGTCGCGCACCATGCTGTGAGCGAAGCGGAACACGGCGCTAGTGAACTCGACTGGCACGTCGTCCTTGCGGCCGGGAAACTCGTCGTCGAGCTTGGGTGGGTTTTCGCCCGTGTAGAGATCGTAGACATCGGGATGGAGGATCAACGCCAGAAGATCCTTCACGAGGATGTTGCGGTAGAGCAGCGTGACCACGCTCTGAGCACACAGAAATCGCCGGTAGGCGCGCTCGGGTGCCGAGTAGGCCGCAAGCGCTCCATCTTCCGGGATCATGTCGATCACGAGATTGTGGAGCGCGTGAAAAACGGCCGTAAGTTGCGAGATCAGGGCGTGGTCGTCGTTGCGCGGGTCGGCGATGAGCGCCTCGGTGCGCCACGGATCGCTCGTCGGGTCGAGCGCCGACATTTCCCCCAGCCCGAGCGCGCGCTTCTCGTCCTGGACGCGTCCGAGCTCGAGCTTCTCGTCCGGCTCGAGACCGCCGTCCTGGACGTTCGCCGGGACCGCGCGCCCGATATCTCTGAACGGGCAATCGGTCGTGGTTCTGTTGGGGTTGCGCACTTGCCCAAGGCGGAACCGAGTCCGCGGGACGACGCTGATGTGGTCGCGGTGTGCGCGATCGAGCTCATAGGCCTGCGGGGAAACGTCGGGGCCGCCGCCGTAGATCGTCTCGAGCGTCAGTGGAAAAAGACGTGTGTTGGCCCGTCCGAGTGCGCCCGACAAGGAGCCTGCGAGCGACAGCGAGCTGTGCGCCATGTCGTGAGCGACCAGCTGGAGAAGATAAGTGTAGCCCGCCGGAATCAGTGGATTGTCCGACACGTCGACATCGGGGCGAATGGCCGTGGTCCATTGCTCGCGGCCGATCCTCGCAGCCACCTTGCGCATGAGCACGCGCAGCGGTCGGTCCGTGCCCGACAACGCCAGCGCAACCCGACCGTCGGCCGAGAATGTCTCGCCTTCACGCGGCGGGCGCAACAGGTTGCGCAACCGGTCGAGGTCCGGGGGCGGTGCCGCGGCGGGTCGGGCGGCGGCTGCGCGCACGGGCCGGACTTTCGCGTCCAGGGAGCGCAGAAGCGATCGATTGATACCGTGCATGCGATCACTCCGGTTGTGCTTGTTTGTGGACGATTGGAATGGCTGCAGCGTGAATCGAATGTGAATCGATCGTGGCGACGAGCATCGCCGCCGCCGCGCCGGCTTTCAGTAGAGGCTATGACCACCGGTGTGCGCCGCGCCGCCGCCCGTCGCGGCGATGACCCGGCTCAGGCGCTCGGTCATGACGTCGCCTGGCATCAGCTGCAGCGTAGGCGCGATGGCGGCCACGACCGGAATTGCCAGATCCGCGCGGGTCAGGTCGACCAGCTCGACCTCGATACCTTGCGTCGCCAGATGCGCGAGCAGCACTCTAAGTCGGTCGGCAACTGTCGACTGATCTGCGAGCACCGCCACGTCGCGCAGGCCGCAAGGATGGAGCAGGAGGCAAGCACGTGCGTCGAGCCCACGGGCACGGGCAACGAGGGCCTGCTCGGAGGCGTGCATGGTGGCGCCAGGGGCGCCGGCGAGTTTTGTCTCGGCGACCAGCAATCCCACCTCCATCTGGGTCATCTCCAGGATGGCGGCGCGCACGGCGTTCTCGGGTTCCAGCCGCGCCGCGAGGCCGCAAGCGAGCCGCTTGCCGTTCCGGTCTGTCGACAGGGCAGCGTAGACGGGAACGTGCAGATCGGTGGTGATGTCCAGCAGCCACGACCGGCGCTCGAGACCGCCTTGCCGCAGATCGTCGATCAGTTGGGTGGCGGTGCGGCTCGCCTTGCCTTCGAGCGGCAGCAGGGCGCCGCGTCGGCCTCCGGTCCACCATAGGCTCGCGGCGTCACGCTCGACGAGCTCCAGCACAGCGCGGAGCGCGGCGGCGTCGAACGTCGCTCCCGCTGCGACGCCTGTGCTGAGGGCACTGCCCGGAACGTGCAAGGGGCCCGGGCTGGTTCTGCGAAGGCACCAGTCGGCAGGCACGCGGCTTTCGGCTCCGGTCAGCCCGTTGCACGCCGTAACCCAGGCCACTGATGCCTCAGTGCTGGTCGTGCCGGCGGCAAGGGCCTCTATGCGTGAGCGGACCGCTGCCGGCAGGCGACCGGCGACCTCGCTCACCGGTGCCTCGACGGCCACGTCGCCGGGCCGCTCCACTTGAGACAAGCGCTCGACCGTCTCTCCGATGCAGGACGCCAGCGCATCCGGGATGGTCAGGCCAGTGCCTGCGCTGCTGAATCGGGTTACCGTTTCAGTGCCGTCATCCGCCGTGCCGGAAGCGCTCGCGAGGCCGCCTGCGAACCGCAGCCCCGGCGCCCACGGCGACCGCAAAAGGAACAGGCTCTGCAGCCGGGAGGCCGCAGCGGCGATCGGCCCGCCATGCGCGCGATCCAGCGCGGCAAGCAAGCCCCGGCCCTCCTCGGTCGCGAGATCGATGTCGAGCATGTCGACGCTCATCGGTTGCACCCGGCCCTTCGCCTTCGCGGCGCATTCACGTTGCGGCGTTTGACCAATCACGACGCTTTCACGCTGCTTCGGTCAAGGTCGTCGTCACAGCAAGTCGCGAGGTGGGCCATGACAATCCGTCCAATCAATCGAAACGAGGCGTCGCCAGAGCTGAGCTTGATGCGGTGGCCGATGCCGGCCCCTGCACGTGGGGGCCTCGACCATTTCGATGAGCGCGTGCTTTTCATGTGCAATCGCATCGACGGCGATGCCTTGCGCTCGCACGGAAAATGCGGTGGCCGTGCGTCGCGGTTGCACGTCGTGGTTGCGGGCCACGAGCTGATCGTGACTGAGGCGGAGGACCTGCATCGGCCCGGCGGATCAATCGTCGGCCGCAAGCTGTTCGATTTCCCCGGCGGTATGACGTTCCGTCTGCAGCAGCAGTGTTCGCCGGGCCGGTATCCTCCCGGCTTCCGTCCTGCGACCGGCATAGCCGTGCTCAGTTGCATTGCGCGACGCTGGAGATTGTCGGCCACCGGCATGATCGAGCAGCCGGGAAGCACACGCGCCAGGTTCATCGATGCGGTCGAGGAGCCGAGAGACGCCTGAGATGCGTCGACCGCCCGGTCAATCGGCGGGCGGCGCTATCTCGGCGATGCGCCGACGCGCCAGCATATGGTCGCGTGGGGCGTTGACGGCATCGACGCAGAGCAGGCGGTCGCCGGCAAAGTAGCTGAGCGAGAAGCTGGCAGCGCTGGCATCGCCGCTGATCTCGGTACGGTCGTGACCCTGGTTGAGTCCGGCAATCTGAAGCTTGACGTCGTATTGGTCGGACCAGAACCAGGGTACGGGATCGTAGGCGTCACGCGCCCCGAGCATGGCCGCCGCAGCGGAACGCGCCTGATCGGTAGCATTCTGCACGCTCTCGAGGCGGATAGACCGGCGGTAGCGGCGGGAATAGAACCGCGTGCAGTCTCCAGCCGCATAGATGTCGTCGGCCACATGGCAGGTCTCGTCGACAATGATCCCGTCAGCGACCTCGAGCCCTGCGGTGCGAGCGAGGTCGTCGTTGGCGACACTGCCGGCGGCGATCAGGACCAGATCGGCGGGAACCAGTGCGTCCGCGGTCTCGACACCTTCGACCTTCCCGGCGCCGACGATGGCCCGGACCGATGCGCCGAGCCGGATATCGACCCCGTTTGCCGCGTGCAGGTCGTGAAAGAACCGCGACATGGCCGGCCCGGCAACGCGCTGCAGAAGGCGCTCTTGTGCCTCGAGAATGGTCACGGCGTTGCCCATTGCGCGAAGCATGGCGGCAACCTCGAGGCCGATATAGCCGCCACCGACGATGGCGACGTGGCACCGGCCGTTGCGCACCGCCTGCATGGCGACGACGTCGCGGATGGATCGCAGCGTATGCACGCCCGGCAGGTCGTTTCCGGGCAGCGCCAGAACGCGAGGTCGAGAGCCTGTCGTCAAGAGCAGCTTGCCGTATGGGATGGCGCGGCCCGAGGCCGTCTCGAGGCGCTTCGCAACCGGATCGAGGGCCACGACGTGCTCGTCCGTCACGAGGTCGATGCGCTGGCTCTCGTAAAATCCCGGGCCGTTCAGCGCCAGTTGGGGGGTCTCCATGGCACCCGAGAGATACTTTTTGGAAAGCGGCGGGCGCTGGTAGGGCTCGTGCGGCTCGTCGCCCACCAGCATGATGCCGCCATCGAAGCCGAGACGGCGCAATGCCTCGGCCGCCTTCGCACCGGCTTGCCCTGCACCCACGATCACGATCGAGTCGGTCATGGCGGCTCCGTTCTCCCCGGTGGACGGTCGATCGACAAGAGGCCGACCGTTGCCGTCGGGCAATCGGCTCCGGCGCGGCAGATGTCTCCGTACCCCACTACGGCGCCGAGCGGAACCCGCCGGGAGTGACGTGCGTTGCGTCTCCAACTCGTGTTGCGTCCTCGTTCAAAGCCTTGGGTCATGCCGAAAAGACATCGCGCTTATTGGAAGGGCTATCTGCGCCTGTCGCTCGTGACGATCGGCGTCGAGGTCTACAACGCGATCGAGAGCGCGAGCGACATCAGCTTCCGCCAGATCCACAAGCCGTCCGGCCGCCGCGTCAGCTACGAGAAAGTGGTGCCAGGGATCGGCAAGATCGCCAACGACGATATCGTCAAAGGCTACGAGGTGGACACGGACACGTATATCACGCTCGACGCCGAGGAGATCGACAGCCTCAAACTCGACAGCAAGAAAACCATCGACCTCGTCCAGTTCGTGGAGGCGGCCGAGGTCGACTACCGCTTCTTCGAGAGGCCCTACTTCGTTGCTCCCGCCGATCCTCTCGCGGGAGAGGGCTTCGTGGTGATCCGCGATGCGTTGAAATCGACCGGCAAGCTCGGCCTCGCCCAGGTCACGATCGGCGGGCGTGAATGGCTCGTCGCCATCGGACCGCTCGGCGACGGACTCGTCATGGAGTTGCTCCGCTATGCCGACGAGCTGCGCGACCCGGACGAATACTTCACCGACGTTCCCGAAGAGACGCCGCCCAAGGAGATGGTCGCCCTCGCCACTCAGCTCATCGAGCAGAAGACGTCTCCGTTCAAGCCGGCGGATTTTCAGGATCGCTACAAGCAGGCTCTGAAGGATCTCATCCAGCAGAAGATGAAGGGCCGCAGGATCGTCGCACCCGAGACCGAAGGCCGCCCGACGGGGGCAAATGTCGTCGATCTCATGGAAGCCTTGAAGCGCAGCCTGGGCAAGCCCGGCAAAGCGTCGGCCGACGAGCCCGAGGAACCAAAACCGGCGTCCCGCGGCGGTAGCAAACGCAACAGCGGTACCGCCGCTCGCGCGCCGCGTGCCAAGCGCAAAAGCTAGCAGGTCGGATGTACCATGGCCGATGCCCTTCGGCAGTATCGCGAGAAGCGCGATTTTGCGGCGACGCAGGAGCCGAGCGGCCAGGGGGATGCACGCGTCGAGCCGTCCGAGCACCTGCGCTTCGTCATCCAGAAGCACGATGCGACGCGACTGCACTACGACCTCAGGCTCGAGCTCGACGGCGTGTTCAAGTCGTGGGCGGTGACGCGCGGCCCCTCGCTCGATCCGGCCGAGAAGCGCCTCGCGGTCGAGGTCGAGGATCATCCCCTCTCTTACGGCGATTTCGAAGGCACGATCCCGAAAGGCGAGTACGGCGGCGGCACGGTCATGATCTGGGACCGTGGCTTCTGGGCTCCCGAGACCGACGAACCGATCGCGGAGTCGCTGGCCAAGGGGGAGCTCAAGCTGGCGCTCGCGGGCGAGAAAGTCCGTGGCGGCTGGGTCCTTGTTCGGCTCAGGCGCAAGCGCGGTGAGGCTCGCAACAACTGGCTGTTGATCAAGCATCGCGACCGGTGGGCGACGCCGGGTCGAGATACGCTGCTTGCCGAAGAGACCTCCGTCGCATCCGGCCGCACGATGGCGGCGATTGCTGACGGTAAAGGCAAGTCACCCACCCCGTTCGTCACGCGTGGCGGCAAGCACACTGCCAAGGCCGTCTGGCACTCGCAGGCGCAAGCCCCGCCGCCGACGAGCCGCGTCGGGAAGCCGGGATGGCGGGCCGAGCGATCGGTCTCGCTTCCGAACCTCACCCATCCCGAGCGCGTGCTGTGGCCTGACGATGGCTTCACGAAAACCGATCTCGCCATCTACCTCGCAGCTGTCGCGCCATGGATGATCGAGCACGTCGGCGGCCGGCCCTGCTCTCTCGTGCGTGCTCCGGACGGCATCGCCGGCGAGACGTTCTTTCAGCGCCACCCGCTTGGAGCGCTGACGCGCGGCCTCGGCACGATCAAGGTCGGCGAGCGCGAGGCGCCCTACCTGGTGATCGAGAGCGCGCAGGCGCTGGTGGATCTGGCGCAGATCTCGGCCGTCGAGCTGCATCCGTGGAACTCGGCGCCCGGTGAGCCGCGCATTCCCGGTCGGCTGGTGTTCGATCTCGATCCGGCGCCGGACGTCGAGTTCGATCGGGTCGTCGAAGCGGCGCGCGAGCTCCGGGACCGGCTGGCCGAGGTTGGGTTGAGCAGCTTCTGCAAGACGACGGGCGGCAAGGGTCTGCATGTGGTGGTTCCGCTCCGGTCCGATGCGAGCGTCAGCTTCGATCAGGCCAAGCTGTTCACACACACTTTGGCGGCCCGCATGGCCCAGAATGCCCCGTCCCGCTTCGTTACTGTGATGTCCAAGCGGGCTCGTACCGGCCGGATTTTCATCGATTATCTGAGGAACGATTTAACCGCCACCGCCGTTGCCCCGTTGTCGCCGCGAGCGCGGACGGGTGCCTTCGTCTCGATGCCGCTCGAATGGACCCAGGTCAGGCGAGGTTTGTCGCCGGCAAGGTTCACGCTGCGCACCGCACCAGCCCTGCTCGAGAAGATGCAGCCCTGGCGCACATACCGCTCGTCCGCGCGGCCGCTCGGCCGAGCCATCGAGAAGCTTCTCGGCCGTACGTAACGACAAGGATCGGACAATGTCAGCGCTGATCGCTGGTCGCTTCATGCCACCGTGTCTGGCGACGTCTGCCGCTGCGCCGCCGTCGGGGACGGGGTGGGTGCACGAGATCAAGTACGATGGCTACCGTGTGCAAGCGCATGTTGTCGATGGTCAGGTGACGATCTTCTCGCGCAACGGCCACGACTGGACACAGCGATTTGGCCAACTTGCCGGCGAGCTCGCCGCGCTCCGGGTCCGTGATGTCGTTCTCGATGGCGAGGCGGTGGTCCTGCAACCCAACGGCCTCAGCGATTATCATCGCCTCCGCGAGGAGCTATCGAAAGGGCAACGGGCGCAGATCACCCTCCTCGCCTTCGATCTTCTCTGGCTCAACGGCTGTGACGTCCGTCATCGTGTTCTCATCGAGCGCAAGAGCCTGCTCAAGATGCTGCTGTCGCGACGCCGCGTGCGTGGCCTCCTGCATTACGGCGATCACACAAGCGGCGAAGGCGCCGCGATCTTCGAGCGGGCCGCAGCACTTGGCGTCGAGGGCATCGTGTCGAAGCGCGGCGACTCGCCCTATCGCGCGGGGCGCTCGCCGGATTGGCTCAAGATCAAGCTCGCCGAAACGGATGATCTGGTCGTCCTCGGCTACGTGGACATGAAGGGTACGCGCGGCATTATCGGTGCGCTCGTGGTCGCGAGCCAGCACGGCGCGGCGTTGCGTTATGCCGGACGCGTCGGCACGGGCTTCTCGGCGAAGGAGGCGGCCGAGATCTGGGACGCACTGCAACCCATACGCGCCAAGCCCCTGCCGCTTGCCAGAAAGCTCGACCGCGCGCAGCGCCAGGGCGTCACGTGGGTCGAGCCGCGCCTCGTTGTCGAGGTCGAGCACCGCGGTTGGTCGCCCGACGGTATTCTACGTCAGGCGGCCTTCAAGCGGCTACGCCCCGACAAGCTCGTTGCAGCCCCCATCGCGGTCTGACGAAGCGGCGACAAGCGAGCCTCAGCCCCCAAACCAGCGTCCAGCTGGGATCGTGCTGCGGTGGATCGTGCTACCGTGCGTCGTCCAGCCGGCCAAGGCTGCTGTCGAGCACACGGCGCAGCTTGTCCGCCGCGCCCTTGATCGCCTGCTCGACGGTTTCCGCGTTGTGGCTCGCAGCCTGGGGCTTACGGCCCTCGAGACGCGCTTCCATGACACACCGCTTGTCCTCTGGGCCGCGCTTTCCCGCGTTCTCGTCCGTGACGTGCACCTCGATCCGGGTGATCTGCGGTGCGAAGTGGCCGAGCACCGCGCCAACCACGCTCTCGACATGCGGTCCGAGATCGCCGCCCTTGATGTTGTTGTCCGTGCTGATCTCGATGTGCATCAAGGGCTCCTGTCTGAGTGTCGGGCAGGCGAATGCTGGCTTTCCCATCATGCGCCCCTTCCTCTGACATCGGTGCCCGATGCCCATCTTGCAAGTGGCCTGTTGCCGGCGCGGAAAGCCCTCGCCGCAGGCGGCCCGTCAGCGGCGGGCCGGTACACGGCTCAGGTCAAGGCTGGCCCCGTCTGCGGCAGCCTTGGTCCGCAGCAGCGACCTAATGAAATCGATCGTGTCCACATTGCGGCGAACGTGCGCGGGCACGGTGCCTCCCTCAGCGTTCGCGGAGAGTGGATACACCTCGCTCGAGATCGACCTCAAAGTGGCACTGGAGATCGTCCAGCCGAGGAAAAATCCCTTGCCGTAATCGATCTTGAGAACAGTGCGGTTGGCATCCGTGCTGGCGAAGCGCTCCGCGATCCGCGCAACCTCGCGAGCGCCGATGCCGGCGCGGACGCTGAGCACCGCCTGGAGCGGGACACGGAGGTCGCCGAAGATATCCCATCCCGCCGTGGTGTTGGGCCGCCGATTGGTCGTCTCGCTGGTGAGAACGATGAGGCGAAGATCGATCTTCGGGTGGCGCAATTCGGCATACCTGCGCACATGCGCGAAGATGGCGCCAGCGACGGCAGCTCCCGAGTTGTCGGCATAGCCTCCGTCGACGAAGGTGCGCTTGGTGTCGCCGGACTTTTTGATCAGCGGCGGCAGGACGAGCGGGAAGCGGGCACTCGAGACGGCGGCTCTGGCGAGTATTCTTTCAGAAGGCTCGGTGATGTAATCCGCGTCCGCGAACGATCTGATCTCGTCGTCCTGGAGCCCGCGAAGTGAGAATGGGGCAAATGCGACTGTACGGCCGTCCGAGGCGTCGGTCGTGTTGAGAATGAGCGCGTGTGTGGCACGGCCCCCGTTCCAATGTTCGCCGATCGTTTTGGAAAGACGGCTTGCGGGTCCCGCAGCGTTGCTCAGGCTTAGCTCGAGCATAGTATCGCGACGCCTGATATGTGGCAGCCACCTGTCGATCGTTGACCACCACTCGTCGGCATCGGCGAAGCGGATATGCCATCTCTTGAGGAGATCGCCGGCAAACCTGAATGGCGTAAGCGCGAGCTTCAACAGGTCGCGGCCGAAGGTCCAGACCAGGTCGGGCACCATGACCGCGAGGATGGGAGACAGATGGTCGGCGGCGAGGAAGCTTGTTGTTTCGTGCTGACCGTCTGTCGATTCGAGCGTGCTGTAGAGCGCCGCGCCGACCGCTCCCCCAGACACTCCCGTGATTGCGAACACTCGGTCGGCAAAGGCCGGCTCCCGGTCGCGGAGCGCGGAAAGAAATGTCGCAACGGCGGAGGCGGCGAAGATGCCGCCGCCTTCGGCCGCGACAATGAATGATGGTCCGCGCGCGCGGGCGGGCCGGGCCTCAATCCAGGCCGTGAATGCATCTGTGAGTGCCGTCTCCTCCGCAGGTGACGCGTCCTTCTTCCGACCGGGCTCGGTAGCACTCGGCATCAACATCCAGTGACTGACGCCGAGGACCACTGTCGCAAGGGCCCAAAGGACGAACGCAGGGAGCGCCCAACGCCGCGCCCGCAGCCAACCCCATCGGATCTTCACAGCCATCAGAAAGGCGGCGAGAAGCTGTAGTCCCATCATCGCGAGCGGGCCGAGCCGCCGGCTCGCATCGACGATGCCGTCCACGGGCAAAAAAAACATCGGGATCCAGAAGATGGTCGCCGCGACCCAATAGAAGATGTGCAAACGAAGGAAACGCCGCAATCGGGGCCGGTGGCGTGCGAAGCGACGCCCGAGCCAGAGCAGCAAAGCAAGTGCAACGACGGAGACCATCGTCGCAACGAGGAGAATAACGGCAAAACGAGAACTCTTGCTTCGCAAATAGGGCCCAACCCAGGCCTGCGAGGGGCAGGATGCCGCACGCCGTGGCGAGGACTGGCCGTAACGCTCGGATCCAGCCCGGCACCTGATAGCGCGAGAGGGAGCCGAAGACGGCGGGATGCCGCGTGCTGGTCTGCGACAGGTAGTAGGAAAAGCTTAACCAGCCCATGAGGCAGAAGACGAGCAGACCGTAGCCGAAACGCCACCAGTCCTCCGTCTCCACGACGCGCTGCAGGATCTCGCGGGCTTGCCCATTCGTCGCCACGATCAAGGCTGTGACGACGCTGAACAGAACCGGAAGCAGAAGTGCGATGCGGCTGAGAGGCAGGACGTGCCGGTGCCAGTTCCTCACCCACCAACGCCGGAAGTTGAACCCGACGTGCCAGACTGTCCAGGAGACGGATTCCCGCCCTGTCCTCGACGGCGCAGCGGATTTTTCACCGTTCTCTGGCGACACCTCCGCCGGGCTCATGGCCGAGCCTTGTCTGCGACGAGCTCACCCTCTTTGCCGGCATGGCGCTTCAACTCGTTCGTCAGCACGTCGAGCTGATACGTGTCATAGGCAAGGAAATAGACTTGGTTGAGCGTCGCCTTCGGATTGCGGCGCATGTGTTCGACGGCCTGATCGACCATGGCCCGCGCGATCTCGGGAGGTTTGCGACCGCCCGCGCCTGCACCGAGGAGGGGAAAGAGGATCGAGCGATATGGCCACCAGCGGAAGAGGTACGCATTG
Source organism: uncultured Alphaproteobacteria bacterium (assembly GCA_963746315.1). Lineage (GTDB taxonomy): Bacteria > Pseudomonadota > Alphaproteobacteria > Rhizobiales > Hyphomicrobiaceae. Next base: position 1,160,874 of record CAVVAR010000012.1, read on the forward strand.
AGATCGGCTGCCTGATCGAGCGCTGCGGTTACGCATTGGGCCGAGATCTTCGGGTCGGCGGAGAGCCCTTTCCCGAGCTGGCCGTAGACGGCGGCGGCGTGGAAGATCTTGCGCACCTTGTGGGTTGCCTTGAGGCTTCCGGAGCCTGTCACCAGCACCGCCGCGGGCTTCACGAAGATCTCGCCGCCGAGGCGCGTCTTCAACTGCTCGGCGATGGTGTCACGGTAGATGGTGCCGTTCCTGTGCTTCTCGGCCCCGTAGTAGCGGATCGTCGCCGAGATAGAGGTGCCGAAGAACCGGTCCATGACCATGTCCGTGTTCTCGGAATTCACCCAAATGTCGATGTCGTTGATGTCGAGGATGTTGCCGGTTCGTATGCCGATGACCCGTTGCTGGTCTTTCGCGCTCCCGGCGTCAGCGCTGAACAAGAAGTTCGGCCCGCCGACCTTCCTGCTGGCCAGCCCACGTCGCGATCGGCTCGCACCCACTGTCCGGAACCACTGCGCTGCGACCAACAGCTTCGGGTCGCGGTAGCTGCCCTGGTCGATCTCGGCGAAGACCTGCTCCGGAGAGACGAGGCGGAGATGGATGTCCTCGCCCTCCTTCGCGTTGCCGCCGCCCGGGCCCGTGCGGTCCTTCTCCTCGACCTCGGCGAAGAAGATGTGGATGCGCTCGCTCGTCCAGCCGGGGGAGGCGTGCATAGTGGCGATATGCTCGAACCGGGCCGGCATCGCCGGGTCGTCCTTGGGCGGCAGCGTCAGGTCGTAGCCTGTCTCCTCCGCGAGTTCGCGCCGGGCAGTCTCGCGTGCATTCTCATGCGGCTCCACGCGCCCGGCGGGGATCTCCGTGATCCAGCCTTCGCCGGGCGTGCCATGTCTGACGGTCGCAACACGGAACTGCTCGACGAGGACCAGCTTGTCGAGTGTGCGGTCGTAGGCGAGCACGGCTGCCGCATCGCCGTGCACACAGACCTGATGCGTCTGCTTGCCGCTCGAGGTGCCGTCGTACCGGGTGAACTCGAAGTCGACGTCCTCGACCTTCAGAAACCCGTCGTGCACGCGCCGCCGTTCGCCGACCTTGAAATCCGCATGTCCAGGCACGACGCGCCCCCTGCAACCAATCGATGCAATAGGAGGCAAACTAACCGACGCGCTCGGGTTGGCGAGGTGCGCACGGGTGATGCGTGCAATTCGCCCACATGCTGATGCACAGTTGCATCACTGTGCTCCGCGGCGCCTCACTTGATCCGGAGCGCCTTGCGAAGGAACGCGAGCTCGGCCTCGGCGACCTTGACGATGGTGTCGGCCTGGCGGAAGCCGTGGGCCTCGCCGGGAAACTCGTAGAGCTCGGTCAGGATGCCGCGCTCCTTGAGCCGCTCGTGGATCAAACGTGACTGCTCCGGCGGAACGACCTTGTCGTCGAGGCCCTGAAAAAGGATAAGCGGCGCGGTCATGCCGTCGATCAGGGTAATCGGCGAGCGCGCCACGCAGATCTTCTTCCAGCTCTTCGGCGTCGTCCCGAGCAGGCGGTGCAGGTAGCCCGCCTCGAACTTGTGAGTCGACTCCATCAACAGCGACAGGTCCGAGATGCCATAGTGGCTGCAGCCGGCCGCGAACGCCTTCGTGGTCGCCAGCGCCATCAGAGCCGTATAGCCGCCGGCGCTGCCACCGGCGATGGCGATGCGCTCGGGATCGGCGAGCCCCTCGGCTGCAAGGGACCTGGCGCCCGCCGCGCAATCGGCGACGTCGGCGATGCCCCATTGGCCGTCGAGGCGCTCGCGGTAGGCGCGCCCGTAGCCGGTGGAGCCGGCGTAGTCGACGTCGAGAACGGCGAAGCCGCGGCTGGTGTAGAACTGGACGCGGAGAGCGAGACCCCGGCCGGCTTGCGACGTCGGCCCGCCGTGCGCCAGCACGATGGCGGGTGGAAGAGCGCCCCTTGGGCCGCGGTGGGTGGCGCTGGCGGGCGGATAGTACTGGGCGAACGTCGTTTTACGGTCACCGCCACGGAACGAGACTGTGCGCCCGACTGAGACGGCGGCGGGAGCAAGTGCGAGATCACTGGCTGTCCGCAGGATGACGGACGCCTTGCGCTTCTCCGGGATGGCGACGAAGGCGGCGGGCGCCTTCGGTCGCCCGATGACGCTCGCCACGCCACCCTCGAACGCGGCGAGGCTGCCGATGGAGGCCGCTGCGATGGAGCGCACGCCGACCTCCGCCTTGCGCGCGTCGAGCCCGGTGACGACCACGAGGCAGGGTGCGCTATCGATGTCGCCCGTCGCCACGACGCGATCCGGCCCGGCAACGACGAATGTGCGCGGTCCGAGGTTCCACATGGGGAGGCCCAACTCGGCCTTCATTTTCGTCAGAGCGCGCGTCGTCTGGCCATCCCAGGCCATGAGGTTCCCGAAACCGGTTTCGTCGGAGAGAAAAAGGAGCCGGCGGTCATCGAGCCAGGCTGGCTGCATGGCGGCAACGCCGCTGCCGCCGGCGATGCGCTGGGCGCGGCCGACGCTGCCATCGGCCTTCAGCGAGCCGACGTAGAGCGCCGACTGGTCCCAGGGCATATCCGGCAGGTCCCAGCCGAGAAAGGCGAGGCGGGCGCCGTCCGGCGTGAGGCGCGGGAAAGCATAGAAATCGCGGCCAGTGACGAGATCGACAACGCGCCCGCGATCCTCGCCGTCGAGGCCGATGGTCGCGATCAGATTCTCGGGCTGGGCGTGACCGTCGCCCTCGGAATGGCGCTCGGCGACGGCGACGAGGCGATTGCGCGCCCGGTCGAGCGCCATGTCGGCGAAGCGCATCGTCGGCGCCTCGGTGATCCGCTCTGGCTTGCTGCCGGGCGTGAGCCGCCAGATGTCCTGGTCGTCCGCGTTGACGAAGTAGAGCGTGCCGTCCGCGACCAGGAACTCGGCGCCGCCGTACTCGTGCACCTTCGAGCGCGCGGAGAAGGGCGCCGGCAGCACGTCTTCGGGCTTCTTGGTCGTACCCGGGCGCATGCGCACGATGGCCTGCCGGCCCTTCTCCTCGGGCCGCCCCTCGGTCCAATAGACATAGGCGCCGTCACCCTGGATGTGGCCGAAGCGGCGGGCGCCGCGCGTCAGGTCACGCGGACGGAGGGGAGACGGCCAGAGGCCGAAGGGGGACGTGGTTTTTGCAGGCATCCCGAGACGCTAACAGAGTACGCACGGCACGTCAGCGCCGTATGCGACGGTGTCAGGCGTCGTCCGCCACATACCGCGCCAGCTTGTCCAGCGTCTGGTAGCCGAGCTCGACGGCCCCGAATCCGACCGTCGCGTCGCGTTGCTCTTTGCTCGGATGCAGCTGGCGCAGCGTAACGACCGTCTTGCCGTCCTCCTGGTCGTCGAGGGTCACGGTCACGCGGAACCGCTCGGGGGCGTCGTCCTGATCGGGGCCGTGATCGAAGACGATGCGGCTGGGCGCAGTCAGCTCGACGAAGGCGATTCGGTTGCCATAGCGCTCCCCGTCAGGTCCGACGTAATCGAAACGCCATGCGCCGCCCGCCCGCACGTCGGCTTCGCGGCTCTCGACCATGAAGCCCTCGGGGCCGAACCATTGCGCCAGATGATGCGCGCCGGCCCATGCCTCGAACACGCGCTCGCGCGGCGCTGAGACGACCCGCGCCAGCACGATCTCGCGGTCGAGGGCCCAGGTGTCGCGTGGATCGATCTCGGCCATGACGGCATGCTCCGCTCGGCGTGCGGGCACGGATGATCTCCACCGTCCAGCGTCGCGCACGTTGCTGCATTGCATCTAGCACACGCACGCACGCACGAGGCTACGCCGCAGCGCAAATTTCCATTTGCAGTCGCCGATAGGTCAGGTATCCTGTCCTTTACGTGGTTTGCTTGCCGAAGCCACGCCCCGGTTGCTTGCGCCGCAAACTGTCGGCGGCGACATCGTGCGGGCGGCGCAAAGCACGATTTGAGGGAAGAAGACGGGCTCGGCTCGCAGCGCACCGTCCGCCCTTCCGTCACGCACTGTCCGATCCGGTAGACAGTGGTGGCCGGTGGCGGGTATCGGGGGAGCAGCGCTGCACGCCGGCACGTTCCGACGCATGCGCGACGCCAGCGCCAGGCGGTCCGGGCAGGATCGCAAGGATGGGGCGGCGCGCGGGCATCGAGCAACGGGTCGAGACGATCCGCGAGGAAAGAGCCATGGCTGAGACGACATCGACGGCGCTTCGGATTTCGGGCAACGGCGCTTATGCGGCGCCGGAAAAGGCCGGGCTGTTCGACCGAAAGCGCGAGCACGATGCGTGTGGCGTGGGCTTCATCGTCGATATGAAGGGGCGGGCGTCGCACGCGATCGTCGCCGATGCGCTGGCGATTCTCGAGAACCTCGAGCATCGTGGCGCGGTCGGCGCAGACCCGACCTCGGGCGACGGCGCCGGCATTCTCCTCCAGATTCCGCATGCGTTCCTCTCCGAGGAGTGCGCCAGGCACGGCTTCAAGCTGCCGGCGCCCGGCGCCTACGCCGTCGGGCACATCTTCATGCCGCAGGACGAGCGTCTGCTCGCGCACTGCGAGCGGGTCTGGGCCCGAATCGTGCGCCAGGAAGGCCTCGAGCTGCTCGGCTTCCGCCCGGTGTCCGTGGACAACAGCTCGCTCTCGGAGATGGTACGCTCGACCGAGCCGCGCCATCTGCAGATCTTCATCGCACGGCCGAAAGGCATGGTCGACGAGGACGAGTTCGAGCGGCGCCTCTACATCGTGCGCAAAGTGGTCTCGAATGCGCTCTACGACGCCTACAAGGGTCGTGACATCGGGCACTACTGCGTATCGCTCTCCTCGCGCACGCTCGTCTACAAGGGCATGTTCCTGTCCAATCAGGTGAAGGCCTACTACAAGGATCTATCCGACCCGCGCCTCGCCTCGGCGCTGGCGCTGGTCCACCAGCGGTTCTCGACCAACACCTTCCCGTCCTGGAAGCTGGCGCACCCCTATCGCATGGTGGCGCACAACGGCGAGATCAACACGCTGCGCGGCAACGTCAACTGGATGGCGGCGCGGCAGGCGTCGGTGGCATCGCCTCTGTTCGGCCAGGACATCAAGAAGCTCTGGCCGATCTCCTACGAGGGCCAGTCCGATACGGCGTGCTTCGACAATGGTCTCGAGTTCCTGGTGCGCGGCGGCTACTCGCTGGCGCATGCCGCGATGATGATGATCCCCGAGGCGTGGGCCGGCCATGCCACGATGGATCAGGCGCGCCGCGCCTTCTACGAGTATCACGCCTGCCTGATGGAGCCGTGGGACGGTCCGGCGGCGATGGCGTTCACCGACGGCCGCCAGATCGGCGCGACGCTCGACCGCAACGGTTTGCGGCCGGCGCGGTACCTCGTAACCAAGGACGACCGCGTGATCATGTCGTCGGAATCGGGCGTTCTCCCGATCGCCGAGAGCGACATCGTGCGCAAGTGGCGGCTTCAGCCGGGCAAGATGCTGCTGATCGACCTGGCGCAGGGACGGATCATCTCGGATGACGAGCTGAAGAAGGATCTCGCCGCGCGCTTCCCCTACGAGACATGGCTGAAGCAGACGCAGATCCAGGTGGGCGATCTGCCGCTGTCGAAGCCGGTCGACCGCAAGGCGAGCAACGTCGCGCTGATCGATCTGCAGCAGGCGTTCGGCTACACGCAGGAGAGCCTCAAGTTCCTGATGAGCCCGATGGTGCAGACGGGCCAGGAGGCGGTCGGCTCGATGGGCACGGACACGCCGATCTCGGCTCTGTCGGCCAAGCCGAAGCTGCTTCACACCTACTTCAAGCAGAACTTCGCGCAGGTGACGAACCCGCCGATCAACTCGACGCGCGAGGAGCTCGTCATGAGCCTCGTGTCGTTCATTGGCCCGCGGCCGAACCTGCTCGACCTCGAGGGCACCTCGAAGGTCAAGCGGCTCGAGGTCTACCAGCCGATCCTGACCAACGAGGATCTGGAGCGCGTGCGCCAGATCGGCCTCGCGCGCGACAACCACTTCGCCTCGATCACGATCGACATCACCTATCCGGTCGACAAGGGCGCCAACGGCATGAGCTGGGCGCTCGACGTGGTCTGCGCCGAGGCCGAGGAAGCGGTGCGCTCCAAGGACTACAACATCGTCATCCTGTCGGATCGCAACACCGGGCCTGACCGGGTGCCGATCCCGTCTCTGCTCGCGACGAGCGCGGTGCATCACCATTTGATCAAGCAGGGCCTTCGGACCTCGGTCGGTCTCGTCGTCGAGACGGGCGAGGCACACGAGGTGCACCAGTTCGCCACCCTCGCCGGCTACGGCGCCGAGGCGATCAACCCCTATCTCGCCTTCGAGAGCATCGCCGAGATCTTGCCGGAGCTCGACGAGGAGATCACTCTCAAGGAGGCGCAAAAGCGCTACATCAAGGCGATCGACAAGGGCCTCCTCAAGGTGATGTCCAAGATGGGCATCTCGACCTATCAGAGCTACTGCGGAGCCCAGATCTTCGACGCGGTGGGCCTGAAGTCGGTTTTCGTGAAGCGGTATTTCACCGGCACGCACACCCAGGTCGAGGGCGTCGGCTTGCGGCAGATCGCGCGCGAGACGTTCGAGCGACACCGGCAGGCGTTCGGTGACGTGCCGGCGCTCGAAGGCATGCTCGATGTCGGCGGCGAGTACGCATTCCGGCTCCGCGGCGAAGCGCACATGTGGCGGCCCACGGTGGTCGCCGACTTGCAGCATGCCGTCCGGACGACCAAGGTCGAGGATGCCAAGTCGGGCAAGATCCCGCCGAAGTGGCGCGAGTATGCGCGCCAGGTCAACGACCAGTCCGAGCAGTTGATGACGCTGCGCGGCCTCTTCCGCATCCGTGGCGCCGAGGAGATGGACCGAAAGCCGGTACCGATCACCGAGGTCGAGAGCGCGACCGATATCGTCAAGCGGTTCTCGACAGGCGCGATGAGCTTCGGCTCGATCTCCAGGGAAGCGCACACGACGCTCGCCATCGCGATGAACCGCATCGGCGGCAAGTCGAACACGGGTGAGGGCGGCGAGGAAGCGGATCGCTTCAAGCCGCTGCCGAACGGCGACAGCATGCGCTCGGCCATCAAGCAGGTGGCGTCGGGACGCTTCGGCGTGACGACCGAGTACCTGGTCAATTCCGACGTCATGCAGATCAAGATGGCCCAGGGCGCCAAGCCCGGCGAGGGCGGACAGTTGCCCGGCCACAAGGTCGACCAGACCATCGCCAAGGTGCGCCACTCGACGCCGGGCGTCGGGCTGATCTCGCCGCCGCCGCATCACGACATCTACTCGATCGAGGATCTGGCACAGCTGATCTTCGACCTGAAGAACGTCAATCCTCGCGCCGACGTATCGGTGAAGCTCGTATCGGAGGTCGGCGTCGGCACCGTCGCGGCCGGCGTCGCCAAGGCGCGCGCCGATCACGTCACGATCTCCGGTTTCGAGGGCGGCACGGGCGCTTCCCCGCTGACCTCGATCAAGCACGCCGGATCGCCCTGGGAGATCGGACTCGCCGAGACGCACCAGACGTTGGTCTACAATCGTCTCCGCAGCCGGATCGCGGTGCAGGTGGATGGCGGCATTCGGACGGGCCGGGATGTCGTGATCGGTGCCCTGCTCGGCGCCGACGAGTTCGGCTTCGCCACCGCGCCGCTGATCGCGGCGGGCTGCATCATGATGCGGAAGTGCCACCTCAACACCTGTCCCGTCGGTGTCGCGACGCAGGACCCGGTGTTGCGCGCGCGCTTCAAGGGCGCACCTGAGCACGTCATCAATTTCTTCTTCTTCATCGCCGAGGAGGTGCGCGAGTTGATGGCCGAGATGGGCGTGCGCAGCTTCTCCGAGCTGGTCGGCCAGTCCGACTATCTCGACAAGACGCAGGCGATCGGCCACTGGAAGGCGCGCGGTCTCGATTTCGAGAACCTGTTCCACAAGCCGGACGTGCCGGCGGGCGTCGGCATCCGCCACACCGAGCGGCAGAACCACGGCCTGGAGAAGGTGCTCGACAACAAGCTGATCGATCTGGCGAAGCCGGCGATCGGGCAGAGGAAGCCGATCAAGGCCGAGCTGGCGATCTCGAACCGCGACCGCGCCACGGGCGCCATGCTGTCCGGAGCGGTCGCACAAGCGCATGGCCACGCGGGACTGCCCGAGGATACCATCTGGTTCACCTTCAACGGTATCGCCGGGCAGAGCTTCGGCGCCTGGACGGCCAACGGTGTGACCCTCGACCTCGTCGGCGAGGCGAACGACTACGTCGGCAAGGGTCTGTCCGGTGGCAAGCTGATCGTTCGGCCCGACCCGAAGTCCGGGGTGGTTCCCGAGGAGAGCATGATCGTCGGTAACACCGTGCTCTACGGCGCGATCACCGGCGAGTGCTACTTCCGCGGCATCGCGGGTGAGCGGTTCGCAGTGCGCAATTCCGGTGCCATCGCGGTTGTCGAGGGAACGGGCGATCACGGCTGCGAGTACATGACGGGCGGCGTCGTGGTCGTTCTCGGCGCGACCGGTCGCAACTTTGCGGCGGGCATGTCGGGCGGCATCGCCTACGTGCTCGACGAGGACGGCACCTTCGAGGAGAAGTGCAACCTCGCCATGATCGACCTCGAGCCGGTCGCGGCCGAGGACGCCGTGCTCTCGGACCAGCCGTTCGCCAGCGATCTTGCCAGCCACGGCCTCGTCGACGTTATGGCCGATATGACGAGCCAGGACGCCGAGCGGTTGCACCGGCTGATTACGCGGCATGCCCATTACACCAACTCCGGCCGCGCCAAGACCATTCTCGCCGACTGGAAGACGTGGTTGCCGAAGTTCCGCAAGGTCATGCCGGTCGAGTATCGCCGCGCGCTCGCCGACATGGCGAAGCATCAGGCGGCGCTGGGAACGGGCCTCGAGAAGATCGAGATCGGGGTGCCGCAGCAGGCCGGTGACGCCAAGGGCAAAGGCAAGGGCAACGGCAAGGCGAAGTCTCCGGCAGCGGAGTGAGCCTGGATCGGGCCGCGCGATTTGCGGCGGCCCGGTCCGACCTCGACGCCAGACTGAAGGAATCCGGGTAGCGCGTCCCAGCGGCGACCTACCTCAGCGACGACGACGGGACAAGACGATGGGCAAGGTCACAGGTTTCCTCGAGCATGATCGCGCCGACCGCGGCTACCGGCCGGTCGAGGAGCGCGTCACGCACTACAAGGAGTTCGTGGTCCCGCTGCCGGAGCCGGAGGTCAAGACGCAGGCGGCGCGCTGCATGGATTGTGGCATTCCCTACTGTCACAATGGCTGTCCGGTGAACAACCAGATCCCGGACTGGAACGACCTCGTCTATCGCGATCACTGGAAGCAGGCGCTCATTAACCTGCATTCGACCAACAATTTCCCCGAGTTCACGGGGCGGGTGTGCCCGGCGCCGTGCGAGGCGGCCTGCACGCTCAATCTCGAGGACAAGCCGGTCACCATCAAGACGATCGAGTGCGCGATCATCGACAAGGGCTTCGCGGAAGGCTGGGTCAAGCCAGAGCCGCCGGAGACCAGAACGGGTAAGAAGGTCGCCGTCATCGGTGCCGGTCCCGCCGGGCTCGCGGCCGCGCAGCAGTTGGCGCGCGTCGGGCACGAGGTGCACCTCTACGAGAAAAACGCTCAACCCGGTGGTTTGCTGCGCTACGGCATTCCCGACTTCAAGCTCGACAAGGGCGTGGTCGCCCGCCGCGTGGAGCAGTTGAAGGCCGAGGGCGTCGTGTTCCACATGAACACGCACATCGGCATCGACATCTCGGCCTACGACATCGAGGACAGCCACGACGCCGTGCTGCTGACCGGCGGCTCCGAGCGGCCGTTCGACTTCTTCGCCGATGCACCCGGCCGCAATCTCGACGGCCTGCACTTCGCCATGGATTTCCTGCCGCAGCAGAACCGTCGCGTTTCCGCCGAGCCGCTGGCGAAGGGCACGCACGAGATCAGCGCCAAGGACAAGCACGTCATCGTCATCGGCGGCGGCGACACCGGCTCGGACTGCATAGGCACGTCGATCCGCCAAGGCGCCAAGTCGGTCACGCAACTCGAGATCATGCCGAAGCCACCTGAAAAGGAGGCGAAGGCCGTGACATGGCCGCACTGGCCGTTGAAGCTCCGCATCTCCACTAGCCAGGCCGAGGGTGCGAAGACGGAGTATTCGATCTCGACGACGGGCTTTGCCGGCGAGAACGGCAAGGTCACGAAGCTGCTCTACACGCGCGTCGGTCCCGACTTGAAGCCGATTGCCGGAAGCGAGGGCGAGCTACCCGCCGACCTCGTCCTCTTCGCGATGGGCTTTTCGGGTCCGGTCGAGAGCGACCTGGTCAGGCAGCTCGAGCTCGGCGTGGTGCCGCGGGGCCGCTTCAAGGGTCTCGATGCGACCGAGCGCGACTACCGGATCAAGGGCAAGCCGAAGCTCTTCGCCGCCGGTGACATCCGCCGTGGCCAGAGCCTCGTCGTCTGGGCGATCCGCGAAGGACGTCAGGCGGCAGCCTCGATCGACAAGGTGCTGATGGGGCGCACGGATTTGCCGCGCTGATGGGTGGCTGGTGCCGGCACTTGGACGCGTGTCTTTTGACGCCAGGTCACGCTTTGCCCTAACCTTCCTAGACCCAGAGAGGAAGCGATCATGAGCCAGGCAAAGCCCTTGTTTCCCCCAACCCGTGTCGTGCCACTCGGCGGAGGCGCGAAGCTGGTCTTCTGCTCCGGCGTCACGGCACGCGGCAGCGCCGCAGCCGGGAAGTCGGTGCAGGAGCAGACGCGCGAGTGCCTCGCCAAGCTCGAGCGTGCGCTCGCCGCCGAAGGCGCGACCTGGGCCCATGTGTTGAAGACGACGACGTGGCTGTCGGACATGCGCCACTACGACGGTTTCAACGAGGCGCGCAGCGCCTTCTATGCGACGCTCCCTGTTCCGCCGGCCAGCAGCACGATCGGCGGCGCACAGTTCACCTCGACCGACGTTTGCATCGAGATCGAGGCGACCGCGGTGGTTCCGGCGCAGGGTTAGCAAGGCGGAGTCTGGCGCTACCCCGTCTGCCTTTCCAGATACGCCCTCGCTGGACCCGTATCGATCAGCGGGTAGATCTCGAACGTCGCCGGAATGATTTCGGCCCATTCGTTCAAGATGCGGTGCAGCGTCTCGTTGTCGGGCACGTCCAGCAGCGCGACGGCGCCCCGCCCGGTCCGGGCCCAGACATCCTTGCACAGGCCCTGCGCCTGCAGCGGCGCCAGCCACTCCCAGTAGGCCTTGCGCTTCGGCACCATCGTCGAGGGCGGCTCGGGGCGGGGGGTCGAGATGACCATGAACAGCATCGGGGCTACTCCTTGGGCGCGAGCCGGGTCGCGGGCTTGTATTGGTCCTCGAGGCGATTGCCGTGCCGGTGGACGAGCCGCCACTCGCCGGCCTCGAGGCGGAAGATGTGCGTGACGCGGTTGGTCCAGCCCGTGCGCCCGTTGACGCCGGCCATGGACTGGTCCGCGTAGGTCTCGATATCGGTCGTGTAGAAAAGCTCCGGAGTCACCACCGTCGTCACGTTCCGGTAGCTCACCTTGCCTCCCTTGAACTGCTGTGCCGCCCAGTCCCAGCGGGCGGAAACCCCCTCCCATCCCTGCTCATAGCCGCCCCAGCCGTAGAAGCTGGTCGCATCGGCCGTGTGGGAGTAGAGCGCCTTGATGGCACGGACATCGCCGTTCGCCACATCGGCCATGGCGGCGTGAAGCCGGGCGATAGCGGCCGCGACGGAAGCTGATAGGTGTTCACTGGTCATCGGGGCCGTCTCCCTGGCTGCCTCCCGGCATTCAATACGGCGCCGGCCGCGTTGTCACCTTCCGGCACCAGCCGTGTACTCACTATATCTGCCGCGACGGCTCGACCTATCGGGGAGGCGTCTGCAATCTGTCATTTTTCCATTTGCTCGTCATGGGTCGCCACCAGGAGGATTTGCCGTTGACCCGCCTATCCCGCTCACCCGACCAGCTCGCGGCCCGCTACGACGTGATCGTCGTTGGATCGGGCTACGGCGGCGGCGTGGCCGCTTCGCGACTGGCGCGGGCAGGCAAGCGGGTCTGCGTGCTGGAGCGCGGGCGCGAGTTCCTGACGGGGGAGTTCCCTTCGCGCTTTCCCGAGCTTCGCGCCGAGATGCATGTGACTGGGCGGCGCTCGAGCTTCGGCAAGCCAACCGGCCTCTATGACGTCCGCCTCGGCGACGATATGCATGTGCTCGTCGCCTGTGGGCTCGGCGGCGGCTCGCTGGTCAATGCCGGCGTTGCGTTGCGGCCCGACCCGCGCGTCTTTCGCGACGAGGCGTGGCCGGGGCAGATTGTGCAGGACGGTCTCATCGACGAAGGCTTTGCGCGGGCAGAGCGGTGGCTTCGGCCTGCGCGCCACGAGCGTGGCCGCGAGATGAGCAAATTCCGCGCGCTCGACGCCGCGAGTGCCGCACTGGGCGCGGCGGCCGTCGTGCCGCCAGTCGCCGTCAGCTTCGACGCGAACGTCAATCCGGCAGGTATCGCTCAGCCCGGATGCACGCTTTGCGGCGACTGTTGCGCCGGCTGCAATGTTGGCGCCAAGAATACGGTCGCGCTGACCTATCTTCCCGACGCCGTGCGCAACGGCGCCGAGGTGTTCACCGAGCTGCGCGTCCGTGACGTGACGCGGCACGCGGCAGGCACATGGCGCGTCGTCGCAGAGCGACTGGACGGGAACGGCGGCCACGATGGCCCGCGCGAGCTTGTCATCGAGGCCGCCATGGTCGTGCTGGCCGCCGGCACGCTCGGCTCGACAGAGATCCTGCTCCGCTCTCGCGAAAAGGGTCTCGACGTCTCGGACCGGCTGGGGCAGCGCTTCTCGGCGAACGGCGACATCATTGCCTTCGGGTATGGGGCGCGGCTGCCCGTCAACGCCATCGGCGTCGGGCATCCGGCGAGAATCGAAGGGCTCGAGGTCGGCGCCGCCGTTACCGGTCAGATCGTCATCGAGGATGCGGACGTGCTCGCCAACGAGATGCGCATCCAGGAAGGCGCCATGCCGTCCGCGATGGCTCCGGCTCTGCCGGTGATGTTCGTTCCGAACGGGCGGCTGCTCGGCGCGCTCTCGGCGCTGGTCAATGGCGTCTACAAGGGCCCGCTCGCCGGCCTGCAGACGTTCTTCGCGGTCTCACACGACTCCGCGTCCGGACGGTTTGATCTGGAGGACGGCCGGCTGGTGCTGTCGTGGCCCGGCGCCAAGGACCAACCCGTCTATCAGCGCCTCGACAAGGCGTTGTCTGCGCTCGTCGAGAAGGCGGGCGGCGCCTACGTCGAGAATCCGCTGGCTGGCTCGGTCATGGGGCATCAGCCGGCGACGGCGCACCCGCTAGGCGGAGCTGGCATGGGGAGGGACCGGGGCGACGGCGTCGTAGACCACAAGGGCCGCGTCTTCGATGCCCGCGCCGGCAGCGGCACGACCGACGTTCATGCCGGTCTCTACGTCATCGACGGATCGATCATTCCGCGCTCGCTCGGCGTAAATCCGCTGCTCACGATCACGGCCCTGGCGGAGCGTGCGTTGATCCACATGGGCCGCGATCTCGGGCTTTCGATCGACGACGCGCCGCGTTGGACCGGGGCGCCACGGACCCCGCACTCGCCGATGGCCTAGTGGCCCGTCGCGCCAAGATCGCAACATAGCCGCAACCTCGTCCGATTTTGGCGCGACATCAGGGCCACTAGCAGCATCAATGGCTTAGTGAGGCGTTCATCGCGCCTTAGTTGACTCAAACCTCGCCGCACCATCGGTCAACGAAGGCGCGACGCCTCACTGGGCGCTCCTGCAAGCTTCTCATCGCCACCCGAATGCTGCGATACGCAGAGTTTATGCGGCTCGGCTGCAAACTTACTGTCTGGGCGTTAGGCTGCTGACTAGGCTCGGTTGCGATGGCGTCATTCGGCGCCAGCGGCTCCCATCCGGAGTAGAACCGATGACAGAAGCCTGGCTATCGCTGCTAGTCGGAGTTGGCATCTCCATGAGCAGCGCTGCGCTGCTCTGGTACTGCGCCAAGCGGTGCCGGTTGGCGCGGCCGCCGAGCAAGTGGAAGAGCGAAGGGGTGGCGACGGCCCTTTCCCTGGCACTGGTCGGCATCATCATCATCGGCGGAGCCTGGACGATAAAGGGAGCGATGTTTCTCGTGCCCGACGCCATTGTGGGTGTGATCGTCGGATTCCTCATCGTGATCGTCGCCATGTTCGCGACGCTCCGTCTCCTTGGTCCGCTGCCGAGCGAGGGCGGCACGCCCGGGGATGCGCTCGCGGCAAGGACGCTCCCGCCGGCCGCCGGAAAGCTCGAGCACGCCTGAATCCACGGCGTTGCACGGGGCTCGCGGCACGGCTACAAGCGCGGCCATGGCAAGAACCTCCGAGAAATCTCCCGCTAAGTCCTCTTTGGCCCCCCGGTCGGGCCGCGCGGCTGGAGCCGCCGCACCGAAGGTGCGGCGGGCAACAGCGCAGATACAACCGCGCATCCCTAAGGTCGGGATCGTCTCGCTTGGTTGTCCGAAGGCGCTGGTCGACAGCGAGCGCATCATCACGCGGCTCCGGGCCGAGGGCTATCAGCTCGTGCCCGACTACAAGGGTGCGGACGCCGTCATCGTCAACACCTGCGGCTTTCTCAACTCCGCCAAGGAGGAGAGCCTGGCCGCAATCGGCGAGGCGCTGGCCGAGAACGGCCGCGTCATCGTCACGGGCTGCCTCGGCGTCGAGAAGGACAAGATCCTGGCGGCCCATCCGGGCGTGCTCTCGGTCAGCGGGCCTCACCAGTACGAGGCAGTGATGGAGGCGGTGCACGCCGCCGTGCCGCCGCTGCACGACCCCTTCGTCGACTTGGTGCCGCCCGAGGGCTTTCGTCTGACGCCACGCCACTACGCCTATTTGAAGATCTCCGAGGGCTGCAACAACAGCTGCTCGTTCTGCATCATCCCAGCCATTCGCGGGCGGCTCGCCTCGCGGCCGGTCAACCAGGTGATGGTGGAAGCCGAGCGGCTGGTGAAAGCGGGCGTCAAGGAATTGCTGGTCATCAGCCAGGATACGTCGGCCTACGGCGTCGACATCAAGTACGCCGACAGCCCGTGGAAGGGCGAGCCGCTGAAAGCGCGCTTCTTCGAGCTGGCGCAAGCGCTGGGCTCACTGGGCGCGTGGGTGCGGCTCCACTACGTCTACCCCTATCCGCACGTCGACGAGGTGCTGCCGCTGATGGCCGAGGGCAAGGTTCTGCCCTACCTCGACATCCCGTTTCAGCACGCCAGCCCTGCCGTGCTCAAAGCCATGCGGCGACCGGCCCACCAGGAGAAGACGCTGGCGCGCATCGCCGCGTGGCGCCGTGCCGTGCCGGACCTAGCCTTGCGCTCGACCTTCATCGTCGGCTTTCCGGGCGAGACGGAGCGCGATTTCGAGATACTGCTCGATTTCGTCCGGGAGGCGCGGCTCGCCCGCGTCGGTTGCTTCAAATACGAGCCCGTTGATGGCGCGCCCGCCAACGATCTGGCTGGGGCCGTGCCCGAGGCGGTGAAGGAGGAGCGCTGGCATCGCTTCATGTCGGCACAGCAGGCTGTCTCGGCCGAGGTCATGGCGACCCGCGTCGGCCGCGAGATCGATGTGCTGATCGACGAGGTTGACGAGGAAGGCGCCATCGGCCGCTCGCAATGGGACGCGCCGGACATCGACGGCTCTGTCTTCCTCAACGGCGAGGCGAATGCGGCGCCCGGCGATCTGGTCCGCGCCAAGGTCGTGCACGCCGACGAGTACGATTTATGGGCGGAGACGCTATAGAGCGGCCTGCGCTCACCCCTTCTCCACCGTCTGCCGCTCGATCTCGTAGAAGCGCTCGAGCCCGATCGTGTCCTCGATCTCTTTGCGGATACGCACGGCGTCGTCGTTCGAGAGCCCGGTGTACCCACCCGTGGCACGCAGCTCCGCAAGCGCCTTACGCTGCGCCTCGAACGCCGGCAGCATCATCACCTGCGCTTCGATGATCGCCGCCCAGCCCATCGATTTCAGCTCCGCCGCGGTGAAGATCGGCCGCCCGTCGCGATTGCCCCGGCTCATCACGTAGACCAGCGGCACCTTGCACACCTGGGGCGCCCGCGCGGCCTCGTCGTGATTGCGCGGAAACAGGAGCCCCATGTCCGCGCCGGCTTCCGCTGCGCGATTGATCCGGTCGGCGGCGACGTCGAGCCCGTGCTCCCGGCAGCTGTCGGTGCGCGCGATGACGACGAAGTCGGGATCGAGCCGATCACGCTCGAGACAGGCGTAGCTGATCTTCTCGGCGAAGTCCTCAGGCGGGATCTCGTGCACCTGATAGGTGTGGTAGTGCGCGCGCTTTGGATAGATCTGGTCCTCGATGTGGGCGCCCGCGATCCCTGCCGCGATCATCTCGCGAATCGTCCGCATAGTGTGCAGCGGCTCGCCGAAGCCGGCGCCCGCGTCGATAATCATCGGAATGTCGACGACCCGTGCGGCATCGGCAGCAATCGCGATCTGCTCGGTCATGGTGAGGAGCGGCTCGCTCACGGCCCGTGAGGCACCCGAAACATAGCCGCCGCAATAAACCGCCTCGAACCCGGCGTGCTCGACGAGCCGCGCCCCGAGCCCGTCCCAAACCGACGGCATGTGCAGGAATGTGCCACGGCTGACGAGGGCTTTCAGGCGTGTGGTCTGTCGCTCCGCTGTCATCGGTTGCCTCCTGCTCGGGTACGGCATGCTGCCAGCCCCAGGCACGCCGCGCCAGGGGCATGATAGTGTCCCGACCGCGAAGTTCGTTTCATCGTGCTGCCGGGTCGGGACGAACTTCGCGGTCGAGAGGACACTAGCTAAATCATAAGCTTAGTGTGGCGTTGTGTTTGGAAGTCCGCCTTCAGGGGCTGCCGAGAGAATGAACCGGACTTCCAAACCGCCACACTAGATTGGTTGCGTCCGGTAGCCTTCAGGCACTCGCGGAGCCTCGCATGACAGACAAGCTCGAGCCGCTGATTGCTGATCTCGTTGCCTGGTGTGCTGCGATGCCCCGCCGCTATGCGGACGTGATCGATGCGTGGCGGACGTCCTGTCCGCGACTGATGGTATGGGAGGAGGCGCACGATCGCCGGCTCGTCGAGACGCGCCCTGGGTCGGGCGGCCTGATCGTCGTCGTGACGCCCGAGGGGCATGCCCTGTTGGCGTCGCGGACCCTGGCGGCGTCGCGAACGCCACCCGCCATGGCCAAGGCTCCCGCGATCGCGGAGCCGCCGCGAGCTGCGGGTGCCGGCTAGCTAGCGCCGCTTCTTGTTTCCCTTTCGCTTGCCCGACGTCGAGGGCGGCTGATCGTCCGGCCTGGCGTCGCGTGCCCCGTGCGGTAGGACGTGCGTCACGATCGGGTCGAAGGCAGGGGTTGCGGCTGGTTCTTCCGCAGCGGCCTCGTTCGGTGGCGGCACGGTTTCCACCACCGCGCGTGCGCCCGAACGGGCGGAGCTTCGTGTCTCTCCGCTCAGGTGCGTCGGTGCCTCCCCCACGAGCAACGCCTTGCTCTCTAGCGCCGCGAGCGCTGCGACCGCCCCCATGATGAGCCCGACGGCGATGGAGGCAAGCGCATCCGCCTCGGACCAGCCGAGACCATGGGAGAGTGCGGCCCCCGCGAGCGCGGCACAAAGACCTGCCAGCGCGGCCTTGGTCTCGAGCGCCACCGTCGTGGCGACCGGATGCCCGATGTCCCGGGCCTTCTGAAGCTGGCGCCAGGCACGATGAGCGACAGCCGCCTGGACGAGCAGCGCCACCACCAGCACGACATAGCCGTGCGACGGCTCGGTGAGCGGCTGTGCGCGCTGCTGCCGGCCGATGCCTTCGCTGATCGCGACACCGGCGCCGAGCGAGTAGAGAAGAATGGGAGCGACAGAGGTCCAGAAGCGCAACTCGCGCACGTAGCGCATCGGGTGACGGGGGTGCGGCGGGCGCGCGGCTCGTTTCAGCCCGAGCAGCAAGAGCGCCTGGCTCGCGGCGGCGGCGATCGAATGAACCGCCTCGGCGAGGATCGCAGCCGAGCCAGTCATCGCAGCCACCATCAGCTTGGCGACGGCGATAGCAGCATTGGCGAGGGTTGCGGCCAGAGCCAGGTTGCTCGATCCGGTCGGTGGCATGGGGCTCCTGTGGGTCCCAGCGCCAAGTCGGGCTGCGGGGCATTGGTGTGCGTGTCTCCCGGCCTTATACAGGGCGTGGTGATCGGCCGGGAGCCTCGCTCGGAGAGGTGCGCCAATGCCGGCCGTCACAATCCACGTTCGCACTTTGCGGAGGCGCCCACTGATGCCGAACGATGCAGACTCCTCCGGCCGAAAGCGCGCAGGCCTTACTCCCTGGCGCGTCCTGGCGGTCGTTCTTCTTCTCGTGGCCCTGGCAGTCTCGGCAGCTTGGCCCGCGCTCGCGGCCAAGGCCGACGTTATCGGCGTGAAGCTGACCCGTGAGCCGGCCGGTACGTGGACCATCGAGGTCACGGTCCGGAGCGACGACACGGGTTGGCAGAAGTATGCCGACAAATGGGAGGTGCGGACACCTGACGGGCGCGTTCTCGGGGTGAGAGCGCTGCTCCACCCGCACGAGGACGAGCAGCCCTTCACGCGTGACCTCGGCGCCGTTGCAATTCCGGATGGCGTGGCGGAGGTCAAGGTGCGCGCGCACGACAAGGTCGAGGGCTGGGGTGGAGCGGAGATGACGGTGCAGGTGCCGCGATGACTGAGCCAGCGCCTTCGGCCCTTCGCGACGGCTATACCGATATCCCGAAAGGCCGGATCGCGGCCATTGCCACGACGCTGGAGATGCGGGCGAAGCCGGAGTCGCGTCCAGTGCCGCCCCTGCATGAAGGTCTCGCGATCCGCCGTATCGATAAGCCCGATCTCGGCTGGTACCGCGAGCTGTTCCGCCGGATTGGCGAGCCCTGGCTGTGGCATTCGCGGTTGCGGCTTTCGGATGCAGCACTCGGCGCCATCTTGCACGACGATCGAGTGGCCGTGTGGGCCCTCTCGGCGATCGAGCCTGGTGGCGAGCTGGTCTCCGACGAGGGCCTGCTCGAGCTCGATTTCCGCGAGGCCGGATCGTGCGAGCTGGCGTTTTTCGGCCTCACGCTGTCGCTCACGGGGCGGGGCCTCGGACGCCATCTGATGGCCCATGCAATCGCCGAGGCGTGGCAGCGTCCGATCGCGCGCCTGTGGGTGCACACGTGTACGCTCGACCATCCGTCGGCACTCGGCTTCTATGTGCGCTCCGGATTCGCTCCCGTGAAGCGGCAGCTCGAGATGGCCGTTGATCCGCGCCTCGACGGCACGCTTTCGCCCACTGCCGCGCCGGACGTGCCGATCCTCCGCTGAACAACCAGAGGCCGCGCAATAGGAAGAGCCCCGGCGCTCGACGGCGCCAGGGCTTTCTCAACGTGGTCGCTCGTGAGCGCGCTACTGCTTTGGCGCCGGCTGAGCCGCGTCCTTGGCCCGATCGTAAGCCTGACCAGCGGCATCCTTGGCCTTCTCGTAGGCCTTGCCGGCGGCCTCCCTGGCCTTTTCGTAGGCTGGACCGGCCTGCTCACGGGCCTTCTGCGCGGCCTCCGTCGAGGTCTCGACAGTCTTGTCGGTCAGCTCCTGCGCCTTCTCCCTGATCCGGTCGAGCATCGACTTCGGCGGCTTGTTCCGCTTGAAAGCGGGCAGCGCCTTGACGATTTCCTTGTTGGCGGCGCGCAACGTCACGATCGTCCTGCCGCCCTTTTCCTCGACGTCGAGGGCTGAGAGCCGCACGGCGATGCGCTTCTCGCCGGCGCCGAGGAAGCCACCGACGCCCATTAGGACGCCGACCACCTCGTTGTGATCGTTGATCAGCAGATCCTCGACATCGCCGATGATCTTGCCGCTCTGGTCGCGCACCTTGGCGAACAGCACGGTGTTGCGGGCGAGGTAGACGTTCTCAGGCTGCTGCTCGAGGAAGATGCCGCGTGGGATCTCGACGGGCGCGGCCGGCGCCTTTGACTTCTGCTGGGCGAGGGCCGGGGTCGCAACGAGCGTCCCGAGGGCAACGAGGCTGAGGATGATCTTGTTCATGGGTGTCTCTGTTCCTGGACGAGGCCTGCTGCCGTGCAATTTCAAGGCTTTGAATTGTTGCCTTGGCTGATGGTCTGATAAGGCCGAGGCCATTTACGCGCCTGACGTGTCGCGCTTCGCGGGGGCGAAGCTGGCGTCCGTCAAGCCCGCTGACTAGCGCTTCCCTGTGTCACCGGCAAGGCGCCAGATCGGATATTTGTCTTCGGCCGAGACAATAGAATGTCTGTCGTCGCGCAGCGCCGGTCGTCCGCCCACGCAAGGGGGATGGCGCTTCGCCTGCCTCCCGCACGAGATGCCGCTCGGCGCAGGGACGTTCGTGTGGGACGGATTGCCACATAAGGAGAATGTCCGACTGCCGACCAACTCTTCGCGTGCAACTTGTGGAGAGTCGCCGCCTCGCCCCGCCAGACCGCCTGTCGCGTTGCGGGATGGCAGCGTCTCGGCTATCAGGAGGCGATGGTTTGATCGCGTCGGCAAACGATTCGCCAGACGCCAGCGACCGCAGAGTCTCGGCGACGGCAGCGCGGCCGCATGCACGGCCCGGCCGGCAATCGATCGAGGCCCGGGCGGCTTACCACGAGGAAGAACCAACGCGTGGCTGACGACGACAAGACGGGCGGCGGCGAGACGCCGAAGGAGCCGAACGACATCCGGCCCATCACCATCTCCGACGAGATGCGGCGGAGCTACCTCGATTACGCCATGAGCGTCATCGTATCGCGCGCGTTGCCCGATGTGCGTGACGGCCTGAAGCCCGTGCACCGGCGCATCCTCTACGCGATGCGCGAGCTTGGCCTCAACTGGAACTCGAAGTACGTCAAGTCCGCGCGCGTGGTCGGCGAGACCATGGGCAAGTACCACCCGCACGGTAACCTCGCCATCTACGATGCCCTCGTGCGCATGGCCCAGGAGTGGTCGCTGCGCGTGCCTCTCATCGACGGCCAGGGCAACTTCGGCTCGATGGATGGCGATCCGCCCGCAGCCGAGCGCTACACCGAGTGCCGGCTCGCCAAGATCACCCAATACCTCGTCGACGACCTCGACAAGGAGACCGTCGAGTTCCGGGAGAACTACGACGGGTCCGAGGAGGAGCCGGTCGTCCTGCCGGCCAAGTTCCCGAATCTACTCGTCAACGGGGCCGGCGGCATCGCCGTCGGCATGGCGACCAACATTCCCCCGCACAACCTCGGCGAGGTGATCGACGCCTGCATGGCGATGCTCGAGAACCCCGAGATCACCATCGACGAGCTGTGCCAGATCATTCCCGGACCTGATTTCCCGACGGGCGGCACCATTCTCGGCCGTGGCGGCATCCTCAATGCCTACCACAAGAGCCGCGGCTCGATCATCATGCGGGCTCACGTCCAGACCGAGCAGATCCGCAAGGACCGCGAGGCGCTGGTCGTCACGTCCATTCCCTACCAGGTCAACAAGAAGGTGATGATCGAGAAGATCGCGGAGCTGGTCCGCGAGAAGAAGGTCGAGGGCATCGCCAACGTCTGGGACGAGTCGAACCGCGAGGGCGTGCGGGTCGTCATCGAGCTGAAGCGCGATGCGATGGCCGACGTGGTCCTGAACCAGCTCTGGCGCTTCTCCGACCTGCAGTCGACGTTCGGCGCCAATATGATTGCCCTCAACGGCGGGCGGCCGGAGAGCCTCACGCTCCGCGACTTCATTCACGCGTTCACGACCTTCCGCGAGGATGTCGTCTCGCGGCGCACCAAGTACCTTCTGAAGAAGGCCCGGACCCGCGCCCACACCCTGGTCGGTCTCGCTATCGCCGTCGCCAATATCGACGAGGTGATCCGGCTGATCCGCACATCGGCGAGCCCTGCAGATGCCAAGGTCGGCCTGATGGCGCGGACTTGGCCTGCAAAGGACATGGCGCCGTTGATCGACCTCATTGCCGACCCGCGCCACAAGCTGGCCGTGGACGGCACCTACAAGCTCTCCGAGGAGCAGGCGACGGCGATCCTGGCGCTGACCCTGTCGCGCCTAACCGCCCTTGGACGCGACGAGATCGGCGACGAGCTGAAGAAGCTCGCCGAGGAGATCAAGGACTATCTCGACATCCTGTCGTCGCGCGTCCGCATCGTTGAGATCATCAAGTCGGAGCTCACAAACATCAAATCGGAGTTCGCCACTCCGCGTGTCACCGAGATCCTCGACGTCGAGGGCGATCTCGAGGATGAGGATCTGATCCAGCGCGAGGACTGCGTCGTCACGGTCAGCCTCAAGGGCTATATCAAGCGCGTTCCGCTTTCGACGTATCGGGCGCAGCGGCGCGGCGGCAAGGGCCGGTCCGGCATGTCGACGCGCGACGAGGATGTGGTCACCCAGATCTTCATCGCCTCGACGCATACGCCCGTGCTGTTCTTCTCCTCGCGCGGCATGTGCTACCGCATGAAAGTCTGGCGGCTCCCCGTGGGCACGCCCCAGTCTCTGGGCAAGGCACTGGTGAACCTGCTTCCGCTTGAGGACGGCGAGGTCATCACCACCATCCTGCCGCTGCCCGAGGACACCGAGACCTGGGCGAGCCTCGAGCTGATGTTCGCGACGATGACCGGCAACGTGCGTCGCAACAGCCTGACCGATTTCGAGAGCATCAACCGCAACGGCAAGATCGCGATGAAGCTTGACGAGGGCGATCGTATCGTCGGTGTCGAGATCTGCCGTCCGGACGACGACGTGCTGCTGACGACGGCGCACGGACAGGCGATCCGCTTCGCGGTCGACGACGTGCGCGTCTTCAAGGGCCGCGACTCGACCGGCGTCAGGGGCGTGCGGCTCGAGGAGGGCGACACCGTCATCTCGATGGCGATCCTGCACCACGTCGAGGCGACTCCCGACGAGCGTGTGGCCTATCTGAAGCAGGCGTCGGCCTTCCGCCGGGCGCACACGGGCGAGGCCGAGGGCGAGGCAATTGCCGAGCCTGTCGTGGAGGCCGATGAGGGCGCGGAGGCCGCAACGGGCGCGGCCGAGCTGACACCGGAGCGCTACGCCGAGCTCGGCGGGCGCGAGCAGTTCATCCTCACCGTCTCGCAGCGCGGCTACGGCAAGCGCACGTCGTCCTACGAGTACCGGATCTCGGGGCGCGGTGGCAAAGGCATCGCGGCGATGGTCGTCAACGATCGCAACGGGCCGCTGGTCGCCTCCTTCCCGATCGAGCAGACCGACCAGATCATGCTGGTGACCGATGCCGGACAACTCATCCGCACGCCCGTCGACGAGGTCCGCATCGCCGGACGCAACACGCAGGGCGTGCGCGTCTTCCGCACGGACGCCGACGAGAAGGTCGTTTCCGTCGAGCGCATCCCCGACGATGGCACCAACGGCAACGGCGAGAACGGCCACGCTGAGAATGGTATCGAGCCGGAGGACGGCGAGGAGGCCTGATCGCCTTTGCCATCGGGTCGCTTGGCCCGATTGACGCGCCGCGCCTCGAGCGCGCACACTTCCCGCAACGATAGAACAGATTGCGGGAGGTCTCCATGCTCACGGCCGAGGACAATCGTCTCCTGACGCAGAGTGATGCCGGCACGCCGATGGGCGAGCTGATCCGGCGCTTCTGGGTGCCGGTGCTGCTGTCGGAGGAAATCCCCGAGCCAGACGGTCCGCCGAAGAAGATCACCGTCCTCGGCGAGGAGTTGCTCGCCTTCCGCGACAGCAACGGTCGCGTCGGCATCATCGACCAGTATTGTCCGCACCGCGGCGCCAACCTCTGGCTCGGCCGCAACGAGGAGTGCGGTATCCGCTGCGTCTATCACGGCTGGAAATTCGACATCACCGGGCAGTGCACGGACATGCCGACCAGCTACCCCGACCTCAACGCCAAGGACGGCATGCGCATCAAGGCCTACCCGGCGCGCGAGTGGGGCGGCATGGTCTGGGCCTACATGGGGCCGGCTGACGCGATGCCGGAGCTGCCGCACCTGGAGCTGGCGCTGGTCCCCGAGTCGCACCGCTTCGTCTCGAAGAAATGGCAGGACTGCAATTGGGTGCAGGCGCTCGAGGGCTCGATCGACACCGCGCACTTTACCTACACGCATCTCGTCTTCGACAAGGCCGCGGACGAGGATCTCGACGTCGATAAGCATCTCGTCATGCCGATCCAGCGCATGACTGGCAACCTCACGCGCTGGATCGCCAAGGACCCGCGCCCGGTGATCAAGGTCGAGGCACATCCGGCCGGCCTGGTCGTCGGCGGCGGGCGTGTCACCGAGACCGACGATCTCTACTGGCGGATCGCGCAGTTCCTCATGCCGTTCCACACCTATACCCCGAGCGCATTGCCCGGGCAGACGTTCTTCGGCCAGACCTTCGTGCCTTACAGCGACACCAACTGCTGGATCTACTGCTACGCCTGGAACCCGGATCGCCCGCTCACGGCCGAGGAGCGCCACAGCTACGCCAACGGCGGTGCCATCTTCCCCGAGATCGACGATAGCTACGTACCGCTGCGCACCAAGGCCAACGAATACATGATCGATCGCCAGGCGCAGCGCACGTCCAGCTATATGGGCATCAAAGGCGTCTCTGAGCAGGATGCCGCGGTGCAGGACAGCCAGGGTCCAATCGTCGACCGCACCAAGGAACATCTTGGGCCGACGGATCTCGGCATCATGCGCTTCCGCAAGCTCGTGATGGATTCGGCGCGCGATCTGCAAGCCGGCATCGAGCCTGCCGCGGCGCAAGCCCATGAAGCTTACGCCGTCCGCTCCGGCGCATGTATCACACACCGCTCGAAGTCGCTTGCCGAGGTGATGGTCGAACGCTTCGGCCATGCGTCGGGCTTCGTCGGCAGAAAGGCCGCGGCGGAATAGGCCGCCACGGACTCAGGCGGCGAGCGCCATGCGGGCGCCTTCGGCCCAGCCCTTGATGCGCTCGACGTTGGGCGGCTCGCCGTCGCGGAGAATGCGGCGGCCTTTGTCGCTGCCGGCGAACGCCAGCAAGTCGGCGCACAGTGCCTCGGGCTCGGCCGCAGCGAGCGCGGCGACGTCGACATAGCCAGCGCCGACGAAGAGTTGAGCGGCGGTGCCCGTCAAGCCGGGAATCGCGCAGACGAGGCGTGCCTGCGCCTGCCACTCGCCGATCGCCTGTGCCGTCACATGTGCGATCTGCAGCGCCTGGGCGAGCGCGGCGGGCTGCTCGTTCAGCAGGTCCTGCACGGTCAGCACGCCCAGCTTGGCCAGTCGCTCGGCCATCCGCGGGCCGATCGACGGCGCGTCGACGACGTCGTCACCCGGGACGAGGCGTTTGCGATGGGCGGGGGCGGCCGCCATTGCGCGCGGCTTGATCGAGGGGACGCTGCCCCCGGTGGATGGCGCGGCGCGAGCGACCGGCACGGCTTCCGCTGCCGGCCTGATCTCCGGCTGTCGCGCCTCGGTGCTCTTGGCCTCGGAGGCGCTCGCGTCGACCGGATGCGGCGCGCCCGCCAGCGACGTGGTCGACGGTTGTGGTGCCGCGGTTTCCGGTACGGCCTGCGCCGCCGCCAGTCGTGCTGCGAGTGTTGGTATCGGCGGCGCCGCGGCAACGGCTCTGGCCGTGTGCCCGGCCACCTCGTCGGCGTGAATGTCCCGGACCATACGGTCGTCCTCGGGCAGTGTCAGCTCGACCGTGCCAGTCGCGCGCAACTCGTCGTACATGCGCTCGACCAGCCGGCGGTCTGCGTTGTCCGCCATCCGCTTGGCGAGCAGCTTGACCGGGATCTTCAGCGTGGCCAGCACGAGGTCGATCGTCAGCGCGACCGGAGGGGGTGTCGCTTGTGATTCCGCGAGCGCGCGACCGAGAATGACGCCGAAGAGCCGCGCGGCATGCAGGATCAGGTCGCCGACGATGCGCTGGGCCACCACGTCGAGGCCGGACGGAGGATCGACCACGCCGCGGTTGATGTCGTAATGCGCGATCAGCTTCTCGTAATGCCGATTGGCACGCACCGCCCCCTGGCGCAGCATTTCCTCGAGCCAGTCCTCCTGGTCGGGCACGATCACCTCGTGCATGGCGCCGCCGGACGCCACCGACTTCAGCGAGTCGTACGACTTGGCCGTACTCCATTCGAACGCGCGGTGGATTGAGTTCTCGGCTTCCGATTGTCCGGTGTGGAACGGATGCACCGCGTCCGTCACGTAGTGGCTCAGGATGCCCGCAGAATGCACTGCGTCGGCCCACTTCTGCTCGCCGAGCGCGGAGACGGTCTTCGCGTACCACTGGCGCGCGGTTACCGGCGCTCCGCCCCAGAACTTGTCGCGCGGATGCAGGCAGTGGTTCTTGAAGTCCTTGAAGACGTCGTCGGGCGCCTTCGACCCCGCCATGTAGGTCTCGGCGTGTTTCAGGAACAGGCGGCGCCAGCCTTCCGCATCGGGCCCGCTCAAATGCGCCAGTGCGTCGAGCGCGAGCTTATGGTGCGTGCCCTTGGCATGCGCCGCGTAGATGATGCGGTAAAGCAGGCCCATGGGCGCTCCTGCCGTTGTTGACGCCTGCACCGGAACGGCCATTCATGACGCGAGTTGCAGCAGCCTGGGAAGCGCACGGCTCCAGCAAGCTGTGGGCAAACCACTGAGATTCAGCTCGAGGCGGCCAGGAGTTTTGCGAGCACCTTGGGAAGCGCCTCGGAAATGTCCTCCGCGATCAGGCCCGGCCCGAAGCCGTTGGCGCATTCGCCATGCAACCAGACGGCGGCGCACGCGGCCTCGAAGGCCGGCATGCCCTGTGCGAGAAGACCCGTCACGAAACCCGCCAGCACGTCCCCGGACCCGGCCGTAGCCAGCCAGGGCGGTGCATTCTCATTGATCGCGGCCCGCCCGTCCGGGGAGGCGATCACCGTGTCGGGCCCTTTCAGCAGCACGACGCTTCCGGAGTGCCTGGCCGCCGTACGCGCGCGCTCGAGCTTCGATCCCTCGACATCCGGGAACAGGCGCTTGAACTCGCCCTCGTGCGGCGTCAGCACGACGGGGCGTTTCCGGGCGGCGATGGCACGAAAGAGTACCTCGGGTGAGGCAGCGGCAACGGTCAGAGCATCGGCATCGAGCATCACCGCGGTGTCGGCTTCGACGACGGCCATCACTTGCTCCATCGCGTGTTCGGCGCGCCCGAGGCCGGGGCCGATGCCGACGGCGGTGAACCGCTTGTCGTCCAGAAGTTGCGCGATATCGGCAGGCTTGGTGCCGGCCTTCAGCAGCGTCGCATTGAACTGGGCCGCATGCGCCTGCAACGCGTCGGGTGGGGAGGCGACCGTGACCAGCCCTGCGCCGACGCGTAGCCCACCTCGAGCGCAGAGCCGCGCCGCCCCGCTCATCTCGATGCCGCCTGAGACGACGACGGCATGGCCGCGGGTATATTTGTGACCAGCTGCGTCCGGCCTCGGGAAGGCGGCGGACCAGAGGTCACGGCCGTTCACAAACGTCTGCACCGTGACAGACTTCAGAACCGCCACGGGCATGCCGATGTCGTAGAGCGCGACGTCGCCACAAAGACGGCGTCCCGGAAAGAGGAGATGCCCCGGCTTGCGTCGGAAAAACGTGACCGTTCGGCTTGCCTGGACGACGGGGCCATCAGCGGCGCCCTTGGCGCCGTCGAGACCGCTCGGCACGTCGACCGCCAGCACGGGCTTGCGGCACCCGTTCATCGTCGCCACGGCCTCGGCCGCGGTCCCCGACAGGGGTCGCGTTAACCCGGCCCCGAACAGTGCATCGACGATGAGATCGGCCCAGTTGCGGCAGAGATCCCCGAGAGTTTCACTGCCGAGTGCCTCGCCCTCGAAGAGGCCGGCCATGGTGGCCGCATCACCGTTGAGTGCCGGCCGATCGACCCCGACCAGGCAGAGCCTCACCAGATAGCCGCGAGCGAGCAGCAGGCGCGCGGCGACGAAGCCATCCCCACCGTTGTTGCCTGGACCGCAAACGACCGCGATGCGCGAGCCTGACGGGACCATGAGCGCCGCTTCTGCCGCGACCGCAGCACCGGCCTGCTCCATCAGCGCGAGCGACGGCACACCGAGAAGGGGTGCGAGGCGATCGGCTGCCCCCATTTCCGCCGGAGTCAGAAGCTCGTTCCCGGCGCTCATCCCGGCGCCCTCGTGCCGTCCTGATAGACCGACAACTCGATCAGGTTCTGGTCGGGATCGCGGACGTAGACGGATGTAATTGGGCCCCGAGCGCCGGTTCTGGTCGACCGCTCGACGAGGATGGGCACGCCGCAGGCCTTCAGGTGGGCCTCGATGCCGTCGAGGCTGTCGACCAGGAAGCAAAGGTCTCCCGAGCCCATCGTCGGCCGTTCGGCTTTCGGGTCGAACATGTTGTCGGCCTGATGCAAGTTGATCTTGTGTGGCCCGAAACGCAGCGCCGTGCGCCCGGCACCGAACGTTTCCGCCGTCATGCCCAGCACCCGCTCGTAAAAGGCGATGGTGGCTGGCATCGACGCGACGGTCAGCACCAGATGATCGAGCCCGACGACTTTCATATGCCTCTCCTCGACGACGGCCTGATCCAGCTTAGCCTTCAGGCAGCGATCCGTCGCGGGGCACCATGGCGCGGATCGAATGCCTAAAATGACGCCATATGGACTGAAATTTCGGCAGGATATTTCGCTGGATTCTGCCCTATATCTAGGCGTCGTTGTCTATGACGTTGATCGACAAGAGGTTTGCAACTCGTTTACCGTTTGGCATGGGGCGTGCTATCTCGCCACCATGTACGCGGGTCGCCGACCGACGTTCCGCCTAGCCCGAGGTCGTCATGAAAAAGATCGAGGCCATCATCAAGCCGTTCAAGCTTGACGAGGTGAAGGAGGCGCTGCAGGAGATCGGCCTGCAGGGCATTACCGTGATCGAGGCCAAGGGCTTCGGGCGCCAGAAGGGGCACACCGAGCTCTATCGCGGGGCCGAGTACGTGGTTGATTTCCTGCCAAAGGTGAAGATCGAGGTCGTGCTCGCCGACGACATGCTGGACAAGGCCGTCGAGGCAATCCAGCGCGCCGCCAAGACCGGCCGGATCGGTGACGGAAAGATCTTCATCTCGACCGTCGAGGAAGCCATCCGCATCCGCACCGGTGAGACCGGCGGGGACGCGATCTGATCGTTCGCACGAGAAGACGCCTCGGCCTCAGCGCCGGGAGCATACGCATGTCCAGGCCTGAACGGCCGGGCGCTTAGAGGTTCGAGTTCCGAGGAAGGGGAGCCACAATGGCAGACGCACCGAAGACAGCAGCCGACGTCCTTAAGATGATGAAGGACAAGGACGTCAAGTTCCTGGACCTTCGTTTCACCGACACCAAAGGCAAGATGCAGCACGTCACGGCCGACGCCTCGTGCGTCGACGAGGCGATGTTCGCCGACGGCTACGCTTTCGACGGCTCGTCGATCGCCGGCTGGAAGGGCATCGAGGCCTCCGACATGACGCTGATGCTCGACGCGGCAACGGCGCACATGGACCCGTTCTTCGCGCAGACCACGATGGCGATCTTCTGCGATGTCATCGAGCCGTCGACCGGCGAGCTCTACGAGCGTGACCCGCGCGGAATCGCCAAGAAGGCCGAGGCCTACATGAAGTCGACGGGCGTGGGCGACGCCATCTACGTCGGTCCCGAGGCCGAGTTCTTCATCTTCGACGACGTGCGCTTCTCCGCCGACCCTTACAACACGGGCTTCCGCATCGACGGCTCCGAGCTGCCCTCGAACATGGGCACCGAGTACGAGATGGGCAATCTCGGCCACCGGCCGCGCACCAAGGGCGGCTACTTCCCCGTGCCGCCGATCGACAGCGGGCAGGACATCCGCTCCGAGATGCTCTCGGTGATGGCCGAGATGGGTGTCGTCGTCGAGAAGCACCACCACGAGGTCGCTGCCGCGCAGCACGAGCTCGGCATCAAGTTCGGCCCGATGGTGACGATGGCCGACCACATGCAGATCTACAAGTATGTGATCCACAACGTCGCCCAGGCCTACGGCAAGTCCGCTTGCTTCATGCCGAAGCCCGTCTTCGGCGACAACGGCTCGGGTATGCACGTCCACCAGTCGATCTGGAAAGGTTCGACGCCGACCTTCGCCGGCAACAAGTACGCCGATCTCTCCGACACCTGCCTGCAGTACATCGCCGGCATCCTGAAGCACGCCAAGGCGATCAACGCGTTCACCAACCCGACCACCAACAGCTACAAACGGCTGGTCCCGGGCTACGAGGCGCCGGTGCTGCTCGCCTACTCGGCCCGCAATCGCTCGGCGTCGTGCCGCATTCCGCACGTGACGAGCCCCAAGGCCAAGCGCGTCGAGGTTCGCTTCCCGGATCCGGCCGCCAACCCCTACCTCGGCTACGCGGCCATGCTGATGGCCGGTCTCGACGGGATCCAGAACAAGCTCAATCCCGGTGAGCCGATGGACAAGAACCTGTACGACCTGCCGCCTGCGGAGCTTTCCAAGATCCCGACGGTGGCCGGTAGCTTGCGCGAGGCGCTCAGCAGCCTCGATCAGGATCGCGCCTTCCTCAAGATGGGTGGCGTCTTCTCCGACGACATGATCGACGCCTACATCGAGCTGAAGATGGCCGAGGTCGAGCGCATGGAGATGACCCCGCACCCGGTCGAGTTCGAGATGTACTACTCGGTCTGATCGACCGGACACTTACACGATGGGGCACGACTGGAAGGCGGTCCGCAAGGACCGCCTTCTTTCGTCTCGCAGCCCCGCGTTTGGTGCGTACGTGGCGGTGTCAGCGCCGAGCGTGAGCGTCCTGGCGCGCGCCGTCAGCGGCCTGCATCACCACGGCGACGAGAATGAGGGCGCCTCCGGCGAGGACGGCCAGGGTCGTCGTCTCGTTGTGGACGAGGTAGGTCCAGAAAGGCGCGGCGACCGTCTCTGACTGGGCGAGCATGACCAGCGTCATGCCAGGCACCAGCCGCGACCCGCGGGCGAAGAGAACGAGCCCGATGGAGAGGATCACGGCTCCATGCAAGAGGCCGAGGGCGAGATCACCCGCGCTCGGCACCAGCGGCTGGTCGCGCAGGACGAGCAGAAGGGCACTCAGAGCCGCGGTCATGATCCCGACGGCGACGAGCGCGGCGTCGAGATCCTCCGGTCGTGCGCCTCTCGTCGCGAGCGAATAGACGGCGAACGACAACGCAGTTGCGAGCGCAAGGGCGCGAGGCAGCCATTCGCCTTCCCACAGCCCGGAGTGGACCGCACCATCCCCGACGCTGAGCCCGCTCATCAGCGCGACGCCGCCGAGAGCCAGCGCGATCGCCATCACGCTCAGCAGGCCGATACGCTCTCCGAGGATGGGGCGCGCGAGCACGGCCGCCATGAGCGGGGCGAGCGACATCAGAAAAAAGACCTCGGCCGTATTGCCGAGCTTGATCGCTGCGATGAAGAACGCCTGGCTCGCAACCATGGCCGCAACAGAAACCCAGGCGAATGCGCCAAGACGGCGAACCTGGACGAGCGGATTGACGCGGTGGCGGTGGGCAGCCACGAGCGTAAGGACGATGCCGAAGCCGATGGCGCGCCATAAGAGATACTGCCAGGCATCGCTCGATTGGGCACCCCTGACGCACAGCACACCGAGGCTCAGGACAAGACCCGCGAGTACGACCAGGGCGCAGCCATTCAGATACGCTCGCACCGGCGAGGAGATCGTCTGAGCCATAAGCGGTATCTCGGTTGATCGGGCGGGCAAGCGTCGCATGTCAGGTGGGCGTCGGCGGCGGGGGAGACTGACAGAAAGCCCCTGGCAGTAGCACCGTTCGCCCATTTTCGCCAACGACCGGGGACCGGTGCAAACCCACCCCGGTCAGCGGTGTGGGCTCTTCCTGCGGTTTCGGTATTGCTCGCTGGAGTGGCCTCGTCCACGATCCGGCCGAAGCAGGGCTGGCCGTCGCGGCCATCCTCAACGAAGGAGACCGGTCAATGGGCCAGCACGATTTTTCAGGTATGAGCGCCGTCGTCACCGGGTCGAGCCGCGGTATCGGGGCGGCGATTGCCGTGGAGCTGGCGCGCTGCGGTGCAGGGCTGACGCTGACTGGGCGTGACGAGGCGGCACTGGTGGGCATCGCGGCCGAGGTGGCGAAGGAGAGCGGCACCAAGCCATCAATCGTCATCTGCGACCTGCGGGAAGGACCGGCGGCGGCTCGCGTCGTTGATGCGGCGATGAAGGCCCACGGGCGTCTCGATATTCTGGTCAACAACGCCGGCGCGACGAAGCGCGGCGACTTCCTCACCCTGACCGACGAGGATTTCCTCGACGGCTTCGCGCTCAAGTTCCAAGGCGCGGTGCGCATGACGCGGGCGGCCTGGCCGCATCTCGTTGCAACGAAGGGCAAGCTCGTGAACATCGTCGGCATCGGTTCGCTGACGCCGGCCAAGGACTTCACCATCGGCGGGCCGGTCAACTCGGCGCTGATCAACTTCACCAAGGCGATCGCGGATCGCGGCCTCACCGACGGCGTTCGCGTCAACGCGGTCAATCCCGGCCACATCGTCACCGACCGGCTCCGCCGGCGCGTCGAGGCGCTTGCCGCGGCCGAGGGGATCACCTACGCCGAGGCCGAGGAGCGCTCGCGCCAGGAGTATGGCATTCTCCGTTTCGGCTCGTCCGAGGAGATCGCCCACCTCGTTGCGTTCCTGTGCTCCGACCGGGCGACCTATATCCACGGCTCGACCATCGAGATCGATGGTGGCGCAACCAAAGGGCTGTGAGCGAGAGCCTTTATCTGATGCGACCAGACTGCGCCGGGCCTCACTGAGCCCGGCGCAGCGTCGGAGAGCTTACTGCTGCGGAATGTTCGCGGCCTTGAGCGCGGTCTTCCACACCGCGAGCTGCTCTGTCATGTAGCTTTTCAGCTCTTCCGGCGACGACGATCGCGGCGCGAATCCCTGTGCCTGCACCTGCGTGCGAACCTCGGGGTTGGCAAGCACAGCCGCCATTTCCTTGTTCATGCGCGCGACGATCTCGGACGGCAGACCGGCTGGACCTACCAGTGCGAACCATGGACCGATGGGAAGCTTCGGCTGCCCCTGCTCGATCAGTGTCGGCACATCCGGCAGAAGCGGGCTGCGCTCGGTGAGGGTTGTGGCGAGCGCGCGCAGCTTACCGGCCTTGATGTGCGGCAGGACCGTGGTCGGGGTCGAGTTCATGACCTGCACGCGGCCGGACAACAGATCGACGATCGCGTCCGGCTCGGTCTTGTAGGGGATGTGCTCCATCTGGATGCCGGCGGCGGAGGCGAACAGCGACGTCGCCACGATCGCGAAGGTGTTGCCCGTTGCATAGTTGAGCTTGCCCGGATTGGCCTTCGCATACGCGACGAGCTCGGAGATCGATTTGGCCGGCAGCGTGGGGTTGACGGCGATGAAGAAAGTGTTGTCGCCGAGGAACGTCACCGGCGTGAAGTCTGCCATCACGTCGTAGGGCGGTACCTTCATCAGGTTCGGCACGACGGCCAGCGGGCTGTTCGTTCCGAAGAGAAACGTGTAACCGTCCGGCGCCGAGCGCTTCACCTCGGTGGCTGAAATGGCGCCATTCGCGCCGGGCTTCGGCACGGTGACGATCGGTTGCTCGAGAGCCTTCGTCAGCTCGTTGCCCATGATGCGGGCCAGCGCATCACTGGCCGAGCCCGCTCCAAACGGCAGCACGAGCTTGATTGGCCGTGAGGGCCACGTTTGTGCCGTGGCAGCGGTTGCACACAGACCGGCCACTACCGCGAGCGCGGCAGCTATCAGCTTCTTCAAGGCAATCCTCCCGACGTCTTTGCTTGTTGACGGAGGGAGGGTAGTCGGCGTGTCGGCCGATGACAACGCTCAGTGATGCCGCCTGGAACGGTGTGCAGTATGGCTCCAGGCAGCATCCCACGGGCCGAACGAGACCCGCGCGCGAGACGGCAGAGGTCGTCGCGCTACTCGGCGGCTTTGCGGCCTTGTCCGCGGAGGTAGCCGATGTCGGGCCGGGCGAGGCCGAGATGATCGCGGAGCGTCGCACCCGTGTAGTCCTTCCGGTAGATGCCGCGCCGCTGCAACTCGGGGACCACGTGCTTGACGAAGTCCTCGAAGCCGCCGGGCTGGTGCGTCGGGCCGACCACAAAGCCGTCACACGCCGGCGTCGACCACCAGTGCTCGATCATGTCGGCAATTTCTTTGGGTCCGCCGACCCAGGCATTGCGCAGAAGGCCCCGTCCCGTGATCTGCATGAAATCGCGAACGGTCGGATTCTTCTTGCCGGATTCGAGCACACGATCACGCATCGACTGCATGCCGTTGATCGAGCGCAGCTCTTCGTCCGTGAACTCCTCGTCGAGGCCCTTCTTGGCGAAGTCGTAGTTGAGTGCCTCCGAAAGCAGCGACAGCTGATCGATGTCGTTCGGCAGCTTGTCGTAGGCAGCCTGCTTGTCCTCGGCCTCCATGCGGGTGGCCGCAGCCACCGGATAGAAGAGCGTGCAGATCTTTTGCGAGGCGGGATCTCGGCCCACCGCGATCAGATCCGCCTTGGCTTTGTCGTATGCGGCCTTGGCATGCGCGAGATCGTGGTGCGCCACGAACAGGAGCTCGCCCCAGCGTGCAGCGAACCGGCGCCCGCGACCGCTCATGCCGGCCTGCATGACGACCGGGTGGCCCTGCGCGCTGCGCGGCACCGTGAACGGCCCTCGGCTCGACAGGAACTTGCCCTTGTAGTCGATGCGCCGGACCTTCGTTGGGTGCGCGTAGACGTTGTTCGCTTTGTCTACAGCGACGGCGTCGTCGTCCCAGCTGTCCCAATGGCCGAGCACGATCTCCATGAACTCGTCGGCGCGGTCGTAGCGCGTGTCGTGCTCCATGGCCTCCTCGCCACGGCCCATATTGCGTGCCTCGTTATCGTTGACAGAGGTGACGCAATTCCACGCGGCACGGCCTTTGGTCATCAGGTCGACGGTCTGGAAGACGCGCGCGACGTGAAAGGGGTCGAAGTAGGTCGTCGAATAGGTGGCGCCGAGGCCGAGGCGCGTCGTGGCGGCGGCCATCGTCATCAGGCACGTCACGGCGTCCATCTTCACGCAGCGGATGCCGTTCTCGACCGTGTGCGCGTGGTCGCCCTGGTACATGTCCGGCATCGCGAGACGATCGTCGAAGAAGCCGCAGTCGAATTTTCCGGCCTCCAGCACGCGCGCGATGTGCTGGTAGTACTCCGGTGAAAAGCTGTCGGTGCGGGCCTCCGGATGCCGCCACGAGGCTGGCAGCGTGGTGCAGTTCTGGGCCTGCAGGAAGGCGACGAAGTGGACTTGGCGTTGGGATTTGCTCATCGGGGGCTCCCGCGGGTGGTTTGTCTGATGGCAGCAGGCGGCGGGGGCGGCGTCAACCGGATCGTCGCCCCGGGCCGAGACTGCCGGGGATTGGCCGTCGCCTTGGGTCTGCGCTCTCTCCAAGAGTTATCGAAGTCTTGACGCCGACGTGTGAGGTTCACCATAGCGCATCGTGCTGCGTTGCCGACCAAGTGCCGGTGCCGAGGTTCGGCCACGGCCGCCTGCCGTTGTCAGGCGCTCACCCGGGCACGGCGGTCCAGGAGAGAAGACGCCATGAACAGCAGCTGGCTGAAGGCGACGCGCCTCGACAGGGGCGAGCCCGTCTGGATCAATCTGGCCCAAGTCGCGGCTCTCGACTGGCTTGTCGGCCAGGGGAAGACCAACCACACGCGCATCACGTTCGCAAACGGGACGTTCCTGACGGTGCAGGAGCGCCCCGACGTTCTGCTTGCCGCAGAGGCGGGCTGAACGTCCGGGCTGTTCAGGTCGCAATCGTGGTTTGAGACAGCCGGCATCGCGCCGAAGTTCCGGCAAGGCGCTGACACCGGCAGACCCAAGCCAACGCTCCGGCAAGGCTACTCTCCCGAATACCGCCACGGCTTGTCCGGCTGCTTCGCCGTCTCGTCGAGCGTCCACATCGGCAGCGCGAAGCCCTCGCCCACCTGCTTGAACACCATGCGCATGCGGCTGCCGATGCCGACCTTCGCGACCATCTCGGGCGGCGCCATCTCGCCGTCGGGTGTCACGAGATTGCCCGCGACGCGAAGGCCGTCGTGCTCGGTCGGCTGGCCCTTCTGCGTGTCGAGCTCGACGAGAAGCAGCATATAGGGCGTCTTGCCCTTGAAGGCGGGCTGAATGGCGTGGTGCACCTCGTTGTAGGAGTAGACGGTACCCTTGGGCTCCACCGACACCCAGTCGTGGTTGGGTGAGCTCGAGAACGGGCATCGCGTCGTCGGCGGATAGCGGAAAAGGCCGTTCTCCTTGCATTTCTGCAGGCGGAAATCGCCCTTGGCGCAGTAGCCGAAGAAGGCGACGTTCTCGATGTCGAGATCGTCGACGGTGAGATTCATGCCCATGTGATTGCCGGTCAGTCCCGTCATGACGCTCACCCCTTGACCATGATCATTGCCGAGCCCGTGCCGGGATTGGCCCAGCCGAGATTGCACGTCACCTCCACGTCCTTGACCTGGCGGCAGCCGCCCTCGCGGTAGTCGTAGGTGTGCTGGCGCTTGCCATCAGGGCCGATCGGGCAGCTGTCGTCGATCTCGCCGCGGAGCTGGCGCACGTTCTCGATGACCATGTTCATACCGTGCGTGTAGCCCTCGCAGAGATGGCCACCCGACGTGTTGTTCGGGCGTTTGCCACCGAGCCGCGTGATACCCGACGAGACGTAGTGGCCACCTTCGCCCTTCTTGCAGAACCCGTAGTCCTCGAGCTGCAGCATCGAGGTGAAGGTGAAGGCGTCGTAGGCCGCGGTGACGTCGACGTCCTCCGGCCCGAGTCCGGCGTTGGGAAACAGGATGTTCTTGGCGTAGTGCCCGGCCACCGTCGAGATCGGCCCGTGCTGATAGTGCATGTCGATGCGCGGCTTCGAGCAGCGGCCAACCACCGAGCGGATGATCGCTGGCCGCTTTGCGAGATCGCGCGCCCGCTCGGTCGTCGTGACGATGATGCAGGTGCCGTTGTCGGTTTCGACGCAGCAGTCGAGCAGGTGCAGCGGCTTGCAGATGATGCGCGAGGAGAGCACCTCGTCCACCGTATAGCGCTTCTTATAGTAGGCTTTCGGGTTGTTCGAGGCGTGCTCCGAGTGCACGACCTTGACCATCGCCACCTGCTCCGGCGTGGTACCGTAATCGTACATGTGGCGCATGAACGTCGGCGCGAACATCTGCCCCGCGCTCTGCCAGCCGTAGGCACGATTGTGGATCTCGTCGCCCTTGACGGGAGCTGCCGACCGCGCGCCCGTGCCGCCGATGCGCACTTGGCTGTAGCCATTCATCGACCGGAAGATAGCGACCGTCTTGCACATGCCGGCCTCGATCACGCCCATGGCGATGCCGATCAGGGCTTCCGTCGAGGAGCCGCCGCCGAACACGTCCATGTAGAAGTTCAGGCGGATGCCGAGGTCGCCGGCAACGAAGGTGGAGGGCGTGGAATTGCCGCCCGAGTATGAGAGCATGCCGTCGACGTCGTCGGCCGTCAGCCCCGCGTCTGCCATGGCATTGGCGATGGCCGTCGTTGCCATGGCCCGCGTGGTGCGGCCGCCGCCGCGTGTATAGGTCGTCTCGCCCACGCCGACGATCGCGTACTTGCCGGCCAGATGCTTGGGTGTCGAGGCGTCGATGTCGCTTTGCGTTGCCATGGTGGCTCCTGCCGCTCTCCACAATTGCTCAAGCGTGAAGCGCCGGGCGCCGTTGTCAAGCAGTGCGCTTGACGCTCAATCCTGCCACGCCAATCATCACCGACCGATGCCCGCCCGCGACGGGCGCACTCAGCGAGGAGCCGAGCCCATGGTGCCAGAGCCGAAAGTGATCGAAACCAAGGTCTTCGCCGCGGTGCCGAAGGAGCTGTTGATCGAGGAGCAGTCGGCCTTCACGCGCGATATTTTCCACGGCCAGAAAGTCGGCTCCTTCCTGGAGGGCCCGTCGTTCGACCGTGCCGGCAATCTCATCATGGTCGACATCGCCCACGGCCGCATCATGAAGCTGACGCCGAGCAAGGATTGGTCGGTTGTGGCCAAGTACGACGGAAATCCGAACGGCCTCAAGATCCACAAGGACGGGCGCATCTTCGTCACCGACAGGAAGAACGGCGTCGTCATCGTCGATCCCGTCAACGGCAAGGTCGAGAGTTTCCTCGGACCCGACAAGCTGCCGGGCTACAAGGGCACCAACGACCTCTTCTTCGCCTCCAACGGCGACCTCTACTTCACCGACCAGGGCGAGACGGGATTCCATGATCCCACGGGCCGTGTCTTCCGCTACTCGACCAAGGGAAAGCTCGACTGCCTCGTCGCCAATGTGCCGAGTCCGAACGGCCTCGTCATGGACCCGCAGGAAAGCATGCTCTACCTGGCCGTGACGCGTGCCAATGCGGCGTGGCGCGTGCCCATTCGCCCTGATGGCAGTGTGCATCGCGTCGGACTTTTCTGTCAGCTCGTCGGCGGCTGGGGACCGGACGGCATGGCCGTGGATACCGGGGGCAACGTGCTGATGGCGCACGCGGGTGGCGCGGCGGTGTGGGTCTGGTCGGCGGACGGATTGCCGCTCTATCGCGTGACGGCGTGCGACGGCGGCAAGCTCACGACCAACATGGCCTTCGGCGGCAAGGACAACCGGCAGCTCTTCATCACCAACTCGCTCGCCAACAATGTTCTGGTCGCCGAGATGCCCCATCCCGGCCAGCTGATGTTCGGGCAGATGTGAGGCCAAGCGAGTCCCCGGCCGGAGCGCGCCATAGCGCGCGCAGAGCCGGGGCCCTAACACGGCGCGGCCACTCTCACGGTGGAAAGATCCCGGACCTGCGTGCTCCGTCCGGGGCCTCGGCGCGAAATAAGGGAAGAGGACACCAATGACCGAGAAAATCGCCGTCATCGGCATGGGCCAGATGGGCTCCGGCATGGCGCGCCGATTGAAAGCCAACGGCCTCGATGTCGTCGGTTACGACATCAGCACGCAAGCCCGGCAAGCCCTGCGCAACGACGGCTTCGTCATGGCCGACAGCGCGGCCGAGGCGGTGAAGGGGCGTGGCATCGTGCTGACCAGCCTGCCCGATCCGGTAGCCGTACGTGCTGCCTGGCTCGAGTCCGGCGGTCTCGTCGAGGTGACGGCCCCGGGAACGCTCATCCTAGAACTCTCGACCATCGATCCGACCACCATGCGCGAGGTGGGCGCGGCAGCGGCGGCGAAGGGCATCGACGTGATCGATTGCCCCGTCAGCGGCGGCCCGAACGAGGCAGCGAACGGCACCATGGTGTTGATTTGCGGCGGTGACGAAGCCGCCATGCAGCGCGCCGAGCCGGTGTTGAAGCTGCTCGGCTCCACGTGGAAGCACACCGGCCCGGTCGGCACGGCGAAGGCGGTCAAGCTCGTCAACAACATGATGTCGATGGGCAACGTGCTGATCGCGGCCGAGGCTTTCGCCATGGGCACGGCAGCGGGCGTCGAGCCGGAGAAGCTGTTCGAGGTGCTGTCCGAGGCGGGCGGGCGCTCGTTCCACTTCCAGAAGCGCTTTCCGAACGCGATCAAGGGCGATTATCGCCCCGGCTTCAAGATGGAGCTCGGTGAGAAAGATCTGGCGCTCGCCATGGATTTCGCGCGCTCGCTCGGGATGCCGACACCCGGCACGGCGACCGTGCGCAACCTGATGGCCATCGCCCTCTCCGAAGGCTATCGAGGCCAGGACATCGTGGCTCTCCACGACATGTACGTCCGCTGGGGGAAGAAGGGGAAGCAGGGATAGCGCTTGGCCCATTGCGTGAACCCCGGCGGTAATCGTCAAGCTCGGGCCTCCGGTTCACCCCCCTGTCATCGAGATGCAATCCCTCTGTTACAGTGCCGCCCTGACCGGGAGTGCCGTGGATCGTTCAGGCCGCTAGGTGCTCTCGCCAAATGGCTCTCGACCTGTTCGCCACTTTCCGGCTCTTACGCCTGCCGCAGCACCACCCGCACGGGCTGTGACAGAGCCCACCAGGCAACGGCGAGGCCGGTTGCCGCGGGAAGCGCGACCGCCGCGGCCAGCCAAGGCAAGATCGCCCCGAGCACCGGGCGAAAGTCGATAAGACCCGCGATAGAGACCCACGCCGCCAGATTTCCGAGGACGAGGGCCACCATCGCAGCCACGAGGCCGATGAGCGCGAGCTCGATCGCCGTGGCCCCCAGCACCTGCCTGCGCGTGGCGCCCAAGACCTTGAGCAGGATCGCCTCGCGGAGCCGCCGGCGGAGACTGGCGGCGACCGCCCCGATCAGCACGAGGAAGGCGGCAACGCCCGTCGCCGCTGACATCGCCGCGAGAGTCCGTCCGGCTCCGTCAACCGCCATTTCGAGGAACGCCATGACCTCCGCGACCAGGACGGCCGGCGCCTCGGGAAAGGCCCGGGACAACTCGGCCCGCAGATTGCGCGCGGCTTCCGGTCCCGCGGACGGGGCGGTCCAGACCGCCGCGATCTCTCGATGCGGCGGCGGCTCGGTAAGCGGCGAGAGCAGGACCGGGAAGTCGAGATCGAGACCGGCACGGTCGACCCGACGGAGATTGGCAATCTTGGCCCCTAGCGGCTTGCCCAGCACGTCGAAGGTCAGCGTATCGCCGATGCCGACGCCGAGCCGGCGCGCAGCCCACGCGTCGAGCGAGACCAGAGGCGGGCCGACGTAATCCGGCGCCCACCATTCCCCGCCGACGAGCGCTTTCGCTGGCGGCTTGGCCCTCCACGAAACCCCGCGATCGCCACGGATAACGAACGCCACGTCGGCCGGTATGCGCAGATCGGCCACGGCACGATTGCCGATCCCCGTTATGCGGGCGTGCAGAAAGGGTGCGCGCTCCCACCGCTGGACGTGCGGCGAGCCCGCCATGAAGGCATCGAGACGCCCGCCCTCCCCGGGGAGGATGTTCAGCACCACCAACCCTGGCGCCGACGCAGACAACGTGCCGGCGAGGTGGCGGTCGGCGTTCTGGCGCACGGATTCGACCGCAACCACGAGCGTGAGGCAAAGGCCGGCGGCCATGACCAGCGGCGCTGTGGGCGCCCCCGGCCGATCCATGTTCGCCAGAGCCATACGGAGCAGGGGGCGCCCCTGCAACGCCGGCAGGCGCCCGGTCACCCTGGCGGTGATCGCCACGAGGCGACCGAGCACCAGAAACGTGCCCACGACGAGGGAGGCCGCCGCGGCGAACAGGGCGGCTACGATTGGAAGTGGCGAGGACCAGATCAAGAGTGCCGCGAGTGCCGCAGCCAGCGTCGCCATCGCGACCAGTCGGCTCGCTCGAGGCCGCGTCGGTTCGCGCGTGAGCTCGTGACGAAACAGCGCCTGGGGCCGCTGCACCTCCGCGCGCGCCAGCGGCCAGAGCGAGAACAGCAGCGCCGCGAGGAAGCCGAACCCGCCCGCCGTCAACAGTGGCCCGGCGCGGAGCCTGTGCGCAACGGGCAGCCATTCGCCGAGCATCGGCGCGGCGACGGCGAACGCCGCAATCCCCCCAATAAGACCGAGAGTGACGCCCGCAGCCGCTGCGCTTGCGATCTGAGCGAGGTAAATGCTCAAAATCAACGCCGGCCCTGCGCCGAGGCTCTTCAGGATGGCAATGGTCGTCCGCCTGCGGTCGAGCCATGCGGAGACGCCGTTCGCCACCCCGACACTGCCGACCAGCAGGATGCCCAGGGCGACGAAGGTCAGCAGCGAGGAAACGAGCGCCAGGGTCCGCTCCGCCCCCGGAATGCCCTTGCCCGCATCGACGATGCGGAAGCCGGAATGCGGCGCCGCGCGCTCGAACGCCGCGATCCAGTCAGCCGCCTCGACGCCCTCGTCGAGACGGATCCGGCTGTACCAGTAGACCTGGGCACCCGGTGAGATGAGGTCGCTGCCGGCGAGCGCGGGCATGGCCACGATCATCCGGGGACCGAGTGTGAAGGCCCGCAGCGCGCGGTCGGGTTCCTCCGCGATCAGCGCGCGCAGCTCGAGCCGGTGGTTGCCCAACGCAACGGTGTCGCCGATCTTGGCATCCAGCGCCGCCAGAAGCGAGGCCGCGACGGCCGCGCCCCAGATGCCGTCCCGCCGTTCGAGCACTTTTGCAGGTGCCTGGTGCGGGTCCAGCCGAAATGCGCCGTAAAGCGGGTAGGCGTCGTCGATCGCTTTCAGCTCCACCAGCGCCGAGCGGACGTCGCGTCGCGCGAGTGTGCGCAGCTCGGCTGTCAGGCTGGTGGTCCCCACAGTCTCGAAGGTGGCCAGCTGCTCCGGCGTGGGAGGACGGTGGAAGAGCCGGAGCGAGATGTCGCCGCCGATGCTGGCGCGGGCGCCATCGCGCATCCCGTCGAGGATCGCCGCGGACAGCAGCCCGATTGCTGCGATCGCCGCCGTGCCGAACGCGATGCCGACCAGGAGAAAGATGAAGCCGCCGGCCGAGCCGCGCAGTTCACGGGCGGCGAGGCGGAGGGCCAGCACGGATTGTTCTCTCGAAAGACACCATGCCGCGAGATACCACTCCTGCGGGCTGAGTGGCTAGTATTCCGGCGCCGACATTTGCTTCCCCTCGCAGCTCGGTCGAGAGCAAATGTCAGCGCCAGAGGAACACTAGCAACATTATGATTCTAGTGTAGCTTTTGCATCTGACGTTTGGTGACGAGCCCAGTTGAGCGTGGGTACCAAACGTCAGATGCGCTACACTAGCTGCCCGCGGAGAGGCTGTCGGAAGTCGGCGCTGCTCCGCTGTCGGGTCCCAGGGGCAACAGTCTGGCACTAGGCGGGTGATTTCGGTCATGGCCGCTGACGAGCCGCGCGGCAAAAATGTGCGACGTGAGCATGGGCTGGTGCTCTGGACGAGGCGTGCGCATCAGCGAATTCGTCTCATGCACCAGTCACACTGGCCGCAGGTGGGAACGAATTGGATGACATCCATATAACATAATGATCTTAAATCATAAAATACGATGTCGTGGCGGAGGAGGCAGGAGTTGAACCCACCAAGAGTTGTCTTGCGACCCTCTCCGGATTTGAAGTCCGGATGGCCCACCGGGACCAATTCTCCTCCCTGGGCAACGCTGGTCCGAGCGTCGCCGTACCTGGCATTCGGAGCGGTCGGAAGATCAATTGTCAAGCGGGCAGGTGTGGCCGCGCTGGAGCATCATCTGATCGCATACCGTCGCTTTTTGCGCTCGGGACGACCAGCCGCCGGGCGTCACGTCGCCAGCAGCTTCTCCACCTCATGCACGAGGTCCTTCAGGTGAAACGGTTTGGAGAGCACGCGGGCGTCCTTCGGGGCTTTGACCTCGCTGTTCAGCGTTACGGCAGCAAAACCCGTGATGAACATGATCTTGAGGTCCGGATCGAGCTCGCTGGCGCGCCTGGCCAGCTCGATACCATCCATGCGGGGCATCACGATGTCGGTGAGCAGCAGCGTGAACGGCTCCTCCTTCAAGCGCGCGAAGGCGTCGGCGCCATTGTCGTAGGCAATCACGTCGTAGCCGGCCCGCTCGAGAGCTCGCGCCAGGAAGCCGCGCATCGAGTCGTCGTCCTCCGCGAGGAGGATGCGCTGATGCGAAATGGGGGAGGCCTTGATTGTCATGTGGGGTCTCGGCGCGCGACGGGAGGAGCAGGGACGCGAGTATGATCAAAGTCTCAAGAGACGACGGAAATCTGACGTCAATTTGGTAAACAGGCCATGAAATATCAGGTTCCAGCGCACCCCGCGCGGGAATAGAGCGGCGCGGGGGGCAGAAAACGAGCACGCGGCCCAAATCCTCACATGGACATCCGTTCGCTGCCGCTGCACATTGCGGCTCGGCTGGGGACGGAGCCTTCGGGCGCGGTCGGCTCTCGGCCCCGGCGCCGATCGCGGTGCTCGGCCACGGATGTCAGCTGGATGTGGTGCAGGACGCGCCGATGCCCGAGCGGGAGAAGCGATCGATAGCGGCGGAGCTGGATCCGCCAATGGTGATCATTGCGCCGCATGTGCAGGCGGGGCCGTTCGTCTTCTGCTCACCGCATTCCGGGCGCGTCTACACTCAGCTGTTCCTCTCCCAGGCACGGCTCGATGCCCATGCCCTGCGCAAATCCGAGGACTGCTTTGTCGATGAGTTGCTCGCCGGGGTCGCCAAGCTTGGTGTTCCCCTGATCGCGGCGCGCTTCCCGCGTGCCTACGTCGACGTCAATCGTGAGCCTTACGAGCTCGATCCCGATCTGTTCGACGGTCCGCTGCCGCCTTATGCCAACACGCAGTCGGTGCGGGTCGTGGGAGGGCTCGGCACGATCGCTCGTATCGTGGCGGACAACGAGGAGATCTATCGCACGCGACTCCCCGTCGGCGTCGCGCTCGAGCGCATCGACCGGCTCTACAAGCCGTTTCACGCAGCCCTTGGTGGATTGCTCGAGGAGACGCGACGCCGCTTCGGCATCGCAATCCTGATCGATTGCCACTCGATGCCGTCGTCTCCAGTTGGCCAGCCTGCCGCCTCGCGACCAGATTTC
The DNA here is from genome assembly GCA_963746315.1 of uncultured Alphaproteobacteria bacterium. GTDB lineage: Bacteria > Pseudomonadota > Alphaproteobacteria > Rhizobiales > Hyphomicrobiaceae. The sequence continues at coordinate 1,205,375 of CAVVAR010000012.1, forward strand.
GTGCTGGGCGACCGCTTCGGAGCATCGTGCGACAGCAAGCTGACGCGCTTCCTGAAGGAGACCTTCGCGGCGACCGGTCACGAAGTGCACGTCAATCGCCCGTACGCCGGCGGCTTCATCACCGAGCATTATGGCCGGCCGGGCCGCGGCTACCATGCGCTGCAAGTCGAGATCAACCGCGCACTCTATCTCGACGAGGCAACATTCGAGCGCAGCAAGGGCTTTGATCGTCTCGCCGAAACCCTGGCCCGCGTGTTCGGGCGGCTCGTGGACGAGTTCCCGGGTCTGATCGGCGGGCGCGCGGCAGCCGAGTAGACGGGGCGCCGGTGTGGAGCAGCCGGCTCGCCCCCGTACAAGACCGCGCTGCGATGAGCTGAGCCGATCTCGAGAAGCAGAAAAGAAAAGGGGCCGTTCTTGCGAACGGCCCAAGTCTAGGGAGGAAACGCCCAAAGGAGGGCTGTGGGGCCGCCGGGCCGAAGCTCGTCGACGCCACAACGCGTATGTAGAGGCGCAACCGGGGTTCTTCAAGGATAAAGATTGTGCACTGCAACCGGACAATTGCCGGAAGCCCCGGCATCTCCGAACAAACACGAAAAAAAGCGTGTCGCAACAATGGTCATGCCATTGCTGCATAGCAGAAATGCATGCGTGGCAGGGGGCATTAAAATCGGCTTTTGCCTTGACGCTTGCGTCAAGTCGCAAAAAATAAGCCGCTCTTTTGGCAAGAGCGGCCTCAAGTCCAGGGAGGAAACATCGATCACGCCGGACACGCGGAGGATCGGACGCGGCATGTGCGACAGGGTCGCGCGCGCCGATAGATATGTGTATGGGGAGATCGAGCGATTCGGACAACGTCCGACGTCGGCTCAACTGTAATCTCATCGTAACAATGTGGCTGCGCGGTACCAGTATCGAGGGCGCTGGCGTGCATCCCGGGGGAATTTGAGAGAACGCCTGACGCCCGGCCAGAGCCAAAATCAAAGGGAGCACCTGCACGCTGATGCCGACGTCCTCCACGATTTCGACGAGCCGGTTGGTCGACACCGCGCACGCCCTGGCTGATGCCTCCGGCAAGGTCATTCTCAAGCATTTCCGCAAGTCGATCGCCGTGGAGAACAAGGCGGCGGGAGGTGCTTTCGATCCCGTGACCGAGGCCGACCGTGCCGGCGAGCGTGCCATCCGCAAGCGGTTGGCGGCACTCCATCCCGATCACGGCATTCTTGGCGAGGAGATGGGCCACGCCCCGGGCACGGCGCCCTATACGTGGGTGATCGACCCCGTCGATGGCACCCGCGCCTTCATTACCGGCATGCCGCTGTGGGGAACGCTGATCGGCGTTACCTTCGAGGGCAAGGCCGAGATCGGTCTCATGGATCAGCCTTACACGCGCGAGCGCGTCTGGGCGAGCGCCTCAGCCACGCATTGGCGCGGCACGGACGGGCGCGCGCGGCGCGTACGAACTGTCGCGTGCCCGAGGCTCGAGGACGCGAGACTGACGACCACGAGTCCGGATCTCTTCGCAAAGGGCCACGAAAGCGAGGCGTTCGCGAGGCTGCGCTCCAAGGCGCGACTGACCCGCTTCGGCGGCGATTGCTATGGCTATTGCCTGCTCGCTGCCGGCCATATCGACATCATCGTCGAGGCAGGATTGAAGCCGTACGACATTGTGGCGCTGATTCCGATCATCGAGCGCGCCGGCGGTGTCGTAACCAATTGGGAAGGTGGGCGCGCCGAGGAGGGCGGCCGTATCCTGGCGTGCGGCGATCCGCGTCTCCACGAGATCGCGCTGAAGGTGACAGCGAAACGCTGAGCGAGCCCGTAACGGGCATGGCGGCCTGTGATGGAAGACCAGACGCCGGGTCGCTGGCCTCGCGGTGCTTGCGCTTCTTCGCCTTGCCTGCTGCTATCCCGCCGAACCGATGCGCGAAAGGTACCACATGTCCGATGATGTCCTGGTTGTCCGCGATGGCCCGGTGATGACCATCACCCTCAACCGCCCGGAAAAATTCAACGCCCTCACGTTCGCCATGTATGCCCGTCTGGCAGAGTTGTGCGATGGCGAGGCGCGCGACGGGACCATCCGCGCAATCGTGGTCACCGGCGCGGGTGCGAAGGCATTCGCAGCCGGCACGGATATCGCGCAGTTCCGTGATTTCAAGACGCCCGAGGATGGCCTCGACTACGAGGCCCGGGTCGACAAGATCCTGACGTCGATCGAGCGCTGCCCCGTGCCCATGATCGCGGCCATCGCCGGAGCCTGCACCGGAGGCGGTGCGGCGATTGCAGCGTGCTGCGACATGCGCATCGCAACGCGCGATGCCCGCTACGGCTTTCCCATCGCGCGGACGCTCGGCAATTGCCTTTCGGCATCGAGTTCTGCAGCGGCTCGTCGGGCTGATGGGCGCCCCACGCGTCGTCGACCTCCTGTTCACATCGCGCCTGATGAGTGCGAACGAGTGCCTGGCTGCAGGTCTCGTGACCGAGCTCGTCGACGATCATGCCGCCTTGCAGGCCCGCGCGCAGGCGCTTGCGCACCAGATCGCCGGCTACGCGCCGCTGACCTTGTCGACGACGAAAGAGCTGATGCGCCGCATCCGTGAGGCCGGCCCGAGGATCGACGACCACGACCTGGTCGCCAAGGTCTATACCAGCGCCGACTTCAAGGAGGGCCTCGACGCCTTCCTCGCAAAGCGCAAGCCTGCCTGGACCGGTCGCTGAGGCGCCCCCAACCGGCGCGACGCAGCATCTCCACCACACCACCGCGTCATAGATACAACCTGATCCGCGAGCCCGAGACGACATGGCCCACTCGACCAGCACTGCGCGCCCTCCAGTCTCTCCCAGCGTGCTCGACCGTCTGAAGGCGGCGGCGGGCGAAGGCGGCTACCTCGACAAGCCCGAGGACATTCTGCCCTACGCCAAGAGCTGGCGCGGCAATTGGCAGGGCGCCTCGCCGCTCTTCCTGCGTCCGCGCACCACCGAGGAGATGGCCACGATCGTGCGCATCTGCGCCGAGACCGGCACGGCCATGGTGCCGCAGGGCGGCAACACCGGCCTCACCTACGGCAGCCAGCCGGGCACCGGCATGAACGAGGTCATCGTTTCAACCGCACGCATGAAGTCGATCCGCGAGATCGACCTCAAGAACGACACCATCACCGTCGAGGCGGGCGTGGTGCTGCAGGAGATCCAGCGCCAGGCGGCCGAGGTGAACCGCCTGTTCCCGTTGAGCCTAGGCGCCGAGGGCACTTGCCAGATCGGGGGCAACATCTCGACCAACGCCGGCGGCATCCAGGTTCTGCGCTACGGAAACACGCGCAATCTGGTCCTGGGCCTCGAGGTCGTCCTTCCCGACGGCCAGATTTGGAATGGCCTGAGGGGCCTGCGTAAGGACAATACGGGCTATGACCTGAAGCAACTGTTCATCGGCGGCGAGGGAACCCTGGGGATCGTGACAGCGGCAGTGCTCAAGCTCTTTCCTCGCCCCGGCGAAACGCAGTCGGCATGGGTCGCGATGAAGACGCCGGACGACGCGGTGGCGTTGTTGAGCCTGATGCGTCAGGAGCTGGGCGAGAGTGTTGCGTCGTTCGAGCTGATCAGCCGCCCAACGGTCGATCTCCTGCTTGCGGGTGTGCCAGGCTCCACCGACCCCATGCCGGTCGCTCACCCTTGGTATGTTCTTACCGAGGTGGCGGGCCAGGGCGAGCCAGGCTCGCTCGCCGAGCCCCTTTCGCGTGTTCTCGGCATGGCGGTGGAGAAGGAAATCGTGCTCGACGCAGTGCTTGCGGCCTCGGGTGAGCAGGCTCGAAAGCTCTGGAAGCTGCGCGAGGATATGCCGTTCGGGGTCCAGGCCGCTGGCGGCGCCGTTCCGCACGATGTCTCGGTGCCGCTCTCGCGCATCACCGAGTTCATCCGCCGCGCCGATTCGGCCATGCTGGCGGCGTATCCGACGTCGCGCTTTTGTTGCTTCGGCCATGTCGGCGACGGCAACCTGCACTACAATCCCGTTCGGCCGGCCGATTGGACCTTCGACCAGTGGAATGCCGAGCGAGAGGCCATCAACAAGATCGTTCACGACATCGTCGTCGACCTTGGCGGCTCGATCAGCGCCGAGCACGGTATCGGCATCGTCCGGCGCGAGGAGAACCTGCGCTACAAGAGCCCCGTCGAGATCGAGCTGATGACGCGCATCAAGCGGGCACTCGACCCGGGAAACATCATGAACCCCGGCAAAGTGATTGCGCTGTAGCGGCTGTATGATGACCACCGCCTATGCAAAGGGCCGCCTCGATGGAGGCGGCCCTGCGCTTACCGAATATGTTCGGCGCCGCGCACCTTATCAGTAACGACGGTAGTGGCGGTGCGGCCTGTGGTGGCGGTGCGGCCTGTAGTGGCCATGCGGCCGATACCTGCGGTGCGGCTTGACCCAGACCCGGTGGCAGCGCAAGCCGTGACGCGTGCGGTGGCAACGGCGAACCCAGTACGTCTTCTCGACGACCGAAGCCGCCTCGGTGACGTTCTGCAGGGGCGCGAGGCCCGCGCCAGCGGGTGCGGCTTCGGCGCTCGTGATGGCCAAGCCGACCACCAGAAGCGCCGCAGACGCCAGGACCTTGAGAGACAGTCGCATATTGATGTTCCCTTCGTCGGTAGGATGACTTCCCCGGCATTGATCAAACGGCTGAGGTATGGCCGCTCCGTCGCCATCATGGTCGGAATTCGGGCGGACTGAAGACCGGCACTCTGAAAATCGACCATGGCTGGGCGGATAGCAACGAGAAAGGGCGGCCGAGCTGCTCGCTCGTCCGCCCTCCACGATGCTCTGTGTCGTTTGGGCCGCAGTTCAGGGCTTGACGGTTGCCGCCACGCTCCGGCCGCCAAACAGCGTGCTGATCCGGCGCTCCCGCTTCGTATCGACGCTCACAGTTGCAGTCATACCCGCGCGCAGTGGCAACGGCTCGGCGCTCTCGTTTGGCTTCAGCTTCAAGCGAACGGGCAGCCGCTGGACGACCTTGACCCAGTTGCCGGATGCATTCTGCGGCGGGAGCAGTGCGAACTCCGCCCCTGTGGCCGGGCTGATGCTCTCGACCTCTGCCTGCCAAGTCACGTCCGGATAGATGTCGAGGACAACCGTCGCAGTCTGGCCGGGCCGCACGTAGGTCAGCTCGGTCTCCTTGAAGTTGGCTTCGACCCAAGGCGTCGCATCGCTGATCAGCGCGAACAGCGGCGTCGCGGCGCGGACATGCTCGCCGGGCAGCAGCTTGACGTTGACCGCCAAGCCACCGAGCGGCGCGCGAACGACCGTCCGGTCGAGATCGAGCTGAGCGCGATCCCTGGCCGCGGCCTTCTCGCGAACGAGCGGATGGGCCGCTGTATCGATCTGCGGATTGCCGCCGAGCTGGGCGAGCACGCGCTGCATTTTCTGGCGCGCTGCCGTTACCCGGGCACGAGCCGCATCGGCGTTGGAATCGGCTTCCTCGAACTGGAAGGCTTTGCCGACGCCCTTGTCCGCAAGGCGCCGCTGACGATCACGCTGAGCATCGAAGAATTGCACGCGATCTTCTGCCTCGCGGATTTCGGCCGTTGCCTCATGATACTCGGCGCGCAACGCAGCCACCCTGGCGCGCGTCTGATCGAGCTCGGCCTCGGCCCGCTCGAGCGCGAGCTTGTAGGGCTCAGCGTCTATTCTGAGCAGGAGATCGCCGGGCTTGACCTGGCCGTGATCCTTGACGCCCACCTCCACCACCCGGCCGGCGACCTCGGCCGCCACATGGACGATGTCGGCTTTGACATAGGCGTTCTCGGTGCCGATATAGCGGCCGCCCCACAAGTACCACAGCAATGCACCGGCCACGGCGGCGGCCGGCACGGCGATCAGCAGGAAGGGTCTGAGAAGGCGCATTTTGGGTCGGTCTCACTCGAAAAGGGATGCATGTTGGTTAGCGGCTGAAGATCTTACTTGGTCTCTGCGGTTCGACCCGGCTCGGCGCGGTGCTTTCGCCCCGGCTGCCGGGCCAGCATCAGGCGGATCGGGCGTCTCCCATCGCACGGTGGTCGAGGCCCTCGAACAGCGCGTCCTCGATCATGCTGTCGCTTTCCGCCATCTCCCCGAGCCGCGCTTTGACGCGCGAGAGAAGCTGCGTCAGATGGGCGATATCGTGCTCTGAAAGATCCACGAGCGCGTCTCCGACGGTCGATTGGGCGATCGGCCAGATGACCGCATGAACCCGCTCGCCGAGCTCGGTAAGAAAAATGCGGTTGACACGCCGGTCAACCGGATCGGGCCGGCGCTCGACCCAACCGCGCTCCTCGAGGCGATCGACGATCTTGCCCGCGGGCGCCTTCTCGATCTCCATCATGTCGGCAAGCTCGGACTGGCTGGCCCCCGGGCGGCGCTTCAGCCGCACGATCGCCAGCCACTGCGGGCGCGTGATACCCAGAGCTTTCACACGGCGATCGAAAATGGTTCGCAGAAGACGCGCAACATCGGTCGTCAACCAGCCGAAATTGCGTTCTCCGTCGGCCATGAGGCCACCTCCGTGTCAAACTGAGCTGGCAATGTCGTCGACTCGCCATACTCGTAGATAGTATGCGTAGTTATCATCATCAAGGATACAGTGGTCAAGGTTAGGGAATCGCATACGAGCTATGCGTTAGCCGCTTGTCGAGCTTTACAGCCGTGTCTGCGCTGCACGGGTCCGATTCGCTGCAAATCGCGGAATGCGCTCGGATCTTAGCCCCTTGCACACCGACTGCCGTGGCTTCTGGACATGCGTCCGAGGCCATCCTGCGGCGTTGCAGTCGCCAAGCCTGAAACGCCTTGCCGGGCGGCAGGTGGGGTGCTAGCCAGCCGCGCAGGGTGTCGCCGACGCGACGCCCCGAGAGGAGCATTGATCCGATGACCGAGACCGCGACAGGCAATGGTAGTTCCGCGCCAGCGGCGCCGGAGCAGCAGATGCAGATCCGTATCCTCGGTCAATACGTCAAGGATCTGTCGTTCGAGAGCCCCAGCATCCAAAAGCTGATGACCTCGCAGGCAGAGAACCCGAATCTGAACCTGCACATGGACGTGAACCCCGAGCAGGTGAGCCCTGGCGTCTACGAGAGCACGATCACGTTCAAGGCGCGTGCCGAGAGCAAGTCGATCGGCGTCATTTTTGACCTGGAGCTCGAATACGCGGGCCTGTTCAGGATCGAGAACGCTCCGCCCGAGGTTTTGGATGCGGTTCTCAACATCCAGTGCCCGACGCTGCTGTTCCCGTTCGTGCGCAGGATCGTCGCGGATATGACGCGCGACGGGGGCATCATGCCGCCCCTGATGCTCGACCCGGTCGATTTCGGCGCCCTCTTCATGCGAAAGCGCCAAGCCACGGGTACAACGGCAACCGCCTGAGGCTTCACGCGCTCTGCTATCCGGCCGCCGCGATGTCTGCGGCGGTTTGGCTGGCCGCTGCCAGGCGCTCGTCGATCAAGCGCAGCTCGACGGCCACGCGCTGCAGGCGGCTTGCGAGCCGGCTGTGGAAATGCTCCGCGAGTGCAGGGTCCTGGTGCATGTGGGCCAGAAGCGCGGCCCGATTTATGCGAACGGCCCTCACGTCGCCGTCCGCCACGACGGTGAGCCGAAACTGGTGCTCGGCAAGCATGGCCGTCTCACCGAGCATCGTTCCAGCATCGACCTCGTCGGTTTCGCTGCCCGTGTCGGCGTCGGCCAGCACCGTCGCGCGGCCCGAGATGATGATGACCGCTCCTTCCCCGTCCCCCCCGGCTTGCAGGATCTTTTGACCGCTCCGGAAGATCAGGCGCTCCCCGTCCTGCGCGATCCGCTCGATCTGCGCCGGAGCGAGCCCGCGAAAGATCTCGAGACGCTGCAGGCGGTCGGCGATCAAGTCCAGGGCCATCGAGCTCTCCGTGGTGGGCACGCCTGCGCATCTGCAACACGACGGCGCAGCCCGCAACTCGGACAGCATTGCGCGATTCGCGGACGTCACGCCAAATGCGGGCACATGGCTGGGGAGATTGCCGTCGTTGGCCCTCGATCGTCACCGATGCGTCACGAGTTGGCCTCGGCGACGGCCTTGCGGATCGCGCGATGAACGAACGCGAACTTCGAAATGACCGCCGATGGCGTCACGAAGGGGTAGAAGTCGCGATGCCCCATGCTCCGCGACAACTCGTTGAGCGCCGTCGTCAAAGGCAACCACCGTTCCATCAATCCCTCGAGCGACATGTCCTTGTAGATATCCGTTCGCCCGAACGGCCAGGCCGAGCCGAGTATCAGCCCCTTGGCGCGCGGCTCCATTCCGGTCGCCTCAGCCGTATCCACCGTATCGACGATGTGCAGATAGTGCGCCCAGGTCTCGGCCCAGTCCTCCCAGGGATGCGCCGTTGCGTAGGCCGACACGAATGTCGACTGCCAGTCGCCGGATGGGCCGTTGGCGTGGTGGTGCGCGAGCGCTTGTCCATAGTTGGCGCGCTCGTCGCCGAACAGCGCGCGGAACGGCCCGATCAGCCCAGCATTCTCGATGACGATCGGCCAGTAATAGTGGGCCGCCTCGTGCCGGAGGTGCCCGAGAAGTGACCGGTACAACTCGTCGAAATGCTCGCGCCGGCGCTCGCGCTCGACCGTGTCGGCCTCGGCGACGTCGATGGTGATGACGCCGTCGAGATGGCCTGTCGTGGCGTTGCGGACGACGTCGAAGGTCAGCGGAGCCGCATCCGGATTGGCGCCGTCGAAGGGCAGGCCAAAGCGCAACAGCGAGTAGACCAGACGCTTCTTGGCGGCTTCCACCTCCCGCCATGCGGCGAGCTGGCTCGGCTCGGAAAGATCGGGAATGGCCCTGTTCAGCGAGCACGCACGGCATCGCCCCGCCGGCTCCTCGGCCTCCACCAGCCAATTGCACGCCGCGTGCCTCGCATTCGAGCAGCGCCGCACATGACGTGCGGTCGCGCCCGTCCCGATCTCCATCAAGAGCGCCCCGTCGCCGGGCACCGCCTTGAGAGCCTTGATGGTCAGCTGCTCGGCGTCGAAGCCGAGCTCGGCGCCGCAGGCGAGACAGAGGCTGTTCTCGAAATACGTGACGCGGCCGCAACTCGTGCAGTTGAACGATTGCATAGCTGCTCCCGGCTCGCCTCTCGATGGGTCACGTTCATGGTGCAGACCGGAACGTGCTTCGGCGATCGCGGGTTCCTGTACCCCACTTACGGAACGAGCTTATAGCCACCCATCTCGGTGACGAGAAGCTCAGCGTTCGAAGGATCTTTCTCGATCTTCTGGCGCAGTCGGTAGATGTGCGTCTCGAGAGTGTGCGTGGTGACCCCGGCGTTGTAGCCCCAAACCTCGTGCAGCAGCACGTCGCGCGTGACCACCTTCTCGCCCGAGCGGTACAGGTACTTCAGGATCGACGTCTCCTTCTCGGTCAGGCGGATCTTGGAGCCCTTATCGTCCAGGAGCATCTTCGAGGCCGGCTTGAACGTGTACTGTCCGATGGTAAAGACGGCGTCCTCGCTCTGCTCGTGCTGGCGCAGCTGGGCGCGGATACGGGCGAGAAGCACGGCGAACTTGAACGGCTTGGTCACATAGTCGTTGGCGCCGGCATCGAGGCCGAGCACGACGTCCGAATCGGCGGTGTTGCCGGTCAGCATGATGATCGGGCTCTTGAAACCCGACTTGCGCATGATTTTGCAGGCTTCCCGGCCGTCCATGTCCGGCAGCCCGACATCGAGGATGACGAGGTCGAGCCGTTCCTTCTTGGCAATCTCGATGCCCTGGCTCGCCGTGCCCGCCGTGTGAATGTCGAACTCGTCGTGGAGGGCCAGTTGGTCCTTGAGGCTTTCGCGCAGCTCCTCGTCGTCGTCGACGAGAAGAATAGTGCGGGCCGTGCTCATTGGGGGCTCCCGTGAAGTCGCGACGTTGCGGCATACTAGCATTCGGTCGCGCATTGAAACAGTCTTGCCGGGGAGCAACCGTTGTCAGCGAAAAGTGCATCCGCAAGGCGTGAGCGGCCGGCATGATGTCGATGGGGCGCTGTCGTCGCGTGGTGCTGCGTGTCACGTCACGCAGCGCAAGGCGTGGCGTGCTCGAATGCGGCGCAATGCGCCTCCCCTGTGCGCTTGGTCGCAGTGGGATCGCGTCAGCCAAACGCGAGGGCGATGGTGCCACGCCCAGTGGCCGTTGGCGGCTGCTCGAGGTCCGATGGCGCGCCGATCGGGGCCGCCGCCCCCGCACCGGCCTCCCGGTCCGCAGGATCGAGCCGCGAGACGGCTGGTGCGACGACCCAACGGATCGCAACTACAACCGTCCCGTTCGGCATCCCTATCCAGCGAGCGCGGAGCTTCTGTCGCGCGAGGACCACCTCTACGACATCGTCGTCGTGCTCGCATACAACGTGCGCCCCCGTGCGCGGGGTCGAGGCAGCGCGATTTTCATGCATCTGGCGCGCGCGGGCTATGCCCCGACGGAGGGCTGCGTTGCCCTCAGCGACGGCGATCTGAGGCGGCTGCTGGCGCTCGTCGGGACGTCGACGCAGCTCGTCGTCGGGCGATAGCGAGCCCGGCCGCATCGAGATGTCGTGCTCGGGCCCTAAACGCGAACGAGGCGAGGATTTGAGTATCCTCGCCTCGTGGGCAGCCCCGTGGAGACCGCCGGAGCTGCTTTGACTGCTCTATGACGGCCTTAGGTGTTGTAAGCCCGCTCGCCGTGCTGGGTGAGGTCGAGGCCTTCGCGCTCGGCCTGCTCCTCGGGCCTCAAGCCGACGATGACATCGACGACCTTGAAGATGATGAACGAGCCCACGCCGGACAGGATCAGCGTCACAACCACGGCCTTCGACTGGGTCGCAAGCTGGCCCATCATGTCGTAGGCACCCGCGACCGCCTCGCCGGGCTTGGCCGCATAGTCGAGGATGCCCGCGCCGCCGAACGCCGGTGCCGCGACAAAGGCGGTCCCGATGGCTCCGATGATGCCACCCACCCCATGCACGCCGAAGACGTCGAGGCTGTCGTCGTAGCCGATCGCGTTCTTGATCGACGTGCAGGCGATGAAGCAGATCACGCCGGCCACGAGGCCGAGGACGATCGAGCCCATCGGCCCAGCGAAGCCCGAGGCCGGCGTCACCGCGACGAGACCGGCGATCGCACCCGAGACGAGGCCGAGAAGCGACGGCTTGCCCTTCTCAAGCCACTCCGCCAGCATCCAGGCGAGCCCAGCGGCCGCTGTCGCGACGAACGTGTTCATCATGGCGAGAGCGGCCGTGCCGTTGGCCTCGAGGTTGGAGCCGGCATTGAAGCCGAACCAGCCGACCCAGAGTAGCGCCGCGCCGATCATGGTCATGGTCAGCGAGTGCGGCGCCATCTGCTCGCGCCGGAAGCCGACACGACGGCCGATGACCATGGCACCGACGAGACCGGCAATTCCGGCGTTGATGTGCACCACCGTGCCACCGGCAAAGTCGAGCGCGCCCCACTTGAACAGCATGCCCGCGTCATTTTGCACCGCAGCAAGCGCAACCTCGGCAGCCGCCTTGGCATCGCCGGTCGCCTCAGCAACCTTCTTCGCTGCATCGCCGATCGCGTCGGGGCCAGCCCAGTACCAGACCATGTGCGCCATCGGGAAGTAGATGAACGTGGCCCACAGAATGACGAACAGCATCAGCGCGCCGAACTTCACGCGCTCGGCGAAGGCGCCGACGATCAGCGCCGGCGTGATGCAGGCGAAGGTCATCTGGAAGGCGATGTAGAGATATTCGGGAATGACCACGCCGTTCGAGAACGTTGCAGCCGTCGACTCGGCGGTGACGCCCTTCAGGAAGGCCTTGTCCAGACCGCCAACCCAGTCGTTGAGCGACCCGCCTCCGGTGAATGCGAGGCTATATCCGTAGACGACCCAGATGATCGACATCAGGCAGGTGATGGCGAACACCTGCATGAGCACCGACAGCATGTTCTTGGAGCGGACGAGGCCGCCGTAGAACAGGGCGAGGCCCGGAATGGTCATCAGCAGGACCAGAACCGTCGCCGTGAACATGAAGGCCGTGTCGCCTTTTGCCGGAATCGGCGCTGCCGCGAAGGCCGGAAGCGCGAAGGCACCAAGCGCGAGCATGGCGCCCGCTGCTGGAACTCCGAGGCGCGTGAGAGCTCTCGACATATCTCGATATTCCCCGTGTCTAGACTGTTGAATGAAGGACGGTTGCGCTCACAGCGCGTTGTCGTCGATCTCACCGGTGCGGATGCGGACCGTGTGCTCGATGGCGGAGACGAAGATCTTGCCGTCCCCGATCTGCCCCGTTTTCGCGGCCCCTGCGATGGCATCGGCAGCCTTGTCGGCGTCGCCGTCGGCGACCACCACCTCGATCTTGATCTTCGGCAGGAAATTCACCGCGTATTCCGCGCCGCGGTAGATTTCGGTGTGCCCCTTCTGCCGGCCGTAGCCCTTCACCTCGGTGACCGTCATGCCTTGAAGGCCGAGATCGGTCAGCGCCGATCGCACCTCCTCCAGCTTGAAGGGCTTTATGATCGCCGTGATCAGCTTCATAGCTTGGCCTCTTTCGCCGCTAACGACCCCCATGAGGCGCGACGCGCGTGCCCCGCCTGCTGCAGGGCAGGCAGAGTCACAGAAGTCAAGACCTGTGCCAGTTCGAAGGGATTTCTTAAGACATTGAAAGGGCGCGAAAAAAAATCAGACTTGCCGTCCGCTCGACTATGGGGAGATTAAAAAACAGGCATACAAAAGCGACTGCTCACGGATGGTGCATAAAAATTACGCACGAGGCGCCGACGCCGAACCATGGACGCAGTCAGCGCTTGGCGGGCACTAGAGCCTGCTTGAGAATTCGTGCGTCGCCGCCGATCCAGCGATGCTTCTCGGGAACCTCTGGAAGACTGCGGGGAAGCCGCTTCGGGAATCTGGCACGGTAGAGCATCAGCCATCCGGAGCCCGAGCCGGACGGTTGCTCCTGCGCCACGCCGGCAAGCGGCTCGAACGTCTTCGGATCATCGAGGCCGGCCAGCGTTCGCGTGACCAGTCGGTCGAGCGGTCCTCCGGCAGGACCATACCAATCCTCGCCGCGCGCGGCAGCGAGCTCGGCCAGGACGACCAGGGGCGTCAGCGCGAACGCATGGTAATGCAGGGCCCGCCGGCCACGCTCGAGCTCGAGCGGCAACGTGCCGTCGGCCCGGACGTGTCCGATGGCCTCTTTCATGATCGCGCGGGCCTCCTGCCAATGGCGTGGACTTTCGGCCGCCATGGCAGTCGCCGCCAGCCCGAGCCCCATCCAATAGAGATGATTGTTGCGCTTTCGCCGCGGATCGAGCTGAAACGCGCGCGCGGTGTCGGCGAACCGTACCAGCCACGGCTCGATCAGCCGGCGCTCGGCGGGCGATGCGTGGGGCTTCAGCTTGATGTAGGCGAGAGCGACGCCGGCCAAGTCCCATTTGCGTTGATACTCGGCCTGCTTGGTGCCCATGTGGCCGAGCCAGGCCTCGCCCTTCGCCCAGGCCGCGATCCAAGCAAGCGGGCAGCGTCCCGCCTCTGCGTCGCCGCGCTTGGCGGCTTTGTCGGTCGCTGCAACCACCTGCCTCAGGAACTCTGTCAGCGGGGCGACGGCGGCCTTGTGTCGACGGGCGAAGTCCGGATCGATCCGGCTGCCTTCGTCGTCGCCGTAGAAGCGAGGCAGGTCGAGGTCGCGCACCGGTGGTGGGGGCGGCGCGCAGGGGGCGGCCAACGCAGGTGTCAGCACGACGAGCGAGACCAGCAACGCTATCGGCAGCGAGGCACAGCACGCCGAAAGGCGGCTTCGCGAAGGCGTGGCAAGCATGCGTGGCTCCGGGTCGAGGGAGCGTCAGTGTCGCACGCGTCGCCTAACGCGGCCTTGCCGTGCTGACGTCGCGACCCGCGACCGACTCGAGTCAGGTCCGGCTTGCACTCCCCAATTGCCGACGGAAGCCGGGGATGCAAACCTGCGCGCCATCGTGAACGTGCCCGTCTCGGGCTTGGGAGAGCATCACATGCAGTTCGATTTCAAGGGCAAACGCGTCGTCGTGTGCGGCGGTAGTCGCGGCATCGGCCGCTCCATCGCCGAGACTTTTGCCCGGGACGGCGCAGCCGTGGCCATTTGCGCCCGCGGTAAAGCTGGCCTCGACGAGGCAGCTGCCGCCCTCGGCCGGCATGGCGGCAAGGTTCATGCCGGGGTCTGCGACCTGGCTGATGGCGAGCAGGTCAAGGCCTACGTCAAGGCCGCCGGTGACGCTCTGGGCGGCATCGATGTCCTGATCAACAATGCCTCGGGTTTCGGCCATACCGACGACGAGGCGGGCTGGGCTGCCGGGCTCAACATCGACGTCATGGCGACCGTCCGGGCATCGCACGTCGCGATTCCCTTCATGGAGGCGGCCGGCGGCGGGTCGATCATCAACATCTCGTCGATCTCGGGCTTCGCCGCGTCGGTCCGGAGCGCGCCCTATGCGGCGGTAAAGGCCGCGATCAACAACTACACGGCCAGCCAGGCGCTGGCGCTCGCCCCCAAGAAGATCCGCGTCAACGCCATCGCTCCAGGCTCGATCGAGTTTCCGGGCGGCATCTGGGAGCAGCGCAAGACGCAGAACCCGCCACTCTACAACGCGACCCTCAAGTCGATCCCCTGGGGCCGCATGGGCCATCCCGAGGAAATCGCGGCCGTCGCCGCGTTCCTGGCCAGCGACCTAGCCAGCTGGGTGACGGGTCAGACTTTGATGGTCGATGGTGGCCAGCTGCTTGGCTGAGGCTCGCGCCTCGATGGTGCCGGCGCCGCCGGCATCATCCACTCAGGACGTCGCGCAGGGCCTCGGCCAGCTCCCGGCGGCTGTACGGCTTGCGCAGAATACGCAAGTCCTGCATCTCGGCACCTTGCTCGCGCAGAATATCGTCCGGGTACCCCGACGTGAGCATCAGCCGCGTTCCGGGCCACCGTTGGCGGGTCTCCCGCGCGACGTCGAACCCGGATAGCCCACCGGCCATCACCACGTCGCTGAAAACCAGATCGACGGTGACGCCCGAGGCGAGCGTCGCGAGCGCGGCGGGACCGTTGGAGGCCTCGAGCACGTGGTAGCCGAGGATCTCGAGGCGTTGGCGTGTGACCTCGCGGACCTCCGTGTTGTCCTCCACCAGGAGCACCGTCTCTCCCTGCGCGAGGGGCACATTGTCGTCGCGGATCGCCGCCACGGCCGGCGTGCTGTCGTCCGTTCGTGGCAAGTAGAGCGTCACGGTCGTCCCGAGTCCTTCCTCGGAGTAGATTGTCGCCGTGCCGCCACTCTGACGCACGAAGCCGTAGATGGTGCTCAAGCCGAGCCCGGTTCCCCGCCCAGGCTGCTTGGTCGTGAAGAACGGCTCGAACGCATGCACGAGCACCTCGCCTGGCATGCCGCTGCCGGTATCGGAGACCGACAGTCGCACATAGGACCCGGCCGGCAAGCGATCGATGGTGCCGATCTGCCCCTCCTCGGCCGTCACGTTGGCCGTCTCGATGAGGAGGCGCCCGCCCTTCGGCATGGCGTCGCGGGCGTTGATCGCGAGGTTCAGCACCGCGTTCTCGACCTCGCTCGGGTCTGCTCTGACCGTCCACAGCCGCGGCGCCAGTCGCGCGTTGAGATCGACATCCTCCCCGAGCGTGCGGCGGAGGAGATCGACCATGCTCATCACCTGCTCATTGAGGTTCAGAGGCGCCGGCGAGAACTGGCGGCGGCGCGCGAACGTGAGTAGCCGCGAGGTCAGGCGCGCGCCCATCTCGGCTGCGTCGTGCGCCCGCTTGAGCAGAGCCTTTTGCCTCTCGTCCTCAAGGCGCATCTCCAGGAGCTCGAGGTTGCCGGTGATGACCGTCAGCAGGTTGTTGAAATCGTGCGCCACGCCGCCCGTCAGCTGGCCGAATGCCTCCATGCGCTGGGTCCGCACGAGCTGCGCTTGGGTTTCCTCGCGTCGCTTCATTTCGGCCTGCAACTCGGCTGTGCGCTCGGCGACGCGGGCCTCGAGCTCGCTGCGGCTCAGGGACAACATGTCGAGCGTGCGCTTGCGCTCCGAGACGTCCCGCAGCACGACCGTATAGATGCGCTCGCCGTCGATCTCGATATGTGAGATCGAGGCCTCAGCCGGGAATTCCTCGCAGTCCTTCCTCTGAGCGAAAATCTCGCTGCGCTGGCCCATCGGACGGGCAACGTTCCCATTGGCGCCGAAGTTGCGCACATGCTCGCCGTGTCGGGCGCGGTAACGCACCGGCATGAGCACGTCCAGGTGCTGGCCGAGGACCTCGTCGCGCTGATACCCGAACAAGCGCTCCGCGCCATCGTTGAACAGCGTGATACGTTGCTCGCTGTCGAGCGAGATGATGGCATCGGCGGCAATCGACACGATTGCGGAAAGCCGGGCCTCCAGATGGCCCGATTGAGCTTCGAGGCTGCGGCTTGCGGTAATGTCGCGGACTGCTCCGCAAATCCGATCGACCACGCCGGAGTGGATCTCCGCGCGGCCATAGAGCGACAGCCAGCGCACGCCCCCCTCCGCCGCGAGGAAGCGCACATCGAGAGCCAGCGACCCGTCGCCCGAGGGATCGAGCGCTTTCGCGAGGGCGTCGTCGAGCTGACTGCGGTCCTGAGGATGAGCTTGGGCAGCGAGGTCGGAAAGACTAAGACGTGCCTCGGGTGCAACGCCGAGCATGGCGCGCGCCTGATCGTCCCACACGATGAAGCCAAATGCGCGGCTCCACGTCCAGATCCCGATCTGCGCAGACTCGAGCGCGACCTTGTAGCGGCTTTCCAGCGGATGCTCCTGGCTCATGACAGGGCTTGCCTCGGTCCATTGCGCTCGGCCGCGTATGCGACGCAAAAAACGGCAAGCCCGTACCGCCAACATAGCGGCTCAGCATGAGCTTGGGGAGACTGATCAACGTCCAGATACGGACGATCGGTCATCGCAAAAGCTCTAACCCGCGCGATTGGAAACCGCTAGCCTTGTGCACTCGCCTGAGTTACCGGCGCCCCTTTCGCCAGCCAGTCCTCGACCGCCTCGACCAGTCCGTCGATCGGCCGGAAGCCCTGTGTGACGAGGGCATAACCGGTTTCCGGCGCGCCGGCTGCCAGCAGAGGAAAGCCTTCAACGCCGGACTGCTTGGCCGTCAGGAAATCGCCGAACGTCTCGTTGCGGCAGCTCTCGCTCTGCAGCTCTGCGAGGAATTCGGAGCGATCCATGCCGGCCTCCGCCCCGATGTCGGCCAGCACCCCGTCATCGGTGACATCGCGGTTCGAGGCATAGAAAGCCTGTGAAACGCGCCGGTTGAACGCCAGTGCCTGCTCGGGTGCGAGACGTCGCATCGTCACCACCGCCCGGCAGGCAGGCTCCGTATCGTACGTGAACGTCTCTCGGTCGAAAAAAGCATCGTCGAACGGTTGGCCCGAGGCCTCGTGGACGGCCTTCCAGGCCCCGCGGATGTAATTGCGGTCCTTTTCGCGCATCGGCTCTCGATTGCCGGCCCTGAGGCCGCCCATGACGAGGCGCACCGGCAGGCGCCCCTCGAAGTGCTCGGCGATCCGCTGCATCACCGGCGCGAAGCCATAGCACCACGAGCACATCGGGTCGGCGAAGTAGATGAAGTGTGGGGCTGACATGGGGCCTCCGATCTTCTTTGAATGTCCAGCTGGCAGCCGTTATCAGTCAACGTTGCCTCTCTTCATTTCGACTTTGAAGTTGACCCCTGGTTCGTGGCCGGCTTCCCGTTGACAACGATCCGATCGTGAAGGTCGCTGGCGCCTGTCATTATTTCGATGGGATGCCATCGACGAGCTCGTCGCGAGCCTCGTGATCCTGGGACCGCACCAGGAAATCGTCGGCGGGCATGAGATTGACGGCGGCGCTGGCCATCCCGGTTCCCTGTTGCCGCTTACAGTCCAGATGGCCTGCACGATAGCAGATGTGCCGGCTGGCGGCACGCGAGCCCCGCCTTGAGCCCGCCCCCGTGATCCGCTACATACCGCCAACCCCAGAACATTCCGGCCCAGCCGGTTGCGAAGTGGGCAACCGGAGGCTCGATCACAAAAGCCGGTTGCGAAGTGGGCAACCGGAGGCTCGATCACAAAAGCCGGTTGCGTCCGGGCGGAGCCCGGCTCCGTCGAGACGTGGGCAACCGAAGGCCGACCAACCCGGCCGGTTGCGCAAGTGGGCAACCGAAGGCCGACCAACAAGGAGCGCCCCATGGCGAACCCGCAATTCGTTTATCACATGCACAAGTTGTCCAAGGCCTACCCGGGCGGCAAGCAGGTGCTCAAGGACATCAACCTGTCCTTCTATCCCGGTGCCAAGATCGGCGTCGTAGGCCTCAACGGCTCCGGCAAGTCGACGCTCTTGAAGATCATGGCCGGCGAGACCGACGATTTCCTCGGCGAGGCGCGGCCGGCCGACGGCATCAAGGTCGGCTACCTGGCCCAGGAGCCCGAGCTCGACCCCGAGAAGGACGTGCTCGGCAATGCCATGGAGGGTGTCGCCGAGAAAAAGGCGCTCCTCGATCGCTACAACGAGATCGCCGCCAACTACACCGACGAGACGGCGGACGAGATGGCGCGCCTGCAGGACGAGATCGACGCCAACAACCTCTGGGACCTCGACGCCCAGGTCGAGGTGGCGCTCGATGCCCTTCGCTGCCCGCCGGGCGACGCCGACGTGATCAAACTCTCGGGCGGTGAGAAGCGCCGCGTGGCACTGTGCCGGCTCCTGCTCTCGAAGCCCGACATCCTGCTGCTCGACGAGCCGACCAACCATCTCGACGCCGAGTTGGTCGCGTGGCTGCAGAACTTCCTCAAGGAGTACACGGGCTGCGTCATTCTCGTGACCCACGACCGCTACTTCCTCGACACCATTACGGAGTGGACGCTGGAGCTCGACCGCGGCTCGGGCGTGCCATGGAAGGGCAACTATTCGTCGTGGCTTGAGCAGAAGGCCAAGCGCGAGGAGTTGGAGAAAGGCGCCGAGGAATTGAAGGCCAAGACCTTGAAGCGCGAGCTGGAGTGGATCCGCTCGTCGCCGAAGGCGCGCCAGGCCAAGAGCAAGGCCCGTATCACCGCGTTCGAGAAGCTGCAGGAGGAGGCCGGTCGCGACGAGGTCGGCAAGGCACAGATCCAGATCTCGCGCGGGCCCCGTCTCGGCGAGCAGGTGATCGAGGTCGAGGGGCTGTCCAAGGGCTTCGGCGACCGGCTGCTGATCGACAACCTGACGTTCAAGCTGCCGCCCGGCGGCATCGTCGGCATCATCGGCCCGAACGGCGCCGGCAAGACGACGCTGTTCCGCATGCTCACCGGCCAGGAAAAACCGGACAAGGGCGAGATCAAGTTCGGCTCGACGGTGAAGCTGTCCTACGTCGACCAGAGCCGGGCCCATCTCGACGACAAGAAAACCGTGTGGGAGGAGATTTCGGGCGGCCTCGACATGATGAAGCTCTCCGACAAGCGAGAGATCAACTCCCGCGCCTATTGCGGCTGGTTCAACTTCAAGGGCGCCGACCAGCAGAAGAAGGTTGGCCTGCTCTCGGGCGGTGAGCGCAATCGCGTGCACCTCGCCAAGATGCTGAAGGAGGGCGGCAACGTCCTCCTGCTCGACGAGCCGACCAACGACCTCGACACCGAGACGCTCTCGTCGCTGGAAGCGGCCCTTGAGGATTTCCCCGGCTGCGCCGTGGTCATCTCGCATGATCGCTTCTTCCTCGACCGCCTTGCGACGCACATCCTCGCCTTCGAGGGCGACAGCCACGTCGAATGGTTCGAGGGCAACTTCGAGGACTACGAGGCCGACAAGAAGCGCCGCCTCGGCGATGCAGCCGTCGAGCCCCACCGTATCAAGTTCAAGAAGTTCGAGCGGTAGGGCACGCGCGAAACGCGACGGGTGTCAGCACATGACCGGCGCAATCCAGACGGAGCGTCTCCAACTGGCACCCGTGGCCACCGGCGACGCGGACGCGATTTGGGCCCTGTTGGGGTTGCCGGAGGTGCGCCGGTACCTCTGCGATGACGAGCCGGTGCCACGGGCGACCGTCGCGGCCTGGATCGACGAGAGCGTCGATCCGTCGTCGGTGACACGCTACTGGCGGATCGCCGCCGCCGAGGATGGTTTGATTGGGCTGGTCGGGCTCAGGCCGCCATCGACGGCCACGCTGGCGCTCCGGGCGATCGGCTGGCGAAGCCGCGAGCTGGTCATCGCCCTCGATCCCGGCCATTGGGGCAGGGGGCTCGCTGCAGAGGCCGTCCACCCTGTCGTCGAGCACGGTCTTTCCGACGGCGTTACCTTCGCCATACTGGGCGCGGTCGACGCACCGAACCTCCGCTCGCATCGCCTTATGGCTCGCTGCGGCTTTGCCGAACTCGGCCGCGTGGCCGGGCCGGTGCATCCGATTATCGTCTACGAGCGATCAGTCTGATCCGTCTGATCTGGATCAGCTGCCGCGCCTTGGTCACACTGGCGTGGCAAGCGCGAAGCATGAAGGGGCGGGCGGACCATGCTCGGCCACCGATGGGAGGCACGCATGTCCGATATCGTCTACGGCCACCGCAAGCCGTCGTTCCTGGCGCAACTTCTCACTAAAGTCGTGCTGCTCTTCCTGACCATCGTCCTGGTCTGGGTGATCTACGCCTATCTGCATGCCTTCCGGCTCGAATGGCTCGGCTGGTTCTATTCAAAGCTGCTGCCGCTGACGAACGGGCTCTATGCGCTGGTCGAGACCTACTTTCCCGATGACGTGAAGTTCAAGATTCGCGGCGCCATCACAGACGATCTCGGCCAGCGCTCGCTGTTCCTGCTCCTGCTGACGGCCGGGATCGAACTCTTGTTGTTCTGCGTGTTCAAGGCCATCGGTGGCGCCTATGCGCTGGCGCGTGGACATTGAGCGAGTGCCACAGTCTCAGCGCCCCTGCTTCATGCCCCAGTACGCCGGAAGCCAGGTGCCGTCGCGCTGACCCCAGCCCTCGGCCTGTGCTCGCTCGAATGTCTTGAGGGCCGCCTCGGCCACCGGCAAGGTCGCACCCTTGAGCGCGGCCTCGGCAATCATGGTCCTGAGGTCTTTGCAAATCAGGTCCACGTCGAAGGCGGCCGAGCCGGAATCCTCACCCGCCAGAGTTTTGGCGATTGCGCCGCCCCTGATCTTGAGGATGTTGGGTGCGCCCGACGTGTCAGCAAAGAGGTCCATCAGCGCCTCCGTGCTCATCCCGACATCGCGCGCCAGGATGTAGGCCTCGGCTAAAGCCTGATAGGCGACCATCAACGGCAGGTTGATGGCGAGCTTCATGGCGGCACCGTTGCCGACCGGCCCCAGGTGCTCGATACGGCGGCACATCTGCTCCAGCAGTGGCTTGGCGCGCGCGAAGTCCGCCGGCGAGCCCGCCGCGAGGCCGAGAAGCTTGCCCTGGCGTGCCGGGCCGACCGTGCCGCCGACCGGGCACTCGACGAGCTGGGCGCCCTTGGCCGTCACCTTTCGGGCCAGCGCCTTGATGTCGCCCGGCTGCACCGTCGTCATCTCGATCACGAGCTTGCCGGCGATGTCGGCTTCGAGCAGGCCAGTCGGTCCCTCGTAGACATCGGGATAGGCGGCGACGCTTCCGAGAATGGTGATGATGGTCTCGACCGGGCCGGCGAGTGCTGCAGGCGTGGCGGCAACATTGGCACCGGCCTCGGCAAGGGATGTCGTCCGTTCGATCGTTCGGTTCCACACCGTGACCTGATGGCCCACTTCCATGAGCCGCAGCGCGATCGCCGCTCCCATCTTGCCGACGCCGGCAATTCCAACATGCATCCGGCGGACTCCCTCGCGCATCGCCCATTTGACCTTGCCGGACGGTGGCACTCTCAGGTTTGTTTGCCAAGATGTGCGTGCGGCATGGTCGGGCACGACCGGAGCCTGCTGGTCTGCGAGCGGCCCTGCGGTCCGCCTCAGAAGCTCGACGAGAACGTGGCGAGCTCAGGCAGGGGCCGGCTGGCATGAAAGCCCTGCACCAGGCTTAGCGTCAGTAGGACTGCGGCAAGGCCCGAGGCAGTTGCCGCTAGGAAGCGGCGCCAGCCCCGCGTGGCGAAATAGGCCGCGATGGCGTCGCCTCTTTCGGGGCGGAAATCGTCGTTGGCGGGTTCTGGCAATAGCGGGCGCATGCCTCGAATTTAGGCCAGGATGGTTGCCCGGACCTTAAGGCCGTGCGCCTTGACGCTCGCGTCGGACAGTCGTTAACAGCAGCTTGAAAGCCGCAACAGGAGCCGCCCGCCATGGCCTACGACGACAGCAACGTGTTCGCGAAGATCCTCCGGGGCGAGCTGCCGGCCCAAAAGGTCTACGAGGACGCCGATACGCTGGCCTTCATGGACATCATGCCCCGTTGCGAGGGGCACGCGCTGGTCATCCCCAAGACCGCGGCCCGCAATACGCTCGACGCCACACCCGCCCAGCTCGCTGCTTGCATGGCGACCGTCCAGCGCATCGCGCGCGCCCAGGTCAAGGCGTTCAAGGCAGACGGCATCACCATCCAGCAGTTCAACGAGCCAGCCGGCGGACAGGTGGTGTTCCACCTGCACTACCACGTCCTCCCCCGCTGGATCGGCGTGAAGCTCGGGCCTCATACCGCGACGATGGAGAAACCGGAGGTGCTTGCTGCGGCCGCGGAAAAACTTCGCGCCGCGTTGAGTGAGGCTTGAGCGCAGGGTCGCGGACAGAGTGCTCGCAGCAAGGCTGATGGATGCGGTCGGGAAGCTCTACGCCGCACGAGCATCTGCAACTTGGCCCAGCCGACCACCAGCACGAGCCTGGCTCCGGGGCCACGCCCGGTCCGAACGCACAGCCCCCCGATGCCAGGCCGAGGCCCGGTATCGGGGGGCTGATGCTCAATCCTTGTAGTCGGGCTCCTTGCGGTCGAGAATTCGCTTCAGAGCCTCGAAGTGACGGATCGCCGGTGGCGGATCGTACTTCGGGAACATCGCGTCGTCGGCCTTGTCCTGGCCATTGTTCCTGGTCGTCCGGTTGACGATCTCCTCCGGCATTTTCTTAAGCCGCTGGCCGGTCCACATGGCGAAGATCTGCACCTGAGCCACGCGCTCGATGTAGTAGAGCCGGTCGTAGGCCTCGGCTACGGTAGCGCCGACCGTCGTCACGCCGTGGTTCGCCATGAACAGGATCGTCTTGTCGCCGAGGATCTTCGCCAGGCGGTCGCCCTCGGACGGCTCGCAGGCCGGGCCCTCGTAATGCTCGTCGTAGGCGATCTTGTTCATCAGGATCACCTCGGTCTGCCCGATCTCCTTGATGCGCGGATCCTCGAGCCGGGTGAGCGCGCTTGTGTAAGGCATGTGCGTGTGGAACACAGCCGCGCAGTGCTTCGAATTGTACCGATGCATCGGCATGTGGATCGCGTAGGCCGAGCGCTCGACGTCGCCCGAGCCGCGCTTGACCTGTCCGTCGAAGCCGACCTCCATGAACGTCGAGGCGCAAACCTCCGACCAGTGCGTGCCGAACGGGATTTGGTAGTACCGGTCGCTGCGGCCGGGCACCATCAGCGTCAGATGGTTGAAGATGCCTTCGCTGAAGCCGTGCATGTAGGCAAGGCGATGCGCCGCGGCGAGATCGACGCGGGCTTGCCACTCGGCATCGGAGCAATCGCTCTGGCGGGTCGGCTCGACTTTGAGCTGCATGGGAATGTCCTCCTGAAAAGGGCCCTGGCATGGGACTTGCCTGCGGACAGGATGAAGGGGCCTGATGGGGAGCCTAGCGCGACAGTTGTCCGGACACGAGAGGGAAAGTGCGGAACCAGTTCGGCGGTCGTCCGTCTCGTTTCGGTCCAGCGACTGCGGTCGTTGCCAGATCCGCCTTAATGGAATGCCTACGTATCAATGCTAACCCCTTGGGGGTGCAGCTGGAGTTGAAAAAATGACGATCCTGGTCACCGGCGGAGCCGGCTATATCGGCAGCCATATGGTGCTGGAGCTGGTTGATGCCGGCGAGACGGTCGTCGTGCTCGACAATCTGTCCACCGGCTTCGAGTGGGCCGTCGCCAAGCCGGCCGAGCTCGTCGTCGGCGACATCGGCGATACCGAGTTGCTCGGCCGCCTCCTGAGGGAGAAGGGCATCGAGGCCATTATCCACTTCGCCGGCTCGATCGTCGTGCCCGAGTCGGTGGACGAACCCGCTGATGTACTACGACAACAACACGGTAAAATCGCGCGGGCTGATCGCCGCCGCCGTGGCCAACGGCGTCAAGCAGTTCATCTTCTCGTCGACGGCCGCGGTCTACGGCAACCCGGCCGAGAACCCTGTCACCGAGACGGCCGACCTGAAGCCGATGTCGCCCTACGGCTGGTCGAAGCTCATGACCGAGATCATGCTGCGCGATACCGCCGCCGCCCATGAGTTCCGCTACGTCGCGCTGCGCTATTTCAACGTCGCCGGCGCCGATCCGGCCGGCCGCTCAGGCCAGTCGACGCCCAAGGCGACCCACCTCATCAAAGTCGCCTGCGAGACGGCACTCGGCAAGCGCAGCCACATGCAGGTCTTCGGCACCGACTATCCCACGCGCGACGGCACCTGCGTCCGCGATTTCATCCACGTGAAAGACCTCGCCCGAGCCCACGTCGCGGCACTCGCGCATCTGCGCAAGGGCGGCGAAGCCAACGTCTTCAACTGCGGCTATTCGAAGGGCTACTCGGTGCTCGAGGTGCTCGATGCCGTCAAGCGCGTCTCCGGCAAGGCGATGGACGTCCGCTTCTCTCCGCGCCGCCCGGGCGACCCCGCGGCCATCGTCGCCGCCTCGACAAAAATCCGCGAAAGCCTCGGCTGGGTCCCCGAGCACGACGATCTCGATTGCATCGTCGCTCAGGCACTCGCCTGGGAAGCAGAGCTGGCTCGCCGCACCAATGCGCGGTGAAAAGGCCAGCGTCTGACGCCCACCTCCCCAAGATGCCGACCAATGTCTTAGGTCGGCGGGAGGCCTTGGGTCTCGGTCTCGTCTGGACGGGGAGCTACCCTAGGAACTCGAGCAACAGCCGGGACAACTCCTCTGGAGCCTCCTCGGGTACGAAGTGCCCGCACTCCGGGATCACGTAGCCCCGTACGTCCGTCGCGACCCGTCGCATGCTGGTCTCGACGTCGGGGCCGCGGCCGCGGCCGTGCGGGTAGCTGACGCCGCCGCCGACCGCCAGAACCGGCATCGGCAGCCGAAACCCGGTGGCGAGTTGCGCCGCATTGACCTTGGCGTCCTCTGCCATGGCCCGATAGAGGTTGAACCCGGCCCGTAGCGCGCCGGGCTGGCTGTAGGTGCGCGTGAACTCGTCGAGGGCCTCGTCGTCGATGGCGCCGGGCTTGTAGGCGAAGGTCTGGTAGAACCACTGCAGATAGATGCGCTCGCGCCCCTGTACCAGCGCCTCCGGCAGGTCGGGTGTCATGTGGAACTGGTGATGCCAGCGCCGCCCTCCCTGGCTGAAGTCGCCGCCATCACCCGGAATCACGACGTCCACGATGCCGAGCTTGGTCACGGCGTCAGGGTGCGAGGCCGCGAGCGCGTAGGCGGTCGGGCCGCCCCAGTCGTGGCCGACGAGATGGAATTTCTGGTGACCGAGCTTCTCCGTCACGAGGCGCCAGACGTCATTGGCCACCGTGCGCTTGTCGTAGCCGGTGAGCGGGCGCGAGCTGTCGCCAAGCCCGCGCAGATCTGGCGCGATCACGGTAAACCGCTCGGCCAGCGCTGGCATCACCAGGCGCCACTCGTACCACGTCTGCGGCCAACCATGCAGCAGCACCACAGGATAGCCAGAGCCAGCGGTGACATAGTGCAGCATGACCTCGCCGACCTCGGCGTAGTGATGCGTGAGCGCAGTGGTCTTCGACATCGATGGGCCTTTCTCAGCTCGGCCAGCCTGGCTCGGCGAAGGTGGCGGGGGCGTTCGGTGCTGTCAAATCGGCCGGTGCAACGTCATGGGGCGTGAGCCTCCCGCGTCCCGTCGTCTGTTGCGATGTGGTCCGGTCCGGTCGCGATCGTTGCGCACCCGCAACGGGTGCCGGGTCGTCAACGGAGCCCCGGCAGCTCTGTCACGCCGTGGGAGACGGCAATGGCGCCACCTCAGATCTCGTCGAAGCGTCCGCCGCGCCCCTTCCCGCCAGCGAACCGCGCGGCTCCGGCTTGTGCCTCGGTGCGGACGGCCTCGAGGCCGCCTGCGAACTCGGCGCGCATCGCATGATCGAAGGGCAATTCCCACTGGCGGTAGACGGAGGCCCGGTCCAGCCGCATGCACAGCTCGGGGAAGCGTGCGAGGTCGGCGGCGAGAGCCTCGGCGGCGACTCTGGCCTCGCCCTTGGCAACCAAGCGATTGGCGAGACCGAACGACAGCGCCTCCTCGGCACCGACAGGGCGGCCGGTCAGGATCAAGTCGAGCGCGCGCGATTGGCCGATCAGCCGGGGCAGGCGCACGGTGCCGCCGTCGATCAGTGGCACGCCCCAGCGCCGGCAGTAGACGCCGAACGTCGCGTCCGCCTCGACGACCCGCAGGTCGCACCAGATCGCGAGCTCGAGCCCGCCCGCCACCGCATAGCCCGAGACGGCCGCGATCACCGGCTTGGTCAGCGCCAGCCGCGACGGTCCCATCGGGCCTTCGCCGTCGAGCTTGTAACGCTTCATGCGTTCGCCCGAGGCCACGGCCTTGAGATCTGCGCCAGCGCAGAACGAACCGCCAGCGCCCCAGAGCACCGCCACCTTCTGCGCATCGTCGGCCTCGAAGCCGCGAAAAGCCGCGGCCAAACCCTCGGCCGTCTCGTTGTCGACCGCGTTGCGCACCTCCGGCCGGTTGATGATCACCGTCGTAACGGGGCCGTTTCGCTCGATCAGCACTTTGTCGGTCATTGGGGTGCTCTCGTGGTTGGGGAAGCTGTCGCGGCCGAGTCCGGCGCTACCGCGCGCATCGGAAGCCGATATAGACCGCCGGGAAATCAGGGGCCTTCTCGTAGAGGGCATCGGCCTTCATCTGCGCTGGGCCGTACCACCACGAGCCGCCGCGCGTGCGCTTCTGGCCGCCGACGTCGTGGTCGACCCACTCCCAGACATTGCCGCCCATATCGTAGAGCCCGTTGACGCCGGCCGGCGTCCGCGACACAGGCACGTGACCGCGGCCCTGGCCGATCTCGTCGGCGGGCGCTGGATAGAAGTTGAGCCGCAGTGGCGACGCGATTTGGTTCGCCGGGTCCGGGCTCGCCCCCGTCGGATACGGGTAGCGGGTCCCTGACACGAACGGGGAGGGGGGCGCCGGCCGCCGCTCGATATATGCGGCCTCCACCCATTCCGGGTCGGTCGGAAGCCGCAATCCGGCCCACGCGCAGTAGGCCTTGGCCTCATGCCAGGTAACGTGCACCGCGGGCTCCTTGTCGCCGCCCGGGGAGCCGTAGGGCGCTGCCCAGGTCCATCCCTTCATGCGCTGCCAGCCACCGAGATACTGGAAACCGCCGCCCTCGCGCTCGGCCTTCGTGCCGATTTCGGTCGCGACCATGAAGGCCCGAAACTGGCCAATGGTGACCTCTTCCCGGTCGATCTCGAACGCGCCGATCCGCACCATGTCGTGCGCTGGCTTCTGCGCCTCTTGCGCGAAGGTCGCTCCCGCGCCGAAGATCGCCAGTGCGGTCG
Source organism: uncultured Alphaproteobacteria bacterium (assembly GCA_963746315.1). Classification (GTDB taxonomy): domain Bacteria; phylum Pseudomonadota; class Alphaproteobacteria; order Rhizobiales; family Hyphomicrobiaceae. The sequence continues at coordinate 1,233,005 of CAVVAR010000012.1, forward strand.
CAGCCTGAACCAGTCTCAGCGCACCGCGTGTCGTCGCCAAACCCAGCGAGCCGTTCATGAGCCCCATCTCCGATACGTCTGCGGTTGCCGCAGCGATCGCCGCCGCCCGCGATGTCATGCACCGGCACGTCGCAGCCCTCAATGCTCGCGATGCCGCCGGCCTCGCGGCCACTTTGCACTTTCCACACTATCGGCTTACAGGCGGGGGAATGAAAGTCTGGGAGGCGCCCGACAGCTATCTCGCCGATTTCCTGGCGCGGGCCGGCGACGGCTGGTCACACACGCGATGGAACTACCTGTCGGCAGTGGCGGCCAGCTCCGACAAGGTCCACCTCGACATCTCGTTCACGCGTTATCGCGCCGACAACTCCGCGCTTGGTACGTTCCGTTCGCTCTGGGTGATCGCGCACCTCGAGGGGCGCTGGGCAGCGCAGTTGCGGTCCAGCTTCGCGGCGTGATCGCGACGGTGCTTCAAACGTCGGACGTCGCTCTCTCGATGCTCGCGGTGCTATTTGCCACGGGCTCGGGTGCCGGGGCTTCGCTGTGGTCGACCTCGATCAGCTCGAACTCACCGGGCGCCACCATGCGCAGCTCATAGGCATCCGAGGCGAGGGCAGACATCATCTGCCACACGGTATGTTCGGATGTGTTGCTTTCAGGGTGCGGTTCCATGTGGCCGGAACGGCATGTCCGCGTCAAAGGTTCCCGCGCCGATGACGTTAGGATCGGACCGTGAGAGATGTCGTTGAGCGACCAAGCCATGTGAGCATCAAAAAGGGCCGCCCCGGATGGGACGGCCCTTCGTGAGATCGGCTGTCAGGAAGCCCTGCCGTCGGCGCGGCCACATGGCGCGCGCGGCAGGCGTTTCAGGCGAGGCGCTGAGGTAGCTCCAGCGCCCACGAGATCCGCACAGGCTGCCTCGACAGCTTCGCAATCCCACTAGACATTGGATCACCTCCTTTCCGTTGTTGAACCTGAGGCGAATGTGGCATGGCGACTCGCGTTTTGTAAGGGTCGTCGACGCGAAAAATGCGTTGCGTTAACGTGCTGTGCCTATCGGGTCACAAGAGGTCGATACCATGGTTTCCAGCATGCTTGGTCGCTGCCTCGCGAGGGCCACCCTCGTGGCCGTGCTCGCCCTGTCTGGTGGCGCTGCCGCCTTGGCCGATCGGATCGACGGCGAATGGTGTCGCGAGGACTCCCATTTCATCATCGACGGCCCCAGGATCCTGACCTACGGCGGCACGGCGACGACGGGCGAGTACAGCCGCCACGGCTTTCGCTATACGGCTCCCGCTACGGACGCGGACTCCGGCTCCGAGATCGAGATGCACCTTCACTCTGAGACCACACTCGAGCTTTTTCGTCGTGCACCGGGCGCCCCGCCCATCACCGGACCCGGCCAGATCTGGAACCGCTGCCGCGTGACGAGCTGATCGCCGAGACTTGTGCTTCCCGCCGTCACCGGGGACAATCCGGCCCGAGGCCGAGCTTTGAGCTCGCAACCAGCTGAAGGAGCCACGCAATGGCTTTGATTCACTATACGCGGGCCGGCAGCGGCCGGCCGCCGCTCGTTTTTGTGCACGGGTTCGGCTGCGCGAGAAGCGATTGGGACGCCATGGTCGCGCACTTCGGCGGGCGCCACGAGACCGTCGCCGTGGATCTCGGCGGTCACGGCACGACGCCGGGAACGACGGAGCACCGGCGCATCGAGACCCACGGCGCGGACGTGGCCGAGCTGCTCGCGAGCTTGAGCATGCCGCCGGCCGTGGTGTTCGGCCACAGCATGGGCTGTCGCGTGGCGATGGAGGCCGCGTTGCGCACGCCCCAGCACGTCAAGGCCGTGGTGCTGGTCGACGGCAGTCGTCTGGGTGAGGCGGGCTCCACCTCCCATCTCGCTCGCGCCAAGGCGCTGGAGGACGCCGGTTACGCCGCCTTCATCCGCGCGGCCTTCGAGCAGATGTTCGCGCCCGGCTACGACAAGGCCAAGGCCGCGCCTATCGTTCAGCGCGCGCTTGACCGCGATGCCGCGATCTGCGGCCCGCTCTTCGCCGACATCGGCCGCTATGACGCCGAGAACATGGATCGCGTGGTCGCCAGCCTCAAAGTTCCCATGCTCGCCATCCAGACGACGATGACAGCGCCCGACGGGAAGCGCGTCTCCATGGATGCCGGCCAGTCGTCGGCCTATCTCGACTTCCTCCGCCGCGCGAAGCCTGACGTCCTCGTCGAGGTGATCCCCGATACCGGTCATTTCCCACAACTCGAGCGGCCGGCCGAGACCAACGCCATCATCGAGAGCTTCCTCAGGGGACTGCCGCAGTGAGCATCAACGACAACTCTGGCCCCGCTTCGCGGGTCTTCTTCTCGCAACGCCTGCGCCTGCACTACGTCGACTGGGGCAACCCCACGGCGCCCCCGCTGTTGCTCGTCCACGGCGGGCGCGATCATTGCCGCAACTGGGATTGGGTCGCACGTCGGTTGCGCAAGGACTGGCACGTCATCGCGCCGGATCTGCGCGGCCACGGCGACAGCGAATGGTCGAAGAGCGCCAACTATTCGATGGCCGGCTACGTCTACGATCTCGCGCAGCTCATCCATCAGCTGAAGCTCGAACCGGTGACGATCGTCGGACATTCACTCGGCGGCGCCATCACGGTGCGCTACGCCGGCATCTATCCCGAGAACGTCAAGCGCTTCGTCGCGATCGAAGGGTTGGGCCGCTCGCCGAAGTCGCAGGTCGAGAATGCAGCGAAGACGATGGTCGAGAAGATGCGCGGCTGGGTCGACGAGCAGCGCGAGGCCGCGGGCCGCCTGCCGCGCCGTTACAAGTCGATCGAGGAGGCCTTCGCCCGCATGCAGGAGCAGAACAAGCATCTGACGGAGGAGCAGGCGCGGCATCTCACCGTGCACGGCGTCGTGCAGAATGAGGACGGCACCTACACTTGGAAGTTCGACAACTACGTGCGGGTCTTTCTGCCCTACGACATGCCGCAGGCCGACATCGAATCGCTGTGGCGCAATATCTCGTCGCCGTCGCTGATGGTCTACGGCAAGGAGAGCTGGGCCTCGGATCCGCGCACGGACGGCCGCGCGCAATTCTTCCCGGAAGCCAGCTTCGTGCAAATCGCCGGCGCCGGCCACTGGGTCCATCACGACCAGCTCGAGACGTTCATGAAGCTGGTCGAGCCCTTCATCAAAGGCGAGCCCGTGCCGCAGGGGTTGCCCGGCGTCAGTTGAGCCGGGGCAATCCGGAATGTCCGCTCGGTGCGGCACTCATGGTGTCGAGGAGATTTCTGAATGTACATCCCGCCGGCATTCCGGGTCGATGATCTGGCCGACATCCACAGTACGATGCGCGAGGCGCGCTCGGCGACGCTCGTCACAGCGACGGACGAGGGGTTGATTGGAACACCCGTGCCTATTCTCCTCGCCGAGGACGAAGGTCAACACGGCACGCTTTATGCGCATGTTGCGCGGGCCAATTCGCAGTGGAAGCTGGCGTCAAGCTGCGAGGCGATGGCCATCTTCAGCGGGCCGCAAGCCTATGTGACGCCGTCCTGGTACGCGACCAAGCAGGAGACGCATAAGGTCGTGCCGACGTGGAACTACGTGGCCATCCATGCCTATGGGCCGGTCGAGTTCTTTGACGATGCGGAGCGATTGCTCGACATCGTAACGCGCCTGACGGAGCTGCACGAGCAGGCCCGTCCGCAGCCCTGGGCGGTAACGGACGCGCCGGCCGATTTCATAAAATCGCAGCTCAGGGGCATCGTAGGGCTGCGCATGCCGATCACACGGCTCGATGCCAAACGGAAGATGAGCCAGAACCGTAGCGCTGTGGATCGAGCGGGCGTGATCGAGGGCTTGTCGCAGAGCGATCGCCCGGAGGACCGCCACGTCGCCGCGCTGATACCCGAGGAATGACGTGTGTCCAGATCGCGCTCTGGCCTCGCGCCTGATCTCCTCCTACCGTACGGCGGAAGACGAAATCCAGGGAGAGACACCCCATGACCACCAGGAAGGTCGCTGCCGTCACGGGCGGCGCGTCGGGCATCGGCGCGGCGACGGCACAACGCCTTGCGGCCGACGGCTACGATATCGCCATCATCGACATGAACGCGGCGGGCGGCGAGGCGAATGCCAAGGCCATCGCGGGTCGCGGCCGCAGTGCCAAATTCTACTCCTGCGATGTCTCGGATGCGACGGCCGTCGATGGCGTAGCCGAGACGATCGAGAAGGAGATGGGACCGATCGGCGTTCTGGTGACGGCGGCGGCGCTCATTCCTAACACCGAGTCCGTGCTCGACATGGACATGCCGGCACACGACCGCATGTGGAAGGTGAACTACAACGGCACGCTCTACTGCTGCCAATCGTTCGCACGGCGCATGGTCCCGAGGAAGTCCGGCGCCATCGTCACGCTCGGCTCCATCAACTCGCGCATGCCGCTCCCGCTTCCGGCCTACAACCCGGGCAAGGTCGCCATCGAGCGGTTGACCCAACTTCTCGCGGTCGAGCTCGGCCGCCATTCGATCCGCGTCAACTCGGTCGCGCCGACCTACGTCATGACGCCGCCGCTGCGCCAGAAGGTGGCCGACGGACAGCGCGACATGGGCAAGATCATGGGCGTGCACGCTCTCCCCTACCTGCCCGAGCCGACCGACATCGCCGACGCCATCGCCTTCCTCGCCTCGGAGCAGGCGCGCGCGATCACCGGCGTCTTGCTGCCCGTCGACTCCGGCTGGCTCTCGGCCGTGCCCTACCGCACCTACGCGGGCGGCGTACCCTGGGAGGAATGAGCGGTCGCGCTCACGCTCCAGGCGATCGGATGTTCATATAGCCCTTCTCCGCCCGGCTCGCGAGCTTGGCGGGGTCGGTGCCGGGGCGGTCGCAGGGTGCGCAGAACTGGAGTGCGAGCACCTGCGCACCTGCATTTCCCGCCCGCAGCTCGATCGTGGCGTCGTCCGGCTCGACGCGCACCACCGAGCGTTCGGGCAGCTCCTTGCCGTCGACCAGCACGCTGCCGGCGCAGACGAGGTAGAACTGGCCCTTGCCTTCGTGCGGGATGCCGTCCGACACGGCGCCCGGACCGAGGCGCAGGCCAACCGCCAGCACACCATCGGCCTGCGGCTGCATCAGCGCCTCACGCACCACCTCGCCTGCCGGCGGCGTCGCCTGCTCGAGATCGAACACGCCCTCGATGTTGCGGCCGGCCCGGCCCGGCATTTCCTGCTTGTTGCCTGGCATTGCCCAGAAGCCGCCGCTCGAGATGTTGCGCAGTGTGAAGAATGAGAGCCGGTCGTCGGCGATGATCGGCCCGTAGGGCGTGAAGGCGTCGGCATACTGGAACGTGATCGGCCGCACCTTCTTCTTGCCGATCCGGCCGCCGCCGTCGACAATCACCTGGAACTGGTCGACGTCGTGGAAATGCGGCTCGATGCGGGCTCCGGCGAACGGGCGGACCACGAGAAAGGCCTGGGCGGCCTGGGTCAATTGCCCGGGCTCGCCGATATAGCCATGGCGCTCCCCCGTACCCCCGGCAACCTTCACTTCTTTGATACGGGCCTCGTCACGGGATATGGCAAGCATCGGTCGTCCCTCCTGCAATTTTCAGTATCTTTCCCGCAAGGCCAGGAAGGGTCAAGCGTGTCCCCAGAAGTGCTGGCCTTGCCGCTATTTCTGCAGAATGCGGCCCTCGATCCGACCGTCGACCGTCTCGAGCTTGCGGATGTGGGCCATCACGACGTTGGCGAGAATCTTGCCGTCCGTCTTTCCGATCAGGATGCGCCCGCGCGCGAGCGCCGTGTAGCCGTCGCCGCCGCGCAACAGGAAGTCGTTGGAGGCGACCTTGTACTTCGCCTCGGGATCGAGCGGCTTGCCGTCGTGCTCGATGGTCATGACTTGCGCCCCCGACGCCCCGTTGGCGTCGATCAGCACTCTGAGCCCGGACACGTGGGGAAACCGCCCGCCGCGATTGTCGAGGTCCGAGAAGCCGTTCTCCAGCGCATCGCGGATGTCCTTGCCGGTGATCTCGACGAGAACGGTACGGTTTCCGAATGGCAGCTCGGCCAGAACGTCGCGCCGCGTTATGACGTGGCCCACCGGATACGTGCGGTTGCCGCGCAGGCTGCCGCCGTTGGTGATCGCGATCTGGGCCCCCGTCGCCTCGCGGATGGCGTCGGCGACGACATTGCCGAATGCGGCCTCCTGCGAGCGCACCGTCGCCGATCGCGTGTCGAGCTCGCCCGTTGCGGTTGCGATGGCGACATCCAGCTCGGCGCCCAGCATGCTCTCGTAGCGCTGCACGATGACCAGCGTCTCCGGGTCCGGCGTCACGGTCGCGGAATCGATGGGCCGGAAGCGCGGGTGCCACTTGACCGCGCGCTTGCCATCCTTCTCGCCGATGGTGGCGTAGATGTCGATCGCCGTGACCGTCTCGCCTTCCTCGCCGCTTTCCACCATCACGACCCGGTTGTCGTGGACGATCCTGAGGTCGTGGTCATGGCCCGTCAGCAGCACATCGACGAGGCGCGAGCGCATGATCTCGAGATCTCGGGCGAAGTCCGTGTGCGTGACGGCGACGACGAGATCCGCGCCAGCCTCGCGCAGCGCCTTGGTTTGCGCCTTTACGCTCTCCATCTCGTCGAGGAACACGAGGTTGCCCGTCTGTGACATCAGTGGGCTCGTCGCCAGCGCGACGCCGAGCACGCCGACGTTGAGCGGACCGAGCTGGAACACGCGCGCATCCTCGTGGGCAGGCAGTGGCGCACCGGCGGCACTACGAAGATTTGCTGCGAAGTAGGCGAATTTCGATTCCGCTCGCCGCCTGCGATATTCCTCCACGCCGAAATCGAACTCGTGGTTGCCGGGCACGAACACATCCGGCGGCACCAAGTTCAACAGCTCGACTGTATGCGCGCCCTGATCGAAACCCGACATCAGCGACGGTGAGAACATGTCACCGGCATGCGCATAGAGCACCGGCACGCCCTTCGCGCGCTCGGCCCGCACAATGGCCGCGAGCCGCGCGAAGCCGCCGCGCCCCGCGACCTCGCCCATCTTGTAGATGTCGTTGACGAGGAGCAGCGTACATGTCGGCTTTGCGGATGCCTCGGTGCCGGGCGTTTGGGCGTTTGCGCTCTCTGAGGCGAGCGGCAGCAAAGCCGCTGCGCCGACACCTGTTGCGACCGCACCGGCAAGGGCGTCGCGGCGTGTGATGCCGGTCATCGTGCGTGTTCCTGATGTTGCGTGAAGGCGTCGACGCCAAGATTAGCGCATCGCGCGTTGGAACGGCGTGACGGCGCTGCCGCGCCGCCCCGCTAAATGTCGCAAGGCTTGCCGGGATGTCCGTCAGCGTTGGCCAGGCAGCCACCGTCGGGGCGTCTCGCGGGCGTCGTCGTAGGCGGCCTCGAATACCGGGCTCGCGAGGATCGCCTGCACGCGCAGGATGCCGGTACCGGTATTCTTGAAACCGTGCTTCAGCCCGGCTGGGATCACCACGGACTGTCCCGCTGTCGCGGGCCGGCGCTCGGCCTCGACGAAGATTTCCGCCTCGCCTTCGAGCACGGTCAGGATCTCCTCGACCGCATGCAGGTGAGCCGGCGCGCCGAGCCCCGGATCGCACCACTGCTCGAAGACGCAAAGCTGCGACGCGCCGAGCGCCGATGAGGTGATCATGCGCGTCATCACTCCGGGCCGCCATTCGTCCTTCGGCTGGCTGGCATGATCGATCAGGGTCATCGGCATGGAGAGGCTCCGTTGTTGGAGGTGTGTCGCGCTCGCGGGGCGCATCAACTGAGGCTTCCCTCGTAGTCGTGCCAGATCGAAGGCTCGAGCTTCAGGTGGGTCGCCGCCGGGAAGCTCGCGTTCCAGTGCGCGGCGACTTCCGAGCCCGTCGCAATCCACATGCCGGGTCGGCTGGTCATGTGCGACAGGAAGCGCTCCAGAAGCTCGAGGCGATTGCACCATCCGGCATGCTGCGGGTGCAGCACCATCGAGAAGAAGCGGCCGCGCTTGTACTGGGCGTCGAGCTCGGCCCGCCAGTTGCGCGCCAGCATGTCGGAGTTCTCGAGCCCGGTCCCGGCGACCGGGAACAGCGAGAAGTACTGGTCGTCGAGATGATAGTAGTAGGGCAGCGTAAGGAACGCGCTGCGGCTCGCGAAGTCGGTCACTGTGTAATAGGGGATGTCGTCGGCCATGCCGTTGCCGAGCCAGCCGTAGCCCGCCTCGCGCAGGAGATCGACCGTCGCGGCACTCATCGCCCCGCCCGCATAGCGGTCCTTCTGGCGGGAAAGTGCATACCAGCCCATGGGGCGCTTTCCGGCGACGCGCGTGAGGATTTCCGTCGCCAGTGCGATGCGGGCTGCCTCCTCGTCCCGGGGCGCGCTGCTCGTGTCCTCGTGGCGCAGTCCCAGGCTCGCGATCTCGTGGCCGGCGCGTGCGATCTCGCGGACACGATCCGGCATCATCTCGGCGATGGCGGCGGGCACGGCCACGGTCGCGCGAACGCGGTGACGGGCGAGCGTGTCCATCAGCAGGTCCAGCCCTTCGCCCAATCCGAAGCGGCCGGCCGAGGATTCGAGATCGGCCTTGGTAAGGCCCTCGGGTCCCGAGGCGACACTCAACGTCACGGTGATGTGTGCCCCCATGCGGTTGCCATCGGGCCAGTGCAACTCGTGATCGCGGAGGCTGATCTCGTCAGAGACGGTGTAGCGGTCTTTCCAGGGCATGGCGGGCTCCCGATCGGGCAAAAGAGCGTCAGTCGCGGGCGTGGGTATCGCGCAGAGTCAGGCCCTCGCAGCCGGCCAGGGACACGTCGCGGCCACGTGCCGGGCCACCTCCTCGCACGACGTCAGCCAGACCCCCGGCAGCTCCTTCATGCGCGTAATCAGCCGGTCGAGCATGGCGATGCGCATGGCACGGCCCGAGACGAACGGATGCAGGCAGACATTGAGATAGCCGCCCGCGCGATACTGCTGCTCGAAGGCCGCCCACCACATCTCCAGGACCCGATCGGGATCGGACAGGCGTTGCTCGCTGGTGGCGCTCTTGTACCAGGCGAACGAGAAGAACATCGCGTCGTCGATGGCGTAGTGGAACGGCAGCTCGATCAGGCGGTTCTGGCCGTTGCCGTCGTGGCTCCAGGTGGGGCCGTGTGCGTCCGAGCCGTGCGAGCGATAGAGGTAGCCCTGCTCTGTCAGCGCCTCGGCCGTATGCCAGCTGCGCGTGCCGACAGGACGTTTTCCCGTCAGCTCGGTGAGGGCACGGGTCGCCTTGGCCAGATGATCGCGCTCGAGGGCGGGATCGCTCGGCACGCGATGCTCCCACATGTGGTCCGCGACCTCGTGCCCGCTCGCGGCGCAGGCCCGGACGGCACGGGGATAAAGCTCGCAGATGCGCCCCGGAATGAAGATCGTCGCCTTCATGGCGTGGCTGTCGAACAGCTCGATCAGTCGCCAGATGCCGACGCGGCCGCCGAACTCGCCCTTGGCGAGCTGCTCGGACGGCTCGTCGTTGAGGCGGCGCAGAAGCATCGCGTCGAAGTCGGCGGTGAAATTGACCGCGATGCGGTTGCCGCCCGGCCACGCGATCGGACCGAGCCGCTCGAAGGTGGCCCGGTCGGCGTGTCGAGCCGCGACGAGGTCTGAGATCTCTTTCTGCAGCATGTCGCGCATCGGCATCTCCCGGGAGCCTTGTCCGTCGTCGCTCAGCTTAGACCCGGGCGGCGCCGAATGTCAGCCGGCCACGATCTATCGGCGCAGAACGTCGAGCTCCCGTGCGATCTGCCAGAGCAAGGTTCGCCCCGTCATCATGCCGATGGCCTCGGCACCTATCGCGCCCGCGCGTGTCGCCTGCATCGGTTGCTCCCCGTCGAGTTGGCCGAGACGGCCTTTCAGCCTATCTAACGGGCATGGCCCGAGCGAGGCCGGCGACAGCGGAGCGCGAGCAATGAGCACTCTCCCCCACAACGATCCTGTACCCGGCGACGCACAGTCCTGTGCCCAGATCGAGCAGGTCATCGTCCCGCGGGCGCGCGATCTCGGCGGCTTCCAAGTTCGACGCGCATTGCCCGCCCAGGGACGCCAGATGGTCGGGCCGTTCATCTTCTTCGACCAGATGGGGCCGGCGGAATTCCTGATCGGGACGGGCATCGACGTACGCCCCCACCCGCACATCGGGCTCGCGACGGTGACCTACCTTTTCCAGGGCGAGATGTGGCATCGCGACAGTCTCGGCACCTCCGTGGTGATCAAGCCCGGCGAGGTGAACCTGATGACGGCCGGCCGCGGCATCGTGCATTCCGAGCGCGAGACGGCCGAGGCGCAAGCGCAGCCGCGCGAGATGTTCGGCATCCAGGCCTGGCTCGCTCTGCCGAAGGACGCCGAGGAGGTTGCGCCGGCCTTCGCGCATCATGGCCTCGGCGACCTGCCGCGCATCGAGGGCGAGGGCAAGCGCGTCCGCCTCGTCATGGGCGAGGCATACGGGCGGCGCTCGCCCGTCAGTTTCCCGCATCCGAGCCTCTATGCCGAGGCCGTCCTCGCACCGGGCGCCGTGCTGCCGCTGGACGATTTCTACGACGAACGGGCGGTCTACATCGCATCGGGCGCCATCGACATCGCGGGTGACCGTTTCGACGCGGGACAGCTGCTCGTGTTCCGGCCGGGCGATCGCATCTCGATCCTGGCGCTGGCGCAATCGCGGCTGATGCTGCTCGGCGGCGAGCCCATGGATGGGCCGCGCCACATCTGGTGGAACTTCGTCTCGTCCTCGCGGGACCGCATCGCGGCGGCCAAGGCCGACTGGAAGGCCAAGCGCTTCCCGCTCGTGCCGAGCGACGAGACCGACTTCATCCCGGTTCCGGAATAGGCCGCCGGCCGCGCCTCGATCAGTCGACGAAGCCTGCGCCCAGGCTGCTTTCCCGGCTGCTGTCGGCTGGCGCCGATGGCGGCGCTGCGGCTCGCTCCACGGCGCGATCGGGGGCCGTCCTCGGTCCGCCGCGCTGACGGACGGGCCGGCTGAGGGGGGCACGTCGTTTGCGGGACGTCGCGACCGCCGGCGCGCTGGTGCGCGCCTTCATTTCGGGCGCGCCTGAGCCGATCCGGGCGGGCGCCTTGGCGGGCTTCGGCGCGGCCGTCAGCGTTGCCTGGGCCGTTGCCGGCTTGGCGAGCACCTCGGTCGGCTTCTTGGCATGTTTCTGGGGGGCGGGGAGAGCGGCCGGCGGCGTCGCGGCGACCGAGCCGGTGACCACCGGAGTGACCTCGGCGGGGTTCTCGGCGTCGGTGTCGGCCTCGCTCACCGCCGGCTCCGGCTCGGGCTTGGAGAAGCCTCCATAACCGCGGCATTTCCCGCTTCGCACCTGGCGCGCGATATCGTCCGGCTGAACCGGATCGGCAGGAGCGAGTGCCAGCTCCCGAAGCCCTACCGGCGCGAACGGTGGCATCTCTGCTGGCGTCTCCTCGGGCGCGGGCTTGCCACGGACCTTGATCGGCTTCGCCGCTGGTACGGTCACCATCTGCGTCTCGCCCGCGAGATAGGCGAAGCCGGCCTCTAGCACCTCGGTCGCCCGCTCGGAGCGGGATTGGCGGTTGACCGCACCGAGGATCACGGCGATCAGCCGGCGGCCCTCGCGCGTCGCGCTCGCGACGATGTTGTAGCCCGAGGCACAAGTAAACCCGGTTTTCATGCCGTCGGCGCCTGGAAGGGTCCTGAGGAGATCGTTCTGGGAGTGAAATGTGCCTTTGTGGATGCGGACCGTCGGCGTCGAGAACACTTCTGCACGGTCGGGAAAGTCTTTCAGCAGCGCCGTCGTGAGGATCGCCAGATCCCGTGCCGTCGTGACTTGCTCCTGATCGGGCAGCCCGTGCGGATTGCGATAGACGGTTCGCGTCATTCCGAGGCGGCGCGCCGTCGCGTTCATGGTCTCGACGAAGGCGGCTTCCGTGCCCGAGACCCGCTCGGCGAGAGCAACGGCGAAGTCGTTGGCCGAACGAAGGATCAGGCCGCGCACGGCTTGCTCGACATTGAGCTTGATGCCGCCGCGGAGCCCGATGCGCGTTGCGGGCTGGCCGCGGGCATGCTCCGAGAGGGGCACGTCGTCGTCCCACGCGAGACGCCCAGCCTGGACCGCCTCGAACGTGAGGTAAGCCGTCATCAGCTTGGTCACCGAGGCAGGATGCCAGGCGCGATCAGGCTCATCCGCGTAAAGCACGCGTCCGGTTGCGGGCTCGAACAGAAGCAGCGGGCCGGCCTGGACAGCATGGCTGCCCGCAACGGTCACGCACAACATCGTCAACGTCGCCAACCACCGCGAACAAAGCGTGCGCATCCCCAATACCCCGTCCCTGCGCGCCGCCCTCGGCCGGCATCTTCAAAGTGTCAGCTAGAGCCGCGGGGGCGCCGGATGCAAGCGCCACACGGGTGTCGAGCCGCAGTCGCTGCCCAAGCGTTGCGCCTCCGCCTCACTTTCGGCAAATGGTGTACGCGGTTCTCAATTTGCCGAAAGCGGAGAGAATGGATTCCAGGTGGCGCGCTCGGATGACGTCTTTGCCGATTTGACCGTGCGCTTGGGCTTGCGGCGCTCGCCTTTGCGCGCGGCGGGGGACGACGGCTTGGCATCCTCGTCCGCTTTGACAGAGGCGAGCACGACCGACCGGCCCGCCAGCGCTGAGGCGACCCGGCTGTCCATGCCATAGACGTCCCTGTGCGTAGTCAGCTTGCCCGCCTCGTCGACAGTCGCGGTGAAGTAGACGATATGCACCGGCACCGACTTCTCCAGCGTGACGTCGGTCGTGGTCCCGCGGGCGACGAGTTGCTGGATGCGCTCACGACCCCATCCCTTGTCGTAGGCCAGGATGACCTCGGCGAGCCGCAATGGGTTCTCGACGCGCATGCACCCGTGGCTGAACGTGCGCGACCCCCGCGAGAAGAGGTGGCGCTCGCTCGTATCGTGCATGTAGACGTCGAATTTGTTCGGGAAGCGGAATTTGACGACGCCGAGCACATTCTTGCTGCTCGGCGGTTGGGTGAAGCTGAAGCGCCGCACGTCGACGGACGACCAGTTGATGCTGTCGGGGTTGACCTCGCGACCTCCGGCGTAGACACGAAGTTGATGCCGGCTCAGCACGCGCGAGGCGCCGTCGTTATCGGAAAAGAACCAGCCTGACGAGCCCGCCTGCGCACGGCGCAGCAGCGGACCGATCTCGTTTGTCTTGATGCCTTCCGGCACGCCCCACGACGGGTGGAAGATCACGAACCGCATCGGAGCGGAGAACATCGGCGTTGGCGTCGTCGCCTTGCCGACGACGATCTTCGCCTCGTGCACCGCCTTTCCGTCATGTATGACGCGCGTGATCTGCTCGGGCACGTTGTCCCAGATGTGGAAGGCGCCGAGATCCTCGGGCAGCCAGCGCCAGCGTTCCATGTTGACCAGGATGCGCCGTTCCGTGGCCGAGCGCGCTCCGTCGGCGTGTTTCGACGGGGGGCTCTGGTCGGCTTGCTTCGTCGCGGTCTCGGCCCGCGTTCGCGCCAGTGCGGCCTTGAGTGCGTGGAAGCCGGCATGGCGGGGGTGCAACCCCTCCAGATAGGCGTCGGCTGCGGCTGCGACGGCGACCGCCTCGAGCACCGAGCGGGGCTCGTAAAGGCGCGGGCGCATGTCGATCATCTTGCTCAGCGCAGGCGGATCGATCCGGCCACCGCGAGCCTGGCGCGCATACTCCAGCACCGCGAGTCCGATGCGGATCTCGGCCTCGATCAGCGTCTCGGCAAGAGCCCCCGCCTGCGGCAGCGTAGGCAGATCGAACGACTCAGGGTCTAGGCCCCAATCATCGGCGCGGCGCACTGCGGCCACGACGGCCTCGGCGCGCGGCGTCGAGCCCTCCGCCGTGGTCCAGATGCGTGCAGCGTCAGGCTCGGCGTAAAAGTCCCGGAGTGCCTGAAGGTCGGCCTTGCGTGCGGCGCCGCCACCCTCGGGCCAGCTCGCAAGACGTGCGCGTAGATCGATGATCAACGGGTCGATCGCGGCCGCTGCGATTGCCTGCTGCGTCCGCTCTGGTGCCCCTGGCGCACGGGCGGGTCCGGTCTCGACAGCCGCTGGAGTCAGCGGATCGGGCTCGGCCGGGGCGGGTGTCGGCTCGCTCCCCGATGCGGCCGGCTTGCCCGCAGCCTCGTTCGCAGGTGACGTCGATGACGTCTCGTCCTGCGCGGCAACGGGGGATGCCGCAAGCGCGGTAGCGACGAGCAGGGGCAGGCATCGTTTCAGCATCGCACCACCTCGAGTTTCGGCGAGCACATGCCAAGCCCGCGAAGCGGCAAGGCAGCCGAGACGATATCAGCATCGGCAGCCCGGAGAGACTGGGAACGTGGATCGACGCAGGGGGCCTTGTGCCGCACCAAGCTCGGAAACTCGCGAATTCTGAGGCGAGGTTCGCCTATGCCGCAATGTCACGAGCGCATCGACCCTGGCGCACGAGGGAGGACGTGCACCAGGGTCGCTCGCTCTCGGTATCCGGGCCAGGATGGGGGAGGATACCCGGCACCGAGGGAAGCTCTTTCGCGGCGGCGTTCTCGCGCAGTTCCAGGCGCTACGGTTTGCGTTCTCGCGAGAAACCGTTGTCGTCGTGTCGCGCAGCGAGCCCGCAAACCTTGGCTATGGCGGGTCATCGAGCGTGCAGCGTGAAATGATGCAAAGACCGGCCTTCGCTCGGCTATTTGAAACTGGGCCGATCTATCAACCTGCAGGCCAAAAACCCACCTCTAGCTCGTTTGTTGAAAGATAATCTTTTAACCATACAGGAATGGTGAGCCGAGCAGCGACCAACTGTCAATTGACGAAATGTTTCGAAGTGATTCGGAGGCGTGAACGCCGCCGTCGCGGATGACGGCGGCGATGCGTCAGGAGGCGGCAAGCGCTCAGTGTCAGGCCGCGCCGGTCTCGATCGGCAGGTCCTCGCGAGCGCCCCATTCGCTCCACGATCCGTCGTAGACGGCGGCGTCGGGGCGGCCAAGTTGGGCCAGCGCGAACGCGACGACACCGGCCGTCACACCGGAGCCGCAGCTCGCAACAACCGGACGATCGATGTCGACGCCAGCCTCGGCGAAGACTTTGCGCAATTCGACTGGGCTCTTCAGCGTCCCATCGGGGTTGAGCAGCGTTCCGAAGGGCACGTTCCGCGATCCGGGAATGCGGCCGGAGCGCAATCCCTTGCGGGGCTCGGGCGCCCTACCCGTGAAGCGACCGGCCGCTCGCGCATCGACGATCTGCACGCTCGGATGACCGATCAGCGCTTTCACATCGGCGGCGTCGCGCACGAGTGCGGCATTGGCTCGCGGCGTGAAATGCCGTGGCTGGCGCTTCGGGCTCGGCTCGTCGGTGATCGCGCGGCCCTCGGCCTTCCATTTCTTCAGGCCGCCGTTCAGCACGGCGACGTCGTTGTGACCCATCGCACGGAACATCCACCAGACCCGGGCAGCCGAGTAGAGCCCCTCGCTGTCGTAGACGACGATGCGCGTGCCGTCTCCGATGCCCATGGCCTTGACCTGCGATGCGAACTGCACGGTCGAGGGGAGCATGTGCGGCAGCGGGTTCTTCTTGTCGGCAACCTCGTCGATGTCGAAGAAGTAGGCCCCGGGGATATGTGCGGCGGCGAACTCCTGTCGCGCATTGCGGCCGGACGTCGGCAGATGCGAGGAGCCGTCGAGAACAATGATGTCCGGGCTCTCGAGATGTTGAGCGAGCCATTCCGTCTCGACGATCCACTGGGCCGGGTCGACCATTCGTTCACTCCCTTGGGATGTTTGGTATGTTCGGGTGTCAGGCGAGGACGACGCGGATGCGCCTGTTGATCTTGCCCTTCTTCTCGATCTTGGAGACGGCAACGGCACCGATCTCGCCGGTTGTGCGCACGTGTGTCCCCCCGCAGGGCTGCATGTCGATGGCGCCCTCGGTGCCGATCAGGACGAGGCGTACGCGGCCCGAGCCCATCGGCGGCTTGACCGACATGGTGCGCACGAGGCCGGGGTTGGCTTCCAGCTCCGCATCCGTGATCCAGCGCTCGGTGACCGGGTGGTCCGCGGCGACGAGCGCCTGCAACTCGGCCGTCAGCTTGTCCTTGTCGACGGCGGATGCGTCCTCGATGTCGAAATCGAGACGGCCTTCGCCGGCGCCGATCTGGCCGCCGGTGACGGGAAACTTCACGAGGCTGCACAACAGGTGAAGCGCTGTATGCATGCGCATGTGGCGGTGACGCAGATCCCAGTCGAGGATGACGGTCACCTTCTCGCCGGTCGCCGGTCGCGGCGCACCTTCGGCCGCGACATGTACGATGCGCGACTTGTCGGTGTTGTCGTAGACGGTGGTCGCAATCGGGCATTCGCCGCCGGCGAATCGAATGAGGCCACGGTCGCCGGGCTGACCGCCGCCCGCGGCATAGAAGGGCGTTCGGTCGAGCACGATACCACCGCGCTCGTTGACGTCGAGAACCGTCGCTTCGCAGTCATGGAGGTAGGCGTCTGTCCGGTAGAGCTGCTCGGTCATGCGATCACGCCTTGTCCGGATCGACGAGGACGCTCGGCGGAACGGCGCGCTTCTCCGCGAGCCAACCAGGTACGGGCAGACCCTTGCCGCGGAGGAAATCCGGATTGTAGAGCTTCGACTGGTAGCGCGTGCCGTAGTCGCACAGGATCGTCACGATGGTATGGCCGGGGCCGAGGTCCTTCGCCAGCCGAATGGCGCCGGCCACGTTCACGCCCGACGACGAGCCGAGGCAGAGCCCTTCCTCCGCGAGCAGCTGGAACACGATTTCCACCGCTTCCGCGTCGGGAACGAGGTAGGCCTTGTCGACGCTGAGGCCTTCGAGATTTGCCGTGATCCGGCCCTGACCGATGCCCTCGCTGATGGACGACCCTTCAGACTTGAGCTCGCCCGACGTGTAGTAGGAATAAAGCGCCGCTCCCGGTGGATCGGCGAGCGCGATCTTGACGTCGGCACGCTTGGACCTGAGCCCCATGGCGACGCCCGCCAGCGTGCCGCCCGAGCCCACCGCCGAGACGAAACCGTCGACCTTGCCGTCCGTGTCCTCCCAGATCTCTGGCGCGGTCGTCGCGATGTGTGCCGCGCGGTTGGCCACGTTGTCGAACTGATTGGCCCAGATGGCGCCGTTCGGCTCTGTCTTGGCCAGGGCTTCGGCGAGACGGGCCGAATACTTCACGTAGTTGTTCGGGTTCTTGTAGGGAACCGCCGGCACCTCGACCAACTCGGCACCGAGCAGGCGCAGCGTGTCCTTCTTCTCCTGCGACTGCGTCTCGGGGATCACGATCACGGTTTTGAACCCGAGCGCGTTGCCCACAACGGCGAGGCCAATGCCTGTGTTGCCGGCCGTGCCCTCGACGATCGTGCCGCCCGGCTTCAGCGTGCCGCGCTTCACGGCGTCCTCGATGATGTAGAGCGCCGCGCGGTCCTTCACGGAGCCGCCGGGATTCATGAACTCGGCCTTGCCGAGGATCGTGCAGCCGGTTTCCTCTGAGGCCCGCATCAGCTTGATAAGCGGCGTCCTGCCGACGGCATCGGCGACGCCATTGCGAATGGTCACGTTCGGGCTCCTTGTGCTCGATGCGCGATTGTGCCCGAGAACCTAGCAGGCTCTGCCGGGCTCGCAATCGGGAAGGCAACTGAGTTGGCCGTGAGCCAAATTGGCCCGGCTCACCTTATCGGCGAGAAGGGAGCCGGCAGCATCAGCCAGGCGTCCTGGGTGAGCGTCGGCACCGGGGGCGGCGGCGGCCAGATGCCTTTTTCCTGCATGGTCTTCCTCACCTCCATGCGCTGATCGAGGCTCTTGTAGGCCCAGATGTGCACCCACTGGTTGAGGCCACCGATGTCACTCGTGAAAACGCCAATCAGCGGCGACAGCTCGAGGCGCGGTGCCAAGTGCTTTTCCCACTTGGCCGCCATCTCGGGCACACCCCCGGCTCGGAGCACGTAGCGGCGCATCTCGAAGTAGGGCCCGTGGCTGGACGGCTCGAGCAGCGGCGAGAACGGCAGCGGCTCCAGGATCTCCGACTTCATGTCGGTGATGAGCTCGGCGACCTTCGGCGGCCAGACGCCGGTCTTCACGGCCTCGGCCCGGACCCGTGCCCGCTCGTTCGTGTCCTTGTACGCCCAGACGTGGATCACCTGGTTGAGCGGCCCGAATTCCGTCACCCAGCACGCAGCCAGCGGCGACAGCTCCAGCCGTTTCGGCAGCGCCTCTCCGAACCGCTTCAGGAACTCCTGCATGGTGCGGACATGCAGCGTATAGGTGCGGAACTCGTAGATCATCGACGGTCTCCATTCAGTTGCTTCGACGGTCGTCTTTGGTCGCTACCATGCGAGAGCTTCGACGACTGCGGCTTTGCGCAATCTGTCGGGGCAACTGTATGGTGGCGTCGACCTGGCGCCAGCGACCCTAGGAGATCGCCCTGTGTTCTACGACACCCACGAGAACAAGCACGGCCTGAAGCACGACCCGTTCAAGGCGCTGATGGTGCCACGCCCGATCGGATGGATCTCCTCGATCAGCGCCTCCGGCGTCGCCAATATCGCGCCTTACAGCTTCTTCAACGCGATGGGCGAGCGGCCGACCTACGTCGCGTTCGGCTCGGCGGGCATGAAGGACAGCCTCAAGAACATCCTCGAGACCAAGGAGTTCGTCTGCTCGCTGGCGACGTGGGATCTGCGCTACGAGATGAACGCGACCTCGGCCTCGGTGCCTTACGGCGTGGATGAATTTCCGCTGGCCGGCCTGACTGCGGTCAAAGGCAACCTCGTTCAGCCGCCGCGGGTCAAGGAGAGCCCGGCAGCGTTCGAGTGCAAGCTCTGGCAGACCATCGAACTCCCGGGCCGTCCGGGCAAGCCCTCCAGCCACACCATGGTGATCGGCGAGGTGGTCGGCATCCACATCGACGACCGGTTCATCAAGGATGGCCTCGTCGACACGGGCGCTATGCGGCCCATCGCGCGCCTCGGCTACATGGAGTACGGCGTGCTCACGCCTGAGAACGTGTTCTCGATCAACCGGCCCGAGGTCGACGAGAGCGGCAAGGTGGTCAACCTGCGCCCTGAGGGCGAGTTCACAGGGCAGTACCGATAGGGGATCGCCCTCTCGTCCCGGGGCTTGTCCCCGGGACCCTTCGGGCCGCTCTCAAGGCACCGCCGAGAAGCACCGGACTAGTCCTCTCACTGGCCTTGACGTGCCACAGCCAACGATCCTGCGCAGAAGCCCTCAGAGTTTCTCGATCGTGGCCTCGTCGGCGACCTCGCCGGCACCCGCGGCGAACGCCTGCTGCAGGAACGGCACAATCTCGTCCGCCGTCGCCACCATCGACACGCGCACCTCGAGACCCGGGCGGATGAAGGCCTCCTCGCGCATGTGATCGAGCAGACCTTTCAGCGGAGCCCAGAAGTTCTCGACGTTGACGATCACGACTGGCTTGTCGTGACGGCCGAGCTGCGCCCACGTCATCTGCTCGACCAGCTCCTCCAGCGTTCCAATGCCGCCCGGCAACGCCACGAAGGCGTCGGAGCGCTCGAACATCAGGCGTTTGCGCTCGTGCATGTCGGACGTCACGATCAGCTCGTTGACATCCTTCAGCATGCGCTCTTTCTCGCTGAGGAACGCGGGGATGATGCCGGTGACGTAGCCGCCGCTATCGAGTACGGAGCGCGCGACCTCGCCCATCAGGCCGAGGCTGCCGCCGCCGTAGACCAAACCAAGGCCCGCCGATGCAAGCGCCGCACCGAATGTGCGAGTAGCGGCGACGTAGGCCGGATTGCGGCCGGGACCGGAGCCGCAAAAGACGCAGACGTTGCGCAGCGGTCTGGCAGCGGCAGCGGGCTCTGCCTGGATGGGGGACTTGTGACGGGTTTTAACGCGTTGTTTTTGCATTTTTTTGTTCGTACCCAGGATGGTTGTGCTTCGGAATCGAAATCGGCGCGGTCGATGAATATTCGCGACCGCCATTGCCGTTTCATGTCGGAGCAGGGGCTCGAGGCACGCCGCTCGCCGTGAAACGACAGGATAGCACGACGGAAGCCGGAAAATGAGGCAGTGCGGGGCCCCGTTGCACGTCAGAGCGTGTCTAAGCAGCAACGGCGGCCGCTGGTTCCACCATCACGATGCGTACCGCCGAGAGTTCACCATATTCTACGCTCATCGCTGGGTGTGATCTCAAAACGAAGGAGCGGGCCGCGCATCAACCACAGGGAGGCTCGGTTCGCGCCTGTGTCGGGGGTCTCGGCTACAATGACGGGTACGCCGGCCGTTACGGGCTTAGGTCAGCCACGGCGCACGCCTGAGCCCGCCAGAAAGGATGGGGGGCGGGATACGAGCGAGGGAAACGAGCATGAGCAGGGTGATGTCGGTTCGATCGCCCCGGGTGCGAGCGCTATGCCTGACCTTGGTGCTGGGCGCGACGCTTGGAGTACCGCATGCGCTGGCCCAGAGTACGTCCTCCGCTACCGAAGGTGAGGGGGAGCCGAGCGTGCGATCGCGTGCCGAGGAGCTCGCCCGGGATGCGAGCAAGGCCTTCGACCGGTTTCTTCAGGGGGATGATCCGCGCAAGATCGAGCCAGAGCCTGCCCCCGCCACCGCTGACAGCCAGCCTCGGAGCCGCCCTGTCATCGAGAGCGCCAGCGATTGGCTCGCCAGGGTGCAGCGCGATTATCGCGCCGTGATCGACCGGCTGTCCGAGCCGACGGTGCCCAATCCGGTTGTCGATGCGGCCGAGCGTCAGGCCGTCCAGCGTGCGCCGCTGTGGGACCGCCGGGACGAGGTCCAGCGCCAGACGAAGCCCATCGTGATTGGCGAGGGTGACACGGCACCCTTGATCGGCGAGGCGCGAGAGCTGCTCGACAGGGCTCGCCGCGAGACCCAGTCGGGCGTCATGGCGCCGCTCTCCGAGGCAGCACCGATCGCGGCGCCAGACGGAAAAACCGATAAGGATGTCCCCCGAGCAGCAAGCGGAGAGCCGAAGCCAACCGGTCCCGCCACCGTAGATATACAACCGCCGCCGGCCCGGGTGCCGCCTGCTGAGCTCGCCGGCAACGCGAGCGCATCTGAGCCCCAGTCTCGTGTCGATGAGGAAGGCGGTCTCGGTTGGCTCAACCGCGGCTATCGCGCCTTCCAGCGCGAGGTGGTCGGCAAGCTGGCGACCGTACCTGACGGGGCGGATGCGCCGCCGGCTCGCGAAGTGACGACCCCCACTGCGAAGCCCTCGCCAAAGCTCGCCGCGCCTCGTGCCGAGACTGCTGAGCGAGTTGCAGCCGATCCCGGCGGGGTGGCAGCGGACGCAGCGGCACCAGACAGCACCGGCGCGCGAACGGTCGCGAAAGACGAGGCAGGTGGGCCCGAGGACCTAAGTCGGATCGAGGACGCGCGACGCGCAGCGGTGCTTCGGAAAGCCGAGGCCGCGAAGCTTGCCGAGGCCAAGTCCATCGAAGCGGCCCGAAAGGCCGAGGCGGTTCGCGAGGCCGAGGCCCGCAAGGCTGCCGAGGCCGCGAAGCTTGCCGAGGCCAAGTCCATCGAAGCGGCCCGAAAGGCCGAGGCGGTCCGCGAGGCCGAGACCCGCAAGGCTGCCGAGGCCGCGAAGCTTGCCGAGGCCAAGGCCATCGAAGATGCTCGAAAGGCCGAGGCGGTCCGCGAGGCCGAGGCCGCCAAGCTTGCCGAGGCCGCCAAGTTGGCGGCGGCCCGTGCCGCGGAAATGGCAAGGCTTGCCGAGCGACGCCGCGCAGCCGAGCAGCAGGCGACCGAGGATGCGCGACGGGCGAAAGAGGCGGCTGACCGCGCCGCTGCGGCGACGTCTGAGGCGGCCAAGCACACGACAGAGCGCGCCGTCGAGCCCAAGGTCCAGCGGCCGGCCGACCGAGCCACCGCGCGCGAGGCGGGACATGCTGCCGAAGCCTCGCGCCGAGCGGTCGGGGCGACGACGTATGTGGGCAAGCTTGCCCCGATCTCTCGTCCCCAGATCGAGAATCCAGTGGTGGCACCGCCTCCCGTCCGGCCGGTCGGCCGTCCCAATCCGGTCATCGGAGCTGGATCAAAACGCGGCGCCGCGCGGTCACGCCGAGCGCTGATGGCTCCTGCGGTGGGATGCTCCACAGCCGGGCGTCCGATCAAGAGGCCGGGATGGTACGTCGTCGGCCGTGGCGACAGCCTCTGGAACATCGCAGCGCAGCATTATGGCGATGGCAAGCGCTATCGGCGGATCCTTCGCGCCAACGGGCGGCGGTTTCGTGATCCCGACGCGATCGAGCGGTGCCAACGCGTCTATTTGCCTTGAGGCCCCGTTTTGCGGACCCGAATTTCCTGCATAAAAATGCCCCCCGGCCGTGAAGCCGGGGGGCTGCTGTTTGAATATCTGGGTCTGCAGTAGAGGGTCCGGCATTTAGAGGACCGAAGGTGCCGGCAGTGAATATCCGGGTCGGCGCTTACCAGCCGTAGTAGGGCTTGCAGTAATCGGAGGTGGTGGTGTCGGCCTGGACCGGGGTGAAGGTAGAGGCCGAGGCGGCGCCGGTGAGGAGGCCGAGGGCGAGGACCGAGGCGAGGATCGTCTTCATGGGGTGTCTCCGAGGTGTCGGGTGAGGGGGGGGGAGGTTTGGGGTTGGGGCGCGGGTCGCGCTTACCAGCCGTAGTAGGGCTTGCAGTAATCCGAGGTCGTGGTGTCGGCCTGGACCGGGGTCAGGGTTGAGGCCGAGGCGGCGCCGGTGAGGAGGCCGAGGGCGAGGATCGAGGCGAGGATCGTCTTCATGGGGTGTCTCCGAAGGTCTCTCGTGTGTCAGGTCCGGTTGGGTCCGTGTGGTGTTCGGCCCGTCCGATGAGGTGAATATAAACATCGTTCACTCGTGCAGTCAAATCCGAAACGAGCCGTATCTATTCACGAGTGCGTGATTTTCACTCTGCAGGATGCCGCTGAGCGGTCAGTGGCTCGCAATCGGCCTCGATGCCCAACACGCGCAGCCGAATAAAGCGTGGCGCGATAGCGTTTCGGCCGAAACGTCGCGGCAAGTCGGCAAGACAGCGAGCAGCGAGGCTGATATGAGCCACGCTTCGGAGGCCCCGATGAGCATCGTGTTCCTGATCGCCGTTTACTTCATCGTCTGGTGGGTGGTTCTGTTCGCGGTGCTGCCCTTCGGCGTGCACACACAGGCGGAGGCAGGCGAAGTAGTTCCTGGCACGCCTGAAAGCGCGCCGGCCAATTTCCGCCTGGCCCGGGTTCTGATCATCACGACCATCGTGGCGGCCGTCGTATTCGCAGGCTTGTGGGCCGCAGTCGAATGGCGCCTTATCGATCTCAAAGGCATGGTCCAGCAGGCGCGATGAGCGTGCGCCGCTGCGCCTCGAAAAACAATCGGGGCCCGGCCGCTTGGCCTAGCCCCGTGAGCGTCTCGCGCGGAACCTATGGTTCCTCGTTGTAGGCGTTGGCCGCCCTTCCCGTTGATCGGAAATCGCCGGCCGCAACAACAATCGTGCGCTTCACTCCGATTGAACAATGAGGGCGTGGAGCGCGTGGTCTCCCCAGACCTGGGCTGCCGCCGACCATGTGGCCGAAGCGGACCCCTTTTCTGTGCAACGGGGCGAACGATAGCGCTGGCACATCGACTTGTCAGCACATTTCTGTGACACATTGACTTCAGCACTTGAAAAGTCGTTCGCCGATTTCACACGACCTCGTGCCGGGCAAACCGGTCACAGCGTTGCCTCGGACAGGGGAAATGGCTATTAGCCGCGGGGCACGGCAAAGGTAAGCCAGCCAACGGCGGTGGGTGCCTGTGCCGTACCGCTGCCAATCTCGCGCCCTCACCCCCGATCAGGAGCGATCCCGCTCATGCGCCTCAGCCGCTATTTCATGCCTGTCCTCAAGGAGACTCCGAAAGAGGCCGAGATCGTCTCGCATCAGCTGATGCTGCGCGCGGGGCTGATCCGTCAGGAGAGCGCCGGCATCTACGCGTGGCTGCCGCTGGGGCTTCGGGTGCTCAACAAGGTCAACGCCATCATTCGTGAGGAGCAGAACCGCTCCGGCGCGGTGGAGCTTCTCATGCCGACCATTCAGTCGGCCGACCTCTGGCGCGAATCCGGCCGCTATGACGCCTACGGCAAGGAGATGCTGCGTCTCCAGGATCGTCACGAGCGGGATATGCTGTTCGGGCCGACCAACGAGGAGATGATCACCGAGATCTTCCGCGCCTACGCCAAGAGCTACCGCGACTTGCCGCTCAACCTCTACCACATCCAGTGGAAATTCCGGGACGAGGTGCGCCCCCGCTTCGGCGTCATGCGCAGCCGCGAGTTCCTGATGAAGGATGCCTACTCGTTCGACCTGAGCAAGGAGGCCGCGCGGCACGCCTACAACAAGATGTTCGTAGCCTATCTGCGCACGTTTGCGCGTTTCGGTCTCAAGTCGATCCCGATGCGGGCAGACACGGGCCCGATCGGCGGCGACCTGTCGCACGAGTTCATCATTCTCGCCGAGACGGGCGAGAGCGAAGTTTTCTGTCATCGGGACTACCTCGAGTTTCCCGTTCCTGCGGCGGACACCGACTTCGACGACGTGGCGGGCCTCCAGCGGGCAGTGGACAATTGGACCTCGCTTTACGCGGCAACGTCGGAGATGCACGATGCCGCCGCTTATGATGGCCTGCCCGCCGATGCGCGCGTGTCGGCCCGCGGAATCGAGGTCGGTCATATTTTCTACTTTGGAACCAAGTACTCCGAGCCGATGAAGGCGACCGTGCAGGGGGCCGACGGCAAGCCGGTGACGGTGCACATGGGGTCCTACGGCATCGGTCCGTCTCGTGTCGTCGCAGCCATCATCGAGGCCAGTCACGACAAGGACGGCATCGTGTGGCCGGTGTCCGTCGCGCCGTTCGAGGTGGCGCTCGTCCACCTCAAACCCGGCGACGCCGAGACGGATCGGGTTGTGGATGACCTCGAGCGTCGCCTCGAAGCGGCCGGAATCGAGGTGCTCGTGGACGACCGGGACGATCGGCCGGGCGCCAAGTTCGCGAGCATGGACCTGATCGGGGTGCCGTATCAGTTGATCGTCGGACCCAAAGGGGTCAAAGCCGGCGAGGTCGAGATCAAGTCGCGCCGCGATGGCGGTCGGCGTACGCTCGCAGCGGACGCGGCTGTCACCGCGCTGGTGGCCGAGGTGATCGCGGGCCGTCTTCTCGCGTAGCGCAGGGGGCGCTATCGCTCGGACGGGGGCACGCTGCACGCAAGACACCTGTCCCGGCTCACGGGGCTGGCTGTGTCGGGTCTCGCGACGTCACGCGCCCGGCCCGCAGTTGGAGGGGAACGGCATGGCCATTGCGGCAACCGGGACGGCCGTCGACGAGCACGGCAGGCAAACCGACAAGTCTGTCGATACGGCGCCCTTCGCGCCCTTCGAGTGGATGTTGGCCAAGCGCTATCTGAGAGCGCGGCGCAAGGAAGGCTTCATATCGGTCATCGCCGGCATCTCGTTCATCGGGATCATGCTCGGGGTCGCCACCCTGATCATCGTGATGGCGGTCATGAACGGCTTCCGCCACGAGCTCTTCCAGAAGATTCTCGGCATCAACGGCCACGTGATCGTCCATAAGATCCAGGCGCCGTTCGACGATTACGACAAGGCCGCGGCTCGCTTGCGATCGGTGCCGGGCGTCACGGCGGTCATGCCTCTTGTCGAGGGGCAGGCCATGATCTCGTCCACAGCCAACACCCTCGGTGCGCTGGTCCGTGGCCTCACCGAGGACAGCCTGAAGAAGTTGCCGCTCGTCTACGACAATGTGCGGTTCGGCACGTTCGAAGGCTTCGATTCACAGGAAGGCGTCGCCATCGGTAGCCGGCTTGCCAACTCGCTTGGCGTCAACGCCGGCGACAGCATCTCCCTCATAGCGCCCAAAGGCGCCTCGACACCCTTCGGCACGGCACCACGCATAAAGCGCTATCGCATCGCCGCCGTGTTCGAGCTCGGCATGTCCGAGTACGACAAGACGATGGTCTTCATGCCGCTCGCCGAATCGCAACGGTACTTCTCGCGGGGCGCTGAGGTCGATGTGCTCGAGATCACCGTGACGAGCCCCGATGCCGTGGACCATGTCATCGGCCCCATGCGAGCGGCCGGCGGTCCGACGCTGCATTTCACCGACTGGCGAAAGCGAAACGAGACGTTCTTCACCGTGCTCGAGGTCGAGCGCAATGTGATGTTCATTATCTTGTCGCTGATCGTGCTGGTTGCGGCCCTGAACATCATCTCCGGCATCATGATGCTGGTGAAGGAGAAGAGCCGCGACATCGCCATCCTGCGCACGATGGGAGCCACTAAGGGCGCGATCATGCGCGTCTTCCTGATCACCGGCGCCTCGATCGGTATCGTCGGCACGATCGCCGGCCTGGTCCTCGGCGTCGTGTTCTGCTGGAACATCGAGGGCATCCGCCAGGTACTGCAGAATGTGCTCGGCACCAAGTTGATGGACCCTCAGGTTTACTATCTGACGCGCCTGCCGGCCCGCATCGATGTCGCGGAAACGGCCTGGATCGTCGCCATGGCGCTGGTGCTCTCGGTGCTGGCGACAATGTACCCGTCGTGGCGCGCCTCGCGCCTCGATCCCGTCGAAGCGCTCCGCTACGAATGAGGCCCGAGGTGCAGGATAGAATAACTCAACCGGTACCCGTGCTCGAGCTGATCGGGCTCCGTCGCACCTTCCATCAGGGCGAGAGGGCGATCCATGTGCTCGACGGAGCCAGCGCCGCGCTGCTGCCGGGGCAAGCCGTGGCTCTCGTCGGTCCGTCCGGCGCCGGTAAGTCGACGCTGCTCCACATCGCCGGCCTGCTCGAGACACCGGACAGCGGTCAGGTGCTGATCAACGGCCACGATTGCTCGACGATGGACGACCATGCCCGCACCCGCGTCCGGCGCGCCGAGATGGGCTTCGTCTATCAATTCCATCAGCTGTTGCCCGAGTTCTCAGCGGTCGAGAATGTGATGATCCCGCAGCTCATCCAGGGCAAGGCGGACAAGCCGGCCCGCGCGCGCGCGATCGAGTTGCTCTCGGGACTCGGGCTCGCCGAGCGGCTCGAGCATCGTCCCGCCGAGCTTTCGGGCGGCGAGCAGCAGCGCACGGCGATTGCGCGCGCGCTCGCCAACGCGCCACGCCTCCTCCTCGCCGACGAGCCGACCGGCAACCTTGACCCGACGACCTCGGAGCACGTCTTCGGCGAGTTCGTCGGGCTGATCGAGCGCACGCGCGTCGCGGCCCTCATCGCCACCCACAACATGGACCTCGCCCGTCGCATGCACCGGGTATTGCGCATGGAAAAGGGGCAACTCGTCGAGTTGCGGCCCGAGGCGGTCAGATAGCGTTTCCGCCGGAACGATCCAGGACAACCCGCGTTCGCTGAAGATACGACCGGCTTTCGGCCGGGCGGGGGCGCAATTCAGGAGGACCTGATCGTGCATCGCTATTTCGTGATTGCGGCGGCAGTGGCCGTGTTTCCGACACTGGTCGCCGCTCAGCAGAACCAGAACCGACAGAGCAATCAGCCCGCAACCCAAACAGTAGCGCCGGGTCAGCAGAGCCAGCAGACGACAGCGCAGAGGCAGCAAACTCCCCCGTCACTCAACAACTGGAGCTACGATCGTCTCTACAACGAGGGCTGGAGCGCCCGCGGCCTTTATCGCGACACGACTGTGATCGGTCCTTACGGTGACGACATCGGAAGCGTCGAGAACATCATTCTGAGCGAGCAAGGCAAGGTGGTCGGCATCATCGCCGAGATCGGCGGCTTCCTCGACATCGGGGACACCCACCTCTTCATTCCGTGGGACCAGGTCAAGATCAGCGCCGACTTCGAGCGGATCACGGTGCCGGTGACGGAGGCGACGGCCGATGAGTATACGTTCGCGCGCAGCAATCTGTGGCGGGCGAACACCAATCAGCGGACCGCGGTCGATTCGACGACGCTTCGGACGGGGCCGACGATCTGGAAGCTCAGCGACGTGCTCGGTGACTACACCTACCTCTCCGACCGGACCGGCTACGGCTACATCCACGATCTCATCGTCTCGCGCGACGGCGACGTCGAGGCGGTCGTGGTCTCGTCGGATTCCGCATACGGCGGCGGCTATCGCGCCTTCCCGTGGCGCGGCTACCGCTGGGGCTACGAGACGCCCTATTACGATCTTGGCTACGATCGCAACCAGGTCAGCGGGCTGCAGGTGCTCGACTACGACCAGATCGCGGGATCGGTGAGACCGCTGGGTGGCTGGAACGGCGCCGCGACCGGAGCAGGTGCCGGCGACGTCGGCCAGTCCACGGAGCCGCAACAGCAGCGGCAACAGCGGCCGGTCCAGCAGCAGCAGCAGATGCCGCAGCAGCGGGACCAGCGACAATAGTCCGTAGCCCTTTACCCCGTCGTTGATTGCGGGGGTAACCCACGGACAGCGGATCGGAGCGTGCGCGCGGTGCTAAACTAACCGCATGAACGCACCAATTCGCCCCAACTCGACCAAATCCGCCACGCCTGCGAATGCCGGCCGCTTCGTGCACCTCAAGGTGCATTCGGCCTATTCGCTGCTCGAAGGCGCGCTGCCGATCTCCAAGATCGCCAAAATGGCCGAAGCACACATGATGCCGGCCATCGGGCTTACCGACAGCGGCAACATGTTCGGCGCGCTCGAGTTCTCGGACAAGCTCGCGGGGGCGGGCGTGCAGCCCATCGCAGGGCTCGCGCAGCGTGTGGATTTCCGTGACGCGGACGACAAGATGGCGGCGCTCAAGTCGCCCCAGGGCGCAGTGGCCAAGCCGGCGGGACCGCTCGCCCTCTATGCCCGTACGGAGGCCGGCTACGCCAATATCTCCAAGCTCAACAGCGCGGCGTTCCTGAAAACGCCGGACACCGAGTCACCGCACGTCAAAATCGAGCAGCTCGCCGATCTGGCCGAGGGCGTCATCGCACTGACCGGCGGACACGACGGTCCGATCGACGAGGCGATCCGCGACGGCCGGCCGGAGCTTGCGCGGGCGCGTCTCATGCGCCTGAAAGAGATCTACGGGCGCTGGCTGTATGTCGAGATCCAGCGCTACGGCCTCGCCAGCGAAGCACAAGTGGAGCCGGTGCTGCTCGAGCTGGCCTACGCGCTCGACCTGCCGATTGTCGCGACCAACGAGTGCTACTTCGCCAAGCCCGACGACTACGACGCCCACGACGCCCTTATCTGCATCGCCGAGGGGCGCTACGTCAGCGAGGACGACCGGCGGCGATTGACCCGCGAGCATTATTTTAAAAGTGCCGACGAGATGGTGCGCCTGTTCGCGGACCTCCCTGAGGCAATCGACAACACGATCGAGATCGCGCGGCTGTGTGCTTATCGCCCGCGCGGTCGTAAACCGATCCTGCCGGCTTTCGTCAAGACGGCACCTGGGGCGAGCCAAGCCGACCGCGAGGCAGCCGAGGCCGCCGAGCTCAAGCGCCAGGCCGAGGAGGGTCTCGTCACCCGGCTCGCGGCGCACGGACCCGCGCCGGGCTTCACCCCCGAGGATTACGAGAAGCGCCTCGCCTACGAGGTGGACGTCATCGCCAAGATGAAGTTCCCCGGCTACTTCCTGATCGTCGCCGACTTCATCCAGTGGTCGAAGGCGAAAGGCATTCCCGTCGGTCCGGGCCGCGGCTCGGGCGCCGGCTCGCTGGTTGCCTACGCGCTGACCATCACCGATCTCGACCCACTCCGGTTCGGTCTGCTGTTCGAGCGCTTCCTCAATCCCGAGCGCGTGTCGATGCCGGACTTCGACATCGATTTCTGCCAGGATCGTCGCGAGGAGACCATCCTCTACGTGCAGCAGAAGTACGGCGCCGACCGCGTCGCACAGATCATTACGCACGGCAAGCTCCAGGCGCGCGCCGTCCTGCGCGACGTCGGTCGCGTGCTCCAGATGCCCTACGGCCAGGTCGACAAGCTGTGCAAGCTCGTGCCGAACAACCCGGCCCATCCCGTGACGCTGCGCGAGGCCATCGACGGCGAGCCGAAGCTGCAGGAGGCCCGCGACGAGGATCCGACGGTGGCTCGCCTCCTCGAGATCTCGGAG
This sequence comes from uncultured Alphaproteobacteria bacterium, assembly GCA_963746315.1. Lineage (GTDB taxonomy): Bacteria > Pseudomonadota > Alphaproteobacteria > Rhizobiales > Hyphomicrobiaceae. The sequence goes on from CAVVAR010000012.1 coordinate 1,263,102, forward strand.
AAGCTCGAAGGCCTCTACCGGCACGCCTCGACGCATGCGGCCGGCATGGTGATCGGCGACCGTCCGCTGGACGAGCTGGTGCCGATGTACCGGGACCCCAAGTCGAATTTCCCGATCACGCAGTTCAACTGGAAGCTCGTCGAGGCGGCCGGCCTCGTGAAGTTCGACTTCCTCGGCTTGAAGACGCTGACGGTGCTCCAGAAGGCGGTCGAGCTGATCAAGAAGGGCCGTGGCATCGAGGTCGATTTACCGAAGCTCGAGATCGCCGGTGACGATCCCAAGGTTCTGGCAGCCTACGAGCTTCTCGCCAAGGCCGACACGGTGGGTGTGTTCCAGCTCGAGTCGACGGGCATGCGCGAGAGCTTGAAGCGGCTGAAACCCGACCGTTTCGAGGACATCATCGCCATGGTGGCGCTCTATCGGCCGGGCCCGATGGACAACATCCCGACCTACATCAATCGCAAGCACGGCGACGAGCCGATCGAGTATCCCCACGAGCTGATCAAGCCCATTCTCGAGGAGACCTACGGCGTCATCATCTACCAGGAGCAGGTCATCCAGATCGCCCAGGTGATGGGTGGCTACACGCTCGGCCAAGCCGACCTTCTTCGCCGCGCCATGGGGAAGAAGGACAAGAACGAGATGGCGAAGCAGCAGGCGCGCTTCGTCGAGGGCGCCATTCAGAACGGCGTCAAGAAGGCCGATGCAACCTACATCTTCGAGCTCGTGGACAAGTTCGCCGGCTACGGTTTCAACAAGAGCCACGCCGCCGCCTATGCCCTGGTCAGCTATCACACGGCCTACCTCAAGGCGAACTACCGCGAGGAGTTCCTGGCCGCGTCGATGACGCTCGACATGGCCAACACCGACAAGCTTGCCAACTTCGCGGCCGAGGCGCGCCGGTCCGGCATCGAGGTGGCGCAGCCCTGCGTCAATCGCTCGGACGTCGAGTTCTCAGTCGACCCGCCCTGCGCGGATGCGGGTGGGCATCCGAAGCGCCAAGGGGAAACGACCGGACAGCCCCACGGCCGCATCAAGTACGCGCTCGCAGGCTTGAAGAACGTCGGCGCGGGAGCGGTCGCCACGATCGTCGCCGAGCGGGAGAGAAACGGCCCGTTCAAGTCGATTGCCGATTTCGCGGGCCGCTTCGATCCGAAGCAGGTCAACAAGCGTGCGCTCGAGATGCTGGCCATGTCGGGCGCCTTCGATGCGCTGGAGAAGAACCGGGCGCTGGTTCATGGCAATGCCGACGTCATGGTCGGCAACGCGCAGCGGCTCAATGCCGACAAGGCATCGGGTATCTCGGACATGTTCGGCTCGAGCGAGGGCCCCCGCCTCGACTTGAAACCCGTCAAGGCCTGGACGCCGATGGAGCGGCTGCAGCACGAGTTCGCAGGCGTCGGCTTCTATCTCTCCGGCCACCCGCTCGACCAGTACAGCTCGATCCTGCCGAAGCTCGGTGTCACCCGCTATGCCGAGTTCGAGGCCAAGGCCGGGTTCGCCGCGACTGCGGGGCGCCTCGCCGCGATCGTCGTGTCTGCCCGTGAGCGCCGCTCCCAGAAAGGCAACAAGTTCGCCTTCGCGATGTTCTCGGACGCAACGGGTCAGTTCGAGGCGGTGGTCTTCTCGGACACGCTCGCCCGCGCCGGCGATCTTCTCACGGCGGGAACGGCAGTGCTCCTTTCGGTAGAGGCGGAGCGCGACGGCGAGACCGTCAAGATGCGCGTCAATTCCATTGAGGGGCTCGACGCTGCGGCAGCCAATGTCAACCGCGGCGTCAGGATCGTGCTCGATGGACGCGCCATGCTCGGCGCGCGCCATGCCCTGGACGACTTGCGGCGCCTGTTGAAGCCGGGCGGCAAGGGCGAGGTGCGGTTCTCGCTGGAGCTGGCCGGCGTGCCGGGCGTCGCGGGTGGACGCGAGATCGAGATGCTGTTGCCGGGCAAGTACGAGATCGGAGCTGCCGAGCGGGGCGAGCTGTCGACGGTGCCGGGCGTTATCGAGGTCGTCGAAGTCTGAATGAAAAAGGCCCGGTCTCGCGACCGGGCCTTTCGTCATTCTCCTGTGCCGGCTTTCGGCATTACTTCTGCGGACGCGATTTGGCCCACTCGACGAGACGCTTTGCCGTGGCATGCGTGTCGTCGAAATACTTCTGGTATTCCGCGCCCTTCATGATCTTCACGGCGAGGCCGACGGCGTCCATCTTCTTCTGGTGCTCGGGATCCTTCATCGCCTTCTCGAGCGTATCGGCCAGCTTGGCGACGACCTCGGGCTTCATGCCCTTCGGGCCGGCGATGCCGCGGGTCGACGACGAGAGGACCGTCGGGTAGCCGAGCTCCTTCATGGTCGGGACGTCGGGCAGGAATTTCGAGCGCTGTGGGTCCATCACCGCGAGCGCACGGACCTGGCCACCCTGGACCTGCTTTACGATCGAGCCGACGTTGTCGAACGACACGTCGACGTTGCCGCCGAGCGTCTCCTTCATCTGAGCCGCGCCGCCAACGAGATGTACGAAGCGGAACTTCAGATCGGGAACTGCCTCCTCGAGCATCAGGATGGCGAGATGGTCGTCAGACATGATGCCGGTCGTCGCGGCACGGACCTCACCGGGCTTGGCTTTGGCCGCGTCGATCACGTCCTTCAACGTCTTGAACGGGCTTCCAGCTGCCACCCAGACCACGCCCGGATCGAGCACCTGGTTGATGATCGGCGTGAAGCTCTTATCGTTGAAGATCGCCTGCCGGGCCGGGTCGAGGATCACTGTATTCGTTGCCGGCAAGTTGATGAAGCCGATGTTGTAGCCGTCGGGCTTCTGGCGAACGAGATCGGTCCAGCCGACCTGACCGCCGGCGCCGCCCTTGTTGACGACGACGATAGGCTGACCGATGGCCTTCTCGGCGATGCTTGCGACGATGCGGGCGCCGATATCGGTCGAGCCACCCGGCGGATAGGCGACCATGAGGTTGATCGCTTTGTCGGGGAACGTCTGAGCGAGTGCAGCGCCTGCGCCGAGCGTTAGGGCGATGGCGGCCCCGATGACGGTTTTAAACATTGGTTTCTTGAACCTCCCTTGGTTGGTACGGGGTTGTTTTAGCAGAAACGCCGGGTCCCGTCAGTCGTCCGTGGCCTCGCGGATCTGTGATGGGGCGAGATTGAGTGCGGAAACCAGCAGCACGATGATCGACATGACGAGCAGCGTGACGGTGATGGGACGCGTGAGAAAGATCATGAAATCGCCGGCCGACATCTCGAGCGAAGTTCGGAGCGATTTTTCAAGCTGTGGACCGAGAATGAGTCCCAGCACGAATGGCGCCAGCGGAAAATCGAGCTTGCGCAGCACATAGCCGATGACGCCGAAGCCGAGCATGATCCAGATGTCGAACACGCTCGAGTTGATCGAGTAGGCTCCGATGACACAGAAGAGCAGCGTGCCGACCACGATGTATTGGTACGGGACCTCGAGAATTTTGGCCCACATGCCGACGAGCGGCAGGTTCAGGATCAGCAGCATGACGTTGCCGATAAAGAACGACGCGATAATGGTCCAAACCAGGATCGGCTTCTCGGTGAAGAGAAACGGGCCGGGTGTGAGACCGTTGATGATGAAAGCGCCCATCAGCACGGCGATCGTCGGCGAGGACGGAATGCCGAGTGTGAGCAACGGCACCATGGCCGCGTTGGCGTAGGAGTTGTTGGCGGTCTCGGGGCCGGCGACACCTTCGATAACGCCCGTGCCGAACTTCTCCGGATGCTTCGAGATGCGCTTCTCGAGAATGTAGGACATGAAAGTCGGGATGATGGAACCGACGCCCGGGATCAGGCCGAGGAAGAAGCCGATGCCCGTGCCCCGCCAGATCGCGCCCCACGACGCTTTCCATTCCTCGCGGTTCGGCCAGATGTCGCGCAGGTTGGTCCTGATGATCTCGCGGTAGGGCTTCTCTGCGGTCGCCAGGATCTCGCCGATTCCGAAAAGGCCCATGACGACGGGAATGAAACCCAGGCCGTCGTAGAGCTCCGGCATGCCGAACGTGAAGCGCGGTGCCCCGCGGACCGGGTCGATGCCGATCATGGCGATCAGCAGCCCGGCCACGGTCATGAGAATGCCAGCGATCAGCGATCGTCCGGCGAGACCGGTCACGAGGCAGAGGCCGAACAGCATCAGCGCGAAGAACTCGGGTGGGCCGAAGCTCAAAGCCAGCGCGGCGAGTGGAGCTGCGACGACCACGAGCGCGAGCACAGCCACGGTGCCGCCGATGAATGACCCGATGGCCGCGATGCCGAGCGCCGCCCCGCCCCGGCCCTTTCGGGCCATCTGGTAGCCCTCGATACAGGTAATGACCGAGGCGGCCTCGCCCGGCACGTTGAGCAGGACCGACGTGATCGTGCCCCCGTACATCGCGCCGTAGTAGATGGCCGACAGCATGATGATGGCGCCGGCCGGATCGAGATTGAAGGTGATGGGAATCAGGATCGCGGTTCCCGCCGCTGGTCCGACGCCGGGAAGGACGCCGACGAGTGTGCCGAGGATGCAGCCCGCCAGAGCGAAGGCGAGGTTCTGCAGGCTCATGGCGGCGGCTAGGCCGGCAAGCAGGTGGTCGAGCGTTTCCATGGGGCTATGCGGTCCTCAGATGCCGAACGTGCCGATGGGCAGCGGCACCTTGAGCCAATAGTAAAACACGTGGAACACGCCGAAGCTCGCGGCGAGCACGAACGGGACGATAACCAGGGGCGAGCGCGCGCCGAGCGCCGGCAGCAGAACGCCTGTCACGATGAGTGCGGTGAGGCGCCAGCCTAGCCAGTCGAGTACCAGTGCGCCGATTGCCAGCATCACGACGACGGACCCGATGCGAAACATCGCGGCCCGCTCCGGTATCAGAACTCTCGCTCGGTGCGTCGGCGGGTGCGCGCGCGGTCTGGAGCACGAGGATGATGCTGAGCACGGCCCCAATGCCGGCAAGCCAGAGGGGAAAGAAGCCTGGTCCCGGGCCCAACTCGTCGATGAGCGGAAGCGAAACCGACTGCCAGACCGTGGCGCAGAAGATTGCGAGAAATACCAAGCTCGCGACAATCCAGCCGCGTTTCACTCCGGAACCCTCCCAGCGATGTTATGATTGTTATTCGACGATCAATGGCTAGCACGCTTCGCCGGCACCAGCAATGGCGCGCGGCCGAGTGCACTGTGCAAAGCCGCCCTCAAGGTCAACGTGACGGCGCGCCGGCCCTTCCCGGAAATTGATCTCGGTCAGACGGGCTCACGGCTTTGTCATGCTTCTGTGGCAATTGGCAGATCTGCGCAGCGGCCATACCGGATGCATCATCGAGGATAGTCATGCCGACGCCCGTTCGACGGATCGAGCCGCCAGTACCGAGGCCCGAGACACCTGGGAGCAGCGCTTCCCCTGGACAAATCGGCGGCGCCCCCGAAGCGGCGCGCCTTCCGGCGCCGCCGATCGGGGATGGCGTGACAATTCACGCAGGCGGTGCCTACGAGCCGCAATTCGACTATGTGGATCGCTTCCTCAGGGCCGGCACCGCGCGGGTCACGCTTGGACTGTCGCCGCATGCCATTGGAGCGGCTTGGTTCGACTGGTCGCTACATCTGATGCGATCGCCCGGCCGCCTGACCGACCTGTGCCTCGCAGGCTTAAGCATGCAGGCCCAGCTCGCCCGCTTCGCAGCCGGTTGCCTGGCCGGCTCCCACGAGGACCCGCCGTTCCGTCCCCGAGAGGGCGACCATCGCTTCGATGCAGCGGCCTGGCATCAGATGCCGGCGTGTCTCTCGGTGCAGAGCTACCTGGCCCTCGAGAGCTGGTGGGCCCTCGCGACCACGCAGATCAGCGGCATGGACCCGCAGCACGCCAAGCGCGTCGCGTTCATGGCCAGCCAGGCGCTCGATGTCCTGGCACCGACGAATAGTGCGTTCACCAACCCGGTGATCGCCGAGCGCACGCTGTCCGAAGGCGGCCGCAACCTCTGGCGTGGCGTGACGCACTTGGTCGACGACATCAACCGCGAGGTCGCCGGGCAGCCGCCGCGCAGCGCAAGCGCGCTCAAGGTGGGCGTCGATCTCGCGGTAACGCCGGGCTGCGTGGTCTATCGCAACCACCTCTTCGAGTTGATCCAGTACAGCCCCGCCACCGCTCGTGTGCACCGCGAGCCGGTTCTGGTCGTTCCGGCCTGGATCATGAAGTACTACATTCTCGACCTTCGCCCCGAGAACTCGCTGGTGCGCTACCTGGTCGGGCGGGGGCATACGGTCTTCATGATGTCCTGGCTCAACCCCGGCCCGGAGCAGCGCGACGTCACGCTCGACGACTACCGGCGCGCCGTGATGGCGGCGATCGATGCCGTCTCCAGTGCCGATCGCGAGACGCGCATCCATCTTACGGGCTACTGCCTCGGCGGCACCATCGCCTCGATCGCGGCGGCGACTATGGCGCGGGACGACGACAAGCGCCTGGCATCACTGACGCTGCTCGCAGCGCAGACCGACTTTAGCGAGGCCGGCGAGCTGATGCTGTTCGTCGACGAGAGCCAGATCACGTTCCTCGAGGACATGATGTGGGCGCAGGGCGTCCTGCGCGGCCGGCAGATGTCGGGCGCCTTCCAGCTCTTGCGCTCCAACGAGCTGGTCTGGTCCCGGATCATCCGGGAGTACGTGCTCGGCGAGCGCTCGGACGTGTTCGACATCCAGGCCTGGAGCGAGGATCTGACGCGGATGCCCTACAAGATGCATTCGCAGTACCTGCGTGGGCTCTTCCTCGAGAACCGCCTGACGGCAGGGCGTTTCGCCGTCGAGGGCCGCGTCATCGCGCTCAAGGATATCGAGGCGCCGATGTTCGTCGTCGGCACCGAAAGCGACCACATCGCGCCCTGGCGCTCGGTCTACAAGGCGCACCTCTTCACCGACAACGAGCTGACGTTCGTCCTTACCAACGGCGGCCACAACGCCGGCATCGTGTCGGAGCCCGGTCACAAGCATCGGCACTTCAGGATGGGCGTCAAGCAGCCGCTCGACCTCTACCACGACCCCGATACGTGGGCGGCGCGAGCCGAGGTCGTCGAGGGCTCTTGGTGGCCGTCGTGGGCCGACTGGCTGGCGCGGCAATCGACGGGCATGGTGCCCGCCCGCGAAGATCGGGCGCCCGGCGGCACGATGCACAATCTCGGTCCCGCGCCGGGCTCCTACGTGATGCAGCGCTGAGCGCCGGAGCTCAGCCGAGCGTCTTGCGGAAGTCCTCGTAGCCGAACGATCGCACGACCCGATAGCTGCCATCCTCGTCGAGCATGGCGATGTCGGGCTTCGGCGTGCCGTTGAAGGTGGTGTTCTTCACGAACGAGTATTGCATCATGTCGGTGAAGATCAGCCGGTCGCCGACCGCCAGCGGCCGCTCGAAGGAATACTCGCCGATGACGTCGCCGGTCATGCAGGTCTTGCCACCGAGGATGTAGTCGTGGGCGTGCACGCCGATGCTGCCGGCGCCGATGATGGCGGGCGTATAGGGCACCTCGAGCACGTCCGGCATGTGGGTCGAGGCCGACGTGTCGAGGATGGCGATGTCCTTGACGTTGTGATGCAGGCCGATGACGCTCGCCACGAGATATCCCGTGTCCACGACGATGCCGGCGCCTGGCTCGAGGATCACCTCGACGCCGAACTCGGCGCGGAAGGCCTTGATGGCCGCGATCAGCACGTCGACGTCGTAGCCCTCCTTGTTGACGAAATGGCCGCCGCCGAAATTCACGGCCTTGACGCGACGGACGTAGGGTGTGAGCTCGCGCGCGACGTGCTCGATCAGGCCCTTGGAGCCATAAGCCATCAACTCGCAGAGCGCGTGGGTGTGCAGGATGTCGATCTCGCCCCACGGCAGCTCGTCGATTTGCTCGCGCGTGGTGCCGAAGCGGGAGCAGGGCGCGCAAGGGTCGTAAAGCGCGCCACCGAGCGTGGCGTTCGAGTAGCCGGGGTTGATGCGGATGCCGATCTTCTTCTCTGCCGCGCGCGCGATCGGGCCGAGCCGCGCGATCTGCTCGGGCGAGTTGAAGTAGATGTGGTCGGCGATCTTGGTCAACCGCTCGACCTCGCCGGGTGCGTAGGCGGGCGCGTAGACGTGCACCTCCTTGCCGAACTCCTCCGCGCCCATCCGCGCCTCGTACTCGCCGGACGCGGTCGTGCCGTCGAGTGAATCGCGCATCAGCGGGAATGCCGCCGGCATGGCCCAAGCCTTGGTCGCGAGCAGCACCTTGCAGCCGGCCTCGTGCCGGATGCGCCGCACGGTCGCGAGGTTCCGCTTCAGCGCCGCCACGTCGAGGACGTAGGCAGGGGTGGCGATATTGGCGGGAAGATTGGGGGACATCGGTCGCGAACTCCGGCATGCAACGGCCCAAGGCCGCGATTGATGCCGCTATATGGCACCGGCCGTGGTCACATTGAAGGGTCATGTGCCGGGGGTTGTGCGAGGCAACGCCGACCGGGTCGTTGGGTCAGAACGCGAAGCTGAGCTGAACGGGAGCCGACTTGCCGCGGCGGCGCGATCGCTTGGCCGGCTTAGGCTCGGGAAACTCGTTGCGAGGCATTCCGCTCTTTGCTGCGCAGCCCGCCACATTGAAGCCGAGGTCCACCAGCGGCTTCTCGGTCAAACGAGCGGCATGGACATGATCGGCCTCCCACCACGCCTGCTCGGTTGCGACGGGGACGCGGTTGGGATGCGGGCCACGGGCGCCGGGCAGCCGGTCGATCAGCCCGTCGGCGCCAAACGTCTGGAAGTTGCGGCGGATCTCGTAGAACTGCTGGCGGGAGTAGCCCATCAGCTTGCAGGCCCTGGAGACGTTGTCGAGGTTGCTCGCCAGCTCGAGCAACGACAGCTTGCGCCGTGCTACCTTCTCGGTGGTCGTGGTCATGTCGTTTGCCTTTGAGGAAGGGTGATGTCTCAGCAACACCATCTAACCTCAACCGGCAGCGGCACGGCCACGGCTCGCGACTCTCAGCGGTCGCCGCCGTGACCTCGACTGTCGGGTGAATACGCGGAGCACGGGTTCAGGCCGTTTCCACGATTCTCTGACCGAGGCCGCGCCCAGCGGTTGGGGGCGGCAAAGGATGCCCGTCGGCCTTGATCGTCTCAATGACCTCCTCGACGATCTTGCAAAGCTCGGCAAAAACCGCCTGCTGGTCGTCGCCATGGCAACCACCCAGCATCAAGCCTGGGGCGGTTCCGACATAGCATCGATCCTCGTCCGACCACTCGACGATCTTCAGGTAGCGATCCGAGTCATTCATGAACTGGCAATCCGAATGGCGTCTTCGACAGCCTCGATTTGGTATTTCTTGGCATCATCGCCAAGCTTACCCGAAAGCGTTACCCGCGTCCTACTGGCGGCGTGTACACAGTTGCTATGGCTCCCCTTGCCCCCACGATCCACGAAACCGACTGCCTCGAGTCTGGTCACCAGCTCGCGAAGTTTCAAGTGTCCCTCACGTCCCCACTCCGAACACCTCGCAAGGAGCGTCCCTTAATCGATAACGATGGTCGCGCCGCGGCCTTCCAGCAGAGCTGTGATCTGCCGGAGAACCGGGTCTGCGGGATCGAGCGCGGCACGACCGGGCTTGCCGAGATGGATCTGCACGCAGGCCTGACGCTCGTCGTCGGCGCCGTCCTCGATCGTGCAGACGATCGAATAGGCCCCTTGGTCGGCTTTGACGTCGAAGTCCCAGCCGTGATCCTCAGGCCAGGGCGCGGACGCCCTGAGCCCCTTGGCCTGCAGTTCGGCTGACAGCCATTTGGCGAGTGCAGCGCCGCCAATGTCCTCGTTGACGCGATGCTCACGATCCTCATCGCTGTCGACGAACTCCTCGGTTGCAAACCAGAGGACGGTCGACGGCATCAGGTTTTCACCGCAAACAGCTCCGCCTGCTCGCTCGGGACCATCTCCTTCATGTGCCAGGGCAGGCCCTGCTTGCCGATCTCGTCCATGAACGGCTTGGACGGCAGCTGCTCGACATTGTAGACGCCGCCGGGCTTCTTCCAGGCGCCCTTGAACAGCATCATGGCGCCGACGACCGGCGGCACACCCGTGGTGTAGGACACCGCCTGCGCGCCCGTCTCCTTGTAGCAGTCGGCGTGGTCGCACACGTTATAGATGATCGCCCGCTTCTCCTTGCCGTCCTTCTTGCCGACAAAAATGCAGCCGATGGACGTGCGGCCCGAGTAGTTCTCGCCGAGCGAGGAGGGCGGCGGCAGCAGCTCCTTCAGGAACTCCATCGGAATGACGGGATTGCCCTTGTACATGACGGGGTCGATACGCGTCATGCCGACGTTCTGGAGCACCTCGAGGTGCTTGATGTAGTTGTCGGAGAAGGTCATCCAGAAGCGGATCTGCTTCAGGCCCTTGATGTTCTCGACGAGGCTTTCCTCCTCCTCGTGATAGATCAGGTAGCTCTTCCGCGGGCCGACCTCAGGGTAGTCGATCATGGTCGCGATGGACAGCGGATCGATGTCGATCCAATCGCCGTTCTTCCAGTATTTGCCACGCTGCGTCACCTCGCGAAGGTTGATCTCCGGATTGAAATTGGTGGCGAACGCCTTGCCGTGGCTGCCGTCATTGCAGTCGATGATGTCGATCGTCTCGATGGTGTCGAACAGGAACTCCTGCGCGTAGGCGCAATAGATGTTCGACTGGCCGGGATCGAAGCCGCAGCCGAGGATCGCCATGATGCCCTTGGCGGCATAGCGGTCCTGGTACTTCCACTGCCAGGAGTACTCGAACTTGGCGACGTCGCGCGGCTCGTAGTTGGCGGTGTCCATGTAGTGCACGCCCGTCTCCAGGCAGGCGTCCATGATCGGCAGGTCCTGGTAGGGCAGCGCCATGTTGATGACGAGGTCCGGCTTGACCTTGTTGATCAGCGCCACCGTCGCCTTCACGTCGTCGGCGTCCACCTGGCTGATCTCGATCGGTGTCACACAGCGCTTGGCCACGGCCTCGCAGCTCGCGAGACGGCGCGAGGCGAGATGGATCTTCTTGAAGACGTCCCGGTTCATCGCGCACTTCTGCGCGGTCACGGAGCCGGCGGCACCTGCACCGATAATGAGAACACTGTCCAATTCGATCTCCCGAGAGCTGAGGGTGGTCTCAATCGCACGGTGTCAGGCGAAGACAACGCTTCTGCGACAGTCCGCTACGAGCGTGGACTTAGTGCAGCTTGTCGCGGAGCACAATGCCGATCCGAGCAGGCAACGCGACGGCCGCCCAGGCTAACGCCGCGAAAAGGACCGCCGGCGGTCGCGGCCGGGCGTGCCGAGGTGGCGGGCGAGGTCGTCGAGGAGGGCGGAGTGGCGGGCGCCCGCCTCGTCCACCATGTCCTCGTCGTCGGCGAGCGACAAGAGCTGGGCGGTGAGCTTGACGTCGGTTTCGAGCCCGCGCTGCCGGAGATCGATCGTCACGAGCGAGACAGAGACGCATAGCGCGTCGGCATGAATGATCTCGGTCGTCACGATCAGGCTCGGCGGCGCGATCAGATGATAGATGGCCTCGCCGCGAAGCCGCGGCTGCCCTTTCAGCCCGAAGCGGAAGCAGTCCCGCCCGCCGACGCGATGATCGGCCTCGTCGATGATCAGCGCGTAGCGGTCGCCGGAAGCCCCCATGCGCGCCCGCTCCAAGGGGTCTGTGAGAGCGTCATAGACGCGCCCGATCGGCACCTCCAAGTTGCGCCCCAGGACGATCGTCCGGTGCTCCGCCGCAGTCTTGCTGGCTCCGTCGGTCATCAGCCGCGCTCCAGGCTTAGACGCCGGCCGGCGTCTTGCCGGTGATCTCGAGGGCGAAGGCGTAGTCGAGGGCGACCTCCTTCAGGGCCTCGAAGCGGCCGGATGCGCCGCCGTGGCCGGCCTCCATGTTGATTTGCAAGAGCACGAGATTGTCGCTGGTGTTGCGCTCGCGCAGGCGCGCAATCCATTTTGCCGGCTCCCAGTATGTGACGCGCGGATCGGTCAGCCCACCATAGGCGAAGATGTGAGGATAGGGCTTAGCCTCGACATTCTCGTAGGGCGAGTAGGACAGGATGCGCTTGAAGTCGGCTTCGCTGGTGATTGGGTTGCCCCACTCGGGCCATTCCGGCGGGGTCAGCGGCAGGCTGGCGTCGAGCATGGTGTTCAAGACGTCGACGAACGGCACGTCGGCGATGATGCCGAGGAAGAGCTCGGGCGCCATGTTGGCGACGGCACCCATCAGCATGCCGCCGGCCGAGCCGCCGTTGGCGACGATGTTGCCACGCCGAGTCATACCTAGCGAGACGAGGTGCTCGCCGGCCGCGATGAAGTCGGTGAACGTGTTGACCTTCCGCTCGAGCTTGCCGCCCGTGTACCAGCGGTAGCCCTTGTCCTTGCCGCCTCGGATATGGGCAATGGCGTAGATGAAGCCGCGGTCGACCAGCGACAGCCGCGTCGTCGAGAACGAGGCGGGCATCGGGATGCCATAGGCGCCATACCCGTAGAGGAGCACGGGGGCGGTGCCGTCGAGAGGTGTCGACTTGCGGTAGAGCAGCGACACCGGAACGAGCTCGCCGTCCGGCGCCGGCGCCAGCACGCGGCGCGTGACATAGTCTGCGGGATTGTGGCCGGACGGAATTTCCTGTCGCTTTCGGAGCGTCCGGGCACGGGTCACCATGTCGTAGTCGAAGACCTCGGCAGGAGTCGTCATCGAGGAGTAGGTGAAGCGGATCGTCTTGGTGTCGAACTCGTAGCCGTGGGAGAGGCCGAGGCTGTAGGCCTCCTCGTCGAAGGCGATCGCGTGCTCGGCGCCGTCGGCAAGCTGGCGGATGATGATACGCGGCAGGCTCTCCTCGCGCTCGAGCCGCACGAGATGGCCCGTGTAGAGCACGGTGTCGATGATCAGCCGGCCGGGCTTGTGGGGCACGACCTCGCGCCAGTGCTCCTCACCAGGCGTCGCGACCGGCGCGGTCACGATGCGGAAGTCCTCGGCATCGCCGGAGTTGGTGGTGATGTAGAGGAGATCTCCGTGATGCTCGACGCCGTACTCGTGGCCGTGTCGGCGCGGCGCGACGAGGCGCAGAGGTGCGCTGGGCTGGTCGGCATCGACGAGATAGACCTCGCTGGTCTGGTGGTCGTGCGCGTCGATCAGGATGTAGCGGCCGGACTGAGTTGCGCCCACTCCGACGTAGAAGCCGGCGTTTTTCTCCTCATACACGAGCACATCGCTGGCTGCCGGCGTGCCGACGGTATGCCGGTAGACGTAGAGTGGGCGATGGTTGTCGTCGAGGCGGACGTAGAAGAAGGTCCGGCCATCGCGCGCCCAGACGACGCCGCCGCGCGTGTCGGGGATCGAATCGTCGAGATCGCGGCCGGTGGCGAGGTCGCGAATGCGCACGGTGAACAGCTCCGAGCCCTTCTCGTCCACGGAGTAGGCGAGCAGCCTGTGGTCGTGGCTGTGGCTCCCGTCACCGAGCTGCCAGTAGGCCTTGCCCTCAGCCTCGGCGTTGCCGTCGAGCATGACGGTCTCGCTGCCGTCGGCGGCGCCACGGGGACGCCGCAGCAGGCGGGGATATTGCCCACCCGTGACGTACCCCACCTGGTACTCGAAGGGACCGTCGGGCGCGGGCACGGACGTGTCGTCCTCCTTGATGCGCGCCTTCATCTCCTCGAAAAGCGCCGCCTGGAGCGGCTTGGTGTGGGCGAGCCTCGCGTCCGTGTAAGCGTTCTCGGCTTCGAGGTAGGTCCGGATGGCGGGGTCGAGCACCGAAGGATCGCGCATCACCTCCTGCCAGTTGTCCGCGCGCAGCCAGGCGTAGTCGTCGACCAGCACTGTGCCGTGATGCTCCGAGGTCACTGGACGCTTTGTAGCGCGGGGAGGCACGAGGCTCGTGGGGATGGCTTTCGGCATTGCGATGACTTCCGGTTGGGCGCTGGCGTCCGGCTGGCAGCGGCTGGCGATAAGAGGGTCACGAGCGTTGTGCCGGGTAGGGCGAGATATGTCCGCGGCGTCGCTCGTCGGCCTCGAGGTTCTAGCATGCTGGCCGGTCTGTGGACCATCTCCGGCAACATCAAGCGTCGTTCGAGCCGATGGCACCCGCTGAGCTCAGGCATAGCAAGTTCTGAATTGTCGGTGACATGACTGTGTGTGGTTCTTATAGTGCACTACATTAGGGTCGGAGAGGTCGATTACTTTAGCCGGCTGTAGATGTGCTCTGGATACAAGGGTCCGGAGCGCGCGCTCGTAGAATTCACAATGAATTGTCACGTAGACTTACGTGGCTCGGTGGAGGGATTGAATGGACGAGGAGGTGCGAGGCGATCTGATCGGGCTGACGGCCCAGATCGTGGCCGCCTACGTGAGCAAGAACACGGTCGCGAGCGGCGACGTGCCGGCGCTGATCGGAGACGTGCATCAGGCGCTCGTCAGGGCGACAGGTAACGTCGAGGTGCCGGAGCGGGACGAGATGAAGCCGGCTGTTCCGGTGAAGAAATCGGTGACGCCGGACTACATCGTCTGTCTCGAGGACGGCAAGAAATTCAAATCGTTGAAGCGTCATTTGCGCACCCACTACAAGATGTCGCCCGAGGAATACCGGGCTAAATGGCAGTTGCCACACGACTATCCGATGGTGGCGCCGAACTACGCGGCGGCTCGCTCGCAACTGGCGAAGAAGATGGGGCTCGGCACGCGCCGGGATTGATCCCCCGTCCAGCATGGCTGAAGCTTGGCGCTGACTGCGAGGCGGCGGCCAGCGCGGCATCGGCCGCGACGGGAACGTTTGCGCCGGCGACCCAACTCGAGAGTGGCGGCGGCATCGCCGCGATCTCGGCATGTAGCGCCCGGTAGAGGCGCGCATGCCGTGCCAAGTCGTACGTCCAGCTCCCGGCGATGCCCCTGCGGCGCTCCTCGCGCAATGCGCGACGCAGCCGCTGGATCAGCCGATGATGGGCTTCTTGCGTCATTGAATTCGAGTTCTCCCGGCCACATCGCCAACAGCCGCGGCAAGTCGCGCTGACGGTCGTAGGTGCCCGGCGATCTGCCGGGGCGGAAGGCGAGGGGGCGTGGTCGGGTCTCATGCGTGGGGCCGTATTTGGACATGCGGGTTTCCGGTCTGTTGTCGCACCTGATCGTCTCACAGGCACGGGGACCGGGGATAAGTCCGCATTCGCGACGGCCGGGCGACTTGCCGAGAACGCGTCGACACGGCATGTAGGTCCAACCGGACAGCTTTCGATCCGGGGGGGCAACATGGCGTCATCGAGGCTCGAGCATGTGGCGGTGGCGGCAGCGGTGTGGGCGGCGTTCGCGTCTCCCGCAGGTGCCGGCTCATGCTCCCGCGCCGACTTCGAGGCAGCCGTCGGCGAGGCGGCGCAGGCCCTGCGCGAGCTCAATCAGGTGAACAAGCCGACCTTCCAGGCAAAGCTCCGGCAACTCAAAGCCAAGCGTGGGTGGAGCCACGACCAGTTCTTGGCCGAGGCGGCACCGATCGTGCAGGACCAGAAAATCGCGGCGTACGACGATGAGGCCGCGGGTTTTCTCGCGCGCATCGAGCAACTGGGCGCCGAGGGCACCAGTGCCGCCTCGCCGGATTGCTCGCGGTTGGCCGAGGTTCGCCAGTCGATGACGTCGCTCGTCGACGTCCAGAAGGCGAAATGGGCCTACATGTTCCAGCGCATCGGTGCCGAGTTGGAACGCTGAGGCGGCCGAAGCCTGGCGTCAGCGCAGCCGTGTCGCCAGGCTTCGGCCGGCGATCAGCATGACGTTCCAGCCGATGGTGATGGCCAGACCGAGACCGAGGCCCGGCCAGACCCCCAGCCGCGGCACCGCCAGGTTGACGGCGGCGAACGCAATCACCATGCCCACCAGACCGCCGAGCGTATGTGCCAGAAGCGCGGCTGTGGCCGGGCCTCCGACGCGCGGGTGCATGACCAGGATCAGGCTCGTCGTGAGTATCGGCATCACCGACAGGATGCCGGTCACCTCGGCGGGGACATGACGGCTTGCGACGATGACCACGCCGGTGAGTGCCGCGACGAAGATGGCGCGCTGGACAAGGTCCGTCCAATGCCGCTTGGCGGTACGCAGCGCCACGCCGCGCGTGAAGCTCCGGGCGAGCCACAGCGCGACGGAGTAGATCGGTGCCACGAAGAGCAGAGCCTCGATCAGCGTCCACTCGCCCCGCGCCTGCACGATGGCGCCGCAAACCGCCCACGCCGTCAGTCCGCCGACTAGCGAGGCCGCGACGCCCTGCGTACGAGCGAGAAGCGCATAGATCAGTGCGAAGACGGGATTGGCGCCGCAGATGGCGACGGAGGTGACGGTCGCCGCTGCGATGTAACCGGCGTCGTGCTCGAGGGCGAGCAGCAGGTAGACCGGGCCCGTGTAGAGGGGCAGCGAGGCGACCATGGCGCCGAGGAACGGCCCGAGACGCTCGGCGACGAGGGCAACTACGACCACGAACCCCGCGACCAGCGTCATGCGCATGGTCAGGACCTCGAGCGGCATTCCGGCGAGAAGCGCGTCGAGCAGGATCATGGGCCAGCCAAGTCAGGGCGCGGGGGTAGGGACGCGAACGGCACGAGGCCCCCGCAGGCGATCTCGAGGAGAGCCAGCTTGCGGGCGGCAGGGTGCGCAGCTCAAGCGGTGCGTTGCCAGCCGTTGGGCCCGAGTCGCTCCTGCGGTCCGAACCGCTGCTTGTAGGCCATCTTGCGGGAGCCCTCGATCCAGTAGCCGAGGTAGAGGTAAGGCAGGCCCAGCCGGCGAGCCTCGGCGATCTGCTCTAGGATCATGTAGGTGCCGAGGCTGCGGTCCTGCTCGTCGGTATCGTAGAAGCTGTAGACCATCGAGATGCCGTCGGTCAGGCGGTCGCACAGAGCAATGCCCTTGAGAGGCCCCTTCGACTTGACCTTGCTTCCCGGTGACGACGGCTCGCCGACCCGGTACTCGGTGAGGAACGTGTCGATGATCGAATCCTCGATCATCATAGCGTAGTCGAGAACGGTCATGTCGGCCATGCCGCCGTCGCCGTGCCGCTGATCGATGTAGCCGCGGAACAGGCTGTACTGCTCTGAGGTGGGCACCGCGGCCACGCGGCTCGCGACGATATCGGCGTTGCGCTGGGACACGCGCTTGAACGACCGGCTCGGCTCGAACTCGTCGACCACGACGCGGATCGACACGCAGGCCTGGCAGCCCTCGCAATAGGGCATGTAGGCGATGTTCTGGCTGCGCCGGAAACCGCCGCGCAGAAGGCTGTCGACGAGGGGGCGCGGCTTGTCGTGGGTCAGGTGGGTGAACAGCTTGCGCTCGCTGCGGCCCGGAAGATACGGGCAAGCTTGCGGAGCGGTCACGTAGAACTCGGGAAAGTTCTTTTGTTGCTCCGACATGCCGTCCGCAATCCCTTCCGACTACTGGCGAGCGCGATCCTCGCTGCCCATTGACCCAAGCCCGCCAACTTATGAATAAGCCCGGCCTACTTCAAGTGCCGCCGCAACCCGGAGCTCTCGTCCGGGACGTGCTCTGTTGCACCCGTGCAATGGGTGAAAGTGTTGTTCGTGCCGGCAGATGATCTGTAGGCGCTGAATTTTGCGGTTGACCTCGGTGGCAGGGCCCGGGGTTTCAGCCGCGCGTGAAAAGGCTGATCGTCCTGCAGAACAGTCTCTACAATGGCTGGCGCTTCGAGGATGTGTGGCTCGATCGCTGAGGGCTGCCTCGTGAAACTCAGCAGGCGGGGCCGATGCACTCTCAGGGCTCACCCCGGCACGTTGCGCCGAAAAATGCAGCTCTTGCAGAGCAAGGCGGCGGATGTGCAACGGCGCATCCCCTACGCGGGTACGGATCGAAAGCAGTTTCGGAAGGGCCGTTAGCCTCTTCTGAAGGCCATCGAAGCCAACACGAGAGGAACGAGCATGACCTACACCTTGGTCGCCCGCTGTTCGCGCTCCGGCGCATTCGGGGTCGGCATCGCGACTTATTCATTGGCGGTGGGAGCAAAATGCCCGGCAGTCGCCACAGGGGTCGGAGCGCTTACGACCCAGGCCTTCGTCAATCCGACCTTCAAAGCGCTCGGCCTGCGGCTCTTGCACCAAGGTCATCCGGCTACCCAGGTGCTGGAACTGTTGCGAGGCGCAGATCCTGACTTTGAATTTCGCCAGGTTGCGATCATCGACCGGCGCGGCGACGTCGTCTGCCACACCGGAGCGAGAACGCGCCAATGGAGCGGTCAGCGCATCGGCGATGGGTTCGTTGCACTCGGCAATGTCCTCAAGGGCGAGGCCGTCGTTGCCGCCATGGCGGACGCCTACCAGGCGAGCATATCTCATGACATTGCGGAGCGGATCATGCGGGGATTGGAGGCGGGCCGTGGCGCAGGAGGACAGCACGGGCTCGATGGGCCGTTGCCCGAGCGCTCGGCGAGCCTCCTGGTGCACGATGGTGAGGAACACGCGCTCATCGATCTCCGGGTCGATTCCCATCCCGACGCCGTCATCGAGTTGCGGCGTGTGCTCGATGAGTTCAAACCCTACGTCCCGTTCTATCGCCAGCGCTGGAGAGAGCCGGCCAACGCCGTTCCCCAGGATGCGTTTGTGAGCACGTTAGTGTAGCGCATCTGACGTTTGGTACCCGCGCTCGACTGGGCTCGTCACCAAACGTCAGATGCAAAAGCTACACTAAAGTCATGATGTTGCTAGTGTTCCTCTGGCGCCGACATTTGCTCTCGACCGAGCCGCGACGGGAAGCAAATGTCGGCGACGGAACACTAGGCGCGAAGGCGACTGCAAGAGACTAGAATTCCACGCAAGCAGTTCGGGTAGACGCCACTGGGAGATGGATATGCAGCCGGGAAAGAGACTGACGGGAAAAGTCGCCATCGTGACCGGGGGTGCGTCCGGCATTGGCGCGGAGACCGCGCGGATGTTTGCATTGCACGGTGCGAGCGTCATGCTGACCGATGCGAATGTCGCGCTGGGGGAAGGCATTGTTCGGGAGATCTCCGCCGCGGGCGGGACGGCGCACTTTTTGGAGCAGGACGTGCGCAATGAAGAGCGATGGTCCGCGATCGTGGCAGCAACAGAGAAAAACTTCGGGCGTCTCGACATCCTGTGCAACATCGCCGGCATTTCGGGTCGTGATCCGAAACTCAATATTCAAACGAGCGTGACGGCAGGGCCCCGGCTCGCAGAGCAGACGCTCGAGCAGTGGAATCTCGTCATGGAAATCAATGCCACGGGCGTATTCCTCGGCACCAAGGCTGCAATCCCGGCCATGCAGCGGGCGGGAGGCGGATCCATCATCAACATCTCCTCGATCTGCGGCATCGTCGGCTCGCATGCGAATGCGGCCTATCACGCATCGAAGGGCGCAGTGCGGATCTTCTCTAAGGCTGCGGCGATCCAGTATGCGCCCGACAAGATCCGAGTGAACTCGGTGCATCCGGGGTTTGTCGACACGCCTATGACCCAGCCGGGACATGCCAATCCCGAAGTTGCCAGGAAGCGATTGGAGGTCACTCCGCTCGGCCGCTTCGGAACCCCCGCCGATATCGCCGCCGGCTGCCTCTACCTTGCCTCCGACGAGTCGTCTTGGGTCACAGGCAGCGAGCTCGTCATCGACGGAGGCATGACCGCCAACTGACAACCGAAGGCTCACTCGCCTTGACCGCATTCGTTGCGATCGCCCGCGCTAGCTGGACTCAAGTACGCGCGACTGCGAGTGCATCGCTGGCCCAACCGGCGAGCATCGGAATTCGCCTCTATCGTGGCGGCATTCAAAGTTGCACTCTAGTGTCCCGACCGCGAAGTTCGTTTCATCGGGCTGCCGGGTCGGGACGAGCTTCGCGGTAGAGAGGACACTAGCTAAATCATGAGCTTAGTGTGGCGTTGAGTTTGGAAGTCCGCTTTCAGAGACTGCCGAGAGAATGAAGCGGACTTCCAAACCGCCACACTAGGTTGAGCCGTCCAACGTCGCAGCACGTTGGGGACCGTCACACGAAGGCTGCCTTTCGAGCTTGCTTATGACGGTTCGGGAGCCGACGCACGACGCTAACCGACGAGGAGGGACGCATGAGACTGAAAGGCAAGGTCGCCATCATTACTGGCGGTGCGCATGGCATGGGCGAGGCGGAAGCCCGACTGTTCGCCAAGGAAGGCGCGGCGGTGGTCATCGCCGACGTGCTTCAGAAGGAAGGCGAAGCAGTCGCCGCCGACATTTCTGCCGGACAGGGCCGGGCAACCTTCGTTACGACTGACGTGACGTCGGAGCTGGCTTGGGACAAGCTGATCGCCGCCACCATTGCCACGTACGGCAGGCTGGACATCCTCGTCAACAATGCCGGTATCAGCGGCAGCTCGGTCGGCGATGAGTTGGCGTTGGCTGGCTGGGAACGGCTCATGGCCGTCAATGCCACCAGTGTTTTCCTGGGTACCACTCGCGCCGCGGCCGTGATGGCAAAGTCCGGTGGCGGCTCGATCGTCAACATCTCCTCGATCATGGGCTTCATCGGCGGCGCCGACAGCCATCCCGGCTACAGCGCTTCGAAGGGTGCGGTGCGCATCTTCACCAAGTCGGCGGCCGTCCGCTTCGGGCCGAGCGGGGTGCGAGTCAACTCCGTGCATCCGGGCTACCTGCCGCCGATGCTGAACAATACCAACGCGAGCGGACGCGAGGCCAAGGCCGCCGAAACGCCACTGCGCCGCCTGGGCGGGGTTATGGATGTCGCCTATGGCGTGCTGTACCTGGCCTCGGACGAAGCATCTTTCGTCACTGGAACCGAACTGGTGATAGACGGCGGCTACATAGCGCAGTAGCGCTTGGAGCTGAATAGAAGGGCGCCGGGCCTGACGAAGCGCGTGGGGCAGGCATTTCCGGTCCAGTTCCAGCCGCGCGGCTCCAGAATCAGCCAGACGGTCAATTAGGAGCGACTTGTCGCCACGGAAAGCCAACGGGTTGAGACCCGAGTGTGGATGCGTTGGCTTGCCGCGCTGGCCGCTGCGAATTTGCTCGCCGCTGCTGTTTTCTTTAACGCGCGACGGCGTTCTTCCAAAGCTGACCTTGAGCTCGCCCCGCACCCTTTCAATCATTCGCCCAATGGAGGCCGAGGTCTCTTTTCGGCAGATCGGCTGGCCGAGTGATCTGCTTCGCAATTTGCTCCGTTCCATCGGATTGATGTTCGACCGGATCGAGACCAACGCTCTCCACCGCGAAAAGCGCGTGATGTGTTCTTCGGGCAGAATTGGACGAGAAGCCTTCGCAAGCGCCTATCGATGCGCGGCGTGCAGCTAATCCCAGGCGAAGAGACGGAAAATGCGAGCACTGGTCGTTGGAGCATCGGGTGGGATTGGCGCGGCATTCGTGGCCAAGCTGGTTGGCGATCCGCGCTATACGCAGGTCATCGTATGGAGCCGGTCCGCCGCCGTTGCGTCAGGCGAGAAGATCGTCGCTCATTTCATCGACCTGCGAGACGAGTCTACGATCGAAGCGGCCGCCGCGAGCCTTGGCGAAGTAGATCTCGCGATCGTCGCGACGGGGGTGCTGCACGATGGGCATCTCGAGCCAGAGAAGTCTTGGAGATCGCTCACACCAAGCGCAATGATCCGCGCCTTTGAAATCAACACAATCGGTCCGGCCTTGGTCGCCAAGCACGTCCTGCCGCACTTGCCCCGCGACCGGCGCGCCGTATTCGCAGCGCTTTCGGCGCGCGTCGGCAGCATTAGCGACAATCGGCTGGGCGGATGGCACAGCTATCGCGCTTCGAAAGCCGCCCTAAATCAGCTGATCCGGTGCTTCGGCATCGAGTTGTCTCTAAAGAGGCCGCTCGCAATATGCATTGGCCTACATCCGGGCACGGTCGATACAGGCATGTCGAAGCCCTACCAAGGTGGTGTGCCAAACGACAAGCTGTTCGCGCCAGAGCAGTCCGCGCTTCGTCTCCTGAGTGTGCTCGATGGCCTGACGCCGGCTCAATCCGGCCGCGTTTACGACTGGGCAGGCGCCGAAATACAGGCGTAAACATCAGCTCGCTGACGGCACGCGAAGCCTATCGCGATAGAGGCAAGAGTGGCGTGACGCCGGTTGCCTCAGCAAAGTGGACCAAGAGGGCACAACACGGTGTGAGTGATGCGCTGCGGTGCGCTTGCCGCTGGCGACAGGCGCATCTCTTGAATGCTTCGGCAATGAAAACATCTGCCTTCCTGCAGGACGAAAGGCTCCACCGCCATGACGAAGAGACGCAAGACCATCTATGTAGGCTTGGCAGTCATCGTCGCCATTCTCGCCATCGCGGCCGTAGCCGCAGGACCCATCATGAGCCGCGTCGAACAACCCGACTACAAGGTGACGATGACCGACGGTGCGATCGAGATCCGCTCCTACGGCCCCATGATCGCCGCCGAGGCCGAGGTGAGGGGGGAGCGCAAGGCCGCCATCAACGAGGGCTTCCGGCTGATCGCCGCATATATTTTCGGCGCCAACACGCCGAACGCCAAGATCGCGATGACGGCGCCTGTCCAGCAGCAGAGCTCGCAGAAGATCGCCATGACGGCCCCGGTTACCCAGCAGACCGCCGGCGACAGCTGGACGGTGCGCTTCATCATGCCGAGCAACTGGACGCTCGAGACCCTGCCAGCACCCCACGATACGCGCGTCACGCTGAAGCCCGTGCCGGCAAACCGCATGCTGGTGATCCGATTCTCCGGGAGCGCCAGCGACAGCCAGATCAAAACCAAGACCGACGAGCTGCGCCGGTATGCCGCCGACAAGATGCTGGCGACGGTCGGCGAGCCGCTGCTCGCCTTCTACAATCCGCCCTGGACATTGCCGTTCTTCCGCCGCAACGAGATCATGCTCGAGCTGGCGGCGGGCGGCTGATCCTCGGCAAGCAAGAGATGGACCCGGCGTCATGCGCTGGCGGGACTGTCACAGCTTCCATGATTTTCGCCGGCCGGCAGAACCGCGCCTCCTGGGCCCGATCTTCGACTACATCGACGGCGCGGCCGACGACGAGACGATGCGTCGACGTGATGACCTGGTCGCACAACCACGATTAGCGGACCCTCCCGGGAGTAGGCATCAGTCGATCAGTGGCCGCGTGCTCATTGGTGCTTCGCGCTGACTACTTTCTAGCGCGACGGGATCGCGCGAAATCAGCCAAACGGTCAGCTTGGAGTTCACCCCGGCTGACAGCCGCGCGAACGGCGCAAGCAGGTTCGCTGTCGTGCTGGCAGTTTCTGAACTTGCACTCGGCTGCCAGCAAATCGATATCTTCATAACGGTCTTCGGTCGTTTCTGCCGTCTCCCAGATCTCGAGGCCCCTGAGGCCGGGAGTATCGATTATTGAGCCGCCCCCCGGTCGATTGAACAGTCTACGATGGGTCGTCGTGTGGCGACCACGATCGTCGTGAGCCCGGACGGTCTGGGTTGCTTGCGCGGCGCGCCCGAGCCACTGATTGATCAACGTCGACTTGCCAACGCCGGAAGACCCCAGGAGGACGACGGTCTGTTCTGGATGGAAATACGGCTCCAGTTGCTCGAGCCCCTTGCCGTCGCGCGCGCTGATATTGTGAATTGGTATGCCGGGGCCAACCTCGGCAATCTGCTTGGCCGCGTCTGCCGGGTCTCGAGACAGGTCTGCCTTGTTGAGCACAATTACGGGACGTGCGCCGCTACCGCGAACCAGCTCAACGAAGCGCTTCAGGCGGGCCAAATTGAAATCACCGTCAAGCCCCATGACAATGAAGACACTGTCGGCATTCGACGCCAACAGCTGCGGGAGCTGTTCACCGGATGCCTTCCGGATTAGCGCGCTCGTGCGCGTGAAAACACCCACAATCGTGGCGGGCCCATTGCCTGCCGAAGGTCGAAAAGCGACGAAGTCACCAACCCCTGGAAGGTCCGAGCGCTGCGTTACCGAATTTCGGAGGGCCCCACTCGCTTCGGCGGTGATCTCGTCGTCGCCGGTGGCGATTTCGTAGTGAGTGCGATGCTCTCCGACAATTCTGCCCGGCAAAAGACCTTGGCTCTCGAACGTTGCGGCTTCTCTTTGCTGAAGTTCAGTCCATCTGAAAGCTACGAGTGTCACGATTTAGATCCCCTTCTGTTACTCGACGCTCGATCTCTCGGGTCGGCCGCTTGTCGTCGTCAGCTCCGCGCTACTGTCGCACATTGACTGAAGCAGATCGCATCCGACCCGGCGATCACGATAGAGCTCGATTGTCACAATCACGCAGCCGCTTTATTCTCTGCGTCTTGCATCACGGATCTAAAAAAGCGGTAGGCGGGTGCGCCTTGGGGCGTCACCCGCACCAGCCGGGCGCACGAGTTCCGCGACCTCTCACACAGCCGCCTGAGATTGTGAAAGCCGGTTCGCCTTGGTGAACCGTTCCTGTCCATCAAACGGCGATGACCGTTGGACATCTGGGAGCGGAAGTCTGTTGGCGTGATGGGTCGACTACTCACCGTAGCGATCCTCGTCCACCAGGAATGCCCCGATGGGCACCCCTGCGACGACCACGCTGCGGCTCGCTGGGACGCTCCCAGTGAACGAAGCGCTCATTCCAAGTATGTCGCGTGCGCAGCGCTACTACTGTTCTTTCCCGATCGCCCATAGAGGCCGTTTCAGGCGCCGGCGTTCAGGATTGCCGCGGCGCGCGGCGCAAAATAGGTCAGCACGGCGTCGGCGCCGGCCCGCTTGAAGCCGAGCAGCGCTTCCATCATCACGCGGTCGCCGTCGAGCCAGCCGTTGCGGGCTGCAGCTTCCAGCATCGCGTACTCGCCAGACACCTGATAAGCCAGGGTCGGAACCCCGAACGTGTCCTTCACGCGGCGGATGATGTCGAGGTACGGCATGCCGGGCTTGATCATCACCATGTCGGCGCCCTCGGCGAGATCCAGCGCCACCTCGCGGATCGCCTCGTCGGTGTTGGCCGGATCCATCTGGTATGTGCGCTTGTCACCGATCAGCGTGGCATTGGTGCCGATGGCGTCGCGGAATGGGCCGTAAAAGCCGGACGCGTACTTGGCGGCATAGGAAAGAATTTGCACGTCCTCGAAGCCGGCGCGGTCGAGGGACCGGCGGATGGCGCCCACGCGGCCGTCCATCATGTCGGAGGGCGCGATGCAATCGCTCCCGGCCTCGGCGAGCGCCAGCGCCTGGCTGCAGAGCACCTCAATCGTCGGGTCGTTGAGGATGCGGCCGGAGTCGTCGAGCAGGCCGTCGTGGCCATGGCTGGTGTAGGGGTCGAGCGCCGCGTCGGTGATGATTCCGAGCTCGGGAACGGCTTGCTTGATGGCGCGCACCGCGCGGCACATCAGATTCGAGCGCCTGACCGCCTCGCTGCCGGTGGGATCGCGCAAGGCCCGATCGACGTTCGGGAACGGGGCGATGGCCGGGATGCCGAGCGCGGCAGCCTTCTCGGCCTCCGCGACGGCTTCCTCCACGTTGACACGGTCGACGCCCGGCATGTGGGCCACGGGTACGCGCCGCTCCGTGCCGTCGATCAGGAAGATCGGCCAGACGAGATCGCTGGTCGTGAGGGTGTTCTCTGCGACGAGCCGCCGCGACCAATGCGACTTCCGATTGCGCCGCATTCTGACACCCGGATAACCGGGCGCGCTTGCGGCCGCGGTCTCGGCGGCGCGTTGCTCGGCGCGGGGCTCGATACGGCGCTGGGCAAAGGTCATAGCTGTTGCTCCGGGTAGTGGCGGCTCGCATGGCCGGATTCGGAAGGAGAATCCGCCTGGTCACGTCCCGTGGCAAGCGCATTCTCGCGCCCGTGGCGGCTGACGACGGATACGGCTATCGTCGCCACGGGCCGGCCGCTATCGGGTGCGTATGCTCGGCGGATCGGCGAGCGGACCAGCGACATGGCTCGTGAGGCCGTCTGGAAATGCCCTTGGCAAGGAGCTTGGCGTGACGACACCTTCGACGCGAGCGGTCATCGGCGGGGACTTGGTGGTGCACGGAGCGATTCGCAACGCCCACGAGGTCGAGGTCTGGGGCAGTGTGCTCGGATCGATCGCGGCTGAGCGGGTCGTGATCCACCCGGGCGGGCGCGTGGTCGGCACGCTGGAGGTGGACGCGGCCGATGTTCACGGCCTGCTCGACGGACGGGTCCGCGTTCGCCATCTGATCAACATCGGCGCAACCGGCGTCGTGCACGGCGACGTGCGCTACGGCCAGCTTTCGCTCGCATCAGGCGGTGACCTGGCGGCTATGGTTCGCAATGTGCCGCCGGAGCTTGGCGGGGACTTCGAGATGACCGTCAAGCGCGGGGGGCAGGTACGCGTCACGTCGGCCGACCTCTCCGCGAGTGACGTCGAGGACGGGGCCGCCCAGCTGATCTATAGCGTGAGCAACGCCGCCAACGGCTTTCTAGCCTTGAGCGCCGCACCAGCGAGTGCGATCGAGACGTTCACGCAGGCCGACATTGCAGCGGGGGGCGTGACCTTCGTTCACGATGGTGCAGGTGACGGCGTGGCCGGGTTCGACGTGGTGGTGACGGACGCCCAGGGCGCCACGGCCGGCCCTCCGCGTCGCGTCGCGGTCGCCGTTCTGCCATCCTGAACGGGCTATTGGAACAGCAGCAAATCGACCGTTGTGCGCGCGCTGGCGCCGCGGCCCGTTTGCTTTGGTTAAAGCGCCAGGGGCGAGCTGCCAACTCGGCCCGTGCCCTGCCTCCGCGAGACTCTCTGCCGCACCCGCCGGCGAGACGAGCTTGCGCGATGTCAATTGGGCGGCCAGGGACGATGTGCGACATAGCGCGAGGTTGGGCATCGCCGGGTGACACATAGCATTCGCTGCATGTATTCTGCCGACAGCACAAGGTCGGCGCGGCGGCGGTTGGAGCTTGCGGTTGCGGCCGCATTGTCCTGCAAGGCCCGGGGCCACTGAGCCCCGCGCAATGGGTGGAAAGGCACGCTGATGGACTACGCGCGCGCGTTCGGGGACGCACTGGCCCGCATTCACAGCGAGGGCCGCTATCGCGTCTTCGCCGACATCTCCCGCACGCGAGGTGCCTTCCCGAAGGCTATGCGCCACGATCCCGAAGGCGTTCGTGACGTCACGGTCTGGTGCTCCAACGATTATCTCGGCATGGGGCAGCATCCCGCCGTCCTGTCCGCGATGCACGAGGCGATCGACAACGTCGGCGCCGGCTCCGGCGGCACGCGGAACATCTCCGGCACGACGCATTACCACGTCGAGCTCGAGGCCGAGCTCGCCGACCTTCACCAGAAGGAGGCGGCGCTCGTATTCACCTCCGCCTTCGTCGCCAACGATACAACGCTCGCCACCCTGCAGAGGTTGCTGCCGGATTCGATCATCCTGTCCGACGAGAAGAACCACGCCTCGATGATCGCCGGCATCCGCAACGGCGGCGGCGACAAGATGCTGTTTTCGCACAACGATGTGTACGACCTCGAGAGGAAGCTCGCCGCACTGCCGCGCGAGCGGGCCAAGATCATCGCCTTCGAGAGCGTCTACTCGATGGACGGCACCATTGCACCGATCGCAGCCATTTGCGCGCTGGCGAAGAGGTACGGTGCGCTGACCTATCTCGACGAGGTACATGCGGTCGGCATGTACGGCCCGCGCGGTGGCGGCATCGCCGAGCGCGACGGCGTGATGGACCAGGTTGATATCATCAACGGCACGCTCGCCAAGGGCTTCGGCGTGATGGGCGGGTACATCGCGGCGAGCAAGGATCTATGTGATGCGATCCGCAGCTATGCGCCGGGCTTTATCTTCACCACGTCGCTGGCACCCGCCATCGCTGCCGGTGCGGTCGCCTCGATCCGCCACCTCAAAGTGTCCGGGCTCGAGCGGGCTCGTCACCAGGAGCGCGCGCGCACCTTGAAGCGCCGGCTGAAGAACGCGGGCCTGCCCGTCATCGACAACCCGAGCCACATCGTGCCCGTGCTCGTCGGCGATCCCATCATCTGCAAGCGGGTGACCGACCTGCTGCTCGATCGGCACGGCATCTATGTGCAGCCGATCAACTATCCGACCGTGCCGAAGGGCACCGAGCGGCTGCGCCTGACGCCGACCCCGCTTCACTCCGACGCCGACATGGATCGGCTCTGCGCGGCGCTTTCGGAGCTGTGGGCCGAGTGCCCGGTCAGCCTCGAGCAGAAGCGCGCCGCGGAGTAGGGCTTCATGCCTTGATCGGCCGCGGGGAGGTCCGCGGCTTCGGCTTCGGTCTCAACGGCGCTTGTCCGCGTGGCTGAGAGCGTGCCAGTCTCCGGGATCGCTGCCCGATCAAGGAGGCCTGTCATGACGGCCGCTGCCCAATCCCGAGCCGAGCCTGCTCGTAAATCCTATGAGATCGACGTCGAGGACGTGACCTATGTCACGCATGGCGAAAAATCCTATCTCGCGCGCCTCTACAAGCCGAGAGGATCCGGACCATTCCCCGTCATCATCGATCTCCACGGCGGCGCGTGGTGCAATCAGGACCGCACCAACGACAAAGTCATCTGCGAGGCGCTGGCACGAAGCGGTGTGCTGGTCGTGGCGCTCGACTTCCGCATGCCGCCGGATGCTGGTTATCCCGCCTCGCTCGCTGACATCAACTACGCGGTGCGTTGGGTGCGCGCGCATGCCGGCAAGCTGAAGGCGCGGCCGGACCGGATCGGCTACATCGGCATATCCTCGGGCGGGCACCAGGGCATGCTCGCGGCGATGCGGCCCAAAGACCCTCGTTATGGCGCCGTGACCAGCACCGACGTGCCGGCGGGCGACGCCAGCGTACAGTGCGTCGTGCTGCTATGGCCGGTGATTGACCCGCTCGGGCGCTATCGCTACGGCAAGGACTTGATTGCAAAGGGCGGAGACTATCCCGCCAACATCAACAACGTCATCCCGAGCCACGACAAGTTCTGGGGCAGTGAGGCGGCGATGGAGGAGGGCAGTCCGCCGGAGATCCTCGCCAAGGGCGAGGCCGTAGAGATGCCGCCGGTGCTCTACATCCAGGGCGACGCCGACAAGATGCACCCGCGACCGCATCTGGAGCGCTTCGTCGAACTCTACGGTAAGCGCGGCGGCTCGGTCGAGCTGCATCTTTACCCGGGCGAGGTCGAAGGCTTCGTGACGCGCGAGGCCAAGTCCGAGGACAACAAGCGCGCCGCAACCGACCGAATACTGGCGTTCGTGCATGAGGCCCTGGCCTGACGGCCGGCGGGAGGGCCACCTGAGGCCGTGAGGTCGATCCAGCTCTGGCGCCGACCTTGTTGCGCTCTGCCCCCCGCAGTCCCTTCCCGCTCCAGCAGCCCCCGACACCGACCAACTTCTCAACCAGCCAAGGAGACCAACCCATGGGCAAGATCATCCGGGCATCCGATCGGGCGACCAAGACGCAGCCCAATACGAACTTCACGGGCACCGTTTACGCCGACGAGGTGGTGGTGGGCGAGAAGCCCTCGCGGATGCGTGCGACGCGCGTCTCTTTCACGCCGGGCGCGCGGACCTTCTGGCACACACATCCCGTCGGTCAGACGCTCTACTGCCTGCACGGCATCGGCCGCTATCAGCTGGAAGGCAGCCCGCCGGTCGAGCTGCGCCCGGGCGACACCGTCGTCATCCCGCCGGACGCCAGGCATTGGCACGGCTCGGCACCGGGCCATCTTTTTGCGCATCTTGCATTGTCGGAGGTTTCTGACACCGGGGAGGGCACGAAGTGGCTCGAAGCCGTGTCCGACGCCGATTACAACCGCAAGCCGGGGTAACCCTCCGCCTCCGAGGCCGGGCGTTGTAGGCCGAATTGGTGTGAGCCGGAGGCGACGCGTACCCGGCAGGGGCTTGCCACTGCCGGTTGACCACGTTTGTGCGGGCCGGCCGGTCACCGCGACACGACGTGCCCGAATATGCTAATCAGGGGCAGGGCGAATCCCGTGCCGCTCAGGTGCAGCGGGCGCTGCCCCTGAAGGACTGCCGCGCGGAATGAGGGTGTTCTCTGACGATATCGCCATAGATCTCGGCACCGCCAATACGCTGGTGCACGTGTTAGGGCGCGGCATCATCATCGACGAGCCGTCGCTGGTGGCGGTCCAGAACCGCGGCGGCGTGCGTACCATGCTCGCCGTCGGCGAGCGCGCCCGCACGATGGTCGGCCGTACGCCCGAGGCCGTCGAGGCGATCCGCCCGATGCGTGACGGTGTGATCGCCGATTTCGTCGCGACAGAGGAGATGCTGCGTCAATTCATTCGGCGCGCCAAGTCGGTGCTGGGGCTGCGCCGCCCGCGCATACTGATCTGTGTTCCCGCCGGCGCCACGCCGGTGGAGCGCCGCGCCGTGTACGAGACGGCCGCCTCGGCCGGTGCCCGCCGCGTTTTCCTGATCGAGGAGCCCGTGGCGGCGGCAATCGGCGCCGGTC
This sequence comes from uncultured Alphaproteobacteria bacterium, assembly GCA_963746315.1. Lineage (GTDB taxonomy): Bacteria > Pseudomonadota > Alphaproteobacteria > Rhizobiales > Hyphomicrobiaceae. The sequence goes on from CAVVAR010000012.1 coordinate 1,293,446, forward strand.
TGACGATCGATGATCCGGTCGCCCATATGGTCGTCGATATCGGCGGTGGAACGACCGATATCGCCGTGCTCTCGGTCGGCGACGTGGTGGAGGCGCGGTCGCTGCGCTGCGCCGGCAATGCCATGGACGACGCTATACAACGCTACGTGCGCCGCGTGCACCACCTGCTGGTGGGCCCAGCCAGCGCCGAGCGCATCAAGATCGGTGCCGGCACGGCGAGCCGCATGCCTGGCGGCCGCGCGGCCGAGATCCGGATCCGCGGCCGCGAGCTTCGGCACGGCAAGCCCGTATCCGTGGTGCTCACACCCGCCGATATCGCGGAGGCCCTCGAGGGACCGATCACGGATATCGCCGAGTTCATCCAGCGCACGATCGAGGAGCTGCCGCCCGAGGTTCGCGCCGACGTGCGCGAGCGTGGCGTCTCACTGTCCGGCGGTGGCGCGCTGCTCGACCGGTTGGATGTCGAGCTGCAACGCCGCGTCGGCGTCAAGTTCACCATCCCCGAGAACCCGATGCAGTGCGTGGTCACCGGCACCGCCCGAGTGCTCGAGACGCTTTCCGAGCGTCGGCACCTTCTCATCGAGCCCTGACTTGCCCTGGTCACGACTGCGACAGTAGCGCTTGGCGCAGCGCTTGCGCGACACCGCCTCGATCTCGTTTACTTGATTGTCGATCCTGCCGAGGAGTTCATCATGCCAATCAGCCACGAGGCTGGATACGAGGGCGCCCGAGTGGCCGCTCGACCGGAGCGCCGGGTGCCGCCTGCGCTTCTGCGCGGTGCGGCAGGGCGGTGCCCGGCCTGCGGAGTTGGCAAGCTTTTTTCGTCCTACCTGAAGGTTGCGGACGCCTGCCCCCATTGCGGCGAGGCTCTACATCATCAGCGTGCCGATGACGCGCCTGCTTACTTCACGATGTTCGTCGTCGGCCATCTGGTCGTGGGCGGCGTTCTGAGCGTAGAGAAAGCTTTTGCCCCCCCGACGTGGGTGCAACTCGCGGTCTGGTTGCCGATGACGCTGGTGCTGAGCTTGGCGTTGCTTCCTGTGATCAAGGGCGGGCTGGTGGCCCTGCAATGGGCCTTGCGTATGCACGGCTTCGGCAGCGGTCGCGACCCGGCATTGCCGCCCGTTGACCCGGCGACGGAGATCGCGCTTCCAACCCGAGGACCGGCCGCATGACCTTGAAGACGCCGACAGCCGATCCTGCGCCGCCAGAATCGGCTCCAGCCCCCGCCCGGTCTCCGGCCCTTCGTCCTCGCGACGCAGCGACCCTGATCCTCGTCGATCGCACGACGGCGCTGCCGCGCGTACTGCTGGGGAAGCGGCGCATGGACATGAAGTTCATGCCGGGCAAGTACGTTTTTCCAGGTGGCCGGGTCGACAGGGCCGATCGGGCCGTGGCCAGTGCCGACGAGCTGGCGCAGCACGAATTGGACAAGCTCCTGTTCGATATGAAGGGAAGCGCCAGCCTAACCAAGGCCCGCGCCTTGGCGCTGGCCGCGATACGCGAGACCTATGAGGAGGCGGGCATCATACTCGGCGCGCCGCTGTCGGGCCAGACCCCGCCCGCTGACGCGTCCTGGCGCCGGTTTTTCGAGCAAGGCTTCGTGCCGAGGCTTTCGCCACTCACGTTCTTTGCCCGCGCGATTACGCCGCCGGGGCGCCCCCGGCGCTTCGACACCCGCTTTTTCTGCGCGGAAGCGTCGATGATCTCGTTTCGAGGCACGCCGCCCGACGATGAGCTGTCCGACCTTGTTTGGATGGCCATCGAGGAGGCCCGCAGCCTTGATTTGCCACCAATCACCCGGGTCATCCTCGAGGATCTGGGCGACCGCCTGAAGGTAGGACCACTCGGAGCCGCGGACGCCCCAGTGCCCTACTATTTCCACAAGAGTGGGACCTTCCGACGCCAACTGATCACCACGGCGTCGGATCAATCTTCGGCTTGACTTGACCGTCAGCTAGATTAAGACATTTCGACTGCATCAACCGCGCAAAAAACCGTCACGGGACCGTCATGGCCAAGCCTGTAACTCAGAAAATCAAACTTCTCAGCTCAGCCGGCACGGGCTTTTTTTATGTGACCAAGAAGAACCCGCGCACGTCGACGGAAAAGATCGTCATGCGCAAGTACGACCCCGTCGCGCGCAAGCATGTTGAATTCAAAGAAACCAAGATCAAGTAGGAAGCCTGCCGGACTGGCCTGGTTCTGGGCCTCGTCCGCTCCAACGATCGCTTTAAGGAATTTCGCACCCGCTGTGGTGGCCTGGACTGCTCTGCTAGAGTCTCTGGATCGATAGCACCTCGATTGCGACACGGCGCTGTAGCATCCGGCGCCGCTTGATCGGCTCACTCATCGCTGAGAGAGGCCAAGCCCGTCACTGGTCTCGGCAGCGGGGTAACGAAACCGAGCAGTGACGGGCTGGCCAACCAAGCGTTGAGCCAAAGAGGGCGTTGGCGCGACGCTCGGCAGACGTTGACCTGAGCGCCTTGGCGCACGCATTTTTCTGCGCCATAGCTCGGTCGAATTAAGCTGTCTGCGTTGCCATGGAGGCGCGACAGACCATTACGTACGGGCTTTTGCCCGACTGGGAGATAGTCGAAACACGGCAGGTAACCTGGTAAGACTGACAGATCGCTGTGTGCTCTGCAAGCATCAATCCTCAGATTTCATTGGGCCAATCCAGACCTCCCGCGCTCGGAACTTCGCTGCACGATCCGTCTGATTTTGGCGCCCGTTGCCGCCGAGGATTTCGCTGACAGTAACCTTATAGTTGTGGGTAAGTTGATCCGCAACTGAAAAAAATGCGGAAAAAATTGCAATTCTGCGCGACGTCGTCAGTCGACGCCGTGGTGCCGGTCTCTGGCCGCGGAGCAGTCAGCCGCAGGGCTCCGATAGTCGGATCAGGCCGCGTCGGCGACGACCCGATTGCGCCCGCCGCGCTTCGCGGTGTAGAGCGCCGTATCTGCTCTCTTGAACAGCGATTCCGGGGTATCCTCGCGCCGCTCGAGCGTCGAAACGCCAACACTAGCCGTTACGGCGAGCGTGCTTTGCGCGTTGACTTGGAACGGCTCGGCCGCGATGCAGGCCCGCACCCGTTCTGCAACCTGCATTGCCCGCGATAGCTCGGTGTCGGGCATGATGATCACGAACTCCTCGCCCCCTAGCCGGCATGCTAGGTCGATGCCGCGCGTATTCCGCCGCAAGCGGGTTGCGAACTCTCGGAGCACGTTGTCGCCAGCGTCGTGACCGTAGGTGTCGTTGACTTTCTTGAAGTAGTCGATATCGGCGACCAGGACCGAGAGGGTCCGCCCCGACTGCGTCGCCTGGTTCACCAGCGTAGCGAGATGGCTTTCCATGTACCGGCGGTTGTGAAGGCCGGTCAGCGGATCGGTGATCGCGTGCTCCATGCCCTGATCGAGCTTGGCGCGGAGCAGGTCCGCGTGGCGCTTGCGCTTGATCTGCGTCTTGATGCGCGCAAGCAACTCGTTTTTGTCGAGCGGGCGAAGCACGTAGTCGTTCACACCCATGTCGAGGCCGCGCAGCAGTCGCGCCTCGTCGCCGGGATCGACCATCATGACGATTGGCAGGTGCCGGGTCCGGTCGAGAGAGCGAACCTGAGAGCAAAGCCTCAATCCGTCGGCACCCGACAAAGACAGGCTGACGATGAGGAGATCGAAGCTCTGCTCGCCCATGCGGAGCAGCGCGGCCTGGGGATCGCGCTCGACGACCACCGAATGGGTCTTGGCGAGACCCTCGACGATCCGCTGTGCCGACCTGGGATGATCCTCGACAAGCAGGACATGTCCGTGCGCGGCGGCCTCGGTCCATTCGGCTATGCCGCCGGGTCCGAAGCCGAGATCCTGTGTCGTCGATGCCCGCATCATGAGCTCGTCGGCCAGAACCTTGAGGCGCGCGAGACTGCGGACACGCGTAATGAGCGCGATATCGTCGACAGGTTTGGTCAGGAAGTCGTCGGCCCCTGCTTCGAGGCCCTCGACCTTGTCGGACGGTTGATCGAGCGCGGTGACCATGATGACAGGAACATGCGCATGCTGCGGGCTCTGCTTGATCCGCCGACACACCTCGAAACCGTCCATGCCGGGCATCATGACGTCGAGCAGCACGACATCGACCCGCTCGCGGGCGATGATCTCGAGCGCGGCGCGCCCACTGTTGGCCGTCAGTATCTCGAAATATTCGGCCGATAGCCGAGCCTCGAGCAGTTTGACGTTTGCCAGTATGTCGTCAACGACGAGAACGCGGGCGGTCATTGATGGGCTTTCCGGAGGTCGCGAGAGGGATCATGCATCGCCAATGAAGCGGCGCACGGTTTCGATGAAGGGGCCGATGGTGATGGGCTTCGAGATGTAGGCCTCGCACCCGCCCCTGCGGATTCGTTCCTCGTCGCCCTTCATGGCGAAGGCGGTGACGGCCACCACCGGGATGTCCCTTAGGCGATCATCCTCCTTGAGCCACTTCGTCACCTCGAGGCCGGAAACCTCGGGCAGCTGGATATCCATCAGAATGAGGCTGGGCGTGTGCTCGCGGGCGATCGCCAGAGCTTCGGTGCCGCTGCGGGCCTGCAGTGTCGCATAGCCGTAGGCTTCGAGCAGATCGTTGAAGAGCTTCATATTGAGCTCGTTGTCCTCGACGATGAGGACGGTCTTGCGCATACCGCCGACCCTCGCGGGACGATTCTCGAAGTTGCGCACGTTTTCCTGATATGTCATCCGCCTGCCGCCCGCCCGGCGCACCCCTCGGTTGTCTTGCACCGATTCGAGGGAGCTGTTGGTTTCGAGTTTGGCTGAAAGAGCTAACCAATTGTTTAAGATGTGGAGGCAGGAGCATGACCAGGAGATTTGGATGCGTGATGCGCGCCGCCCGCGACGGATGACCAAAGAGACCGCCGAGGCCATCGCAGCCCAGGCCTTCCTGTTCCTGGCCGAGGATGGGGGGCGGCTGGGGCGGTTCTTGACGGAGACCGGCCTCGACCCCTCCGCTTTGCGCCAAAGCGCCGGCGATCTTACCATTCTCTCGGCCGTGCTCGGTCATCTCATGGCGGACGAATCCTCCCTTCTCGCGTTTGCGGCGAATGCCGGCATCGCGCCCGAGGACGTAGCCGGAGCCGAGGCTGAGCTCGGTGGAGGAGCACCATGGGAGAGCACATGACCCAGCTTCGCATTGGGATAGACCTCGGGGGCACCAAGATCGAGGGGGTCGCGCTGGCGTCCGACGGTCGCGAGCTGACGCGTCGTCGTATTCCAGCTCCCGCTGGTGACTATGCCAAGACGATCGAGGCCCTCGCCGGGCTGGTCGGCGACCTCGAGCGAGCGGCCGGCGGATCCGCCACCGTCGGGATCGGCATGCCCGGATCGATCTCCCCGGCGACGGAGCTGGTTCAGAACGCCAATTCGGTCTGGCTCAACGGTCGCCCCTTGCGCCGGGATCTCGAGAAGGTTTTGGATCGGCCGCTCCGCTTCGCCAATGATGCGAACTGTTTTGCCGTGTCCGAGGCGACGGACGGGGCTGGTGCCGGCGCCGCCAGCGTGTTGGGTGTCATTCTCGGGACCGGTTGCGGCGGCGGTATCGTCATCGGCGGCCGGATCGTCGACGGGCCCCGCGGCATCGGCGGCGAATGGGGCCATAACCCTTTGCCTTGGATGACGTCTGACGAGCATCCCGGCCCGACGTGCTGGTGCGGGCGCCGGGGTTGCATGGAGGTCTGGGTGTCGGGCACCGGCCTCGCCGCCGACCACAGGCGCGCCACCGGCGACGAGGTTACGGCGGAGGAGGTGGTCGCGAGGGCCGGTGCCGGCGACAAAGCGGCACGCGCGACACTCGATCGACACGCCGACCGGCTGGCACGCGGGCTCGCCCACGTCGTCAATCTGATCGATCCGGAGATAATCGTGCTGGGCGGCGGCCTGTCGCAGCTCGACCACCTCTATGCCGAGGTGCCTGGCCTCATGCAGCGCTGGATCTTTGCCGATGCGCCTTCGGTGAGCTTGCGTCCGCCGCGATGGGGCGACGCATCGGGCGTGCGCGGCGCAGCATGGCTCTGGTCGTGAGCGCCCGCTTGCTGGCGCTCACCCTCAATGCGCGTTGCGGAACGCCTTCGGCGACAGCACCGTCAGAATGATGATGTAGATGTCGAGCGCGATCGACCAGTTGTCGATGTAGTAGAGGTCATGCGTGATGCGGCTGCGCATCGCGTGCTCGGTCTGGGTCAGGCCACGATAGCCGTTGACCTGGGCCCACCCGGTGATGCCCGGCTTTACGTTGAGACGCCTGACGTAGCGGCGGATGATACGCTCGTAATGCTTGTCGTGCGCCAGGGCGTGCGGCCGCGGGCCGACGAGCGACATATCGCCGAGCAGGACGTTGATCAGCTGCGGCAGCTCGTCGATGTTGAGGCGGCGAAGCACGCGCCCGACTCGCGTCACGCGCGGGTCGTTGGCGACGGCCTGCTTGATGTTGGCGCCGTCGTCCATCGTCGTCATCGTGCGGAATTTCCAGATCGCGAACTCGCGTTGGTTGAAGCCGCGCCGACGCTGGCGAAAGAAGACGGGACCCGGACTGTCGAGCTTGATCAGAAGCCCGACCAGGACGAGGAGGGGCGCCAGGATCAACAGTCCGGTCAGCGCGAGCAGGACGTCGAACACCCGCTTGAGCGCCTGCTGGAACGGGTTGAGCGGCGCACTGCGCAAAGCCAGCGTGCGGGCCTTGCCAATCCGCGCCGACTGCAGGCCGGGAAAACGGGTTGCGATCGCCAGCTGGCCCAGGTGGACCGCGACCGGCAGGTCCATGAACCGATCGGCAATGCGCGGGCCCAGGCCGGCTCTTTCCCTGTCGTCGAGTAGGATCAGGACGTCGTTGATGCCGATCGTCCGCGCCTTGTCCAAAGCCCATTCGATCCGCTCGTCGAGCGAGGCACCGCGATGCGCGCCCTCATCCTCGCGCGGCAGGCTCACAGTTGCCGTCACCTCGACGCCGGTCTCGGCTATGGAATGCTGCTCGACGAAACGAGCGACACTCGCCGACGAGCCGATGACGAGAAGTCGGCGGGGCATCACGACGCCGCGCCCGACCAGAGCTTTGAGGCCACGCCGTATCGCGGCATCGGCGACGACGACGGTCGCACCACCGAGCACGAAGAACAATGCCAAGCCACCGCGCGATGCGCTACCCGTCGTCTTGGTGAGGAAAGCGAGAGCGGCCAGCGCGAAGAATGCGTAGGTCCACACGTTCAGGATGCGTGAGAGCGTCCTGCGGCCGGTGAGGAAATTATCAGCCCGGTAGTCGGTGCCGAACAGGAACGGCAGCGTATACAGGAGGCTGGCGAGCACACCGACATCGATGAACGACTGCAGCTGGCCGGCGTGACCGTAGGCAAACTGATGCCAGATCGCCCCGGTGATCGCAGATACGGCTATGATCGCGGCCATCTCAACTGCCGCAATCATGGCGCCCGTCATGCCGCTGCTAAGCGAGAGCAATTGCCAGCGGTTGGATTTCCCCGCCTCGAGCACGCTGACGAACATGACCAACCCCTCGGCACGCATATTGTGCAAAGCAGCAAATCAGGGCGCACCTGATCGCGTCATTCGTCGACGCGTGCTGCTTTCGTCTCACCCTGTAGCCCCAAAAGACCCGATCTGAGGCGATGAGCAACCGTTTTTTAAGAGATGATTTTACCTTTGAAAAGCACAAATTTAGCGGATCAAGCTAAATTCTGATGGAGCCGTTGCTCCGTGTTCGCTGCAAGGCTTCGCGGCTGTTCGTCGAAATATGACGACAACCCCCTGATTTGTCTAGGGAACGATTGCTGCGGTGCGATCATTGCTGATTGCGCCGAGAGCCTGGGGCGTTCCCGCTCCGGTTGGTCAAATTCTCTTGTCTGCCTCCAGTTGCCCGCTAGTGTAGCGCATCTGACGTTTGGTACCCGCGCTCGACTGGGCTCGTCATCAAACGTCAGATGCAAAAGCTACACTAGGATCATGATGTTGCTAGTGTTCCTCTGGCGCCGACATTTGCTCTCGACCGAGCTGTGACGGGAAGCAAATGTCGGCGCCGGAACACTAGTCTCCAGCGGCCGCCTTGGGGCGGCGAATGTGCCGTTTGCTCGTGGCCGAGGGTCTCGTGCCCAAATCAGGGAAGTCGCCATGTGCCGCTGGATAGCCTACGCAGGTGAGCCCATCTTCATCGAGGATTTCGTCACGATTCCCGAGCAGAGCCTCATCGTGCAGAGCCAGGCCAGTCGCGAGGCAAAGAGCATCGTCAACGGCGATGGCTTCGGCCTCGGGTGGTACGGGGAGCTCGAGGAGCCCGGCATTTTCCGTGACTTGCGGCCCGCTTGGAGCGACGAGAATCTCCTCTCGCTCGCCCGCCAGATCCGCTCGCGCCTGTTCTTTGCGCATGTACGTGCCTCCACCGGCACCGCCATCAGCCGTGCCAACTGTCACCCGTTCGCTCTCGGTCCCTGGATGTTCATGCACAACGGCGGCATCGGCGATTGGGACCACGTCCGCCGGCCAGTGGAAGCCGGGATTCCCAATTCTCTTTTCCGGCACCGCGGAGGAACGACGGACAGCGAGGCCATGTTCCTTCTGTTGCTCGCATTTGGTTTGGAGACCGATCCGCCCGGCGCATTCGCGCGCATGATCGGCTACGTCGAGGACGTCATGGCCGGCCAGGGCAACACCCAGCCGCTGCGTTTTACGGCCGCTGCAACGGACGGCCGCACCGTTTACGCCGTGCGCTATTCCACCCTGATCCCGCCGGAGACGCTTTACGTGCGTCGCATCGCGCGCACCAATGGCCACCTCATCGCTTCGGAGCCTCTCGATGATGGCCGCACGGACTGGGAGGCAGTTCCACCTCAGAGCCTCGTCACGCTCGGCCCGACGCAACTCCGCATCGAGGCCTTCAAGCCAGCGGTCGCTCCCTGAGAACCACCCCCTCTACCAGGGTAGGCGCTCCCCGCTACACCACCCGAATGAGGAAGGCAGCGGCCAGCACGACCGCGGCCGCGATCGCGCCGAACGCCATCTGCTTTTGTCCCGGGCGCCACGCCAGGTTCTCGATCACGAGAAGGCGTATGCCTCCGAGCAGATGCACGGCCAGCAGCCCGACCAGGACGGTCTCCGCCGCCTTGAAGATCGGCTGGTCCGTCCAGCGCAGAAAGCCGTCCAGGCGCGCCTCGCCGTGAAGGGCGAGCGCAAGCGCCAGAAAGTGCAGCGGCAGGAACAGCGCGAGCGCCAGCCCCGACATGCGATGGATCATGGCCGCACGCCAGAGCGGCTCGCGCCGATAGCCCGTGTTGCGAGCGTTCGCCATCAGATCACCACCGCGTAAACGGCTCTGAGACCAAGTGCGACGAGCACGAGGCCGAAGGCCCACATGAGCAGGTCGAGCGAGCGTCCTCTGAGGCTGCCCCATTCCATGGCGATGCCGCGGACGCCGATCGCGCCATGCACCGACGCCGCCAGAACGAAGGCCGCGTAATAGACCCCCCAGCCCAAGCTACCGCGCGTCCGGCCCAGGATATCGGCCGCAGTCAGCCCCTGTCGCGTCGCATAGAAAATGATGGCGAGGTGCCCGATGATCAGCGGCACCATCACGAGCGCCGTGGCGCGCTGCAGCAGATAGAGACGGACGTTCACTCGAGCTCCCCGCGGATATAGGCCTGCATCGTGCGCCGCTTGAGCCCCGCGATCGAGGCCGTCGGATTGAGGCCGACCGGGCAGTGCTGCTCGCACGACTGATGCGTGTGGCAGGCGTGGCAGCCCCCCCCCTGCGACACCGCGAACAACCGTCCGGCGTTGCCGCCGTCGCGGACGTCGTTGACCAGCGTCCAGGCCCTGTTGAGCGCCGCCGGTCCCATATAGTCCTCGTTCCAGCGCACCGTATCGCACGCCGAGAAGCAGACGCCGCAATTGATGCACTCTATCGCCGCATCGATCAGCCGGCGCTCGGCCGTCTGCGGGCTGATCTCCGGAAGCGCGTCGGCCCTTGACTTGGTCGGCTTGAATGCACCCTTGGCCTCCTGCCACTTCTCGAAGAAGTGCGTCATGTCGGCGGCGAGATCCTTGATCACCGGCAGGTTGGCGAGCGGCCCGATCTCGAGCTTGCCGTCCTCGACGACCTTGGAGACGTGGGTGCGGCAGGTCCAACGCGGCCGCCCGTTGACCGTCATGGCGCACGACCCGCACACCCCCACGCGGCAGGCGAAGCGGTAGGAGAGCGTCGGATCCAGGTGTCGCTGTACGTGTGTGACGATGTCGAGCACGGTCTGGCTTTCGCGCATCGGCACGCGAAACGTCTCGTAGCGGCCCTCGTCGCCTTGGCCGCGCCAGATGGAGACGTCGATGGTCTTCTCGAGGGGCTTGCCCGGCCTTGTTTCGGCAGCGGTCTCGCTCATCGAACGAATACCTCGATCTGGTGCAAGCCGTTGTTGCCGAAGCCGCCACGGTCGTAGGTGGCCTCGAGCGGTTGTGTAGTGCCGCTTGCATCCGTCGCGCGACAGGCAATCTCGTAGCTGCCGGCCGTCGCCGTCCAGTTGAATTGCCAGCCGCGCCAGGCATAGGGGCCTGCTGGCGGATCGAGATCGGCGCGATGCCAGGCGCCATTTATGCGGACCTCGACGCGTTCGATCGGTGTCGCTGCTCCGGACCAGGCACGGCCATGGATCGTCACGGGGCCTGCCTCGACCAGTCGTGCACCCGAATACCAGTCCGGCACGCCGGGGGGCACCATCATCGATTTGACGCGCATGGCGGTAATGGGCGTGCCCTGCTCGCCGGCCTTCGTGCGGAAGTGATAGGTGCCGACCTGCTGGTAGCCCTGGTAGGGCGAGGCCAGCGCCTCGATCCGGTCGAGCCACTTGACGCTCGCCATGCCGTACCAGCCGGGAACGATCATCCGCAGCGGATAGCCGTGCTGCGGCAGGAGTGGCTGGCCGTTCATGGCCCAAACCAGCATGACGTCCTCGTGGCGCGCCATCTCCGGGCGCAAGCTGCGTCCGTACTCGTGCTCGTGGCCCCTGTCGAACCCACGGTCGATGCCGTGGAAGGACAGCTCGACGGCGTCGGGCTTGATCCCGGCCAGGTCCAGCACATTCCTGAGCGGCGTGCCGGTCCATTCGGCCGTCCCCACCGCGCCGAGAAGCCAGGGCATCGAAGGCATCCGTGGCTTGAAACGGCCTCGCCCATTGCCGGCACATTCGAGCGTGACGCGCAGTGTCTTGGACGGCAGTGCCTTGATCTCGTCGAGCGACAGCGAGACCGGACGCTCGACCAGCCCGCCGATCGCGAGCCGCCAGGCCGCAGCATCCGTCTCGCTGACGTACGGCACGTCGAAATGGATGAGCAGATAATGCATGCCGATCGGCGTCACATCGTGACGCAGCATCTCTAGCGCGATGCCGTGGTTGCGATTGGCGAGATGCACCTCCTGCGCGAAGAAGTCGCCCTCGATCGGCTCGCGCAGCTCGGGCTCGGTGAACGGATTGCGGCTTGGCATCATCGGACTCCGGATGGGGGCAGTAGAAAACTTCAATTCAGCGGGGATTGCAAAGGGGGATCGGGCGGCTAGTGTGGCGTCGCGCCATAGTTGCCTGATGGTGCGGCTCGCTCAGAGGCAACCATGGCGCGATCAACGCCGCACTCAGCAATTGACATCTCTAGTAGCCTTTGCGTCGCGCCAAAATCAGAAGAGCGTGCCGCCATGCTGCGATTTTGGCGCGACAGGCCACTAGGGTGTTCACCGACAGCATTGCCTGTGCACCGGGCTGCAAGCCAGAGCCCGTGCGCATGATTGGAGACCCGAAGTGATCGAGCGCCACGCAACAGATATCCTCATCCTGGGCTCGGGTGGAGCAGGTCTCTTCGCCGCGCTTCATGCCCATCAGGCCAATCCGAACCTCAGCATCACCGTCGCCTCGAAGGGCCTGCTTGGCAAGTCCGGCTGCACACGCATGGTCCAGGGCGGATACAACGTGGCACTGATCGAGGGTGATTCGATCGAGCGTCACTTCATGGACACCATCGAGGGCGGCAAATGGCTCCCGAACCAGGAGCTCGCCTGGACGCTGGTGGTCAAGGCCATCGAGCGCGTTCGCGAGCTCGAGAACGAGGTCGGCTGCTTCTTCGATCGCAATCCCGACGGCTCGCTGCACGGCAAGGCCTTCGCCGGCCAGACCTTCGACCGGACCGTGCACAAGGGCGACCTGACCGGCATCGAGATCATCAACCGGCTGATGGAGCAGGTCTGGGCCCGGCCATCGATTCGGCGCCTCGAGGAGCACCGTGCGATCGCCCTTATTCCCGAGAAGGGCCACGCGCCGGTTGCTGGTGGGCAACCGAAGGCGCAAGGAATGACCGCGCCGGTTGCTGGTGGGCAACCGAAGGCGCCACCACTGAGCGGCGTGCTGTTCATCGACATTCGCACCGGCACTTTCAAGCTGGTCGAGGCCAAGGCCGTGCTGCTCGCCACGGGCGGCGGGCCGACCATGTACAAGTACCACACGCCGTCCGGCGACAAGGCGATGGACGGGCTGGCCATGGCCCTCGACTACGGTCTGCCTCTGCGCGACATGGAGATGGTGCAGTTCCATCCGACCGGTGTGCTGGCCGGTCCCGATACGCGCATGACGGGCACCATCATCGAGGAGGGCCTGCGCGGTGCCGGCGGCTACCTGCTCGACGGCGCGGAGCAGCGCTTCATGTTCAACTACGACAGCAGAGGCGAGCGCGCGACCCGCGATCTGGTGTCACAGTCCATGTACCGCGAGATGATGGCCGGCCGCACCACACCCAATGGCGGGCTTTACATCTCGATGGGGCATCTCGGCCGCGAGAAGGTCGCCAGGATGTTCAAGGGCATGGTCGAGCGCTGCGCGGACTGCGGCTTCGACCTGGCCGGCGGGCTTGTCGAGGTCGTGCCGACGGCCCACTACCTGATGGGCGGTGTCGTCGTGAAGGTGGACACCAGCACCGATGCGCTGGGCCTCTATTGTGCCGGCGAGGATGCGGGCGGCGTCCACGGCGCCAATCGGCTCGGCGGGAACGGCGTCGCCAACTCAACCGTCTATGGGGGTATCGCTGGCGAGACGATGGCCGCCGACATCAAGCGCGGCCTCGGCCGGCGCGAGCCGGACATGGACGTGGCGCAGGCGGCCGCGGCCGAAGCTTTGAAGCCGTTCCATGCGAAGCCAGGAGACGTGAATGTGATCCGCGACGGCCTGCTCGAGATGATGTGGTCCGATGTGGGCATCATCCGCGAGAAGCCCGCGATGCAGCGCGCGCAGGGTCGTCTCGAATCGCTTCGCGCCGAGTTGGCATCGTCTGGCGTGCCGGACGGCAACCGCGCCTTCAATCTCTCCTGGCACGACTGGCTCAACCTCAGGAGCCAGATCGCCATGTCGGAGGTTGTCGCCGGAGCGGCCCTCGCTCGCGAGAACTCGCGCGGCTCGCATTTCCGCGAGGATTTCAAGGAGCCGGGCGATCTCGCAACCTCCCGTTTCACGGTCGTTCGCAAGATCGACGGGCGCCTCGCCGTCACCGACGAGCCTGTCGCCTTCACCCACGTGCAGCCCGGTGAGACGCTCATCAAGGAGACACCGCAGGCCGCCGAATGACGAGCGTGTCGATGGCCTGGCAAGTCTCGCGGGCGACTGCTGCGGACTACTACTGCTATTGCGCCGTGCGAACCCAGTAGTTAGCCTGATTGTCGTCGGGAGTCGTTTTCGCTAGTCAGCCGTGAAGGACATTGCGGTCCGCTGTCGCGGTCGCGATGGGCGAAGGGGAGGAGAGAATGACACGAGACGGGGCAGACCACCCGGAGCGGTGGCGGCCACTGTTGTCTTTGTGTCTCGGCCGTTCGGTCGGGGAAAGCGCTGCTTGCCGCGCGCGGCGCGTCGATAGGGCACCGCAGGCGATACGCTTGCATCCCCAGGTCGTTCGGTGCCGGAGAAGAGGCCGCGCATGCGCCTGATCAGCCTGTATCTCTCCTTGCTCCTTTTTTGGCTGGCTTTGTCGGGGCAATCGAAGCTCTTCCTCATCGGCGCTGGCGTGTTGAGCGCGGCGGCCTGTGTGGCCATGGCCCGGCGGATGGGAACGGACGACGTGGAGGGCCATCCCCACCAGCTCATCCTCGGTACGCTGACATTCTATCCGTGGCTGTTCTGGGAGATCTGCAAGTCGAGCTGGGCGGTGACCAAGATCATCGTCGATCCGCGCCTGCCCATCTCTCCCACGATGACCCGGGTCAAGGCGAGCCAGCGCACAGCCGCCGGCCTCGTCACTTACGCGAACTCCATCACGTTGACGCCGGGCACCATCACCACAGCCATCGACGGTAACGACTTTATCGTCCACGCGCTGGTGAAGGAGGGCGCCGTCGACCTCGAGGGCGGTGGCATGGATGCGCGCGTCACGCAATTCGAAGGGGCTAGATGATGTACGCGGTTGCGGCAATCGCCATTCTCGTCGCTCTCAGTCTCGCGATCGTTCGCGCTCTCAAGGGGCCAACCGTGTTCGACCGGGTGCTGGCCGGCAACTCCGTCGGGACGCTGGCGATCCTGCTGCTGGCGACTGTCGGCTTCCTGACCGGCCGCCCTGAGTGGCTCGACATCGCCATCACATATGGCGTGCTCAACCTCATCGGGACGCTGGCTGTCTTGAAGTTCTTCCGCCACGGCGATCTCGCCTACGACGTGGAGGATGAGACCTGATGGACCTGCTCCTCGATATCCTGAGCTGGGTATTGATCGTCGCCGGATCGTTTTTCATCTGCGTCGGCATGCTGGGCTTGGTGCGCATGCCGGACGTATTCACGCGGATGCATGCCGCGAGCGTCACGGACACGGTGGGGGCGGGTCTGCTGTTCGTGGGCTTCGCACTTCAGGCAGGGCCGACGCTGATCACGCTGAAGCTGGTGTTCATCCTGGGATTGTTCTTTTTCACCGGGCCGGTCATCACCCACGCACTTGCGCAGGCCGCGCTGCATGCCGGCATCATGCCGCGCCTCGAGGAGGATCGACGCAAGCGCCTCGAGAAGAAGAGCGACGACGCGGCGCCTGCGCGCGCGACCGAGTGAGGGAACGCACGCTTGGAAACATTCATCAATACGGTGCTGCTGACGTTGCTTGCCATCGTCACCGTAGCGATTGCGCGCCAGCGCAATATGTTCGGCGTCGTCATCCTGGCCAGCATCTACAGCTTCCTGATGGCGAGCATCATGATGGTGCTGGACGCCGTTGACGTGGCGATGACCGAGGCGTCGGTCGGCGCCGGGGTGTCGACGGTGTTCCTTCTCGGGGCGCTGCATCTGACCGGGAGCCTCGAGCAGCGACCACATCACACCCCGCTTCTGCCCCTGATCGTCTCTTTCGGCGTCGGGGCCGCCCTTGTCTGGGGCACCATCGGGCTGCCGCCGTTCGGCGTGGCCGATACGCCGATGCACACGCATGTGGCGCCCCGGTATCTCGCCGAGAGCATCAACGAGACCATGGTGCCGAACGTCGTCACCTCCGTGCTCGCCTCCTACCGAGGCTACGATACGCTCGGCGAGGCGACGGTCGTGTTCACGGCAGCCATGGGGGTCATGCTGCTGCTCAGAGGGCGACGGCGCGCGCAACCCGGCAAAGCCGACCAAAAGAAAGCCAAGGGGGAGCGGTCGTGAAGCTCGACGTCGTCTTGCGGGTGGTGGTGAAGCTCGTGCTTCCCTTCATGCTGCTGTTTGCCCTTTACGTGCAGTTCCACGGCGAGCTTGGCCCCGGCGGCGGCTTCCAGGCTGGCGTGATCGCCGCCGGCATGATGATCCTCTACGCGCTCATCTTCGGAATTCGCCAGGCGAAGCAGATCGTGCCGCAGCGCCTCGTCGAGCTGCTGGTGCCGACCGGCGTCCTGATCTTTACCGGCACCGGCGTCGTGTCCATGCTGCTCGGCGCTAATTTCCTCGACTATTCGCCGCTAGGGCCCGATTCCCGCCATGGGCAGGAGTACGGTATCATCGCCGTCGAGCTCGGCGTGCTGATCACGGTTGCCTCGTCGATGCTGGCCATCTTCTACGCGTTCGTCGAGCGGGGGCGGTGATGCAAACGCTGCAGACGCTGGCCACGCACTACAACTACATCGTCACCATCTTCCTGATGGTCGCGGGCCTCTATATCGTGATCGCCCGCGGCAACATGATCAAGAAGCTGATCGGTTTGTCGCTGTTCCAGACCTCGGTCTATCTGCTCTATCTGTCGCCCGGAAAAATCGTCGGCGGCACGGCGCCGATCCTCGACCCCGCTCTGAAGGTCTACTCGAATCCGTTGCCCCACGTCCTGATCCTCACCGCCATCGTGGTGGGTATCGCGACGGTGGCTTTGGGTCTTGCGCTGGTCGTGCGCATTCACGAGGCTTACGGCACCATCGAGGAGGATGAGATCTTCGAGACGGAGGGCGAGGAGTGAAAGGCATCGTAGCCAATCTGCCCGCGCTTCAGATCGTGGTGCCGCTGATCGGTGCATTGCTCGCAGCCTTGGTGCGCGGCGGCGTTCTCGGCTGGCTGATCGCGCTCGTCGTCAGCTGGCTGATGCCCCTGATCGCGATCGCGCTGCTGCTGCAGGTGCTCGACGGCGGGGTCATCTCCTATCATCTCGGCGGATGGGCGCCGCCGTGGGGCATCGAGTACCGCATCGACCTCTTGAATGCCTTCGTTCTCGTCCTCGTGTCGGTCGTCGGCGCCGTCATCATGCCCTACGCCCGCACGAGCGTTGCCCACGAGATCGATGGCGACAAGCAGTCGTGGTTCTACGCGATGTACCTGCTGTGCCTGACTGGCCTGCTCGGCATCACCATCTCCGGCGACGCCTTCAATATCTTCGTGTTCCTCGAGGTATCGTCGCTGGCGACCTATGTCCTCATTGCGCTTGGCAAGAACCGGCGCGCGCTGCTGGCTGCTTTTCAGTACCTGATCGTCGGCACCATCGGCGCAACGCTCTACGTGATCGGCATCGGCCTCCTATTCATCGTCACCGGCAGCCTGAACCTTGCCGACATCGCGACCCGGCTGGGTCCGGCGGCCGCCGAATATCCGCGGGCCGTCCTCGCAGCCCTCGCCTTCGTCACGGTCGGCATCAGCCTCAAGCTGGCGCTCTTCCCACTGCACGTCTGGTTGCCCGGTGCCTACGCGCACGCGCCCTCCGTTGCCACGGCCTTCCTGGCCGGCACTGCGACGAAGGTCGCCATCTACGTCCTGATGCGGCTGTTCTTCTCGGTCTTCGGCGTTGCCATCAGCTTTGCGACGCTACCGGTTGGAGAGGTGCTGCTGGTGCTATCCGTCGCCGCCATGTTCGTCGCATCACTGATGGCGGTTTTCGAGGAGGACACCAAGCGTATGCTCGCCCTCTCCTCGGTGGCTCAGGTGGGCTACATCACGCTTGGCATCAGCTTGGCCAACGTCTCGGGCCTGACCGGCGGTATCGTCCATCTGTTCAATCACGCGATCATGAAGACCGCGCTCTTCCTGGCGCTGGGCGCTATCGCCTATCGGATCGGCAGCGTGAAGCTGGCGGATTTGGCAGGCATCGGTCGCAGCATGCCGTTGACCATGGCGGCGTTCGTCGTCGGCGGAATGGCGCTCGTCGGTGTGCCCGGAACGGCGGGCTTCGTGTCGAAGTGGTACCTGGCCCGAGGTGCGCTCGATCAGGGCATGTGGCCGCTCGTCTTCCTGATCGTCGCGAGCTCCCTCATCGCCGTCGTCTACGTTGGGCGCGTCGTCGAGGTCGCCTGGTTCCGCGAGCCGTCGGCCCTGGCGGCCAAGGCTCAGGACCCGCCGCTCACGATGCTCGTGCCGCTGCTGCTGCTGGCTTTCGCAACGCTCTATTTCGGTATCGAGACGGAGGCCTCTGCCGGCATTGCCGGAAAAGTCGCCGCAGGATTGGTGGGAGGACTCAAATGAGCACCCTCCTGGCTCTCGAGACACGCATGCTCCTGGCGCTCGTCTTGCCGTTCGTCGGCATGATTGCCATCGGGCTTCTCGGAAATCGCCCCAATCAACGCGAGGCGGCGACGCTTGTGACCGCGGCGGTGCTGGCACTGCTCGTATGGTCGCTCGTCGCGGAGGTGGTGGCTGGTGCACGTCCGGAGCTGACGCTCATTCAGGTCGCGTCCGGCCTCGAGCTGGCGCTCAGGGTGGAGCCGCTCGGCCTTCTGTTCGCGCTGGTCGCCTCGACGTTGTGGATCGTCAACTCGATCTATTCGATTGGCTACATGCGTGCCCACGACGAGCCGCGCCAGACCACGTTCTACGTCTGCTTCGCGATCGCCCTCGGCTCGGCAATCGGGCTCGCCTTCTCGAAGAACCTGTTCACGCTGTTCGTCTTCTACGAGATGCTGACCATCTCGACCTATCCGCTGGTCACGCACAACCGCGACGCAGCAGCCATCCAGGGCGGCCGCATCTACATGATGCTGCTGATCGGCTCGTCGATGCTGCTGCTCTTGCCGGCCATCATCGTCACGGGTGGCATCGCCGGGACCCTCGACTTCAGGGCCGGCGGCATCCTGCCGGCCGAGCTCGACCCGACGACGATGACGATCCTGCTCGCCGTCTTCGTTTTCGGGATCGGCAAGGCGGCGGTGATGCCTTTACATTATTGGCTGCCGGCCGCGATGGTCGCGCCGACACCTGTCTCCGCGCTGTTGCATGCCGTCGCCGTCGTCAAGGCTGGCGTCTTCACGGTGCTGAAGGTCGTGGTGTACGTGTTTGGCATTGAGAAGCTGACGGCTGCCGGTGCTAACGACTGGCTGGTTGCCGTTGCCTCGTTCTGCCTCATCGCGGCCTCGCTCATCGCGCTGACCAAGGACAACCTGAAGGCGCGCCTCGCCTACTCGACGATCGGACAGCTGGCCTACGTGGTCCTGGGGGCGGCGCTCGCCACCTCGGCCGGCATCATCGGCGGGGCCTTGCACATCGTCATGCACGCGGCCGGCAAGATCACGCTCTTCTTTTGCGCCGGGGCGATCTATGTGGCGCACCACAAGACCGAGGTCAGTCAGCTCGATGGCATTGGTCGGAAAATGCCCTGGACCATGGCGGCTTTCGCGATCGGCGCTCTCAGCATCATCGGTCTGCCGCCGCTTGGCGGAGCGTGGAGCAAATGGCAACTCGCCATGGGCGCTCTCGATGCCGGCAAGGCCTACGTCGTTGTCGTGCTGATGGTGAGCTCGCTGCTGAACGTAGCCTATCTCTTGTCGATCGTAGGACGAGCCTTCTTTTGCGCACCTTTGCCCGACGACCACGCGCACGCTCACTCGGTCGGTGCCGCGCACGTGCCTGGCGCCACGGCAGACGGCATTCAAGAGGCACCGCTGCCTTGCGTTCTGGCTCTCTGCATCACCGCGGCGCTCTGCGTGGTGCTGTTCTTTACGGCCGGCTCCATCGCCGAGATGCTCTCTACCATTACCGTCGCGAAGACGAGCGGAGGCTGACCCAATGGCGCCGAATGCAAAATCCGGACCGCCCAGCGATCGCGCCGTTCCGCCCGACCTTGCCCGTGCCGAGCCAGGCGAGCCGCGGCGGTGGCTCGATGAGCCCAGCAACGTCGATCGGCTTGTCCATGTGCTCTACGGATTGTCGGCGCTGCTCTTCGTGGCGGACATCCTGGCGCACAAGTACTCGTCGTTCGCGATCGAGCATCTGTTCGGCTTCTATGCGATCTACGGGTTCGTCGGCAGTGTCGCACTGGTTCTGATCGCGAGGACGCTTCGCGACCTCTTGATGCGCCCCGAGGACTATTATGATCGCTGACCTCTCACCCGGACTGATCCTCATTCTGGGGGCGCTGGTGGCGGCCGTGTTGCCGCGGCAGTGGCGGCGGTCGCTCGTCCTTGCATTGCCGGTGGTGGCACTGGCTCACCTCTGGAGCCTGGACCACGGCGAGCTCGGCCGCGTGACGCTCTATGGCCTCGAGCTCGTGACGCTGCGCGTCGATAAGCTCTCGGTGGTCTTCGGTACCATCTTCCTGATCGCGTCCTTCCTCGGCCTTCTCTACGCGCTCTACGAGGACGACGTCGTCCAACAGGTCGCCGGTCTGATCTATGCGGGCAGCGCCGTAGGAGCGGTGTTTGCCGGCGATCTCGTTTCGCTGTTCGTGTTCTGGGAGGGCACCGCGATCGCGTCGGTGCTGCTCGTCTGGTCTCGTGGCACCGAGCGGGCCTACAACGCCGGACTCCGGTACCTCATCGTCCAGGTTGGATCGGGTGTCATCCTGCTGGCCGGTGTGCTCATGCACTATCACGCCACGCGCTCGACGGCCTTCACGGGGCTCGGCACCGGCGACGCCTTTGCGTGGCCTATCGCAACGTGGCTGATCTTTATCGCTTTCGGCATCAAGTGCGCGTTCCCGCTGGTGCACAACTGGGTGCAGGATGCCTATCCGGAGGCGACGATCTCGGGCACCGTCCTGCTGTCCGCCTTCACGACCAAGCTCGCGGTCTATGCGCTGGCCCGTGGCTTTGCCGGTACTGAAATTCTCGTGCCCATCGGGGCGATCATGGGCGTGTTCTTGATCTTCTTCGCGCTCATCGAGAACGATCTGCGGCGCGTGCTGGCCTATTCGCTCAATAGCCAGCTCGGCTTCATGGTGGTGGGCGTCGGCATCGGCACGGAGATGGCGCTCAACGGCACAGCCGCGCACGCGTTCTGCAGCATCGCCTACACGGCCTTGCTGTTCATGAGCATCGGAGCCGTCTTGCTACGGACCGGCACGGCGTCCGCGGCCGATCTCGGCGGCCTCTACAAGAGCATGCCGCTGACGGCCGCGTTTTGCATGGTTGGAGCAGCCTCGATCTCGGCCGTTCCGCTGTTCTCCGGATTCGTGTCCAAGTCGTTAATACTCCAATCCGCCATGGACGGGCAGTATCAGTGGGCTTGGCTGATGCTCGTGCTGGCCAGTGCGGGCGCCGTGCTGCACTCCGGTATCAAGGTGCCCTATCGCGCCTTCTTCGGCCACGACAGTGGCCTACGGCCGGCAGAAGCGCCACCGCTCATGCTGCTCGCGATGGCCGGGACGGCAGCGGTTTGCGTGGTCCTGGGCGTATGGCCAAGTGCCCTCTATGCGCTGCTGCCCTACCAGACAACCTACGTGCCCTACACACTTGGCCACGTGATCACGCAGTTGCAGCTGGTGGTGTTGGCGGTGCTGGCTTTCGTGGTGCTGGTGCGCTCGGGCCATGTCCCTGCCGAGAAGAGCGCGACGATCCTCGATACGGATTGGCTCGTACGAAAGCCTGGGTTGGCACTCATGGCCGGGGTGGTGCGGGCGGCGGGCCGGATCAACGACGGGGTATGGAATGTGGTGGAGGCCACGACGTCCGGGGCAGCCGAGTTGCTGCACAGCCTGAACGGACCCGATGGCCAGCTCGGCAAGCCTTGGCCCACCGGGCGCATGGCCTTCTGGACGACCGTGATGCTCGGGGCCTATCTCGTCCTGGCCTACGTCTGATCCGTCTTCGTCAGGACGACCGCTCTCAAATGACGCCGCGCGCGCGCAGACGTGCGATCTCGTCGGCGCCGACCCCCAGTCGGCCGAGCACGTCGTCCGTGTCGCCGCCGAGGGCTGGCGCGGCACGCGTCGGCATGTCCTCGCCCGGCAGCCTGATCGGGCTTGCGACCATGCGAACGTCCCCGCCGTGGCTCGAGCCGGAGAAGTCGCGGACACCGCCGCGCTCGGCGACGAACGGATTGTCGAGCGCCTGTGCGATATCGAGCACGGGCGCCGCGGGAACCCGTCCACCGAAACGCTCCATCCATGCGAGCGTCGTGCGGGCCGAGAGTGCCTCGTCGAGCAGGTTGTTCAATTCGGCACGGTTCTCGAGCCGTGCCTTGAATGTCGCAAAGCGCGGATCGGCGATCCATTCAGGCCGCCCGATATGCTCGCACAGTGGCGCCCAGAAGTTCTCCTTGTTGATCATGATGAAGATCCAGCCGTCCTCGGTTCGGTAGAGCTGGCTCGGCACGAGGGAGGGATGTCCGGAGCGTGCCTCGCGACCCTGCGCGTGCCCGGCGTTGAGATACCAGACCGCGAGATAGGAGAGGTTGTGCAGCGCGGTGTCGAACAGCGAGACGTCGACGTCTTGCCCACGCCCCGAGGCACGCGCGCCGATGATCGACGACGTCATCGCGAAGACCGTCATCAGGCCGGTCATGAAGTCGACGATCGACAGCCCCATGCGCGCCGGAGGCCCCTCCGGCTCGCCGGTCACCGACAGGTAGCCCGCCTCCGCCTGCATCAGGTAGTCGAAGCCGGGCCAGCTTTTGCGCGGGCCGTCGCGCCCGTAGGCTGACAGGTGGGCGCAGACGAGGCGGGGATTGACGTCCTTCAGGTGCGCATAGGTGAGGCCAAGCTTCTCGGGCTGATCGCCACGCAGGTTATCCAGCACCGCGTCAGCGCCGGCTGCGAGGCGGCGAAAGATGGCGGCGCCTTCCGGCGTTTTGAGATCGAGGGTTATCGAGCGCTTGTTGCGGTTGAAGGCCTGATAGAAGTGGCTGTTCTTCTCCGAGAAGAAATAGGGCCCCACGCGCCGCCCGAGCTCGCCCTCGCCGCCCGGCGGCTCGATCTTGATGACGTCGGCGCCGAGATCGGCACACAACATCGAGCCGAAGGGACCGGCGCCGTACTGCTCGACAGCAAGAATGGTGACGCCTGTGAGGGGGAGCATCGAGTTTGTCCACTTCGTAGCCTTGTCGAGCCGACAGCCGAGCGTGCGACCGACGCGTAACGGGAGAAGCTTAAGTCCAGTCTTCCACCATCAGCCCCGGCACGCGCGAGAATTCAACCGTGTTGGCTGTCACGATGATCAAGTCGCGACTTCGTGCGTGAGCGGCAATGAGTGTGTCCATCGGCCCGATCGGCTGATTGCGAAGAGCGGTCCGCACGCGGCCGAACTCGGCGGCCGCCGCCGCATCAAACTCGAGGACGACTTGCAGGCGTGCTACGAATTCCTCGATCTGCATCAGGTTATCGGCGACGCGTTGCGAATTCTCTGCCCCGAAATGCAGCTCGGCAAGGACGATGCTCGAAATGCAGAGCTGGTCGGCATGCCGGTTGAAGCGGCCAGCCAGCCGCGATGTCGCTTCGGCCCGCATTGCATAGATGCAGGTATTGGTATCCAGCATGTAGCGCAGCATCAGAGCGGCTCACGGGTCTCGAACGATCCTTGATTGCGCTCGCTCATGAAATCGTCGGAGGGGCGGGAGGGTCTCGCGAAAAACGAGTCCCAACGTGCCCCGACGGGGTTGATTACCCGACTGTTGCCCACCTTCACGATCTCGACCTCGTGAACGCCCTCGGGAAATGCAACGTCCTTGGGCAAGCGCACGGCCTGCGTCTGGTTCGACTTGAAGATCACGGTCGTGGTCGGCATCCTGCACCTCCGTATGTCCAAAATGGATATACGTCATTTGCCTCACAATTTCAATGACCCGTGCTGATCTCACGCAGGGGCTCGTTCACTGTCGCGGGTGATCACTTGCCCATCTGCCATCGCGACAGGGTCTCGTTGGGCGCGAGCAGTTGGACGATGTTGAGCAGAAGGTTGTCACGGATCATGTAGCCGGTGAAGGCTTCCGCCGCGATCACCAAGCCGACCGTGACGATCACCGGCAGCCTCCAGGCGAGGAGAAATCCCAGCACCGCGGCGATCGTGTCGGAGACGGAGTTCAGAATGCTGTCGCCGAAATAGCCCTGGGCGAGCGCCGACTGACGATAGCGCTCGATGATCAGCGGCGTGTTCTCCAGGATCTCCCAGCCGACCTCGATGCCGACTGCGGCCGCCAGCCTGAGACCCACCGGCAGTCGGGGCGCGACGAGCCAGAGGAGCCAGTAGAACAGCACGCCGTGGATGACGTGCGATGGCGTGTACCAGTCGGTAATCTGTTGGGACGTCTCGGGACCAGCGGGGTTTGCGTACCAGAGCGCGATGTGCCCGCACTTGCAGATCGCGGGCGACCCCATCGCGGCGAGTATCAGTGCCTGGGCGACCACGACGCCTACGACGATCATCAGGTGCGATGCGGACAACGTCATGCCGCCCCCACGAGCCCCTATGCTGGGTGCGCCATCCATGGGTTGTCCCCTGCCAGTTCGAGCTCTTGGAGCAGTGTCGAGCCCGCATTTCCCCAGCGCGGGCTCGAGCTCGACGTCAGATCCGGTTCTTCTCGATCAGCCGCCGCGAGATGACCAGCCTCTGGATCTCGTTGGTACCTTCCCCGATGCACAGGAGTGGGGCGTCGCGATAGAGCCGCTCGACGATAAACTCCTTGGAGTAGCCGTAGCCGCCGTGGATGCGCATGGCTTCGGTCGCGTTCTCGAGCGCGGCCTCGGTCGCGAACAGCTTCGCCATGCCGGCCTCGAAGTCGGCGCGCTCACCCCTGTCGATGGCCTTCGCTGCGTTTTCGACGAGCAGGCGCGCGGCGGTCACGCGGGTCACCATGTCGGCGAGCTTCAAGGCGATCGCCTGATGCTCGTGGATGAACTTACCCATCGTTTTGCGCTGCTGGGAGTACTTCACCGCCTCGTCAAGGGCGGCCTGAGCGACGCCGACGCCACGTGCCGCCACATTCAGACGCCCGAGTTCGAGGCCCGAGATGGCGCACTCCATGCCGCGCCCCTCGATACCGCCGATCAGGTTGTCGGCGGAGATCTTGAAGTCCTCGAAGACCAACTCAGCCGAGTCGATGCCCTTGTAGCCGAGCTTTTCGAGTTTCTTCGAAGCACGGAAGCCCGGTCCCTTCTCGGCAAGGAACATCGAGATGCCGGCCTTCCTCGGGTTGGCCTCGGGATCGGTCTTCACCAGCAGCGCGAAGCAATGCCCGTGGATGCCGTTCGAGATCCAGGTCTTGGTGCCGTTGATGACGTAGGCGCTGTTGCCGTCCTTTTTCGCGTGCGTGCGGATCGCCTGGAGGTCCGTGCCCGTGTCGGGCTCGGTCAATGCGAGGCCGCCGCGCACTTCCCCCGAGGCGAACTTCGGCAGGAAATGCCGCTTCTGCTCGGGCGTCCCCATCTTGTCGACGATGCGGGCCATGATCAGGTGCGAGTTGATGATGCCCGAGACCGACATCCACACGCTGGCGATGCGCTCGATCACCTTGGCATAGGTCGAGGGCGCGAGACCGAGGCCGCCATACTCCTCGGGGATGATGCAGCCGAAGAGGCCCAGCTCCTTCATCCGCTCGACGATCTCGGCGGGCCACGTGTCGTCGTGCTCGAGCTTCTGGGCGTAGGGCGCGACGTCGCGGGCGAGAAACTTGTCGACGGCGTCGAGGATCAGGCGCTCCTGCTCGGCGTGGGCATCGGCGGCGGTGGTCATATCAGGGGATCCAAGGCTGTAGGGTGCAATAGGCGCTCTGCGCTTGCGCCGTATTGCACCGGGGGACCGAGCGACACGAGAAAGCGGCTGTGCAATACGCCTTCGGCTATTGCACCCTACTTCGCGCCGTCGACCAGGAACAGGCGGCCTTTGCTCGCAGCCTGGCGCAACGGAATGATCTCCTGATAGGCCTTGCCGTAATAGAACGCACGGGCCTTCTCGACATCCTCGAACTCGATCACGACCACGCGCGACTTCGGTGGCTCACCCTCGAGCGCCTCGACGTGGCCGGCGCGCGCCAGATACTTGCCGCCGGCCGGCTGGGTCACGCCTGGGGCCTTGTCGGCATAGAGCTTGTAGGCCTCCGGATCGGTCACATCGACCTCGGCGATCACGTATGCGGTCATGGGGGGCTCCCGACTTCTCGATCTCTGTGGCGAGATCACGCCACGGCGTAGGCCCCGTGGCAAGGTGGAAGGCGGCGAGCGGCCAATTCGTTTGCGTCGCATGTCGGTGCTCGGCGGCGCCCTGGGACGATGGGGCCGAAACGCCTCAAGCGCGAAACCGATAATTGAAAAGAAATACGTCTTCTGCGTGCGCAGATCAATGATTTGCAATCTCTACTAGAAATGCTGGGATGCAGATCTAATTCGAAGGTGAGCACGACTTGCGGCTAGCTTGTTGGCCAACTCAATCACCAATCAAATAGCTGTGTCCGGGCCGCTCCGTCCCAAATAGGCACCAAGATCGTGGCAAGCGATCGCCAATACGTACCACCATTTCTTGGTCATTATCGATCACTGCTACACAAGGCAATTTCGCTTTTGCACGGAACCGTTGAAGCTCGTCGACATTCCTCAAGAGCCCGAGACGCCGCCATTTCTCGAGTTGAGCCCTTCTGAAAAGAAAACGTGTCGTCTGACATGGCAAGCGCCGCGCATCCGGTAAAAAAAAATGATGTCTCGCATATGCTTTCGCGCTTTACGAATACGCCTCCTGGAACTCGAGTCACGCAATTTATCAAAGCCAATTGCTTGGCTATTATGTAGTTATCCTGCCCTAGGGCAGTGCCGTAAGCTCCACTTCGCTTATCTAAGACAATTGCCCCCTGAGGCCCTGTCGCTGGTGGCTGATTGCCTTGAGGCTCGTCCTGTGGCATAACACAGCCCCGATAAGGCACAAATCTCCCTCCCTTGTAACGACACATCTGCCCTTCGACTTCCGGGTCGGGATGCGTTGATTGCGCGAACGCGGCACCACCAGGAAAATGGACTGATAGGAGCATGGCGGCTGCAATTCGAATAATGGCTCTAGTCGTTTGCAGGCTATGATTTTTGTCGTTTCTAGCTGCGCCGAGTGTGGCGCGTTTCGCGTTGAGCGTTTTATGCGTCAATTGCTGCCGTAAAAAAAAATCTTCAGCACGATGATATGTGGCGCACACCCCGGCCAATACTTGCGGTCTCTCGATCATCTCGGCGGCAGCCGTGTCGTGATCGTCGGCCTTGTCCAAGCGTCCCTTCATTTGCGACCTGCTCGAATTTTGCTGAATGTTCCCGGTAGCGTGTCAGTAAATATGCTCACGCACAGACTGGCGTTTGCTAGTCGGACTTGTTCCGGTTGGGATAGTAGTCTGTCACTGTATTCTGAAATGTTGCAACACGGATGACGCTCCCGACAAGACTTCGGCTCCGGGCAACGCCCGAGACCGGCTCGCACACACTCAATCCCCCGCCCCATGCCCCCGCTTCGGCACGAGGCTGATCCGCTCGAAGGAGAGGAAGATCGTGCCGTCCGACTTGTAGCCCTCGGTGTAGGTGGTGACGATGCCCTCGTTCGGGCGCGATTTCGACTCGCGCTTGGCGAGGACCTTGCTGCGGGCATAGATCGTGTCGCCGTTGAAGACCGGTGCCGTCAGCTTGATCTCCTTCCAGCCGAGATTGGCCGTCGCCTTGAAGCTCACGTCGTCGACGGTCATGCCGGTGACCATGGCGAGCGTCAGCGCGCTGTTGACGATGGGCTGGCCGAACTCGGTCTTGGCGGCGTAGTCGCGGTTCGAGTGCAGCGGGTGGCGGTTCATGGTGATGAGGCTGAACTGGATGTTGTCGGCCTCGGTGATCGTCCGGCCGGGGCGATGCTCATAGACGTCGCCGATCTCGAAATCCTCGTAGTAGCGACCGTAGCTCGCGACGATCGTTCTCTTGCCGTCCATCGGGGTATCCTGTCCTTGATTGCCGAGCGGAGCGGGCCCGGCGCGCGATACCACGCAGATGAACCACGACCCGGCACATGCGCACAAGCCGCCTCGAGGGGGTGGGAGTGGTTCGGCCGAGAAGCAGGTTCCCGCCTCGCCATGCCGGGGTTATTTCGCTAATCCGCGGCCGTCCGCTGGCGCCGGCCTGCTTCCGCGCCTGTCGGCCTCGTCAGATCCTCGACCAGCCTGAGCGCCTTCGGCTCGCCGAGACGAGCGCGGTACACCTGGATGTTGGAGAGCACCTTCTCGACATAGTGGCGCGTTTCCTCGATGGGGATGCGTTCGATCCAGTCGATGGTGTCGAGGCCGGGCGTGCGCGGGTCGCCGTTCTGGCGGATCCATTGGCGGGCGCGGCCGGGGCCGGCGTTGTAGGCGGCGAGCGATACGGCGTACCATCCACCCAGCTCGGCCATGCGGTCGCCGATATAGGCGGACCCGATACGCGCGTTGTAGGCGTGGTCGCTCATCAGGCGAGGGATATCGCACTTCAGCTTGTGCTGCTGGCACACGTGCTTGGCGGTGATCGGCATCACCTGCATCAGACCACGCGCACCAGCCCAGGAGACGATGGACGTATTGAACTCGGTCTCCTGGCGCGTGATGGCGAGCAGCATCGCCGTCTCTGGTGGCGGGCGCAATGGCTCGTACTCGGGGAACGGGTCGATCGGATAGGCATAGAGGAGGAGGTTCATGCCGCGCGCGATCGCCGTCTTGCCGACCCGAAGCGAGGTCTGGGGATCGCCGAGCGAGGCCGCAAACTCGGCGAGCAGGGCCATCTCACCCTCGGACTTCAGGAAATTGCGCAGGCCCGCGACAAGCCCGATGAAGATGTTTCGGTCGAGGCCCGCTCTGTTGGCCAGGAGGGCAGCACGGACCGCGTCGTGAGCCACGAAACGCGCGGCCTCCTCGGCCGTCGGGACGACGGGTGGAGTGATCGTCAACTCTGTGCGCTCGCTGCCGGCGAGCCGTTGCCGCGAGAGGAGGCTGTGGAACGTGTCGGGGTCGCGCATGGCCCGCGCGTAGCGCTCCTTGGCCTCGCTCTTGCGGCCGAGCGCGTCGAGGGTACGACCCGACCAATAGGCGGCCCGGGCGCGGCTCAATGGACCATCCGCGGCCTTGAGTGCGACTTCGAAATGCTCAAGAGCCTGCTTCGGCTTCTTGAGCAGGCGGAGCGCGATCCACCCCGCCATATGCGACTGCTCTTTCAGCGGGTTGGCCGAGAGCGGGCCCGACGTCTTGACCAGATCATACGCGAGCGCCGTCTTGCCGGCGGTCAGTGCGTCGTAAGCGGCCTCGCGGCGGGCCAGCCACCAGTCGTCGGGACTGCCGAGCTTAGCGGCATCGTCCGGAATCGCGACGAGGATCCTGGCTGCGGCATCGAGCCGGTCGTGGTCGAGATGATGGGCCGCGCGAGCGAACGCCAGCCCCCAATCTGTCGGCGGCGTGGGATCGTCGGGGAGAGCTGCGAGCAGTTTGGCGGCCGACTTGCTGCGCAGGAATACGGCAAGCCGCGCCTCGGCGACCTTGCGCTCGGCCTCCGGCAGATGGGGGATCACCCGGCGCGCAATTGCCGCGCGGGACCGTCGCTCCGCCGCGAACCGCAGCCGGGATACGAGGAGGCGGTCGAGCCGTTGCCGGTGGTCGTCCGGGGTCAGCAGCTTGCCGAAACGCTCGAGAAAACCGGCTTCGAGCGAGGACGCCATCTCCTCGTCGGTCCAGGCACGGGAGGCATGACGGCGGGCAACGGCTTCGTCGTTCTCGGCAAGGTGGGCCGATGCGAGCGCGGCCCAACCGGCGCCACTGACGGGCTCGCGGCCTTTGAAGAAGGCGCGGATCTCGCCCGAATTGCCGCCGCGCGTCAGAAGGTGCTCCTCGGAGCGACGCAGAATGGTTTGAGAATCGGGCCATGCTGGATTGGCGGCGACGAACCGGACCATGTCATCCGCGTTGCCGACCCCCGCCTTGTAGGCCTGCCACAAAGCGAGCTTGCGTGTCGCGGGATCGGCGAGCGCGGCAGCGGCCTCGATCGAGCGTGCCTTGAGCGCGGCCTTCAACTCGGCGATCTCGGTGGCCGACGGTCGGGACGCGAGAAGCGGTGCGATGAGCGCCTTCACCTTGGCCCGGTAGGCGGTCTCGGCTGCCGGTGGGGCCAGCGTGCGGGGGGCGGCGGCGGCGGCGTCAGCGCTGCGCTCAGGATTGGGCTTGGGGACAGGCGGGGCGATGGACGTGGCGCCGACCGACGGAATAGCCGCCGGAGATTGCGCCGATGCCGAGGCCGCGACCAGGAGTGCCAGCAGCGCACCGGCGAGGACTGCGTTTCCAATCATCGGCTTCCTTGCCCCTCGAACGGTTCCGGCCACGCGCTCGCGAATCGCGGGCAGTTTCTCGCGTGACATGAGGATGTGGCGCCTTGCGGGCCGTGTCCCGGCCTTCGCGTTCGTGGCGCTTGCGTTCCCGGGCCAAAGCCCGACGGCATCAAGGGGTGTTTAACAGTGCCCCGGTGGTTCCTGCAAGCGAGCCTTGCGGCAGTCCGGGCGAGGGCATACTGTTGTTACGGATCATGGCGGACTGCGAATCGCGTCCCGAGGCCCGTCCGGCCTCCGCGCCACATCACTGGCAGCATGGTGCGGAACGAGGGAAATCGAGGCGGTGGAGAGCCGCCCACAAGGAGGAGCGCTCATGATGTTCAAGGGATCGAACACGGCTCTGATCACGCCGATGAAGAGCGGCAAGGTCGACGAGGCGGCCTTCGAGCGGCTCGTCGAGTGGCAGATCAAGGAAGGCACGCACGGGCTCGTTCCCGTCGGCACCACGGGCGAGACGCCGACGCTCAGCCACGAAGAGCACAAGCGCGTGGTCGAGCTGTGCGTGCATGTGGCCAAGAAGCGCGTGCCGGTCATCGCAGGTGCGGGCTCGAACTCCACCGAGGAGGCGATCGAGCTCACCGAGTTCGCCAAAAAGGCAGGCGCCGACGCGGTTCTCCATTCGACCGGCTACTACAACAAGCCGACGCAGGAAGGCCTCTACCTCCACTTCAAGGCGATCAGCGACGCGGTGGACATTCCGATCATCGTCTACAACGTGCCGCCGCGTACCGTGGTCGATATTTTGCCGGCCACGCTCGCGCGTATCGCCGAGCTGAAGAACGTGGCCGGCGTGAAGGATGCCTCGGCCAAGGTCGAGCGCATGTCGCAGCATCGCCTGCTGATCAAGAAGCCGTTTTCCTACCTCTCGGGCGAGGATGCGACGGCGCTGGGCTTCAACGCGCATGGCGGCAACGGCTGCATCTCGGTTTCGTCGAACGTGGCGCCGGGCCTGTGCGCGGAGTTCCAGAATGCGTGCCTGGCCGGCAACTGGAAGCGCGCGTTGGAGCTTCAGGACATACTGATGCCGCTCCACGACGCGCTCTTCGTCGAGACCAATCCGGCACCCGTGAAGTACGCAGCTTGGCGCCTCGGGCTGATCGAGAGCCCCGAGTGCCGCCTGCCGCTCGCGCCTCTGATGGAGTTGACAAAGCAGACCGTCGACGCCGCGCTCGCGCACGCCGGCCTGCTGAAGCAGAAGGCGGCGGAGTAGGTCACGGCTCAAGTCGACAGGAATGCCCAACGGCGCGATGAGGATCGCGCCGTTTTTTATGCCACCTGCGGCCTGCACCGCGTCTCGCGCATCAAAAGCGCGCAAACGAGGCCGAGCACCAGGCCGCCGACGAGCACGGCAAACGCAAGGCGATAGTCAGCCGCGGTGTAGATGCGGGCGCCTTCGACCAGCGTGCCCGACCACGCCCGGTCGAGCAGCCACCCGATGAGCGGCTGGTAGACGGCGCCCGTGCCCGTGACGAGCGCGTTGACGATGCCGATCGCCGTGCCCGCAAGCGCCGGCGGATTGACCTCGCGGACGGTCGCGAAGCACACGATCTGCGCCGCCCCACCGAAGCCGGCGAGGAAAGTCAGCGCGGCGACGGCCTCGGTCGGCAAGGGCGGTCCGTAAACCAGTGTGAGGAAGCTCGGAATCGTGATGGCATAGCCGATCAGGAACGGCGCCCGACGCCGTCCCATGTAGCCCGAGAGCCAGCCGAAGAACGGCGCTCCGCAACCCCAGCCCGCGATCAGCAGCGATGTGACAAACGCCGCTTTGGCCGGCTCGAGCCCATGCGCCGCGCCCATGAACGGCACGCCCCAGAGGCCGCCGAAGCCGAGCAGGGTTCCATTGGCGCCGAGGCCCGCCAGCGAGATCAGCCAGGTCTGCGGATTGCGCGCGACCGTGGCGAGGCCGCCGAGCACCGATCCGAGGCCGCCGGAGCCGCGCGTCTTGTCGCGGACGAAGGCGATCGCCATCACGGCGATGACCAATCCTCCGATGGCCGTCATGGCAACGGTCGGGCGCCAGCCGTTGGCCTCGACGAGAAGCCGCACGGGCGCTTGTCCCAGGACGCCACCGGCCATGCCCGCCGCCATTGCGAGGCCGCCGAGCAGCGCGAATTGCGTCGGCGGGAACCACTGCCCGGCGACGGCGAAGGCGCCGACGAGGCTGAAGGCGGCGGAGGCACCGATCAGGAAACGGCCGAGTGCCACACCTTCGAATGTCGGGCTCCAGGCGGCGAGCAGGCAGCTCGCACCGCAGACGACGGCCGAGATCGCAAGCAGTCGCCGGGGCCCGAACCGGTCGATCATCAGGCCGACCGGGATCTGCATGCCGGCGTAGCCGTAGAAATAGAGCGCGGAGAGATTTCCGATTGCGGCGCCGCCGACGGAGAAGTCGCGCATCAGTTCTTCGACCATCACGCTGGGCGACACGCGCAGCACCCATGCATAGAAGAAGAACAGGGCTCCGGTGAGCCAGCCGAGAAAGGGGAGTGTCATGGAGACCTTCGGGGACGAGTTGGGTAGCGGCGCCGCACGCTAGCAGGTGATCGCGGAAAGGCCAGTCATGGCTGGTATGTCGTAAGGGCTGTGCGAGGGGCTCGATCCGGGTTGCAGACGTCAAGGCTTGCCGGCAGCTCGCGCACGCGACTTGCTCTCGCATAGGCCCGCATGGAAGCATGGAGCAGCCCATGCCAGGAGGACACCCGATGATGAAGCTCTATTTCTCGCCGTCGACGAGCTCGCTCGCGACCCACATCGCGCTGATCGAAGCCGGCGCCCCGTTCGAGCTGGTGCCGATTATCCTGCCGAAGAGTGAGAACAAGGCGCCGGGCTACCTGACCGTCAATCCGGAGGGCAAGGTGCCGACGCTGATAACCGATGGCGGCAAGGTGCTCACCGAGGTGGCGGCGACGCTCTATTACATCGCGAAGAAGTACCCGAAGGCGGGGCTCTGGCCCGAGGGCGACCTCGAGGCAGAGGCGCAGGCGATTTCCTGGATGTCGTTTGCGGCGTCACGCATCCATATGGCCCGAAGCGAGCCGGAAGTGCTGGCGAGCGTCTTCAGGCTGGCCGAGGACCGCCTCGCCGGGCGCGAGTGGGCGGTTGGACGCTACTCCGTCGCCGACATCCACCTGTTCCGCCTCTACTGGCGCTTCCGGCCGTCGATCGATGCGCCGAAGGGCACCTACCCCGCCCTCGAGGCCCACGAGGCTCGTATGCTCGCCCGGCCGGCGGTCAAGAAGGCGATGGAGGCGGAGAAGGCGTACGGATGACGAAGGCGGCCGGGGGTGGAGAGGCTGGAGACACGCGACATCCTCCCCCGACAGCTCCTGGCGCGACATTCGTGTCGCAGCAACCATAGGCGTCGCATGGTCGCGTTGCTTATGGTTGCCCCAGCACTGACGCCCGGCAGCGGTGCTGCTGAATGAGGCAAAAACAGGCGCCGCCGCAGTGAACTATTCCACCGCCAGTGGCGTCGTCACGACGGTATCCGCACAGACTTCAGCTCTTTTATCTCGCCGCGCAGAAGCTTCAACTCCTGCAGAATCAAGTCGAGCTCGGCCTGATGGGCGAGCACTGTCGGTTCGATCTTCTGGCCTGCTTCCTCAGTGGCTTCCGTCAGCAGCGATTGCTCGGCCGCAGCCGCATTCGTCATCGAATTGACGACGATTGCGATGAACAGGTTCAAGACCGCGAACGTGATGATCAGGATGAAGGGCACAAAGAAGATCCAGGCGGTCGGGTGCAATTCCATGACCGGACGCACGATCCCCATCGACCAGGATTCGAGCGTCATGATCTGGAAAAGCGTATAGAGCGACGCGCCTAGCGAGCCGAACCAATCCGGGAAGCTCGCGCCATAAAGCTTGGTAGCCATGACTGCGGCGACGTAGAAGATCAGGGCGAGTAGCGCGATCACGGAGCCCATGGCCGGGATGGCGGAGAGAAGCGCCTGCACGACGAGGCGCATCTGTGGGACCATGGAAATGAGTCGAAGGGCCCGAAGCACTCGGAGCGCCCGAAGCACCGATAACCCCTCGCCTGCCGGCATCAGAGCGATGGCGACGATCGTAAAGTCGAAAATGTTCCAGGGATCGCGGAAGAACGATAGCCGGTAGACATAGAGCTTGGCTGTGATCTCGATCAGGAAGATCGTGAGCGCGATGGCGTCCAACGCGAATAAGATCCCCCCAACTGTGGACATTGCCGTGGGTGAAGTCTCTAGCCCGATGATGGCGGCATTGATGATGATGACGGCGATGATGAAGGTCTGAAACCGCTGCAACTCTATGATCGCGCGCAGCTTGTCCGTGAAGGACGGGCTTGGTGGATCGACCGTAGCCGCGGCCATCTTTGAACTCCCTTGTCGTGCTGAACCGGCAGGGCCGATGTGGCGATTCTGCGGAACTTATCAACCCTGGTACTGATCACACTCATACATCTCCAGTTGCTTTGCCTGCGGCATCGATGATGGCTCAGCTCTGTGCCGTTGGCCTCACCGAGGGCGCCTGCTCGCGGCTGCGAGACGGGATGGAAGCGCGGATCGCGATCAGGCGTCCATCCTGCCCTCGTTCCGGACCTCGTCACACGCCGCGACGACCGTCCTGATGTAAAGCATCGTGGCATCGGTCGCTGACTTCAGATCGATGGCGGCCTTCTGCGTCGGACGCAGGTCGCCATTATCCTCGCGCTCCACCCAGCCGCGGTCGATCAGGGACGCGACCTTTCGCCGGACCGTTTCGCGCGGCATGCCGATGAAGTTGGCGATCGAGAGCATGTTGATTGAAACGAACGGCGACTCGGGAACGGACGATCGACCCATTCGGTCATACGAGACATCCTCGCTCGGTGTTCGTTGCCACACCCGGCGGTCACCGATGACGGCGAGGATCAGCATCATGTCGAGATCGCCATCGAAGTGCTGTCGCAGCACGACCAAGAGATCGGCGAAGGCCGCGACATGCGCCGGATAGATCCGGCCGAAGCCTGAGAGTAGCCAATCATCGCCACGGCTCATGCCGGCTCTCCGCTCGACTTTGTCCATGCCAATATGGCCGACGGGTATCATCGCGTCGCAACTGGCGCAAACAAACCCATTATGGGGAAGATCCGTATCGCCGCCTATCCGTGTTTTCAGTACGTCTGAGGGACTTCGTCTCGGCTGGCACTTCGAGCTTGGCGCTCGCAAGGGGATCTTTGCCGATCAATAGGAGGTCGCCGTGATGTACGATCCTGCGAAGTTTCGCCTGGATGGCGGTGTGGCGCTCATTACCGGTGCGGGAGCCGGAATTGGCAAAGCCATAGCGGAGATGTTTTCCAGTGCCGGTGCGGCAGTTGCGGTGACAGATCGCGATCAGGACGCGGCAGAGGCGGTGGCAAAGGAGATCGTCGCGGCGGGCGGCCGGGCCATCGGAGGCGCCTGTGACGTGACGAAGGAAAACGATCTCGCGGCCAGCGTCGAGCGCACGGTTGCCGAGCTCGGTGCTTTGACGATCCTGATTAACAATGCCGGCGGTGGCGGACCCAAGCCATTCGACATGCCGATGTCGGACATGCGCTTCGCGTTCGAGCTGAATCTGTTTTCTGTTTTCCGTCTATGTCAGCTCGCCGCGCCCCATATGGAAAAGGCGGGCGGCGGCGCAATCGTGAACATCTCGTCGATGGCGGGCGAGAACAAGAACCAGCGGATGGCGTCCTACGGATCGTCGAAGGCGGCCGTGAACCATCTGACGCGCAACATCGCTTTCGATCTCGGCCCGAAGAACATTCGCGTGAATGCGATCGCGCCGGGTGCAACCCGAACGCATGCGCTATCGACGGTGCTGACGCCCGACATCGAGAAGAAGATGCTCTCTCATACGCCTTTGAAGCGGTTGGGCGAGCCGGAGGATATGGCGAACGCAGCCTTGTTCCTATGCGCGCCGGCTTCGAATTGGATCAGTGGGCAAATCATCACGATTTCGGGGGGTGGCGTCCAGGAGCTCGACTGAGACGCCTTCCGCATCGTCCGAGACAAGGAGAGAGTGAAAATGTCCAAGTACGACGCGTTCGCCGAATTCCGCATGGATGGCCATAACGTCATCATCACTGGCGGCGCTCAGAACATCGGCGCATCCATCGCCAAGACGCTGAGCGGTGCTGGCGCAAAGGTGATGATCGCCGATCTCAATGGCGAGAAGGCCGCGGCCACGGCCGCTGAGATTGCCGCCATGACCGGCAACGACTGCCGAGGTATGGCCTGCGATGTCACCGACAAGAGCGCGATAGAGGGGGTGGTGTCCAAGACGGTCGAGGCCTTCGGTGGAATTTCGACCCTCGTCAACAACGTCGGCTGGGGCGGCCGGCAGGAGAAGCCTTCTGCGATCCCCGAGAACGAGTTCATCGCCTCCTACAAGCTCAACACGATCAGCGCCTATCGCATGAGCATGGCGTGCCTCCCCTATCTGGAGAAGGCGAAGAACGCCTCGATCACGAATTCCGGTTCATTTTCTTCTGCCGTCCCAGCCTACGACATCCTGCCTTATGCTACTGCCAAGGCCGCGCTGAACCAGATGATGGTTTCACTCGCCCACATGCTGAACAAGAAGGTGCGGGTGAACTCCATCCTGATCGGGACAGTCGTGACGGCGGGTTACGGCGACGCTGGCATTACGCCGGAAATGCAGGAACGGTTGAGCCACCCCGACAATCTGATCGGTCGTCCCGGCCGGCCCGAGGACATCGCCAATGCGATGCTGTGGCTCTGCTCTCCGGCGGCGAACTGGATCAGCGGTCAGACGATCAACGTTCATGGCGGCGGCAGCGTTGTTCGTCTGTTCGGTCAATGAGAAGCGTCGCGCGCAAGGGCAGCGCGAGGGTGGTCAGCGGCACTCCACGCGTCGCTGGCCTTCGTTTTCCGCAACAACGCCAAGGGCGATCAGAATGACAAATGCTATCAGGGCCGCACTGACGGCTGCCGCACTCGTGTTCGGTAGCGCCGGACAAGCTGTGGCCTCGGACGGCAAGGCGCCCGTGACCGACAGCCAGATCGCCCTCATGATGTTCGTCGACTACGGGCGCTCGTATGGCTACCAGTCGATGCTGGCCCAGATCCAGATTGACACCGTCAAGGCCGAATTAAAGCGCGACGAGGATCTGCTCAAACAGAAAGAGACGCTGCTCACCAAGAAGGTAATACCGCCGATCGAGGTCGAGATCTCCCGGCTCAAGGATGTCTGGAACCGCAAACAGCTCATCGTTGCGGAGAAAAATCTCACGGCGGTTGCCGCGCAGTATGAGGCGATGAAGGAGATGGCGAAGCATTTTGCGGGCGTCGACGTGCCGGTCGATGCGCTCTACGCCACATTCCGCCGCGGCTGGGAAGCCGGATGCGAGAAAGGACCGGACGAGGTGGAGGCCATGAAGGCCTGGTTCGACTACTCGAACAAAGCGCTCGAGCGTGCGCGTCAGCTCAAT
Source organism: uncultured Alphaproteobacteria bacterium (assembly GCA_963746315.1). Taxonomy (GTDB): domain Bacteria; phylum Pseudomonadota; class Alphaproteobacteria; order Rhizobiales; family Hyphomicrobiaceae. The sequence goes on from CAVVAR010000012.1 coordinate 1,330,876, forward strand.
CGGCAGGGTAACGAATCCTCTGCCTCGGTTCTGGAGAAGGAAGCGCGGGTTGAAATCGCGCGGTCCAACTACGAGCAGCGCAAATCGCGACTCGATAAATGCCGCAGCGTTCTGTTTCCCAGCCTAGAGGACGTGCTTGCGGTCAAGCGCTGATCGCTATCTGAATCTTATCTAAGGTCTATTTGCACATGAAGGACGGATCGTTGCCCTGGGGCACGCTCTTCGGGCTCTTGTTCATGACGATGGGACCGATCCGCGCGGTGTCGGTCTTCGCCAGCTTCGGCGGCAGCGATGAGGCGCCGGGCGTGCGCGAGCTCGCAGGTCGCGCAGTTGGCCTCGTTGCGATCGCGTTCGCTATTGCTGTCCTTCTCGGTGATCAGACGCTCGCCCGTTGGGGTGTCGGTCTACCGGCGCTGATTGCCGCCGCAGGTATCATTCTGGTTCTCCTCTCTCTCCATGCGATGATCATGCCCGCGTCCTCCGCGCCGCGCCCGAGCGACGTCGCCGAGCTTTCTGCGGCGCAGGTGGCCTTCCCCGGTCTCTTCCCGCCGATTGCCGTCGCCCTGCCGATCATCTTCGCGGCCTCGGCTCCAAGCCTCGCCAACAAGGCTGTGATCCTCGCGCTCGGCCTGATCGTCCTCGCCATCAACTGGCTGGCGATGCGCCACGCCAAGGCGATCCTCGGGGCGATAGGTCCTACGCCGTTGCAGCTTCTGGGCGCCGTATTCGGTGTCCTGCAGACGGCGCTCGGGATCGAGTTCGTCCTCGATGCGCATCGTATGATGTGACCATTCCGGTCGCGGTCTCACCCCTTCGCCAACTCCCCCTCCACCCCGTCCACCCACGCCTTCGCGCCCGAGTGGAGAAGCGCGATGTCGGTCTGGGTGGAGAGAAAGCGGATCCCTCGCTTGATCCAGTAGGCCTGCCTGGAGGTGTCGCGGATACCGCCGCAGCCGGCGAAGTTGCCGGCCGCCTTGCAGGCGGCGATGGCGCGATCGAGCGCGTTGCCGACGGCCGGATCGTCGAGCTGGCCGGGCTTGCCGACGTCGGCCATCAGGTCGTTGGTGCCGATATGCACGACATCGACGCCCGGCACGGCGGCGATCTTCTCGATGTTCTCGAGACCGCGTGCCGTCTCCACCATGACCACGACAACGGTCGAGGCGTTGAGCGCCGGCACGGACTCCGACGCGGGAACCGCACGTCCGTCGAACTGCGGGAAATTGCCGCCGACCGAGCGTCGGCCGATGGGTGGGAAGCGGCAGATCTCGACGGCGCGGCGCGCCTCCTCGGGCGTGTTGATGTCGGGGAAGATGATGCCCGAGACGCCGTTGTCGAGCAGGATCGGCGTGTCGGGATCGGCGAGGCTCTTGACGCGGGCGAGGGGGGCGACGCCGACCGCGAGCGCGGCGTTGGCGATGTTGCACACCGTCTCGGCGTTGAAGACGCCGTGCTGGCCGTCGATGAACAGGAACTGATGGCCGCTCGCGCGTGCGATGCGGGCGATCTCGGGGCCGCGCACGACACGTACCGACAAACCGAAGGCGGGCTTGTCTGCGCGCATGGCGTCGAGGACGGGATTGGTGAGCATCGGGGTGGCTGTCATCGGCGGGCTCCTGCTGGTGGCCCGACGAGGATAGGCACGACGCGCGAGCCGTGCCAATCCTGAGCCAGCGAGCTCAGCCCTTCGGCAGATACGGAATGGTGCCGGCGGCGTCGGTGTTGTCGAGGACGTGGAAGCGGCTGACGCTTCCGGCCTGACGCGCGGCGGCGTAGGGCGCATAGGCCGGGTCGCTGGCAAAGGCCTCGACGGCCTGCATGGAGGGAAACTCCACGAGGGCGACGATCGTCGTGTCGAGCGGCGCGCCTTCGACCGTCTTCACGTTGGCGCTGCGGGCCAGGTATTTGCCGCCGTGCTTGTGAATGATGTCGTGGACGTGGGTTGCATACTCGGGCAGCCACGAGTCGTCGGTGACCTTGACGTCTGCAATGACATAGACCGGCATCGTTGGGCTCCAATTCACGTGGCCCGTGCTGATGAAAAAAGCCGTTTACCAAAGCTCGTGGCGGGCTCAGCGTGCCTTTGCAACCTATGGCAGACCGCAGTCCGCCGCAAGCGAACCCGTCCCCGGGCCTTGCGAGCCCATTTCGTTAAGACACGCGACGGATGCACGAAATTTGCCTCTGGCTCGGGCGCCTCCGTCTCGTCTACGGTGTGGCCCGAAATCGAGTGGGCGGAGGGTGCTGATGCACATCGAAGGTTGGGACATCGATATCCTGGTGCAGGGGTTTCCGGGAAAGAGCGTCTGCCATGGCGGTCTGGGCTGGAGCTCCGTGGTGCTGCTGCGCCGCCAGGGACGGGTAGCGCTCATCGATTGCGGCACCTTCTCGATGCGCAACCTGATCATCGACGGCCTTGCCAAGCACGGCCTGAAACCGACCGACGTGACCGATCTCCTGCTGACGCATTCCCATTGGGACCATTCGGTCAACTGGACGCTGTTCCGCCACGCGCGGATCGTGCTCGGCAAAGTGGAGATCGACTGGGCATTGAAACAGCCGTGGGGCGAGACGCCGGTGCCGGAGCTCTATATCGAGCGCCTCGAGAAATGGCCGACACTCGTCACGGCACAGGACGGTGGTGAGGTGCTGCCGGGTGTGACGGCGCACATCGCCCCCGGGCATACGCCGGGTTGCCTCGTTTTCATCCTCCAGGGCCGCGAGAAGGACGTCGTTTTCACAGGCGATGCGGCGAAGAACCGGGCGGAGCTCGTCTCGGGGACTACGGACATGACCTACGACGCGGCCGTGAGCCGCGCGACGATCGAGATGATCTGGGCACATTGGCGGCGCAAGCCCGGAACGCTGGTCGTGCCGGGGCACGACCTGCCGATGACGCAGGACGACGGACGGATCAGCTATCTCGGAGCCCGAGAGGCGGCGATCACGTGCTGGTATGGCGACGACATGGAGACGACCACCTACTACAAGCTGACGGTGTGAGGAGCATGCGTTTCTCGTTCTCCAGGCTGGCCGGCGAGGCGCTGCGCGGACATTCGGGATGGCCCAGGCAATGGCGCGATCCCGAGCCGAAGGCAGCCTACGACGTGGTCATCGTCGGCGCCGGAGGGCACGGGCTGGCGACCGCCTACTATCTTGCCAAGGAGCACGGCATCACGGATGTCGCGGTGCTGGAGAAGGGCTGGCTCGGCGGCGGCAACACGGGGCGCAACACCACGATCATCCGGTCGAACTACCTCTGTGAGGAGTCCGGGGCGCTCTATGAGCACGCCATGGGCCTCTGGGAGGGGCTGTCGCACGAGCTCAACTATAACGTCATGTACTCGCCCCGTGGGGTCATGATGCTGGCCCACAACCAGCACGACATCCGCGTCTTCAAGCGCCACGTGCACGCGAACAGGCTGTCCGGCATCGACAACGAATGGCTCGATCCGGCCGAGGCCAAGGCCTTCTGTCCGATCCTCAATATCGATCCGCGATTGCGCCATCCCGTGCTGGGCGCGGCCCTCCAGCGCCGCGGCGGTGTGGCGCGTCACGACGCGGTTGCGTGGGGCTACGCGCGCGGCGCCGACCAGTTGGGCGTCGACATCATCCAGAATTGCGAGGTGACGGGCATCGAGCGCAATGCGGCGGGCCGGGTGACGGGGGTCGAGACGACGCGCGGGCAGATCAAGGCGCGCCGGGTCGCCGTCGTCGCAGCCGGTCACACGTCTGTGCTGATGGAGATGGCCGGCGTGCGCATGCCGCTCGAGAGCTTCCCGTTGCAGGCACTGGTGTCGGAGCCGGTTAAGCCGGTCATGCCGTGCGTCGTCATGTCGAACACCATCCACGCTTACATGTCGCAATCGGACAAGGGCGAGCTGGTGATTGGCGCCGGGACGGACGCCTATACGTCCTACTCGCAAACAGGTGCTCTCCACGTCACGCGTCACACGCTCGAAGCCATCGCCGAGCTGTTTCCCGTGACGCGGCGGCTGCGCATGCTGAGAAGCTGGGGCGGCATCGTCGACGTGACGCCCGACCGCTCGCCGATCATCGGGACGACACCGGTTCCCGGGCTCTTCGTGAATTGCGGCTGGGGAACCGGCGGCTTCAAGGCGACGCCCGGATCGGGGCACGTGTTTGCGGCCACGATCGCACGTGACGAGCCGCACCCGGTGGCGTCGCCCTTCACGCTCGATCGCTTCACGACGGGACGGCTGATCGACGAGGCGGCGGCGGCGGCGGTCTCGCACTGAGGTTTGGCAAAGGAGACAAGCAAATGGCCCGAGGCTCGAAAGTGTTCCGCGCCGAGGACGTGGCGGAGAGCAACGCGACGGCCTATCCGGAGCCTTACCGCGCTCTCAACACGAACCGCTACGCAAGGCGGCTGGGGGAGTTCGCGGGCTTGAAGAACTTCGGCGTCAATCTGGTGCGCATCGTGCCCGGTGGCCAGTCGTCGTGCCGCCATGCGCATGCGGCGCAGGACGAGATGGTGCTGGTGATGGAGGGCGAGATCACGCTCGAGACCGATGCAGGGCGCGAGAAGTTGCAGCCGGGCACATGGGTGGGATTTCCCAAGGGAACGGGCGACGCGCACCGCTTCATCAACGAGACGGACAAGGACGTCGTCTTTCTCGTCGTCGGCGACAAGTCGCCCGACAAAGTGACGTATCCGGACGTCGATCTCTACGGCGAGCACGGCGCCGACGGGGTGTTCCGTTACACCCGCAAGGACGGGACGGCCTACTGATGAAAGAGATCCGCCGATGCTGCTGATCCGCTGTCCCTTCTGCGAGGAGGAGCGCCCCGAGGTCGAGTTCCGCTATGCGGGCGAGGCGCACGTCGTGCGCGCTGCCGACCCGATGGCCGAGACCGACGCGGCATGGGCCAAGTATCTTTATCTGCGCACCAATCCCAAGGGGTGGCACGCGGAGCGGTGGCATCATGTGCACGGGTGCGGTCGGTTCTTCAATGCCGTGCGGCACACCGTGAGCGACCGGATCGCCGCTACGTACAAGCCGGGTGAGGCGCGGCCGGAGCCGGATGCCGCCACGCAAGGATCCGGGGAGGCTGGGCGGTGAAACGGGAGCGGATTGCGGCGACCGAGGAACCGTTTCGGATGGCGACGGGCGGTCGTATCGACCGCGGGCAACGGCTGTCGTTCACGTTCGATGGCCGGAGCTTCACCGGTCGCTCCGGCGATACGCTGGCGTCGGCGTTGCTCGCCAACGGCGTGCATCTGGTGGCGCGGTCGTTCAAGTACCACCGCCCGCGCGGCATTCTGGCGGCAGGCTCAGAGGAGCCGAACGCGCTGGTCACCGTGCGCCGGGACTGGCGCCGGGTGACGCCGAATTTGCGGGCGACGGAAGTCGAGCTCTACAACGGCCTCGTCGCCGAGAGCCAGAACCGCTGGCCGTCGCTCGAGCGCGATGCGGCGAGCGTCAACGACCGCCTGAGCGGGCTTCTGCCGGCGGGCTTCTACTACAAGACGTTCATGGGGCCGAAAGGCCTCGGACGAGCTGGCCGGTCTGCATGGAAGCGGGTCTATGAGCCGGCCATCCGACGCATGGCAGGTTTGGGCAAGGCGCCGATCGAGGCCGATCCGGATCGATACGCGAGCCGGTTCGCGCATTGCGACGTGCTGATCGTCGGCGGCGGGCCTGCAGGATTGGCGGCAGCACTCGCCTCGGCCGAGGCGGGTGCCAGCGTGATCGTCGCCGACGAGCAGGCCGAGCTCGGCGGCTCGCTACTCGCCGAGACGCACATCGATATCGAGGGTAAGCCGGCCTGGGACTGGCTGGCGGACGCTCGCCGGCGGCTCGAGACGTTCGAGCGGGTCCGCCTGCTCCCGCGGACGACCGTGTTCGGTGCCTATCCCGATCAATTGTTCGGCCTCGCCGAGCGGATCAGCGATCATCTTGCCGATCCTGATCCGGCATTGCCGCGCGAGCGGCTCTGGCAGGTGCGCGCGAAAGAGGTCGTGCTGGCGACGGGGGCCATCGAGCGGCCGCTGGTGTTTCCGGACAATGACCGGCCCGGCATTATGCTGGCGGGGGCCGTCGCGACATATCTGCATCGCTACGGAGTGTTGGCCGGGACGCGCGCCGTCGTGGTCACGGCATCGGACGATGCCTACGCTGTGGCTGCCGACATGGCCGGGCACGGCGTGCAGGTGGCGTGGATCATTGACGTGAGGGAGGCAGCAGGAGCAGCGGCGCTCAGCACCGCGCAAGGCGCGCAACTCCGGGTGCTGCGAGGAGCGACCATCGAAGGCACGCGCGGACGTCATCGGGTCACCGCAATCGACGTCTCGCACGCGACGGGGCGCGAAAGCATCGCTTGCAACGTCTTGCTGATGTCCGCCGGCTGGCAGCCGACGCTGCATCTCTTCTCGCAAATGCGCGGCAAGCTGCGGTGGAGTGACGACGAGCAGGCCTTGATGCCCGTCGCAGCACTTGACCATGCGCATCTGGCCGGGGCTGCGGCACGGTCCGGAACTTCTGTCCGGGCGGCGTTCGAGAGCGGCCATGCGGCGGGCGAGGCGGCGGCGCAGGCCTCTGGTTTCGGAGCATCGAAAGCGTCGGCGCCGAGTGCGGACGTTGACGCACGCGTCGAGGCCGTGCCGACCGTCGCGCCGCGCTCGCTGCGTCTCGCCAAGGGCCGGGCCTTCGTCGATTTTCAGAACGATGTGACGACAAAGGACCTAGCCCTTGCAGCACGAGAGGGCTTCCGCTCGATCGAGCATGTGAAGCGGTATACGACCACCGGCATGGCGACCGATCAGGGCAAGACGAGCAACGTCAATGCGCTGGGCGTGCTGGCGGGGGCACTCGACACGGATCTGGCCGCGCTCGGCCACACCACGTTCCGTCCGCCGTTCACACCGGTCACGTTCGGTGCGATGGCGGGTGAGGCTCGCGGAGCCTTGTTCGATCCCGTGCGGCGAACACCGATCGACCCCTCGGCAAGAGAGCGGGGCGCTATCTTCGAGGCCGTCGGGCAGTGGGAGCGCGCGCGCTTCTTCCCGCGTGCCGGTGAGGACATGCATGGGGCCGTCGCGCGCGAATGCCAGGCCGTCCGCTCGAGCGTGGGTGTGTTCGATGCCACGACGCTCGGCAAGATCGAGGTCGTGGGGCCGGATGCGGCGGCTTTCCTCGACCGGCTTTACGTCAATCAGCTCGCCTCACTGCCGGTGGGGCGGTGCCGTTACGCGATCATGCTGAGCGAGGCCGGATTCGTCATGGACGACGGCATCGTGGCGCGGCTGGCGCCGGACCGGTTCCACGTCACGACGACGACGGGCGGCGCGGCGCGGGTGCTCGCTCATATGGAGGATTACCTTCAAACCGAGTTCACGGATCTCGCGTGCTGGCTGACGTCGGTGACGGAGCAATGGGGCGTCGTCGCCGTGCAGGGGCCGAAGGCGCGCGAGTTGCTGGCGCCGCTGGTCGAGGATGTCGATCTGTCGGCGGCTGCGCTGCCGCACATGGGACTCGCCGAGGGCCGTATCCTCGGCGTGCCCATGCGCCTCTTCCGCGTCAGCTTCACCGGTGAGCTCGGCTACGAGGTCAATGTGCCGGCCGGCTATGCGCGCGGCGTCTGGGACGAGATCGCCAAGCAGGCCGAGGCGATGGGCGGCGCGGCCTACGGCACCGAGGCGATGCATGTGCTGCGCGCCGAGAAAGGCTACATCATCGTCGGTCAGGAGAGCGACGGTACGGTCACGCCCCGCGATCTCGGGCTTCCGCTCGGAAAGGCCAAACGGGATTTCGTCGGAAAGCGGTCGCTCGCGCGTCCCGACATGGGCAAGTCCGATCGCCCGGGGCTCGTCGGTCTCGAGTGCGTCGACGACGGGGGGCCACTCGAGGAGGGCGCACAGCTGACGCAGCGGCCGGATCCGCCGGTTGGCACGCCAGCGTCGGGTTACGTGACGTCGTCCTACCCGAGCGCCACCCTTGGACGGCCGATCGCGCTGGCTCTGGTTAACGGCGGGCGGGCCAGAAACGGCGAGGTGCTCTACGCGCCGATGCCCGATGGCGCCCGCAAGGTGCGCGTGGTGGCGCCCGTCTTCTACGATCCGGAAGGAGTGCGCCTCCATGCCTGATAGGGCCGCCGACAGACCGGGCATCGTCGCATCCATCTCCCCGTTCGCGGGGCAGGTGCTGCCGGCGCACGAGGGCCTGGCCCGTGTAAGCGAGGCGTCGTCGGCGGGGCGGCTCGTCCTCAGGGCAGGGTCCGACAGCGCGGCGCGCCTTGGCTCGGCGCTGGGCGCGGCGCTCGGCGGGCGGATCAACACGGCCGTGACGGTGGAAGGCTGTACGGCCTTGCGCCTCGGCCCGGACGAATGGCTGCTGCTCGTGGAGGCGGACGGCGATGCCTGGCTCGCGGCCCGCCTTGCGCAGGCCGGGCAGGGCGCGCCGATGGCGGTAGTCGACGTCAGCCACCGGACGGCGGGCCTTCTGATCGAAGGATCGGGGGGCGAGGCGATCCTTTCGGCGGGGTGCCCCCTGCCGCTCGATAGCACTGTATTTCCTGTCGGACGCGCCACCCGAACGCTGCTCGGCAAGGCCGAGATCGTGCTCTGGCGCCAGGCCGCCGAGCAATTCCGGATCGAGGTCGCGGCGAGCTTTGCCCCCTATCTGGTGTCCTATCTGCGCGCCGTCATCGCGGATGAGGTGATGATCCGGCAGGCGCAGGCCGGTTGAAAGAGGGCTGATCCGGCTCAGAGATGGACCCCGCCAACCGGCCCCCGATACCGGCGGTCACCATGAATTCCACTTGCGGCGCCGGACCCGAGCGGCTAGGCGTTCGCGTCATAATCCTGCAACCAAGTCAACAACACACGCTAGCGAGGGAAGCCCCATGCGCGTCTATTACGATCGTGATGCCGACGTCGGCCTGATCAAGTCGAAGAAGGTCGTCGTCATCGGCTACGGCAGCCAGGGTCACGCGCATGCGCAGAACATGCGTGACAGCGGCGTCAAGGATGTCGCGATCGCGCTGCGCAAGGGCTCGGCGGGCATCGCCAAGGCTGAGCAGGCCGGCTTCAAGGTGATGGAAGTCGCCGAGGCGGCCAAGTGGGCCGACGTGATGATGATGTGCACGCCAGACGAATTGCAGGCGGACATCTACCGGGATCATCTGGCCGCCAACATGAAGCAGGGCGCTGCGATCCTGTTCGCGCACGGCCTCAACATTCACTTCAACCTCATCGAGCCGCGCGCCGATCTCGACGTCGGCATGGTGGCGCCGAAGGGCCCCGGCCACACTGTCCGCTCCGAGTACAGCCGTGGTGGTGGCGTGCCCTGCCTCATCGCCATCCATCAGGACAAGAGCGGCAACGCGCACGACCTCTTCCTCTCGTACGCCTCGGCGATCGGCGGCGGCCGCGCCGGCATCATCGAGACGACCTTCAAGGAGGAGTGCGAGACCGACCTCTTCGGCGAGCAGGTCGTGCTCTGCGGCGGTCTGGTCGAGCTGATCCGCGCCGGCTACGAGACGCTTTGCGAGGCCGGCTATGCCCCGGAAATGGCCTACTTCGAGTGCCTGCACGAGGTGAAGCTGATCGTCGACCTCATCTACGAGGGCGGCATCGCCAACATGAACTACTCGATCTCGAACACGGCCGAGTTCGGCGAGTACGCCACCGGCCCGCGCATCATCACCGACGAGACGCGCGCCGAGATGAGGCGGGTTCTGAAGGACATCCAATCCGGGCAGTTCACCTCCGAGTGGATCCGCGAGTGCAAGGCCGGCCAGCCGAAGTTCAAGGCCATCCGCCGCTTGAACGACGCGCACCCGATCGAGGAGGTCGGCGCCAAGCTGCGTGCCATGATGCCCTGGATCAAGCAGGGCGCGCTGGTGGACAAGGCGAAGAACTGAGAGCGGCGCGCCGGCCAATCGGCCGTTCGGCATAAGGGGGTGGGCCAATCGGCCCGCCCCTTTTCCATAGGCCTCGCACTAAGCCGCCTCGTCCAGATCCCTCGCCACACGGAAGCCGATGGTGCTCATCCGGATCGTCGGGCGTTCCTTGTTGCGGGCTGCGGCACGGAGCAGCGTCGGCACGCTGGTCCACGAGCCTCCCCGCAAGACGCGCAGAGGGGCATCAGGCTCGGCCCACGCCGAGCCGTCGGTGGTCGCGCCCGCGTAGCTGTCGCGCCAGGCGTCCTCGCACCATTCCCAGACGTTGCCATGCATCTGGTAGAGGCCCCACGCGTTCGGGGCGAAGCCGTCGACCCTCACGGTCCCCCTCGGCGGGGTCGATGGCTCGCTGCAGCTGCAGCCGCCATCGTAGTTGGCTCGGTCAGGGGCGATCCGTGGACCCCAGGAGAAAGCGGACGTGCTCCCCGCGCGACAGCAGTATTCCCACTCCGCCTCCGAGAGCAGTCGATAGCTCCGGCCCGTAATCTGCGACAGCCACGCGCAATAGGCGTTGGCGTCCTCCCAGCTTACGCCGACGGCAGGATGCTGAGCCGTTTGGCCGAAGCCGGGTGACTGGTAGGAACGCCCGATGCGCTCGCGCCAGGTTTCGTCCTCGCACGTGAACATGCGCTCCTCGAAGGCGTAGCCCGTGCTCTCGACGAAGACCTGATACTGGGCGACGGTCGTCGTGTAGCGGGCCACCGCGAGATTGTGGGTGATCGCGACCTCGTGCTGGGGCCCCTCCTCGTCGTCGCCGGCGTCTCGGCGCAAACGGGTGCCCATCAGGAATGTGCCCGCGGGAACCGGCATCATCTCAGGCGCCACGTCTGCGTCCCGGAAAGGCGACGTCGACCTCGCGACCGCCGGGCATCCGGCATCTCCCAGATAGGATCTGAGGAAGCCTACCAGGCACTCGACCTCGCTGCGACACCGCTCAGGCGTGATCGAAACCGCATGGCGGCGTGCGAGGGGCTTCAGGTCGGGGGGCAGGATATCCTCGGTCGGCGGTGCGGCTCCATCGATCAGGATCGGCACCACGCGCACTCCGCGGCGTAGCGCTTCCGCGATCTCGACGCAGACGAAATCGCCTGCGGACGCGCCGCGTTCCTCGAGGGTTCTCAGCCAGCCGGGGCCGATGACGGCGAGGAGCACCCGGCATTCGCCGACGCTCGCTCCAATCACCTCATGGAAGTCGGCGCCGGGCTCCATGGTCAGGGTGTCGAAAAACACCCGCTCAGAACCGAAAGCCGCGACGAGATGGTCGTTGATCCTGCCAGCCGACCAGCGGCTGTCGTCGCGTCGATAACTGACGAAAATGTCTGCCATGGCAAAACCCCGCGCCTGCGTGCAATCGCCTCGTCTTTCCCCCTTCCTCGTGCTGGCAGCCCGACCTCAATGACCCCTGCCACTGCGACATTTCGGCTGATTGAATGGTGTTTGACAAGCTGACCGATCGTCGAGGGTTGTCGGGCAATCGGATGTCGGAAGGCGCGCGAAAGGCTTCCCGCCGCGAAGGGGAAAAGGAAAAATCTCAGCCCTATAATGGCTTTTGTCTTGGCGGGGTGGGCACACCCTGATCGAAAGTCTAATCCGAAAGTCGAGTTAAACGGCGCGCCGCCCTAGTGTGGCGGTTTGGAAGTCCACTTCATTCTCTCGGCAGTCTCTGAAACGGACTTCCAAACACAACGCCACACTAAGCTCATGATTTAGCTAGTGTCCCGACCGCGAAGTTCGTTTCATCGTGCTGCCGGGTCGGGACGAACTTCGCGGTCGAGAGGACACTAGAGCACGTTCACATTAGATGGACGCATAGCCGGCGTTGCGGAGGTAGTTGGCACATTCGCTCGGCTGGAAGTGTGGGAGGAGTTCGCCGATAGCGGTTGCGAGGGCCTCTCGAGATCGTGCTCTCGCCTTGCGCAGCAGCGTCTTGAGCTTCGAGAAGACCTGCTCGATCGGATTGAGGTCGGGGGAATAGGCCGGCAGAAGCAGGCGGCGGGCGCCGACGGACCAGATAGCATCGCGAACCGCCTTGCTCTTGTGCGAGCCGAGATTGTCCATGACGACGATGTCGCCGGGTCTCAGCGTTGGAACGAGAACCTGGGTGACATAGGCGAGGAAGCTCTCACCGTTGATCGGGCCGTCGAACAGGCACGGCGCCACTATCCCGTCGTGGCGCAGCGCCGCGATGAACGTGAGCGTCTGCCAGCGGCGGTGCGGGACCTGATCCTTCAGGCGACGGCCGCGCAGGCACCAACCCCTGAGGGGCGCCATGTTGGTCTTGGTCCAGGTCTCGTCGATGAAGACGAGGCGCTCTGGATCGATCGTCGCCTGCCGCTGCTTCCAACGAGAGCGATGGCGCGCGACGTCGGGCCTATCCTGCTCGCAGGCGAGCACGCTTTTTTTTGTGGCTCTGATCCTCGCGCCGGAACAGGTTCCAGATCGACACGTGGCTCACCGTCATGCCACGCTCGACCAGTTCGTCGGCGAGCTCTCGCGTCGTGATATCCGGCTTCTCGGCGAGGCGCTGCATCAGCCAGTCGCGCCAGGCCGCGAGCTTCAGCGGCTTGTGCCCACCCATCTGCCCCGGCTCGATCGAGCCGGTGGAGCGATAGCGCTGCATCAGCTTGATGGCAGCGGACTCGGAGACGTCGAACCGTGCCGCTGCGGCGCGGCATGACATGCCACCTTCGACGGCGGCAACGATGCGAGCACGCAAGTCATTGTCGAGAGGCTTCGCCATGGATGCTGGCCCCCTGCCCAGCATCCATCGTGAATCATATTCGCGGCCTCATGGGAATCCCCTCGATTCCATCACTCGTGAACATGCTCTAGCAGCGGCTTCCTTGTATCGCGACCAAGTCGGTGCTTGCGGAGATCCGAATGCCTAGATCTCGATGCTGCCGTCAGCGACGCGAACCGCATGACCGCCGATGCGGACGGTCTGAAGATGGGAGTCGTTCATGACGATAGAGAGCTGGATGTGGCTCGGACGACCCATCTCGATGCCCTGCTCGATGACATAGCGGTGCTCGCCGCCGGGCGGCTGATCAAAGCGTGCGATGACCGCGGCGAAGGCGGCGGCGGCGGAACCCGTGGCTGGGTCCTCGACGATGCCATGTCCGGGAGCGAACATGCGGGCATGGAACTGGCTGGTCTGGTGCACCGTCTCGCGGCAGTATACGTAGGCCGCGCCGCCCGTGGGGAACGCCCGTTCCCATCGGCTCGTAACCGCGCGGACCTTGTCGATGGTCGTGAGGCTGCGCACGGGGATGAACGTAAAGGGGAGACCCACTGAGAAGGCCGTCGGGCGGTGATTCTCGAAACCGATCTCGCTGGGTATCATGCCGACCGCCGCCGCCAGATCCTCGACTGCCGGCACCGCCCCTTGCTCGACCGGCAGCTTCGGCGAATCGAACTCGGCATAGGCCGCCTCGCCGTCGCGCATCCGGACACCGACGCGCACGAGCCCGATTGCCTGCTCGATGGATACGATGGCGCTTCGGCCGCCGCCCAGGCTTGGTGCCCGCAACTCGGCGAGCAACACTGCCGTGCCGACGGTGGGGTGTCCGGCAAACGGCAGCTCGGCGTTCGGCGTGAAAATGCGAACCCGCGCGGAATGAGCCGGATTGACCGGGGTCAGCACGAAAACGGTCTCCGAGAGATTGAACTCGCGGGCGATGGCCTGCATCTGGGCCCTGGTAAGCGCGTCGGCCTCGAGCACGACGGCGAGCGGATTGCCGCCGAAGCGCGTGGTCGTGAACACGTCGAGGGTGTGAAAGCTCAATCGCATGGGGCCGTCCGCGTTGTCTCGAGAGCCGCGACAATGCCGGAAATCGGCTGCGCGTCCAAGGCGCATCTGGGCATCACACGTTGCCCGAGAGGACATTGGAGACGAGAAAGCGCGCATGATCGAGCACGTCGTGGCGCGCGAGATCGCCCGCATCGGCGATCGCGACAACGTCGGTCAGCTCGCCGTCTCCGCTTTCGGAAAGGTCACGGCGAAGTTTGTCGATCAATGCCGTCGTCGAGAGTGGCGAGCGGTACTCGATCGCGAAGCAGCAGTGCCGCCCATGGCGCGCGACGATGTAGCCTGCCACGCGGGTGAGGTCGGCGACGGCAAGGCCGGTCTCCTCGGCAAGCTCGCGCGCGATGCTGGCATCGATGTCGATGGTGCCGTCCGGCCGCCTGTCGCGGGCGTCGATGAAGCCGCCGGGAAGATAGACGCGGCCGGCATTCAGGGTGCCGGGGGTGGCGCAGCCGGCGATCACGTGTCCCTCGGCTGAGCGCACCAGGGCTGTGGCGAAGCCGTCGAGGGTGGCGGGATCGGCCGCCAGGTGGTCGCGCCAGAACAGAAACGCCGAGAAGCGCTCGAGGCTGAAGGTGCCCGCGACGGCGTCCGGCTCGCGATCCAGGTGGCGGAGCACGAAGACCTCCCCGTCGTAGAAGGCTGGGTTGCCGTTTCGGCGACGCTCGAAATGCGCGGTGATCGCTGCCCCGTTGTCCACGGCGAGCGGCCAAGGTGTATCGGTCGTCGTCAGACGGAGGCGTGTGATCCGTCCGACGAAATCGGCTGGGAGGAGCGAGCTGTCAGGGCGCATGGCGATGCTGGTCGCACGGGTCGGGGAAACCGTCAAACCCGAGCCGTGAGCTTGGAGAATAGGTGGGTTGCCGTATTGTTACGTGTCAGCGGCTTGTTGGCGGGGCAAGCGCCATGGTATGGCGCGGCAGCGAAAAAACTGGGAAGCCGATCATGACCGCCACCTCGTCGAGCGCTGCCACGCGCGCCTTCTTCACGGCCACGCTCGCCGAGGCGGATCCCGAGCTGGCCGGCACGATCGACCGTGAGCTCGAGCGCCAGCGGACCGAGATCGAGCTGATCGCGTCGGAGAACATCGTCTCGCGTGCGGTGCTCGAGGCGGTCGGCTCGGTGATGACCAACAAGTATGCCGAGGGCTATCCTGGCAAGCGCTACTATGGCGGCTGTCAGTTCGTCGACCAAGCCGAGACGCTGGCCATCGAGCGCGCCAAAGAGCTGTTCGGAGCGGGCTTTGCCAACGTTCAGCCGTCGTCGGGAAGCCAGATGAACCAGGCTGTCTTCCTGGCGCTCCTGCAACCCGGCGATACGTTCATGGGCCTCGACCTCAACGCGGGTGGACACCTGACGCACGGCTCGCCGGTCAACATGAGCGGCAAGTGGTTCAAGGTCGTCCCGTACGGGGTCCGGCGTGAGGACCAGATCATCGACATGGACGAGGTGGGGCGGCTTGCGCGCGAGGCGCGCCCCAAGCTCATCATCGCGGGAGGAACCGCCTACTCGCGATTCTGGGACTGGAAGCGCTTCCGTGAGATCGCCGACGAGGTGGGCGCGTACCTTATGGTCGATATGGCCCACATCGCTGGCCTCGTCGCGGGCGGCGTGCACCCATCGCCGGTTCCGCATGCCCACGTGGTAACCTCGACCACGCACAAATCGCTGCGCGGGCCGCGCGGCGGGCTGATCCTGACCAACGACGAGGCGATCGCCAAGAAAATCAACTCGGCCGTGTTTCCGGGTTTGCAGGGAGGGCCGCTGATGCACGTGATCGCGGCCAAGGCGGTTGCGTTCGGCGAGGCACTGAGGCCCGACTTCAAGGTTTATGCACAGGCGGTGGCCGACAACGCCAAGGCGCTTGCGCGGAGCGTCGAGGCCGGGGGCTACGCCATCGTGGCCGGCGGCACGGACAATCATCTCATGCTGGTCGACCTCTCCGCGAAGGACCTGACCGGAAAGGCCGCCGAGATCGGCCTCGGCCGCGCGCATATTACCTGCAACAAGAATGGCGTGCCGTTCGACAAGCGCTCGCCTTTTGTCACGTCGGGCATCCGCCTCGGCACCCCGGCGGGAACCACGCGCGGCTTCGGGGTTGGCGAGTTCGAGCAAATCGGTCGTATGATCGTCGAGGTTCTGGACGGGCTGGCACGAAACGGCGAAGCGGGTGACGCGCAGGTCGAGAATCGTGTGAAGGAGCAGGCGAAGGCGCTCTGCGCCCGCTTTCCGATCTACAACTGACCTCGCTCACGTGGAAGGCCCACGGGTTTCGGGGCATCAAACGGGCTCGCGCCCGACGGAGAACGCTCGATGCGCTGCCCCTACTGCTCGGGCGAGAATACGCAGGTCAAGGACAGCCGGCCCACCGAGGAGAATGCGAGCATTCGGCGTCGCCGCGTCTGCCCGGACTGCGGCGGGCGCTTCACCACGTTCGAGCGCGTGCAGTTGCGCGAGATCGTCATCATCAAGCGCTCGGGGCGGCGCATGCCGTTCGATCGGGACAAGCTCGCGCGGTCGATCGAGGTGGCCCTGCGCAAGCGGCCGGTCGATTTGGAGCGCGTCGAGCGGATGATCTCCGGCATCGTGCGCCAGCTCGAGAGCATGGGCGAGAATGAGCTGCCTTCGTCGGTGATCGGTGGGCTCGTCATGGAGGCTCTGCGCGGGCTGGACGCGGTTGCCTACGTGCGTTTCGCCTCGGTCTATCGCGATTTCCGCGAGGCGGCCGACTTCCAGGAGGTTCTCGGCGAGATCGCGAGCGCGCCCAAGGTGTCTATTCCCACGGCGGACGGCGGGGTGCCGGCGTCCACGGAGCGCAAGCACTGACGAGATGAGTGACAAACGTAAACGCCTCGACACGGAAATGATGGCCATCGCGGTACGCATGGCGCGTCGCGGGCTCGGCACGACGGCACCCAATCCATCGGTCGGTGCGGTGATCGTCGACGAGGATACGGGCGAGGTCATCGCGCGCGGCTGGACCCAGCCGGGCGGGCGGCCTCACGCCGAGAAGGAGGCGTTGCGCCGTGCGGGGGACAAAGCACGGGGGCGGACGATGTACGTGACGCTCGAGCCGTGTGCGCATACGGGCCGGGTGCCGACGTGTGCCGACTCGATGGTGGCGGCCGGCCTGCGGCGGGTGGTCTGCGCCATCCCCGATCCAAATCCGATCGTCTCCGGCCGTGGCTTCGCGCAACTCCGCGCGGCCGGCATCGAGGTCGACGTCGGCTATCTGGCCGAGGAGGCCCGCTGGGTAACGCTCGGCCATATTCTGCGCCAGACCGAGGAGCGCCCGTTCGTGCAGCTCAAGATGGCGCTCGACAGCGTCGGTCGGGTCGCGGCGGGCGACGGGGCGCCGGTCTGGGTCACCGGGCCCGAGGCGCGAGCCTATGCCCATCTGCTGCGTGCGCGGGCCGATGCGATCATGGTCGGCGCCGGCACCGTGCTCGCCGACGATCCGTCGTTGACGTGTCGCCTCCCTGGCCTCGAGCCGCGCTCGCCGGACCGGATCGTCCTCGATACGCGCCTGCGCACGCCGCCGACGGCCAAAGTTTACCGGCAAGGCGCCACGCGGCCTCGAGTCTGGGTGGCCGCGGCCCTGGACGTCATGGACGAGGGTGCGGTGCACGGCGATGCCATGCTGCTCGACGCCGGCTCGATGGACGGCGGCTCGCTCGATATCGAGGCGCTGCTCGCAACGCTCGCCCAGAACGGGCTGACGCGACTGCTCGTCGAGGGTGGACCGACGGTCTGGTATGCGTTCCTGGCGGCGGGGCTCGTCGACGAGGTCTGCCTGATACTGGGTCAGGGCACTGCCGAAGGCGCGACCATTCCCGTCGTCACCGGAGATCGGGACGCCTATTTCGGCCGTTACAAGCTTTCCCCCGTGCCGTCGCGCCACCGCGCTCTCGGTGCTGATCGTCTCCTCGTCTATCGCCGCGAGTCACCATGACGCCGTCCACCGAAGAGATACCGTTTCGCCACTACATCCGCGTGCGCTACCAGGAGTGCGACACGCAACTCGTCGTGTTCAATGCGCGCTACGGCGACTATATTGACTTGGGGATCACGCAATTCCTGATGGCGTGCATGCCCGAGCGCAACCTCTACGACGGGACATTCGAGATCCAGCTGAAAAAGCAGGTGATTGAGTGGTTCGCGCCGGCGCGTTTCAACGACGTGATCGAGATCCGCACGTGGGTCTCGCGCTTCGGCCGGACCTCGTTCGACGTTCGCTTCGAGCTTCGCATTGCGGGCGAGGTAGATCCGATCGCGGTTGCCGATACGGTTTACGTGCATGTTCTGGGCGATAAGGGCGTATGGAAGAGCGCGCCGCTGCCGGAGCGTGAACGTGCCTTGCTAGAAGCCGGCGCGCGCGGCAGGATCATCGATCATGCCGGCTACCTTGCCGTCACCGGAGCCGGCGTCTGATCGGCTTCCGGTGGTCTCCCGGCGACGCGGGGACCGATTATTGCTCGTCATAGGAGTTGCGACGTGTTCACGGGGCTCGTGTCGGACGTGGGCGAGGTGGTGGCGCGCGAAGGCGGCCGTTTCACCATTCGCTCGGGCTATAAAGCGGCCAGCATCGCGCTCGGCGCCTCGATCGCGCATGACGGGTGTTGCCTGACGGCGCTCGAGATGCGGGCCGACGGAAGCGGCAGCATCTACGAGCTCGACGTCTCCAACGAGACGTTGAGCAAGACGACGCTCGGCGACTGGGGGCCGGGACGGGGCGTGAACCTCGAGCGCTCGCTCAAGGCGGGCGACGAGCTGGGCGGCCACATCGTCATGGGTCACGTCGACGGTGTCGCGGTCATTCGCGACATCCGCGACGATGGCGAGTCCCGCCGCTTCACGTTCGAGGCGCCGGTGGAGCTCGCTCGCTTCATCGCCTCGAAGGGCTCGGTGGCGCTGGACGGAACATCGCTCACCGTCAACGAGGTGGACGGCGCGCGCTTCGGCATCAACCTCATTCCCCACACGCTGGCAGTCACGACGTGGGGCAGAAAGGGCATCGGCGACCGTGTCAACCTCGAGATCGACCCGCTGGCGCGCTACGTGGCGCGCCTCCTTGAGATGCGCGGCTGAGAGTTGGGATCACCGGCCATGAAGAGAGTGGAATACGCCGAGGGCAAGGGTTTCATCTCGCCCATAGACGAGGTCCTGGAGGATTTCCGCAACGGGCGGATGATCATCCTGGTCGATGCCGAGGACCGCGAGAACGAGGGGGACCTCGTCGTCGCCGGCCAGATGGCGACGCCGGAGGCCATCAACTTCATGGCCAAGCACGGTCGCGGCCTGATCTGCCTCTCGATCACGGAGCAGAGGGCCGACCAGCTGCGCCTCGAGTACATGACGCGCAACAACCGGGCCCGGAACCGGACGGCGTTCACCGTCTCGATCGAGGCGCGCGAGGGCATCGCGACCGGCATCTCGGCCCACGACCGTGCATTGACCATCGCGACGGCGATCGATCCGACCAAGGACCACAACGACATCGTCTCGCCCGGCCATGTCTTCCCGCTGGTCGCCCGCGAGGGCGGGGTGCTGGTCCGCGCGGGACATACGGAGGCCTCGGTTGATCTCGCTCGGCTGGCGGGTCTCTATCCGTCCGGTGTCATCTGCGAGATCATGAACGACGACGGCACGATGGCGCGGATGCCGGATCTGGTGCCGTTCGCACAGCGCCACGGCCTCAAGATTGGGACGATCGAGGACCTGATCGCCTATCGGCTGAAGAACGACCGGATCGTCGACCGTTCGGCCAAGACGCGCGTGGACAGCGTCTATGGTGGTGGCTTCGACCTCTACACCTACGTGACGAAGGTCGACCCGGTCGAGCATCTGGCTCTGGTCAAGGGCGATCTCAGTGAGCCGGGCCCGGTGCTCGTGCGCGTGCATGCAGTGAGCGTCGCCGCTGATCTGCTCGGCATCGGCGGATCGGCCGAGCGCAGCTCCCTCGTTCAGAAGTCCATGGAGCTGATCGACCGCGAGGGGCGTGGCGTGATCGTGCTCATTCGCGATCTCAGGCCGCATTCGGTGTCGGAATGGATCGCGACCAGCTCGCCCGATCCACGGGCCGGCCGTAGCGAGGAGCGCCGCCTCGTCGAGATCGGCATCGGCTCTCAGATCCTGCGCGATCTCGGCGTGCGCGAGATGATCCTCTTGAGCAACCAGCTGCAATCGCGCTACGTCGGTCTCGAGGGCTACGGGCTCAGCATCGTTGGCAAACGGAGGATCGAGTAGGCGATGGCGGGCAAGGGAACTGGCGGCGGTGGACCCGAAGGACGGGTCGAGGGCGCGAACATCCTCATCATCGAGGCGCGCTATTACGAGGACATCGCGGAGGAGCTGCTCGCCGGCGCCGTGGCGGAGATCGAGGAGGCCGGCGCGCGTTACGAGCGCATCGCAGTGCCTGGCGCGCTCGAGATTCCCCAGGTGCTGGTGATGCTCGGCGACGGCGTCTTCGAGTACGACGGCGTCGTGGCGTGCGGCTGCGTGATCCGTGGCGAGACCTCGCACTACGACATCGTCGTCAACAACGCCAATCACTGGCTCTACGAGGCGGCCGAGGAAACCGGGCTGCCGGTCGGCAACGCCATCCTGACGGTCGATACCAAGGAGCAGGCGCTGGCGCGGGCCCGTGGCGGGCGCGAGGGCAAGGGTGGCGACGCCGCGCGGGCGTGCCTCAGGCTGATTGAGATCCGCCGCAAGTTCGAGGAGCGACAATCGTGAGTGGAGAGCCTGCGACCGCACAATCCTTGGCGCCCCGGACTGCGGCGCGGGTGGCGGCCGTCCAGGCGCTCTACCAGATGGACATGGCGGCGACGGACTTGAACGCCGTCATCATCGAGTTCGAGGCGTTCCGTTTCGGTCCCGACGCCGAGGATCGCACGCTTGCCGATGCCGATCGGGATTTCTTCCGAAGCCTCGTTCGCGGTGTCGTGCGTCGCCAGCGGGAGATCGATCCGATGATCGATCAGCAACTCGCCGAGGGCTGGCGGCTGACCCGGATCGATTCGATTCTGCGGGCCATCCTTCGGGTCGCGACGCTGGAGCTGATCGAGCGCCCGGACGTGCCCGTGCGTGTGGTCATCACCGAGTATGTCAACACCGCGCATGCGTTCCTTGGCGAGGACGAGCCGCGCGTCGTGAACGGCGTGCTCGATAAGCTCGCGCGCCGGCTGCGCGAGGGTGAGCTCGGCTGATCGGCCGCACTCTGGCCGCAGTGAACGTGGTAGATGTTGCGTCGCGTCGATTGCTCCGCGGCTCGGAGCGAAACGAGCGAGAATGCGAACATGACGCGGGCACTCATTGCCGCTCTGGTGGCACTGTCGCTGGGTTTCGCCGCACGGCTCGAAGCCGCCCCGGGCGATTTGGCCGTGGGCAAGGCGAAAGAGGCCGCCACGGCGCTGCAGCGCGGCCGGGCCGACGAGGCGGTGCTGCTCTATTCGGCGGCGCTCGAGGACGCGAGCCTCTCGAATGACCGGCGGGCAGCCTATCTCAACGATCGGGGTGTAGCGAATGCGCGGCTGAACCGGTTGCGCGCGGCGATCGAGGACTTCAACACCTCTGTCAGGCTCGCCCCGGAGGGCGCCTCGGCCTACAACAACCGCGGCAACGTGCTGCTGGCGCTCGGTTTGGCTGCCGAGGCCGAGAAGGACTTCAACCGGGCGATCGTGCTGGCGCCGGGCTACACGGCAGCCTTCGTCAACCGCGCCAACGCCCGGGCGCTCGTCGGGGACCAGGACGGCGCACTCAGGGACTTCTCGCACGCCGCGCGGCTATCCCCGAAGGCGCCCGCGGCGTACGGCGGACGTGGGCGATTGCATCTTTCCGGCAATCGTCCGTTTGCGGCGGTGCGCGACTTCAACCGGGCGGTCGAGAGCGATACGCGCTACGGCCCTGGCTACCGGTTGCGTGCCGAGGCCTACGTCATGCTTGGACGTTTCGACGAGGCGATCGAGGATCTGAGCCGGGCCATCGCGTTCGACGCAACCAACGCCGATCTCTATCTGGCGCGTGGGTATGGATATCTCGCCGCGCGTAACCCGGCGTCGGCGATCAAGGATTTCCAGCGGTGCGCGGAGCTGAGCAACAAGGCCTCCGCGCCGCTCGAGGGGTTGGCGCTGGCGCAAGCGCGCATCGGGGCCTACGACGAGGCGCTGGACACGCTCTCGAAGGGCCTCGAGCTCGAGCCGCGCTCCGCGCAGGCCTTCGCGTACAGAGCCATCGTCTACAAGCTGATGGGACAGGTCGAGCTCGGGGAGAAGGATCTGGACCGGGCCGTTCGCCTCGAGCCGGATCGGCCAGAGGTGCATTGGGCCAAGGGTGAGCTGCTCGAGGCGCTGGGTCGCAAGGACGAGGCCGTCGCGGAGCTCAGGCTGGCGCTCGCTGGCCGGTCGCATCTGCGCGACGCGGCATTCGCGCTCGAGCGGCTGGGCGCGCAGGAGCCGCGTGATGCCGAGGTGGCGGAGCTGGCGCTCGGCCGTTGGCGCGTGTTCGTCAGCAAAGGCCGCTACTACACCACGAACGCGGATTATCCGCGGCTCCAGGTGCCGCTCGAGACCCTGCGCGACGGAGCCGCCCCCCGGCTCATCGAGTTCGAGGTGAAGGGCGGGGCGCAGGCGGGGCTCGGTATCCTGAGGTTCACCGCCGGGCAGGTCGACGGTCCGGCAGGCTCCGAGGAGGTGGAGCACGGAGCTGTGCTCGATCTGCAGGCCAACGCCGTCCTCGCCGTCGAGACCATGCGACAGGGCGAGCAGCGGGCCTCATGGACCTGGGGTGAGGACAAGCTGGTCGTCGCAAGCCTGGACGGGTTCAAGCAGGAATACGCATTCAAGGCACCTCTGGCGCGCGAGGAGGATGTCGCCAAGGCCGGGCCTGCGGCGGCGCCGCGTCAGCAGCGCCCCAAGCAACAGCAGGCGCGAAGGTCGGGCCAGGCCTGGAATCCGTTCGATGACGGCTGGCCTGGAAGCAGCGGTGGCGGCGGGTCCAAACAGCGCAGCTCGCAGCAGAAGCCGAAAACGCTGTTCCAGCTTCTGTTCGGCAACTGACGACGCATAGCCGTAGGCCAATCCGGCGCCGCGTACCCCCAAACGACAAACGGTCACGGCGACCGGGGGCCTCTGCGATCAGAAGAGCGCAAAATTCGACGCGCTGAGCTGGCTCGGCGCCACGCCGGCAAGGAAGATGAAATCGCTGCCGTTGGTGATGCCCGTCCCACCGCTGACTGAGACGGCTGCCGCGAGCGCCGCCGCCGAGCTCGCGTAACCCGAGCCGACCAGCCAGACCTGATCGCCTTCGGCGACGGAGAAATCGAGCACGTAGTGCGTCGCCCCCTGGTTTCGCGTGCTCTGGATGATGTCGAGGCCCGAGCCGAGCCAGATCTGGTTGTAGCCGGTGCCACCGACGATGTAGTCATTGCCGGCCTCGCCGTAGAGAAAATCGTTGAAGCTGCCGCCGAAGATGGCGTCTGCCCCGTCGCCGCCGAGCAGCGTGTCATTGCTGGCGCCGCCATCGATCACGTCGTCGCCCGTGCCACCGAAGATGAGGTCGTTGCCGTCCTCGCCATAGAGCCAGTCGCGGTCGGCCTCGCCGGACAGGAGGTCGTTGCCGCTGCCGCCGAACAACTCGTCGAAGCCGCTGCCGCCATAGAGCCAATCGCGGTCGATCCCGCCGATCATGAAGTCGTTGCCGCCCTCTCCGAACAGGACGTCCTCTCCGTTCTCGCCGTAGAGCCAGTCGCGGCCTTCGCCACCGAAGACGATGTCGTCGAGGGTGCCAGCCAGAACGAGGTCGTTGCCGCCCCCGCCATAGATGCGGTCGAAGCCATCGCGCCCGTACAGAATGTCGTCGCCGGCCTCGCCGAGCATGAAGTCGCTGTGGCCGCCCCCATCCAGGTAGTCGTCGCCGTCGCCGCCGTAGAGCACGTCGGGGTCTGATCCGCCGAACAAGGCATCTCTTCCGACGCCGCCGTAAAGGGCATCGTTCTCATCGCCGCCGTACAATTCGTCATCGCCGGCACCACCAAACAGGAAGTCGTTGCTGCTGCCGCCGAATATTGTGTCATTGCCGGCCTCCGACGGGCTGCCGGCGGGGTCGTCGCCGTATAGAACGTCGTTGTCGGGCCCGCCGTCCATCCAGTCCGACTGCCGGCCGCCATAGATCGTGTCGTTGCCCCACGAGCCATAGAGCGTGTCGCTGCCCTGGTTGCCGTAGATCGTGTCGTGGCCATTGCCGCCGTCGAGCACGTCGCCGCCGTCGTTGGAAGCAGCGAGCGGCAGACCGTCTGCCGCGGCCGAGTTGCCGTAGAGGATGTCGTCGCCGTTGCCGCCGCGCGCCCAGTCGGCGCCCTCGTTGCCCTCGAAGTAGTCGTTGCCGTCCTCTAGCTCGACGTAGAGGCGGGCGCCGCCGACGACGCCCCCGTCGTCCCCGGTGCCGGCACGGACCGTGTCGTTGCCGCCACGGGTCCGAATGCGGTCGTTACCGCCGCCTGCCTCGACCTCGTCGGCGGCGTCGCTCAGCGTGTCGATGTTGTCGTCGCCGTTGGTGCCCGGAAAGAATGGCATATCAATATCCCCAGAAAGCAATCCTTTGACATTGGCCGTCCCAAGCGAGACGGCGGAGTGACGATCTGATGATAAATCGAGATTTGCTTGCGGAGATGACGCCCGGTGGGGCTCGATGCTACTTTTGCTCGATCGTTGCAAAAGCGCCACGTCGAGTTGACGATCGAGCGCAAAGCATCACTGGGCCATTCGCCCAGGCTGAGGCCGACGTCTCTGGTGACGCTTGCTCTCGGAGCTCTAGCGTCTGTTTTGGTGCCGCTTAGCGTTGCGGCTCAGAGCATGTTGTGGGCGCCGTCGCAGAACGGCTTGTCGTCGCTCGACTTGCAGCCGCAGAGATTGACGGTGCCCGATGTCTCAGCGACGAAGCGGTGCGGCTTGAAGGACGTATCCTTGTGGTTGCCGTCGCAGAACGGCTGCTTGGCGGAACGGCCGCAGGTGCACCAGAAGTAGGCCTTCCCCTGCTCGATGGTGACCTGATAGGGGCCCTTCTGGGCACAGACCGGATCGTCTGACATGGTTTCCTCCCGCGGCGGTTTCAGTGTCGGCCAGCTTGAAACGGGTGCAGCCGATGACGCCCTAGTGCACATCTGGTTTGCCAGCAAGGCAAGCCGCCCGTGGTGCGGCATTCGTGCTCGCCCGTTGCAGACGACGGCCCCTCAGGCCTCGATGTTGAGCTTGACGCGCTCCGTCGTCACCGAGCCCCCATCCTCCACCCAGGTCAGCTCGAGCTCTCCCGGTCCCGGCACACGAAGATGGAAGACCAGATACGGATTAGCCGATGTGCCGGGATAAAGGGTCGCGTTGAAGAACTCCTGGCCTTCAAAG
Source organism: uncultured Alphaproteobacteria bacterium (assembly GCA_963746315.1). Lineage (GTDB taxonomy): Bacteria > Pseudomonadota > Alphaproteobacteria > Rhizobiales > Hyphomicrobiaceae. The sequence continues at coordinate 1,356,001 of CAVVAR010000012.1, forward strand.
GCGGCTCGGAAGGCGTTGATGATCTTTCTTGGGATCGGTTTGCCGTCCTTGTCGCGCCGCTGCCCCGTCTCCATGATGTGACTGATCAGCGTCTTGATCTCGATGATCTCACCGGGGCGCGTGCTCTCGGGCAGCTTGATGCGCGGTCTGAGGCTCATCGGTCTCGTCCTCCCGTTCTATTCGGCCCGCGCCGCGCCGCGCCTTCAGCCGCCACAACCACCGATGGTGACCTTCACAGTGCGGCGCGCCATGATGAATTTTCCGGTGCTCAACTCCGCCAGAATGACTACGTCCTGCGTCTTGGAAAGGCGCATTCGGCTGGCCACCGCGGCACGTCCGGACAGAGGCGTGAAACCGAACGAGGCGACGTTCGGCAGTGGATTGATGGTCGAGAGCACGTGGATCGCCTTGATGTGGTCCGCCTCGGTCATCGGACTCTCGATCGCGATCGCATAGGGAACGGTATTGCCGTTCTCGGCAATCTCGGGGATCTCGAGAGAGACTTTTCCGGTGAGCGGCTTTGCATCACCCAGGATCTTGTCGAGGGCCTGCTCGAAGAGGGATGGAACGGGGACGACCGGATCCGCCTTGGGGGTCTGGGCAGCAGCGGCCCGGCCCAGCGTCAGCAGGATCGCGGCGGCGCCGGCTCCGACCAGCACGTCGCGGCGCGCGACAACGCTGAAGTGGTGCGGCCTCTTCATTCGCGCCTCCCGGGGGCCTCCCTGCCGAACATGATCCGCATCCTCTCCAGTTGGCGTGCCCGATGTCAAATGACGGATTCGAAATGCAGGCAGATGTCGCAGCGAGAGGCTTCAACAACCAATCCCGTCAGAGAATAGGTTATCCCCGATTTGCGGGCCGCGTGTATAAGTGTCCGAGGCTCGCTCATCCGTCGGTGAACGGTCCGGTGTATCGTCCGTTTTGGGGCGAGCGCTGAGTGTGCCGTGTGCGTCGAAGCGCTGCCAGGGAGGCTCCGGTCTTGATCGAGCTCGTTTTCGCCATCCTCGGCGTCGTGGCAGTCTTTGCCTTGGCGATGCGGCAGTCCCCGGCGTGGGCCTGGGCCGTTTTCCTGGCCGTGGTGGCGGTCGTATGGCAGACCGGGCTGGTGCACGGGGGCTTCGATGTCACGGCACCGACCTGGCTCGGGTGGCTCGGCTTTTTGCCAGCGGTCATCCTGGCGCTGACGTCCATCGTCCCGCTGCGGCGCGCCCTGATCACGGCTCCGGCCTTTTCCGCCGTCCGGCGTATCCTGCCCAAGGTTTCGGATACCGAGACGCAGGCCCTCGAGGCCGGCACGGTCGGCTTCGATGCGGAGCTGTTCTCCGGGCGGCCCGACTGGGAGAAGCTGCGCGCCGTGCCGGGTATCGAGCTTTCGTCCGAGGAGCGCGCCTTTCTCGACGGCCCGACAGACGAGCTCTGTCGGATGATCGACGACTGGCAGATCCGGTTCGCCGAGAAGGAGATCCCCGAGCCGATCTGGGATTTCGTGAAGAAGCATGGATTTCTCGGGATGCTGATCTCCAAGGCGCACGGCGGCCTCGGCTTCTCGGCGCAGGCTCAGTCGCTGATCCTCGGCAAGATCGCCTCGCGCTCCCCGGACGCTGTTACCATCGTCATGGTGCCGAACTCGCTCGGGCCGGGCGAGTTGATTGAAAAGTACGGCACCGACGACGCAGAAGCACCACTATCTGCCGCGCCTCGCCAAGGGCCTCGAGGTGCCCTGCTTCTCGCTGACCGGACCCGACATCAGGCTCGGACGCCGCGACGATGCGGGATATCGGCATCGTCACGAAAGGTCAATGGCAAGGCCAGGAGACGCTCGGCATCCGCCTGTCGTGGGACAAGCGCTACATCACGCTCGGACCGAAGGCGACGTTGGTTGGTCTCGCATTCCGGCTGTTCGATCCCGAAGGCCTGCTCGGCAAGGGGGAGGACGTGGGCATTACCGTGGCGCTCATCCCTGCCGACCACCCCGGCGTCAATATCGGCCGCCGGCATCTGCCGTCAGGCGCGGCGTTCCCGAACGGCCCGAACTGGGGCCGCGACGTGTTCATTCCGATGGACTGGCTGATCGGCGGCGAGAGGATGGCCGGCCAGGGCTGGCGGATGCTGATGGAGTGTCTGGCGGCGGGACGCGCCATCTCGCTGCCGTCGTCCGGGGCGGCCGGCGCCAAGTCCATGCTGCGGTTCGCAACTGCCTATGGGCGCATCCGCAAGCAGTTCGGGCTCTCGATCTCACGAATGGAGGGGCTGGAGGAGCCCCTGGCGCGTCTCGTCGAGACGGCCTACGTCAACGAGGCAGGGCGCGCCGTCACCGCTGCCATGGTCTCGCGCGGAGAGAAGCCGTCCGTGATCTCGGCGATCATGAAGTACCAGTCGACGGAGCGGATGCGCCAGTCGGTCAACGACGCCATGGACCTGCACGGTGGGCGTGGCATCTGCGACGGACCGTCGAACTACCTGCAGTCGGCCTATCAGATGGTTCCCGTCGGCATCACGGTCGAGGGTGCGAACATACTCACGCGGTCGCTGATCACCTTCGCGCAAGGGGCGTTGCGGGCGCATCCCTACCTCTACAAGGAGATCAAGGCCTGCGAGGACACGGACCGGTCGAGGGGGCTCGCGGCGTTCGATGAGGCCTTCGCCGGGCATGTCTCGTTCACGCTCGCCAATCTGTTCGGATCGTTCTTCCACAATGTGACGGGTGGCCGCTTCGGCGAGGTTCCCAGGAATGCCGCCGGCATGGAGCAGTGGTACGCGCAACTGTGGAGGCAGTCGCACAATTTCGCTCTCGTCGCTGACCTCATGGTGGCGCTGCTCGGGGGCGGCCTCAAAACGAAGCAGAAGCTCACCGGGCGCATGGCGGATGCTCTGTCGGAGCTTTACCTCGGCGCCTGCGTGCTCAAGCGCTACGAGGACGACGGGCGCCCCGATGCCGACCGCCCGATCGTCGAGATGTGCATAAGGAACGGTCTCTATCGCTTCCAGCAGGCGCTGGGCGGGGCCATCGACAACTTCCCGAACAGCTTCGTTCGCATGAAGTTGAGGGCCATCGTCTTCCCGTTCGGGCGCCCCTACAAGCCGGCCAGCGACCGGCTGACCTCGACCTGCGTCCGGCTCGCCACCGAGCCCGGGGATGTGCGCGACCGGCTGACGCGCGAGATCTTCGTGTCGAGGGACGTGAACGACCCGACCGGCATCCTGGAGGTCACGCTCGAGAAGGTCGTGGCCGCGGAGGAAGCCGAGCGCAAGCTCGAGCGCGCCATCCGGCAGGGCACCGTGCGCCGCTATCACGGCAACGACTGGATCGGTGAGGCGCTGGCGAAAGGCGTGCTGACCGAGGCCGAGGCGACGCTGCTGAAGGAGGTCGAGGCGCTGACCGCTCGCGTGATCGCGGTCGACCATTTCGATCCCGCCGAGGTCAAGCCGCACCACATGACGCCGGGACACAATCTGCGGGCATCGGAGAGTGCGGCGGCGCAGTAGCTGGCGGACGAGGGTCGCTGCAACTCGGGAGACACGGATTGTTCGCCCGTTTCGGCTAGGCTCGGCGCTGACGAGGTCCGCATTCCGCCGATTGGTGCCAGCTCATGCAGTTTCCGCTCCAAATTACCTTCAAGATCCTGGCGCTCGCACCGCAGATGTACGTCCAAGAGGCGAGCGGGCGGCAAATCGGATACGTCCGCCAGAAGCTGATGGCGTTCAAGGAAAGCGTCACCGTCTTCACGGACGATACGCAGGCGCGGCCCATCTACACGATCAACGCCGATCGGGTGATCGATTTCACGGCCAACTACCATTTCGCCGACGCGTCGGGGCGCCCGCTGGGGCGCATTCGCCGTGAAGGTATGCGCTCGTTGTGGCGCGCCCACTACGTGATCAGCGTCGGTGACCGGCCCGCGTTCGAGGTGAACGAGCTGAGCGCCTGGGTGCGCCTCGCCGACAGCATCTTCGGGCAGATCCCTTTCGTCAGCGCCTTGTCGGGCTACTTCTTCAACCCGACATACATCGTGAGCCGCATCGCTGACGGCGGAGAGGCGTTGCACATGGTGAAGAGCCCGGCGCTGCTCGAGACGCATTTCGCGATCTCGCAGTCGGGTCCTATCGATCCCGACGAGCAGGTGTCCGTGCTGCTGGGCTTGATGATGATTATTCTCCTGGAGCGCTCGCGCGGGTAATGTTCGTCATCTGCCGGGGGCGGAAGTTGATTGTGCACGCAGACGAGCACCGAGGCCTCGAAAGGATCGAGCGATGACGACGGACCCCGCGGCCTTCAAGGACTGGCGCTTCTCGGTCGACGAGCAGGGCATCGCCTGGGCCGTGTTCGATCGGGAAGGCGAGAGCCAGAATGCACTGGGCCGGCGTCCGCTCGAGGAGCTTGGCCAGATCGTCGAGCGCGTGGAGGCGGGCGCTCGCGACAAGTCCATCGCCGGCCTCGTCTTCATCTCCGGCAAGGACAAAGGCTTCATCGTCGGCGCTGACGTGAAGGAATTCGAGCAGTTCCGGACCGAGGCCGAGGTCCGCGAGGCAATCCGCCCCGTGCTCGACATGCTCGACCGCATCGAGGCGATGCCCGTGCCCGTCGTGTGCGCCATTCACGGCTTCTGCCTCGGCGGCGGTCTGGAGCTGGCGCTCGCCTGCCACTGGCGCATCGCGACGCGCGATGACGCCACCCGCGTCGGCTTCCCCGAGGTGCGCCTCGGCATCTTCCCCGGATTCAACGGCACCTGGCGCTCGATCCGGCAGGCGGGGCCGTTGGCCGCCATGGAGGCGATGCTGACGGGTCGCATGATCCGGGCCTCGGCCGCGCGCGCTATGGGGCTCGTCGACGAGTTGGTCCCCGCGCGCCAGAACCTCACGTGGGCGGCCCGCAAGGCCGTCCAGCGGGGGCGCAAGTCGAAGCCGGCTGGCGCGGCCATGTCCGCGCTTCGGCAATGGCCGGCACGCAACCTGCTCGTGTCGCGGATGCGGGCGGAGACCGCCAAGAAGGCGCGCGAGGATCATTATCCGGCGCCCTTCCGGCTGATCGATCTTTTCGCGGAGACGGGCGGCAACCTCAAGCATATGAAGGCCGAGGAAACCAAGGCCTTCGCGCCGCTGATGGTGTCCGACACGTCGCGCAATCTGCGCCGGGTGTTCCGTCTCTCCGAGATGATGAAGGCGCAGGCCCCGAAGGAACTCGATTTCAAGGTGCGCCGCGTGCACGTCATCGGCGCCGGCGTGATGGGCGCCGACATCGCGGGATGGTGTGCGGCGCAAGGCTTCGAGGTGTCGCTGCAGGACTTGTCGCCCGAGGCCATCCAGAAAGGCATCGAGGCTCAAGGCAAGTTGTTCTCGCGGCGGTTTCGCACCAAGGCCACCCGCGACGCCGCCAAGGCACGCCTGCTCGCCGATCCCAAGGGCGACATGGTTGCCCGCGCCGACGTCGTGATCGAGGCGATCGTCGAGAAGGTCGAGGTCAAGCAGGCGCTCTTCAAGGATCTGGAAGGCAAGCTCAAGCCCGGCGCCGTGATGGCCACCAACACGTCGTCGATCATGATCGAGGATATCGCGCAGGGTCTCGCCGATCCGGGGCGTCTGATCGGCATCCATTTCTTCAATCCCGTCGCGCAGATGCCCCTCGTCGAGGTGATCCGAGGGGCGGGCTCGCGCGAGGCCGAGGTGCGCAAGGGTTGCGCGTTCGTGACGGCCATCGACAAGTTCCCTTTGATCGTCAAGAGCTGCCCGGGCTTCCTCGTCAACCGTGTGCTCGCGCCCTACATGATGAGTGCCATGACGCGGCTCGAGAAGGGCGAGACCAAGGAGAGGATCGACGAGGCGGCCAAAGCCTTCGGCATGCCGATGGGGCCGATCGAGCTGGCCGACACGGTGGGCCTCGACGTGTGCGCGCACGTCGGCCGCATCCTGAACTATCCCGCAGACGGCTCGCAGCTCGAGAGGCTGGTCGCGGCCGGCAAGCTCGGCAAGAAGTCGGGCGAAGGTTTCTATACCTGGAAAGACGGCAAGCCGATCAAGGCCGAGAAACCTTACGACAAGGCCGACCTTGCCAAGCTCGGTGCCGAGCTGGTCGAGCCGCTGATCGCGGAGGCCGAGCGGGCGCTCGCGGACGGGATCGTGGAGAGCGCCGATCTGGTCGACGCCGGCGTCATTTTCGGGACGGGCTTCGCTCCCTTCCGCGGCGGCCCACTGCACTACAAGGCGAGCCTCGGGAGTGGCGATGGCGTCGGCTTGCGGCGGGCAGCTGCGGAGTAGAGCCAGAGTGGGCTCGTGGGCGGCTGGGTGATATAAGGGTCCTATGAGTCAGTCTGCACACACCAATGTGGAAGTTGGGCCTGTCAGCACTCGTGATGAAGTCATCGCGCGCTTGCGTAGGCACGAAGCGGACGTGCTCGCATTCCACGTCAACGCCCTTTACCTCTTCGGCTCGGCGGCCCGGGACGAGCTCAGAGCGGACAGCGACGTCGATGTCTTCGTGGACTACGATCCCGAAGGGCCGTTTTCTTTCGTCGAGCTTCTCGATTTGCAGCGCTATCTTGCGGATTGCTTTGGCCGTCCTGTCGACTTGACGACACGTGCCGGACTGCATCCCCGTCTCAAGGCTCGTATCGAGCAGTCGAGCATCAGGGTGCTCTGACATGAACAAGCCATCGGTACGTATCGGCGTTCAGGACATTCTGGGGACTATCGACGAGGTCGAGGAGATTATCCGCGGTCTCCAATTCGCGGATTTCGCCAAGAACGTGACCGCGCGAAGAGCCATCGAGCGTTGCGTCGAGATCATCTCGGAGGCCAGTCGATCCATCCCACCTGAAATTAAGGCGCGCTTCCCCCATATCCCTTGGCGGAATGTCCACGATATCGGGAACGTCCTGCGCCACGCCTATGGACGGGTAGACGATCTTATCATTTGGCGGGTCGCTACGGTCTCGCTGCCCGAGCGGAAAAAGGCCGTGAGCCAGATCCTGGAAAGCCTTCCCGAAGAGAGCGATGGCTGAAAACCACTGAGATCGCCAACCCCGGCGCAATTGCGAGTTTCCTGAGGCCACCCATGACCACCACTCTCCGCCGCATCGCCGTCATCGGTGGCGTTCGCATTCCTTTCTGCCGCTCGAGCACGCTCTACGCCGACCAATCCAACCTGGAGATGATGACGACGACGCTCGAGGGGCTGGTCGACCGGTTCGATCTCGCTGGCGTTCATCTCGACGAGGTCGCCGGCGGAGCCGTGGTGACGCACTCGAAAGACTGGAACCTCGCACGCGAGGCCGTGATCGGGTCCAGGCTCGCGCCGTCCACGCCGGGCATCACCATGATGCAGGCTTGCGGCACCAGCCTCCAGGCTGCGTTCGGGATCGGCGCCAAGATCGCGATGGGCGAGATCGAGAGCGGCATCGCCATCGGCTCGGATACGACGTCGGACGCGCCGATCGTGGTCGGCAAGCGCATGGCCGGGCGTCTGATCCAGGCGCAGCAGGCGAAGTCGATGGGGCAGCGGCTGTCGGCCTTCAAAGGCTTCTCGCCGGGCGAGCTCGTGCCGCAACCGCCGAACGTCGCCGAGCCCCGCACGGGGCTTTCGATGGGCCAGCACTGCGAGTTGATGGCGCAGCACTGGCACATTCCGCGGGCAGAGCAGGATCAGCTCGCTCTGGAGAGCCACATGAAGGCGGCAGAGGCTTACAAGTCGGGCTTCATGGACGACCTGATCGTGCCGTGTGCCGGCGTCTGGCGCGACAACAACCTCAGGCCCGACATGACGCTCGACAAGATCGCGGGCTTGCGCACGGCGTTCGAGAAAGGCGAGCGTGGCACGCTGACGGCGGCCAATTCGACGCCACTGACGGACGGCGCGGCAGGCGTGCTGCTGGCCTCGGAATCCTGGGCGGATGCTCGTGGGCTCGAGCCACAGGCCTATCTCACGCACATGCAGACCTCGGCCAACGACTTCGTCGCGGGCGAGGGATTACTTATGGCGCCGACCATCGCCGTGTCGCGCATGCTCGACCGGGCCGGGCTCAAGCTGCAGGACTTCGATCTCTACGAGATCCACGAGGCCTTCGCCGCGCAGGTGCTGGCCACGCTCAAGGCGTGGGAGGACCCCGAGTATTGCCGTGCCAGGCTCGGCAAGGCGGAGCCGCTCGGCTCGATCGACCGCGCGAAGCTGAATGTGATGGGCTCGTCCCTGGCGTACGGCCATCCGTTCGCGGCGACGGGTGCGCGGATCACGGGGCTCCTCGCCAAGCTGCTCGCGCAGCGGGGAGGGCGCGGCCTCATTTCGATCTGCACCGCGGGCGGCATGGGCGTGGCGGCCATCCTCGAAGCGGCCAAGCCAGCGGATTGAGTTCGGCGACGCGCACGGCTCACTGCTTGCGAGGAGCGAAGTGCCGCGTGGCGAGTGCGGCGCGAATATCGCGCAGCTCCTTGAGGGTCGCGAGGAGATCTTGGCGCTTTCCGACGAGCGTGGCGATGTGGCGATCGGCTCTGGCGCGAAGGGCTTCGAGCGCACGCGGATCCGAGCCGTCGGCGTCGTAGATCGCAAGGTGCTCGCCGATTTCCTCGAGGGTCAGTCCGAGGTTTTTCGCCCTGACGATGAGAGCGAGACGTTGCCGGTCGGCAGGCCCGAAGATGCGTGCGGTGCCGCGGCGGGCCGGATGCAGGAGGCCGCGAGCCTCGTAGAAACGAATGGCGCGCGTCGAGATGTCGAACTCGCGGGCGAGATCGCCGATCGCAAGTGTCTGGCCGGAACCCGGCGGCTCGCGTGGAGCAGCGGCCGTGGATCGCTGGGCTGAGACTTTGGAAGCTCCCGGGAGGAGCCCGCGTTTTTCGGTTTCGGTCATTTGGCACGGACCCGTTGGGCTTCTTCTTCTTTCAGCTCCTTCTTGGAAAGCTTGCCGATCAGCGTCTTGGGCAGCTGGTCGCGAAATTCGATCTCGGACGGCATCTCGATGCGGCTGAGCTTCGGCTCGAGGTGGCGGCGTATGGCGTCCTCGTCGGCCGTCATGCCTTCGCGCAGCTTGATGAAAGCCTTCGGGGCCTCGCCGCGGTAGCTGTCCTTGATGCCGATGACGATGACCTCGTCCACCGCGGGGTGGCTCGAGATGGCTTCCTCTATGTTGCGCGGGTAGACATTGTAGCCCGAGCAGATGATGAGGTCCTTGATGCGATCGACGATGAAAAGGAAGCCCTGCTCGTCCATTGTCGCGATATCGCCGGTGCGCAGATAGCCATCGGGCGTCATCTGGGCGGCAGTCTCGGCCGGGCGGCGCCAATAGCCCTTCATCACCTGCGGGCCCTTGATGCAGATCTCGCCCTTCTCGCCGCGCGGCACCTCGGCGGCCGAGTTGGCCGGGTCGCGCAACGAGACGACGGTCGCCGGGATCGGCTGGCCGATCGACATCTCTTTCACCGGGCCGTCGAGCGGGTTGATGGTGACGGCGGGCGACGTTTCGGACAGGCCGTAGGCCTCGATCAGCTTGCAGCCGCCGATTGCTGCGAACTTGCGCCGTGTCTCGAGCAAGAGCGGCGCACCGCCCGATAGACAGAACTTCAGCGAGGAAAGATCGTAGCTCGCCAGCTTGGGGTGGTTGAGCATGGCGATGAACATGGTCGGCACGCCCGGCATCATCGTCGGCTTGGTCCGTGTGATCATCGCCATGGCGTCATTCAGCACGAAGCGCGGCATGATGATGATCTCGGAGGCGGTCGCGATCGCGAAGTTCATGACCGCCTGCATCGCAAACACATGGAAGAACGGCAGCGCACCCAGGATGCGTTCCCGACCGGGCTCGACGCCGTGCAGCCAGGCCCTCGACTGCTGCACGTTGATGTAGACGTTGGCGTGCGTCAGCATGGCGCCTTTCGGCGTGCCCGTGGTGCCGCCGGTGTACTGGAGAACGGCCACGTCCTCGCTCGGATCGATCTCGACGGGCGTGAAGACGCCGTCGTTGTCGAGGACGGTGGCGTCGGCGACGATGCGGTCCTTGGCCGGCGACGCGGATACGCGCGCAAGGTCGCGACCCTTCAGCAATCGGAACAGCACGGACTTCGCCGCCGGCAACAGCGCAGCAAACGAGGCGACCACGGCGCGAGGCAGCGCCCCGGAGACCAGCAGCGCCTCGACCTTGTCGAAAATCAGCTTCAGGTCGAGGGTGACCAGTAGTTCCGCGCCGCTGTCGGAGATCTGCTGGCCGAGCTCCTCGACCGTATATAGCGGGTTGCAGTTGACGACGGTGCCGCCGGCCTTGAGAACCCCGAAATAGTAGATGATGTAGGTCGGCGAGTTGGGTAGCAGCAGCCCGACACGGGTCCCCTTCGTGACGCCGAGGCGTTGCAGGCCGGTTGCGGCCCTGTCGACCAGCCGTGCGATCTCGGCGAACGTATGGATTCGGCCCAGGAAGTTGCAGCACGGCCGGTCGCCGTACTGCCGCGCGGCGTCGTCGATCAGGTGCCAGAGCGGGCGGGCCTCGAAGGTCTGATGCCAGTCGACGCCATCCGGGTAGTGGCGCAGCCAGGGATAGCGCGAGGCGGCATCGGGGCCGGCTTGGCTCGCTGGTGCGGCAGAGGGCATGGGGCGTCGGCTCCTCTCGGTCGCGGGATTCGCCGCTCGGCGCGAATCGTCCGCTCGCAGGTCGAGTGCGACCATTCAACACAGAAAATGCGGCGGTGACCAGCCGCCACGAGCGATGCCTGGCATTAATCTTCTCCCCTCCGATCGGGGGGCGTCCCTTGCTCCGTAGTCGGCATAGGGAGGTTGTCGTTTACGGTTATCTGACACCGTAGCTTGCCCTCGGCCTTGGGTTGCTCTAGCTAAGGTCCATCGACAGGCTCCCGTGCGCATGCAACTCACGGGGCGGGAGAGAAAAATGGACGACACAGCGACCAAGATCGTCGACATCCTAAAGAAGCACATGAAGGAGCCGCGGGACGATATCGGCCTGGAGACGGCGCTTGCGGATCTCAAGATCGAGTCGATCGATCTCGCCATGATCGTCTTCGAGCTCGAGGACACCTTCGGCATCGAGATCCCCTACAACGCCAACGACACCGATGAGGCCGCGGCCTTCAAAAGCGTGGGCTCGGTCGTCGAGCGCGTGAAGCAGGTGATCGCCTCGACGAAGGCCTCGGCGAAAGCCTGAGCCAAGGCCCTTCTCCGGTTCACACCCGGGTGGCGGATGCAGGATGTCAGTTCCGAGCCGAGGCACTTGGTGCCTCGGTGAGGATACTTGCGTAAAGGAAGATGACTTGAAAGACGGAGCGAACGCCAGGCGCCGCGTCGTCGTGACCGGTATGGGTGCCGTGACACCTATCGGGCTCGACGTGGCCGAGATGTGGGCATCGATGCAGGCCGGCCGGTGTGGCGTGAAGCCCGTCGAGAACTGGCCGCTCGACGATCTCTACATCAAAATCGCAGGCGAGATCCGCGACTTCGATCCTGCCAAGCACGTCAAGAGCCGCAAGATCCAGTACGGTGATCGCTATTCCTGGTTTGCGGGACGGGCGGCTGACGAGGCCTGGACCCAATCCGGGCTCGCCAGTCCTTATCCGGAGCCCTACAGGGCAGCCTCGATCATAGGCTCGGGCGCCGGCGGCTTCTCGACCATCGAGAGCGCCTATCGCGACCTGTTCGTGCTCCACAAGAAGGCCACGAACCCGCTGACCCTGCTGCGCATCATCGGCTCGTCGGCGTCCGCGCACGTCGGCATCGAGTACGGGATCAAGGGGCCAACCTTCGCCACCTGCTCGGCGTGCTCCACAGCGACGCACGCGATCGGCATCGGTCTCGACTACATTCGTAACGGCGTTACGGACGTAGCGGTGACGGGCGCCAGCGAGGCGGTCCTCACGTACGGCTCGATGCGCGTGTGGCAGGCGATGCGTGTGCTCTCGCCGGACGGCTGCTTCCCATTCTCGAAGAAGCGGAACGGCACCGTTCTCGCAGAGGGCGCCGGCATCCTGGTTCTCGAGGAACTCGAGCACGCCAAGGCACGCGGCGCCAAGATCCTGGCCGAGGTTCTGGGCTACGGCCTCTCGTCCGACAGCAAGGACATGGTCAATCCGGATGTCGAGGGCCCCAAGACGGCAATGCAGATGGCCCTCGACGACGCCGGTCTGGCGGCGTCCGAGGTGTCCTACCTCAACGCGCACGGCACGGCGACGACGCTGAACGACGCCAACGAGACCAACGCCATCAAGATGGTGTTTGGCGAGCATGCTCAGAAGCTTGCGATCTCGTCGACGAAATCGATGACGGGCCACTTGCTGGGCGCCGGTGGCGCGGTCGAGGCGATTGCCTGTATCAAGGCGATCGAGGACGGCTATGCTCCGCCCACCATCAATCTGACCGAGCCGGATCCGAAGTGCGATCTGGACTACGTGCCCAACGAGGGCCGGTCGATGCCGATCAAATACGCCATGTCGAACTCGTTCGCGTTCGGCGGCCTGAACGCGGTGCTGGTTTTCGGCGCGCCGCCGGCCTGACGCCGTAAAGGGCGGTCAGACGACCGCCCCGCTTGCGTGCGGCGACGATGGACGGCGTCGCCGGTCCGCTCGCCTCAACCGCCCGAGCTGGGCTTATCCAAAAACGCGCGAAAAGCGGCGAGGGTCGCCTCGCTGACGTGATGCTCGATGCCTTCCGCATCGACCTCGGCGGTGGCTGCGTCGACTCCGAGCGCCATCAGCAACTCGACCACGAGACGGTGCCGCTCGCGCGCCTGGGTCGCCATTTCCTGCCCGCGCTCGGTGAGGAAGATCGCCCGGTAGGGTTTCGAGGTGACGAGCCCGTCGCGCTGCAGGCGCTGGATGGCATTGTTGACGGTGGCGCTCGAGACCCCCAGGCGCTCGGCCAAGTCGACGAGCCGAGCCTCTCCCGTCTCGGTGATGAGATCCCCGATCAGCTCGACATAGTCCTCGGCGAGCTCGGTCTGGTGCGCCTCTCGGACGCGCCTGAAGCGCTCGACCTCGGGACGATCACTGCGCTCGGGTTCCGCCAAGCTCTGCTCTCCTCATGCGTTCAGCCACATGGAACGTACTGCCATCGTCTCCGGCCCTTGACAACAAATTTAGCAGATACGAAATTCTGGAGTGTGCTCTAAGTTGAGGATGGGGGTCGGGAAGCGCCGCCCCATGCACGCGGCCAGGAGGGCTCCGATGATGTGTGTTGGCAGGTGGTGCTCCCGGGATGCTCCGGGCTCGGCGGGCCTCCGCCTGCGACTCGCGGTGCTCGGGCTCATTGTCATCGCAGGGGGCTGGATCGTTGGCGGTCCGGCACACGCCCAGGCCAAGCGTCAGGGGCCACTCAAGGTGGTGACCACGTTCACGGTGATCCGCGATATCGCCCAGAACGTCGCGGGTGATGCGGCCAAGGTCGAGTCCATCACCAAGCTCGGTGCCGAGATCCACGACTACCAGCCGACGCCGCGCGATATCGTACGGGCGCAGGGGGCAGAGCTGATACTCTGGAACGGCATGAACCTGGAGCGGTGGTTCGAGCGCTTCCTCGCCAATCTGAAGAACGTGCCCGCGGCCACCGTGACCGAGGGCATCACGCCGCTGCCGATCAGCGACGGGCCTTACCGGGACAATCCCAATCCGCACGCCTGGATGTCGCCTTCGAACGCGCTAATCTACGTCGAGAACATCAGGAAGGCGCTCGCCGCTAGAGATCCGGAGAACGCAGCGACCTATCAACGCAACGCTGAAGCCTATGCGGTGCGTATCAAGGCTATCGATGGACCGCTTCGCCAGCGGCTGGCGGCTATCCCCGAGGCCGAGCGATGGCTGGTCACGAGTGAGGGTGCCTTCAGCTATCTGGCGCGGGACTATCGCCTGAAGGAGCTCTACCTCTGGCCGATCAACGCCGACGAGCAGGGCAGCCCGAGCCAGGTCCGCAAGGTAATCGACACCGTGCGCCGTGAGAAGATCCCCGTGGTGTTCAGCGAGAGCACGATCTCCGACCGCCCCGCCCGGCAGGTGGCATCGGAGACCGGTGCGCGCTACGGTGGCGTCCTCTACGTCGACAGTCTCAGCGCGCCCGGCGGACCGGTGCCGACCTATCTGAAGCTGCTCGAGGTGACCGTAGATACGATCGCAAAGGGGTTCGGCAAGTGAGGCGCGTGCAGGGCGAGACCGGCCGGGGCCCTGCCGCCGAAGTGCAGGCCTCCCTCGACGTAACCGGTGTGACCGTCGCCTATCCCAACGGCACGCTGGCGCTCGAGGGCGCAACGTTCCACCTCGGCCCGGGAACCATCGCCGGACTGGTCGGGGTGAACGGAGCGGGCAAGTCGACGCTCTTCAAGGCCATCATGGGGTTCGTCGCGCCATCGGCTGGCCAAGTGAGCATTGCCGGCCTGCCCGCGCGCGAGGCGCAGCGGCGCGGCCTCGTCGCCTATGTGCCGCAGTCCGAGGAGGTCGACTGGAGCTTCCCGGTGCTCGTCGAGGATGTCGTGACCATGGGCCGTTACGGCCACATGGGCTTTCTCCGGATCGCATCGCGGACGGATCGGCAGAAGGTCGATGCCGCCCTCGAGCGGGTCGGCATGAGCGCTTTTCGCAAACGCCAGATTGGCGAGCTGTCGGGCGGGCAGCGCAAACGCGTGTTCCTGGCGCGGGCCCTGGCGCAGGAAGGACTCGTGATGCTGCTCGACGAGCCGTTTACGGGCGTCGATGTGGCGACCGAGCAGGCGATCGTGGCGCTGATGCGCGACTTGCGCGCCGAGGGCCACCTGATGCTCGTCTCGACACACAATCTCGGCAGCGTTCCCGACTATTGCGACGAGGTGGTGCTCGTCCGGCGTACGGTGCTGGCCGCGGGACCGACGGCAACGACCTTCACCCAAGCCAACCTCGAGAAGGCCTTCGGCGGCGTGCTGCGCCACTTCCGCATCGCGGGGGCCGCGCTGCACGATGATGACGACCGGCGCAGCGTCACGGTGCTCACCGACGACGAGCGCCCGGTGGTGTTCTACGGCGCAGAGAAGACCTCCGATCGGCCGCTGCCCCGAGCCGACGAGGAGAAGCGCTGATGCCCGATCTCCTGGCGCCGTTCGCCTACGGCTACATGGTCAAGGCGATGTGGGTCTCGGCGCTGGTCGGTGCAACGTGCGCGTTCCTGTCGTGCTTCCTGATGCTGAAAGGCTGGTCGCTGATGGGCGATGCGCTCGGGCATGCGGTGGTGCCGGGCGTGGCCCTTGCCTATCTGACCGGGCTGCCCTTCTCGGCCGGTGCCTTCGTCGCGGGCGGGCTCGCGGCGTTGGCTATGGCGTTCGTCCGGTCGCAGACGCGGCTCAGGGAGGATGCGATCATCGGCCTCGTCTTCACCGCATTCTTTGCGGCCGGCATGCTGCTTGTCTCCATCAATCCGACGTCCGTCAATGTCCAGTCGATCGTGCTCGGCAACATTCTCGCGATCTCGGATTGGGATGCGCAGCAGGTCGTGATCATCAGCGTCGTGACGCTCGGCGTGCTTCTGCTGGTCTGGAAGGACCTCGTAGCCGTGTTCTTCGACGAGGCGCATGCACGCTCGGTCGGGCTCAATCCGACACGGCTCAAGGTCCTGTTCTTCACGCTGCTGGCGGCGGCGACGGTGGCCGCGCTGCAGACGGTCGGAGCCTGCCTCGTGATCGCGATGGTCGTGACGCCTGGGGCGACGGCCTACCTGCTGACCGATCGGTTTCCGGTTCTACTCGATGACCGCCGTCTCGGTCGGCGCCCTGACATGCTTCATCGGGGCCTATCTCAGCTACTTCGTCGACGGTGCGACGGGCGGCGTGATCGTGACTCTGCAGACGGTGGTGTTTCTTGTCGCCTTTTATCTCGCGCCACGTCACGGGCTGCGTGCGCAGCGCCGGCGTCGCGTGGCGGCTGTCGCGGAGGCGGCGCGATGAGCGAGCTTGTAGCCCTCGTCATCGAGCCGCTCAGCTACGACTTCATGCAGCGGGCGCTGGGCGTCGCCGTTCTGGTCGGTGCGGTGTGCGCCGTGCTCTCGTGCTTCCTCGTGCTCAAGGGCTGGTCGCTGATGGGCGATGCGGTCTCGCACGCGGTGCTGCCGGGCATCGTGATCGCATTCGTGCTGAAAATCCCACTGCCGGTCGGCGCGTTCGCAGCGGGCCTCGCCTCGGCGCTGGCCACAGGCTACCTGAAGGAGATGAGCCGGGTGAAGGAGGACACGGTGATGGGCATCGTGTTCTCGGGCATGTTCGGATTCGGCCTGGTGCTCTTCACCAAGGTCGATACCGACCAGCATCTCAATCATATCCTGTTTGGCAACGTCCTCGGGGTGACGACGCAGGATCTCGTCGAGACCGTCGTGATCGGCGGGCTGGTGCTGGCGGTCGTACTGGCCAAGCGACGCGACCTGCTGCTCTATTGCTTCGATCCGCAGCATGCGCGCGCCATCGGCCTCGATGTGCGGCTGCTGCATTATGGCCTCCTCGTTCTGCTGGCGCTGACGATCGTCACCTCGCTCAAGGCCGTCGGCATCATTCTCGTCGTGGCGATGCTGATCGGCCCGGGCGCAACCGCGTTTCTCGTGGTACGGCGGTTCGAGGCCATGCTGCTCGTTGCTGTGGGTGTTGCGGTCGCGGCGAGCATCGTCGGGACCATCGTCAGCTTCCACATTGACGGCGCGACGGGCCCAACCATCGTTCTGGTCCAGGCGGCGATGTTCCTGGCAGCTTTCATTTGGGGTAAGTGGCGCCGCGACAGCTTTTCGGAGAGCAGAGCCGGCCCGGTGCCAGCGGGCGGACTGGGGCAGGATCTTCCGGCGCCGCCGCCAGGGGCGGCTTCAGCGCTGCTCGCGAAAGAGGGCCGGTAGACGCTCGGCGAGCGACGCAGCCAGACGGTCGAGATGGTTCTCGGCGAGCGGGCGGACACCCGCCAGTGCCGCCACGAACGCATCCGGGGTCAGGGTGGCGAGCGGTAGCCCGCGGCACCATCCCTCGGCGGTGAGGAGGGCCCGATACTCACGCTCCTCGTCCTTGAAGTCGTGCTGCTCGGGAGAGATGCCGACGACGGGGAGCCGTGCACAAACGGCTTCCGAGAGCATGGTGCTCGAATCCTCGGTGGCGAGGATCGCCTCGACACTCCCGAAGAGATGCGGGAGCGTTCCCGGTCCTGCGGTGCGAAAATCGATCAGCTCGGCGATCGGGCCGTGCGCGTCGCGCACAATACTCTGGAACAGATCGGCGACGTGGTCCGGTGTCCGTCGCGAGGTGGACACGATCCAGCGCGTGCCGTGCGCGCGGCCGCTATCGCCAAGGAACGCGGCGAGCCGTCGCCACTCGTCCTCGCGCCAATGAAACAGGCCCGATGGTCCGCCGACCAGCAGGCCAGCCACGCTCGGAGGACCCTCCGCGCGGGCGTGGCGTCGCGGCGGCAGCGTGTCCGGGTCCAGGCCGTTTGGCTTCAAGCAGACGAGGTGGCGGGGCAATCCCGCATGGCGGGCGTACGACGAGACAACGAGGCTGAACGCCTCGGCCGGCAGGTGGCGCAGCGTCCCGCAGAAGATATTCGCGGCACCCAGCAGGCGGGCGGTGGCGACATTTGCCGCGAGCGTGTCACCGCCGGCGGAGATGACGACATCGGCGGCCGGCAACGCCGTCTCGCCCAGGACATAGCCCGATCGTAACGCCACAGCCGGCGGCAGGCCGAGGCTCAGGGCTGCCGCGAGAACGCGTCCTGGGGCGGCTTTGCGGCGCTCGATAGCAATGCGCCGGACGGAAACCGGCACTCGTCGCGCAATCGCCGCGGCAACGCCTTCCGCCAGGTGATAGTGGCCGGGCCGTTCGTCGGACAGGATCAGAATGGCGAGCGGCGCGGACATGGGCTTCCGACGTGAGAGGCGCGCTCCCGCCAAGGGCAGCACGTCGGTCCGCGATAGACGGAACGCACGACGCCTGCAACGGACGGAGGGTCGCGGCATGCTTTCCGTGCCACGCCGGCGCCACGAGCTCGGAGCCGAGTCCCGCTCGCGGAAGGGCTAGTCATCGAGCTTTGAGCCGCCCGGCGGTGGCTACGGGCGCGCGGTCGCGGCGTGCCCCGACGATTCAAACGAGAACGCCGCTCTCCGGGTGAGAGCGGCGCTGGTGTTGAGCGAGAGGCAGATCGGTGCGTTAGCGCCGGTCGACGGCGGTGTAGTCGCGGCGGCCTTCGCCGATGTAGAGCTGGCGGGGACGGCCGATCTTCTGCTCCGGGTCCTCGATCATCTCCTTCCACTGCGAGATCCAGCCGACGGTGCGCGAGACGGCGAACAGCGGCGTGAACATCGAGACCGGGAAGCCGATGGCGCGGAGCACGATGCCCGAGTAGAAATCGACGTTCGGATAGAGCTTCTTCTCGACGAAGTAGTCGTCCTGCAGTGCGATGCGCTCCAGCTCCATCGCCAGCTCGAGCAGCGGCTCGTTCTTGATGCCGAGCAGGCCGAGCACCTCGTGGCAGCTCTTCTGCATGATCTTGGCGCGCGGATCGTAGTTCTTGTAGACGCGATGGCCGAAGCCCATCAGGCGAACGCCCTCGGACTTGTCCTTCACGCGCTTGACGAACTCGTTGACGTTTTTGACCGAGCCGATCTCCTGCAGCATGTTCAGCACGGCCTCGTTGGCGCCGCCGTGTGACGGACCCCACAGGCTGGCGATGCCGGCGGCGATGCAGGCGAACGGATTAGCGCCCGAGGAGCCGGCGAGACGCACCGTGGAGGTGGAGGCGTTCTGCTCGTGGTCGGCATGCAGGATCATGATTTGATCCAGCGCCTTGGCGATCGTCGGGATTGACCACGTAGGGCTCGCACGGAACAGCAAAGCACATCTGGAGGAAGTTCGACGCCATGTCGAGGTCGTTCCTCGGATAGATGAACGGCTGGCCGACCGAGTACTTGTAGGCCATCGCCGCGATGGTCGGCATCTTCGCGATCATGCGATGCGACGCGATCATGCGGTGGGTCGGATTATTGATGTCGGTCGAGTCGTGATAAAATGCCGACAGAGCGCCGACGACGCCGCACATGATGGCCATGGGGTGTGCATCGCGACGGAAGCCCGTGAAGAAACGGGTCATCTGCTCGTGCACCATCGTGTGGCGGGTGATGGTGGTGTCGAATTCCGCCAGCTCGGTCTTGCTTGGCAGCTCACCGTTGAGGAGCAGATAGCAGACCTCGATGAACGACGAGTTCTCGGCGAGTTGCTCGATCGGGTAGCCGCGGTAGAGCAACACGCCCTCGTCGCCGTCGATGTAGGTAATCTTCGACGAGCAGTTGGCGGTGGACGTGAAGCCGGGGTCGTAGGTGAAGCAGCCGGTGTCGCGATAAAGACGCGCCACATCGATCACGTCGGGCCCGATCGCGCCTGAGCGAACCGGCATCTGGATCTGCTTGTTGTTGATGATCATCGTCGCCGCCCGGCTGGCGTCCGACTTCACCGTGCCGTCCTTTGCATTCATCGCGTCGTTCCTTCGATCCTGCGCTCTCCGCGAGCCCCGCCACCAGTCCCCATCCCGGCGAAAGCTCGTCGGTCGTCCGGACATATATCAATAGCACACTCTATCCCGCACAGCAGCGAACGGGAAAGGGGCCGTGCAGCCCTTGCCTGGAAAATGTGCGCATGCTTTCCGGCGGGAACAGACTGGACCTCCCCGGAACCAACCCTCCCGCCTCTCTTCGAAGTCGGTTAACGGCTTGACTGGTCACGAATACGTGCCAAAGCCTCGTCTCGTCCGAGCACGGCCATGACGTCGAATACGGGTGGCGAGACAGTCCGGCCGGTGAGCGCCGCGCGGAGTGGTTGGGCCACCTGCCCGAGCTTCAGGCCTTTCGCATCCGCGAGCGAGCGGATGGCGGCCTCGAGTGCGCCCACAGACCAATCCGGCACGTCCGCAAGTGCCTCGGCGGTGGTCGCCAGGGTGGCACGGGCCGTCGCGTCGAGCAGTGCCGCGGCCTTGGGCTCCAGCGGAAGGGGGCGCTCCGAGGTCAGGTAGGCGGTACCCTCGAGCAGCTCGATCAGTGTTTTGGCGCGCTCCCTGAGGCTCGGTATCGCCGCCTCCAGGCGATCCCAGCCGACAGCCTCGAGCCGGGCCGCTCTGGCGCCGCCGTCGGGGAGATGCGGCAGAAGCTCGCGAATCGCCACCGCGAGCTCGGCCGGCTCTGTCTGGCGAATATAATGCCCGTTCAGGTCGGCGAGCTTGGCGAAATCGAAGCGCGCGGCGCTCTTGTTGACGTCGGCGATGTCGAACCATTCGATCGCCTGTTCGGTCGAGAAGATCTCGTCGTCACCGTGGCTCCAGCCCAGCCGGACGAGATAATTGCGCAGCGCCGCCGGCAAATAGCCCATGGCCCGGTACTCCTCGACGCCCTGGGCGCCGTGCCGCTTCGAAAGCTTGGCGCCGTCCGGGCCGTGGATGAGCGGCACGTGAGCAAAGACGGGCACATCCCAGCCCATTGCCTTGTAGATCAGCGTCTGGCGCGCGGCGTTGTTCAGGTGGTCGTTGCCGCGGATGACGTGGGTTACGCCCATGTCGTAATCGTCGACGACGACGGCGAGGTTGTAGACCGGTGTGCCGTCGCTCCGCAGGATAATCATGTCGTCGAGCTGGTCGTTCTGGATGACGACACGGCCTTGCACGCGGTCCTCGACGACCGTCTCGCCGTCGCGAGGGGCCTTGAGCCGGATAGTGGGAACGACCCCGGCCGGGGCCTCGCCGGGATCGCGGTCGCGCCACGGGCTCATCACCTTCTGGGGACCGCGCGGGGGCCGCTTCTCCTGGCGCGCGAGGTCGCGCTCGGCCGCAATGGCGTCCTGCATGGCCTTCAGCTCGTCCGCACTCAGGTAGCAGTTGTAGGCTTGGCCCCGGGCCAGCATCTCACGGGCGACGTCGGCGTGACGCGTGGCACGAGCGAACTGGTGCACGATCTCCCCGTCCCACTGGAGGCCGAGCCAGCCCAGGCCGTCGATGATCGCCTGCGTGGCCGCCTCGGTCGAGCGCTCGCGGTCCGTGTCCTCGATCCGCAGAAGGAACGTGCCACCCGTGTGCTTGGCATAGAGCCAGTTGAACAGCGCCGTTCGCGCGCCGCCGATATGCAGGAAGCCGGTGGGCGAAGGCGCGAAACGTGTGACGACAGGCTTGGTCATGGGCAGGGCGCTCGGTGCTGGTCATGTCGATGTCGGGGCGCCTATAGCACAGCTCGGGCCTGAATGATCGCGCGCGGGTCGCTGACCGGTCGGCTTGGCGCGAGGCGGGGAATTTGCTACGGGCGACGATGGCCCGGCGTCGGTACGGGCCCATCAGCGAGGACATCATGGCAGACGAGACGGCAGACCGGGCGGCGGGACGGGATTTCATCCGCGACATCGTCCAGGCCGACCTCGATGCCGGCCGGCACACCGCGATCGTGACGCGCTTTCCGCCGGAGCCGAACGGCTTCCTGCACATGGGGCACGCCAAGTCGATCTGCCTCAACTTCGGCATTGCCGAGGAGTTCGGCGGTCGCTGCCACCTGCGCATGGACGACACGAACCCGACCAAGGAGGAGCAGGCCTACATCGACGCCATCAAGCGCGATGTCGCATGGCTGGGCTTCAGCTGGGGCGAGCACTACCATCATGCGTCCGATTATTTCGAGCAGCTCTACGACTGGGCCATTCATCTCATCGAGGCCGGAAAGGCCTATGTCGACGACCAGAGTCAGGCCGAGATGCGCCATGCGCGCGGCACGCTGACGGAGCCCGGTACCAACAGCCCCTATCGGGATCGCCCGGTGGCGGAGAGCCTCGATCTGTTCCGCCGTATGCGGGCCGGCGAGTTTCCCAACGGCGCACGCGTGCTGCGGGCCAAGATCGACATGGCCTCGGGAAACATCAATCTGCGCGATCCGGTCCTCTATCGCATCCTGCATGCCGAGCACCCGCGAACTGGGAGACGCGTGGTGCATCTATCCGAGCTACGACTACGCCCACGGCCAATCCGATGCCATCGAGGGCGTCACGCACTCGCTGTGCACACTCGAGTTCGAGGATCACCGGCCGCTCTACGACTGGTTCCTCGAGAATCTGCCGGTTCCGTCGCGGCCCCGCCAGTACGAGTTCGCACGTCTCAACATGACGCACACGGTGCTCTCGAAGCGCGTGCTGACGGAGCTCGTGCGGGGTGGGCATGTCGTTGGATGGGACGATCCTCGCATGCCGACGCTGGCCGGGATGCGGCGCCGGGGCGTGCCGTCGGAGGCGATCCGCGATTTCGTGAAGCGCGTCGGCGTCGCCAAGGCGAACAGCGTCGTCGACTACGGCATGTTCGAGTTCTCGGTGCGCGAGGTCCTGAACAAGACGGCACAGCGCCGTATGGCGGTGCTGAAGCCGCTGAAGCTGGTGATCGAGAACTATCCGGAAGGCCAGATCGAGGAGATGGAGGCCGTCAATCATCCCGACGATCCGGCGGCCGGCTCGCGGAAAGTGGCGTTCGGGCGCGAGATCTACATCGAGCGGGACGACTTCATGGAGAACCCGCCCAAGAAGTTCTTCCGGCTGTCGCCCGGCAAGGAGGTCAGGCTTCGCTACGCCTATTTCGTCACGTGCCGGGAGGTCGTGAAGGACGGCAACGGCGAGGTGGTGGAGTTGCGCTGCACCTATGATCCCGAGACCAGGGGCGGCAACACGCCCCCTGACGGGCGCAAGGTGAAGGCGACGCTACACTGGGTCGGCGCGGCAAATGCCGGCGAGGGCGAGGTGCGACTCTACGAGCACCTCTTCAGCAGGCCTGATCCGGACGCCGCCGATTTTGCCGGCGAGATCAATCCGCAATCGCTCGAGGTGATCCACAACGCCAAGCTCGAGCCCGCCATCGTGGCGGACAATGCGGACGTGCCTGTGCAGTTCGAGCGGCTCGGCTATTTCTACCGCGACATCGACTCGGCCCCTGGCAAGCCCGTGTTCAACCGAACCGTGGGCCTCAGGGATACCTGGGCGAAGGTCTCGGGAGGCAAGACATCCGGCGGCGGCGATAAGAGCTGATTCCGGAATCCAGATCCCTCGGCCGACAATCTGCCCGCGACCTATAGCGATCGAGACGCAATCTACTGTAGGTTGCCTGAGGCGCGGGTGGCGCGTGGGTGGCGGGGGAAGAACGCGTGGGGCGGCTGGCGCGCTGGCTCGGGACCGCGTTGGCGGCAGAGCAGGATCGCTTCTTCTACTGGGTGCCCGTCCTGCTCGGCTCCGGTGTCGCCATCTATTTCGCCTTGCCCGAGGAGCCATCGCTTGCAGCGTGCCTTTTGTTGGCCGCTCTCGGTGTGGGGCTTCTGGGGCTCTGGCGGCGTGGGCTCGCGAGCCTCGTCGTCGGCGGCGGACTGGCGAGCCTTGCCCTGGGGTTGGCGATGGCCAAGGTCGCGAGCGACCTCGCCGCCGCACCGGTGCTCGAGCACGAGCGGCGGACTTCCGTCGTCACCGGCTGGGTCGAGCTGGTCGATCCGCGAGCGGCGGGCGGCGAGCGGATCACGGTGCGCACCATTGCCATTGAGGGGCTTGCTCGGGAGGCGACGCCGCGGCGTGTTCGGGTTCGCGTACCGGCGGGAAGCGCGACGTTCAAGCCTGGCGACGGTATCAAGATACAGGCCAGCCTCCTGCCACCGGCAGGTCCTGCGCTGCCGGGCGCTTTCGACTTCGCGCGCACAGCCTGGTTCCAAGGTCTCGGTGCCGTGGGCTCGGCACGCAAGCGACCGGAGCCGGTCACGCTTTCGCAACCGATGCCCCTCGAGCTGCGGCTCTGGGTCCCGGTCGAGAGATTGCGGCAGCAGATCAGTGGCCGCATTGGCGCCGTTCTGCCCGGAGAAACCGGTGCCATTGCCGCGGCCATGATCACGGGCGAGCGAGGCGGTATCTCCGAGACCACCAATCAGGCCTATCGAGACAGCGGCATTTTTCACATTCTTTCGATCTCGGGCCTGCATATGTCGCTGTTTGCGGGGGCCATCTACTTCTTCTGTCGCTTTCTCCTCTCCCTCGTTCCCCTCCTGGCGCTCCGGTACGAGATCAAGAAATGGTCCGCCATGGCCGGCTTGATCGGCACGGCCGGCTATCTTCTGATCTCGGGTGGCTCGCCACCGGCCGTGCGCTCCGCGATCATGCTGTCGGTGATGTTCGTCGCAGTTCTTATGGATCGCCCGGCGCTGGCGCTACGCAATGTGGCCTTGGCGGCCCTCGTCATCCTGGTGCTGGCGCCCGAGAGCGTGATCGACGTCGGCTTTCAGATGTCGTTCGCGGCCGTTGTGGCGCTGATCTCGGGCGTCGAGGCATGGCAGGCCTGGCGGCGCTCCCGAGCGCCGACGGAGCGCAGCGTCCCTGGCATCCTCGCAACCTCGACGGCGTTCCTGGGCACCATCGTGCTCACGACGCTGATCGCGACGGTCGCTGTCGCCCCCTTCGCCGCTTACCACTTCCACAAGAGCACCCAACTCGGCGTGCTCGCGAACCTCGTCGCCGTCCCAATCTGCAATCTCGTGGTGATGCCGGCGGCGTTGGCGACGCTGATTGCCATGCCGTTCGGGCTCGAGCGCTGGCCGCTCGTGGCCATGGGTATTGGTGTCGACGGCATGACGTGGGTCGCCGAGCGCGTCGCGGCGATGCCGGGAGCCGTCTCGATGGTCCCGGCGATCCGGGCGGAGGCGTTCGCGCTGATGGTGGTCGGCGGCCTATGGTTGTGCCTCTGGGGCGAGCGGTGGCGATTGGCCGGTCTGGTGCCGATCGCATTGGGCATTGCGATTGCCCCGTGGCGCGAGGCGCCCGATGTCATGATCGGGGCTGGCGGCTCTCTCGTCGCGGTCAGAGGACACGACGGCCGGCTGGCCGCAGTCGGAGGTCAGCGTGCGTCGTTCGAGCTTGGCCGGTGGCTCGAGCACGATGGCGATCGGCGCCCGGCACGCGAGGTCGGGCCCGAGCGGGTCATTGTGTGCGATGCCGCCGGTTGCCGTGCCACCGTGCACGGGATTGAAATTGCGATACCGCGACACGCGAGTGCGCTGAGTGATGACTGCGCGCGCGCGCGCCTTGTCGTGTGGCTCGGTCGCGGCGTTCCGGGGTGCGGGGATCGCAAGCGAACATTGCTGCTCACGCGGGAAGACGTCGCGCGGGACGGAGCGCACCTCGTATTCTTGCGCCAACCGCCCAGCCCGGCCGCGACGAACGTGCCTGACCCGGGACGCGACTTGCCGCAGGCGGGCGACGAACTCGCTGGCGAGGCGGCTGTTGCGGTCGTAGCCAAGGTCGTGGTCGAGACGGTGGCGAGCTGGCGTGGCCGGCGCCCTTGGTCGGCAGCCGGCACTATCCGAGGCCGTCCGTTAGATCAATGAACGCCTGGCCGAATCCCGACGGCCGCTCCGTCCCAGCCAGCTGCATATGCCGGACAGGCTCATCCGGGAGCGCTGTAAATCAGTAGCGGCGCATCAAGCCGACGAGCCGGCCCTGGATGCTGACCTGGTCCGGACCGAAAATGCGCGTCTCGTATGCCGGATTGGCGGCTTCGAGGGCAATCGCCGAGCCTCGCTTGCGCAGGCGTTTCAGCGTCGCCTCCTCCTCTTCGACGAGGGCAACGACGATGTCGCCGCTTTCGGCGTTGGGGGTGCGCTTGATGATGACGATATCGCCGTCGTGGATGCCGGCCTCGATCATCGAGTCGCCACGTACCTCGAGGGCGAAATGCTCGCCGCGACCCAGCATGTCCGGCGGGCAGATGACATCGTTGCTGTGGGTCTGGATGGCGCTGATCGGCACACCGGCTGCAATGCGGCCCATGAGCGGAACGGTGACGCCACTGGCCTCCACGGCTGCAGCCGGGGCGCTCGTTCGTGGCGCATCGGTGCGACCGCCGCCGCCCTCGATGACATTCGGCGTGAAACCGCTGCGCTTCATGCCGGCATCGGTCAGTGCCTCAGGCAGCTTGATGATTTCCAGGGCCCGGGCCCGATGCGGCAGGCGCCGAACGAAACCCCGCTCCTCGAGTGCTGTGATCAACCGGTGGATGCCCGATTTCGAGCGGAGATCGAGCGCGGCCTTCATCTCGTCGAACGACGGCGGAACGCCCGTCTCCTGGACGCATTTGTGAATGTAGAGCAGCAAGTCTTTCTGCTTCGACGTCAGCATGACCCTCTCCCGCAGTCTGGCATGGCACCGAGCGCCGTCCACACGCGAGCGCTTCTTGTACAAACCAAGAACACGCTAGCCGTTCGCAAACTGTTCCGCAAGCGCAAAGTTGCGGTGCGGCGTTGCCTCGCCTTGCCGATGACGCGGTCGTCGCGGCGCGCCCTTGGCAGGCGCGACGCGCCAAGGGAGCGGACGCGGGGCAGTCGAACCGGCTCAGAAATCGAGCATCAGCGTCGGAACGAAGGAGCCGGCCGGTAGAGCGGGCGCCCCGATCGGACGCACGATCAGGCAATCGGCGTCGGCGAGCGGTCGCATCAGCGAGGAGTCCTGGTTCGGGATCGGCGTGACTTCCAGCGTGCCGTCCGCGGCCCGGCTGGTGGTTGCGCGCATGTAGTGGGCACGGGGCCCGTTGGCGCCGAGCACACCGGTGGTTCGCGCCTGGATCGCGCGCGACGGCTCGGCCGGGAGGCCGAGCAGGGCGCGAATGAGCGGCATGACGAACAGGCGCGCGCACACCATCGAGGAAACCGGATTGCCCGGCAGGCCGAGGACGTGCTGGCTCCCAAGGCGGCCATACATCAGCGGTTTGCCGGGACGCATGGCGATCTTCCAGAAATCGAGCGCCATGCCGCGCGACTTGAGCACGGGGCCGACGAGATCGTGGTCGCCGACGCTCGCCCCGCCCACAGTCACGACGATGTCGGCCCCCGCCGCGCGGTCGAGGTGATCGGAGAGGCTCTCGGCGGTGTCGTGGGCGATCCCGAGTTGCCGCGGCGTGCCGCCGGCGGCGCGGACCATGCCGGCGATCCCGAACGTGTTCGAGCACACGATCTGCGATGGCCCGGGCATGACGCCGGGCTGCACCAGCTCGTCGCCCGTGGCCAGGATGGCGACGATGGGCGGACGGCGGACGGGCAGCGTCGCATGGCCCATGGCCGCGGCGAGAACGATGTCGCGAGCCGAGAGCGTGCGTCCCGCGGGCAGGAGCGTCTCGCCGGCCCTGAAATCACCACCCTTGGGGCGGATGTGCTGGAAGTCGGTCGTGCCGTCGCGAACCGTGACGCGGTCGCCGGTTCGATCGGTGCTCTCCTGAATGACGATGGCGTCGGCACCGTCGGGAACGGGCGCGCCCGTGAAGATGCGCACGGCCTCGCCCGGGCCGACCGTGCCCTCGTAGCTGCGTCCGGCCGCAGCCTCGCCGACCACGGTGAGCGTGACGGGGAGGCGCGCCATTTCCGCGGCGCGCACGGCATAGCCGTCCATGGCCGATGCATCGAATGGCGGCTGCGTCAGCAGGGCGGTGATCGGCTCGGCGAGGACCTGGCCATGGGCGGCCATCAGGTCGCGACGCTTGACGTCGGCGATGGGCGTGGCGCCCGCGAGAATGCGGGCGAGTGCCTCCTCGACCGTGAGGGCGGGTGACGTCATGGCGCTCACTCCGAAGCCGCTGTGCCGGGTGCGTCTCCAGCGAGCCAGGTGCCGGACCGGCCGCCGGTCTTCTCGAGGAGACGAATGGGTCCGATCGTCATGCCTTTGTCGGCGGCCTTCAACATGTCGTAGATGGTCAGACAGGCGACGGAGACTGCAGTCAAGGCCTCCATCTCGACGCCGGTCTGGCCCGTGACGCGAACCTCGGCCGTGACGGCGATACCGCCAGGGCTGAGGCTCGGCGCGAGATCGACCGCGACCTTGGTAAGCAACAGGGGATGGCAGAGCGGAATGAGCTCGTGCGTCCGCTTGGCCGCCATGATGCCGGCGATGCGCGCCGTGGCGAGGACGTCGCCCTTCTTCGCCTCGCCCTTCTCGACCAGTGCCAGCGTCGCAGGCGCCATTGCGACGAACCCCTCGGCGCGGGCGGTGCGATGGGTCGCGCCCTTCTCCGAGACGTCGACCATGCGCGCCTCGCCCTTCTCGTTCAGGTGCGTCAGCTCGGTCATTGTCGAGTCATCTGCCTCTTCGGTCGTCGAATGCGGGCGCGATCATGTGCGCCTGGGACATGCGCATCGATCCTTGCACCCTTGGTGCGCCGCTGGAAAGGACGCCGTAGCAGCATCCTTGCCGCAGGCGGTCAGCCCCCGGTCAGCAGTGAGCGGGTGGCGGCGGCCACGTCATCCTGCCGCATCAGGCTCTCGCCAACCAGGAAGGCGCGTACGCCCACCTTTGCCAGGCGCTCGAGGTCGGCGTGGCTGGCGATCCCACTCTCGCCGATCACGATCCGGTCCTTCGGCACGAGAGGCGCGAGGCGCTCGGTGGTGGCGAGAGACGTCTCGAACGTGCGTAGGTCGCGGTTGTTGATTCCAATCAGGCGGCACGGCAGGCGCAGCGCGCGCTCGAGCTCGGCCTCGTCGTGAACCTCGGCGATGGCGTCCATGCCGTAGGAGCGCGCGGCACCGGCCAGGCTCAAGGCGACCTCGTCAGTGACCTGGGCCATGATGATCAGGATGCAGTCGGCACCCCAGGCGCGCGCCTCGGCGACCTGGTAGGTGTCGAGCATGAAGTCCTTGCGCAGCGCCGGCAAACGGGTCGCACGGCGGGCGGCCTCGAGAAACGCAGGTGCGCCCTGGAACGACGGCGCGTCGGTCAGCACCGACAGGCAGGCGGCGCCGCCCTTCTCGTAGGCCTCGGCGAGCCGCGGCGGATCGAAATCGGCGCGGATCAGGCCTTTGGACGGGCTCGCCTTCTTGATCTCGGCGATGAGCGCGAAGCCGTCGTGCATGTGTGCCTCGAGGGCGCCGGCGAACGGGCGCACAGGGGGCGCGCGACGGGCGGCTTCCTCGACGGCGGCCGGCGGGCGCTCGGATTTTGCGCGCGCGATCTCCTCGAGCTTGTAGCGTGTGATGCGAGCCAGGATGTCGGGGGTGTCGGTCATGATCACGGCTTTTGTTGCTTCGGCGGTTATATACGCCGCCCGGCCGCCGGATGCCATGCCTCGCTCGGCAGCCTCGACAGGAAGACCGCTCGCCAGCCACAATACCGGTTAACCCGCGGGACGCGGCAACAGGAGGAGCGGCAGATGGCAGCGGTCAAGGTCGAGCGGCACGGGGCGGTCGCAGTGCTCAGGTTGGACGATCCGTCGTGCATGAACGCGCTCTCGCCGGCCGTCAAAGCGGGCCTGCAGGAGAACGTGCCGAAGGTTCTGGCGGATCAGGGCGTGCGTGCGATCGTCATCACGGGAACGGGCAAGGCGTTCTGTGCCGGTGGCGATATCCGGGCGATGCAGGATCCGGAGGGACGCAAGGCGCCGGCCGTCAGGAAGCGGATGCAGGCGGTGCATTCATGGTCGCAGGCCCTGCTCGATGCCGACAAGCCCGTAATCGCGGCCGTCAACGGCGCGGCGGTCGGGGGTGGCCTCGCGCTGGCGCTGCTCGCCGACATCGTGATCGCCTCCGAGAACGCCTACTTCATGAGCGGCTACTCGAAGCTCGGCGCGCTGCCCGACCTCGGCGTTCTGCAGACGCTGCCGTGGGCGATCGGCAGTCTCAGGGCCAAGGAGATGATCCTGCTCAATCGCCGCTACACGGCGGCCGAAGCGGTGCAGATCGGCCTGGCGAACCGCTGTGTGGCGCCCGAGAAGCTGATGGACGAGGTGCTGACCGCGGCGGAGGAGCTGGCCTCGGGGCCGGTGGCGATGCTCAGCATGTCGAAGGTGATGATGAAGCGGGCCTACGAGGCGAGCGTCGAGGACTTCTTCGAGCGCGAGGCGATCGCCCAGGGCGTGGCGTTCGGCTCCGCCGAGTTTGCGGAGGGCGTGTCGGCGTTCCTGGCCAAGCGGAAGCCGAAATTCAACGGGTGAGGTGTCGCCTCACCGTCCGCGCCGGATGAGAAAGCGGAAGACGCCGTCAGTGTGGCTTTCCTCGAGCATCTCGTGTTGGCCGACGCGGCAGAAGGCCTCGAAATCACCCGCGGAGCCGGGGTCGGTGGCGAGCACCTCGAGGGTGCCGCCCACGTCGAGCTCCTTCAATGCTTTCGTTGCCTTCAGGATCGGCAGGGGACAGTTGAGGTGGCGCGCATCGAGCGACTTGTCGGCCAAGGAGCGTCTCCATCGTGGGCTCGCGTATCGTCGTCGGCATAAGGGAAGCGGGCCATTTCGTCGAGCATCGCGCACCGCGTCGGCTGCGGCGCACGGCGACTGATGATCGGGGGCGATACGGAAAAACGCAGACTTCTGAGCAATCAGGTGCGCCTCCGCGCCCCTTGCAGTGACGTCGACGGCGTTGCAGTGTCCGCCGCGAGCGGTGAGTGAGTCTCGGGGCCTGCTTCAGGCGGCGAGACGGCATATCGCGTGCACGGGCCATGGTCCGGAGAATGGCGGTCGGGGGATTCATGGCGGAGGCTGGCGAGCCGAGGCGCTCATTCGCCTTCACATTCGGGCTGGAGAGGCTGGGACTTCTCGCGCTGAAGGCACCGTGGCTGTCGGCGCTGCTGATCCTGGCGCTGTCGGTGCTCGCCGTGATGGGCGTGATGCGCCTCAAGGTCGACGACAGCCTGTCGGAGCTGTTCCGCACCAATACCCCCGAGTTCCGCCAGTACGAGGAGATCGACCGGCTTTTCCCGTCGAGCGAGTACGACGTCTTGGTCGTGATCGAGGGGGCGGATCTTCTGTCCCGCGAAAAGCTCGCGGCAGTCAGCTCCACGATGGTCGATCTGCAACTCACGGACGGCGTCAAAGGGCTCGTGTCGATGCTCTCGGCTCGCGGGAAGCCCGATGCGTCGGGCTATGCGCCGCCGGTGGTTCCGGACGACCTGCCCGACGGAGCAGCCTATGACGCTCTGATCGCCAAGCTCCGCACGAACGAGATTGTGTCCGGCAAGTTTCTATCGGATGACGGCACACTGGCGCTGGCGGTGATCTCGCTCGATCGCGCGCTCGTCGAGGCGCAGGGTGCGGCGGCCGTGATAGGTGGCATTCGCGAGACGGCCGAGAAAGCCCTCGAGGGAACGGGTCTCAAGGTGCAGCTGACCGGTGCGCCGGTGATGCAACTCGAGATCCGCAACGCGGTCGAGCGGGATCGCCTCATCTACAACGGCCTCGGCTTTCTGATGGGAGCGGGGATCGCCTTCCTGTTTTTCCGCCGCATCTCGCTGACGTTGATCGCGGTGGCTGGGCCTTCGATCGCGATCCTGTGGACGCTCGGCGTCGTGGGCGGCCTCGATTATCGGCTCAACCTCTTCATCAACGTCATCACGCCGCTCATCCTGGTCTCGGGCTTCTCGGATTCGATGCATCTCGTCTTCGCGATCCGGCGGGACATCATGGCTGGCGTCGACCGGGTAACGGCGGCGCGCAACGCCATCCTCGACGTGGCACCCGCCTGCCTGCTGACGGCCATGAATGCCGCTCTGGCGCTGCTATCGTTCTCGTTCGCCGAAAGTGCGCTCATTCGTACCTTCGGCACAGCCGCACTGCTTGCCGTCGCCATCTCGTATGTGGCCGTGGCCGTCGTCGTGCCGACCCTCGCCGCTCTCCTAATCCGCCGCGAGCCGGCGCCCGCGACCGACGCCGAGCCGAACACGGACGGCGGTATCGGCATTCTCGGGCGCGTGACCGAGACGATCGTGCGCACGGTGTTGCGCGCGCCGCTGATCTGGTCGTTGGCCTCCATCGCCGCCGTCGTGGTCACGGGCCATGCCTACACGCAACTCGTGCCGCAGTATCGGCTGGCTGATCAGGTGCCCGACAAGGAGCAGGCACTCGCGGCGACCGGCCGGCTCGACCAGAAGCTTACCGGCGCCAACCCGGTGCATATCATGATCCGGTGGAGTGGGCCGGCCGATCTTTACGACAAGCCCACGCTCGACGTCATCGCCGCGGCTCACGTTGTGCTCGAGGAGACCGCGGGCCTCGGCAACGTCTGGTCGCTCGACAGCCTGCGTCGCTGGCTGGCCGATGCGGGCGACACGCGCATCGAGACGGTGAAGAGCTACGTCAAGGTTCTGCCCGAGCATCTGGTCCGCCGCTTCATTGCCGAAGGCGAGAAGGCGGTGCTCGTGACGGGACGCCTGCCGGACGTCGACGCGAGCGAGATTTTGCCGGTGGTCGAGAAGGTGGACCGGGCGCTCGATTCGGTGCGCAAGGCGCATCCCGGCTACGAGGTCTCGGTAACGGGTCTGCCGGCGATCGCGGCGCGCAACTCGGCGCGCCTGATCGGTGAGCTCAATTGGGGCCTCGTCGGAGACATGTTCGTCATCTTCATTTTCCTCGGAGTGGCGTTGCGCTCGCTGGTCGCTGGAGTGACGAGTGTGCTGCCGTCGCTGTTTCCGATCTTCGCGACCGGGGCCATTCTGCACTGGTCGGGTGAAGGGCTTCAGTTCGCCTCGATCATTGCCATCACCGTGGCGTTCGCGCTTGCGATCGATTCGACCATTCATTTCCTCAACCGCTTCCGCCTCGAGGAAACGCGGCCAGGTGTTCGCGATACGCACGAGGCGCTGGTGCGTACGGTGCACCATATCGGCCCTGTCATCGTGCTGACGACGATCGTGCTGGCGCTCGGCCTCGGAGTTACGATCCTGTCGCACCTGCCGTCGCTGCGATTGTTCGGCAGGCTGGCGGGGCTGTGCCTGTTCGCCTCGCTGATCGGGCAGCTTGTCATCCTGCCCGCGACAATCGCACTGTTCCGCAGGCTCGTGCCCTATCACCATCCGGCAGCCGACCCGGTGGCGAACAGCACAGCGCGGACGTAGCGGTCGGCCCACGCGAAGCCTCGGAGCTCATAGAATGCAGCAGTTCGCGTCCGACAATCAGGCAGGCCTCTGTCCCGAGGCGCTGGCCGCGCTGACGGCCGCCAATTCGACCGGTCACGAGCCGTCGTACGGTGACGATCGCTGGACAACCGAGCTGAAGGCCCGGATGCAGGCGCTGTTCGAGACCGAGGCGTGTGAGACGTATCTGGTCTTCAACGGCACGGCGGCCAACGCGTTGGCGCTCGCTGCGCTCTGCCGGCCGTTCGAGGCGACGATCTGTCATGCGCTCTCGCACATCGAGACGGACGAGGCCGCAGCGCCGGAGTTCTTCACCGGTGGCGCCAAGCTGCTGGTCGCCGACACGCCGGGCGGCAAGCTGACGCCGGAGGCGGTCGACGGATTGGCGAGGCGCTACGAGGGCTTTCACCACGTCAAGGCGCGCGCGCTGTCACTGACACAATCGACGGAGCTCGGCACGGTCTACACGCTCGACGAGATCCGGGCGCTGACGGCCGTGGCGCGTAACCATGGGCTCAAGGTCCACATGGATGGCGCGCGCTTCGCCAATGCCGTGGCGACGCTCCGCTGCCGGCCGGCCGATCTCGCGTGGCGGGCCGGGGTCGATGTGCTTTCGTTCGGGGCGACCAAGAACGGCCTTGCCGTGGGCGAGGCGGTCGTGTTCTTCGATCTCGCGTTGGCCGACGCCTTCGCCTGGCGGGTCAAGCAGACGGGGCAGCTCGCATCGAAGATGCGTCTTGTCGCGGCTCCCTGGTGCGCGATGCTGGAGGGTGACGTGTGGCTGAAGAATGCCCGTCATTCGAACGCGATGGCCACTCGGCTGGCCACGCGGCTTCAGGGAGTGGCCGGTGTAGGCATCATGCATCCGGTCGAGGCCAACGCCGTGTTCGCCGAGATACCGGTCGCGGCGCAGGCGGCGGTGCGCGCCAAGGGCTGGCGCTTCTACACGTTCCTCGGCGCGACGGGCTGCCGGCTGATGTGTGCCTGGGATACGACGCCGGAGACCGTCGATCGCTTCGCCGCCGATCTCGCGGCAGCCGCTACCGCGGCTTGACGGCTGGTCTAGCGGCGACGAATTCGTAGACTTGCGGAAAGGCGAGCGCACACGCCTACGGGCCATCCTGTGCGTGCAGGTGACGACGGAAAATCGGTCATGGCAGGAGCGGGCAAGACTTCCCGCTAATGGTGGGCGCTACAGGGATCGAACCTGTGACCCCTACCATGTCAAGGTAGTGCTCTACCGCTGAGCTAAGCGCCCGTCATCCGGTCGGTCAAATCGGAGAGCGTTCGTATATCGGCAAGTCGTGGTGGGCGCAAGCAGCTTACAGACCCTTGTAAGCGCCAAGTGCAGACGCCCCATTCCAACCTGGCGATGAGATGGGCCCGAGGGGCTATGACGCACCCGCGGCGGCTGCCAACGGGCCGCCGAGGACGGGATCGTGCTCGGGCACGGGGACGGCGGCAATACGGGCGATGGCCGCCGCGCGGGCTTCGGGCGTCGCGCGGACAAGATCCCAGTCGGCGCCGCCTGGATAGGCCCCGACCACGGAGAGGTCGTCAGAGGCGGCAATGCGGCAGTGGCCAACTCCGGCGGGAATGAGAACACCGTCGCCGCCGCGGAGCGTGACGACAGGGCCGGACGGGCCGCCGAGCTGCACTTCGGCCCACCCGCGCGCGAGGCCAAGCACCTCGTGGACCGTCGCGTGATAATGGTGGAACGGGTAGATGCCGTTGACCCAGGCATTGGACCAGCCGTTGCCGGCGAAATGCGCCTCGATGCGCCGCTCGGCATCGTCGCCCGTCGGCAGCGCGCCGCGATAGATCCGCGCCGGCATATGGGCGTTGTTCGGGAGCAGGCCGTCGTCGGCCAGTGCGTGCAGCTCGATCGTCGGTGCCATCGTCTTTGCTCCAGCAGGGTGCGGCCGGCTGTCCTTGCGATGTGGCGGCAGGGCTGAGGTTTTCAAGCCTCGGCGGTGTACCGGGCGCGCGGGGCGGGGCGCCCGGGTTGTGACTCGAGGAGCCGGGCGGCGACTGGACCCACGCTGGCGGCCTGAAGCCGGGCGACCGGGTGGCTTCCGTCTCCGGCCGGACCCTCGAGGTCGTCGCCTCGGAGGTGGACCTGAGCCCGGCACGCGTCTACAATTTCGAAGTCGCCGGTGATCACACCTATGCCGTGGGTGAGTTGCAGGCGTGGGTGCATAATTCTACCGCCTCGCCAGCGCTGCCAAATTCTCCATATAGTCCGGGCAATGTAAGTAGCAGGATCTCGGAATGGCGAAAGTACTTTGGTATGCCGAATCTCGATCCGGACAAACCAAACCCATCGGACTGCCCGCCTAGGCCAAAGAAGGGCAGCAATCGAACTCCGCATCCGGAAGGGCAAAGAAACATTGGCGCAGAGCAAGAGCATAACCGGCGGGGAGCCGTGCCGGGAAGAGGGGCGCAGCCCGGCGGCAGAAGGAAATGAGGGTGTATCGCCCACTAGAGCGCGCAATAGTACAGGCACTGGACGACGGAGGCCGGAGAGGTGACGATGTGGAAAGATGGCATCCAGGCGCCAGAAATCAGGTACCGCATTTTCGGAAGCTCTGGGAGGGAGACCGTCAATCTTTTAGTATGCAGGGATGTTCTGGGGGCGCATCGTGTTAGTGTTTCTATTGAGAAAACTATCGATTTCGTTCGCGCAGAGCCGCCTCCAATCATATCTTTCTCAATTGAGCAGTCGTTGCTCGGATCTGGCGCTTGCGATTTACTCGGCGAGTTTTTTGGCGGGGGTCTGAAAGATAGGTGCTGCCTCATCGCGCACGACGCAGGAACGCTAATCATGAGAATTGATGGAAATTCAGAGTCAACGTTGTTAGGGCCTGGCAAAAAAGCGTTCAAGCTTATAGCCCAGCAGAGCGGACTACTTGAGTTTAGCATTGAATTTCCGGTTGACGAAGGTTGTGTTAACAATTGGAATTTCGAGTAAATGAGACGATGGCGATTGCCGTGCTGCCTTTAATAATTGGCCACGCATAACTTCCGCCCCAGCGCTCGCGGTCTCGACCAGAGCGGCGGCTGTGGCGGCGGCAAGAACTCCTTCGGCGCCGGCACGCTGGTGCTGACGAAGGAGGGCCTGAAGCCGATCCAGGACCTGCGCGTCGGCGAGTTGGTGGCCGCGTGGGACTCCGAGACGGGCAAGGCGCGTTGGCGTCCGATCATGTCACGGTCGATGCGCGAGGCGCCGCAGGTCATGCGCCTCACGGTGCGTGACGAGGCGGGTCGCGTCGAGACGGTGGTGGTGACGCCGAACCATCCGTATCTGCGGCCGGACGGCACGGTGGACCTGCTGCGGGCCGTGGCGCTGGAGCCGCGGGGCGCGCTTGACGACGTGCAGCAGTCGCGCTGGACGGGTGCGGGCTTCCTCAAGGCCGGCGATACGGTGCAATCGGCGCTCTCTCGTGGCCCTTCGGATGCCCACACAGCATTCGCGCCGGGCACCTTCGAGTTGCAGCCCGGCCCGACAAGGGTACGTTCAACTGGGGCCGCACCGCTCGCTGGCCGAACCCCCACCGAGGCCCATCAGGCGGCGGTGGTACCGGGGGTGTCGTCGGGGATGGCGGGCTCGGGGAGGGGGGCGGGCGTGGCGGGCGCGGCTGTCTCGGCGGTCGGCTCCTCGGCATCGGCGGGATGCGCACCGGACGCTTTGCCTCCGGGGCGCACAATGCGCGCGACCCAGTCCTTGGCGAGAGCCAACTCGACCTTCCAGCCGGACGCCTTCAGGAGACCGGGGTAGGTGACGTAGCGATCGACGACGTCGGCAATCTGATAGTGGGCGTCGTTGTCGGTCAGGATGGCGGTGGCGTAGTTGGCGCTTCCCGTGTCCTTGATGGCAACGTCGCAGCGGGCCGTCGACTGGCCGAGGCCGCGGGCGACCTCGCGGCCTTGCCGCTGCAGGGTTGCCGCGATGTGATCGGCCAGGGGATCGGCGAGTTGGGCGGCGCGGTCGACGTGATCGGCGCCGGGATAGCCGGCGAGAGCGGTGCGCATGGCGGCGGTATCACCAACCGAGGCGGCTGCCGCGTACATCAGGTAACGCTTGAGGGCGTTGGCGCCCTTGTTCCACTCGTTGGTGATCTGCGCGGGCTCGATCGAGGTCACCACCACCATGTGGTGCTTGGCGCGGCTGAAGATGACGTTGAGGCGCTTCTCGCCGCCGTCCTGATTGATCGGACCGAAGTTCATGATCATGCGGCCCTGCGCGCCGGGACCGTAGGCGACGGAGACGATCATGATGTCGCGCTCGTCGCCCTGCACGTTCTCGAGGTTCTTGACGAACAACTCCTCCTGATCGAGCCCCATGGCGCGATCGAGGCGATTGCGGAAGGTCGGATTGTCGGCGGCGAGCCGCTCGATCGCGTCCTCGATTGCCGCCTGCTGGGGCTGAGAGAAGGCGACGATGCCGATCGTCTTGGAGTCCTGACTCAGAAGTGCGCGCACCAGATCGGCGATGTAGGCTGCCTCCTTCAGATTGCGCTGCCCGACGAAGCTGCCGTCGGCGATGCGGTGGAAGCTGATCGGACGGGCGAGCACACGCTGGGCCTGCTCCTTCATCGCCACGGCCTCGCTGGTGTCGATCGCCCGGCTCGGGAACAGGATCTGGCGGCTCGGAATGGTTTTCAGGTGGCCGGCATAGAAGGCCTGATTGCAGAAACCGATCAGGCCCTCGTGGCGGCTCCGGTAATGCCATTCGAGGCGCACCGAAGGCAGCGCGACGGCCGCCTTGTCGAGCAGGCTTTCGGCCTGCATGCCGAAGGCGATGTAGTCGGGCAGGTCCTCCTCGTCGGTGTCGAGCTTGCGGCCGAAATAGCTCGGCGGCGGCAGCTGCATCTCGTCGCCCACGACGATGGCCTGGGGTGCGCGATAAAGCGTCGGCACGGCATCCTCGACCGGGATCTGGCTCGCCTCGTCGAACACCACCACGTCGAACAGGCCCTCCTCGAGCGGCAGCGTGTCGGCGACGCTGAGCGGGCTCATCATCCAGATCGGCTTCAGGTCGCGCACCACGTGCCCGGGAGCACCGGCCAGGAAATCGCGCAGCGCGGCACTCGGGCGCTGCAGCGAGAACTGGTGCTCGAGGAAAGCGCGGCCCACGTCGTAGTCGTCGTCGCGAGCGGCACTGTGGGCGCGGAACCGGGACTTTCTCTCGTCGAGTGTGCGACGGGCGTTGAGCTGGCGCAGCTCGGCGAGCTTGGCGCCCAGATCCTCGGCGATCCGCTGGACGTCGGCCGCGGTGGTCCGGTTCACCTCGGGCGCTTGGGCGAGCGACCTTTGCAGCTCCATGTGGAGCGCGGCCGCGCGCATCGTATCGAGAGGCAGGGGCAAGCGCCGCCAGGATTGGGCGAGCGCGGGCGACGCCAGCTCCAGGGCGCGCACCCGCTCGGCGAGCTCGACGGCCTGCTCCTTGACGGCATCGAGCGTCTCGAGGCGGCGGCCGAGCTCTGCGGGGGTCGCGTGGTCGACGCCGGTGAGCACGGTTTCGAGCGCTTGGCGCGCGGCCTCGACGCGGCGGCGCTCGGCGGCGAGCCGCACGATGCCGCGCCCGGTAGCTTCGGGATCGACAATTGCTGCGTCGACCAGCGCGCGCTCGGCAGGGCGCAGGGTGGCCTCGTCCTGCCAGAGCGGTTCCAGCGTGGCGCGGATCTCGGCGATGTCGTCGAGACCCGATATCTCCCGAACGCGGCGCAGATGATCATCGCGCGCGGCGCGGGCGGCATGCTCGAGGGCGAGTTGCTCGAGAGCCGCGACGTGGTTCTCGGGCTTGCCGGCGAAGGTTTCTGCGACACGCTGCCTGAGGGCACGCCAGTCGCCGGAAAGAAATGACCAGAAACGGCCTTCCTTGCGCCGTGCGAGGGCGAGCAGGGTCTCGGTCTCGTCCGCAGGGGGCTTGCGCCGCCACGCGGTGTTGGCGTTCTCGGCCTGCGCGAGAGCCGCGTCGAGCACATCCAGCGTTCGCAGGTCCTTGTCCAGCCGGATCGCTTCGGGCGTGTAGCGATCCAGCAGAGCGAGTCCGCCGTGCTCGGCCAGGAAGCGGAGGCGGGTGGCGATGGCGGCTTGTGCGAGAAGAGTGCCGAGGCCGATCTCGGTCTCGGGCGTGGGCTTGATCGCGGCCGGCACCAGCGCTTCCAGCTCTTCGACCGCCCGGCGGGCGGCGGGCAGCACGCTTTCGAGGTGTGCGATGGGCTGCGGGAGATCGGCAAGATCCGAGCGCAAGGCCGAGAGCAGCCCCAGCACCTGATCGCGGTCGTGGGCCACGTACCGCATGGTGCGCTCGAGCTCGACGAGCGCTGCCTCTCCGGCAATGTAGGCGCCCCATGCCGGCGTCGCCTCGCGCTCGCGCAGCGACAGGCGGGGGCGGGCAACAGACTGGGCGATGGCGAGGCCCATCAGGCCGCGCACGGTCGTGTCGCCGGATCCGACAGAGCGCTGCATCGCCGCCGAGAAGGCACGCAGCCGCATGATCAGGGCGTCGATCTCGCTGGCGAGCGCCGACCGGCGGTCGCGGATCGTGCGGCTCGTACGGCTGGCGAGCCAGCCCTCGTAGAGCCCCTTCAGATCGGCGATGAAGGGCAGCCGGTCCTCTCGCGCATCGTGGACGAGGCTCGCCAGATCGCCGATGCCCGCATCCTTCAATCGGCTGTGGACGACGTCGAGCGCGACGCGCTTCTCGCAGACGAACAGCACGGACTTGCCGCGCGCCGCGAGGTCGGCGAGCAGGTTGGCGATGGTCTGCGATTTGCCGGTGCCGGGCGGCCCCTGGATGACATAGCTCTCGCCGGTCGAGGCGCGCAGGATCGCCTCGTCCTGGCTCGGGTCGGACGGAAGGACGAAATTGCGCTCGGCATGAGATGGCTTCTCGATCGGGCGCAGCTGCGGGCGGGGACCATGCTCGAACAGGCGGCGGTAGTTGGCGTTCTCACCGCCATAGCCGTCGAGCAACGTCTCGTAGTCGCGCACGAGGCTCATCTTGCGGGTATTGAAGTTGGCCAGCGTCACGGCGCACAGATCGATCTCCCAGTTCAAGGGATCGGCGTGCTCGCCGGTGTCGTAGGCATAGGTCGCCGCGGTCGACGTGGCGACGGTGCCCGGATCGGGCAGGCCGCTGACGACGGCCGGCGTGCCGGTGGCGAGCTCGCGGCCAGGGGCCGGCTTTGGGCGGACGAATCGATCGAACAGCTCGTAGCCCAGCGGCTGATAATTCTCGCTGGCGTAGGAGTAGCCGACGCCGCGCCAGTCCTTCAGTTGCTGGCCCGTTCGGCGTTGGCGGCGGCGATGCTCCTCGAGCTGGCGCTTGATGGTGGTCTGGAAAAGCTGCACGCGCGGCTTGTCGACAATGCGGATCGCCACGCCCGGACGCGCCCGGCGGACCTCGCGCTCGAGCCGCTCGCCGAGCTCCCGGAGCGCGTCGAGGCGCGTCATGTCTATGGTTTCGGGAAGGTCGATCCGGAAGCGATCGGCCAGCACATAACGCAGCACCGGATTGACCTCGGCCTCGGTGACGGGCGCCTCGAGCACGAGGCTGAAACCGTCCGAGGTGCCCGGCTGCCGCTTCAGCGTGACCGGCAGCATGACGAGCGGCGTATTGATCCGCTCGGCCTTGTCGTCGTCGTGCCAGCGCAGGAAGGCGAGCACGAGCCGGAGCTGATTGAAGCCCAGCTCACGCGAATCCTTGCGCGCGGCGCTGCGCACCTTGTCGAGGCTCGGTGCCAGATACGGATAGTCGGTGCATTGCAGCCAGCGGCGCAGATCGAGCTCGCCCTTCGCCTCCCCGCGATCGTTGATGGCGGTAAGGCGCTGCAGCAGATCCGGGCTCGTCGTGAGCAACTGGCGCGCTTGCAGCGTCTGGTAGCTCAGCATGAACGGGAACGAGCCGCGGGTCAGGTCGACACCGTGCCGGTCGGCGAAATAGAGCAGCTTGTTGCGCCGCGTCACCTCGAACAGGCGGTTGCGGAAGTACTCCTGCGTGCGTTGTCGGCGGAGGACAGGATCGGCGACCTCGGCGAGGTCGCCGGCCTTGATGTCGGCGTCGTCCACCTCGAGCGAGCGGTAGTCGTCGATCAGGTCGATGAGGCCGGAAAGATCCGCGGCACGGTCGGCGCGGCGCAGCTCCGTCATGTCGGCGATGACACGGGCGAGCACCGGATGCAGGCGCGGGTTCAGCCGCACGACGTTGGCGCGGTGGCGCGCGAACGTGGCGATATCGGCCGTCTCGCGGAAGTCCAAGCGGGTGGCGAGGCTGGCGATCAGCAAACCGAGATGGAACACGTCCGTCAGAGCGTCGTGCTGGCCGACCGCCCGCTCCCAGCTCGCATAGCCGGGGTAGAAGACGGGGCGGCTCGGCTGCTCGCCGGGCGTGGCGACGGCAAGATCGCGCGTCGTGATGCCCGTGCCGTCGTCGAGGACGCTGGCTCGCCGGGTGATATCGACGGCCTCGGCGGGCGGGGCCTCGAGGGCAGCGACGGCCGCGCCGCTCGCCGGATCGCCGACCGGCACAGTGCCGAGCGTCAGCTCGCCGGTGGAGGTCAGGGCCAGGAGGTCGACACGATCCAGGTCGGCGACGCGACCGGCCTCGTGCAGGTCACGCACCTCCTCGAGGAGGCCGCGAACAGCGCCGATCACGTCGTCTGTACCGATAGATTCGGCTTGCCGGAACCGCTGCAGCAGGTCGAGGAACGTGGCATTCCAGTCGAATGTCATACTGTCGAGCATCGATGGGATCCGAAAACTCTAGGCTGTACGGCTGGCGAGACCGGCCTGCAGACCGCGCCGGCCACGAAGCTCCTGGCGGGCGATCTCGCGGAATCGGGCGCCAAATCCCATCTCGTCTGCTGCCGCTGCGGCGACGGCGATGGTCGATTTCAGGCCGCTGCCTTCGAGGGTCGCGAGGTCGAGCAGCAGATAGGCGAGATAGTCGATGCTGCTCTGCGAAAGGGACACCACAGGGGGCGCGAGCGGCTTCACCGCGCGCGGCGGCTCGTAGTCGTGAAACATCTGGCGAGCATGCGCGATGGTCGTTTCCGAGCGCACGGCTTGCTCGGCGAGCACCCGATCGACGATCGTCCGGGTCAACTCGGCGAGCCGCTGCTGATCGAGGAGGTCGAGCCCGCCGAGCTCGATCGTGCCGGAGACGAGGGCCTCGAGGCGGGTGTGCAGCTCGGCAGCGGGTAGCGTATCGGACCAGGCCACGGCGAGCACGCGGACGTGCAGCTCGGGATGAGTGGTGCCGCGGCTGACGCCCGGGTCGAGTGCCATCAGCTGCTCGGCCTGGGCGAGGTAGCTCGCGGCGTCGGCGTCCTTGAAGTCGGCAATCGCCTTGACCAGGCCGCGAATGGTGGCGTCCCGGTCGCCGCAGGCGAGCAAACCGCCGAGGTCGCAATAGATCTCGGTAAAGAGCCGATGGCGGCGCCAGGTTTCGACCAATTCGGCGGGGCAGCCTTCGCGCTGGATCAGCCAGGAGAGCAGCCGGTCGGCGGTGTGGTGGCGCCCGTCCGCTTCGACGAAGAGCTTGTAATGGGAGATCTCGTGGCCGAGCAGGTCGAGGAGCTCGGCGTCGGTATCGAGGAGCTCGAGGATGCGGCCGGAGAATCCGACCACGATCTCGTCCGGAGTGAAGATGAGGAAGGCATTGGGCGGGCCGTCGGTGCCGTGCATCTGATAGAGCACGACCGGCGCCGACAGCCCGAGCTTGTCGCGAGCGGTCTCGGCGAGCTGATAGCGGCGCTCGTTCGCCCCGCTGCGGTCGAGGCGGACAGCGGAGCGCAGGAGGTCTTTCGTCGTTTCCTGCTTGTAGCTCTCGGCGAAACTGTCGGAGCGAAACCACTGCCACAGCTCGGGCTCGGCCTGCTCCAGGCGATCGGCCACCGCCACGTGGTAC
Source organism: uncultured Alphaproteobacteria bacterium (assembly GCA_963746315.1). Taxonomy (GTDB): domain Bacteria; phylum Pseudomonadota; class Alphaproteobacteria; order Rhizobiales; family Hyphomicrobiaceae. The sequence goes on from CAVVAR010000012.1 coordinate 1,398,724, forward strand.
GGCAACGGCTCGAGCTGCATCCTCTCTCCCCCAAGGTCGGCGCAACGGTCCTGGCATAGCGGACTCGCCGCCACATGACGTGACCGTGCTCGACCCGAGGATATCGGGATCTCGTGGCACGAGCAGGGCACGGACGACTACGGCGCTTGTCGCCGCTGGCTATGCCGCTATGGGAGGCCGCTGTCCAGCCGCTTCCCAGCCTTGTGGCCGCATCGCCTCAGGCGCCACCCGACCTGTCGTAGATCGACCATGCGGCATCGACGCCCGCTCCTGCCCGCACCGCGACGCCGTTGCGGCGCAAGACCGCCTCGAGCGCGGTGAGGCAGCGCAGCACGTTGGCCTTGCGGCAGACGTAGCCCATGGTGCCGATCCGCCAGATGCGGCCAGCGAGCGGCCCGAACGAGGTGCCGATCTCGATGCCGAAATCCTCGAGCATCTCGCCCCGTACCTTGTCGCCGTTGCCGGCTGCGGGCGGAATGAAGACGCCGGTGACGTTGGCCATGCGATGCGCCGGGTCGCCGAACAGCTCGAGCCCCATCCCCTCGAGCCCGGCGCGCAAGGCTGTGGATGCCAGGCGATGGCGGGCGATGCCGGCGTCGATGCCTTCCTCCAGCACGACGCGGGCGCATTCTCGGGCCGCATAGAGCATGCTCGCCGCCTCGGTGTGGTGGTTGAGCGCGCGAGGGCTCCAATAGTCCATGATCATGGCGAGGTCGAAGTAGTTCGACTGGATGATCGGGCCGTTGCCGTCCTGCATGTCGGGCGGACGGATGCCGGCCTCGACGTGCTTTCTGTGCCGCAGGATCTCGACGACGCGCTCGTTGAAGGTCACGGGCGCGATCCCGGGCGGGCCGGACAGGCACTTCTGCAAGCCGGCCGAGGCGAGGTCGATCTGCCACGCGTCGGTCTCGAACGGGTTGCCCGCGAGCGACGCGGTGGCATCGACGAACAACAGAGCGTCGTGGCGACGGCAGGCGGCGCCGGCCTCGTCGAGCGGGTGCAGCATCGTGGTCGAGGTGTCACCCTGGCACATGGCGACGACACGGGGGCGATGCCGGGCAATGGCGTCAGCGATCTGTCCCGGCGCGAAGACGGTGCCCCATTCGACCTCGAGCGGGATCACCTCGGCGCGGGCGCGCTTGGCGATCTCGGCGAGGAGATGCCCGAAACGCCCGAAGATCGGCACCAGAACCTTGTCGCCGGGCGCGACGACCGATTGCAGGCAGGCCTCGATGCCAGCGCGCGCGGTGCCGTCGACGAGCAGCGTCCATTCGTTCTCAGTCCGCCAGACCTGCCGATAGAGCGCCATGATCTGGCGCATGTAGCGCCGGAACTCGGGGTCGAACTGCCCCTGGATCGGCACCGACATGGCGCGCAGCACGCGCGGATAGAGATCGACCGGGCCGGGTCCCATCAGCAGGCGGGGCGAGGGGGACAGCTCCTCGAACGTCTCGGGCGTGCCAGTCACGCGTGTGCTCCATCGTTTGTGCGGCTGGGACGCGCGAGCGCTACGTCCGCGGGATGCGTGCGCTGCCAATGCCGCGCGATGTCGAGGCGCGTCGCGATCCAGACCTTGTCGTGCCGGGCGACATGGTCGAGGAACCGCGCCAGCGCCGCCGCTCGCCCGGGACGCCCGGCGAGGCGGCAGTGGAGTCCGACGGACATCATCTTCGGCGCACCCGCCAGACCCTCCTTGTAGAGCACGTCGAACGTGTCGGCGAGATAGGTGAAGAACTGGTCACCCGAGTTGAAGCCCTGCGCGGTGGCAAAGCGCATATCGTTGGCGTCCAGCGTGTAGGGCACGATCAGGTGCGGGCCGCGCGGACCGGCGATCCAGTAGGGCAGATCGTCGGCGTAGCTGTCGGAGGAATAGACGAAGCCGCCTTCCTCCATCACGAGTCGTGTCGTGTTGGCCGACGTACGGCCCTGGTAGAAACCGAGCGGGCGCTCGCCGGTCAGCTCGGCGTGGAGCCGGATCGCCTCGGCGATGTGGCGTCGCTCCTCGGCCTCGGGCACGTCCTTGTAGTCGATCCACTTGAGGCCGTGGCTCGCGATCTCCCAGCCGGCCTCCTGCATGGCGGCGACCACCTCCGGGTAACGCATCAGGGCGTGAGCGATGGCGTAGACGGTGACCGGAACCTTGCGCTCGGCGAAGAGACGCCAGAGGCGCCAGAAGCCGGCGCGGGAGCCGTACTCGTAGATCAATTCCATGTTCATGTGGCGCTGGCCGGGCCAGGGTGCAGCACCCACGATCTCCGAAAGGAACGCCTCGGAGGCCGCATCGCCGTGCAGGATGCAGTTCTCGCCGCCCTCCTCGTAGTTGACGACGATCTGCAGCGCGATCGCCGCGCCCCCCGGCCAGCGCGGATCGGGCGGGTTGCGGCCGTAGCCGACGAGATCGCGGGGATAGGGCGTGGAATCGGTCATGGTCCGGAGCCGCTGCAAGGGTGACGCGAACGCTGGTGGCACTCCCGCACGTTTAACAGCTCGGGCGAGCGTTCGCGCGCCTGATCGGCAGGCAGACGGACGCGTGGCATCGCCCGTCTCCGGTGTGCTCGGACGCCCCGTCAGGCAGCGGTCGCCGGCTCGCTCGGCGCCGGGGCACCGCCGTTACCCAACGGGCGCTTGTCGTCGCGAAGCGCCACGTAGATGGCCGGGATCACGAGCACTGTGAGCAGTGTCGACGAGAGGAGCCCGAACAGCAGTGAGATGGCGAGACCCTGGAAGATCGGGTCGAACAGGATCACGGCGGCGCCGATCATGGCCGCGAGCGCGGTGAGCAGGATCGGCTTGAAGCGGATCGCGCCCGCCTCGAGCAGCACCTGGCGCAGCGGCGTCTCGGCGTCCCGGCGCTGACGGATGAAGTCGACCAGCAGGATCGAGTTCCGCACGATGATGCCGGCGAGCGCGATGAAGCCGATCATGGACGTGGCCGAGAACGGCGCGCCGAAGATCCAATGCCCGATCATGATGCCGATCAGCGTCAGCGGCACGGGGGTGAGGATGACCAGCGGCAACTTGAACGATCCGAATTGGCCGACCACCAGAATGTAGATGCCGAGCAGCGCCACGGCGAAGGCCGCGCCCATGTCGCGGAACGTCACCCAGGTGACCTCCCATTCGCCGTCCCAGAGCAGCACCGTCTTGGTGTCGTCGTCGGGTTGGCCGTGAAGGCGGATCTCGGGCCTCGGCAGGGTGCCCCAGTCCTTGGCCTTGATCGCATCGGCGACGGCGAGCATGCCGTAGAGCGGTGCCTCGTAGGCGCCGGCGAGCTCACCCATGACCATCTCGGTCGGGCGGCCGTTACGCCGGAATATCGGCAGCGAGGCGGTCTCGCGCTCGACGCGGACGACGTCACCGAGCTCGATGATGGAGCGCTCGCCGGGAAGCGCGTTGGCGGGCACGGGCGTGGAGAGCATCGCCGCATCGAGCGCGAGTCGCGACTTCGGCAGTTGCACGGCGATCTCGACCGGGTGGCGTCCGCCGCCGCGATGCGAGTAGCCGACGGGAACGCCGCCGAGATAGGTCTGCAGCGTATCGTAGACGTCGCTCTGCTCCACTTTGTGGAACTCGAGATTGTCCTGGTCGATCGAGACGCGGACGCGCGGCGCCGCCCGGCCGATGCTGTCGTCGTCGTCGACGATGAACGGAATGCTTCGGAAGATGGCACGCACCTCGCGGGCGACGGCTCGGCGTGTCTCCGCGTCGGGTCCATAGATCTCGGCCAGCAGGGTGGCGATGCCAGGCGGGCCCGGCGGCACCTCGACGACGCGCAAGGCGCTGCCCTCGGGAAGGGCCATTTCGGCGAGGCGCTTGCGGACGTCCAGCGCAATCTCGTGGCTGGAGCGTTTGCGCTCGTCCTTGGGCTTCAGGTTGACCTGCAGGTCGCCCTGGTTCGCCTCGTTGCGGAGAAAGTAGTGTCGGACGAGCCCATTGAAGTTGAACGGTGCCGACGTTCCGACGTAGGACTGGACCGATGCCAGCTCGTCGAGCGAGGCGAGGCGGCGCGCCGCCGTGTCGAGCACGCGGTCGGTCTCCTCGAGGGAGGCCCCGCGCGGCAGATCGAGGACGACCTGCAACTCCGACTTGTTGTCGAACGGCAGCAGCTTCACCGTGACCAGCTTCAGCGGCAGCAGCACCAGCGACAGCAATGTCGCCAGACCGACGAGGCCGAGGAACAGCCACGCTGTGCGACGCGTCGCGAGGATCGGGCGCGCCCAGGCGACGTAGGTCCGGCCGAGCCACCCGCCGTCGTGGGCGTGGTCGTGGCCGGTGTGGGCCGCGGCCCTGCCGGCGAGCCGCAGCATCAGCCATGGCGTCACCATCACGGCGACGAAGAACGAGAGGATCATGGCGGCCGACGCGTTGGCCGGGATCGGCGCCATGTAAGGTCCCATCAGCCCCGAGACGAACAGCATCGGCAGCAGTGCGGCGACGACCGTCAAGGTCGCGATGATGGTCGGGTTGCCGACCTCGGCGACGGCCTCGATTGCGGCGCGCGCGCGGCTGCGGCCGTCCTCCATCGCCCAGTGCCGCGCGATGTTCTCGATCACGACGATGGCGTCGTCGACCAGGATGCCGATCGAGAAGATCAATGCGAACAGGCTCACGCGGTTGATGGTGTAGCCCATCAGCCAGGAGGCGAAGAGAGTGAGCAGGATCGTGACGGGAATGACGATCGCGACAACGATGCCCTCGCGCCAGCCGATGGCGAGGCCGACCAGCGCCACGATGGAGATGGTGGCAAGCGCGAGATGGAACAGCAGCTCGTTGGCCTTCTCGTTGGCGGTCTCGCCGTAGTCGCGCGTCACCACGACGTCGATGTCGGCGGGAACGAGCGTGCCCTTCAGCGCGTCGACACGGTGGCGGATGCGCTCGGCGATGGTCACGGCGTTGGCGCCGGCCCGCTTGGCGAGCGCCAGCGTCACGGTCGGCACGCGCGCGATGGTGCCGTCGTTGCCTTTGGCGTAGTGCCAGGCGCGGCGCTCGAGCGGCTTGGCGCCGACGACCACGGTCGCGACGTCACGCACGTAGACCGGGCGACCGTCGCGTGTGGTGATGACCAGCAGCCCGATATCGGGAATGCCTTGCAGCGTCTGGCCCGCCGCGACGGCCAGGCTGCGGTTCATCTCGCGAACGTGGCCCGCGGCAAACGACCGGTTGGCGCTCCGCACCTTGCCCATGAGCTGGGCCAGCGTCACGCCGTAGAGCGACAGTCGCTCGGGATCGGGCTCGATGCGGATCTGATCGGGGCGTCCGCCCGTCATGTAGGAGAGGCCCACATCCTCGAGCTTGGCGAGCTCCACCAGCAGGTTTTCGCCAATATGGTAGAGCGCATTGTCGGGGTAGCGATCCGCGGCGCCGGGCTTGGCGGCGAGGGTCAGCGTCACGATCGCGACGTCGTCGATGCCGCGCCCCACGATCAGGGGCTCGGGGATGCCGGTCGGGATCCGGTCCATGTTGGCGCGGATCTTCTCGTGGACGCGCAGGATCGCCTCGTCCGACTTCGTGCCGACGAAGAACCGGGCAGTGACCAGCACCTGATCGTCGAGGGTGTTCGAGTAGACGTGCTCGACGCCGTTGATCGCCTTGACGATCGTCTCGAGCGGCTCGGTGACGAGGCGGACACCATCCTCGGCTTTGAGGCCATCGGTCCGCACCATGATGTCGACGAGCGGCACCGAGATCTGCGGCTCCTCCTCGCGCGGCAGCGCGAACAGCGCGACGAGGCCCAGAGCCAGCGCGGCGAGCAGCGCGAGCGGTGTCAGCGGCGAGCCGATGAAGGCGCGGGTCAGCGCGCCCGACAGGCCAAGGGGCTTCTCCGGGGGCGGCGGTGCGTCGGTCATGGCTTGCTCCCGGGCGCGGCGAGGAGATCGCCCGGCTTCAGGCCGGCCAGGATCTCGCGGCCGGTCTCGCCTTCGGCGAGCGGCACCTCGGCACCGACCTGCACCACGACATCGGTCGCATCGCCTTTCGCAGGCACGACGCGCACGTAGTCGAGCCCGAAGCGCTCGCCGATGTAGCCGGCCGGGACAACCAGGGTCCGGCGCTTTCCGGCGGAGATCCAGACGAGCGCGCGCTCGCCCACGAAGTAGTCGCCGAGGCCTCGAACCTCGGCGTCAGCGACGACGCGCCCGCCCTGCAGCTCGGGATAGACCTGCACGATGCGGCCCTCGGCGGCGACGTCACGGGACCCTGAGGAGCCGCGGGTCGCGACCTTGACCACGTCGCCGGTTTTCATGAAGCGGGCGTGCCTCTCGGGAAGCTCCAGCCGGAGCAGGTACTCGTTGGCAGCAATGGTGGCGATGCTCTCCCCTGACATGACGACGCTGCCTTCCGTCACGGGAACGCGCAGCACGCGGCCGGCGGCGGGAGCCAGAACCTTGCCCTCGCTCGCCTGCTCCTCGACGACCTGACGCTCGGCGCGGGCCGCAGCCAGCTCGTTGCTCGCGACGTCGAGGGCCGTCTTGAGCTGATCGACGCGGGCTTGCGGTGTCACGCCGCGCTGCTGCAGCTCCTGTGCCCGCTGGTAGTCGAGGCGGGCGGTGGAGAGACGTGATTCGAGCCCCACGATCTGTGCGTCGAGGCCTTTCATGCGGAGCGCGATCTTGGGATCGACGACGGTTGCGATGACCTGCCCGGGCGTGACCTCGGCGCCCTCGTCCACTTTCAAGTCGACGACCGTGCCCGGTGTCCGCACCCGCGCCTCGAGGCGATCCTTGCTGCGGACGGTGGCAAGAACCTGTTTCAGGTCGTCGATCTCGACCTCGGCGACGGTGTAGCCGCTGGTTTGGCTGAGCGCGGTGCCGAAAGGCATTGCCGCGGCCAACAGGCCGGTGGCCAGGGCATGGACGAGGCGGCGTGATCGCATCGGTAGTCCTCCTGTCGCCCCGGGTAGCGGCGCGACGTCAGCGCGGTCCGCCCTATCACGTGCGGCGCGTGACCATCTCAGCGATCCGCACGACCGGGCCTGATCGGCGTCAATTAGGCCGGAGGCGCGGAGAGATCAGTGACATTGTCACGAGCGCACGCCGGGGCTCCCGGGGGCGGCCAGGCTTCAATGGCGTTGGGGCGTTGACCGCTTCAGCCGAGCGTCGCCTCGGTGCCGAGGATGACAGTCGCCTGCGAGGAGAGGACGCCGCCGTTGCCGTGGGCGAGCGCCGTGTTGGCGCCGACAACCTGGCGGTCGCCGCACTCGCCGCGCAGTTGCCGCACCGCCTCTATCAGTAGGAACAGGCCGTACATGCCCGGATGGCAGTAGGAGAGCCCGCCGCCGTTGGTGTTCACGGGGAGGCTGCCCTTCGGAGCGATACGGCCGCCCTCGACGAAGCGTCCGCCTTCGCCTTTCGGGCAGAAGCCAAGATCCTCGAGGAACAGGATCGTGTTGATGGTGAAGGCGTCATAGAGCTCGAGGACGTCGATGTCCTTCGGCGAGAGGCCGGCCATGGCGTAGGCCATCCCGCCGGAGCGCTTCGCACCGGTTTGCGTCAGGTCCGGCATGCCGGAGATCGCAGCGTGCGTGATGGACTGGCCGCAACCGAGGACGAAGGCTGGTGGCTTGCGCAGCGCACGTGCCCTTTCCGCCGACGTCACCACGATGGCGCCGCCGCCGTCCGTCGAGAGGCAGCAATCGCGGACCGTGAAGGGTGTGCTGATGGGACGGGCGGCGAGCACGCCCTCGATGGTCAGCGGCTTCTGGTCCCAAGCCGCGGGATTGAGTTGCGCCCACTCGCGCGCGGCGACGGCCACGGCCGCCATCTGCTCGCGCGTCGTGCCGAACTGGTGCATGTGGCGGAGCGCCGCCATGGCGTACGCGCTCGCGGGCAGGAACGGCTTGAACGGGGTCTCATAGGGATTGATTTCGCGCACGGAGGCCTGCTTGCGGCCGACGCTGCGCTGGGTGCTGCCGTAGGCGATCACGGCGACGCTGCACAGGCCCGCCTCGATGGCCGATTGAGCCTGGGCGACGTGATACTCGAACGACGAGCCGCCGACGATGGTCGAGCCGACATAGCCCGCATCGAGGCCGAGGTACTCGCTGAGGGAGAGCGCGGAGGTGCGCGCCTGCGTCGTCGCGCAGAACAGGCCGTCCACGTCGGCAAGGCCGAGCCCGCAGTCGTCGAGCGCGCGGGTGATGCCCTGCGCCATCAGGTCGATGGGGGTAAGGCCCTCGGCAACCTGCCCCAGGTCGGATTCGGCGACGCCGACGATGGCTGCGCTGCCGCGCCGCGCGGTGCCCGCGGGCCTCTTCGGTGCGATGTGAGGCGCCGCCACGGCGGCGGGCCGGGGCGCTGGGCGCGGGTCTGCGGCGGGGGTGAAGACCGGGACGGGCTCCTCCTCGCCGCCTGGCTTGTGTACCCGGAATTGCACGCGCATGCCGATCGTGACCGAGGCGGGCGCGATGTCCTCGACGCGGCTCATCAGGCGGAAGCCCTCGTCGCAGTCGATCAGCGCGACGTTGTAGGCCTTGCCGTCGATGGAATGCACCGTGGTGGTTGCGTACACGGTCCCGAGACCACTCGCGATCCGCCATTCCAACGTCGTCGAGCCCGTAAACGGACAAACGAGGCGGGGAAAGAAAACGGCGCGTCCGGCCGTGGGGCTCCATTGATAGGCGAGCTCGCCCTTCTCGAGATGATCAACGTAGGTCGCATGCGGCGATGCAGTTGCGATCGTCATGGCGTGGCTGCCCTCATCCAGGTCGCAGGTCCGATTTTCCGGCAAGCTAGGCGGGATCGCGATCCGTGGCCAGAGCCACGCTTTGGACAGTTCGCGCGCCTTTCCTGTTCACGAGCGGCGCTTGCAACTTGCATAGCCGCGCACGACGTGGGACGCAGCGAGGTTTGGTCGCCTCACGATCGCGGGGCGGAAACCGGTGATGCAGGAAGGACCGAGAGTTGCCCTTGTCGTGGTTGCTCACGAGCCGATCGATCGGCCAGCAGTGCGCGGCGTTGCCGCTTTTGCGTGCAGACAACGGGCAAGTGACCGTCGGCTTGGTGACGAGTTGAGGCACCGGTCGCTGGGTGCTGCCGAAGGGCTGGGTCAAGCGAGGGCGCCCGATTTATGAGACCGCAGCCGACGAGGCACGCGAGGAAGCCGGCCTGGTGGGCGTGATCGGCCACGAGCCGATCGGGCGCTACACCTACCGCAAGCGCTTGCATATCCTGGCCAGCATGATGTGCGTGGTCGAGGTGTTTCCGCTCGAGGTCAAAGAGCAATTGCAGACTTGGCAGGAGATGGCCGAGCGGCGTGTCGCTTTTTTTCCACCCGAGGAGGCAGCGGGGCTGGTGCATGAGCCGGAGCTGGCGGTCCTGTTGCGGAAGATCGCGGAAAGCCCGCCTTTATCTCCCCAAGTGTGACGTATTTGCGACGATAGTGCTTGGGTCCGAGGGGCGGGGCAACTAATGGGTTGCTCGAATGGCGGACGCGCGATGTCGTGCCGCGCAGAAGCATTGGCGCGAAGGGATCCAGGGTGACGACTGACAGCGAGCTTGCGGCGCGCGAAAGCAAAGGCCGCAAGCGGTCGCTCGACAAGGACCTGCAGAAAATCGAGCGGCTCGAGACAGCGACGCGCACGGTCGCGGTCTCGCTGCTCGCGCCCGGGCTCGCTCTGGCGTTTCTGGCCCTCAGCGCGGCGCTCGCCAGCCTGCAGATCGGGGCGCAGCCGAACGCCGTCGTGCTCGTCGTGGCGGCGGTGCTGGCGGGCTACATGGCGCTCAACATCGGCGCCAACGACGTGGCGAACAATGTTGGCCCCGCCGTCGGCTCGCGGGCTCTCACGATGGGCGGCGCGCTCGTTATTGCAGCCATCTTCGAATGTCTGGGAGCCCTCATAGCGGGCGGGGATGTCGTCAATACGATCTCCAAGGGCATCATCGACCCAAGCCAGGTCGCCAGCTCTCAATCCTTCATCGGAGCGATGATGGCGGCTCTCGTTGCATCGGCGGTGTGGGTCAATCTCGCCACATGGATCGGCGCACCGGTCTCGACGACGCATGCGGTTGTCGGCGGTGTCGTCGGGGCCGGCATCTCGGCAGTGGGGCTCAGCGTGGTCAACTGGCCGGTGATGGCCGCGATCGTCGCGAGCTGGGTAGTCTCGCCGCTGCTGGGAGGCGTGATCGCGGCAGCCTTTCTGGCCTTCATAAAGCACAACATCATCTACCGGGACGACAAGATCGCCGCTGCGCGTCTCTGGGTGCCGGCGTTGATTGCGATCATGGTCGGCGCATTCACAGCCTATCTCTTGATGAAGGGCCTGAGCCGTGTCTGGCGGTTATCGCCAATCACGGTGCTCATGGTCTCGGTCGCCGCGCTGGTCGGCTCGTTTCTCGTCTTGCGCCCGCTGATACGCCGGCAATCCGAGGCGCTCGAAAACCGCAATCAGTCGCTGCGCAAGCTTTTTCACCTGCCACTGATCTTCTCGGCGGCGCTACTCTCGTTCGCCCATGGTGCCAACGACGTCGCCAATGCGGTCGGGCCGCTCGCCGGTATTCTGCACAGCGCCCAGAGCGGCGTGATCGGGGGCAAGGTCAGCCTGCCATTCTGGATCATGCTGATTGGCGCGACGGGCATCAGTCTTGGGCTCTTCCTGTTCGGGCCGCGTCTCATCCGGACGGTCGGCGAGCAGATCACGCGCATGAATCCGATGCGCGCCTTCTGCGTTGCCTTGTCGGCCGCCGTGACGGTCATCGCCGCGTCCGGGCTCGGGTTGCCCGTCAGCTCGACCCATATTGCCGTCGGGGCGGTGTTCGGTGTCGGCTTCTTCCGCGAGTACTACACCACGCACAGCCGTCGCCGCCGGGCCTACATGGCTCGGAAGGGCATTCGAATGAACTACCAGCCGAGGGGCGTAGCGGACGCCATCGAGGCGCAGGACCTCATCCGGCGCAAGCTGGTCCGGCGGTCGCACTTCACCGTGATCGTGGCCGCGTGGATCATCACGGTGCCCGCTGCAGCCGTGCTGGCAGCGATTGTCTACCAGCTGATAGCGGTGGTCGCGCTGTAGCTCACGGCGCCGCCGCCTCCACCTGGAGGCCGTACTCGGCGGCAGACGTCTCGAGCCAGTGCCAGAAGCTCGGCGCGAGGCTACGGGCGACGGCGACCTCGTAGACCGGATCGGCGTCGGTCTGCCAGATGTGGGTGGTGATGTGGGACACCGGAGTTATCGCCGCGTCGCCCGGCCCGAACGCGCGCGGATGCAAATCCACCGTAAAGCCCTTGGCGAGCGTATCCCGGATGCGCGGACCGGACAGCCGGAGGAGGACCAGCGCGTGGCTCTGGTCGATGACGCTGGCGAGGCCGGCAAGGCGCGTTGTGAGCCCAGCGGCAAAGCCGTTGTCTCCAGCCGGCAGGATGGCGAGCCAACGTCCGGGGCCGGCCCAGACGAGCGTGAGCCCTGAACCGTCAACACGACGCGGCGTCGAGGGCAGCTCGCAACCGAGGTCGGCGCGGACCTTGGCAGCAAGCGCGTCGTGTTGGCCTCGGCGAACGATGATGGTCGCGAGCGCGCCCGGACGGAGCTCCTGGACGAGAACGCCCGCAGCACCGGAGCGGCGGCCCTTTCGCCCAGGCGCGATGTGTCCGGAAAGCGCGGAGACTGCCAGCGGTTGCATCGCATCAGCCATGTAGGCGCTCTCCTGCCGGATCGTAGAAGACCGGGTCACACACCTCGGCCAAGGTGTCGCCGGAGCGAACCGGGTCCCAGACGCGCGCACGCTCGCCGTGACGCGTGGCGCCGCCGGACAGCAGCGCGAGCGCGATCCAGTGTCCGAGCGCCGGAGAGAAGGCGACCGAGGTCACGTAGCCCTGATCGTTGGCGGCAGTCGGTTCTGAACCGTCCGCCACGAGATGCGCACCGGCCCTGAGGCGAAGGCTGCGATCGACCGGTTTCAGACCGACCAGCGCGGGCCTGTTGGCGGCGACCAGTGCGGGCCGCTCGGCGAGTGCGCGGCCGATGAAGTCCTTCTTGCGCGAGAGCATGCGGCCGAGGCCGAGATCGCGCGCCGTAGTCTGGCCGCTGATCTCGTTGCCGGCCACATGGCCCTTCTCGATCCGGAGCACGCCGAGCGTCTCGGTGCCGTAGGCAACGATGCCATGCGCGCGGCCGGCGTCCATCAGCGCGCGCACCAGCGCATCGCCATAGCCGGCAGGCACAGCGATCTCGTAGGCGCGCTCGCCGGAGTAGGAAATGCGGAAGAGGCGGGCGGGAATGCCGCCCATCGCGCTGATCTCGGCAACGGCAAGAAACGGGAAGGCCGCGTCGGAGATGTCGTGGGCTGGATCGACAACGGCGCGCAGCACCTCGCGTGACTTCGGACCGGCAACCGAGAGCTGCGCCCATTGCTCGCTGACCGAGGCGAGCGTCACGTCGAGACCGGGCCGCAGCCACTGCTGGGCGTGCTCCATGTGCGCCATCACGCCCGCTGCATTGGCCGTGGTCGTCGTCACCACGAAATGCTCGGGACCGAGCCGCGAGACGGTGCCGTCGTCCATGACGAAGCCGTCCTCGCGCAGCATCAGGCCATAGCGCGCGCGGCCGATGGCGAGGGTCGACATCGTATTGGTGTAGAGGAAATCGAGGAAGGCGGCAGCATCGGCACCTTGCACGTCGATCTTGCCGAGGGTCGAGACGTCGCAGACGCCGACCGAGGCGCGCACGGCGCTGACCTCTCGGTCGACGCTCTGGAGCCAGTCCGTCTCGCCGGGCTTTGGATACCACTGCGCGCGGAGCCATAGGCCCGTCTCGACGAAGATGGCGCCCTGCTCTTTCGCCCAGTTGTGCGTCGGCGTGAGGCGCGTCGGACGGAACTCCTTACCGCGATGATGGCCGGCGAGCGTGCCGATGGCGACGGGTGAGGAGGGCGGGCGGAACGTTGTCGTGCCGGCGGCAGTGATGCTGGTCTCGGTCAGCTCGGCCATCAGGGCGAGGCCGTTCACGTTCGACGTCTTGCCCTGGTCGGTCGCCATGCCGAGCGTGGTGTAGCGCTTCATGTGCTCGACGGAGCGGAAGCCCTCGCGGTGCGCGAGCTCGATATCGGCCGTCGTGACGTCGTTCTGGAAATCGACGAAGGCTTTGCCGCGTGTCCCGGTGACGCGCCAGAGCGCGGATGTCGCCGTGCTCTCGGGATCGACGACGGGCACTGCTGCGGCCGCGCCGGTAAAGCCGCAGGCCGCAGCTGCCTCGATGCCGCTGCGTTGGCCGTGCGTCAGTGCGTCAGCGAGTGCGAGGTCACCGGTAGCCGCGCCGGCCAGTATCATGCGCTCGGGTGGTGTCCCGGCGACGAAGGCGGCGAGCGTCGCATTCCATTCGGGCCGTCCGCCGAGGTGGCTGGCGAGATGGACATTGGGGCTCCAGCCGCCGGAGACGCAAACGAGGTCGCAGGTGATGCGCTCGGTGGCGCCACTGGCCGCACGGATGTCGACGGCCTCGACGCTGAGGCGCCCGCGCACACGGGTGATCGCGCCGCCGGGAAAGTGACGAGCGCTGGCGCTGCGGGCCGCGTCGGCGATCAGCGGCGAGGACTCTGCGCGCGCATCGACGACGGCGAGCACATCGACGCCGGAGTGCGCGAGATTGCCCACGGTGCGGGCCGCGTCGTCGTTGGTGGCGAAGACGACGGCGCGGCGGCCGGGGATGGCGCCGAAGCGGTTGACGTAGGCCCGCGCCGCGCCCGCCAGCATGACGCCGGGCCGGTCGTTACCCGGAAATACGAGCGGGCGCTCCGTGGTACCGGCCGCCACCACGCAGCGCTTGGCTACGACGCGCCACAGCCGCTGGCGCGGCTCGTGCGCGGGCGGCTCGGCGACATGATCGTTGACGCGCTCGACGGCCGCATAGGTGCCGTGGTCATAGGTGGCGACGACGCTGGTCCGCCGTAGAATGCGCACCTCCGGCATCGCGGCAAGCTCGGCCTCGGTCGCGGCGACCCAGTCGAGCGCGGGGCGCCCGTCGATCTCGCGACGGTCCAGCAAGAGACGCCCGCCGAGGCGGAAATCGTCCTCGCAAAGGACGACGCGGGCGCCGGCGCGTCCGGCCGTCAGCGCAGCCATCAACCCGGCCGGACCGGCGCCGACGACGAGCACGTCGCAGTGCAGATTGGCTTTCTCGTAGGTGTCGGGATCGGGCACGCCGGCTGCGCGGCCGAGGCCGGCGGCGCGGCGGATCAGCGGCTCGTAGACCTTCTCCCACCAGGCAGCCGGCCACATGAAGGTCTTGTAGTAGAAGCCCGCGCCGATGAGCGGCCCGGCAAGACCGTTGACGGAGAGCAGATCGTACTTGAGCGACGGCCATCGGTTCTGGCTGGCGGCAACGAGACCATCGTAGAGCTCGACTGTCGTGGCGCGCGTGTTGGGCTCGCGGCGGGCACCGGTGCGCAACTCGACCAGCGCATTGGGCTCCTCGGGGCCGGCCGAGAGGATGCCGCGCGGCCGGTGATATTTGAACGAGCGTCCGACGAGGCGCACACCGTTGGCAATGAGCGCCGAGGCGAGCGTGTCGCCGGGATGGCCGAGATAGCGCTTGCCGTCGAACGTGAAGGCGAGTGTGCGCGAGCGGTCGATCAGGCCGCCGTCGGCGAGGCGCAGCGGCGCGTTGTCACCGAGGCGCCGGGCCGGGGTGGCGGTGTCGGAATGAGGCGCGGCATCGTTCATGGTGCAGCCTTCTCGCGACCCGGCGCGACGCCCTGCGCGGCTTCGACAGAGATGATGGCGTGCGTGCGCGTGTCGCGCGTCACGACGAGCCAGGCGCGGCAACCCGCGACGTGCTGCCAAAGCTCGCGATGCGGCCCGGACGGGTTTTCTCGAATGTGTCCGTAGTCGTGCCACGCGTCCGGCGTTGCGGCAGCGGTGGGGCGCTGGATCGTGGCGTCACCGAGGTAGGAGAACTCCTCGTGGCCGCGCTCGCCGCAATAGACACAGGGAATGCGCATCTCGTCGTGCCTCGATTGCGTTGGGATCAGTGCAGATTGGGGCGGTTGCCGGCGCCGCGCTCGTCGATCAGGTGGCCGGTCGCGAACCGGTCGAGACGCATGGCGGCGTTGTAGGCGTGCGGCTCGTCGCGCGCGATGGTGTGCGCGAAACACCAGCCGGAGGCCGGTGTCGCCTTGAAGCCGCCGTAGCACCAGCCGCAATTGAGATAAAGCCCGTCGATCGGCGTCTTGCCGATGATTGGCGAGCCATCCATCGACATATCCATCAGCCCGCCCCAGCTCCTGAGGACGCGCAACCGACCGATCATCGGCATCAGCGCCATGCCGCATTCGGCGACGTCCTCGACCATCGGCAGGTTGCCGCGCCAAGCATAGGAATTGTAGCCGTCGATATCGCCGCCAAAGACGAGGCCGCCCTTGTCGGACTGCGAGATGTAGAAGTGGCCGGCGCCGAACGTCACGACGGTGTCGATCAGCGGCTTGACGCCCTCCGAGACGAACGCCTGCAGCACATGGCTCTCGATCGGCAGGCGGAGCCCGGCGAGCGCCGCGACGCGGGACGAGTTGCCGGCTGCGGCAAGGCCGATCTTCTTGGCGCGGATTGCGCCCCGCGGGGTTTGGACGCCGACGGCACGGCCATCGACGACGTCGATGCCAGTCACCTCGCAATGCTCCAGGATGTCGACGCCGAGGCGGTCGGCGGCGCGGGCATAGCCCCAGGCGACGGCGTCGTGGCGCACCGTGCCGCCGCGACGTTGCATGAGGCCGCCCTGGATCGGGAAGCGGGCGTTGTCGAAATCGAGATAGGGGAGGAACGCCCGCACCTGCTCGCGGTCCCAAAGCTCCGCATCGACGCCGTGCATGCGCATGGCATTGCCGCGACGCGCAAAGGCGTCGCGCTGGGCGTCGGAATGATAGAGATTGATCAGGCCGCGCTGGCTGACCATGGCGTTGTAGTTGATGTCCTGCTCGAGGCCTTCCCAGAGCTTCATCGAATGCTCGTAGAATGGGAGATTGCCGGGCAGCAGGTAGTTCGAGCGGATCAGCGTGGTGTTGCGCCCGATGTTGCCGTTGCCGATCCAGCCCTTCTCGAGCACGGCGATGTTGGTGAGGCCATGCTCCTTGGCGAGATAATAGGCGGTCGCGAGGCCATGGCCGCCGCCGCCGACGATCACGGCGTCGTATACGGGCTTGGGCTCGGGGCGGCGCCAGGCGGGCTTCCAGCCGCGGTTGCCCGTGATGGCCTGGCCGAGTAGCGAGCTGATCGAGTAGCGCACGGTTGATGACCGCCTTCCGGTTGGAGCCCCGCGACACATTGCTGGACTATCTGTGACCGGGCGCGGCTTGTCGAGATGACGCGTGAGCCGCATGATCAGGGGGTGGCCGCGAGCAGAATTGGAGATTGCAGTGGGTTGGCTGATCGGTGTCGACGTCGGGGGCACCTTCACGGATCTGTTCGCGTTCGAGCCCGAGAGCCGGCGGATCGTGGTGCACAAGGTGCCGTCGACGCCCGCCGATCCGTCGGAGGCGATCGTGGCAGGGCTGGAAGCGCTGGCAAGTCGCCACGGCGTCGATCTCTCGAAGATGGCGCGCTTCGCGCACGGCACCACGGTCGCGACCAACGCGCTGATCCAGCGCCGCGGTGGCCGGCTGGCGCTGGTCACGACCAAGGGCTTTCGCGATCTGCTGGAGATCAGCCGCCAGATCCGGCCGCGGGTCTACGACATCCAGACCGACTATCCGCCGCCGCTCATTCCGCGAGAGCGGCGCCTCGAGGTCGAGGAGCGGATCGGGTCGAAGGGCGAGGTTCTCGTCGCGCTTGCTGACACGGAGGCCGAGCGGGTGGCTGCAGAGGTGGCGCGCCTCGATGTGGATGGCGTCGCCATCTGCCTGCTGTTCTCGTTCCTCAATCCCGAGCACGAGCGGCGTGTGGCCGAGGCGATCCAGCGGGTAAAGCCGGAGCTGCATGTCTCGGTCTCGTCGGAGGTGCAACCCGAGTTCCGGGAATACGAGCGGCTGTCGACGACGGTGCTCAACGCCTACCTGCAACCGCAGGTGACGCGCTACATGGAGCGGCTGGGCGCGGCGGTCGGGAAGCTGACCCCTGGCGCGGCGATCGGCATCAACCAGTCGTCGGGCGGCCTGATGTCGATCGACCGGGCTTCGCGGTTTCCGGTGCGCACCGCGCTGTCGGGGCCGGCCGCGGGTGTGATCGGGGCGGCCCATGTGGCACGCCTCTCTGGCCATCCCGACATCATCACCTTCGACATGGGCGGCACATCGACGGATGTCTGCCTCGTGCGAGGCGCCAAGGCGGAAATGTCGTTCGGACGCGAGGTGGCCGGGTTTCCGGTGCGCATGCCGGCGATCGATATCCACACCATCGGCGCGGGCGGCGGCTCGATCGCGCACTTCGGGCCGGATGGACTGTTGAAGGTCGGTCCAGAGAGCGCGGGCGCCGTGCCGGGTCCGGCGTGCTACGGCCGCGGTGGCACGGCGCCGACGGTGTCCGACGCCAACGTCGTGCTGGGCCGGTTGCCGACCGAGCTGCTCGGCGGCGACATGCGACTCGACAAGGACGCCTCGGCGCGGGCCATCCAGCCGCTGGCCGACAAGCTCGGCATCGGCCTCGAGGCGGCGGCGCTGGGCATCGTGCGCATCGTCAACGCCAACATGATGCGCGCCATCCGCGCGGTCTCGATCGAGCGGGGCCACGATCCACGGCCGTTCGTGCTGATGCCGTTCGGCGGGGCGGGCGCGCTGCATGCGATCGAGCTGGCCGAGGAGCTGGGCATGCGGGCGGTGCTCGTCCCGCCGTCGCCGGGCATCCTCTGCGCGCAGGGTCTCGTCGTCGCCGACCTCAAGGAGAGCTTCGTCGCGACGTGCCGGACGCCGCTCAACGGTGACCTCGGCCGCGTGCACAGTGAGCTGGCCCGGCTCGAGGCGCTGGTCGCCGAGTGGTGGCGGACGGAGCAGATCGGTCCGGAGGAGGCGCGGCGCGAGCTGGTCGTCGACATGCGCTACATCGGGCAGAACTACGAGCTCGGCGTGATGGTGCCGGAGACGCACGGCGGCGGTCTGCCCCTGGCTGAGGAGCTGGCCCGGCTGTTCCACGCCACGCACGAGCGGAGCTACGGGCATCACAATGCCGAGGCGCCGATCGAGATTGTCAATCTGCGCGTGACGGGGATCGGCCGCCTGCCCGACATCGGAGCTCCGCAGTTCGCGGGCGGAGACGCCGCGGCGGCCGAGCAGACGCGCGCGGTCTGGTTCACCGGTGACGGCCCGGTCGAGAGCCGCGTCCTGTGGCGCGGCGATCTGGCACCCGGCAGCGAGATCGACGGCCCGGCCGTCGTCGAGCAACTCGACGCGACGACCACCATTCCGCCCGGATACCGCGCCGTCGTGGACGCCGGCCTCAACCTCGTCATCGGAGCCGCGTCATGACCGCCACCATCGACCCGATCACGCTCGAGATCGTCTGGAACGGGCTGCTCTCCGTGACGGACGAGTGCTTCATCACGCTGATGCGCTCGGCCTACTCGACGAACATCAAGGAGCGACACGACCACTCGATCGCAGTGGCCGACGCGAAGGGACGGCTCATTGCGCAGTCGCAGGGCTCGCTGCCGGTGCATATCTCGTCGATGACGGGACTGATCGAGACGCTGCTGAAGAAGCACGGCAACGACATCGCGGAGGGCGATCTGTTTCTCGCCAACGATCCGCACGTCGCGGGCGGCACGCACTTGCCCGATCTCAATTTCGCGATGCCGGTGTTCGTCGAGGGCCGCATGGTGGGGCTCGTCGCCAACATCGCGCATCACGCCGACGTGGGCGGGGCGGCCGCAGGCTCGATGTCGGGCGGACTCAACGAGATCTGGAAAGAAGGCCTGCGCATTCCCGTGGTCCGGCTGATGCGCCAGGGCGTGCTGGACCAGGACCTGATGGACATCATCCTGCTAAACATGCGGCTTCCCGAGGAGCGGCGCGGCGACATCAACGCGCAGATCGCGGCGTGCCGGCTCGGCGTCGAGCGGGTCAAGGCGCTGAGCGACCGGCACGGGCTCGGGCTGCTCGAGACGGCGTTCGACGAGATCGTGGCGCGGTCGAAAGCGCGTATGAAGGCCGAGATCGCGAAGATCCCAGATGGCCGCTACGCCTTCGAGGATGTGCTCGATGACGACGGGCTCGAGGCGCGGGACGTGCGCTTCAAGCTCGTAGTCGAGAAATCCGGCGACCGGATCGTGTTCGACTGGACCGGCTCGGACCGCCAAGTTCCCGGCAACGTCAACTTGACGTTCAACGCGACGCAATCGTGCGTGTTCTTCGGCCTTAAGGCGGTGCTCGATCCGGATCTGCCGAACAACCAGGGCGTGCTCGATGCGGTCGAGATCATCGCGCCGCTCGGGACGGTCGCGAACTGCGTGTCGCCTGCCGCGGTGGCACTCCGGGCCAACACCTGTCAGCGTGGCATCGACGTCGTGCTGGGAGCCTTGGCGCAGGCGTTGCCGGAGAAGGTCATCGCCGCGGCGAATGGGGCCAACACGTCGGCCGTGTTCGCCGGCAACGATCCCGTGTCAGGAAAGGCCTACGTCTATCTCGAGACGCTCGGCGGCGGCATGGGCGCGCGCGCCACGAAGGACGGTAAGGACGGCGTGCAGGCCGGCATCACCAACACGTCGAACCTGCCGATCGAGGCGATCGAGATGGAGTATCCGCTGAGGGTGCTGGCCTACGGCTATGTCGAGGACTCTGGCGGCGCTGGGCGCACGCGCGGCGGGCTCGGGATTCGCCGGGTGGTGACGCCGGTCGGTCACAACTGCGAGTTCTCAGGCGTCGGCGAGCGCTTCGTGCATCAGCCGTGGGGACTGTTCGGAGGCGAGCCGGGCGCGACGGGCCAGTTCCTTTTGACCGACGCCGATGGGACGACACGGCGTCTCGCCAACAAGGTGCGCATGCCGCTCCGCGAAGGCCAGTGCGTCACCGTCGAGACGCCGGGCGCGGGCGGCTATGGGCCACCGGCCGAGCGCCCGGCCGAGGCCCTGGCGGAGGACACGCGGACGGGCAAGTTCTCGGCGGCGTTCCTGGCGCGCGCCTACGGGACGCGGCTGTAAGAGGGCCGTTACGGCCTCGTCAGATCGCCACGGCGCCGCCGTCGACGACGAGCTCGGTGCCGGTGATGTAGGACAACTCGTCCGAGGCGAGGAACAGGATGGCGTTGGCCACCTCGTCCGCTTCGCCCGGCCGTCGCATCGGGATGACGTTCATGCGCTTGGCGCGCACCTCGGGGTCGGCGGTGCGCCCCGACGTGAGCATCGGCGGCATGACGCCGGGGTGCACGGAGTTGGCGCGGATGTTGTCTTTGGCGTGCTGCACGGCGGTGGACTTGGTCATCAGGCGCACCGCGCCCTTCGACGCGTTGTAGGCCATGTGGATGCCGTCGCTGCCGATGAGCCCGGCGATGGACGAGAGATTGACGATCGAGCCGCCGCCGCTCGCCGTCATGGCCGGCACGGCATACTTGGTGCCGAAGAACACGCCGGTCGCGTTGACGGTCATGATGCGGTGCCAGGCCTCGGTGCTGTAGAGGTCCTGCTCCGCGCTGCCGGAGATGCCGGCGTTGTTGACGAGGATGTCGAGGCGGCCGAAATGCAGGCGGGTGGCGGCGACGATAGCGGCCCAGCTTGCCTCGTCGGTCACGTCGAGACGCTCGAAACGGGCGGCGGGGCCGATCGAGGCGGCGAGCGCCCGGCCCTGCTCGTCCAACAGATCGGCGATGACGATCTTGGCGCCTTCGCGCGCGAAAAGGCGGGCGGTAGCGGCGCCCATGCCCGAGGCGGCACCGGAAATGATGGCAACCTTGCCGGCCAATCGCATGTGTTTCACTCCCAATCGAGCCCATTGAGGACGTCTCGTTGCACTCAGGCTAGTGCGGCGCCCCTCAATTGCCGACCAGAAATTCCGGCACGCTCGGAGTCGGCAATTGCGGGACAAGCGCCACACTAAGCTAATGATAATGCTAGTGTCCCTTATGTCTCGCAATTGCCGAAAGAGGTTGCCGCGATGTCGTCGGCAATTGCGAGACGGGACACTAGACGCGGCGGGATCGAATGGGCAAGGCTTAGGGGCAGAGATGGCCCGGGACTCGCGCGAGCGTGCCGACCGGTCGACTGTCATGGGGAGCAGGACACACATGTCTCGACCGAGAGCGCTCGACGGCATTCGCGTCGTGGATTTCAGCTGGGTGCGCGCGGGTCCGTGGGCAACGCGCTGGCTCGGCGCGCTCGGTGCCGAGATCATCAAGATCGAGTGGCCGGAGAGTGAGCGAGGCCGGCTGCCGAGCTCGACGACGCCGCAGGGCATGGAGGTCAATCTCAACACGTCTGGCAATTTCAACGATACCAACGTCAACAAGAAGAGCCTGACGCTCAACGTGCGCAGCGCCAAAGGGCTCGCCATCGTCAAGAGGCTGATCGCGGTGTCGGACATCGTGATCGAGAACTTCTCGTCGCGCGTTCTGCAGAAGTGGGGCCTCGGCTATGACGAGCTCGTAAAGATCAAGCCGGACATCGTCTATGTCTCGATGTCGGGCTACGGGCACACCGGGCGCAATCACCACTACACGACGTTCGGACCCGTAGCGCAGGCGGCCTCGGGGCTGACGTTCCTGTCGGGGCTTCCGCAGAAGCCGCCGGCCGGCTGGGGCTGGTCGTACATGGACGACACGGGCGGCATGTACGGCGCGATGTGCGCGTTGACCGGGCTCTATCATCGCAACAAGACAGGCAAGGGCCAGCACATCGACCAGTCGCAGATGGTGTCGGCGGTGCCGCTGAATGGGCCGGCGCTGCTCGACTTCACGGTGAATGGGCGGGGCTCGCGACGAGCGGGATTTCCGCCGGGCAACCGGGCGCATTGGCCGGGCACGCCGATCGTCAACAATTATCGCGGGGCCACGGTCGCGCCCCACAACGCCTACCGCACCGCGCCCGGCGGCTACAACGACTGGTGCGTGATCGTCTGCCAATCCGACGACGAATGGCAGGCGCTTGTCGGCGCGATGGGCGCGCCCGAATGGGCGAAGGGGGCGAGGTTCGCCACGCTTGCGGGACGCCTTGCGCACCAGCAGGAGCTGGACGAGTTGATCGAGGCTTGGACGTCGACGCTCGGAAAGTACGAGGTGACGGAGCGATGCCAGGCGGCCGGCGTGAGCGCTCTTCCCGTGCAAAGTGCCGAGGACCGCGTCGAGCACGATCCGCAGCTGACTGAGCGCGGGATGTACCTGGAGCTCGATCATCCGGCGCTCGGGCGGCATAAGGTGCAGAACGCGCCGTTCAAGCTCTCGGAGACGCCGGTCTTCAATCATGCGGCGAGCCCGCTGATCGGCGCGCACACGCGTGAGATCGTCGAGGGGCTGCTCGGCTATAGCCACGAGGAGCTTCAGGCTGGCTTCGAGGACGGCACGTTCTGGCCGACCAAGCGGGCCCGGTTCGACTACATGGAGGACATGGTGCGATGAGCGAGACGCAACACGTCCCCGGTCCTCTGGCGGGTCTCAGGGTGCTGGAGCTCGCCGACGAGAAGGGCCAGTTCTGCGGCAAGCTGCTCGGTGATCTCGGGGCCGACGTCGTCAAGATCGAGCCGCCGGGCGGTGAGGCGACGCGTCGTATCGGGC
This sequence comes from uncultured Alphaproteobacteria bacterium, assembly GCA_963746315.1. Lineage (GTDB taxonomy): Bacteria > Pseudomonadota > Alphaproteobacteria > Rhizobiales > Hyphomicrobiaceae. Next base: position 1,421,329 of record CAVVAR010000012.1, read on the forward strand.
CATTCCTCGACGACCTCCCGCATCCGGATCGCAGCTTATCGTTCTGGTACTACAACACGTCGAAGCGCGGCATCACGCTCGACGTGGAGACGGCGGACGGCGGTCGGCTTTTCAAGCGGCTCGCCGACGAGGCCGACATCGTGCTCGAGGCGCGGCGGCCGGGCTATCTCGCCTCGCTCGGGCTCGGCTATGACGATCTGGGCGCGGGTAAGCCAGGCCTGATCATGTGTTCGCTGACGCCGTTCGGGCAGACGGGACCCTGGCGCAACTATCTGACGAGCGATCTGGGGCATATGGCGGCGGGCGGCGAGATGGCCTCGTGCGGCTACGACGAGAGCGATGTGCCGGGTGCGCCACCGATCGCGCCGGGTGGCGGCAATGCGTGGCACATGGGCGGGCATTTCGCCTACATGGCGATCATGGCGGCGCTGGTCAGCCGGACGGTCACGGGGCAGGGGCAATATGTCGACTGCTCGATCCACGAGGCGTGCGCGCTGACGACGGAGGCGGCGATCGCGAGCTATGTCTATCGCGGCGAGACGATGATCCGGCAGACCGGCCGTCACCATGCCGCGGGGCCGACGCCGCGCACGCAGTTTCTCGCGAATGACGGCGTCTACGTGTGTGCGCTGGTCGCCGGCAGGCTCAATCCGAAGTACGTGCTCGAGCTGGCCGACCTCTTTGACGCCTTCGGCTACCGCCATGATCTGCGCGATCTAAAATACCAGGACGCCAAGGTGATCGCCGAGCAGACCGGGCACATCATCGACAATCTGGTGGCCGGCTTCATCGCGAGCCAGCCAGCCGAGGCGATCTATCACGCGGCGCAGGACCGGGGCTTTACGTGGGCGGCGGTGCGCGCGCCTGAGGACCTGCTCGACGATGCCCATCTCCACGATCGCGGCTTCTGGAAGACGGTCGAGCACCCCGAGCTGGGGCGCAGCTTCATCTATCCCGGTGAGGCCGCGATCTACAACGGCTCGCCCTGGCGCATCTCGCGCCGCGCGCCGCTCATCGGCGAGCACAATGTCGAGATCCTGTGCGGTGAGCTCGGACTGTCACCCGGTGAGCTGGGTGCACTTTCCGAGAGCGGCATCGTATAAGGCTGCATCCGCCTATCTCGGCGCCCGTGGCGCGCCGCCCATCATCAGCAGCGAGCGAGCAGACGACCGATGAGCACAAATGGGGCGCAGTCCGGGGAGGAGCGCGCGGTCGTGATCGTGCATTCCTCGGACTTGCACATCGACGAGGATATGCAACCCGGCCGCTACCACGGCTTGGATGGGCTGCGTTATGTGCTCGCCGCAGCCGAGGACGTGAAGGCCGATCTGCTTCTGCTGGCCGGCGACACGTTCGACAGCGGGCACGTGCCGGAGGCGATCGCCCGGCAAGCCGGTGAAATCCTGGCCGACGCGCCCCTGCCGGTCGTGATGCTGCCGGGCAACCACGATCCAGCACTTGCGGACGGGATTTTTCATCGCTCGGGGATCCTCGGGCTGCCGCGAGCCATGGTGATCGGGCATACCCATCCCGAGAGCATCGTCTTCGCCGACCTCGACCTCGAGATCATCGGACGGCCGCATCGCAGCTATGGCGACATGCCGCCGCTGCCCGAGGTACCGGCGCGGCAGACGCGCTGGCAGGTGGTGGTCGCGCACGGCCATTACGTTTCCGCCGAGGAATGGGCCGAGCAGGCGCACCGCTCGTGGCGCATGAGCGACGCCGACATCGCGGCGGTCACGGCCGATTACATCGCGCTCGGCCATTGGGATCGCAACGAGGCGGTCGGCACTGGGCGCATGCAGGCGCACTATTCCGGCGCGCCGGACCTGGTGCAGACGGTCAACATCGTCAGGCTCGATCCACGCGCGGGCGTGGCCGTCGAGCGGCATCCGCTCGGAATGCCGTTTCCGCCGCGCTGGTGATGCTTGGCCGCCGTCCGTCAACGTGCTGCCGCAAGTGACGCCTCGAGGCCGAGCACGATGCCGGCGGTGATGTCCCAGCCAGAGGTGTGACCGAGACACGTGACCGCCGCGAGGCGCTCGCCGAGGGCGGGCGTGCCGCCGGACAGGATGTCGCCGATCAGGTGGTGGATGGGCTCGGCGGCCATGCCGTCGGCGGCAGCCGAGAGGTGCATCGCGCTCGGCGGGGACGTCAGGTCGTGGAGCTCGGGCGCGAGGGCCTGCCATAGGTCGTCGCGGAGGGCACCGCGGCCGGCCGCGGTCAGCGCCAGCATGAGGCCGCCGACGAGATCGTCGCCCGACGGCGTGAAGCCGGGGCCGAGGCCGATGAGCAGTGTCGTCGCGCGAAGGGCAGGGGCGTGCCATCGCCCGCTGCGCAGGACCTCCGGCAGGGTGTCACGCAACTGGGAAACCAGACCCGCTGCAGCACCCGCAGCACTGAGCGGCGAGGGATCGGGAAGCGCAGCCGCGAGAACGAGTTGCGAAAGGCCGTCGGTGGGAGCGTCGCTGGCCCCCTCGCGCATGGCGGCGATCCCACGGGCGGTGGCCTCGGGCACGAAATCCGGGAACGGAGCCGGCTGCCAGGTCGTGCCGGATGTCACGTCGATCGAGAGCGCGTCACCGACGATCGCGTGTCCGGATGCGGTCCGGCCTTCATCGTCGACGGCAAGGGAAAGCGCCGCCCAGGCACGGGCGTCGGCGGTCGCGACGTTGATCGGGCCGGCGACGAGGTCGGGCGGGCCGACGCAGACGATGCCGTGCGGGCAGGCGAGATAGAAGGTGCGCTCGAACACGGCGAGCACGCGCACCTCTCCGTCCTCGGCGAGAACCTCCCGGGCGATGGCGCCGCAGCGGGCGATGGTCAGGCGCTGGAAGGGGGGCGGGGTGGTCATGGATGGTCGCGGGGCATCACGGTCATTTGCGTGCTGCGGCCACTACCAGCAGCTCGATAGCCCGACGCGCAGCGGCGGCATTGGAGGGGGAGACTTCGATGCCGGCGGTGCGGAGGCGTTCGACTTGGAGTGAGCGCGGCTGGGGATCGGCGTCGGTGCCCGTGACCGAGGCGACGATGCGCGGGCCGCCGGGCGGGAGTGCTTCGACGAGCCGGGCGATGTGGCCGGCGGGGTCGGGGTGGCTGCCGTAGCCGAGCACGCAATCGAGCAGGACGACGGCGCAATCGGGGCTCTCCAGCGCGGCGCGAATGTGCGCGTCGCGGACGGCCGGTTCGATCATCGGGTGCGGACGGCCGATCGTGTAGGCGTCGTCGCCGAGATCGAGGATGGTGTGGCGCCCGTGGGCCTCGGCCATCGGTGCGCTGCCGGCGACGGGGGCATTGGAGGCGACGGCGAGCCCGGCCCGGCTCAGGATGAGTTGCGCCTCGGCGGCGAGCGTGCCGCCGGAGAAGAGCCCGTGCAGCTTGCCGGAGGCGGAAGGTAACGAGAGCGAGGTTGGTGTGGCGACGGGACGGCCGAGTGCGAGGTTGGCGGCGTCCTCGAGGGTCGCGGCGGCGACGGCATTCGGCGGCAGGTCGAGGTGCGTCGCGCCGATGAAGCAGACGACGACCCGTTTAGAGCTGCGGGCGACGCGGGCGAGGACCGTGCGGGCGACCTCAGGCGCGGGAGGCTTGGAGATCAGCACGATCTGCCGGGTGGCGGGATCGGCGTCGAGCAGGTCGAGGGCCGTCAGCGTGGTGATGGCGCCGACCTCGCGGGAGAGGTCGCGGCCGCCGGTACCGATGGCATGGCTGATGCCGCCGCCCCCGTTGGAGACGAGGCAGGAGACTTCCTGGATGCCGGTGCCCGAGGCGCCGATGATGCCGGTGTCGCCACGCGTCACGGCATTGGCGAAGGCGAGCGGCACGCCGCCGATGATGGCCGTGCCGCAGTCCGGCCCCATCATCAGCAGACCACGGTCGCGTGCCAGCGTCTTCAGCGCGATCTCGTCCTCGAGGCTGACGTTGTCGGAAAAGAGCAGGACGTTGAGCCCGGCGGTGAGGGCCTTCATGGCCTCGGTCGCGGCGAAGGCACCCGGCACCGAGACCAGGGCAAGGTTGGCGCCGGGGAGCGTCGCGGCGGCGGACCTGAGCGTCCGAGGCGAGGCGGCCGTCGATCCGATCGCGGAGGCGGGCTTCGGCCGCGCCAACAGGCGCCCGGCCTCGGCGAGTGCGGCAGCGGCGACCGTGGCATCGCGTGCCCTGACAGCAATCACCAGGTCACCGGGCCCCGCGGCCTCGCCCTCGGCCGACAGCACGCCAGCGTCGGCCAGGATGCGGCGGTTGGCGGGCGTGCCCAGCATCAGGCCGCACTCGTCGACGCCGTGCATCGATTTGACGGCGCCCGCAATCCGCATCAGGGCGACGAAGTCGAGATAGGTGCCGGGCCGCACCTCGTTCAGAACCGTGCTCATGCGACACCCATGGTCTCGGCGACGGCCTCGAGGGCAGCCGTGAAGCAGCCCATCGGGGCCTTGACGACACCAGCGCCAACCTGGCCGACGCCGGGCTTCCGGTGGGCGATGCCGGTGTTGATGGTCGGCGCGATGCCGGTCTCGACGACGAGGCGGATGTCGATGGCGGTCGGCACGCCCTGCTGATCGAGCGCGGGTATCGCCCATTCCGGATTCTCGGCGAGGGTGATCTCGTGCATGAGGCGGGTGAAGGCGAGAGCATCGGCGGCGTTGCCCGCGCCGACGAAGCCGACCACGGCAGGCGCCGCCGCCATGGCGAAGCCGCCGAGGCCGACCGTCTCGACGATCGCCGAGTCGCCCATGTCGGGGTTGGCGTCGGCGGCGCTGAAGCCCGGGAAATAAAGCCCTTGCGGCATCTCGACGGGAGCCGCGAACCAACGGTCGCCGGTGGCCGAGACGTGAATGCCGAAGTCGGTGCCGTTGCGGCACATGGCCGTGACGACCGTCGAGCCGTCGATGCCGCGCACCGGGTCCATGATGGCCTTGCCCATGGCCATGGCGACGTTGAGGTGGAACTGGTCGTTGCCGGCGATGAAGGCGAGCGCGCGGGCGAGGGTCTCTCCGCCGGGCGATGTGCGGGCCATCGCGGGGGCGAGCTGGCGCAGCAGCAAGGAGGAGCAGGCGACGTTGCGCTGGTGCATCTCGTCGCCCATGGTGAGGCCGCGTGCAATGAGCGGCTTCAGGGCGATGCCGCCGAGGTGGCGGAGCGCTGCACCGAGCAGCGGACCGAACTCGGCAGTCAACCACCGAATGCGATCGAGAACCTCGGCGTCGTTGCCGCCGAAGCGCATGACCTTGCCGAGCCCCTCGTTGATGGCGCAGTAGGCCCGGTTGCCGAAGGCGCGGTTCTCGACGACGAGCAGCATCTGCGAGGGCGTCGTCATGCCGGTCATGGGACCGACGCAGTCGTGGTGGTGATTGGGCTCGAACGCGAACGCGCCAGCCGCGGCCATGCGGCCGGCCTCGTCGAGATCGGCGGCCCAGCCTTCGACGACGGCAATGCCGGTGACGGCGCCGCGCATCGGGCCGCACATGCGCTCCCAGTCGACCGGGGGGCCGGCATGCAGGATGCGCCGCTGACCGAGCCGGGGGAGAAGGTCGCGGGCGGCGACGACGTCGACCAGCCACGGATCTCCGGCCAGCATGCGCCGCAGCGCCTCGGCATTCGCGGACTCGATAACGGCGGCGGCATTCGGGCGGGACATGGCGGGCAAGATCCTCAAGTCGACAGCTTGGCGAGCAGGCGTGCCAGTCGCGGATTGCCGCCCGCGGGCGGCACCCAATCCACATGAGCGACCGGACGCCCCTGGCTCGCGAGCTCTGCCGCGAAGCTCTCGAGGCCGACGTTGATCACCGTCGGGCCGTCGGTGAGCAATCGGCTCGCGCCTTCGGCCTGCGGGCCGTCATTGGGCTCGGGTGGCATGACTTCGATCCTCGGATGGCGCGGTGAGTGCAGGCGGACGGGATGCGACGATCATAGTCTCGAGATGGCCGGTGGCGCCAATGCGCGTCGTCGGCATCACGACGTACGGCAACTCCGCCAGGCCGCGAAGATGCCCCTGATGTCGGATTGCGGCTCGCGCAGGAGCAGCGTTATTCCGACAGCCTCGACGGCCGACAGGGCCGCGAGGATGGTGGCGGCACGGAACGGCCATGCGGCCACGTCGCACAGCAGGAGCATGAGGCCGATGGCAACGGCGCCTACGGCGACCTTGACGAGGCGCGTGTGGTAGCTGGTCAACTGGCCGTACTTCCAGAACCCGACCGCGGCAGGCAACACCAGGCTGGCCACCAGCACTGCCACCAGCGTCAGCTCCTGACGCACCAGCTCGGGCCAGAGAATGAGCACCGACAGGCCGATGGCGGTATAGGCGACGGCGTCGGCGATCGTATCGAACTTGGCGCCGAAGGGCGTCGGACCGCCGGAAAGGCGCGCGACGAAGCCATCGGCGGCATCGGTTGCGAACGAAATCGAGAGCAGCCATAGAAAGGCGATCTGCTCGCCGATCAGCGCGAGGTAGATCATGATGGGGGCGGCGATCAGCCGGAACCCGGTCAACAGGTTGGCCGGCGTCACCCCGCGCCCGTCATATTGCCAGCGAGCGCTCATAGCCGGAACCACGCTTGCAACGGATTGTGGTCGGATAGCATGGACCACGGCGCGCCGGTCAGTCTCTTTGCGGCGACCGGGACGAGACCGCGGCAGTAGATGCGGTCCATGGGCAGCATCGGAGCCCAGGCCGGGAACGTGCGGGCGTGATTGCCGTTTAACGTTTGGAACGCCTCGGTCAATCCGAGCCGGCTCTGCGATACCGCGAGACCGGACCAGTCATTGAAGTCGCCAGCGACGATCAGCGGCTCGTCGGCTGGGACATGCTCGGCGATGCGCTCGGTCAGGAGTCGCACTTGCGAACGCCGCTCCCGTCCGAGAAAGCCGAAATGGACGCAGACGACGTGCAGGCGCCGGTCCGAGCCAGAGACCGCGAGGCACCCGTGCAACAGGCTTCGGCTGGCCTGCAGCGGATAGGGAAAGTCCGGGATGTTCTCCCAGCTTTCAAAGGGGTAGCGGCTGAGAATGGCGTTGCCATGGTGGCCTTCGTCGTAGATTGCGTTCTTCCCATAGGCGAAGTGCGGCCAAATGCTATCGGCGATGAACTCGAACTGCGAATCGTCCGGCCAACCCGCATGCCGGGTCGCGTGGCGCTGGTGCTCGCCGAGGGCCTCCTGCAGGAACACGATATCAGCTCCAGACTCGGCGAGTGCGGTGCGCATTCTCGGTAGCACGAACCTCCCATTCAGGCTGCTGAAGCCTTTGTGGATATTGTAGGTCACGACACTGAGCTCGGTGACGGGCATGAACAGATCTGGACCAACCTCTCGATGCGCCGCCTAGCTACCACGACCGAGGCCGGAAAGGCAGCAGACGCAGCGTGACGGGGTGAGCCGTGATGTCGCGTGTTAAAAGTGCTCCGAGCGAAGGCCGGCCGTCAACCCACCGAGAACATCCGCGAACGTCGATCGTTCGCGAGCGGCCGTCCGGGCAACGTCAGGGCTTGCGCTCGATCACGGCGGCGACGGCGCGCGCTGTAGCGCACATTTCGCGGTCGGTGCCGGGGGCGCCGGCCAGGATGCAGCCGAGGGGAAGTCCGTTGCCGGCGAGGCCGACGGGCACGGTGACGATCGGGCCGCCGATCGAGGTCCAGGGCGAGATGAAGCGGGGATCGCCGGTCCATTCGAGGCCTTTGGGGGCCGTATCGGGGGCGGCGGGCCAAAGGAAGGCGTCGGCGTCGGGGCTCGCGGCCAGAACGAGCGAGCGCAGGTCGTCCAGGCGGGCGCGCTCCGCCAGATACCGGCTCGTCGGAATGGCGAGCCCATCCGCGACGGCAGCCAGGAACTTGGTGCCGATGAGGCCCGGCGCGAGCGCGCGTGCGTAGGCGTAGTTGCGGCCCAGCTCGAAGAGCATGGTCGAGCGCTGCAGGGTGAAGATCTCCTCGAACGATATCGCCGAGGACCAGCGCGTTACCGTGTGACCGCCGCTGGCGAGGCTGTCGGCGGCGGCGAGCCATCCGGCGCGGACCTCGTCCGTCGCGGCGGCGAGATGCGGGTCCTCCGGCAGGACGATCTGGAGCTTTGGCTTGGGCGCGGCGCGGGGCACGACGAACGGGGAGGCGGCCGCCTCGTAGAGGGTCACGGCATCGTCGACGCAATAGCCGTAGAAGCCGACCGTGTCGTAGGACGGCGCCAGAGGCGCGATGCCGTGAATGCAGGTCGAGCGCGTGGATGGCTTGAACGCGGCAATCCCACAGTAGGCGGCAGGGCGGTTCACGGAGGCGACAGTCTGGGTGCCGAGGGCTGCGGGCACCATGCCGGCCGAAACCGCCGCGCCCGAGCCCGAGGACGAGCCGCCGGGAGTGTGGGCTGGATTGTGGGGGTTGCGGGCAGGCGAGGGGTCGAAGAAGGCGAACTCGGTGGTGTGCAGCTTGCCGAGGACGAGCATGCCCTGACGGCGAAGCTGCTGGACGATCTCGGCATCGGCCGTCGGTGGCGGTGCATCGGCGCGGGAACGGCTGTTGCAGCGCGTCGGCAGGCCGGCGACGTCGATGATGTCCTTGACGCCGAGCGGAATGCCGTGGAGCGGACCGCGGAGCTTGCCGTTACGGGCCTCGGTCTCGAGCGCCGCAGCCTCGGCGCGGGCGCCGGCGAGGTCGAGCTGGCGCCAGGCCTGCACCGCACCGTCGACCGCCTCGATGCGCCCGATATAGCGCTCGAGCAGGGCGACGGGGGACAGCTCGCCCGTGGCGATGGAGCGGGCCAGATCACGCAGGCGACCGGGGTCGAGGGCGAGCGAGGTCGAGGCAGAGGTTGGCATCCGGTGTTCCGCTGTATGGGTCGCCGCCAATGGTGGTGGAGGCACATCTAGAACGCATTGTGCGCTCAACTCGCGCATCGCGCGAAGCAAAAAGAATGGGCGGAGTGCGGGCGCATCCATCATTCCGCGGCCGGTCGGCGGCTTGTCTCGAGGCCGGGGTTCTGTAAGGCTCGGCGCAACGAAGCACAGCAGGCGGCGAGGCGAATGGGCAGGACATCGAGGCTCGGTTCCGACATCGGCGGGACCTTCACGGATCTCGTGCTGGCGAGCGACGACGGCACGACGTTCGAGATCGGGAAGGTGCTGACGACGCCCGATGCGCCGGACGATGCGGTGGTGGAAGGCGCCGGGCAGGTGATGGCGGCCGCTGGTGTGACAGGCGAGGCCGTGGCGCACGTGATCCACGGGACGACGCTCTTCACCAACGCACTGATCGAGAGGAAGGGCGCGCGCACGGCGCTGATCACGACGCGCGGGTTTCGTGATGCGCTCGAGATCGCGCGCGAGCACCGCTACGACATGTACGATCTGCGCATGAAGCGGCCGGTGCCCCTGGCGCCGCGGCACCTGCGCTTCGAGGTCGATGAGCGCGTCCTCGTCGACGGGACGGTGCTGAAGCCGCTCGACGAGACGAGTGTGCATGCTCTCATCCCGCAGCTGAAAGCCGAAGGCGTGGAGGCGATCGGGATCACGCTGCTGCATTCCTACGTCAACGACGCGCACGAGCGGCGGGTGGCCGAGATCATCACTGCGGCATTGCCGAGCGTCGCGATCACGGTCTCGAGTGATCTGGTGCCGGAGATCCGCGAGTATGACCGGACGTCGACGACGCTCGCGAACGTCTATGTGAAGCGGATCGCGGAGCGCTATCTCGGGCGGCTGCAGGATCGCCTGGTCGGGGAGCAGGGCATCGAGGGTGCGCTCTATGTCATGCAGTCGAACGGTGGCGTCAGCCGGATCGAGGAGGCGACACGGTATCCGGTGCGGCTCGTCGAGTCGGGGCCGGCGGCGGGCGCGCTGGCGGCGGCTTACTATGGCGCGCTGACGGGGCACCTCGACTTATTGTCGTTCGACATGGGCGGCACGACGGCGAAAGCCTGCATCATCGACAAGGGCGAGCCGCTGATCGCGCCCGAGTTCGAGGTGGCGCGCGAGTACCAGTTCAAGAAGGGGTCGGGCCTGCCGGTGAAGGTCTCGGTGATCGAGATGATCGAGATCGGCACGGGAGGCGGCTCGATCGCGCGGGTGGACGGGCTCAGGCGGTTACAGGTCGGCCCGCAGAGCGCGGGCGCCAGGCCCGGTCCCGTCGCCTATGGACAAGGCGGGACCGAGCCGACCGTGACGGATGCGGATCTGGTGCTCGGCTATCTCGATCCGGGCTTTTTCCTTGGCGGTCGCATGAGCCTCGACGTGGGGGGCGCGAGGGCGGCCATCGCGACGAAGGTCGGTGAGCCGCTCGGGCTCGACGCGACGGCAGCGGCCTGGGGCATCCATCAGCTCGCCAACGAGGCGATGGCATCCGCGGCGCGCATCCACGCGATCGAGCGCGGCAAGGATGCCTCGCGGTTCCCGATCTTCGCGTTCGGCGGCGCGGGCCCGGTGCACGCCTATGGCGTGGCGCGCATTCTGCGGTCCTCGCGCGTCATCTATCCGCTGGGCGCCGGCGTCATGAGCGCCATCGGTATGCTGACGGCGCCGCTGGCATTCGACTTCGTGAGGACGTTCCCGGGCAGTCTCGACAACATGGACTGGGCGGGTGCGATGCGCGTGATCGACAGCATGGAAAGCGAAGGCCGCGAAATCATCGGGAAAAGCGTGGCTGAGGGGGATATCCGCTTCCAGCGGTTCGCAGACATGCGCTACCGCAAGCAGGGCTACGACGTGCGCGTGCCGGTCCCGGCCGGCAGGCTGGATGCCCGCAGCAGCGCCGACATCAAGGCCCGTTTCGAGGAGGTGTTCGAGCGGCTCTACGGGCATGTCATTCCGAACACGCCGATCGACATTCTGTCGTGGCGCGTCATCGCGCTCGGGCCCAAACCCGACTTGACGCTGCCGACCATCGAGGCGGCGCGCGGTGGCGCGAAGGAGGCACTGAAGAGCCATCGCGCCGTCTACATTCCAGGCGAGCGCGCCTTTCGGGAGGTGCCCGTCTACGATCGCTACCGGTTGGCAGCGGGCGCCGTGCTCGAGGGGCCGGCCGTGATCGAGGAGCGGGAATCGACCGTCGTCATCAACGGGCCCGGGACGATCCGCACCGACGAATGGTCCAATCTCGTCGTCGATATCGCGCCGGCCTGAGGCCGAAATTGCCGACCCTCGCCACAACGCATTTCCAGACGGTACCCCATGCCCATCGACCAGATCACGCTCGACATTCTCTGGAGCCGGCTCATCGCCACGGTGAACGAGCAGGCGGCCGCACTCATACGCACGTCGTTCACGGCGATCGTGCGGGACTCCGGTGACCTTGCCGCGGCTGTGTTCGACCGGCGCGGCCGCATGGTCGCCCAATCGGTGACGGGCACGCCCGGCCACATCAACCCGATGGCGACGGGCATGGTGCATTTCCTCGAGCGCTTCCCGATCGACACACTGAAGCCAGGCGACGTGCTCATCACCAACGACCCGTGGATGACCGCCTCGCAGATCAACGACCTGACGATCGCGACGCCGGTGTTCAAGAACGGCCGCGCCATCGCGCTCTTCGCCAACTGCTGCCACGCGCTCGACATCGGCGGCCGCGGTCTCGCCGCCGACAGCCGCTCGGTCTACGAGGAGGGGCTGTATCTGCCGCTGCTGAAGCTCGTGGATGCGGGCAAGCTGGTGGAGCCGATCTTCGATATCATCCGCGCGAACGTGCGCACTCCGGAGGAGGTGATCGGCGACATCCACTCGCAGATCATCGCCAACGAGGTGGGTGCCGAGCAGCTCCTGTCGTTCCTCGACGAGTTCGGCCTCGCCGACATCGAGGACCTCGCCGACGAGATCATCGACCGGACCGAGGCAGCGATGCGGGCCGCGATCCGTGCCATTCCTGACGGCGACTATCGCTCCGAGATGATGATCGACGGCTTCGACGACAAGCCGATCAAGATTAACTGCTGCGTCCGGGTCAAGGGTGACGACCTCGAGGTGGATTACGCGGGCTCGAGCGGACAGGTGCCGCTCGGCGTCAACGTGGCCCTCAATTATACGCAGGGCTACACGACCTACGGCATCAAGTGCGCGATCTCGCCCGAGGTGCCGAACAACGCGGGCAGCTTCCGGCCGGTTCGCATCACGGCGCCCGAGGGCTCGATCCTCAATGCGGTGCATCCGGCGGCGGTGGGCGGACGGCATCTGGTCGGGCACTTCTGCCCGTCGACCGTCATGATGGCGCTGGCCGATGCGCTGCCCGAGAAGGTACAGGCGCCGGGCTTCGACGGCATCTGGAACAGCCAGCTCGAAGGCGAGCTCGGCGGCGAGGGGCACAAGCGGTTCGCCTACATCTGGTTCTCGGCGGGCGGCACCGGCGCCATGCACGGCAAGGACGGGCTCTCGGCGGTGGCCTATCCGTCGGGGATCGCGGGTTTCCCGGCCGAGGTGATCGAGGCGTCGTCGCCGATCGTCATGCACAAGCGCGAGCTCAGGCAGGATTCGGGCGGGCCGGGGCAATGGCGCGGAGGCTTGAGCCAGGTGATGGAGTACAGCGTCACCACGGGAAAGCCGGTCTACCTGCAAAGCTTCTACGAGCGCACGAAATTTCCAGCGCCAGGGCTGAAGGGTGGCTCGCCGGGTGTCGCGGGGCGGCTCTCGGCTACTCAGGAGAAGCAGCCCATCCCGAAAATCACGAGCCAGATCGAGCCGGGCGCCGTCGTGCGGATCGAGCTGCCGGGTGGCGGCGGCTTCGGCACGCCGCTCGCGCGTGATCCGCAAACCGTGCTGGCCGACGTGCGCGGCGGGTATGTCTCGAAAGAGGCCGCCGAGCGGGACTACGGCGTGGTCGTCGATACGACGCGCTGGGTGGTCGACGAGGCGGCGACGCGGGCGCGGAGGGCGGCCAGCGGGTAGAGATCTCAGCCGACTCGTTCCGGCATCCAAAAATGGTCCGTCGTGCGTTGATATCCGACGGCGCAGGGGTGCGCCCACGTGCGATCTGAGGCACAATCGCGCGAGTGTGGCGTCGCGCCTTAGTTGCCTGATAGTTCGGCTCGCTCGGAGGCAACTAAGGCGCGATAGACGCCACACTAAGCTGTTGATTTCTCTAGTGGCCCTTGTGTCGCGCCTAAATCGGAAGCGGTTCCGGCCATGATGCGATTTAGGCGCGACGGGCCACTAGCCTGCTCGGAAAGGATCTGCCATGGACGATGCGTCGCCCCTTGCACTCTATGTCCCGGAGCCGGAATGGCGGCCAGGCGACGTGCCGGACTTCTCGAGCGTTTCCATTCCGCGCGCTGGCACCGTGCGGCGGCCCGATGTAGCGGAGGCCCCAGAGAACATCCGCGATCTCGCCTTCACCATCATTCGTGTTCTCAATCGCGAGGGAGAGGCGGTCGGGCCATGGGCGGGCTCTGCTCAGCGACGAGGAGGTCAAGGACGGCCTGCGCCACATGATGCTGCTGCGCACGTTCGACCAGCGCATGCTGACGGCGCAGCGGCAGGGCAAGACGTCGTTCTACATGCAGCACCTCGGCGAGGAGGCGATCAGCACCGCGTTCCGGCGCGCGCTGCGTCCTGGGGACATGAATTTCCCGACCTATCGGCAGGCGGGGCTGCTGATCGCCGACGGCTATCCGCTCGTCGATATGATGAACCAGATCTTCTCCAACGACGGCGATCCGCTGCGCGGCCGGCAGCTGCCGATCATGTACTCCTCGAAGAAGCATGGCTTCTTCTCGATCTCGGGCAACCTCGGCACGCAGTTCGTGCAGGCGGTCGGCTGGGCGATGGCGTCGGCGATCGCGCGCGACACCAAGATCGCAGCGGGATGGATCGGGGACGGCTCGACGGCCGAGAACGATTTCCACGCCGCACTCGTCTTCGCCTCGACCTACAAGGCGCCGGTGATCCTCAACATCGTCAACAATCAATGGGCGATCTCGACATTCCAGGGCATCGCGCGCGGCGGCTCGGGCACGTTCGCGGCGCGTGGGCATGGCTTCGGCATTCCCGCGCTGCGGGTCGATGGCAACGACTATCTGGCCGTGCATGCCGTGGCGAAATGGGCCGCCGAGCGGGCACGCCGCAACCTCGGGCCAACGCTCGTCGAGTACGTCACCTACCGCGGCGGCGGGCACTCGACCTCGGACGATCCATCGGCCTACCGGCCGAAAGAGGAAGGCGACGCCTGGCCGCTCGGCGATCCGGTGCTCAGGCTGAAGGCGCATCTCATCGCCAAGGGCATCTGGTCGGAGGAGCGGCACAAGCAGGCCGAGGCCGAGGTGCTCGACGAGGTGGCGGCGGCGCAAAAGGAGGCCGAGGCCATCGGAACGATGACGTCCGGCAACGCGCCGTCGCCGCGCGACATGTTCGAGGACGTCTATGCCGAGATGCCGCCGCATCTCATCCGTCAGCGGCAGGAGGCGGGGTACTGAGCCATGGCACGGATGACGATGATCGAGGCGATCCGCAACGCCCACGACACCGCCATGGAGCGCGACGAGCGCGTCGTGGTGTTCGGCGAGGACGTCGGCTACTTCGGCGGCGTGTTTCGCTGCACGGCGGGCCTGCAGAAGAAGTACGGGCGCCAGCGCTGCTTCGACACGCCGATCAGCGAGTCCGGGATTGTCGGCACGGCCATCGGCATGGCGGCCTATGGGTTGAAGCCCTGCGTCGAGATCCAGTTCGCGGACTATATGTACCCCGCCTACGACCAGATCGTCTCGGAGGCGGCGCGCATCCGGCATCGCTCGGCGGGCGATTTCACGTGTCCGCTCGTCATCCGCATGCCGACCGGCGGCGGCATCTTCGGCGGCCAGACCCACAGCCAGAGCCCCGAGGCGCTGTTCACGCACGTGAGCGGCTTGATGACCGTGGTGCCGTCGAACCCTTACGATGCGAAAGGGCTGCTGATCGCTGCGATCGAGTGCCCCGACCCGGTCATCTTTCTCGAGCCGAAGCGGCTCTACAATGGGCCGTTCGACGGCCATCACGAGAAGCCGGTGGTGTCGTGGAAGAGCCATCCGCTGGGCGAGGTGCCGGAGAGCCATTACACGGTGCCGCTCGGCAAGGCAGCGGTGCGGCGCGAGGGGACGGACGTCACGATCCTCGCCTATGGCACGATGGTGCACGTCGCCGAGGCCGCAGTCGAGGAGACGGGAGTTCAGGCCGAGATCATCGATCTGAGGACGCTGGTGCCGGTCGATCTCGAGACGATCGCGGCATCGGTGAAGAAGACGGGACGCTGCGTCATCGTGCACGAGGCGACGCGCACGTCGGGCTTCGGCGCTGAGCTGTCGGCGATGGTGCAGGAGGAGTGCTTCTATCACCTCGAGGCGCCGATCGAGCGCGTCACTGGCTGGGACACGCCCTATCCGCACGCGCAGGAGTGGGACTACTTCCCCGGACCGGCTCGCGTCGGCCAGGCGTTGCGTCGCGTGATGGAGGCGTAAGATGGGCATTCATGCGATCAAGCTGCCGGACGTCGGCGAAGGCGTCGCGGAGGCCGAGCTCGTCGAGTGGCACGTCGCCGTCGGAGATCTCGTCAAGCAGGATGACGTGATCGCGGCTGTGATGACCGACAAGGCGACCGTGGAGATACCCTCGGCCGTCACGGGCACGATCGTCTGGCTCGGCGGCGAGGTCGGGGAAAAGCTGGCGGTCGGTTCCGAGCTGGTCCGGCTCGAGGTGGCGGGTCCGGGCAACGTCAACAGCGAGGCGCCACCGGCCCCGGCACGTGAGGCGGCGGCGAGGACGACGCCACCAGCACAAACAGCCGGAGAGAGAAGGCCGGCGGCGCAGTCGGACGAGCACGAGGAGGAAGATGCAGCGCCAGTGGCACGTCCGCAGCCGCGTGTAGCGGAGCCGTTGCCGCGCCGGCCGCGCAGCGTCCCGTCCGACGCCAAGCCGACCGCGTCGCCGTCGGTCAGACGGCGGGCACGCGAGGCCGGCATCGACCTGCGTGCCGTGGCCGGAACAGGGCCCGCGGGGAGGATCACGCACGAGGACCTCGACGCCTTTCGCCAGCCCGGCAACGCACGCGACAACGGACGGCGCAAGGATACCTCGGTCAAGGAGATCAAGGTGCTCGGCATGCGCCGCCGCATCGCGGAGCGCATGGCGCTCTCGAACGCGCGCATTCCGCACATCACGATCGTCGAGGAAATCGACATGACCGGCCTCGAGGGTCTCCGGGAGGAGCTCAACGCGGCCAAGACGCGGGTGCGGCCGAAGCTGACGCTGCTGCCGTTCCTGATCATGGCCATTGTCGCGGCTGTGGGCGAGCAGCCGGGCCTCAACGCGCATTTCGACGACGAGGCGGGGATCATCAAACAGTTCGGCGGGGTGCATGTCGGCATCGCGACGCAGACGCCGAGCGGGCTGATGGTGCCGGTGGTGCGGCACGCGGAGGCGAACTCGCTGTGGGACAACGCGAGCGAGATCGCGCGGCTGGCCGAGGCGGCGCGCAACGCCAGCGCGGAGCGCGCCGAGCTGATGGGGTCGACGATCACCATCACGTCGCTCGGGCCACTGGGGGCGATCGCGACGACGCCGATCATCAATCACCCGGAGGTGGCGATCGTCGGCGTCAACAAGATGTCCATCCGGCCGTGGTGGGACGGCCAGCAGTTCGTGCCACGCAAGATGATGAACCTCTCGTGCAGCTTCGATCATCGCGTCGTCGACGGCTATGAGGCGGCCGTCTTCGTGCAGAAGCTGAAGACGCTGCTCGAGCGGCCGGCGATGCTGTTCGTGGAGGGCTGGCCCAATGCCTGATCTCGCCTGCAAGCTGCTGGTCATCGGCGCGGGTCCGGGTGGCTATGCGTGTGCCATCCGGGCGGGTCAGCTCGGTGTCGACACGGTCATCGTGGAAGCGGACCGCGACGGGGGCACGTGCCTCAACATCGGCTGCATCCCGTCGAAGGCGCTGATCCATGCGGCGGACGAGTACCACCGGCTGCGGGGATTCGCGGCGAGCGGACACATGGGGATCACCGCGGCGGAGCCCACGATCGACATCGGCAAGACCTCGCAATGGATCGAGGGGATCGTCGGGCGCTTGAGCGGCGGCGTCGGCGCGCTCATGAAGAAGGCCGGTGTGCGCACGGTGCGCGGTGAGGCGCGGTTTCGCGACGGCAAGTCGGTGGTGGTGCGGACGCCGGACGGCGAGCAGCGAATCCGGGCCGAGAGCATCGTCATCGCAACGGGCTCGGAGCCGATCGCGCTGCCGTCGCTGCCGTTCGGCGGCGATGTGATCTCCTCGACCGAGGCGTTGGCGTTGACCGAGGTCCCGCAGCGCCTGGCGGTTGTGGGCGCGGGCTACATCGGCCTCGAGATCGGAACGGCGTATGCGAAGCTCGGCGCGCAGGTGACCATCGTCGAGGCGGCCGACCGGATTTTGCCGGTGTGGGACCGGGCGCTGACCGAGCCGGTGGCGAAACGGTTGGCGACGATCGGTATCAAGCTTCTGACGTCGGTGACGGCGAAGGGTTTCGCCGACGGCGTTCTCTCGGTGGAAAAGCAGAGCGGCGAGGTGGTCGAGATCGCGGCCGATAAGGTGCTGGTCGCGGTCGGACGGCGTCCCCGCACGCGGGCCGTGGGGCTGGGCGACCTGCACCTCACGATGAGCGGGGCCTTCGTGAAGATCGACGAGCGCTGCCGCACCTCGATGCGTGGAGTCTACGCTGTCGGCGACGTCACCGGCGAGCCGATGCTTGCGCACCGCGCCATCGCGCAAGGCGAGATGGTGGCGGGCATCGTCGCGGGCAAGCCGCTCGTCTGGGACAAGGTCGCGATCCCGGCAGTGTGCTTCACCGATCCGGAGGTCGTGGTGATGGGACTGTCGCCGCAGGACTGCACGTCGGCGGGCATCGAGGCGACTGTCGCGCAGTTCCCGTTCAAGGCGAGCGGTCGTGCGATGACGACGGGCCGCGACGATGGTTTCGTGCGGGTCGTCGCGCGGAAGGACAACGGCCTTCTGGTCGGGGTGCAGGCCGTCGGGGAAGGGGTGTCGGAGCTATCGGCCGCGTTCGTGCTGGCTCTGGAGATGGGCGCGCGTCTCGAGGACATCGCATCGACCGTGCACGCCCACCCGACCCGCAGCGAGGCGTTCCAGGAGGCTTGCCTCAAAGGGCTCGGACTGCCGCTGCACATCTGAGGGAGCCAAAGCGGGCTTTTGCACATGAAGCGCTCGCGGATCGGCGGGTTGACGTCGGCCCGAGGCAGATCACCGCGTCAAATTCGGTTGCGGGCGCATGCGGCTTGTGGCGAAGTTGGGGGCGTCCGAAACTGGAGAGCGGTGCGCGCAGTCGCATGAGCACCGGACGTGATGCGCAAGACCATGCTTACAATGTCGCGCATACCGATTGCGCTGGCCAATAGTTTAGAATGGTTCTAAAAAACTACCGCTTCCCTCAGGAACGCAGCGGAATTCCTAGTAGCACGACGGGAGAGAACATGTCGAGCGAAGGCAAGTGCCCAGTAACCGGCAAGGCTCATGCGCATACGGCCATGGGGGTCATGTCGAACCGTGACTGGTGGCCGAACCAGCTCAATCTCAAGATCCTGCATCAGAACAGCCCCGCGGGTAATCCGCTCGGCGCGCAGTTCAACTATGCAGCGGAATTCAAGAAGCTCGATTACAAGGCGTTGAAGGCAGACCTCAACGCGCTGATGACCAACAGCCAGGCCTGGTGGCCGGCAGACTGGGGTCACTACGGCGGCCTCTTCATTCGCATGGCGTGGCACAGCGCGGGCACGTATCGCATCGCGGACGGCCGCGGCGGCGGCTCGACGGGCGGGCAGCGCTTCGCGCCGCTGAACAGCTGGCCGGACAACGGCAACCTCGACAAGGCGCGCCGGCTGCTGTGGCCGATCAAGCAGAAGTACGGCAACAAGATCTCGTGGGCCGACCTGATGCTGCTCGCGGGCAACGTCGCCATCGAGTTGATGGGCGGCAAGACCTTCGGCTTCGGCGGCGGACGGCCCGACACCTGGGAGCCGCAAGAGGACATCTACTGGGGCAGCGAGACGACGTGGCTCGGCGACAAGCGTTACTCGGGCGATCGCGACCTCGAGAATCCGCTGGCCGCGGTGCAGATGGGCCTGATCTACGTCAATCCGGAAGGTCCCAACGGCAACCCTGATCCGGTCGCCTCGGGCCGCGATGTGCGCGAGACGTTCGCGCGAATGGCGATGAACGACGAGGAGACCGTCGCGCTGGTGGCGGGCGGCCATACCTTCGGTAAGGCGCACGGCGCCGGCGATGCGGCGCTGGTCGGCCCCGAGCCGGAGGCGGCTCCGATGGAGACGATGGGCCTCGGCTGGATCAACCAGTTCGGCTCGGGCAAGGGCGTGCACACCACCACGTCCGGCATCGAGGGCGCCTGGAAGCCGAACCCGACGAAGTGGGACAACGGCTACTTCGACGTGCTGTTCCGCTACGACTGGGAGTGCGTGAAGAGCCCGGCGGGCGCCTGGCAGTGGCACCCGAAGGATTGCCGCCCGGAGGACATGATCCCCGACGCGCACGACCCGTCGAAGAAGGCCCGCCCGATGATGACGACGGCGGACATGTCGCTCAAGCTCGATCCGATCTACGAGCCGATCTCGCGGCGCTTCCACCAGAACCCGGACCAGTTCGCGGACGCCTTCGCGCGGGCGTGGTTCAAGCTGCTTCATCGCGACATGGGTCCCAAGGCCTGCTACCTCGGGCCCGAGGTTCCGAAAGAGGATCTGATCTGGCAGGACCCCGTCCCGGCAGTCGACCACAAGCTGATCGACAACAGCGACGTGGCGGCCCTCAAAGCCAAGATCCTGGCGTCGGGCCTGTCGACGGGTGAGCTCGTCTCCACGGCCTGGGCGTCGGCATCGACGTTCCGCAACTCCGACAAGCGCGGCGGCGCCAACGGTGCGCGCATCCGTCTTGCTCCTCAGAAGGACTGGGAAGCCAACCAGCCGGCCGTGCTTGCCAAGGTGCTCGGCAAGCTGGAGGGCATCCAGAAGGAGTTCAACGGCTCGCAGAGCGGCGGCAAGAAGGTCTCGATGGCCGACTTGATCGTGCTGGGCGGCAGCGCTGCCGTCGAGGCGGCGGCGAAGAAGGCCGGTCACGACGTGAAGGTTGCCTTCGCGCCGGGCCGCACGGACGCCTCCCAGGAGCAGACCGACGTCGACTCGTTCGCCGTCATCGAGCCCGTTGCCGACGGTTTCCGCAACTTCCAGAAGAAGGCCTACGCGGCGGCGCCCGAGGAGATGATGCTCGACAAGGCACAACTTCTGCGCCTGACGGCACCGGAGATGACTGTGCTTGTCGGTGGTCTGCGCGTGCTGGGCGCCAACCACGGCCAGTCCAAGCACGGCGTCTTCACGGACCGGGTGGGCTCGCTGACCGGCGACTTCTTCACGAACCTGCTCGACATGAGCACGGAGTGGAAGCCGGTCTCCGACGCCAACGAGGCCTATGAGGGGCGTGATCGCAAAACCGGTCAGGTGAAGTGGACGGCGACGCGGTGCGATCTCGTCTTCGGCTCGAACTCGCAGCTGCGGGCGATCGCGGAGGTCTATGCGCAGGCCGACACGCAGAAGAAGATGGTCGAGGACTTCGTCGCGGCCTGGAACAAGGTGATGAACGCGGATCGCTTCGATCTCGCGTAACGGGCGCTGAGCGGCGCTCCCGCAGGGCAATCCGCCTTCCGGGACGTCGAGAAGAAATGGGGCGGCACTCGAGGAAGCTCGGGCGCCGCCCTTTCTGTTTCAGGTGATTGGGCGGCATCGCCTGCGCGAGCCATCGACTGCGGCATTAACCGAGGCGGGCGAAATGCGGCGCAACTTGTCCCCGCCAGATCGGGCCGGCGCATTCTGTCGTCACTTCGCCGCGACGCCAGGGCCCGACCGGGCCTCGCCGTGGACGGTGCGGCGAAGGCATGGGTCCGGGACGACGAGCAAACAGGACGTCCAGGACCGGATCGGCCGAAGGCTCAAGCGCTGCGCGCGCGCCTGAGCCGCCGGCACCGGGCGCCCTGGCGAACCAGCTGGGCCGAAGCTGCCCGGATTCGCGAACGGGATCGGCGCAGGAAGGCCGAGGTATCCGGCGCGGAGAACCCGGCCACCGGAACCATGCGGCGGGGCGGCCTTGCCGCAGCGGCTTTGGAGCCGCGCCCCCTCAACAGGCTTCCGGCGGCGATGCCGTCCCGCGCCTGGCGATCAGCACCCCGGGCGCAGGCGCCGCGGGGAGGGTTGGCTATGGAAGAGAAGAACAACCGGGCAGGTGAGGTGTGCGTGACCTCGGTGGTCTCGAAGTGGGGCGGCGGATTACCACTGGGAAGGTTTGCGGAGAATATAACTTGAACGGATTAATCATCGCTTCTGATCAGCGTGGCTACGGTTATTCGGGATATGCCGGTAGATGGTGCTTGCAGATGCCTTCAGTATTGACCGATGGGCTGATTTGGTCGTCGCGCCAGTCGATGGCTGCATCGAGGCGACGTGAGCACGGTGCGTGCATTCGGCGTCTGACTGCGGACGATATCGAGCCAGTCCAAGCGCTTCTGCATCGAACGTGGATTACCGCCTACGGGGAAATCTTCGGAGCCGAAGGCGCCGAAGCATACAGTCGGTGGGTGCATTGCACTTCGTTCATGCGCCATTGGTCTCGACCACTTCGCAGGCATTGCGTGCTGGTAGCGGAGGTCGACGACGAGATCATCGGCTTTGCTTGCGCTCGCCTAAGCGTTTCTGGAACGCTTCATATTCACGAGGTCTACATTGATCAGAAATGGCAAGGGAATGGGATCGGTACGAGGCTGATAGCAGCCTGCGCGGCGAAGTACCCGGGCGCACGTCGACACGAGATCGAGGTGCTGGCCGCCAATCCGCGTGCGGGGGCTCTCTACCGGCGGCTCGGGTTCGAGCAATTTGGGACCCGTCGCGACGTACTCCATCCTCGACAGGTCGTCTTGCGTTTGCGCCGCAATCGCCAGTTTGGGTGCGGATACGGTCTGTTCGATCGTATCCGCATCCAGTTGGCCCGTGACGAGTGAATATCGCCTCAGCCGCCCGAGGCGGGCTGGCGCTTGGACATGAAGGCGAGCCGCTCGAAGAGGTGCACGTCCTGCTCGTTCTTGAGGAGCGCACCGTGAAGGGGTGGAATGAGCTTCTTCGGGTCGCGCTCCTTCAGCGTCTCGGGGCCGATGTCCTCGTTGAGGAGCAGTTTCAGCCAGTCGAGCAGCTCCGAGGTGGAGGGCTTCTTCTTGATGCCCGGCACCTCGCGCATGTCGAAGAAGATCTTCAGCGCCTCGGAGACCAGCATGCCCTTGAGGCCGGGGAAGTGGACCTCGACGATGGCCTTCATGGTCTCGGGGTCGGGGAACTTGATGTAATGGAAGAAGCAGCGGCGCAGGAAAGCGTCGGGCAGCTCCTTCTCGTTGTTCGAGGTGATCATGACGATCGGGCGGCGGCGCGCCTTCACGGTCTCGTTCAGCTCGTAGACGAAGAACTCCATCCGATCGAGCTCCTGCAGGAGGTCGTTCGGGAACTCGATGTCGGCCTTGTCGATCTCGTCGATGAGAAGCAGGGGGCGCTCGTCGGCCGTGAAGGCCTCCCAGAGCTTGCCGCGCTTGATGTAGTTGCGGATGTCCTTGACGCGCTCGTCGCCGAGCTGGCTGTCGCGCAGCCGCGAGACGGCGTCGTACTCATAAAGGCCCTGCTGAGCCTTGGTGGTGGATTTGATGTGCCACTCGATGAGGGGCGCGCCGAGGGCCCGCGCCACTTCCACGGCAAGCACCGTCTTGCCGGTGCCGGGCTCTCCCTTGATCAGGAGCGGCCGCTCGAGCGTGATCGCCGCGTTGACCGCGACCTTGAGATCGTCCGTGGCGACGTAGGACTTCGAGCCTGTGAATTTCATGGGAGTGCGGAACCTCTGTCGGGCGGCAAACACGAAAAGCCGGTCGAGCTTAGGTTCTGGCGTGGCCGGCATCAAGCCGCTTGCACGAGATCGCCAACTGGATGCGTGGGAGCGGCACCGGATGGGCGGAGAAAAAAGGCGCCATCCCCGTATGCGGGCGGGGATGGCGCAAAGTGGACCTGCTCATGCCCCAAGAGGCCGTGCGGGGGTATGGGTGGGAGGCGTTCGCACGGGGGTATCGAGGAGCGGTTGGAGAGCGGGTCCTGATGCGGTTACGAGAGGTCTCCTTTTTTCGACGTGCGTGCGCGTTGGCGACGCGGCTTTCGTGAAGTGCGGACCAGCAGGCCACCGTGCATCGGTCGAGCGTCTAGGCGTCGGGTCCTCTGTCTCGAAGTGTCCGCGCCGGGAGAGGAGGAGGCGTCGTCCATCGCGGGACAGTGGGCACCGCGCACCCGTTCTTGGGTGAGGCATTGTTAGAGTACCCGTTAAAGTTGAAAACAACCATAACGAGAAGAACAATACGAATGCTACTTATGGGGGAAGAAGGCGGTAGACGACTGCCTGAACGCCGTAATTCCGGGGTCTGGCCTCGCCGTCGCTTACCAAGCCGACAATCTGTTGCGCTTTTTCTTGACTTGCAAAAACAGTCACTTAAATAGCTGCAGCCAGATCGACTGTTACTGATATATGAGCACTCAGGCTCCGAGCGATCGAGGTAAGGGCTCCCATGGCTTCCCGTAAGGTCCAAAAGGCCAAATCGAGAACGGGCTTGGCCCAACCGGCAACTCGATCCCCTCGAAAAACAGCCACGAGCGTCACCGCGCGGGCCGCGCCAGCAGCGAAGGCAAACAAGGTCTCGACCGCGAGGGCAAAAGCTGCGAAGCCGTCGAAGGCGCCCGGCGCGATGGCCCAATCGAAGCCCAAATTCGCTGCGATGGAAGCCGCGAGCAAAGCCGGACGCCGACAGAAGAGCAACGGCCATGAAGCGGACACCGTCGCCAGATCAAAGGCGATCCGTCCACACGGGCGCGTGGCGGTGGCGGCGGCGAACGATGGCCGTGCGGCTGCGGCGCTCGACGGCAAGCCGGTAGCTGTCGCGGGAGCGATCGCCCGGCGTGCTGTGCGCAACGGGCGTGGCGACATGGTGATGGTCGGGACGCGTAAGGATGGGCCGGCGGCCAAAGGGGGAACCGACCCGAGGCGCGACGGCAAGGTCAACACGAAATCGATTGCGTCGGCGCCGGACAGGCGGACAAACGGCACGGCCGTTTCGTCGATCGCGGTCAGCAGTCGATCAGGGGGTGACAAGGTGAAGGGCATCGACACGATCAAGAGCGCCGCGAAATCGGGTGAAGCTGGTTCCAGCGGGTCGATGTTACCGACGGGCTATCGGCCCTCGGATAGCGAGCCTTTCATGAGCGAGCGTCAGCGGCTCTATTTCCGCAACAAGCTGATCGCGTGGAAAGAGGAAATCGTCCGGCAGAATCGCGAGACGCTGCAGGGCCTTCACGAAGAGAGCGCTCAGCACGCGGATGTGGCGGACCGTGCGACCTTCGAGACGGATCGTGCGCTCGAGCTACGCGCACGTGACAGGCAGCGCAAGCTGATCGCGAAAATCGACGCCGCACTGGCCCGGCTCGAGGAAGGCAGCTACGGCTATTGCGAGGAAACCGGCGAGCCGATCAGCTTGAAGCGCCTCGACGCGCGGCCGATCGCGAACTTTGTCGATCGAGGCGCAGGAGCGTCACGAGCGACGCGAGCGGGTCTTCCGCGAGGAGTAGGCGGCGCGCTCCGTTCGTGGAGCTCAGACCCGCATGAAGACGGTGGCCATCGCCTGACCTCCGGCAGCGCCGATGACGACAGCGCCACGGGTTCCGGGGCGTACGTCCTCGTCGCGTACGAGACGCGTGAAGAGGCGGACGGCGAGCACGGCGCTCGCAGCGCCGGCAGGTTGTCCGCGCGCGACCTGTCCGCCTTCGGCATTGACGATCCTTTCGGGCAGATCCAGCACGGCACGGAAGGCGATCGCCTGAACCGCGGACGTCTCGCCGAGCTCGATGGCGTGTAGATCCGAGAGCGGCGGGCAACCACTGCGTCCAGCGAGCATGCGGGCGGCGGCCATCGGCGCCTCGATGTCGGCGCTCGATGCGACGCCGACGGAGGCGCTCGCCTCGACGACGAG
This sequence comes from uncultured Alphaproteobacteria bacterium, assembly GCA_963746315.1. Classification (GTDB taxonomy): domain Bacteria; phylum Pseudomonadota; class Alphaproteobacteria; order Rhizobiales; family Hyphomicrobiaceae. The sequence continues at coordinate 1,446,345 of CAVVAR010000012.1, forward strand.
CGCGGGCGGTCGGCCGAGCTGCTGGTAGACGCGCTCCGACACGGCCACCACGAATGCGGCCGCGTCGGCCGGAAGGCTGGAGTTGCCGGCGGTGATGGTGCCGTCGCCGAGCAGGGACGGAAAGGCTTCCATGTCGTCGATGTCCGGCTCGTCGACGAGCTCGTCCCGGGTTTCCTCGGGCTTGTTGCGGAGCGCCACGATCTCGCGCGTGAAGCGCCTGGCGTCCCGCGCCAGAGAGGCCTTGATATGGCTGGCGATCGTGTACTCGTCTTGAACGTTCCTCGGGATCTCGAGCCGCCTGGCGAGGTCTTCTGCGGCCTCGACGGCAGCGTGATCGCCGACCTCGCCGTTGTCAGATTGAGCGAGGCCGATGAAACGTGGCAGGTGAAAGAGGGTGCGGGGTTTGGCCAGACGCCAGGGCGCGGTCGAGAGCGCCTCGGCGCCGCCAGCAGCGACGACGTCGGCTTCGCCAGCAGCAATGCGACCGATGGCATTGGTGATGGCCTCGAGGCCCGAGGCCGCGTGACGATCGACGGTAAGCGTCACGCAATGGTCGGGAAGGTTTGCGAAAAGCGCGATCAGGCGGGCGGGATTGTTGCCGGCAGTGGTGTTCCCGGCGACCAGGACCTCGACCCGCGATGGCTCGATCCGCGCGTCCTCGACTGCCTGCAACAGCACCGGCGGGGCCAGATCCTCGAGGCGGCGATTGCGGTGCAGGCCGCCAAGGCGGCCGTTTGCGGAGCGGCGGGCGGCGACGATATAGGCTTTGGTGCGGGTCATCGGGGGCAAATACTCGGGCTACGGGTTGCCGCTCGCGGGCGCGGACATGCGTTAAGAACTGGCGTCAAGTCCAACCACACCACGACAAATTGGCAAAAAGACGCAAGGTTTCGGTCGGGATCGGCGCTCGGGGACACAGTTATGTTATATGTTTACATCGCGGAGCGCTCATGTTCCGTGCCCGCAGCCAACGCTCTATGCCGGATCACGGGAGACGCACAGCGATGAAGCCTAGGCCGTCCGCATCGGGCTTTCCGGTTCCGGATCACGATCACGACTGTTGCGTGGCGGAGGTGATCGAGCGGGCAGCAGCGGCGTTCGAGCGGCAGGGGCTGCGGCTGACGGAGCTGCGGCGGCACGTTCTCGAGGAGGTCGCGGCTTCGCACAGGGCCGTCGGCGCCTACGATGTGCTCGAGCGCCTGGCCAGCAAGGGTGGACGGCGGCTGGCGCCGATATCGATCTATCGCGCGCTCGACACGCTGGTGGCGGCCGGCGTCGTGCACCGGCTGGAAAGCCGTAACGCCTTCTTTGCATGCCATGTCGCGCACGGCGGCAACCGTCGCCAGATCGTGTTGGCCTGCGATGAGTGCGGGGCGGTGGCCGAGGTTCCTCGGCCGGGCGTGTTCGATGACATCCAGGCGGCGGCGGGCGCGGTCGGATTTCGCATGAGTCAGGCTCTGGTCGAGGTGAGCGGCGCCTGCGCGGCCTGTGCCCAGCCGGATCGGCGGGCGGAATGACCGAGCAGCGGGACAGGTCGTGGCTCGGGCCGCGTGCCGCGAGCCTTCCAGCACGCGGCGCGGATGGGCATGGCCACGATCATGCGGCACACGACCATTGCGGTCACGATCATCCTCCAGTTGCCCCTGGTGCACGACGCCGTGCATCGGGCCCGACAGGCGAGGTGCTCATCTCGGGTCGCGAAATCACGATGGCGCGCGGCGGACGCAGCATCCTCGACCACGTGGACATCGATATTGCGGCCGGCGAGATCGTAACGCTGATCGGTCCGAATGGCGCCGGTAAGACATCGCTCGTGCGCATCCTGCTTGGGCTGGAAATGCCGGATTCCGGGACGGTGACACGGTCGCCGGGGCTGGTCGTCGGATACGTGCCGCAACGGTTCGAGCGCGACGCCGCGATTCCGATGACGGTCCAGCGCTTCCTGACGCTCGGTGCGCGGGTTCCGCAAGACCGGTTGCTGCGTTGCCTCGACGAGGTCGGTGCCGGCCGGGTCGTGGACCGGCAGCTAGGCCAATTGTCGGGCGGAGAGTTGCAGCGCGTGGTGCTGGCGCGCGCGCTGGTGCGCGAGCCGAAGCTGCTGGTGCTCGACGAGCCGGCGCGTGGTGTCGATCATCTGGGCGAGGCGGATCTCTATGCCTTGATCGGGCGGTTGCGCGACGAGCGCGGCCTGAGCGTTCTCCTCGTCAGCCACGATCTGCACGTGGTCATGGCGCAAAGCGACCGCGTCCTGTGCATCAATCGGCACGTCTGCTGCCACGGCGTTCCGGAGACGGTGGCGCAGCATCCGGAATACGTACGGCTGTTCGGCGACGCCGCACGGGCGTTCGGCATCTATCAGCATCATCACGACCACGCGCACGGTCTCGGCGGCGAGCCGCTGCCGCCCGGCGGCGCTGGCGGCGGAGACAAGTCTCATGCTTGAGCCGTTCCTCGTCCGCGCGCTCGTCGCAGCGGTGGGCGTCGGGCTTGTCGCCGCGCCACTTGGCTGCCTCGTCGTTTGGCGGCGCATGTCCTACTTCGGCGCGACGATCGCACATGGCGGTCTTCTCGGAGTCGCACTCGGGCTCGCACTCGAGATCGACCTGACGCTCGGCGTCGTCGTGGTCGCGCTGATGATCGGCGGATTGCTCGTCGGCCTCGGACGTCAGCGTATCGTGCCGGCCGACAGTCTGCTCGGCATTCTTTCACATGCGGCCCTGGCAGGCGGGATCGTGGCGGCCTCGCACCTGTCAGGGCAGCGCCTGGATCTGATGGGGTATCTGTTCGGCGACGTGCTTGCCGTGAGCGGAGGCGATCTCGCGTGGCTCGGGATCGGCGGCGCGCTGGTGCTGGGTGTCATCGCGGCGTTGTGGCGAACGCTGGTCGCCGTCGCCGTCCACGAGGAGCTGGCCCAGGCGGAAGGCCTTCCCGTGGCGCGCGCCGAAGCTGCCCTTGTGGTTCTGCTGGCGTTGACGGTCGCGATCGCCATGAAAATAGTCGGCGTGTTGTTGATCGTAGCTTTTCTCGTGATGCCGGCGGCAGCAGCGAGACCCTTTGCCTCGACGCCGGAGGCAATGGCCGCGATCGCGGCGGTCATCGGGGCCGTCGGTGCGGCGATCGGACTGGGACTTTCGATGTCGGCGGACGTTCCCGGTGGTCCCGCGATCGTCCTTGTTTTGTCGGCGGCAAGCCTCGGCGCCATCGCGTGGAGCGCGCGCAAGGGCGGTGGCTGAGGCCTTGGCTGCCGCTTTCCGTGCTCTCACGTCCCGCGCGGCTTGGCGCGCGCTGTGGGAGCGGCGTTGGCCGGATCGTCGGGCCAGACGTGTTTCGGATAACGGCCCTTCATGTCGGCTTTGACGTCGCGCCACGAGCCGGTCCAGAAGCCCGGAAGATCGCGCGTAATCTGAATGGGCCGCGCCGCTGGCGAGAGCAGATGGAAGGTCAGCGGCAGGCGACCACTCGCGATCGCCGGGTGCGTCTTGAGCCCGAACAGCTCCTGCACGCGGCAGGCGACGACGGGCGCGCCGTCGCTCTCGTAGTCGATCGCGTGGCGATTTCCCGTGGGCGCTTCGAAGTGGGTTGGCGCGTCGGCCTCGAGGCGTTGCTTCAGCGACCAGGGCAGGAGTGCGTCGAGCGCGTTGCCGAGCTGGTCGGCGCCGATGTCGGCGAGGCGCGTGGCACCCGCGATGAATGGCGCGAGCCAAGCGGCGGCCGTCGTCGCGAGTGCGTCGTCGGAGAGGTCAGGCCAACTCGCGCGTTGGTCCTCGGGCAGTGCACTCCTGACGAACGTAACGCGGTCGCGAAGCTGGCGCTGGGCGCGGCTCCACGGCAGGCGATCGATACCAATGCGGGCGATGCCTTCGGCGAGGGCAATGGCCGAGGCCTCGTCGGCAGCCACGGAACGCGGCTCGCTGGCGAGCACGATTGCGCCGAGGCGCCGCTCGGCACGTGCGCGAAGCGAAGCGGTCGTCGGGTCGAAGATCGTTTCAGTTCGCGCCTCGATACGGTCGCCGGCAATGCGTTCGAGATCGCCGTCGTCGAGCCGTGCCGCGAGCAGAATGCGCGACGATGCGGCGACGCCGGACATCTCGGCGACGACGAGGAACGGCGCATCGGCGAGTGGGCTCGCGGGATCGACAAGGCCGGCGCGTCCGTTGGCGAGCAGGAACGTGCCGCGTGCGCCACGCGCCTTGGCGATGCGATCGGGGAACGCGAGGGCGAGGAGCGCCGCGGTGGAGGCTGGGCCATCCTTGCGCGAGGTGCCGGACTTTCTATGCCCTCGCGTTGCCGTCTCGGCCCAACCGGACGCCATGCGGCGCAAGGCTTCGGCGCGCGGTCCTCGTTCGCGGCGCAGTCCCTGCAACCGGTCGTCGAGATCGAGTGACAAGCCACCCGCGCCGCGCTCGGAGAGAACGGCCGCGATCAGCGCGGCATTCGTGGCTGCGCCGATCTCAGCGGCGGCATGGATCATGCGTGCGAGACGCGGTGCGAGCGGCAGATCCCGCAGGGCGCGTCCGGTCTCGGTCAGCCGACCATCTGGCTCGATGGCACCGAGCGCGATCAACTCGTCGCGGGCGGCGGCAAGTGCACCTTGCGGCGGCGGATCGAGCCACCAAAGCTGCGTTGGATTGGTCACGCCCCAAGACGCACAGTCGAGCACGAGGGACGTGAGATCGGCCGCGAGCATCTCGGGCGCGGTGAAAGCGAGCAGGCCTTGCGTCTCGGGCTCGCTCCAAAGCCGATAGCCGACGCCCGGCTCGGTTCGCCCGGCGCGGCCGCGGCGCTGATCGGCGGTCGCCCGCGAGACGCGCACGGTTTCGAGACGCGTCACGCCGGCGCCCGCATCATAGCGCGGCAGCCGCTCGAGGCCGCAATCGACCACGATGCGCACGCCGTCGATGGTGATCGAGGTTTGCGCGATCGCGGTGGCGAGCACGACCTTGCGGCGACCGGCGGCGGGAGGACGGATCGCCTCGCGCTGCAGCTTGCCGTCCAATCCGCCATGCAACTCGACGATGTCGACGTCGGGCTCGCGAATGCTGTCGCGCAGGCGCTCGGCGGCACGACGGATCTCGCCTTGCCCAGGAAGAAATGCGAGCAGCGATCCGGTTTCCTCTTCGAGCGCGCGGCGCACGGCGGCGGCGGTCGCATCGGCGATGCTGGTGCGCTCGGGTGGGCGGCCGAGATAGCGCGTGTCGATCGGATACGCGCGGCCTTCCGACCGGACGACCGGTGTCGCTTCACCGAGCAGTTTCGCGACGCGCGCACCATCGAGCGTGGCGGACATCACCAGAATACGCAGGTCGTCGCGCAGGCCGGCGCGGGCATCAAGGGCAAGAGCAAGGCCAAGATCCGCATCGAGCGAGCGCTCGTGGTACTCGTCGAAGATCACGAGGCCGACACCGTCGAGTGACGGATCGTCGAGAATGAGCCGCGTGAAAACGCCCTCGGTGACGACCTCGATTCGGGTTCGTGCCGACACACGCGTGTCGAGCCGCGCGCGCAGGCCGATGGTCTCGCCGACACGCTCGCCGCGCAACTCGGCCATGCGCTCGGCGGCGGCACGCGCTGCAATCCGGCGCGGCTCGAGCAGCAGAATTTTCCGGCCCGACAACCACGCCTCGTCGAGCAGTGCCGGTGGCACGGCCGTCGTCTTGCCCGCGCCCGGCGGCGCCACCAGCACGGCGGAGGTTCCACGCGCCATTGCCTCGCGCAACTCCGGCAGCGCCTCGAGAACGGGGAGGTTGTCAGCGACGGCCACTCTCGGCGTATCCTTTGGAGCTTGGAGTCACAGGAGTTGCCGTAATCTCCGGGCCAATGGGAAGCAACACAATCCCTCGTCTGTCATGGTCGGGCTTGTCCCGACCACCTATCGATCAACAGGCGCGGCGATAGCGATTTGCCTCCCGCTCGCAGTACGGCATGATTGGCGGGACAAGCGGCGAAATGGGTCCTCTGGACAAGCCCGAGGATGACAGCCGTGGGCGTCCCATGGGCTTGTCGGACCGGTAACAAGAGAGCGGAGTTTTCGCCATGCGCATCATCGACGCCCAGATCCATCTGTGGACCAAAGGCCATGTCGTCGCCCCGCACCGGGCGACGCCTTACCTGCTCGACGAGGCCATCCGCGACATGGATGCCGCGGGCGTCCACGGTGCGATCCTGCATCCGCCGAGCTGGGACGACGCTTCGCATGCGCAAGCCGCCGAGGCCGTCGCGGCCCATCCCGATCGCTTCGCCATTCTCGGCCGCATTCCGCTCGACGAGCCCGCGCGCCACAGCGAGATCGCAACGTGGCTCGAGCAGCCGGGCATGGTCGGCCTCAGATACACGTTCCTCAGGGACCACATGAAGACGTGGCCGACGGACGGCACCATGGACTGGCTCTGGCCCGCGGCCGAGAAGCACGGCGTGCCGATCGCGATGCTGTGCGGCGAGTTCCTGCCGCTCGTCGGCGAGATTGCAGCGAAGCATCCGGGCCTGAAGCTCATCGTCGACCATTTCGGCGTGGCGCGCGGCAACAAGGACGCGGCGGCATTCGTGACGATCCCCGAAGTGTGCAAACTCGCGCGGCACCCGAACATCGCCGTGAAAGTCACGGGCGGCCCGCAGTACGTGACCGACGCCTATCCGTTCAGAAGCCTCACGCCGCACTACAAAGCCATCTACGATGCCTTCGGCCCACGCCGCATGTTCTGGGGCACCGACATCACGCGGATGCCGTGCTCATGGGGCGAGTGCGTCTCCGCCTTCCGCGATCACCAGACGTGGCTTCCGGCGGCGGATATGGAGTGGGTGATGGGTCGCGGGATAGCGGAGTGGTTGGGGTGGGAGAAGGGGATGGTGTGAGGTGGTGAGTTGTGCCGATGCTACTTCTTCGGCTTGGCATACCGACCGGCCACTACTGGCAGACAGAGCGCCTCCACACCGTTGACGAAAGCTTCAATTTTGGGATCGATTTCATCGGGAACCTTGCGCGAACCCTTCCAAACGTCTGCTTTGAGCTTCTTAGTCAGTTCAACCTCGCGTCCCAGGTCGCCATGGATCGCATCACTCAGGAGCATTTCAGCTGATACCTGTATTTCGGCACGCGCTTGGTGGATATTGGCAAATATCTTGGCGGCGTCTTTGCCGAATACAGCCATAAACCGAGGTTGCAACTTCCACGCACGGTCAAAATAGTCTTTGTGATTGTGAATTCGTTTTAGAGTCTGCAAAAAATGGACCAGCTGCCAAACGTTGCGCGGGTGTATCAATCCCTTTCATCTCAGAGTATTCGCTATCGAACGTAAGCGCGTTTCGAATGCTATCGAAAATTTGCCCAGCCTCGTAAGCGAAGGCCAGTGCCTCAAGGGCTATATCGATCCGTCGTTCTTCAATTTTCTCCCGCTTCCATTTATTGAACGAGCGAAATCCTAATATCGCGATGGTCATCGTAATAGTGAAACCAATGAGCGTGAGAAGATGATTGAGGCCAAATGACCAAGCATCTACAGTCAACATGAATGCGTGTCCTCCACCGCACGAGCGCCACTCACCCCAACAATATCCCCTTAATCTCCGAGTAACTCCGCGCATCCGGCGCGATCAGCAGCCCGCCCGTGTTGTCGCCCGGCCGGTACGCGCTGCCATCGTGCTTCGCGGCGTAGAACTCGTGCGCCGCCAGCATGGCGAGGCCGGGGAGGTGGTCCCAGGGCTCGGACTTGCCGTAGAGCACGAAGTGCGCGTCGCCGCGCAACAGCCGCATGTAGTCGATGCCGGCGTAGATCACGCCGTCGAGCGCCTTGAAGCTCGCTTCCTTCGCCTGCAGCTCGGCGCGCCGGGCATCGGTGAGGTTGCGCTTGCCGAGAAGGCCGATCATGTCGCCGACGCTCGCGGGAACGTCGACGCGGGCGTGTGAGGTCGCGGCCTTGCCGTCGCGGCCCATCCAGACGCCGTGATCCTTGCCGCCATAGGCGATCTCACCGAGCGCGGGCGCGTAGATCCATCCGGCCGTCGCGCGTCCGTCCTCGACCAGCGCCACCATCACCGTGAAATCCGGCTCGCCGCCCGCGAACGCCTGCGTCCCGTCGATCGGGTCGATCACCCACACGGGCCCGCGCTCCTGCAAGCGGCGCATCACCGACGCATCCGCCGAGACGGCTTCCTCGCCGACGACAAGCGAGCCCGGCAGATAAGCCGCAAGCCGCTCGGTCAAAGCAAACTCGGCCGCGCGGTCGGCGATCGTCACGAGATCGTCGGGGCCGGTCTTCTCGGAGACGTCGCCCGTGCCGAGATTGCGCCAGCGCGGCATCACCTCGGCAGCGGCGACCTCGGCCATGATGCGGGAGACGTCGGTGAGCAGCGTGGACATGGAGATCTCCAAGAAGTTGCGCCGGCTATGGACCCGGATGATGTCAGGTCAGCAACAAACTGTGGATCTCGTCCCACAAGTCGCGGTCAGGGGCGACGAGCACGCCGCCCAGGCGGTCGAACGGGTCGAAGGGCCGGCCGTCGTGGCGCGCGGCATGGAAGCCGGCGGCACCCGCGATGGCGTGTCCCGGCAGATGGTCCCACGGATGCGTCGAGAAGTTCACGAGGAAATGGCTCTCGCCACTCAGGATGCGCCCGTAGTTGTGACCAGCGCACGTCGGCCGCACGTAGCCCCGAAACCGATCCCGCACAGCACTTGGATCACCAAGGCCTCGGCTCGTGAACGCGCCCGAGCCGAGAATGCCCTCGAGATCGGCGAGCGCCAAGCCGGCCTGGGCACGGATCGGCGTCACCGTATCATCTGCGTGCCGCTCGGCGCCGCCGCCAGCCTCGCCCAGATAGAGCGTGTTCTCGGCCGGAGCATAAATCCAGCCCGCGATCGGACGCCCGGCGACGACCAGCGCGACCATCACGTCGAACGTCGGCTCGCCCTCGGCGAACTTGCGCGTGCCGTCGATCGGGTCGATCACCCACACGGCCTCGGGCTTGCGAAACAGCTGCAGCACGTTCGGATCGGCGGCGACGGCCTCCTCGCCGACGACGTGCGAGCCGGGCAGTGCGGCCTCGAGACGCGCGGCCAGCGCTACCTCGGCGGCGTGATCGGCGACGGTCACCAGATCGCCGGCCTTCGATTTCCGCTGCACGTCGCCAGCCGCGAGATTGCGCCACCGCGGCAGGATCTCCGTCGCGGCTACCTCGCGCAGGATATCGGCGATCTCGAGCATGTCGACTGTTGCCATGGTGCCGCGCCTCGCCGATTCCTTCACAGCCAAGCTCATGCCACGCGCACGCGGCAGCGCGAATGCCGCAAATTGGCCGCATCGGGGCGCCTTTTGTCGAAACCGTGCAAAGCTGGCTCGAACGAGGTGGAGGCGCAATGCGGCCCATTCAGGCAATTGCAGGCGTTATGTCGGCGCTGGCGCTGGTTCTGGCAACGGCATGCAACGACGCGGCGGCGCGCGTGCAGCAGGCTCCCTCGAGCCGTGTCGCGATCGACGTGCCCGACGGCTTCACGCAGGCGCGGCAGTTCTCGGGCTTCGTCAACGAGGCGGCCGGCGCATCGCTGATCGTGGTCGAGCTGCCCGCCGTCGCCTACGAGCAGTTGGCCAGCGGCCTGACGCCCGAGGCGCTTGCCAAGAAGGGTATCGCGAAAGGCGCGCCGGGAAAGCTCGACCGCACCGGTCCCTACCTCTTTATGCGCGGCGAGCAGGCGAGCGCCCAGGGGCAGGTCGCCAAGTTTCTTGTTGTCTTCCGGGACAAGGACGTGACGGCGCTGGTCACCGCGAATGTGCAGAAGTCGTCGCTCGACAGCGGTGCGATCAAGGCCGCCGACGTCGAGCGGATGCTGGCGAGCGCGGTGATCGCTCCGGCGGCAGCGCCGCAGCGCGACGTGTTCCGTCTCGGCTATCTCGGGCCTTTCCTTCCCGCGGGCAGCATTCTCGGCACCACTCACGCCTATACGCTCGACGGCAAGCTGGAGCCCGCTCAGAAAAGTGAGAAGCGCGCCGTGCTCATCGTCGCGCCGTCGCTCGACCGTCGCGAGCTGGTGGACGCGGAGCGCCAGGCCGAGACGCTGATCGCCGGTTTGCCGGGGCTGACGGACATCAAGCTCGCGTCACGGCGCCGCGTCGAGATCGCGAGGATGGAGGCGATCGAGATCGTCGCCGATGCCAAGGACGAGAAGGGCCCGATAGTCGTCTACCAGATGCTCATTCTGCCAGCCGGTGGCGGCTACTATCGCATCGTCGGGCAGATGCCGGTCGCGGACAAGGACGTGCTCCTGCCCGAGATGCGCAGGATTGCCGAAGGCTTCCGCGTGGTGGAGTGAGGCCTAGTGTGGCGTCGCGCCTTAGTTGCCCGATAGTGCGGCTCGCTCATAGGCAACTTAGGCGCGATAAACGCCACACTAAGCCAATGAATTCTCTGGTGTGGCGGTTTGGAAGTCCGCTTCGTTCTCCCGGCAGTCTCTGAAAGCGGACTTCCAAACACAACGCCACACTAAGCTCATGATTTAGCTAGTGTCCTTTCGACCGCGAAGTTCGTCCCGACCCGGCAGCACGATGAAACGAACTTCGCGGTCGGGACACTAGTGGCCCTTGTGTCGCGCCTAAATCGGAAGCGGTTCCGGGCATGATGCGATTTAGGCGCGACGGGCCACTAGATGCGCACGAGGCGCACATAGAGATTGTCGTTGAAGCGCGGAAGCAGGTTCTGGCGCTCCAGGCGGAAGCCATTCGCGGCGGCGAGCTTCGTCAGTGTCGCCTCGTTGAAGTAGTTGAGATGGTCGGGATAGCGGAACCCGCACCATTTCGCGCCCATGACGAGGCGGCCGACCGAATCGAAATCGGGGACTTTGACGAGCGCGATTCCACCCGCCTTGAGCTTGCGGGCAAGCTGCGCCAACACCTCGCGCGGCTTCAGCTCGTGCTCGAGATAGGATCGCAGGACCGCAGCCGTGAAGAAGCCGTCCTCGAACTGGTCCAACCCTTGCTCGGCCGGCGCCACGACGATGCGTCCGCCCGCGGCCCGGTATTTCGGCTCGGCGATCCGGGCGAGCCCTTCGGAGATCTCGATCCCGAAAGGCACGATCCCAGGCGCAATCCGGCAGCTCGAGCCGCAACCGACGTCGAGCACGTTGCCCGGCGCCGCGACGGCCTGCTGCACCCATTTCTTGTCGGCCTGATTGCCGAAGCGGAGACGGAACCGCGTCGCCTGGTCGATGCGATAGATCAGATGCTTGCGCCGCCGCTGGTTCTCTTTCGCGTGGGTTTTTTCCCAGGCGTGGTCCGTCGTCAGCGCGCTGTTGTCGAGGCTGCGCGCCAGATAGACCATGTTGCAGCGGGTGCAGCGCACGACGGGCCAAACCGGCGTCCCGTACTGTGCAAGGCCGACGCTCTCCGACGCGTCGCAATTCGGGCACGTTCTCGCGAACGTCCGCAGGTCTGTCAAGCTGTCCCCCAACCCATCCGCCAGCTTCGGTGCAAGCTGGTCCCCGTCAGGTCAGTCGCAGCCGATTGTGACGAGCGAGTGGCGAGGCCGAGGCACGCCGAGCCGCGCGTCAGTCTACCGGAAGCGCGGCATCACCTCCTCGGAGAAACGCCGCATCGAAGCCGTGATGCGGTCGTGACCGAGATAGCCGAAGCTCATCTGGCAGAGCACATGGCCCGCGCCGGCGTCACGCATGGCCGCGATCTGGTCGGCGACATCGCGCGCCGTTCCGATCAGTGCGCCCGAGCCGAGCGCGAACTTCAGCCCTTCCGCCTCGGAATAATGCGGGTCGGACCACGGATTGAGCAGGTTGGGGTCGACGCGGAAGTCCGGCGGGTTCAGGTCTTCCCGCGCGTGCACCATGTGCCGGCGCGTCTCGATCAGCGCGGCGCTCAGGCTCTCCTCGGCCTCCGCCCGGCTCTCGCCGACATAGACCCATCGCCAGATGGCGGCGTCACGCATGAGCTTTTTCTGCGCCGCGTCGTCGAGACCGCTGGTCGCAAGGCCCTCTGCATATTGCCCCAGCCGATTGGCGATCTGCCCGACCGGGAGCCTGAGCGTCATCAGCGGCACGCCCTTCTCGCCGCAGGCCTTGAACGAGCCCGGCGAGGCGGCGCTGTGCCAAAGCGGCGGATGCGGTTTCTGAACAGGCACGGGGCGCAGCTCAGGCAGGCGCGCGGTGAAATATTTGCCCTGGTGGTCGAGGGGCGTCGCCGTCCAGCAGCGGGTCATGACGTCGAGCGCCTCGGTCATGCGCTCGCGGGCGTCGTCGCTCCTGAGCCCGTAGCCCATGAATTCGTACTCGTTGAAGATGGTGCCGCGCCCGACACCGACATCGAGGCGTCCTTTGCTCAGGTTGTCGAGCACCGACAACTGCGTCGCGAGGCGCACCGGATGTCGCAACGTCATCTGGATGACCGCGAAGCCGATCCTGATGCGGGTCGTCTTCATGGCGAGCGCGGCCGCGAACGGTATCGGATCGGAATAGACGCTCTCACCGGTGAAGTTGTGCTCGGTGAGCCACACGCCGTCGAAACCCAGCGTCTCGGCCAGTGTCGCCTGCTCGAGCTGCTCGAAGATGCCGGCCTGGTCGTCCTCGGGCGATGGCGAGTGCGCCAGTGTCAGCCATCCGAACCGCATGTCGTGCTCCTTCCGCGCTGCTGTCTGGGTGATGGTGTCTGCGCCCGGCGGCCGACGCAAGTGCCGTGGTGTGACGCCACGGCGCTGGTACAACCGTCGCCGCCGGCTTGAGAGCGCCGGCCGGAGGCGCTAACGAGCGGCCATGAGCGACAAACCGATTCTCCCCGGCCCAGGCCCCATCGAGCCCGTTCCCCTCAAGCAGGCGCTCGAGGAACGCTATCTCGCCTACGCGCTGAAGACGATCATGGACCGCGCGCTGCCCGACGTGCGCGACGGCCTGAAGCCCGTGCACCGCCGCATCGTATTTGCCATGCGCGATCTCGGTCTCACGCCGACGGCCGCCTACATGAAGTCGGCCCGTGTCGTCGGCGACACGATGGGTAAGCTGCATCCGCACGGCGACGGTGCCATCTACGATGCGATGGTACGCCTCGCGCAGGATTTCTCGTCGCGCTACCCGCTCGTCGACGGCCAGGGCAATTTCGGCAACATCGACGGCGATAACCCGGCGGCCTATCGCTACACCGAGGCACGGCTGACCACCGTCTCCGAGGCCCTGCTCGAGGGCATTGACGAGAACGCCGTCGATTTCCGTGCCAACTACGACGAGAAGGAGCAGGAGCCCGTCGTCCTGCCGGCGGCGTTCCCGAACCTGCTCGCCAACGGCGCCTCCGGCATCGCGGTCGGCATGGCGACCAACATCCCGCCGCACAACGTCGACGAGGTCTGCCAGGCGCTGCTCTATCTGATCAAGCACCGCGGCGCGACCGTCGAGAAGCTGCTCGACTTCATCCAGGGGCCCGATTTCCCGACCGGCGGCATTCTGGTCGAGCCCAAGGAAAGCATGATCGAGTCCTACCGCACGGGCCGGGGCAGCTTCCGGTTGCGCGCCAAGTGGCACCGCGAGGAGACCGGCCGCGGCGGCTATCAGATCGTCGTCACCGAGATCCCCTTTCAGGTGCGCAAGGGCTCGCTCTACGAGAAGATCGCCGAGCTGTTCCAGGAAAAGAAGCTGCCGCTTCTGGGCGACGTGCGCGACGAGTCGGCCGAGCATGTACGCCTCGTCCTCGAGCCGCGCGCGCGAACCGTCGATCCCGTCGTGCTGATGGAGAGCCTGTTCAAGCTGACCGAGCTCGAGATCAAGTTCGGCCTCAACATGAACGTGCTCACCGCGGGCCAGATTCCGGCCGTGCTCGGCCTAAAGGAGGTGATGCAGCTCTGGCTGGAGCACCGCCAGGAGGTGCTGATCCGGCGCACCGAGCATCGCCTCGCCAAGATCGCCCATCGCCTCGAGGTGCTAGAAGGCTACCTGATCGCCTTCCTCAACATCGACGAGGTGATCCGCATCGTCCGCTTCGAGGACGAGCCGAAGGCCAAGCTGATGAGCACCTTCGGGCTCTCGGACGTGCAGGCCGAGGCCATCCTGAACCTGCGCCTGCGCTCGCTGTCGAGGCTCGAGGAGCAGGAGATCAAGGCCGAGCACGACAAGCTCTCGGGCGAGCAGCGTGATCTCATGGATCTCGTCGCCAGCGAGGACAAGCAATGGGAGACCATCTCCGGGGAGATCAGGGGTGTTCGCGAGCGCTGGTCGAAGAAGACGGAGATCGGCAAGCGGCGCAGCTCCGTCGAGGATGCTCCGACCGTCGACATCGACATCGATCAGATGCTGATCGAGAAGGAGCCGGTCACGATCGTCCTGTCCGAGAAGGGCTGGGTGCGGGCCCTGAAGGGCCACCAGGACGATCTCTCGAAGGTCGAGTTCAAGCAGGGTGACGCTCTGAAACGCGCGATCAAGGCCTCGACCACCGACAAGATCCTGGTGTTCGCCACCAACGGCAAGTTCTACACGCTCGAGGCCAATCAACTCCCGGGCGGGCGCGGCCATGGCGAGCCGCTCCGGATCATGGTCGACATCGAGGAGACGGCGGATTTCGTCGAGATGTTCGTCCACCAGCCCGGCCGCAAGCTGATCGTCGCGGCGACCTCGGGGCACGGCTTCGTCGTACCGGAGGACGAGGTGGTCGCCTCGACCCGCAAGGGCAAGCAGATCCTCAACGTCGAGGCACCCTACGAGGCTCGCGTCTGCGTGCCAGCCAACGGCGATCAGGTCGCGACAGTGGGCGATAACCGCAAGATGCTCGTCTTCGCGCTCTCCGAGGTCAACGAGATGGCGCGTGGCAAGGGCGTCTACCTGCAGCGCTTCAAGGACGGCTCGCTGTCGGACGTTCGCGTCTTCGCCACGGGTGACGGCCTGACCTGGCTCGATCCCGCCGGCCGTACCTTCACGCTGTCGTGGAGCGAGCTGAAAGACTGGATCGGCGAGCGCGCCCAGTCCGGCCGCACCGTGCCGAAAGGCTTCCCGAGGTCCAACAAGTTCGGCCCGGGGTTCTAGAGGGACCGCGATCTGGTCATCCCAACGCTCGTGGTCCCGAACCTGTCATCCCGGGGCTTGTCCCCGGGACCCATTTCTCCGCTTACTGGGCTGCCAATTTGGCCCGCGGCGGGTTGCTTCACGCCCCAACAACGCAAACCCGCGACTCGATGCGAGTCGCGGGTTTTTCATGTTCATCAACAACTCGAGCCTTACGCCGCCGCTTCGGCCTTCACCACCGCGCCGCGGCGCTTGTTGGCGGCCTTCTTGGCCTTGAGGCGGGCGCCGAGCGTCACACCGACGGCGCTGGTCGGCTTCTTGGCATCGGCCTTGCGCTTGGCCTTGCGTTTCCGCTTCTCGATATTGCGTGGCGCGCGCGCGCCGGGGGCGGACGGCATGGGAGTCTCCCTCATGATCGATATGTGGCCGCGATCCCTAGTCGGAATTCGCCATTTTCACAAGCCTGTCGTCGCCGTGGACCTCACCGCGCCACCACATGCAGCGGCATCCCGCCCTTGGCGCGCAGCGTCACCCGGCTGACCGGCTCTGGCTTGTGGCGGCCGTCCCAGCCGAAACGGTTGTCGCGGACGAGTCCGGCGAGGAGCACGGTCGCCTCCATCATCGCGAAGCTCATGCCGATACAAGTGCGCGGCCCGAAGCCGAACGGCATGAACTGGGTCCGCTTCATGGCCGCTTCGGGCTCGGGCAGGAACCGGTCGGGATCGAAGCGGTCGGGGTCGTCCCAGAGCGCACGGTGGCGGTGGATCGCCCAGACCGGGATGACGATGATCGCGCCAGCCGGAAATTGATGTCCGCCGAGCTCGATCGGCCGGGTCGTCATGCGTCCGAGCACCGGCGCCGGCGGATAAAGGCGCATGCTTTCCTTCAGGACGCGGCGCGTGACAGCCAACTCGTCGAGATGTCCGGCCTCGATCGGCCCCGATCCGGCGACCCTGGCCACCTCCGCGGCCACGCGCTCCTGCCATGCGGGCGCACGCGCCAGCAGATAGAGCGTCCAGGTGAGGGCCTTGGCCGTCGTTTCGTGGCCGGCCGCCGCGAACGTCAGCAGATTGCTGCACACGAGCGCATCGCTCATCGGCTCGCCGGTCTGCGGGTCGGTGGCGGTTCCGAGCTTGGCCATCAGGCCGCCGCCCGGGAAACCTGCCGCCCGCTCCCGTGCCAGCACGCCGCTGATCGTGCGTTGCAGCCGGCGGGCGTGATGGTGCATCGCCGGCCGGGCCGGATGCCAGACCCAGCCGGGAATCTGCAGCAGCTCGAAGGCGACATCCCAGCTCGTGTAGCCGAGATAGGCGCCGATGTGCCGCTTGAGCGACGCCTGCTCGTCCGCCGTGGCGCCCGCGAAAATCGTCGCGGCGAGGATGTCGAAAGTGGCATCCGTCATGTCGTGGTCGATCTGCCGGATGCGGCCACCTGACGAGGAGGCCAAGCGGTGGCTCCAGTCCGCTGCGACGCTCGCCATGGCAGGGACGAAGGCCACGATTTCCTGGTGCCGAAACAGCGGTGCGACCGTGCGGCGCTGCCAGCGCCAGTTCGGCCCCTCGGCGGTCAGGATGCCCTCGCCCAGAATGGCAGCGAAGACGCGTCGTTCGATGGGCGACTTCGGAAAGGCCTCGTGATCGTCGAGCAGGATGCGCTCGACCAGATCCGGCGCGGTCACCCAGGCCATCCGTCCGCCGAGGCTCGGCGGCGAGTACAAGGGCTCGTGATAGACGTTCCGGGGCAGGGTGCGCAGCGGATTGCGCAGGAATGTCGGCAGGAATCGCCAGATCGGCAAAGGGCCGTCGGGCTGAGGGACGCGCGGCGGGTAGAGGACCTCTGCGGGCGGCACGTCGAGCATGTTGGTGGTCGACATGGCGGACCTTTCGTCGGCAGCTTGCCGGGTAAGATGGTGAAACACGGCAGGCTCCGCAACAGGGGGCACCGATCAGTCGATCAGCAGCCAAAGACCATATCCCGGCGCCAGGAAGGCTCCGGCCCAGGCCAGCGACGAGATCGCGCTGGCTGCGATGAACAACGGCACCTGCATCGTCACGATGCCCGCGACAACAGGAATGAACGGGCGCGCGAACCCGGTGAACTTGCCGACGAGCACGGCAAGCGGTCCCCAGCGCTCGAACACGGCGTGGCCGGTGTCGAGCGCTTTGGGGTGGATCGCGAAATAGCGAAGCCGCGCGACGTCGTGGCGGAGCAGGCGGCCGAGACCGTAGGTGAGACAGTCGCCGATGACGGCACCGCACGCGGCGGCGAGCCACAGATGCCAGAACTGCCCGCCGACGGCGCCGTGCGCGGTGCCGACAGCCAGGAAGAGAGCGCTCGAAGGGACCAGAAGCGAAAGTCCGGGGATGCCCTCGGCGAGGCCGAGAAAGAACACCAGCGGCTCGGCCAGCGCGACGTTGGCTTTGACCAGCTCGATGGTCGCTGTCCAGGCTGCCTCGAAAGCCATGCCTCGGCTCTCCGGTATCAGGAGTGGCAAGCGGTCAGGGCGTAATCGTGTGCTGGTGGATCGCCTGCCAGATCTTGCCCAGCACGTCGCCGAACTGCATCAGAACGAAGGCCCAGAGGAATGCCGAGCCCCAGTTGGCGATCTGGAACGAGACTTTGGGCATCTGCACCGCGCCGGCGATGATCGGCACCGACGCCCTGAGCGGACCTGTGAACCGGCCGAGCCAGATGGCGCCGGCACCCCATTTCTCGAAGAACGCGTGCCCCTGGGGAAGCAGATTGGGATACTTGGTAAACGGCCACATCTTGGAGATCGGCTCGTGGTAGTGGTAGCCGAGCCAGTAGGAGAGCCAATCGCCGAGTGCCGCCCCGATGGCGGCGCAGACCAGGACGTACCAGAAGTCGGTTCCGCCCGTTGCACTGACGATGGTGCCGATTGCCACCAGCATGCCCCAGAACGGCAGCACGAGCGAGACGAACGCGAGCGACTCGCAGAAGGCGAGCACGAGCACCACCGGTCCAGCCCAGGCACGGTGCTCCTTGATGAACGCCATGATCGTCGGGACGATTGCTTCGAGGTCCATGTGCGGTGGGGTTCCGAGCTGAGGATCGGGCTCCAAGGGCCCGAGCCGGGTGATCTTGTCAATGTCGGGGTGATGAACGGCGTCGCATTGGTCCGGTGGCAGCGCCCGCCGGGCATCAGCGCCGGCAGCGGCGGCGCATCTCGCTTCCGAGCTCACGCGAGACCTCGGTGGACAGCATCGCGCCGCGCGAGATCTGGGCTGGCGTCAGGTGCTTGCCGGCTGGGCTTCGTAGGACGGCCGGGCCGGCCTCGGCCTCCCTGTGGCCGGTCGTGAGCTCGGCACAGGACAGCTCCTTCTTGCGGGTCTTGTAGGCGAACAGCCGCACGCCGCCGGCGTAAGCGTCGGCGTTGGGGGGCTGCTTGATCCAGCTGCGCTGGCGATCGGCCAGGATGTTCTGGAGCTGCCTCTGGCGCTCGGCGACGCAGGCGGGCGAGTCGTCGACGCATCTCGCCTCGGTCCATTCTCCGATCGCCGGTGCCGGCGCGGTGGCGCAGCCCGAGAGCGCAACCGGCAGCCCGGCGAGCCAGCAGGCTACGGCGGTTCGAGTGAACACCAGTGCCAACCCCATGCGCATCCCCAACTTACCCCGCCCAGCGGGCATCTCGGCCAACTCCCGGTGCAGCAGCGTCACACCTTGCCGCCGCTGGAAGCCGCACTTGTGCCTAGCCGGCGGTCGGCATAGAACCAACCGATGGCGGACCTGTGGCAGACGTGTGTCTCGCCACCGCGTTGCCCATCGGCAACTGCGCGTTGCCGTCTGCCAATAGAGAAACCACTTCGCGCCGCCGCGCGCTGTTGCCCTCGAACCGAGCGGGGGCGGGCTGCGGCGCGTGCAACACAAGGACTGCTGCGATGGCTTATGCGATTCGTGTCCACAAGACAGGCGGCCCCGAGGCGATGAAGTACGAGGAGGTCGAGGTCGGCGCGCCGGGCGCGGGCGAGGTCCGCCTCAAGCAGCACGCCATCGGCGTCAATTACATCGACGTATATCTTCGCACGGGTCTCTATCCGCAGCCGACGTCACCGTTCGTGCCGGGCATGGAAGGCGCGGGCGAGGTGACGGCGGTCGGCTCGGGCGTAACGGATCTCAAGGTCGGTGACCGCGTTGCCTACGCCGGCCCGGCCGGCGGCTATGCGACCGAGCGGCTGATCGCCGCCGACCGCGTCGTCAAGATGCCGGATGGCATCGACTACAAGACGGCCGCCGCCATGATGCTGCAAGGCATGACGGTGCGTTACCTGGTCCGCAAGACCTATGACGTGAAGCCCGGCACGGTCTGCCTCTGGCATGCGGCTGCTGGCGGCGTCGGTCTCATCGCCTGCCAGTGGGTCAAGCATCTCGGCGGCACGCTGATCGGCACGGCTGGTGGCCCCGACAAGTGCAAGCTCGCACTGGACCACGGCGCGGCGCATTGCATCGACTACAAGAAGGACAAGGACTTCGTCGCCAAGGTGAAAGAGCTCACCGGCGGCAAGCTGTGTGACGTGGTCTACGATTCGATCGGCAAGGACACCTTCCCGGCCTCGCTCGACTGCCTCAAGCCGCGCGGCCTGTTCGTCACGTTCGGCAATGCCTCGGGTCCGATCGATGCGATGAACCCCGGCATCCTCGCGGCCAAGGGCTCGCTGTTCATGACGCGCCCGTCGCTCGCCGCCTACACGTCGAGCCGCGCCGATCTCGTCGAGACGGCCAACGACCTGTTCGACGTCGTCTCGAAGGGCGCGGTCAAGATCAACGTCAATCACACCTACGCCCTGAAGGACGCCGCCCAGGCGCACATCGACCTCGAGGCCCGCAAGACCACGGGCTCGATCGTCCTGACGCCCTGATCTCGACGTCAGTCGACGCGCTTCGAGCGGCGGCGGCGATCCAGAATCGCCGCCGCCGCTCTCGTATCATCGGCGATGACGTCGCCGGCTCGCGACGGGGCTCGGGGGGCTGATCATGACGTCCGATGGAGACAGCCGCGACCCGGCTCCGGCGCGTGAGCGAGGCTTGGCCGGAGACGCCGAGCGCGTTCTCGATGCCGCCGGGCAAAGGCCGCGACGCGCCTCGCCCTTGCGGTGGCTGGTGGTCATCCTGCCCCTCGTGCTGATCGTCGGCATCGGCACTTGGCTGCTGACGACGTGGTCGGGCCGTGTCTCGCGCTTCGCCGAAGAGATGTCGGCGCGTCCGCGCGCTTCGGCGCCTCTGCCCCGGCCAATGGCACCGCCGCCGCGCCCCGGCGTCCCACAGCCGGCTGTCGCACCAGTCCCGCAGCGGCCCGCCGAGCTCGACGTGCAGGCCGTCGTTGCCGCCATCGCCAAGGCCGATCCCGAGGCGGGCGCGGCAACATTCAAGATCTGCCAAGTCTGCCACAACGCCGACCAGTCGGGTGCCGCAAGGATCGGCCCGAACCTGTGGGGCGTGGTTGGTCGCCGCAAGGCCGCAAGGCAGGGTTTCCCTTATTCGGCGAGCCTGCGCGCGAGAGGCGGCGTGTGGACTTACGACGATCTCGCGACCTTCCTGCACAATCCGCGCAAAGCCGTTCCGGGCACTAAGATGGCGTTCGCAGGCATCGCCAGTCCGGCGCGCCTGGCCGGCCTTCTCGCCCACCTGCGCACGCTCGGCGACACGCCCGCCCCCTTGCCGGGCCAGCCGTGACTAGCGCCGGGCGTTTGCCATCGGCGCATGTGCATGCGATGGAACGCGATAGCCAGCGACCAGCCGAGATCGCCTCATGACGCCCGAATCCAAGCCGCCCCGCGTCGCCCTCTTCGTGACGTGCCTCGTCGATCTGATGCGCCCGTCGGTCGGCTTCGCGGCGGTGAAGCTGCTCGAGCAAGCCGGCTGCACGGTCGAGGTGCCGACGGCACAGACCTGCTGCGGACAACCCGCCTACAACTCGGGCGACAAGGCGACGGCTCAGGCGCTGGCCCGCCAGACGATCGCGGCCTGCGAAGGCTACGACTACGTCGTTGCGCCATCCGGCTCGTGCGCCGGCATGCTCAAGTCGCACTATCCGAAGCTGCTAGCCGATGATGCGGCATGGCAAGGCCGCGCCAGCGCGTTCGCCGCCAAGGTGCACGAGCTGATCTCGTTCCTGGTCGACGTGCGTGGCATGGCGGGCGTGAGCCAGACCCTGATCGCAAAGGCGACCTATCACGATAGCTGCTCGGGTCTGCGCGAGCTCGGCATCAAGGACCAGCCGCGCAAGCTGCTGGCGAGCGTCGAGGGTCTCGAGCTCGTCGAGATGGCGGATTGCGAGGTCTGCTGCGGCTTCGGTGGCACCTTCGCCGTCAAGTACGGCGACATCTCCAACGCCATGGTCGAGAAGAAGTGCGCCAACATCGCCGAGAGCGGCGCCGATCTCATACTGGCGGGCGATCTCGGTTGCCTGATGAACATGGCCGGCAAGCTCCGGCGCGAGGGCAGCACGGCCAAGGCGCGCCACGTCGCCGAGGTGCTGGCTGGCGAGCTGTCCGATCCGCCGATCGCGGCTGCCGACTGACTCGACGGCACCGCCGCCGCTCGTCTCGATCCCGCGCGATACCATCGACGTTTCCGACCGCCCCGAGAACGCCCAAATGGCGCCCTTCGAGGGCCGCCTTGCGACTCTACGACACAAGTCATCGGCTGAGTGTCGATGGATGGCTGCTTCCGTTTCGTCGGGGGAGCGCCAAGCGTGGGGAGTAGGGTTTATGCGTCTCGGATTGCGTCCCGGGCCGTCAGGGCCGATGACCGGTGCCTGTGCCATGATCGTGATGGCGGCGACAGCGGCAGGAGGCGGCGAGGCCGCGGCTGCCAGCGCGCAGATGTTCCCGGTCGGGTCGCATCTGGTGCCCGTCGTGGTCGCGATGGCGTTCATCCTGCCGGCCGGCATTGCGGGTCTCGCCTCCGTGATGAAGCGTGTCAGTCGAAGTCCCGCAGGGTTGCTCGGTGCGGGCCTGCTGGCGATCGGAGCAGTGGCTATCGTGGCCCTGGCCAATCCCGGCCTGCTGGCTGGTCTTCGCGTCTAGTCGGGCCCGACATCTGAAGCACGCCCCGCGTGTGTTGCCAGCGAGCAACTACTCGTGATCGGGGCGCCTCTTTTGAGCCACAAACGGACGCCAATTTCCCAGTCGTGACGCTCAACCGCGTGACTTGAACGCGAGTTCTTGCGACACGACTTGAAGATGTTGTGGCAACCGTTTGAAGTGCCTAGTGTGTCGGCCAATTGCCATGTCGACGCCGATGGGCACACCGGGCGTCGTTGCGAGACTTTGTGACCGGGAGACGAGATGACCGTCCAGCGGTTCGACAGATCGGGCACACCCAGCGGGAGGCCGGCGTCGACGTGCGCCGAGACCGCAGTGTGCCGGTTGCCGTCGGATCCGGCTCGGCTCGATCCCATATCGGATTTATCGCTGACCAGAGCGAGCGCGCCGCAGTCGTGGTGGTCGCCCCTGCTGGCGGAAAGGCGGACGTTGGCACTGACGCGGATATCTGGAGTTGCGGCGCGACTGGTGCTTGGTGTGGGCCTTATTGTCGGCCCGGTCGCTGCATCGGCACAATCGCGCGAACTCGCTGAAGTTCGTCTCGCCCCAGGTGGCGTTCGAGCAAGGCTACAATGCCTATCGCGGCGGCATGTTCACGATCGCCGAGCACGCCTTGAAGTATGCCGCCGATCGCGGCTCCCTCCTGGCTCAATATCACTTGGCGCGCCTCTATGCCGATCCGGCGGGGCCGTTCACCAGTCACGTCAAGGCCTACGAGCTCTATGCGCGCATCGTCGGGCAGCACGCAGCGCTCATCGACGTTGATGACGATCCCCGTGCGCGCTATGTAGGCAAGTCTCTCACCGCACTCGCCCAGTACGTGCTGCGCGGCTTGCCGGAGATTGCGCTCAAGCCGAACCCGGAGCGCGCGGCCGGCTATCTGCAGGAAGCGGCCACCTTCTTCCGCGACAAGGATGCGCAATTCGAGCTTGCGAAGCTCTACATCACAGGCGAGGGCGTCGAGGTCAATCATCGGCAGGCAACGAGCCGGCTGTCGACACTGGCGCAGGTCGGCCATGCCGGCGCGCAGGCTTTCCTCGCCGATCTCTACTGGCGCTCGAAGGCCGGGTTGCCGCACGACGAGAAGCGGGCACTCGCCTTGATCACGGTCGCCACCGAGAACGCGCCGGCGCACGAGCGCATCTGGATCGAGGACATCTACCAGAGCATCTTCTGCGGCATGTCGGCGGGCGTCCGAAAGCAGAGCGAAGGCCACATCGCCTCGTTCCGGCATCGCTACTCGCCGCGACCCGGTGCCGAGCCGCAAGACACGATCGGGCTCGCGCCGCAGGCGCAGCGCACCTGCTCGGACGGGACGCCTCTGCCGGCGCTGCCGCGCGAAAGCCGGGCGGAGGATACGCCGGTCGCAAAGAGCACCCTCGCAGCACCACGCTCCGGCGTATTGCAGGGCGGCGTGATGGGCGTCGGCACGTTCGGTGAGCGCGGCGGCCGCTGAGGCCAACCGCGCACCGTCAAACGGCCAGCTCGATCCACACCGGCGTGTGATCCGAAGGCTTCTCCCAGCCGCGCGGCGTACGGTCGACACCGGCGTCGACGAGAAGATCCGCGGCGACCGGCGATAACAGCAGGTGGTCGATGCGGATGCCGTTGTCCTTCTGCCAGGCGCCGGCCTGATAATCCCAGAACGTGTACACGCCCGGTCCCGGTGACACGGCGCGGACCGCGTCGGTGAGGCCGAGCGCCAGCAACCGACGCCAGGCCCGGCGCGACTCCGGCTGGAACAGCGCGTCGTCCACCCAGGCCGCCGGCGATTTGACGTCCTCAGGCTCGGGAATGATGTTGTAGTCGCCGCAGAGCACCAGCGGCTCCTCCAGCAGCAGAAGCTCGCGCGCGTGCTTCTCGAGGCGATCGAGCCATGCCAGCTTGTAGGTGAATTTCTCGGTCCCGATCGGGTTGCCGTTCGGCAGGTAGAGCCCTCCGACGCGCACGATCCGCCTGCCCGCCGATATCACGGCCTCGATGTAGCGCGACTGTACGTCCTCGGGGTCGCCCGGCAGGCCTCGTCGCACGTCCTCGAGCGGAAACTTCGACAGGATGGCGACGCCGTTGAAGCCCTTCTGCCCGTGGACGGCGACATTGTAGCCGAGCGACTCGATCTCCAGTGCCGGAAAGCCCTCGTCGACGCTCTTGATCTCCTGCAGGCACACGACGTCTGGCTCGAACGTCCGCAGCCACGTGAGCAACGCTTCGATCCGCGCCTTGACGCCGTTGATGTTCCACGTCGCGATCCGCATGCGTCTCTCCTCACCGGGGCCCGCGCCAGATCGTCAGCGACCCGCCGCGGTGTCAACGTCTTTCACTGCGAAACTCCTGGTGCATCGAGCCGGCCTTGGGCAGTCTAGTCGCATACGAGGCGGCGCTGGCGTGCGCCGGCCTATCGTCAGGAGCGTGTCCGATGACCATCGCCATTTGCCAATTGCATCCCCTGTTCGTCGCCGAGGTCGATGGCGTCGATCTGTCCCGCCTCGACGACGCGACCCGCGATCGGATCGACGCCGCCATCAACCGCTATTCCGTTCTCGTCTTCCATGGCCAGACGCTCGACGACGATCAGCTTCTGGCCCTCGGCCACCGCTTCGGCCACATCTCCGCCCCGCGCAATCATCGCGTCGAGCAGCGCCTGAAGCACGCCGCCATCGCCGACATCTCGAACCTAGACGCGAGGAATGATTTCCGTGCCCGCGAGGACCACCGCCGCCTCGACGGCCTCGGCAATCAGCTCTGGCATTCCGACGCCTCGTTCCGGCCGATCTCCGGCGCCCTGTCGATGCTCTACGCCCACATTGTTCCGCCGAAGGGCGGCGATACCGAGTTCGCCGATCTGCGCGCCGCCTACGACGACCTCGACGCCGAGACGAAAGCCCAGATCGACGGCCTCGTCGCCGTCCACTCGATCTTCCACTCGCGCGGCCAGCTCGGCCATACCGAGTACAGCGAGACCGAGCGTAAGGGCCTGCCCGACGTCAAGCATCCGCTGGTGCGCACCCATCCCGGCTCCAAGCGCCGGACGCTCTACCTCGGCTCGCACGCCTCCCACATCGACGGCTGGCCGATGCCGGAGGGCCGCCTGCTGATCCGCGATCTCATGGAGCACGCGACGCGCGAGCGCTTCACCTACGCGCACAAGTGGCAGGTCGGCGACCTCGTCATCTGGGACAACCGCTGCACCCTGCATCGCGGCCGCCCCTACGCGGACCACCAGCACAAGCGCGACCTCCGCCGCGTCACCACCCTCGACATGGACTCCCTCGCCGACAACCCCGACCTCGTTCGCGAGATGGGGTTGCTTCCGGCCTGATCCTTGGCATTCGTAGCGGCTCTGGCGCGGCGGGCCTCGTCTCCCCAAGGCGACCGTCCGAATGTCCCACGCTGCCGTCATCCCCGCGAAGCCGGGGACCCACGTCGGGTGTGCCCCCTCTGCGATCACGACAGCCTCGTCGCCCCGCCTCACTTCACCGACGCCAGCACCCGCCGCGCGATCGTGGCGCGGTGCACCTCGGTCGGGCCCTCGTAGACGCGCATCACGCGCACCTTCTGCGCCATCAGCTGCAGCGGCAGCTCCTTGGTCACGCCCATGGCGCCAAACGACTGCATGGCGTTGTCGATCACCTCGGTCGCCATCTCGGTCGCGAACACCTTGATCATCGAGGCCACCTGCCGCACGTCCTCGCCCCGGTCGAGCTTGGCGGCCGCATCGTGCACCATCAGCCGGCAGGCATGGATCTGCGTTGCCGCGTCCGCGATCCACCACTGGATCGCCTGCCGGTCGGCCAGCAGTGCGCCGAACGTGGTGCGCTGCTTGACGTGGGAGCACATCATGTCGAGCGCACGCCGTGACATCCCGATGGCCCAGGCGCCGATCTGCAGGCGCCGCACGTTGAGGCGCAACTGCATCGGCGCGAAACCCTCGCCCACCTTGCCGAGGATCGCATCGGCCGGAAGCCGCATGTCCTCGAACACCAGCTCGTAGGTGCGATGCCCGCCGAGCATCGGGATCTCGCGCGCGATCTCGAAGCCCTTCGTGCCCTTCTCGACGATGAAGGCCGTCACGCCCTCGTGCTTCTTCCCGCTGCCGACGCGGGCCATCAGCACCATGAAGTCGGCCTCAGGGACCCGGCTCACCCAGATCTTGCGGCCGTTGATCACCCACTCGTTGCCGACCATCTCGGCCCGCGTCGTCATACCCGACGGATCGCCGCCCGCGCCCGGCTCCGAGATGGCGATCGCCGACTTGGCCTCGCCCCGGGCGTAGGGCTCCATGTACTTCGTCTTCTGCTCCGGCGTCGCCGTGGTCATCAGCATGTGCAGGTTCGGACTGTCCGGCGGGAAGATGAACGGCACGATCGTCCGCGACAGCTCCTCGTTGACGCCCATCAGCGCAATCGCCGGCAGATTGGCGCCGCCCAGCTCCTCGGGCGCATCCAGTGCCCAGAGCCCCAGCTCCTTGCACTTGGCCAGCAGCGGCGCCTCCTCCTCCTTCGTAAGCCGCAGCCGCTCGCCCTTGATCTCCCGCTCGATGATCCGGGCCTCGAGCGGCATCAGCTCGTCCTCGACGAACTTCGCCACGAGGTCCTGCAGCATCCGGTGCTCTTCGGCGAGTTCCACAGGCATATCGGTCTCCAGATGGATTGATGCGGCTGAGCGCCCTTAGCTCAGTCTTGCCCATCGCTATGGACCGGACAAGGGCGCGGAGCACCGGCTGCGACGCCGCACCGCCTCAGCTCCGAGCGTCCCACCGCACCGGCAGGTTCAACAGCCCGCGGAAGGCCCAGCCGCCGATCCGCACCGGCTCCCGCTCGTCGAGCCTGAGGCCCTGCAACCGCTCGAAGACCAGCGGCAGCGCGACATCGGCGACGATGGCCCGCGAGGCGAATGCGCCGGCGCAGTAGTGCGGCCCGGCTCCGAAGGCGATGCTTTTGGCTGTATCCCGCGTCACCCGGAACGCGTCCGGATCCTCGAAGCACGCCTCGTCCCGGTTGGCCGACCCGAACATCAAGAAGGCCCGGTCCTCGCGTTCGAAGGTCACGCCGCCGAACGTGTGGCGCTGCGCGATCCGGCGTGGCGACATGCCGATCGGCGCCATCCAGCGCGCATACTCCTCGAACACCTGCATCCAGCCCGCCCGTCCGGCATGGACCAGCGCCAGTTGATCCGGATGCCCCAGCAGCGCCCAGATCGCGCCCGCAATCGCATCGCGCGGCTCGTTCTGCCCGCCGCTGATCGCCAGCTTGATGTTGGCACGCACGCTCTCGAGCGCCATCCCACCTTCCAGCATCACCGACAGCAGGCTCGGATCGGGCGAACGCGACACCTCGGGCAGCCGCTCGTCGATGGCGCGGTCGATCGCCATCGTCGCCGCATGGCAGCGTGCCTCGATCTCGGGCTTTCCCGCGTAGTTCGCGATGCCGTCGATCATCGCCTGCGACCAGGCATCCATCTCGCCGTAGCTGATGTTCGTGAGACCCGTGATCTCCTTCAGGCATTCGCCCGACACCGGCAGCGCGAAATCCTTGACGAGGTCGGCTCGTCCTAGCGGGACCAGCCCGTCGAGAATGCGCTCCGCATGTCCGCGAAACAGCGCCGTCCAATATCCTTTCACCGTGCGCGGAGAGACGGAGGGGAAGATGGCGCGGCGCTCGGCCATGTGCGCCTCGCCGTCCTTGCGCATCATGTTGTGGCCCATCAGGCGCGTCATCAGCCCGCCCGGCTGCTCGGACGAAAACACCACGATCGTCTTCTCGCACACGAAAATGTCGTCGCGTCGCGTCAGCAGCGTCGATCCGAGCTCAGGCACGAAGGCGATCGGCGCCTCGCGCCGCATCCGGGCAAGCGCCGGATAGGGATCGCGCCAGAAGCCGGCCGGATCGATGTGGAACGTCGCTGCGTCGGACATTGTGTCGAGGCTCGTCGGTGCACGCGCCGTGGAGCCGGTGCGGCTCCGCGATTGCCACATTCAGCCGGACCGCAAGGGGAGTGACAAGGCGGAAGTGCCCGAACTGCGATCGGCGCGCCGCTACTTTTCGCCCGAGATGCGGTCGAACAGCGATGTCAGCGGTCGCGAGAGCACCACGACGAGCAGGATCACCAGGGCCGTCGCCCCGAGCACGCCGCCGAACACGCCGAGTTTCTCATTCATGGGGAGGTCGGCGGCGGCGATCAGGTTCATGCCGAGAAAGCCGGTCGCCACGGTGCCGATGAGACCCAGGATGGTGACGGCCGTCAGCCGGTGCATCGAGCCCGTCTGCCTGCGCAGAATGTCGCTGTCGAGGTATTGCACGCTGTCGAAGATCTCGCTTCTGAGATCGCGGTAGGTCGGCTCGTTGTCGAGTTGCCGGCGCAGCATCCGAAACAGGTCGCGGGCCTGGTCCTGGTGCGAGACGTCGGCGATCCAGTAGCGCTGAGTGAAGCTCATGAAGGCTTCCTGCAGGCCGTAGACCTCGCTTCGGAAGCGCAGCGCCGAGGACTGGTTGCGCAACTCCAGGCGCTTGATGGCGGCGACCAGCCGGTCGGACAGCATCAGCAGCGCCGCCTTGTGGAAGTGCGCGATGAGAAACAGCAGATAATACTGGTGGCGGAACTGGCCGAGCAGCCCACGCTCGTTGTCCTCGACGATCGCCGGGTCGCCCTCGGCGAGCACGGTGAAGGCGTGGCCGCAGAGCAGGAAGCGCGTCGAGACGCCGCCGCTCTTCGGGGCCTCGTAGAAGAAGCGATCGTAGCAGTGCTTGGCCTCGAAGTCGGCGAGGAAGGCCTCGGAGTAGGGCAGCGGCCGGCCGGCGCCCGAGGCGAATGTCAGCCGGATAAAGTCCGAGCGCGTCAGCTCCGACATGTCGTTCAGCGTCAGGAAGGCCATCTGGGGCAGGCGGTAGTACTCGATCTGACGGAAGCGGAGCCGCCCCTTGCGCCCCGAGCCGAAGGCGACGATCGGCTCGAGCAGATATTCCCAGTGAGCGCCGAAGCACGGAGCCCGGGCTCGTCCGACGGCGCCGACGTAGCGGTCGCGGTTCTCGAAGTCGGAGTGCGCCAGCACATGGCCGCCGGCATCGAGCCATTCGACACTGTCCGGGCAATGCAGCGGCTCGCCGCTTTCGGTCCAGCCCGGAGGATAGGCGCGTCCGAAGCGATACATGATCTCCTGGGCGACGGTCAGCGGCACGTTGTCGATGGCGAGCTCGCAAGCCAGTACGACGACGTCGCAGTCGTGAAAAAAGTGCAGATCGACGTGGCTGAGCCGGGCGACGACCGGCTCGGCTCCGGGCGTCAAGCGCATGCGGACGGCGGTGACGTCCGTACGCCGGAAGACGCGCAACGGCGCCTCGCCGGGCCTGAGCTCGCTCAAGGCGCCTTCGGTATCGCCATAGAGGAAGCGCTGGACGTGCGGCAGGAAGCCGACGAACTCGCGATAGTGTCGCTCGTCGAGCGGGCGGTCGGGATTGCCGATCTCATCCTCGACGAGGTGCCAGTTGGGGCCGGCCGCTGCCTCGAACAGCGCCTCGGGCGTACGGCGCCGGGCGGCACGCTCGTCGCGCTCGATCTCGAGCGGCCAGATGACGATCTGGCGGAAGTGGCGGACCAGAATGTCGCGCGTGCCGTCCGCGCTGTCGTGGCGCACGCCGCGAAGCGGCTCGGTCGCGGATCGGGCGTCGTCCAGCATCGTTGGGCTTCCCGGGTCTCGTGGCGAGCCCCGCGATATCGGCCGATCACATGACAACCCCGTGACAATCCGGGCGCCGGTGCGACGGCTCAACGAAAAAGGGCCCTCGCGGGCCCTTTTTGCAAGCTGACAGTGGCAAGCGCCCAGGATCAGCGCTTCGAGAACTGGAAGCTCCGGCGGGCTTTCATGCGGCCGTACTTCTTGCGCTCGACCACGCGGCTGTCGCGGGTCAGGAAGCCGCCCTTCTTGAGCACGCCGCGCAGCTCCGGCTCGTAGTAGGTGAGCGCCTTGGAGAGCCCGTGACGCACAGCGCCGGCCTGGCCCGAGAGCCCGCCACCGGCAACCGTCGCCGTGATGTCGAACTGGTCGAGGCGGTTCGAGATGACGAGCGGCTGCTTCAGGAGCATCTGCAGGACGGGGCGCGCGAAATAGGCGTCGAACGTCTTGCCGTTGACCGTGATCTTGCCGGCGCCCGGCTTCACCCAAACGCGGGCGACGGCGTTCTTGCGCTTGCCGGTGGCGTAGGCGCGGCCGTAGGTGTCGAGCTTCTGCTCGCGAAGCGGCGCCGTCGGCTCGGCGGTCGCGACGACCTCGCCCTGCAGCTCGCTCAGGTCGGAAAGAGTCTTGGGTTCGTTTGCCATGGGTCTCGAACTCTCACGTTCTTGCGGTTCATCGCGGCGATGTCGATGGCCACGGGATTTTGCGCCTCATGCGGATGCGCGGCGCCCGCATACACCTTGAGGTTCCCCATGATCTTGCGCTGCAGAGGGCCGCGGGCCAGCATGCGGCCGACGGCGAGCTCGATCACGCGCTCCGGGTGCTTGCCCTCGAGGATCTGCCGTGGCGTCCGGCTCTTGATGCCGCCGGGATGGCCGGTATGGCGATAGTACTTCTTGCCTTCGTACTTGTTGCCCGTGAACACCACCTTGTCGGCGTTGATGACGATGACGTTGTCACCCATGTCCACATGCGGCGTGTAGGTCGCCTTGTGCTTGCCTTTGAGGCGCATGGCGATGAGGCTCGCGAGGCGGCCGACGACGAGACCTTTCGCGTCGATCAACACCCACTTCTTTTCCACCTCGCCGGGTTTGGCGGAGTAGGTCTTCATGAAGGGTATCTCCTGGAGGTGCGATCTCGTCCGCCCTTGGGAAGCGCGTCGGCTCGCAATCGGTCCCGCAAAGCGACGGGCGCTCAAGCCTATAGCGTGCACCGCCGGCACCGTCAATGCCATTAGCCTCGGCGAAGTTGGAAATATAAACATAAAAACAATAGGTTACGAGGGTGGTGTCATAATACCCCATATGGGGTATCGTATTGCCACATCATTTCGAGGTCGGTAGCGCGTAGGAGCCCGTCGCATGCGCGATCATCTCGTCGCGGCCGGCCGAGTAGACCGCGACCTCGGCGTAGGCCAGCCGCCGGCCGATGCGGATCACATTGACGTCGGCCACGACGTCGACCGGATCCGGGCGTAACAGGAAGTTGATCGAGAGATTGCTGGTCACCGCCGCTACCGCCGCTGGACCGAGGGTCGCGATCAGCGCCACATAGATCGCGAAATCGGCGAGGGTGAACATGGCTGGTCCGGACACTGTGCCGCCGGGCCGGAGATTGCGCGGATCGATGGCAAGGCGTACGCGTGCGCGGCGATCGGCGACGGATTCGATCACCATTTGCCGTCCAGCAGCATGGATCTCCGGGAACGTCTCGTCGATCAGTCGCGAGACGGCCTCGGTGGTGAGAGGGGCTCGGGGCGTGGCTTCTCTGGACATTCTTAATGGTGTCCCAGTTTTGCGCTCATGTCAGGTGGGCTCTATATCCTCGAAAAGAGGCCCGGTGAACATCCAGGAGATGGTTGCAATGCGGCTCAACGGAATGAAACTGGCGGCTCTGGCAGCCGTGGTGGGATTGGGGCTCGTTCTGGCCGGACCGGTGTCCGCTCAGGCGCCTCAAGGTGACGAGCAGGCGTTCAAGCAGATCAAGCTGACGGACGCTCAGATCAAGGGGTTCATCGCAGCCCAGACCGATATGGCCGCGCTCGCTCAGAATCAGGGCGGCCAGCCGACCGACAAGCCCGACCCGAAGATTCAGGCCGAGCTTGACGCGATCGCCAAGAAGCACGGCTTCCAGAGCTTCGTCGATTTCGACGACGTCGCCTTCAACATCTCGATGGTGATGGGTGGCCTCGACGAGAAGGGCGAGTTCACCGATCCGATCGCCTCGATCAAGAAGGAGATCGCCGATATCACGGCGGACAAGGAGATCCCCGAGAAGGACAAGAAGCAGATGCTCGAGGAGCTCAACGAGGCCTTGAAGAACACGCCGCCGCTGCAGTATCCCGAGAACGTCGGAGCGGTGAAGAAGCATCGCGCCGAGATCGAGAAGGTGCTGCAGTAGCAGCCTCTGGTCCGGCGCACGGACACTGAGCGGGAGTGAGCATGATGCAAGACACAGTAGCGGCTCCCGCTGACTCCGCGACGTCGGAAGTGCTGCTGTCCGAGTTGCGCGGACGCGTCCTCGTGCTCACGCTCAACCGGCCGGCGCAGCGCAACTCGCTGTCCGAGGCCCTGATCGGCGCCCTGCAAGGGGCGATCGACAAGGCCTCGGCCGACCCTGCCGTCGCGGCCGTCGTGATCGCCTCGCAAGGCCCGGCCTTCTCATCGGGTCATGACCTCAAGGAGATGACGGCACGACGCGGCGACGACGACGGGGGGCGCGCCTACTTCGCCCGTCTCATGGATCTCTGCGCGCGCATGATGCTCTCGATCGTGCGCTCGCCGAAGCCGTTCATCGCCGCCGTCGAAGGTGTCGCGTCTGCGGCCGGTTGCCAGCTCGTCGCCACCTGCGACCTCGCCGTCGCCGGCTCTGCGGCGCGCTTCACGACGCCCGGCGTCAACATCGGCCTATTCTGCTCGACGCCCATGGTCGCGCTCTCGCGCAACGTCTCGCGCAAGCGCGCCATGGAGATCCTCCTCCTCGGCGAGATGCTCGAGGCTCAGGACGCCGCCGACTACGGCCTCGTCAATCGCGTGGTGCCCGCCGGTCAGGCCCTCGACGCCGCGCTGGCGATGGCCGACATCATCGCCTCGAAATCGCCGGCCACCGTGGCCATCGGCAAGGAGACCTTCTACCGCCAGATCGATATGCCGGTGGAGCAGGCCTACGTCGAGGCCGCCTCCGTCATGGTGCGCAACATGATGCTGCGCGATGCGCAGGAAGGCATCGGCGCCTTCATCGAGAAGCGGCCGCCGGTCTGGAAAGGCTGCTGAGCATGCCCACGCCGCGGATCAGCCTGATCACGCTCGGCGTCACGAACATGGACCGCGCCCGCCGCTTCTACGAGGCGCTCGGTTTCGTCGCCTCGGGCGCCAGCCAGCCGACCGTCACGTTCTTTCGCGCAGGCGCGGTGGCGCTGGGCCTCTTCGGTCGAAGCGATCTCGCAGCCGACGCCCACGTCGCCGAGCGGCCGACCGGCTTCGCCGCCGTCGCGCTCGCCTGGAACGTCGCCAGCGAGGCCGAGGTCGATGCCGCACTCGCTCGGGCCGCGGCCTGCGGCGCCATCATCCTGAAGCCGGCCGAGAAGGTCTTCTGGGGCGGCTACTCGGGCTATTTCGCCGATCTTGACGGGCACCTCTGGGAGGTCGCCCACAATCCCTTCATGCCGCTCGATGCGGAGGGTCGGCTCGATCTGCCGGCACCCATCGCCGGCGACGACGACAAAGGCACGCCATGAACCACGACAGCTATGACGACACCTACATCGCCGACATTCTCGGCCAGACGAAATCCATCGCCATGGTCGGTGCCTCCGCCAACATCAACCGTCCGAGCTTCTTCGCGCTGAAGTACCTCGTCGGCAAGGGCTACGCCGTGCACCCGATCAATCCCGGCCTCGCCGGCAAGGAGATCGCCGGCCAGCGCGTCTACGCTTCCCTCGCCGAGGTGCCCGCGCCGGTCGACATGGTCGACATCTTCCGTAACTCGGAGGCAGCCCTCGAGGTGACGCGCGAGGCGATCGCATTGAAGGACCAGCTCGGCCTCAAGATCGTGTGGATGCAACTTTCCGTCCGCAACGAGACCGCCGCCGCCGAAGCCGAGGCGGCCGGCCTCAAGGTCGTCATGAACCGCTGCCCGAAGATCGAATACGGCCGCCTCTCCGGCGAGATCGGCTGGATGGGCGTCAACTCCGGCGTCATGTCCTCCAAACGCCCCCTCCTCGGCAAAGGCGTCCAAAGCCAGATGATCGGCGGCGTGCGGAGAGGGTGAGGAGCGGCGGGCGGTCTGATGGGGCGGAGAGGGTGAGGGGGAGTGGCCACCGGCGGAAGTGGGCATCGGGTTGCGATGGGACATACACCGCCGTCGCGACCTCGCACGTCCCCTCTCCCCGTCGCCCTGCACTTGCTACGGGGTGAGGGTCAGGGTGAGGGGCGGCGCCGGGCACGGGCGCGGATTTTCGTGGCGCGGGAAGTGAAGCGACTGACCCATCTCGAACATGGGCGGTTCTCCGTGCGAGCGGCGTTCTCGTCCCCTCTCCCCGTTACCTGCGCTTGAACGGGGAGAGGGTTAGGGTGAGGGGCGGTCGCTTACGCGTGGCAAGCTCACTGGTACGTCTCGATCAACGCCACCAGCGCCCCGATCACGCTATTGATGTCGTCGTCGACGTCGGCATTCTGAACCCGCACGATGCGAAAGCCGAGCCGGAGAAGCTCCGTCTCGCGTGCTGCGTCGGCCACGACCTCGGCCTCGGTGCCGTGCGTGCCGCCGTCGACCTCGACGACGATCTTCCGCTCTCTGCAGAGGAAATCGACGAAGTACGGACCGATCGGTGCCTGGCGAACGAACTTGAGCCCCATCAGCCGGCGGTTGCGCAGCTCGGCCCAGAGCTTCTCCTCGGCCGATGTGGCGTTGGCGCGCAGCACGCGGGCGCGAATCGTTTTCCATGGCTCGGCGCGGCGCATGATCGGCACCGGATTGGCGAAATCTACAGCGGCCCGAACGTGTGGCCGCCCCTCACCCTAACCCTCTCCCCATCAAGTGCAACGATGGGGAGAGGGGACGCGCGCGGCGCCGATGTCCACTCCTGGCCCATCACGACGCGTCTGCTTTGTGTGGTGCGAAACCGTGGCCGCCCTTCATCTCGAGCCTCTCACCGTGCAAATGCAAAACACGGTGGGACGGGGGGCTCCGCGCTATCGATCCACGTCGTTCAGAGCGCCACTTACCCCCTACCCCATCACCTCCCTTTTCACCCGCTCCGTATCCGCCCCCAACCGCGGCACTTCACGTGTCTCCCGCATGCCGCCGTCCCACAGCGCCGCCGGTCCCGGCATCCGCGTCGTGCCCTTGGCGAACGGCACGTCGATCATGCGCAGGTGCGGGTGATCGCGCAGCGCCGCCCAGTCCGAGACGCGCCCGAAGGCGATGTCGGCCGCATCGAGCCGCCGGATCGCCTCGGCCACGTCCTGGCTCGAGAACCACGCCTGGATCAGCTCGTCCGTCGCCGCCCGGTTGGCCACGCGATCCGAGTTCGAGGCAAAGCGCGGGTCCTTGGCCGCCTCCGCGTTGCCGATCACGTTGGTGCACAGCGCCCGCCACTCGCGCTCGTTCTGGATCGAGATCAGAACCGGCTGGCCGTCGCGCGTCGTGAACACGCCGTAAGGCGCGAGCGCGGTATGCCGGAGGCCGATACGCGGCTGCGGACGCCCGGCAATGCCCTGCATCAGCGGCACGCTCATGTACTCGGCCATCACGTCGAACATCGAGATGCGGATATCGGCGCCCGTCCCCGTCGTGCCGCGCCGCACCAGCGCCTCCAGGATCGCCTCGTACGCCAAGTGCCCCGTGGTGATGTCGACGATCGAGATGCCGACTCGCGATGGCTCCTCGGGGCTGCCCGTGACCGAGGCGAGGCCCAACTCGGCCTGGATCAGCATGTCGTAGGCCTTGCGCTGGGCATAAGGACCCTTGTCGCCGTAGCCCGAGATCGAGCAGGCGACGAGCTGCGGATGCCGCTCACAGAGCGTGGCGGGGTCGAGCCCGAGCTTCGCCAGTGCACCCGGCTTCAGGTTCTGCACCAGCACGTCGGCCTTGGCGACCAGGACCTCGAAGAAGGCGCGATCCTCCGGCTTCGCCAGATCGCAGACGACCAACTCCTTGCCCCGGTTCAGCCAAACGAAGTAGATGCTCTCGCCGTCCAGCATGCGGTCGTAGGCGCGGGCGAAATCGCCTTCGGGCCGCTCCACCTTGACGACACGGGCTCCGGCGTCGGCCAGCAGCCGGCCGCACATCGGCCCGGCGATCGCCTGCTCGACCGAAACAGCCATCAACCCTTCGAGCGGTCTCATCTTCGCGTTGCCTCTCCTTGTGATGTCCGGACAGGTGTGATCGGGTGCCGCGCGAACGTCAAGCTGGCTCGACCGCTCGAGCGTCCGGATGGGGACGCGGGCGAGCCGGGATCGTCATCAGCGAGTGAGAGCGCATCATGGCACTACGTCTAGAGAGCTGCATCGTACTGGTGACCGGCGCTGCCGGAACGCTCGGCTCTGCCATCTCCACGGCCATTGCGGCCGAGGGCGGGCTCGTGGTGCGCAGCGATCTTGCGGGCCGGCCGGGCATGGACGTGGCGCTCGACGTCACGCGCGAGGAGGACTGGACCACTGCGATGGCCGAGGTATCTGCGCGGCACGGCCGGCTCGATGGCCTGGTCAACAACGCCGGCATCGTGTCGCTCGGCGACGTCGAGCAGACCAGCCTCGCCGAATGGCGCCGCGTCATGGCCGTCAACGCCGACGGTGTCTTTCTCGGGTGCAAGCACGCCATGCCCCTTCTGGCTCGCAGCACGCGTCCCTCGATCGTCAACCTCTCCTCGGTCTCGGGGCTCGTCGGCGGTGCCAATCTCGCGGCTTACAACGCTTCGAAAGGCGCCGTGCGCCTGCTCACCAAGTCCGTCGCCTTATCCGGCGCCCGCAAGACGCCACAGGTCCGCTGCAACTCGGTGCATCCGGCGTTCGTCGAAAGCGACATGGTCGACGGGCTCGCTGCCGGCACCCGCGACCCCGCCCGCTCCAAGGAGCGCATGGCCGGCGACATTCCGCTCGGCCGCATGGCCCGGCCAGCCGAGATCGCCGAGGCCGTGGTGTGGCTCCTCTCCGGCGCCTCGTCCTTCATGACCGGCTCCGAGCTGGTGCTCGACGGTGGCCTCGTCGCGCGGTGAGCCGCTGCGCATTTGACGTGGATCAAGGCTGCGCACGCTCGGCTGCGAAACCTGCTTGGCATGAGCCCCGCGCGACGCGCCCAGCCAGGAAGATCGTCATGTCGACGCCAATCACGGACAAGGCTGAAGTCTCGATCGATTTCCCCGACAAGTTCTACATGGGGTCGTTCGGCAAGGGCAGCCGCTACGATATCACCGCCGACGCGGAGGGCATCCACCTGCATCTCGACCGCACGCACGGCGAGAAGCGCCACGTCGGCTTTCACGTCCACTATTATCTGCTGGCCGAGATGCTCGCCGCGAGCGCCGAGGCGGTCGGCGATGTGAAGGGGCTCGAGCCGCACCACAAGGAGCGGCTCAAGGAAGCCGCCCGCAAGTGGCTCGCGATCGAATAGCCCCTTTCACGCCGCCATGCGCTTCCGGTTCCGGTCGAGCAGGATCGGGCGCACCATGCGGTGAAACCGCTCGGCCTCGGCGTCGTGCAGGTAGCCGGACAGGCAGAACGAATGGCAGCCGATGTCGATGTAGTTCTGCAGCACGTCGGCGCACTGCTCGGGATTGCCGACGATGACCACGCCCGCCCCCGGCCGTGCCTTGGCGAGACCGACCCAGAGGTTTGGCGCGATCACGTCACCCTTGGCACGCAGCTCCTGGACGCGCCGGTTGGCGGCCGAGTTGGCGTAGTAGTTGACGATATAGGCCTCGCGTTCGGCACCGACGTTGCACACGAGCGCGTTCGCGGCGTCCCAGGCTTCCTTCTCGGTCTCGCGGCAGACGATCTGTAGCCGCATGCCGAAGCCCAGATCGGCCTCGCGGCCATGCTTCGCCGCGATGGCGCGCAGCGTCTTCATGTTGGCCTGGATGGTCTCGTAGGTGTCGCCCCAGAACAGGTGCACGTCGGAGTGCTTGGCGGAGAGCTCCCAGGCCTGCCCCGACCCGCCGCCGAGGTAGAACTTCGGGTGCGGCTTCTGATAGGGCTTCGGCGTCAGCTCGGCCTGTTGCAGCGTATAGTATTTGCCGTTCCAGTCGGTCCGGCCATCGCCCTGCGTCCACAGCCGTTTGAGGATCGAGACCTCCTCGTCCATGATCTCGTAGCGTTCCTCCTTCGACCACTTCACGCCCTCGGCGATGTTTTCCTGCTCGCTCTGTCCGGCGATCAGGTTAACCGAGATGCGTCCGCCCGAGAGCTGGTCACAGGTGGCGACCATCTTCGCCAGCAGCACCGGATTGATGTAGCTCGGCCGCGCGGCGACGAGCATGCGCATCTTCTTCGTCTGCCCGATCATCAGAGCGCCGGTCATCCAGGCGTCCCAGCACTGGTGACCGACAGGGATGAGCATGTACTCGAACTCGGCCACCTCGGCCGCCTTGGCGACGCGCGAGAACATGTCCATCCCGGCCGGCACCTTGAGCGGATCACCATAGTCGTCGGTATCGCCACGGGTCGGCAGGAACCAGCCGAATTCGAGGGGGCGCATGGGTTGGATCTCCTGTCGTCGACGTTCGGGCCTCGGGGCCATGTTCAGCCGAACCTTTGCTTGCGATCAAGCCTGCAGGACGTTGCGGCACGCCGCTGCGTCACGATGACGGCCCCGGTCGCGGCCTCGGCGGCTTGACCGGGGTCATTGCGCGGGCGCACCCTGGAAAGATGACGAAGTCTGCCCCATCCTCGCGCCTCCAGCAGCCAAGCCTACCTCGCCGAGGCCGGCCCCCGGCTGGCGGAGCTTTGCACGGGCTGCGGCGCCTGCTTCGAGGCCTGTCCGATCGCGCGCCTGGTGCCGGCCCTGACCGGAGTCGACCCGGTCTCCGTGACCGAAGGCCTCAGGGCGCTCGCACGCGGCGAGACCGGCCCGTCCGAGACGATCGCCTGGGTGGGCGCCTGCGGGCGGAGCGGGCTCTGCGTCTCGGCGTGCCCCGAGCGCGACAAGGGCCTCGATGCCATGCTGCTCGTGCGCATCGCCAAGCAGCGGGCGATCAACGACACGTCGCAACTTCCCGCGAAGCACGACGCGCACGCATTCCCGCGCGTCAAGACGTTCGCGCGCCTGCAGCTCACGGACGAGGAGCTCGACCGATGGCTCTGACGGGCAACCGCCTCACATTCTGGTTCGGCTGCAACATGCTCCGCCATGCCGAGCTGATCCGGCTGTCGATGCAACTCCTCGAGCGCGCCGGCTACGACGTCGAGGCCGCCGGCGGTCCCGGCTATTGCTGCGGCACGCCGCACGATCACGCGCCCGGCGCCGCCAGCGCCATGGCGAACCGCACCGTCGAGCGGTTCAACGCGGCGTCGCAAACGGACGGCCGCGGCACGGTCGTGACGTGGTGCCCGTCGTGCCACATGCACATGTCCGACATCATGTCGCCCGGCAACGCCACCGCGTTCGATATCGCCCATATCACCGAGGTTCTGGCAGAAGCCGGCGACCGTTTGGCCCCCCTGATGGTGCATCCCGTACGGCGCCGCGTGCTGCTCCATCGCCACATCGGTTTCGCCACCCACGTGCCCGTCAACGACCGCGTGGCGTCTCTTCTCTCCCGCATCCCGGAGCTGGCCTTGGTCGAGGGGCCGGCTGTGCCCGGGCACATGTGCAGCGCGCTGGGCGGTGTGCCCGGCGCCTTGAAGGGCGCGGTCGCCGAGACGTGGCATGCTGCCGTCGCATCGGGATGCGATACGCTTGCCACCATCTTCCATTCTTGCCACCGCGAGGTCGCAGCCCTCGACGGGCGTGACGGCATCGCGGTTCGCAACTGGGTGCATCTCGTCGCCGAGGCCATGGGCCTCGATGCCGGCGACGCCTACCGCGGCTGGCGGCAGGGCGAGGCCCCGGATGCGGCCGCCATCGCCCGCGCCGACCCGCGCCTTTACGCCAAGCTGGTCGAGCCCGAGCTGAAAAAGCCCTTGCCGATCTGAACCCATCCGCCGGACGACGTCCGCCTGTCTCGCCAAGGCCGCCCCATGACCACCGTTGCCGCGCCCGCCGCCCCCAGTGTCTCGACGCGAGAGACCGCCTATCCGATCGTGGCGGCGCTTTGCTTCGCGCATTTCCTCAATGACATGACGCAGGCGCTGCTGCCCGCGATCTATCCGATCATCAAGGAGATCTACGCCCTCGACTTCGGCCAGATCGGGCTGCTGACGCTGGCATTCCAGTTCACGGCCTCGCTGCTGCAGCCGTTCGTGGGCATGATCACGGATCGCCGGCCGATGCCGTTCTCGCTCGCTGGCGGCATGGGCTCGACGCTGGTCGGCCTGCTGCTCCTCGGCAACGCGACGAGCTACGGCATGCTGTTCATCGGCGCCATGCTGATCGGGCTCGGCTCGGCGATCTTCCACCCGGAGGCGGTGCGCATGGCACGCCTCGCGGCGGGCTCGCGTGTCGGCTTCACGCAGTCGATGTTCCAGGTCGGGGGGCAGGCCGGCTCGGCTGTCGGCCCGCTCCTCGCCGCCGCGATCGTGGTCCCCGCCGGACAGCGCAGTCTCGTCTGGTTCTCAGGCGTCGTTCTGCTTGCGATGCTGCTGCTCGCCTGGGTCGGGCGCTGGTATGCGGCGCTGGGCCCATCCCCGTCGGGCGCCAAAGCGGGTGGCCTCGGTGCCGGTGGGCGGCTTGCTCCGGGCGTGGCACTCGCGGTCTTCATCCTGTTCATGCTGATGTTCTCGAAGAGCGCCTACACCTCGAGCCTGACCTCCTATTACACCTTCTACCTGATCGATAAGTTCCAGGTGACGGTGCAGGCGTCCCAGATCCTGCTCTTCGTCTTTCTCATCTCGCAGGTGATGGGTGCCCTCATCGGCGGCTATCTCGGCGACAAGATCGGCCGGCGCGCGATCATCTGGATCTCGATCCTCGGCGCGCTGCCATTCACGCTGGCGCTACCGTGGGTGGGGCTCACCTGGACCATCGTCCTCACCATCGTCATCGGTGCCATCATGGCGAGCGCCTTCCCGGCGATCCTCGTCTATGCGCTGGAGCTGCTGCCCGGCAAGGTCGGCATGACGGCCGGTCTCTTCTACGGCGTGACGTTCGGGCTCGGCGCGCTGAGCGCGGCCGCCCTCGGGCATCTCGCCGACTGGACCAGCATCTCGTTCGTCTACCAGATGTGCGCGTTCCTGCCGCTGCTCGGGCTGCTTGCCTGGTTCCTGCCGACGGTCGAGCACGACAAGGGGTAGGGCGGGGGCGCCGAAGCCTGCGCTTGAGGCGATCCAGGTCGTCTGTCACTTTGCGACGAGACCCGAAGGAGGCCCCATGACCCAGGTGACGACGCTCGCAGAGCTTGATGCCCTCTATGGCGCGCCCGTCGAGGCGGCGGTCGTGAAGGAGATCGACTACATCTCCGATCACTACCGCGTCTTCATCGACAAGGCGCCATTCGTGGTGATCGCCACCGTGGGGCCGGAAGGGCTCGACTGCTCGCCGCGCGGCGATCCTGCCGGCTTCGTCCGCGTGGTCGACAACAAGACCGTGATGATCCCCGACCGGCGCGGCAACAACCGGGTCGACTGCCTGCGCAACATCGTGCGCGATCCGCGTTGCTCGCTCCTGTTCATGATTCCAGGCGTCGGCAATACGCTGCGCATCAACGGCACCGCCGAGATCCTCAACGATCCGGCACTGAACGAGAGCTTCGCGTTCAACGGCAAGCTGCCCCGCACGGTGCTGAAGGTGACGGCGGAGCGGGTCTATTTCCAGTGCCCGAAGGCACTGGTGCGGTCGCGCCTGTGGAGCCCGGATGCGCATGTCGCCCGTTCGGAGCTGCCGTCATCGGGCGAGATCCTGGAGGCGCTGACCGGCGGCAAGTTCGACGGCAAGACGTATGATGCGAACTACCCGCAGCGCCAAGCCGAGACCATCTACTGATTGCTCACAATGCCTCAAGCGCTGGCCTTGTCCAGCGCCGCGAGTGAGCCGGCATCCAGCTTCAACGTCGTTGATTTCAGGATGTCGGCCAGTTGCTCGAGGCTCGTCGCGCTGGCGATGGGCGCGGCGATGGCGGGTTGTGCGAGCAGCCAGGCAAGCGCCACCTGGGCCTGGGTGGCGTTGTGCGTTTTCGCGGCGTCGTCGAGGGCTTTGAGGATGCCGAGCCCCTTCGCGTTGAGATACTTGCCGGCGCCGGCGGCGCGCGCCTTGCCGGCGAGATCGGCCTCGGTGCGGTACTTGCCGGTGAGGAAGCCCGAGGCCAGCGAATAGAACGGAATGACGCCGATCCCCTCCTTCACGCAGAGGTCCTGCAAGGGGCCCTCGAACTCCGCGCGTTCGACGAGGCTGTAAAGCGGCTGCAGCGTCTCGTAGCGCGGAATGCCGGCCGCGGCGCTGGCCTCGAGCGAGGCCTTGAGGCGCTCGGCCGTGAAGTTCGATGCGCCGACGACGCGCACCTTGCCGGCCTTCACGAGCTGCGCGTGGGCCTCCATGGTCTCCTCGACCGGGGTGACGTTGTCGTCGCGGTGGGACTGGTAGAGGTCGATGTGGTCGGTCTGCAGACGCTTCAATGAATCTTCCACCGCGCGAAGGATGTAGGCTTTCGAGAGGCCCTTCTTGTCCGGCGCCATCTCGAGCCCGCACTTCGAGGCGAGAACCACCTTCGAGCGGTTGCCGCGCGCCTTGAACCAGTTGCCGATGATGATCTCGCTCTCGCCGCCCGTGTTGCCGGGCTTCCACTTGGAATAGACGTCGGCGGTGTCGACGCAGTTGAAGCCCTGATCGAGGAACGCATCGAGCAGCTTGAAGGATGCGGGCTCGTCGACGGTCCAGCCGAAGACGTTGCCGCCGAACACGAGGGGAGCGATCTCGAGGTTGCTCTTGCCGAGCTTGCGCTTCTGCACGGGGCTTTACTCCGGGACGGGTGGCAGCGGATCAGACGGGCGAGGCGACGAACATCGGGATGCGGCGCGTCGTTTTCTTCTGGTAGTCCTCGTAAGGCGGATATGCGGCGACAGAAAGCGCCCAGAGGCGCGCGCGCTCCGCGTCGTCGGATACTTCACGCACGCGCATCGGCCAGACCTCGGTGCGGTCGCGTAGCTCGATATCCGGATTTGCGCGAAGATTATGCACCCAGACCGGATCTTCCGGTGCACCGCCCACGGAGCCGACCAGAACATAGCTGTCGCCGTCCTTGACGCGCATCAGCGGCGTCTTGCGGATGGCCCCGGTCTTGTTCCCGGTGTGGGTGAAGAGAATGCAAGGCAGGCCCGTGTCGCGCAGAGTCGTGCCCTTGGTCCCGCCGCTCGACTCGTAGAGCTCGACCTGTTCGCGGACCCAGTCTCTCGGGCTCGGAATGTACGTTGTCATGGCATGCTCTCCGGCGTCCTTGATGCCGGGAGAGAGTAGGGCGCAACGGCAGCCCGGCACAAGCGCTCCGGTTTGCGCTCCGCGCCGTCACCCCCGCGCCATCCCCGGCATGCGCTCGGCGAGCCGCGTCGCCTCGGCGAGCATGCCCTCGATCAACTCGGCAACCGTCGGCACGTCGTGGATCATGCCCGCCACCTGGCCGGCAGCCGACTGGCGCCGCAAGGCCTTCTCCTCGTTGCGCGAGGCGCGGACGGCGCGCATCAGCTCGGTCAGCTCCGCCTCCGGCGCGTGGCGCGCCAGCGCCTCCTCGTAGGCCGCGATCTCGGGCGTCCGGATGCAACGGACGGTCGCCCCGGTCATGGCGCGCGTCACGAGCGTATCCGTCTCGCGCATCTCGAGCAGGCGTTGGCGCCCCCACGCGTTGAGATCGGACTCGGCGGTGGCCATGAAGCGCGTGCCCATCTGGATGCCCTGCGCGCCGAGGGCGAGTGCCGCCAGGAACCCGCGTGCGTCGCCGATGCCGCCCGCCGCCAGCACGGGGACCTTCACGGCGTCGACCACCATCGGGACCAGCGGCATCGTCGCGATCGTGCCGACATGCCCCCCGGCCTCCGTGCCCGACGCGACGACGGCGTCGACGCCCTCGCCCTCCATCCGCCGGGCGTGCTCGACCGTCGGGATCACCGACACCACCTTGATGCCCGCGGCTTTCAGCTTGTGCACCGCGTCTTCGCCCGGATCGGCGCGGCCCGTCGTCACCACCGGCACCCGAAGCTCAATGCACGTCGCCACGCACCGCTCGGTGATGCCGCGCCCCATCGGCATGATGTTGACGCCGAACGGCCGGCTCGTCCTCTCGCGCACCGCCGCGATGTCCTGGCGCAGCTTCTTGTCCGGGCCGCCGAACGTTGGCAGGACGCCGAGCCCACCCGCGTTCGACACCGCCGCGACGAGGTCCACGCCGCCGCCGCCCTGCATGGCACCCTGCAGGATGGGCACGCGAATGCCGAGCAGGTCGCAAACCGCCGTGTGGAACATGGCCCGCCTCACGCCTTCGTGCCGACGATGCGGCTGAGCGAGCCGGGAATGAACTCCTCCACGGTCACGTCGCGGAAGCCGGC
The DNA here is from genome assembly GCA_963746315.1 of uncultured Alphaproteobacteria bacterium. Taxonomy (GTDB): domain Bacteria; phylum Pseudomonadota; class Alphaproteobacteria; order Rhizobiales; family Hyphomicrobiaceae. Next base: position 1,490,673 of record CAVVAR010000012.1, read on the forward strand.
CGCCGCGAAGTAGCCGAGCACGTCGGCCTCGGAATGCGCCACCCCCTCCAACTCCGAGATCGCCTGCCCGAGTCCCAGTAGGCCGGCCCCCACGGTCCCGTCCGCTCGTCGTTGGTCGTCTCTCCGATCAGATGCATCTGGCCGCCGTGCAAGAGCGCATCGAATGTCTTCCTGATCACGGAGGCGATCACCGCGCGTGAGTACATCGGCAGGTTCGAGGCCATGATCGCGACATCGCAGTCGGTCGGGAACGGATCGGTGACGAAGTTGCAGGGCTCGGCCGTGATCCGGTCTGCGACGCCGTTCTCGGCCAGGAACTCGCGCGTCACCACGACGACCGGCGCTAGATCGAGCACCACGCCGCGGATGTTGGCGTGCTGCTTCGCCGCCTGGATGCAGTAGGCGCCGGAGCCGCCGCCGATGTCCATGATCCGCGACTTCTGCGACAGATCCACTTGGCGCACGAAGCGCCGGCCCGCGCCCATGCCGATCGAGTACGTGGCTTGGTGGTATTGCCGGGCCTTTTCCACGGTGAAGTCGCCGATAGAGCCCATGGTCTTCAGCTTCGGCACGCGCAGGTGCTCGGCAAGCCGGCCCCACTCGTTCCATTGCGGCTTGGTGAAGGTGATCCACGGTCCCATGTAGCCGGGCTCGCCCTCGACCAGGAAGCGCTCGACGTCGCCGGCATTTCTGAGACGCCCGCCCTCTCTCTCGACCAGCCCCGCCGCACACAGCAGCACCACCAGACGTTCTGCGTTCGTCGGCAGGATGCCGACGGCCTTCGCGATCTCGTCGAACGTGCCGGCACCCTTGGCGATCGCCGTGAAGACGCCGAGCTCGACCGCCGCCATCAATGCGGCGGACTGGCCGTAGGATTGGGCGATGTTCTGCAGCCTCACCGTGGTCACGGACGGGCGTTCTGGGGCCTTTGTCATATGGGTTTCCTCTCGGGTTTTGCCGGCAGTGTTCCTCAGCGCCAGAGGGAATGCAATTGACGGCGGACAGGTCGGAGTGCGTCGCGGCTGGACGCCCGGACTTTTCCGGCGAACAATCGAGGTAAGAAGAACCAGACGACGGAGGAGACGGGAAATGCGCTTTCAGGGAAAGGTCGCACTGATCACCGCGGCGGCGAGCGGCATCGGTCGCGCGACGTCAGACATCATCGCGGCCGAGGGCGGCACGGTGGTGCTGGTCGACACCAACAAGGAGCGCCTCGAGGCGGCCGTTGCCGAGATCGGGAGCAAGGGCGGCAAGGCCTACCCCTACAACGCGAACGCGCTGGACGCCGGCCAGGTAGACGGCCTCGTCGCCGACGTCGCCAAGCGCTTCGGCCGCATCGATATCCTGATGAACGGTGTCGGCGGCTCGACCATCATCGCCAAGCCTAACGCCGAGACCGAGGAGCTGACCCTCGCCGACTGGCAGGCCATCGTCGACTTCAACTTGAACGGCACATTCCTCTTCACGCACGCCGTCATCCCGATCATGAAGCGCCAGAAGAGCGGCAAGATCGTCAATATCGCCTCCATCGCCGGGCGGGGGAAAAGCGTCGCGTCCTCATCGGCCTATGCCGCTGCCAAGGGCGGCGTCATTGCTTTCACGACGAAGCTCGCCTCCGAGCTCGGTCCGCACGGCATCAACGTCAACGCCATTGCCCCCTCCATGACACTGACCGAGCGCATCGGACCGCGCTTCGAGCAGCAGCCGTCGGAGAAAAAGGCCGAGCAGATCGAGCGCACGCCGCTGCGGCGCATGGCGCTGGCCGTCGACCAGGCCAACGTCATCGCGTTCCTCGCCTCTTCTCATGCCGATTTCGTCACCGGCCTCACCATCGACGTCACCGGCGGCCTCTGAGCCCCCACACTGGAGCTTCCCATGACCACATTCGTTCTCATTCACGGCGCCTACCAGGGCGGTTGGATCTGGCAGCGCATCTCGTCGCGCCTTCGCGCTCAGGGCCACACCGTCTATGCCCCCACACTCGACGGCTGCGGCGAGCGCAAAGGCGCCATGCGTCCCGGCATCACCACCGAGACCCACGGCCAGGAGATCGCCGACCTCCTCTACTACGAGGACCTCAAGGACGTGGTGCTCGTCGGCACGTCATCGGGCGGGATGGTGATGGCCGCCGCCGCCGAGCGCGTTCCGGAGCGCGTCGCTCGCGTCGTGTTCGCTGATGCGCTTGCGCTTTTCGACGGCGAGAAGATCCGCGACATCGTCAAGCGTCCGGCCTCGATCGAGGGCGAAATAGCAATGGGGCCGGATCGCAACGACGCCGCCGGCCGTCTCTTCGCCGGGCTCGACGAGGCCACCAAGAGCTGGGCGGCGGAGCGCATCACGCTGCATCCGCGTGCCTGCTTCTACGAGCCGGTGAAACTTCCCCGCTTCTGGGACATGCCCTGGAAGGCGTCGGTCCTCTATTGCTCGCAGGCGCCAAATCCTGGCGAGGCCCACATTCGTCGCTCGTGCGAGAAGCTGAACGGCCGCTGGCACGTGATCGACACTGGCCACTATCCCATGCTCTCGACACCGGACGAGTTGACTCGCTTCATCCTCGACGCCTGACGACGTCGCGACACGTCTGAACCTTTGTCGATGCTCGTGCGTTACCGCGCAGAGGGCAGGGGGGCGTTCCAAGGCTTGTCGGGTCATGCTGGCGTGCTAGTCCTGCTGCTAGGACAGAACTAGGCACGCGAGTCGCGCTTTGGCAGCAGCAGACGTCAACATCGAGACGCTTATTGATCCCTTGCTCGTGCTCGGGACGGCGGGCGTCGTCGTGCCGCTCGTCCGCCATCTCGGCATCAGCCCCGTGCTCGGCTATCTTGCCGCCGGCGCGCTGATCGGTCCCCTCGGTCTGGGCTCGCTCAAGTACGAGTGGCCGCTCCTGCGCTTTCTCACCATTCGCGACGCCCAGAACGTGGCTGGGATCGCCGAGTTCGGCGTGGTGTTCCTGCTTTTCCTGATCGGCCTCGAATTGTCGCTTGGGCGCCTTTCGACCATGCGCCGATTGGTGTTCGGCCTGGGCGGGCTGCAGGTTGTGGTCACCTCGGCGGCCTTGTTCGGCGCATTCGCCCTGCTCGGCGTGAATGCCGAGGCGGCTCTGGTGCTCGGATTGTGCCTGGCGCTCTCGTCGACGGCGATCGTGCTCGAGGTTCTCTCTCAGAACCGCCGTATGGCGACGACAGGCGGGCGGGCGGCCTTCTCGGTCCTTTTGGCGCAGGACCTGGCCGTGATTCCGCTGTTTCTTCTCATTGCGGTGCTCGGCGCGTCGAGTAATGGCAGCGTGCTCGGCGGTCTCACCACAGCTTTGCTGCAGGCATCGCTTGCCCTTCTCGTGATCGTGACGGCCGGACGCTTCTTATTGCGCCCATTCCTGCGTCTCGTGGCGGCGTCGGGGGCCTCCGAGCTCTTCATCGCCGCGACCTTGTTCGTCGTGGTCGGCTCCGGGGTCGCGGCGGCGCTGGCTGGCCTTTCGATGGCGCTCGGCGCGTTTGTCGCCGGCCTGATGATCGCCGAGACCGAGTACAGGAAGCATGTCGAGGCGATCATCGAGCCATTCAAGGCGCTGCTCCTCGGTGTGTTCTTCTTCACGATCGGCATGCGCATCGATGTCCGGGCTGTGCTTGCAGAGCCGCTGGCCATCGCCTTGGCAGTGCTCTTCCTGATCGGGTTAAAAGCCGCCATCGTCATGGTTCTGATGCGTCTGTTCCGGCAGCCGCGACCCGCCATCCTTGAGGTCGGGCCTATGCTGGGGCCGGGCGGCGAGTTCGCCTTCGTCGGCATCGGTCTCGCCACGGCGGCCGAGCTCGTCGAAGCGCGAGAGGCGGGGTTCGCTCTCGCCGTGACGGCGCTGGGCATGGCGCTGATCCCGGGGCTCCATCAGCTCGGCCGCAAAGCCGCGAGAGCCATGGAGGAGCCGGCCCACGTCGAGCAACCGATGCCACCACACGGCGAGTCGGGCCACACTATCGTCGTCGGGCATGGCCGCGTCGGCCGGATGGTGGCCGAGATGCTCGAGCGGCATCGACAGCCGTTTCTCGCGACCGACAGCGACCCGTCGACGGTATCCAACGAAAGGCGTCGTGGCCGGCCCGTCTATTTCGGAAATGCCGTGGAGCCGGGCTATCTCGAGCGCTGCGGCCTGGCCGAGGCCAAGGCTCTCGTGCTCACGATCCACGATCGCAAGGCGATCGACGCGATCGTCGAGCGTGTTCGGGCGGCCTATCCGGCACTCACGATCGTTGCCCGCGCCCGTGACGCCGAGCATGCCCGCCACCTCTATGCGATCGGCGTCAGCGATGCCGTGCCCGAAACCATCGAGGCGAGCTTGCAGTTGTCCGAGGCCGTGCTGGTCGGCATCGGTGTCGCGACGGGGCCGGTGATCGCCTCGATCCACGAGCGCCGCGACGAGTTCCGCCACGAGTTGCAAGAGGCGGCGCTGAATGCCGGCCGCGCCGACGCGCGTTCCATCCGGGCGCCGCTGCGCCGCTGAACAGACCTTCCAGCCCTACGTCCTAGCGCGCGCGGCCGTGTCGCTCCGTTCCGATCAGCCCCCAGATCACGGCCAGCAGGACATAGAAGTGGCGCCAGTGATCGGTGTCGATGACGGGCCCCTCGAGAACGTTCGCGGCGAAGGCCGCATAGGCGATCAGGAACAGTGGGCGTGTCGCGGTGCCACGCAGGACGTGCGCGAGGCCGGCCGCGAGTGTCATCCCCACCGCGCCGATATAGAGAAGCCCACCGAGCCAGCCGGCATTGAGAAACATCGAGAGATAGACGTTGTGCACGTCTTCCGGGTGGTGATGCGCGGCAAACTGCTTGGCGCCGAGCCCGAGCGGATTTGCGAGGATCAGGCCGATCGCCTTTTCCTGGCCCCCGAAGCGGCCCTGCGGGCCGACGTCGTAGCCTTGCACCAGCGTCGAGCGCTCGGCGAGAAGTCGCGCGACTTCATCGACCTGCAAGGCGGCGAGGATGGCCGCGGCCGCGATTGCCCCGCCGAGCATGGACACGACGACGAGCCGTGCTCGCGCAGCCGGAGTCGCGAGCGTGACCATCGTCAGCGCCCCGTAGAGGGCGAGTGCCACCACCAGATTGAACCAGGCCCCGCGCGAGAAGCTGAGCAGCAGGGCCAGGACGAGAACGCCGACTCCCGCGAGATCGACCAGCGGCCAGCGCGCCTCGCGATAGAGGATGCGATGGCCCAGATAGAGAACGGCCGGCACAAGAAATGGCCCGAGCACGTTCGGGTCCTTGAACGTCCCGGCGGCGCGGCCGTAGCGGGTAAAGAGCTCGAACGCACCGGGGGCGAGATTGAAATAGCCGACGAGGCCGGCCGTCGCCGCGACCAGGGCCGCGACCACCCAGGCCTGGAGAATGAGCCGGGCATGGCGCATCGGGTTCAGCGCGACGAAGCCTGCGAGCACCAGGAACGCCGCGTAGAGATAGAACGAGATGCCGGTGTGGCGGGCCGAGTTGCCGATATCCTGCGAGGCGCTCGCGGCAATGAGTGCCCCGGCGCCGCAGCCGAGCCACAACAGCAGCTGCAGCATCATGCCGGGCGCATAGCGTTGCAGGCCGGCGAGTGGGAGCAGGGCCACGAGGCCGAGCATCAGGAGATCGACCGGAGCCGGCTCGCTGAAGACGATCCCCGAGGCGGCGACGGCGAGAAAGACGCCAAGACGACCGAGGCTCGCGAGGTTGACCGTGAGGCCCTGATGGCCAGCGACGGCCATGCTGCTCTGCCCACGCAGGACGGCGGTTGTCATGGGTCCGGCTCCGGCTGCTCTGATCAATACGCGTTGTCGGATTTGAGCAGCGCCAGCGGCGTCCGCGCGAGAATGTAGACGTCGAGCAGGAGCGACCAGCTCTCGATGTACTCGAGGTCGGAGGCGATGCGGCCCTTGAGCTTCTCCTCCGTGTCGGTCTCTCCGCGCCAGCCGCGGATCTGAGCCAGCCCCGTGATGCCGGGTTTTACCTTGTGACGGGCGAAATAGCCGTCGGCGACCTGATGATAGAGGCGATCAGCCGCCTTGGCATGCAGCGCGTGCGGGCGCGGGCCGACCAGCGACAGGGTGCCCGTGAGTACGTTGAAGAGCTGCGGCAACTCATCGAGCGACGTCTTCCGGATAATGCGTCCGACGCGGGTGACGCGCGGATCGCCCTTGGTGACGAGCCGGTTGGCCGTCGCGTCGGACTGCTCGACGTACATCGAGCGGAATTTCCAGACCTCGACCAGCTCGTTGTTGAAGCCCAGCCGCTTCTGGCGGAAGAGCGCCGGGCCCTTGCTGTCGAGGCGCACCGCAAGCGCCACCAGCGCCATCACCGGGGCAAGAGCGACGATCGCCAGCGCTGCCACTGCACGGTCGAACATCGACTTCACGAGCTGGTCCCACTCGTTGAGCGGACGATCGAGAATATCGAGCAGCGGCACGGAGCCGACATGACTGTAGGCACGGGGGCCGAACCGGAGTGCACTTGCGTGAGCCGCAAGGCGGATATCGACCGGCAGCACCCACAGCTTCTTCAGGATCTCGAGCAGGCGCCGCTCGGCCGTCACCGGCAGCGACAGGATGAGCAGGTCGATCTCGTTGGTGCGGCAGAACGCGACGAGCTGGTCGACGTTGCCGAGCATCGGATAGCCGGCGAGGCTGTCGGGTGCCCGGTCCGTGCCACGATCGTCGAAGATGCCGGCGATGCGCACATCGCTGTTCTGGTCTGCCTCGAGACGCGCGACGAGGTCTGCGCCGGCCTCGCCTGCACCGAACACCACCGCCCGACGGTTGAGGCGTCCCGCATCGCCGAGCTTCCGTACGGCGGCACGGGCTGCCACCCGCACCGTCAGCGTCGCAGCAAGTCCGCCGCCGAGCCACAGCAGCAGCCAGACCCGAGAGAACTCGGTGCCGACCTTCAGGAGGAAAAGCGCGCCGAGGAGAAGCCCAACGGCCGAAAGCCAGGCCATCGCGACCCGCCACAGGTTGCGCAAAGGCGAGCGCAGGCTGGCGACGCTGTAGAGGCCGAGCCGCTCACTCGCGAGCACGCCGACGAACGCGCCGGCCAGAATCGCCATCGCGTAGTGATCGGCGAGGGCTTCCGACGGCCCAACCCAGAATGCGGCGAGGCAGAAGCCGGTCGCAACGAGCGCGATCAGCTCGACCGCCCCGGCGACACCGGCGACGAGAAGGGGCGACACCCTGCCCATCCGCACAGTGCGAGCCGGGCGGCTGGCGCGGGCCGCAACGAGAGCGTGCTCGAAGGATGCGGCGTCGGTGGACTGGCTCGGGACGTAGAGCATTGCGGCTTGGCCTGGTTTCGATGCGTGAACCTGTTGCCGTGACAGGAGCACATCGCGTGCCAAGCCGAATGGGCCGGTAATCTTCCAGAAAGAAGTATTTTCAGCTGTTCATCATGATTGACCGTCCCGAAGCGGGACTCGCCGATACGCAATGAGTGTTTTGCGCTGGCGGATGATCCGTCGTCGTTCAGGCCGCCGTGCGGGGTCGCAGGTCCGGGACACCGATGGCTATCGGCACGCGCCGCCTCGCCGCGTCCTCATAGAACGCCAGGATGCTCTCGGCCATCGCAGCGACCGAGAAACCCCGTGAGAGAGACATCCGGAGCCGCTGGGCGCGCTCGCGGGCGAGGTCCGGGGCGTCGAGATGGGCGCGCATGGCCTGCGTCAGCGCCCCGGCATCGTTGGCGGCGATGAGCGGCGTGTCCGTGCCGAGCACGATCTCCCGCACACCGCCGACGTCGGTCGCGAGCAGCGGCAATCCGGCCCCCGCAGCCTCCAGAGCGACGTAGGGCAGGCTTTCGGCACGTGACGGCATCACCAGGGCGCGGCCACGTCGGAAGGCGTCCCGCGCCGGCATCGCACCCGGAAAATCGATCGAGCCCGTCAGTCCGCGCGTGGCGACATCCGCCCGGAACAGCGCTTCGTCAGGTCCCGCGCCGACGACCGTCACGCGGCAGGGTCGCTCGGCCGCGATCCGCGCCGTCGCCTCGATGAGGAGGTCGACGCCCTTCAGGCGCCGCAACTCGCCGACGAAGACGAAATCTGCGGCGTCGGCGTCGGCCGCGACAGGGACGAGCTCCTCGGGCCGGATACCGTTATGGATGATCCTGACCGGGCAAGCCGGTTCACCGACGTGCCGGGCATAGACGGCGGAGGCGTAGGCGCTTTCGAACAGGATACCGTCGGTGCCAGCTGCCAGGTGGCGCTCCACGGTCATGAACAGCCGGCCCTTAAGGGTCCTCGGATCGTAGTGAAGGCTGCCCCCGTGCGGAGTATAGAACGAGGCCACCTGCAGACCGCGACGGCGCATCCGGCTTGCTGCCAGGCGGGCATAGGCGCCACCCTTGGCTCCGTGCCCATGCAAGACGTCGATCCGCAACGCCGAGGCGATCTCGCGGGTTGCGCCCACGGCCGGGATGTCGGCGAGCCCCAGCTCCCGGGGCATGACGATGCGCGAGATGCCGAGCGCCAGGTCGGGCTCGAGCTGTTCGAGAAGTCGCGCTGTCAGTGGATCCTCGGCCGATGCGTCGCACACGAGGCCGACGGCATGCCCACGGCGTGCCTGCTCGCGCGCGAGGTCTCGCACATGGCGAAACAGTCCCCCGACGGGGGCTCTCAAACAGTGCAGGATACGAAACTGTGACACGCGACGCCCACTCGGGTGGAGCGCCCTAGAGGAAGCGCTCGTAAACGAGAAGCGTGTCGCCGGGCTGGACGACGTAGTCGTCCGGCACGTCGAGCTTCTCGACCAGCCCGTTTATACGGCGCGTGATCTGAATTTTGCGTTGATTGGCCCGCTCGGAATAGCCCCCGGCGATCGCCACCGCCGATCGGACCGTCATTCCATTGACGTAAGGGTACTGGCCTGCCGAGCGTACCTCACCCAGAATGAAGAACGGCCGGTTCTGCGCCACGTCGACCGTTACCTCGGGGTCTTTGACGTACTTCGCCCCGAGACGCGCCTTGATGCGGGCCTCGAGCTGGTACGTAGTGAGACCACGGGCCGGAACGCGGCCGATCAACGGTATGCTGATGGCGCCGCCGTGGTCGACACCGTAGAGACGCGACAGGTTGGGCTGGCCGTAGACGAAAACGCGCAGCCGGTCGCCGGTATCGAGAAGGTACGGACCATCCGTCTCGGCGACGGCGCGCGGTCCGCCGAGACTCACCGGGATTATGGTCGGCTCGCTCACGGCATGAAGCGCAAGTCCCGAGCCATCGTCGGCGGGCGTCGCGATCGCGGCCCAGCCGTCTTGGTGGTCCTCGGAGTAGCTCGCTTCCGTCGCCCATTCACCGATGTGGGCGCAACCCGAAAGCAGGCTCGCGAGAGCGAAAGCGGCAAGCAGGGCACGCAACGGCATAGCTCGGTCCTCGAACACGCAGGATTTGACCTAGAGCTACGCCGTAGGAGTTAAAAAACCTTGAGTACGTGTGCTGAAGTGGCCAAACGCAGGCCCCGCTTAAGGGAATCGTTACGGCCGCCTGTTCAAATCCGGCACAAGCAAAAAGGCTCGCGTCAGTCTCCCGCGCGCGCCCAGTTGACCGGAACAGCAAATGCGCGCACGTCCCGTAGAGCCCCAGCACGACATCGACATCTCGACGCTGCCGTCCGTCCTGCGCCGTCGAATGGGTGCGCTCGCTATGGCCGCCGCAGCTGTGGGCATGTTGACCTATGGCGCACTCCTCCTCGTTCCGTCGCGATACTCTTCCGAGGCACAGATACGGATCGGCACTCCGTCGCAAGCCGACAGCGGGCGGGGCGGGTCGTCGGTGGAGTCCGCAGCATTGAGCGTCGACCGTGAGGCGATCGCAAGCCGCGTCCAGGAGCTCCGGTCGCCGGATCTCGCCAAGCGCCTCGCCAGCGAGCTGAAGCTCAATACCCGGCCAGAGTTCAACAGCGCCCTCGATGGCAACAGCCTGTTCGGTCGCCTGATGCGGATGGTCGGCCTAGCCGGCCCGCGCCCCGGCGAAAGCGAGGAGGAGCGGGTGCTCGCCGCCTACTATCGGGCACTGCAGGTCTACCAGGTCAAGGACACCCGGGTGATCAACCTGGGCTTTACCGCACGCGATGGGGAGCTCGCCGCCCGTGGCGCAAACCGGCTGATCGAGCTCTATCAGGAATGGCTACGCCAGCGCGGCGTCACCGAGACCACGGATGCCACCGCGTGGCTCGTCCCCGAGATCGAGAAGCGCACGCGCGAATTGTCGGCCGCCGAGGCCGAGGTCGAGCGCTTCCGTTCGACGGCCAACCTGTTCCGCGGCGGCAACAGCCAATCCTCGGGTCTCGCCGAGCAGCAGATGGTCGACCTCGCGAGCGAGCTGACCCGGGTGCGCGCTCAACGCAGCGAGGCGGAATCCCGCGCTCAGGCAGCGCGCGAGCTCGTCGGCCGCGGCGTTCCCGACGCGATCCCCGACGTCCAGAAATCACCCGTCATCCAAGGGCTGATCGCCCAACGCGTTCGCGCCGAGCGCGACCTGGCCGAGGCCGCGACCCAGCTTCTGCCGGCTCACCCGCGTATGAAGCAGCTCAATGCGAATGTCACCGACATTCGCCGTCAGGTGCAGCGGGAGGCGGCAACCATCGTCGAAGGGCTCGAGCGTGAGGTGAAGGCCCTCGCCCTGCGCGAGCAACTGCAGCGGCGCACCCTCGAGGAGGCCAAGTCTGGCCTCGGCAGCAAGGCCGGTGACCGCGTACGCTTGGCCCAGCTCGAGGACGAGGCAAAGGCGAAGCGGCGCGAGCTCGAAGCGTTGCGTGAGCGTTACGAGGCCGGGCGGTCGCGCGGCAGCACGAAATCCCTTCCCGTCGAGGTCAAGGTCATTGCCACGGCGTTGCCCTCGAGCCGCCCGTCTTGGCCGAACCGGGGCCAGATTGCAGCACTTGCCGCCGCAGCCACTTTCGTTCTTGGCCTTGTTGGCGTGCTGTTTCGCGAGCTCCTGGCCGGCGGCTCGAGGCAGCCGGTAAGGCGCTCGCCAGCCGGGCAGAGGTATGCCGGCCCGGCGCAGGTCGTTGATCCGCCATCGCTGCGCCCGACCGTCCGGGCGCCGACGGCTCAGCCACGGGGCAACCCGGCCGCCGCCACATCCGGTGACGGCATGCAACGCCACGGCCCTGCGCCGGTGGCTGGTGCTAACGCGCTGCAGCTGGTTTCTGTCTCGGCGATCGTCGATCGGTTGATCGGGAACTCGGGTGGGCAGGGCGGTTATCGGACACTCGTGGTGGGTGAGCGCGATGGTGTCGACGCCCGCGATCAAGCCGTCGAGCTTGCAACTGGACTGTCGGCCTTGGGGCGCCAGGTCGTTCTGGTCGATTGGAGCCTGGACGGGCAGGGTATCTCGGCGGGCCTCGGGGTCGACGCGAAGCCCGGCTTCACCGACCTGCTCGGGGGCACCGCCGCGTTTGACGACGTCATCCGCACGCTCCCGCAAGCCAATGTCCACCTCGTGCCATGCGGTGCTGCAAGCGATGTCGAGGCATCCCAGCTCGACGCAAACCGCCTAAATCTGCTCCTCGACGCCTTGGACGAGGCTTACGCGGATGTCGTAATCACCGGCCAGTACGCTGCGGTCCGCGATCTGTTCGCGACCATTGAAGGGCGGGTCGATGCCGGCATCCTCGTTTTGGCCGGCCGTCAGCCCGATCACGTGCGAGACGAGCCGCATGCCATTCGCTTTCTTGGCTTCGACGTCACCGATATCGACGTGATCCATCTGGCCCCACCGACGCATGTCGCATCAGCGCCGCGACGAGGCGCACGACGCACCGGCCGTCCGTCTGTGGCGGCCCAGCCTGCGAGCTCGATTGGTTGATCGGCACGCCGCGGCCTGCCGGAGACCACGGAGCAATGAAATAAGGGGCCGCGGCGAGGCGACCCCTTTTTCATTGAAGGCTGGGAGACTTTGCTCAGGCAGTGGTCCCGTTCAGGCCTGCGTCCGCCGGCGGCGCACCGTCGTCCTGACCGGCGGTGCACTCTCCGAAGCGCTGGCGGCCTCGTCACTCGTAGTCGCCTCGGCCACCGTCTGGCCCGCGTCCGAGTGCGTTTCCACCTCCGCGTCCTCGTGCGAGAGACCATCGCGTTGCGCGGTCGTGTCGGTCTCCATGGCATCGCTCTCGCGTTCTGCATGGACACGGTCGTCCTCGCCATGGGACCGGCGGAAGCGATCCTCGCGCTCAAAGCCTGCCGGACGAGGCGTCCGACCCTGCCGTGCGATCTGCGCCTGGAGTGAGTCGATGTCTAAGAAGTGATCAGCCTGCCGCCGAAGCTCGTCCGCAACCATCGCTGGCTGCGTCTCGATCGTTGAGATCACGGTTACGCGCTTACCGAGCTGCTGCAGCGCCGAGACGAGACTCGCAAAGCTCTGCTCACCGGAGAACAGAATGATGTGGTCGGCCTTGTCCGCGAGCCGCATGGCATCGACAGCGAGCTCGACGTCCATGCTGGTCCGGAACCGCCGGCGGCCGGAGGAGTTGGTGTAGCCGCGCGCCGGCTTGGTCACCATCGTGTAGCCGTTGTAGTCGAGCCAGTCCGCCAGTGGACGGAAAGTCGAGAACTCCTGGTCCTCTACGATCGCCGTATAGTAGAGCACGCGAATGAGCCGGCCCTGCGCACGCAGATGCTCGAGAAGCTTGCGGTAGTCGATCTCGAAACCAAGGGCGCGCACAGTCGCGTGCAGATTTGGGCCGTCGATGAAGGCGAAGGTGCGCTCGCCCGGTTGAATACTCAAGTTTCGGTCCTCTCGCATCGAATAGGAAAGCCGGTCATATAGTTGACATGAAAGCAGGCAGCAAGCGGCGGTTGTGGAAACTGAGTTGCGCCGAAAACGTAAGCAAACGTTCTGCCTCGCAGTCCCGGGGCGCCTGCCCGGTAATCTACCAGAAAATCTCAGAACGCGTTGTAATTGCGTGGGAAACGCCTTGGTTAAGAGTGATCGCCGACGCCGTTTTGCGCGCCGCACGCTGCCTTTCTATCGCCCACAACGATCTGAACAGCGTGTTGTTCCATCGGCAGCCTAGCTCTTTTGCGACACTATGGCCACCAGGGGAGCGGAGCGGCTGGTCGCTCCAACGACCACATGTTAACCATCGCCAGCAGCCTTGTCGGCGCGGGTGTCAGATTCGCATGGTGTTTGCATCCACGCTGTCGATTGCCAGAGCACGAGACACGACCGCGAGCCGGGAGTTGCGATGAGCCGCAGAACGACTGGCCTCTTCAAGGGCGCATTGACCGCACTTCACGTCACCGGAGCGGATCGCCTTCTGGCGCCACTCACAGGCGGCGTTGGCGTAATCTTCATGCTGCACAGCGTTCGGCCGGCCCGCGACGCCGCTTTCGGTCCAAACCGGATCCTGGAGATCACGCCGGAGTTCCTCGAGGCCACCATTTCGCTGGTCAAGTCGCGTGGCTTCGACGTGCTTTCCCTCGATGACGTGCACGCCCGCCTGCGGGAGGGTGATTTCGACCGCCCGTTCGCCTGCTTCACATTCGACGACGGCTATCGCGACAACCGGAACTATGCCTACCCGATTTTTCGCAAGCATGGGCTGCCGTTCGCCATCTACGTTCCGACTGATTTTCCCGACGGCAAGGGCGATCTCTGGTGGATCAAGCTCGAGATGCTGATTGCCGCCATCGATGCGCTCTCGGCTCGGATCGACGGCGTCGCCGAGCATCTCGAGACCCGCACGCCTGATCAGAAGGATGAAGCGTTCGCCCGCATTTACTGGTGGTTGCGGTCCATTCCGGAAGTTGAAGCGCGGCGTTTCGTGACCGAGTTGTGCGAGCAGTATGGCGTCGATACGCACAATCTGTGTCGCGACCTCATCATGGGCTGGGACGAGTTGCGCGATCTGGCGCGCGATCCGCTCGTCACGATCGGTGCTCACACCCGCCGCCACCTGGCCTTGGCCAAACTGACCCTGAGCGAGGCGCGCCTCGAGATGGAGGAGAGCGTGCGGCGCCTCGAGCGCGAGCTTGCACGCCCCATTCGCCATTTCAGCTTCCCGTACGGCGACGAGACCAGCGCGGGCGAGCGCGAGTTCGAGCTTGCCCGCGAGCTGGGGCTCGATACCGCCGTCACCACGCGGAAGGGCCTCATTCACGAGCGCCATGCCCTCTCCACGACGGGGCTGCCGCGATTGTCGCTCAATGGCGACTTCCAGAGCACTCGCTACGTCAAGGTGATGCTGTCGGGCGCGCCGTTCGCCTTCTGGAACATGGCCCAGCGGCTCCGGCCGTCTCCCATGGCCGCCCGCGCGGCCGCCCGGCGACCCTGGTCGCTCAGCGCAGATACATCCACCTGATGATCAGGCCTGCGACAGGCACCCAGGCGAGGCCCGCGATCGCGTAGTAGACGAATTCCACGATCCGGCCAGCCGTCGGCAGCACGAGCAGTGCGAGCGCCGACGCCGCCAGCACATAGGCCAGCAGGAATACCAACAGCGCCATCGTCCCGAGGAGCGCTCGCGTGGTCGGGCGTTGCGGCGTCTGCGGCATGATTGGGGCTCTCGTCTGGGTCACGGAGGCGGGCCCCGTCGGATGGCGTGGGTCGCGGCGGGCGCATGGGGCCGGCGCCTCCCACTCCTAATCAGGGATCGCAGCGCCTCCAAGCGGTTTCGCGCGGGGCCTCGTCACAGCCCCGCGCGATCGTCACAAGCTCACGCCGGCTGGAAGTCGGGACCACGGAACCGGCGGACCGGATGGCCACGCTCCAGACGGTCGTGTGCCGCCTGCGAGCGTTGCCGATCGCTCATCGCCTCGATTTCGGCCCCGAGACGAACCAGCGCGGCGAGACGCTCCAGAGCCAGTGCCTTGTTCCGCGCCTGAGAGCGCTCCTCCCGTACGACCACGGCGAGACCGGTCGGCAGATGGACCGCCCGGACGGCACTTTCGGTCTTGTTCTGGTGCTGCCCGCCGGGGCCGCCGGCTCTCAGCGTCTCGATGCGGACCTCGCCCGGAGAGATCCCTTGAGCGACCTCGGGCGGCGGCCCGAGATCCAGGACTCCGACGAACCAGTTCTTGCGCTTGTGATGCAGCCTGACGGGGCTGGGCGACACCCATTGGATGGTGCCGGCCCAGGTCCGCGCCAGATGCTCGGCTCCGGCCCCATGCAGAACGAGCACCGCCGAGGCCGGTCCGTGCCCGTCCGGAGTGGCACCGTCGACGCAATCGACGTCGATTCCAAGCCGCTCGGCATCGTCGGCGATGGCACGCCGAACGTGACGGAGCGCGATCCGGCATTCCGCCGGACCCCGTCCGCTGGTCAGAAGCAACCTGATCATCGCCGCTTCTCCCCTCGTTCGCGCCGACCGTGCCGATCGCGCCGCGTCGCATCACGTGGTGCCGAGGCCGCCGCCTTCTTGAAGGTGACGAGCGGCCGGAACGTCGCCACCACACGCGCGAGCCCCAGATCGACGAGATCCCCGATCACGCGCTCGATCGCCTTGTAGGCGTCGGGCGCTTCCTCGACGAGCAGGTCCCGGTCGCCGCAGATGACGATGCCGCCCCAAGGATTGCGCTCGAGCCGGGCGACATCGGAGCGCTTTGCGCGGACACGCCCATGCATCGAGGCGCGATCGTGCTTGCGCCCCGCGCCGTGAGCGACAGACGCCAGCGCCTCGGGCCGAAGCGGCCAGATCGGCTCGACCAGGTGCGAAAGCGTGCCCCGTGAGCCCGGCACCGGCACCAATCCCCTGTCAGCGGCCGCCGCGCCCTTTCGGTGCAGCGCCCCGTGGTCCGTGATCTCGACCATGTTGTGGGCGAGATCGCAGATCGGCCTCAGCGCAGCGCCTGCCGCCTGCGCCGCCCGCTCGGCGATGATGTGCCGGTTGAGCTTCGCCCACGCCACGGCCTCGTCGTGCCGGGCGAGGTAGGCCTTTCCCTCCTCGCCCATAGGATCGAGGGCGACCATCCCACCCGCCAGATAGGGCTCGAGGATGGCGCGGCCGAGCCCTCGTGAGCCCGAGTGCACCAGCACGACGGCCCGGTCGCGATCCAGGCCGGCGCCGGCTGCCGCCTCCGCATCGACGATTTCCTCGATCGCCTGCACCTCACAGAAGTGGTTGCCGCCGCCGATGCTGCCGAGCGCACGATCGAAGTCGGCGACCGAGAGCCCGGTTGCGGCCCGCGCACCTTGCGCGTCGCCGTCCCAAGGCTGGTCCAGCTCGGCCATCCGGTCGGCCAGCCTGTCCAGCCTGAGCTTGCGCACGGCGACGTCGAGCCCGAATAGCCCCATGCCGCAGCCGATATCCGAGCCGACGAGCTGCGGATAGACGACATCCGCCCGTATCGCGCATCCGACCGGCCCGTACTTGCCCGGATGAAGGTCCGGCATACCGGCCACGGCCGTAACGCCGGGTAGCGCCGCGACATGCTCCAGTTGGCGTGTGGCGGAGTCCTCGAGCCAGGATTTGGCCGAGGTAAAGACGTGAGTTGGCGCGCGGCCGGCCACGTCGGAAGAATTGCCCATAAAGATGCTTTCAGAAGAGCATTCACGCTCCGCGCCGCCTCGAGGTCGAAACCCCAGGCAAAGGCGCGCGTGAGACCCGGTGATGCCGCTAACGCGGGCTCACTCAGTCAGATGCCCCGGCGGGGCGGCGAGACAGACCTGTCATCGTGCCAACTCCCAGAAGATGCGAGGGGAACATGCGCCCTCGATTGGTGAACGATACTCATTTAATGCGGCACAAAGATGACCGCAAGGCCTCCGGCAGCGGCACCCGCGCCAGCTGAGCGCATTGCGCCGTCCGCGAGCACTCACTAGGTCTCGTCCAGGCAACGGAAAAGGACCTGCAGCGTGGCGATTGTTGCGAGTGGGCGTGCGGACGCGAGCGTGGTTGCGAGCGAAGGGGACAATGCCGTCGCCCTCTGGCTGGCGGTCGTGGCTGCAATGGTCGCCCTCACCGCCGTCATCGGCGCGGCGACGCGTCTGACTGGCTCGGGCCTCTCCATCACCGAGTGGCAGCCCATCATGGGTGTCATTCCGCCCTTGAGCGAGGCCGACTGGCAGGCGGCGTTCGCCAAGTACAAGGCGATTCCACAGTACACCGAGCTCAATCGCGGCATGAGCCTCGGCGCCTTCAAGACGATCTTCTTCTGGGAGTGGGGCCACCGCCTGATCGCGCGCTCGCTCGGCGTCGTGTTTCTGGTGCCGTTCCTGGTTTTCCTCGCGGCCGGCCGCATCCCGCGCCGTCTCACGCCCCGGCTGGTCGTTCTGTTCCTGCTCGGCGGCCTACAAGGCGCCATCGGCTGGATCATGGTTCAGTCGGGTCTCGTCGACCGGGTGTCGGTGCACCCGGTCAAGCTGCTTCTGCACCTCGGCTGTGCGGTGCTCATCTTTGCGCTCCTGATGTGGACGGCGCTGGAAGTGGCCGTCCGGCGCCGGGGCGCCCTGCATCTCGCAACCGTCACGCGCTGCCAGTCGATCGGTGCGGCCGCTCTGGTCGCGCTCGTCTATCTGCAGATCCTGTCCGGTGCGCTCGTTGCCGGCCACAAGGCGGGTCTCACCTACAACACGTGGCCGTTGATGGACGGAAAGCTCGTCCCCAATGGCCTTGCGACCCTGTCGCCCTGGTGGATCAACATCATCGACAACATCACGACCGTGCAGTTCAACCACCGCATGCTCGCCTATGTCGTCGTGGCGTTAGGCTTCTGGCAGGCGGTAACGGTCTGGCGCACGGCCGACGACGAGCGTGTTCGCGCATCGGGACTGTGGCTCGGCGTGGCTCTCGCCGCCCAGATGGCCCTCGGCATCTGGACCTTGCTCGCCTGGGTGCCGCTTTCGCTCGGCGTCGCCCATCAGGCCGGCGCACTCGCGGTTCTGGCCCTCGCCATCTGGCATCTGTTCGCGGTGCGGCGCGCGCGAGCGGATTAGGCGTCGCGGCTTTTCGGTTCCAGGATTGCCGCGCTGTCGCCCGAATTTGGCACCTGATCGTCGTTCATAACGTCCCCTCCGGCCAACACCCTTGGCAAGGACGGGTAAGCTTCATGCAGATCGGTGCACCTCGGGAAACCGGCCGCGACCATAGCCTCTACGTCTTTATCGGCCTGGCGCTCCTCTCCGCGATTGTCTCGGCGGTGAGCAGCGAGCTGCCGGGCGGGGCGACCGTGAAGCTTCCCATGGGTGTCGATCTGATTCCGGTCTGGCCCGGGATCGCGTTCGGCACGGCGCTCTGCCTCGCGATCCGAAGTGTGGTCGTGGCATCGCCCCCGCGTCTCGCTGCCTGTTTCCTTTGTGTTCAGATCGCGTGGCAACTCGCCGTCCAGGCGGCCCTGGCCGTGCACGAGAACGCAGACCTCGGCGCAGCCCTGTCGGTGCCTGGATTGAGCGCCTTCGACGGTCGCATGCTTCTGCCCGGCCTCGTCGCGGGCGCCGTCGGCGGCATCGGCACATGGCTGGCCGCCGCGGTCGCCGCGCCAGTCTTGCGGTCCGGGCGCGTCGCGGGCCTCAGCCTTCTGGTCGGGGCCGTTGCCGGCCTCGTGCTCAGCCTCGACAGCCTGCTCGCCCTCTTCGTCATCTGGCAGGGCGGGCTGGCCGCCGTTATCGGTCGCGCGATCTCGAGCAGCACGCCTGAGATCGCGGCCACCCTTCGCTCCTAAAGCTCGATCACGATGTTGCCGCCGGCGTCGAGATGGGCGCGCGTTCCCGGCGGCAGCACGCATGTCGCGTCGTATTCCTCGACGATGGCCGGCCCGTTCACCGGCGTCGCGAGGTCTGAGCGGCGCAGCACGCGCGTCTCGATCCAGCCGTGCTCGGCACCGAACCAGGCGCGCCGCGGCGCACCAGGCTCCGGCTCCGCCCGGCTCGCCCGAACGCGCTCGGGCACGCCGACGCCCTCCCGGAGCCCGCGCCCCAGCACTTGCATCGAGACCAGCTCCACGGGCTCGTCCGGCCCCGCCCGATGGCCGTAGACGCGCTCGTGCTCCTCGCCGAATGCCTCCTCCAGCCGCCGCGCCAAGCCTTCGTCGACGGGGCCATCAGGCACCGGCACGACCAGCTCGAAGCTCTGGCCGACATAGTGCATCGCCGCCGAGCGAGTGACGCTCGCCTTGTCGCCCGTGTAGTCCTCGGCTGCCAGCTGCTCGCGCGCCTCTGTCTCGAGCGTGCGCCACGCGCGGTCGATCTCGCCGAGATCCGAGCCGCGCAACTGTCGCCGGAACGTGCGCGAGAAGTGGTGCTCCACATCGGCGTAGAGCAGCCCGAACGACGAGAAGAGCCCGGCCGACGGCGGCACGACGATGCGCTTCATGCCGAGAGCCTCCGCGAGGCCCGCCGCAAACAAAGGTCCGTTGCCGCCGAAGGCGAACAACGCGAACTCGCGCGGGTCGCGTCCTCGCTCGGTCGACACGGCTCGGATCGCCCGGATCATGTTCGAGGCCGCGATCCGGTGCGCACCGAGCGCGGCCTGCTCGACAGAAAGCCCGAGCGGCCTTGCGATCTGCTCCTCCAGAGCGGCACGTGCCCGCTCCGCATCGATCTTCAGCGCGCCGCCGACCAGATGTCGCGGATTGATGTAGCCGAGCACGACGTTGGCATCCGTCACCGTCGGCACCGTGCCGCCGAGCCCGTAGCAGACCGGGCCCGGCCGTGCACCCGCGCTTTCTGGGCCGATCTGGAGCGCGCCGCCCTTGTCGATCCAGACGTGGCTGCCGCCGCCCGCGCCGATCTCGGCAAGGTCGATCGCCGGCACCTTGCAGCACGTAGCCCGCGCCCGTCAGCAGCCGCGAGCCGGCCATGATGCCGGCCCCGACCGACTGCTCCTGCGCGCGCATGATGTCGCCGCCTTCGACCATCGAGGCCTTGGCCGTGGTGCCGCCCATGTCGAACGTGATGATCTTCTCGAGGCCTTTTGCCTCTGCAACCTTGCCCGCGCCGACCACACCGCCGGCGGGGCCGGACTCGATGATATTCATCGGCTTCGCGGCCGCCGCACGATCGGTCGTCAGGCCGCCGTTCGACTGCATGAGCAGCAGCGGCGCCGGAATGCCCGCCGCATCGAGACCCTTGCGCAAGGCACGCAGATAGGTCGCGACGATCGGCATCACGTAGGCGTTGATCACCGTCGTCGAGGTGCGCTCGTACTCTTTGATCTCGGGCAGCACCTCATAGGAAATGGAGTACGGCAGCCCCGGCGCCTTCCGCTCGATGATCGCCTTGATCGCCAGCTCGTGCGCGGGGTTGGCGAACGAGTTGAGCAGGCACACCGCGATCGCCTCTACGCCCTCCTCCAGGAGGACATCGACCTCGCGCTCGGCCTCCTTCGAATCGAGCGGCCGCTCCACATGGCCGCGTCCATCGATCCGCTCGTCCACCACCCGGCGCAGATAGCGATCGACCAGTGGTGGTGGCTTCTCCCAGGCGATGTCGTAGAGGCGCGGCATGCGGAGCGTGCGGATCTCCAGGACGTCGCGGAAGCCTTTGGTCGTGATGAGGCCGACCTTGGCGCCCTTCATCTCCAGGATGGCGTTGGAGGCAACCGTCGTGCCGTGGCGGATCTCCTCGATGTCGCCACCGGCGAGGCCGCTCTCGGCGAACACCTCGGCGAGACCCTCGACGATGGCCGCGCGTAGTCGCCGACGCTCGACGAGATCTTCTTGGTGTGGATCGTGCCGTCGGAGCCGAGCAGAACGATGTCGGTGAACGTGCCGCCGATATCGACGCCGACGCGGTAGGTGACGGGTGAGGGGCTCATCTGCATGCTACTCCGCCGCCTTCGCCGTCGCCGCCAGCTCGCGCGGGATAGGGTCCGTCCACTGCACCTTCGGCACCTGCTTGTCTTTCCAGCCACGCTTGGCTCGGATCGCGGCCTGGCGCGCGCTTGTTGCCGCTTCGTCGACGGCCCAAGTCGCCGTGTCGATCACAACGCCATAGTCCTGCCTCTGCTCGCGCAGCCGAGATGTACTCGTTCCTGACGTCGCGTAGCACCGCCGCCGGATCGCGCTCGAGCGGATCGCCCCAGCCGCCGCCGCCCGGATGCGTGTGCTGAAACACGTCGCCCTTGGTGATGTCCATCGTCACCTTGGAGGGGAGCGGCGAGTTCTCGGCGAACGGGTTGAGGTGGTTCTGCGATGGCTCGCCAGGGCTGCCGCCGTAGAGCCCGAACGGCCGGTGCGTCTTCCTGTCGGAGCGCACGGAAAGCTGGCCCGCGTCCTCGTTGAACCGGTAGTCCCGCCGGAACGGCACGCCGCCGCGGATACTTGCCGGCGCCGCACTTGTCGGCGACGAACTCGTAGGCCAGCACCGAGACCGGCTGCTCGGCCTCGATCACCTCGACCGAGGGACACGACTGGTTGGCGAACATGTGGCTGTTGCCGTTGAGGCCGTCCGCCCAGGGCCTCGCCCCCCACGCGCCGCAGGTGAACTCGACGTAGACGAAGGGCTTGCGCTCCTTCGTGTAGCCGCCGATCGAGATGCCGGTGTTGCCGCCGTCGCCGGCCGCCTTCACCTTGTCGGGCAGCATCATGGCGAGCGCGCCGATACATGCAGTCGACCATGCGGAAGCCGGTGAGGCCGCGCGCCGCGCACGCCGCCGGCAGCACGCCATTGCCGACCGTGCCCGGCGGGCAGATGACCTCGATCGCACGGAACACGCCCTCGTTGTTCGGGATGCCCTGCGGCAGCACCGAGCGGACGCCGGTGTAGGACGCCGACTTGGTATAGGAGAGCGTGTTGTTGATGGCGCCGCGCACCTGCGGGCTTGTCCCGGTCCAGTCGACCACCATGTGGTCGCCGGTCTTGCCGAAGCGTCACGAACAGCCGGATCGGCTTGCCGACATCGATGCCGTCGTCGTCGATCCAGTCCTCGAAGCTCCACTCGCCGTCGGGCAGCTCTTTCAGCGCGGCGCGCGTCAGCCGCTCGGAATAGTCGATCGTCTCGTTCATCAGCCGCTTGGTCATCGCCGGGCCCCACTTGGCGACGAGCTCGGCGAACTGCTGCTCGGCGATGTGGCAGGCGGCAAGCTGCGCGCGCAGGTCTCCGACCACCATCACCGGCACGCGCACGTTCTTTTCGATGAACGTCATGATGGTCTTGTTGAGCACGCCCGGCGTCGTAGAGCTTCATCGGCGCGATGCGCAGGCCCTCGGCGTAGATCTCGGTCGAATCCGAGGCGTTCGAGCCCGCGACGCGGCCGCCGACGTCGGTGTGATGGCAGACCGTGCAGGCGAACGCGAGCCGCTCGCCCTCATGGTAGAGCGGCTTGAAGATGAAGATGTCGGGCAGGTGCATGCCGCCGTCGAACGGATCGTTCATGATGAAGACGTCGCCGGGGCGCCATGTCGTCCCCGTAGTGGCGCATGATCGACTTCGAGCGCCGTCGGCATCGAGCCGAGATGGCCGGGCAGTGTCAGTCCCTGCGCCGCGAGCCGGCCTTCGCCGTCCGCGAACCCGGTCGAGTAGTCCATGTTGTCCTTCAGCACGGCCGAGTAGGTCGTGCGGAACACGGTCAGCGCCATCTCGTCGGCGATCGAGAAGATCGCGTTCTTGAACAGCTCGAAGTCGATCGGATCGATGGGCGTGGTCATGGATGTCCTTGGGAGCACGGAAGCGGGCAGACGCGTTAGACGACACTTTGGCGCGTGGGAGGCGCGGATGGAGAGAGTTGATTTCAGGGCACAATGCCGAAGTTTCAGTCGCCGTGCCAAGGCCTCACAGCACTTCGCTCAGAATGGCGAGGCCGTTCAGGGCACGGGGAAAGCCGCCATAAGGGCCTGTCTGGATGACGGCCTCGACGATCTCCTGGCGCGACAGGCCGACGTTGAGCGCGCTCTGGCCGAACTTGCGGAGCTGGCTCTCCAGGCCCATGGCGCAGAAGCCGGCGATGGCACACAGCATGCGCTGCCGGTGATCGAGGCACGGCCGCGACCATAGCTCCCCGTACCCGTAGCGGATCGCGGAGGGGTAAAGCTCGCCGGTAATGGCGTTCCCGGGCGCCGCATACCCCTGCGTTCCCCGCTCGCCGTGAAGCTTCGCCATCACCTCGCGCCCGATGCGGTCGAGCTCCTCGAGGCTGTCGCTCCGCGGCGGCTCGGGCGGTACCGTCAGGCCACGCGCCGCGAACACCTCGTGCGCGACTGCCGCCGACGTCTCCGTCGTAACGAAGCCGGCGTAGAGCCCGACCTGCACGAACACCTCGAGGATGTTGCGCGGGGCGAGGCCGAGGTCGAGCGCCGTCGCCGTCATCGTCTTCAGCGGCACCAGCCGTTGCAGCACCGAGAGCGCTGCGAGCGTGCAGATCGCACGGTCGGCCTTCGCCAGCCCCGGACGATCCCAGATGCCCGCGTAGACCACCTCGGCCAGAAGATCGTCGAGCCCGGGCACCAACTCGGTCGCGCCCGCTTGGCCCATCTCGGCGCGCAGGTTTCGGCCGCGCGTCCGTTGCGTCTCTCGTGACATGGCGTCCTCCATCGAACGGCTCACCGGAACGCCGGCATGACACCCTTTGCCACTCTGTCGAACTGCTCGATCATCACCGCCTCCGTCGTGGTCAGTGCTGTCGACAGGTTGATCGTCTCGAGGCCCGGGAACCGTGCCTCCATCTTTTTAAGGTGCTCGACGAGATCGTCGGCCGTTCCGGCGAACCACGAGCCGAGCTTCATGAAATGCTCGAGCGTCGGCACACCGGCTGCGTCCCAGCCGCCCCGCTGCGCGACCGCATCGATCTGCGCCGCGTTGAGACCCGGCACGAAGCCGAGCGGCGCGAACATCTTGACGTGCTCCTCGTAGTACGGGCGCAGCCGCTCGACGGCCTTCTCGCGGCTGTCGTCGAGAAAGAAGAAGATGCCGATGCCGAGGTTCTCGCCGAGCTTCCAGCTCTTTCCGGCGCGCTGGGCCGCGTCCTGGAACGCCTTGATCGGACCCTCGGCCATCGTCGCCGCGCCGCCGCCGACCATGCCCTTGATGTCGTGGCGGATCATGAAGTCCATGGCTTCGGGCTTGGCCGACACGATCGGCTGCCACGTCTCGATCGAATGCACGGGCCGCGGCACCAGCGTCAGATCTTTCACCGTGTAGCCGCGATAGGGCACCTCCGGCGGCAGCGTGTAGTGTCGGCCCTTATGGCTGAAGCGCTCGTTCTTGAAGGCCTTGAAGATGATCTCGACCTGCTCCTCGAACAGCACGCGGTTGGCCTCGTTGTCCATCATCGGCGCGCCGAACGTCTCGACCTCGCGTGTGTGGTAGCCGCGCGCCACGCCGAACACGGTGCGGCCCTTGGTCAGGATGTCGGCGGTGGCGTAGTCCTCGGCCATGCGCAGCGGATGCCACATCGGCGCGACGTTGAAGCCGCAGCCGATCTTCAGTTGCTTGGTCACGTGAGCGAGATGCACCGCCATCATCAGCAGGTTGGGGATGACCTCGTATCCCTCGTGCTGGAAATGATGCTCGGCGAGCCACAGCGTCTCGAAGCCGATCTCATCGAGCTTCTTGGCCACGGCCTCGGTCTTGTCGAAGACGCTGGCCAGCTCGTCGTTCGAGAAGCGGCGCTCATTGGCCGGCGTCGCCATCTGGCCGTGGTCGGGCAGATCGATGTGGCCGGGGTACACGGTGACGAAGTTGCGGATCATGGATTGGCTCCGGCGTAGTGAGTGCTGGTGCGAGCGTTGCACGATGCCGTGAAGGAGGCCAGAGGGAGCCGGACGACGGCGCTCGGGCATCCGGTGCGGTCCGCACTTTCCTCCATTGCCAGCGCGGGCCGACGGTGCCTAACCTTTCCGCTGATCGCCGACGAGAGCGACTGGAGGACGCCCATGAACGACATATCCACTGCGGCCAAGCTCGACGTGCGCCCCCTGGCGGGTGCCTGCGGTGCCGAGATCTTTGGCGTGGACCTCGCTCAGACCCTGAACGACGCGACTGTCGCCGCCATTCGCAAGGCGCTGCTCGATCACTGCGTCGTCTTCTTCCGCGACCAGGAGATCGACGTCGACCAGCACAAGGCTCTGGCGCGCCGTTTCGGCAAGATTTTCGTGCACCCGAACTACAAGGGGGTTGGCGCCGACGACGAGGTCGTCGTCATACGCCGCGAGCCGGGCGACACGAAGATCGTCGGCGAGGAATGGCACACCGATACGACGATGGTCGCCGAGCCGCCTATGGCCGCGATCCTGTATGCCATCGAGGTGCCGGCGTTTGGTGGCGACACGATGTTCGCCAGCCAGTATGCCGCCTACGACGCGCTCTCCGACGGCATGAAGAAGCTGATCGGTGGGCTGAAGGCGTATCACTCCGATCGCAAGGTTGCCGGCCCCCGCGCCAACATGAACGCGTTCCGCACGACCAAGGTCCGCGAGGACGACGCCTGGCAGGAGACGGTCTCGCTGCATCCCGTGGTGGTCACGCACCCCGAGACCGGTCGCAAGCTGCTCTATGTCAATCATTCCTACACGTACGGCTTCGAGGGCATGAACGAGGAGGAATCGAAGCCGCTGCTCGACTATCTCCTGAACCATGGCCACCGGCCCGAGTTCACCTGTCGCTTCCGCTGGCGCAAGGGCTCGATCGCGTTCTGGGACAATCGGGTCTGTAAGCATCTCGCCGTGCACGACAGTCATCAAGAGCGCCGCCATATGCGTCGCATCCAGATCGAAGGGACCAGACCGGTATGATGTGACGGGGCAGAGACCAGAGCTGCCCGCGACACATGCTTCGAGTGCCTCGTTTTCTTCTCGCTTTCCGTAAGGCAATCTCCTGGCGGGGAGGCTGGCGATGCCAGGGCGGGGGGAACGTTGCCCCATGTCGCTTGGCAGGGGAGCTGAGGGATGACGACATCCGTGGGCCCGCATCTGAAGCGGGGATGGCCGGAAAGCGACGAGCCTTGGGAGCCGGATGGCGATGATCCTCGTCTCCAGCTTGCTCTGGAAGCCGCAGGACTCGGCACGTTTCGCGTCGAGCTCGAGGGCCGCTCCGTGCACTATTCGCCCGAGCTGGCCGACATGCTGGGCTTCCCGGGTATTCGAACGACCACGCTCGAAGCCGCGATGCAGCGCGTCCACCGCGACGACCAGACCCGCGTCAGGTCGCTGCTTGAGGCGGCGCTCGATCCTGCGGGAGACGGCCGCCTGCGCATGGAGTTGCGCTATGTGCGACCCGGCGGCGAGATCCGCTGGATGACCTGGAACGGGCGCGTCGAGTATCGCGACACCGCCTGTGGCCGCGTGGCTTACCGTATCTTGGGGGCATGTGCCGATGTCACCGAGCGCATGGAGGCTGAAGCGCGCCTGCGCGAGAGCGAAGCCCGGTTCCGCTCGCTCGTCGAGTTGTCGTCGGATTGGTACTGGGAGCAGGACGAGGAGTTCCGGTTCACCGAGTTCTCCGTCCGCGTCGAGCGACTGACCAACACGACCGCTGCCTCTTTGATCGGCAAGCGCCGCTGGGAGCTGCCGACGGCGAACGTGAGCGCGGAGACTTGGGCTGCGCACCGAGCCGTGCTCGACCGCCACGAGCCGTTTCGTGATTTCGAGTTCCAGCGGATCAACGAGATCGGCGAGATCTTCTGGGTCTCGCTCAACGGGAATCCGATCTTCGATGCCGCGGGCCGGTTCAGAGGCTATCGCGGCACCGGCCACAACATCACGGAGCGCAAGCATGCAGAAGCACGTTTGCGCGAGAGTGAGGCACGCTTCCGCCTGCTCGCCGACAGCGCGCCCGTTCTGATCTGGGTCAGTGATTTGGAGGGGGCGGTCTATTTCAACCGGCCCTACCTCGAGTTCGTCGGCCGGTCGGAGGCCGAGCTCAAGGGAATGGGCTGGGCGGCTTTTCTCCATCCCGAGGATCGTGATCGCTATCTGAGCGAGTTCGCATCACGAGCGGCGACGCAGTCTCAGTTCGAGGCGCAATTCCGCTTCCTCCGCGCCGATGGCCAGTATCGCTGGATGAAGTCGATCGGGCTGCCGCGGCGCGCCCCGGATGGCCGCTGGGAGGGCTACGTCGGCTCGACCCTCGACATCACCGACCTCAAGGTCAAGGAGGAGCGCATCGCCCTGCTCGCCCGCGAGCTCGATCACCGCGTGAAGAATATCCTCAGCCGCTTCGAGGTGGTCGTCGAGCGCACGGGCGACGCCCCACTGACGACCGAGGGATACGTTGCAGCACTGATGGACCGCATCGAATCGATGTCTCGCGCGCATGGCCTCCTCAGCCGCAGCAACTGGGCTGGTGCCCCGCTCGATGCTCTGATTTTCGACCAGCTCGAGGCCTATGCCACCGACAGCAATCTCCATGTCGCCGGCGCACCATTGATCGTGACTCCCGATGCGGCCCAGGCACTTTCGATGGTGATCAACGAGCTGGCAACGAACGCGGCAAAGTATGGTGCACTCTCCACCACGGTCGGGCGCGTCCAGGTAACCTGGCGGATCGAGCGCCATGCGCTCGGCCACGAGGTGCTGATCGTGGAATGGCAGGAGCGGGGCGGGCCGCCCCTCACTGCACCAGAGCGGCAGGGCTTCGGCACCAGCGTCATTCGCGAGCTTCTCGTGCACGAGCTGGCGGCCGAGGTGGACCTCGCCTTCGAGCCGCTCGGCGCATCCTGCTGCATCCGGCTACCCGTCGCGGGAGTTGTCAGCGCCCGGTGAGCACCAGACGGCGCTCGGTGCCCACGGCCGTCAACTGGCCTTCCGGTCGAGGGATAAAGCCTGCTTCAAGG
The DNA here is from genome assembly GCA_963746315.1 of uncultured Alphaproteobacteria bacterium. Lineage (GTDB taxonomy): Bacteria > Pseudomonadota > Alphaproteobacteria > Rhizobiales > Hyphomicrobiaceae. Next base: position 1,518,324 of record CAVVAR010000012.1, read on the forward strand.
CCGAAATCAGCGCCCGGCTGCGGACTGGCTTCGTCAGGAAGGCATCGACCTTGCCTTCGATCGCCTCGACCATCTCGTATCCGGAAACCACGATGACGGGCACGCCTCGCGCATTCAACACGTCGACCAGACCGACGGCCAGCGTGCCATGCAGATTGACGTCGATCACCGCCACGTCCGGAGTGCTCTCGGCCAGCAACGCCTCGGCGGCCTCTATGCGCGCCGCCGGGCCGATCACACGCATACCCGAATTCTCCAGCAGGCATTTCACCGCGAAAGCGATGTGCCAGGAATCCTCGACCACCAGGGCCTGCTTGCCTTCGAGTGAGATCAACTCCGCCCCTCCCTCCGATAGGGGCCGCAGTGCGGACTCCGGTGCGGGCCAGGTCGATTTGGCATGTGGGTGGGGCGGTCGCGCCTCACGGCAGTTGCTTGGCGACATGGCTCCCTCTCGGTTCTGGGCAATAGGCATCATGGCATAAAAAAGCGAGTTGGAGCCGGGATCCGGTGGGGGGCATCCGGATCCCGGCAACTTCCGAGGCCTTCGGGGGGAGGGACGGTTCTCTGGCCTCGGAAGTTTTCGGAGACATGCGTCTTGCCGCATGTATCCAAGGGTGGCAGTGCCAGGGTCGGGCCGCGCGACGACGAGCCGCCGCGCGGCCCGGCGCGCGTCATGCCGTCCGTGCCCGATGGGCCACGTAAGGCTGCCAACGCCCTCCTGCTGTGAGCCGGCCAGGCAACGCCCCCGACCGGCAACCGGCGTGCGGCTCGTCCCGTTGATCGGGACTGCATACGCCGAGACTGGCAAGGATCATGCTGAGCTCGCTCGCATGGACGCAATTGAGGATACCTTTGAGAGCTGGATCGAGCTGAGCCAGGGTCTCGAGACGCTTCCGGTCGATGGCGATGACGACGCTGTCACGCGTCGCGTGGCAGTCCGCGGCGTGGCTTCCGTCGCAGTCGTAGATGAACAGGATCCCGTGCTCCGCGAAGCGCACGGCGGGATTCCCGCGGCGCGGATGCCGGTGCAGCAAGAGCTCGCCACTCAGGACGAAATAGTAATGTGTCGCCTTGTCACCAACGGAGAAGAGGCAGTCCTGCGCTCCGATGTGCCGCTTGACCCCGAGTGGCTCCAGCACTGTCCTCTGCCAATCGTCGCGGGGCTCGAATTGTGCATGACCACCTTTGACCAGTCGCAGCATCAACTCGCTATCGAGCCGCGCTCGTGATGTCGGCTCACCGATAGCTCGAACCGCTCTTATGCTCATGACGCCCTCGCTACGCAGAAAAAGTGGGCCCCCGAAGGCAAGTCGGCAAAGCGCAGGGGTGCCACGGCCGACTGAGACCGGTGGTCGTTCTGATCGGGGAGTGTGCCCCACCGCCGCCTGACGACTGTTAACGGTTAAACGGCATTTCAGAGTTCTCGGATAGCTGGCGGATGGTCGACGGCCATTCGTCCAGGCAAGACTTGATCCAGATCATGAAACGGCTGCTCGCGACGACGCAAAGCGAGTGTCGGGGCACAACCCAAGAAGCTTTCGCGACGTGCTATGTTGATCAAGTATTGGGCATTCTTGCCCAATGCAGGTCGGGTAACGCTAGTGGGAGGGACCAGCGGGGATGCTGACCGGACCGAATGGCCATTCGGACAGTGCCGGCGCCGATAGCGTCTGGTTGGCGGCTCTTCACGATTTGCGTCAGCCTCTGCAAGCCGCCCTTTTACTGTTGGCGGCGGCGCAGGACGAGGCTGACGACGGCCGCCGGCGTGAGGTGACGAGGCTTGCCGAGCTCTCGCTTCTCGGATTGCAGACCATGCTCGACGAGTTGGCGTTTGCCAGCCGCCTGATCGCGAGCGGCTCGTCCGTGCCGGAAGGTGCCTGTCGCCCCGACGAGGTTCTGTCCGCCGCAGTCAGCGAGCTTGCGGGACAGGCCGGGATTTCCCGCGTGAGCGTACGCGCAGTCGGCTCCCTGGCGCCCGTCGAGCGACGGCTGGCGCTGATCGTGGCTCTCGCCTTGCTCGGAACAGCGTTGAAGACCACTGCGTCCGGCTCGATCGTCCTTGGCGCTTCGATCGACGCTTCCGGGGTCTCGTTCACGATCGAGCACCCGCAGCCCGATGTCCAATGGACCGCACTTGCGGCGGCGACGTTTGTGGAGCTTCCGGATGTCGCGGTAGGTGGACAGAGCCGCCTCTACACACCGGGCCTCGGTCTCGCGAGGGTGATCGCCGAGGCGCTCGGTGGTCGCCTCGAGTGTGATCGCGCCGCGGATTGTCATCGCATCTCGGTCTGGCTGCCCAGATCCTAGAGCCTGATCGCCAGAGCGCTTGTACGCGGGGGAGCTTGGGAACGCCGGCTTCGCCTTGTCAGGTGGTCGTCTCGCCCGCCGTCCTGAGGCCGAGGGCGGCCGCCTGCGCGCGATTGCTCGCCCCCGTGACACGCAAGATCGATGTCACGTGCATTTTGACGGTCCCCTCCGAGATCGCCAGCGCATGCGCGATGCGCTTGTTGGACAAACCCTGGGCAATCAGCCGCAGCACCTCGTTCTGACGCTCCGTCAGTCCTGTGATCGCCGGTGGCATCGGGGCTGCGTCGCCGGATTGCGGAGCTGTCGCCGGGTCCTCGGGCAACCGGGCAAGACAGGCAGGAACGTAGATCGTGCCATCGAGGATCGTCTTGATCTGCTCGACGAGAGAGGTCGTGCTGACATTCTTGACGATATAGCCGTGTGCCCCGGCAGCCAGCGCCGCCAGGATGTCGTCACGGTCCTCCGATCCGCTGAGCACGATGAGATAGATGTCCGGTCTCTTTCGCCGCACTAGCGTGAGATCCTGGATCCGCTTCAGTCCCGGCATATCGAGATCGAGGATCGCGGCCACGACCCGCTCGTCCTCCAGGCGATCAATCGCTCCAGCGAACGACGCCGCTTCCAGCACATCGGCCAGCCGCAACGATCGCCGCAGAACTTGCGCGAGTCCAAAGCGGAAAACCTCATGGTCGTCGGCAATGACCAGCGCCCCGGTTTCGAGGGCGGGCCCGCGGCGCTCGGCAGGGAATTGGTTGCTCATCATGTCCGGTAAGTGGTGAGTAATCCATTCGCAGCGAACGAGACGAAGTGTAGCAGATTTGCAAACGCGCGAATCCGACCAACGGTTCCCATGCGCGGCGCTATTGAGCGTCACATCATCCCCCGCCTCGAGCGATCGTCGGCCAGCCGTGTTAACTACGTGCCCGGCGCGACCATGGAGGCGACGATACGTAAGCGGATCGGCCGAGAGCGGCGGTTCGCGACGGACTGCCGGGCTCATGTAACGTTTTGTCGCGTATAAGGCCTGGCGATGTGGGGGCGCTGCCTCGCCCTAGCCTTGCAAGTCCCCGAACTGACGGCCCGAAGGCGGGCAGTCGTTCGAACTCACCGAAGTTGACAAGTAGCCGTATTCTCGTTGCCGGGCGACGCATTGCGGCGAGCAAAGAGTCCCTCATGAGCCAACGTGCCAGAAGTACGGCACACTCAGGTGCCATCTCGTCGGGCATCGCTCCTGTCCGGCCTCGGCCGAGTTTCGCGTCGGCGGCCTCGACCAGCTTTGAGTGCCGCTGCGCTGGCTTGTCGCGCATGGCCTCGCAGATCGGCCGTAGGCCGTCCACGGCGGCGGCGTAGCGGCCGTCATCCCATCGCGAAGGGCCAAAACGTCACGCTGGCATCACCCGTGGGGACATTGTAGGAAACGTGGCGAGTTTGTGGTGGGGACCCGATTCTCACCTGACGACGCGCTGTGCCGGTGCTGCCCTCACGGGTAGCGGCCGGCGTGCCGATTGAGCCTCTGCGGGCGGCAAAGCGCAGACCTGAAGGACGATCATGGCGAAGACGCTCATCATCGACGGGCAGACCATCGAGGTCGAGGACGGCATCACGCTGTTGCAGGCGTGCGAGCAGGCCGGTGTCGAGATCCCGCGCTTTTGCTATCATGAGCGCCTGTCCATCGCCGGCAATTGCCGCATGTGCCTCGTCGAGGTCGTCGGGATGCCGAAGCCGCAGGCCTCCTGCGCGCTGGGCGTCAGCGATCTGCCACCCAATCGCGATGGCACGCACAAGCAGATCAACACGCGCTCGCCGATGGTCCAGAGAGCGCGCGAAGGCGTGATGGAGTTCCTGCTGATCAACCATCCTCTCGACTGCCCGATCTGCGATCAGGGCGGCGAGTGCGACCTGCAGGATCAGGCGATGGCCTATGGCCGTGGCGGGACACGCTACTCGGAAGCCAAGCGTGCCGTCGAGGAGAAGTACCTCGGGCCGCTCATCAAAACCTCCATGAACCGTTGCATTCACTGCACGCGCTGCGTCCGCTTCATGACGGAGGTCGCAGGCGTCGAGGACCTCGGCGCGATCAGCCGCGGCGAGGACATGGAGATCACAACCTACCTCGAGAAGGGGCTGATGTCCGAGATGTCGGCCAACGTGGCCGATCTCTGTCCGGTGGGGGCGCTCACGCATCGTCCCTGGGCACACAACGCCCGGCCCTGGGAGTTTCGCAAGACCGAGTTGATCGACGTCATGGACGCGCTCGGGTCGGCGATCCGCGTTGATGCCCGCGGCCGCGAGGTGATGCGCATTCTCCCCCGCGTCAATGATGCCGTGAACGAGGAGTGGATCTCCGACAAGGCCCGGCACATCGTCGATGGCTTGCGCACCCAGCGTCTGGATCGCCCCTACGTGCGCGAGGATGGACGGCTTCGCCCTGCAACCTGGGACGAGGCGCTGGACGTCGTCGCCGCGCGGTTCGCGGCCTCCAATTCAGATCGGGTCGGGGCCATTGCCGGAGATCTTGCCGGCGCCGAGGAAATGTTTGCGCTGAGGCAGCTTCTCTCACGTGGTGGCGGAACGAGCTTCGACTGTCGCCAGGATGGCGCACGCATCGATCCCTCGCTCGGCCGTCCGGGCTATCTGTTCAATAGCCGGATCGAAGGTATCGATCAGGCCGACGCCATTCTGCTCATCGGCACGAACCCGAGGCTCGAGGCTGCGGTTCTCAACGCCCGCATTCGCCGTCGGTGGAGACAGGGCGGGCTCAAGGTCGCCGTCGTCGGGGCGATTGCCGATCTCAATTATGCGGTGGATTGGCTGGGCGACGGTCCAGCCCCATTGCGCGATATCGCGGCCGGCAGCCATCCTTTCGCCAAGGTGCTGGCCGACGCCAAGGCACCCATGGTCATCGTCGGCGCGGCCGCCCTCCGGCGGAGCGACAGCGCCGCCGTGATCGGCTTGGCGGCCCAGATCGCCACCTCGGCCATGGACGGCAAGGATGCAGGCTGGTCCGCTTTCAACGTCCTTCATGCCGCTGCCTCGCGCGTCGCGGGCCTTGACCTGGGCTTCGTGCCGGACAAGGGCGGACGCGACGTCGCCGGCATGCTGCAAGGCGACATGGATCTCGTCTACCTGCTCGGCGCCGACGAGATCGACATGAGCAGATTGGGCAAGGCGTTCGTCGTCTACCAGGGTACGCACGGCGACGCGGGTGCGCACCGCGCTGACGTCATCCTCCCCGGCGCGGCCTACACCGAGAAGAGCGCCACCTACGTCAATACCGAGGGGCGCACCCAGATGACGCAGCGCGCCGTCTTCCCGCCGGGAGAGGCGAAAGAGGACTGGGCGATCATCAGGGCCCTGTCGGCCAAGCTCGGTGCGACCCTCCCCTACGACACGGTCGCTGGACTGCGGGCCGCCATGTATTGGTCGGTTCCCCATCTTGCGAGGCTCGACGCCGTTGAGCCAGCCGGCAACGACGCCATCGCGCCACTGGCCACCGCAGCCGGCAACGTCGGGTCGGACGCCTTTGCAGCGGCGATCGGCGATTTCTACATGACCAACCCCATAGCGCGGGCATCGGCTATCATGGCCGAGCTCAGCGCAATGAAAGCGGGGCGACCCCGCGCCGAGGCGGCGGAGTAGCGGGGAATGATTCAGTCACTGGAAAGCTTCTGGACCGAGTGGAGCAGTGCCATCGTCTGGCTGGCGTGGACTGTGGGCGCCAGCTTGCTCCTGCTCGTCGCGCTGCTGATCATCGTCGCGTTTCTCATTCTGTTCGACCGGAAGGTGTGGGCCGCCGTGCATTTGCGCCGCGGGCCGAACGTCGTTGGCCCTTTCGGGCTTCTGCAGTCGTTCGCCGATCTCTTGAAGTTCGTGCTGAAGGAGCCGGTGATTCCGGCTGGCGCCAACAAGGGCGTCTTCCTGCTCGCGCCGCTCGTAACCTCGGTGCTGGCACTGGCCGCCTGGGCGGTTATCCCTGTCTCTGAAGGCAGCTTCTTCGGCCTGACCGAAGGTAAGTGGGTGATCTCCGACCTGAACGTCGGCGTGCTCTACATTTTCGCCATCTCCTCGCTCGGGGTCTATGGCATCATCATGGGTGGCTGGGCGTCGAACTCGAAATATCCATTCCTCTCCTCGCTGCGTTCCGCGGCTCAGATGGTCTCCTACGAGGTCTCGATCGGCTTTGTGATCGTGACTGTGCTGCTGCTCGTGGGCTCGCTCAATCTGACGACGATCGTCAACGCCCAGTTGACGGGGCCGGGCACTTGGGCCGGGCTGCCGGCCAGCCTGCTCGACTGGCACTGGCTGGCGCTGTTCCCGATGTTCGTGATCTTCTTCATCTCGGCCCTCGCGGAGACCAACCGGCCCCCCTTCGACCTCGTCGAGGCGGAATCCGAGCTCGTCGCCGGTTTCATGGTCGAATACTCTTCGACGCCCTATCTGCTGTTCATGCTCGGAGAGTACGTCGCCATCGTCACGATGTGCGCGCTCACCACCATCCTCTTCCTCGGCGGATGGCTGCCGCCTCTCGCAATCGCGCCCTTCACCTGGATTCCAGGTATCGTCTGGTTCTTGCTGAAGGTCGGTTTCGTCTTCTTCATGTTCGCCATGGTCAAAGCCATGGTGCCGCGCTACCGCTACGACCAGCTGATGCGGCTGGGCTGGAAGGTGTTCCTGCCGCTGTCGCTCGCCATGGTCGTTATCGTAGCCGGGGTCGTGCAATACGGCGGATTGGGCATCAGGTAGAGGGTCGGGGAGCTGAGAGCACCAACGATGAGCATTGCCCAAGGCATAAAGTCCCTGTTCCTCGCCGAGTTCGTGTCGGCGTTCGCCCTCGCCATGCGCTATTTCTTCGCGCCCAAGAAGACGCTGAACTATCCGTTCGAGAAGGGGCCGCTCTCGCCACGCTTCCGCGGTGAGCATGCGCTGCGCCGATACCCCAACGGCGAAGAGCGCTGCATCGCCTGCAAGCTGTGCGAGGCGATCTGCCCGGCCCAGGCCATCACCATCGAGGCAGGCCCGCGCCGCAACGACGGCACCCGGCGCACGACCCGCTACGACATCGACATGGTGAAATGCATCTACTGCGGCCTCTGCCAGGAGGCTTGCCCGGTCGACGCGATCGTCGAGGGACCGAACTTCGAGTTCGCGACCGAGACGCGCGAGGAGCTCTACTACGACAAGGCCCGGCTGCTCGCCAATGGCGATCGCTGGGAGCGCGAGATCGCAAAGAACCTCTCGCTCGACGCGAAATACAGGTGATTTCCCTCTCCCCATGCTCTGCACTCGCATGGGGAGAGGGTTAGGGCGAGGGGCGGCCGCTTGCTCTGAGCCTGGAACCGCCCCTCACCCTAACCCTCTCCCCGCGTAGGGGCGGGGAGAGGGGATAAGAACCGGATAGCGCAATGGCACTGCAGGCCTTCTTTTTCTACCTGTTCTCGTTCGTCACCATCGCCTCCGGCGTGATGGTGATCACGGCGAGAAACCCCGTCCATGCCGTCCTTTGGCTGATCCTGGCGTTCTTCAACGCTGCGGGCCTCTTCGTGCTGCTTGGCGCCGAGTTCCTGGCGATGATCCTTGTCGTGGTCTACGTCGGCGCTGTCGCCGTGCTCTTCCTGTTCGTCGTCATGATGCTCGACGTCGACTTCGACGCGCTGCGCGCAGGCTACATCAAGAACGCACCGCTCGGCGCCGTGGTTGGCATCGTTCTGCTGGTCGAGCTCGTGCTCGTCGTCGGGCTTCGATTTGCGGGTGGTGCCGCCCAGTCGGCCGGACCCGCGCCAGCGCCTGCGACCGGCTCCACACTGACCAACACCGAGGCGATCGGCGCCGTACTCTATAAGGCACCGTTCGTCCTCTACTTCGAGTTGGCCGGCCTGATTTTGCTGGTCGCCATGATCGGCGCCATCGTGCTGACGCTGCGCCACAAGGAGGGCGTCAAGCGCCAGTCCATCACAGCCCAGAATGCGCGCAACCCCGCGACGGCGATCGACATCGTGAAGGTTCCAGCAGGGACCTACACGATCCCCGACAAGGCGAAGGAGCGGGTCTGATGGCTGGGCACCTCAACGGCTCGGGCCGCGGGCAACAAGACGACGGCAAGATCGCCTCGTTGGACGAGGCGCGGCGACGGGCTGCCGCACGGGCCAAGGAGAAAATTGAGAGATCGGCCGAGGCCCCACGGCGCGCTGCCGCGATGTCGACCCGCGACTGGGTTATCGGCGGCGTTTTCGTGCTGATGGCGCTGGGCCTAGCTTGGCATTGGCTTGCCCCGCTGATGGGCGCGAAGGGGCTGGTGCGATGATCGAGCCCGAGAGGCATCCACCTTTGTCATCCCGGGGCTTGTCCCCGGGACCCATCGTGCAACGGGTGCGAGAGTCGATCATTGCTGGCAGCGGCACCGCAGGTACCCCACCGGTCTCCGGAACTCTCGGAGGGATGGGTCCCGGGGACAAGCCCCGGGATGACACTACGACAAGGCGCGACCGCCGGAGGATCTCTCGCATGAGCATCGGCCTGGGCCACTACCTGACCGTCGCCGCCTTCCTGTTCACGATCGGGATCTTCGGCATCTTCCTCAATCGGAAGAACGTCATCGTCATCCTGATGTCGATCGAGCTGATGCTGCTCGCGGTCAACATCAACCTCGTCGCGTTCTCGTCCTTCATGGGCGAGCTTTCGGGCCAGATCTTCGCGCTATTCGTGCTGACCGTCGCGGCCGGCGAGGCAGCGATCGGTCTCGCCATCGTCGTCGTCTACTTCCGCAACCGCGGCACCATCGCGGTCGAGGATGCCAGTGTGATGAAAGGATAGGGGCACGTCCCCTCTCCCCATTCCTGCACGTCAATGGGGAGAGGGTTTGGGTGAGGGGCGGCCACACGCCCCGAGCCTGCCGCCGCCCCTCACCCCGACCCTCTCCCCGCAAGGACGGGGAGAGGGGGAAGGAACCGGATCGAATGATCTACCAAGCTATCGTCTTCCTCCCCCTCCTCGGAGCCCTCATCGCAGGGCTGTTCGGCCGCGTCATCGGTGACCGGACGAGCGAGATCGTCACGACTGCGTTCCTGATGATCGCCGCTGTGCTTTCGTGGATGGTGTTCATCCAGGTCGGCTTCGGACACACCACGGCCAAGGTGACGTTGCTGCGCTGGGTGACGTCCGGCGACCTCGACGTGTCCTGGGGCATCCGTGTCGACACGCTCACCGCCGTCATGCTGGTGGTCGTCAACACTGTCTCGTCGCTGGTGCATCTCTACTCGATCGGCTACATGGCCGAGGATCCGGGCCGGGCGCGCTTCTTCGCCTATTTGTCGCTGTTCACGTTCGCCATGCTGATGCTGGTGACCGCCGACAACCTGTTGCAGATGTTCTTCGGGTGGGAGGGCGTCGGTCTCGCCAGCTACCTGCTGATCGGCTTCTGGTACCACAAGCCAGAGGCCAACGCGGCGGCCATGAAAGCCTTCATCGTCAACCGCGTCGGCGACTTCGGCTTCGCACTCGGCATCTTCGGAATCTTCTTCGTCTTCCAGTCGATCGGCTTCGATCAGGTCTTCGCGGCGGCGCCCGAGATGGCCGGCAAGACCTTCAGCTTCCTCGGCTACCAGGTCGACATCCTTACGACGCTCTGCCTGCTCCTGTTCCTCGGCGCCATGGGCAAGTCGGCCCAGTTCCTGCTGCATACGTGGCTGCCGGACGCCATGGAGGGCCCGACGCCGGTCTCTGCCCTGATCCACGCCGCCACCATGGTGACGGCCGGCGTGTTCATGGTGGCGCGCCTGTCCCCGCTGTTCGAGCATGCGCCCCAGGCGCTCGCGGTCGTGACGCTTGTCGGCGTTGTGACGGCCTTTTTTGCCGCGACCGTCGGCCTCGTCCAGAACGACATCAAGCGCGTGATCGCATACTCGACGTGCTCGCAGCTCGGCTACATGTTCGCGGCCTGCGGCCTCGGTGCCTACGGCGCAGGGATTTTCCACCTCTTCACGCACGCCTTCTTCAAGGCGCTGCTGTTCCTCGGTGCCGGCTCCGTCATCCACGCCATGCACCACGAGCAGGACATGCGGCACATGGGCGGGCTGAAGAGCCATATCCCAACCACGTGGGCGATGATGCTGATCGGCACGCTGGCGCTGACGGGCGTGGGCATACCTGGATACTTCGGGCTCGCAGGCTTCCACTCCAAGGATACGATCGTCGAGGCGGCGTACGCTGGGCACACGGCCTACAACTACGCGTTCTGGATGCTTGTTCTCGCGGCCTTCATGACCTCTTTCTACTCGTGGCGGCTGATGTTCATGACGTTCCACCAGACGCCGCGTTGGAGAGATGGGCACGCCCACGACCATGCCGACCACGACCACGGTCACGACGCGAGCCACGCTAAGGCGGATCACGCGAAGCACCATGGCCACGACGACCACGCTCATCAACCGCATGAGAGCCCGTACGTGATGCTGGTGCCGCTGTTCGTGCTGGCGGTGGGCGCGATCGTCGCCGGTTACTCCTTCAAGGAGTACTTCGTCGGACACGATTACAAAGCGTTCTGGGCCAAGGCTCTTTACGAGGGGCCTAACAACCACATCCTGCACGACCTCCATAACGTCCCCGGCTGGGTCGCATGGTCGCCCACGATCGCGATGCTGGGCGGGCTTGCATTGGCCTACGTCTTCTACATCGTCGCACCGGGGCTGCCGGCTGCGATGGCGCGCGCCTTCCGGCCGCTCTATCTGTTCTTCCTCAACAAGTGGTACTTCGACGAGCTCTACGACTGGCTGTTCGTGCGGCCGGCTCAGGCGCTCGGACGCTTCTTGTGGAAGGGCGGTGACGGTGCCGTGATCGACGGGACCATCGACGGCACGGCGGCGACCGTCACGCGTTTCACCGATCGGGTCGTCAAGCTTCAGACCGGCTTCGTCTATCACTATGCGTTCGCGATGCTGATCGGCCTCGCCGCCATCATCACCTGGTTCATGCTGGGCTTCGGGGGCACGCGATGAACCTCGCCGTGAGCAACATACTTTCGCTCGTCACGTTCCTGCCAGCGCTCGGCGCGCTCGGCATCGCCACGCTCAACCGCGAGTCGAAGGGCAACGCGCGCTGGATCGCACTCTGGACGACGCTGATCACATTCGTCGTGTCGCTCCTCATCTGGATCAACTTCGACAAGTCGAACCCCGGCTTCCAGTTCGTCGAGGAGGCCGCGTGGCTCGGACCCATCAAGTACAAGATGGGCGTCGACGGCATCTCGATGCTGTTCGTGATCCTGACCACGTTTCTGATGCCGCTCTGCGTGCTGGCGAGTTGGGAATCGGTCCAGGAGCGCGTCAAGGAGTACATGATCGCGTTCCTGCTCCTCGAGACGCTGATGATCGGCGTCTTCTGCGCGCTCGACGTCGTCCTCTTCTATCTGTTCTTCGAGGGCGGCCTGATCCCGATGTTCATCATCATCGGCGTCTGGGGCGGCAAGCGGCGCGTCTATGCGAGCTTCAAGTTCTTCCTCTACACGCTGCTCGGCTCGGTGCTGATGCTGCTCGCCATGATGGCAATCTACCTGCACGCCGGCACCACCGACATTCCGACGCTGATCGACAAGGGCAACCTGCCGGTTGCCTGGCAGACTTGGCTGTGGCTGGCGTTCTTCGCCTCGTTCGCCGTCAAGATGCCGATGTGGCCGGTGCACACCTGGTTGCCGGACGCGCACGTCGAGGCGCCGACGGCCGGCTCGGTCGTGCTCGCCGCCGTGCTCCTCAAGATGGGCGGGTATGGCTTCCTGCGCTTCTCGCTGCCGATGTTTCCGGTCGCCTCGGTCGAGTTGGCGCCGCTGATCTTCACACTGTCAGTGGTGGCGATCGTCTACACCTCCCTCGTCGCGCTGGCGCAGGAGGACGTGAAGAAGCTGATCGCCTACTCGTCGGTCGCGCACATGGGCTATGTGACGCTCGGCATTTTCACGTTCAATCAGCAGGGCATCGACGGCGCCATCTTCCAGATGCTGAGCCACGGCATCGTCTCGGCGGCCCTCTTCCTGTGCGTGGGCGTCGTCTACGACCGCATGCACACGCGCGATATCGCGGCCTACGGCGGCCTCGCCGAGCGCATGCCGATCTACGCCGCATGCTTCATGGTCTTCACCATGGCCAACGTCGGCCTTCCCGGCACGTCGGGCTTCGTCGGTGAGTTCCTGACGCTTCTCGGGGCATTCAAGGTCAATACCTGGGTCGCGCTGTTCGCGACGACGGGTGTGGTTCTCTCGGCCGTCTACGCGCTCTGGCTCTATCGGCGCATGATCTTCGGCGTGCTGGACAAGCCGTCGTTGAAGGCGATAGCCGACATGGGTCCGCGCGAGATCGCCATCATGGCCCCCCTCGTGATCCTGACGCTGCTGTTCGGCTTCTATCCGGCACCGATCCTGGACGTTACGGCTCAGTCCGTGAAGAAGCTGGTCACCCAGCATGAGCTGGCGGTGAAAGCGACACGCTCGGCCGCGGTGGCAGGGCAGAAGAACTAGCCGACAACCGGGCTTTCCTTCGCGTTTTGGCGCGCGGAGGCGAAGGCCCGGCACATGACGATGGCGCGACCGATGACGGCGCAAGACGAGACGAGAGACAGACATGGCCGCTCTTGAAGCCTATGCGCCGCTGATCCCCGAAGTCATTCTCGTCGTCGGTGCGCTCGCGCTGATGATCTACGGGGTCTATCGGCCCGAAAACGACCGCGAGGCGGCGACCGTCACGTGGCTCTCACTCGCCGTGCTGGTGGTCGCCGGCTACGCCGTCGTCGAGGCCGGACCGTCGGCGCGCCTGTTCGACGGCGCGTTCGTCGACGATGGGTTCGCGCGGTTCGTGAAGCTGATGATCCTCGCTGGCGCCGGTGGTGCGCTGCTGCTCTGCTTCGATGAGATGCGGGATAGTCGCGCCTTCAAATTCGAGCTGCCGATCCTGCTTCTTTTGGCGACGGCCGGCATGTTCGTGATGGCATCGGCCGGCGACCTCATCTCGCTCTATCTTGGCCTCGAGCTGCAGAGCCTCGCACTCTACGTGGTCGCCGCAATCCGCCGCGACGACGCCAGATCCAGTGAGGCCGGCCTCAAGTATTTCGTGCTCGGCGCGCTCTCCTCCGGGATGCTGCTTTACGGCGCCTCGCTGCTCTACGGGTTCGCGGGAACCACGTCGTTTGCCGGTATTGCCACAGCGGCCGCCGGTGCGGGCGCCGGGCAGAACCTGCTGCTCGTATTCGGGCTCGTGTTCCTTATCGTCGGCATCGCCTTCAAGGTGTCGGCCGTGCCCTTCCACATGTGGACGCCGGACGTCTACGAGGGTGCGCCTACGCCGATCACGGCTTTCCTCGCCGCCGCCCCCAAGGTGGCCGCCATGGCGCTTTTCGTCCGCGTCGTCACCACCGCGCTGCCGGGCGTCAAGCCGCAATGGCAGCAGATCGTCGTCTTTCTCGCCATCGCCTCGATGGTGGTCGGTGCGCTCGGAGCCATCGGGCAGACCAACGTCAAGCGGCTGATGGCCTATTCCTCCATCGCCAACATGGGCTATGCGCTGGTGCCGCTGGCGGCTGGAAGTGTCGATGGCGTGCAGGGCGTGCTCATCTACATGGCGATCTACATCGTCATGACGCTCGGCGCGTTCGCGTGCATCCTCTCGATGCGCCGCGAGAGCGGCCCAGTCGAGGATATCTCCGAGCTCGCGGGGCTCTCTCGCAACAATCTCGGCATGGCCTTTGCGCTGGCGATGTTCATGTTCTCGCTGGCCGGCATTCCGCCCCTGGCCGGCTTCTTCGCTAAGTGGTTCGCGTTTCTCGCCGCCATCAATGCCGGGCTCTACTGGCTGGCCGTGATCGGCGTCGTCGCCAGCGTGATCGGCGCCTACTACTACCTGCGCGTCGTCAAGATCATGTTCTTCGACGATGCCGCCGCGCCGTTCCTGGGCATTCGTGGCAAGGAAGGCTTGGTCATGGTGGTGTCGCTGCTTCTGGTCCTCGGCTTCGTGGCGCCGTTCATCGCCTCTCCCGTCGTCGAGGCAGCCGGCGTCGCTGCCCGCTCGCTGAATTAGGGTGCGGACATCGGCTCGCTGAACTCCGAGGAACCGACACAGCTTCCGGCCGGCTGGGCAGGGCTCGCCTTCGACGAGATCGATTCGACCAACGCCGAGGCGATGCGCCGCGCCGTCACGGGCGAGCGCGGGCCGCTCTGGATCACCGCGCGCGTCCAGACGCGGGGCCGCGGCCGGTCGGGCCGCTCCTGGGCCTCGGCCGGTGATAGCCTTGCCGCAACGCTGCTGTTTGCCCCGGCCTGCGCCATGACGGCCTTGCCGCACGTGTCTTTGGTGGCCGGCGTCGCAGCCCACGATGCGATTGCAGGCGCCCTGCCAACCGCATCCCGAGCCTCTTGCCGCCTGAAGTGGCCCAACGACGTGCTGATCGCAGGCGCCAAGGTTTCCGGCATCCTGGTCGAGAGCACGATCCTTGGCGCGGGCCCCATCGTGGCAATCGGCACCGGCATCAATGTTCGCCAAGTACCCTCGCTCGACGATCGCGCGGTTGCCGCGCTGGCGGCGCACGGGGCGACAGCGGACGTCGCCGTGGTTGGCCGGAGCCTCGCCCACGCACTCGCTCACTGGATCGCCGTCTGGGCGGCGGGAAACAACTTTGCAGCCGTCCGCGAGGCCTGGCTGGCTCGCGCGGGAGCGGCCGGCGAGCCCATGTCGGTCAACGCCGGCGGCGAGCGCATTGCTGGTCGCTTCGCTGGTCTCGACGCCGACGGTGGGCTCCTGCTTGACGATCAGTCGGGCGTAAGACGCAAATTCTCGTTCGGAGACGTGGCATTGGGGGCTCCGAGAGTGTAACCCTGTCCGATCGTAGGACGGATCACACGGAAAGCGGCACGCGGCCGCGTCAGGGAACAAGCCGGAATGGCATCGAATTCGACGGACACCGGGGCCAAGCGCGCTGGGCGTGGCGGGGATGAGCTCGTCTTTCTGGCTCTCGGCGGCCTCGGCGAGGTCGGCATGAACTGCTACCTCTACGGCTTAGGGCCAGAGGGCAAGCGACGCTGGTTGATGGTCGATCTCGGCATCACCTTCCCCGAGGGCGAGTTCGATCCTGGCGTGGACGTGATCCTGCCCGACCTCAAGTTCATCGAGGGACAGGGCCGGGGCCTCGAGGGCCTCGTCCTGACCCATGCCCACGAGGATCACATCGGCGCCGTGATCGAGCTTTGGCCGCGCCTTCGTTGCCCGGTCTACGCGACGCCCTTCACGGCGGCCTTCCTCAAGGCCAAGCTCGCGGAGCACGGCAACGGCCTGAAGATCCCGATCACCGAGATCCCGTTGGGCGGCCGCTTCGAGGTAGGCCCGTTCGCGCTGGAGTATGTCAGCCTGACGCACTCGATTCCCGAGCCGTCCGGTCTGGTCATCGACACCCCCCACGGTCGTCTGTTCCATACCGGCGATTGGAAGCTCGACCAGCACCCCCTTGTCGGACGGCCTGCCGACGAGGCACGCGTGCAACGCCTCGGCGAGGAGGGCGTGCTGGCCTTGATCGGCGATTCGACCAACGCGTTCCGCGACGGCCGGTCACCCTCCGAGCTCGAGGTCGCCACCTCGCTCGCCAATATCATCAAGGGCGCGAGCCGCCGCGTTCTCGTCACGTCGTTCGCATCGAACGTCGCCCGCATCCGGGCCGTTGCCGACGCGGCTCGTGCATCCGGCCGCCAGCTCGTCGTCGCCGGCCGCGCGCTGCACCGTGCCATCCAGGTTGCGATCGACACGGGCTACCTGCCCCAGGGCTTCCAGTGGTCCGACCAGCAGGAGTTCTCCTATCTGGCGCCCGACAAGGTGTTGGCCCTCGTCACCGGCAGCCAGGGCGAGACACGTGCCGCTCTGGCTCGCATCGCCGACAACGAGCATCCCGAGGTGTCGCTGTCGAAGGGTGACCTGATCGTCTTCTCGTCGCGGACGATCCCCGGCAACGAGAAATCGATCAGCCGGATACAGAACAAGCTTGCCCGCATGGGCGTCGACATCGTCACCGACAACGAGGCGCTCGTCCACGTCACCGGCCATCCGCGCCGCGATGAGCTGCGGCAGATGTACGCCTGGGTCCGCCCGAGGATCGCCGTGCCGATGCATGGCGAGTTCCGCCATCTGAGGGAGCACGCGCGCATCGCGCGCGAGGCCAGCGTGCCAGAGATCGTGACGCCGATCAACGGCGAGGTCGTGCTGCTCGCACCGGGCCCCGCCCGTATCGTCGACCAGGCCCCGGTCGCGCGCCTGTTTCGGGATGGCCGCCTGCTGGTGCCGGGCGAGGGGGGTGCCGTTCGCGAGCGCCGCAAGCTCGCCTTCGTCGGCCTCGCCGCCATCTCGCTCGTCATGTCGCGCAAGGGCGAGATCCTGGCCGATCCCGAGATCGCGCTCGACGGCATTCCTTATGTGGATGCAGCTGGCACGAGCCTCGAGGACATCGTCTTCGACGCGGTCGAGGGCACCATGAAGGGCATCCCGCCGGCTCGTCGCCGCGACCCGGACATGGTGCGCGAGGCGCTACGCCGCTCGGTGCGATCCGCCATCGACCAGGCTTGGGGAAAGAAGCCGATCGTCAAGGTGTTCGTGGCCGTCGTCGGAGCCGGCCCGAAAGGCTGATCGGCTGTTGAGGCTGCCCCTTCCCAACGCGCCGCACATGGTCCCATGATCATGGCGCGCGGGGGCGACGAGATCCCGCGGCCGGAGCCCAGGATGATGCAGGAAGAGGCACCGAAGGTCGCGGCGCGGCCCGTTCTCAGGCTGCGCGATTGCTATTGGTTCTTCGGCCCGCTCGTCCTCATGGTCGAGCTCAATATGATCTCGAAGTCGGTCATCCACGCATTCCTGGCGCGAGGCGATACGCCGAGCATCACGCTCGCCGCCTTCAACGCCGCCTTCACGTTCTATTTCGCCCTCGCCAGCGCGACCGAGGTGACCACCCTTCTCTGTCTCTCCTATCTGAAAGCCCGATCCGACTTTGTGCGTCTGGTCGGCTTCATGGCGATCGTTCTGCTGCTGCCGCTCACGATCGCACTCGCCACGATATTCACCGATTTCGGCAGCGTCGTCTTCGGCGGCTGGTTCGGCCTTGGTGTCGAGGCACAGGTCCAGGCGCGAGCCGCGGTGGGCGCGCTGGTCTTGAGTATTCCTGTGCTGCTGATGCGCGGCTCGGCGTTCGCGCTGCTGATGCTCAACCGGAAGACGTTCATCATCACAGCGAGCACGCTGGTGCGCCTGCTCTCTCTGGCCGGCTCGCTGCTGTTTCTGCCCTTGTGGCTCGATGGTGCTGTCGTTGGCGCGGCGGCGCTCGTTATCTGCATGGCGGCGGAGACGGTCTTCGGTTGGTTGTTCGCGTGGCGTCTCATCAGGCAGTTGCCGGCGACGCGCGAAAACCGCGAGAGCTACTCGAGCTATTGGCGATTTTCCTGGCCCCTGATCGTGAACGGCTCTGCTGAGATGGGCGTCATTTTCGTGATTACCCTGTTTCTCGGCCGCCTGAGCAACGCCGAGCTCGCGATTGCTGCGTTCGGCGTCGTGCACGGGCTCGTCTCGCTGCTGATGGCGCCGATGCGCAACTTGACCCAATCCGCGCAAACGCTGATCTCCCGGCGCGAGGATGTGCGAACCATGCTCGTGTTCGCAGGCCAGCTCGTCGCGATCTTCGCGATCCTGGCGCTCATCCTGTTCGAGACGCCGTTGCGCGACTGGATCCTGCGCAGCGTCATGGCGTTGACGCCCGAGCTTGCCGCCTACTGTGCTCCAGCCCTTCTCCTGTCGTTCATTCTGGCCCCGTTCTGGTGCTGTACGGCGCTGTTCCGAGGCCTGCTGGCCAAGGCGCGCAGTACCGGGTCACTCGCGGCGAGCGGCATTCTGCGGATCGTGAGCGCGACGGCAGCTGCCGCGTTCACGCTCGCCGCGCCGGAGGTCAACGGTGCCGTGGTCGGCGTCGCTGCTTGGATACTGTCCTACGTCGTCGAGACGATCATCAGCACGTGGCGCCTGCGCAAGCTCGGCTGGTACGTCGGCGCCTGAGGAGCAGCGAGGCGGAGTATCGACTCAATGCCCCGCGCTCGGTGCCCGTGTCGACGTCGTGAGGCGGAGCAGCACTCGCGCAGCCTCTTCCGCCGTCTTGCGCACTACATCGCCCGCCGACTCGATCGAATGAATGAGCCCCGCGCTCTGTCCGCTCGGCAGCACGCCGTTTACGACATCGCCGCCGATGCGCCCGGCGTCTGACGCGGGCTCGCCCACCTCCTTCAGCTGGAGCGGATAGGGCTTGATTTCACTTTCGCGGCCCTCCCAGCTCCGCGTGAAGCCGTTCCTGATCATGCGATTGGTCTTGCCCGAGTGCGCGCGCGTCACCACCGTCCCGTCCTCGTCGATCTCGGTGATGCGGCGTTTGTAATTCTCGTGGCCTCGCGCCTCCGTGGTCGCGATGAAGCGGGTGCCCATCCACACGCCCGCAGCACCGAGTGCCATGGCCGCCACCAGGCCGCGCCCATCCGCGAGCCCGCCGGCCGCGACGACGGGAATGCGCACCACATCGCAAACGCGCGGCACCAGCGCAATCGTGCCGATACGCCCCACATGGCCGCCCCCGTCGTGGCCGGACGCGATCACGGCGTCGACGCCGGCCTTTTCGACCGCCACCGCTTGCCGCGCCGTCCCGACCAACGCCATCACCTTCATGCCGGCAGCGTGCGCGCGCGGCACGATCGGTCCCGGATTGCCGAGCCCCGAGACGATCACAGCGACGCCTTCCTCGAACGTCACCTCGATATGCGCCCGGCACTCGCGCTCGTAGGCCTCGACCGTCTCGCCCGCGCCCTCGGTCTTGGCGAACAGGATGTCGACGCCGAGGGGCTTGTCCGTGAGCGACTTGGCGAGGCGGATCTCCTCGCGCAGCCGCTCCGGCGCCATGTAGGCCGAGCCGATCACGCCGAGGCCACCGGCGTTCGAGACCGCGGCGGCGAGCGTGCCATAGGCAACCTGATACATGCCGGCCTGGCAGATCGGATAGCGGATGCCCAGCAGTCGGCAGAGTGGATTGTCGGCAAAGACGGTATTGGCGTTCATGGCATGACCTTCGCGGGCGCGGTTTTCCAATGCCCATCATGCAGGAAATCAGGCCGCAGGTGCACCCGCGCGGACCTCGGCCTATAACGGGCCAACTCATCCGCATCCGGGAGACCTGCCCCATGATCGGCCGCCTCAACCATGTCGCCATTGCCGTGAGGAGCCTCGACGCCTCAGCCGCCGTCTATCGCAATACGCTCGGTGCCAGGGTATCCGCTGTCGACACGCTGCCCGAGCATGGCGTGAAGGTCGTCTTCGTCGAGCTTCCCAACACCAAGATCGAGCTACTGGAGCCCCTGGGCGCCACCTCTCCCATCGCCAAATTCCTCGAGAAGAACCCCGACGGCGGCATTCATCACGTCTGCTACGAGGTCGACGACATCATCGCCGCCCGCGACAAGCTGAAGTCCGACGGCGCCCGAGTCCTCGGCGACGGCGAGCCCAAGATCGGCGCCCACGGCAAGCCCGTGCTGTTCCTGCATCCCAAGGACTTCTGCGGCACGCTCGTGGAGCTGGAGCAGGCTTAGCTTATCGTACGAGGGTAGGCTTGCGCATGAAGCTAGCCGTGATCGCCGACATCCACGGGAATGCCCTGGCGCTTGAAGCGGTGCTGGAAGACATCGTGCGTCATGGCGTCGATCAGACCGTCAATCTTGGCGATCACGTCAGCGGGCCGCTCGAGGTTGCGCGCACCGCAGATCTGCTGATCGGGCTCGACTTGGTCTCGATCCGGGGCGATCAGGACAGACGGCTTCTGGAGATCGAGCCCGCAAGCGCCACGGCTGTCGCCCGCGTCGACTATCGGCATTTGACCAGCACACACCTCGACTGGCTTGCCAAGCTGCCGTCGACCCTCGTGCTGGAGGAAGACGTCCTTTTGTGTCACGGATCCCCCGAGCGCGACGACAGCTACTGGCTCGACCGTGTCAGGCCGGACGGGGGTATTCGAGCCTCAACGCTGGCGGAAGTCGAAGTTGAGGCTGTTGGTGTCGATGCGTCCCTCATTCTCTGTGCCCACACCCACATCCAGCGGACCGTGCGGTTGTGCGACGGCCGACTCGCAGTCAACCCAGGAAGCGTCGGCTGTCCGGGCTACACGGGACGCCAGCCGGTTTTCCACAAGGTGGAGGTGGGCACACCAGATGCGTGCTACGCAATTGTCGAGCGCCTCCGCCCCGGATGGAGCGTCAGTTATCGTCAGGTTCCTTACGACAATGTCGCCGCTTCGAGGATCGCGGAGAGCAACGGCTGGCCTGAGTGGGCCTCCGCGCTTGCCACCGGCTGGATAACGTAGTGCTTTCCTTACTTGGCGCCCCAGGTCTATGACCTTTTTCCATGCAACGCACCCTCGGACCCGGCCAGCCGTCACCGAATGAAGAGCCCACCGGCGGGGGCCCGGGCGCACCGCGCCGCGAGTGGCTGAACGGCGGCCAGCTACGGGCCTTGCGCGCGCTCGCGCCTTACGTCTGGCCCCACGACCGGCCGGATCTGCAGCGTCGCGTCGTGCTCTCGCTGGCACTGATGCTGGTGGCGAAGCTGGTTACCGTCGCGATGCCGTTCACGTTCAAGTGGGCGACGGATGCCCTGGTGGCGGTATCGGGTGGCCGTGTGCCGCCGTCGGAGGCGGCTTGGCTGATCGGCGCGCCGATCCTGGCGACGGTTCTCTATGGGCTGTCGCGGATCGCGATGGTGGTGCTCACCCAATCGCGTGAGGGGTTGTTTGCGAAGGTCGCGATGCATGCCGTGCGGCAGCTGGGTCTTGCCACGTTCGAGCATATGCATCGCCTCTCGCTCCGCTTCCATCTGGAACGCAAGACGGGAGGGCTCACGCGTGTCCTCGAGCGCGGTCGCACGGGGATCGAGAACATCACGCGCATGACGCTGATGACGCTCATTCCCACCATCATCGAGTTCATATTGGTGCTCGCCGTTCTCGCCTTCGAGTTCGACTGGCGCTATGTGCTGATCGTCCTGGCGATGATCGTCGGCTACCTTGCCTTCACGGTCCGGGCGACGGAGTGGCGCGTCACGATCCGCCGCCAGATGAACGAGAGCGACACGGACGCCAACACCAAGGCCGTCGACAGCCTTCTGAACTACGAGACGGTGAAGTATTTCGGTGCCGAGGCGAGGGAGGCCGCCCGCTACGACACCTCGATGGCGCGCTATGAGCACGCCTCCATCCGCACCTATACCTCGCTCGCGATCCTCAACGCAGGGCAGGCCATCATCTTCACCATTGCTCTGACCGCGTGCATGGCTCTGTCGGCAACCGCCGTCGTCAACGGGCAGGCCAGCGTCGGCCAGTTCATCATGGTCAACGCGCTGATGCTGCAGCTCTTCATGCCGCTCAATTTCATGGGCATGGTCTATCGCGAGATCAAGCAGGGCATGACCGATATCGAGCGCATGATGGACGTGCTCGAGCAGAAGCCCGAGGTGCCCGACCGGCCCGGCGCCAAGCCGCTGGTCGTGACCGGCGGGACTGTGCGCTTCGAGAATGTCCGTTTCCGCTACGAGCCCGCACGCACCATCCTCGACGGCCTCACTTTCGAGGTGCCCGCGGGCAAGATGGTCGCGATCGTCGGGCCTTCGGGGGCCGGCAAATCGACGATCAGCCGCATCCTGATGCGCTTCTACGACGTCGCCGACGGCCGCGTCACGATCGACGGCCAGGACATCCGCGACGTCACCCAGGAGTCTTCTGCGCGCGGCCTACGGCGTCGTCCCACAGGACACGGTGCTCTTCAACGACACGATCCTCTACAACATTCGCTACGGCCGGCCCGATGCCACCGAGGAGGAGGTCGAGGAGGCGGCTCGCCTCGCCCAGATCGATGGTTTCATCCGCGCGTTGCCCGAGGGCTACCAGACGATGGTCGGCGAGCGTGGCCTCAAGCTCTCCGGCGGCGAGAAGCAGCGCGTTGCCATCGCGCGCACGATCCTCAAGGCCCCGCCGATCCTGATGCTCGACGAGGCGACGAGCGCGCTCGACAGCCATACCGAGCGCGAGATCCAGGATGCCCTCGACCGTGTCTCGAAGGACCGCACGACGCTGGTGATCGCGCATCGGCTCTCGACCATCGTCGGGGCCGACAACATAATCGTCCTCGAGAAGGGCGCACTGGTCGAGCAGGGCACGCATGGCGAGCTGATGGCTCGCGACGGGCTCTACGCCTCGTTGTGGAACCGCCAGCGCGAGGCCGAGCGTGCGCGCGAGGAGCTGGCCCAGGCGCTGGAGGCGGAAAAGCGCCTGGAAGGCGAGAGGATCAGGGACGGGCGGCTTTAGGCGCGGGCCAGCTCTTTCCGTCTGATGCTGACCGGCATTCGCCGGATGCCGAGGAGCCGGTTCGAGGGCATCCAGTCGACGGGCCCCTCCGCCCGGAAGCTCGCGATGCGTGCCAGGAGCTCGCTGAACGCCACCCGAAGCTCGAGCCGCGCCAGGCTCGCTCCGAGGCAAACGTGCGTGCCGAAGCCGAACGCCAGATGCAGGTTCGGCGCCCGTCGCGTGTCGAAGCTGAAGGGATTGTCGAAGACGGCCTCGTCGCGGTTGGCCGACATCTCCCAGAAGGTGACCTTGTCTCCGGCGCGGATCTTGTGCCCCTTGAAGTCCACGTCACGCGTCGCGGTGCGGCGCTTGTAGATGGTCGGTGTCGTCCATCGCAGGATCTCCTCGAGAGCGAGGCGCGTCTCCGCGATGTCGGCCGTCCTCAGGCGCTCCAACTGCTCGGGATGATCCATCAGGGCCTTCATCCCGCCGCCGATCGCGCTGCGCGTCGTCTCGGAGCCCGCCGCGAAGAGAAGCATGAAGAAGTTGACCAGCTCCGCATCCGTGAGCGGCCCGCCTTCGCTGCCTTCCTCGTTCGGCTCGAGCCGCGCCTGGATGATGGTTGAGAGCACATCGCCTGCGAGGTTCTGCCGCTTCCTGCGGATCAGATCCTTCCCGTAGTCGCGCAGCTTCCTGAAATCCTCGCGGGCGATGATCTCGCCGTTCGCTTCTGCAATGCCGTGGTCGACCCACTCGACCAGTTGGGCGCGCTCCTCCTGGGGTACGCCGAGCAGAAGGCAGATGGCCTGCAGCGGCAGATCCCGTGAGAAAGCTTCGACGAAGTCGAACGGCTCGCCTTCGGGCATGCCATCGATGAGCGCGGTCGTCCGCTTGCGCAGCTCCGTTTCCAGCGCCAGGATCGACCGCGCCGAGAAGCCCTTGTTGACCAGGCTCCGGAACCGCTTGTGGCGGGGATCGTCCATGAAGATCATCGTCTTGCCGGCTTGCGGGTCGTCGTGAATTCCGGTGCCGCCGCCTGTCCGGGGTGGCACGAGATCCGACGAGAACACCTCCGGCGTGCACATCACGGCCATCGTGTCCTCGTGACGAGTCACGACCCAGAAGCCCTCTCCACCGGGTGTCCGGTTGGTCGGCGCGTGCCAATAGACCGGCGCATGTTGGCGTGCCCAGACGAAGTGATCGTGGGGAAAGCCGTGGGCGAACGTCTGGCCGTCCGAAAGATCGATGGCCGAGAGGCGACTTGTCGGCGCATGCATCGGGTGGCCTCCTGCGCAGAAAAACGAGCGGACGTGTTGAATGATTGTGCCACGTGTGCCCAGAACGTCCACCGGCTTGATACCGGACACCACTCCATAGAGCCGCCGCTGGCCTGCTTCGCAAAAAGCCTCGGATTGGCCACATCGCTCGGGTAGTTTAAGAAGTTGTCGGCCGATCGAGTGGGGTTCTGTCGTGGGCGGGGTCGGCGCTCGAGGCCAGTCGGTCGCCGGCCCCGAGACGGTGAAGGGGGAGTTTATGCGTGCCCTGGCGAGTGCAATGTTCCGGTTGCTGAACCGGCGCATCGAATGGCATCGATTGCCATTCCTGCTCTCGATCCTGAATCTCCTTTCGCTGCAGCGTGATCTGCGGAAGCGAAATCTTCACGGCGGGGCCGATCCCGCGATGCATGCGCCCGATCTCGGTGATGCCGATATCCGCACCATGCGGACGCCCGACGGCTCCTACAACGACCTCGCCAATGCGGCCATGGGCATGAAGGGCATGCGGTTTGGCCGCAATGTGCCGCTCAAGTACGCCTATGGCGAGCAGGCCGATACGCTGCTCAAGCCCAATCCGCGGCTCGTCTCGAACGAGTTGCTCGCGCGCCGCGCGTTTTTGCCCGTGCCGCACCTCAATCTGCTCACTGCGGCCTGGCTCCAGTTCATGACCCACGACTGGTTCAGCCACGGCGACAACGATCCCGCGCGTCCGATCGACGTTCCGCTTCCGCCTGGGGACAGTTGGGAAGGCGGTCCCACCAATCGTCCGGGCCATATGACGGTGCACGCGACGCTGGCCGATGCCCATCGCACCGATGGCGACGACGACATGCCCGCGACCTATCGCAACCACGTCACGCACTGGTGGGACGCCTCGCAGGTTTACGGCTCGACCGAGGCGCGCATCGACGAGATGCGGAGCGATGCCGCGGGCGATCTCTTGCCGGACGGCCTTCTCTACCTCGACGACGACGGTCTTCTTGCTCTGGACGAGCGCGAAGGCGTCGAGCGAGCCGGCTTCAACGAAAGCTGGTGGCTCGGGCTATCGGTGATGACGACGCTCTTCGTCCACGAGCACAACGCCATCGCGCGGCATCTGCGGATCGACTACCCGGCGGCGAGCGGGGATTGGATTTTCGGCAAGGCGCGTCTCGTCAACGCCGCGCTGATGGCGAAGATTCACGCTGTCGAATGGACGCCTGCGATCCTGGACACCCCCACACTGCGAGCGGGCATGCGCGGCAACTGGTGGGGCATCCTGGGAGAGGCCTACGAGAAGGCGCACGGCCGACACGGCCTCGGCGAGCGCATCACCGGCATTCCGGCATCGGCCCAGGATCATCACGGTGTGCCGTTCTCGATCACCGAGGAGTTTGTCGCCGTCTATCGTATGCATTCGCTTCTGCCTGACGAGCTGGCGTTTCGACGAATTGCCGACAACGGGGTGATCGAGCATCGCTCGCTGTCGCAGAGCGTCGGCAAGCACACGCGGGAGATCTACGCGCAGGCGTCGTTCGCCGATGTCGTCTATTCGTTCGCGACGATGCATGTCGGGGCGCAGCGCCTGAACAACTACCCCAACACGTTGCGGCGTCTGACGCTGCAGGGCCCGTCCCCGCATGTCCTCGATCTTGCCGCGACCGATATCCTGCGCGACCGCGAGCGCGGCGTGCCCCGCTATTGCGAGATGCGGCGACAGTTGCGCATGAATGTGCCGCGAAGCTTCGAGGAGCTGGCAGGCGGCGACAAGCAGGCCGCCAAGAAGCTCGCGGCTGTCTACCAGAACGTCGAGGAGGTGGACCTGCTCGTCGGGTGTCTCGCCGAGCCGCTGCCTCCAGGCTTCGGCTTCTCGGATACGGCATTCCGCATCTTCGTCGTGATGGCGACGCGGCGTCTCAAGAGCGATCGCTTCTTCACCGACGACTTCAACGAGGACATCTACACGCCGGAAGGCATGCGATGGATCAGTGACAACAGCTTCGCAACGGTGATCGCGCGCCACTTGCCGGAGTTGCGCCACAAGGTCGGACGCGTGCGCAATCCGTTCTCGCCCTGGCCTCGCGACTGATCGAGGCGGCTGGGCGGGCGCGACATCTATCCAATTCGCGAGCAGGAGAAGGGGAGGCAGGATGGCGACATTGATCAATGTACCTGGCTTGGCCTCGCTCGTCCTCGTCTCGCGGCGGGCGGAGATCGAGAGCCTGATCGATCATCCGAGCCTCGACCGCACGTTCATCGGTGAGGGACGTCTGCTCAACCGGCTTCTCGTCTCGGGCTTGCGTCGCCAATTCCATCATGGCGGCGCCGTGCTCGATGCGTTCCGACCGCGCGACGACGCTGAGCGCGAGCGCCGCCAGCACCAGCTTCGCGAGCGACTCGATCGAAGTGCCGCGACCGCAGACTGGCCTGCGACACTGGTCACAGAGCTCGCCCGCTACGTGGTGGAAGGGCGGGATCGCCGCAGCGCCGAGGCAGCCCTCGCATATGCCATCGCCTGGCCGTTCCTCGATGGCGTGACCGAGGTCCCCCAGGACGACGCCTATAAGCCGATCGGCCGCCATCTGTGGCGCCTCCATCGCCGTACGCGGCTCATGGGCAACCCGCTCTCACCGATCGGCGCCGCGATGCGCCTGGTCCGGGCCGACCGGCGCACGCGCGCGGCGATCGTGGAGCGAACCGGCGGCGACGCCTACGGCCTGCATGCCATCGAGATCACGCTCGCCAACGCCGCCGATATCCTGCAGCGCATGCGGGCGGTGATGCGCGACGGCCCGAGGGGGACCGCGCTATCGTCTCGCGAGCTGGCGTGGGCGGCCATTCGCACCGCTCCAGAGGTGGTCGTCCGCCAGTCGGGGAGCGACGCAACCAGCTTGCCACATGTCGCCGGCCGCATTCCGCCTCGCACGATCGTGATGCTGCGGATGCGCGAGAGTTCTGTCAGCCAATTTCGATGCCGCAGCGGGCTATGAGTTCGCGAGCGGACATTGGTCGGCCTGTCCCGCGCGTCGCTACGTGATGGGCCTCTTTGCTGCGGTGGCTCAAGCCGCGGTTGATCTGGCTCGCGGCAGGAGGCGTCCATGACCGAGGACGTCGTAGTCCCGCCGCCAGCCGAGCTGCCGGCGCATTCGTCGGACAACGTCACGGCTGACAAGGAGGCGGCGGCAACGCCGGCACCGCGCGGCGTGCTTGCGCCGCTCGTTATGCGCAATCTCACGCTCAAGAACCGCGTGCTGCGCTCGAGTATCTCCGGCCGTTTCGATCACGAGGACGGTACGCCGACGCAGACCCGCCTCAACTGGGAGACACTAACGGCCGAGGGCGGCGTCGCGGCTGTCATCACGTCTTATGTGCCGGTGCTCATGAGTGGCCGTATCATAGCCGGCTACGCGACCATCCACGAGGATCGCCTGATCGAGCCGTGGTCCGGGATTGCGCGGGGCGTCCATCGCTTCAACTCGAAAATGATCATGCAACTCTCGCACTCGGGGCGCCAGATGGACGTGCCCGGCGTGCAGAACCTGCATCAGTCGACACTGAGCTCCACCGATCGCCCCGAGAGCCTGCACGGCTTCCCGACCCGCGCGATGACCATCGCCGAGATCGAGCACATGGTGCAGGCCTTTGGTCGCGCCGCGTGGCGGGCCCGCGAGGCGGGCATGGACGGCGTCGAGCTGCACGCGGCCAACGGTTATCTTTTTTCCCAGTTTCTATCGTCCGGCATCAACGATCGCCGCGATCGATACGGCGGCGGACTGTTTAACCGCGCCCGCTTCCTGCTGGACGTGATCCGCGCGATCCGCGCCGAGGTGGGGTCGGGCTTTCACCTGCAGGTCAAGCTTTCAGCCATCGACCTCAACGACGTCATCCCCGGCGAGAAGCCGGGCAACACACTCGACGAGACCATCGAGGTCGCGCGCTGGGCCGAGACCGCCGGTGCCGATGCGCTGCATGTCTCGATCGGCTCGCTGTTTCCCCATCCGCTCAATCCGCCGGGCGACTTCGCCTTCAACACCATCGCCTCGACTTACGACGCCATGCTCTCCTCGGGCGAGCATACGTTCCGCAACTATCTGTTCTTCCGTTATCCGACGTTGCGTCCGCTCTTCGCGTTGCTCTGGAACCGCATGAAGCGTGGCCGGCCCATCGAAGGTGTCAGCGCCGCGGAAGCTCTGGCCATCAAGCGCGCAGTCGGCATTCCCGTCATCTCGACGGGAGGGTGGCAGACGCGTAGCGCGATCGACGCCCAGATCGGCGCCGGCCACTTCGATGCCGTTGCCATCGCCCGCGGCCTGATCGCCAATCCGGATCTCGTCCGCCACTGGGAAGCAGGGCTCGACGTGCCGCCGCGCCCCTGCACGCACTGCAACAAGTGTCTGCTCAACGCGCCGAAGAACCCGCTGGGTTGCTATGAGCCGAGCCGCTTCGACGGCGATCCCGAGCGCATGATCGAAGCCATCATGCGTATTTACCGCGTCAAGTCCGAGCTGGTGGTGCCGCATGAGTGACGATGCGCGCGCCCGCGACTTGCCATCCCTTGCGGTGCCCTTAGAGGTGCCTATCACCGAGGTGCAGCGACGGCAGGCCGAGGCGCTGGGCTGGCGCACGCACGCCAGTTTCTGGCTGGTTGTCAGCTCGTTCGTTCTTGGCGCCGCATTCCTGACGCTGGCCGCCTACATGGCCGTTCGCACGGTTTGGTATCAGGGCGGACGCAGCTATCCGGCGATCGAGGCCCATTTCAAGCACGGCTCGATCGGCGCCGAGCTGGCGAGCGGCATGCCCTACCGCATCCTCAAGGTCCTCCCGAAGGTTTTTCCCGAGCATTTCGCTCCCGAGGGGGACTGGAGCCATTTCGGCCTCGTCATGGAAGCGGCGCAAGACGAGCAAGGCCGGCGCATCTACGACATTTATGAGGCTGGCCGGGTCGTGGCGGCATCGGGCGACCAGCGCATAAGCCGAGGGCTGCCGATCGGTTTCGCCAGCGGCTGGCGTACCGGCATCGAGGTCGCCTGGTTCAACTGCGCCGTCTGCCACACGGGCGTCGTCGAGGTGCCCGGCAGCACGCGTCCGCGCATCGTGCCCGGCATGCCCGCCAACACGGTCGAGCTCGAGCGGCTGTTCCTGGCTCTCTTCGACATGGCCGTCGACGAGCGCTTCAAGCTCGAGGCCATCGAGGCGCAATATCCGCCCGAGGAACGGCTGAACGTGCTCGAACGGGCATTGTGGGCGTGGGTCGTGGTGCCCAATACGCGGGCGACGCTGATCGCGCGCCGCAGCGAGCTGCTGCCGCTCCTCGATCCGCGCCGGGCAAGCCTCGCCCGCATATCCTCGCCCGACCAGTGCCGGCCTCGGCTCGATCCCGTCCCCGGATGCGAGCAGGCCATCGCCATCAAGCAACGCCCGCCCGCGCCGCCCGTCCGGCCAGCGGATACGACCCGGTGGGGTCCCGGCCGGGTCGACACGTTCAACCCGTACAAGCTGATCAATTTCGGCATCGAGGCCGATTGTCTCTCGCCTGCCGAGCGGACCGGCGTCAGCGACTTCCCGTCGATCTACTTGCAAGGGCCTCGAGGCCGGCAGGGCATGCATCTGCATTGGGACGGCAACAACGCCAGTCTCAAGGAGCGAAACCTGTCCGCAGCGCTCGGCGCCGGTGTCAACGAGGCAACGGTCGACCACGATTCCCTGGCGCGTCTCGAGCTCTGGCTGAGTGACCTGGCACCGCCGTCGAGCCCCTATGCCGCCGGCCTCGATCCGACGCGGGTTGCCGAAGGGCGGCGGATCTACATGCGGGACTGCGCTGCCTGCCATGGCTATCAGGGCGCCAACGGCTACGTCTTCGAAGGCGCCCGACTTGGCCAGATCGAGCCTCTGGCCTATGTCGGCACCGATCGTGGCCGCCTCGACAGCTACACGCTCGAGATGGAGAAGTACCAGAAGGACCGGCTGTTCTGCGCCTTTCCCGAGCACCGCTTCCGGCAGTTCAAGAAGACCGACGGCTATGCCAACCAGCCGCTCGACGGCCTCTGGCTGAGGGCACCCTATTTGCATAACGGCTCTGTGCCGACGCTACGGGACCTGCTCGAGGTGCCGGCCGACCGTCCGGTTGCCTTCCGGCGCGGGCGTCGCCACGTGCGGCTCGATCCCGAAAGAGGAGGCTTCGAGGCGCCGGCATGCATACCTTCTCTCGGAGGCACTCAGGAGGATCGCTCCGGCAGCTTCTGCTTCGACACCACCCGCTCCGGCAACTCGAGCCGCGGCCACCTCTACGGCACCGACCTCTCACCGGCCGAGAAGGATGCTCTCCTCGGCTATCTCCTGACGTTCTGATGACAGGGGCGCAATAGCGCTCCCTGGGAGGCCCTGGCACGCATGGCGACACGGACCGGCAGACCGCGACGGCTCATCCCCTGGGGCCGCATCGCCTCTTGGCTCGTCGGGCTTCCGCTTGTCGTCGTCGTTCTCGCGGCGCTCGGGGCCGCCGCACTGCGTGGCAACCCCACCTGGTTTGTCGCGGTCGCCGAGCGATTGATGCCGCGCACGCCGAGTGTCGAGATACCCGCAGGGCCGGAAGGCGACGCTGAGTTCTTCAAGTACGGCGCCATAGGCAACGAGGCGGCCGACGGCATCCCGTTCAAGGTCTGGGCCGTGCTGCCCGACGTGTGCCCGGCGTTGCTGCCCGAAGGCAAGGGGGGCGGATACCGCGCTTTCGGCTTCACCTACGAGCGCGACCCGGGGACAGGCCGCGAGCGCGCGACGCCAATCGGTCTCTCGCGAACCCGCCTCGGGCTCGCGCCCTTCGACGTCGAGGTGCTGGCGATCAACTGCGCCACCTGCCACGTCCAGACCTACCGTCTGCCCGGCGCCAGCAGAACCGAGATCTTCGTCGGAGGATCGAGCAATCGTCTGGAGGCCCAGGGCTACACGCGCTTTCTGGCCGCTTGCGCCAACTCCCAGGGCTTCGAGACCGAAACCGTGATGCGGGCCATCGGAAAAAGGTTTCCCGATACCGCCTGGGCCGAGCGGATCATGCTCCGCAATCTGGTGGTGCCGATTACCCGGAGCCTGATGCGCGAGCGTCTTGGTGCGCGTTTCCACTGGACCTGGAGCCGACCGGCCTGGGGACCGGGGCGCCTTTCCCCGTTCAACCCCGTCAAATTCGATTACCTCGAGCAGCCGGTCGACGACACCATCGACCACGCCGACGTCATGCCGGCCTGGAACGTGGTGGAGAAGCAGCGCCTGCGCTCACCCACGCCCTGGCATTGGGATGGCCTAAGCTGGGATTTGCGCGAGGTTGTGGTGAACTCGGCGCTTGGCGACGGTGTTACGCGCTTCGGCTATCGCGACACGACAATCGACCGGTTGATCCGCTATCTCGAAAGCCTGAAGGCGCCCAAGGCACCGTTGAAGGTCGATGCCGCATTGCGCGAGCAGGGTGCCGCGCTCTTCGCCCGCGATTGCGCATCCTGTCATGCCCCCACGGGGACTCGGGTGTTGACGATCATCCCGCGCGCCGAGATCGGAACGGATCCGGGGCGCATCGATATGTGGACGCCCGAGGCCGCGGCTGCGTACAACAACTACGACAAAGGCGCAAAGGACCCGAAGTTTCCATGGGTTTTTGAGCGGTTCCAGAAGCACGACGGCTACCTCGCCCAGCCCCTCGACGGCATCTGGCTCACCGGCCCCTATCTCCACAACGGCTCCGTTCCGACACTCGACGACCTGTTGAAGCCGGCTCGCGAGCGCGCCATGGCATTCGTTCGCGGCAGCGACGACATCGACCTCGTCCGCGGCGGCTACGTAGCGCAATCTTGCACACCAGGGCGCTACGACGCGGGTGCGGGCTTCTGCTTCGACACCCGGCTTCCAGGCAATGCGAATGTCGGCCACGAGTATGGGACGACGCTGACGCCAGCTGAGCGCGCCGCGCTCATCCATTACCTGCTCACGCTGTGATACCGATTCGATCGAGTAATACGGCGTTAAGGAGAACACTATAAAGTCTTCATACAGGAACACGTGCACCCGATGCTCAGTCCCTTGAGTGAACCGTGCGAGGCGCGATGCTTATCAACTACTACGAGCATGGCTCGGCTGCCCCGGCGGGTACATCGCGGGTGATGGTCTTCTTGATGGTTGTCAATGGCCTGCTGGCCAGCACCATCCTGTTCGCCTGGACCTATATCGCCTTCTTCGTCGCGGAGCCTCTGTCCTGGGCGACGTGGATGCCCATATCGCGCGGGTACGGCTTTACCGGCGTGATGGACTATCCGTTCGTGATGCTCTGGGTGATGCCGCTGATGGGCGTCTTCGGCGCCTGGATGGCACTGCAGGGTAACCGCCGGGCACTTGCCTATGCGTTCGTCCTGGTTCCGATGGCCATGCTCGCCCTGGTCATGGGCTGGTATCACCTAGCCCCGACCGACTGGCACTGATTAACGCGTCAGATCGTGAAGCTGGTGCCGCAGCCGCATGCCGCTACCGCCTGCGGGTTATTGATGCGGAACGACGAGCCGATCAGATCGTCGACGAAATCGATCTCAGATCCCGTCATGTAGGCGATAGACACGGGATCGATCACCACGCGGGCGTCGTCGCGCTCGATGATCAGGTCGTCGGCCTCGGGGCCCGCGACGAGATCCAGCTTGTACTGAAATCCAGAGCAGCCGCCGCCCTCCACCTGAACGCGAAGCACTCCGCGATTGGGGTCGATCGCTGCAAGCTCGCACAGCCGCTCGGCGGCGCGCTTGCTCATCGTAATTTCGGTGCCCGGCGCGAGTGTCTCGGTCATGTGTGGCCTGGGTGCTGGAGCGGTAGCGGGATATGAACAGCTAACGGCGATCGGCGAACTGGTTCGGCCGCACTACTTAGATAGGCGGCGGAGCCGTCCTGTCAAATGGCGTAGCATGGAATCGCTGCTATTACGGGGCCAGTTTCGCCTTGGAGCCCGACCATGCAGCACTCGTCCGAGATCTGGTCGCCCCGTCCCCGCAACCTGGCGCCGTGGGCTGTCGACCCGACGGCGTCTCGCGGCCGGCTTCATCCCGAGCCGCGATGCCCCATGCGCACCCCGTTCCAGCGTGACCGCGACCGGATCGTCCATGCGACCGCGTTCCGCCGTCTGAACTACAAGACCCAGGTCTTCCTCCTGCATGAAGGGGATCATTATCGCAGCCGTCTCACGCATTCGCTGGAGGTAGCTCAGATTGCACGCGCCATCGCCCGGCAACTCGGGCTCGACGAGGATCTCGCGGAGGCACTGGCGTTGGCCCACGATCTCGGGCATCCGCCATTCGGTCACGCGGGCGAGCGTGCGCTGGATGCGGCAATGGCCGCCGTCGGCGGCTTTGACCACAATGCTCAGAGCCTTCGGGTCGTCACGCGTCTGGAAAGAAAGTACTGGGACTTCGACGGCCTGAACCTGACGTTTGAGACACTGGAGGGGTTGGTCAAGCACAACGGCCCGCTCGAGCCGGCTCGTCAGCCATTGCTGGCTGAGGCTTTGTCGGACGCGGCCCTCGCCGGGCGGCTCGACGAGGCCCTGGAGGCTCCCGCCGAGGCTCAATGCGCGGCCATAGCCGACGACATCGCCTACAATAATCACGACATCGACGACGCGCTTCGCGCCGGCTTGGTCCGGTTCGAGGATCTCGCGACCGTGCCTGTCGTCGGCTACTTCGCGCGGGCAGCGGCAGAGCGTGCCCAGGGTGGCGATACGCGCCGGGCCTTCTACGAGATCAACCGGCGCATGATCACGGCGATGATCGAGGACGTGCTCGCAACCAGCAGAGGGCGGATCGCCCGCCTCGAGCCGGGCTCGGCTGAGGATGTGCGCCGCGCCGGCGGGCCAATCGTGGCATTCTCGGCGGATATGCATACGGAGTTGCAAGGCCTTCGCGCCTTCCTTTTCGGCCAAGTCTACCGCCACGAGCGCGTCATGCGTGTGATGCGCAATGCGGAGGCCATCGTGACCGAGCTCTTCGCGCGCTACGCGGCCGAGCCCTCGTCGTTGCCGGGGACGCGCGGGCAGGCGCTGATCGGGGCCACGGAGACGGCCCGCGTGCGTGCCGTCGGTGACTTCGTCGCGGGCATGACCGATCGGTTTGCCGTCGCCGAGCATCGCCGGTTGTTTGACCTTACCCCTGATCTCGGTTAGGCCGCAGGGGCTATATCTGCGTGCCGGAAGTGGTCCCGAGCTGGCCCAGCCGGCCGCTTGCCCCTGAGGACACGCATGAACGCCCTGGCGACGATCGAGACGCGCATTGCGGCCGCGCTCGAGACCTTGAAGAGCGACGGCACGCTCCCGGCCGACATCGACACCGCCAACGTCGATCTCGAGCCGACCCGCGATCCTGCCCACGGCGACCTCGCGTCGAACGCGGCGATGGTGCTTGCCAAGGCGGCCAAGCGGAAGCCTCGCGATATCGCTGAGGCGCTGAAGACGATCATCGAGAAGGAGCCGCTGGTCGCCTCGGCCGAGATTGCCGGTCCGGGGTTTCTCAACTTGAGGCTGCAGTCTGCCGCTTGGCAGGGCGTCGTCGCCGAGGTGCTGGCCGCTGGGCGAGATTACGGACGCGCCGACGTCGGCAAGGGAGAGGCCGTCAACGTCGAGTACGTCTCGGCCAACCCCACCGGTCCCATGCATGTCGGCCACTGCCGAGGGGCTGTGTTCGGCGATGCCTTGGCCAATCTCCTGGCCTTCGCCGGCTGGAAGGTGACGCGCGAATACTACATCAACGACGCAGGTGCCCAGGTCGACGTGTTGGCCCGCTCGGCCTACCTCCGCTATCTCGAGGCCATGGGGGAGGAAATCGGCGAGATTCCGGAAGGCCTCTATCCTGGAAGCTACCTGATCCCCGTTGGCGAGAAGCTGGCCTGGGAGCACGATACCGTCTTCCAGTCTCTGACCGAGGACGACTGGCTCCCGTTCGTGCGCTCGTTCGCCATCGAGCAGATGATGGCGATGATCCGGGAAGATCTGGCAGCGCTCAACATTCGCCACGACGTCTTCTTCTCCGAGCGCTCGCTGACGAGAGGCAACCGCGACGAGGTGGCCGAGACCGTCCGCGAGTTGCGCGAGAAAGGGCTCGTCTTCGAGGGGCGGCTCGAGAAGCCGAAAGGACATGATGCCGACGAGTGGGAGGACCGGGAGCAAACCCTGTTCAAAGCCACGGCCTTCGGAGACGACGTCGATCGGGCGCTGCTGAAGTCGGACGGCTCCTACACCTATTTCGCAGCCGACATGGCCTACCACCACAACAAACTGGCTCGCGGCTTCTGCCACCTGATCAACGTGTTTGGTGCCGACCACTCCGGCTACATTAAACGCATGCAGGCAGCCGTGAAGGCGCTCTCGGACGGTAAGGCCGACCTCGACATCAAGGTCTGTCAGCTCGTGCGCCTGCTTCGCGCGGGCGAGCCGGTCAAGATGTCGAAGCGAGCCGGCACCTTCGTGACCCTGCGCGAGGTCGTTGACGAGGTCGGTCGCGACCCCGTGCGCTTCATGATGCTCTACCGCAAGAACGACGCGACGCTCGATTTCGACCTGGCCAAGGTCGTCGAGCAATCGAAGGACAATCCGGTCTTCTATGTGCAGTATGCGCATGCGCGCTCGCATTCGGTGTTGCGCAATGCGCGCGAGGCTATGCCCGACCTGGATTTCAGCCCCGCGGCGCTGGCCAAGGCGGACCTCTCCCAGCTCGATGACAACGGGGAGCTGGAGCTGCTGCGCCGGATGGCACTCTGGCCACGGATCGTTGCTGGAGCCGCGCGTGCGCACGAGCCCCATCGCATCGCCTTCTACTTGTATGATCTAGCTTCTTTGTTCCACGGCCACTGGACCCGAGGCACTGATTCGCCACATTTGCGCTTTATCCGTGCAGAAGATCCAGGTCTCACCTTGGCACGACTGGCAATGGTTCAAGCTTGTGCACAGGTGATTGCGTCCGGGCTCGAAGTCCTTGGCGTCGAGGCACCGCTGGAAATGCGATAATATTACCGAATCGGGCGGCGCTGAACTCGGTGAGGGAGTTACAACATGGCTGGGTCGAACGGCTCTCCTGCACAACGAGGCGGTCATCCGCCACAATGGCCGACAGAGAGCGACGAGCAGGCCCACGCCCTCGAGCTCGAGCGCTGGCAGCAGCAGCAGGCTCAGCAGCGCGGCTACCACCAGCCCCACCCGTCCGCCCCACCACATTCGGGTTACGCGCCCCCGTCTGGCTACGGCCAGCCTTCGCATGTCGATCCGGCATATCCAGCGCACGGCTACAATCAGCCCCACCAGCCTGACTTCCAGGCACCGCCCCCGCACGGCTCATACGACCCGAATGGTTATGCCGAGGCCCCCGGCGGCCCGCGTCCGCAGCCTCAGTTCGCCCCTCAGTTCGAGCGGTTTGCGCCCCACCAGCAGGAGCACCCGGGTCAACCGCTCCACCATGATCCCCGTGCTCCGTTCGACCAGCACGGCTATCCCGCCGGGACGCCGGAGCCGCTGCCACCGCCACAGCTCCACGACCCCTTCGACCCCCATCGCGGGCAGCCGCAGTACGACCCGCGTCAGGGCTACACGCCTCCGCCCGCGCCGCAATATCATGGCCACCAGGACGCCAGGGGCGATCTGCAGAGCTGGGATCTGTCGCACTACCAGCCGAGCCAGATCCCTCCGGGGTATGCTGGCCAGCCGCCTCCTGCGAATCCGCATGCGCATCCCGAATGGCCGCAGCAGCACGCGGGCCACGAGCCGAGTTGGCAGCAGCAGCCGCAGCCGGGTCACGGCCACTGGCAGCATCCTGACCACGGCCATGCACCGCAATCCTACGAAGGCGGACCGCACGGCCAGTATCCGCAGCATCAGCTCGATGCCGGCTACGATCCGCGGGCGCACCACGATCCTGGCTACGACGCCGAGGAGATGGCCGCGCCCGAGGAGACGCGCCGCGGTCCGAGCACGGTGCTGGTCGTCGGCATGCTCGTTGGCGCCATCGTCGTCGGCGGCGGCCTGGCCTTCGCTTACAAGCAGTTCGGCGGCGGCGGCAAGCCGTCGGCCAAGGTCGCCGAGATCAAGCGCCAGAGCACGCCGGAGAAAGTCCGCCCGCAGGACCCGGGCGGTAAGACGATCGAGCACAGTGACAAGAAGTTCCTCAATCGCCTCGCGGCGGAGGGGCCTGCCACCGAGCAGCATCGAAGCGACATCGAGGGCGCCGCCAAGAAGGTTTCGACGATCCCGATCGTGGTCAATCGGGACGGGTCACTGACGCCGCAGGCCTCGATAAGCGCCCCCGAAGCGCCGGGCTCGGGAGTTCCTGGGCTGGTCATCGACGGCCTGGGGCCGCCGCCCGTACCCGCATCCCAGCCGCCATTGCTGCGCGGAAACACAGGGCCGGAGCCGTCTGCGACGCGGGCGTCCCGCCTGCCGCCGCCGCCGCCTCCCCCGGCTGCACAGCCATTGCCGCGGGTCGCCGACCTGCCGTTGCCGAAGGTTACGAGCTCGCCGCCGCCGGTCACCGCGGCCGTCGGGCGGACGGCACCCACGCGACCTGAGCGCGACGATTTCCTGTCGCAGCGCGCCTCGGCCGGGGCGACCGGCGCGAGCGGGCTCGGCTCGCCGTCAGCGCCGCCGCGTAAGCCGGTCGCATCGGCCTCCGCAAGCGGCTACGTCGCGGTGCTTGCCTCCAAGCGCAGTCGCCAGGATGCACTGAACGCCTTTGCAGATCTGCACTCCCAGTATCCCGACATCCTCGGCGGCATCACGCCTGACGTCCGCGAGGCGAACCTTGGCGACAAGGGGGTCTGGTATCGCCTGATCGGTGGGCCTCCCGGATCGCGCGAGGCCGCCCGCGGGATCTGCGTGAAGCTGAAGGCCAAGGGCATGAAGGACTGCTGGCCCGTCGCCTACTGACGCCGATGCGCAAGGCTTTCATCACGGGCGTGGCGGGACTGGAGCTAACCGAGGGCGAGCGAGAGCTGCTGTCGGAGTCGCGCCCCGCCGGACTGATCCTGTTTGCACGCAATATCGCATCGCAGGCGCAGGTCCGCGCGCTGGTCGCGGCATTCAAGGCCGCAGGCGGAAACGAGCGCATTCTGGTGCTGATCGATCAAGAGGGGGGGCGCGTCCAGCGCATCAGGCCGCCGCTCGCGTCCCGGCTGCCTCCAGCGGCGGCGTACTTGGCGCATTTCGACGGCGACATCCCCGCGGCTGCGGCGGCGGCGCGGAGCATTGCGCGGCTTCTGGCCCACGAGCTCCGCACGTTCTCCATCAACACGGACTGTGCCCCCGTTCTCGACCTTCCCGTTCCCGGGTCGCACGACATCATCGGCAATCGCGCATTCGCCACCGACCCTCGAGGTGTGATCGCGCTGGGTCGCGCTTTTGCGGAGGGCCTGATGGAGGGCGCGGTTCTCCCCGTGATGAAGCACATTCCCGGTCACGGCCGCGCAACCGCCGACAGCCACCTGGAGTTGCCCGTCGTGTCGGCGCCTGCAGCCGCGCTCGAAGCGAGCGACCTGGTCCCGTTCCGCGCGCTCGCGGATCTGCCGGCCGCCATGACGGCCCATGTCGTCTTCTCCAGTCTCGACCCGGCGGCGCCGGCCAGCACCTCCCAGGACGTGATCCAGCGGGTTGTTCGCGGCCAGTGCGGGTTTTCCGGTCTCCTGATGAGCGACGATCTCGGCATGCAGGCCTTGACCGGCACGTTCGCCGATCGCACCCGCGCCGTGCTGGCAACAGGCACCGACCTGGCACTCCATTGCAGCAGCAACTTTAACGAAATGATCGAGGTCGCCGCCACCGCACCACCGCTGGCAGGTGCTGCCCTGGAGCGTTTCGAGAGAGCCCTCGCCGTGACGCATCGCGATCCGGGCCCTTACGATGGCATGGCGGCACGCGCGGTCCTTGATGCACTGGTCGCGCGAGTTGCTTGAATCAGTGTAGAGTTGGCGCCGAAAGCCTTGGTCTTACCGAGACTTGGCTGTCATTCACGGAGGCTCGGCGAAGAGGCATGGCGGGCGAGGAGCCAAAAAAAACGGCCGAGCCGGCTCACGCC
The DNA here is from genome assembly GCA_963746315.1 of uncultured Alphaproteobacteria bacterium. Lineage (GTDB taxonomy): Bacteria > Pseudomonadota > Alphaproteobacteria > Rhizobiales > Hyphomicrobiaceae. The sequence goes on from CAVVAR010000012.1 coordinate 1,557,319, forward strand.
GGTCAGGTTGCTGTCGCGCATGCGCTCCCCCAATCGTGGGCCGACGACGCTGGCGAGCGTCGACCCGGCGAGATACTTGTCGTCGACCTCGAGGGATTCGAAGGGCCTCTCGACCTGTTGCTGGCACTGGCGCGGACCCAGAAGGTCGATCTGGCCCACATTTCCATCCAGCGGCTGGTCGAGCAGTATTTGGTTTTCATCGCGCAGGTCCAGAGCCTGCGCATCGAGCTTGCGGCCGATTATCTCGTCATGGCGGCCTGGCTCGCATTCCTGAAATCCCGCCTGCTGCTGCCCCGCGACGAGAAGCCATCCGACGAGGTGAGCCCCGAGGAACTAGCGGCACGACTGCATTTCCGGCTGCAGCGGCTCCAGGCGATGCGCCAGGCAGCTGCTCAGCTGTTCACGCGCCAGCGCCTCGGTCGCGATGTTTTTCCGCGTGGCATGCCCGAGGGGACGCGCACGATCCGCGAGCGGCAGTTCTCCGCCGAGATCTACGACCTGATCAAGGCCTATGCCGATCAGCGCAAGCGCACCACCGTCAAGCGGGCCCACGTCGTCCGGCGCCGTGTCGTGTGGTCGATCAAGGACGCTCGCCAGCGGCTGGAGCGCCTTGTCGGGCAATCCACCGGCGGCTGGGTCCAGCTCGATCTCTTCCTGAGCCAATACCTGCCGACACCCGAGTTGAGCCGGACGGCGTTGGCGAGCTCGTTCGGTGCTACCCTCGAGATGGCCCGCGACGGATTGATCGAGTTGCGCCAGGACGGGGCGTTCGCACCCATCCAGATGCGCCGTCGCGAGGCGGAGCACGTGACCTCGACTGCGGAGTGAGAGCGTCGTTGGCGTTGTTGCGTAACGGAGCGTCCTGAGTGGCAAAGGCACCGACTGACAGGGCCGGAGACAGGGGACCAGCCATGGAGCGGCCGAAAATTGACATTGGCGCGGCGCGCGACGTTGACGATGTAGCTCCCCGCGAGATCGCCGACAACGACACCCATCCAGATCGGGCGCTCGTAAAAGCCACGCGTCGCGAGCGCAAGTTGCCGGCGAACGTGGCGGCGCTACCGTCGGCGGACCGGGGTGAGGCGCTGCGCATTGTCGAGGCGCTTCTGTTCGCCGCGTCGGAGCCGCTCGACGAGGCCTTTCTCGCCCGTCATCTCCCCGGTGGTGCCGACGTCGCAGCGCTACTCGCCGAGGTGCAAGGCTTTTACGCCGGGCGTGGCGTTAATCTGGTTCGGGTCGCCGGCAAATGGGCGTTCCGCACCGCCAGCGACCTTGCCTATCTGCTCGAGCGGCACGCCGTCGAGGAAAAGCGCCTATCGCGCGCCGCGCTCGAGACGCTCGCCATCGTGGCGTACCATCAACCCGTGACACGGGCCGAGATCGAGGAGATTCGCGGCGTCGAGACCTCGAAAGGTACGATGGACATCCTCCTGGAAACCGGCTGGGTGCGCCCGCGCGGCCGTCGCAGGGCTCCCGGAAAGCCGATAACGTTCGGCACCACTCCAGCCTTTCTCGATCACTTCGGCCTCGAATCCGTCAAGGATCTCCCGGGGCTTGCCGACTTGAAGAGCGCGGGTCTGCTCAACTCGACGTTGCCGCCCGGTTTCCAGGTGCCGAGCCCGACCGATATCGCTGCATTGATGCCTGACGAGCTGCCGCTCGAGGCCGCGGAGGAGGCAGACCAGCCCGAGCTGGCTTTGGAGGCCGACGAAGACGAGCCCGACAATCCGCGCCAGCCAAGCGACACGGATACGGAGCCGCGCTCGTGACGGCCCGCCGGGCACGCGCGGGGCTTGCGCTGCGGCTACCGGGCGAGGTGTCCTGGCCCGTCGAGATGGCGACGTCCGTCCGGCGTCTGAGCAAACCTCTCGGGGCGGTCGTCGCGCGGGTCGTTCTGGCGTTGGTCCTGACCATCGCCGCAAGCGTGTTGGCACCGCTCCTGGCCGACCAGGGTGCGCCAGCGAGGGCCATTCAGCCAATTCTTTGACCCGTGGCCCGGTTGCCGGTTGCGTCTTGCCGGCGGCTGCTGCATCCCCACATGTACGAACGTGCGTCGGGTCGCTGCCGCTCCCGTCGTTCCCGCACCACCCGAGGAGTTCCACGATGCTCGCAGACCCGTCGACCGACGGATCGCTCGATAGCCAGGTCCGCCGCCGACGCACATTTGCGATCATCTCGCATCCGGACGCGGGCAAGACGACGCTGACCGAAAAGCTGCTGCTGTTCGGCGGCGCCATTCAGCTCGCCGGACAGGTGAAGGCCAAGAAGGACAAGCGCTCGACGCGCTCGGACTGGATGGCGATCGAGCGCGCGCGCGGCATCTCGGTCGCAACCTCGGTGATGACGTTCGAGTACGGCGGAGCAGTCTTCAATCTCCTCGACACGCCGGGCCATGAGGATTTCTCCGATCACACCTACCGCACTCTGACGGCCGTCAATTCCGCCATCATGGTCATCGACGGCGCGCGCGGTATCGAGGCGCGAACGCGCAAGCTGTTCGAGATCTGCCGCCTGCGCGACATACCGATCATCACCTTCGTCAACAAAATGGATCGTGAAAGCCGCGAGCCCCTCGAGCTGCTCGACGAGATCGAGAAGACGCTCGCGCTCGACACCGCCCCCATGGTCTGGCCGATCGGTCGCGGTCGCGACTTCCGTGGAACGTTCGATCTCACCGCGAGCCGCATCCGCGAGCTCGACCAGAGCGACGACGGCGTTTTGGTGTCGGGCATCGACGACCCGATGATCGACACGCTGCTCGGCGAGGATCACACCGGCCTTTGGCGCGAGGAGATGGGCCTCGTCGAAGGAGCCTGCGGGCAGTTCGATCTCGAAGCTTTCCGCCAAGGCACGCTGACGCCCGTATTTTTCGGAAGCGCTCTGCGGAACTTCGGCGTGCGCGACCTGCTCGATGCCCTCATTGCTCATGCGCCGCCGCCGCGCGGACAGCCCGCCGAGCCCCGCGTCATCGAGGCCACCGAGCGGGGCATGACGGGTCTCGTGTTCAAGATCCAGGCGAACATGGACCCGGCCCATCGCGACCGCATTGCCTTCATGCGCGTGTGCTCGGGCAAGCTGACACGTGGCATGAAGGTCAAGAACGTGCGGACCGGGCGGACGGTCGTGCTGCAGGCGCCGCAGTTCTTCTTCGCCCAGGACCGCTCGCTCGCCGAGGAGGCCTTCGCCGGCGACATCGTCGGCTTGCCGAACAAGGGTCTGTTCCGTATCGGCGATACTTTGAGTGAGGGCGAGAACGTCACCTTCGTCGGCATTCCGAGCTTTGCGCCCGAGATCCTTCGCCGGGTGCGCCTCGAGGACGCGATCCGCGCCAAGAAGCTCCGAGAGGCGTTGGCCGAGATGGCGGAGGAGGGCGTCGTCCAGCTCTTCTCGCCGCTCGATGGCTCACCGCCCATCGTGGGCGTCATCGGCGCCCTGCAGCTCGACGTGCTGGGGGACCGGCTGCAGAACGAGTACGGCCTCGCCATCGCGTTTAAGTCGGCGCCGTGCGACGCGCTTCGGTGGATCCTCGCCGACGATCCGAAAGAGATCGAGAAGTTCGTCGCCAAGAGCCGCAACTCGGTCGCGGTCGATGTCGACGGGGATCACGTCTATTTGGCGCCATCCGCATTCTATCTGGACCTCGCCGTCGAGCGAAATCCGGGCATCCGGTTCGCCGACATCAAGACGTCGACGGCACGCCCGGTGTAATGGAGACGGCGGCCCTGAACTCGAGATGTGGCTTAGCCACCGGCGTCATGCTATTGGCCGGGAAGGGGAATGAGGTGGTGCAACTCGAGTAGCGTACGGTCCCATGTCGCTTAACGCCAGCCTTCCGCCGCCAGTCGTCGCCGACGGTTCTGTCCCTTTATCGGCATGGCGGCTGTGATGGACGCGCAAGGCCCCTTCCAGAACTCGGACCATGAGCCGAGCCGCACGGCACCGCCGACGGCACTCTCCCGCACCGAGCCCGTTACCCAGCCGGCCCCGCGCCATGCCGCGACGCGCCGGCCGTGGCGTGTCTGGCGCTGGGCGCGCCGTCTCGTTGCTCTCGTCGTTGTCCTCGTGCTCGCCTTTGTCGCCCAGATCGTCGTCTATCGGTTCGCCATGCCCGCGTGGACGCCGACCATGGCCGTGCGCAGCCTTCTGGGCGAGCCTGTTGCCCAGCGGTGGGTGCCGCTGCGACGCGTGTCGCCCCTGCTCGTCCGAGCGGTGATCGTCTCGGAGGACGCACGCTTCTGCAGCCACAACGGCATCGATCTCGGCGAGCTGAAGGCCGCCATCGAGGATGCCAGGAGCGGGGCCGCGCCACGCGGCGCCAGCACCATCACCATGCAGGTGGTCAAGAACGTGTTTCTGTGGCCCGACCGCAGCTACCTCCGCAAGGCGCTCGAGCTGCCGCTCGCCGTCGCGGTCGATTTCGTCTGGCCGAAGCGCCGCATACTCGAGGTCTATCTCAACATCGCGGAATGGGGCCCGGGCATCTACGGCATCGACGCCGGCGCGCGCGACGCCTTCGCCAAGCCGCCATTGACGTTGACGGCACGCGAGGCTGCCCGCTTGGCTGTGGTGCTGCCCAATCCGCTCGATCGAGATCCGGCCAATCTCGAGCCGCGCATCGCACGCGTCTCGCAGATTATCGGCGCGCGCATGCGAGGCACCGTCGACACCACTTGCCTCGACTGAGACGGGCGGCTCAGCTCGTCACCTTCGCGGCCCCGCGATCCCCGGTGAGCTCCTGCGGCCGGATGTACCAGAAGGCCAGAAGCGCTACCGCCATGAGCGCCGCGACGCTCCCGAACGCCATGCTCCAGCCGAGCGTCGACATTCCCCCCGAAAGATCGAGTATCCAGCCGACCAGGAGCGGCCCGACGAAGCCACCGGCATAGCCGAGCATCGAGTGGACCGCGAGAGTGGCCCCTCGGCGCGACGGCTCGGCCGTTCCGGCGGCACCAGCGGTCAACGAGGAGGAGTCGAGCCAAACCACGGCGCCGTAGATGAGCAGCAGTGCCGCGGCCAGTTGATAGGAGCCCGATCCGAGATATCCGATGCTTGCTGCCATCACCACCGACGCGAGCATCGCCGCTTGCACGAGCCTCCGCCGTCCGAGCCGGATCGACGCCTCGTTGCCCAGCAGGCTGGTGAGCGTTCCGATGAGTCCGAGCGTTGTCGCAAGGACTGCGGGCGAGATCAAAGCGTCGCTGTGCCCCGTGCGTAGCGCGACCCAAGCCAGGAATGCGACGCCCCAACCTCGGAGCACACTCATCTCGAGCGTATGGATGGCATAGGCGAGCGCATACGCCATCGCCGATGTGTTGCGGAAAACCGGCCGGAAATCATAGAGCGCGCCACCATCGGCGGCTCGCCGCGGCGCGGCCTGCTGAGCGGGCACCACGGCCACGATCACGACAAAGGCAATCGCAGCGCTGATCGCAGCAGCGACGAAGGCCGATGGCCAACCGCCGAGCTGCGCGAGCCACTCTCCGGTCGCGAACGACAACGCGCCGGAGATGCCGATGCTGGCGGCATGCCCGGCGGTCGCGCGCGACATCAACTTGGGATCCACTCGGTCGGCCAACAGCTTCAGGCCCGTCATGTAGGTGCCAGCCCAGCCAACGCCGGTCACCGCCCGGCACGCCAGCGCCGACCAGAATTCGTTGGCAAAGAGCCCGAACGCGAGATGGCCTGCAAACGTCAAGGCAACGCCGAAGAGATAGATCCGCTTCGGATCAAGCCTATCGGTCAGCGTGACGAGCACCGGGACGGCCAGCATGTAGGCGCCATAGAAAGACGCCGTCACCCAGCCCGCCTCGCTGTTCGAGAGCCCCCACAAAGGCGCCAGCCGTGGCAGCAGAGCCGGCCAGAAGAAAGCTCCGATCTGCACCAGCACCTGTGCCGCACAGACGAGCGCCACGAGCCTCCTGGCAGAGCGCGCTTGCTCAGTCATCTCTCCGCTCATGGACGCATTGCCTCTTCCGGCGCCGGCTGCTTCGACGAGCGTACTATGATTTGTGAGCCGAGTAGCAACCAGGCCCCCGGCATCGCCACTGTCCGGTCTGCGCGAATGTACGGCTCGGAGAAACCACCATTGACAATGATGCTTTCAGCGCCGGATAGTTTTGTTCGTCGGCGGCGTGAGCCGGACCAGACAAAAAGAATACAGTTGACCCTGGGAGGTCGCCAATGGTGTTGCGCTTGCGGGCCTTTGCGCCCGCTTTGACCGCGTGTGCCGCCGTGATCGCTGCGAGCCCGCTCGCCGCCCAGGAGCCGAAGGGCACCCTGGTGTTTGCTGTCGAGACGCTGGCGGCACAAACGCTGGACCCCATCCTCGAGCAGCGGCCGGGCAACGCCGTTTATCAGGCAGCCATGTACGACAGCCTCGTCGGGTTCGACATCGCTAAGGGCGGTGTCGGTCCGGGCGTTGCCGAGAGCTGGGCCATGGCGGACGATGGTCTCTCCTGGACATTCAAAATCCGCCCGGGCCAAAAATGGCACAACGGCGATCCGCTGACCGCACACGACGTGAAGTTCAGCCTCGAGCGCACCATGTCGCCGGACTCGCGCGCCGCCGCAGCCGCCTCGTTGCGCCGCTCGATCAAGAGCATCGACGTACTCGACGACCTCACGGTGCGCGTCAACACGAATGGCGCGCAGCTCGGGCTGCCCGCCTCGCTCAGCCGTGCGGTGGCGCCCGAGGGCTCGATCATGCCCAAGGCCTACATTGAGAAGGTCGGCGCCGAGGAGTTCCGCAAAAAGCCCATCGGCAGCGGGCCATGGAAATTCGTCCGCAGCGTCCCCGGAGACCGCCTCGAGTTCGAGGCCGTCGAGCACAACCATTGGCGCGGCCGGCCGAAGTTCAAGAACTTGCACATTCTGCTCGTTCCCGAAGAAGCAACTCGCGTTGCCATGGCGCGAACTGGAGAGGCAGCGATCGCCTCGATCAGCCCTGAAACGATCCGCGGCGCCGAGCGCGGTGGCCTGAAGGTCGTCTCCGTTCCATCGACGATGCAGGCCGTGTTCCAGGCCTGGGGCACGTGGCGGCCCGAGTCCAAGGATAGCCCGCTTGCCAAGAAGCGCGTTCGCCAAGCCCTGTCCCTGGCGATCGACCGCAAGCAGGTGATCGAGCACGTGATGGCCGGCTACGCGAATATCCCGCGGCCCTATTCGACCTTCGCCTACACCGACAGCGTCAGCGTCGACCGTTGGAAGAAATGGGCCGACGAGAATTTCCGCTACGATCCGGAACTGGCGAAGAAGATCCTCGCCGAGGAAGGCTATCCGAACGGCTTTGAATTGAAGTTCGCGAATACGGCTCTGCCGGGCACGCAGTTCATGGTGGCCGTCGGCACGGCCGTCGCCGACATGTGGCAGAAGATCGGCCTCAAGGTCACGACCAAGCATTACGAGTGGGGCTCGTTCCCGCCGCTGGTTCGCGCGGCCGATCAGGCACAGCTCACGGGTTGGGTGTCGATGTATCGGACGGTCGGCCGGCCGGATGCGCCATGGCGTTATAACGCCGCGTTCAATCCGGAGAGCAACGAGCGACTGTTCGGCGACAAGGACAACTGCAATGCGGATTGCAAGCGTTTCGTCGAGCTTTACCGCGGCGTGATCAACGAGCGCGATCCTAAGAAGCGCACCGAGATCAACGATACCATGATCGAGCATGTCGCCAACAGCTGGCTCTCCATCCCGATCATCGAGGGTATGGGATATTACGCCGTGAATACCAAAAAGGCCGGTGAGTTCGCGCCAATTCCAGGTCGCCACGAGCTCGGCGACGTCTTCGAGAGGATCCCGCAGCCCGACACGAAGCCCTGGCCGAAGAAATAGAGAACCGACCGCATAGCCTTTCGCGGGCTGGACGCGTGCGATCGCGACGCTTGGTTTGGTAGGGTTTTCGCGCCGAGGTTCACGACATGGGTCGCTTCATTGCTCGCCGCTTGTCGCAAGGCCTGTTGCTGCTGTTCCTGGTTGCGGCCGTGGTCTTCGTTCTGGGCCGCATGACGGGCAACCCTGTCGACCTCATGCTGCCCGAGGACGCCACCGCCGAGGATCGCGCACGCATGATCCAGGCGCTGGGCCTCGACGGGCCGTGGCACACGCAGTTTCTCACCTTCATCGGTAACGCATTGCAGGGTGATCTCGGCACCTCGATCCGCATGCGCCAGCCGGCCGTCGATGTATTTCTGTCGAGGCTGCCGAACACGCTCGCCATCATCCCGTGGGCTCTGTTGCTCGCCATGGTGGTGGGCATCCCGCTCGGTGTCCTGGCCGCCCTGAACCGTGGCAACCTGGTCGATCGAGCCGCGGGCACGGTCGCCGTCCTCGGCATCGCGACGCCGAATTTCTGGCTGGGCATCGTCCTGATCTTCGTTTTCAGCGTCGAGCTCGGCTGGTTGCCGTCCGGCCGGATGGGCGGACCCGACCACTACGTCCTGCCTGTGATTACCCTCGGCACGTTCCTGACGGCCGGCTTCATGCGGCTGGCCCGCTCCAGCATGCTGGATGTGATGGAGAGCGAGTTCGTCAAGCTCGCGCGCATCAAGGGACTGTCGGAAACGGTGGTCATCTGGAAGCATTGCCTGCGAAATGCGTTGATCCCGCTGCTCACTCTGTGGGGCGTCTTCGTCGGCAATCTGATCACCGGCGCCATCGTCACGGAGACCGTGTTCGCCTGGCCGGGTGTGGGCCGCCTCACCTACGAGGCCGTCATCTATCGCGACTTTCCTCTGCTGCAAGCCGTGATCATCATGAAATCGATCCTGATATTGTCGATCAATCTCCTGGTCGACATCCTTTATGCCTACGTCGATCCGCGCATCAGGTTGAGCTAGGAGCCGAGATGCGCCGCCTCCCCTGGGTTCCGATCCTGATCATCACAGTCGTGGCCCTCATGGCCGTGCTCGCGCCGCTGCTTGCGCCGCACGACCCCATCGCACAAACGTTGAAGGACAAGCTTCTGCCACCCATCTGGGTCGACGGCGGCGAGGCTAAATACCTGCTCGGTACTGATGCCTTTGGTCGCGACATTCTGAGCCGTCTCATTTATGGCGCGCGTGTCAGTTTGATCGTGGCGCTTCTCGCGCTCACTGTCGGTGGTGGTATCGGCCTGACGATCGGTATCGTCGCCGGCTATCTCGGTGGCTTCGTCGAGACCGTGCTCATGCGCCTCGTCGATGCCGCCTTCACGTTCCCCGCGATCCTCTTTGCGCTGCTGCTCGCCGTGACCATGGGGCAGGGGCTCGGCACGCTCGTCCTCGCCATCAGCCTGCTGCTCTGGGCGAGCTTCGCGCGGATCATCCGCGGCGAGGTGCTCGCCTTGAAGCAGCGCGATTTCGTGGCGCTCGCCAAGGTGCGCGGCTGCTCGACGCTACGCATCATGGCAACGCACATCCTGCCCAACGTCATCAATACGTTCCTGGTGCTGGTGACGCTCAATATCGGCGTCGTCATCATCGCCGAGGCGTCGCTGTCGTTTCTAGGCGCGGGCATTCCGCCGCCGACGCCGACTTGGGGACTTATGGTCTCGGAAGGGCGCGGGCATATCGCGGATGCCTGGTGGGTCGCCCTGATCCCGGGCATCGCCATCACACTGTTGGTCCTGTCGGTCAATCTGTTCGGCGACTGGCTGCGCGACCGGCTCGACCCGAGGCTGCGCCAGCTATGAGCGAGGAGAATGTCCTCGAGGTTCGCGACCTCGCCACCTACTTCGAGCTGCGCCGCGGCGTCGTGAAGGCCGTCGACGGCGTCAGCTTCGACTTGCGCCGCGGTGAGGTGCTCGGCCTCGTCGGCGAGTCCGGATGCGGCAAGAGCCTGACCGCGCTCTCGATCATGCGGCTTCTGCCCAAGGGCGGCGCGCGCACGGTCCGCGGCGAGGTTCGCCTCGGCGGCGAGAACATTCTCGATCTGCCGGCGAGCCGCATGCGCGATATTCGCGGCCGGCGCATCTCGATGATCCTGCAGGACCCGCAGACCTCGCTCAACCCGGTCTTCACGATCGGCGAGCAATTGCGCGAGGCCATCTACCGTCGCGCGCCCGCCAGGACGGCCGAGATCATGAAGGAGGCCGTGGCCGCGCTCCGCCGAGTCGAGATTGCGGCGCCCGAGAGCCGCATCCGCCAGTATCCGCACCAGATGTCGGGCGGCATGAAGCAACGCGTCGTCGGCGCCATCGCCATGAGCGGGGAGCCGCAGGTGCTCATCGCCGACGAGCCGACGACGGCGCTCGATGTCACGATCCAGCTGCAATACTTGAAGCTACTGAAGCGCCTTCAGGCTGATACCGGGATGGCGATCCTGTTCATCACGCACGACTTCGGCGTCGTAGCGCGGATGTGCGATCGCGTCGCCGTCATGTACGCCGGCCGCATCGTCGAGTGCGGTCCCGTCGCCGAGGTGTTCGAGCGTCCGGCCCATCCCTATACACGCGCGCTGATCGCGTCGGTGCCGAAGATGACCGGAGAGCGCGGCCGGCTCGCGACGATCGAAGGCCAGCCGCCGTCTCTGGTCGACTTGCCGCCTGGATGCCGATTCGCACCACGCTGCAGCCTTGCCGAGCCGAAGTGCGTCGCGACCTATCCCGAGATGGAGACGGTCGGTCCGGAGCACACCGCTTCTTGCTGGAGGGCCGACACGCGATGAGTGACGAGCCGCTGCTGCGCGTCGAAGGCTTGAAGAAGCACTATCCCGTGACCAAGGGTATCCTGTTCTCGCGGACGCTGGGTCACGTGAAGGCTGTTGACGGGGTCTCGTTCACCCTCCGGGCCGGCGAGACGGTGGGCCTTGTCGGGGAATCTGGCTGCGGCAAGACGACGACTTCAAAGCTCATTCTCAATCTCGAGGCGCCGACCGAAGGCGAGGTCTTTTTGGACGGCAAGCCCATCCATGGCCTCTCGGGGGCCGAGCTGATCGCCTTCCGTGCCACGGTGCAGGCTGTGTTTCAGGATCCGTGGTCGTCGTTGAATCCGCGGATGACCGTCGGGCGCACCATTGCCGAGAGCCTGATCGTCAACGGCTGGACCCGGGAGCGAATCAACGCGCGTGTCAGCGAGCTATTGCAGCAGGTCGGACTGCGCCCCGAGCAGGCGACGCAATACCCGCACGAGTTCTCCGGTGGCCAGCGCCAGCGGATCGCGCTTGCGGCCGCGCTCGCCTCGCATCCGAAGCTGATCGTGCTCGACGAGCCGATCTCGGCGCTCGATGTCTCGATCCGCGCCCAGATGATGAACTTGCTGAAGGACATCCAGGCAGAGCAGAATGTCGCCTACCTGCTGGTCGCGCACGATCTTGCCACCGTGCGTCACATGGCCGACCAGACGGTCGTCATGTACCTCGGCAAGATCGTCGAGCAGGGGCCAACGGAGAGCCTGTTCCGCGACGTGCGCCATCCCTACACCAAGGCGCTTTTCTCCGCCGTTCTCGAGGCGCGGCCGGGCGCGATTGCCGACGAGATCGAGCTCAAGGGCGAGGTGCCGTCGCCGCTGAATCCGCCCGGTGGCTGCCGGTTCCACCCGCGCTGCCCGTTTGCCTTCGATCGCTGCAGCGGTGAAGAGCCGTCTCTGCGCGAGGTGTCGCCGGCTCACAGTGTCGCTTGTCATCTCTTCGATGAGGCGACTGTCCTCCCAGGCGATCCGGTCCGTGCAGCGAGCCCGGCAACGTGATAGGCGAGATCCGGAACGCCGTTTGCCGGATATCATCGAGGGAGCCCAATGGCCGAGTGGATCGAAACCTATCGCGGAGTGGTCAGCGCCTGGGAGTGCGACATCGTCGAGCATTTCACGATCGCCTACTACTTCGAGAAGTTTGCCGACGCGTCGCGCAACTTCGTCGAGCTGATCGGCGAGGGCGAAGCGCTGTCATCCCAGGTCGGTACGGACCCGTCGCGCCTCGTCACCACGTTCCAGGCGGAGCTTCGCGCGGGCGCCGCCTTCCACATGATGAGCGCCGTGACCGCCATTGACGAGACCAGGCTGCGGATCGGTCATCAGGTCGTCGACACCACCACCGGCAAGACGATCACTTGGCTGGCCGAGAGAATAGCGCTGCCCTCCGCCATCACCGAGGCCACGCGCAAGCGGCTGGCGTCGCTCGTCGTCGAATGGCCCGGCCCGGAGGTTGCCCCTCCCGCGCCGTTGCCTCCGTCCAAGGGAGCGCTCACTGGTCGCGACCGCGTCAAGCCATGGGAGGTCGACGAGCGCCAGCATCTGTCCCTTTCCGACCACGTGCACCGGTTCTCGGCGGCGGGTATGCATTTCCTTACCTCGGTCGGCATGACGGGCGGCTACATGCATGCCAACCGTCGCGGGTTCTCCACGTTCCTGCTCGATGTCGAGCTGATCTCCGCGGCTCGCGTCGGCGAGCGCATCGACGTCCGCACCGCCGTTGCTCAGATCGGCAACACCTCGATGCGCTACGTGCATCGCATGAGCGGATCGGACGGCCGCGACATCGCCACCATGGTGCAGGCCGGCGTCCAGCTCGATCTGGATGCCCGCCGCCCGACGCCATTCCCTGCCGAGATCAGGGATCGCGTAGCGCCACTGATACCCAAGTCCTGAGCACGCACCCTTGAACGGAGGAGCTTCATGACCACGCAACCGCACGGGCCCCTGCAGGGCGTCAAGGTCGTCTCCTGCTCGACGGCGCAAGCGGGCACGGTGCCCTACATGCTGATGGCCGATCTGGGCGCGGAGGTGATCAAGATCGAGACGCCCAATGGCGGCGACAACTCGCGAACCATGTCGATCCTCCCCGGTTTGCCGAGCTCGTTCTTCGAGACCAACAATCGCGGCGTGAAGAGCGTCACGCTCAACCTCAAAAGTGCGGAAGGCCAGGCGATCCTGAAGAAGCTCGTCGCCCGCGCCGATATCTTCGGACAGAACTTCCGGCCCGGCGCCGCCGAGAAGAATGGCTTTGGCTACGAGGAGCTGAGCAAGGTCAATCCTAAGCTGGTCTACATTTCTATTTCGGGCTACGGCCCGGACGGCCCGAACGCGCATCTGCCCGGCACCGACTCGATGGCGCAGGCGCTGGGCGGCATCGCGCAAGCCTACGCCACGCCCGGCCAGCCGATGAAGACCGGCATCGCCTCGGTCGCCGACGAGACCTGCGCTTTCCTTGCGTTCGGTGGAGCGCTGGCGGCGCTCACCCACGCGCGCACGACCGGGCAGGGCCAGAAGGTCGAGCTGTCTCTGCTCGGCGGTATCGTTCGCCTGCTCGGCTGGACGTTCCAGACGACGATGTGGCGCGGCACCGACCCGGTCACGGGACAGGCCCGCGTCGCCGGCACGAAAGAGCGCCCGGCCATGTCGGCCTCGTTCAACGATAGCGACGGCAAGCCCTTCGTCTTCCAGTTGGCGCGCGACCAGTGGAAGGAGGCGATGACGTCGCTCGGTTTCTACGACCGGATCACCGAGGCGGGCTTCGGGCATCTGGGCGTCGCCATGGAATCCGACGCCAAGCGCGAGGAGTTGCTGGCGTTGCTCGGGCGTCTGTTCGCGGCGGGATCGCGGGAGGAGTGGGTGTCGAAGCTGCGTGCCGGCGATATCGTCTCGGCCCCGATCAACACCATGCTCGAGGCGGCCGTCGATCCGGATGTCGTCGCCAACGGCTATGTCGCCGAGATGGATTATCCCGAGCACGGCAAGCGCCTCAAGGTGCATGGCACGCCCTGGAAATTCTCCGAGACACCCGCCAAGATCGGCGTCGCCCCGAAGCTCGGCGAGCACAACGACGAGGTGCTGACGAGCCTCGGATACAGCCAGGCGGACATCGCGGGGTTCCGGGAGCGGAAAGCAATCTGATGATGGACCCTACCCTGCCCGACGAGCTGCGCTCGATCCAGGAGACGGCTCGACGTTTCGCGGCGGAAAAAATCGCGCCCGGCTACATGGCACGCGAGGCGGAGGCACGGATCGACCGCGCCCTCATCCGCGAGATCGGGGCACTGGGCCTGATCGCGCCGGAGATCCCAGAATCGCTCGGTGGGTTGGGCCTGCCGAGCCTGACCAGCGGGCTCATCGCCGAGGCGATCGGTTATGCCGATCCGAACGTCGCCTACTTGCAGATCCTCGGCTCGCTCAACGCCAAGTTCATCGCCAGTCATGCGTCGCCCGATCTGGCCCGCGAGTGGCTGCCGCGTCTCGTCGGTGGCGAGGTCGTGGTGTCGCTGGGTTTGACCGAGCCCCGCGGCGGATCTGATGCCGCCAACCTCGTTCTATCCGCCCGACGCGACGGCGACCGCTACATCCTGAAGGGCGAGAAATCGTCGATCAGCATGGCCGACCAGTCCGACGCCATCGTGCTGTTCGCCCGATCGGGGCCGGTCGAGGCGAGGGGGCGTGGCGTCAGCGCCTTCCTCATTCCGATGTGCACGCCAGGGATAACCACGCAGCGCTACCGCGATCTCGGCAGCCATGCGGTCGGCCGCTGCTCGATCTTCTTCGACGATGTCATCGTGCCGGCAGCTTGGCGCCTTGCGGAGGAAGGTCAGGGCTTCGTGCAGGTGATGCAGGGCTTCGACTTCTCGCGCGCGTTGATAGGGCTGCAGGTGCTGGGCGCGGCACAAGCCTCGCTCGACGAGTCGTGGGTCTATACCCAGCAGCGTGAGGCCTTCGGCGCGCCGCTCTCCCGCAACCAGGGCGTAACCTTCCCGCTGGCCGAAGCCGAGACCATGGTCGCGGCGGCGCGCCAGCTCTGCTATCACACGCTGCGCCTGAAGGACGCTGGCCTGCCTCACACCGCCGAGGCAGCCATGTGCAAATGGCTCGGGCCCAAGACAGCCGTCGATGTCATCCACCAGTGCCTGCTGACCCACGGGCACTACGGCTGGTCGCTCGACCTGCCGCACCAGCAGCGGCTGCGCGACGTCATGGGCCTCGAGATCGGCGACGGCACCGCCCAGATCATGAAGATGATCATTTCCCGCGAGCGGCTGGGGAATTGCGGGAGATGAGCCAAGTGGCGATCTCGGAGTGCCCGCGTCCAAGTTGAACGCGGGCGCTCGTCGTATGGCTACTTCTTCTCAAGCCCCGGCATCCGGTAGCGATCCTCCGGATCGAGCCAGCCTTTGAAGTCGGGCTTGCGCTTGGCGGCGAACGCAGCGCGGCTCTCGATCAGGTCGGACTTGTCGCCGTGCTCGTGCAGCTTGTTGGCAAGCTCCTTGTGCGCGTTCGATGGCTCGGGGCGCATCAAGCGCATCATGTGCACGGTGTTGACGCGCGACGCCGGCGGAAGCGTCAGCATGTGCTCGGCCATCTTGATCGCGGTCGGGATCAGCTCGGCCTGCGGCGCGATGCGGTTGATGAAGCCCACCTGATGGAAGCGCTCGGCGGTGAACCGGAACCCGAGCGCCATTTCCATCGCGATCGGGTACGGCACGTTGGCGAGATGGCCGTGATTGTAGCCGCCGAGCAGCCAGCGCTTGGCCTCGCTCACCTCGAACACGGCCTCCGGCACCGCGACGCGCAGATCGGTGCGTTCGACCAGCATGAAGCCGCCGCCCATGGCGAAGCCGTTGACGGCCGCGATCACGGGCTTCTCGAGCGTGCCCTCCATGAAAGGATCGGGGATCGAGGGGCGCGTTCCGCCGGGTTTTTTCGCGGCGAGCGACTCCTTCATGTCCTCGCCCGCGCAGAAGCCGCGGCCCGTGCCGGTGAAGATCGCGACCTCCAGCTCCTTCGAGTGGCGGAACTCGGTCCAGGTCTCGGCGAGCATCTGGCGCATCTCGGTGTTGAGTGCGTTCAAGCTCTCCGGCCGGTTCATGCGCACGACGAGGATCTGTCCGTGCCGCTCGGTCTCGACGACAGCCATGGGGTTGCCTTTCTACATGTGGGTATGGGATGGGCCTGCGATCAGACGAGATGATCTCGCATGCGGCGCGCGATCAACGCCAGCATGTCGCGCGAGGTCTCGCTCTCCTTCGTCCAGCCGAGGAAGCCGTGCGGATGACCGGAAGCTTCGGAAACCTCCACCTCGATACCAGCGTCTTTCAGTCGCTTGGCATAGGCAAGCCCTTCGTCGACCAGCGGGTCGAGACCGGCAAGGATGACGAGGGCAGGGGGCTGTCCTGCGACGGACGGCGCCAGCAGCGGCGAGGCGCGAGGGTCCGTCGCCTGCCCTCCGTCGGCGAGATACATGTCGATATAGGCCCGCATGCGAGCCTCGGTCAGCGGATAGCCGGTGCCGAGGTCCTTGTAGGACGGCTGCGAGCAGGTCAGGTCGGTGACGGGGTAGACCAGAACCTGGAAGCGCAACGCACCGTCGAGCTCCGGTGCCAGCGCCAGTGCCGCTGCGATGGCGAGGTTGCCCCCCGCGCTGTCTCCGCCGATCGCGAGCCGCCGCGTATCGATGCCGTTCTCGCCCCCCTTGCGCGCCACCCACCGCATGACCGCAATCGTGTCGTCCAGGCCGGCTGGAAACTTGTGCTCGGGTGCGAGCCGATAGTCGACCGAAACCACGACCACGCCCGCGTCCCGGCAAATGGTGCGGCAGACCGTGTCGGCCATGTCGAGATCACCGACAACGAACCCGCCGCCGTGGGCGTGGACGTAGCCAGGCCTCACCCGGTCCGCGCTCGCCGCCGGCCAGTAGATGCGCACGGGCACCTTGCATCCGTCGGCATCGACGATGCGGTTGTCGACCCTCCCCACGGACGGTGGAGGCGCCGCGAGACGCGCGTTCCGACGTTTGGCGAAGGCGCGCATCTGCGGGACAGGCACCGGCGGCACGACGTCGTTGTCGAGCTCGGCGATGATCTCCATGATGCGCTGGGCTTCGTCGGCTAAGGGCGCGATTTTCCGCATGGGCGTCTCCCCCGGATGATCGTGTTGGGACCAAACGGAGTATGACACCCAAGTTTCCGGGGAGGCGAGCCCATTTGCGGTTCACGCTGTCCGGTGGGTATTGCCCGACAGGATTTCGCGGATGCGAGGTAGATGCTCGCGTCCCCAATAGAGATCGCCGTCCTCGAGTACAAAGCTCGGCACGCCGAAGACCCCGGACGCCTCGGCGTCGAGCTGGACTTGCTTCAGGCTCCGTTGGCCCTCGCCCGTCGCGTAGTCGCCAAAGGCCGACCCATCGGCACCACACCGATCGAGCAATGCGCTCAGGACGGCGACATCCTCGATGTCGAGATCACGCCGCCAGAACCGCTCGAAAACCTCGTCGTGGTAGGCGCGCAGCACGTCCTGCCGCTTGGCATAGAGAAGGCCGATGTTGGCCAGCGAGGAGTCCCAGATTTTCTGCGTTCCGCGGATGGTGAGGCCTCTGAGGTTGGCCTCGCGGCGACAGTCCATGTAGCTGTACTTGACGCGACGCCACTGGTGCGCGTTACGGCTTTCCTCGAGCACGGTTCCGTCGGCATTCAGCCGCGCGCTGCCGAGATAGGCCGGAATGTCGAGCGTATAGGGCAGCCAGTCGATGACCGCCCCCGTCTCGCGCTCGAGATCGTAGACGAGATCCTTGGCGAGATAGGCGTAGGGGCTTTTGTAGTCCGTGTAGACTTTGATGGTCGCGCTGGTCATCGGTTGCCTTCGCGCTCGGGGTGTTGGCGATCGAGGACCCGGCCGGTACCGTGGCCCGATCTTAGCAGGTATTTCTGGATCTTCTGGCTCGGTGTCTTCGGCATTTCATTTCGGAATTCGATGTAGCGCGGCACCCAGAAGCGCGGCATGTGCTGCTCGGCGAAAGCCCACAGTTCCTCAGCCTGCACCGCGGCCCCGTCGCGGAGCACGACGACGGCTTTCACCTCGTCCTCGCCAAGCTCCGACGGCTCGGCGACGACGGCGCATTCGAGGATGGCCGGGTGCTTGTTGAGCACGGCCTCGACCTCGGAAGAGGAGATGTTCTCGCCGCGCCGGCGAATGGCGTCTTTCTTCCGGTCGACGAAATAGAAATAGCCGTCGGCATCGACCCTGGCGTTGTCGCCCGTGTGGAACCACAAGTTCCGAAACGCGCCGGCAGTCGCCTCCGGGTCGTTGTAGTAGGCGGTGAGCATGGCGAACGGCCGCTTCGGGCGGACCAGGATCTCGCCGACCTCGCCGTTCGGCACAGGCGCGTCGTGCGCGTCGGCGAGCACAACCTCGAATGTCGCCGGGTTGACCGTGCCGCACGATCCGGACTTTCGCAGGCCGCCCGGCGGGGTCATCGTCACGACCCCGGTTTCCGTTGCGCCATAGACCTCCACGATACGGCAGTTGAATCTCGCCTCGAACGCCGGATCCACTTTCGCGAAGTAGAAGCGCCGCGCGGGCTGCTCGGCATCGTCCGGCCTGGCCGGCTGCTTCATCAGGATCGGCACCATCGAGAAGATGCCGTGCGCCACGTCGGCATCGTAGCGGCGTACGTCGTCCCAGAACCGGGAAGCCGAGAAGCGCGGCGCGAAGGCAATGGTCCCGCCGTTGAGCATCGCCGGAACGACGCCGAGCCATGAGGCGACCGCATGGAACAGGGGCATGCAGGAGTAGATCGTCTGTCCGGCGGCGTAGTCGGTGGCGGTGATCCAGTCGCGAGCAAAAGTGACGACATGGGCATGGCTCGCGAGAACCCCCTTCGATGGACCGGTCGTACCCGATGTAAAGCTGATCGCGAGCGGGTCGGAAGCTGCAATCCCGATAGCCGGATCGCGGTCGGAGGCGCTCATGACATCGGCGAGTGTGGTGATTGCGATATCGCCGCCCATACGCGCCGGCTGCCCTGGCATCGCACGTGTCAGGATGACGTGCCGCAGCTTTGGCAAATGAGCAGCTGCAACTTGCAGCCGATCGACGTACGCCGGGTCGATCACAATATGCGTCACGTCGGCCTTGGCGAGCTGGTACGCGAGAATATCGCCCTTGTAGTCCGTATTGACGGGCACGTAGACGGCCCCTGCGCGCGCCGTGCCGAGCCACGCGTCCACAAAAGCCAATGAGTTGCCGGCCATTATGGCCACCTTGGCGTCACGTCCGGCGCCCAATGCCGCGAGCCCGTTGGCTGTGCGGTTGGCCGCCAGATGGGTTTCAGCAAAGCTGCGCTCGACATGATCGAACCGCAGTAGCGTGCGATCGCCATGCCGATCTGCCGCCGCGCGCAGGATGTCGCCGAGAACCATCTCGTGAGATATGAGTGTCATAGGCTTGTCGGTCGCTATGCGGGGTGCTCTTCGAGGCGCATGGTCGGCGAGAAACCGGCACTTGGCCGACCTGTGCTGATTGACGCTATGGACCACGGACGCCGAACGCTCCACAATCGGGGGTCGCGAGTCTAAGGCAGCTGGCCGTTTCAGAGCTGGCAGGGCATGAGCAATACGATCAAGGCGAGCAGCACGATGGCAAGACCCGTGGTCGGTGTGATCGGCAACTCGCATATTGTCGAGAACCGGTTTCCGGCCCAGATCTGTGGCGAGAAGAACTTGCGGGCCGTCGCGGAGGTGGCCGGTGCGCTGCCGCTGGTCTTTGCGGGCGCTCCGGACATCACGGACGTCGCCGCGCTGCTCGACGTGGTCGACGGCATCCTGCTGACAGGGGCGCGCGCCAACGTCCATCCGACGCGTTTTCGGGCAGAGCCGAACATCAAGCACGAGCCGTATGATGAGCGCCGCGATACGGTCGCTCTGTCGCTCGTAGAGGCGTGCGTGGCGAAAGGCATCCCGATCTTCGGTATCTGCCGGGGCCTGCAGGAGATGAACGTCGCCATGGGCGGCTCGCTGCACCCCGAGATCCGTGAGCTGCCGGGCCGCATGAACCACCGGATGCCCCGCCTCGCGAATGGGGACATCCACCCCGACCCTACGGTCGTATTTGCCGACCGCCATGACGTGACGCTCGTTCCCGACGGTGTGTTCGCGCGCCTCCTCGGGCGAGAGACGATCCGTGTGAACTCGCTGCACGGACAGGGCGTCGAGGAGCCGGGCCCCCGGGTGGTGATCGAAGGGCTCGCCGACGACGGCACGGTCGAGGCGATCCGCATCGCCGATGCGCCGGCCTTCGCCTTGGGAGTCCAATGGCACGCCGAGTACGACGCGGCGAAGAATCCGGTCAACCGTGTGCTGTTCCAGGAATTCGGCAAGGCGCTTGCGACGCACAAGCGAGCCTAGGCTCACAACAGCGTTGGCGCGCAGCAACGAGAAAGGGCGAGACACGCGGAGTGTCTCGCCCTTCGTCATTTACAGGCCTTGGGGCCTCAGCCCTTCTTGGCATCCTTGATCGCTTTGGCGACCTTAGGCGGTGACAGCGGCAGGCTCGTCATCCGCAGACCCATCGCGTTATTGACGGCATTCGCGACGGCCGGAACGGAGGCCACGAGCGGCACCTCGCCGACTCCGCGAACGCCCTGCGGATGCTTCGGGTTCGGGATCTCGATCATCACGTTGTCGATCATCGGCAGATCCGAGGCGACCGGCATCCGGTAGTCGAGGAAGCCTGGATTATCGACCTTGCCGTTCTTGTCATAGATGTACTCCTCGTTGAGCGCCCAGCCGATGCCCTGCACGGCACCGCCCTGCATCTGCCCCTCGACGTAGGACGGATGAATGGCACGGCCGACGTCCTGGATGGACGTGTAGCGCAGCACCGTCACTTTGCCCGTGTCAGGATCGACCTCGACGTCGCAGATGTGCGTCGCGAATCCGCCCTCGGCACCGGTGGTGTTGAGCTGAATGCCGGCACCGATCGGGCCACCCGTCTGCGACGCCTGCGCCGCGATCTGAGCGAGCGTCAACGGCGGGAACTTACCGGCGTTGTCGCCGGCAGGACGCGCCTCGCCGTCTTCCCAGACTACCGCTTCCGGATCGATCTTCCAGATCTTGGCAGCCCGCTCGCGCAGTTGCTTGATGACGGTCTGCGTCGACTGGGTGACCACCATGGCCGAGGCGAAGGTGACGCGGCTTCCGCCCGTCAGGTTCGAGAAGCCGATCACGCTGGTGTCGCCGATCAGCACCGAGATCCGATCGTAGTCTATGCCGAACAGCTCGGCCGCGATGTTGGCCGTCGAGGCACGCGAGCCGCCGATGTCGGGATGGCCGGTGACGATGACGACGTTGCCGTCCTCGGTGACATTGACCTGCGCACTCGACTCGCCGCCGGCATTGAACCAGAAGCCCGAGGCGACACCCCGACCCTGGTTCTTTCCGAGCGGGGCCTTGTAGTGCGGGTGCTCCATTGCCTGGCGGACCGTCTCCGCGTAGCCGATCGCCGGGTAGACCGGACCATGCGCAGCCTTGGTGCCCTGCTTGGCGGCATTCTTCAGACGCAGCTCGAGGGGATCGATCTTCAGCTGCGCCGCGATTTCATCCAGCACGCACTCGACGGCATGGGCACCGATCGGAGCGCCCGGGCCGCGGTAGGCGGCAACTTTCGACCGGTTGGAGACGACTTCATAGCCCGTCGAAAGCACGTTAGGGATGTCGTAGGGCGCAAACGCGCAACCAGCCGCGCCGCGGATCGGTGCGCCGGGGAAGGCGCCGGACTGCAGGTAGAACGTGCCTTGGGCGGCGACGATCTTGCCGTCCTTAGTGACGCCGATCTTGCACTTGCTCTGCGAGCCGGAGGTCGGGCCCGAGGCGTGGAACACCTCCTCGCGGGTCATCGTCATCTTGACCGCGCGGCCGGACTTCCGGGAGAGCTCGAGCGCCAGCGGCTCCAGGTAGACGATGGTCTTGCCGCCGAAACCGCCGCCGATCTCCGCGGGAATGGCGCGGATCTGGCTCTGGTCGAGGTCGTTGAGGTAGGCGCACATGGCGCGCACCATGAATTGGCCCTGGCTCGACGACCAGATAACGGTATGCCCATCCTGACCGACGCTGACGACGCAGGCGTGCGGCTCGATGTAGCCCTGATGGATCGGCCGCGTCGAGAAGCTGCGCTCGATGACGAGGTCGGCATCCTTGAACCCGGCGTCGATGTCACCGAGCTTGTGCTCGAGCTTGCTCGCGATGTTGGACGGCTTGCCATCGAACTTGATGTGATCGTGCAGGATCGGGGCGTCCGGCTTCAGGGCGTCGTCGATCTCGATCGCCCAGGGGAGCACCTCGTACTCGACCTTGATCAGCTTGATCGCCTGCCTGGCGATGGCGAGCGTCGACGCGGCGACGGCAGCCACGGGATGGCCGATGAACAGCGCCTTCTCGCGTGCGATGACGTTGCGGGCCATCCAGCGCATGTCCTGGATGCCGAGCATGATCGACTTGTCGACCGGGAACTCGACGAAGTCCTTGCCGGTGACGACCGCCTTGACACCAGGGAGAGCCAGCGCCTTGGATGTGTCGATCGAAAGGATACGGGCGTGCGCATGCGGGCTGCGCAGAACCTTGCCGTAGATCTGGCCCGGCATGGAGTAGTCGGCGGCGTACTGAGCCCGGCCGGTGACTTTATCCTCACCATCAGGACGGATGGTCCGCTTTCCGATCCACTTGTTGCTCAGATTGACGTCGTTCATGATCGCTCTTCCTGTTGATGGCGGGTGGTCGCGTCTCGACTGGTCGGTCTCGCAGGGCCTGACGCGGCCCGGAGCCTGATCAATCGAGATCGAATTGAGGCCGGTGCATCTCGCCACATCATACCGCGCCGCGCAAGTTCGACGTTAGCATCAACGCTTGCGGCTCCATCGGTCGATCAGCGTTCCGAGTATGCCTTTCGGCATGTAGATGATGAACAGGACCAGAAGCAACCCATAGATCATCGTATCGAGCGCCAGCGCCCGTGACCCGAGGACGGATTGCAGCGTGTCCGAGCTTTGCACGCCGACACGCAGGAACTCGGTCAGGAGTTGCGTGAACACGGCCCCGAACGTCGGTCCGAGCAGCGTCCACAAGCCTCCGGCGATGCATGCAAAAACAATGTTCAACGACAATCCGAGCCCGGCGATGGTGTCGGGGCCGATATACATCTGGTATTGGCCGTACATGGCCCCGCCGAAGGCGCTCATGGCCGCCGAAAGCGCGGTGATCTTGAGCTTTTCCTTGGTCACGTCGATGCCGACCGCAGCTGCCGCGTCCTCGTCTTGCGAGGCGGCATCCAGGGCATACCGGTCCATGCTTCGGTCGACGATGACCCAGACCACGAGGCCGATGATCCAGATCACCAGGACGATGTAGTAGGCGAGCATCCGGTCGGGCTCGAACTGGACGGCCCACAGCGAGAGACCGTCGCCGTACCGCTTCGGCTGAGTGCCGAGCGAGCCGCCGGTGAAGTCGCGCAGCCCGACGATCAACAGGCGGACCAGCTCTGTGAAGGCCAGCGTCAGGAGGGCGAAGTAGTGCCCCGTGATGCGGAGCTTGAAGCAGGGGTAGCCGACCAGCACCGCTGCGACCGCCGCCGTGGCCACGGCAACCGGTATGCCGAACAGCGGCGACATGCCGGCGAAATTCCAGAGCATCACCGTGACGTAGGCACCAATGCCGGTAAACGCCCCGTGCCCGAGCGACGTCAGCCCGAACCGGCCCATCAGCGACCAGGACGTGTAGATGAACGACCAGAGCAGGATCTGGATCGCGAGATGGAGATAGTACTTCTCCGACGAGGCAAATCCCCAGCGGATCAGGAACGGCAGGAGCAGCATGAGCCCCAGGCCCGCGACCCATTCCAGACGCAGGCTCTTCATGACTTGCCCCCGAACAGGCCCTGGGGCCGGATGAAGATCGCGATCATGAAGAACAGGAACGCGACCGCGTAGCCCCATTCGGTGGCGAAGCACGAGCCGCCGATGGTGATGAACTGGCTGATGATGAAGGCGGCGACGAAGCCGCCGACCATGTTGCCGAGACCGCCGAGCACGCAGATCATGAAGATCAGTGGTCCGAACTGCAGCCCGATCTGCGGATAGATGTCGTACTGGAGCACCATCAGTGAGGCGGCGAGTCCGGCGAGGCCGCCGCCAATCGCGGAGGTTGCCAGATAGATCTTGCGGGCATCGACGCCCATCAGCGGCATGATCTGGCGGTCCTGCGCGATCGCCCGGATCGCGGTGCCGATGTAGGTGCGCGAGAGGAACAGCCAGAGCGCCAGCATCGTCAGGATCGAGATCGCGAAGGCCGCGAGCCGGCTCCAAGAGAAGCTCATGTCCGCGACATTCAGCGAGCCGAGGCGCACGCCGACGCTCTGGAACTCGATGCCGAAGGCCATCGTGGCGCTCGCCTGCAGGAAAAAGAGAACGCCGCCGGTCGCGAGCAACTGGTTGATCGGTGGCTGGTCGAGCACCGGCCGGATGATCAGGATATGCAGGATGACGCCGGCTACCGCGACGATGGCGATGCCGAGCAGGCAGGCGAGCGGAAACGGCAGACCGAGCGTCTTGTGGCCCCAGAGGATGCCGTACATGCCGACCATGACGAGCTCGGCGTAGCAGATCCAAACCACGTCGATGACCCCGAACACGAGGTTGAGCCCGAGCGCGAGCAGGGCCAGCAGGCCGGCGAGCAGAAAGCCATTGAGCAGCGCCTCGACGAAGAAGATGTCGAGGGAGCAGTCGAGGTGCGAGAAGATGCCGAGCATTGAGATTTCCCCGAGAGCGCCGACGCCAATTCGCGCCGGCCTTCTGCTAGAGCCCCATGTACGCTTGCCGGATGCTGTCGCTCGCCAGGAGCTCGGCCGCGGTGCCGCTGGTCTCGATCCGTCCGACCTCGAGGAGGTAGGCCCGATCCGCGACTTTCAGCACCTGAGTGACGTTCTGCTCGACGATCAGCACCGTATAGCCTTCGGTCCGGATCTGCCTGACGAGGTCGAAGACCTGCTGCACGATCACCGGCGCCAGCCCCATCGACGGCTCGTCGAGCAGAATGAGCTTCGGGCGGCTCATCAGGGCGCGGGCGATCGCGCACATCTGCTGCTCGCCGCCGGACATCGTCCCCGCAAGCTGGGTGCGGCGCTCCTTGAGGCGCGGAAACAGGCCGTAGACGTACTCCAGCCGCTCGGCGAAGTGGGCGCGCGCCGAGGGGATGAAGGCGCCCATCCGCAGATTCTCCTCCACCGTCAGTCGCGGAAACAGGCGCCGGCTCTCGGGGACGTGCGCGATGCCAGCCTCGATGATCTTGTAGGGCGGCGTGGTGCGCAGGTCCTGCCCTTCCATGTGCATGCTGCCGCCGGTTGCAGGCAGCAGTCCGGATATGACGCGCAGCAGCGTCGTCTTACCGGCACCGTTGGCGCCGATCACCGCCACGGCCTCTCCGGCCTTGACCGACATGGACACGCCGAACAAGGCTTGGAACCCCTGGTAGCCGGCGCTGACATTCTCGAGCTCGAGCACCCTTCACACCCCCTCGGCCGTGGCTTCCGAGCCGAGGTAGACCTCGATCACCCGCCGGTCGGCCTGGGCATCGGCCGGCTTGCCATCGAAGATCTTCTCGCCGTGATCGAGCACGACGACCCGGTCCACGACGCGCATCAGAACCCCCATGATGTGCTCCACCCAGACGATGGTGATGCCCCGCTCGCGACGGATGCGCTCCAGCATGTCGGCGGCTTGATCCATCTCGGAATGATCGAGACCGTTGAGGCTCTCGTCGGCGAGCAGAAGTCGCGGCTGAGTGGCGAGCGCGCGCGCCAGCTCCAGCTTCTTCAGGGCCGCCGCCCCGAGGCCGTCGGTCGTCGAGTGCGCGTCTGTCGGAAGACCGACGAGGCCGAGCGCCTCCTCGGCCTGACGCCAGCATTGCTCGCGCGTCACTTTTGCGTTCTGCCCGAACCACGCCGATAGGGCGACGTTCTCGAGCAGTGTCAGGTTTCGAAAGGGGCGGGGGATCTGGTACGTGCGCCCGACGCCCTTATGACAGACCTGATTGGCCAGCAGGTTGCCGATCTCCTCGCCTTCGAGCTTCACGCTGCCACCCGACAGCGGATACATGCCGGCAATGCAATTGAAGGTCGTGCTCTTTCCCGAGCCGTTGGGGCCGATGAGGCCGAGGATCTCGCCTTCCGCGACCTCGAACGAGACGTTGTTGACCGCCGTGAAGCCGCCGAAGCGCTTGGTGAGGCCGGACACACTCAGCATGGCCATGCGGGCGGTGTTCCCTGGCTTGACGTGGCTATGTCGGGGAAGGGCGGGAGGCCGCTCGAGCGACCTCCCGGGCGAGGGTGGGACCGCTCACTGGGCGTAAGCGTGGCCTTTGGGCAGTGGCAGGATCGGCGCCTGGGTGGCGATCTCTTTCGGGAACACGACCTTGGTCTGGCCGCCGACATATTGCATCACGACAGGAAAGGCGCGCTCGTTCTGGCCGCGCATCTCGTGACCCGGCGGGAAGAACTTCACGCCGTACCCCTGCAAGGTGCCGCCGACGGGGATGTCGGTTTCCATCGCGGCCTTCTGGAGGGCCTCGGCGCTGGTGCCACCGTGCTTCTTGATGGCGCGCGGCAGGACATCGGAGAGGAAGATCCAGGTGTTGTTGAAGCCCATGGAAAGATGGGCGGTGATGGTCTTGGCCCCCGTCTCCTTCCGGTAGCGCTCGACCATCTCGGCGATCAGCTTTTCGCCTTCCTTGACGGTCAGCGTCTTCGGGTCGAGGAGCGTCGAGGACACCGAGTCGATATTATAGATCAGGTCCGCGTCCTTGCCGAAGGTCTCCGCCAGCTTGTCGTACTGCCCGTAGCCGGCTCCATGCCCGATCAGCGCTTTCCATTTCAGGCCGGCCTCTTTGGACTGGCGGAGGAAAAGTGTGATGTCGGGGTTGTAGCCGGTGTGCAGGATGACGTCGGCGCGCGCGCGACGCAGCTTGGTGACGAGTGGCGACAGGTCCGTGGAGGTGGCGGCATAGCCTTCCTCGTGGACGATCTTGATGCCGTGCTTGGTGCACTGGCTCTTGTTCGTCTTGGCGACGCCGACGCCGTAGGGCCCGTCCTCGTGGATGATCGCGACCTTCAGGTCCTTCGGCTCGATGCCCATCTTCTCCTTGGAGTAGGCTTTGAGCATGTCGCAGCTGGCCTCGCCGAACTGGTCGGAATGTACGTGACTGCGGAAGACGTACTTCAGGTCCTTGTTGCGGAACACGGCCGACGAGATGCACACCGTCGCCCACCAGAACTTCTTCGCGGCGTCGACCTTGGCCGAGAGCGGCACGCAATGCGCCGAGGAGTAGACGCCCATCAGCATGTCGACCTTTTGCTCGTTCAAGAGGCGCTCGGCCTCGTTGACGGCGACATCGGCCTTGGATTGGGCATCGGCGAAGATCGGCACGATCTTGTAGCCCTCGACGCCGCCGCGCTCGTTGGCGATGTCGATGGCGTACTTGGAGCCCAGCTGAGTCGCGATCGAGCCGCCGCCGGCAAATGCCCCGGTCTGGTCGAAGATCAGCCCGATCTTGAGCTCTTTCTGTTGAGCTTGCGCCGTGCCGGCGGCCAGTGCCACCGATGCCAGCAAGCCGATGCCGGTCGCAAAAGTGCGAAAAGCGGTCATGCGCGTCCTCTCCCTGAGCTTCAGCCTGGTTCAACCGGCTGCTTGTTCTTCTTTCTCGTAGATTGCGCAGCAATGACGCCATCGTCAATCATCTCGGTCAGTATAGTTTCGGGTGCGGCGCGCCGGCGTCGATGTCTGCTCGATGAGTGCCTGGCCATCGGACTGGGGACGAAGCCGCGGAGGGGCACACGATGGTCGAAGCGATGATGAGCCCCCCGTCCGGCAATGGTCGAGCGAGCGGACGCCCCGCCGACATGGCACGCCGACACGTCGAGGCGAGCGTGGCACGGATCACGGCCGACGAGACCGTGGAGCAGGCCGTGAGCGTCATGCGCCGGACGCGCTACGACGTCTCCGACGTCGTGCTGGTCGTGGATCGCGAGCAGCGCTACATCGGTGTGGCGCCGATCGGCGACCTGCTGACGGCCCCTCCGGGCGCGATGGCCGGCTGCCTCGCCCGGCGCGACTGGCCGACGGCCGATCCGGAGCTCGACCAGGAGTTGGCTCTCGAGCGCGCCGTCGCCGCCGGCGTTTCCACACTTCCCGTCGTCGACGGCGCTGGGCAAGCGCTTGGCTGCATCCCGGCGCATACGCTGCTCGAGATCCTGGCCGCCGAGCATCGCGAGGACGTCCACCGGATGGCCGGCATCCTGCGCGAGAACGCCAGCGGCCGGCATGCGCTCGAGGATGCGCCGCTGGTCCGTTTTCGCCGGCGCTTCCCATGGCTCGTCGCCGGCCTCGCGTTGAGCACGGCCGGCACCGCGGTGATGGCCAGCTTCGAGGCGCTCCTCTCGCGCAACGTCGTCGTTGCCTTCTTCATTCCGGCGCTGGTCTACCTGACTGACGCCATCGGCACCCAGACCGAGGCAATCGCCGTGCGCGGCCTTTCGATGACGCGTCGTCCGTTTTCCCGGGTCCTACTTGGCGAGATCGCGACGGGTGCTCTGATCGGTTGCGCGCTGGCAGCGGTCGCCATCGTCGGCATTTGGCTGGTCTACAGCGACATTCGCCTGGCGGTGGGAGTGGGGCTGTCGCTCGTCGTTGCGGGCACGCTCGCCAGCGCCATCGGCCTGACCCTGCCCTGGCTGCTGTCGCGCGTACATATCGATCCGGCGCTGGGCTCCGGCCCGGTTGCGACGATCATCCAGGACGTGCTGACCCTGCTCGTCTATTTCACGGTCCTATCCGTCATGCTCGGAGCGTGACGGCCGTCACCCGGCAACCTCGCAGAGTTCCGTCTCGAATGTCCGGGCGGGCGAACGCGGCTCGATGCGGCGCTGCCCGGCGGCGGTCCCGAACACACGGCCAATGCCGATCACCATGGGCGCCCGCGATGGTGCAACCAGTTCTCCCCGCGCGAGATCTTCCAGCGTCCCGCGCCAATGCCACTCGCCTGGCCGGGAAACGTCGGCGACTGCCGCCACGGGGGCGTCTGCATCGCGTCCGCACGTGATGAGCCGCTGGGCCATCTCGACCGCGGTCTTTCCGCCCATGTAGACAATGACCGTCGTCGTAGGGTCGGCGAGGCCATGCCAGTCGGTCGACTCTGGCAGCGCGCCGGTACAGCCGTGTCCGGTGACGTAGCGGACCGAATGGGCCGCGTCGCGGTGCGTGAGTGAGATCCCGAGCGCCGCGGCCATGCCCGACGCGGCTGTGATGCCCGGCACCACGTGGAAGGCGATCCCGGCATCGGCGAGCGCGGCTATCTCCTCGCCGGCTCGTCCGAAGATCGTCGGATCGCCCGACTTGAGGCGGACGACATGGCACCCGTCCCCGGCGAGCCTGACCATGAGGTCGTTGATGTCATCCTGCCGGCAGCTTTCACGGTGTCCGCGCTTGCCCACACAGACGCGCTTCGCCTCGCGCCGGGCAAGCTCGAGCACCTCGCCGCTGACGAGATCGTCATAGAGGATGACGTCGGCGGATTGTAGCGCGCGCACCGCCTTCACCGTCAGCAGATCGGCATCGCCCGGGCCCGCACCGACGAGCGTGACCCGGCCGCGAGGAGTGACGACACCACTGTCGAGCGCCGCTATGGCCGCCATCAGGTCGCGCTCGGCCTCGGGACCGGGCGCAGGACCGAACGCGCGTTCGGCCAGCCGTTCCCAGAACGTACGCCGCGGCGCTCCCGGCGTCAGCCGCCGCGCGACCTCGCCACGGAGCGACTTCGCAAGCCGCCCCCACACGGCGATCGAAGGCGGCAGCAGCACCTCGATGCGCCGCCGAATGGCCTGCCCGAGGATCGGTGCCGCGCCGTCTGTGGAGATGCCAATTACGACCGGCGAGCGGTTCACGATCGAGCCGAGCTGGAACTGGCAGTAGGCCGGCTTGTCGATGACGTTGACGGGCACACCGGCAGCCCGTGCGGCTGTCCAGAAGGCGTGCGCCTCGGCATCGTCCCCGGCATCGGCGAAGGCGACGGCGGCGCCCGCGAGCACATCCTCACTCCAGTCCCGCGGCACATGCGCGATGGTGCCAGCCGCTGCCCCCCGCTCGATCAGCGCCTTCATCTCGGCGCCGATCCCTCTGGCGTAGACGCAGACGTCGGCGCCAGCCGCCGCCAGCAGCTCTGCTTTCCATGCCGCCGCAGCCGATCCCCCAGCGACGACTGCCCGCTTTCCCGCGAGATCGAGAAACACGGGGAGCTTTGCGAGCGCACCGAGCCGCGTGGGCGCGGCTTCAGCCGGCCTTCTCGAGAGCAGCGTCATCGATGATCCTCTGGATGTCGGAGCGGCACGAGCCGCAGTTCGTCCCCGCCTTCACGGCAAGCCCCACCGCGGCGACCGAGCGCGCGCCACCTGCGGTGATCGCCGCGGCGATCTCGTTGCGGCCGACGTCGAGACAGGCACACACGATCGGGCCCCGGTCGCGGACGGCGGCGCCGGGGCGGCCGGCAAGGAGACGCAGCCGGTCCTCCGGCAGCACGGCGCGGCCGAGCTGATCGCCGATCCAGGTGCGCGCGATGCCGAGAGGGCCGCGCGCGACGAAGAGTGCCCCGACCAGGCGCTCACCCGAGAAAATGGCAAGGCGATGCCGCCCGGCCGTCTCGTCTCGATAGGCCAAGGTTTCGAGCCCGTCCTCGGAGAGGCCGGGAAGAGCGCGCGCGAAGGCGTCCCAATCGTCGGGCTCCGTCTTGCCCGCGAGCTCGCAGCGATAGCCACTTTGCAGACGCGCGATGGCAACATAATCGGCGAGGCCGGGCGCAGGCTGCTCGAGCGTCACGGCAAAGGCATGCCAGAGCGCCTCGAACGGGCGGACCGCGACGCCGGTGTGCTTCAGCTCGGGCTGGCCCGAGACCGGATCGGTGGCGGCGCCGACGAGTGTATCGATGCGTGCCCGGCTTGCGGTCGCGCTGGTCCAGTGCATAGGCGCGAAAACGCTGCCGGGCCGTTGCCTGTCGGTGACGGCGACCCGCATCAAAACCGTACCGGTGAAGCTTTCGATCTCCGCGAGGCCGCCGGTGACGAGCCCCCGCACGGCGGCGTCGGCGGGGCTGACCTCGACGGTGGGCTCCGGAGCGTGGGCCATCAGCCGCGCCGATTTCGCCGTCCGCGTCATGGTGTGCCACTGATCGCGCAGGCGTCCCGTGTTGAGCACCAGCGGGTAGCGCGCGCACGTCTTCTGGGCGGGCGCCCGGTACGGTGTCGCGACGAACCGCGCGCGCCGGTCCGCAGTGAAGAACCCGCCGTTGGCGAAGAAGCGCGTCTCCCGCAGCGCCGCGCCATTCGGTTGCGGCCACTGGAACGGCATGAGCCGGTCGTAGGCGGCGGGTGAGATGGTGCCGTAGGCGCCGATGTCGAGATCGCGGGAGCCGTCGTTGTCGGCGGCCGTCAGCGCGGCATATTCGGCGAAGATCTCGGCGGGATGCTGCCACGCGAAGGCCTCGCCAAATCCCATGCGGCGCGCGACCTCGGCGATCTGCCACCAATCGGGCCGTGCATCGCCGGGTGGCGGCAGAAACGTGCGCTGGCGCGAGATGCGCCGCTCGGAGTTGGTGACGGTGCCGTCCTTCTCGCCCCAGGCGAGCGAGGGCAGCAGAACATGCGCGAAGCGCAGTCGTGTCGGTGTCGGCGACCACGTCCGAGACGACGACGAACGGGACAAGCGGCGAGCGCACGCGCGCACGGCGTCGGCGTCGGGCAGACTGACGACCGGATTGGTCGCCATGATCCAGAGGGCCTTGATCCGGCCGTCTCCCACGGCGCGAAACAGATCGACCGCCTTGAGGCCGGGTGTCTCGGCAATGCGCGGCGCAGCCCAGAAGTCGGAGACGATGCGACGGTGGTCGGGATCGGCAAGCTCCATGTGCGCGGCGAGCATGTTGGCGAGCCCGCCGACCTCGCGCCCGCCCATCGCGTTGGGCTGTCCGGTCACCGAGAACGGCCCCATGCCAGGGCGTGCCGATGCGTCCCGTCGCGAGATGGCAATTGAGGATCGCATTGACCTTGTCGGTGCCGGCCGACGACTGGTTGACACCCTGGCTGTAGACGGTGACGACGCGTTCGGTCCCGGCGAACATCTCGTAGAACGCCGCGATTTGCGCAGGCTCGAGACCCGCCGTCGTTGGACGATCTCGGACAGGCGTCATCTCGCGACGCTGCCGCGAGCGCCGCGATCGAGACCCGTCGTATGCGCGTCGACGTAGTCCCGGTCGATCCGCCCGGCAGCGGCGAGGTGTGCGAGCAGACCGTTGAATAGCGCGACGTCCGATCCCGGCGTCAGCGCGAGATGCAGATCGGCGATCTCGCAGGTCGCCGTCTCGCGCGGATCGATCACGACGACCTTGGTGCCGCGCTCCTCCCGCGCCGCGAGCGAGGCGCTGATAGAGCACCGGATGGCACCACGCGAGGTTGGAGCCGACCAGCACGACGAGATCGGCCGGCCTCGAGATCGTCGTAGCTGCCCGGAACCGTGTCGCTGCCGAACGCGCGCTTGTGGCCGGCGACCGAGGAGGCCATGCACAGCCGCGAGTTGGTGTCGATGTTGGCCGAGCCGATGAAGCCCTTCATCAGCTTGTTGGCGACGTAGTAGTCCTCGGTGAGGATCTGGCCCGAGACGTAGAAGGCGACGCTGTCCGGGCCGTGCTCTGCGATCGTCTCCGAGAACCGTCGCGCCACGAGATCGAGCGCATCCGTCCCAGCTCGCGCGCGGCGCCGTCGATCGGCCGGGTGCAGCAGGCGATCGTCGAGCGACAGCGTCTCGCCGAGCGCCGAGCCCTTCGAGCAAAGCCGGCCGAAGTTCGCCGGATGCTCCGGATCGCCCTTGATCTCGGCCGTGCCGTCGGCGTCGGGCACGCGCAAGCACGCCGCAGCCGACACCGCAGTAGGGGCAGGTCGTCCGCGTCCAGTCGTCGCGAGCATATCTCGCATCCGCGTCAGGCGCGCCTAGGCGTCGCTGGCAGGCTGCAGAGCGATCGCGTCGAACAGGATGCGGCCTGCCTCGACCTTGAGGCGATACGTGCGGGTCTCGCCTTCGTCGGCGCCCTGCGCCTCGCCGGTCTCGAGCGAGATCACCCAGTTGTGCAGCGGGCAGGTGACCGAGTGCCCGTGCACGATGCCTTGGCTGAGAGCGGCCCGCCCTTGTGCGGGCAGCTGTCGTCGAGCGCGAAGACGGCGTCGTCCGGCGGTGCGGAAGACCGCGATACATCCCGCGGCGCGTGCGCACGACGCGCGCCCCTTCGCGCGGGATGTCGTCGAGCGCGCCGATGTCGATCCAGACTTTGTCCATGCATCGTCATTCCGCCGCCTCCGCCCGGGTGAAATCGGCCAAGCGGGCGAACTCGTGCGCGTCCTTGCCTTGCGACGCGCTCGGCCCAGGGATCGATCTGCGCGAACTTCTGCGAGAAGACGAAGCGCTCGTAGAGCGCGCGGCGCCGCTCGGCGTCCTCGACGACCTGCGCGCGGATCGTGTCGATGCCGACGCGCTTCGCCCATTTGTAGATGCGCTCGAGATAGCGCCCCTGCTCGCGATAGAGCTGGACGAGCGCCACGATCATCTCGATGCGTCTCGTCCTCGGTCGCGACGTGGCCCAGCACCTCGGTGCCCTTGATGTCGAGCCCGGCGGCGCCGGCGAAGTGGATTTCGTAGCCGCTGTCGACGCAGATCACGCCGACGTCCTTGCAGGTCGCCTCGGCGCAGTTGCGCGGACAACCCGAGACCGCCATCTTGACCTTGGCCGGCGTCCACGAACCCCACATGAACTTCTCGATCTTGACGCCGAGGCCGGTGGAATCCTGCGTGCCGAACCGGCACCAGTCGGTGCCGACGCAGGTCTTCACCGTGCGCAGGCCCTTGGCGTAGGCGTGCGCCCGAAACCATCCCGGCCTTGTTGAGATCGGCCCAGACGGCGGGCAGGTCCTCCTTCTTGACGCCGAGCATGTCGATGCGCTGGCCGCCGGTCACTTTCACGGTCGGGATCTCGAACTTGTCGACGACGTCGGCGATGGCGCGCAGCTCGCTTGCGCTGGTCATGCCGCCCCACATGCGCGGCACGACCGAGATAGGTGCCGTCCTTCTGGATGTTGGCGTGCACGCGCTCGTTGATGAAGCGCGACTGGTTGTCGTCGACGTATTCACCCGGCCAGTGGCGAGCAGGTAGTAGTTGAGCGCCGGACGGCACTTCGCGCACCCGCACGATGTCTTCCATTCCAGCTCCTGCATCAGCGCGGGGATCGTCTTGAGCCCTTTGGCGACGATCAGGCGGCGCACGTCGTCGTGGCCGAGGTCGGTGCACGGGCACATCGGTTGCACGGCAGCCGGGTTGTAGGCGTCGCCGAGCTTGGGCTCCAGGAGCTGCTCGACAAGCCCCGTGCACGATGCCGCACGAGGCCGAGGCCTTGGTGTGCGCGCGCACATCGTCGAGCGTCGTCAGCCCCTTAGCGTGTGATGGCACTCGATGATCCGTCCCTTGCAGACGCCGTTGCAGCCGCAGATCTCCGCGTCATCCGGCAATGCTGCAACGGCCGCCGTAGGGTCCAGCGTGGCTCCCCCTGCGAACGCTGGACCGAAGATCAGCGTCTCGCGCAGCTCGACGATGTCGGTCCGCTCCTTGATCAGGTCGAAGAACCACGCGCCGTCGCCGCGTGTCGCCGTACAGGACGGCGCCGATCAGGCGGTCGTCCTTGAGGACAAGCCGCTTGTAGACGCTGCGCGCCGCGTCGCGCAGCACGATTTCCTCGCGGTCCTTCGCCATCGGCGAAATCGCCCGCCGAGAAGAGATTGATGCCGGTCACCTTGAGCTTGGTCGCCGTCGCGCTGGCATTGAACGTAGCGCCATCGTCGCCGGCGAGCTGGGCTGCGACGACGTTCGCCATCTCGTAGAGCGGCGCGACGAGACCGAACACCTGTCCCTCGGCCTCGGCGCATTCGCCGAGCGCAAAGATGTCGGGATCGCTGGTTCGCATCGTTCCATCGACGACGATGCCGCGCTTGACGTCGAGACCGGCTTCCTTGGCGAGGCTCGCGTTCGGCCGGATACCGACGGCCATGACGACGAGTCGGCCGGCAGGCTGCGTGCCGTCGTCGAGCTCGACGGACGGACGCGCGCTGGCCCGAGCGCGAATGTCTGCCCGATGATCGCCTTGGTGTTGGCCTTGGTGATGACCTCGATGCCGCGCGCCTCGACGGCTTTCTGCAGCAGGTGGCCGGCGGCGGGATCGAGCTGACGCTCCATCAGCGTCGGCATCAGATGCAGCACGGTCACGTCCATGCCGCGCTCGCTGCAGCCCCGCCGCAGCTTCGAGGCCCGAGTAGACCGCCACCGATGACGACCGCGCGTGCCACCGCGACTTGGCGGCGATCAGCATGGCGTCGACGTCGTCGAGATCGCGGTAGGTCAGGACGCCCGCCAGATCGTGGCCCGGCACCGGGATGATGATCGGCATCGAGCCCGTCGCGATGATCAGCTTGTCGTAGGCAGCCGTCACGCCCTGCGCCGAGGTCACGGTCTGCGCGTCGCGGTCGATCTCGACGACCTTGTGGCCCTTGTAGAGCGTGACGCCGTGCTCGACGTACCAGCCGTCGCCGTGGATCACGATCTCCTCGAACGTCTTCTCGCCGGAGAGCACCGGCGACAGCATGATGCGGTCGTAGTTGACGCGCGGCTCGGCGTTGAAGATCGTCACGTCGTAGGCGTCGGGCGCGAGCTCGAACAGCTGCTCCAGCGCGCGCCCCGGCGCCATGCCGTTGCCGATGACGACCAGCTTCTGTCGCATGGTGGTGCTCCTTCAGGCGGCCGCGTGATTGGTGGATGCGGGCAGGTGAGGCGGATTGTCGGAGGCTGTGTCCGCCGCGCCTTGATCGCAGCGAGCGTCTCCGGCGCCGGGTTGGCGCCGCCCTCGTAGGCCTCGAGGAAGTCGAGCAGCTCCTGCCGGTAGGCGTAGTAGTCGCGGATGTTCGAGCAAAGCCTTGCGCGTGCGCGGCCGAGGCAGGTTGACCTCCATGATGTTGCCGATCCGCGCATTCGGGCCGTTCGACATCATGACCACGCGATCGGCGAGCAGGATCGCCTCGTCGACATCGTGCGTGACACAGACCGCGGTGACCTTGGTCCGGCTCCACACCTCCATCAGCACCTCCTGCAGCTCCCACCGCGTCAGGCTGTCGAGCATGCCGAACGGCTCGTCGAGCAGCAGCAGCTTCGGCGAAAGCGCAAAGGCCCGAGCAATGCCGACTCGCTGGCGCATGCCGTTCGAAAGCTCCGACGACCGCTTGTCCATGGCGTCGCCGAGGCCGACGCGATCGAGGTAGTAGGTGACGATATCGTCCCGCTCGCTTCGGGCGGCGTGGGGGTAGACGCGGTCGACGCCGAGCGCCACGTTCTCGCGCGCCGTCACCCACGGCAATAGCGACGGCGCCTGGAACACCACGGCTCGGTCGGGCCCGGCTGTCGCGACCTCGCGCCCGTCGAGAATGATGCCGCCCACCGAGATTTCGTTGAGCCCCGCCGCCATCGACAGAACGGTGGACTTGCCGCAACCGGAGTGCCCGATCAGCGAGATGAACTCGCCTTTGCGCACCTTCATGTCGAAGCCGTCGACGACCGTGAGCGGCGCCTTTGGCCGTCGGATAGATCTTCTGTACCTGCGAGAACTCGAGATAGCGCTCGTCGCGATGCGAGGTCGAGCCGGCCGCATCGAGATAGGCTTTGGGCGGCCGTGCCTTGCCCTGCTTGAGGCTGATCGGCACGACGTTCGGCAGCGAGAGCTGCTCGTTGCTTCCCGTGGTCCGGTCCGCCGCGATGTCGATCAGATAGCTCGTGATCTCCTGCCTGAGAGCCTTGAAGCTCGGCTCGTTGCCGATCTTGGTGTGCTCGCGCGGTCGCGGAAGATCCACCTTGAACTCGCGGCCGAGCGTCGCGTTCGGCCCCGGCATCAGCGGAATGATCCGGTCGGCGAGCAGGATCGCCTCGTCGACGTCGTTGGTGATCAGGACGACCGTGCGCTTGTCCTGCTCCCATATGCGGCAGATCTCGTCCTGCAGCTTGGCGCGCGTCAGCGCATCGAGCGCGGAGAGCGGCTCGTCCAGCAGCAGGATCTCCGGGGACGTCGCGAGCGCGCGCGCAACCGCGACGCGCTGGCGCATGCCGCCTGACAGCTCGGACGGACGCCGGTCCATCGCGTGCCCGAGGCCAACCATCTCGATGTAGCGCCGCGTGCGCTCGGCCGTCGTGCCTTCCGGCTGTCGTGCTTGAACACCTGATCGACGGCCAGCGCCACGTTGCCTTCGACGGTCAGCCACGGCATCAGCGAATAGGACTGGAAGACGACGCCGCGCTCCGGCCCTGGTCCCGATAGCGCGCGGCCCTTCAGCATCACCTCGCCGACGTCCGGCTCGATCAGCCCGGCGATCGTCGAGATCAGCGTCGTCTTGCCCGAGCCCGAGAAGCCGACGATGGCGATGAACTCTCCCTCCTCGACGGCGAGGTTGACGTTGGCGAGCACGCTTGTGCGTTGCGCGCCGTCCCCGTAGGACTTCGATATGCCTTGAGTTCGAGAAACGACATGGGCGAGGTCTCCGCGCCTAGCGATGCGTCGAGATAGGTGAAGGCGGACTGCAGCGCGTACATCAGGCGATCGAGCAGGAAGCCGATGAGGCCGATCGCGAGAACCGCGACCATGATCTTCGCCAGCGACTGCGAGGAGCCGTTCTGGAACTCGTCCCAGACGAACTTTCCGAGACCCGGGTTCTGCGCCAGCATCTCGGCTGCGATCAGCACCATCCAGCCCACGCCGAGCGACAGCCGGAGCCCGGTGAAGATCAGCGGCAGCGACGACGGCAGCACCAGCTTGGTCACGGTGCGCCACGTCGGCAGCTGCAGCACGCGGCCGACGTTGAGCAGATCCTTGTCGACGACGCGACGCCGAGCGAGGTGTTGATCAGCGTCGGCCACAGCGAGCAGAGCGTGACGGTCATAGCCGAGATGACCAGCGACTTCGGCAAGGCGTCGCTCGGGTCGATGTAGACGGCCGAGACGACCATCGTCACGATCGGCAGCCAGGCCAGCGGCGAGACCGGCTTGAAGATCTGGATCAGGGGATTGAGCGCGCCGTTCACGGTCTGTGAGAGCCCGCACATGATGCCGAGCGGCACCGCGATCACGGTTGCGATGAGAAAGCCGAGCGCGACCGTCGTCAAGCTGGTGAAGATCTGGTCGACGAAGGTGGGCTTGCCTGTGTAGGTGCGGTGGCGCACCTGATCGGGCTTGCCGTCGGCGACCAGCTTTGCGTTTCGCGCATCCTGACGGTCGTAGAAGGCGGCCTGCTTGGTCCGCTCCGCAAGATGATCGGCATAGAGGTTTTTCGTCTGCTCCCAAACTTGAACCGGGCCCGGCATGGCGCCGAGCGAGGTCTTGACCTGCGGTGCGAGCCACGCCCAGGCAGCCAGGAAAACGGCAATTCCGATGAGGGGCACGACGAGCTGATTGACGAGCTCCCGCGTCTGCGCCCGCGTCCGGTCACCGGACGCCATCTTCGCGAGCGGCACGAGAAATCCCAGCCCGAAGATGCCGAGCATTCCACTGGCTTTGTTGAGCCGCTGATGAAAGCGCTCGCGCCTGAGGCGGCGCTTCTCGACACTCGCCGTATCCATGAAATCGCTGGCCGTCGCCATGGTCGCTCCGCATGATCCTGGAGGGGGTGGGCGGCCCTATGGAAATGCCGCCCTGCCGTAGCTTGGCGCCTCAGCCGCCATTCACGGTCGAGCCGTCGACCCTGCTGGCCCTTCTTCAGGCCGATGGCCAGGCTGTCGATGTAGGCGTTGGGCTTGCGCCCGTCGTAGGCGATGCCGTCGATGATGTCGGAGGTCGGCGTCGCGGTAGCCATCGCTGTCCCACGGGAAATCGGCTTTCTTGGCCTTGGCCTCGTCGACCAGCATTTGCGCGGCTTTCAGATAGATGTCCGGCCGGTAGACCTTCTTGGCCGTTTCGACGAACCAGGCATCGTCCTTGGCCTCGGGGATCTGGCCCCAGCGGCGCATCTGGGTCAGGTACCAGATGGCGTCCGAGTAGTAGGGATAGGTCGCGAAGTAGCGGAAGAACACGTTGAAATCGGGGATCGGCCGCTTGTCGCCCTTCTCGAATTCGAACGTGCCCGTCATCGAGTTGGCGATGACTTCCTTGTCGGCACCGACGTATTCCGATTTGGCGAGCATCTCGACCGCCTTCATGCGATTGGCGTTGTCGTTCTCGTCGAGCCAGATGGCCGCGCGGATGAGCGCCTTCGTGATGGCGAGCGTGGTGTTGGGGTATTTCTCGGCGAATGCCGCGGTAATGCCGAAGACCTTCTCCGGATTGTTCTTCCAGATCTGGTAGTCGGTGATGACCGGAACGCCGATCCCCTTGAAGACCGCGGCCTGGTTCCATGGCTCGCCCACGCAATAGCCGTGGATGGTGCCGGCTTCGAGGGTGGCGGGCATCTGCGGCGGCGGCGTCACCGAGAGCAGGGCTTGCGCCTGGATCGTGCCTGTCACGTCGGTCGGCGAGTAGAGGCCGGGATGAATGCCGCCGGCCGCGAGCCAGTAGCGCAGCTCGTAGTTGTGCGTCGAGACCGGAAAGACCATGCCCATCTTGAAGGGCTTGCCGTCCGCGCGCAGCTTCTCGATCGCCGGCTTCAGGGCAGCGGCGCTGATCGGGTGCTTCGGCTTCCCGTCCGGACCAGCCGGAATGTGCGGCTTCATCATCTACCAGATCTCGTTCGAGACGGTGATGCCGTTGCCGTTCAGGTCCATTGAGAATGGCGTGACGATGTGGGCCTTGGTGCCGAACCCGATCGTGGCCGCGAGCGGCTGTCCGGCGAGCATGTGCGCGCCGTCGAGCTCGCCGGTGATCACCCGGTCGAGCAGGACTTTCCAGTTGGCCTGCGCCTCCAGAGTGACGAACAGGCCTTCGTCCTCGAAATAGCCGAGCTCCTTGGCGACCGCCAATGGCGCCATGTCGGTGAGCTTGATGAAGCCGAGTCGCAACTCCTCCTTCTCGAGTGCAAGGCCGGCTGCGTGACCTGCGCTCGGATCGCTCAGTCCGAAAGCTGCGAGCGCGCCGAGACCCAGCAACGCAGACCTCCGGCTCGGCGTGCGGCGTGCGAGCGGCGGGGATGTCGTGATCGAGCTCATCATGATCTCCTGATGCCTGCCATGGACGGTTCGGCGGGCGTTTGCTCGTGTTGTCTTGCCGGCTCCGAACAAAAAAAAGCGCTGCGACTTGCGGACTGACGGTCCTCGAGAGAGGAACGTCGATCCAAAGTCGGCAGCGCTGCCAGGCGGCCCATCGTTGGGCCTAGTTGCGGGAGCTGAGGAGCCAGCTACGGTTAATGCTTTGCAGAATGCGTGCCAGTTCGTGCCAGCTGCCGAAAGATGCTTGTTTTCAGGCGTCTCTGAGGCTCGACACCGTCCCAGGTCGATGGCGCGAACGAGGGTTGGCGCCTAGAGGCTGGGCGGCTGCATGAAATTCGTGCGGCAGCCGTCGGGCTGGAGGACTACGCTGCGCGAATGGCGAAGCGGCGCAGATAGCCGAGAATGTCGGTCGCATCGAAGGGGGTGCCATCGAAAAAAGTTTCGCTGCAAGGCGGCTCGGCAGGTGCTGTCCCGAGGGCCTCGTGAAAGAGCCCCGGTCGATAGATCGATTTTACGGCGGCGAGGCTCTGCGCATCCAGCGTCGCTTGTCCCCAGCGGACCATTTGCGAGTAGAACCAAACGGCGTGCGACTGGCTTGCCAGCAGCGCGCCGTTCGCAGCAAAGGACAGAAAGCCGTCACCGCACGACGCCGGAGAAGGGAGCCCCGGAGCCCTCATCTTCAGCGAGGAGCTGATCACCTCGGCCGGCTGCGCCACGAGATCGGTTGCAGACAAGAGGCGCGCCAGCTCGCCATGGTTCGCAGTGTCGTCGCACCAGCGAGCGGCCTGATGGATTGCACGGATCAAGCGCGCGAGTCTTTCCGCCGAGGCCTCGGCAAAATTGCGCCTGACGCCCAGAACCTTGTCCGGGCTGCGGTGCCAGATGTGCGCGCTGGTGGTGAGGACATGCCCCGCGCCGAGCCTCACCGCTGCACCGCCCCAGGGCTCACCGACACAGAAGCCATCAATACGCGCACTTTCCATCGCCGCCGTCATCAGCGAAGGCGGAACGACCACCAACTCCACGTCGACGCCGGGGCGGACACCCGCGTAGCCCAGCCAATAGGCGAGTTGATAGTGGTGCGCCGAGTAGGGATGCACGATGGCGATAGTCAGCGGCGGCTCGCCTGCCTTCTGGCGTTCGGTCGTCAACTTGGCGAAAGCTTTGGCTGTCGCCGATGCATCCAGGCTCGCGCCTGCGCCCAGCTCCGCCAGGTCGGCGCGCAATGCACCCGACACGGTGATCGTGTTCCCGGCTGTCCCGAGTGCCATGGGCACGATCAGGCCGACCGGCAGCGGAGTAAGACCGAGGCTGTCGGCGAGCGCCATTGGACCGAGCATGTGGGCGACATCGAGATGACGCACTGCGAGTCGATCGCGCAGCGTCGCCCATGAGGTTTCCCTCAGCAACTCGATCTGCAGACCTTCGGCCTCGGCAAAGCCAAGCCGGCTCGCCACCAACAAAGGTGCCGCGTCGACGAGCGGGATGAACCCTGCGCGTATGACCTCGCTGCCCGTCGTCGAACGTCCGCTCGGCGTCATGCGTCTTCCTCTCCGCCGAGCAGTCCCGCCGCCGTGACGAGGCTCTCCGCAATCTCGGCGATGCGCCGGCTCTGGTTCATCGCGGTTTTGCGGAGCAGCGCGTAGGCCTGCTCCTCGCTGAGGCCGCGCGTGCGCATGAGGATGCCTTTGGCCCGCTCGATGCACTTGCGCTCGGTCAACTCGCCCTTCGCGACCTCCAGCTCGCGTCTGAGCCGCTCGAAGGCCTTGAACCGCGTGATCGCCGTGTCGAGGACGGGCCGGATGCGCTCTTTCTTGAGGCCATCGACCACATAGGCCGCGACACCTGCCTCGATGGCGGCCTCGATCGAGCGCTGATCCGTCCGATCGACGAACATGGCGACCGGCCGTTTCACGGCGCGCGACAACTGGAACATGTGCTCGAGGGTGTCGCGGTTTGGGCTCTCGAGATCGATCACCACCACGTCGGGGTCGATCTCGACGACACGGCGCATCAGGCCGTTGACATCGTCGAGCACCGTGACGCGCACGCCGCCAGCCTCCCGCAAGCCTTCCTCGATGATGGAGGCACGGATGCGGTTGGCATCGATGACCAGGATGTTGAGCGTCGGATGCGCCATCGAGGGCCATCTAGTGTGCGGTGCACAAAAAGGGCAAGCCTGCGCATCCGGCGGTTTCTGCCTTGTTTTCGGGCACATTGTTCGCGCGAGAAAGGAGGGACGAAACGGCCTAAGCGCTGTCTTGGGAACGTGTGGCTGCGCGGCATCATGGGACCCCGATGGTGGCCGTTTCCTCGCGTCTTGGCGGGAGCGGCGAAGCCACCTAGGATCGCGCACCCTCACAATCGGGATGCCACGATCATGCGAAAGGCCTTCTGGTGCAGCCTGGCGCTTGCCGGCACATTGCTGGCGACCGGGGCGGCAGATCTGGTCGAAGCGGCCGAGCCGCCGGCCTTGCCGCCCGTCTCCGGCGCAATCGAGCCGCGGGTCGCGCCAGTCAAGGGCGAGGACGGGCTTTATCATCAGTCGTGGTTCGTCCAGTCCTTCCTCGATCTGAAGGAGGACCACGCCGAGGCCAAATCGAAGGGCCGTCGCTTCGCCGTCGTTTTCGAGCAGCGTGGCTGCATCTACTGCACAAAGATGCACACCGAGGTCTTGTCGCAGCGCTACATCAACGAGTATGTGCGTGAGAACTTCGCAATCGTGCAGCTCGACCTTTGGGGCTCGCGGGAGGTTACGGACTTCGACGGCACGCGCCTGCCAGAGAAAAAGCTCGCCGAGCGGTGGGGCGTCTTGTTCACGCCGACGGTCGTATTCTTCAAGGAGGACGTCCGCGGACAATCGTCGGCTTGGGGCGCCCCGCTGGAGGTGGCGCGTCTGCCGCTCGGGTTCGGC
Organism: uncultured Alphaproteobacteria bacterium; assembly: GCA_963746315.1. Classification (GTDB taxonomy): domain Bacteria; phylum Pseudomonadota; class Alphaproteobacteria; order Rhizobiales; family Hyphomicrobiaceae. Next base: position 1,600,196 of record CAVVAR010000012.1, read on the forward strand.
CCCGCGACCTTCGTCGATCTGTTCGCATGGATACGCGGAAGGGTCTACGAGACCGATCCGAACTTCCAGCGCTTTCACATCGCACGGATGTCCGAGCGCGATGCTCTGAAAGCGCGGGCGGCTCCGCAAGGGGCCAAGAGAAACTGACGCGGACTCCGCGGGAAGGAACCAGGACCATGCAGAAGAGAAAGCTCGGGCGTACCGGCCTCGACGTGTCGTTGCTGACATTCGGTTGTGGCGCCGTCGGCGGCCTCATGACCAAGGGCGACCCGGCGGACCAGATGCGCGCCGTCACCCGCGCTCTCGAGATCGGGGTCAACTTCTTCGATACCGCGCCGCTCTACGGCAATGGCGCCTCGGAGACCAACGTCGGTCGCATCTTCGCCGAGCTGAAGCCCGACGTCGTGCTCGGCACCAAGGTCAATGTCCCGCCCGAGGGCAAGAGCAACATCGCCGCCGCGATCGAGCGATCAATTGACGAGAGCCTGCGCCGCCTCAAGCGCGATGCCGTCGATCTCCTGCAGCTGCACAACTCGATTTCCGGCGAGGGACGCCCGCGCGACCTGCACCCCGACGTCGTGCTGGGAGAGGTGGTACCCGCCTTCGAGAAGCTGAAGCGAGCGGGCAAGATCCGCTTCGCCGGCATTACCGCGATCGGTGATACCGCTGCTCTGCATCGTGTCGTGGACGCCAAGGTCTTCGACACCGCCCAGATCGTCTACAACATGCTGAGCCCGGGGGCTGGTCGCGCCCTCCCAACTGGCTTTCCCGCCCAGGACTATGGCGAGCTGCTGGCCAAAGCGGCGGCGGCCGGTATGGGCACCATCGTGATCCGCGCGCTCGCCGGAGGGGCGCTTTCGGGCGAGGAGACGCGTCATCCGCTCGGCGTGCAGGATGTGGCTCCCATCGGCTCGGGTGCCGACTATGCGACGGATGTCGCGCGCGCCCGTACCTTCGATCCCGTCGTCGCCGAGGCAGGGGTCGCGGACAAGGTGGAGCTGGCCATTCGATACGTCGCCAGCCACCCCCACGTCTCGACGCTCCAGGTCGGCATTGCGACCCCGGAGCAATTCGAGGGCGCTGCAGCCGCGGTGGGCAAGGGGTCGCTTTCGGCAGCCGTGCTGAAGCGCGTCGCCGACCTGCAGGACGCGCTCGTCGTGTGACCTCGCGCGTGCGTTGCGTGGAATGGGGGGATGCGCGCGAGCTAGTGAGGCGTCGCGCCTTAGTTGACCGATGGTGCGGCGAGGTTTGAGTCGACTAAGGCGCGATGAACGCCTCACTAAGCCATTGATGTTGCTGGTGGCCCTGATGTCGCGCCAAAATCGGACGAGGTTGCGGCTATGTTGCGATTTTGGCGCGACGGACCACTAGGCGCCGCCCTCCGGCCGACGTGTGGCGGCAAAATGTCGGTCGACGCCTTTCATCCACGAGTTCAAGCGTAAGGGCCAGCGCCTCCACGTCGGCTCTCAGCCGCTCGAAGGCGGCGGCGTCGGGCTCGCGCTCGTCTGCGATGCGATCCGCCAACCGGCGGTGCGAGTCTACGATATCGTCCCACCTGATTTGGCCGTGAGGTACGCCGCTCGTCGCCGCCGAGTGCGAGCGAAGCTCTGCTATGCGGGCCTCCAGCGTCGCAAGACGCGCTTCGAGGTCAGCCTTTGCGGTGTCAGGAGCCATGATGCCGTTCCAATACGAGTGATGCCGCTCCTCAGCGTCCCTTCGTCAGATAGGCACGCGCAAGGAACCGTTCCAGTCGGGAGGGCGTTATTGTTCCGCGTCGTGGCGGCAGTTATCTGAGCCGTTCGATGCCTTGGGAGAGGGTGGCGTTATTGCGACAATTTGTCCATTGCGCCCGTGATTTGTGGCGCAAACAGGCGCAAGCGTTTACCATCTGTCAGCGTGACGGTTTATGTATCAGATTTATATCGTAAAATTGGATCAGTGGGTCTGGGAATGTTAACCGAGCTGCTTCAGAGCGAATTAATCGCGTCGGGGTAGTGTGGCTCCAGGTCAGAGAGAGTGTACCGAGTAATGACCGATCAACAGTTCAGATCGCGCGCACGCTATGTGATTGGCCCCGACGGCAGTCCCTTGACTGTCGCGGACCTTCCCCCACGGGACACGAAGCGATGGGTCATACGCCGCAAAGCCGAGGTGGTAGCCGCCGTGCGTGGCGGCCTGCTCAGCCTCGAGGAGGCTTGCGAGCGCTACAAGCTGACCGTGGACGAGTTCTTGTCCTGGCAGCGCTCCATCGACAAGCATGGTCTCGCTGGCCTCCGCGCCACACGCATCCAGGACTACCGGAGCTGACCGCTCGGCAGGCCTAGCGAGTGCCAAGCGTCTGGCCCGTATCGGTGCATTGGCGCCGATCGTGGCCGCACGTTGCCCGGATCGGGCCGCAAATCTGTGGACAAGCCTGTGGCCAACGGCCTGGGTGAGGCAAGATGGCCCGGGTCGGCATGCCCGACATGGGTTATCTGCTTTGGTCATGCAACCTGCGTCCGCAGTATGTCGGGAGCGGTCCTTTCATGAGTGAAGCAACGCCCGGGGCGTTCGTCGGGGGCGAGGCTCCTGTCAATCCGTATAGCCTGCTTGGCGCGGTGAACGAGTCGGCAGCCTCCGCGCGGACCGGCTGGATGATTTTCGTCGCGGTCATGAGCTATCTGCTCGTGACGGTCGCCAGCGTCGACCATCGCGATCTTCTGATCGCGGGCGACGTGACGTTGCCGATCCTGAACGTCGCAATCGACCTGGCACGCTTTTTCGTCATCGCGCCGCTTGTTCTGGTTGCGTTCCAATTCGGCATGATTGCTCAGCTCGTCGTTCTCGCCAAGAAGGCGCACGAGCTCGACAATGCGCTGCGCATCCTCGAGGCAACGGACCGTCGAACGCATCCGCTTCGGCTCGAGCTGGGTAGCTTCTTCCTGTTGCAGGCGATCGCGGGCCCCGAGCGTAGCAGGGTCGTCGCCGTCCTGGTGCATGGCCTCGCGTGGTTGACGGTCGCCGTGCTCCCGGTTCTCGCGCTGCTTTTCGTCCAGCTCGCGTTCCTGCCCTACCATGACGTGACGATCACGGCGGTGCACCGCGTAGCGCTGCTGGCCGACGTCGTACTGCTGGCCTTGACCGGTGTCTTTCTGGCGCGCCCAGAGGCATCCCTCGGGACAGCCCTCTCGAGGATGAGCCGAACGCGCCCCGTCGCTATGCTCGCGGCAGTTGTGCTCGTCGTCGGTGTCGCAGTCGTCTCGCTCTTCTGGGCGACCATTCCAGGCGAGCGCCTAGACCGCATCTCCCATGCGTTTTCGGGGAGGGGCATCAAAGACGGCACCCTGGGCGCTGGGAAAGGCGACGGCAAGCTGTTCGGGCTGTTCGAGCGCAACCTCAACCTCGCCGATCGAGACCTCGTCGGCGACAAGTCGCTGGCTGCGGATCTGCCGACCCTCGATCTTCGTCACCGTGACCTGCGCTACGCACGACTCGACGGCGCCCGTCTGCAGCAGGCGGATTTGACCGGCGCCAACCTCGACGGTGCGAGCCTGATCGGCACCGACATGCGCGGCGCGCGGATCGGATGTGCCGACGAAAGCCGCGCCCCGGGTGGCTGTGCCAGCGCACGGGCGGCGATCCTGACCAAAGCCCGGCTGAACAACGCGACCCTGACGGGCATCGATCTCGCAGGCGCGCGTCTGCGGGAGGCCGATCTCGCGGGGGCGCACCTGGCGCGCGCCAACCTCTCTGGCGCCGACCTCTTCGGCGCATCTCTGGAGCGAGCCGAGCTGACAGGTGGAGCTGCACTGCAGGGCGCCAATCTGGCGTCCGCAAACCTGCAAGGTGCCGATCTGACCGGCGCGAGGATGCTGGGCGCCGACTTGACGAGCGCCGCGATGCAGGCCGCGACCCTCGATTTCGCAGGCCTGGAAGGCGCCATCCTGCGGTCCGCCGACCTCGAGGCTGCGAGCCTCCACGGCGCGCGCTTGCAAGCGGCCGACATGACGGGTGCCCGAATTAGAGCCGCGAGCCTGCGCGAAGCCTGGGTGTGGCGCGCCAATATCCCGGAGCAGGCGAGCAGCGATCTGGCCGACCTCGCCGGCCTGCGTGCCAGCTCGCCGACCAGCGATGAGGCGGCGGCCTTGGAGACGGAATTGAGGCGCCTCGCCGACCGACGGCTGGAGGCGCGCCTGCGTGGCGCTTTCGCCGACGGGGGCGAGGTCGCGATAGAGAAGCGGGAAGGCACCAGCATCGCTTGGGCCGAGCTCGTTCGTGCCAGCGAGCGCGCCACGTCGGACACGACCACGGTGATCGGATCGCTCGTTCAGACCGGCAGCGTTGTCTCCGGTGAGCCGACCGTCGCAACGCAACCCATCACAAATGGCCTCGAGGCGCAGCTGCGCCGCAGCGATCGTCGAGCACGGCTGACGCGACATCTGGTGCTTGTCGCCTGCAGAGCGCGCTGGGCGAATGGCGCCGTGGCGACAGGTGTCGCGCGTAGAGCAATGGGCTCGACCTTCAGCGGCGACCCGGGGGCCGTGCTGGCAGGTTTGCGCCACCCCGATTGCGCAGGAGGCCGGTCGCTGCGGCCCGAGCTACTCGGGCGCCTCGAGAGCGGAGTTGAGTCGCTCCGCAGTCGCTGAGAGCTCCACCGCGCTATCGACCGAGCATGGCACGAGCAGGTATCAGGTATTGCCGCGGCGAGACTGCCCGGCAAAGCGTACAGCTTCCTCGGCCGCACGAAACAGTGCGCGCGCCTTGATCACGCATTCCTGCTGCTCGTCGGCAGGAACGCTGTCGGCGACGATCCCGGCACCGGCCTGGACGTACATGCGCCCATCCTTGACCAGGGCCGTCCGCAGAACGATGCAGGTGTCCATGTTGCCATCGGCAGAAAAATAGCCGACGCATCCGGCGTAGGGTCCCCGCTTCTCTTTCTCCAGCTCGTCGATGATCTCCATGGCCCGAACCTTCGGCGCCCCTGAGAGCGTACCGGCCGGGAAACCGGCGAGCAGAGCATCGATGGCATCGTAACGCGCATCGAGCTCTCCGTTGACGGTCGAGGACAAGTGCATGACCTGACTGTAGCGCTCGACGTCGAAGCTGGAGGCAACCTCCACGGAGCCGATGCGGGCCACGCGACCGACATCGTTGCGCCCGAGATCGAGCAGCATGAGATGCTCGGCGCGCTCCTTGGGATCGGACACCAGCTCCGCCTCGAGCTGCCGGTCCTCCTCCGGTGTCGCTCCCCGCCGCCGTGTCCCCGCGAGCGGGCGGATGGTCACCCGGCCGTCCCGGGCGCGAACGAGGATTTCCGGGCTGGAGCCAACCAGGGCGAAACCGCCGAAGTCCAGATGGAACAGGAACGGTGACGGGTTCGTCCGCCGCAGCGCGCGATAAAGCGAGAAGGACGGTAGGGTGAAGGGTGCTGAGAAGCGTTGAGAGATGACGATCTGAAATGCATCGCCGGCCGCGATGTAGTCCTTACAGCGAGCCACCATGCCGAGATAGTCGGACGCCGGCGTATTCGACACCGGGGCCGGGGTCTCGAGCGCAGTGGGCGGTATGGCGGAGTGCGGCAGCGGATCGTCGAGGCTGCGGACAATCCGCTCGAGGCGTGCGACAGCCGCCGAGTATGCGGCGTCGGCAGCAACGCCGGAGCGTGGAAAGACCGGCGTCGCCACCGTCATTTCGTCTTTCACAGCGTCGAAGATCACCATGACCGTCGGGCGCACCAGGATCGCATCCGGAACGCCGAGCACATCGGGCGGCACATCCGGCAAGTCCTCGACCAGGCGAACCGTGTCGTATCCCATGTAGCCGAACACGCCCGCTGCCATCGGCGGTAGCTCGGGTGGCAGGGCGATCCGGGAGCGAGCGAGCAGGGCACGCAACGAGGCAAGCGTCGGCTCGGGCTCCCCGGTGAAGGCTTCGGGGTCTTCCGCCGGTCGCGTGTTGATCTCGGCGCGGTTCCCGAATGCCCGCCAGACGACATCGGGCTCGAGCCCGATGATCGAGTAGCGGCCGCGGACCGCACCCCCCTCGACGGATTCGAGCAGAAAGCTCATAGGCCGCCCGCGTGCGAGCTTCAGCATCGCCGAGACTGGCGTCTCGAGGTCGGCAACGAGACGGGCCCAGACAACTCCAGCCTCGCCGGCCCTATAGCGGCCGCTGAAAGCATCGAAAGCGGGCTCGACCTCGAACGACAGATCGGCCGGCGGCGCAGGGATGTGAGCTTCGGTCGTCACCGCTCGTCCTCTTTGAAGCGCAGGGCCCTTGCCCCCATGCCAGTCGGCGCGAAGATCATGGCGTCTGGTCGAGGCCGACGGCCCGCTTGTAAACGTTCTCGTGGATCTGCACGCCTTGCCGGTCACGCAGCGCCGACACGTAGATCTGTAGCGAATCGCGCTGGAGCTCCTGGCCGAGCTCGTTGCGCAGCGCATCCGCCTGCTCCTTCGTCGGCGCCTCCGCCGGCTTGATCTCGCTGACGACGAAGACGACCCGGGTCTTGTCGTCGGTGCTCGCAGCGGTGCCGGCACCACCAAGTGGCAGCGTGAAAGCAGATCGCGCAGCGGCCGCCGAAAGCTCCTCGGGCGGCTTCGTCCGTTTGAACGGCGCCGTGACCTTGATCTCGTACGCCTGCTCCGTCGCGATCGTCTCGAGCGACTCGCCAGCCTTGACCCGGTCGGCGAGTGCCTGCGCCGTCTTGGTCAGCTCGGCACGCGTCTCTCTCGCCCGCCACAATGTCTCGACCTCGGCCTTGACCTCCTCGAAAGGTTTCGTCACGGCGGGTTTGACCTCGACGACCTCGACCCAGGCTTCCCCGCCTTCGGAAAGCGTGATCACCTCCCGCGGCGTGGTGGCGTCGCCTTCGAATGCGGAAGCCAGGAAGCGCTCTGCATCAGGATGGGAAAAGGCCGCCTTGCCGTCCGGTCCGAGACCTTTGACATCGACGCTCGGCGCTTCGAGCAGTGTCAGATTGAGCTCGGCGGAGATGGCTTTCAGTTTTTCCGGCGCATCCGTGGCGCCGCGCTTATCCTCGATCTCGTCGTGCAGCTTGTTGACGATGTCGCGCAGCTTGTTGTCCTCGAGATTCCGCCGCACGTCGTCCTTGACCTCCTCGAAAGTGCGCGTCCTGGCGGGCTCGATCTCGCTGACGCGCAACAGCAGCCAGCCGCCGCGCACCTGGACCGGATCAGAGATCTTGTCGGCAGAAAGCTCGAAGGCGGCCTTGGCAAAATTGGGGTCGGAAATTTCGCGTCGCGCGATCAATCCCTGATCGAGACGGCCTTGCGCGCCGTTCGCTTCCAGCGCGGCCAGAAGGAAGCCCTTGCCGGCTTCGATGGCCTTCTTCTCGCCTTCGGCCTCGAGCTTGGTCTTGTAGAAGATCTGCTGGATGCGACGCCGCTCAGGAATGTCCCAGGCCGCGCGCGATTGCTCCCACGTGGTTCGTACTTCCGCGTCCGTCACCTTGGCGCGCTCCTTCAGCGCCTCGGGGCTGACGATAAGAACCGCGACCTTGCGGCGCTCTGGCACCACGAACGCGCGCTTCTGCTGCTCGTAGAGGGCCTTCAGCGCGGCCTCGTCCGGCTCGCCCACCGGCTTAGCCTTGTCCGGATCGAGACGGATGAGCTTGACGGTACGGGCCTCCTCCCGGAAGCGATGCACGATATCGATGAGCGTGTCGGGCGCCTGCACCCCGCTGGCGATCGCCCCCGTCAACTGCTCGCGCAACTCGTTGCTGCGCCGCTCCGCGAAATACCGCTGCTCCGTGAATCCAGCCTGCCGCATGCGCTCGTCGAACACAGCCCGGTCGAACGTCTCGTTGGGACCGTGGAAGGCGGGATCGTTGCGGATCATTTCGGCGATGGTCGCGTCGGATAGCCTGAGCCCGAGGCTCTGGGCGTGGTTGGTGATCGCCGCGCCGTTGACGAGCTCGCTCAGCACGGCCGTGTCGATGCCGAAGGCGCGCGATTGCTCGGCCGTCAGCGGCTGGCCGAACTGACGCGTCAGCATCTGCCGCCGCTGCTGCAACGCTGACGTGAACTCCTGCGCTGAGATATCGGTGTCCCCGACCTCGGCGATTGGGCCTTGATTGGCCGATCGGATAACGTCGCCGATGCCCCAGACCGCAAAGCTCAGGATAAGGAGGCCAAACAGCGCGAAGACCAGAACCTTCGTTGCGCCGCGCCTCAGCTTTTCGAGCATCCCAAAGTCCTGTTCTCGTGTTGGCGGCCGACCCGGTGCGCGCCGGGCTCGGCGGCATCCTCAGTCGGTCGCGAGCGATGACCCTGCCGGGGTTGCTGGCCGAATTCTCTCCGCGGCCGTCGAGTGCGGCTACCACGGACCCTTCTGCCTCAGGCTGCGGTCCCGAGCATTAGCCAACTCGCGTCGCAAATCGCCGCAGGCCCCACCGGCGGACGGCCCGAGGTTGAAAGGCAGAGAGCGCCATCATAGGAATCCAGCGCGCGCCCTGCAAGGCGAAGCTTAGCCCGCAGCGCTCGCGCGAGTGCTCTCGAGCCTCGCGGGAAACAAAATTTGGCTGGCGCCAGGAGGCCTCATCGTGACTTCGAGCTCGATCCATTCGCCCTCTGGTTGCCGGAAACTGGAAGATGAACGGCCTCGCTGCCTCCCTCGCCGAGGTGGATAAGCTGAAGGCCGGTCTTGCTGTCCGCGCCGCGCGGCTCGGCGCCGACGTCATGCTCTGTCCGCCTGCCACGCTCGTCGCCGCGATGGCGGCGCGTGCGTCGGGCTCGCCAGTCGCTGTCGGCGGCCAGGACTGCCACGCCAAGGCTGCCGGTGCCCACACCGGCGACATCGCGGCCGAGATGCTGCGCGACGCTGGCGCGACGGCTGTCATTGTCGGCCACTCCGAGCGGCGTGCGGATCATGCCGAGAGCGACGCCGTAGTTCGAGCCAAGGCCGAAGCAGCCTTCAGGGCGGGCCTCGTCGCCATCGTCTGCGTCGGTGAGACGGCCGATCAGCGCAAGGCGGGCAAGACGCTGGACGTCGTCGCGAGCCAGCTCACGGGCTCGCTGCCCGATTCGGCCAAGGCCGCAACAACGGTCGTCGCCTACGAGCCGGTCTGGGCGATCGGGACTGGATTGACGCCGACCGCGGCCGATGTCGCCGAGGTGCATGCGATGCTGCGCGCCACGCTCGGCAAGCGCTTCGGGGCCGACGGTGACGCGATGCGTCTGCTCTATGGCGGCTCTGTCAAGGCGTCGAATGCTGTCGAGCTAATGGGCGTGCCGAATGTCGACGGTGCTCTGGTCGGCGGCGCGAGCCTCAAGGCTGACGATTTCCTCGGCATCGTTGACGCCTACTGCTGAGTAGCGACGTTGGGTGCTGCGTTCGGCATGTGCGACGGCTCCGGGGCTCCCCCCGCCGAAAGGGTTTTTGCATGATCGAACCGACAACCCTCCGAAGGACGCGCGCCCTTGCCCTTGGGCTGGCCGTTCTTGCGTCGGCCGAGGCCAGCGCAGAGCCGTTGCCGCCCGAGGCGTGCACTGCAGTCGAGGCCGAGCATGCGGCGTTGGTGGCAGCCGGCCTTCCAGAGTTGATGAAGCAGGGACCGGCCGGTGCGACCGGTGAGAGTGCCAGGCAAGTGGCGCGCTTTATCGCTCTCCGGGAGCAGCTCCTGTTTCGTTGTGGGCACGACAAGAAGCGTGCCGCTCCGGCCGTGGCCGATGGAGAGGAGGCCACCAGCGCCAGCGCTGCCAAAGACGCGCCGCCGCCTCTCCCCAGGCGCAAGCCGGTCGCTGCCGTGCCCTCATCGGCATCCGCGCGAGCTAGGCCGGTTGCGCCGGCAAAACCCGAGCGTGCATCGAAGCCGGCAACGAAGGCTCCATCCAAGCCGAGGGCCAAGGTCGACGACGCCTATCGACCGCCGCCGAAAGCGGCGGTGAAGAGCCCGTGATGGCCCGTTTCGTGACGTGGCCTCGACTGGGCCGCAGAAGGCGGGCTGGCCAGCGCCCCGCGCCTCGTGTAGAACCCCGGCCAATCGCTGGGCTCGAAGTGCCCCTTCTGCCTCTGGCAGACGCCCTTAACAACACTCCGGATCGCCCATGACCACGGTTCTCCTTCTTCTCCATCTGTTGATCGCCGTGGCGCTGATCGGCGTGGTGCTCCTGCAGCGCTCGGAAGGCGGCGGTCTCGGCATCGGCGGCGGCGGTGGCGGCTCGTCCGGCTTCATGACCGGTCGTGGTACGGCTAATCTGCTCACCCGCGCGACGGCGGGGCTTGCAGCAGCGTTCTTCGTGACCAGCATCGGCCTGACGATTCTCGCCCGCCAGGCGGCGCGGCCCGTCTCGCCGCTCGACGCCGCTGGTCAGTCGGCCCCGGCCAAGGGTGGCGTTCTCGACAGCCTCGAGCAGGGCAAGCAGAAGCTGCCGTCGATCCCGAAATCGAACTAGCCGCCGGCGGATCAGCCTGGTCGTCACCTGGGTCGCGCAAGTGCCGCGCCGAAGACGGTGGACGACCATGCTTTTGCCACTTCGAATCAAAATGCTTTGCTGTACTGTTGAGGTCCATGGCGCGGTACATCTTCATTACCGGCGGCGTGGTCTCCTCGCTCGGCAAAGGGCTGGCTTCAGCGGCCCTCGGAGCGCTTCTACAAGCCCGCGGCTACACGGTCAGGCTTCGTAAGCTCGACCCCTATCTCAACGTGGATCCGGGCACGATGAGCCCGTATCAGCACGGCGAGGTTTTCGTCACCGACGACGGTGCCGAGACCGACCTCGACCTCGGGCACTACGAGCGCTTCACCGGCGTTCCGGCCAAGAAATCCGACAACGTCACCACCGGGCGGATCTACCAGGAGATCCTCGCCAAGGAGCGGCGCGGTGATTTCCTCGGCGGCACCGTGCAGGTGATCCCGCACGTGACGGACGCCATTAAGGAGTTCGTGCTCTCCGGCAACCCGGACGTGGACTTCGTTCTGGTCGAGATCGGCGGCACGGTCGGCGACATCGAGGGCCTGCCGTTCTTCGAGGCGATTCGCCAGCTCGGCAACGACCTGCCGCGCGGCCACTCCGTCTACATCCACCTGACGCTCTTGCCGTTCATCCCCTCGGCGGGCGAACTCAAGACCAAGCCGACGCAGCATTCCGTGAAGGAGCTGCGCTCGATCGGCATCCAGCCCGACATCCTGCTCTGCCGCTCGGATCGCGACATCCCGGCCTCCGAGCGCCGCAAGATCGCGCTGTTCTGCAACGTGCGCGAGACCGCCGTGATCCAGGCGCTCGACGTCGCCTCGATCTACGACGTGCCGCTCGCCTATCACCGCGAGGGCCTCGACCGCGAGGTTTTGGCCGCATTCGGCATCGAGGGTGCGCCGGCGCCCAAACTCGAGCGGTGGGAGGGCATCTCCAAGGCCGTCGCCACGCCCGAGGGCGAGGTCAACATCGCCATCGTCGGAAAGTACACGGGCCTCAAGGACGCCTACAAATCGCTGATCGAGGCGCTGGTGCATGGCGGCATCGCCAATCGCGTCCGGGTCAACCTGCAGTGGATCGAGAGCGAGGTCTTCGAGAAGGAGGACCCCGCGCCCCATCTCGAGAACGTGCATGGCATCCTGGTGCCCGGCGGTTTCGGCGAGCGTGGCGCCGAGGGCAAGATCCAGGCGGTCCGTTTCGCCCGCGAGCGCAAGGTGCCGTATTTCGGCATCTGCTTCGGCATGCAGATGGCGGTGATCGAGGCGGCCCGCACGCTGGCCGGGATCGACAAGGCCTCGTCGACCGAGTTCGGCCCATCGACCGAGCCCGTCGTCGGCCTGATGACCGAGTGGATGCGCGGCAACGAGCTCGAGAAGCGCAAGGCGAACGGCGATCTCGGCGGCACCATGCGCCTCGGCGCGTTCGAGGCACAACTCGAGAAGGGCAGCCGCATCGCCGAGGTCTATGGCGCGAGCCGAATCTCCGAGCGCCACCGGCATCGCTACGAGGTCAACGCCCGCTACCGCGAGCGGCTGGAGGCGGTCGGCCTCAAGTTCTGCGGCATCTCGCCCGACGGCCTCCTGCCCGAGACCGTCGAGATCCCCGACCACCCGTGGTTCATCGGCGTCCAGTACCACCCCGAGCTGAAAAGCCGCCCCTTCGAGCCCCACCCGCTCTTCGCCTGCTTCATCGGCGCCGCGGTGGAGCAGAGCAGGTTGGTGTAGGCGGCGTGGTGGATGGTCATCCACCGATGTCATCCCGATGGGTTGCCTGCCCCGATAGGAACCCACATCTGTCATCCCGCGCCTCGCTTGCCCCGGCCCGTTCCCACACCCACCGATGTCATCATCGGGCTTGTCCCGATGACCCATCCCTCAACGAGTCCGGACCGTCGCGTGTCGTTGAGGCGCGGCGGCCGCCCGACCCGGGACAGGCCCACCGATGTCATCATCGGGCTTGCCTGCCCCGGCGAGGGCCGGGGTCACGATGATCCATCCCTCCACGAGTCCGGACCGTCGCGATCCCGCCCCACCCACGCCTCCGCACCCGGCCGCGCACCGCGCCCCGGTCGATCGACAACTGCACGGGGGGAGGACGCCGTCCGGCCACCGTTTTTGATTTTGTGAGGCAGCCTCGCGGCGCCCTCCGATGATATTTTCGCGTTCGCAGGAGCGAGCCGTGGGGGTTTCCCCGACCCGTTTTCACTACGGACGCCTGACTTACGTAGTGGCGATCACCGCTCCAGAGGTCAGATATCGCCTCCTGCCCTCACTTTCGGCACGCCTCGCGAAAACGACCCGCGCGGACAGGAAGGCGAGAACAATACGCGAGGCGAGGGGATCGGGGATAACTTTGGGGATTGGAGGCGCTCCGCGCGTACCGACCAGCCCCGAATTGACCCGTTAGCCCCACAACGCGCCCAGCTGTCATCCCGGTGCTTGTCACCGGGACCCATTTCTCTGCTCGCTCGGTGCGTTAGGGTGGGACGCTGCGCTGGTATGAGCGCGGAGGCATCGGCTGCAAGGCCTGGGCACTTTTCGGCGGCCCGAATTCGCGGCGCGATGGGTCACGGTGACAAGCACCGGGATGACACAAAACGAGCCGCGGACACGTTGAATGGGGCTGGTTTGCGGAGAATAGCCGTCATCGCCACCTGCTGCCAAACACCTGGGCTGGAGCGTTCCGGCCGCGACCGCAGTGCCCCAGACAACTGACATTGCATCGCTCGAGGGAGTGGGGACGGGAAGCCCCAAGTTTGTCGGCAAGTAAGGCTGCACCGGACGCAGGCTTCCGGCAGAGCGCCGTCATGGACTGCATGCGGAAGTTGGCGTCTATGAAGGTTAGCACTCCTGACTCGATCGTCACATTCGGACGAAAGGAGCCAATTGTCAGATCGATGTGATGGTTTTACGCTTCTTCAAAACCTCAGTGGCAAGCTTGAAATTCGGTCAATAGTCGCTGTGAGCAACGAGCATTGCCATGCCCACTCCATCCGATTTGATCGCCGAGCTTGCGCGTGTTCAGGAAAGCGTCGGCAAGGCGCTGCCCGACATGCGGCGCACGGCTGCGATCATCGAGGCGATCGGGCCCGATGGAATTTGCGATCAGACCGGTATGACGCCGCTGCAATGGGCAATCGTCAAGGATAGCAAACTGGCTTTCCTGTTTTTGCTCGCCCGTCAGGCCAACCCCAATGCGCGAGGTACCGGTGCGTTCAACCGCGCGCCGATCGTCATGCTGGTCGAGAAGGGCGACATCGATGGGGCCGACAGGCTTGTCCGTCACGGTGCCGAATGCCCACTCGAAGTCGCTGCGCTGCGCGAGCGGCAGGCAGAACTGCGCGCCCGCCACGCAAAGTCGCTCACCGACATCCCGAAGCGACTCGACAAGGCCCTCAAATCCGACGTGTTCGTTGCCAGCGTCGCGACCTACGAAGCTGTCTTCGGACTGAAGGCCGCCAAGGTGCGTGGCCGGAAGGGTCATCTCACCTTCAAGGCGGTGCCGATCAAGGCGCTCGCGAAGGCCGATGGGCTGGAGCCGGAGTTGTGGGTCGCAAAGCATCAGGCCGAGGCAGCGAAGGCTGGTGTCGGCCTCTTTACCCGCTCGCTACCGGGCGAGCGCGCCAAGGACGAGATCAACATCGCGCCGAGCACAGCAAAGCGCGACCTGATTTGCATCTCAGGCCTGCTGCCACCCGAGACCGGCGCATCTCCCTTCGAGAAACTGGCGATGGCCGACGCGCTCGACGAGATCGATGCCGATCACCCATTCCACGTGCTGACAGCCGGACCGCAGGGACTCCTTTGCATCCTGGATAAACTGCCCGATGACCTGCCGGACTTCGCGCGCCGCCTCATCGGTATCTGTGGCGAGCTCCACACGGACTATCAAATCCAGGTGGACACCATCGGCCGGAACCTTGCCCCCAACTCGGCAGAAGAAATGGATGAGATTGTTAGGCTGGTGGCCGATGACATTGCGAAAGTTGGCGTCTTCTGGCTGCCCTGGGGAGTCGATCACTGATTGCGATGAGATAACCGACGGCGACACGCATTTTGGATTGTGTGGATTGGTATCCGAGGAGCTTTGACAAGCTGGGCCTTGAAGTGATTCTGATTCATGGCGGGATCGCACAGAATTTGATTTACCACTGTAATTTTCATGCTCAGATCGGAGTGACATGGCGGCAGCTAAGGACAAGGTCGATACGGTCATCAAAAACAGCCTGCATCCGCATCTGCGTCAGGCGGGTTATCGCAAACGCGGCCGAACATATCATCTGAGTTCAGACGGAGTTTCGCAGATCGTTTCTGTGAGCAGGTCCGTGCGCAATCTTCCAGGCATGGGCACCATTGGTCATTTTGGCGTAGAGCTGGGGCTCTATTTCTCAGATGTCTATAGGATCGGTCAGGGCCATGCAGCCAAGAACCCGTCGATCCATGAATGCTATGTTTATCGAGGATTGCCAGCCGACGGATGGGGTGCATTTGACGAAATCGCACAGGACCAGCCGTCCATAGAGCAACAGGCGACGGCCCTGGAAAGGGCATGGCTAAATCATGGAGAAAAGTGGTTTGCGGCGCACCGAGATCCGAGCGCAGCTTGCCAATGGGCCATTCGAAGAGAGGAATGGAAGGAGGCTCTCTACTTCTCTATTTTCCTGCGGGACTGGCGACTGGCAAGAGAGCTTCTTGCTAAGTGCCGCTCGAGCTATGGTGGCGAATGGGCCGCATACATCGAGGAAATAGCTCGTAAACATGGTGTGTCAGGATCGCAAGGAGCGTGACACGTCGCCAGGTTGGGCTCCTCATTCCTGCAACGTCGCCAAAGCAGACAACTTGTCGGTTAATGCGGAAGCAGGATTGCCCCCGGCCTTGGGGGCAAATTCGACTTTTCGAACCTGGCACACGATGAGTCATTGCTACCTGTCGGCCTTCGCCGAGGGCAGGCAAGCGCGACGATGATAAGGGTGGGCACCGTGCCGTATCCAAGTCGAGGCGCTCTCGACACGAACAAATTGCCGGCTTTCAGAGCACACCGGCCGTCGCGGCGGGAATGTTGGACGCGTTCGCATTCAGGTCGCGGATCAGGCCACAATGTCGACGGTCGAAAAGTCATCAGCAACAGACATGATCACTCGCACGAGCGCCGTGGGCAAAGGCGCGATCAGCTAATGTCTGAATGTGCATAATCACGACAAAACGGAGGGAGGCTCAGCCGACACGTCCCCCAATGGGGGCGGGCGCGCGGATGCTGGTGGGCATCCGAAGCGCCGCGAGAATGTGGCCCGCTCGCGCGCCCAGCGCGCAATACAGGCTGCGCGCACAACTCCATCCACCCCCATCCCCGCTCCACACTCGCTCTCCCGTGGAAACCCGCCCCCGCGCCCGTTCCCCCGCAGTCGCGCACGTGGTCTGGTCGCCGCGTGAATGATCAAACGATTCGGGGGCCGGCATGTCGCTCGCAGGAATGGGCCTCACGAGGTGGCGCGGGACCGGGCGGGGCGCTGTGCAATCGCTCGTGCTGACCGTCGTGCTCATGACCGGCGCGGTAGACGCGCACGCCGCCTCCGATCTCGCCATACGCGGCTCGGCGATTGCGGCCGAGAAGTGCGGGCGGTGCCATGCGGTGGGTGTGGCCGACGACAGCCCGCACAAGATCACGCCGCCGCTGCGGTCGCTGGGCGCTGACTACCCCATCCCCATGCTGGTCGAGGCCTTGAAGACCGGCGTGGTCGGTGGCCACGACGAGATGCCGATGTTCGATCTCGGCGTGGACGGCGCGACAGCCTTGGTCGCCTACATCGACAGCCTCGACCCGACCGGCCCGCAGTACCTGGGGAAAGCACCATGAGGACTGGCGGCTCCCCCATGCTGCGTCAGGTGGTGCTGACGGCGATGCTCGCGGCCGGTCTCGGCATGGCCGGGGCGGCGCCAGCCGAGGCGCGCTATCGGCCGGCCGTCTCGTGCGAGGTCGCGGATTTCTCGATCACGCTGAAGCTCTATATGCCGCTCAGTCGCGACCGCACCGGCTCGCCGGGCGAGGAAGGCATGAAGGGCTCGCTCGAGATCCACCATCAGAAGGTGCCGAAGGAACGCCGGTTGTGGTCGCTCGACGGCAAGCGCCCGGCACAGTTCTGGAACCGGGATCGCGAGCTGAAGCTGATGCTCCTCCTCGGCAGCCGCGAGGACCTGATCACGCTGATCATCGAGACCAAGGCGCGTCCGGGCGACCCCGACCACACCGGCGAGTTCCGCCTCGTGACACCGGCCGTCAATCTCACCGGCAAGCTTGCCTGTCGCGCCGGATAAGCGCCAAAGTATTCCCTTCAAGCCTTCGACGACTGACAGCAGCACGCCCGCCAAGCGACGGGCCGGCAGGGAGAGCACGCACATGGATCTCAAAGGCGCGGTTGCGATCGTGACCGGCGGCAACGGCGGTCTCGGCCAGCGCATCTGTCACGCGCTCGCCAAGGAGGGTGTGCATCTGGCCGTGATGTACGCCCAGAGCCGCGAGCAGGCCGAGGGCGTGGCGCGCGAGATGGCCTCGTCCTACCAGATCAACGCCGCCGCCTTTCAGTGCGACATCACCGATCAGGCCCAGGTCGAGAAGCTGGTCGCCGATGTCGAGGCGCGCTTCGGCCGGATCGACATCCTGATCAACGACGCCGCTTTCAACAAGTCGATCCCGTTCACCGACATCGACAGCCTGACCATCGAGGTCTGGGAGAAGATCATGGCTGTGAACCTCACCGGCCCGCTACGCTTGATCAAGGCCGTGGCGCCCGTCATGAAGCGCCAGGGCCAGGGCCGTATCGTCAACATCTCGTCCGTGGCGGGGCTCGGGCCGACCGGCTCGTCGATCGCCTATGCGTGCTCGAAGGCGGGCCTCAACCATTTGACCAAGTGCATGGCGGTGGCGCTGGCCCCCGAGGTGCTGGTCAACTGCGTGGCGCCAGGGCTCCTCGAAGGCACGCGCGCCACCTCGAACCTGCGCTCGGAGCAGATCGAGAAGGCGTCGTCCACCTCGCTGCTGAAGAAGGCAGCCGACAAGGACGATTGCGCCGACATGACGGTCACCATGTGCCGCACCGAGACCATGACTGGCCAGACCGTCGTGATCGACTTGGGCCGCCTGTTCCACTGAGCGACGCGCAAGCCCGATCGGCTGCCGCCCATAGGGCTTCCGTCAAGGCTTGCACACATGCCGGTGATCGGCTCGAATGCCGCTTCAAAGGCGCGGGCACGCTGCAGTCTCCGCGCCCCCCGAGGGAGAGGACGCCATGCCGACCGGCCAGTTGATCGCCGCATTCGATTTCTCGACCGCGCGCGCCGACGAGTTTCACGACTGGTACGACACCGAGCACGTGCCGGAACGCCAGCGCATCCCGGGTTTCGGCGCCTGCGAGCGCTGGATCGGCGCCGACGACCCGACGTTCTCGGTCGCCACCTACGATCTCGACACCGTCGAGGTGCTGAAGAGCGCCCCGTACAAGGCGATCGCCTATGAGAACCTGTCGCCCTGGTCGAAGCGGGTCACGGCAGCGTGCAAGCGGCTGCTCCGCTTCGAGGGTACCCAGACACTGCCCGGCAATGCCGCAGCCCCGGCGTCGGGCGCGGGTGGCTTCCTCCTCAACGCCATGAACTGCGCGCCGGAAGGCGAGGCGGACTTCAACAAGTGGTACGACGAGGAGCATATCCCCGCGCTTGCAGCCGTTCCCGGAACCCTTCTGGCTCGCCGCTACAAGGCGAGTGACAACGGCACTCACAAGTACGTCGCGATCTATCATCTTGTGTCGCCGGACGTGACCCGAACGGCCGCCTGGGCGAAGGCGGTGGATACGCCCTGGACACTCCGCGTCCGGCCAAACATGCGCGATCGGGTGCGCATCCTCTGCCGGCGCTACGACCGGGCCAGGGATCGGGGCGCGTGAGACATCCACCCGCAGGAGGGGTCGCCTCAGTCGGGCAATGAGCCGGCTTTGTCGGCGGGTGTGACGGGGATCTCGAAGGAGAACGTGGTGCCGCTCGGCGAGCTTGACCATGCCAGCGAGGCACCCAGCTCGCGTGTCAGGCTCAGCACCAGGCGCATTCCAAGGCCGGACGCGTCTGCCGGCGAGAAATCGTCTGGGAGCCCTTGCCCGTTGTCGGCCACGGTGAGTTTCAAGCCGTTTGCGACGATCTCACCGTCGAGCCTGACCAACCCGCCGGACGACATGGCCAGTCCGTGACGAAGGGCGTTGGTCGCGAGCTCGTTCAGCACGATGCCGGCGTGTATTGCCGAGCGGGCGGGCAGCATCACTGAGGGCACGTCAGCGCGGACGCTGACCCCGGTCTTGGCTTGGCCGTTGAGAGAGGTGGCCAGCCTGTCCACGAACTGCCGCATGTCGACCTCCGAGGTGGCTCCGGCGGAATGGAGCTGCTCGTGGACAAGCGCCACGGAGTCAATTCGGTTGCGCGCGAACCGGAGAGCGGTCTTGACCTCTTCATGAGGAGACTGGCCAGCTTGCAGGCCCAGGAGTGCGCCGACAAGCCCGAGGGAGTTCTTGACGCGGTGGTCGACCTCACGGCGCAAGTCGTTGGCGAGGCGCAGGTCGCGGGTGAGCTGGATCTGGATCATCACCTGCTCCGCGAGGCCGGTGAGAAGTCCCTGCTGGCGCGGCGTGAGTGTGCGCGGCTGATGGTCTAGAACGCAAAGGGTGCCGAGGGGCAACCCGTCTTCCGTGGCCAGCAGCGTGCCGGCGTAGAACCGGAGATTTGGGGCGGCGATGCAGAGAGGGTTGTCCTTCAGCCGCGGATCATTCAACGTATCGCTGATGATCGTTAGGCCCGGCTGCAGGATGACATGCGCGCAGATCGACGCCTCGAGCGGGGTTTCCCTTACGCCAAGCCCGGTCTCGGCCTTGAACCATTGTCGATCCTCGTCGATCAGATTGATCACCGCGATCGGCGCCTCGCAAAGTTCGGCCGCGAGTTCGACGATGCGGTCGAACCTGGGCTCCCGCGGCGTATCGAGGATCGACATCGCGCGCAGCGCAGCAAGACGTTCACTCTGGCGGGGAGGTACCGGGGCGCGCATTGGAAAGCCTCAGCGTTCGCGACCCGAAGGTCTTCTTAATGCGAGAAAAACGACTTCCTGAACATACCGTCGACGCTCGTTCATTGCAATGTCGGTCGGGGATCGACGCAGGTCGACAATGCTGCTTTTTCTGCCCAGAGGCATGTCGCGTTTGGCCCATGGTGGCCGCGCGCGCCGGCCGAACGGACGCCATGATCCCCGAGTAGAGTTCTGCGATGATCCGCGCAGCCCTCACGGCCATCCTCCTCGTGTTTCTGGCGCCTGTGGCGACCCACGGCCTGTGGTGGCAATTGCAGCCACATGCCATCTCCTATGCGCATGCCGACTGGTCCTCGGCCGGTGTGCTCCCGCCGCCGCGCGCAGCTCCCGATGCGGTGGTGCATGTCATGGCCGGGCGCACGGGCCGCTGGAAAGGTATCTTCGCGCACCATACGTGGCTGGTGATCAAGCCGCGGGGTGCAACGGCCTACCAGCGCTACGACGTGGTCGGCTGGGGTCGCGCGCTGCGCATCGACAGCTACCCGCCGGATGGTCGGTGGTATGGCAATACGCCCGAGATCCTGCTGACGCTCAAGGGCCCCGCCGCCGAGCGGGCCATCCCCGAGATCCGGCGCGCGGTTGCCGCATATCCGCACGCCGCCCGTGGCACCTACGTCGTCTGGCCCGGCCCGAACTCCAATACGTTTGTCGCGACCGTGGCGAGGCAGGTGCCGGACCTCGCCCCGGCACTGCTGCCGACCGCGATCGGCAAGGATTTCGTGGAGTGGCCGGCCTACGCCGGCTGGCCGCCGAGCGGGCGCGGCATCCAGTTATCGCTTGGCGGATTGCTTGGTCTGACTGTTGGCTGGGTGGAGGGCATAGAGGTCAATCTTCTAGGTCTTGTCGCCGGCATCGATTGGCGGCGTCCCGCCGTGAAGCTGCCCGGTTGGGGCCGCATTGGCGTCTCGCCCGCGAGCTAATCTCGCGCTTGCAGGACAGGCGCCGAACGAAGCTGTGATCGATCGCGCGTCGCAGCTTGACCCGATGTGGCAGGCTCGTAGATGCTGCCGCCGTTGCCTGGAAGTTGGGCAGCGTGGCATGCGATGTCCGCATTGCCTTGGGGTGCGCGGTCGCGTGCCGACAGGAGCCGAGCTTGGCGGACGGATCTCAAATGGCGCATGCGCCTGCTCAGCGGCGCGATATCGACGGCTGGCCGGCTTGGGCGCGCCTGCTCGCGGCCTTGCTGATGAGCGCCGTCGGCGGCGTCGGCATGTGGTCCGTCGTGGTGGTCCTGCCGGCGGTGCAGAGCGATTTCAACATCTCGCGGGCCGACGCGTCGCTCGCCTACACTTTGACGTCGCTCGGATTCGGTTTCGGCGGCATCCTCATGGGCAATCTCGCCGATCGCATGGGCATTTTCCGACCGCTCGTCGGAGCCGGTGTGACGCTCGGGCTCGGCTACATCGCATCGGCCTATGCCGCCGATATCTGGCAGTTCGCGCTGGTCCAGGGGATCCTGATCGGCCTGCTCGGCTCATCGGTGAGCTTCGGCCCGATGATCGCCGATATCTCGCATTGGTTCGAACGGCGCCGCGGCATCGCCGTCGCGATCTGCGCCAGCGGCAACTACGTCGCCGGCACGATCTGGCCGCCGATCGTGCAGTACCTCGTGGCGACTTACGGCTGGCGGCAGACGCAGGTCTGGCTTGGCCTGATCTGCATCGCGATCATGCTCCCGCTGTCGCTTGCGTTCCGGCGCCGGGCGCCACACAAGCCCGCGGTCACAATCGACGCCGCCTCGGAGCCGGTCGCGGCTGCAGCCACGCCGATCCCGCCACCGGTGCCGCCGAATGTTCTGCAGCTCTTGCTGATCGTGGCCGGCGTGTCGTGCTGCGTCGCCATGTCGATGCCCCAGGTGCACATCGTCGCCTACTGCAACGACCTCGGCTACGGCCTCGCCCGGGGCGCCGAGATGCTGTCTCTCATGCTTGGCTTCGGCATCGTCAGCCGGCTGCTGTCGGGGTTCATCGCAGACAAGATCGGCGGCATGAAGACTTTGCTGCTGGGCTCTGTGCTGCAGGGTGTGGCGCTGATCCTCTATGTGCCCTTCGACGGCCTGATGTCGCTCTACATCGTCTCGGCGCTGTTCGGGCTCTTCCAGGGTGGCATCGTGCCGAGCTACGCGCTGATCGTGCGCCAGTACTTCCCGCCGGAAGAAGCCGGAGCGCGGGTCGGCATGGTGCTGACCGCAACGCTCGTCGGCATGGCGTTCGGCGGTTGGCTGTCCGGGGTCATCTTCGACCTGACCGGGAGCTACCACATGGCCTTCCTGAACGGCATCGCCTGGAACGCACTCAACGTGATGATCGTGCTGTTCCTGATGTGGCGCGGTCGCGCCGTGATCCGCAGGTGGCAGGGCGCCCAGCCAGCAGCCGCTTGAAGAGGTGGGCGTGAACGGCATAGCATTGAGCGGCCATGCCGCGTGAACAGCGCCTGACGGAGACAGCCATGACCAAAGTCCTCACAGCCGCCGAGGTCGAGGCCTACAACACCAAGGGCTATCATTTCCCGATCGATGTGCTGTCCCCTGAGGAGGTGGCCGGCTTCCGGAGCGCGCTCGAATCCTACGAGCGCCAGAGCGGCGGTCCGATCAGCGGCGCCATGCGCCATCGCAGCCACGTGCTGTTCACTTGGGTGAACGATCTTATCCGCCACCCCCGGATCCTCGACGCGGTAGAGGACGTGCTGGGCCCCAACCTGTTCTGTTGGAATACCAGCTTTTTCGTGAAGGAGGCGCGCGATCCCGGCTTCGTGTCGTGGCACCAGGATGCGACGTACTGGGGACTATCCTCGCCCGATGTGATGACCGTGTGGGTTGCAATCTCTCCGGCCAACAAGGTGTCTGGCTGCATGAAGTTCATCGCCGGCACGCACAAGACCCAGGTGGCCCACGCCGACACCTTCAATCAGGACAATCTCCTCACCCGCGGTCAGGAGATCGCCGTCGAGGTGAACGAGGCGGATGCCGTCTATGCCGAATTGGCGCCCGGGCAAGCCTCGCTGCATCACGTGCTGCTGTACCATGGCTCGGCGCCCAATCAGTCCGACGACCGGCGCATCGGCCTGGCGATCCGCTACATCCCGACCCACGTCAAGCAGGCTGTCGGCAGTCGCGATTGGGCGACGCTCGTGCGTGGTGTCGACACGTTCGGCCATTTCGAGCCCGAGCCGCGCCCGGCGCGCGATCTCGACCCCGCGGCCCTTGCATTTCACAAGGAGGTCAGCGAGGAGCAGGTCCGCGTCCTCTATCGCGGAACCGGCAAGGAGGCCTACCGGCCCTGATGCGCTGCCTTGAAGTGCAGCGGCCGCCGTCTCTATTTCACGCTGCCGGCGGTGTGGCTGTCGGCGAGGTTCGGCCCGCCGAGCTTCACCTTGAGAGCGGCCGAGACGATGTCGACCTGCGAGTCCGCATTCCCGATGAAGTGCAGCCCGCGCTCGAGGCGATCGATGTCGCTGTCGCCAATGCCGAAGATGTGCGTGTAGGCGAATTCGAACCCGACCGTGTCGCTCCATTTGTAGCCGGCGCCGACGCTGGCCCACAGGCGATCGCTGTCCGGCACCCGAAGGGAGCGCTCGTCGGCCGCCTGGATGGGCGAGATCTCGTAGGCAAAGCCGGTTCGCAACGTAAGTCTCTCGCTGTAGGCGTACTCCGCTCCGGCCGAGAAGAACCAGCCATCGTGCCAGCCGAGGTCGAGCGATGACGCAACCTGTCCGTTGCCCGCAGGGCAGAAGACGGGATTGCCGGCGGGGTTCTTGACACAGACGATGTCGAGCTTCTCGAGGCGGCTCCAGTGGCTCCACTCGACCGAGCCGAGCAATGTCAGCCGGTCGCTAAGGTCATGGCGAAGGCTTAGCGTGACGATCTCGGGCAGCGTCACGCCAGCCTTGATGGGATTGCCAGCCCGCGCCGGGGGAATGGCTGAGCCCGGAACGGCGATGCTGCCCTCCAGCGTCTGGTCGATGGAGGAGCGATAGCCCAGGCCGATATGTGTACCCCGTGCCGGCCGGACATCGATGCCAGCCGTCAAACCGAACGCCGTGTCGTCGCCGTGGATGACGGTATTCGGCGCGGTCGCCGTGATGCCGGAAGCCGATTTCAATCGACCTTCCATGCGCTGGAGTTGCAATCCTGCGGCGACGGCAATGGCTGGAGTGAGCTGATAAGCGAGCGTCGGGGCGAAATTATAGGTCTTTATCTCCGACGTTCGTGCAAATGTCTGTCCCGCCCAGAACCGGTTCGCTGGCTCTGTGACGAGCCCGAACGGAGAGTTCACACTGATCGCGGCAACCAGCCGATTGTTCACGCGCCAGCTCAAATAGGACGAGGGAACGATCGCGTCCTTGGCGATATCGCCGCTCTCTTGCGGCAGTCCGAGATTGGTGCCGGCGGAGTAGACGTCGCCGCTGATCTCGACGCGGCCGACGATGCCGGCGTAGTTCAACTCTGTATAGAGGCCGGCGGGCGCGTAGGCGGCCACTGCCGGATTCCAGAACATGCCGGACAAGCCTCCACCGCCCGCGCCGTGACCGGCAAACGACATGCCCTGCAACTCTGTCGACTGCTCGCGAACGGCAAAGCCACCCGCCAATGATGGAGACGTGACGACGCTGCACGCGAGGATAGAGGCGACTAATCCTCTGGTGGCGCGAAGACCTAGCTTGTGCCCGACCATAGCTGTCTCCATCACGAGCCTGCCGCGCACCGATTGATTGGTTGCAGCCGTGAAAATCTGTGGAAATTGTAATTGATCCGTCTTGCGGACAGAAATCCCGAATGCCGCAAATGCGGAGTGATCGGATCATTTGGCGGGGAATGTTGCCACCGAGCGACACCTCGGTGTCGGCGGAATGCACCGCGAATGACAAAAGCCGGCGCGAACGAATTCGCGCCGGCTCCCACGAAGATCACTCACACACGCGATAATATGCGCGTATCAGCAATCCTCCCCCAGACCGTGAAAATAGCGATAGCAGGTTTTGGCGGCTGTCGGCGCGGATCGGGGCAATTCTGCTGCCGAGTTGCCATCCCGCAACGCGCGGCTGCGGTGGTCGCCTACTTAGCCGGCGCTGATCTCAACGCGCGACGTCGATGCCAAACAAGTGGTCGACCGGGCCGTTGCCGTGCCCGACGCCGAGAGCTTGTCCGGCGACGATGGCAGCGTGCACGTACGCCTTGGCGTGTCGGACAGCTGTCTCGAGGTCGTCGCCGAGGGCGAGGCGCGCTGCGATTGCTGCAGACAATGTGCAGCCGGTTCCGTGAGTATTGCGCGTCGAGATCCTGGGATCGGCCAGACGAATGACGCGGCCATCGATCGCGAGGAGATCGACCGCCTCGTCTCCCGCGCCGTGCCCACCTTTCAGCAGCACGGCTTTGGCGCCGAGCTCTACCAAGCGAGTCAGTTGGTCGCGAGCCTCGGCCTCGCTGACAGCGATGGGCGCTCCGAGCAGCTCGGCTGCCTCCGGCAGGTTGGGCGTAATCAGTGTCGCTCGCGGAATGAGGCGGTCCCGCACGATCTCGATAGCGTCGCGCTCCAGGAGAACGTCGCCGCTCGTCGCGACCATCACCGGGTCGACGACGACGGGGACACCGGGGGCGCGGGCGGCGAGCCCATCGACGACGGCCGCGATGATGGTGGCATCTGCGAGCATGCCGGTCTTGACGGCCTTAACGTCGAGATCGTCGAGGACCGAGGTCATCTGAGCCGAGACGAAGCCGGGTGGCACCGGGTGCACGCCCTGGACCCCACGCGTATTCTGGGCGGTCAGCGCCGTCAGCACCGAGGCGCCGTAGACGCCCATTGCCGAGAACGTCTTCAGATCGGCTTGGATGCCGGCGCCACCGGAGCTGTCTGATCCGGCGATGGTGAGTGCGATCGGGCGGGGCATGGCGGGTTCCGGGTCATGGAATTGCAAAGGATCGGAGAGTGTCCCTATTTTTCTTACGTCTCTCAACTCACGTCTCGCTTCTCTCCACTTGCTCCGTCACTTCGCGCCTTGCTTCAGGATGTCGGTTTGCAGCGACTTCGACGTCGCCAGCTCCTCGATCTGTGCCAGGATCGGAACGTTCTCGATCAGCCATTGACCGAGCACGTTGATCGAGCCCCCGATCAGCATCATGCCAAGCACGATCCCGGCGAGCCCGGAGAGACGCTGAGCCTGGACGTGGCGGAAGACGAGCCAGAGCCCGGCGACGACGAGCGCCAAGCCGAGCCAGCCGGCGACCGCACCGAGACCGGGTACGACGCTCATGAGGCCGTCCCGCACCCAGCTCAGCGCCTCGCCCGCAAACAGCAGCCCGGTGATGACGAGAACCGCACCCATCACCTGCTCGACGCGCCCCATGTGCCGCCGGAACCGCTTCATGAAGCCCATGAATGGCCCGATCGCGACAGCGGCCAGAATAAAGGGAATGCCGAGCCCGAGTGAGTAGGCGGTGAGCAACTTGACGCCGGTCGTGAGGCTCGCCTCGTTGGCGGCGACCGTCAGCACTGTTGCCAGGATGGGTCCGACGCACGGCGTCCAGCCGAAAGCGAAGGCGAGACCGATCAGATAGGAGCCGAGATAGCTCGCGCCCTGCATGTCGGTGTGATAGCGCGCCTCTTGGTAGAGCAGCGGTATGCGCAGGATGCCGAGGAAGTGCAGGCCGAACAAAATGATCAGCAGGCCCGCCACCATGGCGAGCTCGTTCTTGTAGGTCTGGATCAGCTGGCCGAAGGCCGAGGCGCCGGCACCGAGTCCGACGAATACGGTCGTGAAGCCCAGCACGAAGCATACCGCGGCGATGACGACCCGTCGCCAGGCGGCGTTGTCGAGGCCCTTCTCGTCGGTCATCTGCTCCAGCGTCATGCCGCCGAGGTAGCCGAGATAGGGCGGCACTCAGCGGCAGCACGCACGGCGACAGAAAACTGACGAGGCCGGCGAGTGCAACCCCGAGGTAGAGCGACAATTCCGGCAGCATCGGGCTCCAGCCTGGTGTTGGTGTTGCGGAAGGTGTCTCGCCCCGTCAGGTAGACGGCTTCGAGCCTGCCTGCAAATCAAGCCTGCGTCACGTTTTCGGGGGCGCGAGACCGTCGATGGCTTCGGGCAGCTCGGAGAGGCGATGAATGACGCCGTCTGCGCCGAGATCCGAGACCGGAACGCGTGAGTAGCCGTGGCCGATGGCGATCGAGCGGCAGCCGGCGGCGCGCGCAGCTCCGATGTCGGCCGCGGTGTCGCCAACCATCAGAACGCTCGGCGGGCTCGACGGACAACGGCGCGATGGCAGCCAGCAATGGCGCGGGGTGGGGCTTCTTCGGCAGATCGTCGCGCGCGCCGATTACGGCGCGGAAATAGCCGTCGATGCCGAGCGCCCTCAGTGCGATCTCGGTTATCGGCTGGGCCTTGTTGGTGCACAGCCCGAGCGGCATCCCCAGTCCGGCAAGATGATCCAGAAGCTCTCGCGCGCCAGGGTAGAGCCCGCGCCCCTCGGCGGAGGCTTCGGCATAGACCGGGTAGAAGCGGCCGAGCGCGGCCTTCTCCTCGTCGGGCGACAGGGTGACCCCTGCCATCGCTGCGGCGCGTGCGACCGCCGCCGGTGCCCCGCCGCCGATCAGCCCTTTGACACGGTCGAGATCGAACGCCGCGACACCCAGCGGTGCGAACGCCGCGTTGATCGCAAGCTGGATGTCCGGCGCGCTGTCGACCAGCGTACCGTCGAGGTCGAACACGATGGCGCGCGGCCAGCCGGCGGGGAGGGAGTGGGCTGGCATCTCAGGCCTTGGCCTTGGCGAGCGCGGCGACGCCGGGCAGCTCGCGGCCCTCGAGCCATTCGAGGAAGGCGCCGCCGGCCGACGAGACGTAGGTGAACTGCTCCGTGACGCCGGCCTCGTTGAGCGCTGCGACCGTATCGCCGCCGCCCGCCACCGAGACGAGCTTGCCCGCCTTGGTCAGTCGCGCGGCCTCCTTGGCGAGCGCGAATGTGCCCGTGCCGAACGGGTCGATCTCGAAGGCGCCGAGCGGGCCGTTCCAGAGCAGCGTCTTGCAGCCCGCCAGGACGCCGACGAGGTGCGCCACGGAGGCCGGGCCGACGTCGAGGATCATCTGATCGGCAGGCACTTTGTCGAGAGCGACGGTGGTGGCCGGTGCCCCAGCCTTGAACTCGGGCGAGACGACGGCATCGGTCGGCAGCACGATCTCGCAGCCTTTCCCCGCGGCCGCCGCCATGATCTCGCGCGCCTTGTCGGCGAGGTCCGGCTCGGCGAGCGACTTGCCGACGGCGACGCCCTTTGCCAGCAGGAAGGTGTTGGCCATGCCGCCGCCGATGATCAGCTTGTCGACCTTGGGCAGCAGGTTCATGAGCACGGGGATCTTGGTCGAGACCTTGGCGCCGCCGACAACTGCCGCCGTCGGCCGTTCGGGGTTCTCGAGCGCCGTGCGTAGCGCGTCGATCTCCTCCATCATGAGGGGCCCCGCGTAGGCCGGCAGCAGGTCGGCCAGTCCCGCCGTCGAGGCGTGCGCGCGGTGCGCCGCCGAGAAGGCATCGTTGACGAAGAGGTCGCCGAGCTTGGCCAATTCCGCGGTGAAGGCCGGATCGTTCTTCTCCTCGCCCTTGTGGAAGCGCGTGTTCTCGAGCACCAGCACGCCGCCGGGCGCGAGCGCATCGACGGCCTCGGCCGCTTCCGGCCCAATGCAGTCGGCAGCGAGAGGCACCGGAGTGCCGAGCAGCCTAGACAACTCGGCGGCGACCGGCGCCAGCGAGTTTTCCGTGTCGGGCCCGCCCTTGGGACGACCGAAGTGCGAGAGGACGATCACCTTGGCCTTGCGTGCCATCAGGTCCTTGAGGCCCGGCACGAGCCGTTCCAGGCGGGTGGCGTCGGTCACTTTCCCGTCCTTGGCGGGCACGTTGAGATCGGCGCGCACGAGCACGCGCTTGCCGGCGACGTCGGCGGTGGAGATGGTCCTTATGGCATCGAGGTTCATGGGGTGCGCTCCCTGGGCGGTCCGGCGCACGGGCGGCGCCTTGCGATCTGTGGCCGCGGGTATCCCAAGCCCCGCGCTCGCGCGCAAGAGGCCGGGACAGGGAGAGTGAAGGCGGCTTTCGCCCCGCCGATCTTTACGGTTTGGTCACCGCGTTCTTCCGCTCCCAGATTTTGCCATGGTTCGGACCTGCTCTGGCCGCGATGGGGCGGCACCAAAGAGGCTCGGACAGAGCGGGGGATCTCGAAACGTGCGGGTCGTATCGCGTATCATTGCCGTTTGCGCTGCAACTCTGGCGCTGGGTGGCGTCGCGCTGCCTGTAGCAACCTCGCAACCGGCCGTCGCTCAGGACGGCGATCAGATCCTCTCGCGCCATATCGGCGCCTCTCGTGGCCGCGCCGCCGAGCGACCGCGCCGCGAGGGCGACCAGGCGATCGTAGAAGGTTGGCCTCTCTACCGGACCGAGCGAGGACAGGCGGCGTTCAACACGGCCATGGCGACGCTCGCCGCGACCGAGGGGCGGGCGCCGGCCGCCGCGACATTCAAGAGCTGCCCTGATCTCGCCTGCGAGCTGTCGCTTCCGCGGATTGCCAGGGATGGCTGGCTTCCCGCCGGCCGCATCTGGACCTCCCCCACCGACTACGTCGTGGTCGCCCACAGCCCGCGCCCCGGCAGCTCCCGCTCGCAACGTCGTCACCGGGGGCGCTCCATGCGCTATTTCGTGTTCCACGAGTTCCACAACAGCTCGCGCAACACCGACCCCTACGACACCATCTCCTCGCATAGCGGCCAGGTCTTCGTGCCGTTCTACATGAGCAAGCAGGCAACCGATGCGCGCGGACGGCGCTTCGTCGTGATCGTGCAGGTGGCGCCCTACGACGTCGTCAGCGTGCACGCGACGAACTACGGCAGCGCCGGGCCAGGCGTCGAGGTCGCCGCCAATACCGACGACGATCTGCAGCCGCTGCAACTCCGTGCGGGCGTGTTGCTCGCGGCGATCGTGACCGCAGCGGCGCCGCAATTGCGGGTGGTCAATCATCGCGGCAGCGAAGGGCTTGCCCTGCTCGAGGCACACCGGGAGCGCATTGGGGCCGTGAGGTCGCGGCGATCGGGTGGAGCGCTGGCGCTTCCGTTCGTGCCGGCGCCCGGCGAGCGCATCGCCTCGGCCGGTGCGCGCCTCGCCGATCTCATCGCGCGGCCCGGCATGTCGCCTCGCCTGACCATCGCCGAGCGCAGCTTCGTACCCCGTCGCGCCCGCATGACCGCGCCCACCGAGCAGCTGGCCTCGGCCGAGCTGCCCCGCCTGATCGGCCCGATCCAGCTCGCGCGTCGGCCCGTTCGCCAGGCGTTTCCAGCGCTGATCGAGCCGCCGAGCCAGGTCGGCTGGCCGGCCGCGGCCTTCGCGGGCCAGCGCTAGGTCGCGCTCCAGGCCCGCACCCCCTCGCGCTACGCTCCGGTTCGCCCTAAGAAGAGGGCAGACAAAAGGAGCCGGGTTCGCGCATGGACGTCACCGCTCACGCTTTCAAGTCCAACGTCAAGGCCGCGTTGAAGGACATGCAACTGCAGCGCGCGCTGTCGGGCCTGCCGACGGGGCTCGTCGCGCAGCGCACCGCCGCCAAGGAGAAGCTGCCCGAGTTCGAGGCGCTGCGCGACGTCGGCCGCGACATCAAGAACCACACGCTGGCCCACCTCGACCTCTACCTCGAGGCCTGGGAGAAGAAGGCGACTGCCGCCGGGGCCAAGGTGCACTGGGCGCCAACCGCCGCCGATGCGCGCGAGATCGTGGCCGGCATCTGTCGCGACGTCGAACGCGCGCCTCGTCACCAAGGGCAAGTCGATGGTCTCCGAGGAGATCGCGCTCAACGCCCACCTCGAGGCGCAGGGCCTGGAGGTCGTCGAGACCGATCTCGGTGAGTACCTCGTGCAGATCCGCCACGAGACGCCGAGCCACATCATCGCGCCGGCGATCCACCTGACCGAGGCGCAGATCGAGGCCGACTTCCGCCGCCAGCACACGCATCTGCCGAAGGACCGGCCCCTGGACGAGCCGGTCAAGATCGTCAGCGAGGCTCGGGAGATCCTGCGCGAGAAATTCATCGCGGCCGATGTCGGCATCACGGGCGCCAACTTCCTGATCGCCGAGACGGGGTCCTCGATCATCGTGACGAACGAGGGCAATGGCGACCTCACGCAGTCGCTCGCCAAAGTCCACGTCGTCGTCACGTCGATCGACAAGGTGGTGCCGACGCTCGAGGACGCGGCAACCCTGTTGCGGTTGCTGGCCCGCTCGGCGACGGGCCAGGAATTTTCGGTCTACACGACCTTCTCGACTGGCCCGCGCCGACCGGAGGACGCCGACGGCCCGGAGGAGTACCATGTCGTGGTGCTCGACAACGGCCGCTCGGCGCTGCTCGATACGCCGTTCCGCGAGGTGCTACGTTGCATCCGGTGCGGCGCCTGCATGAACCATTGCCCGGTCTACGGCGCCGTCGGCGGACACGCCTATGGCTGGGTCTATCCAGGCCCGATCGGAGCGGTGCTCAATCCGGCGCTGATCGGTCTCGACGAGGCCTCCCACCTGCCGAACGCCTCGACCTTCTGCGGGCGCTGCGAGAGCGTGTGCCCGGTGAAAATCCCGCTGCCCGGCCTGATGCGGGAATGGCGACAGCGGGAGTTTGCAGCAGGTAGCGGCACGGCAATGGCGCGCGCGGCGCTCAAGGCCTGGAGCTATTTCGCGCGCCGCCCGCGGCTCTACCATCTCGCTACGCGCCTCGGCATTGCGTCGCTCTCCGCGATGGGGCGGTCCCGCGGCGCCTTCCGAAGCCTGCCGTTCGCGGGTGAATGGACGCGGCACCGCGATCTCGCCGCACCACAAGGGCGCACGTTCCAGCAGCTCTGGGCCGAGCACAAGCAAGGAGTGCCGAGATGAGCGATCCAGGTGCGCAGACACGTCGCGAGAAGGTGCTCGGCTCCATCAGGACACGGCTCGGCGGCGGCGGTGCGGGTGGCGGCCGAAGCGCCACGGTCACGGCACGCCTCGCAGACCAACCGCCGCATCTCGTCCCCGAGAGGGCACGCCAGGATGCGGCGGGACTAAAGGCGCTGTTCGCCGCGCAACTGCGTGCGGGGAATGCGACCGTGCTCGGAGCAGCCAGCGACGCGGAGCTCCCGAGCGTGATCGCAACCTACCTCCGGAGCCAGAACTTGCCGATGGGGCTGCGCGCGGGTGGGGATGCGCGCTTTACCGCCATCGACTGGTCGTCGGAGCCCTCGATCTCGATCGCCAGAGGACCTGCAGAGCCGTCCGACGAGGTGGGCCTCACGCATGCGCTCGCCGGCGTGGCCGAGACGGGAACGCTGGTGCTGGCATCGGGCACAGAGAATCCCGTGACGGTGACCTTTCTCCCCGAGACGAGCATCATCGTCGTCCGCGCGTCGGACCTGATCGGTC
Organism: uncultured Alphaproteobacteria bacterium; assembly: GCA_963746315.1. GTDB lineage: Bacteria > Pseudomonadota > Alphaproteobacteria > Rhizobiales > Hyphomicrobiaceae. The sequence continues at coordinate 1,632,137 of CAVVAR010000012.1, forward strand.
CCTACGAGGAGGCGTTCGACAGGGTTCGCGCGCGTTACGGACGAGGGACGATGCCGCGGACGCTCAACCTCGTGTCGGGCCCGTCCCGGACAGCCGACGTCGGTGGTCGCCTCGTGACAGGAGCGCATGGTCCCCGCCGCTTGTGTGTGGTGATTGTCGGATGATGGATCAGGCCGGCTGGCCGTAGGCACGGTCGAGTAGACACCACGCCGGAAAGCCCCACGTCGGCGCGCTAAAGAGGCGGCAGCCTTATTTCTTTTTCTTCTGCAGGCAGATCTCGAGGCAGCGTTGGCGCTCCGCGTCGCAGCTGCGGCTGCCTTTCGTCGCGACCCTGCACAAGTCGTGTTGCGCCTGGCACTGGCTGACGCAACTGGCATTCCCTGCGACTGCAATACCTGGCGTGGCTTGTATCGGGGTCGTGGCGAGCGGCATCGGCGTCAAGGGCTCACGCGGCTCTGCCTTGGTCAGCCCACCGCCCGACGAAAGTCCGACGAGTGTCGCCAGAATCAGACCGAACAAATTGCGCCGCGACACCTCGCGCCCTCCCCTTCTTGTCCCGCGACCAGACGACCGTGTCTGTACGCCCCGCTCGCCGTGAGCTCGATGCTCCGAACCCGGCGTCGACGATCAGCCGTCGAGGTCGATGTCCGGATCGGCGGCTCGCCCGCCCCCACCCATTGGCCCACACAGAATACAAGTAGCGGATAGGAGCCGACGTATGAACGCAAGCTGAACCTTCAAGGTCGCAACGTTCAGCAAATGACGTTGCAGTTGCTTGTGTGGCCGATTTGGCGGGGTGGTGGGCGGTGAGGGTTTCGAACCCCCGACATCCTCGGTGTAAACGAGGCGCTCTACCACTGAGCTAACCGCCCGCTTCCGGACGCTTTAGGGCGGCGGCGGCGATCTGTAAAGGCAGTCTGTTGAGGTCGCCCACGTCGCGCAGGATGCAGTGAGCGCCTTTCCAGGGAACGGCATCCGACGAGGTCGCGTTGCCCCCTTTTGGGCCTCCCTCGGCCCTGGACATGGAGCGAGCGACGATCATGGCACCGAAAAAGGCGACACGCGCGCCGGACGCGCACGACGTGACCGAGACGGATATCGCCCAGGAGAAAATGGGCAAGAACGCCTTGCAGGGCGACGACCAGGCCAGTGTTCGAAACCAGCGCAAGGCCGTTCCGGGCGTCCGGAAAGAAGCTGACGGCTTCATCGAGACCGCCGAGAAGACCGACAAGGACGTCCGGGCGCGACGCGACCTTGGAAAGGGCGCGAGGTCGGCGGATGGCGCTGACAGCGACAGCGACTAAGTGTGGCCGGAGCGCCCATCCAGAAGGAGGCGCACCTCGGCGCGAAGGCGAGGCAGCACATCGCGCCCGAACCACGGATTGGCCTTGATCCAGTGGTTGTTGCGCCACGAGGGATGCGGCAGCGGAAAGAGGCGCGGTCGGGTCTCGGGCGGCAGCACGTCGCTTCCTCGGCGAACGACCTCGGAGACGGGACCGCAAAGCGTCTTCGGCAGGTGCCAACGGTGGGCATAGAGCCCGACCAGCAACACCAGCTGGATCTGCGGTAGTGACGCGAACAGACGGTCACGCCAGAGCGGAGCGCACTCGCGCCGGGGGGGCAGGTCACCGCCCGCGGCATCGAGGCCCGGAAAGCAGAAGCCCATTGGAATGATGGCGATGCGGGAAGCGTCGTAGAACTCGTCCGCAGTGACACCCATCCAGTCTCTCAGCCGGTCGCCGGACGGATCGGTGAATGGGACGCCCGATTGGTGCACCCGTGTGCCCGGTGCCTGACCGGCGACAGCAATATGCGCCGTGGGACTGACGCGAAGCACCGGCCTCGGCTCGTGCGGAAGCGGCTTTCCAGATGGGCTGTCGATACACTTCCGGCAGGCGCGGATCGCGGCCACGACGTCGTCGAGTGAAGGCTCGCGACATGATGCCCTGTCGGCGGCCTGCTGCGCCTTCGCCCCGCGCGCGACTGCCGGACGGGCGCTAGACCTCGACGACAAGGCCGTCCTCTGCCAGCACGATCCCGGGTCCCGCAGCCTTCTGCCGGTTGGCCAGCATGTTGGCGTTCATGTGGGTCAGCATGACCTGGCGCGCGCCGATGCGCCCGAGATTGGCCGAGATCGTCTCCCAGCTCATATGGTAGCGCACCGGTCCTTCGTAGGCGTAGCATTCCATGATGTAGAGGTCGGCCCCGCGTCCGCAGTCGACCAGCGGCTCGACCCACTCGGTGTCGCCCGTGAACGCCAGCGTCTTGGTCCCGAAATCCAGGCGCAACGCGTGCGACGGTGCCCCGGACGGGTGGCTGACCTCGTAGGCCGTGATCCCGGCTCCCGCGAGGTGCACGGGAGCGCCGGCGGTCATCTCGACGAAGCGCAACTCGAACCGCCGCGCAACTTTCGTCGAGCCGGCGAACAGCGCCTCCGCCGCCGCGACGAAGCGCGCCTCGATCCCGACCGGACCTGCGACAGTGAGCGGCACGGTCCGCTTCGCCACGTGCTGCGCGTGCAGCAGCCACCAGACGAGGCCCGCGAAATGATCGCCGTGCAAGTGCGAGATCACGATGGTCGCGATGCCGTTGGCGTCGATCCCCAGGCGATTGAGTCCGATGATCGACGTCGCTCCGCAGTCGAGCAGAAGACGCTCCTCCCCGGTATCGAGGTGATAGCAGGTCTGCAGACGTCCGCCCGAGCCGAAGGCATCTCCACAACCGACGACGGTAAGTTTCATGCCCACCTCCTGGCTGGACGTCCGAGCGCGCTTTCCCCGCCGGCTCAGGCCTTGGCGCTGGGCCGGGCCGAGACTTCGGCGTGCCAGCGCTTGACGTTGGTGAACTCGTCGGGAACGGCGATCCGGGCCGGCCTCATGAAGTCGACCGAGACCAGCGCCGTGACATCGGCCACCGTATAGGCATCGCCAGCCACGAAGGCATTGCCGGCAAGCTCCTTGTCGAGCATGGCGAGGACGTCGAGTGCCTTCTGCTTGTTGGCCTCACCCCACTCCTTGACCTGCGGCACCTCGAGATGCGCCATCGCCGGATGGGTGTGACGGAAGGCCTGCGATACGTGCGTGAGCAACCCGAGCTCCATTCGCCGGTTCCACATCTCGACGTTGGCCCGTCCGATCGCCGAATGACCGAACAGCGCCGGCTCCGGCTTGATCTCCTCGAAGTAGCGGCAGATCGCCATCGTCTCCGAGATCGTCGTGCCGTCATCCAGGACCAGAATGGGCACTCGTTGCATCGGGTTGATCTGGGTCATCTCAGGCGTCTTGAGGGCTCCCTTCATCAGGTCGATCTCCTCGAAGGCGACCGTAATGCCCTTCTCTGCGAGAAAGATGCGCACGCGCCGCGGATTGGGGGCCTGCCGGGTTTCGATGATTTTCATGGGAGCCTACTCCGGGATCGGTCTGGTAGCGCCGGCTTGCCGCGGCCACGCGGCGGTCTGGCGCGGCAACGACGGTAGAGAACGGGGCGTGGCCATGCAAGCGACCCCCGCCGATGTGCGAGGCGACCGCTAACCCGAAATTAGCGAGTTCTCGACATAGTGCGGATGGGTCGGGCGGAAGTTGTGCCGGAACGGGGTCGGCGAGGCTCGGGTCCTCCGGGGCATCAGCCTTGGGAGACTTTGGGGTCGCACGCTTGAAGACGGCCGGGTCCATACGCGAGCGTCGAGACGTCCGCATCAGCGCGACGGACGATGCAGAGCGGCCTGCCCAAGGACGGGCGCCGCTGAGCGAGATTCGCGCGCGTCTCGTCGAGCGGTCCGACGTCCGCCCCGAGTTCCAGTACGAGCTCATCTCGATGTTCGTGCGAAACGAGCTGGGGGCAATCGCCACCATCCAGCTGCTCGCCGTCATTTTCTCACTCGCCTCCATGTTCTGGGCACCGGTCGGAGAGGCGATCGCGTGGCTCCTTCTGGTCATCTTCTCCAAGGTCGCCCTGCTCGAGCTTTGCCGCCGCTTCGTGGCGACGCCACGTGCCGAAATCGATATCAAGGTCTGGCGGCGTCGCCTGATCCTGGCCGAGCTGATCGGCGGGCTGGTCTGGGCGGGATTCGCGCTCGTCGGCCGGGGGACGCTCGATACGGCCAGCCATGTGTTCATTTTCGCGTCGCTCATCGTCGTGCTCGCCATCCGCATGACGTTCGCCTCGACCGTGATGCCGATCCTCTATGTCGGCACCATCCCGATGACGATCGCGGTCGTCGTCCGCCTCATCGCGCTCGGCCATCCGTTCTATTGGGCCATGGCCTCGATGGCCGTCGGTGTTCACGTCTACTTCGTGTTCCTGGCGAAGGGCCTCAACTCGACGGCGCTGGCCATGCTCGAGTTTCGCGCCGAGAAGGACGCGCTGATCGGCGAGCTGGAGAAGGAAAAGACCATATCGGACGAAGGCCGCCGCCGGGCCGAGGCCGCCAACATCGCAAAATCGCGCTTTCTCGCCACCATGAGCCATGAGCTGCGCACGCCGCTCAATGCCATTCTGGGGTTTTCCGAGGTGATGAAGGCCGAGATCCTCGGGCCCATGCAGAACCAAACCTACAAGGAGTACGCCGGCAACATCCACGACAGCGGGCGGCATCTCCTGCATTTGATCAACGAGATCCTCGATCTCTCGCGTATCGAGGCCGGGCGCTACGAGCTGAACGAGGAGGCGGCCCGGTTGACCGACATTGCCGAGGATTGCCATCGGCTGCTGAAGTTGCGCGCGGAAAGCAAGGGCCTCACCATCGTTCTGGACTTCGACGATGGACTTCCCCTGATCTGGGTCGACGAGCGCGCCGTCCGCCAGATCTGCCTCAACCTGCTCTCGAACGCTTTGAAGTTCACGCCCAAGGGCGGCACGATCACCATTCGGGTGGCAAGAACGGCGTCCGGTGGGCAGCTGGTCTCAGTGAAGGACACCGGTCCCGGCATTCCCAAAGACGAGATCCCGAAGGTGCTGCAGGCCTTCGGGCAGGGGTCGCTCGCTCATCAGACCGCGGAAGGTGGAACCGGATTGGGGCTGCCTATCGTGCAGAATTCTAGTCGCCTTGCACGACGGCACCTTTGAGTTGATCTCAGAGCTGCGGAAGGGCACCGAGGCCAGGATAGAGTTGCCGCGCAAGCGTGTCTTGCAGGCTATGCCCCCCCTTCAGCCGCTGGGACGCGAACGCCACGGCGCCCCGAGGGCCACACACAGCGATTCCGAAAGACCTCAGTCCCCCGACGATGGGATGCGCCGCCGACCCCGGCTCCGGGCCAGGGGCTGAGCCGAGGCTCATGCGATCACGGGCCGCTGCCAGCGAATTGACAGGCCGGTAATTGTTGCCAGGCGATGCACTGCCTAAATTATGCTCGACCGGATGGGTAACACCATGCGGCGGCGGCAGGGCCATCGTTCATGGTGAAGCCAGCCGAGCTTGGACGCTACGCACGGAAAAAAATAGACCTGCTTGTTCAGCGCATTGCGACGGATCGAGGCGGATGGGCATCGAGACACCGTGCATCGGCATCTGCAACCTCGATCAGGCCTCGGGCTTGTGTCAGGGCTGCGGCCGAACGCTGGGTGAGATCACGGGCTGGGCAGGCTTCACGGCCGCCGAACGGCGTCGGATCATGGCCGAGCTCGAAGGACGCCGGCAGAGCAGGACTGGAGTGGTCGGATGATTCGCGTTCTCGTCCTTCTCGTGGCTGCCGCCGTAGCCGGTGTCTATGCATTCAGCTTCGATGGCGCCGGCTTGCGCGCGCTGTTTGGTTCGGAGGAGGGCGCTCTTACGGCCGATACCCAGGAGCTTGCTGCGCTGGCCGCGTCGCTCGCGCTTATCGTGATCGTTCTGCCCGCGGTATTCGGCGGCTATCGGGGCCGTATTGGTGGTGCCGTGCGCGATTTTCTGAGCTGGACGGCGATCGCGATGGTCTTGATGGCCGGCTACAGCTATCGGGACGAGCTTGGCCGTATCGCATTCCGGATCGCGGGCGAGTTCTCGCCGCCGGGGACCTCGCTGGCTGTCGAGCAGCGGCAGGCTGGCGAGCGCGCGGTCCGCATCCGCAAGCGCGGCGACGGCCATTTCGTGGCGCGCGTCGCCGTAGACGGCGCCAGTGTTTCGATGCTGGTCGACACTGGCGCCTCGACCGTCGTTCTTCGCCAATCCGATGCCCGTCTCCTCGGCGTCGACACGCGGCGTTTGCGTTACACGGTCCCGGTTCAGACCGCCAACGGGCTCGCCTACGCCGCCCACGCCCGTTTGCGCCACGTCGCGATCGGATCGATCGAGCTGCATAACGTCGACGCCCTGGTGGCCCAGCCCGGCGTGCTCAAGGAAAGTCTGCTGGGTATGAGTTTTTTAAGCCGCCTGCGGTCTTATGAGTTCGCCGGGGAGTTCGTGACGTTCAGGAACTGATGGTCGCGCATGCGGCTCGCCTCGGCGGCAACGCTTTGGGCGAAACGAGATGCTGTCCTCAGGTACCCGGAACCTTGCGAAGCTTGTCGGCGGCTGGGCACTGGCGCTGACTGTCGGCGCCGTCTCGATTGTCCATATGGAGGAGATCCGCACTCGGCTGGGCTTGAAGCTCACGGCCGAGGATCTCGGGATGTCCTCCGCCAACCGCCCCGAGCCGGAGGTCCGCACTGTTATCCAGTACGTCGAGCGCGAGCCCGCCGACCGCGACGGCGGCCAGCGTCGCCAGCGAGCGAGCGGGCGGACGCGCGACTCCGAGCTCTTCAAGCTGTCTGTGGCCCTGCCCCGAGGCAGGGATGGCCATTTTCACGCCGATGCCCAGATCAATGGCCGGTCTGTCTCCGTGCTCGTCGACACCGGAGCAACCCTCGTTGCAATGAGCTACGAGGATGCCCAGGCGGCGGGGATCTACGTCCGGGCTGACGATTTCCGATACGTCTCGAATACGGCCAACGGGCAGGCCCGCTTTGCCCGAGTTACCCTCGATAACGTCCGCATCGGCAACGTCTCCGTGCACAACGTTGCCGCCGCGGTAAGCCAGCCCGGCAAGCTGAACACCACGCTGCTCGGCATGTCCTTTCTCGGCCAGCTCCGCATGGAGATGAAGGACGGACTTCTCATTCTCGAGCAGTAGGCGCAACCCGTCGCCACGCACTTCGTGCGTACGCGCCGTTAATCCGAGATCGGCATCGGTCTCGACCGCGTCGTCTTTTTGCGCTAGCGCTCGCCAGCCCCCCACGATCGACGAGGATTGCCATGCTCCCGAAGCCCCGCGCCGACTTGAAGCCCAACACCGCCGATTTCGAGCGTTTGCCGCTCGTCAAGCCGACGGGCTTTCGCGAGTATGACGCGCGCTGGCTGTTCCCGGGCGAGATCAACCTGATGGGACTGAACGCCATCGGTCTCGGCTTGGCGACGCTGATCAACCGGCGGGGTGTTGCCCCCCGGATCGTTGTCGGTCACGATTTCCGCTGGTACTCGGCGAGCGTCAAGCAGGCGCTGATGACGGGCCTGCTGGCCGGCGGCGCCGAGGTGCACGACATCGGGCTCGCGTTGTCGCCGATGGCCTACTACGCCCAGTTCGCGCTCGATGTGCCCTGCGTCGCGATGGTCACCGCCAGCCATAACGACAACGGCTGGACCGGCATCAAGATGGGGCTCGCCCGTCCGCTCACCTTCGGCCCGGACGACATGCTGGAGCTGAAGGAGATCGTGCTGACGGGGGCCTACGAGGCGAAAGGCGGTGGCCGCTACATCCATGTGCCGGACATCCCCGAGCGCTATATGGCCGACCTCTCGAACCGTCCGAAGCTGAAGCGGCGCCTGAAGGTCGTCGCGGCCTGCGGCAACGGCACGGCAGGCGCTTTCGCCCCACAGGTCCTGGAGGCGATCGGCTGTGATGTGATCCCGCTCGACTGCAACCTCGACCACTCGTTCCCGCGCTACAATCCGAACCCCGAGGACATGAAGATGCTGCACGCCATCAGTGCAGCCGTCCTCGAGCACAAGGCGGACGTTGGCCTCGGCTTCGACGGTGACGGCGACCGCTGCGGTGTCGTCGACAACGAGGGCCACGAGATCTTCGCCGATACGGTGGGCGTGATGCTGGCGCGTGATATCTCCGCACTGCACAAGAACGCGACGTTTGTCGCCGACGTGAAGTCGACCGGGCTCTTCATGACCGACCCCGTCCTGCAGGCGAACGGCGCCAAGGCGCTCTATTGGAAGACCGGCCACTCCTACATGAAGCGCTATACCTTCGAGCAGAAGGCGCTCGTCGGCTTCGAGAAGAGCGGCCACTATTTCTTCCAGCCGCCGCTCGGCCGTGGCTATGACGATGGGCTCGTTGCCGCGCTCGCCGTGTGCGACATGCTCGATCGCGCCCCAGACAAGTCGATGGCTGATCTGCGGCGTGCGCTGCCGAAGACCTACCAGTCGCCGACCATGTCGCCGCATTGCGACGACGAGAAGAAGTACGGCGTCGTCGAGAAGATCGTGGCGCAGTACGAGGCCGAGGCCAAGGCCGGCGGCAAGATCGCCGGGCAGGCGATCCGCGATCTCGTCACGGTCAACGGCGTACGGGTGACGCTGGCCGACGGCACCTGGGGCCTCGTCCGCGCCTCGTCCAACAAGCCGGAGCTCGTTGTCGTCGTCGAGAGCCCGGTGTCAGAGGCCAACAAGATCGCCATTTTCCGCGACATCGAGGCCCGCCTCGCCAAATTCCCCGAAGTCGGCGAGTACAACCAGAAGATCTGAGGCATTTGGCCGGGGCGGCGGCTGCCGCACGATAAGCCCGGGCGGCACTGACATACGAAAAAGCACCCCGGCCTCATATTGGCGCGGGGTGCAATTCTCTGAGCCCGGACGAGCGAGGGGAGAGGTCAGCCCCTCAGTCGTGTGCGCACGATCCTCGGAAAGTCGTCAGCCGTGATGTCGCCCGCGTCTTGCGGCTGGGCCTGTGGCCGCAGCCGAGACTCGGCGGACTGCTGCCGGCTTTCCTCGAGACCAGCCCAGTAGGCCGCCTCGGGAGACGGCGCAGTCGGCCGCGGCGGCGGTGTGGGCGCGTAGGCCTGCTGCTGAGCAGCGGGCTGGCGCACGCTCGCCGTCGGTAGTCCGCCGCCGGCGAACCAGGCCTCGACGAGATCGAGCTCGTCTGCCGAGAGCGTCAGCCCCTGCGAGCGGCAGCGGGCCACGACGAAATTCCGGAACCGGCCCGCGAACAGATTGGCCGACGCGCCCTGCTCGAACCAGGGATCGGCCTCGCTGACCACCTCCAGCACGAAGCGCACGTCGTCGCGGCGCACGTCGATTCCCCGCTCCTGGGCACGCTGGGCAATATTCTGAATGGTCTGCGCCCCGATCAGCCCGTTTTCAGTGATCTCCTGGGCGATGGTCTCGAACAGCATTCGGTACTCGGGCGGCGCCAGCGGCGGTGCCTTGCAGGCATCGTGGATGCGCGCAATCGACTGCTGGATGCTGGTGCCGGGTTGCGCCGGCGCCGCCGCCTGCGGCTGGTAGGACGCCTCTGGCTTGAGCGCCGTTGCGCTGGCCACAAGGGGCTGCTCGACAGCAGGACGGCGGGCTAGCATGCCTGTGCCCTGAGTGCTCGGAGCGCCGATCGGCGCTGCCGGAGCCTGAGCGGTCTCGCTCGGCCGTATGGCGCCGAGCCCGGCGAAGGGGCGCGTCTCGCCATTGTCATCCCGCGGTATCGCGGTTTGCCGCTCGTGGCGTGGCTCGCCGATCTCTAGCGACGGAGGAGCAGGCCGCGTCTCGAGGCGCGGCGCGGGCGCAGGGATCGGCGCTGCCTGGGCCGTGTGTCGTTGAAGGTCGATGACGACATAGGGCGGCTCGCCGGACAGACGCAGGCCTTGCGGCAGCCCTTGCAGGAGAAGCTCACGGAAGCCGCCGGCACCGGCCCAGCTAGTGCCGATGGTGCGGTCGTGGCCGATGCTGCGAACGGCGCGATCTGCCAGCACCTCGAGCGGCACGGGGGCATTGGCTGCTCGCACGGCCGCGACCACCTCGTCGATGATGGCGCGTCGCGTCGCCTCCATGCTCGGCGCCGAGGCCGTCGTGGCATCGATTGCCGACGTCTCCTCGCTCCCGCCGATGCGCGATTGGGTCAGCAGCTCGATGAGGTCCATCTCACGGACCTCGCCATCGCTGATCGCCGTGTAGGGCGCGGCGGTGTACTCGGTCGCATAGATCACGGTGCGGCGCGCGTGCGCACGCAGGCGATGCAACACGGGCGTGAAATCGGCATCGCCGGACAGAATCACGAACTCGTCGAAGTGCGTGTCGTGGTCGAGGTAATCACGAAGGTCCATGACCATGCGAATGTCGGACGAGTTCTTGAGCTGCGCGGTCAGCGGTGGGCAGTCGACCACCTCGAAGCCCGCGCGCAGGAAATGGTGGCGCACGAACGGGAAGGAGCTCATGTCGGTCGAGTTGTCGGACGTATTGCGCCGAGGTACGGGGTTCCCGTAGCAACGGTTCATCACGATGCGCCGCGGCACATCGGGGGAAAGCCCGTTCGTCGGGGTTATCAGGCCACCGTTCTCGATTTGCTTCAGCCAGCCGATCGCATCCTTCGAGAAGCGCTTCGCGGCCTCCTCGCTCTTGCGGCGCAACGACAGATAGATGTTGTCGTAGTCGACGAAGACCGCGCTCAAGAACGGACCTGATTGTTGCCGCTTCATCTCGTCTTGCCCCCGAGCTGCCCCACTTGGTCGCGCGAATCGTGCGCCTGCTCGCAGAGATCACTGAGTCGCCGCCGGGCAGCAAGGCGCGCCCGCGGCATGGCTCGGGCTATCCCCGGCTAATTGCCTGACGCCCTCGTCGCCTGTTCCGGATCGAGCCGGACGTGGTGCGATTCAGCCGCACTTGCCCCGGCACGGCAAACGGTTGAGAAACAGCGTCGACCTGCCGCTCGTATCGGATGCCCGACCGATGACCGATACATTGCCCCGCCTGCTCAAGTCTTACGAGTTCCTCGACCAAGCCCTCGCGGAGCATGGCCCGCGGATGGGGAGCGACGAGGTGCGCCGACTGCGCGCCGAGCTGGCCTCTGCCTTCTCCAGGATCGTCTCACATGCCTCGGACGACGTGCGTGTCACCGTTGCACAACTCCGCTTCATCATTTCAAACCTGGATCGCGTATCGGCCGATGACGGCGTATCGCGTGAGCTGAAATCGGTCTGCTTGCGTCACCTCGACCGTATCGCGAGGCACGTCGGGCCAGCTTCCGGCACGCCGCCGAAGCAACAGGCTCGGCCGGCATCTGCAAGGCGTCGTGTCAGCGCCCTCTCCGATGCGAGCCTTCGTCAGCTCGACCTGTTGAGTGATCGCGTCGGCGTCCTCGACACCAGGCTCCGCTTCTTGTTCACCAATGCGGCGAACGCCAGGTTTCACGCGATGCCGGCCAGCGCCTTCATCGGGCGGCCGATTTGGCGCGTCTCAGGGGCAAGCTTCTTCGAGGCCGTGAGCCGGCCTCGGCTCGAGCAGTGTCTGGCCGGCCGGTCAGCGTCCTGTATCGCTTCTCCACCCGGGCGCGATCCCTCGGTTGTCTACTACACGCGCTTTGACCCCTTGCGGGACGAACGGGGCGAAGTGGTCGCAATTATCATCACCGCTCGCGACATCTCGGAAATTCCGATCCCACCGGAGATGCTCGCCTACCGTCCCGGACACTGACCACCGGGCGCGGTAGCCGGCCCCGGCTCGAAGTCCGGCGAAGCGAGCTGGAACCGATCGAACGTGAAGCCCGGCGCGACGGTGCAGCCGACCAGCGTCCACGCGCCGAGCGAGCGGGCCTGCTGCCAGTGTCCTGCCGGAACCACGATCTGCGGCGCTTCCCCGTGGTCGAGCGCGATCCCGAGGCGCTGCTCCGTCGGGCGCTGGCCAGCAGACGGGGAGACCGAGAGCGCGAGGGGCGCACCCGCATAGAAGTGCCAGACCTCCGCCGCATCGACCCGATGCCAGCGGGAAACCTGTCCCGCCTCCAGCAGAAAATAGATCGCGGTCGAGGCTGACCGGCCGGCCGAATCGGCCTTTGGATCGCGGTACGTCTCGCGATAGGAGCCGCCCTCTGGATGCGGCAGAAGGCCGAGCCGTCGACGGATGTGCTCGGCGGTGGTCTCCATGGCGTTACAGCGGCACGCGGATGATGGCCCTGAGGCCGCCCATCGAGCTTTCGCCGAGCGTCACGTCACCGCCGTGGCTCTTGGCGATATCGCGCGCGATGGCGAGGCCGAGGCCGGAGTTGCCCTCGTCCTGGTTGCGCGCATGGTCCAATCGGTAGAATGGACGGAATACGTTCTCGCGCTCGTCCTTCGGAATGCCCGGACCATTGTCGTCGACCTCGATCCTGAGCCAGCCCTGCTCGGTCGCGGCGCGAACCACGATCTGATCGCCGAAGCGCGCGGAGTTGGAGACGAGGTTGGCAATCGCCCGCTTCATGGCATTGCGCTTCAGCGGAATGATGAGCTCCCGCTTGCGTCGCCGGATACGCAGCGTGATGGGCACCTCGAGGTGTTGGGCCTCGGCCACAATCTCCTCGAGCAGCGATCGAACGTGCGTCTGCGTCGCCACCTCGCCGCCGTCTCCTTTGGCGAACGCGAGGTAGTCCTCGAGCATGCTCTGCATTTCCTTCAGGTCGCCCTTCATGGCGGCGACCTCGGACCCTTCGCCCAGGAAAGCGAGTTGGAGCCTGAGGCGCGTGAGGACGGTCCTCAGGTCGTGGCTGACCCCGGCGAGCATCGTCGTGCGCTGGTCGACGTGCTGCGTGATCCGCTCCCGCATCTCGAAGAACGCCTGACTGGCCTGGCGGACCTCGCGCGCGCCGCGTGGCCGGAAATCGTCGGGAGCGGGGCGACCTTTGCCGAACGCGTCGGCGGCTTCGGCCAGTCGCAGGATCGGCTTGATCTGGTTCCGCAGGAACATGACCGACACCGTCAGCAGCACCACGGACGTGCCGAACATCCACATCAGGAAAATGTGCGAGTTCGAGGCGTAGGTCTGGCTCCGCCGCGCCACGAAGCGCAGCACCGCCTTGTCGTGCTTGACGCGGATCTCGACGTGGTCCGATTGGCCGACGGTGTCGATCCAGAATGGACGGTCGATCTGCTTGCCGAGCTCGCGCGACAATGTCCGGTCGAGCAGGGCGAAGAACGGTTTCGGCTGCGGCACCGGCAGGTCGCCGGCCGGCAGCACGGTCATCGAGAGGCCGAGGCGCTCGCGCGCCATCTCGAGCAGGCGCGAATAGTTGTCCGTGCGTGGGTAGTCCTCGTAGACGTCGATCAACGCGGCAACGTTGCGCGCCGTTGCCTCGGAGAGACGCCCGGTTACCGCCTGCCAATGACGCTCCATGAAGCTGAACGCGACGACACCCTCGAGCAGGACGATGGGCGTGATGATGATCAGCAGCGCGCGCGCGTAGAGGCCGGTCGGCAGCAGTGCAGAGAGCCGATGCGCCAACGCCTGGCTGAGGCCGCGCAACGTCTCGAGAACCGAGCTCGCGCTGAAGCGCAGCGGAGCCTTGGCTGCCGCCGTCCCTTCCGGTCCGCTCTCCTCTGCAGCCACCATCCGGTGGGTCTCCCGTAGGGCGGCCCTCTAACGGGCCGCGATCAGCCTCGCCGTTGCAGGCGATCCTTTGATCAGCGGGCGCGCCCGCGCCCTCAATCGACGTAGAGGATGTAGCCCTTGCCGCGCACGGTCTGCAAATAGACTGGATTCGAGCTGTCCGCCTCGATTTTGCGCCTGAGTCGGTTGATCTGCACGTCGATGGCGCGCTCGCTGCCGGTCGAATCGTCGTTGGCGAGCTCGTGCCGGGGGATCGGCGAGCCGGGGCGCCCAGCGAACAGGCGCAGCAGGTCGCGCTCGCGCTCTGTCAGCTTGATCACCTCCTCGCCGCGCTTCAACTCTCCCCGCCCCATGTGAAAGACGAAATCGCCCATCCGCACCTCGTCACGCGGCGTCGGGCTCGACTTGCCTCTCTTCAAGATGTTCTGGATGCGAAGCAGCAGTTCGCGCGGCTCGAAGGGCTTGCCGACATAGTCGTCGACGCCCGCCTCCAGCCCCGCGATGCGCTGCTCCGGGTCGGCGAGCGCGGTCAGCATGCAGATGGGCACCGGCGAGATCTCCTTCAGGCCGCGGGCCAGCTCGAGGCCCGTCTCGCCCGGCATCATGACGTCGAGGATCACCAGATCGAACGACAGCCCGCGCATGGATGCCCGGGCGCCCTGGGCATCGGACGCTGTCGAGACCCGATAACCGGCCTCGAACAGGAAGCGTGCGATCAGATCGCGAATGCGCTGGTCGTCATCCACGACGAGGATGTGGGCGGCATCGTCGGGCAAGGCCTCACGACGCTGGGCGGACGAATCTCGGTTCATGATGCCCCCCGACTACCCCCAGGTAGCAAAGTCGTCGCCGTCGCCCGGCGCACGAGCTCGTCGGCATGCGCTTGGTCGTCCGGCGCGATGACGCCCGCCAGGAATGCCGCAGCCACATGCTCGTTCCCCGGTCCCGCGGCCGCCAGGGCTCCGGCCAGGCGTCGCGTTTGCAGTTCGAGCAGCCGCCTCGCCAAGTGCTCGCCGCGATCCGTCGGGTGCAAACGCCGCTCGCGACGGTCGACGGCGCCCGTCTCTTGCAGAATGTAGCCCTCGTCCACGAGCTGCTTCAAGACACGGGCGAGGCTCTGCTTCGTAATCTTGAGAATGCCGAGAAGGTCGGCGACGCGCAAGCCTGGGTTGCGATTGACGAAATGCAGCACGCGGTGATGGGCGCGTCCAAACCCGAGCTCGGCGAGAATTTCGTCCGGTCCAGCAACGAAATCGCGATAGGCGAAGAACAGCAGCTCCACCATGGCGACAAGGCGTGCTTCGGCGTCGCCCTGAGCGAGCTGAGCCGGTGGGGCTTCTGTCGTCGGCGCTACCGCTGCGCGTCTCCGCGAATTTACGTCAGCCATGTTGACATATTTGAGGGCGATCGGTACCCATGGCAAGGATTTTCGAGGCGTTGCGCCGCGCATCACATCTCACCTTTTGCGCCGGACGTCGTTCGCTTTCGGCCGGGACTTGCCGGGCGACAGCGACGCGTGCTTCGCTTCGGAGACGCCGAGACACGCACCCGAATTGAGGCCCAAAAACGGCGGCGACGGCAGGCTCGAGCCGACCGGCGACGAAACAAGAGCACGACCGATGAAAGGCCGTGCATCCGCGCGAGAGGAGAAGCGCTCATGGCTGACAGCAGGCAGTCCTTCGTCATCGAGAGGAATTCCGAGCCCGTGGGCGCCGCCGACCGCGCCAAGGTTCTGGCCGACCCCGGCTTCGGCCGCGTGTTCACCGACCACATGGCGATCATCCGCTACAGCGAGGGCAAGGGCTGGCACGACGCCCGCATCACGGCGCGTAAGCCCTTGATGCTCGATCCGGCCTCGGCCGTTCTCCACTACGCGCAGGAAATCTTCGAGGGCCTGAAGGCCTACAAGACCGCCGATGGCGGCATGGCCATGTTCCGCCCGGACGCCAACGCGCGCCGTTTCCGTCAGTCCGCCCAGCGCCTCGCCATGGCAGAGTTGCCGGACGAGTTGTTCATCGAGTTGATCCGCCAGCTCGTGGCTATCGACAAGGACTGGTTCCCGACCGTCGAGGGTGGCTCGCTCTATATCCGGCCCTTCATGTTCGCCAACGAGGTGTTTCTCGGCGTGAAGCCCTCGTCGGAATACCTCTATCTCGTGATCCTGTCCCCGGTCGGCGGCTACTTCAAGAGCGGGGCGCCGGCCGTCTCGATCTGGGTTTCGCAGAACTACACGCGTGCGGCGCCGGGTGGAACGGGTGCGGCCAAGTGCGGTGGCAACTACGCCTCGAGCCTCGTCGCCCAGGCCGAAGCTGCCAAGCACGGCTGCGACCAGGTCGTGTTCCTCGATGCGGCCGAGCACAAATGGGTCGAGGAGCTCGGCGGCATGAACGTGTTCTTCGTCTTCGAGGACGGCTCCCTGCAGACGCCGCCCCTCTCGGGCACTATCCTGCCCGGTATCACGCGCGAAAGCCTGATGACGCTCGCCCGGTCGGAAGGCCTCTCGGTGCGCGAGGAGCCCTACTCGTTCGATCAGTGGAAGGCGGACGCCGCCAGCGGCAAGCTGACCGAGTGCTTCGCCTGCGGCACGGCGGCAGTGGTCACGCCGATCGGCAAGGTTGCGAGCCCCGAGGGCGAGTTCAAGATGGGTGCCGGCGGCCCCGGCCAGACCACGATGCGCATCAAGCAGAAGCTCGTCGACATCCAGCGCGGCGTGGCACCGGACCCGCACGGCTGGGTGCACAAGCTGGGCTGAGCGCGGCCTAGCCCTACGACGTCCCGGTGACGCGTACCGGGACGCCGTCGGGCGTCCTCAATTCGCCCCCTCGTACCGCTTCACGCGCACCTCGCCGGTGATGGCGTGGCCGATCATGCCCTCCTCGCGGCACACGCGCGCGATGACCGGTGCAATCTCCCGGCTGGCGCGGCGCGTGAGCCGCTCGTACGTGACGACCTTCGTGAACTTGTGCACCGAGAGGCCGCCCGTGTACCGCCCGGACCGGCCGGTCGGCAGCGTGTGGTTGGTGCCGACGCCCTTGTCGCCGTAGGCCACCGTCGAGGGCTCGCCGATGAACAACGAGCCGTAGCTGGTCAGGCGCTCCAGATAGTAGTCGTCGCGGCCGGTCTGGATCTCCAGGTGCTCGGGTGCGTACGCGTCCGAGACCGCGATCGCCTCGTCGTCGGAATCAACCAGGATCACCTCGCCGAGGTCGGCCCAGGCCTTGCCGGCATTCTCTCTCGTCGGCAGGTCGGGCAGGAGCCGTTCGACCTCCTTGATCACCGCCTCGCCCAGCTTACGTGAGGTTGTCACCAGCCACGCGGGGCTGTCCGGCCCATGCTCGGCCTGTCCGAGCAGATCGGTTGCGACGATGGTCGGGTCGGCGGTGTCGTCGGCGATGACCATGATCTCGGTCGGCCCGGCGAGCAGATCTATGCCGGCGATGCCGAACAGCTGCCGCTTGGCCTCGGCCACGTACGGATTGCCGGGGCCGGTAATGAGATCGGCCTTCCTCATGCCGACGAGGCCCATGGCCATTGCCGCGAGGGCCTGCGCGCCGCCGAGGCAATAGATCTCGTCGGCACCGGATTTGTGGAGCGCGTAGAGCGTCTGCGGATAGATGCCGTCGGCGCCCCGTGGCGGGGCGCAACCGGTGATATGGCGGACGCCCGCGACCTTGGCCGTGCCGACGCTCATGATGGCCGACGAGATCAGCGGATACTTGCCGCCCGGAATGTAGCAGCCGACGTTCTCGATCGGGATCAGCTTCTGGCCGAGCACGGCGCCGGGATAGAGCTCCACCTCGAACGCCTGGATGCTCTCCTTCTGGCGTTTGGCGAAATCGACCACGTTCTTGTGGCAGATCTCGAAGTCCTCCTTGAAGACCTTGGAAAGCTGCTTCGACTTCTCGGCGATCTCGGCCTCACTGACACGGAAGGCGCCCTCCCACTTGTCGAGGTCGCGGGCATAGCGCCGGATCGCGTCGTCCTTGTTCTCGGCGATGTCGGCGAGCATGCGGCGCACCGTGTCCTCGACCTCGGCGCGGCGCTTCTGCTGGGGAACGGTCGACTTCTTCAGGTATTCGCGCGCCACGGGTCGCCTCCGAGCTTCGGGATGGATCTCGGCGCGACCGTAGGTTCCGGGCAGGCCGGCGGTCAAGGACAGGGCCGGCGGCCGCCCGGCCGAACCAACGGATCATCCACACCGGAGCTCACGCGCTTGGTTGACTTTGCGCACGATGCGTCGCTGTGCTGTGCCATGACCGGACCGTCGACAGCCACGTCCGACGACCCGCTGTTGCTATCGCTCGACGAGCGTTGGCACGAGGCGGGGCGGGCGCATGTCGCGGGCCTCCGGCGCGCGATTGCGGCGGCGGTCGTGGTGCACCTGGTCATCGGTACGGCGATGGTCGGTGGCTTCGATGGCCTGCTGTCGGGTCTGATCGGCATCGAGCGGCGCACCCAGAACCGAATTGGCGACGAGCGTGGCCAGATCGACGGCGTGGCGGCCGAGATCATCGACGCAGCCGAGTTCAACAAGCGCTTTGTGTCTTTCAAGCCAGGCAACGCCGAAGCTGATGCGGATGCGGCTCCCAAGCCGCCATCTCAGCGCGCCGAGACGCAACGGGCCGAGCCTGAGCCACCGGAGCAGGTGGTCGCGGATCTGAAACCGGCCGACGGTTGGGCGCCGTCCGCCCAAAAAGGCGTACCCGATCGGCCTGACCCGCCGACGAAGGAAAGACCGCCTGAGCAGAGACCCCAGGAGGCGCAACCGCCGCTCACCGATGCCGAGGCGCGGCAGCTCGTCGAGCAGACCATGGAGGATCTGCAGGGCGCGCAGGTCTCCGTTTCGGCTCCCGGTGCTGCGCGGCTCGGTGAGGCGAGTCCCTACGTGCGCAGCGTCATCCGCACCCTGAAACGCAACATGCCGAAGCCAGCCGGCATGAAAGGCGACGTGGTGATCCAGCTCGTGGTCGGTGCTACGGGCGCGGTCGAGGGCGTGCGCGTGGTAAAAAGCAGCGGCAAGCCTGAGCTCGACCGTTTTGTGTCAGAGCGGGTCTTCAAGACGCGGCTCGCGCCGCCACCGCCGACGGCTAGTCTCCGCGAGCGCGCATTCCAGATCACGTATTCTTACAATTGACGGTCTGGCGCTGCTCAGGTCCGATCCTGAGCAGCCTCGACGTTCTCCAGATGCCGCGCAAGCCGCGCCCCGCACTCCGCCCCGTGCGAGAAAGGCAGGCCGTGGCGGCTGTGCGGCACCATCGCGAGGTCGGCGTGGGGGACCGCCTCGAGCAGATCGATACCCATGCGGGCGGTGACGAACGGGCTGCGATCCGGCATCAGGATCAGCAGAGGTGCCTTGATCCTCGGGAGCTCGGGTCCGAGGTCGGTGCGTGCCAGCAATTCGCCCAGGCCAACCGTGACATGCGCCGGCGAGCGATCCTGCACAGCCTGATACCAGCGGCGCTGGGCGTCGCTGAGCGCTTCGTCGTGAAATCGCTTCGCCATCATCCGGCGGCTCCACGCCTCGACGCCTTCTTCCGCGAACGCGGCGCGCCAGCCGGGAACGTCGGCAATGGCGCCGCCGCGGAAAGCCGTGTTCGCGACCGTCACCGAGGCGACGCGCTCAGGATGGCGGATCGCGGCAAGGAGTGCAGCCGTGCCGCCGAACAACTCGCCCACCAGATGCACAGGGCCGGACCCGGCGACGTCGATCACCTCCATCAGGTCGGCGAGCGCGCCGTCGAGGGTCCAGGCATGGCTCTCCGGCGGCACAGCCGACTGGCCGTATCCGCGCGTGTCGAAGCGCATCACCTTGTGACGCGTCACGACAGACGGCAGCCAGTCCGACCAGACGTGTCGATCCGTTCCGATGCCGTGGTGAAAGACGATCGGGTGCCGGCCTTGCAGCCAGGGGGCGACAATGTCGATCGTCTCGTAGGCGAGGCCGGAGGGGGTGCGCGTGGGGCTCGGCATGGGGCGGCCTCGATCGGTGTGAAGTGCTGGCGGGTGCGGCGGGCAGAGTGCCACCAGCGCGCCAGATTGGCCAGCCTCGACAAGGGGCGCGGGGCACCATCTGCAACTCGGAGAGCCACCGGATCGCATGCGCCTCGGGCCAGAAACTTCGTTTCCTCAGGGCAGCTTGCTCTCGCAGCAAACTTTGTCTAGCAAAGACGACATACTGCCAAATGATCCGAAGAGCGCACCCGTTGGTGCGTCAGCATCGGGCAGCCAGGGAGGAGACCGACGTGCAGCACAGTCCCGCCGGGGGCGTGGCCACTGCCGGACGCACCGACGTTGAGGCATCCCAGGCTCCGAGCGCGCCCGTGCTCGAGATCAACAATCTCCATGTTCACTTCGTCACGTCGCACGGCACCGTTCGCGCGGTCGAGGGTGTGACCTACTCGGTCTATCCGGGCGAGATGGTGGCCATCGTCGGCGAGTTCGGCTCGGGCAAGTCCGTGTCGGCGCTTGCCATCATGCGGCTGCTGCCGCCCCAGTCGTCACGCATCGTCGATGGCTCGATCCGGTTCGAGGGCCAATCGCTGCTCGACCTCGACGACGAGTTCATGCGGCAGGTGCGCGGCCGGTCGATCTCGATGATCTTCCAGGAGCCGATGACGTCCTTGAATCCGGTCCTCACGATCGGGCTTCAGATCAAGGAGCCGCTGCTCATCCACATGGGCATGACGGAAGCGGAGGCGAACGAGCGCGCCATCGAGTTACTGACCCTTGTGGGCATCACCGATCCCGCCAACCGTCTTGCGCAGTACCCGCATCAGCTCTCGGGCGGCATGCGCCAGCGCGTGATGATCGCCATAGGTCTCGCCTGCAATCCGAAGCTGCTCATCGCCGACGAGCCGACCACCGCGCTCGACGTGACGATCCAGGCGCAGATCCTCGAGCTGATGAAGGACCTGTCGCGGCGCCTCGGCATCGCGGTCATCATCATCACGCACAATCTCGGTATCGTCGCTCGCTATGCCGACCGGGTGAACGTGATGTATGCCGCCCGCATCGTCGAAAGCGGCACCGCCGAGCGCGTATTCGGCCGCCCGCTCCACCCCTATGCGCGAGGTCTGCTCTCGGCCGTGCCCCGGCTCGATCGCGGCCGCGCCGTAAAGCTCGCGACCATCGAAGGCTCGCCACCGAATCTGCTCAATCCTCCGGAAGGGTGTCGTTTCCGGCCTCGCTGCCGCTATGCGATCGACGAGTGCATGAAGGTGCCCGCCTTCCGCGAGATCGAGGACGGGCATTTCGCCGCCTGTCATCGCACACCCGAGATCGAGAGCCTGACCGATGGCGACGCGGGCCGTCCCGAGGGACTGGCCGGCATCGTGGCCGACGATGCGAGCGCCGTGCTCGACATCAAGGGCGCGAGCAAGTTCTTTCCTGTCGGCGGCGGCTTCCTCGGCGGTCCGGCCAAGCTCGTGCGCGCGGTCAACGACGTCTCGCTCACCGTGCGCAAGGGCGAGACGCTGGGCCTCGTTGGCGAATCCGGCTGCGGCAAGTCCACGCTCGGGCGGCTCGTGCTCAGGCTCGAGGACCCGACGGCCGGCGAGATCCTGTTCGACGGCGTCGACCTTGCGAAAATGAAGCGCCGCGAGATGATCGCCATCCGCAAGAAGATGCAGGTCATCTTCCAGGACCCTTATTCGTCGCTCAATCCCCGCATGACGGTTGGCCAGATCATCGGCGAGCCGATGTACGTGCACTCCATTCTGCCGAACGACAAGATCGACGACCGCGTCGCCGAGCTTCTGCAGGTCGTGGGGCTCTTCCCCTACATGGCGCTTCGCTATCCACACGAGCTTTCGGGCGGCCAGCGCCAGCGCGTCGGCATCGCACGGGCGCTGGCGGTGAACCCCGAGGTGATCGTTTGTGACGAGGCCGTCTCGGCGCTCGACGTCTCGATCCAGGGGCAGGTGATCAACCTGCTCGAGGATCTGCAGCAGAAGCTGGGGCTGACCTACCTGTTCATCGCCCACGATCTTGCCGTCGTCCGCCACATCTCGACGCGCGTCGCGGTCATGTACCTCGGCCGGATCGTCGAGCTGGCGGAGTCGGCGGAGCTCTTCGCCAATCCGAAGCATCCCTACACGCAGGCTCTGCTCGCTGCCGCACCGATCCCGGACCCGGTCATCGAGCGATCGCGGCCGCGCAAGATCATCACCGGTGAGCTGCCGAGCCCACTCAATCCGCCGTCCGGGTGCGTCTTCCATCCACGCTGCCCGCTTGCCACCGAAGACTGCAAGAAGGCCGTGCCCGCCCAGCGCGAGCTCGGTCCCGGCCACCTGGTCGCTTGCATTCACGCCTGACGGGGTTGCTCAAGGCCCCGCATCTTTCGAGGAGCGTCTATGTCTAAAACGAGAATGGTTGTTGCCGCGAGCGCGCTGGCCTCGCTTGCCATGGTTGGAGCTGCAGAGGCCCAAACGCCCAAAAAAGGCGGGACGTTGCAGTTTGCGGTGGTGGCCGAGCCGCCGACCACCGACTGCCACGGCACGGGCACCTTCGCCATGGTGCATCCCGTAGCGCCGCAGTACTCGACGCTGCTCAAGTTCGTCGGCGACCACGCCAACCAGAAGATCGTGGGTGACCTCGCCGAGAGCTGGGACGTCGCCAAGGACGGCATGACCTACACGTTCAAGCTGAGGAAGGGCGTCAAGTTCCACGACGGCTCGGACTTCTCCTCGGCCGACATCAAGGCCACCTACGAGCGGATCATGAACCCGCCGCAGGGAATCATCTCGTTCCGCAAGGCCCTGCACCAGGACATCGGAACCATCGAGACGCCCGACGCAGACACCGTCATCTTCAAGATGAAAAAGGTGAACGCGTCGATGCTCTTGCACTTCGCCTCGCCGTTCAACTGCGTCTACAGCGCGGCCGAGCTGGCTAAGGACCCTGACTACCCGGCCAAGAAGGTTATGGGCACGGGCGCCTTCCAGTTCGTCGAGCACGTCAAGGGCTCGCATTGGTCGGCCAAGCGCTTCGACCAGTACTTCCTCAAGGATCGCCCCTACCTCGACGGCTATAAGGCGTTCTTCGTGAAGGGGGCTGCCGTCGTGGCCGGCATGCGCGGCGGTCAGTTCGATGCCGAGTTCCGTGGCCGCACACCTGCCGAGCGGGATCAGCTCGTCTCGGCACTGAAGGATCAGGTGACCGTCACGGAAGGGCCGTGGATCACCAACATCCTGCTTACCTTCAACACGGCCAAGAAGCCGTTTGATGATGTGCGGGTGCGACAAGCGCTGACGCTGGCCATCGATCGTTGGGGTGGCTCCGACAGCCTTGGCAAGGTGACCCTGATCAAGGGCGTTGGCGGCGTCTTTCGTCCGGGCTCGCCGTTCGCTCTGTCGGACTCGGAGCTCGAGAAGATCCCCGGTTTCTGGCGCGACATCAACAAGAGCCGCGAGGAGGCAAAGCGCCTGCTCAAGGAGGCCGGCGTCTCCAATCTCAAGGTGAAGCTCTTGAACCGCACCTTGGCGCAGCCGTTCACGCCGGCCGGCATCTACGCGATCGACCAGTGGCGCCGGATCGGTGTCGAGACCGAGCACGTCCAGGTCGAGACCAAGCTCTGGTACGACGGCCTGGGCAACGGTAACTTCGACGTCGCGGTGCAGAACGTCTCCGATTTCGTCGACGACCCGAACGCGCAGTTCAACACACTGCTCTCCAAGCACGTCTCGTCGATCGCCTACTCGCAGCACGGCGATAAGAAGATCGACGAAATGTACGAGAAGCAGGCTCGTATGCTCGATCCGGCGGCGCGCCTGAAGGTCGTCAACGAGCTCGAGACCTACACCCTGACCCAGGCCTACAACATCCCGCTGCTCTGGTATCAGCGGATTGTCGTGAACAACAAGAAGGTGAAGGGCTGGGAGCTGCCGCCGTCTCACTTCGGCGGGCAATCCCTGGTCGATGTCTGGCTCGACCAGTAACAGAAATGAGGTCGGCGGGTGCGCGCTGGGGAGTGGCGCGTCCGCCGATACCGTCAGCAAAAAATCCGAGAAAAGGGAGAGAAAATGCTACGAGTTAGTTTTGTTGCTGCCATCGGTGCGCTGGCCGTTGCCGGGTCCGATCTGGCCGAGGCGCAGACGCCGAAAAAGGGCGGCACCCTCAACTTCGCGGTAGTCGCCGAGCCGCCCACGCTCGATTGTCATGCTGTCACGACGTTCGCCTTCGCACATCCGGCGCGTCCGCACTATTCGACGCTGCTGAAGTGGCAGGGCGACGCCAACAATCAGAAGATCGCCGGTGATCTCGCCACGTCCTGGGACGTCGCCAAGGACGGCATGACCTACACGTTCAAGCTGCATCCGAACGTGAAATTCCACGACGGCTCGCCGATGACGTCGGCCGACGTCAAGGCAAGCTACGAGCGCATCATCAATCCGCCCGAGGGTGTCTTGTCGGTGCGTCGTGCGCTGTTCACGTCGATCAAGGAGATCGAGACGCCGGACGCGACCACGATCGTCTTCAAGATGAAGTCGCCGAATGCCTCGCAGTTGATCAATTTCGCCTCGCCCTGGAACTGCATCTACAGTGCCGCGAAGCTGAAGGAGGATCCGAAGTTTCCCGAGAAAACCATTCTCGGCACAGGCGCCTTCAAGTTCGTCGAGTACATAAAGGGCTCGCACTGGCGGGGTGAGCGCTTCGACGGCTACTTCCTCAACGGCCGACCATACCTTGACGGCTATAAGGCATACTTCGTCAAATCGGCGGGCGTCGTCACCGGCATGCTCGGCGGACAGTTCGACGGCGAGTTCCGCGGTCGCACACCGAAGGAGCGTGATCAGCTCGTCGCCGGCATGAAGGACAACGCGCTCGTCACCGAGGGTCCCTGGGTGACGAACCTGATGTTCACCTTCAACGTCACCAAGAAGCCGTTTGATGACGTGCGGGTTCGCCGGGCACTCACCATGGCGATCGACCGCCACGGCGGTGCCGCCAATCTGTCGAAGATTTCGATGTTGAAGTTCGTCGGCGGCATGTTGCGGCCAGGAGCGCCCTTCGCTCGCTCGGAGGAGGAGCTGGCGCAGTTCCCGGGTTTCTCCAAGGACATCGAGAAGTCGCGCGCGGAGGCGAGGAAGCTTCTGGCAGAGGCCGGAGTTCCCAACCTGAAGCTCAAGCTGGTCAATCGCAACGTCGCCGAGCCCTACACGCCCGGAGGCATCTTCCTGATCGATCAGTGGCGGCGGATTGGCGTCGAGGCCGAGCATAGCCAGCTCGAGACGAAGCTCTATTTCGACGCGATGCGGGCAGGAAACTTCGACGTATTCCTCGAGTTCATCTCGGATTTTGCCGACGATCCCTCCTCTCAGTTCGACAAGTTCCTGACCAAGGAGAAGTCGTCACGCTCGGCTTCCGGCCACACCGACAAGGAGATGGACCGCCTGTTCGATCTGCAAGCCGTGGCGACGTCCGACGAGGAGCGCAAAAAGCATGTGCGCGCCTTCGAGGAGCGCGCCTTGAACCAAGTCTATGGCTCCCCGCTTCTCTGGTGGCAGCGCATCATCGTGCGGCACAAGAGGATCAAGGACTGGGAGCACCACAACAACCACTTCACGGCGTCGGACCTCGTCAACGTCTGGCTCGACCAATAGCATGACATCGGGAGAGGCCATCCGGCCTCTCCTTGGCCCCTCATAGGATCGCACGTTCCATGGTCGGCTATATCTTCAGGCGCTTGTTGATGGTGATCCCGACGCTGCTCGGGGTCGCGGTCGCCGTCTTCTTCCTCATCCGCGTCATGCCGGGCGATCCTGTCGTGGTGAAGCTGCGCGCCGACGGCGCCAACGTCACGGAGGAGACCATCCAGGCCGAGCGAAAACGTCTCGGGCTCGACCAGCCTCTTGCAGTCCAGTTCAAGGACTACATGATCGGTCTGACGCGCCTGGACCTCGGCAAGTCGCTGTGGACGGGACAGTCGGTTTCCGAGGAGATCGCGCTGCGCTTTCCTGTCTCCCTACAGGTCGCCATCATGGCGACGCTGATCGCCGTGTTCATAGCCGTGCCGTTAGGCACGCTGTGCGCCGTCTATCGGGATAGCTGGCTCGACAACGTCATACGTGTGCTTGCCGTGTCGGGCCTTGCCATACCCGGCTTCTGGCTCGGCATGCTCATCATCCTCGGGCTGCTCTACTTCTTCAATTGGCTCCCAAAGATCGGTTACGTCTCCATCTTCGAGGATCCGATCACAAATCTCTCGGCCCTGTTCTGGCCGGCGCTCTCCGTCGGCTATCGCTATGCCGCCGTCGTCACGCGCATGATGCGCTCGGCACTGCTCGAGGTCATGCGCGAGGATTACATCCGCACCGCTCGCGCCAAGGGCGTCTTCGAGCGCCTTGTGACCCGGCGCCACGGCCTTCGCAACGCCCTGCTGCCGGTCGTGACAGTGGTCGGACTCGAGTTCGCATTCCTGATCGGTGGCCTCGTCGTCACAGAGCAGGTGTTCAACCTCAACGGCATCGGCAAGCTGTTCGTGGATGCGACCGCGCGCGGCGATTTCACCCTCATCCAAGGGCTCGTGCTCCTGATCGCGACAGTCTTCGTCGTCGTCAACTTGTTGGTCGACCTGCTTTACGCAGCGCTCGATCCCCGCATCCGCTTGACGTGAGAGGTGGCCGCCATGGCCGACATCACCGCGAACGACGCCTTCACCGAGAAGATCCCCAAGCGGTCGCACCCGCTCGTGCAGTTCATCCGCGCGCAGCCGCTGGGCTTCGTCGGCTTCCTGATTGTGCTGCTCTACTTCGTGCTGGCGGTCGGTGCGGCCTGGATCTCGCCGTACCATCCCGAGGCGGTTAACTTCGGCGCCATGCTGGCGCCGCCAGGGGCGGAGCACTGGTTCGGCACGGATCAGTACGGCCGCGACGTGTTCTCGCGGCTCGTCTATGGCTCGCGCACGGCGCTTGCCGTCGGCATCCTCTCCGCGATCTTCGGCTGCACCATCGGCGCGCTCGTCGGCGCGACCTCCGGCTACTTCGGCGGCTGGGTCGACAACATCATCCAGCGTATCGTCGACATCATGCTGTCGTTCCCGATCATCGTGCTCGCCATGGTGGTGGTGGCGGTGCTCGGCCGAAACATGATCGGCGGCATCGATGCCAACCTGATCGTCGCCATTGCATTGCCGATGGTGCCGAAGATGGCGCGAATTGCCCGCTCGTCGACGCTGTCGATCGCGCAGATGCCGTTCATCGATGCGGCGCGCGCGGCGGGTTACAGTCATGCCCGTATCGTGCTGCGCCACATCGTGCCGAATATCATAGCCCCGTACCTGATCATGCTGACGGCGTTCATCGCGCAGGCCATTCTGCTCGAGGCGTCGCTCTCGTTCCTCGGTCTCGGCGTTACGGAGCCGACGGCCGCGTGGGGTCTGATGCTGTCCGGCTCGTCGGCCGACTTCTACCAGGCCGCGCCCTGGATGATCCTGTTTCCGGGACTTGCCATCACGCTGGCCGTCTTTGCGTTCAACCTACTGGGCGACAGCCTGCGCGACTGGCTCGATCCGAAGATGAAGGTCTAGGCGAGGCGGACTGGCTCGGACGACGGCGGCGTGATGGAGGGCGGCCTGCGGCGTGGCGCCCTCGTCACGAAGCGCTGGGACGGCGCTGAACGGACGCCGTGACTGCCGAGCGACAAGGCTGATGCATGAAGATCGTGATGCTGGCACGCAACCCCGGCCTCTACTCGCACCGGCGCATCGTCGAGGCGGCCCGCGCGCGCGGTCATGAGATCGACATCGTCAACACGTTGCACGTTCATATGAACATCACGTCGAACCGGCCGCTGCTCCGCCATGGCGGTCGAACCGTTCCGCGCTACGACGCCGTCATTCCGCGCATCGGAGCATCGGTGACGGGCTACGGTCTCGCGGTGTTGCGCCAATTCGAGATGCAGGGCGTATTTCCGTTGAACGAGTCCGTCGCGATCGGCCGTAGCCGGGACAAGTTGCGGGCGCTGCAACTCCTGGCGCGAGCCGGGGTGGGGCTGCCGAATACGGCCTTCGCGCACGGACCGAAGAAAGCCGAGGAGGTCGTGGCGGAGGTCGGCGGGGCACCAGTGGTGATCAAGCTGCTCGAGGGCACTCAGGGAATGGGCGTGATCCTGGCCGAGACCACGGCGTCGGCAACCTCCATCATCGAGGCGTTCTCTGCCGCCAACGTCAATATTCTCGTGCAGGAGTATATCCGCGAGGCGCACGGGACGGATGTCCGCGCCCTCGTCGTTGGCGGTGAGGTGGTCGCGGCCATGAAGCGGACGAGCCGGAAGGGCGAGTTCCGGTCGAACCTGCATCGCGGCGGCAAGGCCGAGGCTGTGGATCTGACGGAGGAGGAGCGCGTCTCGGCGATCAAGTCTGCCGAGGCGATGGGGCTCAACGTGGCCGGTGTCGACATGCTGCGCTCCAGCCGGGGTACGCTGGTGCTGGAGGTCAATCCGACGCCAGGCATCGAAGGCATGGAAGGCGCGAGCGGAGTCGACGTCGCCGGCGCCATGATCGAGCTGCTGGAGGCGCGGGCCAAGCCCGGCGATACCCAGACAAAAGGCACGGGCTAGGCGGTCCGGTCGACCGGGACTAAGTCGCCCCGGGCCGGGCTGCCTGCTCAGCCGCGCGCGCGGCGGATTACCATCAGCGATTTGGTGAGCCCGAGGAAGCGCTCGCGACGGATGTCGGCGTCGGGAAAAAGCTCGGCGACCTGCGCGCGATCCAGCATGCGGGCGGACTGTACCGCGCGCATGGCCGCGTCGAGGGTGGTGCGGCGCCCGCCGAAGCCCAGGTTGAAGCGCATCAGCAACCTGGCGCGGAGCTGCTCGGGAAGCCAATGAAAAACGGGCGCGCGGAAGTGCGGCTCGTAGGGAAACCAGAAGTTCGGGGTCTGGACGTAGTAGGCCGGCGCAATGCGGCGCACGTGGCCGGCCATCGCGACCATGTCACCCCAGCTGCCGACATGCTCGATTACGGAGTTCGAGTGCACGAGATCGTAGGCGTTGTCGGGGACGTGGTCGAGGCGTGTCGCATTTCCAACCAGACTGCGGATCTTGCCGTTGGTGACCGGCTTGGCCTCCAGATTGAAAAGATCGATCTCGACCGGCACGCTGTCGAGAACATCACCAGCCACATGCCAATAGTAGTCGGTGCCGCCGATGTCGGCGATGCGGCAGCTGCCTTTCCGGGCGACGATGTCGTCGATCATGGCGCGAACCACCCCGAAGCGGCGCTGGCGAAAGCGAAACGACGCCGATGCCGGATCGAGATAGGTCCGTTCAACCGTATGCCGGGGTGCCATGCCGGAGCCATTGAGCGCTGCCGCCCGTGTCATGGATGGGTCCTGCTGTGGCCTGGTCTGGGAAAGGTGGGCCAGCCCGTACGCTCAACCATCGCGCCAGCCCACCGATGCCAGAACCTACAGGACGATGGTGGACAGGTTCCTAACGCGACCTGCGGCGCTGTAGCGACCGCCCTTCCGGCCGGTGCCGTTCCATGGAAGACTTGAACCAACATGACCGTGAGGAGACACCCATGCCCGACAAGCCGACCGAAAAGCCCGTCGTCCATTTCGTTGTCGAGGACGGCATCGGCGTCATCACCATCGACTATCCGCCGGTCAATGCGCTGGGACCGGGCGTCTCCGATGGCATCTTAGCGGCACTCGACAGAGGCGAGGCCGATCCCAACGTGAAGGCCTTCGTGATGCTCGGTGCCGGGCGCACGTTCATCGCGGGCGCCGACATCCGCCAGTTCGGCAAGGCGCGTCCCAACCCGACCCGGCGCACTTACGATGCACTCGACCAGGGCAAGAAGCCGGTGGTCGCGGCGATCCACGGTTATGCCCTCGGCGGGGGCCTCGAGAATGCGCTCGCCTGCCATTATCGCATCGCGGTGCCCAGCGCGAAGGTGGGTCTGCCCGAAGTCCAGATCGGCATTCTTCCCGGTGGCGGCGGCACCCAGCGCCTGCCGCGCATCGTCGGCCCGAAGATCGCCCTCGACATGATCGTATCGGGGCGCCACGTGCCCGCCGAGGAGGCCAAGGCGCTCGGCATCATCGACGAGATCGTCCCCGGCAAGGACCTCCGCGCGGAAGCCATCGCCTATGCGAAATCGATTTCCGCCAAGCGACCTTTACCGCGCGTCCGAGATCGCACCGAGAAGCTCGCGGAGGCCAAGTCGGATCCCGGCATGTTCGACGCGGCGCGCAAGCAGTTCGCCCGGCGCATGCGCGGCCAGCCGGCGCCCGAGAAGTGCATTCAGGCCGTCGAGGCCGCCTGCACGCAGCCCTTCGACGAGGGTGTCGCGACGGAGCGGCGTCTCTTCGGCGAGCTCGAGAACACGCCCGAGGCCAAGGCGCTGCGCTATGCGTTCTTCGCCGAGCGTGAGATCGCCCGCATTCCAACCTTGCCGAAGGACTTGAAGACGCCCGAGATCAAGACCATGGCCGTGGTCGGCGCCGGCACCATGGGCGGTGGCATCGCCATGAGCTTTGCCGACGCTGGTATGCCGGTGAAGCTGGTCGATGCCTCGTCCGAGGTCCTGGAGCGCGGCATCGGGCGCATCCGCGACAACTACGCGACCAGCGTCAAGCGCGGCTCCCTCTCCCAGCAGGAGATGGACAAGCGCATGAGCCTGATTACGCCCGTGACCACGATGGAGGAGATCGGCGACGCGGACGCGGTGATCGAGGCCGTGTTCGAGCGCATGGACGTGAAGCAGGAGGTGTTCAAGCAACTCGACGCCGTGATGAAGCCGGAGGCGTTCCTGTTCACCAACACGAGCGCGCTCGATATCGACCAGATCGCTTCCGTCACGAAGCGGCCGGAGAAGGTCGCCGGCACGCACTATTTCGTGCCGGCCAATGTCATGAAGCTGTTCGAGGTTGTGAACGCGTCCAAGACGGCGCCCGAGACGCTGGCCGCCGCGATGAAGCTCGGGCGGGACATCAACAAGGTCTCCGGCTACGCCGGTAACTGCGACGGCTTTGCCGCCAATCGCAGCCGCATCCCCTTCACGCTCGAGCAGAACCTGATGGTCGAGGAGGGGGCACTCCCCCACCAGATCGACAAGGTGATGGAGGACTTCGGCTATCCGGTCGGGCCGTTCAAGGTCAACGACATGTCGGGGCTCGACATCTCCTATGACACGAGGAAGCGCCGCAAGGCCGCCGACCCGACTTACCGGATGCTGCCGATCCCGGATGGTCTCGTCGAGGCGGGCCGCGTGGGCCTGAAGGCCGGTAAGGGCTGGTACCGTTACGAGAAAGGTGACCGCACGCCCCACGTCGATCCGGAGGTCGAGGCCCTGATCAAGACGGTGGCTGCCGACAACAACATCGAGCAGCGCACATTCACCGAGGAGGAGATCCTGCAACGGCTCCTGTTCGGGTCGATCAACGAGTTCTGCAAGATCATCGAGGAAGGCAAGGCGATCCGCGCCAGCGATCTCGACGTCATGTGGCTGCACGGGTTCGGCTTCCCGCGCTATCGCGGCGGCCTCATGTTCTGGGGCGACACCATAGGCTCGCGCGAGATCTACAACCAGATCGCGTCCTGGCACCAGCGCTACGGCAAACGCTGGGAGCCGAGCGCGCTTCTCCGTCAAACGGCCGAGAAAGAGGGCAAACTGACGGAGTTGAAGGCGGAGAGGCTGAGGTAGGGGCTGCCCCTGCTCGCATCTTTCAGGGCTTGCCGCCGGGAGAGATCGATGACTTGGCTGTGCGTGCTGCTCGGGCCCATCGCTCCATACACCGGCGTGATGACGAAAGCAGCGTTTGCTGGCCTCGTCATCACTGGCCTAGTGCAATATGCGGTCGTTATGCCGACGTTCCATCTTTATCAGCGGAGGGTGGTTGGCTCGCAAGTCGCCTGCAGTTTGAATTGGATATCGAGCACCGATCTGCGCCAGGCGGGCATGGGGTGGGCAGTCGTGTTTCGGCGCGTCGCCGTGCTCACGCTCGCGCTGTGGCTCACGCCCGTTGTCTTGCTGTCATCGGTCTGCAGCTGACGCCACCCGCTTCGGACGCCCGGTCGCCGTGTTGCCGGTCCAGCCTTTGCGATGGCTTCGGATGCCGGTGCATGCCTTCTTCGGGTCAGCGGCAATATGCTCGCCCTGATCAGGTCCCCGTCTTGTCCATGATCCGGGAAAGCGACGGGTCGAGACGCGAGGCGTTACGCGCGATGAAGCGGGCCAGCGCCGTCTCTGCGGCCGACGTGACGCCGTTCTTGCCGAAGTGCTCGAGGAGCCACGCCGCCTTGTCGGGCGTCATCACCGAAGCAGCGGCCTCGGCGGCCTCGCGGGCCTTGAGTTGAGCCTCGAACGCGGCATCGACGTCTTGCGC
The DNA here is from genome assembly GCA_963746315.1 of uncultured Alphaproteobacteria bacterium. Taxonomy (GTDB): domain Bacteria; phylum Pseudomonadota; class Alphaproteobacteria; order Rhizobiales; family Hyphomicrobiaceae. The sequence goes on from CAVVAR010000012.1 coordinate 1,663,997, forward strand.
GAGTGTGCGCGGGCGGATGCTGTCGGCCCAGAAATCCCGGTCGCGTAGTCTTGACCAATCGGCCGTGGAGTAGGTCTGCATCACCGCGCGCAGCAGGCGGGCCGCGTCGAGATGTGTTTCCTCGGTCTCCCACCGTAGAGAAACCTCACGCGATGGCACGGCGCGCCCGGTGGCACCCAGTAGATAATTGCCGATCGCCTTCGCGAACAGATCGTCGAAGCGGTCGTCGTTCTCGGCACCCGTGGTCATATCGGCAATGGCAAAGAGCGCCTCGGCTTCCTCGCGGCTGACCGCCAGGTGACCCTCGGTGCCCGCGCCCCACAAGATGCGCTCGAGTGCGCGAATGTCGGCGTGGCCCACTTTGCCGCCCTCGTGGGCATGGCCGCGGGCATCGGGACCGCCGCCATACATGACCATGTTCTTGACGTGCTTGAGAGCGAAGGCGGAGAAGGCGGCCGGAACCTCGCGGGCTTTCTCGATCACGTTGATGAGAAGCTCGATCTCCCCGTCGGTCGAGGGATGCTTCTTGCGGGTGATCTCGGCCATGATCCAGGCCGCCGTCTCCTCGGACAGGTAGCCCTCGGGTGGCTCCTGGCGAATGCAGTAGTCGGTGAGCGCCTCGGCGAACAGCTCTGACCAGGCCGGGAGATGGTTGGACCGCGACCCCTCGATGCGGAACAATGCCTCGGCCTCGGCGCGTGAGACGAGCCCATCGGTGAAGATCGACCGGCGGATCGCGCCAATGTCGGCGTCAGCGATCGTGCCTGTGGCCTCGATGGCGGCTGCAATCTGGATGAGGTCGGTCATGGCATCCTCCCGAAGCTTCGGCGCATCAAACCGGATCGAGGTTAAGAAGCGGTTCAAATCCGCACCGAACTGACGCGCGCATGTCCATTGGAGGCGGTGGTGGCGCTGCCCTGCCGAGATGGTAGGCTTCTCCATCGATGCCGACACAGCCGCTGTCCGATACCGGAGCCGTTCATGCCGCACCTGCCCCCCGCTATTCCCGGAATGCCTCTCGCTGAGGTCGATACGCCGGCGCTGATCGTCGATCTCGATGCCTTCGAGCGGAACCTGAAGAAGATGGCCGGCTTCGTCGAGAAGGCCGGCGTCCGGCTCCGGCCTCACGCCAAGACGCACAAGTCTCCGGTGATCGGGCTCAAGCAGATGGCGCTCGGCGCGGTGGGCTTGTGTTGCCAGAAGGTCTCCGAGGCGGAGGCAATGGTCGAGGGCGGAATACCCGATGTCTACGTCTCGAACGAGGTGGTAGGCGCGCGGAAGCTCGATCGGCTCGCGGCGCTGGCGCATCAGGCGCGCGTGATGGTCGCGGTCGACAATAAGGCCGCTGTCGAGGCCCTGGGCGCAGCGGCGCGCAAAGCTGGCGTCACGATGCGCGTGCTGGTCGAGATCGACGTCGGCGCCAATCGCTGCGGCGTCCCGCCCGGTGCGCCCGCCGTGGCCCTGGCGGAGCGGGTGGCGCGGGAGCAGGGGCTGACGTTCGCGGGGCTCCAGTCCTACCAGGGCCGCGCGCAGCATCTGAGGTCGCTCGCAGAGCGCAAGGAGGCCATCGCCAAGGCTGTGGAGTGGACCGCTGACACAGTGCGGGCGCTCGAGAAAACCGGCATGGCCTGCGAGGTGGTGGGCGGCGCCGGCACCGGCACATTCGAGATCGAGGGCGCCTCGGGCGTCTACAACGAGTTGCAGGCGGGATCGTATGTCTTCATGGATGCCGATTATGCCCGCAACCTGAAGGCTGACGGCTCGCGGTTCGACACCTTCGAGCACGCACTTTTCGTCTACGCGAGCGTCATGAGCATGCCGGTCTCGGAGCGTGCCGTCATCGATGCCGGCCTGAAGGCCTTCACGTTCGAGAGCGGCATGCCGGAGGTGACGGGTCTTGCCGGTGCGCTCTACGAGCGGCCCTCCGACGAGCACGGCGGGCTGAACCTCGTGGCGTGCAACGAGCGTCCGAGGCTGGGCGACAAGATCCTGCTCATTCCGCCGCACTGCGATCCGACGGTCAATCTTCACGATTGGTATATCGGTGTGCGCGGCATGGGCACTGCGAGGGCGCAGGTGGAGAGCATCTGGCCGGTCGCCGCCCGAGGCGCGGTGTTCTAGCTGCGTTCTGACGATTTCGTGCGGTGCCCGTGCTTCCACCTATTGCGCCGGGGCAATCTCGACCCAATATGCGCCCCGCGTTAGACGCCTCAAGGAGACGACAATGACGCCCGATGAACGCCAGTTGATCTCTGGCTTGTTCGACCGCATGCGATCGAATGGTCCGGTCGAGAAGGACCGTGATGCCGAAAGCCTGATCAACCAGGCCGTCCGTCAGACGCCGGATGCAGCTTACCTGCTCGTGCAGTCGGTGCTGGCCCAGGAGCACTATCTTCAGGAGGCCGGCGGCCGGATCGAGGAGCTCGAGGCCCGCATGCGCGATCTCGAGGACGAGCTCGCCCATCTGCAACAGAGCCAGCAGGCACCGCAACGCTCCGGCGGCGGCAGCTTCCTCGGCGGCCTGTTCGGTGGCGGACAGCCCGCGCAGCAGCCTGCGGGCCGCTCGCAGGGCAGCGTTCCGGCATTCGGTGGCCGCACAGGCGGAGCTGGCGCTCCCACCGGCTCAGCTTGGGGTCAGCAGCCTGAGCGGGGCAATGTCCAGGGTCGCGCGGCTCCGGGTGGCTTTGGCCAGCGAGCCGCAGGCTCCCCCTGGGCAGGCCAGCCCGGTCAGCAGCAGGCGCCTGCGCAAGGCGGCGGCTTCATGCGTTCCGCTTTGACCACTGCAGCGGGCGTGGCAGGCGGCATGATGGCCGCGAACGCCCTCTCGAGCATGCTGGGTGGGGGCTCGGGCGCGAATGCGGCCGGTCATCCGTCAAGCACGCCGACGGACGCGGAGAGCCAGGCTCAGCTCAATGCTCAACAGGATGCCGAGCAGGACGCTGAGCTGGCCAATGAGCAGCACGCGTCCTACGACGACAGCTCGGATTCGGACTGGGGCGGCGCGGACGACAGCGAATATTGATCGCTTGCCCAGCCAGAGCATCGAGGCGCGCCGGCATCTGACCGGCGCGCTTTTTTATTGCGGGCGTGCGCGATGCCTCAGGTGCCGCCCTTCGTGTTCCAGCCGACCGTGTCCTTGTCCAGGAACAGGTTGGGCTTCAGGAACATCGAAAGAACAAGGCAGCCGTTTGGCGAATGCGCATCATGGCGGTTGCCAGCCGGCCGCCATACGAAATTTCCGGCCGTCGCCTCGCCCTCATCGTCGACCAGAGAGCCCTCGAGAACCCAGCTCTGCTCGATCGCGACATGCTCGTGATACGGCAGCTTGGCGCCGGGGGCGAACTTGAACAGTCCCGTAACGAGGCCGCTCTCCTTGTCCTCGACCAGCACCTTCATGGTGACACCCGGAAACCGCGTCTCCTGCCATGGCAGCCTGTCGACCTCGAGGTAGCGGGAGGACAGGGGACCGAGCGGCTTTGCGGACTGGTGGAAGGGTGTCTCGGCAGTCATCGGCGTCTCCTCGGCGTGACGGATGGCGGGACCGGAGGGTTCCACCGGAGAAAGTTCGTGTCAAATGCCGCGCGCGAAGGCCGATTGCGTGGCCGCGCCGTTTGTGCGACTCGCACAGCAACGAATGAGCAGGATCGGGAGACCGCATGTCGGCCGCGCAAACGGAGGCGCTGGTGCGCCGCTACTACGACGCCTTCAACCGGGGCGATATGGAAGGCATGTTGGCATGTCTCTCCGACACCGTCGTCCACGACGTCAACCAGGGCATGCGGCGGCCGGGCAAAGCTGCGTTCCGGGCCTTCTGCGGCCACATGGCCCGCTGCTACCGGGAGCGCCTGACGGATATCGCCGTGATGACCACGCCCGATGGGAGCCGCGCGGCCGCTGAGTTCAACGTCGAAGGAACGTATCTCGAGACTGACGAAGGCCTGCCGCCGGCAGATGGACAAACCTACGTGCTCCCGGCTGGCACCTTCTTCGCCGTTGAGAATGGCCAGATCACGCGGATCACGACTTACTACAACCTCACTGACTGGCTGCTTCAGGTCACCGGTGGTGAGGAGGGGAGCGAGGCGTCATGACAATCGGGATCGCCCCACTGACGGGGGCGGATCTCCAGGCGGCGCTACCGGATCTGGCGCGCTTGCGGATGGAGGTATTCCGCGAGTGGCCCTACCTCTACGACGGGTCCTACGCGTACGAGCGCGACTACATCGCGAATTTCGCGGTCTCCGATGGTGCGATCGTGGTCGCAGCCCGGGATGGCGGGCGGATCGTAGGAGCGGCGACCGCGACCCCGATGGGCGGTCACGCCGACGAGTTCGCCGCGCCGTTTCTCGCAGCGGGCTACGACGTATCGAAGATCTTCTATCTCGGCGAGTCCGTGCTTCTGCGCGCCTACCGTGGACGTGGCATCGGCGTCGCATTCTTCGAGGCGCGCGAAGCTCACGCAAGAGCGCTCGGCGGCTTCACGCACGCCTCGTTCTGCGCGGTGACGAGGCCGGCGACGCACCCGATGAAGCCCGCTGGCTATGTGCCCCTCGACGATTTCTGGCGCAGGCGCGGCTATGCACCGGTGCCTGGCCTGGTCGGCTCGTTCTCGTGGCTCGATGTAGGCGAGGTCCAGGAGACGGCGAAGCCGATGCAGTATTGGATGAAGGCCCTCTGATCGCGCCTATTCGGCAATCAGAGGTGCCTTGAAGGGAACGCCCGGAACCTGGATGCCATTCGGCCGCCCATTCCTCGTCTTTCCTTCGTAGCTCTCGGTCATCCAGGCCGGCAGGGCTGGCCCGTCGTCACATGCGAGCCAGAGCCGCAGCAGGTGCCGGCGCCGAGCGGGGTCGGGGTCGTCCTCGTAGGCCGTACGGCTGTGCAGCGTCGAGTGATTGCACACCAGCTGGATGTCACCCGGCGCAAACGACATATCGAGGTGGATGGCCGGATCCTCGGCAAGGCTGTCGAGGAGATCGAGGGCTTCGTTCTGTGCCGACGACAAGGGCGGCACGCCCTCGAGCTGCTGCCCTTTACGAATGGCGCTCCGCACATAGTGCGCGATGACCCGGCCCTCATGCGGCATGAACACAGGTACCGAGGCCCAGGGCTGCTTGCCTTCCGGGATCTCACCCCAGCGGGTCCGGTAGAACGGCTGCATCAGCACGGCGAGCAGATCGGGACGACGCCGGAGCACCTCGTTGTAGAGCGTGGTCGAGGAGACAACGGAGGACAGGCCCCCAGCAAGGGCCGTGCGCAGACAGAGCAGCCCGACGATGTCGCTCGAATCCGTGTGATACGGGAGCCGAGCGTTGGTCTGATAGCCGCGGGTCGCAGGATCGCGGTAGTCGAGGCCGAGGTTCGTCACGTGACCGAGCACATGGCCCTTGCCGTTCTGCGAGCAGGCCTCGCCGAGATGCGCGCCGAGCCCCCAGAAGGCCGTGGCAGCCTGCTGCATGCTCCAGCGATCGACGGGCAAGCCCCGCATCAGGAACAGGCCTGGCCCATCGAGGAGATAGCGGCGAGCCTGGCTCAAGCGCCCTGAGATGGTCGGGAGGGGGAAATGCTCACGCCCGATGTCGAGAATCTCGCGGTCCTCCGCGAGCACGCCCGCCACCGCTGCTTCGATCTCGGCGACCTCGGCCGGGGACCAGACGTGACACCATTCGTCCTGGCGCTGGCGCATGTCGCGGCCGTACCACGCTTGTGGTCCCGTGACGGGCGAGCCCTGTGTGGCGGATCTCGACAAAGCTTGGGCACTCGACATCGACGACCTCTCGCGATTTGCCTCGGGAAATGAGCAATGTCTCCCAACTTTGACGGCTCGGTTCTGCTGGCGCAAGGCCGACGCTGGTCGTAGGAGTATCGGGAGTGCACGAACGCGGCGCATTGCCGGAGCAGGCTGGCGGCGCTGATGCGTCGCTGCAGGAGGGAAGTTGACCCATGGCACGGATCGACGACATTGCGCAGCCGACGCGCGAGGCTATCCTGGCGCTCGACATTCCGGCGCCCACCGAGCGGCCATTCATGGGCGGACCACCGCTTCGCGAGCGGCGCGTGGCCATTGTCTCCTCGGCAGCCCTGCACGACCGGCGCGAGCTGCCATTCATGCACGGCTCGGCGGAATTCCGCGCCCTGCCGTCGAGCTTGAGCCCCGCCGACATCCGGATGAGCCACGTGTCGATCAACTACGATCGCTCGGGTTTCCAGCGCGATATCAACATTGCCTACCCCATCGACCGCCTCAACGAGCTTGCCGCTGATGGCACCATCGGATCCGTCGCCGCGACGCACTATTCGGTGATGGGCTCCACCGACCCCAAGACGATGGGCGAGACGGTCGAAGCGCTGTCGGGACGACTGGCGGCCGACGACGTGGATGCGGTGCTCTTCTTACCCGTTTGACCGTTCTGCACGCGCGCCGTGAGCGCGCTCGCCCACATGATCGAAGCCCGCGGCATTCCGACGACCGTAATCGGACTGGTGCGCCCGCATCTCGAGAAATCGATGGTGCCCCGTTCGTTGTTTGTGCCTTTCCAGCTCGGCCGTCCGCTCGGCGAGCCGGGTGATGCAAAGTTCCAGCACCGTGTCCTGTCCGCGGCCCTGGCGTTGCTGGAGCGGCCGGACGGGCCCGTCGTCATCGAGGACTTCCCCGACGACCCGCCGGGATGGATCGACACGCCCGGCTGGCAGCCACCGGCCACAGTTGGGACCGGCGCCGCAGTTCCGGCCAGGCTGGATGCCGCAGGATGGGCCGAGGCCCTCGCCGCCGAGATGAGCCGGCTGAAGCCACACTACGAGCGCGCAGTGGCGGCGAATGGGCGTACGAGCGTCGGCATCTCGCAACAACACCCCGAGGCGTGGTCCGCTTTCTCGGCCGCGTTCGTCGGAGGTGAGCTGCCCGAGCCGCCGAGCGGCTTGGCGTCCCCGGCAATCGCGTTACGGTTCCTGGCCGATGACCTCAAGGCGTTCTACGGCGAAGCTGTGCAGGCCGAAGGGCCCTATCCGTCGAGCCGCCAGCTCGATCGCTGGTTCTGGTCCGAAACGGTGGCGGGCGCGCTGCTCCAGGAGTTGCGCCGCGTCGGCATGGCAAGCGAGAACAACGCGCTGAAGACGGTAGCAGGCCGCTTCTTCGTGCCGGCACCCTATGTGAAGGCCTGAGCGCTACGCAAACTTTGTGGTCGCGGGGCGTGGCTCGAGCTGGAGCCGGCCTCGCGACCGGAGCCACTTTGACGTTTCGCATGGGCTCGGCTATCGCCAGAGCCATGGCAAACATCGAAACACTCTTCGTCACACGCCTCTATCGCGCCGAGCTGGCGTCCCGGGGACCCGGCAAACGCCTCCTCGACGAGCTGAAGCAGGCCAGCCTCTCTGTTGCCGCCGATGACGTCGCCGGGCAGGCGTGGTGCGAGGCCAACGCCTACAGGGGCTATACGTCCTACGCATCGCTCTCCGATCTCTCCTGGCGGTCGCCGGCTTTCGCGGACCTGACCAAGGCCATCGACCCGCATGTGGCCGAGTTCGCCAAGGCGACCGACATGGATCTCGGACGTCAACGCCTGGTGGTCGACAGCATCTGGATCAACGTGCTTGAGCCGGGCGGGCATCATAGCGCGCACATCCATCCGCATTCCGTCGTGAGCGGCACCTACTATGTCGAGGTTCCGGAAGGTGCGAGTGCGATCCGGTTCGAGGATCCGCGGCTTCCGATGTTGATGGCGGCGCCAACCCGCCGGGCTCGCGGGAGCCGCGACCAGCAGACATTCGTCTCCGTCGCGCCGAAGGCAGGTACGCTTCTGCTCTGGGAAAGCTGGCTGCGCCACGAGGTTCCCGTTAACACGGCCGAGACCGAGCGCATCTCGGTGAGCTTCAACTACCGGCTGGAGTGAACCGGGGAGGCGCGCGCGATGAACCGATCGTCGCGTGCCGGCGTTCCCGGACGATAGGCCTTACCGGAGCCAGATAGTGACCGATCGCCCCGTGCTGCTCTGGCTGCGCCAGGATCTTCGCCTCACCGACCACCCGGCGCTGATGGCGGCCGTGAGGACCGGCCGGCCGGTCATTCCGGTCTACGTGCTCGACGATGCGACGCCGGGGCGCTGGGCGATGGGCGGCGCGAGCCGCTGGTGGCTCGGGATGAGCCTGCCGCGTCTCGATGCGGCACTGCGCGGGGTGGGCTCGAAGCTGATCGTGCGGCGCGGGACTTTCGTCGAGGAGATCGTGGCACTCGCGCGCGAGACGCAGGCGATGGGCGTCTATTGCTCTCGCTCCTTCGAGCCCTGGGCTGCGCGGCTCGAGGGCACCCTGAAGCAACGGCTGGAGGAGACCGGCGTCACGGTCCATCGCCTTTCTGGAACCCTGCTGGTCGAGCCGGAGGAGGTCCGAACTCAGGCGGGCGATCCGTTCCGCGTCTATTCGCCGTTCGCGCGCGCGGTGGAGGCCTTGCCGGCCGTGCGTGATCCTCTGCCCGCCCCAGCCGGCGTTCCCGCGCCCAAGACCTGGCCGGAAAGCGTGCAGATCGGGTCGCTGGGCCTGCTGCAGACGAGCCCGGATTGGGCCGGTGGACTACGTGCCACCTGGACGCCTGGCGAAGCAGGCGCGTCGGTGCGGCTCGAGACGTTTCTTGCCGGGCCGATCAATCGCTACAAGGACCTGCGCGACCGTCCCGACATCGAAGGCACGTCGCGGCTTTCCCCGCACCTGCATTTCGGCGAGATCAGCCCGGCAACCTGCTGGCATGCGACTCTGGGAAGGGATTCAGGCCCTGCGAGCCAGGCAGAGGGGAGCGCGAAGTTCCGGCGGGAGCTGCTCTGGCGCGAGTTCTCGTATCATCTGCTGCACACCAACCCCGATCTTCCAGAAACCCCGTTCCGGCCGGAGTTCAAGGCTTTCCCCTGGAAGGCGGACAAAGCGGCGCTCGCCGCATGGCAGCGAGGTGAGACCGGCTACCCGATCGTCGATGCCGGCATGCGCGAGCTCTGGCAGACCGGGTACATGCACAACCGGGTTCGCATGATCGTGGCCTCGTTCCTGGTGAAGGATCTGCTCGTGCCCTGGCAGGACGGCGAGGCATGGTTCTGGGATACGCTCGTCGACGCCGACCTCGCTAACAACGCCGCGAGCTGGCAATGGGTCGCCGGTTGCGGCGCCGATGCAGCGCCTTATTTCCGGATCTTCAATCCGGTCAAGCAGGGCACGACATTCGATCCGGACGGGACGTATGTCCGTCGCTATGTGCCCGAGCTTGCCTGTCTGCCCGCGCCGCACGTGCACGCGCCGTCCAGTTCTCCCGCTTCCGTGCTCGAGGCCGCCGGCGTCGTACTCGGGAAGACCTATCCACATCCGATCGTCGATCACGGCGAGGCCCGTCGGCAAGCCCTTGCTGCCTTCGCTCGGATCAAGGCAGGTTAACCGGACGGCAGAACTCCTCGGGTACAACAACAGCGTGTGTCGCTGTTGTACTGCGTAGGAGTATGTGATGCGGGCGAGCCCCCTGCTGTCGGCCGTTGCGGCCGGCCTCGTGTCGTTGTCGGCGGCCGTGGCCGAGGAGAAACCCGCGCCATCCCCCGTCGCGTCGCCTTCTGCGAGCCAAGCCGTGTCGCCATCCCTGATCGCGACCGTCGTGGAGCCGAAGCTCGAGCCTCAGCCTTCGCTGACTGAGGCGGCCGCCGCAGCAAAAGCGCCAGCTACCGAGCCGCCGGCCAAGTCGCGACCGGCGCCAGTGGTCCGGAAGCCCGCTCGGCCGACGCTTCAGGTCATGATCGATCTCTCGCGCCAGCGCCTCCAGCTCAGCTACGATGGGCGTCCGCAGGAATCCTGGGCGATCTCGTCGGGCCGCGAAGGCTATCCGACGCCGCGCGGCGTGTTCCGGCCCCAGTGGGCCTCGAAGATGTGGTACTCGCGGAAATACGACAACGCTCCGATGCCGCACGCCGTCTTCTTCACGGGCGGTGTCGCGGTGCACGGTACACAGAGCATCGGGGCGCTGGGCCAGCCGGCCTCTCATGGATGCGTCCGACTGGCTCCGGCCAACGCGGCGCGCTTCTACGCATTGGTGCATAAGCACGGCTATGCCCGGACCCGGATCGAGGTGATCGGCACGCCGCCGCCATCGCGCGTTGCGAAACGGCCGGCGCCCGTTACCCCGCGGGCGGCTTCGACGCAACCGAGACGGTCGGCGGATCCACGTCGGCAGCCGAGACAACAGGGCTACGGCTGGGTGCAGCCGGGTGCGTCGCGCCAGCAGCTCAAGCGTCATGCGGACGGGCTCGTCTACCTGCCGCCGAACAGCCCCTATCGCGGCCGCCACACGTTCGTCCACAACGGCGTCGTCTACATGCGCGTCCGCTGATCCAAGGGGCAGAAACGTCTCCGTCAGCCGACCACGCTGCGCCCTGTGATGCGCGTGAAATGGCGCCCGTCGATCGCCATGTCGATGAGGTTGTCGGCCGGTGAGCGGCCGGTGCGCCACTCCGACCGGGCCAGTTGGCGAGGGTCGTCGGCGTCTCGGTGCAGCATGCCGGGCGTCGCTGCCGCGATGCTGGTGAACCCAGCCGAAAGGCAATAGTCCTTTTGCGCGTCGGTGATATGGCGGGGCATGCCGTAAGGCCAGGAGAAGTGGCGCACCTCGCGGCCGATGATGTCCTCGAGGGTCACACGCGAGGCCCGGATCTCGCGATCCCAGGCTGCCTCCGGCAAGCTCGACAGCATGTAGTGCGAGTGGGAATGACAGCCGATCTCATGGCCTGCGTCGGCCAGGTCGCGCAACTCGGCGCGCGAGAGCGTCGCATCCCCGCTTTGGATTCCGATGCGCCCGAAATAGGCCGCGATCTCGCTCGGCGCGCACGTATCCCGGAACGGTAACGAGTTGACGTAGAAAGTCGCCTTGACGTCGAGCTCGTCGAGCAGGCCGAGGGCTTCGTGCCAGCTCGCATAGCAGTCGTCGAAAGACAGGCTACAGACCTTCTCACCACGCGGGGCGGCCAGATAATCGCCCACCGGCAGAATGCGGTAGCCGAGGCTGCGGACCGTCGCGACACACTCGGCGAGGCTATGCCGCTCGCTGGCGCCAAGGCCGTGGAAATAGACGCCGATCCGGTCTGGCAGCGGGCGCCGGGCGAAGCGCGCATGGGCGGTGCGAACGAGCGAGGTGAACGGCGCCTTAAGCTGCGAAGGCATGGCGCTGCGAACTCGTTGCGGCTCGATGCTCGCAGCGCCGCGCAATTCGACGGCGCTGGGCGATTTCCAGTCATGGAAGATTCTGTCGAGCCCAGCGTCGAACCGGGCCTCGGTGTAAGCGGCAAGGAACCGCGCCCTGGCGAGCCGGCGATCGGCGGCGAGACGCGTCCCATCACGGTAGGGTGCAATGCGCCGAACGAGCTCCGCCGTGAGATCGTCTCCCGTCAGCCCAGCCGGAACGACATTCTGCTCGAGGTCGGCGCCGACGATCTCGGCGGCACCGCCGGTATCGACCACGATCGGAACGACCCCGTGCGACAGAGCCTCGATCACCACCAACGGTGCGTGATCGTGCTTGCTGGGATAGAGGAAGATGTCGAGGTTGCGCAAAAGCTCGTCCTTGGCCGCACCGTGGACCGCGCCGACCGCTCGGACGTAACCGTCGAGGCCCTGCTCCGAAAGGCGGGCGCGGAGGCCCTCGACCGAGAGATAAGGCGTCGATCCGCCCGCGATGGTCGCTTCGAACGGCCAGCCCGCCGCGACCAGACGCTGCAGCGCCGGCAGCAGGTCCAGCACGCCCTTGCGCGGATCGAGGTTGCCGAGAAAGCCGATCCGCAGCGGTTGCGCCTCCACAGCGTCGACGGCCTTGTCCAACGCCGGCGAGCCCGGATCGGGAGCGGCATTGGGCAGGCGAAGCACGCGCGCAAAAAGACCCGAGCTCGCGGCGTCGGCCTTCGCCCGTCCCGTGATCGCGATCAACTCGGTGCCGCGCAGCAATGCGCGCATCAGCCGGGCCTTGAAGCCGCGACCTCCGATCGCCTCGGAAAGGCCCTCTCCATGCAGATGAACGAGTGTGCGCCGCGCGAGACGCCGGCCCCACCACGCGGCGAGGGCATCGCGCAGAGCCGCGTGCGTCCAGGGCGCAAGGGTGACGTAGGCGATATCGAAGCGCCGTCCAGTCAACAGCCAGCCGGCGAGACGCAAATTGAGCGCCACGAAGCTCCAGAGCTTGCCCAAAGTTCGGCTGTCGATATCGGTCAGCCGAGCGGCGCTGCCGCTCCACGTCTGGCCGACCGCAAAGCTGCCCTCGGTCTCGAGCCAGCGCTGGACGCGGCTCGTCGTCATGGTGACGCCGTGGACGGGAGGCGGAAGCTGCGCCAGGAGAAGCACCCGTTGCCGGGCGCGCCCCGGGGACTGGCTGTCAGAGCGAGAAGCGTTGGATGTCATCCGGCCCTTGCGTCCCGGTCGCCAAGCAGAGCGTCACTGCTCCGGACTCGGATAGATTAGCCAATACGCCGTTTATCCCCCTCGAGCATCGTCGGCGCAACCCTCCAGCACGGCAATCCGTAACAATGCCCATATGATGCGCTGCCAGCCCGGCTCGACCACGTGCGGGCGCGGGACATCCCCCAGCCCCTTTCGCACTCGACGTCGCCACCCTATGTTGCACGGGGCAAAGGAAGGCGGACGATGCTCGATCTGACCAACGAAAAGGGCCGATACATCTCGGCCGCACTGGCGCTCGCGGCCGAGCGCCCGTGGGAAGAGGTGACGCTCGCCGAGATCGCGACCCGCGCAGGTGCGTCCCTCGTAGGTCTGAAGGCGCAGTTCGCATCGAAGGCGGACATTCTGTCGGCTTTCGTGGATCTGGTCGACGACGAGGTGCTGGCGCGCGCGCCGCGCCGCGACGAAGGCCAGGCCGCCCGCGATGCCCTCTTCGAGGTGGTCATGAGCCGCTTCGACGTGCTCGAGCCCTGGAAGCCGGCGATCCGCTCGATCACCCGGAGCGGGCTTCCGGACCCGGGCCAGATCACGGCGGTGCTGGCGTCGAACAGATGGATGCTCGAGGCCGCTGGTATCGGCTCGGGCGGCCTCGAAGGTGCCGCCAGGACGGCCGGGCTGACGAGCGTTTACGCTGCCGTCTTTCGCATCTGGCTCGACGATGACGACCCAGGGCTTGCGCGGACCATGGCGGCGCTCGATCGCCGGCTGCGCCGGGGAGAAAGGGCGATGCAACGCGCCGAGGACGTGCTGAAGGGGGCGCAGCGCATGGCGAGCGCCCTGTTCGGAGCTGCCGAGACAATGCGGTCGAGCATGGACCGTACCCGCTCAGCCCCGCGCCGTGATGACGAGGGCGGACATCCGCCGGACGCGACGCCACACGGACCGTAAGCTATAGGTCGGCTCCCGCCGCTTGGAGCAATGAGCGGCGAATAACGGAGGCGATCCATGGCACATGAGGGTGAACGGGCGGCGCCCATCACGTTCGACCAGTTTCTCGCGGTCGATATCCGCGTCGGGACAATCATAGCCGCCGAGCCGTTCCCCGAGGCGCGAAAGCCGGCATTCAAGCTGCGTATCGATTTCGGCCCGGCGCTCGGGATCAAGAAGAGTTCGGCACAGATCACCCGCCACTACAACCCCGAAACGTTGATCGGACGCCAGGTGGCTGCCGTCGTGAATTTTCCGCCGCGCCAGATTGGCAAGTTCATGTCCGAGGTGCTGACCCTCGGATTTCCCGATGCCGACGGTGAGGTGGTTCTGATCGGACCCGAGCGGCCCGTGCCTGATGGCGCGCGCCTTTTCTGAAAGCTCCGCCGGGCGCTCACATGGCCGCCATTCCGTGCGGGCGGGCGCGCGTCGTGCGGCGCTCCGCCTGGACCGAGACGCCGAATAAGGAAACGGCCAAGCCCGAAGGCTTGGCCGCGTGTCGTTGGTTCGACGACGGCGTCGGATCAGAAGTTGATCCGGGTGCCGACGATGACGGTCTGGAAGTCAGACACGCCGCCAGCGTTGCTGTTGAGCGAGGCAGCAGCGCCCGTGAACCCAGTCGCCTCGAGCGAGTAGTTCTTGTAGGTGGCGAAGATCTCCATCGCGGCAGCATCGACATGCTGCGTGATGCCGATGCCCCACATGTTGACTTCGCTCGTGCTGGTCCCCGTCTGAACCTCGTTGAACAGATAGTTGTTGTTCGCCGTGGACAGGAACGCGGACTGCTCGAGACCACCCTCGGAGTTCAAGTACTCGCCGAACAGCACCGTCCGGCCGATCCCGAAGAAGTTCTGCGAGATACCGCCGGAGAGGTACCACCAGGTCAGGTCCGGACCGGCATAGGCGGTAGCCGCTGCTGGGATGCCGAAGCTGCCCTCGAGTTCACGCTGACCGGCTGCACCGGACACGAAGAGGCCCGTCGCAACGTGCAGGATCGAGGCCGATCCCTTGATGTCGGTCGACTTGACGTCGCAGTTCGTCAGGCAGCGCACGGTGGTGTCGCCGTTGGCGATGCCGCCCGACGGACCGTTGAACTCCGTGTCCTCCTGGTAGCCGATGCCGGCTGCGAGGCGGAAGCCACCGAACTCACCCGCATAGCGCAGGGCGACGTCCCAGTAGTTGTCCTCGGCAACGGCGGCCTGCAGCGTGAAGCCGATGAGCGTCGGCGTCTCGTACAGGACGTGATTGCGACGGCCGGTGTCGAACGACTCGTGACCGCGGATGGCCGACTGCCAGTTGAGGTTCGTGTTCCCGAAGACGCCGTTGTTGCCGCGCAGGATGAAGCCGCCATTGTAGAGCGCGCTGTCCGGCGTCGAGGCGGCCGACTTACCACCGAGGTCGATCAGGATCAGGTTGTCGGTCGCCGTCGATCCTTGACCGATTTTGACCATGCCGAGCTGGGTGTGACGCAGCCAAACGGTCGAGTCGCGCAGCAACGGAGCCGAAGCACCGCCGAGATCGTCGCCGCCATTGCCCTGGTTCATCGAGCCGATGGCATTGTTGTTGATGCCGAACTCGTAGGTGAAGCCAGCCGACATCTGCGGCGTGATCTTGGCCGAGCCGGTGAAGCGGAAGCGCGAGAAGATGTTGCCGCCGTCGCCGATGTAGGTGTCCGACTGTGAGCCGTCGTCCCACCACATGACCTGATGCCCGACGAAGCCCGAGATCTTCAGGCTGACCTTACGGTTGCCCTTTCGGACAGTCGTCGCTTCGAGCTCGGCAACCCGCTCCTCGAGATCCGCGCAGCAGTCACCTCCGAGGTCGGCGGCTTGAGCATTCGCGAAAAGGCCGGCGGCAGCGAAGATCGCCACAGCGCTAGCCGACTTGAGCAGTCCCCCAATCATACTTTCATCTCCTGACTAACGCTACCCCAAGCCACTTGGTACTTGAAGCTAGGTCGCAACTAGATGGTCCCACCGCCGAAGGCCGATCAGCCATTCTGCTTGCGATTGCCTGATACGGCCATCGACCTCGTCCGGTGGCATAGACTTACGGGGCGCCTCCCACGCTGTTAAGGAAAAAGGAACCTAAATCACCAGTTCTCCCTCCTAGTGTTGCGGCATCGCCACGTCGATTCGAGTCGAGCATTGGAAATGCAGCGATTTCTCGAAGGGGCGGTTGAGCGTGGAAGGCGCTGGTCACGGACCTGACGGATGTCCAAAGCCGCGAAATGTGGCCGTCCGCGCCCGTTGGGCCGCATCCGCTGCCGCCACACTGCAACCGGGTGGGCCGTTGCCCACTGAATTGGCAAAACCCTCTTATGAAAGAGCGGCTTATCAGCTGCTTGGTGGCCATGTGTGGCATTGCCGCAGTTAATGATGTGCCAAATACGCAACAATTCGCAAAGTCGGGATCGACTGCCGATTTTGGCGCCACGTTCCACGCTCCCGAGCATATGTCGTCGCTATTGCCGGAGAATTGGGCATCAGCAGCAAGCTCGCATTCGCCTCGCTTACCGAGGAGCATCGAGACCAATTGCCGGCTAGCCAATTCCCCGACGTCGAGGTGATGATCGAAATGGCGCAGAATTGCGGCAACGCGGTGAGGGCTCACTACGGCTTGGCTGAAACACACGGAGTACCGTCCAGACCATGACAGTCCGGCCCGAGAGTCCGCGCGCGCCCGACCCGTCCCAGGAGGCGGCGACACACGAGATCGCTCCTGGCGCTCGTCGACACGGCGTCGTCGTTGTCGGTACCGGCCTCGCGGGGCTGTCGGCGGCGTTGGCGCTCGCATCTCGTCAGATCCCGATAACGCTGGTCGGCCCGCGTTACACGCGCGAGATCGCGGCGCGTGATACCCGCTCGACCGCACTGTTCGGCCCGAGCATCGACTTTCTGGCAAACGTCGGGGCTCTCGCTCGGCTGAAGCCAGTGCCGGTCCCGCTCGTCGGACTTCGCCTGGTCGACGCCACAGGCAGCCTCGTGCGTGCCCCGGAGGTTCTGTTCGAGGCCGCCGAGATCGGGGCTTCCGAGTTCGGCATGAACATCGAGAACGCGAGTTTGATGGCGGCACTGGCGGAGGTGGCGGCGGCGGAGCCCCTTATCGACTGGCGTCCGGCCATGCTCGAGACGTGCGAGTTGGAGTCCGATGGCGCGACCCTGTGCCTGACAGACGGGACCGTGCTCGAGGCCGCGCTGGTCGTGGGTGCCGACGGCGAGCATTCCCAGTGCCGGGCAGCGGCGGGCATCGCGACCCGAGCCTGGAGCTATCCTCAGGTAGCCATTGCGAGCCGCTTCGCGCATCGCCGGCCTCACCAAGGGGTGTCTACCGAGCTACACCGTCGGGCTGGACCCTTCACAACGGTACCGCTCGCGGGCAACTGGTCGAGCCTGGTCTGGGTGGAGCAACCCGCCGAGGCGGCCCGCCTGATGGCGCTCGATGATGCGGATTTTGCCGCCGCTATCGAGGCGTGCCTCGGCAGCGCTCTCGGGACCGTCACCGAGGTCGGGCGCCGCGCCACTTTCCCGCTGTCCGGCGTTACGGCGCATTCGATCGGCGCCCGCCGCGTGGCGCTGGTCGGCGAGGCGGCCCATCGCCTGCCGCCGATCGGAGCGCAAGGCCTCAACCTCGGCGTGCGGGATGCCGCTTGGCTCGCGGATCTCGTGGCCGAGACCATCGCGCGGGGGGATGATCCGGGCAGCGCCGGCGTGCTCGAGGACTACGAGCGCCGCCGGCGCGGCGACATCGCGAGCCGCACGGCTGTCGCGGATGCCCTGAACCGGTCTCTGATCGCCGATCTGCTGCCCGTCGACCTGGCGCGAGGGGCAGGCTTGGCGGCGTTGAAAGTGGTGGGACCGCTGCGGCGCCTCTTTATGCGCGAAGGCATGGGGCCTGCGGGCACGTTGCCGACGCTGATGCAACCAGCCGGGCGTCGCGACGCGCCACCGCAGGACTGAGGCCGCCGGTCCTTTGTCGATCTGGGGACATGCTCGCCGGGGGCCACATCGCCTGTGCGCAACTTGGGCTGCGTCGGTCCGCTGCCTTGACGCATCGCCCTGTCGCTGCGATGGCACGCTCGAAAGGCCGTCCCGGCTCCTCCGCTGGTTGGACGGGCTGCAATCGTGCCGTGTCCAGGGGGCGCTGGCTTGCCGATGATGTCAGTGATCGTCGATCTTCGCCACCGCCTAGAGTACGCGGCACTCATGTTGCTCGTCGCGATCGTGAGAGCGATGCCAGTCGATACGGCGGCGCGCGTCTCGGCTCGGATCTGGGGTTTCGTCGCCCCCCGGCTGCGGCGCCACCAGCGCGCACTCGATAATCTCGCCATCGCGTTCCCCGAGAAATCGCCCGCCGAGCGCGACGCGATCGCACGTGCCATGTGGGCAAACCTCGGCCGCGTCATGGCCGAGACGATGCAGATCGACCGGCTGATCCGTGAGCCGGGCCGGATCAAGGTCGCCAACGACCGGGTGTTCCGGCGCTACAAGGACAAGCTCGGCCCGGCGATCGGCTGCTCGCTGCACATGGGCAACTGGGAGCTCGCGATCTGGCCGCTGGTCGCGGCAGGGGCGGAGCCGGCAGCGGTTTACCGCACCGTGAAGAACCCCTACGTCGATGCGTTCCTGCGACATCAGCGCCGCGATCTCTACCCCGGCGGCCTGCTCGGAAAAGGCAAGGTCGATGGCAACTGGGAGGAAGGGCAGCGCACGGCCCGCCAGATTACTGACTTTGTACGTCACGGCGGACGGCTCGGTCTGGTTTGCGACCTTTACGACAAAGGCGGGTTGCCGGTCCCGTTCTTCGGCCGCGATGCCCGCTCGGTGATGATCCCGGCCATGATCGCGCGACGTCTCGGTTCACGTATCTGGCTCGCCCGCTGCCTCCGGATTGGCACCGAGAGCCGCTTCGAGGTGGAGATCAAGGAGTTGAAAGTTCCGCGCACGGCGAACGCCGGCGACGACGTCAAGTGGATCACCGCGGCCATGCAAAAGGAGTTCGAGGCGTGGATCCGCCAAGCACCGGAGCAATGGATGTGGTCCAACCGGCGATGGTCGTAGACGGTGACGGTCAGGCGGCGACGCCGACCTGGCGCCACCGGCTGGAGTACGCGGCGCTGCGGATCGCAGTTGCGGCCGCGCGGAAACTGACGGTCGAGCAAGTGGCTGGCCTTGGGGCAGGCTTGATGCGGCTGGCCGGGCCGCGCCTGCGCCAGAACCGCCGGGCTCTAGCGAACCTTGCCATCGCCTTCCCGGACAAGAGCGCCGCAGAGCACGCTGCGATCGCGCGCGCCATGTGGGCCAACGTTGGGCGGACTTTTGCCGAGACGCTGGTTCTCGACCGGCTTTTGGATGATCCGGAGCGGATCGAGATTCGAGACCGCGAGCAATGGGCGCGCCGCGCGGACGAGCCCGGACCCATCGTCGGTTGCACGCTGCACATGGGCAACTGGGAGCTGGCCATCCGGCCGTTCAGCCTGTTTGGGCGCCCGCCGACCGGGGTCTACAAGCCGCTCGACAACCCATTGATCGATGCTTGGCTCAAGCAATCGCGGTCGGCCCTCTTCCCCGGCGGCTTGCTTGGCAAGGGCGACCGCGAGGACAGCGACGGCACCGGTCAGCGCACGGCCCGCCAGTTGATCGACCGTGCTCGCTCTGGTGGTGCGCTCGGTTTCGTGATCGACCATTTCGACCGGCGCGGCGAGCCCGTGCCTTTCCTCGGCCGTACCGCGCGGTTCGCGAGCACGCCGGCGGGAATCGCGCGCCATCTCGGTGCCCGGGTCTGGCTCGGGCGCTGCCTTCGGGTCGGCGAGACGAGCCGCTTCGTCTACGACATACGCGAGCTGCCTGTCCCGCGCACGAAAGACAAGAAAGAGGACACCGCGGCCCTCATGGCCGCGATTTTTTCCGTCTTCGAGGAATGGATCCGGGAGCACCCGGACCAATGGATGTGGTGGAACACCCGCTGGGTTGACAAGCGGTGAGCTGCGCCGACTATCGCTGGCGGAGCCGAAGGACTTTCCCGTCGCGCTCGTCGGTGAGCAGATAGACGGCGCCGTCCGATCCCTGTTCCACGTCCCGGATGCGAGCACCGAGGTCGATCAATTCCTCGTCTTTCACCGTGTCGCCGTCAACGACGAGGCGGACCAGGGCACGACGCGACAAGCTGCCGATCAGCGCGTTGCCCTGCCAATCCGGAATGCCGTTTCCGGTATAGAAGATCATTCCCGACGGGGAGATTACCGGTGTCCAGTGGTGGATCGCGGCGGCGAGGTCGGGCCGCGTCGATGGATCCGGGATAGCCTCGCCACTGTAGTGCTGGCCCCGGCTGACGAGCGGCCACCCGTAGTTGCGCCCCTTCTCGGGAAGGTTCAACTCGTCGCCGCCCCGGGGTCCCATCTCTCCGACCCAAAGCGCCCCGGTGCGCGGGTTGACGGCAGCGGCCTCGATGTTCCGATGCCCATAGGTCCAGATTTCGGGCTTGGCGTCGTCGCGCCCGACGAAGGGGTTATCGCGGGGGACGGCTCCGTCTGGGTTTATGCGAATGACCGCGCCGAGGTGATTGCCGAGGTCCTGGGCGGGTGAAAACTTGAAGCGCTCGCCGAGTACCAGGAAGAGCTGTCCCTCGGGCGAGAACACGATGCGACCGCCGAAGTGGTTGGGACCCGACACCTTTGGCGCTTGCCGGAAGACGACCTCGAACCCTTCGAGTCCCGCGCCTGCGAGACGACCGCGCCCGACAGCGGTGGAAGCTCCACCGGAACCGGGCTCTGCGAAAGACAGGTAGACCAGACGGTTCTCGGCGAAGTTTGGATCGAGCGCCACGTCGAGGAGTCCACCCTGACCCTCTGCGAAAACATCGGGTGTGCCGGGGAGGGGCTCCGAAAGCGAGCCGTTCGGTTTCAGGATGCGCAAGCGGCCCGGACGTTCCGTGACGAGCAGTCTACCGTCTGGGAGGGAGGCCATGCCCCACGGGTGGACGAGGCCGCTGGTTAAAACCTCGGCCTCGAGAGGCCCGGTTCGTGTCGTGAGCGTGCGTGCATCCGCGGAAGGCAAGGACGCTCCTTCCAGCGCCGCAAACAACAAGGCGGAAGTACCGAGCCGGCGCAGCATCGCGATCTCCTCGGTGTCGTTACTGTGCCTGTGCGCCGATGACTCCGCAGGCGATCCGGCTGCCTGCGCTGTCCATGTCGGCGTAATCGTCGGCTTCGGCGTGCACCATGATGGCAGACCCGTCGTTATCGAGCAGTGGCGTGCGCCTCGCCGCTTGGTCTGCGCTGGCGACGCCTGCGCCGGCGCCAGTCGCGGCGCTTCCGGTGCCAGCGACCTGCTGCGCGGACAATGAGAGCCGGGTCGAGAAAAGTTCCACGACCGCTGTTCCGTCATCAGCGACGTGAATGTTGGGCAGATCACCGGCGTGCGGTCCGCCGGCCGTGTCGAACCCATGCTCGGCGCCCGACGGATTGAGGTGGCTTCCTGCGGACTTGAAGTCTGGAGCCTCGCAGCTTCCGGTCTCGTGGATGTGGAAGCCATGTGGACCGGGCGGAAGGTTCTCGAGCTCGGCGATGAAAAGCGTTCCATTGGCGAGCTGCACGACCTCGACGTTGCCGACCGATTGGCCCTCGGCGTTCTTCATCTCGACCGTGACCTCCTTCGGGGAGGCGTCTGTCGTCCGGGAGGGCGGCTGCTGGGCGAAGGCCGAAGCCGACGCGAGCAGAGAGATAGCGAGGGAGACAACCATTGACCGCATCGTCGGGGCTCCGTGTCGAGAGGTGAGTGATCTCTCTCGAACCCCTGCGGACGTTGCCGGTTCCGTGCCTCGCGAACGGGTATCGCAGTGCAGCAAAGCGCGATAGAAGGCGCCAATCCGACCAGCTGACTGGGCCAATCCTCATGAATCCGTCCCGCACGCCCGCAAAATTCTACGCCCCCCTCGCGACCGGCGCGCCCGAGCCCTACCGTGCGCTCCCCGTACGCCTCGAGCGCATGATCCACTTCGTGCCACCGCAAAACGACAAGATCCGCGCCCGCGTGCCCGACTTGATCAGGCAGGTCGACGTCGTGCTCGGCAATCTCGAGGATGCCATTCCCGCCGACCAGAAGGAGAACGCCCGCAAGGGCTTCGTCGCCATGGCGCGCGATAACGATTTCGGCCAGACCGGGCTCTGGACCCGTATCAACTGCCTGAACTCGCCGTGGGGCCTCGACGACATCCTGGAAGTGGTGCCGGCTGCGGGCGACAAGCTGGACGTGGTGATGCTGCCCAAGGTGGAGGGCCCTTGGGACATCTACTACCTGGATCAGCTGCTTGCGCAACTCGAGGCCAAGCACGAAATCGGCAAGCCGATCCTCATTCACGCCATCCTCGAGACGGCGGAGGGCGTCCGCAACGTCGAGGCGATTGCCGGGGCTTCCCCCCGCATGCACGGCATGAGCCTCGGCCCGGCCGATCTCGCAGCTTCGCGCGGCATGAAGACCACCCGCGTCGGCGGCGGCCATCCCGATTATGGCGTCCTGGCTGATGCTGGTGCTGATCCGCAGGCGCCACGCATGCTGTTCCAGCAGGACCTCTGGCACTACACCGTCCAGAAAATGGTCGACGCCTGCCTGATGTACGGCCTGAAACCGTTCTACGGGCCGTTTGGCGATTTCTCGGATCTCGCCGCCTGCGAGGCGCAGTTCCGCAACTCCTTCCTGCAAGGCTGTCTTGGAGCCTGGTCGCTGCATCCGACCCAGATCGACATCGCCAAGCGCGTGTTTTCGCCCGATCCGGCCGAGGTGACATTTGCAGCCAGGATCATCGCTGCCATGCCCGACGGGACAGGAGCGGCGGTCGTCGATGGCAAGTTTCAGGATGATGCAACCTGGAAGCAGGCCAAGGTCATCGTCGATCTCGCGAGGTTGGTCGCCAGCCGCGATCCGGAGATGGCCAAGCTCTACAATCTCGGTTGACGCTCAGCGGCGGGCTGAGGCCATCTCGCCGTCAGATGCCGAGACGCTGCCGACACCGCCCTGCCCGGTGCTTTCGACACGCCCGAGAGGCTCCGTGCGCCATTTCGCATCGAAGCAACCAAGGACATAGGTCCGGAGCAGGAAGCGTGGCAGGCTCGGCTGGATCAGCGAGGGGTGCATGGCGCTGGCGATTGCGGCGTGGGCGGCCGGTGTCTCGCTCCAGTGAAGTCCGGCATTCGAGTGGTGCACCGTGTGGAAGCCGCTGTTGAACAGGAAACCGTTGAGCAGCCGGCCCGTGAAGTTGCGCGAGTGGTCGAGCTCTGACCGCTCGTCGGCGTGAACGTGCTGCAGGTAGTTGAACACGAGGACGCTCGTGAGCGCGATTTGCTGCGGCAGCACGATGGTCAGCAACGCCTTTTGCCAGTCTAGGGCGAGCGCCAGCGCCACGTAGGCGACCAGCAGCGCGATCTGCGAGATATAGAACCAGGCCCGGCGGCGCTTCGATGCCCAGCGCTCGGCAAGGAAGTCTCGGATCAGAACCATCTGGCGAATGCCGCTGACGAGAGGGTAGGTGATCAGCGTGGCGAGATCGTTGCGCTCGCCGAGCTGCCATGTGCTGCTCCGGTCGCGGGCGCCGTTGAGATAGCGATGGTGGTTCATGTTGTGCGTCGGCACCCACACGAACGCGGGCATGCCGTAGAACAGCGTCAGCCAGTAGTCGGTCAGCCGGTTGAGCCAGCGCGAGCGCCACATCGGCGCGTGGTTGTGATTGTGGGCCATGATCGGCACCGAGATCGCCATGACGCAGCTGGCGAGCACGAGCAGCGGCTCGATCTCGGCAAGCATCCATTGTGCGACAAGCAGAGCCGTTATCCCGGCAAAGTAGGCCACCGTCCGCACGTCCGCGGCATTGCACAGCATCGTCCGTCCCCCCGGCCCTCGGGCCGGCGAGCACCGTATAGCGCGCAACCGTCACCGCAACGACGATCGACACGACGCTCGATGATGACTGTGGACGGAGCGATGGTTGCTGGCGAACGGCGCCGCGAGGAAGCGGTGGCCGGCCCCGCAGATCAAGTGGCTGGCCCCGTGGTCCATGACCGCGAGTCCGGTGCGGCAACTGCATTCTTTGGGAACCGGGCATTCTCGGCGTCGCGCAGGCGGCGGCGGTTGACGCCGAACCAAACCACGGAGAGCAGCTGCAACCCGAGCACGATCCCAAACGCCGTCCGATAGCCTTCGGGCGCGTAGCCGCCGCCAGCGGTCTGCGGATAGAAATCGATGATCCAGCCGACGGCGTACTGCACGAAGAAGGCAAATCCGAACATCAACAAGTTGACGGCGGTGTTGCAGCGTCCCGAGAGTGCCGCTCCGAAGTAGCTCGACAGCCAGGGATAGGCGAGCACGGCCGAATGCCCGGTCATGGCGAAGACGGCCCACGTCAGCACGGGGGGCACGGGCAGCTCCAGCACCAGCGCGCTGAGCGAGACGAGGTAGACCGTCAGGAAGCCGATGTTCACGTCGAGCAGGCTGACGCCGCGCCGCGTCAGCCGGTCGGCAATAATGCCGCTCAGCAGCACCCCGCCCAGAAATGCGATGCCCATCGCCAACAGGGCATTGCCGACCCCGATGCGATCGAAGCCGGCGACGTCCCGGAACCACGGCCCTGCCCACAGCGTCTGCAGCGCGATGTGCGAGCCGGCCGGGATGGCGAGCACCGGCATCAGGGCGAGGAACACAGGATCGCGGTAGATGCGCCCGACGTCCGTCACCTGCGACTTGAGCGAGGTCGCGACCGGCGCGGCACCTTTGCGCTCCGGCACCACGAAGAGGATCAGCGCCGCCACGACCAGCGTCGCCAGACCGAGCCAAAGGAACGCCGATCGCCACCCGATCTCGCGCACGGCCCATTCGGTGGGGGCCGAGGCGACGATGACGCCCACCGCGCCGAGCGACATCACGC
This sequence comes from uncultured Alphaproteobacteria bacterium, assembly GCA_963746315.1. Lineage (GTDB taxonomy): Bacteria > Pseudomonadota > Alphaproteobacteria > Rhizobiales > Hyphomicrobiaceae. The sequence goes on from CAVVAR010000012.1 coordinate 1,688,300, forward strand.
ACGCATTCGCCAAAGCGCGTCTCTGCTCGGGCACCCAGATGACCACCGCCTTGAAGCTCGCCATCAACCCGCCCGCGAAGCCGATCCCGATCACCGCCCGCGCCAGCGTCAGCGTGATCACGTCGTCCCCCAGAGCGAACAACAGCGCCCCCGTGCCCCCGGTCGCGACCAGCGCCGACTGGACGCGCCGCGGGCCGAAGCGGTCGAGCAGAATGCCGAGCGGAAGCTGGAACAGGGCGAAGGCGAGCAGATAGGCCGACGTGAGCAGGCCCAGCTCAGACGCGGTCACCCCGACATCGCGCACGAGATCTGGCGCGACGACCGCGTTCACGGCCCTGTAGAGATAAGAGAAGAAGTACCCGAGACCGAACGGAGCAAGCGCGACCACGATCAGCGCCAGGCTCGGCGGCCGGATATCGTCGTCCAATCGCTTCTGCACGGAGCGCCTCTCTGCCTCGAAATCTCCAGCCGATGATACCGGCAGGCTGCCCGAAGTTCAGGCACACGGGGCTGGCCTCGTCAATCGGCCTCCCGCCTGATAGGCAATTATCCGACCATAGCCGTCCATCTGACGAAGGAGAGCGCCATGCCCGAGCCGACATACCGTCCCCTGGGAACGAGCGGCCTCAAGGTCTCGAGCATCTGCCTCGGAACCATGATGTTCGGCGGCCCGTGCCCGGCGGATGAGGCCGAGCGCATCGTCTCTCACGCCGCCGATGAGGGCATCAATTTCATCGATACCGCCAATACCTACGAGAAGGGCCGATCCGAGGAGGTGACGGGGCGCGCGATCCAGCCTCGGCGCAGTCACTGGGTCCTGGCGACGAAGCTCGCCCAGCCAATGGGGCCCGGCCCCAACGATCGCGGCCTCTCGCGGCGCAACATGATCCAGGCGACCGATGCCTCGTTGGCCCGTCTCGGCACCGACTGGATCGATATCACCTACATTCACCGGATCGACCCGACCGTCCCCTGGGTCGAGATCGCCCGGACCTTCGGCGACCTGATCAGCGCCGGCAAGATCCGCTACTGGGGCCTCTCGAATGTGCGGGCCTGGCATATTCCGATGATCGCTGCCGCCTGCCGGGACGCCAATGCGCCGCTGCCTGTCGTTCTGCAGCCTTGCTACAACATCATGAGCCGGAGCCCAGAGGTCGAGTTGTTCCCGGCGGCGCGCGCCTTCGACATCGGTGTCGCGGTCTACAGCCCGCTGGCCCGCGGTATTCTCTCCGGCAAATACCAGCCCGGCAGCAACGCCCCGCCCGATACGCGCGCCGGACGTCAGGACCGCCGCATGATGCAGACCGAATGGCGCCCGGAATCGCTCGCTATCGCGCAGGAGTTGAAGCAGCACGCCGAAAGCAAAGGCCGCAGCCTCGTCGACCTCGCCGTTGCCTGGACGCTGAACAACGCCGCGGTCACATCGGTTATCGCTGGCCCGCGCACCGCCGAGCAATGGGCCGCCTATCTTACCGCCCGTGACTACCCCTGGTCGGCTGAGGACGAGGCGCTCGTCGACCGTCTCGTGCCGCCCGGACATCCGTCGAGTCACGGCTACACGGACCCCGAGTATCCGGTCGAAGGCCGATTCCCTCGGATTGCCTGATCAGGAGGGAGGTAAGGCGCTGTGCGCACCCACGATTCGCACGATTTGCTGCGGTCCCGAGCCTCTTCGCGGCCAAATGACCCCGGTCAGGCATGCGGATTTCCCCCGAAACGGGCTACCTTTCGTTAAGAATGACCGGAACATGTAGGGAACATCGAGCCCTTCGTGGCTCTCGCGCAACAAGTGGCCCGTTTCCTTCAGACATGCACACACCAGTATTTGCCGACCCCAATCGAGTCCACTAAGCCTGATCACACCAGTCGAGTCGTGTGGGCGGTTCATAAGACGAACCAGTCGATCACCGGGTCAGAGTAGGCGAGGCGAAAGCACCGCTAACCGGTCGCAGAAGCGCAGGAAGCATAGCCCGGCGCCAAACGCGAGACCCTCCCACACTTCGTATCTCCAGCGTTCGTATCTGTTGATTCCGCGTCAATTCGCGTCCCTCCGCGGCGGCGTGCGCTTCACGCGCGTGCGTGCGGCCTCGAAGGGACACGGAAGCCAGCGCCGGGCTGCGCGTGCTGCTTCCTGCACGAGGAAAGAACTGGAGAGACCAAGAATGAAAACGACCACAAAGTTCGCCATCGCGGCGGCGGTCACGGCCCTGATGGGCTCGTCTGCTTACGCGGCGGATCTCGGCGGCTCTTGCTGCGCCGATCTCGAGGAGCGCATCGCCGAGCTCGAGGCCACGACCGTCCGCAAGGGCAACCGCAAGGTGTCCGTGCAGATCTCGGGCTTCGTCGGCCACCAGGTGATGTGGTGGGATGACGGTACCCAGTCCGACACATATATCGCGGACGGTGGCAACATCTTCTCGCGTTGGCGCCTGCGCGGCTCCGCGAAGATCAGCCCCGAGCTGACGGCCGGCTTCACCTACGAGTTCGGCGTCAACCGTCACACGATCTCTGGTGCGAACCAGGGCAATGGCGCGGTTGCCAACGGGTCTGGCCAGGGTGACGACGCCGGCGAGTGCACAAACAGCTGTCTCCGTGACTCGACGGTCTACCTGAAGCACAATCGCCTCGGCATGGTGAAGATCGGCCAGGGCTCGTCGGCGACCGACAACTTGGTGCTCATCGACCTCGCCAACCGCTCAGCGGCCGGCACGATGGACATCGGCCTCTACATCGGTGGTTTCGCTGTCCGGAATGACAACGGCGTCTTCCTGCCGGGGTCTTGGGCCAACGCCATCCGCGGCCACACGTCGTTCGATACGTTCCGCACCAACCACGTCCTCTACGAGACGCCGTCTCTGGCCGGCTTCACGGTGCAGGCCGCGGTTGCCGAGGATAACCTCTGGGACGTCGCTCTCCGTTACGCCGGTGAGTTCAACGGTGTCCGTGTCGCCTTCGGCATCGGCTACCTCGAAGACTTGGAGTTCAATGCGCCGGTTGGTGGCATCACCACCTTCGACAACACGGTTCGCTGCACAACGAACTGCGATGTCACGGTGAGTGAGATCAAGGGTTCGGCCTCTATCCTGCACGTGCCGACGGGCCTCTTCCTCACGGGTGCCTATGGTAATCGTGAGCTCGACGGCGTGAACAGCGTCGCTCTCGGTGTCTTACACCGGTCCGGACATCACTAACTGGCACCTGACGGGTGGTGTTGCGAAGAACTTCTTCGGCATCGGCAACACGGTACTCTTCGCCGAGTACTCGCAGTGCTGAGGGCGGCCTCGAGCAGGCTCGCTTCCTGGCTGGCGCTGCGGACTGGTCAGATACCGAGGTCACCCATTGGGGTCTCGGCATCAACCAGTACGTCGACGCGGCTGCCATGCAGATCTTCGCGACCTACAAGAGCTTCGAGCTTGACGGCAATTTCACGCGCGCTGGCGTGACGACCCGCGAGAATGCGGAGTTCTCGACGTTCCTGATCGGCACGCGCATCGACTTCTAAGTCGACCGCACGGCTCACAAGGTTGGAAAGGCCGCCCCGTGGCGGCCTTTCCTTTGAGTGAGATTGGTTGTGGCTTTTCAGCCCCATGGCCTAAAGATCACAGCTTCGCGACAAACGTTATGGGTCCATTTACTGCTGTGGATCATGACTTGAGTTCGCCAGACTGTGGCGTCATGTAGTTGGCATATCGGCGTGAGGGCGTTGAGGACGCGGGATTTGAGGATCATGCAACGCTTGAGATGGATGCTGGTCTGCGGTGTGATGGGAGCCTTGAGCTCTGCCGCGCTGGCGTTTCAGGAGAGCAAGGGCGGCGTTGCGAACGAGCAACAGCCGGCTGCTGGTGCGCAGGTCGTCCCTGGCGTTCCGCAACTCGACCTGAAGGATACGGGTGTCTCGGTGGCGCCCGCGACCGGGGTTGAGGTGCGCATTCCGGGTCTTGGCAAGCTTGGTGTGCTGCCGAAGTTCGACTTTGGCCTCGAGTTGCTCTATGGCGTCAACGAGGGCAAAGCGCAGGACCCAGAGCGCCAAGGGCAGACCTTGCCGAGCGACGACATGCAGATCCGCGGGTCGCTGAAGCACCGCTTCTGAGGCCGCCGTGGATCTCCGGACCAGAGAGAATTTGGGAGCGCTCCGGCGCTCCTTTTGTTTTGGGGGGACGTCTCCGGTGGGAGGGCAACGTGCTTAGGTTGGCTGGTTTCGCTGTCCACCTCTTCACCGCGCTCGGCAGTGTTTGCGCCCTTCTCGCCACCATTGCGCTCATGGATCGAGCCTACGAGCTGGTCTTTGCCTGGCTTTTCGTCGCACTCGTCATCGATGCCGTCGATGGCACGCTGGCGCGCGCCGTCGATATCGAGGTCCACCTTCCGCGATTCTCCGGTGAACGCCTCGATCTGGTGATCGACTACGTCACCTATGTCTTCGTGCCTGTCGTCGCGCTGGTTCATGCCGGCTTTCTGGCGGGAAGCCTCGGTATCGCCACGGCGGCCGTGATTCTTCTCAGCTCGCTCTACCACTTCGCCGACACCGACAGTAAAGCCGACGACAACTGCTTCGTCGGCTTTCCCGCCGTGTGGAACATCGTAGCCTTCTGCCTCTTTGCGTGGGGCGCGCCGGGTTGGCTGGCCGTCACGATCTCGCTGGTACTGGTGGCTCTGGCGTTCGTCCCGATGCACTGGATACATCCGATGCGGGTCGCGCGGCATTTCTGGCTCAACGTGGCAATGGCCGCTGCTGGCATCGCGGCGGGGATCTGGGTCCTGGCGACCGGATTTCCGGGTGGGCTGGTCCCGAGTGCCGTCCTCGCCGTGACCAGCCTCTATTTCGTCGTGATGGCTGTCGTCTGGCCGTTGTGGACGGACAACTCCCGCCCCGGGCAGTGACGGTCCCGCACGGGCGTTCAACCGGCATTTACCATGATGGGACTTGGTCCGCCCTTCTGCGCCTCGTTTCGGCTTCAAGACGAACTGATGACAGTCCGGGGAAGCGGAGAGGCGGGGAATGCGAATTTCATACGGTTGGGCGTTGGCCTGTGTTGCGTTGGCCGGCGCCGCTGGCTCGGTCGTGTCCGAGGAGGCGGCCCTTTCGGGCGATGATCTGCGCCGCACCGTCGCTGGGCGCACCATCGTCCTCGATACGCCCGTCGGGGGAATTCCGATCGTCTACCAATCGAACGGCGCACTCACGGGCACGGCCAAGGGCATGCCGGCGCACCTCATGCAGGGCCCCAGCCAGGACCGCGGCCGGTGGTGGATCGCGTCTGGAGCCGTCTGCCAGCAATGGTCGGCATGGCTGGAGGGGCGCAAGCACTGCTACCAGATGCGAATTCGCGGCAAGCTCGTGCATTGGCGTCGCGAGGACGGCCGCACGGGCACGGCGCGCATCGTCTCGAACTGAGCAGGCTGTGTTCCCCACCCTGTGCTCTCCAGCCTGTTGCGGTTCCCGTTTCGCCAGCGCACACTGACCTCCTGATCCCAACGAGACGAGGAGGAGAGCGACATGGCGCGCCTATGCGAAGGGCGAGTGGCAATCGTGACGGGCGCAGGCGGCGGGCTTGGCCGTCAGCATGCGCTGTTGCTCGCCAAGGAGGGTGCGAAGGTCGTCGTCAACGACATCGGCGCCAAAGTGGACGGTACCGGTCGCGATGAGGGGCCCGCCAGCAAGGTGGTGGCCGAGATCAAGGCGATGGGCGGCGACGCCATCATCAACGGCGACGACGTCTCCAGCTGGACCGGCGCCAAGAGCATGATCGATCAGACGGTCGAGCACTTCGGCAAGCTCGATGTCCTGATCAACAACGCCGGCATCCTCCGCGACCGCATGCTCGTCAACATGACCGAGGACGAGTGGGATGCGGTGATTCAGGTGCATCTCAAGGGGACGTTCGCGCCGACCCGTCATGCCGCTGCCTACTGGCGCGAGCGCTCGAAAGAGATCGGCGGTCCGGTCAAGGCAGCCGTGATCAACACCAGCTCGACCTCGGGTCTCTACGGCAACGTCGGACAGACCAACTACGGCGCCGCGAAGGCCGGTATTGCTGCTTTCTCGATCATCGCCGCGCGCGAGCTCAAGCGCTTTGGCGTCACCGTGAATGCATTGTCTCCGTCCGCCCAGACACGCATGACCGAGGGTTTGCGTGAGCTGACCCCGGAGCAGCGGGCCGAGCGCGATCCCAAGTGGGTGTCGCCGACCGTGGTCTATCTCGCCAGCGAGGAAGCCTCCGACATCACCGGCCGCGTCTTTCAGGCCGGCTTCAGCCGCATCGCCGTTCTCGAAGGCTGGCGGCGAGGCGCCGAGGTCGGACAGGTGGAGGACCCGCGCGAGGCCGGCCGCCTGTTCCGCGAGATGATGTCCAAGGTCAAGAAGAACGTCGGCATGGACGGCCTGGACTTGGATTGAGACCGACCTCCCCCTCTCCCCGTTCTCTGCACTGGAGCGGGGAGAGGGTCGGGGTGAGGGGCGGTCACACGCTCCCAGCCCGTCTCTGGTCCTCAACATTGTCGTCTCTCCGCACGCGTGCAGGGTGCCCGGAGACGGGACGCGACGGAGCCCCCCATGGCTTTGAACTACGACCACCTGATGAGCCTGAAGCGGACCGGCGACCGCTTCAGCTACGCCGACCGCGAAACGATGCTCTATGCCCTCGGCGTCGGCATGAGCCGCGACCCATATGACGAGAACGAGCTCGCCTACACCTTCGAGAGGCAGAAGCTGAAAACCATCGCCTCCATGGCGACGGTTCTACAGCGCGTGCCACTGCTCAAGGATTGCGGCTACGACTACACCAAGGTCGTGCACGGCGAGCAGCGCCTGATGCTCGCGAAACCCCTCGAGCCCGAGGGCGAGATCAGCGTCGACAGCCGCGTTCTATCGGCCTTCGACAAGGGCGCCGGCAAGGGCGCCATCATCAACACCGAGATGGTCGCCAAGGACGCCCGGACGGGCGAGAAGCTCTACACGCTCGTTTCGACCACGTTCGCGCGCGGCGACGGCGGCTTCGGCGGCCCGAGTGGCTCCGGCCTGGAGCCCCACACGATCCCGGATCGCAAGCCCGACCTCACAGCTGCCGCCGAGACGCGCCTCGACCAGGCGCTGCTCTACCGCCTCAACGGCGATCGAAACCCGCTTCACGCCGATCCGGAGCTTGCCAAGCGCGTCGGCTTCCCGGTGCCGATCCTGCATGGCCTGTGCACCTACGGCACCGCCTGCCGCACCATTCTCCGCGAGGTGGCGAAGTATGATCACACGCGCATCCGCGGCTTCGACGTGCGGTTCTCCTCGCCCGTCTATCCCGGCGAGACCATCCTGACCGACATGTGGGTCGATGGCAGCGTGGTCTCCTTCCGCTGCCGCTTGAAGGAGCGTGACGTCACCGTCATCAACAACGGCAAGTGCACGCTGGCCGCTTAGAGCGGTTGGCGATTGCGAGCTTCGTTTGAAGCGGGGGCAGCCCCGAACCCGACTGGGAGGTGCAGCCTCCCAGTCCCTCCAGGTTTTTCTTATTTCCCAGGAAGATAGGCCTGTGCCTTGTCGAGCTTGTAGCTCCAGGGCAGGCCGGCGTTCTTCCACCCGTTGACTGTCCGTCGCCCGTCCTTCGCCAGATCGCCCTCGAAGCCGTCGATCACCGTGTACACGTTCGTGTAGCCGAGATCGGCCAGCAGGTTCGCGGCGCGCGCCGAGCGATCGCCCGAGCGGCAGATCAAAACGACTCGGTCAGCCTTGCCGAGGCCCTTCCGCGCTGCGGCGGCGCCGACATGCATCCCGAAATTCGAGTTGAGATCGATCTTGTAGCGGCCCGCTTTCACGTCCCAGTCGCCGAACTCGTTGAGGTCGGCATAAGGAACGTGGGCGTCGATGCCCGCTGGGACACCAACGAACTGCACCTCGCCACGCGTGCGCACATCGAGGAACAGGCTCTTGTCCCGATCCGTGCGCAGAAGCGCGGCTGCGTCGTGCGCCGTGACATACTTGCCGAGTTTCGTCTGCTTGGCTTTGGGCAACCCTTCGCCCTGGACTTGCGCCGCGACGGTCACGGCGACCAAAGAAAGCGACATCGCCAGCGCCACGGCGAAAGGTTTCTTCGTCATCTGCCAGTCCCACTCCGATGCAGGCCCCGACCGTGCAGTCGCCTGTCAGCCGGCGACGTAGCGGTAGGTTCCCCCCTGGCGCTCGACGCGTCCCAGCCCGGGCCAGGGCAGGTGATAGCCGATCACACCGACCTTTCGGCTCGCAAGATCGTCGAGCAGCGCCTTGCGGGTCTTGATGGCCAGCTCCCCATCGATATCGGCCCCCCAGCGCCATTCCGGCGCCCCGAAAGAGACCGCGGCATGGGTCAACGCATCGCCGAGGACCACGACCTCCTCGCTACCGCCGCGCACCGCCACCGAGACATGCCCCGGCGTATGTCCCGGACTGGCGACCAGCGCCAGCCCGGGGGCCACCTCGGCGCCCGGCTCGGCGACCGTGATCAACTCGCCCAGCTCTTTGAGCCGCCGCTGGATGCCGACGGCCATGCTCTTCTGGAAAGCCGGCACCTTTTCCTCTATCCCGGGCGTCAGCCAGAAATCGCGCTCTACCCGCGCCATGACATGCTTGGCCTTGGGCCAGCGCGAGCCCTCGCCGAAGGGATCGACTGTCCCCCAGAAATGATCGGCGTGGGCGTGCGTGAAGATGACGTGCGTGACGTCGTCCGCCTTGATCCCGATCTCATCCAGCCGGTCGCCGAGCTTGCCGAGCGTTGGCATGAAGTCCGGGCCCGCGCCCGTATCGATAAGGGCCAGAGCCGCGCCATGGCGGACCACGGTGACGTTGGTCTCGGCGACCATCTCCATTGCTGCCCCGTGCGCCTTGAAGAGCGACGCGATGTCGGCTTCGGACTTGTCGGGCAGGACGAGCGAGCGCGGCAACGTGAAGACACCGTCCGAAAGGATCGTGATCTCCGCCGTGCCGAGCTTGGCTTTGTGGACCGCTGTCGCGGCGTACGCGCGATCGCCACCGATCAGGCTGCTGGCGCCAACCCAAGTCGCTCCCGCAAGTAAGGTCCTGCGGGAGAGCATGGTCGTATCGGCAGCCATTGACGTCGAGCGTGCCAAGATTGTCTCCTACGGCCAACGGTCTACGGCTTGCCGAACACACTTCTCAACCGAACATGTCGGTCGTGATGCCCGAGTACCAGCCCATGTTCTCGACCTGGTTCTCCTTGCGTAGCGCCGCGGTCTCACCGGGCTTCGACACGAACGAATCCACCGAGGCGATCTTGCCGTCCTTCGCCGCGTAGCTGCCGCCGACCTTGATCGTGTCGTCGGTCGTGATCAGCGACCAGCACGTGTTGGCATAGCGTGCGGGGAACGTCGGCGACTTGGTCAGCTCGCCCCGGACCATCAGCGCGGCAACCTTGGCCTGACTGTTCGCGGCGAAGGCCGACTTGGGCATGGCACCAGCGATCGACGCGTCGCCGAGCACATAGATGTTGGCATCGATCGTCGACTGCATCGACTCGGGCTTGATCGGACAGAAGCCCGAACTCGTTGGCGAGACCCGCATCGAGGGCGATCTTGCCCGCCGACTGCTTCGGGATGACGTTGACGAGGGCGCAGTTCCTATACGTCTCGAAGCCGGTTTCGACCGTGTTCGTCTTCGGGTCGACACCTTTCAAGCCGGAATGGATGTCGGGTCCCATCCATTCGATCATGCCGGGGAAATGCTTCTCCCAGCCCTCCTGGAAAACGCCCTGCTTCGAGAAGGACGACTTCGGGTCGATGATGACGACTTTTGCTTTGGTCTTGCCGGCCGTCTTCAGGACGTGCGCCATCATCGAGGCGCGCTCGTACGGTCCCGGCGGGCAGCGATAGGGGTTGGGAGGCGCGATCATCACAATGACACCGCCATCCGGCACGGCGTCGAGCTTGGCTTTGAGCAGCTTTGTCTGCGCGCCCGGCTTCCAGGCGTGCGGCATCGTCTCCTCGTGCTCTTTTCCCCAGCCCGGCACGCTGTCGTACTTGAGGTCGATTCCGGGCGAGACCACCAGCCTGTCATAGGCGAGCGTCACGCCATCGGCGAGGCGAACCAGCTTCTTGTCGCGATCGATCGCGCTCGCCATCTGGTGCGCGAGCTTCACACCGTAGCCGGACAGCTTGTCGTAGGTGTGGGTGATCTCCTCGAACGTCTTGAAGCCGCCGAGATAGAGGTTCGAGTGGAAGCAGGTGACGAACTCTTTCAGCGGCTCGACCAGCACGACGTCCACGGCGCCTTTGGCGTCGCGCGCGATGTACTTCGCCGCTGTCGCCCCGCCCGGACCGCCGCCGATCACGACGACCTTGGGCTTCGCTTGCCCCAGCACGGCCGGCGCCCCGAGTGCGACGACACCGGTCGTCGCGGCTGCACCTTTGAGAAAAGTCCGTCTGTCAGCCTTCATGCTCGCCTCCTCCGCACTTCGCTTGTTTTTTCTGATTATCAGCTCTTGGCTGCGCTGCCAGTCTCGACGAAAGAGCACATGGAACCAAGTGCTCTTCCGATTAGGCTATCCGCTTCTACGACGTGGCGCCGTCTTGTCGTGTGCTTTGCCGACTTGCCGTCGCGAGAGAAAAAAGACGTCCGCAAGTGCGGCAAATCGGTTGTTTCTATTTGGCCGGCTTCAGACCGCCATAGAACGCGGCCAGCGCGGCCATGTCCTCGTCAGTCAGGCGACCCGTGATCGCCTGCATTACCTGGTTCTCCCGATCCTTCGTCTTGTACGACTGCAGTACGGCCACGAACTGCTCCGGCGGCCAGCCGATGATCGACGGGATGCCCTTGTCTTGGCCGTCGCGGCGATGGCACGCGACGCATTCGGACGAGAGATACTCGCCGTAAGCGGGGTCCGCAGCCCGTCCTGTCGAGCTTGACAAAGCGACGGCCGCCAGTGCCGCCCCCATTGCCACGGTCAGTCCGGCCCAGGCACCGCGCTTCGTCATCTCAATCCACCCTGGGCCCGGTTTTCGCATCCGGGGTCACGTCGAGAACACGCGCCCGATTCAACACTTTGGTCTCGGCCTTGCAATCTTTCATGCACGCCTTGGCTCCCCAGAAGTGCTTTTCCGTCACCTCGCGGTCATCGTCGTAGAAACCACCCTTGTTCGGCATCCTGATGGACGCCAGGTTCGACTGGTTGAGCTCGAACGACGTGTCCTTGATGATGTCGTTGAGGTTCAGGATATAGGCCGTAACGGCATAAACCTGATCGTCGGTGAGCGACTGCGCATTGCCAAACGGCATGGCGCGCTTGACGTAATCGAACACCGTCGAGGCGTCGGGCCAGAATGATCCGACGGTTTTCTCCGGGCGATCATGGGTAAGGCTGCCGTGACCGCCCGCGAGCACCGGCCAGCGGTCCTTGCCCTCACCGAACTCGCCGTGGCAGGTCGCGCATTGCTCCTGATAGATGGGCTCGCCCTGAGCGACGGTGCCCTTGCCGGGCGGCAGACCTTGCCCATCGGGACGCACGTCGATGTCCCAGGCCTTGATCTCCTCGGGCTTGGCCTCCCGGCCCAGACCGAGCTTGGTTGCACCGGCGCTCGCCAACGGCAGGAAGACGAGCGCGGCGGCGAGTGCAGGCCTAAGAAATCTCGACATTCTCGGTCTCCCCGTTGGCGCGCACCAGCCACGTCTGGATGCCGTTGTTGTGATAGATGCTGTTGACGCCGCGCACCTTGCGCAGCGCGTCCTTGGTCGGTTGCACGTAGCCGGTTTCGTCATGGGCCCGGGACTGGACCATCAGCTCCTGGCCCTGCCAGTCGAAGTCGACGTAGAACCGTGTGAGCGAGCGATCGAAGACAGGGCCGTCGATGCGCGCCTCCTGCCAATTGCGGCCACCGTCGAGGGTGACGTCGACACGCGTGACCTTGCCGCGACCCGACCACGCGACGCCGGTGATGATGTTGCGTCCCTTGACCTTCAGCGGCGCCTGGGGTGACGGGTTGGTGACGACCGACTTGGCGTCCATGGCGAAGGTGAAGCGGCGCGAGCGGCCGTCTTCCATGAGATCCGTGTACTTCGAGGTCTCCTCGCGCGCCTGCCAGGGCATGTCGCCGACCTCGATGCGCCGGATCCACTTGACCCAGAGATTGCCTTCCCAGCCGGGCACGACGAGACGGAGGGGATAGCCCTGCTCGGTACGCAGCGCCTCGCCATTCATCTTGAAGGCGAGCAGGCAGTCGTCGAGCGCCTTCTGGACCGGCAGCGAGCGGTTCATGCCGGCCGCGTCCGCGCCTTCGACCTGCAGCCACTTGGCGTTCGGCTTCAGTCCGGCTTCCTCCAGCACGTCCTTGAGGCGCACGCCGGTGTACATCACGTTGTGCACCATCCCATGCGTGAACTGGCAGCCGTTGAGCTGGGCGCCACGCCACTCCATGCCGGAGTTCGCAGCACACTCGAGAAAGTACACTTTGTTGTAGCGCGGAAACCGCTTGATATCGTCCATCGAGAAGATCAGCGGCTTGTCGACCAGTCCGTGCACGATCAGACGATGATCGAACGGGCTGATCTCGGCGGCGCCGCCGTGATGGCGCTCGAAGCACAGGCCGTTCGGTGTGATGATGCCGTCGAGCTCGTGCAGCGGCGTGAAATTGACCGAGCTCTGCCGCGAGGCCGTGAGCCATTCCACATCGCGGCGCACGACATGCGCCTCGTACTTGGAAGGCTTGCCGTAAGGGTGATCGGCGACGCCGTCGCCCAATGTCTTCGACCAGTCCGGCACGTTTGGCGGCTGGTTGTCGGGGTTCGGACCGACGGGCTTCTTCCTGCGGCCTTGTGCGAAGGCCTCGCCCCCGCTGCCCGCAATGGCAATCCCGCCAGCAATCGTGCCCGTCAGGAACCGGCGCCGGCTCGTGTCGGGCATGTGGGGCGTCGTGCCGTCCCCGGTCTCTTTCGTCATTGGAGCGCACTCCCGGTTGATCTTGCGCGCCTGTCGTTATCCGCAGGCGCTGAGCTGTCAGGTCCCTAGCACCTTCACGGCGTCGGTCTCGCGCGGCGCCACCACCTTCACATCCTCGATGTGCTTGGCGACGACATCCCAGATCGGTGGGCCTTCCGTGTCCTGGTTGATGCTGGCCCAACCGGCGACCACGTAATCCTTCTCGGCCTCTAGGGCTTTTCCCGAGCGGAGGAGCGTCATTCCCGATATCCGCTGGCCGATCGGCTTCGACACGTCGATCGTGTAGCCGAGCCCGCCAGTGCGGACCATGTCGCCGCCCTGCTGGTAGAAGGGATCGGGATTGAAGATGTTGTCGGCGACGTCCTCGAGCACGTCCTTCATCCGCTTGCCGGTCATCGTCATGCGGTAGCAGGCGGGATAGGTCATCGCCGTCGCGTTGGTGACGTCCTCGAACGTGATGTCCTGGCCGGGAAGTACGCTCGTGCCCCAGCGAATGCCCGGCGAGAGAGCGATCTCGGCATCGCGCTGTGTCAGGATCGCGTCGCAGATGACGTCGTCGAAGGTGCCGTTGAAGTTGCCGCGGCGGTAGAGCACCGTATCGGTCTTGCCGAGCACGCGGCTGAGATCCTTGCCAAACGGCGCGCGGTGCCGCTCGATGATCGCCGACGTTTCCGCATCGGGCTTGATCGCGTCGGCGAATACCGGGATCAGGCGATAGCGATAGCCCTTGAGGCCACCATCGCGCACATCGAGATCGAGGCGCGACACGAATTTACCGTTCGATCCGGTCGCCACGATCAGCGTCTTACCGACCAGTGTGGGTTGCGGCACCGCATCGTGCGTGTGTCCCGAGAGGATGACGTCGATACCCTTGACGACCTCGGCTACCTTCACATCGACGTCGAAGCCATTGTGAGACAGCAGAACCACGAGCCCCGCGCCGGCTGCGCGCGCGTCGTCGACCTCTTTCTGCAGATCGGCCTCGCGGATGCCGAACGTCCACTTCGGCATCATCCAGCGTGGATTGGCAATGGGCGTGAACGGGAAGGCCTGTCCTATGACCGCGACCTTCACGCCGCCGCGCTCGAACATCTTCTGGGCCGGGAAGACCCGGTCCTCGAATTCGCTGTCGCGTACGTTCTGCGCCAGGAACGGGAAGCCGAGCTTGTCCGCCAGTTCCTTGACCCGTGCGTCGCCGAGCGTGAACTCCCAGTGACCGGTCATGGCGTCCGGCTTCAGCGCCGCCATGACGTCGACCATGTCCTGGCCCTTGGTCTGCAGCGAGGTCCAGCTGTTCGTCCAGGTGTCGCCCCCGTCGAGCAGCAGCATGTTGCGGCCCCGTTCCGCACGGATCGATTTGACGATGGTGGCGATCCGGTCGAGGCCGCCCATGCGGCCATAGTTGGCGGCGAGCGCGGCAAAATCATCGTAAGTGAGCGCAAAGGCCTCGGCCGACTTATCGGCGATGCCGAACTGCTTACGAAAGTCCGCACCAGTCAGATGCGGCACGCGGCCCTTCGCCGAGCCGACGCCGATGTTGATCGACGGCTCACGAAAATGGATCGGAACGAGTTGCGCGTGAATGTCGGTCAGGTGTACGAGCGTCACGTTCCCGAGGGGCTCGAACGCCAGCAATGCGCTCTCTGTCAGACTTTGTTGCGCGGCGAGCCGCGCGAGGCGCCCGCTACCGGAGCCGGTCAGTATGGCGGCCGCTGCTGTCGCAGTCAGGAAATCACGGCGCGAGATCATGGAAGCGAGCCTCTGAGCTCAAGGTGCGCGGGACGAGAAAAAGTGCGCGGACGGGCGCGCGATCGCGAGCAGCGGGGCGCCGCTACCGGATCGTGGTGGGAGTGCGATCGCTGGCCCGGCGGTATCAACCGGTAGTCCGCCGCATGCGAGGTGGGCTCGCGCGCGGCGCACCGGCACCGAGGACGAAAATCCTCAGCCGACCGTGACCTTATGCTCGGATTTGTAGATGGAGCCGTCGTCGTCGATCCACTGGAAGACGAACGTCCCCGTCTCGGGCACGCGCACGAAGAAGGACTGGTAGGGATTGGCCGAGATCGCCGGATGCCAATCGGCGCGGAAGATCTCCTTGCCGTTGAAGGTGGCCACGAACTGCTTGATGATTTTGCGGGGGATCACCTTGCCGGACGAAGTCCTTGCGCTGTCCGCTCTCCATCTCGTGGCTGATGAGGGTCTTGACCTCGATGACGTCGCCGGCTTTGGCGGTAGTCGCCATGCGGACGCGGGGTGTGGGCTGGGCCATTTCGGAAACCTCTGTCGTCGCGCCTGGGCGCGGAGATCGATAAAAAGGGGGAGGTGTCGCAGATCGGCGTCAGCCGCCGCATCCGCCGATCGTCACCTTCACCTCTTTCTTGGCCGTGTAGACGTCACCGTTCGACATCTCGGCAACCGCGACGATGTTCTGCGTCTTGGCCAGCCGGATACGGATCGACGCAGCGGCCTTCGGTGCCATCGGCGTAAACGAGAACGAGGCGACGAGGGGGTTCGGGTTGCCTTCGGCGAAGAAGTGCACCGACTTCACATAGTCGGCCTCGGTCATCGGGCTCTCGACCTCGAAGGACAGCGGAACCACGAGACCGTTCTCGGCGATGGTGGGCAGGTCGAGCTTGATGCGGCCTTCCTTGAGCGGCTTGTTGCCGAAAAGCTTGGTGATCTCGTCGGTCACCATCTTGGCGTCGGCCCAGGCGACGGCTGGCGCAAGCGCCATGAGGGCAAGGCCGCTGCCAGCCGTGCCCAGGAATGCGCGGCGTGTCGCGCCGGTGATGAAGGTCATTCGTCTTCCTCCTCTGCGGTCGGCTTCCGATGGGGCCGAGCCCGGCGCTCTTGCCGACGCCTGCTTTAACACATAGTCGGATTAGCATATGTTGATATTATCTTGCAATGGGGCCTTTCACGCAGATAAGAATTGATCGTTATCAATCGAAGCTACGCCGCGCGGTCGAACGACGCGGCGGGTGGTCATCTTGGGAGGACACCTTGATAGGCAAAGTGCTTGCCGGCGTCGCGACGGCCGTTGCGATCCTGGGCATTGCCGTACCGGCCATGGCTCAGCAGGACGCGTCGGAAAAGGAGATCGAGCGCTATCGCGAGATGATCTCGGATCCGTTCTCCAATCCGGGCTACCTCAACGTCGATCGTGGCGAGCTGCTCTGGAAGACCGCGCGCGGCACCAAGAACGTCTCGCTCGAGACGTGCGATCTCGGCGAAGGCCCGGGCAAGGTTGAAGGAGCATTCGCAAAGCTTCCGCGCTATTTCGCCGATGCCGATCAGGTGATGGACGTGTCGCAGCGCATCTTGTGGTGCATGGAGAAGATCCAGGGGCTCGACACCGCCGACATCATAAAGCGCAAGTTCAGCCCGTCGAATCGCAAGTCGATCTCCGACATGGAGGATCTGGTCGCTTACGTGTCCAACAAGTCGAACGGTCAAAAATTGTCGCAAGCGCTGTCTCATCCCAAAGAGAAAGAGGCATTCCTGGTGGGCGAGGAGCTCTTTTACCGACGCTCGGCCACGCACGATTTTGCATGCTCGACGTGCCATGGCGAGCCGGGTAAGCGCATTCGCCTGCAGGGTCTGCCGCAGCTCAATAAGCCTGGCAAAGACGCCCAGATGACCCAGGCCGCGTGGCCAACCTACCGCGTCTCGCAAAGCCAGGTGCGTACCGTCCAGCACCGGATATGGGATTGCTATCGACAGATGCGGATGCCGCCGCCGGGCTACGCCTCCGAAGGTGTTACCGCGCTCACGGTCTATCTGAACAAGATGGCCGAAGGCGGTGAGATCAACGTTCCGTCGATCAAGCGGTGAGGGGGTTACCATGAGCATCAAGAAAGCGATTGTCGTTACCCTTCTCGTCGCGGCGCCCACGCTGGCAGTTGGCCAGGAGCGTGCCGACGCCGCGAAGGTCGAGAAGGTCTATGCGGATATGTTCCGCAACGCCAAGGATGACTGGGCCAAGCGCGTCGTCCTGGACGAGACCCAGAAGGTCTGCTCGCAGTTCCGCAACAATTTGCCGACGGCCGAGTTCGAGAAGGTGCTCGCTCGCGAGAAGGGCAACGTCGTAATGCCGGCCGACGGCAAGGTAATGGGCGACTGGAAGGCCGGCGAGAAGATTGCCCAGTCCGGTTTCGGTCTTCGCTTCAACGACAAGCCGGACACTGTGGTCGGCGGCAACTGCTACGCTTGCCACCAGCTTTCCAAAACCGAGCTGAGCTTCGGAACGCTGGGTCCAAGCCTTCTCGAATACGGCAAGATCCGCAAATACGATGCCGAGGAGGCGAAGCGCACCTACGCTCAGATCTACAACTCGAACGTGGTGCAGCCATGCTCGATGATGCCGCGCTTCGGGCACAACAAGGTGTTGAGCGAGCAGCAGATCAAGGATCTCGTGGCGCTGCTGTATGACCCGGAAAGCCCGGTGAACAAGTAGCGGCGGATGGAGCGGCGGCCCATGGCGGCGATTAGGGCACTCGACAGTGCTGCGGCTCGCACCGGAGCCGCGTTCCGGTTCGCCGGCGTGCTGCTGGGCTTTCTCCTACTCGCCGCCGCGGCGCGACCGGTGGCGGCGGCCGAGCTTGTGATGTTCGTGGACACGGGCTGCCCCTGGTGCCTGCGCTGGGACAAAGAGGTTGGCGAGGCCTACCCGCGCTCGGACGAGGGGAGACGCGCGCCCTTGCGCCGCCTGCACATCTCCACCGCGCGCCGTTCGGGACTGCAATTGGCGCGTGCTGTCACCGTGACCCCGACCTTCGTGCTGATCGAGGATGGCGCCGAGATCGGAAGGATCACCGGTTACCCAGGTGCCGACTTCTTCTGGGGGATGCTCGGGGAGCTTTTCACGCGGTTGCCCGCCGCCGCTCTGCCGAAGCCGCGTGATGCCGGTCACTGGCTCGGAACGATGCAGGCCGTGGCATCGTCGGTCGGCGCGATCACATGGCCAGCCCGGCACTCGCATGGGAATCGAAGGCACGGTGGAGCATGAGCGAGACGATAGCGCGCGAGATCGAGAACGCACTGGCGAACGGCCAGGAAGTC
The DNA here is from genome assembly GCA_963746315.1 of uncultured Alphaproteobacteria bacterium. Classification (GTDB taxonomy): domain Bacteria; phylum Pseudomonadota; class Alphaproteobacteria; order Rhizobiales; family Hyphomicrobiaceae. Next base: position 1,706,269 of record CAVVAR010000012.1, read on the forward strand.
TCGGAAGAGCTGCAATCCCTGATGCGCAAGGCCCGTAAGGCGAGCGACTTCCTGAAGGCGCTCGCACATGAGAACCGGCTCGTGATCCTGTGCCTTCTGAGCGAGCGTGAGCGTTCCGTCACGGAGCTCGAGGGTTTGCTGGCGCTCAATCAGGCGACCGTCTCGCAGCAACTCGCGCGTTTGCGCCATGAGGGGCTCGTCGAGACCCGCCGGGAAGGGCGCGCCATTTATTACAGTCTCGCCGACGAGGCGACGCGTCATTTCATAGACGCGATCTACGAGAAATTCTGTCGCGACGGTTGAGGCAACGAAACGCACGCCAGCGGCGGGAGACACGCCTTGGATCTCGATATTGGCACCGTCGGTGGTTTCGTCTGCGGCGCTCTCGCGGGTGGTGCCGCGCGGTTCGGGCGGCTCTGCTCGATGAGCGCTATTGAGGACGCCCTGATCGGTCACGACTATCGCGGTGCGAAAGCGTGGGGCCTTGCTATAGCGGTAGCCGGCCTCGCGACCATGGCCCTCGTCGGTCTCGGCTTCGTCGACCTCGCGACGAGCGCCGTGATGGCGCCGCGCCTGCACGTGTTGGGTGTCATCGTTGGCGGTGTCATGTTCGGGATCGGCATGACATTGGTCGGAACCTGCAGCTTCGGTCTCGTCGTCCGAGCCGGCGGTGGTGACCTTCGGGCCGTCGTCGGCGCGATGATCGTCGGCGTGCTCGCCTTTGCGGTGACGGCCGGACTGCTCGCCCCGCTGCGCATCATGATGCTCGATGTGGGCGTCGTCGAGCTGACCGGTCTCGGGCAAGCATCCATCGAGCGCCTGCTGTCAGGCTTGGTCGGCGGTGACGTGGCACGCATCTTGGTTGTTGCAGGCTTTGCCGCACTTGCTGGAACAGCCCTTGCCGATCGCCGTGTCCTGCAACGGCCTCGCTTGGTCGCCAGCGCCGTTCTGGTCGGCCTCGCCGTGGCGGGCGGCTGGCTGGCAACCAGCATCGCCGTCGCCGAGCTGTCGGCGACGCGCGTCGAAAGCCTGTCGTTCGTCGCCCCGGCCGGCCGTGCCCTGCTGCAGTTCATGGCCGTCCCCTTTCGCGACGGAAGTTTCGGCATGGCGGCGATCCTGGGAGCTGCGATCGCGTCGTTCGCTGTTGCCGCGGTGCGGAAGGAATTGCGCTGGGAGGCGTTCGACGACCCCCGCGAGATGCGTCGCCACCTCGCGGGTGCCGCACTGATGGGCGTTGGCGGCGTGCTGGCGCAAGGTTGCACGGTCGGACAGGGTTTGACCGCAGCAAGCGCACTTGCCCTCAGCGCTCCGATCTTCGTCGCCTCGGTGCTGTTCGGCGCGCAGGCCGGCCTCAAGTTCCTGATCGAAGGTACCGCGCTGTGGCGGCTGGGCTTTTCGCCGCGTGCCGATTAATCACATTGTTTGGGAATGATCGCGCTTCTAATTCAAAGGACGTGATCGGTGAAAGGGAGGTAGAGATGCGCACTAAGTTGGCTTTCTGCGGATTTGTCTCAGTGCTCGGCATGGCCGTGTTGACGCCCGTGGCAGCCCAGGACGTCGAGAACGGCGCCGAGGTCTTCAAGAAGTGCCGCGCCTGTCATCAAGTCGGCGAGAACGCCAAGAACGCTGTGGGGCCCTCCCTGAACGGGTTGTTCGGGCGCAAGGCAGGCACCATCGAAGGCTTCAACTATTCCGAGGCGAACAAGACCTCGGGCGTGACGTGGGACGATGCGACGTTCGCTAATTACATCAAGGATCCCCGTGCCGCGATGCCCGGCAACAAGATGGCCTTCGCCGGTGTCAAAGATCCCGAGGATATCAAGGATCTGACGGCGTTCCTGAAGCAGTATGACGCGACGGGTAAGAAGAAGTAGGCGAAACTCGCCGCACCGCGCGCGTCAGGACGGAGGTTTGGCATGGCCGGCACGTCCTGGATCGACAGGTTCGAGGGACTGGCGTCCCTCGATGATGACGCGAAAGCAGAGCTGCTCCGCGCCGGCCGCGTAGTGCAGATGCCCGCGGGGCGGCGCATCTTTGGGCCCGGCCAGGCGCCGTCTAGCTTCATGTTGCTGCTCGACGGCTCGGTAAGGGTGCATCAGGTCTCTGAGAGCGGTCGCGAGATCGTGCTCTTTCGTGTGACCGAGGGGCAAAGCTGCGCTCTGACCACCGCCTGCCTGCTGGGCTACGAGGACTACATCGCCGAGGCCGTGGCCGAGACCGACATTCGTGCCGTCGCCATCCCGCGCCAGACGTTCGACGATCTGGTGGCGCGCTCGACCGCCTTTCGCAAGTTCGTGTTCACGGCCTTCAGTCGTCGCGTCACGGACCTGTGCCGCGTGATTGACGAGGTCGCGTTTCAGCGGCTCGATATCCGCCTCGCCGGGCGCCTTCTTGATCGCGCGGGGGCAAGCCCAACATTGTCCCTGACACACCAGGAGCTCGCCGCCGAGCTCGGCACCGCGCGCGAGGTGGTCAGCCGCCAGCTCCATGAATTGCAGCGGCGAGGCTGGATTGCATCGGGGCGCGGCCACATCGAGATCAAGGATCGCGCCGCCATCGAGGCACTGGCGCGGAGCTGACTGAGCGGCGGTCTTGGCGGGGGAGTTGCGCGGACGGGGAGCTGCACTGCCAACCAGCGCCGGCTTGAGCCGGTCGGAGGTTCTGCCACATGGATTTCTCGGCTCTCGACCTCGCCCGCTTCCAGTTCGCCTTCACCGTGTCGGCTCACATCATCTTTCCCGCATTCTCGATCGGGCTCGCGAGCTATCTCGCCGTGCTCGAGGCTCTCTGGCTGGCGACGGGTCGCGATGTCTACATGCGCCTGTTCCAGTATTGGCTCAAAATCTTCGCCCTCGCCTTCGGTATGGGTGTCGTCTCCGGTCTGGTCATGAGCTACCAGTTCGGCACCAACTGGAGCGTATTTTCCGACAAGACGGGGCCCGTCCTCGGTCCGTTGATGGGCTACGAGGTGCTCTCCGCCTTCTTTCTCGAGGCAGGCTTTCTCGGAGTGATGCTGTTCGGTCTGAAGCGCGTTGGACCTGGTCTGCATTTCACGGCCACCCTGATGGTCGCGCTGGGGACGTTGTTCTCAGCCTTCTGGATTCTTTCGGTCAACAGCTGGATGCACACGCCCACTGGCCACGCCATGAACGAGGCCGGTCAGTTCGTTCCCGTCGACTGGTGGGCCATCGTGTTCAACCCGTCGTTTCCCTATCGCCTCGTGCACATGGTGCTCGCCGCCTATCTCACCACCGCGTTCGTGGTCGGCGGGGTCGGGGCCTGGCATCTCCTTCGAGACCGCCGCAGCGAGCCCGCGCGCGTGATGATGTCGATGGCGCTGTGGATGGCCGTTATCGTGACGCCGCTGCAGATTGTCGCCGGCGACCTGCATGGCCTGAATACGCTGGAGCATCAGCCGATGAAGATTGCGGCCATGGAGGGCCACTACGAGACCAGGAAGGGCGCGCCGCTCATTCTCTTTGGATGGCCCGACAACCAGGCCGAGATGACCCGTTACGCCGTGGAGCTTCCGAAGCTCGGTAGCTGGATTCTCACCCACGATCTCGACGGCGAGGTGAAGGGCCTGAAGGCGTTTCCCAAGGAGGACTGGCCGAACGCACCGCTCGTGTTCTGGACCTTCCGGGTCATGGTCGGGATCGGTTTCGCCATGCTGGCTCTGGGCCTTTGGAGCCTGCTGGTCCGCTGGACCAGCGATCTTTCCGAGGCCCGCGGTCTGCAGTGGGCGAGCGTGATCATGGCGCCGTCCGGCTTCGTTGCCGTGCTCGCCGGCTGGATCACGACCGAGGCGGGGCGCCAGCCTTACACGGTCTATGGATTGCTTCGCACGGCCGATAGCGTATCGCCCATCGCCGCGCCGGCCGTCGCCACGTCGCTCGCGGCCTTTATTCTGGTCTACGTGACCGTCTTCGGGGCGGGCACGTTCTACATTCTCCGCCTGATGTCGAGGTCGCCGGACGCTCCGGTCCGCCCGCTTTCCGAGACGGAGCCGGTGCGCGCGGCCGGGATCACACCGGGCCCGGCGCAACGGTCAGTCGATCAGTCCGAATCGTGAGGAGCCACGCATGGAGATCGATCTCGCCCTCGTCTGGGCCCTGCTGATCGCCTTCGCGGTGTTCGCCTACGTCGTGCTCGACGGTTTCGATCTCGGCATCGGCATTCTCTTCCCGTGGATCGACGGCGAGCGGGAACGCGACACAGCCATGAACTCGGTCGCTCCCGTATGGGACGGCAACGAGACGTGGCTGGTCCTCGGTGGCGGCGGATTGCTGGCCGTCTTCCCGCTCGCCTACGCCGTAATCCTGACCGCGCTCTACGCGCCGGTCATAGCCATGTTGCTCGGCCTCATTCTGCGCGGTGTCGCTTTCGAGTTTCGCTTCAAGAGCGAGCGCAACAAGGGCGTGTGGGATGTGGCCTTCTTCGGCGGCTCGCTGGTCGCCGGGCTTTCCCAGGGCATCATGCTCGGCGCACTGGTGCAGGGCATCGCCGTCGAGAACCGCAGCTATGCGGGCGGCTGGTTCGATTGGCTGACCCCCTTCAGCGTCATGACCGGGTTGGCTCTGGTCATCGGCTATGCGTTGCTCGGCGCGGGCTGGCTCATCCTCAAGACCGAGGGGGAGTTGCGGGAGCGCGCCTTCGACCTTGCGCTGAAGCTGGCGCTGGCCATGCTTGCGGCAATCGCCATCGTCAGCGCCTGGACGCCATTTCTCGAAGGGCAGTATCTGGCGCGATGGCTCTCGTGGCCGTCGCTCCTCTATGCGGCGCCGGTTCCGATCCTGACGGCAATCTCTGCCTGGCGGTTGCTCGCCGCGATCCGCGCGCGACACGACCGCGAGCCGTTCGTCGCCACGCTCTTGCTGTTCCTACTCTGCTACGTCGGCCTCGGGATCAGCCTCTATCCCAACATCGTCCCGCCGGGGATCACCATCTGGCAGGCCGCAGCCCCCGACAAGAGCCTGGTCTTCCTCCTCGTCGGCGCCGCCGTCCTCATTCCGCTCATTCTCGCCTACACGGCCTACGCCTACTGGGTGTTCCGGGGCAAGGTCGATCCGGACGGGGGCTACCATTGACGCCGGACGAGCATGGCGGGAATGGCGGACGTAGAGACGACGCGGGTCCGTCGTCGTGGGTGTCCCGAGTCCTCTGGTTCGTCGCGCTCTGGATCGTCGGCGTCGGCGCTCTCGCTATCGTCGGCAGTCTGATCCGGGCAGCGCTCAAATCCTGAGTGGCGAACGCCGGTCGCTGGTCAGGCGAAGCGTGCGGGCTTAAGTCTGGCTGCATGCGCGCACAACGCCCAGGACCGATTCTGATTGCCGGCCCGACCGCATCGGGAAAGTCGGCGCTCGCGCTCGAGCTTGCAGAACGACACGGCGGCGTCGTCATCAACGCCGATTCCATGCAGGTCTACGCCGAGCTGCCGATCCTCTCGGCGCGGCCTACCGGCGAGGACGAGGCCCAGGCTCCTCACCGGCTCTACGGTCATGTCTCGGCGCGGGTGCCCTACTCGGTCGCGCGGTGGCTGGAGGACGTGGCGGCCGTCCTAGCCGAGGTGATTGCTGTCGGGCGAAAGCCGATCCTCGTCGGCGGCACCGGGCTTTATTTCAAAGCCCTCACCGAGGGCCTCTCACCGCTGCCCGAGGTCCCCGCTGGCATAAGGGCACGATGGCGCGAGACGGCGCAGCGGTCGGCGCCCGAGATGCTCCACGAGCTACTGCGGAAGCGCGACCCCGCGATGGCGCATCGCCTGCCGCCGGGCGACGTCCAGCGGATCACGCGAGCGCTCGAGGTCATCGATGCGACCGGTCGCTCGCTGGCGGACTGGCAGCAGGTTCCGGGCACGCCTCTCGTGGACCGAACGACCGCGACTTGCTGGCTCGTGACCCGTTCTCGCGACGAGCTGCATCGCCGCTGCGACCAGCGGTTCGATCAAATGATCGAGGCAGGGGCGCTCGACGAGGTGCGCGCGCTGATGCAACTCGACCTCGAGCCCGATCTCCCGGCACTGCGGGCGCTGGGTCTGGCGCCACTCGCAGCCCATCTGGCCGGCCGGATCACGCTGGACGAAGCCGTGGCGCAGGCCAAGGCGGCGACACGCCAGTACGTCAAGCGTCAGGAGACTTGGGCGCGCCGGTTCATGGCAGATTGGCAGCGCGCCGATGAGGGTTTGACAACATAAAAGTGCGCATAAATTACAAAATACGACATTAACTTGCAAAACAAGAAGCTCACAAGATGTTTCATTACGTTCGAGTTGACGTTGTCTCTGCCGCTCCCTATCACACGGCAACCTGCTTCGGCGGGTCGATGGCCTAGCTAGATGGAGTTTCCGAGATGGCACGCACCATGACCGGCGCCGAGATCGTGATCAAAGCCCTCGCCGATCAGGGCGTGGATCTGGTGTTCGGCTATCCAGGCGGCGCCGTGCTTCCCATCTACGACGAGATCTTCCAGCAGGAGAAGGTTCGGCACGTCCTGGTCCGCCAGGAAGGCGGAGCGGTCCACGCGGCCGAGGGCTATGCCCGTGCCACGGGGCGCGTCGGCGTGGTTCTGGTCACTTCGGGGCCAGGCGCGACCAACGCCGTGACTGGCCTTGCCGATGCGCTCATGGATTCAATTCCCGTCGTCGTTCTCACCGGGCAGGTCCCCACGCACCTGATCGGCAACGACGCCTTCCAGGAGTGCGACACGGTCGGCATCACACGACCCTGCACCAAGCACAACTGGCTGGTGAAGAACGTCAACGACCTGGCCCGCATCCTGCACGAGGCCTTTCACATCGCAAAAAGCGGCCGGCCTGGGCCTGTCGTCGTCGATATCCCCAAGGACGTGCAGTTCGCGACCGGCACCTATGTCGGTCCGTCGACCGCGTCGATCGCCCACAAGAGCTATCGCCCGCGCATGAAGGCGGAACAGTCGGCCGTGGAGGCTGCCGTCGAGGTGATGGCGAAGGCCAAGCGCCCGATGTTCTATACGGGTGGCGGCGTCATCAACTCCGGGCCGAAGGCGAGCCAGTTGCTTCGCGAGCTCGTCCGGCTGACCGGCTTCCCCATCACGTCGACGCTCATGGGCCTCGGCGCCTATCCGGCCTCGGACAAGCAGTGGCTGGGCATGCTCGGCATGCATGGCACCTACGAGGCGAACATGGCGATGCACGGTTGCGACGCCCTGATCAACATCGGTGCCCGCTTCGACGACCGCATCACCGGTCGCGTCGACGCCTTCTCGCCCAACTCCACCAAGATCCATGTCGATATCGACCCGTCCTCGATCAACAAGAACGTCAAGGTTCAGATCCCCGTCGTCGGCGACTGCGCCTACGTGCTCGAGGACATGCTGCGACTGTGGAAGACCAAGGCTGGCCAGCCGGACAAGGCGGCGCTGAAGTCCTGGTGGAAGGAGATCGACGGCTGGCGCCAGCGCGACTTGCTCAAATACCGCAAGGCGCCCGATCAGATCATGCCTCAAGAGGCGATCGAGCGCGTCTACCACGCGACCAGGAACCGCGACACCTACGTCACCACCGATGTCGGCCAGCATCAGATGTGGGCGGCTCAGTTCTACAAGCTGGAAGAGCCCAACCGCTGGATGACATCGGGTGGCCTGGGCACCATGGGCTATGGGTTGCCTGCCGCGATCGGTGTGCAGCTCGCGCACCCCAAATCGACCGTCGTGTGCTTCACGGGCGATGCCTCGATCCTGATGAACATCCAGGAGATGTCGACCGCGGTGCAGTACAAGCTGCCGATCAAGATCGTCATCCTCAACAATCAGTACATGGGCATGGTGCGCCAGTGGCAGCAGTTGCTGCACGGAAACCGCTACTCCGAGAGCTACACCGAGGCCCTGCCTGACTTCGTCAAGCTCGCCGAGGCCTACGGCGGCGTCGGCATGCGGTGCGAGAGCCCGGCCGATCTCGACGATGCCATCAAGGCCATGCTCGAGGTCGACGACCGGCCGGTTCTGTTCGACTGCCGCGTCACCAAGCTCGCCAACTGCTTCCCGATGATCCCGTCCGGCAAGGCCCACAACGAGATGCTGATGGGCGAGAACGTCTCCGACGAGGACGTCGGAAAGGCGATCAGCAAAGAAGGCAAGATGCTTGTCTGACGTTCTGGCGCTTCCGGGCTCGGCAATCTGCCCGGAGGCGCCGGCGTCGTTGGCGTGACCCACCGGAGTGCTGCTCTCGCCGCGCTCCAAATCACTCAATCCAGGATCACATGCGGCACGAAGCGCGCAGCATCCGTGGTGATGTCGCCATCCCCTTCGCGGATGCCGAGCCCTGCCGGCTCGCCGGCGATGAGCCATACGCCGCACACAGGGCGCCGCCCCTGGAAACGGGGCAGCGGATGCCACGCCTGTACGATATGGCCTTCCGCACCGTAAGGGCCCGACGACAAGGTCGTTTTGCGCCGACGACCTGCGCGGCCCGGCAGCACGACCTCGATGTTGGCGCCCTCGCGCGAGTAGATCGGCTTCCTGACGTAGCGCCCCTCGAGATCGGCGGCACGCGGGTCGCCGTCGAAGTACGCCGGCAGCAGGTTCGGATGGCCCGGATAGGCATCCCAGAGCAGCGGCATCAGACCCTTGTTCGACAGAATGGACTTCCATGCCGGCTCGATGAAGCGGCAGCCCGAGCCGGGGATGTGCTCCGCGAACGTCTCGCCGAGCAGCCATTCCCAGGGATAAAGCTTGAAAAGCGAGTTGATCAGGCGGTCCTCGCTGTCGGTGAAGCGGCCGCGAGCGTCGACTCCGATCTCCTCGATGCCCATTGTGAAAGCCGTGAGACCGGCCTGGCGCGCGCAGTCGGCGATGTAGGCAATGGTGCCCATGTCCTCGGTGCTGGCGCCGGTCGCAGCCAAGTGCAGCGCTCCCCGGATGCCGATGCGGCCCAGCGCATCGACGAGACGCTCGTGGAGAGAGTTGAACTGGTCGGCGTCCGCGGGCAATTGACCGCGCTCGCGCATCTGCTCGAGCCACACCCACTGGAACACGGCGCTTTCGTAGAGCGAGGTCGGGGTGTCGGCGTTGTACTCATAGAGCTTGGCCGGTCCGCTGCCCGCAAAGGCAAGGTCCATGCGGCCGTAGAGATGACGCTCGCGGCTATGCCAACTGGCAGCGACGTACTCCCAGTAAGCACGCGGAATTCGCAATCGCTCGAGCATGTACTCGTCGGCGACGGCACGGGCGACGATATCGAGACACATGCCTTCGAGCTCGGCCGCGGGCGCCTCGAGGCCGTCCTCGACCTCGGACAAGGAGAGCTCATAGCAGTGGCTCTCGTCCCAGTAGACTGTGCTGCCGGGGGAGTGGAAACCGAAACCATGCTCCTCGGCCAGCGCCTGCCAGTCGTGGCGCGGCTCGATCGCTCGACGCTGCATGCTGCCTCAGCCTCCGGAGGACACCTTGGCGCCGCCCGACGCGGACGGCGAGCTTGCAACCTTGGCCGCCGTTCCGCCGAACCCACCACGCGTCTGCGTGTGGGCCTTGGCGACCTGGGCCGCGGACGGCGTCGACGTGGCGGCGCGGGGAACCGCAGCGTTGGCACCCCGGCCCGCGAGCGGAACGCCGGTCGCGGTGGCGCGCCCCGTTGGGCTCGCGGCATTCGCGACGATCGGCTGCGGCTGCATGCGCGAGCCGATGGCGGCGCCCATCATGAAGCCCAGCATCGAGGGTCGCCAGCTGCCGTCGCGGCTGCTGGGCCGGTCGAGCTCGCATTTCTCGGGCCCCGCGTTGATCTCGCACTCGACTTTCGATTCGTATTTTGGATACGCCTCCTCGTAGGCGTTCTCGGCGGCAACGAACGAGGCGCTGCATTGAGCTTTCGCGAAGCCGTCGGCGACGCATTCCTCGACGGACGCGTAGGCCTTGACGGGGACGATCTCGTTGGGGTCCTCGCACGCCGCCAGCACCAATGCGCTCGCACCCATGCTGAACAGGGCGACATATCGCGAACGTTTCATACTCATGCCCCTCTACGCCTGACCACGGCGCAAGGGTAATCGCCATGCGTTTTTATCCCGTTAAACCAGAATGACGTGTAAGGACAATCTCATGTGCGCCGATGGCACTCGAGGAGAGTGAGATGCAACTCTACATCGCCAACAAGCTCTACTCGTCATGGTCGCTTCGCCCATGGCTGCTCATGACCGCCCTCGGCATCCCGTTCGACGAGACAGTCATCCCGATGTACTTCCCGGATAGCAAGGCGCGCATGCTCGACGTGTCGCCGACCGGCAAGATGCCCTGCCTCGTCGATGGCGACATCAAAGTCTGGGAGAGCCTGGCCATCGTCGAGTATCTGCACGAGACGCATCCGACGGCCGGCGTCTGGCCTGCAGACGCGGCGGCTCGCGCCCATGCCCGCGCCACGGCGGCCGAGATGCACGCCGGGTTCCAGGCTCTGCGCAACGCCTGCCCGATGAACCTCGGCAAGCGGTTCCATCCCCGCGATCTCGGCTCGGATGTCGCGGACAACGTGCGCCGCTTCCAGGGCATGGTGTCCGATTGCCGGCGGCGCTTCGGGGCGGGCGGCGACTTCCTCTACGGCGCCTTCTCGGCCGCCGACGCCATGTACGCGCCCCTTGCCACGCGCCTCGATACCTATGGTTTCGACCTGGCACCGCAGACCCGGGCCTACGTCGACGCCATCCTCGCTCACCCCGCCTTCGTGAAGTGGCGCGGCGAGGCGCTCGCGGAGCCATGGAGCATCACCCACTACGAGGACGGCTGGAGCGCGGCCGAGACCTTCCACAAGCCCACCAGCTCGACCGGCCATCCCCGCGCCGGCGCCTGAACCAACGAGGACGATCCCATGTCGCAGAAAGGCACCGGCTCCGCCTACTTCATCGAGGAGAGCAAGCAGGAGCTCGTCCGGCACACGCTCTCGATCCTGGTCGATAACGAGCCGGGTGTCCTGTCTCGCATCGCCGGGCTCTTCTCCGGGCGCGGCTACAACATCGAGAGCCTGACCGTCTCCGAGACCGAGCACGAGAAGCAATTGTCCCGTTTCACGATCGTGACCAGGGGCACACCGATGGTGCTCGAGCAGATCAAGAACCAGCTCGATCGCATGGTGCCGGTGCATCGCGTCATCGACCTGACGGTCGAGGCCGATCCGCTCGAGCGCGAGCTTGCGCTCGTGAAGGTAGCGGGGCGCGGCGAAAAGCGCATCGAGGCACTGCGTCTCGCTGAGATCTTCAAGGCGCGCGTCATCGACGCCTCGATCGAGCACTTCGTCTTCGAGATCACGGGCCCGTCCTCCGAGATCGAGCAATTCCTGTCGATCATGAAGGAGCTGGGACTGGTCGAGGTCTCACGGACCGGAATTGCCGCCATCAGCCGGGGAGCCCAAGGCATGAGCGGCCTGAGCTGACGCAACAGCCGTGCCTCTCGACTTGATCATCGGGCTTGTCGCCTTCGCGGCCGTGACGTGTTTCACGCCGGGTCCGAACAACACGATGCTGATGGCGTCGGGTCTCAATTTCGGCATGCGTCGCACGGTGCCGCATGTGCTGGGCGTCACGCTCGGGTTTTCGTTCATGGTCCTGGCCGTGGGGCTCGGCATCGGGCAGCTGCTCGCAGCCTCGCCGCTCGTCTACACGATCCTGAAGACGGCGGCGGTCGTCTATCTGCTCTGGCTGGCCTGGGGAATCGCGACCTCCGGCGGTGTGCCGGATGGCGAGGCCGGCGCGCGCCCTTTGTCGTTCCTGGAAGCCTGCGCCTTCCAGTGGGTGAACCCCAAGGGGTGGATCATGGCGGTCGGAGCGAGCACGAGCTACGCCATCTCGGGCAGCTGGCTCGCGAGCGCTGGACTCGCCGCCGGTGTTTTCGCCGTGATCGGCTTCGCATCGAGTACATCGTGGGCGGTTTTCGGCGCTGCATTCCGGCGCTTGCTGGGTCAGCCTGACCTGGTGCGCGCGGTCAATATCGTGCTCGCCGTCCTCCTGGTGTTGTCGCTCTATCCGGTAATCGTCGAGCTGGCCGCCGCAATCGGCTATCCCTGACGCCGCCACGTCGTGAGCCCATGCACAGGCAATGGCACGTCGGCCTGGAACCCGAATCGTTGGAGTGCTAGCGCCTTCGGATCGTATGTACGTCTCAACTCGGCAAGGGGGCCTCGGCATGGATAGGCAGCAACTCTTGATCATGCTCGTCATCGGCGCCGTCGCCGGTTGGCTTGCGAGCTTCGTCGTCGGCAGCCCGCGCTGGGGCCTCGTCGGCTACATCGTCGCTGGCGTGATCGGCGGCGTGGTCGGGGGATGGATGCTCGATGCGGCCAAGGTGCGCGTGAACCTGGGCCATCCATTCGCGAATGCCGTCGCACAGGGTGCCATCGGCGCCATTGCCGTGATCATTGTCGCCCGCATCCTTGGCGGCTGACACGGCTCGCAGGGGCGACCACACGACAGCATCACGCCGATCTCACGCGATCGTGGCAGGAGGGCGTCTAGCAAGGTCCGCGCCTGCACCTATTTGACCAGTGTTCACCAGCGGTCGCGAAGCGGCCTCGCCGACATTGGAGCAGACGATGGATTACGGACCTTTGATCATGATGGGCCTGATGGGCCTCGTCGCTGGCTGGATTGCCAACCTCCTCCTCGGGCGTCAGGGGGATTTGGTCGGCAGCCTCGTTCCCGGCGTGCTCGGCGCCTACGTCGGTGCCTTCATCCAGCGTCACGCCCAGCTCGACCTGATGCGCATCGGCAACCCGCTGCTGGAGCAGCTGGCGGTCGCCGTAATCGGTGCCGTCGTCGTCATACTTGTGGCGCGCAGTATCGTGGCCGAGCCACGCCGATAAAGCGTGGGCTCGCTTCGGGCTGCGGTTGCGGGCCCCATTGGCGGCACACGGCGTCCACGCTACATGTAGGGCATGGTCACCGTCGTCGAAACCAAGCCGCGCCATCCCGAAAAGGCCCAGCGCCCGGATACGCCCATCTTGCGCAAACCGGACTGGATTCGGGTGCGTGCTCCGACCAGCGCCGAGTACGGCGAGACGCGGCGCATCGTGCGCGAGCACGGTCTGACCACGGTTTGCGAGGAGGCAGGCTGCCCCAACATTGGGGAGTGCTGGACCAAGCGTCACGCCACCATGATGATCATGGGTGAGGTGTGCACACGCGCTTGTGCCTTCTGCAATGTGGCGACGGGCCTGCCAAAGCCACTTGATACCGATGAGCCGCACCGGGTGGCGGAGGCCGTCGCCAAGCTCGGCCTCGGCCACGTCGTCATCACCTCGGTCGACCGTGACGATCTTGCCGACGGTGGCGGTGCCCACTTCGCGGCGGTGATCGGCGCCATCAGAAGCCGAACGCCTGCAACCACGATCGAGGTCCTGACGCCGGATTTTCTCCGGAAGGACGGCGCCCTCGAGACGGTCGTTGCCGCGCGCCCGGACGTTTTCAATCACAATCTCGAGACGGTTCCGTCGCACTACCTGCGAATCCGGCCCGGTGCCCGCTACTTCCACTCCCTTCGCCTTCTGCAGCGCGCCAAGGAGCTCGACCCCACCATCTTCACCAAGTCCGGCATCATGGTCGGCCTCGGCGAGACGCGCGACGAGGTGCTGCAGTTGATGGACGATCTGCGCTCGGCCAACGTCGACTTCCTCACCATCGGCCAGTATCTGCAACCGACACGCAAGCACGCCGAGGTGAAATCGTTCGTCACGCCCGACGAGTTCAAGGCTTACGAGCGGATCGCGCTGGCGAAGGGCTTTCTGCTCGTCTCCGCCACGCCGCTGACCCGATCGAGCTACCACGCCGACGCGGATTTCGCGCGCCTGAAGGCGGCGCGCACGGCCCACGGCAGATCGTAACGCCGCGCCGAACGTCCCGTGACTCGCTGTCCATCGCGGCAGGATGACGCTCTCGCACGGCAGGGACGAGTGCGTTACATCCAAACCATGCCCAGCTTCGAGACGACTCGCCGAATTCCGTACACACCTGCCGAGATGTTCGACCTCGTGGCGGACGTCGAGCAGTACCCGCGCTTCTTTCCGTTGTGCGAAGCGCTGCGGGTTCGCTCGCGGGAGCGCCAAGGGGATAAGGAGGTGCTCGTCGCCTCCATGGACATCGGCTACAAAGCCATTCGCGAGACGATCACCAGTCGCGTGACGCTCGAACGGCGCACCATGACCGTGCTGGTCGAGCTGATCGACGGTCCCTTCCGCCGCCTCGAAAACCGCTGGCGCTTCACCGAGGCTCCGGACGGTGCCACGGACGTACGCTTCTTCATGTCGTACGAGCTGAAGTCGATGATGCTCCAGCTGCTTGTCGGCGGCCTCTTCGACCAGGCCTTTCGCCGGTGCGTCACGGCCTTCGAGGCCCGCGCCCGCGAGGTGTACGGCAGCGGCCGAGGTGGCGTGGCGGTGCCCGCGACCTGAACGCCTGCCCAGCGGACCGGAAGCGCCTCAGCGAACGATATCTTTCTGGCCTCGTGGCGGCGCCACGAAGTCCCGAGCCTGCCCGGCGGGCTCGGCAGCGAACGTGAAGTGCCACCATTCGCGCGCATAGGCGCGAAAGCCATATCGGCGCATCACGTCCGCCAGGACTTTGCGCGCCTCCCGCTGGGTCTGGGAAAGGCCGCTCGCGTCGCTGTGGCTCGACGCATCGAAACAATCGAAACCGCTGCCCATATCGAGGGAGCCGTCGGGGCGCGTCCCGCAACCGCTGTCCTGCACGCGGGAAGTGGTCCCCGAGGCGATGTCGACGAGTGTCAAGTCGACGGCCATGCCTGTCGAGTGACTGGACGTGCCCGAGATATAGCCCGCCCCGACGAGCCGAGAGCGTGGTGTACGGGGATGGTAGCGGCGTGTGGCTGGCGGGCCCTGCGTGGACGCCTTAGCCCAGGACATGAAGGCGGCCGTGGCGCGGGTTGGCCGATAGCAGTCGTAGACTTTCAGGGAGAGGCCCCGGCCGGCCAGATCCGATTGCGCCCGCCCCAGGGCCTCGGCCGCGGTGCGCTTGAGCACGCAGTCGCCCGAGCTGTATCCGGGGACCCGCCGCCCCATGAAGTTCTCGGCCGTCGCGTAGCGCAGATCCTGGACGATCGTTGGCGCGATGTCCGCCAGATACACGAAACCATCCGGTAGAGCTTGGCTGCCCTGGGCGACCGCCGGCGCCGCAGCCGGGTCGAAGGCGGCGATGGCGCCAGCCAGAGCAACCGTCAATCGCAAGGTGAGCGTCATTTCGGATCAATCGATCTGCAGCTCGGAAATCGCCGTGTCGACATACTTCGAGCCTGGATAGACCTCGGCGATGCGGACCTGCACCCATTCCGCCTCGACGCTCGCCGCGAGCCGGATGCTGCGCCGCTGCCTGTCGTCGGGCAGCGTCAACGAGCGCGTCTCGCCACCTGAGAAAACCAGCTCGATCCGGCGGACGCGGGAGTTCTTGGCGAAAATGTCCGCGTTCTTGGCATACCCGTTGATCAGCGAGATCCCTTTGACGGATCGGCGCTTTTCGAAACTGACGGTGATGGTGGCCCCGATCCCGGGGCCCCGGCTGCCGTGCACCCAGGCCGTGGCCGGGTTCCCGTCATAGAGGTTGGCCGGGCCGTAGCTGTTGCCGTGCTGAGGCGCCAGAATGGAGCTCACGCAGTAGAGATTGCCGTCCGGCGCACGTCGCGTGGCGCACTCGCCGGGCGACGGCGGCGGGGCATGGCTTTCAGCGCCGCCGCGAGGGGAGGGCGGGCGCACCGCCGCGATTGCGGGTGGTGATGCGGCTGCGACCTTCGCCTTCAGATCCTCGATCCGCGCCTGCGCGAGGTCGGCATGGAATGTGCCCGCATAGCGCCGGGCGAAGGCTTCGAGCTCTCTGATGCTCGTCGACTGCTGCACCTCGTCCCAATGCCGCTCTGCGGCCGAAAGGGAAGAGGCCCCACCAGGTGTCGCCAGCGTGGGCGCCGCAGCTCCGCTTGTGCCAGCCTTCAATACGACGGGGCCCAGCAGGGACGTATGCTCCCAGGGCACCTGCTTGCCGCCCGTCGCTCGCACCACCTCGCCTCGCACCGCGGCGAGCGCACCCAGAACATCGCGGCCGGGAACCTCCAACTGCTTCAGCAGAGCGCCCGTATATGGCGAGTTCCGGCTGTCGCCATCCAGCGCGACGTTACCCGGTTGCGTCGAGAACGAGATGAGGGTGCCGACGCCGGTCCGAACCTCTGCGAGGCCCTGGCCGACGCCAGTCGACCGCGTCCCCATGGTGCGCGCGAGATTCCGCGCCAGGGGATTGTCGCGGCAGGCATCGAGAAGCACCAGGGAGGTCCGCGCCTCACGCTCCATACGGCTCAGCACGAGGCGCAGCGGGATGCTTTCAAAATCGACGTCGCCCTCGGCTGCGAGGCGTGCGTCGGTGGGTACGAGGTAGTTCTGGCCGGCAACCTGCAGTCCGTGCCCGGCATAGAAGAACAGGGCTACCTCCGCGCCGGTGAGCTTCTTGTCGAACTCGCGGATCAACCGCTCCATCGCGCGCTTATCGAGGTCGATCCCCTCGAGCACGACGAATCCCAGCCTCTTCAAGGCGGCCGACACGTCGGCCGCATCATGCAGTGTATTCTTGAGCTGGGCGGTCTCCTGATAGGACGCATTGCCGATCACCAAGGCGATGCGGTTGCCGGCGGCGCAGCCGGGCGCACCAAAAGCCAGTCCCTGCAGAAGACAGAAGAGCCCCAAGAAAATGCATCTTGCCCACGCAGCCATAACTCTTCTCCCCCGCGCCCACTTCCCCCACGCTCGCGACCGGCGCTGCTGTCACCCGCCGGAGGCCGCGATCGCCGCCTTGATGAGCGTCTTTGCCTCGTCGCTGTCCCATTCCGCCGGGCCGACCAGCCGCCCGATCTCCCGGCCCTGCGCGTCGAGCAGCAGTGTCGCGGGCATGCCGATCGCCTTGAGGCCCGAGTGAATGCGCACCGTCGGGTCGGCGTAGACGCCGAGCTTCTGCACCTTGATCTGGTCGAGGAACTTCTTCGCTCCCGCGATTCCGGTCTTGTCCGCGCTAACGGCGACGACCTCGAACTTGTCAGATCCGAGCTCCGCCTGCAGCCGATCCAGGCTCGGCATTTCCTTTCGGCAGGGCGCGCACCATGTGGCCCAGAGGTTCAAGAGAACCACCTTGCCCTGCCACTCCTTGAGCAGGCGCGACTTACCGTCCTTGTCGAGAAACGGCAGCTCCGGAAGTGTCTCGGGCTCCTTCTTGAAGACGAAGGCGGCCATCTGGCCGACTGAAAGCGCGTTCCGACCGGGGCCCGACGGCAGCGCAGTGGGTTTCGCCGCGACAGCCTGCGCTACCTGTGTCGGGGATTTCGCGCCGTTGTCAGCGCCGCCGGCAATGACGTATACCGCGCCGAAGCCGGCGACCGCCGCCGCGACGACGGTGGCGAGGACGGCGATGCGTGTCGGCCCTGTCGGCCGGGACGAGGGATCTGCCTTCACGCCGAACCTCCTTCATATTTGCAACGACGAGGCGAGCCTGTGACCGAGAAACGCGCCAACAAGATGTGGGGCGGCCGCTTCGAGCTGTCGCCTGCCGAGCTCATGATCGAGATAAACGCCTCGATCGGCTTCGACAAGGCCATGGCCCCGCAGGATATCAGGGGATCGAAGGCGCACGCCGAGATGCTTGCGGCTCAAGGCATCATTACCAAAGCCGATGCCCGCGAGATTGTGCGTGGTCTCGATCAGGTCAAGGCCGAGATCGAGGCGGGAAAGTTCGAGTTCTCGGAGCGGCTCGAGGACATCCACCTCAACGTCGAGAGCCGCCTGACCGAGCTGATCGGTCCGGCCGGTGGCCGCCTTCACACCGCGCGCTCGCGGAACGACCAGGTTGCGCTCGATTTTCGCATGTTCGTGCGCGATGCCATCGACGGCCTCGACGACGGCTTGATGCGTCTGCAACTCGCTCTCGCGGGCAAGGCCGAGGCTCACGCCGATGTGGTCATGCCCGGCTTCACCCACCTGCAGCCGGCCCAGCCCGTCACGTTCGGGCATCATCTGCTCGCCTACGTCGAGATGTTGGCCCGCGATCGAGGACGCCTCGCCGACGCACGCAAGCGCCTCAACGAGTGCCCGCTCGGCTCGGCGGCGCTCGCGGGGACCTCTTTCCCGATCGACCGCTACATGACTGCCGAGGCCCTGGGTTTCGACCGTCCGACGGCCAATTCCCTGGATGGCGTATCGGACCGTGATTTCGCGCTGGAAACAATCTCGGCGTGCGCGATCTCGGCGATGCACCTGTCCCGTCTCGCCGAGGAGATCGTCATCTGGATGACGCCGCAGTTCGGTTTCGTGCGGCTCTCGGATCGCTGGACGACCGGATCGTCCATCATGCCGCAGAAGCGCAATCCGGACGCCGCCGAGCTCTGCCGCGCCAAGGTTGGCCGCATCGCCGGTGCCTTCCAGGGCCTATTGATGGTCATGAAGGGACTTCCCCTCACCTATTCCAAGGACATGCAGGAGGACAAGGAGCAAACCTTCGACGCGCTCCGCAGCTTCCGTGTCGCCGTCGCCGCCATGGGTGGCATGATTGAGGATCTCGAGCCCGAGCCCGAGGTCATGCAAGCTGCCGCAGGAGCCGGCTATTCGACGGCCACCGACATTGCCGACTGGCTCGTGCGGACGCTGAAGCTGCCGTTTCGGGAGGCGCACCACGCCACGGGTGCCATCGTTCGCCTGGCCGAGACCCGCGGCGAGACACTCGAGCAGCTTCCTCTCGAGGTGATGCAGGCCATCGAGCCACGCATCACCGCCGATGTCCTGAAGGTGCTCTCGGTCGAGTCGTCCGTGCGCAGCCGATCGAGCTATGGTGGAACTGCGCCACAGAACGTCCGCAAAATGGCGCGAACCTGGCTCAGGCGGCTGGAAAAGGCCGCCGCCAAGGGCTAGGACTATCGAGCTGGGACAGGATCTCGAGCCGAGGCGGGCAGTAGGGCGCGTCGGCAACGACAATGAGATGGCGGCCCGGATGGGGACAGCATGAGCGCAGGCACGCCTAGACCGACAAGCGCACACTTGGTGCTGGCCGTCATTCTGGCTGCAGCGCTTGGCGGTTGCGGCGTGCGCGGCTCCCTCGAGAATCCCGGAAAAGCCGAGGCCAAGTCCACGGCGAGCGCCGATTCCGGTCAAGGCAAAGCCGAGGGCGAGGCCCCGAAGCCGCACAAGGATTTCATCCTGGACGGCCTGCTGCGCTGAGCTGAGCTCGTGCTGCTCTGCGCTCTTTCCGAGGTGACCGTCACCGAACCACGATCACGAATACAAACTCGGCGAGTGTGGCGGATGGGGAGGGATTCGAACCCCCGGTGGCCTTGCGACCACGCCGGTTTTCAAGACCGGTGCCTTAAACCACTCGGCCACCCATCCACGCGTGCTGGCACGTCGTTCGCCGCTTTCTTCCACCACTGATACCCACTGTCATCCTGGCGGAGTTGCTGAGCGACGCGGACGTTTAGCGCCGTCGGCCATCAATCACAAGGCCGCGCTTGTCGCGAGGTGGTTGCCGCGGCGCCGAGCACGCGGATCGAGTGCGAAATTGTCGATTGAGTTGAGTGCTTTGAACAACTTCATGCAGAGAAGTGCTCGTGGTCTATTGCGTTCCTCAATTGTGTAAAATACGGTTAGTCGCAGACTGAGTGCTTGATCAATGAGATTTTAACTTTGGGGGTTGCTTTGGGAACTTATACGCGCGCGGGTACTCTTTTTGCTGACAATCCCGGATTTTGGAGCGCAGTTGCGGCTTGGAACGTCATTTCGGCCAGCTCGACAACAATCCGCCTTCAGAACTCCGATCTGACGATCACCGAGTTGAGCGGAACCGGCTTCGTCCTCGATGGCTCGAACAACGCGACAGGCGGGACCGTCAGCACGTCGGTCAACCGGTTCGCTGCTGACGGCACGACGCTTCTCGAGACCATCACCGGCGTCAGCATCGCGCTGATCACGTTTCAGTCCAGCATCGCCACCGATGTCGGCACGGCGCTTTCTGGCAACGACACGGTCAACGGCAGTGCCGCGTCGGAGATCCTGTTCGGTGGTGCCGGAAATGACACGTTCGCACCCGGCAGCGTCACCATCGACGCGTTCGGCCGCGGACTTGATGTGATGGTGGGCGGCGCAGGAAACGATAGCTTCACGGTGGGCGCGAGCGCCGCGTCGAACTACTCGGTGAGCTACGGGCTCGAGACGGGCATCAACCCCATAACGGTCAATCTGGCCGCGAACAGCGCCACGGACACATTTGGGAATACCGATAGTCTGGTGGGCATCGTCTCTGTGAGCGGCACGGCCTTCAATGATACCTTCGTCGGCGACACCACCAACGACTTTTTCTCGCCTGGCGGCGGCAACGATACGATCGACGGCGGCGCGGGGTTCGAACTCGCTCGAATATTCATCGAACGCGTTCTTTAATCTGAATGCCACCGGTTTTCCCGCGAACGTGGGCATTTCCGTCACGCACACCGGCGACAACGCCGGCACCGTGATCGATCCTCTCGGCGGCATCGACACCTTCACGAATGTCGAGCGCATTCGAGGCACGAACTACAACGACACCTTCGGCGGAAGCGCCTTCGACGACAATTTCCGCGGCTATGGCGGCAACGACACCTTCAACGGAGGGGGTGGTTTCGACGAGGTCGATTATCGCGGCGATGCTTCGCGCGGCGGCCTCAGTGGTGTCACCGTCAATCTGTCGACCAATTCGGCGACCGACGGTTTCGGCGGCACGGACCAGCTCAACAGCATCGAGCAGGTGTTCGGCACCCAATTCGCTGACAGCATCACCGGCGACAATCTCGGGAACTTCCTGGGCGGTGACGCCGGCAACGACACGATCTTCGGTGGCGGGGGTAACGATTCGATACGCGGAGGCGCCGGCAACGACATCATCGACGGCGGCAATGGCTATGATCGGGCCGACTACCGCAATGAAGGTTCCGGCGGCATCACCGTGAATATGACGGGCGGTGGCGCAGGCACGGTCGTCGACGCCTTCGGAGGAACCGACACGCTTGTCTCCATCGAAGTTGTGGCAGCGACCGACTTTGCCGACACGTTGAACGGCTCGGCCACGGACGACGATTTCAGACCCGGGCGTGGCAACGATGCCGTGAATGCCGGCAGCGGTGGCTACGATATCGTCAACTACCTGAATGATGACGGCGCAACGTCGGGCGTCAACGTCAACTTCCAGACAGGCCAAGTCACCAGCGTCTACTACGGAACCGACACCCTCAGCGGAGTCTGGGAGCAGGTGTATGGTACGCAGAACAACGATACGCTGACGGGCGTAGATGGAAACGCCTACGACGAATGGTTCAATCCGTCGTTGGGTGTCGACGTCGTAGCCGGTGGAACGAACGCCGCCGGCTTCCGCGATGCACTGTCGATGAATGATTTCCGGACCAATAATTTGGGGAACGGCGTGACGTTCGCCGTTACTGGCAGCGGCGCCGGCACAGTCACCGGCGCGGGCAACAACGTCACCTTCACCGGGATCGAGTTGCTGGCCGGAACCGCTCATGCAGACGTGTTCAACGGCGGCGCGTCGACGATGTGGTTTCGCGGTTACGGCGGCATCGATGCATTTAACGGCGCCGCCAATGGTTTCGAGACGGTCGATTATTCAGGCGATGCCAACAACGGCGGCGCGGCTGGAGTTGTCGTCAATCTCGGCGCCGGCACCGGTACGGATGGCTTCGGCAACAGCGAGACGCTCGTCAATATCGACGGCGTGAACGGAACCGGCGCCAACGACACGATCACCGGGAACGCCGGCGCCAACACGTTGAATGGCAATGGCGGTGACGACCTCATGTTCGACGGCGGTGCCGGCAACGACACTATGAGCGGCGGCTCGGGCAACGACTTCCTGATTGCCGCCGCCGGTGACGATCTCCTGTTCGGCGGCAGCGGCAACGACGGTCTCTATGGTGGCGCCGGCCTCGACCTCTTCCTGGGCGGCACTGGGAACGATTTCGTCTCTGGTGGCGAAGACCGGGACATCGTCTATGGCGAGGCGGGTCAGGACGTGCTGCTCGGAGAAGGCGGTGACGACTTTCTCGTCGAAGGCGACGACTCGGGGTGGGCCTATGGCGGTGCTGGCTCGGACGTGATCTTCGCGGGGGCAGGGGATGACATTGCCTCCGGCGACGCCGACCGCGACTGGGTCTATGGAGATGCGGGCCAGGATGCCGTGTTTGGTGGAGCCGGCGATGACGTCGTCGACGGTGGTGACGACCGCGATTACGTTCTCGGCGAGGACGGCGCGGACGCGGTGTTCGGAGGCGCGGGCGACGACGTCGTCTTCGGTGGCAACGGCAATGACTACCTGGTGGGTGGCGTTGGCTACGACTTCCTCTACGGCGGCGCAGGCCTCGATATCTTCGCGTCCAACGCGGCGACGGACGGCTTCGATTGGATCATGGACTTCAACAATACGACCGAGTTCGATCAGATTTGGCTCATCGGATCCGGTTATGCCAACGGTGCTGCCGCGCTTGCCGCGGGTTTCAACGACGGGTCCGGAAATTTGTTCATTCCCACCGCGTCCGGCGCTGTCGTCGTCGCGGGCGGCTTTGGTGTCGTGACGGCGGGAAGCATCGTGATTTTTTAGCGCAATTCCAAAGCGTCACTGTTTACGCGTGAGCCAGTCAAAAGCCACCGGCGTGGAGATCGTCCGCGCCGGTGGTCGTTCATCTCTGCTCCACGTCGTGCTCGGGCTCACACCCAGACGTGCACGTCTCGCCATCGCCTGTGGGCAAGTCGCCCCGGCGGTTGCAAAGAACAAAAAAAGAACATATACGGGCGATGGGCACCGTATCGTGGTGGGGGAGATGCCGTTCACATTCGTGCATTCGGCCGATTGGCAGATCGGCAAAGCGTTCGGGCGCTTTCCGGCTGATGTCGTCGCACAGCTGCGGGCGGAGCGCCTGAACGCGATCGACCGGCTCGCCGCGGTCGCACGGGACGCCGGGGCTCGTCATGTGCTCGTGGCGGGCGATGTGATCGACAACGAGCTGATTGACGACGCCGGGCTCCGTCAGCCCATGGCAAGGATGGCGGCCTACCCCGATATCGGCTGGTATCTGCTCCCGGGTAACCACGATCCGCACCGCGCAGGCGGCGTCTGGGGGCGCCTGAACGGGCTCGGGGTTCCCAGCAACGTCACCATGCTCCTGACCCCTGGCGTTCTCGAGATTGCACCGGGCGTGGCGTTGTTGCCGGCGCCACTTGCCGCCAAGGCGATGCGGACCGATCCGACGAGCTGGATGGACGACGCGGCAACGGTCGAAGGGATCGTGCGCATCGGCATCGCTCACGGCTCTGTGCGCGGCTTCGGGAGCCTGGGCGAGGCTGCCGTGCCGATCGAGCCTGAGCGCCGTCGCACCGCTGGGCTGGACTACCTCGCGCTCGGGGATTGGCACGGCGTAAAAGAGGTGGCGTCCGGGGTTTGGTATTCCGGAACGCCCGAGCCCGACAGTTTCGCCGACAACGGTCCAGGCCATGCCTTGGTCGTGCGCCTCTCGGGCCATCGCGCAGCTCCTGCGGTGACGCGCGTGCCGACTGCGCATTTTCACTGGCTCGAGCGGCGCGTCGCTCTTTCGCGGCTGGTCGACTTCGAGCCGATCGAAAGCCAGATCGCGGCGCTGGGCTACGAGGGACGCCGGCTCATCCTTTCCCTGCACATCGAAGGTGCGATCGCAGCCGGCGAGGCGGCCGATCTCGATGATCGGATCGCGCGCCTGGCGGCCCTCCCGGTGACCACTTCGGTCGATCGTTCGCGTCTCAGGCTCCTGACCGGGCAAGAGGACGCTGAGCGGCTTGCAGACCCGGTTCTGGCGGCCGTTGCCCTTCGACTGGTGCAGCAGGGTCAGGCGGGCGAAGTGAGTGCGCAACGGATCGCAGGCCGTGCGATGCGTCTGCTCCTCGCCCTAGGGGCTACTGAAGCGCCCGGGGAACGCAACCGATGAAGGTACGTGCGCTCCGCGTCGCCGAATGCGGCCGCTTCGTCGAGCCCGTCGCCCTCGAAGGCCTGAGCGGCGGCCTGGATTTGCTCATCGGCCCGAATGAGGCGGGCAAGTCGACCTTGCTCAAGGCGCTGAGAACTCGCGCTTCTGACCAGTCATCGCTCCGCAAAGTCGGAGATTGGGGCTCTCAGGCCGTATCGTGGCGGAGCGCCGCTGATCGAGGTGGAGATTGAAATCGCGGGCGAGCGGTGGCGCCTGCGCAAGCGCTTTCTCGCCGATCGGATGGCCGAGCTCGTTTCCCTGTCGACCGGCGCTGTGACCCGCGGCAGTGACGCCGAGGCGAGGCTCGAGGAGCTGCTCGACCTGAGGTCTGCAGCCGGTCGCTTTCCCCTCCTCTGGCTGGCACAAGGCGCATTGCTCACGGCTGACGAGCCGGACAGGGACGGCGAAAGCCTGCTGCGATCCGCTATCACGCGGGAGGTGACCGCTGCAGCGGGAGGGGAGGGGGGACGGCGCGTCCGAGCCCGGGTTCAGGCCACCCTCTCCGAATTCGTGACAGCGGGACGCGGGCAACCGAAGGGCGCCTATCTCGAGGCGATGCGAGCGGCTGATGCCGCGTCGGCAGAGCTCGATAAGTGCCGCAGCATGCACGCCGAGGTGGAGGGCCTTCTCGATCGCCTTGCGAATTTGGGGGAAGCTTCGGCCAAGCTTTCGGATGCTGGCGTGCGGGCTGCGCGCGTGCGGCGGATTGTCGATGCGGAAGCCCGCCTCAAGCAGGCACACGAGGACGTTTCGGCCCGCGATGCCGCCCGCGTTAAGCTCGCCGAAGCTCGAGCCATCCATGTCGAGGCGGCCGCGACCGCCCACACCCTGGTCGCGTCGCTTGCAGAGCTGGCCAGCCTCGATGCGCTTGCCACCGGCGATGCGGCGGCTGCCCGCGACCTGCAGCACCGGTTGCAAGCTTCCGAGCACGCCTGCGACGAGGCCGCAGAGGCAGTCGCGCAAGCACGGTCCGGGCTCGACATGGCCGAGGCCGATCTCGAGCAGGCACGGGTCGCGGCTCGCTATCGAGAGGCTGTCAGTCGCATCTCGCGAGCCCGTGAGCTGGACGCGCGGATCAGCTCGACCTCGGCTCTGTTGCGCGGCTTGCCGCTCGAGGAAGCTCCTGTGCGCGAGGCGCGGCGACTGTCCGCACGCCTCTCGGAAGCGGCAGTTCGGCTCGATGCGTCCTCGTCCGCCGTCACTGTCACCTATGAGCCGGACCCTGCCGCGACCGTGGTCGTCGACGGCCGCCCTGTAGCCGATGGCGAGCGCTTGCTTGTGACCGGTCGTCTCGAGCTTCACGTCCCTGGAGTGGGGCGGATCAGCGTAGAGCCGGGCGCCTCGAGTGAGCTGGAGCGTCTCCTGGCAAGCCAGGACGCGGATCGGTCGGCGCTCACGCGAATTCTGGCGGAGTTCGGCGCAACCGACGTCGCAGATCTCGAACGGCGCTATTCCGAGGCTCGCTCGCTCGCAGCGGAGCTTGCCGAGGTGCGCGCCGCCTTGGCGGCGGTGGCGCCTGACGGGAAAGCAAGCCTCGAGAAAGATCTGGCCGCGCTCGCGTCGCCGCGCGGCGGTGCGCACGACCCACCGAGCCCACTGGACCCCGCGCGTTTGGCCGAAAGCGTTGCGTCTGGCCATGTCGCACTTCAGGCGGCGGATGCCGCGTTGCGCCAGCACGAGGCGGCTCGTGAAATGCTCCGTCGTGAGGCTGCCGTGCAGGCGTCTCGCACCGAGGAGCGGAGCAAGCGCCACGCCGAGGTCGAGGCTGGATTGCCGCCGCTGGACACGCGTGCCCGCTTGCGCAGCGAGGTCGAGGCTCGGGCCGATGCCGCCAGCCGAGCCCTCGACGAGGCGCTGCGCATCGAGGCCGCATGGGCCCAGCGCACCCCCGACGCAGTGGCTTTGGCAAAGCTCGAGGCTGAGCTTGCAGAGGCGAGGCACGATCTACAGCGGTCCGAGCAGGAGGAAGCCTCGCTCAACGCCGAAAGGGCTCGTATCGAAGGCAATCTGGAGGCGGCGCGGCGGGAGGATATCGCGGCGCGCATTGCCGAGCTCGAGGCCGACGCGGAGCGCACGCGTGCCCGGCAGTTGGACCTGGCGGAAGAGGTCTCGGCTCTTCAATTGCTGGATGTGGAGCTGGGCGCCGAGGAGGCGCGCCTTCGCGACAGCTATCTTGCGCCTGTCCTTGCGCGGCTGGCGCCTTACGTCGATCTGGTTTTTCCCTCAGCCTCGCTCAAGCTGGGTGAGAAGTATGCCGCCGCCGGTCTCGTTCGCGGCGAGCGCGAGGAAGCGCTCGATCGTCTTAGCGATGGTACGCGCGAGCAGATCGCAGTGTTGACCCGCCTCGCATTCGCCCGGTTGCTGGTGGATCAGGGCATGGGCGCTCCGTTGATCCTCGACGACGTGCTGGTCTACTCCGACGACCGGCGCATTGTCGCCATGCACCGTGCCCTCGAGGTCGCTGCCGAGGCGCATCAGGTGATCGTCCTGAGCTGCCGCGAGCAGTCCTTTTCGGGTCTCCGGGGAGCGCGGATCAGCCTCGTGCCCTGGACACCCGACGCGCGATGACCCTGGCCTCGGTACTTCAGGCGCGGTCGGCCGCAGCGCGGATCGCGGCGATGTTTTCGGCATAACGGCCGCCCGAGAACACGGCGTTTCCGGCAACCAGCACGTCGGCGCCTGCCTGCGCGCACAGTGCCGCCGTCTCCGCATTGACGCCGCCATCCACCTCGATGTGAATTGGCCGGGATCCGATCATCTGTTTCAGTCGCGCGATCTTGGGGATCATGGCCGGGATGAACGCCTGTCCCCCGAAACCCGGATTGACCGACATGACCAGCACGAGATCGAGCCGGTCGAGCACGTACTCGATCACCTCGGGTGGCGTGGACGGGTTGAGCGAGACGCCGGCCTTCCTGCCGAGACTCTTGATCAGCTGCAGCGTGCGGTCGAGATGCGGGCCGGCCTCGGCGTGCACCGTGATCACGTCCGAGCCAGCCTTTGCGAAGGCCTCGATATAGGCATCGACCGGCGCCACCATCAGGTGCACGTCGAGCGGCTTCGACGTGTGCGGCCGGAGCGCTGCCACCACCATCGGCCCGATCGTAATGTTCGGCACGAAATGCCCGTCCATCACGTCGACATGCACCCAGTCGCAGCCGGCGGCGTCGATGGCGCGCACTTCCTCGCCGAGCCGCGCGAAGTCGGCCGAGAGGATGGAAGGCGCAATCTTGATGGGCATGTCAGGGCTCCAGTCGCGGAGTGAGCGGGTTTTGCTGCGTGCGCGTCTGTTGCCGAGTTGGCAACCGGGCTGCCCGTACCATTACTGGCGGCCGAGTCTCCCAGACCCACCGTTCGTTGTCACCACGCCTTGCTACTTGGTCCTGCACAAAAAAAGAAGGGCCTCGGCGACCGTGCTGGCTCAGTCGAGCCGCAGCGCGTCCCTGATCAGCGACGCGCACACCTCGGCGTCAATGGCCTCGCCGAGCCCAAACTTGATGTGACGCATCTGTTTGCCCACGCCGGAGAGGCGATTGTCCGGGTCCGGAATCAGCGCGCCCTTCTGAAATCCAAGAGTGACGTGCGTCTTGGCGCGCTGGAGATAGCAGAAAAGGGCGTTCCGCTCGTAGCAGGGTTGCCCCCACTTTAGTGTTTCCGTCGCGTCCGGTGCCTCTGCGCGAATGATCTCACGCAGCCGCTGCAGTTGCTCGCGCTGGCCTCCCGGCGCAGCTTCGATCCAATCGTCGACGTCTGTGCCCGGCATGGTGGCGACCTCGCGTGTCGACCGACCTCCTCCCTGCCTCAGCATGTCGCCGCATCTCCCTCAAGGCCGCATGGAGAACGCCCGCGGCCCGGGTGTCCGGACGGGCTCGGCCAGTCGTGCGAATTCGCACAGCAGCGGCCTTGTCTCCCGAGGGTCGATGATGGCCTCGATACCGAACGCCTCGGCAGAGCGGAAGGGTGACTTCAGCGCCTCGAGGCGATCCGAGATCTCGGCCATCTTTGCGGCTTTGTCCTCGGCGGCGTCGATCTCGGCCCGGTAGGCGGCTTCGACGCCGCCCTCGAGCGGTAATGAGCCCCACGACGACGAGAGCCACGCATAGCGGGTCGAGAAGCGTCCCGCGGGCACGTGCGCTGCACCGGCCACGCCATAGACGTTACGCGTGATGATTGTGCACCAAGGCACCGTCGTCTGGTTGATGGCGGCCATGGCCCTAACGCCGTAGCGGATCGTCGCGCGTTTCTCCGCCTCGAGGCCGATCATGAAGCCCGGGCAATCGCAGAGATAGACGATCGGCGTATGGAACGTCTCGGCGAGGTCGACGAAGCGGATGACCTTCTCGCAGGCGTCCGCCGTCCAGGCTCCCATGGCGTGGAACGGGTCCGAGGCGAGCACCGCGACGGGTAGTCCTTCCAGCCGAGCGAGGCCCGTGATGACGGGGCGGCCGAAGTGGCGGCCGATCTCCATGAACGAGTTGTGGTCGAAGACGGACGCGACCACGGTTCGCATCTTGTAGGGCTGGTAGCGCTCGCGCGGCACGATCGTGAACAGCCGCTCGTCGCGCCGGTCTGCCGGGTCGTTGCAGGGCTGGCGCTCGGCCACGGAATGAACGGATGAGGGCAGGTACGACAGGAACAGGCGCGCCCGCTCGAAGGCCTGATCCTCGGTATCGACCGCGTCGTCGACGGCGCCGGCCTCGCACTGGATCTGCCAGCCGCCCAGCGCCTGCTTGTCGAGGTTCATCTTGTCGCCGATTCGCGCGACCACGGGCGGCCCCGCGACAAACATCGCCGAGGTGGACTTGGTCATTACCGAGTAGTGGCTGGCCGAGACCTGAGCCGCGCCAAGGCCTGCGACCGAGCCGAGGCCCAGCGCCACTACCGGTACGCGACCCATGTTCTCGGCGAGCAGCTTATAGCGATCCGAATTGCCATCGAGGCCACCCGGCAGATTGGTGTAGCCTTTCGTCTCGATGGTCTTGACCGAGCCGCCACCGCCCGAGCCTTCGATGATGCGGATGATCGGGATGCGCAGCTCGGCCGCCATCTTTTCGGCAATCGTCGTCTTGTTGGGAATGGTCGCGTCCGCCGACCCGCCGCGCACGGTGAAGTCGTCGCCCGAGACCACGACCGGTCTGCCATCCAGCATGGCGCGTCCCGTCAGCCGGTTCGCCGGCATGAAATCCGTGAGCCGTCCCTTGGCATCGTAGCTGCCGCGCCCGGCGATGGTGCCGATCTCGCGAAATGTTCCCGGATCGACCAGCCTGTCGATGCGCTCGCGTATGGTCAGTCTTCCGCCTGCGTGCTGCCGCGCGACCTTGTCGGCGCCGCCCATCTCGTGCGCGAGCTTCTCACGCAGATGCAACTCGTCGAGCTCCGGCTGCCAGCCGTTCTGGGGGCGCACGCCCATCCCGTCGTCGTTCGCCATCTCTCGTCCCGGGCTCCTGGTTACTGTGCCGCGCTCCGATCTGGGGGACGGCTGACGGTCAGGTACGGTCGCGACTGGCGCGAGGGCTCCCCTCGACAGCAGCGTGGCCTTGTATGAAACTCGGCGCGTTCGAGCCGTCACGTCAAGACGGCAGTCGCGCGAGGAGGAAATCATGTCGCAGGATAGCTGGAAATTCAGCCACAACCAGTCGAGCGAAGCCACGTGGACCCCGGGCCTGAGGGAGATCTTCGAGTATCGTGATCTCGGCTTCAAGGACTCGACCAACGGCGACTACGTCGCCCACGTCATTCGTCATAACGGCAAGAAGGCGAAGGACGAGGTCCAGAAGTGGCACGTCCACGACTGCACGTTCCAGATGGTCTACGTGCTGAACGGCTGGGCCACCTTCGAGTACGAGGGACAAGGCGTGCGGACCATCAAGAAGGGCGATTGCATCAATCAGCGACCGGGCATCCCGCATCGCGAGATCGCCTGCTCCGAGGACTTCGAGGTGCTCGAGGTCGTCTCGCCGGCCAACTTCGCGACTCGCGTCGTGGAAGGCCCGGACGGCAAGATGCAGGCCGCCGAGTAGGCGGCGCGATCGGCTCTCGACGCGCCGGCGTGGAACGGGGAGGGGCGCCTGACCCCTCCACCAGTCTGCTTCACCCTTTGGCGTCGCGTCCGCCCGGACGACCCGCCACGACGCCGGCCGTTTGCTCCATCATCTCGACGATGCGCGACATGTCGGAGGCGGCGCCCTCCTTTGCGAGCGTCTGCAGCCAGGTCGCCTTCACGGCGTTGCCGATGCCCATCGGCATCTTGTGATAGTCCGCCTCGGCGAGCGCCAGCATCACGTCCTTGGTCATCAGTCCGGTCGCGAAGCCGACGTCGAACGTGCGGGGCAGCACGGCCTTCGGGAATTTGTCGCGCGTCGCGGTGTTCATGCCCGAGCCCGCGTTGATCACGTCGCACATGATGAACGGATCGAGCCCGGCCTTGACGCCGAGCACGATGGCCTCGGCCGTCGCCGCCATTGCGGTTGCCGACAGGAGGTTGTTCATCAGCTTCATCATCTGGCCCTGACCCGGCTTTTCGCCGACCCAGAAATACTTGCCGATGACATCGAAGACCGGACGCAGCTTCTCGCATTCCTCCTTTGGCCCCGAAACCATGACGGCGAGCCTTCCCTTCTCGGCGCCCGAGACGCCTCCCGAGACCGGTGCGTCGATCGACACCACGCCATGGTTGGCGAACTCGGTCGCGATGCCCTCGGCGACGCGCGGTCCGGTCGTGGAGAGATCTACGAAGACGCGGCGCCGGTTGCCGGATGCGATGCCGTTCTTGCCGAACGCGACGTCGCGGACGATGTCGGGCATCGGCAGCGAGACGAGCACAGTCTCGGCTTTCGAGGCGACGTCGGCCGGCGAGGTGGCAGCCTCGGCGCCCTTGGCGACGATTTTGTCGACCGCCTCGGTGCGCATGTCGTAGGCGACGACCTCGTAACCGGCGTCCAGCAGCCGGCCGGTCATGGGCAAGCCCATCATGCCGATGCCGACGAAACCGATCCTGCCCTTGCTCATGTCATTCTCCGTTCGGGTTTGATTTCCGGCCCAAACTGCCACGCGGCTGACTTGGTCCACAACCCGGCGGTGGACACGATCCGCCAACCACGTTGACACATACCCATGGCGCCCGCTTAAGCTCCGCCGGTTCCCACATGCAAGGACACGCACGCCCATGGCTTCCGGCGCCGCCAAGATCTCACCGTTCGCTCCCGCATCTCTCCCCGCCGTGCCGGACATCGACGGCGTCCGCTTTGCCTCCGCAGAGGCGGGCATCAAGTACAAGAACCGCCGTGACCTGATGGTCGCCGTGATGGACGAGGGGACGGTCGCGGCCGGCGTCCTCACGCAGTCGAAGACGTGCTCGGCGCCCGTCCTCTGGTGCCGCGATAGCTTGAAAGGCGGCAAGGCCCGCATCCTGGTCGTAAATTCCGGCAACTCCAATGCATTCACCGGCAGGAAGGGGCGCGCGGCCGTCGATCTGACGGCGAAATTCGCGCAGGCGGCCGTTGGCTGCGGTCCGAGCGAGGTCTATCTCGCCTCGACGGGTGTGATCGGCGAGCCGCTTGAGGCGGAGAAATTCGCGCACCTCCTTGAAGGCCTCGCCAAGACAGCGACCGCGGGCGGCTGGCACGACACCGCTCGCGCGATCATGACAACCGACACGTTTCCGAAGCTCGCCTCACGCACGGCGACCATCGGCGACGTGCAGGTGACGATCAACGGCTTCTGCAAGGGCGCCGGCATGATCGCGCCCGACATGGCGACCATGCTCTGCTTCCTGTTCACGGATGCCGCCATCTCGCCGGCCGCCCTTCAGGACGTGGTCGCAACCGGGGCTCAGAGCAGCTTCAACTGCATGACGGTCGATGGCGACACCTCGACCAGCGACACTTGCCTGATGTTCGCGACAGGCACTGCCGCCAAGCGCGGCCAGGCGCCGGTCGAGCAGGCCGACGATGCCGCGCTCGCGGATTTCCGGGCCAAGACCCACGATCTCCTCAAGGAGCTCGCCATCATGGTGGCGAAGGACGGAGAGGGCGTTTCGAAGTTCGTCACCATCCACGTCGAGGGCGCCGAGAGCGACAAGGCAGCGCGCACCATCGGCCTCTCGATCGCCAATTCTCCCCTGGTCAAGACGGCCATCGCCGGCGAGGACCCGAATTGGGGGCGGATCGTCATGGCCGTCGGCAAGGCCGGCGAGGCCGCTGACCGGGATCGGCTCTCGATCTGGTTTGGCGACCATGTCGTTGCACTGAACGGCGAGCGTGCGGCCGAATATGTCGAGGCGACCGGCGCCAGCTATATGAAGAATGCGGAGATCGTCATCCGGGTCGACATCGGTCTCGCCAAGGGCAAGGCCACGATCTGGACCTGCGACCTCACCCACGACTACATCTCGATCAACGCCGACTACCGGAGCTGATCCGCCCGCGAGTGCGCAAGTGGCTTGCACCGGCGTCGTTCTGGCCAACGCCGTCGCGCTCAGACGAATGACCGACGCCGGCAGCGACGAGGTGGCCGATGACTGCCCCCGATCCAAACGCGGCTCCCGCAGCCGGCACCCGCTGGCGGCCGTCTCCGATGGCGGTCGCGGTGAACGCGCTCGGGATCACGCAGATCACGGCCTGGGGGACCAGCTACTACTGCCTCGGCGTCCTGGCAGCCCCTATCGTCGCCGAGCTCGGCTGGTCGCGCGGCTTCGTGTTCCTGGGCTTTACCATCTCCGTACTGGTGATGGCCCTGATCTCGACAACGGTCGGCCGGCTGATCGATAAGGTGGGTGCCCGGGCGATCATGTCGCTAGGGTCCGTCATCGTGGCGGCCGGTCTCTACCTCCTGTCCCTCGTGACCGTGGAGTGGGCCTATCTCGCTGTCTGGGTGCTGATCGGCATTGGCATGCGTTGTTGCCTCTACGATGCCGCGTTCGCCGCTCTCGTCCAGATCGCGCCGCAGCGCGGTCGTCAGGCGATCTCGTACCTGACGCTCTACGGTGCCTTCGCCTCTTCGGTGTTCTGGGTCGTGGGCCATTACATCGAGCAGGCGGCGGGTTGGCGCCAAGCCCTCGTCGTATTCGCCTTGCTCAATCTGGTCGTCTGCCTGCCGCTGCATTGGCTCAGCCTCGGCCGTAGCGAGGCTCCTCCAGCTCCGGCGGAGGGGCCTAGCTCGTCAGCAGTGGCGGCTGCGGCGGTGCTCGAGGGCCGCGCCCGGACATTGGCCATCTGGCTGTTCGCGCTGGTCATGTCGCTCAACGGCTTCGTCTTCGGTATCGTGTCGGTGCAACTCGTGCCGTTGCTCGAGGCCGCCGGCCTCGCCACCGCTGCCGCAGTATGGATGGCGTCCATGAAAGGGGTGGCCCAGTTCATCGGGCGCGTTGTCGAGATCGTGTTCGGGCGCAATCTCAGCGCCATGGCGATCGGGCGCATTTCGATCGCGGTCGTGCCGGTGTCGTTTGCGCTGCTTTACGTCAGTCACGGCAGCTTTGCGATGCTGCTGCTCTTCACGCTCCTGATGGGGGCGGCGCAGGGCGTCCTGACCATCGTGCGCGGTGCGGTCCCCCTCGCTCTATTCGGCGCCAAGGGCTACGGGACGGTACTGGGGCTGATCGCAACGCCGGTCCTGCTGGTGAGCGCCGCGTCTCCGACCATCTTCGCGTGGATCGTCGATCGCTGGGGCTGGGAGGTCGGCCACGTCGCGATCCTGATCTCGTCGATCGCCGCCATGCTTTGTATGGAGACGATGGCACGCTGGCACCGCCGCGGCACGCAGGCCGGTGCTGCGGTCGGCGCCGTCGAACGGGCGCCCTGAGACTTAGGCTTCAGACCTGAACCTGGGTGCCGACCTCGACCACCCTGTCCGGCGGGATCTGGAAATACTCGCTGGCGTCGTCGGCCTGGCCGGAGAGCTTGATGAACAGCGTCTCCTGCCATTTGGGCATGGATGTCTTGCTGGTCGGCTTCAACGAGCGCCGCGAAAGGAAGAACGACGTCGCCGGAAAATCGACATTGAGGTCCTTGCGCCGGCACTGCTCGAAGACTTTCGGCACATTCGGCGTCTCCATGAAGCCGTAGTGCGCAATGACCCGGATGAAACCGTCCGAGATGCGCTCGACCTGGACGCGCTCATGCCGTGGAATCCGTGGCTTGTCCTCCGTCTTGATGGACAGCAGGATGTTCCGCTCATGGAGCACGCGGTTGTGCTTCAGATTGTGCATCAGCGACGTCGGGGCCGAGTAGGGATCACCGGTCAGGAAGACGGCGGTACCCGGCACCCGGTGCGGCGGCTTGGCCTCGAGATGGCGCACCAGCCAGTCGATCTCGGCCTCGTTCTTCTTGGTCGCCTTGGCCAGAACCTTAGTGCCGGTCGCCCAAGTGAACATGATCAAGGAGATACTGAGGGCGACCAGGACCGGGAACCACCCGCCCTGCAGAATCTTGAGCAGATTCGCGGCAAGAAAGGCCTGCTCGATCAAGAGCAGCGGGACGATCAGCAGGAGGGTCCGCCAGAGTGGCCAATGCCAGTATTTCCAGATCACGAAGAATGCCATCGCCGAATCGATCACCAGCGCTGCCGTAACCGAGATGCCGTAGGCGGTGGCGAGATTGCTGCTTTCCCGGAACATCAAAACGACCACGATCACGCCGATCAAGAACAGGCGGTTCACCCGCGGCATGAAAATTTGCCCGGCGACGCTCTCCGACGTGTGGTGAATGGCGAATCGCGGCAACAGGCCGAGCTGAACGGCTTGCCGGGTGATCGAAAAGGCACCCGTGATCACCGCCTGGCTCGCAATGACCGTCGCGAGGGTCGCCATCACCACCATGGGGATCAGCGCCCACCCCGGATACAGGTTGAAGAAGGGGTTCGCCATTGCCTTGGGGTCTGCTAGCACCAGCGCTCCTTGGCCGAGGTAGTTGAGCAGCAGGCACGGCAGCACCACGCTACCCCAGGCGAGTTGGATGGGCGCCCGTCCGAAATGGCCGAGATCCGCGTAGAGGGCCTCGGCCCCGGTGACTGCGAGAAAGACAAGGCCCAAGATCGCAAATCCCAAGAGCCCATTCTGGAACAGCAGGTTGAGGCCATAATACGGATTGAAGGCCAGCAACACGCTCTGATCGTCAAGGATATGGAGAAGCCCGCCCAATGCCAGCAGAAGGAACCAGATGAGCGTGACCGGCCCGAAATAAGCTGCGACCCGGTCGGTGCCGCGGGCTTGCATCGCGAACAGCCCAATGATGATGACGATGGTGACCGGCAAAACGGCAGGCTCGAGGGCGGACGTGACGAGCTTCAGTCCTTCGACCGCTGATAGAACCGATATGGCGGGTGTGAG
The DNA here is from genome assembly GCA_963746315.1 of uncultured Alphaproteobacteria bacterium. Lineage (GTDB taxonomy): Bacteria > Pseudomonadota > Alphaproteobacteria > Rhizobiales > Hyphomicrobiaceae. The sequence continues at coordinate 1,741,610 of CAVVAR010000012.1, forward strand.
CACGGCGTCGCCGTAAAAGAAGGAGGCGCCGATCACCCCCAGCGTGAACAAGACCTTGCTCGAGCGCTGGGCGACAGACTGTCCGAGCACCATCAGGGCGAAAGTGCCGCCCTCGCCATTGTTGTCGGCGCGCAGCAGCACGATCACATATTTCAGCGTGACGATTAAAAACAGCGCCCAGATGATCAGCGACAGGACACCCAGCACTGCCTCGTGCCCGGCAAGACCATGCCTGGCGGCATGATTGACGGCCTCGCGGAACGCGTAAAGGGGACTGGTCCCGATATCACCGCACACCACGCCGATGGCGCCGACTGCCAAAGCTACCAACTTACCTTGGCGGTGACCGTGATCGCTGTCGGCGCCTGATGAAGTCGTCGAGGCATGTGCCACGATGTGTCTCCGGCACAGAGGGTTCGCTGCACTGCAGCAACCCTCGAGGGCCCGCCTTATACGCTCATATTCGAGGCAACGAAAGCAGCAACGAGCGCGATTTGTCGACAGTGTTTTTCGGTGGATGAGCCGGGCCTCGACGAATGGCTGGGGGGCACCGGCTGGGATGGGCTCCCCGACGCCGATCGCCGCCGCCCTTGTCAAGCAAGCCGCATGCGGCTAAAGAGGCGCCGCACCTCACACGCGCTTCTGGCGAACGGCGGACAGAAAGCCCCGTCCATTCGCTCCGGTGGGTCGCCGCGGCTATGCCGTGGACGGCCTTCTATGGAAGCGCGGCGGAACAACCGGAAAACTGGAAAGACGAAACGCATGGCGCTTCCCGCCTTCAATATGCGTCAGCTGCTCGAGGCTGGCGTTCACTTCGGCCACCAGAGCCACCGCTGGAACCCGAAGATGTCGACCTACATCTTCGGTGCGCGCAACAATATCCACATCGTCGACCTCGCCCAGACAGTGCCGCTCCTTCATCAGGCGCTGGTACAAGTCTCCGACGTCGTCGCCAAGGGCGGCCGCGTGCTCCTCGTCGGCACCAAGCGTCAGGCCTCCGAGGCCATCGCCGAGGCCGCCCGGCGCAGCGCCCAGTACTACATGAACCACCGCTGGCTTGGCGGCACGCTGACCAACTGGAAGACGATCTCCCAGTCGATCCGGCGCCTGCGCCAGCTGGACGAGATCCTGGCTGGCGACCAGAGCGGCCGCACCAAGAAGGAATTGCTCAACATCCAGCGCGAGCGTGACAAGCTCGAGCAGTCGTTGGGCGGCATCAAGGACATGGGCGGGCTTCCCGACCTCCTCTTCGTGATCGACACCAACAAGGAATCGATCGCCATCCAGGAGGCGCGCAAGCTCAAGATCCCGATCGTCGCCGTGGTCGACACCAATTGCGATCCCGACGGCATCGATTTCCCGGTCCCCGGAAATGACGACGCTGGCCGCGCCATCACGCTTTATTGCGATCTCGTGGCCCGTGCCGCGATCGATGGAATTGAGCGGAGCCAGGGTGCGTCAGGCGCTGATATCGGTGCCTCCGAGGCCCCGCCCGAGGAGGATCTCACCGTCGAGGTGCCCGCGTTCAAGGGCATCGACGCGCCGCGTGGCGAAGCCGACGACCTCAAGCGGATCACCGGCATCAGCCCGAAGCTCGAGCAACGTCTGAACGATCTCGGCGTTTATCACTTTTGGCAGATCGCGGACATGGACGCTGCCGCCATCGCGGCGCTCGACCAGACCCTCGACAGCAAGGGTCGCATCGAGCGCGACGGCTGGATTGCTCAGGCCAAGAAGCTCGTGGACGCGGCAGCGGCCTGATCGTCGAGCAGTACACCGGAGATCGCGGCGTCATGGCCCGGTCGTCCATTTGATGGAGAGCAGTCCTCCATCACGGGCAACAGCGAGCGGACGCGCATTGCGTCCGCCACATCATGAGGCGCGAGACAAATGACGACGATCACAGCCGGCTTGGTGAAGGAGCTTCGCGAAAAGACGGGCGCCGGCATGATGGACTGTAAGACGGCGCTCACTGAGACGCAGGGCAATATCGAGGACGCCATCGACTGGCTCCGCAAGAAGGGACTCTCGAAGGCAGCCAAGAAGGCCGACCGTATCGCCGCTGACGGACTGATCGGCGTGGCGGTATCCGGCGGAACGGGTGCCCTCGTCGAGGTCAATTCGGAAACCGACTTCGTCGCGAGGAACGACAAGTTCCAGGACATGGTCCGCCAGATCGCGGAGCTCGGCATCGAAGCCGGCGGCAGCATCGATGCGCTGCTCGCAAAGCCGTATCCCGGTACGGCGAACACAGTGGACGCGCACGTCAAGGAGATGGTCGCGACCATCGGTGAGAACATGTCCGTGCGTCGCACGGCGGCCCTCACGGCCAAGGCTGGCATCGTCGCGAGCTATGTGCACAACCGCGTTGCCGATGGCCTCGGCAAGATCGGCGTGCTCGTCGCTCTTGAGTCGACGGGCGCGGCCGATACCGTCGCCGAGATCGGCCGTCAGATTGCACTCCACATCGCGGCTGCCAACCCGCAGGCCGTCTCGGCCGACGATCTCGACAAGGCCCTGATCGAGCGTGAGCGGCAAGTCTATCTCGAGCAGGCAAAGGCGTCGGGCAAGTCCGACGATATCGTCGCCAAGATGGTCGAAGGCCGCCTGCGCAAGGAGTTCTTCGCGCAAGTGACGTTGATGCAGCAGGTGTTCTTCGGCCCCGGCGGCGACGGCAAGATGTCCGTCGAGCAATATGTCAAAAGCGCCGAGAAGGTCGCTGGGGCGCCCGTCAAGGTAACCGGGTTTGTCCGGTACGCCCTGGGCGAGGGCATCGACAAGAAGAGCGACGATTTCGCCAGCGAGGTCGCCAAGCTGACCCAGGGCGGCTGAGCGCGCGCGCGGGTCTACAGACCCGCACTCGATATCTCGCCCGGGCGGCCTCCGCCGGCCCGCCCGGGATGATGACGCGGAACTCGGAGGCAGTCGCATGGGCGAGCCCACCAGCAGCGCCGGCCCTGCCGGCAAGACGGGCGCGGCCGGACCTCGGCCCCGCTATCGGCGTCTTCTGCTCAAGCTGTCGGGCGAGGCGTTGATGGGTAAGAACGCCTACGGCATCGACATGGCCGTATGCACCCGCTTGGCCAGGGACATCAAAGAGGCTGCGGCGTCCGGCACCGAGATCGCCGTTGTCGTCGGGGGCGGTAACATCTTCCGCGGCCTCGCAGGCGCCGCGCGCGGCATGGATCGCGCCACGGCCGACTACATGGGCATGCTGGCGACGGTCATGAACGCTCTGGCCTTCCAGAACGCGCTCGAGCAGGAAGGCGTCCCGGCCCGCGTCCTGTCGGCCATTCCCATGCCGACGGTCTGCGAAGCCTATGTGCGGCCAAAGGCACTGCATCACATCGAGCGGGGCCGCGTCGTCGTTTTTGCCGCCGGAACCGGTAATCCCTACTTCACGACCGACACCACGGCTGTCCTGCGCGGTATCGAGGTCGGCTGCGATGCCGTCGCCAAGGCGACCCAGGTCGATGGCGTCTATTCCGCCGATCCGAAGAAGGATCCGGCGGCGACCCGGTATGATCACCTCACCTACGACGAGGTCTTGCGGCGCAACCTGCAGGTCATGGATATGGCCGCCATCGCGCTTGCCCGCGACAACGGCATGCCACTAATTGTATTCTCGATCGAGGAAAGCGGTAATATCGCCAGGGTGCTCGCCGGCGAGGCTCGGGCGACGACCATAGCGCCGGCATAATCGTTCGCGTGTCAGATTCGGTCTGCGACCGGCCGAGGCGCGGCGACAGGCGGCGCTCGCCGGCCGGCGGGCCGCTTCAACAGTTGTGAGGCATAAGGGAGGACGGCCATGGCCGCCGCGAATTTCGATATCAACGACGTCGAGCGGCGCATGCGAGGCGCGCTCGACAGCCTGAAGCGCGAATTGTCGGGACTGCGGACGGGCCGCGCCTCCAGTGCGATGGTCGAGCCGATCACGGTGGTGGTCTACGGCGCGCGCATGCCGCTCAATCAGGTGGCGACCATTTCGGTGCCCGATGCCCGCACGATCTCCGTGTCGGTCTGGGACCGTAGCCAGCTATCCGCCGTCGAGAAGGCAATCCGCGAGGCCAATCTGGGGCTTAATCCGGTCATCGATGGGACGCTGATCCGTCTGCCGATTCCGCCGCTCAGCGCCGACCGCCGGCTCGAGCTGGTGAAGATCGCGCACAAGTATGCCGAGGGTGGGCAAGTCGCCATCCGCAACGTCCGCCGCGACGCGATGGATCTTCTCAAGAAGCTCGAGAAGGACCATGCCATGACCGAGGACGAGCACCGCAAGAACGGCACCAAGGTGCAGGAGCTTACCGACAAGATCATCAAGGAGGTCGATCAGCTGCTTCAGGTCAAGGAAGCGGAAATCAAGCAAGTCTAGCCGACCGTCGTCGCGACGGGGTTGAGATCGGCTCCGCCAGCGGCGAGGCGCCGAGCCTCCCTACCGACGGGCACGACCGTGCAGGGGCACCGGAACCGCAAGTGAGCAAGACCACCGAAGAGGCCGCAACCGGGGGCGATGTCGACCGGCCACCACAGCACGTCGCCATCATCATGGATGGCAATGGGCGCTGGGCTGCGGCGCGTGGCTATCCGCGCGGCGAGGGCCACCGCAGGGGGGTGGAATCCGTCAAGCGCGCGGTTCGAGCCGCAATGGAGCTCGGCATCCCGACCCTGACCATCTTCAGCTTCTCCTCTGAGAACTGGAACCGCCCGCGCGCCGAGATCGATGACCTGATGGGGCTGATGAAGCGCTTCATCCGTCGCGATCTCGCCGAGTTGCACGCCCAGGGTGTGCGCATCCGGGTCATCGGCAGCACCGACAAGGTCGATCCTGAGCTTTTGCTGCTGATTGACGAGTCTCGGCGGCTGACGGCCGAGAATTCGAGGCTCGATCTGGTGATCGCCTTCAACTACGGCTCGCGGGCCGAGATCGCAGCCACCGCGCGCCGCCTCGCGGAGCGGGTCGCGGCGGGGGAGTTGGTCCCCTCCGACATCACCGTCGAGACGTTCGAGGCGGCGCTCGACACAGCCGGCATACCCGATCCGGACCTGCTCATCAGGACGAGTGGCGAGCTGCGTCTGTCGAATTTCCTGCTGTGGCAGTGCGCCTATACCGAGTTTGTTTTCCTGGATATTTTCTGGCCCGAGTTCACCCACGAGCATTTCGCAGAGGCCATCAAGACCTACCAGCGGCGTCATCGGCGCTTCGGGGGATTGGCCCACGGGGGATCTCTATGAGCCCGTCACACCTGCCGCAGGAGGTGTGAGCCGTGCCCGAGCCAACAAGCCAGTTCATGCCGTTCCCCGCGCGAGAGTTGGTCTTACGGCTCGCCTCGGCCCTCGTGCTGGCGAACATCACCTTGTTGGCGACTTGGAGCGGGCCTCTGCCGTTCGCCGTGCTGGTCGCTGCTGTAGCGTTGATCTTGCTCTGGGAGTGGGGTCGGCTCACGGGCGGCAACGGACCCGATAAGGAGATGCTGATCGGCGGTGCGGGTGTCCTGCTGGCGCTGGCCATCGTCGTGCTCGCCCGTCCCGCGTGGGGTATAGCCGTTCTCGTTGCTACCGCCGCGGCTACGTTGGTCGTCACGGAAAAGACAGAGCGACTGATGGTGCCGGCGGGCGTCCTCTATGCGGGCCTTCCATCGCTAGCCCTGGTTTGGCTTCGCTCCGACCCGGGCCACGGCTTCGCGTCGATCGTCCTGCTTCTCGCCATCGTATGGGCCACCGATAGCGGGGCCTTCGTGGTCGGCCGCTTGGTCGGAGGCCCCAGGCTTTACCCACGCGTCTCGCCGAATAAGACGTGGTCGGGTCTGCTGGGCGGCGTGACAGTGGCTGGCGCGGTCGCAGGCGCCTATGCGAGCTGGGTCGGCAGCAGTGCGCCCAGCAGGGTCGTCATCTTGGCCGTCGTCCTCGCGCTCGTCAGCCAGCTCGGCGATCTTTTCGAGTCGGCGATGAAGCGCGCCCATGGCGTCAAGGACACGAGCGGTCTCATTCCGGGGCATGGCGGCTTCATGGACCGCGTTGACGGGCTTGTGTTCGCCGCCGTCGTCGCTGCCGTCTTTGCGTTGCTCGTAGACCCGGGCTCCCCCGCCCAGGTCCTGCTCGGCCTGCGCTAGAGGCGTGAAGTCGACGCTCGCAACCCGCGCAATGCCGGTCATTCCATCGGACGCATAATCGACCAAATGAATTATAAATCAAGTCGTTAATCAGATTGCGTTGGTCCGGGCTCGCCCTGCTGCTCGCGCTTCAACTGGCAGCAAATGCCCGAGCCGGAGCACTAGCTAAAAGCGGTCGAGAGCGTTAATCATTCCTTGAAAAAGGGGCCGCCATCGCGCACCTGTGTCGGGTCGGAGCATCGTGGCGGTCGAGGCTGGCATGTGCATTGCTCTCCCGATAGGTGTGCGACGTCGGGCAGGGGACGTGAGACCCGGCCACCATCGAGCCCTGGTTGCGGTTTTCGAGGCCCTTGCGTCATGTACCGGAGTAGTGGCGTGTGATGCCCGGTGGCCTGGGAAGGCGCCGGCGCAGGGCCGGGTCTAAGCCGGTACTAGGAGGGGTGGCCGGCGACGGTCGCTTTGGGGCGTCATCGGCGTCGCGGGCCTATGGTCCTGCATTTTGCGAACGGAGTTGAGCTGGTGGATAGCCTCCTGCACGTAATGTCGGTCGCGGTACCGTTTATCGCCGTCCTGACGGTCGTCGTGTTCATTCACGAGCTCGGCCACTTTCTGGTCGCTCGCTGGTGCGGGGTTCGCGTTCAGGCCTTCTCGATAGGATTTGGTCGCGAGATCTTCGGGTTCTACGACCGCCACGGCACGCGCTGGAAATTCTGCTGGCTGCCGCTCGGCGGGTATGTCCGCTTCGTCGACGACGAGTCGGCCGCGAGCACGTCGTCGGAGGGATCGCTGGAGAAGCTTTCCCCGGAGGACCGCCAGGGCGCATTCCAGTCGCAGCCGCTGCGCAATCGCGCGATGGTCGTCGCGGCAGGGCCGGCCTTCAACATCGCCTCTGCCGTGATCATTTACATCCTCACGTTCTGGTTGCTCGGCACCTACGGCACGGCTGCGATCGTAGACGAGGTGCTGCCCGATAGCGCGGCGGCGAAAGCGGGCCTGCGCGCCGGCGACCGGATCGCCGAGATCGAAGGCCGTACCGTCGAGCGTTTCTCCGATCTGCAGCGCGCGGTCAGCCAAAGCTCGGGCAAGCCGCTGGCCTTCGTCATCGATCGCGAGGGCAAGATGCTCTCAGTGACGATCAAGCCCGATCTCCGCGAGATCACTGATCCGCTGGGCAACAAGGTCCAGGTCGGCATGATCGGAATCAAGCGGCATGCGGGTGGTGATCATTTCGAGCACAAGTCGCACAGCCTGATCGAGGCGACCCGTCTCGGATTCGCGGAGACCGGCTATGTCTCGTGGCAGATCATCTCAAGCCTGCCCAAGCTGCCAGGCGCAATCCTGAAGACCTTGAGTGGCCAACGCCAGAGTGACATCGGTGGCCCGATCGCCATCGCCGAGATGACGGCGCATGCCAGCAAGAGCGGCATCGCCGGCACCCTCGGCTGGATCGCCGTGTTCTCGATCATGCTCGGCATCATGAATTTGTTGCCGATCCCGATTCTGGACGGTGGTCACTTGCTGTTTTATGCGGTGGAGGCGGTGCGCGGGCGGCCACTCGATCCGCGCAAGCAGGAAATCGGCTTCCGCATCGGACTGGCGATTCTCGCGACGATGATGTTCGCCGCCATCTTCGGCGACATCATGCGCAAGTTGGGCATTGGCTGAAAGTAGCCGAATCGGCCTAAGAAACGGGAAGTAATGGGGCATTCTTGCCACTTCCATCGACGGGGCGAACTCGTTAAGAAGTGGTGAGGGACAGGAAGGTGCAACTGCAGCGAGTTGCGGCTTCGAAGTGAATAACCCTGGGACGGGGTTTCACTGCGGGACAGAAGCCCGGGAAATTGCAGTTGGGGTGCAGGTCTGACGCCGACAGATCTGCGCACAGGGGGATCGGCGACCAAAAAGGCAGACGCCAAGTATGCCAAAGTTTCGGATGATCACGGTCGGGGGACCGAGGCTACTGATCCTGCTGGCGCTGCTCGCGGGATCGAGCTTCGTGCAGGCAGCGTTGCCTTACGGCGCCGCGCTGGCACAGGACGGACGTATCCGCGACATCCAGGTCACGGGGCACCGTCGGGTCGAGCCGGAAACGGTGCGCTCCTATCTACGCTTCACCGTGGGCGATACGTATCAGGCAGCCAAGGTCGACGAATCGGTGCGGGCCCTGTTCCAGACGGGCCTGTTCTCGGATGTCGGAATTGACCGGTCCGGGGCCACGGTTACGGTCAGGGTCGTTGAGAACCCTGTGGTCAACCAGGTTGCCTTCGAGGGCAATAGCGCGGTCGATGATGCGGCTCTGCGCGGCGAGGTTCAGCTTAAGCCTCGCGCCGTTTATACCCGCGCCAAGGTGCAGGGTGACGTGCAGCGCATTCTCGACGTCTATCGTCGCCAGGGAAAGTTTTCGGCGAACGTCGAACCCAAGATCATCGAGCTCGACCAGAACCGCGTCAACGTGGTGTTCGAGATCAACGAGGGTGGCTCGACGAAGGTCAAGAGCATCCAGTTCATCGGCAACCGGGCCTTCTCCGACTCGCAGCTGCGCGATGTGATCACGACGCAGCAGTCGGGCTGGTTCGACTTCCTGAAGAACGCATCCTTCTATGATCCAGACCGGCTGGCGCTCGATCGCGAACTGCTGCGCCAGTACTACCTCAAGAATGGCTATGCAGACGTCCGCATCGTCTCTGGCAATGCCGATATCGATCGCGAAGGGTCCGGCTTCTACCTCACGTTCGTGATCGAGGAAGGCGACGTCTACAGGTTCGGCGATGTGCGCATCGAGAACGGTCTTCCCGGGTTGAACGCAGCTGCCCTTCAGGCTGAGCTGTTGACAAAGGCTGGGCAGACTTACAATGCGGCCGACATCGACAAATCCGTCGAGCGACTGACGCTGGTATCGGCCGAGCAGGGGTTCGCCTTCGCTCGGGTAAGACCGCGGGCCAATCGCGACGTGGCGACCCATACGATTGGGCTCGTGTATGCGATTGACGAGGGCGCGCGAATTTACATCGAGCGCATCAACGTCATCGGCAACACGCGGACCCGTGACCACGTCATCCGCCGCGAGTTCAGGCTGGCGGAAGGCGACGCCTTCAATCCGCTGCTCGTGGACAAAGCCAAAAAGCGGCTGCAGGGGCTGGGCTTCTTCAAGACGGTCGAGATCAAGCGCCGGCCGGGCTCCGCGCCTGATCGGGTGATCATCGACGTCGAGCTGATCGAGCAACCAACGGGCGAGCTGTCGTTCGGTGCGGGCTACTCCACCAGCGAGGGCGTGATCGGCGACATCTCGCTCACCGAGCGCAACCTGATGGGCAACGGCCAGTTCCTGCGCCTGCGTCTGTCCGGCTCGGTCGAGCGCTTGCAAGTCGATCTCAGCTTCACCGAGCCGCGCTTCCTCGATCGCAATCTCGCAGCCGGCTTCGACCTCTTCCACAAGGAGCTGACCAACGCCAACGACTCGGTCTACCGCAGCCGCAAGACCGGTGGCAGCCTGAGGCTGGGCTTCCCGCTGACCGAGAATTTGTGGGCTCAGACCTACTACACGCTGTCGCGCGACGAGATCTACGACGTCGACAACGTCCTGGGCACCGATGGACGGGTTGCGTCCCGCGCCATTCGTGAGGCCGAGGGTATCGCGATGACGTCGCTGGTCGGCACGACAGTGACCTACGACCAGCGCAATCATCCGAGAAATCCGAACCGTGGCTATTTCCTCACCGGTGGAGTTGACTTTGCGGGTGTGGGCGGAGACGTGCAGTACGCCCGTTTCTCGGCCGAGGGACGCTACTACTTCCCGATCACAGATCGGGTGACCTTCGTGGGCCGCCTGATGGCCGGTCACATCGAAGGCTGGGGTGGTGACGATGTCCGGTTGATCGACCTCTATTATAAGGGCGGCGAGACCATTCGTGGCTTCAACCGCGCCGGCTTTGGCCCACGCGATCTTTCGACGGGAGACGCGCTCGGTGGCAAGACCTACTATTCTGCTACGGCCGAGGTTCGCTATCCGCTGCCCTTCGTTCCGGACGAGCTGGGAATCAGAGGCGCCGTGTTTGTTGATGCGGGCTCGCTGTTCGGCATCAACGACAGTTCGAAGCGGATCAACGGTCAGGTCGACCCTGCGACAGGCATCATCACGAATATCGCAGACAATTCGACGCCTCGCGTCTCAGTCGGCACCAGCTTGATCTGGGACTCGCCTCTTGGTCCGCTACGCGCCGACCTCGGCTGGGCGGTGCTCAAGGAAGAGTACGACAAGGAGCAGGTCTTCCGCTTCGGTGCCAGCACCAAGTTCTGAGCCAGCCTGCAGTCAAGAGATCGGACCCTTACCGGGGTCCGATTTCATTTCAGGGTCGCTTTGCAGACGCGACACGAGTTGGCTGGGCCCGCTCGTCCTTTGATCACCCCGGGACGACCTGCCACCCCCCTTCAACTCTGGCGTGCCTAGCGCACGACGAGGCGACATGGTTTAAGTCGCGCGCAACCGCCTGAGAGGACGCCAGCGCCATGGAGCATCCGGGTTTCTTCGAGCGCCATGGTCCTTTCGCGTTGGCTGAGGTCGCGAAACGCATCGGCGCCGACGCTTCTGGTCTCACGGCACCCATGGCGCTGGTTTCCGACGTTCGCCCGCTCGACCTGGCGGGGGCGGGCGACCTGACGTTCATCGACAACCGCAAGTACGTCGACGCTCTTGCGACGACACGGGCGGGTTTTTGTCTGGTTGCTCCCGCGCTGGCGGCGCGCGTCCCGAAGGGGACCGTACCCGTGGTTATGCGCAGCCCGTACCACGGCTTTGCCCTCGCTCTGCAGCTCTACTATCCCGAGGCCATGACGCCGAGGGCTGCCGGTTTTCCGGCGAGCGCCGAAGGCACCCTCGTCCATGCGACGGCACGGGTCGAGGAGGGCGCGATGATCGAGCCAGGCGCCGTCATCGGCCGCGAGGCTGCTATCGGAGCCGGCGCCACGATCTCCGCTGGGGCCGTTGTCGGGTATCGGGTCTGCGTCGGCCGCGGCAGCTACATTGGTCCAGGCGCCAGCGTGACTCATGCACTCGTTGGCGATCGAGTCATCATTCATGCGGGTGTCAGGATCGGCCAGGACGGCTTCGGCTTCGCACTCGGTCCCCAGGGCCACATCAAGGTCCCGCAGATCGGCCGGGTGATTATTCAGGACAATGTCGAAATCGGTGCCAATACCACCATCGACCGGGGCTCTCTTAAGGATACGGTGATCGGCGAGGGCAGCAAAATTGATAATCTCGTGCAAATCGGGCACAACGTGGTTCTCGGGCGCCATTGTGTGATCGTTGCCCAGGTTGGTATCTCGGGATCGACGGAGCTTGGCGATTTCGTCGTAATGGGCGGCCATGCTGGTGCGGTCGGACATGTGCGTATCGGTGCCGGGGCTCAGATCGCCGGAATGGCGCACGTGAAGAATGATGTCCCACCCGGCGCACGCATGGGAGGGACGCCGGCGCGACCGTTTCGGGAATGGGCCCGCGAGGTCGCAGCGCTGCGTCGCCTGGCCCGCCCGCGCTCACAGCAAGGGCCGGACGACGCGTCGGATGACTGAGAGCTGCCGCCCGCGGCGGCTCATGGAAAAGGTTGGCGAGGCATGCAGAAGATGACCGACAGCGAGACGCCGGGCGAGCTGAGCAGTGCCGATGTCATGCGCGTCATGCAGCTGTTGCCGCATCGCTATCCATTCCTGCTGCTCGACAAGATCCGCGACATGGTCCGCGACGAGAGTGCGGTCGGCATCAAGAACGTCACGATCAACGAGCCGTTCTTCCAGGGCCACTTTCCAAAGTATCCGGTGATGCCGGGCGTTCTCATCATCGAGGCGCTGGCACAGACGGCGGGTGCGCTGTGCGTCAATCACGCCGGCGCAACGAACATTCCCCACATTGTGTATTTCATGGGGATCGACAAGGCGAAGTTTCGCAAACCGGTTGTGCCCGGCGACCAACTCCATCTTCATGTCAAGAAGCTGAGGAGTCGTGGTCCGGTCTGGCGTTTCTACGGCGAGGCCCGCGTCAACGATCACGTGGTCGCGGAGGCCGAGATCAGCGCCATGATCGTGGACCCGGCAAATGTCAAAACCTGAGATCCATCCCACGGCGATCGTCGAGGATGGGGCACGGATCGGAGACGGGGTCCGGATCGGGCCCTATTCGATGGTGGGCGCCGCAGCCGAGATCGGCGAAGGCAGTCATCTGATTTCCCACGTCGTAGTCGCAGGCCGCACGACGATCGGGCCACGCGCGCGTATTTTCCCGTTCGCGTCGATCGGACACGAGCCACAGGATCTCAAGTTCAAGGGCGAAATCTCGACGTTGACGATCGGATCCGATTGCTTGATCCGAGAAGGCGTCACAATGAACCCGGGGACGGCCGGCGGGGGTCTCAAGACCACGATCGGCGATCGCTGCGCGTTCCTGGCCAACAGCCATGTCGGTCATGATTGCGAGATCGGCAACAACGTCATCTTCTCGAACAATGTCTTGCTCGCCGGCCATTGCTGGGTTGGCGACTACGTGATCCTGGGTGGAGGCGCGGCCGTCATTCAGTTCGCCCGCATCGGAGCCCATGCGTTCCTGGGCGGCATGTCGGCGCTCGAGAACGACCTGATCCCCTACGGGATGGCACTCGGCAACCGCGCCTATCTTTCGGGATTGAATGTCATCGGGCTTCAGCGTCGCGGCTTCCCGCGTGACGAGATCCATAGTCTGCGCCGGGCTTATCGTTTGTTGTTCGCGGACGAAGGAACGCTGTCCGAGCGTGTCACCGATGTCGCCACGGAGTTTGCGGGTCATGCAGCGGTCGAGGAAATCCTGACCTTTGTGCGCGCAGGCGGCAAGCGCTCGGTTTGCACACCACGCGAGGGCGGAGCCTGAGTAGCTTGTGCTTGGAACGGTTCCCCGCAGGTTGGGCTCCGGCAGGCTTCCATTCCCCCGGTAAGATGCAATAGGACTGTCGGCGAGCCGCATCAGCAGCCGCTCGGAGGCGACGCTTTGGATCAGTGCGAGACAGGTCCGGAAGGTGCCATGGCAGCACGCCCGCTTGGCATCCTCGCCTGTGCAGGGCCTCTGCCGATCGAGGTCGCCGAGGCTGGTGCCCGTCAGGGACGGTCCATCCACATCGTCGCCATCGAGGGTTTTGCCGGAGAGGCCGTCGCCCGGTTTCCGCACGAGAGGGTCAGCCTCGGGCAGCTCGGCCGCATGCTGGCGAGCTTCGAGCGGGCCGGCGTGCGTGAGATCGTCATCGCCGGCGCCATGCAGCGTCCGAGCCTGCTGGGTCTGCGCGTCGACTGGGGCTTCGTGCGTAACCTGCCCTCGGTATGGGCGCTCACACGCGGCGGCGACGACAGCGTGCTGCGCCGGGTGATCCGGTTCTTCGAGGGGCACGGCCTGACCGTGCTCGGGGCAGGCGATGTCGCGCCCGGTCTATTGGCGCCGCGAGGAACGTTGAGCGGCGCGGCGCCCGGCGAGGCCGAAGGACGCGCGATCGCGCGGGCAGCGAGGCTGATCGGTGAGCTTGGAAGGTTCGACATCGGGCAGGGGGTCGTGGCGCGGTCCGACGGCATCGTGGCCGTCGAAGGCGTGCGCGGAACCGATGCCATGTTGCGGGACCTCGGCGCGGGCGGAAGCGGCGAGGGGAGAGGGCAGGGCGGCATCCTCGTGAAGCTTGCGAAACCCGGTCAGGAAATGCGCGTCGATCTTCCGACCATCGGGCCGGAGACGGTACGGCGCGCCGAGGCGGCCGGGCTCGCGGGGATCGCTGTCGGAGCTGGGGCAGCAATCGTGCTCGAGCGCGAGCAGCTTGCCATCGCTGCAGATGCCGCCGGCCTTTTCGTCGTGGGCATCGATCCGACTGCGGCGCCGGCCGCGCTCGAGTGCACACCCGAATCTCGTGCAGCGGCCGTCCTGCGCGTTCTCGGCCGGCGCGCGCCCACGCCCTCGGAGCGCCGTGATATCGCGATCGGCCGAAGCCTTGCTGACGTGCTGCGCGCTCACGAGGCTGGCCGTGGCTCGATCCTGTCGCGCGAGCATGTGCTGGCGGTTTCAGGATCGGCCCCGTTGCCCGCGTTTGTCGCGGCGCAAGGACGCGCGACGACTTGGGGTTCGAGATCGTGGGGCCGTCGCGGCGTGCTCGTCGTCGATGCCTCAGAGAGCGGCCCGGAAGCCCCGGAGCATCTGCTCGATCGCGATCTCTTCAAGGCTGCCTTGGACACTGCCCTCGCCGGCATCGTGATCCTGCAGCCGTTGCCGGACGGTGAGCGCCACAACGAGATCGTGGCATGGGCCAACGAGGCGGGCGTCTTCCTCATGTGTCCGGCGCTGGAGCTATGAGCAACGAGCCCCGCCGCGATCACGCCCTGCGCCTCTTTGTCGTTGCGGGTGAGCATTCCGGCGATGCGCTGGGGGCGAAGTTGCTGGCCGCCCTCCGGTACGCGGCACCAAGGCCCGTGCGCTTCGCGGGGGTCGGCGGGCCGGAGATGGCCGCCGAGGGCCTCGACTCGCTGTTTCCGATTTCGGATGTCGCCGTGATGGGACCGCTGGTCATCCTCAAGGCTCTGCCGAGACTGATCCGCCGGGTCAACGAGGCGGCAGCAGCAGGCGTCGCGATGCGGCCGGACGCCGTCGTCATCATCGACAGTCCCGAGTTCACGCATCCGATCGCTCGCCGCATCCGGAAAGCGCTGCCCGGCGTGCCGATCGTCGACTACGTGTCGCCGAGCGTTTGGGCGTGGCGGCCGAAGCGTGCGGCGCGCATGCGGGCCTACGTCGACCATGTCCTGGCCTTGCTTCCTTTCGAGCCCGCCGTGCACGAGCGCCTCGGCGGGCCGGCTTGCACCTATGTCGGCCATCCGTTGATCGAGCGCCTGCCGGATTTCGCCAACGCCGATGCCGCCGCGCTGAGGGCTCGGCTCGGGCTCGATCCGGCTCGAAAGCTGGTGGTCGTTCTGCCTGGTAGCCGCCGGTCCGAGGTCGAGCGCCTGATGCAACCCTTCGGTGCGGCATTGGCGCGGGTCGGAGACGAGGTTGGCGGCGTGGACGTCGTCATTCCAGCGGTCGAGAGCGTGCGCGAGCTGATCGCCGAACGCCTGCAGTCATGGCCCGTTCGAGCCCATATCGTCGACGGTGAGGACGCCAAGCTCGCCGCCTTCAAGGCCGCCGACGCCGCACTGGCCGCCTCGGGCACCGTCACGCTCGAACTGGCCCTTGCCGGGACCCCCATGATCGTCGGCTACCGGGTCGATGCTCTCGCGGCGCGTCTGCAATTCCTGGTCAAGACGCCACACTTCGCGCTCTCCAACCTGGTCCTCGGCGAGCGGGCCTTCCCCGAGCTGATGCAGGACGATTGCACGCCCGAGAAGCTCGGTCAGGCGCTGACACGTCTTTTGACGGACGCGGAGACACGCGATGCTCAGCGTAAAGCACTGGCCCGCGTCCCCGCCTTGATGTCCCTGGACGGCGTCACACCGAGCCAGGCCGCGGCCCGGGCTGTTCTCGACTACGCCATGGAGATGGGTCGAAACCGCAGCCTCGCGGCCTCATAGGGACATTTTTTTGCCGTGCCGGGACTTGCTGCCCCGCCATTGTCTTTACAGGGGGGGCAGCGCGCCCTATTTGCCTGCGTTGACACCCGTTTTCCTTCACGATCCAGGTTTGAGGCAGCATGAGATGGCGAAGCTCGACACGTTCCAATCCGCCAACGCCATGATCGAGGCGCGCCGGCCCGAGCAGCCGGTGGTCGGATTCCGGCCGCATGCGGCGGGCCGTGCGGCGAGGTTCTTCCTCGAGAACTTCCCTGGCGACGTGGCCTACGCCTACAAGGCCAACAGCAACGTGTTCCTGCTCGGTGCGCTCTATGGCGCCGGCATCCGCCATTTCGACGTCGCCTCGCTGCCCGAGCTGGAGGACGCCAAGACCATCCCGGACGTGACGTTTCACTTCATGCATCCCGTCAAGTCGCGTCACGCCATCCGGCGCGCCTTCGGGCTCGGTTGCAGGTCGTTCTCCCTCGACAGCGAGGATGAGCTGGCGAAGATCCTTCACGAGACGCAGGGCGCCCGCGATCTCGTCCTCTGGGTACGTATCGCTGTGCCACCCAAGAACAGCCGCGTGCCGCTCGAGCGCAAGTTCGGCATCACCGGGACGAAAGCCGCGCGCCTGCTCGTCAAGACGCGACAGGTGGCCAAGGAGCTCGGCATCACGTTCCACGTCGGCTCGCAGACCGTGACGCCGGATGCTTACGCCAACGCGCTGCAGGAGGTGGGCCGCCTGATCGGCGAGGCTGGCGTCGTCGTCGACCGGATCGACGTCGGCGGCGGTTTTCCCGCGCGCTACACCAACGAGGAGCCGACCCCGCTCGCCGAGTTCATGCGGGTCATCCACAACGGTATCGAGAAGCTGCCTGTCGCCGAGCGTTGCCGGGTGATGTGCGAGCCAGGTCGTGCACTGGTCGCCGAGGCCGAGAGCTTGATCGTTCGCGTTGATGCCCGCCGCGGCAACGACCTCTTCATCAACGACGGCAGCTACGGCATGCTGTTCGACGCGGCCCACCTGGGCTTCGTCTTCCCCGTGCGCCTCGTCGGCCGGAACGTGGCGGATCCGCATGTTCTGCGCCCCTTCGAGCTGTGGGGCCCGACCTGCGATTCGATCGACCACATGAAGGGACCGTTCCTGCTACCGGACGCCATCCGCGAGGGCGACTACATCGAGATCGGCAATACGGGCGCCTATGCCCGCGCCATCGCCGGCCGCTTCAACGGCTATGGCGAGTACGACGAGGTGATTTTCCAGGATCCGCCGATGTACTCGATGTACGGGCCGCAGAGCCGTAGCGGAGCCGTGGCCTGAGGGAGCGCCACGCCGCGACGCATCTGAAGAGGACGAGCCGGTGGCTCGTCTTCGGTCGTATTGGGGAAGGGATGGACCGGGACACATGAGCACGACCTTCGACTACCTGCCGGGCGACGAGAGCTTTCTCGATCCGCTGCGCCTCGACGCACACGCCCCGGAGCTTGCCAAAGCCGTGGTCATCCCGTTCGGCCTCGAGGCGTCTGTGAGCTACGGCGGAGGCACGAGAACGGGGCCGGCGGCGATCATCGAGGCGAGCCACCAGCTCGAGCTTTTCGACGAGGAGCTTTGGCGTGAGCCCTATCGGGACTACGGCATCGCGGCGCTCCGCGAGCCTGCGATTCCACCGCGCATCGAGGACGCGCTGGCGCTTCTCGAGGCGACTGTCGAAAAGGTTCTCGCGGCCGGACGCTTCCCGTTCGTCATCGGCGGTGAGCATTCCCTGACGCCCGGCGCCATTCGCCCGTTCGTGCGGCGCCACCCCGATCTCGTGGTCCTGCAACTCGACGCCCATGCCGATCTCCGCGACGGCTATCTGGGCGAGAGGTACAGCCACGCCGCCGCCATGCGCCGCGTGCTCGACCATCCGGGCGTGTGCCTCGTGCAGGTCGGCATCCGGGCCTTCTGTCAGGATGAGGCTGACTTCTACGACGCCAACCGCAATCGCAGCACGATGCATCTCGCGGTGGACCGGCCCCGGTGGGACTTGGAGGCCATGCTCGCGCCTTTGAAGGGGCGCCCGGTCTATATCACCGTCGACATCGACGCCCTCGACGGCTCCATCATGCCGGCCACCGGAACACCGACGCCGGGCGGCATGACCTACCCGGACCTGCTCATGGTGCTCCGGCGCGCCTGTGGGGTCGGCAATATCGTCGGGATGGACCTCGTCGAGTTCGCACCGATTGCGGGGTTTCACGCTTATGACGCACTGGCGGCTCACCTCGCATCGAAGATGCTCAATTACGCGCTTTCGGGAACGGCCCGACGCTGAGGTGCCGCATGCGGCTGCGCCGTCGTTGTCGACGGGGTCTATCACCGTTTGCGTGCACCCGGAGTTTGGGGCCTGATGCAAGAGGCCGACTGCCTATGGCCGTTATTTCATCGTCACGTCATCGTTCGGTCATCCCAGTATTGGGCGATGTCATCATCCGGAAAGAGTTTGCTCATGCCATATTCCTCAAAACGCATTGGAGCGCTTGTCGCGCTCGCCGCCGTAAGCGGGTTCATGGCCGGCTCGACGCCGTCCAGCGCGCAAGAGTTCTTCGCCGAGCGCCGCGAGTTCATTCTCGACAAGTCCTGTGATGCGACGCGGACGATCCGGACGCAGGCGGATCCATCACCGCTCGCGGCCGGTGCCTCGGTCGCGGGGCGTGGGGTCAATCGCCGCGCCGGGCCGACCCACGTCTTCGTCGTCGTCGGCAATGCCAACAAGTGGCTGGACCTCGGCTGCGGTCATTTCGCGGACGGCCTCGACGCCCTGGGAACGGCGGCGGCGGACGGCAGACCTTCGCCCGGGAGGCAGGCCCAATGCCTGCCCTTCTTCGACGACGAGGCCAACCCGGTTACGATCGGCCATGGCGGCACGATCGACATGACGCCCAAGGCGCCCTCGCTGGATGCGTTCGATGTGGCGCTCAACGATGTCTGCGGCGCTCCCGGCAAAGTGACGACACGCGACGAGTTCCGGGGCCTGATGCGGGCGCACCCTGGAGTGCTGGACGGTCTGCGTGCTTTCACGGGGGGTAAGGTGTTCGCCGCTCGCCCCGCCAGCGCGACGGCTGAGGCCTATCTCGCCGATCTCACCGACGCCTGGTACGAGGTCAAGGCCTTCGACCACATCTTCTGCGGGGAACCAAACCCCGCTGCGACCGGCGGAAAGATCGGCGGGTTGCATTTCCGCGCCCGCTACCTCCAGCTCCAGCGCAACGGCGATGCGTGCCGGATGAGCAATCACGCGCAGAACGAGGCGGTCGAGGGCGTCATCTACACACTCGGCGTCCACATGAAGAACGCCAGCGGTCGGCTCGTCCCCGATGCGACGAAGGGCTACGGCTTAACGCTGAGTGGCGAGGACATTCTCAAGGTGGTCACTCGAGCCTTCGCCGAGAACCCGACGCCGAGCGCCGGCAGCACCGGCTGCCTCCTTCCGGTCGAGGACGACGGCCGAGCATTCAAGGCGGTCTTCGTGCGGCGTGCCGCCGGGATTCGCACGTTCTATCCCGACGCCACCCCGAACGGTCGCGGCGACCGGATCAATCCGCCATGCGCGGCGACTGTCGCGACCGGGCGGTAGGCTGCGCCGAAAACGCCCGGCAGCCGGCGGTCAAACCGTCGGCTTGATGTTCTGCGCGACGCTGCCAGACAGGCGAGCGATCTCCTGCGCCTGAAGCGTGTAGGCCTGCATCTGCTGTTGGGCGAAGCGTGTCTGGATGGCGAGCGCATCCTGCACGTCGCGGGCGGACGCCATCTCGCTGACGAAGGCGAAGTAGGCATCCGCGTTCTGCTTTGCGAAGCGCAAGCTGCGCTCCTGCACCAGTCGCATCGCCGAGGTCATCTCGTTCGCCGGCATCGCCCCCATCCACATGGATGACGCCTGCGTCATGGCATCCATGAACTGGGCGTAGGCGGCGCGCCCCTGCTCCACGTTGTTCTCGGCGAGATCGCGGAGCTGCTGCGGCAACTCGAAAGGCTGTTTCTGGTTCACGGCTCAGATCGCTTTCCTGGCTGATCGGGTGCAATGACGCTTGACCATCATACCCCACCCCGCGCCGTTCTCGAAACGAGTTCGCACGTCACACCACGGTGCTTACAGCTTGACGCTCTCGCGCAAGGCGATGCGCGCGCCGTCGCGCTTGATCCGGATCTGTGCGACGAGGCCGGCCGCCGCCAGGACGGTGCCGTTGATCAGGAGTGTCGGCCCGAGGCCGACATGGCTCGCGAGCCACCCTGAGACGAGATTTCCGAGCGGTGCCATTCCGAGGAAGAACGTGAAGTAGAGGCCGATCACGCGACCGCGCCAGCTGTCATCGACCGATTGCTGCAGCAGCGTATTGGTCGAGACCGACGTCGAGAGCACGAACGCACCCACCACCGCCAGCAGCAGCAACGACAGCCAGAGGGTGCGTGACTGGCTGAACGCCATCAGGGCAACGCCAGCCAGGATGGGCGCGATTTGGACGAGCGTGAACTGAATGCGGTGGCTCCGCTGCATGGCGAGGAACAAGGCTGCGCTCAGCGCGCCGAAGCCAGAGGCCGAGAGCAGCATCCCGACGAGGCCTGCGTCGCCACCGAAGAGCTCGACCGCGATCGATGGCATCAGCTGGTTGAGCGGTAGCGCGCACAGGGCGATTGCCGAGGCCGTGGGTAGCAGATAGCGCGCGACTGGAATCACCGCGAGGCGGGCAAGCGTGTCGCGCACGGCGAACCCGTTGGAGCTCGCGCGTAAAGAGAGAGACTGCGTTTCCGGCAGCCGCATCGCAATGAGAGCGCCAATGATCCCGACGAAGCTCACCGCATTGATCGCAAAGCACACCCCCTCCGAGAACCGGGTGAGCAGCGCACCCGCGATCGCCGGGCCGATCATGCGCCCGCTATTGAACAGCGCCGAGTTGACGCCGATCGCACTCGGCAGCAGCGAGCGGTCCTCGACGATGGCGCCGAGCAGCGATTGCCGGGTCGGTGCCTCGCAGGCGTTGCCGATGCCGATCAGAGCCGCGAGCGTGAGATAGAGACCGATGCTCTCGACGCCCGAGAGGGCGAGTGCCGCCAGCAGCGCCGCCATCAAGGCGAGCCACGCGTTGATCGCGATGAGGAGCGGCGCCCGCGGCAGCCTGTCGATCACGAAGCCGGCCACTGGCGCAATGAAGAGATGAGAGATCTGCAGCAGGAAGCCGGTCACACCCAGCAGGAACACCGACCCCGTGATGCGATAGACGAGCCAGGCGAGCGCCACCTGCTGAATCCAGCTCCCGAAAACCGAGAGCGCCTGACCGGCGGCGAACAGCCTGAACCGCGGCTTAGAGAAGGCCGGGGGCAGGAAGTCGGCGAGGGCTCGGCGGCCTGACCCGCCTCGTTCCGGAGGCGGCGTCTCACTGTCACTCGATTGGTTCAACGAGCTTGCGTCCCGATCTGGGCGTTGGCGTCACCTCCCGAAACTACACGGGGCGCCGGGATAAAGGCGAGCAGTCCGTGCCGGAAAGCGCGCGGACCAGCCGAGACGTCGTTGTAACGCCCGCGATACACTCGAAGTGACGTTATCGGAGAGCGCCTTCTCTATGGAACTACAACGTGTTAGCTTTCGTTCACTGGGGTGGCAGCGCGAGGCCGGTGAACGGCGGATGAACGTAGGCGCGGGGTCTCGTTCAGGTTACCGCCGCCAATCTGCCTCGCGTGGGAGGCGCATGGCAAAGCGACGATCTCCAAGGAGGATCTCGGTCATGAAAGCGTTGCCGCTGACAGCAACCTTGCTTGCTGCAGCCGTGTTGCTCGGCATCCGGCCTGTGGCCGCAGCCGATCTCGACTATGGCCACGTGCCATCGCCCGACCGTTACAGGTCGGCCTACGAGGACCCGCGCTATCGGGACCTCTATGCACCGGAGCCGCCACGGCCTTACCGGTACGAGCCACGTCCATACGCCTCGGCGCCGCCGGTGCCGCCGGTGCCGCCCGGCTACGTCTATCGCGAGCGGGAGCGGTTCGCGGAGTGGGGGCCCAGCGAGGATTGGCGTTACGCCAGCGGATGCCTGCCGCGCCGCGAGATCAAGCGGCGCCTGGTCGACGAGGGCTGGCACGGCTTTCACGACATCGACGTGTCGCGGCAGGTGGCGCGTGTCAAAGCGCGTCGACCGAATGGCGACATTTACCGCCTGAAAGTCGATCGCTGTAATGGCGAGGTGCTTCGCGCCGACCGGATCGACCACTACGGCATCGGGCCCTATGCGTGGCGTGGCGAGCCGCGCCGGCACGAGCGGCCCTACTACTGACGCTGGTTGCGGCCCGGTGCCTCGGCACCGGGCTCGTGCGACGGCCGATCTCCCCTGTCCTCCGATGTAAGTTTCGATGCCCCCGATTGCCGTGCGGCAGACCTACCGGTAGTGTCCCGTCCACGGTAGTGCGGTAACGGGCGAGGAGGCCTCCCATGATTGAGCTTTACACGTGGTCGACGCCCAACGGGCGCAAGGTCTCGATCGCACTGGAGGAGATGGGGCTCGACTATTCGGTCCACCCTGTCGATATTTCCAAGGATGAGCAATTCAAGCCTGAATTCTTGAAGATCAGCCCCAACAATCGTATCCCCGCCATCGTCGACACCGACAACGGGCAGGCGCTGTTCGAGTCCGGCGCAATCCTCATGTATCTCGCCGACAAGACCGGCCAGCTGATGCCCACGGAGCCGGCGGCCCGGTGGGCGGCGGTGCAGTGGCTGATGTGGCAGATGGGAGGCGTCGGGCCGATGCTCGGCCAAGTCCATCACTTCGTGAAATATAACAAGGGCAAGGCGCCCTACGCCGAGGAGCGTTATCTGAAGGAGGCGCATCGGCTCTATGGGGTGCTCGATCGCCAGCTCGCCCAGACCGAGTTCGTTGCCGGCGCCTACTCCATAGCCGACATTTCGATCTGGCCTTGGATTTCACGCTTCGAGTGGCAGACGATCGATCTGAAGCAGTATCCGAACGTGCTGCGTTGGTATAAGGCAATCGCAGCACGCCCGGCAGTGCAGCGCGGATACGACGTGCCCGTGAAGCAGCCCGGCATTCCAATGCCTTGAGCTGGACCCCCGGGCGGGGCCGGCGTCTCGACCTAAGGGTGACCGACATGACTGAAAACCGGAAATTCTCAGGCGTCATCGCGCCCGTCGTCACCCCTTTCGGCGAGGATGGAGCGCCTGACGCCGATCGCTTTATCGAGCATTGCGAGTGGCTGTTGGACGACGGCTGCACGGCGCTCGCCCCGTTTGGAACGACGAGCGAGGGCAACTCCATCGGCATCGATGAGAAGATGGAGCTGCTCGAGGAGCTGGTCGACGCCGACGTCGATCCGAAGCGGTTGATGCCGGGAACGGGGTCGTGCTCGGTCGCCGACGCCATCATCATGACAGAGCACGCGGTGGAGCTCGGCTGCGGCGGCGTGCTGATGCTGCCCCCGTTCTATTACAAGAACCCGAGCGAGGAGGGGCTCTTCCGCTTCTTCGCGGAGGTCATCGAGGAAGTGGGCGACGACGCGCTCAAGGTTTATCTCTATCACATCCCTCCGGTCGCTCAGGTCGGCTTCCCCTTGTCGCTCATCGCGCGGCTGCGCAAGGAGTTCCCCGAGGTCGTGGTCGGCCTGAAGGACAGCTCCGGCGACTGGTCGAACACCAAGGCCATCCTCGATGAGAACCCCGGCTTCGAGGTTTTCCCGGGCTCCGAGGTCTTTTTGCTGGATGGCCTGCGAAACGGTGCTGCCGGCTGCATCTCGGCGACAGCGAACGTTGCTGCAGGCCGCATCCGCCAAGTCTACGACAGCTGGCAGGGACCCGACGCCGACCGCTTGCAGGCCGAGGTGACGGCCCTTAGGAAGGCGATCCAGGCCTACCCGATGATCCCGGTCTTGAAAGCGCTGCTTGCCCATTATCGCGAGGATCCGGTGTGGGCCGAGATCCGTCCTCCGTTCACCGAGATGCCGGCCGAGGACGTTGCCAAGGCCGTGCAGCAGCTCGCTGCCGATCACGGCTTCCGGCTGCGCTTCGACCGGGTGGCCTGAGCGGACGCTTTCCACGGCGCTCTGAAAGAAAGGCGGCCCTTTCCTGGGAGAGGAAAGGGCCGTTTGTCGAGGCGGGGTCGAGGGTCAGGGAACTCATGGGCGGATCAGGCGCCGCCCGTCGCCACCCTCAATGCGAGGCCCACCTTGGTGCCTGCTCCTGCGCCATCCCGGCACGGCTCACATTGAGCAGCGACGAGACGAGAAGAGCACAGCTCAGAACGAAGAACACCAGGGCTCCGATCCGGGCGAGCTGCCATTTGCGGCCGCTCAGGTTGGTAGCTGTCTGGAGGTCCATGATCGCTCTGATTGGGGTGAACGACGCCTTAAGTTGACGAATTTGTAACGCAATCGATTTGATCCGTCTAACCCGTAGCGTCAATGAGGTTAGCGAGGCATGTGTTAAATCAACGAGTTGTTAGGAGTTTCGGCGCGATCCCGCCGCCCCGGAAGTTAACGCTATCGCCGATTTCGGTCGCGGGTGGCTCGGCTCTGCCCCACCGGCACCCCAAAGTCCGGCAATATCTCTTGACGCGCACGGACGGCGTCGCCCATTAGCCTGCGGTCGCGACCTCCGGGATCGGGCCGACGTCGGCCGACATATGTGGGAAAGCTCATGCGTCTGAGAAATGCTCGCGTGCTCGCCAGCCTGGCCCTGGCAACCCTTCTCGCCGTACCGCTTGTCGAGGCGCGCGCCGAATCCTGCGGCAACGGCCCGGAGGGCTTCGACCGCTGGATCGCCGCCTACAAGGGACGCGCGCAGCGGCAAGGCATCTCCGCCGGGGCGATCGCCTCCGGCCTGCAAGGCGTCGACTACGATCGACGGGTGATCAGCCTCGACCGGGGGCAGAAATCCTTCAAGCTGTCGTTCGAGCAGTTCTACGCGCGCCGCGTGTCCCAATCGATGATCAAACGTGGCCGTGGCATCATCGCCCAGCGCAAATCTCTGTTCGACCAGATCGAGCGGCGCTTCGGCGTGCCGCCTGAGATTATCGTCGCGATCTGGGGTCTCGAGACGCACTTCGGCGGCGACTCAGGCGGCAAATTCTCGATCGTGCAGTCGCTGGCGACGCTCGCATACGATTGCCGCCGCAGCGCCTTTTTCGAGAACGAGCTGACCAACGCCCTGCGCATCATCGACAAGGGCGACATCAGCGTCCAGCGCATGCGCGGCGGATGGGCTGGTGAGATCGGCCCGATGCAGTTCTTGCCCTCGTCCTACGTCAAGTATGCCGTCGATTTCGACGGCGACCGCCGACGGGATCTGTTCGGCAGCGTGCCGGATATGCTCGCCTCGACCGCCAATTACATGAAGCAGAAGGGCTGGCGCGCCGGTCAGGCATGGGGTCCGGGGACAGCCAACTACAACGTGATCCGCGAGTGGAATAAGGCTGAGGTTTACGTCAAGACCATCGCGACCATGGCGGAGAGGATGCGCTGAAGCTGGCCAGCTGGGGCGTGTCGCCCCGGCCGACCACTCCCGCGCGCCGCGCTATTCGATGGCCACCAGATCCTTGTCGGCCATGCCGACCAGCAGGGCGGTGCCATCCGGGCCGACGCGAAACTTGCCGAACCGTGCCTGCTGCCATTTCTCTGCCGTGCCTTCCTTGAAGAACCAGGCGTCGGTGCCCACGATCCAGCGGTGCTGCTTGTAGCGCAGCGGCAGCACCAGTTGCCCAGGTGCTATCGTGGCAGGCACGTCCGCAACGACCTTCTCGATCGTCGCGACCTGCCGGTCGTCGACCGACGCAATGCCCCAGCGGCGCTGGCCGAGCATCGTGCCTTCACCCCGCCTTCTCGGCTGGCCCGGGACGCTGAAGTTGAGCCGCATGTAGTCGCCCTGGATAAGGGAGCGCGGGTCGACTGGGGCAAGCGCCAGATAGATCTGGCGGCCACCGCTGATGATCGCCTCGTTGGCGGAGATCGACGACGCAGCGATGCCCCCGGCAGCCAGGGCGCCGAGCAGAATGAGGCCGCGAGCGAGGGCAGGGGAGGTCGTGCTCGTGCCGTCAAGCCGGAGGGAGGGCCGGCTCGACCCATTCAGCCAGCATAACGCGCCCAACGTGACGCCCGCCGCGAGCAGTAGCGCCGCTTTGTCGGTCAGCGGCCAACCCAGCCAATAGTAGAAGCTGCCGATGACCCACAGGCCGGCGATAGAGGCGCCGACGCCCAAGGCGCGACGCCCAGTGGCCATTGCTGCTGCAACCACAAGCACCGGGGCACCGAGAGAGGGCATGACCGCAGACAGCGCCACGACGATGAGGGAGGCGCCGATGCCGAGTACGGTCTGGAAGCTCGGGCGCGGCAGCAGGAGAACGGCACAGCCGGCAAGCGCGAGACCGGCGGAGAGCAAGCCCGACGCCGTGAGCTGCGGCTGCAGAGCGATCACGGCATGACGGCCGGCGCCGCCGAGGCCCCCGAGCGCCCCGCTCAACAGGAAGGTGGGGCCAGCCGTCGCAATGATCCCCAGTAGGCCTGCCGCCATGGCGCCTCCGATGAAGAGATCCAGGCCGCCTGTGAAGAGGGGGCTGCGACGATCGCCGGCCACCATGTTCTGCAGCACGTACCAGGCCGAGCCTGCGGCCAGCAGCAGCGTCCAGCCGAGCGGGCGCATGAACTCGGGCATCGGCATGCGCGGGCTCCCCGGCGCGAGCATGCCGTTGAGACAGGCGACACCGAAGACCGCTGCAGCAGCGCCGAGCAGGCCGGCTGTCCAGCTTCGTCCTACGACCAAGCCCAGGCCCGAAGCCAGGGCGGTCAGGAGGGCACTGACCAGCGTAACCGAGCGGGGCGCATCGCGAAAGAGACCGAAGGCGATCAGCGAGAAGCCGAGTGTCAGGCCGATAGCCCCGAGCTGATGCGCGAACGTGGTCTGCCGCTGGGTGACGACAGCCGCCACGGACGCAGCCAGGATGGCGGCCCCAATGACATAAGGTCCGACCCCGGTCGTCAGAAAAACGCCGAAGAGCAGGCCCAGCGCGATGGCGAGTGGGATCGTCGACAGCAAGGCGCCGATCCCCGTCATCAGGATCACGGGCCATTCCCGGCCCTCCAGCGCGCCGAGATCGGCACCAACGCCGGCACGCTCGCGAGCCAGCTTCAAGAGCAGTGCCCCGCTGCCGGCAACGATGCCCGCACCGACAAGACCGACGAGCATGAACGACATGGTCGCGTCGCCTTTGCCGGAGAGGACTGCCCGCCCGAAACCCGAGATCAGCAGCGTGTCGAGGGCAAGGCCGAGCAGGGCGATCAGCGCAATGTCGAGGGTGGGGAGCACCAGTATCGCAGCCGCGAGACCGCCGAGCACGATCAGAGCGAGCCAGAAAGTCAGCGCTACAGTCGAGCCGGTAAGCACGCCAACCAGGCCCGCTTGCGTGACGAGAGCGCCAGCGAGGACGATGGCGATCCGGAAGGCCCAGCGGGTGTCGCCGAGCCAGGGCCTCAGCGGTGAAACCGGGCTGAACGCCGCTGCGATCGCAAGCGACATTAGCCATGCCGCCAAAGTCACCTCGACGTCGGGCGATGCCCACGAGGCGCCCGCGAACGTCGAAAGCCAGAGCGTGATGGCGAGTGCAGCGACGATCGTCCAGACCACCCAAAGCGCATCGTTGCGGGCGGCGAGAGCCCAGGGCACGCCGACCGCGGCCCAGATCGCGAACAGCGACCAGGGGTCGGCGCCGGTCTGATAGGTCTGGCCGATCAGCGCCAGTAGTCCGCCTGCAGCCAGGAACGAGACGATCAGGCTGGGTGTGCGTATCGCGTTCACCAGGGAGGCGAGGACCGCGACCGCAAGGGCGCCTCCGACGATGGCGAATCGGCCCGAGCGGCTGATCACGTCCCAGTGCGCC
Source organism: uncultured Alphaproteobacteria bacterium (assembly GCA_963746315.1). GTDB lineage: Bacteria > Pseudomonadota > Alphaproteobacteria > Rhizobiales > Hyphomicrobiaceae. Next base: position 1,769,173 of record CAVVAR010000012.1, read on the forward strand.
GCCACCCACATCATGATCCCGAAGCCGATCAGGGCGGCAGCTGCAACTTCGGCGGCCAGTCGCAATCGGCCTTGCAGGGAAGAGGGAACTGCCGCCTCAGGCGGCTTGAACCCGCGCGCATCCCTGGGCCCGTGCTCCCTCGTCATCGAGCCAGCCTGTTGCCGCTTACCGAAGTCTCCAGCCATCGCGCCGCTCCATGAACCGTGTTCGCGACGTACAATGAACCATGTTCACATGGCGATTGCAAGCCACCGCGAGCGGCATCTGGGGATTTTCCTGACTGTCGTTTATTTTGAGTTGACCCCGATCAGCCCTGGGCCTTCCTGCCGATGGCCCGGATATCGGACAAGGTTTGCCGAGGCGTCAGCGCTTCCTGCTCCGTCTTCACCTCGATGATCGCTGCCCGGTTCGAGGCGAGGGCCCGCTCGAGCGCCGGCCGGAAATCCTCGGTGCGTTCCACCGTCTCGCCATGGGCCCCGAATGCGCGCGCATAGGCAGCGAAATCGGGATTGACCAGGTTCGTCCCCGAGACGCGGTCCGGATATTGGCGCTCCTGATGCGCGCGGATGGTGCCGTACATGCCGTTGTTGACGACGATGGTGACGACGCCGAGGCCGTACTGCACACACGTCGCGAGCTCCTGGCCCGTCATCATGAAGCAGCCGTCGCCGGCGAAGTTGATGACCGTGCGGGTCGGATCGGCGAGCTTCGCTGCTATGGCGGCGGGCAGTCCGTAGCCCATCGAGCCCGAGGTCGGCGCGAGACAGCTGCGGTAGCCCTTGTACTGCGTGTAGCGGTGAACGAACGCGGCGTAATTGCCAGCGCCGTTGGTGACGATGCCGTCCTCCGGCAGCATGTCGGAGACGGTCTTGATGACTTGCTCCAGCTGTACGGCCCCGGGTGTCGCGATGGGCTTGACGTAGGCCTCCTGCGCGGCACGCAGTGCCTGACGGTGCGCACTCCAGGGCTTGGCCGAGGGTGTCGGCAGCCGGCCGAGCAGGTCGGCGAAGCTCGCCGCCGTGGCGTTAACCGGCAGGTCGGGGCTGTAGACTGAGCCCAGCTCACGACCGTCCGGATGGACGTGGATGAGGAACGACTTGGGGTTCGGGATGTCGATAAGCGTATAGCCCGAGGTCGTCATCTCGCCGAGCCGCGAGCCGATCACCAGCAGGAGGTCGGCGTTGCGGATGGCGTCCGCCAGCTTGGCGTCGAGGCCGATGCCGGCATGGCCGACGTAGCAGGGATGCCGGTTGTCGATGTAGTCCTGACAACGGAACGAGGCGGCAACCGGCACGTCGAAGCGCTCGGCGAAAGCCTGCACCTTCTTCTGGATGTCACGGCTCCAGCCGGGCCCACCGACGATGACCAGCGGGCGCTGGGCCTTGGCGAAGGCAGCCGTGATGGCCTCCTCGTCGCTGGCGGACGTGGCGGGCGCCGCGAACTTGGCCGGCTTTGCGTCGCCAGCCTCGCCGATGGCCGAGAGCATGTCCTCGGGTAGGCCGAGCACGACGGGGCCGGGCCGCCCGTTCATGGCGGTGTGATAGGCGCGCGAGACGTATTCGGGGATGCGGTCGGTCGAGCGGATGACGGCGGCCCACTTCACGAACGAGCCGAACAGCGACTTGGTCTCGATCTCCTGGAACGCTTCGCGGTCCTCGTGCTTCTCGCCGGGAAGGCCGAGAAACATGATCATCGGCGTCGAATCCTGCTGCGCGATATGCAACCCGGCCATGGCGTTGGCAGCACCGGGACCGCGCGTCACCATGCAGATGCCGGGCTCGCCTTTCACCTTGCCCCAGGCTTCCGCCATCATCGCCGCGCCGCCTTCCTGGCGGCAGATCACGGTCTTGATCCGGTTCGAATCGTGCAGGCCGTCGAGGGCGGCGAGAAAGCTCTCGCCAGGCACCGTGAAGACGGCCGATGCGCCTTGTACTTCGAGCTGATCGACCAGGATTTTGCCGCCGTGCCGCATCGGGTGCCTCTTTCGCGCTGGATCGCCGTGTTGGGGGATGTGGCGAAAGGTGTAGCGCCTCGCAGCGGGAGGGGGAAGGGCGGGTGAGCGCAGAGGGCTGGCCAACTCCTGTCAGGTTTCTGCTATAGAGAGCGCCGCGCCCCGCCTCGAGGACGAGGCTGGGGCAGGTGGGCCCGTAGCTCAATGGTTAGAGCCGGCGGCTCATAACCGCTTGGTTGGGGGTTCGAGTTCCCTCCGGGCCCACCACCCAATTCCAACCACCCATCGGGCCACCTTGCTCCGAAATCGGGACCAGTGATGGGCCGTCCCCAACGAAATCTCCCTCCAGCGCCGGTCTGGCGCCAGAGGGAGATCAGTCGCGGCGGGCACGTGGTCGATACCGTGTTCCGGCCGAGCCTGACTACTTCTTGGCCTTCACCTTGGCGCAGGCCTTCTCGAAGTCCGTCTTCGTCCACGGCATGGTGTTCTTCCAGCCGCGAATGCACTCGGCGGACGTCGGGAACGGTCGTAACCTTCTTGTCCTTGGTCACCGCTCCTCCCTGAGCCAGTGCCGCGGAGGAGGTGAGCGCGAGCGCGACTGCAAGTGCTGATGCAAATTTCATGGCGAGCCCATTCGTTGCTTGGCACGATCTAGCGCCATGCAGGAACAACGAGATGTCGGCGTCGCCGGTTCCCGTAAACGAATGGGTCGCACGCTGACGTCTCTGTCCGCCAGCGTACGGCCACGCCCGTTCCAACCTCACTCCATCGTCGCCAGCGTGAACGCCAGCTTGCAGGCCTTGTCGAACTCGTCGAGGTCGACCCACTCGTCGACCGTGTGCGGATCGACCTGGCCGGCGCCGAACGTGACGGTCGGGATGCCGTGGCGCACCAGCCAGTTGGCGTCGAGGCCGCCGTTCGCCGCGCGTACGTCGGGCTGGAGGCCCGCGGCTGTGGCGGCCTCGATGGCGCGCTTCACGACCGGCAGCGTCTCCTTCATGCGGAACGGATGGTAGTCGGTGTGGGCGGTGAACTTCACCTTGCCGGCCTTGCCCTCGCTGTTGGTGACGCGCGCGGCGGCATCGGCGAAGGCCTGCTTGTAGGCGGCCGTGATCTCCTTGAAGAACTTGGCGTCGTGGCTGCGGCTCTCGCCGCGCACCCTGACGTAGTCGGTCACGACGTTGGTCGCCTGACCCGCCGGGCCTCCGTCTGCGCCCATGACGGGGCCGACGTTGGAGGTGCCGACGCGGTCGCCCTTGACGACCTTGCCGAACCAGCCGCCCTTGCGGACTTGCGTCAGCGCCTCGGCGAGGATCATCGTCGCGGAGATGCCCCGCTCCGGTGCGCCGCCCGCGTGGCTCGCGCGGCCTGTGATCTCGACCTCCCAGCGATCGGCACCGACGGCGCCGATGGTGACGGCGTTGGCGTATCGGCCGTCGAAGTTGAACGCCAGGCTCGGTGCGCCGAGCATGTCCATCTCGACGAAGCGCGCGCCCCACAGCCCGCTCTCCTCGCGCACCGTGAAGAGCAGCGTCAGTGGCGGGTGCGAGGCTTTCGACGTGGACAGCTCCGCCGCCAGCGTCGTCAGGACGGCGCATCCCGTGCGGTTGTCACCGCCCAGCGCCGCGTTGGCGCCGTTGACGATCTTGCGTCCCTTGCGCACCGGCTTGGCGCCCGCGCAGAGAGGCACCGTGTCCATGTGCGTCATGAACATGAGGCGTGGCGCGTCGCGTAGCGCGCCGCGTCCGGGAATGTCGATGATCAGGTTGCCTGTCTCGGTCGGCAATGGGATTTGCTTGTTGGCCTTGTCGAAGCGAATGGCGCGCTGAGCAACGCCTGCTTCCTTGAGCGCCGCCGCGATCTCCTGACCGATGGCGCGCTCCTGGCCGGTGACGCCCTCGACGGCGAGAAAGCGCATGAGCCGCTGGGTTGCGGCATCCCGATCGATGGCGTGCATGGGTTTCTCCGTTCGACGCAACTCGCTCAGCACAGCGCGGTTCGCGCGGCTTCGAGCAAGGCAACGTAGTGCTGGTGCGACGGGCGGTCGACCCAAATCACGGATGCGAGACCAGCGGCTTGTCAGCGCGCCGGTATCGGGCTCGGTGTCGGCGGTCCGAGAAAGCGCACGCCGAGACTGCCGGGCCGCCGCCATTTGATCTCACAGCCGACCTGCATGCGGTCGGTGCGGATGACCAGGATGAGTTGATCGGGCAGGTGCTCGAGATCGCCGTAGGTGCGAGCGGTCCCGGCGGGAAGCACAAGCCGCGCGCCGCTCCCCGACATGTCGGTGATGGTGCAGGGAACCTGCAGGCGCATCGTCCTGAAGGTAATCAGTCCGGGCAACGTCATCGCCTTGCGGCGAGAGCGGCGCTTGCAGTCGGCGGCGCTGGCGGCGCTTTCCGATGCGGCCTTCTGCGTCGCCGCTTTGCGGAGCCTGTCCTGGAAGGCCTGGTCGCGTGGCCGCGATGCTCTGAGTTGCGGCGAAGCTACGGGCTTGTCGACGGCGTGGACCTGCGGCGTGCCTCGGCTCATTGCACGTGCCAGTGTCTGGATACGCGGGGGACGAAGCGCCACTGGAGTCTTTCCTCGTGTTTTTCTTATTGCTCTCCGGGTCGCGCCCGCTCGTATCGCCGGCCCGAGGTGGCGGTAACCTAGTATGCCCGGCTTAAGTGGCGGTTAAGCCGGGCAACGCAATTCCGCTCATCGCTGGCGTCAGCGCTCGCGACGGTAGCGGACCGGGCGGCCGGTCAAGGCCTCGGCGGCCCTGAGCACGGCCGCGGCGTCTAGACCGTAGTGCGCATAGAGCTCGGCAATCGAGCCGGACTGGCCGAAATGCTCGACGCCCAGCGCTCTGACGCGATGGCCGGCGACGCCGCCGATCCACGACAGTGCCTCCGGGTGACCATCGCAAAGCGTGATGATGCCGGCGTCTCGCGGCAGGGCCGCGAGCAGCGTCTCGATGTGGGCTCGTGCCGCGACGTCGCCCCGCTCGCGTGCGCGCTCGGCACCATGCCAGCCGGCCGTCAGCCGATCGGCCGAGGTGATGGCCAGGACGCCGACTCCCGCCCCGGTTCTCGGAGAGGAGCGCTGCCGCCTCGATCGCTTCAGGCGCAAGCGCGCCCATGTAGACGATGGCAAGTTGGGTCGCCGGCTCGGGCCGCCTGAGCCAATAGCCGCCCGCGATGATGTTCTCGTTCAGCTCCGGCGTCATCTGGCGCGGAATCTGCTCGATGGGTCGTGTGGAGAGGCGCAGGTAGACCGAGCCGCCCTTCTCCTCGCGATGCCAGCCCGTCTTGCCTTCCTCGGGGCCTTCGCGCTGCATGTACTCGAACGCCCAGCCCATGATGGCCGTAAGCTCGTCGACATACGCGGGCTCGAACGAGGCAAGCCCGTCCTGCGCCATGCCGATCAGCGGGGTCGACGATGGACTGGTGTGCGCCGCCTTCGGGCGCCAGCGTCAGGCCTGACGGGGTGCGCGACCACCATGAAGCGGGCATCCTGGTAGCAGGCGTAGTTCAGCGCATCGAGCCCGCGACAGATAAACGGATCGTAGAGCGTGCCGATCGGAATGAGCCGCTCGCCGTAGTGGGCGTGCGAGAGGCCCGCGGCGGCGAGCATGAAGGAACAGGTTCATCTCGGCGATGCCGAGCTCGATGTGCTGGCCGCCCGGCGCTCATCTCCCAACGCTGCGGGCTCATCAGGCCGCGCTGCTTGAACACGTCCTCCTTGCTCTCCATGGAGAAGAGGCCGCGCCGGTTCACCCAGGGACCGAGGTTGGTCGAGACCGTGACGTCGGCCGAGGTCGTCAGGATGCGGTCGGCGAGAGGGCCGCCCTTCGCGCGCGATCTCGTCGAGGATGCGACCGAAACCCGGCCTGCGTCGTCGCCTTGCCCTTGGTCTCCAGCACCGGCATCGCTGGCACCGGAATCTGCGCCGCCTTGAGCGTGCGCTTGCCTTTGCGGTTGAAGGGCACTTCCGAGAGGAATCGCTCGACCTCGGCGCGTGGCAGCTTCAAGTCCGGCGAATTTGATCCCATTCGTCGCCCTGATTGACGCCTTGCAGCGCGCGAAACGCCTGCATCTGCGTCTTGTTCATGAGGCCGGCGTGGTTGTCCTTGTGGCCGGCGAAGGGAAGGCCGAACCCCTTGATCGTGTAGCTGATGAAGCAGACGGGCTGGTCCGAGGGCGCCGAGGCGAAGGCCTCGAGGATGGTTTCCATGTCGTGGCCGCCGAGATTGGTCATCAGGCGGGCGAGCTGCATCGTCGCTCCGCTTGGCGATCAGGGCCGAGCGTGTCGGGCTCATCGGCGAGGTCGGCCTCGAGCTGGCGGCGCCAGCCCTCCCCTCGAAGACGAGCGCCGAGTAGAGCTGGTTCGGGCAATCGTCGATCCAGGTGCGCAGGCGCTCGCCGCCCGGCTCCTCGAAAGCCGCCTGCAAGGAGCTTGCCGTACTTGATCAGGATGACCTTCCAGCCGAGGTTCTCGAACAGACCGGCGACCTTCATGAAGAGCTGGTCGGAGACGACGCTGTCGAGGCTCTGGCGGTTGTAGTCGACCACCCACCAGCAATTCTTGAGACCGTGCTTCCAGTATTCGAGCAGCGCCTCGTGGATGTTGCCCTCGTCGATCTCGGCGTCGCCCATGAGTGCGACGAGACGGCCCTTCGGCCAGTCCGAGGTGCGCCAGGCTTTGGCGTGGATATAGTCCTGGACGAGGCTCGCAAAGCCCGTCGCCGCCACGCCGAGGCCGACCGAGCCGGTCGAGAAATCGACGTCGGCCTTGTCCTTGGTGCGCGAAGGATAGGACTGCACGCCGCCGAAGCCGCGGAAGTTCTTCATCTTGTCGAGCGGTCTGGTTGCCGAGCAGGTACTGGATGGCATGGAACACGGGGCTGGCGTGCGGCTTCACCGCGATCCGGTCCTCGGGGCGCAGCACGTGGAAATAGAGCGCCGTCATGAGCGTGGCGAGCGACGCCGACGAGGCCTGGTGACCGCCGACCTTGAGGCCGTCGCCACGGTCGATCTCGTGGTTGGCGTGGTGGATCATGTAGGTCGAGAGCCAGAGCACCTTGCGCTCGAGCTCGGTCAACATGGCGAGCGTGGCGGCATCGACGGCGGGTGTGGCCGGAACCATTCGTGAGCCTTCCATCAGCGTGCTCCTCCAGGATTGTTGACGACCTCGACCTCGAGGCCGGCCGCCCTGAGGCGGGCCACGGTGTCATCGAGATGATTGCGGTCGCGGGTCTCGATCACCACCTCGAGCAACGCGCCCTTGGCGGGCAGGTCCGAGAAGACCCGCTGGTGATAGACTTCGACGATGTTGGCGCCGGCCTCGCCGAGCACGTTCGCCACCTTGGCGAGCTGGCCCGGCTGGTCGACGAGGTCGATGGTGAGCTGCGACAGACGCCCTTCGCGCGCGAGCTCGCGCGTCAGGACGGAGGCGAGCAGGCGGGTGTCGATGTTGCCGCCGCAGAGCACGAGGCCGACCGTGCGATCGCGAAATAGCGGTGGGTTCGCCAGCACTGCGGCGAGGCCGGCGGCGCCGGCTCCCTCGACGACCGTCTTCTCGATGTTGATGAGCAGGCTGACCGCGTGCTCGAGATGCACCTCGTCGACCAGCACGATGTCGTCGACCAGCTCTCGGACGATCTCACCCGTCAGGCGGCCGGGAGACTTGACCGCAATGCCTTCGGCGAGGGTGTCGCCGCGCATCGGCAAGCCAGTCGATTTGACGGCGTTGTACATCGACGGATAGAGCTCGGCCTGCACGCCGACGATACGGATCGACGGCTTCAGGTGCTTGGCTGCAATCGCCATGCCGCTGATGAGGCCGCCACCACCGATCGGAATGACGAGGGTGTCCAGATCCGGGACGGCGGCCAGCATCTCGAGTGCGATCGTCCCCTGGCCGGCGATGACCAGGGGATCGTCGTAAGGGTGGATGAACAGAAGGCCGTGTTCGGCGCCGTAGGTGCGCGCGAAGGCGGCGGCATCCTCGAGCGTCGCCCCTTCGACCTTGACGTCCGCCCCGTGGCGCCGCGTGTTCTCGACCTTCACCATGGGCGTGCCGATCGGCATGACGATGGTGGCTGGAATGCCGAGCCGCTTGGCGTGATAGGCGACGCCCTGCGCATGGTTGCCGGCCGACATGGCGATCACGCCCCGGCGCCGCTCCTCCTCCGAGAGGGCCGAGAGCCGATTGAGGGCGCCGCGCTCCTTGAAGGAGGCGGTGAACTGCAGGTTCTCGAACTTGAGCCAGATGTTGCAGCCCAACATCTCCGACAGCGTGCGGCTCGGGTCGAAGTCGGTATTGAGGACGTGGCCCCGCAGGAGCTTGGCGGCCGTCAGCACGTCGTCGGCCGAGACGGCAAGGGGGCGAAGAGGGTTCGGTTCGGTCATGCGGCGGCTCCTGGCACCCCGGAAAACGTGGTCGCCATCGGTGCGACCAGAAAATAGCGCGAATAGGGCGGCAATTGCTGCTGAATTTCGCCAAACCAACGACTAGAATTAGCAATCTTTAGCGTCGAGGGAGCTTTCGCGTCGTGACACTGCCAATCATGCCCGTGGACGACATCGACCGGCGAATGCTGGCGGCCCTGCAGGAGAACGGCCGGCTAACGGCGACCGAGCTTGCCGAGCGCGTCGGCCTGACGGTGAGCCCGTGCCTGCGCCGCCTGCGTCTTCTCGAGGCTGCCGGCGTCATCCGGGGCTACACGGCGCTGCTCGACCAGAAGAAGGTCGGACTGCCGGTCAGCGTCTTCGTCTCGATCAAGCTGGAGCGCCAGTCGGAGGAGGCCATGCGTGCCTTCGAGGAGGCGATCCGGAGCTGGCCCGAGGTGCTGGAATGCTACCTGATGACGGGGCCGCGGGACTACCTGCTACGCGTGGTGGCGAGCGATCTCGCCGACTACGAGCGGTTCGTGAAGGCGCGCCTCACAAGGGTCCCCGGCATCGCCAACATCGAGTCGAGCTTCGCGCTGGGGCAGGTGAAGCATACCGGCGCGCTGCCGCTGGGAAGGTGAGTGACGGCTCACCTCAGCCGCACCGTCACACGATCGGCGCGGCCTTCGGCGTCGATGACGGAGATCCGCGCGAAGCCGGCGCCGGCTGGTGTCCAGAGCGCCTTGCGTCCGTCATCCGTGGTCTCGATCGGCAGGCCATCCACGACCCAGGTAAGCGGCAGCGCACCACCTTCGGCCTTGAGCACGATCTCGGCGGCATCGGCGTCCTTCTCGAGCTCGGCCCTATCCGGCGGGAAGGCGATGGCGACGGCAGGCGCGCCCGACGCGCCTGCGCCGGCCTCCATGAAGCGGCGCAATGTCGGGGGAAGCTCGGCGTTGCGCACGCGGTTGGCGCCGCGCGGGGGTGACGCGGCGAGCGGAGTGGTGCGGTCGGCGATGCGGGCGAAGGCGTCGAACAGGAGAGGTGCCGCCGAGCCATGGCCTGTCATGCCCGGTGTCGAGGTGGCATCCGGTCGTCCGACCCAGACCGCAACGGTGTGCTTGCCGTCGAAGCCGACCGCCCACGCATCGCGAAAGCCGTACGACGTACCGGTCTTGAAGGCGATGCGGGCCCCACGCGCGTTCGCCGGGGGAGGCGCGCCCTTCAGAATGTCCCCGACGTACCAGGCCGCGGCAGGCGACAGCAGGCGCATGGACGGGCGCCGCACTCCGAAGCGCTTCTTCTGCAGCTTGGCATCCTCGACCGTGTGGACCAACGGCACGGCATCGCCGCCGCGGGCCGTGGCCGTGTAGAGGTGAGCGAGATCCTTCAGTGTCAGCCCGATGCCACCCAGCGCCACGGCGAGGGAAGGCTCAGCGCCAGCAGGCAGCTGCGGCGCGATGCCGGTGCGCTTCATGCGGCCGACGAGGCGCTTTGGACCCACCTCGGCCAGCACCTTCACGGCGGGAATGTTGAGCGAGTGGGCCAGCGCCTCGCGGATCGAGACGGTGCCTCGGAAATCCTCGTCGAAGTTCGACGGCGTATAACGGCCGAACCGGGCCGGACGATCCTCGATCAGCGTCTCGGGGTGCGCGATCCCACGCTCGAAAGCGAGACCGTAGATGAAGGGCTTCAAGGTCGAGCCCGGCGAGCGCACCGCCGTCGTCATGTCGACGGCGCCTTGCCGATCGGTGTCGAGATAGCCGGCCGACCCCACTTGCGCGATCACCTCTCCCGTGTCGTGCTCCACCGCTATCAACGCGGCCGAAAGCCGGGGTCCGAGGCGCTGGGCGTGCTCGCCGACGAGCCGCTCGAGCACGGCTTGGCGGTCACGGTCGATCGTCAGTCGATGCACGGGAAGCCTGGGCGCGCGCGCAATCTCGGCATCGGCGAGATGCGGGGCGAGCTTGGGGAAGAGCTGGCGTCGCACCGGCGCGCTCTCGCGCCGCGCTTCGGCCGCGTCGGCTTGTGTGATCACCTTGGCGGCGACGGCGCGTGCCAGGACGCGATCACGGGCCCGCCGCGCCGCCCGGGGATCCCGATCCGGGCGGCGTGCCTCGGGCGATTGGGGAATAGCGACCAGAAGCGCGCGCTCGGCAAGCGACAGGCGGGCCGGCTCCTTGCCGAAGTAGGCGAGGGAGGCCGCGCGCACACCCTCCACGTTGCCGCCGAACGGCGCCAGGCGGAGATACAAGTCGAGGATCTCGACCTTCGACAGGCGTCGCTCCAGCGCCAGCGCCATCCGCATCTGACGCAGCTTCGTCGTGAGGCCGCGCGGTTCGGGGCCGTCGAGCAGCCGTGCCACCTGCATGCTCAGCGTCGAGGCGCCCGAGACGATCCGGCCATTGCGGACGAGCTGCCAGGCGGCGCGGCCCAGCGCCCAGGCGTCGACGCCCGAATGATCGTGAAAACGACGGTCCTCGTAGGCGAGCAGGAGATCAATGTAGCGGGCGTCCACATCCGAGCGGGTGACGGGCAATCGCCAGCGGCCATCCGCCGTCGTGTAGGCACGTAACAAGCGACCATCGCGGTCGAGCACGGTCGCTGATACGTCGTCGGCGCGCTCGAGTGGTGGCACCGTCGAGCGAACGGTCCCGTCGAGGGCAACGATGGCGCCGGCGACCAGCACCCCTGCGGCGAGCGCCAGCCAGAAGACGCCGCGGCGTGGGCTACCCCATCTTCCGCGGCGCCCGTACCCTCCCGGGGAGGGCGTTCCCTCCGACTTGGGACCACCGGTTGCGACTGACGTCGACCGGTAGGTTTCAACTTGAGCGGAAGGCGCGGCCACATCGGGGCGGCCGGGCCTTGCCGTGCGGCGAAAGACCTTCATCGCGAATGACGTCATCCGGGACATGCTATCGCCGATCTGGCTCACCGCGCAGCTCCGATCTCGAGTGTGCCGGCGGCCGTCCGGGCGAAGCGCTCGGGCCGGTACATGTCCTCGACCGTAGCCGCGGGATGCACGAACGTCCCCGGCGTCACGGCGCGCACGATATAGGCGACGCTCGCCGTGACGGCCTCGGCCGGTGCACTGTTGCCGCCTTCGCCGCTCCCGAAGAAGTCGAATGCGGCAACCACGCGATCGTCGCGGAATTCGGTGTGCTTCGGCGACTTGCCGCTCTTCAGCCAGGCGAGCGACTTGACGTCGCCGCTGTCGACGAGGCGCGGGTTCTCGACCTCGAGGCCTGCTGGCAGGCGATCGACGAGCAACACGCGGCCGCCGGCATCCGTGCCCTTGATGGTGAGCACAGCGACGAGGCGCTCGTTCTGGCCGATCCGCGAGTGCCCACCAGACCCGCTCGCGAGGTCGATCTTCTCGCCGTCGAGCTTGAAGTAGCTGCGCTCGATGGTGAAGCCGCGCGCGATGGCCGGCTCGGACGTCAGGGATGAGCCCTCGACCGAGATCACGGCATCGACCTGGTCGGCGCCGCGGTTGACGATGTCGATCGCACCACGCTCCAAGTCCGCCGGCTTGAAGGCGCGTGTCAGCTCGCCCGTGTGCCCGGACGTGCCGACGGTCAGCGTCGTCGCCTTGGCCTCCTCGGCAAGCGCGCGCGCCGCCAGCAGCATCCACGCCTGCTCCTGGGTGGACGTGTGCTGACGCGAGCGGAAGGCGCTGGCGAGAACTTTCGTGAGATCCGCCGTCCGCTCCTTGGCCATGCCGGTTTCGGCAACCAGCGTCAGGATTCCGGCGCCGTCGCGAACCAGCGAGCCATAGTCCGCGCGGGCCCCGTCGAGCAGTGCCTTGGCTGGCTCGCCTTCGAGGCCAGCGAGTGCCGAGGCGAAGGCGCGGCCGGCCCGCTCCTTGTCGCCGAGCAAGGCGAGTGCGGCACCGAGCTGCGCCTTCGCGAGTGGTGTCGCGAACCGCTCGAGACGCGTGTCGACGTAGTAGCGCAGGTCGCCGACCGGAGCGCGGCCGTTGCGGGCGAGGACATAGAGCGCATAGGCGCGCGCCTCGCCGCCTTTCTCGAAGTCTTGTGCGTAAGCGAGCACGTTGGCCAGACGGTCCAGCGCCTGCGTGAAGGGCTCACGGCGTACCTCGTGGCCGGCTTCCTTGGCGCGGGTGAGGAAGTCGGTGACGTACGCCGTCAGCCAGATGTCCCCGTCCGACGGACCCCACACCCCGAACGCGCCGGTCGAATCCTGCATCTCGAGCAGGCGATCGATGGCCGTGGCGATGCGCGCTTTGATCTCGCCCTCCTGGGCGAGCCCCAACCGTTGCGCCATCTCGTTGACGTAGAGGAGCGGAAGCGCGCGGCTCGTGGTCTGCTCGGCGCAGCCGTAGGGATACCGGTCGAGCGCCCCCAGCAGACCCGCCACGTCGAAGGCCGCAGTCGGGCCGACCGTCAGTGCCAGCTTGGCCGACGACGGGATCAGGTCGTGGAAGAGATCCCTAGATAGGGTGAGCTTCCCACCGCTGCCGGTGAGGGCCGCCACCGTCGAGCGACGAATGCCCGACGCTGGCGGTTTCACGTCCAAGGCCAGACGACGGCGCACCTCGATCCCGTCGGGACCTGTGACGACCACCTCGTAAACGTTGCGGCCGAGCGATGTGGGGGCCAACGCAATCGTCTCGCGACGACGCTCTGTCGGCTTCAGGGCCACATCCAGCCCGGCGAGACTCTGGCGCGTGCCGCCGTCGCTCTCGCTCGCAACCGCAACGCGATAGTCGGCGGCAGGCCCATCGATATTGTGGACGTCGACCTCGAGCCGCGCCTTGTCGCCGAGGGTCAGGAACCGCGGCCCGGAGGCCATCAGCGCCAGCTTGTGGCGCACGATGACGTCCCGGCTGGCCGAGCCGATCTTGCCGCCGCTCCAGGCGACGGCCATCAGGCGGACGGTGCCGTTGAAGTCGGGCAGATCGAAGCTGACATGCGCCGTGCTGTCGGCACCGACACGCACGATACCCGAGAAAAGCGACAGCGGGGCTTCGACCGGCGGGCTACCTTCAGCCGACAGGCCACCCGAGCCGTCGCCACCGGAGCGCAGCCGGCCACGCTCGGCGCGCATGCCGTCGATCAGGCGGCCGTAGAGGTCGCGCACCTCGACGCCGAGGCGGCGCTGGGCATGGAACCATGCCTCCGGCGCGGGCGAGGCGTAGCGGGTCAGATTGAGGATCCCGACGTCGACTGCGGCGACGGTGACGCGGGCCTCCTCGCCGGCGGCCAGTCCTGCGAGCTTGACCGGGACCGTGAGCGTGCTGCCCGGAAGCACCTTCTCCGGCGCCTCGATTGCGACGCCGAGCGTGCGTGGCGCCGTGTCGACCCCGAGCCAGGCGATGCCCAGTGCACGACCGGGCATCCGCTTCTGGCGTTCGTCGAGGGTACGATAGAGCGTAACGCTGACGTAAGCGCCGGGCAGCCACTTGCCATCGACGGCGAGCGCAACCTCGGCGCCGCCCTTCGGCACATCGACCTCGCGTGTGGTGTGCAGGCCGTTCGAGAGGACCGCGACGAGCGCGCGACCGGCCTCGCGGCTGTTGATCTTGAGACGGGCCGTCTCGCCGGCCGCATAGCTCTTCTTGTCGAGCGCAACGTCGAGCACCTCGGGGCTGTCGGCGTTGTCGGCCGACTGCCAGCCGCTCACGAAGAAGATGCTCGCGCGCGCCATGTCACCGCCCGCATCACTCACGTCGAGGCGGTAGCGGCCCCACTCCGGCTTGAAGGCGATGCGAGCCGGGGCGTCGAGCGCGGCATCAACAGTGCCGTTGGCGATGCGGCGCGTCGTGGTCACGGCTTCGTAGCGCCACTCGCCATCGTGCGAATACCACTGCCAGCGCCGATCCAGCCGCACGATCTCCCACTTGAGGGTGCGTCCGGCGATGCGCTTGCCGTCGGCATCGAGCGCGATCACGTCGAAGCGCGCCTCGTCGCCCTCACCAACCTGATCGTTGGCAAAGAGCGGCTTCACGCCGACCCGTGCTGCGGCAGGATCGATGGCAAGCGTGACGCGGCGCTCGATGGTGCGGCCGGCGGCTTCTCGGAGGCGGACGATGATGTCGGCCTCGAGCGGCCGGGCGGTTTTCGGCAGACGTGGCAGCGTCGCGCGAATGGCCGCTTCGCCGTCGGCGCCCGTGCTGCCCAGCGCCTCGAGGGACTCTCGAACGGCAAGAACGGTCTCGGCCGTGTTCCCGAACTTGTACCCGGGATGGCCGGCGACATCGCCCTTCGCAGGCCTGACGACGACTTCGCCTTCGAGCGCGAGGTTGGCGGCGGGCGGGCCGTAGAGGTAGCGGCCGGACACCGAGATGGCTGCCGGATCGCCGGCCCGTACGCTTGGCGCGGCGGGCTTGAGGTCGAGCGACAGGCGCTCCGGTACGAAGTCCTCGACGAGGAACGCGACCTCGGCGAGAGGAGCGGCCTTCGGGTCGGCGTGGAGCTTGGCGCGCCACGTGCCGGTCATCGATTGCCGGCCGAGCTGCAGAGCGGTGGTGCGTCCGCCGAGGCCCTGGTCGGCGAGCACCATGCGGCGATGCTCGACGCCGTCTGGCCGTAGGACGATGAGCGTCGCGGCCGCCGACGCGGCATCACCCGCCGCGGTGCGCACGAGGCCCGTCAGATGCACCGTCTCGCCGGGACGATAGACGCCGCGCTCGGCATAGAGGTAGGCGTCGAGCGGGCCGGGAGCGGTGCGGCCTTTGACACCGCGGTCGGAGAGATCGAGCGCGGCGGTGCCGAGGTCCAGGAGCGCATAGTCGTCCTGTCCCTCGGCGACGAGCAGGCGCGGTGCCTGCCCGCCCTCGCCGCGCAAAAGTCCTGGCTCGAAGCGCGCATAGCCCTTCGCGTCTGTCGTAGCGGTGCCGAGCACCTCGTTGTTGCGCGCGAGCAGTCTGAGTTTCACCCCACCGGACGCATTGGTGGAGGCCAGCGAGCGCACGAAGGCATGCAAGCCGTCGTCGCCGGAGAATGCGGTCAGGCCAAGATCCGAGACGACGAACCATTGCGCGGTGCGCTTCGATTGTCCCCCGTCACCCTCCCTCGGCCCCGCGATCGCGGCAGCGACCACGTAGACGCCGGGCTCGAGCTTGCCCAGCGCCTCCGTCACGGGAATGGCCGTGGTGACGTCCTCGTTGAGCCGCGAGGCCACCTCGAGCGCGCCGGACCACACCTTGCGGCCGCTCCGCTCGCGCACCTGCTCGATGTCCCAGCTCTCGATGGTCTTGAGGAAACTGTCGCTGCCGGCGACGAGCCCGAGTCCGCGGTCGCCGATGCGGAAGATCTCGATGTCGAGGCTCTTGGCATTGACGCTGGTGACGGGGATGCCTTGCTGACCCCGGCTCGGCAACACGTAGGCGCGTCCCGTCAACCGCACGGAAGGCTTTCGGTCACGGACGTAGACCGCGATCTCCGAGGCCTTCCCGAGCGTCTCAGCCGTGGTCGCCGAAATGCCCGATCGAACCTGGATCTGATAGCGCGCGCCGTGCTTCAGCCCGTCGACGCAGAGCTGATTGCCCTCGGCGGTCAGGCTTTCGGGCTCGCGGCCGTCGAGGGTGACGAACTTGGCCGCATCCGGCGCGCTCACCGCGAGCGGCTCCGAGAAATTCACGCACAGGCGCGGGGCCTCGGCATCGGAATCGACTTTGT
Organism: uncultured Alphaproteobacteria bacterium; assembly: GCA_963746315.1. GTDB lineage: Bacteria > Pseudomonadota > Alphaproteobacteria > Rhizobiales > Hyphomicrobiaceae. The sequence goes on from CAVVAR010000012.1 coordinate 1,785,144, forward strand.
AGTCCACTACGCGAAAGCCGTGCTCGGCCCTGAGCGCCTCGAACGTCTCCCGCACCTCGTCGCTCGGTGCCAGCGCCAGGCTCGCCTTGAGAGCATCCATCGCCGGCCGCCACATCGACCGTCGCTTCATCGCGTCCGCCAGCACCGCCAGGCTCTCGGCCTTGGCGTCGGCGCCCGATGCGAGCCGGTACGCCTGCCAAGCCGCCCCCGAAGCTGTTGCCGGCATCTCGTAGCGCTCGGCGCCACGCAGTGAATCGGCCGGGAGCGCGAGGGCGGCCCGTGCCAGGGCGAGCCATGCGGCTTGGTCGTTGGCATCGACGGCGGCAGCAAGTGTCAGCAGTCGAACCGCGGCGCGCAGATCCTTCCCGTCCCCGAGGGCCGTGAGGCCGGCAGTCCGTAGTGAGCCGGTAGGCTGCAGAGCCGCTGCCTTGCCAGCCTCGCTCTCCCGGATCGCACGGAGGTTTGCTACCACCCGGTCACCGTCGCGCGTGATGATCTGATGAGAGAACTCGGGCTGGGCGGTGCGGTGCTGGGCCAGGGCTGGCACCGCGAGGGCGGTCGACGCGAGCAACGCGGCGAGGGGCAGGGCGTAGGCGGCTCGGGGCATCCGGCTCATGACAAAAGTCCTATGCTCAAGCGATCGGAAAGCATCGCGACATGGCCCAACAGAAGCCAGTATCGATGACGGATTGAAGGCGGGGATTACTTTCGGCTCGAACCGAGCCCTCTTTAAGGCCCGCTTCGAGCGCAAGGCGGCAACGCCGTTGCCATCCGGCAAATTCCGGCAAATGCGAGATGCTGGAAGCGCAGGGCTCAGCCGCGAATTGCGGCTATTGGGGTCCGTAGCGGCGAGCTGCGTCCAGGGCGAGCCCCGTCGCGACGCTCCCGAAAGCATCGCCCGCGATCATGCGCGCCTCGGGAACACCGCGCATGATCGCGGTCCGGACAGCGGGAATGCCGCTCGATCCGCCGGTGATGAATACAGTGTCCACTTCGTCCGCGCTCAACCCCGCCTCGGCAAGGAGGGCCGCCACCCGTCCCTCGATGCGCTGCAGACCCGCCGCGATCGCCGCCTCCAGCTCGCCCCGCTTCACAGGGAGATGCAACTCTGAAACGACGTCGGCGAGATCGATCCGTGTCTCCATCTCTCCTGAAAGAGCGATCTTGGCCTGCTCGACACGCCCAAGCAGCTCGTGCCCCTTGCGAAGCTCGAGAACGTTGAGCAATCGCTCGATCTTCTCCGGCTCGGCCGAGTCGCGCAGGAGCCCGCGGATCTCGGTGACCACCTTGCGCTCGTAGAGCACGTTGATCCGATGCCACGTGCCAAGGTCAGAATAGTACCAGGAGGGTGCCTCGAGCCCCTTTGTCTTGAGGCGACTGTTGCGACCGAGAAACGGCATCAGAGTCGCCGTGCTGAGCTGCCGGTCGAAGTCCGTGCCGCCAACGCGCACACCGTTGGTGCCGAGGATGTCGCTACGCCGGTCGGGTTTGCCCTTGAGGCGCGGGCCGACGCGCACCAGTGAAAAATCCGAGGTGCCGCCGCCGATGTCGGCGACCAGCGCGATCTCCTCCTTGGCGACCGTCTGCTCATAGTCGAGCGCTGCCGCGATCGGCTCGAGTTGAAACGAGATCGAGCGAAAGCCCGCCATACGCGCAGCATCCTCGAGCTGATCCTGCGCATTCCGGTCCGCCGTATCGTCGGCGTCGACGAAGAACACCGGGCGCCCCAGCACCACGCTGTCGAGCGTCGCTCCGTTGGCGGCCTCGCCGGCCGTTCGCAGGAAGCCGAGGAAGCTCGCGACGATCTCGGAGAAGTGGTAGCGGCGCGAGCGCACCTGCGTCATCTCTTCGAAAAGCGATGTGCCGAGCAGCGTCTTGATCGAGCGCAGCAGGCGCCCGCCCTCACCCTGCCGATAGCGGTCCATAGCCTCGCGGCCGAACGACGTCGAATCGTCCTCGAAACTGAAGAACAGCGCCGTTGGAATCGCAACCGCGCCCTCCTGCAACGCGAGCAGCGACGCGGTCCCATCACGAGTGATCCCGACCGACGAATTGGACGTGCCGAAGTCGATCCCGCAGGGATGATGCATGGGCTGAGGCTCCGGGGTGGCTTTTTCGAAATCGGTTGAGGCCGGCGCAGCGCAACCTGACCATGCCGGGCCGTGCCGACGCATCCGCGACCGCGCCACTAGCCCCGCCGCAGCCTCCAGGTCAAGCGACAGTACCATGGTGGCAGACCAACTCGCCGTCCCGATAGCGGGTGCATCGGTAACCAATCAGGCCGTCGCACGTTCAAGGCAGGGCAGACCGAATTCCGGGAGAGTGCGTCGCCGGTAACGAACTTTTCGATTTGCTCAGTCCTACGCTTGTCCGCCTTCCACCCAATCGATAAGCCTAGCGGGCCTTCGCCAGTCTCCGTCCGCAAAAGACGGAGGGGCAATTCTGATCGCGCACGCGGTCGCGTCAAAAAAATGTGGTTCGGCGATAAACAATGAAACACGCGACAGAACGGCACAGCGGCACATATTATCCAGCGTTCGACTATCTGCGCATTTTGCTGGCTGCGATCGTGACTGCGGTTCATTCCCATCTGATCGGCTGGGACTGGGTTGGGCACTATGCGGTTCAGGTGTTTTTCGCGCTGAGCGGCTGGCTCATTGGAGGAATCCTCCTCCGATCGACGATAGCCGATTTGCCGCGGTTCTATTTTAATCGCTCGGCGCGGATCTGGATCCCATATTTCGCCGCCATTGCCCTCCTGATGGCAGCCAGTCTCCTCAAGGACGATGTCACCGCCAAATGGCTGGAGACATTCTTCTACGATGTGACGTTCGTCTTCAATTTCTTTGGCCTGCCACAGATCGAAGCCTTTCGCGACGCGATGCCGTTGCAAGCCACGGGTGCCCATTTCTGGAGCATCTGCGCCGAGGAGCAGTTCTACCTCCTCGCGCCACTCCTCGTCATCCTGCTTCCCGCAGTACTCGGCAGATCCATAATGGGTTGGTCGCTGCTGGCGGTGGCCGCGCTTGCTTCTCCCTTCTGGGGTAGCTTCGGCGCCATCTCGCTCGGCGTGACGGCAGCCGTCGTCAGATCGCATTATGGAGAATGGCACACGGGGCGAATTGCCTGGCTCATGCTTGTTGGTCTCGTTGCATTGATTGTCGCAGCAATCAGCTTTGGCGTTGTTTCCTACCGCATAGCGGCGCCCTTCTCATCCATTGGTATTGTCCTCGCTCTGGCTCAGGGCGGGGCACCATCCCCGGTCGCCTCTTTTCTAGGCGGCATGTCGTACCCCATGTATCTCAACCACTGGATCGGCGTGTTCGCGGCCAACGCAGTGTTCGGAAAACTTGGATTGCGGGATACTTTGTACTGCCAATTATCAGGCGTTATCATCGCGTTCTTCGTCGCTGCGATTTTATACGTGCTGATCGATCGGAACGTGCAGAGAAACCGAGATCGATATTTCACCAAAGCCCGCGGCATTGCCGCTGCTAGCGTCGGGTCGGCTCTGGTCGTAACCGGCCTGCTGGTGGGCACAGTGCTGGCGCTCAAGGCGGGTGCGTTGCCGAGTTTGCTTCGGCTTTGACGTAGTCGGCAGGGCCGTGTCGATACCCCCGTCATGCGCGCACGACCTTAACGACACGTCGGCAGATTTCGGACGTCCGCTTGGTCACGTGTTGGGGGCTGAAATGCTGCATGGCGCGAGCGGTAGAGGTGCCGGTCGCGCCATGCTCAAAAGGACAATGCCCCGCCGCCTAGAGCGCGCCGGGGAAAATTCCGCCGTCGAGCAGCAGGTTCTGGCCGGTGATGAAGCCCGCGTGCTCCGAGCACATGAAGGCCGCGGCCGCGCCAAACTCCTCGGGCTGACCGAAGCGTCCCGCGGGTACGCCCGCCTTGCGCATCTCCATCGCCTTCTCGACCGGAATGCCTTGCTGTTCGGCCGCCTTTATCGTGGAGCCGCGCAGCCGGTCGGTCTCGAACGGGCCGGGCAGGATGTTGTTGATGGTGACGTTATGCCGGACCGCCCGGCGCGCGATCACGGCGATCGCACCTGTCAGGCCGGCGCGGGCACCGTTCGACAGCTCCAGGGACGCGATCGGCGCCTTCACCGACTGGCTGGTGATGTTGAGAATGCGCCCCCATTTGCGGTCCATCATCCCGTAGACCGTGGACTTGATCAGCGCGATCGGGGTGATCATGTTCCACTCGACGGCCTTGCGCCAGTCGTCGAGGGAGAAATCCTTGAAGTCACCGGGCGGCGGGCCGCCGGCGTTGTTGATCACGATGTCCGGGTTGGGGCACGCCTTGAGGATCATGGCGCGGCCTTCGTCGGTGGTCACGTCGCAGGCGACAGCCTCCACCCTGACGTTGGCGGCCTTGCGGATCTCATCGGCCGTCGCCTCGAGGTCGGCCTTGGTACGGGCCGAGATGACGACGTTGACGCCTTCCTTGGCGAGCTGCATGGCGGTCGCACGCCCGAGCCCTTTCGATGCCGCGCAGACGATGGCCGTACGGCCGGCGATGCCGAGATCCATGGGAGTTCCTCCACCGGTTTCGATTGTTCGAAGACGACAAGACCTCGCAGCCGGGGGCCGCGAGGTCAAGTACGACGGGGAGGAACAGGCTTGATCAAGCGGCCATCGCGTCGTCGGCCGGCGAAAGGCTCTGCAGGGCCAGCGTGCCGAACGAGAGGGCGGCATGCAGGCAGTAGAGCGAGGCGATGACCACCAGAAGCGAGACCGTGCCGACGATTGCAGGCGAGCCCGGGAAGGCAATGTTCGCGATTTCGAGTAGGCCGGACAGGATCACGACGGGGAGGTAGACGAGGCCCGCACCGAAGGTCAGCCGCCAGGTGTTCCCACGCGTTCTGCGGAAGCTGTCGGTGAGGCTCATCGTCTGGCCCACCGCGATTGCGGGCAGGACGAGGCTGAAGCGGCTCAGCAGAAGGTAGTAGGGGACGATGGCCAGCGGCAGGAACGGAGCCAGCGCCGCGAACCGCTCGAGCGACATCGGGCCGTCGCCCAGCCCCGTCGAGATGCCGACAACTGCCGTCACGACCGTGCCGAAGAGCACGACGGTCAGGACCAGCGCCAGCCCGATCAGCACCGAGTAGCCGATGTAGGCCCAGACCGCGCCATCGATGCGGATCGGCTGTGACGGACGCTCGCCTGTCTGAATGCCCCGGTGCCAGCCGACGAAAATGGCGGGCGTGGCGATGACGACGGCGATGAGCAAGGCGATCAGGGGCACCCAGCCGGCGCCGCCGACCAGCACGGGAGACGGCTCGGCAAAGCCGCTGTTCACGACGATGCCGACGCCCCAGGCGAGAAGGGTGATGGCGACGATGGCCATCCACGGCCAATAGAGGCGCGCCATGAGCCCGAGATTTCGGATAACGGACGCCCACGCGTTCAATGTGGTGCGGAAGACCGGAAGCTTCGGGCTGTCGTTCAACAGGTTCATGGCGCTCTCCTACACGGCAGATGTGTGTTGGAGAGACTGTACTAAACGTCGTTCAATGATACAAGACGTATCGGTTCACAAACGAGTGAGGTCGTGGGAGCGGCCTCAGATCCAACCCCGCCAGCGGAAGAACAGGTAGGGCAGCAGCCCGGACAGAAGCATCAGGATCAATGCCATCGGATATCCTGAAATCCACTCCAGCTCAGGCATGTGCTTGAAATTCATGCCGTAGATGGCACCGACCAGAGTCGGTGGCATCAGCGTCACGGCGAGCAGCGAGAACACCTTCATGGCCTTGTTCTGCTCGATCGAGATGGCGCCGAGCGTGGCATCGAGCAGGAAGTTGGTCCGCGTCGTCAGAAATCGCATCTGCTCGGCGAGAGAACGCACATCGCTACGCGCGACCTCCACACGTGCCAGCGCCGCCGGAGCCGTGCCGCGATCCTTCAGCGCGCCCGCAAGGTAGGTGAGCATGCGCTCGAGCGAGAACGCGCCCTCCTCGAGCCGGGCGGTGATGTCCCCCTGGCGGCCGATCCCGCGCAACACCACGTCCAGCCGGCGCGCATAGTGACGGCTCTCCCTGCGCGCGCCGAAAATGCCTCGCGCAATCTTCTCGATCTCGTCCTGGGAGCGCTCGATGGCGTCGGCCGTGCGCTCGACGATCGTCTCCAGGATGCCGGCGAGAACCAACGGCGCCGTCGCGCAGTCGAGCTCGCCTTTGGCCGCACGCTGCGCGAAAATCGGGAACGCCCTCGGCTCGTGATAACGGATCGTCACCAGGCGGTCCGGTGTCAGTATGAACGTGATGGTCGCGCCGTCGGGAACCTCGGCATCGACGTTGTAGACCACGAGCACGGTCATGTAGTGGACGCCATTCTCGCGGTAGAGCCGGCTCGACGCCTCGATCTCGCGCGCTTCTGCCCGCGTCGGAATGGAGATGCCGAGCATCCGCTCGACGAGCACGTCCTCCGCCTGCGTCGGCTCCACGAGGTCGATCCAGATGGCGTCAGGCTCGGCCGCCTGGTCGCTCTGGATGAGGCTGCTGGCCTTGATCGAGTAGGATTTGAGCACGCGTCCTCGCTGTGAGCTCAGGTCAGCGGGAGCGTCCCGCTGTCCCCCATCCCGGATTCTGCCTCGAGGGCCTCCTCCTCACCCGCCAGCGACCTGCGCAGCCATCGCAGCAAAATGACCAGCATGCTGAGTCCCAGTAAAGCCAGCACGGCGAAATTCCACTCGGACGCGCCGAGCCCGACCAACTTCGAGGACCAGTCGCTGATGTCCTGGTAGCGCAGCACGGCGACCGCCGACACGACACCGCCGACCACCTGCACGATGCGGGCGAGCTCGATGCGGACCTTGTCGGCAAAGTAGGCCGTCAGCAGCAGGGCCCACGGCACGATCACGAGGCTGAGCCGCAACGGAAACTGCGACGCCGGCCCATACAGCACGTCCGATGTCTGCTGGTAGGCGTAGTCCATCACCGGCCAGAACAGCATCGCCGCGGCGCCGATCTGCAGGCCGCGCTCCATCGCAGTCAGATGTTTGCTGTAGTGTTCCCTGAGCGTGCGCTTCCAGGCGATCAACAGGACGCCGATGAGCACGATGACGATGACAAAGAACGCCTTGAACGGGAGCAGGTAGCGGTCCACCTCCGCCGCGACCGAGCGGGTCGTCGGGCTGGCCCACAGCGAGAACACATCCTCGGCGAACGCCCGCTTCACCCGGCAACAGCGATTGGCGTCGAGCTTTGTGCCTGACGGAAAGCAGTACCGCTCGGCCGCCCGCTCGGCGGTGCCCTCCATCAGTGGATCAGGCGAGCAATCGCGAATGAACGGCGATATGCGGATGCGCTCGAGCGATTTCTCCCTGAGATCGGCAATGACCGGCAGGATCGGCTTCACGCAAAGGGTGCCTCCGTCGAGGCACCGCCGAGGCTGCTTGGCATTGGCCTCGAGCGCCGCAGGCGAGGCTTCCCACATCGCACGCAACTTGGTGCTGTTGAGATCGTCGGCGAACCAGATGGCAAGCCCGATGGCAATGAGCGTGCCGACCGCGAGACGCAATCTGCCGTGCCGCGCATGTCGTACGTAGATGTCGGTGAAGACCACGGCCGGGATATAGAACGCGGCCAGCGCCACCAGCCCCAGCGTCGGGAAGAAGACGAAGAGGTAGCTGTTGGAGCTCAGAATCGCGATCAGCTCGGTGTCGCGAAACTCCCAGACGATGGAAGCTGTCGACGCGATGAAGGTCAGCGCCAGCGCGATGAACACGACCGCAACAAAACGATAGGAGAACAAAGACACGCGAGTCCCTCCCGCCTCACTTGGGCGCGGACTTTAGCAAACCTTGCCGACAAGGCCAGCGTGCGGCGGTCACAGATGTGGCGGTTATGTCACGCTTTCGCGGTTTGCGTCGCCATGCGGTCGAGCCCCAGCACCAACAAGCCCGCCAGCAGGCCCCAGAACGCGGAGCCGACCCCGAGGACCGCGAGCCCCGAGGCCGTGACCGCGAACGTCACCACCGCCGCGAACCGGTGGCGCTCGTCGGCTAGAGCCGAGCCCAGCGCACCCGTCAGGGCACCGATCAGGCCCAGTCCGGCAATGGTCTTGATCAGCGCTCCGGGGAACGCGGCGAACAACGCCACCAGCGACGCGCCCGCTGCCGCGAGGCCCGCATAGACGACGAGATAGGCGATGCCCGTCCACCAGCGCTTCGCCGGATCGGGGTGTGCGTCGGGTCCGGTGCAGATCGCGGCCGTGATCGCAGCAAGATTGATGGTGTGGGCCCCGACCGGCGCAATGGCGAGGGAGGCTAGTCCCGTCACGAGAAGTGACGACGACAGGGGCGGCTCGTATCCGGACGCTTTCAGCACCGCCGCACCCGGCAGGTTCTGCGAGGCCATCGTGACCAGATAGAGCGGCACGCCCAACCCGATCAGCGCGGCGATTTCGAGACGGGGCGTCACGATCGCAAAGGACGACAGCGTCAGGGGTGGCCATGCCTTGACGAGGCCCAGAGCCGAAACCAGCAGCGTGCCCGCACCGATCACCAGCAGCATGGCCGTGCCGGGGCTTCGCAGGCGTGCGACGAGAAACAGCGCGACGAGCGGAAGCACGATCAGCGGCGCCTCGGGCACAATCTCGATCATCTGCAACACGAAACGCACCAGCACGCCGGCCAGCATGCCCGCCGCCACGCCCACAGGGATTTGGCGCACGGCCCTGTCGAGTGGCCGGATCAGTGCCGTCGCCACGATCAGTCCACCGGCTAGCAGGAAGGCACCCACTGCCGCATCGAGCTTGATGGTCCCGGCCGTCGCCGCGATCACCGCTGCACCGGGCGTCGACCAAGCGGTGATGATCGGCATGCGATGCCAAAACGACAGGAAGCCCGACGTCAGCGCCATCGAGAGGCAGAGCGCCGTCACCCATGACGTCGTCTCGGCCGGACTGGCGCCCAGCGCTCGAGCCGCTTCGAGGACGACGGCCAGCGCACCCGCAATGCCGACGAGCGCAGCGACAAGGGCCGCCGTTATGGTGGACAGGCGCACGCAAGGTCTCCGCTGGACGATGAGAGCCGGGCTCAGGCGAGGCTGAAGCCTTCATAGCCTTTGGCGACGACCTCGTTGCACTTCTCGATGTAGGCCGGGAATCCGCCGAAGTACGGAAGGAAGACGCGGGGCTTGCCAGGAATGTTGGCTCCTACGTACCAGGAGCCGCAGGCGGGCTTCAGTGTGTTCCCCGAGACCTCCTCGTTGTGCGCGACCCAGGACTCCTCGGCGCTTGCACTCGCCTCGATCGACTGGCGCTGGTGGTCGCGCATGTAGGAAATGCAGTCGGACACCCACTCAACGTGCTGCTCGATCGTCGGCAGCATGTTGGTGAAAACCGACGGGCTGCCGGGGCCGGTAATCATGAAGAGGTTCGGGAAACCCGCCGACATGAGGCCGAGATAGGTGCGCGGGCCTTCCGACCACTTCTCCCTGAGCGAGCGGCCTTCGCGACCGCGGATGTCGATTCGCGCCAAGGCGCCGGTCATGGCGTCGAAGCCGGTTGCCATCACGATCGCGTCGACCTCGAAGTCGCGGCCGGCGGCGCGAAGCCCAGTCTCGGTGATGCGCTCGATCGGGCCGCTGCTGATGTCGACCAGCTCGACGTTGGGCCTGTTGAAGGTGTCGTAGTAGCCCGTATCGATGACGAGGCGCTTGCAGCCGATGAGGTAGTCGGGAACGAGCTTATCGGCGAGCGTCTGGTCCTTCAGCATGCCACGAACCTTCTCGGCGACGAACTCGCGCGCCGTCTTGTTCGAAGTCGTCGTCGATCAGCAGATCGCTGAAGGCGCCCATGAAGGCGAGGCCGCCCTGGTCCCAGCGGCGCTGGTACTCGGCGCGGCAGTCTTCCGGCGGCGTCTCGGCGGCCTTCTTCTGATTGTAGCTGGCGAAGATGCCGCTGAAGTTGGTCTTGGCGGCGGCGCGGCGCTCCGGGTAGTGCCGCTTCCAGTCCTGCTGCTGCTCGGGGTCCAGCGGTCTGTTGCGCGCAGGGATCACCCAATGGGGCGTCCGCTGGAAGAGATAAAGCTTCTTGGCCTCCGCTGCGATCACCGGTGTCGACTGAATGGCCGAGGAGCCGGTGCCGATGATGGCCACCGTCTTGCCCGTGAAGTCCACCTTCTCATGCGGCCAGTTGCCCGTGTGATAGACGGCGCCTTTGAAGTCCTGGAGGCCCTCGAAGTGCGGCGTGTTCGGCGACGAGAGGCAGCCGGTCGCCATGATGCAGTGGCGGCCCGTGAAGCTGCGCCCGTCCTCGCTCGTCAGCGTCCAGCGCTTGGCCGCCTCGTCATAGACCGCGCTCTTGATGCGGGTATTGAAATCGATGTCACGGCGCAGATCGAACCGGTCCGCGACGTGATTTGCGTAGGTCAGGATCTCGGGCTGGGCGGCATAGCGCTCGGTCCACGACCACTCCTGCTGCAGCTCGGGAGAGAACTGGTACGAGTACTGCATGCTTTCGACGTCGCAGCGGGCGCCCGGGTAGCGGTTCCAGTACCACGTCCCGCCGACCCCGGTCCCGGCCTCGACGACACGCACCTTGAACCCCATGCCGCGCATGCGGTGCAAAAGGTACATCCCGGCAAAGCCCGCGCCGACGATGACGGCATCGAACTGCTGGTTCGCGTTCTGGTCGGCCGTGGTCATAGGGGCGCCCTCGTCGTGTGGTGGGTCAGGCTCGTGTCAACGCGACAACGATCCGCGTCGGTACGCGCAACAGCCTGACTGGAATTCGCACCTCAGCCAAGACCAGCTCGCGCCGCGGGTCAACCTCGACGCCGTACAGCGTCCATGATCTCCGCGGGATGAATTGGGAACGAGCATCGGTGACGGGCCGTCCACTTTCCTGGTACGCCTTCTTCCAGATCAGGTTTTCACCGGGGTGCCGCCATGCCATGGCCCGAGGCAATTTCACTTCAAGGCCGGCTCGTGAAGCTCGAGCCGCTGAGTGCGGCGCACCAGCCCGATCTCGTTGCAGCCGCCGCCGACGGAGAGCTGCACCGCTTGTGGTACACGACCGTACCGGCGCCGGACCGGGTCGGGGCTGAGATCGAGCGGCGGCTGAAGCTCCGGGAAGCAGGCTCGATGCTGCCGTTCGCGGTGATCGACCAAAAGAGCGGCACGTCGGTTGGCATGACCACATACATGAGCATCGACGCCGCCCATCGCCGGCTGGAGATCGGCTCGACGTGGTACCGCAAGGCGGTTCAGCGCACCGGCATCAATACCGAGTGCAAGCTGCTCCTGCTGACGCACGCATTTGAGAAACTCGACTGCATCGTAGTGGAGTTCAGAACGCACTTCATGAACCAGCAGAGCCGCCGCGCCATCGAGCGGCTGGGGGCCAAGCTCGACGGCGTTCTGCGATCGAACCAGATCATGCCCAACGGCACGATCCGCGACACCTGCGTCTATTCCATTATCGCGTCCGAATGGTCGGCGGTGAAAGCGAACCTCGAATGGCAGCTGGAACGGGATCGATGATCCGGTGTGGCAGCCGCCTCAACCAGGCTTCTTCTCTGCCATCGCCGCGAGCTCGGTCAGCAGGCCCTGCACGCCCCGCATGCGCTGGGTGGATTTCTCCCATTCGGCCTTGAAGATGAGCTTCATCTCGGGCTCCTTGCCCGGCTTCGGCGCACCTTGCTGGATCTTCACCAGGCCCTTGGACGCCTGGATAAACTTCACCAGCGCCTCGGGGTTGGCAAACTGGCCCTTCCGGAAGGCGATGGACGCACCTTTGGTGCCCGCGTCGAGCTGACCCACGCCGGCACGCCGGCAGAGCGCCTTCAGCTCCATCACGTCGAGAAGTGCCTCCGCCTCGGCAGGCAGCGGCCCGAACCGGTCGATCAGCTCGGCCGCGAACTGGTCGATCGCCTCGCGCGTGACCAGACCGGACAGGCGTCGATACAGGCCCAAGCGGACTTGCAGGTCCGTGATGTAGGCCTCCGGCAGCAGCACCGGCATGCCGACCTGAATCTGCGGGCTCCACTGCTCGGCCGTCTCGTAGCCGTCGATGTCGCCGCCCTTCAGGGCCTCGATCGTCTCCTCCAGCATGGCTTGATAGAGCTCGAAGCCGACCTCGCGAATATGGCCCGACTGCTCGTCGCCGAGGAGATTGCCCGCGCCACGGATGTCGAGATCGTGGCTCGCCAGCGAGAAGCCGGCGCCGAGCTGGTCGAGCGACTGCAGCACCTTCAGGCGCTTCTCGGCGCCCTCGGTGAGCCGTTGGCCGACGGGTGTCGTGAAGTAGGCGTAGGCACGCGTCTTGGAGCGCCCGACCCGCCCCCGCAACTGATAGAGCGCGGAGAGACCGAACATGTCGGCACGATGCACGATGAGTGTGTTCGCCCGCGGAATGTCGAGCCCGGATTCGACGATCGCGGTCGAGAGCAGCACGTCGAACTGGCCCTCGTAGAAGGCCGTCATGATGTCCTCGAGCTCGGTCGGCGAGAGCTGGCCGTGGGCGCGGGCCACCTTCAGCTCCGGCACGTGCTCGGCCAGGAACTCGGCGACGTCGTCGAGATCCGCTATGCGTGGCACCACATAGAACGACTGGCCGCCGCGATGGCGCTCGCGACGCAGGGCATCGCGAAGGATGATCGGATCGACCGGCGAGATGTAGGTTCTGACCGCCAGCCGGTCGACCGGCGGCGTGGTGATCAGAGACAGCTCGCGGACGCCCGACAAGGCCAGCTGCAGCGTGCGCGGGATGGGCGTCGCCGAGAGCGTGAGGACGTGCACGTCCTCCTTGAGCTGCTTCAGGCGCTCCTTGTGATTGACGCCGAAGTGCTGCTCCTCGTCGATGATGAGCAGCCCGAGGCGCGCGAACTCGATGGTCTTCGACAGCAGCGCGTGCGTGCCGATGACGATGTCGAGCGTCCCGTCGGCAAGCGCCTTCCGCATCTCCGTCATTTCTTTCGCCGGCACCATCCGGGAGGCACGTCCGATCTTCAGCGGTAAACCCTGGAAACGGGCCTCGAACGTCTTGAAGTGCTGCCGCGCGAGCAGGGTGGTCGGCACGACGACGGCGACTTGCAGTCCGGCCATCGCCGCGACGAACGCCGCACGTAGCGCCACCTCCGTTTTGCCGAAGCCGACGTCGCCGCAGACCAGGCGGTCCATTGGTTTCCCGGCTGCCAAGTCGTCGATGACGGCATCGATGGAGGCCGCCTGATCCTCGGTTTCCTCGTAGGGAAAGCGCGCGACGAACTCCTCGTAGGGACCCTCCGGCTTTTGCAGGACGGGCGCCTCGCGCAGCTGGCGCAGGGCCGCCACCTTGATCAGCTCCGAGGCGATCTCGCGCAGGCGTTTCTTGAGCCTCGCCTTGCGGTTCTGCCAGGCCGCGCCGCCGAGGCGATCGAGCTCCGCGCCGGTCTCGTCCGATCCGTAGCGCGACAACAGCTCGATGTTCTCGACCGGCAGGTACAACTTGTCGCCGCCGTGGTAGACGAGCTCGAGGCAATCGTGCGGGGCACCCAGCGCCGTTATGGTCTGCAGGCCTACGAAGCGACCAATGCCGTGATCCGAGTGCACGACGAAGTCTCCGACCGACAGGCTCGTCGCCTCGGTGATGACGTCGGCGGCTTTACGGGCGCGGCGCCTCGGACGGACCAGACGGTCCCCGAGGATATCCTGCTCGCCGATCACCGCGAGATCAGGTGTCTCGAAGCCCTGCTCGAGGCCGAGCACGGCCAGCATCGGCGTCGCAGCCGGCGTGATCAGCGCCTCGTCGAAGCTCTCGACCTTCTTGGTGCCGGCGAGGCCATGCTCTGCCAACAAAGCCGCGAGGCGCTCCCGCGCGCCCGGCGTCCAGGCCGCGACAAGCGTTCGCTTGCCTTGTGTGGTCAGCGAGCGGATGTGAGCTGTAACGACGTCGAAGAGCTTGGCGTCTGGATCGTTCCGCTCGGGGGCAAACGAGCGGCCACGCCGGCCATTGAAGGAGCGGATTGTCCCGCTCGCATCCTCGCTCTCGAATGCCGACAGGCGCGAGACGCGGCGCGTCTCCAGCGATGACTTCCACTCGGGTCCGAGAACGAACATCTGGCCGGGCGGCACGGGCTTGTAGGGCGGCGCGCCGAACGTCGCCACCTCGAGCGCATCGACGCGGGCCTTGTAGTGCTCCTCGATCTGGGCCTGGCGATCCGCGAGCGACTGCTCAGCCATGTGGTCGAGGGAGATCGGCGCGTCGGCGAGATAGTCGAAGATGGTCTCGAGATGGTCGTGGAAAAGCGGCAGCCAGTGCTCCTGCCCCGGAAAGCGCTGGCCCGCGCTCACCGCCTCGTAGAGCTGATCGTCGCTGTGGGCCGGACCGAACAGCGAGACATAGGCCTGGCGGAAGCGGCTCGTCGACGCCTCGCCGAAAGCAATCTCGCTCATTGGTGTGAGCAGGAGGCGTTGCACGAGTTTCTGCGTGCGCTGCGTCTCGGGGTCGAAGCTTTTGATGGTCTCGAGCGTGTCGTCGAAGAAGTCGAGCCGCACCGGGCTCTGGCGGCCGGGCGGAAAGAGGTCGATCAAACTGCCGCGCACGGCGAACTCGCCCGGCTCCATCACCGTCGAGGCGCGCACGAAGCCGGCGAGCGACAGCCGTTCGATCAGCTGGGTGCGATCGATGCGCTGTCCCGGCGCGATCTGCCGCAGGGACTGCTTGATGAAGGCGCGTGGCGGCAGGCGCTGCAACACGGCGTTGACCGTCGTGAGCACCACGGTCGGCTCCTTGCGCGATCCCGCCGCCAGGATCGCCAGGGACGCGATGCGCTTGGCAACGAGGTCGGCGTTCGGGCCGATCCGGTCGTAGGGGACCGTGTCCCAGGCGGGCAGCGTGACGACCTTGGTCTTCGGCGAGAAGAACGCCAGTGCCGCCTCGAGCTCGCCCAGCCGCCGGTCGTCGCGTGCAACGTGCACCAGCGCCATCGGTTGGCCGGCGATGGCCGATGCTTCCGCTGCAAGCTGTCCGAGCACGAGCCCGTCGTAGCCCTCTGGCACGCCGACGATCGTCTCGGTGCCGGTGGGCAGGGCCGCCCGCTTCTCCTTCGTGCCTGTCGGGGCGGCGCTCACGACGCGGCGGTTCCCGGGAGCTGAGTGCCTGCGGCGCCGATCCCGTGGAACGCGCGAACCAGATCGACGAGACCCGAGAGATCATTCTCGGGGCGAGCCTCGCCGCTCAGGATCCAGTCCTGCAGATCGGGGTCGGGGAGGGCCAGCAACTGCTCGAAGGTGGCCAGCGCCGGCTCGTCCATGGCGTCGAGATGCGCCTCGCCGTAGCGGCCGAGCAGCCAGTCCATCTCCTTGGTGCCGCGGTGTGAAGCACGGTAGGCCGCCCGGCGGCGGCGCAGATCTAGGTCGGTCATGGCGGCTCCCGCGCGAGCAAGATGAGTGATGATCCACAGCGGACGGTTGACGGCATGCGCCCCTCCTGTCCACGTTCGCGGCCAGCGTGATATAGCGCCGAAGGCCCCGAGCGCAAAGACCGTGAGGCAAGGGGGAAGGCCCGAGACCACGTCAACAACCGAGTGCCAGCATGCGGCCCGCCCCGCTCAACCCGCTATTTGCTTCCGCCGAGAGCCTGACCGGCATCGGCCCGCGGCTGATAGTGCTGTTGCGCAAAGCCCTCGCCCTGCCGCCGGGCGTGACCGAGCCGCGCGTGGTCGACCTCCTGTGGCACTTGCCGACAGGCGTCGTCGACCGGCGTGCTGAGCCATCGGTGGCCGAGGCCCTGCCGGGCACGATCGCCACCCTCAAGGTCCGGGTGCTCAAGCACAGGGGGCCGCCCCGCGGCAACAACAAGGCCCCGTACAAGGTCGCCACGGAGGACGAGACGGGCCGCCTCGATCTCGTCTTCTTCCATGCCGAGCGTCGCTTTATCGAGGCGCAGTTGCCCGAGGGCGAGATCCGCTATGTCTCGGGCCGCGTCGAGCGCTACGGCGATACCCTGCAGATGGCGCACCCGGACTATATCGTGGCGCCGGAGAGACGCGGCGACCTGCCGATGCTCGAGCCGGTCTATGGCCTCACCGCTGGACTTTCGAGCAAGGTTCTCGGCAAGGCCATGCGCCAGGCGGCGATGGGCGTCGCGGCGCTCGACGAATGGCAAGATCCCGAGTGGCTCGCCCAGCGCGCGTGGCCTGGCTTCAACGAGGCCCTGCGGCGCCTGCACACACCAACCGATGCCGCCGACATCTCGGCAGGTGCGCCGCCCCGCCAGCGGCTGGCCTATGACGAGCTGCTTGCAGGCCAGCTGGCGCTGGGCATGGTCCGCCAGCGCGCACGCCAGCAGCCCGGCCGCTCGACGGTCGGCGATGGCCGCATTCGCTCCCGGATCAAAGCCGCGCTGCCCTTCTCGCTGACCAACTCGCAGACAACGGCCCTCGTCGAGATCGAGGCCGACATGGCCGCCACGACCCGCATGCAACGGCTCCTGCAAGGCGACGTCGGCTCGGGCAAGACGCTCGTCGCGCTGATGGCGATGGCGACCGCAGTCGAGTCCGGCGGCCAGGCGGCGCTGATGGCGCCGACCGAGGTGCTCGCCCGTCAGCACGCCGAGACCATCCTGCCGATCTGCGAGCAGGCCGGGCTGCGTGTCGGTCTGCTGACCGGCCGCGAGAAAGGCCGCGCCCGTACGGCGGTGCTGGGCCGGCTCGCGGACGGCGAGATCGATATTCTCGTCGGCACGCACGCGCTCTTTCAGCCGGACGTCGTCTATCGCGACCTCGCCTTCGTCGTCATCGACGAGCAGCACCGCTTCGGCGTCCACCAGCGCATGGCACTGCAGGCCAAGGGTGGCGCCGACGGCGTCAACGTGCTCGCCATGACCGCGACGCCGATCCCGCGCACCCTTCTCATGACCCACTACGGCGATCTCGACGTCTCCCGCCTCACCGAGAAGCCGGCCGGCCGCAAGCCAATCACCACGACGCTCGTCTCGACCGAGCGGATCGCCGAGGTGATCGAAGGCTTGAAGCGGGCGCTGGGCCAGGGCGCGCAGATCTATTGGGTCTGCCCGCTCATCGAGACGAGCGACGTCTCGGAGCTTGCCGCGGCCGAGGAGCGCGCAGCTCATCTCGCGCAGACGTTCGGCGACAAGGTCGGTCTGATCCACGGCGCCATGCCCGGCCCGGCCAAGGACAAGGTGATGGAAGCCTTTGCCGCCGACGAGCTGAAGATCCTCGTCGCCACCACCGTGATCGAGGTCGGCGTCAACGTGCCCAACGCCTCCATCATGGTCATCGAGCACGCCGAGCGCTTCGGCCTGGCGCAGCTCCACCAGCTCCGAGGACGCGTCGGTCGCGGGAGCCGACAGTCGTTCTGCATCCTTCTCTGGAAAGGGCCACTCGGCGAGTCGGCGCGCGCGCGTCTCGAGATGATGCGTGACACGGAGGACGGCTTCCTGATTGCCGAAAAGGATCTCGAGCTTCGCGGCGGCGGCGAGGTGATGGGCGCTCGGCAGTCGGGAGCGCCCGAGTTTCGCGTCGCCGAGGTGCCGGGCTTCGAAGACTTGCTGGCGGCTGCCCGCGACGACGCGCGCCTCGTCCTCAATGCCGATCCGATGCTGACGAGCCCGCGCGGTGAGGCGCTCCGCGCCCTTCTCTATCTGTTCGAGCAGGACGAGGCGGTTCGCTTGTTCCGCGCAGCGTGACGCACTTTGCAACCCTTGATTAACCGGGTGCAACTAGATTGCCGCTGTCGCAGATAGCGCAACCCTGCGTCGTCGTTGCTTCTCGGGAGTTGGCACCGTGGCGGTGGCTCGCACAAGGACAGTGTCGCCCAGGATCGCGATCGTCGCGGCTGAGACCGCTCTTCTTTCCGTCGCCATCCTGAACGGTCTCGCCGTCCGCATTATTGAAGCCCTGCGCGACGGCGTCGCGGGCGGCATCGTGCCGGGCGTCGGTCCCTTCGAGCTCATCGCCATTTTCGTCGGCTTGTCGCTCTTGGCCAGTTCTGAGCAAGTGACGGAGCGCGCCATCGGATGGCGCGAAATCCTGACGGCCGGCGTCCTGCTCGTGCCGTCCTCGGCGGTGGCGTGGCTCGCTGTCGCGGCCTACGCAGCGGCGATCGCCTACGACAACACGGGCGACCGCCGCCGGGGAGCGCTGATCCTGGTCGGCCTCGCGCTGACGGCGCTTTGGTCGTCCGTCGTACTTCGGCTCGTCGCCGGACCGGTGACGGCGTTCGAAGCGAGCCTTGTCGCGAGCCTGCTCGGCTTCTTTCTCGATGGCCTGGTGAGAACCGGCAACGTCATCGGGCAGCCCGGCGGCCATCATCTTGTCCTGCTGACAGCTTGCACCAGCGCCGACGCGCTGCCACGCGCGGTCCTGGCAGTTTGGGTGGTAGCCTCGTTCGCCGGCGCAACACGCGTCAAATCGGTGGCGGGAGTGGCCGTCGTTGCCGCCGTCCTCTTCGTCCTGGCCAATACCGTGCGACTGGCCGTGATGTCGGCTTCGACCGAGCTCTACGCGCTCGCACACGGGCCGACCGGCGCCAGCCTGTTCGATTTGCTGCAGGTCGGCCTCGTCGTCACAGCCGGCTACTGGGCCTCCCGCCAATGACCCAAGTCTCCCGTCCTACACTGGGACAGGCGCTCATCCTGTTGACGGTGCTGCTGACGGCCGTGCTCGGCGTCGGCCTCAAGTATCGCCGCTACGCAGCGCCTCTCGATGCGGCAGCACCGGCTCGCATCGCCGAACGGATCAGCGCCATAGCGGGGCACCATGGCTGGGCTCCGAAAGCCCACGCCGGCGACGGCCGTGAGACGTTCCAATGGCTCGCATTCGGGAAGCCCGGATGCTCCCGCCCCTTAATCGTTGCACTCCTGAAGACGAGCGGTGACCTGGATAGCCTTGCCCGTACCATCTACGGGCCGGATGTCGCTTTCCTCGACAGCAGCAGGCCGGATATCGGCTCGGACACCCTCCTTGGAGCGGCATACCGGCGTGCAAAGGACCTGGCCATCTCGGTAAGCGGACAACAGTCACACGTCATGCCACGGCTGGCTGTCCACCCTGCGCCACCTGCCGAACCGGAAGGGTTGTGTGCCGGCCCGCCGCAAGCCGCATGGCTCGACCGCCAGCAGCCGACCTTGTTGTCCGAGCGAATGCCACACCCACTCCCGAATTGACCACCGAGCCAGATTGGAGAAATCGATGAGCAATCCCATAGCCCGATCCGTCAAAACGGCCTTCGCAGGAGCCGTGATCGCGACAACCTGCGCCATCAGCTTTGCCCAGGCGCAGGGCAACAGCGCCGGTCAAGGCGGGGGCGGCGGCAACGGCTATGCGTACGGCCGCGGTGGGTCGGCGACAGCCAGCGGCACAAGCGGGGGCTCCGCCGGTGGTGCCCCGCTGCCGCTGCTCGGTGCCACCGCGCTCGGTCAGGCGCTCGGGGCCGGTGGGCTATTGGCGCTCTGGCTTCGTCGGCGCAACAAGCGCGCGAAAAACCGCGGCGGCGCGGCGTGACCTGGGTGCGAGCCGCAGTCGGCATTGGCTGATGCGCGAGACCTGCTTAGTGTTGGTCCGATCTCGGCAACACCCAAGGCATGGAGCAACCGCAATGGCCCTGACCCTCGATGGCGACCTCGTTCTGGCCGGCGCCGGCAACATGGGTGGCGCCATGCTCGCAGGCTGGCTGGCGGGCGGCCTCGATCCCAAGCGCATCGTCGTGCAGGACCCGGCCCCGCCACCCGCGATCGCGGCGCTGCTCGCGAAGCACGGCATCGCTGCTCATGCGACGATGCCGGAACGGCCAAGTCCGCCGGCTGTGCTTCTGATGGCGGTGAAGCCCCAGGTAATGGAGGACGTGTTCCCGCCACTCGCCAAGCGCGCGGGGCCGGGAACTCTCGTCTTGTCGATTGCGGCTGGCAAGACCATCGCGAGCTTTGAGCGGCATCTTGCTCCCGGCATCGCCGTGGTCCGCTCGATACCGAACACACCGGCTGCCGTCGGGCGGGGTATCACGGTCGCAGCCCCCAACACGCATGTCACGCCGGCGCAGCGCGGCTTGTGTGATGCGCTCCTGGGTGCCATCGGCGAGGTAGGCTGGGTCGACGACGAAGGCCTCATCGATCCGGTGACGGCCGTTTCGGGATCGGGTCCCGCCTACGTCTTCTATCTGACCGAGTGTCTCGCTGCGGCCGGTGTCGCAGCCGGCCTTGCGCCGGACCTTGCCATGCGCCTCGCTCGCGCGACGGTGGCCGGATCGGGCGAGCTCATGCGTCAGTCCGATCTCGGACCCGATCAGCTTCGCAAGAACGTCACTTCGCCGAACGGTACGACGTACGCGGCGCTGCAGGTCCTCATGAGCGACAAGGGCCTCGAGCCACTGATGACCGAGGCAGTCATCGCTGCGACGAAGCGGTCCCGCGAGCTGGCCAGCTGATCAGTACCTCGCGAGGATCACCGTCGCGGTCGCCATGGCTGCGATGCCCTCGCGGCGGCCGGTGAAGCCGAGGCCCTCCGTCGTGGTCGCCTTGACGCCGACGCGTGAGATGTCGATGCCGAGCATCGCGGCGATGGCGTCTCGCATGGCGTCGCGATGCGGCCCGATCTTGGGCAACTCGCAGAGGATCGTGAGATCGACATTGCCGATGTGTCCGCCTCGCGCCCGGACACGCCGAGCCGCGTCCTCGAGGAAGATGCGCGAATTCGCGCCACGCCACTGTGGATCGCTGGGTGGGAAATGCTGTCCGATGTCGCCGTCGCCGATTGCACCGAGCAGTGCATCCGTGAGGGCATGCAGAGCGACGTCGGCGTCCGAGTGCCCCTCCAGCCGATGACTGTGCGCGATGCGCACCCCCCCGAGCCAAACGTGGTCGCCGTCAGCGAGACGGTGGACGTCGAACCCGGTGCCGGTGCGAACATCGGGTAGGCTGGGGGCGCTCAGATCGCGTTCGGCCAAGATGAAATCCTCTGCCGTTGTCAGCTTTCGGTTCCGCTCGCTTCCCACGACGAGCGCCACGCGGAGACCGGCCGTCTCTGCGACGGCAGCATCGTCCGTCAAATCGCTCAGACCTTCCCCGGCAGCACGGCGATGCGCGGCCAGGATAGCCGCAAAACGAAAGCCTTGGGGCGTCTGGGCGCGCCAAAGACCGTCTCGGTGAACCGTCGCACCGATCAGACCGCTCGCATTGGCCCGTTTCAGAGTGTCGGCGACCGGGAGGGCGGGGATCGCCCCGTCGTGGGCTCGCAGGGCCTCGGCCACGCGTGCAACCGTGGCTGTGTCGATGAACGGGCGGGCCGCATCGTGAATGAGAACGCAGTCGGGTTGGTGCTGCTGTGCGGCCAGCGCCTCGAGCCCGGCCAGCACGGAGGCCTGTCGGGTCGCGCCACCGACGACCGGGGGGAGGAGTGATCCGGGGAAACCGGCGCAAGCTGCCTCGTAGCTCGCCGCATCGTCGGCATGGATGACGACTTGCAGCTGCGAGACGGCTCCCGAAGCCGCGAGCGCCTCCAAGGTCCGCCGCAAGACAGACACCCCGGCAAGCGGCACGTATTGCTTTGGTCCCGAGCCCGCAGTTCGCGCGCGTGCGCCCCGTCCAGCTGCCACCACCACTGCCGCGATCCGCACCGGCCTCTCCGTCGTCACGCCGTATCCGGCCACCGCCGGTGCCAATAGACCCGCCAGCGCCCCCGTGCAAACGGGAAGCCGCAATGGGCGGAGCAACGCCGCGCGACCGACCAGGCAATCCTCCGTCAGCGCGTCGTCGTTCCCTTTGGCCTCCCGCTCTACCCGCAGCCGGCAACCCAACTTCGCACTTGCGAAACGAAAGCTGTCCTCCTAGACTGCCACAAGATCGGGCACCATTTCGATGAGCCCAATAATTAGGCAGATACGATGCGGGAACCTACATCCGCCGCCAGCCGTGCAGCCGCCGGCTCGCTCGCGATCGGATCACACGTGATCGAGAACCCTGTGCTGCTGGCACCCATGTCGGGTGTGTCGGATCTGCCGTTCCGTCACGCCGCCACCCGGCTCGGTGCGGGTCTCGTCGTCTCCGAGATGGTCGCCAGCCGCGAGCTCGTCTCCGCTAGGCCGGACGTGGTCCGCCGTGCGGCCGGGAAGGGACTGTCCCTGAATGCCATACAACTCGTCGGCTGCGAGGCGCGCTGGATGGCGGAGGGGGCCAAAATCGCCGAGGACCAGGGCGCCGACATCATCGACATCAACATGGGATGCCCCGCCCGCGAGGTGACCGGACGGCTTTCCGGTAGTGCCCTTATGCGCGAGCCCGAGCTGGCTCTGGCGCTGATCGACGCTGTCGTCGGTGCCGTACGAGTGCCGGTCACCCTCAAGATGCGGCTCGGCTGGGACGATCGGTCCCTCAACGCCCCCGAAATCGCCCGGCGCGCCGAGGCCGCGGGCGTCCGCCTTGTCACGGTGCACGGACGCACGCGCTGCCAATTCTTCAAAGGCTCTGCCGACTGGAGCCGGGTCGCCCCAGTCAAGGCAGCCGTCTCCATTCCCGTCGTCGTCAACGGTGACATCGCAACTCCTGACGAAGCGCGTACGGCGCTCGCGCGATCTGGCGCCGACGCCGTCATGATCGGTCGCGGCGCCTACGGCGCGCCATGGCAGCCCGGTCGCATCGCGACCGCGTTGCTGGCGGGCACTGATCCCGGGCCGCCGCCCCTCGCCGAGCAGGGTCTCATCGCCGTCGCCCACGTCGAATCCATGCTGTTCCATTACGGCAAGGCCCTCGGCCTGAAGAACGCTCGCAAGCATGTCGGTTGGTACCTGGCGTCCAGCGGCCGGCCCGTCGCGACAGTCAAGGCCTGGCGACGCCGCCTGTGCACCGAGGAAAATCCCGGCCGCCTCATCGGTGGTCTGTCACGCTACTACGCCGAAGCCGTGGAGATGGCGGCATGAGCCCATCAGACCCGCCGCCCGTGCTGCAACCGGCCGTCGCGAGCGCGCGCCGCCATGTCGCCCACGATCTCCTTTTGGCGGCCTTGCCTCACCCGATCCTCGTTCTCGCCGAGGATGAGCGGGTCATCTATGCCAACACCGCCGCCGAGGTCTTCTTCGAGTCGAGCCAGGCCTTGTTGAAGCGCCAGCGCCTGGAGGAGATCGTCGCCTTCGGTTGCCCCCTCGTCGCGCTCGTTCGCGAGGTGCACCGCACGGGCTTTACCATCAACGAGTATGGCGTCGGCATCGCCACCCCGAAGAGCCAGACCCAGCGCATCGTCGATATTCATTCAGGACCACTGCCCGAAAGCCCCGAGCTGACGCTCGTCATGCTCCAGCAGCGGTCCATGGCACAGATGATCGAGCGGCAGCTCACCCATCGCGCCGCCGCCCGCTCCGTCTCCGGCCTCGCCGCCATTCTCGCCCACGAGATCAAGAATCCGCTCTCGGGAATTCGCGGCGCCGCTCAACTCCTCGAGCCGGGCCTGTCGGACGACGATCGCGCCCTCGCCGAGCTGATCTGCACCGAGACCGATCGCATCAAGAACCTCGTCGATCGCATGGAGGTGTTCGGCGACGAGCGCCCACTCGTCACCGAGCCGGTCAACATCCACGCGATCCTCGACCATGTCGCGCGCCTCGCCGACACCGGATTTGCCCGCCACATCCGCATCGTGACCGAGTACGATCCGTCTCTGCCGGCGGTCACTGTCAATCGCGACAAGCTGATCCAGGCGTTGCTCAATCTCGTGAAGAACGCCGCCGAGTTCGATCGGCGAGAAGCCCGAGTCTGGGCGCATCGTGCTCAGAACGGCATTCCGGCCCGGCGTCCGCATGGCGGTCAAGGGCAGCCGCGATCGGGTCTCGTTGCCGCTCTGCATCGAGGTCGAGGACGACGGCCCCGGGGTGCCCGAGGCCATGCGGCCGCATCTGTTCGATCCCTTCGTCACGTCCAAGCGCACGGGCACCGGGCTCGGTCTCGCGCTGGTGGCCAAGATCATTGGGGATCACGGCGGCATCATCGAGTGCGACTCCGAGCCGCCTCGGACCATCTTCCGCGTTCTGCTGCCGCTCGACGAGCGGGCCGGCCGCAGAAGTCCACGACACGAGCGAGGATAGACGCACATGGCGCGTGGCACAGTTCTTATCGCGGACGACGACGCGGCGATCCGCACGGTTCTCAATCAGGCCCTGGCGCGGGCCGGCTACTCGCCGCGCGCAACCGGCAACGCGGCAACGCTTTGGCGCTGGGCCGCGGAAGGACAGGGCGACGTCATCATCACCGACGTGGTGATGCCCGACGAGAACGCCTTCGACCTGATCCCGCGCATCAAGAAGGCACGCCCCGAGCTGCCGATCATCGTCATGAGCGCGCAGAATACGCTGATGACCGCGATCACGGCCGCCGAGCGCGGCGCCTTCGAATACCTCCCGAAGCCGTTCGATATCGCCGAGGTCGTCTCGATCGTCGGCAGGGCGCTCGCCGAGCCCGGACGCCGCCGGGAGCGGTCGCCGGAGGCGGAAGGCGAAGAGCTTCCGATCATTGGCCGCTCGACGGCGATGCAGGAAATCTATCGGGTTCTCGCCCGCCTGACGCAGACCGATCTGACCGTCATGATCGCAGGCGAATCCGGCACCGGCAAAGAGTTGGTCGCGCGCGTTCTCCACGATCACGGTCGCCGCAAGCACGGCCCCTTCGTGGCGCTCAATATGGCGGCGATTCCCCGCGAGCTGATCGAGAGCGAGCTGTTCGGCCACGAGAAGGGCTCCTTCACCGGCGCACAGATGCGCAAGGAAGGCCGCTTCGAGCAGGCCGAGGGCGGCACCCTGTTCCTCGACGAGATCGGCGACATGCCACTCGAGGCGCAGACCCGCCTGCTCCGCGTCCTCCAGGAAGGCGAATATACAACCGTCGGCGGCCGTACGCCGATCCGGACCAACGTGCGCATCATTGCCGCCACCCATCGCGACCTGCGCACCCAGATCCAGCAGGGGTTGTTCCGCGAGGATCTCTATTACCGGCTGAACGTGGTGCCCCTCAGGCTGCCTCCACTCCGGGAGCGTCTCGAGGACATCGGTGATCTGACCCGCCACTTCCTCCGCCAGGCTGCCCGCGACGGCCTTGGCGAACGAACCATCACGCCCGCCGCCGTCGATCGTCTCAAGCGCCACAGCTGGCCCGGCAACGTTCGCGAGCTGGAGAACGTCATCCGCCGTCTCGTCGCGCTCTATACCCAGGATACGCTCACCCCCGAGCTGGTCGAGAGCGAGCTCGCCGAAGCCACCGCGGCGCCGCGCTCGGATGACGGGGGCGGCGAGCCGACGGCGTTGTCAGAGATGGTGGAGCGCTACCTGGCGCAGCACTTCGCCACGTTCGGTCGCGACTTGCCGCCGCCCGGTCTTTACCGCCGTCTCATCCGGCAGGTCGAGTTGCCTCTCATAACGGCCGCCTTGGCCGCAACCCGCGGCAATCAGATCAAGGCCGCCGAGCTGTTGGGGCTCAATCGCAATACGTTGCGCGAGAAAATCCAAACACTGAACATTCAGGTCTTCAAGGGGCCCAACTCGGCCTGACGCGAGCCCGAGGCCTCAAGCCCGCAAGCCGCCACTGAATTCCCGGCCACGGGTCTGGAATCCGGGCAGCATCCCGGATTTCTCCGGCTTGACGCCAGCGGGTCGCACGGTTAACGGTGGTCTCTGTCGCGAAAAAGTCACAGTGTGGCGTTTGTTTGCCGCGCAGCCGCCGATACTGCGATCCCGGGAGCAGCGGCCCTCCCAGTTCAGCGCGAGCGGAAGCATTGCAGCACGAAATCTGGAGGGCACGGATCGGCGACCTCTGGCGGGCTCTGCGCTCTGCCGGCGGACGTTTGGTCATGTCTCTTGCCAGTCGTCCAGCCAGCTCACCGCACGAGCCCGACGAAGGGCCTGACGATGGCCTCGATTCGGCCCTGCCGGGCGCCAGCCCCCGTGGGTTCTGGCTCGGCCTCGTCGTCGTGGTCCTGTCCTTGGTGTCGGGCCTCGCGACGTACCTGATTTTGACCGGCCTGACCCCGATCGCGCCGCGCAACGAGGTCGTGCTCGTCGTCCTCGCCTTCAATATCGTGCTCATCATCGCCATGTGCGCTGTCCTCGGCGTACAGGCGGTCGGTCTCTGGCGGGCTTGGCAGCGGAAGGTCGCGGGAGCTCGCATCCATGTCCGGATCGTCGGCCTGTTCACGATCATTGCGGCTCTACCGGCGCTGCTGCTCGCCGTCGCCGCGACGACCACCTTCTCACGATCCCTCGACACGTGGTTTTCGAGCCGGACGCGGACGATCGTCGCCAGCTCCCTCGACGTCGCCAATGCCTACCTGGCCGAGCACGGGCAGGTGATCCGGACCGACGTCGTAAACATGGCCAAGGACATTGACGACCTTGCCACCGAGGAGCGCATCGGCACGGCCGAGGTGCAGCGCCTGCGCAACATCGTCATGGCCCAGATGGGCTTGCGCGACCTGTCGATCGCCGCCGTGATCGACGCGGCCGGCAAGCCAGTGGTCGCCCAGGCGGCCGACAACCGCGTGCAGTACGCTCCGCCTGAGCCGGCCGTCATCGCTCAAGCTGCGGCCGGCAACGTTCCGCTGCTCATGCCGACCAATACGTTTCGCGTCGCGGCCATCTCCCGCCTGAACCGGCTGCCGGGCCACTTCCTCTACGTCGCCCGAAGCGTCAATCCGAAGGTCGTCGGCCATCTTCAACGCACCCAGGCCGCCGTCGACGAGTACGAGCGTCTGCGCCGCGCGCGCGGCGGACCCAAGCTTGCCCATGGCGTCATGTACTTCATGATCGCGCTGACGGGCATGCTCGCCGCGATCTGGGTCGGCCTATGGTTCGCGCGCCACCTCGTGGCGCCGATCCGCCGGTTGATTGGTGCCGCCCAGCGCGTCGCGCGCGGCGATCTCGACGTCGTCCTGCCCCTCAGGCGCGGGGAGGGTGACCTGCGTCGGCTATCTCGCGACTTCAACAATATGACGAGCGAGCTTTCCAGCCAGCGCAATGCCCTCGTCAGCGCCAACGCCCAGCTCACCGAGCGCCGGCGCTTCATGGAGGCCGTGCTGTCGGGCGTGTCCGCCGGCGTCATCGGCCTCGCGCCAGACGGGACCATCCGCCTCGTCAACCCGTCTGCCGAGAAGTTGCTCGGCGTGACGCCGGATAGCGTCACGGGCAAGCCGTTCGCCGAGGCGTTGCCGGCACTCGCCGAGTCCTTGGCTGCCGAAGGCACCGGCATGAAACCGCGTGGTCCCCACGACATAACGCTCAACGTCGGCGGCGAGGAGCGGCGCTTCTCCGTCCGCGTCACAGGAGAACAATCCGGCGCCGGTACCGAGGGAAGCGTCGTCACCTTCGACGACATCACCGAGCTCGTCGTCGCGCAGCGCTCATCGGCTTGGGCCGACGTTGCGCGGCGCATCGCACACGAGATCAAGAACCCTCTGACGCCGATACAACTGTCTGCCGAGCGGCTGAAACGCAAATACGGCGCCTCAATCGAGAAAGACCGCGAGACCTTCGACAAGCTGACTGACACCATTGTTCGTCAGGTCGGGGACATCAAAACCATGGTCGACGAGTTCGCATCCTTTGCGCGGGTGCCGAAGCCCGAGATCGAGCTGACAGACCTCCGCGATGCTGTGCAGGAGCCCGTCATTCTGTTTCGCGAGAGCCACCCCGCCGTGCGCTACGTCATGAGCTTTCCCGATGCGCCCGTCGAGGTTCCGGCCGACCGGCGCCTGATCTCCCAGGCCCTGACCAACCTCGTCAAGAACGCCACCGAGAGCGTGATCGCGGCCGGCGAGGCCGGCGATTGCGGGCCCGGCTGGCAGCCGACGGTCGAGGCCAATCTGCGCCAGGCTGGCGATCGCATCGAGATCGAGGTGATCGACAACGGGCTTGGACTTCCCCGGCAGAACCGCTCGCGCCTGCTCGAGCCGTACGTCACGACCAAGGGCAGCAAGGGTACGGGTCTTGGCCTTGCCATCGTCCAGAAGATCGTCGAGCAGCACATGGGTGTGCTCACGCTCGAAGATGCGCCGTCGGCCCCCGGCCGCACGCGCGGCGCACTCGTCCGCCTGTCGCTTCCGGCCGCCCGGCGCTTGCCGCGCGATTCGGACGAGGCGGAAGCAACCAAGCTGACTGGCCAGCCGTCACGCACGGCCGGGCTCGCAGCGCACTGACTTGAAGAGATGCAGTCGAGGAGGGACACATGGCAGCCGACGTCCTGATTGTCGATGACGAGGCCGATATCCGCGATTTGATCGGGGGCATTCTCGAGGACGAGGGACATGCCACGCGTGCCGCGAGGGACGCAGACGAGGCGCTGCGCGCCATCGAGGACCGGCGACCCCACCTCGTCATTCTCGATATCTGGCTCCAGGGGAGTCGCCTCGACGGTCTCGAGGTCCTGAGCCATATCAAGCGCGCGCATCCGGATCTTCCGGTGGTGATCATCTCCGGCCACGGCAACATCGAGACCGCCGTGACCGCGATCCGCCGCGGCGCCTACGACTATATCGAAAAGCCGTTCAAGGCCGACCGCCTGCTCCTCGTGACCCTCCGGGCACTCGAGGCCTCACAGTTGCGCCGCGAGGTGCGCGAGTTGCGCGAGCGCTCGACGCAAAGCGCCGAGATGGTCGGCAAATCGACCGCGATCAATGCGCTCCGCAGTCAGCTCGATCGGGTCGCGCCAACCAACAGCCGAATTCTCATTCGTGGCGCGTCGGGCACAGGTAAGGAGCTTGCCGCCCGTGTCATTCACGCCAAATCAGCCCGGGCCGACGGCCCGTTCGTCGTGCTCAATGCGGCGGCGATGGCGCCTGAGCGCGTCGAGGACGAGATGTTCGGCACCGAGGATAGGGCCGGGCCGCGCAAGGTCGGCGCGCTCGAGGAGGCACACGGCGGCACCCTCTACATCGACGAGGTCGCCGACATGCCGCTCGAGACGCAAGGCAAGGTGCTACGCGTCCTGGTCGAGCAGAAGTTCCTGAGGATCGGCGGCGCCAACAAGGTGTCGGTCGACGTCCGCATCATCACGTCGACGAGCCGTGATCTCGAGCGCGAGATGCAGGAAGGCCGCTTCCGGCAGGACCTCTATCACCGACTTTCGGTGGTGCCGCTGCGCGTTCCGAGCCTTGCCGAGCGTCGCGACGACATCCCGGCACTGATCGAATACTTCGTCGGTCAGCTCGCCAACGCTTCCGGCCTCTCGCCACGCCGCATCGGCGACGACGCCATCGCCGTGCTGCAGGCCCACGACTGGCCCGGCAACGTCCGCGAGCTCAGGAACAACATCGAGCGCCTGATGATCCTGTCCGGCGGCGAGCCTGGAACCGTGATCACGGCCGACATGCTGCCCGAGGAGATCGGCTCCAACGTCCCGCTGCCCGTCAATGGCGGCGCCGAGCACCTGATGTCGATGCCATTGCGCGAGGCCCGCGAGATTTTCGAGCGCGAATACCTCCTGGCACAGATCAACCGGTTCGGCGGGAACATCTCGCGCACGGCCGAGTTCGTCGGCATGGAGCGGTCGGCGCTACACCGCAAGCTCCGGGCGCTGGGCGTGGGCTCCGAGCAGCGCTTGGGCGAGCCGAAGGTCGGGTGAGCGCCTGGATCTGCAACTCGCGCCTCCCTGGCCGGGGCCGTTGCGCGTCACGCACGACGCGCAACGCACTTGCGAAACACCTTTCGAGCCTTTACCGATAAGACGTCTTGACAACATCAGACATATTGATGCCACGCGAACGACAGGACACCCCACGCCCCGTCCGCGAGCGAGCCGCGGCGACAGCCGCGCCGGCGGACCGGACTGCTGCGCCCGACCCGAGCCCGGGCGCGGAAAACAAGAGCGCCAAAGAAAACAAGAACGGAAAGCAAATGGCCGCCGAACGTCCGCAAAGCCTCCAGGACACGTTCCTGAACCATGTTCGCAAGAACAAGACGCCCCTCACGATCTTTCTGATCAACGGCGTCAAGCTGCAGGGCATCGTCACCTGGTTCGATAATTTTTGTGTGCTGCTTCGCCGCGATGGCCACTCGCAACTCGTCTATAAGCACGCCATATCTACGATCATGCCCGGAGGACCGGTCCACTTGATGGATACCGACCCCGCCGAAGGCGCCCAGAGCTGAGCCGAGACAAAGCCATCGACGATACGACAGACGACCTGACGCCGCGCCCTTCCGGCCGAAGCATGGTGGAGCGGGATGCGCCCGTGATGCGCACGCTCGTTCTCGTGCCCATCCTCGCGAGCCGCTCGCACCGCGGCAGCGACGGCGCGACGGATCCGGGTCGATCCGCAGCAAAGGCCCTGCACAGTCCCGAGGACCGCCTCGCCGAGGCGACAGGGCTTGCCCAGGCGATCGATCTCGATGTTGTCGACGGTCTCATCGTGCCAATTGCCAATCCGCGGCCTGGAACGCTTTTCGGTAGCGGCAAGGTCGACGAGATCAAGCAGGTGGTCGAGGCGGAGACGATCGGGCTCGTGGTTGTCGATCATGCTGTCACGCCGATCCAGCAGCGCAACCTCGAGAAGGCCTGGAACGCCAAGGTGCTCGACCGGACCGGCCTGATCCTCGAGATCTTCGGCCGGCGCGCACGCACCCGCGAGGGCCGGCTCCAGGTCGAGCTCGCCCATCTGACCTATCAAAAGAGCCGGCTGGTCCGCTCCTGGACCCATCTCGAGCGACAGCGCGGTGGCGCAGGCTTCCTCGGAGGTCCCGGCGAAACACAGCTCGAGCTCGACCGCCGTCTCATCCAGGACCGTATCGACGCTCTCAAAGCGGAGCTCGAGACCGTGGTGCGCACCCGCGAGCTGCATCGCGCCGGGCGACGCCGCGTGCCGTATCCCGTGACGGCCATCGTCGGCTACACCAACGCCGGCAAATCGACACTCTTCAACCGCGTCACCGGCGCCGGCGTGCTCGCCAAGGATCAGGTGTTCGCGACGCTCGATCCGACCATGCGCGAGATCCGGCTGCCGAGCGGCCGGCGGATCATTCTGTCCGACACCGTCGGTTTCATCTCCGACCTGCCGACGATGCTGGTGGCCGCGTTTCGCGCGACGCTTGAGGAGGTCATCGAGGCCGATCTTATTTTACACGTCCGCGACATCTCCCATGCCGAGACAGCTGCCCAGGCGGCCGACGTCCAGCATGTCCTCTCCGAGCTCGGCGTCGCGGTGGACGGCCCATCTGCCCACATTCTCGAGGTTTGGAACAAGATCGACCGGCTGACGCCGGATACGCTCGAGGAGGCCGGCCACGCCGCCCGCCGCAATGCTGCCCCGCCCGTTCTCGTCTCGGCGGTGACGGGCGAAGGCGTACCCGAGCTGCTGGCCGCGATCGATCAGCGCCTGTCCGTATCGGACGTCCTCGTCGACGTGATGGTCAGACCGGAGGAGGGGAGGCTGCTCGCGTGGCTCTACGAGAACGCCGAGGTCGTCGCTCGCGACTCCGATGAGGCAGGGGTCGCCCATGTCACGGTACGCGTGCCGGCCGACAGGCGCCATAGGCTGGATCAGCAACTCAAGCTGCGGGCGAACGGGCAGCCGCCGGCCTGAGGGCAGGCGGCGTCGCTTTGGGCATCGGCTTCCATTGCATAGCGGATCTGCTGCCAATACATGGCTCGCCGACTATTGATTGACAACTGACGGCTCCGGCCATCTTCACTCCCAGCAAAGAACAGTCTCAAAAGCTCGGGAGTGAGGCAAATTTCAACCGATACGGCGCGGATGCGGCGCAATCTCATTCTTCTGGCTGCTTGCCAGGCGTTTGGCCAGGCGTGCAACACGGCCATGTTCGCGGCGACCGCGCTGTCGATCGTGGCGTTCTATCCCACGCGCGAGCTAGCGACGCTGCCCACGACCCTGCAGCACGTCGGTGTGATGTTGTCGGTTTTCCCTGCTGCAATGCTCATGCAACGCAAAGGCCGCAGGTTCGGCTTCCGGCTGGCATCCGTCTTCGGCATGGCTGGCTCGGCGCTTCTGGGCTACGGTCTGATCACCCAGAGCTTCGTCGTTATGTGTTGTGCCGGCCTGATACTCGGCTACGCCGTCGCAAGCCTGCAGATGTACCGGTTCGCAGCGGTGGAGCTGGCGCCACCCGAGTTCACGGCCAAGGCGATATCGTGGGTGACGGCAGGTGGCGTCGTGGCCGGCGTCATCGGCCCGGCGATGGTGCGCTGGACCCACGACCAGGTCGACCCGCCCTACCTCGCGACCTACGGCGGCATGATCGTTTTCCATCTGATCGTCTTCACGATCATGTCGTTCATCCGCTTTCCGCCCCACCAAGCGCCAGCCCCCAGCGCCTCGTCACCCGCTCCGGCCGTAGCGCCACCGAGGCCGCTCTGGCAGATCGCCGTCCAGCCGCGCTTCATCGCGGCCGCGGTGTGCGGGATGTCGTCGTTCGGCTTGATGGCCCTGGTGATGGGCGCTTCGCCGCTCGCGGTCGTCGCCTGTGGCCTGCCACACAAAGAGACCCACCTGGTCATTTTCATGCACGTGATGGGCATGTTCGTCCCGTCGTTCTTCACCGGCAACCTGATCGGGCGCTACGGCATCGTCTCCGTGATGACGATGGGCATCTTCGTCATGGCGATCGCCATTCTTCTCGCGCTGGACGGGCAGAGCGCCTGGCACTTCCGTAGCGCGCTGACGCTCAACGGCGTCGGCTGGAATTTCCTGTTCGTCGCCGCAACCACATTGGTGACGACCACTTATCGGCCCAACGAGAAGGGCAAGGCACAGGCCCTCAACGATTTCCTGGTGTTCGGCACCACCGCGACCGCCAGCTTCTTCGCCGGGCTGCTGCAGGAGCGGATCGGCTGGGCTCCGCTCAACACCAACGCCACGGTGCTGCTGATCGGTCCGGTGATCGCCGTGACGTGGCTATGGCTCAGCAAGGATGCGAGGCGGGCGACACAGAG
Organism: uncultured Alphaproteobacteria bacterium; assembly: GCA_963746315.1. GTDB lineage: Bacteria > Pseudomonadota > Alphaproteobacteria > Rhizobiales > Hyphomicrobiaceae. Next base: position 1,818,011 of record CAVVAR010000012.1, read on the forward strand.
GGTCTGAGGCTCCGGACGGGACTCCGCCGGAATGCCGAGCCGGCCGATGACGCGGCGCCTATCGCTCTTCCCGCTTCGCCTCGCCCCAAAGCGCATCCATCTCCGCAAGGTCGCTCTCCGACGGCGACTTGCCGCGCTGCGCGAGCATCGCCTCGACCTTGCCGAAGCGCTCCATGAACTTCGAGTTGGCTCGCCGGAGAGCGTGCTCGGGATCAATCGCCAGATGCCGCGCGACATTCGCCATGACGAAGAGGAGGTCGCCGTACTCTTCCTCGATGCGAGCATGGTCGGGTGCGCTGCGGTCCGGAGGGGACGCATCCGCGGGTTCGCCCGGTCTCCGCGGATCGGCGGCCAGGGCCACCTCTGCCAGCTCCTCGGTCTCCTCGCGCATCTTCTCGAACACCGGCCCGAGTGACGGCCAGTCGAACCCCACGGCTGCGGCTTTGTCCTGCAACTTCACCGCGCGTGTCAGCGCCGGCAATGCGGTCGGCACCCCGTCGAGCACGGACCGCGGGACAGACGCCCCCGCCGGCGCAGCCGCCCGAGCCACCACGGCTCCTGATGGCGTGGGCCCAATACGCGCTCGCTCGGCCGCTTTCTCCGCCTTCTCCTCGGCCTTGATCCGCTCCCAGCTCGCCTTGGCTTCGGCGCTGGTGGCGCCACGCTCATCGCCAAACACGTGCGGATGCCGCCGGATCATCTTGCGTGCGATGCCGTGGACCACGTCACCGAGGTCGAACAGCCCTTCCTCCTCAGCCAGTCGCGCGTGATAGACGACCTGCAGGAGGAGGTCGCCCAACTCCTCCTTGAGATCGACCAGGTCGCCGCGATCGATCGCATCGGCCACCTCGTAGGCTTCCTCGATCGTATAGGGCGCTATCGTCGCGAACGACTGCTCGAGATCCCAGGGGCAGCCCGTGACCGGTGTTCGTAGCTCCGCCATGATCTCGACGAGCCGGGCAATGTCTCGCGCCGGCACCATGCTGCGTCGCCCGTCGTTCATGCGCGTGTCTCTCGCCATTGCCGTTTGCCGCCGTGCCCGCTAGGTCTAGCCCAGCGCCCGCCTCGTGTCGAAAGCCCGTGAGCGCACAACGGCGGGGGACAGCCGGTGTTTCTCATCCACCTCCTGATCAACCTCTCGATCGTCGCCTGCGAGCTTGCCCTCGCAGCTGCGACCGGGTGGCTCGCCTGGCAGATGCCACTCGTGTTCTCGGCGGTCACCGCCGCGCTCGCCCTGAGCCTTGGTCTGAACCTCGAGCTGAAGCGGCTCGCGTTCGAGACCCCGTTCTATTTCGAACGCACGCGCGGCATCGGCACCATCGTGCGCACAATCATCGGAGGAGGTCAGGCACTGTTCAAGGGCCTGATCGCGGGTCTCGTTGCAATTATGACCTTTTCCGGGACTGAGGCATCTCGGCTCATGTTCGTCGCAGGGCTGTTCGCCGTCGTCGTCCTTATTGGCTCCACCGTGCTGCGGCGCCTGACGATCACATTCGGGGCGCGACCCGCCCACTGGGGCTTCTTCCGCATGGCAGCGCCGCTGGGCCTTCTGTTCTCAGGCGCCATGAGCTTTTTCCCGCCGCCGTCGACGTGGGACGTCGGGCGCCAGGTTCTGCTCGACTTGCCGGCGCGGCCGAGCTTGTCGCAGGCGGGGGAGGCGCTCTTTTCGCTCAGGCTGTGGATCGACGACTTGGTCGTCCGACTGGTCGCGGGCTACACGGGCCCCGAGTGGGCGAAGGTCGTCGGCATCGTCGTCGGGTCGAACGTCCTGGTCGGCTTCGTCATCGCCGTCTACGCGGTGCTCCTGTCCGAGATCGTCCGGACGATGGAGGAAGCGCACTGGCGGCTGCGCGGCCACCGCAAGGTCCGCGGGTGAGCCCGACGCCGGTTCGGCATGTTGGTCCAGCGTCGTCTTTGCACGCCCTGCTTTAGGCGCCCATCGTTCGCGTAATATATATTATGGAAAATATCATTGAGTTTACCTGAAACGTCAACAAATTGCACGTGCCTCAGGCGGCACTTTGCCCCGGTTCACTCGTAGTGAGCCGCCACCATCTCGTCGAGCAGCCTGACGCCCCAGCCGGAGCCCCAGCTCTGGTTGACCTCGTCGCGGCTCGAGTCCATGGCCGTGCCGGCAACGTCGAGGTGAGCCCAAGGCGTCGTGCTCTCCTTGACGAACCGTTGCAGGAACTGCGCCGCCGTGATCGCCCCGCCGAAGCGCCCGCCGATGTTCTTCATGTCGGCGTTCTTGCTGTCGATCAGCTTGTCGTAGGCCGGCAGCAAAGGCATGCGCCAAACGCGCTCGCCGGTGGTGATGCCCGCCTCCTCCAGCTCACGCGCCAGCTTGTCGTTGTTGGAGAAGAGCCCCGCATGCTCCTTCCCGAGTGCCACCATGATGGCGCCGGTCAACGTCGCGAGATCGACCATCAGCCGGGGTTTGAAGCGTTGCTGCGCGTACCAGAGTACGTCCGCGAGGACGAGGCGTCCTTCTGCGTCGGTGTTGAGGATCTCGATGGTTTGGCCCGACATGGCCGTCACGATGTCGCCCGGCCGTGTCGCGTTACCCGACGGCATGTTCTCGACGAGGCCGACCAGCCCCACGGCGTTGACGTTGGCTTTCCGCCGCGCCAGCGCCAGCATCAGTCCCGACACGCAAGCCGCGCCGCCCATGTCGCCCTTCATGTCCTCCATGCCGGCCGCCGGCTTCATAGAGAGGCCCCCGGTGTCGAACACGACACCCTTGCCGATGAAGCAGACGGGTGGCTTCGCTTTGGCGCGGCCCTTGGCACCATTCCACTGCATCACGACCACGCGACTCTCGCGCACGCTGCCCTGACCGACGGCCAGAAGCGCGCCCATCTTGAGCGCACGGAGTTGCTCCATGTCGAGCACCTCGACCTCGAGCCCGGGCACGCCCAGGCCGGCAAGCCGCTCTGCAAACTCGACCGGCCCCAGCGCGTTCGCCGGCTCGTTGACCAGATCCCGCGCCAGATAGACACCCTCGGCGACGGCGCCCCTCGCAGCGAACGCCGCCTCGGCGGCCGTGGGATCGGCGCAATGTACCAGCAAGGCAGACGGCGGCTTGGTGTGCCCGTTGTCGCCGTTCTCGTCGGACAGCTTGCGAGACTTGTATTTACGGAAGTTGTAGGCGCGCAGGAGCACCCCCTCGGCAATCCGGGCAACGGCGGTGGCCGTGATTCCATCGTCGTCGGCGACGAGGCTCACCGTGTCCGATGCACGCTGCGTCGCCTGTGCCCAAGCGCCGCCTCCGATTCGCATCCAGTCGAGCGTCTCGTTCTGTGCGGCGCGTCCCGTGCCGACGAGCACCACGCGCTTCACCTCCAGACCAGACGGGGCGAGGATCTCGACCGTCGAGCGCGCTTTGCCGTTGAAGCTCGCGGCTTCGGCGGCACGCTTGAGGCTGCCTGATGACTGTTTGTCGAGGCGAACGCCGATTTCGCCAAGCGCCAGCTCGTGGCCGACAAGAAGCAGCACGCTGGAGCTCAAGGGCGCGGACAACGGCACGAAACGGACATCGGGGCGCTGGGTCATTAGGGGCTCGGATCGAAAAGGAACGGCGAGGGACGAGGCGCGCCCGAAAGGACGACCGCGGATGGGACGAGCACGCGCAGAGCGAGATCGGGTTAGCCACGAACCTTAGTGGCTTGCAGGGGAATCGCAAGCATGGCACTCGCGTGAGCCGGATCGGTTGACGCCCGACAAACTCGGAGGATGCCGCCGCTGCCACACGCGGCCGTCCGTCTGCGTCCGGGCCGCAGTTTGGCCACCGTGCCATGCGACCGGCAAATGGTTATCAGGTGGTTGGCGGAGTCGGGGAACGAGCGTCCGCAACGCGAGGGGACATCAGTTGTCGGCACGGACTTGCCCAGAAGCGCTTGAGCGGTCACCCCCCGTGGGAGCTGCGCCATGACGAGCGCTGCTGGGCCGAATGACGATGGGCGCACTGGCGGCCCGCAGGCGCCCGCGAGGCCTTCGCCATGAGCCTCCTGCCCGGCATTCTGTTTCGCTATATCTTCCGCCAGGCTGCCGGCGCGGTCGCCATGATCCTGACGTCGCTGACCGGCGTCGTGTGGATCGCACTCGCTCTGAAGCAGCTCAATCTCGTCACCTCGCAGGGGCAGGATACGTGGCTGCTGATCAAGATGACGCTGCTCGCCCTTCCCAACCTGATGGCACTCATCGCGCCGATCGCGTTGCTGGTCTCGGCCATCCACGTCCTCAATCGCCTCAATGGTGACAGCGAGCTGATCGTAACCACGGCCGGTGGCGGCACCATCTGGACGATCGCCAAGCCGCTGCTGGCGCTGGCACTTGTCGTCTCCCTGGCCGTCAGCATGGTCAATCACTTCGCCATGCCGTGGAGCCTCAAGCTGCTCCGCACCTACATCGTCCAGGTCCGCACGGACCTGATCTCCCAGGTTATCCAGCCCGGCCGGTTCTCAAACCCCGAATCCAACCTTACCTTTCACATCCGCGACCGCGACCTCGCCGGAACGCTACTCGGCCTCGTCATGCACGACGCGCGCGACGCCAAGCTGACGTCCACCTACCTCGCCGAGCGCGGCCATATCGTGAAGCAGGACGGGGCCGGCTACCTGCTCATGGAAAAAGGCCATATCCTGCGGCGCCCGCGCAACGGCGAGCCGGTGCAGACCATCGTCTTCGAAAGCTACGCCGTCGATCTCGACCGCTTCGAGCCGAAGGAGCAGACCGGCGAGGCCAAGCCCCGCGAGCGCTATTTCAGCGAGCTGGTCTCGCCGGCACCGGACGATATCGTCGCCCAGCGCCAGCCAGGCCTCCTCCGTGCCGAGTTGCATGAGCGGTTCTCGAGCCCGTTCTACCCCTTTGCCTTCGTGCTGATCGCAGTCGCCTTCATCGGACATGCGCGGACCACGCGGCAGAACCGCGTTCAAGCCATCATCGCGGCATTCGTGATCGCGACGGGCGCCAGACTGGCGGGCCTGGCCGGAACCAACGTCGTGGCGCTCAGTGCTTCGGCCATATGGGTCGTCTACGCCATTCCTATCGGCGCAGCCTTGGCGGCAATCGGCCTTATGATCTCGCAATCCCGGATGAAGCCGCCGTCGAGGCTATCGCGGCGCATGGCCGACGTCGGCGCCGGCCTCGCTCCGACCCTGGCGCGACTGGTACCGTGGCGAGCCCGCTCGCCAAGCAGTAGCTGAGGAGGCGCCCGTGATCCGACCGCGCCTGCTGCGCCGCTATCTCGCTCTCCGCTTCACGGTTGCCGTTCTCGGCATGTTCCTGCTGTGCTCGCTTCTGATCTTCATGATCGACATCGTCGAGTTGTTGCGACAAGCCGGCAAGTTCGGCCGTGTCCCAACCGCCCAGATTGCCTGGATGGCCATCCTCAGGCTGCCGTCCTACACCGAGTTGCTGCTGCCGTTCTGCGTTCTCGGCGGATCGATCGGCACTCTGCTGATGTTCAACCGCAAGTCCGAGCTGACGATCATGCGCGCGGCGGGCATGTCCGCCATGCAGTTCATTCTCCCCGGACTGACCGTGGCATTCCTCTTCGGCGTGTTCTCCGTCACCGTCTACAACCCGCTCGCCGCCTGGGCGCGCGGCGAATCCGAGCGCCTTGTCGCGGAGGCCTTCGGTCGCGAGACCGCGGTGCTGCGCAGCGACGGCAATGGCGCGTGGCTGCGCCAGGAAGGCGCCGATGGTGCGTCCGTGCTGCACGCCGCCGTCGCGCATCGCAGCGGCGTTCAACTCCAGGAGGTCATGTTCCTGCAGTTCGACCAGGCCGGCCGCTTCGTCGAGCGCGTCGACGGCAAGCGAGCCGACCTGAAGGATGGGTTTTGGGAAATCACTGCGGCGAGCGTCACGAGGACAGGCCAGAAGCCCGAGGCCTACGACGTCTACACGGTCTCGACGGCGCTCTCGCCTGAACGGGTCGCGGACGCTCTCGGCAGCGCTCTCACGGTCTCTGTCTGGGAGCTTCCTGGATTGATAGAAGTCACTGAGAAGGCGGGCTTATCTGCGCATCGCTTTCGCGTGCAGTATGCCCAGCTTCTGAGCCGTCCGGTGTTGCTTCTGGTGATGGTCCTTTTGGCCGCAACTGTGTCTTTGCGGTCATTCCGCTCCGGTGGGATCCAGACTATGGTTGCTGCGGGGTTAATCGGGGGTTTCGCCTTCTTTCTCTTTTCGGAAATCTCCCGTCAGGTGGGAATTGCAGGCCTCGCGCCACCGCTGTTGGCGGTGGGTGCGCCTGTTGTGTTGGGAATGTGCGGAGCACTGATCGTGCTGCTGCACCTGGAGGATGGCTGAGTGGCGCGTAGGGGGACATCGGCGCTGCCCGACACGGTTTGCGCCAATGGTGGGTTCGCCCGCCGAGCGATGTCGCGCGCTCTGCCCATTGCAGGGCTCCAGCACATCTGTACCCGACCCCTGATCCTGCTGACGGCAATTGCGCTTACGATCCTTTGCCATGCGGCGCCACTTCGCGCGCAGGGCGGCCTGTCGCCGACTCAGCAGCGTGCGCCGTCGAGCTTCCCGTCGCAGCCCGGAGGCCCCTTGGGCGGCCCCCTCCAAAAGATCGACAAATCACAACCGCTCTATCTGCAGGGCGACGAGTTGATCTACGACACGCGCAACAACCGGGTCATCGCCCGCGGCAGCGTCGAGATCTACTACAACAACTACATCCTGACCGCCGACGAGGTCATCTACGACCAGGGCGCCAACACTCTGACCGCACGCGGCAATGCGCAGCTCAAGGAGCCCAACGGCAACATCGTTCGCGGCGACAGCATCGACACCACGGCTGATTTCCGCGACGCTTTCATCCAGAGCCTCAGCCTGATCGGGAGCGATGACACGCGTATCGCGGCCCGGCGCGCGGTTCGCAAGGACGGCAACGTCTCGGAGTTCGAGCAGGGCAAGTTCACGCCCTGCAAAAGCGATCCCGGGAAGCCGCCGCTCTGGTGCATCAGCGCCCAGCGCATCGTGCACGACCAGCAGGCCGCGACCATCACCTACCAGGACGCTCAGTTCGAGCTGTTCGGCGTGCCCATCGCCTACTTGCCCTACTTCCAGCACGCAGACCCGAGCGTGAAGCGTCGCTCGGGTTTCCTGCTTCCCGACTACTCCACCTCGACCCAGTTGGGCTTCGGCGCGACGCTGCCCTACTACTTTGCGCTTTCGCCCAGCTACGACTTCACCTTCGCCCCGCAATATCTGTCCAAGCAGGGCGTGCTCTACCAGGGCGAGTGGCGCCAGCGGATCGCCGTGGGCAGCGTCACCGGCACGTATAACGTCAAGCTCGCCGGCATCGATCAGGTGGGCAGCGACCTACCCGGCGACATCGCCCAGGACAAGCGTGATCGTCTCGACGGGTGGCGCGGCAGCGTGCAGACGAAGGGCATCTTCTCGCTCGCCTCGTGGTGGAAGTTCGGCTGGGATGTCACGCTTGAATCCGACGACACGTTCCGCCGCTTCTACAAGCTCGACAACATCCTCCAGACAGACCGCATCAATACGGCGTGGCTGCAAGGGCTGAGCGAGCGCAACCATTTCGCGATGCAGTTCTATCAGTTCGGGGGGCTGCTGCTGGAGGACTCGGCCGCCTCCGAGTCACGCGTGCATCCCGTCATCGACTGGAACTACATCTACGGACAACCCGTGCTCGGCGGCGAGTTGAGTTTCAACGCCAATGCGCAGAGCATCTCGCGGAGCGACGGCACGGACTCCAACCGCGTGGCGTTCGACATGCACTGGCGCCGCAAGCTGGTCGACGCCATCGGCCAGGTCTGGACCCCGTTCGCGTATGCTCGCGCCGACGTCACCCAGTTCACCAACGGCTTCGATCCCGACACGTCGCAATCCGTCGGCGAGGACACCATTACGCGTGCCATCGGCGCGGTTGGCGTCACCTACGCCTACCCGTTCGTCGCACACACCGCGTCGGGCTCGCATATCGTGGAGCCGACGGGGCAGATCATCGCGCGCCCGGGGCATGTGTCTCAGCGGCGACTGCCGGACGAGGACGCCAAGAGCCTCGTGTGGGACGACACGTTGCTGTTCGACGTCGACAAGTTCTCGGGATGGGACCGGGTCGAGACGGGGACTCGGGCAAATGTCGGCCTGCAATATACCTACCAGGCGGCCAATGGCGGCTACGCCCGCGTCATCGCTGGACAGAGCTTCCATCTTGCCGGCACCAATCCCTACACCGATCCCGGCAGGGCCCCGTACGAGACGGTCGACGCCTATGGCAATCGGTTCTTCTTCCCCGATGCCACCGCCTTCTCACCGAGCAGCGGGCTCGATACCGATCGCTCGGACTACGTGCTCGGGGCCTATCTCTCGCCCATCTCGAATTTCCGCCTCGTAGCCCAGGGTCGTTTCGACGAGGAGGATCTTGCCCTCAAGCGCCAGAGCCTCTACTCGCACGCAGCGTTTGGGCCGCTGTCGCTGCAGGCGCAGTACAATTACGCGCGCGACGAGCCGGCCATCGGCCAGTTCAAGTCCGAGCAGGAAGTGCTGGGTGGCGCTGGCCTGAAGCTCACCGACCGGTGGTCGGTGCATGCGCTGGCGCGGTTCGACATCGACGACAACTCGTGGCTCCAGGAGCAGCTACAGGTGAAGTACTCCGACGAGTGCTTCGTCCTGACGGCCTCCTACATCGAGACCCACATTGATAACCCGACGCTCGATATCCGCCCCGACCGAACGATCATGCTGCGCTTCGAGCTGAAGCATCTCGGCCAGTTCAGCTATAAGACGGACGCGGTCGATCATGTGTTCTCCGAGAACCAGCCCGTGAAGTAGCAGGCGCGTCAGTGGGGCCGGCCGAGTGGCTCCTGGCTCATCGTCAGGCGTCGGCCGAACGAGAGCCTTTGACTGGATCGGTCCTGATTGCCCCTTCAGCGCCATCGTTGATGTGGATAATGTCGGCGCCGGCGCAGCTTATGCGGCTAGGATCGCTGGGCGATTCGGCGCCGCGAAAACGGCGACGACACTCTCACTGACGCGATGGTCCGAGACATGCCCGCAATGCTCAAGAAGCGACCCACGCACCACCGCCCCCTCCACGGCGAGCGCGTCGCCCGTCACTTTCTCGCATTAGGGTGCGGGCTGGTCGGCCTTGCCGTTACGATCGATCCGGCCAGTGCGCAAAACACGGGCTCCGTGGCGCCGACCATTCCCGGCCTCATCGTTGCGCCGCCGACAGGGCCTGCGCCGGGGCCCGTCAACGCTCCCTCTGGCCTTTTCGCGCCGCCGCCTCCGAGACCGGCCGCCAAGACCGAGCCCAGCAAAAAGAGCCAGCCCACCAAGGCAGCATCGCCACGTCGCCAGCCCAAGCCGACCCAGTCAGCCGACGCCACGCCCGTGCCGCGCGGGAGCACCAGGATCGTGGCGCTCGTCAACGACGAGCCGATTACCGGCTTTGCCGTCGAGCAGCGCGCCCGCTTCATGGCATTGTCGAGCAACATCTCGGACCGGGCCCGCGAGCGCATGAAGGCCTTCGCTCAGGATCCGAAGACCAACGAGCGCTTGAAAGCCATTCTCCAGCAGACGATCGCCGCCAATAAAGGCAAGACGCGCGATCAGATCATCGCGGCATTCGAGGTGCGAAAGAAGTCGTTCGTCGCGAGCCTGCAGCAGCAGGCCATCGAGTTGGCGCGTGCTGGGATCATCCCCACGATGCGCAAGAAGGCCATCGAGGAGCTCATCGAGGAGCGGTTGAAGCTGCAGGAGGCTAAGAAGCTCACGATCAAGGTCTCGGACGCCGATGTCGAGAAGCTCTTCAAGGACATGGCCCAGCGAAACAAAATGACGCCCGAGCAATTTGCCGAGCACGTCTCGCGCCAAGGGGCCGATGCGAGCGTCATCAAGGCACGTCTCAAGGCTTCGCTTGCCTGGCGAGACGTCGTGCGCAAGCGCTACGGCCATCAGATCAGCGTCAGCCAGCGCGACATCGAGCAGCTGGCGATGCAGGCCGGAGGAGAGGCTTCGCAAGACCTCAAGCTGGCGCTCATTACGATCGCGACGCCCGGCAACGTCGACCAGCGCGCCATGGCTGCGCGACTGGCCGAGGCCAACGCGCTGCGGGCGAGCTTTCGCGGTTGCGCCTCGATGCCGGGTCTCGCGAAGGGTCGCCCCAATACCCGTTTCCAGGACCTGGGCTTCAAGAAAGCTTCGACCATCGCCGAGCCGACACGCAGCCTCCTGCTCAGCGCAAAAGATAACGAGATGCTGCCCCCCAACCTGTCCGGGGGCGGCGTCGAGTTGTATGCCGTCTGCGGCCGGCGTAATGTGAAGCTCGACGAGGAGCAGCGGCAGGCTGCCGAGAACCAGCTGACCATGCAGGAGTTCGAGAAGCTGGCCCAGCGCTACCTCCACGACCTGCGCAAGGACGCCCTGATCGAGATGCGATGATGCGAACGCGACCTCCGGCAAGCGAGGTGACGAGCCACGCCGCCGGCCCGTCGGCCCCTCTGGCGCTGACGATGGGCGATCCAGCAGGGATTGGCATCGACATCACGCTCGCCGCGTGGGCTGCCCGCCGGCAAGACCCCTTGCCACCGTTCGTACTCTTCGCCGACCCAGATCTGGTCGCGTCTCGCGCACGCCGTCTCGGACTGTCCGTCGAGATCTCGGTGATGACCTCACCCGAGCGCCGCGATCCCGATGACGAGCGCCTTCCCGTTATCCCGGTGCCGCTGGCGGCAACCGCCGAGCCTGGGCAGCCGGATCCCGCCAACGCCGCTGGCGTGATCACCGCCATAGAGCGCGCGGTCGCCGAGACGGTTGCGGGGCGCGCGTCGGCCATCGTCACCAATCCCATCTCGAAGGCGACGCTCTACGCATCGGGCTTCACACACCCCGGCCACACCGAGTTTCTGGGCGCACTCGCCGACAAGCATGCACCGGGAGCCCTCTGGACGCCCGTGATGATGCTCGCCTCCGACGAGTTGAGGGTGGTTCCCCTCACCGTCCATATCCCGCTGGAGCGTGTCCCCTCGGAGATCACCTGTGATCGCATCATCGAGGTCTGCCGGGTCGTCGGACGCGATCTCGCGCAGTATTTTGGCCTGTCTCGTCCTCGAATCGCCATCGCCGGCCTCAATCCTCACGCAGGAGAAGGCGGCAGCATCGGCCGAGAGGAAATCGACGTCATCGCGCCGGCAATCGCGCGGTTGCGCGAGGACGGCCTCGAGGTGACGGGTCCACACTCCGCGGACACGTTGTTCCATGCAGCCGCGCGGCAGCGCTACGATGTTGCCGTGTGCATGTATCACGATCAGGCCCTCATCCCGATCAAGACGCTCGCCTTCGACACGGGCGTCAACGTCACGCTCGGGCTGCCGTTTGTGCGCACCTCGCCCGACCATGGCACCGCCTTCGACATCGCCGGGACAGGCCGGGCCGCACCGACGAGCCTTGTAGCCGCCCTCCGCCTCGCAGCCCGCATGGCCGCCACCCGAGGCAAGATCCCAGCATGAGCCGACCAGAGCCGCCGGAGGGACCGCGCCCCGGCGCCAGCCCCGATGGCCTCCCGCCTTTGCGCGAGGTGATCCAGAGCTTCGATCTCGGCGCCAAGAAGAGCCTTGGCCAGAACTTCATTCTCGATCTCAATCTGACGCGCCGCATCGCCCGTGCCGCAGGCCCGCTCGCCGATGCCTTGGTCGTCGAGGTCGGGCCGGGGCCCGGCGGTTTGACGCGAGGCCTACTTCTCGAGGGCGCCCGCCGCGTCCTTGCCATCGAGGCGGATCGGCGCTGCGAGCCCGCGTTGGCGGCCATTGCGGCGCACTACCCCGATCGGCTCGAGACTGTCTTCGCAGATGCCCTCGAGATGGATTGGCGAGCACGTGTCGGCGGTGATGCGGGGAAGGCCGTGATCGCCGCCAACCTGCCGTACTACGTCGCAACACGGCTCCTCATCGCCTGGCTCGAGACAGAGCCCTGGCCACCCTGGTGGTGCCGCATGGCGCTGATGTTCCAGAAGGAGGTTGCCGACCGCATCGTCGCGGCTCCCGGCACGAAGGCCTACGGGCGCCTCGCCGTTATCTCGCAGTGGCGCGCTGAGGTCCGTATCGCCCTCACGTTGGGACCGGAAGCCTTCACCCCGCCCCCGAAAGTTGCATCGGCCGTCGTTGTGTTTACACCGCGTCCGCACTGCGAGCCCGCTTGCAGTGTCGTCACTCTGGGCCGCGTCACCGCCGCGGCGTTCGGGCAGCGCCGCAAGATGTTGCGCCAGAGCTTGCGTCTGCTCGGCCGCGATACTGGCACGCTGCTCGCGGCCGCTGGAATTGCCCCGGAGCAACGCGCCGAGGAGCTATGGCCGGCCGACTTTGCCCGTCTCGCCGCCGCGGTCGACGCCGGTGTCGGCGCTTGACGCTGCACTACGCGGCCTGCCGTGTCAGTCACCGCGTCGGCGCGCGGCGAGGTCCGCCAGCATCTGCCCGACCAGCCCTCCGAGCGCCGGCTGGCGTGCCACTCGCTTGCGTTCTGCCGCCAGTATTGCCGCAAGTTGCGCGAGGCTCTCGTCGACGCGCTCATTGACGATCACGTAATCGTACTCCGCCCAGCGCTCGATCTCGATCGCCGCACCTGCGAGGCGCCGCTCGATCACATCCCGCCCGTCCTGCTGCCGCCCCTTGAGCCGTTGCTCGAGTGCAGCGGCCGACGGCGGCAGGATGAAGACGCGCACGGTATCGTTTGGCGCCTTGGCCGAGAGTTGGCGCGCGCCTTGCCAGTCGATATCGAACAGGATGTCACCGCCCCGCGCCAAACGCTCCATGACATCGGCCGTCGGCGTTCCATAAAAATTGCCGTGCACCTCGGCCCACTCGAGCAGGCCGCCGCTGTCGCGAAGGGCCTTGAACTCGGCGACGGATCGAAAGTGGTAGTCCTTGCCGTCCACCTCGCCGACCCGCGCTGTACGCGTTGTCACCGAGACGGACAGGACGAGCTCCGCCTCGCGTTTGAGGATCTCTCGGGACAGCGTCGTCTTGCCGGCGCCGGACGGCGATGACAGAACGAGCATCAAGCCTCTGCGAGTGCCGTTCGCCGTCATGTCCGCTCGATCGCTGGCCATTGCGTCACTCGATGTTCTGCACTTGCTCGCGGAGCTGATCGATCACCGCCTTGAGCTCGAGGCCGAGCTGCGTCATCTCGATGTCCGCCGACTTCGAGCAAACGGTATTGGCCTCCCGGTTGAACTCCTGCGCGAGGAAATCGAGCCGGCGTCCGACCGGCGCCGTGTCGGCGAGCAGGCCGCGGGCTGCCGTGACATGCGCGCCGAGACGCTGCAGCTCCTCCTCGATATCGGCGCGCGTCGCCAGCAACACCGCCTCCTGATGCAACCGCTCGGGATCGAGCCCATTGTCGGCTCCGACGATACGCTGCACCTGCTCTGCGAGCCGAGCCCGCACCGCCTCGGGCTGCCGCGCCGGCAGCACAGTGAGCTGAGCGACGAGGCCCTCGATCCGCGCGACTTGCTCGCCCACGATCGTGCCGAGCTTGCCGCCCTCGATCCGTCGGGCATCGAGCAAGCCATCCAGGGCGACGTTGAGGCCTGCCAGCAACTCCGAATGTTGCGCTTCGCCGTCGACAGCCTCGGTATCGGCAATCTCCAGCACGCCGCGCAGAGACAGCACACCTTCCGGCCGGGCCCGGTCGAAATCGTCGCGCTTAGCCAGCCGCTCGATGACCGCGAGCACCGTCGCGAGCGCCCGCTCGTTGACGCGGAGCTCCCCGCCGGTCGCGCCAGTCTCGAGCGTCAGCGTGGCTGAGATGTTCCCGCGACCAATTCGGCTCCCGATCGCCTCTCGCGCCGCGGCTTCGAGCTTTTCCAGGCCGGGCGGCAGCCGGAGCCGCACGTCCAGTCCCCGGCCGTTGACGCTGCGCAGCTCCCAATGGAAACGCACCCCCGCGGTTGTCCCGTCGGAGCGCGCGAACCCCGTCATGCTGCTTAATGCCATCAGGCCTCTGGCTTGTCCGTGCTCATTGCTATGCACCATGTAGCCAAACCGGCGACCCCACACAACCGCCACAGGCTGGCACGCTGTAGGGTCCCGCTGCCGTGGGTCTGTTGCTACTGCTTGTTGGGCGTGCCCTTGGGCTTCTTCCGCGGCACCGGCACCTCAGCCGCTGACGACTTGCTGGCATTGAGCAGGCCGGGCACCCGAACGCCCTTGACGGCAGCCGCAGGAGCCTCCGCGCTTGCCGACGCTGCATCGCCGGTCGCACTTCCACTCGATGCCCCGGCCTGCCGCGCCCTCTCTATTTTGCGCCAGTTCTGGACGGCGGCGTTGTGGTCCTTCAGCGTCGACGTGAAGACGTGCCCGCCGGTCCCGTCCGCAACGAAGAATAGATCCTGGGTTGCCGGCGGATTGAGCGTCGCCGCAAGGGACGCCCGGCCCGGGTTGCAGATAGGCCCCGGTGGCAGCCCATCGATCTGATAGGTGTTGTAGGCCGTCTTTCCATCGATGTCGGAGCGCGTTATGGGCCGCCCGAGCGCCCCCTGGCCGCCGACGATGCCGTAGACGATAGTCGGATCGGACTGTAGCCGCATCCCCTTGCGCAGGCGGTTGACGAAAACGGCCGCCACGCGGCCTCGCTCGTCGGCCCGGCCGGTTTCTTTCTCGACGATCGACGCGAGCGCCAGCGCCTCCTCGGGCGACTTCAGCGGAAGGCTCGGGTCGCGTGCCTGCCACAAGGCCGAAAGTACCTTGCCCTGCTCCGCGCGCATTTGATCCAGGATTTCCTGGCGACTTGCGCCGCGCGAGAACCGGTAGGTCTCCGGCAATAGTGATCCCTCGGGAGGAATGTCGGTGAGGTCGCCGGAGAGACCCGGCTCCGCTCGGAGGCGGTCGACGATCTGGCGGCTCGTCAGCCCTTCGGGAATGGTGATTTTCTGCAGTATGCCACGCCCGCTGATCAACGTGTCCAGGACTTGGCGCACGCTAGACGCTTTCGGGAACTGGAACTCGCCAGCTTTGAGGCTCGTCTTTTCCGCCCCGGACCCGGTCGCGCCGCCATTGTAGAGCCGCGCGACATAGTACTGCAGCATGAAGACGCGACGATCCGAGATGACTTGGTGCTTCTCGAGCCGCTCCGCGATCTCGAGCGCACCCTCCCCCTTCGGAATGACAACGGCTGTCGCCTCGGCGAGAGGCCCCGGTGCATCGAAGCTATGACGCAACCACACGCCGACGGCCGCGACCAGCAGGAGGCTGAGGAAGACGAAGGACAGCGTCCCGTCGAGAAAACGCAGAAAGCCATTCATCCGGCGCGGCTCGCGCACGGGTTTGATTCGTTTTGGTGGTTTCGGCGGACGTGTCGGCACCAGCATCTCCGAAGGACTGCGCGGCGTCCCACCCGACGTCCTCGGCGAGCCCGAGGTGCGGTGCTCCTCCCGAACGGATGCGCCTGCCTGCGGTGCCTTCATTGCCGATCGCCTGTCCTGTCACCGCGCCAGCGCGTGGCTGCATCGGGCACGAGTCGTCCAGCGACTCGTCGATGCCCGCAGACTACCTGCAAATGTGGCTGAAGCACGAACGAAACGGCCGTGCCGGGCGCGCGCGACAATCCGGCGCCGCCTCAGACTGCGAAGCGCCGAAGGATCAGCGAAGCGTTCGTTCCGCCGAAGCCGAAAGAGTTGGAAAGAACGGTGTCGATCTGCTTCTGGCGCGGTTGATGCGGCACCAGATCAATCGACGTCTCGATCGACGGATTATCGAGATTGAGGGTCGGTGGCGCTACGTTGTCGCGAATCGCGAGCACCGAGAAGATCGCCTCGACGGCGCCGGCTGCGCCGAGCAGATGGCCGATCGCAGACTTCGTGGAGGACATCGACAGCTTGCTGGCAGAATTCCCGAACAGTCTCTCGACCGCGCCGAGCTCAATCTCGTCTCCCATCGGTGTCGAGGTGCCGTGCGCATTGACGTAGTCGATCTCGCTGACGTCGATCTCGGCGCGCTTCATCGCGGCCCGCATGCAGCGGAAGGCGCCGTCACCGTCCGCTGCAGGGGCCGTGATGTGATAGGCGTCACCCGACATGCCGTAGCCGATCACCTCGGCATAGATGCGAGCCCCTCGCGCCTTGGCGTGCTCCAGCGTCTCGAGCACGACGATACCCGCGCCCTCGCCCATGACGAAACCGTCGCGGTCCCGATCGTAGGGCCGCGAGCCCTTCTCTGGCGTGTCGTTGAAGTGCGTGGAGAGCGCCTTGCACGCGGCAAAGCCCGCCATCGCGATTCGGCAGATGGGGCTCTCGGCGCCACCGGCGACCATCACGTCGGCATCGCCCAGCGCAACCAGGCGCGCTGCGTCGCCAATCGCGTGGGCCCCGGTGGAGCACGCCGTCACGACGGCATGGTTCGGGCCCTTCAGGCCATGCTTGATCGAGACGTGTCCTGAGGCGAGATTGATCAGGCGCCCGGGAATGAAGAATGGCGAGACGCGACGCGGTCCCTTCTCCTTCAGGAGGAGCGACGTCTCGGCGATGCCGTTGAGGCCGCCGATACCGGAGCCGATCAGCACCCCCGTGCGCTCCTGCTCCTCCATCGACTTCGGCGCCCAGCCAGCATCCGCTAATGCCTGATCGGCGGCCGCGACGGCGTAGACGATGAAATCGTCGACCTTGCGCTGCTCCTTGGGCTCCATCCACTGGTCGGCGTTGAATGTCCCGGCAGTGCCGTCTCCACGCGGCACGAAGCACGCGATCTGGCAGGGAAGGTCGCTTGCCTCGAATTCCGTGATGCGCCGCGCGCCGCTCTTGCCCCCGAGCAGCCCTGCCCATGTGGCATCCACGCCCGAGCCCAGTGGAGTGACCAGGCCGATACCCGTGATGACGACACGCCGCATGGTCTGTCCCCTGCGCTTTGCTGTGCGGCACTGGCACCGCGGCACAGGCTGATTGGCGCCGACGGGGCTCGTGCCTGCCGTTATATGATCCGATGGCACTCGGCGCCGGGCCACTCGGGCCCCGCGCCATTTCTCATCGAAAACTACCGGTCTCCGAAACGCAAGTCGCGTCGGATCAGGCGGCTTTGGCCTGCTTTTCGAGGAACTTCACGGCGTCCCCGACAGTTTGGATCTGCTCGGCGGCATCGTCCGGAATCTCGCAGCCGAACTCTTCCTCGAAGGCCATCACAAGCTCGACGGTGTCGAGGCTGTCCGCTCCCAGATCCTCGATGAAGCTGGCGGCCTCGGTGACCTTGTCGGCCTCGACGCCCAGATGCTCGATAACGATCTTCTTCACCCGGTCCGCGACGTCGCTCATAGCGTATTCCCCTGGAGGTTCTCGTTGTGCCGGTCGGTGTGAGCCGACCAAAAAGCTAGACTACGGTGGATTTGTTCGGGATCGGGAGCTGATAGGCTACCCGATTCCTCGGCTTGACTTGTTACCCCGCAGCCGCTCGGGCAAAGCCCCTCGTTGCGAGCGCGTTACTTCCTGCTCCTTGACCGTCGTGCTGCACCCATGGTGCACAGCGCCGGACTTCGGACCAAGCCTTCAAACCGGCAACCGCGGGTCGGTAACACACTTCCCAACCGATGAAAAGGCGGGGGAGTGGGCTCTCTGACGGGCGTCCATGCGGCAGCCGGTCTCACACCATGACCATGCCACCGTTGATGTGCAACGTCTGTCCCGTCATGTAGCGGGCTTCCGTCGATGCCAGATAGACGGCGGCGGCGGCGATGTCGTCCGGCTGACCGAAGGTCTGCGCGGGGATGTTCTTCTTGATCTCGGTGGTCAGCTGCTCGCTGAGGACGCCCGTCATCGCCGTCTCGATGAAGCCCGGCGCGATGCAGTTGGCGGTGATGCCCCGTGGCGCGACCTCGCGTGCGAGGCTTTTCGTCATGCCGATCATACCGGCCTTCGACGCCGCATAATTCCCCTGCCCCGGGTTCCCGAGGATGCCGGACACCGACGAGATGTTGATGATCCGACCATACCCTGTCTTGGAGCGCAGCATGTGCCGGGTGGCAGCGCGCATCAGCATGAAGGTCGAGGTCAGGTTGACGGCGATGACGTCGTCCCACTGCTCGTCCTTCATGACCATGAACAGGTTGTCCTTGGTCAGGCCGGCGTTGTTGACGAGGATGTCGAGCCGCCCGCCCAGCGCCTTCACGGCCTCGTCGATCAGCTTGCCCACTTGCTCCTTGTTGGCGAGATCACACGGGCACACGACGGCCCGCTCGCCGAGCTCGGCCCGCAGCGCCTCCAGTTTGTCGGTCTGCCGGCCAGACAGCGCCACCGTCGCACCCTGAGCATGCAGCGCCCGAGCGATGGCACCTCCGATGCCACCCGTGGCACCCGTTACGAGGGCGGTCTTGCCGGAAAGTGAGAACATGGGCCCTGGGCCTCCACTTGGAGCTTCTTTGGCGGCGCTTTTGGGCGACGTCACAGCTGGAAGTCAATAGGTCACCTAGCCGACGCGTCGACATCGGCAGGCACCTGACCCTATCATGCGCCAACCGGCACAGGGGTCAAACAGCGGCGTCGCTCGCCAGCCTAGCAGAAGGCGGAGTTGAATGAAGGTGGTCTACTCGGACGGGCATCGCGGACACGATCCTGAGCGCTTCCTCCTGCGCGGCAATTTCGTGCCCGGCGAGGAAAAGCCCGAGCGTGCAGACCGCTTGCTCGCAGCACTCGACCGTCGCCGTCACACGATTCTACCGCCCCAGCGTCACGGCAACGGCCCGCGCCTCGCGGCGCACTCTCTCGATTACGTGACGTTCCTCGAGCAAGCCTCCACCGAGTGGCAGAAACTGAGAGGGGCCTCCCGCGAGGTGGTCGGCAACGTGCATCCCGTGCGGGGTTCGGGCACCTATCCGGCCTCCATCGTCGGGCGGGCCGGATGGCACCTGCAGGACCTCGCCTGCGGTATCGGCCCCGGGACATGGGCCGCGGCTGCCGACGCCACGGATGTCGCCGTCACCGCCGCCGATCTGGTGCTGGCCGGAGAGCGGATCGCCTACGCGCTGTGCCGGCCGCCCGGGCATCATGCCTACCGCGACCTTGCCGGAGGCCATTGCTTCCTCAACAACACGGCGATTGCCGCCGAGCGCCTCTGCGCACACAAGCAGCGCGTCGCCATCCTCGATATCGACATTCATCACGGCAACGGCACGCAGGCGATCTTCTATCGACGCAGCGACGTGCTGACCGTGTCAGTGCACGCCGATCCGCACCACTTCTACCCGTTTTTCTGGGGCCACCCGCACGAGCGCGGCGAGGCGAACGGTGAGGGCTTCAACATCAACCTGCCGGTCCCGCTCGGCGCCGACGACGCGACATGGACGGCTGCGGTGGGTGCCGGGGCGGAGGCGGTACGTGCCTTCGCACCGGACGTGCTGGTCGTGGCGCTGGGCCTCGATGCCTCCTTCGACGATCCTTTCGGCGGCGCAAAAGTGACCGACGCGGGCTTCAAGCGCGCCGGCGAGATCATCGGCCGCCTCGGCTCGCCCACCCTGCTCGTCCAGGAGGGCGGCTACCTGTCGGCCAATCTCGGCGCCAACCTCGCCGCGTTCCTCGCCGGTCTCGAGTTCGACATTGTGACAGGCACCGACGGCCACGAGCATTCCAGCGGCCTCGAAAGCGCTCTGCAAACGTGAAGCCTCAGCCGAGCAGCGCGGCCACTGCATCGATATCGGCCGGTGTTCCGACCGCCTGCACCTTCAGACTTTTATCGATGCGCCCGGCGAGCCCGGTCAGCACCTTGCCCGAGCCGACCTCGATGAGAGTTGTAACGCCCGCTGCAGCCATTGCGAGCACGCACTCCCGCCACCGCACGGTCCCCGTCACCTGCTCGACGAGACGCCGCTTGATCTCGTCCGGGTCGCTGATCGGTGCCGCCAGCACGTTCGCGACCACAGGCACCACCGGACGGCGCACCGCCACCTTGGCCAGCGCCTCGGCCATGGCATCGGCGGCGGGCTTGAGGAGACTGCAATGGAATGGCGCCGACACCGGCAAGGGAATGGCGCGTCGCAGGCCATGTGCCTTGCCGACCTCGGCGACACGGTCGATCGCCGTCTTGTGCCCGGAGAGCACGACCTGGGTGGGCTCGTTGTCGTTGGCGATATCGCAGACGTCGCCCTGGGCCGCATCGGCCGCGATCTTGCGGGCCACGTCGAGGCCCACTCCCAGCAGCGCAGCCATCGCCCCCTGCCCTACGGGGACGGCCTTCTGCATTGACTGGCCACGCAGCTTGAGGAGGCGCGCCGCATCCCCGATGGTGAAGGCTCCCGCCGCGGCCAGCGCCGAGTATTCGCCGAGCGAGTGTCCCGCAACGAACGACACCTGCTCAGCCAGTTTGAGCCCTTTCTCGGCCTCCAGCACCCGGATCACCGCCATGGAATGAGCCATCAGCGCCGGTTGCGCGTTCTCGGTGAGAGTCAGGGTTTCCTGCGGACCCTCCCACATGATCTGCGAGAGCTTTTGGCCCAGCGCCTCGTCTACCTCCTCGAACACGGCCTTCGCCGCAGGGAACGCCTCCGCGAGATCCCGGCCCATCCCGACCGCTTGGCTGCCCTGTCCGGGAAACATCAACGCCAGGCTCATTGCCGCCGCTCCTCGTGGCTCGTGTCAGTTTCGTGGCGTGAAGCATGCGCGCCTCGATCGTGTCAAGCGCGGGCGGCGCGCTGGTCGTAATCCCACTTGCCAGCCGAAGGCGGCTCCGGCATAAGCCAGGGCTTCACCCGTTCCGGCTGGAGGCTGAACGGGAGCATGGCCGTTGCTGGCGTCCATAGTCGCCACGGCCGGATGGGCATCGTGCCCGGCTCCCCGTGTCTCCGCTCTTTGGGTCGCATTGGGCCTTCCCGTGTTGCATGGGCGGTCCAATAGAGGCTTGGCGCCGGAGCGGACAACCGAGGAAGGAAGGCCAAGGCATGCCGCTTTACGAGCATGTGTTCCTTGCGCGTCAGGACGTCTCGCAGACACAGGTCGAGGCGCTGACCAAGGAATTCACAGACGTCATCGAGGAGCTTCAGGGCAAGGTCGCAAAGACCGAGTATTGGGGCGCTGCGCTCGCTGACCTACAAGATCAAGAAGAACCGCAAGGCCCACTACACGCTTGCTCAACATCGACGCTCCGTCGGCTGCCGTCGACGAGATGGAGCGGCGCATGGGCATCTCGACCGACATTTTGCGGTTCCTGACGATCCGCGTCGACGAGCACGAGACCGAGCCCTCGATCCAGATGCGCAAGAGCGACCGTGACGAGCGCGGTGATCGCGGCGGCTTCGGCGGGCGCGGCGGTGGCGGTGGCGGCGGCTTCCGCGGCGATCGCGGGCCCCGCGGTGACCGGCCGCCCCGCGAAGGCGGTGGCGGTTTCCGTGGTGGTGATCGCGGCGATCGGCCCCCCCGCGAAGGCGGCGGCTTCCGCAGTGGCCCCCCGCGCGAGGGCGGTGGCTTTGGTGATCGTGGCCCCCGTGGCCCCCAGACGGAGAGCACGTAAATGGCCGAGCCGGCATCCGGAGGCGGCGGCGCCGTGCGTCGCCCGTTCCATCGTCGTCGCAAGACGTGCCCGTTCTCGGGCGCCAATGCTCCGAAGATCGACTATAAGGATGTCCGTTTGCTCGGGCGCTACGTGTCCGAGCGCGGCAAGATCGTTCCGAGCCGCATCACCGCGGTCTCGGCTAAGAAGCAGCGTGAGCTGGCACGCGCCATCAAGCGCGCACGCTTCCTCGGTCTGCTGCCCTACGTGATCAAATAGGCCATCGGCCGTGAACGGGTTGGGGCGGACATTTGGATCCGCCCCTAACCGCCAAGAGCGGGACAGCTTCAAGATGCCCCAGTTCCTTCCCGTCGGAGTGGCCGCAGGCCTCGCCACCGCCTTGCTGTTCGCATCCGCGAGCGCTGGCGGCATGACGGGCCGCTTCATTCTGTTCTTCCTCGCCCCCCTTCCCTCCTATCTCGCAGGGCTGGGCTGGGGCTCCATGGCTGCGGCAATCGCCGCGGCGACCGGCGCCCTGGTGGCGACCATTTTTCTCGGCGTCCGCACCGGCTTTGTGTTCTTCCTGTCGCAGGGGCTACCGCTCGTCGCGCTCTGCCATCTCGTCCTTCTGAATCGGCCTTCTCAGACGTCCCCCACTCCGTCGCCGGTCGCTGGCGCCGTTGAGTGGTACCCGATCGGGCGCGTCCTCGCCGCGGCCACGCTCATGGCGGGTGCGCTCGCGCTGGTCTCCATCCTGCTGCTCGGCGCGGATGTCGAAGGCCTGAAGACCATGATGCGCCAACTCGTCGACGACGTTCTCGTCAAGCAGCTGCCGAACCTTGCCAGCAGCGAGCTTGGCGACAAGGAGAAGGACGCGCTGGCGACTCTGCTGCTGCACGCGCTTCCCGCCGGCTCGGCTGTCCTCTGGCTCGGCGGCTTCGCGCTCAATCTCTGGCTCGGCGGCAAGGTCACGCTGGTCTCGGGCCGGCTGACGCGGCCTTGGCCGAACCTGCAGTTGATTCGATTTCCGCCGGGCTTCGGTCTCGGGCTCGCTGGCTCCCTCGCGCTCTCGATGCTCCCCGGCTTGCCCGGCTTGCTCGCGACCGGTTTCGCGGGCGCCTTCCTCTTCGCTTACATGCTGATGGGGCTCGCCATCATCCATTACATGACCATGGGGCTCCAGGCGCGTCCCTTCGTGCTTTGGGCCGTCTACCTCGTGCTGATCGTCTTCAATACGACCGCGGCCCTCGTCGTCGCGCTGATCGCCATCCTCGAGCCGCTGCTCTGGTACCGGCGCCCGGACGTGCCGGACCAGGGGCCGCCGCCACAACCGCCGCCGCCGCCCGCCCCTCCACCGACGTGACCGTGCCGGTCAGCCGGCCACACCCCTTCCAAATACAGCCACCAAGGAGATCATCGCATGCAAGTCATCCTTCTCGAGCGCATCGGCCGTCTCGGCCAGATGGGCGATGTCGTCCGTGTTCGTGACGGCTACGCGCGCAACTTCCTCCTGCCTCAGGGCAAGGCGCTCCGCGCCACCGAGGATAACCGCAAGCAATTCGAGACGCAGCGCGTGCACCTCGAGGCGCGCAACCTGGAGCTCAAGAAGGAGGCCGAGGTCGTCGCTGAGCGCCTCGAGGGGAAGATCTTCGTCGCCATCCGCCAAGCCGGCGACACGGGTCAGCTCTACGGCTCCGTCTCCACCCGCGACATTTCCGAGGTGATCACCGAGGGCGGCTTCTCCATCGACCGCCGGCAGGTTCTGCTCGACCGTCCGATCAAGGCGCTGGGCTTGCACCAGATCCGGCTCCAGCTGCACCCGGAGGTCACCGTGGGCGCGTCGCTCAACGTTGCACGCTCGACGGATGAGGCCGATCGCCAGGCCCGCGGCGAGGACGTCACCGTCATCCGCGACGAGGAGCTCGATATCGAGACCTATAGCGAGGAAGCCGAGTTCGAGGGCACCCCGCCCGGCCTCGGTGACCAGCCCGAGGATCCGGACGCACCCTGAGATCGCTCCCGTTTCTGCCGTAACGAAGGGCGTCGCGACAACATCGCGGCGCCCTTCGCTTATCCGCGCCCGACCAGACGGCGGCGCGAGTTGCATGAGCATGCCGCAAGCCGGAGCCATCGTGGTGCTGCGAACGCTGCGAAATTTTCCAATTCCACTTGAACTTCACTTGCGGCTGCGCGTTAATAGGTGCGGCGGATAGCCGCGTGCCGCGCGGGGATTGGCACGCGTGCTGGGGGGTCACCAGCAGAGATCGTGACCATGTTCAAGCCCTTGCAATTGCTCCTCGATCGGATCGTACAGCACGGGACGCTCGAAGTCGAAACCCACGATGGCGCCGTCCACACCTTCGGCGACGGCCGCGATCCTCGCGTGGCCATCAAGCTCATGGACCATCGGCTCGCTTCACAGCTAGCGCTCAATCCGAACCTGGCCGTGGGCGAGGCCTACATGGATGGCCGTCTCATCATGCGCGAGGGCCGCATTTACGACCTGATCGCGCTGGTTCTCGAGAACGCAATGACGCGGCCGATGCCGCGCTGGGCATTGACGGCCGACAGCATGCGCTACTTGACCCGCCGTATCGCACAGTTCAACCCGGTGTCGCGTGCTCGCCGCAACGTGGCCCATCACTACGACATCGACGGACACATCTACGACCTCTTCCTCGATCCCGAGCGGCAATACTCGTGTGCCTATTACACCGACCCCGACACCGATCTCGACGACGCCCAGCGCGCCAAGATCCGCCACATCGCGGCGAAGCTCGCCATCGAGGAGGGCCACCGCGTGCTCGACATCGGCTCGGGATGGGGAGGCCTTGGCCTCAACCTCGCGGCCATGACGGGCTGCGAGGTGCAGGGCATCACGCTCTCGACCGAGCAACTGGCTCACGCGCGTCAATGGGCCAGCAAGCGCGGGCTCGCCGAGCGCGTGCGGTTCGATCTCGTCGACTATCGCCTGCTGCATGGGCGTTTCGACCGGATCGTCTCGGTCGGCATGTTCGAGCACGTCGGCGTGAACCACTATCGCCGCTACTTCGAGCGTGTGCACGACCTGCTCGAGGACGATGGCGTCGCCCTCATCCACTTCATCGGCCGGGCCGACCAGCCGGCGGCCACCAACGCCTTCATCGCCCGCCATATATTCCCCGGCGGCTATATTCCGGCGCTGTCCGAGGTGCTGCCCGCCATCGAGCGGAGCGGCCTCATCGTCACCGACGTCGAGGTTCTCCGCCTGCATTATGCCAAGACGCTCCGGCACTGGCGGGAGCGGTTCGTTGCCAACTGGGACGAGGCTAAGCGTCTCCAGGGCGAGCGCTTCTGTCGGATGTGGGAGTTCTACCTCGCGGGCTCGGAATGCGCGTTCCGCTACCAGAACCTCGTCGTCTTCCAGATCCAGCTCACCCGTCGAATCGAAACCCTGCCCATTATCCGGGACTACATGCACGCCCGCGAGGCACAAGCCCTCGCTCGAGAGCGAGATCACCATCTGGCGCAGACCGCCCGCCTCGCCGGCGAGTGATCGGCGGCCGAAGCTGTGGGACTTCGGCACCGCACAAGGCCGTTGTCGAGCGCATGTTGATAGCGGGGAGTGTCCCCCGGCGAAACGCCGACTGAGCGCTTGCATCATCCCGAATCGGCTAACGCTTGGGGCATGGCACAGAGCACCGCGAACCCCAGATCCGCCCCCCCGGCAGTCGACGCTCCCGAGACCGACGGCTTCCGGGCAGCCCCCCACAACATCGACGCCGAGCAGGCCCTGCTCGGCGCCATTCTCGTCAACAACGAGGCCCAGGACCGCGTTTCGACGTTCCTGCGCCCGGAGCACTTCTTCGATCCTCTCCACGCCTCGATCTACGAGACGGCGGGGAAGCTGATCGCCGCCGGAAAGCAGGCGACGCCGGTCACGATGCGCACCTTTTTCGAGACCGCCGAGCCCATCGATCAAAACCTCACGGTGCCACAGTATCTCGGCCGCCTCGCCGCCAACGCGACGACGATCATCAATGCCGTCGAGTACGCACGAACCATCTACGACCTGGCCATTCGTAGGCAGCTGATCCTGATCGGCGAGGACATGGTCAACGTGGCCTATGATTCGCCGATCGACAATCCGCCCGATACCCAGATCCAGGAGGCGGAGACCCGCCTCTTCTCCCTCGCAGAGACGGGTAAGTACGGACAGGGATTCCTCTCCTTCGAGAAGGCATTGACCAACGCCATTGAGATGGCGAACAACGCCTACCAGCGCCAGGGCGGCCTCTCCGGCATCTCGACGGGCTTGCGCGACCTCGATGCGCGCATGGGCGGACTGCAGTCGTCCGACTTGATTATTCTCGCGGGGCGGCCTTCCATGGGGAAGACATCGCTCGCAACGAACATCGCCTACAACATCGCCAAGGCCTACCGGACAGAAGAGCAGCCGGACGGCACCGTCAAAGCCACCGACGGCGGCGTCGTGGGCTTCTTCTCCCTCGAAATGTCGGCGGAGCAGCTCGCCACGCGAATACTCGCCGAGCAAGCCGAGATCTCGTCGTCCAAGATTCGTCGCGGCGAGATCACCGAGGACGAGTTCAAGCGTCTCGTCCTCGCGTCCCAGGAAATGGCGCGCTGTCCACTCTACATCGACCAGACGGGCGGCATTTCGATCGCCCAGCTAGCAGCCCGGGCGCGCAAGCTGAAGCGACAGAAGGGCCTCGACGTCCTCGTCATCGACTATCTCCAGTTGCTCACCGGCTCGGCTGGGCGCGCATCGCAAGGCCGCGTCCAGGAGATCACCGAGATCACGACGGGATTGAAAGCGCTGGCGAAGGAGCTCGCCGTGCCGGTGATCGCCCTCTCCCAGTTGTCACGTCAGGTGGAGACGCGCGAGGACAAGCGTCCACAGCTCTCCGATCTGCGTGAATCAGGCTCGATCGAGCAGGACGCCGACGTCGTCATGTTCGTGTTCCGCGAGGAGTACTACGTCGAGCGCGCCAAGCCGTCCGAAGGCACGGCCGAGTTCCAGGCGTGGATGGAGAAGATGCAGATGGTCACGGGTAAGGCCGAGGTCATCATCGGCAAGCAGCGCCACGGACCCGTCGGCGCCGTCACCCTGGCCTTCGAGGGCGCGTTCACGCGGTTCTCGGATCTCGCCCACGACCAGTACTTGCCGGAGCGCCACGAGTAGCTGGCGTCACACAGTCAAGTAGCGCCTCACCTCGGCCCCGGTGACGACTGTGACGATCCCATCCCGGCCCAGCGCATTGGGCCGAGGTGGCGGCGTGTCGTCCGCCACGGTCAAATCGTCTGGAACGTCGGCCGTCGTCTCGAGCAGCATCTGCCCAGCCGCGTCGTCGGAGACGAAGCTCACGCCGTACTCGTGTCCGTCGCGGCGTCGAACCTCGCACAAAACGTCGAGACCTTTCGCTTCGACGGCCAGCCGGAAACGTGCCGGCGGCTCGAAGGAGGCGTCGAACGCAAGCAGCGCACCACTGTCGGAGAAATTGCGAACGATGCACGGTTCGGCGCCACGCCCCGGCACTTTGGCAAAGGCGTGAATGCGGCTCTCCCGGCGACCAAATGCCCGACGGTCGGACGACGTGTTCCCGCGCGGCATCTTGCCCCCTCGGCATTAGGTCATTTCACTCGTCAGCGAGAATTCCCGAAAGCTGCAAACAAACCATTAACCCGCCGGTGGCGCCGTCCTCCCCGGCCGGCGTCGCCCTTCCGGTGCTTGACGCTGCCTCGGCAGTCTCGCGTGCTATGATCGCACCAGCATGGAGACCGAGCCCGTGATTCGCGATGCCCACGCCATACCGCCGGATGCCCGGGCGGTGCTCACCATCGACCTGGCGGCACTCCGGGCCAACTGGCGAGCGCTCAATGCCGCATCCGGCACGGCCGAATGCGCCGGCGTGATCAAAGCTGACGCCTACGGCCTTGGCATAGACGAGGTCGCACGCGCATTGGCCGCCGAAGGCTGCCGAACCTTTTTTGTCGCGACGCTCGCCGAGGCCCGCATCGTTCGCCTCGCGCATCCAGCGGCAACAATCTTCGTCCTCGACGGACTTCTGCCGGGTGCAGCCCCCTATTACACAGGGTTCGACCTCAGCCCCTGTCTGTCGAGTCTCGATGAGGTCCGCGAATGGGCGGCCTGGTGCGAGGCGACAGGGCGGCGCCTGCGCGCTGCCGTGCACATCGATACGGGCATGCATCGACTTGGCCTCTCCCGCGCCGACGTCGAGCAACTCGCCGGCCCAGAGCGCGGCCTGTTCGACAAATTCGATCTCACCCTCGTCATGAGCCATCTCGCCTGCGCCGACGTGCCCGACCATCCGATGAATGCCGCCCAGCTCGGCAGTTTTCAGGCGCTTCGCGCCAAGCTGCCGCCGGCGCCGGCAAGCCTCGCCAATTCAGGCGGCGTATTTCTCGGTCCCGACTACCAATTCGATCTCGTCCGGCCGGGAATCGCTCTTTACGGGGGGCGCGCATTCGAAGGGCACGCCAACCCGATGCGCTGGGTGGTGCGCCTGCAAGCCCGGATCCTGCAAATTCGAAGCGTCGCGGCCGGAGAGCCGATCGGCTACGGCGCCACGTTCCAGGCTGCACGCAGATTCGCGCGTGGCGACGCTGGCCTGTGGCTATGCCGATGGCTTCCTGCGCGCCCTCTCGAGTCCCACGGGACGCCCCGGCCCTGTTGGCCATATCGGCGAGCAGCCGGTCCCGGTGGTCGGTCGCGTCTCGATGGACCTCATCACGGTCGATGTGACCGACGTCCCCGAGCGCGAGGCTTGCCGTGGCGCTTGGGTCGAGGTGCTGGGCGCACGGACCACGATCGACGATCTGACAGATCGCGCCGGCACGATCGGCTATGAGCTGCTGACGCGCCTCGGCCGGCGTGTGCATCGCGTCTACGCCGAGGGCATCGCCTGATGGCCAAGCCGGCGCGCGCCTCGTTCGTCTGCCAGAATTGCGGCGGCGTCTCGCAACGCTGGGTCGGCAAGTGCCCCGCGTGCGGCGAATGGAACACGCTCGTCGAGGAGACCGCCGCAGCCCCTCCTCCAGGCTCAGGCATGACGCGCCAGTCACGCGGCCGTGCCGTGACACTTGAAACACTGGCTGCTCGGGGCGAGGCGCCACCACGCATGCCGACCGGCAATGCCGAGGTCGATCGCGTGACAGGCGGCGGCATCGTCCCTGGCTCCGCACTCCTCATCGGCGGCGAGCCGGGCATCGGCAAATCGACGCTCCTTCTGCAGTTGTGCGCCTCGCTCGCAGCCGGCGGGCGGCGCACGCTCTACTTCTCCGGCGAGGAAGCGACCGCCCAGGTCCGCTTGCGGGCGGAGCGACTCGGCCTCTCGGAGGCGCCCGTGCTGCTCGCCAGCGAGACCAACCTTTCCAACATCCTGGCGACCCTCGGCGAGGACCGCCGCGCCGACCTGATCGTCATCGATTCGATCCAGACACTATGGGCCGATGCCCTCGATGCCGCGCCCGGCACCGTCAGTCAGGTTCGCGCTGCGACGGGATCGTTGATCCGCTACGCCAAGCAGTCCGGCGCGGCGATGCTACTCGTCGGTCACGTCACCAAGGACGGCCAGCTCGCCGGACCGAAGGTCGTCGAGCACATGGTCGACACCGTGCTCTCGTTCGAGGGAGACCGGGGTCACCCGTTTCGCATCCTGCGCGCCGTCAAGAACCGCTTCGGCGCGACCGACGAGATCGGTGTCTTCGAGATGGCGCAGCAGGGCCTGCGGGAGGTCTCGAATCCCTCCGAGCTCTTCCTCGGCGACCGGGATGCCAAGGCACCCGGCGCTGCGGTCTTCGCCGGCGTCGAAGGAACGCGGCCGCTGCTCGTCGAAATTCAGGCCCTGGTCGCCCCATCGGCGCTGGGCACGCCGCGCCGCGCTGTTGTCGGCTGGGACTCCAATCGACTGTCGATGGTGCTGGCGGTGCTGGACGCACGCTGTGGCGTGAGCCTCGCGAAACACGACGTCTACCTCAACGTCGCCGGGGGGTTGAAAATCACAGAGCCGGCCGCCGACCTCGCCGCCGCCGCCGCCCTCCTATCGTCACTATCGGGTGATGCTCTTCCCTCCGACCACGTCTATTTCGGCGAGATCAGTCTCTCCGGCGCGGTCAGGGCTGCTGGCCACATGACGACGCGGCTGAAAGAGGCGCAGAAGCTCGGGTTCAAGCGCGCGGTGGTGCCGGCGGCGGGCGATCTCGAGGCTGGTGCGGCGCGCATCGAGCTCGACCGTCTTTCGCATCTCAAGGAGCTTGCCGAGTCGGTTGGTCCATGTCACTGAGACGAGGCTGGCGCTTGGCCTATCCGCCGGTCATCCGAGTACGCACAGGTCGACCGGCAGGCGGCTTTGCGAGGGCGGTTGCCCGAGCAATCCCGAGAGCCGAACGAAGGAATGACGCCCATGCTCGGGCCACTGACCTATCTCGACGCGGCCCTCGTGGCCCTAGCGATCCTGTCGGGGCTTCTCGCGATGTACCGCGGTTTCACCCGCGAGGTCCTCTCGATCCTGTCCTGGGTCGCAGCGCTCGGCGCGCTGCTCTACTTCGTCCTCTATCACAAGCCCGCCGCCGAGGATCTCGCCAAGCAGTTCAGCGTTCCCGTTCCCGTCGCCCAGGTCGTGATGGGCGCCATCATCTTCCTGATCGTGTTGATTATCGTGCACCTGCTCACGGCGCGCATCTCGGACACCATACAGGACAGTGGCGTCGGCATGATCGACCGCGTGCTCGGCTTCGTGTTTGGTGCCGTCCGCGGCTTCGTCCTGATCGTCATTCCCTACATGTTCTACGAGGCCTTCTTTCCCGATCCGAGCAATCAATTCGATTGGGTTAAAAACGCGCGCTCGCTTCCCTACATCAAGAGTGCGGGTAACACCTTCCGGACAATTCTCGTCAAGGTCGTCCCGCCCTCGCTGACCGAGCCCAAAGTCGAGCAACAGGGACGTGCGCCTCTTGACCCTTTGCGCATCAAGATCGCCGCAGGCCATGGTCAAGGTCGCGAAATCGTCATATACCCCCAGCAACGGCTCAGAGGGTCTGACCACCTCTGATGTTTTGCGTGGTCAAATCGGTTGCAAGCTGCGGAGCGGTCGATGGCGGATGGCACGAGGACGGGCCCTGACGGGGCTCGAGAAGCGGCCTCGATCGAGGCTGGGGAAAGCCAAAACCCCGACGGTCCCATTATGACGGACCAGGCGAGCACAGCTGATCGGCCTCGCTATCCGGACGATCGTCTCCGGGAGGAGTGCGGCGTGTTCGCCGTGTTCGGTCACGAGAACGCGGCCGCGATCACTGCGCTCGGCCTTCATGCCCTGCAGCATCGTGGCCAGGAAGGCTGCGGCATCGTCACCTACGACGGCGGCCGTTTCAACCAGGAGCGCCGCCTGGGTCGCGTCGGTGACAATTTCTCCAGCAAAGAGGTCATAGCGCGCCTCACCGGCCGCATGGCCCTCGGCCATAACCGCTACTCGACCACGGGCGACGTCGTCCTTCGCAACGTGCAGCCGCTGTTCGCCGACCTCGACCAGGGCGGCTTCGCCGTCGCGCACAACGGCAATCTCACCAACGCGCTCACCCTCCGCGAGGAACTGGTCTCTTCCGGCGCGATCTGCCAGTCCACTTCGGATACCGAGGTCATCCTGCACCTGATCTCGCGCTCCAAGAAGCGGCGCATCGTCGACCGTTTCATCGACGGGCTTCTGCAGATCGAAGGCGCCTACGCCCTCGCCTGCCTGACCAACGACATGATGATCGGCGCTCGCGACCCGGTCGGCATTCGCCCTCTCGTGCTGGGCCGTCTCGATCAGGCCTACGTGCTCGCCTCCGAGACCTGCGCACTCGACATCGTCGGCGCTCAGTTCATTCGTGAGATCGAGAATGGCGAGGTCGTCGTGATTACTGACGACGGCGTCGAGAGCCACCGTCCCTTTCCTCGCCGCCCAGCGCGCCCGTGCGTGTTCGAGTACGTCTACTTCGCACGCCCCGACAGCGTCATCGGCGGACAAAGCGTCTATGAGATGCGCAAACAGATGGGGGCGGTGCTCGCCGAGGAATCCGCGGTCACGGCCGATGTCATCGTGCCGGTTCCCGATTCGGGCGTGCCGGCCGCAATCGGCTATGCACAGGCCGCCGGTGTGCCGTTCGAGCTCGGCATCGTGCGCAATCACTACGTTGGCCGCACCTTCATCGAGCCCGAGCAGGGTATCCGTGCGCTGGGCGTGAAACTGAAGCATTCGGCCAATCCTGGCGTCATCCGCGGCGCGCGCATCGTCCTCATCGACGACAGCATCGTGCGCGGCACCACGTCGAAGAAAATCGTGGCGATGCTCAAGGAGGCCGGCGCCCGCGAGGTGCACATGCGCATTTCGAGTCCTCCGATTCGCCATCCCGATTTCTATGGGATCGATACACCGCGCACGACCGAGCTCCTCGCCGCAAACAATACGATCGAGGAGATGCGCCTCTATCTGGAGGCCGATAGTCTCGCGTTCCTTTCTGTCGATGGTCTTTATCGCGCCATGGGCCAGAAGCGGCGAGATCCGGCACAGCCCCAGTTCACCGATCACTGCTTCACGGGCGATTACCCGACGCGGCTGACGGATCAGCACGGCAGCAACCATCGTCAGCTGTCTTTGCTCGCCGAGGCGAGCTGAGCTTTCCCACGACGTCAGAAACGCCACCAGTCCTCCAGCGCGCGCCGCGTTAGGAGCATGGGCTTGATATCGCCGTGCCAAACGGCAGCACGATCGCCATGAGCCCGATCGTTCAGCCGGGTCGCGCTGCCGCATGGCGCGTACCCGAGAAGGGCGATCAGAGACCGCTGCGTCACTACAATCGAGCCGACGCCCCACCTTTCCAACCCAATGACGTTGCTGCCTCCCCTCGAATCAGGCAAGAGGCGTTGTATCGCCATTGGGGCACGCGGGGAGGCACCACATGAACATCATGACACCGCCGGCGCGGACAGCCCAGCCAGACCTCGGCACTATCGCCAGCGCCACATCGGAAACCTGTATCGCGACGCGCGTGCGTCAGCTGAGCCGCATCGTCACTCGCGTCTATGATGACGCGCTGCGGCCTCACAAGATCACCGCCAGCCAGTTCACACTGCTTACGCAGCTGGCTCACACCGACGGCATTACCGCCGCAGAGATCGGTCTCGATCTCGATATCGAGAAATCCACCCTGTCGCGCAATCTCAAACGACTGCTGGCCCTAGGCCACATCGAGATGGATCCGCCGGCCGGACGTCGCGGACGCGGGTTGCATCTCACCCCGCGCGGCAAAGCGGTGATCCGCGAGGCCTACCCACTGTGGCAAGAGGCCCAGCGCCGTTCGACTGAGGTCATGGGCGTGGACGCGCGTCCTATGCTGGACGGGCTGCTCTCCCAAGCCGAGAAGCTGGCTGCTCCGTGATCGCACGCGCCGTTGCCTCGCTTGGCACGGCGCACTAGCGTTGCCTTCCGTTCAAAGTCGGACCGGCAACGCAGGTGCTCCACGATGTTCTCAGAGGATCTGAGGCAGAAAGCCAACGAGCTGATCGCGTTATTACGCGGCGCCAGCCTCGAGATCGCGACAGCGGAAAGCTGCACAGGTGGCTTGCTGGCGGCCCTGCTCACAGAGAGCCCCGGCGCATCGGCAGTCGTTGATCGTGGCTTTGTAACCTATTCGAACGACGCCAAGATCGAGATGCTCGGTGTTAGGGCGGATCTCATCGCGGAGCATGGCGCTGTGAGCCGCCAAGTCGCAATCGCAATGGCGGACGGCGCGCTTTTGCACTCGCAGGCCAGCTTGGCCGTCTCCATTACAGGGTTGGCGGGCCCGGGCGGCGGTACGGCCGATAAGCCCGTTGGCCTGGTGCACATCGCCGCGGCCCGCATTGGCACCGAGACGCTCCACCGCGAGCATCGCTTCGCTGACCTCGATCGCTCGGGGGTTCGTCTGTGCAGCCTCGCCGCGGCTCTCGCGCTCGCCGCCGAGGCCGCCAATCTCCCAACCGGCACATCCGGTTGACGCGACATAGTGGCGGCTGGCCGCCTTCTCGAGTCTGAAATCCCCACCTCCCGACCAAGCCCCCTTGCCGCCCCCGCGACCAGCCGATAGCGTCCCGGCTGCTTTAAAGGGAGCCCATTCATGGCAGACGATAAGCCTCTCGCTGGCCGGCTGGCCCTCGTCACCGGCGCCTCGCGCGGCATCGGCCGCGCCGTGTCGCTTGGCCTCGCCAAAGCCGGAGCACACGTCGTGTTGCTGGCCCGGACGGTGGGCGGACTCGAGGAGCTCGACGACGACATCCGTGCCGTCGGCGGCGCTGCGACGCTCGTCGAGCTCGACCTCAAGCGATTAGACAAGCTCGATGCGCTGGGCCCTACCATCCTGCAGCGCTGGGGCAAGCTCGACATTCTCGTCGCCAATGCGGGCATCCTGGGGCCGCTCTCCCCTCTCGGCCACATCACGTCCGATGCTTGGCGCGAGGTGATCGACATCAACCTCACCGCCAATTGGCACATCATTCGCTCGGTCGATCCGCTGATACGTCGATCTGATGCTGGCCGCGCCGTTTTCGTCTCCTCCGGCGCTGCTCAGGCGCGCAACGCCTACTGGGGGCCCTACTCGGCATCCAAGGCCGGGCTCGAGGCACTCGCCAAGACGTGGGCACTCGAGCTCGCCGAAACCCCTGCCAAGGTCAACATCGTCAACCCGGGTCCGATCCGCACCGGCATGCGTGCCAAGGCATTCCCTGGGGAGGACCCGGCGACCCTCAAGACACCGGACGATATCGTGCCGCTGTTCCTGCGACTTGCAGATCCCAGTTTCGACCAATCCGGCAAGATCTTCGACTTCCGGACAGGCGAGGTTCGCTGAGCGCCGGCCTTCGACGGCATTGACGAGCTGCGGCGCGCCGACGGATGCTGGCTCCGGGAAGAGGACAACGCCCGGAGAAAAACATGCACCGCCGAAAGTTTATCAAGCTGGCCGCGAGCACCGGCCTGGCGACCGTCGCCGCGCCCGCTGTCATCCGGGCACAAGGCGCCTGGCCCGCCCGGCCTGTCAAAATGATCGTGCCGTTCGCTGCCGGCGGCGCCACCGACCTCGTCGCCCGACCCTGGGCCGAATGGCTGACCAAAGCCTTCAATCAGCAATTCGTCGTCGAGAATCGCGGCGGCGCGTCGGGCATGATCGGCGCGGAGGCAGCCGCCAAGGCCGCACCGGACGGCTATACGTTCTTCTTCTCGTCGAACACGGCGACGGTCACGTTGCCACTCATCCGCAAGCTGAACTACGACGCCAACAGCTTCATGCCCGTCGCCCGGATGGGTGACTCCATGGCCGGTTTCGCCATGCATCCGTCGGTCGGGGTCAAGACGTTCCCCGAGATGATCGACTACGCGAAGAAGAATCCGGGCAAGCTCGCATTCGGCTCATCCGGTGCCGGCACACTTCCCCACCTGCGCTACGAGATGCTGAAGATCCGGACGGGAGTCGACATTCTTCACGTCCCCTATCGCGGCGGTGCCGACACGCTCAACGATCTCCTCGCGGGCAACATCCAGCTCATGAACGAGGGCTCGTCCTTGCCGCACGTGAAGGCGGGCAAGATCCATCTTCTCAACATCAATCACTTCGAGCGGTTCGCACCCTTCCCCGACGTTCCGACCCTCACCGAGCTTGGCGTCAAGGATGCCGACGTGCCAGCGTGGTTCTCGCTCTACGCGCCGGGCGGCACGCCGAAGGAGATTGTCGAGGCCCTCAACGCAAAGGCGATGGCCGTCGGCAAGGCTCCGGAGACCAAGGCACGCCTCGAGACTGTGTCTTGCGTTCCCGTGGTGCAGACCATTGCCGAGATGCAGGCCTTCTGGGAAGCCGACAAGGTCCGCACGGCCGAACTCGTCAAGGCGGCAAACATCAAGTTTGACTAGCCGAAACCAAGGCCCCGTCTTCCGCCCGCGGTGACGGCGGGAGACGGCCGGCCGCCACGCTGTGCGGCGCAGATTGACGCACGGTATCCGCGTGACCCATCCTGGGGTTGGGAGAAAACACCCGGAGAAAAACAAAATGCGCCGCCGCAAATTTCTACAGCTCGGAACCGCTGCCGCCGCAGCGGGAATTGCCCTGCCTGCCATCGGCAGAGCACAGGCTGCCTGGCCCGACAGACCGGTCAAGCTCATCGTGCCATTCGGCGCGGGCGGCGGCACCGATCTCGTCGCCCGCCCGTGGGCGGACAAGCTCCAGAAGGCCTTCGGCCAGCAGTTCGTCGTCGAGAATCGGGGTGGCGCCTCCGGCATGATCGGGACGGAGGCCGCCGC
The DNA here is from genome assembly GCA_963746315.1 of uncultured Alphaproteobacteria bacterium. Lineage (GTDB taxonomy): Bacteria > Pseudomonadota > Alphaproteobacteria > Rhizobiales > Hyphomicrobiaceae. The sequence goes on from CAVVAR010000012.1 coordinate 1,853,769, forward strand.
CAAGTCCGCCCCCGACGGCTACACGTTCCTCGTCTCATCCAACACCACGACCATCAACCTGCCCCTGCTGCGCAAGACGAGCTACGATCCGACCAAGCTCGTCCCCGTCGCTCGCATGGGTGACGTCGTTACCGGTTTCGCCATCGTACCGAGCCTTGGCATCACGAAGTTTGGGGACATGCTCGACTACGCCCGGAAAAATCCTGAGAAGCTGGCCTTCGGCTCGTCGGGGCCGGGCACCGGGCCGCATCTGCGCATGGAGATGCTCGTCTACCGCGCCGGGATCAAGCTTCTGCATGTCCCTTACAGGGGCGGCGCCGATGCACTGACCGACCTGCTCGCCGGCAATATCCAGATGATGAACGAGCCCGCCTGCAACCCGCACATCAAGGCAGGCAAGCTCAATCTTCTCAACGTCAACCACCCGGTGCGCAGTCAGGATTTCCCCGATACCCCGACACTGACCGAGCTTGGCATCAAGGGTGCCGACGCGCCGATCTGGTTCTCGCTCTGGGCGCCAGCGGGAGTGCCTGAGGACATCCAAGACAAGCTCAACGCCAAGATAGTCGAGATATCGAAAACCGATGACATGAAGGCCAAACTGCTTGCAGCCGGCTCCGCTCCCGTCATTCAATCGCGCAAGGAGATCCTTGCCTTCCGGGAATCCGACTCGAAAGCCATGGCCGAGCTGATCAAGGTCGCCAAGATCAAGATCCAATAGCACACCCGTTCGTCGCGGTGGCCTGGTCCACCGCGCCGCCCCGCGCCGCCGCCTTCAATGGAGAACGCCCGATGTCCTCTTCCCCCGCAAAACCCGCCCTCGCCGGCATCAAGGTCGTCGATCTCACCCAGTTCGAGGCAGGAACGTCCATCACCGAGACGCTGGCCTGGCTCGGCGCGGACGTGATCAAGGTCGAGAATCCGAAAGGCGGCGAGCAGGGGCGAAACGCCTCGAGCGAACGCAAGGATGCCGACAGCTATTATTTCATGCTGCTCAACGCCAACAAGAAGTCGATCACGCTCAATCTGAAGTCGGAGCGCGGCAAGGAGATCCTGCGCGACCTCATCCGCAAGGGCGACATCTTTGCGGAGAACTTCGCACCGGGCGTGATCGAGAAGCTCGGCTTCTCCTACGAGGAGGTCCAGAAGATCAATCCGCGCATCATCTATGCGACGGTGAAAGGCTTCGGAAAGGGCAGCCCGTTCGAGAAAAACCTCGCCTTCGACATGATCGCGCAAGCAGCCGGCGGCGTGATGTCGATTACCGGTGAGGCCGATGGGCGCCCCATCAAGCCGGGCGTGACCCTGGGTGATACCGGAACGGGCCTCCACGCCGCGATCGGCGTCCTCGCCGCCCTCTACCAGCGCACGGTGACCGGCAAGGGCCAGAGGGTCGAGGTCGCCATGCAGGACGCCATGGTCAACTACTGCCGCATCGCCTACTCGCGCCAGCTCATGACCAACAAGGCGTGCGAGCGGAACGGCAACTCCGTCGTGCTCGGCAACGCCCCGTGCGAGGTCTTCCGCTGCAAGCCAGGCGGCCATAACGACTACGTGTTCATCTACACGAGCCGGGCCACCAATGCGCACTGGGAGAACCTCTGCGACGTCATCGGGCGGGCCGACCTCAAGGCCGATCCGCGGCTCGCGACGCCAGTCCAGCGCGGCGATCACGCCAAGGAGATCACAGCCGAGATCGAGAAGTGGACGATGAACTACACCAAGCACGAGGCGATGGAGAAGCTTGGCGCATCGGGCGTGCCGTGCGGCGCGGTGATGGATACGAAAGAGCTTTCTGACGATCCAAGCATGCGCGAGCGCGAGATCTTCGCCGAGATCGATCATCCGGTGCGCGGCAAGCTCTGGATCCCGGGCTGGCCCGTGAAAATGTCGGACAGCTACGTCAAGGTCACCGCCTCGCCAATCCTCGGCGCCAACAACGACGACGTCTACTCCGAGTGGCTCGGCTACTCGAAGAACGACATCGCGGCGTTGAAGAAAGAGGGCGTCGTCTGACCCTAGGGTTGCTCGACCTGCAACGGCCTCATGGGGCGCGGGGCCGTCAGGCTTCCGCCCCGGTCTGCGTGATGGTAGCCTCGCGCCATGAACGTTCACGCCCCCCAACCGATGACCGTCGACGAGTTCCTGCGCTGGAGCCTGGAGCAGGAGAGCGGTCGCTATGAGCTGGAGCAAGGCCGGGTCGTGATGCACCAATCGCAGAACATTGCGCATTTGCGTACGAAGGCCCGCGTGCATCGGGCGCTCGAGCTTGCGGTCGAGCGGGCCAAGGTTCCATTTTATGCATTGCCGGACGGGGCTACCGTTCGAATTCCTGGGGCGAGGGCCTATGAACCGGATGCCCTGCTTGCTCCTTTGCCTGCGCCGCTGGAGTCTTCTCTCGAAGTCCCAAACCCCATCGCCGTCTTCGAAGTGCTCGCTCCATCACCGTCGAGCATAAAGCGCGACTTGACGACCAAGCTACGTGGCTATGCACTGCATTCTTCGATCGAGCATTACGTTATCGTAGATCCTGACGAGCGCGTCGTTTTCCGCTTCCGCCGTGAGGCCGGACAGCTCGTTGCGGCTGAGGAACTGACGGTGGACGGCATTCTGCGGCTCGCCCCGCCCGGCCTCGAAATACCCGTGGCGGAGATGCTGAGCCCGGCAGCGGCGGAATGAATTCAAGCCCTCGTCCTTTCCGATGGTTCCCGAGTCGCAGCCATCGACTTTCGTAATGCATGGCCGCATGGCAGCAGCTTGCATGACCTCTGGCCAGCACACACCAACCACGCCTAGGATAGGGGCATGCGACGGCCGCTCCCGTCGAACCGAATACAAACGAGAGCCTCGGCCGCGAGGCCCGCAAGGTTGCATCACCCAAGAGAGGAACCACACATGGCCATCGGCTCAGACATCGTCGCCAAGGCGCTCAAACACGAAGGCGTCTCGGACTTCTTCTACATCATGGGTGGCCCTATGCTGGCCGTCGAGAAGGCGTGCCTCAACCTCGGTCTGCGCGGCATCGACGTCCGCCACGAGCAGGCCGCAGCCTTCGCCGGCTTCGCCTACGCCCGGCTGCGGAACCAGATCGGCGTGTGCATGGCAGCCTCGGGCCCAGCCACGACCAATCTCGTCACCGGCGTCGCCCACGCCTGGGCCGATTGCACGCCGATCCTCGCGCTGGGCGGCGCGGCGCCCGTCTCCACCTGGCATCGCGGCGCGTTCCAGGACACCGACCAGCTCTCCATATTCAAGCCGATCACCAAGTGGGCTGATCGCGTCCACAATGCACGCCGCATACCCGAGCTCGTCAATCTCGCCATCGCCCAGGCCATGACGGGCCGCACCGGCCCCGTCTATCTCGATCTCCCCGGCGACATTCTCTACCAGGAGGTCGACGAGTCGAAGATCGAGTATCCGGAGCCGTTCGACTACGCCAAGCGCGCACGCCCGGCGATGAACGCCAACGACGTTAAGGCCATCATCGAGCTGATGAGCAAGGCCAAGCAGCCGGTCCTGGTCACCGGCTCGGGCGTGCAGTGGTCCGAAGCCGACAAGGAGATGCTGGCCTTCGTCGAGGCTGCCGGCATCCCGTTCTACACGACCCCGCAAGGCCGCGGCGTCATCCCTGAGGACCACAAGTATTCTTACCTGACCTCCCGCGCCGCCGCTTTCCGTGACGCCGACTTCATCCTCGTGGTCGGAACACGCGTCAACTACGTCATCGGCAACGCCGCCCCGCCGCGCTGGAACGCGGACGCCAAGGTCGTGCGCATCGATATCGATCCGGTCGAGATCGCCTCCTCGCCCCGTAAGCTCGACGTCGGTGTCGTAGCCGACGCCAGGATCGCCTTCGGCCAGCTGACCGACGCAATCAAGGGCAAGGTCACTCCGGCCGCCTACGAGACGTGGCGCGAGCGGCTGCGTACCCGCAACGTGCAGAAAGCCGCCGAGGCCGAGCAAGCACTCTCGAACGGCGATACGCCGATCCACCCGCTGCGCCTCTGCAAGGAGGTCCGCGACATCCTCGAGCGCGACGCCATCCTGTGCGTCGACGGACAGGAGACGCTGAACTACGCACGCCAGGCGATCCCGCAATACACCGCCCGGCACCGCATCAACTCGGGCGCCTACGGCACCATGGGCGTCGGCATGCCGTTCGGCATGGGCGCCAAGGCCGCGTGCCCAGACAAGCAGGTCGTCGTCCTGCACGGCGACGGCTCGTGGGGCATGAACTCGATGGAGTTCGACACCTGCGTGCGCCATAACCTGCCGGTACTGGTCGTGATCAGCCAGAACGGCGGTTGGACGGGTGATCCCGACAAGGACGATCCAGTAAAATCGAAGCCCGGCCGCGAGCTCGGCTATCCGCGTTACGACAAGTTCGCCGAATGCTTCGGCGGGCACGGCGAGTACGTCGAGAAGCCTGAGGACATCAAGCCCGCGCTCGAGAGAGCGATGGCTGCGGTGAAGGCCGGCAAGCCCGCGCTCGTCTGCGTCGTCACCGACTGGAAGGCCCGCGCGACGACAACCGCCTTCACGCGGTATGCGACCTGATCGCGAATAAGCGAGCGCACAGACACCGGGGAGGGCCAATACGGCTCTCCCCTGTTTGGATCGCCTGCCGGAAACCGGAAAACCGACTGTCGAGGCGGTGCCCCACCGCTTCGAGCCGAGGTGACGGCCCCGCATGGACACGCCCCCGCCGTAGCGGTGTCGATCGCGCAACAGATTATCCCGCGATCCGAGCCGTCGGTGTTCGTGGCAGTGGGTTGGATCAGTAGAACAGGCTCGAGACACTCTCGTTGCGAGACGTCCGGGCAATCGCCTCGGCCAGCAGCTTGGCGATCGAGATCACCCGAATGTTTCGCGCCGCCTTCACAGCCTCGGTCGGCATGATGGAGTCTGTGATCACCAGCGTCTTCAACTTCGAGTTCGTGATCCGCGAGACGGCCCCGCCAGACAGCACGCCGTGGGTGATGTAGGCGTGAACCTCGGCCGCCCCGTGCCCCAGGAGAGCGTTCGCGGCATTCACCAGCGTGCCGCCTAAATCGACGATGTCGTCGACGAGAACGCAGCGCATACCCTCGACATCGCCGATGACGTGCATGACCTCGGAGTGTCCGGCCCGCTCGCGACGCTTGTCGCAGATGGCGATGGGTACGTTGGGACCGAGCCGTTTGGCGAGCGCCCGAGCGCGAACCACGCCGCCCACGTCCGGGGAGACGACCACCAGCTTGTCGACCTCGAACAGATCCTGCATGTCGCGGGCAAAGAGTGGCGCCGCAAACAAGTTGTCGGTTGGAATGTCGAAGAAGCCTTGAATTTGTCCGGCGTGAAGATCGAGCGTCATCACGCGATCAACGCCCGCGCGCTCGATCAAGTTGGCGACCAGACGTGCCGAGATCGGTGTCCGCGGGCCCGGTCGGCGATCCTGCCGCGCATATCCGTAGTAAGGCATCACCGCCGTGATCCGACGCGCCGACGAGCGCTTCAAGGCGTCGGTGAGGATCAGCAGCTCCATCAGATTGTCGTTGGCGGGAAACGCAGTGTTCTGGACGATGTAGACGTCCTCGCCCCGCACGTTCTCCTCGATCTCGACAAACACCTCCATGTCGGCGAAGCGCTTCACGAAGCCCTTCGTCAGGGGCGAGCTCAGCGCATCGCTGATCGCCTCGGCCAGCGGCCGGTTGCTGTTGCCTGCGACAAGCTTCATGGACGGCTCTCCCGGACCCCAGCGGTGCTCCCGCGAATCGAATGGCATTGCCTCGCCTCTCCCCTCGGAGGTCCGCTGTCATCGCCGTGACATGGTAGGGCTCATAGCAATTGGACCCGTACCTGTAAACGGTCCGGGTCCAAAGAGTTTCATATGGCTGCCAGCTGGTTAGGACCGCGGCTGTGCAGCCTAGTTCGTGGCCTTCGCGGCCGCCTGCTGCGGCAGCAGTTTGAGAATGCCCTGAGCCGCAGCGGCGGCAGCTGCATCGGCCGTCGGACCCCAGGCTTGATCGAGCGAGCCGGGCGGGATGGAGTTCTTCTGGGTCACCGTCCCGACGGCGTTGCCTTTGCCGTCCTTGACGCGCCAGTCGATCTGGATGGCTTGCCGGCCATCCTTCACGGCGCCAACGGAGACCTGGCCCTCGACCCGGTAGGGTTGCCCCGTCTTGCTGTCGGAGGGCATGCCTTGGCGGGTCAGCTCGCGATTGAGCGCCGACGCCAGGGCTGTGTTGCCGTCACCTGGGGCACCGGACACGACCGGCATGCCACCGCCGCTCGGCAACGAGGCCGTCGACGTGTTGGACACCGCGGGTGCCGAGGCCACAGTGGGTGTTGGTCCCGAAGCCGCGTTCGGCGCCTCGGACAAGGCTCCCGCACCAGCTCCTGCAGGCGCACTGGCCACCGGGACGCCCGCTACTGGCGTGGACTTGCTTTGGGTCGGCGCCCATGCCCCGAGCGATGCGGCGACCTTGTCCGCGATTGTCTGCGTCACGGTTGGCGTGACCGAGTCCCAAGGACCTTTGCCCTGGGCAGCTGGGATCGCTTCCTCGCCGGTGATGCGATTGACCCGCTTGCCCGTGGCGTCGCTGATATCCCAGATGTAGGACACCTTGACGCCGCCCCGGTCACGCGCCGCGACCAGATAGCCGCGCATGCCGTAATCGGCCGATGGATCGCGATCTGCGAGGATGCCGATCTTGCTCCGCTCCGCGGCCTGCACGACCTGCGTGCGCAGTTGCGTGCCGACGGCATCTGGAGCACCGATGATCGGCGCCAGGGCGACTTTTGCGAGCAACTGAGGCTTTGCCGGCTCTGTCGCCTGCGGCGGCGTTACCGTCTCGGTGGCGATCTGGTTGCCACCCAGGATGTTGCCGGCTGTCTCGCAGCCAGCGAGCCCTACCCCTGCGAGCAGAACACTGATGATCGCGCCTGTCCGCATTTTCATGGCCCTAGCCGTAGCAGCGTCGAAGTCCGTCACGGCGACGTTCCCCTTTTTGATCCGGTATTCCCGCTGTTACTCGCCAGCCGTCGTACGAACTTTGCGGCCCTGTCGCGCGAATCTCTCGTTAATTTGTGCCTATTCGCCGTCTAGCTCCGGATCCCACCCTGGTCCAGCCCTCCCCCGGTCCTTTTCCGTGTCCAAGCCGCCAATGACACGGAGCCTAGAACGAGAACTGTGGAAAAACTATAGCAGAACGATGGCAGACACCTGCCGGCCATAGTCCCCTTCACCCCGGTGGGTCGCGCGTCGATAGCTGAAAAGTCCCTCCTCGTCGCGATAGGTGCACCGCGTGCAACTCTCGACCGTATCGATCCGGGCTTCCGCCAGTCTCGCCAGGACAAAACCAGGCAGATCGAAGAACGGGCGCGCCTCAGGCCGTGCCCGACGGAAAAACCGCGCGTAGGACGGGTCGACGGCGGTAAACCGCGCCTCGAACTCTGGCCCGACCTCGTAGGACTCGGGTCCGATACAAGGACCCAGGGCCGCTCGGATGCGATGTTGCCGCGCACCGAGCGATACCATTGCAGCCATTGTCGCCTCGAGCACCCCGGTCAGCGCCCCTTTCCAGCCGGCATGCGCGGCTCCGATGACGCCGGCATCGGGATCGGCAAACAGTACGGGCGCGCAATCGGCGGCCAACGCGCCAAGCGCGATGCCAGGCACATTGGTGACCATGCCGTCTGCCTTGGGGTTGTCTCCGATGACCCAGGGCTCCCTGACGACGATGGCGTCGGCGCTGTGCACTTGGTGACAGGTGAGCAGGTGCTCGCAGCGGGTTCCCAGCGCCGCCGCAACGCGCGCACGGTTCTCGGCGACGTGGGACCGGTCATCCTTCGAGCCCGCGCCGCAGTTGAGCGACCCGTAGATTCCGCCGGACACGCCCCCTTCGCGCGTAAAAAATCCATGGGCCAAGCCGCCGATACCGGCGAGACAATCGGCAGTGATCCGCTTCGGCATCGCGCCCCCCATCTCCCGGAACCGCGGCCCCCAGACGACGGGTGACCGCTGCACAATCATCATGTCGTCAGGCTGCGTCGGCCCTCAGGATGTCCGCCGCCTTCTCGCCGACCATGATCGCGGGCGCGTTGGTGTTTCCGGACGGCATGGTCGGGAAGATCGAGGCGTCCGCGACGCGCAGCCCCTTTATGCCGTGCACCCGGAGACGATCGTCCACGACCGTGCGCTGGCCTTCGGGCCCCATACGGCACGTCCCGATCGGGTGATAAGCGGTCTGGGAGTTGTTGCGGATCCAATCCAGGATCTCGTCGTCGCTCGACACGCTCTTGCCAGGTGAGAACTCCTCCCCGCGGAGCCCATCCATGGGTGGCGAGTTCGACGATCTTGCGCACGATCTTGAAGCCCTCGACCATCGCTGCCTGGTCGATCGGATCGGCAAGGAAGTTGAAACGGATCGACGGCTGGTCGTTGGGGTCGGACGAGCGGATATGAATCGTGCCGAGGCTCTCGGGGCGAAGCTGGTAGCAGGACATGGTAAAAGACGGAAAATCCTGCAGCTTGCGTGTCTTCGGGTCCTTGATCGCGTAGGGAACGATATGCATCTGCACATCCGGCGTCTCGAGGTCGGGCCGCGTGCGCAGGAACGCCAGCATCGGCGCCGACGGCAGACTGATGAACCCCCCACGCGTCGTGATGTAGCGCAAGCCTTGCCCGAGCGCGCCCAGGCCTTGGGCGCGATGGTTGTAGGAGACGTTCTTGTCGTTCACTTTCCAGATGATGCGCGCATTGAGGTGGTCGCGGAAATTCTCGCCGACGGCCGTCAAAGCGTGCTGCACAGCGATACCGTGCTGCTTCAGGATCTCCGGATTGCCGATACCCGAAAGCTCGAGCAACTGCGGTGTCGCGACCGCGCCCGCACACAGGATCACCTCACGGCCCGCGCGCGCCTCGATCATCCGTCCGCCCTGCTCGTAGACGATCCCGGTGCAGTGTTTGCCCTCCAGCATCACCTTGCGGGTTGGCGCATTCGTGACGATCGTCAAATTGGGGCGTTTGCGGGCCGGCTCCAGGTAGCACTTGGCCACGCTCATCCGCATCCCGCGATGGATGCTCGACTGAGTCTTGACGACGCCTTCCTGGTCCTCGCTGTTGTAATCGGCGTTGGTACGGAAGCCCGCCGCGACGGCCGCCTTGAACATAGCGTCGTAGAGCGCGCTCTGGTCGGGAACCTCGGTAATCTTGAGCGGGCCGTCAGTGCCACGACCGAATTTGCCGCCGCCCTGCTCGTAATTCTCGATGCGCGTGAAGAGTGGCGCCACGTCCTGCCAGCTCCAGCCCCGTGCGCCCATCTGCGCCCAGGTGTCATAGTCGAGAGGTTGTCCGCGCACCCATACCAAACCGTTGATGGCACTCGAGCCACCCAGCATCTTACCGCGCGGGACGGGGATCGGCCGGTTGCCCGTGTTCGCCTCGGGCTCGGATTGATAGAGCCAGTTCACCCCGGCCTTCTCGATGAAGAGCCCGAAGCTCAGGGGAAATCGGGACAGAAAGTGGGTGTCGCCCCCCGCTTCGACCAGAAGCACCTGATTGCGCGGGTTCTCGCTGAGACGAGACGCGAGGACGGCCCCCGCCGAGCCGGCTCCGACGACGATGTAGTCATAAGTCTGCATGTGGCCTACCCCGAGCGCTTCCTTGGGCAGCTTCGTGCCCATTCGCGAACCATTTGAGCCAACTTGGCCCCGGAACGCCAGCGCAGATGGCGGCACGACCCAGCAAATTTGTCAGGAGACGGGGGCCGAGGGACGCGGAGCGCATCTGACATCGAGCACGACCCGGCTTCGCCCGGCCGTGGTCATGAGCAGCGACTGCCCGCTCGCCAGCGACGACTGGTAGAGACTGAGGACCCGGGCACAGTCGGCAGCATCCGTCGCCCGCTCGACCTTTCCCCCCGACGCCAACCAAACAACCATCACGAGCTCGGCCACCCACACACTCCCCGCCACACCACGATACTCACTTAGAGGTCAAGCGTGGCACCGACAGGCTGGGAACTTGGCAAGCTGGCGACGGAAACCGGGCCATTGCCGGGGCCGCAGATCCTGGCCATCATCGGCGGATTGCAGCCCAGGCTGCCGTCCTTTCCTGCCTCCGGAGATCCGAGCCATGAGCCCGACTGCCACCATCCGACCTGAGGAGGTTGGCCTTTCTTCCGACCGCCTCGCCCGAGTCTCCGAGTGGATGCGCACCCAGATCGAGGCGAAACGCGCCGCTGGTATGGTCACCCTCGTCTCTCGGCGCGGTCGGACGGCTTTCCTCGACGTAGCCGGGCAGGCCGATATCGGGCGCGACAAACCCATGACGGCGGACACCATCTTCCGCATCTACTCGATGACCAAGCCGCTCACGAGCGTCGCGATCATGATGCTCTACGAGGAGGGCCGCTTCCAGCTCGACGATCCTGTCAGCCGCTTCGTCCCGGCCTTCGCGGGCCAACGCGTTTTCGTCGGCGGCAGCCGCGGGAAGATGGATACGGTGCCGGCCGCCCGTGACATCACCTTCCGTGATCTCCTCACCCACACCTCGGGCTTGACCTACGGCTTCATGGAGGCGACCCCGGTTGACGGCTATTACCGCGCCAACAAGATCGACTTCCAGACCCAGGACACCACGCTGAAAGATTTGGTTGAGAAAGCCGCCCGGGCGCCGCTGCTCGCGCATCCCGGCACGCGCTGGAACTACTCGATCGCAACGGACGTGCTAGGCTATCTGGTCGAGGTGATCTCCGGCGTGCCGTTCCAGACGTTCCTCAAGAAGCGGGTGATCGATCCGCTCGGCCTCGTCGATACCGATTTTCATGTGCCCGAGGCGAAGCACGGCCGTCTCGCCTCCAACTACGCGCCCGACGGCAAGGGCGGACTTCAGGAAATCGACGATCCGACCAAGAGCCGCTACCTCGCACCCCGCAATGTCAACTCGGGCGGCGGCGGCCTCGTTTCGACAGCCGCTGACTACGCGCGCTTTTGCCAGTTCATGCTCAACAAGGGCGCGCTCGGCGGCACCCGGCTGCTCGGTCGAAAGACCGTCGAGCTGATGACGTCAAATCACCTCAAGGGCGACATGGCCGACATGGGCACGGCCCGCTTCTCCGAGACCACATACGAAGGGATCGGTTTCGGTCTCGGCTTTTCCGTCATGATCGATCCGGCCAAGGCCCAGATCCTGGGCACTCCCGGCGAGTACGCCTGGGGCGGCGCCGCCTCGACGGCGTTCTGGTGCGATCCGGCCGAGGACATGTTCGTGGTGTTCCTCACCCAGCTCATGCCGTCGTCCACCTACCCATTCCGGCGCGAGCTCAGGGTGCTGACGTATCAGAGCATCGTGGAATAGGGTCCAGCAAATGAAACGGGGCGCACGAGCGGCCAAGCCACTTGTGCGCCCCGCGAGCCTTGATTGGGCTCAGACGGCGTTAGTGCCAGCGGCGCCAATGCCACGCCTGGTGGCGGCGGTGATGATGACGATCGAGCCGGTGCCAGCGGTGATGGCCGCGCCGCGCGTGATGACCATGCCCCCAACGGGGTCCATGATGCTTATGGGCGTGGTGATGGTGATGGCCATAGCCATGACCACGACCGTGGTCGCCGTGCCGATCCCTGGCCTGGGCAACGCCGGTGAAGGCGAGCAGCGAAGCCAGACCGATGCCGGCGAGGAGTGCCTTTTTCATCCGTGCAGTTCCTTGTCTCGAGGGAAACTGCAGGGACCATAGGCAAGCCGACATGAACGCTATCAGACCGCGACGTTCATCCCCGCTTCACCAAGCCGATATCGCCATATCAGAGGGGGCCACGCGCCCTGAGCTACTTATGGACTGCCACGAAGCGACCCGCTGGCTGCGAGCCCGGGCTGCGAGCAGCCGGAATGGTCGGAGCGGAGGGATTCGAACCCCCGACCCCTTGCTCCCGAAGCAAGTGCGCTACCAGGCTGCGCTACGCTCCGCCAATGGCGTGTAATCCGTGTGGGTCACGGATCGTTGCCCGCAAGGCACGCCTCGCAGGCTCGGGACACGGGCACACCGCTCGGGCGGCCGTGATGTGACGGCGTTATAACGGCACCCCCGGCGCCCCGCAAGCGAGGATAAGCCGGGGATCGGAGAAAGATCACCTCACCAAGCCGCCTTGATCGCAGCCCGGCGCGCGATGGCCCAGCCATAGCTGTTGGGCCACATCTTGCACTCGGGATCGACGCCCATGCTCTCGGCCGCCCGGAGCGGCCAGTAGGGATCGTACATCAGCTCACGGCCGATCGCGATCAGGTCGGCCTTGCCGTCCTGCAGGATGGCCTCCGCCTGGGGCCCGGAGACGATGACGCCGACGGCCATGGTGGCCACATCGGCCTCGCGCCGGATGCGGTCGGCGTAGGGCACCTGGAAGCCCGGTGCCCGGTCCCCACGGTCCTTGAAGGGCTGCCCGGTATCGCTGGCGCGAAACGACGGCGGGCCGGCAATGCCACCGGCCGAGCAATCGACCACGTCGACACCTCGGGCCTTCAGCTCACGCGCGAAGACAACCGAATCGTCCAGGCTCCAACCGCCCGACGGACCGTCGATGGCCGAGATGCGCATGAACAGCGGCAACTCCTTTGGCCATACCGCGCGCACGGCCTCGGCCACCTCCAGCCCGAAACGCATGCGTCCCGCCCGATCTCCGCCGTAGCCGTCGTTGCGCTTGTTGGCGAGCGGTGACAGGAACGAGTGGATCAGATAGCCGTGCGCGCCGTGGATCTCGAGCACCTTGAACCCGGCTTCGGCCGAGCGCCGCGCCGCATCGGCGAACTTCGCCACCATGGCCCCAATGTCGCTCTCTGTCATTGCCCGGGGTGTCGGCCACGACGCGTTCACCGGCTCCGCGAAGGGGCCGACGGTCTGCCACGGGGGCGCCCCCGCTGCCGCGTCCGAGGCATCGAGCGCCGCGCTACCTTGCCAGGGAGGCCGCGCCGAGGCTTTGCGCCCGGCGTGCGCGATCTGGATCGCCGGCACCGCGCCAAGCTCCTCGATCGCCTTGGCGATGGGCTTGTAGGCCTCGACTTGCGCATCGTTCCAGATGCCGCAGCAGCCGTGGCTGATGCGCCCTTCAGGCTCGACCGCCGTTGCCTCCGTGAAAACGAGCCCCACGCGGCCCCGTGCGAACGCGGTCAGATGGGAGAAATGGAACGCATTCGCGACACCGTCCTTCGCCTGGTACATGCACAGTGGCGACAGCACGACACGGTTCGGCAGTGTGACCGAGCGCAGCGTGAGGGGCGTGAAAAGCTTGGGCTGAGACACGTTTGGGTTCTCCTCGGTCGGGCGAAGTGGCCCAGAAAGTGCGGCGCACGAGGCTTGGCGTCAATGCGACGCTCGCAACAGGCCGCCAGAACCGTCGCCTTGGTCCAACGCCATCCTCGCAGGCAGGAAACGAACCTTTCCCGATTGGCGTTCTCCTGATGTCAATTCCAACGGAGAAGCGCGCCATGCGTACTAAGATCCTGCACGAAAACGACGGCAAGCGAACCTTCGCCGTCATCCTGGAGACCGGCGACGAGGCGATGGCCTGCCTGAAGAGCTTTGCTGAGCGCGAGCAACTCGGTGGAGCCCAGATCACGGCAATCGGGGCTCTGAGCGGCGCCAAGCTGTCGTATTTCGATTGGGAGACGAAAAGCTATTCGCCGATCCCCGTCGAGGAGCAAGTGGAGGTCGCGGCGCTCGTCGGCGACATCGCAGTGGCCCCAGATGGTGCACCGAGCGTCCACGCACATGCCGTCCTCGGCCGGCGGGACGGCCAAGCCGTGGCGGGACATGTGCAGGAGGCCCACGTTCGCCCGACACTCGAGATCATCGTCACCGAGTTCGCCCGCGCATCTGTGCAAGGCGAAAGATCCCGAAAGCGGCTTGGCACTGATCCGGAGCTGAACGGTCGGCTCCTGCCGTCACATGTGAATGACGCGCCCGTAGGCGTCGAGCACGCTCTCGTGCATCATTTCCGAGAGCGTCGGGTGCGGGAAGACGGCGTGCATCAGCTCTTCCTCGGTGGTCTCGAGGTTCATGGCGACGACGAAGCCCTGGATCAGCTCCGTCACCTCGGCGCCGATCATGTGCGCACCGAGAAGCTGGCCGGTCCTCTTGTCGAAGATCGTCTTGACGAGCCCTTCCGGCTCGCCGAGCGCGATGGCTTTGCCATTACCTTGGAAAGGGAAGCGCCCGATGCGCATCTCGCGGCCTTGCTCCTTGGCCTTGGCCTCCGTCAGACCGACGCTCGCGATCTGCGGATGGCAGTACGTGCAGCCGGGGATCTTGGCCTTGTCGAGGGCATGGACGGCAAGCCCCTTTATGGCCTCGATGCAAACAACGCCCTCGTGCTCGGCTTTGTGGGCGAGCATCGGCGGTCCGGCCACATCGCCGATGGCATAGATCCCGGCAACATTGGTGCGCCCGAGCCCATCGGTCACGACCGTCCCGCGCTCGAGTTTGACGCCCACCTTCTCGAGACCGAGCCCCTCGACGTTACCCACCACCCCTACGGCCGAGATCACCTTCTCGACCTCGAGCTGAACCTTTTGGCCCTTGTCGTCGACGATGGTCGCAATGACTGAGCCCGGCTTCTTCTCGAGGCCGGTCACCTTGGCCCCGGTCATGATCTTCATGCCCTGCTTCTCGAAGCGCTTGCGAGCGAGCCCGGCGATCTCGGCGTCCTCCACGGGGAGAATCTGCGGGAGCACCTCGACCACCGTGACCTCCGAGCCGAGCGTCCGGTAGAACGAGGCAAACTCGATGCCGATGGCGCCTGAGCCGACCACCAGCAGCGACTTCGGAATCGAGGGGGGCACCATGGCCTCGAAGTAGGTCCAGACCTGCTTGCCGTCCGGCTCCAGCCCGGGCAACACGCGCGGCCGCGCCCCCGTCGCCACGATGATGTGCTTTGCCTGATAGGCCCCCGCGCCGAGTGTGCCCTTGGGTGGCGGCACCTGCGGCTGCATCGCCACCTTCGTCGTCGCGCTGACCGTGACCTGACCCGGCTTGTCGATGACCGCCTCGCCCCAGATCACCGAGACCTTGTTCTTGCGCAGCAGGAACCCCACGCCACCGTTGAGTTGCGCCGACACCCCCCGCGAGCGCTTGACGATCGCCGCCGGATCGGGCCGCACGCTGCCGTCGAGCACGAGCCCGTAGTCCTTGGCGTGTGTGGCCATGTGATACGCCTCGGCCGAGCGCAGCAGGGCCTTCGTCGGTATGCAGCCCCAGTTGAGGCAGATGCCGCCCAGATGCTCGCGCTCGACGATGGCCGTCTTGAAGCCGAGCTGCGCGGCGCGGATCGCCGTAACGTAGCCGCCCGGACCAGAGCCGATCACGATGACGTCGAACGCAGTATCGCTCATGGCGCAGGGCCTCATTCGCAAGGAGGGGAAGGCGGTCGGATAGGACGGGACGGGCTCGCAACGAAAACGGCTCCAGCCGTGGGGCTGGAGCCGGTCATTGTGCAGAGCCCGCGTGCAGGCTCAAGCGAAACCATCACGTCGAGCGTCTAAGCCACGTCAAACGTGGCAGCGCCCGCCAAGGTAGTAGTTGAGCAGCGTGTTGTATCGGTTCGCGATTGCGCGATCGCTGTCGGACATTTTGCGGCCGGTGTTGGCGGCTTCCACTTTGGCGCCAGCACCGCGGGCATCCAGACTACTCAGCTCCTGGCGAACCGACTGGCACGACATGCCCGGCGGCAACGGGCGCGCACCTGGATCGCCACCGGCCTTGCCTTCGGCTGCACACCCACCCAAGAAGGCGGCGACACCGAGAACACCGACTGCACTGACCGACCGTAGCAATCTTTCCACGATCATCTCCCCGAATCCAAAGCACTTTCGCGCCTACAGACCACAATGGTCCTGCTCGGGCAACCCGACCGCCTGCGACATGCAGAGCTGCGTCTGCATTTCCTGCAGGCCAAGTGTCGCAATAGCAACTGAGAACAGGCACGGAGTGGATACCCGGACTCCTAGCCCGCAGCGCTGGATCGACCCGCTACTGAGCCTTAGCCGCTGCCGCTGCTTTCGGCCTCGCTGCAGCTGTGGACTTTGCCGATGCGGCCGTCGCCTGGGCAACGAGTGCCGCCGCCTTCGCATCCTCGCTCGCCGGAGCACCACCAGCCGTTTTGACAGGTGCAGCAGCGGCGGTCCGTGGCAGGGTCGAGCACTTCGCCTGGAATTCCAGGTTGGCCTTTTCCAGCTCCGCGATTTGGCCGAGCGACTCTCGCTTGACCTTCACGGTCTTGCCCTTGCCTTTCGCCGCTGCCTCCACGCGATCCACGACGCCATCCTTGCGCAGGTCATCAATGCGCGTCGCCAAGGTTGCACAAGCCGGATCGACCGCGGGCTTGGCGGGCAAAGACGCTGTCGGCTGAGCCGCCGGCGTCAGCCCCCCGAGCAGGGTGTCGTTGGCGCAGGCGCCGAGCGCGAGCGCCGCGCAAATCGTGCATGTGACTGTGATCGCCCGCATCATGCGAGATCCCCCATGAGATAACGACTGCCCTCGATTCGTTACGCAATCGTACCGGTTGGTAGGCACGCAAGGCCCTCGCCACAAGCGGCCGGGGGGACTTAGCCCCAGCTACGCGCCGCGCGCCATGTGTCGGCTCGCGAAAACCGACCCGTGTGCCCGGCGCGCAACAGGCGAGCTTGCTCGACCGTGTTGGAGATTTGCGTCGAATTTCCGTCCCGCTCAGACGAGCATGCGGACCGGGTCCTCGATGTAGGCGCGGAATGCGTTCAGCAGCTCTGCCCCGAGCGCGCCATCGACGACGCGGTGGTCGCACGACAGGGTGCAACTCATAATGGTCGCGACCTTGACGTCGTTGCCGACCACGACCGCACGCTTTTCACCCGCACCGACGGCGAGGATGGTCGCGTGAGGTGGATTGATCACGGCATCGAACGCTTTGATACCGAACATACCGAGGTTCGAGATCGACGTCGTGCCGCCCTGGTACTCGTGTGGCGCCAAACGGCGGTTGCGCGCGCGGGCGGCCAAGTCCTTCATCTCGTTCGAAATCTCACCCAGCGTCTTCAATTCGGCGTGGCGGATGATCGGCGTGAAGAGGCCGCCTTCGACGGCAACGGCCACACCCACGTCGGAATGGCGGTGGCGCAACATGCCCGCGTCGGTCCAACTCGCGTTCGCCGCCGGCACCTGCTGCAGCGCCAGTGCCAGGGCCTTGATGATGAAGTCGTTGACTGACAGCTTGTAGGCTTTCGGGCCATCTTTCGGCGCAGCGGCATTGATCCGCTCGCGCGCCGCCAGAAGCCCGTCGAGCACGCAATCCACCGTCATGTAGAAATGCGGGATGGTCTGCTTCGATTGCGTGAGGCGCTGGGCAATGACGCGGCGCATACCGTCGTGAGGAACCGTCTCGTAGCTGTCCTTGTCGTAGAGCGCGAGGATCTTGTCGTCCGGCATTGCCGCGATGGCGAGTTGCCCCGAGCTGGCGGCGGCCGGAGCGGCGCCCGGCTGTTGAGAGACGAGCCCGCGCGACTGACCACCAGTTTCGGCCGCTTTCGGCACGCCGTCGCGCGCAGCCTTCTCGATATCGCGCTGGACGATACGACCGTGCGGGCCAGAGCCCGTCAACCGGGCGAGATCGATGCCTTTGTCGCCGGCCATACGACGAGCCAGCGGTGAGGCAAAGATGCGGGCGCCGTCGTCATGGCCGTTGCGCGCGGCGGACCTGGCCTCCGGAGCGGCTTGCGATGCCTGCGCGCGCGGCGAGGGTGCTGGTGGCGCCTCGCGCGGCGAAGGGGCGGCTGGGGCAGCGGGCGCCCTGGGTGCCGACGCTGCTCCGCCCGCACTCTTGGGCTCGGCTTTCTCGCCCTCGCCGAGCAGCGTAGCGATCGGGGTGTTGACCGCGACCTTCTCCGTACCTTCTTCGACCAGCAGAGCACCGACAATGCCCTCGTCGACCGCCTCGACCTCCATGGTCGCCTTGTCGGTCTCGATCTCCGCGATGATGTCACCGGCCTTGACCGTCTGGCCCACCGAGACAAGCCACTTGGCGAGCTTGCCCTCCTCCATGGTGGGCGAGAGCGCGGGCATCAGGATGTTGGTCGGCATCGGGAGGGACCTTCGAGGATTTGGGCCGCGCTGCTCGTCACGGCCGGGAGCTGTCAGAATTCTAAGCGGAATGGGCGCCGCGTCCACGGCCGTTTGTCGCGTCGCACGATCACAGTCCCCCGGTCCGCATCATGAGGAACGCATCGTTGGGCGCAAAGCGGACTTTCCCCTCTGCGATGACCAGGGAATGCGGTCGGTCGATGCGCATCTCGTGCGAGTTGTGCCAAACCTCGACCCCCTGAGCCTCGAGACGCGCGTGCAGCTCGGACGCCTCCGACTGCTCTCCGGCATCCACGGCCCGGGCTAGTTGCAGGAACAATGGTGCATAGTCGGCATAGGCCGGGCGATGCGAGAAGGCGCCGCTCATGGCCGCGTCCGAATCGGATTGCAGGCGCGCGACCTCCCCCAGAACCTTGTCGTTGGCGCGCACCTCGATGGTGCCCCCATCGGCCGAGAGCTTGACCGAGACAGAGCGGCGTTGCGGTCTTGGACGGCGCATGACCTCACCTCTCCTGCCGGGACGGACGACAATTGACCAGCGCGCGGCGCAGCATCGTTCAACTCCATTGCCCAGCCCGGCCCTCTCCGGTGCCTGGCCAACGATAGACGAACGTCAGGTACGCGAGCGCCAAATACACGCTGACCGCGACGCCCCAGCCGATCGTGACACCCGCTTCCTGCAGCGACCACCCGTTGTCGAGAACCGCGGCGATGGCGATTGGATTTCTGAGCTGCGTAACGGAAATCGTCGGCTCCGGCAGCTTGGCCCAGGCGGCGAACAGGCCGTTCTGAATGTTCTGCACCGTCATCGCGACGCCGCCGAGGAAGACGAGCCCGATCGAGAGCAGCGCGAACGCGACCAGCCGCAGCATCATCGGCGCTTGCGAAAGGAACAGATAGAGCGCCGCGAGATATCCGGAGACGAGCGAGAAAAACAGCGAGAAGACACTCAATACGGTATCTACCGCGTTGAACAACTGCTGTGTCAGCTCAGACTCCGACATCGTGCACCCTACCTTTGCCGGCGCGCTGCGGCGATGCATCATCGCCACAGTGGTCAGGCGTAGCACACGCCCTTCACGGCCTCGACGACCAGCTCGGCCGAGGGCAGCGCCAGCTTCTCGAGGTTGGCGGCATAGGGCATCGGCACGTCGGCACCGTTGACCTTGGCGGGCGGGGCGTCGAGATGATCGAACGCCTTGATCGCCACCTGCGCGCAGATCTCGGACCCGACCGAGCAGACCGGCCACGCCTCCTCCACGGTGACGATACGGTTGGTTTTCCGCACCGAGGCGAGAATCGTCTCCATGTCGAGCGGGCGCAGCGAGCGCAGGTCGATCACCTCGCACTCGATGCCCTCGCCCGCCAGTGTCTCGGCGGCGGCCAGCGCGTACGTCATACCGCGCGCGAACGAGACCACCGTGCAGTGCTGGCCCGGACGCACAATCTTCGCCTTGCCGATGGGGACGAGCCAGTCGTCGCCCTTCGGAACCGCGCCGGACGTGCCGTAGAGAAGCTCGTTCTCCAGAACCAGGACCGGGTTCGGATCACGAATGGCGCTCTTCAGGAGGCCCTTGGCGTCGGCCGGGTTAGAGGGCGCGACCACCTTGAGGCCGGGGATGTGCGCATACCAGGCAGAGAAGCACTGGCTGTGTTGGGCGGCAACGCGGGCGGCGGCGCCGTTGGGACCGCGAAACACGATGGGGCTGCCCATCTGACCGCCCGACATGTAGAGCGTCTTGGCTGCCGAGTTGATGATCTGGTCGATGGCCTGCATGCCGAAGTTCCAGGTCATGAACTCGACGATCGGTTTCAGGCCCGCCATCGCCGCGCCGACACCGATGCCGGCGAAGCCCTGCTCGGTGATCGGCGTATCAATCACCCGCTTGCCACCGAACTCCTCGAGCAGGCCCTGGCTAACCTTGTAGGCGCCCTGGTACTGCGCGACCTCCTCGCCCATGAGGAACACGTCCTTGTCGCGGCGCATCTCCTCGGCCATGGCATCGCGCAAAGCTTCGCGCATGGTCTGGGTGACGGTCTCGCCCGCATAGTCGGGTTCGACTGGGGCCGTTCTGATTGCGGGAGCCGCCGCAGCAGCCGGTTGCTGCGGCGCCGCAGGCGCTGCGCTCACAGGCGTCCCTTGGGCATTGCCGTTCGGCTTGGCGGCGGGCGACGCAGTGCCCTTGGCCTCGCCATCCTGGCGGACGATGGCGATCGGGGTGTTGACCGCGACCTTTTCGGTGCCGGCCTCGATCAGCAGTTGCTCGACCACGCCTTCGTCGACCGATTCCACCTCCATGGTGGCCTTGTCGGTCTCGATCTCGGCGATCACGTCGCCCGGCTTGATGTGGGAGCCCACATCGACGAGCCACTTGGCGAGTTTTCCCTCCTCCATGGTCGGCGAGAGCGCAGGCATCAGGATCTGGATGGGCATCGGGTGGGGCTCTTCGTCTGTTTCATTCGGTGCGCAGCGCCGTCCCGAAGGACAGTACTATGTCATCCCGGGGCTTGTCCCCGGGACCCATCAATCGGCTTGCTCGTGAGGAACCGGCTCGCTTGCTGCAGGATCGGCGCATCATCCGCACGCAATGAGCCCGCCAGACCATGGGTCCCGGGGACAAGCCCCGGGATGACAACGTGCGGTGCTCGGGCAGCGCCTCGATGTCGGCGTAGGTGGCTGTCCGCTGCATGGCCCGGAGCATGACAGTCTGGCCTTTCAAATGTCGACGCGACCGTCGGAATAGACGAGAAAGCTAGTCCCTATCGGGGTGAGAGCCCATCGCGCGCTCCCGTCGTCTACGGTGACGCCCACATGCACGTAATTGGCCTCGTCCTCCAACAGCAACACCTCAAATTGCAGCCAACCTTCGTCGCCGTCTCGTTCGTAACCACTGGCTTGCTTCAACTCTTGTCGAAGCACCTCAATCGGCTTCCTGCTCCACTCAAGCGCTTCGCGAACGACAATGGCCTTCAGCTCACTTTCGGATTTCGTGGGGGCCTCGGCAACCATGACCACCCTCACGCCCCCACCGGCACCAGAACGTCGGTCCACAATTCTCTCGGATCGGGCTCCGGGTCGTTCTGGGCGAACTCGGCTGCGCCGGTGACGATGCTGCGGATCTCGGCGTCGATGGCCTTCAGCTCGTCCTCGCCGATCAGCTTGCCGTCGAGCAGCCGCTTCCTCACGCGCTCGATCGGGTCCTGCTGCTCGCGCACCTTGTCGACCTCCTCGCGGGTCCGGTACTTGGCCGGGTCCGACATCGAGTGGCCCCGGTAGCGGTAGGTCAGCATCTCGAGGATGTAGGGGCCCTTGCCCGATCGTGCGTGCGCCGCGACTTTATCGCCGGCGGCCCGGCAGGCGCGGACGTCCATGCCATCGACCTGCTCGCCGGGAATGTCGAACGACGCACCTCGCAGCGAGAAATTCGTCGTGGCCGACGAGCGCTCGATCGCCGTGCCCATGGCATAGCGATTGTTCTCGATGACGAAGATCACCGGCAGGTGCCAGAGCTTCGCCATGTTGAACGTCTCGTACACTTGGCCCTGGTTGGCTGCGCCATCGCCGAAGTAACACCAGCAGACGTTGTCGTTGCCGCGATAGACGTTGGCAAAGGCGAGCCCGGCGCCAAGCGGCACCGAGGCACCGACGATCCCGTGGCCGCCGTAGAAGTGCTTCTCCTTAGAGAACATGTGCATCGAGCCGCCCTTGCCCCGGGAGTAGCCTCCCTGGCGGCCGGTCAGCTCGGCCATGACGCCCTTCGGGTCCATGCCCGTTGCCAGCATGTGGCCATGGTCGCGATAGGTTGTAATGACCTGATCGCCCTCCTTCGCCGCCATCTGCAGGCCGACAACCACCGCTTCCTGTCCGATATAGAGGTGACAGAAGCCGCCGATGAAGCCCATGCCGTAGAGTTGCCCGGCGCGCTCCTCGAACCGGCGGATCAGAAGCATCTCGCGATAGGCGGCCAGCTCCTCCTCGCGGGTGAACTCGGGCGGCTTCGGAAACGTGATCGCAGCCTGCTGGACCGACGTTGCCTGTGTGCCGAGCGGCGCCATGCATCCTCCTTGCGCGAAAGCCGAGTGATCGCCCGTAAGCGGATGTCCAAAGCCTACACGACGGCTAACGGCCGGGCTAGTGTGGCGTCACGCCATAGTTGCCTGATAGCGCGGCTCGCTCAGAGGCAACCATGGCGCGATAAACGCCACACTAAGCCATTGAAATTCTAGTGGCCTTTACGTCGCGCCAAAATCGGAAGAGGGTGCCGCCATGCTGCGATTTTCGCGCGACAGGCCACTAGAGGACACGCGACGGTGCGCGTTCGGTCCATTAACGGAGAATGGACCCTGTCACCAGCTCTTGGCTGATACGGCGTGACCGGGCAGCGACGCCAGCCGGCCGTCCGGCTCGATCAGGATGCGATCACCGGGACGGGCGTAGCCCAATTGCCCGCGAGCCAGCTCCTCGACATAGGCAGGATCGGGAGAGGGGCCGCCCAGCAGTGCCACCTCGCGCTCCAACGCAGCCCGCACGGCGTCGAGACCCCGCAACTCCGCAGCGAGCGTCACTGCTCGCTGCTGGAGCCCGGAACGGGCCTCGAGGCCGTGCCTGCCGTGAAGTGCATGGAAGCCGAAGTAGGCCGTCAGGCAACAGCAAACGAGCAAAACCGGGGATCGCCGCCGCACTGACATGAGACCAACTCGACTACGCTACGCAGAACCGTGTGTCGCCTTACGCTAGAACTGGCGACAGACCAGACAATACCGGTGGTTGGTAAAATCTGCGTAAATCATCGAGCCGGTTTCGACCGGAGGTGGTCAGGCCTGGTTGGCGCCAGCCTTGAGTGCAGCCCGGCCGGCATAGCTGGCCGCCTCGCCCAGCTCCTCCTCGATACGGATCAACTGGTTGTACTTGGCGAGCCGGTCCGACCGCGACAGTGAGCCGGTTTTGATCTGCCCGCAGTTGGTTGCCACCGCCAGGTCGGCGATCGTGGCGTCCTCGGTCTCGCCCGAGCGGTGCGACATGACGGCCGTGTAGCCGGCCCGATGCGCCATCTCGACGGCGGCCAGAGTCTCCGTCAAAGAGCCGATCTGGTTGACCTTGACCAGGATCGAGTTCGCGGTCGCCTCGCGAATGCCCCGCTCCAGCCTCTTCGTGTTGGTCACGAACAGATCGTCACCGACGAGCTGGCAGTGCGACCCGACCAGGTCGGTCAGGGCCTTCCAGCCGGCCCAGTCGTCCTCCGACATGCCGTCCTCGATCGAGACGATCGGGTAGCGCTTGACGAGGTCCGCCAGATACTTCGCCATGCCCTCGGGGTCGAGCGACTTGCCCTCGCCCTCCATGGCGTACTTGCCATCTTTGAAGAACTCGGTCGCGGCACAATCGAGCGCCAGCATCACGTCGTCGCCGGGCTTGTAGCCGGCCTTCTCGATCGACGTCATGATGAAGCCCAGCGCCTCGTCGGCGGACTTGAGGTTCGGGGCGAAGCCGCCCTCGTCGCCGACGTTGGTGCCGTGGCCGGCCGCAGCGAGGCCTTTCTTCAGGGTGTTGAAGATCTCCGAGCCCATGCGAATGGCCTCGCGGCACGTGGCGGCGCCCACCGGCATGATCATGAATTCCTGGATGTCGATCGGATTGTCGGCATGCGCACCGCCATTGACGATGTTCATCATCGGCACCGGCAGCACGTGGGCCTGCGTCCCGCCGATATAGCGGTAGAGCGGCAGCCCGCGCGCGGCAGCGGCAGCCTTGGCCGTCGCCAGCGAGACGCCGAGGATGGCATTCGCCCCGAGCCGCGCCTTGTTTGGCGTCCCGTCAAGCTGGATCAGCATGGCGTCGACGGCGCGCTGGTCCTCCGCATCCATGCCCGCGAGCGTGTCGAAGATCTCGCCGTTGACGGCTTCGACGGCCTTCATCACGCCCTTGCCGAGATAGCGCTTGGGGTCGCCGTCGCGCAGCTCGACCGCCTCGTGCGCGCCCGTCGAGGCCCCGGACGGCACACCAGCGCGGCCGCGCGATCCGTCCTCCAGAACGACATCGACCTCGACCGTCGGGTTGCCTCGCGAATCGAGGATTTCGCGGCCTTGAATGTCGACGATAGCGGTCATATCGGTCTGCTCCGGTTGCCTGAGGCGCTGGCGCGCGTTCTAGCCGACGCTGCCTTGCAGTGAAAGCACCTGCCCTACAGGGATGGTTGATGCGTCCACAGCGTTAACCGCCTCGTGACCCACGCCGGGCTCCCTTCCGACGCTTGCCCACCGTCACCCCCTCCCCTATCACCGGGGGCCAAAGCATCTCTGGAGCGAGCCCCGCCATCATGTCCGACACACTGGCCTTCGCCCTCGTGCTGACCGCCATTCCGGGCGCCAACCTCATCGGCAGCACCGAGGTCATGGCTGTCAGGGGCGCGCTTGCGGGAGAGACGGTGCTCGATGAGTCCTGGCTCGGTGCCGGCGAGGCCTGGGAAGCCCTTCTGGCGCGGCCCGGGGACAGCGATACGGCAGACCTGACGGACCGAGTTGCACAAGCAATGGCCGGACGCCCGATTGACATCAACCTCGTCGGCGCCGACCTCGCGACGCGCCGGAAGAAGCTCCTGATTGCCGACATGGACTCGACCATCATCGGCCAGGAGTGCATCGACGAGATGGGCGACATCCTCGGCATCAAGGCCCGAATCTCGGCGATCACCGAGCGTGCGATGCGGGGCGAGCTCGATTTCGAAGGTGCGTTGCGCGAGCGCATGGCATTGCTGACAGGGCTCACCGAGGCCGACCTGCAGGGCATCTTCGACAGCCGCATCACGCTCACGCCCGGTGCCAGAACCCTGGTTGCCACGATGCGGGCGCATGGTGCCTTCACAGCCCTCGTTTCCGGCGGCTTCACCTTCTTTACGCGCCGCGTCGCCAAGGCGGTCGGCTTCGATGTCAACCGGGCCAACGAGCTCGAGATGGCGGATGGCCGCCTCACCGGCCGGGTCGTCGAGCCGATCCTGGGCCGAGAGGCGAAGCTCGCCGCGCTCGAAAGTTTCTCCAGCGATAACGCTGTCGACACCCCCCTCACGCTCGCAGTTGGCGACGGGGCGAACGACCTGGCGATGATCCGTGCGGCCGGCCTTGGCGTGGCCTTCCATGCCAAGCCCGTCGTCGCCGCCGAGGCCCACGCCAGCATCGTGCACGGCGACCTCACCGCGCTGCTCTATTTGCAGGGCTATCGGAAAGACCAGTTCGTCGGCGTGTGACGTCGCCTCAGGCGCGGCCACCGAGCAGGAGTTTCAGGCGCGCGAAAGCTGCGATGGCGGTGGGCTTGAGACGTGTCCAGGCGGCCTTGGCCGCCGTCTTTGCTCGCGATTTGAGAGCCGCCCCGGCCTGCCAAACTTTTGTTTGCCGCGCGTGGGCGACGATGGCCGCCTTCCAGGGCATGAACAAGTTGTAGAGCCGTGCAAACCAGGCGAGCTGCATCAGGGCCGGCTGCGTCAATTGGAAGATGCGGGCGTAAAGCGCGGTTCCTGCCACCTTGGCGAACGCGAAGAGAGCCATCGCGGCGACGGCATGGCCTCCCGCGATCAGCCAGAGAGCCGTCAACTTGAGCGGGAGGAACAGAACGGACGGCACGAGGAAGACGGCGAGTGCCGGCCAGGGCGGCAAGGTGCGCACCCCCATCTCCAGCCGTGCAACGACGTTGAACTCGGCGAGCCGTGCCAGCGCCGCGGAGAGAGGACGCCAGCCCCACTCCTCGAACAGGATGATCGCGGCCAGCACGACCTCCAGCAACTGCCATGCTGCCGCCTGTACCAGCCTGACGCTACGGATAGCGATGCGCGCCACCGTCCCTCTCTGGATGGAGGGCGTGTAAAGACCACGGCGCTGCGGTGGCGGCGCTTTGCTGTCGGGCTCGGGCATACGGTCTGCGGCTCCGCGTCCGCCGGAACCCAGCGGATCGCCGACATTACACCCAAATCCTCACGACGGCGTCGCCGACCTTGGCATAGCGTTGCTCAGGGCCGCCGGAACGCCTCGTCCGCCTCGGCCCCGGGACGCGGCTTCCAGGCCAGCGAATAATACGCGCCCCGATCCCGCGCCCAGGGGTCGAAGGCGTTCACCACCGGTGCCAACTCCTCGGCCAGCTCCGGCATGGTCCGCAGCAGCACGCGCTTCATCGGCGACACCTGTCGTTTGGAGCCATTCGGCCGCCCTGCCTCCATCACGATGCCGTCCGGGCCGTTCTCGGTCACCCATTTGAGCCCGAGCGACGAGTAGAACTCGGGTCGGAAGCTCGATGTGAAGAACCGGTCCGAGTAGAGACGCCGGGATGCGTTGAGAATGAAAACCTGGAATTGCGTCTCGGAGATCGCAAATCCGTGCGGTCGCGTGGTCTCGGCGTGCCAGCCGACGTAGAGATCGAGATCCTCGATATTGTCGACCCGCGAACCGTTGGGCTTGCCGAGGCAATCGGTAATCGGCCCGGAGACGCCATTCACCGTCATGCGCTGGGCGCGCGTGATGATGCGGGCGGCGTCGCATCGGTGCGTCCCATAGACCTCGCGCATCGTTGCTGCGAGCCGCTCCTGGTCGACCAGCGCCCGCGCTTCCTCCGGTGTCAGAGTCCCGGTCCGCCGCTTGTCGATCAGCCGCCGCTCGATGAAGTCGTCGAAGCTCGTCAGCGATTTCAGCCCGTACTGGCGGCGAAACTCGTTGAACCGCGGCACGCCCCTCTCCCGGTCCCGGAGGATGTCGAGCGCGATGATATCGACCTTGCGCGTGGCGGTCTGGTCGAGACGGCCGGGCAGCTCGAGACCCTGAAGAAAGCGCGGCCCGTTCTCGAGCAGCAAGGCGCCCAGCCGCTGACGGCCCAAGCTCAGCGTCCAATCCGCGAGCCCCCGCGCGTGCATCGCTTCGGTTGCCTTGGCCTGCCGCGTGGCGGATACGGGGACCTTCGCGGCAATGCGGTTGTGATTGCCGCCGGCGCGACGCACCTCGAGCAGATCCGGCACCAGCGCGTGTAGGCGATAGACGGCCGTGAACTCCTCGGGGAAGTTGAACGGCGAGCCGAAGTGATTCACTCCGCCGTTGACGTCGTCGAGATTGGCGAGGCTCCAGCCCTTTTTCCGGCTGCCGGTGCCTATGATCCCCGGTCCCGACGTGAAGACCGAGTAGAGGGTCGTGCGATGCGCGACCCGCTCGCTGGCGCCCAAGTGATCGACGACCCGGGACAGCGCGCCGCGCATCATGGCGCTGCCGCCAAAGACGCCGTTCCAGTTCGAATCCATGGCGACATCGAGCGGCCGGTCATAGAGAAGCTGAGGCGTCCATTCCGTCGTGTGGATCTTGGCGATCAGCGCCGAGACGACGAGCCGCGCGACCTGGAAAAGCTCCTCGGGCGAGACCTTATCGTAGGGAATGGGCTCGTGCGGGCGCTCGGGATTGCGCAGGCCCGAATCCGCCTTCGGTGTTTTACGTTGCTCGTCGCGGAACCGTTCGACGAACAAGTTGTGCTCCCGCGCAAAAACGTTATGGAGCATGGAGAGGCCGACCGACCAGTTGTCGGGAAACCCCGCTGCCTCCTGGCCACGCCATTCGGGACGCAGGAGGCACGAGGTATCGCCTGTGGGACACGGCCTCAGTGCGGGTAGATAGCCTTGAGCATCGCCAGCAGCCTCCCGTCCTGGAATGCGGACCATCGCGATCTTGGCCGCGTCAGCCAGGTCGCGCGGAAGGCGGCGTGCCGAGCGCTCGTCGTAGCCGTATATCTGTGAGGCATCCCACCACGCTGTATTGAAGTTGCGCGTCGTGCGATGGGCGCGTGTGAGATAGGCAGACCCTTGGTGCCGGAACACGCCGGGCGCCCCGTCGTCCTTCACATGCGCGCGCTCGATCCGATCGTCAGGGCGGCATCCGAGCTTCGCCACGCCATCCTGCGATAGCGGTTGATCGACATTGCCGACCTTCTCCGCCATGCAGCCCGTCTCCATCATCACGCCGGTATTACGCGCCTCGTCCAGATGGCTGAACCAGTCGTGCGTCATGAACTGGATCCAGAAGGCGGCCAGAACATTGAAGAACGGAGCCTTCTTGTATGGGCAGTCGGCCTTCGGATCGAAGCCTGGCAGGCCCTGGCCGCCGTTGCAGGTATCCGGCGCGCCCTTGACGCCCCTGCGCGACATCAGCTTGCGCGAGATGACCTGGGGATCGGGAGTGAGCAGCGCGATGCGACCGTCGTGGCGGTCGCGCGTCAGGTCGGTGTGACCTTCGTCCGGAAAGGTTTCCTCGAACTGGACATTGCGCGCGAAGAGCTGGCCCTTGGCGCCCATCGCCGGATTGTCGATGTCATTGCAGATGCCGTTCGCCGTGCGGTGGCGGATGAGCGGCCCGCTGCAGCGCTGCTGGCCGTCGGTGTCGATGCGCAGGTGAATGTAGCCCGGATCGGTCGCATCGACACGCATCTCGGGCCATCGCCGGACAACGGGGCCGGACCTGCCGTCGCGCCCCTCGACGTACGTGCGCCATGTCGTGTTGTCGTGCAGGTTGAAGCGCACCAGCTCCATCCGCTGGTACTCGAGGTCGACGAGGGCACCGAACTCGCCGATGCCGTTTTTCAGGTAGTGCTGCAGGGCTCCGACGACACCCAGCCACTCCCCGGCCCGCGAGTCGGCGTCGCCCGTCGACCAATAGCGCGACCAGTCAACCCACGGCGTATCGCGGCCAGCGAGCGCCTGCGCATCGCCGCGGCACGCCAGCGTGTCGGCTTCGACCTTGCCGAGAAAGCGCATGTCCCGCTCGGTGGCGACGGGTCGGAGCCCTCCCGCGAAGCGCGTCGCGCACGAGACGTAGTCGTAGCCGAAGTGCCATGAGATGCCGACGAACGCGAGAACGCCGATCATGGCGGCCGTCAGCGGCCAACCGATCCGTCTCGCCATGCCCCCCCCCCTGTCCACGCGGCAGCCGTGGTTTCTCGAGCCCATCAGGGCTTGGTCGCCAGATCCGCCAACCAGTCGCGCTGGAACGTTCGGCTGAGCAGCACCACGAATGCGGCCTCATAGCAGGCGAGCATCAAAGCCGCCCGCGACGGCACGGCAAGACCCAGCCAGACCAGCAGCACGATCGGCAGGATCGGACCCAGCACCACGAACAGGTTGCTCGACATGGCGATGGCCGGCGCAATTGCCGAAGCCACGTGCGCGAGGGCGACGTAGATCAGCGCCACGCCGACGACGCTGACGATCCACATCGGCTGCGGGGTCGTCTCGTGCAGCCACTCGAATGGCACACCAGGCCAAACGATCAGCAGCGTGCCCAGCGCGAGGTTGGCTGCGATCCGCAACCGCGCCACCCACTTGAACGTCGACATGACCGAAATCCCCTCACGCTGAACAACTCGCCCGCGCCACACCCCAACGGCCGCCCCTCGGCCCGCCTCACCCTACCCGCCACCCTGCCGCCGCGCGAGGTGCAGATCTGCCACTATAGCCAGCTCATCATCGCCCGCGCGGCACGATCTCGACGGTGCGGGCACTCCCGGCACCACCCGAAATGCGGACGCTGAAGGGGGGCCCCGCCGGCCACCCGAGCTGACAGACGTCGCCGACATTGCACCTCACCGCGCGTCCATCGCCCTTGAAGGCCACTGACGTCTCGTCAACTTGCTCCACGCGGGTCTCATGCAGGCCAATGCCGTTGCACAGCTTCATGCCCGCGACGATTGCGATGGGCGCCGCCCAGCCGATCCCGAGTGACACGCACGGCCGCTCGCCGGTTCGCCATTCGCTCGCCGAGACGGTTCGTGTCACCTCGTCCAGCAGCTCGCACTCCCCGTTGCGCGACAGGTTGTAGGCCAAACAGCGCGGCTCGCTCCGGCACCGGCTCTCACAGTTGGCGGTCGATGGAGATGCCGTGAGCTCGGCACCCACGGCCCGCAAGCCGAGCCTCACGTTGAACGCCCGGCCGAACGTCGGTGGCGGCGGCGTTGCAGCGGAGGCCGGCTCGGCCAGAGATGCGATCTCCTCCCGCAGGCGCTTGGCCGTCTGAAAGGCCTGGGCCATGTCCCGCTGAATGCCCATCGACGTCTGCAGCAGGCGCTGGCGCTCGGTTGGCTCGCGGGTTTGACCCTCGACGCGCCGTGCGTCGAGAAGCTTCCGCTGCAGCTCCCTGCCTTTGTCTTCGGCGACCGCCAGCCGGGCGCGCGCCTCCGCCACGCGCGCCATGCGCTCGCCATCCGGCGCGCCGCTCGCCGCCGTTGAAGCCGTCCGACGCCGCTGGTCCGCATCCTCCAGTGCGGCGAGACGGGCCTTGAGGGCCTCGACATCGTCTCTCTGGCCAGCCGGTGCGATGGTCTGCGAGCCCGCGACCACCTCTCCCGGCACGAAAAAGAAATCGCCCGTCAGTGCCGAATGATCCCACGGCACCTGCTTTCCTCCCGTCGATTTGATGACGGACTTGCGCACCTCGATCATGGTCGCGTTGAGGTTCCGCCCGCGCCGGTCGATGTTGGCGAGCAGCCCGGAGGTGAACGGCGAGTTCCGCCCCTTGCCGTCCAGCGCGACATTGCCGGGCTGCGTTGCATAGGCGATGAACGTGCCGACGCCGGTCGAGGCGGGAGCAAGGCCCTTGCCGATGGCGGTCGAGCGGGTTCCCATGGAGCGGG
This sequence comes from uncultured Alphaproteobacteria bacterium, assembly GCA_963746315.1. Classification (GTDB taxonomy): domain Bacteria; phylum Pseudomonadota; class Alphaproteobacteria; order Rhizobiales; family Hyphomicrobiaceae. The sequence goes on from CAVVAR010000012.1 coordinate 1,884,489, forward strand.
CCAGACTACGCGTCAACGGATTGTCGCGGCAGGCATCGAGCATCACGATGGTCGTCTTGCCGTCCCGGTCGATCTCCATCTGACGGAGCACGAAATCGAGCTTCACCGCCTCGAACTCGAGGTCGCGCTGACTGGCGAGACGAGCGTCGACGGGGACCAGGTAGTTTTCGTTGCTGACCTGCAGCCCGTGCCCGGCATAGAAGAACAGCGCCACGTCGGCCGAGCCGAGCTTCTCGGCGAAAGCACGCAGGGCTCCATCCATCTGCCGCTTGTCGGCGTCGGTCGCGACGATCACCTCGAAGCCGGTTCGTTGCAATGCCGCAGCGAGATCGCGCGCATCGTTGAGCGGATTCGTAAGGGCAGCCGTGTGCTGATACGCGCTGTTTCCTACCACAAGAGCGACGCGGCTCTCTGTCAGGGCGGCGCGAGTCTCTGCCGCCGCTTGACCGGCCACCGCCAACGCGGCCCAAAGCATGGCGCCCAGCCCCAGCATCGCCACGGCCAACCCAACTGCCAGCCGCCTCACAACCGCCTCCACCACTCGCATCGCCTCATCCCATCCGTCGTGCCGCAGCAAATGCTGATCGTCTGTTTGAGCAGGAGTGTGGCAACCCTGGGTTCGCACCGGTGCGCCGGACCTCATGCCAACCCGTGCTCCGAGATCAGCTCGTAGGCGAGCACGCGGCGTGAGGCCAACCAAGGTGCCAGCGTCATCATCAGCGCCTGATGCTCGGCGGTTTCCGTGTGCGCTTTCCATGCGGCCTCATCGGAATAGAGCCTGTAGACCAGGAAGCCCGTCGGCTCGAGCGGATCGGCCGCAACATCCAATTGGTGGCAATGGCGCCCTTCCAGCGCTTGTCGCGACATCATCAGCAAGGCCGCCCGTGTCGTCGCGACATGGGCCGGGGCCGCTTCCAGGAACTCGACCACAACGTACATAGCGAGCCTCGCATCCAAGTTTCCGGGCAGGTCACGCCAGCCAACGACCGCTTCGCTTGCCGAGCAACCGGCGCTTACCTACGCTCGATCAGCCCACCCTGCCTACCTACCTACCAGCATCTGGAGCGCCCTATGATCAAGAGCCTATCGCTTCTCACCCGCAAGCCCGGCATGACCGTCGAGGCGTTCCGGAAAGTCTGGCTGGAGGAGCACGCACCGATGGTGCACTCGGTACCGGAGGTGCGCCGCTACGTGCTCTCGTTCCCGCTCGCCGAGCCGACGCGCCCCGACGTGCCGACGCCCGAGATCCGCTGCGATGCCATCGCCGAACTCTGGTACGACGACATGGCGTCCTTGCAGAAAGCCGCCGCCAGCGCCGCAATGAAGCGCGTGACCGACAACGGCGCCAAGTATCTGGGCTCCATCAAGACGTTCGTCATGGAGGAGGTCGGCATCATCCGCTGAGGGGCAAGGCGCGATCACGGCTGCAATGGCCACACCAGTAGGATCATCGGCAAACCTACGACGATCACGATCAGCGTCAGTGGCAGGCCGAGACGTGCGTAGTCACCGAAGCGGTACCCGCCCGGCCCATAGACCAGCGTGTTCGACTGATGGCCAAAGGGGGTCAGGAAGTCGCAGCTCGCCCCGATCGCGACGGCCATCAGGAAGGGATCGATGTTGAGGCCTGTCTTCCTGGCGTAGCCGGCGGCGATCGGCCCCATCAAAAGCACGGTCGCCGCGTTGTTGAGGACCGGCGTCACGGCCAAGGTCGCAACCAGGAAGAGCGCCAGAGCGGCGACCGGCGCCCACCCTTGCGCGAACCCGACGATGGTCGAGGCAATCAACTCGGTGCCACCGGTCTTCTCGAGGGCCGCTGTGACCGGGATCAGCGCCGCCAGCAGCACGACCACCGGCCAGTCCACGGCCGCGTACATGTCGTTGAGCGGCATGACGCGAAGCACGCCGAGCAGCACTACCGCGGCCAGAAACGCGATGACGACCGGCAGCACACCGGCCGTCGCGAGAGCCACCGCGCCCATCATGATCAGCACCGGCAGGGATGCCCGCACCGGCCGTCCGAGTGCGATCTTCCGCTCGGCGAGCGGAAGGCAGCCGAGCTCCTCCTGCGTGACGCTCATGGCGTCGAGCGGCCCCTGCAGCACCAGCACGTCTCCCGCCTCGAAGCGAACGTGCTTCAGCCGGCTCGTCGTCCGCTTGCCCTGCCGGCTCACGGCAAGCAGATTGACGCCGTAGCGCCTGAGGCCGAAGTCGAAGGCCGACCGGCCGATCAGCGGCGAGCTTCCCATCACCACCACCTCGGCAATGCCGAACCCGTCCGAGGTCAGCAACTGCTCGTCGGTATCCTTTGAGCCGACCAACTCGAGCTTGTGCTGGTCGACCACCCGTTTGAGAACCGCCGAGCCGGCCTCGATCACCAGGACGTCGCCCTGCTGGAGCTTCATCGTGCTCCACGGGATCACCCGGCGAACGTCACCGCGAATGACCGCCAATAGCGAGACGTCGTTGTCCTCCTCGAGTTGCCTCACGGTCTTACCGATTAAGGAGGAGCCCTTCGCGATCTTCGCCTCGGTCACATAGTCCTCGATCTTGAAGCGAGCGCTCGGCAGCGGAGCGCCACGGCGGTCCGCGGGAAGCAGCCGCCATGCAAAGGTGAGATAAGCGACACCGACCACCGCGATAGCAAGGCCGACCGGGGCGAAGTCGAACATACCGAACGGCGCAGCACCCAGGTCGCGGCGCACCACCGAGATCAGCAGATTTGGCGGCGTGCCGATCAAGGTCCCCAGCCCGCCGAGCAGCGAGCCGAAGGCAATCGGCATCAGCACGATGGCCGGCGGCCGCCCGGTCCTCTCGGCAGCGACGATCGCAGCCGGCATGACGATGGCCAAGGCCCCAACGTTGTTCATGAAGGCAGACAGAACGGCCGTGAGCCCGGTCAGCGTCGCGACCATGAGGCCCGGCGTCGTCATGACGGGGGCGGCAGCGTCGATGACGCGGTCGAGGACGCCCAACTCGCGGATGGCACCGCTCAGCACCAGCACCAGCACGACCGTCACCACCGCGGGATCGGAGAACCCGAGGAAGGCATCGCCCGGCGCAACTACGCCGAGCAGAACCGAGGCGGTGAGCGCTGCGCCCGCGACCAGATCGTGCCGCCACCGGCCCCAGACGAAGAGCACCAGCGTTGCAAGTAGAATGAGCCCCAGCAGGCCCACGGGTGGAATGCCGAACACGGATGCCAGTCCTCCATGAGCCCTGTCGCCGGAGTGATCCCGGGCAGGCAAGGCGCCCCAACGCTCAGTAGACGCCGCGGGTTCCGCGCCGGTTGGACACAGCACACCGGCGCCGATAGTTTACCCGACTCTACCAATAGGCGTTCGAGCCAATTTCTGCAGCGACTGGAGCTCCTCTTGAAGATTCGCGCCGCCGTTCTCCACGAGATGGAGAAGCCCCGCCCCTACGCAACCTCTCGTCCCCTGGTCATCGAGGAGTTGGACCTCGCCCCGCCCGGAGACGGCGAGGTTCTCGTGCGGATCCGCGCGGCGGGCCTCTGCCACTCCGACCTCTCCACCATCAACGGTGACCGGCCTCGGCAGATGCCCATGGCGCTGGGCCACGAGGCTGCGGGCGAGGTTGTCGAGATCGGGGCCGGCGTCAAGGATCTGGCGGTCGGCGACCACGTCATCCTCGTGTTCGTACCGAGCTGCGGCCATTGCATACCCTGCGCCGAGGGGCGGCCCGCACTGTGCGAGCCCGGTGCCAAGGCGAACGGCGCCGGCACGCTACTGAGCGGGGGCATGCGCCTTTCGAAGGGCGGCAAGACCATCCATCACCATATCGGGGTATCGGCCTTCGCCGACTACGCCGTCGTCGCGCGCGAGAGTGCGATCAAGATCGAACGTTCCCTCGCATTCGAGGAAGCGGCCCTGTTCGGGTGTGCGGTCATCACCGGCGCCGGCGCCGTGATCAACACGGCGCGCATGCCCGCAGGATCGAGCGCCGCCGTGGTCGGATTGGGCGGCGTTGGGCTGATGTCGATGCTGGCCGCGAGGTTAGCCGGGGCGCGCACCATCGTCGCCATCGACATGCTCGACGATAAGCTGGCCCTCGCACAGCAGCTCGGCGCGACACACACGGCGAACGCCCGGGACCCCGACTGTGCGGAGCAGGTGCGCGACCTGACGGGCGGCGGCGTCGACTTCGCGTTCGAGATGGCCTCGTCCGTGAAAGCGCTCGAGCTCGCCTACAAGATCACACGGCGCGGGGGCACGACTGTAACGGGCAGCCTGCCGCACCCCACGCACACCATGTGGCTGCCCGCGACCAACCTCGTCGCCGAGGAGCGGACATTGAAAGGCAGCTATGTCGGGAGCTGCGTGCCTCAGCGCGACATCCCGCGCTTCATCTCGCTCTATCAGCAAGGGTTGCTGCCGGTAGACCGTCTGATGAGCGAGCGGATCACCCTCGATCAGATCAACGAGGGCTTCGACCGGCTCGCTGACGGCGGCAGCGTTCGCCAAATTGTGGTGCCTTGAGGCTACGTCTCAGCGGGCGAGCATCTCCTTGACGAGGCTGCTCGCCTTGCCCATGTCGACCTCCCCCGTGTGACGGCTCTTCAGAGCGCCCATGACCTTGCCCATGTCCTTCGGACCGGCGGCCCCCGTCTCCGCGATCAACCCGGCGACCAGCTCGCGGGTCGCAGCCTCGCCCAGCATCCGTGGCAGGTAGCCCTCGATGACGGCGATCTCGGCGGCCTCCTTGGCCGCGAGCTCGGGCCGGCCACCCGCGTTGTATTGCTCGATCGAGTCGCGGCGCTGTTTCACCATGCGCGTCAAGACGGTGACGATGCCCACGTCGTCGATCTCCCCTTTGGTGCCCGGCTCCATGTCCGCACTCTTCACGGCCGAGATCATCAGCCGGATCACGCTGAGGCGTTCCTTCTCACCGGCCCTGAGGGCGGCCTTCATATCCTCGGTCAGGCGCTGGCGCAGCATCGTGGCCTCCCATCGGGCTTGAGCTGCTAACTTGGTACGAGCCGGGCCCCGCGGCAAGACACGCCACCGCCGTCCCCTTCCACGTTTGACCCGCAGGCCCCATTCGCATAGGGTCCGCGCCCAAATCGGCCACCCGCGGCGACATGGCTCGGCCCGCCCGCGTGGCACCCCCACAAACCATGGCGAACCGATGTCCGAAAGCAAGACGACCACCGCCTCCGGCGCCTGGGCCGAGGCCCCCACGACGGCACGCCTCGTGCTGGCCGATGGCTCCGTCATTGTCGGCTCCGGTCTTGGCGCCACGGGCCACGCCGTTGGCGAAGTGTGCTTCAACACGGCGATCACCGGCTACCAGGAGATCCTGACCGACCCGTCCTATGCAGGCCAGATCATCGTCTTCACGTTCCCTCACATCGGCAACGTCGGCACCAACAACGACGACACCGAGACCTCGAATCTCGCCTCGCGCTCGGGCGTCCGCGGCGCCGTTCTCAGAGCCGGCGTCACCGATCCGTCGAGCTGGCGCGCCGACAGCCACCTCGACACGTGGCTGAAGGCACGCGGGATCATCGCGATTGCCGGCGTCGACACCCGCGCACTCACCGCGCTGATCCGCGAGAAAGGAATGCCAAACGGCGTCATTGCCCACGAGCCGAGCGGCAAGTTCGATCTCGACAAGCTGAAGGACGAGGCCAAGGCGTGGCCCGGCCTGCTCGGCCTCGACCTCGTACCCGAGGTGACGAGCGGGCAGAGCTACGAATGGGACGAGATGCGCTGGGCCTGGGGCAAAGGCTACGAGCGTCAGCAGACCCCCGGCCTGCACGTCGTTGCCATCGACTACGGCCTGAAGCGCAACATCCTGCGCTGCCTTGCGACGGCGGGCTGCCGCATCACCGTCGTCCCGGCCACGACCAAGGCCGAGGAGATCCTGGCGCGTAAGCCCGACGGCCTCTTCCTGTCGAACGGACCCGGCGATCCGGCGGCGACCGGCGTGTATGCGGTCCCCGAGATCAAGAAGCTCGTCGCGTCCGGCCTGCCCACGTTCGGCATCTGCCTCGGCCACCAGATGCTGGGATTGGCGCTGGGCGGCCGCACGATGAAGATGCTGCAGGGCCACCACGGCGCCAACCACCCGGTCAAGGACTTCACCACCGCCAAGGTGGAGATCACGTCGATGAACCATGGCTTTGCCGTCGACCGGGACTCGCTGCCGTCAGACGTCGAGGAGACCCACGTCTCGCTCTTCGACGGCTCGAACTGCGGGCTGCGTATCAAGGGCCGGCCCGTATTCTCGGTCCAGTACCATCCCGAAGCCTCGCCCGGCCCCGAGGATAGCCACTACCTCTTCACGCGCTTCGTCAACATGATGCGCGAAAAGAAGGGCATGCCATCGTTGCCCGAGCGTTGATGCGGCCCCCGCCGTTTCCCCGACCGGACAGTTTCTGGTAGGATCGCGGCCATGAACGAGGTCGTCAAAGCCCCCACGCGCCGCAAATGGTCGCTCGACGAGCTGGACCGATTGGCGGCCCACGGCTTCTTCGGCGAGCATGAGCACGTCGAGCTGATCGGGGGAGAACTCTACCAGATGGCGCCCAAGGGCATCAGGCACGAGATCATCCGTGGCGAGCTTGCTGATCGGTTTGGCGAGCAGCTTTCAGGTTCCGGTTTGAAGCTCAGGGTCGAGCTTGGTTGGCGGCCTACGGTCGCGCACTACCTGGAGCCCGATATCCTGATTGGCCGCGCCCAGCGGGACATGCCTCGGATCCTGTCGCGCGACGTCCTGCTCGTCATCGAGATCGCGATGACCAGCCTCGATCACGATCAAGGCCTCAAGGCCGAGACCTATGCCGACCTCGGAATAGCCGACTACTGGGTGATCGACGCCGTCTCGCTCTCGACCCGCGTCCACCGCCGACCCGCTGAGCGCCGCTTCGCAGTGGTCTCCGACCATCCCCCGACCGAGACGCTGGTCTCGCTCCACGTTCCCGGACTGACGCTTCGCCTCGCCGATTTCGAGTTTGGCACCGACGGCCTCGAAGAGCGTGATCCGTGAGGATCACCGGCCGCACGAGCCTGCTGCTCGGCATAGGGCTTCTAGCCCACGGGCTTGTCGCCGTCGTGGGACTGTCGAGCCCCGCACGGGGACAAAGCCCCCATCCACTCTGCGCCGCACGGGCCGCCATTTCCGAGGGCACGCCCGGCAGCGCCCTCCGTGCGTGCGCCATCATCGAGACGACCGGCCCGGACGGCGGCCCGCGTCGTCTCGATACTGCACGGGCATGGCCCACCGAGACCATTGCCCAGGCCGACCTGCTGCTCCTCGGCGAGGTCCACGACAACCCCGCCCACCACCGGCTTCGCAGCCAGCTCATCCTTGCCTTGGCGTCGAAAAAGGCAGCAGCACGCACGACGACCAGAACGGGCATGGTGTTCGAGCACATCCGCGCCGACCAGCATATGGCACTCGCCGCCTTTCGAGCAGCGGATCGCCAGCGTCCGCTAGGGGCGGAGGCCCTGCTCGCCGCATTGCGCTGGGAGACGTCCGGCTGGCCCGAGGCGGCGATGTTCGAGCCGCTGTTCGCCGCCGCGCTCGACGTCGAATGGCCGATCCTGCCTGGCAACCTCTCACGCGACGACATTCGCGCAGTGGCGCGCAACGGCATGGGGGTCGTGCCCGCCGAGGAGGTGGTCCGGCTGGGTCTCGATCAACAGCTGTCGGAGCCTCTCCAGTCGGCTTTGCTGGACCAGCTCGAGGCGTCGCATTGCGGGCTCGTGCCCCGCACCGCCTTTGGTGGAATGGCCGACGCCCAGCGCTACCGCGACGCCCACATGGCCCGCACGCTCGTGGATGCCGCTGCGACACACGGACGGGCGATCCTGCTCGCCGGCAACGGTCACGTCCGGGCCGACCGGGGTGTGCCATGGCATCTCGCGCGGATGGCTCCAGAGCGCCGCAGCGTCACGATCCTATATGTCGAGGTGGCACCCCAAACCGTGGATCTCGACGCCTACGTCGAGCGTGGCTCCGATGGCAAGCCGACCGCCGACTATGTCGTGCTCACCCCACGCATAGCTCGGCCCGACCCGTGCGCCGAGATGCGCCGGCAGCACAAGCCGCCGGCACGCTGACGGCCGACGCCGAGACCCGGTCTATTTCGCCTTCGCCGGCGGCATCGCCTTGCCGCTGGCATCGACCTGGGGAAACCCCGCCCGCATGTAGGCGATGATCTGCCAGATCTCGTCGCGCTTCAGGCTGTCCTTGAACGCCGGCATTTGCGATTGGAACTGCTCGCCACCGTCAGCGATGGTCCAGAGCAGATACTCGTCCACCGAGATCGGGCGGCGGATCATGTAGGCGAGCAGCGCTGGAGACGGCGAGATCGCGTTCTCTGCGTCGCCGTCACCGAGCCCGTCCTTGCCGTGGCACGAGGCGCAGTGTTGGGTGTAGAGCCTGCCGCCCTCAGCCGTCGTCTCGGGGCCCGGGGTGGCCGTCGACTTGGCTCCATCGTAGGCCGGCGGAACGCCGTAGTGCATGTAGGTCGTGTGGCGCAGCAGCCGCGTCATCATGCCTTTCGGCATGCGGCCAGGTCCCCACAGCTCCTTCACCATCCAGTCAGGCTGCCAGTAGTCGGCGCCGCCGCGCGGAACAGACTTGGGAGCTTGAGCCTGTTGGGCAAGGGGGCTCACCGTAATGGTGCCGGCAACAGCCGCTGCCGCCAAAGCCGAAAGCGCGGCGCGCCTGACGCGCCGTCCGTGACCGGAATCAATCATGCCGCAACCCCCTGGTGCTGACCTTTGCTGGCGATGCTATGCCGGATAGGCCGCAGGATCGACACCGCACGTCTCGAGGAACTTTCGGATCTGCACGACCTCCTCCTTGGGTAGGCTGTGGTGCGCGTGGCTGAACGCCACCGAGTGGCCGTTCAAGCTGACGCCAATTCTGTTCCCCGACTTGTTCTCGACCTCGGCCCCGAGCTCCTCGAATACGTGCACGACGTCCTTGAAATCGATATTGGCGCTGATCGGATGCGCGAAGAGAGCGTGCAGCACCTTGCGATGGCGGTGGTTCATGAAGTTGTCCTGTCCCGTCGAACGTGATGGCCGACCATGGCCGCCTTGCGACGGGGACGAATTGAGCATGATCAATCGGCGTCTGATCGGCAGCCGTTGACGTTGGCGGTCCCATCTGGCTCTCATGCGCACCCGTTCCCGGATTGTCGCTGCCGACGAGCCCCTGGGCACACCACCGATCAGCTGGCCCATCGTCGCGGCCGCCTGCCACACACAGGACTGAGCAAGCATGATGGCGATGGACTGGTCGTCCCTGGCGCTGACGGCGGCCGCGTTGGCTGCGGCGGGCTTCCTGTCCGGCTTTCTGGCCGGCCTCCTCGGCATTGGCGGCGGTGCCGTGGTGGTCATCACCCTTTACGAGGCTTTTCGCTGGATGGGCGTGGACGAGGCCGTCCGCATGCACCTTGCCACGGGGACCGCACTCGCCATCATCGCCCCCACGACGCTGCGCTCGTTCGCGGCACACCGCGCCCGCGGCATCGCCGACCTCGCCTTCGTCAAACGGATGGCGGTGCCTGTGATCGCAGGCGTGGTGCTCGGCTCGCTGGTCGCGCGAAGCTCCGGCGGCGATGTGCTGAAGTGGGTCTGGGTGATCATGGGCACGTTCCTTGCCGTGCGCATGTTCCTCGGCCGCGACGATTGGCGGCTCGGTCCTGACATTCCAAAGAGCCTCGCCGTCGAGGCCTACGGCGTCGTCATCGGGACCATCTCGACGTTGATGAGCATCGGCGGTGGCGCGTATGTCGTCATCCTGATGACGCTCTACGGCCGCAGCCTGCATCAGGCCGTAGCGACATCGTCAGGCTTCGGACCGCTGATCGCGATTCCGGGGCTGGTCGGCTTCATGTGGGCCGGCTGGGGCACGACCGGTGTTCCGCCTGGAACCATCGGCTACGTCAGCCTTCTCGGCGCCGCCCTGGCAATACCGACCGGACTGCTCGCCGCGCCACTCGGCGCGAAACTGTCGCACGGTCTATCCAAGCGCGGGCTCGAGCTCGCCTTCGGCATCTTCATGTCCCTGGTGGTCGTGCGCTTCCTCGTGAGCATCATGCTTTGACGCCCAGCGCCACAACTGCAGGACCGAGCCCGAACAGCGAAAGGAGCTTCACGATGCCGGATCCGATCCCTTTGCAGCCGACCGACATCCTCGTCGATACCACCGACCCTGCCATCGCGGTCGTCACCATCAACAGGGCCGGCCGGCGCAACGCCATGACACGCGCCATGTGGCGCGAGTTGACCCGCACCATCGAGCGCCTCGGCGCCGACGTCGAGGTCCGCGCCATCGTTCTGACAGGAGCTGGCGGTGCGTTCTGTGCCGGAGCCGACATCTCGGAGTTCCCCGCCGTGCGTGCCACAGTCGATGACGGGCGCGCCTACGAGGCGGCCGTCGATGGCGTGCATCTCGCCATCCAGGCGTGTCCCAAGCCGACGATCGCGGCTGTCTCCGGTCCTTGCTATGGCGGCGGTGTCGCGCTGGCGCTCTCGTGCGACTTCCGCGTCGCGGACGCCACCGCGCACTTCGCCATTCCTGCCGCCCGCCTCTCCAATGTCTACGGTGTCGTCGAAACTCGGGCCCTCTTCGATGCGGTCGGGCTTGCCGCCGCCAAGGAGGTTCTCTTCACGGGCCGCCGCTATGACGCGAGCGAAGCCCACCGTATCGGACTTGCAACACACTTGGCGTCTGTCGGCGGTGCCCTGGAGGCCGGGCTGGAGCTGGCCCGTGGCATGCGGACATCCGCACCGCTCACGATCAAGGGGGCCAAGGTCGTGCTCGGCGCGATAGCACGCAATACCACCGACACCAGCGCCGACGACATTCATCGCGTCATGGACGCCGCCATCGCCAGCGACGACTACAAGGAGGGCGTGGCCGCCTTCAAGGCCAAGCGCGATCCGGTCTTCAAAGGCATCTGAACGGGCAGCACAGACCTTCCGCTTTCGTCAAGCGCGCGGCACTGATCGACGGTGAATTCCAAGGTCGCCTCTCAGGGTTGCGCGGCACGCGGTATCCCGGCAAACTCCCCTCGTCCCGGCAGATCCGGTGCTCAACACCGGACCAACGCAGAACAACGGGAACCAAGGGAGGACTATAAATGACCATGCGCAAGACCGCCGCGGGCTTCGTGGCGGCGATGGCGGCCGTATCGCTGACCGGCAATGCTCTCGCCCAGACTCCGAAGACGGGTGGCACGCTGCAATTCGCCGTGACCGCCGAGCCCGCAGACTACGATTGCCACGGCTCGCAGACGTTCGCGCTGCTCCATCCAATCAGCCCATTCTACTCGTTCCTTGTCCGCTATGACGCGAGCCAGGGCGGCAAGATCACCGGCGATCTGGCCAAGAGCTGGGACATCTCGAAGGACGGCTTGACCTACACCTTCAAGATCCATGACGGCGTCAAGTTTCACGACGGCTCGCCGCTGACGTCGGCCGACGTGAAGTTCTCCTTCGAGCGGATCAAGAGCCCGCCGACTGGCGTGGTGTCGCTCAGGAGATCGCTGTTCGAGGACGTGCAGTCGATCGAGGCTCCGGATGCCACTACAGTGGTGTTCAAGATCAAGGAGCCGAACGCCTCGATGATGGACAACTTCGCCCAGCCCTTCAATTGCATCTATAGCAAGGCGAAGGTGGAGAAGGATCCCCGTTTTCCCGTGACCAACATCGTCGGCTCGGGCGCCTTCCAGTTCGTCGAGCACGTGCGCGGCTCGCACGTCATCGCCAAGAAGTTCGACGGCTACTTCCGGTCGGGCCGTCCCTATCTCGACGGCTACAAGGCCTACTTCGTGAAGTCGGGGACGGTCGTATCGGGCATGTTGGGTGGCCAGTTCGATGCGGAGTTCCGCGGACGCACGCCAGCCGAGCGCGATCAACTCCTCAAGGGCGACGCAAGCCGTTGGACGGTGCATGAAGGCCCTTGGGCGACCGTCAACATCGTCATCTTCAACACGACGCGTAAGCCATTCGACGACATCCGCGTTCGCAAGGCGTTGTCGCTCGCCATCGATCGCTGGAATGGCAATGAGCAGTTGTCCAAGGTGACGCTGGTCAAGGCGACCGGCGGCTTCCTCAGACCCGGATACGAGATGGCCCTCTCGAATGCCGAGCTGGAGAAAATTCCCGGCTACGGACGTGACATCGAGAAGGCTCGGGCCGAAGCCAGGAAACTGCTCAAGGAGGCCGGGCACGAGAACCTGAAAGTCAGGCTGCACAATCGCACGCTCGACCAGCCTTATACCCCGGCTGGCGTCTTCCTCATTGACCAGTGGCGTCGCATCGGGGTGAACGTCGAGCACAGCCAGGTCGAGACCAAGGCCTATTTCGCCAACCTGGTCGGCGGCGATTTCGACGTGGCGCTCTATCCCGTGACCACGGCCGCGGACAACGCCACCGAGAGCCACCAGTCACATCTGACCAACAAGAAGTCGCCGATCAGCTACTCGCGCCACGGCGATACCAAGCTCGACGATCTCTGGGACAGGCAGACCCGCGAGCTCGATCCTGTAAAGCGCAAGGCGCTGATCCAGGAGTTCGAGAAGCACGTGCTCAACCAGGGCTACTCGCTGTCGTTGCACTGGTGGCAGCGGATCATTGTGCATCACAAGAAGATCAAGGGCTGGAACTTCGCGGCGAGCCACTTCCAGGGCAATGATCTGGTCAATGTCTGGCTCGATCAGTAACGAGAAATGGGCGCCGCGCGGTTGAGAGCCGCCGGCGCCGCCAAGCAGGCATGTCCCATGTCCCACCCTTACACCATCGACCGCACCTCGAACTGGCGCAGGCAGGCCGTCTCCGAAAAGATCTGGGGCCTCGATCTCGTCTCGCCAGGGCTACGTGAGGACGTGATCACGGCCTGGGTGACGACATGGGCCGCGAGCCCCTATGAGCGGCTGGAAGACATGCCGTGGACCGAGGGCGTGGATTATCCTCTGCTCTCGCATGTCAACGAGGTCACGCGGGCGGGCGTCGACCTCGCGGCTCGGGCCAAGTCGGAATGGAGCCAGGACGTCTCCCACGACACCCTGGTGCCGATCCTGATCCTCCACGACGTCGACAAGCCGCTGATGTACGAGCGGCGCGACGGCAAGGTCGTGCGCTCAACTCTTGCCGACGAGATCCCGCACGGCGTCGTCGGCGGCATGCTGCTGAAGGAGCTGGGCTTCAGCCATGAGGTGGTCGCTACCGTGACGACGCACTCGCCGAAGATGCCGTATCGTGGTCGAAACTTCGCCGCCTATCTGTTGAGCCACGCCGACGAATTCTCGGCCGATCACGCCTTGATGGCGATGGGCCGCACGCCAAGCTACGTCAAGCATGCCTGAGGGGGTGAGGATGGCCCGTATACCGCTACTCGACGAGAACGATCCGGCGACCCCGCCCGAGGCACGCGAGCGACTGCTCGAGGCGAAGAAGGCCCGCGGCAAGCTGATCAACATCTATCGCGCTATGGCGAACAAGCCGGCGGCCTTGGCGGCGTTCACGGGGCTCGCCAATGCGGTCTACCGCAGCGGCTCGACGCTCGCGCCCCAACATGGCGAGATCGCGTACCTGACGACGACGGCGGTGAACGACTGCTTCTATTGAATACCGACGCACATAGCGCTCGGTCGGAGCCTGGGACTTTCAGAAGAGAAGATGCAGCACCTGTTGGCCGAGCCGCTCCCCGGGGGCGTCTACGAGCCTGCAGAGGCGGCAATCATCGTCTACGCGCGCAAGTCGACGCGCCTCGAGCCGATCGACGACGCCACGTATGGGGCGCTCGCCGCCCACTTCGACAATCAGCAGATCATCGACATCTGCATGACCGTCGGTCTGAGCAACATGGTCAACCGGTTCCACGCCACGTTCCGGACGGACGTGGACGCCGAGACACTGGCCGAGGTCGCGGCCGGCGATCAGGCCGCGGGAACGTGTCCGTTGCCGCGACCGAAGGCGCCGGGATAGGGCGCGCGACCGCAGCGCCTCGACTCCAGGAGACGAGCCTCGCGGACGCCGCGGGCTCGTCGCGTCGCTCATTCCTCCTGCAGGTAGCGCGCGATCACGCCGCCGATGACACCGCCGAGGATCGGCGCGACCCAGAACACCCAAAGCTGCGAGAGCGGCAACGTCCCGCCGAAGATCGCAGTCGCCGTGCTGCGCGCCGGGTTCAGCGAGGCGTTGGTGACCGGTATCGCCACGATGTGGAACAGCGCCAGCGCGAGACCGATCGCGATCGGCGCGAAACCGGCGGGCGCGCGCCGTGCCGTCGAGCCGACGATGATGATCAGGAACAGCGCCGTGATCACGACCTCGTAGACGAAAGCCGCGAGAAGACCGTACTGCCCCGGGCCGCCGTAGTGGTTGGAGACGGCAGCGAAAGAGTTGACCTTCACGCCGATGCCGCCCGCGACGACAGTGGCGAGGACGAGAGCCGCGGCAGCGCCACCGAGAACCTGGGCGACAATGTAGCCGGGAGCCCGCGCGGAATCGAACCTCCCGGCGGCGATAAGGCCGATCGTGACCGCCGGATTGAAGTGTCCGCCGGAGATGTGACCGACCGCGTAAGCCATCGAGACGACAGCGATACCTGCGGCGAGCGCGACCGGGAGCAAGCCGGCAGATGGAGCGGCGAAGGTCGCGGCACCCGCGATTGCGAGCACCAGGCAGAACGTGCCGACGAACTCGGCGACGAGAGCGCGTGCTGTCATGTCAGGTCTTTCCGTAGGTGAGGCGGAGCGAACCCTCCGCTGGTCCAGACTCAAAGCACAGCGATCATCGGGCACTTCCGGCTGCCTATTAAGCGGGCAGTCGAACCAACAGTTGTTCCGCGATCGCTTGGATCAGCCGAGCACGAGGAGTGCGCCGAGGCCCAATCCCCCGACGATGATCCGCCACCATGCGAATGGAGCAAAACCATACCGCGAGACGAACTCCAGCAGATAGCGGACGACCACGACACCCGAGATGAAAGCGAAAACGAAGCCGATCGCGATCGATTGCCAGGCCGCCGGATCGAGGTCGGCATGGCTCTTGTAGAGATCATAGGTGAAGGCTCCCGCCATCGTCGGCATGGCGAGAAAGAACGAGAATTCAGCAGCTGCCCGCTTGGAAAGACCGAGCAGCATGGCGCCGACGATCGTCGCCCCCGATCGCGACACGCCGGGGATCATGGCGAGACACTGGCACAAGCCGATCTTGAGCGCGGTGAGTGTCGTCACCTCCTCGGCCTGGGTCACACGGGGCTCGAGCTTCAGGCGGTCGACGGCAAGAAGGACGAAGCCTCCGACAATCAGCGTGATGCAGATCAGCAGAGGCGTCTCGAACAGAACCTCCTTGATGAACTTGTGGAGGAGAACGCCGACCACGGCCGCGGGCAAAAAGGCGACCACGATGGCGATCACGAATTGTCGCGCGCCGGGCTCGCGGGGCAGGTCGATCAGGAGGCGCCAGAGGCGGGCCGAGTAGACCGTCAAAAGCGCCAGGACGGCGCCGAGCTGGATCAGGATCTCGAAGACCCGCTTTTCGGGCTTCACGCCGAGGAAGTGCTCCGTCAGCAGCAGATGCCCGGTCGAAGAGACAGGGATGAACTCGGTGAGACCTTCGATCACGCCGAGCAGGATGGACTGCCAAGTCTGCATGGGGCCTCGCTGAGCCGGTGCTCCTGGTGGAGGCCGGCGACCGGAATCACTTTGCGTCGGATTAGCAGAATTCGGGAGCGCAGCGACGGGACGGAATGTCCGGGGCCGGCATCTCGCCACCGGACGGCACCGAGTGTGGCTTGGCCGCCTCGCTTGGCGCATGGCCTGGCGGGAACCACGTGCTAAACGTCGAGAAATGCGTGCGGCGCCCCAGATTCGACGCGAACGGCGGCCACCCAGCCAAGCGCAGACACCTTCAAACCGCTAGCAGCCCGACGCCATGCCCCGGCTCACGCACTTCAAGCTCTGTCCGACGTCACGCTCGATCCGGCTGCTGCTGGGTGAGCTCGACGTCCTTGCGACATTGACCGAGGAGCTGCCGTGGCAATGGCGCCCCGCGTTCCTGGCCCTCAACCCCTCCGGGTCCCTGCCCGTACTGGAGCTCGACGACGGGCTGGTCGTGGCGGGGGCCTACGCAATCTCTGAATACCTCGGCGAGCTGGTCCGCAGAGCCCCGCCGGACGATCGCGCGCGTGATCCGTTCCCGGGCTCCGACGAGGATCGCGCCGAGGTGCGCCGTCTGGTCGACTGGTTCCACGGCAAGCTCGCCAACGAGGTCAGCCGTGAGATGTTGCGCGAGAAGATCGAGGGCCGCCTCAGACCGGAATTGTCGCGCCAACAACCCGATGCGCAGCTGTTGCGCGCGCTACGCTCCAACTTGCGCTATCATCTCAGCTACATCAGCTATCTGGCCGACCAGCGGAGATGGCTCGCGGGAGACGAGCTCAGCTTCGCGGATATGGCCGCCGCGGGGCAGCTCTCATGCCTCGACTACCTGGACGAGGTGCCATGGCAGGAATACCCCGCGGCGCAGGCCTGGTACGTTCGCCTGAAATCGCGGCCATCGTTCCGACCGCTGCTGGTGGACCGCATCTCCGGGATCGTGCCGCCCCTCCACTACGACAACCTCGATTTCTGAGATGCGGGTGAAAGTCAGTCCTGAGGCAGCGGTGCGGCGTGCCGCGGCCGAGTTGGGATTCGATGTCGTCGGGCTCGCCCGGCTGGCGGATTTCGGCCCGACTCCGGGAGATCGCCTGGATCGCTTCCTGACGGAAGGGCGCCACGGTGACATGGATTGGATGATGGCGCAGGCCGAGCGCCGGCGCCATCCGCAGGCGCTATGGCCCGAGGCACGCTCGGCCGTGGCCCTGGGCTTCAACTATGGACCGGAAACCGATCCGCTGGCGGTGCTGGAGCGGCGGACGCAAGGGGCGATCTCCGTCTACGCCCGCGGGCGCGACTATCACGACGTGGTCAAGGGCAAGCTGAAGCAGGTCGCGGGCGTTCTATCGCGTGCAGCGGCTGGGGCAGACGTGAAGGTCTTCGTCGACACCGCCCCGCTCATGGAGAAGCCGCTGGCGGCACTGGCTGGGCTCGGCTGGCAGGGCCGGCACACGAACCTCGTCTCGCGGCAGGCAGGGTCGTGGCTCTTTCTCGGCCTCATTCTGACGACCGCCGAGTTGGTGTCGGATAGGGCGGAGGACGACCACTGCGGCTCCTGCCAACTCTGCCTCGACATCTGCCCGACGCAGGCATTCCCCGCGCCTTATCAGCTCGACGCGCGCAGGTGCATCTCCTATCTGACGATCGAGCACAAAGGCCCGATCCCGCGTGAGCTGAGGCCCCTTATGGGCAACCGCATCTATGGCTGCGACGATTGCCTCGCCGTCTGTCCGTGGAACAAGTTCGCAAGCACGGCGCGTGAGGCTCGCCTCGCGGCGACCGACGCGACGCAGGCGCCGCCACTCGCCGAGCTGATGGACCTGGATGATCCGGCGTTTCGCCACCGCTTTGCTGGCTCACCGATCAAGCGCACCGGACGCGACCGCTTCGTCCGCAACGTCGTCATAGCAGCAGGAAATTCGCGCGCTCCCCAGCTTGTGCCCCACGTAGAGCGGCGACTCGACGACACGTCGGCGCTGGTTCGGGGGGCCGCGGTGTGGGCCATCGGCCGCCTCGGAGGTCGCGACCGGGTCAGGGCATTGTCGAACGAGCACTTGGCTCACGAGACGGACGCGACGGTTCGCGCAGAATGGATGGCGGAGATCGAGGCATGACGGCGACAGATGACGGCACAGCTCTCGACGGCGCCCATCTGCTCTGCCTGGGGCTAGGCTACACGGCCCGCGCCCTTGCCCGCCGCGTATCGGCGCAAGGCGCCACGATAAGCGGTACGGCACGTTCCCCCGAACGCGCGGAGACGATCGTTGCCGCAGGTTGGCGCGGCATTCACTTCGCGGGCGAGGAGCCGTCACCGGAACTGGTCGCGACGATCGGCGAGGCGAGCCACGTGCTGCTGTCCGCCGCGCCCGACGCAACCGGCGACCCGATCCTCGCTCGTCTCGGCTCCGCGCTGGCGCGGTCGGCGCGCCTCGAATGGATCGGGTATCTCTCGACGGTCGGCGTCTACGGCGATCATGGCGGCGGTTGGGTCGACGAGACGACACCGCCTCGCGATCCGGGTGCGCGCGGACAGCGGCGGCTCGATGCGGAAGCGGCCTGGTTGGCTTTCGGGGCTCAGCACGGCAAGCGCGTGGAGATCTTCAGGTTGCCCGGCATTTACGGGCCCGGACGCAGCGTCGTCGATCAGTTGCTGGCAGGCAGGGCACGCCGGATCGCCAAGCCAGGCCAGGTGTTCAACCGCATCCATGTCGACGACATCGCGTCAGCACTCCAGGCGGCGATGGCGCGGCCCTCGGAATACACGATTTATAATCTGGTCGACGACGAGCCGGCCCCCGCCGAGGAGGTCGTGGCTTACGCGGCAGGGCTGCTCGGATTGCCGGTGCCGCCGCTCGTGCCGTTCGAGGATGCGCAGTTGTCGTCGATGGCAACCAGCTTCTACGCACAATCCAAGCGTGTCTCGAACCGCCGAATGACGTCAGCCCTGGGCGCAACGCTCGCCTACCCGACCTACCGCGAAGGCATCACGGCAATCGTCCGCTCGATGCGCGGCTAGAAACAATTTATCACTCGTTCAGCGTTAGACCGCTTTGCTGCCTAAGTTCTGAACTACTTTCGTCATCGATGGATGAAGCGCCTGCTCGATGGCCGGCGCGCGAAAGAGGAGGCCGGCTCATGCGTGTCTCGGCGCGACGCTCTTGCCTGCAAATTGCGGCAGCCGTGGTGACGGTCATGGGCATCGCGGGGCCGGCAGTCGCCGAGAGCAGCGACGCAATTGGCCGATTGCTCGCGGAGCGATTTGCCGAGGACGGCAGGCCGTCGACGCCAGCGGGGCGGACCCACACGGTGGAGCCCGCCACGCGGCCGCCCGCCGCCGAGGAGCAGCGCATGCTCGAGGAACTCGACATGCTCGAGCGCGCGCGAGCCGAGGCCGAGTCGAGGCTCCAATCCCACCAGGACGCGCGCGGCTCTTCGCCGACCGAGCCACCCAGTGTATCTGACACAAAGCGCCGGGAGGACGACGAGCGCCGGATCGCCGAGGAGCGCAGACAAGCCGCGGCAGCGGCTCGCGCCGCCGAGGAAGCCCGCAGAGCCGAGGACGAGCGCAAGGCCCGCGAGGCCGAGTTGGCCCAGATGGAAGCCGAGCGAGAGGCCGAGGCGGCGCGCATTGACGAGGCACTTCGTCAAGCACGGGCCGCCCGCGAGGAACGTGGCCGGCACTCCCCCGCATCGAGCCACGACCCGGTCGCCCGAGCCACGCCATCGGCCGATGCTGAGGGCGACATCCACGCGGTGCGCAGCCCTGGCACCGCAGAGCCAACGGATCGGTTGCAGCAGCCCTCCTGGCCGGCCCGGCCGGGCCCTGAGCCGGAGACCGGCGATCGTTGGCGCAGCGAAACGCGCGTCACGGTTCTCATGACAATGGAGCCCGGCAACCGCGGCATCCGCCGCCATAACAAGACAGCCGATCCGCTGCTTTGCGGCGAGCGCGGATGCTACGTCGGAGCTGGCGCCGATGCCCCGGCCGAATTCCTGCCGCGGCGCCGTGCCCTGGGTGCCGGACGCACGCTCGGCGAACGCGCCGGCGCCTGCCGCAACTCACTGGGCTGCGTCTTCCGGTCCGTCGATCTGATCGCCTACCCGGCTGCGGTACAGCCCATCGACATGCGCTTTCTGCGTCACGACCGGCGCCAGCCACTGGTCGTACTCGAGCCATCGGACTGCCAACTGTCGGACGGCCGTCTCGCCTGCACGTCCCTCCAGGGCCCCGACTACACGATGTGGATCGTACCGGAGCGCCTAGCGGAGGCGGCGGGTCCCGCCGAGCTCGAGCGCGTCCTCGAGGCGGGCCTCGTGGGGACCGAGACCGCATCCCGTTGATCGAGCGGGCGAGGCTTTAGGCTGTCGGTCGCGATGCGCGCCGCCTCTGGCCGGCGAAGGGCAACATACCCGACGCATGCCGCCCGCCCGCCAATGATCAGGCAAGGATCGCGCCCGAGGCCAGCAGGTCGGCCGCGGTCGTATCGTACACGCCCTCGAGCAACGCCACGTCGTGGAAGGTGCCGCCAATATCGACGGACACCATCGAGCCGTGCTTGCCTTCCGTCACGCGGACGTGGTCCTCGGCGTCCCCTTTGAACTTCTTCAGAATGTCGTGGAGATCGAGCACGTCCCCTTCGGTGAAGTCGGTGACCACGTCGACCCCGAGATGCCGGCCGCCAGAGACGATGTCCTTGGCGAGCCACTGGAAGGTGTCGTTGCCTTGACCGCCCGTCAGCGTATCCGCGCCCGCCATGCCGCGCAGCACGTCGCTGCCGGCGCCACCGTCCAACATATCGGCCTTGCTCGAGCCCTTGAACGTATCCGCGAAGGAAGATCCGACGTAGCTCTCGAAGCCCGAGAACGTATCCGTGCCCATGCCGATAGCCGACTTCTTGGATACATCGATCATCATGGAGCCAGAGGCTTCCGAGAAGTCGAGGGTGTCGAAGCCGGAGCCGCCCTTGTAGGCGTCGTCGCCCTGGCCGGCGACGACGACGTCATCGCCAGACGAGCCATTGACGATGTCGTTGCCAGCGCCGTCATAGATGACGTCGTTGCCACTGTTGCCGTTGAGATCGTCGTCGCCCTCACCGCCGTAGAGCGTGTCGTTGTCCTTCCCGCCGGAGATCACATCGTTACCGGTCTCGCCGTGCAACTCGTCGTTGCCGGCATTGCCGAAGATGGTGTCGTCTCCGTCGCCGGCGTGAACCACGTCGTCGTCGGCCTTGTCGGGCTTTGCCGGCTTCTCGGGCTTGCCGCTGGTCTCGACCGCCGCGAAGGTGCGAAAGACCTCGACGCCCGCGGTGTCCTTCGGAGCGATGGACTTGCCCCCGCCGTAGATGACGTCGGAGCCCGCACCGCCTACGATCTGATCGTTACCGCTACCGCCGACGATGGTGTTGGCGTCGTCCGCGAGCACGACCTCGATGGAGCCAGAGGTGGTCGCGGTCGAGCCGTTGGCCTCCGACGAGGTGGCCGTCACGGTCAGCGAGAACCCGGCATTGACCGTCGCCGTCATGACCAGACCCGGCAGCATGTCCGGAGTGAGTGTCCAGGTGCCGTCGCCGTTGTCGACACCCGCAGACAGAACCGCCCCCGCAGGAAGGTCAGATAAGGTGATGGCAAGAGCTTCCGAGCCGTCGAGATCGCCGAGGGCTGCAGCGATGTCGAGTGGCACCTCGACCTGAGACGCGCCGTTGCCCAGAAGCAGATCGTTGCCGTTGCCGCCGTCGATCAGGTCTGCGCCGGCGCCACCCTCAAGAACATTGTCGGAGCCATTACCGATAACCTCCTGCGTCGGCGTGGCGACAACCGGGGAAATCACCGTCAACTCAGGCGCGTCTGCGACGGCCTCGACGTTGAGCTGAACCTCCTGCTCGACGATGTGGCCGTTTCCGTCGTCGACGGCGACGCGGAAGACAGCCACGCCCGACCAGTTCGCGGCTGGCGTATAGGTGTAAGCGCCGGTGGCCTCGTCGAGCGTCAGCGTGCCATGCTCCGGCGCACTCACGACAGAGAATGAAAGCGTGTCGCCGTCGACGTCGGTCGCCTCGACGACGCCGTTGTAGGCGACGTCCTCGGCCACGGTGGCCTCGACGATCGCCGCGACCTCAGGTGCCTGGTTTAAGAGGCTGTCGAGGGGAACCTCGTTGCCGTCGAGGATGACGCGGACGTTCTCGATCGTGTCCATCACCACGCCGACCGAGCTCAGCGTCAGCGCGTTGCCTTTCGCCTGGGCGTTGAGCGCGGTGGTGCTCCCGGCCGCCGACTGCTCGGCGACCATAAAATCTTTCAGAGCTTGAAGATCGGCGCGGACCTCGGGGGTGAGTTGCGCGGACGTAAGGTGCAGCTCGAGAGTGTCATTGCCGGCCTCACCGTGCATCGTGTCGGTGCCTTCACCGATGGCATGGACGAATGTGTCGTTGCCGATGCTGCCGAACGCGGTGTCGTTGCCCATGCCGCCGACCAGCGTGTCATCGCCGCTGTCGCCCATCATGCCGTCGTTGCCAGCCTCACCGAAGATGAGGTCGTGGATGCCGCCGCCGTAGAAAGTGTCGTTGCCTTCGCCGCCATAAAGCGTGTCGTTGCCGTACTCTCCGACGAGGACGTCCCAGCCGTCGCCGCCGTAAACGAGGTCATTGCCGGTGCTGGCATAAACGGTGTCGTTGCCGCCGTGCATATAGATCACGTCGTCTTCGGTCGTTCCGTTGATGCGCTCTCTCGCATCCGTCCCATTCAAATTTGCCATGGCACACCCTCCCTCGCCCAACGCAACCCAGTCGGGGCCTTCAGGTGGCGACAATGCCGGAGGGGTTTTAAGATCACGTCCTCGAAAACCGTCGAGTTTTAGCTAAAGATGGTCGAGTCGAACGCCCTCAATGGCGAGCAGCCGCGGCTCGCACTGCCCGCCCGAACGG
The DNA here is from genome assembly GCA_963746315.1 of uncultured Alphaproteobacteria bacterium. GTDB lineage: Bacteria > Pseudomonadota > Alphaproteobacteria > Rhizobiales > Hyphomicrobiaceae. The sequence continues at coordinate 1,907,058 of CAVVAR010000012.1, forward strand.
TCGAGTTGCTGGCACATTGACGACCTTCATACCGGTGAGCCTCCAAGACAGGCGCTGCATCTCCATCACCGCATGCCAAGTGCGCCCGCTGACGATACGATCTGCGACCTCGATCTCGATGCGGGTCGGCGAAACAAAAGACCATCGCTCGACACGTTGCATGAGCGCCGCAATGCGCGCGGCCGGCGTGTCCTGCAGGAGCCGCACATGCCATGACTGCGGCGCTGGCGTGACGGCCGCGGCCACGAGTTTGGCCGACGCCTGGGCTGCCCCCCGCGCAGCCGCAACGCGCTGCTTCCACGTCTGGCGCCAAGCGTAGAGTTTGGGTGCTCCCTCGGCTGACACGTAGCGGTCGATCAACGGATCGGCCAGATACGGCAATGCGGCAGCCTTCATTCGTTGCCAGAGACTGGGCCGCGGCAGCCCGGCGGCATCTGAAAGCTCGGTTAACGCAATCCGGGTCTCGCCAAGAGACGACTTGAGCGACTGGCGAACCGCTGGCCAATCCACCTTGTCGCGGAGACGGCCCGTATCGCCGGAGACAACGGCTTCGCGGATCTGCCAAGCAGCGATCATGGGCGCCACGCCATAGGCGCCGAGCCCGATCACGGCCAGAACCATCAGTGACACAACTTTGCGCAGCATTCGGAGAGCCCCCATCGCCGCATGCGAGGCATCGACGCGACTCAGTCTCGGATGCGACGCCGGCGCGAGTAGGGCGCGGACGACGCTACCCAACGTCGCAAGTAGAAAAGTGTTCATCGCCCACACCGGGAACTGCCGCAGAATCGCCTGGATCTGGCTCAACCGGACGATGATGGTCAGTGCGGATGGATTTGAACCACCGGTCTCCTGCGTCCAAGGCAGGCGGGGACGACCAGCCTCCCTTACGCACTGTCATGCCGGGCCCAATGCCGCGGCAGAAAAAATGGTGAAGCGCCAGGGAGTCGAACCCCTCGGCATCCGCCCGTCGGTTTCTTAGCCCTCCGGGTTACAGCCGGATGACGGGGCAGCGCTTCATCGAGCCAGGCCAGAGGGCACACTCCCCTCCCCGCCTCGCGACCGTCGCGGGACGGCCACGGAGCAGGGAGGGAGATCAGGCTTCAAGCTCGGCATCCCAGTAGAGATAGTCGAGCCAGGTCTGGTGCAGATGCTGGGCAGGACGCGCTCGCCGCGCCCGCATCAGATCGCGCGCCGTCGGCACCTTCGGCGGCGTCGCCGGTTTCATGACCAGCGACGCGCCCTTCCGGCCATTGCATGATCCGCACGCCGTTACGACGTTTTCCCAGCACGTCCCGCCGCCGAGCGACCGTGGCAACACGTGGTCGAACGTCAGGCGCGCAGGCGGCAACACCGCCAGGCAGTACTGGCAGGTGAAGCCGTCGCGCAGAAACACGTGGTACCGGGTGAACGCCACCTGCTGCCGGTGCCGGCGATAGCGCCTGAGCGCCACCACCGACGGCAGACGCACCACCCGCGAGGGGCTGCGCACCACCCTGTCATACTCGGCGACGACGGCAACCCGGTCGCGGACGACCTCGCCCACTGCCTCCTGCCAGGAGACGAGCGATAACGGAAACAGGCTCATTGGCCGAAAATCGGCATTGAGCAATAGAGCGGGATATTCGGTCGCCTGCATACCGGCCTCCTTTCCTGATCTCGAAGATTATCGGCATGCCTTCGCCTATCGCAGAAATCGAGCTGATTATATCGAGCAGATCTCCACAATTTCTGATTTGCGCGGCGGCATGAGAAAGTGCTCGCATTTCAACGCAGCGCCGAACAGGCAGAGCCTGAGTACCAACAGCTCACGAGCATCGCAACGAGATCGACGCACAGCTGGCGCCCCCGATCGGCCAGACCAATGGAGAGAACGTCCTCGGCGGAGGTTCAAAAGCCGCTCGGGACGCATAAGTCCCTATTCAGATCAGACCGTGCGCAGCCCTTCGCCATCAACGCAAGACGCTGCGAAGCCCGTCATGCTCGGTCGGTAAGACTAGGCAGAGGCGGCGCAGGGCGCGTGGGCGTTATGTGATGCGAACCGCATCGGGGGCCTCGGGTTATCCGTTCAGGAGGGTGATCGATAGAACAGCCGGCAATTCCACCGACGCTGGCTATTTGCCGGAATTAATGCCCTCTGTCAATCGCGTCGTTCGAGTTCATTCTTACGCGATAGAGAAACGATGCCCGGGAATATCGGAGTATCGCGACAAGCTGCGAGCGGGACGGGGAACCGTCCGGCACCAAAGGGCCGGACGGTGAAAGGGCGTCAGGCCAGGGGAGCGACCGACAGGCCTTTGGCGCCGTGCTTGTCGATGAAGCTCTGCACGAGCCCCGTACGCTTCGCCTCCTCGACGAAGGCCGCGAGCCAGGGCGCCGCCTTCACGTTCTTCTTCGGCGTGCCGATGGCCTGCTGCACAGCCGAGAACTTGCCGTCGAGGATGCGCGCTCCCGGCAGCTTCTTGACGTCGTCGATAAGGCGGGGGCGCAGACCAGCCAACACCTCGAGCTTCTCGGAGACGAACTTCTCGAACGAGGCATCGAGGGTGTCGGTGCGCACGAGGGTCGCCTGCTTGATGTTGTTCTCGAGCCAGAGACCGTAGGCCGAACGACCCGTGACTGAGATGCGGACGCCGGGCTTGTCGACGTCGGCCATCGATTGGATGGGCGAGCCGGCGGGGACGAGATAGGTCGACTCGATCTCGCAATAGGCCGCCGTGAACGCGATCGTCTTGGCGCGCTGCGGCTCGGCGCCGATATTGCCGATGTCCCAGACGTTCTTTTCCGCGTCGTCCCCAAGCTCACCGGGCGACTTGTAGGGGACGAGCTTCAGCGGCACGCCGAGGCGCCGGGCGACCTCGGCCGCCATGTCCGGCGAGACGCCCACGGGGTCGCCCAATGCGGTCTTACCCGTCACCAGCAGGAAGTTCGACATGTTGATTCCGGCGCGCAAAACACCGGTCGGCGCCAGCTCGGCGACGATGTCGGGGGAAACGGACATGCTTGGCTCCTTCTCGGAAATGGACCTCTGGCTCGAGGCTCGCCCGACAGTAGGGTGAAGCAGGCGCGCCCAGCAACCTCGGCTGCGTCCGCCTCCGCGGCCGCATTGCCGAGACGAGGCCGGTCACATAGTGTCCCGTGACCCATGCCGGCCCCGGCCGACGACGCGGAGCATCCATTGAAACTGACTGACCTTCTCGGCCGAAGGACGCCCGCAGCGGCAGCCGAGGAGCCGCCGCCCAAGCCGGCCCGCGCCGGCGCCGCGTTCGCCGCAAGTTTGACTTTCGAGGGCGTCGAGCGGCGGTATGGCGAGGTGCTGGCGCTCGCCGGCGTCTCTCTCGACATCGAGCCGGGCGAGATCGTCTGCCTCCTCGGACCTTCGGGATGCGGCAAGACGACGTTGCTGCGGATCGCGTCTGGCATCGAGAAGCCGTCGGCGGGCCGCGTGCTGATCAGCGGGCGCGAGGTCGCCGGGCCAAATCGCTTCGTGCCGCCGGAGAAGCGGCACGTCGGGCTCATGTTCCAGGACTTCGCGCTGTTCCCGCACCTGACCATTCTCGACAACGTCGCGTTCGGGCTGAAGGGCCTGGCTCGCGAGGAAGCCGGAAGAGAGGCCCGTGCGGTGCTGTCGCGCGTCGGTATGCTCCGGCATGCGGACAAGTACCCGCACATGCTCTCTGGAGGCGAGCAACAGCGCGTGGCGCTGGCCCGGGCGATCGTGCCGCGTCCCGCCGTGATGCTGATGGACGAGCCCTTCTCAGGGCTCGACGTGCACCTTCGCGAGCGCCTGCAGGAGGAGACCACCGCGATCCTGCGCGAGACCCGGGCAACGTCGATCATCGTCACCCACCATCCCGAGGAGGCCATGCGGCTCGCCGACCGGATTGCGGTGATGCGGCGCGGTCGTCTGGTGCAGGTCGGGCGCGCGCGGGACTTGCATCGCAACCCCAACGACCTGTTCGTTGCCCGTCTGTTCTCGGAGATTAACGAGATCCCCTGGACGGTGGAGGGCGGCGCCCTGCGCACGCCCGTTGGCACATTCTGGGTCCCCGAGATCGCCGAGGGCGAGCGCGCCGTGCTCTGCTTGCGCCAGCGTGCGATCGAGCTGACGGAGATCGGCCAGGGACTGCCGGCGCGCATCGTCAGGGTCAAGCCGCTCGGTGATGCCGTGCTGATCGATCTCGCCGTGCAGGGCTTCGAGGGGCACCTCCGGGCCCGTGTACGAGAGAGCGAGCTGCCGGCGCGGCAGACCGAGGTCGCGGTCCGGATCGATCCGGCGCGCGTCCTGGTATTTCCCGCGGACGAAGCCGACGGCGAGCCGGCCACATCGTCGTAGCACACGACGCCGGCGGCCTGGATGCTCTGGGTCCAGACGAAACCATTACCGCTCCTTAACTTGCGGCCTGGGTTCGTGTCTGCGATAGTGCTTCCGATCATAAAGTGGGCGTAGCTACGCCTGAGATGGAGTACCCGAAGACATGGGCAGCTTGAGCGTCTGGCACTGGCTGATCTTCCTCGCCGTTGCGCTTCTGTTCTTTGGGGGCGGCGGCAAGATTTCGGCTGTCATGGGCGATTTCGCCAAGGGTATCAAAAGCTTCAAGAAGGGCCTGCAGGACGACGCCGAGGAGGCCAACAAGCCGGCCGAGCATCCTCGCACGATCGAGGCCACGAAGACCCAGGATACGCACCCGACAGGGACCGGCAGCAAGGTCGGCTGAAGCGACGCCGATCCCCGATCGCCAAGTGTCCTGCTCCCGGGCTCGGGAGCCGGACCTCCGGCCGACGCCTAACGAGCCCTGCGCAGTTGCCCCGGGCAGCAGAAACCGGACACGATGTTCGACCTTACGTCGTCAAAGCTGCTGATTCTCGCGGTCGTCGCCCTGATCGTCGTCGGTCCAAAAGACCTGCCGGCACTGTTGCGCACGCTCGGACGCTACATGGGCATGATCCGCCGGCAGGCCAACGAGTTCCGCACCCAGTTCGAGGATGCGATGCGTGACACCGAGCTGGCCGACCTCAAGAAGGAGGTCGAGACGCTCGGGCGCGACACGCAAGACACGCTCCGGGATGCCACCCAGTCGGTCGAGACACAGTTGGGCGACGTCACCCGCGATGTGAACAACTCGCTCTCCCAGACCGACAAACCACGCGACGCCCTGGGCGACGCGACAGGCTCGGACACGCCCCCCGCAGCGCTGGACGCAAGCCCCGAAAGCCCGGCCTTGCCAGCGAGTGAGCCCGCACCCGAGGCTCCATCCGCGCCACCTGCCGCAGAGCCAAAACCGGTGGCCGAGGCCGATACCGCACGCAGCGGAGCCTGAGGTCATGCAGGATATTACCCCCGCCGCCCCCGCATCCTCGACACCGCCAGAGCCTTCCAACGACGGCCAGGAAGAGATCGATCAGTCGCGGATGCCGCTGATCGAGCATCTGACGGAGCTCCGTCAGCGGCTGATCACGTCGCTGTTCGCATTCTTCGGAATGTTCGTCGCCTGCTTCTTCTTCGCCAAGCCGATCTACAATGTGTTGGTCTGGCCGTATGTGCGCGTGGTCGGCGAGGAGAAGGCGAAGCTGATCGCGACCCACTTCCTCGAGCAGCTCTATACGAATATCCGGCTGGCGATGTTCGGTGCCGCCTTCCTGTCGTTTCCGATCGTTGCGAGCCAAGTCTACAAGTTCGTTGCGCCTGGGCTCTACAAGAACGAGAAGCAGGCCTTTGTGCCCTATCTTGTTGCGACACCGATCCTGTTTTTCCTCGGCACGCTGGTGGTCTACTTCCTCGTGATGCCGATGCTGATCTCGTTCTCGCTCGATATCACGCCGCAGGCCGCCGGCGACGGCAAGGCCGCGATCGAGCTGCTGCCGAAGGTGTCGGAGTACCTGTCGCTGATCATGACGCTGATCTTCGGCTTTGGCATCTGCTTCCAATTGCCGGTGATCGTCACGCTCCTGGCGCGGGCCGGCGTGGTTACGGGAGATTCGCTGCGCAGTTTCCGCCGCTATGCCATTGTGGGCATTACGGGTGCAGCCGCCGTGCTGTCTCCGCCCGATCCGTTCTCGATGCTGGCCATGATGGGACCGACCATCCTTCTCTACGAGGCCTCGATCTGGATTGTCGATCGTATGGCCAGGAACAATCAGGTGACGCCCGAAGATTCGGAGTAACAGACCTGCACGATAGGCCCCTGGACGGGGCTGAAACCTCGTACTAGACCACCCCTCGTCCCCGCCAAGAGGGACCCAGACGCGTAGACGGATAATCCCGCACTGGCGCGTCTTGGCTTCGGTCTCCGCTGCGCGCGGACGACGAGCAGAAGGGGTACGCCCGTGTTCGACATCAAGGCCATTCGCGACGACCCGCAAGCCTTCGACGAAGGCCTGAAGCGCCGGGGCATTTTTGGTGAGGGCGAAGGACAGTTCTCGTCGGCCGCGATCCTGAAAATCGACGAGGAGCGCCGCGCACACGTCACCAAGCTGCAGGACGCTCAGGCCCGCCGCAACGCGGCATCGAAAGAGATCGGGGCTGCCAAAAAGGCCAAGGACGACGCCAAGGCCGAGGCGTTGATGGCCGAGGTGGCGAGCCTCAAGGATCTGCTGGCGACCGGCGAGGCGCGCGAGCGTGAGCTGACGGAGAGGATCGAGAAGCTGCTCGCCGTCATCCCGAACGCGCCGCTGGCCGAGGTGCCGGACGGCCGCGACGAGGCCGGCAATGTCGAGGTCCGCCGTTGGGGTGGCCCGGCCATGCTCAACTTCAAGCCGAAGCAGCACTTCGAGCTCGGCGAGGCGCTGGGCCTGATGGACTTCGAGACCGCCGCCAAGGTGTCGGGCGCACGCTTCGTCTATCTGAAGGGAGCACTGGCGCGTCTCGAGCGGGCACTCGCCCAGTTCATGCTCGACGCGCATACCGAGGAGTTCGGCTACACCGAGGTCAACCCGCCGCTGCTGGTGCGCGACCACGCGGCCTATGGGACTGCGAACCTGCCGAAGTTCGCGGAGGATTTGTTTCGCACCGATAACGATTTCTGGCTCATCCCCACCGCCGAGGTCTCCCTCACCAATCTCGTGCGCGAATCGATCCTCGACGAGGACGCGCTGCCGATGCGGTTCACGGCGGGGACCCCCTGCTTCCGCTCCGAGGCGGGCTCGGCCGGCCGTGATACGCGCGGCATGATCCGCCAGCACCAGTTCCTCAAGGTCGAGCTGGTGTCGATCACCACGCCCGAGGCCTCGCTCGCCGAGCACGAGCGCATGACCCAGTGTGCCGAGACGATCCTGCAGCGCCTGGGGCTGCCCTATCGCACGATGCTGTTGTGCGCCGGCGACATGGGCTTTGCCTCGCAGAAGACCTACGACATCGAGGTCTGGCTGCCCGGACAGGACGCCTACCGCGAGATTTCCTCCTGCTCGGTGTGCGGCGACTTCCAGGCCCGGCGCATGAGTGCGCGCTACCGGCCGAGCGGGGCAAAGGATGTCCGTTACGTGCATACGCTGAATGGCTCGGGCCTCGCCGTCGGCCGCGCGCTGATCGCCGTCATGGAGAACTACCAGCAGGAGGACGGCTCGATAGTCATTCCGGAGCCGCTGCGCCCCTACATGAGCGGCCGCGACCGGATCGCGAAAGCCTGACCCCGCTGCCATGCCGCTGTAGCATCCGGCTGGCATCCGGGCGACAAAGGCGCAACAAATCGCGGGCCTCGGGCCCAGACGCCAGCCTCAAGGGAGCCGAGCCATGCGCATTCTCGTGACCAACGACGACGGCATCGACGCGCCGGGCCTTCACGCGCTGCGCCAGATTGCCGAGGAGCTGGCTGGTCCAGACGGTGAGGTCTGGGTGTCGGCGCCCGAGACGAACCAATCGGGTGCGGGCCACTCGCTCTCCCTCAACGAGCCGCTACGCATGCGCCAGATCGCCGAGCGGGTCTATGCCGTTCGCGGCACACCGACGGACAGCGTCATCATGGGTGCGCGGCACGTCCTCAAGAGCCGCCGGCCGGACCTGGTCCTCTCGGGCATCAATCGCGGCGCCAATATCGCCGAGGACGTCACCTACTCGGGCACCATCGCCGGTGCGCTGGAGGGCACACAGCTCGGCATCCCCTCGATCGCGCTCTCGATGGCCTACAGCTACGCCGCCGGCGACCATCCGCACTGGGAGACGCCCATTGCGAAGGCGCCCGCGCTGATCCGCCAACTGCTCGCCGAGCCCTGGCCGCCGCTCGTGCTGATGAACGTCAATTTCCCCGACCGCAAGCCCGACGAGATCGAAGGCGTGATGGTCACGACCCAGGGCCGGCGCGACCAGCAGAACCTCGGCGTCGAGGAGCGCCATGATACGTGGGGCAATCCCTACTATTGGCTCGGCTACGCCATGCGCCGCTCGAACCCGGAGCGCGGCACTGATATCTGGGCCGTCTACAATGGCTGGATCTCGGTAACACCGCTTTCGATGAACCTGACCGATCGGGCCATGCACACGCGCCTGACAGAGCGCCTCGCGACCTAGTGTTCCGGAGCCGACATTTGCTTCCCGTCACGGCTCGGTCGAGAGCAAATGTCGGCGCCAGCGAAACACTAGCAACATCGCGATTCTAATGTAGCTTTTGCACCTGACGTTTGGTGACGAGCCCAGTCGAGCGCGGGTACCAAAAGTCAGATGCGCTACACTAGTTTCGCGAGCATTCCAGTTGCATTTCCCAGTCATGCTGCATTCATCCAGATGCCGCAGGACCGCCGGAAACCGGCCCTCGTGCCCCCATAATCTCAAGCTATTCCATAGTCTGCCGAGTCAGGTTGCGAGCTGGCGCGGGCGACACGGAGACAGTTCCATCCGTGCCTGCTGATGCAGCCGATACTTGCAAGGCGTCGAGCCCGGTCGCTCGCTGGCATATTAAGGGCTCATTAACCCAAAGAGGGTTAACTCGCCGTGGGTATGAGGTATGCACATGTCGAGTTCAAAAGTTAATGCGTCGGACCGCACATTACCGGCTCGTTTGAGCCTCGTAGCAGCCAGCCTTCTATGCATGACAGTCGTGTCCGGATGCAGCGCAGATCTTGCGCGCATCGACATGGCAAGCGTCGGCTTGGCACCGGATACGCCTCAGCGGCGTGCTCCGATTCCTGCCGAGCCAGTCCGCCGTAGCTATGCCGGCGGCCCGGTCGAGGCCACTCCTCCCACGACCCCCTACAGCTATAACCCGGCTCCCTATCAGGCCCCCGCGCCTTCCGTTGCACCCGTTCGGCAGGCCGGGCTCCCGGAGCCCGTTTCACGCGAGCCCGCGTCGCGCTTCCCCATCGAGGCGTCCGGACGATCGCCCCGCTCGCAACCGGACAGGCGCTCAGTCGCTGCGCCCGAACGAGCGTTCTACAATGATGACAGGACCGTCGAGGTCGTCGCGGGCGACACCCTTTACGGCATCGCCAAGCGGCACCGAGTCTCGATCTCCGAGCTGATGAGCACGAACGGGCTGCAAGGTCCGATGATCCGCCCTGGCCAGAAGCTGTTGCTTCCGCAGTCGTCGCGGCGGCAATCCCCGGGCCGACGCCGCGAGGCGGTCGCGGCAGCACCCACGCCGCGTCCGGCCCGAAGCGAGCCTATCGCTCGAACTCGAGCCGCCAACCCGCAGCGAGCCAGCCTCGCGTCCCGTGCCTGCCGCAAACGCACCGCACGACTGGACGGGAACGCATACGATCACCCCTCGCGACAGCCTCTATGCCATCGCAAGGCGCTACGGCACCACGGTCGCCGATCTGCAGGCCGTCAACGGCATTACCAATCCGGGACGCCTCAGGGCCAGGACGAAATTGAAGGTGCCGGCCCCCGCCGGCGACGCACCGCACCAGTCGACGGCAACGACCCAGCCCGCTCCGGTTCCGCGTGCTGTGGCCCGCGGGGCGCAGGCGGAGCTGACACCCGGTCCCGCCACTCGGCCGACGATCATCAACTCGGACCGCCCAGAGCCGATCGGGAGCGAGCCGGCTGAGCGCGTTGCAGTCGCCACCCCGCAAAGCCCCGTCCTCAACGACGCGAGCCCCATCGCCAAGCGGACCACGCCGCAATCGGCGGCGCTGCCAGGCAAGTTCCGTTGGCCTGCAAAAGGGCGCGTCATCGCCGCGTTCGGGCCGCGCCAGGACAACACCCACAACGACGGCATCAACATTCTGGTGCCGCAAGGCTCGAGCGTCGTTGCCACCGAGGGCGGTACTGTTGCCTACGCCGGCAGCGAGTTGAAGGGCTACGGCAAGCTGGTCCTGATCCGGCACGAGGGCAACTGGGTTTCCGCCTATGCGCACAACGACGTCCTGCTGGTCCGGCGCGGCGATAGCGTCGAGCGCGGGCAGGAGATCGCCAAGGCCGGCAAGACCGGCTCGGTGGATCAGCCACAGGTGCATTTCGAGCTCCGCCAGGGCTCGAAGCCGGTCGACCCGATGCCACTACTCGAGCGCTGAGACCCAGCGCCTCATATGCGGGCGCGACGTCAACCGGCGATCAACTGGCGCAAATCGCGCTTCAGAACCTTGCCGCCAGCGTTGCGCGGCAAGGGCTGCGCTAGGAACGTGATCGTCTCGGGAACCTTGTAGTCGGCGAGGCCACGCGCGGCATGACGGCGGAGTGCATCGCCGTCCTCGAAGCCATCCCGTCCCACGACAAAGGCATGCACACGCTCCCCCAGAACAGGACAGGGGCGTGCGACGACGGCGGCCTCCACCACGTCCTCGTGCGACGCGAGAACGTTCTCGACCTCGACCGAGAAAATCTTGAAGCCACCGCGGTTGACGAGATCCTTGGCGCGATCGAGAAGCGTCAGGAAGCCGTCGGCATCACACGTGCCGATGTCACCTGACCGCCAGTACCCCTCGACGAAACTTTCGGCCGTCGCCTCCGGATTGCGCCAGTAGCCCGGCACGACGTTGGGGCCTTTGAGCCAGATCTCGCCTGCTTCCCCTGAAGGCAACTCGCAGCCGCTATCGTCCATGACCAGAACATCGCTGCTCGGCACCGCGCAGCCGACCTGGGTCGTCCGCGCCCGGCTCTCGTCCGGCGGCATCAGCACGACGGGCCCGGTCGTTTCCGTCGAGCCGTAGGCGTTGAAGAGACGCAACCCCGGCAGCCGCGCGCCGAGCCGCTCGATGGTGGCAGCCGGCATCGGCGCGCCCCCATAGCCGCCGATGCGCCAGGCCGAAAGGTCGGCGTCCCCGAAAGCCGGGCTCAACAGGCACAGGTTGTACATCGCCGGGACCATGACTGTGTGGGTCATCCGCTCGGCTTCCGCGAGGGCGAGGAAGGCGTCGGCCTTGAAGGCAGGCATGACGATCAGCGTACCGGCGACCCGCAGCATGAGGGCGATGCCGGCGGTAAGCCCCGTGACGTGGCTCAAGGGGACGCTCACCACCGAACGGTCGGCGGGACCCAGCCCCATCGCCAACTCGTAGATCATGGCCGCGTGCACGATGCCGAGGTGGGTCAGCATCGCGCCTTTCGGACGCCCGGTCGTACCCGAGGTGTAGAGGATGGCCGCGACATCCTCCTCGCCAACGGCAGAAGCTGGCAAAGCCGCGCCCCCATAGAGTCGGGCCAACGCATCGGCCGCCCCCGCCACGGCCAAAGGCAGGCGGTGAACCAGCGACGGAGTTTCAGCGCGTGGCGGCAGACTGACGGCGAGCACGTCGTCGTAAAGCAAAGCGGCGGCGCCGCAATCGGCAAGGACGAAGGCGAGCTCGCGAGGGCCTTCGCGCACATTCAAGGGCACGACGATGGCCCCGATCCGGACCACAGCGAGGAAAGCCAGCACGAACTCGGCCGAGTTCGCGAGCAGAAGAGCGACACGATCACCACGTACGATGCCGAGACCTGCGAGCCCGGCAGAAAGTCGACCGACCTCACGGTCGAGCGCGTTGTAGGTGAGCCGGGTTGTGCCGCAGACCAGCGCCTCCAAATCGGGACGGCGCTCGACCGCCTCCCCCAGCATGGCATTCACACTAGCCGGTCGCTCGGCGAAGCAGCGCATAAGCCGGGCGCCATAATGGCGCTCCTCACGGAGTGTCGGAGTCGGGCTGAGCCATCGCATGGGTATCGATCCAGTCAGGCGATAGATAGAGACATGGCCGCCTTTCGGGCGGCCATGCAAGAACGTGTGGACACGAACGGGGTCTCTCGATCAGTCGAGCATGCCCCACCGTCGCGGCAGCCAGAACACCGTCTCGGGAAAGTACATGCAGACGGCGAGGGCACAGAGCTGCAACAGGATGAACGGGATGATGCCCTTGTAGATGTTCATCATGGTGATCGATGGTGGAACCGTGCCCTTCATGTAGAAGAGCGCGAACCCGAACGGTGGTGTCAGGAACGCGGTCTGCAGATTGACCGCCAGCAGCATCGCGAACCAGAGGATGATCAGCTTCGGATCGTCGATAAAGCCCGGGAAGGTGGACTTCGCGAGGATCGGCGTGAACACCGGCAGGAGAACAAGGCAGATCTCCAGGAAGTCGAAGAAGAAGCCCATGAAGAACGCCATCGCCATCACGAAGATGAGCGTTTCCCAACCCGTATCGATGCCGAAGTGGTTCAGGACCTCGATCACGACGTCGTCGCCGCCAAGCGCGCGGAACACGTAGGAGAACAGCGTCGCGCCGAACAGGATGAAGAATACGAGGCCGGTCGTCATGGCCGAGTTCTCGACCATCTCCTTCATGGACGTGAAGTTGAGGCGCCCCGCCTTCCAGGCGAGCAGAAGCGCACCCGCACAGCCGACGCCACCAGCTTCCGTCGGCGTCGCCCATCCGCCGAAGATCGAGCCCAGAACGAGGATGATCAGGAACGCCGGCGGCGCGAACGTGACGACCACCATCTTCAGCAGCTCGGTCGGGTTCTGCGGTCCCTCATGCGCCCCGAGCGGTGGGGCCAGGTGCGGCTTCATGAAGGCGAGGATCATGATGTAGATCAGGTACGTGCCGGCCATGATGAGGCCGGGAATGACGGCCGCCGCGAACAAGAGGCCGACCGAGATTTGCATCAGGTCGCCCATGATCACCAGCATGATCGAGGGCGGGATGAGAATGCCGAGCGTGCCGGACGCCGCGATACAGCCGCACGAGAGCTCCTTCGAGTAGCCCTTCTCCAGCATCACCGGCAGTGCGATCAGCGTCAGCATCACAACTGACGCACCGACAATGCCGGTCGTCGCCGCCATGATGGTGCCGAGCAACACCACCGACAGAGCAAGGCCGCCCGGCACGCGCCGCAGAATGATCTGCAGGCACTTCAGCAGCTCCTCCGCGACGCCACTTCGTTCGAGCACCGTTCCCATGAAGATGAACATCGGCACGGCAACCAACACCTGGTTCTCGACCGCTCCACCGTAAACTCTGGGGAGCAGGTTCGCGAACTGCACCATGTTGAACACGCCAAACAGGATGCCGAGGTAGCCGAAGATGATGCCGATGGCGCCGAGAACGAACGCGACCGGGTAGCCCACGAACATAATGAACGTGAGCACCAGGAACATGATGATGGCGAGGTGATCGCCGATCCAATCGATCATTTGCGATCCCCCTAATGCGCGGCTTTTGCGGGCTCAGGCATCGCCTCGCGGGCGACGTCCGGTGAGCCGAACAGGAACACGAAGCGTCTGATGAAGACCGAGATGGTCGCCAGCAGAATCGAGATGAACGCAAAGTAGAGGAAGCCTTTCGGGATCCACCGCCACGGCAGGCCATTCGGGGCAGACGAGCTCTCGTTCTGCAAGAAGGACGTCATGAAGAAGTCATGCGCGTAGGGAAGTGCCGTAAGCACGTAGGGAAAGGCGAAGACGAAGCATCCGAACAGCTCCAGCCAGGCCTGGGTACGCTGCGACAGCCCACCCGTCGCGACGTCAATGCGGACGTGCACGTTGCGGACGTAGCAGTATCCAATCCAGGTCAGGAAGATCATCGAGTGAAGGTGCCACTCGAGCTCCTGCAGGCGCGTCGAGCCGAGATCGAGCCCGAGTATGTTGAGCTGGAAGCCGAATTTTCTGGTGATGACGTCGAAGACGATAACAAGCGCCAGCACCGGCAGGAACCAGGCGCATGCTCTTGCTATCGTCCCAAGCACCGCGTCTATCGCGTTGCTGATCCCTAACAGTCCTCGCAAAGTCTTTCCCTCCCTTTGGCATCCAAGAGGCACCGCGGACCCGGTTTCAGGTTCCGAGCTTGCTGCGACAGTGCCGAGCGTCTCCCCGCACGCAAAGCGGCGGCCCGATTGTCCCGGGCCGCCGCTTCATTTCAACGCTAGTTCTTCAGGTAGGCGTTCTCTTTCCACACCGCAAACTCGCTGCGGAATTTCGTGAGCGAGTCCCAGGCCTTCTTGAACTCGGGGCTCTTGGCGCTCTGCTCCACGGCAACCTCCTCCCAAGCCTTGCGGAAGGTATCGAGGATCTCCTTGGACCAGTAGTGCACCGTGACACCCTTGGTCTTGATCTCTTTCAGGGCCGCGGCGTTGCGTGACTTGTCTGCCATCGTGCGCAGCATCGTCGACTCGCACGCACCCTGGACGATTTCCTTCTGAGCAGGCGACATCTCGGCCCACTTCGATTCGGCGATCATGAGATGGGTGAAGGAGGCCATCTGATGCCAGCCGGGAAAGTAATAGTGCTTAGCCACCTGGTGGAAGCCGAGGTTAAGGTCGAGAAGCGGCATCGAGAACTCGGTTGCGTCGATCGTACCGAGCTGCAAGGCCTGGAAGATCTCGCCGGCCTGCAGCAACTGGGTCGAGACGCCGAGCTTCTGCATGACGTTGGCGCCGAGCCCGAAGAAGCGCATCTTGAGGCCCTTCAGATCGTCGACGGTCTTGATCTCCTTGCGGAACCAACCGGACGAACTCGGGCGAAACGATGCCGCAGTTGAAGGCGACGATCTTGTACTTCTTGGCGGTGTCCTGCATCAACTTCTCGCCACCACCGTGCTTCATCCAGCCGAGGAACTCGCTGACCTCGGGTCCGAACGGAACGGTCGAGTAGAGCGCGAAGGCGATCTCCTTGCCGGTGAAGAAGCCGAGGCTGGACCAGGCGCTGTCGAGAGAGCCTGATCCGATGGCGTCGAAATACTGACTGGCCGGGACGAGCGCACCGGGCTCGAAGAATTTCGCGTCGATGGACCCGCCCGACATCTTGCGGATTCGATCGACCGTGATCAACTGACCTTCACCGATGATGGCGAGCGTCGACGGGTATGCGCCGGCCACCTGCATGCGCACCTTCTTGTCCTGCGCCTGGACGGGGGAGAGCGCCAGAAGGCCTGTCAGCGCGGCTCCGAGAGCGGCCGCGAGCATTGTCTTACGCATAGAGGGTATCCTTCCGGCATGCTTCGCGGACCGCGTCCGCCGAGCCGACATCTTCCGATAATGCAACGCCGGGCGAGGCTTGGTCACACCTGACCAAGCCTCGCCCAAAGCGCGTTACTTCAGGTAGCCGTTCTCACGCCAGAGCGCGTAGTCCGTGCGGAACTTGGAGTAAGAGTTCCACGTCGCCTTGAATGCCGGGCTCTTGGCCGACTTTTCTTTGACGACCTCGCCCCACTTTTCCTCGAGCACTTTCAGAATCTCGGGCGGCCAAGTCTTGATGTTGACGCCCTTGCTTTGCAGCTCCTTCATGGCGGCGGACTGCTTGGAATCGGCCTCGGCGACCTCGTCGAGCATCTGCGCCTTGCAGGCGAGCTCCACTACGTCTTTCTGATGCTTGGAGAACTGGTCCCACTTCGTCTTCGAGATGTAGAGCTGCCCGATCGACGTCTGCTGGTGCCACCCGGGGAAGTAGTAATACTTCGCCACCTGATGGAAGCCGAGGCTCAGGTCCATCGTCGGCATCGAGAACTCGGTGGCGTCGATGGTGCCGAGTTGGAGCGCCTGGAAGATCTCGCCAGCCTGCAGGATCTGGGTTGCGACGCCCATTTTCTGCATCACGTTGGCGCCGAGGCCGAAGAAGCGCATCTTCAGGCCCTTGAAGTCGTCGACCGACTTGATCTCCTTACGGAACCAGCCAGACGACTCCGGCGGGATGAGACCGCAATTGCGCGCAACGATACCGTACTTGAGATGCAGATCCTGCATCAGCTTGTTGCCGCCGCCGTACTCGAACCAGCCGTAGTATTCCGATGCACCCGGGCCGAAGGGAACGCTCGTGAACATCGCGAAGGCGATGTCCTTGCCCGTGAAGTAGCCGGCGGCCGTGTAGGCCATATCGAGCGAGCCGTTAGCGATCGCATCGAAGTACTGGCTGCCTGGGACGAGTGCGCCCGGCTCGAAGAACTTGATGTCGATGCTGCCGTTCGAGAGGCGCTTGATGTAGTCGATCGTGCGCAGCTCGGCATCCCCGAGGATCGCCATTGTCGACGGGAAGGCGCCGGCCATCTGGGCCCGGACCTTCTTCTCCTGGGCGATCGCCGGAGCTCCAGCCAGAGACGCCGATACCATCGCTGCCGCCGTGACGGCGGCAAACCACTTCCTCATACGTATTTCCTCCCAGTCTCGTTATGCGCGGATTTTTTTTCGCGCTGACCCGGAGGCTAACGGGGGATTCCCACCAATGCAATGCCCGACACACCTAAGCGGCCCGAGCAGCGTGCACATTTGTTCGGCAGCTTGAGGAGTTGTACGCGCCCTGAGCGCACTCGCGACGCCCGGCGCGGGGCCCGAATTCGCCGCTGCCGGCCCCTCACCGAGCATGCTCACGCAAGCTCAGCCTGCCCACACGTACCCCCCACCCCCACCCACTCCTGGCTATAGCCAACAGCAGGAGCGGCGGCGGGAGCTCCATCGGTCGCGGTCGACTTCGCCTCAATCGAGGCGGAAACCGAGCGCCTGTAGGGCGGCCTTAAGCTTGTCGCGGCCGCTCATCGACTTGATCGGGCCCATGCGATTGAGCACGCGCTCCGTCCAGGTGTACTGGCTCATCTCGTGAGCTTTCGAATAGCGTGCGAGCTCGGCGTCGTAGGCCTTGCGGTGCTCCTCGTCCCGGCTCGCGTCGTAGTGCTCATGAAAGAGGATGGCCGATTGCGCAAGCCGTGGCTTTACGGAGCTTTCGGCACCGGGCTTCGGATAGCCGACGCAAAGGCCGAAGACGCAGACCACGCCGGGCGGCAACGCCAACAGCTCGGCAACCCGTTGAACGTTGTTGCGCATCGCGCCGATGTAGACGGTCGAGAGACCAAGCGATTCTGCAGCGACGACAGCATTCTGCGCGGCGAGGGCCGCATCGATGGCCGCGACCAGGAAGGTCTCCACATAGGGCAGCGATTCGAGCTTCGTGCGCTCGACGCCGGCCAGCCGCTCGTTTCGCGAGATGTCCGCGCAGAACGCGAGGAACACTGGGCACTCGACGATGTGCTGCTGGTTGTTGGCGATCTTGGCGAACTCGGCGCGCGTCGCGGGATCGTTGACGGCAACGACCGACCAGGTCTGCAGATTGGACGAGGTGGCTGCCGACTGGGCCGCCGCAATCATCGTCTCGAGCGTACCGTTGGGCACTGGCTTGGAGATGTAGCCCCGAACCGACCGGTGGTTCAGCAGCGAGGCGATGACGTCGTTCCATGGTCCAGCTTCCGGAATAGCATCCGGCCCGTAGCGCTCGGCAAGGGCAGCGGCCTTGGGCTCGATCTTCTGCATGTGTGTCGGTCCTGCGTTACGATGAAAGAACGGGTGCTATCCGAAGTTTGGCGAACGATGGGGCACCGATCTCGCGCCCCACAAACGAGGATTCCTTAGCGCTGACTGAGAAAATCTAAGCCACCACTCGTCACGGTGCCGCCGCGGATTGCTCCGCCTCGCCCACCGAAATGCGGTCCATGCGGGCCTCGAGGTACTCGGCGGAGCGCATCTCGATGAGGCGGCTCGCCGTGCGCTCGAAGAGAAATGATTGATCGCCATCGGGGTGCAGATCGTCCGGCTCCGCCTCGGCGGACGCGATCAATCCGACGCGGGCGTCGTAGAGAGTGTCGATCAAGTTGATGAAGCGCCGCGCAGCCGCCCGCCGTTCCGGCACGAGCCGGGGTATCCCCTCGAGGATCAGCGTATGGAAACGGTGCGCCAGGTGCAGATAGTCGAGGGAGCCGAGCGGCCGGTCGCAGAGCTCGTCGAAGGTGAAGCGGGCAACGCCGCGCGCGGCTTCGGGCACACGGAGCGATCGCCCCTTGACGTCGATCTCGGTCGGTTTGCCGTGCGGCAGCCCAGTCAGGCGGGTGAAAGCGGCGGCCAGCGCTCTGTGCGATTTCTCGCCGATTGGGGTGAAATAGAGCTGCTGACCCTCGAGCTTCTCGAGGCGGAAATCCTTGGCCGAGACCAGCTCCATCACCTCCATGCGCTCTTCGATGAGCGCGATGGACGGCAGGAAAAGCTGGCGGTTCAGACCGTTCTTGTAGAGCCCCGAAGGGGGCACGTTCGACGTTGCAACCATGACGACCTCACGCTCGAAGAGCCCCTTGAACAACCTCCCGAGGATCATTGCGTCGGCGATATCGGTGACGTGCAGCTCGTCGAAGCACAAAAGACCGGCCCCAGCGGCAATCTCGGCGGCGACGTGCGGGATCGGGTCGCCGTCGACGGTCTTGCGGGCGGCCCCGATGCGGTCGTGCGTCTCGGCCATGAACTCGTGGAAATGCAGCCTTCGGCGCGACGGGAAGCGCGAGGTCTCGTGGAAGAGGTCCATCAGCATCGTCTTGCCACGGCCGACCTTGCCATGGATGTAGAGGCCGCGCGGCGGCGGCGTGCGTCCGCCGAGCAAACCACCGAGCCGCCAGCGGCGCCCATTTCGCCAGGCGAGGAGAGCATCGTCGAGCTCGCCCAGGCGTCGCGCCGCCGCGAGCTGCGCCGCATCCTCGTCCATCTCGCCTGCCCGCATGCGGGCTTCAAGGATCTGGAGCGGTCCGTTCGCCATCGGAGCTTTCGGTCTAGGCAGATTGCAGAGGACGTGCGGTCGGCGCACAAAGCCGCGGCCCGGGAGCGGCCAACTCACCCGATGCCTAGATCGCGCGCGAGAGCCCCGGCTAAAGGGTGCAGAGCGTGGCGTCAAGCCTCCAGTGTCAGGTCTGCGAGCGGCCGACACGCCCCGAAGGCCGGCGTCTCAGTCGCGGCATTTAGGCACCTCAACGGTTGCTATCGCCCATGAATCGAGGCTCCCGCAGGAATTGGCCTTCACAATGCCCGGCAACGCCTTGTGCAGCGCAACATTCGCCATCAGATGAGCGGTCGAAACGGTTTGGACGCGTGCCGCAAGAGCACCGGCAAGCCACAAGAAGGACGTATCATGAGCATCGACGATATTCCGGGGCTGACAGTGCGCAAGCTCTGGCCGCACGAGACCGAACGGTTCCGCGACCACCTCCTTCGGCTGGACAAGGAAAGCCGCCGCCTGCGTTTTGCGCACGCCGTCGCCGACAGCTTCATCGAGGACTATGCGGCTCGCATGGGCGAAATGGGCGGCATCGTCGTCGGTGCCTACGTCGACGGCGAGGTGCGCGCGGCAGCTGAGCTGAGGAAGCTCGGCGACACATGGGGACGCGAGGCCGAGGCCGCCTTCTCGGTGGAGCGGCAATTCCAGGACAAGGGCCTCGGCTCCGAATTGATGGGCCGGATCATCAGGTCGGCCAGGAACCGGGGCGTCGGGCTCCTCTACATGAGCTGCCTTGCCGAGAACGCCCGCATGCAGGCGATCGCGCGCCGTCACGACGCGGAGCTGCGCTTCGAGTACGGCGAGGTGATCGGCCAGATCATCCCGGATACACCGGACTATTTCTCGCTTGCTGCCGAAGCGGTCGAGGACCGTGTCGGCTACATGATGGCGGTGCTCGATCTTTCTGCGCGCCTCGTGAAGGCGGCGTAGTCGCAGTGCACGACGCTCATAGTTGCACTGACTCCCGTTTCGCCAGCGCCTTGTAGAGCTCGGTCAGGCGGCGGGTCATAGGACCGGCAGCGCCGCCATCGGCGTGGGTTGGCGCCGGACGGGTCGGATGCCCGATCGGCCGGCCGTCGACCTCGATCACGGGCGTGAGCCCCGCAAACGTGCCGGTGACGAACGCCTCGTCGGCGCCGTGGACGTCGACGAGCGAGAAATCGCGCTCGACGGCTGGTATTCCTGCCTCTCGTGCAGCGCGCAAGACGTTTCCGCGGGTAATGCCGCCAAGGCAGTACATGCCGCCGGAAGTCCAAAGCTCACCCCTCCGCACGATGAAGAAGTGCGTGGAGTTGCAGGTCGCAACGAACCCGCGCGGGTCGAGCATGAGCGCCTCGTCTGCACCCGCTTGCGTCGCCTGGATGCAAGCCAGGATGCAGTTGAGCTTCGAATGAGAGTTGAGCTTCTGGTCCTGCTGGTCGGGACCGGTCCGGCGCACGTGCACCGTGAACAACCGCAGGCCCTTCCTGGCTATCTCGGGTTTCGGGTTCTTGTACTCGGGAATGATCACGATCGTCGCGGGGCCTATCGTGACGCGTGGGTCTTGATAGGGCGTGCGCTTGATGCCGCGCGTGACCATCAGTCGGACGTGAACGCCATCGCGCATCTGGTTCGCCGCGAGACAGGCGAAGATCCGCTGCTTCATCTCGTCGGGTGTGAGACCGACCTCCATGTACAGCGCGCGCGCGCCTCCATACAGGCGCTCCATGTGCTGATCGAGAAATGGAATTCCACCGTCGATCAGACGTAGCCCCTCCCAGACACCGTCACCGAGTATGAAACCTGAATCGAACACCGACACGGTGGCCTCTGGGCGGCGCACCAGCCGCCCGTTGATCGAAATGAGGATCTGAGCATTGCGCGGGTCGTCCACATACTCGTGGGTCGACGCGCCGGTAGACTGATCGGATTGCATGATCTTCGTCTCATTCACAGGAGGGGTGAGCCTGGTTCCGTCTCCTGCCCAGTTTGTGAGCAGCCTGCGTGTAAGTCACGCCTTGCATGAGCGACTGCGTATCGGCACCGTATCGCCAGTCGAGCCCGCTAGCGGCGAGGAGCCATCCATGTCCAGCCATACCCTCAAGTCCTCCATCGAAACCGTTCACTGGGGCTATTTCGACGCGGCAGTACCACCGGTCCTGACCATCGAGCCGGGCGACCGCGTGACAATCGAGACGGTGAGTGGCGGACCCGACGTGATGCCGCCGAAGGACTCCGGCCTCGCCCCGCCGCCCGAGCTTCTGGAGATCCACGCCTCCAGCATGGTGCGCCGCGTGCCAGGCCATCTCCTGACCGGCCCCGTGGCCGTCAAGGGTGCCATGCCCGGCGATGCGCTCGAGATCGATATCGAGGCGATCACGTGCCGGCAGCCCTGGGGCTACAATGCCATTCGTCCCCTTTCCGGAGCGCTGCCCGGCGAGTTCGACGAGGTCCGCCTCGTCCACATACCGATGGATCTCGACAAGAAGGTCGGCAAGCTGGCTTGGGGCGCCGAGGTGCCGCTGCGGCCATTCTTCGGCGTGATGGGCGTCGCGCCACCACCAGCCTGGGGCTCGGTATCGTCGCTGCCGCCGAACAAGCATGGTGGCAATCTGGACAACAAGGAGTTGGTCGCGGGCACGAAGCTTTTCCTGCCCGTACACGTTCCGGGCGGGAACTTCTCGTGCGGCGACGGGCACGGCGCGCAGGGTGACGGCGAGGTGTGCGTCACGGCCATCGAGACGGCACTGACCGGCACGTTCAAGTTCGGGCTGAAGAAGGGTCTGAAACTAAAGTGGCCGCGCGCCGAGACGCCGACCCACCAGATCACGATGGCGTTCGATCCCGATCTCGATCAGGCGGCGAAGGAGGCACTTCGGCAGATGATCGCGTTCATCTGCGAGAGAAAGAACCTCAGCCGCGAGGACGCCTATATGCTTTGCTCGCTCGCCGCCGACCTGCGGGTGACACAGCTCGTAAACGGCAACAACGGCTGCCACTGCATGCTCGAGAAGCGGTATTTCGAGTGACTGTGCGCGTTGGCCTCTGCGGGCGGAGGGCTGCCCGCAGGGACGCGCTGCCTCACCGGTGTGAGAGCCGATCGTAGCGGCGCTCGCGGCGATCACTATCGTAGGGGCGGCTGCGCAGCAGGTCGTCGTCGATGCTCACGATCTCCCGGCCGAGCGGCCAGAGCGTCAAGCCCGCGATCTTGAGATGGGCCCACGCGAACGGAATGCCGATGATGGTCACCGCCAGAACCACGGCGGTGATCAAATGGCCGAGTGCAAGCCACCAGCCGGCGAGCAGCAGCCAGATCAGGTTGCCGAGTGCCCCACCAGCGCCGCCGAGCGGGCCTGACGGGCGGTCGACGACCGTGAACCCGAACGGCAGCAGCGTGTATTGCGCGATGCGCAACGCGGCCCGCGCCCAGGGAAGTCCGATGATGGTGATGGCCATGATCAGGGCTGCGATCACCCACGCCGCGGCCATCCACAGGCCGCCCGTCACGATCCACAAGATGTTCAACAACAGACTGAGCGTACCCACAGGCGTTCCTATGCGTTGGCGTTCGCAAGAGAAACGCACGACGCGCCCAGGTGGTTCGCGAAAACCCGTGTCGCCCCCGCCCTGCTTGCTCCCGCTGCGCGGATCGCGGCGGGAGCGCGTGCGGTGCGCGGTGCCAGCTACAGACCATCCGGTCGACGCTCGACCGTCGGGTCCCGCGGCGCCCGCCGGTTAGTTCTTGCCTTTACCCTTGCCACCGCCTGTCGTGTCGAGTGCGGTCTTGCACGCCGCCGACACCTTGCCCTTGTTCGCCTCGAGACATGTGCGAACCTCGCGGTTCTGGTGACTCTTTCCCGCGCAATACTTGGGGATATCGCCGGCGCAAGCACTCGCCACCGGTCCAGTGCCCTGCTGCGCGAAGGCCCCGCCTGCCGAAACGGTCGCTGCCAGCGTTGCCATCAATGCAAGCATCCGCATGGTCGAACTCCTTTGCAAAGTACGCCGCGTCAGAGATGTCTCGCGCGGCAACCACTTTGCTATTTGAATATTCGAATGTTCGAATTGATGAGCATCAACGCCAGCGGTAATTAATGCGCGGAGCGTCAGTACCCCTTATCTCTCGGCACCAGCTCCTTGAGCGCCTGCCCAGCCAGATGGCGCCGCACGTTCTCGGTAAACAAGCTCGCCACGACCTTGTCGCGGTCGGGGTGACCGCCTCCGATATGCGGTAGCACCGCAATGCCCGGTGTCTGCCAGAACGGATGCTCGGAGGGCAACGGCTCGGTGCGGAAGACGTCGAGCACGGCGCCGGCGATATCCTTGGCTTTCACCGCCGCGATCAGGTCGTCGTCGACGATCAGCGCGCCGCGACCGAAATTGATCAGCCAAGCGGCCTTCTTCATCTGCTGCAGGCGTGACCGGTCGAACATATTCTCAGTCTCGGGCGTGACCGGCAGCAGAAGCACGACGAAGTCACTCTGCGCCAGCACCTCGTTCGTGCCGTCGAAGCCGACGACCTTTTCGACATGCGGCACAGGATCGGGCGTGCGGCGCGTGCCGATGACCCGCAAGTCGAGGGCAGCGGCCTTTCGCGCGAGATCGGCGCCAATCGCTCCGAGCCCCAGGATGCCGAGCGTCCTGCCGGCAAGCGTTGCAGACTGCGAGCGCACCCACTTCGATTGCTTCTGGTTATCGGCGATCGTCGCGTAGTGCTTGGTGATGTGGAACAGCGCACCGAGGATATTCTCGGGCATCTGCGGGAGATGTGTGCCGCGCGCCGCGGAAAGCGGCAGCCCGGGGGGCAGGTCCTTGCGCGCCATCCAGCCGTCCACGCCTGCCGACATCGACTGGATCATGGCCAGGCGGGGCATCTTCCCGAGCGCGCCCGGAGGCACGCCGAACGCGAGAAGAATTTCGCAGCGGGTAAGCTGGTCGTCGCTCAGGGGCCCACCTGGGGGCGTATGCGCGATCTCGAAGCCGTCGGCGAGGCCGGCCTTCTCGAGGCTGTCACGGAACGGAGTCGGATCGGACACGGAGAGCAGCATCAGGGGCTTGTTGGATAGCGACATGAGGGGCTCCATCGACACTCCGGGACTGAGCCGGCGCACCGCAAACAGATACGGGAGAGCATCACTCCCGGACGGGCAAAGGGCCTCGAATCTCAAGTTCGCTTTCGCGCCTTGTCCGGGGTCCTTGGAACGTGGCTCAGGCGATCTTGCCGCCGAGCTCGTCCTCGATGTGGACGCGGATGATCTCCTCGAAGCTAGACTCGGATTTGAAACCGAGCTCGATCGAGCGGCGCGTCTCGAAGTTGCGCGGCCAGCCGGCGACGATCTCCTGT
This sequence comes from uncultured Alphaproteobacteria bacterium, assembly GCA_963746315.1. Lineage (GTDB taxonomy): Bacteria > Pseudomonadota > Alphaproteobacteria > Rhizobiales > Hyphomicrobiaceae. The sequence goes on from CAVVAR010000012.1 coordinate 1,931,298, forward strand.
ACGAACGGATCGGGGACGCGCTTGATACGGGCCACGACCTTCTCGCCGGCCACCTTCCGCAGGGCCTCGATTTGCTCGCCGACCGTCACTGCGAGCCCGGGCATGGAGAGGTTGCGGCGCGCACCGAGCCGGGCACCGTCGATGGTGGCGGCATGCAACAGGAAGCCAACCGCTGCGCGAGGGCTCGCATGCCAGTGCATCACCTCTTCGGATACTGGCAGCACCGCCTCGTGGCCGGCCAGGGGCTCACGGATGATGTTCGAGAAGAAGCCGGAGGCCGCCTTGTTCGGCTTGCCGGGGCGCACGCAAATCGTGGGGAGACGGATGCCGACGCCGTCGAGCATGCCCTTGCGCGTGTAGTCGGCCAGCAGCAGCTCGCCGATGGCCTTTTGTGTGCCGTAGCTGGTCAGCGGCGTGGTGAAGAACTCATCCGGTATCTTCTCGGGAAACGGCGCGCCGAAGACGGCGATCGACGAGGTGAAGACGAGGCGCGGCTTCTTCTGGGCGCCATCATAGGCCCGGCGGATCGACTCGAGCAGGTTCATGGTGCCCGCGAGGTTGATCCGATAGCCCTTCTCGAACTCCTGCTCAGCCTCGCCAGAGACGATCGCTGCCAAGTGGAAGATCACATCGGGCTTCGAGGCAACGAGCTTGTCGGTCTCGCCCGCGGCCGGGAGATCCCCGGTCAGCGTCTCGACTGGGAACGTGGCGCCAGCCGGCTTCTGCGGGGCAACCACGTCGTAGAGCGTGAGGCCAGTGATCTCGGCGCCGCCGAGGCGGCCATCCTTCGCCAGCCGCTCGGCGAGCTTGCGGCCGACCATGCCTGCGCCGCCGAGGATCAGTACCTTCATGCCGTGTCTCCCGATGTGAGCGATTTCGGGCGACTAGAGCACGGCGGGGTGGGAGGGAGCAACGGTGAGACCAGGCTCGCGCGACCACGCGACTGCCGAGGGGCTGAGCCCCCTCGCCTCCTCGATCCGGCCGAAAACCTGGGGCACGGGGACGGCCGGCGGCCTACTTGCGGGCCTTGCGGGCAGCATAACGCGCGTCGCGGGCGCGCTTCTGCGCCGCCTCCAGGGCGGTCTTCAGGTCGATCTTCTGGCGCTCCTCCTCAGCGGCGCGCTCGGCCTCCAGACGCCGCTCCTCGGCCGCCGCGGCCTCGCGTGCGGCCTTCTCGATCGCGGCCTGCTCGGCGGCTTTAGCCTTCTCCGCCTCGCGTATCGCCCGAGCCTCGGCGATGGCCTTGCGCTCGGCGATGCGAGCCTGCACAGCCGGATCGTCCAGGCCTGGACGCGCCTTCATCTTTTCGAGAAGTGCCTGCTTGGCGGCGTTCTTGTCGGCTAGACGGTCGTTTAGCGACTTGTCCTTGAAACTTTTCATATCACCTCGGGAAACTGGCCGCTCGTCGGCTTCCGCCGACACCAGCATGGTTGTTTGAGCGATTTCTCGCGGACTACCACGCCAACGGCAGGGGGATCAATATCCGGGATGATGCCCATCCCCACCGGCGGGCTTGACCCTGAGCCCGCGCTTGGAACACGATCCGCCCACAACATGGACGAGGGGCATCATGCCAAAAGAGACCGTGACCCACCTCGCGCAGGAGGACTTGCGCGACCTGCGCCGCCTCGCCGGGATCATGGTGCCTGCCTCCTCGGAGGATGGCATGCCCGGCGCCGACGACAAGGCAATCTTCTCGGACATCGTCCGCTCGCTCGGGCGCGACCGGGAGTCCGTGCGCGCGGCACTCGCCCTGTTGCGCGACCTGGCAGGCGGCGATTTCTCGCAGCTCGACGCTGCAACGGCCGAGACGACGGCGATGGAGATGCTGGCCCGGGGCGGCGGCACGGTGACGGCGATCGGTCGCGCGGTGCTCCAGTGCTACTACCGAGACGACCGCGTATTTATTGCGCTCGGACGGGAGCCGCGGGCGCCATTCCCGATCGGACACAAGGTGGAGCAGGGCGACTGGTCGCTGCTCGATGCCGTGCGCGGCCGCCCCCGTATGTGGCGCGACGTCGACGGTGGGGGACGCTGACATGAGCACGGCACCCGAGCACAACACGGCCCGCCCCACCGACGACATCGTCGACGTCCTCATCATCGGCTCTGGCGCCTCGGGCGCGGCAGTGGCCTGGAGCCTCGCCGACACGCGGATGAAGATTCTCTGCCTCGAGCAGGGCGACTGGATCAAGCCGACTGAGTTTCCGACGAACGGCCGCGACTGGGAGGCACGCCGCTTCGCCGATTTCGACATCAGCCCCAATCGGCGCGGCCGCGAGACCGACTACCCCATCAACGACGACAACTCGCCGATGAAAGTCGCGAACTTCAACGGCGTCGGCGGTGGCACGATCCTCTACACGGCGCATTTTCCGCGCATGCACCCGTCCGACTTCAAGGTCCGCACGCTCGATGGCGTCGCCGACGACTGGCCGGTCGACTACTGGACGCTCGAGCCCTACTTCGCCGAGAACGACCGCATCATGGGCGTGGCTGGTGTAGCCGGCGATCCGTCCTATCCGCTCCACCAGCCGACCATGCCGCCCGTGCCTCTCGGCAAGACCGGCACGCGCTACGCCCAAGCCATGAACAAGCTCGGTTGGCACTGGTGGCCGTCCGACATCGCAGTCGCCACCACGGAGTACGACGGCCGCGCCAAGTGCATCAATCTCGGCCACTGCACGCCGGGCTGCGCGCAGGGCGCCAAGGCGAGCGTCGACATCACCTACTGGCCGCAGGCCTTGCGAGCGGGCGTGGAGTTGCGGACCCGCTGCCGGGTGCGCGCGATCACGACCAACGAGCACGGCATGGCCTCGGGCGTCGTATACTATGATCCGAACGGTATCGAGCGCTTCCAGCCGGCCGAGATGGTGATCGTCGCGGCGAACGGCATCGGCACGCCGCGGTTGTTGCTCAACTCGGCTTCGGGTCGCCACCCCAACGGACTCGCCAACTCGTCAGACCAAGTTGGGCGCAACCTGATGGTGCACCCGTGGCCGCAGATCTACGGCTACATCGACGAGGAGCTGGATGGCGACCGCGCGCCGATGACCGTGATGTGGTCGAAGGAATTCTACGAGACCGACCCGAGCCGTGGCTTCGTCAGAGGCTACACGTTGCAGTTTGCGCGCGGCACAGGACCCGCCAACGAGGCCATCACCAGCATGGCGGCCGGGCGACTGCCGTGGGGACGCGATCACCACCGCGTCTATCGCACTCTGCTCTACAAGTCGCTACGAGTTGGCGTCGCCTGCGAGGACCTCCCCGAGGCGCACAATCGCGTAACGCTCGATCCCGTGCTTAAGGACAGCCACGGCATTCCGGCGCCGCGGATCGACTACACGGTCAGCGAGAACACGCAGCGCATGATGGACCACGGCATCGCGCGCTCGGTCGAGATCCTGAAGGCGGCGGGCTGCCATACGATCCATCTGCCGCAGCCGGGCGTACTGAACAGCCCCGGCCATCTGCTCGGCACCGCGCGCATGGGCAACGATCCCGAGCGTTCGGTGGTCAATGCGTGGGGTCGCAGCCACGACGTGAAAAACCTGTTCATCGTCGACGGCAGCATTTGGGTGACGTCCGGCGGCGTGAACCCGACGTCCACAATCCAGGCGCTCGCGCTCCACATCGCCGAAAACATCAAGCAACGGCTGGCGAACCTGTTCGACTGAGAGGGGGGCGTTCCCTACCCCGCCATCACCTTCTTCACGACGGCGGAGAGCTTGTGGCGGATGGCATGGAAGCCTTTCGAGGCGTCGCTGGTCATCCAGTTCATCTGCAGCGAGCGGCGCTGGCCTTCGAATGGGTGGTGGCCGTGCCAGGAGGTCTCCGAGCGCTTGAAGACCAGGAGCGTGCCGTTGTCAGGCGGCACCTCGGCGACGAAATCGTCGACGTCGTGGCCGTTCCTGAGAATGCGCAGACGGCCACCGGGCTGTTGCCAGTCATTGTTGAGGTACAAGAGCACGGTGATGATCTTGTCCTTGCTGTCGGTGTGGATCTGGCCGTCCTTGGCGCGCGTCCATCCCCTGAGCGAGTACATCTTCGGCCGCCCGTCGAGTGAGACCCCGAACATCTCCTCGATGGCCGCCTCGAACTCGGGACCGTCGAGCTCCGCGATCACCTCGCGGATGGCCATGCTGTCATCGAGGCTCTCGATCGGAAAGCTGCCGCCCTTCTCGATCTTTGGGTAAGTCGCATTGATGGCTCGCACCGTGTCGGGTGACAGGAAGCCCGGCACGACGACGTAGCTGTAGGGCTCCGTCGCGACCGTCGCCGCGCGCAATTTTTCGATGTCGAGATGTCCCATCGCCGTCCCCCTCCTCACTCGTCGGCCTCGTTCCAGCGCCCGCCCGTCCCCGGCGTCGCTACCGACCGCCGGCCTCGACTTGGCCTGCGGCGGCGAAAATGCCGCTCAGCATGCTGCGCCGACGCTCGAGCCTCTGAACGATGGCCTGTGCGATTTCGGCGGCGGAGTTGAGCGGCGGATAGGTCCAACCCTCGAGAACTCTTAACCTCGGCGGGCAGGGACCGTGTGGCGCCATAGCGCCGCAGCGACTCGTGGAAGCGGCGAAACTTCGCGCTCCCGCCGGACGGCTCGAACACGTAGACGGGGCGCCCCGTAACCAGGGGCTCACCCGTCATGTTCACGCTGTCCCCGGTCACCACGAACAGGTCGGCATGCGCGAGGAAGGCGGGATAAGGGTTCTCACCACTGCCGTCCCAGATAAATCGCGGCGCGCCGTCTGTGGCGCGGTCCACGGCGCGGATCAATCGCTGGTGGCTGCGACGTGAGGGCGTCACCATGAAGCTCGCGCCTAGCCGCCTCAACGAGGCGATGGAAGCTTCCAGCCGACCGTCGTCGGCATCGGTGAACTTATAGACGGCGTTCTTCCCGCCGAGGATAACGGCGACGCGCGGACCGGGAAGCGAGGCAATTTCCGGCGGCGCGGCCTGTCGTAAAACTGCCAGCCGCTCGGGCGAGAAGCCGTGCGGAGCAGTGAGTGTGGTGACCACGTTTGCACCGCGGCGACGGTCGTGCTCGGGCACCCAGATCAGATCGGCGGTGTTGGCGGTGGTCTTCGGATCCTGCAGGACGACGGTGAACGTCGCGACACCAGCATGGCGGCGGAGCGCCCGGATGTAGGGAATGCTCAGGCGACCAGTGGCGATCGCGATGTCGGGCCAGGGCGGTCCGAGCAGCTTGCCGGGCCCGACGCCGTCTCGCGGGTCGGGCGGCCCGTATGGTGCCGCAAACCGCCAGAGCCCCTGTGGCGACACTTCTTTCAGCTCCCACGACACGCCAAGGGCCTCGGCGACGCCGCGCGCCTGCACCTGCATGCCTGCCTTGTCATCGGTGATCAGCCAGGCATGGAGTCCGCCAAGAGGTCGTGCCACCGTCATCGATCGAGACCTCGCCGCATCTGGTGACAAGCAGGGAGCCGCATGGCCGAATGTTTTCGACGCCAACCGCCGGCCGTGCTTCAACTGGCGATGGACTCGCCCCCCCGTTTCACACCGGAGGCACTATCGCCGATGCGCGCCCGTCTCGATGCTACCGATTGGCGCATCCTCAAGGAATTGCAGGCCGACGGCCGGCAGACCAACGTCGCGCTCGCGCAGCGGGTGGGCCTCTCGCCGCCACCCTGTCTTCGACGCGTGCAGGCGCTGGAGCGGGCGGGCTTCATCCGCGGCTATCACGCCGCGATCGACGCTGCGATGGTCGGGTTCGAGGTGGCCGCGTTCGCCATGGTGACGTTGCGCGCCCAGGGCGAGGCGGAACTGCGCGAGTTCGAGAACCGCGTGCTGACATGGCCGATCGTGCGTGAAGCCTACATGCTGGCCGGTGACGCCGACTACATGTTGAAATGCGTGGCCTCGGACATGGCGAGCTTCCAGACCTTCGTTCTCGACCAGCTCACCGCACTTCCAAACGTGGCGAGCGTCAAGACGACGGTCGTGCTGCGCGAAGCCAAGCGCGAGCCGGGCGTGCCGATCGAGAAGGGGCGCTAGTGTCCCGACCGCGAAGTTCGCTTCATCCTGCTGCCGGGTCGGGACGAACTTCGCGGTCGAAGGGACAATAGCTAGATCATGAGCTTGGTATGGCCTTGTGTTTGGAAGTCCGCTTTCAGAGACCGCCGAGAGAATGAAGCGGACTTCCAAACTGCCACACTAGCCCTCATACCAACCGCATCACGATGATCCACGCGGTCACGAACAGTGGCGACAGTGCCGTCGAGATCACGACGGCCGTAGAGATGAACTCGGCCTCCATCTTGTACTCGGCGGCGAAAATGGTGATCAAGACGCCGACCGGCGTCGAGGCCGCGACCACGATCACGGCCGTGACCACGGGATCGAGCCCCATGACATGGCAGATCCACCACGTCATCGCCGGAGCGACCAAAAACTTGAGGAAAAGAATCAGGCTCTGTGGCCCCCACTCGATCCGCCCGATCCGCGAGGCCGCGACCTGGGCGCCGAGCGTGTAGAGCGCAAGCGGCGTGAAGATCGACCCGAGGAACTGCATGGGCTGACCGACGACGGCCGGCAATTCCACCTCGAAGCCTCGCAACCCCAGCCCGAGCGCGATCGATGGGATCATCGGCGTCTCGAACGCCGACTTGAGCTTGTCGAACGGCCGGCCGCCGGCCGGCGCCATCACCCAGACACCGACCGTCGTGGTCATGATTGCCATCAACGCGGCCATCACCGACTGGTGGATCAGGTACTCGGAGCCGAACGCGAGCTGGGTCACCGGCACACCGAAAAAGCCGACGTTGGCATAGGCCGCTCCGAGCCCCATCATCGGCCCGAGATTGCGACGCATCCGGAACGCCATGGCGAGCAGCCAGCCGACCGGGATGATCATCAGGAACTGCACGATCCCCATGTAGACGACCGGCCAGACGACAGAGATCGGCTGCTTTCCGCTCGACAGGAAATGCACGAAGAACGCCGGCATCACGACATAGACCTGCAGCCGATTGAGCGTGCCGATGTCGAGCTTGAGACGCGACTGCATCACGTAGCCGAGCACGACCAGCGCGATGATCGGCAGCGTCACCTTGGTCAGAATATCCTGGAAGAGTTCCATGTGCCCGCGACTGGCCTTCGCGGTCCCCCCGCGGGGCGTTGTTCTGTCCCATGCTCAAGGCGAGGGCAAGGCAGAACTCGGGTTGCATCGGCGTGCCCTGTCCAGCCGCGTTTCCGGTGGCGGCATGTGGGCTGGCCAGAGGCATGCTTCCATTTGGCGCGTGACAACCCTGGCCCCGTGACGCCTTGCCTCGTAGGGCGCGCAAAAACCCGAGTGCTAGTGGGGGTGAATACAAGTTGCCTCGCCGCCTCGAGATCGCCACGCACCGTGGCGGGCCAGTAGCGCCGGGGCCGAAGCCAGGGGGACGTAACGCAGATGGCCACCCAAAGGGACGCGATTGCTGCTCAGCTACTCGCCAGCATCGAGGCTTCGGAGGGGCACCCGAAGCCCTATCGCCACTGGTTCCTGTCGAATTGCCTGCCGACGGCCGTCGCCGACGAGATCACGGCGCTGCCGTTTCCGCCACCGGCGCTCGATGGTGTCTCCGGCAAGCGCGAGCTGCACAACGCGACGCGCAGGTACTTCGACGTGGACAACCGCACCGCACTGCCGGTGGTGGAGGACTTCGCCCAGGCGTTTCAGTCGAGAACCGTCACCGAGCGCATCGAAAGTCACTTCGGCACACGCCTCGGCGGGACCTATCTGCGGCTCGAGTACGCGCAGGACACGAACGGCTTCTGGCTCGAGCCACACACCGATCTCGGCGTGAAGGTGTTCACGATGCTGCTCTACCTCTCGAAGGACCCGAGCCACGGCGATCTCGGCACCGACATCTACGGCGGCGACAAGCACCACGTGGGCCGCTCGCCGTTCGTGCCGAACGGGGCCATGGTGTTCGTTCCCTCGACCGACACGTACCACGGCTTCGAGCCACGCCCGATTGCCGGCGTGCGCAAATCGATCATCATCAATTACGTCACCGCCGAGTGGCGGGCACGCGAGCAGCTGTCGTTCCCGGATGCGCCGATCGGGCATTGACGACCAATTCCCTCGAAGACATTCTGCCGTCGCACACTCAGCTTTTGGGTGCCTGGACCGGGTCACACCGGTCCAGACCCCGAGATAATGCCTTGCGCGTACAGCTGTTTCCCGGCTATTCTTCCAGTCAATTCGCCATAAAGCGCGCGGGGCCCCGGCCCAGACAAAAAGCGCCACATGGCACGAAACTGGGAGGAAGAAAATGCAAGGGATAAGAAGACCGTCCCACGCAATCGCGTGGGCGTCGACGATTGCTATTGCAGTGGCAGGATTTGCCGCACCAGCGCACGCTCAAGACAAGCAGGTCTTGAACTGGAACGTCTTCGGTCCCAAGCGAGCCGTCACCGCCAGCATCGAAGCGATGGCCGACCTCTTCAACGAGAAGGGCAAAGGCGTCGTCGAGATCAAGATCGCCTACGGCTCCGCACTTGGTCCCGAAAAGCAGACACCGGAAGGCATAAAGTCCGGTGGCTACGAAGGCGGCCAGATGTGCGCCGGTTATTATCCAAACAAGTTTCCACTTCTCGCCGGACTGGAGCTCCCGTTTCTCATGCCCCGCGAGCTGGAAAAGCGGGTCGAGGTCGAGAAGGCCGTATTTGCCCATCCCGAAATCGTGAAGGAGATGGAGAAGCGCTGGAACATCAAGTATTTCGCGCCGACATTCCTGCCCGCCTATGAATTCATGGGCAACAAGCGCATCGAGACGGTCGACGACCTGAAGGGCGTCAAGATGCGGATCTCCGGCCTCAACGCCGTCGCATTGCAGAAGTTTGGCGCGGTTCCGACCGTCGTCACGGCGCCGGAGTCGTATACGGCACTCGAGCGCGGCACCATCGACAGCTTCGGTTTTCCCTATGCCTACAGCTTCGGCGCCTACCGGCTGCACGAGGTGTCGAAGTACGCGACAGAAGGCATGGGACTGAGCGGCTTCATGTGCTGGCAGGGGATCAGCACGATCGCGTGGAACAAGCTTCCTGATAATCTCAAGGGGCTTCTGAAGGAAGGCCAGGAGAAGGGAACCAAGGCGCTGCTGAAGGCCTACAAGGAAGCCGACGCCAAGTGGATTCCCATCTTCAAGGAGAAGCTGGAGGTTGTCCCGTTCGCACCAGAGCAACGAGCCAAGCTCGAGGCTGGCGCCAGCGAGATCTGGGAGAAATGGGCGGCTGACCAGGAGAAAGCCGGTCGACCGGGACGCGCCTTCCTCGAGTTCGTGAAGGCGGAAGTGGCCAAGCACAAATAAGACGCAACGATTTGAGCATTGGCCACGGGGGCTGATTTGCAAGAGCTGCTCATCCTCGTCGCTGTCGTCGCCATTCTCATGGCGGCGGCGGCGGCTCTCTTCAAGCCGTTGCGTTTTGTCGCCCGCTACGCCGAATTGGCAATGCTGGCAGGGTCGATCGCCGTCATCCTGCTCGTGATGCTTTTCGTCTGCGCCGAAGTGACGATGCGGTATGTTTTCAATTCTCCCATCGAGGGACACCTCGAAGGCTCGGAGCTGCTGCTTCCGATGATCGTCTTCCTGGCGATCTCCTATACGCAGCGAACCCATGGCCACGTCGGCATGGACCTGGTGCTCGACATGATGGCGCCACGGCTGCGTAAAGCGACGACGATGCTTTCGCTCCTGATCAGCGTATTGATCAGCGCCATTCTGTGCTGGTTCTGCATCAAGCATGCCCACCAGCTTTGGCTCTATGACGACGTGACGATGAGCCCGCCGTACTTCAAGACATGGCCGGCGTCGGCCAGCATCGCTCTGGGCTACGGGATGATCGCGATCCGCATGACTCTGCAATTCTACTCGCTTCTCGATCCCGAGCGTTTCCCCGACGATACGCCTGCCGACGATCACGCAGTCCACCAAAGCTCCGACTAGGCCGATTCCCGCTTCAACACTTTCACGAGGGCTCGTCCTATGGACCCCATTACGATCGGACTCTGGTCGCTGCTCGCCCTGACCTTGCTGCTCGTGTCTGGATTGCGGATCGCCTTTGCAACCGCCCTTTGCGGGTTCCTGGGTCTGTGGCTGCTGCGTGGCTACGACGCCGCCGCGTCGCTGTCCGTGCAGTCCATCTATGGACACCTGACGAACTATAACCTTCTGGTCCTGCCTCTCTTCATCTGCATGGGCTTCTTCGCCTTCTACGCCGGCATCACGCGGGATCTGTACTTTGCGGCACGGCAATGGTTCGGGCATCTTCCGGGCGGGCTCGCCATCGCCACGATCGTCGGCTCGGCCGGTTTCGCGGCGGCCTGCGGTGCATCGACGGCCTCCGCGGCCGTGATGGGACGCATCGCACTTCCGGAGCTGAAGAAGTACGGCTACGACGACAAGGTCTCTACCGGTTGCGTGGCGGCAGGCGGCACGATGGCGACCATGATACCGCCGTCCGTCCTGATGGTCGTCTACGGGTTCATCGCGGAAGAATCGATCGGCGCCCTTTTGCTGGCCGGCATTCTTCCCGGGCTACTCGAGGCCCTCAGCTACTCGCTGATGCTCTACGTCCGCTTCAAGATCAATCCCAAGCTGGGTCTCCCCGTTGCGCGCGCCAGCTGGGCCGATCGCATCAGCTCTTCAAAGGGCGTCTGGGGCATGGTGGTCCTGATCGTTCTCGTGATGGGCTCGATCTACACCGGCATCGCGACCCCCACCGAGTCCGCCGGCGTCGGCGCCTTCGGTGCTCTTCTGCTCGCCATCCCGCGCATGACCGGACGCGATTTCTGGAGCGCCATGGTAGAAACGGCCCGCGCGAGCGGACTGATCTTCGCGATCATCTCGGGCGTCCTCATCTACGTGCACTTCCTCGGCTTCACGGGCATGCCCGGCGCGATCGCCAACTGGATCCTGGCCTTGGACATGCCGCCGACTGTGGTTCTGATCGGCATCCTCGCCCTCTACCTGGTGCTGGGTATGTTTCTGGACGGCATCGGCATGTTGTTGCTCACGGTCCCCCTGATCCTGCCCACAGTGAAGGAGCTTGGCATTCACCCGATCGTCTTCGGCGTGCTGGTGGTGCGCATGGTCGAGATCGGGCTGATCACGCCGCCGGTCGGACTCAACGTCTACGTGCTGCGGGGCGTGGCACCAAACATCTCGATGACGGACATGTTCAAAGGCTGCGGGTGGTTCGTATTCGTGGATCTCATCAATGTCGCGATCCTGATTGCCTTCCCAGCAATCATTCTGACGATCCCTGAATCCATGATCAAATAGGCTCGTGCCGACGGCCACGCGCACGAGAAGCACCAGACGCGACGCGGCCCCTAGACCCCCAGCGCGCGCCGAACCTCGAACACCTCCATGATGCGGGCCCCCTTGTGGGGCCCGTCGACGACGAACTGCCACTTGCCCATCGAGTAGGTGTCGCAGAGCTTCACGCCCTTGATCAGCACCCAGTGACCTTCCTTCCCCTTGTGGATGGCGAGGATGTAGTGCGACCACGCATTCCGCGGCTTCTGCATCCAGCCCCACAGGCTCGGCCGCTCCTTGCGGGCAAGGTGCATGTAGCTTTCGCGCAGATCCATCCTGTATCCGAACCGCGCGAGCGCCGCCGCCACCTCCTCGGAGTTGGTGCCCTTGACGATCGACTTGGTGTTGGTGTCGGGCGCCCGGAACGAGCGGATCTCGTCCTCCACCTTCGAGATCGAGTACCCGGTGATGGCCGAGAGCACGAACGGGCCGCAGAACGCGACCCGGCCCGTGTCGTTGTTCACCTCGTTCAAGCTCGACGTGACGCGCGCGACGGCGCCTGCCTTGAATGGCATGGGAGAAGATCCGGACGGTGCGACGATGGTTAAGGGAATCTTTCCATCGAAGTCTTGAAGAACGGTTAAATCCCGGCGCATCCTCCATCCCCGACAACAGGAGAGCGGCATGGCGAAGAAGGCAAAGGCAGGCAGCAAGGCCGGTGGCAAAGGCAACGGCGAGGGCGAGCTGCCGCCGGGCCAGCGCGCCGCCCGCGGCTATCTGAGGGGCCTCCAGAACTACGGCGATCCGGACTTCTCCGTTTATCTGCGCCGCGCCTTCGCCCGCTCCATGGGCTATTCCATGGACGAGCTCTCGCGCCCGGTGATCGGCATCGCCAACACCTACAGCCGCTTCAATCCGTGCCACCGCCACTTTCCCGAGCTGGTCGACGCCATCAAACGCGGCATTCAGGCGGCCGGCGGGCTGGCGCTCGACTTCCCGACCATCTCGGTGCACGAGTTCGACCCTCGCACCTAACTCGATGAAATTCCGCAACCTGATGGCCATGGACACCGAGGAGATGGTGCGCGGCCAGCCGATGGACGCCGTCGTCCTCATGGGCGGTTGCGACAAGACGGTGCCGGCGCAGCTCATGGGTGCGGCAAGTGCCGGCAAGCCGGCGATCCAGCTCATCGGCGGGCCGCAGATGACGGGCCGCTATAACGAGCACCGCGTCGGGGCCTGCACCGACTGCCGCAAGTTCTGGGTCGAGTACCGCGCTGGCCGCATGTCGAAGCCGGAGATCGAGGAGGCCGAAGGCCGCCTCGTCACCACCGCCGGTACCTGTGCCGTGATGGGCACCGCCTCGACCATGGCCGCGATCGCCGAGGCCGTCGGCATGTGCCTGCCGGGCACCGCCGCCATCCCCGCCGTTCATGCCGACCGCCTGCGCGCGGCGGAAGCGACGGGCGCGGCGGCTGTGCGCCTCGTGGCCTCCAACATCACGCCGGATCAGATCATCACCCAGAAGTCGCTCGACAACGCGACGCGGGTGCTGCTCGCGCTCGGCGGCTCGACCAACGGCGTCGTGCATCTCGCGGCCATCGCAGGCCGCCTCGGGCTCTCGCTCGATCTCCACCGCTTCAACGAGCTGTCTGACACCACGCCCGTGCTCGCCGCTGTGAAGCCGGTCGGCAGCGAGTTCTACATGGAGGACTTCTACGCCGCCGGCGGCATCGGCGCCGTGCTCCGCGAGCTGAAGCCCCTCCTCCACCTCGATTGCATGACCGTGGCCGGCGAGACGCTCGGTGAGCGTTTGCAGAACGACGAGGCGCTGTGGGTCGACCGCCGCGTCATCAAGCCGGCGAGCGATCCCGTGGAGCCGGAAGGCGGCCTCGTCGCGCTGTTCGGCTCGCTCGCTCCGGACGGCGCCATCATCAAGCGGTCGGCCGCGACGCCATCGCTCTTCGAGAAGACCGGCCGCGCCGTCGTCTTCACTGGCCTCGACGACATGAACGAGCGCGTCGACGATCCCGACCTCGACGTCACCGAGGACGATTTCCTCGTGCTCCAGAACGTCGGCCCGGCGTCTCCCGCGGCCATGCCCGAGGCCGGATTCCTGCCGATCCCGAAAAAGCTGCTCCGGGCCGGCGTCAAGGACATGGTCCGCATGTCGGACGCGCGCATGTCCGGGACCGCCTACGGCACCATCATCCTCCACATCGCACCCGAGGCCCACATCGGCGGGCCGCTGGCGCTGGTCAGGACCGGCGACCAGATCAAGCTCTCCGTCAAGGAGCGCCGGCTCGATCTCCTGGTGGACGAGGTCGAGTTGCAGAGGCGCCGCGCCGAGTGGGAGAAGCAGGCGCGCCCCCTCCCCGATCGCGGCTACGACCGCCTCTTCCGCGAGAACGTCCTGCAGGCCCCGCAGGGGGCGGATTTCGCGTTCCTGGTGAAGGGTGGCGGCAAGGCCAAGGCGTGAGCCCCGACGCGCGAGGCGGCCGGTTCCGCGCAGCGGAGTCGCCTCGCGCCACGAGCGCGACCTCCGCAGCCGGACGGCTCGGAGTTGTATGCACGGGGCGCGGAGCGGGAAGCCTCGCTCTTTTGCATGTGGATTGGGATGCGGCTTCGCCGCTCCGCGGACGCATGACGGGGGTGGACCCCCTTTTCGGACGACCGGCGCCGCAAACCGCCGCGCATCCGTTTTCGAACGGCGGCTCCTGCCCTCGGGAGCGTCTCACGACGGCCTCCGGGCTGCGGCATCCTTCGGCGGTGGCTGAGTACCGCCACGCCTATCCGATGCGCATCCGCCCCCTCATGGCATCCCAGCTCGAGCCTGAGCCCCGTGACGGGACGGACAGGCAGGAGATTACGCGCGTCCAGCCCCCCGGGGATAACTATGCGACACAGAGGCGGCCAAATGCCCCTCGACCGGTGTACGAGAACCACCGAGCCCCACGACGCTCAACTTGACAGCCCGCCCCGCCACTCCCTATATCCGGCCACTCGAACCGCCGCTTGCGATGCGCGCAACCGATTGCGGAACGACCCCGCCGGATGCGAAGTGGGCGTCCGAAGGCGGACTAACCGGCCGGATGCGAAGTGGGCACCCGAAGGCCGTATCAAGTGTGGCGGGATAGCTCAGGTGGTTAGAGCGAAGGTCTCATAATCCTTAGGTCGGCGGTTCAAGTCCGCCTCCCGCTACCAACATATCTATGCGAACCGACCGGCCCGACGGGGTAAGACAACCAGATCGAGCCGAAGCTGCACGCTGCGCGTTGGGGCCGGGGTGTCTGAGACCAACACCTCGTTGCCAAGAGTCGAAACAGGGCCTTACCCAAGTCGCCGATCTAGCGGAAGCAACAGCGCATCATGCGGTCCAACAGATACATTACGTTCCTACGCGCGTCACAAACGTGAACATCAGAAGCCCAGCAGTCGGGCAATCGCACTCGAGAGCTTCTCGAGCGCTGCGGTAAGACCAGCCGCGCTCCCAATCTTTTTCTCAAGCCCGTCTATGAGGGACTTGACCACTGACGGCTTAGTCGCACCTTGAGCGCCAATAATCTGCTCAGACAACGCCTCAATTAAATCAACAATTTCCTTCTTTAGTTCGGGAACAAGATCCTTCGCATCAATGACAGCTTGAGTGATCGTCGATATGCATTTCCCAACCTCATCTCTGTCCGTCCCTTGGCTTAAGGTAATCACGGCTTCTATACGCGCAAAGGTCACCCGTGTTTACTGCGCCCACGGTACTGTGGCTTATCGAGATGTGGTTCTGCCTCGCGTTGCCGCGCATTGCACTCGCAATTGCAGCTATAGGTATCCGTCCACCGGACCGACCCCCACCAAAAATGTCATCCATTTCATCAAGCGACTGGTTCAGCATAGACGCTGTCTGAAGAAACTGAACCGCGTCAATATTGACGCGCTTGCTCTCACAATCAAGGCAAAGCCGGACGCCTCCGTGCTGGTACAGTGCTGGGCGACTACATTGGTGGCATTTCATAAGCCTGCTCCGAGCAATTTCTAGTCGCCCGTTTGCATAGCCGATTCGCGATCTGCGGCTATTCGCCCTTCCTCGATCTGCCTGTGGATAAGAACTATTGGCGCAACTCGTGTTGCGCATCGTTCGTGCCGGTTGTTTGGCGCGTTCTCTTTGCGAACTGATGCCGCCGAGAGTTTTGTCTCCAGACAGCCTACATGCCGGTGAGCAACCTCCAGGAGGGCGTATCAGCAAAGCCGGCACAAGCCGCCCGATGGGTCCCGGGGACAAGCCCCGGGATGACGCTCGTGCAGACGTTGGCGCCCTACGCCTTCTCCGCCTTCGCCGGCGCCTCGTTGGGGATGCCGGCCATGAGCGAGGTCGGGATGACGTCGATCAGCTCGTCGACGTTGAACATGCCGGCGTCCTCGTACTTGAAGATCGAGCGCTTCACCTCGCCATAGTAGTAGGTGTGGTAGTGGCCCTTCTCGGCGTGGAAGATCTGGCCGTTCACGTCCGCCGCCGCATCCGTGGCGAGATAGGCCACCATCGGCGCGATGTACTCCGGACCCGGCATCTGCATGCGCTGCTCGTAGTCCTTCTGCGTCATCAGGCCATTCTCGACGCGGCGCTTCCAGTTGGCGATCACCGCGTCGTTGACCGTCATGCGGGTCGCCGCGAACGGGCACATGGCGTTGGCCGTGATCCCGTACTGCCCGGCCTCGCGGGCGATGGTGCGGGTCAGACCGATGATGCCGGCCTTGGCGGCGGCATAGTTGCACTGGCCGACCGAGCCCTTGAAGGCGTCCGACGAGAAATTGATGATCCGGCCGTGGCGCGCGCCGCGCATCATCTTGGTGGCGTGCGTGCACATGTTCCACGTGCCCTTGAGATGCACGCCGATGACGAGGTCGAAATCTTCCTCGGTCATGTTCCAGATCATGCGCTCGCGCAGCATGCCTGCGGTGTTCACGACGAAGTCGATCTTGCCGTAGGTCTCGGCGCAGGCGCGCACCATGCGGCCGGCGGACTGGTAGTCGGCGACGCTATCGTTGTTGGCGGTAGCCTTGCCGCCGGCCTTGACGATCTCGGCCACGACCTGATGCGCCGAGTCGTCCTTGTCGGCCTGGCCCTCGCGCCCCGCACCCGACGTCGTTGACGATGACGCTGGCGCCCTGCTCGGCCATCAGCAGCGCGACAGCGCGTCCGATCCCGCGCCCCGCGCCCGTGACGATGCCGGCCTTGCCTTCGAGGTTCTTCATGATGGCGTCTCCCGTGTGCTGCTTTGATCGGGAGAGGATAGGCCTCTGTGGGAGCAGGTGTCACCAGGGGTCTCACTCGACGCCGTCACCCTTGCAGCCGCCCCCACCCCTGCAGGCGTCGCGCCGCCTCGCCCATGCGCTCGGTGGAACCCGCGTAAGAAAAGCGCACGAACCGCCGCCCGCGCGCCTCGTCGAAATCGACGCCCGGCGTCGCCGCGACGCCGGCCTCGGCCAGCATCAGCTTCGTGAAGGCGAGGCTGTCGTCGGTGAAGCGCGAGACGTCGACATAGAGATAGAAGGCGCCATCCGCCGGCACGATCTCGGAGAGCCCGGCCTTGGGCAGCTCGCGCGAGCAGCAGATCGCGGTTCGCCGCATAGACGCGCCTGTTGGCCTCGAGCTCGTCCATGCCGTCGAACGCACCGAGCGCCGCCACCTGCGAGACGGCCGGCGGCGAGATGTAGAGGTTCTGCGCCAGCCGCTCGACGGTGCGCACGAGGCCCGGCGGCACCACCATCCAGCCGACCCGCCAGCCGGTCATCGAGAAATACTTCGAGAAGCTGTTGATCACCACGACGTCGTCGGAGAACTGCAGCGCCGTCGCCTGCGGCAACCCCCACGTGAGGCCGTGATAGATCTCGTCCGAGACGAACCACAGCTTGCGCCGCCGCGCCACCGCCGCGATCTCCGCCAGCCGATCCGGCTCGAGCATGGTGCCGGTGGGGTTTGCCGGACTCGCGATCAGCAGTCCCGCCAGGTCCTCGGCCTCGGCCGCAGCCTCGATCTGGGCCGCGGTCGGCATCCAGCGTGTCGCAGGGCCGGTCTCGATATTAACGGGGCGCGCACCGAGCGCCGTCAGGATGTGGCGATAGCAGGGATAGC
This sequence comes from uncultured Alphaproteobacteria bacterium, assembly GCA_963746315.1. GTDB lineage: Bacteria > Pseudomonadota > Alphaproteobacteria > Rhizobiales > Hyphomicrobiaceae. The sequence goes on from CAVVAR010000012.1 coordinate 1,948,692, forward strand.
CCGGCGCCGGCAGTGCCACTCGGTCGCCGATCCCGAACAGCGAGAGAAACGCCAGCACGAACGCCCCCGACGAGCCGCTCGTCACCACGACGCGCTCCGGCGAGAGATCGATGCCGTACCAGTCCCGATAGAGCCGCGCGATCCGCTCGCGCAACGGATCGAGTCCCAGCGCCAGCGTGTAGCCGAGGTTGTCCGCGTCGAGTGCCCGTTTCACGGCCTCGCGCGCGGCTTTGGGCGCCGCCGTCGCTGGCTGCCCCACCTCCATGTGCACGATGTCGCGGCCCGCCGCCTCGGCCGCCGCCGCTTGCCGCATCACGTCCATGACGATGAACGCATCGATGGCGCTGCGTTCTGGCAGGGGTCGTAGCAGCGCAGCCGTGCCCTGGGTTCGATCGCTCGCCATGCTTGCGTCCTCCTCGCGGGCGGTGCCGCCATGTTATCGCCACGTCGCCGACACAGGTAATTCAACCGGGACGGTCCCGGTGAGTCGCGCCTTTCCGAGGCTTATAGTGACACCCGGGCGAGCGGGCCAGCCACGGCCGGCACGGTGCAGAAGCGGCAGGGCGCAGATTGACCCCTCCGTCGTGTGCGTGCATAGGTCCGCCGGGTCGGCACGGGGCCACACGCAATTTGGAGATCGGGAATGAAACCGATGATTGCCAAGGGCGGGATGGAGCGCGTCGCACGTCGCCTGAAGGGCCAGCGCCTTGCAGTCGCCACCGTCGCTCTCACGGCAGCGCTCGCAGCCCCGACGGCGGCCGGCGCGCAGCATCTGAGCTTCATCCGTGACACCGAGATCGAGCGGCTGCTCAACGACTACTCCCGGCCGATCTTCCGCGCGGCGGGTCTCGGCAGCCAGAACATCTCCATGCGCATCGTCAAGCATGAGTCGTTCAACGCCTTCGTTCTCGACGGCCAGAATGTCTTCATGCACACCGGCGCGCTGATGCAGTCGACAACGCCGAATCAGGTCATCGGCATCATCGCGCACGAGACCGGACACATCACCGGTGGCCACCTCGCCCAGCTGCGCGACCGCATCGCCCGCGATCAGACCAAGAGCCTTCTCATCAAGCTGCTCGGCATCGGACTGATGGTCGCCGGCGGCGGCGGTGGCGTCTCCGGCGCCGGCACCGGCGTATTGGCGGGCGGAGACCAGATGCTCATACGGTCGCTCCTGGCCGACCGGCGCGCCCAGGAATCCTCGGCCGATCAGTCCGGCCTGCGCTTCCTCGACGCCACCAAGCAGTCCGGCCAGGGCATGCTCGCGACATTCGAGCGCTTCGCCCAGCAGGAGTACATCTCCGCATCCGGCACCACGCAGGACGCTTTCGCACGCAGCCACCCTGTGGCGGCCGAGCGCCTCGCGCAGCTTCGCCAGCGCGTCGCAGCGAGCCCCTACGCCCAGCAGAAGGACCCACCTGAGCTCCAGTTGCGCCACGACATGATGCGCGCCAAGCTTGCAGGCTACCTCGAGCGGCCCCAGATCGTCATGAATCGCTACCGCTCGGGCGACCAGGGCCTGCCGGCGCGCTACGCCCGGACGATCGCCACCTTCTTCGGTCGTGGAGTGGAGGCCGGCCTCCCCGAGGTCGAGAAGCTGCTCCGCGATCACCCGCAGAACCCTTATTTCCACGAGCTCAAGGCCGATTTCCTGATGCGGTCGGGCCGATCCCGTGAGGCCATTCCATCACTGCGGACCGCCCTGAAGCTGGCCGGCGACGCGCCCCTCATCGCCGTGCGCCTCGCCCAGGCCCTCGATGGCGAGAGCGACGCCAAGAGCGTCCAGGAAACGATCGCGTTGGCCCGCCGCTCGCTCGTCATCGACAAGAACCCGCAGGGCTACCGGCTCCTGGCTTCGGGCTATGCGAAGCAGGGCCGTGTCGCGGAAGCCGATCTCGCCATCGCCGAGGCTCATTTCCTCGAAGGCAACATCAAACGGGCGCAGATTTTCGCGAAGCGATCGCAGCGAGGGCTGAAAAACGGATCGCCCGAAGGCCTCAGAGCTGGCGATATCGTGAGTTACAAGCTTCCGCGCGACGCGCTATAGAACGCGCAAAGTCCAATGGAGACATGCCTCTCATGACGCGTTTTGCGCGCCGGTTTACCGGCCCCCGTCTGGCTCTCACGGCCGCCCTCATCACCATAGCGGCCGGCAGCGCAGCCAGTGGGCTGACCGCTGGCGAGCGCACCCCCCCGTCTATCGATAACGTGATCCGCCTCGCGCAGGCCGCACCTGCCGCCACTCCTGCGGCCGCCGCCCCCTTCGACGCCAGCCAGAAGGCCGCGATCGAGGCGATCATCAAGGACTATCTCCTGACGCATCCAGAAGTGATGCTCGAGGTTCAGACGGCCCTCGAGGAGAAAATGGAGAAACTGCAGGCCGAGAAGCTGAAGACCGCCCTCTCGGCCAACGCCGCCGAGATCTTTCGTAGCCCCGACGCACCCATCGCGGGCAATCCGGCGGGCGACATACCTGTCGTCGAGTTCTTCGACTACAACTGCGGCTACTGCAAACGCGCCTTCACCGACATCGCCAAGCTCGTCGAGGCCGATCCCAAGATCAAGCTGATCCTCAAGGAGCTGCCAATCCTGAGCAAAGCCTCCGAGGAAGCGGCCCGCGTCGCCCTCGCCGCCCGCAAACAGGGCAAGTATTGGGAGGTGCACCGCGCTCTGCTGACGATCCGCGGCGAGGTCAATGAGCAATCCGCACTGCGGGCGGCCGACAAGGTCGGGCTCGACATGGCGAAGCTCAAGTCCGACATGGCCTCGAGCGAGGTCACCGGCGAGATCGAGCGGGTCCGCGAGCTGGCCCGCAAGATGGGCATCCAGGGGACGCCGCACTTCCTGGTCGGCGATCGCGCCATTGCCGGTGCCCCGGGCAATCTACTCGACCAGATCCGCAGCCACGCCGCCGATCTCAGGAAGAGCGGCTGCTCGGTCTGCTGACCGGCCGCGTCGATCGACATCCGGACCGAGTCGCTCCCGGCGCGGCGCTTGGAGTGCCGCGCGCGTCCACTTTCGCACCGTTGCGAAAGCTGTTACACCCGTGCCGCCCCTTGTCCCGGGAACCGGATCATATCCAACTCGCGACACAGGGAACCGGGAGCCTCATGCACGTGCCGATCGCGAAGCCCGTCTACGTTCTGAACGGTCCGAACCTGAACATGCTCGGGCTGCGCGAGCCGTCGATCTATGGTCGGGACACGCTCGCCGACGTCGAGGCGCACGTGCGCCGTCACGCCGAAAAGCTGGGGCTCGGCATCGAGTTCCGGCAGACCAACCACGAAGGCGAGCTCGTCACCTGGATACAGGAGGCACGCGACAACGCCTGCGGCATCCTACTTAACGCAGGCGCACTCACGCATACGTCGATCGCCGTGCTCGACGCGCTCAATGCGGCCGAGCTACCGGCGATCGAGGTACATTTGTCCAATGTCTTCCGGCGAGAGGCGTTCCGCCATCATTCCTACGTTTCGCTGGCGGCTGTGGGCGTGATCTGCGGGTTCGGCCCCGCCAGCTACACGCTGGCGCTCGACGGACTTGCGAGCCTTCTTGCCGGCAAGACCGCCGGCGCCGGGGCGTCCGCCTGAGTCAGGCGCCGGTCTGTGCAACCCCCTGTGCGGAAAAGAGCATGGCCAAGGATCCTAAGGAAAAGGACAGCATCGAGCGGGGGCTCATCCGTGACCTCGCCCAGCTGTTGAACGAGAACGGGCTCACCGAGATCGAGATCGAGCGCGATGGCCTGAAGCTTCGTATTGCGCGACAAGCCACCGTCGCAGCGGCAGCGGCCGTGACCCATGCCGCGGCGGCACCGACGTCCGCCCGCCCATCGCCGTCTCCCGCCTCGACGGAGCCCGCCGTCTCGGCCGCCAGCGAGCTTGCTGCCCATCCAGGGTGCGTGCGCTCACCGATGGTCGGCACAGCCTATCGCTCGCCTGAGCCCGGCTCGGTCCCCTTCGTCGAGATCGGCACCCGCGTCAGCCAGGGCCAGACGCTGCTGATCATCGAGGCCATGAAGACCATGAATCACATTCCGGCACCGCGCTCGGGGACCATCGCGCACGTCCTCTTCGAGAACGGGCAGCCGGTGGAGTTCAACGAGCCCCTCGTCGTCATAGAATGAAAAGGAGAGGTAGTAGGCACTAGGCAGCAGGCAACATGGCCTCTTGCCTACTGCCTACTGCCTGAAACGCCATGTTCGACAAGGTCATGATCGCCAACCGCGGCGAGATCGCGCTACGGATCCAGAGAGCCTGCAAAGAGCTCGGCATCGCAACCGTCGCCGTCCACTCGACGGCCGACGCCGACGCGATGCACGTCAAGCTCGCAGACGAGAGCGTGTGCATCGGCCCTCCGCCGGCTGCAGAAAGCTACCTCAATATTCCCCGGCTTCTTGCCGCCTGCGAGATCACAGGCGCGGACGCGATCCATCCCGGCTACGGCTTCCTCTCCGAGAACGCGCGCTTCGCCGAGATCCTCGAGGAGCACGGCATCACGTTCATCGGCCCGACGTCCGAGCACATTCGCATTATGGGCGACAAGATCGAGGCCAAGGAAACCGCCAAGCGCCTTGGCATTCCGGTCGTGCCGGGCTCGGACGGAGCCATCACCAACGAGGCCCAGGCCCAGCGTGTCGCCAAGAGCATCGGCTTCCCGGTGCTGGTCAAGGCGGCAGCCGGTGGTGGCGGACGCGGCATGAAGGTGGCACGCTCCGCCGAGGATCTCGACAGCGCCCTCAAGACGGCACGCAGTGAAGCGAAAGCCGCGTTCGGTGACGACAGTGTCTATCTCGAAAAGTATCTCTCCCATCCCCGCCACATCGAGATCCAGGTGTTCGGCGACGGCAAGGGGAATGCGATCCACCTCGGCGAGCGAGACTGCTCGCTGCAGCGCCGCCACCAGAAAGTCCTCGAGGAGGCGCCTTCGCCCGCGCTCAACGCCGAGGCCCGCGACAAGATCGGCAACACCGTTGCCAAGGCGATGCAGAAGCTCAAGTACCGCGGCGCCGGCACGGTCGAGTTCCTCTACGAGGACGGCGAATTCTACTTCATCGAGATGAACACGCGGCTGCAGGTCGAGCATCCCGTCACCGAGATGATCACAGGCCTCGATCTCGTTCTGGAGCAGATCCGCATCGCAGCCGGCCACCCCCTCTCGCTGACCCAGGAGGAGGTGACCTTCTCCGGCCATGCCATCGAGTGCCGGATCTGCGCCGAGAACCCGACGACGTTCCGGCCCTCACCCGGTCGCATCACATACTGGCATCCGCCGGGCGGGCTCGGCGTTCGCGTCGATTCGGGCGCTTACCAGGGCTACCGGATCCCACCGAACTACGACAGCCTGATCGGCAAGCTGATCGTCGCCGGCAAGAACCGCAACGAGTGCCTCATGCGTCTCAGGCGCTGTCTGTCGGAGTTCGTGATCGACGGGATCGAGACCACGATCCCGCTCTTCACCGAGCTCGTACGCCATCCCGATATCGCCAACGGCACCTACGACATCCATTGGCTGGAGCGCCATCTGGGCTTGAAGAGTTGAGCGGGTTGGCGACGGCTTGTTAGGGCTGCCTGTGGGGCACGCCTCGCCTTCGCCACCACCCGCCGTTAAAGTTGAGGTGAAACACGGCTGCAGCGGACGCCATGGCCTCGCGCGACGACATTGCCATCGAGATCACACCGGAGGTGCTGCTCAAGGCCTATGCCTGCGGCATCTTTCCGATGGCCGAGAGCGCTGACGATCCGGCACTCTACTGGATCGAGCCGCAAGCACGCGGCATTCTCCCGCTCGATCAGGTACATGTCCCGAAGCGGCTCGCGCGCACCATCCGCTCCGGCCGGTTCCAGATGCGCATCGATACCGATTACTCCGGCGTCATCGACGGCTGTGCGGCGTCGCGTCCGGGCCGACGCTCGACCTGGATCAACGGTCGAATCCGCCAGCTCTACGGCGCGCTGTTCGACCAAGGTCATTGTCACACCGTCGAGACATGGCACGACGGCCGCCTCGTTGGCGGACTGTATGGCGTCGCGCTCGGCGGCGCCTTCTTCGGCGAGAGCATGTTCTCGACCGAGACCGACGCCAGCAAGGTGGCGCTCGTTTATCTGGTGGCGCGTCTCCTGCACGGCGGCTTCTCGCTGCTCGACACGCAGTTCGTGACCGACCACTTGCGCCAGTTCGGCACGATCGAGCTCGACAAGGTCGCCTTCCACCTCGCCCTGGAGCGCGCCATGCGCCAGCGCGCCTCGTTTCACGCCCTAGCCCACGACGCCGCGCCCGAGACAGTCCTCGAGATCGTCCGCGCCGCCGCCGATCGCGCAACTCCACGCCCGCGCTGACCTTGCCGGCGTCCCCCTCCTTCGGCACGTGGCAAACCCATGGCGGCGACGTGAACGGTGGCTAACGGCTCGGTTCAGCACGAGTTCAGGCGCCATCCTGCATTCTCCCTCACATGGTCGCACGGGACGACACACCCGCTCGCCATGAGGCATCCAGCCGAGGATCACATCGATGAAGATCATGACCATCGCCGCGCTCGCTCTCGTAGCGACGACCGCCGCGGCCTCGGCGCAGGGTTACGCCGCCAACCGTATCGACAGCCGCGAAGCTCGCCAGGAGCACCGCATCGATCAGGGCCGACGCACCGGGCAGCTGACACGCCACGAGCTGTTGCACCTCGAGGCTCAGCAGGCCCGCATCCGCCAGATGCAGCGCCAGGCCATGCGTGACGGTCGCGTCGACCGGCATGAGGCCCGTGCCATCGAGCGGGCCCAGAACACCGCCGGCCGCCGCATCGCGCACGAGCGTCACGATCATCAGCGTCGCGGGTTGTGGCACCGCCGCTGGTGGTAACCACCGATCGCCTTCATTCTCTCTCTAATTGACTTGCGGCCGCTTCCCCCAGGCGGCCGCTTTTTTTGGTCTGCAGAGTTGGCAGCTCAGCGACGCCGGAGCGTATCGGACGGCCGCTCGCCGAACTGCTCACGGTACTTGCGGGCGAACACGGCCATGTCGCTGAACCCGCACTCGAGCGCAATCTGCGTCACCGTCGTACCTTCAGGAGCCGAGAGAAGTCGCTCACGCGCCACCTCTAGACGGCAGGTCATCAGGTACTCGCGCGGCGAGCAGCCCAACTCGCGCCGGAAGGCGATCTGCAATGACCTCAGTCCTACTCCCAGCCGGGCAGCCAGCTCCGAGAACGAGATCGGCTCGGCGGCATTGGCATGAATGAACTCCCGCGCCCTGCGCACGCTCTGCGACCCTGACGCCCGTGGTGCGTCGCGCACGAAATCACGCACCGTCGGCGAGGCTGCTACCGACGCGAGACCGAGCAGGATCTCGTCGAAGCTCACCATTGCAAGCTTCGACAGACCCGAGCGGCCGAGCGCCCGCATCTCGTGGAAGACACCGCTCACGTTGCGCGCGAGCGTCGCCGCCACCGGATCGGCAAAATCGAGCGATTTGATTGACGCCGGAGCAAGTGCGATGGGCCGGCCGTCGCCCAGCAGCCGCTCGGCGTAGCCGCGAATGGCGGTCTCTGTCGTGATCATCGAGATGCCTGTGCTGTCGCTGTTGACGGCGCACTCTCCGCGCGCGCTGGGCCCCAGCATCAGTCCGTTCCGCAACGCCGCCGCCGACTCGGTCTGGCGCTGACCACTGAAGCCGACAGAGCCACTCTGCAGAACGACGAAGTTGTACTCGTCGCTCTCCGAGACCCGGTACCGAAGCGCCGAGGTCGCACCACGATGCAACGCGCAATGGCCGATGGAGCCGCCCGCGTAAGCCATGTGGAAGCCATCCTCCTCGAAATCGACATTCGAGATGCTGGCGGCGATGCTTGCGAGATACGCCTCGGCCTCCTCGGCACTCGAGAACACGATTTCCTTCAGTCCCGTCCCGGGTGGAGTGCTCATCGAAGCTCTGTTGTCTGGCCGTGCGACGACTGCGCCCGGCCGTTCGCAACTGCGATAGGCCGTTCGCCTCAGCCGTAGTCGGCTCCAAACAAACGTGCAATTCAAAAACAGCATGGTTGCGGTGAAGCAGCAAAACAACTCGCTCCTGAACTGCAGTCAAGCACGGCTTTTCACGAGGACTTCCACGCGGCTTCGCGGCAAGCCGCATTTGCGCTGACATTCTCGTGAACGGCGGCGCCGCCAAAACAGGACGAATCCTTTTCGCTCAGAACTCGACCGAGTTTCTGAATACGCCGCCGCTTTGTCGAACGGATAATCCATGCCCCACGGCGTACAACCGACTGCGGCTCCACCAGGACCGCCTCGCGCCGACACGGGGCTCCTCCGGGCTTCGTCTGCGCTTCGATCCGGCGATGCCGCCCGTGCATGCCGCCTGCTCGAAGCCGAAGTCCGCCGCAATCACAGCAACGTGGATCTTCGGCTGCAGCTCGCCACCCTCAAGGAGGCGACGGGCGACCGCGATGGAGCCGCCCGCGAGTTGACCCGCGCCTTGCGTTTCGACCCGAAGCACGCGCGAAGCGCACAGCGCCTCGGCAGCATTTTGGCGCAAGGGCGTGTAGCGCCCGATGCCGGCCTGGACCACGACGGCCTCGCCGCCTGCCTTCAGCACCGCACCGTCGATCGTGAGCTCATCGGTGCCGCGGCTCTCGATGTTCTGTGCCAGGACGGACCGCTTCGGCAAGCGCTGGCACAGGCACGCACCCAAGGACTGGGCGCCACAGCGCTCGGATTGCTGGCGCGGCGCTCGTCGCCGCTCGTCCGGGATCCGTTGCTCCTCGCCGTTCTAACGCAGAGCACCGTGACCAGCCACGAGGTCGAGCGGTTGCTGACGGCGCTGCGTCGCGCGCTGCTTCTCGATATTCCGCGGGCTCGCCTCGCCGAAGCCGACCTCGCACGCTTCGCAACAGCTCTGGCGGCGCAATGCTGGAGCAATGAGTACGTCTACACCGAGAGCGACGCCGAGCGGGCGCATCTCGCCGGCCCGCCGCCGTCGGTCGATGCAGTCCTGGCGGGTGACGGCGAGGCCGGTCGCGACCATCTTATGCGCGCGCTCTACCGGGATCCACTCGTAGCACTTCCTGCCTCGACCACCGCCAAAGACGCATCTCACGTGGTCCCGAAAGCGTTCTCGACGTTTTTACAGGGGATACTAACAGAGAACTCTGACATCCGCGCGTATGCCGACGCATTGCCTCGACTTGGCATTATAGCCGACGCCACATCGTTGAAAGTCAAAGCCCAATACGAAGCCAGTCCCTATCCGCGCTGGCGGGGTACCGCGCTATACCCTGATGGACAGTTTCACCAATATCTAGAAACGTTCTTTCGGAGATCGGATCTGGACTTTCTGAACGCGCAGTTCGAGGTTCTGATCGCGGGCTGCGGCACCGGCTGGCAAGCCGTTTCGGCGGCGCTCGACTACGGCGTCGAGGCCCGCGTCACCGGCCTCGACATCTCTTCCGCCAGTCTCGGCTACGCGGCTTTGATGGCACGCCGCCTCGACGCCGGAAATCTTACGCTCGCGCTGGGCGATATCGAGCGCATCGCCACGTTCGACCCAGCCTGGACGAAACGCTACAAGGTGATCGAATGCTGCGGCGTGCTACATCATATGGCCGACCCCTTCGCGGCATGGCGGGGACTGCTCGATTGCCTGGCACCGGGCGGGATCATGCTGGTCGGGCTCTACAGCGCAACCGCCCGACGCGATCTCATGCAGCTTCGCGCCGAGCCGGACTATCCCGGCCCAGGCTGCGACGACGCCGAGCTTCGCGCTTACCGCCACCGTCTGCTTGGCCGCACCGACAACGCGCCCGGGACCCGCTACCTGGCCTCCCGCGACGCCTTCACGGCGAGCGGCTTTCGCGACTTCTTCCTCCACGTCAGCGAGAAGCCGACGACCATCGCCGAGATCCAGACATTCCTCGACGCCAACGCGCTCGCCTTCCGCGGCTTCGTCAACGCGCCGTTCGGCCTTTTGCGCAAGCGCTTCCCTGACGAGGCTTGGCCCGGCCGGCTCGACCGTTGGGCCGACCTCGAGGCCGAGCAGCCGTTGCTCTTCATCGGCATGTATCAGTTTTGGGTCACGCGGCGCTGACGCTCGCCCCGGCGCCGCTTGGTATCTGCCGTCACGCCGCCGCGCGCGCGTCCTCCCGGATCATCGCCGCGCCCTTGTCGGCGATCATGATGGTCGGCGCGTTGGTGTTGCCCGTCGTGACCGCCGGCATCACCGACGCATCGACCACACGCAATCCCGTCAGGCCCCGCACCCTCAGACGCGAATCGACCACCGCCATCGGGTCTTCCCCCATGCGGCAGGTGCCGACCGGGTGGTAGATGGTCGTGCCGAAGTTGCGCACGAAATCGATGATCTCGTCCTCGCTGCGCACACCCGGGCCCGGCACGATCTCGGCAGCCGCATGCGCAGCGAAGGCCGGCTGCGCGAAGATCCGACGCGCATGTGCGATCCCGGCCAGCATGACGCGCAGATCGCCCGGCGCAGAAAGGTAGTTGGGCCGAATGGCCGGCCGGTCATAGGGATCGGCGGAGCTGGCCATGATCGTGCCGCGGCTCTCAGGCCGCGCGATCGACACCGCGATCGTTGCGCCGGGCTCCCGCTCGAGCGCCCCGAACACGGCTGGGTCGTAGCTCGCCGGCGAGAACAGCAGCTGGATATCCGGGCTCGCAAGCCCCTCGCGGCTGCGGCAGAAGCATTGCGCACTCGACACACCGAAGGTCAGCGCGCCGCGACCGATCGTGACCCATTTGGCGATCTCGCCGAGAAGGCGCACCCCGCGCGACATCTCGTTGATCGAGCGCGCATCCTTCACGCGATAAGAGATGCGCGCGACGTAATGGTCGGAGAGGTTGGACCCCACGCCGGCAAGATCGTGGCGCACCTCGACGCCGATCGATTTGAGATGCTCGGCCGGTCCGATGCCCGAAATCTGCAGCAGATGTGGCGAGTTGACCGACCCCGACGACACGATCACCTCGCGCCGCGCACGGATGTCCATCTCCCGCCCCATCTGCTCGACCCGGACGCCCGTCGCCCGCCGCCCGTCGAGAAGGATGCGCAGCGCGGTCGCGTTGGTGAGCACGCGGAGGTTGTAGCGGCGGCGTGCATGACGCAGGAACGTCTGCGCGGTCGATCCTCTGAACCGGCCATTGCGCGACATCTGCGAGTAGCCGACCCCCTCGGCCGGCGAGACGCCGGAGAGATCCTTCGCGAACGGAAACCCGGCCTGCTGCGCCGCCTCGACGAACCGGTGGGTCAGCGGGAGGATCGTCCGATAGTCCTCGATCAGGAGCGGACCCTCCTTGCCGCGATGCTCGTCGTCCCCCGGGGCATACCGCTCGATCGCCTTGAAGTGGAGCATGCAGTCGTCATAGCTCCACGCCCGCGCGCCCATCTGCGCCCAGTTGTCGAAGTCCGCCGGATTGCCGCGCACGAACAGCATGCCGTTGATCGATGACGATCCTCCCAGCACACGCCCGCGCGGCCAGTGGATGGCGCGGTTGCCGGAGCCCGGCTCGGGTTGGCTCTCGTAGTTCCAGTTCACCAGGGGATTCTTCAGAGCAGCTTCAGGACACCCGCCGGAACGTGAATCCATGGGTGGAGATCGCGCGGGCCGGCTTCCAGCAGAATCACCTGCGCGCCATCCGCCGAGAGCCGGTCGGCAAGAACGCATCCCGCCGAGCCCGCGCCCACGATCACGTAATCCGCCTCCATCCGCCTCGTCCTCCCCGGTGTGTGTGAGTTGCCGTGAGCATACCGGTGTCGCCGCCGGCCGCAATGCTCGGACTGCATGGCAGGATCGCATCGACACCAGCGCCGTGCGCCCTCCTCTAGCAATGATGGCAGAGACGTGACGCGTGGCTGAACCAATATTGAACAGCGTATTCAGAGGAGGTTCAGTGGCCGGCATCCATTGTCGCGACATCGTCAACCGCGATATTGGAGACAACGCTCATGTCCATCGGCAAGACACCGCTTTTCACGGCCGCAGCACTCGCCACCCTCATGCTCGCCAATGCCGGTAGCGCCGCACTGGCTCACGACACGCGCCCCATCGATCGCGTCCAGGCGCGCCAGGCGCAGGCCATCGCCGAGGGGCGGCGCGACGGATCGATAACCCGACGCGAATACCGTGAGTTGGTCCGCCAACAGGCCTACATCGCCGACTTGAAGCGTCAGGCGAAGGCCGATGGCCGCGTCACCGGTCGCGAGGTCCGCGCCATCCGCGCGGCCCAACGCGATGCCCGCACGCACATCGCGCACGAGCGTTCCGACCGGCAGGTCAACATCTGGCGGCGCTGGAAGACACGCTACGGCCTCTAAACGACCACATCTCACCAGCGGCGGTGGAGGTCTCGTCGCCCTCGTCTCCGCCGGTTGTCCGGACGGTTAGCCGATCCTGGACAACCGGCCGCCGCCCGTGGAGTGGCCGTTTCGCATCTCGGGCGCGTCACGCGTCATGCACGGTCTCAGGATCGTCTTGCAGGTGTCCGTAAGTCCAGACATAGTTCTCTTGTGTTCCTGATGATCATCTGCCGCGTTGCTGGATCCTTGATCCGACATGGCGCCGCAGAATGGCCCGATCCGCTCATTGCCCAACGTTGCGCGCCACTCGCCGAGTAGGCCGCATATGGGCTGTGGGCGGTTTTGCACATGGACAGGGTTGCAGGCCGTCCTTGGCCGACCAAGTGGCACAGCACCGCGCAGGCGAGAGGCGACGGGGGAAAGCATGGGCAGTAGCAGGGACCGGAGCCAGGTGGGGCCGGTAGCACGACCGCCCCGCAAGGCTGGCCATTCCGCCTTGCCGTCCCTCGCGGTGCTGCCCTTCGGCACCTTGCACGATGGCGTCATCCGGCCTGATTTCGCCAGATGCGTCACCATGCGGATCACCGATATGCTGAAAAGCGTCGACGGATTGCGAGTGACGTCCGCCGCCTCGACTATGAACCTGCCGCAGCGTCTTACGATTCCTGAAATCGTCGATCGGCTCAGCGTCGACTACGTGCTTCGCGGCCAGATCGTGCGGGCTGACCAGACACTCTATTTCACGCATTGGCTGTATGAGGCGCCGTCCGGCAACCTCATCCTGGAGCATGAGGTCGAGTGTGGCCTCGGTCAGCTCGAAGGATTCGAGCGGGATGTGCTGGCCCGCGTCATCGCGGACGTGAGAACGCCGCTGATGGAGAACGAGATCGATCGTATCCTGTCGCGGCGGCCGCGTGATGCGTCGGCCTACGAGCTTGCTCTTCGGGCACAGGTCGCCTTGTGCCGCCTGGACCGCCGGAGCGTAAACACCGCAAAAGGTCTCCTCGAGCGTGCCATCGAGCGCGACCCCGCCTACGCCACCGCCTACGCATGGCTGGCGCGGCAATACTCGATCTCCATCGGCCAGGGCTGGAGCGCGGATCGGCAGGCCGATGCGCGCGAGGCCAAGCGTCTCGCAGAGCACGCTATCGCCCTCGAGCCCGACAACGCCATCGCCTTGGCGACCGCCGGGCACCTCTGCTCCTATCTCGACAAGGATTACAAGACGGGCGAGGCGCTCCTGCGCCGAGCCACGAAGGCTTGCCCGAACGAGCCACTAGGCTGGCTCCTGCTCAGCGCCACGCTCGCCTACACCGGACGCGCCCAGGAAGGTCGTGAGCATGTCGAGTATGCTCTGACGCTTTCGCCGCTCGATACGCATGCCTACTTCTTCTTCAACTTCGCCGCGGTCTGCTGCTACGCGCAAGGGGACTACAAGAGCGCCATCGAGTACGCCGAGCAGTCGTTGCTGCTCAACTCCAAGTACTCGACCACCTACAAGGCCCTCATCGCGTCGCTCGTCGGCTACGGCAACGTCCGCAGGGCGCGCTCCCTCGCGGCGCGTTTGAGAAAGCTCGAGCCGGCCTACACCGCCGACCGCGCCGCCGCAACGGTTCCCTTCGAGGACAGCGCCCTCAGGGATCAGTTCGTGCGCCAGTTGCGCACAGGCGGCTGCTTCGATGTCGCGCGCCCCGTGCCCATCCGCAAGCGCCGCTCCTGAGCCTACTCGGCCGCTTCTGCGCGACGCATTGACCCGGCCTTGCGTACCCGGGCCGCGTATTCCCCTCGCCGCCGATCATCGGCCGCGTTCGGATTGACGACCGTCTCCACATAGAGCGACCAGTCCTCGTCCGTCAGTCCGCCCAGATCGCCCGCCACGGTAATGTCGTTCAACCGGCTGTCGGCGTAGTCTCCCTGTCGGATTGGCTGGACTTGCATGAAGGGCACGTCGTCGTCGAACTCGATCGGCACCCCGGTGCGGGTCAACCGCACGTTGGTGAACAGGCCGGCCATCCAAGTATCCGTCTCGATGATCCCCTCGTAGATCTCGTAGCCGGAGGGTCTCGGCAGGTTGGCGACCGGCCGCACGAGCAAGCTCCAGCCCGGCCGCGTCCGCGCCACCGAGCCCGGCCATACCTGCACCGTTCCCGGCTGTACGGACGCGGCGAGAAAAGGCTGGACGAAGCCACGCGCCGCCGCCGGGGCCGCCTCGTCGAACCGCTCGGCCAACCCGGGATAATCGATGGACCGAAGCGGCTGGAATGCGTCCATTCCGGGTAGCCGCCAGAACACCTCGCACCCGTCCCACAGGAGTTGGAAGCGGCGCGCCAGGAAGACGTGCCAACCGAACGCGGAGGCCGCCGCCACCGGCTCGCAGTACCGCAGTGCCCGCACCGGCAGCGTGCCCCCGACCGACCTGTCTGCCCGACGTGGGACGAGACCACCCTCCACGAGCTGCACAAAGCGCACCAGCGGCGGCGCGGCAGTTGGCGCTGCCGCAACAGCGTTTGCAACGAAATCCATTGAAACTCTCCAAACCCAAATGAAGCGCTCGGCGTCGTTGAATTAACGCCTCAATTCAAAACGCAATCATCACCCCGAACGAACGAAATAGGCCCCCACCTAAAAGCAGGAGTCCCTTTCGCCCGGCGCGTCGGCCATGCGCATTCACCCCCGGCCGCCGAAACCCACGGCCGGGGGATCCGTTTCGCGATTGCTCCAAGCCGAACGGTCGCTTCCCGCTGGTACGTCTTGACGCCATCCCCAAAGAGGTCGCGTGCGGGCACACCCGTGTCCGCACATCACCACCAGCTACGCCAAAATAGACGCACACCGTGGCAACTGACCAATTGGGCTGTAATGTCGAGAACGAGCTGCCACCGCCAATTCAGAGCAGTCGCGATACTACCAAGGCATCAGGCTATCGCCGAGGCGAACCTTGGAGCGGTCGGCCCACGGCGACAAGCTGTCGCCGAGCCGAACGCTGCGCGTGACTTCCGCAGTGGTTGCATCGGGCTTGGAGTCGGCCTTGGCAACGGCCGGAGTCGTCGTGGTGATCGGCTTGGTCATCGATTTTACTCCGAAAAGGACTGGTCATTGAAAATGTGTTGCAGCAACGCCGAAAGTTTTATCGCTCGCGCGCCGTCCGTCAAGAGCAATAATCACCCAGTCTGCCGCATTGTCTTCGGGCGTATAAACACTCAAGCCGACTATAATAACGGTGAGACCCGCCGCAATGAGTGTACCGCCACGTCACGATGGCGCGAATGCTCCGATTGCCAGCGAGTAACGCCGTTGCAGACCGGCTTGCTCTATCGGGGTGAAAAAAGCCCCCACCACTAAAACTCGTAGCCGAAGTGTGCGATCTCCGGCGCATACCAGTCGGCGACGAGGGCACGTGAGGCGTCGGTGTAGACGTCGCGATAGCCACCCCGTCGGCTGCGCGACACGTTCTCGCGTGGCAGGCTCACCTGACCCGAGAGACCGATGGCACCGAGCACCTCGGCGAAGTCGACGTCGAGACTTTCGTAGCGCCCGACGAAGTCCAGCATGATCTGGTCCTTCTCGGTGTAGAGGCTCCAATTCTCGACGAAGGCTCGCCGCCGATCCCGGTTGAAGGCATCGAAGGAAGGCCGCGCCGCTTCCGCCAGAGACTTGGTCTTGTAGTGATACCAGGACACCTGCCGGTCCCACGGATTGCGCTCGAAGCTGAACTTGAAGTACCGCCGCCAGACGTCCTCCCCCGCATACGTCCGGATGCGCCACGCGGGCATATGCTCGTAGAACCCGACCGACGGATGGTAATGGCGTTCCGGCCGGCCGAGCAGCGCTTTCCAGACAGGTCGCCGGGGTTTCTCGGGATGCTCGATCCGATAATTCTGCGCCGGCTTCTGGCGCACGCCCCGCAGCTGCTCGCTCGCCTCCGTGATCACGTCGTCAGGCCCGCAAACCGCCGAGAGCGCCGCCTCGATCGAGGTGGAGCCGGTCTTATAGGTCTTCACGTAGATGAATTTGTGGGCGTGGCTCAGGATCATGTGCGGCCTCATCGTCCCCTTCCGTTTGGCACGCCCGACGTGGCCATCCAAGCGGATTTCGCGACCTGCCCCACACTCCTACCGAAGCGTTTGCGCAACACTCGCAACCCTGAAGTCTCACACATTAGCAGCTTGGTAACCATGCCGGACTAGCCTCCCCTTCAGGGGCCGCGTGGAGTGGTTGGCATGGACATTTTGAAGTCGATATCGGTGGACGAGATCCGCCGCCGGGGTAGCATTCGCGACAGCGACGTCGCACGGCTCCGCGCGGCCTATGACGAGGCCGCAATCTTCAGCGTCGACGACGCCGAAGGACTTTTCGCGCTGCACGCCGCCACGCCCATCCAGGATCCGGCGTGGACCGCTCTCTTTATCGAGATGATCGCCGATTTCATCGTCGATCAGGCTGCCCCCGCCGGCTATGTCGTCTCGGAGAACGCGCGCTGGCTGATCAAACAGGTCAGCACGTTCGGTCGCGTCGAGACCTCGACCGAGATGGCCCTGCTGGTGCACGTCATCGAGCGCGCCCGGTGGACCGCGCCGAGCCTCGCGGCCTTCGCCCTCGACCAGATTCGCCATGCCGTGGTCACCGGCAGCGGTCCCCTGCGCGCCGGCCGCGACATACCCGCCGGCATGATCGCCCCAGGCGAGGTCGACATGACGGCCCGCATCATTCGCGCCTTCGGCGGCGAAACCAGCATCGCGATCACCCGCACCGAAGCCGAGGCCCTGATCGCGATCAACCGCGCGATCGCCCCCGATGGCAGCTCACCGGCCTGGAGCGTGCTGCTCATTCGCACGCTGGGTGCGGGCGTGCTCGCCTCACTCGGCCATTCCGTCGCCCCCCGCCGCGAGATCATCGACACGTTGTCGTCGCCGGAGGAAACAGCCGGCATCGTCGCCATGCTGATGGGCGCCCGCAATCCCCGCGCCGAGCTACCGGCCCGCCCGGGTCACCCGCCAGCCGGAGCATGCCACGTCTGGCGGTCGGCGCGCATCCAGTCGCCGGAGGAGCGCGCGCTGACGCGCCTCGAACGCCAGCGCCTCGAGATCGTGACCAACGAGGTCATCGAGGAAACCGACGACGTGTGGCTGATGGACCGCCTGGCGGAGTCGCGTCCGGGTGACGAGAACGAGGCCACCCTGCTTGCCTTCGTCGTCAGCGAGGCCAGCCGCCTGACGCCCGAGCTCGAGCAGTTCGCCGCGCGTCGGGCCATCGCGGCCTGAGCCGGCGGCCGGCCACCCGACGTCACCCCACGACTTCGGCCCAAGACTTCGCCCTTGCCCCGAGGCCCAATCGATCGCTAGCCTCCGCGCCACATCTCGAGGCGCTGGAGGAAGACATGGCCATTGGTTTCGTCGGCATCGGCAATATGGGCTTGCCCATGGCCGATAAGCTCATCGCGGCGAGCGACGAACTCGTCGTGCACGACGTCCGCGAGGAGGCGCTGAAGCCCCTCGTCGAGAAGCAGGCCCGTCCTGCCGCTTCCCCGAAAGAGGTCGGCGATCGCTGCGCCACCGCGTTCGTCTCGCTGCCGACGCTCGACGCCCTGCGTGAGGTCGTGCTCGGCCCCAATGGCCTCATCCACGGCTCCGCCCTCAAGCTCCTCGTCAACACCTGCACGGTGGGCGTCCCTCTGGTCGAGGAGATCGAGGCCGCGCTCGCCGCCAAGGGCATCGAGCTGGTCGACTGCCCGATCAGCGGCGGCCCTCCGGGCGCCCGCGCGGGCACGCTCTCCGTCATAGCAATACGTGG
>CAVVAR010000013.1:0-33631 GCA_963746315.1 uncultured Alphaproteobacteria bacterium
ATGGCCCGTCTTTCATGACGGGAAGATTGCGGATTAAGTTCTAAACCGAATTTAATTATCAATCACTTTGGGGGATGTAGATCAGTTCTGGTTAGAACGTCCCGTCTTTCACGGCGGGAAGGTCGCGGAATCGAGTTCTAAGAATTTTATATCACTTTGGGGGTGTAGCTCAGTTTGGTTAGAGCGTCCCGTCTTTCACGGCGGGAAGGTCGCGGAATCGAGTTCTAAATTTAATTATATATCACTTTGGGGGTGTAGCTCAGTTTGGTTAGAGCGCCGGCCTGTCAAGCCGGAGGTCGCGAGTTCAAGTCTCGTCACTCCCGCCATAAAATCAATAGGTTAGAGAAATTCTAACCATAAAAATAATCTCAGGAAGTATATAGGAAGTAGATGCATTCCTGAGACGATAAACTCCATTTTAAGATCAGGAAGGTAATTCTGCACTAATCACCTCCCTGATTTTTT
The DNA here is from genome assembly GCA_963746315.1 of uncultured Alphaproteobacteria bacterium. Taxonomy (GTDB): domain Bacteria; phylum Pseudomonadota; class Alphaproteobacteria; order Rhizobiales; family Hyphomicrobiaceae. Next base: position 466 of record CAVVAR010000013.1, read on the forward strand.
ATTTGGAGACAGATTAAACCAACAAGACTTCCTAATTCTCCAGTGACAAAAACCCGTTGAGTTTACCCATCGCATTCTCACCTTGTTCTCTGTCAAGATGACTGTAACGAATAAACATGGAATTGGTTTTATGTCCTGTCAGTTTCATCGTGGTAACCTGATCCACACCCGCCTTGGTCATATTCGTGTTGAAAGTGTGTCTGAGGTCATGTAGACGGTAAGGTCCAACGCCAGCTTTCATACAAGCTTTTTTGAAAAATTTTTGGATAGACCATTTTGGGACTGGACTCCCATCCGGTTTCGTAAACACAAGATCCTGACCGGATTTTCGCTTTTTTGCAGCTTCAATAAAAACATCCTTCAATATTTTTATTGAATTAAAATAGATACGCCTGGGTTCTTCCGTCTTTGTATCATCAGGAGTCAAGTCAATAAAACACTCGATCAAGTCAACCCTATCCCATTCCAGTTCAATTATCTCCCCGCGTCGCATTCCAGTCAAATATGCCACAAGTATTACGGGTTGGAGATAATCCGGCAGAATACTTGTATATCACCCAAAATTCCTTTTCCGGGATGTACTGACCTTTAGGTTCCTCTTTGAAAGCTCCACGCCTTGCAAAGGGATTGGATTTGACTATACCCTGATCCATACCCAGGTAATAGATCCTCCGCGCCAGGGAAACCATCTTATTAATGGTAGAACCAGAAAATGGTTTTTTGGTCCTTTCCGAGATGGTCTGTCTCATCTTGATGCGGAAATTGTCCACATTCAGCGGCGTGATCTGAACAGCTTTGCTATCTCCGAAATAGGTCTTTAGATGAACCGCTCTGGCCACATCATCGGATGCAGACGCCTTGTCTTTCATGACCTCTTGTTTCAGACCCCAATCTATAAGGGCGCTGAAGGTCATCTCTGTATCGATCTGAACACCGAACTTTTCCATTTCTTGAAAGGCGTCGCATTTTGCCCGAAACATCTTTTCGGCCTTTTTCTTGCTGAAAGACGCCTTTTCAGTCCGGTATTTGACCTTTCCGGTTTGAGGATCTCGCTCATGAGGGTATTGAATGAACCAGGGTCCTTCCCTAACAGGTTTACCGTTTTTCCCTATAACAGGGTTTCCATTTGTATCTGTCTTGATGTATCTTTGAAAAATTCCCATAAGTTTGCTCCTTTTTATGTTGGAGCAAGAGCAGGAAAACTTGGTATCACCCCCTTTCTTAGGAATTGATACAGGTTTCCCGCTCCCGCTGTCAACAGTCTATTTTTGGTAGATTGTCAAGATAACGATCTACGTCTTTTTTGTCCCAAAGGACTTTTGAAAATATTTTCTTTGCCGGTATTGGAAATTCTCCGGCGTAATATTTATTTTTTATGGTCTGAGGTGCCAGACCGATATACACGCTCAACTCTTCAAAGGTGAGCATTCTTTTTTTAATCTCTTTTGGCATGTTTCCTCCCCAAAAGAGTTCAGGGGAGTAACATCATCGGGGGATGGTCTTGGACAAGACCGGTAAGTTTGTCAAAGTGAAATGTAATTAAGGTAGGATGCCCTTTTGACTTATGAGGGCGTATTTAAATCAGATTCCCGGAACCCAAAATTTGTTCAGCTATTTTCTCTTTCTTTCAAAATTTCTAATGCTTCATTGATCATTTTATTTAATATTAAAACGCTGCCATGTGATTTCCGTGGATGGCAATACTTAGGATCTAATTCATTAATATATTTTCCAATTTCTTCTATTGATGATTTTTCCAGCTTAATATTACTTTCTAATTTTTCATAGCTTTCTTTCCAATTATCTATGATCTTAATTATATCTTCAGCAGATATTAAATCACCAATTTTTACATAATCATCCCCGAAATCTAACTTCTTAAAATTACGAGTTATATGCCTATCAAGCTTCTGAAAATCTTTAAACCACTTCTCTGCTTTTTTGCATGGATTTTCAAGGTTAAAAAAATTATAATTTTTTGCTCCTTTCGTGCTCGAAAAACACATCCCTCTTACCAAACATTTTTCGCATGGTGGAGGATCACCAATAAATTCGAGCATCATATTATAAAGTTCTCCATTAAAGCATCGATATGAATTGCTCATTTTCTCACCTCCTTTCTTGGCCAGTTGCCATAAAATTAATACCCCCAAAAAAAAATATTCGCCTATTTGAACATATGACGAAAATATTTTAGTGGGGGTATATACAGCTTAATTTGGAAATGTATGGAATTCCTGAAGTGAAATTAAAAATCTCTCCTCACAACTATTATTTTCCTGAGGTTGAAAAGGAAAACTTATCCAACTCTTGAAACACATTTGAATATAATATGTTGCTTCAGTATATTGCCTGGGAGTTGATCTCTTCCAAACATTGGAATTTTTCTAATTCCTAATTTCACTTGAATCAAACACGTTCGAGACAACTGCCTCAGCTACCCGCAGGTGGGTGCACTTGCCCGCAGGGCAGAAGTGCACACCCAAGGGGAAAAAGTATTCATCGATTATCTTCTTGTATTTAATAGTATTATTAAAGTATTAAATAGTATTCATGTGGCCATAACAACTTGAATATATTCTTAAAATAACGAATTTGATGGTTTAATATACCAAACAGGCGGTTTAAAATGGCCTACAACATGGTTTATTAATGTGTACATCATGGTTCAAAATTAATAAAAACCGGTTTAATATATCGAACATCCGGTTCATTTTTTGGAACCTGAATGCTTAACAATTTGAATTGTTGTCCAATCAGCTCGATTCTTTTTCGGGGCAAAGATTTTACATTCCTTTATTAATTCATTTGTTTTCAATTCTTCCAAAGCGTTCATCACCCTTATCTTCACATGCGATTTATCCTTATTACGAATCCCGAGGTAATTGATGAGGTCATTCAAGGCCAGGCTGAAAACATTTGTTTTAAACACTGGCAACACAAACCGGCGATAAATCAGCTGCGCGTAGGCTGACAGATCAAATACCATCGATTGGCATATAAATGTTGTTCAAGAACAGGGCGTTGTTTGCGAAAAACTTTGAAATTGGGTTTTTGAACATAATTTTATATTGCCGTTCCAATATCCGTGGCACTTTGTGTTTTGAAATCTTGACTGGGATTACAGATACATCAAAGAAGTTGAAATAATTAAAATGTCTTCACTCTTTGTTCAATTGGAGAGAACCTGTAAAATCCGTAGCTATAATCCCAATTCTTTAATGTAGAACTGTTCTGTTGAAGCGTCGCTTTTTGCTTCAAATATTTTATATCAAAACTTGCAGGCGCAAATCTGAAACTTGATGTGCTCTCAATTAGGTCACACAGTTGCCTTGAATTATATTTCTGCAAAAATGGGTAATTCATAAACAGATCGTTTTCGGTTATGGTAATGTTGTAGTTGCGATTTTCAAATATGCTCTGTTTTAACTTTTCATGGTAATATTGTTTAATGTCCAAATCCCCATCATAGGTTCCATCCAGCATTTGTAAAAATTCAATATCAACTGGCCATCTATGATCATCAAGTTTATGCCGCCGGCATTTTACCCAATGTAATACGCGGGCGTCGAAATGATCCTTGTTTCGGGTGCCGACGCTTTTCAAACGGCGGAAGGCAACATGTCTGCGCGCGTCATCGCAAGCGCCGCGACAACCCGGCGGGGTCGGAGAACCTGGCATGTGTGCACGCTCCTTGCACGGGAACCGGGAGATCTCCAGTCTGACCGTCGGCGCCAGTACCGGCCGGCGGTCCGCATCGGGAAGGCGAGGAGCCGAAACTCGCGCGACATCTTCGGCTATCGCTGCGGCTTGCGCCTTGCCCGAGCCGCGGGTCCGTCGATTTCGTTCGTACAATTGCTTGTGGGACAGGACACGGGGAAATGGGCGGCCACCTTCCCGATGGCCCGAGCTGGCGGACGTTACGGGTCGCTGACGGGTGCTCGTGAACTTCTCGCGGTACGTTGTATCGTTGTTCAAATCCAAGAACAGGTCGCAGTCCATGGTCAATCGGTTTCTGTCGTTGCTGGTGGTGGCATGGTGTCACTCACGGCAGGCTGCGCCAGCCTGCCGCCACCGCAGGATCGCAGCGTCTCGACTGCAAGTACCGACACGGCGGATACGCGGCTTGGGCGCGCAGTGGCGCCCTACGTCGCCGCGCACCCGGGAAAGTCTGGGGTCTATGAGTTGATCGCGGCCTACGATGCCTTCGCGGCCCGTGTCCTGCTGGCCGACGTGGCGCAGAAGACGCTGGACGCACAGTACTTCATCTGGAGCGGCGACCAGGTGGGAACCTTGCTTTTCGAGAAGCTTTGGCAGGCGGCTGAACGCGGCGTGCGGGTGCGCCTGTTGCTCGACGACGCCAGTACCAGCGGGCTCGACCCCACGCTCGCAGCGCTCGCCGCGCATCCGAACATCGAGCTGCGCCTGTACAACCCGTTCACGCAGCGCGACTCGCGGGCCTGGGGGTACCTGACGAATTTCGGGCGGTTGAACCGGCGCATGCACAACAAGTCGTTCACCGTCGACAACCAGGTCACCGTGATCGGCGGGCGCAACATCGCCAACGAGTACTTCGGCGCGGGAAGTGGCATCGGCTTCGCCGACATCGACGTGCTGGCCATTGGGCCCATCGTGGCCGAGGTGTCGGCGGAATTCGACCTCTATTGGAACAGCCCATCGGCCTATCCGGCCGCCGGCTTCGTCGGCCCGTCCGGTGCGGACGGGGCGACGGCGCTGCAGAGCCAGTTCGACGCCGCCCGGGCGGACCCGGTTTCCATCGACTATCTCGACGCGGTACGGCAGACCCCGATCGTGAGCCAGTTGCTGTCCGAACAGATCGTGCTCGAGTGGACCACGGCGCAGGTGCTGTACGACGACCCGGCGAAGACGCTCGACACGCGCGAGCGCACCGATGTGCTGCTCTTTCCTGAACTCATGAAGAGGCTTGGCAAGCCCGAGAAATCCTTCGACATCGTCTCGCCGTACTTCGTGCCGGGTGACGAAGGCACGGCGATGCTGGCGGAAATGGCACGGCGCGGGGTGAAGGTGCGCGTCCTGACCAATTCACTGGCGGCATCGGACGAGCGCATCGTGCATGCCGGGTACCTGAAGCGACGTGAGGATCTGCTTAGGGCGGGGGTCGTACTGTACGAATTGAAGCCGACAGCGAACAAGTCGAAGCTGCAGGTCGAGGGCCGTTTTGGGGCGGGCAAGGTCGCGGGCCTGCACGCGAAGACCTATGCCGTGGACCGCGCGCGATTCTTCGTCGGCTCGTTCAATTTCGACCTGCGCTCGGCACGATTGAATACCGAGATGGGCGTGGTCATCGACAGCACGAGGGGTGGCGATGCCTTCGCACGCTTTTCGAAACGGAAGCACCGCTGATCGCTTACGAAGTCCGCCTGGCAGCGGCCGGTGAAGGCCTTGCAAGCGGCGAAGCCTCGATGACGCAGGGCGCACGTCTGGTGTGGATCGAGCGCACCGCCTCGGGCGAGGAGAAGCGTTACGACGTCGATCCGGAAACCGACTGGTCGACACGCTTTGGGGTCGGTTTTCTGTCGGGCTTGCCGATCGACTGGTTGCTTTGAAGCATGCGACTCGGCGCGAATCGCCGCCTGCGGATTGCCGGGAGAAGATGACCCAACACTCGCGGGCAATCGACGGTTGTGACCACTCTCGGCGTCCCAAAGCGGCGGATCAGCCTCGCGCGGACTGAAGGCCTTCGTGCATCGCACGCTCGTGCTTCGCCTGCTGTTCGGTGGCATCGGCGTCGCCGCGCTGTTCGGTGCAGTAGCGTATCTGACGCGCTTTGACGTCATCGGCGAGGACGCCGATCGAGCCATGCCCTCAACGGCGTCGAGCGACTGGCGGACAGCCGTGCGGGCCATCGTGCAGGAACCGGACACGACACTTGGGCGACGCCATCCAACGAGCCCTCGACGATCCCGCCGAACCCAGCATCGTGTCGCGCCACGGGCAGCTTCGTGTTCGAGCGTTATTACGAAGCCAGACGGCTCGATCCTCGCGCAGCGCGTCATGACCACAGGAGCCCAGTCCGCCTCAACTGGAGGCTTTCGTCAAGCAGTCACCGTCGCGCTTTCCGCCCGCCGATGACCCATGGAAGGAGACCGTCGACATCGACGGGCGACCGCATATCCATGTCGCACTGGCCATTCCAGACCGACAAGGCGGGACACGTGTCTATGGCGAAGGCCTGTACGCACTGTCCGACGCTGCTATCGACGATGCGCGGCGCGCCGCCTTCGAGACCGCTGCCTACGTGGCGCTGATCGTGTTGTCGACGAGCCTGCTGCTGTACCCGGTCATCCTCGTCCTGACGCGACGCCTGGCCAGTTTCTCGGAGCGCGTCCTGGCCGCAAATCTCGAGATCGTCCAGGTGCTGGGCAGCGCCATCGCGCAGCGCGACAGCGACACGGACGCCCACAACTATCGGGTCACGCTGTACGCCGTGCATCTGGCCGAGGCGGCGGGTCTCGACGCCGCCGCGATCCGCGCCCTGATCAAGGGCGCCTTTCTTCATGACGTCGGCAAGATCGGCATCCGCGATCACATCCTGCACAAGCCGGGAAAGCTCGACGCCGATGAGTTTTCGATCATGAAGACTGCACGTCGAACATGGACTGCAGATCATCGAGCGATCGGACTGGCTCGCCGACGCCACGGATGTCGTCGCTGCGCATCACGAGAAGTTCGACGGCAGCGGCTACCCCAGGCGGTTGCAGGGTGACGAGATTCCGATTGCCGCGCGTATCTTCGCCATCTGTGACGTGTTCGATGCGCTCACTTCGCGTCGACCGTACAAGGAGCCGTTCTCGTTCGAACAATCCATGCAGATCCTTGAACGGGGCGTGGCGGTCACTTCGACCCGGTCTTGCTGGACCTCTTCGCCGGACTGGCCAAGGACCTGCACGCGCGCTATGGCGGGCGCGAGGATCCGGACCTGCGCGAGGTGCTGAACCAGTTCGTGCTTCGCTATTTCTCGGCGGGGCTCGACACGCTCATGTATTGATGGAGCCCGACCTTGGGGGCAGCCCTGAGGTGTGTGGCTGGAGCGGAAGCGAAAACGACGGGCGCCGCCACTTCGGCGAAATCGCAAACGCTGCCGAGTGCGCCTCTAGCTGCGGGCGCGCCTGGCGAGCAAGGCGTGGGCGCCCATGCCCCATTGGCTGACGACCTTGGTGAGATCCCCGAGCTTTGCGTCGATCATCACCAGTTGCGTCACGGGCACGATCTTGATCTCGCCGGAGAATGGCGTTGGAGCGCGGGGCAGCATGATCGTGGCAAAACCGTCGCCGTGATCTTCGACGACATAGGCCAACTCCCGTTGCCCATTGCCCGAGTCGAGCAGCGCTGGTCTGAAGTGGCTGTCACCCTCGCCGATCTCGATCAGTCGCGTGGATATGTTCTTCAGGACCGCGTAGAGCGACAGGCGGCCAACGGTGTTGCGCTCCAGCCATCGTCCGAGAGCCTGACCGATCTGTGTGCTTGCCGACAGGCCCAACGCGAACGACGCCACGAAGATCAGCGCAACCGCCATCACGGCTGGCGCGTCGACCGCCTTGACCCATGCTTGCGGCAGTGCGTCGGCGATGGGCCTGGCCAATGCTGTCAGGAGTTGAAAGATCTCACCGAACATGAGCCATAGCAACAGCAAGGGCAACAGGATCAACAGGCCACCCAAAGTGGTCTTCATCAGCAAGTCAAGTGCGCGCTTCATGGGATGGCTGTCGAGTGATGGGATGGGTGTGTGCGGCAAGTGCTCGGTCAGTTCGACGCCGAATCGGGTTCTGCCTTGGAAAGCATCGGACGCGTTCTTGCTCGTACGGCCGCGCTCCGGCATTTACGAGAAAGAAGGTTGACCCGCTTCGGATGCAAGACCGCGCCGGCCCTGTGCCCAATCGTTCCGGGGACGCAACGTTTCGCCAAGGTGGTGCAGCCGTTCGGTCGCGCTACCGAAGCACGCGCGCTGTCTTGTCCGGGAGTTCCCAGTCCAGAATCTGCATATCCACCAGACTGGTGGGACGTTCTTCGAAGAAGAGCACCGCGCGTTTGCCATCGGTGAAGTAGCGGTCACCGGTGAGATTCTCGCGGGGACGCTCGCGCCCGCACGCCGGAACGCCACCGACGTAGCCGATGCGAGGCACCGCCTGGGAATAGGCCAGGTCGCCAACCAGGCCGTCGCGCGTGTCGTCGACGTCAGGGTCGATGGCGTGGGTCGTCAGTGTCGGGGACCTCGTCGTCCAGCGCACGCCGATGTCTCGGCTGATTTGACCGACGTACACGGGGCGGCCACGGAAATTGTCCGGCGCACGCCATAGCCGCATATGGTTGCGCGTGTGCACGGATCCGCGGGCCTTTTGCATGCCGATGTCCTGCGCTCGTCCGAAGACATACAGCGGACTGATCGGCGAGTAAAGGTACTGGCTCCCGAACAGGAAGGACTTCACCGTCTTCCAGGCAGAGCGCGCGTAGGTCACCTCGGTTTGATGCCATTCGCGCCGGATCAGGGCCGAGAAGATGTTGCCCGGCGTGCCGATCATGACTACGTTCAGCGGGTCACCCTCGCGCTGGCCGTTCTTGTTGGTCGTGCACGCGGGCAGTTTGCTCAGCGCCTCGCGCAGCTTGGCCTCATCGTCGATCTCGTCGACCTTCTCGTAAAGCTTCTCGAAGTCGACCTGCTCCACGTCCGTCACCAGCCCTGGAACCGGCACGACGAAGGAGAACGAGTGCATGTCGCGGTCGCCGAGGAGATCGATGTAGACGGACTTGTGACCTTCGGAAATCTTAGTGAAGACGAAGCCGGTGTGCCTGACCCGCGGTAGCGTCAGGCCGGTGAACGCCAGGGACTCGAAGTGGTGGTCCATCTTCTCGTTCTGGCGCTGGGACATCGTGTGCCGCGCGTACGCGGCCTCGCGTGCCGAGTAGTAGTCCGGGTCCATGCCTGCTCGCATGAGCACGTAGACGGCGTCGGTCTGGTTGTTCACTTCGACCCAGACGGGCTGTATGCGCGAGGCGTAGAGCGAGGTGCCGAAGATGGCTTCCGCTTCTTCGCGGCTCGGCACGGCGACAGTCACCGTCAGCCCGCTTTGGGCCTCCGTCATCGAGCGCTCAAGGAAGGTGGATTGCTCGAGCGGCAACGGGGTGCGGTAAGGGCGGATCAGGCCGAAGCTGATCGCCTGAACGAGCGCTCCGCCGACCCTCTGCAGTAGATCCTGATCGGCTTGGCTCATCGCATGCTTGCAATCATAGGGACCTGGGTTGAACGATTGTCTCTGATTCGCATGCCAGAGTGGATGCCCGAAGATCGCCTTCGCTGCCGGTCGCGCCCAGCCCTTACGCACGGCCTGGGCCGGCATGGCACAACTGGTCGCGTTGACGCAGTCGTGCCGGCGGGCTCATGGTCATGCCATCGAGACCGTCCCCGCATCAGCGCAGCTTCAGGGCGCGAGTGCCACTCATGCAAGAATCCGCTTCACTGGCGCAGCACTCGAATTGCACGAGTGTGAATCGATCCCGGTCGGGTCTGCGCGCCTTGGTTCTTGTGTCTTGCGCTTCCTCTACGCTCCGATTTCGCCGACCCCTTCTCGAAGCATGTTCTTTCAAGCAGCTCAAGACCGCCCGAAAGTGGCGCAGGTGACGGCGTTTTTCGCAGCGGTCGCCGAGCTGTCGGTGATTGTCTTTCTCGTGTCGAGCATGTCCGAGATAGGTCTGGGGCTGCGGTTGCAGCAAGTCCTGCAGCCGTTGCGAAACATCAGGCTGGTGACCCTGGCGCTGGTTGCCAACTTCGTCATCGCGCCGTTGCTTGCGCTGGGCATTGCCCGTCTGCTCCGCTTGGACGAACCGTTTGCTCAGGGCCTGCTGCTGCTTGGGTTGGCTGCCGGTGCACCATTCATGCCGAAGATCGCGGGCGTCGCGAAAGGCGACGTCGCCTTCGCTATCGGGTTGCTGGTGATGCTGATGGTCGGCACTATCGTCTATCTGCCGGTGGTCCTGCCGCTGTTCATCGAGGGAACCCAAGTCAACCCGTGGAAGATCATTCGGCTGCTGGTCTTGCTGATCCTCATGCCCTTGATCGGCGGCATGATCTTCAGGGCGCACGCCGAGTCGTTTGCGGCGCGCCTTGGCGATCGTGCTCGCACGTGTATCCGGCGTCACCTTGCTGGCGACGGTGGTTCTCATCGTCTCTCTGCATTTCCAAAGCCTGATGAGCGTCTTCGGAACAGGCGCGATCTATGCGGGGCTCTTGTTCTCGTTTCTGTGCGCGCTTTCTGGTTGGCTTCTCGGCGGCAGGCACGGTGCCCAACGCACGGTTCTTGGTGCGGGCACGGGATTCCGTAGCTTTCCCGCCGCGCTGATCGTGGGTGTCCAGAGCTTCGAGGATCCCAACGTGCCGGTGATGGTCATCATGACCACGCTCACCGCACTCGTCGTCTTGCTGCCTGTCGCGTGGATCGTGGGGATGCGTGCGCCCGCCACGTTGAATGGGCTCGATCGCGCATGATCTGCGGCGCAAGATCCGGCCGGCGTGCGCGTGCATCGGCATGGGTCGAACCGAGAACGCTCGATCGCCATCGCGGCAAATGGCGTCCGTCTGCAGCCGTGGCGCTCCGACGCCGGAAGTCTATGCAGACCTGACTTGTGGCGAACGATCCTGTGCTTCGGTCAGAATACCGAAGCAGCCATCCATGGTGGATCCACGTGCGCTCGCTGCGGTTGCGACCGTCGCGCCCACCGCCAGATCGCCATTCGCCGAGGGCAACAAGCCGATGAACAACTCTTGCCGAAGACTGGGCCTCTTGCTGGGGCTGTTCATCAGCACGCTGGCGATGGCGGAGACATGGCATGCCGACCCCATCTCCGGATGCGCGGTCTATGACAAGGACGACGCGGCGAAGGGTGTGTTGATCAGCTGGTCGGGCGGATGCGACGAGAACAAGCGCGCGACGGGCCAAGGTGTTCTCAGCTGGATCGAAAACGGCAAACTCGTTGGGCGATACGAAGGCTCGATGCGGGACGGCAGGGCCAATGGCCAGGGCACGGTCTACATCGTCGCGAAACAGGGCGGACTATGACCGCCTCGAAGGCACCTTCAAGGACGACGAGATCGATGGCGCGCTGAACGCCAGAACCGCGGCCGGCTTGACGTTTCAAGGCGTCATGAACGGCAACACCTATTCCGGCGAAGGTATCCTGAAGACGGCGGCAGGTGACCAGTACACGGGTCAATTGGCAAACGGCAAGCTGCACGGAGCTGGCCATCTGATCCTGGCCGACGGCGAGCAATACCGTGGCAACTTCGTCGCGGGCGACCTGGAAGGTATGGGTGAATGGCTGGGGAAGAACGGCGACTACTACCGGGGCGGCTTCAAGACGAGCACCTATTCAGGGCAAGGGCGCTACGAAGCGGCCGATGGCGATGTTTACGAAGGTGAATTCGCAGAGGGTCTTCCGAACGGGCAGGGGCGCTTCATCAACGCCGAGGGGCGCACCATCACCGGTCGGTTCAAGGCCGGCTGGCCTGATGGCAAGGTCGAAGTCAGGACGCCGGATGGCAAGACGCTGACCGAGCTGTGGTCCGGTGGAAAGAAGCAGAGGAGCGGGCAATGAAGCGCCACTTCATCAACATGGCAGCCGGGATGGTCGCGGCCGCACTGGCAGTGCCACCCGCGTATGCCGGCATCATGGGTCGAGGAATGGGGGGCGCTTTGAGCGGCGCCATGGTCGGCAAGCTTGTGGGTGGCAAGAAGGGCGCACGTACCGGGGCCATCATTGGCGGCGTGATCGGCGCATCCGAAGCGGCGGCCAACATGCAGCGACAACAGCAGCATCAGGCCGAAATGCAGCGGCGCCAGTCCGAATGGGCAGCGCAGCAGCAGCTCGAGCAGCAACGGATTCGTAGCCAGCAGGCCGCCGCCGCCCCCGCCGCCGCCCCCGCCCCCGCCGGCCACTGACCAGACTCTGGTGATCGAGACACAGAAGTCGCTGATTCGCCTCGGTTTCCAGCCTGGCCCGGTCGGTCGGGTAGGCCCGGAACTGACGGCCGCCGTGAGGCAATACCAGAAGAGCAAGGGACTGCTCGAGACTGGCGATCTGTCGCAGGCCCTTCTGGCGCACATGCTGCAAAACGGCGGCTGACCTGCACGCTGGCGGCGACGCCGTGTTGCCCGAATTGGAGCCCTGCAAGCAAAGCGAAGGCGTCTGCTGCGGAACCCGCCGACATCTCATGCCACTAGCCTGAATTCGCGCCGGTGCGAAAAGGCCCGAGGATCCCCGCGCGCCGATCCTGGCACCTGCGTGCGCTTCGTCAAGCGCTGATTTCGCTCAGCACCAGAATCCAGGCAGCCAGGCTTGCCCAGCCGAGGAATGCAGGACGTGGCCGAAGCGCGCAGGCCAGTGAGATGGCTGACAGCAGTGCGAAGCGCCAGCTCACCGCGACCATTCCGTTGTTGATCAACGCGCTGGCTGCCACGATCCAGGCGCTCACGGCGCACAACCCCCAGTGGAAGCGTCGGGCCTGCCGCACGTACAGGCCATCTAGCCCATCGGAGTCCACGCTTTCCAGGCCCACGGTGAGCAACTGGGTGGTCACCAGGAGCAGCACGGGGCCCAGTACGATCAGCAGGTACCCTCTGAATGCCCAGTCTTCGAAACGGGTGATCAAGGACGTATCCCAGAACAGACTGAGGTGCAGCGCCAGCAGCACGCCGGCCCAGCTCATATAGCGGCGCCCAGAGCTCAATGGCAAGTCGCGCACGACGATGCTCGACAGGTTCATCAGCAAGCCACCAAGACTCAATCCGACGAGTGTCGAGAACATGATGGCCACGAGCAAGGCGTTGGTTAACTGCACTGCGATGCCCCTCTTTTCAGCATGCCCGTTGAATGCGGTATCCAACCGATATGGCCGACTTGCCCTACGCCCGGTAAGCGGGATCGTATGCGAGTTTCAGCATCGCAGAACGCACCGCGAAACGAGTGATCCTGGTCTTGCAGAACATCACACCGCCGCATTCCGAGTTCGACGCCAGCGATCGCACATGAACTCGGCGTCAGGCTGCCGCCGGCAGCATCACTCGCGTTGCTTGAGTCTATTGATCAGGTCAACGTAGGCCTTCATCGCATCATCGCGGCTCATTCCCTTGCGGCCCGACCAGGCGTCAAACTTGGCGCGATTCACCATGTCGAGTACGCCCGGTCTCTCGCCGACGATGTCACCCAGCGAGGCCTGCTTGAACAATGAATACAGTGCAAGCAGGGTTTCGTCGTCCGGAGCCTTGAGCAGCGTCTTCGAAGCGGCCGCAGCGGCATCGAACAATGTGTCCAGTGACTCGGCGCCAGGGGTGTCAGGCTGCGGCTCACCGAAGTAGGCATCCTCGAGCTGGACATCGTCGGCGAACCAGCGTGCCTCGAGCAATCTTCCGCCGTGGTAGGCGAGCAGCAGCGCGCCGTTCGACTCGAGCGCGCCAGCCTCGCATCGCGCGACCAGCGTGGCCGGGACCAACGCAATGCCGCGGTTGAACGCCGGCGTGCCGAAGGCCGTGAACCTTGGTGCATGGTCCTGCACGATCCGCCCCGCAAAAGACGCGAAGGTCTTGCCCGTGTGCGCCCCTGAAATCCGGTTGGCCCCCGGCTGCACCCATGCCAGGTCCGGGATCGCGAGCTCGCGCAGGCCCGAAAAATCGCCTGTCGCAAGCTTGCCGAGCGTCGCGGCGACTGCCGCCGCCAGCGCCTCTGCCGTCATCTTCGGTTCATTGGCGAGCGCCGACGTCGCACCTGGCATCGGGGCGCCGAAGAACTCCAGCACATTGCGGGCGACGATCTCGCGGTCGTTGTCCACGCAGACCATGTGATAGCTGTCCTCCAGCACCACCATGCGGGCACGGCCGCCGCCGATCTGCTCGACCAGGAAATTCGCCGAGCGCAGGCTCGTGAGCTCATCTTCGCGCGAATGGACGATGAGCGTCGGGCAACGAATCTCCTTGGCGGTCTTCATCAGGATGGCGCGCAGACGATCGAGCTGGCGGATGCATTCGAGCGGTACCCACCTGTAGTGGAAGTTGTCGCCGCGCTCGAACTTCGCCTTCACGATCGCCCTGAGCTGCTCGTTCTTGATGCCGAACGGGTCCTCCTCCTCGATCTTCATCGTGCGGCCGACACCGGGGATCGCGTACACCAGATGGCGCAGCCCGCGATACCAGGGTGTGGCCCACCCGTCGATGTAGACAGGCGGAGCCATGACCACGAGATTGCCTTTCGCATGCTTCTCGCGCTGTGCCAGCACTGCGGCAAGAAGAGACCCCATGCACATGCCCATCAGATGCAGGCGCGGATGCTGGTCGCAGACCTCGCGGTACTTGGCAACTACCGCGTCGATCCAGTCTTCGGCGGTGATGCCGGCCAGATCCTCGGGCGCCGTGCCGTGTCCGGGCAGCGTCAGCGAATGCGTGACGAAGCCGGCGTTCTTCAGGCGCTTGTGCATGGACCCCAGGTCGTACTGCGTCCCGCCCAGACCGTGAATGAGGAATACGGCATCTGGCCCCATCGCCTGCTGCGCGGCGGAAGCCTGAGCGTCCGCGTGCCCATCCGCGGCTTCCGACCGCGTCACGGTACGACACCCGCAGCGGCCGTCGCTGCCACGCGCACGATGCCGACAACGCGGTGCAACGCGCCGTCGTGTCCGCGTATGACCCGGGCCTCGTCGGTCGCTGCGAGCACGCTTCCGCCGGGGCCGACAACCAAATAGGTCATGGTGTCCGACTCGCCGTGTCCCTGGACGCGCTCGTCGAAGCGCGCGGCCACGCGGCCGCGGTCATCTGCCACGACCAGCGCCAGCCACTCCGCGAGCGTGGCGATCCGAGCGGGCGATAGGCCGACGAGCTCCTTCGAGTCGCCGCTGACGATGATGTGGTTGCTGACCGGATCCCACTCGTATGCGAGCAAGCGGTGCGCCCCGATCGCGGCTTCGAACCGGGTCTGCCAGTCGCGCGCGGCGCGCGTGGCGTTGCGCTGTGCCGAGACCAGCACCGCGATCAGCAGGCCCGTCAGCGTAAGGGCAAGCGCGTATCCCTCTACTTCCAGCACCGGGACTCCAAGGTAACCCTCAATGCCGGCAAATGGGCCCTGACCCTGCGACGTGTTGACCATCGCGATCAGGGCGCCTGCGAAGGCCGTGAGCGTCGCGCCGCGTGTCCCCCACAGCAGTGCGCCCAACGCCATGAACACGATCGGCACGTAGGTGAGTGCCCTACCCGTCGTCCCCGCCAGCGCTGAATCGGGGGACGCGTCGAACAGCAGCTGCATCGAGATCAGGAACAACGCGCACGCGACGGCACCGGCGATGAATGCGGGCATCGTCATCCCGCCCGAGCGCAGGACCCGGAACCGCGACCACGCGACGAACATCGGGGACACCAGCAACGTGCCGATGAAATTGGACAGGACCCACAACCGGAATGTCGGGCCAGGCAACTCGCCACCCGTCGCCATATGCCAGCCGGTCGCAATCAGCCCCCACCCAGCGCCAGAGGCAATGCACCACCGAACACCAGAGCGGCGAGTTCACGGGGGTTGTCGAGTCTCAAGGGCAACGCAGCAAGCCTGGACACCAGGAGTGCAGCTCCCAGCGACGTGACAACCTCGCAAGCCCCGAAGGCCAGGGCGTCGAGCAGAGGAGACCCCAGATAGAGCGTGAAACCCGCTGCGCCCGCGAATCCACCTGCAAGTACGGCGCCCCACCGTGCGCGGTTCGTAGCCAGGAGCGAGCCCAGCAAAGCTCCGCTGGCAAGCCAAACCGTCCACGCAACGGTCGGCGCATAGGCGACCTCGGCGGACACAAGTGCCAGCACGGCGTATACGGCGGCCACCACGATCGCGACGACGATGTGCTGCACGGAAGTCCCCTGAAGTTGACGATGCATACGACCGGCGACATGACGCGTCGCCACGGGCCTGCCTGTCGATTAGCCGGAACTCGCGCAGCTCCTGCACGATCCGGTGGTCCTGGTTTCACCAGCTGCTCGGGCCTATGGGCCATCTCCTGTCAGTGCAAGCCGTGGCCCATCCGCCTTCGCGACCCCTACAGCAGGTCATTCCGCACGGATTCAAGACCCCGAACTCCTGGGAGTTCCGCGGCGGTGGACGCTTGCCATCGCCAACCCATGCAACCTCCGTCTTGTCAACTGCGCCACGCAAAGGCGGCTCGGCTGCATGCGGGGCCGAAGCAACCCCAATCGCCGCCCTCAGCCCGTCGAGGGGCCGCCCAGCTTGTCGCCGATGCGCTGGCGCAGGCGCTCGACGATGTCATTGACGATCTGCAGCGTCTCGGCTTCGCCGAGGGAGACCAGCGCCTGGTCTCGCACCGAGTAGTGCATCATCAGCAGCGAACGCAGCTTGTCGAAGGCGCGCTTGTTTTGTGAACTACAGACCAAGGTGTCGTTCTTGAGAACGCGTTCGATCACTCCCGGGTCGAGGATCGGGACACCGCAGAGAAGCGACAGCCGGGCAATCTCGAGGTCGATCTCCTCGAAATGATTGGACCATCGTTCGTGACGGTACGGTTGTGGTTGCTCAGCCATGCTTGTTCCTTCGATTCGACGCGTTCCCGCGCCCAGTTCTCTGTCGCTTGCTGCAGGATATCAGGCCATGATGTGAACGCCGCCGTCCACGTAAATCGTGCTGCCGCTGATGCGCCGGGCATACGGCGTCGCGAGGTAGGCGCATGCGAAACCCACGTCCATGATGTCGACCAGTTCGCCCAGCGGGGCCTTGTGCGCCGCCTCGGTCAACAGCAGGTCGAAGTCCTTCAGGCCCGACGCGGCTCGGGTCTTCAGCGGCCCGGGTGATACGGCATGCACGCGGATCGCCTTCGGCCCCAGCTCGTAGGCCAGGTAGCGGCAGGAGGCCTCGAGCGCCGCCTTCACCGGGCCCATCACGTTGTAGTTCGGCACGACCTGGTTCGCGCCGAGATAACTCATGGCCAGCATCGTGCCGCCCTTGTTCATCAGTGGCGCGGCCAGGCGCGCCATGCGGATGAACGAGTGGCAGGAAACATCGATCGCTTTGGCAAAGCCCTCGGCCGAGCAACCGAGCAGGCCGCCCTGCAGGTCGTCCTTGGGGGCCCAGGCGATCGAGTGCACGAGGATGTCGAGCCGCCCAAAGTCGCGCTCGATCGCGGCGAAGACCTCTTCGAGCTGCCCCGGCACACTCACGTCGAGCGGCATGAAGATCGAGGCGTCGAGATCGCGCGCCAGCGGCTCCACGTAGGGCCGCGACTTCGGGTTCAGGTAGGTCAGGGCCAGGTCGGCGCCCAGCTCGCGAAAAGCGCGCGCGCAGCCATAGGCGATCGAGCTGTCGTTGGCGATGCCGACGACCAGCGCTTTCGCCCCCTTCAACACGGGCTTGTCGACTTCAGGGGTCTTCACGATGCTTCCTTGTGGATCGGCGACAGCACGGCCGCGGCATGGCGCGCAATCATCAGCTCTTCATTCGTCGGCACCGTCCACGCAGTGACCCGGCTTGCCGTGGTGCTGATGCGCGGTCCGCCGGTGGCATTGGCCGCGTCGTCGAGCTCGACGCCCAGCCAGCGCGACGCGCGGCACACACGCTCGCGGATCACTGGCGAGTTCTCGCCCACACCGGCGGTGAAGACGATGGCGTCCAGCCCCCCCAGCGCAGCTGCGAGCGATCCCAGCTCTCGCCCGATGCGATAGACGAAGAGATCGATCGCCACCTGGGCGCGCGGATCGTCGCTGGCCAGCAAGGTGCGCATGTCGTTCGAGACGCCGGAGACGCCGAGCAGCCCCGACTCCTGGTACAGCAACCGCTCGATCGCGCGGGCGTCCATGCCACGCTCGTCCATCAGCCAGAGCACCACGCCGGGGTCGAGGCTGCCGGTGCGGGTGCCCATCGGCAAGCCATCGATCGCGGTGAAGCCCATCGTCGAGGCGATGCTTCGCCCGGCGGACAGCGCGCACATGCTCGCGCCGCTGCCCAGGTGCAGCACCACCGTGCGGCCGGCGGCCGACCTGGTGTCGAGCTGCGGCAGCACCGAGGCGATGTACTCGTAGCTCAGGCCGTGAAAGCCATAGCGGCGAACGCCCGCCTCGTGCAGCCCGTAGGGCAGCGCGAACATCTGCGCGATCTCGGGGTTGCTGCGGTGGAACGCGGTGTCGAAGCATGCCACCTGCGGGAGATCGGGTGCCCGCCGCGCGATCGCGCGGATCGCGGCCAAGTTGTGCGGTTGGTGCAGCGGCGCGAGGCTGACGTACTTGTCCAGCGCGCGCAGCACGGGCTCTTCGACGCGAACCGGCTGGCTGTATTCCAGACCGCCGTGAACGACCCGGTGCCCAACGCCGATCAGTCGAAGGTCGCTTCCGGCCTCGTGCAGGAACGCTATCAAGTGCGCCAGGGCGCCATCGTGGCCAAGCTGCGTACCTTCGTCCCATGTCCTCTCGGACAGCGCCTGCCCCTCGGCGTCGCGGGCGATGAAGTGCGGCCGGTTGAACAGGGATTCGATCTGGCCGCGCAGGTGCAGATCCAGTTCCGCACCGCGCCGCACGAACAGCGAGAACTTGATGCTCGACGAACCCGCATTGAGGACGACGATCGCGTCTTGGCTCACGGACGTGCTCTCATTCAAACCACGGCCTTGGCTGCGGCGCCGCGGCGGAAGTCGGCCGCCATCACGGCGACGGCGCAGGACCCCAGGCGTGTCAGTTCGGAATCCGCGCGACTGGTCAGGATGATCGGCACCTTGGCGCCGAGCACGATGCCCGCCGCACTGGCCCCGGCCATGAACGACAGGCTCTTGGCCAGCATGTTGCCCGCCTCGAGGTCCGGCACGATCAGCACGTTCGCGCGGCCGGCCACCGGCGAGTCGATGCTCTTGATCTCGGCGGCCGACAGGTTGATTGCGTTGTCAAGCGCCAGCGGGCCGTCGAGGATGCCGCCAGTGATCTGCTTGCGATCGGCCATCTTGCAAAGCGCCGCGGCCTCGATGGTCGACTGCACGTTCGGGTTCACGGTTTCCATGGCCGACAGGATGGCCACCCGCACTTCGGGAAACCGCAGCGCGTGCGCGAGGTCGATCGCGTTCTGCACGATGTCCACCTTCTCCGCCAGCGTCGGCGCGATGTTGACCGCCGCGTCGGAGATGATCAGCGTGTGCTCATAGCTCGGCACGTCCATCACGAAGCAATGGCTGACGCGCCGCGCGGTGCGCAGTCCGCCATCGCGCCGGACCACAGCGCCCATCAACTCGTCGGTGTGCAGGCTGCCCTTCATCAACGCCTCGGCCCGACCTTGCAGCACCAGTTCCACCGCCATTGCCGCGGCAGCATGGCTGTGCGGCGCGTCTACGACCGTGTAGGCGTCGATGTCGAGCGAGGCCTTGCGCGCGGCGTCGCGAATCTTCGCTTCCGGCCCGACGAGTATCGGCTGGATCAGCCCCAGCCGCGCCGCGCCGACCGCAGCCTCGATCGCGGCTGCATCACATGGATGGACCACCGCCGTCGGCAATGGCGGCAGGCTCCTGCACGCCTCCAGCAGTCGCTCGTACTTCGTGGGTTCGCTCATCGGTCTTCTCCAGGTTCAGGGCCGGTCGGGCGCTATGGGCGGCGAGGTGACGACGGCCATGCCGCTGGGGCGAGCGATATGCTCAACGTCCACCCGCCGACTTCCTGCGCGCGCCGACAAGCCGCAGCGGCGGCGCCTTCGCTGCAGGCAAAGCCTCGCGGATGCGCTTGAGCATGTCACGCTGCGCTGCGGTGGAACGCCCGTCCGACACGCGAGGGTCGGCCAGCAGTGATTCGAGCAGCGTCAGGAAGCGCTGCCGGTCGTCGCCGGACGCCAGCAGCGCTGGCAGCGTCTGCACGGCAAGGTCCCTTTCGTATCGGCAGATGATTTCCTGGCGGCCGCGGATGTCCTTCCACTGCTTGGCGGGCAGTGCGGGCAGCATGTCGCGGTACTCGCGTTCCAACTCCGCCTTCAGTTCGAAGCGGGCCAGCGGCAACGGCTCGCCCTTGCGCGAGAGCAGGCAAGCGGCCCTGGCCAGCGCCTCGGCGTAGCCGCCTTGCTCCATCGCGGCCAGCGCCTCGCGCACCACCGGCTGCTGGCGCGGCGCGGCTGGTGCCGCGGCCTCGAGCCGCTCCGGTTTTTCGCGCCCGGGGTGCAGCAGCGGAAACATCACGCCGAATGTGGTGAAGAACTGCGCCTCGCTGGACGCATCGCGCAGGTCGCGGTACAGGTCCAGCGACGCACTGATCCATTCCGAGCCGGCGCGTTCGGCCGCCTTGAAGGGCGAGTCTTCGGGTGCAGCCTGGCGCGCCGAGCGCACCGCTTCGGCCACCGGCGCCACCCAAGCCAGCCAGGGGTTTTGGTCCGACGCCAGCGACTGCTCCAGCCGCATCGGGTTCAGTCGGCGGCCCAACTCGGCGCTTGCCTCGTTGGACGTCGCCTGGACCCATGGCTGCGCGAACAGCTCGTAGGCCTTCTGGTTGAACTCGGACATCTCGGCAACGGCCTCGAACGGCGCCTCGTCCTTGCGCTCGAAGCGGTTCAGCCGGGCGATCACATCCTCCAGCTGGCGTTCGACGAAGCTCACTTCGTAGTCGACACCGCCGCCGTCGAGCGGCACGTCGTGGATCTGCATGCCGTACAGCCCGGGCGGCAGCATCTCGATG
Organism: uncultured Alphaproteobacteria bacterium; assembly: GCA_963746315.1. GTDB lineage: Bacteria > Pseudomonadota > Alphaproteobacteria > Rhizobiales > Hyphomicrobiaceae. The sequence goes on from CAVVAR010000013.1 coordinate 21,165, forward strand.
GACTTCAGCACCGAGACGATCTGCGCGTGCTCCTTGTTGGCGACCTTGCCCGAGACGAAGATGCCCAGGTGGCCGACGTCCTCATGCAGCAGGCCGACGATGACCTGACCATTGGCCTTGATCTCGTCGGTCGAGCCATAGGTGTCGGCGACCCAGTTGAAGGCCTGCTGCGGCGGCGTGATGTTGTCGCCCATCGACGCGAACAGCACGATCGGTGAGCGAATCTGGCGCAGGTCGAACACCTTGCCTTCGCCATCGGCACCCTTCCAGACCTTGTTGCCGACGAACAGGTTCTGCACGATCCACTCGATCTCCTCGCGGTTCATCAGGTAGAAGCCGCCCCACCAGCGCTCGAACTCGAGGAAGCGCGGGGCCTCGGTGTCGACCTTGGCGTACAGGTTGTAGTACTTCTCCCAAAGCGCGTTGGCCGGGTTCAGCGTGGCGAAGTTCGACACCAGGTGGGCGCCGTCGAAGACGCCGTTGCCCATGTCGGCCGACAGCGACGACAGCCAGCTGCCGCCGAGCAGTCCGCCCGAGTAGCGCATCGGGTTGTCGCCCTCGCCCTCGCTCCAGGCGCCACCCCAGTAAGACATCGGCGCGCCGTTGATGACGATGGGGCCGGTGCATTCGGGGTCGGAGGCGGCCAGCATCATCGCCGCCCAGCCGCCCTGGCAATTGCCGACGATCGCCGGCTTCGGGCTGTCGGGGTGCAGCTCGCGCACCTTGCGCACGAAGACCTGCTCGGCGGCACAGACGTCGGGCAGCGTCTGCCCAGGCTGCGGGTCGGGGAAGAAGATGACGAAGTAGACCGGGTGGCCATCGCGCAGCGCCACGCCGACCTGCGAGTCGTCCTTGAAGCCGCCGATGCCCGGGCCGTGGCCGGCGCGCGGATCGATGATCACGTAGGGCCGGCGCTTGTCGTCGACCTTGACGCCGGCCGGCGGCACGATGCGCACCAGCGCGTAGTTCACCGGCTGATCGAACTCGCGCGCGTCGAGCACCATCTCGTGGTCGAAGTGCAGCAGCGGCGGCCTGCCGGCCGCTTCATGCTCGTTGTAGGCATTGCCGCGCTGTCGCAGCGTGTCGAGGAACAGCACCGAACGCTGCGCGGCATCGACCGCGTAGCGCGACCAGTCCTGCCAGATCGACCAGGGCGAGGCGGGCACACCCATGGGGGTGGACGGCAGGGTTTGAGCGGCCTTGGCGATCCGTTCGTTGAATCGTTCTAGCGCGATCTGCGTACGGCGCGAGAGCACTTGGCCGACCTTGGCGCTCTGCTGGGTCGCGTGCGTCAGACGGTTGTCGGGGGTTGTCATGGCGGGTGTCCTGGTTGATCGTGCATCGGACGTCTTTGCACGCGCATGCTGTGCTCGTGCATCCTTCCAGCCTGGCCCAAAGCCAGCCCGACACGAACTGTCTGGCAACATCACGCATGTTGCAACGCAGCAAATCTTAGCCGATTCACTCCCGGCGGCCCTTGACGCCAGTCATTTGACCGCGTCCGCGGTCGGGCGATAGCGGTGGCGCGGCGCGATCAACCACCCAACAGGATGATCACGGTCTCGATCAGGACGCCCAGCGCGACCATCGTCAGGCCGGCGACCCATGGCCGCAGGCCGGCGTAGCGGCCCCAGGTGTATCCGCAATAGAACATCATCGCGATCGCGATCCCTGCGGAGACCCGCATCGCCGCCTGCAGGTCGGCAAGGAACACGAACGGCAGCACCACCGGAAAGGTCGATGCGAACACGAGCAGGAACACCTGGAAGCCGCCGCGCAGGTCATGGGCGGTCGTCGACACCTTTCGCGCCGGGCCGAAGGGCCGGCGGACGATCCACAAGCGCAGGCGTTCAAGCGCCGCTGCATCCAGCGCCGCAGACATCTCTCCGATTTCATCGACGATCAGCCGGTGCGCGTCGCGCGGTTCAGAGGCCTCACGTACCGCGCGCGCCAGCTCGGCCAGTCGGGCGCGTGTGACCAGGTTGCGCAGAACGTACATCACGCCATCGACGAAGCCCCAGGCGATGTTGCAGCCGATCGCGGCGAGCAGCATCGTTCGTACTTCCTCGGTTCCGGCCGACGCGACGCTCAGCGTGCCGGTGAAGGTCAGCACCATGAACAAGCCGAACAGGATCTCGGAGATGCGGTCGATCGGATCGAGGACCGGCCTTTCGAACCTGGCCTCAGCTGCCAGCGGCCGGGAACCGGATTCCTGAGCGTCTGCCATCGATCAGGCCGTCCCGGCGGCGACCGCCGAGGCGATCGACACATTGGCCACGATCGGGCCGAAGTGCGCCTCGAGCCCGGCGGCGCGCAGGTTGTCGCGCACCGGGCCGCGGGCATCGGCCAGCGCGAACTGGATGCCTCGGCGCTGCAATTCGCCGCGCAGATGCAGCAGCATGTCGGCGCCTGCCAGGTCGATCGAGGCCACCGTTGACAGGCTCCAGATCGCGAGTCTGACGTCGGCCTCGCGTCGGTCGAGCCGCTCGATGAAGCGATCGTGCAGAAAGTCGGCGTTGAAGTACAGGATGGGCGAATCGGCGCGGAAGATGAACACGCCGGGCAGGCGTTGGTTCTCCGGATTGGGCGCGATGTTGCCGAACAGGTCGGTGCCTGGCACGCGACCCAATTCGGCGACATGGGGTGCCGACGCCCGGCGCAACAGCAAGGCCAGCGAGATCACGACCCCGATCAGCACGCCGCGCAGCAGCCCGGAGCCGAGCACGCCGGCGAGCACGGCCGCAGCGATGATGAACTCCTGGCGGCCGTAGCACCACAGCCGCTTCAGGTCATCGAGCTTGAGCAGCCCTGACACGGCCACCAGCACGACCGCTGCCAGCACGGGTTGCGGCAGGTTGCGCAGCAGCCCCGAAAAGAACAGCACCACGATCAGGATGATCAGCGCCGCGATCAGCCCCGACAGCGGCGATCGGGCGCCGCCGCTCTCGTTGACCAGCGACTGAGACATCCCGCCGCTGACCGCAAAGCCTTGGCCGAGCCCGGCGCCGAGGTTGGCCGCCGCCAAGCCGAGAAACTCCTGGTTGGCGTCGAGTCGGTGGCCATGCTTGAGCGAGAAGGTGCGGCCGATCGCCACCGTCTCGACCGCACCCAGCAGGAAGCACGCGAGCGCAAGTGGCAGCAGTTCGTTCAAGTCGCTCCAGGTCACCGCGGGCAGTCCGACTGGCGGCAAACCCTGGGGAACGGTGCCTAGCAGCTTGACCCCGGCCGCACCGGCGTCGATCAGCGTAGCCGCGACGATGCCGCCGACGACGACGAACAAGGCTACCGGCTTGGTCGGCAGCCACACCCGGCCCGCCAGCAGCACCGCGAGGGCGATACCTCCCATGGCAAGTGCGGTCGTGTTGGTCTGGTCCAGGTGCGCAAAGAAGCCGCTGATCGTCGACCAGAAGTCGCCGTGTCCACCCGTGAAACCGAACAACTTGGGCAACTGGGTACTGGCGACGAACAGCCCGACGCCGGTCTTGAACCCAATCAGCACGGTCTCGGAAATGAACGACACGACAACGCCGGCGCTCATCAGCCAGGCGAGCAAGGCCATCGCGGCGACCAGCAGCGCGGTCGCTGCGGCCAGCGCGCCGAATCGCGTCGGGTCGCCGTCGGCGATCCCGCCCAGCGACGATCCCATCAGAATCGACAGCGCCGAGGTCACGGTGATCGAGGTGTGACGCGAACTGCAGAAGACCCAGAACGCGAGGCCGGCGAACAGGCAGGCATACAGTCCGGCTTCGGGCGGCAGGTTGGCCAGCGAGGCATCGCCCAGCGCGGCCGGGATCAGGTAGGCGGCCAGCGTGATGCCAGCCACCAGATCGCCGCGCACCGAGGTCGAATCCAGGGTTGGCAACCAGTCCCGAGCCGCAATCCAGTGGCGCGGTGAGGCAGCGACCCTCGAGCCCCCCGAGTCGCCGGTCATCAGAACGGCTGCGGGATGAGCTTGTACGGGTAATCGGGTTCGACGTAGGCCCCGGCCTTCTGGCGCGCCGGCACCTTGGGCTTCTCGCGCTTGATCTCGTCGTAGGGAATGTGCTTGAGCAGGTGGCTGATGATGTTCAGACGCACCCGCTTCTTGTCGTTCGACGGTGCGACCCACCAGGGCGCAAAGCCGGTGTCGGTGGCCAGGAGCATCGCATCGCGGGCCCGTGAGTAGTCATACCAGCGGCTGTACGACTTCAGATCCATCGGCGTGAGCTTCCAGATCTTGCGGCCATCCTCGAAACGCGACTTCAGGCGTCGGGTCTGCTCCTCGGGGCTGACCTCGAGCCAGTACTTGATCAGGATGATGCCCGACTCGACCATCGCCTTCTCGACCAGCGGCACTCCCTCGAGGAACGCGTCGGCCTGCTCCTCGGTGCAGAAGCCCATCACCCGCTCGACGCCGGCTCGGTTGTACCAGCTGCGGTCGAAGATCACGACCTCGCCCGCGGCCGGCAGATGCGGCACGTAGCGCTGCATGTACATCTGGGACTTCTGGCGCTCGGTCGGCGCGGGCAGCGCGACGACGCGGAACACCCGCGGGCTGACGCGTTCGGTGATCGCCTTGATCGTGCCGCCCTTGCCGGCACCGTCGCGGCCCTCGAACACGATGCACACCTTCAGCCCCTTGTGCACCACCCATTGCTGGAGCTTGACCAACTCGACATGCAGAGACTTGAGCGCCTTGGCATAGGCCCCCTTGCTCAGACTGGCTTGCGCCGCGGCGTCGGTCGTCTGCGCGACGAGGTCGTCGTCCTTCTTGCCCCCTTTGTCCTTCTTCGCCAAGGCCATCTCCCTTTCAGAATGACGAGGATCCGCAGATGAATTCGTGCCGGTCCAGCGCGTCTCGATGATATCCGTCACCGACAAGCGCAGTGGCGAGCCCAATCGATGCGCCGTGCCACTGGTCGACGTCAGTACCGCCGCAGGCGCGCTGGAGGCGCGAGGAAAGACGCGCGGCGCCATGCCCCATGCCCATGACGAGGCTGTCCGAGAGCCCCCGATGGATGCAGGAGCGATTCAGCTACAGTGGACGACGTACCAAAGTGCGTCCATTGAAGGAAATTTCGTGCGGGGAAACGTATTGCTTGCAACGTCTGGACGAACGGGCGCTTTCATCACAGCGATGTTTTGTGTGCTCGTCGGCTTGCACTCCGGCGTCTCGCGGGCACAGCCCGCGATGCCGCCGATTGCCGAGCCGCCGACGCTGAAGCACATTCCCGGCAAGTTCGTCTGGTTCGAGTTGGTGACCGGCGACCCGGTTGCGGCCCAGCGCTTCTACGGATCGGTTTTCGGCTGGACGTACCAGAAGGTCAGCGGCGCCGCCGAGAACTATGCCCTCGTCCGAAACCAAGGTCGCGCCATTGGCGGCATCTTCCGGCCGGCGGTTCCATCGGGCCGGACGGTCGGCGCGCGCTGGCTCTCGTATGCGTCGGCGGCCAACCTGGAGCAGACGGTGAAGGACATGACCGCGGCCGGTGCGTCCGTACTGGTACGCCCGACCAAGGTCGCTGGACGGGGCATGCATGCCCTGATGGCCGATCCGCAGGGCGCCATCGTCGGGCTCATGCAGTCGGAAAGTGGCGACCCGCCGGATGACCCGGTGGCGGCGGGGGACTTCTTCTGGGTCGACCTCTACGCGCGCGATCCGGAAGCTGCAGCGCGCTTCTACAAGCAGCTGGGCTACGACGTCTTCATCGAAGATGTCACCGGGGACGATCGATTGATTCTGTCGTCGAAAGGCATTGCGCGGGCAGGCATCATGCGCTTGGGGCCCGGTGACGGGGATCCGATCTGGCTGCCCTATGTCCAGGTGGACGACGTGCCGACGACGCTGGCGCGCGTGCGCGCTAGCGGCGGCAAGGTGCTCAGGGCCCCAGAGCCCGCTGTTCTGGACGGGCAGTTCGCCGTGTTCGCGGACCCGCAAGGCGCGGTGCTGGGCATCCTGCATTGGCCCCTGACATCGACTGGCGAGGGTGGCCGGCCATGAGCATTCGCCAATCCTTCGCCCGAGCCACATCGCTGGCGCTCCTGGCCGCTGTGGGGCTGGCCGCTTGCACCAGTGTCGACGGCGGCTACGTCCAGGGCGGCGTCATCATGTACCCGGGGTATGGGTACTACGGTCCTTACTACCACGGCGGTGGCTACTACCGTCCGCCGACCGTTTCTCCTCGCCCGCCGCCGGTGCGACCGATGAATCCCATCTACACCCCCCCTCGTCCGATGCCGATGCCGATGCCGATGCCCCGGCCTGCGATGCCCTCGCGGCGTTGAATGGCCAAGGGAATCCCAAGCAACGGCGGGGAGAGGACGTGCACTCCTGTTCCGCTACCGCTCGGGCAGGAAGTTGCAGTGGCACAGGCTCGGCTGTGCCCGCCTGGGTGTCTGCAAGCGAACAACTTGTCGGCGATAGACACGCGCATTGACCCCGAGGTCGTTGCCGGCAGGTCGTGCCAGGCCACTGTGCAACGCCGGGGCGCTGCTCGTGACAAAGCTGAGCCGGTGTCATGCGCAGGCCATAATCGCCTGGCTCGAGCCAATCGGAAGTCGCCCTGACGCTCAGGCCTTCCCGAATCGCCCCGACGGCTGAATTGCTCGTCTCACCGCTCAAGGCCAAGCCCATGCCCATACTGAAATTCGTCTGCGCGATCCTGGCCGGCCTGGCACTGGCGGCTTGCACCAAGGAGCAGGCGGCGGCGCCTGAATCGCGTCCCGCCCCGAAGGTCAGCGTGGTCACGGTGCAGACCCGCGACATTCCGTTTTCGCTGGAATTCGTCGCCCAGACCGAGAGTTCGCGCCAGGTGGACATCGTCGCGCGCGTTTCGGGCTTCCTCGACAAGATCGCCTACCAGGAAGGCGAGATGGTCAAGCAGGGGCAACTGCTGTTCCAACTCGACCCCAAGCCCTTCCAGGCCCAACTCGAGGCGGCGCGCGGCGGATTGCAGGCGCAGCAGGCGCGCCTGACCACGGCTGACGCGAACCTCAAGCGCGTCAAGCCGCTCGCGATGGAGAACGCGCTGTCGCAGTCCGATCTGGACCGCGCACAGGGCGACTACGACGCCGCCAAGGCGGCGGTGTATGCGGCGCAGGCCACGGTCACCCAGGCCGAATTGAACCTGGGCTACGCGACGATCCGTTCACCCGTCACCGGATTGGCCAGCCGCGCGGTGCAACGACAGGGGGCGTTCCTGAACGCCGCGTCGGCGGACGCGACGCTGACCTATGTCGCCGCAATCGATCCGATCTGGGTCAACTTCAGCGTGTCGCAGAACTTGGCGGCCAAGTTGCGCAACGAGATTGCCAGTCGGGCGAATCGTCATGCCGAAGGCCTTGGCTTTCGAGGTCGAGATCGTGCTCAGCGACGGCAGCACCTACCCGTACAGGGGATCGATCAATTTCGCCGACCCGTCGTTCAGCAGCGATACGGGTTCTTTCCAGGTTCGCGCGGTACTGCCCAATCCCAAGCACGTGCTGCGCCCGGGCATGTTCGTCACCGCCTTCCTGAAGGGCGCCATGCGACCAAATGCGGTGGTCGTGCCGCAACTCGCAGTGCAGATGGGCGCGAAGGGGCACTTGGTGTACGTGGTCAACGCGTCGGGCGTCGCCGAACTGCGGCCAGTGGTCGTCGGAGACTATCAGGGTGAAAGGGACATCGTGGTTGTCTCCGGCCTGGCGGCTGGCGACCGCGTGGTGGTCGACGGCGTGATGGGTGTGGTGCCAGGCCAGCCGGTACAGATCGTTCCGTCCGGTGCGTCCGCGTCCGCGTCGGTCCAGCACGCGCCGCGGAAAGCGCCAGCGCGGCGAAGAAGTAACCGGTCGCCCCAATGTTCACTCACTTCTTCATCGACCGGCCGATCCTTTCGTCCGTCATCTCGATCCTCATCGTGCTCGGCGGCCTCGTCGCCATGTGGGTGACACCGATCGCGCAGTACCCCGAGCTGGCGCCGCCGCAGGTGCAGGTCAGTGCACGCTACCCCGGTGCGACGGCCGAGGTCATCGCCAACACGGTGGCCGCGCCGCTCGAGGCGCAGATCAACGGCATCGACAACCTGCTGTACTTCAACTCGGTCAGCTCGTCTTCGGGCGCCGTCTTCGTCAGCGTGGTGTTCAAGCCCGGAAGCGACCCGGACACCAACCAGGTGAACGTGCAGAACCGGGTCAGCCAGGCGCTGCCGCTGCTGCCCCAGGTCGTCACGCAGCAGGGCGTGACCGCCGAGAAGCAGTCCTCCGGCATCATGATGGTGCTGTCGATCTTCTCGCCCGACGATCGCTACGACTCGACCTACATCGACAACTACGCCAACCTCTACGTCGTCGAGGAACTGAAACGCGTACCGGGCGCCAACCGCTCCAGCGTCTTCGGGCTGCCGGACATCGCGATGCGTGTGTGGTTGCGGCCGGACCGCATGGCCCAGCTCGGCATCACGGTGCAGGAGGTCTCGGCGGCGATCCAGAGCCAGAACCAGAGCTTCGGCATCGGCGAGATCGGCTCGGAGCCCAGTCGCGAGGGCGTGCAGCAGACCTTCGTGGTGACCACACAGGGTTTGCTGACCAAGCCGGAGGAGTTCGACAACATCATCGTCCGCACCAACAAGGAAGGTACGGCGATCGTGCGCGTGCGCGATGTCGCGAGGGTCGAACTCGCCAAGCGCGACTACCAGGTCGCGAGCCGAATGAACGGCAAGACGGCGGCCACGATCGGCATCTTCCAGCAGCCGGGGACGAACGCGGTCGAGACGGCGAGGGCGGTGCGGGCCCGCATGGAGGAATTGAAGAGGCAGTTTCCGACCGGGCTGGACTACAAGATCACGCTCGACACCAGTCTGTTCACGTTGAACTCGATCGAAAAGGTGGTGCACACCTTCTTCGAGGCGGTCTTGCTGGTCGTGTTGGTGGTGTTCGTGTTCCTGCAGTCGCTGCGCGCCACGATCATCCCGATCCTGGCGGTGCCGGTGTCGATCATCGGCACCTTCATCGGCATGTTCATGCTGGGCTTCTCGATCAACATGCTGACGCTGTTCGGCATGATCCTGGCCATCGGTCTCGTGGTCGACGACGCGATCGTCGTGGTCGAGAACGTCGAGGTCAACATGACCAAGAAGGGCTTGTCGGCGCTGGAGGCCGCCAAGCAGGCGATGACGGAGATCGCCGGGGCGCTGATCTCGATCGTGCTGGTGCTGGTCGCGGTGTTCCTGCCGGTGGCGTTCCTGAGCGGCGTCACCGGCACGCTGTACAAGCAGTTCGCGATCACCATCGCGATCTCGGTGGTCATCTCCGGCGTCATGGCGCTCACGCTCTCGCCGGCGCTGGCCGCGATCCTGATCAAGACCGCACCATGGCGAGAAGAAGGGGTTCTTCCGCTGGTTCGAAAACACCTTCGAGCGGCTGACGAAAGGCTATGTCGGCGGCGTGGCCCGCATGATCCAGGGCTGGCCGATCGCGCTGCTGGCCTTCGGGGTGGTGATCGCCGGCATCGTGTTCCTGTTCCGCGTCATTCCCGGCAGCTTCGTGCCCGACGAGGACCAGGGCTACTTCTTCGTCGTGATCGAGGCGCCCGACACCGCGAGCCAGGGCGACGTCGGAGGCATCGTGCGACAGGTCGAGACGATCCTGGCGAACGAGCCTGCCGTGCAGGACGTCGCGATGGTCAACGGCTACAGCCTGCTCGACGGAACGGTGCGCAACAACTCGGCCGTGTCCTTCCCGTCGATGAAGTCCTTCGATCAGCGAACGGACAAGTCGCAGCTCGTGTTCGAGGTGATTCCGCGCCTGAACCGGCAATTCGCCCAGATCAAGGACGGGTTCGTGATGGCAGTCAACCCGCCGTCGATTCCCGGCCTGGGCACGACCGGCGGTTTCGAGTTCTACATCCAGAACCGAGGTGCGGGCGACACGCGAACCACGGCCGAAGCGCTCGAGAAGTTCCTGGCCGCCGCCAGCAAGCGCCCGGAGCTGGCGGGCGTGACGACGACGTTCCGGCCTTCCACGCAGCAGCTGTTCGTGGACCTGGACCGCAGCCGCGCCGAGGTCCTGGGGGTGCCGGTGCAGGAGGCGTTCCAGACCATGCAGGCGTACTTCGGCTCGACGATCGCGGGCCAGTTCAGCCAGTCGAGCCGCGTGTGGTGGGTGATGCTGCAGGCCGACGCCGAGTATCGCGCGGACCCTCGCGACTTCGACAAGGTCTTCGTGCGCTCGCGCTTCGGCAAGATGGTGCCGCTGTCCGCGCTGATCACCGTGCGCTACATCGCGGCGCCGAAGCTGCTCGAGCGCTTCAACGGCTTTCCGGCGGTGAAGGTCACCGGCAATCCCGCAGCCGGCTACAGTTCGGGCCAGGCGCTCGCCACGATGGAGGCCGTCGCACGCGAAACCCTGCCCGGCGACTTCGCCTACGCCTGGGCCGGCCAGGCACTGCAGGAGAAGAGCTCGGGCGGAACCTCGTCGATCGCCTTCGTCGCGGGCCTGATCGTGGTCTTCCTGCTGCTGGCGGCACAGTTCGAGAAATGGACGCTGCCTCTGGCCGTGCTGCTGACGGTGCCGGTGGCGATCCTCGGCGCGCTGGCGCTGACCTGGGCCGCGGGGCTCGAGAACGACGTGTATTTCCAGGTCGGGCTGATCACGCTGGTCGGCCTGTCGGCGAAGAACGCCATCCTGATCTGCGAAGTGGCGATCGAACACGTGCATGCCGGCATGCCGGTCCTGCAGGCGGCGCTGGAAGCGTCGCGCGCGCGGCTGCGCGCCATCGTCATGACCTCGCTGGCTTTCGGCCTGGGCTGCGTGCCGCTGGCGCTGGCCAGCGGTCCGGGCGCCAACAGCCTGCGTTCGATCGGCACCGGCGTGATCGGCGGCATCCTGGCCTCCACCTTCATCGCGATCTTCTTCGCGCCGCTCTTCTTCTGGCTGCTCGAGTCGGCGAGCCAGAAGTTCGCGGGCAAGAAGACCGCCACAACGGAGGGCCACTGACATGCGCCGCTGCGCGAGCAGCCTCGTGCTGGCGACGGCGCTGGCCGCGGTGCTGGCCGGCTGCACAGTCGTCGGCCCGAACTACGAGCGTCCGACGGTGGACTCGCCGCCGGGCTGGCGCATCGACTATCCGCAGTCGGCGGAGGTGGCGAACACGCTGTGGTGGCGCCAGTTCGACGACCCGGTGCTGGACGGCCTGATCGAGCAGGCGCTGCGCGAGAATCGCGACCTGCGCATCGCCGCGGCGCGCATCGACCAGTTCATCGGACAGCTGCGCACCACGCGTGCGCAGTTCTATCCGCAAGTCGGTTACGGCGCCGATGCCGGCACCAACCGCTCGAGCAAGGTCGGAGTGCCGGCCCTGCCGCCGGGCGGCGATCCGTACTACCAGCTGTACAACGGCGCCCTGTCGGCCAGCTGGCAGATCGACCTGTTCGGCCGCGTTCAGCGGCAAACCGAAGCGGTGCAGGCGCAGATCTACGCCAGCGAACAGGGTCGGCGCGGCGTGGTGCTCTCGCTCACCAGTGCGGTGGCAGCGAGTTATGTGACGCTGCGCGGGCTGGACCGGCAGCTCGAGATCGCCGTGGCGACGGCGAAGAACTACGCCGGCACGAAGGAAATTTTCGACAAGCGCTTTGCCGGCGGCGTGGTTTCGCAGGTGCAGGTGCAGCAGGTGATGTCGCAGTACCAGCAGGCGCTGGCGGCGATTCCCGGGCTGGAGCAGCAGGTGACCGAGCAGGAAAACCTGATCTCCACCCTGCTCGGCCGAAATCCCGGGCCGATCGCGCGCGGCAAGCGCATCGACGCGTTTGCCGTGCCGGCCATTCCGGGCGCGCTGCCCTCGTCGCTGCTGGAGCGCCGCCCCGACATCCTGCAGGCCGAGCAACTGCTGATCGCCGCCAACGCCAATGTCGGCGTGGCCCAGTCGCTGTACTACCCGACGATTTCGCTGACCGGCGTGCTCGGACTGAGCAGCGCGGCGCTGGGCGACTTCCTGAGCAGTGCCGCGGCGACCTGGGGACTGGCCGCCGGAGTCACCGGGCCGTTGTTCACCTTCGGCGCCATCGAAGGCCAGGTGCAAAGCGCCGAGGCGGCACAGCGCGCCGCGCTGGCCACCTATCAGCAGGTGGTGCTGAATGCATTTGCCGAGACGAACGATGCGCTGGCCGGCACGGCCAAGAAGCGCGTGGCGGCCCAGGCCCAGACCGAGCGCGTGGCGGCGCTGCGCGAGTACGCGAGGCTGTCGAAACTGAAGTTCGACAACGGCTATGCCGACTACCTCGAGGTGCTGTACGCGGAGAACGAACTCTTCGGCGCCGAGCTGGCCGCGGTGCGCTCGCAGATCGATTCGTACACGCAGCTGATCGGGGTCTACAAGGCCATGGGCGGCGGCTGGGTCGACGAGGCGGCGAAGCTGGCGCCTGCACCTCAGTTCGCTGCAAGCAGCGTCGCACGCTGATTCGTCAAAGCGCTGATAACTGACTTGCCAGCGACGAATATGCCTAGCGCATCTCGCT
>CAVVAR010000014.1:0-102751 GCA_963746315.1 uncultured Alphaproteobacteria bacterium
GCGATCCCGTTTAGGAACTGGTCGTGGTGCTCGACTGGGCGACCCGTCGCGTGCTGTTGTGGCGGGTCTCGATCACGATGTAGGCAGCCTTCTGCGTCGAGGCGCTGAAGGACGTGCTGGCCCGGCACGTCCAGGAGCTATCGCCAAATCTTGGTGACGGCCTGAGGGTCAGGCGGCGGCTTGGGCTGATGGTCGGTCGCTTGGCGACCTCAATCCCGTCGTTGAACTTCACACCGAGAATGACCTTCGGCAACTGGTTGTGACCGTCGAGTCGGCGCCAGCTTTTCTGCGCGGCCTCGGCGAGCTTGAAGACCATGGCGAGCGCCGTCTTGTTCGAGAGGCAGCCCTTCGCGCGGATCGTGCGATGGCGCACGGTGGCGAAGGTGCTCTCGATCGGGTTCGTCGTGCGCAGGTGCTTCCAGTGCTCGGCAGGGAAGTCGTAGAAGGCGAGCAGCGCGTCGCGATCTTTCGCCAGGCAGTCGACGGCCTTTTCGTATTTCAGCCGGTAGCTTTCGATGAAGGCATCGAAGGCAGCCTCGGCCTCGGCCTCGCGTCTCGGCCATCCAGATGTCCTGCAATGCCCGCTTGGCCTTCGGTTGCAGGCTCTTCGGCAGCTTGTTCAGGACGTTCGCGGTTTTGTGCACCCAGCAGCGCTGCTCGCGCGTCGTCGGCCAGACCTCGCCGAGCGCCTTCCAGAAGCCGAGCGCGCCGTCGGCGACGGCGAGCTTCGGGGCGATCGCCAGACCGCGCCGCTTCAGATCGAGCAGCAGCTCGCGCCAGTCCTGCGCGCTCTCGCGGGCGCCGTCGGTGAAGCCGATCAGCTCCTTCTTGCCCTCCGGCGTCGCGCCGATAATCACGAGCATGCACTGCTTCTCGTCTTCGAGCCGCGCCTGCAGATAGATGCCGTCGGCCCAGACGTAGACGTAGCGCCGGGCCGACAGGTCGCGCTGCTGCCAGCGCGCGTGCTCGTCGATCCAAACCTCCTTCAGCCGCGCGATCGTCGAGGCCGACAGGCCCGGCGCATCCTTGCCGAGCAACGCGCCGAGCGCATCCTCGAAGTCACCGGTCGAGATGCCCTTCAGGTAGAGGATCGGGATCAGCACTTCGAGGCTCTTCGTGCGCCGCGCATAGGGCGGCAGTATCGTCGGCGTGAACCGGATGCGCTCGCCGTCGGCGGCCGCCCCGGTCGCGCACGCGCGGCTGGCGCACGGCAACCGGCCCGATGCCGGTCATGATCTCGCGCTCGGGCAGATGCCCGTGACGCACGACGCGCTGCCGCCCGTCCTCGGTCTTGAGATCGGCATACTTGCCCAGAAAGTCAGCGACTTCCGCCTCGACGGCCTGCGCGAGCAGGGCAGCGCCCCGTTGCGCAAAATCTCGGTGAGCGGATCGGCGAAGGTCCCTGGCTGAACCAGCTTGGTGACGTTATTGTTGGTCACGGCGTATCGCTCCTTCGGTGGAGAAGTGGAGGCGTCGAACACCCCCACGATACGCCGCCTTCACCCATTCATGCCGTCACCAACTTCCGCGCATAGCTCTGTTCCGTCGCGGCCTTGTACGATCGCTGACGGCCACACTCCAGCCTTGGGAACATACCGGAAAACTCTAGCCTCGAACGAGGGGTTTGGCGGGCGCATCAGCCGCGGCGGGTCGCCCGCAGAGGGCCTCACCGTTGAAGCTCCCAGGCGCCCGCGAGGAACGGTTAAGCGCATCAACCTTGGTGTGTTGGCGCTCTTGTGCCGTGTCGATACGGGAAGGACGCTGACAACTCTGCGCTTATCATCCCGCGAGCACAGACGACCACGAGCGGCCGCCATCGCGAGTTCAAACGAGCCCGCGGGCCTGCAATTCGCTCATCATTCGCTCAGCCAGCTCCTCCGCGGGCGCCTCTCCACCCGCCAGCCGTATCTCGGGGCTTTCGGGTGGCTCGTATGCGGAATTCGATGCCTGTGAAATTCTGCAGCTGACCGGCCCGGGCCTTCCGGTAGAGGCCCTTCGGATCCCGCTGCTCACAGATCTCGAGCGGCGTGTCGACGAACACCTCGATGAACTCGCCCTCGTCGAAAAGCTCCCGCGCCAGCTGGCGCTCCGAGCGGAACGGCGAGATGAACGACACCAGAACGATCAGCCCTGCGTCGACCATCAGCCGGGCAACCTCGGCGACCCGCCTGATGTTCTCTACTCGATCCTCGTCCGTGAAGCCGAGATCGCGATTGAGCCCGTGACGGATGTTGTCGCCGTCGAGAATGTAGGTGTGATGATTGAGCGCCGTCATCCGCTTCTCGATCAGGTTCGCGATGGTCGACTTGCCCGATCCGGAAAGGCCCGTGAACCAGAGGCAGCACGGACGCTGCGACTTCAGTGCGGCGCGCGCCGCTTTGTTGACGTCGAGCGACTGCCACTGGATGTTGCTTGCCCGGCGCAGCTCGAAATCAATGAGGCCCGCGCCCACGGTCGCGAAACTCAACTTGTCGATGAGAATGAACGAGCCCAGTGACTGGCAATCCGCGAAAGGCTCGAACACGAGGGGCCGCGAGAGCGAGACGTTGCAGTAAGCGATATCGTTCGTCTCGAGACGGCGTGCCGCAACCTCCTCCGACGTGTCGATGCCAACCTTGTGCTTGATGGCACTGATGGTGGCGTTGACGGTCTGCGTGCCGCATTTGATGAGATACGGCCGTCCGGGCAGCAATGGTTGCTCTGCCATCCACACGATGTGAGCCGCGAACTGATCCGCCACCCGCAAGCCAGTATCAGGCGCCGCGATCACGTCGCCGCGGCTGATGTCGAGCTCGTCGTTGAGCACGAGCGTGACGGCTTCCCCCGCGACCGAACGCTCGACATCCTTGTCGCCGACCAGCACCTGCTTGACCGTCGTCTGCCGACCGGACGGCAACGCCTTGACCGCGTCTCCCGGACCGACCGTACCGCCAGCCAGCGTCCCGCAGTATCCACGGAACTCGCGGTTGGGCCGGCTCACCCATTGCACAGGCAGCCGCATCGACGAGGCCGCGCGCGACCCGATCTCGACGCTCTCGAGATGATGCAGCAGCGTCGGACCGCTGTACCAGGGCATGCGATCGCTCTTCACGACCAGATTGTCGCCGTCACGAGCCATGATCGGAATCGCGACCGGATCGGTCAGGCCGTGCCGTGAGGCAACCGCCGCGAAGTCTGCCGCTATCTCGTTGAACCGCTCGGCGCGGAAGTCGGCGAGGTCCATCTTGTTGACGGCCAGCACGATATGCCGGACGCCCATCAGCCCGATGATCGCGATGTGCCGTCGCGTCTGCGTGAGAATGCCCTTGCTGGCATCGACGAGGATGACCGCGAGGTCGGACACGCTGGCGCCGGTCGCCATGTTCCGCGTGTATTGCTCGTGGCCCGGCGTGTCGGCCACGATGAACTTGCGGTGCGGCGTGCTGAAATACCGATAGGCGACGTCGATCGTGATGCCTTGCTCGCGCTCGGCCTGCAGGCCATCGACGAGCAGTGCGAAATCCAAGGCGTCGCCGGTCGTCCCATGCTTGCGGCTGTCGGCGGCGAGCGCAGCGAGGTGGTCGTCGAGGACCAGCCCGCCGTCGTAGAGCATGCGCCCGATCAGCGTGCTTTTTCCATCGTCGACGCTGCCACACGTGAGGAAGCGCAGAAGACTCTTCTCCGGCTGCATCAGAAATAGCCTTCCTGCTTCTTCTTCTCCATCGAGCCCGCGCTGTCGTGGTCGATGGCGCGCCCTTGGCGCTCGGACGCCCGAGCGGCGGCGATCTCGGCGATGATCTCCTCGATCGTGGCTGCATCCGACTCGACGGCCACCCGTCAACGGATAGCAGCCGAGTGTCCGGAACCGTACTTGCCGGTCTGTCAGTGTCTCGCCGGGTTTGAGCACCAACCGCTCGTCGTCCCGCATGATCAGCAGGCCATCACGCTCGACGATCGGCCGCTTCGCCGAGAAATAGAGCGGCACCACCGGGATATCCTCGAGGGCGATGTATTCCCACACGTCGAGCTCAGTCCAGTTCGACAGCGGAAACACACGCATGCTTTCGCCCGGCCGATGCCGGCCGTTATAGAGCCGCCACAGCTCGGGCCTCTGCTGCTTGGGATCCCAGCGATGCCCGGCGGCGCGATGAGAAAACACGCGCTCCTTCGCCCGGGACCGCTCCTCGTCGCGCCGCGCACCGCCGATCGCACAGTCGAACTTGTGCATGTCGAGCGCTTGCCGCAGCCCCTGCGTCTTCATGATGTCGGTATGCACGCCGCTGCCGTGCACGAGCGGCGAGATGCCCTGCGCTAGCCCGTCCTGGTTGGTATGTACGAGTAGTTCGAGCCCGAGATTGCGCACCGTCTCGTCGCGAAACGTGATCATCTCGCGGAATTTCCACTTCGTATCGATATGCATCAGCGGAAACGGCGGCTTTCCCGGATAAAACGCCTTCAGGGCGAGATGCAGGAGAACCGAGCTGTCTTTGCCGATGGAATAGAGAAGCACCGGCTTTTCGCAGTCCGCCATGATCTCGCGGAAAATGTGGATGGATTCTGCTTCAAGTTGGCGGAGATGGATCGGCAGTGTCACGCGATACCCCTGCAGCTCGGCAGCACGGCTCTCAGTCGCGCAGCCATCCGAGTCCGGATTAAACGGGTTTGAGGCAGCTGGTTCCAACGGTCGCTGCGCAGTGGCGCTCTCAGCAGCAAAATGACCTCGCCTACCTCTTGATTTCATTTCTCTTTAGCTTCTGCCTCCAATAGGTCGCGGGGGCGCCAGCGCCAATGGCGCTCGGCATCGGCCGTTCTCTTTTCCACATGTTTGACCCAATGCCGATACGCACCACAATGCGGAATCTCGAGTTTTTCTGGCTGATAGTGTCGTTTCGGCAACATTGCCTCGCACCTACTTGCCGCGCGCGGTTTCGACCAAGGCTGATACTTGCTCGGCGAACGGCGTGAGGTCGATCTGACCCGCGAAATGGCCGACAAGCAAGCCCGCAGCGACAATGACAAGCCCCCATAGGATGATGCCAATGGCCGACATGCCGGGACCAGGGTCTGCGGCCGAAACTGACTTCGTTCGCTGCAACGGGACCGTCTGTTGAGGGCGAGCAGCGGTAGCTGGTGCTGCGGGCTGTGTCAGTTTTGTGGCCCGGGCTGCGATGGCCGAAGCCGCGCTGGAGGCCGAACTGTTCGGCGTCGGCGCAGTCTTCGGAGCGGTTTGCTGCAACTCAGGCGTTTGGGATGCCGAATCGAGCGCCGCGTGGTGCGGGGTCTGTGCCAGCGGACGATGCGATGGTGCTGCAGGCGTCGGCACTGTCGGTATGGAATCTAATGCCGCGGTCTTGGTGGATTGCTGCCGCTCTATTGACGCATGCGCAGGCCCTGGCAATGCAGCAGACAGTGAGGCCGTCCCAACCTCGGTCGGGGCCGGTGCCGATTGTTCGGCCGGTCTTGGTCTTTCCTTGACTGGTTCGTCCGCCGCCGACGATGGCGCCGCGCCCAATACCATCGGGTGGGGCAGCGCAGGAGCCTTCGAGGGTGACGCTTCGGGCGCTGGCTTGGTGGGGTTGGCAGCCGCGCTCGCGGCTTGCACGGCTTGAGGCTTCTCAAGTGCGGGGGCCAAGCCCTCTTTGGCGCGTTGAAGATTCGCTCTCAACGCCGGAGAGGTTGCGACGACGCTGTCCTTTCCGGCGAGCAGAGAGATGACGTCGTTAAAATCATTGCTGGTGTTGAGGGCAGCAGCGCGTCGTGCGAGCAACGTGACGTGGTTCGGGTGCTCCGCCAGACCCTTGAGCTCGATCGCGTCGGCTTCGGCATTCCGCTTGAGTGCGCGGAGTGCGAGCGATGCGACTGAAAAGAGGTCGGGGTCATTTTGGCCGTCAGCTAGCAGCGGGCAGACGAGCTCAGCGGCTTTCGCGTACTTCTTGTCCACGGTCGCTAGGAGGTTGCCGACATAGGCTGCAACATGGGGGTTGCCGGGAAACAGTTCGATCGCGCGCAGTTCAACCTTGCGCGCTGCCTCGTTATCATTCAATCCGCGCAGTGCGCTTGACATCTGCAAATAGGCGTTGGGTTGCTTGAAGCCTTTCTCTACCAGAGGTGCAACCAGCTCCAGCGCCTCGCGGAACTTGCCTTCCCTATTTAGCTTCGCTGCCTGCTCTTCGTTCGCCTCACTCATTGCATATCCCCCCAACCGTGAACGACAAAACGGACTGCCGGTGCTCAGCCCAAGCTCATAGCTCGGGTGAGTGCCGTCCAAATTCCCCCCTTACGCGGCTCTCTGCATTCAGAGAGCCGACTGCTATAGTTGTAGGAACTAAGAGCCCCTTTTACAGCACCAAGACCTCGGTCTTGTACTCAATTCTTTCTACACACGATGCGCGAATGCCTGTCCCCCTTAGCTCCGGCCTAGATGAGTGGTCTGTGAGTTCAACGGAGCAGCCGAGCCGTCGTGCCAACTCAGCCGGCCGATCCGTGGCGTGATTCCCCGAAGACTGCACCCGCGTTCGAGGCGCGCTTTCTGACTGTTGGCGTGGCCCCGTTGGGAGAGCACACGCGCGTCGGGCACAGTTAGGGTGAAGACGCTCAAGTCTTTGAAGATGTGGTTCCGCACCGTCTTCGAATGCCAGTGCTGCGCACGGGCGACCCGGGCGAAGATCTCCAACGCATCTTATGCTTCGGCCGCTACGAGACGCTGTCATCCTGCCTGCTCAAGCTCAGAGCGGCGACGGTTGTTCTCAAACGTGCTCCATCGCGGGCGTGCGCGCATCAAGTGGGCCGTCGGCACGCTCTTGAGTTTCAACCAAATCGCGCTCCGACCGATAAGGCCGCGACGAACCTCGTTCGTCCCGGCCTCATCTTGATCAGATCCGAGCCACAGGACCTAGTTTCGACAAAGCAACGATCACCAAGTATGAGGCCGGGGTCAACGGGTCTCCTCCGGCGCACGCTGGTAGATGTCGTCGGTGCGGACGATGTCGTCCTCGCCGAGATAGGTGCCGATCTGCACCTCGATCAGCTCGAGGGGGACCTTGCCCGGGTTCTCGAGGCGATGCCACTGGGTGGCGAAGATGTAGACGCTCTCGTTCTCGCGGACGAGCTTCTCGATGTCGCCGATCACCACGTTGGCGGTGCCCTGCACGACGATCCAGTGCTCGGAGCGATGGTGGTGCATTTGCATCGAGAGCTTGGCGCCGGGCTTGACGTGCAGAAGCTTGACCTGGAAGCGGGGCGCGAGGCTCAGGGTCTCGAAGTAGCCCCAGGGACGGTAGTTCCTGAGGTGCTGCTCCTGCTCCTTGCGATTGGAGGCCTTGAGGCGCTTGACGATGGTCGAGACGTCCTGTGAGCGCGACTTGTCGGCGACGAGCAGGGCGTCGGGCGTGTCCACGATGACGAGATCCTTGACGCCGATGGTGGCGACGAGGGAGCGCTCGGAGTGAATATAGAGGTTGGAGCTGTCCTCGACGATGGCGTCGCCCTGGATCGAGTTGCCGGCCTTGTCACGCGGGGCGACCTCCCACAGGGAGCTCCACGAGCCGACATCGTTCCAGCCGACGTCGAGCGGCAGCATGGCGGCGAGGCTGGTCTTCTCCATAACGGCGTAGTCGACCGAAATGTTGGGAGACGCGGCGAAGGCGGTGCGATCGAGGCGTAGGCAGCCAAGGTCGGACTCGGCGCCGGCGAGCGCGCCACGTGCGGCGTCCAGGATCTGCGGCTCGAGGCGGGCGAGCTCCTCGATGAAGGTGCGTGCGTGGAGAACGAAGATGCCGCTGTTCCAGTAATAGCTGCCATCGGCGAGGTAGGACGTTGCTGTAGCGGTATCGGGCTTCTCGAAGAAGGCGGCAACGTCGAAGGCCTCGCCGTCATGGCCGGCGAGTGCGGGTCCGCGACGGATGTAGCCGTACCCGGTGTGGGCCTCTGCGGGCTTGATGCCGAAGAGGACCAGACGACCCGAGGCGGCCACGTGCGCCGCCCGGTGGACGGCCGCGGCGAAGGCGGCCTCGTCGGAGATGACATGGTCGGACGGCATGACGACCAGGATGCCGTCAGCGTCTCTGGCGAAGACGGCGAGTGCGCCGACGGCAATGGCTGCCGCGGTATTGCGGGCGACCGGCTCCAGGTAGATGGCGCCTGGATCGAGGTGGGCACGCTCGAGCTCGTCCTTGACGAGGAAGCGATGGTCGTTGTTGCAGAGCAGGATCGGTGCGGCGAAGCCGTCGTCGGGAGCGAGCCGGCGGAGCGTGGCACCGAGGAAGCTCGGCTCGGCGCCATTGAAGAAGCGGATGAACTGCTTCGGATACATCGCACGCGACAGCGGCCAAAGCCGCGTGCCGGAGCCGCCGGAGAGGATCACAGGGTGGATGGTTGGCATCGACGCGTTCCCGACTTCAATGCGCTGTTTGAGAATGCCTAGCGTCTGTGACGTTTGCAAAACTCATTTGCACGATCGCGCTAACATAAGATTTCCAAAGCCAGAACGACCTTTTCTGGCGAGCTGGCGACCGCCGTCTCGTCATGGAGCGGACGGACACTCGACCGCTCCAGAAAACCGTACGACTGTTGGCGCATCTGTGGGCCCGACTATTTGCTTTGAGCTGCCTCGATCATCATAGAGATCTGATGCACGAAGGGCGTCAGATCAATCAAGCCAGCAAAATGGCTACCGATCAGGCCTGCGGCCACAACCAGAAGCCCTAACAGCAGCACACTGAATCCTGAGATGCCAGTTCGCCTCTCAACGGGGCGGGCGGTCTGCGAGATCGGCGCGGCGCGGGCTGCCGGAGACGTTGTCTGCGTTGGTGCGCGTGCAACGACGGGTGGGGCTTGAGGTGTCGGGGCGGCTCGTGAGACCGTCGCAGAGGACGGCGTCGTGCTGCTGGGGCTCGCGGCGGTCGCTCGCGGCTCAACCCGCGGTGCCTCCGCTGCTCTTTGCGTCGGCACTGGCGCTACCGGCGTCGCAGGAGCTTTGGGTGCTTGTGGGGGAGAGGCCGGCACGCTCTGAATTGAGCCGAGCGCGGCGCTCTTCGCTTGTACGGGGGGGGCTTCCGCTGCCGCTTTCGCAGCAGGTTGTGGAGAACCGATCGATGGCGAGGCCGCCGTCTTGGCAGGCTCCGAAGTGGGAGCAGCTTGAGCCGCCGGCCTTGGAGCTTCCTTTGGGATTGCGGAGGGTTGTGTGGCTGGTTTTACAGCCGTCGGGGCAGGCGAGTGTGTGACAACCGGGGCCGCGGGTTTCGCGGCGGGTGTCGCCGCTGCTGCCACAGGAGTGGTGGCTGCCGGCTTGGCCTTTGCCTGTGCGAGTCCTTCCTCGGCGCGCTTGAGTTGCGCCTTCAGGGGCTCGCTTGCCTCCACCAATTTCGTCTTGCCAGCGAGTAGGGCCGCGACGTCGGCAAAGCGGCCGACACCATTCAGAGCGGCGGCCCGGCGGGCGTGAAGCTGTGCGTTGTCGGGATACACCTCGAGTGCTCGCAACTCGATGGTATCTGCCTCGGCATTGCGCTGGAGCGCGCGCAGCGCCATGGACGCGATCGAGAAAAGTCCCGGATCATTGCGGCCAGCTTTCAAGTGGGGAGCGACAATCTCGGCGGCCTTGGCAAAATCCTTGTCCGAGGCAACAAAAAGGTTGCCGACGTGCATCGCAACCCATTGATTTTCTGGAAACATCTCAACGGAGCGCAACTCGATATCGCGAGCCGCCTTGGCATCCTTCAGACCACGCAAGGCACGCGACATCTGAATGTAGGCGTTTGCCTGTTTTTCGCCCTTCTCAACGATGGGCGCCACGAGTGCCAAAGCCTCGCGAAACTTACCTTCTTGATTCAGCTTTGCCGCCGCTTGCGGTGCCTGCAACACATTTGCGTCACTCATCACATGTCCCCCACCAACCCATCGACACGCAGCCAGAGCGTGTCGTCGCTCCGTCTTCAAAAAGCCCCTTGCGCAAGCACACCGGCCCGCGCGCCCCTATCGTCGTCTCGGCCCTTTCCAGTTTTCGCGGCAC
The DNA here is from genome assembly GCA_963746315.1 of uncultured Alphaproteobacteria bacterium. Taxonomy (GTDB): domain Bacteria; phylum Pseudomonadota; class Alphaproteobacteria; order Rhizobiales; family Hyphomicrobiaceae. The sequence continues at coordinate 9,986 of CAVVAR010000014.1, forward strand.
ATCCCCGCGGAGCCCCATGTCCAACGTGAGGCCCCAGATCCGATCTCGTCGGATTACTACCCTCGCGATATGTCGGCAATGTGCAAGATCTGTCGATCCTACTATCCCCACCAACTATTGGGCAGACGACGCTGTGGCGCGAGCAAAACTGCGTTCAAGAGGCGTCCTTGCGCTCCCGTTTAGGTGTTGCCCAGCTTGGCGGCAATGTAAAATCAGGCGACCGAGTGTCGCGATCAGACGGGGTCGTTCGGCGTGTGGCGGCTCTAGCTCTCGACGCGCGACCGCAGCCATGAAAGGTCGATCGATTTACCGTTCAACGGATCATGATACCATGAGCGGTCGTCTGCCTTGTGGGCGGCGGGTCGATCCGGTGCGATCGCGCGCAGGGCCACATGCCAGGGCCTTACCAGGACATCGCTGGAGGGCAAGTCGGTCAAAATCGCAGTTGCCCAATGCGAGGCGAGCGCTCTCGTCAGAAGCCCCGGACCTAAGCTCAGCCAGCGATTTGTCGCATCGGCGGAGAGCAGCGCTTCGCTCGCCCATTCCAAGGCGAGCGCAATGACCGGGTGGGCTGGTCTGGCTGCAATTCCCGCGGTGGCGATAAATCCGCTCGGCAACCTGTAGAGCACCAGGCCCGCGTCTTGCTCGACGAGGTCAATGACAGCGCCGCGTGCTGCTTCGTCCGCGGCGGCGAAGATACCGCCATGGAGATGGAGCGCGCACAAGCGCATGTAATCGGCTTGCTGCGATGGATGACGGGTGGACTGAAACGCGGTCAGGTGGTCGCGGGGCAGGCTCTCCTTGATCAACTCGCGAGCGGAGCGCGTCGATATCACCGTATGAGCGAATTGAGGGATCGAGCGCCACGAACTCCATCCACTGCGCGACATCTGCGGGGATCGACTCCGACGGCCAGAACTGCGTGACACGGCGCGGCAGCGCGTTCTCGTGTCGGCTCGACAGCAATGCGCCCAGGCCATTGCCGGTTGTCAAGCGCTCGACGAGCTCCAGCGCGGGCGCGATGTTGTGTGGGTGGCGCAAGACGAGACTCGCCAATGACCGCGAGCTTTCGGCCGTTGACAGATCGCGGGTCGCAAGTGTGGCGGTGACGATCTCGGGCTCGATTCTGAGCTCGTTCACGATCTGTCCAGCGAGCTCCCGCCCGGGGCTCAGTGTCCAGCCGTTCGCCAGCTGGGTCGGCGTCGTTATCCGCAGCACCTCGGACAGGTGTCGCTCGATCGCAGGAACATCCAAGTTGCGGATGGCATAGCTCGCGGCGATGCGGTGGGCCTCGCTCAGGTCGGGATCCAACGCGAGCACATTTTCGACCTCGGCTCGGGCCTCCGCCATGCGCCCGCGGTGGGCAAGCAGTGAGGCCCGGAGCATATGGAATTGCGTGGCGCCAATCGGGGAAACTGGCGCGCCAGGAGCTAGGAGGCGCTCTGCCTCGTCGAGGTGGCCGCCGTCGAGCGCGTAACGCGCCGCCGTCAAACGGCTCGGATTCGAAGCGGGGTTGGTATCGGGAGGGGACAATGTCGAGACCGCCTCGTCGAACCTTCCCTCGGCAGCCTGCAATGCGGCCCTCTGGCGGATCGTGTCCTGATTTTGCCGCACCGACGGTCCGGCGGTGTCGAGAAGCGCCTGTGCGGCTTTCGTATCGCCAGCTGACGCGTATATCTGGCTGAGCCGAAGGATGACTTGGGGGCTCCCGGGATGGCGATCGATGAATTCCTTCAGGATAGCGATTGCGTCGCGACGTCGGCGAAGCTGCAGCAACATCTCAGCGACGCGAAGAGCGACTGTCGCGTTGTCGGGGGCCAACTCCCAGGCGTCGCGCAGGGCGGCGGCCATCTCCTCCCATCTGCTCCGGTTGCGCAATATCTCTGCGGCGTCGAGAATCGGCTTCAAGTCACTGGGATCCGCTCGGCGCGCCTCTTCGAGCAACGTCAGCGCCTCGTCGGGGCTCATTTCCTTGACGGACAGGCTGGCGAGGACGGTCAGTCGGCGAGAACGATCTCGCTGGCCCTCGGGCACGTCGTGGAGCAGACTACGCGCCGCGTCTGCGCGGTCGAGATGGATGAGGCTGATGGCGTGGTCGAGACGGAACTCGTACTGATCGGGGCGAAGCGGCACGAGCTTTTCGTAGGCGTCAGATGCGGTCGCCCAATCCCCCATCGTGCGGGCTGCCTGGGCGACGATTGAGATAGCTGCGGGCGAGGCAGGCGCGTCGGCGGCGATGGCTTTTGCAGCTCGCATAGCCTCGTCGTAGCGGCCGATACCCAGAAAGATCCAGACGGCCGACAGTCGAGGGGCAAGATCGCCGGGCGAGAGCTCGGAAGCCCTGGTCAGGAGATCCAGTGCGGCATCGGCCTCGCCCTTGTCGCGCAGGATGTCGGCCAATTCGATCAAGAGCTTAGGGTTCTTGGGCGCTCGATCGATCGCGGCGCGAAGGAGGCCGGCGGCCTCGTCGATCAGGCCCAAGGCTTTCATCTCGCCCAGGCAATCGCGTAGCAGGGCCTCGCTGTCCGGTCTCAAGTCGAGCGCCTTGCGGTAGTTGACCAGCGCCAAGTCGTGCCGGCCGGCGCGGCGGGCATTGTGGGCGAGCTCGACGTGCAGATCCGCGACACCCGAGCGATTTCGCGACACCGGCTCCAGTATATCGATCGCCTCGATCGATCGGCCGAGCCGGCGGAGGATCTCGGCGCGCAGGATGTCGGCATAGAGCAGGCTCGGATCGGATTTGGAGGCGGCGGACAGGTATTCGAAGGCGTCCGTCCAACGCTCCTGCAATTTGGCCACCACGCCCAATTCCATCATGGCCGGCGGAAGCTCCGGATGGGCCTCGAGAATTGCAGCGGCTGGCTCGCTCGGCGTCGTCGAGGCGTCCGAGTGTGCGGAGCAGCTTCGCCGCCTCGATGCGGGCAGGGGCGCCGAGAGACGAAAGGCCGGCCACGTCTCGGGCAATGGTGGCGGCATCATCGGGGTTGCCACTCGCCGCCAGCTCGCGAGCAAGGCTGATCTTGAGATCGGCGCGGGCGGGCGCCGCGTCAACTGCTTTGCGAAGAAGACCGATGCAACTGGCTCGATCACCGCGGGTGCGCGCCAGGCCGGCCAGACCTTCCAGGGCCAGGACATGATGGGGATGAGCAGACAAGACCTTCTGCAGCAGTGCCTCGGCCTCATCCTTTCGACCGGACGCAATGAGCGCGGAGGCTGCTCTCGTGACGTCATCGGGGTTGGTCTCGTTCATCGCGTGCAGCATCTCATGTCAATTCCTCGCGCGTGTTTCGCCAGGGACGAGGGCCGCCTCGCACCTCGCCGATCATGTTCCGAGCGCGTGCAGGGCGTGTTCCGTTGCGAAAGGGCAACACGGAGGCGTGCAACTCGAATGTGCATCCGTCGGGAGCAGTGACGGTGCCCCTGAATATCTCGGGTGGGGGTGTTGGAGGAAGTGGGAGGGATGTCTATAGAACATTTTTCGGTGATCGATCCGCCAGTCTGGTGGCGTTGGCGCGCATGAAGGATGCGTCCGGCATGCCGATGGCTGGTGCCACCGTCCCAGTCCACGTGGCTCGTTTGCCCGGCCCTTCGCGAGAACAGCCGCGCGCAGCCCACTACAGGATGCTCCTTTGACCCTTCCCAGTCATCTCCGCCAGCTCGAGGCCGAGTCTGATCTTCATCTTCCGGGAGGTGATGGCGGAATGCGAGCGGCCGGTCCTCCTGTACTCGATCGGCAAAGACAGCTCCGTTCTGCTTCACCTCGCCATGAAGGCTTTCTATCCCGGCAAGCCGCCGTTCCCGCTCATGCACATCGATACGACCTGGAAGTTTCGGGACATGATCGCGTTTCGCGACGCCACCGTGCGCGAGCTCGGGCTCGATCTGATCGTTCACATCAATCGGGATGGCCTGGAGCAAGGGATCTCGCCGCTGGTGCATGGCAGCGGTGTGCACACCGACGTCATGAAGACCCAGGGGTTGCGGCAAGCGCTCGATGCCCACAGGTTCGACTGCGCCATTGGCGGGGCGCGCCGTGACGAGGAGCGCTCGCGGGCGAAGGAGCGCGTGTTCTCGCATCGTACGGTGGGCCATCGCTGGGACCCCAAGGAGCAGCGACCGGAGCTTTGGCACCTCTACAACGGCCGGCATCGCGTCGGGGATGGCATGCGCGTGTTCCCGCTCTCCAACTGGACCGAGCTCGACGTGTGGGAGTACATCGCGGCCGAGAGCATCCCGGTCGTGCCTCTGTACTTTTCAGCCGTCCGGCCGATCGTGGAACGGAACGGGCTTTTGATCATGCGGGACGACGATCGGCTCGCGTTGCTCGATGGCGAGAGGCTGCAGGAGCGCCGAGTGCGCTTTCGCACGCTCGGCTGCTATCCGCTGACCGGAGCCGTGGAATCCGAGGCCGGCACGATCGAGGAGATCATCGCCGAGATCGCCGCCGCGAAGGCGTCCGAGCGCCAGGGGCGTGCGATCGATCACGACAGCGCCGGCTCGATGGAAAAGAAAAAGCAGGAAGGCTACTTCTGATGTCTGCCGAGAAAGTCTCCTGCGCTTTCTCACGTGCGGCAGCGTGGACGACGGCAAGAGCACGCTCATCGGCCGTCTGCTCTATCGACGGCGGGCTCGTTCTCGACGATCACCTGGCGGCGCTGGCCGCTGATAGCCGCAAGCATGGCACGACGGGTGACGCGCTTGATTTTGCGCTCCTTGTGGACGGGCTGCAGGCAGAGCGCGAGCAGGGCATCACGATCGATGTCGCCTACCGCTATTTCAGCACGGCGAAGCGGAAGTTCATCGTCGCGGATACGCCGGGGCACGAGCAATACACGCGCAATATGGCGACAGGCGCGAGCGTCTCGGATCTCGCCATCGTACTGGTCGATGCGAGCAAGGGCCTCCTGACGCAGACGCGGCGGCATGTGGCCATCATCGGGCTGATGGGCGTCCGCCACATCGTTCTCGCCGTCAACAAGATGGATCTCGTCGGTTTCAGCGCGACGCGTTTTGCGGAGATCGAGGCGGACTTCCGGTCCTGCTCAGAGCGGCACGGCCTCACCGACATCGTCGCCATTCCGGTCATGTCACGCGACGGCGACAACCTTGTCGCCAAAAGCGAGCGCATGGGGTGGTACGCGGGGCCGACGCTGCTCTCCCATCTCGAGACAGTCGAGGTCGGCTCGCGGGCCGCGCGCTCGATGCGCCTCCCGGTGCAGTGGGTGAGCCGGCCCAATCAGGAGTTTCGAGGCTATTGCGGCACGGTGGCCGGCGGCAGTCTCGGCGTAGGCGATGCGGTTCGGGTGCTGCCGTCCGGCCGTACGACGACGGTCGAGCAGGTGCTCATCGGTGACAAGGCCGTCGAGCGTGCCGTCGCGGGCGATGCCGTCAACGTCGTTCTGGCCGACGAGATCGACGTCAGCCGCGGCAGCGTGATCGCCGCGCCGGATACGGAGTTGCGGGTTGCAGATCAGCTCGCCGCTCACATCGTCTGGATGGCCGAGCAACCGTTGCTGCCGGGCCGGCCGTACCTGCTGAAATGCGGTACGCAGACCGTGACGGCGACGGTCAGCACGATCAAGCACAAGGTCGGGATCGACACGACCGAGCCCGTCGCAGCGCGGACGCTCGAATCGAACGATATCGCCGTATGCAACCTCTCGCTGTCGCGTCCGCTGGTGTTCGAGCCGTTTGCCGATTGCCAGGTGATGGGCTCATTCATCCTGATCGATCGGCTCAGCTCGGCGACCGTCGGGGCGGGCCTCGTGGACTTCGAGCTGCGCCGAGCCAGCAACATCCATTGGCAATCGCTCGAGGTCGACAAGTCGGCTCGTGCGGCGATGAAGGCACAAAAGCCGTGCTGCCTGTGGTTCACCGGGCTGTCGGGCTCCGGCAAGTCGACCATCGCCAATCTCGTAGACAAGAGGATGATGTCGCTGGGTCATCACACCTATCTGCTCGATGGCGACAACGTCCGGCACGGTCTCAACCGCGACCTCGGGTTCACCGATGCCGATCGCGTCGAGAATATTCGCCGGGTGGCCGAGGTCGCCCGCCTGATGGTGGATGCCGGGCTGATCGTGCTCGTCTCGTTCATCTCGCCGTTCCAGGCCGAGCGGCAGATGGCCCGCGAGTTGTTCGAGGACGGCGAATTCCTGGAGGTGTTCGTCGATACGCCCATCGAGGTTTGCGAGGCCAGGGATCCGAAGGGCCTCTATCGCAAGGCGCGGGCTGGTCAGCTCGCCAACTTCACGGGCATCAATTCGGCTTATGAGCGGCCCGAGAAGCCGGAGGTGAGGCTCGATGGAGCCCTTCGTTCGGCCGAGGAGCTTACGGATGAATTGATGGGCGAGCTGGCCGGACGCGGTCTCGTCTAGAGGGCAAAAGCCATGTCAGCGGCCCGACTGGTCTCCCGACATGTTGCGCAATTGACACATGCGCCGCAATTCGAAATCTGAACATCGCATATCTGGGCACAAGCCGGCGACTCAATCCGAGGTTGCTGCTGCCCTGCCCATTCGAACTGCTAAGAATTGGTTAAGTGTCGCGCAAAGGGCGTCTAGCAGGAATTCGCAGGCCTTTTTGCGCCAGAGCGGTCTCGTCGGGCGAGCGTCTCGCTCGAGGGCTGCGTGTTACCTGGAGAACGGGCAATGGCTGCTTTTCAGTACTTTCAATATAACTCCACCACTGGCGGAGGCAATGACGGCAATCTGACCAGCTTGGTGTCGGGCACTGCGGTGACTGTCACCGACAACGACGCCGGTGCCAGCGGGAGCTTGGCCGAGGTTGGGGATGTTGTTGTCATTGGTGGCATCAACTTCACGATCACGGGCATCATTACTGGAGGTGCGGGCGGTCACGCTGGCGATTTCTACGCGACGAATCCAGGCGGAACGCAATTCTATTTCTCATCCAGCAATGCCCTTACTACGGGCAATGGCAGCCAAGGTGACAACCCGAAGACTGATGGTGGTTTCACTTTCAGCACATCGGGCTCGGTCTCTTTCACGTGCTTCCTCCCCGGCACGCTGATCGCTACGGAGCGAGGTGCGGTTGCGATCGAGGATCTGGTAATCGGCGATCGCTTGCTGACGGCGGACGGTAGCGTTTCCGCCGTGCGCTGGGTCACAAAGCAGACGGTCGCCACGGCCTTCTCGCCTCGCGTGACGACCTATCCGGTGTGCATCTCGGCCGGTGCTCTCGGGGATGGGTTGCCGCGTCGCGATCTCTTCGTATCGCCGGCGCATGCCATGTATGTGGATGGCCGGCTCGTCATGGCCAGCGCCTTGATCAATGGCTCGTCGATCTATCAGGTCGCGCAGATGCCGGCGCGCTTCGAGTACCTGCACGTCGAGACTGAAGGGCACCGCGTGATCTTCGCGGAAGGGGCCGCGACCAAATCGTACATCGACAAGTCTCCGCGCCAGAACTTCGACAACTGGGCGGATTACGTGGCGACGTACCCGGACTGGCAGCCGATCGAGCAGATGGACGTGCCCGTCGTCGAGGCGCGTCGCCTGCTGCCGGACGCGACGAAGCAGCGTCTCGAGGCCGTGGCCGTCGAGCTCGGATACGCCGAGAAGGACGCCGCCTGATTCTGTCGAGCGGCGACTGACGGCAACTCTACGAACGGGGCGCGGCCGAGGGCTGCGCCCCGTTGTTTTGAAATGTGTGAGCGCGCTGTAGGTTCTGGCGCCGGGCAACCAACGATTCGTGTTGCAGAAAAGCTACGCTGCAATAAAAACTAATAATTGATCATCCATCAGTACGCATTCCTTTTGAATTCAATCTCTGATTGTTGGCACGCTCAGTGCCGCGCACGTACGATCTGACATCGGTAGTGATGTCTCGTGGCGTGATGAAAGCTAAGTCAAATGCCCGAATATACGTACTCTCAATATCTTATGAACGGCAACTCGCTGAGTTCGGATTTCGGAAGGCTGTTGTCAAACGAAGGGCCGGTTACTTTCGAACTACGCTCGATGGCTTGTTGAATTTAAACGATATTGTGGTCATCGGTGGAAACTCGTATTCGGTCACCGGAATTGTACCGTCCGGTGCGAATGCCGGCGACTTCACTGCGACATTCGCTGGCACGTCCTACTATTTCTCTTCGAGCAGCACGTTGGTTGTCGGTGGAGGAAGCGCAGGATTCGACGCGAACAGTCAACCGGGGTTCACCTCAGGGGCGATCAGCCTGACGTGCTTCCTGCCCGGTACGCTGATCGCGACGGAGCGGGGCGAGGTTGCGATCGAGGAATTGGCGATCGGAGATCGGCTGCCGACGGCGGACGGGAGCTTTGCTACCGTTCGGTGGGTCGCGCAGCAGACGGTGGCCGCGCCGTTCTCGCCGCGCGTGACGACTTATCCGATCTGCATCTCGGCAGGTGCGCTCGGCAATGGTTTGCCGCGGCGCGATCTCTTCGTGTCTCCGCAACACGCGATGGTGCTCGACGGCCGGTTGGTGACGGCCGGGGCGCTGGTGAATGGGACGTCGATCACTCAGGTCGCGCAGATGCCGGCGCGTTTCCACTACCTGCACATCGAGGTGGACGGCCATCGCGTGATCTTCGCCGAGGGCGCCGCGACGGAGACCTACGTCGACAAGGCGCCGCGGCAGATGTTCGACAACTGGGACGCGTATCAGGCCATGTATCCGGACTGGAAGCCAATTCCGCAGATGGATCTGCCGATCGTCGAGGCGCGGCGTTTGCTGCCAGCTGAGACGCGGAACCGGCTGGCGGCGATCGCCGAGGGGGTGGGCTGCGCGGGGAAGAAGGTGGCGTGATTGTCATTGTCGGCACTGCGCATGAATCGTTCCCGTCAGCAAGCAGAGAAGTCGGCGGTCCAGTGGTTGAGAAATGGTCTAATACCGCGCAAAGCTAATTGAGCAGGGCTTCGAAGGCCTGTTGCGCCAGGGGAGTTTTTTCGGGCGAGTTCTCGCTTGCACGCTGCGTATCACTTGGAGAACGGGCAATGGCTGATTTTGAGTACTATCAATATGCTTCCACTAGCAACGGCAGCCTTGACGGCAATCTCACGAGCCTGACGTCGGGTGCTACGGTGACGGTATCCGACAATGATGGAGGAGCCAGTGGGAGCTTGGCAGAGGTCGGTGATGTTGTTGTCATTGGTGGAGTCAACTATGCAATCACGGGCATCATTACGGGGGGGGCGGGCGGTCACGCCGGTGATTTCTTTGCGAGCAAATCCAGGCGGGACGCAGTTCTACTTCTCGTCTAGCAATACTCTGGTCACGGGTGTTGGCAACAACGGTGACAACCCGAAGACTGATGCTGGTTTCACTTTCAGCACATCGGGCTCGGTCACTTATACCTGCTTCCTGCCCGGCACGCTGATCGCGACGGAGCGGGGTGAGGTTGCGATCGAGGGGTTGGCGATCGGAGATCGGCTGCCGACGGCGGACGGGAGCTTTGCTACCGTTCGGTGGGTCGCGCAGCAGACGGTGGCCGCGCCGTTCTCGCCGCGCGTGACGACTTATCCGATCCGCATCTCGGCAGGTGCGCTCGGCAATGGTTTGCCGCGGCGCGATCTCTTCGTGTCGCCGCAGCACGCGATGGTGCTCGACGGCCGGTTGGTGACGGCGGCGGCGCTTGTCAATGGGACGTCGATCACTCAGGTCGCGCAGATGCCGGCGCGTTTCCAGTACCTGCACATCGAGGTGGACGGCCATCGCGTGATCTTCGCGGAGGGCGCTGCGACGGAGACCTACGTCGACAAGGCGCCGCGGCAGATGTTCGACAACTGGGACGCGTATCAGGCCATGTATCCGGACTGGAAGCCGATTCCGCAGATGGATCTGCCGATCGTCGAGGCGCGGCGTCTGCTGCCGGTCGAGACGCGCGACCGGCTCGCGGCCATTGCCAAGGAGCTGGGCTACGCGGGGAAGAGAGTGGCGTGACGTGGCGACCTATCGGCTGAGCGACTGTCTCACTCGTCACAGGTGCGGACGGCTCGCCCGAGGGCGTGTGTTGAACAATAGGGGAGCATCACGATGGTTGGCCGTGGCGCTCCGCGCTGAAATCGCAGACTTATTTGTCTCGGTCGAGCGAATTGTCACTCTTGCGCAACAAGCAAGATGTTGTGGATCATGCGTCCGGACAGTCAGCATAGTCGTGGATATTTTCAGGATAAGCTGTGCATCGGTCCGGCGACTGATCTAGGGCCTCACGGAGTTGCTGCGCGTATAACAAGAACGCTGAGCCTCGTGAGGTGCCATCATGGCTGACTACACATACCAAAGCTACGAGTGGGATTCCGCGGGCAGCGGAAATGTTACGAACTACATATCCAGCTTCACGGTTTCAGATGCGGACGGTGAAATCGCTGTCGGCGGTACCGTGACGATTGCCGGGAGCACATTTACGGTCACGTCGGTTATCATAACTGGTGATGAAGCAGGAAGCTTTACGGCTGAACTGGCTGGCCAATCCTTCTTTTTTTCTCAGAATACGAATCTGGAGGCGAGCGGTGGTCTCAACGTTCCCAGTCAGCCAGGATACACGACGACTCCAGGGGCGACCGTAAATCTCACCTGCTTCCTGCCGGGCACGCTGATCGCGACGGAGCGAGGCGAGGTTGCGATCGAGGATCTGGTGATTGGCGACCGCCTGCCGACGGCGGACGGCAGCTTTGCCACAGTACGGTGGGTCGCGAGACAGACCGTGGCCGCGCCGTTCTCACCGCGCATGACGACCTATCCCGTTTGCATTTCAGCGGGGGCGCTCGGCAACGGGCTGCCACGGCGCGATCTCTTCGTGTCTCCGCAGCATGCGCTGGCCGTCGACGGCCAACTGGTAACGGCAGCGGCTCTCGTCAACGACCGGTCCATCTACCAGGTCGCGGAAATGCCTGTGCGCTTCCAATACTTGCACATCGAGGTGGACGGCCATCGCGTGATCTTCGCCGAGGGCGCCGCGACGGAGACCTACGTCGACAAGGCGCCGCGGCAGATGTTCGACAACTGGGACGCGTATCAGGCCATGTATCCGGACTGGAAGCCGATTCCGCAGATGGGCCTGCCGATCGTCGAGGCGCGGCGGCTGCTGCCGGCCGAGACGCGGAACCGGCTCGCGGCCATTGCCAAGGAGCTGGGCTACGCTGAGAAGAAGGTGGCCTGACGCCCGAATATCGAAGGCGTTCGGAAAACCGGGCAGGCGGTCAGCCATGATCGCCTGCTCTCGTTTTGATTCTCCGAGCGCGTTTCTTGCATCGTGATCGTGACACGGATACACAGATCAGAGTTGCGGTTGGCTCCGCGTCGAACTTTATTCGACACATTCATTGATTATGAGCCAAGGCGTCAGTAGAGGCATCGGGGACAATAATGGGGGAATCGATAGGCCGTAACTGGCTTCTGCTCGGTTCTCGCCTACGCTCGCGACATGCACATGCGGCTTTGCACCTTGCGCGTGCGGCCCGCTGCTCGTTGCCGTGGTTGTATTGGGAATACCTCTGGCGCTCAGTGGCTGCTCGGGTGCTTCGCTGCCAAATATCGCCGCCGGAGCGACCGATGGCTCGGCCGTGCGTGAGACCGGCGGGTCGGCCGTTCTTTCGGGGGCGCAGACGGCGACGCCCTCGGCACCGGCGGGCGCTGCTGGCGCGACGTTGCCGGTTGCCTCGCAAGGTCTCGGTGTTGCTCCCGATGGCAAGGTCAGGCAGTTCCGCTCCGCGTCCGTGCTCCTGTACCTCACTGAAACGGGGCACGAAGGCACGCGAGTACCGGTGGCCTCGTTGCCATTGCCGTTGCGGACAGACCGACGGTCGGCGGACGGATCGCGGTTCGAGTTCATGACCGTGCAGGGATTGCGCTGGATCGCGTTCGCCGACGTGGGCGGAGCCAAACCCGCGGCGGCTGCCGCAGCTCGGCAGCGGTAGGTGGCCGGCGTGCCGAGATCTCGAGCTTGATGCCGGACGGCCGGCGGTCCAGCCTCACATCTGGTCGTAGTCGACGACGAGGCGATCGGTTTCGGGCATCGCCTGGCAGGTGAGCACGAAGCCCTTCTCGATCTCCCAAGGCTCCAGGCTGTAGTTTGCGCGCATCGAGACGCGACCTTCGACGACACGCGCACGACACGTCGAGCACATGCCGCCCTTGCAGGCGTAGGGAGCGCGGACGCCTGCGCGCAGCGCCGCATCGACGACGGGCTCGCCAGGGCGAGAGGTGAAGCGATGGCGGGTGCCGTCGATGATGGCAGTGATTTCCGTTTGCTTCTGCGGGGTGGTGGCGGGTGCGGCCGGTCCCGCCGTAGCCAGACCGGTGGGAATCGCGGTCTCGGTCGTGGCGGGACGATGGTGAGCGCCGCCGGCGGGTGCGAAGAACTCGTGGTGGACACGCTCTCGCGGCACGCCGAGCGCAATCAGGGCGTCGCGCACCTCGCGGATCATCGTGCCGGGACCGCAGAGATAGACGTGGTCGATATCGCCGACATCGAAGAGGTGGCCGGCGAAGGCGGTCACCTTCTCGGCGGTGATGCGGCCTTCGAGCAGCGGCGTATCGCTTTCCTCGTTGCGCGAGAGAACATGGATCAGCGTGAACCGATCGAGGTGGCTGTCCTTCAGGTCCTCGAGACGCTGGCGAAAGATGATGCTGTCGACATCGCGGTTGCCGTAGACCAGCGTGAAGCGCGTGGCAGGCTGGCAGCGCATGGCATGCTCGGCCATGGCCATGATGGGCGTGATGCCGGCGCCGGCGGCGAAAGCAAGGACATGAGCGCTCTCGCCGGGCGGGTCGGCCAGGACGAAGCGGCCGGCGGGCGGCATGGCGTCAATCGTCATGCCCGGCCGCAGGGTCTCCGAGGCCCAGTTCGAGAACCGCCCAGCGGCGACGCGCTTGATCGTCACGGTGAGGGTCGGATCGTCGGGGCTGGAGCAGATCGAATAGGTGCGCCGCAGCTCCTCGCCGTCGAGCACGGCTCTGAGCGCCAAATGCTGGCCTGGGCGGAACCGGAACGCGGCGCGATGCGGCTCGGGAACGTCGACGGTGACGGAAAGCGCGTCGTCCGTCTCGCGGTGGGTCCTGGTGATCGTGAGGGGCAGGAAATCGTGCATCGGTGCGCCCTCAGAGACACTTGAAGACATCGAACGGCTCGCGGCAGCTGTCGCAGCGCCATAGCGCCTTGCAGGGCGTCGAGCCGAACTCGGAAATGCGCGACGTCTCGGTCGAGCCGCAGCGCGGGCAAGCGACAGGATCGCTTCCGAAGAGCAGGGCGCCTTTCGTCGAGCGTGCTGGCGGCGGCGCGATGCCGTAGTCGACGAAGCTTGCGTCGGCCGGTGTCGGTGATGTCGTCGGTGGTCCATGGGGGTGAGAGCACGATCTCGACGCGGGCATGAGACAGGCCAGCTGCCAGAAGTGCGGCCTCGACGTCGAGCCGGATGGCCAGGGTTGCCGGGCAGCCGGTGTAGGTCGGTGACAGGCGCACGATGATCGCTCCATCGGCGCTGCGCTCGACACCACGCAGCATGCCCAGGTCGTCGATGGTCACGACTGGGATCTCGGGATCCGGCACGCTGGAGGCTGCGGCGTGGGCCCGGGCGAGGTCGCGATCCGTCGCGGGCATGGTCGTGCTTGTCGTTGCCATCACCATGTCGCTCCCGGATGTGCACGGGCGAGCACCTGCATGTCGGCGAGCATGCTGGCTAGATCGTCGGTGTGGCTTCCGGAGCGTCCGCCCGTGTGTGGGACGCCGAGCGGCGGGCGGCCTTTGGAGCGTCGCCTCGCGGAGGACATGGTCGATCGTGCGATCCCAGACCGGGCGTATCGAGGCGCGATCGGGTGCGATGCCGGCGGCGATCAGGCTCTGCTCACCAGCGTCCGTCTCGAACAGCTCGTCGACATAGGGCCACAGGGCATCGAGAGCTGCGATAGTGCGACGGTGGCTTTCCTCGGTTCCGTCGCCCAGGCGGATCACCCATTCGGCGGAATGGCGCAGATGGTAGGCCATCTCCTTCACGGCCTTGGCCGCAATCTCGGCCAAGCCGGCGTGCGGGGAACGCGACAGCGCATCGAGATAGGGGTGGGCGTAAGCCGCGTAGATCAGCTGGCGCACCATGGCGTGGGCGAAATCGCCGTTCGGCAGCTCGACCAGGAGCACGTTGCGGAACGCGCTGGCGTCGCGGAAGTAGGCGAGATCGTCCTCGCTGCGCCCCTTGCCTTCGATCTCGCCGGCAAGCGTATAGAAAAGACGCGCCTGTCCGATCAGGTCGAGAGCCAGATTGGACAGCGCGATGTCCTCCTCGAGCGTGGGCGCGAGGCTCGACCACTGCGAAAGCCGATGCCCCAGCACCAGGGCATCGTCGGCGAGCGAGATCGAATACGCGGTCAACTCGGCGGACACTGGTGGCCTCGTTGGGGTTGGGTGGCGAATGGCGCAGCCTCGAGCCGGCGTTCCCGCCTGCCATCACTACATGTGCCCGACCTCGCCGGGGATGTCGTAGAACGTCGGGTGCCGGTAGGGCTTGGTGGATGTCGGCTCGAAGAGCTGGTCCTTGTCGTTGGGATCGGAGGCGACGATCGCCGCGGACGGCACCACCCAGATCGAGACGCTCTCGCCGCGACGCGTGTAGACGTCGCGAGCGGCCTGGACGGCCATCGTGGAATCAGGCGCATGCACGGAGCCGCAATGCTTGTGCGGCAGGCCCGAGCGGGCCCGAATGAAAACCTCCCAGAGGGGCATGGGCGTCTTGTCGGTCATTTCTGCCTCTCAATCATTCGTCATGCGACGATGCGTGGTGCGGCCGTTGCCGCATCTCCCGTGTTGGGCGTGCCCGTGGGCTCGATCAGCAAGATGTGCACCTCGCCACGAGCCACCGGGCGGTGCTCCACGCCCATGGGCACCACGAAGAGCTCGCCGGGATTGAGCGTGACCGTACGATCGCGCAATTCGATGTCGAGCGTGCCCTGCAAAACGAGGAAGAAGTCGTCGGTGTCATCGTGCTTGTGCCAATGAAACGGGCCTTCGAGCTTCGCCACCATGATGTCGTTGCCGTTGTAGGTGGCGACGGTGCGCGGTGAGAAGCGGTCGGTGAAGGCGGCAAGCTTTGCGGCGAGATTGGTGGCTGCTCTCATCACGGTTCACTCCGCAGCGACGCTGGCAGCCGCCGCTCGCTGGCGGCGCTTCTCGGCATAAGCCATAGCCGCTTCGCGGACCCAGGCGCCATCAGCCTCGGTCTGGCGGCGGTGGGCCATGCGCTGCGTGTTCATCGGACCGTCGCCGGCGACGACGCGCTTGAACTCGGACCAGTCGATCTCGCCGTACTGCCAGTGGCCGGACGCCTCGTCGAGGCGAAGGTCCGGGTCTGGGAAGGTGAGGCCGAGGAACTGGCCCTGGGGCACCGTGGCGTCGACGAACTTCTGGCGGAGATCGTCGTTGGAGAAGCGCTTGATCTTCCACCGCGTCGAATCGGCCGAATGCATGCTGTCCTTGTCGGACGGGCCGAACATCATCAGCACGGGCCACCACCAGCGGTTCAGCGCGTCTTGCGCCATCGCCTTTTGCTCAGGCGTGCCGCGGCAGAGCGTGAGCATGATCTCGTAGCCCTGGCGCTGGTGGAAGCTCTCCTCCTTGCACACGCGGATCATGGCGCGGGCGTAGGGGCCGTAGCTGCAGCGGCAGAGCGGGATCTGGTTCATGATCGCGGCGCCGTCGACGAGCCAGCCGATGATGCCGATGTCGGCCCAGGTCTCGGTCGGGTAGTTGAAGATCGAGGAGTATTTCGCTTTTCCCGACAGCAGTTGCTCGTAGAGCTCCTCGCGGGAAACGCCCAGCGTCTCGGCGGCGGCGTACAGATAGAGACCGTGGCCGGCCTCGTCCTGGATCTTGGCCAGGAGGGCCGCCTTGCGGCGGAGCGACGGCGCACGCGTTATGAAGTTGCCCTCCGGCTGCATGCCGATCACCTCGGAATGGGCATGCTGAGAGATCTGGCGGACGAGCGTCTTGCGGTAGCCGTCCGGCATCCAGTCGTTGGGCTCGATCTTGTCCTCGGCGTCGACCGTCGCTTGAAACGTCGCGAGGCGAGCGACGTCCTCGGGGCGCGTGCCGGCGCCTGCTTCCTTGGCGTTCAAGGCCTGGGTGTACATTTCGCGCACCTCCGGGTCGTTCGAGCGTGACAGTGGCGCAAAACCTAACACGGGGCGACGCACCGAAGATAGATTCAGAGCAAACCGGCCCTGAAATGCAGCGAGGGTGCGCCGGGGGGAGGCGCACCCTCGCATTCTCGCCGGGTCTCAGGGGGTGTGAGGCCCCGGCGAGAGACTGAAAACCGATCAGCTCGACAGGCGCAGGCTGTTGATCTCCTCGGCGATGGCGCGGAAGGAGTCGCGCAGCGTCTGAGCGTTGTTTGCGTCGTAGAAGCGGTTGTTGCCGCTGGCGCAGGTGCGGAGACGGTTCTTGGCGGCGTTCGAAACCTGGAAGCCGATGGTGAAGACGATCACGCCCTTGTCCTTGATTGCCGTGCAGGTGTTGGCGGCATGCTGGTTCGAGATCGCTTCGTTCGCATTGCTCCTGACGCCGCCTACGGTGTTGTAGTCGCCGTCCGTCATCAGGATGACGTACTTCTCGGTGCGGCCGTCGTTGTAAGGCGCAGGCGCGGTGCCGCCCCAGATGCTGGACCATTCCGGTGATACGAGGCCCCAGGCCCATGCCGCTCCTAGGTGCCCAGCGGTGACGCCATCGGTGGACAGCCGGTTGACGGCGGTACGGAGGTTGATCTTGCTGTCGGTCATGGCGACGACCCGATTCTCGGCACGCGGGCAAGGGTTGGCGCCCGGAGCCTCAGAGCGCACCTTGAAGCGGCCGGTCCCGGCCGGGGACGCATCCGTCGGCTGCAGGGCAATGTTCACCCGCTCATAGACGCAGCCGTCGGCGGGCGTGCGACCGCCAGTTACCGCCGCCAGGTAGCTTCCGGCGTTCACGCCTGCAGCGAACGGTGCAAGACCGATGCGGACCGAGTTGGTGGTGCCGTTATCGGGCATCAGGATGTCGAGGAGACCATCGGGGCCCGCAACGGCGTCCTTCAGGGCCGCCATCTTTGAGCAGGGCGCGCACATGGAGCCGGTGACGTCGAGCTGAAGGCCGATCTCGATGTCCTTCGTATCGAAGATGGCGACGGAGCCCTTGGGCACGGGGATGCTCGAGATGCCGCCGACGTTGGCGAAGATCATGGGGACCTCGCTCGCGACATCGATCGATACCGAGTTGTTGGATCGGTCGACGCTGACAGAGAAGCTCTGGACGTTGGCGTAGCTGGCGCCCGTTCCCTGCATGTTCGCGTCGAAGTAGCGCTGGGCCAGCGCCTCGACCTCGGCATCGGTCAGGTTCGAGACCCGAAGGCCCTTGGCTGCGGCGAGCGCAGCCGCGTCGATGGCGGCGGCCAGCGATCGCTCGGCATGCATGACGCGGCCGACGTCGATGGCAAGGCCGGTCACCAACATCAGGACGAAAATGCTGAGGCCGAAAATGATGGCGATGGCGCCCTGCACATCGGCAGCAAAGGCGCGAATGAGTGACTGTGCGGATTTCGGCGTGGTGGCAAACATCGATACACTCCCTGGGACGCTTGCGCGTTCGTGCCAGGGCTGTTGCAAGGCGAATGCCGATGACCATCGCTTGCCTAGGCGGCGTCGTCTCGAGCCGGGAGCGCTCAGGCAAGCCTTAAGCAATCGTTGACGACTGGTACGAGCTGAAGCGAAAGCTCGACCTAAGCGCCATCTAAGCACGATTTCTGAGGCGATACAGCAACTTTAAGTTGCGGTTGATCGACCGTGGCGAGTTCTGTCGAGCTGTCAGCACGGGGTGGCCGCGGCGGCCATTGTGCGGTTCCGGGACGATCCGATCTCGCGCCTCAGATCGAGGCGGCCGCTCGCCGCGCTGAAATCGAACAGTCGGCCACTGTTAGAAATCGGATGCTATGCCGCCATTCTCCCAATCCCCGTAGCGAACGGGATCGGGACCGGCGCGGCCGCCAAGCTCCTTGGCCCGCTGCTCGGCAGCGGCCTTCGCTTCGGCGTCGCGGCTGCGGCGGCGCTCCTCGGCCTCGGCCAGCGCTCGTTGCGCCTCTGGAGTGAGAGCCCGCGGTGCTGATTCCGGTTCGCTGTCAGTGGCGGGGGTGGTTTCGGTCGTCGCGTTCGCGGTCACGGCTCGTTCCTTCCTGGCCGGTGTTCGGCCGAATGGGCCTTTCTGGTCGTGCTCGTCGCAATCTTTCCGGCTGCTGCGTCCAATTCCCATTGGGGGCGGCCTTGCAGGCAACGGAACGCGCTGCTGCATCGACACGGGAGACACCATATACCATAGGCACTGTCGCCCTGATTGGATCATCGGGGCAAAGTCGTGGAGGCCAGTGAATGCCGACCAATTTCGCCAAGACCGCATTGCTGCTCGCCGTGCTCACCCTGATCTTCGTCGGCATGGGATCCGTGATCGGCGGGCAGCAGGGGATGGTTCTTGCCTTCCTGATCGCGCTCGCCATGAACGCGTTCGCCCTCTGGCGCTCGGACAGTCTCGTGCTGTCGCTGCATCGGGCTCAGGAGGTCGGTCCGGCAGACGCGCCGCAATACTACGGTATCGTGCAGGATCTGGCGCAACGGGCGGATCTTCCGATGCCGCGCGTATGCATCATGCATCAGCCCCAGCCGAATGCCTTTGCGGCCGGCCGAAGCCCGTCCAAAGCCACTGTCTGCGCTTCGACCGGGCTGCTCGAGACGCTGACGCCGGAGGAGGTCGCGGGCGTCATGGCGCATGAGTTGGCGCACATCCGCAATCGCGACACGCTGACGATGACGGTGGCGGCTACGGTCGGAGGCGCCATCTCGATGCTGGCGCAATGGATGCAATTCTCCGTTCTGTTCGGCGGCGGCCGGCGCAACGGCGGAGGTAGCTGGGTGATGTCGCTCGTTGCAATGCTCGTCGCGCCGGTGGCAGCGATGCTGGTGCAGATGGCCATCAGCCGCTCGCGCGAGTACCAGGCCGACCGGCTCGGGGCGATGATCTGCGGCAACCCGCTCTGGCTGGCATCGGCGCTGGCCAAAATCCAGTCCATCGTCCGGCGGGTGCCGAACGAGACCGCCGAGGCGGTGCCGGCGACCGCGCACCTGTTCATCATCAACCCACTGACCGGCCGGGGTTTCGACAACTTCTTCTCGACCCATCCAAACACCGAGAACCGGATTCGGGAGCTGGAGAAGCTCGCTCAGGAGATGGCTGCGGCGGGAACGCTGCCGCAGGTCGCGCATGACTATGGGCGCGGGGTAGCCTACGACGGGCGGAGAGACGATCGGCAAGGCGGCCCCTGGAGCCGGCCGCGTGGTCCATGGGGATGAAACGGAACGTGAAAGACACCAAAAAGGCTCCGCACGGCGGGCGACCGAGAGCGGTGAAGCCGAGCGGCGGCTTAAGGGCGTGGCGCGCCGACATGGATGCCGGTGCCAAGGGCGACAAGCCCGGGACCCGGGGCGGCGCTGCAGAACCGGCAGGTCTCGGAGCCCGGCGGCTGGCTGTGCAACTGATCGAGGCCGTGCTGGTTTCCTCCCGCGCGCTCGACGATGCGTTGGAGATCGCGGACCGTAACCCGGCGGTGGCCGGACTCGAGGGGCGTGACCGAGGCTTCGCTCGTCTGATCGCGGCGACCGTGCTCAGGCGGCTCGGCTCGCTCGATGCGGTGCTATCGCGGTTTCTCGAGCGGCCGTTGCCGATCAACCAGCCACGGCCCCGCTCGATCCTGCTCGCGGCAGCAGCGCAAATTCTGATCCTCGGCACGCCGGCGCATGCGGCGATCAATCTCGCCGTCGAGCAGTGCCGCCGAGACCCAAAAGCTGATCGTTTCGACAAGCTTGCCAACGCGGTGCTGCGCCGGGTGTCGTCGGAAGGGCCAGCCATTCTGGCGGGGCTCGACACGCCGCGGATCGATATCCCGGACTGGCTTTGGAGCAAGTGGGTCGCCGCCTATGGAGAGCCGACGGCGCGACGGATCGCGTCGGCGAGCCTCGTCGAGGCGCCGCTCGATTTGTCGGTCAAAGAAGATGCAGCCGAGTGGGCCGAACGGCTCAGCGGCGTGGTTCTGGCGACAGGCTCGATACGATTGACGGAGGCCGGCCGTATCGAGGAACTGGCGGGCTTCAAGGACGGCGTCTGGTGGGTCCAAGACGCGGCGGCGGCGCTGCCGGCCCGGCTTCTGGGCGACGTGGCGGGCTTGGACGTCGCCGATCTTTGTGCGGCGCCCGGCGGAAAGACCGCTGCTCTTGCTGTTGCCGGCGCGCGTGTGACCGCTGTCGACCAGTCGGAGGATCGCCTCAAACGGCTCGCCGATAACGTTGCGCGGCTCGGGCTGGGCGACCGGATCGCGACGGTTGCGGCCGACATCGCGACCTGGGAGGCGGACCGGCAGTTCGACGCCGTCCTCCTCGATGTGCCCTGCCTCTCGACCGGTACGATCCGGCGCCATCCGGATCTTCTCCATCTGAAACGGCCGAGTGATCTCGAGCGGATCGTGGCTCTGCAAGGCGCTTTGCTCGAGCGCGCCGGGCGAATGGTCAAGCCCGGTGGCCGTCTCGTCTATTGTGTGTGCTCGATGGAGCCGGAGGAAGGCGAGGGGGTGGTCGAGGCCTTCCTGGCGAGGTCGCCCGAGTTTCAGCGCCGGGCGATCGCACCGGCCGAGATCAAGGGCTCGATCGACTGGGTGACGCGAGCCGGGGATCTGCGAACCCTGCCGTTCCACGAGCCGTCTCCGGGGCAACCCGGCATGGACGGCTTCTATGCCGCGAGGCTGGTTCGGCTGGAGAGCTGACGCCGAAGACGGCCGCGGGCGAGGATCGTGCCCGCGGCCGTTCTCTTCGCCAGCGCCGCCCTATTTCGCGGCGAGCAACTCGGCGACGTCGAGGAGGATGAACTCGTTGTCGTCCTGATTCTGGGGCTCGCGGCCGGCGGAGTAGGGGAAGTTGTTGTCGTTGGCGACGATGATCTGCGTCGTGCCGACGACATCGACATCCTCGATGGTCACGAACGGGAAGGTGAGCTTGCCGTCCTTGCCACCCTGTCGTGCGAGGCCCTTCGGATCGGCAATGTCCATCAAGTCGATGTAGCCGATCTTACGCACCAGACTGCCAGCATTGAAGTCCGTCATCTCGATCTTGTAGATCCTCTTGAATTTGGCGGGCACGTTGAAGCAATCAGGAGCCGGTTTGCCTTCAGGGCAGGCCATGTCGACGGAGCCTTCGCCGTTGTCGCGCTCGATGACGAGTGCCGTCGTGGCGTCGATCATGTTGAAATCACCGATGTTGTTGCCGGCGACGTCGAGCGGGTACTTCCAGTGGCGGCCCGTCCATGTGTTGTCGGCTACAGAGAACTCGAGCACGCGCAGGACCTCTTTGCCGTCGACCTTCTCCCAGTCCTTCTTTTCGGCATCCCAGATCGGGCCCTCGAGCAAAGGGTAGAGCGTCTTGCCGTCCTTGGAGGCCGCCATGCCTTCGTAGCCGCGCGAGCGACGGATGTTGAAGGTGGTCGAGCCCGACGGTACGGCGGGCGTGAGCGCAGCGTAGTGGTCGGGCGAGCGGGCGAGCTTGCCCTCGACCATCGTCTCGATCACTGCCAGGACTTTGCCGGTGAGGTCAGCCTTGATCAGGTAGGGACCAAACTCCTCGCCGAGCCAGATCTCGTTGCCGATCGGCTGAATCGACTCGAGGTCGAAGTCGGCGCCGGTCAGATAGCGCTTCTCGGTCGCCTCGCTGGCGATGCGGAAAGGTATCTTCCGATCAGGATCGGACAGGAACGTCGTTGAGACGATGTCGACCTTGCCGGTCGCCCAATCGGGCTTGACCTTGTGGAACATCAGCATCGAGTCCGGCGAGTTGGCCTTGGAGCCAAAACCGTTGTCGGTGAGCACCCAATAGGTGCCGTCGCCGACTGTCTTGATGCCGGAGAAGCCCTGCAGCGACTGGCCCATGATCGGCATCTTGTAGCCGGTCTTGCGGGGCGCTGCCTTGTCAGTCAAGAACGAGGTTCCCTCGATCGTACCGACGGTGTCGGTGCGCTTGTTCCCAGGGCCGGTGAACTTGCCCGAGATCTTGAAATCGGCGGGAGCGTCGACCGGCGCGGCAACAGCTGCGACGGCAGGGATGATGGCGTGGCCGGCAAGCGTGGCGGGAAACCGCTTCGGCGCCTCCTGTGCAATGGTCGGCACAGCGGTCAGGGCTGTCGCGAGTATCGCCACCGTCATTCTCATGATCGTCTCCTTGCAGGGCCTGGACGGTTGCAGCTAGCAGCCAGACAATGCGGCGAGGTGACGGAGTGGTGACAAGACTGTTGCAGCGCGCGTTGTCCCTTTGCCCGATGATGGCTGGACACCATCTGCGACCGGCGGTTGCAAACTCGATTGGCTGGGAACCAGGATCGCTCCATCCGCGCTTGTCGGGGATGCGCCTAGCCGCTAGTTTCCGGGCACACGTGCCGTTGACCCATGTCAAATCGCAATCGAAGGAGTAGTCCGGTGGCCCTCACGCTTCCCCCCCTCCCCTACGCGTACGATGCGCTCCAGCCCTACATGTCCAAGGAGACGCTCGAGTTCCACCACGACAAGCACCACAACGCTTACGTCACGGCCGGCAACCCGATGGTCGCCGACGGCACCAAGTATGCTGGGAAGAGCCTCGAAGAAATCTGCAAGATGGCCTTCGACGGCAAGGATCAGCCGGCGGTCAACCAGATCGGTCAGCACTACAATCACACGCACTTCTGGAACTGGATGAAGAAGGACGGCGGTGGCACGAAGCTGCCGGGCAAGATCGAGGGTTTGGTCAAGGACTACGGCGGCTACGACAAGATGAAGGCCGACTTCGTCCAGGCCGGTGTCACCCAGTTCGGCTCGGGCTGGTGCTGGCTCGCCATCAAGAATGGCAAGCTCGAGGTGATGAAGACGCCGAACGGCGAGAACCCGATCATGCACGGCGCCTCGCCAATCCTCGGTTGCGACGTGTGGGAGCACAGCTACTACATCGACTATCGCAACATGCGCCCCAAGTACCTCGAGGCGTTCGTCGACAGTCTCGTCAACTGGGACTACGTCGAGGAAATGGCCGCGAAGGCGAAGTAGGACACCTCTGCGAGTTGCACCGGTGTGGCGGCGGGGACCCGAAGGGGTCCCCGTTTGCGTTTCTCCCCTGGCGATGCGGCGCTTCCGACAAGGGGCGTTTCTCATGCGGCAACGAGATGATAGGGTGCTGCAACCTGATCGGGCGCGCGGGCCGGGGGCTGGCATCCGCGAGGTTGCCCGAAGCGTGCTGTTGGCGTTGTGGGGGACTGCGTGGCTGTCTGGGCGTGCTCGCGTCGGATCGGCGTGCTGATTGCAGTAGGGCTAGCTCTGGTCGCGGCCGGCTGCGGATCGCTCGTGCCTCGCAACGTTCCGTCCAGTGCGCTGGCGGCAAGTCAGGCTGTCGTGCCGGGCATCCCTTACGCTCGCATCTGGGGCGATGAAGCCCCCGCTCATCTCGTAGCGGCGATCGATACGCACATGCCGAGCGTGAAGCGCTTGGCAAATGCCGCGCGCATCGTGGACGGTCGCCCGCACGTCTACATTCTTGCCCTTTCGGGCGGAGGCTCCAAAGGGGCGTTCGGGGCGGGGATGCTGCGGGGCTGGTCGGAGCAGGGAACGCGGCCACGCTTCGATCTCGTCACGGGTGTCTCGGCCGGCGCCATCATTGCTCCGTTCGCCTTTCTGGGGTCGGCCTACGACGACCAGCTCGAGGATATCTGGACACAGTACGAGACGTCGGAGCTGATCGTCGCGCAGATCGTGCCCGGCATTCTCGGCGGATCGGCCCTTGCTGACACGGCCCCACTCGCGAAGCTGATCGAGCGTTTCGTCAATCACCGGTTCCTGCGGGCCATCGCCAGAGAGCACGCGCGGGGGCGGATGCTGATGATCGGTACGACTAATCTCGATGCCGAGCGGCCTGTGTACTGGAATATGGGTGAGATCGCTGCAAGCGGCCATCCAGGCAAGCTGGAGCTGTTCCGCAAGATCATCCTGGCCTCTGCTGCGATCCCGGGCGCGTTTCCGCCGGTCTCAATCGAGGTCGAGACCGAAGGCCGCCGGGTCGAGGAGATGCATGTCGACGGCGGGACCACGCGGGATGTGTTCGTCGCGCCGGCGCACCTCAATCTTTCCAAGCTCGATCGCCTCTACAGGGCAAGGCCGCAGCGGCATATCTACATCATCATGAACGCCAAGATGACGCCCGAATTCGAGCCGGTGAAGCCGACCGCGGTGGCCATCGGAGCGCGGGCGATATCGACGCTGATCAAGTCGCACGACCGTGGCGATCTCTATCGTATTCGCCAACAGGCGATCGAAAGCGGCGCCAATTTCAGGCTGGCGTCGATCCCGCCGGACTTCGATGGGAAGTCCAGGCAGGCCTTCGATCCCGTCTACCAGCGAGCCCTGTTCGAGGTTGGGCGCCGACTCGGACGCCAGGGCAGCGGCTGGCGGCGGGACCTGCCGGAGCCGAGCCAAGCGTTGGGCCGGCGCTGAGGTCGACGGAGCGCTCGGTGCCTCTGAATCCCGACCCTCGCTAACAAGACCGCGTGAATGGCCTCGCGCCGGGTCGCGGGCACTGCTTCTATGGGGCGACCGCCATGCCTGCCAGGGGGCAGGCTACAAACGAGGCTCGCCGGACCGCCGATGTCGCAACGTGTGCTCTCAACCGGATTTGCCCAGATTGGCATCCTCGCCGACCTGACGGATGAGGAGCGGGCTGCCCTGGAGGCGGAGCTCGAGCCATTGCCGCTGACCCGCGGGGATGTTCTCGTCCGGCAGGGCGAGGAGGCCGATGCGCTTTATATCGTGGTGTCCGGGCGCTTCGACGTGCGTATCGCCGGACGGGCGGAGCCGATCGCGGAAATCGGACCGGGATCGCCCGTCGGCGAGATCGCGTTCCTTGCCGGCGGCTTACGGACAGCTACGGTGACGGCCGTCCGGGACAGCCTGGTGGTGCGTCTGGAGCGGAGCCACTTCGATCGCCTCTGCACGAGGATCCCGCGCATCTGGGGAACGCTCACGGCAGCCCTTGCACGGCGGCTGGCGGACCAGACAGCGGGGCGGGCGCAGCAGATCGATAGCGTGCCGCGGACGATTGCGTTGATCCGGGCCGGTGGCGAGCCGGTTCCGCCGGCTTTCGTCTCAGATCTGGTAGCCGCCTTCAGTCGACTCGGGCGAACCGGTGTCGTCGACAGCTCCAACGTCCGATCGGTCATCGGCGAGAGGGATCTCGCCAGCGGCGGCGCGACAGAGGCCCTGAACGCACTGGAAGGCGCTCACGATACCGTCATCTATGTTGCCGATCCGCTGCTGACGGCGTGGTCCGAGAAGGCCGTGCGGCAGGCCGACCTGGTGCTGCGTGTGGCTCTGGTCGGCCGCGATGCGACCGCCCCTGTCGCCGAGAATGTCCTCGAGCAGTTCGCAGGCAGGCTCGTCGCGCCGGGAGCACAGCGGCTCGTGCTTTTGCATCCGCAGCGGCGCGGCCCGCAAGGGACGCGACACTGGCTGGCTGGACGCGCTGTCGGGATGCATCATCATGCGGCGATCGGCGAGCGGGCGGATGCAGACCGTATCGCGCGCTTCGTCACCGGTCGGGCGCTGGGCCTTGTGACGTGCGGCGGCGGAGCCTTCTGCGCGGCGCACATCGGCCTCTACAAGGCGCTCGTCGAAAAGGGCGTTGCTTTCGACATCATGGGCGGCACAAGCGGTGGCAGCGCGATGGCGGCGGGCTTCGCGATGGGGCAATCGCCCGATGAGATCGACCGCGCCGTCGACGACATCTTCGTCAAGAAGCGGGCGCTCCGGCGCTACACGTGGCCACGCTATTCGATTCTGGATCACACGCAGTTCGATCAATTGCTCGAGAATTGCTACGGGGGCGTCGAGATCGAGGACCTGTGGCTGCCATTTTTCGCGATCTCGACCAACCTGTCGCGTCACGGCCTGACCTGCCATCGCCGGGGCAGTCTATGGGAGGCGGTGCGTGCCTCGGGCTCGATCCCGGGGCTGCTGCCGCCCTATTACACGCGCGAGGGGGAGATGCTTGTGGACGGGGCGCTGGTCGATAACGTCCCGGTGCGATCGATGCGGGAGATCAAGCGCGGTCCGAACGTCGTTGTCGCCTTCGAGGTGCCGCAGCTCGAGCGGTTCGCCGTCGACTATCGCGCACTGCCGTCGCGCGGGGTTCTGGCGCGGCGGATGCTGTTGCCGTTCTCGGGGCAGCCGCTACCGGATGCGCCGAGCCTCGGCGCCGTGCTGATGCGCAGCATGCTCGCCAACCGGAACGAATTCGAGCGTCACATGCAACCCAGCGACCTGCTGATGGTTCCGCCATTACCAGCCGGCATGAGCATCCTCGATTGGGTGCGACACGGCGAGGTCATGGACGGCGCCCATGCGTGGGCGCTCGCTGAGGTGGATCGCCTTCGCGAGGAAGGACATCCGGCGCTGACCTGTTTCGAGGCGGTGGCCTCGATCGTGCCGGCACGGCGAAGATCGAGCAGTCGTGAGGAGACGTGATTCGCTTGTGCACGCCCGATGCATTATCCCGTTGCGAGAGGCTTGAAACGCCCCCTTTCCCCCCGACAATCTTGCATGCAAGTGTCGACCGGGCCTAAATGCCATTCTCGAGGAGCGAGCCGGACATGGTGTCGAGACGCACCTTCAGCGTTGCTACCATCACAACCGTCGCTGCCGCGCTGGTTCCACGATCGGCTGCAGCGTCCGATGCACCGAAAGGAGTATTCCCAGTGCAGAAGTCCGACGAGGAATGGCAAAAGTCGCTCACCAAGGAGCAGTACTACGTTCTGCGCAAGCACGGCACGGAGCGCGCATTCACCAGTCCGCTCGACAAGACGTACGCGGATGGTGAGTACCACTGCGCCGGGTGCGGCAGCCTACTGTTCACGTCGGATACCAAATTCGACAGCCGTACCGGGTGGCCAAGCTTCTTCAAGCCGGTCGAGAACGCGGTGGGGACGACCACGGACCGCAGCTTTTTCATGACGCGCACGGAAGTGCATTGCGCGACCTGCGGCGGACATCTCGGTCACGTTTTCCCGGATGGACCGCCACCGACCGGCCAGCGCTACTGCATGAACGGCGTTGCGATGACGTTCGTGCCCAAAGCCACTGCGCCGACAACGGCGTCGGACAAGGGCGAAAGCAAGTCCTGAGCTGAACCTGGGCTTGGAGGCCTTGCGATGAACCGTTCGATTCCGGTGGTTATCAGCCTGATCGCCGCGATTGCTCTCGTCTTAGTCGCCGGCCGGGGCGCCGTCCAGGCGCAAGCGCCAGCTACCGACAAAGGTGCCGCCGCTCCGGCACGAGTTCCCGCGAAAACCGAGGTGGCCACTTTTGCTGGCGGCTGCTTCTGGTGCGTCGAGTCGGATTTCGACAAGGTGGAGGGCGTCGTCGCGACCGTGTCGGGGTTCATGGGCGGCAAGACGCCCAACCCGACCTACAAGCAGGTGACTGCCGGCGGAACGGGGCACATCGAGGTGGTGAGCATCACGTTCGATCCGGCGAAAGTTTCGTACAAGAAGCTGGTCGATCACTTCTGGAAGACGATCGATCCCTACGATGCCGGCGGGCAATTCTGCGATCGCGGCGAGAGCTACACGACGGCCATCTTCGCTCATTCGCCGGAGCAAAGGAAAATCGCGGAAGCCTCGAAGGCCGAGATCGAAAAATCAGGCCCGCTGAAGCAGCCTCTGGCGACGACGGTCCGCGACGCGGGTCCGTTCACTGCCGCCGAGGACTACCATCAGAACTTCTACGTGACGAACCCCGTTCGCTATAAGTTCTATCGATACGGTTGCGGGCGGGATCAGAAGCTGGAGGCGCTGTGGGGAAAGAAGGCGGGGCATTGAGGCGGCGGGGTTGTTTTGCGATCTCGTTTCGCGTGGCGTTTCGCTCCCAAACCTGCGACTTCCCTGGTCTATGAGGCCTTGCGCGGCGCGTGGTCCTCTGGGCTGTCGAATCCGGGAGGATCGAAGAGTGCGGGGAAGTCGGCAGGCTCGATGCCATCTTTGCCTGCCCGGCTGACCCGCCCCACAGCGTGCCCGAGGGCGTAGAGCCGGCGGAGCACCTCCGCATCGGTGTTCCCCAGGTCTCGCAACTGCTCGATGACGAGATTCGCCTCCGGGAATATCCGGCGAACGTGATCGTCCTCGAGATGAGCGTCGTAGCGCTGGTAGGACAGCAACTCCTCGTCACGGCACAACTCACCGTCGAGATCGAGGATCTCGGAATCAATGTGCCAAGGCTTGCGCGGATTGCTCATCGCTTGAAGCATCATGATCGCTTGGCGCGAGGTGTCGGGAATCATTCCAACCACTGCCTCGAGCGCCTTCATTCCGCTCGACATCGCCATGAAGGCGTTTCGGTTGAGCTTCTTGCGCCACCACCCCGTGCCAACCGAGACGATGAAGAGGTTGTCGCGGCCGCAAGGCCATGCCAGCCCGTAGGGCTTCAATGTTGACGTTAGAAATGCCTGGAGACTGGGATTGTTGAGGCCGGCTACCGAGCCATCGACAAAGACGCCGACCTCGCCGTCATAGATGCCGTCAGGCTTTGCGATCTCGAACTCGAGTGGCTCGAAGAACAAGGGTGCCGCCGTGCTCGCGCGGAGGATACGCCAAAGCTTGTAGTCCTTGTTTCGTCCAACCTCCCAATATGGCGCTCTGGGAGAATTGGTCAGCACCCATGGACTACCTGTATCCAGCCGCTTGGTGCAGATCATGAGCCCGGTCTTGATATCAGGGGACTGCAACTCGCGCTCGCCCGCGATCCGCCGCAATACGTCCTCGATCTCACGCTCGTTGTAGACCGGTGTCAGGGCGCCTTCGGGATAAAGGAAGCCCATCATCCCCTTGTTCGGCTGTTTGCGGAAAATCCTGGGGCACATGGCGTCGTAATGGCGCTTCACCTCCGCGACCGACATACCCAGGGCCAGCGCGCCCGCGATGATCGCGCCCGTGGAGGTGCCGGCGATAAGGTCGAAGTAGTGGCAGAGCCGGAAGTCCTCGGGCTTGCCGGGATAGCGGGGGGCCAGTGTCTCCTCGATGCGTTGCAGGATGCCGAGGGTGATCAGGCCACGGACTCCGCCACCATCGAGCGACAGGATGCGCTTGCCTTCACCGGCTCTGGTTTCGAGGTGCCAGTCGCGGCTGTTGTAGTCGACACCCTCGGTCATAGTGTCCCCCAGAATTCAGCTCGCTGTCGGAGCTTGCTCAATGTCGTTGCATCCGATCCTGCCAATAGGTGTCGGCAAGATGGCTGACCCGGACTTCACGATCAACTTCGACGCCGCGATGTCCGCTCGCATTTCCGCTGTGTGCCTGCCGGGACGCACATGCTCTCCCCTTTGAGCTGGTAGCCGATCACAGTGTCTCCGGCAGTGCGAACGGAGATCTCGTCACACTCTGAAACAATCGGGAAATCAGGGTGAAATCCTGGACGGATAAGGTCCGGGTTCTGCGGCGTAGGACAACGAGGGACATGCATGCCTGTTCTCAAATTGATGTTCAGGGCTGTGCTCGCCGTGTGCGCCCTGGCCGGTAGCGTTGCGGCGGCTCATGCGCACGAGGGCCACGATCACGACAAGCCGCCGCCTCTCGCGCTGCCTGTGGCGCCGCGTGTTGTTGCCGTCACGCCGGACTTCGAGCTCGTCGGCGTTGCGTCGGGCAAAGGGCGCCTCACCGTCTTCCTGCACGGGTTTGCGACCAACGAGCCCATCAAAGGCGCGAGCATGACCGTTTCCCGCGACGATCAGCAGGCAGATGCCAAGCCCGAAGGCGATGGCGTGTTCAGCGTGGCCGCGCCGTGGTTATCGACCAGTGGTGACGTCGACCTTGTTTTTGCTTTGCGACTGGCTGACGGCAGCGAGGATTTGCTGACCGGCACCCTGAAGAACATCGAGGCTGGATCGTCGGCCGCGACAACACAAGCCGCAGACTGGAAGCTCGCTGCACTGGTCAATCGGCAGGACGTTCTTCTCGCCGGTGGCGCCGGCTTAGTCGTTGGGGTTCTCTTGACGCTTCTTTTCGCCGGCGGGCGCTCCACTCCGAGGCTCGCTGGAGACGATCGAGCTTCGCAGCCCTCGGACGCGCCGGCTGAGCGACGCGGTGATGCTTCTGACATAAGGCCGTTGCGCCGGTCGGTTGGTGCCATCGCGTTGATGCTCGCCACGGCGCTATGGCAGCCCGAGCAGGCGGTGGCTGCCGACGCGGCTGTCGCCCCGCTACCCTCAATTCCCTCGACGATGGCCACCGATCTCGCGCAACGCACGCCTGACGGCACGTTGTTCGTGCCGAAGGCGACCCAGCATCTCCTCTCCATTCGCACCATGCTGACGGCCGAAGGAGCAGCGCCAGTTGCGACGGAGCTCACGGGCACCATTGTCGCCGGGCCTGCAAACTTCGGCCGGGTTCAGCCTGGACGGCCGGGTCGCATCGAGGCTGCGCCCGGAGGCCTCGCCTACGTCGGCAAGCGCGTCAACAAGGGCGAGCTGCTGGCCTACGTTCAAACCTACATTGAAGCGGCCGACCGGTTAAACATTGATAGCTCGATCGCGGAGACCGAGGCGCGGATCGAGAAGAACCGCACGATCCTGTCGCGCTACGAGAAGTCACCGGGGTCGGTGCCGCAGGTGAAGGTGGACGAGGTCCAGGGCGAGCTGCAGGCCCTCGAGCGGAAGCGAGCCGAGCTATTGCCAAGCGACGCACGGCGTGAGCCGATCGTCGCTCCGATCAGCGGCGTGGTCTCTCTTGCCAACGCAACGATCGGCCAGATCGTCGAGGCTCGGGACGTGCTCTTCGAGATCGTCGATCCGTCAGAGCTTTGGATCGAAGCCATATCCTTTGATCAAATCGTGCCGAGCGAGTTCACAAAGGCGGTCGCTGTGACTCGAAGCGGTGATCAGGTTCCGCTCACATTCATGGGGCGCGGGTCCGCACTCAGGCAACAGGCCACCGTGCTGACTTTCAAGATGCAAGCCAACGGGCACCAGCTTGCGGTTGGCGCTCCGGTGCAGGTCGTCTTGCAGTCCACAACGAAGGTGAACGGCTTCGTCATTCCTGCATCGGCCGTCGTTCGCGGCCAGACCGGCCTTCCGATCGTCTGGATCAAAACCGATGCCGAGCGATTCGAGCCGCAGGTTGTGAAGACTGCTCCTCTCGACGGGACATCGATTGTCGTCACTTCCGGATTGAGGGTCGACAAGCGGGTCGTCACGGATGGCGTGACTTTGCTCAATCAGGTTCGCTGAGAGGCTCGCTGAGTATGTTCAATTTCCTCGTCACTGCGAGCCTTCGCAATCGGCTCTTCGTCCTCGCGGCTGCGACGATCCTCATCGTCTACGGTGCGCTGACGATGCGAGCGCTGCCGGTCGACGTCTTTCCGGATCTCAATCGTCCGACCGTCACGCTGATGACCGAGTCCCATGGCCTGGCTCCGGAGGAGGTCGAGACGCTCGTGACCTTTCCGCTGGAGACGGCGATGAACGGCATGCCGGGGGTGACGCGCGTTCGCTCCGTTTCCGGCGTTGGTCTCTCGATCATCTATATCGAGTTCGCCTGGGGAACCGACATCTACCGCAACCGCCAGCAGGTGACGGAGCGGCTCAGTATCGTGCGAGAGCAGTTGCCACGCGGTGTCGTTCCGCAGATGGGGCCGATCACCTCCATCATGGGCGAGATCATGTTGATTGCTCTATCGAGCGAGTCGGCAAGCCCGATGGAGCTTCGCGAGCAGGCCGACTGGGTGCTACGCCCGAGGTTGCTGACCATCCCGGGCGTCGCGCAGGTGATCCCGATCGGTGGCGAGGTGCGTCAATACCGCGTGACGCTCAATCTCGCACAAATGAGTGTGCTCGACGTCCAGCGAGCGGAGGTCGAGGAGGCCTTGCGGCAGTTCGGAGCAAATACCGCCGGCGGCTTCGTCGACCAGCATGCGCGTGAGTATTTGATCCGGAATATCGGCCGGACGACGCGTCTCGACGACCTGAGGAGCCTTCCGGTCAGCCATCGCAACGGCATATCCGTTCGCCTCTCACAGGTGGCGGAGGTCGACTACGCGGCCCAGATCAAGCGCGGAGACGCTGGTCATATGGGGCGGCCGGCCGTCATCCTGTCGGTGCAGAAGCAGCCGACGGGAGACACGTTGCGGCTGACCGAGGACATCGAGGCAGCGCTTGCCGACCTGAGGCGTGTCACACCCAAGGATATCTCTACCGCCATCCTTTTCAGGCAAGGCGATTTCATAAAGGTCTCGATCGACAACGTCCTCAAGGTTCTCGTTGAGGCGTTGGTCGTGGTCGCGGTTGTGCTGTTCGTCTTTCTTCTCAACTGGCGCACGACATTCATTTCTTTGACCGCAATCCCGATCTCGATCCTAGTTACGGTGATCGTGTTTCACTTTCTCGGGCTGACCATCAACACGATGACTTTGGGCGGCCTCGCTATCGCGATCGGTGAGCTGGTGGACGATGCCGTCGTCGACGTCGAGAATGTGTTTCGCCGGCTGCGCGAGAACAAATTGAAGCCCAACCCGGATCCTGTGCTCCAGGTCATCGCCCGGGCGTCGCAGGAGGTCCGCTCCGGGATCATCTACGCAACCGCTATCATCGTGCTGGTGTTCGTGCCGCTGTTCGCGCTTTCCGGTATAGAGGGCCGGCTTTTCGCGCCGCTCGGCATCGCCTACATCGTATCGATCGTGGCGAAGTTCTTGTCGTCTCGATCACGGTGACGCCTGTGCTCTGCTATTATCTGCTGAAGTCGCCGAAGGCCGCTGCCGAGCACGACAGCTGGCTCGTGCGGTTGCTGAAGGCCGGGAATCGGCGATTGCTCGCGTGGTCGTTTCGTAAGCAGGCGTTCGTGATGACGTCGGCGCTTGTCGCAGTGGCGATTGCTGCCGCCAGTACATTCTACTTGCCCCGGTCATTCCTGCCGCCGTTCAACGAAGGCACGCTCACCATATCGATGCTGTTTCGTCCCGGAATCTCGCTTGCCGAGTCGCATCGGGTCGGTCTCATCGCCGAACGTCTGATCCTGCAGGTGGCGGAGGCCAAGTCGGTTGGGCGGCGGACGGGTCGCGCCGAGCTCGACGAGCATGCCGAGGGCGTACATTCCGCGGAGATCGACGTTGATCTTCATCGGTCGGAGCGCGGTCGCGAGGAGATCATCGCGGATATCCGTAAGCGCCTCGCTGTTTTGCCCGCCAATGTCAACGTCGGGCAGCCGATATCGCACCGCCTGGATCACATGCTGTCCGGCGTACGCGCCCAAATCGCGCTCAAGATCTTCGGCGACGATCTTGATACGTTGCGCGCTCTAGCAGAACAGGTCCGCTCGGGAATGGAGACGATTCCCGGGATCGTCGACCTCCAGATCGAGCGACAGGTTCGCATCCCGCAAGTCCAGGTCGCGGTCGACTACGACAAAGCCGCCCAGCTCGGTGTCACGCCTGCCCGGATCACGGAGGCGCTGGAATCTCTGCTCAACGGGCGGGAAGTGTCCCAGGTGGTCGACGGCAGCCGCCGGTACGACGTCGTCCTGCGCGTGGCGGATCGCGACCGGACGACGGAAGGTCTCTCCAGGCTTCGCATCGAAACCCCCTCGGGGCGCGTTCCCCTTTCGCTCTTTGCATCGGTGGTCGAGACGGATGGACCGAACCAGATCCTGCGTGACAACTCTCGCCGCCGGATCGTTGTCTACGCCAACACTGACGGCTCGGACATGGCAGGGATCGTTTCGGCCGTCCGCCGTGTCGCTGCCGAGACCCGGCTGCCAGAGGGCTATTTCACCTCGCTCGAAGGCACTTTTCAGGCGCAGGAGGAAGCATCTCGTCTCATTGCTCTGCTGTCGCTCCTGTCGCTGTCGGCGATCTTCGTCGTGCTTTACAGTCGATACAAGTCGGCGATCCTGGCACTCATCATCATGGGAAACGTGCCGCTCGCGCTCATAGGCAGCGTCGTGGCTCTCTGGCTCGCCGGCCAGCCGCTGTCGGTGGCGACGATGATCGGCTTCATTACGCTTGCCGGGATCAGTGCGCGTAACGGCATTCTGAAAGTCAGCCACTACATCAATCTGGTGCTGCTCGAAGGCGAGCGGTTCGGACCGGACATGATCGTTCGCGGCAGCCTCGAGCGGTTGACACCCGTGCTCATGACCGCGCTGTCGGCTGGCCTGGCACTGGTGCCGCTGATGATCGGCGCTGACCAACCGGGCAAGGAGATACTCCATCCCGTTGCAATCACGATCTTCGGCGGGCTGATCAGCTCGACAGTGCTGGACACTTTTCTAACTCCCGTCCTTTTCCTCAGGTACGGAGAGCCCGCCATCGAACGACTGCGCTTGGATCGCGACGAGGCACAACTCGGGGATGCGCCAGCGCAGGCTTACTGACACGCCGGAAGTCAACAACCAAAGGAACCATGGCTATGATAAAGTATCTGATGCTCGCCGCAGCACTCGCATTCGCAACGCCGACGCTCGCTCACACGGATAGCAAGTTCACGAAAGGCCCGAATGGCGGCCACATCGTCGATGCAGCGGGAGGGAACCAGCATCTCGAGATGGTGGCGAATGGTGGTGAACTCACGCTCTATGTCACGGACGCCAATGAGAAGCCCGTGAGTGTCACCGGTGGCAGCGCAGAGGCGCAGGTTCTCGTGTCGGGCAAGAACCACAAAGTTGCGCTCACCCCCAGCGGAGGCCATATCATGAAGGGCAAAGGTGATTTTGTCGCCAAGAAGGGCATGCGCGTCATTCTCAAGACCAAGAACGTGGGCGGCGGTAGTCACCAAGTGAGACTGACGCCACTCAACTGAGGCGGACCGCGATGCCGAGGAAAGACGTGCAGCCAACCTCGGAAAATCAAGCGTCGAGAGATGCGGATGGATCTGCGCCTGAAGCGCACATCCTGATTTGCGACGACGATCCGGATCTACGCTACTTGCTCGGGCAGTTCCTCGCCGATCACGGCTATGCCGTGGTCGGCGTGGGCAACGGACGCGAGCTTGCGCGACATATGCGCTCCGGTGTGCCCGTCGATCTCGTCATTCTCGACATCATGCTGCCCGGACAGAGCGGCATCGAGATCTGCCGCGATCTCAGGACTTCGTCCAATATCCCGGTTCTCATGCTCACGGCTCGGGGTGACGAGACGGATCGGATCGTTGGTCTAGAAATCGGCGCAGACGACTATGTCAGCAAGCCATTCAGCCCGAACGAGCTCCTCGCACGGATCAAGGCGCTTTTGCGGCGAGCGCGGATATCGGGGGGAGGACAAGTCGGGGAGCGCAAGCGTGGCTACGAGTTCGAAGGCTGGCGCCTCGACGTTCTGCGGCGTGAATTGCGCAATCCACAAGGGGTGATCGTGGATCTCTCTGCGGGCGAGTACGATCTTCTCGTTGCCTTCCTGGAGACGCCGCAGCGCGTCCTTTCCCGGGATCAACTCCTGGAGGCGGCGCGGAGTGCCGATGCGACGAACCTCGACCGTAGCATCGACGTTCAGGTGAGCCGGCTTCGTCGGAAGATCGATACAGATGCGGACGGCGAAAGCTTTATCAAGACGGTGCGCGGGGCCGGCTACATGTTCGT
Organism: uncultured Alphaproteobacteria bacterium; assembly: GCA_963746315.1. Classification (GTDB taxonomy): domain Bacteria; phylum Pseudomonadota; class Alphaproteobacteria; order Rhizobiales; family Hyphomicrobiaceae. The sequence continues at coordinate 45,631 of CAVVAR010000014.1, forward strand.
TGCTGCGGTCAGACGCCCATGAGCTGGCTTTCAGATACGATCGCAGGCCGGACCATCGTCGTTCTTATCGTTGGCCTAGGCTCTATTCTCTGGGTGGCGCAGTACCTCTACCAGCGCGGCATCGAGCGAGAGGTCACGGCGCGTAACACGGCCGCCGTCGTCGAGCGTCTGCTCGTGCTGGCTGATACCATCACCGCAATCGAGGCTGACCGGAGAGACGACGCCGCGCACAAGCTGTCGGGCGGTCCACTCGAGCTTCACTGGGGTCGCGAGCCTCTGACGACAGAGGGCGGACTGCTCGACGAGGTTGCCGAAGGCCTCCGTGCCGGATTGATGTCGAAATCGCAACGCCTCGCCGAGAAGGGGGTCGTGATCGGCAGCAGCCGGGCAAAGGACCATGGCCGCCTCGCCGGAAAGGCCGTCGACAATCAACACACGACCCTACTCTCCATTCCCCTGATCGACGGTTCCTGGCTGAATGTGACGCTGGCGAAGGTCGGGTCTGCTCGCGTAGCAACCCCGAGCTTCCTGATCTCTGCCTTGCTGGCTGGGCTCGGCGTCGTCGCCGTGTCGGTCCTTATGAGCTACTGGCTCACACTTCCGCTCCGCGAATTGGCGGATGGGGCCCGGCGCCTCTTCGTTACATCGGAAAGCGGTCCGGTTCCGGAAACCGGGACGCGAGAGGTCCGGATGCTTGCCGGAGCGATCAACGAGCTTCAGGACCGCATTCGTAAGCTGATTGACGAGCGCACGCAGATGCTAGCTGCCGTCAGTCACGACCTACGCACGCCGCTCACGCGTCTGCGTCTGCGGATCGAGGCAATGCCGGATCCACAGGCCAAGCTGAAAGTGGAGGCCGATCTCGACGAGATGGAGGAGATGATCGAGGCGACACTGTCGTTCCTGCGCGACGATCTCTCTAAAGAGGCTGTCCAGGACGTCGACATCATGGCGATCCTGAACACCATCGAGGCCGAGGCAACGGATGCCGGTGAGCAGGTCTCGATCAATGGACCGCGGCACGTCGTGGTTCCGGGACGTCATCTCGCTTTGAAGCGCGCGCTCAGCAATCTCGTCCAGAATGCCTTGAAGTATGGCGGTGCGGCCGAAGTTTGCGTCTCGAGTCGTGAGGCGCAGGTCACAGTCCTCGTCGAGGACGAGGGGCCAGGATTGCCGGTGGCCGAGCTTGAGCGCGTCTTCGAGCCATTCGTGCGGGGCGAGCCGTCGAGGGGGCGAGCGACGGGTGGCCACGGGCTCGGTCTCACCGTCGCCCGGAGCATTATCCGCTCTCACGGGGGAGACGTGACGCTGGCCAACAAGGCTCACAAGGGGCTCGCTGCCCGTGTCGAGCTGCCCGTTCAAACGGGGCCATCATGAGAAGGCAGGAAGTAATGGAGGAGACCATGATAAAAAAGCTAATTCCCGTCGCTGTTCTCGCGGTCGTGAGCAGTGCGGCTGCATTCGCTCACGGGCCTTCGGCGCACCACGGCCAGTCGGGTCAGCAGGGCTCGAGCGAAGGGTTGGCGTATGGGCAGCCCGGCGATCCGCAACAACAGGCTCGCCTGATCGTCGTCACGATGAAGGAGGCGGACGGCAAGATGCTGTTCGAGCCCTCGCGCATCGAGGTGCAAAAGGGCGAGCAGATCCGGTTTCGCTTAGAGAACGTCGGCGTTCTCGATCACGAGTTCCTCCTCGGGACACAGCAAGAGATCGAGGAGCACGCCGAGATGATGAAGGCGATGCCCGATATGAAGCACGTCGACCCGAACTCGAAGCAGGTCGCGCCGAGGGCATCGGGCGATCTCGTGTGGCGCTTCACCAACGCTGGCGAGTTCGATTTCGCGTGCCTGATCCCCGGTCATCGTGAGGCCGGTATGACGGGCAAGATCCTCGTCAGGTAAATGGCGTCAGCAGACTGCTTGGCCAGTGAGGCAACCTTGCTTTGCCACAACTGGTCCAGCGTCTGTCAGCTGTGGCTGCTCGCCCAGGCGGCGACCTCGGCGTGAGTCGCGAACCAGACGTCGCCCTTGGCCTTGGCGTGCCGGATCAACTCGTCGATGATCCAGATGCGCGACCGGTAGCCGATGATGTGTGGATGGCATGTCAGCTGGAATATGCCGCCGTCCTCGTAGGCTGCGTCGAACTCCCGCCGGAAGATGTCGAGCACGTCTGACGGTGGTGTATAGGGCCTGAGCGCCGAAAAGCGGTTCATCATGAAGTAAACCGCATCGTCCCGCACCCATTCTACGGGTAGCTCGACGATGCCAGTGGCCTCGCCATCCAGCAGAAGCTCGTAGCAATCCTCGTCGGCCATCAGCGAGCTATCGTAGGCGAGCCCCATCTCCTTCTCGATCCTGAGCGTGTTCGGGCTGAAGTCCCACGACGGTGTCCGCAAACCCACGGGACGCTGTCCGCAGATTTTCTCCAGCGTCTCCGCCGAGCGCAGCATCAAGTCGCGCTCCGCCTCGTAAGGCAGAACCGAGTTCAACTCATGAATCCATCCATGGATGCCGATCTCGTGGCCTTCGCCGACGATGCGGCGCTGCTCGTCCGGATGCAGCAGCGCGACCACAGCCGGTACATAGAACGTCGCCTTCACGCCGTGCCCGTCGAGCAGCTTCAGGATGCGCGGGACGCCGACGCGGTTGCCGTACTGCCCCCAGCTCATGCGACCGATGGACTTGCCGCCGTCGCGCAGCTCACTCGTCTCGTGGTCGCTGTCGAACGACAGGGCGATCGCGCAGCGCGCGCCATTCTTCCACGCCGGCGGCCTGTAAGAGCGACCGGCCCGCACCTGATCGACCAGCTTGCGCCAATGCGGCTCCGGCCATTGCCACGGCTCGAGCGGCTTCGTTTGATCGGTCATGGATCGGCCCCGGAATCTGCTTGCAGAGTTTCGAGCGCCAGTATTGCACACGATCCATGCGATCGTCACAGTCGCAGGCGCGCATGAGACGGTCCAAGGAGGAAAGTGTGAGCATTGCGAAGAAGGTTTCCGTCGTCACCGGCAGTGCCCGCGGCATTGGCCGAGCCTGTGCGCGCGCACTAGCCGCACGCGGCCATGCCATCGTCCTCGTGGACGTGCTGCAGCCCGAGATGGAGCGCACGCGAGCCGAGATCGAGGCGAGTAGCGCGCCGTGCCTCGCCTACACCGCCGACGTTGCCTCGCACGCCCGTGCACGCGAGGTCGTCGCCGACGTCGTCGGGCAATGGGGCCGCATCGACGTTCTCGTCAACAACGCCGGGCGCTCGGCGCCGAAGGGTATCCTCGAGATCACCGAGGAAGAGTGGGACACAGCGATCGCCGTTAATCTGAAGAGCTGCTTCAACTGGATCCAGGCTGCGGCGCCGCACATGCAAGCGGCTGGTCACGGCCGCATCGTGTCGATGTCGTCGCTCAATGCACACTCGGGCGGCGTGACCGCAGCCGTCAGCAAGTTCGCTTACGCAGCGGCCAAGGCCGGCATCATCGGCATGACGCGCGCTCTCGCCAAGGAGCTCGGCCCCGACATTCTCGTCAACTGTGTGTGTCCCGGACTGATCAAGACCGACCTCGTGGCCAAGGCCTTGATGGCCGAGCGCGAGCAGGAGCTGGTCAGTGGCATAGCGCTGAAACGGCCCGGCACGCCGGAGGATGTGGCTGAGCTGGTGGCATTCCTGGCGACGTCCGAGCCCTGCTACGTGACCGGGCAGGACATCACGATCGACGGACTGCAGTGGAACCGCTGACGATCCACGGCCTCCTCAATAGCGGGCGATGCCCAGTGAGAAGCCGCCATCCGCGGTGAACAAACCCCCCGTCGAATAGGACGACTCCGCCGACAACAGAAATGCGACGAGGTCCGCGATCTCCTCGGGCGTGCCCAGCCGTGCGAGGGGAATGCGCGCCTCCTTGGCCGCCATCTCCGCCTGCGCCTCGGGCGTGGCCAAGCTTGCCTTCACCGTCTCCGTTCCGATGACGCCGGGCAGCACGGCATTGACTCGGATGCCATGCGGAGCCAATTCGACGGCAAGCACCCGTGTCAGTTGATTGAGCGCTGCCTTCGACGCTCCATAGTGCGCGATGCCCGGCCGCGCGAGCACGCTCGCGGTCGACGAAATGTTGACGATGGAGCCACCGCGCCGGTCTGCCATCAGCCGGCGTGCGAAAGCGCGTGACAGGAGAAACGGCGCCCTGAGATTGAGCGCCATCACGCGGTCCCACTCATCGACGCCAAGGTCGAGCAATCCCGTCACCGGGTAGATTCCGGCGCAATTGACGAGGCCGTCCACCTCTCCAACTTGCTCGATGGCCGCCTCGATCGCCGCCGGATCGGTGAGGTCCACCTCGATGGTCGCGACCTCCAATCCACTTCGGGTGAGGCCGATGCGCGTTGTCTCGAGGCCCGCGCCATCCCGGTCCATCAGCACAAGGGCGGCGCCACGGTCGGCGAGGCGTCGCGCAGTTGCAAGCCCTATGCCGCTCACGCCGCCGGTGACCAGCACGCGCTTCGGAAATCGCACGCCCGTCATGGCGCTTCCTTTCCATGGTCCGTGAAATGGCAGGCCGTCTGGTGGTCGACGCCCGCCGGCTCCAGAAGCGGCTCGCGCTCCGCACAGAGCGGCGCCGCAAGCGGACAGCGCGCGCGGAAGCGGCACCCCGACGGCAAGTGGGCGGCATCCGGCGGCTCGCCCTCGAGCGCAAAGGTATCCGTCACGCGTCGCCCGCCGATCTCCGGGATCGCCGACAGCAGCGAGCGCGTATACGGGTGGCGGGCATCGGCGAACAGCTCCTCCGTGGGCGCTATCTCCACCAGACGGCCGAGATACATCACGCCGACGCGGTCGCACACCATGCGTACCACGGCGAGATCGTGCGAGATGAACACGTATGTTAGGCCGAACCGCGCCTTCAAGTCCTGCAACAGCTTCAGCACCATCGCCTGTACAGACACGTCCAGACCCGACGTCGGCTCGTCCAGGATCACGAGCTTCGGCTGCAAGGTGAGGATGCGCGCCAGCCCGACGCGGCGTTGCTGGCCACCCGAGATCTCGTGCGGATAGAGGTCTAGATGGCCCTGCGGCAGGCCAACCGCCGCGAGAATGTCGCGCACCCGCTCATCCCGCTCGACGCGGGGCAGCGATGTGTGGGTCGCCAGCGGCTCGTCGAGCGAGCGCCCGATCTTCCAGCGCGGGTCGAGCGCATTACCCGGATCCTGATGAATATACTGCAGCCGCTGCGTGACGCTGCCACGCGCCGCGCCCTGTAAGCCCGAGATGTCCACACCCTCGAACACGATCTGGCCCGCGTCCGGTCTGTGGATGCCCGCCAGTGTTTTTCCGAGAGTCGTCTTTCCGCAGCCCGATTCCCCGACGATGCCGAGCGTCTCGCCGGGACGGACCGCGAGCGACACGTCATCCAGCGCTTTGACTGCACCCGTCGGCCTGCCGAAGGCATTTCGCACGGTGAAATGCCGCCGCAGGTCGCGAGCGGTGAGCAGCGCATCTGTCGCGCTCATGGCGCCACCTCCGCCGTGTCCGGCATTGGATGATAGCAGCGCACGGTATGTCGGTTGCCCTCCGGCGGAGGCCGTGATGCGACGCAAGCGTCGCTCGCCCTCGTGCATCTCGGGTGGAAGCGGCAGCCGCTGGGTGGAGACAGCAGGCTCGGGATCTCGCCGCCGATTTCGCAGATCTCGCGGCCTGGGGCTGGTACGCTCTCGAGGAGGCGCACCGTATAGGGGTGCCGTGGCGTCGCGAAAAAGCGGTCGACCGGTGCCCGCTCCACCTCTTGCCCGGCATACATGACCGTGATGTCGTCGCAGATCTCGTAGGCGGTCCCTAGATCGTGAGTGGTCAAGAGCACCGAGACGCCGTGCGTCGCGGTGAGCGATTTGATCAGCTTCAGGATCTGCGCCTGGATGGTGACATCGAGCGCCGTCGTCGGCTCGTCTGCGATGATCAGATCGGGGCGTGTCATCAAGGCCATTGCGATCATGAGGCGCTGGCGCTGTCCGCCGGAGAACTGCTCGGGCAGCTTCGCAAAGGCCTGCTCCGGGTCCGGGATCTGCACCTCCTCGAGGCACTTCAGTGCGTCCTCCCGGTCGGCTTTGCGCCGCGCGCTGGGGTATGGGGTGAGGAAGGCGCCCAAGCCCCGCTCGGCAGGATCGCGCCGCGGCGACTTCCACTTCATCAGCTCCATGATCTGGTCGCCGATGCGAAACAACGGATTGAACGCGCCGTAAGGGTCCTGCGGCACGAATGCTATCCGCCTACCCTTGATCTCCTGCTGGAAGCGGTGCCTGTCCATGCGGAGAAGATCCATCCCGTCGAATTGGATGGTGCCGCCCACAATGTTGGCGTTCGGCGAGAGAATGCCGAGCACGGCCCGAGCCAGGGTCGTCTTTCCGCAGCCCGATTCGCCGACGAGCCCCATGATGCTCCCGCGTGCGATGTCGAGGCTGACGCCGTCGAGCACCCGAGCGACGCCCCCGCTCGTCTCGTAGCCGATGCGCAAGTCGGCAATCTCCAGCAGCCGGCTATCGGTCATGCGAGCGCCTGAGTCGCGGATCGAGGATGTCGCGCAGGCCGTCGCCGAGCAAATTGAACCCCATCACGACGATGAAGATCGCGAGTCCCGGCGCGAGCGCATACCACCACGCCTCGGGGAGAAACTCGCGTGACTCCGAGATCATGCGGCCCCACTCCGGCGCCGGCGGCGGCGCACCGAGCCCCAGGAATCCGAGCGACGCCGCGGTCAGGATCGTGAAACCCATGCCGATCGAGGTGCGCACAATGATCGGCGAGGCGACGTTCGGCAGCACATGCTGGAGCACGATGCGCCACTGCGGCACGCCGAGCGCGATGGCCGCCTCGATGAACGTCTCATGCTTCAGCGCCCGCACCTCCGCATAGACCAGACGGGCGAACCATGGCCAGTACGTGATGGAGAGCGCCAGGATCACGTTCTGGATGGATGGTCCAAGCGTCTGAGCTATGGCGATCGCCAGCACGATTTGCGGCACGGCGAGAAAGATATCGGAGACGCGCATCAGCGCCTCACCGATCCACAGCTCGCTCCATCCCGCCCAGAGCCCGATCGGCACGCCGATCAGCAGCGAGGCGCCGACTGCGACGAAAGCGATCAGCAGTGTTATTCGCGCACCGAAGACGACCCGGCTGTAGATGTCGGCGCCCATGCGGTCCGTGCCCATGAGCCACTCGCCGCCGGGAGGTTTCAGTCGATTGACCGGGTTCATGTCCCACACGGCCTCGGGATGCGTCGAGATAACCGGCGCCAGGATCGCGGCCAGCACCACGATCATCACCAGAACGAGCCCGACGAGCGCCGAGCGGTCGCGCGCGATCTGCCTCAAAATCCGCGCGGTCCCGCTCATGCGCGCCCTCCCCTGGGGTCGATCATCGCGTGTGCCACGTCGACCAGCAGGTTGGCGATCATGAAGATGCCGCCTGCATAGACCGTAAAGCCCATCACAGCGGCGTAGTCCGACTGCAGAATTGCCTCGAAGGCGTAGGTGCCTATCCCGGGCCACTGGAATACGGTCTCGATGACGACCGCACCCGCGAGCAGAATGCCGAACAGGAGGCCGATCTGCGTGATCGTCGACGTCAGCGCGTTCCTCAGCACATAGCGCCACACGATCAGCGGTCGCGGAATTCCGATCGCGTTCTGATAGTCGACGAACGGCTTGCCGAGTGTGTCGAGAACGCCTGCGCGGGTGAACCGGACAACTGTCGCCAGTGCCGGCACCGCCAGCGTGATCGCGGGAAGGGCCAGATGTCGGAGCGCGCTCACGAGCTGGTCCATGCGCCCCGTGATGACGGCATCGATCGTCATGAACCCGGTAATCGGGCGTGGCGGGAAGCCGGAGATGCGTCCCTGCAGCGGCAACCACCCGAGATCCATCGCGAAGACGAGCTGGAGCACCAGTGCCAGCCAGAAGCTTGCGACCGCCAACCCGCCCACCGTGACGATGCGCAGCACATGGTCGATCAGTGTATTGCGCCGCGTGGCCGAGATGACGCCGAGCGGAATGCCGAGAGCGACGGCGAGGAGCATCGCCGCCAGTGTCAGCTCGATCGTCGCCGGGAGGCGTGCGAGCAGATCGGCGGAGACGGGTCGTGTCGTGAACAGGCTCGTGCCGAGATCACCGCGCAGAAGCTGTCCATAATAGTCGAGCAGCTGCACGATCAGCGGCCGGTCGAGCCCGAGCTTGGCGCGCAGCGCATCGATGGCCTCCCGGCTGGCCGTTTCTCCCGCCAGCAGAGCCGCCGGGTCCGCCGGGATCACCCGCGATATGAAGAATACGACCGCGATCAGGCCCACGGCCGTCGGGACGAACCAGAGCAGGCGTTTCGCGATGAGAGCGAGGATGCGCATTCCGGATCGCCTCCCTTCCCTGCCGGAGCCGCAGGGAAGGGCTCAAGAGGAGTAGCCGTTACTCGAAATAGGCTGTGCGCATCTCCTGCGCGTTGCCGATGGGGCAGAACACGATGCCCTGCAGCTTCTTCGAGTAGGGCCCGAACCACTTCGTATTATAAATCCAGAGGCCTGGCGCATCCTCGACGATGATCTTCACGGCCTCGCCGTAGAGCTTTGCGCGCTCGTCCTGCTTGGTGGATTGCACGGCCTTGTCGAGCAGCTCGTCCACCTTCGGGTTCTTATAGTGGTGCGCGTTCTTGAATGTGCCCGCGTTGCCCGAGTGGAACATCTCGCCCACCCAGTTGTGCGGATCGGCGTAGTAGGTCGAGATCCAGTAAACCGAGATGTCTGGTGTCGTCTCGGGCTTGCGGAAGCGCTCAACGATCGTCGGCCACGGTGTGCCGATCACTTTCGCCTGGATGCCGATCTTCTGCAGCCCGTTCTGGTAGAGCTGTGCCGCCTGCTCGCTTTGGGCGAAGCCGGTCAGATAGTGCACCTCGATCGGCCGGTCGATCTTAACCTTGGCCTTGGCCAGCTCGGCCTTCGCCTTCTCGATGTCGAAGCTATACCCCTTCACGTCCTTTGGATTGCCCCACATCGTGTTCGGCAATGGCGTTGGGTTGCGCTCGACGAGGCCGCCGAGAATCTGCTTGTTGAAGCCGTCGTAATCGAACGCCATGTTCAGTGCGCGGCGCACGTGGACGTCGGTGAACGGCGCCCGTGTGACATTGAACTGCATCATCATGATGCGCATCGATTCCGCGTCCAGAATCTTGGCGGTTCCGGATGCCTCGATCTTCTTGATCTGGTCGGTCTGCAGGTAGCCGCCGATGCCGTTGAAGTCGCCCTTCAGCAGTCCTAGCACGCGCGTGTTGGTGTCCTTCACGCCGCGGAACTCGATGTGGTCGAGGAACTTCGGACCCCAGCCTTTGAAATGTCCGGCGTAACGCTTGGCGACGAAGCCGATCGCGGGGTCGAACTGGTCGAGCTGGTACGCCCCAGAGCCGGCACTATTCTTCGAGAGCCAAGCCCCGCCCCAATCGTTCCCGGCTGCGTTCTTCTTGACGAGGGCTGCATTGACGACGTGGATCTCGGGGACAACCGCGAGGAAGATTGCCGACGGCTTCTTCAGCTTGAACTCGACCGTGTGGTCGTCGACGGCTTTGGCGTTACCTGGGTCGATCATCGACTTGAAGAGCGACGAGGCGCCCTTGCCGAGAGCGAGTATGCGCTCCAGCGAGTAGACGACGTCCGATGCTTTCACCTCGCTGCCGTCGTGAAACTTGACACCCTTCCTCATCTTGAAGGTGTACGTCAGCCCGTCCTGGGAGACGGTGTAGCTCTCGGCGAGCCACGGCTCGAGCACGGCGGGATTCTTCTGCCAGCGCATCAGGCCGTCATAGATGTTCAATCGCACAGCCACGCGGCCGACATCGAACGCGACGTGTGGGTCCATCGTGTCGTAGTCGCTCTCGTTGGCGAACACGAACTTCGATTGTGCCGCCGACGGTCCTGCCGCCAATCCGCCGCCGATCGTCAGAGCCAGTGCGCCAAGGCCAGCGAAGAGTGCCACTCGCCAAGTGCTTCTCGATACGTAACCCAACGACGCCTGCATGACGACCCTCCTTGGCTTTGCGCTTTGACGGTATGCTCGCACTAAGCCGCGCGAGCCTCAAGGGCCCTTACACCTCTAGAGGGACAAGGGCTGCCTCAATCACAGGCAACTTGATGCCGGTCGGGATGCACATTCCCGGATGCGTGCAGCGCCGCTGTTGTGCAACTGGTCCAAGTTCGAGCAGGCTGCACACTCTTTCTACCCAAGTGGCGGCCAGGGCCGCTGTTGCATCCGAGGTTCGGCTTTGCGACGCTGGCCGCGCAAGGGAGGGATCCGGTCATGTCGCAAATCGCCGATGGAGTAGATGCGGGGGCGTCGCATCAGGCGTGCGATCCGGTAACGGTTGAGATCGTGCGAGGGGCGTTGCGCGCCATACAGAGCGAGATGGAAGCGCTGATCGAGCGCACGGCCATGTCGCCCTTTATTCGCGAGAAGAAGGATTTCTATGCTGCGCTTTTCGACGAGGCTGGTGCGTTGATTGCCGGCTCCAATCTCCCGATCTTCGGCGATGTCGTTGGCCCGGTCGCCGTTCACTACCCGCTTTCCACGATGCGACCCGGCGACATCTACTGGTTCAACGACTGCTATGCCTCGAACGGTGCCGTCTCGCACTCCCCCGATCAGGTTCTCCTTGCCCCGGTCTTCGCCGAGGGGGTGCTGGCCGGCTTTGCTCAATCATGGGCGCATTTCAACGACATCGGCGGCATGCGCCCCGGCTCGCTGTCACCGGACTGCACCGATATCTGGCAGGAAGGCATCATCGTGCCGCCGGTGCGCCTCGCCCGCGATGGCGTCGTCGACGAGGCATTGCTCCGCGTGTTCGTGAGAAACTCCCGCTTCCCTGAGATGGTGCGCGGCGACATGCGCGCCTCGATGGCCGCGATCCGCCTGGGCGAGCGGCGGCTCGGAGAGCTTTACGCGCGCTTCGGGCTCGTGCGTACGCGGGATGCCTTCCGGCAACTCATGGCAGAGACCGAGCGCGAGACGCGGTCGCGGCTCCGGGCTCTGGCGCCAAATGGCGACTATGATTTCACAGAGCGCATCGACAGCGACGGCCACGGCAACGGCCCAATCCGCATGCGCTACCGAATGAGTGTATCGGAGGACCGAATCAGCCTCGATGCCACCGCTAGTGACGATCAGGTCGAAGGCCCCATCAACTTCCTGATGAGCCCCGCCGTGCCCGCCATGGTCTTCGGCGCCTACCTGCTCGGTGACACCAAGGCGATGCTCAACGCCGGCGCCGAGCGGGCCATCGACGAGGTGCGCCTGCGTGAGGGCTCGATCCTGAAGCCGCGCTTTCCAGCGCCGCTTGGCATGCGTGGCATCACCATGATGCGCAATATGGCCGCCTGCCTAGGCCTCCTCAACGTCGCGACCGGCGGACGCGCCATGGCAGCCCACAGCGCCTACGTGATCTGGTATCTGCGCGGCCTCGACGACAATGGCCGCCTATTTCTTCTCTCCGACGGGCTCGCGGTCGGTTACGGAGCGCGACCCACGGCCGACGGCAACGACGCGGTCTATCTCGTCGCCCAGGAGAACTTCCCGTCCGAGTTTCTCGACAGCGTCTTTCCCGTACGCGTCCTCGCCTATTCGATCAACCCGGACACGGGCGGTCCCGGGCGTTGGCGCGGGGGTTGCGGCCTCATCCGCGAAGTCGAGGTGCTGGCCGAGCAGGCCATGGTCTCGATGCGGATCGACAGCGTCGACAACCCACCATGGGGCGTCGCGGGTGGCATGGCCGCCGGCAGTGGCCGTTGCGTCGTCAATCCCGGCCGCTCCGACGAGCGGACGCTGAAACCTCTGAGCGACGGCAACATCGTTCGCCGCGGTGACGTGATCCGGATCGAGACCGGCGGTGGCGGCGGCTTTGGACACCCCTACGACCGCGAGGCCGAGCGCGTGCTCTCGGATGTCGCGTGCGGCTTCGTCAGCAGTGACAGCGCGGAGCGCGACTATGGTGTCGCTTTGATGCCGGACCGGCTGGAGCTGGATATCGCCGCTACCGCGCGTCGCCGCTCCGAGCGACCGGCGACTGCCCTCTTTCACCGGCACGGCTACCAGGAGGCGCTCGACTGATGGCAGCCGATGACGAGACTTTGGGCGATCGGCATGGCGCCGTCGTTGGCATCGACACAGGTGGAACCTTTACCGACGTCACGATGATCGACGTCGCGACGGGCCGCATTGTCAACGCGAAGCGACCTTCAACCCCATCCGACCCGTCGTCCGGCTTTGCTGACGGAATTGCCGCCGTGCTCCAGGTGGCCGACCGCAAGGGAAGCGACATCGAGCGGGTTCTGCACGGGACCACCGTCGCAACGAACCTCATTCTCGAAGGCAAAGGCGCACCGGCCGCACTCTTGACCACCGCGGGATTCCGCTACGTGCTCGAGATCGGTCGCCAGGACGTACCGCGCCGTGCCAGCCTCTTCAGCTGGGTCAAGCCGCAGCGCCCGGTTTCCGCCTCTCGCATCTACGAGATTGGCGGCCGTATCGAGCCGTCGGGGCAAGTGCTGAAGCCTCTCGACGAGACCGCCATACGCACCGCAGCGCGCGCCATTCGTTCAGCCGGCATCAACGCGGTCGCCGTCGTCTTCCTGCACAGCTATGCCAACCCCGCTCATGAGCGCCGGGCAGCCGAGATCGTCGCCGAGGAGCATCCCGAGGCCCTGGTCTCGATATCAAGCGATGTGCTCGCCGTCTTCCGTGAGTACGAGCGGAGCATGACGACGGTTCTCAACGTCCACGTCATGCCGGTGGTCTCGGTCTATGTAGCGCGGCTCGCCAAGCGCTTGGCCGACCTGGCAATCGTGGCGCCCTTGCTGCTCATGAAATCCTCGGGCGGGGTCACCGGAGCCGAGGCCGTGCGTCGCGCTCCCGTAGAGACGGCGCTGTCGGGTCCGGCGGCTGGTGCGGTCGGTGCGGCCTACACCGGCCAGTCTGCCGGTATCGGCGACCTGATCGCCATTGATATCGGTGGCACCTCGGCCGACGTCAGCCTGATCCGCGACGGTGAGCCCGGTATCACCACCAGTGGCCGTATCGGCGACTGGCCGATCGGTCTGCCCATGGTCGACATCATCACCATCGGTGCTGGTGGCGGATCCATTGCGCGCGTCAATGCGAACGGCGGTCTCGAGGTGGGTCCGGTCAGCGCGGGCGCGATCCCGGGCCCGGCCTGCTATGGACGAGGCGCCGCCGAGCCGACCGTCACCGACGCCCATCTCGTGCTCGGCCATCTTCCTTCGGCATTGCTCGGCGGGAGCTTCAAGCTCGACGCGGACGCCGCGCGTCGAGCGGTCGCCGAGCGCGTCGCGGAACCACTCGGTCTCGGCATCGAGGACGCCGCACGCGGTATCCTCGCCATCGTCGACAATCACATGGTCGGCGCTATCCGTGTCGTCTCGGTCGAGCGTGGCCACGATCCGCGCGGCCTGACATTACTGCCCTTCGGCGGCGCTGGGCCTCTGCATGGCGGTGCGCTCGCCCGCCTCCTCGGCATGCCTCGCATTCTGGTGCCGCCGGCGCCTGGCGTCCTCTCGGCACTTGGGCTTCTCGTTTCGAGCCTGAAGGCCGCGTTTTCTCGCACGTCACTGCAACGAGCAGGCGAGATCGACGCAACACAGGTCGAGCGCGTCTTCAGTGAACTCGAGCAACAGGCTCGCGACTGGCTCGACGCGGAGGCCGTCCCCGCGCCCGCGCGGCGGCTCTCCCGCTGGGCTGCCGTGCGCTATCAGAACCAGGGCTTCGAGCTGGACGTGCCCTGGACGGGTCCAGAGCCGACCGTCGCCGCTTTCCACCGTCTGCACGAGCAGCGCTACACGTTCGCCCAGGAGGACACGCCCGTCGAGATCGTTACGCTGCGTGTCGATGCTCGGGGCGTGTTCCCCGCTCCAGTGCTCGAGACGCTACTGCCTGGGGGTCCAGTATCCGAGGCCGTGTGCGGCCACCAGACGATCCACCTCGAAACAGGGCCCGTCGTGTGCCCCATCTACGATCGCGGCAAGCTCGGGGACGGTGCAACGATCGAGGGGCCTGCCATCCTGATGCAGCTGGATGCGACCACATTGGTGCTACCCGGCCAGCGCGGCACCGTGGACCGCTGTGGCAATCTGCTGATCACCGAAATCTGAGCCAGTTTCGATCGGATCACTTTATCTTATTGACGGATCGCTGGTTCAACTCAGCCTCCAGCACTGCAATGCGCGCCGTCAGTTTTTCCGTCGCCTCGCGCACCTCGTCGATCGTGTAGCGCTCCTTGATGTGCTGTGGGCAGTTCCAATCGAAGGCGTCGACGGTAATTGAAATGCCGCGCTCGATCCGCCCCGTGTCACCGGGAAGCCGCAACCGGTCGAGCACCGCCGTATCCTCCGGCCGGATGATGCGCGCCCGACCGAGCAGCTTGAGGCGCCTCTTCCTCGCGTAGTCCATGAAGAACAGCGAGACACGGTCGTCGGTCGTGAGATTGCCGACGCTGACGTACTGGCGATTTCCCCGGTAGTCCGCAAATCCGATGGTTTCGGAATCAAGCACGCGCACGAAGCCACAAGGTCCGCCGCGATGTTGGACGTAGGGCCAGCCGGTCTCGCTTACGGTCGCCATATAGAAAGAGTCGCGTGCGCTGATGAACTCTGACTCTGCCTCCGTCAGTCGATGGTTCCGCTTCGCCGATTCCGCCTCCATACGCGCAAATGCGCCGCGGCTGCCCATCTCCTCTTGAACCGATTTGACCGTCTCGGTGAAAGCGATCTCTGCAAAACTGTGCGTCATGGTCCGATCCCTCCATCTTTCGTCGCCGCGAGTCTCCTGAATTGCTGGGTCGTTGACGTTGGTCAGCCCCGCCGGCCATGAAGATGGAGCAATACTTCCCTTGCAAGAATGGCCGATGTGCGGAATTCATTGTTCCTCCAAGAGGAACAAAAAATGGATCGGTTGCACGAGATCGAAGTCTTTGTCGCCGTGGCCGAAGCCGGCAGTTTCACGAAGGCCGCCACCCGCTTGCGCTTATCGCCACCGGCGGTGACCCGTGCCATCGCGGCACTCGAGGCCCGGCTCGGGGCGCGCATGTTCAATCGGACGACGCGCAGCATCGCGATCACCGAGGTCGGGCGTCAATTCCTTGACCGTGCGCGTCGGGTGCTCGCCGATCTTGATGCAGCGGAGAAAGATGCGGTCGGCGCAAACGTAGTGCCGCAAGGGCATCTGACGGTCACAGCCTCCGTTACTTTCGGGCGATCCGTTGTGGCGCCCGTCGTTCGCGCATTTCTGGCGTCCCACCCGCGCACGACGGTCACTTTGATCCTGGTAGACCGTGTCACCAACCTGATCGAGGAGGGGATGGACGTGGCGGTCCGCATAGGGCCTATGGCGGATTCATCTCTGGTCGCAAGGCGCATCGGCGCCGTGCGGCGCGTTCTGGTGGCGAGTCCTCGCTACCTTTCCCGACGCGGGACTCCGACGACGCCAGCTGACTTGCGGCACCATGACCTCATCGCCTTTACGGGTCTCGGGGCTGGTCGCGATTGGCGGCTCATGCGAGCTGGTAAGACAAGGACCATCACCGTCGCGCCGCGTTTCGAGGTCAACGATGCTGTAGCTGCAATCTCTGCGGCGGAAGCCGGCGATGGGATTACCATGGCGTTGTCGTACATGGTGGCAGACCAGCTGAAAGGCAGCCGGCTCGTCACGGTGCTCGACGAGCTCACGCCGCCACGGGTCCCGGTGCATCTGGTCCGCGCCCAGGGCCATTTGATCGCTCCGAAACTCCGAGCCTTTCTCGATTTCTCAGCCCCAGTCCTCACGCGCGAACTGATCAGATTGTCGATTCCCGAGGGCTGACAGCACGTGAGGTAGCGGTCTGAGCGCGCACTGTCTCTTGAGGCACTGCGGCTCGAACTGCCACCGCTCGCCCGAAAGTGCGGCATTGAAGGGCAGACCCTGCATGAAGGATTGCCCCGTGCCTCGAGGAAGTCGCAGCCACGCCAGTGGGAGTGAAGTCGGCGGCTGCGGGACCCGGAAAGATCACCAGCTATCACCCGTCCGAGCTGTCGGTTTCGGTGCTCCATCGTTCCGCTGACGGAAACAATCGACGGCCGCAGATTTAACGTTCCGGAGGTCTTCTAGCTGTGCCTCAAGCTCACGACAACGCGCCATCGAGAGCTCGAGATCCGGCTCCATTCGTGTCAGGCGGCTGCCTCGACAAGGCGCATCCTCATCGTCGAAAAGGAACGCCAGCGCGGCCTGCAATTCACTGGCGCGTGCTTTGACGATCTCGTGCTCCTTCTCCAATTCCAGGATGATATGGTCGATCGCGCCCGCGAGCCGCTTACGCCGATCGCCGTCCGTTCTCCAACAGGGATCGTGCGGACGCGAGCGCACGAGCGCCGAAAGCTTCAGCATGTTTCGTCTTTCCTCGACGCGACCGCAGCGGGCCATGGCTGACCATCCATGTCGATCATTGGGGCATGACCCTTGCCTCGTGCAGCGCCTCCGTCTCAGCGAAGGCCTGCGCAATCTCTCGGGCAAATCGAGCGGGAGAAAATCGCAGGGCATTGGCGCGGCAGGCACTCGGCGAAATCTCGGTGCCCTCGTGCTCGAAAGTCGTCACCGCGCGCTCGATCGCCTCGACGGTTTGCATCCGGAACAGGAGGCCGGTCGGAGCTGTGGCCCGGCCCAAGGGCCTGACGATATCGGCGGCCCCGCCGCGCTCGAAGGCGATCACCGGCGTGCCCCAGGCCTGCGCCTCCGCCAGTGCAATGCCGAAGTCCTCGCAGCCAGCGAAGACCAGTGCCCGCGCCCTGGCCACCATCCTTACATAGTCGTGTCTCGGCAAATAGCCGGTGAATGACACGTTGTTTCCGGCGAGCGCCCGAAGCTCACGGGATTGCTGGCCCTCGCCTACGACGATCAGTCGCCGGCTGGGCATGCGATTGAAGGCGCGTATAACGAGGTCGGTGCGCTTGTACGGAGCAAGAAACGAGCTGGCGACGTAATAATCCTCCTTCTCCGCCGAGAACTCGGCTGGGTCTGTCGAGACAGGCGGAAAGACGACGGTCGAGTCGCAGCCGTAGACGCGCCGTATGCGCTGACGCACGTAGCTCGAGTTCGCGAGCATTACGTCGGGTCCATGCGCTGTGCGCGCATCCCACATGCGAAGCCGATGCAGGAAGTATCGGTAGAGCAGGCCTCTCGGGCCGAAGCCAATGTTGCCTTGGGCATAGTAGGAGAACTGCTCGTCCCAGGCGTATCGAGCGGGGGTATGGACGTAGCATAGATGCGGTTGATCGGGCCGGGTGAGGACGCCGCGCGCGAATGCAGCCGAGGAGGATATGACGGCATCATATGCCGTCACGTCGAACTGCTCGATCAGGAAAGGGCACGCCGGAAAGAGGTGGCGATAATAGCGCTGTATCCCAGGAAGGCGGTTCGCGACGGAGGTCTGAAATGTCGACTCGTGGGAAATGCTTCTGCTTGACCTCATCGGACAGGAAGTCGAACAGCGTGAACACCGTGCTGTTCGGAAAAATCCGGCATAGCTCGGCTAGAACCCTCTCGCCGCCGCGGAACGAAGGACACCAGTCGTGAACGATCGCGATGCGCTTGTCGCGCATCGGCCGCAAGGCTTCGACCTCGCGCGCGGCGGCTTGCGGAAACGGTGTTGCCTGGACTTCGGCGAGAGGGGCCGCAGAGGAAGGCATCGCTAGCACCTCGGTCTCGATTGGGAGGGCGGCCGTACCCGCCATTCTGGCGTGATAATCGTGCAATTGTATTCGTGGTTCAGCGCGGTCGCCGTGCAGTCGACGAAAGCGGCAAAGCGGGTGTCGTCACACAACGATGCCGCTTCACCTAGCGTGCGAAATGCTGGTGCATCTCGTGCGTCCTCCCGGATAACTCGGCTCCCATCCACGCTCACGGGCCGCCTGACGAAAGCGTTGCCCATTCTCCCGGACAGTTTGTCCAATTCAACTCCGCCCGCTCTGAGCCTGAGGCTACTCCCAACTGTAAGCGCGGACGACCGCCACAGACGGCGTAGAGCAACAACAAGCATTGCCCGGCGACGCGTCCAAAAGGGGTAGATGCGGCCCGATGCCCATGCAATCGATGGAGCAACTTGTCGAGCTACTCGCGTCGCCTTGCGCGGGCGCTCTCTCTTTTTAGTCCTCCACGGGCACGTTGCTCGGCGGAAGGACCGGGGCCGCGCCTCCGTCTGCCCGGGCTGCGTGTCGACGCCTACCGTAGCGGTACTCGAAAGGCATCAGCCCCAGTTGTGGCACGTTCCTGGAGCGAGGAGACCTGACACCCCGTCGCGCGCGGCGCTTCAAGAACTCGGGGAGCCTCGGTGCTTGGATGGGTCGAAGACCTCGGCTCCTTGACACGCATTAGAGCGATCTGGCTTCTTCGAAACGGCGCAGCGTTCCGGTTCGCGAGAAGGCACGTCCTGCGCATATCGTTTTATACTCTGAGATTGTTCTCCACCTGCTTTGCAACTGCGGCTCCTGTAGGAAGATAGTCGAAGCGGCCTTGCCGTCCGACCGATTGCACCCCGAGGCGATTAATCGCCGCGATTGCCCTTGCAGCCTCCGCGCTCGCGCCGCGCGTGTAGGCAGGATAAGCATTCTTGACGTAGCTATGCCCTTCGTAATGCATCGCGCCGCGAAATATGTCATAGGCTCGTGCGCTTGCCGAGAAGTCCTCAAAGAGTTCCTCGGCGCTTATTGATGGTACTCGGAACAGAGGTACCTCGACGCTCGCATATTGCCGACCCTGCCGCTCGCCGTAATACATCGAATGAACGGTCAGCCGCTTCCAGCGGCCTGAGGGCCCCCAATTGTAAAGAATGCACCCGTCAAAGCCACGAATGCCGTCGAAGCTGACGAATAGAGTTAGCAGATCCACGCACTCCAACTCGGTTCCAGCGTCGATCTCAAACAGCGCGCAGACCTGCTTGATCGGAATGGTGTTGACGATAGCCTTTGTTTTAATAATATCGTCACCCGTATAAATCTCGAAGTGCGTCTCCTCCTTTTTTATTCTCTTGACGTGAGCACCTAGACGAAAGTCAACGTTCCGCTTTCTCAGCTCCGCAACTGCCGTCCCATACATGAAGGCCAGACCTCGTTCAGGCCGTACTATGAGAACTTCAGGTGGCTGATTGCGAGCGGGCAGAACAGCTTGCCTCACAATTCTGTATGCCGCTCTCAGCCAATAGCGTACACTTCCCGCTCGAACTATCGCCTGCATGCGGCTTGTTGCAAACTGTGCCTCGATTTCGGTTGCGGGCAATCCAAAGAAGCGCTCGATGTAAGCGGCCATTCCGAGGTCGTGATAAAGGCGCGTCCCCATATGATAGACTGCAAAATCCTCTGCTGTTATAAAAGTTCTGGAACGTAACCGGCTCATGGTCAGAGACAATAACGCCCTTAGAAGATAGGCTGGGCCACGTGCAAAAACCTCATCGCGGAGTGAAAATGGGTAGGGCCCAACGCGGCCTGACGGCTGAATTCGTTCGATATGAATATTCACTTGCGGGCATATTGCGCGCATCTCGGGAAAAAATCCGAACAATGGCATGGTCGGCCAATAGTAGAACGCGCCAATGTCAAATGTGTAGCCGTTGACGTCCATGGATATCTGGTTGCCGCCAGGATCGCTATATTCATCAAGAACAAGTATGCTTCCTAAGCCGGAACTAGAGAGTATTTGTGCGGTGCACAGTCCGGCTACGCCGCAGCCGAGTATCACATGATCGTAGGTATCCATACCCAGCGTACCCTTAGCGAAGCCCCGGCCTGAAGAGGATCAACTCCGACCCAAGTTGCGGAATACGGAGCGCACCAAGGATCGCTCTTGTCAATAACGGTGAGACGCGGCGTTAGTCAGTAGCCGCGTTCAGTGTGGAGTTGGGTTGGAAGAAGCTGACGCGCTGCGGGCCGTCGCGTATGGCTACCCCGGGGCGCTTGGTTCACCAAATGGTCTTGAGCGCACGGCCAACCGTGCCCGCGGCACGCCGGAGGGTAGATTGGCCGAACAGATGCCCAGTGGCAATGCCGCTCGAGCGCTTCTGTAGCAACAAAATCATCGTCCCGAAGCGCGCGTCGCCCCGCCGACCAAGCTGGGCGCGCGTTATGCGCTCTGGTCGAACCGAAGCAATGCGGGAACTGTGCGCAGCATGATTCGCAGATCGAGCCACAAAGACCAGTTTCTCGCGTAGTATACGTCGAGAGCTACGCGGTCGCTGTAGCTGAGCTTGGAGCGCCCACTGCACTGCCACAGCCCGGTAATACCGGGGAGGACGCTGAAATAGTCCTTCTGATTAGCTCCGTACTGCTCAATCTCCGTCGGGACGACTGGGCGTGGCCCAACGCAGCTCATGTCGCCGCGCAAAACGTTGATGAGTTGTGGCAACTCGTCGAGGCTGGCCTTGCGCAGGGCAAGCCCTAACCAAGTGACGCGCGGATCGTTCGTGAGTTTGCAGGTCGTGCGCCACTCGACCGCTGCGGCTGGGTTAGTCTCGAAATGCCGCTGTAGCACCTCGTCTCCGTCCAAAACCATCGTTCGGAACTTATAGCACAGAAACAAGTGTCCGTTGAGGCCGACCCTATGCTGCGCGAACAGTACTGGGCCACCCATTGAACAGCGAACAGCCGCTGCCACTATGAGCATCATTGGTGCGGCAACCAAAAGGGCTGTGCTGGCGACGATGATGTCAACAGCACGTTTTGCGGAGCCGCCTACAAACTTGCGCTTTTGATGCCCGGCATCACGTGCGAGCTGAATTTTCGTCGCTGAAAGGTGATTGCCTGTAAGTGCCGGTGCCTGCCTAGCCTCTCGAAGCTTGCGGTACTGCGAGCGAACCGGCAGCGGCGCCCACTTGATCCATCCAGGCAGAGAGCCCTTCTCTATTGACGTGCGCGAATAATCTGGAAGGGTCATGATGGGATCTTTTGCTCTGTCGCACCGTGCCTCGCAGCGCCCCGCGGCACTTGTTCACCGCTGCGGTAACCTTTGCCTGAAAACTTGGACATTTGTCCGCGGAAACAACAAGCCCAGATATGGGGGTACCCGTGGGTTAATGCGATGCAACTGTCGTATCCTTTTTGCGTACGTCGGACATCGGTAGCGCGGGGAGTAGCCCGTGGCGGTGCGTACCACGTGGGGAGCTTGCGATCGGCGCCGCGGCCCAATGGCTGAAGAACGCAGCGGGACCTTGCGTCCGTGGCACATTCAGGGCTTCGTGAGCCTCGCAGAGCCTTTTTGAGTGAAGTTGCGGTCGTACCATCGACATGCAGCCAATCACCATGAAGGCGAATGGCATACCTCGTTTGGCGGCGCTGAAATCGTAACCGGGCGCTCAGGACCGTCAGCCCCGACCCTGGTCGAATTAAGCGCGCAAGTGCGATCAGGGAGACCGCCGAAAGGAGTGGTGAAACCGCCCATTAGTGTGGCTGTCGTAATTCTTGAAACACTGCAATTATATCGACGAATCGTTGGCTGAGATCATGGGGACTTCCTTGCTCGATTATTGAGCAGTAGCGAGAGAGCTAGCGCGAATGACGCTTGTGTCCAGCTCACAACCCATCAGCGAGCGTGATCACGCGATACTATTCCTTCTCGCGCATGCGGACGACGAGTTCGTGCTGGCACCCATTATCAGGGATGCCAAAAACGAAGGGCGCAGGATTGCCGTCATCTATCTGACCGACAATGACAGTGAAGAAGCAAGCGTGGGGCGATGCAGTCGTGAGGCTATGCGTTTGCTTGGCTCCCTGGGGTTGGTCGTTGAGGCGGATGCGGTGTTTCTCGGCGAAAGGCTAGCTATCCCCGGCGGAAAATTATTTCGGAACCTTCCGGCAATGCACGAGGCCCTACTGCAGCATGCTCGGCAGGTTATGCCGGTCGAAACCATCTATGTCCATGCGTGGGAAGGCGGAGATCCTGATCATGATGCGGCCCATGCCCTGGCCTTGGGTCTTGAATTCGCTCTAGGTCTCAGCGAGGCGGTCCTTCAAGTCCCGTTTTATCGATCTCCTCGGTGGCGGGGCTGGCCAGTCGTTCTGTTTTCACCCTTGGCTGCCAACGGTCCGGTGACATACTATCGGCAGAGCCTGCTGGAGCGCCTGCAACGGCTGACGATGATCCGCTACTATCCATCACAGGTTCATGCTTTTCTTCGTTTCTTTCCGTGCCTTCTCTTCGATGCTTTTCTGCGGCCGGGTGTGCCGGTTCAGAGGGCCTGCGCATCGCGCCTTGCAGAGCGCCCGACGTCAGAGCGGCTACACTACGAGAGAAGCGGACTTATCGAGTTCAGTGCAATGGCGCCGTACATTGACGCCTACTGGAGTGCCGTCAGCACACACAAAAGTAAGCGGGAGGAGCGGTCTCATTGAACGGTAGGCGTGGTCCATCCGCTCAGTGATGTACTCAACCGGATGTCATGCCGTTTAGGCTCAATCGTAGGCGGCACCGAATAGTGAGGCGGGGTCGCGCACCATTCGGATTGATGGTTCGCTTCCAGGCCATTGTGCTTTGGCATGGGGGTCTCCGGGTAGGCTTGCTCTGCAGTCTCATTCTCGATACCGCGCCGGCGCAAGCTGTGGTTGGGATGCCCAGGTCGGAGGCAAGTTCCGGAGCAATCAGGCCAATCTAATTCCACCGGTCAAGATCCGGCTGCTAGCGCGCCGGATCAGATCCCTATGCTTGCCGAGGGGTAGCCACTTGAGTGATCTTGCCCCACTTCTCTGCAAGCGTCGCGCAAATCCAGGGGCCGAGACGATTTTCTCGATGGAGCCTTCGCAAAGGGCGACCTCAGTATTGGCGAAGGTCAGTTTGTAGTGGGCTTCGCCGCGCCCGAAATCAACAACATGAAGGCCATTGCCATTGGCGTTGACGGCCGCGTGGTGAATGAGCAGAATACCCGGACCCAACTTGTAGAGATCTGTATCGTACGAATTGAACCACCAATG
The DNA here is from genome assembly GCA_963746315.1 of uncultured Alphaproteobacteria bacterium. Lineage (GTDB taxonomy): Bacteria > Pseudomonadota > Alphaproteobacteria > Rhizobiales > Hyphomicrobiaceae. The sequence goes on from CAVVAR010000014.1 coordinate 68,636, forward strand.
CCAGATTCGGCTGGACCGCAATCCAAAGTGCGCAGCTATCAATCTCTCTCCCGCGTATAAAGCAGAAAATACGCCAGCGAAGTCGGATGCTCTAATCGAGCGCAGCTCGGCAATGACTTCATCGACCCACGAGGCCGCTCCGAGCAACGATTTTACATTCGCTCGGCGGTAGAGGTCGTTACGCATTCGGACATGAGCTGCGTACGTGCTGGAATTGGGCTCATCGTAAACGAATCGCAATGGGCCGAACTCGCTTTCGACCTTTCGGGTGCGCCGCCTAACCTCTCGCATCGCATCACGAAAGCTCTTGGGGCGGGTCCTCGAATAAGCCTCATAGCCCTCCGATATGTCCATTTGTGGCGATGATGAGAAGTGGGAGGCTCCCGCGAGCAACGCCGTCTGGTCCATCGGCGCATGGTTGAAGTCGTATGCACTGAGCCCACATGCCTTGAGCAGCTCAATTCCAGTGAAGGTGAAATCACGCGAATGGACCACCCCCTGGTAATCGCAGATCTGGCCGCCAATGGGCTTTGCGACGCCGGCGCTGAGCATATGGAACGGCAGAAATCCCCGCACGCGTCCGTCTTCCTCCAGAATTGCGACCCGCGCATCCTCGCGGGCGTTACCCACAGCAACCGTGAATTCCGGCGCATAGAAAGGGCTCTGAAGCGAAGGCGTATGAGTTTGAAAGTGTCTCCAGGCCTTGATGAGACCCGCATCCAGCTCGCGCGGGTGGATGATGCTCGCCTTCATTGCCGCTGACCCTTCTCTGATGCCCTTCGGGGTAGCTTGAATTGCCTGTCCATGAACAGGTCTCGCAGAAGCCAGAACATGATCTTGGGATTCTTCATTGTTCGGCTTATCGAGTACGGAAGCCAACTCTTGCCGTAGGGTATGTAGAGCCGGGTTCTCAATCCAGCTCGCTGTGCCACGTCGCGGACATCGTCAGCGGGCAAGGGGAACACCACCTCCTGCTCGCAGGCTGTACCCGCTGCGACTAGTCGATCTATCGCCTTTTCGGCCAATACGACGTCGTGGGTCGCGACGCCGACGTTGACACCACGCCCAGCCACACGCTCGACGATCCGCATATAGCCTACGGAAGGATTGCTGCCCAAGTCTTCTGGGTCAGCCCATTGGCCCTTCACAATACGTATGCTGCTACCAAGCGCTATGGCCCTCTCGACATCGTCGAGGCTGCGGCGCCAACGTCCCGGGATCGCGCACCCGACACCATCGCCACCGATCCGTTCCAGTATCTGGAAGGTCGTGGTCGATTGTGCAGGCGCATGTGAATCGAAGACGACACGTGTCCCCTGTCTCCGCGCCTTCTCGACGACCCGTTGTGTCAGCTCAACTGAATTGAGAAGGGCGGGGATTTTCACCGCGAGATAGCCATCGAGACGCGCTGCCGCCATCTGATCCAGAATTTCGATATAGCGGTCTGCAACCACCTCGGGATCTTCCTTCCCATCGTTCCAGTAGCAGAGCGTACAGGTGAGCTGAATTTCCCTAGCCGCCTCAGCCAGCTCTATTGCGTCCTCGACACGCGGTCCGCAGACGTAGGAGCGTGCTGCATACTCGATCAGCGGAACGGCTATGGGCTCGATGAGCTTACGCATTGTCGGAAACGCCCTTATCCTCGCTGCTGAAGAGGATTCGGGCTGACCAACTTGAACCGGTTTCTGGCAACTGAGGAGGCCTATTGCTGGACGTTGGAAATTCCACTGCGAAGTCTCCATCCGCGAGAAAGGTCTCACGGCCGCGGTTGAGCCGTATGTTCTTGGCGGGCTGATCCCTTTGTGCGCGGGCCTTCGGGGGTTGCCTCCGTTGTTGTTTCCACGGCATCGTTTCGAAGCGCGTCAGCCACGACCCAGCTTTCCTTGTTACCGGTGCTCTCCAGGGCAGTGGCGTCCGGATTGGGACGTTGAACGGAAACGATGATGACGTCACCGGGCTGTATAGGCTCGTGCGCATTTGCCCTAAAGGGTTCTCCGGCAAGGCGTTCCGGTTCGGTACGCTTGATCATGAAGACGACGTTGGCAAACGGCTCCGAAATCGCCGCGGGCCGGCTCATCGCAACTTGGCTCGATAGCGCCACGTTCAGCAATGCCCGCTCTTTCTCGACAAGGCCCTTAAGCCTATCGATGGTGGCGTCGATCTCCTGCATCTCTCCCGTTACTTTAGCCAAGTACTCGGTTCGCGCATTGTCGATGTTGCGACGCGCTTGGCTGATATCCTGCTTAACGCGCAAGGTAGTGGTGCTCAGGTCGAGCATCTGGCTTTCCAGCCGCGCCAGATCACGCTCTGCAGTGAGCCGAACGCTCGATGGAATCAGTTTCTGCTGCCAAAGACCTTGAACCTTGTCGTGCTGCACCCTTGCCACTTCAATCTGCTGGTCGATGGTCGTAGCCTTCTTGGACAGTGCTCCGCCTTCCTGCTCGAGCAGCTCGATCAATGCGGAAAAAGCGGAATGTTGCGACTTGAACCCTGCCACGCGCGCCTGCAATATGCGCTTCTCTTCCAGCATCAGCTTCTCGGTATCGCTCGACTCGCGCAGTTCGGCGGGGCTCGGGAAATCGACGTGAGCGAAGTCGAGCGTCTCGACCAGAGCCATTTCGCTCGTCAGCCGGGCTCTCCTGACCAGCGCCCGACGGAGGTCAGAGTTGGCCTGCGAAAGAGCGCGCTCCGATACGATCTGGTAACGCTCGGCAGTAGGACCGCTGGTCGTGTCCCGGAACAAGCCGCCTGCGATGGCAACAAGCTTGATTGCCGTCATTCCTGGCCGAAATGGAAACTCGCCTGGTTGCTGGACCTCGCCAACTATGTAGACAGGCCGGTGCACGGCCACCTCGACAGCTACGTCTGGTGCGTCAGCAAGCGCGAGCCGCTGCTTCATGCTGAGTGCAACGGCTTGGCCGAGTTGCTCCGTGGTGAGCTTCATCGCGCGCACGTTGCCGATCAGTGGGACGGCGATCGAACCGGAGGCGTCCACCGCATACTCGCCGTTAAGCGGGGTCCATTCCTTGTACTCGCCGGTCCCTGGGCGCCATTCTATGACGCGAAGCTTTACCTTGTCCTGAGGTGCCAGTCTGTAGACATCAGTCGAAGTCGGGGGGATCGCGTCCGACTGCGCCATCACCGACTGGCAGTGGACGAGTAGGGACATCACCAACCCCACGGCGATGGTCGCCGACGCAGAAAGATAACTGTTGCGCTGTCTGGGCCAAGCGCCTTCGACGGAGGTTGCCTGGTGCCGATGGTAGCTTGACTTGGGTGACGGTCTCATCTCGGGCTCCTCCAGGTTCTTCATTTGAGACCCGTTATGTATGTTTACAATGCCGTCGTTCGAAATCCGCGTACGCCTATCGAGATATATGTTTCGAACGGAAGTGGTAACCTGCGGCGATGACCGTGCCGTCGGCCAAGAATATTATTATTTTTCAGCGCGCTAGCTAGACGCCGATCACGGGATCACCGGATCGTTCCAAGAGAGCACCGGCGCCGCCTAGGCGCTGGAATCTGATTAGGGCGAGAGACTTGTAATCGTTGAACATGCGCAGTCGTGGCAGTGCAAACGGAGACTGCAGGTGCTCGGGAAACAGGTTTCCGATCCGTGTCGTAACGGCCGTTCTGAAGCCCGCAGCTTCTACAATCTCCGTCTCTCTCACCCCGCAGCTTTGTGGTCCCCCAAACGGATAGGCGAAATGACTGATGGGACGATCAAGCGTTGCCTCCAGCCAGGTCTTATTGTCGATGACCTCGGCTTGGGCCTGTTCATAGTGGAGCTTTGCGAGGTGTAGATGATTGGTTGTGTGAGCGCCAATCTCTACGAGCGGGCTGCAAGCCAATTGGTGCAACTCCGCGGTGCTCAGTGCGTCACGGGCGTTAATCGCTTCAAGACTTACCCCGTAGCGGGTGAACATGGTGTGCAGGCCGGCCGGGCTGATAGTGCCCTCGCCAACGCCCCGCTTCAATAACCGGTAGGCGGCGGTTTTGGCTGCAAGGTCTGTGGCCTCGATCGTCAGTTCGAGCTCGGGAACGTCCACCCGATCGTTCTCGACCAGTAGCTGCGATAGACCACTCCACCAATGGTCGGCCCGACGCTCGATGAGCGAGGTCGTCACATAGACGGTGAACGGTGCGCTGAACCGCTCGAAGATCGGAAGCGCTACGGTTAGGTTATCTCGATATCCGTCGTCGAAAGTGAAGCATGCGAATGGTGCTGCATGCGGTTGCTGCAGGCGCTCGATAGCGGCGTCCAATCGTATGATGTCGATATCTGCGGCTCGAAGATCGGCGATAACGCGCTCGAGAAACGCGGCACTCGTTCGCAAGCTCTCGTGCAAATAAATCCTCCGGTCGGGGACGACACTGTGCAGAACAAAGATTGATCCCCGGCCGGCGTGGCGGCGGCCGATCAGGTGATCGACGCCCGTGGCTCTGAGGGCCCGGGCAGCTAAGACGAACGCCTTCCACTTGAACGTCATGCAGCGCGTTCCGTGTGGTCGGGGCGATTGAACCCTCGAGCCCAGTGCAATGCGAATTCGCTCCGCTGCTCACAGAGCCCGACCGAAGTCATCGACGGGATTGAAGAGCAGTCAATGGCCAGGCGCATGTGGGGGTGCGGTAGGCGCAGACGGCTGGGCGCCATCACGCTACGCATCGGTCTCGCGCATTCGATTGGGGACTTGTTCGTCCTGTTTCCGAGCAGCGATGCGCTGGAGGGCTACATCCCGTGCATCCGACAGAGCCGCCACGAGCCCCGCACAGTTGAAGGGGTAGCTACGAAGCGCAACCAGAGGCCTGGCGTTCTGCGTCCACAACATCGTCCACTCCGCTTCCTTCCCGAGGAACTCGTAGGAGGCAAGGCCTTTTGCCGCTGCATAGCTGATGGTGTCGCGGAGCAAAAGATTTCCTGGCGAACAGCGCTTGAATGACTTGTCGAAGCCGATCTTCAAGAGCCAAAACCGCCCTTCGGTCTCGACCGCCAATTGCATAGCTGCTGCGCGACCATCAATGCGCAAGAAGCAAAGGCGGAGTATGCCTGCTTCGCAGGCGAGGGCCGCATAACGCTCATAGAAGCGCCTCTGACGCTCGTCGTAAGCCAGAGCGGTTCCTGCGCGACCTTTCCATCCGCGCTCCTCTATCGTCATGGCCTCTTCCAGGAGGGCCGGCAGCGCATTTGGTTCTGGCACAATTATATCTGTGGTGACCTGTCCCAGTTTTTCGGCGGACCTCCTCATGCGGCGGAAATCCGAGCGTCGACGTGCACTGAAGTGAGCTTCCGGCGAGATCCAGCTCGCATCCAGGCTTATCCAGGGTGAGGCCCGCTGTGGGAGGGGTCTCACGACGACGAGCCCGCGGCGGCCATAAGCGAGCTTAAGCTCCTTGATTAACGGCGTATCTGCCAAATAATGTCCGAAAGATAGAGGCAGTCGTGTTGCAACAAGTCCGCGCGCCAAGCATTTCAGCGCAGCCTGATCTCGGTAAACCACCTCCACTGGCTCGCCAAGCTCCTCGGAGCCAAGGAGCCTGCGGCGACCGAGTTGGAGAATGGCTTGCTGGCTAAGTGGAGCCAGAGCTGCCGGCTCCGAAATTGAACCCACTGACACGACGTCCACGGGCTTGCCTGGGCTCAGTGTCTCGACTGCCGCCCGCGCCCAGATGTGTTGCTGCATCGGCGTGCGTCGGTCGGGTGCGACGCTGTCCCAGGCGCGAGACTTAAAGCTATCGAAGGGAGTCAACGCGACGATCGCGTCGGATATGGCGTCGCCCCCTGCCTGCGGCGCCCCGGGGCTGCGGCTGACATGATTGGATTTGCCCGCGTCGACGATGGCGATCACGTCAAAGACACCTGAGCTCGGGAGCAAGACCGAGTTGGGCCAGATTCCCCCTGATCTCGTCTGCATAAATTTCGTTCATTGCGATTACCAGATCGGGCTGTACCCCTACCAGGGCCGGTGGTGAAATGATCCGCTGGCCGCTGAGCGGCATGTAGTGATCGTGGCGGTGTGGGTTTATGTCAGTAACGTGGCGAATATACCGATCTGGATCTAAGGTCTTGAGGAAGGTCACAGCCTTTGAGCCTGAGCCCCATAAGGCGATTGTTTGCCCGGCTTCCCGCGCTTGACCTAGCAGCTTGCGCCATTTCGCGAGTTTGCGGCTCATTCGCTCCGGGAAGGTCCCTACCAGGGCCAGGACCTCGTGAAGATCTTCCTCAATTTCCAGCGGAGGCCGATTCTTCGCGCCGGTTGGTGCCGGCTTGGCCTCGATCGTCAGGTATTGATTGGCATACTCCGTGTCGAGCTTGACTATGTCGAAGCCACTGCGTCGGAACAATCGCGCGAGCGAGCCGGCAGTGAAATAGGAGCAATGCTCATGGTAGATGTCCTCGAATGAGCACTCGCGCAGGATCCGCAGCGACTCAGGGACCTGGAAGAACACAACAGCATCGCTCTGGTGTCCGAGTCCACGTCTGATTGTCGAAACAAAAGGTGCGGGATCTGGAATATGCTCGAGCGTCATCTTGCATGCAAGGAAATCGACCTTGTGATCAGAGAACTTCTCCGAATAGAAATCGGAAATACAGCTGACACTGCCTTGGGCTGGCCGTGGCAGGCGGCCCGCGTTGACGCCGGGGTCAATTCCAACGCATCGGTTTGCTCCGAGCTCAGCAAGGAGCACAAGGAACTCGCCCTTCCCGCAGCCGACCTCTAGAATGTCCTTTTCATGGAGGTCGTAACGATCAATGAGTTGTTGTGCCATCGCCCTATGAAACGCATTGAAAACGCTCGAGAACCCTTGAGTCTCCTCGTACCGAAACGAATACTCGGTGCGCTCTTGGCTGAAGGCTGTGTTGAAGATGAAACCGCAGTCGGAGCACACACGCAGTTCGATGTCGCTCGTCGGGCAATGAAGGGCCTCGTGTTCGCTCTTGAAAAGAATGCAGCTATTCGCCGGCACATCGCGGGACTCGTAAAAGCTGCGCATCGGGCCACGGCCGCACGACGGACAACTGGCTAACGCAAGTGGACGCCTCGTATCTGTTGCGGCACAAGTCGCGCCATCTTGGAGAGACTTTTGCACGGGGCACTCCTGTCGAGGCTAGAGGATGCGCGGCACGGGCACGGGGCTGATAAAGCGACCTCCGATATCGCGATAGGCCTGCTGTTGCGCAAGTATCTCGTCGGCGAAATTCCAGGCTAGCAGTAGGACGTAGTCGGGACGCCGCTCGAGGAGCGCCTCGGTGGGGAGAATCGGAAGTTTGCAGCCGGGCATGCGCTTGCCAAGCTTGTGGACGTTGCGGTCGACGACGAAGTCAAGAATGGAGGTGTCGATGCCAGCGTAGTTTAGCAGCGTCGTGCCCTTCGCTGCAGCTCCATACGCTGCGATCGTTTTTCCTTGCGCCTTTAAGCTGTGCAAGAGATCCAGAAGGTCGGTGCGCAGCCGCGAAACGGACTGGGAGAAGCTTTGAAAGTAGGAAAGCGAATTGAGGCCGAGCTCGATCTCCAGAGCTTTCTGCTCCTTAACGCTGGCGCCAACGCGCTCTCGGCGCTCGACATAGAGCCGCAAGGAGCCACCATGGATATCGAGGTGCTTAATTTCGTTGAGGTACAGACCGTGGCGCCGGAACAGGATGTCGAGTGCTGTGACAGAGAAGTAGCATAGGTGCTGATGGTAGATCGTGTCGAACTCGACATGGTCGATCAACGGCTTCACGTAGGGAGCTTCGAGGCAGGCAACGCCATCCTCCTTGAGGATTGTTCGTATGCCCGCGACGAAGCCATTCGTGTCCGCCACATGCGCGAGAACGTTATTGGCATGCACGACGTCGGCGAGGCGGCCCTCGGCTGCGAGAGAGCGTGCCAAGTCGAGCGTGAAGAACGCATTCATTGTCGGTACGCCGATTCGGCGTGCAGCTTCGGCAGGGCCGTCGGCAGGGTCGATACCGAGGACTGGGATGTTTTGCTCTACATACGTCTTGAGCAGGTAACCGTCGTTACTGGCCAACTCGACTACGAGGCTGTCGGGACCTAGGTGGCGCCGTGCGATGAGGTCCATGACGTTGGCGCGCGAATGATCGAGCAGTGTCTGCGAGAACGACGAGAAATAGCAGTAGTCGTCGGCGAAGAGGATCTCGGGCTCCACCGTCTCGGTGATCTGCACGAGGCTACAGTCCGCGCAAATGGCTACCCTAAGTGGCGCACGCAGTTCCGGCAGATCGAATGCGCGTGGGGGCACCAGACGGTCGGCCAACGGTGTCGTGCCGAGGTCGAGAAACGTATCGAGCCGCTCCCCACCACAAGAGCGGCATCCGGAAATAGGGTGGGATACCGGGCGCTCGATGGCGACGGTGTCGTTCATGGCAATCTCCAGATGACCTCAGGCAGCCTCGACGAGCTTCACACGACGCAGGCTTTGGTCGAGCTCTCCTTCGCGTATGAGCTTTTTGATATGTGCAATGCGCATGAATTTCTCGCCCTCGAACTCGTCGAGTGTCAGGCCGACGGACGAGTAGGCGTCATAGAGCTGCTCGATGCCTCTTCGACACGTCCACTGCGGCTTGAACGCATGCAGCTTGCGGGCGATATAGTTACAGTCCACGCGGTAGTTGCGCTTGTCGGGCTGCGCGGATGAGCTGAACCCGAGACGGCTCCCGGGCACAACGTCGCGCACGAGCTCGGCTATCTCGCGCACTTGATAGTTCTCACTGGTCTGGCCGACATTGAACGCCTCGTTGTGAACCAGATCTCGGTCGGCCTCGACTATGGCGATGTAGGCGCGTGCGATGTCCTCGACGTGCACAATCGGTCGCCAGGGAGAGCCATCGCTCTTGAGGTGCACCTCTCCAGTGGTGAAGGCCCAGGCGGTCAGATTGTTTACGACCAGATCGAAACGAATGCGTGGCGACAACCCGTAAGCGGTCGATGCGCGGAGGAACGTTGGGCTGAACGTATCATCCGCCATGGGGGCGACGGCCTGCTCGACGCTGACTTTGGAGGTGCCGTAAGGCGTCACTGGATTGAATGTCGAGTTTTCGCCCAAAAAACTGTCGCCGGCGGAACCGTAGTTGCTGCAGGACGAGGCAAACAAAAATCTCGGAACGCCGGCACGCTTAGCCAGACGCGCAAGATTCACAGACGCCTCAAAGTTGATCTCGTTGGTCAGCTCCGGCCGATAATCCCCGAGCGGGTCGTTGGAGAGACCTGCCAGATGGATTATCGCATCGACGCCGCGAAGGGTCTCCTGGGCGAGGTCATGCCAAGTGAGGTCGCGTACGTCCGATGTGTGGCTCGGAATCTCGGTCAATTCGCCGGAGAACGTGCAGGCGCGGAACAAGTCGCTGTCGACACCAACCACATCATGATCGCGTTCGAGTAGCATGGGGGTGAGGACGGACCCGATATAGCCGCGGTGGCCGGTAACGAGGATTTTCATCGAGTTTCTCCGCTATGCCCAGATCTTCCATGGGGCTTTGCCGCCTTCCCACATGTTCTGCAGGATTTGCTTCTCGCGCAGTGTGTCCATGCATTGCCAGAACGAGTTGTGCCGATAGGCCATCAGCTGACCATCTGCGGCGAGGCGGCGAAGCGGCTCATGCTCGAACATCACATCGTCGCCGCCGATATAGTCGCAGACGCCGGGCTCCAGAATGAAGAAGGCGCCGTTTATCCAGCCTTCACCGGTCTGGGGCTTCTCGGAGAACTCGACGACCTGATCGCCGTCAAACTCTATGTGGCCATAGCGCGCTGGGGGGCGGACTGCTGTCATTGTGGCGAGCTTGCCGTGCTTGCGATGGAATGCAAGCGTCGCGTCGAGATCGACGTCGGCAACTCCGTCACCCCATGTCATGGCGAATGTGTCATTTCCCATCCATTGCGCTAGGCGCTTGATGCGTCCGCCGGTCATCGTGTGGAGCCCGGTATCTATAAGGTCCACGTTCCAGTCCGGGAGGTCTTGGCGGTAGCGGCGGACGACGCCACTGCCGGTGTTGACCGACATGGAGCCACCGAGTGCGCTATAGTCGCTGAACCAGCGTTTGATGTACTCGCCCTTGTAACCCAGCCCGATTGCAAAATCGCGGTAACCGTAGCTCGAGTAGATCATCATTATGTGCCAGAGGATCGGCATCCCGCCGATCTCCACCATGGGCTTGGGACGGACCTCTGTCTCTTCAGCAAGCCGCGAGCCAAACCCGCCAGCAAGTATGCCTACCTTCATAGTCCTGCCTCCATCATGGTCCGGGGTGCGGAAGTCGCTGGGTCTACGGCTTGACAATGGGAGCGTGCGGGCGCTCCCGGGCTCCGATGACCAGCCTACGCAATTGTTCACCGGCCGCCGGCGACACGTACCGTGTCAGATCAAGGCAGATGCGACCGATGTGTCTGGGTTTGAGGGCGTGCAATGCGAGGCGTGGAAGAGTTCCTATTGGCGGCGCCACATCCGGATGGCGAACGGCGATCTCGGCGAGGTGGAGCAGCAGATTCACGTGCTCCATCGACGCTGCTCTGCCAGCGGTCGAACTCTGCCATCGGCTGCGGGCGGCGAGGTCGATCATTCGGATCGAGCGGGTCGGATGCTCGCGATTGAAGAACACTGCCTCCTCCACGAGCAGGCATCGGCCAAGCAGCGCAGTTTCAGCAATCAAGGCGCGATCCGAGCCGTAGTACAGCCGATGCCGTGTGCTGCGGGATAGCGTAGACTTGCGAAACAGGCCGAAGATTGGAAAGCAAGTACCGCTCAGCCTGATGGCTGTCATGAACCGTGTCGCCGGGTTTGGATCGAGAATGGAAGCCATCTGGTCGGCATCCTGCCCCTCAATTTCGTTGCCGTCGGGGTCGATGCACTGGGTTCGCCCATAGGCCAGAGATGCCCCGGGATCGTCCTCGAGCGCGCGGAGGCAGGCACGGATATAGTTGGGGCTGATCAGGTCGTCGTGCGCGCACCACTTCATGAAGTCGCCTCGGGCGAGTTCAAGGCCTCGATTGTAGTTCGGGGCGGCCCCAAGATTTTTGGCGTTGGCGACGTAGCGGATCCGTTTATCCAGGGCTTCGTACTCACGGCAAATTTCAGGCGTCGCGTCGTCCGACGCGTTGTCGGTGACAATGAGCTCGAAGTCGGGGAAATCCTGGGCCAGGATCGATTCGATGGACGCGCGGATGTATCGGGCTCCATTGAAGACAGGCATCGCCAAGGTTACGCGCGGGCTCATCGTTGCGCCTATCTGCTCTCTGTGCTTGCAAGTAGGCCCTAGTATCGCGATCTGTCCGTCGTGCCGCCAATCCCCTCTTTTGTATCATGCAGGGCGTAGGGGGCGCGGTGCTGTAAGCTTTAGGGAGGACTTCTCAAGGCACCTTCTGGTGTCCACACTGAAGTGACCAGGCTTCACGACTACGTTATGGCAGGTGAAGGACGCTATGAGCGCGATAGCAATCGTCACAGCATCAGATCGCACGTATCTGCCAGCAGCCTGCTGTCAGCTCAAATCGACTTGGGACCATCTGACGGACCGTGCCGGTACGAGACTGTGCCTCGTCCTGTGTGACGTTTCTACCGAAGATATTCGCGAAGCAGAGCGCTTCTTCGAAGTGCGGCGGGTCCCCGTCGAAATCCTGGTTCCTGCCGATGTGATCAGTCGTATCCGACCAGCGGGAAACCGCTGGCCGCGTGCCGCCTATCTCCGTCTCTACTTCGACCAGTTGTTCGGCAGTGAGGTTGGTCGGCTCGTCTATTTTGATGCGGACACACGCATCAAAGCCCCGCTCGGGCCACTTCTATCTGCGCCATTGCTGGGTGCGCCGGTCGGCGCGGTGCACGACTTCATCTACTACGTTACCGGTAACATCCGGCGTCGTCGAAAGGACTTGTTCCTGTCATCGGATGCGCCGTACCTGCAATCTGGCGTGATGGTATTCGATTGGCCGGCAACGCTTGCCGACGGCGGTCTCGAGCGCGCTCGGCAGTTTCTTGTCGACCACCCCGATCGCTGTCAGGAGGCGCCAGACCAGGACGCCCTCAATGCCGCGTTCGAGGGGCGCTGGACGCCGCTGGACCCGAGATGGAATCTGCACGAGCTATATCTCATGTTCGGCGGTCAGTTGACGCCGTACATCGAGCATTATACGTCGACGAAGCCATGGTCGCGCTGGCGCCCGTCCGCTTGGCGAGAGGCGGCGGAGTGGTATCAGCGGGAGCTTGCGGACACTGCATGGTCCGATTTTGTCGAGGCGCAGTCTCAGCTTGATCTTCTGGCTGCGCGCATGGCGTTTCTCAAGTTCTGTTATGCACCCAAAATTCGTGATGCCCTGGCCCGTCGGGCTCCCGTGGTGCTCGATCTCCTCGGGACACCGAGGGTCCGATCCGATCTCGAGGAGCTCCCCTGGGCCCCGCGGAGTCGCAAGGACGTGGAGATCATGGCGAGCGCGTTGGTCCTCGAGGCCAACGGGAGTCGGCAGCGCTTGTTTCCGCCCGAGGCGGTGCTAAACGCGTGATTCTACCGCTTAAGTCCGACCACGATTATCGACGTTGGCTTGGGCCTTCCCCAGTTGCGCTGGGTCTTTAGGGTGGTAAAGACTGCTCCGTGGCGCGGCTCGTCGATGGGCCCCACCTAGTTTAATAACGAGAAATCTGGATGGTGTACCTCGCCCGGCTCACAGCCGCATCTGCTCGATCCAGTTGCATTCCTCGTCATTAATCTCGGGATGGAGAAAATCTATCAGCAGTACGACACGCGGCAGGCTGCTGCTGTTCACTGCCCGGTGTTCATAAGAGGAATCAAAGACTTGGAATTTGCCGGCCGACCAAGGACGTTTCCCGCCTGCCACCTCGAGAAAGCTATCTTCAGGCGTTAGAAGTCCCAGATGTGCTGTCAAATAGATATTGGCAACGTCGCGATGTCGGGCGATTTCGGCTCCCGGTGCTAGGATGGAGAACATGGCGTCGCGAAAAATCGGGTATCTTGGGACCTCTTTTAGAAGGGCGGTGGTGACCGGGCAGAGGGCCATGTTTGCGTCGTTCGGCTTATGGCGCGAAACGAAGTTGAAAGCCTTCCATTGTTGACCGTCGAGGCCAGGATACTTGTAAATGTCAACGCGGGAGGCATGTAGCCTCAAAACGGTCTCAGCCTCCTCCAAAATCTCCTTGTATTGGTCCTCGAAGGCGCGCATCCAGGAGAAGTCTACCGGATCGTGATACGGGCGGGACGTGATGCCACCCAAGTTGAACCCCTGTGGATTTGGGCGGACGTTGGTGGTGGCTGTGCCGAGTTCCGTCGCGACGGACGCTCGCAGACGATGCAGGGAAGCGGTCGGCTCATTGTGCGCCCCATCGAGTAAGCTCGTCATTCTGGCCGCCCCTCGTCGCATGAGGATGTACCGCTTCAGTACGCCAGCGGCAAAATAGGTCAATGCGAGCAGCGGTATCAGAAATGCAACGCCGCCGATTGTGACGACGGACCAGTATGCGACAGGCGCGTCTTGCGCTGCGTACCAAGTGAGGCCGATTGCTAACAAGACGTCTCCGAAGCAGAGTGCTCCTGCCAAAATCAAAGATGGCAGCACAAGTCGAGCCAGCCGCTTCTTGGCATTGATACTGAGTAACAACTCGATGGGCTCGTTCAAGGCATCGATTGCAACGGCCATTGAGACCACTGCAATGCCGGTCAAAAGGAGCGCTACGGCCAGCGCGACAATCTGAGAATAGCCGCCGGGTGAATCGCCCATTGCTGAAAGAACCAGCAGAAACGTCAAGGCGCAGGCCAGCAGAAACATCAAATTCGTCGCCAGTACAAGCAGTAGTCTACGAACGCCTGGCAGTCCGACCATTGCCTGCATTGTGGACCTCCGGAGCATTTAGAAGAGTCTCTTGCTGATCCTGAGGTCCTGTTCCGAAGTAGTCCAGTATGTATTCCGGGTGATCCAGCAGATTGGGTAGCGGACGTTCGCAAAGGGGGTGGCGGCGCATTGCCGTCCGAAGCTACGAAAGGGCGTCAGGTGGTGCTGGAGTTTGCTCTGCGGGCCACGTGGTTAAAAAGCTCGATCGCAATCCTCACGTAATGTCTCGCGGCTCCGCGGGCTAGCAGCAGGACAGCTGCAATGTATGCCAGCGCGCTGCCGGCAATCGTGACCAAGAGGTGCAACGAAACACTGAGCTTAGCTAAGTCGCCGGTCTGCTCGAGGGCTAGGCCCGATAGCACCATGGCACCAGCGCAGAGCGAGAGTTTGAACGGTAGCGACAGCAGGATGACGAGTGGAGCGGCGTCTAGTCTTCTGATGATTCTGACGGCCATTCCTGCCCAGACCACTGCGGCGATAACTTGCGACCAGGCGGCCCAGGCGAGTCCATAGCGGCCAATGAGGAAGAGCGTGCCGAGACTGACCAAGCCGGTCACTGTGTTGAACATGAAGAGCAGATCGGTCCTGTTGCGGATTGCCATAATCGGCTCCGTCACATAGGCGGGGAAACCTATCAAGCGCGCGGCCGCTAGTATGGCGATGGCGGCTACTGCCGGATGCCAGTCCGGAGAGAAGAAGGAAGGGAAGACAATCCAGGACAAGGTTGCTATGCCAGGGACCACTGCAAAGTAGGCGACTCCAGCAGTTTCGTAGGCGGAGACGACCTCTCTCGAAAACGCTGCGGTATCGTGCTGTGCAGCTGGAAGGCGTATCCAGAGCATCATCCGAAGGGCGTAGAGAACGACCTCCGAGACAGCGCTCACGATCTTGTTGGCGAGCCGGTACAGCCCTGCTGCGGTCGGACTTAGGATGAGCCCTACGATCAGCTCGGCGCCATAGAGTATGACGGTCGTTCCAGTTCTTGAGCAAATAATACCGCTGGCGAAGCGGAAGCTTGCGATTGCGACGCGGAAGTCAAATGCAAGGCGGGGTCGCCACCGCTTGCCGCCGACCAGGATCAGGAAGTGGCACGCTTCGCGGCACCACTTGTGAATGACGAGCGAGAAAATTCCGGCGCCATATGCCAGGGCCGCCAGCGCCGCGGTGAGCGCTATCGATTCTGCTATGATCACGGACATCGATACATAGGCTAGGCGGGCGTGTCGGAGCAGAATCGGCTCCAGAACCGCGCAAACTGCTTGCACAAGCAAAACCGGTGCAAGCCAGATCAAGAGCCGACCAACATTCTGGCTTCCGAACCAGTTGTCGACGCTGGTTGATGCTACGCACAGCACGCCAGCTAGCGCGGCAGCGCTAGCGAGGTTGAGGCACATGACCGTCGATGGCAACGTGTCGTGGTTGTCGCCCTTCAGTATGAACTCATAGTGCCCGTGCCCCGCAAACACCGCAGCAAACATCGTGATCGCCGATGCGATGGCGAATTCCCCAAACTCCGATGGAGAGACGATGGTGGTCGTAATCAGGAAAAGCGCAACAGCAACGACCTGGAGCCAGACGCGGGAGAAGGACGCAAGAATCGGGGCGGATGCGCTTTCGGTACCCATTGAGTGATCGTCTCCCTTTCGCCAGCCGGGATGGAGGCAGAGCGAGGTGAAGGTACAATGCCTTGTGCCGGGCGGGATCCGCGCTACTCAAATAGGCGATCTTCTGGGTAGGGCAATTGCGGTAGACGCCAGGCATAAGTCTGACACTTTAGGCCGGGTTGCTCGCTGACAGATCAGGATGGCACAACGAGTCTGGAAGGGTCGTGCGTTGCCGGTCAGAAGACCTCTCATCAGCGCTCGTCTCCGGTACGGGTGCACTTTTGACCGCGCTTGCAGCTCCGGAGTTCCAAATGTTCATCGTTCTTCTCAGTGGTCTTCTGTTTGCTTGTATCCATGGCTCTGCGGCTGCCCAGGAACAAAACAACGGCAAGAGCATTGATCCGACGCAATTCCAGCTCACGTGGTCTGATGAGTTCGATAGACTGGACGTGTCGGCTTGGGGACCGGGGACTCGATGGATCGCACATACGCCGTGGGGTGGTGACTTCGGGGACTCTCGGTTCGCCAATCCTGCGAAGGATTTTCCATTCGTAGTGCAGGACGGCATTCTGAGGATTGAAGCGCGTAAGTCCAAAGATGGACGGTGGTTCTCCGGACTGCTGGCGTCCTACAATAAGGACTGGGAGGGATTCGCCCAGCAATTCGGCTATTTCGAGATGCGCGCAAAGCTTCCGGAAGGACCTGGGTTGTGGCCGGCGTTTTGGCTGATCGGTATCGACCGGACGACCCATACATCTGAAATCGATATTCTGGAGCACTACGGCCACAAGCCCCATCAATTCTCGTCAGGTGTGGCGGTATGGGATCGGAAAGACAAACGTAAGCATCAGATTGTAGGAGCGCAGACGCCAGTTCCCGTGGGCTCCCTCTACCGAGACTACAATACTTTCGGGGCCGCAATCGACGCGAAATTCATACGGGTCTATCTGAATCGGAAAGAAGTGTGGCGGACGCCGACTCCCCCACGGCATCATCAGCCGATGTTCGTTCTGTTGAATCTCGCAATGGGTCCTGGGTGGCCGATAGACAAGACGCCGAACCCGTCATTCATGTATGTTGACTACGTTCGCGTTTGGAAGCTACCGGATCAATTCGACTAGTGCCTGTTTGTCCTGGGACGGTGCATTGAACATTCTGCCGGAGAAGGGTTCTAGATGATGGCGGGCGCCCAGACGCAAACGCTTGAAAAGGGACGGAGCGACGAGCGCCTTGCGATGCTGGACGGACTGCGATGCATCGCTGTAGTATCGGTGGTGCTCTTCCATTACCTTTATTTCTGGACGTCAGCCGGGGCCGGCCTCGATTTGGTTGCTTACGGCGACAGGTACGCGCATCTGCCATTCGTAGCGGTCGGGGGACTCGGCGTTCAGCTCTTCTTCGCGATCTCGGGGTTCGTAATCCTGATGACGCTTGAACGGACGTCTTCACTCAAGGAATTTTTAGTTCGACGCGCGATACGGCTCTGGCCTCCGCTCATTATGTTTGGGACTTTAACATTCGTGATTGTGGGTTTGTGCGGCCCGCACGATCTAAGGGTCGGCGCGTATGAGTATGTCATCAGCCTGTTTTTCTTGCCGCCGGAGCACGTCGGGAAGTTTGTCGGTAACAGCGATTGGAAGTGGCTCGATGGCGCCTACTGGTCTCTGTGGGTCGAGGTGCGATTTTATATCGTAATCGGGGTCATTTACTTCTTAAGTCCGCGTCATGTAGTCTGGAACTGGGCATTGTATGAGGTCGTGTGCATTGCGGTTGGGCTGGCTAGCCTAGCGACGGGTATGCGCGCGCTGGATATGCTTGAAGGGCTCCTGTTTCAGTCCTACGTCCCGTATTTTTCCCTGGGACTGGTGAGTTACAGGGTTTTCACGGGACGTAGCGGGAGGGATATTCATGCGCTGGCTGTGATTGCACTTGTGCATATCGTCATTGCGAATGGCATCAGTCTCTCGCACATGAGGGATATGAGCGCTGGGTTCAAAATCGAATTCCTGCTGGCCCAAATCTCGATCGTGATGGTGTTCTACTTCCTGTCGCTGCGCAGCGCTCACCTAAGGTGGTTGGAGCACCCTCTGCTTGTCCATTTGGGGCGCTCGTCTTACGGCACATATCTCATGCATCAGAATGTTGGGCTGACGGTCCTTGCGCTTCCGGTGTTTTCTGGCCCATTCATGGGTGCGGTTGGCGTTGTTTTGGTGGGCGTTGCCGTATTCGGCATTGCATGGGCTAACTTCCAATTGGTCGAGAGGCGGGTGCAGAAATGGCTCGGGAGTTGGTTGATTGGAGGAAGAGGCGCCGGAGCCCGGCAAGTTGCGAGGCAGACTGTTGGCTAGCCGACTTCCTGATCGTAGGGGAGGCGGGGCTATTTGGGACGCAGGGCAGCCGACGCAGAAAGTGAATGGTGAAGCGGACGCCGGCGGCAAAGTGGCGGGCAGTTGGATCAGAGGATAATCATCGGCGGCGCTCATGAAAGTCGTTATCTTCAACGTCAAGTTCAGCGCCAATATGGGCGACGGCGTCATAGCCGAATGCCTAGAGGCGGAGCTCAGGCGGCGGACGGGCTGGGACGTCTGCTCCATTGACTTGGCGGGACGAAAGGCCTGGACGGTGCCCACTGACGGGCAACTTCGGACACTGGCCCTTTCGATCGTGCATCACACTCCTGAACGGCTGCGGACCGCTGCGGTGGAAGCTCTGCTCGGGTTCCACGTGTATCGAAAGCTCTTGCCCAGATGGCGCTCCTTGCTCGTGGACGTCGACGCTGCGATCATCGGAGGCGGACAGCTGTTCCAGGACGGAGATCTCAATTTCCCGATCAAGATCGGTGCCGCTTACGCCGCTTGTCGCGAGCGCAAGATCGACGTCGGCATCTATGCGGTCGGTGTGGCGCCGATCAAGTCGCGCAGGGGCCAGGAACTGTTTTCGCCGCTGCTGTCTTCCCCCCGATTGGTTCATGCCTCGGTTCGGGACGAGCAATCGCGCGTGGCAATGCTGGAGAGAGGTTGTAACGCGAGTGTGTGCCCAGACCCGGGTCTTCTCGCGGCTAAGCTTTGGCCTATTGAGGCGCCGACTGCCCGCGCGCGGCCCCTGATCGGAGTGGGGATCGCTCACCCGGTCGTCCTTAGCCATCATGGTGGACGAGGTGCCGTCGAGTCAGCTGGGGAAACTTTGACGGCATTTCGGCAGCTTATCCGGTGCTTGGCGATGGCTGGGTGTGACGTCGTCTGCTTTACGAACGGCGCAGCGGAAGACGAGGAGTTCAAGGCTAAGGTGGCCGCGACTTTCGGGCAGAACGATCTGCTTCGCGAGTATGTCCAATTCGCGCAGCGCAGAGCTACGCCGGGTGATCTCGCGAGGTTGATCGGCTCGTTTGATGGGGTTGTGGCGCACCGCTTGCACGCAGTTATCGTCGGATATGCATATGGGAAGCCGGTGATCGGGCTCAGGTGGGACAAGAAACTCGATGCCTTCCTCGAGTCCATCGATCAGTCGGCTAGTTTGGTCAAGCTCGACCGGACATGCGGGCCGGTTGTTCGGGATCGCATGCTTGGGCTGCTGGATCGTGGCCTCGATCGGGGGCAGCACGCGCGGGCCATTCAGGAGGCCGAGGATGGTATCGGCAGGCTGGTGGCTGCGCTCGGCCGGCGGGCTGAAGTGACGGCGCGGTGGGTGGCATGACGATCGAGCTGATCGGAATCGTCACGCTGATCGCCGGTATTTACATCCTTCGTAGGGGGCCGGATGTCGGCATAGTTCTATTGTTTTGCGCATCGTTACTCGGCGCCGCGGCGGCATTCAAGCTACCTGCACTCGGCGGCGCCAACATTATGCCGGCGCATGCACTGTTGCCGTTCTACTGCTTGGCAGTTCTGCGCATGCGTGGCGGCATCGGGAATGCACTTGCCAGCCTCTCGTTTCCTCGCCCGGGCTTCTGGCTGGCGGCCTTCGTCGTCTACGGGGCGATCACATCGACATTCCTGCCGCGCGTATTTTGGGGTAGCACGGAGGTGTTCACCATCGCGCAGTTCAGCGCATCCGGTCGCACGGGTGTTGTGGTGTTGCCGCTCGCACCGAGTAACAGTCACATCACACAAACGGTCTATCTGCTTGGTGACCTTGCATTGTTTGTGACTGTCATGGCGCACATGATGCTGGGCGGGCGCCAATGGGTGCTGGGTGCGGCTCTCGCTGCGGCAGCCACTAATATAATGTTCGCGTTCCTTGATGTCGCGACATACGCAACCGGGACATCCGAGCTGCTGTCCGTCATTCGAAACGCCAACTACGGGATCCTGGCTGAGCTCAGCATCGGTGGGTTCAAGAGGATCGTCGGGTCGTTCACTGAGGCCAGTACGTTTGGCGGCATCACAACCTATTTCTTCGTTCTGTGCGCCGAGTTTTGGCTTCGCGGGGTCCGGCGCAGCACGAGCGGTCCGCTAGCACTTCTATCGCTCGTTCTGCTCGTTCTATCGACCTCTTCCTCTACCTATCTGGGCCTGGGGTTCTACTTGGGTATCCTGCTGCTGCGCTGTGGCATTCGACTTCTCAAGGGCACGGCAACGTTGCCGGAGGCGATGATCGTTTGCCTGTTGCCAGTCGGCGTCTCATTGATACTGTTTGCTTTGCTGCTCATCCCCTCCTTCTGGAGCGCGATCAGCAATCTCGTGGATTCGACACTGGTCAACAAGGCAACCAGCCAGTCGGCGGTAGAGCGGACGAGCTGGAATACGCAGGGAATGAAGGTCTTCTTCGACACGATCATGCTGGGCGCTGGCGTCGGGAGCGTGCGGACCTCTAGCTACATTGTGGCCCTGCTGGCGAATGTCGGCCTACCAGGTGCGATGCTGTTCGGTCTGTTCTTCGCATCAATCGCGGCAACGGCCCGACAGAAGCGAGAAACACGTCGGGATCCGGTCGCCGTATCGGCGCTGTGGGCTTGCGTTACAGTAATGGTTCCAGCAAGCGTCGCCGGATCGAGTGTCGACCTGGGGCTCATCTTTCATTTGTTCGCCGCGCTGGCCGCATCTGCATGGGTGAGCGGCACGGTGCGGTTGAGCGCGCCGATAGGCGTAAACAACGCAACTCGAGACGGCGAAGCAATGCGCGGTCCAAGCACGGTTTTCGTCCACCAACGGGCGTAAACATGTCAGACTGTCGGCGGGCCAAAATGCCGCAATGCTAGGGTTCGATAAAACAGTGACAGACAGTAACGCAAACCGGCTGACGACGAGAGCATATGAGAGTCAGGCATTCGCCGAGGCGCCGATCGGGCTTGAGGCGGTCGGTCGCTTTCTGAAGTTTGCGGCTCCGTTTATCATAACGTCTCTGATCATCTCAGTGTCTGCGGCAGTGCTCTATATTTCCCTGGCGAAGCCGATGTATACGGCATCGGTCAGGCTTGTGTTCGACCCGAAATCGATTCCGAGTTTCGACCAGTCCACCCGCTGGCTGGAGCCGAGTTCGGAGATGACGACGCGCATAGAAAGTCAGGTGGAGCTCATCAAGTCAGGGCTCACTGCGCGGAAAGTGATTTTCGACCTGGAGCTGATGGATGACGCTGAGTTCAATCCGGATGGGAAGCTGAGACGCGTGTCTGCGGCGGTCGTGGGCGCCGATGGCGATGCGGAAAGCACTGCCGGTTCTCGTAATCATACCGTCTTGGGCGACGTTGCTGCGATGGTGCCCACGTTCCTCAAGAACGTCTCGGCACGAAGGGTCGGACTATCTTCGGCAATCGAGATCGCGTATGCCGCGGGCTCGCCGGAGAAGGCTGCACGGATCGCGAATGCCTTGGTGGACGCCTACATCTCTATTAGTATCTCGCAGAAGAACCAGGAGGCGCAGAAGGGCGTGGTCTGGCTCGAAGAGCGGGTCACGGAGTTGCGCAATCAGGCCTTCGAGGCAAAGCGGGCCGTCGAGAGGTTCGCGGTGGTCGGTGCCGGCACCAGGAGCAACTCGGTGGTTCGAAAGGCCGAACTGGAAAGTATCGCTGCGACCTACCTTAAAATGTACGAGAATTTTTTGCTCAAATCGATGGAGGCGCAACAGCGCATATCCTATCCCGTAGCAGATTCCTACGTCGTCTCCCCGGCCTCGAGGACCTTCGTCTCCAAGTCACCCAAGAGGGGCGTGGTTCTCGGGTTCTCCATCGCGCTGGGGCTCGCTTTCGGTGCAGGGGTCGCCCTCGCCCGAATTTCACTCGATCGTGTTATCCGTCGGCATGACGCGGTGGAAGCACTTGGGTTGGGGCTTCTGGGTGCGCTGGATTTTGAGGATGCGCTCTCCCCGAGGGGGCTGCGACGAAGGCCATCCGGTCCAGCTGGGCCAGCGGGTCGTCTGGTCGACGTTTTTGATCCGTCGGTTCTGCTTCAGGCGAGAGGCTTGCACGCCAGTCTGTCCAGTCTGTCGGACGGCCGCGATAGGCAGATCGGGATCGTGGGTGTGACGTCGGGTTGCGGGGCGACGAGCGTGGCTGCGAAGCTTGCTCAGGTCTCTGCAGCGAGCGGGTCAAGGACGCTGCTCGTCGATGCCAATCAACGAACTCCAAGATTGAGCAGGGAGCTAGCGCCGGACGCCAAAATCGGATTCGCGGAATTCAGGTCCGGTGCCCACTGCACCGACAAGCCAGCCGCGGTCGAGTTGCCACAGGGCCCCTTTCTAATGCCGGTCGGCGGGGGCGGAGCGCCGTCACCGGTCGCGTTCCCAGGCAATCTCGGGCTCTGTGTCGAGCGCGACCGAGAAGCGATCGAGAGTATGACCGATGGTTTTCGCATGTGCTTCTATGATCTTCCGACTGGAGACGACTTGCTGGGGCTGCGCGGAATCGCTCCGGCGATGGACGCGGTCGTTATTGTCGCGGAATTCGGAGTGACGAGTATTGACGACCTCTCGGTATTGCGGTCCGAACTCTATCAGAACGGAGTGACGGTCCTTGGCGTCGTTCTCAACAAGGTAGCGGACTCTAGGCGGCTAGTCTGAGACGCCATGGCAGCACGATGCTGCGAGCCAATGGCGAAATTTTTCAGGAGTTGATGGAATGGGTACTTGCATTGGATCAGCCGCTGTTGAAGTGCAAGGCGTCAACGGCGCGAAGCGGCATTCGATGCGAATCGCAATCGGAATTGCGACGGTGGCCCGCCAAGGCGTTCTGCTCGAGTCGCTGAGACGGATCGCGCGGCAGTCGAGGCCGCCCGATGCGATCGTCGTGTGCACTCCGTGCAATCACGATACCGGTGATATCGCAGCCGAGTTCCCGCAGGTCACGATGATCGAAGGGCCGCGAGGCTCTTCACATCAGCGGAACGCAATCATCGCAGCGCTTGCCGGCTTCGATGCAGT
Source organism: uncultured Alphaproteobacteria bacterium (assembly GCA_963746315.1). Taxonomy (GTDB): domain Bacteria; phylum Pseudomonadota; class Alphaproteobacteria; order Rhizobiales; family Hyphomicrobiaceae. The sequence goes on from CAVVAR010000014.1 coordinate 91,428, forward strand.
TCTGTTCATGGACGATGATTTCATTCCCTCGGCGGACTATGTCGCGGAACTCGAAGAGATCCTTCTCCTGCATACGGATATCGTCATGGTCACCGGGCTCGTCGTCGCGGATGGCGTGGTGGGCCCGGGCATGTCATTCGAGCAAGCAGATGCAGTTCTGGCACGCATTGCGCAGGAGGCGGCGGCGCTGCCGTATGAGATCGAGGAAGTGTTCAACGGGTATGGATGCAACATGGCTGTGCGGCTCGAGCAGGTCCGTAGCCACAGTGTAGCATTCGACGAGAATTTACCGCTTTATGCATGGCTGGAGGATGTCGACTTCAGCCGACAGCTTGCGCCGTTGGGGCGCATCGTCAAGGCTTGTCGCCTACGCGGTGTTCACTTGGGAGTGAAGGTGGGCAGGCAATCGGGCCACAGATTGGGTTATTCCCAGATCGCCAATCCCGTCTATCTGATCAAAAAGGGCACGTGCTCCTTCACGAAGGGGGCGTTCCTGATGAGCCGAAATGTTGCTGCAAATCTTGTCCGCAGCTTACGGCCCGAGCCCTGGGTCGACCGAACCGGGCGTCTCTACGGAAATTGGCGCGCCATTTTCGATCTCATGCTTGGCCGCCTCAGACCGGACCGCATCCTGACAATGTGACGGAAGAGGATGGCACGATGGGCATCCTTTCAGATGCGAAGAAGAGAGCTTCGTTGGACAAGATAATTGAAGCCACAGACCTTCCCGATCGCGTGGTGGTGATCAACGACATCTCGGCGCCTCGCGGCGGAGCGACGAGCGTCGCTTTGACCAGCGCACTCGCGCTGGCGAAGCGTGGGATTGTCGTCACGTTCATTGCCGGCGACGATGCTGGCGAGATTCGACCGGAGCACAGATCAATTGATTTTGCGGCGATCGGCAACGCGCACATCCTTGATGGCTCTCGCGTGCACGCGGCGATGCGGGGGGTCTATAGCCGCAAGGCTGCCGCCTTTGTTGCGGACTGGATCGGGCGCCACGATACGCCGCGCACGGTCTACCACCTGCATGGCTGGTCGAAGCTTCTATCGCCCTCAGTGTTCAGGTCGCTGCAACCGGTCGCGTCACGTCTGGCGGTCCACGCGCACGATCATTTTCTCGTGTGTCCGAACGGTGGCTTCTTTCATTATGCTAACGGGACCCCCTGTTCGTTACGTCCGATGAGCGGGGCCTGCGTAGGGATGAATTGCGACCGGCGGAGCTACGCGCAGAAGATGTGGCGGACGACACGTCAGGTTATGGTCGGGGCGCTCTTCGATGCATCTCGCGTCGGCATGGTGTTGCCGGTCCATAGCGGAATGATACCGCTTCTCGAGCGAGGCGGCATTCCGCGCGATCGCATGACACCGCTCAGGAACCCAGTGAGGGCTTGGCGGGATACTCGCGTCAATGCCGGGAACAACCGGATTTTTCTGTATGTCGGTCGTCTCGATGCCGACAAGGGTGTTGAGCGTCTTGCCGAGGCGTCACGCCTTGCGGGCATCAGGTTGCGTATGGTTGGCGAAGGGCCTTTACGCAAAGAGCTCGAGGCAAGGTACCAGGAAATCGAGTTCTGCGGCTGGCGCAGCCGGACGGAGATAGAAGAGCTGTGCCGGGACGCTCGCATGCTGGTCATGCCCTCGATGTGTCGCGAGACATTCGGGCTGGCGGTGTTCGAGGCTCTGCAGAGTGGTATTCCGGTCGCCGTCTCCGTCCATGTGATGGCCGCGCGTGAGATCGAGGAAGCTGGCATTGGCGTTACGGTCGAGCCGTCCGATGTCGTGGGGTTTGCCGGTGCCTTGCGGCGGGCAAGCGAAGATCACGCGCTGATCGATGCAATGAGCAGGCGGTCCTTCGAGGTCGCTTCGTCGCTTGCGCCCACCGAGGCTCAGTGGTGCGATGAGTTGCTGGACGTGTACCGCATCATCCTGGCAAGGCAAGCACCCACCGGGTCACTTCATCAGTCCCCATCCAAGTGAGCTGGCCCGTAACTTCACTCGCACTCGATGCCGGATCTTGCCAGACGAATCATGTAATGGTTGGCTGGGCTGAGGAGGATAATGACGAGTGCTTTGGATGTTCCTTGCCGCTGCAGTCACGGGCATTGTCATCGGCCTTCGCTTTCGCGTGCCTATGCTGCTGGTTTGCGGCTTGGTGCTCGCCGGCACCGGGGCGGCAGCCTCCATGGCGCGAGGAGCAACTTTCGTCGCAACGATCCTGGAGCAAGGCGGACTGCTGGTTATCTTGTCCATTGCCTACCTCTGCGGACTTTGGGCTGCACCGCTTCTGTACGATCGGTACGATCGGAGCCGTCTCAGGAAAGATCGATAGCCAGCACATCACGGTTCACGGACAAGCCTCGACAGTGCGGCACGAGCCTGCCGTTCCGAGGTCGATGTTCGAACCTCGGATCGCAGCCATGGTGCATGGACCAATCAGGGACCCAAGCTGCTAGCTCGCAAAGGTCAATTCAGCGCAGAAGCGGTGCATTTTGCCGAAGCGGACTTCAAATGTCAGCAGCTTTGCAATCATTTTCGTGACCCCTCGGCATTTACCAATCTAATGCCTGATCGTCGTCGTCAACGACTGTTAAAGCCCTTCAAATCGACGCCAGTCAGCAGTTGATTGGCGAGATATGCGACTTCCGTCCGGTTTGTGGCTTTCAGTTTCCTCATGATGTTGCGGACGTGGACCTTCACTGTGCTCTCCCGCATGTTCAGCTCGTAGGCGATGATCTTGTTCGCTTTGCCCCGACGCAGCGCCTCGACGACCACAGCCTGCCTCGCTGTAAATACTCCGTGTCCTGCCGGAGAAGCCGGGTTGGCGGGTCTGCGTTGCGCTCTGATCAAACAGGACGCGGGCACGAAAACACCACCTGCGGATACGAGATCGATGGCGCGCAGCATTACCGAGATCGATAGGTTCGTCGAGATGAAACCCCTGATGTTCCGTTCCAGGAACGCCACGATGAGATCGGGTTCTTCCTTGTCCGAAACGAGCATGATGGGCATGCGTGCTGCCAGCGGAGCCAGAACTCTCGAGCGAGGTCAACACGTCTTCATCTGGGATGCCCACAACTGACAGCACCATCAATGAGGCTGTGCCTTCGCCCTTTTCGCACCGCCACGCCTCGAGGCTCGAATGGCAGTCGACGTGACCTCCGGTCGAGGACTAAATCGCGAGAGCCAGACACTCGCGATAGAGTTGGCGTGACTCAATTATGGTGATTGTGCGTCCGACCCCGAACTCTCCATACGATTCGGTTGCTCCTGTCGCATCCGGTCCGGTCTCAGGCCACTTTGGCCCCAGCTCCTTCGTACTCATACGACCAGCTCCTTTGATCGTCCCGCCTCTAAATACAAGGTCTTACAAAACAGCATTGTATCTTCATATTCTATTAAACTAGTTGATGTTCGACTGCGTGGCAAGGTCTGGTAAACCGCATCGATCTACCACTTTGTCGGTAAGGGCGTCGTCGCAGCGTGCGTCGATTTCGTCACGTTGGACTTTGGACACGTTCTTGGGTCTGCTCACCTGTCTGCTCGCCGCGTTGTGACGCGCAAGTAGGACGTTTGCGGTTTATCCAACTTGGCCTTTTCCGGTGTCTCGCCGAGGGGCGTGCATGCGCTATCGAGGCTCGAGAACATGCTCGCCGGCGGCTCCTGCTGGAGCAGTCGGACGGGAAATCGCCGTGCGTGCCCCGGCGTGGCACGAACATATCTGACTGGGACATCTCAGCCCCACCTCGACCAGCTGCTAGCTGAAGACGGCCATCACCTGTTGGAGATGTGGCGTCTCTAACAGCACTGTGGCCGCAGCCTCCGCCTTCACGTTTTGGTGTTATGCATCGACGCGCTGCAGCAGCCCGAGGTTGACCGCACTGTTGTCCTGGCGAGTTCGCGTTGGCGGTTGTCGGGATGATCATGGAGGAGGCTTGTCGCGGGTAGTTGGGCACCTAAGATGGATCAGTTTCCGAGCGTGGTGGCGAGGTTGTCGCGCACGGTCTGTGTTGGGATCTATTTGCAGTTTCACGGGGACACCACGACCCTCGTGATCGGTGCAAAGAGTTGACATCTCGGTCAGTCGCATGCTGGTCTCGTGAAAGCCGGAAAACGTTCCCTGAGCATCGCGTGGAATATCCGTGCAATGCAAAAATTTATAAATCAGAAATTTCAATGATATGCGGAGCAGTATGAAGCATGGCATGTAATGCAATTAAAGCAGCGGTAGAGTTCACTTCGTGCAATAGCGAGTTCAAGCGTGCGCACGATTGACGCTAGTCAATGAAGCATTCGTGGGATTAAATCTGAGGTATGAAAGTTTCTACTCAGACTGTCGGCTTTCGCGGCTTTGGTGCCCGTTCGCGCCTGAGCCAGACGCGGCGGCGGCCCTCGCTGGAGGGAGAACGAGAGTAGCAAAGCGATCATAGATCGAAGCCAAGCGAGGGTCTGCGGGGCGCCCAGCCCGGCGGCCACCAGCTACCAGACCGTACAGACCGGCAAATCTCACCCGCAGCAGGCGGAAGCCTTCGATTGAGCCGCCTTGGCGGTTGGCGCGAAATCGCATCCCGTATCGCCGTCGGTCTTTGCCGTCTCGTCCGCGGCGCAGTGGGTTGACGTGTCGATTGCCGCCGAATTGCCGCAGCAGCGTTCAGCATCTTCCACCGGAGAGCGGTTGCAAACGCCCGTTTCGGGGAGCACCAACTCGACGCGGGCGGCAGCTTCCTCGTCACCAGCGATCGCGGCAACGATGGAGCGAACCTGCTCGTAGCCGGTCAAGGTCAAGAATGTCGGTGCACGTCCATAGGCCTTCATACCCGCGATGTAAAAACCCGCCTCCGGATGGGAGAGCTCGCGCGCTCCATGTGGTCGAACTGTGCCGCAACTGTGCTCATTGGGATCGATCAGTGGACCCAATGCCGCGGGGCAGTCGAGCGAAGCATCGAGGCCAAGCCGCAATTCCGAGAGCATGGAGAGATCGGGACGGAAGCCTGTAGCGACGATCAACTCGTCGGCTAGGACATGACGACCGCAACATGCCGATCCGGCGGCGATGCGCAGCCCATCATCCGTCGCGGTGATATGAGTGACGCCGAAGCTCGTCTCGACCTGGATCTTGCCGTCTCGCACCAGAGCGGCGAACGTCGAGCCAAGCTCGCCACGCGCTGCCAGCTTGTCATTGGCGCCACCGCCGAAGGCCTTATCGGGTCGATCCCCACGCAGCAGCCAGGTGACACGTGTGCCCGTCGCCTCGCCGGCGAGGCGCACCAGCTCGATCAGCGTTCCGATAGCCGAGTGGCCTGCACCAAGGACGGCGACGGTCTTTCCGGCGTACCGCATCCTCTCACCCACCATCACGTCCGGCATCCCGTAGGCGATCTGCCCTGCCAATTCACGCTCTCCAAACGCAGGTAGGCCATTGGCCCCGGCGGGATTTGGTGCGAGCCACGTGCCTGATGCATCGATGACTGCATCAGCCGTCAGCCTTTCCGGACCTTTCCCGTTCTGGTAGCGGATTTCGAACGGTGCCGAGTCGCGGCCCTTGGTCTTGGGCTTGTCAAATCCTACACGGCTGATCGCCGTGACCTGCGACGATGTCTTGATGCGGGCCTTCAGGGGCGTGCGCGTTGCAAGAGGCTCCAAATAAAGCGCCAAGAAGTCGCCGCCTGTCGGGTAGGCCTTGGGGTCCGGAGCATTCCATCCCGCTGCGCTCAGCAAGCGCTCTGAGGCCCGGTCGAGGTTGTGCTCCCATGGCGAGAACATCCGCACATGGCGCCATTGGCGCACGGTGTGTCCTGCTTCCGGTCCAGCCTCCAGAACGATCGGCTCGAGACCCCTCTCGAGTGCATGAGCTGCGGCGGCAAGACCGACAGGCCCTGCCCCAATGATGGCGACGGTCTCGGATTGCGTTGTCATCTCGTGGCGATCCTTCTGGAACGGTGGGCATTCCGGGAAAAACGCTCAGGCAGCATTCACCTTGAAGACAGCAGGAGGGCAGATATCGTCAGCGCAGCACTCTTCGACGAGGAAGCCGACGAGGTCGCGCATCACGTCGTAGTTCGCGCGGCAGATCAGTGTTGTGGCTTGCCGTTGCTGAGAAATCAGTCCGACGATCAACATCGTCTTCAGGTGATGCGAAAGCGTAGAGGCGGCGATGTCGAGTTTCGTTTGGAGCTTTCCGACCGTCAGTCCTCCGTCGCCAGCTTTGACGAGAGTGCGATAAACTCTCAACCGGGTCGGGTTGCCGAGGGCTTCCAGGCGCGCTGCTGCGTCATCGAGTTTCATGGCGCCTCTCGTAGCATGGGCCTTGACTTGCAGCAATGGTATTTCTAGAATTATCGAAATACTATTTCGCTGGCCTTTAGGGGGCCACGCGATGGCGATGGAGCCCCTCTTGTCTCTCTTCGAGCGCTATCTCACACTCTGGGTCGCCCTCTGCATCGTCCTCGGCATTGTCCTCGGGTGGTTGATGCCGAGCCTGTTTCAGTTCATCGGCGCTGCCGAGATCGCCAAGGTGAACCTGCCCGTTGCTGTGTTGATCTGGCTCATGATCATCCCAATGCTGGTCCGCATCGACCTAGGTGCGCTGCAGGGTGTCGCCCAGCATTGGCGCGGCATAAGTGTCACGCTGATCGCCAACTGGCTCGTCAAGCCATTCACGATGGCACTGCTGGGGTGGGTGTTCATTGGCTGGTTGTTTCGACCGCTTTTGCCAGCGGACCAGATCGACAGCTACATTGCCGGACTGATCCTGCTCGGTGCGGCGCCGTGCACGGCCATGGTGTTCGTCTGGTCTAATCTGACCAAAGGAGAGCCGCATTTCACGCTGAGTCAGGTCGCGCTCAACGACATCATCATGGTCTTTGCATTCGCACCAATCGTCGGCCTTCTACTCGGGCTTTCCGCGATCGTGGTGCCGTGGGCCACGCTGTTCCTTTCGGTCATTCTCTACATCATCGTGCCTGTGATCATCGCGCAGGTGATCCGGTCGCGGACCCTGGAAAGAGGAGGGAAGACGGCTCTGGACGCTCTGCTCTCCAAGCTCCAGCCTCTGTCGATCATCGCGTTGCTCGCGACTCTCGTGCTCCTGTTTGGTTTTCAGGGCGAGCAGATACTTCGGCAACCGCTCATCATTCTGATGCTCGCAGTGCCAATCACGATCCAGACGTACTTCATCTTCGGATTCGCCTATCTCTTGAACCGGTTCAGCGGGGAAGCACATTGCATCGCTGCGCCTTCGGCATTGATCGGAGCGAGCAATTTTTTCGAGCTGGCCGTTGCGGCAGCCATCAGCCTGTTCGGGTTTTCGTCGGGCGCCGCACTCGCCACCGTCGTGGGCGTGCTGATTGAAGTGCCGGTGATGCTCTCGCTCGTCAAACTCGTCAATGCGAGCAAGGGTTGGTACGAGCGTGGTAGAAGCGCGACAGTCGACACGTAGGTTATTCGTCGGTGATGGGGCCTGTTCGTTCCTCGTTTGCGGCCCCGCGTAGCGTTTACCGGATGCAAAGGCTGCGCGCCCCTCCGCCGTAGGGCTGATATGTACAATCGATAGCGCGGAAAGAGCGGTAGGCATTCGAGCAAGCCTCGACGTTGCACGAGGATGGAGCTGCGCCAATCGGCATGGGGCTCTGGTCATCTGGCGCCTCGTGATTAAGGGCGATCGAGCCAGGCGCCATCCCGCGTGTACAGATGCGGCGAGGTCCCCTGTAGGGCTGAAACGTGCAGTCCGACGCGCGAAAGGAACCATAGGCCGTCGAGCAGGCCTCCACATCACACATCGCCGCAAAGTCGACTGCATCCGAATTGTCTGCTCCGTGGAAGCGGTGAGTGCTTGCGAGCGCGGTCGTCCGGTCCTCGGCGTGCAGCTTCACCGCTTCGGCCATGAAATCCCGCCAGATAGCAGTGGGGATTGAGCCGCCGGTCACCCCTTTCATCGGGGTTTGATCGTCCTTACCCACCCAGAACTCCAGCGATCAGGTCCGGGGTGAAGCCCACGAACCACGCATCACGGTAATCCTGGCTTGTTCCCGTCTTCCCGGCAGCGCCCTCGATGGCCGAGGCGGCTCGGCCGGTGCCTTCTGTAACGACCTCCTGGAGGAGTTCCGTTATTTCCGCTTGGTGCAGCAGCGTCCGATCTGCTTTCGGTGGCCGAAGCGCGCGCATCGCCCCATTTTCGGGACCGAAAGCGCTAATGCCCCAGGGCGATACCGAGCTTAAGCCTCCGCGGATCGAAGCTAAGGCGCCGGTCATCTCTAGTAAGCTTACCTCTGCCGTGCCGAGCGCCATGCTGGGAAATCTCGGGAGAGGCGAAACAATGCCAAGGTCGGTCGCAGCCTCAACCACGTTGTCGAGACCGACATCTCTCGCAGAGTCTCGCCGCGGCGGTGTTCAGCGATTTTGCGAAGGCACGCCGTAAGCTAACCTGCCCATACCTCGCTCCGCCGTAGTTCTTGGGCTTCCACGTGCCGATCGAGATGGGCGATGCATCGATCGTGCTGTCGAGACTGTATCCCTGGCGAAGCGAGGCTAGATAAACAAAGATCTTGAATGCGGAACCGGGCTGCCTGCGGGCATCTACGGCACGATTGAACTTGCTCTCGGCATAGTCCCGTCCGCCGACCATTGCGACGACGGCGCCGTTGGGCCGCATCACGATCATCGCCGCCTGCTCTGCATTCCGGCGCTTGCCCTCCGTATCGAGATGTCTGCGGACGACGCGCTGAGCAAGGGCCTGCAAGCCGGGCTCGAGCGTCGTCTCGACCTGCATGGCCCGGGCAGAGCGGCCTGCGACCTCGGGAAATCGGTGCCTAGCGATCCAGTCGTTGAACCAAGCTCCTGATAGGGCCTGGCGGCGGTCCGGCTGGACGTCGACAGGCTCAGTCTTGGCTTGACGCGCCGTCTCGGCATCAATGGTGCCCGTTGCCACCATGGCATCCAGCACGACTGAAGCACGCGCATGGGCGCCCGCGGAGTTTCTGATCGGGTTGTCCAGTGAGGGCGACTTGATGATCCCCGCCAGAATTGCGCTCTCGGCAAGTGTCAGACGGTCGATAGGTTTGTCGAAATAGATGTGCGCGGCCGCCGGCATGCCATAGGCGCCTGCGCCCATGTAGATGCTGTTGAGATACCGCGTGAGGATCTCGTCCTTGCCCAGGCGCAATTCAAGCCAGATCGCAGCCATAGCCTCGCGGAGCTTGCGGGCCAGAGTGCGCTCGCTGCCTACGATGAGAGTTTTCACTAGCTGCTGCGTGATCGTGCTTCCACCGGCTACGACGTTGCCGGCGTTTGCGTTCTGGCGCGCAGCCCGAACAATTCCGATGGGATCGAGGCCGAAGTGTTGGTAGAAGCGCCGGTCCTCGATGCTGAGTACGGCCGATACCAGTTGGCTAGGAAATTGCTCGAGCTTGACTGGGTTCTCGATCCAGGGCCCGACCCGACCGGAGGGAGAGCCGTCAGCTGCGGTCAGAACGAGTGTGGATTGCTCGACCTCGAGCAATCGACGTTCGAAAGGCAATTCAAAGAGGACGAAGAGCATGCCGCCGGCCAGGGCCAACACCGCAATGCCGGCCGCAGTGAACGCCAGCCGTGCCGCGCGCAACCCGGGGGAGACCAACTTGGCAACGCTCTTGAGCGTCCTCCCGATCGCTCCTCGTGCTCGCCGGATCCCAGCGCCTCGCGTCGCTCTCTCTCGAAAGTTTTGCGAGAAGTTGCCGCTCCACGCACGGTAGAAATCTGCGGCGTCACTGCACATAGCGCGCCAGAGAGCTGCGAGGCTCGTTGCGGTGCGGCTCGACGCTTGTTTGCTGTGCTCAGTTTTGGCGGGCTTGGCGTTATGCTCCATGAGAACCGACGCTCGATTTAGATCGTTCATGAACGCGCGCGCAATTCATTGCGTTCCAGGGGCCTCTCATCGATCGGTCGATCAGGACACGATCGTGTGCGTCGAGGCCGAGAGAGGATGCAGCGGGCATGTGGCAGAAGATCGCGCTCGCTCGAAAGCCTGAGAGCTTTCCCCGCAGACCGATAAACCGAGAACGATAAGCTCCAGGATAGGTGCTCGTGATGCGCCTTTTTGAACCGCATCAGGGAATGCTCGGTGCGCGTCATTCAGTAAGGGTGCGCACATTACTGCCGTGTTGTGACCCTATTGGTGCCACTTTTTATTGCCGCGCGAAGTTTGCGGCACTTGTGTCCTGAGCTGAGCCTGCGATAGGCCCTCGTCGGGGGGGCCGTCGCTTCAGCATCAAGGCCATCATGAAAGATGAACTGTCTGCCAGCAATCTGGTTCGTCGATATCCGAGTGCCGTCTGCACAGCGTGGGTCACTGCATGCGTTCTCGCGGCACTATCGTCGGCCGCATTTGTGCCTGCGCTTGCTAAGGCGGTGCCCGCGCAATCAGAATCGAACATCCGCTCCACGGCCGCCGATCCGACCCTTATCGAAGCAAACCTCGACCGCTTCCTCGATCGCCTGATGCAAGCCGAGTCAGCTGGCATCGACACGGCGAAGAATCCGCGCTCGACGGCCCTAGGGCCGTTCCAGTTCATCGAGAGCACGTTTCTCGATCTTGTCGAACGAGAGTTCGCGGAGGAAACGAGGATGCTTGGGAGGGCCGACATTCTGCGTTTGAGAACGGAGCGGCTGTTCGCGAGGCGCGTCGCTCGCGTCTACGTTCGCGATAGTGCGGAAATGCTGATGGAGAACGGGGAGCGGGCCGGCTACGGCAATCTGCGCCTAGCGTATCTGCTGGGTACAACTGCTGCTCTGCAGGTTCTGAAAGCCAGAGATGAGGCGCCAGTCGCCAACATCCTCGGAAGGGCCGTGGTGAAGGCCAATCCGTTCCTCGCCCGTATGAGCGCCGAGCGTCTGGCCCAATGGTCAGCAAGCAGCATCGGCGAGGATACCCTTCCTGGAGGAAGCGTAGAGGCGGTGCAGAAGAATACGAGGCCCGCAGCCACGCCGTCCAAACTATCGGCGCGCCGAGCCAAGCCAAGCGAGACGTCCAAGCAGGTGCAACTCGAAAAGCGCGCTGTTGATAAGAAGCTTGCTGCCACTAAGCCTCGCACTGCCAAGCTTCGCGCTGCAAGGGTCAAAGGGCGTGCAATGGCTCAAAAGTCCATCTGACCTGATGTGCTTGGGTTTCAGCCGGCGATGCGGAGCGACCACTGGTAAACTGCAAGGGGCAGCCCGGTGAGCGCTTCCCTGTCGACATCACTTCAAGGGGGCATCTGGTGCGCTGGAGCAGTGGTAAGTTTAAACGCGATCGCTTCGATCCAGCGAAGACCGGCGATTCCGGCAGGGACCCGCAATCGCCGCTCTTCGCT